>NZ_BHWB01000053.1 GCF_003865075.1 Bacteroides faecalis | reverse complement strand
TTTATCTATCCCCCCCCGCCCCCAAAGGGGGAGCGACCAAACGGCAGCTTCACTCAATGGAGTGTTACTGTTCATCAAAGCCAAGTGATAATTGTCGTTTCTCTGCTTCTTCTTTCTTTTGGGCAGCTAAAGTCTTTTTCCGAACGTATGTTTTAGCAAATGTCACTCGGTCACCATTGAATACTATCAGAGGATTAATAAACCAAAGATTATCGGCTGGTCCTCGGGCTATGATTTCAGCTTTTACAAGTTCTGCAAGTCCTTTATAAACGGCTTTGTCTGTTTTGTATTTGGTATATTCTAGGCATTTTTTTCTATTGAAGATGATTAAATCATTTTTGGGTTTCATGCAGGTCATAAAGTAACCAAAAACCCGAATAGCTGCTTGTGATAGGTCAAAGAATGCAGCAAAGTTAGAAAGATACAATTTAGTGAATTGTTCTTCATCTACTTCTATTTGACGGATAAACGAAGTCTTAAACACTTCTCCAGTTTCAGTGTCGGCTAAAGCTACTACGGCTCTCTTATCGCCACCACTATTACTCTTATACTTTTTAACAACATGATTTTCAATACCTTCTATAGCTTGTTTCATAAAAGGATTTTCTTCGTTCTTTTGAAAATCGGTTAACTTAACTGCTTTTTTATTTTCCATTTTGATGTGTTTTTGGGAAATATTATTCTCCACAAAGTAAACTATTATTTTCCATAAAAACAATATTAAGGGAAATATTATTTTCCTGTTTAGTATTATATTAGGAAATCAGTATTTTCTAGATTGGAAAATGAGAATTTCCAATATGGAAAATGCCCTATATTGTGTATCAAGTACTTAACTTATTCTATTTCTTCTATTCTTAATATACCCCCCAAACAGCACAAAATCAGTCACTTAAAAATCATCGGTCGGGGAGCGCCCAGCGGCAAGGGGCGGGACCACCCGTCCCGACGAGCGCCACACCATAAACTTTTTTTAGAATAAGCACACAACCGTTTTCCGAACCCTGCAAAATTTCTTCCGAATCCGAACGACGTAACACTCCATTGAGAGAGGCTGCCGTTTGGTCGCTCCCCCTTTGGGGGCGGGGGGGGTTACATACCCATACCGAAACCTCTGCTTCTGGTGATTTGCTTGAGTAGGTCTTTCCCCTCTTCCATAGCTTTTGATATGTTTGGGAAATGATGCCTTAAAGCCTCCAGTTGTTCGGAATTGAACAAGTCTTTCATCTTACCAAGTTCTTTTTTCAATTCCTTGGTTTCGGTCTTTAGTTCTTGGTTCTCCGTCCTTAATCGGTTACTGGTTGTCCTTGCGTTGTCCATTTGTTGTCTATAATACTCCTTGTCATTCTCGGCTTTGAATGCCTTTGTGCCGTTTTGCTCTTTTTCAAGTATAGCCTTTCCCAGTCTATCGGATAGCTGTTCATTTTCCCCCTCTAAAGCCTTTACTTTGGCTTTTAAGGCATCCTTTTCCCTATCGTTGACTGTTTTTCCAATCAAGCCGTAAAACTTCTCTGAAGCCTTAGAAATGAGTTTTTGGACGTTCTTCTTTGTTTCAATGGAACGTAGTTCTTTCTGAAGCTGAAGAAGCTGGTTTTGTACGTCCTTGTGTTTGTCTAATGCACTGGATATATCGTTTGATAGTTCCTGAAGCTGTTCTTTCGCACATTCGGTCTTGTACTGCATAGCCGATAAGTGTTTGCGGTCAGAAGAAACGCCACGTTCCATGCCCAGTGTTTCAGATGCTATGGTTTGGAGTTCTGCCATGTCATCACGCGATAAACGCACACTTTTCCCATTCGGCTGCGTCCAATCGAAAACTACATGGGCATGAAGGTTAGGTGTCCATTGCTTTGCGTTCATGTATCCTTCGTCCTTGTGTATATGGATTTGAAATGCTTCGATACCGAAACGTTCTTTGCAGACCGTGGCAAACTGCTGGAGTTCCTGCATGGTGGTTTCTTGTTTGATTACTATTACTCCCTCTCGTATGGGTGCGGCTTTAGCCTGCATCTTCTGCCCAACCGTATCGAGATATCTTTGTTTCGCACTTTCCAGCCGATGGGAGATGCTATCTCCAACCCAGCTTTCATTCAAATGACTAAGTTCGGGACGAACATAGTCCAACTCTTTTTCCCTAAAGTTGTGAATCTCACTCCCCGGCTTCACTGCTTGTACATGAATACTTGTTGCTCCCATAAGTTAACATTTTTGTGACAATCGATAACAGCCGGTGACAGCCGGCTGACAGGGGGTTAAGGGGGCTTGTCCCCTTACACACGCACCCTTTAGGGTGCTAGTGTGCTATCACCATACTGCATAGGTGCGAAGTTAGCAAATGTTCTGTAAATGCACAAATAAAGGGGAAAACATTTGGATTTGCGACAATAAAGTACTACCTTTGTTGCTGACCAAACGGTAGCCGACCGATACGGGAGAGTTACCAAAATACAAGCCGCTGGAGTTAATTGACGGACATCCGACATCTCCAGCGGCTTTATTTTTGCCTATCTGCTTCGTCTAGGCATACCAGTACCTCTACTAAAAATGTACTTCAAAGATACTTATTTTCTACCGACTTGATAGTTTTTACCCCATATTCTTGGACATTTTTCCCCCATGAGGTTATCTTTGTAGGGTGAAAGAGAAACCCATAAACGGGGATAGATTGAATGCTGGGAAGCATAAACAATCGGGGTAAGGTTAGCGAACCTTGCCTTTCATCCCCCATTATAACTTTACATAGAGGAACTTTATCTATCCCCCCCCCGCCCCCAAAGGGGGAGCGACCAAACGGCAGCTTCACTCAATGGAGTGTTACTGTTCATCAAAGCCAAGTGATAATTGTCGTTTCTCTGCTTCTTCTTTCTTTTGGGCAGCTAAAGTCTTTTTCCGAACGTATGTTTTAGCAAATGTCACTCGGTCACCATTGAATACTATCAGAGGATTAATAAACCAAAGATTATCGGCTGGTCCTCGGGCTATGATTTCAGCTTTTACAAGTTCTGCAAGTCCTTTATAAACGGCTTTGTCTGTTTTGTATTTGGTATATTCTAGGCATTTTTTTCTATTGAAGATGATTAAATCATTTTTGGGTTTCATGCAGGTCATAAAGTAACCAAAAACCCGAATAGCTGCTTGTGATAGGTCAAAGAATGCAGCAAAGTTAGAAAGATACAATTTAGTGAATTGTTCTTCATCTACTTCTATTTGACGGATAAACGAAGTCTTAAACACTTCTCCAGTTTCAGTGTCGGCTAAAGCTACTACGGCTCTCTTATCGCCACCACTATTACTCTTATACTTTTTAACAACATGATTTTCAATACCTTCTATAGCTTGTTTCATAAAAGGATTTTCTTCGTTCTTTTGAAAATCGGTTAACTTAACTGCTTTTTTATTTTCCATTTTGATGTGTTTTTGGGAAATATTATTCTCCACAAAGTAAACTATTATTTTCCATAAAAACAATATTAAGGGAAATATTATTTTCCTGTTTAGTATTATATTAGGAAATCAGTATTTTCTAGATTGGAAAATGAGAATTTCCAATATGGAAAATGCCCTATATTGTGTATCAAGTACTTAACTTATTCTATTTCTTCTATTCTTAATATACCCCCCAAACAGCACAAAATCAGTCACTTAAAAATCATCGGTCGGGGAGCGCCCAGCGGCAAGGGGCGGGACCACCCGTCCCGACGAGCGCCACACCATAAACTTTTTTTAGAATAAGCACACAACCGTTTTCCGAACCCTGCAAAATTTCTTCCGAATCCGAACGACGTAACACTCCATTGAGAGAGGCTGCCGTTTGGTCGCTCCCCCTTGGGGGGGGGGGGGGGTTACATACCCATACCGAAACCTCTGCTTCTGGTGATTTGCTTGAGTAGGTCTTTCCCCTCTTCCATAGCTTTTGATATGTTTGGGAAATGATGCCTTAAAGCCTCCAGTTGTTCGGAATTGAACAAGTCTTTCATCTTACCAAGTTCTTTTTTCAATTCCTTGGTTTCGGTCTTTAGTTCTTGGTTCTCCGTCCTTAATCGGTTACTGGTTGTCCTTGCGTTGTCCATTTGTTGTCTATAATACTCCTTGTCATTCTCGGCTTTGAATGCCTTTGTGCCGTTTTGCTCTTTTCAAGTATAGCCTTTCCCAGTCTATCG
>NZ_BHWB01000052.1 GCF_003865075.1 Bacteroides faecalis | reverse complement strand
CGTGAGAGTATTTTTTTGAGCTCTGTAATTAGTGCCCGGTTCTCCTCGAACACTTCCCGGTACTGGCGACCACCGAAGTAGTTGTTCAGCCGTTGGAGCGTCCCTTTCAACTGGGCTATGTCCCGGAGAAGCTGCCGTTCCTCCTCGGTGTACCTCTCCCTTGGGCGCCCCCCAAGGGACAAACTCCGGCAGTATTCCGATACGCTTAGACTGCACCGGGCTGCCTGCTCCGCAAGTGCGTCCTTTTCAAGTTCGGTACACCGGAATGTAATCTTTTCGTTCCGTCTTAGTTCCATGCCACAAAGGTAATCTTAAAATCTTTTTGAGCAAAGCGAGAAAAGCAAGAATTGTCCGACAAGGACACTTCTTGCTATATATACACATGCCGCATGGGAATACATCCACGCCAACCGCCCAGCAAAAAGCCCCGGCGTGTTAGAAAATCCCCCACAGCCTAACAAATTCTACCCCATTTCTACCCAAGGGGATTACACGCCGCAGAAGTCATCCGGGAACATGTCTTCCAGTTCGTCCAAATCAATGGTTTCTTCTTCGGACACCTCCACCCATTCAATGTTTTCTTTCCCTCTTATCGCACATGAGTACATCTCGGCGGCGGCAAGAGAAGAGAACACCTCGTGCATAGGCTCGCCGTTCTCTAACCAGTAAACACAATATTCGACCATAACAGTTTTATCATTTATCGTTGTAATGCCCCTCTACCTCCAAGATGTAGACCTCTACCACTTCCTCGTAAATGTCATAGATTATCCGGTCATGGGCGGTAATGTGTCGAGACCATGTAATATCCCCACCGCCCCTTAACGCTTCGGGATGCCCAAGCCCAGTCTTAGGGTGCTCTAACAATTCTTTGTAGATTTTCTTATACTTCTTGAACAAATTGGGGTTTGATTTCTTCCATTTGGCAATCACCTTATCCACCCCGTCGGAAACCCTAATTGTGTACATCATAGACTATCGAAATAAGCGTCAATATCCTCACTGCTTTTGAGGGTAACACACTTTCCGGATTTGATTTCTTCCCTTGCCTTGTCAATCCTTGCTTGCAGCTCCGGGGTTATCATCAAATCTTCACGACCAACTTTTACCAAAGCGTAAATCTCGTTTTTCCTGCGAATTAGTACCTGCTCGCCATTGTCAGCTTTGGTGAAAGACGCTGCGAGGTTGTTACGGTATTCTCTTACTGATAATGCTTCCATATCTGTTTGCTTTTAAATTCAGCACAAAGATAGCTATATTTCAATAAAATACAAACATTTTGTACACAAACGTGTACACGCCATAAAAACCCGTTTCCAATCCTACCGCCCGTTGGTTGGTTTTGCTTTGCTCTTTTTCCCTATCGTTTTTCTTTTTCCGACAGTAAATCAACCACTTAGCTCTATAAATTCCCCTTGTCTGTTATAAGCATCGTCTGTAATATGCTCTATCACTTCTTCGCAAACGCCCATAAATAAAGGGATTAGAACATGTGTTTCCCCACACTTTGGGAGTTTAGTCCCCACACTTTGGGAGTTTAAAAGTAAATTAGTCCCCACACTTTGGGAGTTTTACCCCTCTTTTTTCCCACACTTTGGGAGTTTAGTCCCCACACTTTGGGAGTTTAAAAGTAAATTAGTCCCCACACTTTGGGAGTTTTACCCCTCTTTTTTTGTTTTAATGTGGGGATTGTGTATATTTGCAGCAAATCAATCGTTTATGAAAAAGAAACTACCTATTACCAAGAATAAAGATGTTGTTGTTTCATGGGTATATACATGGTCAAAACAGCAAGACATGTCCATACACGAACAAAGAATAGTTCTTCGCATACTGGAAGCGTGCCAAGCTGAACTAAAGGGAGTAAAACTGAAAGATTATGCAGGCACGAAACGCAAGTTTGAGCATGGACTTTGGGATGTTGATGCACAAATGCATGTATCTGACGTTATTTTTTCCGGACGTGATTACAATGAAATCATAGCCGCACTCGATTCTTTGGCAGGACGTTTTTTTACTTACGAAGATGACGAGGAATGGTGGAAGTGCGGATTTATATCTAACCCAAAATATAAAAAACGCACTGGCATTATAACCTTTCGTGTGTCTAACGACCTTTGGGATGTGTTTACCAAGTTCGCCAAGGGGTACAGAGAATTTGAGTTAAACAAGGCTCTTGCGCTACCTACTGGGTATTCCCTTAGGTTTTACATGTTAATGAGTGGGCAGGTGTACCCTTTGGATATATCCCTTGAAAACTTGAAAGACCGTCTTGGCATACCTGCGGACAAATACAAGGACAAGAACGGAAAAGACAGAATAGATCATTTTGAGGAAAGAGTTTTGAAACCAGCAAAGGCTGCGCTTGATGAGAGCTGCCCATACACTTTCAACTACGTGAAAGTGCGTGAAAACCCAAACAACAAACGTAGCAAGGTGACCGGGTTTAGGTTCTACCCGGTCTATCAACCACAGTTCAGAGATGAAGAACTGGAAGGGAAAGAATTGCAAGCAAAGGTTACAGCACGATATCAGATAGACAGCCATGTGTACGAGTACCTCCGTTATTCCTGCGGCTTCACATCGGAAGAGATAAACCGGAACAAAGAGACATTCATAACGGCACAAGAAAAGATAACCGACCTTATCGGAGAACTGGCTCTCCTAAACGGAAAATCACGAGAAAAGAACAATCCGAAAGGGTGGATTATAAACGCCCTTAAAGGGAAAATCAAGGATAAGTAACAAGATTACCCGGCTGAAACACTCCGGGTAATCTTGTCAAATCAGAGGAACGATTTCCATTTCTACACCAAGTTCTTTCATCTGCTGTTGTATTTCCTCGCTGCTTAGTTTCTCTCTCGCCAGTGCAAGCCCATGAAAGGCGTCCCAGCCTGCCGGCTTCGAAACGATACTACCGTTTAGGACGGCATGGGTGATTTCGCCGCCGGACTTCGCACCCTTGTTCAGTATGAAGAAGAACCGGGGTTCTTCGTGTTCCGTTGTTCCCATAATTCGTAAAGTTAGATGTTTATTTATTCCCCTTTTGTTCCCTTGCCTGCTCTTGGTAGTATTCATAATACTGCTTGTAGTTGTCCCGGTCTTTGGCTGCATCCGTCCAAAGATAGCACATGAAACAAGCGAACAATAGGGAGATAACAGCACAAAGGATTGAGTAGAACGAAATTCGTTTGTCCACATAACCGCCGTTTTTCATTCTGTACCCCTGCCGTTCAAAGTCCGCCAACACGTTTTTTAGGCGATTTTCGGCACTTTCAAGGCTTTTCCCGTCTATTTGTACCTTTCGGGCTGTTGCGTCCTCTATGCGCTTCGTATAGACTTCAACACGCTTTAGTTCTTGATACACCAGTTCTACCGCAAGCTGCGGGTTTACCCTTGGCGTTGTATCTTTTCTTTTCCGGGGGCTGTACTGTCCCTGCTTAACGTTGGAAGCTGCCGCTTCCGGGTGTGAGTTTGTTTCCATGAGATATGTTCATTGAGTTGCACTTCAGTTTGCTTTGTGTCCGCTCGATATGGGCGAGAGTGTAGCCTTTCCCTATCTCGCTTGCCTTATACTCCGTACCGCTTCGGGCTGTGACATAGTAGCCGTTAAGTTTCCCGGTGCTTGCCCTGGCTTCCCGGACTTTAAAACCTCTCTTACCAAGTTCTTCCTTGAATTTGGTAAAGTCAAAGCCCTGCATCTTCTTCAATACGCCGTCCATGGCTTCCTTGATTTCCGCTTTGTTGACTTTGCCAATGTCCTGCGACTGTACAAAGTTCCGTTCCTTGGCTATGGCATTGGCGGCTTCCGTTGCCTTTTTCCCTATCCAGTTGTCCCGGTACAGTTCCCCGGAAAGGGAAACCCGGTTTGCCAGTATGTGCAGGTGGGCTTGCTCTTTCTTGCTCTCCGTACCGCTGTGCCGGATGATGATGTACTGGTGGTTCGCCAACCCCATGCGCTGCATGAAGTCGTTACCAAGTTCCGCCCAGTCCGCATCCGTAAAGGTGGCGCTTTCCTCTATCGAGGGGCTGACCTCGAAACGTAGGCAGTTGTTTTTTACGTTCGGAAAATCAATGTGATACGGTTTCATTTCCTGCACCATTTCCGCACCAGTACACCCATAAAGTTCATGCCGGGCTATCTCGGTGGCTACTGCCTGCCCGTTTATCTCTTTGGCGAGGTCGTACTCCAATGCCGCCACACCATGTGATATGCTTTTCCCTTTCCCTATCAT
>NZ_BHWB01000051.1 GCF_003865075.1 Bacteroides faecalis | reverse complement strand
CACGCCCAGGAAGCATACAATACATGGTTGAACCATTTGAAGAGATGACGGGCGTTTTTTGTCCTCCAATAGTTACACTAATTTTACTCTCATCTTTACCAAAATTCGAACCACTGATATACAGCCTAGTACGTACGCCACCTTCTTTAGGAGTAAAATCCTTAAACTCAACCGGCCTTGACGGATCACATGGCGTAGTATCCCACACTGTAGGATCTTTAGTATCGTCTTTACAGCCAGTCACTAATATGCTACATAAAGCTAGCATGCAAATTTAGTGTTCTATTCATAAATTAAATAATTAAAAAGGTTAATAAAAATCATGTTGTATGTATTTACTTTTACAATATATATTAAAGCGGCTATGATTCCATATTGTTGATAATTTTGGCTGACAAATATTTAAGTTTAACAATAGAATTCATATATGTTTTCTAATTTCAATTTGTCTCAACCAACATTCCTGACGTTATAACTTTTACCATTCAAAAAGTCTCCTCGATGATACTATGGAAGACTTTTTATCCCCAACATGACATAATGCGAATTATGAATACTTATCTGTAAAATAGAAAAACAAATAAGTATTCAATCAATAGATTACATGTGTTTTATTAGTTAAGTAGATGTATGCAATTATTTTTTATATAATAAAGTTTTCTTATCTTTGCTTAATCAACAGAGAGCAATCGGTTATTTCTTACTGTTTTGCTACTAAGACTCTGACCTGTTTTTAAGCTAAACTTTACTCTTCTTTACATCTAATCTTGATTTTTCAAGAAAAATCTTCCTGTCTATTTGTAGAAAACTACTTTACCTGAATAAAAAATATGTTTCTTATTGAGCTTAATTACAATTGTAAACTTTGAATCTATATGTAGAACTCTTGAATTTATATTCGGAACTTTCAATTAAAGCCCTTCTTTCCTTAAAATATAAGACTTATTTCAATGATAAAAAAGTAATCTTCCCTTCGAAGACATCTAATGATGTCAGATTTTCCTTATCTTTGCACATTATTATAAAAGAAAGTGCTATAAAAAATAATAAAATACACACTATATAATGGAAAAGAAATTCAAAAGAACTACTGTCACATCGGCATTGCCGTATGCTAACGGACCTGTCCACATTGGCCACTTGGCAGGTGTATATGTACCCGCAGATATCTATGTACGCTATCTGCGGTTGAAAAAAGAAGATGTACTGTTTATTGGAGGTTCAGACGAGCATGGAGTACCTATCACAATCCGGGCAAAGAAAGAAGGGATCACTCCGCAAGATGTTGTAGACCGTTATCACTCACTCATTAAACAGTCATTCAAAGAATTCGGTATCTCGTTTGACGTATATAGTCGGACGACTTCACCGACCCATCACCAATTGGCTTCCGATTTTTTCAAAACACTCTATAACAAAGGAGAATTTATCGAAAAAACTTCCGAACAATATTACGATGAAGAAGCTCACCAGTTTCTTGCCGACCGCTATATAATCGGAGAATGTCCTCATTGCCACGCAGAAGGCGCATACGGTGATCAATGCGAAAAATGCGGTACTTCCTTGTCACCGACAGATCTGATTAATCCTAAAAGTGCCATTAGCGGAAGTAAACCAGTCATGAAAGAAACGAAGCATTGGTATCTTCCTCTTGACAAACATGAAGGATGGTTGCGCCAATGGATTCTGGAGGATCATAAAGAATGGCGTCCAAACGTATATGGACAATGCAAGAGCTGGCTCGATATGGGATTGCAGCCACGTGCAGTGAGTCGTGATCTTGATTGGGGTATTCCTGTTCCCGTAGAAGGTGCAGAAGGCAAAGTGCTATATGTATGGTTTGATGCTCCTATCGGTTATATCTCCAACACGAAAGAACTTTTGCCGGACAGTTGGGAAACTTGGTGGAAAGACCCCGAAACTCGTCTGATTCATTTTATCGGAAAAGATAATATCGTGTTTCATTGTATTGTATTCCCTGCTATGTTGAAAGCGGAAGGTAGTTATATCCTGCCGGATAATGTTCCAAGCAACGAATTTCTGAATCTGGAAGGTGACAAGATCTCAACTTCACGAAACTGGGCAGTATGGTTGCATGAATACCTGATTGATTTTCCTGGTAAGCAAGATGTGCTCCGTTATGTACTAACTGCCAATGCGCCCGAAACCAAAGACAATGATTTTACCTGGAAAGATTTCCAAGCACGTAATAATAATGAATTGGTAGCTGTTTATGGTAACTTTGTAAATCGTGCTATGGTACTGACTCAAAAATATTTTGACGGAAAGGTGCCAACTTGCGGTGAACTGACGGATTACGACAAAGATACGCTGAAGGAATTTGCTGACGTAAAAGCTGAAGTTGAGAAACTACTCGATGTTTTCAAATTTCGTGATGCACAGAAAGAAGCTATGAATCTGGCACGTATTGGTAATAAATACCTTGCAGATACTGAACCTTGGAAATTAGCCAAGACAGACATGGAACGTGTAGGAACCATTCTGAATATCGCTCTTCAACTAGTTGCCAACTTGGCTATTGCCTTCGAACCATTCCTACCTTTTAGTTCGGAAAAACTGCGTCAGATGTTGAATATGGATAACTTTGATTGGGCTGAATTAGGACGGAGCAATTTGCTTCCGGAAGGACATCAATTGAATAAGCCGGAATTGCTTTTTGAGAAAATTGAAGATGTAACAATCGAAGCTCAGGTACAAAAATTACTTGATACAAGAAAAGCAAACGAAGAAGCTAATTATAAAGCAAATCCAATACGTTCGAACATCGAATTTGATGACTTCATGAAATTAGATATTCGTGTGGGGACTATTCTTGAATGTCAGAAAGTACCTAAAGCAGACAAATTATTACAATTCAAGATTGACGACGGATTGGAAACCCGTACCATTGTGTCGGGTATTGCCAAACACTATCAACCGGAAGAATTAGTTGGCAAACAAGTTTGCTTTATTGCCAATCTGGCTCCACGCAAGTTGAAAGGCATCGTTAGCGAAGGCATGATTCTAAGTGCCGAAAACAATGACGGTAGTCTGGCTGTGATCATGCCGGAACGTGAGGTGAAACCGGGTAGTGAAGTAAAATAAGCATGCCGGAACCGTCACTGAAGCAGAAAGCAGCAAAAGGAATATTCTGGGGAGGATTCAGTAGTGGACTACAACAACTACTGAGTGCCCTCTTCGGAATTGTTATTGCCCGTTTATTAGACAATACCGATTATGGAATGTACGGGGTACTCGCTATTTTCATTGCTATAGCCAGTACGCTTCAGGACAGTGGATTTGTAACAGCTTTAGTCAATAAACGAAGTGTTACGCAAGAAGACTACAATGCTGTATTCTGGTGCAGTTTAAGCATTGGAACGTCCATATATATCATATTTTTTTTCTGTGCTCCGCTTATTGCCGATTTTTTCAACGCTCCAGAGCTTATATGGCTCTCTAGATATGTTTTCTTAGGTTTTTTAATGTCAAGTACCTCCGTTGTTCACAATGCATATTTTCTTCGTAACCTGATGATAAAACAGAGAGCAATGGCACAATTACCCGCCCTCATTCTATCCGGTACAATAGGAATTATCATGGCATACAATGGGATGTCGTATTGGGGAATAGCAACACAAAATCTTGTATATATTGCTACCATTAATCTCTGGTATTGGTACTTTTCTCCTTGGAGACCCACTTTTCACATTGATTTCCGACCACTAAAAGGGATTTTCGGATTCAGCAGCAAAATACTCGTTACAAGCATCTTCCAACAAATTAATAACAATCTTGTATCTACCATACTTGGTGCATTTTACACTAAGGCAGAAGTGGGTAACTACACACAATCCAGTAAGTGGAACTACATGGGATACAATGCTATAGAGGGAATGATAAGCAGCGTAGCACAACCCGTTCTGAGAGAAGTTGCCGATGATCCGGAACGACAACAAAACGTATTCCGTAAAATGTTGCGTTTCACTTCTTTCCTTTCTTTTCCTGCAATGTTTGGCCTAGCGTTGATAGCTAAAGAATTTATCATTATTACCATTACTGACAAGTGGATATCTTGTGTACCTATTTTACAAATTCTGTGTGTATGGGGAGCATTTATGCCTGTTATCTCTTTGTACTCCAGACTGATTCTTAGCAAAGAAAAGCCTAATATATTTATGTGGAACTCAATATTGTTATGTGTCTTACAACTAATTATCATGTTGCTTGCCTATCCATACGGAATTCATGTCATGTTAATGCTGTTTGTTGTGCTTAACATCATTTGGCTGGGTGTATGGCAATATTTTATATGGCAAGAGATACACCTTAGTCTGTGGAATGCACTGAAAGACACCGTACCTTTTGCCGGAATTGCGGCTGCTACTATGGTAGCCACTTATTATATGACGATAGAAATCAACAATATCTATCTCATGCTAATTACAAAAATAGGACTGGCAGTCGCTATCTATTCGCTGATCATGTGGTTTAGCAAAGTGGCCATTTTCAAAGAGAGCCTAAAATACCTATCCGGACGTTCAAAAAAATAAAAGATATATGGATAAATTAACTCTAATTCCCATTGGAGGACTTGCTAACAGAATATACGCAATTACTTCTGCCATAGCATATTGTCAGGCACACTCCATCCCATTAAAAATTGTGTGGTTCAAGGATTGGGGAATGGGAGCTGATTTCCATTCTCTATTCAAACTTTCACCTGCAATCAAAGATGTGGAAATAAAAGATGGCAAATGGTATGATTACCTGATACTCGATAAACCACGTCGCAAGAACTTTTGGTTTCCTATTCTCTGGCAAATGATAGCTTTCGATTATCGCATTTACGAAAAGGATATCTACAGATATAAAACTCCGCAGGACATCTTTACTGATTTTGAAAAAGGTAAGTTTGTCTACCTCATTCATTTGGCAAAGTTTTATGATGCTTCCGATATGTTGAAAGCCGTTGAACCTAATGAACAGATACAAGCCCGAATCATGGAACGTATAAAAAACTTCCCGGACTATACTGTCGGGATACATATCAGGCGGACCGATAATATTGCTTCTATTCAGCATAGTCCTCTTACTTTTTTCATTGAAAATATGGAAAAAGAAATCAGACTCCATCCGAAAGTTGCTTTTTATGTGGCTACGGACTCGGAAGAAGACAAAGCACGACTGAAAGAGCAGTTCAAAGAACGTATTATCACTTCGCCTTATAAAGCAAATCGTTCAACGAGTGAGGGGATTATTGAAGCAATTACAGAAATGT
>NZ_BHWB01000050.1 GCF_003865075.1 Bacteroides faecalis | reverse complement strand
ATGCCGGCTACCGTCAAACGATAGCTCCAGATCATCCGCATACAAAGTTTGTAATGCTTGTATATCCTGTGAAGCAGATTTTAATACCCTCTTCATCATGCGTTTTCTAACAACGGGCAATAAGGTACTCTCAACAAAATCGATAATTTCTTTCTCACCCCAATGCATCAATTTTCCATTATCCCACGACTGTTTAGTCGCATGATACAAACGTAGCTCTGCATCCGGAGAAAGCTTGTATTTACGTTTCTCTAACTGATATATCAACCTATACAATACATCAGAGAACGAATAATTTCCAAATTCCAACCAATATTCCTCAGGGAAGTAAGCCCTCCATTCAGGAACCGCTTCAAAAAGCTGTTCAACTTCACTTTCTGTTCCACAAAGTACTAACGACCAAGAATGTTCTTGATCATTTAAAGCATTCGTGATTTTACGTAACACCGGTAAACCCATTGGGAGAAAGTAATGCAGAGAACTGCTTCAGGAAAATTGTACTATCCAAACGGTTACTCATCAATGTATTTACTTCCTCATAAGGATTCAATGAGTTTTTGGAAGTAATCAACGATGTGGCATCCACTTCATCCATCTGAATATTACCCAATGAGAACATTGAAGAAAGACAAGTCGCCACTTTTGGTTGGATCGAAGATTCTGCTCCTATCATCACAAAATGTTTATTTCTCTTGGTAATCTCCACTCCTTTCCGTCGACACAGTTCATCAAACACAGTCTCTTCTATCAAAGAAACAAACCGTTCCCGAATATTTCGCATCCCCGGTAGCTTACAAATTCTCCCTTGCCATACCACTTTCTTCTCACAATACTTAACCATTAAATAATGAAAAGAATCCGGTTGAAGTTCCCGGACTTCACATTGTACGAAAGCTTGTGATGAAAGATGAAAAGAGAATACGTAAGCTGGCTCTTCATTATATACAAATACCAATGAATAATCTCCTGCTACCCAAATGTATGCAGACTCCAATGAAAACTTTAACCATGTATTCGATCCTTTCGATATAAGTTTCGCGTCGGTCTCCACTTTTCCTATCAGCTGATGGTCAGTATTATAACAATAAGCACAAAAGTCATATGTATCTTCGATGTATCCTTTCAAAGCAACTTTTATATCCAATTTACCGGAAGTTCCGCAAACAGTTTCCTGCACATCAGGACGAGACACAGACACTCTTCTCACTTTTGGCTTAGGTAAATATGTTCCCTCAGTCAGTATCCGAAATCGGTAACATAATTGCGTCCCCATTATTTCCAACGGTGACTTTGCTTCCAAATCATTTTCCATATTACCAATCAATAAGAAGTAACGTCCCGGCAATAGTTTGCCTGTATCTTCATACGTAAAAGAATATTCGAATCCATCCGGATCAATTTGCTCTAATCGTTTAAAAACCGGAACTCGACATCCCTCCCGATACAGCGAAAACAGAACACCGTTCGATGGATCATTTCCTGTAACCTTCCGTATCCACATCGTTATTCGAAGTACCTTCTTCGTATCCGATTTAAAATAAAGTTTATTTTTTCTCCTTTCATGATAAGTATCTTCCTCATTGGCAAAGACAACTAATTCTTCCAATTTATATTCACCCTCCGGTTTGGGATTGACCGGAATGAAATATGTCACTCCTTTATCCACGTAGCGGCTTTCTCTTACATATCCGAAATTATCATCTAATCCCGATATACCTGTTTCTTCGCATGCAGTAGTATCAGAGTTAGTTTTCCAATCCTCTATATCATCTAAAAAGGCTTTGATTTGTTCGTCCAAATCATTTAATTTCTCATCAATAGTTGTATCTTTCTTTTTTGTCATAGCACTATAAGTTTTAATATAAAAATGGAATAATAAAAAACGGTAAGCTAAATCACCCTTGACAAAGGGCAATACGAGAGTAATCTGTACGAATCGAGAAAGACGCATACAGGCTAAAAACATCTACAAATAATAAAAGAGAATAAGAAACTAGCGATTTTGCAGATATTCCGGACCTCTCATTTTGTAATCAACTACAAAATGCCGGATGGGTGTCCAATCTGTCAAAGAACACAACGTTAATGCATACAAAACTCCTCCATGAGCCTCGCAGTCATCGTTTCATTGTAATTCTTTGAAATTTGTTTTAGTAAACGGTTCTGTTTCATTAGAACATATAGTGCTTTTAAAGTACGGAGACAAAAATAGTTGGAAAATAAATATGATCCAACTATTTTAACAAAATATTTATTTGAAGCCTTGTTTGCCACCTTCAACAAAACTATGATTTATTGAATTTATAACGGTCTTAATTGCATAAGATTCGAATAAAAGACATAAATCACCCTACTATTTTCGGGTAATTGGACTGATGTCACTGGTTGAATATCAGTTATATCTTCTACAAAAAGAATAGGAGCAGGTGCTACGCTCTTTACAGAAGCGCTTTTCAACTTCGGATTTAAGAAGAAAGTATGCTTTTCATTGTTATCATTATACGTAAACTCAAAGGTATACCTGAAATCTCCAGTCAAGGTATCATCTATTTTTATTTGATAAATCCCCTCTCTTTTTCCTTCTTCACTACCTGTTTCAAGAGTAAACTTACTTTAGAATTCTCTTTCAGATATGTATTACATCTTCAGGCTGCAAAATACATTCGTTCCCTTGTTTTAAAAAAGAGTAAGACCTCAGTTCTTCTCTTACTGCCTCTTGCAATTCTTCGTCTTTCCAATATACATTATCCACAATCACCGAAATCTGAAATATTTTATACCGATTCTGATACTTTCACAGAAAAGACATCTCCAATTTTTGTTCTGATTCTTTTTACTCCCATATTATTTTATACCATTTTTGCCCAATTTTTAGGGGCGATTGAATTGATTTTATTTAACAATTGTCCTCCGTTTTTGCCCATGCCATACTGATTAATTAGAGTTTGCTCCCATACCCGGGCTTGAGCTCTTGTTAGATTTTCAGCACCTTCAACAATCTTGTAATCTAATGCACCTCTTGCCGTTCCCGAATGCAATGTTCCAAAAACCTGACGGATGGATCACGACCTGTTATGCCTACATATCGAACCGTTCCCGAAGCGTCTACCCCCGTATAAACAGAATGGGTTCCAACAGCCGCTTCATTACCAATAGAAGAAGCTTCTGCAGCTTGGGCAATACTACTACTGCTTTTGGAGGCAAATTGTCCGACTAACTTTCCAATTCCCAAACTTAATAGTTTGCCTCCCAGCAAAACAGTTCCCTGCTCTACCAGAAACTCTCCTACAGGACGGGCTATTGCATCAACTCCTCTGCTGGTTAGTCCATTGAACAATGCTGATTTTGAGTCTTCAGACAGAGGACTTTGATTGCCTAAGAACTGCTTCTGTAATTTTCCGCTGCCGGAAATTAAGTCGAATGCATTTACTGCTTGGTTCGCAATGATACCACCATTCTGATAGGCGTTTAGATACAGACCATCTCCCAATGATATAGAAACGGATGAACCGAGTCTTTCATATCCTTCAATTTCTTCGTCGCCTTCTATCCAACGATAATTTCCGTTATTGTCGCGATACCAATCTTCTCCGGTAGGATCTATTTTATCAATCGGCCCATTGTTACAATAAACATATGGAGACAAATAATTGTACTTTTCGCATTTGGGATCTATTGCATGCCAACGCCCTATCGCAGCATCATAATGTCTAGCACCATAATCATACCAGTTCAGTCCATTTTTTTGATCCAGTTCCTTACCATTATACTTAAAAGGCTGAACATTATTGGTTGATGTAAAAGTACCACCAAAAGGATAGTAATTGTTTCGTTCCTCAACATTACCATCCTTATCCGCTACCACACGAGTATTCCCTTGATGATCCTTTAAATAGAAATGAACCTTCCTATCCGGGAAACTAACATAACCCGCATCATTGAGCAACATCTTCAACACCCCATTCTCATAGATCGCATTACCACAATAATCCGTCGTTAAGGTAGTAGCCCCCGTCTTATGTACCGTACGCAACTTTGTTCCGTCAGCAGCATATTCATATAAAACACTATTACCTCCCGCAAAGATTACCTGATTAGGCAAATTTAAAAAATTATACCCAATACTACTAATATTCTTGTTTAAATCTTTGGTCAGATTACCATTTTTATCATAAGCATACTCCACCGTTTGATTGGAATTGTCTTTGAATTCTGTTCCATTACCATAAACCGAACTTGTGGCAACGTCCTTTACCGCCTGCAACCGGTTACCGTTATACGTCAAAGTCAGATTGTCAATCAGCCCGTAGCTGTTTGCATCCGTCTGCCCGTAACGTTTCAGGCCTAAGATATTTCCCATCTTGTCATAAGCGGTAATCTGCTCATTGAATCGGTTCGTATTAGAGGCAAGCGTAGCGCCTTCCCCGTAGAGGGCATCCTTCAATCTGGAAAGCTCGTCATACGTGAAACGATAACCTCTTTGGCTCGTTTCCGTTCCTGCCTTCCACAACATACTGCTGATGTTGCCATTATAGCAAGGGGTATTCCCCGTTATTGCCTCCTGATAATTCAGCGTTTGACTGAACAGAGTCCCTGTAATACTCTTCGTCCAAGAACGAATGTTATAAGCATACTCCGTTTTCAGCCTAGCATTCCCGTTTCGCCTGTCCGACTTCAAACGTCCCACTTCATCGTAGGTGTTATCCACCAGAGTCACCGCCGCGGCATTGTCCAATTGGTAAGTTGTTTTTAACAGACGTTCCGCCGGGTCATAGGTATGGGTATATACTTCTGTCCGGGTATCCGACCCGACAGTATGTACTTTCCTGACTTGCGTAGGATTTCCCGGGAAGTCGTAGGCAGTAAATATCTTATCCTCTCCTCCCAGAGAATTGTTTCCCCGCTGCTGGATCATACGTCCCCTCTCATCGTAATACATCACCGAGTACAGGTATCCCGATACCGTCCCATTGCCGGATATCTTAGCCGTCAGTGTGCCTGTAAGCAAGCCTTTGACTCCTTCCGTTCTCAGTTTATCATACCCTGCTACTTTTTCGTAAGCAGTGGCAGCGCCCGAAGGAATTCCATTCGATCCTATAAAGCTATACCGGTCATAATAATTTACGCTCAATATAACAGGGTGGTCAAGGCGACTTTTGAGGGAAGCGTATATCCTTTCAGCTCATTAGTCTGATTCGTGCCTGTTAACCGGGTAGCTTTCACCACTACGTTCTTTAACGGATCATTTGCATAATTCAGTGTATTCTTGCAGGTTCCCGTCAAGACGATCCTTCCAAAAACATCGGGTATGCTGAAGGACCATTCCCCTTTGGAACGTTGCATTCCG
>NZ_BHWB01000049.1 GCF_003865075.1 Bacteroides faecalis | reverse complement strand
CAAGCCGATGCTGATTTTATCAGTGAAATGATAAAGGCACGACTTGACCCTGTGCCGGAAGTTCAACTTATTCCAATAGAACATGAAGGGCATACCCTGCTTGAAGTGAAAGTAAAGGCAGGAACGCTTACACCTTATTACTATTATCAAGATGGGACACGTACCGCATATGTACGAGTTGGCAATGAAAGTGTAGAATGCAACTCCCAACAATTACTTTCGTTGGTATTAAAAGGCACTCACATGACTTGAGATTCACTGCCTACCCAAGTGGATGCCAGCAAACATTCTTTCATCATTCTTGCCAATACTTTCCGTGAGCAAACCCATCAGGAATGGAATGACAAGTATCTGCAATCATTCGGACTGGTAACTCCTGACGGCAAACTGACCAATGCAGGATTGCTGTTTGTGGATAATTGCACCGTATTCCAATCGCGTATTTTCTGTACCCGTTGGACTGGACTCTATAAAGATGATGCCATCAGTTCCATAGAGCATCGGGCTAACCTTGTATTGCTATTGAAGTACGGCATGGACTTCATCAAGAACTATACCATGAGTGGTTGGGTGAAGATGCCAAACTATCGCCTTAACCTCCCAGACTATTCAGACCGAGCCATCTTCGAAGGATTGGTAAACCACCTTATCCATAGAGATTACACCGTGATGGGCGGTGAAGTACATATTGACATTTACGATAACCGTGTAGAACTGGTATCACCCGGTGCAATGCTTGACGGTACACAAATTCAAGACCGTGACATATACAAAGTACCATCCATGCGTCGCAACCCTGTCATTGCAGATGTATTTACACAATTGGACTATATGGAGAAACCCGGTTCCGGCTTACGCAAAATGCGAGAGCTTACAGAGAAGCTACCCAATTTCCTGCAAGGTAAAGAGCCGCAATATCAAACGGAAGCGACTTCTTTCTACACCACATTCTATAATTTGAACTGGGGGGAGAATGGAAGAATACCTGTTGAGGAAGTGGCAAACAGGGTAAATAGTACCCTCGAAAAGTACCCTGTAAACGAAGAAAGTTCGGAGAAAAAGTACCCTGTAAACGAAAATAGTACCCTCAAAAAGTACCCTGTAAAACGAAACACCAACAAACCTGTTGGTAGAACGGCTCAACGTATTATAGATATGGTTATATCTAACCCGATGATAACTCGTGAGAAAATGGCTGATAAATTAGGAATCTCTTTGGATGGTGTCAAGAAGCAGATTAAAAATCTCCGTGAAAGAGGTATTCTTACACACGAAGGTTCTGACAAATCCGGTTATTGGCGCATTATTGTTAAACCATAAACAGAACAATAAACCTATGGAAACCTCTTTCATACCACTCTGTGCAATAATTGCCGTTTTGGTTATCGCCTTTTGTTTGCCTCTTTGCCACAGGTAAACCATAAAACGCGATACAAAGTACTTTATGCAATAGCCATCATCATGCTATTAGCTGTTATCCCTATTAGTGAGTATATGGCTGGTGACACACAAAACTCAAGTAGCAACTATCTGCTTGTCCTAATATTCGATATTGCAGTAGGATATTTCTGTATGTACATTGCTGCTTTATTGAAATTCAATGTCCTTAGACGAAAGAACCAAGCATTAGAAAACGCCTTGACAGAAAAGCAACAAGAAAATGTAGCAATCCTATTGGAGCATCAAAACGAAAAGCAACAAGCACTTCAGCAAAGAGAGTTTGAATGGTTGGCTGGGAAAATAAAGATGTTTACCGAAGAAGAACAGGAAGCTATTCTTGCCAGTGCTCTATCATTTGCTGAACATGACTTGATAGTTGCTCCCTCAATAAACATACAGCCCAAAGAAACATGTAGTCAGCAAGAACTAATGTACTTTGTTTGCTCTGCTTTTTACAATATGGATAAAAGCCGTAGTAAAATTGTGAGTTTCTTATATAAAGTTTTTCCTCTCTATTTTCCTGCTGGAGAAAGTGCATTGGCTAAAAAGATGCCGGGATTGGAAAAGAGAAAAGGAAAGAAGAAAACCCATCCAGTTCAACTTAAAACTTTGACTATATAATATTAGGTTTAAAATTATATCAAACCTAAATCAACCTTTAGAACCGTTATTTCTAAATTACTAATAACCATTTGGGGGAGTATTGAGAAATTCTTTCGTGTATCAATTTACACTTAGCATTTAAGTTCGAAAAATAATATTTTGTTTTGTCCAAGGAAACCAAACGACATTGCCACAATCTATAATATAGTTAATCCAATAATATCATTAAGAATTTTAGTTAAAATAGGAATAATGGTTTGCAATCCTTTTTCAATAGTCAGTGTATTGAAAACATCAGAAGGAACTACTATTTTTTGTGCATTGATTTGAGGGTATCCTGCATTTTGTTCTACTTTATGGGAGAATAAGCAAGAAAACAATAAAAGCATATTCATATTATACATAGTAATCAAAAAACACAAATAACATTGAAGTTGAGTTGCACTCGGAGGTAACCCCAAGGCTATAGGATCCATGTCTGCTATATTATTAGCATCACATGACGCATTTTTAAATTTCTCTCATAGTCTTCTGTAAACTGATTGGCAATATTTGCACTGATTCTGAGCTTTTCTTCAAATGAAATACCTTTATTCAACTGCCTAGGAATTCTTCACAATAATATATACCGCACGAATAATCAAGTTGTTTATACAACAATTTGTAAGCATCTTCAGGAGAATGGCTTATTTGTCTTGTGGTGTCATTGTTAAGTACTCCAGATTCTAAAAAGACACCTTTAACAATACATTCTACACATTGTTGAATAAAAAATATCGCATGAGATACTTTTTTGTTTTTTAATAATAACTCTGCAGATGATAGATTCTCTTTGGCAACTTTGTACCATGCAAGAACAGCAAGAGTTCGCTGTCCGACAATAGCAACCACATCAGATGTGACATCAATCTGATGTGGTTGCTATTGTCGGACAGCGAACTCTTGCTGTTCTTGCATGGTACAAAGTTGCCAAAGAGAATCTATCATCTGCAGAGTTATTATTAAAAAACAAAAAAGTATCTCATGCGATATTTTTTATTCAACAATGTGTAGAATGTATTGTTAAAGGTGTCTTTTTAGAATCTGGAGTACTTAACAATGACACCACAAGACAAATAAGCCATTCTCCTGAAGATGCTTACAAATTGTTGTATAAACAACTTGATTATTCGTGCGGTATATATTATTGTGAAGAAATTCCTAGGCAGTTGAAAAGGTATTTCATTTGAAGAAAAGCTCAGAATCAGTGCAAATATTGCCAATCAGTTTACAGAAGACTATGAGAGAATTTAAAAAATGCGTCATGTGATGCTAATAATATAGCAGACATGGATCCTATAGCCTTGGGGTTACCTCCGAGTGCAACTCAACTTCAATGTTATTTGTGTTTTTGATTACTATGTATAATATGAATATGCTTTTATTGTTTTCTTGCTTATTCTCCCATAAAGTAGAACAAAATGCAGGATACCCTCAAATCAATGCACAAAAAATAGTAGTTCCTTCTGATGTTTTCAATACACTGACTATTGAAAAAGGATTGCAAACCATTATTCCTATTTTAACTAAAATTCTTAATGATATTATTGGATTAACTATATTATAGATTGTGGCAATGTCGTTTGGTTTCCTTGGACAAAAAAAAATATTATTTTTCGAACTTAAATGCTAAGTGTAAATTGATACACGAAAGAATTTCTCAATACTCCCCCAAATGGTTATTAGTAATTTAGAAATAACGGTTCTAAAGGTTGATTTAGGTTTGATATAATTTTAAACCTAATATTATATAGTCAAAGTTTTAAGTTGAACTGGATGGGTTTTCTTCTTTCCTTTTCTCTTTTCCAATCCCGGCATCTTTTTAGCCAATGCACTTTCTCCAGCAGGAAAATAGAGAGGAAAAAATTTATATAAGAAACTCACAATTTTACTACGGCTTTATCCATATTGTAAAAAGCAGAGCAAACAAAGTACATTAGTTCTTGCTGACTACATGTTTCTTTGGGCTGTATGTTTATTGAGGGAGCAACTATCAAGTCATGTTCAGCAAATGATAGAGCACTGGCAAGAATAGCTTCCTGTTCTTCTTCGGTAAACATCTTTATTTTCCCAGCCAACCATTCAAACTCTCTTTGCTGAAGTGCTTGTTGCTTTTCGTTTTGATGCTCCAATAGGATTGCTACATTTTCTTGTTGCTTTTCTGTCAAGGCGTTTTCTAATGCTTGGTTCTTTCGTCTAAGGACATTGAATTTCAATAAAGCAGCAATGTACATACAGAAATATCCTACTGCAATATCGAATATTAGGACAAGCAGATAGTTGCTACTTGAGTTTTGTGTGTCACCAGCCATATACTCACTAATAGGGGATAACAGCTAATAGCATGATGATGGCTATTGCATAAAGTACTTTGTATCGCGTTTTATGGTTTACCTGTGGCAAAGAGGCAAACAAAAAGGCGATAACCAAAACGGCAATTATTGCACAGAGTGGTATGAAAGAGGTTTCCATAGGTTTATTGTTCTGTTTATGGTTTAACAATAATGCGCCAATAACCGGATTTGTCAGAACCTTCGTGTGTAAGAATACCTCTTTCACGGAGATTTTTAATCTGCTTCTTGACACCATCCAAAGAGATTCCTAATTTATCAGCCATTTTCTCACGAGTTATCATCGGGTTAGATATAACCATATCTATAATACGTTGAGCCGTTCTACCAACAGGTTTGTTGGTGTTTCGTTTTACAGGGTACTTTTGAGGGTACTATTTTCGTTTACAGGGTACTTTTTCTCCGAACTTTCTTCGTTTACAGGGTACTTTTCGAGGGTACTATTTACCCTGTTTGCCACTTCCTCAACAGGTATTCTTCCATTCTCCCCCCAGTTCAAATTATAGAATGTGGTGTAGAAAGAAGTCGCTTCCGTTTGATATTGCGGCTCTTTACCTTGCAGGAAATTGGGTAGCTTCTCTGTAAGCTCTCGCATTTTGCGTAAGCCGGAACCGGGTTTCTCCATATAGTCCAATTGTGTAAATACATCTGCAATGACAGGGTTGCGACGCATGGATGGTACTTTGTATATGTCACGGTCTTGAATTTGTGTACCGTCAAGCATTGCACCGGGTGATACCAGTTCTACACGGTTATCGTAAATGTCAATATGTACTTCACCGCCCATCACGGTGTAATCTCTATGGATAAGGTGGTTTACCAATCCTTCGAAGATGGCTCGGTCTGAATAGTCTGGGAGGTTAAGGCGATAGTTTGGCATCTTCACCCAACCACTCATGGTATAGTTCTTGATGAAGTCCATGCCGTACTTCAATAGCAATACAAGGTTAGCCCGATGCTCTATGGAACTGATGGCATCATCTTTATAGAGTCCAGTCCAACGGGTACAGAAAATACGCGATTGGAATACGGTGCAATTATCCACAAACAGCAATCCTGCATTGGTCAGTTTGCCGTCAGGAGTTACCAGTCCGAATGATTGCAGATACTTGTCATTCCATTCCTGATGGGTTTGCTCACGGAAAGTATTGGCAAGAATGATGAAAGAATGTTTGCTGGCATCCACTTGGGTAGGCAGTGAATCTCAAGTCATGTGAGTGCCTTTTAATACCAACGAAAGTAATTGTTGGGAGTTGCATTCTACACTTTCATTGCCAACTCGTACATATGCGGTACGTGTCCCATCTTGATAATAGTAATAAGGTGTAAGCGTTCCTGCCTTTACTTTCACTTCAAGCAGGGTATGCCCTTCATGTTCTATTGGAATAAGTTGAACTTCCGGCACAGGGTCAAGTCGTGCCTTTATCATTTCACTGATAAAAT
>NZ_BHWB01000048.1 GCF_003865075.1 Bacteroides faecalis | reverse complement strand
ATGATACTATCTCTCTCAACAACAACAACGGAGGAGGAGGAAAAGAGTGTATTATATGCTCCTACCATAAATAAGATGAGATCAGATGGTAAAAAGCCGTTGATTATCATTGATGGAAAAGAAGCAGTGGGAGATGATCCATTCTCTAAAATCTCTCGGGATAGTATAGCAAGTCTTACTGTTTTACAAGATAAAGCTGCCCTTGAAATGTATGGGGAGAAGGGGAAAGATGGTGTTTGGATAATAGAGTCGGTTACTAATAAGAAACCTATAACTGCCCATGTGAAACAAGATTAGCACATGACGAATATAGTGAGTGAAAAGAATGCTGCCCGAGATGGTAATGGGAAATATATTGATACTAAACAAATGGCTTCTTTAGGGATGGTTGACAAAGAAACCTATTTATATAGTTGATGATAAAGAAGTTTCTGAAAAAGATTTGATTTCCATCTCGGCCAATGATATCAAAGGATTAAATGTCTATAAGAGTTCTGATGGTAAGAGGGTATTTGAGTTTGATACCAAAAATAATGTTTCTACTTATGTAACAGTGCGTGGATTGGTCAAAGATACAGCTGGAAATACTCTTCCAAAAGCTAAAATTAACGTAAAAGGAGGTGCTGTAAAAGGAACTGTAACTGACGAAGAAGGATATTTTGTATTGAGAGTTCCTAAAAATGGAATTCTTCAGGTAAGTTATAAGGGTATGGCTACAAGTACATTAAATGCTTCTTCACAATTAATGGTAACTATGAAAAAAGAGGAAAGTAGATAATAAAAAAGCAAAGAGATTGTATAAGTTTATATTAAAAAAAATAATCTGAAGATAGGCGGAGATATTCAAGTATCTCCGTTTCTTGTTCTGGATGGAACCAACGTATTTCTTCATCTCTTTTAAACCAAGTCATTTGTTTACGAGAGTAAATACGTGAATTCTGCTTGATTTTTTCAATTGCAAAAGGTAATTCCCATTCACCGTCCAGATATTTGAATATTTCTTTATAGCCAACTGTATTGAGTGAATTTAGATGGCGGTAGGGGAGAACAGACTTTACCTCTTCCAGTAATCCTTCTTCCATCATCAGATCAACGCGTCTGTTGATACGGTCATAAAGTTCTTCACGATCACGAGTCAGGCCAATTTTCAAAATACGGAAAGGGCGTTGTTTTTCTTTTGAGTACGGAAAGACGTATAGGTTTTGCCAGTCATATAACAGATTTCTAAAGCGTGGATCACTCGTTTGGGATTTCTCAAGTCTACAATACGGTAATATTCCGGATCTAACAAACGTAGTTCTGCGCAAAGCCTTTCAAGTCCTTCTTCTTCATATTTCTTCAATATTAGTTGTCGGGTTTCCATATCAACTGTAGGAATATCATCGATACCCTTACATATAGCGTCTACATACATCATTGAGCCTCCGGTAAGAATCACGACTTCGTGTTGAGTAAATAGACGAGTCAGAACTTCCATCGCTTCTGTCTCATATTGAGCTGCACTATAATAATCGGTCAGATGAAGAGTACCTATCAAATGATGAGGTACACGTTGGAGTTGGTCGGTTGTGGGAGCAGCTGTTCCTATTTTAAGCTCTGCATATAATTGTCTTGAATCAGCCGAGACAATACTAGTATGGTAATGTTCTGCCAGCCGCAGACTTAATTCTGTCTTTCCTACACCGGTTGGTCCGATTAATACAACGAGAGTGGGCATAAAATAAATGAAGAATGAGAATTGAGGATGAAACTGAGGAAAAATAACTTAATATCTTTTAGTTATGAATTACACGAATAATGTGTTAATTTCATTCGTGTAATTCGTAACTAATTATGTGATTATCGAAGTGCTAAAAATAGATTAATTCTTTCTTGTTAGAACTTTTCTTCGTCAAAAGAAGTGCTTGCATCACCACCTATGTCGAAGCCTTCCTGATCAAAGTCTTCCATGTCAAAATCTTGATCACCGTAGAAGTTTTCGTCAAGGTCGAGCGAGCCACTGCTAGTAGCCATTTCTTCAAAATCTACAGTTTGCTTGGGGGCATTACCAGTTTTTACGGTGCATTTGGCACCATCCATATCTTTTCCTGTGATGATTTCGGTCAATTCAATAAAGAAACAGCGTTCTGTCATGTAGTCGAATACATAAAGCAGTTTTTGTTTTTCATCTTCCACTAACTCATTGATAGCAGTTTCTTTCATTACCCAATTATCTATTTCAGGATTATCATCCATCTCTTCCAAGGTCACTTCTTTTTCTTTTTCCCAATCTTCATCGCAGATAAAGAAAGAAGTCATCTGATCATTTGTATAACCTACTGATTTCAGTATTGCTTCATGGAAGTCAAAAAATGTAGCTTCCGGATCAATTTGTATTTCTCTGACAAAATCGTCAATTTCATCAGATATAATGGTAAATCTGTATATCATAATATGACTATTTTGAACTGTTTTATTTTATAATTCCACGCTCTGAGCTACGGATAAAATTAACAATATAATCAATCTCCGGACTCTTTTCAAATTCATTTTCGATCTTCTTCAATGCATCAGTCGTATTCAGACCGCTTTGATAGATAATACGATAAGCATTGTGGATACTTTCAATCGCTTCATTAGAAAATCCCCGACGACGGAGACCGATAATGTTGATTCCGCAGAAAGCAATTGGTTCACGTCCCGCAATGATATACGGAGGAATATCTTTGCTAAAACGACATCCTCCTTGAATCATCACATGACCACCCACATGACAGAACTGGTGCATCAGTACGTTAGCGCTAATAATAGCGTTGTCATCAATTACAATTTCTCCTGCCATTTTGGTAGAATTACCAATGATGCAACCGTTACCGATTAATGCATCATGAGCAACATGCATACCCTCCATCAGTAAGTTATTGCTACCTACAATTGTACGCCCTTTAGCGGCTGTACCGCGGTTGATTGTTACATTCTCACGAATCAGGTTGTTATCTCCTATTTCCGCAGTGGTTTCTTCTCCCTGAAATTTCAGATCTTGAGGAATGGCTCCAATAACGGCACCCGGAAAGATTGTATTTCCATTACCAATGCGTGAACCATATAAAATATTGGCATTAGCCATGATCTTATATGGTTCACGCATTGGTAATGGAAATACAATCTTTCCGGGTGCCGTTATTGGAGCCATTCCTCAAGATCTGAAATTTCAGGGAGAAGAAACCACTGCGGAAATAGGAGATAACAACCTGATTCGTGAGAATGTAACAATCAACCGCGGTACAGCCGCTAAAGGGCGTACAATTGTAGGTAGCAATAACTTACTGATGGAGGGTATGCATGTTGCTCATGATGCATTAATCGGTAACGGTTGCATCATTGGTAATTCTACCAAAATGGCAGGAGAAATTGTAATTGATGACAACGCTATTATTAGCGCTAACGTACTGATGCACCAGTTCTGTCATGTGGGTGGTCATGTGATGATTCAAGGAGGATGTCGTTTTAGCAAAGATATTCCTCCGTATATCATTGCGGGACGTGAACCAATTGCTTTCTGCGGAATCAACATTATCGGTCTCCGTCGTCGGGGATTTTCTAATGAAGCGATTGAAAGTATCCACAATGCTTATCGTATTATCTATCAAAGCGGTCTGAATACGACTGATGCATTGAAGAAGATCGAAAATGAATTTGAAAAGAGTCCGGAGATTGATTATATTGTTAATTTTATCCGTAGCTCAGAGCGTGGAATTATAAAATAAAACAGTTCAAAATAGTCATATTATGATATACAGATTTACCATTATATCTGATGAAATTGACGATTTTGTCAGAGAAATACAAATTGATCCGGAAGCTACATTTTTTGACTTCCATGAAGCAATACTGAAATCAGTAGGTTATACAAATGATCAGATGACTTCTTTCTTTATCTGCGATGAAGATTGGGAAAAAGAAAAAGAAGTGACCTTGGAAGAGATGGATGATAATCCTGAAATAGATAATTGGGTAATGAAAGAAACTGCTATCAATGAGTTAGTGGAAGATGAAAAACAAAAACTGCTTTATGTATTCGACTACATGACAGAACGCTGTTTCTTTATTGAATTGACCGAAATCATCACAGGAAAAGATATGGATGGTGCCAAATGCACCGTAAAAACTGGTAATGCCCCCAAGCAAACTGTAGATTTTGAAGAAATGGCTACTAGCAGTGGCTCGCTCGACCTTGACGAAAACTTCTACGGTGATCAAGATTTTGACATGGAAGACTTTGATCAGGAAGGCTTCGACATAGGTGGTGATGCAAGCACTTCTTTTGACGAAGAAAAGTTCTAACAAGAAAGAATTAATCTATTTTTAGCACTTCGATAATCACATAATTAGTTACGAATTACACGAATGAAATTAACACATTATTCGTGTAATTCATAACTAAAAGATATTAAGTTATTTTTCCTCAGTTTCATCCTCAATTCTCATTCTTCATTTATTTTATGCCCACTCTCGTTGTATTAATCGGACCAACCGGTGTAGGAAAGACAGAATTAAGTCTGCGGCTGGCAGAACATTACCATACTAGTATTGTCTCGGCTGATTCAAGACAATTATATGCAGAGCTTAAAATAGGAACAGCTGCTCCCACAACCGACCAACTCCAACGTGTACCTCATCATTTGATAGGTACTCTTCATCTGACCGATTATTATAGTGCAGCTCAATATGAGACAGAAGCGATGGAAGTTCTGACTCGTCTATTTACTCAACACGAAGTCGTGATTCTTACCGGAGGCTCAATGATGTATGTAGACGCTATATGTAAGGGTATCGATGATATTCCTACAGTTGATATGGAAACCCGACAACTAATATTGAAGAAATATGAAGAAGAAGGACTTGAAAGGCTTTGCGCAGAACTACGTTTGTTAGATCCGGAATATTACCGTATTGTAGACTTGAGAAATCCCAAACGAGTGATCCACGCTTTAGAAATCTGTTATATGACTGGCAAAACCTATACGTCTTTCCGTACTCAAAAGAAAAAACAACGCCCTTTCCGTATTTTGAAAATTGGCCTGACTCGTGATCGTGAAGAACTTTATGACCGTATCAACAGACGCGTTGATCTGATGATGGAAGAAGGATTACTGGAAGAGGTAAAGTCTGTTCTCCCCTACCGCCATCTAAATTCACTCAATACAGTTGGCTATAAAGAAATATTCAAATATCTGGACGGTGAATGGGAATTACCTTTTGCAATTGAAAAAATCAAGCAGAATTCACGTATTTACTCTCGTAAACAAATGACTTGGTTTAAAAGAGATGAAGAAATACGTTGGTTCCATCCAGAACAAGAAACGGAGATACTTGAATATCTCCGCCTATCTTCAGATTTTTTTTTAATATAAACTTATACAATCTCTTTGCTTTTTTATTATCTACTTTCCTCTTTTTTCATAGTTACCATTAATTGTGAAGAAGCATTTAATGTACTTGTAGCCATACCCTTATAACTTACCTGAAGAATTCCATTTTTAGGAACTCTCAATACAAAATATCCTTCTTCGTCAGTTACAGTTCCTTTTACAGCACCTCCTTTTACGTTAATTTTAGCTTTTGGAAGAGTATTTCCAGCTGTATCTTTGACCAATCCACGCACTGTTACATAAGTAGAAACATTATTTTTGGTATCAAACTCAAATACCCTCTTACCATCAGAACTCTTATAGACATTTAATCCTTTGATATCATTGGCCGAGATGGAAATCAAATCTTTTCAGAAACTTCTTTATCATCAACTATATAAATAGGTTCTTTGTCAACCATCCCTAAAGAAGCCATTTGTTTAGTATCAATATATTCCCATTACCATCTCGGGCAGCATTCTTTTCACTCACTATATTCGTCATGTGCTAATCTTGTTTCACATGGGCAGTTATAGGTTTCTTATTAGTAACCGACTCTATTATCCAAACACCATCTTTCCCCTTCTCCCATACATTTCAAGGGCAGCTTTATCTTGTAAAACAGTAAGACTTGCTATACTATCCGAGAGATTTTAGAGAATGGATCATCTCCCACTGCTTCTTTTCCATCAATGATAATCAACGGCTTTTTACCATCTGATCTCATCTTATTTATGGT
>NZ_BHWB01000047.1 GCF_003865075.1 Bacteroides faecalis | reverse complement strand
CAGCCTGCATCCGTTCGATGTCGCTTTGCAGCATCAGCACTTGAATCTTCGCCAGTATGGTGCTGAACATATCCGACACGGGCAGCCACAGATAGACCTGTATGTAGCGGCATATCCATTGCGTGAGCGTGCTTTGGAAGCCGTCCCATACCGATATGGCGAAGGCTATCGGACCGAGTATCGCCAGCACCACGAGGAAGAACGTGCGAAATAGTGTCTATCACGAGGGCGGCGGCTTGGAACATCAGTTCCAGTATCTCGCGGAAGAAGTCGCGGATGCCCTTTTTCATGTTGTACATCCCGCGCTCGATGTACATCCCCGCCATCGTCACCATGTCGCCGGGCGACCAGCCCAGTTCCTCCAGCTGTTTGTCAAACTCCTCGTTCGACACAAGGTAGGCGGTTTCAGGGTTGCGCATCATCGCCTCGTATTCCAGCTTGTCCTTCTGCTCACGGTATCGGTTCATGTCCAGCGTTTCCGCCTCCAGCATCTTTGCCGTACCCTGTACGACGGGCGACATGATGCTGTTTATCGTACCCAGTACCACCGTCGGAAAGAACATGATGCACAAACCTATCGCAAAGGGGCGGAGCATGGGGAACACGTCTATCGGTTCGGCTCTCGCCAGCGACTGCCAGACACGGTAGGCGACGTAGAACAGCGCACCCAACCCGGCGATGCCTTTCGCCACGCCCGCCATGTCCCCACATAGCGGCATCATCTGCTCGTAGAGCGAGCGCAGAATCTGGTGAAGGTTGTCGAAATTCATAGGCTACCAGTATCTTTCGTTCATGTTCCCGTACAGCCCCATGATGCGGTCGAGGTCGTTCTTCTTCTTCGCACGCAGGTAGCTCACGCTGATGTTCTTGTTGGTGTAGTAGCTCACGAGGTTGCGGTAACGCTTCATCTTGGAGTAGCAGCGTTCCACCACGTCCATGCGTTCCTTGTCTGTCATGGAGAGCGTGGTGATGTTCACCACGTTTTTCAGTTCCGTCAGCACGTCGTTGGATTCTCCAACAATTTGGTGTAGCCGAAGGCGATGGCTCCCAGTTCCTCCACCGTGAAGTTGTCGTCACGCATCATCCTCTGGAAGCTGGTCACATAGGTGTCGGTGATGTCACCCACCATCAGGATGGTCTGCTGCACCTTCCGGGCATCCTTTACCAGATTGTTCACGGATTTGAGTGCGTCGTAATACTTCTTGCCCTGCTCGTAAATCTTCACAGTTTCTTGAAAATTTTTTATCATATTCTGGGCGGTCGTGGAAGTGTGTACCACGTTCTTGGAAGTGTTCACGATGCTCTGCGCGATGTTGGACGGGTCTATCACCGTCCACTGTGCGCTTGCCCTGCCCACTGCAAGAAGGCAGAGGCAGATAATCATTGTCATTCTTGTTCTCATGTTACTTTGGATTTTAGTGGTTCGTTGATATTATTGTTCGCTTATCGGATGTTCGGCTGCGGCTTCACCCTGATATAGTCCCCGTTGGGCGAGAAGGTCAGGATGTCCGTCGCCTCGTTGTAGGATACGTCGATACGGAAGCCGGTGTTCATGAACAGGTTGCCGTTCTCCTCCTGCAAGAGATAGGTTTCCGGCTTCAGTTTGCGGCGCAGCCCGCTCCGCTTGAACACCGTCACCTTGTAGGCTTCGCCCTCCTTGTAGATAAGCACGTCAAGCTTCCCCTCCACGCTCTCCCAATTCCCGCAAAGCAGGTCGCGGCGGTTGTCCGCTACATCGCAGGATTGCAGCACCATGACCGCCAGCCCGATTAAACACTTGCTGACTTGCAGCATTTTCGTTCTTGATATACTCATACGCATTTCTTTTTTAGTTGATGAATCTGTTTTTACTTATTCTTCGTCTTTCGGCAAGCTGCCGGATGGCGGCTTCGATGTCGCCGCCCAGCTGCTCCGCCAGACGGTAAACCTCCACCTCTCCGTTTCTTCAGTGGTGTACGCCAGATACTCTTCAGCACTAACTTCGGTGGCATAGACCGCCGACTGCGTGCCGCCCAGTCCGATCCAGACTTCCTTGTAGAGCCTTGACGGGTTGTTCGCCATGTTGATGGAGAGTATCTGCGACTTCTCCTTTTCCGTCAGACCCAACAGGGACTGTATGGCATCAAACTTGTTCATGTACTTCCGCTGGTCGAGAAGTATCTTGCAGTCGGAGTTATTGATGATGCTTTCCTTGACGACGGGCGAGGAAATGATGTCGTCCACCTCCTGCGTCACTACGATTGCCTCCCCGTAATACTTGCGCACGGTCTTGTACATATAGCGCAGGTACTCAGCCATGTTCGCCGAAGAGAGAGCCTTCCAAGCCTCTTCCACTATCAGCTGTTTGCGCACGCCTTTCAGACGGCGCATCTTGTTGATGAAGGCTTCCATGATGATGATGGTCACGACCGGGAAAAGCTCGCGATTTTCCTTAATACTGTCAATCTCGAAGACGATGAACCGCTTGCCGAGCAGGTCGATGTTCTCCGTGGAGTTGAGCAGGAAGTCATAGCGTCCGCCCCGGTAATACTGCCGCATGGTGGTGAGCATATTGTCGATATTGAAGTCGGACTTCTCCACCTTTATCTCACGTTCCGCCAACTCCTTCGGTAATCGTCGCGCATATACTCGTAGAAGGTGTTGAACGAGGGGGACGATGCTCCGGTCAGCCCTGATACGCTCGATATAGGCGTTCACCGCACTGCCCAGTTCGCCGCTTCCGTCTTCGTCACTTTGTCGTCCTCCGACTTCCAGAGCGTCAGCAGCAGCGTCTTGATGCTGTCCTTTTCTCCACGTCGAACACGTAATCATCGGTGTAGAACGGGTTGAACGAAATCGGTTTTTCCTCCGTGTAGGTGAAGTACACGCCGTCCGCCCCGTTTGTCTTGCGCCGGATCATCTCGCACAAGCCCTGATAAGAGTTTCCGTGTCCACCAGTACCACGTGCGTACCCTGCTCGTAGTATTGCCTCACGAGGTGGTTCATGAAAAACGACTTGCCGCTGCCCGAAGGACCCAACACGAACTTGTTGCGGTTGGTCGTGATGCCCCGCTTCATCGGCAGGTCGCTGATGTCGAGGTGCAACGGTTTTCCCGTAAGCCTGTCCACCATCTTGATGCCAAGGGCGAGAGCGAGTTTCGGTAGTTGGTTTCCTCCGTGAAGAGGCACACCGCCTGCTCGATGAAGGTGTAGAAACTCTCTTCCGCAGGAAAGTCCGCCGCGTTGCCGGGCATCGCCGCCCAGTAGAGCGTCGGGCAGTCGATGGTGTTGTGGCGCAGTACGCACTCCATGCTCGCCAGCTGGCTGCCCACATCGTTCTTGATATGTTTCAGTTCCTCCGCATCGTCGCATCAACCGCGAGTGGATAGACCAGTACCTGAACGAAGCCCATTCCTACGGGCTGACCTCGGTACGGGCGCACTTCAACGTCATGGCGTGGAGTGACGATGCGGAGGAAACTGAAACATATCAAGAACGATGTGGGCAGCCAGCTGGCGAGCATGGAGTGCGTACTGCCGCCACAACACCATCGACTGCCCGACGCTCTACTGGGCGGCGATGCCCGGCAACGCGGCGGACTTTCCGCGGAAGAGAGTTTCTACACCTTCATCGAGCAGGCGGTGTGCCTCTTCACGGAGGAAACCAACTACCGAAACTCGCTCTCGCCCTTCGGCATCAAGATGGTGGACAGGCTTACGGGAAAACCGTTGCACCTCGACATCAGCGACCTGCCGATGAAGCGGGGCATCACGACCAACCGCAACAAGTTCGTGTTGGGTCCTTCGGGCAGCGGCAAGTCGTTTTTCATGAACCACCTCGTGAGGCAATACTACGAGCAGGGTACGCACGTGGTACTGGTGGACACGGGAAACTCCTATCAGGGCTTGTGCGAGATGATCCGGCGCAAGACAAACGGGGCGGACGGCGTGTACTTCACCTACACGGAGGAAAACCGATTTCGTTCAACCCGTTCTACACCGATGATTACGTGTTCGACGTGGAGAAAAAGGACAGCATCAAGACGTGCTGCTGACGCTCTGGAAGTCGGAGGACGACAAAGTGACGAAGACGGAAAGCGGCGAACTGGGCAGTGCGGTGAACGCCTATATCGAGCGTATCAGGGCTGACCGGAGCATCGTCCCTCGTTCAACACCTTCTACGAGTATATGCGCGACGATTACCGAAGGGAGTTGGCGGAACGTGAGATAAAGGTGGAGAAGTCCGACTTCAACATCGACAATATGCTCACCACCATGCGGCAGTATTACCGGGGCGGACGCTACGACTTCCTGCTCAACTCCACGGAGAACATCGACCTGCTCGGCAAGCGGTTCATCGTCTTCGAGATTGACAGTATTAAGGAAATCGCGAGCTTTTCCCGGTCGTGACCATCATCATCATGGAAGCCTTCATCAACAAGATGCGCCGTCTGAAAGGCGTGCGCAAACAGCTGATAGTGGAAGAGGCTTGGAAGGCTCTCTCTTCGGCGAACATGGCTGAGTACCTGCGCTATATGTACAAGACCGTGCGCAAGTATTACGGGGAGGCAATCGTAGTGACGCAGGAGGTGGACGACATCATTTCCTCGCCCGTCGTCAAGGAAAGCATCATCAATAACTCCGACTGCAAGATACTTCTCGACCAGCGGAAGTACATGAACAAGTTTGATGCCATACAGTCCCTGTTGGGTCTGACGGAAAAGGAGAAGTCGCAGATACTCTCCATCAACATGGCGAACAACCCGTCAAGGCTCTACAAGGAAGTCTGGATCGGACTGGGCGGCACGCAGTCGGCGGTCTATGCCACCGAAGTTAGTGCTGAAGAGTATCTGGCGTACACCACTGAAGAAACGGAGAAGGTGGAGGTTTACCGTCTGGCGGAGCAGCTGGGCGGCGACATCGAAGCCGCCATCCGGCAGCTTGCCGAAAGACGAAGGAATAAGTAAAAACAGATTCATCAACTAAAAAAGAAAATGCGTATGAGTATATCAAGAACGAAAATGCTGCAAGTCAGCAAGTGTTTAATCGGGCTGGCGGTCATGGTGCTGCAATCCTGCGATGTAGCGGACAACCGCCGCGACCTGCTTTGCGGGAATTGGGAGAGCGTGGAGGGGAAGCTTGACGTGCTTATCTACAAGGAGGGCGAAGCCTACAAGGTGACGGTGTTCAAGCGGAGCGGGCTGCGCCGCAAACTGAAGCCGGAAACCTATCTCTTGCAGGAGGAGAACGGCAACCTGTTCATGAACACCGGCTTCCGTATCGACGTATCCTACAACGAGGCGACGGACATCCTGACCTTCTCGCCCAACGGGGACTATATCAGGGTGAAGCCGCAGCCGGAACATCCGATAAGCGAACAATAATATCAACGAACCACTAAAATCCAAAGTAACATGAGAACAAGAATGACAATGATTATCTGCCTCTGCCTTCTTGCAGTGGGCAGGGCAAGCGCACAGTGGACGGTGATAGACCCGTCCAACATCGCGCAGAGCATCGTGAACACTTCAAGAACGTGGTACACACTTCCACGACCGCCCAGAATATGATAAAAAATTTTCAAGAAACTGTGAAGATTTACGAGCAGGGCAAGAAGTATTACGACGCACTCAAATCCGTGAACAATCTGGTAAAGGATGCCCGGAAGGTGCAGCAGACCATCCTGATGGTGGGTGACATCACCGACACCTATGTGACCAGCTTCCAGAGGATGATGCGTGACGACAACTTCACGGTGGAGGAACTGGGAGCCATCGCCTTCGGCTACACCAAATTGTTGGAGGAATCCAACGACGTGCTGACGGAACTGAAAAACGTGGTGAACATCACCACGCTCTCCATGACAGACAAGGAACGCATGGACGTGGTGGAACGCTGCTACTCCAAGATGAAGCGTTACCGCAACCTCGTGAGCTACTACACCAACAAGAACATCAGCGTGAGCTACCTGCGTGCGAAGAAGAAGAACGACCTCGACCGCATCATGGGGCTGTACGGGAACATGAACGAAAGATACTGGTAGCCTATGAATTTCGACAACCTTCACCAGATTCTGCGCTCGCTCTACGAGCAGATGATGCCGCTATGTGGGGACATGGCGGGCGTGGCGAAAGGCATCGCCGGGTGGGTGCGCTGTTCTACGTCGCCTACCGTGTCTGGCAGTCGCTGGCGAGAGCCGAACCGATAGACGTGTTCCCCATGCTCCGCCCCTTTGCGATAGGTTGTGCATCATGTTCTTTCCGACGGTGGTACTGGGTACGATAAACAGCATCATGTCGCCCGTCGTACAGGGTACGGCAAAGATGCTGGAGGCGGAAACGCTGGACATGAACCGATACCGTGAGCAGAAGGACAAGCTGGAATACGAGGCGATGATGCGCAACCCTGAAACCGCCTACCTTGTGTCGAACGAGGAGTTTGACAAACAGCTGGAGGAACTGGGCTGGTCGCCCGGCGACATGGTGACGATGGCGGGGATGTACATCGAGCGCGGGATGTACAACATGAAAAAGGGCATCCGCGACTTCTTCCGCGAGATACTGGAACTGATGTTCCAAGCCGCCGCCCTCGTGATAGACACTATTCGCACGTTCTTCCTCGTGGTGCTGGCGATACTCGGTCCGATAGCCTTCGCCATATCGGTATGGGACGGCTTCCAAAGCACGCTCACGCAATGGATATGCCGCTACATACAGGTCTATCTGTGGCTGCCCGTGTCGGATATGTTCAGCACCATACTGGCGAAGATTCAGGTGCTGATGCTGCAAAGCGACATCGAACGGATGCAGGCTGACC
>NZ_BHWB01000046.1 GCF_003865075.1 Bacteroides faecalis | reverse complement strand
TCTTATTATCACCTTTCTTCATCATCATTATATTTTACTTTTATTTTGAATCATTTATAATAATCAATGATAATGCAAACAGTCAAAATAATCTTCTAATCTCTCTTTCTATGTTCATAAGGCGTTTTCTATTGTTTTTTCGTTCAAGCACGAGTGGTAAAAGTGCTAAATATTAGAAAATAATGTTTTTAGTGTTGAACATATTCATAATATTGGATGAGATCTCCTATACATTGTATCTTTGTCATATATATATTGATTGTTTCAAACGCTGAAACTAATAGTTTCCCTTAGAGAAACTGTTTATCCTTTATAGAAAAGTATGGATCCTTCTTACTAAAAGTAAATATATTTTAATGATTTATTTGATTTTACTGATTTCAGTAATGTGACGGCAAGTTTTTTCGTCACACTTCCATCACATATTGCAATCACACTATTAATTGCAGATATTCAGTATTCTATATATTCATACGTGGCGGGTGATGAATATATAAATTTTAATTCTATATGTGTACTGAAGCTGAATTCACGTTTCACCTTATTTTATACCTGATGCTTTTTATAAATGCATCCGTTTTCTCACTCCTTGTAATGTGGTTTCTATTCTAGTTCTTAGTTCTCTTCTCCCTTTTTTGGATAATTCGTTTTTCGTTCATTCAATTTTATCCCCTCAACTCTCTCTCTCTCTCGAATCTCTCTCGCTTTAAATATAATAATGAGTCCCCCTATTCCCCTCCTTCCTTCCCCTCTCCAAATTATGTTATACAACATCCCTCTCCCTCAGCCATTTATCCCCAATCTTAAAAAAACTTGCATAAAAAGTACTCTAAAATTAGGATCATATCTTAAAATCCCCTACTTTTGCACCCGCTTTCCAAGAGAAGAAAGCCTTAGTTACTTGACAAACTGCAAAAGCGTAAATCAGGTTAAGACAAAGAACAAAAAAACTTCCAAAAAGTTTTGGAAGCAATAGCATAAAGTTCTTATCTTTGCACTCCGATTCGCAAAGAAACCGGTTTATCCCCAGTTCCTTCATCTTGTCCCTTCTTTCCCTTTCGATAAGAGAGCCTTAGAAAGAGCCAAGAGAAAAGCTGAAAAAAAACTTTTCCAAACATTTGGTAGTTTCAAATAAACCCCTTACCTTTGCACCCGCTTTTGAAACCAAAGCAATTAAGTTCTTTGACATATTGATAAACAATACAAGTAGTACAAGAAAAAAAATAGAACCGTCAATACCTTTTAAATAGGTATTAGATTGAAGTCAATAAAACGTACGGCATCCGGCAGAGATCACAGATATCCTTTTTGGATATTCAAAAATACTTTTACAATGAAGAGTTTGATCCTGGCTCAGGATGAACGCTAGCTACAGGCTTAACACATGCAAGTCGAGGGGCAGCATATTTCTAGCAATAGAAACGATGGCGACCGGCGCACGGGTGAGTAACACGTATCCAACCTACCTTTTACTCGGAGATAGCCTTTCGAAAGAAAGATTAATATCCGATAGTATAAAAAAATCCCATGATTTTGTTATTAAAGAATTTCGGTAAAAGATGGGGATGCGTTCCATTAGATTGTAGGCGGGGTAACGGCCCACCTAGTCATCGATGGATAGGGGTTCTGAGAGGAAGGTCCCCCACATTGGAACTGAGACACGGTCCAAACTCCTACGGGAGGCAGCAGTGAGGAATATTGGTCAATGGGCGTAAGCCTGAACCAGCCAAGTAGCGTGAAGGATGACTGCCCTATGGGTTGTAAACTTCTTTTATATGGGAATAAAATGCTCCACGTGTGGAATATTGCATGTACCATATGAATAAGGATCGGCTAACTCCGTGCCAGCAGCCGCGGTAATACGGAGGATCCGAGCGTTATCCGGATTTATTGGGTTTAAAGGGAGCGTAGGTGGACAGTTAAGTCAGTTGTGAAAGTTTGCGGCTCAACCGTAAAATTGCAGTTGATACTGGCAGTCTTGAGTACAGTAGAGGTGGGCGGAATTCGTGGTGTAGCGGTGAAATGCTTAGATATCACGAAGAACTCCGATTGCGAAGGCAGCTCACTAGACTGGTCACTGACACTGAGGCTCGAAAGTGTGGGTATCAAACAGGATTAGATACCCTGGTAGTCCACACAGTAAACGATGAATACTCGCTGTTTGCAATATACCGCAAGCGGCCAAGCGAAAGCATTAAGTATTCCACCTGGGGAGTACGCCGGCAACGGTGAAACTCAAAGGAATTGACGGGGGCCCGCACAAGCGGAGGAACATGTGGTTTAATTCGATGATACGCGAGGAACCTTACCCGGGCTTAAATTGCAACTGAATATAGTGGAAACACTATAGCCGCAAGGCAGTTGTGAAGGTGCTGCATGGTTGTCGTCAGCTCGTGCCGTGAGGTGTCGGCTTAAGTGCCATAACGAGCGCAACCCTTATCTTTAGTTACTAACAGTTGACGCTGAGGACTCTAGAGAGACTGCCGTCGTAAGATGTGAGGAAGGTGGGGATGACGTCAAATCAGCACGGCCCTTACGTCCGGGGCTACACACGTGTTACAATGGGAGGTACAGAAGGCCGCTACCTGGTGACAGGATGCCAATCCCCAAAACCTCTCTCAGTTCGGATCGAAGTCTGCAACCCGACTTCGTGAAGCTGGATTCGCTAGTAATCGCGCATCAGCCATGGCGCGGTGAATACGTTCCCGGGCCTTGTACACACCGCCCGTCAAGCCATGAAAGCCGGGGGTACCTGAAGTACGTAACCGCAAGGAGCGTCCTAGGGTAAAACTGGTAATTGGGGCTAAGTCGTAACAAGGTAGCCGTACCGGAAGGTGCGGCTGGAACACCTCCTTTCTGGAGCGATGTCGTTACCGTTGCATGGCCGTAGATAGCTTCTCACTCCTATTCTATAAATAGAAATGATTATCATTCTACCTCAACCATCCAACATATAGACTATCAAGGTTCTATTTAATGTACTACTAGTACTTGTTTATTTATAACATATAGATCAAATCTATAGAAGTATAGATAGAGATAAACAAGAGAAAACAGAAGCCGAGTCTAACGATGGTAGACAAGGTTGAATTATCGAGCAAGAGATAGCATAAGCGATGCTTGCATCGATTATGCCGAAAGCAGCCGATAATGCGTAGAACACAGTCCTATAGCTCAGTTGGTTAGAGCGCTACACTGATAATGTAGAGGTCGGCAGTTCAACTCTGCCTGGGACTACTTCGAAGAAGCAAAAAGGAACACGAATGGTATGAATAAAAACAATACCTCCCTCCTTATTCTTCATAATCTTCGGGGGATTAGCTCAGCTGGCTAGAGCATCTGCCTTGCACGCAGAGGGTCAACGGTTCGAATCCGTTATTCTCCACCATCTCGCAAGAGAAACGATCTTTGACATGATGAAACAAAAAGTAAAATTTAGTAAAGAGCTAAAAGTATATATCAAGCCGCACACTCTTCATTGGATCAATTGGTATCTTCGTAGCAATACAACGATTCCCATGCCAACCATGAAGAAGTCAGTTTGAAAGAAAGTAAGCAAGGGCGCATGGCGGATGCCTTGGCTCTCGGAGGCGATGAAGGACGTGATAAGCTGCGATAAGCTCTGGGTAGGTGCAAATAACCCTTGATCCAGAGATTTCCGAATGGGACAACCCGTCATTCTGAAGGAATGACATCCATCCTCGATGGAAGCTAACGCAGGGAACTGAAACATCTTAGTACCTGCAGGAAAAGAAAATAATAATGATTCCCCTAGTAGTGGCGAGCGAACGGGGACTAGCCCAAACCATAGTTGTTACGGCAATTATGGGGTTGTAGGACCACGATGTCGCATGACATCTGGTGAGAAGAACGATCTGGAAAGTTCGGCCATAGACGGTGATAGCCCGGTATTCTAAACCAGACGAAGCGTAGTGGTATCCTGAGTAGCGCGGGACACGAGAAATCTTGCGTGAATCCACCGGGACCATCCGGTAAGGCTAAATACTCCCGAGAGACCGATAGCGAACCAGTACTGTGAAGGAAAGGTGAAAAGCACTTCGAATAGAAGAGTGAAATAGTCCCTGAAACCATGCGCCTACAAGCGGTCGGAGCTGTTAAAACAGTGACGGCGTGCCTTTTGCATAATGAACCTACGAGTTACTTTTTCCGGCAAGGTTAAGTGTCTAGAGACATGCAGCCGAAGCGAAAGCGAGTCTTAATAGGGCGTCCAGTCGGAAGGAGTAGACGCGAAACCAAGTGATCTACCCTTGGGCAGGTTGAAGGTTAGGTAACACTAACTGGAGGACCGAACCGATAAGCGTTGAAAAGCTTCCGGATGACCTGAGGGTGGGGGTGAAAGGCTAATCAAACTTGGAGATAGCTCGTACTCCCCGAAATGCATTTAGGTGCAGCCTTGTGAGTTACTAATGTGAGGTAGAGCGACTGATAAGATGCGAGGGCTTCACCGCCTATCAAGTCTTGACAAACTCCGAATGCGCATTAGTCCAATCACAGGAGTGAGGGCATGGGTGCTAAGGTCCATGTCCCAAAGGAGAAGAATCCAGACCATCAGCTAAGGTCCCCAAATAAACACTAAGTTGAACTAACGAAGTCAGATTGCTAAGACAGCTAGGATGTTGGCTTGGAAGCAGCCATTCATTTAAAGAGTGCGTAACAGCTCACTAGTCGAGGAGTTTGGCGTGGATAATAATCGGGCATTAAGTGTTTTACCGAAGCTATGGGATCAGCAATGATCGGTAGGGGAGCATTCCACTCCGCGTCGAAGGCGTAGCGTCAGCTATACTGGAGCGTGTGGAAAAGCAAATGTAGGTATAAGTAACGATAAAGGGGGTGAGAAACCCCCTCGCCGCAAGACTAAGGTTTCCTGATCAACGCTAATCGGATCAGGGTTAGTCGGGTCCTAAGGCTCAGCCGAACGGCGAAGCCGATGGCAGAACAGGTTAATATTCCTGTACTACCTTAAAGAGTGATTGTGGAGACGGAGCAGTGACAATACCGCGGACTGACGGAATAGTCCGTTAAAGGGTGTAGATGCTGATCATCCCAGGCAAATCCAGGATGAGAGTCGAACCTGATAGTATACCGAATTCTTCGGAATGAAGTAATAGCGTATGTAATCAAACTCCCAAGAAAATCCGCTAAACTTAATCTTTGAGGTACCCGTACCGTAAACGGACACACGTAGTCGGGTTGAATATACTAAGGCGCTTGAGTGAATCACGGTTAAGGAACTAGGCAAATTAACCCTGTAACTTCGGGATAAAGGGTCCCAGCTTTTCGGCTGGGCGCAGAGAATAGGTCCAGGCAACTGTTTAACAAAAACACAGGGCTGTGCAAAATCGAAAGATTCGGTATACAGCCTGACACCTGCCCGGTGCTGGAAGGTTAAGAGGAGATGTCATCGCAAGAGAAGCATTGAATTGAAGCCCCAGTAAACGGCGGCCGTAACTATAACGGTCCTAAGGTAGCGAAATTCCTTGTCGGGTAAGTTCCGACCTGCACGAATGGTGTAATGATCTGGACACTGTCTCAACCGTGAGCTCAGTGAAATTGTAGTATCGGTGAAGATGCCGATTACCCGCGATGGGACGAAAAGACCCCGTGAACCTTTACTATAGCTTAACATTGAATTTGGGTAATTAATGTGTAGGATAGGCCGGAGACTTTGAAGTTCAGACGCCAGTTTGAATGGAGTCGCTGTTGAAATACGGCCCTTTGATTATTTGAGTTCTAACTCGTAATTTCGAGGACACTGTTTGGTGGGTAGTTTGACTGGGGTGGTCGCCTCCAAAACAGTAACGGAGGCTTCTAAAGGTGCCCTCAGGACGATTGGTAACCGTCCGTAGAGTGTAATGGCATAAGGGCGCTTGACTGGGAGACTCACAAGTCGATCAGGTAGGAAACTAGAGCATAGTGATCCGGTGTTTCCGTATGGAAGGGACATCGCTCAAAGGATAAAAGGTACTCCGGGGATAACAGGCTGATCCCTCCCAAGAGCTCATATCGACGGAGGGGTTTGGCACCTCGATGTCGGCTCGTCACATCCTGGGGCTGGAGAAGGTCCCAAGGGTTGGGCTGTTCGCCCATTAAAGTGGCACGCGAGCTGGGTTCAGAACGTCGTGAGACAGTTCGGTCTCTATCTATCGTGGGCGTATGAAATTTGCGTGGCTCTGACACTAGTACGAGAGGACCGTGTTGGACTGACCTCTGGTTTACCAGTTGTGCCGCCAGGTGCATTGCTGGGTATCTAAGTCGGGATTGGATAAGTGCTGAAAGCATCTAAGTACGAAGCCAGCCACAAGATTAGATTTCTTAGGGTCGTTAAAGACGATGACGTTGATAGGATGCAGGTGTACAGGTGGTAACATCTTAGCCGAGCATTACTAATTGCCCGTCTACTTTCTTTCTGGTTTTGTTTGTTATATACGTTTAGCGTATTATGATTATTAATATAATAAATACTATTGATAATAATGATTACTGTAATTTTACTTTTCATCATGTCATAACCTTTTTCAGGTGGTTATAGCACGAGGGTTCCACCTCTTCCCATTCCGAACAGAGAAGTTAAGCCTCGTCACGCCGATGGTACTGCGTAACAGTGGGAGAGTAGGTAACTGCCGTTTTTGAAGAAGCCCCTTCAGTCGATTGACCGGAGGGGCTTTCTGTTTTTTATCCGCTCTGATTAAGAGAGTGCTTATTGTACAATTCTTGTGATACCTATTAAAAAGTGAAGATTTACTGATAATTTGTATGTTATGAGGATATTTATTTGTATCTTTGTCGCCCGAATTGTAATCCAACGATTTAAAAAAGAGAGAAGCTTTGGGAAAGTTTGATAAATACAAAATTGATTTGAAAGGCATGCAAGCAGACTCTGCTAAGTATGAGTTTGTATTGGATAATCTTTATTTCGCTCACATTGATGGTCCTGAAGTTCAGAAAGGAAAAGTCAATGTTACATTAACTGTAAAGAGAACCTCTCGTGCTTTCGAATTGAGTTTCCAAACAGATGGAATTGTATGGGTACCATGTGACCGGTGTCTGGATGAAATGGAACTGCCAATCAGTTCTTCTGATAAACTGATGGTGAAGTTTGG
>NZ_BHWB01000045.1 GCF_003865075.1 Bacteroides faecalis | reverse complement strand
AATTGAATATGGAAATTGTGAAGACGGGAAAGATAGACTATATGATGTCACAAGTTGGAGAAGGAAAAGCTTGTTGGGATTGTCATCGTGATGTACCTCATGGTGGAAAGAACTCACTTTCCAGTACTCCGGCAGCTATTGTGCCTTATCCGAAATCTCCTGTACCGGAGTGGCTTCGGAAAATGATGAATGATCAATAATGCAGCATAAATAATAAAACCAATATATAATGATGGAAAAGAAATTAAAATCATGGCAAGGATGGCTATTGTTCGGAGGTTCAATGGTTGTTGTTTTTGTTTTGGGATTGTGTGTTTCTGCGCTGATGGAACGGAGAGCAGAAGTAGCAAGCATATTCAATAATCGTAAAAACGTTATCAAAGGGATTGAGGCTCGTAATGAACGCTATAACGATGATTTTCCTCGTGAATATCAGACGTGGACGGAAACAGCCAAGACTGATTTTGAGAGTGAGTTTAATGGGAATATAGCAGTTGATGTGTTGGAAAAACGTCCTGAGATGGTTGTTCTCTGGGCTGGATATGCATTCTCTAAAGATTATTCTACTCCACGTGGACACATGCATGCTATTGAAGATATAACTGCATCCCTGCGTACCGGAGCACCTATGAATCCGACTGAAGGTCCTCAACCTTCTACTTGCTGGACATGTAAAAGCCCGGATGTTCCTCGTATGATGGAAGCTCTTGGCGTAGATTCATTTTATCATAATAAATGGGCTGCATTTGGTGATGAAATCGTGAATCCGATCGGGTGTTCCGATTGTCACGATTCGGAAACGATGAATCTTCATATCAGTCGTCCGGCTTTGATTGAGGCTTTCCAACGTCAAGGTAAGGATATCACGAAAGCTACTCCGCAAGAGATGCGTTCGCTGGTATGTGCACAGTGTCACGTAGAATATTATTTCAAAGGTGATGGCAAATATCTGACATTCCCTTGGGATAAAGGTTTCACAGTAGAAGATATGGAAGCATATTATGATGAGGCAGGTTTTTATGATTATATTCACAAGTTGAGCCGTACTCCGATTTTGAAAGCTCAACATCCTGATTATGAAATTGCGCAGATGGGGATTCATGGACAGAGAGGTGTCTCTTGTGCCGATTGTCACATGCCGTATAAGAGTGAAGGTGGTGTGAAATTCAGTGATCACCATATACAAAGTCCTTTGGCAATGATAGACCGTACTTGTCAGGCCTGTCATCGCGAGAGTGAAGAAACATTGCGAAACAACGTTTACGAACGCCAACGCAAAGCGAATGAAATCCGTAACCGTTTGGAACAGGAACTTGCAAAAGCACATATCGAAGCAAAATATGCTTGGGATGCCGGAGCTACAGAAGACCAGATGAAAGACGTACTTGCTTTGATTCGTCAGGCACAATGGCGTTGGGATTTTGGGGTTGCTTCACATGGTGGTTCGTTCCATGCTCCTCAGGAAATTCAAAGAATACTTTCTCATGGACTCGATCGTGCTATGCAAGCTCGTTTGGCAGTATCCAAAGTATTAGTGAAGAACGGTTTTACAGGAGAAGTTCCAATGCCTGATATTTCTACTAAGGCTAAAGCACAGCAATATATCGGTTTGGATATGGATGCAGAAAAAGCAGCTAAAGAGAAATTCCTGAATACAACAGTTCCTGCTTGGTTACAGAAAGCAAAGGCAGCAGGTCGTCTGGCACAGAAATAAAAACAGATATATGTGGAGTAAACCTTGGAGTTATAAAGAAGGTCTGTTGATTGGTATGGGCTTGCTGGTGACAGGCTTTCTGTTGCAAGTAACTGTAGGAGCGATCAATTGGAACTTATTCGCCTATCCGGTCAATGTGATTGTATTGATAATTTATATTATCGGACTAGTCAGTATACACCTTCTTCGTAAACGCGTTTACTTGTTTGGATGGCTGAGTCATTATTCTGCGGCAGTTTCATCCTTAGCATGGGTGGCATTGCTAACAGTAATGATGGGGCTTATCCGGCAAGCTTCTTCCGGTAATTCTCCTGGCGATATCTTGGGCTTTTCCCGAATGATTTCGTCCTGGCCTTTTGTGCTACTCTATTTCTGGATGGTTACGGTTTTGGGATTAACAATCCTTCGTGCCGGCTTTCCTTTGAAAGTAAGTAAATTATCTTTCTTGCTTAATCATATAGGATTATTCATAGCTTTGATCACTGCTACTTTGGGAAATGCAGATCTGCAACGACTAAAGATGACGACACAGATGGGAAATACAGAATGGCGTGCTTCTGACGAACAGGGACAATTGATTGAACTGCCGTTGGCTATCGAATTGAAGGATTTTACGATTGATGAGTATCCTCCCAAACTGATGCTGATTGACAATGAAACGGGAAATGCGCTTCCCGAAAAATCCCCTGTTCATCTTTTGCTTGAAGAAAACGTGACTGATGGAGCATTGCAAGATTGGCAACTAACTATCTTACAATCTATTCCGATGGCTGCCTCTGTAACTACTGAAGATACATTGAAATTTACGGATTTTCACTCCATGGGAGCAACGTATGCTGTTTATTTGAAAGCTGTGAATCAGAAGAAACAGCTAACTAGAGAAGGCTGGGTTAGTTGTGGCAGTTTCCTTTTTCCATATAAAGCATTACGTCTTGATTCATTGACCAGTCTTGTAATGCCGGAACGTGAACCTCAGCGTTTTGCGTCGGATGTAAAAGTCTATACGCAGGCAGGAACGATTACGGAAGCGACCATAGAAGTAAACCGTCCGTTAGAGTTGGGAGGATGGAAGATTTATCAATTAAGTTACGATGAATCGAAAGGGCGGTGGAGCGATATTAGTGTCTTTGAGTTAGTCCGGGATCCTTGGCTACCTGTAGTTTATACAGGAATTGTAATGATGATGGTTGGAGCTATCTGTTTGTTTGTGAATGCTCAGAAGAAGAAAGAGGAGGAAACAGTATGAGTTGGGAACATTTCATTTTATTTGCAATAGCAGCACTTATCTGCTGGGGACTAGGAGCATTTATTGCTTGGCGTGGAAAGAAAACGGGATGGGCGTATGGATTTACTATATTAGGGCTAGCTATCTTTTTCAGTTTTATTGTTGGCTTTTGGTTGTCTCTGGAACGTCCACCGATGCGTACAATGGGAGAGACTCGACTGTGGTACTCTTTTTTCCTGCCACTTGCCGGATTGATAACCTATAGCCGTTGGAAGTATAAATGGATTCTCAGTTTCAGTTTTATCCTTTCATTGGTATTTATCTGTATTAATATCTTCAAGCCGGAGATTCATAATAAGACTTTGATGCCTGCTCTTCAAAGTCCATGGTTTCCTCCTCATGTGATTGTGTATATGTTTGCTTATGCCATGTTAGGGGCAGCAACAGTGATGGCAGTCTATTTACTTTGGTTCAAAAAGAAAACCATCGAACGGAACGAAATGGATTTGTGTGATAACCTCACTTATGTCGGTCTGGCCTTTATGACTTTGGGTATGCTTACAGGAGCAGTCTGGGCAAAAGAAGCCTGGGGACATTACTGGGCATGGGACCCGAAGGAGACGTGGGCGGCAGCTACTTGGTTTGCTTATCTGATATATATTCATTTCCGATTGGGGAAACCGTTGCAGGTTCGCCCGGCATTAATTATTCTTTTAGTCTCATTCGTATTGTTACAAATGTGCGTATATGCATTAATTATCTACCATCTGCACAGGGAGTCAGTGTACATACTTATAACTTAAATTGAAATAATACGAATGAGACTAAAAGAATAATTAATGCCGGGCGAACCTGCAACGGTTTCCCCAATCGGAAATGAATATATATCAGATAAGCAAACCAAGTAGCTGCCGCCCACGTCTCCTTCGGGTCCCATGCCCAGTAATGTCCCCAGGCTTCTTTTGCCCAGACTGCTCCTGTAAGCATACCCAAAGTCATAAAGGCCAGACCGACATAAGTGAGGTTATCACACAAATCCATTTCGTTCCGTTCGATGGTTTTCTTTTTGAACCAAAGTAAATAGACTGCCATCACTGTTGCTGCCCCTAACATGGCATAAGCAAACATATACACAATCACATGAGGAGGAAACCATGGACTTTGAAGAGCAGGCATCAAAGTCTTATTATGAATCTCCGGCTTGAAGATATTAATACAGATAAATACCAATGAAAGGATAAAACTGAAACTGAGAATCCATTTATACTTCCAACGGCTATAGGTTATCAATCCGGCAAGTGGCAGGAAAAAAGAGTACCACAGTCGAGTCTCTCCCATTGTACGCATCGGTGGACGTTCCAGAGACAACCAAAAGCCAACAATAAAACTGAAAAAGATAGCTAGCCCTAATATAGTAAATCCATACGCCCATCCCGTTTTCTTTCCACGCCAAGCAATAAATGCTCCTAGTCCCCAGCAGATAAGTGCTGCTATTGCAAATAAAATGAAATGTTCCCAACTCATACTGTTTCCTCCTCTTTCTTCTTCTGAGCATTCACAAACAAACAGATAGCTCCAACCATCATCATTACAATTCCTGTATAAACTACAGGTAGCCAAGGATCCCGGACTAACTCAAAGACACTAATATCGCTCCACCGCCCTTTCGATTCATCGTAACTTAATTGATAAATCTTCCATCCTCCCAACTCTAACGGACGGTTTACTTCTATGGTCGCTTCCGTAATCGTTCCTGCCTGCGTATAGACTTTTACATCCGACGCAAAACGCTGAGGTTCACGTTCCGGCATTACAAGACTGGTCAATGAATCAAGACGTAATGCTTTATATGGAAAAAGGAAACTGCCACAACTAACCCAGCCTTCTCTAGTTAGCTGTTTCTTCTGATTCACAGCTTTCAAATAAACAGCATACGTTGCTCCCATGGAGTGAAAATCCGTAAATTTCAATGTATCTTCAGTAGTTACAGAGGCAGCCATCGGAATAGATTGTAAGATAGTTAGTTGCCAATCTTGCAATGCTCCATCAGTCACGTTTTCTTCAAGCAAAAGATGAACAGGGGATTTTTCGGGAAGCGCATTTCCCGTTTCATTGTCAATCAGCATCAGTTTGGGAGGATACTCATCAATCGTAAAATCCTTCAATTCGATAGCCAACGGCAGTTCAATCAATTGTCCCTGTTCGTCAGAAGCACGCCATTCTGTATTTCCCATCTGTGTCGTCATCTTTAGTCGTTGCAGATCTGCATTTCCCAAAGTAGCAGTGATCAAAGCTATGAATAATCCTATATGATTAAGCAAGAAAGATAATTTACTTACTTTCAAAGGAAAGCCGGCACGAAGGATTGTTAATCCCAAAACCGTAACCATCCAGAAATAGAGTAGCACAAAAGGCCAGGACGAAATCATTCGGGAAAAGCCCAAGATATCGCCAGGAGAATTACCGGAAGAAGCTTGCCGGATAAGCCCCATCATTACTGTTAGCAATGCCACCCATGCTAAGGATGAAACTGCCGCAGAATAATGACTCAGCCATCCAAACAAGTAAACGCGTTTACGAAGAAGGTGTATACTGACTAGTCCGATAATATAAATTATCAATACAATCACATTGACCGGATAGGCGAATAAGTTCCAATTGATCGCTCCTACAGTTACTTGCAACAGAAAGCCTGTCACCAGCAAGCCCATACCAATCAACAGACCTTCTTTATAACTCCAAGGTTTACTCCACATATATCTGTTTTTATTTCTGTGCCAGACGACCTGCTGCCTTTGCTTTCTGTAACCAAGCAGGAACTGTTGTATTCAGGAATTTCTCTTTAGCTGCTTTTTCTGCATCCATATCCAAACCGATATATTGCTGTGCTTTAGCCTTAGTAGAAATATCAGGCATTGGAACTTCTCCTGTAAAAACCGTTCTTCACTAATACTTTGGATACTGCCAAACGAGCTTGCATAGCACGATCGAGTCCATGAGAAAGTATTCTTTGAATTTCCTGAGGAGCATGGAACGAACCACCATGTGAAGCAACCCCAAAATCCCAACGCCATTGTGCCTGACGAATCAAAGCAAGTACGTCTTTCATCTGGTCTTCTGTAGCTCCGGCATCCCAAGCATATTTTGCTTCGATATGTGCTTTTGCAAGTTCCTGTTCCAAACGGTTACGGATTTCATTCGCTTTGCGTTGGCGTTCGTAAACGTTGTTTCGCAATGTTTCTTCACTCTCGCGATGACAGGCCTGACAAGTACGGTCTATCATTGCCAAAGGACTTTGTATATGGTGATCACTGAATTTCACACCACCTTCACTCTTATACGGCATGTGACAATCGGCACAAGAGACACCTCTCTGTCCATGAATCCCCATCTGCGCAATTTCATAATCAGGATGTTGAGCTTTCAAAATCGGAGTACGGCTCAACTTGTGAATATAATCATAAAAACCTGCCTCATCATAATATGCTTCCATATCTTCTACTGTGAAACCTTTATCCCAAGGGAATGTCAGATATTTGCCATCACCTTTGAAATAATATTCTACGTGACACTGTGCACATACCAGCGAACGCATCTCTTGCGGAGTAGCTTTCGTGATATCCTTACCTTGACGTTGGAAAGCCTCAATCAAAGCCGGACGACTGATATGAAGATTCATCGTTTCCGAATCGTGACAATCGGAACACCCGATCGGATTCACGATTTCATCACCAAATGCAGCCCATTTATTATGATAAAATGAATCTACGCCAAGAGCTTCCATCATACGAGGAACATCCGGGCTTTTACATGTCCAGCAAGTAGAAGGTTGAGGACCTTCAGTCGGATTCATAGGTGCTCCGGTACGCAGGGATGCAGTTATATCTTCAATAGCATGCATGTGTCCACGTGGAGTAGAATAATCTTTAGAGAATGCATATCCAGCCCAGAGAACAACCATCTCAGGACGTTTTTCCAACACATCAACTGCTATATTCCCATTAAACTCACTCTCAAAATCAGTCTTGGCTGTTTCCGTCCACGTCTGATATTCACGAGGAAAATCATCGTTATAGCGTTCATTACGAGCCTCAATCCCTTTGATAACGTTTTTACGATTATTGAATATGCTTGCTACTTCTGCTCTCCGTTCCATCAGCGCAGAAACACACAATCCCAAAACAAAAACAACAACCATTGAACCTCCGAACAATAGCCATCCTTGCCATGATTTTAATTTCTTTCCATCATTATATATTGGTTTTATTATTTATGCTGCATTATTGATCATTCATCATTTTCCGAAGCCACTCCGGTACAGGAGATTTCGGATAAGGCACAATAGCTGCCGGAGTACTGGAAAGTGAGTTCTTTCCACCATGAGGTACATCACGATGACAATCCCAACAAGCTTTTCCTTCTCCAACTTGTGACATCATATAGTCTATCTTTCCCGTCTTCACAATTTCCATATTCAATTGTGTATGGCAACG
>NZ_BHWB01000044.1 GCF_003865075.1 Bacteroides faecalis | reverse complement strand
AAAAATACTACCCGAAAGGCTGGAGATTTTTCCAGAAAACAGGAGGCTTGACCTTGCTTTCCCGTACAATCCCGGAGTTACCTTTGCACCCAGCACGAAAATGACTGCCTGATGCGGCTCACTGAAAGGCGCGAAAATGGAGGTAAACGGAAGTGGAGGCAGATTAGACAGGAAAACTTCAAAAGAGAAATCCGTGAAAAAGACATCCCCAACAGAAAAGAACATAGCCGGTAGCGTGAAACTGAGCAAACCATCGGCAAGGAAGTATGTTTTTATCTGTTTGGCCAAACGTGTTTGGTCGGATGGATAAAATCATTCTTCCCGGTTTGTCTGCCGTGAGTGACGGCTTGTTCCATTTATGGAATGTGCGGTCATACACGGCTTTCCGCTTCCGGCTCAAAAGGACAACGAAAAAAGAAAAATCGTCAAAACCCCGTAAAAGCACCTCTTTGGCATAAGCACAAAAGAAAGGGGCCTTGTCTCATCAGTCTAAACTATTGTTTAGGCATGAGGCAAAGCCCTTTTCTCCGCTTATGCGGCAGTCGGCACACGTTCGTTCAAAATCTTTTTGGGCGATGGTGTGCTGACGGATAAAATCGCTTTTACGGAAAAACTTGTGTGAGAAGAAAAATCAGGAGATTCATTTCTAAATCTCCCGTTTTATTGTTACTTTTGCATACGAAGAGTTCTTTGAAGGTTACGCAACGCACAGAAGAATAATGCAGTAGATAACTAACTAATTCGTAACCTATTACTATTATGAGCGATTACCCAATGCTCATTTCCAATAAATTACACTCTTTTCGTAACTTCGGACAAACGAATATACGGTTTTGATCCGAACAATGATAACCGTCAGACTCTGCCACGTTTCCAACCGGAAGCAATGAGAATGAATACCCGAATCGTGAATGTGCTGCAAAACTTTGGTCGTATGCGAGGTATGACTTCTGCGCAGGTAGCGCTAGGTTGGTTGTTGCAGAAGGCACCATGGATTGTACCGATTCCCGGAACGACGAAACTTTCGCATCTGGAAGAGAATTTACGTACCCTCGATTTAACATTATCCACTGAAGAATGGAAAGAACTAGAAGATGCGATTGTTGCCATTCCGGTTGTCGGAGATCGTTATAATGCTGAACAGCAACGACAGGTAGGATTTTAATGGAAAAACTGAAATTGTTAAATTACACAATATTAATCACATAGATTTCTGGAGAATAGCATATTAACTCTTTATATTTCAGTCCCTCATCGATCTATTATGTATCTGGTAGAGGATATAATATGTAGAAAGAATCTCTTCTTATACTAATAGAAGAGATTCTTTGATAATGTACAATTTAGTCTTTAAATTTCAGATATCTCAGGTACTAAAAGAAATTTAGTACCTGGAAAGTTCTTTTTCAAATAAGTACGAATGAATTCCATGGTATCATTTTGAATTGTTTTATCTTCTACAGTCGGATATAAATTATAAAGTACAGTATCTAGTGTAATGCCACGTCTTTGTATAGCTTCCAAACTTAGAAGCGTATGATTAATACTACCCAATTTACCGGAAGTGACAAAGATCAGCGGATACTGTTCTTGAGCGATGTAGTCGATAGTCAGGAGTTCTGTTGTAAGAGGTACCATAAGACCACCCGCTCCTTCAAGTAGTACATAATCATAGCGTTCACTCAATTCTTGTGTGGAACGTTTGATTTTGTCGAAGTCGATGGGGCGGTTGTCCAGACGGGCGGCGAGATGGGGAGAGGCCGGGTAAGAAAAGATTTCCGGCATGGTTAGTCCTTTCTTGTCTTCTTGTGTAAAAGGGATTCCCATGATGCGGCGGTGCAGGTCGATGTCTTCGGAATGCCCTACATTGCCGGTTTGGATAAACTTTGTGTGATGGTTTTCTTTCCGCTATTATTCCATTCACGTGCCAGAAAACCGGTGGCATAACTTTTACCGGCATCGGTATCGATACCGCTTACAAAATATACATTCTGTTTCATACTCTTTTTTTCTTTGCTATAATATAAATTGGATGATATGTTAGAGATACTGTACTACCTTGACTGAACTTTTGGGTGTAACGTTCACAAAAGTGGTATAGATCACGACGGGTCCAGAGATGTTCTTTTGCCTTATGATCTTGTTCCGTATGTAAGGAAACAGGTGCTGACAGTCCGGTTACACCGGTTTGTTTCAGATGATAGAGCACTTTCATTGGATTCTCGAAGCGGAGAGGGATAATTTCTTCTTCTGAATATAAGATATCAAAGTGAGGAGATAAAGCTGCTTCTAACTCTTTTCGTGAACGATAAGGGAGTCCGTTTCCAGTGAGTTCCCTAACTTCTTTCATATTGTCTTTTCCAAATGTGCTGAAAGCAAAATAGCCGTCTTCGTTGAGTAAGTTGTTGCATCTCTGAAAGAACTTTTCGGGAGATTCGAACCATTGCAAGGCAGAGCAGGAAGTGATTAATGAACTACTATTAGGAAAAAAGATATTTTCTGCATCTCCCGGAAGAAAGGCAACTTGATGTTCTTTTAATAAATCTTCGCAGCAATATTTCATCTCTTCGCAAAGGTCATTCAACACCAGAGATTTTGGACGAAGACTTTGGAGCAACATACGGGAATAAATTCCTGTTCCACAGCCGAATTCAATGACATTTGGGCAAGGAGCGGACAAGTGTTCTTGAAGAAGGCGGATCATCTTGTCGGCAATTTGTCTTTGTACATTTGCTTCCTCGGAATAGGTGGTGATGGCTTTAGAGAAGCGTTCGGCAATCAATGATTTATTCATGAGCAATAATTAAAGTTTCACGCTTGATTTGCAATATTATACTTTACTTCCACAAGTGGTTTTCTTAGGCTTGGGAAGGTTAATTATTTATCCATTTGTTGAGTATTAATAGCTTATGTCTCAACTATTAATACTTCATTTCCAAGCTATTAATAGTCTATTTCTCAACTATTAATAGCCAATATCTCAATAGTTAAATGACTCGTTCGTTACTACTAGTCCGTTGAAAATAAATGTTTTAATGGTAAGTTAAAAAGCTCTTTCTGATAGTGTGCTGCATCTGTTTCTTCTATCATATCTACTTTGTCTTTCCATGCCTGCCATTGATTTTCCGGAAGGAAAATACGATCATTCTTTCCAATGACAACTTTCTGCCAAATGAATGAAGAAGGAGGTAAAGCCAGATACAAACATTGAATGGCAGCTAGTTCATCTTTTAGTTCTTCAACAGGGCGTCGTGGGGCTACTGATAGAAACTCTTTATATTCAACCGCTGAACCGCACATTCTCCTTTGGAATTTAAGTAGTGTCTGTTCATTTAAGCCTTGAAGTGTTCCTTCAAAAATTGAGTGTGCAATACCTCGTGTGTCGTCTATCGGATAAAGTGTGCCGTTGAGAACAATACTATGGACAATCGGTAGATGGGGAAATCGTTGCATAATCTGTGAGGCTACCCATACTCCCATTGACCAGGCAATCAGTGTGATATGAGAGTATTTTTGAATAAGAGTATCGTCAAAATTCAATGAACGGTAGTCATAACAGATCATCAAATCACAATCATTGGAATGAATTTGTTGAAATGGCGTTTCGTCCATTCCCCACCCTGCGAAGAAGAGAATCAGGTGTGGATGACTATTCTTGATTAAAAATTCCTGTATCATTTGTTTAGAATAGAATTTATTAATTCATCAATTTCTTTTTCAGTGATATCTGCTGTTAATGAGAAACGGATGCGGGAAGTTCCTTCAGGAACTTCCCGCATCCGTTTCTCATTAACAGCAGATATCACTGAAAAAGAAAATTGATGAATTAATAAATTCTATTCTAAACAAATGATACAGGAATTTTTAATCAAGAATAGTCATCCACACCTGATTCTCTTCTTCGCAGGGTGGGGAATGGACGAAACGCCATTTCAACAAATTCATTCCAATGATTGTGATTTGATGATCTGTTATGACTACCGTTCATTGAATTTTGACGATACTCTTATTCAAAAATACTCTCATATCACACTGATTGCCTGGTCAATGGGAGTATGGGTAGCCTCACAGATTATGCAACGATTTCCCCATCTACCGATTGTCCATAGTATTGTTCTCAACGGCACACTTTATCCGATAGACGACACACGAGGTATTGCACACTCAATTTTTGAAGGAACACTTCAAGGCTTAAATGAACAGACACTACTTAAATTCCAAAGGAGAATGTGCGGTTCAGCGGTTGAATATAAAGAGTTTCTATCAGTAGCCCCACGACGCCCTGTTGAAGAACTAAAAGATGAACTAGCTGCCATTCAATGTTTGTATCTGGCTTTACCTCCTTCTTCATTCATTTGGCAGAAAGTTGTCATTGGAAAGAATGATCGTATTTTCCTTCCGGAAAATCAATGGCAGGCATGGAAAGACAAAGTAGATATGATAGAAGAAACAGATGCAGCACACTATCAGAAAGAGCTTTTTAACTTACCATTAAAACATTTATTTTCAACGGACTAGTAGTAACGAACGAGTCATTTAACTATTGAGATATTGGCTATTAATAGTTGAGAAATAGACTATTAATAGCTTGGAAATGAAGTATTAATAGTTGAGACATAAGCTATTAATACTCAACAAATGGATAAATAATTAACCTTCCCAAGCCTAAGAAAACCACTTGTGGAAGTAAAGTATAATATTGCAAATCAAGCGTGAAACTTTAATTATTGCTCATGAATAAATCATTGATTGCCGAACGCTTCTCTAAAGCCATCACCACCTATTCCGAGGAAGCAAATGTACAAAGACAAATTGCCGACAAGATGATCCGCCTTCTTCAAGAACACTTGTCCGCTCCTTGCCCAAATGTCATTGAATTCGGCTGTGGAACAGGAATTTATTCCCGTATGTTGCTCCAAAGTCTTCGTCCAAAATCTCTGGTGTTGAATGACCTTTGCGAAGAGATGAAATATTGCTGCGAAGATTTATTAAAAGAACATCAAGTTGCCTTTCTTCCGGGAGATGCAGAAAATATCTTTTTTCCTAATAGTAGTTCATTAATCACTTCCTGCTCTGCCTTGCAATGGTTCGAATCTCCCGAAAAGTTCTTTCAGAGATGCAACAACTTACTCAACGAAGACGGCTATTTTGCTTTCAGCACATTTGGAAAAGACAATATGAAAGAAGTTAGGGAACTCACTGGAAACGGACTCCCTTATCGTTCACGAAAAGAGTTAGAAGCAGCTTTATCTCCTCACTTTGATATCTTATATTCAGAAGAAGAAATTATCCCTCTCCGCTTCGAGAATCCAATGAAAGTGCTCTATCATCTGAAACAAACCGGTGTAACCGGACTGTCAGCACCTGTTTCCTTACATACGGAACAAGATCATAAGGCAAAAGAACATCTCTGGACCCGTCGTGATCTATACCACTTTTGTGAACGTTACACCCAAAAGTTCAGTCAAGGTAGTACAGTATCTCTAACATATCATCCAATTTATATTATAGCAAAGAAAAAAAGAGTATGAAACAGAATGTATATTTTGTAAGCGGTATCGATACCGATGCCGGTAAAAGTTATGCCACCGGTTTCTGGCACGTGAATGGAATAATAGCGGAAAGAAAACCATCACACAAAAGTTTATCCAAACCGGCAATGTAGGGCATTCCGAAGACATCGACCTGCACCGCCGCATCATGGGAATCCCTTTTACACAAGAAGACAAGAAAGGACTAACCATGCCGGAAATCTTTTCTTACCCGGCCTCTCCCCATCTCGCCGCCCGTCTGGACAACCGCCCCATCGACTTCGACAAAATCAAACGTTCCACACAAGAATTGAGTGAACGCTATGATTATGTACTACTTGAAGGAGCGGGTGGTCTTATGGTACCTCTTACAACAGAACTCCTGACTATCGACTACATCGCTCAAGAACAGTATCCGCTGATCTTTGTCACTTCCGGTAAATTGGGTAGTATTAATCATACGCTTCTAAGTTTGGAAGCTATACAAAGACGTGGCATTACACTAGATACTGTACTTTATAATTTATATCCGACTGTAGAAGATAAAACAATTCAAAATGATACCATGGAATTCATTCGTACTTATTTGAAAAAGAACTTTCCAGGTACTAAATTTCTTTTAGTACCTGAGATATCTGAAATTTAAAGACTAAATTGTACATTATCAAAGAATCTCTTCTATTAGTATAAGAAGAGATTCTTTCTACATATTATATCCTCTACCAGATACATAATAGATCGATGAGGGACTGAAATATAAAGAGTTAATATGCTATTCTCCAGAAATCTATGTGATTAATATTGTGTAATTTAACAATTTCAGTTTTTCCATTAAAATCCTACCTGTCGTTGCTGTTCAGCATTATAACGATCTCCGACAACCGGAATGGCAACAATCGCATCTTCTAGTTCTTTCCATTCTTCAGTGGATAATGTTAAATCGAGGGTACGTAAATTCTCTTCCAGATGCGAAAGTTTCGTCGTTCCGGGAATCGGTACAATCCATGGTGCCTTCTGCAACAACCAACCTAGCGCTACCTGCGCAGAAGTCATACCTCGCATACGACCAAAGTTTTGCAGCACATTCACGATTCGGGTATTCATTCTCATTGCTTCCGGTTGGAAACGTGGCAGAGTCTGACGGTTATCATTGTTCGGATCAAAAACCGTATATTCGTTTGTCCGAAGTTACGAAAAGAGTGTAATTTATTGGAAATGAGCATTGGGTAATCGCTCATAATAGTAATAGGTTACGAATTAGTTAGTTATCTACTGCATTATTCTTCTGTGCGTTGCGTAACCTTCAAAGAACTCTTCGTATGCAAAAGTAACAATAAAACGGGAGATTTAGAAATGAATCTCCTGATTTTTCTTCTCACACAAGTTTTTCCGTAAAAGCGATTTTATCCGTCAGCACACCATCGCCCAAAAAGATTTTGAACGAACGTGTGCCGACTGCCGCATAAGCGGAGAAAAGGGCTTTGCCTCATGCCTAAACAATAGTTTAGACTGATGAGACAAGGCCCCTTTCTTTTGTGCTTATGCCAAAGAGGTGCTTTTACGGGGTTTTGACGATTTTTCTTTTTTCGTTGTCCTTTTGAGCCGGAAGCGGAAAGCCGTGTATGACCGCACATTCCATAAATGGAACAAGCCGTCACTCACGGCAGACAAACCGGGAAGAATGATTTTATCCATCCGACCAAACACGTTTGGCCAAACAGATAAAAACATACTTCCTTGCCGATGGTTTGCTCAGTTTCACGCTACCGGCTATGTTCTTTTCTGTTGGGGATGTCTTTTTCACGGATTTCTCTTTTGAAGTTTCCTGTCTAATCTGCCTCCACTTCCGTTTACCTCCATTTTCGCGCCTTTCAGTGAGCCGCATCAGGCAGTCATTTTCGTGCTGGGTGCAAAGGTAACTCCGGGATTGTACGGGAAAGCAAGGTCAAGCCTCCTGTTTTCTGGAAAAATCTC
>NZ_BHWB01000043.1 GCF_003865075.1 Bacteroides faecalis | reverse complement strand
CGGCTTTATTATAGGTTTTCTATGCGCTTTGTGATCTTCATCGGTGTGTATAATAATTATTCCGAATCTTATTATTTTAAAAACAGTATAAATCCTAAAAAACTAATTATTATGAACTTTCACAGAATTTGAAGTATACGAATGAACATGAATGGATTCGTGTAGAGGGAGATATTGCTTACGTAGGTATTACAGACTATGCTCAAGAACAATTAGGCGACATTGTGTTTGTTGATATTCCTACTGTAGGAGAATCGCTTGAAGCAGGCGAAACCTTCGGTACGATTGAAGTAGTGAAGACCATTTCGATCTTTTCTTGCCAGTGGAAGGCAAGGTGCTCGAACAGAATGAAGCACTGGAAGAAAATCCGGAACTGGTGAATAAAGATCCTTATGGTGAGGGCTGGGTGATTAAGATGAAACCGGCTGACTTGAAAGATGTGGAAGATTTGTTGGATGCAGAAGCATATAAAGCAGTGGTGAACGGATAATCTCCTTGCGACTGTAGATCATTGATAACAATTTGTAACTAGTATATAATATGAATCCAATTGTAAGTATCATCATGGGCAGTACGTCCGACCTTCCTGTTATGGAGAAGGCTGCACAAATGCTGAATGATATGCACGTACCGTTCGAAATGAACGCTCTTTCCGCTCACCGCACTCCGGAAGCTGTGGAAGAATTCGCAAAGAATGCCCGTTCACGTGGCATTAAAGTGATTATTGCTGCTGCAGGAATGGCTGCTGCTCTTCCCGGTGTAATTGCAGCAAACACTACATTACCAGTGATCGGAGTACCTGTTAAAGGATCTGTACTTGATGGTGTAGACGCTCTTTATTCAATCATCCAAATGCCTCCCGGAATTCCTGTAGCTACGGTCGCTATCAATGGTGCTATGAATGCTGCTATTCTGGCTATTCAGATGCTTGCGTTGAGTGATGATGAATTAGCAAAAGCGTTTGCAGCTTACAAAGAAGGTCTGAAGAAAAAGATCGTAAAAGCAAACGAAGATTTGAAAGAGGTTAAGTTCGAATATAAAACCAATTAAATGGATTTATTCATTACTCCCGGAGGGAAACATCTGAAGTAAATATTGGGGCCGTTCCTTTGGGCGGTCCCAATTCTATCGTATCCAGTCGATGACAAATACATCTACGATGGATACGGAGGCTTGTGTGGAACAGGCTAAAAGAATTGTTGATACCGGCGGTGAGTATGTCCGCCTGACTACGCAAGGTATTAAAGAAGCCGAGAATCTGATGAATATCAATATCGGCCTGAGAAGTCAGGGGTATATGGTCCCGTTGGTAGCTGATGTTCATTTCAATCCGAAAGTGGCCGATGTAGCTGCTTTGTATGCGGAGAAGGTACGTATCAATCCGGGTAACTATGTAGATGCAGCCCGTACTTTTAAAAAACTGGAATATACCGATGAAGAGTACGCACAGGAGATACAAAAGATACGTGATCGGTTTGTGCCGTTCCTGAATATCTGTAAAGAGAATCATACCGCTATTCGTATCGGAGTGAATCACGGTTCCTTGTCAGATCGCATCATGTCACGTTATGGAGACACTCCTGAAGGGATGGTAGAATCTTGTATGGAGTTTCTGCGTATTTGCATGGCGGAGCATTTTACCGATGTGGTGATTTCGATCAAAGCTTCCAATACGGTCGTAATGGTGAAGACAGTCAGATTGCTTGTTGCCGTAATGGAACAGGAAGGAATGTCTTTCCCGTTGCATCTTGGCGTGACAGAAGCCGGAGACGGAGAGGACGGACGTATCAAATCTGCGTTAGGAATCGGTGCACTGCTAAGTGACGGATTGGGGGATACCATACGTGTATCTTTGAGTGAAGCGCCCGAAGCGGAAATTCCTGTTGCCCGTAAATTGGTGGATTATGTACTGCTGAGGCAGGATCATCCCTATGTTCCGGGTGCGGAAGCACCGGAATTTAATTACCTCTCTCCTTCGCGTCGGAAAACGCGTGCCGTTCGTAACATTGGAGGAGAACATCTGCCGGTGGTTATTGCCGACCGTATGGATGGAAAGACAGAGGTAAATCCTCAGTTTACTCCTGATTATATTTATGCGGGAAGGTCCTTACCTGAACAACGTGAAGCAGGAGTGGAATATATCCTTGATGCTGATGTATGGAACGGTGAAGCCGGAACATGGCCGGCATTCAATCATGAACAATTGCCATTGATGGGAACATGCAATGCTGAACTGAAATTCTTGTTTATGCCTTATATGGCGCAGACGGATGAAGTGATTGCTTGCCTGAAAGTTCATCCGGAAATCGTTATTGTTTCTCAAAGTAATCATCCGAACCGATTAGGTGAGCATCGTGCATTGGTGCATCAGTTGATGACAGAAGGTTTGCAGAATCCGGTTGTATTCTTCCAGCATTATGCGGAAGACAATGCGGAAGATTTGCAGATTAAATCGGCAGTGGATATGGGAGCTTTGATCTTTGATGGTCTTTGCGACGGAATATTTCTGTTTAATCAGGGTAGTTTGAGTCATGCTGTGATTGATGCAACAGCTTTTGGTATTTTACAAGCCGGGCGTACCCGCACTTCTAAGACGGAATATATTTCTTGCCCCGGTTGCGGTCGTACACTTTATGATTTGGAAAAGACGATTGCACGTATTAAAGCAGCTACCTCTCATTTGAAAGGTTTGAAGATCGGTATTATGGGATGTATCGTGAATGGCCCCGGTGAAATGGCCGATGCTGATTATGGCTATGTAGGCGCAGGCCGTGGTAAAATCAGTCTTTATAAAGGAAAAGTATGTGTAGAAAAAAATATTCCGGAAGAAGAGGCTGTGGAGCGGTTATTGGAGTTTATCCGTAATGATCGCAAAGAGATGGAACTTTAATTAGAATATTTTTATTGTTAAGACAGGAATTGCCTTAAGTATGTTTATGGTAATTCCTGTCTTTTTATTGATGTACTATTTGAAGTATGTGCCTAAAAGGCTGTAATGAAATAGATAGATTTAAAGAAAAAGTAATTATGGAAGATGAATTTAATTATCAGCAGTGCCCTATGGATATACCCATTGCTTTAACACCCACTGTCCGAAAGGAGAAAAATGTTTGCGTCATTTGGTAGCGATGCATAGTACAAACCAGTATCCTACGCTGTCGGTGGTTAATCCGAACTGTATTCCGGAAGATGCGAATTCCTGCCCTTCTTTCCACCCGATACGGAAGATACGCGTGGCTTGGGGAATCAAGCATTTGTTGGATAATGTACCCCATAAAGATGCGGACTCCCTTAAACGTATGATGCTCAGTCATTTCGGGCGAGGATTGTATTATCGTTTCTACCGTGAGGAGAAATTTATTGCTCCGGAACAGCAGGAATATATACAACGTATTTCCGTCAGAAAGGAATAACTGCTCAACCTATATTTGACTCCTACACAGAAGAATTTGAATGGTAATTATCTGCCATCTTGCACTGATATGCTGTTAATAAGTTGATTGTTAGTTAGTAAAGAGTGTGCAAGATACGTGTTGCAGATGTGTGCAAGATCCTTTATCTTACACACATCTGTTTTTTATGCAATCCTTGTAACGTGATAAAGAGTTCCGCGTCGGGAGCGTTTGCTAGGTATTTCATGTTTGTGGAGTACTCTCCCGAATATGCTTACCCGCTTGTTGGACAATGGGATAGCACTGTTTCCTTTGACTTCTTCCAGAATCTCTGCCGGTGATAACCATTCACCCTCTTGTCTTCTGGGGCAGGGCGGAAATATCGATAAAAAACAATGTTCTTCGAGCGACTGTTGCTCAAACTCACGGTTATTTTCGGTCATAATCCGCTTTCGTTGGTCGAACCAGTAACGTTCGCCATGATCCAGTTCATACATAGCTTGTGCGTAAAGCTGTTCGTAATCGATGGCATGGCTGGTATCTATTGTCTCCGTCACTTCGATGCAGATAAAACGGCGGCGACCCGTCAGGGAGCCGCTCGTTTTATCTGCATCGAAGTGACGGAGACATAGATACCAGCCATGCCAGCGATTACGAACAGCTTTACGCACAAGCTATGTATGAACTGGATCATGGCGAACGTTCTGGTTCGACCAAGACGAAGAGCGGATTATGACCGAAAAACCGTGAGTTGAGCAACAGTCGCTCGAAGAACAATTGTTTTATCGATATTTCCGCCCTGCCCCAGAAGACAAAGAGGGTGAATGGTTATCACCGGCAGAGATTCTGGAAGAAGTCAAAGGAAACAGTGCTATCCCATTGTCCAACAAGCGGGTAAGCATATTCGGGAGAGTACTCCACAAACATGAAATACCTAGCAAACGCTCCGGACGCGGAACTCTTTATCACGTTACAAGGATTGCATAAAAAACAGATGTGTGTAAGATAAAGGATCTTGCACACATCTGCAACACGTATCTTGCACACTCTTTACTAACTAACAATCAACTTATTAACAGCATATCAGTGCAAGATGGCAGATAATTACCATTCAAATTCTTCTGTGTAGGAGTCAAATATAGGTTGAGCAGTTATTCCTTTCTGACGGAAAATACGTTGTATATATTCCTGCTGTTCCGGAGCAATAAATTTCTCCTCACGGTTAGAAACGATAATACAATCCTCGCCCCGAATGACTGAGCATCATACGTTAAGGGAGTCCCATCTTTATGGGTACATTATCCAACAAATGCTTGATCCCCAAGCCACGCGTATCTTCGTATCGGGTGGAAAGAAGGGCAGGAATTCGCATCTTCCGGAATACAGTTCGGATTAACACCGACAGCGTAGATACTGGTTTGTACTATGCATCGCTACCAAATGACGCAAACATTTTTCTCCTTTCGGACAGTGGGTGTTAAAGCAATGGGTATATCCATAGGGCACTGCTTGATAATTAAATTCATCTTCCATAATTATTTTTCTTTAAATCTATCTATTTCATTACAGCCTTTTAGGCACATACTTCAAATAGTACATCAATAAAAAAGACAGGAATTACCATAAACATACTTAAGGCAATTCCTGTCTTAACAATAAAATATTCTAATTAAAGTTCCATCTCTTTGCGATCATTACGGATAAACTCCAATAACCGCTCCACAGCCTCTTCTTCCGGAATATTTTTTTCTACACATACTTTTCTTTATAAAGACTGATTTTACCACGGCCTGCGCCTACATAGCCATAATCAGCATCGGCCATTTCACCGGGGCCATTCACGATACATCCCATAATACCGATCTTCAAACCTTTCAAATGAGAGGTAGCTGCTTTAATACGTGCAATCGTCTTTTCCAAATCATAAAGTGTACGACCGCAACCGGGGCAAGAAATATATTCCGTCTTAGAAGTGCGGGTACGCCCGGCTTGTAAAATACCAAAAGCTGTTGCATCAATCACAGCATGACTCAAACTACCCTGATTAAACAGAAATATTCCGTCGCAAAGACCATCAAAGATCAAAGCTCCCATATCCACTGCCGATTTAATCTGCAAATCTTCCGCATTGTCTTCCGCATAATGCTGGAAGAATACAACCGGATTCTGCAAACCTTCTGTCATCAACTGATGCACCAATGCACGATGCTCACCTAATCGGTTCGGATGATTACTTTGAGAAACAATAACGATTTCCGGATGAACTTTCAGGCAAGCAATCACTTCATCCGTCTGCGCCATATAAGGCATAAACAAGAATTTCAGTTCAGCATTGCATGTTCCCATCAATGGCAATTGTTCATGATTGAATGCCGGCCATGTTCCGGCTTCACCGTTCCATACATCAGCATCAAGGATATATTCCACTCCTGCTTCACGTTGTTCAGGTAAGGACCTTCCCGCATAAATATAATCAGGAGTAAATGAGGATTTACCTCTGTCTTTCCATCCATACGGTCGGCAATAACCACGGCAGAGATGTCCTCCAATGTTACGAACGGCACGCGTTTTCCGACGCGAAGGAGAGAGGTAATTAAATTCCGGTGCTTCCGCACCGGAACATAGGGATGATCCTGCCTCAGCAGTACATAATCCACCAATTTACGGGCAACAGGAATTTCCGCTTCGGGCGCTTCACTCAAAGATACACGTATGGTATCCCCCAATCCGTCACTTAGCAGTGCACCGATTCCTAACGCAGATTTGATACGTCCGTCCTCTCCGTCTCCGGCTTCTGTCACGCCAAGATGCAACGGGAAAGACATTCCTTCCTGTTCCATTACGGCAACAAGCAATCTGACTGTCTTCACCATTACGACCGTATTGGAAGCTTTGATCGAAATCACCACATCGGTAAAATGCTCCGCCATGCAAATACGCAGAAACTCCATACAAGATTCTACCATCCCTTCAGGAGTGTCTCCATAACGTGACATGATGCGATCTGACAAGGAACCGTGATTCACTCCGATACGAATAGCGGTATGATTCTCTTTACAGATATTCAGGAACGGCACAAACCGATCACGTATCTTTTGTATCTCCTGTGCGTACTCTTCATCGGTATATTCCAGTTTTTTAAAAGTACGGGCTGCATCTACATAGTTACCCGGATTGATACGTACCTTCTCCGCATACAAAGCAGCTACATCGGCCACTTTCGGATTGAAATGAACATCAGCTACCAACGGGACCATATACCCCTGACTTCTCAGGCCGATATTGATATTCATCAGATTCTCGGCTTCTTTAATACCTTGCGTAGTCAGGCGGACATACTCACCGCCGGTATCAACAATTCTTTTAGCCTGTTCCACACAAGCCTCCGTATCCATCGTAGATGTATTTGTCATCGACTGGATACGAATAGAATTGGGACCGCCCAAAGGAACGGCCCCAATATTACTTCAGATGTTTCCCTCCGGGAGTAATTGAATAAATCCATTTAATTGGTTTTATATTCGAACTTAACCTCTTTCAAATCTTCGTTTGCTTTTACGATCTTTTTCTTCAGACCTTCTTTGTAAGCTGCAAACGCTTTTGCTAATTCATCATCACTCAACGCAAGCATCTGAATAGCCAGAATAGCAGCATTCATAGCACCATTGATAGCGACCGTAGCTACAGGAATTCCGGGAGGCATTTGGATGATTGAATAAAGAGCGTCTACACCATCAAGTACAGATCCTTTAACAGGTACTCCGATCACTGGTAATGTAGTGTTTGCTGCAATTACACCGGGAAGAGCAGCAGCCATTCCTGCAGCAGCAATAATCACTTTAATGCCACGTGAACGGGCATTCTTTGCGAATTCTTCCACAGCTTCCGGAGTGCGGTGAGCGGAAAGAGCGTTCATTTCGAACGGTACGTGCATATCATTCAGCAGTTGTGCAGCCTTCTCCATAACAGGAAGGTCGGACGTACTGCCCATGATGATACTTACAATTGGATTCATATTATATACTAGTTACAAATTGTTATCAATGATCTACAGTCGCAAGGAGATTATCCGTTCACCACTGCTTTATATGCTTCTGCATCCAACAAATCTTCCACATCTTTCAAGTCAGCCGGTTTCATCTTAATCAGCCAGCCCTCACCATAAGGATCTTTATTCACCAGTTCCGGATTTTCTTCCAGTGCTTCATTCTGTTCGAGCACCTTGCCTTCCACTGGCAAGAAAAGATCGGAAATGGTCTTCACTACTTCAATCGTACCGAAGGTTTCGCCTGCTTCAAGCGATTCTCCTACAGTAGGAATATCAACAAACACAATGTCGCCTAATTGTTCTTGAGCATAGTCTGTAATACCTACGTAAGCAATATCTCCCTCTACACGAATCCATTCATGTTCATTCGTATACTTCAAATTCTGTGGAAAGTTCATAATAATTAGTTTTTAGGATTTATACTGTTTTAAAATAATAAGATTCGGAATAATATATTATACACCGGATGAAGAATCACAAAGGCGCATAGAAAACCTATAATAAAGCCGAAAAGTA
>NZ_BHWB01000042.1 GCF_003865075.1 Bacteroides faecalis | reverse complement strand
CTCTCTCAACAACAACAACGGAGGAGGAGGAAAAGAGAGAATAGTACATGATCTCTATATCCTCATGGGACGGAACTGAGACTTACGATATCTTCCGTGACAAGGAAGAGATGCGCCGCGGAGTAAAACCGGTCCGTATGCGTGCCGGAGTACCCGACTATGATGAAGATATTTATGAGGACCCACAGAAGTTCTTTGAAAAACTTGTTCATGAACGTCAGATCGAATTCTTTGCTGAAACACAACGTTACTATGACCTGCGTCGTTGGAAAATTGTAGAAGAGCATGAAGGTGAACAAATTTATGGCTGTAACACGCTGATGAACGAGAACTACAAAGATATGTATTATCTGCCGGTCAGAGTAGCAGAGTTGCAGACTTCTTTCTCTCGCAAACAGTACTTCTGGCCTATCAGCTTCGATGAACTGAAACGGAACAAGAATCTGTCACAAGCACCCGGATGGGAGTATTATAATTAGTGTTATCATTAATAAAGTAAAAAAATCAATATGAGAAAATTATATATTTTAGGAATGATGCTGGGAGTCTGCGCAATGTTCAGTGCTTGCAACGACGAATGGAAAGATGAACTTTACAAACAGACCATTTCTTTCAAAGCGCCCGTAGGAGACAACGGGCTGAGTGAAATTTACGTACGCTACCAGCCGGACGGTACAGGAACCTTCCAGTTACCGGTCATTGTCAGCGGTTCGAAGACCAACGAGCGGAATATCGACGTGAAAATAAGCGTGGATGAAGATACGCTCCAAACACTTAATGAGGCGAGATTTCCAGTAGGTCGTCAAGACCTCTGGTATGTGCCCCTTGCGGAACAGCATTATTCTTTTGAATCAAACATTTGCCATATCCCTGCAGGAGAAAGCATACAGCTCTATCCCATCAATTTCAACTTTGACGGATTGGAACTGGATGATAAATACGTGCTTCCGCTGACCATTGAGGAGGATCCTTCTTATATGTCAAACAAATATAAAGGACGTTATAAAGCACTACTGGGAATCAATCTGTTTAATGACTATTCCGGAACATACAACACCACGCTGATGAACATCTACATTCAAGGAACGTCATCAGATCCTGCCAAAGTAGACACTCGTGTAGCTCGCGTGGTGGATGAAAATACCATTTTCTTCTATGCAGGTTCAACTTGGGTGGAAGATGAGCACCGTTCCAGATATAAAGTCTTTGCCGAGTTTGAAGAAGGAACAAAAGACGAAGAAGGTACTATTAAAGGAAAGGTGAGATTGTATGGTGACGATCATGAACCGGATATCAATATTCAACCGTTGGGTGAATGTACGTATGAAAAACGAATTGTTCAGCACGAAACCATCAAATATATGGAACGCCATCTTACTACTCTGCAGCTGAGTTATAAGTACACGGATATTACTTCTAATCCAGCTTATCCGATGACTTACGAAGTAAGAGGTTCCATGACAATGGAACGACAGATTAACCCGTTGATTCCAGACGAGGATCAAGCTATTCAATGGTAAAAAGAAGGTAGAAGGTAACCGTTTATTAACGTAAAAAAGGGTCGGATCTCAAACAAGGAATCCGACCCTTTTAGTTAATATGTCAATGTACGAACTCAGAAAAACAATTGATAAAGGAATAAGTGAAATAAATGCTCAAGTAAGTGAGAGCTTGTTTAAAAAGACGCTTATACAAAAAAGACACTACTATATATTATATGAAGACCCGGTCAGTATCATAGGTTTATATTCAAAATCTTTATTTCAAACCTGCAAAAGTCGGAAATCTGGAATCTTTCCTCCAAATCATTTTTAAAAGAACATGGTTCAAATTAAACATTCTAAGCATAGTGCCCTTCACAGTTTTGCTGTAACTCTCCTGAATGGCATTGCAGCATATTATATCTCTCCTAAAAAGCGGACTATCAATATTGAAAGGAACCTTGTTTATCAGCTTACTATATTTTAGATGTTTTCGTCGAACTGAAGTTATTTTAAAGGAAACATGAATTTTTGTTCATAATTTCTTTGTACTTATGTAGTTTGATTATATATTTGTGCCACAATTAACCTATAATTAATAAAATACACACAAATTTAATTAAACACAAAGCACGATCATGAGACCTACACATACAATAATAAGGACGACTTATACAAAAGTTACACTATATCAATATTTACATTCTCAACTATTTGAATGATTAGAAGTCGGAAGAAAAAGAAATAGAAGAATCATTCATTTCATTCAAAAGACCTATTTGCTTTTCAATTAAAACATTTCCTGTTAGAAATTATATGAAATAAAAATTGGAATATTAGTTTTTAAAAATATTCCGATTCTTTATCCAATATGATATATTTTATTATTTAACTAATTATATTTATGAAAAAACATCTAGTCACAGCACTTATTTGCTGTTTATCATTCATCGGTTGCAAGGATGATAAGGTCGATTCTACCCAATACGACCCCTCCCAGCCGATAGTGTTTACAGATTTCAGCCCCAAAGAAGGAGGTATGCGAACCCGACTTTACATTGAAGGCAGTAATTTCGGTAGTGATCCTACCAAAATTCATATCACGATTGGCGGAGAAAAAACCAAAACCATCGGAACTGATGGAAAAAGTATTTATTGTATGGTTCCTTCCAAGGCTTTTGATGGAACAATCAATGTACGTGTAGATGGACCGGACGGCAAAACAGTTGCGGAACATACATTCGAACAGGAATTCCTGTATGAACCTGCAACGATTGTAGGTACCCTGCTACGTAAAGTAGATCAGGATAATAATTCTGCATTCCAAGAAGGTTCGTTTGATGAAGGAGCCTCTATTCCTTCCAACGACTGTATGGTGTTCGATCCCAAATACAAGGAGGGAGATGACCGGTTACTCTTCTCTTCAAACTTTTATGACGGTATCCATTTGGTAAACCTGACACAACGGACTGTGAAACGCCTCTTCCCAAGAACGGGATACAGCACCATGTACTCTTTCACGTTCACTGCCGATGGGGATACATTGCTGTTTACCGATGACCATGGTCAAGATAACACTAGTCGTGCAAACATCTATTATTCCCTTCGTCGTGAAAACTTCCGTCGAATCCGTCCCTACAACTATGGCAGGACGTCTTACAGCCTGATATATATGGATGACGGAACCGTCTTTTATACCACTTGGTGGGAGGGTAAAGTCTACAAAATGATACGTAACGGAGCCATTCCCAATATCGATGATAATGCGGAAGTTGCCTTTAGCCTGAGCCAGATATCGTCAGTAGGCGGTTCACATACGATATTGTTCAGACATCCGTCCAATAAATTTATGTATATGCTTTCCGACGGATTCGGAGCGGTGTTCAGAGCCGATTATGACCCGGTAAGAAAAACATTTGGTAATCCTACCATCATTGCCGGAAACATGAATGACAAAGGTTTCAAGGAAGGGACCGGAGGTGGTGCCCGATTCAGTAAACCACAATTCGGTATATTCGTTAAAAATGAGGAATACGGAGAAGGAGTCGGTCCTGACCAAGATCAATACGATTTTTACTTCTGCGACAGGGATAATCACTGTATCTGGAAACTGGATCCTCATGGGGTAGCCTCCCTTGTAGCCGGTAGAAGTAATGAAAACGCCGACAGTAAAGTCTATGGATATGTAGACGGTAATCCGTTGCACGAAGCACGTTTCAATCAGCCGTCCGGCCTTGCTTACGACCCTGATCAAGACATATTCTATATCGGAGATATTGATAACAAAGGGATTCGTTATATGACAACGGAATAATACTATTTAAGCATAAATGAATATGAGAAATATAATCTTATTATTTTTATTGATAGTAGGCTGGACAAGTGTAGTCTACGCTCAAAATGAACAAGAAAAACTTGAAGTGACGGGAATCGTCACAGATGCAAAGAACGAGCCTTTGGTGGGTGTGAACGTTACAGCAAAGAACATACCTGGCTTCGGTGCGATAACCGACATAGACGGACGTTATAAAATCAAAATCCCCAACTATTCTTACCTTGTTTTTTCCTATGTCGGCTTTGATAAACAGGAAGTCTTTGTCAAAGACAAAAAGAATATCAACATCGTCATGACAGAAACCAAAGCAACGGCAATTGACGAAGTCGTCATCACAGGAACAGGTGCCCAAAAAAAGTTAACTATGACGGGCGCCGTTACCACAGTCGATGTATACGGCTACGTTACCTACAAGGGCATTCGTGATGCTTGACGTTGGGGTACGTAGCTGGGATACATCGACTGTGGTAACGGCGCCCGTCATAGTTAACTTTTTTTGGGCACCTGTTCCTGTGATGACGACTTCGTCAATTGCCGTTGCTTTGGTTTCTGTCATGACGATGTTGATATTCTTTTTGTCTTTGACAAAGACTTCCTGTTTATCAAAGCCGACATAGGAAAAAAACAAGGTAAGAATAGTTGGGGATTTTGATTTTATAACGTCCGTCTATGTCGGTTATCGCACCGAAGCCAGGTATGTTCTTTGCTGTAACGTTCACACCCACCAAAGGCTCGTTCTTTGCATCTGTGACGATTCCCGTCACTTCAAGTTTTTCTTGTTCATTTTGAGCGTAGACTACACTTGTCCAGCCTACTATCAATAAAAATAATAAGATTATATTTCTCATATTCATTTATGCTTAAATAGTATTATTCCGTTGTCATATAACGAATCCCTTTGTTATCAATATCTCCGATATAGAATATGTCTTGATCAGGGTCGTAAGCAAGGCCGGACGGCTGATTGAAACGTGCTTCGTGCAACGGATTACCGTCTACATATCCATAGACTTTACTGTCGGCGTTTTCATTACTTCTACCGGCTACAAGGGAGGCTACCCCATGAGGATCCAGTTTCCAGATACAGTGATTATCCCTGTCGCAGAAGTAAAAATCGTATTGATCTTGGTCAGGACCGACTCCTTCTCCGTATTCCTCATTTTTAACGAATATACCGAATTGTGGTTTACTGAATCGGGCACCACCTCCGGTCCCTTCCTTGAAACCTTTGTCATTCATGTTTCCGGCAATGATGGTAGGATTACCAAATGTTTTTCTTACCGGGTCATAATCGGCTCTGAACACCGCTCCGAATCCGTCGGAAAGCATATACATAAATTTATTGGACGGATGTCTGAACAATATCGTATGTGAACCGCCTACTGACGATATCTGGCTCAGGCTAAAGGCAACTTCCGCATTATCATCGATATTGGGAATGGCTCCGTTACGTATCATTTTGTAGACTTTACCCTCCCACCAAGTGGTATAAAAGACGGTTCCGTCATCCATATATATCAGGCTGTAAGACGTCCTGCCATAGTTGTAGGGACGGATTCGACGGAAGTTTTCACGACGAAGGGAATAATAGATGTTTGCACGACTAGTGTTATCTTGACCATGGTCATCGGTAAACAGCAATGTATCCCCATCGGCAGTGAACGTGAAAGAGTACATGGTGCTGTATCCCGTTCTTGGGAAGAGGCGTTTCACAGTCCGTTGTGTCAGGTTTACCAAATGGATACCGTCATAAAAGTTTGAAGAGAAGAGTAACCGGTCATCTCCCTCCTTGTATTTGGGATCGAACACCATACAGTCGTTGGAAGGAATAGAGGCTCCTTCATCAAACGAACCTTCTTGGAATGCAGAATTATTATCCTGATCTACTTTACGTAGCAGGGTACCTACAATCGTTGCAGGTTCATACAGGAATTCCTGTTCGAATGTATGTTCCGCAACTGTTTTGCCGTCCGGTCCATCTACACGTACATTGATTGTTCCATCAAAAGCCTTGGAAGGAACCATACAATAAATACTTTTTCCATCAGTTCCGATGGTTTTGGTTTTTCTCCGCCAATCGTGATATGAATTTTGGTAGGATCACTACCGAAATTACTGCCTTCAATGTAAAGTCGGGTTCGCATACCTCCTTCTTTGGGGCTGAAATCTGTAAACACTATCGGCTGGGAGGGGTCGTATTGGGTAGAATCGACCTTATCATCCTTGCAACCGATGAATGATAAACAGCAAATAAGTGCTGTGACTAGATGTTTTTTCATAAATATAATTAGTTAAATAATAAAAATATATCATATTGGATAAAGAATCGGAATATTTTTAAAAAACTAATATTCCAATTTTTATTTCATATAATTTCTAACAGGAAATGTTTTAATTGAAAAGCAAATAGGTCTTTTGAATGAAATGAATGATTCTTCTATTTCTTTTTCTTCCGACTTCTAATCATTCAAATAGTTGAGAATGTAAATATTGATATAGTGTAACTTTTGTATAAGTCGTCCTTATTATTGTATGTGTAGGTCTCATGATCGTGCTTTGTGTTTAATTAAATTTGTGTGTATTTTATTAATTATAGGTTAATTGTGGCACAAATATATAATCAAACTACATAAGTACAAAGAAATTATGAACAAAAATTCATGTTTCCTTTAAAATAACTTCAGTTCGACGAAAACATCTAAAATATAGTAAGCTGATAAACAAGGTTCCTTTCAATATTGATAGTCCGCTTTTTAGGAGAGATATAATATGCTGCAATGCCATTCAGGAGAGTTACAGCAAAACTGTGAAGGGCACTATGCTTAGAATGTTTAATTTGAACCATGTTCTTTTAAAAAATGATTTGGAGGAAAGATTCCAGATTTCCGACTTTTGCAGGTTTGAAATAAAGATTTTGAATATAAACCTATGATACTGACCGGGTCTTCATATAATATATAGTAGTGTCTTTTTTGTATAAGCGTCTTTTTAAACAAGCTCTCACTTACTTGAGCATTTATTTCACTTATTCCTTTATCAATTGTTTTTCTGAGTTCGTACATTGACATATTAACTAAAAGGGTCGGATTCCTTGTTTGAGATCCGACCCTTTTTTACGTTAATAAACGGTTACCTTCTACCTTCTTTTTACCATTGAATAGCTTGATCCTCGTCTGGAATCAACGGGTTAATCTGTCGTTCCATTGTCATGGAACCTCTTACTTCGTAAGTCATCGGATAAGCTGGATTAGAAGTAATATCCGTGTACTTATAACTCAGCTGCAGAGTAGTAAGATGGCGTTCCATATATTTGATGGTTTCGTGCTGAACAATTCGTTTTTCATACGTACATTCACCCAACGGTTGAATATTGATATCCGGTTCATGATCGTCACCATACAATCTCACCTTTCCTTTAATAGTACCTTCTTCGTCTTTTGTTCCTTCTTCAAACTCGGCAAAGACTTTATATCTGGAACGGTGCTCATCTTCCACCCAAGTTGAACCTGCATAGAAGAAAATGGTATTTTCATCCACCACGCGAGCTACACGAGTGTCTACTTTGGCAGGATCTGATGACGTTCCTTGAATGTAGATGTTCATCAGCGTGGTGTTGTATGTTCCGGAATAGTCATTAAACAGATTGATTCCCAGTAGTGCTTTATAACGTCCTTTATATTTGTTTGACATATAAGAAGGATCCTCCTCAATGGTCAGCGGAAGCACGTATTTATCATCCAGTTCCAATCCGTCAAAGTTGAAATTGATGGGATAGAGCTGTATGCTTTCTCCTGCAGGGATATGGCAAATGTTTGATTCAAAAGAATAATGCTGTTCCGCAAGGGGCACATACCAGAGGTCTTGACGACCTACTGGAAATCTCGCCTCATTAAGTGTTTGGAGCGTATCTTCATCCACGCTTATTTTCACGTCGATATTCCGCTCGTTGGTCTTCGAACCGCTGACAATGACCGGTAACTGGAAGGTTCCTGTACCGTCCGGCTGGTAGCGTACGTAAATTTCACTCAGCCCGTTGTCTCCTACGGGCGCTTTGAAAGAAATGGTCTGTTTGTAAAGTTCATCTTTCCATTCGTCGTTGCAAGCACTGAACATTGCGCAGACTCCCAGCATCATTCCTAAAATATATAATTTTCTCATATTGATTTTTTACTTTATTAATGATAACACTAATTATAATACTCCCATCCGGGTGCTTGTGACAGATTCTTGTTCCGTTTCAGTTCATCGAAGCTGATAGGCCAGAAGTACTGTTTGCGAGAGAAAGAAGTCTGCAACTCTGCTACTCTGACCGGCAGATAATACATATCTTTGTAGTTCTCGTTCATCAGCGTGTTACAGCCATAAATTTGTTCACCTTCATGCTCTTCTACAATTTTCCAACGACGCAGGTCATAGTAACGTTGTGTTTCAGCAAAGAATTCGATCTGACGTTCATGAACAAGTTTTTCAAAGAACTTCTGTGGGTCCTCATAAATATCTTCATCATAGTCGGGTACTCCGGCACGCATACGGACCGGTTTTACTCCGCGGCGCATCTCTTCCTTGTCACGGAAGATATCGTAAGTCTCAGTTCCGTCCCATGAGGATATAG
>NZ_BHWB01000041.1 GCF_003865075.1 Bacteroides faecalis | reverse complement strand
TGCGGAAGCACCGGAATTTAATTACCTCTCTCCTTCGCGTCGGAAAACGCGTGCCGTTCGTAACATTGGAGGAGAACATCTGCCGGTGGTTATTGCCGACCGTATGGATGGAAAGACAGAGGTAAATCCTCAGTTTACTCCTGATTATATTTATGCGGGAAGGTCCTTACCTGAACAACGTGAAGCAGGAGTGGAATATATCCTTGATGCTGATGTATGGAACGGTGAAGCCGGAACATGGCCGGCATTCAATCATGAACAATTGCCATTGATGGGAACATGCAATGCTGAACTGAAATTCTTGTTTATGCCTTATATGGCGCAGACGGATGAAGTGATTGCTTGCCTGAAAGTTCATCCGGAAATCGTTATTGTTTCTCAAAGTAATCATCCGAACCGATTAGGTGAGCATCGTGCATTGGTGCATCAGTTGATGACAGAAGGTTTGCAGAATCCGGTTGTATTCTTCCAGCATTATGCGGAAGACAATGCGGAAGATTTGCAGATTAAATCGGCAGTGGATATGGGAGCTTTGATCTTTGATGGTCTTTGCGACGGAATATTTCTGTTTAATCAGGGTAGTTTGAGTCATGCTGTGATTGATGCAACAGCTTTTGGTATTTTACAAGCCGGGCGTACCCGCACTTCTAAGACGGAATATATTTCTTGCCCCGGTTGCGGTCGTACACTTTATGATTTGGAAAAGACGATTGCACGTATTAAAGCAGCTACCTCTCATTTGAAAGGTTTGAAGATCGGTATTATGGGATGTATCGTGAATGGCCCCGGTGAAATGGCCGATGCTGATTATGGCTATGTAGGCGCAGGCCGTGGTAAAATCAGTCTTTATAAAGGAAAAGTATGTGTAGAAAAAAATATTCCGGAAGAAGAGGCTGTGGAGCGGTTATTGGAGTTTATCCGTAATGATCGCAAAGAGATGGAACTTTAATTAGAATATTTTTATTGTTAAGACAGGAATTGCCTTAAGTATGTTTATGGTAATTCCTGTCTTTTTTATTGATGTACTATTTGAAGTATGTGCCTAAAAGGCTGTAATGAAATAGATAGATTTAAAGAAAAAGTAATTATGGAAGATGAATTTAATTATCAAGCAGTGCCCTATGGATATACCCATTGCTTTAACACCCACTGTCCGAAAGGAGAAAAATGTTTGCGTCATTTGGTAGCGATGCATAGTACAAACCAGTATCCTACGCTGTCGGTGGTTAATCCGAACTGTATTCCGGAAGATGCGAATTCCTGCCCTTCTTTCCACCCGATACGGAAGATACGCGTGGCTTGGGGAATCAAGCATTTGTTGGATAATGTACCCCATAAAGATGCGGACTCCCTTAAACGTATGATGCTCAGTCATTTCGGGCGAGGATTGTATTATCGTTTCTACCGTGAGGAGAAATTTATTGCTCCGGAACAGCAGGAATATATACAACGTATTTTCCGTCAGAAAGGAATAACTGCTCAACCTATATTTGACTCCTACACAGAAGAATTTGAATGGTAATTATCTGCCATCTTGCACTGATATGCTGTTAATAAGTTGATTGTTAGTTAGTAAAGAGTGTGCAAGATACGTGTTGCAGATGTGTGCAAGATCCTTTATCTTACACACATCTGTTTTTTATGCAATCCTTGTAACGTGATAAAGAGTTCCGCGTCGGGAGCGTTTGCTAGGTATTTCATGTTTGTGGAGTACTCTCCCGAATATGCTTACCCGCTTGTTGGACAATGGGATAGCACTGTTTCCTTTGACTTCTTCCAGAATCTCTGCCGGTGATAACCATTCACCCTCTTTGTCTTCTGGGGCAGGGCGGAAATATCGATAAAACAATTGTTCTTCGAGCGACTGTTGCTCAAACTCACGGTTATTTTCGGTCATAATCCGCTCTTCGTCTTGGTCGAACCAGTAACGTTCGCCATGATCCAGTTCATACATAGCTTGTGCGTAAAGCTGTTCGTAATCGATGGCATGGCTGGTATCTATTGTCTCCGTCACTTCGATGCAGATAAAACGGCGGCTCCCTGACGGGTCGGTCAGCAGATCTTTTTGATTGCTTGTGGCAATGAATGAAGCATAGCGGCGCATCTCCAATACTGCGGTTCCGTAAGGTTTACGCATATTTACTACTGGCTTTTGGAGGATATGTTTCAAAAATCCCTGTTGTGTATCGCTGATCTGGTCAAATTCGTCAATATTAATCAACGCAAAGCGATTGAGAGATAATTCTGCATCTCTTTTTCGTGAAAAGTCGATGCTATCTGTATAATAGGCTCGTATGGCAGGAGGAATGATACTGCGGCAAAATGTAGATTTACGCGTACCTTGAGCCCCGACTAATAAGGGAGATACATTGTTCGCATATTTCTTATCGGTTCCACGCCAATGGATTACCATGTTTAGAAACCAGCGGTGGAACAGTTCTACCCAATACTGGTTTTGGCAAGGTACTGTTTGGGCCATTTCCCGGATACGGTCTTTGCCGTCCCAGGTCGGGAGATGATAAAGAAAATCTTCCAGGGGGTTGAAAACCGGTACTCGGTTGGAGTAAATATATCGACTGATATCTCTGTCCCATAGTGGAATACCTTCGCTCTGTGCATCTAAGGCAATGCTGTTTAGTGCTCGTTTGTCAATTGGATTGAAATGAAAGCGGAATGAGTTCCGTTCACGATATTCTACTTCGCCTATTTGTGTGTTGTAACGGAAGTCGTAGCGTCTTTTCATAAACTCCTCTGTTTGTAGCGCTAACAATTGTTCTTTTTTCAGGCCGTTTTGTTTACCGAAGCCATTATAGTTGTCATATATGTTTCTAATTAATTGGCGGACTAGCGTTTCCTGACGACGCAAGTAAAAGTGGAAAATGGTACGTTTCACTGTTTCTTCTTCCGGAATTCCCGAATGGAAACAGTTGATGGCAAGTTGTGTCACTAATGCTTGGAAGTCTTCTTCTCTGGGGAGTGCACCGTTGTTTTCTGCTTCATGGATTTCTTCCCGTGTTTTTCTTAGTGCTGCTTCGAAAAGCATAAATACTGTATTTTGGATGTCATAACCGGGTACGGCTCGTGTTAATGGCGACTTTTCGGAGTGTAGTGTTTCCTGATAGGACATTTCTTCGGGCATTCTTGTCGGTTGAGATAAATAAAAAGGTACAGCGTCTGGTCTGTACATTAGTTCCGGGTCGTAAGATAATCGTGAAAATTGTTCCAGGGTTGGCTCTTTGGGTAATATGTTGAAGGGGAGTTGAGGCTGATAACATTTTACGGCAAGCCGATAGGCATGTGCGTGGAATACTTCTGCTTCTTCCTTTTTCTGCGGAAGCGACTGATCCGGTCGGGTGAACCGTGTCCAGATTTTCACTGTCTTTCCGCTGGAACCGGTGAAAACACAATAGGTTTGTGGCTGTTGCCAAGCCTGTTGCTTCACTAGTGTGATTTCTGATTTGCCTGCTAGTGGACCTACTGTTATTTCTACTATTCCATTATAATTTTTCAACTGTTTGCCAGCTTCTGTCCTGCGGAACTCTGCGGCAGGAAGAATTTTAGGTAACTTATCTGCATCGTAACAGCGTGTATCGGGCAGGGCGTACCGTAGTATTTCTCTGAATGTAGATACCGGTTGTAGCTTTGTCTCAGTTAGTGTCTTTTTTATCCATGTTTCTATATCCAGGGTAGTTAGTGCAGTCGTTTTATCCTTATCTCTTAGTTGTGTGACTTTCATTATTGTTTATTTTAAATATCTTATAAAGGTAACTAAACTTGCTCGATCTGGCAATAAAAAGTGAGGTTTTATTTGTTCTTTCCTGCTTTTCTTTTGTTTCTTTCATCAGGTTATTAGGGCTTGACAGTTGTTACAACTCTTATCAAATCATTGAACACTTTGTTCCAAGCCTTTGAACACTTTGTTTTAAACTGATAAAACACTTTGTTTTGATACTTTAAACATTCTGTTTTAAGTAATAAGAACACTTTGTTTAGATAGTGAGAATACTTTGTTACAAATAGGAAAACACATTGTTTCAAGCGTGCGAACACACTGTTTCGTACGTTGATACGATTCATTTGTATGGTGAATTCTTTTGAGATTACTAGGTGTGTAAGATAATAGTATCTTGCACCTATCTGTAACAGCATCTGCAACGCTGTAATATGTTATGTACTAGATAAATAAGCGGATATTGTTGCAGATGCAAGATGTTTTGTGTTTTGCAAACTTATATGTAAGTAGGTTTATTGAAATCTGTAGGTACTTTTATTATTGCTGGAAACTTCTTATAGTTTGGAATATACTTTCTTCAACCACTGCACGCATCGCATGATGATGGATGTGTGTTTAGGGTTTTCCTGTTTTTCTATTCGTTTCTTTGTTGTCCGTTCCTGTACCACTTGTTCCTGTGCTACTTGTTCTATTTCATGCATTATTCTCAATTTGTACTTCGTGCGCCTCTTTTTCTCTTTTAAGAGTATATTTACTTGATCACATAATTTTTTGTTTTCCAACTCTAGTTGGTGGTATTGTCTGTCATAGTCCAGAACCTTGTTTTTTAGCATATTCCGTTCTTGTAACAGCTGAATATTGACAGACTCTTTGGCGGTGAACGCTCCATTACTTACCTTTCTATTCAAATTCCATACTGTACGGTGGAACTCACGTGCGGCTTCTTCGGGGGTCATACCATGGGCGGTGGCAATATCTTTTAATTTATGTCCATTCAGAATCGAACAAAAGACTGCACGTTTTCTATCGTTAGTGATTTGTAATGACAACGCTTTTACTACCACTGGATACAAATTGAAACATTCGCTTTGCAAACGAATGTAGAATTCTGCTTCTTCGTATTTGAGCATCTCTTGTTGGATAGCTTTATCCGCATTTTGAATTAGCTTTTTGAGATTAGTTCTTTTAAGCTCCAACATTTTTTCTAGATCATCCATATCTTTTTTATTATTTTGATTGTCTTTCTGAATATGACTAGACGTCTGTGTACTCTCTCAAAAAATGGGGAGACTGAAAAAAGAAAAAGGCACAGACGCTGTTGCCGTTTCACTATTTGTATAGAGGTGTTGGCCTTACCTTCCAGCAATAGTGATAAACAACAGACGTCCATGCCGATTTTATGTATAGGAATACTATATAACAATTGGCATGGAATATCTGTTGTATCACTTCTCGCTGTGTTAAAGGGCCAACTTTCTATACAGAGAAGTAATACGTTTATATTCCAATAATTATAAAAAAACTCCTTTCTCTTACACCTCATGTCACGCTGACATGGAAAGAAGGTTATATGCAAAGATAAGTGTTTTTTCTAAAATTTATACGAAAAGGAAACGTAAATCAATTATTTGTTCCTTTTTAATAAAAGGAATCCAAATACTATATGCTGAATAACGGTGTTGTTGAACTGTATTTTGTTATTGTTGCACTTTATATAGTATTAATTATTATTTTGTTTGTGTACTAGTTATGGGATAAATAATGAATGTGTTAGTATTCTTTTTATTCTCATCATAAATATAGGAAATTGTTGTGTAGTTAGTATGTTTCCTTTATTATTTTCTCTTGTAAGCATCGTTTTTTATAATTTACTACCTTTGTATACTTATTGTTGATCGTATTTGATTATTTGTGTTAGTTAAATGATGTCAATACGCTAACTATTTATTTGTTTTATAAAATATAGTTAGTATATTTGTGCCATTAAATACTTCCTTAGCGTAAACAAAGAGAAGTGTATTTGCTAAGTGCAAACATATATGTAGCTTTTATGGCTTATTTTACTAACATTTAATTGATGTTTTATTGAAAGGAGATAGAATTATGAATACATACTATACACAGCTTTTTCGTAGTACTTACTGGAACCATTTAAACAGTACCTGATGGATGATGCTAACTTTTACTGCGTTATTGATTAAAAAATATTGAAAAGGAGTATACCAACTACAAAATCCTCTGAGTTTTTAGTAATACCATATAGAAAACTAACAAGTAATACACCAATGAATAAATTAAATCCCGATATAGCATCAGACGTTTCCGTTCTGAAAGACAATACAAGCCGGACGCAACCGATAGATCATTTTGGCAATCGTGGCCCCGAGGCGGCACAGGTTCAGAAAATGCCGGTAAACGAGAAGGCTCCACTGCGTACCGACAAGTTCTCCAATGGATGTGAACTTTACATGCACTCGTGTCATTCGCCACCGCAGACAATGAGACATTTCAATCACTAGTAATTGCCTGTTAACTTATTGATAATCAATATGATCGTAGTAAATACTCTTACTATGAAGGGGAGTTGTACGCTCTATTTGAAAGGTCGGAACATATCCGTATCCGAAGTGAAAGAGCTAATTCAGAGTTGATCGACGACTGATTGAAAATTGTTAGTAAACCAACTTACAGTTGATTGAAAGGCACTTTCAGGAGCGTTATAAACCGATTAAAACTATTTAAAGACCTGGAAAGGAGGTGGGAAAACGATGGCAATGAATAAATCAACCTGGGATATAATCCTCAAAGCAATTATCGCTGTGGCTTCGGCAGTGCTCGGAGCACTGGGCGCTAATGCGATGAACCTATAAACTATACAGTCAATAAACAAACTTTATCTATAAGCCGGAAGTCCTTTGAACAGGAACAGAACACCGGAAAAAGACTTCCGGCTTTCATTTAAAACTTAATTAATAAACACAATCATGAAAAGAATAACATACTTATTATTTCTCCTACTCATTACATTAAATGGCCGGGCACAGGATTTTAAACCCGGAGAACAGGCACAAAACCTAGCCGAACAGAAAAATGTAATGGTAGATTATTCGACGGGGATATTCAATTATACAGTACCCCTATACAAATTGAGATCAGGAAATTATGAATTGCCTATTTCCCTGAATTATATTGGAAAGGGAGTAAAAGACAGCGACTCTCCCGGACTCATCGGCTATAATTGGATGCTTAATGCGGGTGGAATCGTTACCCGTACGATGCGTGGAGGATTTCCCGATGAAGATACCTCCTTTGGCTATCTACGGTCCGAAAGTAACTCCACACCTCTACAAGATGATGCAAAGGAGGTAGGACTTCGCAGAAGAGATGGCGAAAGCGATATATTTACAGCTGTATTCAACGGACAGAAAGTAGACTTTATCATTCGTACTGATGCGAACAAAAAGATATATGCCGAACCGCTGGAACAAACTGATGCACGTATCAAGTGCGAAACGGAGTTCGGCAAAATCACAGGATGGACCATTACTGATAATAATGGGAACCGGTATATTTACCGACAAATAGAAATGAATAAAGATCTTCAATATGTGGACGTTTCTACCTCAAACGCTATTCCACAAACGTCATACACTTCGGCATGGTATCTCACCCGTATTCTCCCATACAATGGAGCACCTGTTGAATTCTGTTATAAAGGTAATGTAGAAAATTCACAATACTATTTAAAAGGGAGAATTAACACACAACAGGTTTTGAATTCATATGGAATGACCTATCATTATGGCAGACCTGTGAAAGAGCAACCATTTGACTTTAAAAAATATCAGCTGGGATTTGAATCCAATATTGAGGAAGCCAGATATCACTTAAAACTATATTCCCAGGAAACGTTATTGAGAGAAGTTGATGCACAAATGAGTATAATTAAAGCATACAATACATGTTTCTTTCAACCTCTTGAAAATCCTATGATAGAAACCAATAACAGGATTATTGGCATACTATCGAATATCAAAACGATGACTTCTGCATCACAAGAACTGGAAAGGACACTTGTGTCTTTATCGAATACTTGTTACCAATTAGCCAATAATGCTTCTCATATAGAAACTTCTTCCCATATGGAACAAGCAGGATCATGCCTGAAAAGTGCAGCCAGTAGCGTACATAATTGCCTGGTCGAAATTAAGAATATCACAGAAAAGCAAATAAGCGGGGGAAGCCGATACGATATAGTATCTCCGATACTAAGTATGATTATCTCCCCCGAATGTATTGTGAAGTTTGCATATAAAGAAGATGTGGTTCTATCCTTGTCCGAAATCAATTTGTACACTCCGGGTGAGACACTGCTTTCTTCCATCCGCTTTACGCAATACGACAAAACATTGAAAAAAGTTTCTTTCCTCGGTAAAGATAGCAAGGAAACAGCTAACATGAAATTTGACTATTTTACATACGAAGACTTTCCATCACTTCCTAATGGAGTGACCGGTGACCTATGGGGATATTGCAGCGCACGTAACGCATCGGGACAGGCTTATGAAATGCTGACTGCCTTGTATTCATTGAAAGGTATTACACTTACTGACGGAGGAAAAATAAAAATCGAATACGAGAAAAATAAGGTAGATACAGGAAATGATTACGGAGGGATCCGGCTAAAATCACTACTATTTAACGACGAGGCAAGCAACCGGAAAGATACCATTTCGTACGGCTATCCTCAGCACGGCCGAAGTGTGTATTATTCGTATTCCAATATAGTTAATGTTTGTTATTCGGGATTTTGTGACAAAATCACCTATGACAGAGTTCGACCGGAAGGACATCCTGTGGTAAACATGGGTAATAACGGACTCTATTACCCGTATGTGACAGAAACGATTCACGGGAAAGGAATGAACACATATCGTTTTCAGATAGCAACTCCTTCATCGGATATAAATAATATCTACCCGTTCTGGAACAACGGATTATTATATGAAAAAGCGGTGTACGATGCAAATGGAAAATGGCAGCAAATGACCAAATACAAATACGAGGCACTCTCCGCCTACAACAAGCAATTGCCCCAGATGCAACCGTCGGATTATTATCTGGATGAAGCAGCCTTGGAGACTTACTACAAATCTCAGACAACCAGTTATATCAAAGGAGACGAACTGTATCAAACCAATATTAAACCCCGTTTATCACCCGATAACAAATTCAAGTTTTACAATTTGGGCTATGGAGGAAAAACCGTTTTAAAAGAGGAGGTGGAATACAGACTTGATGAGAATACACCGTACAGCCGGACAGTATACCTATATGATACCCCCCAGTCCATGTCCCCCAATCGGATCATGCACACCGGATCGGACGGTCAGATCT
>NZ_BHWB01000040.1 GCF_003865075.1 Bacteroides faecalis | reverse complement strand
AATAGTGTTGCGGAATTAAGGATTAATTAAAAGAATTATGAAGAAACTACTAATTATGATGGCTCTTTCTGTTAGTATGCTGATTAATGCTCAGACAACTAACTTCTTTGAACCTGTTAAAGAAATAGCGCTACGTGTCCCGTCAGTGCCAATTGTTGTTACAGACCCATATTTTTCAATTTGGTCTCCTTATGACAAACTGATGGAAGGGAGTACAGAACATTGGACAAGTGCAAAGAAGCCTTTATTGGGCGCCCTACGTGTAGATGGTAAAGTATATCGTTTTCTGGGTAAAGATAAAATAAATTTAGTCCCGATTGCCCCTATGACTAATGTAGAACATTGGGAGGCAGCTTATACGAATAGCACACCATCTAATGGATGGCAAAAATTTCAATTTGATGATAGCAGTTGGAAAAAAGGAAAAGCCGCTTTTGGTAGCCATGATATGCAACGGGTTCACACAGAGTGGAAAGGGAATGATACTGATATTTATATTCGTCGTGAGTTCGATATTAATAATTTAGATTTAGCAGAAGAATTTTATTTAATTTATTCTCATGATGATGTATTTGAGTTATATCTCAATGGAGAACAATTAGTTTCTACAGATCTTGTCTGGAGAGACAATGTGTATCTCAAACTGACTGATGCAGCAAAGAAAAAATTGCGTAATGGTAAGAATGTGATTGCTGCTCATTGCCACAATACTACGGGAGGTTCCTATGTGGATTTTGGTTTATTTCGTGAGAAGAAAGATGCCGTAAAGTTCTCTGATGAGGCTATTCAAAAATCTGTAGATGTACTAGCAACCTCTAGTTACTATACTTTTACCTGTGGTCCTGTAGAACTCGATCTCGTATTTACAGCTCCTCAATTGATTGATGATCTGGATCTATTATCTACACCTATTAATTATATATCCTATCGCGTACGAGCACTTGATCAAAAAGGCCATGACGTACAACTCTATATGGAAACTACTCCAGAATTGAGTATTAATGAGAATAATCAACCTACTATTGCACGTACATTATCTAAAAATGGTATTAGCTATGTTGAGGCAGGAACAATTGATCAGCCAATATGTGATCGTAAAGGTGACTTAATTTGTGCAGATTGGGGTTACGCATACCTTGCTAGTATAAATGGAGTAGGAAAATCTATCGGTTTAGGCGATTATTATAAAATGAAAGAGTCATTTGTAAAAAACGGAAGTTTAAATTCCACTATTACAAAATGGACTACTCGCAAAGAAGAGGATAATCCTGCTATGGCTTATGTACATAACTTAGGTACAGTTTCTAAGGATAGCAAAGAGGGATTCATGATGATTGGTTATGATGATATCTATTCTATCGAATATATGTATGAAAAGCGTATGGGATACTGGAAGCATGACGGTAAAGTAACCATATTCGATGCTTTCGAGAATCTGAGAGATAATTATCAATCAGTTATGGAGCGTTGTCGTGCTTTGGATACGATGATTTACGATGATGCAGAGAGAGCAGGTGGCAAAAAATATGCTGAAATCTGTTCGGCTGCTTATCGTCAGGTAATGTCAGCCCACAAACTCTTCACAGATAAAGAAGGTAACTTGATGTGGTTCTCAAAAGAGAACAACAGTAATGGTTGTGTTAATACAGTGGACTTAACTTATCCGTCTGCCCCATTATTCTTGATTTATAATCCTGATTTACAGAAAGCAATGATGACTAGTATTTTTGAATACAGTGCTAGTGGTCGTTGGAATAAACCTTTTCCAGCTCATGACTTAGGAACATATCCTATAGCTAACGGACAAGTTTACGGAGGCGATATGCCAATTGAAGAAGGTGGTAACATGGTTATTCTAGCTGCAGCTATCTCAAAAATTGAAAGAAATGTTGATTATGTAAAAAAATATTGGGATATTTTGACCACATGGACTAATTATTTAGTAGAGTATGGACAGGACCCTGAGAATCAACTTTGCACAGATGACTTTGCAGGTCATTGGGCGCATAATGCGAATTTGTCAATAAAAGCTATCATGGGTGTTGCCGGATATAGTGAGATGGCACGTCTACTGGGTCTGGATGATGTTGCAAATAAATATGCTGCCATTGCCAAGAATATGGCTGTGAAATGGGAAGAAATGGCGAATGAAGGTGATCATTATCGCCTGGCTTTTGACCGTAAAAATACTTGGAGTCAAAAATATAATATGGTTTGGGATAAGATGTGGAACCTGAATCTCTTTCCCAATAATGTGATCGAAAAAGAAATCAAGTATTATCAGACCAAGCAGAATCTTTATGGTTTACCTCTGGATTCGCGTAAAGAGTACACTAAATCGGACTGGATTATGTGGACAGCGGCAATGGCGCCTGACCAGAATACATTCGAGAAGTTTATAGATCCTCTTTATAAATACATCAATGAGACAGAATCTCGTGTGCCTATCAGTGACTGGCATCATACGGACAGTGGTAAATGGGTAGGTTTCAAGGCCCGTTCGGTTATCGGTGGATACTGGATGCAGGTACTAATGAACAAAGTTCGATGAGATGTTTAATTTACAATACACTTATTATTAACTAAAATGAAAAACATGAAATGTAAAATGAAAAAAGTATTGAAGGAGTGGCAGTGGGTACTACTGGCATTATTCACGATTTGCATTTGTAGTTGCAAAGATGATGATGACAATACAAATGCGGTAGCTTTTGATCCTTCGAAACCCGTGTTGATCTCTGATTTTACACCTAAGAAAGGTGGAACTGGGCAACGTCTGGTTATCTACGGAGAAAATTTCGGATTGGATAAGTCGTTGGTTAATGTTATGATCGGTGGGAAAAAGGCTACTATTATTAATGTTAATAACAATAGTATTTATTGTTTAGTCCCATCACAGGCTTATGACGGCGACATTAAAGTGATAGTCGGAGGAGAAGAGAATCAAGTGACTGGTATATCGGAAAGTACCTTTGAATATGAGAAAAAGATGGTGGTAGGTACATTATGCGGCTATCGTAATGAATATGATAATCAGGGCTGGAAAGATGGTTCATTTGATATTTGTTGCGGGTTTCGTAATGATGGATGTTTGAAGTTTGATCCGTTGTATCCTGATCATCTGTACGTTGTATATGACGGTGCTGATATTCAGTTGTTGGATTTGAAGAATCGAATGCTTTCTACTCCGCTAAATCGTTCATCATTTGGTGATAGACGTTTGCGTTCGCTTGACTTCACAAATGATGGACAATATATGGTTGTAGCTGTCGATTTTGATGGTTGGGGTACTGGAACTAGTCCAAGTGTATATTTCGTGAAGCGTAATGAAGATGGTTCATTTACGAATAATAGTAGTATTCAGTTAATTGCTTCTTATAAACAATGTAATGGTGCTGCTCTTCATCCGATAAATAACAACGAACTATACTTTAATAGTTATGAACGTGGTCAAGTATTCCGTATGGATGTATCCAAATACTTTGAAACAATTAATAATGGTGGTAATTGGAATCCTGACAGAGATGGTGGAAATTATGACGAATTATTTACGATCCAGGATACTGGTTGGGAATTCCAAATTAACATACACCCTAGTGGTAATTATGCCTATATTGTGGTAATTAATCAACATTATATTTTGCGTACAGACTACAATTGGGAAAAGAAACGTTTTGCTCCTGCTTACGTTGTTGCTGGACAGGCACGTTCTGCTGCATGGGAAGATGCTGCCGGAGTAAGTGCTAGATTAAACCGTCCATATCAAGGAGTATTTGTAAAGAATCAAGAGTATGTGGATGAAGGTAGGGAAGATGTGTATGATTTCTACTTTTGCGATAATAAAAACCACTGTATTCGTAAGTTATCTCCAGAAGGTATCGTAAGTACTTATGCTGGACGTGGAAACACTACTTCTGTTGTTGATAATAATGTTTGGGGGACTGAGGATGGTGATTTACGTGAAGTTGCCCGCTTTCGTGATCCAAGTGGTATAGCTTATGATGAAAGAGACAATGTATTCTATATTTTGGATGTTGTAGGTCGTAAGATACGGACTATATCAATGGAAGGAGAAACGGGAACATCGGTAGATCTGGAATCAGGTAATTTTAATTAATCAAAATCTAACGAATAAACACGTATTTATATGAAAAAGTATTTAATCATGTTTGCTGTGTTACTATGCATACCATTAACTATGTTAGCACAGCAAACTGTAACTGTGAGTGGTACAGTTACAGACACGAAAGGAGTACCTATGATCGGTGTCAATGTCTCTGTGAAAGACGTTGCTGGTCTGGGTGCTATCACAGACTTGGATGGACATTATCATCTTAAGATGGAACCTTATCATAAATTAGCTTTTACTTATATTGGTTATGAAACTGTTGAAATTTTAGTAAAAGATAAATATACGATTAATGTAGAGATGAAAGAGGCCGCTGCAAGTGCATTAGATGAAGTAGTGGTTACTGGTATGGGAGCACAGAAAAAACTGACCGTTACCGGTGCGGTAACCAATGTGAAAGTGGAAGACTTGAAACGGTTCCCGACTTCTAATTTATCTAATGCACTAGCTGGTAATGTACCAGGAATCATCGCAATGCAGAATTCAGGGCAACCTGGTAAAAATACTTCTGAATTCTGGATTCGTGGTATCTCTACTTTTGGAGCGAGTAACAGTGCTTATATTTTGGTCGATGGATTTGAACGTAATAATTTGGATGAGATTAATATTGAAGATATTGAATCATTCACTGTATTAAAGGATGCTTCAGCTACTGCTATTTATGGTTCTAAGGGTGCTAATGGCGTAGTATTGATTACTACAAAACATGGTAAAGCTGGTAAGGTAAATATTAATGCTAAGGTAGAAACTTCGTATAATACACGTACTATTACTCCAGAGTTTGTAGATGGAAATACATATGCTAATTTAATGAATGAAGCTTGTGTTACTCGTAATAAAGGTTTTGTTTTTAGACCGGAAGAACTGGAAATTATACGTTTAGGCTTAGATCCTGATTTATATCCGAATGTAGATTGGATGGACGTATTGTTGAAAGATGGCGCTTGGAGTTATCGTGCCAACTTGAATTTAAGCGGTGGTGGTTCTACAGCTCGTTACTTTGTTTCCGCTAGTTATGTGGAAGATGAAGGTATGTACAAAACCGATGATACTTTGAAAAAAGATTATGATACGAATGCTAATTATAAGCGTTGGAATTATCGTATGAACGTTGATATTGATATTACCAAAACGACTCTTTTAAAAGTAGGAGTATCGGGTTCTTTAGCTAAACGTAATAGTCCTGGATTAGGTGATAATGATGTATGGGGAGAACTTTTTGGTTATAATGCTCTTAGTACTCCGGTACTTTATTCCAATGGACGTATCCCAGCTTTAGGTACAGGAAATAAAACCAATCCATGGGTATCTGCTACACAAACTGGTTATAATGAAAATTGGGATAATAATATTCAGACCAATGTTACATTAGAGCAGAACTTTGATTTTATAACCAAAGGATTACGTTTTGTCGGACGTTTTGGATATGATACTAATAATAGCAACTGGATTAACCGTCATCGTTGGCCAGACCAATGGAAAGCATTGAGCCGTAATCCTCAGAATGGAGAAATTGTTTGGGACCATGTATCCGGTCCAAGTGATATGTTTCAAGATAGTGGTTCGGGAGGAGATCGTCGCGAGTTTTTAGATTTATTATTAAGTTGGGATCGTGGTTTTAAAGATCATCATCTAGGTGCTACTGTAAGATATACACAAGATTCTAAAAAACAGACAGTAAATATAGGTACTGATATTAAAAATGGTGTAGCACGAAGAAATCAAGGTTTAGCCGGACGCGTTACATACAATTGGAATTACCGTTATTTCTTTGATTTTAATTTTGGTTATACAGGTTCTGAGAACTTTGCAACAGGACACCAATACGGCTTTTTTCCTGCTTTTTCTGCGGCGTGGAATATCGCTGAAGAACCTATTATCAAAAATAATCTAAAGTGGATGAATATGTTTAAAGTTCGTTACTCACATGGTAAAGTTGGTAATGACAATATGAATGATAGATTCCCATATTTGTATACAATTCAGGATTGGTATAGAGATGGGGATAATAATAGAGATCTTGCGGGTTATAACTGGGGAACAGCAGCATATTCTAATTATTATAAAGGTATACATTATTCGCAGGTAGCTTCTCCATATATTACATGGGAAGTTGCCACCAAAGATGACCTTGGAATAGATTTATCATTATTCAATGATAAATTCTCTGCTACAGTAGATTATTTCTATGAAAAACGTACTGGTATTTATATGACACGCGAATTCCTGCCAATCATTACAGGATTAGAAAGTAAACCAAGAGCTAATGTCGGTGCAGTTCGTTCCAGAGGTTTTGACGGACATTTTTCATTAAAAGAGAAAATTGGAAATGTCGATATGACAATTCGTGGTAATATGACCTATAGTAAAAACGAAGTGTTGGACAAGGATGAGGAAAATAAGGTTTATCCTTATCAATATGAACGTGGTTATCGTGTGGATCAAGAAAAGGGTCTTATTGCATTAGGATTGTTTAAAGATTATGATGATATCCGTAACAGCCCGAAACAAACAGAATGGGGAGTAGTACAACCTGGTGACATCAAATATAAAGATGTCAATGGTGATGGTGTTATTGATAATGGTGACCGAGTTGCTATCGGTGCGACAAGACGGCCTAATCTGGTTTATGGTATTGGTGCTTCTGTTGCATGGAATGGATTTGATTTTAATGTTCATTTCCAAGGTGCTGGTAAATCAACTTTCCCTATTTATGGTAAGTGTGTATTTGCATTTAGAGAAAATGACTGGGGTAATATCATGAAAGGTATGCTTGAAGATCGTTGGGTAGATTCAGAAACTGCAGAAAAGCTTGGTATCCAGGCGAATGAAAATCCGAATGCTCCTTATCCACGCTTAACATATGGTGTAAATGGAAATAATGAACAGGGGTCTACTTATTGGTTACGTAACGGACGTTATGTACGCTTGAAAAATGTAGATATAGGTTATACTCTTCCGAAAAATATAACCAATAAACTTCATTTTAATAATATCCGTATATTCGTTGCAGGATCTAATTTAATTACTTGGTCAAGTTTTAAATTATGGGATCCTGAATCAACTCAACCACGTGGTGAAGAATATCCGTTGACTAAATCAATCACAATGGGTTTAACAGTTAACTTATAAAATAATACGAAATTATGATAAAGAAGCTATTTATATTACTGCTAGCCATATTTAGTGCAGGTGTGTTTTCATCCTGCACTGACTATCTAGAGTCAGACAAGTATTTCAAAGACCGTACTACTATTGAAGCGGTTTTTACAGATAGAGATCGTACAGAGCAGTGGCTTGCTTATGCATATTCTTTTTTGAAGAATCAATGTGCCGATGTAGTAAGTAAAGACGCAGGTACAAGCAGCCATTGTTTTGCTGATGACATGTACTATGGGGATCGTGATATTGCATATGATCCTAAAGAAGGCAGTCAGTTGTCTTACAATAAATTCAAATTGGGAGAGTATAATGAGAATGAGTTTAATGAGGTTTGGCCTCGTTGTTATAAAGGAATCTACCAGGCTTCTGTCTTCATTCACAACATTGATATGAATCCAACCATGACTCCGGAGGAAAGATTGGATTATAAAGGACAAGCCCGTTTTGTTCGTGCTTATTTTTACTGGTTGTTACTTCGTAAATATGGTCCAGTACCTTTGATGCCGGATGAAGGAGTGGACTATACTCAAAGTTATGACCAGATTGCTACTCCTCGTAGTTCTTACGAAGAGGTTGCTGACTTTATTAGTGCTGAAATGGTACAAGCTGCCAAAGAGTTACAATATTTAAAACGTATGGATAACGAAAATATTGCTCGTCCAACTAAGGGAGCAGCATTAGCTACTCGTGCCTATGCTTTGATTTTTGCAGCAAGTCCTTTGGCAAATGGTAACAATGATGAGTTTGCACAAGCATTAGTGGATGATCAGGGACGTCGTCTCCTATCTCCTGAATACAATGAAGAAAAATGGGCAAAAGCAGCTGCAGCTTGTAAAGATGTGATGGAATTGGGAGTGTATGAACTTTATCATGCTTCATTCTCAAGTTCTGATAATGGACCTCAAGATCGTCCGACTATTGTTCCACCTTCTGACAACAACTTCTCTACTAAAATCTGGCCAAATGGATGGAAAGATATTGACCCTTTCAAATCTTATCGTAACTTGTTTAGTGGTGATGTATCTGCTGTAGATAATCCTGAGTTAATATTTTCTCGTATTAATAATACAACTGATGGGGATTATGCAATTGAGGCATTGGTATTACATCAGATGCCGCGAGATTTTGGTGGATGGAATACACATGGCTTAACACAGAAAATGTGTGATGCTTATTATATGAACAATGGTTTTGATTGCCCAGGAAAGGACAAGGAAATTGGACGCGGTGATGGTTCTCAACGTTTGACAGGTTTTACTACAAAAGAAGATGTTGAGAATGGACTCTATAAGCCACTTAGCGAAAATGTTTCTTTGCAATATGCAAATCGTGAACCTCGTTTCTATGCGTCGGTAGCATATAATGGGGCTGTTTGGAATTATATGAGTCGTACAGAACCAAATGATCGTAACCGGCAGACTTTTACTATCGTGGCTTAGGGAATGGTTTTATGAACTCGCCTTTCCATTTGCGTACAGGTATTGGCATTATGAAATTTGTTAATCCTGAGGATTCTCCAGGTAATATCAGAAAGAAGCCAGAACCGGCAATTCGTTATGCTGATATTTTATTGCTTTATGCAGAGGCTTTAAATGAATTAGATGGTACCTATAATATTCCTTCTTGGGATGAATCGATGACTTATACGATTAATCGTAATAAAGAAGAAATGCAAAAGGGTATTCATCCTGTACGTATTCGTGCCGGTCTTCCTGATTATACAGAAACTCAATACGCAAATAAAGACGAACTGCGTAAAGCATTGAAACGTGAACGTATGATTGAATTAATGGGCGAAGGCAAACGTTACTATGATCTCCGTCGTTGGAAAGATGCTCCAATTGAAGAATCATTGCAAATATATGGTTGTAACGTGGTAATGGATGAAACACATCGAAATG
>NZ_BHWB01000039.1 GCF_003865075.1 Bacteroides faecalis | reverse complement strand
GGATACACATGATACTATCTCTCTGTACCTACCCACAACTTATTATCATCAAGCAATAACGAACGAATATCTAATTTCAGATTCTTATCGCCTCCAATGGAATATTCAGATAACTCACCCGTCACAGAATCAAAAAAACATAAACCGTTACGTGTACCTATCCAGATGTTTCCTTCTTTATTCTCACAGAAAGGGCCTACCACTTTTCCTGCGCTCAGTACTCCGGGTAATGTAGCCGGTGAATAATAATCAAAGCGTTTGGACTCTTTCGGCATATAATTTACTCCACCTAAGTTTGTCATTACCCAAAGTGCACCTTCCGCATCCCACATCATCGCATTGATTGTCTGATCGCTTAAACTTCGTGAATCAAACGGGTTATCTCCTCTGCGAAACGTATTTGTAATACGATTAAAAAGATATAATCCATTATCCGTCCCCACCAATAATTCTTGCTCCGAATATTTCAACAAACAACGAATTGCCCCAAAGTTCAAAGAAGTAGTATAGTGTTCCAGTACCCCCGTTTGCTTATTCAAGTGGTACAGAAGATTAACATCCGCACCAACCCAGATCTCGCCATCCACATTCTGTACACAATTAATCTTATGACTGTCTGACGCATCCATAAAAGGTGAAACCTCATACGCCTGCAAGAACTTACCATTCTCATCGAAGCAAAGGAGTCCCTCTTGCAAAGAAGCCGTATAAATCAGCCCATCATTTCCAACACAAATATCCCAAAGAAAAGATGTCTGGGAACTATTCTGGATCAACACTTCTCTTTCGGGATCATAAATAAAAATCCCCTGTCCTAAAGTTCCAATCCAAATTTTCCCATCCTTTGCTTTTATTACTTTCTTCACTTCACTACTTACAGACACTCCGTAACTAGTTGTACTATTGAATCTGGAAAAACGACCGGTCTCCCGATCATAAATATAAAGTCCCGAATTAGTACCGACCCAGATTCTCTGCCCGTCTTCAAAAAGAGTTTCTACAAAATTGCTTTCCAAAGAATAATCTTCATTCAATGCATTGCGGTAAACTTTATTCCCCTGTCCGTCATATCGATTCAGTCCATCACTGGTACCCAACCAAATAAAGCCATAACTATCTTGAATAGCACACCATACCGTATTATGAGATAAACCATCCTCAACTTGATACTTCTTGAATGAGAAGTACGGAGCCGCTGATAATGGTTCGAGCCAAAAGGCTAATAGAAATATTAGGATTTTAGTCAATTTCATTTTACACATGTGTTTTTTTAATTCAATTATCGGTTTAACCATGGTTCCGGATTCAATTTTTCTTTCTCTTTACGCAATTGGAAATGCAATACTGTACGTCCATTATCTGTTCCGTCTGAGAATATCTGCCCTATCTCTTGCTTGGTTTTAACCGTATCACCCGACTTAACTGATGCAGAAGAAAGATTGCAATAAACAGAAATATAATCTCCATGACGAATGAGCACATTAAATAGTCCATTCAGTTGAAATACTGCTGCTACTTTACCATCAAAAATCGCACGCGCCTGTGCACCGGGCTTACCTTGAATATCAATTCCCTTATTATCCAGCTGGACATTACGAAGTCCTTCGACTGCATACTGACCATAATGACTGGTAATGATATAAGGACCAGTCACCGGCATTGGAAGCTTTCCCCGATTAGCAGCAAAACTCCCGGATAACTCTCGGTCTTCTTTACTCATACTGTAAGCATCCAGCGGTTTTGACTTCGTGGCAGTTACTGTCTCTGCAGATTTCTTATCTTTAGACTCTGTTTTCTCACGAACAGTAGCACTACGACGAGCTTCTTCCGCTCTTTTACGTGCACGTTCTATTTCTTCGTTAATCAAACGATCAATACGGGCATTCAACTGATTAGCTTCTTTTCTCTTCTTATTTATCTCACTTTGCAATCCTTTCTGCTTTTTTTGCAAATTGGCAACCAAAGTACGCTTTTCTTTTTCTTGATCTTCCAGTTTTGCTTTCTCAGCCTCCCGCTCCTTCAGCAATCCCTCCTTGGCATTTTTTACCTGTTGGCGTTCTACTTTCTTTTTTCGAATCTGTTCCTGCTTTTTCAATATTTCTTCTCCCTGCAAACGTTGATAAGTCGCATACTCACGCACATAACGCATACGACGATATGTCTGACTCAAACTTTTTGCAGAGAAAATAAACATCAGTTTCTCTTCCACCGATTTGTTCTTATACAAATATTGCACAGAAACTTCATACTTTTTCTTCTTATCCTTCAAATCTTTTTGAAGAACATTTAACTGATATTCCAAAGAAGCTAACTCACGCTCAATAGCCTCCATATCATTATTAATAGCAAGAATATAGCGTTTTCTCTCTTCAATCTGTCCGGTTAGCGCAGCCAGACCATTCAACTGACTTCCTACATCCTTCTTTGTATCTTTCAATAATGATTCTGTATCGGAGATCTGCTTTTGCAAAGCACCACGTTTGCCTTCCAACTCACGAATCAACTTATTCGACTGAGCCGAAAGAGGGATTGCCAGCCATAGACAACTTATCAGAGTCATAAAGGTACGTTTCATCTTAACAGAGCTATCAGCATTTTTACTAACTCTTCCAAAGGAACCTCCGTATATTTAGAAGTAAGTTCCGTTGGAGTCATTGAGATTTCTTTTGTCGAGAATTCATATAACTGTATTTTTGCCTTCTCTAATGAAGGAATTCCTAACTCCTTTCCCGTTAGTTCAGTCTTTCCACCCGGCAGAGCCGCATCAGTCAAGGCCCTTTCCAAACGTGAAAATTCTGCATTTTTAGGCAATATATCTTTCAATTCATCTTTGGTTGCACGCACATATCGCTTATTCATCCGATCCACAATCAGTACTTTATCCGGGGCTATTTCGATACGTGCTATCTCGGTACGCAAAATAGGCATTAATAAAGAAATCTGCACCAGTTCGTTACTTTTCATCTTCATGATACCTCCCACTGACATACTACCACTTTTGCTGGGAATAGTCAGTTGGAGTTTGGAAGCTAAATAACTGAAAGTCGGAGTAACTGCCACTTTTTCTTTCTCTACCACCACATGTTTGCTACTCTTACAGCCCGCCAAAATTACTACCATCAACAACAAATAAGCAAATCGTCTCATTCAGCAATATACTTTTTCTTTTCTATTTTTTGTTTCAGTGTTTTCGAGTCATTCCCCATTTCCAATGATTGCTTCCAATACTTTAATGCACCTTCCACATCACCAGTCATGAAATAAATATCTCCACAATGTTCAACCACTTCACTACTCTTCTCCCCATCACTTTTCATCGCATTGTCTATATAGATGCGAGCTTCCGAGTAATTTCCCTTTTCAAACAAGATCCAGGCATACGTATCCAGATAAGTCGCATTATTGGGTTCAGCCTTTACTGTCTTATAACTCATTTCTTCTGCTTTGTCAAGATCACGACGTTCCAATGACAAATAGTAGGCATAATTATTCAGAGCACCGACATTCGAAGGATTGTGAACCAAGGCAGAATCATAAGCCGCATAAGCATCTGCCATTTGTTTCTTAGTATGATACATATCTCCCATAATCGAATAAAAATCTGATATAACTTCCTTCTTAGTATCAGGAGTTATATGTTCCAAAGCCTTTTTACAAACACTCACTACACTATCCGTTTGTTCTGCCTGATTATAAGCAATCGCAAGATAATAATAAAGTTCCAACGCATCGGGAGTTGCCTCAATACCCGGCTCACAGATTTTGATAATTTGCTTATAATCCTCTTTTTTAGCAGCCGAACTAATTAACATCAAACGAGCTGCCTTATTCATAGGATCCAAATCAACCACTTGCTCCAATACCGGTACAGAAGCATCTTCCATATTCTTAGACAACAGATATTGAGCATAAAGCATCGGGATCTGAGGGTCATCCACATCCTGTCGCATCACTCTTGTAAACAAATCAATCACCTGAGTACTATCTTTACCAGCTTGTTCATTCTCTACGATTACTTGACGCATTACATTCAATTTAATATCAGAAGCCACCTTCTTATTCAGCAACAACGTATCCAATTGTTGTTGGTAAAGTTCCTTCTGATCAGTCTGTTCATAATAAGAAGCCATTGAATAAAGGGCCATTGGATTATCAGGTTCGGCTGCTAATACTTTCTGATAAGCATCATAAGCTTCCTGCTTCTTTCCATGCTGAAGATACACATCCCCTAATATCACCTGATAACGCGTATCCATCGGATATTCCTGTACCAGACTTTCAATTTCCTGAAAGGCTTTCTTGTCATCCTTCATCTGAAGATAAATACGGAACTTCTCCATGGACAACTGTTCATTCTTTCCAATACGTTTTTCCAGACGGTTCAAAGTAGCAATAACTTCATCAAACTTTTCCTGGCGTCCGTAAATATCCAGAAGATTGAACAACGGTCCCTGTTTACCGGAAAAACGCGTCGCCATCTGTTCTAATAGCACTATGGCTTTATCCAATTGATCTTGTTGCTGATACAAAGAAACTAATCCCTGACTATACCAGAAATTATCCGGCGCATTTTCTACTGTTTTCTCCAATGCAGCCTGTCCTTGAGGAATCTGTCGGAGAAACATATAATACTGAGAGATCTCATAAAGTGCAGAAGCTGCATTGGGATCAATATCCAAACAATGTTGCAATAACCCAAAAGCAGCCGCATACTCCTTCTTTTCTTTCAATCGTATGGCCTCCAAAAAGAAATAATCATATTTCCGTTGTTCCTCTTCCGTCAGTTGCGATTCCGGATTTTTGCTAGCCTTAGCTACTTTTTTCTTCTTTTTCTCAACTTTCTTCACAGCCAATTTTGTATCAATGACATTCCCTGACACAACAGCTGTACTTCCAGTTACTATACCTGCTGCTTGAGCAGCCATACAAGAAGTAAGTAACAAAGTACTAATCAGTAAAAATAGTATTAACTTAGCTTTCATTTCATTTTTTTCCTGTATGTCCGAAGCCACCGGTTCCACGTTCTGTTTCATCTAACACTTCCACTTCCTGCCACTCAACTTGTTCATGCTTTGCAATAATCATTTGGGCAATACGCTCTCCGTCTTCAATTACAAAAGATTCTGAAGAAAGATTGACCAAAATTATACAAATTTCTCCCCGATAATCGGCGTCTATTGTACCTGGAGAATTGAGAACCGTAATTCCTTTTTTAATAGCCAAACCACTCCGAGGACGAATCTGTGCTTCAAATCCTTGTGGAAGAGCAATATATAGTCCGGTAGGTACTAAACACCGTTGCAACGGAGCCAATGTCATCGGTTCGGAAAGGTTAGCACGAATATCCATTCCTGCAGATAATTCAGTGGCATAAGCCGGAAGCGAATGCTTCGATTTATTAATAATTTGAACGTTCATAAAATCACATTTACTATTTAACAGGCGAAAATACACATTTTGTACTGAAAAAGAGTTAAGTTTGCAGTTAAATATTGTGGCGATGTGCAAATATGCCAATCCACTAACAGGGTTACACTATAAAACTCACACAAAAATTAGTAGATTGAGTAGTATATTGACAGATTAAACATTTATTTATGATGAATTGGAATCAATTAATATCAGCGAAACGCTTCGGCATGGAAGAATTTCATTCGGAACGTCTGGAGAACCGTTCGGAATTTCAACGAGATTATGACCGCCTCATTTTCTCCGCTCCCTTTCGACGTCTACAAAATAAAACGCAAGTATTCCCTCTCCCCGGAAGTATTTTCGTGCATAATCGTCTCACACACAGCCTAGAAGTTTCTTGCGTAGGACGTTCTTTAGGCAATGATGTGGCCAAAGCTATCTTAGAACGCAAGCCGGAACTCCAGAATTCCTTTCTACCAGAGATTGGTTCCATTGTATCCGCTGCTTGTCTGGCACATGATCTTGGCAATCCGCCATTTGGCCACTCCGGAGAACGAGCTATTTCAACTTTTTTCTCAGAAGGAAAAGGATTAAACTTACAGTATAAGCAGTTAAACGGAGAACAACTTTCACCGATGGAATGGGAAGATTTGACACATTTCGAAGGAAATGCCAATGCATTCCGCCTTTTGACTCACCAGTTTGAAGGACGTCGGAAAGGAGGTTTTGCGATGACCTATACAACTCTTGCCTCTATTGTAAAATATCCCTTTTCATCGAGTCTTGCAGGTAAAAAGTCCAAATTCGGCTTCTTTGTCAGTGAAGAACAGAGTTTTCAAAAGATAGCTACCGAACTAGGACTTACTCAGCTCAACGACCATCCTTTGAAATATGCGCGCCACCCCCTAGTCTATCTGGTAGAAGCAGCCGATGATATTTGCTATCAAATGATGGACATAGAAGATGCCCACAAATTAAAGATCCTGACTACCGAAGAAACAAAAGAGCTTCTGATGTCCTATTTTAGTGAGGAACGGCAAAAACATATCCGTCAAACTTTCCATATCGTCAGTGACACCAATGAGCAAATCGCTTATTTACGTTCTTCTGTCATCGGGTTATTGATTCGAGAATGTACCCGCGTATTCCTTGATCATGAAGATGAAATCCTGGAGGGAAGTTTCGAAGGAACACTCATCAAGCATATTTCTGAATGCCCGGCAACAGCTTACAAACATTGTGCAGAGGTTTCCATTAAGAAAATCTACCGTTCAAAGGATGTGCTGGACATCGAATTAGCCGGTTTTCGCGTTATCAGTACTCTCCTTGAACTTATGATAGACGCTGTAACTTCACCCGAAAAAGCATATTCAGAATTATTAATCAACCGCGTTTCCAGCCAATACAATATAAAAGCGCCTGTACTCTATGAAAGAATACAGGCGGTGCTTGATTATATTTCCGGAATGACCGATGTTTTTGCACTCGATCTTTACCGTAAGATTAACGGCAACAGTCTGCCTGCGGTGTAACGACTTTAGGAGTAAATACTTCTTCAGTCTCACAAGGTGCTTTCAACGCATCCGGATTACTTTCGATAAAGGTCTGGATGTGTCGAATTCGTTTTTCTTCTAATATCTCATCAACAGCAATCAGGATACCGGTTTCTTCCACGTCACCAAATTCATAATTAATCGCCGTTCCAAACATACGCATTGTCGGACTTAAGCTCATATAAGCATTTACCAACGGCGGAATGTTATATCCTAATTTACGGATTTCACAATTCAGAATTTTATAATCCTCTTTGAATGTATTTTTGCAGAATAAAGCTTGCAATTCTTCTTCCGAAGTTTCCATTTTCAACGGTTCCATCGGGTAAACCAGCTGGTCTTTATCCCAAAAGTGCTTCTTTAGAAAGTGAAGAATCATATCACGACCACGACGGTGATAACTCGGATACATAGTCACTTTGCCGAAGAAGAATTTCACATTCGGCATTACTACTGTCAAAGCTCCCAATCCATCCCACAAATTATCTAATGCAAACAGTCCTTTGCTCCCTGCGCGGGTAGACTGATATTCTAATGTCACAAATGAACGTCCCAACTCGATTGTTTGCGGCAAATAATCTTTAATAAACGCATCAGAGAAATGGAACATATGAGAAGTAGCCAGAATCGGAGCTCCCTTTTCATCAAAACGGACATCTGTCCCAAGCAAATACCGATATCCTCCCAGAATCTCTTCTGCTTCCGGATTCCAAACAATCAGTTGCTTATAAGGATGTTCCATGGTATCGTATTCATCGATATCCATCGACATCCCAGTACCTCCACCTGCCGCACGGAAAGCTATTTCACGTAAACGCCCAATCTCCTTCATTACATTCGGGGCATCCTGATGAGTAATAATGTAGATCTGATTATTACTCTTATTCGTCATACGCAAGCGCCTTTCTTCTGTAAGTTCCGCTTTTAGTAGTTCTTTGCTTACCGGTCTTATAATCTCTTCCATATTCTTTGTTATAGTTGTTCTATAAGTTACAATTTATAAACGATATCCTTTACATATTCGGCCCATTGTGCAGGCGTCTTCGATTTATCAAAAGTTTGCCAGGGAATTGGCTTACCAAATGTTATAGTAAAGGTTTTATGACGATTTTTCAGCATTTCATCAGCCAAATACAGCATTGCGACATTGAATTTAATTCCTAATATTTTACATACATTTGCCAGATTGTAAAAGAAATCGGAATTCCGGCCTTCAAAATGAACAGGCACCACGTCGCGTTTTGCTTGCACACTCTTCACAATAAATGTTTTCTTCCATTCCAGATCGCGAATAACCCCATTCTGACGACGTGAACAAAGTCCTGCAGGAAACATGATAAGCTGATTATCAGATTGAAAACCGGCTTCTACCATCTTTGGAAAGTCCTTAGCTTGCTTCCCAGTCTTATTAATAGGTATGCAAAGCGGTGCCAGTCCACGAAGGTTCATCAATAAGTCATTGACCAGATATTTCACCTTTCCATTATAATGCCGTCCTAATACATAACCGAGCGCTACACCGTCCTGTCCTCCCAATGGATGATTGGAAACAAAAGTATATAAACCATTATCCGGTAGATTCTCAGCTCCTTTCACTTCTATCTTTGCATCCAAAAACTCCAGAGATGCCTCGAGGAAATCCACTCCTAATTTATCTTTCGATTCATTCAGAAATACGTTTAATTCATCCTGATGTACGATTCTCTTTAAATAGGAGATTACGAACTTAGGAATGTACTTATACTGCTTCGGAGCCTTTGCCCGAAGTATCTTATCAATATCAATTAAAAACAAAGAGTCATCAGTCATTCTTTTCAAATAAAAATGATGCCACAAAATTAGCGGTTCTTTTTTATTAATCGCAATAATTTGATAGAAAATGCAGGAATTGAGTTCAGAAACCTAAAAAAAGACCACCTAAAAACTATCAAATATGACCTGAAAACTATCATCTGATAGATTTACCCCCTAAGAAAGTTGAATTAACCCCTGTCACTTTTGTTGAATTGCGGTAAACTTGCAACATCGAAAAAATCGAATAGAATATTAACTTTTAAAAAGCAACGCATATGAAAAGTTTAAGCTTCAGAAAAGACCTAATTGGAGTACAAGATGAATTACTCCGCTTTGCATACAAACTAACAACCGACCGTGAAGAAGCAAACGATTTGTTACAAGAAACCTCACTTAAAGCATTAGATAATGAGGATAAATATATGCCGGACACCAACTTTAAAGGATGGATGTACACTATTATGCGCAATATCTTTATTAATAACTACCGTAAAGTAGTCCGCGACCAGACATTTATTGACCAGACTGATAATCTTTATCATTTAAGTCTGCCGCAAGATGCCGGTTTTGAAAGTACAGAGAGAGCCTATGACTTGAAAGAAATGCACAAAGTGGTGAACTCTCTTCCTAAAGAATATAGAGTACCATTTGCTATGCACGTTTCAGGTTTCAAATACCGCGAGATTGCAGAAAAACTGAATCTTCCGTTAGGAACTGTAAAAAGCCGTATTTTCTTTACGCGTCAAAAATTACAGGATGAATTGAAAGACTTCCGCTAAACCTTAACTATAAACTTGTTAATTTCAGATTTTATATTTTTTAGTGTAGATTTTTAGTTGTGTTAATGACCTCAGAGACATGAGAAAATCAATTGGTTTTCTCATGTTTTTATTTTTTCTACACAAAACTTGTTCTTCTTTATCTTCCTTTTAAACAAACTATTTCCTCTATTATTCCAATTACACATATTACACAAAAGAGGTAATAAAAGCCAAATGATTTTGACTACTGTATTCGTCCCTCCTCATTACTTACATCTTCTTTATATATTCCTTTGCTAATTCCATTTCATCATTAAGGGATTATGGTTTCACGCTATTAAAACCAATAGTTTCACCTAATTGAAACTATTAGTTTCAGCGCTTGAAACTATTTGTTTCATATAGTGAAACCAAGTGTTTCAAGGCTTGGAACACTTAATTCAATAGGGTCAAGCGCTTCATTCGTACAGTTGTTTAAACTTCTCATGACTATCTCTTCACATTTTGTTCCCCTAACCCTCTTCCGAATGGTGACGACACAATTTTCCATCACACTGCCATCACACTTACCATCACATCGTTGATTATTGATATCAAGGTAGTTAATAGCAAATAGGTGACTGTGATGGATTTATTATAAAAAACATATATAGAGGAGATGTACTGAATAAACAAAATAATTATATGAATGAAGTGATAATATCACGAGTGGACAACATTCAGCATCCTTCCAACAATCATCATTTACAACAGGCAACACCTTTCAATTCCCCACTAATAAAGTTTTTCCGAAGTAACTTCATTTTCAATGGAATAAGCAATTAACATTCTGTTGAAAACTTCTCAAAAGATTTTCGTGGAATATAGTGGGGAATTGTGGGGAAATTCATACTTTTACCGTCGCTTATTATAATAAGGTAAATGATACGGTTTTTAGGGAATATTGAAGCCAGAGCGGATGCCAAAGGAAGAGTATTTATACCCGCCACTTTTAGGAAACAGCTGCAAGCTGCTTCTGAAGAAAGGCTTATTATGCGTAAAGACGTATTTCAAGACTGCCTGACACTCTATCCTGAGAGTGTATGGAATGAGGAACTGAACGAACTCCGAAGTAGATTAAATAAATGGAAACAGCAAACACCAACTAATTTTCAGGCAATTTGTTAGCGATGTTGAAGTAGTCACTCAACATGATATATCTCTCTCAAC
>NZ_BHWB01000038.1 GCF_003865075.1 Bacteroides faecalis | reverse complement strand
CAACATGGGATTCAATACACGTATCACATTACAAAGGTTTCACTCTTCGGCAGTAGCCGATTGGCGCAAAGGAGGATATATGTATTCTTACACAGCACAGTGATGCACTTTGTCGGTAACACCACACGCTCAGTGTTCAACAATCGTGAACCGTTTGTTGTTCCAAACTCTGTAATGGCCTTACCAGATGGCGGATATGTCGAAAACAATAATCCGGTAACCAGCGACAACATGAGTAACTTTTACAGTGACGCTTATTCCAGAAGCCAGTTCGAAAATTTCGTTATCCCGAAAGGTTATGTGAAACTGAGAGAATTAGTACTGTCATACTCATTCCCAAAAGCATTGATTTCTAAACTGGGTATTCAACAACTTGACTTGAGTTTCATCGGACGTAATCTCTTTATGTGGACTCCAAAAGCTAACAACTATGTGGATCCGGAAATCACCAACTTCGGTAACGATATCCTGTCGGAAATCGGTGAATTCGCTTCACTTCCTTCTACACGTAACATCGGTGGAGGTATCAAAATTGTATTCTAAAAAACGACTGAATATGAAAAGATTAAAAAAAATATATATAGGTGTACTTAGCACCCTATTGTCCGGAACATTCGTTTCATGCGAAAACTATCTGAACATCAATGAGAACCCGAACTATCCGGGGAGAGTCACAAGTGACTGTATCAGCCCTACTGCCATCTGCTTTCACAGGTTCGGCAGGAGTCATGGGATATCTATATCAACTCTACGGCTCTATGTGGTCACAACAGTACACTCAGAATCCGTCATCAAGCCAGTATATCACGCTTGTCAATTATGCGATGACCTCTTCCAGCGACTTGCGTTTATGGAGAATCCCATATGCCGACGTGCTGCCCGACCTTGATCTGTAATCCAGAAGTCAGAAGCCGAAGGTGCTTGGAATTACTGGGTAGTAGGTAAAGTAATGACTGCCTTCACCTATCACGTACTGACTGACGCTTATGGAGATATTCCTTTCACCGAAGCATTGAAAGGTAAGAACTGCAAATATGACGATAGCAAAACCATAGTTTATCCGGGTATCATCCAAATGTTGAATGACGCCATCGATAAAGCTGACGATGCATCTGCAAAAGGATTGCTCGCTATGAGTGTGGAAGATTATGTTTATGATGGTGATATGACGAAATGGATTCGATTTGCCAAGACGTTAAAGCTGAAATTGCTCATGAGAGACTTCGAAGCAAACAAAACTGAAATTCAAACAATGCTTGCTGCGGGTGACTTCTTGAAAGATGATGCAACGGTTCATTGTTTTGAAGATGTAGTAAACAAATCGAATCCGTTCTATGAAAATGACCGTCGCCAGTTAAATACAACGAACAATGTACGTGCCTGCACTACTCTCTACCAATATTTGAATGAGAATGACGATCCACGCATCGAGGACTTTTATGAGCCAACAGCCGGTTCTGACTACTCTGCTTACAAAGCTATTCCTTACGGAAGTAGAGATTCTAAGCTTTACTCCATTAGAGGAACCTCCCGGGCGGTCATCGGTGCACTCGACCCTGTTTACTATATGTCGGCTGCTGAAGCAGAATACCTGCTATCCGAATGTTACGCACGACTTGGTGATAAAGGCAATGCCAAAACCATTACGAGAATGCTGTTAATTTATCATTCGAAAGATGGAATCACGATGCAACGGATTTCATTGCTGACGGAGGTAAATATGCTTTCGACGACACAAGTGAAAATGCAATGTTGAAATGTATCCTTACTCAAAAATGGGTAGCCAGTACTCGTTGCCAGGCATGGGACACTTGGTTTGACATCAATCGTACAAGAATTCCGGCTTTAGGAAATGTAGAAGCGACCAACGATAATTATGTAACAGGTGAGTTGGCTTACAACCCAAACAGTTCATTGGCAAAAGGTGCCTTCCCAAGTCGTTTTATCTACTCCAAAGAGTCATTGGATTACAACACAAGTGCACCGACTGTCATACCGGGAATTACGGAATCGCTTTGGTGGCACAAGAAATAAAAGTTGAGTTTATAATATAAAGAAAAGATATATCTATGAAACCTATTAAATATTTATTTTTCCTGATATTCGCTATGGTTGGATTAACCTCATGCGATACGTATGGAGACTATGAACAGGAGTTCTCACCTGTTTATCCGCTGAGCGGACAGTATTATGTGAAAGTGATTGATGAAGCCGGAAAAAAAATTGTAATGCACACTATTACAATTTCTTTTCCGGCTTCATCAATCACTTTCACATAATACTGTCCGCTCAGCGGATAAAACAGGTGAGAACTCCTGTTCATAGTCTCCATACGTATCGCATGAGGTTAATCCAACCATAGCGAATATCAGGAAAAATAAATATTTAATAGGTTTCATAGATATATCTTTTCTTTATATTATAAACTCAACTTTTATTTCTTGTGCCACCAAAGCGATTCCGTAATTCCCGGTATGACAGTCGGTGCACTTGTGTTGTAATCCAATGACTCTTTGGAGTAGATAAAACGACTTGGGAAGGCACCTTTTGCCAATGAACTGTTTGGGTTGTAAGCCAACTCACCTGTTACATAATTATCGTTGGTCGCTTCTACATTTCCTAAAGCCGGAATTCTTGTACGATTGATGTCAAACCAAGTGTCCCATGCCTGGCAACGAGTACTGGCTACCCATTTTTGAGTAAGGATACATTTCAACATTGCATTTTCACTTGTGTCGTCGAAAGCATATTTACCTCCGTCAGCAATGAAATCCGTTGCATCGTGATTCCATCTTTCGAATGATAAATTAACAGCATTCTCGTAATGGGTTTTGGCATTGCCTTTATCACCAAGTCGTGCGTAACATTCGGATAGCAGGTATTCTGCTTCAGCAGCCGACATATAGTAAACAGGGTCGAGTGCACCGATGACCGCCCGGGAGGTTCCTCTAATGGAGTAAAGCTTAGAATCTCTACTTCCGTAAGGAATAGCTTTGTAAGCAGAGTAGTCAGAACCGGCTGTTGGCTCATAAAAGTCCTCGATGCGTGGATCGTCATTCTCATTCAAATATTGGTAGAGAGTAGTGCAGGCACGTACATTGTTCGTTGTATTTAACTGGCGACGGTCATTTTCATAGAACGGATTCGATTTGTTTACTACATCTTCAAAACAATGAACCGTTGCATCATCTTTCAAGAAGTCACCCGCAGCAAGCATTGTTTGAATTTCAGTTTTGTTTGCTTCGAAGTCTCTCATGAGCAATTTCAGCTTTAACGTCTTGGCAAATCGAATCCATTTCGTCATATCACCATCATAAACATAATCTTCCACACTCATAGCGAGCAATCCTTTTGCAGATGCATCGTCAGCTTTATCGATGGCGTCATTCAACATTTGGATGATACCCGGATAAACTATGGTTTTGCTATCGTCATATTTGCAGTTCTTACCTTTCAATGCTTCGGTGAAAGGAATATCTCCATAAGCGTCAGTCAGTACGTGATAGGTGAAGGCAGTCATTACTTTACCTACTACCCAGTAATTCCAAGCACCTTCGGCTTCTGACTTCTGGATTACAAGATCAAGGTCGGGCAGCACGTCGGCATATGGGATTCTCCATAAACGCAAGTCGCTGGAAGAGGTCATCGCATAATTGACAAGCGTGATATACTGGCTTGATGACGGATTCTGAGTGTACTGTTGTGACCACATAGAGCCGTAGAGTTGATATAGATATCCCATGACTCCTGCCGAACCTGTGAAAGCAGATGGCAGTAGGGCTGATACAGTCACTTGTGACTCTCCCGGATAGTTCGGGTTCTCATTGATGTTCAGATAGTTTTCGCATGAAACGAATGTTCCGGACAATAGGGTGCTAAGTACACCTATATATATTTTTTTTAATCTTTTCATATTCAGTCGTTTTTTAGAATACAATTTTGATACCTCCACCGATGTTACGTGTAGAAGGAAGTGAAGCGAATTCACCGATTTCCGACAGGATATCGTTACCGAAGTTGGTGATTTCCGGATCCACATAGTTGTTAGCTTTTGGAGTCCACATAAAGAGATTACGTCCGATGAAACTCAAGTCAAGTTGTTGAATACCCAGTTTAGAAATCAATGCTTTTGGGAATGAGTATGACAGTACTAATTCTCTCAGTTTCACATAACCTTTCGGGATAACGAAATTTTCGAACTGGCTTCTGGAATAAGCGTCACTGTAAAAGTTACTCATGTTGTCGCTGGTTACCGGATTATTGTTTTCGACATATCCGCCATCTGGTAAGGCCATTACAGAGTTTGGAACAACAAACGGTTCACGATTGTTGAACACTGAGCGTGTGGTGTTACCGACAAAGTGCATCAACTGTGCTGTGTAAGAATACATATATCCTCCTTTGCGCCAATCGGCTACTGCCGAAAGAGTGAAACCTTTGTATGTGATACGTGTATTGAATCCCATGTTGAAATCAGGAGCGGAAGAACCGATAGTCTTCATTTCATTGTTACTCGTTGTCGGGATACCGTTTGCATCTACAATCACTTTTCCGTAGTAAGGACTATTTTTGTCCTGCACAGTAGCAATAGCCGGAACCTGGAATATACCGAGAGGTTCACCCACTTTGGCCACGAAGTTGGCACTATACGCTGTTTGCAGTACATATTCCGTTACAGGAGTATCACCTTCGTTCCAGAGTTCTTTCACTTTACTCCAGTTTTTACTGAATGTGACACCGAGATCCCATTGGATATCTTTATTACGAATCGGGGTCATATTTACTGACAACTCGATACCTTTATTGGAAATCTTCCCCACATTACGGGTTGCCGTAGTGTAACGAGTTTCCGGAGCGACGTTTGCTGCTATGATTTGGTCTTTGGTCAGCTTATTGTAGTAAGCAAAGTCGATGTTGATTCGGTTGTCAATAAAATTAGTTGTTATTCCCAATTCCCACTCGGAAGTCTTTTCCGGTTTCAGATGGTTGTTTGCCTGACGGTTATATTCTGTTAGGCCCAATGCACCATTCAGTGGAGTATAGATATATCCGAAACCGGTTGATATCTGAGTCGGTACGAAATAAGGCATTGTCCGGTAGACATCGGCGTCATTACCGGTTTGTCCCCAGGCTGCACGTATTTTCAGGTAGTTCACAATCTTATTTTTCAGAGAAGGAATCATATCCGTCAGAATTACTGAAGTGTTGATACCACCGTAGAAAAAGCTGTTTGCATGAATCGGCAATGTAGACGACCAGTCGTTACGTCCTGAAAGATTGACAAACCAGAAGTTCTTGTATCCGAATTCCACCTGACCAAATGCTCCGATTGTTCTGCGTAACTCACGATAGTTAGTGCTGAGTGGTTTATCGATACCATTTTCAAGGTTGTACCAACCAGCCATGAACAAACCATCAAGATAAGATTTCAGATAAGAAGATTTTCGCTGGTTGAGGTTCCAACCAAGAGTGCCTCCTAAAGTGATATCCTCACCGATGTTGTAGTTGGCATTCATGAAGAGGGTAGCGTCTAGTTGGTCGTAGTTGTCTGAACGTTCTGTATACGTACCTCTTTCATCCGATTTGCCTCCATCTGCACTGTAAGAGTTTTCCGCATAAGTCAGTTTGGCTGTACGCAGTTTCTGGCGGGAGTTGGTAAAATCGCCACCGAGACGACCTACCGCTTTAAGACCAGGCATAACTTCATAAGCAAGTTCTAGTTTACCATAAATACGGTCATCCTGATAGTTATTCTTGTTGTTAGCAAGTACCCAATAAGGATTTTGTGCATACCAAGTGTAATAGTTATTACCGTCATAACGAATGTCATTAAAATCTTTCATGACCGAGTAGTCAATGTCTACCGGATGCTGAATTAATTCCTGTTGCATGGTAGCACCGGCTTTCCCTTGTCCTGCGGCAGCTTTAGTCATATCCTTACGGATATAGCTGACATTAACGTCTGCACTGAACTTATCGAACTTCATGTTACCACGAAGGGAGAACGTGTTACGTTCATATTTATCGGCATTATTCGGCAGGATACCATTGGAGGAGGTGTTCCCATAAGAAAGGAATAAACCTACTTTTTCAGTACCGGTCCGAATGCTTATATTATTGTTCATTTCGAATCCTGTAGTGTAGAAGTTACGTAAGTTGTCTTTTACGAATGAATAATGCTTTTTCATTTGAGGATCGAGGTTGTACGAACCCCATTCATTCATTCTTCCATCGAGTGCAGGTCCCCATGAACCGTTTTCACTTCTGTCCCAAGTACCCCAGCCTTGTCCGAACTTGTCCTGATCTTGCGGAACACGCAATACGTTGGATGCCATGAACGATCCATCATACGAAACGGTCAGCTTCTCTTGTTTGGCACGTTTAGTTGTAATCATGATAACTCCATTGGCAGCACGTGAACCATAAAGTGCAGTTGCCGAGGCACCTTTCAGTACGGTTACTGATTCTACATCATCCGGGTTAATATCATTTGCACCGTTACCAAAGTCTACAGCGTCATTTGCCTCGATCACTCCGTTACCTTTGTCATTAGACAGGCTGGTGTTGTTGGACATTGGAACTCCGTCGATCACATACAATGGCTGATTGTTGGCGAAAGAAGAGTAACCACGAACGATTACTTTCTGTGAACTACCAGCCGTACCGGAATTAGAAATATTAAGTCCGGCTACTTTTCCTGAAAGCCCTGCCATTACCGAACCGGATTTGGCTGCGATCAAGTCATCGTTCTTCACAGTAGAAGAAGCATATCCCAAAATCTTTTCACTTCTCTTGATACCCATGGCGGTTACTACCACTTCGTCCAATGCCTTTGCATCCGATTTAAGTACGATTTTCAATACTCCATCTTTGATGGCAACATCTTGTGGGGCCATACCCACGTAAGACACATGAAGGGTCTTGGCTGTGGCGGGAACTCCCGAGATAGTAAACTTGCCGTCAATATCGGTGATTGTTCCTTGTGTAGTTCCAGCTACCAATATTGATGCACCTACGACGGGTAATCCGTCTTCCGCAGAAGTAACAATTCCTGTTACTTTCGACGTTTGCGCCATCATTATACCTACACTTACAAAAAGGCAGGCCAACGTTAATAATAATTTCTCTTTCATAAAACTCTCTCTCTTTAATTTAACCTTAATTCCGCAACACTATTATAAATTAAACTTTTTAAGTACCTGAGCAACAAAAAGTTGCTCAGGATTTTGCCATGTCAGAATTTTCACTTATCTTAGTGTTGCAAAAAAAACAAGAGAATCCGACGATAGACATGGCGAAGATACAAATTAAATCTGAGAGACTCACTCCTTTTGGGGGATTATTTTCAATCATGGAGCAATTTGACTCCACATTATCATCTGTAATCGACTCAACCCTCGGTCTAAGGTGTAGATCGTTCGGTTATCAGTACAGCGAAATCATCCGTTCTCTCATGAGTATCTACTTCTGTAGCGGTTCATGTATTGAGGATGTCACTACTCATTTGATGAACCACCTCTCGCTTCATCCGACACTTCGCACTTGTAGCTCTGATACTATCCTCAGGGCGATAAAGGAGTTGACGCAAGAAAACATTTCATACACATCAGATATGGGCAAGACCTACGATTTCAATACGGCTGACACTCTCAATACTTTATTGCTCAATTGTATATTTGCATCTGGCCAACTGAAAGAGGGTGAGATGTATGATGTTGATTTCGACCATCAGTTCATAGAGACAGAGAAGTATGATGCAAAGCCTACATACAAGAAGTTCCTTGGTTATCGCCCTGGCGTGGCGGTTATTGGCGATTTGATAGTCGGTATAGAGAATAGCGATGGTAACACAAATGTTCGTTTCCATCAGAAGGACACGCTGAAGAGGTTCTTTGCGAGATTTGAACAGAATGGGCTCACTATCAATCGCTTCAGAGCTGATTGTGGATCATGTTCCGAGGAAATCGTGGAGGAAATAGAAAAACACTGCAAGTCCTTCTATATCCGTGCTAACCGCTGCAGTTCGATCTACAATGACACCTTTGCTCTCAAAGGCTGGAAAACTGAGGAAATCAATGGCATTGAGTTTGAATTGAACTCTATCCTTGTTGAGAAGTGGAAAGGTAAGGCATATCGACTTGTGATTCAAAGACAGAAACGGATGGATGGTGTGCAGGATTTTTGGGAAGGAGAATACACATACCGTTGTATCCTGACTAACGACTATGATTCTTCCGTAAGAGAAATTGTCGAGTTCTATAACCTTCGTGGAGGAAAGGAACGTATCTTCGATGATATGAACAATGGTTTCGGGTGGGACAGATTGCCCAAATCCTTCATGGCAGAGAACACAGTGTTCCTTCTTCTTACAGCACTTATCCGTAACTTTTACAAGGCCATTATTCAAAGACTTGACGTAAAGAAGTTCGGGCTCAATGCAACAAGTCGCATAAAAGCGTTTGTCTTCAGGTTTATCTCTGTACCAGCCAAGTGGATCAGGACATCAAGGCGGTATGTGCTGAACATCTATACCTGTAATAATGCTTACGCAGATGTTTTCCAGACTGATTTTGGATAATGCCTACAACTTATGGGAATGATATTGTGTATTGCCTCAAGTCACATTGTGGGGTAAGGGGATATTGTAGGCAGAAGTGGGTGCTTCAAGTTCAAATTATCTGCAAATTCAGTAATGAGAGGACGTGTAAACGCAATAAGGACGTTCAAGGGCTTAGTTGCGGATTTGAGGTTTAACTTATAAAAACTGTTGTTTGCTTTCTAACTGAGCATTAATCCTCATTGATAACTAAACTCTGTGCTGACCTTTATGCTGAGACAACATCTTTTAGATTAGAATTGTTTGCTTACAATGAATAAATTTGAGTGAGAGTGGTCATTTTTATGCCATTTTGAATGCAGGTTTAATATTTATGCAATTTAATAAATAAAAAATAATAGTTTAAAAAAGTATTATTGGCTGGCTTGTCCACATCTCTTTATCAAGGAAGGTATAAAAAGAGAGGCTGTACTGAAAGCAATTATTTACTATCATTTGATAGTTCTATTACTTTCGGTACAGCCTCTTGCTGTTTGTTCTGTATCTTTTTCTTATGGCATCTCCGTCTCCATCTGGAATTTGCGGCTTACCTTCATTAGGTTGATAGTGTAAGTTACCACGTTTTGTGCTTCCTGAACCATAGTGAGATAAACCATGCTTACACGGATACTACCGGTCTGACTTTGGATACGTTGTAACTCCTGACGTTTCAGATGAGAAAGTTGTCCATTTAGGTCGTTGGCACGGCGAATTTCTTCTTCCATACTGTTGTAGTCATTGTTTTCCAATCTCTTGCGGCATTGTTGAATCAAATAGGTGATATCTTCTGCTACGTCGCTGAATTCACCTTTCTGAATAGCATCCAGCGGGTTAAAATTATTATCGATATGTTCCAAACAAGGTTCACTGAGACGGGCGATACTGTAAACCAGTTCGCTGGCAAAGTCATTTCCTTGATAATAATAAAGTCCTTTTTCAAGAACGGTCGCGTTGTCAAGGCGACACATGGCAACTGTTCCCGTACGTTTCATTTGTTTGATGAGTTGTTTTTCGAATTTAGTAGCTCCCATCGACCGGCGTAGCCCTCTCAGATTTTCGTGGATAAATGAATTTACAGTTAATTCGAAGTTAGTTTCTGCATATTCCAATACCTTAGCAAGTTCCTCACGAGTATGTTGGCGCATTAATTGTAAAGCTTCTTCGTTGTCGGTAGTTTGCATCAGTTGTTTTAACGTCTCATTACCTTGTTCTTTTGCTTTACGTTTCTTATACATTATTTGGCTACGTATTAAGATAAATACAGCAATACCGATCAGGACAATGATAGATATGTTTCCTCCATAATGCAATATCATAGTTACAAAGAAACAGATGGTAAAAGCTGCTCCGGCTGTGATGAACCATCCACCGATAACGCTTAATACACCGGTAATACGGTAAACGGCTGAGTCACGTCCCCAAGCGCGATCAGCGAGTGAAGTACCCATGGCAACCATGAAAGTCACGTAAGTAGTAGAGAGTGGCAACTTTAAGGAGGTTCCCAAAGCAATGAGTAAACCAGCGAGTACTAAATTTACGGAGGCACGAACCAGGTCGAAAGCTGCTCCGTCGGCAATGATAGCTTCATCTTTACGGAAACGAGCATCGAGCCACTTCTTAGTACCTTCTGGTGTGATGCGTGATATTGTGTTAGCAAGGGTCATACTTATACGGACCATGGTACGGGCGATTGGTGTACTTCCGAAGTTCTCTTCTCCTTCATCCTGACGAGAGAGATCGACAGAGGTTTTGATAACAGCGTGTGCTTTCTTTGAAGTGCATAGAGCATATACCATAATGGCTCCGGCACCAATCAGGAAATACCAGGGTGTTTTTGCGGACCAAGCAAAGATGTCATCAGGAAGCTGTCGGGAGCAACACCGTTTCCGTTCGTTGTAAAATCAAGAAATGAGGAGTATCCTGCCAAAGGCACACCGATAAAGTTTACTAAGTCATTGCCTGCGAAAGCGAGTGCAAGGGCGAAGTTCCCATTAACACTACTATTTTGAACACATTTACTTTTAGCCAGTGGAGTATTTGCATCAGGATAGTGAAAAATACAAATAATAAGAAGATTAACATCAGGGTATTGTCTTGTATCCACTGTTTGTTTTCGGCTGTCATGAATGAACTATCCTTCAAACCTTTGATAAGCCATGAAGTAAATAATGGAAGTAGCGGCAATGCCTCCAAATACTCCAATACTGTATTTGATGTTCTTTGTATAGTTGAAGGTGAAAACGACACGGGCAATCCATTGTACAACCATACCGAAAAAGAAAGCAATTGCAACGGATACGAAGATGGCCATGATGACAGAGAGCGCTTTGTCTGTATTGATAAGTTGGCCCAGACTGAGGGCGCTGTCAGTATTTACTTTGATCAGTGAAAGGGCGAAGGTACCTCCTAGTAGTTCGAATACCAATGATACTGTAGTGGAAGTGGGCATTCCCATGGAGTTGAATACATCCAGCAACACGACATCGGTAAGCATGACGGCAAGCAGGAT
>NZ_BHWB01000037.1 GCF_003865075.1 Bacteroides faecalis | reverse complement strand
AGGCCCGGAAGAATATTATTTATACTTCCATACAGTTTGCCGAATGTAAATGAAAGGAAACTGACTTTAACATATTCACATTAAAGCGGTGTGAAAATAGTAAAATAATGAAAGGCAAATACGGATGAAGTCAGATCTTTTCAAAATATGTCTCAAATATAGTAGATATTGTCTGCTTTAATAGACTTGAGAATACATAAACTATCACTTAGAATGGAAAGTCTGATTATATCCCCCCCAAAAAAAAATATCGGTAATTATGAATGTACTCTCCCTTGTCAACATGTTCCGGTCCGTATCCATAGAATATCCCAAAAGAGATTTCTTTGCGTGGCAGGGTCTTCTGGTTTCCTTCCCCAACTTTTGCGTATACTATACAGCATCCATTTTTACAAATTGTGGAGTTTCTTATATCCGGCACGAAAGTTTGCAGGGGATGTTCCTGATTTCTTCTTGAAGAATTTCCCGAAGGATGACTGGTCTGAAAAGCCTAATTGTTCAGCAATCTCCTTTACAGTCAGATCTGTAAAAACCAGCAGACGTCTGGCATCCCTATAAAGTGCTTCCGTTATATAGTTGTTCACTGTTTTTCCAGAAATCTGGCGTACCACTCTTGACAGGTAGGTCTGAGACACGTTAAGGGAGTCTGCATAGAACTGAAGATCATGTACTTTCCTGTAATTCTCAGCCAGTAATTTTCTGAAAAGGCGGAACAAAGCATCGGAATGCCTGACTCTTCCAGCAGGATGTACATTTTGGCTGTGAAAGATTTCTGTTATTTGCAGCAACAGGAAATTGACCAGCGAACCAGCCATTTCCTCAGGATGGTCAGAAGTAAGGTAGTGGGACATCAGGTCTAACGTTTTGCGTATATGTACGGTATCGCTGTCCTCCAGCCGTAAGACATATGTCGTATGACTGTTGTTATAAAGCCGTTTGTATACATAGTTTCCTATGGAAAGGGAGTCAAAAAAGAAAGGCTCCATACATAGACCACATGTACCGAAGTCGGAACTTTTTTTCATTAACTCTACAGACATTCTTGGAGCGACAAGAAGCATGTCCCCCTTTCCTACATTATAAGAATGACAGTCAACTACAAATTCTGCTGTTCCGGCTTCCACCAGTATATAAAAGAAAGCCCCGGCACGCAATATCTTATTACTGTACTTGTCTAAAAAAATCTCAATATTCAGGATATAAACTCCTCTATTGTATGCGGTGACTGACTGCATTTCCCGCACCAAGGCCGACAATGTTTCTTTGGTATGCTCCATAAGCACAAACTATTTCTATATATTTTCCTAAAATGACCATTTCATCTGTAAGCTCGGATAAAAGTCTGACATCCAATGACGGATATGAGAAAGGTCAGCAAGATACAAAGAAAAGATCAAATATACAAAAAAGCCAAACTATATACGAAACAATATAATATACGTGTCAATGTTGGGAAATAATAGCATCGGTATCATCAGAGAGATGTCGGGGCATAAAAAGTGTTGTAATTGACTAAGTTTCGTTCTTTTAAGAACAGATAAATCAGACATAAGCTTACTAACTTTGCAACCAATAAACGAGATGGAGGTCTACATACCGCTATCTCAATTTGTTTAACTATAAAAATATAAAGTAATGAGTAGTATCAAACCTATCAGAGATCCCAAAACGGATCATTTGCTAACACCGGAAAACTCCGCATTGTTAGTCATCGATTATCAGCCCATACAGGTTCATTCCATAGCTTCCATGGACAGACGGGAACTGGTGGAAAATATATCCAATGTCTGCCGTGTGGCCAAAGGGTTCAATGTCCCTGTTATTTTGACTACTGTGAATGTTGCCACCGGTCTTAACCAGCCTACTATCCCCCAGATAAAGAAGGCCCTTCGGGGCAGCCTGAGATTGACAGGACTTCTGTCAATTCATGGGAAGACAAGGAGTTCCAGGAAGCAGTCAAGGCACTGGGCAGAAAGAAACTTGTGGTTTGTGCGCTATGGACAGAGGTCTGTCTCTGTTTTCCAGCCTTGGATCTTTTGAAGGAGGGCTATGAAGTATATACTATTGTTGACGCTGTCGGCGGAACATCCAGGCTGGCTCATGAAACGGCCCTCAGACGGATGGAGCAGGCCGGAGTTCGGCTGACTTCCGTAACCCAGTATATCTGTGAACTGCAAAGGGACTGGAACCGCAAAGAAACCGTTCCTGTTTTCTTCCAAGGGCTGTTGGATAACGGATCTTTTTTTGTGGAAACACTCAAAGAAAAATAGTATAACAGACAAAAAAAGCATCCAGTTATAAAAGAATGAAAACGGATGTTATCCTTTGTATAAAAGAATAACATCCGCCTTCCTGAAATATCCAGTTTATGAAAAATATTTTATTGTTCCTATTGTTTATGACAGCCGCTAGTATCAATGCGCAGACAGTCATGTGGACTGACGATCCCGAACATACCCGTATCGGTTTTGAAGTGAAGCATGCGGGGCTCTCCTTTGTCAGCGGATATTTCTCAGACTTTGACATTACCGTAAGGCAGAAGAATGGTGATTGCACGAATACGGATATCCGGGTGGAAGTCCGGACGGCAAGTGTGAGCACAGGAGTGGAAGCCAGAAATAAACATCTGCGCTCATCCGATTTCTTTGATGTGGAGAGATTCCCCATGATGGTGTTTAAAAGTACGGAAATGAAGATGCTCGGTACAGATAAAGGGGAGATATATGGAGAGCTCACTCTCCACGGAATTACTAAAAAGGTGCGGTTTGACGTGATGTTAATTGGCAGAAAGGAAAGTCCGGTGTCCGGTAAAGAGACGGCAGGTTTTCGGCTCCAGGGTGTGATCAGATGCTCGGACTTCCAACTAGGTTCCAAATATATTCCGACTATGATCTCGGATAACGTACATGTTGTCGTCGACTGTGAATTCTCACCAAGGCAGGGTGAATTGGATATATAGTCAAAAGCAGACGGCATCTGTATCAGAAATATTTGGCGATACCAACTTAATTATATATTCCGGAGAAAATCCGCTTCGGGATAATTATATTCTACAAACCATTCTTGCATGGATTGAAAAACAATTAATATTAAAATGACAACAATATGAAAAAAAGAAAAGTGACACGGATTGTGAGAGGAAGAAAGACTGTTGACGGGGCAGGTGTACATCTGCGCCGGATATTGGGAGAGCAGACGGTGGTGGACTTTGACCCGTTTCTGATGCTTGACGGTTTTGACTCCACCAATCCGCAGGATTATATAAAGGGATTTCCCTGGCATCCACATCGCGGAATAGAGACCATAACCTATCTTGTCAGCGGAACAATGGAGCATGAGGACAGCCTGGGAAACAAAGGGGTGATCCAGTCCATGGGATGCCAATGGATGACAGCCGGTTCAGGAATACTCCACAAGGAGATGCCGCAGCCATCAGAAAGGATGCTCGGATGCCAACTGTGGGTCAATTTACCTGCTGCAAAAAAAATGGTTCCACCGGCATATAGGGACATTGCTCCGGATGACATCCCGGTGGTGATGTCCGACAAGGCAACCGTCCGGATCTTATCAGGCAGCCACCGGGGGATACGGGGGACTCTGGACAATTCGTATGTTCAGATAACATATTTGGATGTAACTTTGCCCGCTGACGCCTCATGGAAGTACAACGAAGCACGCGATGATGAAAACCTATTTCTCTATTTGCTGGAAGGCTCGCTTTTCCCCGAAGTGAGACAGCAATCTGCGGAAAGTAAGGGTTGTGCCATATTATATTCTGTTCCCGTTCCTGGAGAAGATACGGACGAACCGGTAGAGGTGAAAGCCGGACCGGAAGGCGCACGTTTCCTTTTGTTGTCGGCTCCTCCCCTGAAAGAACCTATTGTCTGGGGAGGTCCCATAGTGATGAATAGCCGGGAGGAACTGGAGGAAGCTTTTAGAGAATTAAGAAATGGAACATTCATCAAATAAACGGCATTATTTTACTGAGGCAACCGTCTCCCCCGGATGAACGGATATAAAATGTATGGTAGGCTTATGACGGCTGTGGTTATATTCCATGCCGTTGCCGACCATATAAAAAAAACGAAAAATACCTATTTGTAGGTATTGTGTGAAGCTGTATAATCCACTATCTTTGTAATATGGATGGAATAATGAAAAATAGAACAGCCGTAGCATACCTGCTGTTACTGAGCATGATGCCTTTCTTTTTTGTGAAAGCCTTTCATGTTCATAAGGAGCGTGCATGTATTCATGACGGGCAACAGTTCCCTCATCACGATTCAGCAGATAAATGTGCTATCTGTCTTTTCACTTTATCCTTATTTACCGAAGCGGAAAGTTTGGAGTACACCCATACCTTGACTGTAAAGCCTGTTAAATATCTTATTTTGGAGGAGCAGGGCGTCACTGCTACAATTCTCCTTTTGTCTCTTCGCGCTCCTCCTGTCCGAATGTCATAATTCTCTATGGATTACATGCACTATGTGATGACATGTAAAGGGCTCTTATGCCTATTGACTATCCTGAACAATTTATAACGCTTTTATAAAATATGACATTTCATGCATATTTCCGATATGTGTGTCTGTTCCTTACCTGTCTGTATATGGCATTTTCTGCACATATGCATGCACAGGAATACCGGCAACGATCAGACACAACCAGGACCCTGCTGATTATAGACGGGGAAAACGGAAACCCTATTGAAGGAGCCGGTGTATTAGCCGGCGGGCAGGTGCTTGTCAGCTTATCCGAAGGAACGGTAACTATTCCTTCAAGGAATTCCGCAGATACAGTCCTTGTACAGAGTCTGGGGTATAAATCTCAATATATATCCTTGAAGGATGTGTTTAAAAGAAAGAACACCTATACGATACGTCTTTCTCCGGAAATGACGACATTGGGGGAAGTCATCATTATCGGTGAACGTTCCGGAATAACCCGGAATGCAGTGAGCGGGCAAATCCCATCCCCTGCAATCAATCATGCGTTGGGGACCTCCCTGGGTGCCCTGCTCGAACAGGTCAGTGGTGTAAGCTCTATCAGTACGGGGACGGCAATAGCCAAACCCGTCATCCAGGGGATGTATGGCAACCGGATATTGATCATCAACAATGGCACCCGCCAGACAGGGCAGCAATGGGGGGCCGATCATGCTCCGGAAGTGGACATGAACGGTAGCAATTCCATCCAGGTGGTGAAAGGATCCGATGCGGTACGGTACGGTTCAGAGGCTTTGGGGGGGATTATTATCATGGAACAGGCCGCCCTGCCTTTCCGGACAAAGTCCTTAAAAGGAAAGGGATCCATGCTTTATGGCAGTAACGGACGCCGTTTTGTCCTTACCGGACAGATGGAGGGAACCTTCCCTTTTCTCCGTGACATTGCCTGGCGTGTACAGGGAACCTGCTCGAATTCAGGAGACCGTTCTACCGCGAACTATCTTCTTAACAATACCGGAACCAGGGAATTGCATACCTCCGCTTCACTCGGCTATGATCATGGCCGTTTAAGAATAGAAGGGTTCTACAGCCGCTTTTACAACCGCATGGGGGTAATGCTCAGTGCCCAGATGGGAAGTGAGGATCTGCTGGCGGAACGTATCCGGCTGGGACGTCCCCTGCATACGGACCCTTTCGCCCGAAGTATCACATATCCATATCAGGAGGTCACCCATCAGACAGCCGTTGGCAAAATAAGATTCAGCATGTGGGATGTTGGAAATCTTTACTGGCAGGGTTCCTGGCAGAAGGATGACCGGCAGGAAAAACGTATCCGCCGCCTGGGATCCGACATCCCGGCTGTTTCCCTGCACTTGTATTCATTTCAAAACTCCCTCCGGTGGAAGTGGAATTATAATTCATGGCAAACGGAGATTGGGGGACAAATCATGTTCATAGACAATCACAGCCGGGCAGGGACAGGTGTTGTTCCTGTTATTCCCAATTACACGGAGACACAGGCAGGAATATATGGCATTGGAAAGTATAATTACAGCAAGGGAGGAGTTGAAGCGGGTGTTCGCTTTGACGGGCAGGAAACCCGTGCCAGCGGCTATGACTGGACTGGAAATCCCTATGGGGGAACAAGAAAGTTCAATAACATATCATACAGTCTGGGAGCCCATCACCTTTTTTCCGGACACTGGAAACTTACCACCAATTTCGGGATGGCCTGGAGGGCCCCCCACGTGTATGAGCTGTACAGCAATGGGAATGAACTCGGATCAGGAATGTTTGTCAGAGGGGATTCGGTCATGAATTCCGAAAGAAGCTATAAATGGATATCCTCTATCAGTTACAGTGGCAAGGTGTTCAGCGTCCATGCGGACGGTTATCTGCAATGGATAAGCGGTTATATCTATGATGAGCCCCAAAAAGAGAACATTACTGTCATTTCAGGGGCATATCCTATATTCCAATACAGGCAGACCCCGGCTTTCTTCCGCGGAATGGATTTTGACTTTCACTTCATGCCTGCAGATTCATGGGATTACCATCTGACCGCCTCCTTTATACGGGCAAACGAACGGACAACAGGAAATTATCTTCCCTATATCCCCCCTTTCCGTCTCAACCATGAGCTTTCATGGAACCACAGAACCCGGTCGCATTTCCGGTTGCGTCTGGGTGTCCGGCACCGTTTCGTGGCAAAACAGACCCGGTTTGACCCGGATACGGATCTTATCCCGTACACTCCTCCGGCATACCATCTTTTTGGAGCCGATGTGGATCTGGAATGTCCCGTAAGATGTGGACACATATTACGGTTCATGATATCGGCAGACAACATTCTGAACAAAGAATATAAAGAATACACCAACCGTTCGCGTTACTATGCGCACGACATGGGGCGCGATGTGCGTTGCGGAGTGAGTTGGAGCTTTTGACTTATAACGAGACATAATCAACAAACCTATTTAATTACAAGTAAAATGAAAACAAATGTATGTAAAATCGCATTAATGCTCCTGATGGGGGCATCTTTTACCTTATTATTTAATTCATGCAGCAAAGATCCTGTGATTCCTGAAAATGAGACAAAAAACAAATTGCATGAAGATCCTTCCAAAATGACAATCCGTCTTGTGGAATGCCACTTGCATGCAGATTGGAATGAAATACAGAAAGTCGGTGGTCCTCATCAGAATCCGGAATCTCCAGCCAGACACATGAAACGTATTCAAGAAATAACCTACGAACTGAAGACCGGCCAGGGCTGGACACTTGCCGAAGGCAGTCAAAACAAGTTCTACGTACAGAAAAACGGAGAATATAAAAATGGAGACAACTTTACTCCAGCCCCTATTTATCTGATGTTTATTTATTACTACAATAGTAAGGGAGAGTTGATGAATAACCAGTTTATAGAAAATGGACAGGATAAAATACATCAACATTTCTTTACACCAGAAAATGTAAAACCCACCTTTGACGGGCAGCCGGAAGCTGATGACAATGATCCGCAAAAATTAGTGGACTATCTTTATGTAGATACTACCCCTTGGGACAAGACCAGACATGACAAGGAGGCTGAAATAACAGGAGGAAGCAATCCTGTCGGGTTGAAAGGTGTCATCCGTTTTTTGAAAGATCGTAAGGAATTTGACTTGAAAATTCGTCTTTATCACGGTTACAAATCCAAGACCAATCCGGAAACTGGTACTTTTGATCCGTTCTACAAGCCTTCCGGAATATTGATCCAGCGTGGCACATGGGATATCAACTTAAGTATTCCTATAGTGGTATTCTGGAGTCGTGATGAATATCTTGACATAGAACCGGATGCAGATGTTAACCAAATCGAAGAAGATAGTCTTGATGAAGAAAGCAACCGTACCGTGCATTCCATTATGAAAACCTTCAACCTTACATGGAAAGAAGCGCTTGAGGAATTCATAACTTATACCTATAAGGCGGGAGATACTGAAGGAGGGGCTATCTGGCTATAGGTCTCTTGTAAGGAGTATAACCACAACAGATTGATTTAAAGATTTATAATATTTAATTTATTAAACATTCGGAATTATGAGATTTAACAGATTCAATCTTTTATTGGTAGCAACAGCCATAATAACGTCAATGTCAGGCTGTACCGGATCACAGAAGAGAACTACACAACAGGAAAAAGAAAGCGCTACTATGGCCACCACTACAGTCAATACCAAAAATAAGAATTTTTATGGGACTTATGAGGGCACATTACCCTGCGCCGATTGCAGTGGTATCAGGACAACACTGAAAATCAACAGTGATACAACCTACGAACTGCGGAGTGAATATTTGGGAAGGAAGGATGGCGTCTTTGAAGAAAGTGGCATTTATAACATTGTGGGTGAAAACATCATAGAACTGGTAACTCCTTCTTCCGGGGAGAAGACATTCTATAAAATTCTCGATGGTTCAGTCGCGTTGTCCGACAGTCTGGGAACGCTCAACGGCAGTGAATTGGCTGAACATTATATTTTGAAAAGACAATAAAGGATACTGCATAATTGCATCCGGAGCTAATGATGAAGAATTGACCGTATATCTAGCCAATCAGTTCTTCATCTTTTCCTGTTTTTATAAATCAAGATGGAACATACCCTAAGAAAAAACAGTTCATACGAACAGCTGTATTTCATTATTGTTTTGTTTACATATTATAAAACCTTTCACCATTGAACGTATGAATGATGTGGATGAAAGAGGGTTACAAACCGTTGGACGGTGAGGAACGGATGCGGATGGAACGTCTGCTCTCGGAAATGGGGATGGAGAGGAAGCTGAATATCTACTGCAACAGGGACGCACGTACGAATGCCGTGACTTTCGGGTTCCATACAATCGGGCTGACAGGTGGTATTCTTCAGACGGCATCGGACGAGGAACTCAAAGGGGTAATCAGCCATGAGGTGGGACACATCTCGCATTATGATTTTGTCTATCAGGTGCTTCTTTTCTCTATGCAGTTGCTGGGCTACCGCTGCCTGTACGGGCTGTTCCTGATTCCGGCCCTGTTTTTCGGATTGGCAGGCAATCTGATAATCGCCGTGGTCCCGGCTGTCCGTTTCGCCGTGGTGGGGATGGCCAGACTCTGGTGGAGCCTTTATAAACTGTTGCATCATACGATTTACGGTATCAGTCGGATAGCAGACGTGAATATCAACAAATATGCCGAATACCGTTGCGACACGTATGCGGTACGTTACGGTTGTGGGGAGGGCCTGCTCTCGTTCCTGCGTCGGCTGGAGGTGGCGGAAACGGGTGGGGAGCGGCCTTCGTTCACCGAATATATCATGAGCACGCATCCATCAACCGAAAAACGGATTGTCCGGCTGGAAAAGTTGTTGTAACCTGCGATAAAGAATAGATGCCTATATCATTTTGCGGATATTGGTACAAGGAGTGGCGGACATGCGTATCCGCTGCATTTCCAAAGAAAAGTCCTCGTAATAACAGATGATATGGCTTGCGGCAAGCGCACCGGTGAGGCTGTCTTTCTCTGAAAGCGTCTCCTTGCTGTCCGCCTTCTTTATCAGGTCATCATATAAGGCGCAATACACTTTGTCGGTATCTGCCGGATAGCATGTACCGGTGATGACGGCTGAAAGATGTATCTCCGGGCATTTGTCCGCTTCACGGAGTATGATGGCCGTATCTGCCGCCAATAATCCGATATAGGTATTCAGATTGCAGGAAAACATGCGGTATCCTTCATCATAAAGTGCAAGAATAATACGGTAGAGTTCCATACGGATATTGTTTTCCCTGAACCGGTCGTATCGGCTTGTCTTTTCAATGGTACAGCCTGTAACGGCAACATTCCTGTCATACATATTTCCATGAGTTTTTTTGTTAATGCCTTGTCCGTAATTACTGTTAAGTACCGAAAAAAGCACGGAACTTAACAAGTCCGAACACAGGCACGACCAAGCGCCTCGCAGGAGACGAGTTAAGTCCGTGCCAATGGATATGACAAGGACTCCGCTCGTTTATTCTCCTGCATTAAAATTGGTCGTTTCGTGTTCGGGAATAAACAGCTAAAAGCTATTCTAATATGTTATCATTCAAATTCTTTAATCTTATAACCTTCTTTTTTTGATTCAACCCTGCAAAAATAGAAAAAAGCCGGGCAACCGCATAGGGATTGCCCGACTTTTTTGAGAGGAAGTATTCAGGTGTGGGGTGTGGCAGGTCATTCCACCGGCTCGCCGCCATAGCGAAGGCGGCAGATTTCCTTGTGGATTTCACACATGATATGCAGCTGCATCCGCTTGCTGATATGGCGGCTTTGGGAACGCATGAACAGACGGTTTTCTATCAGGCTGCAAAACTTCGTGCCCTCCCTGCTTACAATGCAGACAATCTGATTTTCAAGGAAAAAATCCCTGTCGGTGGAATACTCCACGTCCGGGAACATTCTTATATATTTCATTCGCAAATATTTTAAAAGGTTTTACGGTGGCGGTGTGGGTGGGGTCGTCCGGCCCTGCCCTCTGTTCTCTTGGGGCGGTGAAAAAGATGTGCCGGATATTGTTTCCGGCACATGCTTTCCGCTTGGTGTCAGGCGGCTTTTCCGCTTTCGGGCTTCTCTGTTTTCGGGGCGGTGGTCTTCTTTTCCGTCTTTTCTGTCGTCTGCTGTTTTTCGGCTTCCCTGGCAGCTTTCTTTTCCGCTTTCTTCATTTCCTTTATCCTTTCCTCCAAACGTTCATGCCGTTTCTGATATTCTTCCTCGTGGGTGGCTTTGACAAGTCCGTATTGGTCGGGGAAGTGCATGTTTGCGAAGTCCCTCAGCAGCTTGGATGCGTTGTTGTCTCCGTGGCCGTTCTCACAAAGGAAGTGGCTGATGAAGTCCCGTTTGATTACCGTTTTTTGTGTGTCCGTCAGTTTGGCAACGATTTTCATCCGCTGTTTCTCGTCCAATGCGAAAGGCTGGTCCTTGATGCCGAAAAGCGGGAAATGTCTCCTTTGAAGTTGGGCAAGCATGGCAAAATAAACCATACCGTCTTCGTACTGCGTGAACGAGCTTTCGGGATAGTCGTTCTCACGGACAATCTTTTTCGTATCGGCAACGGTCTTTTCGATGGAAAGCTGTTTGAAACGCTTGTCCCTTTCCTGCAATGTCCCGATAGTGACGGGGGCGGTTTCCTTTCTGTTTATCTCCACGTAGCAGAGTTCGGGTTCTGTCTGTCCCACCTTTACATAGGTCTTTATCCTGCCTTCCTCCTTCATGCGGTCAAGTTCCTCCACCTTTCGGGCATATTCCTCGTTTCTGCGCTCAAATGTCTGCACCGCCTGTTCGTACTCTTTCGTTTGGGTGAACTGCTCTTTCTTCGGTGCTTCGGGTGCTTTGGGGAATTCCCTTGCCGATACGTTGTAGTCAAGTTCCTTGATTTCATGCCCTTTCTTGTCCAATTTCTGTAGTGCCATATCGTTACGGCTTCCGTAGTAGGGGCGTGCGACAACCAGCTTCGGATCGGATTTCAAAAGTTTCTCCGTCTCTTTTGCCACATGGGCTGCGTTCTTGGCCTCCAGACATTTGCGGTTGGTGCAGTGTCCGCACCCGTTATGCTCGGCAAAAAGGTTGTAATTGGCTGCGTTGTGTACGCATGTATTGCATTCCGTCTTGTCGAACTTGTATTGCCCAAGGTCGGTGGTATAGTATTTTTCAAAGTACCTTTGAAGAGGTTCAATGTATATCCCGTCCAATCCTCACCGTTCCCCTCTTTGAGGTGCTTCTCGTACACGTCCTTTTGTATATCGGGCTCATAGGTGCTTATCTCCTCGGCTACGCTGACAGTGATTGTTTCATTGTCCAACAGTTCACCGACAGGCGCATAGAGTTCGTTCAGTTTCAATGGGGTTATTATAGATATTATTTTCGCTCCGTCCGAAACGGGCGGTCAGTGAATACATGTCATATCTGCCCCTTTTCAAGCAAACCGCTTGAACGCTTTTGCTTCTTCAGTGGGGCGTACCTGCTCACGCTGCAAGTTCTCGCTTAACGACATGTCTTTCCGCTTCATCGTCCGTCACATTGTTATATATGGTTGCCTTTATGGTCTTTGCTCCTGCAAGCAATGAGGCACGGTAACGGCGTTCACCGTATATAATTTCATAACCGCCTTCCGTGCGTGG
>NZ_BHWB01000036.1 GCF_003865075.1 Bacteroides faecalis | reverse complement strand
CTGTACCGTGCGTTGCAGGAGGAGGTCGGCGTCCTGGTACTCTACTTTACCGGGCCTCTGTATGCCTCGACTTTCCTGGCGTCTCCATCTTCCACGTCCTGCGTCCGAAGATTTCATAAGCCTTCCTCTGACTGACAAACTCGGGTCGTCACGATCTGTTTCAGCATCCTGACAATCCTTGCGGAAAGATCGTTCAGGAACGTATCGTATGGAATCAGGTGATCCACAAACTGAAGCAGTTTCATATCCGCATGATTTTAATCCTTCACAAAATACGTTTGACTGTAATCGTATGCTTTTCATGTCAGTCTGGTCTTGAACTGGCGGTTGTAGATGGCACCAAGTTCTGAAGCCTGGGTACGGACGCTCTTCAAGCGTGAAATGGGGGAACGTGACGGTGCCGCCGACTTCAAGTGCCACGAGGGCAGGGCGAATTTTCCATGTTTTCTGCCATAATTGTTGGATGTTTAATATTTAATGTTTAACTTTGCCATCAATAAATGGGAGTTTTAATGCTCGCAAAATAACATAAAAAGGTTTATATAGCCAAATATTTGTTTGATGTATTTGATTTAAGGTTCAATTATTGATTTAATCTTATGACAATAGATATAAAAAAACGTGCATGTGGGAGAGGCCATCGACAAGCGTCGCAACGAAATTGGGCTTAGCAAGTCCGAGCTTGGGCGCAGAATCGGTGTCCCCCAGCAGCACATCAACCGCATTCTCGAAAGGGGAACAATGGAGACCAACCGCCTTTTCAAAGTAAGTGAGACACTGGGCTTCAATTTCTTCTCCCGTTCTGTCCCGTGCAGCATCAGATTTCCGCATACCTTGCGGCGGTAACACTGGACGGGAATGCAAACAACAATATCGGAGATACCGAAATTGCTGCACAATTGACAAAGGAACAAGCTGTCGTAGAAAGCCAAAAGGAGACCATCAAACTCCTGAAAGAGCAGATAGACAGCCTGAACGCACAGATAACGCGTCTTGATTCCAATCTGAAGGACAAGGATGCTATTATTGAATTATTAAAAGAAAGGAGGTAATACCTATTAGGTTATTTACCAGTATATAAAGCGCATGCTCCATACAGGTAATTCATAACTATAATCTCATTCTTCTATTTGTATGATATACTTATCGCATACATAAAACTCATTACGTATTGAGAATCAATACATACTTACAGTGGCGATCGCTACAATAGAGGAATGAAAAAGTCTCAAAATAATTGCTCAAAATGTTCTCATAAAAAGACAACACATACTCTTTGCATACGCAATGTTGTTAAAGTATTGATTGTCAAACCTAAATTAAAGCGGCGCAAGCTGCTATTGAAGAGTAATCGCCATATTTCAAACAAAATTCAGTCTGAGGTCTCAAAACACATACCAAACACATACAAATGTGTTGGAAACTCCTGATAATCAACTTATCGAAAGAGGGGCGCAGGCAGCAATTGAAGAATGATAATAAGCTTTTGATAGTATTTAATATTAATAGGAAAAGGATTTGCTCTGAGAGTAAGTCCTTTTTTTAAAAGTATACTAACTAGGGAGTATTTATAGGGATAAAATTATCAATTAAGGATGAAAGAAATATAACAGAGGGGCTTTAAAAAGGTAGTTATACGATACTTGCTTTTACGTTCATAGTCTCTAATTATAAAAAACTAACAAAAAAATTGTTTCATTAAAAAAAGAAATATACTTTTGTAGCTGAAAAACAGCCCCATATTTATATGGGGTTTATTTGTTTAACTAAAATAAAAATGAGATGAAAAAAGGATTATTAGTATTATTTGTATTATTGGCCACTTTGGCTGTAAAAGCACAAGGAGTTTATGTTGGTGGATCTTTTAGTATTTGGCGTGCAAGTACTGAAAACTCTACATCCTTCATGATCGCTCCGGAAATTGGTTACAACTTTAATGAAAAATGGGCATTGGGAGCTGAGTTAGGTTATTCACACGATTATTTGAAGGGAGCATATATTAATTCACTGTCTGTTGCTCCTTATATTCGTTGGTCATACTACCAGAATGATATTGTGCGTTTGTTCTTAGATGGAACTGCTGCAATCGGTTTTAATAAAGTAAAAGACAGCGATACTACTAAATTTGGTCAGATTGGTTTAAGACCAGGTATTGCCGTTAAACTGAATGATCATTTTTCTTTTATTGCTAAATATGGTTTTTTAGGTTATCAGAAAAATGTGCATTCTAATGGAGATGCTTTTGGACTTCAACTCACTAGTGAAGATCTTTCCATCGGTTTCCATTACGAGTTCTAAACTATAAATAAATAATAAAGATAGGAAAGGGAGTTCTCCAAAATGGGGAATTCCCTTTTTTATGTATAAACTCTATAATTAATAGCCATATTAACGAAAAAGTTGTTTAATACAGGTTTCAAAAATACATTTGTATTGTTTAGTAGTCAGGCAATGGCCTTAGTATTAATTTAAAACTTAAAATTATGAAAAAGAGTGTTTTATTTATTTTATTTGCACTGATTTCAGTAGCAGGTTTTTCACAGATTACAGGATGGAATGCCAAAGTAGGAATGAACTTTAGTAATTATACCGGTGATCTTGATTTGAATGCCAAAGTTGGTTTTAAACTTGGAGGAGGTTTTGAATATGCTTTCAATGATACATGGTCATTGCAACCTTCTTTATTCTTAAGCAGTAAGGGTGCAAAGAAAGATGGAAATAGTATTAATGCTATGTATCATTGAAAGCATATTCAAAACCTCCTCCAAGTTTAAAACCAACTTTGGCATTCAAATCAAGATCACCGGTATAATTACTAAAGTTCATTCCTACTTTGGCATTCCATCCTGTAATCTGTGAAAAACCTGCTACTGAAATCAGTGCAAATAAAATAAATAAAACACTCTTTTCATAATTTTAAAGTTTTAAATTAATACTAAGGCCATTGCCTGACTACTAAACAATACAAATGTATTTTTGAAACCTGTATTAAACAACTTTTTCGTTAATATGGCTATTAATTATAGAGTTTATACATAAAAAAGGGAATTCCCCATTTTGGAGAACTCCCTTTCCTATCTTTATTATTTATTTATAGTTTAGAACTCGTAATGGAAACCGATGGAAAGATCTTCACTAGTGAGTTGAAGTCCAAAAGCATCTCCATTAGAATGCACATTTTTCTGATAACCTAAAAAACCATATTTAGCAATAAAAGAAAAATGATCATTCAGTTTAACGGCAATACCTGGTCTTAAACCAATCTGACCAAATTTAGTAGTATCGCTGTCTTTTACTTTATTAAAACCGATTGCAGCAGTTCCATCTAAGAACAAACGCACAATATCATTCTGGTAGTATGACCAACGAATATAAGGAGCAACAGACAGTGAATTAATATATGCTCCCTTCAAATAATCGTGTGAATAACCTAACTCAGCTCCCAATGCCCATTTTTCATTAAAGTTGTAACCAATTTCCGGAGCGATCATGAAGGATGTAGAGTTTTCAGTACTTGCACGCCAAATACTAAAAGATCCACCAACATAAACTCCTTGTGCTTTTACAGCCAAAGTGGCCAATAATACAAATAATACTAATAATCCTTTTTTCATCTCATTTTTATTTTAGTTAAACAAATAAACCCCATATAAATATGGGGCTGTTTTTCAGCTACAAAAGTATATTTCTTTTTTAATGAAACAATTTTTTGTTAGTTTTTTATAATTAGAGACTATGAACGTAAAAGCAAGTATCGTATAACTACCTTTTTAAAGCCCCTCTGTTATATTTCTTTCATCCTTAATTGATAATTTTATCCCTATAAATACTCCCTAGTTAGTATACTTTTAAAAAAAAGGACTTACTCTCAGAGCAAATCCTTTTCCTATTAATATTAAATACTATCAAAAGCTTATTATCATTCTTCAATTGCTGCCTGCGCCCCTCTTTCGATAAGTTGATTATCAGGAGTTTCCAACACATTTGTATGTGTTTGGTATGTGTTTTGAGACCTCAGACTGAATTTTGTTTGAAATATGGCGATTACTCTTCAATAGCAGCTTGCGCCGCTTTAATTTAGGTTTGACAATCAATACTTTAACAACATTGCGTATGCAAAGAGTATGTGTTGTCTTTTTATGAGAACATTTTGAGCAATTATTTTGAGACTTTTTCATTCCTCTATTGTAGCGATCGCCACTGTAAGTATGTATTGATTCTCAATACGTAATGAGTTTTATGTATGCGATAAGTATATCATACAAATAGAAGAATGAGATTATAGTTATGAATTACCTGTATGGAGCATGCGCTTTATATACTGGTAAATAACCTAATAGGTATTACCTCCTTTCTTTTAATAATTCAATAATAGCATCCTTGTCCTTCAGATTGGAATCAAGACGCGTTATCTGTGCGTTCAGGCTGTCTATCTGCTCTTTCAGGAGTTTGATGGTCTCCTTTTGGCTTTCTACGACAGCTTGTTCCTTTGTCAATTGTGCAGCAATTTCGGTATCTCCGATATTGTTGTTTGCATTCCCGTCCAGTGTTACCGCCGCAAGGTATGCGGAAATCTGATGCTGCACGGGACAGAACAGGGAGAAGAAATTGAAGCCCAGTGTCTCACTTACTTTGAAAAGGCGGTTGGTCTCCATTGTTCCCCTTTCGAGAATGCGGTTGATGTGCTGCTGGGGGACACCGATTCTGCGCCCAAGCTCGGACTTGCTAAGCCCAAGTTCGTTGCGACGCTTGTCGATGGCCTCTCCCACATGCACGTTTTTTATATCTATTGTCATAAGATTAAATCAATAATTGAACCTTAAATCAAAATACATCAAACAAATATTTGGCTATATAAACCTTTTTATGTTATTTTGCGAGCATTAAAACTCCCATTTATTGATGGCAAAGTTAAACATTAAATATTAAACATCCAACAATTATGGCAGAAAACATGGAAAAAATTCGCCCTGCCCTCGTGGCACTTGAAGTCGGCGGCACCGTCACGTTCCCCATTTCACGCTTGAAGAGCGTCCGTACCCAGGCTTCAGAACTGGGTGCCATCTACAACCGCCAGTTCAAGACCAGGACTGACAGGGAAAAGCATACGATTACAGTCAAACGTATTTTGTGAAGGATTAAAATCATGCGGATATGAAACTGCTTCAGTTTGTGGATCACCTGATTCCATACGATACGTTCCTGAACGATCTTTCCGCAAGGATTGTCAGGATGCTGAAAACAGATCGTGACGACCCGGAGTTTGTCAGTCAGAGGAAGGCTTATGAAATCTTCGGACGCAGGAACGTGGAAAGATGGAGACGCCAGGGAAAAGTCGAGGCATACAAGAGGCCCGGTAAAGTAGAGTACAGGACGGCCGACCTCCGCCTCCTGCAACGCACGGTACAGGACTATCTTGATAACGGACAAACGGGAAAAGAATGCGGAAAGGAACCGAAAGGGTAAATATTTTTGTGGCTATATTGAAAAAGCAGTCCACTCCGGCAATATAGTCACGGCACAGTCTGTTCGGGGTGGTGTAAACCGTATAAATATATCGAACATGAAAGAGTTGAAACCTACCTGCGACCCCGAAGGCGTCTATTCGGCCAAGCGGACCTGTGCCGAACTGGGTATAAGCCATAAGACACTCCGCAAGTATCGGGATAACGGCTACATTACGCCGCTTAACCCGAACAATCCATGCAGACCAAAATTTTCCGGGCAGTCCATCATCGACTGCTGGAATCTTATGAAGACATTATGATCAGCGAATCCACCATAAACAAAGTCAGGGAACTTGCGATAGAGGACGTTCTCAAACCTTATGTCAACCTTACAAGGAAAGGCTCGACACTGATGGGGCTTTGTCCTTTCCATGCGGAAAAGACCGGATCGTTCGCGGTATCCCCACACAGGAACCTGTTCCACTGCTTCAGCTGTAACCGTGGTGGCGATGCGATCACGTTCATCATGGAAAAGGAGAATCTTTCCTTCATTGAAGCGGTCAGGTTCATAGCTGAAAATAATAACATCCCGCTGGAATACACAGACGAGGAACGTACAGATGAACAGGTCGCAGAGGCAAAGCATAGGGAGTCCCTGTTGGCGGCATTGGACTGCATACAGAACTATTTCCTTGAAAACCTGAGAGCGGGAACGGATGAAGAGTGCTCCCGGGCACGTGAATATGCGTATGGAAGATGGCCGGAGGAGTTCTGTTCCGTGGCAGGCATCGGCTATACGCTTAAGGACGGTTCCGCATTCATGGAGTATTGCCGCCTGAAATCGCTCGACGAGGAAAAACTATTCGAGCTTGGGATGCTCCGGCGTGGCGAGGACGGCAACGTGTATGCCATGTTCCGCCAGCGCATCATGATTCCTGTACGGAACAGGTGGGGACGTATCATCGCCTATACAGCCAGGTATATCGGTGACAACCAGAAAGTTCCGAAATATATCAACTCGGCCACCAGCGTGGTGTATTCCAAAGGTGAGACGATTTTCGGCATTGACAGGGCAAGCCGCCAGCGGGATGCGGACTACTTTATCATCGTGGAAGGTGCGCCGGATGTGCTCCGAATGCAGTCCGTGGGGTATGAGAATACGGTGGCCGCTCTCGGTACGGTATGGACGGATGGCCAGTTCGACCAACTGAAAAAGTTCACGTCGTCCCTATGCTTCATCCCGGATTCGGATGTGGCAGAGAGTAAACCATACGGTCCGGGGTTCGAGGCGGTCATGACAAACGGAGCTGCCGCAATCAGGAAAGGCTTCCATGTGACGGTCAGGGAGCTGCCGTTTGCAAAGGTCTCTGATAATGAGGCTGGAACACAATACGGCAAGAACGATGCCGACAGTTTCATCCGTTGTCGGGAGGATTATACCTCGCTGGCCGAAAAGCATTTCATCATCTGGCTGGCTCAAAAACGTTTCTTTGTGTCTTCTTCATTGGTGGAGGAACGGAAATGTGTCTCTGAAATAGCCGACCTGCTGCGTTACGTGAAGGACCAGCTGGTGTTTGACCAGTGCATAGAACAGCTTTCAAAGCTGCACGGCAAGGTAAAGCTGTGGCGTGATGCCGTATCACAGGCACGGGGTGAAGCCCGGAGGAAAAGCAACCGCTCCGATTCCATGAGCGAGATGCAGCGAGAGGCGGAGCTGCTGCGCCAGTTCGGCCTGTTTGTACGTGAAAACTGCTATTATTCCATCAGCGAGGAGGATGACGAGCCGGCCAGAATATCCAACTTTGTCATGGAGCCGCTGTTTCATATCGAGGACGAAAACAACGGCACCCGTATTTTCCGTATGAGGAACATGTACAACGTCTGCCGTGTCGTTGAGCTGAAGGAGTCCGAACTGTGTTCACTAAGCAACTTCCAGCAGAAGGTCGGTTCACTGGGCAACTATGTATGGTTGGCCAAGATAGACAAGCTCAACCGTGTCAAGGAATACCTCTATTCAAAGACTGACACGGCGGAACGTGTCCGGAAACTGGGCTGGAATGCGGCAGAGGGTTTCTTTGCCTTTGGCAACGGCATATTCGCCAGCGGCTCGTTCATGGCTGTCAATGAACTGGGTATTGTCAGGGGTGATAACGACAAGGCTTTCTATATCCCGGCCACCTCCAAAATCTATATTCACAACCAGGAAATATTCCAGTTCGAGCGGCTGATGGTACATGAGAACCGCAACGGGGTAAAACTGTATGATTATGTGTCAAGGCTGTCGGAAGTGTTCGGAGAGAATGCGAACGTCGCTTTCTGCTACCTGCTTGCCACCCTGTTCCGTGACGTCATATTCAGCCGTACCCGCCATTTTCCCATACTCAACCTGTTCGGCGAGAAGGGAACCGGCAAGACCACGCTCGCCACCTCCCTACAGTCCTTCTTTCTGCACGGGGTTGATCCGCCCAACCTGGGTGTCACCTCCGTTCCTGCCATGAACGACCGTGTATCGCAGGCAGTCAATACCCTTGTCGTGCTGGACGAATACAAGAACGACCTTGACATCCGCAAGATTGCCTATCTGAAAGGACTGTGGGGCGGCGGCGGACAGACCAAGAAGAATACGGGTACGGACGGGATGGCGGCACAGACCATCGTCACTACCGGCGTGGTGCTTTGCGGTCAGGACAAGCCCACGCAGGACATGGCACTCTACACCCGTGTCATCTTCCTTGCCTTCTCGAAAACCTCTTTCAGCCAGGCGGAGAAGAAACATTATGAAGACTTGGTGGCTCTCTGTAATTTGGGGCTGACACACCTTACATTGGAGATACTGAACTATCGGGAGTTGTTTGAGAAGAATTTCCCGGAAATCTATTCCATAACCAAGCGGGAATTGGCCACGAAGTTAGAGAACGAAACCATCCATGACCGTATCTTCGGCAACTGGGTGATTCCGCTGGCTGCTTTCCGCACGCTGGAAACAGTGATAGATGTACCTTTCACTTATACGGAGCTGTTTGAAACGGCTATTAAGGGCATACGTAATCAGAACGAGCTGGCCCAGGAGAGTTCGGAGATTGCTGACTTCTGGAACATGCTTCAGGGATTCCAGACATCAGGGAAGTGCATCGACCGGGTCCACTACCGTATCCGTTATATGAAATCGTTCCGACCTCTTTCTGTCAGGGAAGACATCGAGTTCAACGAGGCCCGTCCTATTCTATATCTTAATATGGCAGCCATAGCCTCCCTGTTCAACAGCCGGAACATGAACGCCACGGCCAACCGCTCGAGCTGGTCCACCATCCTGTCGTATCTGAAATCGCATCCGTCGTATCTCGGTCTGAAACAGGACCGGTTTACGATCCTGTCTCCGAGTGGTCTGCCGGAATATTCTATTGACATTGTCAATGGCGAGCAGGTCAGAAAGGTCAAGGTAAACCGTCCGAAAGCATTGTGCTTTGACTATCAGCAATTAAAGGATGCGTTCGGACTTGAACTTGAAACGGAAGTAATAGCGGACGCTGGAGAGGAATAGTACAACTGTATTATAACGCACGACTGTTCGTTTTCAAGAAATAAAATCATGGTAAAAGCATATAAATCATTAAACATTTAGTTAAATGGCTAAAGATTCAGTACCTTTGCATAAATCAACAACACCAGAATTAATGATAGAGGAACTATTCATAAAATTATCTCAGAAGGGAGAGGATTCCTGTACCGAATATAAGACTTGTACGGATAAGATTTCAGATTCCCTGTATGAGACCGTATGCTCATTCTTGAATCACAGTGGAGGACAAATACTAGTCGGGGTCAAAGATAACGGTGAGATTGTAGGAGTAAATCCGGATAAGGCAGATGCTCTGAAATCTAACATTATCACGTCAATCAAGAATCATGACTTGTTTTTGCCTTGCCCATATTTTTCTCCACAAGTTATGGAAATAAACGGGAAGGTTGTCATACTGCTTGATATTCCTTGCGGTCAGTATGTCTACCGCTATAAGGGCAGGTTTTGGGACAGAAACGGGGATGCGGATATTGATATAACGGACCACCCTGAATTATTGCTTTCGCTTTTCGAAAGAAAGAACCCGCATTTGTTTGAAGAAAGGAAAGTTGATGGCCTGAAAATGGAACATCTTGACCATGACACGTTCCAGTTCTGCCGAAACATTCTTGCCGTAAAGAAACCTGGACATCCTTGGCTGCAGCTTTCAGATGAAGAAATACTGATACATACTCGTCTGGCAAGGGAAAATATCAATACCGGAGAGTTGGAACTTAAATATGCAGCACTTATCCTGTTCGGTACAGAGTATGCGATAGAGGATTTTATGCCTCGTTATCGTTTCGAGGCACTATTTCACATGTGCACCTATGAGCAGTACAATGACATGCGGCAATTTCCCAACCGATATGACGACCGTAAGACATTGCGATGCAACCTTATCAGAGTGTATGATGAATTGACCAAATTTACCGAACGTTATCTGCCGAATAAATTTTATCTACCGGCAGGCTCTACCCAGAGAGAAGATTTGCGTTGGGACTTGTTCCGCGAGATTGTAGCAAATCTTTGTGTACATTCCGATTACAGTATAGGCTATGCCTGTTTTTATCATGTGTTCAAGGACCGTGTTGTAACAAAGAATCCTACAAGGCTGTTACCCGAAATACCTGAGGGCAAACTGACTTTGCAGCAACTTAATAACTATACAAAAAATCCATTGCTGGTTAGAGTGTTTCATGAACTTTCATGGGTTGAGGATATGGGATCAGGAACTCGTAATATCTTACGCTATGCGCCTCTCTACTACCCCAACTATAAAGTTGAGATTAACAATGGGTCTCAGTTTATATTTTCCATAACTTATATGGATATGCCTGAAAAAGACGCTGAAAATGTCAGTCAAAGTCCGAAAATGTCACCCAAAGGTGTTGAAAATGTCAGTCAAAACATAGAAATGTCACCCAAGGACGCTGAAAATGTCAGTCAAAGTCCGAAAATGTCACCCAAAGGCGTTGAAAATGTCAGTCAAAACTCAACGGCATCTACAGAAGAATTGGACGATGAAGATATGACTCTACAGTTGAATACAGATACAAATAATAAGAATATACCAAAGAAACATAAGCGTCAGCAGGGAATTGTCAGCCTTATCAAACGGAATAACCAAATAACAGTAGAAGAATTAGCTGCAAAACTTGATGTCAATGAAAGAACCATTTACCGAGATCTGGAAGAATTGAAGAATGTAATTAAGTATATTGGTCCATCAAGAGGCGGGTATTGGACGTTCTTAAAATAAACATTATAAAAAGTCATCCTTAGTGATGGCTTTTTTATTGAAATACATTCACCCCTTATTTCGTATGGAATTACGACGCAATAGTTCCCGTAAACCCTATTTCCTGTTATGGACTTTTCTTCCCATACACTTTCAGAATATAATCTGCACATATTTTCATGTTGACAGCGTTGACAAAGCATAATACATTTAGTACCAAATAGTTTATATTAAAAATCAGCGTTGACAAACGTTGACAAAGGTAGCCACTTTCAGAAAAGCCCAAGATATTTGGAGCCAAAGGTTGACAAACCACGATATACTATTTATTTCTTCTTTTAATAAAGAAAAAGATAATATATTGTATGATAGCAGCTTATGGTAAACCTTGTAAGATACGTTTGACGTTGGCTCCCTTGTCAACGCTGTCAACCTCTAAATATATGCCCTTCTTATTTTCTTGTAATGCTACTTCCGCAAATGCGGTCTTAAACATTGCAGCATTTGATAGCACATATTCCTTGAAAATCCCATTAAATATCTGATATTCCAATATCTAATGTGTTGATATATATGTATTCCGATTTTATCTTTATGGCAAAACGAAGTAGGATATGGATTTACACAAGTTGTTTTTGGAAGTTCTTCCCGGTCGGACGTACTCCGTCAATGAGGCCGCACGTTATTTGGGTGTTCACAGATGTACGGTCTATGCCTATATTAGTCATCCAGAAAGGCCTTTACCTTTTGTGAAGATGCAGGACAAAACGAAACTCATGTTTCGTGGAGCAGACCTGATAGCTTATAAAGTTGCCGGTCTCCCGAAGAAGGGGCGCAGACGGAAAGACGGTAAGGCCGGATGCCACTGACGCTTTCCGTTCCGGTCAATTTAGCCAATGGTGCGAAAACGGACTTTTACCTGTTGCCTTCGACAAGTCGCAAGCAAGAAGCCACGCCTTTGTGCGTATATCATCCATGTCCGCAACGGCTTGCAGGTAGCGTGCCGGGGGCATCGCCCCCGACTTTATCATCCACTCCCATGCGCACATTTCGGGGGTGATGGCATCCACGAAGGATTTTATTTCTTCCACAAGATTTTCCACCTTGTCATCTTTCATTCCGACGGTGAAACAGAACTGAACACCGCCAAGTGTTTTCCGTCTGAAGTCGAAACATCGGATTCCGTTTTCAGTTCTTGTTGACACATTCCAGCCGTTCACGGTTGCAATGCGGATAATCTGCCTGTCTGTCATTTCTGTATGATTTTTGTTATAAAACAAACATAAGGTAGCCTGCCATGTTTCTATGAAACATGGCAGGCTGCTTGCAAGTAAAATCTTGATTTTATGCTATTCCTCTAATTGCGTCAAGAAGGTTCTCCACCATTTTCTCTGCCGCTTCCATATCTGCAAGCACGTCTCTCATACGGTAAGGTGCTCCGTTCTTTCCATGCCCTCTGCTGTCAAGCCACAGATAGGTTTCCTCGTCCACATCGAAGCCCTCGTAATAGTTTTCCATGTCCGTTATCAGACTGTCAAGGTCTTTGTCTTTCATCGCTGCCGTAAAGGAAAAGTCTTGCCCTGCCGGAGTGAACTTTGAAAACTCGAAGATGACTATGCCGTTCTTCTGTCCGGCATCCGCACTTACATACCAGCCGTTCGCTTCACTGCACCGGATTACCGTATCTATTCTGTCTTTTTTACGCATATTGTATTCTGTTTTGTGTCAGCCGTAGCGGTAATCTACGGCTT
>NZ_BHWB01000035.1 GCF_003865075.1 Bacteroides faecalis | reverse complement strand
AAAAGGGCTTACTATTTTTCATTTCAAAATTCGTATTTTTGCGTATTTGCTTTCTTGAATCCGGTGTTTTTGTATGCAAATCGTATGTATACATATAAATAAGTTTGATTAAATTGCTTTGTAAAATATTGATTATTAATATGTTAGATTATAAATTTAAACGTTTTATATTTAACCAACAGATAACGTCCGGTTTGTGCCACGCTTTTTCCGCTTCCTGCCGGTGCAATGATGACAGTATAGAAATGAGGAGTGTATTTCTTATGATTGTAAATTCCGAAAGTTTGCGGCAGTGCGGCACTTATTGCTGTAAATACAGACAACATGGAAATATCATTTTCACGTTCTCCTTCGTCTTCGAGAATACATCCCTCCAGAAGATTGGGAAGATTTTCGTACACACTTTTTGGAAAACAAGGTGTGTTTTTCCGATATTCTTCGCCTTGCCAATATTCTTCGTCTTCTTCAGCCTTGCCTTCAAAAGCGTCATATGTCGTTTTTGTCGTTTTGTCGTTTTGAGTGGAATGGGGAAAAGTAGGACGTGAATTTGTGCTACTGTTACTAACTGTTTGGTAACCAGAACGTAATACGGATTTTATCTCTTCGACAGTGAAATCGGTTCCTTTGAAAAAATCTATAATTCCGCGTAATACGGATTCTTGGGGATACTGTCTTTTTCGGGCTTTGCAAGCCAGTTTGAATAGGTTGCTATGTCTCTTCCCAGGGACTAACGGATTTAAGAAAATGTAGGACGAAAGGAAGCCTTCAATCTCTTTTTCGGAAATTTCGGAGACAGTTGTCTCATTGAAAACTGGAGAGTTTACAGTAGCGTTAATATTCTCTGTTTCCGGTAAATATTTCAGTTCGAACGGTTGATATAGACTGGCAATATATCCATTGGGTGAATAAGTAAAATAACACAGGCGACTTTCGTCTTTGCAAGCAGGGTCGCTTTCCAGTTTGAGCAGTTGGTTGTAATAATGGCTCACTATTTGCTGTGCTTCCCGGTATCGTCCTTCAATGCCTTCAACATACGCGAAGATTTTCACACCGTCTGTCGGACTTTCGAGTGCGGCTATTGTGTGTGGATCTTCGGCACAGAGTCGGATTATTTCCAATCGATTGGGCACATGATCGTAGTCAAGGCCAACAATATTGCTTGGTTGCAGGAAGTTTTTGATGGCATGTGCTCCGTCGAATGTTCCGGCAGGTGTGAAACAGTCGAGCTTGATTTTCATTTGTTGTGCAGCTTCATGTTCTCCTTCCTGATAATAGCGTCTGATGGAATTAATGATACTAGCATAGGTAGGTTTAATACACATGAAAATAGCTTCTTGAAAAGAGATTACCTTAGGATTTTTGGAATACACGTTTTCGTAAACTGAAACTTTGATTTCTTCTAATGCTTTCATACGATACTGAATTTTTTTTGATTATTTGTCCCACTATCGGGATAACGGGAGCAAAAGTAAGGAGGCTATTTGAAGGGGCTGTACCATAAGTCGGTACAGATTGAATAATCAAATATATGACAAATAATTATAAATAATTAACAAAAATGGGTGTAGTAAAAGGTAAACATGATTCTTATGAATTTCTGAATAACATGATGGTGAGTTTAATGAATGTGGATGCGTCACTTAGTTATCCTTATCTGGAAATGGAACTTCATATGTCCGCACGTGATATTAGTGCAGTTAAGAATGGACATAATGTGTGCATTTATCAGTATGTACGTGTGATAAACTGTATCATGGACGATATTCATCTGATTATTTTGATGAAAGTGCTCCAGAAGGAATTGAGGATTGCACTGGCAACCCACAGTGATCTGGTGATTGGTGTCGTTCCTCATAAGAATAATGGGAATTGTCAACCGGAAGAGTGGAAGGTTGTTATGTACTGGGATGGAGCTAAAGTGTGAATAGAACCTATTTGCGATAACTCTTTTTAGGATTGGATTCCCTTGCTTTTCAATATTCTTTTCTATATTTGCTTCCCATTAGCAAGGAGATACGACTATTGAGAGGTAAGATATTGATACTATGTATGCTATGCTTGTTCTCTTTTTTTGTGAAAGGAATGGCTGGTAATATTGTGAATCCGTCAATTGGACAAGGAATCTCTGTAGATTCTATTGTTAAGTGTGTGATGGAGATGGCTCCTACTTATGAAACAATTGTCAGAGATTACAAGGCAAATCTTTATATAAAGGGTAAGATGGATATCAAGAAGAAGAATTTTATTCTTCGCTATGTACCTTCTATGTTTCGACTACAAAAAGGAGTTCGTGAATATTTACTGGAAACATATAGTGATCTTCATTACACTGCTCCTAATATTTACGACCAGAAAGTAAAAGCTTCTCAGGGAACTGTAAGAGGAAATAGGGGATTGCCGGGTTTGCTGGAATACTTTAATGTGAATATTTACTCGTCTTCTTTGCTCAATGATGAGCGTCTTTTATCACCTCTGGCAAAAAATGGCCGTAAATATTATAGATATCGGATCGATAGTATTATGGGAGATCCTACTAATTTTGATTACCGGATACGATTTATTCCTAAAACCAAAAGTGACCAGTTGGTTGGAGGTTATATGATTGTTAGCAGTACTGGTTGGAGTATACGTGAGATTCGTTTTTCCGGACGATCAGAACTGATCACCTTTACTTGTAACATTCAAATGGGAGAGGAAGGAGAGAAAGATGAGTTTCTGCCTATACGTTATGAATTGGATGCCCGGTTTAATTTTCTCGGTAATAGGGTAGATGGAAATTATACAGCGTCGTTGGACTATAAATCCATTGAATTGAAAGAGAAAGAAACGGATGTGAAGAAAAAAAAGAAATATAATCTCTCGGAATCTTTCTCTTTACAATGTGATACAAATGCCTATAAAACAGATGCCTCTACCTTTGCTATATTACGCCCGATTCCATTAACAGATGGAGAAAAGCTATTATATAAAGATTATACGATTAGAAAGGATACAGTTACAGAACAGAGTAAATCGAAAAGTCAGGCATTCTGGGGAACAATGGGCGACTTGATGTTGGAAGATTACAAATTCAACCTGTCGAATATCGGAAGCGTACGTTTTTCTCCATTTATCAATCCCCTTTTATTCAGTTATAGTGGAAGTAATGGGTTGTCATATAGGCAGGATTTTCGTTATAACCGTCTTTTCCGTGGTGATAAGTTGCTTCGTATTGTGCCTAAGCTTGGATATAATTTTACCCGTAAAGAGTTTTATTGGTCTTTGAATGCCGATTTTGAGTATTTTCCTCAAAAACGGGGATTCTTTAGGTTGAATGTGGGTAATGGTAACCGTATCTATAGTAGTAAAGTGTTAGATGAATTGAAAGCTATGCCGGATAGCATTTTCAACTTTGATTTGATTCATCTCGATTATTTTAAAGACTTATATTTTAATTTTCGTCATAGCATTGAAGTTGTAAACGGGCTGGATGTTAGTGTTGGTTTCTCGGCACATAAGAGAACGGCAGTCCAACCTTCTCGTTTTGTTATGATTGGCGATTACCCACTGCCTCCACCCGAATTCATGAAACGATTTAAGAATACTTATATCAGTTTCGCTCCTCGATTTCGTTTGGAATGGACTCCATGTTTGTATTATTATATGAATGGGAAACGTAAAATCAACCTTCGTTCGGATTATCCGACTTTCTCCGTCGATTATGAACGGGGAGTTAAGGGTGTATTCAAGAGTACGGGAGAGTATGAGAAAGTAGAATTTGATTTGCAGCACCAAATCCGTTTGGGATTGATGAGGAATGTTTATTATCGCTTCGGATTCGGAATGTTCACTAATCAAAATGAGTTGTATTTCGTAGACTTTGCCAACTTTTCCCGCCGGAATCTTCCGGTCGGTTGGAACGATGAAATCGGCGGAGTGTTTCAGTTGCTCGATGGTCGTTGGTATAACTCTTCCCGTCGTTATGTCCGCGGACATTTTACCTACGAAGCTCCTTTCCTTGTATTGAAGCATCTGATGAAATATACCCGTTATGTGCAGAATGAACGTATCTATATCAGTGCACTTTCTATGCCCCATCTTCAGCCTTATCTGGAAGTGGGATATGGTATTGGCACACATATTTTTGATGTCGGGGTGTTTGTTGGTAGTGAGAATTGGAAATTTGACCAAATCGGATGCAAATTTACATTCGAGTTGTTCAACAGATAGTTTTATGTGTTTTTAATGTACAAACGTTACTTTTTTCTTTCGGTATTCTTTTGTCAATCAAGAAAATGTTGCTAACTTTGCAGCCGATTTATAGCAATATAGTGTCTTATTTAATTAAAGTATTAAACAATTTATTTATTAATGGAAAATTTGAAGAATGTAGCTCCTATTGATGACTTCAACTGGGAAGCTTATGAAAATGGCGAATCAGTAACTAGTGTAAGCCATGAAGAACTTGAAAAAGCTTACGATGGTACGCTTAACAAAGTAAACGACCGTGAGGTTGTTGATGGAACCGTAATTGCAATGAACAAGCGTGAAGTAGTTGTGAATATCGGTTACAAATCAGACGGTATCATCCCATTGAATGAATTCCGTTACAATCCTGACTTGAAGATTGGTGATACTGTAGAAGTGTACATCGAAAACCAGGAAGACAAAAAAGGACAACTCGTTCTGTCTCACAGAAAAGCTCGCGCTACTCGTTCTTGGGATCGCGTTAATGCTGCTCTGGAAAATGAAGAAATTATCAAGGGTTACATCAAGTGCCGCACTAAGGGTGGTATGATCGTAGACGTATTCGGAATCGAAGCATTCTTGCCGGGTTCTCAGATCGACGTTAAACCGATCCGCGACTATGATGTATTCGTTGGAAAAACTATGGAATTCAAAGTTGTTAAGATCAACCAGGAATTCAAAAACGTTGTTGTTTCTCACAAAGCTCTTATCGAAGCTGAACTGGAACAACAGAAGAAAGAAATTATCGGTAAACTTGAAAAAGGACAAGTTCTCGAAGGAACTGTTAAGAATATCACATCTTACGGTGTATTCATCGACTTGGGTGGCGTAGACGGTTTGATCCACATCACAGACCTTTCTTGGGGTCGCGTTAGCGATCCGAAAGAAGTGGTTGAACTGGATCAGAAACTTAACGTTGTTATCCTTGACTTCGATGACGAAAAGAAACGTATCGCTCTTGGTTTGAAACAACTGACTCCGCACCCATGGGATGCACTTGATACTGACTTGAAGGTTGGTGACAAGGTGAAAGGTAAAGTGGTTGTTATGGCTGACTACGGTGCATTTATCGAAATCGCCCCGGGCGTAGAAGGATTGATCCACGTTTCTGAAATGTCTTGGTCACAACACTTGCGTTCTGCACAAGACTTTATGAAAGTAGGTGACGAAGTAGAAGCTGTTGTATTGACTTTGGACCGTGAAGAACGTAAGATGTCTTTGGGTATCAAACAACTGAAACAAGATCCATGGGAAACTATCGAAGAGAAATATCCTGTAAACTCTAAGCATACTGCAAAAGTTCGCAACTTCACTAACTTCGGTGTATTCGTAGAAATCGAAGAAGGGGTTGATGGTCTGATCCACATCTCTGACTTGTCTTGGACTAAGAAAGTTAAACACCCATCAGAATTTACTCAGATTGGCGCTGATATCGAAGTTCAGGTATTGGAAATCGACAAAGAAAACCGTCGTTTGAGCCTTGGTCACAAACAACTCGAAGAAAATCCTTGGGATGTATTCGAAACTGTATTTACTGTAGGTTCAGTACACGAAGGTACAATCATCGAAATGTTGGATAAAGGTGCTGTTGTAGCTCTTCCTTACGGTGTAGAAGGTTTTGCTACTCCGAAACATCTTGTAAAAGAAGATGGCGCACAAGCACAGTTGGATGAGAAACTTGAATTCAAAGTAATCGAGTTCAACAAGGATGCTAAGAGAATCATCTTGTCTCATAGCCGTATCTTCGAAGATGCTGCTAAGGCAGAAGAAAAAGCAGAAAAGAAAGCTACTGCTAAGAAGACTACTAAGAAGGAAGATGGTCCGATGATTCAGAACCAGGCTGCTTCTACTACACTTGGTGATATCGACGCTTTGGCTGCATTGAAAGAGCAGTTGGAAGGAAAGAAATAATTTTAGAAATTGTTTCAATATAATAAAGAAGAGTACTCCGGTTTTCGGAGTACTCTTTTTGTTTTAAACTGATTGATAGTCTGTGTTAGTTTTGCTAAAAATCGCGGATCTGTCTTTGTAAGCATACAAGGTTGCTGACGGCCAACTAATTGCGAACAAAAAAGGAGATGAAATTTTTGGATTAAAACACTGTGAATTCTATAAAAATGTGCCAACTATGTTCTGTTACACAGAAAAAATTAGGTTAAAGCAAAAAAGTATTAAAAAACAAGTTTCCTCGCAATCTTCTGAACAAGAAACCTTATAATTACAGCAATATTATCTTTCGGGTGTCATCTTATATACTGTTTGCCATTCTCTATTAATTATGAGAATATTATCAATAAACAATCAAATTGTATGGCAACAGTAAAAATTAAATTTCGTGTATCTTCCATTGAGACGAAGGAAGGTACACTTTACTATCAAGTAATTCACAATCGTCTGGTAAGACAAGTTCATTCCGGTTACAAGCTGTATTCATCGGAGTGGGACTCCGGTTGTTCCAGAGTTATCCTGTCCCCCGGTATCGAAGAGGGACGCAAGGGTTACCTGCTTTCCGTGAAAACCGCTTTGTCGAAGGAGCTTTCACGTCTCAAGGAAGTCATCGCTCGGCTTGAACATGCGGGTATACCCTATACCGCCGATAAGGTGGTGGAGCTCTATACCTCGCCGACAGACTGCGGAGGTTTTATCGCCTTTGCCTGGAAACTTATCGGAGACCTGAAGTTGATCGGCAAAGGACGTACGGCCGAAACCTATACGGCCGCGTTGAACAGTTTCGTGCGCTTCCATGGCGAGCGGGACCTCCTGTTCGAGGAGGTGGATTCCAATCTGATGGTGCAATACGAAACCTACCTGAAAGGGAATGCTATCTGTCCGAATTCCTCCTCTTATTATATGCGTAACCTTCGTGCCATCTATAATCGTGCAGTGGAAAGGGGGCTGACAGAACAATGTACTCCGTTTAAATATGTTTATACAGGCGTAGACAAAACGGTCAAACGTGCCGTTCCGCTGAAAACCATCCGTCAGATACGGGACATAGACCTGACATTCAATCCCACGATGGACTATGCCAGAAATCTGTTTATGTTTTCGTTTTATACCCGGGGCATGTCATTCGTGGACATGGCATACTTGAAAAAGAAGGATTTGCAGAATGGGGTTCTTTCCTATCGCCGCCAGAAAACAGGACAACTGCTTTTCATCAAATGGGAGAAACCGATGCAGGAGATTATCGATAAATATGATACCTCCGGCACACCCTATCTGCTGCCAATTATCAAAGACATGGAAATGGATGCCCGCAGGCAATACAAGAATTCTGCCCACCTTGTCAATGACAAACTGAAAAAGTTGGGTGAGCGGTTGGGACTGGGAATACCGCTGACAGCCTACGTCGCCCGCCACGCGTGGGCTTCCATTGCTCGGAGCAAGAATATCCCGCTCTCGACCATTAGTGAGGCGATGGGACACGACTCGGAGTATACCACGCGGATCTATCTTGCCTCGCTGGACACATCGGTCGTAGACAAAGCTAACAGTCTTATCCTGAAATCGTTGTAAATCAAAAGCCGTTACAAGACAAGGGAAACCACTTTACGACAAGATACAAGAGAAAAAAAACGATAAATTTTAGGAAATATGAAAGGAGGGGTGTAAATCGAAACATTTCTTTCTAAGAGAAATATTTGCACATGCAAAGATAGGAAAAAAAAACAATAGAAAGCCCTATAAATGCCTGAAAATAACACGTGACGGAGTAAAAAAATATGTTTTGTCAAGTAAATATTTGAAAATCGTTGAGTAAAAGTCGCCATCCAGACAGCAAATATCAAAAAGACAAGGCCTTTTCCCAAGCAATATTTCTCTTAGAAAGAGAACTATCGGAAACAGAATGATTTGACTAAAATATGCGGCTCAAAACACTTCGCTTAACTTCAATATGGAGGCGAACTTATTTGAAACGACAAGTCATCAAAATACCACATGATAGACCTGTGAGCCCGATAAAATGTTGAGCGTTTGGATGGTTTTCTTCGCAAGAGAAGCGGCGAAAAAATGGGAAAAATTACAGGAAAAAGAAGATAAGACAAAGCATAATGAAACGGATTATTTTACTTCTGGCTATTGCTGTTACCGGCGTCGTTCAGAACGTTAAAGCTCAGGATGTAGCGTTGAAGACAAACTTACTCGCCGATGGCTTCTTAAACCCGAATCTCGGTATCGAGGTAGGTCTTGCCCCTAAATGGACTTTAGATATCACGGGACAATTCAATGCGTGGACTCTTTCACACGACCGTCGTTGGAAACATTGGGCTGTGCAGCCCGAGGCTCGTTATTGGTTTTGTGATCGTTTCGGTGCACATTTTGTTGGTATGCATTTACATGGCGGGCAGTACAACATAGGCGGTTTCGACGGCAAAATCAACATGTTGGGAACGGATGCCCGTAAACTGAAGGATTCTCGTTATCAAGGCTGGTTTATAGGTGCTGGTGTGGCATACGGCTATGCGTGGATTCTCGGTCACCATTGGAACTTGGAGGCGGAAATTGGTTTTGGCTATTCCTATACCCGTTACGATAAGTTCCGGTGTACGGGATGTGGGAAAAAGGTAGAAACGAATAAGCCGCACCACTACGTAGGCCCCACTAAGGCGGCTATTAATCTGGTTTATCTATTTTAAATAGCAACGAACATGAAAAGGACGATATTCATACTGGCAACCCTGCTGGGCATAGGAAATATGTCCAAAGCGGTGGCGCAAAACACAGAAAACATTATACCCGGTGTTTCCATCGAGAATTTCAATATGAATCGTAACGGTAAATACCTTAACGTAGAGATGGATGTCGATTTGACTGCACTTGACGTGGACGCCAATCGTGCCGTATTGCTTACCCCACGATTGGTCAACGGTGCGGATTCTCTGGACTTACCGTCGATAGGTATCTACGGACGCCGTCGATATTATTATTATGTACGAAACGGTATAAGTACCATTTCGGGTGAGTCGGAGAAGTCATTCCGAGTATCGAAAAAACCGGAACAACTGGAGTATGACAACCTTATTCTCTACGAAGACTGGATGAACGGAGCCACGCTCAAAGTCCATCGTAGCGACTGGGGGTGTTGTCAGGCTATACTGGCGGAATACGAAGGCGAACTGGGAAGACACCACGAGGAGTTTTTTCCCGAGCTGGTATTTGTGCAACCACAGGCGGAAGTCATGAAAAGCCGTTCGTTATCCGGTTCGGCATACATCGATTTCCCTGTGGATCAGACGGTAATTTATCCCGATTATCGTCGCAATGCGGTTGAATTGGGAAAAATACAGGCGACCATCGACTCTGTGCGTAATGATAAAGATGTCACTATCACTTCCGTATGGTTAAAAGGGTACGCTTCACCGGAGAGTCCTTATAAACATAACACAGAACTTGCCATCGGACGTACAGCCGCGCTCAAAAAGCACATAGGGCAATTGTACAATTTCGCGGATAACATTATTCAAACCGATTACGAGCCTGAGGACTGGGCCGGATTGCGTCGTTACGTGGAACAGTCGAACATCGATCACCGTGCGGAGATTCTGGCTTTGATAGACAGCGACATGGAAGCGGATGCCAAAGAGGCGAAAATCAAGCGCACTTACCCCGACGAATATCGCTTCATGCTGCAAAATTTCTATCCTGCATTGCGCCATACCGACTACCGCATAGACTACAACATCCGCACGTTCAGCGAAGTGGAGGAAATAAAGCGCATCATGGCGGAACGGCCGCAGAAATTGAGCTTGAACGAGTTTTACCTCGTTGCTGGAAAGTATGAACCTGGTACGGACGAGTTCACAGACGTCTTTCAAACGGCAGTGCGCATGTTCCCGAACGATGAGGTGGCCAATTTGAATGCTGCTAATGCTGCCATTCGTCGTGATGATTTTGCGATAGCGCGCAAGTATCTTGAAAAGGCGGGTAGTTCCGCTGAAGCGGTCTATGCACGCGGAGCACTTGCCGTACGGGAAGGAGACTACAACATGGCGCGCCAGTATCTGAACAAGGCGAAAGAAATGGGATTTGAAAAGGCTGGCAGGACGCTTGATGAACTGGACGGAAGGCTGAAATGATATCAAATCAATGATATAAGTCAAGAGAGAAAAAATACATTTTCAAATATTTTTAATTTATCAACATGAAAAGGAATCTTTTATTTATGTCTATGCTAGCATCCTTGTTTATGGTAGGATGCTCGCAGGAGGAGATTACTCCGAACGGCGAGGACAGCGGCAATGGCGAGGTCAGTACCAGCTATATGGCCGTAAATCTGATCTCTTCTGATGTTACAGGTAAACGTGCTTCCTTGGGTTACGAGGATGGCTCTACCACTGAGAACAAGGTTACCAGTGTTCGTTTCTATTTTTTTACCGCGAACGGAGCCATTGCTAATGTTAAACTTCAAGGCACAAGTTATGTAAACTTCTACGACTGGACTCCCAAGAAAGAGGAGCAAAAAGATGATAAAGACGACGATGACGTGGAGAGTGTACTCGATGCCACGATTGTAATCAATACCAAAGAGGGTGACAAGCTTCCCCAGATGATGGTGGCTGTGCTGAATCCCACTGGTTTGGATAACACTTCAAAGAGCTTGAACGACCTACAGGCTATTGTCAATGATTACGCTTCCTCCAGTCTGACTACAGAAGGCAAGTTCGTGATGTTCAATGCCGTATATGGAAATAATGGTGCGGAGGTCTGTGCAGCTACCATAACGGCTAATAACCTGACAAAGACTGTGGACGCTGCCAAGGCGAACCCCGTCACCATTTACGTCGAGCGTAGCGTGGCCAAGGTGAAGGTTACATTGACACAAGATGCTACTTCTGCTGGCACTGATAAACTGGCTCTGAAGGATAAGGAAGGGAATGATCTTAAAGTTGATGGAGAGCAGGTTTATCTGAAGATTGGTAATTGGAGCCTGATCGCTGAGACCAACAACGGCAGGTTAGTCAAGAAAATTAATCCGGCATGGGCGAGTAGTTGGTGGAACGGTACATACCGTAGTTTCTGGGCTATCAACTCTCCTTCTGCACAGAACAAGTATAATGATTACAACGCTATCAGTACTGCCATCGGCTCTGCATTGTACACCAATGAGAATGCTTTGGATTATACCGATAATAATAATCAGACTACCACTCTAAACCGTACTAAGGTTATCCTTAAGGGGACTCTTTGTAAGGAAAACGGTTCTGCGTTCACTATCGTAAGACATTTGGGTGCCCACTTTGCCGATACACCTTCTGATACTGAGTTTGAAAATTTACCTACCTTGAAGAGGAGTATACTTAGCCAGCTGGTAGCCAATGAATATAATTACTATTATAGCGCAGACGAGGGCGGCAAAACGGTGCGTAAACAGATTGACGTTGATGATCTTCGGATTGTAATTGTAGATCAGCTATCATTAGAGGACAGTCAGAACAACTGCTATGTATATGCCCAGCTGACAGAAGACGCAGCAAAGAAAACATGGTATGACTCTCTGGATGAAGCCGAAGGCCCTTTGACAGATGCAGCCAATGTTATTAACGGAAATCTTAAGAACAAGGAGGTAGTTGACAGGACTTTGGTCTGGAAATCCGGTATGACCTACTATTACTACGAGATTATTCATAATGGTACTGGCGAAAACGCCACTAAGGGTGTAGTCCGCAACCACATATATGATACAAAAGTGACAAAGATAGCCGGTCTCGGTACCCCTGTCTACGATCCTGAGAAGGAAATTTATCCCGAGAAGCCCGATCCCAATGATCACTTTATCGCGGCACTAATCAATATCCTGTCTTGGCGCATTGTCAATAATGACTATGCTTTGGAATGGTAATTTTAACGTTTTTGTTGAGCCAAATGAGCGAAACCAACTTGTTTGAGTTTTGTCATGGCGAGAAAAGGTGTGCGAAAGTGAATCTGAACGCCTGAAGGCGGTCATGATACTTATAATGTGTGGGAGGCGACTCCTGTCTCCCACACATATATAGAATTAAACAGATAATAAAAGTAGTACCTGCCCACCGGTACACAAAGGAGGTGTGGCACCGGAGACCTGAACACAAGACAGGTATCCCACTTGACGAGAAAAACCGGATGCGGAACTTCCGCACACTATCATATATAAGTATAAATAAGAGGTATAAACTATACAACCAAGAAAGGGTAAAAAACATGGATATACGGGCATTGATAAGGAATGTGGCAGCCAAAGTCTGTGTGGTGTTAGTCTGCTTGTTAGCTCTTCCGGCCTGTAATAGCTGGCTCTACGAAGAAGAAGGCGACTGTTCGGTGTATTACCGGCTTAAGTTCCGTTACGACAGGAACCTGAAGTGGGCGGACGCTTTTGCCAACGAAGTTTCGTCGGTTCATCTGTATGCCTTTGACCAATCGGGCGTACTGGTATGGCAACGGGAAGAACAGATAGATCCGTTGACGGCAGAAAACTACTCGATGTTGCTCGACTTGCCTGCCGGTGACTATCGGCTGTTGGCATGGTGCGGTCTCCGGAACGACGGCGAGCGCGAAGAGTCTTTCTTCGTACCTGAGACCCGCGTCGGCGAGACCCGCATCGGGCAGTTGCAGTGCGCCTTGAACCGCAAGCATGACGACTCCGGTGTCTACAGCGATGAAAGGCTTTACCGCCTTTTCCATGGTGCCATGGATGTGTCGCTACCTTCTAACGAGGACGGAGGCAGTTACGACTACACCATGTACCTGACCAAAAACACCAACCATGTTCGTGTCATCCTGCAACACCTCTCGGGCGAGGATGTGGATGTGAACCAATTCAACTTCCGTATAGAGGATGAAAACGGGTTGATGGCTCATGACAACGAGTTGTTGGAAGACGAGAGCATCACCTACCGTCCTTGGAAAACGCAGAACAGCGAGGCAGGCGTGGGAAAAAAGGATACCCGTGCCATTATTCAAGTAAAGGGCGCTATCGCTGACCTGACAGTGGGACGCATGATGGAAACGCATCGTGAAAAGATGTTCCTGACCATCACCGACCAAGAAGGCGGGACTGTGGCTCGTATTCCAGTTATCGACTATGCACTGTTGGCGAAAGATTATTACGAGGAGGAGTACAAGCGCACGATGACGGATCAGGAGTTTCTGGACCGCGAGGACGACTATGTGATGACACTCTTCCTTGACGAGGACAACCGGTGGATTAGCAGTCAGATACTGATTCACTCTTGGCGTGTGGTATTGAATAACGTAGAAATTGAATAATTACGAAGAAGGATTAGACTGATGAAACCGAACATTATACATAGCATTGTGTTTTGCCTGGCGGCATTCGCGCTGCTTTTTATGGTGGCGTGCGGCAGTCAGGAAGAATCCTTACCGGACACGGCGGAAGCTGCTCTGTATTTGAACGTCGCCACACTGGAACAGACGAGGTCGGGAGAGGCAGAACTGCCCGACAACGAGAAGATGCACAGTGTGCGCATTGTCATCCTGCATGAAGACGGTACGGTGGAACATAACCGGTACTATTCGCTGGAGGGCGCGCAAGCACAGAAATACATCTTACTCAAGGTGCGGCCCAACGAAAAGAAAAAGATTTTCCTCTTCGCCAATGAAGAGAGTGTGTCTACTGTAGAAGGCGTAACAGGTGGGAACCAAACGTTGACCGCTTTCTTCAATGATTATACAGAGAACTCGTCCGGCTTTGAAGCTGCGGTAAACGGCATCTACTTCGCCCCGGACTACTCGAATGGGAAAAACATCCCGATGTCCTCCGTGTATGAAATTGTCTTTACCGAAGGAAAGCTCGAGAAGACATTCTACGTGGTGCGTGTCGCCACGAAGTTCACGATGAACTTTATGAACTGGCGCAGCGAGGAAGTGACCGTGACCAATTTCACCATAGAGAAGTATGCCGACGAGAACTTCCTGCTGGCGCGTGTCAATGACAGCGAACAGAATCGGCAGCTCTTCAAGGGAAAAACTTGGATAGAGTGGTTGAAGGAGGTTTCCGACGCCTCGTCCGAGAGCGATGATTATGCTACCACGGAAGCCGCCGGCTGGCTGAAGAACTATGAACTGCCGGTACAGGCGGATAAAACAAAGATCTATACCCATGGACCGGTTACTGTAGGAAAACCTACAGTTGATATAAACTACCCGGACAACTCCAAACCGGGTGTTGCGAAGGATGTTCCCGTTTTCTACCTGCCCGAGAGTATGAACCCCAAAGCGGGCGCGACAGACGGTGAGCAGGAATACACTCTGACAATTCATATATCAGGAAAGGATGAACCTTTTGTCTGCCCATTGCCCAACCTGAAGGCCCTTTTTCGCAACACCCATGTCCTGGTGAATATAACATTGTATAATAGTAATGAAATTGTAGTGGATGTAATTCCTTACAGCGAAGTAGCCCTTGATCCTGTATTCGGATTGTAAAACAATAGAAACAGAAGCATTATGAAGCATTTTGTACAACATATTATTCTCTTCCTGATGATTTTAGTCGTAACAGGTTGTCAGGATGACTTTTGAAGGAAGAAATCATAGGTGAAGGCAGGGCAATGGTATCTGCTACGCTGGACTTCAAGCCCATGTCATCAGCGCTTACCCGGACACGGGCTGCGGGAGATGCCCTAAAGAATATCAGTTCTCTGCATGTATTGTTGTATGATTACGAGACAAAGGCACTGAAAAAGAGCTGGAAGATAGAAGGATATACCGTGTTCGATGAAGGACGTACAGATGCAGACGCGGAAAACGGAAAGGGGACAGCGGAAAACACTACCAAACGCGCTACTTTCAAGCTGCCGGACGAAATCGACTTCGGCCGATATTACATGTATGCCGTGGCGAACATTCCCAATCTACTGACAGCGTATGATGGAAACATAAAGACCGTGGACGGGCTCAAGAGCATTCCGCTCACGTGGAATCCTGATGATATCACCGCCAACAGCCAGATGATAGGCTATTTCACGAATGCTTCCGGCAACTCCAACGACGAGTCTCTTGTGGTGAAGGAAAAAAGCGTGAAGCTACATGCATGGCTACGTCGTGCGGCATCCAAAATTACGGTAGCTTTCGACGCCACTAAACTGAAAGACGGTATCCGAATACATTTCAAATCCATTAAAATAAAGCATATACCCCGTACCTGCTATCTGGGCAAGGATAATACACCCGGCTACACGTCGGCAACGTTTGAAAATCGAAATGAGAAATCTCTTATAGAAGAGCTTCATGAAGACGGAGAAGTTTATTACTATAACGGCAGACCTGATGCCCCTGACAACGAAGATTTTGCATCATGGCCGTTCGTTTCGCGTGGTAAGCTTTTTTACGGTCTTTTGCCGCCCGGTGAAACTGCTCTCAAGTCTCCCTCGATAGCCGATTATCATACTGAAAACACTCCTGCCCTTTATTTCTATGAGAATTTGCAGGGAAACGAAGAGTCGAGACCAGGAATTAAAGACAAACGGCAGGACAGTGACGATGATGGAAAGCTTGATGCTCCTGGTTTGCCCAATGATGAAGGTTATGTCTTGAAAGATAATGTTGAATTCGGTACATATATAGAAGTGGAAGGGTATTATGATGCACGTTTAAGCGACCGTCCCGGCGAAGGTAAGATTATCTACCGCTTCATGCTCGGACAGGATGTGAAAAAAGACTACAACGCCAAACGTAACTGCCACTATAAGCTGACACTGAGGTTTAACGGCTATGCCAATGATGTTGACTGGCATATTGAATATAAAGAGGATAAGCAATTGATTGTGCCCACTCCTTACTACATTTCCTACCTGTATAATCAGTCTGCCTCCCTTCCAGTCAAAATCAAGGGAAGTGATTTGGATAAAGTAAAGTTGGAAGTGAGAATAATCGAGAACCACTGGTGGCCCACGCTGGAAGAAGGTGATGACTACAAGTTTGCCGATTTGTCAAAGGTCTATCCGGTAGGTCAGCAGCGTGAAGCTGTGTGGCACGGTTTCATGTCACTTGCATATGATAGTCGAAAGATTATTGGAGATGATAAACATTACATGAACAACAAGGATTGGAATAAAGAAGAATGGAATACTAATGCAAACAATGAGAAGCGAATATTTGAAGATCTCACAGTTGGTGACCATGGCAACTATTCTGTAGAACTGGGCTATGACGATGGTTTAAACCTTAAAATGCCGTTCTATACCCGTCCCAAGCAGTTGGTTCCAACGAGCGGCTATACAGGGAACAATCCATATGTAGCATATTCCCGTGAGGCAAAGATAGAGTTGAAGTTGATGGACAAAGATAAAAATGAAGTGCTTAAAGATGTTAATGGCAAGAATCTGATAGATACAGCTTCAATTATTCAGGTACGACGATGTGTCAACCCCAAAGGTGTGTGGCGAAGCTGGAATAATAGCGATAATTTCCATGTCGTAATGAAAATCTTGTCTAAAGAAAGCGCAGAGAAATTTGAGACATACGACTCTAAAGGTCCTTGGCGAGCAAAAGTTGAAATCGATAAGAACAATATGATTAAACTAAGGGGAGCCGATGCTGAGGGATATGTACATGGAACAATCGACTCGCCGATGGATTTCTGGATTGATTTTAACGGAACGTGCGAGAATGAAAATACTGTGCGCTCCGCGATTGTATTGGTTGAGTATAATAATTACACCTGCCATCATCGCATATTCGTTCGTCAGGGTTATGCGCCGTTGGTACTGAATGATAGTATAAAATGGCATTCTTTCAATTTATACAGTGCCACGGAAGAAACCCAATCGCCGTTAGAGGAGGGATCACTTTTTAAATACGGAAACTTGACTGATGCCATTCTTGCTGAAAACAATAAGACGTACGGCTTTCAGGTTCCTGTAGGTGATAATGAACTTAGCTTGGCAGGCGGTGGCTCTAAAAAATGGTTAGAAATAAAAGCTGCTAGCGATAAGAACACAGGTTCAGACGGATTTTCCAAGGAGAACATACAAGTGGTCAATCCGGATGGGACGAAAGTTAATGTACGTGTGGCAACAGTCAAGGATTATGATAATCTGCGCAATGGAGAAAACCGAGAATTTGGCTACGGAGTGCTTTATGGTGACGGAGCTACAGAAACATTGGAAGATGTTAATGAAGTGTACGGTTATTATAGAGGTGGGAACAAGAGCTACGGCATGCGCGGATGCTTCGTATATAACAAAGAAAATGGTAACAACCTGTTCTTCCCGATAGGTGCTTCAGGCTACGGCAGACGTAAAACAGATAAGTCTTGGTATAAATCCGGAGTTATACGCCCCGGCGCATTGCAATATGCGTGGCGCAGCAAAAAGTATTCGGAGTATGATTGGGATAACGGATGGAAAACACTTGCATACAGGCCGTTGTTTGAGGATGTGTATATAAGACCCGGTGCGACTTACTGGTGTGAAAAGTATATTAGCGCTCAGTTGAGCGGAGAGACGAAAAGTAAGAATTATTCCTATCTTGATATTAACTATTTTACCCTTGATTTTAGTCTGGGTGAAGGTGAACCATTAGACTGTGAAAAGGATGGAGTGGATGACACCAGTTCTGCCTGTTTTATTCGGTGCGTTGAAGATGTAGAATAACTTTGAAGGAGAAAGAATGTAAACGGATAAGAGAGTGCAAACCGGAGATGGAAGCGAAATATCGTCCCGCACTGGAGTTGTACATGGCCACCAACCTATCCTGTGTCGAGATATGTCGGCACTGTGGAGTTTCTCTCAACGGATTCTTCCGATATATTGACACCTACCATTGCCATTTGCTTTTCCTGAACCGAATTCCACGTGAAGTTGCAGGCATCCCGTTAGTTATGCCGTCCGTTTAGTAGCAGAACAGGAAGAGGTTGAGGAAGGCATCCATATTTACTCCGTACATTTCCTACTTTTTAGCATGGTTGCAAACGGTGGAGTTTGCTCGTCAAACCTCTTTTATTTCCGTTCTTGATGCCTTGCTTTTTAATCCAGAAGGCGAAATCCAATAAGAATTGCTCGGTGATGTCGGTAAAAAGTAGGCGGAGAATGCTTTACCGTATTTCTCTTTGGTGAATGTTTGTAATGTTCTGCATTTGGTTGTTCTTGATGCGTTTCTTTTTTGAAATGTGATTCGAAATAGTCAGTCATTTGAAGAACCGATTTGACTTTGACCTCTGACTGAGTTTGTTTCATCTCGCCAAAGCAATGTGAAAGTTGAACCGGAGACCAGTTATGTTCTTCCGATTTCCACATATCGGTTATAGGCAGGTATTTGGTACGCAAACTGAACAACAGTTTGTATTTGGTAGCCGCTTCCGTACTATCGTTACGGAAACTCTGTGATTTGACGTCCCAGTCCTTTAATAGACCGGTAATATTTAATACTTTTGGCACGCGGGCATAGCCGGTTTGGAAGAATATCATCTCCAGCTTGACCTTTTTCTGCTCCTTGGGATTTTGTTTGCTCCGGATGTTGATTGTGTACATAAAATGATAATGTGTTAGTTAAATGGTACTTTTAATTCGCATTAGCGGGTATAAAGTCAGCTTAATTAACCTACAGAAGCCTACATGAAAAAAGTAGGACTCTCAGCGAAATAATGGTTATACAGTTTAATCTGTGCTTACACCATTTACTAACATGTTATCAATCAATGAATTTTAAGCCTGCTTAAAATTCATTTCGAAAAAAAGAAAGCCCGGTTTTCGGAGTA
>NZ_BHWB01000034.1 GCF_003865075.1 Bacteroides faecalis | reverse complement strand
AAAGCACGAGAGGTTCTCTTTACAGTTAATGTAACATTGACTTTTCCTTTCTGAACTTCAGGACCATCAATGTGAGCGAAATAAAGATTATCCAATACAAACTCATACTTAGCAGAGTCTGCTTGCATGCCTTTCAAATCAATTTTGTATTTATCAAACTTTCCCAAAGCTTCTCTCTTTTTTAAATCGTTGGATTACAATTCGGGCGACAAAGATACAAATAAATATCCTCATAACATACAAATTATCAGTAAATCTTCACTTTTTTAATAGGTATCACAAGAATTGTACAATAAGCACTCTCTTAATCAGAGCGGATAAAAAACAGAAAGCCCCTCCGGTCAATCGACTGAAGGGGCTTCTTCAAAAACGGCAGTTACCTACTCTCCCACTGTTACGCAGTACCATCGGCGTGACGAGGCTTAACTTCTCTGTTCGGAATGGGAAGAGGTGGAACCCTCGTGCTATAACCACCTGAAAAAGGTTATGACATGATGAAAAGTAAAATTACAGTAATCATTATTATCAATAGTATTTATTATATTAATAATCATAATACGCTAAACGTATATAACAAACAAAACCAGAAAGAAAGTAGACGGGCAATTAGTAATGCTCGGCTAAGATGTTACCACCTGTACACCTGCATCCTATCAACGTCATCGTCTTTAACGACCCTAAGAAATCTAATCTTGTGGCTGGCTTCGTACTTAGATGCTTTCAGCACTTATCCAATCCCGACTTAGATACCCAGCAATGCACCTGGCGGCACAACTGGTAAACCAGAGGTCAGTCCAACACGGTCCTCTCGTACTAGTGTCAGAGCCACGCAAATTTCATACGCCCACGATAGATAGAGACCGAACTGTCTCACGACGTTCTGAACCCAGCTCGCGTGCCACTTTAATGGGCGAACAGCCCAACCCTTGGGACCTTCTCCAGCCCCAGGATGTGACGAGCCGACATCGAGGTGCCAAACCCCTCCGTCGATATGAGCTCTTGGGAGGGATCAGCCTGTTATCCCCGGAGTACCTTTTATCCTTTGAGCGATGTCCCTTCCATACGGAAACACCGGATCACTATGCTCTAGTTTCCTACCTGATCGACTTGTGAGTCTCCCAGTCAAGCGCCCTTATGCCATTACACTCTACGGACGGTTACCAATCGTCCTGAGGGCACCTTTAGAAGCCTCCGTTACTGTTTTGGAGGCGACCACCCCAGTCAAACTACCCACCAAACAGTGTCCTCGAAATTACGAGTTAGAACTCAAATAATCAAAGGGCCGTATTTCAACAGCGACTCCATTCAAACTGGCGTCTGAACTTCAAAGTCTCCGGCCTATCCTACACATTAATTACCCAAATTCAATGTTAAGCTATAGTAAAGGTTCACGGGGTCTTTTCGTCCCATCGCGGGTAATCGGCATCTTCACCGATACTACAATTTCACTGAGCTCACGGTTGAGACAGTGTCCAGATCATTACACCATTCGTGCAGGTCGGAACTTACCCGACAAGGAATTTCGCTACCTTAGGACCGTTATAGTTACGGCCGCCGTTTACTGGGGCTTCAATTCAATGCTTCTCTTGCGATGACATCTCCTCTTAACCTTCCAGCACCGGGCAGGTGTCAGGCTGTATACCGAATCTTTCGATTTTGCACAGCCCTGTGTTTTTGTTAAACAGTTGCCTGGACCTATTCTCTGCGCCCAGCCGAAAAGCTGGGACCCTTTATCCCGAAGTTACAGGGTTAATTTGCCTAGTTCCTTAACCGTGATTCACTCAAGCGCCTTAGTATATTCAACCCGACTACGTGTGTCCGTTTACGGTACGGGTACCTCAAAGATTAAGTTTAGCGGATTTTCTTGGGAGTTTGATTACATACGCTATTACTTCATTCCGAAGAATTCGGTATACTATCAGGTTCGACTCTCATCCTGGATTTGCCTGGGATGATCAGCATCTACACCCTTTAACGGACTATTCCGTCAGTCCGCGGTATTGTCACTGCTCCGTCTCCACAATCACTCTTTAAGGTAGTACAGGAATATTAACCTGTTCTGCCATCGGCTTCGCCGTTCGGCTGAGCCTTAGGACCCGACTAACCCTGATCCGATTAGCGTTGATCAGGAAACCTTAGTCTTGCGGCGAGGGGGTTTCTCACCCCCTTTATCGTTACTTATACCTACATTTGCTTTTCCACACGCTCCAGTATAGCTGACGCTACGCCTTCGACGCGGAGTGGAATGCTCCCCTACCGATCATTGCTGATCCCATAGCTTCGGTAAAACACTTAATGCCCGATTATTATCCACGCCAAACTCCTCGACTAGTGAGCTGTTACGCACTCTTTAAATGAATGGCTGCTTCCAAGCCAACATCCTAGCTGTCTTAGCAATCTGACTTCGTTAGTTCAACTTAGTGTTTATTTGGGGACCTTAGCTGATGGTCTGGATTCTTCTCCTTTGGGACATGGACCTTAGCACCCATGCCCTCACTCCTGTGATTGGACTAATGCGCATTCGGAGTTTGTCAAGACTTGATAGGCGGTGAAGCCCTCGCATCTTATCAGTCGCTCTACCTCACATTAGTAACTCACAAGGCTGCACCTAAATGCATTTCGGGGAGTACGAGCTATCTCCAAGTTTGATTAGCCTTTCACCCCCACCCTCAGGTCATCCGGAAGCTTTTCAACGCTTATCGGTTCGGTCCTCCAGTTAGTGTTACCTAACCTTCAACCTGCCCAAGGGTAGATCACTTGGTTTCGCGTCTACTCCTTCCGACTGGACGCCCTATTAAGACTCGCTTTCGCTTCGGCTGCATGTCTCTAGACACTTAACCTTGCCGGAAAAAGTAACTCGTAGGTTCATTATGCAAAAGGCACGCCGTCACTGTTTTAACAGCTCCGACCGCTTGTAGGCGCATGGTTTCAGGGACTATTTCACTCTTCTATTCGAAGTGCTTTTCACCTTTCCTTCACAGTACTGGTTCGCTATCGGTCTCTCGGGAGTATTTAGCCTTACCGGATGGTCCCGGTGGATTCACGCAAGATTTCTCGTGTCCCGCGCTACTCAGGATACCACTACGCTTCGTCTGGTTTAGAATACCGGGCTATCACCGTCTATGGCCGAACTTTCCAGATCGTTCTTCTCACCAGATGTCATGCGACATCGTGGTCCTACAACCCCATAATTGCCGTAACAACTATGGTTTGGGCTAGTCCCCGTTCGCTCGCCACTACTAGGGGAATCATTATTATTTTCTTTTCCTGCAGGTACTAAGATGTTTCAGTTCCCTGCGTTAGCTTCCATCGAGGATGGATGTCATTCCTTCAGAATGACGGGTTGTCCCATTCGGAAATCTCTGGATCAAGGGTTATTTGCACCTACCCAGAGCTTATCGCAGCTTATCACGTCCTTCATCGCCTCCGAGAGCCAAGGCATCCGCCATGCGCCCTTGCTTACTTTCTTTCAAACTGACTTCTTCATGGTTGGCATGGGAATCGTTGTATTGCTACGAAGATACCAATTGATCCAATGAAGAGTGTGCGGCTTGATATATACTTTTAGCTCTTTACTAAATTTTACTTTTTGTTTCATCATGTCAAAGATCGTTTCTCTTGCGAGATGGTGGAGAATAACGGATTCGAACCGTTGACCCTCTGCGTGCAAGGCAGATGCTCTAGCCAGCTGAGCTAATCCCCCGAAGATTATGAAGAATAAGGAGGGAGGTATTGTTTTTATTCATACCATTCGTGTTCCTTTTTGCTTCTTCGAAGTAGTCCCAGGCAGAGTTGAACTGCCGACCTCTACATTATCAGTGTAGCGCTCTAACCAACTGAGCTATAGGACTGTGTTCTACGCATTATCGGCTGCTTTCGGCATAATCGATGCAAGCATCGCTTATGCTATCTCTTGCTCGATAATTCAACCTTGTCTACCATCGTTAGACTCGGCTTCTGTTTTCTCTTGTTTATCTCTATCTATACTTCTATAGATTTGATCTATATGTTATAAATAAACAAGTACTAGTAGTACATTAAATAGAACCTTGATAGTCTATATGTTGGATGGTTGAGGTAGAATGATAATCATTTCTATTTATAGAATAGGAGTGAGAAGCTATCTACGGCCATGCAACGGTAACGACATCGCTCCAGAAAGGAGGTGTTCCAGCCGCACCTTCCGGTACGGCTACCTTGTTACGACTTAGCCCCAATTACCAGTTTTACCCTAGGACGCTCCTTGCGGTTACGTACTTCAGGTACCCCCGGCTTTCATGGCTTGACGGGCGGTGTGTACAAGGCCCGGGAACGTATTCACCGCGCCATGGCTGATGCGCGATTACTAGCGAATCCAGCTTCACGAAGTCGGGTTGCAGACTTCGATCCGAACTGAGAGAGGTTTTGGGGATTGGCATCCTGTCACCAGGTAGCGGCCTTCTGTACCTCCCATTGTAACACGTGTGTAGCCCCGGACGTAAGGGCCGTGCTGATTTGACGTCATCCCCACCTTCCTCACATCTTACGACGGCAGTCTCTCTAGAGTCCTCAGCGTCAACTGTTAGTAACTAAAGATAAGGGTTGCGCTCGTTATGGCACTTAAGCCGACACCTCACGGCACGAGCTGACGACAACCATGCAGCACCTTCACAACTGCCTTGCGGCTATAGTGTTTCCACTATATTCAGTTGCAATTTAAGCCCGGGTAAGGTTCCTCGCGTATCATCGAATTAAACCACATGTTCCTCCGCTTGTGCGGGCCCCCGTCAATTCCTTTGAGTTTCACCGTTGCCGGCGTACTCCCCAGGTGGAATACTTAATGCTTTCGCTTGGCCGCTTGCGGTATATTGCAAACAGCGAGTATTCATCGTTTACTGTGTGGACTACCAGGGTATCTAATCCTGTTTGATACCCACACTTTCGAGCCTCAGTGTCAGTGACCAGTCTAGTGAGCTGCCTTCGCAATCGGAGTTCTTCGTGATATCTAAGCATTTCACCGCTACACCACGAATTCCGCCCACCTCTACTGTACTCAAGACTGCCAGTATCAACTGCAATTTTACGGTTGAGCCGCAAACTTTCACAACTGACTTAACTGTCCACCTACGCTCCCTTTAAACCCAATAAATCCGGATAACGCTCGGATCCTCCGTATTACCGCGGCTGCTGGCACGGAGTTAGCCGATCCTTATTCATATGGTACATGCAATATTCCACACGTGGAGCATTTTATTCCCATATAAAAGAAGTTTACAACCCATAGGGCAGTCATCCTTCACGCTACTTGGCTGGTTCAGGCTTACGCCCATTGACCAATATTCCTCACTGCTGCCTCCCGTAGGAGTTTGGACCGTGTCTCAGTTCCAATGTGGGGGACCTTCCTCTCAGAACCCCTATCCATCGATGACTAGGTGGGCCGTTACCCCGCCTACAATCTAATGGAACGCATCCCCATCTTTTACCGAAATTCTTTAATAACAAAATCATGGGATTTTTTTATACTATCGGATATTAATCTTTCTTTCGAAAGGCTATCTCCGAGTAAAAGGTAGGTTGGATACGTGTTACTCACCCGTGCGCCGGTCGCCATCGTTTCTATTGCTAGAAATATGCTGCCCCTCGACTTGCATGTGTTAAGCCTGTAGCTAGCGTTCATCCTGAGCCAGGATCAAACTCTTCATTGTAAAAGTATTTTTGAATATCCAAAAAGGATATCTGTGATCTCTGCCGGATGCCGTACGTTTTATTGACTTCAATCTAATACCTATTTAAAAGGTATTGACGGTTCTATTTTTTTTCTTGTACTACTTGTATTGTTTATCAATATGTCAAAGAACTTAATTGCTTTGGTTTCAAAAGCGGGTGCAAAGGTAAGGGGTTTATTTGAAACTACCAAATGTTTGGAAAAGTTTTTTTTCAGCTTTTCTCTTGGCTCTTTCTAAGGCTCTCTTATCGAAAGGGAAAGAAGGGACAAGATGAAGGAACTGGGGATAAACCGGTTTCTTTGCGAATCGGAGTGCAAAGATAAGAACTTTATGCTATTGCTTCCAAAACTTTTTGGAAGTTTTTTTGTTCTTTGTCTTAACCTGATTTACGCTTTTGCAGTTTGTCAAGTAACTAAGGCTTTCTTCTCTTGGAAAGCGGGTGCAAAAGTAGGGGATTTTAAGATATGATCCTAATTTTAGAGTACTTTTTATGCAAGTTTTTTTAAGATTGGGGATAAATGGCTGAGGGAGAGGGATGTTGTATAACATAATTTGGAGAGGGGAAGGAAGGAGGGGAATAGGGGGACTCATTATTATATTTAAAGCGAGAGAGATTCGAGAGAGAGAAGGAAAAGAAGAAAGAGAAAATGGAATTCTGGATTATGTTACTGCACGTAATTTGTATTCTATTTGCCTTCACGTTCTAACTATGTTCATAAAAGTCCCTATTTATAGGAGTTCCAACGATGAGGGATACGGTGGGAGCAACTCTTTGACCTCACTCGTGATGAAAGGTCAGGAGATAAATCACAGGGATGGTATATCCGGAGAAAGCTGATGCTGATATACAACGGGATAATAGTTTTATGCTTATTCAAGAGGTTATGGTTTAAATAAAGGGGGAAATAGGGTGAGAATGACGGAAAAGGCTGTAGTAAATCAAGGAGAATGTTTATGATAGGGAAAAATCATAAATCTATATAGGGTATCAGGAGGTAATAACCAAGCGGTGTATAGCGGTGTTAGGAATAGGCATTATTACTGTGTTTACTGAATCAGGAAGACGTAACTGAAGGAGTAAAGTGAACCTGGGAAAAATAAATATGGGTGAAGTGAAATAGGAAGTATAGTATGAGAGTGTGAAGTAAATACAGGCATGGTCATAATATAGGGGTACTAGGAGTTTCAGGCGGGGAACGTTGAGTTTAAAGCTGGGAAGCTATGGGGGTCATTAGGGTGAAACGTTGAGTTTCAGCACTTAAGACGAACTGTTCAGAGGCGAAAAACAAAGTGTTTTAAGTAGTGAAAACTAACTGTTTAAAGATGCGGTACAAAGTGTTTTGAGATGCGGAACAGAGTGTTTCAAGCGGAGGTACAATGTGTTTTGATATACTGAACAGAGTGTTTCAAGCGGAAGTACAAAGTGTTTTGATATACTGAACAGAGTGTTTCAGGTAGTGGAACACTTTGTTTTCTATGTTGTTACGAAAATTTATGACTATGTCGGAAACAAAATATGGCTATGTCGAAAAAAAAAGTGATAGTTGATAAATTAGGTTCTTGAGAATATAATTCCACGACGAGAAGTTGATTAGGACAATTCATATTGAACCTAAAGCAGACGTTTGATAGTGGAATTACAGACTATTTATAACTAAAATATGGGCATTAATAACTATCAAGTAGAGTATTAATGGTTACCAGATTGAGTGGTAATAGCTGATAAACAGAACAATATGAATATACAGACAAAAAAACGGATGTGGCAGATAATTGATCTGCAACCCATCTGTCACCATATCTTGCACACTTGCAAACGACTAGATTCCAAATAGTTAAATAATGTCTTGTGCAAGTGGCAGATAAAAAGAGGGGGGAAAATCATAGGAGGAACAAAAGCGATAAATAGAATCTACTCTTTAACTAAAAAGCGGTAAACGCCTTGCCCAACCTTTACTTTACAATAATTATGTTCAAGACCTAACACTTCAATGCCAGAACCTGAATCTAATGTCTTTCCACTCTCTGTTATTTAGGATCAGAATGATACACAGGTATATAAATCATCGCTTCACTTCCGACAGGTATAGAAACATTTAATTCAAAGAACCAATGTTCTGCCGAACTTCTGACACAAGTTTACCATAAGGGGTCATATTTGAATAATAAACTTCCGACAATTTCTGAGGCAATGTAGGTTTTATGATAACACGCTTATATCCAGGTGCACTTTCGTCTACTTTTACTCCTGCAAGAATCCGATAAAACCAGGTCAACCCTCCACCAAACATTGGATGATTACGTGAGTCTTTACCATTCCATTGTTCCCAAGTAGTAGTAGCTCCCTGTTTAATCCAATAGCCATAACTAGGAAAATCTGATTGATTCATAACCTCATAAGCCACATCATTCAATCCATTTGCAGCCAAAGTTTCAAAAAAGAACTGAGTACCAAAAATTCCCGTATTCAAATGATTTTTATATTTTTCTACTACCTCCTGACGCAAAGTAGCTACAACATCTTTATATGATTCTTCCGGAACTCCCATCACCAAAGCGAAAATATTACTGCCATAATCACCATACGTTTTCTTTTCTCTATCATAAAATTTACGATGAAAAGCTCCTTTGACTCGTTTTGCTAACTCTGAATAATATCTGAAATCAGTAACGTTACCTATAGCCTCAGCAGCTTTTGCCGTATAATCCGCACAACGCCATAGATAAAATGTATGCACCAATTCTTCCAAAGGGATAGCAAATGCAGGTGCCCAGTCACCTAAGTTCAACCAATAATTTGGTTCCTTCGAATTACAGTTGGTGCTCTTAGCTAACATCGTTCCATCAGCAGTAAGCCATGTCAACATATAACGTACTTGTTCCTTCATCGCCCAATAATTGGCTTCTAACATACGCCTATCTCCATAATGAAGATAAAACTCCCACGGCATAATATTCATAGCTGCTCCCCACGGTACGCCTCCCCCACAACCAGGTTGCCATGGTGCTCCATTGGGTACATACCCTGTTTCGATATTTTGCACGTCCCTTATATCACGAATCCACTTCTGATAAAACGCAGCAGCATTGAAGTTATGCATTACCGTAACACACGCCACTTGTCCGTCTCCTGTATAAGCAGAACGTTCCCGATGCGGACAATCACTGGCTACACCTCCATGCATATTATCTAATTGACTACGTTGCCATATTTCATTAATCTGGTTAAACAGCGAATTGGACGTTTTGAATTCTGACGAAATTTTCACATCCGTATTTACAGCCTCAGCAATTACATTCTTTGCAGACAGATCAGAAAGACCACTTATAATAGCTTTACTAAAAACATACCAAGTAAACCGGGGAGCATAAGACTCCTTCCCTTCACCTTTTAAATATACTGTTGAATCCCCACGGAGATTCACAAATATTTTAACATTTAAAGTATCTCCTTTTTGTCCCCTAATATCCTTAAAATGTATCCATCCAGATATCTCTTTACCAAAGTCAACTTCATAGACTGAAGCTTCCAATTTTTTAAAAGAAACCGGCCGAAGAGCTTCTATAATCTTATCTGCAGGAGCAGTATGGGCAGTTAGCACTCCAATCGGAGCCTGACGCAATACTGCATAATTCCACGTTGAATCATCACATTTTGCGGTTGCCCAATCTTCTACTTCCGCATTTGCATCGTAAATTTCCCCATCAAACCCATCCATTATGATAGGAGATTCTTTTACTTTCCACGTCTCATCCGAAGCTATAATATCTTTACTTCCATCCTTATAAGTCACTTCTATCTGACAAAGAAACGGGGTGAACCGAACGGACATACCCAATGGCTCACGCAATCATAAAATCCATTCCCGACAATAGCTCCCGCTACATTTTCTTTTTCCTGCAACAAATCGGTAATATCATACGCTAAATACATCACCCGATAATTACGGAAACGATTGTCAATAGCAATATTTGCATATTTAAGATCATCCCGAACCGTATAATTGGTAAAGTTCGGTACAAGATAATCATCTCCTACCCTTTCACCATTTATATAAAGTTCAAAATATCCCAGTCCAGTGACAAAAACTTTTGCCGAAACAATATCCTCCTTCACATTAAATAGTTTCCGAAAAAGTGGGGATGGATAAGAGGGATACACAGTTGAGTTAGGTTTAAGCGTCTTCTTAGGTGCCTCGCCTTGCCAGGGTACGCCAATCCATTTTGCTTTCCATTCGTCAGCAGACAAAAGTCCCATGCCCCAATAAGCAGGTTCACTCCAAGCAGACGCCTCTTCTTGTCGGTTCCAAGTCATGACACGCCACCAATAATCCTTTGCAGATTGTAATTGTTGTCCTTCATAAGGAATCAAATACGAATCTGAAGAACTTCTTTTTCCACTATCCCAAACGTCAAACTCACCATTCAATAATTTATCTTTTGAAGAAGCGACCACAATGCGATAAGCTTTCTGAACTTCACCGCGGATCTGTTTTGAAGTAACTTCATTGATCCACGACAAACGAGGAGACGGAACATCGACTACAGCCGGGTTCTCCATATATTCACAGGTCAGTGAAACTGGTTTTAGTTTGGCATATCCCACCGACACAGCAAACAATGCACAAAACAAATACAAAATTCTCATTGAGTTCAAATTCTTCATGGTATTAAGATCGGTTATTTTAAGGCGTGTATTCTTTTCTACTATTTTTCTTTTCTATGCTTCACAAGCTTAAGTAAGATTTGATCAATCTCAGCCAACTCATCAAACGTAAATTCCAAATTATCTAAAGCATGTAGATTATCGTCTAATTGCTTCACAGAACTTGCTCCTACAATTACTGACGTTATCCGTTTATCTTTAAGTGTCCATGCCAATGCCATCTCCGCCAACGTTTGACCACGACGATGAGCGACTTCATTCAGTTGCCGGATAATCTCCACTTTTTCAGGAGTTACCTGTGAGCTTTGTAAAAATCCGGTAGGACGTGCAGCACGTGAATTTTCCGGAATCCCATTCAAATATTTATCTGTCAATAGTCCCTGAGCCAAAGGAGAGAATGCAATAAAACCAGAACCATTCTTTGCTGCCAGACTAAGATTTTCTTTCTCAACCGTACGGTCGAACATATTATAACGATATTGACTAATGAGACAAGGCACACCTGCATCTGACAGCATTTCGTAAACTAAATATGCTTTCTCAGGAGGATATTTAGATATTCCGACGTACAAGGCTTTTCCTCTTTCTACAATGTCAATTAGTGCTTGAACTGTCTCCCTGATAGGAGTGACCTCATCATAACGATGAGTATAAAATATATCAAAATACTCTAAACCAGTACGACGAAGGCTTTGGTCAATACTTGCCATCAGATTTTTTCGTGAACTATTTCCACCATAAGGTCCTGCCCACATTTCATGACCAGCTTTAGAAGAGATAATCATTTCATCCCGATAGCCCTGAAAGTTTTCTTTCAGAATCCGACCGAAGTTTATTTCTGCACTTCCAGGAACAGGACCATAATTATTTGCCAAATCAAAGTGTGTAATACCATGATCGAAAGCATATTTAATTATATCTGTTGCTACATCAAAGTCGTCCACACTACCAAAATTATGCCACAATCCCAAAGAAATCACAGGCAACTGTAAGCCGCTCTTACCACAGTATTTATATTGCATCCCATCATAACGATTGGATGCCGGCTGATAATTTACAGAATCATTCATATGATTACTCATTTTAACTTTGTAATTTACAAGAAAAGATTTTTTTTTCAATAAACTTCCAATTGCCCGACATTTGTTCGCCTACAATGTAATTTATATAAATAAACGTCTAAATGAGAAGTATCAGAACTGGAAATAAATGAATGGCTGAATTTCCGTACTTTTCATTTGAATCACGAGATAAATCAATGCTACCATCAACAATGCCTTTCCTAAGAACGGTAGACGGATAACTCCACGACAAAGTGCATTTTCCCAACGGTCGGGCGCAAAATGGAGTAAAAACCGAGTAACATCAAGGCAAATACGCGCCAGTATCCCTCCAACAATTGTGGAAAAAGTTGCGGATTGAAAGCCATAAATATTTGCTTCAACATATCTATCGAATTATCAAAATCGGCATTACGGAAGAAAATCCAGCAGAAACAAACAAAATTAAAAGTGATTATGACTCCGAATACACGCCTCCAGCCATGACTCCCCTCTCCTTTCTTACGTCCAGTAAAAGTCATCCACATTTTATGTACAGCCAAAGCAATGCCATGGAAAGTTCCCCAAAGCATAAAGTTCCAAGAAGCTCCATGCCAAAGACCACCCAAAAACATGGTAATAATCAGATTTAAATATTGACGGAACTTTCCTTTCCGGTTTCCTCCTAAAGATATATATAGGTAATCGCGCAACCAACTGGACAAAGAAATATGCCAACGACGCCAAAATTCGGTGATAGAAGCAGATTTATATGGAGAATTGAAGTTTAAATTGAAATGAAATCCTAATAACAGAGCTATACCGATAGCCATATCACTATAACCAGAAAAGTCGCAATATATCTGTAAAGCATACCCGTATACTCCCATCAGATTTTCCACACCCGAATAAAGCGTGGGATTATCAAAAATTCGTTCTACAAAATTGATACTGATATAATCAGAGATCACTGTTTTTTGAACAGACCAGATGCTATAAGGAAGATACCTCGCCCAAACATTTCCTGCGAAACAAAAAGCGGTTTCCGGATTTGAGGAATAAAATCACGAGCACGCACAATCGGTCCGGCTACCAATTGCGGAAAGAAGGATACATAGAAAGCATAATCCAGCAGATTGGTCAATGGCTTTATCTCCCGGCGATAAACATCAATGGTATAGCTTAATGATTGGAAGGTAAAAAAAGAAATACCCACCGGCAAGAATATATCGAGCGCAGTAAATTCGCCACCCATCAAGGAAGCAATAACCCCTCCCAAAAAGTTCGTATATTTAAAATAAACGAGAAGCCCCAGATTAATACTTAGACTCAGCGTCACCAGCCCTTTACGTTTCCAACGTCCCACTGTATGGTCCATCCATTGCGCCAAAAGAAAATCGCAGACTGTTACAATAGCAAGCAAAAAGAAGTATGTGCCACTGCTTTTATAATAAAAGTAATAGGAAAAAAGGGTAACAAACAGGATACGGGCCGTATTCTTTCGTTGCAACAACACATATACTATCATAAAAGCAGTAAACAACCAGAGGAAGATACCACTACTGAATATCATTGGTGCTTGTGGATCATAAGTCAGCACCTCTTTGAGACGGCTGAAATCTATATCAACGGGTAACATAGTCATTATAAGCTTGGATTAAGGCTTGATATAATAGATTCCCCTGTAAAACATATCCTTCGGGTAAATAATGTACATGATCGGGACGCATCAGTTGTGCTTCCATCCAATTAAGACAGGCGCGTTCACGTCCGCCTATGACATCATACATATCCCACACTAATAAGTGATGGTCTTTAGCATAACGGCGAATTGTTTCTGCTGCTGTCGCTGTACGAGGGTTTATTGAATATGTACGTTTTCTCCGATGCTGACGAAAACTTTCGTAAGAACCGGGAGGAGTAGTCAGTAATATAGGAACTTCGGGAAGGCTGTCACGCAACAATTTTATAAGTTCATCCATCTGATTATAATGCACATTAGCGTTGTAACGCCGACTATGGCTTTCATTTGTCCCGAAAGAAAGAATCAACAGTTCGGGCTTCAGTGCGACAATATCAGCAATGCGGTCAGGATGGGTAAATGTCAGACAAGTAGCTCCATTCACTCCCATATCTGTATAGGAAATAGCTCCAAAGGCTTCTTTCAGCAGTGTACCCGTAGTCTGCGGATAAATATGACCGCGGACATGGCTATCACCAATATGAACAATGCGCACTGTGTCTTCTGAGATTCCGGCATGTACTTGCCGAAAACGTTCAAAGATAGGAGTAAACAAAGCAATACTATCAATAATTTCATTCCGTCCGGTCTTTTTAAAAGCTAAAGGGAAAAAAAGTTGTGGCAGAGAAATGGTATCGGCCATCCAAGTCATTTCCCGCATTGGCTTCACTGTCTTCAAAGATTTTATTGAGGAAGGACGGGCAGGCATTTGATCTTGAGCTACAACCTTCGACAGAAATCCGGAAACAGTTATACATATAATCAAAAAACAGACAAACGACTGGTTACTCTTTCTCATAAGAACGCCTCCTGTCGTACTGTTCCTTTCCGTATATCAATGTCTCATACAACAGCTTTGCCAAATGTTTACCACCCCGGAAATTTATATGTGTATAATCATAATTTGCCATAGCAGGTTTGGCATTCACCATCTTAACCATACTTCCATCGCCCCCCATTGCCTCAAACATATTCCAAAAAGCAATACCGCTTTCCGCTGCTATGCTCTGTTGATAACGGATCAAATTCTTGACTCCCGGCATTGTACGTAGATCTCCATTCTCATTTTTAGATTCTCGATCACCAATACTCAACAATAACACTCCGGCTTGAGGAAAATTCTTTTTTATATGCTCGATAGAAGTAAGCAGACCTTTCTTATAATTATCATAATTACGTCCATGTTCCGTAGCTACATTCAATCCGTATTCCAGAATAACCAAGTCGTAAGGTCGCTGATGATTGAATTGCCTCATCATCTCTGCCGGTATTCCTCGCAGAGAAAGTCCGGAACTTCCGCGCAAAGAGAAATTATCCAGAATGATTCCTTTTTTACCATCCATTGCTACACCATAGAAAAGAGTGGAATCTGCCTCATCCACTGTCCATCGTACCGAACCGATACGCCCATCCAAATACATCTGTTGCAACTTATCGGAGGGAGTGAATGAATGAGTTTGTTCTGCACCCCGATTGACACTAACAGACAGTCGCATATCTCCTTTATTATAGAAGAAAATAGATGTTCGCTGACAAGTATCAAGTAAAGAGGCATATTTGCTTTGTCCATGCAGCTCAACGTAAGCTCCTTTTCTAGGAATAAAATAGTGTCCGGATACTCCTTGTTTTTTCCTATCAAAAGAAATAGTATCGGTTACTGCATGGCTCGACCATCCTCCGAAAGTTTGTCGTACCGTAGGACGATATCCATTCGTAATTGATGTGATTGTCACAAAACCAACTCCGCACCCACCGAAACGTTTTTGAAGCATTTCACGTAAGTCAGCAGTAAAAATATCCGCTTCTATAAAAGAATCGCCAAATACAGCGATACGTACCATATTATCTTCAGAGTCCTTGGTATTAACAGAAGATACACGATCAAGTGCTTCATAGAAAGGGGCCATACCTCGGCTGGTGGAATCACTATAATCTTCAATACAAGTCAGCCCCGTCCGGCAAGTATCCACAAAAGCGGGTTTTACTACAGGCGGAAGAACGATACTATCAGAATCAGAAACCGCTTCTTCCGGTTCTGGATAGCGCAAGTCTCCCAAAAGATCGACACGCCTCATTGTATGACCGGCAATTGATATTACCGGGAACCAATGTAGTCCAATCAGAATGATAAATACAAGCAAAGTTAGCCAGAGCGAATATTTCAGATAATTTTTCATAATCCACCTTACGTTCAAATTCTTGAAACGACTGCAAAGATAGACAAAAGCGACAAAAAGAAAGGAGAATCTACATTATTTAATGCGATTCTCCTTTCCATTTATTTATTCACCGTATAGGTGTCAGATCGTTCGTTCAATATTCCAAACAAAAGCCCGTAAACCTAATTGCTCGGTTTCTAGGTCCATCTTATGCAATGTATCCAGTAATGGATCGACTTTATTATCATCGACTACTGTAAGGATTGCCGAGCACATACTTGGCCATGCATGGCTACCAAAATGCGGATCACCAGTCTTCGAGCCACGTCCCTGAACCTTCTCCAAATAGCTGAAGCCACGACAATTCAAGCGGTCTAGCAATGCAATAATACGTTCAAAATAGGCCTGATCAAATGTTATTAATACTGATTTCATATTTCTTTTCTATTATTTCTTAATATAGTCACTTTTATTTTGCCGGAAGTAAAGATCCAGTTCACGCTGACGGCGCAACTTGCGACGCTGGTTCTTGATACCTGTACCGGCAAATACACAATATAGAGTCGGAATCAGAATCAATGTCAATATGGTTGATACGCTCAAACCACCAATTACGGCGATCGCCATTGGACTCCACATTTCCGAACCTTGACCTCCACCGATAGCCATCGGGATCATACCAAGTACAGTCGTAGCAGTAGTCATTAATACCGGACGAAGACGACTCTTACCAGCCGTTACTACAGAATTCACGACTGCCAGACCACGTTCACGACAAAGGGTGATATAGTCGATGAGCACAATACCATTCTTCACCACAATACCAATCAACATAATTCCTCCCAACAAACTCATGACGCTTAATGTACTCTTTGTGAAAAACAATGCCATCAAAACGCCACTAAATGCAAACGGCAGAGAGAACATGATGATGAACGGATAAGTAAGTGATTCGAACTGTGCCGCCATCACAATAAATACAAGCACGACAATCAAGATGGCAAGGGTTCCCAAATCCCGGAACGAATCTTGCTGATCTTCGTATGAACCGGCTACCTGAATGGTGATATCCCCCGGAACATCCATTTGATCAATAATAGCATTACCTGCATTTACTACATTACCCAAAGCTTCGCCGGAAATAACGGCAGAAACAGTCACAATACGTTCACGATCTTTACGTTCAATAGTAGGTGGAGCAAAACGTTCTACTACCTTACCAACATCTTTCACTCGGACAGCTTCGCCTTTACTGTTATAAATCAGAATATTCTCAATACTCTCCAAACTTGTACGATACTCCGGTGCATAACGAACCTTAATATCATACTCGTCACCATCTTCACGATATTTTGAAGCTACAGCACCATTAATTCGGTTACGCAAATAGTTTCCGGCAGTGGATAGATTCAGCCCATGCATAGCAAGTTTCTCCCGATCGAAATCAACCTGATATTCCGGCTGATAGTCACTACGACTGATATTTACTTCAGATACACCTTTTACATTCAGCAATTCACGTTTCAAACGAGCTGCCACACTATCAGTGATCGCCATATCATATCCGTATACTTCAAAGTCAGCACTTGCCTGAGCAGACATGCCTGTATTACTACCTCCCAAAATTACCTGTGCTTTACTGAATTCTGGATAAGTCTTCAGGTCTTCACGCATCTCGTCACAGACTTGCTCTAATGAAATATCACGATCCCCCGGATCTACCAAACTGATATTAAAAGAAATAATATGTGAACCGTTGTCCTGCATAGAAGCCCAAGTATTGTCTGAGTCTGCCTGACCAACAGTATAGTTACATACTGTCATAACTCCCTTATATTTCTCTAACCATTTCTGGGTCAGTTTCTGGGAAAGATCTTGTGCTATTTCTTTTCGTGTACCAATCGGTAATTCCAGTTGTACAGCTATACGAGCATTATCCTGTGCCGGGAAGAACTCGGTACCAATACCTTTGGCACAAAGCAAACTAATAATGAAGAAAGCAATACAACACACAATCACAACCAAACGATGACGTACTGCCCAGTTCAGCATCTTTGCATACCATACGTCAAGTCCGTCCAGAGCTTTCTCAATCGGAGTAAAGAAAAGTTTGAACATCTTTGATGGTTTCTTCTGCAAACGAAGCAACTGGGAACAAAGCATCGGAGTCAGTGACAAAGCGGCTACGGTAGAAATAAACATAATAGCACACATCATCCATCCTAACTGCTTGAAGAGTACACCGGACATGCCACTAACCATTGTCAGCGGAAAGAATACAGCAATCATGGTCAATGTAGAAGCGATTACAGAGATAGCTACCTCATTCGTTCCATGTACGGCTGCTTGTTTCGGGTCCGAACCGCGTTCAATATGGGTCGTTACATTTTCAAGTACCACAATCGCATCATCCACCACCATACCAATCGCGATGGATAGTGATGAGAGGGAAATAATATTAATCGTATTTCCGGTGACTGCCAGATAAATGAAAGAGGCTATCAATGAAAGCGGAATGGTAATACAAATAATCAACGTCGCACGCCAACGTCCCAGAAACAGGAACACAACGATCACAACGAACAACAACGCATACACAACGGTTTCTGTCAAACTGTCAATCGTGTTCAAAATGTTGTCTGAGGTATCGACAATCACACCCAACTTCACATCGCTTGGCAAACTCTTTTGTAGTTTCGGAAGTGCTTCTGCTACCTTCCTTGAAATTTCTACGGAGTTAGCACCCGACTGTTTCTGAACAATAATCATGGCTCCCTTGACACCATTATTATATGTTTCCTGTGCACGCTCTTCTACAGTATCAACGACTCTGGCAACATCACGCAAGAATACATTGGCTCCATTGTGTGTACCAACTACAACGTCTTCCAGCTGCCGAGAATCGTCAAACTCACCTTCGACACGTAATGAGTACGTCTCACTACCAATATCAAAGTTGCCACCCGGAATGTTCTTATTCTCGGCTCCGATAATCGAACTAATCGTTTCGATTGTCAGATTATAGGCTTCCAATTTACTCGGGTCACAATATACCTGTATCTCTCGTTGCGGTGCACCACTGATTGAAACAGTACCGACACCCGGAATACGCGCCAACGGGTTTACTACACGATCGTCCAATATTTTATAAAGAGCGGACTGGCTCTCATTAGCCTGTACTGAAAGCAGTACAATAGGAATCATATCCGTACTAAACTTGAAGATAATCGGGTTCTCAACATCGTCAGGAAGTTGAGAGCTTACCATATCTAACTTGTCGCGTACATCGTTTGTTAGTACATCAATATCATTACCATACTCAAATTCCAACGTGATCAACGACATATTCTCGGAGGAACGAGAGGTGATATGTTTCAAATTACTCACCGCATTCAACGTGTTTTCCAACGGGCGAGTCACATTGTTTTCTATATCCGACGCACTTGCACCGGGATAGGCGGTCATTACCATAATCGTGTTTGTATCAATATCCGGATACAAGTCGATAGGTAATTTGGACAAAGAGAAAAGACCAAAGATCACTACTGCCAAGAAGCAGAGGGAGGTCATAATCGGTTTCTTAACCGCACCTTCGTATAAACTCATTTCTTTAATTTAATTATTTTTCAACATCTACTTCTGTTCCATTCACCAGACGTGCCTGACCGGCAACGACTACTTGTGAATTATCAGGGACACCGGATATCAACTCATATTCTGATCCCATACGTCTGCCTAATTCGACTTTGTTATAAGATACTTTACCGTCTTTGTAAACAAATACATAACGATCGCCTGAACCTGCCTGCTTCACAATTGCCAAATCTGGAACAACGACGTGATCTGCCGTTCCGAAATTGAGAGTAGCACGAGCAAACATTCCTGGACGTACGCGCTGGTCTCTATTATCAAGTTTGATTTCTACTTGGAAAGTACGTGTAGCTGCATCGATAGTCGGATAAATCAGGCTAATCGTTCCTTTAAATATCTCGTCACCATATACATCTAATTTCAAATCCACTGGTGCACCCTTCTTTACTTTTGTGAAGTAAGTCTCAGATACGTTGATCAAAAGTTTCACCGGAGTAATTTGTTCGACCACCAGCACAGGGCTACCACCACTATACATATCACCATTATCATAATTACGAGCAGTAACAACTCCGTTGATCGGGCTTAATAATGCTGTATTTTCTAACAGATTCTTATAAGCAGTCCTTCACATCCAACTGCATTTTAGCTGCATCCCATTCTGATTTAGAAGCACCACCCACTTTATAGAGTTCATCAATGCGATTAAATTCGATCTCCTGATTGTCCAGCTGTAACTTTGTCTGTTTCAGGTTTGCAGCATCCATCTGTACTAACTTCTGCCCCTTTTTTACGCGGTCACCTACTTCGACAAAAATCTTATCGATGCGCACCGGTGATGAAGGAGCGATATTGTTCTTCACTTCTGCTTCTACTGTTGCCGTATACTCTTGTATCTGCTCTACGGGACGAGCCATTACATCAGCCACCTTCACCTTCAGCTTCTCTTCTTCTTTCACAGCTGTCTTTTCTTTCCACCTGTACATGAAGTCATAAATACTGTCAATAACAGGGTTACTAATTGGATACCTTTTTTCATATTCCTTAGTTGTTTTAGTTGTCTATCTTTATTCTTTTCCAAAACCTGGTCAAGATCTGCTCTAGATACCAGGTAATCATAAATTGCTTGATTGTAAGTCAGCTGCGCCTGAGTTAATGATACCTGCGAACTATTCAGTTCAAGCACTGTCCCTTTACCGATATCATAACGCTTCTCAGCAATCTGAACAGCCTTTTCTGCTTGCATCACATTCTCTTTGTTACTAGCTAACTGTTCCGAACTGGCAGTCATATTATTGCGGTAACTTGTTATCTGCATATTCAACTTTCTTTCCGTATCGATACGATTCCAATCGAGCTGTCGCATTTGAATCCGGTTGGATTTCAACTTAGTGAAATTGCTTGCCCGATACAAAGGAATACTCAAATTAAACGTCAAAGAGGAACTATTGCTCCAGTTGTACTTCAAGAAATTGATATTCGGATTATACAGAGACTGATATTGATAAGAGAAGCTCATTGACAATGTAGGCATGAAGTTTGTCCGCAAAGATTTTACATTCTTTTCCAACAGTTTCATATTCAACTCCATTTGCTTCATTGTGGTATTATCATTCAATCCCAGATGTTCTTCTGATAGTTGATTGGCGAAAACAGCAGTTTTCGTAATTTGTCAGGTTATCATTGATCTTAATATCTACATTCACAGTAATGCCCATCAATACTCTCAACTGTAATTTTGCCAAAGTAATAGCATTCTCAGCGGAAATCAGATTAGGCTTAATGCTACGCATCTGTACTTCCGCACTGATCTTATCAAATTCACTAACACTTCCTTGTTCAAATTTTGCTTTCACTACATTATAATTGTCTTCTGCTACTTTATAACTTCCTTGAAGTACATTATAACTATCTTGTGCAAGCATCAACTGATAGTACGCCTTACTAACCTGATTTACCAAATCCTGTTTAGATGCACGCGACTTCTCCACAGCCAGTTCTATGTCTGTTTTCGTCATCGACATAGCCCGATAAACAGACGGTACAAATAATGGCAGATTAATGCTCAACCCTGCATTTGCTGTATTTGTGTTGTCTTGTCCCATTTTGAACGACTGATTGTTCAATTTCATTTCAGCTGCTTAATCGTATGATCTAACGTTCCTGTCAGGCTAGCTCGGGTAATAAGTTCTGCCAGGCTTCTTTACGCCACTTTTTTCAAGGCTATTTCATCTGCAGCCACTTTCATCGTTGGATTCTCATCCAATGCGATTTCTATGGCTTTATCCAACGTCAGCAAAAAAAATAAAACCAACGTGTCCTGCGGTGAATCTGCTGTCTGAGCCTTTGCAAGACCCAATGCTCCACCGCTATCGCTGTCAAAAGTAACCTCTTGCCTGTCAATTTCTTCATTCTGTTCATAATCTCATTCTTAATTAATCTTAATGTTTGTCACCGGAATTCAGTCATTAATATGCCCGATCCGTTTTTTACGATATTCTTGTATAAAATCTCTAATACTTTCGCTCCTTTTTCTGTTGAAATTCCCCGTATATAAGTGAAAATAATGGACTCGTACACTTCAATAAAAGATATTCGCTACAAATATATGTATTCAAAAGAACATCAAATTGCTCACGTACCAATAAATTTGACAATCGCAAAATTGACATCCGAACGGAAAATTCCTTTTTTTCAACGCCCGATTTAAAGAAAAACATAGTTTTCTCCGAGTCACTATCCCGACGATCTTGCATCATTGCATATACCTTCGGATATCTTAATGTCTTCAAGAAGCGCTTATTCGTTTTATGAAATATTTCTATGCTCTTTTGAAAAACGCAAGAATCACCTCCAATACATTCGATGAATGTTCATATACTTCTTGCAGATATTTATCCCTGTCTGCTGAATCTTCAAAATACTTTCTTTCAACAAGGTTTCTTTATCTGCAAAGACTTCATAAGAGTACGCTTCGATATTCCTAAGGCTGCTGCAATATCATCCATTGTATAACCTTGATACCTTTTGAAGTAAATGCTTCTGTTGATGTCATTTATGATCCGTTCTCTCAATTCCGCCCTTTGTGAAGCGTCTTTCCATGTCCATCATCACTCGTTTTCTATTT
>NZ_BHWB01000033.1 GCF_003865075.1 Bacteroides faecalis | reverse complement strand
CGGGAACTGTTAGAGGGGCTGCCCGTTGTGGAAGTCATTGTCGAACCTGATAATGTGGATCTGAATCGATATCGTCGTATAGGTGAAGAGCGCACACGTACGCTTGAATTTGAACCGGGAAAGCTATATGTCAAAGAGACAGTACGTCCCAAATACGGACTCAAAAATAATTTAAGTCTTCCCAAAGAGGGTGAAAGCGGTGTCATAATAGCACCGCTTCCACCTTCCCCTATATACAAATGTCTGGCAGGACCTTCCTTGCTAGCCGAAATACTTCTGCAGAAATATGAATATCATGTTCCCTTTTATCGTCAGGTAAAGGAATACAGACATTTGGGTGTACGACTGCCGGAAAGTACTTTAAGCGGGTGGTTTAAGCCGGTATGTGAGTTATTAAGTCCTCTTTATTCGGAATTAGTAAAGCTCGTAACGGGCAGCGGATATGTTCAGGTCGACGAAACCACAGTACGGGTCATCAACAAAGGAAAGGGAAAAACCGATAAGGAGTATTTATGGATGGTCAGGGCAGTTATGGAAAAACAGGTCATCTTCCATTATGATGACGGTTCCCGATCCGGACAGACAATCAGAAATTTATTAAAGGACTTCAAAGGATATCTTCAAAGTGACGGATACAGTGCCTACAATGCGTTTGATGGCACTAAGGACGTGTGCCTTATTGCCTGTCTGGCCCATATCAGAAGACATATGGAGCTGGCACTGGATGAAAATAGATCACTTGCTGAATATGCTCTTAAACAAATACAGGAACTATATCATATTGAGCAGATAGCAGATGCCCGGAAACTCGATGCGCAGGGACGATGTGCACTCCGCCAGCGTTTGGCAACTCCCATACTTGACTCCTTTGAAAAATGGGTGGAACAGACTTATGGCAAAGTACCACCAAGAAGTCGCATGGGACAAGCTATTACCTATACTTATCCTCTTTGGCCAAGAATGAAGAATTACCTGAAAGATGGAAATCTGAAAATCGATAATAATCTGGCGGAAAATGCGATTAGACCACTTACTTTGTCCAGAAAGAACTTCCTCTTTTGTGGTAACCACGAGGCTGCTGAAAATACAGCAATCATATGCTCACTATTAGCTACCTGTAAAGCACAGGAAATTAACCCAAGGGAATGGCTGAATGATGTCATAGCCAAACTTCCATACTATCTGGAAAAGGACTCCGGGAAAAATGTTCGTGAACTTCTTCCGGATGTTTGGAAGTTAGAGAAATCCAACACGAATCCAATTGGAGTTTAAATATTTATGTTGAAGAATAAAAAAAACTCGATATTAGCTTTTGACTAAAGTTGATATCGAGTTTTCTATTTTATGAAAATACAATGTGTACTTTATCGGATGCTTACACTGTTGAATCATGCTTGAGACTGTAGTTACCGTAAAAAAGCCGGAACTTGAGCTTCTATGTCATAGAGGACGTGAGTTTTTATTCTACCTTTTTTACTACAAAATTTAGCCCGAGGGAATGTAACCAAGCATAACGAAAAGCATACTTTTTTCCTTGAATATTTAGGATATGAGTAGCGCGTTTTCGTAGGCTTTCTTCATCATGTAGAATGCAAAATCTTCGAAGATTCTGTAATCTCTGTTTTGGCTAGCTGTTGCAAGTGTAGTTTTGGCCAAAGGTTCACACGACCTAATCTCAAATGATAACACATGGATTGATGTGCTTCCAATGCAATGATCAAGTCGCGTAGACTCTCACGATTGCTTAGTTGCCCGAACACCATAGCAAAAAGCTGCTTCCAGTAAGTGAAGTGCTTAACATAGCGGTTTCCGTCGTACTTGTCTACGAGCCTTCTAAATTTATTGTTGTTCAAAAATTCTACTAGTTGAGCAAAAATATGTTTGTCTTAATTCATTTGAAGCCATTTGGTTTGGCTTCAAAGGCATAATTTCAAATCGTTGCACTTTATAAATAGGGTGTAATTAGCTGTATTTCAGCTATTTCAAAGATCTGTTTATCCACTTTTGCGGGACAGTAATGATATGATTAATTTCTAAGTGCCGTAATTTTTACATATTTTCTTTTGGAAAATTGATAGACAAGAACATGAGCAGGCAAGTCGGAATTGTCCGGATGGTTGTTCATGCTTTTGTCTTTTCCTGAGAAGCGGTTCTTTATGGCAATCTGCAGAAGTGAAGTTTGTGTAGCTTGGGGAATTACCGTAATATACCATGGAAAATATTTTATCGGAATGCTATTTAAGGTTTAAGTCTGTTCTCCTTCATTACCACTCAACAGATGTTTGAGTGCCGGATCATTTTCGATTCGTATCAGTTCGTTTTCTACAAGTTCTACAATATTCTGTTTGATTTGCCGGTAGTTGGTCTGTATCTGCTGCTCCATTGTATCATTACCTTCCTCGTCCAGAAAGCTGCTGATTTCGGGTATGGGTTGGTAGGCCGCCGTCTCTTTCTGTACGGCTTCATTGTCCATCACTATCTGTGCATGGAAAATCTTCTGGTCTATCGCTTCTCCGAAATTGTCCGCTACGGCACCGACAAACATACCTTGTGAGAGTGTACTGATTTTGCTGGCAGGTATCAGGCTGTCCAGTTGCGTACTGATGGAAGTGGAAGTGTCGCTTCGGTTGATGCTCACAGACTCCCGCTTTTGCAGGATTTTTCCAAATCTTTCCGACAAGGTTTTAGCTGTTTCACCCACCACCTGACCGCTGAATACATTACCCACAGTTGACATGATAACGGCGGCCTCCTTGTCACCATAGTCACGTTTCAACTGGCTGAAGTCCTGGAAACCCAATACAACCGCCACTTTGTTGCTTCGTGCCGTGGCAATCAGATTGTCCAAACCTTTAAAGAAAATCGTGGGTAACTCGTCAATAATCACACAACTTTTGAGTTGCTTCTTCTTATTTATTAGTTTAACGATTCTCGAATTATAAAGCCCCAATGCTGCTCCATAGATTGAAATTCTGTCGGGATTGTTGCCCACACATAACACTTTCGGTTCTTTGGGATTATTAATATCCAGTGTAAAGTCACTGCCGGACATTACCCAATAGAGTTGCGGACTTATCAGTCTGGATAACGGGATTTTAGCACTTGCAATCTGGCCCTGGAGCTGCTCGCTCGCTCCACCTTTCCATGCGTCAATGAACGGACTCAGGTAGTTCTCAAGTTCGGGATAGCTTGTCAGAATGGTGAATACATCCTCGTACCTTTTGTTCAATAGTTCTATCGCATGGGGGAATGTACAAAACCTGCCGCCTTCATAGATTTTCAAGAACCATATTATCGCCGTAAACAGGACAATCGGGGATTCCACAAAGAAGTCTCCCTGCTTCTGCACCCACGACTTATTGAGGTTAAGCATTATGGTGTACGACGATTCGTAAGCGTCTGAAATATCCGTCATCAGTTCTGGCGCCAGCGGGTTACAGCGATGGCTCTTGCGTGGGTTATCGAAATTTATCACGTAGAACTTGGGCGGTATCTTATAGCGGTGTCTGTACTTAATCAGATGGTTATAAGCTATAACCGACAGGTCATCAAATTTGAAGTCGTATATATAAAGAGCATAGGACTTCTCGATTGCCTGCTTTATGTAATTATTGACCACAGCATACGATTTCCCGCTACCCGGTGTACCTAAAATCATACTGGCCCGAAAAGGATTCACCACGTTTATCCAGCCTTTCCATTCCTTTCTCCTGTACCAGAATTTAGTCGGCAGGTTAATGGAATACTCGTTTTCCATAAGGCGGGTTTCCTGCATGAACGATTCATTTTCGGTATTGAAAACGTCCTCCAGCAAATTGTTCTTCAACAGACGGCTTATCCATAAACCAGATGCCAATAGGCAGAAGAAACCGACGACCAATGTCGTGGTATAAAGTACGGCGCATACACCGGATGATGCGTCAATGGACAGCAGCCACCAGTTCAGGAAAAAGAGTATGGCACCCGCTATGGCCGCAATAGTTATCTGCCTTCATGTGATTTCATGCTTCTTCACACCCTTGTTGCTCATGCAGGACAGGCCGAGGAAGAGGACACAAAACAGTTTTGTGTAAAGAACGGACGAGAACAGTCCGGTGGTACGCTGGAAATTGGACAGTATCCTGTCCACAATATCAAGCGTCCAGCCCATTTCGTGTAGCCAGCCATAACAAAACCAATAGATGTGTATCGCCAAAAATAGAAAACTGATGGCCCGCATAAAGTCCGTGACTTTGGCAAGACCTCTTAAATCATCTTCATTCTGCATAATTGTAACTGTTAAAATTCGACTTTTTGTTCTATACCTTTATTATATTATAATCTGCGCCTGCGCTTCTTCTTTTTCCTGCGTCCGAAGCGGAAGGCCGGATCGATATACTCGTGCGTATGGTCATCTTCCATGAGTACGGAGAAAATGTCAATGGCACCGAGTGCGGACGTATCAATCAGACTGCCGGACGGTTCACTCTGATAGCCTTGATTTTCCTGTTGCCGGTATTCCTTCCTTTCCAGTCTTTCTTCCGTATCTTGTTCCTGCCGGGGTGTATCCTGCTCCGGCGGTGGTATCAGTCTTGTACGGTCCGCATCCGGATTGTTGAACAATTCGTTGAACACATTGGCCGAAAAGGCCTTGCCCAGACGCGAGCCGTTAAACACTGTCCGGCTAGTATGGTCTATGAAAGTGATGCCGTACAGACGTCCTTCGGGATTGATACGGTAAACCGTCTCTATATCCGCCTCTTTCAGCTTTCGGGCGAAATCCTCTTTCGTGCCGATATCCTGCATGGCTTTAATGACTTCCTGTCTTGTCCTTTCGGCAAGGCTGTTCCTTTTCACCTTTTCAGTAGAGGCGGCAAACTTCTTTTGCAGTGCTTCATAACCGAATGCCTTACCGAACTTGCTGGACTTGAAAGGTGTTCCCACCTGCTGTCCGTTATCATCCAAAGCTCCGTACATAATACCGTGGTATTCCTTCCCGTCCACACTTCCCCTGACTTTATAAACGGTTACGTTATACAGGTTCAGAAGAGTGTTGTATTCGGCAAGCGAGTGACAGTTGTAACATTCCAGCAAGGTTCGGGCGGTATGCTTTACCTGTGCTTTCACGTCTCCTTTCGGATAATCCACTTTTTGTAGGGATGATAGTTCCCTCTCACCGTGTTCTCCGAATGTGGGATGAAGCCCGTACTTCACTTCCATTTCACGGCAGATGTTCTGTGCCCGGATAGCCTCCCGATTGTGGTCTATCTTTTCACCCTGCCCGTTGATACGTACCGAAACGATGTGCATGTGTTTGCGGTTTATGTCTTCGTGCAACCATACGATATAGGGCTGGTTCCCGTAACCGAACTTTTCCATGAACTCCTGCGCCAGTACGGTCATCTGCTCTTCTGAAAGAATGTCTTTCGGGGAAGGATTCAAGGAGATGTGGATAACCGGTTTCCTGACGTGCGAGTTAAGTGCGATATAAGGCTCGAAAGCCTGTACGCAGTTTTCAATCGGTACATTGCCGGAAGTATCCGCCGCTATTTTAGGATGTCACAATACCTTTGCCGTACCGTCATCCACCTTTATCTTATTATAGGCAATCACTCCATAGAATGAACTGCCCGATGTGATATTCGGCACCATGACGTTATTCCTTTTTAGTGAGATACTCCTTTTCGTACCGTTTTGTCAGCTCGATAATCTGTTTGCAGAGTTCCTCCAGCTTGCGGGTTTCTTCTGCCAGTTTGTAAAGGAACGCAAGCGATTTCTTCTCCCCGTAAATGGTATGGATGGTCTTTACACATTGGTTGTAGTTGTTTCCTATCCGTCGGAACTGCTGATAGAAAGCGGTCAGCCGGGCGTAGTATTCCTGCGCTTCCTTGTCAATCCTTACCACCTTGAACTCTCAGCCGAAGATGCGTGCAAAGATAAATTCGGCCTTGTTCTTCATGCCGGACTGTTCGAACATCGTGAGAAACTTCTCGTTCTCATTGTCATTGAGACAAAGGTAATAGCGGTGCGTACGCGGGTCTGCCAGCACCTTGCGCCCTGCGGCGTTACGGATTCTTGTTTCATCTTTCATAACATGAAAATTTTAAAAGGTTCGACTTGGGAGAACCTTTGCCCCCCGAAACACCTTTCGGGCGAGACTTTCAGCGGTTGGAAATATTCTCAACCGCTGAAAGTACACCTCGCTATATGCTGACGCATATTAAAATCCGGCTGTGCCGGATTAAAGGTCTGAAGGATTTGTCTTACGTTCTCTTACCGAGAACGGGCTGCGCTCTCCCTGCGACAAAGGTAGATAGTTTTTTCTGTCCGTGCATCATGGCGTATCACGCCAACACCCGCCAATGAATGACTTTGGAGCCGGGGGTACTTCATGGATGCTCTTTTTGAGGTTTATTTGTAGCCGGATAGCTATTTGAACGGATAAACAGATATGCAATCAGGTAGATATTCAAACAGGCATTTATCCGGATATATAGCTATACATATATATAAATGTATAGACGGATAAACAGCTATTCGGATAAATGGCTATGCAATCGGATATGTGAATAGCTATCCGAATATGTACATAGCTATATAGCTACATAGCCGAATAGACAGATAGCTGAATAGCTACATAATTAAATAGCCATGTAATAGAGTAGCTATATAAGTAGATAGCCGGATAGCCAAGTAGCCGCATAATTAAATTACTATATAGCTAATTGGACAAACAGATAACAGAATGAGTAACCGGACAGATGGCCCCAAAGACAGACGGCTGTTCATCTGGCTGTCTATAAATCAATTAATTCATTTAAATCAGTAACAATGGAAAAGAGAAAGAAAACCGTATTCGTTTCGTTCGCCTCCCAGAAGGGCGGCGTGGGTAAATCAACCTTTGCGATTTATGCGGCGTCGTGACTGCATTATGTGAAAGGTCTGAATGTGGCGATAGTGGATTGTGACTATCCGCAGCATTCAATCATCAAACAGAAAAAACGGGATATGGAAGTGGTAAAGACCACACCCGTCTATCAGAATCTTCTGGTGGAACAGGCCGGGCGGTTGAAGAAGAAGGCTTACCCTGTTATCGGCAGTACCCCGGCGGATTGCATGACGGACTGAAGGGCGTTTGAGGAAAAGGCAGACGTGCATTATGATGTGGTGCTGTTCGACCTGCCCGGAACAATGGGCAGTGACGGGGTGATTGCCACAATCAGTGCACTCGATTATCTGTTCGTACCGATAAAGGCAGACCGCCTTGTGCTGGAAAGCACGCTGAACTTTGCCACGACTGTCAATGACCGCTTGATAAGGACCGGCATCTCCAATCTGAAAGCCTTGTGCATGTTCTGGAATATGGTGGACCGGAGGGAACGTACCGTCTTATATGACATTTACCAGCAAGGTTTCTCCCTCCTGGGACTGGACTGTCTCCAAACCCGTGTCCCCGTGCGCAGTAACTTCACCAAAGACCTCTCCACTACGGGCGGCCCGGTTTACCGGAGCACCCTGTTTGCACCGGATGCGGGCTTTACGAAGGAGTGCGGCTTTGATGCGCTTATGGATGAAATCATGCGGACAATCAAAATTGTATAGTCATGGCAAAGAAAACGAGTGGACAGAATCCGGTGGATGAAGCCTACCTGCGCAGCCTGATGGCGGGTAGTCCGCCGGAAAAGGTAACACCGTCCATTCCCCCCAAAGAGGAAACGGACAGGGAAACGGCTGAAAAGGCAAAGACGGAATCTGAAGCGGAAGAGACGCCGGAAAAGGCCGCATCCAAAACGTTGAAAGCCGCACAGACCGAATTTATGAGGAGATTCCTCACCCCTTACAAATGCGAAGGCAGGCAGGGTGTCTATATAGACAAGGAACTACACCGGAAAATATCGGTCATCGTCGGCATTGCCGGTAAACGGCAGTTGACGGTGGGCAATTACATTGACAATGTATTGCGGGAACATTTCGAGAAACATTCGGATGAGGTGAAGGCATACTGCCAGAAGAGTTACAACAAAATCTTTTAAGCTATGGATATGCGATTATGTTATGAAGCCGGAGCGGTTCTGTTCTGGCTGCTGTTCGCCTATCTGTTCATGGACAAGTTCCTGTTCAGGGGGCAGCTTGGCGAGATATGTTTCGGGAAGGCACGCCGCCGCATGGCGAAAGCCCTGCGGGGTGCGGCAGGCTGGTTCGATCCGGTGAAGGAGGAACGGAAGAAGGGACGTGGACAGGCGAAAGGGAAAACGGGCAGGAAAGAGATTCCGACAGTCGTGAAAAGGCAGGAGAAAGAGCTTCCACCTGTCAAGGCGGCGATGAAGCCCACAGAAAAGACTGCGGAGAGAAGCAGTGAAAAAACGGTGGAAAAACAGTCGGAAACGGACAGCCTTGTCGTCACGAAAAGCTATGGGACACGCCAGCAGCCGCCAATGAACGCCACCGGTTCCGGGGCTATTGCAGGTAAGGAAAATGCCTCTACTTTTGCTGGCAGAAACGGGGACACGACACCGCCAAAGGCTGCACAAGTGCCGCCGGAGCGCATCCCGGATCTGTTCCGGGACAAGCGTGTGGAAGAGTGGCGGGCTTCCCCGGACGGGAGTTCCGGCGGACATGAAGGCGATGACGGACAGAGAGGAAACGGTGACGGAGTGGATACCGACGAGTTGAACGAAGAACTGGAAGATCTGAACTGTGTCCGCGAAGATTATTCGGACGGGGCAACCGGCATAGGGCCGGAAGAGCTTGATTTAATCATCGACCTCTGCAACGGCAGGGAGATTCCGACAGACAGACGATTGTCCCTTTTAAGGGCGATCCACCATATCAGGGATACGCAGATTGAACGCTCGATACTGGAAAGTATCAATGGCAGCGACAGCCGTATCAGCAAATTTCTGGATGAAGTCGAGCAAATGGGCGGGGCTGCTCCGGACAGTGACTAACCGATTAAAAAAGGAGGTAACAATGGCAAGAGGCTATTTCGATACGGGTTGATGCCCGTATCACTGTAAAAAGAGAGAACCGGCAGGAATACCAACAACAAAACGTATCATCCATGTTTATGACGTATTTCGATTCAAGTTGACAAACGGCGGCTTCCCCTTATGGGGGAAACGTACCGACTCCCGGAGAGACAGTCATTCCATTAACTTATCCATAAAACGACAGCGGTAATGACAAAAGGCCATTACGATTCGGGATGACAGACCGCTTGCGGCATTCACCCGGTAAGACAACAGGAACTATTCACCATTAAATTTTATTTGTATGAACATAGGACTGGTAGATGTGGACGGGCATAACTTCCCCAATTTCGCACTGATGCGCCTTTCGGCCTGTTACAAGGCAAAAGGGCACCGGGTGGAATGGGCGGCACTGCGACAGCGGTATGACAAGGTATTGGCAAGCAAGGTATTCACCTTCACGCCTGATTATGATTATGACCTGCTGGATGTGGGGGAAGTGGTAAGGGGCGGCACCGGGTATGACATAGCCGGCAGGCTTCCCGAAGCAGTGGAGAACAGCCGGATGATGGACTATTCCATTTACCCCGAATACCCTTTTTCGCTCCAGTTCTTTTCAAGAGGCTGCATCCGCAAGTGTCCTTTCTGCCTCGTCCGTGAGAAAGAAGGATACATTCAGACCGTGGAACCGGTGGAACTGAACCCGAAAGGGAAATGGATTGAGGTGCTGGACAACAATTTCTTTGCGAACCCGCAGTGAAGGAGTGCGGTAAGCTATCTGATGAAAGCGGGCCAGCCCGTGAAGCTGCACGGCGTGGACGTAAGGATTATGGACGAGGAACAGGCCTGGCACCTGAACAGGCTCAGGATGAAGCAGAACATCCATATCGCATGGGACCTGCCGCAGCTTGACCTGAGGGACCGCCTGAAAGAGATGGTAAAGCACGTGAAGCCCTACAAGATAACCTGTTACGTACTGATAGGATTCAATTCGACCATTGAGCAGGACCTGTTCCGGTTAAATGTACTCAGGGAACTGGGAATTACCCCCTTTGTCATCCCTTTCCGGGATTATGGAAATGAACGGACGCCTACGCGGTACGAGCGTGACCTTGCCCGGTGGGCGAACCGGATGTGGCTGTTCAAATCCTCCTCCTTTGAGAACTATATGCCCCGCAAGGGATTCAAGTGTGGGGAATATTTGAAATAAACCGATAAGGACAGTAAAGACAATGAGAGCAAAAGGCTATTACGATTCGGGATGATTCAGACCCTCATCCCGGGAGAGAATTAACAATGAAGTTTCACCATTCAATCATGTAACCATGCGAAAGATGTATTTTGACTCCGGCTGATTGCCTGCCGGAACTTACCCCCTGAACCATTAAACCATAAGCGGCTGCGGGCTGCCTTATGGGGATAGTGCAAGGGGTAGCCCGTGGCTTTTTAAATCACTTAAAAATCACGGAATTCAATGAAACAGAAAAGATTGATTATGATGCTGGCCGTACTGGCGGCAGCGGGTGCGGCAATGGCACAAGGAAACGGACAGGCGGGCATCACGGAAGCCACGCAGTTGGTGACGGGATATTTTGACCCGGGCACGAAACTGGTGTACGCGGTGGGTGCCATTATCGGCCTGATAGGCGGCGTCAAGGTCTACCAGAAATTCAGTTCGGGCGACCCCGACACCTCGAAAACCGCCAGCTCATGGTTCGGAGCCTGCATTTTCCTGATAGTGGCCGCCACTATCCTGAGGTCATTCTTCCTCTAAGAACAGATAAAAGACAATAGCTTATGTCTGACTTTGAGATAAACAAAGGCGTGGGCCGTGAGGTGGAGTTCAAAGGGCTCCGTGCCCAGTACCTTTTTATTTTTGCTTTCGGGCTGCTTGCCGTGTTCGTGGTGTTCGTCATCATGTACACGGCGGGCATCGGGCAATGGACGTGTATCGGCTTCGGGGTATCGGCTGCCACGGCAGTGGTCTGGCTGACCTTTTCGCTGAACCGGCGTTTCGGCAGCCACGGACTGATGAAGCTCCTTGCCGCCCGGCAGCATCCCAGGAGAATCCTCTCACGCAAACGTATCACACGTCTGATTAAAAAACAACAATCGTAAATCATGAGAAGTACATTGACAACATCCACACTGGAAAGCAAATTCCCCGTCATGGCGGTGGAGCACGGCTGCATCGTCAGCAAGGACGCCGACATCACGGTGGCTTTCCGGGTGACACTGCCGGAAGTGTTTTCGGTATCATCCGCGGAATATGAGGCGATGCACGCCACATGAGCCAAGGCAATCAAGGTATTGCCGAACTATTCAATCATCCACAAGCAGGATATTTTCATCACGGAGAAATACAGGCCCGACATCGGAAAAGACGGCCCGGGCTTCCTCTCCCGCAGTTTTGAACGCCACTTCAACGAACGGCCCTACCTCAACCACACCTGCTACCTGTTTCTCACCAAGACCACCAGGGAACGCTCCCGGCAGCAGAGCAACTGGAACACGCTGTGCCGGAAATTTCTGGTGCCGAAGGAGATACAGGACAGGGAGACGATGGAGCGTTTCATGGAGTCGGTGGGACAGTTCGAGAGTATCGTGAATGACAGCGGCCTTGCCAGGCTGGAGCGGCTGTCCACGGAAGAGATAACGGGAACGGAAGACGGCCCGGGCATCATCGAGAGGTACCTGACCCTGTCTTCGGACGGAAGCGTCATGTTGCAGGACATGCAGCTGAACCCGGACGGGATGCGTATCGGCGACAAACGGCTCTGCCTGCATACCCTTTCCGACCTCGACGACCTGCCGGGCAGGGTACGGACCGACGGACGCTATGAGCGTCTTTCCACGGACCGCTCGGACTGCCGCCTGAGCTATGCCTCGCCCGTGGGTATCATGCTTCCCTGCGACCATATCTACAACCAGTGGATATTCATAGACGACAGCAGCGAGAACCTCGCCCGTTTTGAGAAGACGGCGAAGAACATGCAGTCGCTTTCACGCTACAGCCGGAGCAACCAGATAAACAAGGAATGGCTGGACGAATACCTGAACGTGGCGCACACCAACGGGCTGCAATCCGTCCGCTGCCATTGCAACGTGATTGCATGGGCCGAAAACGGGGATGAGCTGCGGCGGGTGAAGAACGACGTGGGCAGCGCACTGGCGCTGATGGAATGCACACCCCGCCATAATACCACCGACCTGCCGGTCCTTTACTGGGCGGGCATACCGGGAAACGAGGCGGACTTCCCTTCGGAAGAGAGCTTCTACACGTTCACCGAACAGGCACTATGCTTCTTTACGGCAGAAACCTGCTACCGGAACTCGCTCTCCCCCTTCGGGCTGCGCATGGTGGACCGGCTGACGGGAAAGCCCGTCTTCCTCGACATATCCGACCTGCCCATGAAAAAAGGGGTGGTGACCAACCGGAACAAGTTCATCCTCGGCCCGTCGGGCAGCGGAAAGAGCTTTTTCACCAACCATATGGTGAGGCAGTATTGGGAACAGGGCACGCACATCCTGCTGGTGGATACCGGAAATTCATACAAGGGGCTGTGCGACCTGATCCGCCGGAAGACGAACGGGGATGACGGAGTTTATTTCACTTACCAGGAAAATGACCCGATTTCCTTCAATCCGTTCTTCACCGAGGATTACCGGTATGACATCGAGAAGCGGGACAGCATCAAGACGCTGATTCTGACCTTATGGAAAAGGGAGGACGAACCGCCCCGGCGCTCGGAAGAGGTGGCGCTCTCGAACGCAGTCAGCCTGTATATCGAGAAGATAAAGAAGAACCGGAAGATAAAGCCGAACTTCAACTCGTTCTATGACTTTGTAAGGAAAGACTACCGCAAGGTGCTGGCGGACAAGAACGTGCGCGAGAAGGACTTTGACGTGGACGGTTTTCTGAACGTGCTGGAACCCTATTACAAGAACGGCGAATACGGGTATCTGCTGAACTCGGACAAGGAACTGGATTTACTGAACAAGCGGTTCATCGTATTCGAACTGGATGTCGTGAAGGATAATCCCGTCCTTTTTCCGGTGGTGACTATCATTATCATGGAGACTTTCATTAATAAAATGAGACGCTTGCAGGGCATCCGCAAGATGATACTGATTGAGGAAGCATGAAAGGCAATCGCCAAGGAAGGTATGGCCTCTTATATTAAATATTTGTTTAAGACGGTCAGAAAATTTTTCGGCGAAGCGGTTGTGGTGACGCAGGAAGTGGACGACATCATATCGAGTCCGGTTGTAAAGGAGACAATCATCAACAATTCGGACTGCAAGATACTGCTTGACCAACGAAAGTACCAGAACAAGTTCGACCAGATACAGAACCTGCTCGGCCTGACGGACAAGGAACGCTCACAGATACTTTCCATCAATCTTGCCAATGCGGCCAACCGGCTTTATAAAGAGGTCTGGATAGGGCTTGGCGGTACACAAAGTGCGGTATATGCGACAGAAGTTTCGGCTGAAGAATACCTTTGCTACACCACAGAAGAGACTGAAAAACTGGAACTTACCAGGCTTACGGAAAAGCTGGATGGAAACATCGAGCTGGCTATCAGACAGCTTGCCGAAAACAAGCGGCAGGAAAACAAACAATCCTTTAATCCATAAAACACAATGAGTAAGAAAGATTTATTAAGCCAATGCAGGGAAGCGCTCGGAGACGCCACCCTGACCAATCTGGACCTGCTGAACCTGATTGGGGAGATGAGAAAGGAACTGGAACATGACCGCATCTGCGGGCACTGAATGAACAGGGAAGGCAGCTCGACGCTGACCATCCGTAAATCCAACTGGGTGACGGACGGCTTCAAGGGATACAAGGCCACGCTGTTCGCCGGAGAAAGGGCCTACGTTGAAATCAATATCCCGCTGCGCGGTGGTGACGATCTTTTCCTGCACGGGAACAGGGATGCCGGATGCATCGGGTATTTTTCAGGCAGCGAGGTGTTGCTGTTCGGCAGTTACGGTCTGTTTGCCCGTGATGACGACAGCCGGTATTTACTGACTAAAGAAAGGAGATAGGGCATGAAGAAGAGAACGATAATTTTGTTTATGGCATTGTCATCCCTTTCAGTGACAAGCAAGGCGCAATGGACGGTGATAGACCCCACGAATCTCGCACAGAGTATCGTGAACTCGGCCAATGAAATCGTACAGACTTCCACAACTGCACAGAACATGTGGAGTAATTTTCAGGAGACTGTAAAGATTTATAAGCAAGGGAAGGCTTATTACGATGGTGCGCCCGTATAGGCGATATAATAAATATAGCATTGGCAAGCTATTAGGTAAGTGTTCCAATATTTACCTATCATCACCAGCTTATCTGCCCACGAAAGGACGGCAGGGAGTATAGCACGCTGGAAAGCCATAAGTCAATTAGTTATCAAATTGCAACTGAATGGTGAGATGAAACAGATAGATACGAGGATAAAATCCAAACTGATTGAATGATAGTCCAAGTGAACCCAGTATGTTTTATAGTGAAAGATAACTTAACTCGCTATACCGTAATACCTCTGTTGCGAGCGTCGTGTAGTAGAGGCAGGAACAAATTACGGCACAACCGCAGTAAGCGGTAACGGGCGGAAGTCATATCCGATAATCTATCATAGCCATGTTATTATATCGTAAACGGGGATTGCCTAAATCGGAACGCCGCAAGGCTATTAGGTACAGACCTATGAAAATCCGACAAGGCAACGGAGCTTCCGTAGTAGTCTGAGCAGGGGAAAGCCCTGTACATGGCGAAGGGAAGCAGCTAATAATTTTAATGCAAATAACGGAAAATGTGAGAGACATTATGAGAAGTCCAGAGTATGTATTAAACAGTCTAACGGAACACAGTGAAAATTTGAATTACAAGTTCGAACGCTTGTACCGTATCTTTTTCAATGAGGAAATGTATTACGTTGCCTACCAACGCATATATGCGAAACCGGGCAATATGACAGCAGGTGCAGATGGGAAAACCATTGACCAAATGAGCCTGAACCGAATTGAACAACTGATAACATCGTTGAAAGATGAGAGTTATCAGCCCCAACCCTCAAAACGGGTGTATATCCCAAAGAAAAATGGGAAAATGCGTCCATTAGGTGTACCAGCTTTTAACGATAAATTATTGCAGGAAGTGGTCAGAATGATATTGGAAGCCATCTATGAAAGACAGTTTGAAAAAACGTCGCATGGCTTCCGACCCCTAAGAAGCTGCCACACTGCCTTGTCTGATATTCAGAAGACATTTTCGGGCGTGAAATGGTTCGTAGAAGGTGATATTAAGGGATTTTTCGACAATATCAATCATGAGATACTGATAGGTATTCTGAAAGAACGTATCGCTGACGAAAGATTTATTCGCTTGATTAGAAAATTTCTGAATGCAGGATATATCGAAGACTGGAACTTTCATAACTCCTACAGCGGAACACCGCAAGGCGGAATTGTCAGCCCTATCTTGGCAAACATATACCTTGATAAGTTGGATAAATTCATGAAGGAATACACTGAAAAATTTGATAAGGGGAAAGAACGGAAAAGAACCAAACAGGCAGTATCACTTGAAGGCAAACGACACCGTATTCTGAAAAAGTTGAAAGTGGTAAAAGACAAAAATGAAAGGTCAGAATTGATAAGACAATATAAGGCTTATCAAAAAGAAGGTTTGCAGTATTCTGATGGTGACGAAATGGATATGAACTACAGAAAACTCAAATACGTGAGATATGCGGATGATTTTCTAATTGGAATCATTGGCAGTAAACAAGATGCTATCATCATCAAAGAGGACATAAAGAACTTCCTCTATGAAAAGTTGGCTCTTACACTGTCCGATGAGAAAACACTTATCACCCATGCTGAAAACGCTGCAAAATTTCTCGGATATGAGATTTTTGTAAGGAAATCCAATGACACCAAAAGAAGCAAATACGGAGTACTAAGACGTGTCTTCAATAAGAGGATACAATTGGCACTTGGAAAGGATACGTTTAAGAAAAAGTTGCTCGAATATCGTGTTTTAGAAATAAAGATACACAACGGCAAGGAGTATTGGAAAGCAAAATCCCGTCCCAAACTTTCAAACAACAATGACTTTGAGATACTTGACAGGTACAACAAGGAAATAAAGGGCATTTACAATTACTATTGTTTGGCTAATAATTGTAGTAGTCTGTCAAAACTTGGGTATATCATGAAATATAGTATGTACAAAACATTTGCGCAGAAATATCGGACAACGATGTCGCAAATCCGAAAAAAGTACACCAAGAATGGACTTTTTTCAGTTAGATACTATTTAAAGAACGGTACTGCCAAAGACTTGACCTTTTATCATGGTGGGTTCAAAAAGAAAAATCCAATGAACATTAAGGATTTAGACAACTTGCCCAAATTCACATATCATCCTACAAACACAAGTCTTATAGATAGGCTGAAAGCGGAAAAATGTGAATTATGTGGAGTAGTCGATAAGTTAGTGATGCACCATGTGAGAAAATTAAAAAATCTTCAAGGGAAAACTACCTGCGAAAAACAAATGATGGCTCGCAAACGAAAGACTATTGCCATATGTGGTAAGTGTTACAAAAAACTCAGTAACAATGAATAGATTGATATTATTAGTAGAAAGCCGGATACGCGGAGACGTGTACGTCCGGTTTGGGGGCGAGCTTCCGAAAACCCACCGTAGTAATACGGCAGGGCGTTGGATGCTTAGCCTACCCTTGAAGTCGGTGCATGACCTGGTAAAGGGCGCTCGCAAGGTGCAGCAGACCATCCTTCTGGTGGGTGACATCAGCGACATCTACGTGACGAACTTCAACACGATGACGGGCGACCCCAACTTTACGGTGGAAGAGCTATCGGCCATCGCTTTCGGGTACAACAGACTGCTCAAGGAAAGCAGCGACCTGCTGCTGGACTTGAAGGAAGTGACCACGGCAACCGGACTCTCGATGACGGACAAGGAACGGCTGGACATCATCAACCGGATATACGGCGAGGTGCTGGAATACAAGAACCTGACATGGTACTATACCCGCAAGAACATCGGCGTGTCGTACCTGCGGAGCAAGGAAAAGGGGGATGCCGCACGGGTGCTCTCCCTGTACGGGACACACGAGCAGCGTTACTGGTAATCATTCATCCGTTAAATCAAGAAGACTATGTTATTATTATCAATAGACTGGACAAACCTTCACGAGCTTCTGCGCTCGCTGTATGATGAAATGATGCCGCTGTGTGAAGACATGGCTTCGGTAGCGAAGGGAGTGGCGGGCCTCGGTGCCTTGTTCTATGTGGCCTACCGGGTATGGCAGTCCCTTGCCCGGGCCGAGCCGATAGACGTGTTCCCCCTGTTCCGGCCCTTCGTGCTGGGCCTTTGCATCATGTTTTTTCCGACTATGGTACTGGGTACAATCAACGGGATTCTTTCTCCCGTATGCAAAGCGACTTCCTCACTGGTCGAACAGCAGACCTTCGACATGAGGAAATACCAGGAAGAGAAAGACAGGCTGAAACGCGAGGCGATGCTGCGTGACCCGGCGAAGGCCTTCCTGGTGAGCGACGAGGCGTATGACAAGAGGCTGGACGAACTGGGCTGGTCGCTGGGGGACATGGACACGATGATAAACATGTACGGACAGAAGAAGATATACGAACTCGGCGAGAAAATCCGGGGATGGTTCCGCGAACTGCTGGAACTCTTCTTCCAGGCGGCCTCGCTGCTGATAGACACGCTGAGGACCTTCTTCCTGATCGTACTGTCCATCCTGGGACCTGTCTCCTTCGCGCTGGCCGTCTATGACGGATTCCAGAGCACGCTGACCACCTGGCTGTCCCGGTATATCTGCATCTATCTGTGGCTGCCGGTGAGTGACCTGTTCGGAGCGGTCCTCTCACGCATACAGATACTGATGTTACAGCAGGACATAGAGAATATGCAGGACCCGGCATTCATACCGGACTCGTCGGGGAAAGTATATTGTATTTTCATGATTATAGGTATCATCGGTTACTTCTGTGTCCCCACCGTTTCATCGTGGATTATCCAGGCGGGCGGTGCCGGAGCTTACGGGCAGAAGGCAAACGGTGCCGGAAAGATGGCCGGTAACGGTGCTGCGGCGGTAGGTGGTGCAGCAGGCGGAGCGATAGCCGGACGTATCAGGAAAATGTTCTAACCTTACATCAATAATTGTATAACGACAACATTAAAAACAGAAGAAGAAAATGGAATTCAAATCATTAAAAAACATCGAGACATCGTTCCGGCAGCTACGGCTGTTCGGGATGATATTCCTGGGGGCGTGTACGCTGGTAACGGTATTTGCCGTATGAAAGGCTTATGATTTCGCCGAGGCGCAGCGACAGAAAATCTATGTGTTGGACGGCGGAAAATCACTGATGCTGGCCCTTTCGCAGGACGTGCAGCAGAACCGTCCGGTGGAAGCGAGGGAACATATCAGGCGTTTCCACGAGCTGTTCTTCTCCCTGTCACCGGACAAGAGCGCCATTGAAAGCAATGTGCAGCGTGCCCTTTACCTTTCGGATGAAAGCGCCATCGGCTACTACCGGAACTTGCAGGAAAAAGGCTATTTCAACCGGATGATAGCGGGAAACATCTCGCAGACACTGACGGTGGACAGCATAAGGGGAAACTTCGACAGTTATCCCTACCGGATGAAGGCTTATTGCCGGCAGCACATCATCCGTTCGAGCAGCGTTACCGAAAGGTCGCTTGTCACCACCTGCCGTCTGAGGAACGTCACCCGGAGTGACAACAACCCGCAGGGCTTTCTGATAGAGAGTTTTACCATCATCGAAAACAGGGACATCGGACAGTATGAAAGATAAGGGGATAAAAAAGGTCTTCCACCCGTTCAGAACGGGGATAGACCGCCATATGGCCGGACTCCGCAGACGCTGGCTGCGGTTGAGCTGCCGGCAGCAAAAGGTTATCATCCTTTACCTGCTCGGACTCTTCGCCGCCATCGACCTTGCCTGCATCGTGGGCGGTTTCTGCGGAACAGACAAATTTCCGATTGAGGTACGGCATCTCCAAAGGATTGCGTTTCCCCAGACGGACAGTATCCAACCATTAAAAAACAATATATCCAATGACACAATCCGATAAGAAAGAAAAGGATAAGGAAATGCGGAAAGCGGAGTCCGTACCCGAAAAGGGGAAACAGTTAAGCCGCAAGGCTGCCGACAAGCTGAAATTCTATGGCGTGGCGGCTGTTCTGTCCCTGCTTTGCGCCGGGTTCATCTGGTTTATCTTCAAGCCGGACACAACGGAAACGGTGGAAGGGACGGCTGGCATCAATACAACGATACCCGACGCTATCGCACCGGAAACGATGACCGACAAACAGAAGGCTTACGAACTGGAGCGGATGAAGAAGCGCAGGCAGGAAAAGGTAAGAACCTTGCAGGACATAGCGGGCGATTACCTGATACCGGACACGTCGGACGGGCTGAAGCCGGAAAAGGCGGCACCGGAACAGGACGCTATCCGGGAGTCACGGCAACAGCAACAACAAATATCAAGACAGATAGCCTCGTTCTATCAGGAACCGAAAGACAATCCCAGGGTAAGCGATCTGGAACGGCAGGTGAAGGAGCTTAATGAAAAGCTGGAACGGGAACGGAAGGGACAAGATCCGCTGGAACTGATGGAAAAGTCGTATGAGATGGCGGCACGCTATTTTCCCGGTCAGGCGGGCGGGCAGGTGAAAAGCATACAGTCGGGCGGTCCGTCCGGCAACCCTGCCGCCATAGCCGCCGGACGTGCCACGGAAAGCGTGGTCTCGTCGCTGGCTGCGCCATCGGCTCCCGACACGATACCCCGCAATTACGGTTTTGCCACGGCGGTAGGTGCCGGACAGCCTGCCGGAACCAATACGATACGTGCCTGCGTGGCTGAAGACCAGACGGTGACCACCGGGGCATGACTGAAGTTCCGGCTGCTGGAACCGCTGCAAGTGGGCGGCGTGCCTGTGCCTGCCAATACTCCGCTATATGGCACGGTGCGTATCGAGGGGCAACGGATGGCGGTCACGGTAAACTCCATAGAGAGCGGCGGCAATATCTTGCCGGTGGAACTGGTGGCTTACGATATGGACGGGCAGGAAGGGCTTTTCGTCCCGAACACAGCGGAACGTACCGCCATGAAGGAAGCCGCCGCCAATATCGGGGGCAGTTTCGGGACAAGCATCTCATTCGCACGCAGTGCCTCGCAGCAACTGGTCATGGACGTGACAAGGGGCGTGCTTGGCGGCGGGTCGCAATACCTGGCCACAAAGATGCGTGAGGTGAAGGTGGTCGTGAAAGCAAATTATCAACTTCTATTAATCTCAAAAAAACAGTAATCAGATGAAGACAAGAATTATTTTATCATTAGTAATGCTTTTGACCGTATTGTCGGTAAAGGCGCAGGAATCCGTGGAAACAAGGATTTTCCCCACCAATCAGATTATCGCACCGCACCTCATCGAGGTGACTTTCTCGAAGACCGTACATATCCTGTTCCCTTCGGAAGTGAAATATGTGGATTTGGGCTCCTACGACATCATTGCCGACAAAGCTACGGGGGCGGAGAATGTGGTACGTATCAAGTCTGCCGTAAAGGGCTTTGAGGGCGAGACGAACTTCTCGGTCATTACGGCTGACGGCTGCTTCTATTCCTTTAATGTGGTATATAAGAATGAACCGGCACAACTTTCCATTGAGATGGAAGACTGGCTGCGGAAGAACCCGATGGGCGGGGCGGCTGACGATCGCATGTTCGTGAAACTGAAGGAACTCGGCGGGGAGACACCGCTGGTGGTGAACCGCATCATGTACACGCTGTATAAGAAGAACAAAAGGGACATCAGGCATATCGGCTGCAAGAAGTACGGTATACAGACCCTGCTCAAAGGAATCTATATCAACAATGACCTGCTGTACCTGCATACTTCCCTGCGCAACACTTCGGACATATCGTTCGACATAGACCATATCCGTTTCAAGGTGGTCGACAAGAAGGTGACCAGGCGCACGGCCATGCAGGAGAATATTATAGAGCCGGTAAGGACTTACAACCGTCTGACAACGGTGGACGGTAAGGCCACGGTACGCAACATCTTCGTGTTGCCCAAGCTGACACTGCCGGATGACAAGCTGCTGGTAGTGGAGATTTACGAAAAGGGTGGTGCCCGTCACCAGTCGTTCCGCATAGAGAATACAGACCTTGTGGCGGCAAAACCAATCAGTGAGCTGCACCTGAAATAATAATTTATATATAATGTATATGCAAAGAATATTATTCATATTGACAGCTGCTGTACTGTCGCTCCTTGCGGGTGAAGCATACGCGCAGCGTGACTTGCCGGGGCAGACGGGCATACAGTTTACGACGGGCGGGGTGAATCATTTCCTTTCATGGAAGAGTGGCGGTGAACGCCACTACTTCACCTCGCTGGCCTTTACACATACCAACCGTAACCGTACCTATTGGCTGTATGGCCTGGATTATCAGATAAAGGAGTACACCTATGAAAATAAGGCGATACCCAAAGCGCAGTTCGCAGGGGAACTCGGTTACTTTATTCCCGTATTGTGGGACAAGGGCCGGAATGTATGTCTACGTATCGGACTCTCGGCATTGGGCGGTTTCGAGACGGTCAACCGGGGAACCTCCCTGCTTCCTGACGGGGCGACGGTGACAAACGGTGACTGCTTTATCTATGGCGGTGGGCTGACTGCGGCCTTTGAGACTTATCTGACCGACCGGGTGATGCTCCTGCTGCAAGTCAAGGAAAGGGCCCTGTTCGGAACCGATGCGGGTAATTTCCATACGCAGGTAGGACTGGGAGTCCGCCTTATCATTAACTAATGAAAAGAGAAAGGAGAAACTTAAAAATGAAAAATGTACTATATATATGTATAGGCGCACTCTTTGCGGTGCTGGCCTTCGGTTCCTGCAACGATGCTATAGACATCCGGCAGGATTATGATTTCAGCCTCTCGTCATGGTATCTGCAAGAACAGATTGAAACGGGTGAAACGGTGGAGATACGCTTTTATCTTGACCGTGAAGGGGACTATGAAAAGGCGGAGTATGAAATCGGTTACATCCAGATGGAAGGCAAGGGAGAGGTGACGGACAGTGAAGGCGTAAGACTCGTCAACCGGGAAGTGAGGCCGTTGGCGGAAGTGCCGGAACTGGATAGGGAAAATCCGGTCAGGCAGATATTCACCCTCTTTTACCGTTCGACAAGTGCCAGACGCTCGGAACTGAAATTCTTTGTCCGGGACAATTTCGGACAGGAAAGGGAACTGACAATGACATTTGATACGGAAAACGGTATGGTGGATTATAAATAAGAATGGTGGGGCATCCTGCCGTTCTTTGTTCCATAAATTTGATTGTATGGCAGTAATTTGATTTATCCACTAGGTAATTCAAATTAACTTTTTATATTTGTCAACTGTTTTTAATTTATAAGGGCATGAAACCGATATTCTGTATATTCCTATTAAACTTTAACATTGCACTGATTAGCACACCAAAGGAAAGTATTTTCATAAATTCCTAGTAAAACAATAGCAATTATAAATATTAGGACTATTGATAGCTGCTATTGTTATATATGAGTCTATTTGTAATTTATTGATGTCCCTCAAATCAAGCATCTTCTATTGCTTTTAAAAGATCTGTTTTCCTATTCTCAGATGTTTTCAATAAAGGAAAAACAGCAAAACTCATTGTAAGTATAGCAATAGAGCATAATAATGAAAAAAGAATATAACAAGAAAAAAATAACAATTAGAGACTCGGTGGCAGAAAGAGAAATTTAAAGGAATAGCTCAGGTGAGAAAGAAGTTTGAAGCAATGGATATTAGTATGCTCCTCGCTTTTGTCGACCGTGAGACTGTGATTAGGTAGGAAGTGACGGATAAACAAACATTATTGGATGATTTATTGAAAATTCATGTATCTATGGAAGAAAAGTACAATATTGCAAGAGGTAAACTGGAAAATGCACGTTAGGCATTTAAAAATACTTAAAAAGGAGTATTTGGTTACTTTTTTAAAGTAGTACTTTGGGGGAGTGGGTGGGAGTTTTTAGTAGCCAGATATACGCCCGAGAGAATCAAGACGATCCCGACTACCGCAACAGGAGTCACTTCCTCATGTAGGAATATAGTCGCTCCGACCGTTGTGGCGAGAGGATTCAGATAAAGATAATTGGATGCCTGTATCGTTCCCAGCTGTTTTACAACAATGTTCCACAATAGATAACAGGCAGACGAGGCTATGACACCTAAAAAAAGGAGATTGCTCCACACTTCATTGTCCAGTAATACAGCAGGATTTGTCAATGAGGGCAGAAAAAGGAAAGTGGGAAGAATTGTTATTATGCCATAGAAAAATATTTTTCTGGTGATGAAAGCCGGAGAATATTTTCGGGTGAGACTCCGAATGACAAGACTGTAAAACGCCCATGACAGGGAAGCTAGAAGAGTCAGTAAATCTCCCAAAGGTGATATCCGAAGAATGAAACTTCCGTTGAATATCAGCAAGCCTACACCCAACAGAGCAATAATAGATCCGTATATGAAGCCTCTTGAGACCTTTTCCGTCCGAACGGACAATACGGTCAGAACAGCTGTCAATAACGGGGCCATACATATGATGAAAGATACATTTGAAGCCTGTGTCAGCCCCAGAGCTATGTTCTGTAAAAAGAAGAACAGGGAGCCACCCAATACTCCGCCACCCACCAGATATAGCTCATCTTTCAGATTACGGGCAAAAAAACGATGGAAAGAGATAGGACACACTGCAGCATAAGCCAGCAAAAAACGGAAAAGGAAAATCTCCTGAGCAGACAGACCATGAACTATTAGAACCTTGGTGGAAATAAAAGTCATTCCCCATACCACAACGACCATAACAGCGGTCAGATGATAAAATATATGTTTCATTACAATTAAAATATTTTTAATTCTGATGTACATGCTTTTTTGCTTACAGTCAAATTGATATATATCCAGCCGATATCCCGGCTCCTTGGAACGGACTTCTATCCATACCAATCTGTATGACAATGGGCTTTTCAATCCACACCAGTTCAATATATAAGGCCCGGAAGAATATTATTTATACTTCCATACAGTTTGCCGAATGTAAATGAAAGGAAACTGACTTTAACATATTCACATTAAAGCGGTGTGAAAATAGTAAAATAATGAAAGGCAAATACGGATGAAGTCAGATCTTTTCAAAATATGTCTCAAATATAGTAGATATTGTCTGCTTTAATAGACTTGAGAATACATAAACTATCACTTAGAATGGAAAGTCTGATTATATCCCCCCAAAAAAAAATATCGGTAATTATGAATGTACTCTCCCTTGTCAACATGTTCCGGTCCGTATCCATAGAATATCCCAAAAGAGATTTCTTTGCGTGGCAGGGTCTTCTGGTTTCCTTCCCCAACTTTTGCGTATACTATACAGCATCCATTTTTACAAATTGTGGAGTTTCTTATATCCGGCACGAAAGTTTGCAGGGGATGTTCCTGATTTCTTCTTGAAGAATTTCCCGAAGGATGACTGGTCTGAAAAGCCTAATTGTTCAGCAATCTCCTTTACAGTCAGATCTGTAAAAACCAGCAGACGTCTGGCATCCCTATAAAGTGCTTCCGTTATATAGTTGTTCACTGTTTTTCCAGAAATCTGGCGTACCACTCTTGACAGGTAGGTCTGAGACACGTTAAGGGAGTCTGCATAGAACTGAAGATCATGTACTTTCCTGTAATTCTCAGCCAGTAATTTTCTGAAAAGGCGGAACAAAGCATCGGAATGCCTGACTCTTCCAGCAGGATGTACATTTTGGCTGTGAAAGATTTCTGTTATTTGCAGCAACAGGAAATTGACCAGCGAACCAGCCATTTCCTCAGGATGGTCAGAAGTAAGGTAGTGGGACATCAGGTCTAACGTTTTGCGTATATGTACGGTATCGCTGTCCTCCAGCCGTAAGACATATGTCGTATGACTGTTGTTATAAAGCCGTTTGTATACATAGTTTCCTATGGAAAGGGAGTCAAAAAAGAAAGGCTCCATACATAGACCACATGTACCGAAGTCGGAACTTTTTTTCATTAACTCTACAGACATTCTTGGAGCGACAAGAAGCATGTCCCCCTTTCCTACATTATAAGAATGACAGTCAACTACAAATTCTGCTGTTCCGGCTTCCACCAGTATATAAAAGAAAGCCCCGGCACGCAATATCTTATTACTGTACTTGTCTAAAAAAATCTCAATATTCAGGATATAAACTCCTCTATTGTATGCGGTGACTGACTGCATTTCCCGCACCAAGGCCGACAATGTTTCTTTGGTATGCTCCATAAGCACAAACTATTTCTATATATTTTCCTAAAATGACCATTTCATCTGTAAGCTCGGATAAAAGTCTGACATCCAATGACGGATATGAGAAAGGTCAGCAAGATACAAAGAAAAGATCAAATATACAAAAAAGCCAAACTATATACGAAACAATATAATATACGTGTCAATGTTGGGAAATAATAGCATCGGTATCATCAGAGAGATGTCGGGGCATAAAAAGTGTTGTAATTGACTAAGTTTCGTTCTTTTAAGAACAGATAAATCAGACATAAGCTTACTAACTTTGCAACCAATAAACGAGATGGAGGTCTACATACCGCTATCTCAATTTGTTTAACTATAAAAATATAAAGTAATGAGTAGTATCAAACCTATCAGAGATCCCAAAACGGATCATTTGCTAACACCGGAAAACTCCGCATTGTTAGTCATCGATTATCAGCCCATACAGGTTCATTCCATAGCTTCCATGGACAGACGGGAACTGGTGGAAAATATATCCAATGTCTGCCGTGTGGCCAAAGGGTTCAATGTCCCTGTTATTTTGACTACTGTGAATGTTGCCACCGGTCTTAACCAGCCTACTATCCCCCAGATAAAGAAGGCCCTTCCGGGGCAGCCTGAGATTGACAGGACTTCTGTCAATTCATGGGAAGACAAGGAGTTCCAGGAAGCAGTCAAGGCACTGGGCAGAAAGAAACTTGTGGTTTGTGCGCTATGGACAGAGGTCTGTCTCTGTTTTCCAGCCTTGGATCTTTTGAAGGAGGGCTATGAAGTATATACTATTGTTGACGCTGTCGGCGGAACATCCAGGCTGGCTCATGAAACGGCCCTCAGACGGATGGAGCAGGCCGGAGTTCGGCTGACTTCCGTAACCCAGTATATCTGTGAACTGCAAAGGGACTGGAACCGCAAAGAAACCGTTCCTGTTTTCTTCCAAGGGCTGTTGGATAACGGATCTTTTTTTGTGGAAACACTCAAAGAAAAATAGTATAACAGACAAAAAAGCATCCAGTTATAAAAGAATGAAAACGGATGTTATCCTTTGTATAAAAGAATAACATCCGCCTTCCTGAAATATCCAGTTTATGAAAAATATTTTATTGTTCCTATTGTTTATGACAGCCGCTAGTATCAATGCGCAGACAGTCATGTGGACTGACGATCCCGAACATACCCGTATCGGTTTTGAAGTGAAGCATGCGGGGCTCTCCTTTGTCAGCGGATATTTCTCAGACTTTGACATTACCGTAAGGCAGAAGAATGGTGATTGCACGAATACGGATATCCGGGTGGAAGTCCGGACGGCAAGTGTGAGCACAGGAGTGGAAGCCAGAAATAAACATCTGCGCTCATCCGATTTCTTTGATGTGGAGAGATTCCCCATGATGGTGTTTAAAAGTACGGAAATGAAGATGCTCGGTACAGATAAAGGGGAGATATATGGAGAGCTCACTCTCCACGGAATTACTAAAAAGGTGCGGTTTGACGTGATGTTAATTGGCAGAAAGGAAAGTCCGGTGTCCGGTAAAGAGACGGCAGGTTTTCGGCTCCAGGGTGTGATCAGATGCTCGGACCCTCCGTTGTTGTTGTTGAGAGAGATAGTATCATG
>NZ_BHWB01000032.1 GCF_003865075.1 Bacteroides faecalis | reverse complement strand
GCAGCAATTGAAGAATGATAATAAGCTTTTGATAGTATTTAATATTAATAGGAAAAGGATTTGCTCTGAGAGTAAGTCCTTTTTTTTAAAAGTATACTAACTAGGGAGTATTTATAGGGATAAAATTATCAATTAAGGATGAAAAGAAATATAACAGAGGGGCTTTAAAAAGGTAGTTATACGATACTTGCTTTTACGTTCATAGTCTCTAATTATAAAAAACTAACAAAAAAATTGTTTCATTAAAAAAGAAATATACTTTTGTAGCTGAAAAACAGCCCCATATTTATATGGGGTTTATTTGTTTAACAAATAAAAATGAGATGAAAAAAGGATTATTAGTATTATTTGTATTATTGGCCACTTTGGCTGTAAAAGCACAAGGAGTTTATGTTGGTGGATCTTTTAGTATTTGGCGTGCAAGTACTGAAAACTCTACATCCTTCATGATCGCTCCGGAAATTGGTTACAACTTTAATGAAAAATGGGCATTGGGAGCTGAGTTAGGTTATTCACACGATTATTTGAAGGGAGCATATATTAATTCACTGTCTGTTGCTCCTTATATTCGTTGGTCATACTACCAGAATGATATTGTGCGTTTGTTCTTAGATGGAACTGCTGCAATCGGTTTTAATAAAGTAAAAGACAGCGATACTACTAAATTTGGTCAGATTGGTTTAAGACCAGGTATTGCCGTTAAACTGAATGATCATTTTTCTTTTATTGCTAAATATGGTTTTTAGGTTATCAGAAAAATGTGCATTCTAATGGAGATGCTTTTGGACTTCAACTCACTAGTGAAGATCTTTCCATCGGTTTCCATTACGAGTTCTAAACTATAAATAAATAATAAAGATAGGAAAGGGAGTTCTCCAAAATGGGGAATTCCCTTTTTTATGTATAAACTCTATAATTAATAGCCATATTAACGAAAAAGTTGTTTAATACAGGTTTCAAAAATACATTTGTATTGTTTAGTAGTCAGGCAATGGCCTTAGTATTAATTTAAAACTTTAAAATTATGAAAAAGAGTGTTTTATTTATTTTATTTGCACTGATTTCAGTAGCAGGTTTTTCACAGATTACAGGATGGAATGCCAAAGTAGGAATGAACTTTAGTAATTATACCGGTGATCTTGATTTGAATGCCAAAGTTGGTTTTAAACTTGGAGGAGGTTTTGAATATGCTTTCAATGATACATGGTCATTGCAACCTTCTTTATTCTTAAGCAGTAAGGGTGCAAAGAAAGATGGAAATAGTATTAATGCTATGTATTTGGAATTACCAGTGATGGCTGCGGCTCGTTTCAATATAGCAGACAATATTAATTTTGTTGTGAATGCTGGACCTTATCTTGCTTGCGGTATTGCTGGTAAAACGAAACAAGATTTAGGAAATGATACCGAACATAAGGTTAATACTTTGGAGATGATATGCTGAAACGTTTTGATGCGGGGCTAGGTGTAGGGGTTGCTTTTGAATTTGGCCGTATAATAGCAGGATTGGATGGGCAATTCGGTTTGGTAGATGTACAGAAACATGGCAATCCCAAGAATATAAACTTCTCTATTGTAGTGGGCTATAAGTTTTGATAAATAATTGGAGGTTTACAAGAAAAGCCGTTATGATAAATCAATCATAACGGCTTTTTAGTTTATATCTAATTTTTATATTTCTCAGTCAACTAACTTTTTCAACTTTTTGAAATGCCTAATAACTGCTAGATAATCCTGATCTAAACAAGCATCGAATCTGTTCCATAAATCTCCTAATATAGCAGCACCACCAAACCCAAAATCCTTTATTTCTAATAGATTATCAGCGTTGATTCCTCCCAATGCTATCACTTTGGAATCAATCACTTTTGCTTTCTGTGCTTCGCGTAGTTCTTCTGCTGTATAGGTGGAATAGTAATTCACTTTGGAAATACTATCATAAATGGGACTCATAAACACATAATCGTAAAAATGTTTTTTATTTTTCACTTCTTCTACAGAATGACATGAGCAACTGACGTGACCAGCATAATCATGTGGTTCACTCGGGTTACGGGCATTTAAGTGAATTCCCATTAGATTATATTCTTCTTTGAGATAAAAATGTTCATGTGTAACGATGCGTCGATGATATTTCTCAGGAATAAGTGTCAATAAGCGTTCTGAATACATAGCCGGAGTTTCCGGTTTTCTAAGATGTAGAATATCCAGTCCCTCTTCAAAAAGAGCGGTAATAATCTTATCTTCTTCAACGAAGAAAGTGGGGGGAGTAACTACAATTAATTTCATTTCTTTTGTTAAACTGTAAAGTTTAGCAAAGTTAGTGATTAGGTACTTCAGAAACCAACGTTTATAGTGAAAATATGTTAGTTTGTAATGTCCGCAGATCAATTGTCCATAATTTACCTGACAAAGTATCACCAAATCCACAAATTAATTTCAAAACTTCGGTTGCTTCAATACTTCCCACTACAGCAGGTGTAATTCCTACGACACCTTTGAAAGGAGAAGGCATACGTTTCATTTCTTCCTCATCAGGATATAGGTCGCGATAGCTTTTCCTGTTCTCTCCATAGTTAAAAACAGAAACTTGTCCTTCAAATCCGCATATTGCTCCATAAACATACGTTTTCCCTAAAGTGATACACGTATCATTCATTAGATAACGAGTAGTAAAATTATCACAACCATCTACTATTATATCATAGTTTTTAATGAGTTCAAGTGCATTATTGGTACTAAGTTGTGTAGGATAAGGGTGGAGGCAAATTTCACTATTGAGAGAAGAGAGTCTTTCTGCGGCACAAACTGCTTTGGGACGGTCGATATCAGCTTCGGTATACAATATCTGACGTTGTAAATTGTTGATACTTACTTTATCATCATCTATCAGCCCGATAGTACCAACGCCTGCTCCAGCTAAATAGAGAGAGATGGGAGAGCCTAACCCTCCCACGCCTACGATGAGGACTTTTGCTTTTTTTAGTTTGGCTTGACCTGCTTCTCTAATTTCAGGAAGCATGACTTGTCTGCTGTATCGCATAAATAATAATATTTTATATTCTTAATAGCTATGAGATTTTAGAAATCCTCCCTTTGGAGAATTGGTCGAAACTCTGGTCCCAGTCTTTCCAAACCGGTTCGCGTCCGAGTGTTTTTAAGTCACGTTCCACTTCTACTGCTTTTCGTTCATCACTTACGTGGAATTGCTCCAATGTCTGAGGATAGCTGTAATACCCTCCCGGTTCGGTTTTACTTTCTGCACTCATGGTTGTTACTCCCAAAGTTGCCATATGGTTACGAAATTCTGCACTTTCGCGGGTTGAATAGGAGATATCTACATCATGGTCAAAAATGCGCATGGCAAAAGTAAGCTGTGCCAATTCCCGGTCATTCACAACGACGTTAGGCTGGAACCCTCCATTCTCAGATGGACGCATACGTGGAAAATTAACACTGTATTTTGTTTTCCAGTAGTGCTTTTGTAAATAGCGGAGATGATAAGCCATCATAGTAACATCTGTCCGCCATTCTTCCAAACCGATCAAGACTCCCATACCGATTTTATGGATACCTGCCTGTCCCATCCGGTCAAAACCATTGACGCGCCATTCGAATTTGGACTTCATACCTCTTGGGTGATAAATCTTATAATTAGCTTTGTTATAAGTCTCTTGGAAACAAATAACACCATTCAAACCATGATGTGTCAGTTCCTCGTATTCTTCAGCTTTTAGAGGCATTACTTCAATTTGCAGATTGCTGAAGTAAGGTTTTGCCAAATCTAATGCACGAGCAATATACGGAACTCCCGCTGCGGCTGGATTTTCTCCTGTAACGAGCAATAAGTTTTCAAAAGGAGCTAGCTTCTTGATAGCTTTATATTCATTGACAATTTCTTCTTCGGTCAATATGGTTCTTTTCATCGGATTACTGATGTGGAAACCACAATAAACACATGAATTAGTGCATGAATTGGTAATATAGAGCGGTACAAACATAGAGATGGTTTTACCAAACCGTTCCATAGTATATTTTTGGCTAAGACGTGCCATAACTTCCAGGTAAGGAGCAGCAGCAGGAGAAATCAGTGCCATAAAGTCATTGACATCCAGATGCTCCTTTTTACTTAGTGCACGACGTACATCAACATCGGTTTTGGAATAGATGGCTTTTGTCGTCTCTTCCCAGGATATTTTTTCTAATTCGTCTGAGAACATAATAAAATATAGAATTAAAATTTAAATATGAAGAAATTAGGATTATTTCCTGTTCTTCTTTAAATCACGCGACAATCGCATAGCACAAAAGTTAGGACCACACATCGTACAATACTCTCCATCTATGTGATGTCCTGCACGAAAATAAGCTTGTGCACGTTCCGAGTCAAGAGACAAGTCGAATTGATCCTTCCAACGAAATTCGTAACGAGCTTTACTTAGTGCATTGTCCCTTACTTGTGCACCCGGGTGACCTTTTGCTAAATCTGCTGCATGGGCTGCGATTTTGTAAGTGATTACACCTATGCGAACATCTTCTTTGTCCGGTAGGGCAAGATGTTCTTTGGGAGTGACATAACACAGCATGGCAGTACCTAACCAGCCAATTTGTGCAGCTCCAATAGCTGAGGTAATATGATCATATCCCGGTGCTATGTCGGTTACCAATGGACCGAGGGTATAGAAAGGTGCATCGTGGCATTTCTCAATCTGGCGTTCCATGTTTTCTTTGATTTTGTGCATAGGTACATGACCGGGGCCTTCGATAAAGGCTTGTACATTCTTTTCCCATGCACGAAGAACCAATTCTCCCATGGTGTCTAATTCTGCAAATTGAGCTTCATCGTTAGCGTCGTGAATAGAACCCGGACGTAATCCGTCACCCAATGATACTGCGACGTCATATTGTGCCAGAATATCGCAGATATCATCAAAGTGTTCATACAAGAAACTTTCACAGTCGTGTTCCAAACACCATTTACTCATGATACTTCCTCCACGACTGACAATGCCACACAAACGTTTGTCAGCAAGATGGACGTTATGACGGCGGATACCAGCATGAATGGTGAAATAATCTACTCCTTGTTCGCATTGTTCTATTAAAGTATCTCTGTATATTTCCCAGGTTAGGTCTTCTACAACACCATTTACTTTTTCCAATGCTTGGTAAATAGGTACAGTGCCTACCGGAACAGGACAGTTACGGATAATCCATTCACGTGTTTCATGAATATTCTCACCGGTAGAGAGGTCCATCAATGTATCACCTCCCCATTTGCAGCTCCATAGTGCTTTTTCTACTTCTTCGTCAATGCTGGAAGTAGTAGCGGAGTTTCCGATATTTGTATTGATTTTCACCAAGAAGTTGCGACCGATAATCATAGGTTCCGCTTCCGGGTGATTGATGTTGGCTGGAAGTACGGCACGTCCTTCTGCTATCTCCTTGCGGACGAATTCAGGCGTAATATGAGTCTCAATACCCAGTTCCTCACAATTCATATTTTCGCGGATAGCTACGTATTCCATTTCAGGAGTAATAATTCCCCGTTTGGCATATGCCATCTGAGTGATTGCTTCTCCTTGTTTTGCACGATAAGGCAGGGTGATATGCTCAAAACGTAAATGATCAAGACTGGAATCATCACGTCTCATCTGTCCATACTCTGATGTAATTTCAGAAAGCTGTTCTACATCACCTCGTCCGACGATCCATTCTTCCCGCATACGCGGCAAGCCTTTTTTCAGATCAATACTCATATCCGGATCGCTGAACGGTCCACTAGTGTCGTATATATATATTTCCGGATTGGGCGTTACAATCTTTTCTTCTCCTTCGAAACTGGTGCTGGGAACTTGTTCTACTTTCCGCATAGCTACACGGATATTCGGATAAAGCTTACCGGGTAGATATACTTTATGAGAGCGAGGAAATTTTATTCTTTGTTCCATATATAATGTTTTTCAGTTGAGTAATAAATATCAATTGAAGTATTCATTTTACTTATTCAAGAATGCAGTTAAGGGTGAACTAGCTTCTGCTACAAAGTTAGCTGCTTGTAATCCTAAACCAGCTTCGTATGCTTGCCGTCCGGCTTCAGTTGCGGCCTTGAATGCTTTTGCCATTTCTGCCGGATTTCCGGCTACCGCTATTGCAGTATTTACTAAAACGGCAGATGCACCTAGTTCCATTGCTTCTGCTGCATGACTTGGTGCACCAATACCCGCATCTACAACTACAGGAATGCCAGCTTGCTCAATAATAATTTGCAGGAATTCTTTAGTTTGTAATCCCTTATTGGTACCGATAGGAGCTCCGAGAGGCATTACGGTGGCTGCACCAGCTTCTTCCAGACGTTTGCATAGTACAGGATCTGCTTGGCAATAAGGAAGTACAATAAAACCAAGTTTCACCAATTGTTCTGTTGCTTTCAGAGTCTCCATAGAATCGGGGAGTAGATAACGCGGATCGGGGTGAATTTCGAGTTTCAGCCAATTTGTTCCAAATGCTTCTCGTGCCAGTTGTGCGGCAAATACTGCTTCCTCTGCATCGCGTACACCGGAAGTATTAGGCAACAATTGGATATTAGGATGAATGATATGTTTCAGCATATCATCCTCTTTGTTGTCCATGTCGATACGTTTCATTGCTACGGTTACCATCTCTGTGCCTGAGGCTAGAATGGCTTGTTCCATTACTTCATTGGAGTTGAATTTTCCTGTTCCCAGGAAAAGGCGGGAATTGAACTCACGTCCCGCAATTACTAACTTTTCCATATTATGGTAATTTTGAATGATGAATTTTCTAAATGATGGATTACTCTTTGTTTCCTGTATGATGGAGTGAACAAAGAAATTAATAACAGTCCAGAATCCTCTTAGTCTCTGCCACTGGATTTTCTGCTCGTAAAATACTACCTGAAAGGGCTATTCCGTTTACACCGGTTCGGAGTATATCAGGAATGTCCTCATAGGTGATTCCTCCTATTGCAACTACCGGCAGTTCTATATTAGCCTCTCTCATTTGTGAAATGATAGAAGAATAACCTTCTAATCCCAAAACAGGACTTAAATTCTTTTTAGTGGTAGTAAATCGGAAAGGGCCAATACCAAGATAATCGGCTCCAGCATGGTAATGTTGTAAGACGTCTTCAAATGTATTAGCAGTACCACCAATGATGAATGCTTCACCAAGAATTTGTCGGGCTTGGTCGATAGGCATGTCTTTCTTGCCCAGATGAACACCATCTACTTCTAGCTTTTTAGCTAATTCGACATGATCGTCTAACAATAAGATAGCATTGTGTTCTTTGCAAAGTGGCTTTAATTGGAGTGCAACGGCTTCAACTTCTTGAAGAGGAGTATCTTTCATACGTAGCTGGATCCACTTACATCCTCCTTCGAGTGCCATGCATGCCGATTCAAAATAAGAATATACATCGGTCTGATGAGTGATAAATTGTAGACTGACCATTTGGTTACCCTCCGCAGGCTGCTTTAATAATTACCAGATTATCACTCTCTTGGAGTGAAAAACATTCCCATTCAGTACGGGGGATCATCTTGTTGTTAATGGCAACAGCAATTCCTTGGGACGGAAGTTCCAATTTCGTAATCAGTTGTGTAAGAGTAGAAGCTGAATCAATTTCTACCTCTTTGTTGTTTACTTGTACTTTCATTTTCCTATTAATCTAAATAAGTTGAAAGTAAATACAAAGAGCGTGCTTTTATTGAAAGTGATAAGAAGAAACACAATCCCTACGTCAGTGCTAACTGTATCAGGTTATTAGGGTATAATCTCAGCCTTTTGGGCACCCCTTTGTCTTTACGACGACAAAGTAAGTGAAAAAGAAACAGAAAAACATCAAATTAACTGATTTTTTTTCATATTTCTATTAATTTCGGTTTTGTGATGTGATGGGAAAATACTAATCTTGCTCCATTTTTATAATTCTTATCAATCCATATATCATTTTCTAAACGTTGTGTCGTTAGTTTACAGATAGATAATTCAAGACCTGTTCCCTGTACATTTAATATGCAATAAAATAAGTAAAAAGAGATCGCTGTAGAATTTTTCACAGCGACCTCTTAATAGTTTAGTTTTATAAAAAAAAGACTGGCTACATTCTTTTTTCTACCACGTCCCAATCAATGATGTCCCACAGTGCGTTCACATGATCGGCACGACGGTTTTGGTAATCCAAATAATAGGAGTGTTCCCAAACATCAAATCCAAGAAGAGGTTTCAATCCGGCACGTACCGGGTTACTACCGTTGGCTTCTTTGGTAATATGGAGTTTACCGTTCTTGTCTACTGATAACCAAGCCCATCCGGAACCGAATAAGCCAACCGCAGCGGCATTGAATTCTTTCTTGAAGTTATCGAAACTTCCGAAATCACGTTTGATAGCTTCTGCCAATTTTCCTGTTGGTTCCTTCTTCGAAGGTTTAGGAGCAAATTGCAAGAAGTATAAATTGTGATTCAATACCTGTCCGGCATTATTGAAGATGGCTCCATCAGGAGCGGTTGCAACAATCTCTTCAACTGTTTTACCTTCATATTCTGTTCCCGGCACAAGGCTGTTTAGGTTATTTACATACGTTTGTAAGTGCTTACCGTAGTGGAAATCAATAGTTTGCTGACTGATTACAGGTTCCAACGCATTGTTTGCGTATGGAAGTTTAGGCATTTCGTAAGTCATGGTCATAAATATTAAAGACATTAATATAGTATTCATATTGTCCAAATTTTAAATGGATGTTTTATATAGTAATAACAACTCCTAAGATAAAAAAGTTCATTACCTCTTTTCTTTACTTATAAATATTTTGAATACGTTCCGTATCATTGGGGTTATCATAATTAGTACGGCATATCCATTGTCCGGTATTATCATATTCATAATAGGAGTTACCATCAATCCGGTTACCATATTCATCGTATATACAAGTTAGGTATCCATCAGTCTTTTGATTATTACTGGAAATACGTTGATAGACGATCCTGTTCAGGTAACCATATTTATCGTACTCATATATTTCTTTTTGTGAAAGTATCTGAGCAGGAGAGTTGGTAAATTGTAGATTCTGGTGTTGTGATTCCAGCAATCTTCCTTTATCATCATATTTATGGATGGTAGATGTTTGCAGTTCTCCATTTTTATCATATTCTTTCACTTCTGTTAGCAATCCTTGCTTGTTATAGTTACTGGTAACCAATTTCCCATCCGTATATTTAAGCGAATCGCTTTCAATACTTCCATCAGAATTGAAGTGACGTATTCTCCGGTAAAAATCTGTTTGAGTTTTGGGGTCCGTTTTTACTTCAAAAATACAGTGTCCAAGTGGATCGTATAGCATACTGGTTTTTATCTGATTAATGGTTTGACCATTTTTCTCTGTGAGGGATACAATTGATAAGACTTGCCCTTTATCGTTGTACGAGTATGTTGTCGAACGAATGCCGGTACTATCGCTTTCACTTACTTTTGTCAAGCGTCCCTGATTATAATACTTCACACAATTGGGAGTAGAGACGATTGATTGTAAAATAAATCCTTGACGCAATGCATTCGCCTGATCGCGAAATTCCTTATATTTATGTGTTGCAAGGAACTTTTTTAATAGGTTGAGTGATTCGGAACTAGTTAAAGTCGGTTTCAGCAGCTCAAAATCTGCCTTCTCACTAATAAACTCAAGTTCGTCTAAATGAGTTCGTTCGGAAGGCGTCAGATAAGGTGAATCTTTATACTCATCAATGATTTGCCGGATAGCGGTTGCATCTCCTTTCTTTTGAAGTGTATCGATATTCTGAAACAAGAAGTCATCATAGAGTGTGCGAACTTCACTAAGATAAGGACGTGGCCCTTTATCTTGGAAAAACTTTTGCATTGCTGTGTCTTCAAAGAATGCTTTGAAATTATCCGGATTCGGATTACTCTTTACAAGCTGATAGAGCCGTTTGTTTTCTGCTGTATTGACTTGAGAGAGATATTTCCCGTTCGGATATTCTTTGATATAAATTTGATAAGTTTGAAGAGTAGGTGTACTCAACATATTTTCCATCAATGCTAATTCGCGGATACTTTTTATTTTCTCCAGCATGGTAGAGTCCATTGGATAACCGGTAGTACGGATACTGTCCAAAAGTATGCGGCTGAAAGGTATTTTATTTTTCGATACCTCTAAGATGTCGATAATTGATTTATCGGCTCTGTTTCGTATATTAGATAATTCTATATTCTCAGCTTCACAGATTGCAGGAAAGTAAGCCTCGGCTGCTCTTTCATAACGTCCGAAATAGTTGGTAGCAGCTTGTTCACTTTGCTTATTCCATAATTGATTGAGAATATCCATTAAAGACAGAGCATCAGCGTAATATGTCTGCGTCTCATTGTCAAGTTTCTCTCGGCTTTTTTGCCACTTCGCAGTGTCATTATCGTTCAGATGCCTTAGAAGTTTCTCCATACGGCCTTGTTTTTGTGCCATAGCCTGTGGGATGCATGTGGCAAGGCAAAGGCCCCAAATGATTGTGAATAATATATTCTTTTTCATTGCTTTGGGTGTTAGGTTAAAATAGTTAGTGATGAAAATTCACAAAAATATCTTCATTGTCAAATGATTATTATACTTTTGTCCTATTGAAACAATTTAGGACGCTAAGGGTTTGTTAAAAATCCCCATAGTTTTTATAATGCTGTTATGAATATCAATTATATAGAGGAACTAAATGAGAGTCAGTATAATGCAGTGACTTATGATGACGGACCATCATTGGTAATAGCTGGTGCAGGTTCCGGAAAAACGCGTGTATTGACTTATAAAATAGCTTATTTGTTAGAGAAAGAGAATGGTTATAATCCATGGAATATCCTTGCTCTGACTTTTACCAACAAAGCTGCTCGCGAGATGAAAGAGCGTATCGGCCGCCAAGTGGGTATGGAGCGGGCACGTTATTTATGGATGGGGACTTTTCATTCTGTGTTTTCACGTATTCTTCGTGCAGAAGCACAACATATAGGATTTACTTCTCAGTTTACTATTTATGATTCGGCTGATAGTAAAAGTCTGCTTCGTTCTATTATTAAGGAAATGGGGTTGGACGAGAAAACCTATAAACCGGGATCAATACAAGCGCGTATCTCCAATGCTAAAAACCATTTGGTTTCTCCTGCCGGTTATGCAGCAAACAAAGAGGCTTATGAAGGAGATATGGCTGCTAAAATGCCTGCTATTCGTGATATTTATAGTCGTTATTGGGACAGATGCCGTCAGGCAGGAGCAATGGATTTTGATGATTTGCTGTTCTATACTTATATTCTATTTCGTGATTTTCCGGAAGTGTTGGCACGTTATCGCGATCAATTTCGTTATGTTCTTGTAGATGAGTATCAGGATACAAATTTTGCTCAGCACAGTATTGTCCTTCAATTGACTAAAGAGAATCAGCATGTTTGCGTGGTAGGTGACGATGCACAGAGTATCTATTCTTTTCGTGGAGCCGATATTGATAATATTCTATATTTCACGAAAGTATATCCTAACACGAAAGTATTTAAGCTGGAACAAAATTACCGATCTACCCAGACCATTGTTTGTGCAGCAAACAGTTTGATCGAGAAGAATGAACGTCAGATTCGGAAAGAAGTATTTTCGGAGAAAGAGAAGGGCGAACCGATAGGGGTATTCCAAGCTTATAGCGATGTGGAAGAAGGGGATATTGTAGCAAATAAAATAGCAGAATTACGACGAATTAATGATTACGGTTATGCGGATTTCGCCATTTTATATCGTACGAATGCACAAAGCCGTATTTTTGAAGAGGCTCTTCGAAAGCGGAGCATACCTTATAAAATCTATGGTGGGCTTTCGTTTTATCAACGTAAGGAGATAAAAGATGTGATTGCCTATTTTCGTTTAGTGGTCAATCCGAATGATGAAGAGGCGTTCAAGCGCATTATTAATTATCCAGCTCGTGGCATTGGTGATACCACTGTGGGTAAAATCATAACAGCTGCTACGGATAATGGTGTAAGTCTTTGGAATGTTCTTTGCGAGCCGTTGAGTTACGGATTGACAATTAATAAAGGAACTCATACGAAATTGCAAGGATTTCGTGAATTGGTAGAGGGATTTATTGCAGATCAATCAGATAAGAATGCTTATGAGATAGGTACGGATATCATTCGCCAATCGGGTATAATCAATGATGTTTGCCAGGATACTTCACCTGAGAATCTCAGTCGTAAGGAAAACATTGAGGAATTGGTAAATGGTATAAACGATTTCTGTGCTTTGCGTCAGGAAGAAGGAAATCCTAATATCTCTCTGACAGATTTTCTTTCAGAGATAGCTTTGCTTACAGATCAGGATTCGGATAAAGCCGATGATGGAGAAAAGATAACTTTAATGACCGTACATTCTGCCAAAGGATTGGAATTTAAGAATGTTTTTGTAGTTGGTCTAGAAGAGAACTTATTCCCTAGTGGTATGGTAGGAGATTCTCCTCGTGCATTGGAAGAAGAACGCCGTTTGTTTTATGTAGCCATTACTCGTGCGGAAGAGCATTGTTTTTTGTCCTTTGCCAAAACTCGTTTTCGTTATGGAAAGATGGAGTTTGGAAGTCCGAGCCGGTTCTTGCGTGATATTGATATGCATTATCTTCAGTTACCACACGAAGCAGGAGTCAGTTGTTCAGTTGATGAAGGGGCGGGACGTTTCCGACGGGAGATTGATGGGGGATTTACTCGTTCTACTTCATCTAAACGTACACCATTGAGTAATTTCTCTTCAGAACAGGAACAGCGTCCGAAAGAACAAATTATTGCACCTACGGTGCCGAGAAATCTGAAGAAGATAAGTCCTGTAAGTAATGATAATACTTCTGCAACTTCATCAGGCCAGTCTCCTGTACAGGGAATAAGTGCCGGACAGATGATTGAACATGAACGTTTTGGTTTGGGAGAAGTTGTAAAAGTGGAAGGTACGGGTGATAATGCAAAAGCAACTATTCACTTCAAAAATGCAGGTGACAAACAACTATTGCTGCGTTTTGCACGTTTTAAAGTAGTAGATTAAAAATACTCAAATATTATAGGTGTCATGAAGAAACAAGTAACAGTGATTTTGTTTTCCGCTCTGATTTTGAGTGGATGTGCGTCGGGACGTATGGGAAATCCGGGAGCAATTATGGCGGGTGCTGCTATTGGCGGCGGTTTGGGTAGTTCCATTGGTGGACTGATTGGTGATAATAATCATGGTTGGAGAGGTGGATATCGTGGCTCTGCTATTGGAAACATTGTAGGTACCATTGCCGGTGCTGCAATTGGTAATGCTTTGACGACTCCAAAACAAGAACCGGTGGAAGAGTATGCCTATGTTCCTGAAGTGAGAGAAGTTTATACGAAATCCCGAACTCGTCCGCAGGTGCAACGTCCCTTGCCTCAGTTGAAGTTGCGCAAGATTCGTTTTATTGATGATAACCGTAACCATGTGATTGACGCTGGAGAGAGCAGTAAAATTATTTTTGAGGTAATGAATGAAGGTAAGACTCCAGTATATGATGTTGTTCCTATTGTGGAGACTGTCGGTAAAGTAAAGCATATTGGTATATCTCCGTCTGTGATGGTTGAGGAAATTCTACCTGGTGAAGGATTCCGTTATACAGCGACCATTTATGCTGGTCCTAAATTGAAAGACGGTGAGGTTACTTTCCGCGTTGCTGTGTCCGATGAAAATGGAAATATTTGTGATGCACAGGAGTTTGCATTGCCTACTCGACGTGCAGAACGATAATATTGGAACTATTTTCCAATTCTTCATCATTTAGTTATTACCATCTGTTGTTTCGCTCATAGCATCATTCTGTTTGGGAATAGCATATTGGGTTTGTAATATAATAGATTGATCAAATCTATAATCATAAAAAACAGACTTTAATTTAGATATTATAGTATTGCAATAGTTGATTAAGTTTAAAATTCTACCTCCACAGTAAAAACAGCATTTTCTCTATCAACCTATCACCAATCTTCTATAACTCTTTATTCATCGATGTTTTAGTGGTGATAGGTTGCACTTTTAACCTATCACCCGATCTGTCACCTATCACCGCAAATCATCTACACCGCAGATTTGATATCATAAATATAAATCATAGATTAAAATATCAAGAATTAGTTTCATGCAAGCATTCACTCAAATGAAAAAATGCCTGTTATTCTATCAGTTTCATGTCATGAAACTGTTGGTTTCATAGGGTGAAACTTTTAGTTTCAAGGCATGGAACTATTAGTTTCAATAGAGTGAAACTAATAGTTTTAGGCGTTTGAAACTATTGGTTTTCCTATATGAAACTAATAGTTCCACCCTATGAAACTAATCTTTGTTATGGAAGTTTGTAATGTACTAGATTAACTTTAGACTTTTTGGGTTTTATTTCTTATCTAATACATCTTCTTTTTAATTTTCCTGATTCATTCAACAGTATAATGTAAGTAAGTCTTCCTAATTGAGCCGACATTACAATATATACATCTTTTTAATAGAGTTATTTTTATAATTGGTAAGATGATCATGAAAACTTATTTGAACCATATTATGAATTTACCAATTATTTCCGGCATTACTACTACCGATAAGTATTTCTACCCGCTGTTTATATAAATTGGCGCCTTCAGCAATATTCTTTCCTGCATCTGCTGTTCCCATTCCGTAAACAACAATGGGTGTTTGCCATGACATTCCCGAATGAATAGCACTCACTTGATAAGGGCGTAAAAGTTCATCTGTGGTGAAGCGGTTTCTTCCACCACTTCGATATGCTTCGTATTCAGAGCCTGTTGTTGTTACTACTGTCAGTGGCTTTCCAGCCACTGCCGGAGTTTTAGATAAAAAAGTGAAAACTTCGTCTTGCCATTTTTTCAGCAAAGAGGGAGCAGACATCCAATAGAATGGAAACTGGTAGATGACAGCAGAAGCTTCAGAAATAATTTTGCTCCATTCGTCCACATTAAAAGTTGGCTCCTGCATATCGTAGAGATTAAATATAGCTACGCCTTCGATGTCTTTAACTGCATCAAGTAATGCTTTATTAGCCTGCGATTCCCTGAAATTTGGATGCGCCAGGAGAATTACTACTTTTCTTAAATCTTTATTCATATTCATATTCATTTGGGAATTTAGGATAAAACAATTTCGCATATAGAGATATAAGGTCAAAAATAAGAAAAAGTTCTCAGAATTTTATATCTTAATAAAAAATAAGTAGTATCATTGATTAAAGTTTTAACAGTCGTTAGACCGTATTATGCTACCATATTTTAAGAATAAATCTTTCTTTTATAATCATAAAATAAAGATTTGTTTTAACTTTTATGTTTGATTTGTTCTATTTATATCAACTTTGTTTCTAATTCATAGGCTTTTTGAATCATATATATTATATTTGTGATATAAAAAGAAATGAAATAAAAAAGGTTTGTTTTATGATACTGATATTTTCTTATATTGTATGATTTCTTTTTAGATAATATAGAAATAAAATCTAATGCATTGTGACATTTATAAATACTATAATCTTAAAAAGACTATTTATTAGGAAAGAAAAATTATTCACTTTTTTGATTGTATTTTTCTTGGGGGGATTATTCTTTACTTTATCTTGGACAAATGTATTATGATGCCAAGATATGTTTAGTGGAAAAGCAGAAAATGCTTTTAGGAATGCTTTACAACAAAAATTACAGGAAGAGTCTTTTTGTATGGCACTTATATGTTACAGTTTCTTATATCAGATATAGAAGGTAATATTAAGACTTCTGTGTTTCCGAAAATTTCTTTAAATGAGAAATTTGTACAGTGTTTCAATTGTACGGTTGGTTATCGTTGTGAAGTCGATATATACGGATTCTATCGTCCTGTTTTTAGAAAAATAATAGGACTAGAAGGTATTGTTTATAGTTTGTGCTATTGGTTAGGTATTATAGGTATATATGGAATTGTATAATATCTAATGAGAAAGAGTAAGGAAATAGCTGATTTGAAAAAAAGAGAAGATAAATTAATGGAGCAACATATTAAAAATGTAGAAAGTACAGATCTTCACAATTATGGATTATATGAAAATGTAATATTCTATTTCGAGCAAAGAAAGCTTATAATAGACGATGAGGAAATCTCAATGAATCCACAAACTGCAATTTTATTGCAGAATTTTCTGGATGCACCAATATACAGATGATGAGATGTATGATATTAATAAAATGTTATTTCCGGTATTTGCCAATGACGATATTATTGTATGCTATTTGAATCAATATTTATATGATTGAATAAAGAATGTTGTATTGTCGGAAAAACAATGTAAATATTTGGAAGAGGGAGGAACTTTACTAGTAGTTTATTATTTGAAGAAATAACATGAAAGATTTTATCTCTGTGTTTGTTCCTGATTCTAAATAATTATGAGCTATGTGATTTTTAGGAAAAATATATAGCTTTGGCCATTAATTATTATTTGTCTTATAACATGGAAGAGCTTATGCTATTTTAATATGAAGTAATTCTGTGAAACTTGAATATTTTATTTTCTTATCGGTATTGACCTTAAAATGAAAAAGTATTGTATTTTTGCAGACACGTTAAAATGGAACGTTTTTTATTTAGATAAGAATTATATATGATAGATTTTACCCAATTTCCTTCTCCTTGTTATATCATGGAAGAAGAACTACTTAGAAAGAACCTAAGTCTGATCAAAAGTGTAGCTGACAAGGCAGGAGTGGAGATCATTTTAGCTTTCAAGTCATTTGCCATGTGGCGTTCTTTCCCTATATTTCGCGAATACATTAATCATTCTACAGCCAGTTCTGTATATGAAGCTCGTTTAGCTTTGGAAGAATTTGGAAGCAGAGCACATACTTATTCTCCCGCATATACAGAACAAGATTTTCCGGAGATTATGCGTTGCAGTAGTCATATCACTTTTAATTCTTTGTCACAATTTCAACGTTTTTATCCGATGATAGTAGCAGAGAAGAATGACATCTCATGTGGTATACGTGTTAATCCCGAATATTCGGAAGTAGAAACTGAGCTTTATAATCCTTGTGCACCCGGTACTCGCTTCGGTATTACTGCTGATTTACTACCTGAGACTTTACCGCAAGGTATTGAAGGCTTCCATTGTCACTGCCATTGTGAATCTTCTTCCTTTGAGTTAGAACGTACCTTACAACATCTGGAAGAAAAGTTTGCTCGTTGGTTTCCGCAATTAAAGTGGTTAAATCTGGGTGGCGGTCATTTGATGACTCGTAAAGATTATGATACAGCACACCTGATAAAACTGTTACAAGGATTAAAAGCACGCTACCCTCATTTACAAATTATTCTTGAACCGGGTTCGGCTTTTACTTGGCAGACGGGAGTGCTGACTTCTGAAGTCGTAGATATTGTAGAAAGTCGTGGAATTAAAACTGCTATCTTAAATGTTAGTTTTACTTGTCATATGCCCGATTGTTTGGAAATGCCATATCAACCGGCCGTTCGTGGTGCGGAAATGGGAAATGAAGGAAACTATATCTACCGTCTTGGTGGAAACTCTTGTTTGAGTGGGGATTATATGGGATTTTGGAGTTTCGATCATGAATTGCAGATTGGTGAACAAATTCTGTTTGAAGATATGATTCATTATACGATGGTGAAGACAAATATGTTTAACGGTATCCATCACCCCGCTATTGCTCTTTGGACGAAAGAAGGGAAGGCTGAAATATACAAGCAATTTTCTTACGAAGATTATCGTAACCGAATGAGTTGATAATCAAAACGATCGTTTTGTGGTGGGTGTAGAGTGGAATATATTACTGTGAAAAAAGTAAGCAGAATGTTTGCAGGTTTACGGAATTTGTCTACCTTTGCAACCGCAAACGAAAAAATGCGGAAATAGCTCAGTTGGTAGAGCATAACCTTGCCAAGGTTAGGGTCGCGAGTTCGAGTCTCGTTTTCCGCTCATGTTTTCTTTGAAATGTTGGAAATAAATCTTTGCCCAGGTGGCGGAATTGGTAGACGCGCACGTTTCAGGTGCGTGTGTCGCGAGGCATGCAGGTTCGAGTCCTGTTCTGGGCACAGAGATTATTAACTTTAATTCTGGAGAGGTGGCGGAATTGGTAGACGCGCTACTTTGAGGGGGTAGTGACAGTTATGTCGTGGGAGTTCGAGTCTCCTTCTCTTCACAGGTAATTAAAGTGTTTTGCGGAAATAGCTCAGTTGGTAGAGCATAACCTTGCCAAGGTTAGGGTCGCGAGTTCGAGTCTCGTTTTCCGCTCTTATTTCTTTGAAATATTGGGACTAAGTTTTGCCCAGGTGGCGGAATTGGTAGACGCGCACGTTTCAGGTGCGTGTGTCGCAAGGCATGCAGGTTCGAGTCCTGTTCTGGGCACCACTCATTCAGATCGCTGAAAGAAGAAAAAGAAATTTAGTTTGCGGAAATAGCTCAGTTGGTAGAGCATAACCTTGCCAAGGTTAGGGTCGCGAGTTCGAGTCTCGTTTTCCGCTCATATACATCCAAGGTTGTCAATCACTGTGATTGGCAACCTTTTTTATTTATGTATTGGATCTTATTTATTGACAGCTGTGCTTTTTAATGAGTATGATTCTCATCATAATATATCAAACTTTTGAGAGTTCCTATTGGGGCTTTATGATATAGGGAAAAGTGGTATTAACCCTTTTGCTATTGTTAGAAAAATAACTTACTGCGTTATTTTATTCTTACTCTATAAATTAGTTTTTTCTGTTTTCTTTCTTCTCTATTATTTCTTGTTTTTTTGTGTTATGCAATATGTGTTAAAATCCGGAAGCGAATTAATTTTGTTTTTCGCCATGAATTGTATCATATAAAAAGTAATGCAAATGAAAAATAGAAATGGATTTAGTCAATGTGCTGAGCAGTACATTGCACGTTTACGGAAAGAAGGCCGTTATTCAACAGCGCATGTATACAAGAATGCGCTTTATTCTTTCACTAGTTTTTGCGGTACTATACATGTATCGTTTAATCAGATAACTCGGGAGTGTTTGCGACATTACGGACAACATCTTTATGGATGTGGGTTGAAACCTAATACAGTTTCTACGTATATGCGGATGCTTCGTAGTATTTATAATCGGGGAGTAGAAGCGGGAAATGCTCCTTATATTCCTCGTTTGTTTCGTGATGTGTATACTGGAGTGGATGTACGACAGAAAAAAGCTCTGCCTGTTGGAGAACTCCATAAGTTACTTTATGAGGATCCTGGTTCAGAGCAACTGCGACGTACACAGGCTATTGCTGCTCTGATGTTTCAGTTTTGCGGGATGCCATTTGTAGATTTTGCCTATATGGAAAAGTCTGCTTTACAACAGAATGTGCTGCACTATAGTCGTGTGAAAACCCGGACACCGATGAGTATAGAAGTTCTGGATACAGCAAAAGAACTTATAAACCAACTTCGTAGCAAACATATTCCATTGCCAGGTTACCCTGATTATCTGTTTAATGTCTTGAGTGGGAATAAAAAGAGAAAAGAAGAAAGTGCATATCGTGAATATCAATCGGCTCTTCGGCTATTCAATAATCGTCTAAAAGGACTTGCCAGAGCATTGAATATAAGCTCTTTAGTTACTTCTTATACGCTTCGCCATTCGTGGGCGACTACTGCAAAGTATCGGGGAGTGCCTATTGAAATGATCAGTGAATCATTAGGGCATACATCAATCAAAACAACACAAATCTATTTGAAAGGCTTTGGATTAAAAGAACGGACAGAAGTGAATAGGTTGAATTTATATTACGTTAAGAAATGTGCGGCAAACTAATTTTTGAAAGTTAAAAACCTGAAAATCAAAATTAAAGTATGTTCGTTACTTCTTAGGTAACGGAATTAAATCTGCCGCAAAGATATACAAAAATATAAATAACCAGCAAATTATTATCTGTTTTTTTCTTTATCTCAATGATTTAGGATAAAAAATGTTTGAGCATGAAATTATCTTATCTTCATACTCTATAGTTTATTTGCTTTATTTTTTTAGAAGTATTTCTTTCACTAAAGATGAATACCTTTCTAACATTGTATTTGTCGGTGTTTTTCTTTTGTTTCATCTGATATGGTTTTTCTTTGGTGTATTCCGTTACCTAAGAAGTAATGGACAAGTATGGGGTAAAAAATATGATTTCGAGGGAATAGAAATCAATGAATGGTGGGGCATTTATAGAAATTGGGGAGTAGGTTGCACTTTTGTAACCTTAACGGGCTGTGTTTAATTGTTTAATAATGATGAGTTAATGAAAGTATGGGTATGCATGTGCTCTGTCACATTATTGTTGATGTCTTGCCAATCGTATAAAAATGTACCTTATCTGAAAGATGCAGAAGAGGTATGTCAAAGGACACAACAGGAGAAACTTTATGATGCCAAAATTATGCCAAAAGACTTGCTGACGATTGTAGTGTCGTGTACAAGTCCGGAATTGGCGGCTCCTTTTAATCTGACTGTAGCTACAGGGAGTAATGTAGCTTTGAATTATACAACAACACAGCCCGTTTTACAGCAATATCTGGTTGATAACGATGGGAAAATCAATTTCCCTGTGCTAGGAGAATTATCCGTAGGAGGATTGACAAAGAAACAGACAGAGCAATTGGTAGTGGAAAAATTAAAACCTTATTTAACGGAAACTCCTATTGTTACTGTACGTATGGTGAACTATAAGATTTCGGTAATTGGTGAGGTGGCACATCCCGGTACATTTATTATTTCGAATGAAAAAGTGAATCTTTTGGAAGCATTGGCAATGGCAGGAGATATGACAGTGTACGGACTTCGTAATGATATCAAATTGATTCGTGAAGATGCTACGGGGAAGCAAGAGATCGTATCTTTGGATTTGAATAAAGCTGAAACGATTTTCTCTCCTTATTATTATCTGCAACAAAATGATATTGTCTATGTGACTCCGAATAAAGCTAAGGCGCGGAATGCCGATATTGGAAGTAGTACAAGTTTATGGTTTTCGGCAACTTCTATTTTAATCTCTCTTGCCAGTTTGTTATTTAATATTTTAAAATAGCTTATATAATGAAAGAGAATTCATACGGGGAGGTAAACGTTGTGAATGAAGAAGAAATTGATCTTTGGGAATTAATCTTTAGTTATTTGGCTTATTGGCCATGGATTATTACATCTGTATTTCTTTGTTTTGTGGGTGCTTGGTTGTATTTATACTTCACTCCTCCTGTTTATCGTGTTTCTGCTTCTATTATTATTAAGGATGAAAAAAAGGAAGGGAATGCGGGAACTGCTATCGGGTTGGAGAATCTAGGATTAGGCGGTATGATTACAGCTTCGCAAAATATGGACAATGAGATGGAAGTATTGCGCTCCAAGTCATTACTTAAAAGAGTGGTGAATGATCTGGAACTATATATAACTTATAAAAATGAGGATGAATTTCCAGCGCAGGAACTGTATAAATCTTCTCCTGTCATAGTTAGTTTGACTCCACAAGAGGCTGATAAATTGTCGGAAAGTGTACTTATTCATATGAAGTTTTCATCAGTGGGCGGTTTAGAAGTCAAAGTGAATGTAGGGGATAGTTTATATAGCCGACATTTTGATCAGTTGCCGGCAGTATTACCTACAGATGTCGGAACTTTTGGTTTTATGTTAAATGATTCCTTTCAGGCAGGAGAGGGAAAAGAAGTCTCCCATGTTAGTGCAGTAATCTCTCAACCGATGAAAGTGGCTAAAGGATATCTCAATACTTTGGCTATAAAACCAACATCTAAAACAACTTCTGTTGCCATCATTTCTTTGGAAAATACTAATTCTCGACGTGGACGTGATTTTATCAATAAATTATTGGAGATGTATAATCAGAATGCCAATAATGACAAAAATGAAGTGGCAGAGAAAACGCGTGATTTTATCAATACCCGAATAGAGATTATTAATAAGGAACTTGGAAATACGGAAGAAAAACTGGAAACGTTCAAGCGAAATGCCGGATTGACAAATATAAGTAGTGATGCAGAATTGGCTTTGGAAGGAAATGCGGAATATGAGAAGAAACGAGTAGCAAACGGAACACAAATTAATTTGATACACGACTTGGTTACCTATATCAATAACTCTTCTAATGAGTTTGAAGTGCTTCCAGGGAATATTGGTTTATCGGATGGTGGGCTTTCAACACAAATCGACCGTTATAATGAGTTGATTCTTGAACGTAAGCGGCTTTTGAATACTTCTACGGAAAATAATCCTGCGATTATTAATTTGACTGCAAGTATTCAGGCAATGAAAACGAATGTACGGGCGACTATGAATGGAGTTCTGCAAGGGTTGCTTATAACAAAGGCTGATTTGGATCGTGAAGCTAAACGATTTTCGCGTCGTATTAGTGATGCTCCCGGACAGGAGCGGCAATATGTGAGTATAACACGTCAACAAGAGATTAAAGCGGGACTTTATTTAATGCTTCTGCAAAAGCGGGAAGAAAACGCTATAACACTGGCTGCTACTGCCAATAATGCTAAAATAATTGATGAACCGATTGCGGATGATGTTCCTGTTTCTCCCAGACGGTTAATTATTTACTTAATTGCATTGATACTGGGGATGGGAATACCGGCAGCGGCTATTTTCTTGATCGGATTGCTTAAATTCAAGATTGAAGATCGTACTGATGTAGAGAAACTGACTAGAGTCCCTGTTGTTGGCTGTATTCCTCTGGCAGATGAGAAACAGGAAAAGCAAGGTTCGATAGTCGTATTTGAGAATCAAAACAACCTGATGAGTGAAGCTTTCCGTAATATCCGGACAAACCTTCAGTTTATGTTTCATGATGGTGGAAAAGTGATAATGATAACTTCGACCATTAGTGGTGAAGGAAAATCGTTTGTTGCTTCCAATCTAGCCATCAGTTTTTCATTAATGGGTAAGAGAGTGGTAATTGTTGGACTTGATCTTCGTAAACCGGGATTGAATAAAGTGTTCAGCATTTCGACTCAAAGAAGTGGGATCACTCAATATCTGGCGAATCCGGCTACCACAGAACTAGTGGATTTGATACAGCCTTCAGGAATAAATTCTGATCTGTATGTTCTTCCGGGTGGAACCGTTCCTCCTAATCCTACGGAATTACTGACTCGTGATACTTTGGATAAAGCTATTCGGGTTTTGAAAGAGCGTTTTGATTATGTGATTCTTGATACAGCTCCGATAGGTATGGTAACTGATACATTGGTAATTGGTCGTGTTGCTGATTTATCTGTGTATGTGTGTCGTTCCGGGTATACACATAAAGGGGAATATATGCTAATTAATGAATTGGCGGAAGGTGGAAAGTTGCCGGATTTATGCACAATTATTAATGGAGAAGATTTGACTAAAAGGAAATATGGATATTACGGTTACGGTAAGTATGGTGGTAAATATGGTTATGGAAAGGGGTATGGTTACGGTTATGGACAGAATGTAAGTAAATAGAGTTAAAAGTTCAATATTCCGATTTATGTGTAACTTTTCTCAAAAAGAAAAGCCCAGAGATGAAATGAACCCAAAAAATTGACATAACTTTTGGGATCAGTTCAAATAGGGGCTTTTTTTTATTTATGCTAACAGAGTTGTTTCTATCAATTCTTTTAGCTGTGCTTTATTCATTGTTCCGAGTTTCATTATTGGCTTACTTCCTGGTCGGCACAACAAAAGATTAGGAATTGTACGGATATTGAATGTAGTTTCCAATTCCGGTACTTGGTCTACATCTACTTTATAAATGTTTATTTTCCCATCATATTCTTTTGCTAATTGGTCTAATATGGGAGATAATGCTCTGCAATATCCACACCAAGGAGCATGAAAATCTACGAGACAAGGTTTGTCACCTTTGAAATCCCACTGGTCAGGATAAGTCTGATAATCAGCTACTCTCTCAACAAAACTCTCTTTGGTCAAATCTATTATTTTCATATTTTTCTTTTATTTATAGTGACAATACTTTTTTATTTATCATATGGCAAAGATAGAGGATTCTGCCAAGAACGTCGATAGCCATTTTTCCTATAGATTTAACAATACTTCCTTTCCGTACTTTTCTAATGAAATTCTAATTTGGAATGAGAGTTTTATAATTATTTTGATCCTTTTCTACCTTACCTCGTTTCGGACAAGTAGAAAGAATGGAAGAGAATGATATTGTTCAAGGGAATTGTCGTGATGAAGAAAGGAGAGAATCCAGGAGAAGTCATTACAAATCTGAAAGAAAGGATAGAATCATTGAATTAGGATATACTTCTGAAAAATGTACTGATTGTACCATTCTGTGATTGTAGCGGTCGTTATTACATTAGCTTTATTATTCGCATTTATCTGTTTGCGTGCATAATGGGTATTTTCTCTTGTAATAATCATACAAAACATTTTATTGTTTCTCTTTGTTAAATTATAAAATGAATTATCTATAAATTCACATAATAAAGACAGCATTTGATATGATTAAAAAAATAGATTATTTTTCTTTATTTGCAAGAATAGCTATTGGTCTGAGTTTTTTGTCAGCTGTTGCAGATCGAATTGGATTATGGACCCTTATTTTGGGGAGCGAAAATGTAGTTTGGGGTAACATGGAAAACTTTATTGTGTATACAGGGGTATTAGTCCCTTGGATTCCCAATCAAATTTTGCCATTATTGGCCTGGTCGGTTACATTGGTAGAAATAGTTCTTGGAGTATTATTAATAATTGGTTTTCGGCAACGTATAGTGGCTCTTTTTAGTGGAATCCTATTATTAACTTTTGCTTTTTCAATGCTATTCTTTACGAGTTTTAAGGCTCCATTAGATTACAGTGTGTTTACAGCCGCGGCTTGTTCTTTTTTGCTTTATAAAAACAGTAAATAAAAAAACTTCCCATCTATGGTAAGTCTTTTAATCTATCTAAGTGTTTTTTTTAATCATTAAGATGTTTTTTTCTATCCCTTAGCCTCCTGATACATGAATCGTTTGATTGATTTCTTTGCTGTTTTTTCAAACTCTTCAAAGTGTATTTTAATTTTGCTGATTTGGCAGTAACCAGGAAGCTGCTGGTTTAACTCTATACGATTGGCTTCCATCATTTTTTCAATGTCTGTTTGCTGTAATCCATGTGCAAAAGCATCGTCAAAATCCGGATAAATAAGTGCCACCAACTTATCATGTTGCAAGACGATCAGTGATTCCGATACATATGGCATATTGTTTAACTTACTTTCTATTTCCTCCGGATAGATATTTTGCCCACTGGAGGTCAGTAGCATATTTTTGCTACGTCCACGAACTGTTACATATCCATCTTCGTCAATTGTTGCAAGATCACCAGTATGAAGCCATCCATGAGTATCTATTATTTGAGAGGTAGCTTCCGGATTCTTATAATAACCTAACATCAGGTTCATACCCTTGCAAACAATTTCTCCTGCGTGAGTTTGGGGATCCGGTGAATCAATATGTACTTCCATCCGGCTGCTTGCTTTTCCGCAAGAAGCCAGTTTTAAGGTATCCCAACGACTGGAACAAATGGTCGGACCACATTCGGTCATACCGTATGCAATGGTATAGGGGAATCCTATTTTTTTGAGAAAGGCTTCTACTTCTGCATTAAAAGGAGCACCACCGATAATGATTTCATCAAAGTTTCCTCCAAAGATTTCCATAGCGGCTTGGCGTGCTGCTGCTTTTATTTTATCATTTATAATAGGAACTCTCAGCAGAAGTTTGCCTATTTTATTATCTACTTTCGGAAGGATCTCTTTTTTGATAATCTTCTCAACGATTAATGGTACGCAGGAAATAATCCTTGGTTTTATTTCTGCGAAAGATTGTGCAATAATCTTTGGAGACGGCATACGTGTTAGAAAGTAGATATGGGCACCTGCTGAGAACCCGTACAAAAAGTCATATACCATACCGAATACATGTCCCATAGGCAGCGTGGATACAATGTGATCTCCGGGTTTTACAGGAAGCATTTCGTGGCAGTAGGCAACGTTTGACCATAGACTACGATAGGGTAGCATTACACCTTTAGAATAACCTGTAGTTCCAGAAGTATAGTTAATGACGGCAAGCTCTTCCGGTCGATTTTTCCGGTAACAAATATGTTCTTGACGGAAACATTTCGGATAACGTTCTCCGTAAATGGCGTTACGATGTTCGAAAGCATAACTCAGTTTTTCGTTGCGTGATACCAATGGAGAAAAATCGGTAAGTGAGGCAATACCTTCTAACAGAGGCATGAGGTCTTCATTTAAATTTTCCCACACTTGGTCGCCAACAAAAAGTAGTTTAGCTTCGGAGTGATTGACAATATTATGAATATTGTCTGCCTTAAATTCATGCAGAATAGGAACGATTACAGCTCCATATGTAATGGTTGCAAGAAAAGCAACCCCCCAATGGGCACTGTTACGTCCACAGACGGCTATCTTATCACCCGGCTGAATACCGGCACTTTCGAGTACGATATGAAATTTGGCTATCTTACGTGCTACATCTTTATATTGTAGAGTGATTCCTTTGTAGTCTGTCAGGGCGTTTCTATCCCAATTCTTGATTATACCTTGTTCAATATAATCAATGAACTGTTGTTCTTGTTCCATTCGAATTTTTGCACATTTGGTTTTAAACTGCGCAAAAATAATATTTCATTAACATAAACTGAATTTTAAATCTAAGTTTTACGGTTAATTAACGAGGGAGATTGTGGTATCTTTAATTGCGGACAGGTGAAAGAAAATTAGCTATTAGCATAATAAAATATGCTAATAGCTAAACTGTTTTTGCCAATACCATATGGAATACTCTTTCATACGTTATTCTGAGGTAATAGCTTCTTCTTTTTGTTTTTCGGAAATAAGTAGCAGTTTATCTCCTTTATGCAATTTCAGTGTTCCGTTCGGAATCAAAAACTCATCTCCACGTTTTACGATCATTACCAATGTGCCTTTTGGTAAGTTCATATCCTTTAAAGTGTCTGCTTCTTCCAACATTTCTTCTGTGACAGTCATGTCACTAAGATCCGAGTCTATTTCTTCGGGAAGTTCTACCCCGAAGTCATTGCCCGTTTTAGGAAGTGGTTCGGAGAGATGCAACAAACGGGCTACCGATGAAACAGTTGTTCCCTGAATAATCAGTGAAACGATGGTGATGAAAAACACTATATTGAAAATAATATTCGAACCTTCTACATCTGCAACTACCGGATAGGTGGCGAAAATAATAGGAACTGCTCCGCGCAATCCTACCCATGAAACGAATAGGCGAGATTTCATTGTGATCTTCTTAAAGGGTAACAAGCATAAAAATACACTTAAAGGACGACCAATGACGATCATGAAGATTCCGATTAACAATGCAACGGCAGCTACTTCCAACATTTCATGTGGATTGACAAGCAATCCCAGGCAAAGGAACATGATAATCTGAAACAACCAGGTGAGTCCGTCCATAAAAGTGTAAATCTCTTTGCGATGCATGATTTTGTTGTTTCCTACCATGATACCGGCAATGTATACAGCAAGATAACCGTTACCTTTCAGTAAATCTGTGATAGAAAAAGTAAAGAATATGAATGCCAGCAATAGGATGGGATATAAAGCTTGGTTATCAATATTGAGTTTATTCAGCATACGGATAGCCAGTTTGCCAAGTATGTATCCTGCAGCTGCACCTATGATGAATTGGATGGCAAAGGAGAAGATAATGGAGCCTACTCCCATACCTGCCGATTGGATAAATTGTATCAATACAATCGTCAGCATATAAGCCATCGGGTCATTGCTACCACTTTCAAGCTCTAACATCGGACGCAGATTATGTTTAAGGTTCATCTTCTGCGAACGTAGAATAGCGAATACTGATGCGGAATCGGTTGATGACATGGTGGAAGCTAATAGCAGGGAAGTAGTGATAGGCAGATAAATGTTTGTCCAACTCATCCCGGAAAGCCACCATATAAATAGTCCGGTAAATAGAGCAGTGAGCAGAACTCCGACTGTGGAAAGAACGATACCGGGAACTAATATAGGCTTGATTTCTCTGAACTTTGTATCCATACCTCCTGAGAATAGGATGATACTTAATGCAACCATACCAATAAATTGTGCTTCCTTCGCATTATGAAACTGAAGTCCGAGTCCGTCGCTACCAAATAGCATGCCTACTACAAGAAATAGTAATAAAGCAGGTACTCCGAAGCGATATCCGGTTTTTCCAACAACGATACTGACGAAAAGTAAGATGGAACCAACAAGTAAGATGTTTTCTGCTGTAAAAATCATAGACTATACTAATAAAAGTTATATAAATATTAAATTAGTGTTCACTGTGCGAAGTTACACATTATTTAAAACAAATAAAAGTCCTGTTTGGATGTATTTTTCGAGGAAAAGGTAGTTAAATTGTTTGAAAACATTAATTTTGTACCCAATTAATCTACATCGTACTTATGGATTCTAACAATCTTACTCCTTTGCGGAAGGGTGTGGTAGGAGTACAATTCTTATTTGTGGCTTTTGGAGCTACGGTACTTGTGCCATTATTGGTGGGGCTTGACCCTTCGACGGCTTTATTCACAGCTGGTATCGGTACACTTATTTTTCATGCGGTTACTAAGGGAAAAGTTCCTATATTTCTAGGAAGTAGCTTTGCATTTATTGCTCCCATCATTAAAGCTACGGAACTTTATGGGTTACCTGGTACGTTATCGGGAATGGTAGGCGTGGCTCTGGTTTATTTCTTGATGAGTGCACTTGTCAAATGGCAGGGAGTTAGGGTGATAGAGAAGTTATTTCCTCCGGTAGTGATCGGACCTGTCATTATATTGATTGGATTGTCACTGGCTGGAACGGGTGTCAATATGGCAAAAGAGAACTGGGTGTTGGCTTTGTTTTCGTTAGTAATGGCAGTTGTTATATCTATGAAGGCAAAAGGATTGTTGAAACTGATTCCTATCTTTTGTGGAATTGTAGTAGGTTATATTGCTGCCTGGCTTTTTTATGATCTGGACTTGTCGGGAGTGAGAGACGCTGCCTGGATTGGCTTACCACAATTTGTTTTTCCGAAATTTTCTTGGGAACCTGTTTTATTCATGATTCCGGTAGCTATTGCACCGGTGATAGAGCATATTGGAGATGTCTATGTAGTTAATACTGTTACAGGAAAAGATTTTGTGAAAGATCCCGGATTACACCGGACCTTATTAGGAGATGGTCTGGCTTGTCTTTGTGCCGGTCTGGTGGGAGGTCCTCCTGTGACCACTTATTCGGAAGTTACAGGAGCAATGTCACTGACGAAGATTACCAATCCGCAAGTGATCCGTATTGCTGCGATTTCCGCTATTTTATTCTCTGTGATAGGAAAGATCAGCGCATTGCTGAAATCGATTCCAAGTGCTGTTTTGGGAGGGATTATGTTGTTGCTTTTCGGAACGATAGCTTGTGCGGGTATCGCTAACTTAATAAATAATTGTATCGACTTAAGTCGTACCAGAAATATTATCATTGTTTCCTTGACTCTGACTGTTGGTATCGGAGGAGCTGTTTTTACTTGGGGAGAATTTTCGTTGTCTGGTATAGGTCTGGCTGCTTTAGTGGGCGTATTACTTAATCTGATTTTACCCCAAGATAATTGATGATAATTCATATGAAAGAATGATTCAAATGGAAGAGTGATGGTTTTTATGATATTTAGGAACAGACTACACAGAGTTTATCAATGGAAAAACTGGATTATCTGAGTTATCTGTCCCTAAATATTATATCGGAGGAATCTTAAAGTGAACTCTTAACGTTATTACTCCAAGTTTTGGGTTACACTTTATTTTTGCAACATCCACTTTATATTGTTAATGCTATAAACCTTCTATATAAATACCTATAATTAAGTTTATGACATGAACTTCATGACATCTTCGTCTACTGAGCTGATACCCCCAATTCCGAATTGTTCAATCAGCACATTTTTTACGTTTGGTGAAAGAAAAGCAGGTAGGGTAGGACCTAGATGGATATTTTTTACTCCCAAAGCTAAAAGAGCCAGTAATACAATGACTGCTTTCTGTTCATACCAAGCAATATTATATACGATAGGCAGTTTATTTATGTCCTCCAATCCAAATATCTCTTTTAGTTTCAAAGCAATGACTGCTAATGAATAACTGTCATTACATTGTCCTGCATCCAATACTCTGGGAATTCCATTAATATCTCCTAAAGGCAACTTATTATATCTATATTTAGCACAGCCTGCTGTCAGAATGACCGTATCCTTTGGAAGTTTACCGGCAAATTCCGTATAATATTCGCGACTTTTCATACGTCCGTCACATCCTGCCATTACGAAGAACTTCCGGATCGCTCCACTTTTTACAGCTTCCACCACTTTATCTGCCAATGCTGTTACTTGTGCGTGCGCAAATCCACCAACCAATGTTCCGTTCTCAATGGCAATAGGTGGCTGGCACTGTTTAGCGTGAGCTATCAGTGCAGAGAAGTCTTTCGGCTTTCCATCTTTTCGTTCCGGAATGTAATGAGCACCTTCCAGTCCGCAGGCTCCGGTAATATAAATACGATCTTTATAGTTGGCATTGGCACGTGGAGGCACAATACAATTACTTGTAAACAGGATCGGTCCGTTGAAGCTTTCGAATTCTTCTTTCTGTTTCCACCAGGCATTTCCGTAATTCCCTGCCAAATGTTTGTATTTCTTTAGTTGAGGATAGTAGTGTGCAGGAAGCATTTCACTATGTGTATATATGTCCACTCCTGTGCCTTCTGTTTGTTGCAATAGTTCCTCGAGGTCTTTCAAATCATGACCGCTTATCAGGATTCCCGGATTTTTACGGACTCCGATATTTACTTCTGTTATTTCCGGATTACCATAGCTATTTGTATTAGCAGTATCGAGCTGTGCCATAGCGGATACACCATGTTTACCTGTCTCCATAGTTAGTTGAATCAATTCGTCCACTGTAATATCGTTTCGGGTAAGCTGCGCCAATGCATGTTGCATGAATGCGAAAATCTCCGGTGACTCGTATCCCAGATTGTGTGCGTGTTCTACGTATGCAGCCATGCCTTTCAGCCCATAATGAACCAGTTCTTTCAAAGAGCGAATGTCTTCGTTAGAAGTACGAAGTACACCTACTGTCAGGGCTTTTTCCTCAAATTCATCTTCTTTTCCATCCCATAGGCATTCGTCCGGAGCATTTTCAATGGTTACATTTTGAGCAAGTTCTCGTTTCAGTTGCAATCCATTCTTGATCTTTTCAATAATAGCTTCTTTATCAAATTGGCATTTGTAATCGTAATAAAGAGTGCATCATAAATAAACTTATCAGCTTTCTCGGATGGATTTCCTTCCTGCCGTAGATGCTCATTATATACTGCTATTCCTCTTACTACAAAGAGTAGCAGGTCTTGCAAGTTAGCTACTTCAGATGTTTTACCGCATACTCCTTTTAAGATACAACCTGTACCCATTGCGGTCTCTTGACATTGATAACAGAACATACTCATAATCTTATTATATTTAAGTTAGTTTTCTTATTATAAATGCAAAAGTAGGAGAAAGGTTGGGGAGAATTCT
>NZ_BHWB01000031.1 GCF_003865075.1 Bacteroides faecalis | reverse complement strand
ATCTCATAATACGGTATGGTGTGCTATTCAAGATAGTTATGGCTTTATTTGGTTGGGTACCAGTGATGGACTGAATCGATATGACGGACAGGGGAATAAAGTTTACCGCAATGCATTGAATGAAGATTATTCTTTGGAAAGCAATTTTGTAGAAACTCTTTTTGAAGACGGGCAGAGAATCTGGGTCGGTACTAATTCGGGACTTTATATTTATGATCGGGAGACCGGTCGTTTTTCCAGATTCAATAGTACAACTAGTTACGGAGTGTCTGTAAGTAGTGAAGTGAAGAAAGTAATAAAAGCAAAGGATGGGAAAATTTGGATTGGAACTTTAGGACAGGGGATTTTTATTTATGATCCCGAAAGAGAAGTGTTGATCCAGAATAGTTCCCAGACATCTTTTCTTTGGGATATTTGTGTTGGAAATGATGGGCTGATTTATACGGCTTCTTTGCAAGAGGGACTCCTTTGCTTCGATGAGAATGGTAAGTTCTTGCAGGCGTATGAGGTTTCACCTTTTATGGATGCGTCAGACAGTCATAAGATTAATTGTGTACAGAATGTGGATGGCGAGATCTGGGTTGGTGCGGATGTTAATCTTCTGTACCACTTGAATAAGCAAACGGGGGTACTGGAACACTATACTACTTCTTTGAACTTTGGGGCAATTCGTTGTTTGTTGAAATATTCGGAGCAAGAATTATTGGTGGGGACGGATAATGGATTATATCTTTTTAATCGTATTACAAATACGTTTCGCAGAGGAGATAACCCGTTTGATTCACGAAGTTTAAGCGATCAGACAATCAATGCGATGATGTGGGATGCGGAAGGTGCACTTTGGGTAATGACAAACTTAGGTGGAGTAAATTATATGCCGAAAGAGTCCAAACGCTTTGATTATTATTCACCGGCTACATTACCCGGAGTACTGAGCGCAGGAAAAGTGGTAGGCCCTTTCTGTGAGAATAAAGAAGGAAACATCTGGATAGGTACACGTAACGGTTTATGTTTTTTTGATTCTGTGACGGGTGAGTTATCTGAATATTCCATTGGAGGCGATAAGAATCTGAAATTAGATATTCGTTCGTTATTGCTTGATGATAATAAGTTGTGGGTAGGTACATATGCCGGAGGATTGTATGTTATAGATTTGCGTACAGGGATGACGAGGAATTATACGCATTCACGAGGAGTACCTAATACAATTTGTAGCAATGATGTGTTATGTGTGTATAAGGATAGACGAGGAAATATTTTTGTCGGGACAAGTTGGGGGTTATGTCGTTATTCTCCGGAGAGTGATGACTTCCTGACTATTACAACCATTGGCTCGATGATATCCGTAGTTGATATATACGAAGATATGTATAACAATCTTTGGATTGCAACTTCCAATAACGGTGTTTTCCTCAATAATACAATCAATAATAGTTGGAGACATTTTCAGCATAAGCGCGAAGACTCGACTACTATTTCCAGTAACTCTGTCATCTGTCTGTTTGAGGATATGAGAGGTACGATGTGGTTTGGGACGAATGGGGGTGGACTTTGTGCTTTCAACTCGAAAGAAGAGAACTTTACCAATTTTGATCCTCAGAATAAAATATTGCCTAATAATGTGATTTATTCTATTGAACAAGATCAGTCAGGTAATTTCTGGATATCTTCTAATATAGGATTGATTAAGATTAATCCTGTTATTAAAGACAGCTATCGTCAGTTTACAGTGAATGATGGTTTGCAGGGAAATCAGTTTACAGCACAGTCTTCCTTAAAATCTTCTAATGGTAAGATCTATTTTGGAGGTATAAATGGTTTCAATGCTTTTGTACCGGAACAGTTCGAAGATAATTCTTATATTCCTCCGGTTTATGTTACAGATATCCGATTACCCTATTTACCTAATGATAAGACTGTAAAAGAGGTACTTCAGCTTAACGAACCATTATATATGGCTCGTAAAGTTGTATTGCCTTTTAAATATAATAGTTTCTCTATCCGTTTTGTAGCATTAAGTTATGAAGACCCGCATAAGAATCGTTATTCATACATATTGAAAGGTGTAGATAAGGAGTGGATTATGAATTCGGAAAGTTATATGGCATCTTATACTAATTTGCCTCCTGGTGAGTATGAATTTCTGGTTCGTGGTTCTAATAACGATTATAAGTGGAGTGATAAAGCAACTAGTTTATGGATAATCATTACTCCTCCCTGGTGGCGAAGTACAGTTGCTTATATTGTTTATATCCTCTTGTTGCTTGGACTGACTTATCTGATTGCCTGGCGTTGGAATTGGTATGTCAAACGCAAATACAAACGTCAGATGGAGGATTATCAGGTTAAGCAAGAGAAGGAAGTATATAAGTCGAAGATTAACTTCTTTATAAATCTGGTGCATGAGATACGTACTCCACTAAGTTTAATTCGGCTTCCACTTGAGAAGTTGCAGGAAACTTGGAGGGAAGGGAAGGATGTTAAGTATCTTTCTGTCATTGATAAGAATGTGAATTATCTGTTGGGGATTACCAATCAGTTACTTGACTTCCAGAAAATGGAAAGTGGAGCATTACAATTGAATCAGAAACGGTGTTCGATCAATGAATTGGTGCAAGATGTTTATAGCCAGTTTACTAGTCCGGCGGAACTGAAAGGGCTTGAATTAAAATTGGTATTGCCTGATGATAAATTGGTATCAATGATAGATCAGGAAAAGATCAGTAAGATTCTGGTCAATTTGATGGGAAATGCTTTAAAATATTCCCAGGCATATGTGGAATTAAAATTGTCTGTGACAGATACAAATATAAGAATCTCTGTAAGTGATGATGGACCGGGAGTCCCGGATGAACAAAAAATAAAGGTCTTTGAAGCATTTTACCAACTGCCGGGAGATAAAGTTGCTTCTGTAGGAACAGGTATTGGATTAGCTTTTGCGAAATCTTTAGCTGAGGCTCATCATGGTGATCTGTGGGTAGAAGACGCTGTTGGTGGAGGTTCCTCTTTTGTTTTATCTCTTCCATTGGAGAAAGTAAACGTAGAGCCTGAGGCTGAAATAATAGAAGCTCAATCGGAAGAGGATGGTGAAGCAACTGTTTCTGAGTTTTCTGGAAAGAAATTTACTGTGTTGCTGGTGGAGGATAATGTCGATTTATTGAATCTGACCCGTGAGTCACTGAGTGTTTGGTTTCGTGTACTGAAAGCTACTAATGGCATTGAGGCACTGGAAGTACTTTCTCGGGAAAGTGTCGATGTAATTGTAAGCGATGTGATGATGCCGGAAATGGATGGATTAGAGTTATGCAGCCGGGTAAAGAACGATATTGAATATTCGCATATCCCGGTTATTCTATTGACAGCGAAAACAACTCTTGAATCTAAAGTGGAAGGACTTGAATCCGGAGCAGATGTATATATTGAGAAACCGTTCTCAATAAAACAGCTTCATATGCAGATTGAGAATCTTCTTAAATTGAGACAGTCTTTCTATAAACTGATGAATAGCTTATCCGTAGGAGCTGCAGACTCTATTGTAACAAGAGATCTTGCGATGTCTCAGAAGGACTGTGAGTTTGTTGCTAAAATACAGGGAGTGATTGCTGATCAATTAGCAGATGAAAATTTCTCTATAGATACTCTTGCTGAGCAAATGCATATGAGCCGTTCTAATTTCTATAGGAAAATAAAAGCGCTCTCTGGTGTGTCTCCAAATGATTACTTGAAGACTCTTCGTATGAATCGTGCTGCCGAGTTAATTAAAAGTGGTACGCGGATTTCTGAAGTCGCTTCACAAGTAGGATTTGGTTCTTCTTCTTATTTTGCTAAATGTTTTAAGGCTCAGTATGGTGTTTTGCCTAAAGATTATATTGGTCAGCCGCCGCTTTCTGAAGAATCATGATTTTGCATGTTATTAGAATGTGAAATCTCTGTCTTGAGTTAATGTGAGGTGTAACTGTGTCAAAACTGATAATCGCTCTTATTTTACTCTGTCATTCTGAACGTAGCGAAGAATTTACTCTTTATTTAAGTAAAAGAAAGATTCTTCACTATGTTCTCTTAGGACAGAATGATAAGTTAATCATCATTTTGATACAGCTTCATTTTATTTATAGAACTTGTATACTTTCTTAGCATAACGTTTTCCTATTAGCAATTGTCCTTTAGTCCCAAAATGAGGATCTGTTTCATCTTTGTAGCAATCTGCTCCTTTGGATGAAACCCAATCTGAGTATGGGATAAATGAAGAAACCTTACTAATCATTTTATTAAAAGGAGTTGTTCCTGCTTCTCTTTTTGTCCAATTCCATTGAGAAATCTGTCCAACAATAACAGGAAGCTCAGGCATTCCCAGATCTTCCCTGAAACTTTTAATGAGTAGAATTAATTTTTGCTTATATTCTTCCGGATTCGAACAATCGGCTTCTCCTTGATGCCAGAGAATAGCTTTCAGGCGTCCTCCTTGTTTCAGGGCTATTCGGATTCGTGATAAGGTTTTTTCATAATACCCATTTTTGCTACCTTTCAACCAGGCATTTATGGAGCTTCCCCCGCGGGCATTTACTACTAAACCTACTGGGTGTTTCGTTTTTCTTTCAATTTCCTTGGCAAAAGCATAACTCGGTCCTAAACGTTGCATTGATAGGTCCTTTCTGACTGTTGAATAACGATTTAACGGATTTGAAGCCGGTTCAAAATTTCCTTTGTCATTTAATAGATATACATTTTGCAAGGGGTCCATTATCTCTGGAGTTAGTTCTGCACGCCCTGCCATATTAGATTGACCTATACATAAATATATGTCTAGATCGGATGGCTTTACTTTTTCTCCGGCATAGATTGCCAAAGGTTGGAAGAGTAGAAATAGTAACAAATAAAGAGTCTTATTCATATCTGTTTTTTATTTGGAGTTATATTCAAGTGTGAATTCTCTTGTGCTTATAGTTTAATATTAGTTTTTCTTTACTTGGTATTGATACATGACAAAGTCATTCTTTTGGGGAAGAGTGACTTTTATAGAGCCTTTTCTTCCAATTATACTATTCATTGTTTTACCATTTCCAAGTACTGGAGTACAGATGATTTCTTTGCCCTCAGGCAACCAAGTTTCTATCCATGTTTCATCTTGGTCATTATCTTCTCTATAAATAAGGAGGTAACCACTCGGAGCTTTGTTTACTTGATCGCAGATCGATTGGAAACCTGTCCAAGAGCGTCCGGAAGGTTCATCTCCAATAGGGAGAATGATTCCTTGATGAAAATTATATTGTAGCTTTTTGTACTGCTCTATTAGTTTCTTCAGTTTAAACGCTTCGTCAGGAAGATTGGAAGCTTCCATCCAAGCTAATGGCTGTCCTGCCATAGTAGTTGCAAAGAGATATTCAAATGAATAATTTGCCGGAGCAAATGGTTCGTTACTGTATTTTTGTGTATTTCTCCACTTATTTAGAAATTCGATTTGTAATTTTTCTGCCGGTACGTATTTGGCTAACATCCATAAGTTGCGAAGTGTCCAATATGGGTAGTAATTTTTCCAATCTGTATAGCGGTTTTCCAGAAAGATATTTCCATATTCATTGAACATATGATAACCTCCACGACGGCTGGCTGTTGCATCTAAATTGAACATGACTTTATTATCCGTCTCTGCCAGTACTTTATCGAATAGTTTACGAAGATTTATTTCAGATGTTTTGGTGGGAATGGTCAATCCATCAATCTTAAAAATTCGGATTCCGTATTTACGATAAATTCCGATCAGTGCTTCTGCGTCTTTATTCCAGTCTGCAAAATCATTTTGTACACTGGGATTGAACCATAGACAAATCTCAATGCCTATCTTTTTTCCTCTTTCAACAATTGGGGTTAATCCATGCGGATATTTGTCTATATTAGGTTTCCAGTAGTCTTTATTATCCCAGATATTCTTGAAAGATCCTTTGGCCGTGGCTGAATTAGGACTTTTTCCCGTTTGCCATCCATCATCTATTTGGAAATGAGTGATTCCTAATTTAGCTGCACGTTCTAATTCTTGTAGGCAGAATGCTTCATTTACTTTAGTATCTTGGCTGCGATCGCCCCAAGTATTCATCATAATCATTTCGTCACGTTCTTGAAGATGGGTACGTATGTTTTTCTGGTAGTTACGTAATGCAGTCAATGCTTCCAGTTCATCTCCAGTATATACTCCTGTTACGCAACTGTATGTTCGCGTCCATTCATCTTCTCGGATATCTGTTTCTGTAAGTCCTAATCCTGTGATCATGAATTTTCCAAATTCAGCGATGAAGTCCGCATCTTTATACGCTAACTGAACACTGGAACAAGGAGCTTCTTTTAAAAAAAAGAAACCGTTATTATCTTCTCCGTTACGTACGAAAAAAAGGTTTCCACGATAATTGTTTTTACGATAGATAATGGCATTTCGTTCTGTTACTAAATTATTATTCCAATCTGTCACATCCCAAAATTCTACGGCTTTCGCATGCCAATGCTGGCCTTTAAAATTCAATTGGTCTAAGATTGCAGTTACAGCCTTGGATTTCATGTCTTCTGCAAACTCTATATTTTTGTGGTCGGCTGAATTTTCATTCTGTTCTCCTGAAATACGATTCATTGTTCCTTTCAGATAAGTATCACATGCTATTGCTGGGCAATGATCATAAATACGATATATTCTTTGAATATCTAATGCACCTAAGGTGAACGTTACTGTCGCTTTTAGATAAGCAGGGTGAATATCAGTCGCTGTTACTGCTTCTGTTCGGCATAGACCGTTAGTGCCCGTCTTCTCCGTTTTGGAAATGAGGAAATCTGGTAGGGGTGAGGTTACTAGTTCTATTTTACCACTTGCTTTATTACTTAAACTATATGTCATTAAATTCCCACCATTCCAGATAAATTTCCGTTCAATCAGATCATTCCCAATGATTAGTGTGTCTCCATTTTGTTGGCAATAACATGTTTTTTGAGCGAAAGTGGATGCAATTATAAAAAACATTATTAATGTAACTGTTTGTCTTTTCATGCTGAACATTATATTAATAGTTAGTTATATGGGAAATGATCAGTTGAGATGAAATAGCGGCAAAGATGTCTTAATGACATGGTTTTAGTCTTCATATGAAATTAGTTTTAGCTTCAACAATGCAAAGTAAAGCAAAAACATTTAGAAAAATGTAAAGATATGAATCGATAAATAATAAAATATACTCCCCTTTTTCTTTAACCTTATATGATAAGCTCCATCTTGGTAGGTTTCAGACTATCCAACTATTTGAACCCTGTAGTAGGTCTTGTCAGTGTGATCCTTTCACCTTTTCATCTTTCAGCGCTAGTTTGATAAAGTAAACTGCGATATATTCGCAGGAAAACGGATCATCAGCACATCATTCGCTATTCCGTCCTCATTTTTTTATTTAGTGACAGGAATAAGATCATAAACAAACTCGCATAATACGTTTCTGGGGCTTCAAGATGGTTATTGTTTTTTTATTTGTTGAGGATTAATAGTTAATATATCAGCTATTAATCCTCAACGATTCAGGTATTAATAGCCAATAAATTGACTATTAATGCCTGACAAATGGTCTATGTGTATTTTTAAATAACTAGACATGATGATGGGATGATTCTGTTACTTTTCCAGTAGCGCAACCGTACACCACAGATAAGGTGCCTGTCCATGGTAATCCCCTGTATTGCGCGGACGATCATAGTAATATTGTTTACTATTCTTTTTGTTTGTTCCGACACACACTTCTCTCACAGCCCCCTTATCATTAATATAGGATACCAGAGCCATCCATGCCTTACGGGCAGCTGGACCGTATACCTCTGCATCCAGCCAACCGTTCTTCACACCTACGATGAAAGCGAAAGTAAACATGGCGGATCCGGAAGTCTCCGCCCAGCAGTCAGGCTGGTCAATCAATTGGTTCCACATACCGCTTGAGGTCTGATAATCCAACAGACTTTTCATCATGGTGTGATATCCCTGCATGATACGTTGGCGATCCGGATGATTTTCAGGCAGGTTACGTAGTAACTCAGTCATACCGGCAGCCATCCAGCCGTTACCGCGTCCCCAGTAGAATGGTACATCCGGAGCGTGATAAAACAGGCCGTTGGGACGTTGCAGTTCATCCAGATAAAGTACCATTTCTTTGGCTGCACGATCAATGTACTTGCGATCTTTGGTTACTTTATAGGCTTGGGTCTGTACGATGGTAATCATATACATATCATCAATCCAAAGACGGGTCTGCCAGGAGTAGCCTTTGTCGGCCCATTCCTTTTCTGCCGGCTTCCCATTCTCAGGAACTTCCCATTGAGTGTCAGCATAAGGCAGACCAAGTTCTAGGTACTTCTTTTTCTTTGTCTTTTGATACAGGGTTAGAGGCAGGCTTCCGAACATATTCCAATCCACATGACGCATGGTAGGCAGAAGATTCTTCTTTACGGTGAATAAAGAATCAAACTTACTTTGTAAAAGTTTAGCTAACTTTTTATCTTTGGTTACTGCTGCATATTGAATAGCACCACTCCAAGTAAATATATCAGAATAACTAACCCATTTTCTGTTTTGAAGTATATACTCTGTCTCAAAACGGTAGGCTAGACGTTCACCTACTTCTTCCGGTGTATACCCTTTCGGAAAGTTACTTAGTATATCGATTTGAGCAAACAATAGTTGAAAAGGAAATAACAATAATATAAATATATTTTTAGTCATGGTCTTTTGTTTATTGAATAAGATTAATAAGTATTCATAATTAGTTAGCACTATCTGTCATACTTGTTTTGTCAGAGTATCTCCTTTTTTAGTATTTGTTGAGAGATAGGATCTTTCGACAAGTTCCCTTAGACAGATACTCTATATGTGAATTAATTATGAGCATCGATTTAATTTTATTTATACGTATCATATAACTGAAATACTAATAGAATTTTTATCTTTTAAGTAGTATCTGTTAGATCATTTTTTCCTGTATATTAATTACTTTTCCAGTAGTGCAACCGTACACCACAGGTAAGGCGCCTGTCCATGATAATCACCCGTATTGCGCGGACGGTCATAGTAATATTGTTTACTATTCTTTTTGTTTGTTCCGACACACACTTCTCTCACAGCCCCCTTATCATTAATATAGGATACCAGAGCCATCCATGCCTTACGGGCAGCTGGACCGTATACCTCTGCATCCAGCCAACCGTTCTTCACACCTACGATGAAAGCGAAAGTAAACATGGCGGATCCGGAAGTCTCCGCCCAGCAGTCAGGCTGGTCAATCAATTGGTTCCACATACCGCTTGAGGTCTGATAATCCAACAGACTTTTCATCATGGTGTGATATCCCTGCATGATACGTTGGCGATCCGGATGATTTTCAGGCAGGTTACGTAGTAACTCAGTCATACCGGCAGCCATCCAGCCGTTACCGCGTCCCCAGTAGAATGGTACATCCGGAGCGTGATAAAACAGGCCGTTGGGACGTTGCAGTTCATCCAGATAAAGTACCATTTCTTTGGCTGCACGATCAATGTACTTGCGATCTTTGGTTACTTTATAGGCTTGGGTCTGTACGATGGTAATCATATACATATCATCAATCCAAAGACGGGTCTGCCAGGAGTAGCCTTTGTCGGCCCATTCCTTTTCTGCCGGCTTCCCATTCTCAGGAACTTCCCATTGAGTGTCAGCATAAGGCAGACCAAGTTCCAGGTACTTCTTTTTCTTTGTCATCTGATACAGGTTCAGAGGTAAGCTTCCGAACATGTTCAAATCTACATGATTCATGATCGGTAACAACTCTTTTTCTGTGGTAAACAAAGGCTCGAATTTGTTCTCCAGGAGTTTGAAGAGTTTTTTATCCTTGGTTATTTTAGCCAATTGAAGAGCTCCGTTCCAATTAAAGGTTTCCGGATAGCTAATCCATTTACCGGCATGCAGCGCATGTTTACCATCTACAAAACGGTAGGCCAAACGTTTGCCCACTTCTTCAGGAGTGTAACCTTTCGGAAAGTCGCTTAATTGACTGGATTGGGCCAACAGCAATTGAAAAGGGAATAAAAATACGAATACAAATAACTTTTTTGACATGATAATAATTTTTTATTTATTGAACATTATTGAGTACAGATACTTTTTGTTTTACTATGACCGGTTTAATCAATTCTTCACTAATACTTATAATTCCGTCATCCGAGAAATGAAGGTCGTTAATATTAAGATGTTCTTGGACCAATACTGATGGAACTGGCATGAGCGTGAAAAATGTATTTATAACTTCCGTCTTTACATACGAATGGGGCTTTGTGACCGGTGCCGACTAGTCCATCGGTAGTTTCTTTATCTCTTCGCAAAATAGGATTTCCACTGTATTTTTTCCATGGACCTAGTGAAGAATTTGATGTTGCATACCCTACAGCATAATCCTGGCTTTCATAATGATTAGCAGAATAAAGCAAATCGTAAGTATTTCCTTTTTTTATTAAAGAAGGTCCTTCTGTTATAGTTCCTCGTTTCTTTTCCCAAGTTAGTTGTAACTCGTTTGCTTTTTGAGTCTCAACTGCCTTTAAATCAGTAACAGGATTTACTATTGCTTCAGGTGCTTCTCCTTTGTCTTTCTCACTGTTACTTCCAGGGGGCAAAGAGTCATTGCCACTACCACAAGCATAAAATGCAAGTGGCAATATAATTAATATAAATGACCAGATATATCGTTCAGTTGGTCTCATGTACTTTTGATTTAAAATTTGTAACTGTGAATTATAATTTTAATTATTATACAGGGTTAAAGATAAAAAGGTTAGGACTGAAAATATGTATGCATATCTTCAGTCCTAGTGAATAAATGAATGTTTCACTATTCACTTTTTTCACTAGCCAGCATACGTGCAATTCCTTCCATCAAAGATGCTCCACTAGTTTGAGCTCCCATTGATGCAATATCTCCGGAGAACATACTTCCCCAATAGTAATTGCAGTACATAGCCGGATATTTTTCCCTATTCAGATTGTTACGTAATATCTTGGCATTTTCTTTCATGAAGTTTCTTAAAGAAGTTCTGATAGAACTGAGAGCTTTGTCGTCCAAAATAAGATTCACCGCATAAGGTACAAATACTGCCTTAAAAATACTTTGATCCATATTGGTACCTTCATCTCTTAATATTCCATTTCTAAGACATCTATTACTTGTCGCTGTATAATTTATTACCTTTTCGGCCATTCTCATATAGCTTGCTTCTTGAGTTACGTGATATAACTGTCTACATGCTTCACCGAAAGTTCCTTGTGTGTAGGTTAATGGAGGTTCTTCTACTCTGCCATCATTTTTTAATAGATTATTTTCGATATATTTGTATAATGTTTTTGCATCTGTAAGATATTTGTTTTCATTAAATTTTCTGTATAATTTGACGGCGATCAAACAACCTGGAGAATTTGTACAAGCATTTCTTCCATTACTTTCGGTCTGCCATGGCAATCCTGTGCCCTTGTCATCTGTCCATGCTCTGGTAATGATATGTTGATCATAGATCTTTTTGGCCATATTAATATATGTATCATCCCCTGTAGCTTCTGACAGATGTATCATTGTCAAACAAATCCAGCACATATCATCAGTAAAAGGATTAAGGAACCCGGTTTCGTCACTTGCACTATGATGATAATTATTGGCTTTGTTTTCGAACCAAAGTTTAAAATATCTTTTATAAGTATTAGCTAAATCTGGATTCTCATCTTTTATCCGTTCGTAAGAATATACTACAACATCCATAGCGTGTGCTTGTTGCCAATAAATATTAAAAGACCCTCCACTTATGTCTTTGGGAGATTTCCAGAAGGTTCCTTTATTTTTATTCATAAACTGTTCTATTAGGACATATGTACAGCTATCAGCAAGAGCAGCCCAATCAATGATAAACCCTGTTTTGGATGGAGTGGCAGTAATTGTTACTTTTTCTGACCTTCTGCCATAATTATCGATAGCAACTGCAGATATTTTATAATTTCCATATTGGGCTAGTTTTAAGAGGAATGAGCCTTTACTTCCCGATGTTGCATTCACTTGTTGTGTGAGTGGCTCATTTTCAGTTCCTTCTGTCAATAATGCATAAGATAATTCTACTCTTATTAGCCTTGGATCCTTTGGATTTTGCCAGGTTACTTTCAACTCATTAGCATTCTGTGTCTCTTCACCCTTTAAGTCGGTTACAGGATTAACTATTATAGTAGGTTTTTCTCCTTTATCATCATTCTCTTCCTTTGTTGGAAGAGAGTCATCGCCACTGCCACATGAGCAAAATAGGAGTGGCAGGGCGATTAACATAAGAAACAATTTTGTTCGTTCAGTCAGTCTCATGTTCTCTCTGCTTTTGTTATGTTACAACTTATAAAATTCATCCCATCCTTTGCGTGGAGGCAATCCGGCCAGCATCGAATTGGCAAATTCATTGTTGGTAATTTGTTTTGTACGAGGGTCAAAGAACAACTGTGTATTCAAACGTTGTGCCATTACTCCCAATGAGAATACCTGGCTCAGCACACCGTTAATTTCAAACGGTGAACGCGTCTTTTCAACACCTTGACAGGCAAGTAAGAAGTTCTCAAAGTGGTTTGAAGGACTTTTCGGTACTTCCGGTAATTTATCAGCCATTTCCTTTGCCTTTTCCTCGGGAATGATCGACAATGTACTGCCATGACTACCACCCTTAAAGATTAAATCCTTCGTATAGATAATCTTTCCGGGATTCAGTTTAGCAGCCGGAGCAGTTCCCTGATTCGTTGTAGGGATATTCGGATCCAGACCGGAAACACCATAACCTGCCGGAATAGGAGGAAGGTTATCCAAACCGTCATACCAAGTGATATCGACCGGTGGCATTCCCTTACGGGCAGGGAAACGGAAAAGGATGGTGGAAGAATAAGGGAAGAAGTAATCATTATGACCTTCCTGGTGAGTCAGGCTAATTTCATAAGGCAATCCCAGTTCCAGGAACTCATGAACCGTATCCAGAATATGTGCTCCCCAGTCACCTAAGGCACCCATACCGAAGTCATACCAGCAACGCCATTCACCTTGATGATACTTTTCATTATATTCATGATAAGGAACTGCTCCCAGCCAGGTATCCCAGTCCATATCTTTGGGCAATTGTTGTCCGGAAGGGAGCTTATAAATGTTAGTATCCCACTTGTGCCAACGGCGAACATTATTCATGTGTGCGGACACGGCAGTAACGTCTTTAATAATTCCTGCGTCCATCCACGCTTTAAATTGGAAGTAATTCGCTTCCGAATGCCCCTGATTACCGACTTGAGTTGCCAAGTTAGGACGTTTCAATGCAGCCTGCATCAACAGTTCGGCTTCATAAAATGTACGTGCTAGTGGTTTCTCCACATATACATGTTTGCCTGAGGCCAGAGCCAGCATACTGATGGGGAAGTGCGAGTGGTCGGGAACAGCGATTGCTACAGCGTCGAATTCATTTCCTGCCTTGTCAAACATCTGACGGAAGTCTCTGAACTGTTTGGCTTTAGGGTACATGCCAATTACCTTTTGAGTATGTTTGGCTCCCATGTCCACATCACACAATGCTACTACTTCCACCATACCGGTACGTGCAAAATCTCCAATGATTTGTTCACCGCGGTTTCCGATACCGATATAGGCGATCTTTACTTTGCCATTTTTACCTCTCTTGGACGCTAGATTCTGGGCGTTCAATACTTCACCGCTTCCAAGCGCCAGGCCGGCAGAAGCCATTGTCATTGTCTTGAGAAAGTCTCTTCGTGTTACCATAATTTGTTCATTGATATTGATTAAGTATTTCTTTTTATTAGTTAAGAATGCATAAGTCTATTCTTGTATTTTACTTTCTCTTTTAAATAATACCTTTATACCATAAAAGAATATACGAATAATCGTCCAAAAGGCATAGATCAAAAAAGTAAATATAATTATATAGAATATACTAGTTATCATCTCAAAAAAATGAGTATGATAGGTAATTATTGCATATAGATTGACCAGATTGGCTATAATGAAGCATACCAATAGATTGATCAATTCTTTCTTTTTCCGTTGTGCGGTTATGATACTATCTTTCATATTGTCCCAGTGGATTTGGATTGATGATTCAGATAATTGATCTTATATTCGTCAGGGAAACTGAGTGTTTTCTCTTCTTCCATTGCTTGATGTCCTAACAGACAGAGCATACTGGCATAATAACCTTCTTCTGCAATTCGTGGCGGTTGTTTACCGGTGATAACTGCTTCTACAAATGCTTCCAACAATAAAGAGGTCCCGTCTGTTTTGGGACGTTCTCCTAGAATTAGTTCTCCTTTATTACTATTAGCTGTCTCAGGGGCCCAACTGGTTCCTGCAAAAGGAAGGGAATCGAACAGTTTATTTTCCCACTCATTGACCATTTGAAGAAAACCGGGAGCAGGAGGGACATTTTCGAAGTAATACTTTCCCTTTTCCGGTTCAACAGTACCCAAGTTACCCATGATCTGTTCTTCAAGACCGTAGAACTTGTTGGATATGACAGAATCGAATGTCATCTTCACACCGTCATCGAATACGTATATACAACTGACATTATCGTAGACTTCCCGGCCGTCTTTCCAATATGTAATAGCACCGTGGCCCATTACCCGTTCGGGAAGTTTACGTAATGCCCAGCTCCCTATTTGGAGCTGATGACAAGCTAGTTCGGTCATTAATCCTTTTGAAAAGTCCCGGTACAGGCGCCAGTTGATCAGGCGTTCCAGGTGTGGTGAAGGTACAGGACGTCTCCAATCACCATTTCGGTTCCAGAAAGTACGAATAGCGTTAATTTCTCCGAACGTGCCGGCATGGATCATTTCCATGGTTTTTATATATCGTGGGTCGAACAGACGTTGTTGTCCGGTGAAGAAAATTTTGCCGGTACTCAGGTGTTTGTTATAAATACGGAAGCATTCTTCCATCGTGAAACCGATTGATTTTTCACAGAATACGTGTTTTCCCGCGTCAAAAGCATCAATTACGATTTGGCAGTGGGAACTCAAAGGTGTTGTTACGAGTACAGCATCCACATTTCTGTCTTCCAGTACTTCATGATAATCGCCGTATACTTTAGCATTAGGGGCGAATTTTAAGGCTGCTTCTATGGAGGCACGGTAGATGTCACACAGGGCTACGATCCTGACTTTAGGGTTCTGAACGAGGAAGTTCATGAGAAAGCGTCCGCGGGAACCGGGACCGATGATGGCCAGACGACACTTTTCGTTATTGGTTTGAGTTACCTCTGAGAAGGCAGAAAGCCATGGACTGGCAGCTAAGATTACTCCGCTTCCGGCAATACCTAAGTTTTTTAGAAATTCACGACGACTGATGGAGTGGGCTTTCATACTTAAGTTTAAAATATTAAGGAAAGAATGATTCTATTTTATTAGGACCATTCTTTCCGTTTAATTTAAATTATAACACAAAGATTACCATTGAATTTGTTGGTCTTCGTCAGGAATCAATGTGTTGAGATCACGTTGCATAGATAATGTACCTTCCACGAGATATTTAATTCTATTATTTTCACCGATTGTGGTGTAATCTTCAAATTCATATGATAAACCAAGAGTGATATAAATATGTTTTAAATAGGGTTTCTGTGGGTCCATTTCTTCTTCAATAGTATAATAAGACTGCCCGATTTCCTTAAATTTATTCTTCTCGTCATTATCACTATAGATTCTCAATTTCTTTTTCAAGATATCAATTCTTTCGTCCGTGAACTCGATGAATACTTTGTAGAGTTTGCGATCCAGAAAATCAACATCTCTAAGTCCTGCATAGACGAATATCGTTTTGTCATCATGTACGTAAGCTCTATGTTCATTCAGAGTCAGTGGCTCACTCTTGTTACCGTCCATGTATATCATATACTTAGTACCTCCGTAAACGCCCGAATAGTCGTTGAACGGAGTTATGTTCAGCAATGCTTTCCGGTAATGTTTACGTGGATTGGCCTGATAATCGTAAGAAGCATCGTCTACTATGGTCAGAGGCAATATCCATTTGTCACTCAGATTTAGTGGATTTTCGCCATTATTTCCTCCTAAAGTGAAGTCTATAGGTAGTAGAGTCTGACATTCTCCGGCTGGAAATTCTATACTTTCCGGGAAACTACAGTATTCGGATGTTAGCTGTTGGTAAAAGAGTTCGCTCCGTTTACCATATCGTTCCTCGTTCAGACTTCTAAGTGTATCCGTATCTACAGCGAAATGTATGGTACGGTTGTGAGTATTCATCGTTGATCCGCTAAAAATTACCGGAAGATTATAGCGTTTGGTTCCATTGATATCGTAGCGCACATAAACAGGAGTGACACCTGCGCTATTCGGTTCTGCTTTTAGAGAAGGCATTTGCAAGAATTGTTCGTCTTCCCATTCGTTGTTGCACGATGTGCAGCAGAGTCCTGCTGCCATCGCTAAAAAAAGATAATATATTTTCTTCATGTTCAATATATTTAAGTTGTAAGATTATTCCGGATCTCTCCATCCCGGATTCTGAGTTAATTCTTTGTTATGTTTCAGCTCGTCATGATGGATGGGCCAGAACCACATTTTCGTAGTGAAAATAGATGGTAACGATGGAGTCACTGTCGGAGTATGGAAGATAGCGGACATATTTTTGGTACTATATGCATTGCATCCATATACTTGAGCGGATTCTTCTTGAGGAGCATCGCACCAGCGACGTAGGTCGAAATAACGATGTCCTTCGGCGAACAGTTCGATCTGACGTTCACGTTTCAGTTTGATACGGAATTTAGTTTGGTCTTCATAGATATCAGCAGTGTAGTCGGGGATACCGGCACGAATACGAATCGGTTGAATACCTTTCTTCATTTCGTCGATTTTACGACTAATAGTGTAAGTGCGACTGCCATCCCAAGAAGGAATATCATAAGAACCTGACAGTTCGTTTAATGCTTCTGCATAGATTAGCAACACTTCCGCATAACGAATGGCAGGGTCCACCTTGGAGTTATTCATACGACTTTGATCATAAGCAGTTTGCAGTGTATTACTCATATCGTCCGGATGGATGTACTTTTTGATACTGATTCCTGTACGAGGCCAATATGTTGTATTTTTGTATCCGTTAGGATCTCCACGATAATAGAATATTTGTACATTCTTAACTTCGTCTTTGCTTTCGTCCGCATTCAGTAAGTTCCAAGTAGCACCGTTGTAACCAACAGAAGCGTAGAAACGGGGCTCTCGCTGTGCATACTGTTTGCAAACTCCAACTCCTTTAGGTCCTAGTTCTGGATAATTAGTGAGTTCTTCTTCTGTTACTAAATCTGTCGGTCGCGGATCGGAGTTGTAACGAAGAGGGTTTTCATATCCAGGTTGGTTCGCATACATATCGTTCATACCAGGACAGTCGGAACCATCATTCATATAATAGGCATCACATTGTTTTTGGGTCATTCCATGCGAATTGTATCCTTTACCTTCACGACGTGGCAACTGATGAATGCACATGACGTTTATCCCTTCTCCTCCTTGATTACGGCCTCTGGTAAATATCAGTTCCGGATTTTCATAAGCGGAGATCGCTCCATTAAATACGGAACGATAAGATTCGAACGGGTCAATATCCATGTATCCTTCCGGCCATGGTTTTTCATCGAAATGGTTTTCGGGATCTTTTTGAGGTTGTAATGTGCTAGGAAAAGCTATATCTCCATGTTCCCGACGTCCTGTAGTATATATATGATAATGATTCATCTCCATAACATCTTTAGCTGCAGCAGCGGCTCTTGCCCATTTTCTTTCGTCTTTGGTGGGTGAAAGTAACGGATTACCTTCTCGATCTACCATAGCTACTTGAACCTCTTCAGGAGCCCCACCATTAGCTAACGGGCTAGCAGCATAAAGCAATACACGTGCCCGGAGAGCTAAAGCTGCACCGCGAGTAGGACGGGAAATATTTTGCATATCACGCTGAAGTTGAAGCATGCTTGCCGCTTTTATCATCTCGTTGGCAATGTAATCAGCGCATTCTTCATATGTGTTGCGTGGGCTTGCTATTTCATCATATTCTAGCGTATAATCAATACCTTCATCCGGTACGATAGGAATTGGACCGTAGGTACGGAGTAAAATCCAATAGAAATAACCCCTCAGGAAATGTGCTTGACCTTTTATGTCATTTAATTCTTCTTCAGTAAATTCCTGATTCAGATGAATATTGTTGAGGAGAATTGTTACTTGACGAATTCCTCTATAGGCATTGAGCCATATCCATTTGCTATTGTCTCCTAAACCGCTTTCGTTATATTCACCGTTTTTCCACTTTTTATATCCATCGTTTTCATCCCCATAGTACATGTCATCTGCAAAATTGAAAGGGATGGTCTTTTTACTGCATACGTCTTGCATGCTGTTGTCTGCAAGGTAAGAGTATCCTCTGGCCAACCATTTGTTGGTATACTCTTTATCTTTGAAAACATCCTCTGTGGTCATACGTTCGTCAAACAGATAGTCTGAATCCAAATAATCAGCACATCCACTGAATGAGAGGTTCATACCAATCACAAGGGATAAAATTAATATTTTTCTTTTCATATGTTTTTGTTGTTTATAGATTAACTGATACACCTAAAGTAAAAGTCTTGCTAAGTGGGTATTTTTTACCGTCCGTACTTCCCATTTCTGGATCCCAAAGCTTAAACTTAGAGAATGTAAGCAAGTTGGTTGCAATAAAATAGAAACGCACTTTATTCAAGTGAGCCCTGTTTACTAATGCAGTAGGTAACGTATAGCCGATATCCAAATTCTTTAGACGCAAATAGGCACCATTTCTCAACCAATAAGTTGATTGCTGCTCATTGTTCTCATTTTTACCGTAGGTTAGACGTGGATATTCTGCATTCGGATCTTCATTTTCTCCCAATATCCAGCGATTACTATTAGCCATTTCAGTCAATATGTTACCCCAACCGTCACCGGTTCTGAACATAAATACTGTGGAACCGTCTATGAAATATGTTGATTTACCTACTCCTTGGAAAAGAACATTCACGTCCAATTGCTTCCAACGTATACTGGTTCCGAATCCGTAAGTCAGGTTAGGTCTTTTTGTCGCCCCGATAGCTACTCGGTCATTACCATCGATGATACCGTCACCATTGATATCTTTATATTTGATATCACCAGGCATTACTTCGTTCCATGTTTGTCTTGGACTGTTTCGGATATCATCATAATCTTTGAACAATCCCAAAGCAACCAATCCTTTCGCCTGATCAATGCGGTGACCTTGATTCAGTTTATACCCATAAACTGTGTTTTCTTCATCCTGCTCAATGATCTCATTTTTGCTATAAGTCATGTTACCACGTAAAGTTACATCCACATTCTTAATTTTTTGCCTAAATGAAAAGTGCCCGTCAAATCCTTGGGTCTTTACCTCTCCGATATTAGCTTTAAATGTTTGTTCCAAACCTACTATCCAAGGCAAATATTTACGATCCCAGTAAATATCAGAACGTTTCTCATGGAAGTAGTCGATTTCGGCCGTAAACTTATCATCAAACAAATGGATATCAACTCCTAAGTCCTGTTTAGTGGCTATTTCCCATGAAGTATCGAGTGAGGCTATGGAAGAATAGCGCATACCTCCATAGTATCTATTGACATTGGCATTGATATCTGAAAACCAATAACCGCCGTCAGGCTCTTGTTTATTATCAACTGTCTTTGTGATTGTTTCGATATCAAATAAATACGGGAAACGAACGCCGTTCAAATTATCATTACCGGTTTTACCATACGAATAACGCACTTTAAGCATATTCAACCATTCTTTTGTCCGTTTTTTGATGAAAGGTTCTTCAGCGATGTTCCATGCAGCGGAAACTGCAGGGAAAAATCCGTAACGGTGATCTTTGTGGAAATTTTCCGATCCAGTATATCCAAAGTTGAAATTAACGAAGTAGCGATAATTCCAGTTATAGGTCGCTTGCCCTGCTAACCCTTGATTACGACGGGCAATACCGTTTTTGATATCTGTGCCGATCCCCTGAGTTTGTACTTTAGAAGATTGAGTATATTTCAATACTCCTCCTACATGGTGTGCCTTGAATCCACGGTCATAATGTAATTCCCATTCGAAGAATTCATGCCTTTCTCCACTAGAACCTGATGTTTGTGCAAGTTTCTTTTCATCAACAATTTTTGTAAATACTAAATCTCCTTCAGAATTACGATAACGTTCTGCGCGCCAAAGCTCAGGATATTTATATCGCTTGATATAGTTTGAATTTTCGGTATCATATCCAAAACGTCCTACAAAGCGGAGCCCTTTGGTGATGAAATCTAATTTCTGTTCTAATGTCACATTGGTTTGAATATTGTTTTTCCAGCTTTCATTGAATCCGGTCTGAGTAGCTTGAACCCATGGATTAAAACGGTCACCATTGTCATTTCCGATAGCTGGTATTCTTCCATTAGAATAAGTGATAGGTGTTGTGATGGCGTTATATCCCATTAATGCTGTCCAAATAGAAGTCGTACCCTGTCCTGGGTCGTTCTGTTTACGTAGCGAACCTGAAACACCAACCTTTAATAAAGTAGATTTAGTGATGTCTATATCTACATTCATACGATATGTCCATTTACGGAAATTCGTATTCGTATTGTAGTCTTTTTTCATTTCATTATCTACTTTGTACATACCCTGCTGATCCTGATAACTTCCTGATACAAAGTAACGGGCGGTTTTACCACCTCCACTCATGTTTACTGTTGCACGCGAACTGAAAGCACCATCACGCATCATGACGTCCATCCAGTCTACATTCGGGAATAAGTCCGGATCCAGTCCTAAACGGAACATTTCCAATTCTTCGTGAGAATACAAAGGTTCTTGGTTACGTGTGGTCTTGGCTTCATTCGCCATGGAAGCATAGGTATGTCCGTCTACGAAATCATATTTTTGGGTAAACGTGCTGTAGAATCCTTCCAATTTCACATCTACATTGATTTTACCTTCTTTACCGCGTTTTGTGTTGATTAAAACTACACCGTTTGCACCTTTACTTCCATAAATAGCCGTTGCAGAGGCATCCTTTAATACAGTGAAAGATTCGATGTCTTCCACACTGATTTCGTTGATATCTCGCTCGAAACCATCGACCAATACCAATGCGGCACTGCTGGCTCCAAATGTGGAAATACCACGAACCCAGAATTCAGAAACCGTACCAGGACGACCATCCGATTGCATTGCCATCACACCAGGCACTACTCCTGCCAAAGCATCTACAACAGAAGTGGAGGGATTGGATTTCAACTGTTCTACATCCACGTTTGTGATAGCACCGGTTACGGCAATCTTTTTCTGAGTACCGGTACCTGTTACAACAACTTCATCCATTACAGTGGCAGAAGATTCTTGCATAGTAACATTTACTACTCTTTGTTCCTTTATCAATACTTCTACCTTGTCGTAGCCAATGTATGAGAATACCAGTTTGTTGTAAGGAGGCATTTTTATTGAGTACTTACCGTTCAAATCAGTAATTGCTCCTAATCCGGGCATGTTTTCTATAGATACGTTCACACCGATCATCGGTTCTTTATTCGTATCAAGCACGGTTCCTGTTACTGTAACATTTTCCTGTGCTAGCGCACTGGCGGAAAATCCAAGCAACAACATACATATTAATAAAAAATTTCTCATTATAAAAATGTGTTTATCATTTGTTATTCAGTTTCTTTCGCAATTTTACGGATTATCTTATTCAGTCCATCGCCTACATAGAAGCAGTTTCTCTTCGGATCGTAGGTCAGTGCGCGCGGTTCGTTGAATCGTGCTTCTGTGCGAACTTCTCCGTCAAATAGTCCGGAAGTACCGTTATTACCACGTCCGGCAAATGTTGTAACTCGTCCGGTTGGAGTCAAAATACGGATACAATGGTTGTTTTTATCGCAGAAGTAGAAATCATATTCATCATCTTGACCTGCATAATCCGGATTCTTCACAAATACCCCTTGAATAGGTCTATTCAATTGTGCATGTGTGCCTATACCATCAGAATAGCCCCAAGAATTTCCAGTTCCACAAATGGCATAAGGGGTTGTAAATGTTCTACTAATCCAGTCATAGTCAGTACGCATAATGAAATAATATTCTTGTTCCAACATGTATGCATAGTTTCCGGAAGGGTGGGGAACCAGATAAATTGCAACTCCTGAATATGGATTTTGAAAACATAAGCTACTCTCACCAGTCTCAAAATCATACTTCCACATATCCCCAGCTCTATATCTGGAATAATAAAATTCACCGTTTATGGGGTGTATCATATTGCCATTGACTCCACGAGCATACCCTCCTAAGGTTTCTCTAGTGCTATAATTAGATTCTCGTGTGTACAGATAATTTGCTGTTCTTGTGTCACTTGAATGATTGTGAGACAAAATGAGATCACCATCCAAAGTCCAAGTCATGGCAGTGACCCTATCAAAACCATGAGAAAAAGTCCCTATTTCATTTTTTTCAAGGTCAAGGTATCGTGTTGTTTTTCCATCATTAGTAAAATATAATTTGTTGTAATCAGACAATGGGTCCCAAGAAAACCAGAAAACATTACCGAAACCACCTCCTGCATCAAGTGGACCATCTTTCATATCAAAGAATTCGTTCGAGTTTTCGTAATGCGTTCCGAAAGCGGTACTTACCATCCATTTCTTTTCGTATTCGAAAGTGCTTTCAGCTTCTGCGCTACTTATTACTTGTCCATTGTCATCCAAAGCGCTAACCTGAATGTCTCCATTGTAAGCCTTTGGGGGAATGATGCAGTACATACTCTGGTTCTTTACAGTGATAATACGTGCATCCTTTCCGCCAATCGTTACTTTTACCCTTGATATGTCATTGCCGAAGTTGTCTCCGTACAAAATCAAGTTATTACCGACTCCTCCTTTTTTGGGAGAAAAGTCGGAAATGACAATTGGTTTGTTGGGATCAAAAGCTTCTCCTTGATCCTCATTGTCATCTTTGCAACCGGTGAAGCAAAGAGCGACAAATGCTAACAACATCCAATGGATGTGCCAAACATTACTTTTTGTCTTCTTTTTCATAATACATTTTTTTAAGATAAATAATGTTAATTGTTACGTTTATTGAGCAAATTATGCTTGTACTTTAGTAGATCATTATTGTCAAAATAAAAGTCGGTCATATAAAAGGATATGTCTATTGTGTTTTCACTGGGAGAATAACTTAAATTTTACCCACATAGCTATAATCCTCCGTTTTGGTTTCTGTACATCTTACAAAGATTTCTATATTACCTCCTTCTTTTCTTATTTTAGGAAGTAGAACTTTGCTTATACTTGGGTAACCGGTAGAACTTCCATCGTATGTATTTGCATAGCCTCCATTTGTATGATAGACTTGATATGAGAAAGTATAAGAGGGAACTAATTCGTACCTTTGAAATGGGAAGTTTAATCTTAGCAAATGAAAATTCTCATCTCTAACTTCTTTCTTTTTTACAAATAAAATGTTCTTCATAAATTAGTTGATAAATATGTAATTAGTGTTACAAAATATTTATGGTTTTTCCATTTAATGATCGGTATTAGGTACTTTCTCTCACCATTCCGATTTTTTGAATTAAGTGATTTGTTTGATCAATTTTTTCTGATCTGATAGAATCCTATAAGCTTTCTGTAATTCTCCACTAAAATGGGCTTATAGTAGCCTATAGTATTTCCGTTTGCGCAAACGGAAATATCGCAAAAAAAACGATACTCTTCAGAAGTAAGTTTTGATTTATCGGATTTCTGTCTTTTTCCTCCTTGAAGAAGAATTTGATAAGAGCATATATTCATATCTAGTTGATAAATAAGTATATTTTCAATTAAGTATCTCATAATATTTTGTCTATCATTACTTGCATCCAATATCCTCCGATAACAGAGCGGGCTTTAAACCCTACATATTCACCATTATCCGTATGATGCCAATCACTGATAGGTACACGAGTTTTTGTTTCATTAATGTATTTATAAAGGGGATCTATAAACTTCTCAAAAGTATTCTGGTCAGGTGCCATTGCTGCCGTCCACATAATCCAGTCCGATTTAGTGTACTCTTTACGCGAATCCAGAGGTAAACCATAAAGATTCTGTTTGGTCAGATAATACTTGATTTCTTTTTCGATCACGTTATTAGGGAAAAGATTCAGGTTCCACATTTTATCCCAAACCATATTATACTTTTGACTCCAAGTGTTTTCACGGTCAAAAGCCAGGCGATAATGATCACCTTCATTCGCCATTTCTTCCCATTTCACCGCCATATTCTTGGCAATGGCAGCATATTTGTCCGCAACATCATCCAGACCGAGTAGACGTGCCATCTCACTATATCCGGCAACACCCATGATGGCTTTTATTGACAAATTCGCATTATGCGCCCAATGACCTGCAAAGTCATCTGTGCAAAGTTGATTCTCAGGGTCTGTCCATACCGCAGATATTTATTTTAATCAATTGTATATCAATTAATTAATTCACAACCGTATTATTCCCGTATTCTAATAAAGGGATTATCTTGATAAATCAAGGAGATATTTTGTTGAATAAAAGAAACTAACTTTTACTATTCAACTCAACTGTTTATCAGGTGTGAGAGTATGCACTAAAATTATATAAGGAGGTTGGTTGGTTCATTACAATCTAAATGCAATTATGAGAACAACTAGGCTAGAGTTTATTTTATATAAACCAATAAACAGGAAATATGGAATTTATACATAGGTGGGAAAAATAATAGACCGGAACGAAGTGATATGTTAGTATTTCTAAACATGATTAACTGGTAAGATTAACGGGTGATATTTGTGTGAGTGAGTTAAGTGAGTTTTCGTTTTTATTATACTGTAAGATTAAGATATCGTTTGAACAGAGAATCAAACAATAAGAGAGGTTCTATAACTTTAATGAAGTACAGGTGATGAATAATTATAAAGTTCCAACCGATCATTAAGGATGTGATCGGTTGGAACTTTCAAGAAATAGTAGACAAGATGATAATGGAGTTTTTCAATAAATTCTCATCAGCTTTCTGTCTGAAGACAAACGGAGGAACGTTTTATAGTTATCGGTCACAAACTCAGGTGTAGGTTGTTGGGTTTGCAATTAGTTGATTCTAACAGACATGCTTCATATATTTGTTTTCATCATACTTTGCCACGATGCAATCAAATTTACTTCTGTCAAGGAATGCTACTAACTGTGAGAAAACGTATTTATTTTGATACATTTGCTATCATATTAGTGGATACTAATGAGGCTGAAAACAAAACAGGGAAGGAAACTTCTAGATACAAAGTTATCCTTCCCCATTCTACTTACTTGATATTATCACCATTCGATTGCCTGATCTTCATCTGGTATCTGAGTATTGATATGACGTTCAAGTGTTAATGAACCTCTTACTGTATATGTAATACCAGTTCCTGGCACAGAAGTATAGTCTGTATATTCATAATCAATATTATTAATGATTACATAACGACGCTTCAAATAAGGACGAGTTGCGTCCATATCCTCAATTATACGATAAGAAGCTTCTTTGTTATTCACAAAGTGTATTTCGTCATTCTCTGCATAAAAATTAACAATACCTCCAGTCTCACCACCAGAGAATTCTGCAAAGATCTTGTAGTTAGCGCGATCTGTACGGTCTTCATTAATTATACCAGCATAAAAGAATATCGTATTTTCGTCTACAACATATCCAGTAATATCATTTGCCATAATAGAGCCATTTCCTTCATCACCCTTAATGTAATTCAGTAATGCTACTCCTGAATAAACTCCTGAATAATCATTGAATGGTAATATTCTCAAAATAGCTTTACTATAATTTTTACGTGGATGTGATTGATAGCCATAAGAAGAGTCATCTACAACCTTTAATGGAAGCACCCACTTCTTTGACATATCAATTCCTCTAAAATCAAAATCAATATTTAACAAACTAACATCTTCTCCGGCTTTAATCTCTATGTTTTCTGGGAAAGATGCGTATTCTGGGTGTTCATCTTCCAAATCATGATACCATAAATCATAACGCTCTTGAAAACGAGCGATGTTTAATGTTTCTAGCGTATCAGGATCATGTGCCACATGAACTGTTATATTCTGTTGATTAGTATTCGATCCACTAACAATTACTGGCAATTCATAGTTCGATTTTCCTTCCGTATAGCTACCATCGGCATTCTTACGACTATATGGGACATAAACCTCTGTTACTCCTTTACTGTCTAATGGGGAACGAAAAGAAACGTATTGTTCATATTGTTCATCTTTCCATTCATCATTACATGAAGTTCCTAGTATAATCAGAGCTACTAGGGTTACTAAAGTATATATTCTTTTCATATATTCATTTATATTACAAATTAATCATACATAGTCCATCCAGGATTCTGTGTCAGGCGTTTATTATGCTTCAGCTCATCATGTCTGATTGGCCAAAAATACATCTTCGGAGAAAATGTAGAAGGCAGATTATAAATGGCAATTGGTACATGAAACTCATTTCGATGTGTTTCATCCATTACCACGTTACAACCATATATTTGCAATGATTCTTCAATTGGAGCATCTTTCCAACGACGGAGATCATAGTAACGTTTGCCTTCGCCCATTAATTCAATCATACGTTCACGTTTCAATGCTTTACGCAGTTCGTCTTTATTTGCGTATTGAGTTTCTGTATAATCAGGAAGACCGGCACGAATACGTACAGGATGAATACCCTTTTGCATTTCTTCTTTATTACGATTAATCGTATAAGTCATCGATTCATCCCAAGAAGGAATATTATAGGTACCATCTAATTCATTTAAAGCCTCTGCATAAAGCAATAAAATATCAGCATAACGAATTGCCGGTTCTGGCTTCTTTCTGATATTACCTGGAGAATCCTCAGGATTAACAAATTTCATAATGCCAATACCTGTACGCAAATGGAAAGGCGAGTTCATAAAACCATTCCCTAAGCCACGATAGTAAAAAGTCTGCCGGTTACGATCATTTGGTTCTGTACGACTCATATAATTCCAAACAGCCCCATTATATGCTACCGACGCATAGAAACGAGGTTCACGATTTGCATATTGCAAAGAAACATTTTCGCTAAGTGGCTTATAGAGTCCATTCTCAACATCTTCTTTTGTAGTAAAACCTGTCAAACGTTGAGAACCATCACCGCGTCCAATTTCCTTGTCCTTTCCTGGGCAATCAAAACCATTGTTCATATAATAAGCATCACACATTTTCTGTGTTAAGCCATGTGTATTCCATCCACCAAAATCTCGCGGCATCTGATGTAATACCAATGCCTCAATTGCATAATCCCCATCAGTTGTATTATTAATACGAGAAAATATTAACTCAGGATTATCTACAGCAGATACATCACCACTAAACAAGTTACGATAAGATTTGAAAGGGTCAATATCTTTCCATCCATTTGGCCAGATTTTAGTAGAGAAGTTGTTGTCAGAAGGTGGAACAATAGTCGGACGATCTTGAGGTCCATTATCAGAACTTGAGAATGAAGCATGATAAAGTTCATACACTCCCAATTCCATCACATCTTTACAAGCTGCAGCTGCTTTTGCCCATTTTTCTTCATTGTATTCAGGAGATAGGAGACGACGTCCCTGATCATCCACTAATGCTTGTGCAAACTCATCATTGTTACCATTTGCCAAAGGACTTGCTGCAAAAATCAAAGCATAGGCACGAGTAGCTAATGCTGCTCCCTTAGTTGGACGAGCAATATTTTCGTTATCCATACGTTTTAAATATTGTAACTCTTTGGCAGCTTGTACCATTTCAGCACTAATAAAGTCAGCAACCTCTTCGTAAGAACTACGAGGAGTAGCAATCTGGTCATAACTTTGAGTATAGTCCACTCCTTCATCCGGCATCAAAGGTACTGGACCATATTTACGAAGTAACAACCAGTAAAAATAAGCACGAACAAAACGGGCTTGTCCTTTATAATCCAATCTTTCCTCCGGAGTCATGGTTGGATTCATATCAATGTTGTGAATGAAGACAGAAGCCTGGTAGATTCCTTTATAACAACGAGGCCAAACCTCATTAAACTCATTCTCATTATACTCTCCCAATTTGAATTTATTGTAAGACAACTGACTGCCTTCTTTAGGATCATATGCAATATCACGATCCCCATAGTACATGTCATCAGCAAAACAATGGCTGCTTGTACCTGCGTCTTTACTTACTACATCGGCACATTGATTCTTCAAAAAAGAATATGCATAAGCAAGCCACTGCTCTGTACGATCTCTATCTGTAAAAACCGCTTCAATAGTAGTACGGTCTTTGAAATACTTGTCTGACTCTAGATAGTCAGTGCAGGATGAAAACACACCTGCACTAAATATGGCTAGCAGTAATATAAATAGCTTCTTTATCATAATTTCGTATTATTTTATAAGTTAACTGTTAAACCCATTGTGATTGATTTAGTCAACGGATATTCTTCACCACGTGGTTGAGTTGATTCAGGATCCCATAATTTAAAACTTGACCAAGTAATTAAATTAGATCCTGCAACGAATATACGGATATTATTAAAATGAAGTTTATTGGTTATATTTTTCGGAAGAGTATAACCTATATCTACATTTTTCAAGCGTACATAACGTCCGTTACGTAACCAATAAGTAGACCCCTGTTCATTATTTCCATTTACACCATATGTTAAGCGTGGATAAGGAGCATTCGGATTTTCATTCGCCTGGATACCAAGCTTTTCTGCAGTTTCTGAATCTACCCAACGATCTTCAAGCATACCTTTCATGATATTACCCCAGTCATTTTCTCTAAATGCAAATACACACTTACCATAAATAGGGAAAGTTGATTTACCAGCACCTTGGAAATGAACATTAAAATCAAATCCATTCCATGCAACAGAAGCACCAATACCATAAACCAGATTAGGCCGTCTTGTCGCACCGATAGCAACTCGGTCACCATTATCAATAACACCATCACCATTGACATCTTTATATTTGATGTCACCAGGTTGTACTACTCCCCATTCTGTTTGTTTCGGGCTGTTACGGATATCATCATAATCTTTAAACAATCCTAATGCAATAAGACCCTTTTCTTGATCCACACGATAACCACGTTCATATTGATAAGGATAAACCTTATTTTCCTCATCCTTGTCCAACACTTCGTTTTTACTATAGGTCATATTACCACGAATTGTCATATCGACATTTCCAATTTTCTCTTTTAATGAAAAATGTCCGTCAAAACCTCTGGAACGAACTGCACCGACATTAGCTCTTGGTTTACTTTCTAATCCTGTAATGATTGGCAGGAATTCGCGTGTCATATAAATACCAGTACGTTTTTCATAGAAATAATCTACTGTAGCAGAGAATTTATCATTGAATAATGATAAATCTATTCCAAGGTCATCTTTGGTGGCAACTTCCCATGTAATATATGGAGAAGCTACCTGCGAATAATGTATACCTTTATAATAATTAGAATATGCTGCTGTTCCCCAGTTATAACCCGCAAGATCTCTATTATTATCCCCATCTCTATACCAATCCTGAATTGTATACAAATATGGGAATCTATCATTCATATTGTCATTACCAACTTTACCATGTGAGTAACGAACTTTAAACATATTCATCCACTTTAGATTATTTTTGATAATAGGTTCTTCAGCGATATTCCACGCCGCAGAAAAAGCAGGAAAAAAGCCGTATTGGTGTCCTGTTGCAAAGTTCTCAGAACCTGTATAACCAAAATTAAAATCAAAGAAATAACGGTAATTCCAATTGTATGTAACGCGTCCGGCTAAACCTTGATTTCTTCGTGCTACACCATTTTTAATATCAGTACCTATATTTACTGTCTGTTTTTTAGAATCTTGTGTATATCTTACAGTAGCACCTAGATGATGATCTTTAAAACCACGATCCCAACTTAATAATAAATCTAAAAACTCGCGACGATCTCCTCCCGAACCACTATCTTGAAACATATCACTTGGACCGGATACATGGTCCCAAACAATTTCTCCATTCTGAGGATTACGGCTCAATGCTTTCCATTGGTCTGGCCAACGATGACGGTTAATCCAGTTGCTATTATTAGTATCATATCCAAAACGTCCGACAAAACGTAATCCTTTGGTTATAAAATCAAAGTTCTGCTCTAATGTAACATTGGTCTGAATATTATTATCCCAATTTTCATTATAACCAGTTTGTGTAGCAGATACCCATGGATTGGTTTTATTTCCTGTACCTAAAGCTGGGATACGTCCATTGGAATAAAGTACCGGAGTACTAAGAGCATTATAACCAAAAAGTTCTCCCCATACATCATTATCACCTAATCCAGGACTATTACGTTTAGCTAAAGAACCCGATACTCCTACTTTTAAAAGAGTCGTTTTGGTAATATCAATATCAACGTTCATACGATAATTCCAACGCTTATAATTAGCATTCGTATCATAATCTTTTTTCAAAGTATCATCGGTTTTGTACATACCTTCATCTTCCACATAACTAGCGGAAACAAAGTAACGAGCTGTAGAACCACCACCGCTTAAATTCAAGTTGGCACGATAACTCCAAGCGCCATCTTTCAACAATACGTCCATCCAATCTACATTCGGATATAAATCAGGATCTAAGCCTAAACGTATAATTTCCAGTTCTTCCGGTCTAAAAACAAAACCTTTATTACGAGTAACACAAGCTTCATTCATTAAATTAGCATATGTATTTCCATCTACAAACTCTGGAGTAATAGTACGTGTATTATACGAAGTTTCTACCTTAGCATTAATATTTACCTTACCAGCTTTACCATGTTTTGTAGTAATCAATACTACGCCATTAGCACCCTTAGAACCATAAATAGCAGTAGCTGAAGCATCCTTTAATACAGTGAATGATTCAATATCTTCAATATTAATCTCATCCAAATTATTACGTTTCAAATCCATCGACCAAAATATAAGCACTGTTACTCGCTCCAAAAGTAGAGATACCACGAATCCAGAATTCAGAAGTATTTTTACCAGGTTGCCCTGAATTCTGCATTGCGATGATTCCTGGTACATTACCAGCTAGTGCATTAGATAAATTAGAAGTCGGGAACCGTTTCAAGTCTTCCACTTTCACATTGGTTACCGCACCGGTAACGGTCAGTTTTTTCTGTGCTCCCATACCAGTAACCACTACTTCATCTAATGCACTTGCAGCGGCCTCTTTCATCTCTACATTAATCGTATATTTATCTTTTACTAAAATTTCAACAGTTTCATAACCAATATAAGTAAAAGCTAATTTATGATAAGGTTCCATCTTAAGATGATAATGTCCATCCAAGTCTGTGATAGCACCCAGACCAGCAACGTCTTTCACAGAGACATTGACACCGATCATAGGTACTCCTTTCGTGTCTGTAACTGTACCACTCACAGTTACAGTTTGCTGTGCTAACATAGTTAATGGTATGCATAGTAACACAGCAAACATGATTAAATACTTTTTCATATAAATACGTGTTTATTCGTTAGATTTTGATTAATTAAAATTACCTGATTCCAGATCTACCGATGTTCCCGTTTCTCCTTCCATTGATATAGTCCGTATCTTACGACCTACAACATCCAAAATATAGAATACATTGTCTCTTTCATCATAAGCTATACCACTTGGATCACGAAAGCGGGCAACTTCACGTAAATCACCA
>NZ_BHWB01000030.1 GCF_003865075.1 Bacteroides faecalis | reverse complement strand
AATTTTGCTTTCACTACATTATAATTGTCTTCTGCTACTTTATAACTTCCTTGAAGTACATTATAACTATCTTGTGCAAGCATCAACTGATAGTACGCCTTACTAACCTGATTTACCAAATCCTGTTTAGATGCACGCGACTTCTCCACAGCCAGTTCTATGTCTGTTTTCGTCATCGACATAGCCCGATAAACAGACGGTACAAATAATGGCAGATTAATGCTCAACCCTGCATTTGCTGTATTTGTGTTGTCTTGTCCCATTTTGAACGACTGATTGTTCAATTTCATTTCAGCTGCTTTAATCGTATGATCTAACGTTCCTGTCAGGCTAGCCTCGGGTAATAAGTTCTGCCAGGCTTCTTTACCCGCCACTTTTTTCAAGGCTATTTCATCTGCAGCCACTTTCATCGTTGGATTCTCATCCAATGCGATTTCTATGGCTTTATCCAACGTCAGAACCAACGTGTCCTGCGGTGAATCTGCTGTCTGAGCCTTTGCAAGACCCAATGCTCCAACCGCTATCGCTGTCAAAAGTAACCTCTTGCCTGTCAATTTCTTCATTCTGTTCATAATCTCATTCTTAATTAATCCTTAATTGTTTGTCACCGGAATTCAGTCATTAATATGCCCGATCCGGTTTTTACGATATTCTTGTATAAAATCCTCTAATACTTTCGCTCCTTTTTCTGTTGAAATTCCCCGTATATAAGTGAACATAATGGACTCGTACACTTCAATAAAAGGATATTCGCTACAAATATCTGTATTCAAAAGAACATCAAATTGCTCACGTACCAATAAATTGACAATCGCAAAATTGACATCCGAACGGAAAATTCCTTGTTCAACGCCCGATTTAAAGAAAAACATAGTTTTCTCCGAGTCACTATCCCGACGATCTTGCATCATTGCATATACCTTCGGATATTTCTTAATGTCTTCAAAGAAGCGCTTATTCGTTTTATGAAATATTTCTATGCTCTTTTGAAAAACGGCAAGAATCACCTCCAATACATTCGATGAATGTTCATATACTTCTTGCAGATATTTATCCCTGTCTTGCTGAATCTTCAAAATACTTTCTTTCAACAAGGTTTCTTTATCTGCAAAGACTTCATAAAGAGTACGCTTCGATATTCCTAAGGCTGCTGCAATATCATCCATTGTAATACACTTGATACCTTTTGAAGTAAATGCTTCTGTTGATGTCATTATGATCCGTTCTCTCAATTCCGCCCTTTGTGAAGCGTCTTTTCCATGTTCCATCATCACTCGTTTTCTATTTGGTTAGACTCCTAGTTTTCTTCAATTTCACCTCTATAATAGGAAAAACGGAACAAAGATATATAGAAAACTCAATTAACAGATTAAGTTTCCATATAATTATAGCCTTATTGATAAATATTATCATTCTGCCAACAAATATAAAAACAAGTGTTAATAGGAAATACAGAGCAAAAGTAGAAAAGCTAGAGAAATAGCGTAAAGTTTTCTCGCCATCTAAAGGATGAGAATCGATAAATGCCGGATAAAAACCGATAAGAAAATGACTTTTTACCCGGCATAACAGTTACCAGCATTAACGAGATGAAAAAGGATAAAGAATGTGTTAGTACTCTAACTCCGTTCTTTCTAAAAAGGTAACCGTCTTATGTTTCTCTCTATATATTACCATATTATCTTTTGTAAATTGTACTTCTTTCCTTTACTCTTAGGAAACGATCCCGAAATAACGAAGTTTCCCAAAGGTTACGGTAGTCGATTCCTTATGCAACATATTCTAATAAATCAACGATATTTCTATAATAAGCAGAACAAGGTTCATCTATTTTCATAGCTTCTTTTACCCCTAAAGATACTTCCAGAATATCTTCTATCCACTTCCCCAAATATCGTGTCTGAATATGTGAACCGTCGTCTTTAGCTATGATAGAAATAATCCCCACTCTATAAGCTACTTTACGCTGTGCAACATTCATTTCTTCTAAATTGGAAAACACAAACAGACATTCTCGTAATTCTTTATCTTGAGTAAGATTGAGTTTCAATCGTTCGGCATTCAAAAGTGTATTGAATATGTCAAGAGCAATATCCCGAAAATCCATGGACATCCATTCTTTTGCGGTTATCTGAACATTATTTGCAACTTCCATTGGTACCGTAATATGCCAATTGAACTGATTATGGAATGGCTAATCACCATGGAGTTGGTTATATTAATACACAAAGCACTGAGATGTGGTAAAATAAAAAATTCTAATAAATATCTGGATTCAAGAACATAAGATTGCTCATGAATCAGCTTTCTAAGGTATTGTTTAACCAAACTATATTGTACCGTTTCTCACCAATTCTGGCCTGTTTCACCATACAAAAGTAACTTATACAATATTATTGTCAATCATCGCCCGAAAAGCTTTGATTTCAATATATCTATTATGGCATTCTTCAATTGGCTTTAACTTCAGATTTCTTGCCGGACGGAAATAGTATCCGTAAATTCCGATACGGATACAAAGCTTTTCTATTAATTCAATAGTAAGTTGTTTAGTTGGTTCAGAAAGGATATAACATAATGTATTATTTGGTGTTACAGGAATTTGTTCCGAGGTAAGTGTATAACCACGGTTAGAAACTCTCCGGATACCTTCTACAAAAGTTAGATAGAGAAGTAATGTGTCGCCAAGAGTCATTCTCATAATAAGCAGAATCAAAGATTACAAACTGTAAACAAGACTGTCTTATAACTCTTCTCAAGATAAGAAAAAACTTATATAAAACCAAGAAAATCAACTTATTTATTATTTGAAAGTTGATTAACTTTAGTTCTAGTAAATAACTATATCCCAATGAGTCTCAAAACCAGAATATAAATTAGGGAGTTTATAAAAATAACTACTTCTTTTGCTTTTGTAACATCAATAGGTACTTGAAAGTGTTCTCCGCTTCCTGACTACCCTCATTCAGATAAGCCTGCTTCCAATCCTGATGTTTTTTTAGTAATTTGAGCATTTCTTCTTGCCCCAGAAAATCAATTTTACCAGTTTCACCATTGAGTACATAACATACACGTTTGGTTACCAAGCCTGATGCAGCCAAAGCATCTCCGACATTACCTCCAAGTTTTACATCGTCCGCTTCTACAAAATTCTCACCAATCTTGGAGCCTAAGGGCATCGCACAAAAATAAATATTATTACCCAACTGAACTGCAGGAGCATACCAAGCTCCAAACCGTAACTTCTTATAGCGCAATTTACGACAATTTACATAAAGATCTCCTTCATCTGTACACACAGCAAAACAACGCTTCTTCAATAAACGACACATCGACTCATCCTTACCAGCCGTTATCCGGTAATCGGCACCTCCTGATAAGACAATCTGATTTCGAGAACGCTTCTCAACCCTTAATACAGCAACCGTATCACCATCCTGAGTGAGTAATTCTTTCAGATTGGAATAAATAACATTTTGCGCAATTGATGGAAGACTAATTGCACCTAAAAGTAACCATAAAATACATCTTCTTTTCATAAGCTATCCTTCTTCTCTCTTACTTAACGCTTTTTCGTGTGGAAAGTTATATATTTAACCGCATAAAAACAAGTTTGGAAAAAGAAAAAATGTAAAATGATAAACGATAATCCTCTATCCAAAAGGAAGATCATACTCTGCTATACAACCATGCAGAAGAAATAAATGTACTATAAGTAGACGTATTTATACGAGCGTTAATAAACAGTAAATCTACATTTATGAGTGACAGTATTCTTTCTTAACCTTTACAAATAATAGTACCTTTGTCCGAAGCTAATATATTTTAAAGTAAACTACCATATGGAAACATTAGAAAACATCATAGAAAACTATCAGAAAATAATTCTTAAATCAGAGCAAGAATTACAAAAGACTCGCAAGCAGATCCGAAATATTAGCTTATTACGATTATTTCTGTTTATAGAAGCTGTAGTAGCTGCTTTTTACTTTTGGGATAAGGGTTGGGAATATATTCTTCTTTTTTCTGTCTTTCCTATCCTCTTGTTTATCTGGCTAGTGAAACGGCATAATCTATGGTTTTATAGAAAAGACTTTTAAAAAAGAGAATAGAGATTAATAACCAAGAACTCTGTGCTATCCAATATGACTTTTCCAATTTTGACGGTGGTAAAGAATATATCGATCCATCTCATCTCTATACTTTCGACTTGGATGTATTTGGAGAACACTCTCTTTTTCAATACATCAATCGAAGTTCGACTCCTATCGGCAAGCAACAACTTGCCGAATGGTTTAACCACCATCTCGAAGATAAAGAAAGTATTGAACAACGGCAAAAAGCCATACGTGAATTATCTTTAGACCTGGAATTTCGGCAAAAGTTCCGCGTATTAGGTTTACTATACAAAGGGAAATCTGCTGATATCTTCGAAATCAATCAATGGGCTGCCAGTGCCAGTTATTATCGCAAACACTCATTTCTTAGAATATTACCAAGTATAGTCACTATTGCCAATATATTATGTATTAGTGCTTCTATTTTGGGAGTTATTCCAGGTAGTATTGCCGGAGTAGTATTTGTATTCTTTGTCACATTTAGTTTCATTTTCTCAAAAGGAATTACCAAAATGCAGGCAACTTATGGAGAAAAGCTGCAAATATTGTCTACTTATGCAGATCAGATTCTTCTCACTGAGAAAAAAGAGATGCATAGTTCTATCCTAAAAGGATTAAAAACTGAATTAACCAGCAAAAATCAAACAGCTTCACAAGCTGTACATCGTCTCTCCAAACTAATGAATGCACTCGATCAACGCAATAACTTATTAACGAGTACTATCTTGAATGGTCTTTTATTTTGGGAGTTACATCAAGTAATGCGAATTGAAAAATGGAAAGAATCTCATGCCTCTGATCTTCCTCGCTGGCTAAAAACTATTGGAAAATTTGATGCGTATTGCTCGCTAGCTACTTTTTCCTACAATCATCCGGAATTTATCTATCCGCAAATAAGCTCGCAATCATTCCATCTACAAGCAGAAGCTTTAGGACATCCACTTATGGATCGAAATAAATGTGTTAGAAACGGAATTAGTATAGAAAAACGTCCATTCTTTATTATTATTACGGGAGCAAATATGGCAGGAAAAAGCACTTACTTACGTACGGTAGGAATCAACTATCTCTTAGCCTGTATAGGTGCACCTGTATGGGCCAAACAGATGGAGATATTTCCTGCTCATCTTATCACCAGTCTACGGACAAGTGACTCACTGACTGATAACGAGTCTTATTTCTTTGCAGAACTTAAACGACTAAAATTAATCATCGATAAGCTTCAAGCAGGGGAAGATTTATTCATTATCCTCGACGAAATTCTAAAAGGGACAAATTCAGTAGATAAACAAAAAGGCTCTTTTGCTCTTATAAAACAATTTATGAATATGAATGCCAATGGCATCATCGCCACCCATGATCTATTATTAAGTAGTTTGGCAAATTCCTTCCCACAGAATATCCGTAATTATTGTTTTGAAGCAGATATCACTAATAACGAACTGACTTTTTCTTATAAAATGAGAGACGGAGTTGCACAAAACATGAACGCCTGCTTTTTAATGAAAAAAATGGGGATAGCCGTCATTGACGACTAAATCCCCATCAAATTTAAAGAATCAAAATCTTATTAATTCATCTTACTTTTTGCAAGAAAAGCAGCAACAGTTGCAGCCTCTCCATTTGTAAAATAATGAACAGTAGTTATCGGCTGATATGTATAAGGAACGAATTGAAACAACTGAACGGCTGCAAATTTATTATCCTCAGAAAGTATTATGTCCATACGAAGATTACCGCTTGTTTCACTTTTGATTTCTGAATCTATCGAGAAATTTCCGGAATTCACTAGTTCTTTCAACTTATCCATATGCTTCAAATCAAAGAAAGCACTCCGCTCTTTAGCAACACTGCCAGTCGGAACATAAACAACTTCTTTTGATTTCCAGAACATACGGAATATTCCAATAAGGAATAAACCTGTTCCAAATACTATTAATGCCATACTAATTGTAGATGACTTATCTTCCAGCTCAAAAGTAGAAGCAAAAGATAAGATACCTATCAATAACATTATACATGAGAATACAATTCCGGAAATACTCGTACGTTTAGCGATATCAGGATGTGAAGATGCAAATATAGTTGCATCAATAGCTTGAGTTGCCATATTATTTGAAATTTTGATTATTAGTAAAAATAGAAAATAAAGAACAGCTAATATGTAATCATTACATAGAAACAATTAACAAGTTTACACTAATAAACAAACTCCTAAATAATAATATGCTTTAAAGTAAATACATAATATTCACACGCTGACTGACAATAGCACGAAACTGTTGTTGCATAGGTTTTCTCCCGATGCAATGACAAAGAGTTCTCTCTTTCCGCCCAATTTTGCAGGAAGTTTTTTAATAAAAAGAAATATTCACAGGTCTGCACACGTTGTATACGTGACATTGAAACCTGATGACTTTGCAAATTGTTAGTCAATTCTGCAACAGGCAAATATGGGAGTTCCGGGGCACCGATCTGATCTTGATGTACTACGTGAACTACAGGGACATACTCTTCTTGTTCCAGTTTTTCATTGGAAATATTGCTTGCAATCCCATGCAGGACAACTGTTAGCAACAGGAATAATATTACCTTTACAAATTTTACCATATTCTTCTGCAAATATAACAGAATATTTATGAGAATTGTTCACTCCGAAAATCTTTTAATGTATCTTTAGAAAACAAACAAAAAAGACTACCCAATTATGAGTAGTCTTTTTTATATCTATAAGAATAACTGTTGAATTATTCTGCTGATTCAGCTTTTGGTTCTTCAGTTGCAGGAGCTTCAACAGCAGGCGCAACTTCAGCAGTCTTCTTAGAACGACGAGTACGAGTAGCTTTCTTCGCAACTTTCTCTTTAGCCATGTTTTCATTGTAGTCTACCAACTCAATGAAGCACATTTCAGCATTATCCCCTAAACGATTACCTGTCTTGATAATACGAGTATAACCACCTGGGCGATCAGCAATCTTAACTGAAACCTCTTTGAACAATTCAGTTACTACCAACTTATCTTGTAAATTACTAAATACAACACGACGAGAATTTGTTGTGTCGTCTTTAGCTCTTGTAATCAAAGGCTCAACAAACTTCTTCAAAGCTTTTGCCTTTGCAACAGTCGTAGTGATTCTTTTGTGCTTGATCAAAGAACAAGCCATGTTAGATAACATAGCACTTCTATGAGAAGCAGTACGACCTAAATGATTGAATTTTTTATTATGTCTCATTTTTTATTCTTTATCTAATTTATATTTAGAAATATCGGTTCCAAACGACAGATTCAGACTTTCCAGCAAATCATCCAGCTCGGTAAGCGATTTCTTTCCGAAGTTTCTAAACTTCAACAAGTCAGTCTTATTGAATTGTACTAAGTCACCAAGAGTTTCTACATCAGCAGCTTTCAAACAATTGAGTGCACGAACAGATAAGTCCATATCAACAAGTTTAGTTTTCAACAACTGACGCATATGTAATACTTCCTCATCAAACTCTTCATTGCCATCAGAATCATTGCTTTCAAGCGTGATCTTCTCATCTGAGAACAGCATAAAGTGATAAATCAGAATTTTTGCAGCCTCTTTCAGCGCTTCCTTCGGGTGTATAGAACCGTCGGTAGTAATTTCAAGTACCAACTTTTCATAGTCAGTCTTTTGTTCAACACGATAGTTTTCTACCGCATACTTGACATTACGTATCGGTGTATAAATTGAATCGATTGGAATCACATTAACATCCGTACAATATTCGCGATTTTCATCAGCGGGAACGTATCCACGACCTTTGTTAATTGTAATATCAATCTGCATAGTTGATTTAGAATCTAAATGACAAATAACTAATTCCGGATTTAACACTTCAAATCCAGTCAAATACTTACCTATGTCACCTGCTTTAAATTCACTGGAATTCTCGACAGTGATACTCACTTTTTCGCTCTCGAACTCTTCAACTACTTGCTTAAATCTTACTTGCTTCAGATTCAAGATAATGTTGGTAACATCCTCTTTTACTCCCGGTACACTAGAAAATTCATGCTCCACACCATCGATTCTGATAGTAGTGATAGCAAAACCCTCTAATGAAGAGAGAAGGATACGGCGTAATGCATTACCGACAGTAATACCAAAACCCGGTTCCAACGGACGAAATTCGAATTTACCGAATCTAGAGTCCGCCTCCAACATTAATACTTTATCAGGTTTTTGAAATGCTAATATCGCCATGAAATTAATTATTTATTTAGAATACAATTCAACGATCAAATGTTCTTTAATGTTCTCAGGAATGTCTGCTCTTTCAGGTATATGTAACAACTTACCAACCTTTGAAGTTTCGTCCCACTCCAACCAAGCATATTTACTATGATTGAAACCTGCGAGAGAATTAGCAATAACTTCCAAAGATTTAGATCTTTCACGAACACCAATCAATTGTCCTGGTTTTACTGCATATGAAGGGATATTTACCACTTCACCGTCTACTGTAATATGCTTGTGACTAACCAATTGACGAGCAGCAGCACGTGTAGGAGCAATACCCAAACGGAATACTACGTTGTCAAGACGACCTTCCAACAACTGAAGCAATACCTCACCGGTAATACCTTTAGCTGTTGCTGCCTTTTCAAACAAATTACGGAATTGTTTTTCTAAAACTCCATAGGTGTATTTTGCTTTTTGCTTTTCACGAAGTTGCACACCATATTCAGAAGTTTTTCTTTTTCTAGAATTTCCATGTTGTCCGGGAGGATAGTTCTTCTTTGATAAAACTTTATCAGCTCCAAAGATTCCTTCACCGAATTTACGGGCGATTCTTGATTTTGGTCCAGTATATCTAGCCATTTCTTTTAAATATTTAATTGTTTATTCATGAACTCAATTTGTTGCAGCCGCGATTGCAGAGAAGAAATTATTGCAATCCAAAAACAAAATCAAGATCATTTTAAGTTAAAGGTAAATTAAACTCTACGTCTTTTTGGAGGACGACAACCATTGTGCGGAAGCGGAGTTACATCAATAATTTCAGTAACTTCGATACCAGCTCCATGGATAGTTCTAATAGCAGACTCGCGTCCGTTACCTGGACCCTTCACATACGCTTTTACCTTTCTTAGGCCAAGATCAAATGCTATTTTAGCACAATCCTGGGCAGCCATCTGAGCTGCATAAGGAGTATTCTTTTTAGAACCTCTAAATCCCATCTTTCCCGCAGATGACCAAGAGATAATCTGCCCTTCACTGTTCGCAAGAGAAACAATAATATTGTTGAAAGATGAATGAACATGTAACTGTCCATTAGCATCTACTTTCACATTTCTCTTCTTAGCTGCAACTGTCTTTTTTGCCATATCAACAATTATTATTTAGTAGCTTTTTTCTTATTAGCAACGGTTTTCTTTCTACCTTTACGAGTACGTGCATTATTCTTAGTGCTCTGACCTCTAACCGGCAGACCAATACGATGACGTACACCACGATAGCAACCAATATCCATTAATCGCTTAATATTCAATTGGATTTCAGAACGAAGATCTCCTTCTACTTTAAACTCTGCACCGATAATCTCACGAATCTTAGCAGCTTGATCATCTGTCCAGTCTTTAACTTTCAGATCTTTGTCTACACCAGCTTTATCTAAAATTTTTGCTGAACTACTGCGACCTATTCCATATATATAGGTCAACGCAACTTCACCTCTTTTATTCTGAGGTAAATCTACACCAACTATTCTTATAGCCATATACTAAATTATTTTTTTTGCAAAAATAATAAATTATCCTTGACGTTGTTTATACTTAGGATTTTTCTTGTTAATAACATACAAACGGCCATTACGTCTAACGATCTTACATTCTGGCGTGCGTTTCTTTAATGATGCTCTTACTTTCATATCTTATTTTATTTATATCTAAACACAATTCTTCCTTTCGATAAGTCGTAAGGAGACATTTCGACTCTCACTTTATCACCAGGTAGGATTTTGATGTAATGCATCCTCATCTTACCTGAAATATGCGCAGTAATCTCATGTCCGTTTTCTAATTCAACACGAAACATTGCATTTGACAATGCTTCAACTATAACTCCATCTTGTTCTATTGCAGATTGCTTTGCCATACTATATTACTTTATCTCCTAAAACTTCTTCAATGAATTTGAACGAAGACAAAATATCTGCCTCACCAGATCCAACGGCTACCGTATGTTCAAAATGCGCTGCGCACTTTCGATCTCTGGTTCTCACAGTCCATCCGTCACGTTCCATAATCACTTGTCTGTCTCCCAGTGTTATCATTGGCTCAATCGCAATGCAAAGACCTCTCTTCATCAAAGTGCCATATCCCCTTTTACCATAATTAGGAACCTGAGGATCTTCGTGCATTTCTTTGCCAATACCATGACCAACAAACTCACGCACTACGCCATAAGAATGAGATTCACAATATTGCTGAATAGCATATCCGATGTCTCCGATTCTTTTGCCTTGCACTGCATTCTGGATGCCAATATATAACGCTTCTTTAGTTACCTTCAATAAATTACGAATTTCTTCGTCCACCTCTCCTACACAAAAAGTATAAGCAGAATCACCACAAAAACCATTCATGTAAGTTCCGCAATCCACAGAAACAATATCACCCTCTTTTAAAATGATATCACTGGGAATTCCATGTACTACTTGCTCATTTACAGAAGTACAAATTGAAGCGGGAAATGGTTCACCATATTGATTCGGAAATCCTTTAAAAGTTGGAGTTGCTCCATTATCTCTGATAAACTCTTCAGCAACTTTATCCAACTCACGTGTAGTAACACCAGGTTTCACTAATTTGGCAACTTCAGCTAATGTCTTACCAACAAGTAAGTTACTCTGACGGAGCAATTCTATTTCATCTTCTGTTTTAAGAAATATCATTTCCAATCAAAAAATTAATATGCCGCCACACCAGCACGTCCCTTAATACGACCAGACTTCAGCAAACCGTCATAATGTCTCATCAACAAATGACTTTCTACTTGTTGCAATGTATCAAGAACAACACCTACAAGAATTAACAAAGATGTACCACCGAAGAACTGAGCAAATCCGGCCTGTACTCCAAATACACCAGCAAAAGCAGGCATAATAGCAACCAATGCCAAGAAGAAAGAACCGGGCAAAGTAATATGAGACATAATATCATCAATATACTCTGCTGTTTGCTTTCCTGGCTTGATCCCCGGAATAAAACCATTATTTCTCTTCATATCCTCCGCCATCTGAGTCGGATTAATTGTAATTGCAGTATAAAAATATGTAAATAATATAATCATTACCGCAAAAACGAAATTATACCAGAAACTTGTATGATCAGTAAACGCATGCAAGAAACCACCTGCAGCATTATTACCATTGGAATAACCGATAAAAGCGATTGGAATAAACATTATTGCCTGAGCAAAAATGATCGGCATTACACCAGCAGCATTCACCTTCAAAGGAATATACTGTCTTGCACCGCCATATTGCTTATTACCTACAATTCTTTTTGCATACTGTACAGGAATTTTTCTAGTACCTTGCACCAAGAGAATAGCAGCACCAATCACTAATAACAGGAATACGATCTCAATTATAAACATGACCAGACCACCGCTCTTATTCGTAACTCTAGAAACAACTTCCTGAATTAAAGCATCCGGGAAACGAGCAATAATACCAATCAAGATGATAAATGAAATACCATTACCAATACCTTTATCAGTAATTCTTTCACCAAGCCACAAAATAAACATACTACCTGCTGCCAAAATAACGGTAGAGGTAAACATAAACAGAGTCCAATCTAATGAAGCATTCAAGGAAGTGCCAGTCTGCGCCCTAAGATTGAGCAAATAAGAAGGAGCCTGAACTAACAATATAGCAATCGTCAAATAACGAGTATATTGATTCATCTTTCTTCTGCCGCTCTCACCTTCACGTTGCAGTTTTTGGAAATACGGTACAGCAATTCCTAACAACTGAATTACGATAGATGCAGAGATATAAGGCATAATTCCCAATGCAAAAATAGATGCATTAGAGAATGCTCCTCCAGAAAACATATTTAACAAGGCCAAAAGCCCTTCACTTGTTTGTTCGTGCAATTTTGTCAGCATAGCCGGACTAATACCTGGCAATACTACATAAGAACCAAAACGATAAATTGCCACAAACAATATGGTGATGAGGATCCGCTGTCTCAGATCCTCAATCTTCCATATATTCTTTAATGTTTCAATAGCTTTTCTCATTGAATCAGAGTTTTACTACACTTCCACCAGCAGCTTCGATAGCAGCAATTGCAGTCTTAGAGAATGCATGAGCTTCTACTTCAAGCTTATTAGTCAAAGTTCCGTTACCTAATACTTTTACCAACTGATTTGAAGAGATAAATCCTGCTTCAATAAAGTCACTTAAACCAACTTTTACCAAGTTCTTAGCTTCAACAAGCGTCTGAATAGTATCCAAGTTGATAGCTTTATATTCTACACGATTAATATTCTTAAAACCAAATTTAGGTACCCGACGTTGAAGAGGCATCTGACCACCTTCAAAACCAATCTTCTTAGAGTATCCAGATCTTGATTTAGCTCCTTTATGACCTCTTGTAGAAGTACCACCTAGACCAGAACCGGTACCACGTCCTATTCTCTTTCTTGTCTTAGTAGATCCCTCAGCAGGTTTTAAATTACTTAAGTTCATATTGTAATTCGTTTTTTTTATTCAACAAATAATTACTTAATAATGGCAACCAAGTGTTTTACTTTATCTACCATTCCAAGAATTGAAGGAGTGCATTCGTGTTCAACCACACGGTTCAATTTGCGAAGTCCTAGTGCATCGAGAGTTCTTTTTTGATCAGCCGGAACACCAATTCTACTTTTAACTTGTTTAATCTTTATAGTTGACATATCCCCTCCTTATCCTCTAAATACTTTTTCAACACTAATACCTCTGTTCTGAGCTATCATTCTTGCATCACGCATTTCACTCAAAGCTTCAATTGTAGCTTTAACAAGGTTGTGCGGATTTGAAGAACCTTTAGATTTTGCTAAAACATCAGTAATACCAACACTTTCCAATACAGCACGCATTGCACCACCAGCTACAACACCAGTTCCGTGAGATGCAGGTTTGATAAATACTTCAGCACCACCAAATCTAGCTGATTGTTCGTGAGGAACTGTACCTTTCAATACAGGTACTCTAACCAGATTCTTCTTAGCTGATTCAACACCTTTAGCGATAGCAGCTGTTACTTCACCTGCTTTACCAAGTCCCCAACCGATAATTCCTTCTTCGTTACCTACAACAACGATTGCAGAGAAACTAAAAGTTCTACCACCTTTGGTAACCTTAGTAACACGATTAATAGCAACCAATCTATCTTTCAGTTCTATATCGTTAGTAATCTTAACTCTATTATTAACTCCTGCCATAATGATTAAAATTTAAGTCCACCGTTACGAGCAGCATCAGCTACTTCTTTTACTCTCCCATGATATAAGTAACCATTACGGTCGAAAACAACAGTTGTAATACCTGCTTCCTGAGCCTTTTTAGCAATCATTTCACCAACTTTAGCAGCTTGTTCTTTCTTTGCAACTTTTTCAGTCATACCCAAAGAAGAAGCAGCAGCTAACGTCTTACCAGAAAGATCATCGATAATCTGGACGTAAATTTGCTTGTTACTTCTAAATACACTCATACGCGGACATTCAGTAGTACCTGAAATCTTATTGCGTACTCTATATTTGATCTTAACTCGTCTTTCTATTTTTGTTGTCATAATGTTCTAATTTTATATGAATTATTTAGCACCGGCTGATTTACCAGACTTTCTGCGAATAATTTCGCCAACAAACTTAATACCTTTACCTTTATATGGTTCAGGTTTACGAAAAGAACGTATTTTAGAGCAAACTTGACCAAGCAACTGTTTGTCACACGATTCTAATATAATAAGAGGGTTCTTATTTCTTTCAGACTTAGTTTCAACCTTCACCTCAGCAGGCAATTGAATGAAAATATTGTGTGTATAACCTAAAGCCAGTTCAATAATGTTACCTTGATTAGAAGCACGATAACCAACACCAACAAGTTCCAGTTCTTTTTTATATCCTTCTGATACACCAACAACCATGTTATGAATCAAAGAACGATATAAACCGTGGAAAGCATGTTTCTGCTTTGGGTTATCAACCATTTCTTTTTCATTTTCTGTTAAAATAACGTGTCCGTCTTCAATGGCAACATTGATTGCAGGATTCACATATTGGCTCATTTCGCCTTTCGGTCCCTTTACGGTAACCACATCATCCTTTAGAGTGACTGTCACTCCAGCAGGAATACTAATGGGTAATTTTCCTATTCTTGACATTGCTAATTCCTCCTAATTAATATACATAACACAAAACTTCACCACCGATCTTAAGATCAGCAGCTTCTTTGTTAGTCATTACACCTTTGGAAGTAGATATTATAGCAATACCCAACCCATTAATAACACGCGGCATATCTTTATAACCAGTATACTTACGCATACCCGGAGAAGATATTCTTTCTAATTTTTTGATTGCATTAACTTTGTTAACAGAATCATATTTCAAGGCAACTTTTATAGTACCTTGAGGACCATCTTCTACAAACTTATAATTAAGAATGTAGCCTTTCTCAAAAAGAATCTTAGTGATTTCTTTTTTCAAATTCGAAGCAGGAACTTCAACAACTCTGTGCTTTGCACCAATTGCGTTCCGTAACCTCGTCAAATAATCTGCTATTGGATCAGTCATATAAAAAATAAATTAAATTAATCAGGACTTCCCTGACAATATTTAAACAACAATTACCAGCTTGCTTTTTTTACGCCTGGAATCAGTCCGTTAGATGCCATCTCACGGAACTGAATTCTTGAAATTCCGAACTGACGGATATAACCTTTTGGACGACCAGTCAGTTTGCAACGATTGTGCATACGAATTGGATTAGAATTCTTTGGCAACTCCTGCAATTTCTGTGCAGCTTCATAAGCGTCAGCAGGATCACCTGTTCTTACAATTTGCTTCAAAGCAGCTCTTTTTTCGGCGTATCTGGCTACTAATTTAGCACGCTTAACTTCACGTGCTTTCATTGATTCCTTTGCCATATATTAATCTTTTTTAGCGTTTTTAAAAGGTAAACCGAATTCCTTCAGCAATGCATAACCTTCTTCATCTGTTTGCGCAGAAGTTACAAAGGTAATATTCATTCCGAGAATTCTTGTAATACTATCGATATTTATTTCAGGAAAAATGATTTGTTCCTGAATACCAAGGGTATAGTTACCTTTACCATCAAACTTACTTTCGATACCTTTGAAGTCACGTATACGAGGAAGAGCTACACGAACCAATTTTTCTAAGAATTCGTACATTCTTTCACGACGTAAAGTTACCATCACACCAATAGGCATTTTCTTACGCAATTTAAAGTTTGCGATATCTTTACGGGAAATGGTAGCTACAGCCTTTTGACCTGTAATAGCCGTCATTTCATTGATTGCTACTTCAATAATCTTCTTATCAGCAACAGCCATACCTAAACCTTGATTGATGACAATCTTCTTAAGTACGGGTATCTGCATTGAAGAAGAATACTGGAACTGTGATTTCAATGCAGGTGCTATACGCTCTGCATATTCTTTCTTAAGACTAGCAGTATTACTCATTACTTAATCTCCTCTCCTGATTTTTTAGAATAACGCACTACAGTTCTTTTTCCATCCAAAGAACTTACTTTTCTCCCAATACGCGTTGCTTTACCAGTTTTTGGATCAACCGGGTTCAAGTTTGAAATGTGGATAGAAGCTTCCTGCTTCACGATACCACCTTGCGGATTCTTAGCACTTGGTTTTGTGCTCTTAGATACCATATTGATACCTTCAACGATTGCACGACCTTTACTAACAAGAACCTTCAATACACGACCAGTTTTGCCCTTATCTTCACCAGCATTTACGTAAACTGTATCGCCTTTTTTAATATGTAATTTACTCATTACTCAAATCTTTTACAAATTAAAGTACTTCAGGCGCAAGTGAAACAACTTTCATGTTTGTAGCACGAAGTTCTCTTGCTACAGGACCGAAAATACGACTACCTCTAATTTCACCTGCATTATTCAGCAACACGCAAGCATTATCATCAAAACGTATATAAGAACCATCAGGACGACGGATTTCTTTCTTTGTACGTACAATCAAAGCCTTTGATACTGCACCTTTTTTAACATCACTAGAAGGGATAACACTCTTTACTGAAACTACAATGACATCCCCCACTGAAGCATAACGACGACCTGTTCCACCCAAAACGCGGATACACAAAGCCTCTTTAGCTCCACTGTTATCACATACTGTAAGTCTGGATTCTACTTGTATCATAATTACTTAGCTCTTTCAATTATTTCTACTAATCTCCATCTTTTAGTCTTGCTCAAAGGACGAGTCTCCATAATGCGTACAGTATCACCGATATTGCATTCATTCTTTTCATCATGAGCATGGTACTTCTTCGTCTTACTAACGAACTTACCATATATAGGGTGTTTTTCTTTAAATTTAGAAGCAACTGTGATAGTTTTCTCCATCTTATTGCTCAATACAACCCCTGTTCTTTCTTTTCTTAAATTTCTTGCTTCCATCAAGCTGATCATTTATTGTTAAGTTCTCTCTGGCGTAACTCAGTTTTCATACGCGCAATAGTCCTGCGTAATTGTTTAATTTGAGCAGGATTTTCCAAAGGAGAAATAGAATGATTAATAACCATTTGGTTATAATTAGTTGTTTCTGCCTCTACTCTCTCTACCAAATCACTAGTAGACATTTCTTTAATTTCTGCAATTTTCATAAACATTACGCATTTTGATTTTGAATATCATAATCACGTCTTACGACAAACTTCGTTGTAATAGGAAGCTTCTGAGCAGCTAAGCGCAATGCTTCTTTCGCGATTTCGTAAGATACTCCTTCAGCCTCAATAATGATTCTACCTGGAGTCACAGGAGCCACAAATCCCTCCGGAGCACCTTTACCTTTACCCATACGTACATCAGCAGGTTTTCTAGTGATCGGTTTATCCGGAAATATACGGATCCAGATCTGTCCTTGACGTTGCATATATCTTGTTACTGCAATACGAGCAGCTTCGATCTGACGGCCTGTAATCCACTTAGTCTCCAAAGCCTTTATGCCAAAAGAACCGAAGGCCAGTTGGTTACCTCTTTGGGCATTGCCTTTCTGACGACCTTTCTGTTGTCTTCTGAATTTTGTCTTTTTCGGTTGTAACATAGTTTCCTAAAATTCAAATTCGTTTAGCGATTATTTTTCTTTCTTTTGAAGTTCTTTCCGCCGTTGTTTCCACCATTGTTTCCACGACCACTTTCTTTGCTTTGTGTAAAGTTCGGAGCTAATTCTTTCTTACCAAATACTTCACCTCTACAAATCCAAACTTTGATACCTAAAAGACCCACTTTAGTCAATGCTTCTGCATGACAGTAGTCGATATCAGCTCTGAAAGTGTGTAACGGAGTTCTTCCTTCTTTATACATTTCAGAACGAGCCATTTCAGCTCCATTCAAACGTCCTGAAATCTGAATTTTGATACCTTCAGCACCCATACGCATTGTATTTGCGATAGCCATTTTAATGGCACGGCGATAGGCAATTTTACCTTCAACCTGACGAGCGATGTTATTAGCAACAATCACAGCATCAAGTTCAGGTCTCTTCACTTCAAAGATATTAATCTGAATATCTTTGTCGGTAACCTTCTTCAACTCCTCTTTTAACTTATCAACTTCTTGGCCACCTTTACCGATAATAATACCCGGACGAGCAGTACAAACAGTAATAGTAACGAGCTTCAGCGTACGTTCAATTACGATTCTTGATACACTTGCCTTTGCAAGTCTTGCATTAAGATATTTACGGATTTTGCTATCTTCCAGCAAAGAATCTCCGTAATCATTTCCACCATACCAATTAGAATCCCATCCTCTGATAATTCCTAAACGGTTGCTTATTGGATTAACTTTTTGTCCCATCTACCTTAATTTTGATCTTCGTTATTACTTTTAGAACCAACGAACAATGTTACATGATTTGAACGTTTACGAATTCTGTAACCTCTGCCCTGCGGTGCCGGTCTCATTCTTTTCAGAGTTGCACCACCATCAACAAAAATCTTAGTTACATATAATTCTCCACTTTCTGCTTTACGTTCGTTTTTCTGCTCCCAGTTAGCAATTGCAGAGCGAAGCAATTTTTCTACTCTTGCAGCAGCTTCTTTTGAAGAAAACTTCAAAACACCAAGTGCTCTGTTCACTTCCATACCGCGAATCATATCTGCAACCAGACGCATCTTACGCGGAGAAGTAGGAACATTTTGCAATTTAGCAAAATACATGGTCTTAAGGGCTTCTTTTCTTTTTTCAGCCGATATTTTTTTTCTTGCTCCCATTATATTTATTACTTTATTATTTCAAATAATCCTGTTATCTTTTTTTGTTACCAGCGTGTCCTCTGAATGTACGAGTTGGAGCAAATTCGCCCAACTTGTGCCCTACCATATTTTCGGTAACATAAACAGGAATAAATTTATTTCCATTGTGAACTGCAACTGTATGGCCTACAAAATCAGGCGAAATCATTGAAGCTCTGGCCCAAGTCTTTACTACGACTTTCTTGCCCGATTCATTCATGGCAAGAATTCTCTTTTCAAGCTTTACGTTAATATATGGACCTTTTTTTAATGAACGACTCATAGTTTACTCAATTAATCAGATTACTTTTTTCTTCTCTCAATAATGTACTTAGACGATTGTTTCTTAGGAGCTCTAGTCTTAAGTCCCTTAGCATACAATCCCTTACGAGATCTTGGATGACCTCCGGAAGCACGTCCTTCACCACCCCCCATTGGGTGATCAACCGGGTTCATTACAACACCACGGTTACGAGGGCGACGTCCTTGCCAACGAGAACGTCCAGCTTTACCTGAACTTTCCAATCCATGATCCGAGTTACCAACACTACCGATAGTAGCTTTACATGTGCTAAGAATCTGTCTCACTTCACCTGAAGGCAATTTAATTACACAATATTTACCCTCGCGAGAAGTCAACTGAGCAAAATTACCAGCTGATCTAACCAGGGCTGCGCCCTGTCCCGGGCGTAATTCAATATTGTGAATTACAGTACCCACCGGTATGTTCTGAAGAGGAAGAGCATTACCAATCTCTGGCGCCGCGTTTTCACCTGACATCAAAGTCGCACCAACTTGCAATCCATTGGGAGCAATAATATATCTTTTTTCTCCATCAGCATAAAACAACAAAGCAATACGAGCCGAACGATTCGGATCATATTCAATTGTCTTAACTACTGCTGGAACACCGTCTTTATTTCTCTTGAAATCGACAATTCTAATCACCTTTCTATGACCGCCACCAATGTAGCGCATAGTCATCTTACCTTCGTTGTTACGACCACCAGATGATTTTTTACCATATACAAGTGACTTTTCTGGTACTGATGCAGTAATTTCTTCGAAAGTACCAATAATTTTATGTCTTTGCCCCGGTGTAGTGGGCTTAAATTTACGTACTGCCATTTTTATTAAATATTGCTATAAAAATCAATAGTATCTCCTTCTTTCAATGTCACGATTGCTTTTTTGAAAGCATTCGTACGACCATTGATGATACCTGCTTTGGTATAACGGCTCTTATTTTTGCCAGCATACCTCACGGTATTCACATCAACTACAGTAACATTATAAAGAGCTTCAACTTCCTTCTTAATTTCCAGTTTGTTAGCTTCAGGACGCACAACAAAGCCGAAGCGATTCAGCTTATCAGTGATTGCAGTCATTTTCTCTGTTACCAACGGTTTAATAATAATTCCCATTATTTAAGCCTCCTTTTTAAATTAAGATATTGTCAATAGCCTGCAAAGAGTTTTCTGTAAGCACAACAACCCCAGCATTTAATACTCTGTAAGTATTTAATCCTGAGATAGTCTGCACGTTAGCACCCTCAATGTTACGAGCTGACAAATATACGTTTTTATTTGCTTCCGGTAAAATCACAAGTAGCTTTTTATCGGAAACTTTAAGATTTTTTGTCATTGCAACGAAATCTTTTGTCTTAGGAGCTTCAAAAGTAAAGTCTTCTACGACAACAATTGCATTGTTTTGAGCTTTATAAGACAAAGCTGACTTACGAGCCAATGTCTTAACTTTTTTATTCAGTTTGAAGAAGTAATCTCTTGGTTTTGGACCGAAAACACGAGCACCTCCTACAAGTACCGGTGAATTCATATCACCACGACGTGCTCCACCGCCACCTTTTTGACGACCAATTTTACGAGTCGAACCACTGATTTCGCTTCTTTCTTTTGACTTATGAGTACCCTGACGCTGATTAGCCATAAATTGTTTTACGTCCAAATAGATAGCGTGGTCGTTGGGCTCAATTCCGAAGATAGATTCGTTTAACGTAACCTTTCTCCCAGTGTCTTCACCTTTAATGTTATATACGTTAACTTCCATTATTTCTCAATTAAAACGATTGAACCTTTGCAACCCGGGATAGAACCTTTAATCAAAAGAAGGTTATGATCCGCGATTACTTTTAATACCTGTAAGTTTTGTACAGTGACTCTGTCGCCACCAAGCTGTCCACCCATGCGCATTCCTTTGAATACTTTTGCAGGGTAAGAACAAGCACCAATAGAACCCGGTTTACGAGCGCGGTTATGCTGACCATGAGTAGCCTGACCTACACCACCAAAACCATGTCTTTTTACTACACCCTGAAAACCTTTACCCTTAGAAGTACCAACAACATCCACAAAACTAGCGTCATTGAACATCTCTACGGTAATGGTATCACCCAGATTTAACTCTGTTTCAAATTCTTTGAACTCAGCCAAGTGTCTCTTTGGCGTTACTCCAGCTCTTTTAAAGTGACCCATCAACGGTTTAGTTGTATGTTTTTCCTTTTTGTCTTGGAAACCCAACTGAACAGCTGCATAACCATCTTTTTCTACAGTTTTAACCTGAGTAACAACACAAGGACCTGCTTCGATAACAGTGCATGGTACGTTCTTACCATCGGCACTGAAAACGGACGTCATTCCGATTTTTTTTCCTAATAATCCTGGCATTTCACTAATTTTTAATTATCAAACTTTAATTTCTACTTCTACACCACTTGGTAATTCCAACTTCATTAGAGCGTCTACAGTTTTAGCTGTTGAACTATAAATGTCGATCAATCTCTTATAAGAAGAGAGCTCAAACTGTTCACGAGACTTCTTATTAACGAAAGTCGAACGGTTTACAGTAAAGATACGTTTATGCGTAGGTAGAGGGATTGGACCACTAACAATAGCACCTGTAGCCTTTACAGTTCTTACAATCTTCTCAGCTGATTTATCAACCAAATTGTGGTCGTAAGATTTCAATTTAATTCTAATTTTCTGACTCATTATATTTTTTAATTAAGATAGTTACAAATAAGATAAAGCGGCAGACTAAGAGTCATTCGCTAGCCTGCTGCCTTAGATATTTTAGAGTAAATCAGCACGTCCTTTTACTTCCTCCAATACAGCCTTAGCAATAGAAGAAGAAACCTGAGCGTGATGAGAATAAGTCATTGAAGAAGTTGCACGGCCTGAAGTTATGGTACGCAACGCTGTTACATAACCAAACATTTCTGCCAATGGAACCATTGCTTTTACAATACGAGCACCAGAACGGCTTGATTCCATTCCCTCAACCTGACCACGACGTTTATTCAAGTCACCGATTACATCACCCATATTTTCTTCTGGAGTTACAACCTCCAGTTTCATAATAGGTTCCATCAATACTGGACCTGCTTTAGCACATGCATTCTTATATGCCTGAATAGCACAGATTTCGAAAGACAGTTGATCAGAGTCAACCGGATGGAATGAACCATCGATCAAAGTTACTTTCATTGAATCCAACGGATATCCAGCCAACACACCGTTCTTCATTGCGCTTGTGAAACCTTTCTGAACTGAAGGAATAAATTCTTTAGGAATATTACCACCCTTCACTTCATCGATAAACTGCAATCCGCCTTCTTTGAAATCCTCATCAACAGGACCGATCTTAACAATGATATCAGCAAACTTACCACGACCACCAGATTGTTTCTTATAAACTTCACGAAGATCAACTGTCTTAGTGATAGCTTCTTTATAATTAACCTGGGGTTTACCTTGGTTACATTCTACTTTAAATTCACGTTTCAAACGGTCAATAATGATATCCAAGTGCAACTCACCCATACCAGAAATTACAGTCTGTCCTGTTTGCTCATCAGTCTTAACTGTAAATGTCGGATCTTCTTCAGCCAGCTTAGCCAAACCGTTAGACAATTTATCCATGTCTTTCTGAGTTTTAGGCTCAACTGCAATACCGATTACCGGCTCTGGGAAGTCCATAGACTCTAATACAATCGGAGCAGTTTCATCACAAAGTGTATCACCTGTATGAATATCTTTAAAACCTACACCAGCACCAATATCACCAGCACCGATTACTTCAACCGGATTCTGCTTGTTCGAATGCATCTGGAACAGACGAGAAACACGTTCTTTCTTACCAGAGCGGGAATTATAGATATAAGAACCAGCTTCAATCTTACCTGAATATACACGGAAGAAAGTCAAACGGCCTACATAAGGGTCAGTAGCAATCTTAAATGCCAAAGCTGATGTTTTCTCATCATCACTCGGTTTACGATCTTCCTCTGCGCCTGTATTCGGATTTGTACCAATTACATTCTCAGCATCCAATGGAGAAGGCAAGAAAGCACAAACATAGTCCAGCAATGTCTGAACACCCTTATTCTTAAATGAAGAGCCACACAACATTGGTACAACCGCCATCTGAACTGTTGCATTGCGGAGAGCTCTCAACACTTCTTCTTCTGTAATAGTAGAAGGATCATCGAAATATTTTTCCATCAAAGCATCGTCAAATTCAGCAACCTTTTCAAGCATTTTATCTCTCCATTCGTTTGCTTCATCAATAAGATCAGCAGGAATTTCTTCCACTGTATAATCAGCTCCCATCGTTTCATCATGCCAATAGATAGCTTTCATCTTAATCAAATCAACTAAACCTTTGAAAGTTTCTTCAGCACCAATAGGAATAACAATAGGACAAGGATTAGCACCCAAAACATCCTTCATCTGACGTACAACCTCAAAAAAGTCTGCGCCAGAACGGTCCATTTTATTAACGTATGCGATACGGGGTACATTATATTTATCAGCTTGACGCCACACAGTTTCAGATTGTGGTTCAACACCACCAACTGCACAGTAAGCAGCAACAGCTCCATCAAGAATACGCAATGAACGTTCTACCTCAGCGGTAAAATCCACGTGTCCCGGAGTATCAATCAAGTTGATTTTATAAGTATCACCTGCATATTTCCATCTAGTTGTTGTAGCAGCAGATGTAATAGTAATACCACGTTCTTGTTCCTGCTCCATCCAGTCCATTGTAGCTGCACCATCATGAACTTCACCAATTTTGTGAGTCAATCCAGTATAGAACAGAATACGTTCAGAAGTTGTAGTCTTACCAGCATCGATATGCGCCATGATACCGATATTACGAGTCAAATGTAAATCATTTTTAGCCATTTCCTAATTCTTTTACTTTAAGTTTATAATTTATGTTTCTTACAGTATTAGAATCTGAAATGAGCAAACGCACGATTAGCTTCAGCCATTCTGTGCATATCTTCTTTACGTTTGAAAGCACCGCCTTGTTCATTAAATGCATCCATGATTTCAGCAGCTAATTTATCAGCCATAGATTTACCACCTCTTTTACGAGCATACAGAATCAAATTCTTCATAGAAATTGATTCTTTACGATCCGGGCGAATTTCAGTAGGAACTTGGAAAGTAGCACCACCTACACGACGAGATTTTACTTCCACTTGTGGAGTCACATTATCCAAAGCCTTTTTCCAGATTTCGAGAGCAGATTTTTCCTCATTAGGAAGTTTTGTTTTCACTGTTTCCAGAGCGGCATAAAAGATTTCATAAGATGTATTCTTCTTACCATCATACATCAAATGGTTTACAAATTTAGAAACCTTTTGGTCATTAAACACAGGATCCGGAAGGATAACGCGTTTTTTGGGTTTTGCTTTTCTCATTTGTTTGAAAAATAATGTTTTTTGTTCTTGGTTGTCTACTTCTTGACTTCTTCAATCCTCCCACCGGAGAATTTACTCAACCTTTAGCATCTCCAACAAACTAAAACGTAAATTATTACTTTAAATTTTAATTAGGTTTTAATCCTTATTTTTTCTTCTTAGCTGTTGCAGCCTGTTGTCCTGGCTTTGGACGCTTAGCTCCATACTTAGAACGTCTTTGAGTACGACCTGCAACACCTGCTGTATCTAGTGTACCACGTACAATGTGATAACGTACACCTGGAAGGTCTTTCACACGACCACCACGTACCAATACTATAGAGTGTTCTTGCAAGTTGTGTCCTTCACCCGGAATGTATGAGTTTACTTCTTTTTGGTTAGTTAAACGCACACGAGCTACTTTACGCATTGCAGAGTTCGGTTTTTTCGGAGTAGTAGTATATACTCTCACGCAAACGCCACGTCTTTGAGGACATGAATCCAAGGCCGGAGATTTACTTTTCTCCACCAGCACTTCGCGCCCTTTTCTTACTAATTGCTGAATTGTAGGCATTTTAATTGTTTTTTGATTTATATTATTGTTATATTAATTTCGTAACTGTACATTTTGGGCTGCAAAAATACGAATAATATTTGAATTTTCAATGCGCTACATCTTTTTTTTATTTTTTAATACTTCGTATATTCCTCATGCTTCGCCTTTTATACCATTCAAAGGAGGTAAAGGTGCTCCATCAGAAGTTCTTATCAAGCCAAACACATGTTCATATTTTGCTATATTATCTTCTAAAGCACGCAACAATCGTTTCGCATGTTCAGGTGCTAATATTATACGAGACTGAACACCCGCTTTCGGTATCCCAGGCATTACACGTACGAAATCAAGAATAAATTCTGAACTTGAGTGAGTAATAATAGCTAAATTAGCGTAGGTTCCCTGAGCTACTTCCTCTTTTAGCTCAATCTGTAACTGACCATCGTTAGTTTGTTCTTCCATATTCAATATGATTAAAAGTTTCTCTGCAAAATAACACAAATTTCCTGAGACAATAGCACATTAGAATAAAAAGAAATAAAAAAGGAGTAACTGCCAATTATGACAATCACTCCTTTTTACATATAATCAATTGATTTGTATTATTCTACTTCATTGTAGTCAAGCACCGTTTTTTTGTTTGCCAAAATACGGTCATACTCCTCTTTAGATCCAACAATGATCTTTTCGAACTCACGCTGACCTGTACCTGCCGGAATTAAGTGACCACAAATTACATTTTCTTTCATGCCTTCGAGTTTATCAATCTTACCGTTGATAGCAGCCTCATTCAACACCTTCGTAGTTTCCTGGAAAGATGCAGCAGACATGAAACTTGAAGTCTGTAATGCAGCACGAGTAATTCCTTGAAGAATTTGAGTAGATGTAGCAGCAACGGCGTCACGAACATCAACCGGACGTAAGTCACGACGTTTCAACATACTATTCTCATCACGCAATTTACGAGCAGTCACAATTTGACCAGGTTGCAAATTCTGAGAATCTCCCGCATCTACTACCACTTTCTTACCCCAAATACGATCATTTTCTTCCATGAACTCCAGCTTATCTACCACTTGTTGTTCCAAGAAGCGAGTATCACCCGGTTCATCAATCTGTACTTTACGCATCATCTGGCGAACAATGATTTCGAAGTGCTTATCATTGATCTTCACACCCTGCAAACGATATACATCTTGAACTTCATTCACGATATATTCCTGTACAGCCGTAGGACCTTTAATTGCCAAGATGTCTGCCGGAGTAATAGCGCCATCAGACAATGGGGTACCAGCACGCACATAATCATTCTCCTGCACTAGTATCTGTTTAGACAACGCAACCAGATACTTTTTCACCTCACCGGTTTTGGAAGTTACAACGATTTCACGATTACCACGCTTGATCTTACCCATAGTAACCTCACCGTCAATTTCAGAAACAACGGCGGGATTCGAAGGATTACGAGCCTCGAACAACTCAGTAACACGCGGAAGACCACCTGTGATATCACCCGCCTTACCAACAGCACGCGGAATCTTCACGATAACTTCACCAGCTTTTACTTTTTGTCCATTCTCAACAATAACGTGACCACCTACCGGTAAGTTATAAGTACGGATCAAATCACCATCTTCAGTCAAAATATGAGCTGAAGGCACCTTTGTCTTATCTTTAGATTCAATAATAATAATCTCGCGAAGACCGGTTGCTTCATCCGATTCGATCTTATAAGTTACGTTCTCAATAACACCTTCGAACTCTATCTTACCAGTAGCCTCAGTGATAATAACAGCATTGAACGGGTCCCACTTAGCAATCAATTTACCCTTTTCTACCAAATCACCATCAGATACATATAATGTTGAACCATAAGGCACATTGTGCGTAGAAAGGACAATACCCGTATTTACATCTACGAAACGTACTTCAGCCAAACGGCCAACTACTACTTTTGCAGATTCGCCCATTTCATCTACAATATCTACTGTACGAAGTTCTTCAAACTCCAAACGAGCATTGTTCTTAGCAACAATACTAGCATTTGCTGCAATATTCGCAGCCGTACCACCAGCATGGAATGTACGCAATGTCAGCTGTGTACCCGGCTCACCAATAGATTGAGCAGCGATAACCCCCACAGCTTCACCCTTCTGAACCATTTGGCTCGTAGCCAAGTTACGTCCGTAACATTTAGCACAAACCCCCTTCTTAGCTTCACAAGTTAATACCGAACGGATTTCGACACTTTCAATTGGAGAATCCTGAATCTTCTTAGCTATTTCTTCTGTAATTTCCTCACCACCAGCAACAAGAAGTTCACCTGTAGTAGGATGAATTATATCATGTACGGAAACACGACCCAGAATACGTTCGAACAAAGTAGCAATAACTTCATCGTTATTCTTCAAATCTGTACAAACCAATCCGCGAAGAGTACCGCAGTCTTCTTCTGTAATAATCACATCGTGAGATACATCTACCAAACGACGAGTCAAATATCCCGCATCAGCAGTCTTCAGCGCTGTATCAGCCAAACCTTTACGAGCACCGTGAGTAGAGATAAAGTACTCCAACACAGACAATCCTTCTTTAAAGTTTGACAAGATAGGGTTTTCAATGATCTGACCACCTTCAGCACCAGCTTTTTGCGGTTTAGCCATCAAACCACGCATACCTGACAACTGACGAATCTGTTCTTTAGAACCACGAGCGCCTGAATCAAGCATCATATATACAGAATTAAAACCTTGATCATCAGAAGAGATAGTCTTCATCAAGATATTAGACAACTCTGAATTCACATGCGTCCAGATATCAATAACCTGATTATAACGTTCATTATTGGTAATGAAACCCATGTTGTAGTTATTTACAACCTGTTCAACTTCATCATAGCCCTTCTGTACTAATGCCTCTTTCTCTTTTGGAATAATGATATCACCCAAGTTGAATGACAAACCACCCTTGAAGGCCATCTGGTAACCTAAGTTCTTAATTCCATCCAAGAAATCAGCAGCTTTGGCAACACCACAGACCTTAATTACATTACTAATAATATCGCGCAATGATTTCTTAGAAATGATCTCATTGATATATCCAGCTTCAGGCGGAACAATCTCATTCACAATGACACGTCCTATTGAAGTCTCACGCATTACATCTATAATATTACCACTTTCATCAAGATCTTTCACAATAACTTTCACAGGAGCATGAATATCTACTCTACCTTCATTATATGCGATCAGCGCTTCTTCCGGTCCATAGAATGTCAAACCTTCACCTTTTGCACCGGCACGTAACTTGGTAATGTAATACAAACCAAGAACCATATCCTGTGCTGGCACAGTAATAGGTGCACCGTTTGCCGGGTTCAAAATATTATGTGATTGAAGCATCAACATCTGAGCTTCAAGAACAGCTTCATTACTCAAAGGCAAGTGAACAGCCATCTGGTCACCATCGAAGTCAGCATTAAATGCCGTACATGCCAACGGGTGTAATTGAATAGCCTTACCCTCAATCATTTTTGGTTGGAATGCCTGGATACCCAAACGGTGCAATGTCGGAGCACGGTTCAGTAATACAGGATGGCCCTTCATTACGTGTTCAAGGATATCCCAAATCACTGGCTCTTTACGATCTACAATTTTCTTTGCAGACTTAACTGTCTTCACAATACCGCGTTCGATCAATTTACGAATAATAAACGGCTTGTACAACTCAGCTGCCATTAATTTCGGAATACCGCATTCACCCATTCTTAATTCCGGCCCAACAACGATAACCGAACGTGCAGAATAATCGACACGTTTACCTAACAAGTTCTGACGGAAGCGTCCTTGCTTACCTTTCAAACTATCAGACAAAGACTTCAAAGGGCGATTAGCATCTGTCTTAACAGCACTTGATTTACGTGAATTATCGAATAATGAATCTACAGATTCCTGAAGCATACGTTTTTCATTACGCAAAATGACTTCTGGAGCCTTAATTTCAATTAAACGTTTCAAACGATTATTACGAATAATTACACGACGGTAAAGGTCATTCAAGTCAGATGTAGCGAAACGGCCACCATCCAACGGTACCAACGGACGAAGTTCTGGAGGAATAACCGGTACAATACGTACAATCATCCATTCCGGTTTATTACGTCCGCGTGAAGAACGGAAAGATTCTACTACTTGAAGACGTTTCAAAGCTTCATTCTTACGTTGCTGTGAAGCATCGTTACTTGCACGATGACGAAGTTCGTAAGACAAAGCATCCAAATCCAAATGAGCCAGCAAATCATAGATAGCTTCAGCTCCCATCTTAGCGATAAACTTATTCGGATCGTTATCCTCAAGATATTGATTATCTTTTGGAAGAGTATCCAGAATATCCAGATATTCTTCTTCAGAAAGCAAATCATATTCAGCTATACCATCTTCTGCTTTTACACCCGGCTGAATGACAACATAACGTTCGTAATATATAATAGAATCCAACTTCTTTGTCGGCAATCCAAGCAAATAACCGATTTTATTCGGAAGTGAACGGAAGTACCAGATGTGTGCAACAGGCACTACCAACTGTATATGTCCCATACGTTCACGACGTACTTTCTTCTCTGTAACTTCCACACCACAACGGTCGCAGACGATACCTTTATAACGGATACGTTTGTACTTACCGCAATGACATTCATAATCCTTGATAGGACCGAAGATACGCTCGCAGAACAACCCGTCACGTTCAGGTTTGTACGTACGGTAATTAATGGTTTCAGGCTTCAAAACTTCACCACTCGAATTCTCTAGGATTTCTTCCGGAGAAGCCAGACCTATTGAGATCTTCGAGAAATTACTTTTTGTCTTATTTTCTTTTCTAAAAGCCATACTCTATATAATTGAGATTTTGATAATTGAATCTTTGGAAAATGAAGAGCGAGCAAATGCCAACACGCCATCAGCGGCATATTGGCATCTGCAATCTTCTATTATTTATTCTAGGTTGATACTCAAACCTAAACCTCTCAACTCATGCAACAATACGTTCAGAGATTCTGGAATACCCGGCTGTGGCATCGGTTCTCCCTTCACAATTGCTTCATAAGCCTTTGAACGTCCTACAACGTCATCAGACTTAATTGTCAAGATTTCCTGCAAGATATGAGCAGCACCGAAACCTTCGAGTGCCCAAACTTCCATTTCTCCGAAACGCTGACCACCAAATTGAGCCTTACCACCAAGAGGTTGCTGAGTTATCAATGAATACGGACCGATAGAACGAGCATGCATCTTATCTTCAACCATGTGACCCAATTTCAACATATAAGTCACACCGACAGTTGCCGGCTGGTCGAACTGTTCACCAGTACCACCATCACAAAGATAAGTCTTACAATAGCGAGGTAATCCTGCTTTGTCTGTCCACTCATTCAAATCATCTATAGTAGCACCGTCAAAAATAGGAGTTGCAAACTTAACACCTAATGTTTTTCCAGCACGTCCCAATACAGCCTCAAAAATCTGTCCAATGTTCATACGTGAAGGCACACCCAACGGATTCAATACGATATCAACCGGAGTACCATCTGCCAAGAATGGCATATCTTCCTGACGTACAACGCGTGATACAATACCTTTATTACCGTGGCGACCAGCCATCTTATCACCTACACCGATCTTACGTTTCTTAGCAATATATACTTTGGCCATCTGAATGATACCTGCAGGAAGCTCGTCACCAATAGTGATAGCAAACTTCTTACGCTTCAACTCAGCATCCAATTCTTTATATTTCTTGATGAAGTTCATCACCAAATCGCGAATCATGCTATTAGTATGATCATCATTGGTCCAATTACTCAACTGAATAGAAGTGAAATCAAGAGAATCAAAATCAGAAGCACTAAACTTAGCACCTTTGGCTATTACTTCTGCACCCAGATAATCTTTCACCCCCTGAGAAACTTTACTTTCAGTCAGAGTCATTAACTTCTTAACCAAAATACGTTTCAAGTCAGCAACTTTAGATTCGAACTCATCATCAATCTTAGGCAATAATGCTTTATCAGCCAATTTCGAACTACGATTCTTAATTACGCGTGAGAATAATTTCTTATCAATTACTACACCTTTCAAAGAAGGAGAAGCTTTCAAAGAAGCATCTTTCACATCACCAGCTTTATCACCAAAGATTGCACGAAGCAATTTCTCTTCCGGTGATGGATCAGATTCTCCTTTCGGAGTAATCTTACCGATCATGATATCACCTGGTTCGATACGAGCACCAATTCTAACGATACCATTTTCATCAAGATCTTTAGTTGCCTCTTCGCTAACATTAGGAATATCAGAAGTCAATTCCTCCATTCCACGTTTTGTCTCACGAACTTCCAAAGAATATTCTTCAACGTGAACAGAAGTCAATAAATCTTCACGTACCACGCGCTCGTTCAACACAATAGCATCCTCATAGTTATATCCTTTCCAAGGCATATAAGCTACCAAGAGGTTCTTACCCAAAGCTAACTCACCATTTTCAGTGGAATAACCTTCCGTTAAAATATCACCTTTCTTTACACGCTGACCTTTGGTACAAATCGGACGCAAATCAATCGTCATGTTCTGGTTAGTCTTACGGAACTTCGGAATTCTATATTCTTTCAAAGCAGGTTCAAAACTTACAAACTCTTCATCTTCTGTACGATCATACAAAATACGAATAGTAGTAGCATCAACGAAATCAATAATACCATCTCCTTCAGCAGTTATCTGCGTACGAGAATCTCTTACTAACTGGCGTTCAATACCTGTACCCACAATTGGAGCTTCACTTCTCAACAAAGGAACAGCCTGACGCATCATGTTTGATCCCATCAATGCACGGTTAGCATCATCATGTTCAAGGAACGGAATTAAAGAAGCCGCAATTGATGCTATTTGCTGAGGAGAAACATCCATCAAATCAACCTCCAACGGTTCCACAACCGGAAAATCTGCATCCTGACGAGATTTAACTTTATTACGTATAAATGTTCCGTCATCATTCAACGGGGCATTACCCTGCGCAATAACTTTATCCTCTTCTTCTTCAGCAGTCAGATATATCAAACCATTATCAGAAAGATCCACCCTTCCATTATCTACCTTACGGTACGGAGTTTCAATGAATCCCAGATCATTAATCTTTGCGAACACACATAATGAAGAAATCAAACCAATATTCGGACCTTCAGGAGTCTCAATCGGACAAAGACGACCATAGTGTGTATAGTGAACGTCACGGACCTCAAAGCCGGCACGCTCACGAGACAAGCCACCAGGGCCTAATGCAGACATACGACGTTTATGAGTAATTTCAGCCAACGGGTTTGTCTGGTCCATGAACTGAGACAATGCATTTGTTCCGAAGAAAGAGTTGATTACAGAAGAAATAGTCTTCGCATTAATCAAATCAATCGGAGTAAACACTTCATTATCACGAACATTCATACGCTCACGAATCGTACGAGACATACGAGCCAGCCCTACAGCAAACTGATTAGATAGCTGTTCACCTACTGTACGTACACGACGGTTACTTAAGTGGTCAATATCATCCACATCTGCTTTTGAGTTAATCAACTCAATCAGATATTTGATAATTTCAATAATATCTTCCTTAGTGAGGACGCGCACATCCATATCTGTCGTCAAATTCAACTTCTTATTGATTCTATAACGACCTACATCACCAAGGTCATATCGCTTTTCAGAGAAGAACAAGTTATTGATAACTTCACGAGCACTTGCATCATCAGCCGGGTCAGCATTACGTAACTGACGATAAATGTACAATACAGCTTCTTTTTCCGAGTTACTCGGGTCCTTCTGCAAAGTATTATATATGATAGAAAAATCAGATTGGTTCGGCTCATCCTTATGTAAAAGAATATTCTGAACACCCGATTCTAGAATTTCATCAATATGCTCCTCGTCCAGGACGGTTTCACGATCAATAATAACTTCGTTACGTTCGATAGAAACCACTTCACCAGTATCTTCATCAACGAAATCTTCAATCCATGTTTT
>NZ_BHWB01000029.1 GCF_003865075.1 Bacteroides faecalis | reverse complement strand
AATGATGAGTCTGACAGCGGAACGGCGCAAGGCCCTACGGCTTGAGGCAGAACGGCACAGGCAGGAACAACTGAAAAAGATGGGTATCAAAGACACGTTGAACCCTGCTTTTGCGCCTTCTTCGGACAATATGGATAAAAAGCCGGAACAAACGGAAGAAATAAAGCAACCTGAAACACCGGCAGAAGTTGTGCCTACTTCCGAAACGGTTGCCACTTCCCTGTTCCCGGAATTTGAAACGGAAAAGCCGAAAAAAGAAGCCCTCGACCTTACGCCGCGTCCCTATCACCGCACGCCGGAAATGCACCTGCGTGAAGGGTCGCTGGTGGCAAACAGGGCACGCGACATCGGTTATCTGAAGGACATTACTCCCTACGGTGCAACCTTCCAGCCGCTTGGACTAACCGGTTATCAGAAAGAGAAAGCGTTGCTGTATGTATCGCTCCGTGACGCATACGAGCGGTTGTACCGCTATGAATCGAACAGACGTGAGGAAAATGTACCTTGGCGTGAACACCTGAACACCTGTTACGACGAGTTTGTCATGCGTTATGGCAACCTCAACGCCAAACAGAACGTGAAACTGGTGATGATGGACGCCGGAGGGCGCGACATCCTTTCGCTGGAACGTGCGGAGGACGGCAAGTTCGTCAAAGCGGACATCTTCGACCGTCCCGTTTCCTTCTCGGTGGAGAACCATGCCAACGTCGGTTCTCCGGAAGAAGCCTTGTCTGCATCGCTCAACAAGTATGGTACGGTCAATCTCAACTATATGCGGGGGATAACAGACAGTACGGAAGAGGAGCTTCTCAATGCCCTCAAGGGGCGTATCTTCTACAATCCGCTCGTAACCGGTTACGAGATTAAAGACCGCTTCATCGCGGGAAACGTGATAGAGAAGGCGGAGCGTATAGAGGCATGGATGGAAAATAATCTGGAAAGCGAAAGATTGCCGGAAGTGAAACAGGCTTTGGAGGCTTTGAAGGAAGCCGAGCCGCAGCGTATCGCCTTTGAAGACCTCGACTTCAACTTCGGTGAACGCTGGATTCCCACGGGCGTGTATGCCGCCTACATGAGCCATCTTTTCGACACGGACGTGAAAATCGCCTATTCCGCCAACATGGACGAGTTTTCCGTGGCGTGCGGCTACCGCACCATGAAGATCACGGACGAGTTTCTGGTAAAGGGCTATTACCGGAACTATGACGGTATGCACCTGTTGAAACACGCTTTGCACAACACCTGTCCCGACATGATGAAAAGTATTGGCAAAGATGAGAACGGCAACGACATCAAGGTGCGTGACAGCGAGGGCATACAGCTCGCCAACGCCAAGATTGACGAAATCCGCAACGGGTTCTCGGAATGGTTGGAAGAGCAGTCGCCGCAGTTCAAGGAACGGCTCGTGACAATGTATAACCGCAAGTTCAACTGTTTCGTGCGCCCGAAGTATGACGGTTCGCACCAGACGTTTCCCGACCTCAATCTGAAAGGATTGGCAAGCCGGGGTATTCAAAGCGTTTATCCGTCGCAGAAGGATTGCGTCTGGATGATAAAACAGAATGGCGGCGGAATATGCGACCATGAAGTCGGAACAGGTAAAACACTGATAATGTGTATTGCAGCGCATGAAATGAAGCGTCTGAACTTGGCGCACAAGCCGATGATTATTGGTCTGAAAGCCAATGTCGCGGAGATTGCCGCCACTTATCAAGCTGCCTATCCGAATGCCCGCATCCTCTACGCTTCGGAAAAGGATTTCTCGACCGCCAACCGTGTGCGTTTCTTCAACAACATCAAAAACAATGACTATGATTGCGTCATCATGTCGCATGACCAGTTCGGCAAGATACCGCAGTCACCGGAGTTGCAGCAACGCATCCTGCAAGCGGAGCTTGACACGGTGGAGGAAAACCTCGAAGTCTTACGGCAGCAAGGCAAGAACGTGTCGCGGGCGATGCTGAAAGGATTGGAGAAGCGCAAGCACAACCTTGTGGCGAAGTTAGAGAAAGTGGAACACGCCATCAAGTCGCGCACAGATGACGTGGTGGACTTCAAACAGATGGGCATCGACCACATTTTCATAGACGAGAGCCACCAATTCAAGAACTTGACTTTCAACACCCGGCATGACCGTGTGGCGGGGTTGGGAAACTCGGAGGGGAGCCAGAAAGCCCTGAATATGCTTTTTGCCATACGAACTATACAGGAGCGTACGGGCAAAGACTTAGGGGCTACGTTCCTTTCGGGCACGACTATTTCCAACAGTCTGACGGAATTGTACCTGCTCTTTAAGTACCTGCGCCCGAAGGAACTGGAACGGCAGGACATCCGCTGTTTCGACGCATGGGCGGCTATCTTCGCCAAGAAGACGACCGACTTCGAGTTCAACGTGACAAACAACGTGGTGCAGAAGGAGCGTTTCCGCTACTTCATCAAAGTGCCGGAGCTTGCCGCCTTTTACAACGAAATCACCGACTACCGCACGGCGGAGGACGTGGGTGTGGATCGTCCGCACAAGAACGAGATACTGCACCACATACCGCCTACACCCGACCAAGAGTATTTCATCAAACAACTGATGGAATTTGCCAAGACAGGTGACGCGACGTTGTTGGGCAGGTTGCCGCTGTCTGAAACGGAAGAGAAGGCTAAGATGCTCATCGCTACCGACTACGCGCGGAAGATGGCTTTGGATATGCGCATGATAGACCCCAATTACGAAGACCACTCCGACAACAAGGCGAGCCACTGCGCCAAAATGATAGCGGAGTATTACCACAAATACGATGCGCACAAAGGAACGCAGTTCGTGTTCTCCGACTTGGGTACATATCAGCCGGGGGAAGGATGGAACGTGTACAGCGAGATAAAACGCAAGTTGGTGGAGGATTACGGCATACCGGCAAGTGAGGTGCGCTTCATTCAGGAGTGTAAGACGGATAAGGCTCGTAAGGCGGTGATAGATGCCATGAACGCAGGGACAGTGCGAGTGCTGTTCGGCTCCACAAGTATGCTCGGAACGGGCGTGAATGCGCAGAAAAGATGCGTCGCCATCCATCACCTTGATACACCGTGGGTGCGACATGAAGTCGCATAGATAATTGTTGGAATGATACTTACGGGTATCAGCTTTAACCCGCTGTTCCGTCAGCGGTAGCCTACCGACCGATGCACCTTAATGTTGTATTAAGCGGTCGGGACGAAGTACACTTTCGCAAGACAAGACAGAACCGTGAGGGGAAGTCAAGTACGGTTAGTATCATACCGTAGAGTGGCGAGGCTGGATAGTATGGTTAGCGCAAGCGAACTGTTAGTAAACTTCGTAATGTCACGAAAGAGTGTAAGATACTGGCACACTCTACCCAAAAGGGAAGCGGTCGGTTAATCCTCTCCATGGTAGGATTACACGGATATAAGCACCGCCGGAGGATGAGACAGAACCTAACCTATCCGTTAGTTATCTATGTGGAACATGGTAAGCCTGTATATCTCCTGTCATGTAAAAATGACAGGTAAGCTGACAGCAATGAAAGCCGAATGGTGTGCAGGTATAAGATAACAGAAAAAGCGAATGCCGTTCTGTAATGGAGCGGATACGGATTGAACCGACATCACGGGCTGATGTGGGCGACATCATCCGACACGAAAGTGGGCAGACTTCTGTGACGACATTAGGTAGGCAATCAAACCGAATGTTGTCAAATGGTGATTCTTTACAATTAACTTTTAGAACTTTCAAAAGGAGGAAAGCAAATGAACGAAAACAAGACATCGTGTGCGCCTGCTGACAATCAGCAAACACTTTGGGACAGAATAGACTGGACTAAAGCGGAGTTGGCTGTCAGAAAGCTACAAGCACGAATTGTAAAGGCTCAGAAGGAAGGCAGATACAACAAGGTGAAAGCCTTGCAGTGGACGCTGACCCACTCTTTTTACGCAAAAGCCTTAGCCGTAAAGAGAGTTACTTCTAACGGAGGTGGCAACACCCCCGGAGTGGACATGGAAACATGGGAGAAACCCGAAGCAAAAACACAAGCGATAAGCGAACTCAAACGCAGAGGCTACCAGCCGAAGCCATTGAGAAGAGTCCACATCAAAAAGAGTAATGGCAAACTGCGACCGTTGGGAATACCGACAATGAAAGACAGAGCCATGCAAGCACTCTACCTTATGGCATTAGAACCAGTGTCGGAAACAACAGCCGACTCACGTTCATACGGTTTCCGCAAGGAACGCCGCTGTATGGACGCGGTAATGCAATGCCATAACATTCTCCGAAAAGGCTATTCTCCCGAATGGATTCTGGAGGGTGACATAAAGGGGTGCTTCGACCATATCAGCCATGAATGGCTGCTTGCCAACATCCCTATGGACAAGGCAATACTCCGAAAATGGTTGAAATGCGGCTATATCTTCAACAAACAGATGTTCCCGACAGAGGAGGGAACGCCACAAGGTGGCATTATCTCTCCCACGCTTGCCAATATGACATTGGACGGATTGCAGAAAGTCCTTGCAGAGAAATATAAACGAGTTAGAATCAAAGGTAAGTTATATTCGCCAATGGTGAATCTTGTCCGTTACGCTGATGACTTTATAATTACCTGCGAGAACCGTGAAACACTTGAAAAGGAAATCAAGCCATTGGTAGCCGACTTTATGTCTGAAAGAGGTCTGACCTTATCAGAAGAAAAGACGGTGATAACCAATATCCGTGACGGTTTCGATTTTCTCGGTTTCAACATCCGCAAATTCGGCAATGAAATATTGACCAAGCCGACCAAGAAAGCCGAAAAACGCTTTATGGAGAATATCCGTAAGGTGACAAAAGGTCATAAGGGTTGCAAGCAGGAATCATTAATCAGGATGTTGAATGCTAAAATTCGAGGATGGGGAGCATATTATCAGCATGGGGCGACACGTGATTCTTTTCACAGAATCGACCATCAGATATTTCTCGCCTTGTGGCAATGGGCTAAACGCCGTCATTCCAAGAAAGGGAAACAGTGGATAAAAGACCGCTATTGGCACAATATCCGAGGGAACAGCTGGACTTTTGCGGCTAAGTTCAAGAAATCAAACGGCAAAGAAGACCAACTTACCTTGTTGAAACTGGCATCTTCGTTTCCTTTTCTGCAATATACGCAGATAAAGGGGGACATGAATCCGTTTGACGCAGACTGCCGCCTGTACTTCAATAAAAGAATGAAGTCAAAGATGCTTGTGACGCTGAAAGGACGTAAATCCCTGCTTTACCTATGGGAAAAGCAAGGTCGGAAATGTCCGATATGTGGTGAACCGATTGACACGCATAAGGCATGGAATGTAATGCCGACCGTACAAGACGGACGGAAATGCAATCTGTTGGTTCATGATGAATGTTTCAAATTATCCCGTAAAAACAATGGAAACAAGAAGTAGGATGAGCCGGTCTCTGCACACGAACAGAGACTTTGAAAAGCTTGAGCCGTATGAGGGGAAACCCTCACGTACGGTTCTGAGGGGGGAAGAGGGCAGTAATGCCCTTGACCTACCCGATCGACCGTCCGACCTGCAACAGCGTGACGGACGGGGTGTTAGAGCCGGGAACGAGATTGCTAAGCATTTTGCCGAGAACAACGTGGATATCATCATCTACGCGGTGGAAAAGTCGCTGGACAGCTACAAGTTCAATCTGCTGCACTGCAAGCAGACGTTCATATCGCAGCTCAAAAGTGGAGCGATGGGCGCACGTACCATCGACGAGGGAGCAATGGACGAAAAATCGGGTATGAACTTCTCGGAGTATATGGCGTTGCTCTCCGGCAATACCGACCTTTTGGATAAGGCGAAATTAGAGAAGCGTATCGCCTCGCTCGAAGGGGAACGCAAGTCGTTCAACAAGGGCAAGCGCGATTCGGAGTTCAAGCTGGAATCCAAGACGGGAGAACTGCGCAACAACACGGCTTTCATCGAAGCCATGACGGAAGACTGGAACCGTTTTCTTTCCGTTGTGCAGACTGATAAGGAAGGCAGCCGCCTTAATCTTGTCAAGGTGGACGGCGTGGATTCAACGGATGAGAAGGTCATCGGTAAGCGTTTGCAGGAAATCGCCAAGAACGCCACGACTGGTGGACTGTACAAGGCTGTCGGGGAACTTTACGGCTTTCCGATAAAGGTGGTCAGCGAGAGGACACTCAAAGAAGGTCTGGAGTTCACCGACAACCGCTTCGTGGTGGAGGGGAACTACAAGTACACCTACAACAACGGGCATCTGGCGATGGCAGACCCGATTGCTGCCGCACGAAACTTTCTGAACGCATTGGAGAGGATTCCGACCATCATCGACCAGTACAAGTCTAAGAACGAAGTGCTGGAAAAGGAGATTCCGCAGTTGCAGGAGATAGCGGGCAAGGTGTGGAAGAAGGAGGACGAGCTGAAACAGCTGAAGTCCGAACTCGCCGCACTGGACCGCAAGATACAGCTTGAGCTGGCTCCGGCTCAGGAAAACACAGAAGAGAACCGGCAAGGCAACGAGAAAAAACAGACGGAACAACAGCCGGAAAGCCCGCACGTGGACTTTGTACGCAGTCATTTAATTATAGGGAGACCCGGTTTATCGGAATCCAAAGGTGTAAAACTTTAATATCGAAGTCTTGACAGAAAAAGCCAGTGGTTGAATTTTTCACCACTGGCTTTAATTCTAATAATTTTTCAATCTAATATGACCGAATCTATAACGTTAAATCATAGATTATGTGTCTATTTGTGAAGAAAAAGACGTAACTTTGTATCAAAATCAAATAAGCATAACAATGGAACCATCTATATACAGTTTTTCACTTTATACCGCACTGCCGTTGATGTTATTCTTCGGCTTTTATTTTTTGTTTGCAAAGACTCCTGAAAAGAAAATTTTCAAGAATTATCTCCGCTCTCGACAGATTATGGGTATAGCTATGCTACTGCTTTCGGCAAACTATTCGGTACATTTCTTCTTTGGTATCCGATTCAAAAATGCGGATTCTGCCATATTGATGAACATGTCCACATACTTCCTGTGCTATTCTCTGTTCAGTTCGGCATTGATAATGTTGCTTGATCGTTTTTACATTACCAAACGGCGTGTGTGGACACATATCATTTTATGGATTATATTCTCAACTCTTTCCGGAGTTGTGTTGTTCCTGTTGCCAAGCGGAATCATGCAAAAAATCTCTTTATTTGCTTTAGCTGTATGGTTAGTCGTTTTTGGAATCGTTTTAGCTCGCAGAGTCATAATTGCATATCGTAGAGCCATTCGGATTTTCAATGAAACTCAGGCGGATGATATAGGCACATATATCGAATGGCTTTCCATATTCACTTATTGGGCTGTTATCTTCGGTGTCGGATGCGGATTGCTGACATTTCTGCCAGACAAATATGTTTTTATCTGGATTTTGTCGTCAATACCGTTCTACAGCTATCTTTTCTACAGCTATCAGAACTACCTGCTGTTCTATGAACAGGTGGAAAATGCTTTTGAGCAAGATATACAGTCTGAAGAAGAACTTCTGACAGATACGGAAACAGAACCTGAAATAGTTTCTGAGAAAGAAGTTCCAGTGTCCTATACAGAAATTATAGAGAAAGTGGCCAACTGGATAAAGACAGACGGCTATGTCCAGCAGGGACTTACCATAAAAGAACTGTCCGAAATACTTCATACGAACCGTACCTATCTTTCCGCTTATATCAAGACTACGTATAAAATGACATTCCGCGAATGGATAACCGGTCTCCGGTTGGAGTATGCGAAAAACATACTGAAGGAGCATCCGGAAATCAATATACAGAAGCTGGCTGAGTCTTCCGGTTTTCTTTCCCGCAGTAACTTTATCAAATCATTTACAGAGAAGGAAGGATGTACGCCTGGCAAGTGGAAAAAAGCAAATCTGGAATAATTTGTGTGGTAAAAAGCCGATGAAAAAGGTCTCAGAAGCTCATTTTCAAAAAGTGCTCAAGCGACAAAAAAGTGCTAATTCGACAAAAAAAGTGCTCAAACGACAATTTGAAAAGTGCTCAAACGACAATTTTTATAAAACGCTGTATTTCAACAGAAAAAGTTTTTGTAATATTTTGGGCGCTGAATGGCATTTATTACCTTTGGAGAAGACAAAGATAATAAATTCAAGTTTATATGAGCAGAAAAATCACTTTTCTCACCCTGTTTCTGTGGCTGATGACGGTAACTTTTCCTGTCATTGCGCAGCAGAAAGCAGACACGACCTACACCTTCCGGTTCGTTACGCAGAAGGACATGTTCTACGTGCCTTGGAATGGCAATGACACGGAACTTGCCCGCCTGTTGGAATGTATCGAAAACAACAAAGCAACAATTCTTGACGGCAAACTGCCGCTATTGGTTGACGGATATTGCAATTCGCAGAGCAGTGAAGTCAAGAACCTTGCAACAGCGAAGATTCGTGCCAACCGTGTGAAATCAGAACTGATTACACGAGCGAAAATCAAGGAAGAAAACTTCATTACCCGCAATCATGTGACAGAGGGTGATTTTGTCACCGTGCGCCTGACGGTACCGGTAAAGGAAACAGCCGTGACGGATGCGGAAGCAGAAGCACGACGCAAGGCGGAAGCCGAACGCTTAGAAACCGAGAAGCGTGCCGAGCAGGAACGGCTTGCCGAAGAGCAGCGCAAGGCGGAAGAAGCACGACTTGCCGCTGAAAAGGCAGAAGCCGAGAAAACCGCTCAACAAAATACACTTGCCGACACGCTGTCGGAAACCAAAATCACAACTGATTATCATCTCTCCCTGCGTGCCAACCTGCTGCGCTGGGCTACCTTGACACCAGATTTAGGACTTGAATGGCGCATCTGTCCATCGTGGGGCATTGCCGTAAACGGCTCGTGGACTTCTTGGAGCTGGAGTGACAAAGACCGCCGCTATGCACTCTGGGAAGTGGCTCCGGAAGTACGTTACTATATGGGTGAGAAGAAAGCCTGGCATCTGGGCGCGATGTTCAAGGCTGGACAGTTCAACTACAAGCTTTCCGAAACAGGCAAGCAGGGCGACCTGATGGGTGGCGGCATCACCGCCGGCTATCAGCTGCGACTAAACAAGGCATTAGATCTTGATTTCAACCTCGGTTTGGGCTACCTGAATGCCGATTTCGAAAAATATGAAGTCATCGATGGTGTGCGCGTGCGCTGTGGCAACGAGACAAAAAATTGGTGTGGCCCCATCAACGCCGGTGTGACATTGGTATGGAAGTTATTCTAATACGGAGGAATAGAGTATGAAAGCAAGACAATATATAAATATGGTAGGAATGGCAGCCGCCGTGCTGCTCTCTTCCTGCGTGAAGGACACGCTTTATGACACGCCGCATCCCGACTATGGGAAGATTGCGGTGACAGCCGACTGGTCGGCACGCGGTGAGGGTATCGACATACCTACCACATGGACGGTTACCATGGGTGACTATACGGGTACGGAGACTTCCGCCACCCATGCCCCCAACCATCTGTTTGCTCCGGGCAGCTACACCCTTGCGGTGTGGAACCCTGCTGAAGGAATCATGGTAAACGGTACCACCGCCACCATTGCCGCAGCCACGGGAAACCGGGCAGGAACGGATGCCTTTGTGAACAATGCCCCGGGATGGTTCTTCACCTATACGAAACAGGTGAGCATCGAGAAAGACAAGGACTATCCGCTGACCGCCGCAATGAAGCAGCAGGTACGCGAACTGACGCTTGTCGTCGAACCTACGGGGGATGCCGCCGGACGCATCACGGAGATTGTTGCCCATCTGACGGGTGCAGCCAGAACTCTCGATTTCGCTACCGATACCTACGGAGCCGCTTCAAACGTCGTGCTGCCCTTCACCAAGATAACCGAAGGTGACGATGCCGGCAAGTGGAAAGCCACGGTGCGGTTGCTGGGTGTGACCGGCACGGAACAACTGCTGACGGGTGAAATCCGCTATGCGGACGGCAACCCGACCCCCACGACGCTGAAAAGCGACATCACGGAAGCCCTCAAGGGGTTCAACACCGGAAAGGGCGAATCGCTGACCCTCGGCGGAACGCTGGTTGAGACTCCCGAAGGCATGGAAGTGGACGGAGTCGAAATCAACGGCTGGGAAGAAGTGAAAGGTGATGATGTAAATGCCGATTTGTAAATAATTAGCAAACCGAACGCAGAAGCAAAGCTTGCTTTGATTTTGCTAAGGTGCAGCAATTATTGAAATGGAATTTAACTAATATAATAACAGAATATAATGAAGACAAGATTTTTTGCACTTGCGATGCTCGCCCTCGCACTGGTAGCCTGCAACAACGACAACGAGAACCTGAACGGTGACCCCGTGGCCGCCCAGTTTACCGCCGACATCGCCCCCGCCACCCGCGCCAGCGGAACCACCTGGACTGCCGGCGACCGTATCGGCATCACCGACATCGGCAACGATTCCCAGTACGGCAACGTGCCTTTCATCCTGAAAAACGGGAAATTTGAGGCAGAAGGAAAGGTTATCTATATCGAAGATACAAAGACCCATACTTTCCGCGCCTACTATCCGTACAACGCGGTGGGAGGCATCCTCACAGCCACGACCGATGCCACGGCGCAGCAGAACCAGCCTGCCATCGACTTCCTCTTTGCTTCAGGAGCCACGGGAGACAAAAACAACCCGGTAGTAAGCTTCACCGACAAAACCGCCAAAGGCGGTGAAGACAACTCCTTCCACCACCGCATGAGCCAGATAACCCTTACCTTCGAGGCGGGCGACGGCGTGAATTTCAGCGTGGTCAAGCCTGAACGTTACACGCTGGACGGATTGTTACTCACCGGTACGTTCAACACGGCCGACGGTATTGCCACCGCAGACAACGGGGCACAGACCGGAGAACTGGCCATGAATTTGGCAGACGGCGTTCTCACGTCATCGATCATCCTCTTCCCGCAGACAGTTGCATCCCTGCCGTTGGTTGTGAATTACAAAGGTCAGGAATATCATGCCACACTCACCGTGCCCGAAGGCGCACTGCTGGCGGGCAACAACTACACCTATACCGTCAAGGTACGCAACAAAGTCCTTGAAGTCAGCGAAGCCACCATTGCAAAGTGGAACGATATAGACGGTGGAGATGTGGGCGCTGACCTGTAGGATTTTAATAATTAATCGATTAGAATGAAGAATTATGAGACATAGATTATTTATCCCCGCAGCCACCGCACTGCTGTTCGCCCTCGCCGCCTGCACGCAGGACGAACTTGCTGGCGATAACCGTCTGCCCGAAGGTGAATACCCCGTCGTCATCCGTGCCACCGGACTGTCCGTAGAAGCAACGCCGCTGGCAGTCCCTTCCACCCGTGCCGCTGTGGACGGCGACTGGCAGGGCGTCACTTCCGTGGCACTCAAGATGGGCGATGCGGTAAAGGAATACACCGTAACGGCTTCTACCGATTTCAAGAGTGCCACGCTTTCACGCGAGAACGACCCGTACTACTGGACCAGCCGCGACCCGATTACCATATCGGCATGGTGGCCCTTCGACAATGCCGACATCACACAGATGCCTGCCGTGAAGGTGGCAGAAGACCAAAGCAAACTGGCTGACTTCCAAAACAGCGACTTCATCTCTGCTGAGAACCGGAAGGTGGAATTTAACAACCCGACTCTTGAATTTACCCACCGCACGGCACGCGTGGCAATCGAACTGAAGCCCGGTACGGGATTCACAAGCGTGGACGGTGCCACGGTGAGCCTCGTGAGCCTGTCCGCCGATAACGGCAACCCGACCGCCATCAAGACTTACAACGCAAGCGGCAACACCTACGAGGCACTGACCGCCCCGCAGACCGTTGCGGCAGGCAAGCCGTTCGTTAAGGTGGAACTCGGCGGCGGCACCTTCTACTTCCGTCCGCAGAACAACGTCGTATTAGAAGCGGGCAGCCGCTATAAATATACCGTTAAGGTGAACGCCACTGGCTTGACATTAGAGGGTTGCACCATCGGTGATTGGGCTGACGGCGGCGGCGAGAGTGGTGCAGCCGAGTTGGGCTACATCTACGATAGCAACACCAATACCTACACGGTCTATAACGCCGACGGCCTGCTGGCATGGAACGAAGCCGCACAAAAAGACAGATCGATAAATTGCACCCTCACCGCCGACATCGACCTCACGGGCAAAGACTGGTCACCGATAGGCACAAACTTTTATAACTCATACACCGGCACCTTCGACGGCGGGGGCCATACCATCATGGGGCTGACCGTTACGACAAATGACCAATATGTGGGTCTGTTCGGCAGGCTCGGTAAAGCTGGCACGGTGAAGAACGTGGTGATGGATGGCATACAGATAACATGCAATCACAGGTTGGGCTATGCCGGCGGCGTGGCAGGATTTAGCTGGGGAGGCACCATTGAAAACTGCTCGGTGTCGGGCAGCGTCAGCGGCACGATATGCGCCGGCGGTGTGGTGGGTATTCAATGGGAGGCTTCCATCACCGGATGCAGCTCCTCCGCCACAGTGAAGGGAATGGTCCAGGTCGGCGGCGTGGCAGGTGAGACGAATTCGGGTGCCACCATGGCCGCTTGCTATGCCACAGGCAACGTGACCATAGAAATAGACCCCATAAATAATATCCTTGGCGGCGGTCTGGTGGGATTCAACGCAGGAAGCAGCGTCCTTGCCTGCTATGCCACGGGCAACGTAACCAGTACGGGTAGTGGCACTGGCAATGTGCATATCGGCGGCTTTTTGGGAGATAACTACACCACCGTGACCGCCGGCTATTGGAAGAACAATCATGAACAAGGCATCGGCTATAATAAGGAAGGCATCGTCCCCGAAGCCACGAAGGTGGACGGCACTGGCGTTACCTGGCAGAACGCCGTTGATGCCATGAACACCGCCTTGCAGAACGCAGGCTCAGAGTGGCGTTACGAACTTAACGGAGCATTGCCCACCTTGAGGAAGCAGTAAACCGTCGGGCGGAAAAAGTTCTGCCCGCAACGGAAAGAACCAGAGTAATAAAACAACAGATATTATGAGGATAAGATTTTTTGCACTTGCAGCGCTCGCCCTCTCACTCGCCGCCTGCACGCAGGACGAAGCGGGCTTTCTGCCGGAAGGGGCGGAAGGCACACCCATCGTCTTCACCGCCACGGGGCTGAATCCCGCCGCGAAAGCCATCGCCGGCACCCGTGCCCCCGCGGATGGCAATTGGGAGGGTGTGCAGAGCGTGGCAGTTCTGATGGACGGCACGGTGAAGACGTACAACGTGACGCCCTCCACCGTCAACCCCACCAGCGCCACGCTGACCTCCACCGACCCGTACTACTGGACCAACCACAACGACATCACCGTCACAGCGTGGTGGCCCTACACCGCTGGCGAGACAACCCCGCCTGCTGTGAAGGTAAAAGCCAACCAAAGTGCCCAGAAGGACTTTGAGGGCAGCGACCTTATCGTAGCCGACGGGCAGACGGTGACCTACGGCAGCCCCACGCTCCGCTTTACCCACCACACGGCTCTGGTGACCATCGTTCTGACGGACTACACCGAGGGGGTGGCATCCGTGCGGTTGACGGGCCTCTCCACCGAGAATGGCAATCCAGATAAAATCACCCCGTATGACAAGGGCAGCAACACCTACACCGCCCTCGTAGCCCCGCAAAGTGTGGCAGCTGGCACGGCCTTCATTACGTGCACCTTCACTTACGGCAAGACCTTCGTTTATAAGATGAAGAATGCTACCGACTGGCAGGCGGGCGGTGAATATACCTACACCGTCTCCCTCGCTGCGGCAAAAGACCTGGGCTATACCATAGAGAGCGACGGCAGCTACACCGTGACCTCCGCCGATGGCCTGATGAATGTAGCCGAATTAGTGAACGGAGGTAAGACCGACATTAACATTACCCTCGACAAAAACATTGATCTGACGGGCAAAGGCTGGACGCCGATAGGCACAAGCTTCGATAACTCATACAAAGGCACTTTCGACGGCGGCGGCCATACCATCACGGGGTTGACCGTTACGACAAATGACCAATTTGTGGGTCTGTTCGGCTATCTCAATAGAGCTGGTATGGTGAAGAACGTGGTGATGGAAGGCATACAGATAACAAGCAATCACATGTTTGGCTGTACTGGCGGCGTGGTAGGATATAGCTGGGGCACCATTGAAAACTGCTCGGTGTCGGGTAGCGTCAGCGGCACAGATTGTGTCGGCGGTGTGGTGGGTTCACAAAAGGCCGGTTCCATCATCGGATGCAGCTCCTCTGCCACTGTGAAGGGAAAGCACTATGTCGGCGGTGTGGCAGGAGAAAAATGGGGCACCATGACAGCTTGCTATGCCACAGGCAACGTGACCTTAGAAATAGCTTCCCAAAAGAATAACTTTGGCGGCGGTGTAGTGGGATTAAACGGAGGAAGCCGCGTCCTTGCCTGCTATGCCACGGGCAACGTAACCAGTACGGGTAGCAGCACCGGCAATGTGCATATCGGCGGCTTGTTTGGAGATAGCTACACCACCGTGACCGCCTGCTATTGGAAGAACAATCAGGAACGAGGCTATAAGACCGCCCCCGAATCCACGAAGGTGGACGGCACTTACGTTACCTGGCAGAAAGCCGTCGATGCCATGAACACCGCCTTGCAGAACGCAGGCTCAGAGTGGCGTTACGAACTTAATGGAGCATTGCCTACCTTGAGGAAGCAGTAAACCGTCGGGCGGAAAAAGTTCCGCCCGCAACGGAAAGAACCGAAGTATAACCCCAATAAAGAAAGGAGGACGTGATGGAACACACGGAGAATCCACCATATTGGTTTTGGCATCAAGGCATTGTCAATAATAATATAGTCTCCAGTGTAAATATGGAAGCTGTAAGCCGGACATTGTCAAGATTGGTGCTCATTAAAGACAACAAATCAAGTAATTAAATAAAAAACATGGGACTTTTTCACAGAGGCAAGAAAAATAATGACGATGAGCCGGACAGTGTTCAAACCAATTCATTCTCTGATATTATGAATGGTTTGCAGTACGCCGTAAACTGTGCACAAGATACATTACAGAATCATCAGATACAAAATCTGACCAGACTTTTTGAAGGAACAAATGCAAATAACGCAAATACGTTCCAATCGAAAAAAATCATGGTTGGAGACAAGACTATTGATATTCCACTTATAGCCTTGATATCCCATCATTATCTTGCAATGGATAATGTGCAGATAAAGTTCAAGGCGAAGGTCGGAAGCGTGGAATCACAGATCCCGGAAAACAACTTGCTGTTATCCAGTCCGCACAGAGCCAATCTCCAGATGCAGATGAGCAACATAAAACCGGATGCGGATGATGTCATGGAGGTTTGCGTCAATTTTAAGGTTCAGGAGACTCCGGAGAGCATTTCCCGAATTATTGACGATTTTGTAAAAAATATCTAACAATTTTAAAATTCAAATGTTATGGCAGAAGAAATAAAGAACCAAGGGCAACAAGAAAATGCGGAAAACTTGAATGAAAATGTAAGCGGACAGGCGAAAGAAATTATCTCCGCTGCATTGGAAGAGACTCAAAACAGAGAAACTTCTCCAGTTCTTAAAGCAGATTCAAACGTGACTGACAAATTCAAGGGGCTTCCCATGCGGGAACTTATTGCAGCTCCACTTATTGCAGCAGCCGAAGCACAACAGGAATTGGCAGCGACAGCATGGAATTTCTACCAGCAAATTGCATTTGATGGTAAAAGCGGCAATAAAGCGCGTATATTGGAATTCGATGTCGAAAGACCGATACAGCAGGATGGAAAAATGACAACAATGTCACAAAGTGTCAAGGCTCCGTTTATAGGATTGGTGCCTATTCCTTCCCTGCTCATAGATCGCGTGGATGTCGATTTCCAGATGGAGGTTACCGATACATCAAACGTAAAAAGCACTACCAACGCAGAAGTAGAGGCAAAAGCTTCTGCAAAACATTGGTTTATAAATGCGGAAATCAGCGGCAAAGTCACGACCGCCCGCGAGAACACCCGCATGACCAACCAAACGGCAAAATACCAGATACATGTGACAGCCAGTCAGCAGCCGCAGACCGAAGGTCTATCTAAACTGATGGATATAATGGCATCATGTATCGAGCCTATAACAAACGAAAGTAACAGTAAGTAAATATATGAATTTGATTCAAGCATTAAGATTGCCAAACAGTCAAGCAGTAATGACAAATATTGCACGGTTTCATTATCAAAATATTTATAATATAAGTTTGAGTTCTCCGATTGTCACGCAAAGTAAATTGACATTTCAAATAAAAGGATATACCCGTAACTATCGTTTTCTTAGATTAGACTATGCCTGTGTCATATATATTGCGGATAGAATAGCAGTCGTTGCTTCAAATGGCATAGATACTTTAAGTTCAGGTTTTTCGGGGTGTTATATGGCCAGTTTTAGGCACAATGGCATTAGGTATGTTGCTCATATTCCAACGCCTAACAATAGTATTAAAACATCATGGAATCGGGCGGTTAAAAATCGAATAATAGATAATGTTGTTCTTTTTAAACCTACTGAAGGATTGGCGAGAATCCCAGGAACCATTGGTATTTGGGGAATTATAACATTTAACGATAGATGTTATCGGCTTGATGTAAATGAAAACGCTCCTCCAAGTCAAGCCATACGTGGCCAAAGAATTTTTAACTCAATCCCGAGAAATCCCATACTAACAGAAATTCCACCTATCGCCGGTGGTCAGATGCCTTAATAATTATAACAATTGTAAATAAGGGAAGAATGGTTGTTTCATTGAGGAGTAGAATTCTATTCGGATATATAATTCTGGTGGCGGTCATAGGCAGCATGGCCGCCATTCTCATCCATGAACCTGCGAAGTTCCACGACCTATATGCGTATTTTAAATAACGGTATTTACACAAACAGCAAATGAGCGAACAATTCGTTACCACTACCAAGCATTTCCGCAAGATGCTTGCCGCAGGCTATCTGTTGATAGTCCTGCTGGTGGGCGGCATCATCTGCACGTGGCTCGGAGAATGGCGCGACTTGGAGTTGCTGGAACGGGAGAACCGTGAAATCAACCGCTTCCGCAAGGAAACACACGATGCGTATGTGGGTGTGGTGGAGTTGTCTCTTTTGGGCGAGTCGGTGCTGGAATGGGACGATAAGGATGTGGCGGCATACCGGCGGCAACGGATGACGGTGGATAGTATGCTTTGCCGCTTCAAGAGCCATTACGAATCGGTGCGCATAGACAGCGTGCGCCACTTGCTGGAGGACAAGGAAAAGCGGCTGTGCGCCATCATGGAGGCTCTGGAACAACAGGCGGACATCAACCGCCGGATAGCCAAGCAGGTGCCGGTGATAGTGCAAACGAGCAGGCAGGAAGAGCCGAAGAAACAGAGGAGGAAAGGTTTTCTCGGGTTGTTCGGCAAGAAACAGGAAGCACCTCCGACGACGACCACCACGATGCTCTACACACTGAACCGTGATATGATAGCGCAACAACGTGCCCAAAGCCATCGTCTGTCGGAATATGCCGACAGCCTTGCCAGCCGCAATGCGGAACTGAACCGCCAACTGCAAACCCTTATCCAGCAGATGGACCACAAGGTGCAGGCTGACTTGCAGGAACGTGAGGCGGAAATATCCGCTATGCGTGAAAAGTCGTTCTTGCAGGTAGGTATCATAACGGGTGTCATGCTGCTGTTGCTCATTATTTCATACATCATCATTCACCGCTATGCCACCCGCATCAAGCAGTACAAACGTAAGACAACAGATTTAATCGGGCAACTGCAAAAGTCCGTAAAACAAAACGAATCGTTGATAGCCTCACGCAAGAAAGCGATGCACACCATCACCCACGAGCTACGCACACCACTGACTGCCATACATGGATATGCGGAACTGATGCAGGACAACGAAGAAGAAAAGATAAGCGGTTATGCGGACAATATCCTGCAAGCCTCCAAGAGAATGACCGACATGCTCAACTCCCTGCTTGACTTCTTCCGCTTGGACAGCGGCAAGGAACAGGCGAATGTCCGTCCGTTTCGTTTGGAAAACATCGCGGAGCTGTTGCAAACGGAGTTTACGCAACAAGCAGAAGCAAAAGATCTTAAACTTACCATCGAGTGCCCGGAGGGTATTATCCTGAATGGCGACAAGGAGCGCATCATACAGATATGCGACAACCTGCTGGGCAATGCCGTCAAGTTCACGAATGCCGGAAGCGTTTCACTTGTCATAAGCTATGACGGCAATAGGCTGACCCTTGTAGTAGAGGACACCGGAACCGGCATGAGTGCGGAAGAACAACAGCGAGTGTTCGGAGCGTTCGAGCGGCTTTCCAACGCCGCCACGCAAGACGGTTTCGGATTGGGGTTAAGCATTGTGAAACAGATAGTCGGGATGCTTGGCGGCACTATACGCTTGGAAAGCGAAAAAGGAGAAGGCAGTCGTTTTACTGTGGAGTTGCCAATGAACACTGCCGATATTGGTATTGAAGAACAGACAGCCGCAGAAAGTCTGGCTCATATAGAAAGACCTTATTCTGTCATCGTATTGGACGACAATCCGATGGTATTATCCATGACAAAGGAAATGTATGCTGGTATAGGTGTGCATTGCGACACGTTCACCACTATTGGCGATGCAATGGAAGCCATGCGGCAGCACACATACGACCTCATGATAACCGATATGAAGATGCCGGAGATTAACGGCTATGAGGTGTTGGAGTTGTTACGCTCGTCAAGTGTCAGCAACTCGAAAGAGATTCCCATTGTCGTGGCGACCGCCTCCGGCAGTTGCAGCGAAGAGGAGCTGTTGGAAAATGGATTTACCGCCTGCCTGTTCAAGCCATTTTCCATTTCCGAACTGGTTGCTGTATCAGACAAATGCCTTTTGACAAGTACGGACAAGGATGAACTTCCCGACTTGTCCTCTCTGCTTGCATATGGTGACAAACGGGCGATGCTCGACCGTTTGATAACCGAAACAGAAAAGGATATGCAGGCTGTCCGGGAAATCATGGAGAGGAATGACCGCAAGGCGTTGGACGAATGGATACACCGTCAGCGAAGTTCATGGGCTGTTATCCGTGCTGACAAACCCTTGTGGAACCTGTATGAACTGCTGCATCAAGAATCTGAATGTTCCGAAATGGAATTGCGGAAATGCGTGGATGCCATGCTTCGTATGGGAACAGTTATCATAGAACTTGCGCAAAAGGAAAAGAGGTCGTCGGATGAAAGTATTTGTGATTGAGGACAACCCCGTCTATAACGATTATGTCTGCAACCTGCTGAAGAAAGACAGCTTCGATACTATGTCTGCATATAATCTTGCCACTGCCAAGAAACTATTGGCAAAGTCAGAGGTGAATGATATTGTCGTTGCCGACCTACGCCTCCCCGACGGTGAAAGCATAGAGTTGTTACGGTGGATGCGTGCCAACGACAAACAACAGGTGTTTATCGTTATGACCAATTACGGGGAGGTGCATACGGCAGTGGAAAGTATGAAGCTCGGCTCAAAGGATTACATACAGAAACAGTTGTTGGAGGATAAACTGATACCGCTTATCCGCACCCTGCAAAAAGAACATGAAAAGCGACTACAATGGAACATTCCGATATTCGTCCGGCAGGGCGAAGCCTATCAGAAAATCAAGAAACGTGTGCGCCTTGTAGCCACCACCCGGATGAGCGTGCTGATACTGGGCGAGAACGGTACGGGCAAGGAACATATCGCACAACATATACACCAACAAAGCAAACTTGCCGATAAACCTTTTGTGGCAGTGGACTGCGGAGCCTTGTCCCCGTCATTGATACAATCCGCCTTCTTCGGACACGTCAAGGGCGCGTTTACGGGTGCCGAAGCAAACAAGACGGGGTATTTTCTGGAAGCGGATGGCGGCACGCTGTTCCTTGACGAAGTGGGCAACCTAACAATGGAGATGCAACAGATGCTGCTCCGCGCCATACAGGAACGCCGTTACCGTCCCGTCGGAGCAAAGGAGGACAAAACAGCCAACGTGAGGATAGTGGCTGCAACCAACGAGGATTTACAGAAAGCCGTAACGGAAAAGCGGTTCCGGCAGGATTTGCTCTATCGCTTGCAGGAGTATGTGATAACCATGCCGCCCTTGCGCGACTGCCCGGAAGACATCATGCCATTGGCCGAGTTCTTCCGTGAAATGGCAAACCGTGAGTTGGAACGTGAAGTAAAAGGTTTTGCCGCATCTGCCCGTAATGCCCTGCTCGCCCATGCGTGGCCGGGCAACGTGCGCGAGTTGAAACAGAAGATACAGACGGCAGTCCTGCAATCAGAAGGCGATATGATAACCGAAGCCGATTTGGAACTTGACAATGAACCGTCCGCTACTTCCGCTTGTTTTACATTGAAGAGCGGGGATGAAGAAAGAGGACGTATCCTGCGTGCTTTGAAACAAGCAGCCGGTAACAAGAAAATGGCTGCAAAGATACTGGGTATCGGCAGGACAACGCTGTATAATAAATTGGTAGAGTATGGATTGAATGAAGAAAACTGACCGGAGTATGGCTGTAAATGGCAATAATTAATTAACTTTGCAATTGTATTTCAGAAAATAGCAGGCGATTGGGTAACTTTTCGCCGATGATATAGACATAAGACCGCAAGGCGTTTCGAGCGAAAATCTGGTAAATTGAAACTACGGAGACGATTGCGTGATGCTTATGCTATGCTTACGCATAGCGTGCATTCACGTACTCTCCGTAAAGGCTTTACCAGAGCCATCGCTTGAAAGTAGTGTGAATTGCACGCTACTTTTTTGCCTCGCCAAAAAGGAAAGAAAATACGTTATGGCGAAAATACAATTACTTGCCGTTATCTCAATAGATGGCTGTCCGATGAAACTGCATCCCCGGAAGCGGTTGCTTCAAACCGAAGATTACGGTATGGATGAAATACGTGCCAATGCCCTGTATAAGCTGACATCCGACTATTCGGTATCCGTGCTTCAAGAATGGAGGGAGGAAGGTGGAAGCATTTGCCATTTGTTGGAAGTAACTGCCGGGAATACCGAATATGCCAACGGACTGTTACGGATGAACGTGATAGATGAAATCATACTATACGTTGTTCCAACCATCGACGGAAACGGAGCGCATTTTTTCAAGTCAGCACTACCTATGAATGACTGGCGGCTTATGGAGAACAAAACTTATAGGGACGGAGTAATCCGGCTTACCTATCATAAAGAGCCACGGGCATAAAATGTTCAGATTATGAACATCTTGGCGGGATTTCCGTGCTCAGAAAGTGAACACATGTTCAGAATCTGAACACATTTCACAAGGGATGCAATCAAGGATAAAATTATTTTTGAATTTTATCTTTCTGAAAAACAATGTAGTACAATTTTCTCACAATCTTTTCTCGTGTTTAGGGCTATGATTTGCACCATATATCAGTGTGCGCACACTGATAAACAAATGTAAACCCTCAAAACAGAAAAGATAATGAACCATCTCATACTGGCGGAAACACAGTTTTTCGCCATGATAAACGGAAAAGACAACGGTAGCACGGAAACGGCATACGGCGGATTCGTGCAGGAAGTAATAAACCTGTGCTACGGCGGCAATGATGCCAAGCATATTATTGTGGCGTTGGCTTTTGCCGAAATCGAATTACAGCACCATCCGCAGAACTTGTCGGCATCGGAGGAGAATGTCGTCACTGTGTATATCCGCAAGGCGTTATCCTTCATCCGAAAGATGCAGAAGATGGTATCCGCTTCTGCAATTACCTCCGTGCCACCACTAACATCCACATCCGAAACCAAAGCCACAGTCCCAGCCTTGCAATGGACCGGTAATGCCGTCGAGTTGGTAGAACTAATCTATGCCCTCTACGCCACCGGCTGCATCAATGGCGGCAAGGCTTCGCTGAAAGAGCTTGCTCCTGTCCTCTATTCCTTTTTCGGTGTGGAGTCCAAAGACTGCTACCGCTTCTATACGGACATCAAACGCAGGAAAAGCGACAGTCGCACCTACTTCCTTGAAAAGATGCAGGACAAACTGAACGCGAAGATGCGACATGACGATGAATTGGAGCGGATGAGGAGATAAACGAATGCCAAACAAAGGATAAGCGGCCGGATTATACGGTTTCTTATCCTTCTTCATTTACAATCACTCTATTATCTGCCGGAAAGCCGATTAAAATCATTAACTTTGCAAGTATTAATCAATGACGGATGAAAATAGATAACCTCGAAATATTGAATGGACTGATTGCCGGAGCCGAAGGCGGGACAGTTGAGTTCAAAGAAACTACCGGGCAGTTGGAGCGTGGAATGGAAACTCTTTGTGCCTTCTTGAACGGTACGGGCGGCACGGTGCTGTTCGGTGTAACCGACAAGGGAAAGATTATCGGTCAGGAAGTGAGCGACAAGACGAAGCGCGATATTGCGGAAACCATCAGACGAATCGAGCCGTTTGCGACCATTGATATATCCTATACAGACATTCCGGGAACGAACAAAAGTGTTATAGCTTTATCAGCGGAAGAACAACGATATATGCGCCCGTTCACCTATAAGGGGAGGGCTTATCAACGGATAGAGAGCGTTACATCTGCCATGCCGCAGGGTATATACAACCTGTTGGTTATGCAGCGAGGCGGAACCTATGCTTGGGATTCCATGCAAAATCCCGGCTTGAAAATATCCGACCTTGACGAAACGGCAATCTTGGGCGCAGTACGTGGAGGAATCAGAGGCGGACGTTTGCCGGAAGGTTCTATGCAGGAGGATGTCCGAACCATCCTTGAAAAATTTGACTTGTTGAATGATGGAAAGCTGAACAATGCTTCCGTTGTCCTATTCGGACGGAACTTCTACCATTATCCCCAATGTCTGCTCCGTTTAGCCCGGTTCAAAGGAACGACAAAAGATGAATTTTTAGATAATCAGCGTGTGACAGGCAATATATTCAACTTGCTGGATGCTGCAATGGCATTTTTCTTCAAGCATTTGTCCCTCTCCGGTAAAATTGAAGGTTTGTACAGAGAAGAGGAACTGAATGTGCCATATAAGGCATTGAGAGAATGTTGCATAAATGCTTTTGCACATCGTGTTTACCATCGCCCCGGCAGTTCAGTCGGGATTGCTATCTATGATGACCGCGTGGAGATTGAAAACAGCGGAACATTTCCGCCTGATATTACCATTGAGAAACTGTTGGGTGGCCACAATTCCGAACCACAAAATCTGATAGTAGCCAATGTGCTGTACAAAAGTGCAGTATTGGAGAGTTGGGGACGTGGCATAGCCCTTATGGTAAACGAATGTCGCCGTGTCGGTATTCCGGATCCGGAGTTTCATACCGACGGCAATGCTGTATGGATTGTGTTTCATTATACAAGAACTACAGTAGGACAAGACCCCACAGCACCCCCACAGCAACCCTATAGTAACCCCACAGTAACCCCACAGTTAGGAAAACTGTTGTCTGCTATTGGGAACAACACTCTCTCTGCTAAAGAAATCATGGAGAAAACGGGAATGAAAGATAAAAGGAATTTCTTAAAGAACTATATCCATCCGGCAATAAATTCCGGTTTGGTCCTTTCACTTTATCCCATAGGCTCCAAGAGTCCGCAACAGAAATACTATCTTACTGATAAAGGTAAAGGTTTCCTGCAACAATAACGGGTATGGCTAAAAAGAAGAAACATAAGAATGATGTAAAAACTGATTTACCGATAATCATGGATTATGGTATCGGCAGTATATCCGTTTATGACCCGGCAGACATAATGCCATACAACGAGCCGCCAATTAGCGAACAAATCCGCTTCAAGAAACTCGGCAAAGAGATGAAATCCGAGTTCAAGTGGCTGGTATCTTCCGTAGTGATTGAGTATTGGCAAGAAAACCGACAGATACCTTTCGGTGAAGAAATGTCGAAACTCAGAACCAGACTGTTGAGAATGTTTGCCGAAGAATACAGCATACTGCTTAAAGACGATACAGAGCTGAAAAATTATTTGCTGACGCTTGCCATTACCACCATCAACAAGCATCTCAAATCTGAGAATAAAAAGAGGGTATCAAAACTCTCTTTTTAACAAAATTACCCTTGCTACAGATATCTGTGACAGGGGTAATTTTCATATTTTGGGTGTTTTGACACATCCCCTTTTTCACATATAAAGGAATCTGTTATTTCTGCTGCAACAGGTGTTTCAAGTTTTCATCATTTGCGATACGTTCCAGTTCCTCTTGAACAATCTGCTTCACTTCCTCCTTGATGCGCCTGTAATTCGCCTGAACCGTTTCCTTCATGCGGTCGTTGCCGTCCCCGTCCGTAAAGTCGGTAATGACGGGGATTTTCTTGTAGGCTTTCTCCTCGCGCCTCACCTTCTCGGCATCCACGACAATCTCGCAATGGAAAATCTTCTGCTCGATACGCTCGTTGAAGTTGTCGGACACCGAACCGACAAACATACCCTGCGTCAAGCCGGAAATCTTGCTTGGCGGGATGAGTGAATCCATCTGCGTGTTGATGGAGGTGGAAACATCCTGCCGGTTGATGGAAATGGACTGCCGTTTCTGCAACACCTTACCGAAGCGTTCGGAAAGCGTCTTGGCGGTTTCACCCACCACCTGACCGGAAAAGATATTGCCGACGGTGTTCATCACGACCTTCGCTTCTTTATCACCGTAGTCGCGCACCAACTGGCTGAAATCCTGAAAGCCCAGACACACGGCAACCTTGTTGCTTCGCGCGGTGGCGATAAGGTTGTCCAACCCCTTGAAATAAATCGTGGGCAGCTCGTCGATGATGACCGACGACTTCAGCATCCCTTTCTTGTTGATGAGTTTCACGATACGGGAGTTATACAGACCGAGAGCGGCCCCGTAGATATTCTGACGGTCGGGATTGTTGCCCACACAGAGTATTTTCGGTTCTTCGGGGTTGTTGATGTCCAGCGTGAACTCGCTGTCCGACATCACCCAATAGAGCTGCGGGGAAATCATCCTTGACAAAGGGATTTTCGCGCTTGCTATCTGCCCCATCAACTGCTCCGCAGCCCCTCCGAGCCATGCGTCCATGAACGGAGAAAGATAGTTTTCCAATTCCGGGTAAGAGGTCAGTATCGGGAAAATATCCTCATAGCGGCGGTTCAGGAACTCAATCGCATGGGGGAATGTACAATACTTGCCGTTCTGGAAAATTTTGAGATACCAGATAATAGCCGCGAAAAGGATGATGGGCGATTCTACGAAAAAGTCGCCCTGCTTTTGCACCCAACTTTTATTTAAGTTGAGCATAATCGTGTACGCACTCTCGTAAGCGTCTGTAATATCCTCCATGAAATCCGGGTGAATGGGATTGCACCGATGAGAGCGTCGCGGGTCGTCGAAGTTGATCACATAGAACTTCGGCTTTACCTTGTAGCCGTCCGGGTGGTTCAGCAAATGGTTGTAGGCAATAGTAGATAGGTCGCTGGATTTGAAATCGTAGATGTACATTGACAAGCCCTTTTCAATCTGTTGCTTGATAAAATTGTTTACCACGGCATAGGACTTGCCGCTGCCCGGCGTACCCAACACGATGGACGCACGGAAGGATTAACTACATTGATCCAACCGTTGTTCCAGCGTTTCCTGTAATAGAAACGTGTCGGCAGATTGACCGAATACTCACTTTCTATGAGCCGTGTTTCCTGCATGAAACTCTCGTTCTCGTTGTTGAATACATCGTCCATGAGGTTGTGCTTCAACAGGCGGCTCATCCACAGACCACCCATCAACAGGCAGACATAGCCCGTTCCAATGGTAAGGACATACAGTCCCGTCACCGCTTCAAGCGGCAGCGGCAGGGGCAGCAACCACCAGTTCAGGAAAAACAGCACGAACCCGACGGCAAATGCTGTCCAGATTCTCCCCCAAGTGATTTTCTCACCCTTGACACCCTTCGTACCCAGACAGGACAAGGCAAGCAAAAGGACGGAAAACAGCTTCGTGTAGAGAATGGAATGGAACAGCCCCGCCGTGCGGTCGAAGTTCAGAAGGATTTTGTCCACCACGCCGATGTTCACGCCCCACAGCCGGATGGCTTCGTAGCAGAACCAGTACACGTTCATGACCACTAAAATGATACTCACGGCACGCAGAAAATCCATGATTTTCGCCAATGCCCTCAAATCGTCTTCTTGTTGTGACATACATTGATTTTTTAGATTGTTGATACTCTCGATTACATACCCAAGCCCTTGCGTTTTTTCTTTTCTTTTTGCGCTTCATCGCCCGGATGAAGGCTTCCTCTTCAGCGTCCACTGCCGGACCTTCGGGGGCAAACAGGTTCATGCCGCTGGAATGGCTTTCGTATTCCCCTCCGGAATATCCTTGCCTGTTCTCCAGTTCCTCCACCGGAACGGAGAGCGGAATCGGCGGCTGTCCGGCATAAGGCAGCGTGAAGTGTTCCTGCAAGGCGTTGGCAGAAAGTTCCTTGCCCATGCGTGAGCCGTTTAACACGCAGCCCGTGCGGTGGTCGATGAACGTGGCTCCATAGATGCGCCCTTCCTCCGTGTAGCGTAGCACGGTGTCGATGCCCTTCCTTTTGAGCGTGGCAACAAACTTCTCCTTGTCATACGTGCCTTCCAGCACGGAAAAGACGGTGCGTTTCGTCATGTCAGCAAGTTTCCTGTCCTTAATCTCCTGCTTGGAACGGGCAAACTTCTTCTGTACGGCTTCATAGCCGACGGACTTCCCGAACAGTGAGGACTTGAAAGGATTACCGACCTTGTTACCCTTATCGTCCGTGACGGAATAGACCAGCCCGTGATACTCACGTCCGCGCACATTGCCATGCGCTTCCTCCACCGTCATATTATATAAGGAAAGAAGGGCGCGGTATTCGCCCATCGTCTGAAACTTGTATCTGCGGTTCAGTTCTCTAATCAGATTCCCCGCCTGCTTCTTCACGTCGCCCGCAGAAGCGTCCACTTTGCGCAGCGGCGTATCAAGACGGCGGTTCTTGCGTTCCGCGTCGTGCAGCCCGTATTTCCGTTCCAGTTCGCGTGTTATCTGCTTGCTCCGGTAAAAATTATTCCGGGTGTCTATGCTCCTGCCTTCCTCGTCCACCCTGACCGTCACAATATGCAGATGGTGGCGGTCGATGTCCTCATGCTTGAAAACGAGATACGGCTGGTTGCCGAACCCCATCTTCTCCAGATACTCCCGTGCGATGTCCTGAAGTTCTGTGTCCGTCAAAATATCGTCGGGATGCGGATTGAGCGAGATATGCACCACCGGTTTCTTCACCTTCGACCGCACGGGCATCAGAGCGAGAAAGTCCTCCATAGCCCGGTGGATATCCACCGTCCCCGAACCGTCATTGTAGATGCGGTTGGTTGTCAGAAGCCGCCCTTTCGCCTCGTTGATCTTTTCCCCGTTGTAGGCAAGTGCGCCGTACAACGAGTTTCCTACACTGATTTTTGCGACCATTTTTCCTGCATCTCTCTTGAAAGTTCCACAATCCGGCGGCTCAGTTTCACGAGTTCGACGGTCTGTTGCTCCAGCTTGTAGAGCAACGCCATCGCCTTTTTCTCGGAAAAATGCAGCCTCAGTTCCTTCACGACTTGGTTGTAGTTCGTGCCTATCGCGCGGAACTGCGCATGAAAATCGGACAGTTTGGTGTAGTAATCCACCAGCGTCTTGTCCACTTTCAGCACCTTGAACGGCTGCCCGAAGAAGTGCGCTTTCAGGAAAACCGACTTGGCGTTTACGCCTGACTTCTCGAACATGGAGAGGAAACGGTTGTGTTCCTCCTCACTGAAACGGACGGTGTAGCGGAACACCGCCGGTCGAGTTTGGGATTTCTCCCGCCTTTGTTTCTTCTTTTTTCACTCATATTACTTTGGATTTAGCGGTTTGACGGCATAAGCCGCCGCTTTGAGGCACAGCACCGCAGGTTTGAGAGGCTTCCCGACTTCGGAGGGTAAGCCCGCCCCCCTGCAAGGGCAAGGCGTTTTCGTGGCTGCTCAAAATGTTTTGAGCGGCTGAAAACATACCTTGCTATGTTCAGGTGAACATAAAAATCCGTCGGGGACGGATTGGGGATGATGCTTTTCAAACTCCGGGCTGCGCCACCTGCGGCGTACCCTGCCGTTCGGGTGCAAAGTTACGCCCTTAACGCGGTATCGGACAGAGGCTTGACCCGGACAATCAATGCCAACCGGCGCAACGTGCTGCCACTTGCCGGAGAAGTGATACAAGTTCCAAAATATCCTTGTTTATTTGCAGTGTGATTCGGATGTGGGACTGAAAATACACTCCTTCCGCCGGATGTTCGGACAGCAATCCGGACATCAATCCAAACGGTTGAAAACAGGTGTATGTATTCAGACAGTTTTCCAAGCACACGTCCATGCGGACGGATAAAAGCATGGGCGGTTGGACAAACCGATGATTACCCATAGGCACAGCCGGATTAAGGAGTGAATAAATAAATGAATGGGAGCGCGTGCGTACGTACTAATGGCAATACGCTACCGCCACCGGACAGATGTATAACCAAATAAATTATCAGACAAATGAAAGAAGCAACTTATGTGGCAATCTCCACGCAGAAAGGTGGAGCGGGTAAGACAACCCTGACGGTGCTTGTGGCAAGCTACCTGCACTATGTGAAAGGCTACAACGTAGCCGTGGTGGACTGCGATTTTCCGCAGTACAGTATCCATGATATGCGCAAGCGCGACATGAAAGCCGTCATGGAGGACGGGCATTACAAGGTGATGGCGTATGAGCAGCTCAAACGGCTGAAGAAGAACCCGTACACCATCAGATGCAGCCGTGCGGAAGATGCGGTAAGGACCGCCGAAAATCTGGTGGCAGCGCAGCCCGACCTTGATTTCGTGTTCTTCGACCTGCCGGGAACCATCAACAATGCCGATGTGGTGCAGACCATTTCCAAAATGGACTACATCTTCACGCCCATCATCGCTGACCGTGTGGTGATGGAGAGTTCCATCAAGTTCGCCACCGTTATCAACGAACAGATGATAAGCACGGGCAAGTCCGGCATCAAAGGGATTTACCTCGTGTGGAACATGGTGGACGGGCGCGAAAAGACGGAACTTTACAAGGCATACGACAAGGTCTGTGCCGAGTTCGCCCTGTCCATTCTGGAAACACATCTGCCGGACAGCAAGCGTTTCCGCAAGGAGACGGCGGCAGAACGCAAGGCAGTATTCCGCTCCACGGCGTTTCCGGCGGACAAAATACTGGTACGCGGCAGCAACCTCGACAAACTCGTCGATGAGATTCTCGGCATCATCAAAAACTGAACGGCATGGCAAAGAAAACAAGAATCGAGGACATCGACAGCGAAGCCGTAATCAACTCGTTTCGACTGGACGATACAAGCATTCCGCCGGAAGCGAGAAGCACGGACGGAAACGCTACTTCTCCACCTCCGAAAGAAGCGATACAGGAAGCCGTTTCTCCACCTGCCTCGCACTCCAAAGAGGAGCCGGAACGCAGGCGCAGGAACAGCAAGCCGGAAAAATTGGATTATGACACCGTATTCATATGCGGGTCCAACGTCACGGCAAGACTCGGCAAGCAGGTCTATATCCGCAAGGAGTACCACGACCGCATACAGAAGATGCTTCATGTAATCGGTGGCAACGAGGTGACTATCGCGGCTTTTCTTGACAACGTGCTGACACACCATTTCACGCTGTTCCAAGACGAGATAGCCGAATCGTTCAAACGGCACATGGAATCCTATAATTTATAAATACCCCAAAAACAACAAAGAAGTATGAAAAGAACAAAGAAGAACCGTCAGGCTGAGTGCCTGCAAACAGGAAAGAGTGAAAGAACCGCTGCCAATGCAGCAAAGTGTGCAAACGGATACGGTCAGGAAAAGACCGGCAGCGACTTCCGCAAGGATGAAGGCAGGAGCAAGCCGCTCTCTGTTTTCTTGGAAGCATCGGAAATCAAAACGCGGCAATGTATATACATCAGCCGAGAAATTCATGAGAAAGTCGCTATCGTTGCCAGTCGGATGGGAAACGGTTTGAGCATCGGCAAGTTCGTGGACAACATCCTCCGCGACCATTTCCGGCAATACGGGCAGCAGTACATGGAACAGATTGAAAACGCCCAAAAAGTAAGATTATGACAAAGGCGTTTTTAATCGTATCGGTTGCTTGCAACGTGTGGTTCCTGTTCCTGCTGTTTTATGACCGCATCATGGACACGAAGCTCATCCGTTTCTTCAGACATATTGCCGGGTTGTGGCGATCATTGGACAGTACAGTGGCAGAGCAAGGAAAGGATAAGGAAATACCTCACGCAGACACCTCGGACATCATTGGCAAGAGCCGTTTCAAGATGGCATCGACCCGGACAACCGCTGCCATACTGGCGCAAGAAGCCGCCACTTCGGAAAAAGGCATTGAGCTGTCGGAGGAAGAGGCTACTTTTGACGACGGAAACACGGAAACCGTCTCACGCCCGACACAAGTACCGGAGGACAAACTCGATGAAACCTTCACGAGCATTCCGCCCTCGGAACTGGAGTACGGAGAAGATGAACCGGAGGACGAAGAACCAGACAAAAAGCAGGCTTCGGGAAGCAGCTTCGAGGATATTGACATGGCAGTACGCACCATACGGAAGGAATCACCATCCGATGGGGAAATGCGACACGCCGGAAAGGTCATGACGGAACTGGACGGGACAGAGCTTTTCACAAGAATAACGGAACGCCTGACCGATGAAGCAATGAGCGAGAGGCTTGCAAAGGCGATGGCAGTTTTCGTGGACACGGTGAACATGACCGTGACACAACAAAAGGAAAAGGTGTTCGTGATTCCCGACAACATCGAGGAGTTCGACTTCCGAAACTATGTATAACAGCTAAAAAAGAATGGAAATGAAAACGTAAAAGACGACACCCATGCGCACGGCGGTACAAGGTACAGCCAATCAGCAACGGACACACCCAAGTCCGTAGAAACAAACGGGCTACCACTAAACCAAAGTAAAGTAATCAAGTATCAACCGCCCTAAAAAGGACTATCCACCCTTTGGACGGCACAAAACAAGAACAGTTTATGAACAAGAACATCAGACAAAAGTTCATCATCTCTGCGGCACTTATGATTGTCGCAACCGCCTCCGCTTTTGCACAAGGAAACGGTCTGGCAGGCATCAACGAAGCCACCTCTATGGTGAGTTCGTATTTCGACCCCGGCACGAAATTAATCTACGCCATCGGCGCGGTGGTCGGTCTTATCGGCGGCGTGAAAGTTTATGGAAAATTCTCGTCCGGCGACCCGACACCTCGAAGACCGCCGCCTCGTGGTTCGGGGCTTGTATCTTCTTGATTGTCGCTGCCACTATCCTGCGCTCATTCTTCCTTTAATAAACAATGTATGGCTGAATACCCGATAAACAAGGGTATCGGCCGTCCGGTCGAGTTCAAGGGCTAAAGGCTCAGTACCTCTTCATCTTCTGCGGAGGTCTGCTGGCTCTCTTCGTCCTGTTCGTCATCCTCTACATGGTCGGCATCGACCAGTGGGTATGTATCGGCTTCGGCGCGGCATCGTCTTCCGTCCTTGTATGGCAGACCTTCGCGCTGAACGCCCGGTACGGCGAACATGGGCTGATGAAGTTGGGAGCGGCAAGGAGCCATCCCCGATACCTTATCAACCGGCGGCGGATCACCCGATTATTCAAACGGCAACGAAAGGAAGAAACGACATGAGAAATACATCCAAAATGACAACACTGGAAAACAAGTTCCCCCTGCTGGCGGTGGAGCATGGCTGCATCATTTCCAAAGACGCCGACATCACGGTGGCTTTCGAGGTGGAACTGCCGGAGCTTTATACCGTGACAGGCGCGGAGTACGAGGCAATACACGGCTGCTGGTGCAAGGCTATCAAGGTGCTGCCGGACTTCTGCGTCGTGCATAAGCAGGACTGGTTCATCAAGGAACGCTACAAGCCGGAACTGCAAAAGGATGACATGAGCTTTTTGAGCCGCTCCTTTGAACGACACTTCAACGAGCGTCCGTACCTGAAACACTCCTGCTATCTCTACCTGACCAAGACGACGAAGGAACGTAACCGGATGCAGAGCAACTTCAGTACGCTGTGCCGGGGACATATCATCCCGAAGGAGCTGGACAGGGAAACCGCCGGGAAGTTCATGGAAGCCGCCGAACAGTTCGAGCGCATCATGAACGACAGCGGCTTTGTCAGGCTGCGCCGCCTCTCCACCGACGAGCTTGTCGGGACGGAGAAGTCCGCTGGGCTGATAGAGCGTTACTTCTCGCTCATGCCCGAAGGCGACACGGCCTTGCAGGACATCGACCTCTCGGCAAGGGAAATGCGCATCGGTGACAACCGCCTGTGCCTGCACACCCTCTCCAACGCGGAGGATATGCCCGGAAAGGTGGCTACCGACATCCGCTACGAGAAACTCTCCACCGACCGTTCGGACTGCCGCCTCTCCTTCGCCTCCCCCGTGGGGCTGCTGCTTTCCTGTAACCACATCTACAACCAGTATGTGATTATCGACAACAGCGAGGAAAATTTGCAGAAATTCGAGAAGTCCGCGAGGAATATGCAGTCGCTCTCCCGATACAGCCGGAGCAACAGCATCAACCGCGAGTGGATAGACCAGTACCTGAACGAAGCCCATTCCTACGGGCTGACCTCGGTACGGGCGCACTTCAACGTCATGGCGTGGAGCGATGACGCGGAGGAACTGAAGCATATCAAGAACGATGTGGGCAGCCAGCTTGCCAGCATGGAGTGCGTCCCCCGCCACAACACTATCGACTGCCCGACGCTCTACTGGGCGGCGATGCCCGGCAACGCGGCGGACTTCCCGGCGGAAGAGAGTTTCCACACCTTCATTGAGCAGGCGGTGTGCCTCTTCACGGAGGAAACCAACTACCGCAGTTCGCTCTCGCCCTTCGGCATCAAGATGGTGGACAGGCTTACGGGAAAACCGTTGCACCTCGACATCAGCGACCTGCCGATGAAGCGGGGCATCACGACCAACCGCAACAAGTTCGTGTTGGGTCCTTCGGGCAGTGGCAAGTCGTTTTTCATGAACCACCTCGTGAGGCAATACTACGAGCAAGGTACGCACGTGGTATTAGTGGACACGGGAAACTCCTATCAGGGCTTGTGCGAGATGATCCGGCGCAAGACAAACGGGGCGGATGGCGTGTATTTCACCTACACGGAGGAGAAACCGATTTCGTTCAACCCGTTCTACACCGATGATTACGTGTTCGACGTGGAGAAGAAGGACAGCATCAAGACATTGCTGCTGACGCTCTGGAAGTCGGAGGATGACAAAGTGACGAAGACGGAAAGCGGCGAACTGGGCAGTGCGGTGAACGCCTACATCGAGCGTATCAGGGCTGACCGGAGCATCGTTCCCTCGTTCAACACCTTCTACGAGTATATGCGCGACGACTACCGCCGCGAACTGGCGGAACGTGAGATAAAGGTGGAGAAGTCAGACTTCAACATCGACAATATGCTCACCACCATGCGGCAGTATTACCGGGGCGGACGCTACGACTTCCTGCTCAACTCCACGGAGAACATCGACCTGCTCGGCAAGCGGTTCATCGTCTTCGAGATTGACAGTATTAAGGAGAATCGCGAGCTTTTCCCGGTCGTGACCATCATCATCATGGAAGCCTTCATCAACAAGATGCGCCGTCTGAAAGGCGTAAGGAAACAACTGATTGTGGAAGAGGCTTGGAAGGCGTTGTCTTCGGCGAACATGGCTGAATACCTGCGCTATATGTACAAGACCGTGCGCAAGTATTACGGGGAGGCAATCGTGGTGACGCAGGAGGTGGACGACATCATTTCCTCGCCCGTGGTCAAGGAAAGCATCATCAACAACTCCGATTGCAAAATCCTTCTCGACCAGCGGAAGTACATGAACAAGTTTGATGCCATACAGTCCCTGTTGGGTCTGACGGAGAAGGAGAAGTCGCAGATACTCTCCATCAACATGGCGAACAACCCGTCAAGGCTCTACAAGGAAGTGTGGATAGGACTGGGCGGCACGCAGTCGGCGGTCTATGCCACCGAAGTTAGTGCTGAAGAGTATCTGGCGTACACCACCGAAGAAACGGAAAAAGTAGAGGTGTACCGTCTGGCGGAGCAGCTGGGCGGCGACATTGAAGCCGCCATCCGGCAGCTTGCCGAAAGACGGAGAAACAAGGAATAGGCAATAAGTAAAAACAGATTCATCAACTAAAAAAGAAAATGCGTATGAGTATATCAAGAACGAAAATGCTGCAAGTCAGCAAGTGTTTAATCGGGCTGGCGGTCATGGTGTTGCAATCCTGCGATGTAGCGGACAACCGCCGTGACCTGCTTTGCGGAAACTGGGAAAGCGTAGAGGGCAAGCCCGACGTGCTTATCTACAAGGAGGGCGAAGCCTATAAGGTGACGGTGTTCAAGCGTAGCGGGCTGCGCCGCAAACTGAAGCCGGAAACCTATCTCTTGCAGGAAGAGAACGGCAACCTGTTCATGAACACCGGCTTCCGTATCGACGT
>NZ_BHWB01000028.1 GCF_003865075.1 Bacteroides faecalis | reverse complement strand
ATGATCCTGACACATTGGAAGCGTATAATTTCGACCGGTATAAGTTTCAGACTGAAATGTATTTCCCGGAACTGCCAACCAACTGTTACACTTTCGATAAAGAATCTTACACAATCCCTGCCGGAGAGTTCAAGACTACAGCACGTATACATATAGATTTAAACCAAATTGAAAATATCTATGAGAATTATGTACTGCCTATCAAAATATCTTCTTCTACAGGAGAGCTGATAGGTCCGGGCAAGTACAGTAAACTCCTGGCCAACATCAAGTTTACGAACAAATTCAGCGGAACATACTCCGGTAATGGCAAAATGACAATCGAAGCAACAGGGCAAAACACAGCTACAGGTGCCGCCATATTGTATGCTATATCACAAAATTCTTGCTTCATGTATGCCGGAAATGTAACTTCCGAAACCGATCCGGCAACTTATAAAAAGTACATTTTGAATGTATCCTTCAATGAAAATGAAAAGATCACTATAACAGATCCAAGTGGTAAACTGGGACTGGAACCAGTCAAAGCTACCATTACCAGAAAGTATGAGAATCACGCTACAGATACCCGTTATTATATAGAGACCAGTATATTGGATCTGCAGTATAAATATAAAAACCCGTTAGACAACCGTAAACTGGTTTTTGAAGGCACACACACACTGATAAGAAATGTGTTGAGAAGTGAGTATCCAAACGTTGTAGTAGATAAAGAATAATTTAATTCTAATATCATTAAAAAAAGAAGAATGAAAATACAACTGAAACTAACATTACTAAGTTGTCTGCTGGCTGTCCCAATGATTACTCAGGCCGATTCAAAAGATGGCATCTACCACAAAGGTTGGATTGACTTCAACAAGAACGGTCGGATGGATGTATATGAAGATCCGTCAGCACCCATTGAAGCACGCGTCAAAGACCTGCTAAGCCAAATGAACATGGATGAGAAAACTTGCCAGATGGCCACTCTCTATGGCTCCGGGCGTGTACTTGCCGATGCATTACCTACTGATAAATGGAAATCGGAAATATGGAAAGACGGTATTGGTAATATAGATGAGGAACATAACGGATTGGGGAAATTCGGCTCAGAGTACGCATTTCCGTATGCCAAACACGTAAAAGCCAAACACGATATCCAACGATGGTTTGTAGAGGAAACCCGGTTGGGAATACCGGTAGACTTCACAAATGAAGGTATCCGTGGAGTTTGTCACGAAAAAGCCACTTTCTTCCCTGCCCAATGTGGTCAGGGAAGCACCTGGAACAAAGAATTGATTGCTCGTATTGGTGAGGTGGAAGCAACGGAAGCTACTGTCCTGGGATATACCAATATATATTCGCCCATTCTGGACGTAGCACAAGATCCCCGTTGGGGACGAGCAGTAGAATGCTACGGGGAAGATCCTTATCTGGTAGGTCAGTTAGGTAAACAGATGATTGAGAGTTTGCAGAAACATAGATTGGTAGCTACTCCCAAGCACTTTGCCGTATACAGTATCCCCGTAGGGGGACGTGATGGTGGTACTCGTACCGATCCGCACGTAGCCCCACGTGAAATGCGCACACTCTATCTCGAACCTTTCCGGGTAGCTTTTCAAGAGGCAGGAGCATTAGGAGTGATGAGTTCTTACAATGATTACGACGGTGAGCCAATCACAGGCAGCCACCGGTTTCTTACCGAGATATTACGTCACGAATGGGGATTCAAAGGATACGTTGTTTCCGACAGTGATGCGGTGGAATTCATTTCCGGCAAACATAATGTAGCCGAGAATGCCGAAGAAGCCGTTGTGCAATCAGTCAATGCGGGTTTAAATGTTCGCACCAATTTCAGTTCTCCTGCAGGCTTTATCAAACCTTTGCGAAGTGCTATCGGGAAGGGTAAAGTATCCCAGGCTACCATCGACCAACGTGTAAGCGAAATTCTATATGTCAAGTTCTGGTTAGGTTTATTCGATAATCCTTACCGAGGAGACGGCAAACTGGCGGAGAAGGTAGTACATAGTAAAGAACACCAGACTGTATCACTCGAAGCGGCCCGTCAATCTATTGTACTTTTAAAAAATCAGGATAACTTATTGCCTCTTCAGAAAACATTGAAATCTGTTGCGGTGATCGGTCCCAACGCAGATGAGCAGAAAGAGCTTATCTGCCGTTACGGACCTGCCAATGCTCCTATCAAGACTGTTTATAAAGGAATTAAGGAAGCTTTGCCAGGAGCTAAGGTCATCTATAAAAAAGGATGTGAGATTGTAGATCCGAATTTCCCGGAAAGTGAAGTTCTTCCTTTTGATATAACACCGAAAGAACAACAGATGATGGATGAGGCTATTGCCGCAGCAAAGAAAGCTGAAGTGGTGATCATGGTACTGGGAGGCAGCGAAGTAACGGTACGTGAAGAACGGTCCCGTACCAGCCTTAACTTGCCAGGTAGACAGGAAGAACTGTTGAAAGCCATATGCCAATTGGGCAAACCGGTTATATTGGTCATGATCGACGGTCGTGCTTCCAGCATTAATTATGCAAAGAAATATGTACCCGCTATCCTTCATGCCTGGTTCCCGGGGGAATTTTGTGGTCAGGCAGTTGCAGAAACTATTTTTGGAGATAACAATCCGGGAGGCAGGTTATCCGTAACTTTTCCGAAATCAGTGGGACAAATACCTTTTGCTTTCCCTTTCAAACCGGGTTCGGATAGCGGTTGCGGAACATCGGTGACCGGTGCGTTATTCCCATTCGGACATGGGCTGAGCTACACGACTTTCGGATACAGTAACCTCAAGATATCCCCAGAACAACAGGGAGTATTGGGAGACGTGAAAGTGAGTTGTACGGTGAAGAATACAGGAAAAAGAGCCGGTGACGAAGTTGTGCAACTTTATCTAAGAGACGAAGTCAGCAGTGTGACAACGTATGTGAAAGTACTCAGAGGATTCGAGCGTATAACGTTGCAACCGGGTGAGGAGAAAGAAATAACATTCACGTTACGTCCGCAAGATCTCGCTATCTGGGATAAGAACATGAAGTTTCAGGTAGAGCCCGGAACGTTTAAAGTAATGGTCGGTGCCTCTTCAAAGGATATCAAACTGGAAGGTAAGTTCAAAATCAATAGGTAAATCAATATAATAAACAAAGAAACAATCTGAAACACATGAAGAAAAGAATCATTCTTTTAGCTTTACTTCTGGCTGTGACCGGACTTAATCCGGCGCACGCTCAAAAGAAGTATAAAGCGTATATCGTGTCGAATGCCCATCTGGATACTCAATGGAACTGGGATGTACAGACTACCATCAACGAATATCTCAGACACACATTGGTACGCAACTTCTATTTATTCAAACACTACCCTAATTATGTATTTAATTTCGAAGGAGGGGTAAAGTATAATTGGATCAAGGAATATTATCCTATGGAATATGAGTTGGTGAAAAAGTATATTAAAGAAGGACGTTGGCACGTATCCGGCAGCTCGTGGGACGCAAACGACACGAATATACCGTCACCGGAATCATTCTTCCGCAATATCCTGTTAGGACAACAATTCTATAAAAAAGAATTTGGTCTCAAATCCACCGATATCTTCTTACCTGACTGTTTCGGATTCAGTTATACATTGCCAACAGTTGCAGCTCATTGCGGTCTCATCGGTTTCTCCACGCAAAAACTGCAATGGAGACACAATAACATGCACGGCAAGTCTAAGATGCCATTTAACATAGGATTATGGCAAGGTGTAGACGGTTCGCGCATCATGGCAGCCTTGAACGGAAAGAATTATGTCCACGAATGGGATGGAGGAGACATCAGTAAAGATAATGACCTGAAAAATACGGCTAAAAGTAGTACCAACCATACAATTTACCGTTACTATGGCACAGGTGATCGTGGTGGTTCCGCCAATATCAATTCGGCTATCTCCATTGAAAAAGGAGTCAAAGGAGAAGGAGAAGTTGAAATCATCAGCGCTACTTCCGACCAATTATACAAGGACTATCTACCTTTCGACAAGCATCCCGAACTCCCCGTATATGACGGAGAATTGCTAATGGATATACATGCCACAGGATGTTATACCTCGCAAGCCGCTATGAAACTCTATAACCGCCGTAACGAACAGTTAGGTGACGCGGCAGAAAAAGTATCTGTAATGGCAGACTACATTGACGGAATAACATATCCCGCAAATACGTTAACAGACGCATGGCGCAGATTTATCTGGCATCAATTCCACGATGATCTTACAGGGACCAGTCTGCCGAAAGCTTATACATACTCATGGAACGACGAGTTAATTTCACAAACACAATTTAATGATATCATTCGTACGGGAGTAGGCTCGCTAGCTTCGTGTATGGATACAAGAGTAAAAGGAAACGCTATTATCGTTTATAATGCAATGGCAGCACAACGAAAAGAGCTGGCAGAAGCCTATATTGACTCCCCGAAGAAACCTGCGGGAGTACAAGTGTTCGACGCTAACGGAAAAGAAGTTCTTGCACAACTCGTCGATTGGAAAGACGGGAAAGCACACATTGCTTTCAGTGCTTCCTTGGCCCCTCTCAGCTGTTCTGTTTACGATGTCCGTTTTGGAAAGAAGAGCAAACGTTCTTCATTGAAAGCAACTCAGAATACATTGGAAAACAGCGTCTACAAACTGACTCTGAACGCTAATGGCGACATTACTTCGATTATAGATAAACGTACTGATCAACAATTAGTTGAACCGGGTAAAGCATTCCGACTGGCACTCTTTTTGGAAAATGAATCAACAGAATGGCCAGCGTGGGAAATTCAAAAGAAAGTCATTGACAAACCGGGAACCGAAATTTCCGGAGAGGCGAAAATCAGTATTGCAGAACAAGGACCATCATATGCAGCTCTTCGCGTAGAACGCAGCTACAACACTTCCAAATTCGTACAATACATTCGCATAAGCGAAGGAGCAAATGATGAACGTATTGATATCATCAACGAAGTAGATTGGTCTACAAAAGATGCTGTGTTGAAAGCAGAGTTCCCTATGAACATAAGAAATCAGGAAGCTGTTTACGATCTGGGTATTGGAACGGTAAAACGTAAAAATAATACCAATACTGCTTATGAAGTATATGCCCAGCAGTGGGCAGATATTACTGCTCCCGATAACAGTTATGGGGTAGCCATCCTTAATGACTGTAAATATGGATGGGACAAACCGAATGACAATACATTACGTCTTACTTTATTCCATGCTCCTACCAGCAAAGACAGATATAAATATCAGGAACAGCAGGATTTCGGGCACCATACGTTTACTTATTCTATCGTAGGCCATCAGAATGAACCGTTACAAGCGGGTATCAGCCATTTGGCAGAATCATTGAACAGCCGCCTAGCTGTATTTAATACCCCGAAGCACAAAGGTGCACTAGGACGCGAATATTCTTTCGCAAAAGTGAATACACCGCAAGTAGTAATCCGTTCACTAAAAAAAGGTGAGGAAAGCGATATGTACATGATCCGCTTTTATGAAATGCAAGGGAAAACGGCACAAAACGTAGAAGTAACTTTCCCCGCCACTATTGAATCAGCTTATGAAACAAATGGTATCGAGGAGAAGATAGGCAAAGCCACCATCCACGACAATAAACTCTGTTTCAATATGGCTTCCTACCAACCAAGAACATTCGCTGTCCGCCTGAAGAAAGGAAATGTGAAAGCAACTCCTATACAGAATATTCCTATCCAATTAGCATTTAACAGTAAGGCTTTCACACCTGAGAACTTCGGCTATACGGTTTCTTTTGATAAGAAAGGAAACAGTTTTGCCGCTGAATTGATCGGTAATCAAGTGACTTGTGACAATATTCCTTTCAATATTGGTAAGCACGAAACTAAAAATGTTCTCAAATGTAAAGGAGACACTATTCAATTACCTAAAGAGGCCGCAGGAAAGAAACTCTATATTCTGGCTACTTCGACTGACAAAGATCGTCAGGCGACATTCATTGTCGGCGACCAATCGTATGAATTCGAGGTCCCTTATTATTCAGGGTTCTATGGACAATGGGGGCACAAGGGAATAAGCGACGGTTATATCCGCAATGCCACACCTGCATACATTGGTTCACACCGTCATACAGAGAAAGGCAATGATACTTACATCTATACATATATGTATAAGTTTGGCATCGAACTTCCAAAAGAAGCCCAAACTCTCATACTCCCAAAGGATGATAATATCGCTGTATTTGCCATTACATTGTCTGACAATTATTTGGATGATGTTAGTGCCGCCAATGAAATGCGCGCATTACCATTAGAAACTAAAAAATAAAGAAACTAAACTTTTGCAAGTGGCTTTTTAGGTATAAACAGACCTGCTTCCAGAGTATTAATAAACAATCTGTAGGCTATTAATAGTCTACTTAATTAGCTATTAATACCCTACAAACAAGTAATCAATAGCCCTCCGAAGCCTCAGAAAAGCACTTGCAAAAGTTGAATTATAAAGTGAAAATAACTTTCCAAACCTCTCAATCATGAAAACCAAGCTACCATTAACATTCATTTGTTTACTTCTCTCTATTACACTATCTGCTTACAATGGCAGACACGGTTGGCCTATACAGAAAGCACCTCAAAAGATCATCATATGTAATAGGCAAAATCTTAACCAAGCAGAAAGTATGCTTCTGGAATCTTTGTCCGGTTTATGCGGACAAGCAGTTAATAATGGCAGGTTTAATGAAATGGTTTGGATTGAATTTAATAATACCTCATATGATGCAATTCTAAAAAGTTCACTAACAAGCCTGAATATAACTCAACCTACCCGTATGAATGTATGGGAACTATTACACTATCTAAAGAAGAAAAAGATTGTAAAAGGATATGTACTTTATAAAACTGACACCTCGAAAGGGGACAACTATTCACGAAGGGAAGGAATCAATTACTCCTCCAATGTAGCAACTGTATATGCGGGACTTTTACAAGGCATACTCGTAGACGAAACTTTAGAGGAACGAATCAAGGAAACCGGATTAAAACAACTGAAAGACGTACGCAACGAATCACCGGAAACATGTTTCGCCCAATGCAAAGATCAGCTAAACAGAAATTCCGCTCTAAGTATCGACCCTAAAGTCAGTAATTGCCGCGACATTGCTATCGCCCAAAAACTGATGCTGTATTATGACACCGGACATTTTTCAGAACAAATCTTAGAATGGGTAACTCCATTGTCACCTATATTAGGTTGGAATTGTGGAAATGAAGATGAATATACAGGAGCTATTACTCGCTGGGGACATTACAACACAGCCTCCAACTGGTGTCACAATCTTCTTGTAATCATGGCTGCTTCTGATAAAATGGAACCTTTACCCATACATGAAAAAAGTATTAATGAAATAAACCTCAAAGATTCTTCTGCTTTTCATTCGTTTGTCATCAGCGATGGAGATAATATGCAATGGACCATGGGAGAATTCCTCGACAGTCCTGTATATTATGGAAACAAAGATAAGAACCGTTCTCCTGTATCATGGACACTCTGCCCGGTGAATCTGTCAATAATCAGTATTTCTACCTGGAACCGCTTTGTGTCGATGAAGAAAGATAACTCAAGTGTGATTGAATATGGCGGTGGGTATCAGTATCCTGATGAATTTGCCAAGAACCGTCCCAATCGTGTAGAACTTCTTACCGAATTCGCCCGACGTATAAACTGGCACTTCCAAAAATTGAATATTAAAATATTCGGATTCATTTGCAAAGACGTTTTCAGTAAAGAAGCACGTCAGGCCTATGAAATCTATGCCAGGGAGATAGAAGGGATGACAGGAATGATAGCTATCCAATACAATCCTTATAATATGGGTGGTGACATCGTTTGGGTGAAGAACAAAGAGAACATCGAGATTCCGATAGTAACCGCCAAATTCTCTATCTGGTCGGGGTTATTCCATAATCCGTTATGCGGAGGTCCGGATTATGTAGCTTCCCTAATCAACCGGGATGCAGCAAAAGCAGCAAAGCAGAAAGAGAAAAAAAATCCATTATCATGGACCATCATACATGCTTGGTCGGATTTTAGTAATACTGCAAATGCCACTGACTTACCCATCAAAGGATATAATGCAAGTAAGGCTTCCAATCATTTATTGTCTCCTCAGGTGAAAAATGTGTCTATGAATGAATTACTGTGGCGGATACGTGCCCGCCACTAGAAAACTAAATAACGTGAAGAATTCTCTGATGAGTATAGCACATAAAATACTGCTTAGAAAAAGAGCCTCGATTAAGACAGTCAATAACGAATTGAAGAATATTGTACAGATTGAGTATTCCAGGCAGGATTCGCTCAATATCCTCATTTCCAATTTATTGGAGAGTATATCGGCATATTGTTTCTTTGAAAAGAAACCCGCCATTGAACTTAATTTTTCCAATGATGGGCAACTACTATTTTTTGAGTTTATATCGAACTCACGTTAAATTATTTAAGAGATTTATATTTTAAGAGCAAATACCGAAATTTCACTTAGTCCCAAGTCTGTTAAGCGAATACCCTTCATGCTTTTCTTCACACAAACTGCACTTACTATAGTAACAGCATGTACAACTAAAAAAACTGTTCTCCTCATAATTGATAGAATTTAATTTTTTCATTGACAAAATGAAACTAGCGCAAGCTTAACCTATCAAATAAAATTCATGTTAATCAGTTGTTTATTTTAAGAAGATGAAAACCTCAAGTTTTCATTTGTTATGCATCAGAAAAATGAAAGGTATTTAACTAGATTATAAGGTATTAGCATCCTGATTCTCAGGTATTAATAATCAACGTGGCAAATATATATGCCCAGCACGGTGGAGCTATATACTCACCACGCTGGGCATATATGGACACGACTAATAAATAGGTTGTTACTCTTCTACCAGAATTTCTAATTCTGCTACAGCAGCCCGTTTATCGTCTTTAGAGCAAGCTGACAAAGCCTGAAGTTTCACGTACTTTACAGAACGCGGAGTAAACTCAACTTTCTGTGTATCTTTAGAGTCGGTAAAAGTACCTGAAGCAACTGCTTTCCCCCACTCTTTTCCGTCACGACTCACATATATTTCATATTTGGCTATCCGTCCTTCCGATGAATCCTGGCGAGGCGTATATTTAATACCTTTTACCTTCATCTCCTTAGACAGGTGCATTTGTATTTCATGAGGATAAGGAGCCAGATAGAACTGGTTGTGGACCGTATGCCAATAAGTATTGATATTGCCGTCAGCAGCCAATTTCATACTATCGTCTGCATCGCTATCTACATATATTACCCGCTGCTTGCTTCCGGTTACTCCTGACAGGTTTTTAGTAACATTAACATTTAATTCGGCAGCCGAAGCCCAGTTTCTGCCAAACAATTCGGATAAAGCAATCAACTTGAAATAACGTGCAACAATAGGCTTCTCCAATCGTACAATTTGTGACGAAGAAGAGTTCTCAAAAGCACCTTTGATCTTATTCTCCCAAGTCTTACCATCTGTACTGAAATAAAGTTCATAGTCCTTGATACGACCATTCTCTGAATTGCGTGGCTGATAAATGAATTGATCTATCTCGAGCAAGGAAGCCATATCTACAATGATCTCATGCGGATGCTTGGCTTCATTTTCACTCCAACGGGTATGCCAGATCGTATTCGGATCTCCATCAATTGCATTTTTCGCTTCTTCTCCCTTGTTTTCACTGCTGACAGAAACAATCTTCCAGCCAGAGCGATCCACATAAATCGGAAATTCAGCAGATGTAACCATACTTTTGCCCAGATTCTCTGAAACGGCATACGCTTGTACCTTACCACCGGAGATTAATTCGATAGCTCCTGTATATTCCTTATACTTTTCTCCGTTCAGGCTATAATAAATCTTAGCTCCCGGTGTACTTGTCTTCAGATTCAGGTAACCATCATTGCCCCGCTCAATCAGAACAGGCATAGACACCGGCATCCGTACACGTGCTTTTTTAGCCAATTCGTCTTTTAAATAACTTCTTTCCAAAGGCAACATCATAAAGCTGAATACAGTTGGCTGAGAGAAAAGTTCATACTTTCTCATCGGGCCGGGACCGCAACTGGCATTACCCAACGGACGGGTTGCTGCATCCAAACAAAGAATTGTTTCTTTTCTTACAGGCACTTCATACCGATGATACAGCTTTCTAAGATCGTTAGGATCAACCATATCTTGCGCTCTTACATGCAAAGCAGTAGCCGACATCTTATCTCCGGCAACAAATACAAAACCTACTCCATTCGGATTCGTTATAGAAATCCAACGTACATCTTCATGATTACCCATTTCCTGTGATCTGATATAATTCAACCACTTGTTGGATACCTGATCATCATAGATACCTACATAAGAAGCATCCTTACGGTCTACATAATTTTCAAATGGGCCACAACCAAACCAACGCATCCGTTCGAAGCCTTCCGGCAATTCCAAACGATAACCCACACGAGGAATGGTTTCTCCATTCATGGCAGGAATAATCGTACTATTCACCAGAATAGAACCATCCGCAGCTACAGTATACTCAATCGTTGTCTGGAAATCAAAGCCTGATTTACCTTTATAGATATTCTTTATTGCCAGAATCACCTTACCGTCTTCTTGACGCATTTCCCACTGACCAGGCTCTAAAGACATATTATACAGTCCTTTGCGTTGCCAGTCTCCATCTACTTGTTTATCATTATCCGTAGGTGCACGGAAAACGTTCAGTTCCAGCCCTTTGCTTATCAAAGGCACCCCATCCAATACATAAGAAGATACGGTTCCTTCTTCTTTTGAGAAAGTAGCTTCGAAACGTTCACCTTTTACGAGATAACCTTTTTCTGTCTCCGTACAACTGATTGCCCCATTTCCTGCCTTGAAAACAGGTTTCTCACTATCCGCTATTTTTATTTGTTCGGACGCCACTTCATATCCTGCTTTTTCCCAGTCGGTATCTTTCTTCTGACAGAAACTGAACTTAATGAAGTATTCGGCTCCGGGAACTTTCGTTAAGACCGGATCAGCAATAGTAATAACTTTGCTTCCTTGTGCATCTAACTGCAACTCTTCCAGATTTCCCGATGAAAGGACTTTACCATCTTCCATTATTTCATACCTTCCATATAAATCATCCAGACCTGTATGGAATCTTTTATTGGTAATTTTATACTTACCATCTCCCAAAGCCTCAACTTTCACCGGTTGATGTATCTTTTTAACTTCCAAAGCTTTCGGTGCATAAGTACGGTCGGAGAATATAACACCGTTCGTACAGAAATTACCGTCATTAGGTTTGTCACCGAAATCGCCACCAACAGCCATATAATAACCGGTACCATCAGGAGTAGGTACTTTGATACTCTGATCTACCCAGTCCCAGATAAAGCCACCAATCAAAGCCGGATAACGTTCGTATGTCTCCCAATACTCTCTGAAATTACCCATCGAATTACCCATTGCATGAGCATATTCACAAACTACATGAGGTTTCACAGCCTCACCCTTCTGTGATTTTTCCAAACGCTCTTTTCCTACATTCTCCAGCCATTCTACACTGGGATACATATTACTGGTCACATCACAGAAAGAACTATTTCCTTCATAATGAGTAGGACGTGTTTTATCCAACTTCTTAACAGCTTCTTCTGCTGACTTAAAGTTGATACCGTTACCGGACTCATTTCCCAAAGACCACATCATAACAGAAGGATGATTTCTGTAACGTCTCACCATATTCTCACTACGCTCTGTAAAAGACTTCTTCCAAGAAGGTTCATGAGATAAAGCCATCAAACCATGACATTCCACGTTTGCTTCTGCAAGCACATAAATACCATATCTGTCACACAAATCATAGAAATAAGGATTGTTCGGATAATGAGAAGTACGTACGGCATTTACATTGAAGGATTTCATTAACTGCACATCTTTCTCCATCTCTTCCTTAGAAACAGTACGTCCGTTTTCAGAACTATGGTCATGTCTATCAACTCCCTTAAACAAAGTTGTTTTACCGTTGATCAACATCTGACCATCACTAGTAAATTCTATTTTGCGGAAGCCTACCTTCACATTACGAATATCCGTTGTTTTACCTTTCCGGATCAAAGAGATAGCTAAGTTATACAGATTAGGAGTTTCAGCCGTCCATTTCAACGGATTCATCACCTCAAATTCAATATGATTGGTTCCGATTTGAGCACGTGTAGTCTGCTTGGCAATTTCTTTTCCATTCAGATCCATCAGTTTAACCTGAATCTCATCATTACTCTTCTTGCCAGTAATTTCTACGTCCAGATTAACAATGGCATTTTTAAATTCTTTGTCCAGATCGGTTGTGAAAAAGAAGTCTCTGATCTGGGTCTTCGGTGCTGACCACAAAAAGACATCTCTAAAGATGCCACTAAAACGCCAGAAGTCCTGACACTCCAAGAAACTACCATCTGTAAAACGATAAACCTCAACAGCAAGTATATTTTTACCATTCTTCAAATAAGGAGTCAAATTAAACTCTGCAGGCAGATAGCTGTCTTCCGAATAGCCGACTTTCTTGCCATTCACCCAGATATAGAATCCAGCTTCTACCCCATTAAAACGGATGAAAATATCACGTCCCTTCCAAGAATCCGGTAAGGTAAACTCCCGACGATAACTACCAACCGGATTAGGCATGGTAGCAAATGTATAATCAGAAGGACGAGGTTGAATAACGTTAGGCCACTCTACCTTACGCCAATCACAGAAAGGATAGATAACATTACAATACAGCGGTTTGTCCCATTTTTTATTGTGACGTATCGCTTCGATCTGCCAAGGGGCAGGTACTTTGATATCATCCCACCCGCTAACATCATACTCCGACCGGTAAAAATCCTGTGGTCTGTCTTTAGGATCGGCTACCCAATGGAATTTCCATGTGCCGTTCAATGTTTTGTAATAAGGAGATTCTTCAATGGTTAAATCCATCGCTTGTTGTTCGTTAGCAAAAGGAATAGCTATCTGACAAGCCACCTCTTTATTCACTCCCGACACATACTCATTGTTCCATTCCGGCTTATCGGTATTCTGTGCTACAACAGATAAAGGCAAAGTCAGAAATGCAATCAATGCACTGTTCATGATTTGTCGTTTCATAAAATTGATTGGTTATTTAGTTTTAATGTTTCTCCATGGTTCATGTTTTCCAGAGTTTCATTCGCTTACAAATGTAGTGTTTTTTTTCGGCTTTAATAATGAATTTATAATATTTATGATATATACGCTTTAAAATATAACCGGTTTATTGCTATAATGAACAGATAATGTCCTTATTTGAATAGTTTATTTCTTTTTCTCCTTTATTAATTCTTAACTTTGTAATCAACTAACATCTTTAAATATTACAAAAAACAAAATTTACTAAACATGAGAAAAGCACATCTTATTCTAGTTGGCTTACTACTTTCTTTTGTAGCTAAAGCAACCAATGATATTCCCCGATCGGAATATCCGCGCCCACAGTTCGAAAGAAGTACTTGGGTTAATTTAAACGGAACCTGGACATATGAGCTCGATTCCGACAATACAGGGAACAAGCGCAACCTGCCAACGTCAAAGAGCCTCAGCGGTACAATTACTGTCCCTTTCTGCCCGGAAAGTAAGCTATCGGGGGTTAACCACACGGATTTTATAAAAAGAATATGGTATCAACGATCTCTGACCATACCGACAGATTGGGAGAACAAGAAGATTTTACTCCATTTCGGTGCTGTTGATTATGTTGCAGAAATCTATCTGGATGGACGTATGGTCGGTTTCCATTATGGTGGAAGTACCCCATTTTCAATAGACTTAACTCAGATAACCAAACCAGGACAAACCTATAATCTTGTGGTAGCTGCGTCCGACAATCCAAGGTCAGGACTTCAGGCATGTGGCAAACAATCTCTGGAAAAATCTTCTTTTGCATGTTTTTACACCCGCGTTACCGGTATCTGGCAGACTGTATGGATGGAAGCTGTCTCTACCTATGGATTGGAATCAGCAATCACTTCTCCAAACATCGACAATAAACAATTGACAATCACTCCACAATTCTATCAAATATCCGATGGTCAGACACTGGAAGTTACGTTATATGACGGTCAGAGAAAAGTCGCTCAACAAATATCCCAATGTGCTAATGGTAGCGATCTGACTCTACCTATAAAAAAAATGAAACTTTGGAGTCCCGAAACTCCTCATTTGTACGGTATCACCTACCGTATAAAAGATGCTAAAGGACAGGTTATCGACGAAGTAAAATCATACGTAGGCATGCGCAAAGTTCACACAGCTAACGGACAATTTTACTTAAACAATGAGCCTTATTTCCAGCGTTTGGTTATGAATCAAGGATATTATCCCGACGGAATTTGGACTGCGCCCACCGACGAGGCCCTAAAAAATGATATTCTATTAGGTAAAGCCGCCGGCTTTAATGGTGCACGTCTACACCAAAAGATTTTCGAAGAACGATTCCATTATTGGGCAGACAAACTTGGATTTATCACTTGGGTAGAATCTCCTAACGGCGGAATGGATCCTAATAACGAGGTTGCATCACGGAATTTCCTCAGTGAATGGGCGGAAATCCTTGAACGGGATCGGAATCACCCTTCCATAATCACCTGGTCTCCCTTCACTCTATTTAGTAGAATTACACCTACATTCATACGACTAATATTTGATACACAAAAGATAACTAAAGCCATTGATCCTAGCCGACCATTCAATGATCTTACAAGTTTCCACTGCGTTACTGATATCTGGAGTATCATGAACTATGAGTCAGACGTAACGCGCTTCGCATTAAAACTGAAACCGGATAAAAATAAAGCAGAATATACCAATCAGCCCCTTTTCATTGGTGAATTTGGTGGTCTTGTTTGGGAAACATCAGAAAGCGCCAAAGGTACATGGGGGCATGGAGGTATGTTTACCAACGAAGATGATATCTATGAGTGTCTGGAAAAGCTAGTCGATGCAATTCAGACTTCTGGAAATATTACCGGATTTTGTTACACTCAGCTTACTGATATCGAACAGGAAAAGAATGGTATCTACAACTATAATCGTGAACCCAAACTAAACGTTGAACGAGTCAAATCTATCTTTGAAAAAATCCCAAGTAGACCGACAAAGAAAAAATAAACCTAACTCATTCCTAGCATACAAATGAACCCGGCAACATAATCCTATTCGGATCTTTGTTGCCGAGTTGATAATTTTAGAAATTAACAGATTCCTACTTACTCACTCTCAATGTATTCAATCCCTTTCTTGATCCACATATCCTCTCCAGCTTCCACATCTTCCACTGTTTGCCCCACCGGAATATCAATACTCACTCCAACTCTCTGATTCAATTTCCAATCCGGATAGAATACACCAGCCATTGTATAGTTAAACTTTATCCCGCGAGGCAGATACAAATAACCGATGTGGCCGTTTGCTCCGGCAGTTTGTGTACCTATAACTGCACTGTGCGGTGCTCTCCGAAAAGCAATCGATGTTAGCTCTCCTTGACTTTGAGTCATTTCATTTACCAGAATTGCAATTTTACCCTTGAAATAATCGGGATTCCCTTGAGTAGTACCAACATCTCCATATATATCTAGAAAGAAATTACCCGGATACTTTTTCGAATTCATTGTAAACCACACATAGGGAGTTAACTTAGGATAAAGGTACTTCTCAAGCATTCCCTTTATCTCCCAAGTTGGATACTTACGCATATCCAATATAAGCCCTTTGGCATTAAGGCGAGTCTTCATCATCTGTTCCACCTCCTTCATGCTTGTTTCTCCAGCATTGATATAAAGAATATCTTTTGCATTCAATCCATAATCTACCGGTCTCTTTCTGCCTTCAGGTTCTACTCGGATAAAGGCTTGCATTGGGATCACACATTCATGAGACTGACCTTGATACCCTACTTTGATTTTTAGCTCACTCTCTGTTGTAGCCAATAATCGGAAGGAAGTATTCCTCAACAATCCTCTTTCATTGGAAGAAGGAATGGTAGAACGGTAGCTCTCCACAATTTCCGAAATAGGTTTATCGTTCACAGCCAGTATGACCATTCCCCTGTCAAGTCCCTGCACCATAGTAGATTGCACTACGAGATTTCCATCCTTTGTCTGAGTCAGCTCTACCGGAAGCCCATATAAACGAAGCTCATTATTAGGAAACTCGAGATTTCCATGCGAATCATTAATTTCGGCAGACAACTTCCGTATGGAATAATCCAGGTCTTTTTCTGAAGGGGCATTTATAAATTCAGGGAGATACTGTGCCAGAAGTGTATCCCATTTATGATCCGTTAAATTCGTGTAAGGATAACCATATTGGATCGCATTCCAAAGCCTGTAAACTGTAAGAATGCGATAGCCCTGATCCTCCCAACCGATTCCGGGATAGGGTTTATCTCTAGCAAACTCGACCTCCTCTTTTCCGGTCAATATGGGAAGATAATAGTTGAGTACGCAATTACGTTTTGCATTCTTGATTTTCACCAGTTTCTTAGACAGTGCCTTATCAAAAAGAGCCGGGTCTTCCAACCAAGCCAATTGGGCAAAACGATGATACAAACTGGAATCTTTCACAGCGTAGTCCTCAGTTTCCTTGATTTCACCGTACTTATCCAACCATTTGCTCAAAAGTGAATTTCTTTCTTTTTGGTTTTTTGCAGCAGCTATCTCAGGCATCACTCTAAAAAGTTCAAAATCCCAGTTATACTTACCAATTACTACTTGCGGATGAAAATACTTGAGAAATCCCCAGACTTTACCCAATACTTCCAGATTTTCCAAAGTCTGCTGATTAACTTCACCAATTAATATTCCAGAATTTCCTACAAATTCCAGATCCTTATCCACTTTTTTATCCGAATTTTTGATGATATCTAAGGATTGACCGTCTACTAATACCTGGCAATCATTTACCCAAAATTTTACCTCTCCTTCACAAAGTATCTGAAGGAAAAATTTATCAGAACGTTCGAATGGCATTTCCACACAGAAATCTGTCCATTCCTGATCTCCGTTACATACCACATCAACGGTCTGTTTCTCTACTTTCCGATAATGAGTATCCAGTTTGATGGAAAAACGGGCTTTTGCCTGATTCGCCTGCTGGTATTTATATTTGCCTTTAAAAACAATTGTTTTTCCTATAATATCCCGATTTATCATGTAGAAAAGTACATCCGCCATATTTTCGTTGGTAGACGAAAGAAATAATGACGATTCATTATTAAAACGGACATCAGTATCCACCCGAACATTCTTATTCTCACTATACCAAGCCATGTTGGGCATTCCCTGCATAGGATTGAAAGAGATGATACGTGTCTTCTCAAAAGTCAGGAGCCCCTTTTTACCCTGATCAGACTGTGCGCATAGATTAAAAGCAATCAGCGCAAATAGCAATAGGCTAAATAATCTGGTTTTCATATGTATAATAGTTTTGTAATCAATTTAAAGACCTACACATGACAAAGATGAGAAAAAAGAAATAAAATCAAAGACAATATCTGTTCATAATATAGCATATTCATTCTATTGCAACTCAAAATGAGGAAATCCAGATGATTTATCAACTATATAGATTTTTTCACTCTCCTAAAGTAATAACAATTCTGAATGACAGAATGATAAGCTAATCAATATTCTGATACAACGTTCAAATACCCCCTATAAGATCTATAAAAAACAGCCTTTTTATCGATCTATTTTGAGTTCTCCAATGAGATTGGCAGCCTTTCCATATTTCTCTATAATGAAAAGTACATAACGAATATCCACACCAATACAACGTTGCAATTCAGGTTCGAATACAATATCACTGCTCATTGCTTCCCAATTGCCATCAAAAGCCAAACCGAGCAATTCTCCTTTGGCATTAAACATAGCACTACCGGAATTTCCTCCTGTTATATCATTATTGGAGATAAAGCAAACACTCATATCACCTTTCTCATTGGCATAACGGCCGAAATCCCCGGAAGAAAACAAAGACAGTAACTCTGGCTGAATAGCAAAATCTATATCTCCAGCATGCTCTCTTACCTTCTCGAAAATACCTTTCACTGTAGTATAATAGTCGTAAGTAGCACCATCAAAAGGAGAATAACCGGCAACAGATCCAAAGCTAAGTCTCATCGTAGAATTTGCATCCGGATAGAAGTTACGGTCAGCATACATGCGACGCATAGCAGCATTGAATAAACGTTCACCTTCTTCTATCTGTTCGGAAGCATCGGAAATACTCTGATTCATCTCATAATATTTCACGATTAAGTCGATACTCAAAGCAATAGCCGGATCTTCAATCAGATTATAAGTAGTATCCTTCTCTAAGAAACGCTTCAAACCTTTGGGAGTAGTTACCTGCGAGGTAGCATACAGAGAATCTACATAAGTCTGTATATTTCCATGATACAGCGTATCTATCTGCGCATACATAGCTGGCAAGTACTTTTTATCGACCTTAGTTTGATATTCTTTTAACATTGCGGCAAAGACCTCTTTATCGATAGATAAATCGAGATTATCATATTTCTCCAATAATTTCTTCATCCGACTAAGTACCTGCTTCTCTTCACCTTCAAAGTCGAAGTTCAAAATTTCCAATGCAATCTGAACCAGTTCAGGACCATTGATAAATGACTCCCCGAAAAAAGCCAGAGCACGATTCGTTTCACGACGCTGACTATAGCCTAACTCCAGATTCGAAAACAGGCGAAGTAACTTCTCCCTTTCTGCGGGATGTGCCTGAATCCAATCCCGAAGTGCCACTTCCGCTTCCCGTTTCTTCTCTAATACTTTTAAATGCCGAATTGCTTTATTAGTACCAATGCTATTCTTCCAATAATTGGAGCTTTCATCGTACTTTGAAGCATATTTAATCCGAATATCCGGACGACGGTCCATTTCCCGTTTCCAAATAGCCTGTTTTACTCCACGCACATCAATCATTGCCTGATTCATTCCATTCATCATCTCTTCGATACCATAGGAAGAAAGGTAACGTTCCGTACTTCCCGGATAACCAAGTGTCATACAGAAAGAGCCTTCTTTGTATCCATCCAAAGAAATCGGAGCCACATATTCCGGACGATAGGGAACGTTTTCCGGAGAATAATCTGCCGGACCATTCTCTTTATTGGCATAGATACGAAAAACGCTGAAATCGCCTGTATGACGTGGCCACATCCAATTGTCCGTATCCCAACCAAACTTTCCTACAGAAGATGGCGGTGCAAAAACTAAACGAACATCATTAAAATCACGATAGACAGAAAGCCAGAACTCGTTTCCTGCATAATATGCATCGACAACCCCCGTCAGAGTAGAATCATTCTTTGAGACTTCATCACTAATGACAACCATCATTGAATCGACAGCCACCTTGCGTTCACTCTCCGTATTTGCATCTTTAGTTGCAGCAAGTACCCGCTTGGTGACATCCTCCGTACGAAGCAGAAAACGCACATATAACTCCGGATTGGGTAATTCCTCCTGAAGATTATGTGCCACGAATCCATCTTTCAGGTAATCGTGTTCAACAGAAGAATGCTGCTGAATGCTACTGAATCCGCAATGGTGATTAGTAAACACAAGCCCGTCTTCAGAGACTACTACTCCCGAGCAAAAGCCTCCAAAGCTGACTACTGCATCCGCCAAACAAGGTTTCTTGGGGTCATATAATTTACTTACAGGCATTTTCAGACCAAGTTCTTTCATTACCCGTTTTGCCTGCTTGTTTTTCTGAAGGTTTCCAAGCAACCACATTCCTTCGTCAGCAGATACGCTCTGCAAACAAATAGAAAGAATTACAATTACAAATAGTTTAAGTCTCATAAGTACCAATGCTTTATTATCTTATTACTATCTGTCATGGAGAGTCCGGAGAGGTATCCCTTCTTTGCATTATACAGAGAGAAGAGATTCTTCACTTCGTTCAGAATGACGGATGCTATCATACTATAAATTAATTAGATGATATGCTTTTATATTATTTTATTCACTCACACAATCTCGATACATCAGCCTTTGACCAAACTAGTTATAGCCTTTCGAGTTCATGCCCTTTACTCCGTAATTAACCTTAATTTCTTGGCTTTTACCCTAGCCTTTAGCCAAGCACTGATTTTCTCTTTCTCAGTCTCCGAAGGATGTTTCGAGAATTGCAAGACAGCCAATGTCACTGTATCTGTTTTCATTGAATCAATCCGCGTTTCAAGTGAATGAGAGATAGAAAGCGACGTGATAGAAGGATACAGAACTTTCAATTCCGGAACCAATGTACGGCTCATCGAATCATACTCTTTATATTGTTCAAGACTCGTCTCCAATTTAGCAATCTTCTTCTGTTGTTCTTGAAGGCGCTCTTCACTATTCTTATAAAAGTCTTCCATAACCATGGCACGAATAGAAGAAACATCTACCGCCTCATTATTCATACCTTGCAAGACTATCAGTTTCGAATTCTTCAATTGATATGCCTCCAATTTATTACGGGCAATAGCAATTGAAGCATCCGGTATTTCAGGACCAATTAAAACAACACGAATCTCTTTATGTTCATAATTGATTTTCTTATCAAGCACTTGTGTGTTTTCAAAATTCAACTGCTCATTAATGAAGCGATTAGCTGCTGCCTCATACAAAGTACTTTTGATTATACCAAACGTCAAATACACAGCCGGGCACATCGTCAGAATAACAATCAGAACAATATACTTACGAACTGTTTTCTCACGAGTCTTATCAACAAATTCTTTCCGTTGAAAGTGCATGAGTCGTACGCCAATATATGTAGCAAGACTAATAAAAACAGAGTTAATAAAATAAAGATAAAAGGCTCCTAAAAAGTAAATCAGATTACCTGTTGCCAGTCCATATCCGGCTGTACAAAGTGGCGGCATCAATGCAGTAGCAATAGCAACTCCCGGAATCACATTCCCTTTTTCCTTGGTAGAAAGAGCAACAACTCCCGCTAATCCACCGAAAAGAGCGATAAATACGTCATATATCGTAGGTGAAGTACGTGCAAGCAACTCCGACTGTGAACCGGCGATTGGTGCCAGAATAAAGAAAACAGTAGCAGTGGTTACACTAAACGCAGTCGTAATCAGGAAACTTTTCAAAGAACGCTTCATCAACTCGAAATCATTCAAGCCGACAGATAATCCGACTCCCATGATAGGTCCCATGAGTGGTGATATCAACATGGCACCAATAATCACAGCAGTAGAATTGACGTTCAATCCCAAAGACGCCATAAATATGGCAAAAATAAGAATCCATAAGTTAGCTCCTTTAAACTCTACTCCTTTACGAATAGAATCCACTGTTTCCAACTCATTATCCTTGTCCTTCTTTAAGTCTAAATAATTCTTTAAGAACGACTTAATTGCAAATTTATTACGTTCATCCGTTTTCATAGTTATTTCTTCTTTATAAATCGATTAATAACAGGTATTTGATTTAATGGCAAATCCGTCTTGATAATATATGCTACAAACAACAAAAGAAGCAATGTACGGAAAGCCAGAAGTAACACAATATTGGAAATAGGTACCCATTCACCGGCAGCATACAACACTAAAGCCAGACCTACATACAAAGCAATTCCACGCAAATCATAAGCGATCGGATATTTCTTTTGTCCTACAAAATAAGAGAGAAGCATAGCTACTGCATAACCAGCAAAGCCACCCCACGCACAAGCCATAAAACCGTATTTCGGTATAAATACAATATTGATTAGCACTAATACCGCACATCCTGTAAATGAGAAATAAGCTCCCCACTTGGTTTCGTCAATCAGCTTGTACCAGAAAGAAAGATTAAAGAAAACACCCATAAAGATTTCGGCAGCCATCACAATCGGTACGACTTTCAAACCACCCCAATAATCAGGCTTTAAGATGTATTTTAATAAATCCAAATAGAACATCACAGCTAGAAATGCCAACAGCGTAAAAATAATAAAATATTTCATGGCTTTTGCATAGATCACTTTATTGTCTTTATCTCTGCTTTCACCGAACACAAACGGTTCATAAGCATAACGGAAAGCTTGGGTAAGCATTGCCATAATCATAGCAATCTTGCTACATGCACTATAGATAGATAATTGTGTTTTCGCCCCAACCGGATCCGGATAGATATGCCGGAACATAATCTTGTCAGCCACCTGATTCAAAATACCTGCCACTCCCAGAATAAGAATCGGATAAGAATAATTCAGCATTCTTTTTGCTAGGATTTTATCGAATCCTCCTCTAAATTTCAAATCGGGAATAAGCAATATCATTACTATAGATGTACATATCAAATTGAAGAGAAAAGCATAAAATACATTACTACCTCCTATTATCAAGTAATAAATCAGATTTAATGCGATGTTGAGCACAATAAAGAACATCTTCAAAGCAACGAATTTAATCGGACGTTTCTTATAACGAAGATAAGCGAAAGGAATACATTGAAAGGCATCCATTGCAACTACCAACAACATCGTACCAACATACCAAGGGTGATCGGCATACCCCAATGCAACTGCTATGGGATGAAGAAACAGCATACAACATATAGCAAAAAGCAGCGATGTACTTCCCACCATAATGAGCACTGTAGAATATACTTTTTCCGGTTCTTCCGTCCCTTTATTCACAAAACGGAAGAATGTAGTCTCCATACCATACGTGAGAATAACCATTAACAAGGCTGTCCAAGCATATACCTCTGTTATTATCCCATATCCACCTGAAGCAGTAGACATTGCTGCTGCATAGATAGGTACTAACAAATAATTTAAAAAGCGGCCTATGATACTACTAATTCCATACAACGCAGTATCCTTTACCAATGACTTAAGTCCAGCCATGTTTACTAATGATTAGTGTCGATAAATGTTCGTTATTTCTTTTGTTTGAACAGCCAGTCCATAAATCCGGGATAGTTGAATGCTGAGTCCCAGCTATTATGGCCACAACCGGGAAACTCAATATATTCCACATCTGCCCCGGCAGCTTTCAATGCTTTATATGCATCACGAGAACCTTCTACCGTCACCACATCATCAGCATCCCCATGGAAAATACGGAACTTGATATCCTTTGCTGCCGATAAACGGTCCGGATTCACCGTACCACAAATAGGAATAGCGGCAGTAAAAATCTCCGGATAGCGGGAAATCATATCGAATGTTCCCATTGCCCCCATCGAAAGACCTACGATATAAATTCTCTTTTTATCAATTTCCGGCATGTTTAGATAAGAATCTAATAATTCTTTAACCGCACGAAATATCGGATTCATCTCTTGTCCAACAGGCATATTGGAAGGAGTAAAAGATTTAGGACGTTCCACATATCCCCAATACTTACCCTGCGGGCATTGTGGAATTAGTACGAAAGCCGGATGTTTTTCCCTATTCACCGGATTTAAAAACATCTGTCCTCCATGAGTCAATTGTCTTTCATTATCATTTCCTCTTTCACCTGCACCATGAAGGAACAGCACCAACGGAAATTTTTTGCCCGGTTTCACCGCTTCGGGACGAAGTAACCGATAAAGTAAAGAATCTCCCTGAGTGGAGACAAATACTTCTTTTTCATATAGTTCTTTTCCATATCTCTGTTGAGCCGATAAAGAGATACTCAAAAAGAAAAAAGCGATGAAAGCAGTCCATTGTTTCATAATATACAATTTAAAATATTCTCAAAAAGTCAATATCAATCATTAAACAGCGTCTTCTGGCTATTATAAAGACTTCTTCCCAAATGTTTATAAGCCAGTTCTGTTACTTCACGCCCACGGGGAGTCCGTTTCATAAAACCTTCTTTGATAAGGAATGGTTCATATACTTCTTCGATAGTACCCGCATCTTCTCCTAAAGCCGTAGCAATAGTAGTCAATCCAACAGGTCCTCCATTGAATTTATCGATGATTGTACAAAGTATCTTGTTATCGATCTCGTCCAATCCGTATTTATCAATATTCAATGCTTCGAGTGCATATTGAGCAATCTCCGTATCGATAGAACCGGAACCTTTCACTTGTGCAAAGTCACGTACCCGACGAAGTAAAGCATTAGCAATACGAGGCGTTCCACGACTTCGGGAAGCAATTTCGGATGCAGCAGGTACCGAACAAGGTACATCCAGTATAGAAGCAGAACGACGTATAATATTACTCAAAATATCATCGTCATAATATTCCAAATGCAGGTTAATACCAAAACGGGCACGAAGTGGTGCTGTCAGCAATCCACTACGCGTAGTTGCTCCAACCAACGTGAAAGGGCTTAAATCAATCTGAATGCTACGTGCCGAAGGTCCCTTATCAATCATAATATCAATACGGTAATCTTCCATAGCAGAGTATAAATACTCCTCTACCACCGGTGAAAGACGATGGATTTCATCAATAAATAGCACATCATTCGGTTCAAGGCTGGTCAGCACTCCCGCCAAATCACCCGGTTTATCAAGTACCGGACCGGAAGTTACTTTAAAACCGACTCTCAGCTCGTTGGCAATAATGTTTGAAAGTGTTGTTTTTCCCAATCCGGGAGGTCCATGCAAAAGAACATGGTCCAGTGCCTCTCCACGCAGACGTGCTGCCTTCACAAAAATGCGAAGGTTTTCCACCACCTTATCCTGACCGCTAAAATCCTCGAAATTCAACGGGCGAAGCGCATTCTCAAAGTCACGTTCCTTCGAAGTAAGCTGATGATTGCGTATATCAAAATCTTCTTGTTCCATTTCTAAGTCTCAATATGGATGACAAAGATAGAAATTTGCGTTTACATATCGCACAAGAGAGAGGAAAAAAGAGGTTACCTGACAAAACAGATTGGAATATCCACCAATTCGTTTTGTCAGGTAACCTTTGCTAAGTAAGTTCCGCAGATATACGAGAGAATATTTTCTTATTATACCGACAGATCCTATCCCGAGAAGAAAATTACTTTGTCCGAGAAACCGGAGTTATTCTCACCTCTTGAGGAGCATAATTGGGCGGGTAATAAGGCTCAAATACACCACCTTCCTTAGAATTTGCGGCAATACCCGGGTTGATGATGCGCAAGTCAATAGTGGATGGCATCTGACCTTCAAAAACATTCAGCACACCATCACGTTTGCCATTTGCATCATAGCAGAGTCCCCAAGGATTACGCATACCGAACAGCGCGGAAGGATCTGCAGAGAACATCAGCGTCCATGCGTGTGCGGTGACAGTCTTTCCACTTCCGTCAGGAGCCACCAAATCTCCCTTGTTGAATCCACCTATCACAAGCTTTCCTTCCATCAAAGAAGTCATCACAGCACGTTGCAACTGCCATGCAGTAAGTCTTCCAGGAGCAAAACCGAAACTGTAACCATCTCCCGTAAACAACGGTGGCACGTGTTCGCTTCCTATTCCTCCTGTGTTTTTATTTACATTAAAGATATAGTTCCACTTCATGATCGCTTTTTCAAGTACGGTTGCCCATGTGGCTTTGTTGTCCTTTCCAGTACAGCAGAACATCTCTTCGCTTTGACCTGCCAAGAATTTTGAGGACACACAAACTTTAATAGGTTTACCTTGCGGGTCGAACATGGATACGGTATATGTTTTGTCACCATTGTCTTGAATCAGACTTTTTATGAAGTCGGGATAGATATAAGCCATCGAAGCAAGTGCAGCTACGAGCGAGCAGTTACCAATACCATGTTGGTTCGCATCGGCCGGGAGAGGTTTTCCATAGGGATAAAGAGTTACGGGGAATTCTTTCCAATGTCCGTCCCATGCATAAAGCTCGTCCGATTCGTTTTCCGGATTGAGTAACCATTTGCGATCTTCAGCAGTAGCCACATGTCGGTTGGCATAGTGTCCACCCATTGGGGTCAGATCGCTTCCTGAATATCCATCCGCCAGTCCCATCAGGTCGTCAATGTCGGGCACGTCCTTTAAGGTCCATTCGGCTATCTGCGTACAGTCTCCTCCATTGTTTGCTTCTATGTCGAGTTTGTAATATTGGTAAGCCTCTTTGTTATTGAATACGTAGATTTTATCCTTGAGCCTGTCACCGAAATTCTGATCCATTCGTTGGTCAATCATGCTCCAGGTGGTTTTGTCATTCGAAGCGTACAGTTTCCATGCGGAAGGCGTATTCTTGGGGTCATCCTCCGAAGATGTCAGCGAATAGTATTTGACAACCGTACTTCTATCACCTTCCCACAAAAGATAGAAATGGGTGTGTGAAGTTGTATAGTGAGTTCTGTTATCTCCATCTGCTATATTACGCACCCACTGGCCTTCCGGATAGTCTGAATATTGTGCAGTAAGCGTACCGACAGTAGGCATATTGGTGAAGAATTTATCAATTTCCACCGAGTGCGGTTCGTCTGGATGCAAAGAGACATTTTTGTATTTTAAAGTCCATTCGGCAATTTGTGTGGCACTACCACCATTGTTTCCCGCTACCTCTAGTTTATAATAGCGGTATTTTGCTTCATTCTCAAACAAGATTTCTTTCACCTCTTTTCTGTCACCGAATGTCTGTCCGGTTTGTTCGTCAAGTGTGGTCCATTTGGCATTATCGTTAGAGCCTTTGAGCGTCCACGCCTTCGGATCGTTGGTAGACGGACCGCTGCTCGCACACACCGTGTAGCAGTTGAGGAGCAAATCCTTGTCAGCTTTATACATCACGTAGAAATTAGCATGATCTGTCTGGTAACAGGTATTCACATTGTTGTCTACAAGTTTGGCGATGTCCGATCCTGTGGGCGAGTCGCCATACTGAGCATAAACAGTACCCGAAGCTGGCATATTACGACTCGTGTTCCCTATGCGTACACTTGCCCCGTTTACTTCAGGCTCCGCTTCCTTTTTGCCATCATCGTCATCAGAACAAGCTCCTAATGACATAACAAACGAGAAGCATATCGCTCCTATCCCCATTACTCTCAACGATCGCTGCAGAAAGGTTTTCCGAAAGCCTTCCCTCTTCATAGTAATTTTCATTTTCTTTTTCCCATTAATAGTTAACAATCGGTTTTATCCGTATTTAATGCATATATTTTACAAATATAAAGAAAATATCAAGAATCTCCAAAGAATACAAATTGTTTTAAACACCGAAACTCAAAAAAGTGAGAATACTAATCTTATAATATTTTCCTGCCCTTTACATTTTTGCCACCAATAACTTGATAAAGAACATACTTGAGTCTAGAGGGCTGTTTCATTATAAATTCTACTCCTTTTTCAACAAATGAAAAATTCCCAATTGCTTTTTACCATTCCTACTTCAATAATATTTAATTGAGCTAATCTACTAGCAATGACGATACCAAGCAAAACTTCATCCTCTTCTATTAAACCTTTTTTACAGACAATTCCTCCACGTTTCCAATACTAAAATTATAACAATATGAATACTCACTCTGGTCAATAATATCCTAACAATTTCTATAACTTTATCTAACTGTATAACATCATATTATGAATTAAAATCGATCCATTATACATCACTTATTTACACTATACTACATCCCATTATATCAGTTTATAGAATTGGATTATTTATAGATTGATATAATTTGATTCATTAACAGAATCCACTACATGCCACCTCCCTATCGCCGCATCATAATGTCTAGCACCATAATCATACCAACCGAGTCCATTCTTCATATCCAACTCCTTACCATTATACTTGTAAGGCTGAACACTATTGGTTGATGTAAAAGTACCACCAAAAGGATAATAAGCATTCGTCTCCTTCACATTGCCATCCTTATCTGCTACCACACGAGTATTACCCTGATGATCCTTCAGATAAAAATGAACTTTCCTATCCGGGAAACTGGCATAACCCGCATCATTGAGCAACATCTTCAACACCCCGTTCTCATAGATCGCATTTCCACAATAATCCGTCATTAAGGTAGTAACACCAGTCTTATGTACCGTACGAAGCTTCGTGCCGTCAGCAGCATATTCATATTCAATATATTACCACCCGTAAAGATTACCTGATTAGGCAAATTTAAAAAATTATACCCAATACTACTAATATTCTTGTTTAAATCTTTAGTCAGATTTCCATTCTTATCATAGGTATACTCCACCGTCTGATTGGAATTGTCTTTGAATTCTGTTCCATTACCATAAACCGAACTTGTGGCAATGTCCTTTACCGCCTGCAACTGATTGCCATTATACGTCAAAGTCAGATTATCAATCATCCCGTAGCTGTTTGCATCCGTCTGCCCGTAACGCTTCAAACCCCAAATATTTCCCATCTTGTCATAAGCGGTAATCTGCTCATTGAATCGATTCGTATTAGAGGCAAGCGTAGCATCTTCCCCGTAGAGAGCATCCTTCAACCTAGAAAGCCTGTCATATTTGTAGAGGTAAGCATACTTTTGGATGCCGCCGCGGTCTCGGTCTATGAAGCGGATGTAGTGGTCGAAGCCAGCAAGTCCGAAGCCGCCGGAGGCAATACCAACCCTAGATTCTCGTAGTTGTCATAAACGTAATAGGTATCTAGCATCATCTCCCCGTCCATTGCACGTAAAAGGAGAACTTTGCCTGTAGCACGTTCCTTGAATTCCAGGGTGATGTGCCCGTCCTCGTCAGTAGTCTGCGTACAGTCGAGAGTACCTGTCGCATAGTCCTGACGGTAGGTAAGGCTGTTTGCAGAAAGGGAATAGATACGTGCTCAATTTAGGGTAGAAGGTCAGGTAATACGCCAGTCCTTGTCGGTTCTGGTTAGTAAGGAAAGAAGTTGGCACAGGATTCTCGCTGTATTGAACAGGTAGGAGTTGGTAAACATTCCAATATATAAAATACCCTGATATAAATTAAACCTATATCAGGGTAAGTTAATTAGGATAAAACGAAATTTAGATTAAATCAAAGCACTACCAAACATCGAGCCAATACAGTACATAATTTTTAAATATTACTATTCCTCTGCTATATCCATGTTGCCACGCATTTGGTAAACCAACTCCTGATTTAGAAAGATAATCATTCTTAAGAAAGCAACCTTTTTCTGCATTAAATATAAAAATGGTCGCATTTTTATAAAAATTAGGTACGAAATCACCCCAAGTTCTGATATTGGAAATAGGAAGCATATTCGAATTCTGACAATATCGAATCGAATCAGTATTAATTATGATACTATCCTCTTCATAATTATAAGGAATAACCATTAAACAAGAATCAGTAAAATGATAAATGGCTTTAGCCTCGAGTAAAGCATCTTTTTTTAATGTCTCAATTTCTTTATCATTTAGAATCGACATAATATGAATATAACTCAAGTCCTGTATTTTCGGATACTTAAAAGCTGTTATAAGCACTTTTTCATGAGCTATTTCTTTCGGAAAATGAGACACTAAATCTTCTGGATATAGACTAATGATTTCTTTATAACCTTGAACTGTTTTTTCATCAGGATACTCCTGTGAAAAACAATTGTATTGAATAAAAAACAATTCTATTAGTACTAAACTTATTATTTTCATAAACTATTATTTATATATTAACAACTTTCCTTTTCCTTCTGTAGCATTATAATAATGATTCCAATTATTATAAACATTAATTGTTCGATAATCTTGCTTACCCGTCATTATTGTTTCCATTCCATTAAAAACAGACCCAATAGTAGTATAAACATTATCACTTGTTTTTGATACTCTATATGATATATAATTTCTTTCTATATATTCTGTTTTTTTCCCTCCTGTTAAAAGTACATCTATCATATCTAAGGCATCATACTTTCTCTGTATTAGTGGATCAGTCTTAACTCCTATCATTTTATTTTTATCAATCGGAAATATTCCATATTTCTCATTAATAATGTCAATTTCACCAGTAACAATCACTATGTTATTTTTTCCCGTTGAATAAGATTGTTCTCTAGACTTGTATTGGATTAATACTATATCCATGCTTTTGAGCTAAAGAAGCAGATTCTTCAAAATTATATAATTTCAATAAAATATCTTTCATACTTCCAAACATATTATTATCACCAATATGAGTATAAGTTTGTTCATTATATGTCATCTGTTGTCCAACTGAATCTCGGTGAAAATATAAATTTCCTGTCGATTCATTCATGTACCAGTCTCGTCCATCTATATCTATGTTTTTTATCGGATTATTATTACAATATGCGTATGAATTTACATTGTTGTATTTCTCTGTAGAGGATCCATCACATGCCACCTCCCTATCGCCGCATCATAATGTCTGGCCCCATAATCATACCAGCTCAATCCATTCCTCGTATCCAACTCCTTACCATTATACTTAAAAGGCTGAACACTATTGGTTGATGTAAAGTACCACCAAAAGGATAATACGCATTCGTCTCCTCAACATTGCCATCTTATCTGCTACAACTCTTACATTACCTGATGATCCTTCAAATAGAAATGAACCTTCCTATCCGGGAAACTGACATAACCCGCATCATTGAGCAACATCTTCAACACCCCGTTCTCATAGATCGCATTACCACAATAATCCGTCGTTAAGGTAGTAGCCCCCGTCTTATGTACCGTACGAAGCTTCGTTCCGTCAGCAGCATACTCATACTGCACGCTGTTACCATCCGCAAAGATTACCTGATCAGGCAAATTTAAAAAATTATACCCGATACTACTAATATTCTTGTTTAAATCTTTAGTCAGGTTACCATTTTATCATAAGTATACTCCACCGTCTGATTGGAATTGTCTTTGAATTCTGTTCCATTACCATAAACCGAACTTGTGGCAACGTCCTTTACCGCCTGCAACTGGTTACCGTTATACGTCAAAGTCAGATTATCAATCAGCCCGTAGCTACTTGCAGCCGTCTGCCCGTAACGTTTCAGGCCTAAGATATTTCCCATCTTGTCATAAGCGGTAATCTGCTCATTGAATCGGTTCGTATTAGCGGCAAGCGTAGCGCCTTCCCCGTAGAGGGCATCCTTCAATCTGGAAAGCTCGTCATACGTGAAACGATACCTCTTTGGCTCGTTTCCGTTCCTGCCTTCCACAACATACTGCTGATGTTGCCATTATAGCAAGGGGTATTCCCCGTTATTGCCTCCTGATAATTCAGCGTTTGACTGAACAGCGTCCCTGTAATACTCTTCGTCCAAGAACGAATGTTATAAGCATACTCCGTTTTCAGCCTAGCATTCCCGTTTCGCCGTCCCACTTCAAACGTCCCACTTCATCGTAGGTGTTATCCACCAGAGTCACTGCCGCGGCATTATCCAACTGATAGGTGTCTTTAACAGACGTTCCGCCGGGTCATAGTGTGGACATAGACTTCTGTGTTATCCGACCGACAGTACTTTCTGACTTGCGTAGGATTTCCGGAAGTCGTAGGCAGTAATATCTTATCTACTCCAGAGAATTGTTTCCGCTGCTGGATCATGTCATCGTAATACATCCCGGTACAGGTATGTACTGTTCCATTGATACTTGCCGTAGTGTGCCTGTGAGCAAGCCTTTGACTCCCAGTCCTGAGTTGGTCATAGCAACCTTTTCGTAAGCAGGAACCCGAAGGAATTCCATTCGATCCTATAAAGTTATACCGGTCATAATAATTTACGCTCAATATAACAGGGGTGGTCAAGGCGACTTTTGAGGGAAGCGTATATCCTTTCAGCTCATTAGTCTGATTCGTGCCTGTTAACCGGGTAGCTTTCACCACTACGTTCTTTAACGGATCATTTGCATGATTCAGCGTATTCTTGCAGGTTCCCGTCAAGACGATCCTTCCAAAAACATCGGGTATGCTGAAGGACCATTCCCCTTTGGAACGTTGCATTCCGTCCTGTACGAAGATAGGACGGTCGGCTGAATCATACCTGTATAGACGGGATCGCAACCGGGAAGTTTCTTGTAGATGCAACGGTTCCGGCCGTCATATTTGTAGAGGTAAGCATATTTTTGGATGGCTGCCGCAGTCTCGGTCCATGAAGCGGGGGTAGTGGTCGAGGTCAGCAAGTCCGAAGCTGCCGGAGGCAATACCATCCGTAGATTCCCGTAGTTGTCATAAACGTAATAGGTATCGAGCAGCACCTCCCCGTCCATTACGCGTGAAAGGAGTACCCGGTCCGTAGCCCGGTCCTTGAATTCCAGGGTGATGTGCCCGTCCTCGTCAGTAGTCTGCGTACAGTCGAGAGTACCTGTCGCATAGTCCTGACGGTAGGTGAGATTGTCCCCAGAAAGGGAATAAACCCGCACGCTCATTTGGGGTAGAAGGTAATGTTATTGCGTAGTCCTTGTTGTTCTGGTTGGTAAGGAAAGGAGTTGCACAGAATGTTCGCTGTATTGAACAGGTAGAGTTGGTAAACATTTATAAAATAAACATTCCAATATATAAAATACCCTGATATAAATTATCTTTAATCAGACAACCTATATCAGGGTAGTAATCAGTTATTCAAAATCAGGATGCCAAAAATTGTATTTTCCGTTTTTATACGATCTACAATATACCCAAGGACTTACAACAAGCCCAATTTCTGCTTTTCTGTTTTCTCCCTCTAACTTTCCAACATCAGTAAAAGTCTTGTCATTAATATGCCATACGCGCCATTATATGATACTTTAATTGGCTCTTCCCTAATTGTTGAGTCATCACTTGAATATCTAAATAAAATATGACTTATATCCCTACATCAGCGATACTTCCCACTTTCTCCCACAAAGAGAGTTTAGGACCAAAATTGGTTATACAATGAGCATAAAACTCAACCTCGCCATTCACTATTTCTGATAAAGTAGGATGTTCATCCAAAGTATACACCTTTTTAAAAGCTCTGATAACATCACTATTAAATGAGTTAAATCAAATGCTATCAGTTGGAAATATTTATACCGGATTCTGATACTTTCACAGAAAAGACATCTCCAATTTTTGTTCTGATTTTTTTGCTCCCATATTATTTTATACCATATTTCCCCATTTTTAGGGGCGATTGAATTGATTTTATTTAACAATTGTCCTCCGTTTTTCCCATTCCATACTGATTAATTAGAGTTTGCTCCCATACCCGGGCTTGAGCTCTTGTTAGATTTTCAGCACCTTAACATCTTGTAATCTAATGTACCTCTTGCCGTTCCCGAATGCAAATGTTCCAAAAACCTGACGGATGGATCACGACCTGTTATGCCTACATATCGAACCGTTCCCGAAGCGTCTACCCCCGTATAAACAGAATGGGTTCCAACAGCCGCTTCATTACCAATAGAAGAAGCTTCTGCAGCTTGGGCAATACTACTACTGCTTTTGGAGGCAAATTGTCCGACTAACTTTCCAATTCCCAAACTTAATAGTTTGCCTCCCAGCAAAACAGTTCCCTGTTCTACCAGAAACTCTCCTACGGGACGGGCTATTGCATCAACTCCTCTGCTGGTTAGTCCATTGAACAATGCTGATTTTGAGTCTTCAGACAGAGGACTTTGATTGCCTAAGAACTGCTTCTGTAATTTTCCGCTGCCAGAAATTAAGTCGAATGCATTTACTGCTTGATTCGCAATGATACCACCATTCTGATAGGCGTTTAGATACAGACCATCTCCCAACGATATAGAAACGGATGAACCGAGTCTTTCATATCCTTCAATTTCTTCGTCGCCTTCTATCCAACGATAATTTCCGTTATTGTCGCGATACCAATCTTCTCCGGTAGGATCTATTTTATCAATCGGCCCATTGTTACAATAAACATATGGAGACAAATAATTGTTTTTCACATTTGGGATCTATTGCATGCCACCTCCCTATCGCAGCATCATAATGTCTCGCCCCATAATCATACCAGCTCAATCCATTTTTTTGATCCAGTTCCTTACCATTATACTTAAAAGGCTGAACACTATTGGTTGATGTAAAAGTACCACCAAAAGGATAGTAATTGTTCGTTCCTCAACATTGCCATCCTTATCCGCTACCACACGAGTATTACCTTGATGATCCTTTAAATAGAAATGAACCTTCCTATCCGGGAAACTAACATAACCCGCATCATTGAGCAACATCTTCAACACCCCATTCTCATAGATCGCATTACCACAATAATCCGTCGTTAAGGTAGTAGCCCCCGTCTTATGTACCGTACGCAACTTTGTTCCGTCAGCAGCATATTCATATAAAACACTATTACCTCCCGCAAAGATTACCTGATTAGGCAAATTTAAAAAATTATACCCAATACTACTAATATTCTTGTTTAAATCTTTAGTCAGATTACCATTTTTATCATAAGCATACTCCACCGTTTGATTGGAATTGTCTTTGAATTCTGTTCCATTACCATAAACCGAACTTGTGGCAACGTCCTTTACCGCCTGCAACGGTTACCGTTATACGTCAAAGTCAGATTGTCAATCAGCCCGTAGCTGTTTGCATCCGTCTGCCCGTAACGTTTCAGGCCTAAGATATTTCCCATCTTGTCATAAGCGGTAATCTGCTCATTGAATCGGTCGTATTAGAGGCAAGCGTAGCGCCTTCCCGTAGAGGGCATCCTTCAATCTGGAAAGCTCGTCATACGTGAAACGATAACCTCTTTGGCTCGTTTCCGTTCCTGCCTTCCACAACATACTGCTGATGTTGCCATTATAGCAAGGGGTATTCCCCGTTATTGCCTCCTGATAATCAGCGTTTGACTGAACAGAGTCCCTGTAATACTCTTCGTCCAAGAA
>NZ_BHWB01000027.1 GCF_003865075.1 Bacteroides faecalis | reverse complement strand
TTCCCCAATGGTTTACAAACTAATTTCAACAAGACTCTCGACCTCGACTTCGAATCACAAGGAACTGCTGAAATTATAACAAAACCCAAGAAACTAATAGAAAGGCTATTCGATAATTTAAAGGCAAATGCCGAACAATAAAACTCTAATTATAATATATAAATTATAACGCACAATGATATTACACAGATTTCCGGTTGATTATCAAATGGATATGCAAGATTGCGGTCCGGCTTGCCTGAAAATTGTAGCCAAACACTTTGGAAGATTTTATTCATTACAGTATCTTAGAGACCGATGTGGAATAACTAACCAAGGCGTATCATTACTAGATTTAAGTACCGGTGCCGAAAGTATCGGGCTTCGTACATTAGCAATTAAATGCACATTGAGCGATGTAGTAAATCAAGTCCCTTTCCCGGCTATCATTTTTTGGAAAGAATCCCATTTTATTGTAGTTTATCATGCTAATAAAAAATACATTTGGGTATCCGATCCTGCAAAAGGAAGGGTAAAATACACACATGAGGAGTTTCAAGCCGGATGGTATCCAAAAGGAGAATCTATTGGCGTACTTTTAGCGATAGAACCTACAATTGATTTTCAACGAAGTGCTATTGAAAAAGAATTGGAGAAAAATAGTTTTATAAGTATCCTACGCTATTTTATCCCTTATAAAAATAGTTTTGCAACCATATTCTTTATCATGCTTGTAGCAACCCTCCTTCAAGGCATACTTCCTTTTATTTCAAAAGCTGTGATTGATGTGGGGATTAAAACAACTGACATCAACTTCATCAACATGGTATTGATAGGCAATATATGCATCTTATTAAGTATCACAATATTCAATGTAATACGTGACTGGATATTACTGCACATCACCTCACGGGTAAATATAGCTCTTATATCTGATTATTTGATTAAACTGATGAAACTTCCGGTTACCTTTTTTGAGAATAAACTTTTAGGAGACATATTGCAACGTGCTCGTGACCACGAACGTATCCGAAGCTTTATCATGAATAATTCTTTGTCACTAGTATTCTCCACACTTACTTTTATGGTTTTCAGTGTCATTCTGCTAATTTATAATCCCATCATATTTTATATTTTCCTTTCCGGATCAATATTGTATGCAGCTTGGGTACTTCTTTTCCTCCGTATCCGAAAAAGACTGGATTGGGAATACTTCGAACTAATCTCTCAAGATCAAAGTTACTGGGTTGAAACTGTATCTGCCATTCAGGATATTAAAATATACAACTACGAAAAGTATCGAAGATGGAAATGGGAAGAAATACAAGCCAAACTATACAAGGTCAATAAAAGAGTACTTAATGTTACTAATATGCAAAATTTAGGAGCTCAGTTTATTGAAAATATAAAGAACATGGGTATTGTATTTTTCTGTGCAAGTGCCGTCATTAAAGGAGAAATCACATTCGGCGTCATGATATCTACACAGTTTATTATTGGCATGCTAAACGGTCCATTGATTCAGTTTATTGGCTTCGTGGTATCTGCTCAATATGCCAAAATAAGTTTCTTACGTATGAATGAAATAAGACAATTGAAAGATGAAGAAGAGTTATTATCCATTGGAGCTACTTCCATCTTACCAGAAAGCCGGGATATTACACTATCAAACATTATTTTTCAATATAGCCCCAACTCACCTTTAGTACTTTCCAATATATTCCTGACTATCCCACAGAACAAAGTGACCGCCATCGTCGGTGGAAGTGGTAGTGGAAAATCCACTTTACTCAAATTATTAGTAAGACTTTATAAACCGACTTACGGAGATATAAAAATGGGAAATATGAACGTATCGAGTATTAACTTACGCACATGGCGCAATATGTGTGGAGTAGTGATGCAGGACGGTAAACTATTCAGCGACACCATCCTTGCCAATATAGTACTGGATGACGAACATATCAATTATGACCGCCTACATGAAGCATGTAAAATGGCTCAGATTGAAGATGAAATAAACGGTATGCCTAAAGGTTTTGATACTTTCATTGGAGAAAAAGGCCGAGGATTGAGTGGAGGACAAAAACAAAGATTATTAATAGCACGTGCTTTATATCGTGACCCTGATTTCCTCTTTTTGGATGAAGCCACAAATTCACTGGATGTCATCAATGAAAAGAAAATTGTTGAAGCATTAAATTCCGCATTTAAAAACAGAACTGTAATCGTTGTAGCACACAGATTAAGTACCATACGCCATGCAGATCAAATTGTTGTTCTGCACCAGGGAAGAATAGTAGAAATTGGTAATCATGAAAACCTTATGGAAAGAAAAGGAGAATATTATAACCTGGTTTCTTCACAATCAGAATAATTCCATCAATCAATAGACTATAAATGATCATTCTACCCAAAGCAATAAATAAAATGTTCCTATGAATCGCAAATGGATAATCATATGGTTTATATTAGTTCCAACTTTTTTACATGGACAGCCATATCAAATTTCTTTAGAGCAAGTATTGAATGAATGGTGCTTATCTTCACCGTCAGCAAAAAAAATAAAGCTATCTTATGAAAATACATTACTAGCATTTGATAACTACAAGAAACAATTTCTACCTTCCATTGCTTTTTCATTAAACCCTGTGCACTTTAACCGTTCTCAGAAATTAATGCAGAATGCTGAAAGTGGAAACTACTCTTATGTAGAAGACTACACGAACAGTAGTAGTACAGAGATTGCCATCCGACAAAAGATTGGTATTATAGGTGGTGAACTGAGTGTGAGTTCCCGTTTGAACTATCTACGCGAATTTTCCAACAATAGAGATCGTTTTGGGACGAATCCGCTATACATCAATTATTCACAGCCTTTTGTCGGAGGATTTTATAACTACAAGAAACAACGGGATATACAATATGCACAACTCAATAATTCAATAAAGCAATATTGTTCAGAAATTGCAAATGTTCAGACACAAGCAGTAAACTTATTTATGAGTTTATTTTCAAGCAAACTTTCCACCGAATTATCCTATAAAAATCTCCAAATATCTGATACTCTTCTCACTGCCAGTAAGGCATTACTCGACAATGGTTATTTCACCGAATATGAATATCATCAAATGGAGTTGCAGCAACTTAACAATCGATATGCCTATGAAAGTTCTATTAAAAGCTATCAGAAAGCCCTAAGAGAGCTTATAACCTTTCTCAATAAATCAGAATGGATGGATAAGGAGGTAGAAATACAAACACCGGAATTTGATTTACCACTGAAAATAGATGAAAAGTTAGCTATCTTTTACGCACGACACAACAGTCCCTTTGCTTTAACACAAGAAGAAAAAAGGCTAAAGGCTGAACAAACATTATTTACTGCTAAATTAAATAACCGTTTCAATGGTAACCTTAACTTAAGTTATGGGTTAAACCAATATTCCGATCATTTTCTAGATGCTTACAGAAAACCTGATTACACACAAGGAGTTATGATAGGAGTACAAATACCGATCTTCCAATGGGGTATCAACCGTAACAAAATACGTATAGCAAAAAATAACTATCAAAACAGCATGATAGAAATAGAGCAAGCTGAAGCTAATTTTGACAATGACATACAAGACATAGTAGAAGATTACAATCACAATATGAATTTATGGTTCGTTGCCACTAAAAGTTACCAGCTGTCTCAGGAACAATATGCTTTGTTAGCACAAAAGTTCCATTCCGGCAAAGTATCTGTTTATGAACTGGCTTCTGCTCAACAAGAACAATATAATGCCATGCAAAGATATTACAATGCCATCATGAATGCTTGGAATAGCTTCTGCATGTTACGAAAAACAACACTTTATGATTTTGCAAAACAAACGGAATTGGAAGATTTATTCTTCTAATTTTCCAATTCCGTCACTAATCAACATTCTAAGAATCTATATTATCTCATTGACCACCTACTGACCATCTCATAAATCAAATTCTCTCTACTCTGCTTGCCTAAATTGCCCATCATCCCTGTTATATATTGCCTTTTTTCAGGTTTAAAAACATTAGGATATTTCTGCTCGACCTCTTCCAAAGAATACATTTTATCATCTCTCAAATAAAGTGCTAATAGATAATTCATTAAATCAGATTCAACAGGTTTTTCATTTAAACGTTTTTCGAATAAAAATACAGTCTGTTTATAATTTTCCGATGCCAATAGTTTGTTATCATTCACTTCTAAGAGCATTCCTTTCCCCATAAGATAATAAGGGTCTTGCACACATAATTTCTCAATCTGCATAATCGTGGCTAATGCTTTTTCTTTCTCACCTAAACGCATGAAGTAAAATCATTGATTAATAACTTTGCATTATCAACTTCTCTGCAATAAGCTATCTATGAACAAAAAATAGTACTTAAAATACAATATGAAATCACTTTCCTTCATCGTCATATTTTCTCATATTTCACTATTATCCAATCAGTTGCATTGCGTCATCTATTTCGTGACACTCCAAACCATCCCGGAACAGGGAAATAAAAAGGAGAACGAAGATATCCGGGATGTGTCATTCTTCCTTCTTCTACCCGCTTCTGTAGCCGACGGAGAGAAGTAGCCTTTCGCAGTCCACACAACGCACAGAGCTGACGCGTAGTGATATAATCATGATCTTTAAAAAATTCCGCCAATTTTCCATCAATCTCAATATCACTCAATTCTTGTGAACGACGTGTTTCACGAACTTTCTCAAAGGTAGTTGCTTTCAACTTCCGAAGGAGTTCTTTCTCCGGAGTAAAAACAACTCCTGCACAGCGTATATGCTCCGCACGCATTTCTTTAGGCGACCGAACCTCCGGAGATTCCGCCTTAATACGAAATGAACCGACCCCTTCAATATGAATACTGTTCCCATTGGACAGTTCATCTTTGAAAACATTGGCAAACTCTATAAAAGACCCGATGACATCGCCTTTTCTCAAGCTACTTCTTGATTCTATAATTCCTGCAATATCTTCGAGGGTTATCGTATCACGTACCACCAAACGGGCATGATATCTTTTTTTATTGGAATCTTTAGGTTGGGGAGTCAGAAAGAAATCATAAAGTGCACTCATATACTAATTGTATTGTGCGCAACTGTTAGCTAATTTACGCGGTAGTTTTATTTATTTTATGCCAATCTATTGACTGACTCACATTATGTGCAACAGCTAACTCATATATTATACAACAGTTGTTGCACAAAATGCGAAACAGCCATCGCACAATTTGTACTACAATTAATATGATACATCAAAATTACTAATTTATTTAGTTAAAAACAATACTTTATCGAATAATTTTAGATAACTCACTTTTTTGAGAATCATTTATCTATATAGTTGCAAATCCGCTTTTTCGAATTATATATTTGCGTCTCACATTTTCGAAGTATTAACTATAAAATAGAACAAAAATGAAAACAATGATTCAAAAAATGTTAGAAACGTTGAAACAATTACTTGCACGCATAGAAGAACAGACTAACAAAGAGACAAATGTATCCGACAAACCGGAGAAAAAGGTAAATACAGAAAAGCAAGAAAGTCCCGACGGGACCTCAAAAAGGAATAGGAGTCAGACTATGACCGTTCAGCTGCGGAAATATCTATTAGAACACTTTACATTCCGCTATAACACTCTGACAGGAGCCACCGAATTCCAATTAAAAAACACAACAGACCGCTTTCGACCAATTAGTGAAAGGGAAATGAACGGAATGATTGTAGATGCCCGACTGGAGGGTATCCCTTGTTGGAGAAATGACATTCCAACTTTAGTATTATCCAGCAAAGTAGAAGCTTATAATCCTTTTCATCTTTACATGAGAGAGCTTCCGGTATGGGATGGAACAGACCGTGTGACTTCTTTATTACTAGGAGTATCGGACAATGAGTTATGGCTAAAAGGCGGACGTTATTGGTTACGTGCCATGACCTCACAATGGACCGGTGTAGAGCGGACTCACGCCAATACACTGACTCCTATTTTAATCAGCAGCAAACAGGGACTGAACAAAAGTACTTTTTGTAGATCTTTACTACCGGACTCACTCCGATATTACTATCTTGATAATTTAAATCTGGCTGCCAGCACTTTCCCCGAAAAGAAACTTGTTAAAAACGGATTGATTAATCTGGATGAATTCGATAAAATCAGAGAGAGCCAACAAACAAACCTCAAAAATTTACTCCAAATGGTCAATATTCCTATTTTTCGTGGCAAACGATTGGGATGGGTAAACGAGAACAGACTAGCTTCATTTATAGCTACGACTAACTCCTATCAAATACTAACTGACCCTACAGGAAGCCGCCGTTTCCTTTGCGTGGAGGTGTTGCACACTATCTCGGAAGAACCTCTGGAACACAAACAGGTATACGCCCAACTAAAAGCGGAACTGGAAGCAGGCAAACCCGATTTTCTGAACAGTGAAGAAGAGCAACTGTTACAAAAACACAATAAAGCTTATTACCGCCAGTCACCATTGGAGGATGTGTTTTATAATTGTTTCCGACAACCTATGGAAGCAGAAAAAGGTATTTGGCTTACTGCCGCTGAGATTTACAATACATTACATCGATTTAATTCATCTGCAATGAAAAACACATCTGTGAAACAGTTAACTTCACATCTTCCGGCAATGGGATTTTTTGCAAAACATTCAATGTATGGAAACCGATATTATGTGATGAATCTTCAGTCATAATGGTTGCTTCATTTTATTTCACTATAAGAGAAGAAGTTACAGGAAAATATGACATGAACCCAAACTGATTTCATATTGATATAAGTATGAATTCCATAGGTTTTTATTGTTCTCATTTAATTGAAAACATACAAAAGCTATGGAATTCATATCATACGTTATTCTCCTTCTATATACTCTATCGCCTTTTTAATCCACGCATCTTCTCCATACTTCACATCTTTTACTGTCTGTTCCACAGGAATATCAATTTTCACTCCAACACGTTGATTCATTCCCCAATCGGGATAGAAGGCACCGGCCATTGTATAATTGATTTTTATTCCGTAAGGAAGAAAAAAGTAACCGATATGTCCATTTGCTCCGGCTGTTTGAGTCCCGATAACTGCACTGCGTGGAGCTGCCCGATAAGCAATGGAAGATAATTCTCCGAAACTCTGCGTCCCTTCATTGACTAAAATAGCAATCTTTCCTTTAAAATAACCGGGATTCTCTTTCGGACCGACATTTCCCTTTATATCCAGAAAGTAATTGCCTGGATATTTTTTTGAATTCATAGAGAACCACATATATGGAACCGGTTTAGGATACAGATATTTCTCAAGGATATCCTTGGTATATAGTTGCGGATATTGCCGCATATCTAGTATAAGCCCTTTTGAATTTATACGAGCAGACATTAGTTCATTCAATCTGTCCGCACTTATTTGTGCAACATTGATATAAATAATATCTTTCGAATCCAAATCATACTCCTCAGGCATTTTTCGTCCCACTGCTTCGGGCATAGTATAAACTTGAGTATGCACTTTCCTTTTAGAAGTCCTTTTCCCCTCTTTTACAGTAACAGTTTCTTCCTCTTCTTTAGTTAAAAACATTCTACGAGCCACGTCTCTTTTTAAAGTGTTTTCATTCGAAGAGGCTATGATTGGACGGAATTCCTCGATAAGCTCTTGAACAGACTTGTCGTTTACAGCTTTGATAACGGCTCCCCTATCTATTTCCTTCAAATGGGTAGATTCTACTGCATAGTTACCATCCGCAGTTAATGTTATCCCCAAAGGAAGCCCACGCATTCTGGAACCTTTGACCGGAAGTTCATACGTTCCATGCGAATCATTGATCTCTGCCAACAATTTTTGTATAGAAAGATACAATTCACTTCCGGAAACCGGATTATAAAATTCCGGAAGATATTTTTCCAAAAGCGTAGACCAAGGGTGATCTGTAAGATTGACGTATGGAAAACCATATTCGACAGCATTCCATAACCGGTAAAGTGTGAGAAGACGAAATCCCTGATCTTTCCAACTTATCCCTGGATAAACTTTCTCTCTGCGGAACTCTACTTCCTCTTTCCAAGCCAAAGGAGGAAGATAGTAATTAAGTACGCCATTACGTTTGGCATTCTTTATCTTTACCAGTTTATCCGACAGGTCTGTATCGAAAAGCATAGGATCTTCCAACCACTGCAAATAAGCAAACCTGTGATATTGGGTAGAATCTTTCACTGTATAATCTTCGGTTTCTGTAATCCCGCCATACTTGTCTATCCATTTACTCAAAGCACGATTGCGCTCCTCTTTATTCTGAGCACGTGCAATCTCAGGCAATACCCTGAATAGTTCAAAGTCCCAATTATACTTTCCAATCACTACCTGAGGATGATAATATTTAAGAAATCCCCATACCTTACCTAATACAACCAGATTCTCCATTACTTGCTGTATAGGTTCGGTAAGAGCCACGCGAGAGTCACGCATAAATTCCGTATCCTTGTCCACTTCGGCAGAAGGGTCCACCAATATGTCAAGCGATTGTCCGTCTATCAACACCTGACAGTCGCTAAGCCAGAGTTTCATATCGCCTGACGTCATTAAGCGGAAAAAAAAGAACGATGTACGTGTAAGTGGCATTTCCACTGAAAAACTTTTCCAATCTTGGTCTCCATTACACTCTACTTCAGTACTCTCATTTTCGAAAGTGTTTAGGAAAGTGTCGAGTCCGATTGCAAAACGGACCTTGGCATTACGTGCCTGGGCACATTTATATTTACCGCTAAAAACAACTGTCTTCCCCACGATGTCCCGGTTTGAAAAATGAAACTGCACCTTGACACCTTTTCCCTGTGACGACCGGACGAACAAGGAAGGTTGATTGCCATATAAAGTTTGCGAATCAACTTGTGTTTCCGAATCATCACTGGCCCATGCCATTTTAAATCTCTGCAAGCCAGGGTCGGAAAGCGTATGAATCTGTGCGTCATCAAAAGATAGAAATCCTTTTTTGCCCTGTTGTGTTTGTCCTTGTGCAGCAAAGGTGATGACTAAAAATGATAATAAATAAAGTAGTTTGTTTTTCATAATCGATGTATTAAATATCTCTGTACACCAAAAATCAGATCATAGGAATCAATTCACTACAAAACATTCTTATTCCGTTCGTATAACCAACTCTTTTCCTTCTTTGAGCAGATCATGCGAGATGAACCATCCATCTATCTTTTTGCCGCCATAAGTAATATTGGTAATCTTCTTCCCTTTTCCATCTTTACGAATTTTAAACTGAGTGCCGTCACCCAAAGTAAATACTATCTCATCAAATAAAGGAACGGTCATTATGTATTCCGGATCAGCAGGTGAGTAGGTGTAAAGTCCGATAGCATTGAATACATACCAGGATGACATTTCTCCGGCGTCATCCATACCTGAATAAGCCAATTTATCAGCTCCCATATCATAGAAGCGATCCATAATACTGTCAAGCACGCATTGCGCTTTTTCTTGCTTGTCAATGAAGTAATAGGTATATGGTACACTGTGGTCAGGTTGATTACCATGACAATAATTTCCAATAAATCCTGTCATGTTGTGTGCTTCATATCCTCTCCAAGGTTCGGAGAACAGAGAATCAAGTTTCATTTCCACAGCCTGCTTACTAGGATAGAGAGCAATCATTCCTTCCGGATCATGAGGGGCAAAGAATAAAGATTGCCAGGCATTAGCCTCCCGGTACATATAAGCATAATAAGGATAATAGGGATCAAAATCTTTAATCCATTCTCCATTGGCAATACGCCCTCTCCAGAAACCAGTACTGGGATCAAACAGATTTTTATAGTTTTCGGAACGTTTCATCAAGAGTTTATAATTAGCGTCATCACCCAGTTCTTTAGCCAATAATGCAGTAGCATAATCATCATAAGCATATTCCACAGTTTTCGTTACGGCAGCTTTATACTCATCCCAAGTAGGAACATTCGTTGTGTCTTTTTCTGCAATCCAGCCCTGGCGGATATATTCGTCCAAATACGGTCTGCCTCCGCGACCGGGAATAGTGGCATTTTTCAACAGAAGCCGGTAAGCGGCCTGGGGATCAAATCCGCGAAGTCCACGCAAGTAGCTTCCGGCAACAAAAGCCGAAGCATGGTCGCCATGAAAGAAGGTAGGCATATAACCATTTCTTTTTTCTCCCCGATCAGTGATAGAGCGAATAATATCTACTGTCACATCAGGTGATAACATTTCCAGCAGTACCAATTTGTTACGATAGTCATCCCAGAAAGATGGATCCGTATAATTATTGAATCCGCCATTTACCACTTCTCCTTTAGCATCCGTATATTCCCCATTCACATCGCTTCGTAGCACAGGCCACAAGAATGAGCGATACAGGCAGGAGTAGAATATTCCTTTTTCACGTTCACTGCCGCCTTTTACGATTATTTTTGATAGTTGTTTTTCCCAGATATGATCAGCCTCCTCACGAACCTGAGCAAACGATTTGTCCATCATCTCCTTTTCCAGATTCAACTTCGCATTTTCTATGCTTACAAAGGAAAAACCGATTTTGAGTTCCAACGGATTCGAATCTTTACTGTCTAAGAAATTAACCAGAGACACTTCATGATTATCATCTTTTACCTGTTCTATGTCTTTTATTTTGTAATTTGAAATTGCATAGAAGTATATTCTTCCTTCGCCATTCTGAGAACCCGTAAAAGTATTCTCATCCACCTTTTGAATGCTCCAATCGCTAATCCGATTATTCGACCGCATCATATCGGCTACCAGTTTTTTATCATCTTCTTTCCGGAAGGTATATTTATGGTAAGCACAGCGCAGCGTAGAAGTAAGTTCGGCATTGACATTATATCTTTCAAGAAACACTTGGTAATAACCCGGATGTGCCGATTCGTTCCGATGACTGTATCCGGAACAGTAATCACTCGGAGAGATTTCACCGGTTACAGGCAACAAAGGGACATGTAACAGGTTCCAATGTCCTTTGTTGGTATGAGAGAATCCGTAGATTACTGTATCTTCGTATTGATATCCGGCTCCACTACGGAATTGGGTTATAGGGCTTAACTGCACCATTGCATTAGGCAACGACGCTCCGGGAAATACTTCAGCGCCCCAAGTACGTTGTTTCATTTTACGAACATACCCCAAATCTTCCGGTTCCCAAAGAGTAGCGGTTCCTAAAAAGGGATTTACATACTTTGTTAATTGTTCAGTTGGCTTACAGCCTACGATCAAAACTGAGAGTATTAAAAAAAAGATGTGCTTTTTCATGTCAAAAAAATAATAAATGAGCAATGTGTGTTGTTTCAATCTATATCTACTAATGAAAACTCAAATATATAACTTTTTATTTATACTTTATAGTTTGCATCAAGAAAAAAGAATAAAAAATATGATTACATCATCTTCGAGTAGAAAAGGAAATAGAAATTCTTATCTATTTCTTTTTAAGAAAATACGGTTAGTGATCGTATTAGGTAATTCAGATTCATAATGAGTCACCATAATCATCGTTTTATCTCTACGACGACAAAAAGCTTCGATAATCTTTCTCACACGACGCCTATTATATGTGTCTAATCCATGAAGAGGTTCATCTAAAATTAACAATTCCGGATCCTTCACAAAAGCACGTGCCAATAGGGCCAATCGTTGTTCGCCACTGGAAAGTTGCAGGAAAGGTCTGTCTTTCAGTTCTGCAATACCGAATACATTCATCCACCACTCACAGATAGACATCTGCTCAGGTTGCGGACGTTTATACAAACCGATGCTATCATGCAAACCGCTGGCTACAATCTCAATAACGGGCAGATTTTTAAGATAAGCACGATGCATTTCAGGACTCACATATCCGATATGTTTCTTTATCTCCCAAATACTTTCTCCGGTACCTCTTTTCCGGCCAAACAAACTGATGTCACAAGCATACGATTGAGGATTATCAGCACAAACCAAACTAAGCAAAGTAGACTTACCCGCACCATTCTCACCGCTCAAAGCCCATTTCTCGCCACGACAAACAGTCCAATCAAGTTCTTTCAAAATCGTACGGTCGCCATAACGGATACTGACTTTGTTAAGCTTCACTACTTCGTCAGAGTCATAGTTATTCCCATCATAAGGTAAATCAAGAATACTTTGCTGTAATTCGTCAAAAGATACAGGCACGTCCCTGGTACGAAAAGCCTCGAGATAAGCTTCTCTTTCCATTTTTGGAAATACTATCTTTTTATCAACAGGAATCACGTGAGTGATAAAAGAAGGGATATCGTCCAACATAGAAAGCACCAGAATAATTTGAACGGAAGACATCTTTGTCAAACGGTCGAGCAAAGAAAAAAGAAGTTCGCGGGTAGGTGCATCCAAACCAATAAATGGATTATCCATAATCAATACACGAGGAGCTGTCAGAAGAGTTTTTGTTAATTGAAATTTTCTTAGCTCACCGCTTGAAAGAAGGATTATTTTCTTTTCAAGCATTGGCTCGATACGGAAAAGCTCAAAAAGTTCCTGTTTCAACTGCTCATCCTTGATTTCTCCCAGCATCTCATTTACTGCAGGAGCTTCGTCCTGATCATGAGCATTCCACCGTTGTTGATAGTAATAATTGGCATCAGCAGCCCCATAGGTATCACGAAAAGCTATATACTTTACATTGTCATAAACAGTCTGAGTTGCCGAAGGGGAGAAATCGTATTTCAGAGTACCCTCACGCAATGGATATTTACCTGTCAATGTATCAACAAAAAGACTTTTGCCCCCACCGTTAGGACCCACAATAGCTATATGCTCGTCTGCGACAATATCGACTGTGGCAGGTTGTGCCAAACGCACTAGCGGATTACGTGCTACCCCACCCACTATGCTAAATGTATTTTGCTTCATAATACCTTTATCCTGTTTTAATAATCGGGCACAAAGGTAACTATTTTACAACAGAATGAGAGATTTCATGAACAATTTGATTAATTACAAGCTTTATTTATACATTATCAACGCAGATTGAGCTGGAATGATGACTTCCGATCCGGTTTGGATCCCTAATCCGCGAACATCGATCACATCATCCCTACATACTATTGTGTATTTTCCTGCAGGTACTACCAACCTTGCAGGAGTGGTACGAGAGTTAAATGCAACAATTATATCTCCCCAACTGTCTCCATTCGCATGATCTTTCAGACAAAAAGCGACCAGGTTATTTCCTTCGACCGGAAGGAATTCAAGATGCTTCCGGACCATCTCCGCATCTCCCATACGGAAAGCCGGATGAGACTTACGAAGATCAATCAGACGCTTATAATACATAAAAACATCTCCGTTTGTTGTTTTACGTCTCCAGTCAATGGCATTCACAGCATCGGGACTTTTATAGCTATTGTCCACTCCTTGTTTATCACGCATGATTTCTTCTCCTGCATAAATAAAAGGAATACCCTGAGATGTGAAAACGACTGTTTGAGCCAATTTATCAAGACGGGCCAATTGTTCGGGAGTAATTCCGGGCATACTTGCTTTCAAACGGTCTACCAGACACAATCCATCATGGCAAGAGACATAACTGATCATTTGCGTAGGTTGTTCCGCCCATGACTTACGACTATAGTTTACCGAATCATAATGTATCTGCGGATGTTTGATTGCTCCTACGATACCAAATTTCAGGCTCATTTCTCCACCCGGAATACCGGCTAGAAATGCACCTTTATGTTTCACACTTACAGGTCCGCATATTCCATCGCGCAGTTCATCCGAAAAAGCTGCAATTCCCGGCATTTGGAACATATTGGCCTTCATTGCCAATGAATCTGCCGGATATTGAGGAGATTGTGCAGCCCATCCTTCACCATACAGGCAAATGGTAGGGTCCACCGTATTCACAGCTTCTCGGATCGCATTCATTGTTTCTATATCATGAACTCCCATCAGGTCGAACCGGAAACCATCAATATGATATTCCTTTGCCCAATAAAGTATCGACTCTATCATGAACTTACGCATCATTGGACGTTCGCTTGCCGTCTCGTTTCCACAACCAGATCCGTCAGCCCATGTTCCATCTGCTTTCTGCCGATAGAAATATCCGGGGACAGTGCGTTCAAAATTACTACCTCCCGTATTAAAAGTGTGATTATACACCATATCCATAATCACACGAATACCCGCTTTATGCAATGCCTGCACCATCTGTTTAAACTCCCGAATACGGGTATCAGGTTTATACGGATCAGTTGAATAAGAGCCGTCGGGCACATTGTAATTCTGCGGATCATAGCCCCAGTTATAACGGTTTTCGTCAAGCTTTGTCTCGTCTACAGAGGCATAATCAAATGAAGGAAGCAAATGAACATGAGTCACTCCTAACTCAATCAAATGATCGATACCTGTCAGCAATTTATCAGGGTTTGTTGTTCCATGTTCTGTCAAAGCCAGATATTTTCCTTTATTCCGCACACCGGAAGTGGAATCTACCGAAAAGTCACGATGGTGCATTTCATAAATGATGATATCTGCCGGTGACTTTAAAGGAGGGCGCCGGTCATTCTCCCAACCTTCCGGATTCGTCGAATTCCAATTAATAATAGCAGCACGTTTACCATTGACACCGACAGCACGTGCGTTTATTCCCGGAGTATCTCCCTGCCATTTATCATTGATCTTAGCATTAAAAGTATAGAACTTTCCAAGTAAGTCTTCATTTACTGTCGCCGTCCAAGTACCATCTTCACCCGGCTGCATCTTAACGGTTTCGTAAGCATGTCCACCTTCACTGGCATCATAAAGCATTAGACGCACTTCGTCTGCCGTCGGCGACCAAAGCATAAAATTAGTTGCCCCCGGTGTATATTCCATTTCGACCAAGCTACCGGTACGAACCGGATACAATTCAAAAGAAGTATATTCTTTTTTCACGGAAGAACAACTCATCACTGTTGCCACTGTAGTTACTCCAAATATTGCTAAATAATTTGTACTTACTTTCATCTTTCCCCATGATTACGACTTTTCGATCTATATATTCTATTTCACCCGATCCGGATTCTTTGATATGAAATCCTTCCAACCACTATATCCTTTTTCCATCGTCGGACGTCCCATTTGCAGGAAATGGCAATATGCTGCCGCCAATCCATCCGTTGCATCCATAAAAGTAGGCATATCATCTTTTGAAAAGTGCAACATCCGCTGTAACATATCCGCTACCTGCTCTTTTGATGCTTGTCCGTTTCCGGTTATAGCCATCTTAATTTTCAAAGGAGCATACTCGGTAATAGGTATATCACGGCTTAATGCTACTGCCATTGCAACCCCCTGTGCACGTCCCAGTTTCAACATCGATTGTACATTCTTACCAAAAAACGGTGCCTCTATGGCTAATTCATCAGGCAAATAGCTCTCGATAATGCTCAATACCCGTTCGTGAATATGACGAAGCTTCAAATAGTGATTGCCAAATTTACGCAAGTCAATAATCCCCATCGCGATCATTTCGGGTTTGGTTCCTTTCACTCGCAGAACTCCGTAGCCCATAATTGTCGTACCGGGGTCAATTCCCAGGATTATCTTTTCTATTACCGGTTGAATCACTCTATCACCTCCATCAATGTCGGAAATCCAATCACCTTGTCTTTGAATATTTTCGTCAGTTCTTCGTTTAAGCGCACTCCCTGTTCCAAATGCCAGCGATGCAACAAACTACTATTTTCGACTTCCCATTGCAAGGAATAGGCGCTTCCGTCATCCCTATGACTTAATATCCGGCAGATACGCGGTGACTTCAATGTTCCATGGTTCTCTATTTCTGGAATATAGCTTTCCTTCATCCAAATCAGAAAATTATCATGTACTTCATCGTCCACCTGAAAAGTTGTATTATAAATCAGCATATTTCTTCTTTAAAGTATTATTTCCGCAAACATAGCAATTATTTCAGAATATTGCATTATATTTGCGCGAACAAAAATGGTACGTTTACAAACGTTACCATTAGATATAGAAGGGGCGTTAGCTCATCTGGCTAGAGCGTAACACTGGCAGTGTTAAGGTGATCGGTTCGAGTCCGATACGCTCCACTTCATTAATAAAAAAGCATTGATAATCAAAAAATAAATTGATTATCAATGCTTTTTCTCTTATCATCTGCTTTGACTACTTTCCATTTTTAACTACAAATACGTAGCTACCGGACTGTAATTCTAATACAGCTTGTCCTTTCATAAATGTTACAGAAGAAACACCTTCGGACTTCACCGCAGCATGTCCATCTTCCTCTACTACATAATCAAGTGTGGGCAATTGCAGATGAAGTGTCGCAGTAGTATTTGCAGGAATTGTTACTTTATAAACTATTGTACCGTCATTCTCCTTTTTCCATGCACTTTTAATATCTCCATAACTTGAATGAAAAGAGGCATCTACCCAGTTAATTCTTTCCTGTCCACCAGGTACTGTGGTACGGTTATCCGGTTCCGGTCTCAATATAATATGTTTGAACCCAGGGGAAGCTTCATCCACGTCAATACCCGCCATTACACTATACATCCATTCGAGAACAGCACCATAAGAATAATGATTGAACGAGTTCATGGTAACGGTATTAAAACCTTTCTCTTTCGTATAAGAATCCCAACGTTCCCAAATAGTCGTTGCTCCCTGATCTATGCTGTAAAGCCAGGAAGGATTTTTTCTTTGCAGTAATAAATTATAAGCAATTCCTGTGGCCCCATATTGACTCAATGTTTGATTTAAGGTAGCTGTTCCTACAAACCCTGTACTCAAACGGTTATCATTGGCTGTTATTTTATTAACAAGTGTATCCAGCCCTCGCTTCATAGATTCTTCTGTTGGGAACAAATCTAATTTTAAAGCCAGCAAATAAGCTGTTTGACTCTTCTGTTTCAAATCTCCCTGAACATCTACATAACGTTTCTGAAATTCTTCTTTGATTTTTTGTGCCAGTGCTTTGTATTCCCGAGCTTTCAAATCATATTTATCTCCACCCTGCCTGCTTAAAGCAGAAGAAATCTTTGTCATCAACTGTGTAACATAAGCGTAATAACATACGCTAATATAACGGTTTTCAGTACCTTCATATGCCAACCAATCACCAAAACTTACTCCCGCACCGTTATAATCGAATCCATCGGCTTTTTGACGGGATAGAAATTCCATATATTTCTCCATGGAATCATAATTATCTTTTAGAATACCCTTATTTCCATAGACCAAATACATCGTCCACGGTACAATGATTCCTGCATCAGACCAGGCAGACTGACCATGAGGTACTCCCCAACAGTGGGGAGCCACACTTGGATAAGCCCCATCAGGCGACTGGCTATCACGCATATCTCCCATCCATTTTTCAAAAAATGCAGAAACGTTTGCATTATAAGAAGCCGCCCGGCAGAAAACTTGCGTATCTCCCGTCCATCCCAAGCGTTCGTCTCTCTGCGGACAGTCTGTCGGAATACTTAGATAGTTTCCACGCTGTCCCCACAACACATTACTATAAAGCTGGTTAACAAGAGAACTACTAGTAGCAAAAGATGAACCTTCTTCGGTGGCTGAACCAATAACCTGACCTTCCAAAGAAAGAAGTTCTATATCTTCATCGGCCGTTACTTCACAATATTGAAAACCAAAAAATGTCATAGAAGGATGAAACGATTCGCCTTCTTTACTGCCTTTCAAAATATATTTCAAAGTCGCTTTTGCCGAGCGGAGGTTAGCAGTATAAACACTTCCGGCAGGTCCATCATCACCACGTGATTTATCACCGGTATCATTCAATATCTCCGCAAAACGAATCTTCATTTTTGTTCCGGAACTACCTTTAACTTTAAAATAGACCCAGCCAACCATATTCTGCCCCAAATTATAAACAGCCGTCTCCCCTTTTTTCAAATGAATGACAGTTGGTCCGTCCGTCACATTCAGAACATTGATTTTACCATTTGTTTCACCCTGATATGTAGTTATACTTACCGGCATACGTTTCATTTCCGGACGAACCTGAACAGTAGGACCGGCAAATCCTATAATCTGCCCTTTGAAGTAGGTATTCACAGCAGTCTTATTCCACTTGGATGTATTATATCCCGGTTTCGTCCATGCAGTTTCACGACGTGCATCATAAGTCTCCCCATGATAAATATCTCCTAACCATATAGGACCGGAAGTAGAAGACAACCATGAAGTATCTGTTACAATAGTTTCCGAACTTCCATCAGTATAATTAATAACCATTTTAGCAATAAATCCTAAATCATGAATACCATATTCTCCATGATTCACATCTCCCGCAAACCAGCCTGAGCTTACCTGCGCTCCAACAGCATTCAAACCTTTATGAAGCAGCGAAGTCACGTCATAAGTTTGATAATGAACGGTTTTTCTATAATCTGTCCATTCCGGTTTCAGTTCATCATAAAGCATACTACCATCTTCTTGTGGAGTACCGACCCGCTGACCATTAATAAACAGATCATATACTCCCAATGCTGAACTATAAATACGAGCCGAAGCAATTCTTTTCCGTAATTTAAAATCTTTGCGAAACATCGGAATACCTTCCGCCATAGGTTGTAATACTTTAAAATCACCGGAAGTAGAAAAGATATTCAATTTATGATTTCCATCTATAGCTATTACCTCTCCCCCATCAAAAGTAGAAGTTCCTTTCTCAAAATCTTCATCCAACACCACTTTTGATAGTATTTTATCCCCTTTCTTCACATATTCTGTAAGAACTACATTATCATAAACTGCCGTTTCATTGTCATTTCCTTTATAAGCACGAAAACCAACAGCACCATTCTTCAATTTGCCAGCCTTATCCAGATATGTATCTACCAACACATGATTGATAAATGTCTTGATAACACCATCTCTTGCATCAATTCTCAAATGGCATTCCTTGTTCAACAAATCCTCTTTTGAAAAATATTTCCCAATAGGTGTATCGCTTGATTGTAATCTGCCATGTTCGTAAACATGTCTTCTAATCAACGGCTCCTTTTCATTGTCCAATGTATTGATAGACCACATAAATAAATTTGCAGTATTCTGAACGCCAAAAAGCACAGACGCATTGCCTGAGGTTACTGTTACATCAACATCCAACGACATCCAAGCTTTTTCTATTTGCTGATTCCCAGGATTTATTTCCGAGTTTTTATTTATGTTCGTGGCCTTAATCCATTTTGCATCCGACCATCCTTCATCCAACAATCCAGTCTCAAAAAACGCTTTTTCAGAAGAGGACTCTTCACCTGTTTTATTATTCCAAACAGTTACTTTCCAATAATAACGAGTTGAGGGGGCTAATGCCTGCCCTGCATAATCAATATGAACTGATTTATCAGATTTCACTTTCCCGGAATTCCACACTTCACTTATAAAGTCTTTATCTCTGAAGACCGTTATTTGATAAGCTAACTGTTTAACACCTCTTTGATCAGATTGGAGTTGCCAGCTAAACCTAGGTGTCTTCACATCCAAGCCAATAGGATTCGTTAAATACTCTACCTGTAAATTATTCACTGAAGCATTTAAAGGTAATAAAAGGAAAATAGACAAAAATAGCAATGTAGTACGTATCATCTTTTCAAGTATTAGATCGTGCTTATTTTAATACTAAAACAAATGCAAAAGTAATAGTTATTTTGTCTTTACATAAAAAATATGATATTTATTATTCTCTAATAGATAATTTCTTTACTCATTTAATAAAAAAATAACCTATTTCGAACCATAAATATCATACCCAAATTTAAAGATTTATTCCAAATCTTCCTTTACTACTTCGTCCATTTCTTTCAAACGTTTTTCACGTTCTTTCTTCGTAAGATGTTTTTTATCTTTATATACATTATCCGCACGGCTGGAAACTTCTTCACTCCATTCTCCAAACTGATTGGATGCGGGACGTCCGTTCGGCTCGATATTTTCTTCGGCAATCGAGTCGTTTCTATTAATCATATCATCCATAATGTTTTTACTTTTAATGGTTTACCGTATTACTACAATAAAACAAGGAGAAAAGTTCCCTTTTTTAATCATTTTTGGGAGAGTTTTTTCTGCAAATGCTCCCGATAAGCCTGAACACGGAACGGGACATAAAGGGTATAATTTGTTTCCACCGCTTTATTTTCAGTCGTTGCCGGTATCCAATTCGGCATTCCTTTAACAATGCGCAATACCTCTTCCGCAAATCCGGAATGGGTGGACTTTAAGATATGAGGGCGAAGGACAACTCCCGTTTTATCAATAGTAAATTCACAAAGTACATAGCCTTCTATATTCTTTGCCAATAAACTTTCCGGATAGATCATTTCAGCTTCTACATATTCTTCCGGGGTGCCGGAAGAAAACTTAGGAGTCACTCCTACCAATTTACCGGAATTGGTCACAAGTTGAGGACCTACTTCATAAATACCAACATATATCGGACGTTTATGAGCATTCGGTTGTTCTTTTGTACGTTTCTGCAATTCTTTCAACAAAACATCTGCTTCATTCGCTAATGCATCTTCAGAAATACTCTCACCTATAGTTAATAAATAGGCTGATTGACAAACCAACACAAGACGTTCCATCAAAGATCCTTTTTCCGGTGACCACTTCCGCCCGCTTAAAACATTACCTTTATTATCTACCGAAGTAAAATAATAAACAATACCATCCAAACCTGCAGTAGAGCCATCCAAATCTTGAATCTGACTAGTCACCAATCGAAAAATGATTCCTAAAGACAAATACAAAGACTGACTGATAAAAACTGATTTCTTTTCCACTTTTACTGTTCCTTTCTCCGCTTGCCAGTAAGTACGTGACAATGTATTTGAAATCAGACAATAACGTCCATTTTTCTTTTCAACCGACATAGCATATTCAGGTGAAAAAGAAGGAATAACTGTAAATCGAGCATAAGGTTGTTGCTGAAAACCTGTGTTTAACAAAGAAAATACGTTCCGGTAATATTCTCCTAGTTCGCCCGGATAGGTATCTAAAGGTTTTACCGGTTCCAAGTAATCAGTCTGGGCCGGGAGATGAAAAGAAAAAAATAAAAAAAGAAGAAATATAACAATCTTTTTCATATATTGTCGGTTTTCGGTGTAAGTCGGCAACAAAGATACAAAATATTTCGAAGGTTAATGATAAAATTGTATCTTTGCACGGTTTTTACCAAGAAACTGAATAACAATACATCAAAAATATGATAGCTAAGATTGAACAACTTCTGAAAGAGGTGGAAGCAATGCATGCCTCTAATGCCGAAGAACTTGAAGCTCTCCGCATTAAATATCTCAGTAAGAAGGGTGCCATTAATAATTTAATGGCTGATTTCCGTAACGTAGCTGCCGAACAGAAAAAAGTAGTCGGCATGAAATTGAATGAATTAAAAACTATGGCGCAGGACAAAATCAATGCGCTAAAAGAACAGTTCGAGAATCAGGACAACGGTTGCGACGGAGTAGATTTGACACGTTCGGCTTACCCCATGGAACTCGGTACCCGTCACCCGCTTTCTATTGTAAAAAATGAGATTATCGATATTTTCGCCCGTTTAGGATTCAGTATTGCCGAAGGTCCGGAAATTGAAGATGACTGGCATGTGTTCTCTGCACTGAATTTTGCAGAAGACCACCCTGCGCGTGATATGCAAGACACTTTCTTTATTGAATCTCACCCGGATATTTTACTGCGTACTCACACTTCGTCTGTACAGACTCGCGTGATGGAAGCTTCTCAGCCCCCTATCCGTATCATCTGTCCGGGACGTGTATATCGTAACGAAGCAATCAGCTATCGTGCACACTGTTTTTTCCACCAGGTAGAAGCTTTGTATGTAGATAAAGAAGTATCATTTACTGATCTGAAACAAGTATTGTTGCTCTTCGCCAAAGAAATGTTCGGGGCAGATACAAAGATTCGTTTGCGTCCATCTTATTTCCCGTTCACTGAGCCTAGTGCCGAAATGGATATCAGTTGTAACATTTGCGGTGGTAAAGGTTGTCCGTTCTGCAAACATACCGGTTGGGTGGAAATCCTAGGTTGCGGTATGGTAGATCCTAACGTACTGGATGCTAACGGAATCGATAGCAAAATATACAGTGGTTATGCTCTCGGTATGGGTATTGAACGTATCACTAACCTGAAATATCAGGTAAAAGACCTCCGAATGTTCTCTGAAAATGATACACGCTTCTTAAAAGAATTCGAAGCAGCATATTAAAAATCCAAAGCGGTCTATAATCCGCTAACAGAATTTATTCGGGAAAAACCTAACTAATGATAATGACCCAGGACTTTGTCCTGGGTAAATTTATCTCAGAAAAGATACGCATCCTAACAAGGCTGCTGAATATACTATTCATTTATGGCAAAAGATAGACTCATTACATCCAGTTACTGTTTCATCTTGGCAGCCAATTTCTTACTCTACTTTGGATTCTGGTTGCTGATTCCTGTTTTGCCGTTCTACTTGTCTGAGTTTTTTCAAGCGAGTAATTCTACTATAGGCATGGTGCTCTCTTGCTATACGGTAGCAGCACTTTGTATTCGCCCATTTTCCGGTTATCTACTTGACACATTTGCCCGTAAACCTCTTTATCTATTTGCATACTTCATTTTTATGCTGATGTTTGCAGGATATCTGATTGCCGGCAGCCTTACCTTATTTATTATAGTCCGAATCATTCATGGTGTTTCTTTCGGAATGGTAACAGTAGGTGGAAATACAGTTGTCATTGATATTATGCCATCCTCACGCAGAGGAGAAGGATTAGGATATTATGGACTTACCAATAATATAGCTATGTCTATCGGCCCGATGTTCGGGCTATTTCTTCATGATGCTGGAATAACTTTTGATACAATTTTCTGTTATTCACTTGGTTCCTGTATTTTAGGACTTCTGGCTGCGAATCTGGTAAAGACACCTTATAAGCCTCCTGTTAAACGCGAACCGATTTCTTTAGACCGTTTTATTTTATTAAAAGGATTACCTGCCGGATTTAGCTTATTATTGCTTTCCATCCCTTATGGAATGACAACCAATTATGTTGCCATGTATGCCCGCCAGATTGGCCTCAATACTCAAACCGGTTTTTTCTTCACCTTTATGGCAATTGGAATGGCAATTTCACGAATATTTTCAGGAAAAATAGTTGATCGGGGAAAGATTACACAAGTAATTACAGCAGGACTCTACCTCGTTGTATTCAGTTTTTTTCTACTTGCTTCCTGTGTGTATCTGGTTCATTGGAATGATAATGCCTGTATGATTATCTTTTTCGGAATCGCCTTATTACTTGGTATCGGATTCGGAATCATGTTTCCAGCTTTCAATACATTATTTGTAAATCTGGCCCCTAACAACCAGCGTGGAACAGCAACTTCCACTTACCTTACATCTTGGGATGTAGGCATTGGTATCGGAATGCTGACAGGAGGTTATATTGCCGAAATCAGCACTTTCGACAAGGCATATCTTTTCGGAGCTTGCCTGACCGTAGTATCTGCTATTTACTTCAATTTAAAAGTAACACCTCACTACCATAAAAATAAACTAAGATGAGAAAAACAGAACGTTATGAAAAGGTAATTGCCTGGTTTCAGGAAAATATGCCGGTAGCCGAAACGGAACTACATTACAATAATCCCTATGAGTTACTTATTGCAGTAATCCTCTCTGCACAATGCACAGATAAACGGGTGAATATAATTACCCCACCACTATACAAAGATTTCCCAACTCCGGAGATACTTGCCGAAAGTACACCGGAAGTGGTTTTCGAATATATCCGAAGCGTTTCTTATCCGAACAATAAAGCCAAACATCTAGTTGGCATGGCGAAAATGCTAGTAAAGGACTTCAACAGTGAAGTACCTGATAATATGGAAGATCTGATAAAATTGCCCGGAGTAGGAAGAAAGACGGCAAATGTTATTCAATCGGTTGTATTCAACAAAGCGGCAATGGCAGTAGATACACATGTATTCCGTGTCAGTCATCGGATTGGACTGGTATCCGATAGTTGTAAAACTCCGTTCAGTGTTGAAAAAGAATTAATGAAGAATATCCCGGAAAGTTTAGTAGCAAAAGCTCATCATTGGCTTATCCTTCACGGTCGTTACGTTTGTCAGGCACGAACTCCTAAATGTGACACCTGCGGTTTACAAATGATGTGCAAATATTTCTGTAACACCTATAAAGTTGCAAAAGAGGCACCAAAAGCCAAGAATAAATAACGATTTAATAGTAAGGAACGGAAATAAATAGTAACTTTGCGGTCAATCAAAAAAATGATGAACTTAAACACTTTTTAAATAAAATAGAGTATTATGCAGACAATTGACAAATTCAATTTTGCCGGTAAAAAGGCATTTGTTCGCGTGGACTTCAATGTACCTCTGGACGAAAACTTCAACATTACAGATGACACTCGTATGCGTGCAGCTCTTCCTACTTTAAAGAAGATTCTGGCAGACGGCGGTAGTATTATCATCGGTTCTCACTTAGGCCGTCCGAAAGGCGTTGCCGATAAATTCTCTTTAAAACATATCATCAAACATCTGTCAGAATTACTGGGCGTTGAAGTTCAGTTCGCTAATGACTGTATGGGCGAAGAAGCTGCTGTTAAGGCTGCTGCATTACAACCGGGCGAAGTTCTGCTTCTCGAAAACCTCCGTTTCTATGCTGAGGAAGAAGGCAAGCCAAGAGGTTTGGCAGAAGATGCAACAGATGAAGAAAAAGCTGCTGCTAAAAAAGTTGTAAAAGAAAGTCAGAAAGAATTTACAAAGAAACTGGCTTCTTATGCTGATTGTTATGTAAACGACGCATTTGGTACTGCTCATCGTGCTCATGCTTCTACAGCGCTGATCGCTAAATACTTCGATGCAGATGATAAGATGTTCGGTTACCTGATGGAAAAAGAAGTGAAAGCCGTTGATAAGGTATTGAATGACATCAAACGTCCGTTCACAGCTATCATGGGTGGTTCTAAAGTTTCTTCTAAAATCGAAATTATCGAAAACCTGTTGAACAAGGTAGACAATCTGATCATTGCAGGTGGTATGACTTATACATTTACTAAAGCAATGGGTGGTAAGATCGGTATCTCTATTTGTGAAGATGACAAACTTGACCTCGCTTTGGAACTGGTAAAGAAAGCTAAAGAAAAAGGTGTAAATCTAGTATTGGCTGTAGATGCTAAGATCGCTGACGCTTTCTCTAACGACGCTAATACTCAGTTCTGTCCTGTTAATGAAATTCCTGACGGATGGGAAGGTCTTGATATTGGTCCTAAGACTGAAGAAATCTTCGCTAACGTTATCAAACAATCTAAGACTATTCTTTGGAACGGTCCTACGGGTGTTTTCGAATTCGATAACTTTACTCACGGTTCACGTACAGTAGGTGAAGCGATCGTTGAAGCAACTAAGAACGGTGCATTCTCACTTGTAGGTGGTGGCGACTCAGTAGCTTGTGTAAACAAGTTCGGTTTGGCTGACGGCGTATCTTATGTTTCTACTGGTGGCGGAGCATTGCTCGAAGCAATCGAAGGAAAAGTTCTTCCGGGTATTGCTGCTATCAAAGAATAAGTCCAATTAGTGGAAATAGTGTTAAAATCTAAAATATAGATTAAAGGGCAGTTCTTTGTGAAAAGAATTGCCCTTCATTATACATATTAAGGTATGAAAAAGCTGATACTCGTGTTCTGTATCTTACTTTCTTTCCTTTCTTCTTGCCAGAGAAAAAAAGGAGAAAGTTCTTTTCTGCCTCCATCCGAATTACAACCGATCACATTAGGAGTGATGCCAACTTTAGAAGGATTACCTTACTACATCGCTCAAAAACAAGGTATCTACGACTCGTTAGGATTAAAATTAACGATCTTTCCTTTTTATTCTGCCAACGATCGGGATGCTGCATTTCAGACTCATCAGGTAGACGGTATCATTACTGATTATTCGAGTGCTGTAATATTGCAAGCCAACCATCACACCAATCTAAGACTGATTCAGAAAAACGACAGTTATTTTTGCTTTATCGTTTCTAAAGAAAGTAATATCAACCAATTAAAACAACTTAAAGAAAAAAATATCGCTGTATCGCGGAATACAATTATTGAATATGCAACCGATTTATTATTAGATAAAGCAGGAATAAAATCTTCAGAAATAAACAAACCGGAAATAGGGCAAATTCCTCTGCGTTTACAAATGTTAGACTTTAATCAGCTAGACGCTTCCTTTCTACCCGATCCCGCTGCTTCTGTTGCGATGGATAATGGACACTGTTCTTTAGTTAGCACCCGGGAATTAGATATTGACTTTACTGTCACCGCTTTTTCCCTAAAAGCCCTGAATGAAAAAAGAAGAGAAATCGAATTACTTATTACAGGTTACAACCTCGGTGTAGGCTATATCAAGACTCATCCACAAAAAGAATGGGAACAAGTGTTAGTAGAAATAGGTGTCCCAGAAAATCTAACCGGATTAATCGCACTTCCTGCTTACAAAAAAGCGACACAACCCTCACCGGAAGCAATAGAGAAAGCCGTAAATTGGTTAAAAGCTAATCATCGCATACCTAAATCATATGAAGAAAATAATCTAATAGACACAACATATATTCACTCCCAACTAACCACAATGCAATAATAACGACGTATGCAAAAGACAATTCTTCGATTCCCAATCATCGTACTAAGTATACTAAGTATGCATAGTACCCTTATCGCTCAGGAAAACAAAACGATCAGCCAGGTCGTCAATACTTTGAAAGAACGAATCATCTTGCAGAAACAAAATAATTATATTGCGGGGCTACAATATTGGTTTTATCCCAAATGTCGTTTGCAGACACAATATACATTCTGCGACAAAAAAGAAAATGGACTTAAAAACTCCAATCTGAAACAAATACAAGTCAGATTTTAGAGACTTTCTTTCATATCCTTTTTGGCATCCTTTTTGTTATAGAATAAACAGTATTTATTCATATACTGAAATAAATAGTTGAACAATGATGAACGAAAAAACAATTAATGAACAATACGCATATATACGTACCCTTCTTGAAGGTCAAAGACTCAAAGAAGCATTAATGCAGTTAGAGTCTTTACTCTGGCAATGTCCCAATTGGAATTTACGGACACAGCTGGAACAACTTCAGACTTCTTACAAATATATGCTAGACTATATGCGCCAGGGGGTCAATGACCCTGAACGTTGGAATGTATATCGTAAACTTCTAGCGGATACGTGGAGTATTGCCGATCAGTCACGCTTGCTGATGTTAGATAATTCTTCTTCAAGATATTATCATGAGGTACGCCGGACTCCCCGTACGGATGGACTGGCAGCTTATGATCTCAAAAAGCTGTTACATATATTGGAATCATTCAATGACGATCTGGCAGTAAGCGGACTTCTATCCGAGGCAAAAACACTTGAAGTTATGAAACGTCATGAAGACACCCTCAAATTTCTTTTCCTGGAAGGCTGGACAAACAGTTCATGGAATTCACAAGAAGAAGAGGATGCAAAAGCCATGCTTGCTTCGGAACAACTATTGATCGATGATTTGTGCTTATTTATCAGCGCAATCATGCTTAGTCTGATGGAATGTTTCGATTTACGTAAAATCATGTGGCTACTGGATGCATACTCACATCCAAATATCAATGTGAGACAACGAGCACTGGTGAGTCTTGTTATTATCTTCCATATTCACAGGAATCGTCTTAACCTCTATACTGAATTACTCAAAAGAGTAGATCTCATCGCGGAAGATCCTTTCTTCCAAAGAGATGTCGCTCGTATCTACCAGCAAATGTTGCTTTGCCAGGAAACGGAGAAGATAGATAAAAAAATGAGAGAAGAGATTATTCCCGAAATGTTGAAAAATGCTTCGTCCATGCGAGATACACGTTTTGGCATTGAAGAAAATGAAGAAGAAAACAATGACAAGAATCCGGATTGGGAAGAAGCTATTGAAAAATCCGGCTTAGGTGACAAGCTGCGTGAAATGAACGAATTGCAGTTGGAAGGTGCTGATGTATATATGAGTACGTTTGCCGGTCTAAAAAGTTATCCGTTTTTCCGGGAAGTACATAATTGGTTTTATCCTTTCACTAAACAACAATCCGACGTACATAATATGTTGAAATCAAAAACAAACGAAAAAAATAGCTTGTTAGATATACTGCTTCAATCGGGATTTTTTAGCAATAGTGATAAATATTCGCTCTTCTTTACTATCCAACAGTTGCCCAAGTCACAGCAAGACATGATGTTAAGCCAGCTTAATGAGCAGCAGGTGGCAGAATTAACAGACAAGTCGAATGCAGATACACTGAAAAAGTTCTTCGAAAGACCGGGAACTGTCAGCAACCAATATTTGCATGACTTATATCGTTTTTTTAAACTCAGCGTACGTCGTCATGAGTTCAGGGATATATTTAAAGAAAAACTTGATCTGCACCATATTCCCGCACTCGACAATGTACTTTATTGGGACGAAATATTATTTCCGATTGCAGACTTCTACATAAAAAAAGAACGCTGGAATGAAGCAATTGAGATTTATGAAGAACTAGAATCTATTGAAGCTTTAGACAAGAATGCTGCGGAATGCTATCAGAAACTTGGATTTGCTTTTCAAAAGCAAAGAAAATATGCAGCTGCGATCGATGCTTATCTAAAAGCGGATACATTAAAACCAGATAACATTTGGACCAATCGTCATCTGGCGACTTGCTATCGCCTGAACCGAAATTATCAAGCAGCACTAACCTATTATAAAAAGGTAGAAGAAGTAGCTCCGAATGATACTAATGTAACGTTCTATATTGGTAGCTGCCTCTCCGAACTTGGACTAAATGAAGAGGCATTAAACTATTTCTTTAAATTGGATTTCATGGAAAATAACAGTATCAGAGCATGGCGTGGTATTGGCTGGTGTTCATTTATTGGATTGAAATATGAACAAGCTATAAAATACTACGAAAAAATTATAGACCATATGCCATTGGCTATTGACTTCATGAATGCCGGACACGTTGCCTGGGTAATGGGAGACATTCAGAAAGCTGCCGTCTTTTACGGAAAAGCAATAACTATAAGTGATAGTAGGGAACAATTTCTGGAAATGTTTCACAAAGACGAAGGAGCTCTTCTCAAACAAGGTATTCGAGAAGAAGATATACCTTTGATGCTGGATTTATTATAATCATCATAGATAACGAACCATCGAAATAGTAAGTTGAGAACCTAACTAGTAATAGCTCAGACATTTAATTAATTCTGAGCTATTATTATGAGTGTATATGATCTTTTAAACTCCCAAATCATTATAACCAGTAAAAGTCTGAACAAATGCCACGAATAAATCATCAAAGTCCGTATTACCCCGAAGATTTGATTTCCATTGTAACTATACTATATTACAGTTTCTTCAACTCTACATATAATTTCTGTATGGGAAGTCCCATAATATTATAAAAACTACCAGAGATAGATTTAACCCCTATATATCCAATCCATTCCTGTACCCCGTATGCTCCCGCTTTATCCATTGGTAGATAACGGTCTACATAATATTCAATCTCTTTGTCTGATAAATCGTCAAACTGTACATCAGAAACAACCGTAAAACTTTTCTGCCAATCTATTGTAGTCAAACAGACCCCTGTAAAAACCTGGTGGAGTTTTCCCGAAAGATCACGTAACATTTCAATAGCCCCCGCTCGCCCACTCGGTTTTCCAAGAACTTTTCCATTCAGCCAGACGATCGTATCTGCTGTAATCAATAATTCTTTTGGCTTCATCAAGGATCGGTAAGCATCAGCCTTTTCTCTCGAGATGTATTCGGGAATTTCCCCTCCAACTAATGTATCAGGATATGATTCGTCTACATCAGGTAATGTTCTCACCACATAATCAACACCTAAACCCGACATCAATTCTTTTCGGCGGGGAGAATTAGAGGCCAATATAATATCATATTTCTTCAAGTTATCAAGCATAGCAATCTCAATATTAATAATATAACTATAGATAAAATTTCTATTAACCGTAAACTGATCTTATATTCTATTCTTACCAACCGAAGGCATCTTGCGCCATCCATTTGCCATGTGCTTTCAGCACTTGTTCTATCACATCACGTCCACAACCACGACCACCATCGGCATAAGATATATATTTTGCAACAGCTTTCACCTCCGGCACAGCATCTTTCGGACAACATGGTAATCCGCATTCACGCATCACTTCTATGTCGGGAACATCATCCCCCATGTACAAAATCTCATCATCGGATAAACCGTATTTATCACGGAAAACACGATAATCGTGAATCTTCACAGACGAACCCATATATAAATCCTTCACTCCCAATGCTTCAAAACGAATACGTACTGCTTCTGTCCGCCCACCGGTTATTATAGCAATATAAATTCCCTTCTTCACAGCCAGTTGTAAAGCATAACCATCTTTTATATTCACTGTACGCATCGGCTCTCCCGAAGGATGCAACGGAACAGTAGTTGAACTCAATACACCGTCTACATCAAAAGCCAATGCTTTGATACGGGATAAATCATAATTAATGGTGCTCATGAATACTTTTACTAATTAATTTATAGATTTCTTGCAACTTCGGAGTATCTTCCAGCATTGTAAGATGATGATTAATCACATTTTCGTCATAACGCACCGCAGGTCCCGTTTGTGCATCATGCGGAGCCAACTCGTGTACTTTACGCGCCGTTTCATCAATTAAAGGCAACATGACTTCAAAAGGCAAATGATACTTATCAAGTAATTCGGCTGCCAAAGCATACATATGATTTGTGAAATTACATGTAAAGACAGCTGCCAGATGTAAACTCTTTCGCTGTTCAGATGTTACTTCATATACCTTTTCAGAGAGAGTTCCGGCAATGGCTTTCAATAACTCGGCATCTTCCTGACTATTCGCTTCTACAAAGAAAGGTACCTCTTCAAAATTTACTTCTCGCTGCTTACTGAACGTCTGCATAGGATAAAAAACTCCATACCGCTCTGCATAACCTTCCCAAATAGTCATAGGAACACTTCCGGCAGTATGTACTAATAAAGCTTTCCCCTTTCCTTCCGAAATCTGAGGCAGTAACTCCACGAAAGCAGCATCCTTTAACGAGACTATATATAAGCGTGCCTCTTTCGATATTTCCTGCAAATCCGTAGTAAATTCAGCTTCTATCTCTCGTGCTAAGGTACATGCAGACTCTTCCGTACGACTATAAACCTGCACAATACGAAATCCTTTTCGATAAAGCGCTTTTGCCAGATTAGTAGCCAAATTTCCGGCACCGATAAATACTATTGGAGTATCTTCAACACTTCTTTTCATCTTCATTTCTCCATATTATCGACTTGCAACTAACAATAAAATACCTCCTACTAATAGTAATGCAAGCGGCAACAAATAACCCGACAACGAACCAAGCAATGACATCACTAATCCGATATTCATAACCAGCCAAAGTGCTAGTAATACACATCCTACCGACTTGTCCCGTTTAAAAATCAGAAAACAAATAGAAGCATACAACAGTAGATTGTCTTTATTCATCACCCAAGGTAACCCGATAGAAGCAAAATGAATTAGCTTATCAATCAAATAAAGTAATCCAATGACTATCAGAGAAACGGCAGTAGCCTTATAAGTATCCTTATGATTATTTGCTTTTGCAGTAGCCATCTTTATTTTCCCCCAAACTTATTGATATGAATTTTTTCCCATTGTAAATGCTCTTCATTGAAAGGTTTCCGTTCCATCCCTTTATAACCGATGGCTATCACAGAAAGAACCTGAAGTTGCAAAGGAATATCCAATACTCCATGAACAAATTCGTCAGATGGCATTCCAGTTGCTGTAAAACGTTCACGAACCTGTACCCAACAACTACCCAATCCCAAATCTTCAGCCTGTAGTTGAATCATAACAGAAGCAATAGCAGCATCCTCAATCCAAACATCGCTCGCCAATGGATCCGCTGTCACGACAATCGCCAAAGCTGCATCGGCTATAAAAGCAGAAGCTTGTTCTTTACAATGTGACAATTCTTTCAATATCTCTTTATCATCTACTACAACAAACTGCCAACTATTACTACGCTTGGATGTGGGCGCCATCAATGCTGCCTTCATCAAAGTTACTACCTGATCCTGAGTGAGTTCTTCATCAGTAAACTTACGCATACTGCGACGGTTCTTTATCAATTCACTGAAATTTTCCATATTATTTTGTGGTTTCATATGATTAATGTATGCAAAGATAGTGTAAACCGAGCGTAATAAGAAATAAAAGTTTGTTTTTCATTTTCCATTATCAAAGTACTACCCACTCTATGAAAAGGCTGGGAATACCTCTGTAAAATGAAGAATTAATTGTATCTTTGCATCAAGAAAAGAGAAATGAATCATGAAAAAACGAATTACACAAGACGATTACATTAAAGCGAATCGCAAAGCCAGCCGGGAGGCTGAAATAGAGATGTACGGTCACCCTATCTGTCATAAGAGAGTGCACCAGTCAAAGAAAGTATACAACCGCAAAAAGATAAAGGCAGCTAATAATAAGCTGCCTTATTTATTTTATTAAAATGCCTTTAATGATCTAATAGGAATTAAATGATTCTCGATAATTCCCCGGTAGTAGAGTCAATGATAAATCCATGCACTTTTACATCTGAAGGAATCAAAGGATGACGGACTATAAAATCTACCGTACCACGCACTGACTTTTCCGTATCTTCAAAACCATCCAACCAAGAATGAAAATCTACCCCACAAAAACGCATCATATCAATGTAATCGGCATTGACTCCACGAGCTTCCATCTTCTCAATCATTTCCTCACTATGCATATGACAAGCGCCACAATCGGAATGAGCAATTACCATAACTTCTTCGACTCCCAGCTCATAAATTGCTACCAACAAACTACGAATGACACTGCCAAAGGGATGAGAAATGACACCCCCAGCATTCTTAATCATTTTCACATCTCCATTCTTTATACCCAATGCAGCTGGAAGTAACGCAGTCAACCGAGTATCCATACAAGAAAGAATCGCTATCTTTTTATCGGGATATTTATTGGTTATATACTCTTTATATCCTTCATTCTCTACAAACTGTTTATTGTAGGCTAGCATTTCTTCAATCATAATTTTAATCAGTGTTTAAAGGTTAGTAGACATACAAAGATAAATTTCTTTTTCAGTTATTACATTTTCAACAAAAATATTCCTCTTTTTGTTGAAAGACAAATAAAAAGTGTAAATTTGTACTTATGCCACTTAAATTAACTACATATTATCGTGGAAAGGATATTCCCGATTTACCGGGAAAAAACACATTTCATTCAAAAGAGTTGTTTCTGATTTATGAAGCGACTCCAGGGTATATACCTCTCCTAATTGTAGCAACAGAAGACGATAAACCAGTGGCACGCTTATTGGCTGCCATTCGTAAAACCCGGAAGTGGCTTCCCTCCTCACTCACCAAACAATGTGTTGTATATGGATCAGGCGAACTGTTATTTGAGCCTTCGCATCTCAACAAAGAAAAGGAAGAAGAAATCTTTGGAGAGATTCTTGAACATCTGACTCAGGAGGCTTCTCGTACTTGTCTTCTCATCGAATTTAGAAACCTGGAAAATTCGATGTTCGGCTATCGTTTTTTCCGAAGTAACGGATATTTTCCGGTCAATTGGTTGCGTGTCCGCAATTCTCTTCACAGCATGAAAAAAGTAGAAGATAGATTTAGCCCATCCCGCATTCGCCAAGTAAAAAAAGGACTTCATAACGGAGCAATAGTGAAAGAGGCACACACCGTAGAAGAAATAAAGGAATTTTCACACATGCTGCATAAAATATATTCATCCCGTATACGCCGCTATTTTCCTAATAAGGACTTTTTCAGTCACATGCACAACCTGCTAATCAAAGGAAAACAAGGAAAAATATTCATTGTCAAATATAAAGAGAAAATCATTGGAGGAGCTGTTTGTATCTACTCCGAAGATAATGCTTATCTCTGGTTTTCGGGAGGAATGCGAAAAACTTATGCGTTACAATACCCAGGTATATTAGCCGTATGGAAAGCATTAGAAGATGCACACGAACGTGGCATCAGCCACATGGAATTTATGGATGTGGGACTACCATTCCGCAAGCATGGTTATCGTGATTTTGTACTCCGTTTTGGGGGTAAACAAAGTAGTACACGTCGTTGGTTTCGCGTTAATTGGGATTGGCTCAATAAGTTACTGGTCAAATTCTATGTATAAATGCAATCTCAGGATTGCAAAAGCTCCTTCATCCTCCATTCTTACCACTTTTTATCTTTTATTCTCCAATAATTAAATGCTGAAAAATTTCTTTATTAGATAAGAAATGTCTTTCTTTGTGCTTGTTTTATGCTATACAAAAACTGATTTAAAACCAATTTAAAATAAATTCGTTATGAAGATTTCACACATTGAGCATCTGGGCATTGCTGTAAAAAGCATTGAAGAAGCCCTTCCTTACTACGAAAATGTATTAGGTTTGAAATGTTACAACATCGAGACAGTAGAAGACCAAAAAGTAAGAACAGCTTTCTTAAAAGTAGGTGAAACAAAAATTGAGTTATTGGAGCCAACTTGCCCTGAAAGTACTATTGCTAAATTCATTGAGAATAAAGGAGTGGGTGTGCACCATATTGCATTCGCAGTAGAAGACGGTGTGGCTGATGCTTTGGCAGAAGCAGAAAGCAAAGAGATCCGTTTAATCGACAAAGCTCCCCGCAAAGGTGCAGAAGGATTGAGTATCGCTTTCCTTCACCCGAAATCTACTTTGGGAGTATTAACAGAACTCTGCGAACACTAATCTATAAACTCTAAAAACTACAAGAACTCATGAGTAATCAACTTGACAAAATTAAAGAGCTTATCGAACGCCGTGCCGTAGCGCGTATTGGAGGCGGTGAAAAAGCAATTGCCAAACAACATGAAAAAGGTAAATACACAGCACGCGAACGCATAGCTATGTTGCTTGACGAAGGTAGCTTCGAAGAAATGGATATGTTCGTTGAACATAGATGTACCAACTTCGGCATGGAGAAAAAACATTATCCCGGCGACGGTGTAGTAACTGGCTGCGGTACAATCGAAGGTCGTCTGGTATATATCTTCGCACAAGACTTTACCGTTTCGGCCGGTTCATTGTCAGAAACCATGTCTCTTAAGATCTGTAAGATCATGGATCAGGCAATGAAGATGGGTGCTCCTTGTATCGGTATTAACGATTCAGGTGGTGCACGTATTCAGGAAGGTATCAATGCATTAGCAGGTTACGCAGAAATTTTCCAACGCAATATCCTTGCTTCCGGTGTGATTCCTCAAATCTCAGGTATCTTTGGTCCTTGTGCAGGTGGTGCGGTTTATTCTCCGGCACTGACTGACTTCACATTGATGATGGAAGGTACTTCTTATATGTTCCTTACCGGACCGAAAGTTGTAAAGACTGTAACAGGCGAAGATGTATCCCAGGAAAATTTAGGTGGTGCAAGCGTACACTCTACTAAATCCGGTGTTACTCATTTCACAGCTTCTACTGAAGAAGAAGGTTTGGCTCTAATCCGCAAATTACTAGGTTATATCCCTCAAAACAATTTGGAAGAACCTCCTTATATCGATTGTACAGATCCAATTGACCGTCTGGAAGATTCACTGAACGAAATCATACCTGACAATCCGAATAAGCCATACGATATGTATGAAATTATCGCTGCTATTGTCGATAATGGTGAATTCCTTGAAGTTCAGAAAGATTTCGCAAAAAATATCATCATCGGTTTTGCACGTTTCAACGGACAATCTGTTGGTATTGTTGCTAATCAGCCCAAATACTTGGCAGGTGTACTAGACAGCAACGCTTCCCGTAAAGGTGCGCGCTTCGTGCGTTTTTGTGATGCATTCAACATTCCTATCGTATCATTAGTAGACGTTCCGGGATTCCTTCCGGGAACAGGACAGGAATATAATGGTGTTATCCTGCACGGTGCAAAATTGTTGTATGCTTACGGAGAAGCTACTGTTCCCAAAGTAACCGTCACTCTGCGTAAATCATATGGTGGTTCTCACATCGTAATGAGTTGTAAACAACTTCGTGGCGATATGAATTATGCATGGCCAACAGCCGAAATCGCTGTTATGGGTGGTGCTGGTGCTGTAGAAGTACTTTATGCAAGAGAAGCTAAAGAACAAGAAAATCCGGCTCAATTCCTTGCGGAAAAAGAAGCAGAATACACTAAATTATTTGCTAATCCTTATAATGCAGCTAAGTATGGCTATATCGATGATGTTATCGAACCGCGTAATACTCGTTTCCGTATCATCCGTGCCTTGCAACAGTTACAGACTAAGAAATTAGCCAATCCTTCTAAGAAGCATGGTAACATTCCATTGTAAACATTAAAAAGAAAAACGATTATGAATAAAACCAAAATCGGAATATTCCTTTCCTTGTTGATGTTGATTGGTTTGTGCTCTTGCCAAGAACAAAAATCAAACAATAAACTGCTATTGAATGAAGTACTGATCGACAACCAAAGTAACTTTCAGGACGACTACGGATTACACAGTGCATGGATTGAAATATTCAACAGATCATACGGTAGTGCCGATCTGGCCGGCTGGCTGCTCAAAGTAAGCAATCAGCCCGGGGATACTGTAACATACTTTATCCCTAAAGGAGACGTACTAACCTTGGTAAAACCGCGCCAACACGCTTTATTCTGGGCAGACGGCGAACCTAACCGTGGAACATTCCACACCAACTTCAAATTAAATACACAGACTGACAACTGGATTGGTTTATTCGATTCAGGGCGTAAGTTAATTGACCAAATTGTGGTTCCTGCAGGAACTCTGTCCGCTGACGAATCGTATGCACGTGTCAGCGATGCTGCCGGTCAATGGGAAGTAAAAGGTGGATCTCCTGACAAATATGTGACTCCAAGCACTAACAACAAAACGATCAACAGTAATGCCAAAATGGAGAAATTCGAAGAGCATGATGCTGTCGGTATCGGTATGTCTATTTCTGCTATGAGCGTTGTATTTACAGGTTTAATTCTTCTTTATATCGCTTTCAAAATTGTTGGTAAAATCTCTGTCAATCTGAGCAAACGTAATGCAATGAGGGCTAAAGGTATCGATAAGCATGAAGCGAAAGAATTGACACAAGCTCCGGGCGATGTTTATGCTGCTATTGCTATGGCTCTGCATGAAATGCAAAGTGATGTACACGATGTAGAAGAAACAGTGCTGACCATCACTCGTGTGAAACGTAGCTATTCACCATGGAGTTCGAAGATTTATACACTGCGTGAAACTCCCAACAAAAAGTAAGTCACTCAATAAAAAGATAAAACGATGAAAGAATATAAATATAAAATCAATGGTAACTTATATAAAGTAACGATTGGAGATATTGAAGATAATATCGCTCATGTAGAAGTGAACGGTACTCCTTATAAAGTAGAAATGGAGCAACAACCGGTGAAGCAAACTGTAGTGAAGCCAGTTGTACGTCCGGTATCGACTGCTCCCGCTACTCCTACTACGCAAGTAGTAAAACCTGCTGCAGCTTCCAGCGGCAAATCAGGTGTGAAATCTCCACTTCCTGGTGTGATCCTCGATATTAAAGTGAATGTAGGTGACACAGTAAAGAAAGGACAGACTATTATCATCCTAGAAGCCATGAAAATGGAAAACAATATCAACGCTGACAAAGACGGTAAAATTACTGCTATCAACGTAAATAAGGGAGATTCAGTTCTTGAAGGTAATGACCTCGTAATTATTGAATGATATGGGAGATTTTATTAGCTTTTTAGGAAACAACTTAGCTGACTTCTGGACTTATACGGGATTTGCGAACGCTACCATAGGACATATCGCCATGATTGTGATAGGTTTGTTTTTCATCTATCTGGCAGTTGCTAAGGAGTTTGAACCGATGTTACTGATTCCTATCGGATTCGGTATTTTAATCGGTAATATACCTTTCAACATGGAAGCCGGTTTGAAAGTCGGTATTTATGAAGAAGGTTCTGTGTTGAATATATTATATCAGGGAGTAACATCTGGTTGGTATCCGCCACTCATATTCTTGGGTATTGGTGCCATGACTGATTTCTCGGCGCTGATTTCGAACCCGAAATTGATGTTAATCGGTGCAGCTGCACAGTTTGGTATTTTTGGTGCTTACATGATTGCACTGGAAATGGGATTCGATCCGATGCAGGCTGGTGCTATTGGTATCATTGGTGGGGCTGACGGTCCAACGGCAATCTTCCTTTCGTCTAAACTAGCACCTAACTTAATGGGAGCGATTGCTGTATCTGCGTATTCTTATATGGCGTTAGTACCGGTGATACAGCCGCCTATTATGCGTCTGCTCACCACGAAACACGAACGTTTGATCCGTATGAAACCTCCACGTGCTGTTTCTCATACAGAAAAGGTTATTTTCCCGATCATCGGTTTGCTGCTAACTTGCTTCCTAGTTCCTTCCGGCTTACCTTTGTTAGGTATGTTATTCTTCGGTAACTTATTGAAAGAAAGTGGTGTAACTCGCCGTCTTGCTAATACAGCAAGTGGTCCGTTGATTGATACAATTACAATTCTGTTAGGTCTGACTGTAGGTGCTTCTACACAGGCATCAGAGTTCTTGACTTGGGATTCTATCAAGATTTTCGCTCTAGGTGCATTGTCATTTGTCATTGCTACTGCTTCGGGAGTACTTTTTGTTAAATTCTTCAATTTATTCCTGAAGAAAGATAACAAGATTAACCCGTTGATAGGTAACGCAGGCGTATCTGCCGTTCCCGACTCTGCGCGCATCTCTCAAGTAGTAGGTTTAGAATATGATTCTACCAACTATTTGTTAATGCACGCTATGGGGCCGAACGTAGCAGGTGTAATCGGTTCAGCTGTTGCTGCTGGTATCTTACTTGGATTCTTGATGTAAACAAATCATCTATCATTATAAAAAAGCCTCTCTCGCGAAATCGAAAGAGGCTTTTTTTATTACACCTCAACATATTCACATCATCTCCTTCTGATATTTTTATCACGTTAATTTATACAAACCACCCTACGGACATTTCGTAAACACAATTATTTTAGTAACTTGCACTATCATAAACAACAACCTAAAATAATCATTTACGAAACAAATCCTTCTTCTTTTATTCCTCTGTTCCACTACCCTATTAAGGGCTCAGCACATGGAGCAAATTCAGGAAGCAATGGCTAACTATGATTATGAAACAGTACTTTCTCTCATTGAGCAAAAAGAACAGACTGTCCCGCTACTCTTACAAAAGGGAAAAGCTTTACGAGGGCTAGGATTAAATAAAGAAGCCCTCACTGCCTATATATAAACAGGTGATATCCAGAGACACGACCAATACACGCGCATTTATCGAAGCCGCAGTTTTTTGCCGAAAACTAGTGCAAAACAATCAAGCACTAAAATACTACGAACAAGCAATTGCTTTAGCTCCTAAAAACAAATATGCACGTATTCAATACATTACTTTACTTTTATCTTTAGAGAAATATCAAGAAGCGTTAAAAGAAAGCTATTTGATGATCGAAACAGATAGTTCCGCCACCATCTTACACTTACAGGCACAGTGTTTTGAAGGAATGAAACAAATCTTACCAGCTATTGATTGCTACTATAAGATTCAGGAAAAATATGCATCCGACTATTTATCGGCAGCTAAACTAAGTATTCTCTGCGTTACCAACTCTTTTATGATAAAGCCATTGAAGTGACAGAAAAATATCGCTAAATTGATTCTACTAATATCGCTATCAATCGTCTAAATGCTTTAGCTTATTGCTTAAAGAAAGATTATCCCAACGCTATCCAGCGTTATAAATGTCTCTTCGATCAAGGAGATAATGCTTTCCAAACTTGTTTTTACCAGGAAATCAATGACTATGCAGTCGATAAGTATTATGAAGCCCATGTGCCCTTAGGAACAGCCCTTAAGCAAGAACCAGAGAATATCGACTCCTCTATTATCAGGGAGGTACCTATGCTTAAACATCATGAAAAAAACAAGGAGTAGAATCTCTGGAAAAAGCAATTAACCTAGCTATTCCCAGAGATAGCGTAATGTCACGTCTTTATATCGGAATGACTGATTGTTATAAGATGGCTCAAATGTACCAAAAACAAATAGAATCCATTCAAGAACGTTATAAGAAATATGATAGGGAGAACCACAAATTATTATATGAAATAGTCTATATTTACTTTTATAATCTAAAAGATAAAAAGAATACAAACGGTATTTGGAAGCATTCCTGAAAACACGCCCCAAGAATGAGAAAGAAAATCAAACGGAAAAATATGAGGCGGAAAGTCGTATATTGAGAGAAGCCAGTTAGTATAATACTGCTGCCAATTGGTTGAAAGATCTTCAAAGCAAACAAAAGATAGAAGATTTTTCCTGAACGGAAAGCCTGTATCTGCCGGAAAAAAATAAGAAAAGGCTGCAACCTTCAACAGATTGCAGCCTTTCTTTATGATAAGATTCGCTAATTAGTTAGCCAATTTATTGTCTGAACCTAACACATTGATAATTTTGTGTTTGTACAGTTTTTCCATATTGTCACGAGCCGGACCAAGATACTTACGTGGGTCGAATTCAGCTGGTTTTTCAGCGAAAGTCTTACGAATAGCAGCAGTCATAGCCAAACGTGAGTCTGAATCAATGTTGATCTTGCAAACTGCAGAAGTAGCAGCTTTGCGCAACCATTCTTCAGGAATACCGATAGCAGCTTTCAAGTTACCACCAAATTTGTTGATTGTTTCAACCTCTTCCTGAGGTACAGAAGATGAACCATGCAGAACGATAGGGAATCCCGGAAGTTTTTCCATAACAGCATCCAAAACCTCGAATGCCAATGGAGGAGGAACCATAACGCCTGTAACAGGATCGATATGACATTGTTCCGGAGTAAATTTGTAAGCACCATGAGAAGTACCGATAGAGATAGCCAATGAATCGCAACCTGTACGAGTAGCGAAATCAATTACTTCTTCCGGGTCAGTATATGTGTGATGTTCAGCAGAAACTTCGTCTTCTACACCAGCCAATACACCAAGTTCACCTTCTACAGTTACATCAAACTGATGTGCGTATTCTACAACTTTCTTAGTCAAAGCTACATTTTCTTCGTAAGGAAGATGAGAACCGTCGATCATTACAGAAGAAAAACCTGAGTCGATACAAGACTTACAAGTTTCGAAAGTATCTCCGTGGTCAAGGTGAAGAACGATTTCAGGATGAGCACAACCTAATTCTTTTGCGTATTCTACAGCACCCTGAGCCATGTAACGCAACAAAGTAGCATTAGCATATTGACGAGCACCTTTAGATACCTGAAGAATCACCGGAGACTTAGTTTCAACAGCAGCCTTAATGATAGCCTGCATCTGTTCCATATTGTTGAAGTTGAAAGCCGGAATTGCATATCCGCCTTTGATAGCTTTAGCAAACATTTCTCTTGTGTTTACCAAGCCTAAGTCTTTGTAATTTACCATTTTGTTTAAAATTTATTGTTAGTGAATAAAAATTCTACGCAAAAGTAAACATTATCCTGTTAATAACGAACGCTAGAAAAGAAAATATAGTCGAAAAACGTTCAAATCACTCTACTAAATCCTTGCAAAGAGTACTTCCGACATAATATTGTAATGTCTACCTTGCAAATATACGTTCAAGGTAAATTTCCCATCGCAACAAATTTGTTATTGATATACTTAAAGAAAATTATTGTAAAATTCATTTTTTTAGTATCCTAAACATAGTGTTTTCACATACTAACATTAATAGATATATCTATGGAACGAATTAGTAATAGGCAAACAAGAAATTAATTACAGGCAAGCAAACAGAAAGAACATAGTAATAAAGAAAAGACTAATTTAAGTAGCAA
>NZ_BHWB01000026.1 GCF_003865075.1 Bacteroides faecalis | reverse complement strand
AGGAATCGTTCGGTATGTAACACAGTTTTTCTTATACAATTAGCGATCGTGTTACCGCCAAATAGCTGAAATTCATTCGCTATATCTTCCCACATGCTAGTGAGATGATCGGGATAACATTGGAGATAAGCATTACTTTTTGTCAAAGTTTCCAAATAACGCTTCTTTCCATCCTTATCTGTAGTTAAGTAATCCACTAGGATTTGTAAGTCTTCATTCTTGCAGAAAGCAAGAAATTCTAAATCTTTGTCTTCTTTCATAAGTTATTCTTCTATATATTCAACTTTATCACCCATTACATTATAATAAGCAGTTATACTACCTTTAGGAATATGTACTTTACCACCATATCTGATAAAATCACCTTCTTTAATTGTAGGAGGTGTTGATGATTTGAAATAAAAGTCAGCAATAGTTTGGAGCTTTTTGTATGTATTCTCCATTGGTAATGTTGAATTTATATACCGATCATTCCAAGAACCAATTTTGGTTACTGATTTTGGCATAACTATTTTATTCATTCTAAAACAGCCACTTATACATCCGTGAGGAATCTCTACAAGTCCTTCGGGAAAGATTATATTTTGCAATCTATACAATTTATAAATGTTTTATCGCCTAGTTTTTTTAGATTTTTAGGCAATTCAATCTGTTCTAATGATATACATTGACCAAAAGCCATTTCTCCAATGGTTTCAATACTTTGAGGAAGGATTACTTTCTTAAGGCTAACACAACCTTCGAATGCAGAAAATACTATAGTTTTCAAATAAGGAGGGAATTCGACAGTTTTCAAGTTTATACAGTTCTTGAAAGCTTCTCTATATATACATGCGGCTCTTAAAGGCAATTTTACTGTTTCCAGAAGAAGCATTCCTTCAAAAGCATTATATGGAATACAACAGTTTTTCTCTGGTTCTTTAAATTCTGTTGCAGATTGCAATATATACGTTAAAGCTTTATTTGCTTGATATTCATTTGTAGAAATTTCTGATCCCTGTATTCATTATCCAATCCTTTCCCTAGTAATCCAAACAAGAAATTTAAAGCTTCCGTATCTGCCTGCTGTTTCTTTATGAACTCTGGTGAATAAGTAATATATGTGTGAGACAGATCTAAGTATTTAAAGCCTTACATTTTTTGATAATATCTAAATCCGTTTCATAAAGAAACCCGGTAATAGTTAGTGACTCTACTGAGCTAAGATTTTTTAATGGTAAAGAAGACAAAATACTTCCAGGTGTTTCAACTGTAATATTGAAGCTGCTTTGAGCGTCTTTTTGAACTATATTCATTTCGTTCCATAAGTTCTGCGAATGATATGCCGTAAAAGCATCCTTGGGAACAATCATTTTATATGTAGAGTTCCATCCCAAATTGTCCAACCCCCTTGTATCGTTAATATAAGGAGGATTTGAAGATAGAAAAACAATTCTTTCTATTGGACAACTCTCAAATGCTGAGAAATATAACTCTTTTACAGACTGGGGAATTTCAATATCTTTAATGACACATTTATAGAACGCATTTTCACCTATTGATATTATTGACTTATTTAATATCACTTTTTCTAGTTTGTTGCAGTTTAAAAAGCAATAATTTGGTATATACTTGATTTTCTCAGGTATTTTGATAGACGTAATATTAGAACTAGCAAAAGCAAACGGAGTGATAGAGTCTATATTGGCAATATCATTAATATTATACTTATCATCCCACGTGTTTAATATTACTAGCTTGTCTTCATTAATAAAAATATAGTTAGGAGAAATTTCTTTTAATGGTAAACAATCTTTTATTAAACAATCAGCCGTTGGTACTACCAATGAATCTACGAATATTTTTTGATTTATATTATGTACATACTCTCCCTTTTCATTATAGAGGTTTCTGCGTTCATAATAGTTACTTGTTCTACGATCTTGGCCTATTAATCTGTCTAGCTCTCTTTGTCTAATGTTTTGAGGGGCATCCTTGAAAACATCTAGATTAAATTTTGTCAAATCGTTCTCTAAAATATTAACTTTCTTAAGGTGTATTTCTTCACGATTATCGCTATACATCTTAATCTCACATCCTCGTCTAATATACAGCACTTCTAAGACAGGAATATTGGGAATATTACTTTTATAAGGGTAGAATCCTGTACAAGATAATGGCAACCACAATTCTTTCAAATGAGTTAATACTGGTAAAGTCAACTCATTATGTTTAGTGAATTCCTCTTTATGATCTTTCTCTTTATCGCTTGATAGAATTACATCCCTTAGATCCAAATATTCCAAATTATTCATAGAACCAAGATAAGCAAAATCTTCGCTGTTCATAGTCCCTGAAATTTTTAATTTGATAATATCTAACACGTCCTTTTTCTTAATAACACTTGATAATTTACCAACCTTTTCGTTGGTTACAGTAGTAATTGTTTGTGCATAAGAAAATGTTGTGGTCAAAAGGAAAAAGAGTAACTGGAACAATTTAGGTATTTTCATAATTTTGTCCTCCTATTTGCTTATAAGTCTCCGAATTCAGCAATCTTTAAAAGATTAACTTAAGTATGGACATAAAAAGAGAGGCTTTGCATTTGATCCTACTACTAAGGGCTACCACACCCTGCAAAGAGAACCAAAGCATCACCTCTCATGTTGAATATGTCTGATAAGTATATAAACAGCAAAATGCCGTATATACTTGGGCATATACAGAAACAAAAAAAAGTGAGTGCATGTTAATTGGTGTCCTCTTTGCTTATCTTAATGTGGTAGTTTAAGTAGCAGAACTTAACGCACTTCTATGTCTGCTAGAATTTTTCCAGCGTGACAAAGATAAGCGTTTTCCAATATTTAGCACTCACTTATGAGTATTTATTTTTCTTGTTTCCTTTCCAAATATAAGGCTTTTTAGTTTTCAAAGACGGTGAATAATAAAAAAAAGAGAGCCGAAGCTCCCTTAATTTCTATTTATCGCTTAAAAATTGATTTTTAATTCTCTGGACTGTTGAAATCCCGATTCCTTGAAGTTTAGCAATATTCCGGACACTGTACCCTTTCTTTAACAAGATAATAGTCTCCTTATATTCCTCCCTTTTCTTTTCCTCCGTTTTGATTGAACCAGTTTTTCTACCTAGCTTACCACCATTTGAAATATAATTTGCCCTACCACTATCCAAACGGTATTGGATATTACTCCGTTCTATGTTTGCCATTTCGGCTAGTACTGTCACCATGATACTGGTAATGGGATTAACTTCTCCGTTTGGTTGCAAAGTATATAATCCTAAATTTTGTATGTAAACCGAAACTTTGGATTCATGTAGCATTTCTAAAGAACGAAGCACTTGTAATGTTGATCTACCAAGTCTACTTAATTCTGAGAGAAGCAAGAAATTCACAGACTCTCGTTTACAGTATTCCAAGCATTCTCCTAGAATCTGCCTTTCCTCAATTTTCTTTGCACCTGAGATATGCTCTTCGTAGATATTCACTATTTCTATATTTTGTGACTTAGCATAATTTTCCAAGTCCTTGATTTGCCTACTTGTGTCCTGTCTATCGTTGTTTGAACTGACACGAGCATAAATTACTGCTGTTTTATTTTTTGTTTCCATATTATTCTTTGATTAAATTGATAACACGAAAAGATGTATTCAAAACCGTCTATTAGATTTATTTGAACACATCCTTGATTTGAACACAAAAAGAGGATAACCACCGCAAAGCAGTTTCCTCTTTCATTTGATTTAGTATGTCAGATTTTAATTTTTCTGATATTTACTCTTTTCTGATAAAATACTCTATTGCTGAATGAACGAGAATGTAGTAATCTCGATTCACCCTACATTGATTCTCCCACGGATTATAGAATTCCAAACATAGCTCTTTATATAATAAAGGTAGCTGTTTCTTGATCCGTCTTACTAACCAACCATAATTAAGTGGTCGGCTATTTTTCATTTTCTGTTTCCATTTCTCTATCAAGATCTGAGAACAAGTACATTCCAAATACATGACTTATATATAAGGTAGACATTGGTTTTCAATAATCTCTTTTAGGAGTTTTGCCACTTCATGAGATGCTCTATTCCTGTCATCGTAGTATCTGCTATCATCGGCTTGTACGTTAATTATCTCTCGTATTAACCTGAATAAAGACTGTTGTAGTGTCGGATGAAAGTACTTAATACTCTCGGCAAAACTTTTATAATTAAAACATGTATCATTTAAAGCATTTTCTAATTCCATTGCTGCCTTAAATTCTCTACTGTTTTCTAATTCAAATCTTTCCATAACATTTCATTTAAAGTATTTATTCTAATATGATTTTTACATTCGACTTAATTTCTATCCCCATTGGTTCACAACCGAACTGCTGACCGAAATAGCAAATGCAATTATTCAGTAGCATATCCCTGTAGAAATTAAGGACATCATCTTTATTAGCTACATAATTAAATAGATGGTCTGTATCACCAAAATACCGACCGTTATCATCCATAAACACAGGACGATTCCAATCATCAATCCCTTTGAACTTTAATCTTAAATCTTTCATATCTGTTTTTTTTATGTTGTTTAAAAATTAAAAAAGGAACACTCACCATATTTTTAGTGAATGTTCCTCTTCGGTACATATCTTTTTCTTATGACAAGAACCATGAAAAGCTGTTATCTTCTCCAGTTAATGCCTTTTGAATTCCAATAGCTATATCCGTTGCATTCTGATTTCTTTCCAACCATTTATCAATATAACTCGACTTAGCCGCTTCATTTAATAACTGCATTAGCTGCCAACAAGATATACTGCCCAATCCCCTTTCTCCAAAGTTTTCATTTGACACAAAACCTTTGGTAGCTGCATTTATTTGCGAATCTACTAAAAGGATTGTTGGTAGTTCTTTCTGCTCTGACAGTGGTAATACTTGATAAAGTCTTAGCCGACCTATTAATTGACAATACTGTTGAATTGTTAATCTAGTGCGTCCTAGATTCTCTAAAAGTCTTAGATTTACTTCTGGTTCAAAAGACGTGAATAGTTTTATTGCCGATTGGTATATATCCAAATCAGACATAGCTTCCAGTTTCTCTTTTAATCCATCACAAGTTAGCATGAGATTTGAACAAACCTTTACTCGGTAGCCGATGAATATTTTAAATTTCTCCGGACTTTTCCTTGAATAAAGATTCTCTTCGTGATAACTGCGTACACCGCCTATACAAAGATGTACTTCTTCTCCATTGAGTGTTTTACTTATGGATTTAATCTCAAAGCAAAATGCCATTCTTTGATAAAACAAAGTCTTTTCATCTTCTCTGAGTTCACTTGCTTTTTTATGGAGGGCAGTCGGAAGTCTGCCAATAACCGGATGTGATACCCGACACTCTATATTTCCTAATTGTTCTCCTAGAAAGCAATCATTTGCAGCCTGATAAACTTTTTCTATAAAGTTCTGATGGCTGATTGTTAATGAATTGTCCCCAAAAACGGGAACAACACATTTGTTTTTTAGTTCTTCCAATGTGATTTCATTGGTATTACTTTCTATGAAATGAGGATGCTCTTCTTCAACTATTACGTTTGGCTCTACTATAACTGCATCTTCTATTTCTTGATCTAATATATTTCTTCTCATTGCTGCCATCCCTGTTTGTGGGATGATACTTAAATTTGTTTCCATTTTATTCGATTTTTAATTTGTTTCTTACTCTGTTTTTGTTTTCGAGACCTTCTTCTTCAAAAGGTTTCTAAATTTCTTTCCATTTTTAAGCTTACATAATACTACCTCAAAAATTATAATTAGACCTGTTTCAATCTTCTCAAATTTAGTCATATCATTCTTCTGTTTTAAATCCTACGGGATTTACTTTTTTTCGAGTTCTCCTTTTAATAAAGGATTCTATAAACTCAAACGCTTCTAGTAAATGGGCAAGTAGCCCGATAAACTTTACTACTTCAATAATCATTTTTACTTTTTTCATTGTTATTTCTCCTATTCTTTAATTGTTAATAATTCATTGTTTTAATTCATAAATAAGGCTTTCAAATGAATAGAAGTGGGCAGTGAACGGTGAGAAGAAAAAAAATAAAGAGAGTCTTAAGCTCCCTATGTTGAAAAAGAATATAGATACGAGAAAATCCCCACTTCCGGCATATAATTAATGCTGAAAATGAGGATGGTCTCTCGGTGGTAATGTTTTGTTTTTAGCATTATCCAACCGCTTATATATTTTTTATTATCTATTTATTCTTTCTCATATATTAGGTTTTGAGATCTTTGAGAACGTAAGTTTATTTTTTTATTTGTCTGATAAGTTCTCCTATTTCTTCGGAATTCATATTGTCTAATAGTTTCATTATTTCATCTTTGGGTGAAATTTCTTTTTTCTGAAAAATGTTTTGCAATGCTTTGTCATTTTCAGAAGTGTCAAAACTTCCCATATATCCTTCTGTGATTTTTACGGAAGAATGGGCTAACAAATCTTTTAGTTTAGCATTATCTGTACCCTTTTGTTTAGCTATTTTAGCGAACGAATGGCGGCTAATGTGGAAGGATAGTTTCTTTTCAATTTCTGCCATTTCAGCTAATTTCTTTAAATATTTATTTATTAATGCGTTCTTTGATGATACTTGATTGAACAATTTTATCTTTAGTTCTGTGGGTAATGTGTCTTTTTCTTCTTGCGAAATAGCTTTTGCATAATGTTCGTTTACGTCTAACAAGGGAAAAATATAGTCAGTCGCTTTTATTTCGTTTTGGTAGTAATGAGCTAGAATATCTTTAGCTTGTTGTACCAATATTAAATCTCTGTCTTTGTGATTTTTCCCCATTTGATAATGAAGTCTACCGTCGGAAGTAATATTACACCATCTTAGTTGGATCAAGTCGCCTACTCGTATACCAGCGCAATAAAACGAGAATAAAAAATAATTTCTGCAATGCCATAATAAAGTTCCTTTTTTCAGCTCAAGATCTATTATTTTTTCGATTTCTGCTTCATCCAATTTCTCTTTTGTTGTTTTTACTCCTTTATATGAGTACGATAAAAATGGATTCTTTTCAGGTTTCATAAACTTTTCAACCTCAATAGCTCTTTTTACCAAAGTCTTAAATATATTGAAATTCACCTGTATAGTATTGGGGTGAAGTTTTCTATCTGGATCTCTTTCATTGTGTAGTGAGTGCATATACGCTTCAAACTTAGATAGAAAAGCTGCTGTTAATTCAGCAAATGTAAGGTCTTTACTTCTTCTTTCTTTTAGAAAAGCTTCTAGCTTGTTACAAAAGCCATTATACTTTTTCCAGTTTCTGTAGTTTCCAGCATCATATATTTCTTTTGTTCGTTGTTTAGCATATTGAAGAAAAGAAGAGGTTCTTTCTCCTGCTGTCATTTCAATAGCTATTTTTTCAGTAGTAGCTAATCCATCTTCTTTTAATTCTTGATAAGTTTTTCTTGCTTTTTCGAGTTCTTGTGCCAAAGTTTCATTCCAAACTGCATAATTGGGTTCTCTTTGCCGTATCCAGTTTCCCTGCTTAGCATCCTTATTGAAATCTGATTTCTTACTGACTGCAATAGGTGTTTTGATTCTCTTGTGCCTCTGATTTTGTGTTATGCGTAATAAGATAGCATAGGTCTTATTCTTACTTGGTTTATTATTGAGCTCAAAGTTGAATGTTACTGCCATATCTTGAATGATTTTAAAGTACTGATTACAAATGTACTAAATAATCATATTTACTGAAACTTTTACTGAAACTTTTACTGAAACTTTTTGGTTATATTATTATATTCTATTATATTTGTTGCAGATATACGAAATGACAATTTGTTGATTAATAGATTGTTTGGCTTTATTTGAGTGTAATTGGACGTAATTTACATAGTTCGGGTCTGGGTACTGAGGCGGAGAAAGTTGAAAAACTCTCTCCGTTTTTCTTTTCTACTCCTCGTAACCCATTATGGATCAGTCTAAAAAGGGATCATACCAAAGTTCTGAGAGATTTTCTTTTTTAAGCATAAATATCTGATAATCTAAAAAGGAGAAATAGAATCCTTTACCCCTTTTGCGCTCTAAACGTTTTAATCTTTGCATTGAAGATTCACTAGCTGCATTCGTGGTTCTTGATTCCCAGATAATGAGTTTGTATAGCTTTGGCTACTGTTCCAAATGTTTCAGATCCGAATTTTTTCTTTGTTCCCTTATGTCTTATGTAAAGCTGCTGTAGTAGCCTCCTATGGTGAGTGCCAATGCTAATACAAGTGCTTTCCTTTTTATGTAAATGATTTTTGTGAGGTTACAGTGAATTAAGTTTGTATTGTTATAAATATTTCTATTTCTGTGTATTTTCTTGTCATATCAGAATGTGCTTAAAAGAGGAGGTTGTGTCAAAACGTTGGCACAACCTTTTTCTAAAATTTATAGTCCTGTTATCTTTTCTTTTGGCTATGCCGCTTTTTTCTCATTCATTTGGTAACAAGTTACTATATTCCCGTTGTATCGAGTTATAAATAGCCCAATAAATATAGATTTAGCAAGTGTAATGAACTCCTTTCCTGCCTTTCTCAGTTTTGCACACATCTTTTTGATATTAAAAGCTATGGCAAAGAAGGCAAAGTCCATTGTCACCTTGTCTTCTCCCATATGCCGGAACCTTCTGTATGCCATGTTGTATTTCATTTGTCCAAAAACGGCTTCCGGTTCTATACACCGCCTGCCCCTATGCCTGATTCCTTCTTCTGAGAGCAACCTTTCCCGTGCCTGCCTTTTGTATTGGTTTAACCGGTGGTTGACTTCTATAAAACGGTTCCCCCGGGCTTTAAAGCAACTGCCACGCAAAGGACAGCCTTCGCATCTTTGTGCTTTATACCGGGCACTTTCGGAGATGTATCCGCTCGCTGTTTTGTCACGTCTGGTTCCTATACGGTTCATGTGCTGCCCCATAGGACAAACGTAGTAATCCTCCCCCGCATTGTAATGGAGACTCTCCGCATGGAATGGGTTGGGGGTATAACGGGGACGCTGTTCTTTATGGAAGTAGTTGTACTTGACAAAGGCTTCTATCCCATTATCTTGCATGAACCGGTAATTTTCTTCCGAGCCGTAACCGGAGTCTGCCACACCGATACCCGGTAAGCGGTTATAGCGGTGCTGGAAGGAGTGGAAGAAAGGGATCAGGGTCAGCGTATCGGTGGGGTTGGGAAACAGCCGGAAGTCTATGATGAACTGGTTTTCAGTACCTGTTTGTAAATTATACCCGGGCTTGGTCTGCCCGTTCTTCATGGCGTCTTCTTTCATACGCATGAATGTAGCATCAGGATCGGTCTTAGAATAGGAATTACGTTCTCCAAGGACTTCAAGGTGATTGTCGTATTCCATCAGCTTGTCACGGTACTCCTCAAGTTCCCGGACCTGTTTCTTCTTTTCCCGGATGACTTTCTTTTGTTCCTTGTCCTTTGTTACAGGCTGGTGTTCCAGCACCTCTTTAAGTTCATTCACTATATCTGAGAGCATGGCAGGAGTGAACTCTACGGATGTGTCTTTGGAGGAGTTCTCTTGGGCTATGGCTTCATCTACCTGCTCCAGGAGAATGCGGATCTTATCCATCAGCTTTGTACGGTTCTTTTCGACTGTCTTGCGCCAGACAAAAGTATATTTGTTGGCCATGGACTCAATCTTGGTACCGTCGATATACTCTACGTCAAGGCTGATAAAACCTTTGTCGGCAAGGACAAGAACCAACTGCGTAAATACGGTATTTATTTCTTCTTTTACACGGTTTCGAAAACGGTTGATGGTAATAAAATCCGGATGTTCATTACCGGAAAGCCAGATATAATGGATGTCACGTAGGAGAAGCTTCTCTATTTTGCGGCACGAATAGATATTGTTCATGTAGGCGTAGATAATTACCTTGAGCATCATTTTAGGATGATAAGGACAACGACCGGTTGCTTTATAAAGCTTCTTGAAATTGTCAAGATTGAGATTATCAACAACTGTATTAACGATGCGAACCGGATCGTTCGATGCTATGTTCTCATCAATTCTTCCGGGAAAAAGAACTGTTTGGTTGGGAATGTAAGGACGAAAATGTAACTTTGCCATAACGAAAAACTTTATGCCTAAAGTTACAAAAATTTTGGGTAATAACAAAGCCCGGGCTTGCGAAAGTCTGGGCTTTGCGCATAAAAAAAGGTTGTGCCAGCATTTTGACACAACCTCCCTATTTTAGATTTCAGACGTTTTATTCTTCTTTGTCGTCAGATTCCGTAGCCTTAGGAAGATAAGGTTCTGCTTTTACACTTTCTTTGGGAGAACGTATACCTGCTTTATTGATAGCTACTGCAGAAATGGTATAGACATCATAGCAAGGTACAGTAATGAGTACTTCTCCTTCGGTACCTTTAGATGCTTCAACTAGTATAGGACTGCTGGAAAACGCACGTGTGGTAACTGTTGAATAAGAAATCTCTACCCGATACACATCCTTGTTCATCGGATTCGTCCATTTGACTAGCAGTTCGTTTTCATTCTCTGTTACTTCTGCACGTAACAATGAAACCGGAGCCACAGTATTTATGACAGGATCCTTTATTAAGGATGCTTCGTCATCGTCATCGCTACAAGATGAAAATGTCCAAGTAAACAGGAAGGATAATAATAATAACTTGTAAAGTGTTTTCATATCGTTTCGTTTTTATTATTTTAGGTAATCTTTTTCAATCCATGCTGACATAGGTACTTTAGTACTAATAGCACCTCCTTTACCACAAATGGTTAAGTTGTTTTCAAACTTTCCTCCGGAAATATCTTGAATATAATTTGTTTCAACTCCGGCGTTAAATTCCCAGTGGCCTAGTAAGCCTACAGGGTCTTTTTCTGTTAATTTCCACAGATTAGCTCTGATTTGTTCTGGCGTACGGGCAACAGTCCATACACGGGCTTCTCCGATAGAACCATTCAGCATACGTCGGTCGTCACCACAGGCACGTCCAAGTGTGAATTTGTTATCATCATTACTTGAGGCTAAATCTACTTCTTCATGTCTATTACTTTGATTGTCGATGATATAATCATCTTCTTCTCCGTTAATGAATAAGCGGTATTGTTCTTTATGATTAGTTTTAGAACAATCTATGACAAATGTGATATGTATCCATTCATTTGTCTTAAGCTCAGTTTTACTATGGAATTTAAAGGCATCTCCTAATGCTGATAATTCAATATGTGAACCATCTCCTGTTCCACGTAATAGACATTTCCCTTCCATACCTATAAATGTCTCTAACCATGAAAGTGAATTCAAACGACAAATGATCTCCCAAGTTGTTTGTTTGACTTTAACAAGCTTATTATCAGTTATATTACCAAAGTTTGCATATAACCAGAATTTGTTATCGAGCGCTAAGCCATAATTTTTTCCATCTACTGTTACGGTCAATTTATTCTCTTGTTTCTTAGAGTCAGTAATTGTGATGTATGTGGAACCATTCTTCTTACCGGTTATTTCAATTGTACTGCCGTTCATGGAAGCTTTCACAATGCTTGGATCGGCAACTTCCAATTTATACCCTCCATTACCACTGATTATTTCTACTTTTCCATACTGTTGTGTTGCGCTAAATTGTAGGATTTTTCCGTCATAATTTGTTATGAGTGGATCTGGAGCAATTACTTTTGTAACTACTGTTAGAGATTTATTTAATTTATCGGTTATTTTGATTTTGGCTGTACCATTATCTAAACCTTTTACAGTAAAAGTACCGGTCGTTTCTATATCTTCTATTCCGATTAGTTCTGTACAGTTATCTGGGTTTTCAAGGTATTCTACCTTATATCCACCGTTACCAGTGATAATTTTGAACGTGAATACATCCTGTCCGTCGACTTGGGAAAAAAGAGTGGCTTCTGATTTATTAAGGCGTATTCCGAAGACAGCAGCTGTTTCTACTTTAATATAAGCTCTTTTATAATATTTGTCTGTCACGACAATCATTGCTTCAGCATTATTATCTGTCGGAAGTGCTGTAATTGTAATCACTTTACCATCGACAGTGGCTGTTGCCACTTCTTCATTAGAGGAAGTTACTTTATAATCTCCATTACCAGCCGTAATATTCACTATACGGCTATTTTCTTGTGCAATCTGCAACTCTGTTTCGTCTACTTTCAGTTCTACGGCATCAGCGGGAATTGTATTACCACCATTGTCGTCATCATCGCTACAACTGGTAAACACTAATGGGAGCGTTACTATTGATAGTATGAATAATATTTTTTTCATGTTTATTAATCTTTAGTTAATAATTACTCTTCGTTTACTCCTCTTCATCTTCTACAGGTACATCTGGATAGTCTTTTGCCCATACGCTTTGGTTCATCGTCAATGTACCTTCATATGAATAACGTGCGGAGCTGCCTTCTGACAAATCGTTATATTTGTAATTCATAACAATTACAGTTTCTTCGTTGTACTTACGTAGATCAGTGGTATTTTGGGTATATTTACGTGTAATACTGACAGGCTCTGCTTCTAGATTTAACGCACTATTTTTTGTACTTAATGTAATATTCTTATTTGTTTCGTCATACGTTAATTCAACGATATATTGTTTGAAGTCAGTACTATTATCGCGCGTTACATTACCTACGTACATATAACATTTATTTTTAGAAATCGCATACAATGTCTTACCATTAGCTGAAGTGGTATAACTGGTACCTTCTTCTTTTATAGTACCATATCCAGCAAAGTTTCCAGAAAAATGATTCTTAAAGGCAATGTGATACAATGCCTTAGAATATTTATTTGGACCGATAGGTTCGCCTACAGAAGATGTGATTTTCAGAGGCAATACGTAGTCATCATACAAATCTCCAATTAGAGAAAGGTCTATTGTACAATATCCACTTGTATTTAGATCTCCTTTTTTGATTGTGAATGTATTTTGATTTAAAGTAAAGCTTTCTTCGGGTAACTGTTGGTAGTATTTACTTTTTTCATTCTTATATTTTTCCCAGTTATAGGCATCTAATGTATCAGCATCAAAACCAACTTTGATTTGAATATCTTTATCATTACCAGAAGTTCCGTTTATTCCAAAATATAGAGGTAATATAGCTGTATTATCCTCCTCAATATTCAAGGATGTTTCTTGCCATCCACTTAGTTTCAGGTTAGTAAACTTTGTGAATAATTCGTCATCTAACTCGTCTACACAAGAAGAAAACGCCAATAAAAGCAAGGAGATAAGACTTATATTTTTAATCTGTTTCATATTTATAACTTAATTATGTTGTTATTGCCATCCTGGGTTTTGGGTCATATTTACATTTCGCTTCAGTTCTTCGGTCGGTATAGGGAAGAAATACATTTTTTGTTCAAAGTTTTTAGGCATTGAAGTAATGGCTGTTGGTACATAATATAATTGTATCTTATCTTCATCATAACTGATGTTGATATTACAGCCCATTAATGGCATATTTTCTTCTACCATAGCGTCTTTCCATCTACGATTATCAAGGAAACGGAAAGCATTTTCACCAAGAAATTCTATTTGGCGTTCTCTTTTTATCCTAGTACGGAGTTCACCTTGATCAGCATATATATCATCCTTAAAATCTGGTAAACCGGCACGAAAACGGATTTGTTTTAAAGCATATCTCATTTCTTCGATATCACGTGAAATGGTCGCACTATTTCCATTGTAGGTTACTACATTGTGTGTGGTAGTCAGTTCGTTAAGTGCTTCTGCATAAATCAATAGTACTTCGGCATAACGCATTGAAGGTTCTGTCTTGTTTACCACATATCCCCCAGTCGTTAACGCATCTTCTGGGTTATAGAATTTTTTGAATCCAATACCACTTAAAGGGAGATCTTCTTTGAATCCTAATTTTCCGTCGTTCTCATTTTTGTAGTAGAAAAGCTGTTGTCTTCTATATTTACTTTCATTCGCACTTTCGCATTCCCAAATAGAACCATTGTATGCAATAGATGCATAGAATCTGGGTTCTCGGTTAGCATATTGTAATGAAACTTTTGCTGGTAAAAATGGATATTCTGTAGAGCTAGTTGTAAACCCTCTTTCTTGGTAATATCCGTCAGCTTTTCCTTCTTGGATGGTACGTCCGTCATTCATATAATAAGCATCTACCATTTTCTGGGAAACACCAATTTTATTACCTCCATTTAAGGTTCGTGGTATACAAGATTCCACTAGTCCTCTAATAGTGTTATGTCCTTCATTGGTACGGGTGAAAATCAATTCATCATTTTTAGAACCAAGGATTGTTCCATCAAAAATTGATTTGTACGATTCGTATGGGTCAACATCAGCCCAACCGTTAGGAAAATCTTTATCAGAATATTCTGCATGATGTGGAGGCATGATAGTTGTTGCTGACGGTTTTATGATATTTAATGAGTATTGGTTTAATTCCATTACGTCTTTGGCTGCTGCAGCAGCTCGTGCCCATTTCCCTTCATCATAAGTTTGGTTAATTAATTGATTTCCTACGTTATCTTTCATGTTGAATAAGTCTGTATTTCCATTGAATAGTGGACTTGCTGCATACAGAAGTACTCGTGCACGTAAAGTCAGAGCAGCTCCTTTGGTAGGGTGTCCCATATTATTAATGGTACGTCTTACCGGTAGGTTTACAGCAGCAAGCTCCAGATCTTCGTTAATAAAGTCAATGATATCATCGAATTTGGAACGTGGCAATGAAAGTGTTTCATATGAAAGGTTCACATCTAATCCTTCTTTAGGGATTAAGGGAATGGGACCATACCTACGAAGTAAAGACCAATAAGCATAAGCACGTAAGAAATGTGCTTGTGCCGTATAATCAGAAACTTCTGTAAGTGTTAGTTCAGGACATCTGCCAACATTATCAATAAATGTGGAAGCTTTACGTACAGTCTCGTATACCTTATACATTGTACCGGCTGCACCACGACCATCCATGTTGTCTAATGGGTCATCAGCACTGTAATTACCATTCTGCATTGCCTTTTCATCTGGATTAATCAGGTCATCAGAACCCCAGCGGTAACGCTCTTTAAACTCTGCCATAAAATTCATTCCTTCATAGGCATTAGCCAACCATCCATCTACATAAATTTTCTTTGCAAATGCCGAATCCAGAGAAAGTTGATCGTAGAAATATTTATCTACATTAAGATAATCGGCACATGAACTAAGCATAAAGATTGTCCCTATTGCTATTATGTTGAATATTAATTTTTTCATATTTAATATTTTGTTAGAATTCAACTTGAACTGAGAATGAGTATGTCCGGCTAATTGGATAATTAGAACCGCTTTCATTGTTTCCTTCCGGATCCCACCATTTAAATGGACTCCATGTGTAGAGATTTTCTCCAACAAAGCCTAGACGTATATTGCTCATATACACTTTGCGAGCAAACGCTTTGGGAAGATCATAAGTAACTTCCACATTTTTTAGGCGTAAGTAACGTCCGTTTTTCATCCAGAAAGTAGATTTACGATTGTTGTTTGCATTATTTCCCCAAGTTAAACGTGGCCAGTCTGCATTCGGATTTTCTGTGTCAGCTGTACCAGAGACTTCTCTTGGACTCCAACGGTTCCCATCTACCATTTCTTGAAGAATGTTACCTGTCATTCCGTTATGGAATGCATGAGGTCCGTTTCCACCCACAAACCAGTCACGTCTACCAGCTCCCTGGAACAAAACATTAACATAAAGATTTTTCCATTGGATGCTTGCGCCCATACCATATTGTAAGCCTGGCATTTCTCTATATCCTAATGGTACATAATCATCATCTGTAATAACCCCATCACCATTTACATCTTTGTATTTGATATCTCCAGGTAAAACGGGGCGTCCATCTGTTGCTAATCCTGTTTGTGATGGGCTGCAATCTATATCTTCTTGATCTTTAAATAATCCAAGCGCAATCAAACCGCGTGTCTGATTGAGGCGGAATCCTTTATCCATTTTATACCAAAGTTCGTTAGCTGCTTCATCACGATCTACAATTTCATTATTTTGGTAAGTCATGTTGGCACGTAATGTGATATCTACTTGTCCGATTCGTTGTAAGAAAGCAATGTTACCATCCCATCCTGTGGCTTTCATACGCCCAACATTTGCCATTGGAGTTTGATCGGCCAGACCTGTAGATAATGGCATGTGATTACGTTTCATGAAAATATCATCGCGTACATCTTTATAGATATCGACTGTACCTGTTATTTTACTGTTAAAAAGATTAAAATCAATACCTAGATTATATTTCTTGGCAGTTTCCCAAGTTAATTTGGGAGTACCAACCGTCGTTATACGGTATCCTTGAATTCCGTGAGAACCGAACTCTCCCCAGTTATAACCATTGGTCGTTCCTATTAAAGAAATGTAAGGAAAACGTTGTCCACCGATATTATCATTACCTACCAAACCATAAGAACCTCTAATTTTGAGCATTTCCAGCCATGGTGCAATTCTTTTAATGAAAGGTTCTTCAGAAATAAGCCATCCGGCAGAATAGGAAGGGAAAAAACCAAATTGTTTACCATGTTCAAAATTTTCAGATCCTGTGTATCCCCAATTGAACTCCACCAAGTATCTGTCACGAAATGCGTAAGTAAAACTTCCTGAATAGGCGAGATTACGGTGTGGTATAGAGGCGATAATATCACCTTCATTAGCAAGTCTGGTATCTGCATTTTGTTCTTGATAAATCATTGCATAAGCTCCTACGCGGTGAATCTCTGCAAATAACCGATTGTATTTTAAATGAGCACGTAAATAATTACGTTTCCAGCCTTCGGTTGACACAGTTTGAGTCATCGTCTGTGGATTAGAGGTCCTGCGAAGAATTAGCTGACCTTTTTGGTCGCGGTAGTTTTGAGCTACCCACAATTCAGGTAATTTACGGCGATTGGTAATATTTGAATTTTGTGTATCAAATGCATAAGTACCTTCAAATATCAACCCTTTAGTAATAAAATTTAATTCTTGCTGTAAAGTAACGTTTAATTCTGCTTTATTTTCCCATATGGTCCTATATCCTGTTTGAGTTAATTGAATTTCAGGTGTCAATCGGTCATTGACATGGGGCCACTGTCCAGTTGAATATTTACGTGGAGAACTCAAAGGGGTAAATTCTGAGAATGATCCCCAGATATTGTCTCCTTCTGCACCTGGTTGTGTGCGGTCAACTAACCATCCACCTACTCCAATTTTTACTAAAGTGGTTTTAGTTAGATTCATATCTACATTTGCACGATAATTATATCGTTTGTAGGTAGAATTGGTATTATATTTATTTTCTGAGCTTTGAGTCTTGTAAATACCATTTTCATCATAATATTGTCCAGATACATAGTATCTAACATTATCACCTCCTCCTGAAAAACTGATTTCTGCTTTGTATTGTGGGCTTCCTTTTTTAAGCATAAGGTCTTGCCAGTTTATATTAGGATACAAATCAGGATCTAGTCCGTTTTGGATAATATTGAGTTCCTCAGGGGTATACAGGGGACTCTCATAACGTCCTATTTTGGCTTCATTTGCCAATGTTGCCCAATCATATGCATTGGCAAACTGTGGCATACGTCCTGTTTGATTATAACCATAAGTAAAACGAGCCCTGATATTAATTTTACCTGGTTTACCTCGTTTAGTGGTAATTAATACAACACCATTTGCTCCTTTGGAACCATAGAGAGCTGTAGCAGATGCATCTTTCAGAATAGAGAAAGATTCAATATCTTGTACTGGTATTTCATTCATGCTTCGTTCTACTCCATCTACCAATACAAGTGCTCCACTACCGCTACCAAATGTACTAATACCTCGAATCCAAAACTCAGACATGTTTTCACCCGGTTCACCTGAACTTTGAACAGCAATGATACCTGGAACCACTCCTGCTAAAGAATTTGTAAGGTTTCCGGAAGGAGACGCTAATTGTTTAATATCTACGGATGTATAAGCACCGGTTAGAGTCTTCTTGGTTTGTGTACCACTAGCTGTAACTACGACTTCATCGATTTTTTTACTACTTTCAGTCAATTTGATATCTACATTTGAGGTATCTTTGATTTTCACAATCGGGAGTTCGACTGCATCGTAGCCAAGAAATGAAATGACCAAAATATCAAATTGACTAACTTTTAATTTGAATTTTCCGTCTATATCCGATGTTACCCCCAATCCAGGTTGTCCTTTGGCAATAATAGAAGCTCCAATGACTGGTCCCATTTCATCTCTAACAATACCTTTTACTTCAATCGTATTGTTTTGTCTCGACTGCTGGGCAAAGCTTGAGATTTGTGTACCCAGCAAGAGTAGTAACATAAAAATTGCCCGCTGTATGTTATTCATAATATATTATAATTATCTGTTTATTTTTCATATTATTTATTCTACTACAACTCGACGTATACAGTGATTGTCTCGGTCTGCTACGTACATAGCACCATCACTCAAAAATACGACAGCTTCAGGACCACGGAAACGGGCACGGTCAGGAGTGCCATCTTTATAACCTGCCTCAGTGCCTTTACCGGCATATAGTGAAACTTCACCTTGTGGAGTTATTTTGCGGATGCAATGATTGTCTTTGTCAGGGACAAATAAGTTCCCATCTTCGTCGAGAGCCGGTTGTCCTGGCCAATTAAAGCGTGCTCCTGTTCCAACTCCGTTGGCATACCCAGACTCTCCCCAAAGTCCTGCAAACATTTCCGGAACACCAAATGTACGAGTTTCTGTATCATAATTTATTTTATAGATACAATGTCTATTACGAATTACAACATAAAGTGTAGAACCATCTTGTGAGAATAACATTCTCATCTCCACATTTGAACTTCCGCTGATACGGAAGAGTTGTTCGTATGGTGTATCTTCTTGCGTTGCCGTTTTACCGGTACCGGTATATCGGTAAATATATCCGTCTGTTTGGCTGTCAAAGAAAACTTCTCCAGTTTTCGGATTTACTGCAATTCCCTGTGTTTGTGCGCCTTTCATATAAACGAAAGGTTTAGTATCAACAAATCCTCCGGCACGTGTACAATAGAGGATGTTAACATCTGTTGTTACCTCATGACTGGATTTATTGGTTATATAAAGAGTATCCTCGTTTTGGCTGAAAGCCAAACAAGTCGGTGATTGGAATGGGCCTGCTGAACATTGAACTAATGTTTCTATTAAGTCTTCACGTGCGCGGCGTAAAGCTCCGTTTTTATCCGTTCCACGACCTTCGTCAATAAAGTACATTGCATCATCTTTATCGGCAAGAAGAAACCAGGGACGTTGTAAACGCGCTTCTCCATAATCACCGTCTATACGTCCGTTTTCTTGGTCTTTACCTGCTAAAGTCGTTACGTTACGTTTAAATTTGTAACGGAATGGTTTATCCAATGCATATTCTTCTACGTTGTCTCCTTGCCCCACATATAAGCGCACATAGCCGGTGTCTGCACGGGCAGGAACTACTGCGTAAATGTAATCGTTCTTTACACCTACAATTTTGGCTTTCTTGTCATTGACAGTAACATACAAATAGTTACTGTCTGTACCAAAATTCTGTCCTTTCAATACAAGCTGAGTTCCAACACCACCGCTGTCTGGACTGAATGACTCTAAAATGATTGGTTTACTGAAATCCGGTGGCGTACTTTGGACACTGGAAATAATAGGGGGAAGATCACTGTTATTGCATCCACTAATAATAGATAGTGCAACGATTAGAAATAGCGGAATACTAATTCCTAATCTCAAACTTGTTTTTCTATTAAATTTCATAAGTAATAGATTAAAGAATGAATTTAATAATTAATTAGATAATGGTTAATTGGTAAATTGACTACTTATTATTCATAAGTATAGTTGTCTAGAGGTAATTTAATACATAGTTTTTTCATTGTTTTTAATATTTAAAGTTATAACAATTGGTTTTATATTCTAAGTATTCTTTAGTAAGATGATAATCTCACTAAAAGAGGGTAGTGTGTTTTTATGCTTCCTTTTTCATTAATTAGTGTTTTATTTTTGTATTAGTTATAATTTAATAAGGTTTTATTTTATCTTATTAACGATTTTGCGAAAGTATAATAATTAGATGATTTTTTAAGGATTAACTCGAATTAATTTTATTTATGGCGCCTATATTAACTAATTTGTCTCCAATATTAACTAATTTGTCTCTAATATTAACTTCATATCTTGTTTACTATTATTGTTTTCTGGTTTTTTTTTTATTTATGCTCTATTTGATAGTAGATTGTTCTCTGATTGAATGTCATTATTGGGTTAGATTTACGTTAATCTATCTACTTTATTGAAATTTTATATCGAAGTAGAAAAGTTGATTCTACTAGAGTTTAGTCTTATTTTGTAACTAATAAAACAGTTGCATTACGTTTATATTTTAAAAAGAATTATAGGTAAAGGATAAAAGGGGGGGCATCACTAATTAAAAACGAAATATTATACTAAAAATCAGCAAAAAAAAACAGAGCCATTTCAACTATTCACTTTGCGAAATGCTGTGAACAAGAATGTGTTTCTTCTAACTGCTTAATACATAAATAATGCAAAAATGATGTTTTTTTCTTTAGACTGGAATTAACTTTCGGTCATTTATGTAGTCATATATACATTATTCACTTAATATGGTAATTAGAATATGAAAAAGCAGATTTTAAGTTTAGTTGTTGCCTTACTAATAGGTACAACAGTTTGTATTGCACAAAATCGTCCACAAGGTCAACAAAGGACAGTTGATAGAGAAAAGCGAGTAGAGAAAATGATTACAGATCTGGGACTGAATGAAAAACAGGCCAAAGATTTTAAAGCAGCTCTGGAGGAAATGAGACCTGCTAAACAGAAATCGGGTGAAAGACCTTCACGCGAAGAAATGCAGAAGAAGAGAACAGAAGTAGAAGCTAAGATAAAGAAGATCTTAACCGATGAGCAATACAAGAAATATCAGGATATGCGTAAAAAGGAAAACGAGAACAGAAAAAAGAGAACCAAATAACTTCGCTTATTCTTTTAAACTTTTTATTCATAAATATGGTGTGAGGTGATATAATGTATATGTCATTTCATGAAAGGAAAGAAAGTATATTGTTGAAAAATGATATACTTTCTTCTTTTTATATATTATATTGGATATTTACACCAAATACTTGAGTGTGAATAATACGGCTAAAATATACATAGTAATCGATATCTTTTTAAACTTGCCGCAGAGTAAGTTGGTAAGCACATAACTTATCAGCCCAAGTACGATACCGTCAGAAATACTATAAGCCATCGGAATGATGATGATACAGATAAATGCAGGAACTGATTCCGTATAATCATCCAAATCAATTTCCTTAATTGGAGACATCATAAACAATCCTACTAATACTAGAATGGGACAAGTTGCTGCACTTGGAATAGAAAGAAAAAGTGGGGCGAAAAGTAATGCGACAGCAAAACAAAGAGCTGTTACAAAGGAAGTAATACCCGAACGTCCTCCTTGTGCAATACCCGATGCACTTTCAACATAAGTGCTAACAGTATTGGTTCCTAGCATTGCACCTACTGTAGTGCCGATAGCATCAGCCATAAACGCTTCTTTGACATGTGGAATCTTTCCATTTTCCATCATTCCGGCTTTATTGGAAACACCGACTAGAGTACCTATGGTGTCGAACATATCAATAAACAGAAGCGTGAATACGGTAAATGCCATTTTAGTCGTGAAGACTTCAGAAAAATCGAATTTAAAGAAAACCGGTGCCAATGACGGTGGGACACTTATAATCCCATTATATTCTGTGATACCCATAGGTATGCCAATTAGCATGGTAGCAAGAATTCCCCATAACATAGAACCCTTAACCTTTTTGATAAGCAATACGGACGTAATGGCAAGGCCGATGAGTGCAAGTAAAGGAGATCCTGACGTAATATTTCCCAGTGTCACCAAGGTTGCATCATTATTGGTTATTACACCGGCATTTTGCAGTCCTATAAAAGCGATAAATAGTCCGATACCTGCTCCAATAGCACTTTTCAACGAGTTGGGTATGGCATTGAGTATAGCTTCCCGTAGATTAGAAAGAGTTAATAAGATAAATAAGATTCCTTCGATGAGTACGGCAGTTAATGCAAATTCCCATGTATTTCCCATGCTTAAACAGACTGTGAATGCAAAAAAAGCATTTAAACCCATCCCAGGTGCTAATGCAAAAGGCAATTTGGCCCAGGTAGACATGATGAGTGTGGCAATGAAGGAAGCAACAGCGGTTGCAGTAAATACAGCTCCTTTGTCCATGCCAGTTACACTTAAAATACTTGGATTGACAGCCAAAATATAAGACATGGTCAAGAATGTAGTAAGTCCAGCCAATATTTCGGTTTTCAGTTGCATTGATTTAGGATTGAATCCAAATAATTTTTGTAACATAACTATTTTATTAAAGGTATTCTGTAGTAAGTAATTTTTTTAGTATTACAAAAATAGATAAAATAATCAGTTATAATGAAACATGAATCTATTTTGTTACAGTTACCAATCTATATTGTGACTTTCTTGGCAGAAAAGTATGGGGTAGAGAGACATTTGTTAATGAAGACTATCTGGGGACACCCGATCAGATTCGGCGACAATTTTCTTTCAAAAAAGGAGAGAAATTTGTGTGGGAAATAGTAGACAAGATGATAATGGAGTTTTTTCGATAAATTCTCGCTCCTCCAAGATAAAACATCAATTTCTCTATCAACCTATCACCAATCTTCTGTATTCCCTTATCCATCGTACTTTCAAGGGGTGATAGGTTGTTTTCCAACCTATCACCTCATCTATCACCTATCACCTTCAACAAATCGTATATTTATCCTTTTCGGGGCTTTATTCGCACCACTTTATACATGTTTCCTCTTTTTGATCTCGTAGAAGGCACTTTGTTCTTCTGCAAGATTCTTCCGAACTGAATAATATTGCAGTTTGATACATGGATTTTACTGTCATGTTGTACTTGTTCCAATATTTCGATAGCGAGTAACTGTTCACACTCTTCGCCTTCACAGGCCGGGCGGAAATATTCGTGAAACAATTGTTCGGCAATCGGCATGACCTGAAACTCCTTATTACCCTCCTCTATAAATTTTTCATCTTGTGTGTCAAACCAATAACGTTCGTTTTTGTAAAGATGATGAATTGCTTGTGCATAAAGTTGTTCATAGTCAATGGGTGAGCAATCTATTGGTCCCATGACGTCGATGACGATATAACGCCGGTTCCCAGATGTGTCCGTCAATAGGTCTTTATGATTACTCGTCCCGATGAAAGAGGCGTACCTCCGAATTTCTTCGGTAGTTGTGCCATACGGGCGTTTAACATTGACGACAGGTTTCTGAAGAATATGTTTCAGGAAAGCCTGTTGATTTTCTTTGTTTTGATCGAATTCGTCCAAGTTAATCAGTAAAAAGCGATTGAGAGATAGTTCTGTATCCCGTTTGTTACTGAAATCAATACGGTCGTTATAATATGTCTGTAATTCAGGAGGTAATAGACTCCTGCAAAATGTTGATTTCCGGTAAGCTTGCGGGCCGACTAGCAAAGGAACAGTACAATTCGCGTGTTTCCGATCTATCTGACGCCAATGAGCAACCATGTTCAAGAACCAGCGGTAGAACAGGTCCGGCCAATGGGGATTGTTGCAAGGCACTCGGTTGGCAAGTTCGCGTATCCGGTCACGTCCGTCCCAACGGACATCCAAACTAAAAAGGTAATCTTCTATCGGGTTGAATACCGGTATGCGGTCGGAGTCAAGATACCGAATCACATCTCTGTCCCAGAGATTTAACCCTTCCAATCGCGCATTCATGGCGATACTGTTTCGTATACGGCTGCTAATAGGACGAAAATAGAAGCAAAACGTGTTTCGTTCGCGATACTCCGTTACTGCGGTTATGGTGTTGTAGCGGAATTCATATCGCCGTTGCATAAACTCCTCAGTACGAAGTCCCAGTTCCTGTTCCGGAGAGAGGGGAGATTTCTTGCCAAATCCTTTTGCGTTTGTATATACGTTTTGCACTGTTTGTCGGACGAGGAACTCTTTCTTTTTCGTATAGAAATGGGCGATTGCCCAACGAGTGGTTTCTTCTTCGGGTATACCTGCCCGAAAGCAGTTTCGGGCTAACTGAACCAGCAAGGGTTTCAGGTCTTCGTCGGAGCGGGTGTGTAGACTTGGTTGGAGTTCGCTCAACGATTGATAAGCTCTATTTAGTGCCACTTCAAAGAGTGCGGACAATGTATCGAAACTGTCGTATCCCGGAATTAACCGTTTGAAGGGGGATGATTCTGCCCGGATGGCTTCTTGGTAAGTCGTTTCCGCAGGCATCTCTAATGGTTGGCGCAGGTAGACGACAGTAGATTGGGAGTTATAATAAAGTTCCGGATCATATGTCTGCCGGCAAAACTGTTCCAACGTCGGGTTTTTCAGTTCGATGGGGTAAGATAATACCGGTTGGTAGAGGCTGACAGCTTTTCGGTAAGCATGAGCCTGAAATATTTCGGCTTCTTCCCGCGTTGTTGGTAGAGAATCGTCCGGTCGTGTGAACCGTACCCATATTTTTACGGAATGTGCTCCCGATCCCATGAATGCGGCAAACGTTTGGGAAAGTTCGGAGGCCTCCTGTTTCACCAGATTTACTTCCACCTGATTTGCCAGATGGTTTACTTCTATTTGTACAAGCCCGTTGTATTCGGCCATTTGTATGCCATTAGGCGTTTTTCGGAAGGCGGCAGCAGGAATGATCTTCGATAGTTTTTCCACTCCTTCCAGTTGGCTGTCCGGTGATGCGTATCGTATGCTCATCCGCAGATTGCTTACGGGTTGAGCTTTTGTCTCATGCATCATCGCTTTCATTTGTAGGTCTGCGTCAAGCGTGCGCATGGTTGTTGCTCCACCGTTTTCCCGCATCAAAGTTACTTTCATGATAAAAATGTTTTATAATTAGTGCCCTGTCTTTAGGACATATAAAGGTACTGCTTATTCTCCGGTTTTCCAAACGATGCAGCATGTTTATAAAATATATTGTTGAGGGAAAAGCAGAAATTATAAGGATGAATATCCTATAAATAACGCTACAATTCCGGTTCTATGGGGTGGAACAAAGTGTTTTAATAGGGTAAAACACTTTGTTTCATACCTTGAAACACTTTGTTTTCCTATGCAAAACACTTTGTTTCAATAAGTAGAACACTTTATTACAAGCGTCTGAACAAAGTGTTTAGAAGCTTGAAACATTTAGTTTATCTGTATGTTTTCTGGTAAATATAGGTTATATAGTTTGTCGGTGATAGGTGATAGAGGAGGTGATAGGTTGATTTCCAACCTATCACCTCTTGAAAGTACGATGGATAAGGGAATACAGAAGATTGGTGATAGGTTGATAGAGAAAATGATGTTTTTTTCTAGTGGAACGGTTTCGGGATATAATCTGATCAGTCAAAAGGGAAAATCTGATATCCTCCAGATTAAGGAGTACTTGGATCTACGCTCTTATTTTGTTGCTGGGTCATACGATGGATGGTATTGTTGGCTATTTCCATCACACGATCGTCTATTTTAGACTGGGACACCATACCGGAAATCTGCGTGATAAGGACGGGCCAGAAGAATAGCATGGAAATAACCGTTGGAATGGCTTGCTGGCCAAAGATACCCACACCGGTAGTAATCTGTATATCATTTCCATTAGGTATGATATTCACTTTCAGTGCTGTTTTCATACCGATGATGGCTTTGAATACTCCTCCTTTCGTGATGGAGATATCGTATCCTCCATTTTTCAGTTGCTGGCTTTGCACTTCATATTCTTCATTTTTGAAAGTTGTAGTGATGTCTTGCGCAATTGTCGGTATAAGTGTCGATGATGCGTGGAATGTCTTGCTAGAATTGAATGTTCCCATAATGATCGTTTTTATTATTCTTTTAAATCCATATATCCTACTAATATTTTAGTGTCCGGCATGTTTTCTGTATGCTCTTTCAGTACTCCATCGGAAGACAAACGAAGGAAAGTGACAGGGCCCGTTTTATTGACTTTAATAGCTTTCTGTAAATCTTCATATTTGATAATAGGTGTTTCATTACGGGTAATGATAATATCTCCGGCTCTTAAAAGAGGGTGGACCGTATCATCTTTGAATCCGAAAACTAATACTCCGGCTAGCGGGCGTTTACCTTGAGCGACCTCTTTATAAAAAGCTTTCATGGCAGGTAGATAAATGTTCGCTTCCGGATGATAGGTCTGATAGCAGGACAGAAGACTGTTCAAATCTGCTAAAGCCAATTCCGGTGTGATGGATGAAGTAGAATAAACGCCCTTTTCTTCCATTTGCTTGCGGCTATCAACGATGGTTGTCATGAAATTGGCCCAATGTAACATTTTTCCCCACATATAACTTTGATCGTCTTTTTCGTCCAGTTGGCATTTTTCTTTCATTCGTTGGTAAGTTTCCATGTATTTTTTGTCCAATTCTTCCAGTTGCTTCTTTTGCGATTCTACGTATTGCTGTTTGGCTTTTAAAGCCTCTTTGCGTGTTTCCAACTGACTTTCCGCATTGGTATTTTCCGATGTCGTTTTTTTCTCATTCCCACTTTGAGGTTTTACGGTGTTCTCTAAATTCTCCAGTCTTTGTCCCAGTTCATCCAGATCACCCTCTGTTTTGGCTACTTTTACTTCAGTATCTTTGATGAGAGCTTCGAATTTGTTCATTTCATTTTCTTGGAATCGTTGATACTCTTCTTTGGAAAGAGTAGTACCTATACCGTTAGGGAAATGTCCCCAATGCGGAGATAGTTGTTTGTATAAGTTGAGAGATTCCTTCGGGAGCAATGACAGTAACTCCAGATAACCGTAATAGAGTGAATTCATTGAGTATTGGAAACCTTCGAAATTGACTTTTGCCATGCTTAGGTTTAATGAGCTGAAATCATTATCATCCATTCTTCCTTTCAAGAATTCAATCTGATGATTTAGATCATCGAACATAGAATGGTACGTCTGGACGAACGCCGTTAATTCTGTCATATTTACGTCATAAAGTCCCAAAAGGAACATTTTATAGTTATCGGTTACAAACTCAGGAGAAGGCTGTTGGGTTTGCAATTTGTTTATTTCCTCTTGATAATGATTGATCGCTTTGATCATATCCGACTTCAATGCATCTGTTTTTTCCGGATTATTCGTAGTCGAATGCTGCTTTTGGCAGAATTTATCCCATTCTTTTTGTAGGTTTTGATTGGTTTCTCCCAACAAATTGATGACACCCATACCTTGTGTGACGGTGTTCGCAGTATCTGTGCAGACAGGGATTGCCATCAGTCGGAAAGAGTAGTAGCCGATGACGGCACAGACTGCAAGTATGGCAACAATGACAGTTGCCTGTAGTAAGACTTTCTGATATTTTTTATGCGGTTTACTTATCAGGTAACCGGTCAGCCGTTGCATGGACAGGTCGAAGTATTCGTATGAAGAAGCAGAGATAGCTTGATAATTTCGTAACTCTTCCATTCCTTGTGGCATGGGGTCCGGCCACTCAAAGTTGGTAAGCATGATCGGAATGATATTTTTCTGATGCAGCATGGCGTGATATACTTCTCTACGTACCCAATCTTCCGGGTCATTGCAACGGTCCAATGCATTCTCCGGAAGAACAATGATGAAATCTTTGCAATGCTCTATGACCGTTAATAACTGTTCGTTGAACTTTCCGGACCGTAGTGTCTCTACATCGAAAAATACGGAATAGCCTGCGCTGCGCAGTTTCTCAGCAATGAGATTGGCTGATTCGAAAGAGGTACGGCGATAGCTTATAAAGAGGTCGTATTTCATAATACTCGCGGTTACAATATTCTGCTAATTTATGCATTTTTAAGTTGATAACAAAATAAATAATAAGAAAATGCTTGTTATTTATTTGCACTGTTGCTAATCCCCGACCAAAGAGATTTCTAAGTAAATGAGGCTTGACACGGTTTATTTTACGTTCCCTCTCTTACACATGTCCCTGTAAGTGCAATTGAAAATAGTTTGCTTCCGTTCATTCTCATCCTCAATATATTTTTCATCTTTTTGGAATATATCAATATTTTCCATATTAGATATGATATTTGAAAAGGCTTTAGAATATACATTTTCAGCTTGGTTGATATCTGCGAAATTTAGCATTTTTGAATAAAAGTCATTCCATTCTTTTTTATTTATATCAGACCCTTTGGAACTGTTTATGAAAAACTGGTTCATGAATGCCAAAAGAATTTGCAGACGTATATTTTGTTTTGCTCTGATAGTAAATTCATGATTAGTATCTGTTATTTCTTTTTCCATTCTATCGGTATAATCTATAAGCTTTTGATAAGTAGGAGAGGCTATGGTATGTTTACTTATATCGAAAATATCTTTTATATTAGCACCTGGCTTAAATATATTCTCATTCAAATCCATTAAGCTTCTCAAAATTTCATTTTCTTTTGAAAACTACCCATGGGATTTAGCTCATTGTTTTTAGACGCATTTATGTCCAGTTTCTGGTTGGTTGCCCGGAACGAGGTATAATCTCCTAATGCCCGTTTGCCACATAAGAAAAAAGATATTCTCTCGTTGTCGTTTATTAGGAAGGGTGATTTTAATGTGCTATCTGAATTTAGGTGTAAAGTATCAAATTTGTCCGGTAATGCAATGCCATCAGTTGTGATATTGTATACGATGGGAATACCTGAAGTATTGGCGGCTTTTCCTTCTAGGGCTACGTTTGGGGAGAACACTCTGTGAGTAACATGATTAGAATAATGGGATATACATAGTTTACATATTTCATAATCAATTTTATTTCAGCTTATTTTTTAATTGGTTTGATATAAGGTTTTATCTTCTAAAGTTCAAATATAAGAAAAGAATTATTAGCCAGTAAGACAACTTTCCTAATAAGCGCTAGCAAATTATGTTTTCGTATCTTTTCTTGTAGATTCAAGATTTTTTTGATATTTTAGCACCATATATTTTCTAAATTTATACTAAAAAATGAGAGTGACCACTTTATTGATCGGAATCCTTTACTTGCTCTGGCTATTATCAGCAAAGAAACATACAAATTTTGTAATTATCTTGATGGATGATATGGGATATGGCGATGTGTGGTACTTATATGATTAAACATAATACAAACATGAAAAATAAAAAATGGTTTATCATTTGGATAATAGTAATGTTATCTGCCGGAGGGATAGAAGCTCAGGTAAGTAAATACTCCAAAACGAAAGGAGATTTTTTAAAAAGTCGTCTTATTATCTCTGAAAATAAACGTTTTTTGCAATATAGTGATGGTACGCCTTTCTTTTATCTAGGAGATACGGCGTGGGAATTATTTCATCGTACTAATAAGGAAGAAGCTGATTTATACCTTGAAGATCGTGCGCGGAAAGGTTTTACTGTTATCCAAGCGGTTGCTTTGGCTGAGCTTGATGGAATCAGTGTGCCTAACGCTTACGGTTTTCTACCTTTTGAAAATAATGACCCGAATAAACCTTTAATAAAAGAAGGTGTCGATAATGATTATTGGGATTATGTGGATTATGTTGTAAAAAAGGCCAACGAACTAAATTTATATATAGGCTTTCTTCCAACATGGGGCAGATATTGGCATGACGGTACTCCCGTCTTTAATAAACAGAATGCGAGGAGTTATGGAGAATTTCTGGGGAAACGTTATAAAGAGGCGCAAATTATATGGATTCTGGGAGGAGATCGAAATCTCGAGAATGAGAATCAAAAAGAAGTAATACGGGCCATGGCCGAAGGACTTGCGGCTGGAGATGGAAAGAACCATCTCCGCACATTCCATCCTACAGGAGGACAAGGTTCCGCTCAGTTCTTTCATGTGGAAGATTGGCTGGATTTTAATATGCGTCAGAACGGACACGAAGTAGAATATGGAAACTATTCTAAAACCAGAGATGATTATAATCGTACTCCTGCTAAGCCGGTAATGGATGGTGAACCTCTGTACGAAGATCATCCTGTTGCTTTTCAGGCTAAACGTAGGGGGCATTCCATTGCGTCGGATATTCGTCGTGCTCTATATTGGGATTTATTTAATGGGGCTTTCGGGCATACTTACGGTCATCATTCGGTTTGGCAAATGTATGACCCTGACAAATCGAGACCTATTAATAATCCTTTAATGTCTTGGCGCGATGCCATACATCAGCCGGGGTCAGAGCAAATGAGATACGGACGTTTATTGATAGAATCACGCCCATTTTTTACCCGTATACCTGCAACAGAGAAGATTCTGGTGACAGACAAAATTCCGACGGCTATGCCGGGAGAAGGCCGCTATCGTTTTGTTGCAACTTGTGATCAAGATTTTTCCTACGCCATGATATACGCACCTGTCGGGAGAAAGTTTAAAGTACGAATGAATGTATTGAAAGGAGATAAGATCAAGGCTTGGTGGTATAATCCTAGAACAGGAAAAGCTACTTATGTAGGCGTTTATTCTAATAGAGGAGAGAAAACATTTATTTCTCCTGATCCCGGAGAAATGATAGATTGGATTTTGGTTTTGGATGATGCCTCAAAAAAATATCCTGTACCAGGAAAAAGGTGAATGTAAAGTCGAAGTATGGCTTTGGATATCATTATAAAATGTGTCAGTCATCAATTTCTTTCATTCGAAGATGGAAATCGATCGTTAATATTTCTTTAGTTAATAATTCCAATCTTTAAATAAAAGCAAAGGGCAGCCTTTATTCTTAAAAAAAATGTTGAAAAAGAACAACTTGTCTGTAGTTTTACTATATTTATTGCAGCTAGAGAGCACTTTAAGTAATGCTTTAAGAAGAAATACGATAAGTAGTATATATACTATATATTTTCTATTATTAATTACTTAAACAAATTTTTTATGGAAGCCAAGAAATCAAAAAAGGCTGCAATTGAGAACCAACGTGGTTCTTGGTTGATGATGGGTTTGGTTGTTGCGCTTGCGTTCATGTTCGTTTCGTTCGAATGGACACAACATGGTGTAAGAATTGCGACAACATCGTCATTAAATGACGAATCCATCTTTGTAACGGAGCTTGTTCCAATCACATTTCCTGATGAGAAGAAACTGGAACCACCACCACCGGTAGTGACAAAAATAGTCGATGTATTCGAAGTAGTGGATGATAATACAGAAATAGAGGAAGATATTTCTATGATAGCGGAAGATATGTCGTTTAAACCTGTAGAGGGTATTTTGGCACCGCCAACTGAAGTAGTGGAGGATGTGGTATTGGAGGATGAGATTTATGTGGCAGTAGAGAATATGCCGGAATTTCCCGGTGGAACTGCCCAATTAATGAAGTATCTTTCTTCACGTATCAAGTATCCGACGATTTCTCAGGAAACGGGCACAAGTGGAAAAGTAATTGTTCAGTTTGTCGTAGACAAAGACGGATCGATAACAAGCCCTGAAGTGGTGCGAGGCATTGATCCTTATCTGGATAAAGAAGCTCTCCGCGTGATTAGTACAATGCCCAAATGGAAGCCGGGTGAACAAAACGGCAGGAAAGTAAGAGTAAAGTTTACTGTACCGGTGAGTTTCACATTGCAGTAGTTACTTTGGAATAAATGAGTAAAAGGGTTGATTCTCGCGATGAGAATCGACCCTTTTCAATTGATAGTCAGAAATGTTATTAATCCTCAAACGCATCTTCGGTAATTGTTACTTTACCGATTAGTGGATACTCTTTATTTAATCCAAACCGGGTATGTCGATTGTTTCGCTCTCCTTCTGCCAACTGTCTATTGTAAAATTTCCGGTCTCTTCCTCCGAGAAGATTTCGGCTAATGTCAATGTTAGGGTAAGTCGGGTATTCGCTTTCAAAGGAGAGCTCAGAGGTTGCTTGAATGTTTTTACAGTTCCGTTTTTCCCCTAATAACATTTTCTATCTGAATTGGTTTTATGAGATTAAAAAACGTATCTTTGCATTACGAATGAAAAATGAATGATTATTTTATGAATCATCTACTACTTTGCTTGAAAAGACCTTTTATCTGGCTTTCCCGTTTCCGTTATCGTTGTGGTTATGGTGTTCATTCCCCTTTTGCTTTTAGTCTGATTACAGATGTGATCTATGAAAAGCGACCTTACTATGCTTACTGTTTTTTAGCGTCAGAACAGAAAAAGATGTCGAAAGAGCAAGGATGGTATAGAGGAACACGAAAGATTAACCGCTTATTGTTCCGGTTGGTAAACAGAGTACAACCTGCTACCATTGTAGAAGTGGGGCGCCCCTCTGCGAGTTCTCTTTACCTGCAATCTGCAAAGCCTTCTGCCGAATATATTTTTGCATCCGACTTGTCGGAACTTTTTCTGGATGCAGACGTACCGGTTGATTTCTTGTATCTGAATGATTACCGGAATCCGGATCTTGTAAAAGAAGTTTTTGAGGTTTGTGTGCAACGCAATACTCCTCAAAGTTTGTTTGTTGTTTATGGAATAACTTACTCCAGGCAGATGAAAACGTTATGGCACGAATTGCAAAATGATGAACGAGTGGGGATTACTTTCGATTTGTATGATGTCGGTCTGCTCTTTTTTGATAAAACAAAAATAAAACAGCATTATATGATCAACTTCTGAGAACCTTTATACGTTACCTTAATATATAATGATAAAATAGAAGATTATGAAAAAGAGCCTTGTATATACAAAAACCGGTGACAAGGGAACTACCGGTCTTGTTGGTGGCACTCGGGTTCCGAAGACTCATATTCGTTTGGAAGCTTATGGAACGATCGATGAATTAAATTCCCATCTGGGATGGTTATATACCTATTTGATGGATGAAAATGACCGTGACTTTATTTTGGGAGTACAACATAAATTATTTTCTATAGGTTCGTACCTTGCTACCGACCAGGGAAAAACACAACTGAAATGTGCAAGCATCATTACTCAGGAAAACGTGTTATGTATCGAACAGGAAATTGATAAATTGGATGAACAGTTGCCCGAACTTCGAGCATTTATTATTCCGGGAGGCGCTCGTGGTGCAGCCGTTTGTCATGTTTGCCGTACAATTTGTAGGAGAGCTGAACGTCGTATCTTAGTTTTGTCCGAAACTTGTACAATTTCTCCCGAACTTCTGGCCTATGTGAATAGATTATCAGACTATTTATTCGTTTTATCTCGAAAAATTAATTTTGATGAACAAAATAATGAAATATTTTGGGATAATAGTTGTAAATGATAGATTTTATTATACTTTTGCCGAAAAATAGAAAACAAGACGTTAGTATTCACTTTTAATACTCAAGATTATGTATTGGACATTGGAATTAGCATCAAAACTAGAAGATGCGCCTTGGCCGGCAACCAAAGAAGAGTTGATCGATTATGCCATGCGTTCGGGTGCTCCTCTTGAAGTTATTGAGAATCTCCAGGAAATGGAAGATGAGGGCGAAATCTATGAGAGTATCGAAGATATTTGGCCGGATTATCCTAGCAAAGAAGATTTCTTCTTTAACGAAGAGGAGTATTAGTCTAAATTAGCAATGAAATATAAAAATACCCGATAACGGTTAAAAGTTATCGGGCATTTTTATGTGAGAAGATGGGCTTAGAATATAGGCATCTGCCAAATGAAGCCTACGGATATCCGATTCGTACTGTAGTTCTCTTGTCCCAATACTTTGGCACGTGAGGTGAAATTGTATGAACGTCCTACATAAGTTACGAAAAAATGGAGATTAGTTTCCATTGGATAAAATTCAATCCCTGCGAGATATCCCCAAGAAGTGCGATAATTTCCTTTTTCTATATCTTCGCCAGCTTTCCTGACGGAAGCTGTTTCATACATTCCTTTTACAAAAGCATTCCATTTGGGGAGGAAACGGTAATTGCATTTGGCTACTACAGAGAGATAATCAGTATTAAATGTATTATGTCCGTTTGGACGGCCGACAATACTTGTGATTATTCCGGTACGGTCAATTGCTTCCTGTGAATACATGAAATCGACAAACGCGTTCCATTTCCCAAGATTCAATTCATTACCCATGGCATAATAATAGAGATTCTTACTACTAGCTTCATTCAAAAGAGAAGCTGACCAACGGGTTTTGAATACGTTGTTGAAATTACCATTCCAGTTTAATGTATAGACTAACGGCATTTTCCCTGATTTTAAATCGGGAAGCTTACCTTCTGAGTCTTCTGTGATACCATAAGTCTTTTCAAAACTGTTATTACGGCTATTTAAAACTTGAAGATTTAATTGCTGATCCGGAGTAATATTATATCCGACATTCAATCCTGTCATAAAGTTACTCATATTCTCAATCATGTCGCAGTATTCATAGACATCTATGGGATTCAAGTCAAATTCGAAACCTCCGTATGCCGTACATTGCTTTCCTGCAAAAAGGCTGAACTGGTCGTTTAATTTGATATTAATACCAGCCCAGTCAATAGAAGTCGGCAGATTGTCTATCATGCCGTTAGCATCGTTCGAACGGTTAAGCCGTTGGCGATAGCGGTAAGAAAGCCAGTTATTGATGTTTCCTTTTGCTTCTATACGAAGCTGGTGCATGTTGAAGTCCCCTTCTTGAAATCCATCTCTGAAATGTGCATCGAAACTACCCTGCATATTAAGGAAAAGATTGAATTTATCTGTTTTCTTTTTCACATCTGTCAGTTCCTCAAACAACGGAGTGTTGGGTGAGAACTTCTCCTTTTTTTCGGTATTTTGGGCGTATACTCCCTGTATGCTACCCGCAAGAAGTAGCATAAACACTAGTCTTTTCATAAGTTGGTTCGGTTTTAGTATTCGTTAAAATATTCCTGAATTTGTTTCCAATCCATGGTTTTGGTTAGTGCAAGCATTAACAAAACGCGTGATTTTTGTGGATTCAATTCCAGAGAAGCCACAAACTGATATTGGGCATCATCTACTTCAGCATCGAGAGTAGTAGGACCGGTCGGTACACGAGAAGAACGGACTACCAGAATACCTTTTTTACGTGCATCTATCAGCAGTGGGAAGATGTTTTTATGGATATTACCGTTTCCTACTCCTGCATGGATAATTCCTTTGTATCTATTGTTGAGTAGAGGAGCTACCATATCTGCTTCAATATTGGAATAACTGTATACAATACCGACTTTAGGCAGTGAAGTCAGATGGGTTACATCAAACACAGAGTGGATAGTATGTTTTTTGAGGGTAATTTGGTTATAAGTAACTTTTCCGTTTAGGACATAACCCAGTGCACCGGAATTAGGAGCCTGGAAGGTTTGTACATCTACAGTATTCATCTTTACTACACTTTCTGCTCCCAAGATAAGACCATTCATAGCAACCAATACGCCTTTTCCTTTGGATTCTTTAGCAGCCGCAGTAACTACAGCATTATAAAGGTTTAACGGACCGTCGGCACTAAGTGCTGTTGAAGGACGCATGGCACCTACTATTACTACCGGTTTGTCACTTTTGACTGTCAAGTTCAGAAAGTAAGCAGTTTCTTCCATGGTATCTGTTCCGTGAGTGATAACGATACCATCGATGTCCGCTCTTTTTAATAGCTCATTGATCTTTTTAGCTAAAGTTAGCCAGACTTCATCATTCATATCTTGTGAACCGATTTTCACGATTTGCTCACCGGTTACATTAGCAATGTTCTTAACCTCGGGAACTGCTTCGAGCAATGTACTGATTGCTACTTGCCCGGCAGTGTAATTGGTTCCTGTTGCCGAACTTCCTGTTCCGGCAATTGTTCCTCCAGTGGCAAGAATATGGATATTCGGTTTTTGGGCAAATGCCATTGTTACGGAAAATAGTAGTGTGACTACTATCAGACCTAGTTTCTGGAATTGTTTCATAATTAAATAATGATGTTTAGGTTAATTATATTATTAAAATACTTGTATAAAAAGTAGTCCCAAACCAATTGCTACGATGGTAGATACCAGGCCGGGCATCATAAAAGAATGATTCAACACATATTTGCCGATTTTTGTTGTCCCTGTCCGGTCAAAATTGATGGCGGCTACTACAGTCGGATAGTTAGGTATAAAGAAATAACCATTTACGGCGGGGAATAGTGCTATCAGCATATAAGGAGAAATTCCGAGTGCAATGCCTAGTGGCATCAATGCACGGACTGTAGCAGCTTGACTATATAATAGGATTGACATGACGAATAATGCAATACCGAATAACCAAGGCATTTGACGTACAATACCTTCAATGGATAAAGTAAGTTGTGCCATATTACCTTGCAGGAAAGTGTCACCCATCCATGCAATACCGAAAATGGCGATAACAGCTTGCATTCCAGCAGGAAATACAGAACCTTGAGTTGCTTTGATCCCGTCTGTTTTGGTCACTATAAGAATAATCGCAGCAGCGGACAACATCACAATTTCAATGATAGCAGACATTCCTAAAGTCACGGTTTCTCCATCAATGAGGAAACTGGGACGCATCCCCTCAAATGAACCGAAAAAAACAATGAAAACAGTTGCAAGTATAAAGATAAGAACGGATAACATAGCAGAACGTTTGTTCTTGACATCCTTTATTTCAATCTTTTTATCATTAAACAATCCTTCTTTTAAGCGTTTCAGATATTCAGGATCATCTACTAATTCTTTACCCACTCTCATGGAAAACAGCGCACCTACCAATACTCCGACAATGGTAGCAGGAATCGTAATCTTTAAGATGTCAAACAGAGTAATATCGAATCCCGCCAATAGACCGAGCAAAGCAACCGTTGCAGCAGAAATAGGGCTTGCAGTAATAGCTTGTTGCGAAGCAATCACAGCAATACCGAGCGGGCGTTCCGGCCGTATTTTAGTTTCTGTCGCTACTTCGGCAATTACGGGTAATACGGAATAAGCGACATGACCGGTACCGGCTACAAAGGTGAAAATATATGTCACCAACGGACTGAGCAACGTCACGTGCGACGGATTTTTGCGAAGCAGATGTTCTGCAAGTTTCACCATGTAATCGAGTCCTCCGGCAGCTTGCATACAAGAGGCAGCCGATATGACAGCCGCAATCATTAGCATAACGTCTATAGGCGGGGCAGTGGGCTGCAGACCGAAAACGAATGTTAATATTCCCAGACCTACACCTCCCATGACACCGAGTCCGATACCACCCAGGCGTGCACCGATAATAATAGCTGTCAGAACAAAAGCTAATTGTAATATCATAAACTGTTATTTTAAGTTTAAAGCAAATATAACTAATTTCTTTTTTTATTTTATATCCGTTTACGTTTAACAACAAAAAAGTTGTTGAATGGTTTTTGCATATTTATTAAAACAATAACATCTTTGATTGGTTATTATATCAACTAACGAAAAAGTTATAGCTATAAAACAACCGATATGGAACAAAAATTATCAAAGAAAACTCGTATGGAAAGCGACTTGATAGGTAGTCGTGAGGTGCCGGAAACTGCATTGTATGGAGTACAAACACTTCGGGGAATTGAGAACTTCCGAATTAGTAAATTTCACTTGAATGAGTACCCTTTGTTCATTCAGGCTTTAGCGATTACCAAGATGGGGGCTGCCATTGCTAATCGTGAATTAGATTTATTGACGGAAGAACAAACGGATGCTATTTTGAAAGCTTGCAAAGAAATATTGGAAGGAAAACATCACGAACAATTTCCTGTCGATATGATTCAGGGCGGAGCGGGAACAACAACGAACATGAATGCTAACGAAGTAATAGCCAATCGTGCTTTGGAATTGATGGGACATCAACGTGGTGAATACCAGTATTGTTCTCCCAACGACCATGTGAACCGTTCACAATCGACTAACGATGCTTACCCTACCGCTATTCACATTGGATTGTATTATACTCATCTTAAGTTATTGAAACATTTTGGAATCTTGATTGAATCTTTCCGGAAAAAAGGAAAAGCATTTGCTCATATTATAAAAATGGGACGTACTCAGTTAGAAGATGCTGTTCCAATGACTCTTGGACAGACATTTAATGGTTTTGCGAGTATTCTGGAAGATGAAGTGAAGAATCTGGACTTTGCAGCACAGGACTTTTTGACGGTCAATATGGGGGCCACAGCAATCGGAACCGGAATTACTGCCGAACCTGAGTATGCCGAAAAGTGTATTGCTGCTTTGCGTAAGATTACCGGATTGGATATCAAACTAGCTGCCGATCTCATAGGCGCTACTTCGGATACTTCTTGTATGGTCGGTTATTCTTCAGCAATGAGGCGGGTAGCAGTCAAGATGAATAAAATATGCAATGACCTGCGTTTGCTGGCATCCGGTCCCCGTTGCGGATTGGGAGAAATTAATTTGCCTGCCATGCAACCGGGATCTTCTATTATGCCTGGAAAAGTGAATCCGGTGATTCCTGAAGTGATGAATCAGATTTCTTATAAGGTGATTGGAAATGATCTTTGTGTGACTATGAGCGGTGAGGCTGCACAAATGGAACTCAATGCTATGGAACCGGTAATGGCACAATGCTGTTTCGAATCTGCTGACTTGTTGATGAATGGCTTCGATACGTTGCGGACGTTATGTATTGATGGTATCACTGCAAATGAGGAAACTTGTAAGCGTGATGTACACAATAGTATCGGTGTAGTAACGGCATTGAACCCAATCATTGGATATAAGAATTCGACAAAGATAGCAAAAGAAGCCTTGGAGACAGGGAAAGGAGTTTACGAACTCGTTTTGGAACATAATATACTTTCTAAGAAAGATCTGGATACCATTCTGAAACCGGAAAATATGATTAAACCGGTGAAGTTGGATATTCATCCGAACCATGAATAAATAGTAGGTGGCAACATAATCAATCGGAAAAGATTCGCTGGAGAAATTGATTTTATATCGACTCCGGCGATTTTTTTTGTTACTTTTCATTCATCAGGGAATAATTGCCAATTCATTCGGTGAAATGGTCATTGATTGTTTCCCCGAAAAGGGAGAACTTTGCATCATTAATATGAATCACTCTTAAAAAGAAATAGATATGAAAGATTTTGATGTTATCATTATTGGCTTCGGTAAAGGAGGAAAAACGCTTGCCGCTGAGTTCGCAAAACGTGGTAAGAAGGTAGCTGTTGTTGAACGTTCTGAGAAGATGTACGGAGGTACGTGTATCAATATTGGATGTATCCCGACCAAAACATTAGTACATCAGGCAAAGATAGCTTCTGGCATGAAGGGACTTACTTTTGAAGAAAAGAGTGAATTTTATCGTCAGGCTATTTCTATAAAAGAAGAAGTAACAAGTTTGCTTCGGAATAAAAACTTTTATAATTTGGCTGATCATCCCAATGTTACAGTTTATACAGGGATGGGTTCTTTGGTTTCCCCGAACGAGGTTTCTGTACGTACAGCTACAGAAGAATTTATATTGAAAGCCGAACAGATTATCATCAATACAGGGGCGGAAACGGTAATTCCTCCTATAGAAGGAATTACTGATAATCCATTTGTACATACCAGTACTTCAATCATGGAACTTACCACTCTTCCTCGTCATTTGGTCATTGTAGGCGGTGGTTATATCGGATTGGAATTTGCTTCGATGTTTGCCTCATTTGGTTCGCAAGTGACAGTGCTCGAAGGGTATTCGGAATTGATCTCACGTGAAGATCGTGATATTGCTGCCAGTGTTCAGGAAACATTAGAGAAGAAAGGCGTTGCATTCTGTCTAAATGCAAAAGTACAGTCAGTAAGGTATGTAGATCAGAAAGCCATAGTTGCTTTTGAGGATTCTCTGACGAATGAAACGTTTGAACTTGAAGCTGATGCGGTGCTTTTGGCTACGGGACGTCGTCCTAATACCGAAGGACTCAATTTAAAAGTTGCAGGAGTGGAAGTAGATGCGCGTGGAGCCATTATCGTTGATGAATATTTGAAAACTACGAATCCTGATATACGGGCTGTGGGCGATGTGAAAGGCGGATTGCAGTTTACTTATATCTCTTTGGATGACTATCGGATTGTGCGTGAAGATTTGTTTGGTAAGAAAGGACGGAAGATGACAGATCGTAATCCTGTTAGTTACTCGGTATTTATTGACCCACCATTGTCACGTATCGGGATCAATGAGGATGAAGCACGCAAACAAAATCTGGATGTTGTCGTTAAGAAGTTACCAGTAATGGCGATACCGAGAGCTAGAACATTAGGAGAAACAGATGGATTACTAAAAGCTATTATTGATAAGGAAAGTGGTATGATATTGGGTGTTACGTTGTTTGCTCCCGACTCTAGTGAAGTAATTAATGAGGTTGCCATTGCAATGAAGACGGGGCAGGATTATACTTTCTTGCGTGACTTTATATTTACCCATCCTAGCATGAGCGAAGCTCTTAATGATTTATTTACCTAAAATTAGTTGTCCCCCAGGCGTACATTTGGGGATGTCCCACATGTACGTCTGGGAAAGTAGATATTACTAAAATATGTAGTTATCGTATACCACTTGTCGGAAAGGTTAAACATAAATATTGTATGGTTTAAGTTGGTTGTACGAACAAAAAATGATAATTTGTGTTTAATTTACTATAAGATGTGTATCTTTGTATCAAATTATAAACACGTAAATTTATGAAAAAGATTTTTAGTGCATTGTTGGTTGCTATATGTATCTGTATGGCAATGCCTACCCAAGCTCAAATAAATTTTGGTGTAAAGGGTGGTTTGAACTTGTCAAAAGCAAGTTTTTCAAAGGCTGACTTTAAGAAAGATAACTTTACCGGTTTCTTTATCGGTCCAATGGCCGAGTTTAAAATTCCTGTGGTGGGTTTAGGATTGGACGGAGCTTTATTGTTTTCACAACGAGGTATAGAAGTAGAAGGGACGAAAATCAAACAGAACGGATTGGATATTCCTATTAATCTGAAATATAACATTGGTTTGGGAAGTCTGTTAGGAGTTTATCTGGCCGCAGGTCCTGATTTCTATTTTGACTTTGAAAAGAATAAGCAAGTTTGGGATGCTGACAACTATAGCATAAGAACTGATAAGAAAAGAACCGAGGTTGGTATCAATCTAGGTGCTGGTGTGAAATTAGTAAACCATTTACAGGTTGGATTCAATTATAATATCCCGTTGGGAGATTCTGCTAAACTTATTGATAGTGATGCAGAAAGTGCTTCTTATAAAACTAAGACTTGGCAAGTTTCCATTGCTTACCTTTTCTAGTTGATTATATTTATTAAGATATGAATTAGAAGCTTCCGAAAGTCGGAAGCTTTTTTTTTCTATCTTTGTCGCAACAATGAATAAATATGTAGATGTAATATTACCGCTTCCGCTTCCGAAATGCTTTACTTACGCGCTCCCGGATAAATTTGCGGAAGAAGTGAAGATAGGCTGTCGGGTGATTGTGCCCTTCGGACGGAAGAAGTATTATACGGCAATTGTCCGTAATGTACATTTTTCTGCCCCGACAGAATATGAGGTAAAGGAAATATCTGCATTGCTGGACGCTTCTCCTATTTTACTACCGACTCAATTTAAATTCTGGGAATGGATAGCAGATTATTATCTCTGTACACAGGGAGATGTTTATAAGGCAGCACTCCCATCCGGCTTAAAGTTGGAAAGCGAGACCATTGTAGAGTATAATCCTGATTTTGAAGCGGATGCACCATTATCCGAGCGAGAACAGAAGATATTGGATTTACTTTCTGTAGATCCGCAACAATGTGTTACAAAATTAGAGAAGGAAAGCGGACTGAAGAATATTCTGTCTGTTGTCAAATCTCTGCTTGATAAAGAAGCAATTTTTGTGAAAGAAGAATTACGTCGTACATATAAGCCGAAAACTGAAGCGAGAGTACGCTTAGCAGGCGTAGTAGATGAAAGACGTCTCCACATTCTTTTTGATATCCTTTCACGTGCTCCGAAGCAGTTGGCATTATTGATGAAATATGTAGAGTGTTCCGGTGTTTTGGGAAGAGAAAAACCAAAAGAAGTTTCTAAGAAGGAACTCTTACAGCGGGCAGGTGTATCTCCTGCTATTCTAAATGGACTGGTCGAAAAAAAGATATTTGAAATTTATTATCATGAGATTGGTCGGTTGAACAGGGAAGTAAATATTGCTGGTGAATTAAATCCTTTAAATGAGTTTCAGCAACGGGCGCATGATGAAATCAAACTGTGTTTTCAAGAAAAGAATGTCTGTTTGCTGCATGGAGTCACTTCCAGTGGAAAGACTGAAATATATATTCACCTGATAGAAGAAACCATTCGTCAGGGAAAACAAGTATTGTATCTATTACCTGAAATAGCATTAACTACTCAGATTACGGAACGTTTACAACGGGTGTTCGGTTCACGTTTAGGAATCTATCATTCTAAGTTTCCGGATGCCGAACGAGTTGAGATATGGCAGAAACAACTGGGAGAGAAGGGGTACGATATTATTCTGGGAGTTCGTTCTTCTATTTTCCTGCCTTTCCGAAATCTTGGGCTGGTAATTGTGGATGAAGAACATGAGAATACCTATAAGCAGCAGGATCCTGCTCCTCGTTATCATGCGCGTAGTGCAGCGATTGTATTGGCGACTATGTATGGCGCTAAAACACTGTTGGGTACAGCGACTCCTTCTATTGAAACATGGCAGAATGCAATGCTGGGAAAGTTTGGCTTTGTGCAACTGAAAGAGCGATATAAAGAGATTCAGTTGCCTGAAATCATTCCGGTTGATATTAAAGAGTTGCATCGTAAAAAAAGGATGGTCGGACAGTTTTCTCCCTTGCTGATACAATATATGAAGGAAGCTATGGAGCAAAAAGAGCAAGTAATCCTTTTCCAGAATAGGCGTGGATTTGCTCCGATGGTAGAGTGCCGGACTTGTGGATGGGTGCCGAAATGTAAAAACTGTGATGTGAGTCTGACCTATCATAAAGGAATTAATCAGCTTACTTGCCACTATTGCGGGTATACGTACCAGCTTCCTAAGGCCTGTCCTGCCTGTGAAGGGACTGAATTAGTGAATCGAGGGTTTGGAACGGAAAAGATAGAAGATGATATCAAAGTTATTTTTCCGGAGGCGGCTGTGGCACGAATGGACTTGGATACAACTCGTACCCGCTCGGCATATGAAAAAATTATTGCAGACTTTGAACAAGGGAAAACAGATATACTGATTGGAACACAAATGGTTTCAAAAGGATTGGATTTTGACCATGTAAGTGTAGTCGGTATTTTAAATGCTGACACAATGTTGAATTATCCGGACTTTCGTTCTTACGAACGAGCGTTTCAACTGATGGCACAAGTGTCCGGACGTGCCGGGCGTAAGAACAAACGGGGAAGGGTCGTGTTACAAACAAAAAGTATCGATCATCCTATTATTTATCAGGTGATTGGTAATAATTATGAAGAGATGGTAAACGGACAATTGGCAGAACGCCAGATGTTTCATTATCCACCCTATTATCGGCTGATCTATGTATATTTGAAGAACCATAATGAATCTTTGCTGGATCAGATGGCTACTGTAATGGCGGATAAATTAAGGACTGTATTTGGTAATCGGGTGCTGGGGCCGGATAAACCTCCTGTAGCCCGGATTCAGACCTTGTTTATTAAAAAGATAGTGGTCAAGATTGAACAGAATGCTCCGATGGGGCGTGCGCGGGAACTGTTGTTACGTATCCAACGGGAAATGCTAGAGGATGAACGGTATAAATCACTGATTATTTATTATGATATGGACCCTATGTAAAATTATATAATCACTTTAAATTTATTTACTATGACACGATTTTCTATTCTTTGCCTGATGGGATTGTTCAGTACCAGTCTATTGTTTGCCCAAAATGGAGTGACTCAATGTGGAACGCCTACCGGTCAGCCTCCTTTTCCTCTGAATACTTATCAGGAGTTACCTGATCCGGCTGCTCCCTCTGCCGAAGAGTGGGCAACTGTTTCTACTCCCAAAGCGTCATGGGGGAGTATTGACCATCGGTATGCAAAACACATGGTCCCTGTGAAAGGGTTGCAAAAGGTGTCTGTTTTGCAGGGATGGCGTGGTGAACGGGTAAATGCACAGGCAATAGTATGGACAGGTGAGGATATTCAGAATTTGAATCTTAGTCTCACAGGTTTTAAGAGTTCGAAAGGAGCAGTGCTTCCGGCAGATGCCTGTACAGCTGCTTTTTTGCGTTATGTAATGACGGATCAATTGAATCTGAATGGTAAGGGAGGTTGTGGAAACAGACCGGACCACTCTCTTTTTGATTCTTTGTTGGTAGCGGATATGATTGATCCGGATATGAAGAGTATGAAACTTCCTGCTTATACTTCACAATCTGTCTGGGTACAATGCTGGATCCCCCAATCTGCTACACCGGGTATGTATAAGGGCAATTTATTGGTTAAGGATGGAGAAAAGCTAATTGCTAGCCTTCCTCTGGAAATTAAAGTTTCTTCACGTGAACTTCCTCAACCCTCGGAATGGGCTTATCATCTTGATTTGTGGCAAAATCCATTTGCAGTAGCTCGTTATTACCAAGTTCCACTTTGGAGTCAGGCACATCTAGATGCTATGCGTCCTTTGATGAAGATGTTAGCGGATGCCGGACAAAAGATTATTACTGCTTCAATAATGCACAAACCCTGGAATGGTCAGACAGAAGATTATTTTGAGTCAATGGTTACTTGGTTGAAGCGTGCAGATGGTACGTGGACTTTTGACTATACAGTTTTTGACCGTTGGGTGGAATTTATGATGAGCGTAGGTATCAATAAACAGATTAATTGTTACTCCATGGTTCCTTGGAAATTGTCTTTCCAGTATTTCGACCAGGCAACAAATTCTTTGCAGTTTGTAACAACTGCCCCCGGAGAGCCGGTTTATGAAGAAATGTGGATGGCTATGCTTACTTCATTTGCTAAACATCTCAAAGAGAAGGGATGGTTTGATATTTGTACCATTGCCATGGATGAGAGACCGATGGAGGTGATGCAGAAAACATTGAAAGTGATTCATAAAGCCGATCCGGGTTTCAAAGTCTCATTGGCAGGAAACTATCACGAACAAATTGAAAAAGATTTGTATGACTACTGTATCGCTATCGGACAGAATTTCCCTGAAGATGTACGGATTCGCCGTGCGGTAGAAAATAAACGTACTACGTATTATACTTGTTGTTCGGAAGCACATCCTAACACCTTTACTTTTTCTGATCCGGCTGAGGCTGTTTGGATTAGTTTCTATTCCTCAAAGAAACATTTGGATGGGTATTTGCGTTGGGCATATAACAGTTGGCCGTTGGAACCATTGTTAGATTCTCGTTTCCGTAGTTGGGCAGGTGGAGATACTTATCTGGTATATCCAGGAGCCCGTAGTTGTCTTCGTTTTGAACGCTTGATTGAGGGTATACAAGCTCATGAGAAAATTCGTATTCTTCGTCAGGAATTTAAAGAAAAAGGGAATGAGGCCGGTTTAAGAAAAATAGAAAAAATGCTGGTCCCGTTTAATTTGGGTGATATGCCAGAGATTCCGGCAGCAACAACGGTGAACCGGGCAAATAGTATATTAAATTCATTTTAATAAAGAAAGGATAAAATGGTAAAGATCTTATTTGTGTGTTTAGGGAATATCTGTCGTAGTTCTACGGCAGAAGGAGTCATGCTTCATTTAATAAAGGAAGCGGGATTGGAACAAGAATTTGTGATCGATTCCGCAGGGATTCTTTCTTATCACCAGGGAGAACTTCCCGACAGTAGAATGCGTGCTCATGCTGCTCGTCGGGGATATCAGTTAGTACATCGCTCCCGCCCGGTACGGACAGAAGATTTTTATCATTTTGATTTGATTATCGGTATGGATGATCGTAATATCGATGATTTGAAAGATAAAGCTCCTTCTCCGGAAGAGTGGAAGAAGATTCACCGTATGACGGAATATTGCACACGAATTCCTGCGGATCATGTGCCCGATCCTTACTATGGTGGTGCTGAGGGCTTCGAGTATGTGCTCGATGTCCTTGAAGATGCTTGTGCGGGTCTGCTTACTTCTTTAACTCAGGATAACTGATCCGGGTGTGATAAGCAATCTTTAGCTTTTCTTTAAATACCGATTTAATGATCGCGATATCTTTAAAAGTAATCGGACATTCTTTGAAATAACCTTCAGCAACCTGGGAATCTATAATCTTATCCACCAGGTTGCTGATACTTTCTTCTGTATATTCTGGCAAACTGCGCGAAGCCGCTTCAACAGCATCTGCCATCATCAGGATAGCTTGTTCCTTTGTAAAAGGATTCGGTCCCGGATAAGTAAATAGTTCTTCATCCGGTTCTTCACCCGGATGTTCGTTTTTCCAGGAGATATAGAAAAACTTCGTTTTCCCACGTCCATGATGGGTACTGATAAAATCCTTGATTACTTTAGGCAGATTATGCTTATCTGCCAATTTCAATCCATCTGTGACATGACTAATCACAACTTGTGAACTTTGTTCGTGGCTCAAGTTTTTATGTGGATTGACTCCACCGGATTGATTCTCCGTAAAGAAAGCCGGGCTTTCCATTTTACCGATATCATGATATAATGCGCCTGTACGTACCAGTTGACTCTTTGCGCCGATTCGTATAGCGGCTTCTGCGGCAAGATTGGCTACCTGCATAGAATGTTGGAAAGTTCCGGGAACAGTTTCAGACATCTGTCGGAGGAGATCATTGTTGATATTGGAGAGTTCTATTAGCGTAACATTGGATGTAAACCCAAATGTCTTTTCCAGTATAAACAATAATGGGTATGCAAATAGTAAGAGGATACCATTCGTTATAAAATGAGTGTACATGCGGACATTCAATTTTGAGAAATCATTGGAGAGTCCGTTTTCAGTCATGAGCTCAAAAGAGAAATAGATGGCGGCATAGGTCAGTATTACTAATAATGCCGTTCGGAAAAGTTGCGATCTCTGAGAGAGTTCCCGAAGACTGAATATGGCGACTAATCCGGCTGCCAACTGAGTGAGGATAAACTCATGTGGAAAACGGAGTGATATGGAACAGAGTAGTATGGTGACCGTATGTGTTACGAAAGCGGTACGTGAATCTAGGAATACGCGAATGATAATCGGTAACATCGCATAGGGGATTATGTACACATTTGATAGATTATGTGTCACCATAAAGGCGGTAACTATATTGTAAAAGACGATCAGTGTAAAGAGCAATGACAGACTTCCTTTACGCTGATAATAGTCCTTTCGGAATAGGTCCAAGTAAAGCATGAAGCACATGATCAATATACCGACAAATAGAATTTGTCCTCCAAGTATGAGGCGGCTTTGTCCGATTGATTCATTTCGTTTGATTGATTCTTTACGCAATGATTCGAGAATGTTATATGTCTCCGGCGTAATCATTTCCCCACGATCAACGATTTTTTGTCCGCTTACCACAAGCCCGTTTGCCCATGGATAATTACTAAGTATTTCTTTTTGAGCTGTTTCGGTTCGTTGCTGGTCGAAGATAAGGTTTGGGGTGATATATTCATTCAAAGCACATTGACGTAATATATCTTTATTTAAATGAAGTGAATCTGCTTCTGTTAATAAATGCTCATATGCTTTTTTTACTGTATAAAGACGATCGGTACTTCGTGGATTGGCAAGCTTATCATCGATAACCAAAATGGAAGTAATGCTATCCTTATGGAGCTCTTGCATATTTTCTGTCGATACAATTCCTGATTCATAGATATCTTTCAGCATTCGTTCAATGTATCGTAGATAATCGGTAGATGGAAGGATGCCCTTCAAATTGGCATGATAATTCTCTTTCAGTTTGCTTAATGCATCCTTCTCTATTGATTTCTGGAATTCATAATAAGGTTGGAAGGATGCCATCAGACTATCCTGCTCCCGTTTAACGGTCGCGTCTTCTTTATATATAGGAAAATTGAAAGTAGCAATTAATTGTCCGTACTTCCAGGGCTTGTTTATATCAAACTGGTAATTGAATTTTCCATCACGTGGCAGGAAATAGACAATTAATGCTACAGTCCCTACAAATAACAGGGCTTTATAGAGTAAATCTCTCCAAGAGAAGCTTTTTTTCTTCTTTAGATGTTCCATAACCGTTTAAATTTTGGCGAAAAGTACAAAAAAAAACAATAGTGTGGAAAAAAAGATTTAATTTTGCCGTGATTTACCTATACTAACCCAAATTATGGCAGAAAGAAAAGTAAGAGTTCGTTTTGCTCCAAGTCCAACAGGAGCGTTGCACATCGGTGGTGTGCGTACAGCTTTATATAATTATTTATTTGCACGTCAGCACGACGGAGATTTGATTTTTCGTATTGAAGATACTGATTCTAACCGTTTTGTTCCGGGTGCAGAGGAGTATATACTTGAATCTTTTAAGTGGTTGGGTATTCACTTTGACGAAGGGGTAAGCTTCGGAGGCGAATACGGTCCGTACCGTCAGTCTGAACGTCGCGAGATCTATAAGAAATATGTGCAGATTTTGTTAGATAGTGATAAAGCATACATTGCTTTTGATACTCCTGAAGAATTGGATGCTAAACGTGAAGAGATTGCCAACTTTCAATATGATGCTTCTACTCGCAGTATGATGCGTAATTCATTGACTTTGACAAAAGAGGAAGTGGATGCTTTGATTGCGGAAGGCAAGCAATACGTGGTTCGTTTCAAGATAGAACCGAATGAAGATGTACATGTGAATGATTTAATTCGTGGTGAAGTAATTATCAATTCATCTATTTTGGATGATAAAGTTCTCTATAAGTCTGCAGATGAATTGCCTACTTATCATTTGGCAAATATCGTGGATGACCATTTGATGCAAGTATCTCATGTAATTCGTGGTGAAGAATGGTTGCCTTCAGCTCCGTTGCATGTTTTGTTATATCGTGCTTTTGGTTGGGAAGATACTATGCCGCAGTTTGCTCACTTGCCTTTGCTTCTCAAACCGGAAGGAAATGGAAAATTGAGTAAGCGTGATGGCGACCGTTTAGGCTTTCCGGTATTTCCGTTGGAATGGCATGATCCGAAGTCTGGAGAAATCTCTTCTGGTTATCGCGAATCCGGCTATTTGCCTGAAGCGGTAATTAATTTCCTTGCCTTGTTGGGATGGAATCCGGGAAATGATCAGGAAGTGATGTCGATGGATGAGTTGATTCAGTTGTTTGATCTTCACCGTTGCAGTAAATCGGGAGCTAAATTTGATTATAAGAAAGGAATTTGGTTTAATCATCAATATATTCAACAGAAGCCGGATGAGGAGATTGCTGAATTGTTCTTGCCTGTATTGAAGGAACATGGTGTGGAAGCTCCTTTCGAAAAGGTGGTTACGGTTGTCGGTATGATGAAAGATCGGGTAAGTTTCATTAAAGAATTATGGGATGTTTGCAGCTTCTTTTTTGTTGCACCTACTGAATATGATGAGAAAACGGTAAAGAAGCGCTGGAAAGAAGACTCAGCTAAGTGTATGACCGAATTGGCAGAAGTGATTGCCGGAATTGAGGATTTTAGTATTGAAGGCCAGGAAAAGTTGTTATGGACTGGATTGCGGAAAAAGAATATCACACAGGTAATATCATGAACGCTTTCCGTTTGACATTGGTTGGCGAAGGAAAAGGTCCGCACATGTTCGATATTTCCTGGGTATTGGGTAAAGAAGAAACATTGGCTCGTATGAAACGTGCCGTAGAGGTATTGAAGTAAACACAACACTATGCTTTACAACCTGGCAATAGTCATTTATGACTTTCTGGTCCATTTAGCTGCACCGTTTAGCCGTAAGCCCCGGAAAATGATGAAGGGGCATTGGGTGGTATATGAACTTCTGCGTCAGCAAGTGGAAAAAGGGGAACGATATATTTGGTTTCATGCTGCTTCATTGGGGGAATTTGAGCAGGGACGTCCATTAATCGAAATGATCCGGGCAAAGTATCCGGATTATAAGATTTTGCTGACATTCTTTTCTCCGTCTGGTTATGAAGTTCGTAAGCATTATAGAGGGGCGGATATCGTTTGTTACCTGCCTTTTGATAAACCACGAAATGTGAAGAAATTCCTGGATATTGCGAATCCTTGTATGGCTTTCTTATAAAATATGAATTTTGGAAGAATTATCTGGATGAACTGCATAAACGCCGTATCCCGGTATATAGTGTCTCTTCTATTTTTCGTCGCGATCAAATCTTCTTTAAATGGTATGGAGGAACTTATCGGAATGTCTTGAAGGACTTCGATCACTTGTTTGTACAGAATGAGGCTTCCAAACGTTATTTATCTAGAATTGGTATTGGGCGTGTAACTGTGGTGGGGGATACTCGTTTTGACCGGGTGTTACAAATTCGCCAGGAAGCCAAGGATCTTCCATTGGTTGAGAAGTTTAAAGGAAATAACTCTTTTACTTTTGTTGCCGGAAGTTCGTGGGGACCGGATGAAGATATATTCCTTGAATATTTCAATTCTCATCCGGAAATGAAATTGATTATTGCTCCCCATGTCATTGAAGAGAACCACCTGGTTGAGATAATTAGCAAATTGAAACGTCCGTCTGTACGTTATACTCGTGCTGATGAGAGGAATGTATTGAAAGCGGATTGTTTAATTATCGACTGTTTCGGATTGCTTTCTTCTATTTACAGGTATGGTGAAATCGCTTACATTGGAGGTGGTTTTGGAGTTGGCATTCATAATACATTGGAAGCTGCTGTTTATGGCATTCCGGTTATTTTTGGTCCAAAGTATCAGAAGTTTATGGAAGCAATTCAGTTACTCGAAGCGAAAGGCGCATATTCTATTAAAGATTATGAAGATTTGAAAAAACTTTTAGAGCGTTTTCAATCGGATGAAGTTTTCTTACGTGAAACGGGTGATAATGCAGGGTATTATGTGACAAGTAATTCCGGAGCTGCAGAGAAGATAATGCATATGATTAACTTCTAAATATAAATTGAAGGGTACTGCAGAAATCGAGTACCTTTCAATCTATAATCTTTTAGACGCTAATAATTACGTCTAAAAGGTGTACTATTAAAGTCTTTGATCTTTTTCTAAAGCAATATCTTGTTATTTATACCATTGTGAGTACATTAAATAGTTATGAGCAATCTTTTGATTTAATTCTTTTGCCTGTTCCGGATCTACTTTTTTGATAAATTTAGCCGGCACTCCTCCCCAGATACTACCAGGTTCAATTACCGTATTGCTTAATACCAGAGAACCGGCAGCAACAATTGCTCCTTCCCCTACTATAGCATGATCTAATATTGTTGATCCCATTCCAATCAAAGCATAGTCTTTGATAGTTGCTCCATGAATGGTAACATTGTGTCCTACAGAGACATGATCACCGATTTCAAGAGTCGATTTCTCATATAAAGTATGTAGAACACTTCCGTCTTGGATATTTACTCCGTTGCCAATTCGTATGGAATTGACATCCCCACGTAAGACGGTACAAAACCAAATGCTGCAGTCATTTCCTATCTTAACATCTCCTATGATGGTTGCATTGTCTGCTAAAAAACAGTTTTCTCCGATTTCGGGAGTAAATCCTCGTACTGATTTGATTAAAGCCATAAATCTTTGGTTATAATAATGTTTCTAATTTAATATACTATAATATTTTGTTCTTCCTCTGGATGTCGTGATATTTGAGATCTGTGTCTTGTATAATCCGACATCTGGAGTAGAGCAAGATTTATTTTAAATGGAAGAGGTCGCTTTTTGTAGCCACTTTTTCTCTTCTTCGTTGAGATGTGGAGAAAGTTTTTCATAAACGGTTTGATGATAATCATTAAACCACCTAATTTCTTCTGCTGTTAGTATCTCTTTGATAATACCTTTCTTGCAGATAGGACATAAGGTGATTGTTTCGAATCTGAAATATTCTCCAAACATGCCTTCTTTATCTTTGCAAACCAATATCAGGTTTTCTGTACGTATTCCATGACTACCTGATTTATATACACCGGGTTCATTAGAGGTAACCATACCGGGTTGTAACATAACAGGGTTTTCATTCATACGGATACTTTGGGGGCCTTCATGTACACTTAGAAAATGTCCGACGCCATGTCCTGTACCATGAAGGAAGTTCATCCCATGCTTCCAGATTGGCATACGGGCTAATACATCGAGTTGTGCACCTCGGGTACCATTTGGAAATTTGGCCATGGCCAGTGCTATATGTCCTTTTAATATTAGGGTATAGTCTGTTTTTTCTTCTTCTGTAAGTTCTCCTAGTGCAATTGTACGGGTGATGTCGGTAGTTCCATCTAAGTATTGAGCACCTGAATCTAGAAGTAGAAAGCCTTTAGGCAAGAGAGTTGCATTACTTTCTGGGGTAGCAGAATAGTGCACAATGGCTGCATGTTCCTTATATCCAGCAATAGTATCAAAACTCTCTCCCATGTAAAGTGGTTGGACTGCCCGAAAATCATGTAGCTTTTTATCAATGCTTAATTCAGTCTCTTTTCCTGAGGGAACAGCTTCTTCCAACCATTTCAAAAATCTTACTAATGCTACTCCATCTCTTTGCATAGCAGCGTGTATACCACTAATTTCCTGCTCATTGCGGATTGCTTTCAACAGAGTAACCGGTGATTCTCTCCGGATGATCGAACATTGAGGAGGAATGGTTGAATAAATAGCATAATTTGTTTTTTGGGGATCGATAAGTAGATTTTTCCCAGTATACGAGTTGAGGAAAGTTCCAACATCACTGTAATCTCGGAGATTGATATGTTCCTCCTTTAAATACTTTTCGACTTCTTTAGTAACTTTCTCTGGTGAAATGAAAAAGACAACTTCGTCTTGAGTAATCAGCAAGTAGCTTATGACAACCGGATTGCAATGAACATCATTACCTCTTAAATTGAGAGTCCATGCTATTTCATCGAGAGCTGATAGAAATAGAGCATTGATTCCTTGCTTTTTTAGCTCATTACGAAGAATTTCCACTTTTTCACTGCAACTTTTTCCCGCATATTGGAGTTCATAGATGAAAGCTGGTGCTTTAGGCATAGCGGGACGATTTTTCCAGATATGATCCATGAGATCACCGGATAAATCCACATGGATATTATGAATAGCAAGTTCTTTCTTTATCTGTTCTATTTGGAGTACGGAAAACATTCTTCCATCGATACCAATTGACTCCCCAGGCTTTAAATTGTCACATAGAAAATCGGTGATGCTGGGTGTGTCGGGCAGCATTTCTTTAAATAGTGTAATCTCGCTACCCTCCAATTCTTCAGCTGCTTGAAGGAAATATCGGGAATCAGTCCATAAGCCGGCTTTGTCTTCCAAAACAACAACTGTTCCTGCTGAACCTGTGAAGCCGGAAATCCATTCACGTGATTTCCAATGCGGCGCTACATATTCACTTAGATGAGGATCGGTACTTGGAATAATGAAAGCCTTTATATGGTTAGGCTTGAACATCATCCGTAATGCTTGTATCCGTTCTTTTATATTCTCTTTCATACATTATTAAATTATTAGATACATAAGTGATCTCAAAGGTAATAACTTTCCATGGTTAATGGCCTGTTTATGAATAGTTTTTGAGAAATATTTGCCGAAAGTTTTGTGAATAAAGAAACTATGTGTAATTTTGCGACGCAATTTGACTGCAGAAATTTTTAACCATAATATATTTAATAAAAACAAAATGATTGTAGTACCTGTAAAAGAAGGCGAAAACATTGAAAAAGCGCTGAAGAAGTTTAAAAGAAAATTTGAGAAAACTGGCATTGTAAAAGAGTTGAGAAGCAGACAGCAGTTTGATAAACCGTCTGTAACTAAAAGACTTAAAAAAGAACGTGCAGTTTATGTACAACAACTTCAGCAAGTAGAAGATTAATAATTCGTAAATTCCTTTGAATTATTGAATTCTTTTCATACATTCGTTGCACAATTTTAGATGTAGCGATATTATGTTGATAGAATCTTTTCTTGATTATCTCCGGTATGAACGGAATTATTCCGATAAAACCATACTTGCGTATGGTGAGGATATAAAGCAACTACAGGAGTTTGCTCAGGAAGAGTACGGAAAATTTGATCCGCTGGTGGTGGAAAGTGAACTGATTCGTGAATGGATTGTTTCATTAATGGATCAGGGGTATACTTCTACTTCTGTAAACCGTAAGCTAAGTTCGCTCCGGTCGTTTTATAAGTATCTTTTGAGGCAAGGGGAAGTGACTGTGGATCCGTTGCGTAAAATAACGGGCCCTAAAAATAAGAAACCACTACCAGTTTTCCTTAAAGAGAGCGAAATGAATAAGTTGTTGGATGAGATTGATTTTGGCGAAGGGTTTATAGGGTGTCGAGACCATTTAATTATCGAAATGTTTTATGCCACAGGTATGAGGCTCTCGGAGTTGATAGGGCTAGATGATAAAGATGTGGATTTTTCGGCTTCTCTTCTGAAGGTGACAGGGAAAAGAGATAAGCAGCGGTTGATACCGTTCGGTGACGAACTGCGAGATTTGATGCTGGAATATATTAATGTAAGAAACGAAACAATTCAAAAAAAGTCAGAAGCTTTTTTCGTTAGAGAAACTGGTGAAAGGCTTTATAAGAATTTAGTCTATAATTTAGTGAAACGGAACCTGTCAAAGGTGGTGACGCTGAAAAAAAAGAGTCCTCACGTGTTGAGGCATACTTTTGCCACAACTATGCTGAATAATGATGCGGAGTTGGGTGCGGTAAAAGAACTTTTGGGTCACGAGAGTCTTGCGACTACCGAGATTTATACGCACGCCACGTTTGAAGAACTTAAAAAAGTGTATAAACAGGCCCATCCAAGGGCTTAAAAAAAGGAGGTAAGTATGGATATTAGAATTCAATCAATTCACTTTGATGCGTCAGAGCAATTGCAGGCATTTATTCAAAAAAAAGTGTCTAAGTTGGAGAAATATTACGAAGATATAAAGAAAGTAGAGGTGTCATTAAAGGTAATTAAGCCAGAAACTGCTTCTAATAAAGAAGCAGGCATTAAAATATTAATCCCTAACGGGGAATTTTATGCTAGTAAAGTGTGTGATACATTTGAGGAAGCAATAGACTTAAACGTGGAAGCACTTGAAAAACAACTGGTGAAATACAAGGAAAAACAACGTAGTAAATAAAAAAACTGCAAATGTTTTGCGGGAAAGAAATAAATAACTAAATTTGCAGCCGTTTCGCTCGCATTAGAACGTGACGGTTGCATTTTTTAGCTAGAACGCCTCTTTAGCTCAGTTGGCCAGAGCACGTGATTTGTAATCTCGGGGTCGTTGGTTCGAATCCGACAAGAGGCTCAAGGATTGATGAAAGTTGATCCAATTCGCTTGGCGAGATAATGATGAATTAAAAATGAAGAAGAAAATAGTCACAAAGGAGAACACCAGTCTTTAATATATTGTTCGCTTTTAAGTCTTAATTTCTTCATGTTTGTTTCTAATTTTAAAAGGGCAAATACCAGAGTGGCCAAATGGGGCAGACTGTAAATCTGCTGGCTTACGCCTTCGGTGGTTCGAATCCATCTTTGCCCACAAACAGAGTGACAACTTTGGCAAGAATGCGGAAGTAGCTCAGTTGATAGAGCATTAGCCTTCCAAGCTGAGGGTCGCGGGTTTGAGTCCCGTCTTCCGCTCTCGATTTTCTTGCTGTTATAGCTCAGTGGTAGAGCACTTCCTTGGTAAGGAAGAGGTCCCGGGTTCAAGTCCCGGTAACAGCTCATAAAAGATGAAAGCTGATTATTAATCAAATAAATAACAAGTAAAGCTATGGCTAAAGAGAAATTTGAACGTACCAAACCCCACGTAAACATTGGTACAATCGGTCACGTAGACCACGGTAAGACAACGTTGACAGCTGCTATCACTACTGTGTTGGCAAAAAAAGGTCTTTCTGAATTGCGTTCTTTCGATTCTATCGATAACGCTCCTGAAGAAAAAGAAAGAGGTATTACTATTAATACTTCACACGTTGAGTATGAAACAGCTAACCGTCACTACGCACACGTTGACTGTCCGGGACACGCTGACTACGTAAAGAACATGGTAACTGGTGCTGCTCAGATGGATGGTGCTATCATTGTTTGTGCTGCAACTGATGGCCCGATGCCTCAGACTCGCGAACATATCTTGTTGGCTCGTCAGGTAAATGTACCTCGTTTGGTTGTATTCTTGAACAAGTGTGATATGGTTGATGATGCTGAAATGTTGGAGCTCGTTGAAATGGAAATGAGAGAACTTCTTTCATTCTATGATTTCGATGGTGACAATACTCCTATCATTCAGGGTTCTGCTCTTGGCGCATTGAACGGTGTTGAAAAATGGGAAGACAAAGTTATGGAATTGATGGATGCAGTTGATACATGGATTCCACTTCCTCCGCGTGACGTTGATAAACCTTTCTTGATGCCGGTTGAGGACGTGTTCTCAATTACCGGACGTGGTACTGTAGCAACAGGTCGTATTGAAACTGGTGTTATTCACGTAGGTGATGAAGTAGAAATCCTTGGTTTAGGTGAAGATAAGAAATCAGTTGTAACTGGTGTTGAAATGTTCCGTAAACTGTTGGATCAAGGTGAAGCAGGTGACAACGTAGGTCTGTTGCTTCGTGGTATTGACAAGAACGAAATCAAACGTGGTATGGTTCTTTGTAAACCGGGTCAGATCAAACCGCACTCTAAATTTAAAGCTGAGGTTTATATCTTGAAGAAAGAAGAAGGTGGTCGTCATACTCCATTCCATAATAAATATCGTCCTCAGTTCTATCTGCGTACTATGGACTGTACAGGTGAAATTACTTTGCCGGAAGGAACTGAAATGGTAATGCCGGGTGATAACGTAACTATCACAGTAGAGTTGATCTATCCTGTAGCATTGAATCCAGGTCTTCGTTTTGCTATCCGCGAAGGTGGACGTACAGTAGGCGCTGGTCAGATTACTGAAATTCTTGACTAATATACTATAATTAATCAGTTCTCGATTTCGATCGGGAACTGATTATGTACACACGGGAGTAGCTCAGTTGGTAGAGCACCGGTCTCCAAAACCGGGTGTCGGGAGTTCGAGCCTCTCCTCCCGTGCTAATATTATTGAAATGAAAAAGGTAATAACTTATATCAAAGAATCTTACGACGAACTTGTTCATAAAGTATCGTGGCCTACGTATTCTGAACTTGCTAACAGTGCAGTAGTTGTTTTATATGCTTCCCTGCTTATTGCATTGGTAGTATGGGGTATGGATGTCTGTTTCCAGAAA
>NZ_BHWB01000025.1 GCF_003865075.1 Bacteroides faecalis | reverse complement strand
GGACTAAGCAAAGCTGCCATTACAGTTTCACGGATTAATTCTACCGTCTCAATACGTTGTTCATAAGATATGTTTTCTGCACGTAACTGATCACAGAAATTATATATAAAAGTAAAACGATCAAGCACATCCCGATTACAAGAATCAATACCTGCACTTTCCTGACGACTTTCTATCCCGCGCAAACGCTTCATCATACGTTCCTGAAGCAAATTCTTACGAAGTAAATAAACCAGATATCCAAATAGCATGATCAACAATAAGCCATAAATGATATAGACTGTCAGCGAACGATACCAAGGAGAAAGAACATGGACAGGAATAGAGAGAAACACCGATACTCCGTATCAAATACATCATTTTTATATCGGACCTTAAATAAATAGTCCCCTCCCGGCAAACCTGTATAAGAGGCTTCATTCATGCTACTGAATGAAGTCCAATCCTTATCATATCCCTCTAACATATACGAATATTCAATATCATTTCCCGAAAGGAAATCCGGTACTACAAAAGAAAGAGTAAAAGAGACTCCTGCCCCCTTAAACTGCAGAGCTTTATCACCATCTACATAATAATCTTTCAAATTTACTTGCGAACGTCCGATACTCAATTTACGCAATAAAATATCCGGGTGATATTCAGGGGCCACTGCAACCACCTTGTCTAAAAACAACAATCCGTCAATTCCTCCGAAAAAAAGATGTCCAGTATAAGGACAGCAATAATAAGCATCATCACTGAACTCCCCAATCTGTACACCTGCGCTATAATAATAAGCATGAGATGAACCGTTTTTCGGATTATATTTAATTAATCCCCGATTTGTACCTAACCACAGAAATCCATTTTCATCCTCCAGTACCCCATGAATCATATCATTCAACAATCCTTGCTCTCGTCCGATGTAGCTGGCATTGATTTTCTTTCCCTGAAAGGATATACAAACCAATCCGGAAGTGGTCCCAACATACATGCACCCATCTTTAGCACGATGCAAACTCAATATATCATCTACCGACTTATGAAGTATCTCTTTTAAAGAAATCAGCTGGTATTCTTCTGTCTTTTTATCAAACTTCACCAATCCTTTTTCGCGACTTCCTAACCATAAAATAGAGTCTCCCTCAGCTAACATCGGATAAAACATAGCTACTTCCCGCTGTTCACAGAAGAAATGATAACGCTTCTGATTCTTAACTTTTATAGTTCCTCCACTTTTATCAAGTATAATCTTACGAAAACCAACTCCGGCTGTTACCACATAAAGTACACTATCATTCTCTTCATAAATATCATGTATTTCAATAGCCGGATCTTCCGAATCATCTTCTACCTGATGTAGTACACCGTCTTGAAATGAATAATAAAATAGTCCCGGATTCCCCGATCCAATCCAAAAACCATCCATGTATCGGCTCCGTTTCAACTTATAAACATGAAACTCTTTATCCCATTTAATATAGGACGAAATATTTTGTTTTCCCGTTGGAGCATAGACTACAGTTTTTGCAGGATCCATCCCATCGCTATAATGGGGGATATGCAACAAGCCGTCTCCTTTTGTTCCAAACCACAATCCTCCATATTTATCCGTCATTACAGAACGTACCTGCCTACTCAAATTAGGAGATAAATGACTGAGCATTAAGTTTGTTGCGATAGAATATTTCTTTGAATACATAATAGCCCCTTGTCCGTCCGACGCAATCCAAAGAATCCCCTGACGAACATCTCGATAAATATCGTATATACGTATATTACGATCTACAATTTCCGCTTCATACTTTTCAGAGGCACTTAATCGTACCAATCCATTCGTTCTGAAACCAATAATGATATCCTCATAAAAAGGGACAATCCCCATGATATCTCCATATTTCTCCATCAATGAAGAAATATTCCGAATATAAATTTTAGATTTACGCGAAATATCATATACAAATAAATCCCGATCCCTATCAATAAAAACAAAAATACCATTCTGATAAAACACATCATCAATAGGTTTTGCATGGAAATCGGTCAGTGTAGTAGTCACTTTATTAGTGAACGTATCTTGTTCAAAACTATCTAGTGAAAATTGTTGTAGACTGCCCGTATTGGATGGAAAAAACCATAGCACCCCATCATCAGCAACAAACGAGCGACGTTGCACCACTTCCATTTCGGTAGGTAGTTCTTTAAGATGAACAAACTTTCCATGATGAGTATTGTAATAATAGATTCCATCATGACTCACGACCCAAGTATTCCCTTTAGCATTGGAATACAGATAATAATCTCCGGAAAAATCATAAGAACCGACTATCTGACGCGCATTCTGCGAAAAACGGTTTACTCCAAGATGTGTAGTTATCCACAAGCAACTGCTGTCTGCTTGTTGAATAGAATGGATTATATTATTACTTAACGTTTGATCAGCAGAAAAGTCAGACCGAAAGATTTCCATCCCTTTGCTATCATAACAATTCACACCATCATAAGTACCAAACCACATCAACCCCGCTTTATCCTGAAAAAGGCAAAGTACTGCACTATTAGATAACCCTTGCTGATAATCCACTTTTGAGAAAAAATAGGAATCTTTCTCATTATTACCGGCTAAGCATTCTAAAGAGAATAAAAGTGTAAATATGTTCAGTATTAAGCGTGTTTTCATACAAACTATTAAAATTAGCTCACAAATAGAGGGACTATTTTTAAATATCAAAGGCAAATATAGCAATTTAAAACTATTAGCTAAGACAGTTTTAAACCATATTTCCCTTTTTGGTCCTATTTATAGAAACAGGACATCCCTCAGAAACAAAAAAATAATGCTACCATCAATGATAGATAGCAGCATTATTTTTTATTTATTCTATTACAATTGGCTTTTACTTCGCCAACTCATTAATCACATTCATTATCTGTTGACCGATCTCGTCTGCAGCTTCCATAGTAGAAGCCTCGCTATATACGCGAATAATCGGTTCAGTATTACTTTTACGCAAATGTACCCATTTATCAACAAAATCAATCTTCACGCCATCAATATCATTGATCTCTTCATTTTTATAGATCTCTTTCACTTTAGCAAGAATAGCATCTACATCAATTTCAGGTGTAAGATCTACACGATTTTTAGCAATAAAATAAGGAGGATAAGTTGCACGAAGCTCACTTACCTTTTTACCTTCATGTGCAAGATGACTGAGGAACAGGGCAATACCTACCAGAGCATCACGTCCATAATGACTTGCCGGATAAATAACTCCGCCATTACCTTCTCCACCAATGACCGCATTGGTTTCTTTCATCTTTGTCACTACATTAACTTCTCCTACGGCAGCCGCAGCATATTCCATACCATATTTGCGAGTTACATCACGTAAAGCACGGGTAGAACTCAAGTTAGAAACTGTATTACCCGGAGTATGTTTCAATATATAATCAGCTACGGTAACTAATGTATACTCTTCACCATACATTGCACCATTTTCACAAATCATAGCTAAACGGTCTACATCAGGATCTACTACAAAAGCAACATCAGCTTTACCAGCTTTCATTAAATTCATAATGTCACCCAGATTCTTTTCCAGCGGTTCCGGGTTATGTTGAAAATTTCCAGTTGGCTCACAGTAAAGTTTCTCTATATGCTTCACACCTAAACGTTCAAGAAGTTCAGGGAGAATGATACCACCTACGGAATTCACGCAATCAATAGCTACACGGAAATTTGCCTTTTTAATAGCCTCTACGTCTACCAAATCAAGAGCCAAAACACTATCAATATGTTTTTTATTATAGGTAAGATCTTTCCGATAGGAACCCAGATGATCTACATCTGCATAGTCGAACTCTTCCGCTTCAGCAATACGAAGTACTTCGTTGCCTTCTGCTGCATTCAAAAATTCACCATGTTCATTAAGCAGCTTCAGTGCATTCCACTGTTTAGGATTATGAGAAGCTGTCAGAATGATACCTCCACAAGCCCCTTCCATCGTAACAGCCAATTCTGTAGTCGGAGTAGAAGCCAGATCAATGTCTACAACATCCCATCCCATCCCCATCAATGTACCAACTACTACGTTTTTCACCATTTCACCAGAAATACGGGCATCGCGTCCCACAACAATCTTGTTACTTTTCACTTTACAAGTCTTGCGAATCAAAGTAGCATATGCCGAAGTGAATTTTACAATGTCAAGTGGATTCAGTCCCTCTCCTGCTCCTCCGCCAATAGTACCACGGATTCCAGAGATAGATTTAATTAGAGTCATAAGTATTAACTAAAAATATTATTTATGTTAGTGTTCTAATTCAGTGCTTTACTGAATGACCAAATATCGTAGTGATAAGGAATAACATAATTCGAACTTTGCAATGCAGCATGTCCCATCTTAGAAGGCACAATTAAACGGACATGAGCGTTATTACGAACAAAAGGTAATGCCAACAACCAACCAGCAGGTACTGTATAATCCCTCAATTGGCTACGAACCATGAGCATCCACGAATAATCCATTTCTACAACTGTACCATAGGCATAAGAACCTTGAACATTATAACGAAACACCAAAGGAGATGAATAAATAAGAGGATTCTCATATCCTGGATAAAAAACGTTCAAAGATTGAATGGAGTCACCCATTATACTTCTTTCTATATAGCGAACACAAATTTCATCATTTGTAGCAAAAGTATCCGTTTTATTTTCTTCGGAACCTCTATCCACTATTTGCATATACACCCCATCAGAAAGAGCTACATATTCATTCCTATCCAAATTTGTAACTGTATCATTCCTTTCAAATTCATCCTGCGAAATAATATGGATTCCATTATCTCTAATGAACCTACTCACCTCTCTTTTTTCATCTTCCAATTGCTCTGCATATGTTTTGGAGTTATCACATGCCTGAAATAGACCACCGGCAGCCATCAAAGAGAGAAATAAATATACAAGTTTCTTCATTATCTGTTATTTAGCTATATTTGGCACAAATGTATCTCAAATCGAGGAATAAAACATAAGGAGAAGGTTAAAAGTTTGTAACTTTTAACCTTCTCCTTACACATTTAACCATGTTATTATAATCCATATAAATCTCATCACTAGAAAAAGACCTATACTTTACATTAAGAATCAGGGCGGCTTTTAGGAAAAAATTCTTAGTTTTTAGCTATAAGCAAAGGCTTATACTTTTCAAGTGCCTTTTCAAAAACAGCCTTTGCTTCCTCCATTGTTCCAAAGAATTCACCTCCGGATGCATTCAAATGCCCACCTCCATTAAAGAATTCAGCAGCCACTTGATTACAAGGGAAAGTTCCTACGGAACGAAGAGATATTTTTATCATCGGCTTCTCGGTATCTTCACGCAAAAAGCAAGAGAAACATACATTTTTAATAGATAAGGGAATATTGACAAAGCCCTCGCTGTCGCCTTTGATATAATCAAATCTCCCCTGTTCCTCTTTCGTAAGAGAAATGAGTGCAGCGTTACAATCAGAATATACCACCATGTTCGACAAGACATATCCCATCAAACGCAAACGACTCTCAGAGTAAGTATTGTACACCTTGCGATAGATGTCATCTTTATCAATACCTTTGGAAAGGAGTTCACTGATAATGAAATAGATCTCGCAATTGTTGGAGTTGTAAGTAAACCCACCTGTATCAGTCATCATACCGGTGTAAATACATTCGGCTCCTTCTTTGGAAATATCACTGAAATAACCCATTCGGCAAATCAAACGAAATATTAATTCGGAAGTAGAAGAAATGGTAGGATAAGACATCGTAATCTTACAAAAATCTTCCGGATAAAGATGATGATCAATCAAGACTTTACGTGCCGGAGATGCAACAACTGCATCTGCCATATCCTCAATACGTTTTAACGCATTGAAATCAAGACAACAAATAATATCTGCTTCGGCTATCAATTTATCGGCAAAATCTTTATAACGGTCATACAAAAGAACATCTTTACTACCCGGCATCCATCTCAGAAAATCAGGAAACGCATTGGGAACAATGACATTTACATTTTTTTCCTGTGAATCCAGAAAGTGATAAAGTCCCAATGATGAACCGATAGCATCGCCATCCGGAGAAACATGAGACACGATTACTATTTTGTCAGCTCGTTCAAACCACTTTGTAAAATGATCAATCTTAGCCTGTTCAATTACTTTAGTCAGCATACTATAATTACTTTTTTGAGTTGCAAATGTACGATAAATCTTTGTACTTAGAGCAAAAAGCGGATAGAACCTTCTTCAGATAAAGAGATAAATCGGAAACCTAATTGCCGACATTCCTTTTCTAGAAGCCGCTTTCGAGATTCTGAAAAAGAAGCATCCAAAACGATACATGACGGAGAAAATATCCGGGTTAGCTCTTTCATATGTCCTTCATAACCTTTACACAAATAAAGATATTGAATAGATAACGGAGAAACAGCAGATTTGTTTTGCCAACGGTTGTCTGTGATCATACCCACACGACAGCCATGATAAGATAATATCTGCCGGTGACGAGAGAAGCCGGCAGACTGAAAATCCGTTTTAACTTCAACAGGAGGTAAAAGTTGAATCTGTTTCCAATAGTTCGCTGCGACACGCTGTAAACGTCTCTTATCCGATTGCTGATCTCCGTAACTAAGCCATGAATGCCCATCATTTTCTATACAATGCACCACCGGACACCCACGAACATTATAAAAGACAAGACTACGTTGAGGATGATTTACCCAATTCATAATAGAATGTCCCGTTCCCAACATCAACAAAAAGGATAAACACACCCATAAGTATCGAAGCCGGCGCTTCATCATATAATACAATACCAACAATAGGAATATATAAAAGCCTGCAACTTCCCATTGATAAAGCCAAATATTATCTATGGAAGAGAATGGTAATTGCTCTACCCAATGGACAAAAGTATTAAGAGCCTTAAGAAGCAACCTGCATCCTTCAGCCATGACAGATTGAAGCCAGAAAAAAGGAGTCAGGCAAAGCATCAAAACAGCCATATATAATATAATGGTTACTAAAGGAATCACTACCAGGTTAGTCAATAAGAAATGAGTGGAAAAACGGGAAAAGTAAAACATAACAAGGGGAGCCGTACCTAATTGTGCCGCTATAGATACTGCCATCAATCCCCAGATATATTTTCCCAACCAACCCTTGACAGGAAGCAACTGATAAATCGGTTTCTGAATTAATAAAATAGACGCTACCGCAAGAAATGAAAGTTGAAAACCTACATCAAACAGCCAGACCGGTTTACATAATAACATAAACCACGCAACTGCAGCTAAAGTATTTAATGAGATAGCCTTACGGCTGAATACTTCTGCTACTGCCAACGCAGAAAACATACTGGCCGAACGAATAACTGACGGCGACAGTCCTGTGAAAAATGCAAAGGACCATAATAATAGAAGGAGAAGAAGAGTGCGCAAATATTTTCCCGCATTACCTCCCTTCACATCCAACAATTTCAAAATATAAGAAAATAAGACATATAAAAGTCCTATATGCAAACCGGATAATGCCAAAACATGACTTGCACCAGAAACAGAATAACTTTCACGAATTGATTCACTTAGCTCAGTTTTATCCCCCACAGTCAATGCTGAAAGTACCGCTAATTCATCTCCTTCAAACCCTAGTTTCCGATATAAAGCCAGCAACTTCTCCCGATAAGAATTAGCCATCAACCGAAGGGAAGAAACTGAAACAGAAGACAACTTTGTCCATTTCCCGGAAGCAACATATCCGGTTCCGGCGATCCCTTTATACATCAGATAGCGGCTATAGTCAAATTCTCCAAAGTTTTTCCCGTTCACAGGAGGAGAGATTTGCGAAGAAACTAATAGTTCATCTCCATCCTGTAACCGCACTACTGACGAATCTTGTTCCAGATAAAGAATAGCCTTTCGCTCCACCGGACAAATATTGACAGAATCATGATACTCTTCCAGAAATACACGACAAAGGTAGGACCGCTCCTTTAACTCCGGTGCATCTGTCAATCGTACCCGATACACTGTTTCTTGATCTTTAAAGTCATAAACAGACTGTTGCAATTGCCCTGTTATTCCTATCCACCCTCCCATAAAACAAAGAGCAGAAACCGAGAAACCAAAACACCAACGCAGGGAATGACGTCGTAAAAAATGAAAAGCAAAGGATAAACCGACAAAAAAACAAAAAAGAAGGATACTTCCAGACAGTACAGATGTATTGTCAAAGAACATATCTCCACAAAAAACGCCTGTTATCCATGGGATAATCAGGCGTATATATGGATACTGATGTAAATAGTAATTATCCAAAAAATAAATTAGATTTCGTGTAACTTCCGAATCATCTGTTCCGGATCGGGTGCTCCGAACACCGCATTACCGGCTACTAATGCATCCGCTCCTGCTTCCACTAACCGAGCTCCCGTCTCTAAGTTCACTCCTCCGTCCACTTCAATCAAAGCTTTCGACCCTGTACGTTCAATCAAAGACTTCAACTCACGGACTTTTTCAACAGAGTGTTCTATAAACTTCTGTCCGCCGAATCCAGGATTTACACTCATGATAAGAACCATATAAACATCCTGTATAATATCTTGCAATAAAGCTACCGGAGTTGCCGGATTAATAGTTACAGCAGGCTGCATCCCTGCTTCCCTGATCTGCTGAATTACCCTGTGTAAATGAGGGCAAGCTTCATAATGAACATTCATCGTATGAGCACCCAGTGCTTTAACTTCCGGTATAAACTTCTCCGGATTAACAATCATCAAATGTACATCCAAAGGCTTGTTCGTTAATTTAGCTACATATTTCAATACCGGAAAGCCGAACGAAATATTAGGAACAAACACTCCGTCCATAATATCAATATGCACCCACTCCGCTTCACTGCGGTTTATCATTTCAATATCTCTCGCCAAATATCCAAAATCAGCCGAAAGAATGGAAGGAGCAATAATTGGTTTCATCATTTATCTATTTTAGTTCATAAAAGGTTAGTTCATTCGAAATTCATTCGTAAGATGGAATCCACGAAGAAATTCGTCCGTTTTAAGACGTTTCTTACCGGGAAGCTGCAAAGATAGTATGGAAACAAATCCGTCAGGTACGGCGACTTTGATATATTTCTTCCCATCCGTAACAATAGTACCCGGAGTAAGATCATGTGTTTCATGTATTTTCTCACTTTCAAATACTTTCATTATTACTGCTTCCCCTTCAGAGTTTATCAATTCGGTCCATGCGGCAGGATAAGGAGATAATCCGCGAATAAAATCGTATACCTTCTTCACCGGCTGATTCCAATCAATGCGACAAGTCTCTTTAAAGATCTTCGGAGCCGGACGAAGTTCACCTGCTACCGCCATTTCTTCCTGAGGAATAGATTTCACTGTACCATTTAAAATATCATCAACTGTTTCAACAACCAACTTTCCTCCCAACATCATCAGTTTATCATGCACCACTTCTACATTATCTGTATCTGCAATTGGCACTCGTACCTGCTGAATTACTTCACCGGTATCTATTTCATGTTTTAAGAAAAAAGTAGTAATCCCTGTCTCCGTATCCCCATTGATTACCGCCCAATTGATAGGAGCCGCACCACGATATTGAGGAAGCAGGGAAGCATGAAGATTAAATGTACCCAATCGAGGCATGTTCCATACTACTTCCGGCAACATCCGAAAGGCAACCACAATCTGTAAGTCTGCCTTCCAAGCACGAAGAGCTTCCACAAAAGCTTCATCCTTTAGCTTTTCAGGTTGCAACAAAGGCAAATTCTGTTCCAACGCATATTGTTTTACCGGAGAATACTGCACTTTATGTCCGCGTCCTGCCGGTTTATCAGGCATTGTTATCACACCTACTACGTTATAACCACCCTCTACCAACTGACGCAAGGCCTCCACCGCAAAATCGGGTGTGCCCATATATACAATTCTTAAATCTTCTTTCTTCATTTCTTCTAGTCTTCTGAAAAATGTACCAACACCTGTCGATATGAATTAAATATCTTCGACTTAGAGACAAAACCTTCATAACGACCTTCTTCATCTACCACAGGTAAGTTCCATGCTTTTGTATCATCAAAAGTCTGCATCACTTGCTCCATTCCATCCGTATCAAAGATCTTTGCAGGAGCAGATGTCATCAATTTACTAACGGTAAAGCGATGATAAAGTTCTTGACGAAACATGATATTACGAATGTCATCCAACAGTACTAATCCCAACAACTCACCTGTCTTTTTATCTGTCACCGGAAAAACATTTCGATGTGAAGCAGCAATTGCTTTTACAAGTTCACCCAAATCCATTTCCGGGTGGACTACCACAAAATCTTTCTCTACCACATTCTCCATCTTCATCAATGTTAATACAGCTTTATCTTTATGATGAGTGAGTAATTGCCCTTTCTTGGCAAGACGCATGGAGTAAATACTATGTGGCTCAAATACAATAATCGTCAGGTATGAACTTACCGAGACAATCATCAATGGAAGAAACAAGTCATATCCTCCTGTCAGTTCCGCAATCAGGAATACGCCGGTCAGAGGAGCATGCATGACACCACTCATCACTCCTGCCATTCCCATTAAAGCAAAATTCTTTTCGGGCAGAAAAGCAGAGAATTCAAACTCATTACTGAAATGAGAAAAGACAAATCCCGCAATACATCCCAGATAAAGTGAAGGTGCAAAAATACCACCACATCCACCTCCACCATTCGTTGCACTGGAAGCAAACACCTTAAACAAGATAATCAGTAAAAGATATACCAACAACAAATTACCATATCCATAGAACATGGAATTGTTCATGACCGTATCCCACTCTACTGCCGATGATCCATTCAGTAAAAGTTCAATCGTATCGTAACCTTCGCCATAAAGAGGAGGAAAAAGGAAAATTAATACACTCAACATCACCCCGCCGAAAGCCAGTTTCTTATATGGATTTTTGAGCTTTCCGAAAACTCCTTCTACGGAATTCATTGCACGGGTAAAATACAGCGAAACAAGGCCACAGAAAATACCTAATAAAATAACATAAGGAATACGCTCCAACTCGAATGCCTGATCCAGATGGAATTTAAACATAGCCTCAGTTCCGGTAATGATATAAGATACTGTTGCTGCCGTTACTGCCGAAATTAATAAAGGAAGCAAAGAGGACATAGTCAAGTCAATCATCAAGACTTCCAACGTAAACACCAAACCGGCGATCGGAGCCTTAAAGATTCCGGCAATTGCACCTGCCGCACCGCAACCAACCAGTAACATCAGGGTACGATGTTCCATCTTGAACACACTTCCCAGATTGGAACCGATTGCCGAACCGGTTAATACAATAGGAGCCTCCGCCCCGACCGATCCACCGAATCCGATGGTTATAGCACTGGCAATGGTAGACGACCATATATTATGTCTTTTAATACGTCCTTGTCTACGGGAAATAGCATACAGAATCTTAGTGACTCCATGACTAATGTCATCTTTTACTATGTTCCGTACAAACAAACCCGCTAAAAAGATTCCGATTACCGGATATACTAAATAAAGGTAGTTAGCTTCTGTCGCGTTAAAGTTTTCTGTAAGAAAATTCTGTATTTCATGAATCAGGAATTTCAATATTAAGGCTGCCATCGCCGTAAAGATACCAACAAGAAAACTTAGTATCAAGATGAATTGTTTCTCCTTAATATTATTTTCCCGCCATTTAATACAACGCTGTAACAAACTCTGTTTTTCTTTCCTCATCTATTCACGAATTATCTTAATCACTCCACCTTTATCCAACTTAATAATACTAGAAGGTTTTGGCCGGCCCATATCATCCTGACGATAACCTACAATATAATCTACAGCAGATTTTATTTCATCGCTGATTTCACTAAAATTAGCTGCACCCGGTTGCCCGCTAACATTGGCCGATGTAGAAACAATCGCCTTACGGAACTGTTGGCAAAGGCGTTTGGAGAACTCTTCATTTGTCACCCGGATACCAACACTACCGTCCTCAGCCAGCAGATTGGGAGCCAAATTACGCGCACCTGAATAAATAATGGTAAGTGGTTTTTCTACAACATCAATTAAATCCCACGCCACCTCGGGAACATCCTGTACATAAAAATCTACTTTCACAGAGGTGTCCACCAGAACCAACATTGCTTTACTGTCGGCCCGTTTTTTTATCTCATAAATTCGGCGTACAGCCTCTTCGTTAGTAGCGTCACAACCTATACCCCATACGGTATCAGTAGGATAAAGGATAACTCCTCCTCCATTCATCACCTGACAGGCTTTTTTAATATCTTCTATCATTTCTTGATTAATTTCTGTTGAGAATAACACGCAAAAGTACTACTTTTGCTCCGAATTCAAAAAGATTAAGTGAAAACTATGGAAGAAATTGTATTTCACCACTCATTGCCTATCCAATTACGCTTTAATGACGTAGACAAATTCGGTCACGTCAATAACACCGTTTATTTCTCTTTCTACGATTTGGGAAAGACTGAATATTTTGCTTATGTATGCCCGGGAGTCGACTGGGAAAAAATGGGAATTGTCGTTGTACATATTGAGGCAAACTTTGTCAAGCAAATTTTCGGATCGGATCATATTGCAGTACAAACAGCCGTTTCGGAAATCGGAACTAAAAGTTTTCATTTGGTTCAACGGGTGATCGACACAGAAACTTTTGAGGTAAAATGTGTCTGTAAATCTGTGATGGTTACTTACGATCTGGAAAAGCACGAATCTATGCCACTTACTCAGGAATGGATTGAGGCTATTTGCAGGTATGAAGGACGGGATTTACGGAAAAAGACAGGAAAATGATCATAAAAAGAGCTGCAATGGCAAATATTCTTTTTAGAAAGTAATGTAAGTACTAAAAATATCATATATTTGTTTATTAAACAATCCCTTAATAAACAAAGCTATGAGAAAGATATCAATACTCACCGCTATTCTTGTTATATCATGTTTTTCGGTAGTTTATTCTCAAACTAATAATTATACCGAAGCTGAATTAGGACAAAAATGTGACTCTATCATCCAAGAAGGTAATCTTCTATATCGATATGAAAAAGCCACATGGGTATTTTCGGATATGTATATGAATAAACCGGAAATGATGGAAACTGCTACTACATATTTAACTTATGAACAAGGAGATTCCATCAAATGTATTCTAATCGACAAAGAGGGAAAATGTTGTTTTGAAGTATCTTTTATTGAAACATCAACGCCTTGTTTAGTACGTCATTTATATCGAGACCTGTCCGATTATGAAGACAACCTACTCAATACCAGAACAAAAATTCTGAGAAATATAGTCGAGAATAAATACGAGGTAACCACATTTGAAGGATATAGTCTGAACTGGATATTACTCCCTTTTGAAAAAGGGTATAAACTTTATGCTATAAACGGAACTCAGAAAGCAGAAGAGGTCCCCATTGGAAACGACTATCTGTTCATCACTAATAAAGAAGGAGAAATACAATCCTGGAAGAAATTTCATTCCAGCCTTATTCCAATTGACAAGGGAAAACCCGGTGGAAAGCATTTCCATTCTCACCTAAAACAAGAACCATTTATCTCAGCAACAGATATTTGTACATTCAAGTTATACCAAAATCAAGTTGGGCTCACCAGTTTTGGAGTATATTCACCGGCTCTTAGTACTTATTTTATCTATCAACTTGAAACAAATTCTATCAAAATTACAAAGGATCTCGATGATATGTAGTAAAACATAGATAGTCTCCCATAATAATCTCATATAGACAAAATTGGATTGGCGATGTAAATATGCCAATTCAGTTTTAGTTTTCTCTTAATATAAGTTTCTAATAAAGTATTATTGAGTCTATATCTAGCTTGCTCTCTTAGAGATTATAAAGTTACTTTTTATTGTCACTTGTCACTTTTCTGTATTAAGTCCCAGATAATCAATGATGAAATAGTGATAATAGACAGGTGACAATAGAGTGACAATAGAAATTTAGAACCTCCCTATTGTCACTACAATTTAGTTATATTATCATTTATATATCTGGTTATCAACGATTATGAATACAATTTGGTCATCAATTCCCAGAGTGTTAAGAATCCCTTTACCCACTAGATTATTGAGTTTTCCACTCCATTCACATTGGATTTTCTCACGAAAACACAATCTACGGCTATTGCATTACTTGCTTTTTATTAATAAATAGACTGATTATTCAAACAATACGGCATATAATAGAACAAATACTACTAACCTTAACATACTGACAAGGCTCGACTACTGTTTTTTTCAAGGTACACATACTCGTTTCACGTACGTAAACCATTCGGATGATGTACGTGAACCCAATGGATCACGTACGTGGAGCCATGGGAGCATGTACGTAAAACGATATTTTATCATCTCAAAAAGCCATTAACTAAAGGTTTAAAACAACTAAACAAACGATCTATTTCCTCTAATATAAAGGGGATTACACAATTTTACATGCCAAATCTATTTAACCGAAATAAAAAGATAAGATGATTGCTTTGTCTCTTTTTATCTATATTTAAAAGAGGTAGAAAATCCAATAATAGCACAAAGAAAGGGAAAGTAAAAACACAAAAGCGCCGAGAATAATAGAATAACAAAGTAAAAGTGACAATAGAACCCAGATAATTTTCTATTGTCACCCTATTATCACCGGCTATTATCACCATTTTAGCATTGATAATAAGATGTTTAACTTAAAAAAGTGACAAGTGACAATAAAACAAGTATTTTTTATCCTAAGAAGAAAAGCATAATTCAACAATAACATCGCATTCAAAACATTATTCATATATATAAAGGAAATTAGCTATCCGGCGTTCTCCCTGGTGATCGTACCTTTTATTATCACATGGATAATTAACAATACCATTTTCTGATACTCCTGACAGCCATAAAGTGGTAGATCCTCCACCATCTAAATTAATTGCATCTTTACCTCCTAACACTTTAAGCAAATGAGCTAACTCAGGGATATTTATCCCATCTGCAAGTCCTTCCGAACGTCCATCTACCGTTACAAATAAGATTTTCCCCTTTTGGGTAATGCAGACAGCACTGCGGGGATGTTTTGTCCGAATAAACTCAGAATCACACATACTCCAGTCATAATAAGCCGCGTCTTTCAACATCAAAGGGCCGGAAGCTAGAATCGTTCCTTTTTTCCCTTCATACGTTTTCTCAACACCTCTGTTCCAAGGAATTAATTTCAATTTACCCTTCTTAATGTAAATTGCTCCCGTTACCCGAATTTTAAATTCATTCAAAGTAGTCGTATCCACCAACTGTTCGTCCATTTTCAAGAAACAAATCGAATTTCCCTCCTTCATATTGAAATAAGAGCCATTAATTGCTGTAATTGCTTGATAATTTGGAGCACTATAGCTGATTTTATCCATTTTTTCATTTATAGCTACCCCTACTTTCTTCTGTGTTGCCGGATCTATTTCAATTATATTGATGGATTGAACACCTTGATAAAGAGAAGGGACGACAACATGTTTATGAACAATACCTTTTTGTGTTTCCACAACCTGCCAGGGGGCAGTGACAATAGCGACAGAATCTACCTTCGTCTGAGCACCAACCACACCAATTAAAAAAACAAGCAAAATAAAGAAAGTAAAATAACGTTTCATGTTCATTGGGAAAATTATTATTTTGTATTTCACTCTAGACAGAGTATATTACAAAGATAAGCTCTATCCATATATTCAGCAAGTATTTGTCAAAAGAAAAAAAAGTTCTATTCTTTAAAATAAATCTTAACTTTCAAATCTCCCCGAAATATTTTCGTCACATCTTACTATAAGCTTCCGCTTTTTTTCGTACTTTTACCCCTTGTTGGAAAGAAGTGCCTTTCCGACCTCTGAGAAAAGAAAAAGAAAAAACAATATATAAAATGAATCACAAATGGAATTATCAACCCATTACACCCGAACAGGCAGAGACAAGCCAGACATTGGCCCAAGAATTAGGGATTAGCCCGATACTTGGACGTTTATTGGTGCAGCGGGGAATAACAAAGGCTTCAGAAGCTAAAAAGTTTTTCCGCCCGCAATTGCCCGATCTGTATGATCCATTCCTAATGAAGGATATGGACATTGCAGTGGAACGTCTGAACAGGGCGATGGGAAAGAAAGAGCGTATTCTGATTTATGGGGATTATGATGTAGACGGTACTACAGCTGTGGCACTGGTCTACAAGTTCATACAACAGTTCTACTCGAACATTGACTATTATATACCTGATCGTTATAACGAAGGGTATGGCATTTCCAAGAAAGGTATAGACTATGCCGCAGAAACCGGTGTAAGTTTGATTATTGTACTCGACTGCGGAATTAAAGCAGTGGAGGAAATTTCATATGCCAAAGAAAAAGACATTGATTTCATCATCTGCGACCATCATGTTCCTGATGATGTTTTACCTCCTGCGGTAGCTATTCTGAATGCGAAACGTTTGGACAATACATATCCATACACACACCTTTCCGGTTGTGGCGTCGGTTTCAAATTCATGCAAGCATTCGCTATCAATAACGATATTGAATTTCACCATTTGATTCCATTACTTGATTTAGTGGCAGTTAGTATCGCTTCGGATATCGTACCGATTATGGGTGAAAACCGAATCTTGGCTTTTCATGGTTTGAAACAGTTGAACAGTAATCCCAGTGTCGGGATGAAAGCGATAATCGATGTTTGCGGACTTTCCGAGCGTGAAATCACCGTCACCGATATCGTATTCAAAATAGGCCCGCGTATCAATGCCTCAGGAAGAATTCAAAATGGTAAAGAAGCAGTAGACCTGTTAACAGAAAGGGATTTTTCCACTGCTCTGGAGAAAGCGGGACAGATCAACCAGTACAATGAAACCCGAAAAGATCTGGATAAGAGTATGACTGAAGAGGCTAATCAGATTGTTGCTCATCTAGACGGCTTGGCCGATCGGCGTTCTATCGTTCTTTTCAATGAAGAATGGCATAAAGGAGTGATCGGTATCGTTGCCTCCCGTCTGACAGAAATCTATTATCGTCCGGCAGTTGTACTGACACGTACAGATAACATGGCAACAGGTTCGGCACGTTCCGTATCCGGTTTTGATGTTTATAAAGCTATCGAGTATTGCCGTGACCTATTAGAAAACTTCGGAGGACATACTTACGCAGCCGGATTATCAATGAAGGTGGAAAATGTGGAAGCATTTACACAACGCTTTGAAGAGTTCGTCTCAAAAAACATTTTGCCCGAACAAACCAGTGCGGTGATAGATATTGATGCTGAAATTGACTTTAAGGACATTACTCCTAAGTTCTTTAATGATCTGAAGAGGTTCAATCCTTTCGGTCCGGATAATACCAAACCTGTATTCTGTACTCATCATGTATATGATTATGGAACCAGCAAAGTAGTTGGACGGGATCAGGAGCATATCAAACTGGAATTGGTAGACAACAAATCAAATAACGTAATGAATGGTATAGCTTTCGGTCAAAGCTCGCACGTTCGTTATATCAAAACGAAACGTTCATTTGATATCTGTTATTCCATTGAAGAAAATACACACAAGCGTGGTGAAGTGCAACTTCAAATTGAGGATATAAAGCCGATTGAATAAGTATCAGGAGATATTAAAACAATATTGGGGATATGACTCCTTCCGCGATTTGCAGGAGGAGATCATCACCAGTATCGGCGAAAGGAAGGATACGTTAGGATTGATGCCTACGGGAGGCGGAAAATCCATCACATTTCAAGTACCTGCTCTCGCTCAGGAAGGAATTTGTATTGTTATCACTCCCCTCATAGCCCTTATGAAAGACCAAGTACAGAATCTTCGGAAACGAGGAATCAAAGCACTGGCTATCTATTCAGGGATGTCCAGGCAGGAAATTCTTACTGCTTTAGAGAACTGTATCTTTGGCAATTACAAATTCTTATATATATCACCGGAACGTCTGGATACTGAAATATTCCGTATCAAACTACGTTCGATGAAAGTCTCAATGATCACAGTGGACGAAAGCCACTGTATTTCACAATGGGGATACGATTTCCGTCCGGCTTATCTTAAAATAGCTGAGATACGGGATTTACTACCTGGTGTCCCAGTACTGGCTTTAACGGCTACGGCAACTCCAGAAGTAGTGAAAGATATCCAGTCCAGGTTAAATTTTCGGGAAGAAAACGTTTTCCGAATGAGTTTCGAGCGAAAGAATCTGGCCTATATTGTTCGCAAAACAGATAATAAAACAGGAGAGTTACTACATATTTTACGTCGAATAGAGGGTAGTGCTATTATTTATGTACGTAACAGACGACGTACAAAAGAAATAACCGAACTGCTGATGAACGAAAATATTACAGCAGATTTCTACCATGCCGGACTGGATAATGCTGTAAAAGATATCAGGCAGAAACGTTGGCAAAACGGTGAAGTACGCGTCATGGTAGCTACCAACGCTTTCGGTATGGGTATCGATAAACCGGATGTACGCATCGTCATCCACCTCGACCTTCCCGACTCTCCGGAAGCTTATTTCCAAGAGGCCGGACGTGCAGGGAGAGACGGGGAAAAAGCCTATGCCGTTATCCTGTATGCAAAATCCGATAAGACGACCCTTCACAAGCGGATCGCCGATACTTTTCCCGAAAAAGAATATATTCTAAATGTTTACGAACATCTGCAATATTATTACCAGATGGCAATGGGTGATGGCTTTCAATGTGTTCGTGAGTTTAATCTGGAAGAGTTTTGCCGAAAGTTCAAGTACTTCCCTGTCCCGGTAGACAGTGCTTTAAAAATACTGACGCAAGCAGGTTATCTGGAATATACGGATGAACAAGATAACTCCTCGCGTATCTTTTTTACCATTCGGCGGGATGAACTTTATAAGTTGCATGAAATGGGCAAAGAAGCTGAAGCATTGATACAAGCTATCCTCCGTTCTTACACAGGGGTATTCACCGACTATGCTTATATCAGTGAAGAATCACTTGCCGTACGTACAGGACTAACGCGCCAACAAATCTATGCTATTTTAGTGACATTGACAAAGCGTCGTATCGTAGATTACATCCCTCATAAGAAGACACCTTATATTATATATACGCGCGAACGAATGGAACTACATGATGTCCACATTCCTACTTCCGTCTATGAAGACCGCAAAGTACGGTATGAAGCACGTATTAAGGCAATGGAAGAATATGTCACAACAGATAATATCTGTCGAAGCCGGATGTTACTTCGATACTTTGGCGAGAAGAATGAACATAACTGCAAGCAATGTGATGTTTGTCTTAGTCATCATGCAGATAGTCATTTGTCCGAAACTTCTTTCGAAGAACTAAAAAGACAGATTCTCTTTATACTCAACAAAAAGAAACTTACTCCTGCGGATATCGCTAACCAAGTGGAAACAGAAAAAGAAGATATAGGAGAAGTCATTCAGTATTTATTAGAAGAAGGAGTATTGAAGATAGAAGATGGAATGATCTATATTTCAAAATAAGTTATTACATTTGCACATAAACTCAAAAATAACAGAATCATGCCGAACTTTTTTAAATCATTCTTCTCCAGGAAGAGTGAAACATCAGAAAGTGAAAAACAAAAAAACAACCAAAAGAATTTCGAAATATTCAAATATGACGGCTTACGTGCACAGCGTATGGGACGTGCGGATTATGCTGTAAAATGTTTCACTGAGGCCCTTGCCATCGAAGAGGATTTCGAAACAATGGGGTATCTTAGCCAGCTGTATATCCAAATGGGAGAAACAGAGAAAGCACGTATACTCTTGGAAAAAATGGCTGTAATAGAGCCGGATATGACTAACACCTTCCTGACCTTGGCTAACGTATGTTACGTTCAGGAAGATTACAAAGCAATGGAAGAGGCTGCCAATAAAGCAATCGCAATCGAAGAAGGTAATGCTGTTGCTCACTTCCTTTTAGGAAAAGCCTGCAAAGGACAAGATGATGATCTCATGACGATCGCCCATCTGACTAAAGCTATCTCACTGAAAGATGATTTCATTGAAGCTCGTCTAATGCGTGCTCAAGCATTAGTAAAGATGCACCAATATAAGGAAGCAATGGAAGATATTGATGCCGTACTGGCACAAAATCAGGAAGAAGAGACCGCCATACTTCTGCGTGGGAAAGTGGAAGAATCTAATCAGCAACAAGAGGAAGCAGAAGCAGACTATAAACAGGTGACAGAAATAAATCCGTTCAACGAACAAGCTTATCTCTATCTCGGACAACTTTTCATTAACCAGAAAAAACTGTCGGAAGCGATTAGCCTGTTCGACGAAGCAATCGAACTAAATCCTAATTTTGCAGAAGCCTATAAAGAGCGCGGACGTGCCAAACTTCTTAACGGAGATAAAGATGGTTCTGTGGAAGATATGAAAAAATCACTGGAGTTAAATCCAAAGGATGGTTCAAGTCTTAACGGGGAGTTTAAGAATTTGGGAACCAAACCGGAAACACTGCCTGGGATTTTCTAAAACAGCAAGAAAAATGTAATTAAGAGCGAAATATTTCTGTAACATAGCATGATACTTTCATCTATTTTAGATGAAAAACTAAAAAAAATATCGTTTTTTATTTGCATCTAACAGAAAAGTATTACTTTTGCCCCATGAATTAAAAATTAAAGCTAAAAAATTGAGATTCGAATGAAATCATTTACTTATGCATATTACTTCTTTTTTTACTTTTACTTTAGCAACAAAGTGGAGCGGGAGTTTGTATGTATCAAGTGACAGTGATGCTTAAGGACTGAATGAAGAAATCAATCATATGAATCCCGCTCCGACATGGACGCGGGATTTTTTTATTTACAGAAATTTAGAACAATGAAAAAGATAGCAATTCAAGGAACAATCGGCTCGTATCACGACATCGCCGCACACAAGTATTTCGAAGGAGAAGAAATAGAGTTAATCTGTTGTGCCAACTTCGAGGATGTGTTTACATCGATCCGGAAAGACAGTCAAGTCATCGGGATGCTTGCCATTGAAAATACAATTGCAGGTAGTCTGTTACACAACAATGAGTTATTGAGACAAAGTGGTACACAGATTATTGGAGAATACAAACTGCGCATTTCTCACAGTTTTGTCTGCCTCCCGGATGAAGACTGGAAGGATTTGAATGAGGTAAACTCCCACCCTATCGCATTAATGCAATGCCGCGAGTTTCTGAACCAGCATCCGCAACTGAAAGTAGTAGAAGGTGAGGACACAGCGCTCAGCGCAGAAATTATTAAAAAAGAGAACTTGAAAGGACATGCAGCAATCTGTTCCAAAACAGCAGCAGAGCGCTATGGAATGAAAGTTTTACAGGAAGGTATCGAAACCAACAAACACAACTTCACCCGTTTTTTAGTAGTGGCCGATCCTTGGCAAGTTGATGAACTCCGCCAACATCATACCAATGCTATCAATAAAGCAAGTATGGTATTCACACTACCACATATGGAAGGAAGTCTTTCACAAGTGTTATCAATTTTATCGTTCTATAATATCAATCTGACTAAGATACAATCGTTGCCGATCATCGGACGTGAATGGGAATACCAATTTTATGTAGATGTAGCTTTCAACGATTATCTGAGATATAAACAATCCATTACAGCAATCACTCCATTAACCAAAGAACTTAAATTATTAGGCGAATATGCAGAAGGAAAATCAAACATATAAGATATCTCCAGCCGATAGACTGAGTAGTGTCAGTGAATACTACTTCTCCAAAAAACTTAAAGAAGTAGCTCAAATGAATGCTGAAGGCAAAGATGTAATTAGTCTGGGAATTGGAAGTCCTGATATGCCGCCTTCGGAGAAGACAATCGAAACATTGTGTAACAATGCACACGACCCGAATGGACATGGTTACCAACCGTATGTAGGTATTCCTGAACTTCGTAAGGCTTTCGCCAATTGGTATCAACGCTGGTATGGAGTAGAACTAAACCCGAATACTGAAATACAACCGCTTATCGGTTCAAAAGAAGGTATTCTTCATGTCACGCTCGCTTTCGTTAATCCGGGAGAACAAGTTCTGGTCCCCAATCCGGGATATCCGACTTATACTTCTCTGAGTAAAATACTTGGTGCAGAGGTGATTAATTACGATTTGAAAGAAGAGGATGGATGGATGCCGGATTTCGAAGCATTGGAAAAGATGGACCTAAGCCGGGTTAAATTAATGTGGACCAACTATCCCAATATGCCAACAGGTGCCAATGCAACGCCGGAACTGTACGAACGTTTGGTAGACTTTGCACGTCGCAAGAATATCGTGATTGTCAATGACAATCCATATAGCTTTATCCTGAACGAAAAGCCAATTAGTATTCTCAGTGTACCGGGAGCTAAAGAGTGTTGCATCGAATTCAACTCCATGAGTAAAAGCCATAATATGCCGGGATGGCGTATCGGAATGATAGCCTCAAATGCAGACTTTATTCAATGGATTCTGAAAGTGAAAAGCAATATCGACAGCGGAATGTTTCGTGCCATGCAACTGGCGGCAGCCACTGCTTTAGAAGCAGAGAAGAGTTGGTATGAAGGTAACAACTTAAATTACCGGAATCGTCGTCATCTGGCAGGTGAAATTATGAATACACTAGGCTGCACGTACGATGAAAAACAGGTAGGTATGTTTCTTTGGGGAAAAATTCCAGCTTCCTGCAAGGATGTGGAGGAGCTGACGGAAAGAGTACTCCATAAAGCAAGAGTGTTTATTACACCTGGATTTATCTTCGGAAGTAATGGAGCCAGATATATCCGTATCTCTCTTTGTTGTAAAGACGCCAAACTGGCAGAAGCATTGGAGAGAATAAAGAAACTTTCCTAATCGTCCAAAGAGGGAAACAACAAGAATAGAACAAATTTCCTGATAAAAACTGAATATTAGAATAAAATAAAAATAAGAAAGAATATGGAACTCGAATCAATTTTATTACCGGGCATTGAAGCGAAAAGACCGATTGTCATCGCCGGTCCATGTAGTGCAGAAACTGAAGAACAAGTAATGGATACAGCCAAACAACTGGCCGCTAAAGGACAAAAAATATTTCGTGCCGGAATCTGGAAGCCACGTACCAAACCGGGAGGCTTCGAAGGTATCGGCGTAGAAGCTCTTCCCTGGTTGAAAGAAGTGAAAAAAGAAACAGGCATGTATGTTTCTACCGAAGTAGCTACAGCAAAGCATGTTTATGAATGTCTGAAAGCGGGTATTGATATTCTTTGGGTAGGTGCACGTACCACTGCCAATCCCTTCGCTGTACAAGAAATTGCGGATGCTTTGAAAGGTGTAGATATTCCTGTACTTGTGAAGAACCCGGTAAATCCAGATCTTGAATTATGGATCGGTGCTTTGGAGCGCATCCACAACGCTGGTTTGAAACGTCTAGGAGCTATCCATCGCGGTTTCAGCAGCTATGATAAGAAAATTTATCGCAATCTTCCTCAATGGCATATTCCAATCGAACTACGTCGTCGTATTCCTAACTTACCTATTTTCTGCGATCCTAGTCATATTGGAGGTAAACGAGAATTGGTAGCTCCTCTTTGCCAGCAAGCAATGGATTTAAATTTCGACGGACTGATTGTAGAAAGTCATTGCAACCCGGATTGTGCATGGAGTGATGCATCTCAACAGGTTACTCCGGATGTACTGGATTACATCCTCAACTTATTAGTGATCCGTACCGAAACTCAAACAACAGAGAACCTATCACAATTGCGCAAGCAAATTGATGAATGTGACGATAACATCATCCAGGAACTATCGAAAAGAATGCGTGTAGCACGTGAAATCGGTACTTACAAGAAAGAACATGGAATCACTGTTCTTCAGGCAGGACGTTATAACGAAATTCTGGAAAAGCGTGGTGCACAAGGTGAGCATTGCGGTATGGATGGAGAATTCATGAAAAAGATATTCGAAGCCATCCACGAAGAATCTGTTCGCCAACAGATGGAAATCATTAATAAGTAATAGGAGAATTATTACACAATAAACTGATAAATAAAGATATGAGAATATTAATCCTTGGAGCCGGAAAAATGGGTTCCTTCTTTACCGATATATTAAGTTTCCAGCACGAGACGGCCGTGTTTGATGTCAATCCGCACCAGTTGCGTTTTGTCTATAACACCTATCGTTTCACTACACTAGAGGAGATTAAAGAATTTGAACCGGAATTAGTCATCAATGCTGCTACTGTGAAGTATACTCTTGATGCTTTCCGCACCGTATTGCCTGTGTTACCCAAGGACTGTATTATCAGTGATATCGCCTCGGTAAAAAACGGACTGAAGAAATTCTATGAAGAAAGTGGTTTCCGTTATGTCTCTTCTCACCCGATGTTTGGTCCTACTTTCGCCAGCCTCAGCAATCTGAGTAGCGAAAATGCGATTATCATCAGCGAAGGTGACCACTTAGGAAAGATATTCTTCAAAGACCTTTACCAGACATTACACCTGAATATCTTTGAATATACATTTGACGAGCATGATGAGACAGTGGCTTACTCATTGTCTATTCCATTCGTATCGACTTTTGTGTTTGCAGCAGTGATGAAACATCAGGAAGCACCGGGTACTACCTTCAAAAAGCACATGGCTATTGCCAAAGGACTTTTGAGCGAGGATGACTATCTGCTTCAGGAGATTTTATTCAATCCCCGTACCCCGTCACAAGTAGCCAATATCCGGACAGAGCTAAAAAATCTGCTTGAAATCATCGAAAACAAAGATGCGGAAGGAATGAAGAAGTATCTGACGAAGATTAGGGAGAAAATTAAATAATCCTTTAGCCTGTATAGGCAATATTCAACGATCCTCTGCTAAAAATCTTTTTTGCAGAGGATTTTTTTATGTGTAACTTTGTATCCGCAAAAACGGATTCACAGAAGAAAAGAACCATGATTGATCAAGCAACGATAGACCGCATATTAGATGCATCACAGATAATAGATGTTGTATCAGATTTCGTCACTCTGCGTAAACGTGGAGTGAATTATGTCGGTTTATGTCCGTTCCATAGTGATAAGACACCTTCTTTTTATGTTTCTCCTGCCAAAGGACTTTGTAAATGCTTCGCTTGTGGAAAAGGGGGGAATGCTGTGCATTTCATTATGGAGCATGAGCAGATGTCTTATCCGGAAGCTCTGAAATATCTTGCTAAGAAGTACAATATTGAAATTAAGGAACGGGAGTTAAGTGATGAAGAGAAACTGGTCCAAAGTGAACGTGAGAGTCTTTTCATCGTCAATAACTATGCACGTGACTACTTTCAGAATATTTTAAGAAATCACGTTGATGGTCGTAGTATCGGTATGGCATACTTCCGTAACCGTGGTTTTCGGGATGACATTATTGAGAAATTCCAATTAGGATATTGCACCGACAGTCATGACGCCTTCGCACAAGAAGCCCAACAAAAGGGATATAAAAAAGAATATCTTGTTAAAACCGGACTTTGCTACGAAACAGACGACCATCGATTACGTGACCGTTTTTGGGGACGGGTTATTTTTCCTGTTCATACACTATCAGGCAAAGTTGTTGCCTTCGGCGGACGTGTACTTGCCAATGCAACAAAGGGAGTCAAAGTAAAATATGTCAATTCTCCCGAATCTGAGATTTATCATAAAAGCAATGAATTATATGGTATTTACTTCGCGAAACAAGCGATCGTAAAGCAAGATCGTTGCTTTCTGGTTGAAGGCTATACGGATGTTATTTCCATGCACCAATCGGGTATAGAGAATGTGGTTGCTTCCTCAGGAACGGCGCTTACTTCAGGACAGATCCGTATGATCCATCGTTTCACTAATAATATCACTGTTCTTTATGATGGTGACATGGCAGGTATCAAAGCTTCTATCCGGGGAATCGATATGCTACTTGAAGAAGGAATGAATATCAAGGTATGTTTGCTTCCTGACGGTGATGACCCGGACTCTTTTGCCCGTAAACATAACTCCACTGAATTCCAAGCCTTCATCAAAGAACATGAAAGTGATTTTATCCGTTTCAAGACAAACTTATTGTTGGAAGACGCCGGAAAAGATCCAATCAAGCGTGCAGAACTGATAGGTAATCTGGTACAAAGTATTTCCGTTATTCCGGAAGCTATTATACGGGATGTTTATATCAAAGAATGTGCTCAGTTACTACATGTAGAAGATAAACTACTCGTATCCGAGGTAGCTAAAAGACGGGAAGTACAAGCGGAAAAACGAGTTGAACAAACAGAACGGGAACGTAGAATTAACGAAAGAGCAGCTAATATGTCTCAGGCTGTATCTGGAGAAAATATCCCAATGCCTGACGGAGATGTTCCAATGCCACCCGAAACGGGTGCTGGATATTCGGAGGTTCCATCTGCTTTACAGGAGGATAGCTATACTTCCTTTATTCCTCAGGAAGGAAAAGAAGGACAAGAGTTCTACAAATTTGAACGTTTGATTTTACAAGCGGTAGTCCGTTATGGCGAAAAGATTATGTGCAATCTGAGTGATGAAGAAGGAAATGAGACTCCTGTAACTGTCATAGAATACGTTATCAATGATTTGAAAGAAGATGACCTGGCTTTCCATAACCCGTTACATCGCCAGATTCTGTCGGAAGCAGCAACGCATATTCATGACTCAGGATTTGTGGCAGAACGCTATTTCCTGGCACATCCAGATCCGACTATCAGCAGACTAAGTGTCGATCTGATTAATGTACGTTATCAACTCAGTAAATATCATTCGAAATCACAGAAGATTGTGACGGATGAGGAACGTCTTTATGAATTAGTTCCTATGCTAATGATAAACTTCAAATATGCAATTGTAACAGAAGAATTAAAACACATGCTTTATGCATTGCAAGATCCATCTCTCGCTAATGACAACGAGAAGTGCAACTCACTGATGCAACGTTACAATGAATTGAGAGGAGTACAAAGTATTATGGCTAAACGCCTGGGGGATCGCGTAGTTCTGCGATAATCCCCTTGTTTCAGAACAGAAGACCGTTACAAGTATCCGTGCTGAATCAGATTCATAAACTCCTCACGCGTCTTAGCCTGATTGAATGCACCCGTAAAGTCGGAAGTGGTAGTTATGGAATTTTGTTTTTCCACCCCACGCATTTGCATACACATATGTTTCGCCTCCACTACAACCATTACTCCCAATGGATTAAGTGTTTCCTGAATACACTCCTTGATTTGCAGTGTCATACGTTCCTGGACTTGCAGACGGTGAGAAAAGATATCGACTACACGAGCAATCTTACTCAGTCCGGTAATATATCCGTTGGGAATGTATGCTACATGTGCCTTTCCATAAAACGGCAACATGTGATGTTCGCAAAGAGAGAAGAAATCAATGTCTTTCACAATCACCATCTGGCTGTATTCTTCTTTAAACTTAGCTGAGCGGAGCACTTCATGAGGATCCATATGGTAGCCCTTTGTCAAACTCAACATTGCTTTAGCCACACGTTCCGGAGTTTTCAATAAACCTTCCCGTTCTGCATCTTCTCCCAAAAGGGTGATGATACTACGATAATGACTTTTCAATTCCTCCAGATTCGGAGAGTCTATTTCTTCTTTTTCTAACATAATCAGATTATAAAGGAATATTAATTTGGTCCTTAACGATAGAGACCTCTTTAAACACACCGGTTGCTTTCATCTTACGCATCATTGCATCCGCTTCTTCAATGCTTCGGAAATCACCCACACGACAAAGCCAGCGAGGAGAATTGAACGAAGTATATACTGTCAGTTCCGGAAAATGATCTTTGATACGTGCACCCACATTACGAGCTTCATTTTTAGCTTCATTGGTATTATTGCCGGCATATGCCTGAATTCTGAATCCAGAAGTCTTTAATACTTTCTGCTCACCCGTTCCAATACGTTCTACACCGATCAACGCTTCTATTGCAGGATCCTGATGAATGGTCACCTTTCCCTGTCCCGGTACGTTACGTTCCAGACTCTTTACGATATTCTGAGCCTGTGCACCGACGCCTGTAAAAACAAACAATAGGATAAATAAAGATAGCTTTTTCATTCAGTGAATTTTTAAATAGACACGGATTTCACAGATCAACTGTTACTTATAGAGTTGGGTATCTCCATGCAATCCGCGTCCAAAAGATTTTAATTATGCATTAAACGCATCAATGATGCCTTTGAAGTCAGCAACTTTCAAAGCAGCACCACCAATCAAACCACCATCTACGTCAGGGTTAGCAAACAATTCTTTTGCGTTAGAAGCTTTACAGCTACCACCGTAAAGAATAGAAGTATTGTCTGCAATTTCTTTACCGTATTTATTTGCTACCAATGAACGGATGAAAGCATGGATTTCCTGAGCTTGTTCTGCTGAAGCAGTTTTGCCAGTACCAATAGCCCAAACCGGTTCATAAGCCAAAATAATCTTAGAGAAGTCCTCTGCAGACAAAGAGAATACAGATGCCAATTGAGCAGCTACTACTTCATTTTGCTTGTTAGCTTCGCGTTCTTCCAAAACTTCACCGATACAGAAGATCGGAGTCAAACCGTTAGCCAGAGCCAATTTAACTTTCTCTTCAAGAATAGCAACAGTCTCACCGTAGTAAGCACGACGTTCAGAGTGACCCAAAATTACATATTTAGCACCTGTAGAAGCTACCATAGCAGCAGAAACTTCGCCAGTATAAGCACCTGATTCTTTATCAGCACAGTTTTCAGCACCTACACCAATCTTAGCAGCATCTACCAATGGAGTAACAGAAGCCAGATGGATGAACGGAGTACAGATAATTACATCACAGTTAGGCTTTTCATTAGCCAATGTTTCATTCAGTTCTTTTGCCAAAGCAATACCTTCTTGAAGGGTTTTGTTCATTTTCCAGTTTCCTGCAACAATGTTCTTTCTCATTTTGTCTTTTTATTTAAAGGGTTAATAAATTACATTCTATCTATTTATAAATCTTCAAGCAGATAACTTAGAATGAAGATTTTTCTCCGTTATCCTCTCTTGTTTTCTCTTTCTTTTCATTTACATTATTTTGCCGTTTCTTAGCAGCTCTTCGTTCCCGGCGACGGACGATTAAAATATCTACTCCTAACACCAACAACAATGGTATTACAAACCATAAAACGACAAAGCCAATGGTATGAGTATCACTCTCCACTTTCACTTGTCCCAATGGCAAATTTTCCAACTTATCAGTCAGCACATATTCATCCGGAATATCTTCATCGCTCCACTTGTTCAGGATTGTCCCATTCTTTATCAACATCAATCCCGGGTTAGAACGTATCATCGTTTTTAATGTAATATCATCCATCTGGCAGAACGGATATTCAGCTCCTGTCTTATCCTTCCACAATTCTATTTGTTCTTCCGGTGAAGAGGTCAGGCAATAAAACTTATAACCATGTTCTACAGAATAATCAAAAACGTCATTAATCAGATCGATATTACTATCGTCAGCCTCCTCAATACGATGAGCTACCAACAGGAAGGTATATCCCATATCAGTCAGCACATCATCTGTTATATCATCTCCCGTATTCAGTTCCACCATCGAGAAATCGTGAATAGGAGGTTCATACCCTTTTTCTTTAAGGACAGTACGGGTATCTACAAATTTCCATGTGCTATCAGGATAGTTCTCTAACGTAAACTCTTCCTTTTTTCCGTCTTTTTCTAAAGTGAATATACTTTCATATACACTGGATTTAGCTCCTTCCGGAATAGTCATGCCTTCCGGGATATTCTTTCCGATCTTGTAAGGGCGAAAATCCAAAACAGGCAAACGGTCTAAGCAATAAAACGATAATGTAAATACAAAAAACAAAGTATATAGAGATACTAACCACTCCATTTTCTGACTTACAAACCGGATCAGCAACTTTCTTTCTTTAAATACGATGATTGCTGCGATCAACAATATCACATTCTTTCCGAAAGTCTCCCAATTGGTCAATACCCATGCATCACCAAAACAACCACAATCTGAAACCGGATTAAAAAGTGCAAGATATAAAGTCAACGGAGTCATGAAAATCATCAGGATCAACGCTAAAGTAGAAGCGACTGATCTTCTGACACCAAAAAACAGGAAAATACCAACAGAGAACTCAACCGCAGATAGAATAATCCCCCCTAACAACGGGAAAAAGGAAGGAAACCAGGAAGCCATCCCGAACGCTGAAAGATAATCTTGTATCTTGTACTGCGAGCCTAGCGGGTCTACAGACTTCACAAACCCGGAAAAGATAAATGCTGCTGCCAACAAAAAACGGCAAACATTCGCTCCTATCTGCTGAATGATATGTAAGTGCTTATCCTTCAAATTCTATTTTAATCAGTCCGAAAACAGAGTAATTAATCATATCCATGTAATTGGCATCGATACCTTCCGACACTAAAGTGTTTCCTGACAAACTTTCAATCTGTTTGGTACGATAGATTTTCATCAGGATCAGGTCCGTGTAAGAGCTAACACGCATACTTCTCCAAGCTTCATCATAATCATGGTTCTTGGCAAGCATTAATTCCAAAGCTTCTTTAGCATATTTATCATACAAGGCCAACGCTTCCTCATTGCTTATGTCTGCAGATTCAGCATATCCCAATTCTAATTGAATCAGTCCGATTAAACCATAATTGACTATGGCAATGAATTCGGAACGGATACCTTCATCTATCAAGGTCACTCCCTTTATTTCAATGCTACGTATCCGGTTGGCTTTAATAAAAATCTGGTCAGTTACCGAAGCCGGACGCAAAATGCGCCATGCAGGCCCATAATCATGCAGCTTCTTGGAAAATAAGTCACGGCACAAAGCGATGACATGTTCAAATTGTTGCTTGGTATCTTTCATTTTCTTCCAAATAGTGTGCAAAGGTAACAATAATTAAGTAAAAACAGAAAGAGGGCACTCTAAATTATATTAAAGTGCCCTCTGCAAAAGATTATATTGTATTACTTTTTACGAACAACGCAAAACTTGATTCAATCGTAAAATACTCTTAGTTGTGATACGATTCAATTCACAAAGTTTCGTGATAGAGACTCCCGTTATCTTAGAAATACGTGACAAGGAGTCACCACTCTTCACTTTATAATAACGAACAGTTCCATCAGCCACCTCCGTATCATGAGAACCTGCACGAGTAGGATTCCGTTGAGTCTTACGGAATGTGTATGTATCAGCTACGATATCTTGTTTTGGGAAATCAAACATATAAACCGGATTGATAGCAATTCCCAAGAAACGAGTTTCAAAATGAAGATGTGAGCCTGTAGAACGTCCGGTGTTACCACCTAAACCTATTACTTCACCGGCTTTTACCAATTGGTTTTCTTCTACAAGTTGTTTAGACAAGTGGCCATATACAGTTTCCAAACCATTATCATGACGGATCACTACATATTTACCATATCCTTTACGCTCATATTTTACAATACGTACCTTACCATCAAAAGCAGCTACAATAGTATCACCAATATTTACCTTCAAATCCAGACCATTGTGCATTCTTCTCCAACGCGGACCAAAAGGTGAAGTGATCTTCGTACTTGGAGTCGGCATATGGAAACCTGTCAAGTCAATAGTATAAGAATCAGGAACAATAACATCTTTTCCGTATGCATGTACATATTGGTTATTCCAAGTTGGATATAGACTAAGAGCAGGGTATTCAGACTGCTCAATACGAATTTGCTTTTGCAATGCCAAAGAGTCTACTGTTTTTAATTTTTTATCTATTGGTGCCTGGCGGGCAATCAGGTCTTGAGAAAAAGAGCTCAAGCTGACCATAGCCGCTACAGCGACCAATCCTGTTTTAATAATACAATTAAAATTCATTCGTTCTCGTCAATTGTTCAATCAATATTCGTCATTTGCATACAAGTAATCAAAGGTAACCTGCTTATAATCGAATATTTCTTCCGGTTTAAAAAATCTTGTTAATTCAGCGGCTGCCGTCTCCGGGGAATCAGAAGTATGAACGATATTCTCTTGAAAACTCATACTATAATCTCCACGAATGGTTCCTGGTGCAGCCAAACGTCCATTAGTTGGTCCCGCCAACGTACGGACTGTTTGAATAGCATCCACACCTTCAAAGCAACAAATAATAACAGGAGCTGTCATCATCGAGTCCTTCACCCGTTGGAAGAAGGGTTTACTGCTCAAGTGGGAATAATGTTCACTTAACAAATTGTCAGTCAATTGCATCATCTTCATTCCAGCCAATCGCAACCCTTTACGTTCAAAGCGATGAGTAATCTCACCAACCAATCCCCGTTGAAGGGTACAAGGCTTTAAAATGACCAATGTTTTTTCAAGCATAACATGCAATATTCAGACGGTTAAACGATACATTTTCTAAAAAATTCTCCCAAAGATAGCATTTTCTAATGAAACAGCAAGTTTGTTATTAACTATTTTTTAGATAGACATAACTAAAAAAAGACTAAAAACTAGTTGTAAGTGCCTATGAATAGGAGATATAATAAAAAACATGTTTTGCAACACATTTACGTAAATAAACTGTATGTTTAACCGTTTTTCAACTAATAGCAGCCCAATTAACGTTCGACTTCCGAAGTGCCTTCAACTGACGCCATAAAATTTCATTCTCCGGGTTCTCTCCCATAAGGTCATGCTCCACAATATCTTCGGCTATCAAACGGACATATTGCAACAATTGTCCGTCACGGGAAATATCCGCAATCTTCAGATCAAAAGCGACACCACTCTGTTGCGTACCCTCCAAATCACCGGGACCGCGCAATTTCAAATCGGCTTCTGCTATTTCAAATCCATCATTGGTACGTACCATAATCTCAAGACGCTTTCGGGTATCTTCCGTCAGTTTATAAGTGGTAACCAAAATACAATAAGACTGATCGGCACCACGTCCTACTCTACCCCGCAACTGATGTAATTGTGAAAGGCCAAAACGTTCTGCATTTTCTATAATCATCACAGAAGCATTAGGCACATTTACACCTACTTCTATCACAGTAGTAGCGACCATAATCTGTGCCTGTCCCGAAGCAAAAAGCTGCATTTGCTCGTCTTTCTCAGCCGACTTCATTTTACCATGTACTTTGCAAACCTTACATTCGGGAAATTCTTCAAGAATATGTTGATATCCCTCTTCCAGATTCTTCAAATCAATCTTCTCACTCTCCTTTATCAGAGGATAGACGATATATACCTGGCGTCCTTCTTTAATTTGTTTGTGCACTGAACGATATAGACTTTCACGACGGTTATCAAACTGATGAATCGTAGCGATTGGCTTTCGTCCCGGTGGGAGTTCATCAATAATAGAAACATCCAAGTCGCCATATAAAGTCATTGCCAACGTACGGGGAATTGGGGTTGCAGTCATCACAAGCACATGAGGGGGCTGAACATTCTTACTCCAAAGACGGGCCCGTTGTGCTACACCAAAGCGGTGTTGCTCATCAATCACCACAAATCCCAGAGAAGAGAAGTTTACCGTATCCTCAATAACAGCATGTGTACCTATTAATATATGCACTTCTCCTGTCAATAGACCGGACAGAATAGCTTCCCTTTTTTTCCCTTTGATGGAACCTGTCAAGAGTTCCACACGAATGTCCATTCCAAAAAGTAACTCTTTGATGGTTTCGTAATGTTGATTTGCCAATATCTCGGTAGGAGCCATCATACAAGCTTGAAAGCCATTGTCCAGCGCCAACAACATACTCATCAACGCAACCAAAGTCTTTCCACTACCTACGTCTCCTTGTAGAAGACGGTTCATCTGCTTTCCACTCCCGACATCGTTTCTTATTTCTTTCAGCACTCTCTTTTGAGCACCTGTCAGTTGGAAAGGGAGATTCTGTGTATAAAAGGTATTAAATATATCTCCCACCTTTTCGAATACATATCCCCGATAACGCCTCTGCCTGTCTTTGGCATACCGGAGAATATTCAATTGCACATAGAATAGTTCTTCAAATTTAAGACGATATTGTGCTCTGCGCAACACATCAGGATTTGCGGGAAAATGAATATTCCGAAGAGCTTCCGTCAAAGACATCAAATGATGGTCGGCTAGCAATTTAGGAGAAAGTGTTTCCGGCAGAGGTGCCTGAATTTGTTGGATAACCATTGTCATCATCTTCTCAATAGCATGAGAATTGAGAAAACAACGCTTCATCTTCTCCGTTGTATTATAATAAGGTTGCAGTCCTACGGACGAAAGTTTCAACTCATCCGCTTTATCGATATCAGGATGTGCCACATTGATCCGTCCATTAAAAACAGTCGGCTTGCCAAAAATAATATATTCTTCGTGAAGCTTATATTTCTCCAATATATATTTAATTCCCTGAAACCACACCAAGTCCACTACACCTGTACCATCAGAGAAATGAGCTGTCAGACGACGTTGCCGTCCTTCACCTGCTGTTTCGAAACCGAGGATTCTTCCTTTCAATTGAATATATGGCATATTACCATCTATTTCGTGAATGTAATAGATGCGGCTCCGGTCTACATATTTATAGGGGAAATAATAAATCAAATCATGCAAGGAGTAGATTCCCAACTCCTTATTTAATATAGTTGCCTTTTGAGGACCTACACCGGAGATATATTTTATGTCACGTGTAACTAAATCGAACATTTACAAGAGAGCACTCCCTATTTTCAAATCGAAAGGAGTCGTTATTTTTATATTTTCACGATTACCGGGTGCAAGATAAACAGAAACACCCATAGCTTCTACTACAGAAGCATCATCAGTAAAAAACGGAGTATATTCCTGCGCATAAGCCTGTCTAAGAAGTTCCGCATCAAAAACCTGAGGAGTTTGTACAAGCTTATAGTCATTACGACTGACTGTTTCACTTGCTGCATCAGTCAAATGCCGCAAAGTCTCGACAACATCAATCACCGGAATTACAGCCTTGTATTGCTTTGCCAAATCATAACAATTACGTATCACTTCAACTGACACGAATGGACGGACTCCATCATGTACGCCCACCAATCCGGGACCTTGTACTTGTGCCAATCCGTTTTTCACTGAATGGAAACGTGTTTCACCACCATCGGCAACAACATGCTCCACAGTAAAACGATACTTTTCACAGAGTTGCTTCCAGAACTTCTGTTGTGCAAGTGGAAGCACCAGGATAATCTGAAGATTCGCATCAAATTTTCGAAAGACTTCCAAAGTACGCATCAATACAGGTTTGTTGCCGATGGGAAGAAATTGTTTGGGTAGATCACTTCCCATCCGCAACCCCTTGCCGCCGGCAACAATAATCACATATCGATTCATAAGCAGTTTAGCGTTTAACGCACATTGCCTCTACCAATTCGTCTACTTTTTCTTTACCGACCAACAGTTCAACAATAGTCAAAGCAAATTCCATTGCAGCCCCCGGCCCCATTCCTGTAATAATATTTCCATCACGTACAACTGGTTTATTAACACATTCGGCTCCATCCAAATATTGTTCGAAGCTTGGATAACAAGTCACTTTCTTACCTTTCAACAAGCCCAATTTACCTAACACCATCGGAGCGGCACAAATTGCAGCGACTGGTTTATTCTTGGCTGCAAAGTCCAAGATCAATCTGCGCAATCCTTCATGTTTATCAAGAGTAGCTGCACCCGGCATTCCACCCGGCAACAGCAACAAATCGGCATCAAAGAAGTCACAATTATCAAAGTTAATGTCACAAAGCAAAGATACATCATGTGCACCTACTACAATTTCATCCGGAGTAACAGATACGATTTCTACATTTAACCCGGCACGTCTCAGTGTATCAACAGCAGTAAAGGCTTCTATTTCTTCAAAGCCATCTGCAAAAAAAGCATATACAGTTCCCATAATCTTATATTTTGATCAGTGATACTATTTCAAATTAAAATAATAAGTAATCGTTCCACTCTGGTTGTTTACTCCATCTACCGAATTGAAACGAGCCTTCTTTGCGGCATCTTCCGCTGATTTACGCAAAACGGAATTCACCGTATTTGTTTGAGGATTTATGCTGGTAGCAATAACCAAGCCTGCAGGATTCACCGTAATATTTACAACCACACGTCCCTCTTCCTGTACATTATAAACAGGCTTCGGTAAACCACCTTCACCTAAAGAACGTCCACCTAAGTTAAATGTTCCGTAACCGGCAACTCCGGTCTTCGCTCCTGTAGAAGAATTTCCGTCCTTACTACCTTCCACTCCGGTTCCGGATTCAGCAGTTCCTTTATTTCCTCCCATCTGAGCACCTTTACCAAAAGCATTTGCAACCTTTTTCTTTGCTGCTTCTTCGGCTGCTTTCCGCTCACGTTCTGCCTTTTCTTCTGCCAAACGTTTCGCTTCTGCCGCTTTCTCGGCTTCCGTCTTCTCCGGTTTCTTTACTGGTTCCTTGGGTTTAGTCACTTCTTTCGGCTTCACGTTTTCTTTTTTTGGCTCAGTCTTTGGTTTAATAGCCACTGTTTCCTCTTCCGTTTGTGTCAGCAGTTCCTGTTCAGAAGGAACTTCCGGCGGAGTTGGTTCGGGTTCGGCAACAGCCGGTTCTTCCGGCAATATGTCCACGTCCACCAATGAGGGGTCATCAAAGCCCCGTGCAGCATCTACATTTCCTATCATGACAGGTATTCCGCCAGCATCTTCATCCGGCTGGGGAACCGTAAAGCTCACCAGAATCAAAAGAGCAATCACTGCCACATGCACTAACAGTGCACCCAGCGCTCCGATATATTCACCCTTTTTTCTTCTGTCCATCATTCTTATTTATTTTCTGGCGGGCGGGTAGCCAACACCATTTTAAAATGATTCTCATTTGCAATATTCAGTATCTTTACCACTTCGCGATAAGGTACTGTTTCATCAGCATACAATGCTACATACATTTCAGGTTCTTTCTCCGAACATGATTTCAGGAACGGAGTCAGTTCATCCAAGGTCAGTGTTTTCTCCTTTTCATTACCGAAAGCAGCGTAGAAGTTAAGGTCTTTATCAATGATCACTCTCGTTAGCGGTTTGGCCGAGGTTTGTTGCTTTCCCTGAGGTAACAATACCTTTATTGCATTGGGCGATACCACTGTAGAAGTAATCATAAAGAAGATCAATAACAGGAAAATGACGTCCGTCATGGATGCCATACTGAAATTGGGCGATACTTTATTTCTTCTTTTTAATCCCATAGTTATTTCGTTGGCTCATTCAACAAGTCCATAAACTCCATTGTACGAGATTCCATCTTGTTTACGACGCGGTCTACCAACATCACCAGATAGTTATAAGCAAACATGGCAATGATACCTACGATCAAACCACCGACTGTGGTAATCATAGCTTCGTAAATACCACCGGAAAGCAGTGTAATGTCAATGTTGCCACTTCCTGCATTGGCCATCTCGTAGAAAGCACGCACCATACCGGTCACCGTACCTAAGAATCCGAGCATCGGAGCACCACCGGAAATGGTTGCCATTACAGTCAGTCCTTTTTCAAGCTTGGCAACTTCGATATTACCTACGTTTTCAATCGCTGCCTGTACGTCATTAATCGGACGACCCAAACGGCTAATACCCTTTTCAATCATACGAGCCGAGGGGGTGTTCATGGTACGGCAATAATTAATAGCTGCCTTTATCTCACCACTATGAATATAATCTTTGATACGGTCCATAAACATCGGATCTTCTTTTCCAGCCTTACGAATCATGTAATTGCGTTCGAACAGAATATAGAAGCATACCACTGAAAGTACTCCCAGTACAATCATAATCCAGCCACCCTTGATAGCCATATCAAGCATGTTCATTTCCGGAGCACTGACCGGAGTTAACACAGGATTGGCTGTCGCGAGCGAATCAGCCATACTCATAGCCCCTTGGGCCAATAACATCAATCCATTCATTAGCGTAGACAGTTTTTATATTCCTGAATGGTACGCTCCAATCCCAGATACAATGCATCACTGATTAATGCATGTCCGATGGAAACTTCATCCAACCAAGAAATGTTTTTATAGAAATAATTTAAGTTCACAAGACTCAAGTCATGTCCGGCATTCAAGCCTAATCCCAATTTACGGGCAGTTTTTGCCGCTTCTATAAAAGGAGCGATAGCTGCTTCAGGATCTTTAGGATAATCCGTAGCATAAGGTTCGGTATAGAGTTCTACACGGTCTGCTCCTGCTTTTGCAGCATATTCCACCATTTCCGGATCGGCAGCAACGAATACGGAAGTACGGATACCGGCACTATTGAATTGGTCAAGCACTTCCCTCAAGAATTCCAGATTCACTTTCGTATCCCATCCGGAGTTAGATGTAATTTGAGAAGGAGAATCGGGAACCAAAGTTACCTGATGTGGTTTTACCTTCAACACCAGATCTATAAATTCAGGGTCCGGATAACCTTCAATATTAAATTCTGTCCGTAACAACGGGCGTAAATCATACACATCTGCCCGACGAATATGACGTTCGTCAGGACGGGGATGAACGGTAATACCGTCGGCACCGAAAGTTTCACAATCAAGAGCCACCTTTACCACATTGGGGACATCCCCTCCACGCGCATTTCTCAATGTAGCGATCTTGTTTATGTTCACACTTAATTTAGTCATAGTTTTATGCAATATTTGCCGCAAAAATACAAATATTATTATTAGTTGCCTAATAATACGAAACGCATTCTTAGTTCTTTTTTGGTTATTTAAAGTAGAATTCCAAGAAAAAATGCCAAATTTGCAATCGAAACTAATGATATAACTTATGAAATTTGCCATTTTCGGAAATACTTTTCAGGCTAAGAAGTCTTCTCATGCCGCTAATCTGTTCCAACTCCTGCAAAAGCATGGAGCAGAGATTTATGTGTGCAGAGAATTTTATCAATTTCTGACTTCAGACCTAAAGATGCAGATTCATGCTGACCGTTTGTTTGATGGCAATGATTTTACGGCTGATATGGTAATCAGTATCGGTGGTGACGGTACTTTCCTGAAAGCGGCTAGTCGTGTAGGCAGAAAGGGAATCCCTATCCTTGGAATTAATACGGGACGTTTAGGATTTCTGGCCGATATCTCACCGGAAGAAATGGAAGAGACATTCGAAGAAATTTACTCCGGAAGATATAGTGTGGAAGAAAGGGGGGTATTACAGCTTATTTGTAATGACAAACGTTTACAGAGTTATCCATACGCACTTAATGAGATTGCTGTTCTGAAACGGGATAGTTCTTCGATGATCAGTATTCGCACAGCCATCAATGGAGCTTATTTGAATACGTATCAAGCTGATGGTCTGGTAATAGCTACTCCTACAGGTTCTACTGCATATTCTCTCAGTGTAGGCGGTCCTATTATTGTTCCCCATTGCAATGCGATTGCTATTACTCCTGTAGCACCTCACAGCCTCAACGTCCGTCCTATCGTCATTCGTGACGATTGGGAAATAACTCTTGATGTAGAGAGTCGTAGCCATAATTTTCTCGTAGCTATTGACGGACGAAGTGAGAGTTGTAAGGAGACGACTCAACTCAAAATCCGTAAAGCGGACTACAGCATCAAAGTAATAAAACGCTTCAACCACATATTCTTCGATACACTCCGCAGCAAAATGATGTGGGGAGCGGATGGAAGGAGCAACAGCTAAGGCTCTGAAAACCTCTGTTAGAACAACTTATTCCCTTTCACATTTTAAATAAGGAATCCCACCATAGAAAAAACTCATTTTTCTCTATCACCTATCACCGGAAGATCTATAACCGCTTATTCATCGTACTTTGAGACATGGTGATAGGTTAAAACAATCTATCACCACATCTATCACCTATCACCTATTAACACTTGCTACTTCCATTCCAAAGTATTAATAGATAAATTCCTCTTTATTAGGACCAAACTTCTTTTCCTTTAATAATAAAGTTTCTCTCTATTTGATTCAATCTATAAACAAAACTTGCATTTATATAAACGCAGGTTTCATTTATATAATTGCAAGTTTCATTTATACAATCAAAACTTGCAATTATAGATTTATATTAGGCACAAACAAGTTTTGTATTAGATTAGAGCGAGTTTTGTATTAAGAGACAGGAACTTATCTATTAATACTCTAGGAAGAAAGAAGTAATAGTTATAAGAACCACTTGTAACTATAGTCCGAGAAACATTAATCCAACCATGATAATTACAGAAAAGCCTTATATTGCTCATAAACAATATAAGGCTTTTCTGTAATTATATAATCTACCCGAAAGGATCACCTTTAAACCTATAGATTCCGACTATTATTTCAATGTGAAACTCTGAGAACCAATCAGATTGCCACCTTCAAAAATATCCACGCGATAGTTTCCGGCATACAAGAACTCTTCTACATCCCAGAACACATTTACATTCTGCTCTTCTCCATTATATTCGATATACTTCTTAATCGAATAAACCAATGTACGGTTTTCATAAGGGAATGTATTCGACGCACTTTTTGTCAGTACATCATTATCCGGTTTCGTGATACGTATATATAAGATACGTTCGCCATTCTCAGCAGTAATATTCTTTACGACTGTAAAGCTGATAGCCAGCTTCACTATATCTTTCACCTTCTTAGCTTCCTTGCCTCGTTTATTACGCGGTTCAATTCGAATATTAGTAACATCCAGTTGAGCAGCCAGAGTTACTTTCTTATCCAAATTCTTCTTTTCCTCAGAAAGAGCATTGACCTGTCGTGAAGCCTGATTATATTTCTTAGTAACATCAGCGATCTGTTGTTGCTGCATAATAGCCAGCTTATTCAATGAGTCAATCTGGGCAATATAATTAAACAAGATAGCACGTAACGTTGCCACTTCCTTTTTCAAACGACGGATTTCAGTAGCATTTGAGCTTTTCACTGTACGTAGTTCTTCCAGCAACCGCTGGCTTTTCAATTGCTCTTGTTCCAACAATTGAGCCAATGAATCATTAGTAACGGTAATCTTCAACTCGTCGTATTTTTGCACAAAACCAGCATATTCGTTTTCCAGATCTTCCTTATCCAGATTAAACTCTTCCACCAACTCCCGGTTAGCTTTCTTTTCGCTAATCAATAAATAAGTAATGCCGATAAAAGCAATTATCAGAACAGTTACAGCTGTAATTAGAAGGCTTTTTTTATTCATAGTTTCTGTATGCTAATTAATAACGGCTGCAAAAGTAATCATTTCATAACAGAGTAACACAGAATGGGGTATTTTCTTTAACGAAAATTATTACGGAAAAATTTCTTTAATCAGGATTATCGTTGTAATTTTGTCGCGCAAAAAAGATAAAACTTATTATCAACTTTTTAAATAAATAGTATTATGTCAAAAGTAACCGTAGTAGGCGCAGGTAACGTAGGTGCTACATGTGCAAATGTACTTGCTTTCAATGAAGTAGCAGACGAAGTAGTAATGCTGGACGTTAAAGAAGGCGTATCAGAAGGTAAAGCAATGGATATGATGCAGACAGCTCAACTGTTGGGCTTCGACACTACTGTAGTAGGATGCACAAACGACTATGCTCAAACTGCTAACTCTGACGTTGTTGTAATTACTTCAGGTATTCCTCGTAAACCGGGTATGACTCGTGAAGAACTGATTGGTGTAAACGCTGGTATCGTTAAATCGGTAGCAGAAAACATCTTGAAATATTCTCCTAACGCAATCCTTGTTGTTATCTCTAACCCAATGGATACAATGACTTACCTGTCATTGAAATCTTTAGGATTACCGAAAAATCGTATCATCGGTATGGGGGGTGCTTTGGATAGCTCTCGTTTCAAATATTTCTTGGCTCAGGCTTTGGGATGTAACGCTAACGAAGTAGAAGGTATGGTAATCGGCGGTCACGGCGATACTACCATGATCCCTTTGACTCGTTTCGCTACTTACAAAGGTATGCCTGTAACTAACTTCATCTCTGAAGAAAAGCTGAATGAAGTTGCTGCTTCTACTATGGTAGGTGGTGCTACTTTGACTAAGTTATTGGGTACTTCTGCATGGTATGCACCGGGTGCAGCAGGAGCATTCGTCGTTGAATCTATCTTGCACGACCAAAAGAAGATGATCCCTTGTTCAGTATATCTGGAAGGTGAATACGGTGAATCAGATCTTTGTATTGGCGTACCTGTAATCCTTGGTAAGAACGGTATCGAAAAGATCGTTGAACTGAATCTGAATGAAGATGAAAAAGCTAAGTTTGCTGCCAGCGCTGCTGCTGTTCACAAAACAAACGCCGATTTAAAGACAGTAGGTGCTCTTTAATTGAGTATCCTTATTTATTGTTTAGATTACAAGGCTATTCTTCCATTGAGAAGAGTAGCCTTTTTTATTTTCTCCTCCGTTACTCTCTCTCCACAAATAAGCATTTAAAAAAACTAAATTCTTTGCATTCTTCAAGAAAAGCATCTATTTTTGCATCGTTGCTTATGCAATTATTGTCTATAAAAAAAGCAAACTAAGTAATCTGATTAAAGATGCTAGACACAATGAAGAAAGTACTGACTCTGACAATTCTATGTAGCTTAGCTCTAGTGGGCAAAGCGCAAGGCGTTCTTAGCCTAGATAGTTGTCGTGCATTGGCCCTTGCCAATAACAAGGATTTACTAATTAGCAATGAAAAAATAAATGCAGCACACTATCAACGAAAAGCTGCATTTACCAATTACCTTCCGAGTATTTCGGCTACGGGAGCTTACATGAGAAATCAGAAAGAGTTCTCACTGCTGAACGATGGCCAAAAAGCTGCACTTTCAGGACTGGGAACGAATCTGGCAGGTCCTATCGGAGAAGTGGCAACAAAAATCGTAACTGAATACCCCGATCTGGCTCCATTCGTTTCTTCACTAAGTGGGAAATTGGGTGCAGTTCTGCCCGAACTCGACAAAACAGGAAGTTCGATTGTAGATGCTTTCCGTACCGATACAAGAAACGTATACGCAGGAGCTATTACTCTCACCCAACCTTTATATATGGGTGGAAAGATTCGTGCTTACAACAAAATCACTAAATATGCTGAAGAACTGGCACAACAACAGCATCAATCAGGCAAACAAGAAGTGATTATGAGTACCGATCAGGCTTATTGGCAAGTTATCTCGCTCGTCAATAAGAAAAAACTGGCGGAAGGATATTTGAAACTTCTTCAACAACTCGACAGCGATGTGGAAAAGATGATTACCGAAGGAGTAGCAACCAAAGCCGACGGACTATCTGTACGAGTAAAAGTCAATGAAGCAGAAATGACCTTAACCAAAGTAGAGGATGGACTGAGTCTTGCCCGAATGTTGTTATGCCAACTATGTGGTATCGATCTAAGCTCTCCGATCACATTGGCGGATGAAAACATGAATGACATTCCTTTGATGACTCCGGATACTCATTTCGACATGAATACTGCTTATGCTAACCGACCGGAAATACGCAGCCTCGAACTGGCTACACAGATTTATGGACAGAAAGTGAATGTGACACGCGCCGAATATCTTCCTTCCATCGCATTAATGGGAAATTATATAACTACTAATCCTTCTGTATTCAACAGTTTTGAAAACAAGTTCAAAGGAATGTGGAATGTGGGGGTTATGGTACAAGTACCTATCTGGAATTGGGGACAAGGTTTTTATAAAACAAAAGCAGCCAAAGCGGAAGCTCGCATTGCACAGTATCAGTTGCAAGATGCAAAAGAAAAGATTGAATTGCAAGTCAATCAAGCAGCTTTCAAAGTAAATGAAGCGAATAAGAAGCTAACAATGGCTTCCAAGAATATGGAAAAGGCAGATGAGAATCTTCGTTATGCTGTGCTGGGATTCAAAGAGGGAGTGATTGCTACAAGCAACGTTCTCGAAGCACAAACGGCTTGGTTGTCTGCTCAGTCAGAGAAAATCGATTCACAAATAGATGTGAAACTTACCCAAATCTATCTGAAGAAGTCTTTGGGAACTTTAAGATGAATTAAATGAAGAACGAGAACATTCCTCATTCTTCATTCAAAAACAATTTAGTAATTTAAAAATCAATATGATATGACCTCTACAAAATCACAAAACAGTAATATGCTACTTGCATTTCTCACTTTATTGGGAGTGATCGCAATTGTTGCAGTCGTTGGTTTCTTTATGCTTCGCAAAGGTCCCGAAATCATTCAGGGACAAGCTGAGGTAACGGAATATCGTGTTTCAAGCAAAGTTCCGGGACGCATTTTGGAGTTTCGCGTGAAAGAAGGACAAAAGGTCAATACAGGAGATACTCTAGCTATTTTGGAAGCCCCTGATGTTATGGCAAAGATGGAACAGGCACGTGCTGCTGAAGCTGCCGCTCAGGCACAAAATGAAAAAGCAATCAAAGGAGCACGTCAGGAACAAATTCAGGCAGCATACGAAATGTGGCAAAAAGCACAAGCCGGAGTTACCATCGCCGAGAAATCTTACAAGAGAGTTAAGAATCTATTTGAGCAGGGGGTGATGCCCGCCCAAAAGCTAGATGAAGTAACTGCACAACGTGACGCTGCTATCGCTACAGAAAAAGCAGCCAAAGCACAATATACGATGGCAAAAAACGGAGCGGAACGTGAGGATAAAATGGCAGCGGAAGCTTTAGTAAATCGTGCCAAAGGAGCTGTTGCAGAAGTAGAATCGTATATCAAAGAGACTTATCTCATAGCTCCGGCAGCCGGGGAAGTCTCCGAGATTTTCCCAAAGGTTGGAGAACTGGTCGGAACAGGGGCTCCCATTATGAATATTGCAGAACTTGACGACATGTGGGTCTCATTCAATGTACGCGAGGATTTACTCAAAAACCTGACTATGGGAGCCGAATTCGAAGCAATCGTTCCTGCATTGGATAATAAAACGATCAAACTGAAAGTATATTACTTGAAAGATCTAGGTACTTACGCTGCCTGGAAAGCAACTAAAACAACTGGTCAGTTTGACCTGAAAACATTCGAAGTAAAGGCTAATACTCTGGAGACTGTAGAAAATCTCCGTCCGGGTATGTCGGTCATTATCGATAAATAATCATGAAAGAGAAAGAAAAGAAATATATAGCTTTATGGCAAGTCATGCAACGAGAGTGTCGCCGATTGGTATCGCGACCACTCTATCTGTTTTGTATGGTGATTGCTCCCCTATTCTGCTATATCTTCTTCACTACCCTTATGGGTTCGGGACTTCCTCAAAACTTGCCTGCCGGAGTTGTGGATATGGATGACTCTTCCACTTCGCGCAATATTGTTCGTAACTTGGACGCTTTCTCTCAAACGGGAGTGGTAGCCCACTACAGCAATGTAACCGATGCGCGAATTGCTCTACAAGAAGGAAAAATCTATGGATTCTTCTACATCCCGAAAGGTCTTTCTGTCGAAGCACAAAGTCAAAAGCAACCGACCCTCTCTTTTTATACCAACTATTCATATCTGATAGCAGGCTCCTTACTTTTCAGAGACATGAAAATGATGGGAGAACTAACTTCCGGAGCGGCTGCGCGAAGTGTTTTGTATGCCAAAGGTGCAACAGAGAGTCAGGCAATGGCTTATTTACAACCAATTGTGATCGACACGCACCCATTAAATAATCCCTGGCTAAATTATTCGGTATATCTTTGTAACACGATCATACCGGGGGTACTCATGTTACTCATATTCATGGTAACCGTTTATGCAATTGGCGTGGAGATTAAGGACCGCACTGCCCGCGAATGGCTTCGCATGAGTAATAATTCAATTTATATTGCATTGGCCGGTAAGTTATTACCTCATACGGTAGTCTTCTTTATCATGGGAATATTCTATAATGTATACCTATATGGTTTCTTACATTTTCCCTGTAATAGCGGTATTCTTCCAATGATCTTTGCCACTCTTTGTCTGGTACTGGCTTCTCAATGTTGTGGCATTGTCATGATAGGAACACTACCTACCTTACGACTGGGGCTGAGCTTCGCTTCATTATGGGGAGTAATCTCTTTCTCCATCTCCGGATTTTCATTTCCGGTCATGGCAATGCATCCTGTTCTTCAGGCACTGAGCAACTTATTCCCACTACGTCATTACTTCCTGATTTATGTCGATCAGGCATTAAACGGATATAGCATGGCTTATTCATGGTCTAACTATATGGCATTGCTAATATTTATGATGCTTCCTTTCTTTGTGGTTCACCGACTGAAAGAAGCATTGATTTACTATAAATATATACCCTAAATGAAAGATATAAAATTAAAAGATAAGATAGCCCAAGGCATCAATGACCTGTTTTATATCTGGAAACATGAGTTTCAGACGACTTTCCGTGACCAAGGAGTACTGATATTCTTCCTCCTAGTCCCATTGGGTTATCCACTGATTTATAGCTTCATTTATGACAATGAAGTGGTTCGTGAAGTTCCGGCGGTTGTAGTAAACGATTCACATTCTTCTTTAAGTCGTGAATATCTTCGTAAAGTAGACGCTACACCAGATATACAAATTGTTTCATACTGTGCAGACATGGAAGAAGCTAAGCAAATGCTGAAGAACAGACGTGCATATGGAATCATTTATATACCTTCTGATTTCAGTGATAACATTGCCAAAGGCGAACAAACTCAAGTCAGTATTTACTGTGACATGAGCGGACTGTTATACTATAAGTCCATGCTACTCGCCAATACAGCTGTTTCACTGGATATGAACAAAGATATCAAAATAGCCCGAAGCGGAAATACAACGGAACGACAAGACGAGATTACAGCTTACCCGATTGAATACGAAGAAATCTCTATTTTCAATCCGACTACCGGCTTTGCTGCTTTCCTAATCCCTGCGGTACTAGTTTTGATTATTCAGCAAACGTTATTGTTAGGTATCGGACTTGCCGCCGGAACTGCCCGTGAGCACAACCGTTTTAAAGACCTTGTTCCTATCAACCGGCATTATAACGGAACATTGCGAATTGTATTAGGGAAAGGGCTCAGTTATTTCATGGTTTATATACTGGTGTCATTCTATGTTCTTTTCGTTGTCCCCCGTTTGTTCAGTCTCAACCAAATAGGACAACCAGAATCTTTGGTGTTGTTTGTTGCCCCCTATTTAGCGGCTTGTATTTTCTTTGCAATGACAGCGTCCATCGCTATCCGTAACCGGGAAACTTGTATGTTGATATTTGTATTCACATCAGTACCTTTATTATTTATTTCGGGGATTTCATGGCCCGGAGCAGCCATCCCTCCTTTTTGGAAATATGTTTCTTACCTGTTTCCATCAACATTCGGAATCAATGGTTTTGTAAAAATCAACAATATGGGAGCTACTCTTAGTGAAGTTGCTTTTGAATATAAAGCTTTATGGATACAGGCCGGAATTTACTTTATAACCACCTGTTTGGTATATCGCTGGCAAATCATGATGAGCCGGAAACATGCAATTAAGAGATATAGAGAATTGAAAGAGAAAATAAAGCTAGAAAAAACGTAACCTCAGTTATTTCTCATTAACAAAACCGAAACAATATCTAAAAGACTTTCCAGCCCATACCAAAAAGTGTCCCTCACTCATTTGATTGAGCGAGGGACCTATCTAAAAATTATTATAAAGAATATAATCTGTGATTAGAATTTATAACCAACACCAATCGAGAAGTTCAGATTTTTGGGAGCACCCTCACCATCACCAAGCTTAGTTAATCCAAATTCTCCTGTCAAATCAACAAAGAATTTATTAATTTCATATGCTACACCTACACCAAGGCCAAAGTCAAATCTCTTCATGCCCAAACCACCATCATTGATATCTTTATAAAGATCCATATCTTTAGGAAGATCAAAATAATCTAAAATATCTTCTTCTGAATACCCTTCCAAATCTCCCGAAAGACTAGTTTTCATTTTTCCGGAAATACCAAAAGCTAGATATGGACCAGCTTTTACTACAATGTTTTGATTGTCAGCAATTGCAAATCTAGCAGCTGCCATAATCGGAAGTTCAAGATACATTGGATTTAATTTCACTTTAGCAGTAACATCTTCTTCATTCACCTCCACTTTTGTTCCTTTCTGAGTAAGCATCAATGAAGGTTGAATAGACCACATCTCACTAAACTGATACTCCATCCCAACTCCAACATTAAAACCAACTCTCATCTTACTGTCTTTGAAAGCATCACCAGTGAAATTACTCATATTCATACCAACTTTGGCATTCCATGAAACTTGAGAATAAGAAACGACAGAAATCAGTGCAAATAGCACAAGAATCAAACCTTTTTTCATACTATTCATTTTTATTGCCTTCTTTTTCCCATGAAGGCATTATTTATAGTTTTAGGATAAGTGCAGGGAAAAAATCTCAACCTTTCAAAGGCCAGAATACACCCATATTTATTTTGTGTCTACAAATGTATTTAGTTTTTTTATATAAAGAAATATTTGATAGCATTTTTTGCATGAAAAATATTCTACAGCTATAAAAGCTCATTTAAATTGGTTATGGAACTATCAGCTTCTTAATTTAAATAGTCACAATCCTAATTTAAGCTTTCCGTACATACACGAATCGTTTGCAACATTTAACCCTCTATCTATTGTTTAATTACGAAAGATTCGTAGATTTGCGAAAGATTCGTAATTAAACAAATATCTTTATGGAAAAATTAAGCATACAAGAAGAAGAGGTAATGATCTACATTTGGGAGTTGCAGAGTTGTTTTGTAAAAGATATCGTAGCTAAGTTTCCACAGCCAGCACCTCCTTATACAACAGTAGCATCTATTGTGAAAAACCTGGAACGTAAAGGATATGTAACCCCTAAACGTGTAGGTAACACTTATGAATATACTCCCGCTATCCGCGAATGTGAGTATAAACGTCACTTTATGAGTGGGGTAGTACGCAACTACTTTGAAAACTCTTATAAAGAAATGGTATCCTTCTTTGCAAAAGACAATAAAATTTCTGCCAATGACCTGAAAGAAATCATTGACCTGATAGAGAAAGGAAAAGAAAAGAATAAATAAAAATATATTTTGCCATGACTCCGGAACTCGCCTATTTTCTAAAGATTAATATAGCAATCGCATTGTTCTACGCATTCTATCGGTTGTTCTTTTATAAAGACACCTTTTTCCGGTGGCGACGGACGGCCCTGCTTTGTTTCTTTGCAATCTCCATCGTTTATCCTTTACTGAATATCCAGGAATGGATAAAGGCTAATAAACCTATGGTAGCAATGGCGGACCTTTATGCAACGATCATACTACCAGAACAAGCAATAGTAGTGTCACCAGAAACAAATTTCAATTGGCAAGAGCTACTCACATTAATTCTGGAGTACGTTTATTGGGGAGTTCTATTGCTTCTTCTACTACGTTTTTTTATTCAATTAGGTTGTATTATACGACTACATATTCAATGCCCTAAAAGCAATATACAAGGTACGAATATCCATCTTTTAAAAAAGGAAAGTGGCCCCTTTTCTTTTTTCAATTGGATATTTATATACCCATTCACTCATACGGAATCGGAAATTAGTGAGATAATTACTCACGAAAAAACTCATGCCCGCCAATATCACTCAGCAGATGTACTTATCAGCGAAATAATGTGCATCGCTTGTTGGTTTAATCCCTTTATTTGGCTAATGAAACGCGAAGTCAGAAACAATCTGGAATATATGGCAGACCATCAAGTATTAAAAACCGGACATGACAGTAAATCATACCAATACCATTTATTGGGACTGACTCATCACAAGGCTGCAGCAAATTTATCCAATAGTTTCAATGTTTTACCACTCAAAAATCGAATTAAAATGATGAACAAAAGAAGAACAAAAGGAATAGGAAGAACAAAATATCTAATGTTTCTTCCATTAGCAATACTGTTGATGATTGTCAGCAATATCGAGATGGTGGCACGCACTACCACAAAATTTGCAAAAGAAATGATGGATGAAGTATTTGTACAATCTACTCCTTCTCCTGCAGAAGTAACGATTCCACAAATACAAGTATCTGAAACTCCCCAAATTGTAAAATCACAACAACTAGTAGCTCAACAAGAAGTAGCTCAACAACCGGAAGTGACTGCTATCAAAGATACCATTCCGGAAGATGTTCTTTTTGAAGTTGTAGAACAGATGCCTGAATTCCCAGGAGGACTAGAGGCACTTCAACTGTTTCTGAGAAATAACATAAGATACCCGGAAATAGCCCATGAAAAAGGAACGCAGGGACGGGTAATCGTACAGTTCGTTGTTAGAAAAGATGGTAGCATATCAGACATAAAAACTGTAAACAGTGTAGATCCCTATCTCGACAAAGAAGCCGAAAGAGTCATTTCACGTATGCCGAAGTGGATTCCCGGCAGGCAACGTGGCAAGGCAGTCAGTGTAAAATTTACAGTTCCTATTATGTTCCGGTTGAATGGTCCGAAAAAACCAGAAACAAAATTGATTGCACTAACCAGACGAGTAGAGAAGCCTCTACCACTGGAAGAAGTGAAAAAAGCCGTTCTGTCAGAAGTAGTAGTTACGGGATATGCCCCTAGTGAAACATCCGAAGAAGAAGCTGTCGCTGATACAATAGAAAAGATGCCCAAATTCCCGGGAGGAGAAGAGGCCTTAATGCGATTCATAGCCCAAAACATCAAATATCCGACAATCGCTCAGAAAAAGAAAGAACAAGGTAAAGTGATCTTAAGGATGACCGTGGGAAAGGATGGCAAAATATCAAATATAAACGTACAACAGAGTGTATCGCCTTATTTAGATGCAGAGGCTATTCGCGTAATAAGTGAAATGCCGGAATGGGAACCAGGAGAAAACAAAGGGGAACCTATCAATGTAGAATTTACATTACCTATTACATTCCGCTTACAATAGGTTATAGATAAAATACAGAACATCCTTCCAAAAAAGGATTAAAAAGAAGTTATATCAAGATTGATACAACTTCTTTTTCTTATTATAATTAGGAAAAACACAAATATTTATTTATATTTGTTGCATACCAAATGCAATACTCATGAAAAAATTCACATGGATTATAAGTTTTCTGTTTTGTACTATTTGCATAGTGCAAATACAAGCAAAAGATAGAGTCATTGAATGTCCTCCTTTTACAGCTTGGAGTTCCACTACCATTGAAATTGAAAAGATTGTCATTAACGACACAGCTACTACATTATATATCAAAGCATTCTATGAGCCTAAACATTGGATAAAAATTGCAGCAGGAAGTTTCCTTAAAGACAATAACGGAACCATATACCCAATACGTAGAGGAGTTGGCATCACATTAGACCAAGAATTTTGGATGCCTGAATCTGGTGAGACTGAATTTCAGCTCATTTTCCCCCCACTTCCTCCAAACATTACTTTGGTTGATTTTATCGAAGGAAATGATGAAAAAGCATTTAAAATCTGGGGAATTCAGTTAAACAAGAAAGCATTTGAAAAGCAACAATTACCACAAGAGTTGGTTGTGCACAAAATGAACAAAAAAACAACTTTACCCATCCCAGAACTATCTTATGGAACTGCTGTATTGAAAGGAAGAATTCTGGATTATCAAAAAGATATGCCAAGAGAATGCAGAATACATGTGTTCAATCCTGCTTTCAGAGAAGACAACACAAGCTATCTTAAAATCAATGAAGACGGGACCTTTCAAACAGAAATAGGAATTCCGACAGTTACGAATATTGCATTAACTTTCTCTTACGGCAACGTAGTATGTCTTGTAGCTCCACACGAAGAAACATATATTGCAATAAATCCTAAAGAACTTTGCCGGCAGCAATCACGCTTACAAAAGAAAGCCAAAAGTTACGGAGCCACTGCCTATTTTAAAGGTTATCTCGCTAGTTTGCAACAAGAGTTTTTAACAGTGGATTTAGATATGACATTAGGAGATCACGATTACATGGATTACCTTAAGGCTATTTCCGGAAAAAGTGCAGAGGAATATAAAAATTATATATTGAAATCTATTCCAACGATCCGAAAAAAGATTGCACAATCTAAATATAGTAAAGCTTGCAAAGAACTATTAAACATTAAATTAGACATTATAACAACGTCCTGCATTGCCACTACAATCAGAGATTTAGAATATGCATATATAAAAATCAATAAGTTGGATAGAGGAAAAGCTGCTGAATATTTCAAAAATAATCCAATCAATATTCCGAAAGAATATTATAATGTATTGAAGAAATTCTCATCCATCAATACTACTAAAGCTTTGTATAATGATAGGTATGCATCAATGGTGAATATTTTAGATATTATCCCCGACAAGGAAAATGTACTCAAAGAAGCATTAGGCACAGACAAAGGTGCTTTATTTGACTATATTGAGGTTCAGAATATTTATTCAGCTTTGAAAGATTTTACACCTTTGACAGCAGAACAGAAAGTTCGATTAAAAAAACTTTCCTCACCTGCTTATACCGAACTGCTTACTCAAACAAACAAAAAACTGATAGAAACAATCGAATTGAATAAAAAGAAGAGTGGATTTACAGTCAATGAAGCGGGAGAGGTAATCAACAAAGAGTTATTTCCTTCTATCATTTCAAAATACCGGGGACATGTGTTAATGGTAGATTTTTGGACAACTTGGTGTGGTCCATGTCTTAGAGCACACAAGACATTAACACCAATGAAAGAAGAATTGAAAGATAAGGATATTATCTATCTATACATTACAGGAGAAACTTCTCCCAAAGAAACTTGGAATAAAATAATACCCGATATACACGGAGAACATTTCAGACTAAAAGATAATCAATGGGATTATCTGATAGAAAATTTGAATATTCGGGGAGTACCAACATACTTAATCATTGATCGGGAAGGAAATATATCCTACAGGGAAACCGGATTATCAAAGGCAGAAGTTATCAAAGAACAATTAATGGAAGCCTTAGACAAATAAAAACCAATATTATTATAACAATAAAACGACAACCAAATGAAAAAAACACAAAACATCACCAAGGTAAATAGGATGAAATATCCTTTTCTTCTAATAGCGACATTACTTAGTATCAGTTGCTATAACTATATTAAGGCTGGGGTTCATCCAAGAGAGACAGAGCTATTGTTCGCTAACACCGACACCTTAATCAATGATAATAATACAATCGAGAAGGATTCTGTTTACGAAACGGCAGAAGAGCCTGCAAAATATCCCGGAGGATTACAAGCTGGTATGTTATTTCTTGCTCAAAACATCAAATATCCACCAGAAGTTCTGAAGCTTGGAATACAAGGACGTGTAGTAGCTCAGATGATCATAAGAAGTGATGGAAAGGTTTCGGATATTAAAATAATCCGTAGTTTACATCCCGATTTAGATAAAGAAGTGGTCCGAGTTTTAGAAACTATGCCACTGTGGATTCCCGGAAAGAAGGACGGTAAAGCCGTAAATTCCAGAATAACAATACCAGTCAAATTCAATTCCGGTCCTCCTGCTTCTCAAAATACGGAACAAAAAACAAAGGATAATATTTGCGAGACACCAGATATATTCCCTGAATTTTCAGGAGGTATAAAGAAACTACACAAATATATACAAGAGCACATTATACATTGGAAAAATTCTGAAACAAAAAATGAAAAAGGCCGAGTAATAACCAGTTTTATTATACGAGAAGATGGTAGCATCTCAGATGTCCGAGTAATACAGGGAGGATCTCCAGCCCTTAATGCGGAAGCTTACCGTATTATCAGCCAAATGCCTAAATGGAAACCCGGACAACAAGGAGGAAAGCCGGTATCTGTCAAGATGACTATTCCAATACTTTTTCACCCTTAAAAAAATAAGAACACAAAATCGCCCGTTGATGCGTGAATATGCTCAACGGGCGATTTATTACCCAGAATGATTCTCTAAAAAACTATATATAATAGAATAATTATTTCCGCATTTCTACTATCTGAGTTGGTGCCATTTCTATATTCCGACGGTCTACTTGTCTAACAACACTTGCTGCTAATGACAAGAAAGCACGCCCCGTCACTGTATCCTCGTCCAATGCAACCGGTGTACCGTTATCACCTCCTTCACAGATACTTTGCACAATAGGAATCTGTCCCAGCAAAGGCACATGCATTTCTTCCGCCAATTTCTTAGCTCCCTCTTTACCAAAAAGATAATATTTATTTTCCGGAAGTTCAGCAGGTGTAAACCAAGCCATATTTTCTACCAGACCGAGAATAGGTACATTCACCTTTTCATTTGTAAACATATTAATTCCTTTACGAGCATCGGCCAAAGCAACCGCTTGCGGAGTACTGACAACGATTGCACCTGTCATTGCCAATGTCTGAACGACAGTCAGGTGGATATCACTAGTTCCGGGAGGAAGATCTATCAGAAAATAATCCAAATCTCCCCATACCGCATCACCAATTAATTGTTTCAAAGCATTACTTGCCATCCCCCCACGCCAGAGAGTAGCTTGATCAGGATCGACAAAGAAACCGATAGACAAAAGCTTTACTCCGTATTTCTCAACTGGAATGATCATATCACGACCATCCACGCGCTCTGCATATGGACGAGCATCTTCTACCTGAAACATTTTTGGCATAGAAGGACCAAAGATATCTGCATCAAGCAATCCCACTTTATAGCCTAGTTTAGCCAATGCAACAGCAAGATTAGCCGATACGGTAGACTTACCAACTCCGCCTTTACCGGAAGAAATACCAATAATATTCTTTACTTGCGGAAGTAACTTACCAACTTCCGGACGGGCTGCCTGTTTACTTTCAGTTGCGATTGTTACCTGCACATCTGAAGATACGTAAGTATGAATAGCTGTTTCAGCAGCTTTCAGCATTGATTTCATAAAAGGATCAGTCGACTTCTCAAAGATTAAAGAAAAACTAACTGACATGCCATCTATACGAAGATTGTCTGCAACCATCTCCGCTTCTACCAGATTCTTTCCCGTACCGGGATAACGCACTGTTGCCAGTGCATCTAATATTAATTTCGGATAGAGTGTCATAATCTATATTTTTAAATTTATCTACTTACAAAAGTACCTAGCTATATTGTAGTATAATTGGTAACTAATCAGTCGGTGTATCATTTAGAAGTCTGCAACCCCCTCCGCTTACTACGATTATAACTACGGTAGGAATCAAGCTCTATTTCTACATTCGGTTCCTTTAGCTGACCGTCTTTTGGAAGTCGAAACTTGATATATTTGATGCTTAAACCACGATCAAGCCATTGTTGTTCATAATATGTTTTAATCCTCAGAATATCATCAACCAAATCTGAATGATACAAGTCTTCTGTTATAAAATCAATCGGAAATTGATTTGCCTCAATCATATACTTGGTATAAGTAAACATGAAGTTACTATCTGTCTTAAGATGAATGATCCCATTCGGTTGCAGAAATTTGCGATACCGCTCCATGAAATAAGTGGAAGTCAGTCTTTTAGTCGCTTTCTTCATCTGCGGATCAGAGAAAGTAAGCCAAATTTCACTCACTTCACCTTCAGCAAAGAAACGTTCGATGATCTCAATATTAGTACGCAAGAAAGCTACATTCTTCATACCTGACCGCAAAGCATCTGTTGCTCCGGTCCACATACGGGCACCTTTGATATCAACAGCTATGAAGTTTTTCTCCGGAAACATTTTGCCTAATCCGATAGTATATTCGCCCCGTCCACAACCAAGCTCAAGCACTATTGGATGGTCATTCTTAAAAAACTTCCGATGCCATTTTCCCTTCATGTCAAAAGGCACATTATCTACTGCTGAATAAGGATATTCAAACACATGCGGATAACTCGCCATATCGGCAAACTTCTCTAATTTATTTTTTCCCATATCATTTCACTGATTAGGTTGCAAAGGTACTTACTTTTGATGTAAACGGCAAAAATAAATGGAGTACAGATTGCTCTATACCCCACTCTATTAAAATTACGTTTATTCGCTTATTAATCTCAAATATTCACTTCAACATTCTCTTGTTGTGCTTTTAAATCATTATAAAAAGCAGCATAAGATACTCCCCTATACGATTGAAGGAAAAGATATCCAATTCCAAAAGTGAAAAGACACAATATTGCCCAACCGATGAAGCTCAAATCAAGCATAAATAATTTCATCTTATTTCCTTCCATCATTGTCATACTTTTTTCAATCGCAGCATTGTTTTTCATTTCAGGCTCCTCTTTCAGAATAAAGTCTGTCATTGCATAAGAGTAATATTTGATAACACCCGGTATAAATAACAACAATGACCACAAGAAAGTATAAACTACTTGCAGCAACTTAGTACTCAAAATACGTCCATAATCCTGAAATCCTTCAAACAATATTCCAAAATCAACATCTCCACCCTTGAATACATTCAACATAACAATTACATAACCATACATTATTGGAAGAGTAAACAACATTACGAGTACACCAATGAATGGTATTGCTGACAATCCACCAATAACACCCCCCAAAATAAGAGTAGCCACAGCAGCCATAAGCCATTTTCCTTGAAGAGCTACACGTGCTTCAGCACGCAACTCAGAATTTTGTTTTAACATAGATACTATTTTTTTATTAATTACTTTCTTACTCTACGATAGTCACCCAACCATATGTATCCGGTTCATCACCATATTGAATACCACGCAGTTTATTATACAACTTCGTACAAATCGGTCCCGGTTTTCCATCTTTGGAGATAACGTATGATTTACCGTTTTCCAAATCATCAATCCGTTCAATTGGGCTGATCACCGCAGCCGTACCACAAGCACCTGCTTCTTCAAAAGTAGCAAGTTCTTCTTCAGGCACCGGACGGCGCTCTACTTTCAATCCCATATCTTCTGCCAACTGCATCAAACTCTTATTTGTGATAGATGGCAGAATGGAAGTTGATTTCGGAGTGATGTATGTATTGTCTTTGATTCCGAAGAAATTGGCAGCGCCACACTCATCAATGTATTTCTTTTCTTTTGCATCCAGATAGAATTCACAGGAATATCCCAACTCATGTGCTTTCTTATTTGCACGCAAACTAGCAGCATAATTTCCACCCACCTTATAAATACCTGTTCCCAAAGGTGCCGAACGGTCGAACTCACGAATAATGACGTACGGGTTAGTAGAGAATCCACCTTTGAAGTACGGGCCTACCGGAGTTACAAATACTACAAACATATATTCATTAGCAGGATGTACTCCTACCTGAGCACTTGTTCCAATCAATAATGGACGAATATATAAAGAAGCACCTGTTTCATAAGGAGGAATAAAACGCTCATTCAACTTCACTACTTTCAAAATAGCTTCCTTGAAACGTTCGATTGGTAATTCAGCCATCAAAATTCCCTGGCAGGTAGATTGCAAACGTGCTGCATTTTCTTCCAAACGGAAAATACGTACTTTACCATCTTTACCACGGAATGCCTTTAATCCTTCAAATGCCTCCTGACCATAGTGCAAACAAGTAGCCGCCATGTGCAAATTGAGGTATTCTTCACTACTAACCTCCAATTCGCCCCACGCACCATTACGGAAATTAATTCTCACATTGTAATCTGTCTTCATATACCCAAACGACAGATTCGCCCAGTCTATTTCTTTCATTTCGTTATGTATTAGTTTATTTTCTTGTCCATTGATTCGCAAAAATAGCTTTTATTCTTCAGACTGCCTCTTTTCTTGCAATAATTTTTCCACTTCTCGATCTGCTTTCGTCAGCTTTTCGGTACAAAAGGCAATAATTTCATTCGCTTCCTTGATTTTTTCGCTCAAAATGTCGATATCCAATTCATTGTTGTCAATCTGGCGGACGATCTTTTCAAGACGCTCTATTGCCTGGGAATATGTTTCTTTTTTTGCTGCCACGATGATATGTTATTTATGGTTGAAAATGAATATTTATAAATTATTAGAAGTTACTACTTAACAAGGGAATGAACTTCACCTTTCGACAAACGGGTTACCAGTTCATCACCCGTTTTTAACAAAGAGGCATCCGTCACCGCTTTTCCATCTTTCAGAGTGATACTATACCCACGTTTCAAAAGCTTGTCCGGCGAAGCATCCATGATACGCTGTTGCAATAACTCCAGCCGATGTCGATGACGGGAAAGTAAAGTGAGAGTCGCTTGAGTCAAATCCTTTCGGACCGTTAATAGAGAGAAACGTACCTCCGAAAGTTTTCGGTGAACAAGCACAGGAATACGGGTCTGAATAGCAACAAGCCTCCTCTGTTCCTGTTCTAGCAATGCGTAGGCTCCTTGTTGAATACGAGCTGACAAATCTTCCAAATGTTCCGCTACCTCCGTCACTTGATGAATCAGAAGTTCAGCAGCTGCCGTAGGCGTTTTTACACGTGTATGAGCCACAGAATCGAGTACAGTATCGTCCCGCTCGTGCCCGATACCTGTAATAATTGGTAATGGAAACTGTGCACAGGCCGCTGCCAATAGATAGGTATCAAAGCCAGAAAGATCAGAAGTAGCCCCACCCCCACGTATGATAACGACAACATCAAAGTCGTCAATACGTGCATTAATGCGATCTAAGGCATCCAATACCGACTCTTCTACTTGATTTCCTTGCATCAGAGCAGGGAAAAGTTCCGTATAAAAAAAGAATCCACCGGGATTATGCTTCAACTGATGACAAAAGTCACCATATCCTGCTGCTGTAGCAGAAGAGACTACCGCAATACGTTGAGGAAGAAGCGGCATCTCCAATTCTTTGTTCAATGTTAATACCCCTTCCTCTTCCAGCTGCAACAGTATTTCACGACGACGACGTGCCATATCGCCTAACGTATAGGTAGGATCAATATCCAGCACTGTCAGACTGTATCCATACAATTCATGGAACTGAACGGTCACTTTCACCAATACCTTGATACCTGAAACAAACAATTGTCCGGTAGCCTCCTCAAAGTATGGTTTTAGCAGACGATAAATGTTATTCCAGATCATCCCACGTGCCTTAGCCACAAGACTATTGTTACGCGGATCTTTTTGTATAAACTCCAGATAGCAATGTCCAGTCGTATTGGAACGGACATCACTCAACTCAGCCTGTATCCAATACTCATCAGGAAGACATTGCTCCAGACTCCGCCGCACCAGTGCATTCAGTTCCAAAAGAGAAAGAGAATCCATACGTAAGCTATTTATCGTTTTTTCTTTATCGTCGATTGATATGCCTTCCACAAATCAGGAATTCCATACCCATAGATATTATCCGGAAAATCTGCCCGATCGCCTGAATGACGTACCAGTTCGATAATTTCTTTTGCTGTCAGCTTCGGACAAGCCTGCCAAAGACAAGCCACCATACCACACATGATCGGAGATGAGAAGGATGTTCCGTTTGCATGACGAAGATTACCATCTGTACCCATCACATCAGCCCAAAGCCCAACTGCCACAACATCCGGTTTTACCCGGCCATCCGCAGTATTACCGATAGAAGAGAATGGAGCCAACAAGCCTTTTTTATCAATTGCACCGACCGTAATTACATTTTCTGCATCTCCCGGAGGAGTTGTTTTTTTCCAGGAATCCATCCCTGAGTTCCCGGCACTGCAAACCACAACCATACCCTTATCTGCTGCCATTCCTGCTTCACGAGACATCAATGCATAATGTCCGTTCAGATCACGATATCTATAATTCTTCGTCGGATCATCAAATGTATAATAGCCAAGAGAAGTATTCACAATGTCTACTCCTACACTATCTGCAAATTCGATAGCCGCTGCCCAATAGTCTTGTTCAACCAGATTCTCTGAGTATTCATCTTCACTACGTAACAACCAGTAAGAAGCTTCGGGAGCTGTACCTATCATCACATTCGGCTGATTCATAGCCATACATGAAAGTACGCACATTCCATGGCTACTCTCCGCATAGATATCTGCTTCCGGATTCACAAAATCGCGTGTACCGAGAATACGAATATTATTCATTGCTTCAATCTTATCCGCATTGTGGAATCCGGCATCAATCACAGCAATTGTCATTCCCTGTCCTTTAAAGCCGGCTTCATGCAAACGATTGGCATTACTCATCTGAATCTGAGTAATAGCCGGTCCATACAAACTATCTGTACGCAACGGCTTATTAATCAAAGAGTCCCTTCTCTGGGATTTTTTCACCTGCCCCTTCCATACTCTCTCTGTAGAACGTACAAAAGGAAGTTTCGCTATTTCATCGATCAATGTGCTATCATTACATGAAACGGTCACAAAGTTATCCCATTTTCCCGTTACTAGTATGTGAACTCCTTTCTCACGGATAGCATCTACATACTTCTTACATACTGGCAAATCGGTAACATCCACAGATAATCCTTGTTTCTTTCTCCGTTCAATGGATTTCTCGGATAGAAACATCTCGGGTTTCTTTACAGAATAGGTCGTTGCCTTTTTATCCTTCAAACTAATACGATACTTTAAAGTATCAGTAGAAGTAAACTGAGCAAAACGCACCTAAAACAATATTCAAAGCGAACACCAATAGTACAAATTTCTTCATAAGTTATCTTTATTTTAAGCTATTAAAATTTCCATTTTCTAAAATTACCAGCCCAATGCCACGTTGAGAAGCAATAAATGCACCACCTAGCACGCGCTTTCCATCATAAAACACAGCAGATTGCCCGGGTGCAATAGCAGAAGCAGCCTCCAAGAAATGCACCAATAAGTGTCCATCTTCCAGGCGTTTCACCTGACAAGACAACGGACGACTCCGATAACGAATCCTTACTGTCAGATTCTCACATCGGAACAATTCCTGCTCGTTAATAATCTTATCTCTTCCAACAACATATACTCAGCCTTTAGCTGCTCGGCATCTCCAAGCATTACCGTATTTTTTGCGGATTGATTTTCAATACATAAGCAGGTTTACCCAAGGCTATCTCTAATCCTTTCCGTTGTCCAATGGTATAATAAGGGGCTCCTTTATGTTGTCCTAATTTGACTCCTTCAGAGCTAACAAACCATCCGGGACCGATTTCACGATCCAACTCAGGACATTGTTCACGAAGAAAATCCCGATAGTCCCCTTTTATAAAACAGACTTCCATACTCTCCCCTTCTTTTGACTTCGCTTCATATCCCTTCTCAGCCAGATACTCACGAACCTTTATCTTTGTATAATTTCCCAATGGGAATATACAGCGTTTCAGCACCTCCTGACTCAATTGCCAAAGAAAATAGGACTGGTCTTTCTTTTCATCATCTCCGGCAACAATGTAAATATGTCCGTCACATTCTTCCAATCGGGAATAG
>NZ_BHWB01000024.1 GCF_003865075.1 Bacteroides faecalis | reverse complement strand
TTTATATGCAGTGAAACCAGGCTTCACGTGTAGCATTCGCTTCACTGCCGATGTAGGACCACTGGTAGAAAACAGTTGGTGCATCGTTCCACTCAGTGCTGTATTTGGTGAAAGCGAGGGCAAGAAAATGTATGTATGGGTAGTTGAAGACGATAAAGTCTACAAACGAGAAGTAACGGTCAATGCTCCTACTGGAGAAGCACAGGCTCTAATTTCACAAGGATTGAAACCTGGTGAAAAAATTGTGATTGCCGGTGTATATCAACTGGTAGAAGGAGAAAAAGTTAAAATATTGGAGAACTAAAAATGGATGAATGAACTGTACTTGTAAAGCACTTCTGTTCATTATCTATTCTCAACCATCAATTTTTCATTAATTATTGTCCATTATCAATTATCCATTAAGAAAATGAACTTAGCCAAATATTCATTAGATAATACGAAGATCATTTATTTTTTTCTTGCCGTATTGCTTATCGGAGGTATTTTCTCCTTCGGAAAACTCGGAAAGAAAGAAGATGCACCCTTCGTTATTAAATCAGCGGTCATCATGACGCGCTATCCGGGAGCCGAACCGGCAGAAGTAGAACGGCTGATCACCGAACCTATCTCTCGAGAGATACAAAGTATGAGTGGAGTGTACAAGATTAAATCAGAATCGATGTACGGTCTTTCTAAAATTACATTTGAACTACAACCTTCACTTGCCGCAAGCTCCATTCCACAAAAATGGGACGAACTGCGTCGTAAAGTACTTAATATCCAACCACAACTTCCTGCAGGTGCCTCAACTCCGACAGTTTCGGACGACTTCGGAGATGTATTCGGCATTTATTACGGACTAACGTCAGATGACGGATTTTCTTACGAAGAAATGCGTAATTGGGCAGAACGAATTAAAACCCAAGTTGTCACAGCTGACGGAGTGATGAAAGTTGCTTTATTCGGAGTACAAACAGAAGTAATAAATATCTTTATTTCGACCAATAAACTCGTAGGTATGGGTATTGATCCAAAACAGCTTGCCAGTCTGCTGCAATCACAGAACCAGATTATTAACACCGGTGAGATACGGGCAGGCGAACAACAGCTACGAGTAACTGCCAACGGTATGTATGCCACTGTAGACGATATCCGTAACCAAGTCATTACGACCAAAGCAGGACAGGTAAAATTAGGAGATATCGCTGTTATTGAAAAAGGTTATCTCGATCCGCCATCCAATATCATGCATGTAAATGGGAAACGGGCAATTGGGATCGGTGTATCTACCGACCCACAACGAGATGTAGTGCAAACAGGTGAAAATGTAAAAGTAAAACTGAACAAGCTGTTACCTCTAATGCCTTTAGGATTGGAATTACAAAGTCTCTATCTGGAAAATGAAATCGCCAATGAAGCAAATAATGGTTTCATCATCAATCTGATAGAATCAATTTTAATCGTTATTGTCATTATTATGTTTGTAATGGGGCTCCGTGCAGGAATTCTTATCGGTTCTTCACTGATTTTCTCCATCGGAGGTACTTTGCTCATCATGTCTTTCTTTGGAGTAGGATTAAATCGTACTTCATTAGCAGGATTCATCATTGCCATGGGAATGTTGGTGGATAATGCCATTGTGGTAACTGATAACGCACAAATTGCTATCGCTCGTGGTGTAAACCGTCGGAAAGCACTTATTGATGGAGCTACGGGACCTCAATGGGGATTACTCGGAGCAACATTCATTGCTATTTGTTCGTTCTTACCACTTTATCTGGCTCCTTCTGCCGTAGCAGAAATTGTAAAGCCTTTATTTGTGGTACTAGCCATTTCACTGGGATTGAGTTGGGTACTAGCCTTGACTCAAACAACCGTCTTTGGTAACTTTATCTTAAAGGCGAAAAAAGATGGGGATGGAAAAGATCCATATGACAAACCTTTCTATCATAAGTTTGGATCTATTCTGGGAGTACTGATACGTAAAAAGGCACTGACGCTCAGTGCTATGGTAGTTCTCTTCATTGTATCATTAACTATTATGGGAATGATGCCACAAAACTTCTTCCCTTCCTTGGACAAACCTTATTTCCGGGCTGATGTATTTTATCCGGACGGCTACAACATTAATGATGTAGTGAAAGAGATGAAAAAAGTGGAAGAACACTTGAAGAAACAACCGGAAGTGAAAACCGTCTCCATTACATTTGGCAGTACACCACTTCGGTATTATCTGGCTTCTACATCAGTAGGTCCTAAACCGAACTTTGCTAATATACTCATAGAATTGACTGACAGCAAATACACTAAGGAGTACGAAAAAGATTTTGATGAATATATGAGAGCCAATTATCCGAATGCCATCACACGTACAAGCCTTTTCAAATTATCTCCTGCTGTAGATGCTGCAATTGAAATTGGTTTCATCGGTCCGAATACAGATACATTGATAGCTCTTACCAACCAAGCATTGGAAATAATGCATCAGAATCCGGACTTGATTAATATTCGCAATTCGTGGGGAAACAAGATTCCGGTTTGGAAGCCTGTATATAGTCCTGAACGGGCACAACCGCTTGGCGTATCTCGACAAGGAATGGCACAAAGCATCCAAATCGGTACTACCGGTATGACTTTGGGAGAATATCGTCAAGGTGACCAAGTGCTTCCCATTTTACTGAAGGATAACACAGTAGATGCTTTCCAAATCAACGATTTGCGTACGCTGCCTGTGTTCGGAGCTGGAAATGAAACGACGAGTCTTGAACAAGTAGTATCTGATTTTGATTTTCAATTTCGCTTCTCAAACGTGAAGGATTATAATCGGCAGATGGTAATGATGGCTCAATGTGATCCACGTCGTGGAATAAATGCGATTACGGCTTTTAACCAGGTATGGTCGCAGGTACAGAATGAGATCAAAATACCGGAGGGATATACAATGAAGTATTTCGGAGAACAGGAAAGTCAAGTGGAATCAAATGAGGCATTGGCTAAAAACCTGCCATTAACATTCTTCCTGATGTTCGTGACACTGTTATTCCTGTTCAGAACATACCGCAAGCCGATAGTTATTCTATTAATGTTACCGTTGATTTTTATCGGCATCGTACTTGGATTGATTGTACTTGGCAAATCATTTGATTTTTTCTCCATACTTGGTCTTCTGGGGTTGATTGGTATGAATATCAAAAATGCCATTGTATTGGTTGAGCAGATTGATTTGGAAGCGGCAACAGGAAAAAAGCCGCTGGACGCTGTCATTAGTGCAACAACCAGCCGTATCATCCCGGTAGCAATGGCTTCAGGAACAACCATTCTGGGTATGTTACCTCTATTGTTTGATGCCATGTTTGGTGGTATGGCAGCTACAATTATGGGAGGATTGTTGGTAGCTTCTGCATTAACACTTTTTGTTCTTCCAGTAGCTTACTGTGCCATTCAACGGATCAAAGGATGAGAATCATAAATTGTAAAACGTAAAATTGCAAATTAAGAATATGAAAATTCAACTCATAACGCTATTTCTACTAACCCTCGGTTTCGACGTGGTAGCACAACAACCGTATCTAAGCCGCGAAGCTTATCGGGATAAAGTAGAAGCTTACAGCCAACTACTGAAACAGCAAAAACTAAAAACAATGGCAAGTAGCGAGGCCAGAAAAATAGCTCATACCGGTTTCCTTCCGAAAATAGACCTTAGTGCAGACGGAACGCTAAACATGAGTGATCTAAGTGCCTGGAACGAGCCATTGGGAGAATACCGCAATCATACTTATCAAGGAGTATTCATTGTCTCACAACCTATATATACAGGTGGTGCACTGAATGCCCAACATAAGATTGCGAAAGCGGACGAGAAACTGGACCAACTCAACGAAGAGCTGACTTTAGACCAGATACATTACCAGAGTGATGCAGTCTACTGGAATGCCTCTGCCTCGAAAGCCATGCTTCAAGCTGCTGACAAATATCAAAGTATAATCAAACAACAATACGATATTATACAGGATCGTTTCGACAACGGAAAGATTAGCCGTATAGACTTGTTAATGATTTCTACCCGGTTGAAAGAAGCGGAATTGCAATATATCAAAGCTCGTCAGAACTATACGTTAGCACTGCAGAAACTAAATATTCTGATGGGTGAAGAACCTAATACTCCGGTGGATAGTTTATATTCTATCAGTATACCCTCCGAACCTGTAAAAGTCCTATCTCTGGGAGATGTATTACAGCAACGTGCAGACTATGCCAGTACAGAAGTAAATATAATGAAGAGTCAGGCACAACGTAAAGCTGCTCTCAGTCAATTCAATCCACAACTAAATATGTATTTCAGTGGTGGATGGGCAACGGGAACACCTAATCTGGGCTATGATGTTTCATTCAACCCCATTGTGGGTGTCAATCTGAATATTCCTATTTTCCGTTGGGGTGCCCGATTTAAGACGAACCGCCAGCAGAAAGCATATATTAATATGCAGAGACTACAGCAAAGTTATGTGGAAGATAACATTAGCGAAGAGTTATCCGGTTCTTTGACCAAACTAAAAGAAACGGAAGAACAAGTGAAGACTGCTAATGAAAATATGAAGTTAGCCAATGAGAATTTGGAAATTGTTTCCTTTTCCTATAATGAAGGAAAATCAAATATGGTGGATGTACTCTCTGCTCAATTATCATGGACACAGGCACAAACCAACGTGATCAACGCATATCTGGCAGAAAAGATGGCAATTGCAGAATACAGAAAAGTGACTAGCGAATAATAGTTATCACAAAAATATATAACAGGGGGCACAGAGTTTCTTTACTTGAAGAAAACAAGGAAGATTCCGTGCCCACAAACTATTATTTACACTAAATTAAATCAAGCTAAAAAAGAGATCAGCACTCCCGCAGCAACAGCCGAACCGATTACTCCAGAAATATTACTTGCCATACAGTATTGTAATACATGATTCTTCGGATCATATTTCAAAGCAATCTCGTTGGCTACACGACTAGCCATTGGAACTGCACTTAATCCGGTAGCTCCAATCAGCGGATTAATTTTCTTCTTTGAGAATAAGTTCACTGCTTTCACAAACAGAATACCGCCCGCAATGGAAAGAGCAAATGCAAGGAAACCGCCAATCACAATACCAATAGTCGTCCAATTCAAGAAAGCTTCTGTTGTCATCGTCGCTCCTACAGATAACCCCAAGAAGATGGTAGCAGCATTCATGATACTATTAGAAGCCGCATCAAACAAACGGAAGGTGTTACTTCCAATTTCTTTCACCAGATTACCGAACATTAACATACCAATCAAAGGCACTGCACTCGGAACGAAAAGTGCAACAACGGTTGTAACTACAATCGGGAAAATAATCTTCAGTACACGTAAATTCTTTATCTCGGTAGTAGACGGATATTTCTTTTCCTGTTCTTTCATGTTGATACTTAACTCTTTCTTAGAACAAAGCAGTTTCACTACTAATGGGATAATAACCGGAACAAGTGCCATATAAGAATATGCTGCAATCGCAATAGGGCCTAACAAGTGAGGAGCCAGTTTGATTGTTGTAAAAATAGCAGTCGGACCATCCGCACCGCCAATAATACCCAATGAAGCTGCTTCTTTCGGAGTGAATCCCATCAAGATAGCTACCAACAGCACAGTAAAGATCCCCACCTGCGCGGCAGCACCGAAAATAGAAAGACGGATGTTACGCAACATCGGTCCAAAATCCGTCAAAGCACCGACACCCATAAAGATGATCGGAGGAAGGAAACCGGTTTTAATCAACATATAGTAGATAAAGTTCATCAACCCCAATTCGTGGGCTATATCATGCAAAGGCATTTCCCAGATGTTCTTCCAAACTCCGTTCACCATCACCATTCCGTTTTCGTCAGCCTGAATGACTCCCATGTCTCCACCGGGAAAGTTTGCAAGCAATACTCCGAAAGCGATAGGAACCAACAGCAATGGTTCGTACTGTTTCTTTATACCCAGATAAAGGAGGACGAACGCTATGGCATACATTATCAGAAACTGCGGTTCAGCAATAATATTGCTGAATGCAGTCATGTCATATAAGTTTTCAAATATTTCGTTCATTACCCAATCTTCATTAATACATCATCTTCTGAAACAGTATCTCCCGGATTAGCACAGATAGCAGTTACCGTACCACTAAATTCTGCACGGATAGCATTATAAGTCTTCATCGCCTCAACATAACATATCACATCTCCTTCTTTCACAGCATCACCGACCTTAAGTGCGGTTTCCTGTGTATTCTTCACCAGGAAGAATTTACCTTCCAATGGAGAGAGCACATCTTTTCCTTCTCCTGTCGGAGCTGCTGCAGCTGTCGGAGTAGCAGAAAGTTCAATATCACCATAAGCCACTGTCACACGATATGCTTGTCCGTCTACCTGTACAGTCAATGTCTTTGGTTTAGCATCCTCCTGTGGAGATTTATCTTTCTCGGCACGACGTTTTGCTACATCTTCCAAGAAATCTTCTTTAGCCTTACCACTTCTATAGGCTTCATACTGAGCTGGGTGCATCGCATATTCAAAGAGCTCTTCGTCATCCTGTCCCGTTTCCCATTTGTTTTCCTTCATCATTTTACAGAACTTATCAAGAGCATCAGGATAATTATCCTGAGGATTCCCCTCAAAGAATTTACGTCCTTCCCGCTCTGCTTTTTCGATGATTTCAGGAGCCAATTTACCCGGTAGGCGCCCCGCTTTGCCTAAGAGCATATCCCAGATATCATCAGCGATCATGCCCCAACGTTCCTTACCTTTTTCCATTGCCATAACGTTCATCATGGCAAGGTTCTTTACATATTGACTGAACGGAGTCACCAACGGAGGATAACCGACACGTGGCCATACATAAGCAACTTCATTGAACAGTTTGATAAGAAGTTGGTCCTGAGTCATAAACGGCAGATTGTGTTTTGCCTTATATTTATTGATAGATTCCAAATTTGATTCCAAGTCCGCCATCAAACTACCCATCATACCGCCCGGAAGTCCGGGGCCAATCAAGAGCGAGTTCATCAAACGATTCTTCGGACTGATATATAACCCAAGGAAATCGTCCATAAACTCCTGAATCATGGCACGCACTTTCATATAAGCTTCCATATTAATTTCAGGTACCTGAAATCCGGCATCTTTCAACATCGCTTGTACACTGAGGAGATCAGCATGACCAGTTCCCCAAGAAAGAGGTTCCATGCCTACATCAATATAATCGCAGCCTGCTTCGCATACTTCAAGAATACTTGCCATATTGAAGCCGGGTCCCGCATGGCTATGATACTGGATAGGTATTTCAGGATGAGCAGTCTTAATATTTGCCACGATCTTTCCTAATGAAACAGGGCGACCAATACCGGCCATATCCTTAATACAAATCTCATCCGCTCCTAATTTAATAAGCTCCAACGCCATGTTGGTATAGTACTCTACCGTATGAATAGGCGAATGAGTGATACAAAGAGAACATTGTGAAATCATACCAGCCTCCTTGGCATAAGTGATAGACGGAGCAATGTTACGAACATCATTCAGTCCACAGAATGTACGAGTAATATCTGTACCTTGTGCTTTCTTTACCTTATAGAATAATTTACGGACATCAGCTGGAACAGGACTCATACGAAGTCCATTCAATGCGCGGTCGAGCATATGTGTTTGTATACCGGCTTCATGGAACGGTTTTGTCCACTCGCGCACGGCTTTATTGGGGTTTTCTCCAAACAATAAATTGACTTGTTCAAAACCTCCACCATTTGTTTCCACTCGGGCAAAACATCCCATTTCAATGATGGCAGGTGCAACCTTTACAAGTTGGTCTACGCGAGGTACATATTTTCCGGCAGATTGCCACATATCTCGAAAAACCAAACTAAACTTTACTTCTCTTTTCATGTTTTTCAGTGCTTATACTTTAATGATTCATTTATAATTTTTCTACCTTAGTGACTTTTCCTTTACCTTGTGTCACTACATTTACAGCAGCTGTAATAGCAGCTAAAATATTACCCGGAATAGGTGCAGGACCTCTCTGTGCTTCCCTATTTACAGGAGCCACTTCTTCGGGAGCATATTTATTGACCAAGGAAATAAGTAATTTACCTAAATAAATCACAATCAGCAGAATAACAAATACTGTAGCCATTCCGACTACCATCAGCAGGATCGCTGTTTCGATATTTTCCATATAATAAACTATTAGTTATTTAAGTCGTGATGCTCTAAAAGCGTCCGAAATTACCAATAATTTATTATAAAATAAAATAAGGGAGGGATAAAAAAGTATAAATCGTAAGTGAAGGTTTACTACAGATTATACAGATTTGCATCGGTTTCAATAGAATAAACAGGCATTTCAAACCTTCAATCCATGCAAATCCGTATAACCTCCAGTGGGCTTAAAACTCGCTCGTGAAATGAAATTTAATATGTTTAAAGTCCATTTGAGCCATTTGAAGTACATAGCCGGAGTCGGCCAGGAATACATCTCGTCCCTCCCTATCTTTCGCCATATACTGATATTTACGTTTCTTAAAAGCTTCCAGTTCTTCGAGATCGTCGCTCTCTACCCAACAAGCCTTATAAAGACTTACCGGCTCCCAACGACAGGAAGCATTATATTCATTCAACAGACGATACTGAATTACTTCGAACTGCAACTGCCCTACCGTACCAATAATCTTACGACCATTAAATTGATTGACAAATAACTGAGCTACACCTTCGTCCATTAATTGATCAATACCTTTTGCCAATTGCTTCTGTTTCATTGGATCGGCATTTTCAATATACTTGAACATTTCCGGTGAAAAACTCGGCAATCCGCGGAAATGAAGCATTTCTCCTTCTGTCAATGTATCACCAATTTTAAAGGTACCATTATCCGGCAAACCGATAATATCCCCTGCATAAGCTTCATCAACTGTTGTTTTCCGCTGTGCCATAAACTGTGTAGGCGAAGAAAAACGCATCGTCTTACCATGACGGACGTGTAAATAAGGTGCATTACGCACAAATTTACCGGAACAAACCTTACAGAAAGCTACACAAGAACGATGATTCGGATCAATATTGGCAGTAATCTTAAATATAAATCCGGTGAACTTTGATTCGTCCGGCTCCACTTCACGTTCTTCCGCTTGCACTGGACGGGGACTCGGAGCAATCTCTACAAAACAATTCAACAATTCCTGAACACCAAAGTTATTCAAAGCAGAACCAAAAAATACCGGAGCACAATCTCCCGCCAAATATGACTCTACATCCAGTTCCGGATAAACTCCTTCTATCAGTTCTAAATCACCACGTAGCTTATCTGCTAACTGCTTTCCGATTTGATTATCCAATTCTTCCGTATGAATATCAACTTCTACCTTTTCCGTCACAACTTGTTTGGAAGGTTGATACAGGTTCAATTGTTGCTCATAGATATTATAAACGCCTTTGAAGCGAGGACCTTGTTCAATTGGCCAAGACAAAGGACGTACCTGGATTTGTAGCTCTTCCTCCAATTCATCCAGCAAATCAAACGGATCTTTACCCTCGCGGTCCATTTTATTCACAAAGATAATAACCGGTGTATTGCGCATACGACATACTTCCATCAATTTACGAGTCTGTGTTTCAACACCTTTCGCTCCATCCACTACAATGATAACACTATCTACAGCAGTCAATGTCCGGTAAGTATCTTCAGCGAAGTCTTGGTGACCCGGAGTATCGAGAATATTAATTTTGTAATCCCGATAGTCAAATTCCATCACGGAAGTTGTCACCGAAATACCACGCTGCTTCTCGATCTCCATCCAGTCGGAAGTAGCCGTTTTCTTAATTTTATTACTCTTTACAGCACCTGCTACCTGGATTTGACCTCCAAAAAGCAATAACTTTTCCGTCAATGAAGTCTTACCTGCATCCGGGTGTGCAATAATGGCGAACGTACGCCTTCTCTGAATTTCTGTATTATCTGCCATATTATAATTTTTCCAAGCATCGTTCCAAACTCTCTTCCCAATGAGGAATCTCGATACCGAATGTCGTTTTTATTTTTGTTTTATCAAGTACTGAATAAGCCGGGCGGTTCGCTTTTGCAGGATATTCAGCTGTGTGCAAAGGTCTTACTTTGCATGAGGTTATTCCTGCCAGACGATGGATTGCCACCGTAAAATCATACCATGAACAAACACCTTCATTGCTGAAATGATAAATTCCGGGAACTATACCTTTATTTATAATAGAATAAATAACCTGAGCCAAATCGTTGGCATAAGTAGGAGTTCCTATCTGATCAAAAACCACACCCAGATTGTCGCGTTCCTTCCCCAGACGGAGCATTGTTTTCACGAAATTATTACCAAAGGTTGAATAAAGCCATGCAGTACGGATTACTACTGCTTGCTTGCAGTTATTTATCACTTCATACTCTCCTGCCAGTTTGGTAGTACCATATACGGAGTCCGGACAAGGTTCACAATCTTCTGTATAAGGAGTATGAGCTGTGCCATCGAAAACATAGTCTGTGGAAACCTGGATCATTGCCGCTCCATGGAATTGCGCAGCACGAGCCAATTCTTTGGGTGCTTCACAATTCAATTGGCGTGCCAGTTCAGGATTATCTTCCGCTTTGTCTACTGCTGTGTAAGCAGCACAATTAACAATAAGCTCAATTTGTTTTTCGGCAATATAAGCCCAAATTGCATCTTTATTACAAATATCAAGTTCCTCTACGTCTGTGAAATAATACGTATGTTGCATATTTTCCTTTGCAAGTACCTGCATTTCGTTACCAAGTTGTCCATTGGCACCGGTCACTAAAATTCTCATTTATTCTTCTAATTTTAATTCACCTTTTTGTTCCTTATCATAATAATTCGCCAACATCGAGAGAAAGCTACTGATAGCTTCTATGGCTTTTGCCGTTCCCTCGCTGATCTCTTTTTTCTGCAAACGGAGCAATAACACACCGTACAATGCTTCAAAACAAGTTTCCAGTTCAGAATCTTCTTTCTTTCCGTTCTTGTTACGCAATTCTACGATAAATGGTAATGCTTTAAAATATGCTGCACTATAAAAAGGGAATTTAGGAGAAGAGGTCAAAGCATTATGCAGTTCTGTCAATTTAATGATGACATTTTTATTTATTTGTAGATGTCCAGTCTCACGAACTCCTTCCTCACTCATCATCGTAATCAGGTTCTCATACCATTCACGCATGACCGGTCGTTGTTCTTCAGGATAACGTACAATCACATTGGCCTCTAATTCATCCATTGAACAATGATTGGCCCGGACCAGGTCCTCTTCTTGCCACATATATATAAGGTATTCGGCAATATTCTTTTCTTTAAGCTGTTGTGCTATCTGATTCATAATCTTCTATATTAGTAAATAGACTCACCCAATAATGTATAAATCAGCCCTGCTACTGACACCAACATCACAATGCTGCCAATCACGCGGTTAAGTATCCAGATACCACGCAAATTAAACCGAGTACGCACTTTATTCACAAAAAAGGTAATTCCGAACCACCAAACCAAGGCCCCCAATGCAATAGCGAAATACCCTGTAATTTCTTCGAACACCAACACTCCCGGCTGCACGAAAGCAAAACGGGCAAATAGTCCGATAAACAGGAAGATAATCAATGGGTTAGAAAGAGTTACAAAGAAGGCAGTTATGAAATTATGGAAATAGGAACCTTTATTGGACGAAGCCGGACGAATAGACTGTACCGGATTGCTACGAAAGGTATAAATACCGAAAAGCAGCAGCATTATGCTACCAAATAATTGCAAATAAAAAATATTTTTATTGATATAGTCAAATACAAAGCTCATGCCATAACCTGTCAGCAAAGCATAAGCAATATCACTCAAAGAGGCTCCCAAACCTGTTACGAATCCGTACCATCGTCCTTTATTTAGCGTTCTCTGAATACATAAAACCCCCACCGGGCCAAGTGGTGCGGACACAACAACGCCAATAATAAAGCCTTTAACTAATATATCGAATATTGTTTCTATCTGAATCATGCCGCAAATATCGCACTTTTTTATGAGACAGGGATAGGATATTAACGTTTTTTCCATACAATGCTAAATAGTTTCTCTGTAAATGTTGATGGATTTATTCTGATTTAAGGCAGTTACATCAAAAAATTATACCTACCTTTACTCGAAAATTCAAATAATACGATAACATACATATCAGAATCCTAAAGAAAAGATTAACATGATAAAAGAAAAGATTGACTTCTCAATAGTCCCTCACCAGTATTCAATGTGCCTTAACTCCAAATGTCCCAAAGCTAGCACTTGCCTGAGGCAGTTAGCTGAACAAAGCGCAACGGAAGATTTACAATATTGGAGCATTATCAATCCTAAACGCCTTGCGACATTGAAAAGTGAATGTCCTTATTATCGTTCCAACACAAAAGTACGTTACGCCAAAGGCTTTATAGGTATTTTAGAGAATTTACCCCACAAACAGATACAAGCTATTGTTCCATATCTGATGGGAGCTTTCGGACGCAGGACTTACTACCGCGTCCGTAAAGGAGAACGTTTGTTATCGGAGTCCGAACAACAAATGATACGAAATATCTTCAAACGGCACGGGATGAACGATGTTTTGGAGTTTGATGCATATATAGATGATTACGACTGGTAATGAGAGAGAGATAAACGGATGTTTTAATACACACAGCTCATAACAGTAATAGATGAGTTTGTGCCACCATATTGGCACACTAATTTCATCATATTGGCACAGTTGTGACATCAAGGTGGCACATACATGCCAATAGTGTGGCACAAACTTAAGAAATAAATAGATAGAACTAAAACATAAGAGAGTAGTACCTTACACAAAAGGAAAGCACTCTCTATAAACTGATAAGTCAGATACTCAAGTATGTCTCTCATTCTTTGATTTATGGACAAGTTGAATGCTAATACTGTGAGTCATATTAATAAGGTATAAGAATTTATTCCTCCTTTTTTTTCTTACCACCAACGAAATTGATTATCTTTGCAGGCAAGAAAAAGAGAAGAAGTCACACTAGTGACTTTAATCGTAACTCAGTAAATTGTAAAATCGTAAATATACAACATGATTCTTTTTTTCAGAACCCCTTCCAAGAGCGTGATTGCCGTAGAGAGCAATCATCAGCTTACCCCGGACGAAAGTAATAAACTCTGCTGGCTTTTTGGAGAAGCCGTGACGGAAAGTGAAGAAAACCTGAAAGGCTGTTTCGTTGGTCCACGCCGCGAAATGATTACCCCCTGGAGTACAAACGCGGTAGAAATCACCCAAAACATGGGACTTGAAGGCATCAGCCGTATCGAGGAATATTTTCCTGTAAAAGACGAAAATGCCGACCACGACCCTATGCTTCAACGTATGTACAAAGGTTTGGATCAGAATGTCTTCACTACCAATCGCCAACCGGAGCCTATCATTTACATCGAAGACCTCGAAACTTACAATGAAAAAGAAGGTCTTGCTCTCTCAAAAGATGAAATGGACTACTTGAAAAAAGTAGAAAATGATCTCGGGCGTAAACTGACCGACTCTGAAGTTTTCGGTTTCGCACAGATCAACTCCGAACACTGCCGTCACAAAATCTTTGGTGGTACATTTATCATTGACGGTGTAGAGCAAGAATCCTCGTTGTTCCAGATGATTAAAAAGACAACACAGGAAAATCCGAATAAAATCATATCTGCATACAAAGACAATGTAGCCTTCGCCGAAGGTCCGATTGTGGAACAATTTGCTCCGGCAGACCATTCTAAACCTGATTTCTTCCAGATCAAGGATATTAAAAGTGTGATTTCCCTGAAAGCTGAAACTCATAACTTCCCTACTACCGTAGAACCGTTTAATGGCGCGTCTACAGGTACGGGTGGTGAAATCCGCGACCGTATGGGCGGTGGTAAAGGTTCATTGCCAATCGCAGGTACCGCTGTTTACATCACTTCATATCCCCGTACAGACGAAGATCGTTCTTGGGAAGAAATTCTTCCGGTTCGCAAATGGTTATACCAGACTCCGGAACAAATCCTAATCAAAGCCTCTAACGGTGCTTCCGACTTTGGAAATAAATTCGGTCAGCCGCTGATCTGCGGTTCTGTACTGACTTTCGAGCATAAAGAAAACAATGAGATCTACGGTTACGACAAAGTAATCATGCTTGCCGGAGGTGTAGGTTACGGAACACAACGTGACTGTCTGAAAGGTACACCAGAAGCAGGTAACAAAGTGGTCGTCATTGGTGGTGATAACTATCGTATCGGACTCGGTGGCGGTTCCGTATCTTCTGTAGATACCGGACGTTATAGTAGCGGTATTGAGTTGAACGCCGTACAGCGCGCAAATGCAGAAATGCAAAAACGTGCTAACAATGTAGTCCGTGCTCTTTGCGAAGAAGAAGTAAATCCTGTCGTTTCCATCCACGATCATGGCTCAGCCGGACACGTAAACTGTCTGTCCGAACTGGTAGAAGAATGTGGTGGTCTGATTGACATGAGCAAATTGCCAATTGGTGACAAAACACTGTCTGCGAAAGAGATTATTGCCAATGAAAGTCAGGAACGTATGGGCCTACTGATCAAAGAAGAAGCCATCGAACACGTACGCAAGATTGCTGAACGTGAACGCGCTCCGATGTATGTGGTGGGTGAAACAACCGGTGATCATCGTTTTGCCTTCCAGCAAGCTGACGGTGTACGTCCGTTCGATCTTGCCGTAGACCAAATGTTTGGTTCTTCACCAAAAACTTATATGATAGACAAAACCGTAGAGCGTCATTATGAAATGCCCAAATACGAATTGTCTAAACTTCATGAATATCTTACCAATGTCTTGCAACTTGAAGCAGTAGCCTGCAAGGATTGGTTGACTAATAAAGTAGACCGTTCTATCACTGGTAAAGTAGCCCGCCAACAATGTCAGGGTGAACTTCAGTTGCCATTGAGCGACTGTGGTGTCGTTGCACTTGACTATCGCGGAGAAAAGGGTATTGCAACTTCTATCGGACATGCCCCGCAAGCAGCGTTGGCTGATCCGGCAGCAGGTTCTATCCTTTCCGTATCCGAAGCTCTGACTAACTTAGTATGGGCTCCGATGGCTGAAGGTATGGATAGCATTTCCTTATCAGCTAACTGGATGTGGCCCTGCCGTTCGCAAGAAGGAGAAGATGCACGTCTGTACACTGCAGTAAAAGCATTGAGTGACTTCTGTTGTGCTTTACAAATCAACGTTCCTACTGGAAAGGATTCTTTGTCTATGACTCAAAAGTATCCTGACGGAGAAAAAGTTATTTCTCCGGGAACAGTGATCGTTTCTGCCGGCGGCGAAGTATCCGATGTGAAGAAGGTAGTATCTCCAGTACTGGTAAATAATGAAAAGACAACACTCTATCATATTGATTTCAGCTTCGACGAACTGAAACTGGGTGGTTCAGCTTTTGCCCAATCACTTGGTAAAGTGGGTGACGAAGTACCTTGCGTACAAGATGCTGAATATTTCCGCGATGCTTTCCTTGCTGTTCAGGAACTTGTAAACAAAGGATTGATTCTGTCGGGACATGATATTTCAGCTGGTGGTTTGATCACTACATTGCTCGAAATGTGTTTCTCTAATGTAGAGGGTGGTATGGAAATCAGCCTCGACAAGATGAAGGAAAAAGATATCATCAAGATTCTGTTTGCAGAAAATCCGGGTATCGTTATCCAGATCAGCGACAAGCACAAAGAAGAAGTGAAGAAGATTCTGGAAGATGCAGGCATAGGCTATTTGAAATTAGGTAAACCGACTGACGAACGTCACATCCTCGTATCTAAAGATGATGCAACTTATCAGTTTGGTATCGACTATATGCGTGATGTATGGTATTCTTCTTCTTATCTGCTCGACCGCAAACAGTCAATGAACGGTTGTGCCAAGAAACGTTTCGAAAACTATAAGATGCAGCCTGTTGAATTCGCATTTATGCCGGGCTTCAAAGGCAAACTTTCTCAATATGGCATTACTCCGGACCGTCGTACTCCAAGCGGTATCCGCGCAGCGATCATCCGCGAAAAAGGAACAAACGGTGAACGTGAAATGGCTTATTCACTTTATTTGGCTGGCTTCGACGTGAAAGATGTGACAATGACTGACTTGGTTAGTGGTCGTGAAACGCTGGAAGATGTAAACATGGTAGTTTACTGCGGTGGATTCTCTAACTCTGACGTGCTGGGTTCTGCAAAAGGATGGGCAGGCGCTTTCCTCTTCAATCCAAAAGCAAAGGAAGCATTGGATAAATATTACGCACGCGAAGACACATTATCATTAGGTGTTTGTAACGGTTGCCAGTTGATGATGGAACTAGACCTTATCAACCCTGAATATAAAAAGAAAGGTAAGATGCTACACAATGATTCTCATAAGTTTGAATCCCGCTTCTTAGGGGTCACTATCCCGACTAACCGTAGCGTAATGTTCGGTTCATTGAGTGGCAGCAAGCTAGGTATCTGGGTAGCTCATGGAGAAGGAAAGTTCTCTTTACCGTATGATGAAGATAAGTATAATGTAGTTGCTAAGTACAGCTACGACGAATATCCAAGTAACCCGAATGGTTCTGACTACTCTATTGCAGGAGTTGCCAGCGCAGACGGACGCCACTTGGCTATCATGCCACACTTGGAGCGTGCAATCTTCCCATGGCAAAACGGTTGTTATCCTGCAGATCGCAAAAACAGCGACCAGGTAACCCCATGGATAGAAGCATTTGTTAATGCTCGTAAATGGGTAGAAGAAAAAACGAAGTAAATCATTCTTTCTGTAAATTAATAAAGGCTGTTGCGCTTCGTTGAGCAACAGCCTTTATTTTTCAAAATTCCAGACTTCATGTGCCTACATTTTACAACTTAACATCTGTAAATACACAAGATATACAATTTGTCACAAAATACGGAATTTGTTTAGCCATAAGAACAATGTAATCTTATCCTAAAATTTGGTATTATCCAAAAAACTTTTTAATTTTGTGACACTTTCCCCCCCCAGAAAAAGATTCAATAACCCCAAAAGTCCTATTTGTATGAAAAAATGGCTTTTTCTTTTATTATTGTTTCCTATAATCTGCATCGCCCAAACGTATCAATATCTTGGAGTGGAAGATGGATTAAGTAATCGGCGGGTATATTGTATTCAGAAAGATAAGACTGGTTACATGTGGTTCCTTACTCATGAAGGTATAGATAGGTACAATGGAAAAGATTTTAAACAATATAAATTAATGGATAATGGCATAGAATTAAATTCTTTGCTGAATCTTAATTGGTTATATATTGATAGAGAAGGTATCCTTTGGGAAATAGGAAAGAAGGGAAAAATATTCCGCTATGATCAGATACATGATAACTTTGTATGTGTTTATAGATTACCTGAAGAAGATTATGAAAACTCTCCGTCTCCTGTCAGCTTCAGTTGGCTCGACAACAATAATAACATATGGTTGTGTAACGAAAAGATAATTTCGCTTTATAATACCCAGACGCAAAAAGTCGTCCAAGTACAAAACAAACTCAATGAAGCTATTTCCGACATCGAGCAAATTGATAGTACGCATTTCTTCATCGGTACCGAAATGGGACTTCATCATGCCAAGCTAGAAAACAACACCTTGGAACTTCTTCCTTGTGACAAATTAGATAATATAGGTATCCAGATTAATGATTTATATTTCGATCCGGAAATCCGTAAATTATTTATTGGAACTTTTCAACGTGGAATTATGGTATATGATATGGAGATAAAGTCTACCATACAACCCCAGTATAGTTTAACGGATATCAGTATCTCACGAATTAAGCCTTTTAACAAAAGAGAGTTACTGGTAGCTACAGATGGTGGAGGAATCTATAAACTAAATATTGATAATTACAAAACCGAACCTTATATTATTGCAAATTATAACAGTAATAATGAAATGAACGGTAATAGTATTAATGACATTTATATCGATGATGAAGAACGTATTTGGATGGCAAACTATCCCATCGGAATTACAATACGAAATAATCGTTTTTCCAGTTACAAATGGATCAAACATTCTATTGGTAACAAGCAGTCATTAATTAATAATCAGGTAAATTCTATCATTGAAGATAGCGATGGAGATCTATGGTTTGGAACGAACAATGGAATAAGCCTGTTAGAATCTAGAACCGGGAAATGGAGTTCATTTCTAAGTTCCTTTGAGACAGTGCAAAAAAGCAGAAATCATATTTTCACGACTTTATGTGAAGTAAGTCCTGGCGTTATCTGGGCAGGAGGTTATTCTTCCGGTATATATGAGATCAACAAAAAGGCCATGAGTACAGAGTATTTCACTCCTATTTCACTCTCACATGAGAATATTCGACCGGATAAATATATGCGCGATATCCATAAAGATACTGATGGATATATATGGGCGGGAGGATACTATAATCTGAAGCGTATTGATTTACATACCAGAGAGATACGTCTTTATAAAGGACTCAACTCTATTACTGCTATTACAGAAAAAAACGAAAAAGAGATGTGGATAGGCAGTGCAAACGGACTTTACCTTTTGAATAAAGAATCAGGAAGGTTCGAACGTATTCAGCTCCCGGTAGAATCAACTTATATATATTCGCTATATCAGGCTCAAAACGGTTCTTTATATATAGGTACAAGTGGTTCAGGATTATTGATTTATGACCCGGATAAGAAACTATTTAGTCATTATTATACAGATAATTGTGCATTGATTTCTAATAATATTTATACGATATTATCGGACGAGGATAAAGATATACTTTTAGCCACAGAAAACGGACTGACAAGTTTCTATCCCAAACAAAAAACTTTCCACAACTGGACTAGTGAAATGGGACTTATGACAACTCATTTTAATGCATTGTCCGGTATTCTTCGTAAAAATAATAATTTTATATTGGGTAGTGTAGATGGAGCCATTGAATTCAATAAAGATATGAAGTTGCCCAGAAGTTATTCCACTAAAATGGTTCTGAGTGACTTCAAATTGTTCTATCAGACCGTTTATCCTGGAGATGCTGGCTCTCCACTTGAAATGGATATTGATCAGACTAAAAAGTTACGATTAAAATCTAATCAGAATATTTTTTCGATAATGGTTTCTTCCATTAACTACGATTATCCTTCCAATATCCTTTATTCATGGAAGTTAGAAGGATTCTATGATGAATGGAGTAAACCCGGAGCTGAAAACATCATCCGTTACACAAATCTGGCTCCTGGGAAATATATACTTCGGATACGTGCTGTTTCCAATGAAGACAAAAATATTGTAATTGGAGAAAGAAAAATAGATATTAGCATTGACCAACCCTTCTGGCTGACAGCATGGGCAATGTTGATTTATATCATTGGTCTCATTGGGGTAGCTACGGCCACATTGCGTATCCTGATTTTAAGAAAACAACGAAAAGTTTCTGATGATAAAATACAATTCTTCATTAATACGGCACATGACATCCGAACTCCGCTAACATTAATCAAAGCACCAATGGAGGATGTACGAGAAAAAGAACAATTAAGCAAGGAAGGGGTCATGAATATGAATACTGCTCTACGAAATGTAAATGCATTGTTGCGACTGACAACAAACCTTATCAATTTTGAAAGAGCAGATGTTTACTCTTCGGAATTATACATCTCGGAACATGAGTTAAATACATATATGAATGACATATTTAACGCTTTCCAGCCTTATGCCAATATCAAACATATCAATTTCACGTACGAAAGTAATTTCCGGTATTTAAACGTATGGTTTGATAAAGAGAAAATGGAATCTATTCTAAAGAATATAATTTCTAATGCACTGAAATATACCCCTGAGAATGGATGTGTTCAGATTTTTGTTGCAGAAAATAGTGAATCTTGGAGTGTGGAAGTACATGATACCGGAATTGGTATTCCTGCTAATGAACAAAAGAACTTATTTAAACTTCATTTCAGAGGTAGTAATGCCATCAATTCTAAGATTACCGGAAGTGGTATTGGATTGATGCTTGTTTGGAAACTTGTTAAGTTGCATAAAGGAAAAATAAACTTATCAAGTGTAGAGAATCAAGGATCGGTTATCAAAATTACTTTTCCGAAAGATAGTAAACGTTTCCGTAAGGCGCATTTGGCTCTTTCTAATAAACGTCCGAAAGAAGTAGTTAGTAATAATAATTTTCCTCCTGCCGGAATTTATGAAAATATCCAGAAAAAACAGAATCCAGATCATCAACGTATTCTGATTGTCGAAGATAATGATGAATTACGCAATTATCTGCTGCAAACGTTATCGGAAGATTACACTGTGCAGACTTGTTCCAACGGAAAAGAAGCACTAACCATTATACCGGAATATAAACCGGAATTAGTTATTTCCGATATTATGATGCCCGAAATGTGTGGAGACGAATTATGTAATACGATTAAGAATAACATTGAAACTTCGCATATACCTATTATCTTATTAACTGCCCTGAATAATGAAAAGGATATTTTATCAGGGTTAAAAATCGGTGCGGATGAATATATTGTCAAACCGTTCAATATCGGAATATTAAAAGCTACTGTTGCCAATCTATTAGTCAATCGTGCTCTTCTACGAAACAAATATGCCAATCTGGAGATAGATGAAGAAGAGAATAACGATGAAAATAACATTAATTACTCTAAAGATATAGATTGGAAATTCTTAGCGAATGTGAGAAAGCATGTAGAAGATAACATTGATAATCCAGCTCTTACGGTAGATGTACTTTGCAGCCTTGTTGGCATGAGTCGTACCAGTTTTTACAACAAACTAAGAGCACTCACCGACCAACCACCGGCTGACTTCATACGATTAATCCGTTTGAAACGAGCTGTACAGTTACTGAAAGAAGGGAATTATAATGTTACTGAAATATCTGAAATGGTAGGATTTAATGACGTTAAATATTTTCGTGAAGTATTTAAGAAACGGTATAACGTAAGTCCAAGCCAATACCGCAAAGAAGACAATACGGACAAGGAAGGAGGAATATCTAAAGAATGAACATTTATCTTGAATCATTTGGAATTTTTTTTAAAATAGGTGCCTTTACCATCGGTGGAGGATATGCGATGGTACCGCTTATTGAAAATGAAATTGTTACTAAGCGAAAGTGGATAGCTCAGGAAGATTTTATTGATCTATTGGCTATTTCCCAGTCTGCACCAGGAATTTTGGCAGTAAATATTTCAATTTTTATAGGATACAAACTACGTGGTATTCGTGGAAGTATTGTCACCGCATTAGGAACTATTTTACCTTCATTTATCATTATCCTAGCCATCGCTCTGTTTTTCCATAATTTCAAAGACAATCCGATTGTCGAACGTATTTTTAAAGGTATCCGCCCTGCTGTAGTAGCTTTGATTGCAGCTCCAACTTTCACTATGGGAAAATCAGCAAAAATCAATCGTTATAATTTGTGGGTTCCTGTTGTTTCAGCTTTATTAATTTGGCTATTAGGCTTCTCTCCTATCTGGATTATTATTGCTGCCGGCGTAGGAGGTTTTCTTTGGGGAAAATTCAAATCGACTAAAGATAAAGCTGGAAAAATATAATGTTAAAACACATAATTTGTAATTAGAAGCATGATATATATTCAATTATTCTATACTTTTTTCAAAATAGGATTGTTTGGCTTTGGAGGAGGTTATGCTATGCTTTCAATGATTCAGGGAGAAGTAGTAACCCGCTATGAATGGTTAAGTTCGCAAGAGTTCACAGACATTGTTGCTATTAGCCAAATGACCCCCGGGCCAATCGGAATCAATGCAGCTACTTATGTAGGTTTTACTGCTACTGGTAGTATCTGGGGATCTATTATTGCAACATTTGCTGTAATATTTCCGTCCTTTATCCTTATGCTGACAATCAGTAAATTCTTCTTAAAATATCAGAAGCATCCAGTAGTAGAATCAATCTTCAATGGTTTGCGTCCGGCAGTGGTCGGGTTATTAGCTTCGGCAGCTTTGGTTCTGATGAATACAGAGAATTTTGGATCACCAACAAAAGATACTTACTCATTTGTTATCAGTATCATTATCTTTTTGGTTACTTTCATTGGAACCCGAAAGTATAAGGCTAATCCTATTTTAATGATTATTGCTTGCGGGATAGCTGGATTACTGCTTTACTAAATAAATGAAGGACTAAAAATAAAGAATGAAGAATTGGCTGTGCTATCTGCTGCATAGTTATTCTTCATTCTTTATTTTTAGTCCTTTATCTTCTTACAGCTTTACTTTTTTGCTAACAGATTTTGACTCGTTTTGCAAACGGTCTAAAGCTGTCACTACATAACGATATTTTGTTTTCCCGTCATCGTATGGAAGTTTATAAAAAGGATTGCGGGTAATAGCTACAATATGCGAAGGATCTTCAACATCTACTTTTTCTTTCGATCCAAAACGATAAACTACATATTGAATTGCTTTATCCATCTCTGTATCTGCTTTCGGTGCTGTCCAAAAAAGGATATAACCATCTTCGGTCCATACTTTTTTCACTTTACGAACTTTACCGGGAGCTTTGTTATCCATAAAATCAAATACTGGAATCAAAGCCGGATATTTATGATATTCCTGTATCAAAGCGTCCCGATATTGACCTGTGTTTTCAACCAATGCAGCTGCATACCATTGGCAACTTCCTCCAATAGTCTGGTAGGCACGTTGTAATGCCATCTTTCGCGGAAGCTGATTGATAGAAGGATTTTGAGGATCAGCATTCTGCACTGTATTCATTATAGACTGACCTATAAATAACGGACGATTTTCTGAGTGTTTTGCCCACCATTTAACCAATGTCTCGTAATCGGCAGCCTTATGACCTATTTCCCAATAAATTTGTGGAATGTTATAATCAATCCATCCTTCACGTGCCCACAACAGAACGTCTGCATACAAATCATCATAATTTTGCAATCCATTTGTGTTACTACCCAGCGGATCGGACTTCTGATTACGGTAAATACCAAATGGGCTTACTCCAAACTTCACCCATGGTTTTACTCCACGCACTGTCTCATGAATCTTTTTAATCAATATATTGACATTACTTCTACGCCAATCAGCCTTATTATTAAAACCGCCACCGTAACGGGCAAAACTTGCATCATCCGGAAAATCAAGTCCTTTGACTGGATAAGGATAGAAATAATCATCCATATGGATAGCATCTACATCATAACGCGATACGATATCAGTAATAATCTTACAAATATACTCACGACTTTCAGGTAATGCCGGATCAAAAAACAATTGGTCACCATAAGTAACAAACCATTCAGGATGCTCATTATATATATGTGTAGGAGCAAGCTGATTCTTCAATGAAGTCTTTGTACGATAAGGATTAATCCAAGCATGGAACTCCATATTACGTTTATGACATTCCTCAATCATAAACTGCATCGGATCCCACATGGGAGATGGCATCTGTCCTTGAGTACCTGTCAGGAACCGACTCCACGGCTCATATTGGGAAGCATACAAAGCATCGGCCTCGGGGCGTACCTGAAAGATAATCGCATTGATACCCGCTTCCTGAAGCGAATTCAACTGGCTAATCAATGTCTGCTTCAATGTCTCTGTAGGAATACCACGAAACTGCCCGTTTACAGCTTGTATCCATGCAGCACGAAACTCTCGTTTGGGATATTTATTTCCCGAAGGCACCTGTGCCCCAACTTCTACAGCCAGAAGAAAAGCTAAAAAGAAAAGATAATTTTTCAGATTCATAATGTTCTTAAATCATAATAATGTGACGCAAAGATAATACAAACTCTCGATAAATTCGTTAACTTTGCCGACTACCATAAAAAAGGAGTATTTTATGTCAGAAAACAAATATATCTCAATCAAGGGAGCACGGGTTAATAATCTTAAAAACATCGATGTAGATATTCCCCGTAACAAACTTGTCGTTATTACAGGATTATCAGGTTCAGGCAAATCATCGCTTGCTTTTGATACCCTCTATGCAGAAGGACAACGTCGATATGTAGAAAGTCTCAGCAGTTATGCACGCCAGTTTCTGGGACGAATGAGTAAACCTGAATGTGATTTTATCAAAGGAATTCCTCCTGCCATTGCCATTGAACAGAAAGTAAACAGTCGAAATCCACGTTCTACTGTAGGCACTTCTACTGAGATCTATGAATATTTACGCCTGCTTTATGCCCGCATCGGAAAGACTTATAGCCCTATCAGCGGTCAGGAGGTGAAGAAACATTCGACTGAGGATATTGTCAATTGTATGTTATCTTATCCCGAAGGAACCAGATACACTGTATTGACTCCTATAAGACTTCGCGAAAACCGTACTTTACAGCAGCAACTGGAGATAGACCAGAAGCAAGGTTTCAACAGAGTAGAAGTAAATGGTGAAATGAAACGCATTGATGAGTATAACTATACAAAAGGGGATGACGTTTATCTTTTAGTAGATCGTATGGCTGTAGCTAGTAGCAAAGATGCTATTAGCCGACTAACAGATTCTGCAGAAACTGCAATGTATGAAGGTGACGGTACTTGTATACTACGTTTCTATCTATCAACTGGAACAACACAACTACATACTTTTAGTACCAAATTCGAAGCGGATGGCATTACTTTCGAAGAACCTAATGACCAAATGTTTTCTTTCAATTCTCCTATCGGAGCCTGTCCGGTATGTGAAGGATTTGGTAAAGTGATCGGTATTGATGAACATTTGGTAGTGCCGGACCGTTCTTTATCCGTCTACGAAGGTGCTATCGTTTGTTGGCGAGGTGAGAAAATGGGAGAATGGAAAGAAGAACTAATTCACAATGCGGATAAATTTGATTTCCCGATTTTCACTCCTTATTACGAACTGACAGACGAACAACGGCGAATTTTATGGGAAGGAAATCAATATTTTCACGGTATCAATGATTTCTTCAAGATGCTAGAGGAGAGTCAATATAAAATACAGTACCGTGTTATGTTAGCTCGTTATCGGGGTAAAACGCTCTGTCCAAAATGTCATGGTACACGTCTGAAACCGGAAGCCGGATATGTGCGGGTGGATGGAAAGAATATTTCTGAATTAGTAGACTTACCGATTACGGATTTAAAACAGTTTTTTGATCATCTGCAATTGAATGAACACGATAGCAATGTAGCACGTCGTATTCTGATTGAAATCAATAGTCGTATCCGCTTTTTAATTGATGTAGGATTAGGATATCTGACATTAAACCGGCTTAGTAATTCACTTTCCGGAGGTGAAAGCCAACGTATAAACTTGGCGACCTCACTGGGAAGCAGCCTTGTCGGCAGTCTTTATATTCTTGATGAACCAAGTATTGGCTTACATAGCCGCGATACAGATCGTCTGATTCATGTATTGCGCCAGCTACAGCAATTAGGAAATACCGTTGTAGTGGTAGAACATGATGAAGAAATCATTCGTGCTGCCGATTACATTATAGATATTGGTCCCAATGCCGGACGTTTGGGAGGAGAAGTCGTGTATCAAGGTGATATGAAGGACTTGAAAAAAGGTAGTAATAGTTATACAGTACGCTATTTGTTAGGAGAAGAAGAAATCCCTGTTCCTAAGCATCGTCGTCCATGGAATAATTATATTGAGCTGAAAGGGGCACGTGAAAATAATCTGAAAGGAGTTAATGTACGCTTCCCATTAAATGTAATGACAGTCGTTACAGGTGTTTCCGGTTCTGGAAAGAGTACATTAGTACGTGATATCTTCTATCGTGCATTAAAACGTGAACTTGATGAATGTAGTGATCGTCCCGGAGAATTTTCTTCTATAGGGGGTAGCATACAGGATTTACGAAATATTGAATTTGTAGACCAGAATCCAATAGGTAAATCATCGCGTTCAAATCCGGTTACCTACATCAAGGCATACGATGAGATTCGTAAGCTATGGGCAGATCAGCCTTTAGCCAAACAAATGGGATATACCGCCGGATTCTTTAGTTTCAACAGTGAAGGGGGACGTTGTGAAGAATGTAAAGGTGAAGGAACTATTACCGTAGAGATGCAATTTATGGCAGACTTAGTATTGGAGTGTGAATCTTGTCATGGGAAGCGATTCAAATCTGATACATTAGAAGTTAAGTTTCAGGATAAGAACATTTATGATGTATTGGAAATGACAGTCAATCAAGCTATTGAGTTCTTTACCGAACACGGACAAAAAAAGATCGTGAAAAAACTTCTCCCTTTACAAGATGTAGGTCTAGGATATATAAAACTAGGACAATCCTCTTCAACTCTATCTGGTGGTGAAAACCAACGTGTGAAATTAGCATTCTATTTAAGCCAAGAAAAGGCAGATCCGACTATGTTTATATTTGACGAACCTACTACCGGATTGCATTTCCACGACATCCGCAAACTATTGGATGCTTTCGATGCCTTGATCCGTCGCGGACACAGTATTGTAATCATTGAACACAATATGGATGTTATTAAGTGCGCAGATTATGTTATTGATCTGGGACCGGAAGGCGGAAATAAAGGCGGAAATATTGTAGCAGTAGGTACTCCTGAAGAAGTTGCTGCCTGTGAAGCAAGCTATACGGGACAATTCCTAAAAGAAAAGCTCAATTAAAAATGAAGAACTAATAATGAAGAATAAAGAATAAAGAATAAACTATGCTGCAAAGTAATTCTTTATTCTTCATTATTAGTTCTTCATTTAAAAGTAGAATCCAAATCCTACCTTAATTCCAAAACGAGACATATCGCTGTCATTAAAACGCCATTTGTAATAAACGGCAGGTTCAATCGTTACCGTACGGGAAAGGAAAAAAGCATATCCAGCTTCTATACCTAATCCCCAATCGGTCTGATGGTTTCCACCACTCCAACGAAAACGGTTCCAATCAAGTCCACCACCTAGATAGACACCGGTTTTATTGAAATAAAATCGCATTCCTGTACCTATTGTATATTCATCCACCGGTTTCGACCAATCGGCACCGAGATTTACCATCAATGCGATACCGTCGACAAGAAATGTACCGGCTTGTGCACCAATTCCAAATTTTGCCTTATCATTTTTACTGTACGAAAAATCCAATCCGGAAACAGAAGGATTAATAATCGTAGTTCCTTTTTCAAACTGTGCCTGCGCAGTCATTGAAACGACCAATAGGCAAATAGCTAAAGCTAATTTCTTCATGAATTTACTTTTTTGAGTGAATAGATTGTTCGTCTTTATTTCGGCGTTCGCGCATCTGTTCTTTTTTGCGAAGCACTAACCATAGAAGTAATACAATGCCATAAGACACTGCCACTGTAAGCCATTTTTCTGTATTGCTAACTTCCGTATTACGAGGCAACAGATAAGCAGCCGTTACTGATACATAAATAAGGAATGCTATTGCAACCTTTGTTGATTTTCTTATTTTCTTCATTCTGATAATTTTCCTGTCTTTTGTCGCCCAAGCCATACAAAGAACCAAATAATAGCAATCACTACACAACTAATGCCGATATAGTAAGAAAGCATATGCGAAAGTCCTAAGCCTTCGGGCGCAATACATATATAAGTAGAACAAACACACGTCATAAACAAAGCAGGTATCAACGTTATCCAATAAGGCTTTTTTGAAACCGCTAGATAAACCGTTATTGCCCATAACGTAAATACAGCCAGTGTTTGATTAGCCCAGGCAAAATAACGCCATATCATATTAAATCCATTTGCATCTTGTAAACTATATAAAAGTAACCCAATAGCTACAGCAAACATTGGAATACATATATACAAACGACGACGCATACTCTTTTGTTCCAGTCCCAGAAAATCAGCCACAATCAAACGAGCGGAACGGAATGCTGTATCTCCCGAAGTTATGGGGGCTGCAATTACTCCTAAAATAGCCAGCACACCTCCAATAGTCCCCAACCATCCTTTAGTAATAGAGTCTACTATCACAGAAGCATTACTTTCTTCCATCCCATTCTCATGAAAGAAATAAGTAGCGGCAGCAGCCCAAATTAAAGCTACAATACCTTCGGTTATCATTGCTCCATAAAATACCGGACGTCCATGATGCTCTGATGTCATACAACGTGCCATCAACGGACTTTGTGTAGCATGAAAGCCGGAAATTGCACCACAAGCAATACTGACAAACATAATAGGAAAAATAGGAAGTTTATCCGCTTCTGGATTGGTATTCTGCAATCCGTCCCAAAGTTCCGGCAACGCCGGATGATAAACATAAAGCATCACCAAGATGCCAACTGCCATAAAAAGTAAAGCAATCGCAAAGATCGGATAGATTTTACCAATAATCTTATCGACTGGAAGCAACGTTGCTAAAATATAATAAATAAAGACTGCTATGATCCAAAACGTAGCATCCAGGCTCTCAGGTGTCAGTTTGGCTAATAATCCAGCCGGACCTGCTACAAAGACAGCACCTACTAAAATCATTAAAAGAACTGTAAATCCTCTCATAATCTGTTTGGTAGTTAGTCCCAAATAACGACCTATTATTTCAGGAAGACTTTCACCACCGTAACGTAAAGACAACATTCCTGCAAAATAGTCATGAACTGCACCTGCAAAGATACTCCCCAATACAATCCATAAATAGGAAGAGATTCCAAATTTAGCTCCCATGATAGCACCGAAAATCGGACCTAACCCAGCAATATTAAGGAATTGAATCATGAATATTTTCCAAGTAGGTAATGGAATATAATCCACCCCATCGGCTTTTGTAAGAGCCGGAGTTTTACGGTCATCCGGACCAAAAATACGTTCCATCAGACGCCCGTATGTGAAATAGCCCACTATCAACGCTAGCAGGCACAAAGTAAATGTAATCATGGCGTGTTATTTTAACTGTCGCAAATGTAACATAATCTCACGAAATCACACAACAATACCGACACTTTTACTAACTTTGCAGGGAATTAAGACAAAAAATAAGGAATATGCACCGATTTATTTTCATTCTTTTACTTTTGTTTCCCTTCATTTTCACCATGGCGCAACCTAAATTTGAAGTTCGTGCCGCTTGGCTTACAACTGTATATGGCTTGGATTGGCCTCGCACAAAGGCTACGAATCCACAAACGATTCGTCTGCAGAAGGAAGAATTGGTAGATATTCTTGATAAATTGAAAACGGCCAACTTTAACACGGTTCTATTTCAAACACGTACACGTGGTGACGTTTTATATCCTTCAGCCATCGAACCTTTCAATTCCATACTGACTGGAAAAGTTGGAGGAAATCCCGGATACGATCCTTTAGCTTTTGCAATCGAAGAATGCCACAAAAGAGGTATGGAATGCCATGCTTGGATGGTATCAATCCCTTTAGGTAATAAAAAACATGTTGCTTCTCTTGGTAATCAATCTGTAACTAAAAAAACAAAAGATATCTGTGTTTCTTACAAGAACGAATATTTTTAAATCCAGGTCATCCGAGAACTAAAGAGTATTTAATGAAATTGGTACGGGAAGTAGTAGGAAATTATGATGTGGACGGTGTCCATTTCGACTATCTGCGTTACCCGGAAAATGCTCCTCTTTTCCCAGATAGATATGATTTTAAACGATATCACCAAGGCCGTACATTAGAACAGTGGCGGAGAGACAATATATCCGAAATCGTAAGATATATATATAAAGGGGTTAAAGCAATGAAACCCTGGGTAAAGGTCAGCACCTGTCCTGTCGGCAAGTACCGAGATACATCACGCTATTCCTCACGAGGATGGAATGCTTTTTATACTGTCTATCAGGATCCGCAAGGCTGGCTCGGAGAAGGAATTCAGGACCAGATATATCCAATGATGTATTTTCAGGGTAACAGTTTCTATCCTTTTGCTCTCGACTGGCAAGAACAAAGTAACGGACGACAAATTATTCCGGGTCTTGGCATTTATTTCCTTCATCCCGACGAAGGGAATTGGACCCGCGATGAAGTAGATCGTCAGATCAATTTCATACGTAGTCAGAAGATGGCGGGAGAAGGACATTACAGAGTAAAATATCTGATGGACAACACGCAAGGAATATATGATGAACTCATTGAAAATTTCTATGCTTACCCAGCTTTACAACCACCCATGCCTTGGCTGGATAATATTCCTCCATCCGCTCCTTCAGATTTGAAAATCACTACTATTGATTACGGATATACAGAACTGAATTGGAAACAAGCTACAGACAATGATCACCGAAATAAACCGATGTATATAATTTATGCTTCAAATGAATTCCCGGTAGATATCAATAACCCTAAAAATATTGTATCTCAAAATGTTCGTGAAACGAGTTATATCTATGCCCCCATCCTACCTTGGAATGCAAAAAAGTATTTCGCTATCACTGCAATCGACCGATATGGCAACGAAAGCAAAGCTGTGCAAGGAAGTAAATAAGACTTTCGTCATCGTCATATTTTAGCATATTCCACTATGATTCAAGCACATACATTGCGTCATCTTTTTGAAGGGATGAATGACGTACAGACACAAGACGCTTACCCAAGCGAAAACAGTCAGAAAGAAGTTCTTTCATATTATCTCACTGATATATAGAAATATATCATAAAACATGACGAACAGTTTATCTGTTTTCAAATAAACAAATTCACCGTTTCTTTCCTAAAAACTTGTACTTGAGTTGTCCAAATGATGTAATAGACTTGACTGGATGAAGTATATCTCTGACAGAATTGTCCTATATAAGTTGTATACTTATTATACTAGACTCACCTAAGTGATATACTTGAAATAAAAAGATCGTAATGTTTAAAATAAACACCTTTATAATTTTAAAAAAAGATCGAATAGTTTGAATACAAACTTCTCATAGATTAAACCACTCAATTCAATGACAATAAGTTAATCTATGTATCAACATGCGGTTAACACCATAAAAAAATCACATCGGCTCACTTCATTCCGGAAACTTTATCAGTAACTTCTATCCAAGCACGATACCGGCTTCGAGACGTCACAGGTACCAAAGGCAAATAACCGTCACATACACGTCCATTTTCTACATGTAAAGGAAAAGCAGCAATCATTCGCTCATGCTCCTTCAGAGCTATCCCTACCTCAGAATAATAAGCAATTTGAAATATACCTTCTGCTTTGGAAGACAAATAACGGTCTGCCAGAAAACGAGCTATCACTCCCATATTCATTCTCAAATTAATTTCTACACATGGATGAATCCGATAAACAGGACATTTATTCGGGAAATGACAAATCATCATATCTACTCCAAGATAACCACAATACAGATGACCAAACAGATTTGTCAATTCTTCATTCAAACGATTTCGTAACTGAAGTAATTCTTCCAATGGCACATAGCCTGACAATTTATGCAAAAGATCTTCATCTGAAAGAAGTTCATTGCCCGCATACATACCACTCCCACCTGTATGGAAAACAGAATATCCGGCAAATCTGACTTTCCCTTTTCCATCAGAATGGAATTCCATAGCAAAGTCAATCACCTTATTATACCTCAAATCCGCAACTAAGCCCTTGAACGTCCTTATTGCGTTTACACGTCCTCTCATTACTGAATTTGCAGATAATTTGAACTTGAAGCACCCACTTCTGCCTACAATATCCCCTTACCCCACAATGTGACTTGAGGCAATACACAATATCATTCCCATAAGTTGTAGGCATTATCCAAAATCAGTCTGGAAAACATCTGCGTAAGCATTATTACAGGTATAGATGTTCAGCACATACCGCCTTGATGTCCTGATCCACTTGGCTGGTACAGAGATAAACCTGAAGACAAACGCTTTTATGCGACTTGTTGCATTGAGCCCGAACTTCTTTACGTCAAGTCTTTGAATAATGGCCTTGTAAAAGTTACGGATAAGTGCTGTAAGAAGAAGGAACACTGTGTTCTCTGCCATGAAGGATTTGGGCAATCTGTCCCACCCGAAACCATTGTTCATATCATCGAAGATACGTTCCTTTCCTCCACGAAGGTTATAGAACTCGACAATTTCTCTTACGGAAGAATCATAGTCGTTAGTCAGGATACAACGGTATGTGTATTCTCCTTCCCAAAAATCCTGCACACCATCCATCCGTTTCTGTCTTTGAATCACAAGTCGATATGCCTTACCTTTCCACTTCTCAACAAGGATAGAGTTCAATTCAAACTCAATGCCATTGATTTCCTCAGTTTTCCAGCCTTTGAGAGCAAAGGTGTCATTGTAGATCGAACTGCAGCGGTTAGCACGGATATAGAAGGACTTGCAGTGTTTTTCTATTTCCTCCACGATTTCCTCGGAACATGATCCACAATCAGCTCTGAAGCGATTGATAGTGAGCCCATTCTGTTCAAATCTCGCAAAGAACCTCTTCAGCGTGTCCTTCTGATGGAAACGAACATTTGTGTTACCATCGCTATTCTCTATACCGACTATCAAATCGCCAATAACCGCCACGCCAGGGCGATAACCAAGGAACTTCTTGTATGTAGGCTTTGCATCATACTTCTCTGTCTCTATGAACTGATGGTCGAAATCAACATCATACATCTCACCCTCTTTCAGTTGGCCAGATGCAAATATACAATTGAGCAATAAAGTATTGAGAGTGTCAGCCGTATTGAAATCGTAGGTCTTGCCCATATCTGATGTGTATGAAATGTTTTCTTGCGTCAACTCCTTTATCGCCCTGAGGATAGTATCAGAGCTACAAGTGCGAAGTGTCGGATGAAGCGAGAGGTGGTTCATCAAATGAGTAGTGACATCCTCAATACATGAACCGCTACAGAAGTAGATACTCATGAGAGAACGGATGATTTCGCTGTACTGATAACCGAACGATCTACACCTTAGACCGAGGGTTGAGTCGATTACAGATGATAATGTGGAGTCAAATTGCTCCATGATTGAAAATAATCCCCCAAAAGGAGTGAGTCTCTCAGATTTAATTTGTATCTTCGCCATGTCTATCGTCGGATTCTCTTGTTTTTTTTGCAACACTAAGATAAGTGAAAATTCTGACATGGCAAAATCCTGAGCAACTTTTTGTTGCTCAGGTACTTAAAAAGTTTAATTTATAATAGTGTTGCGGAATTAAGGTTATATATAGGTTCCCCAATCACTCCCCCCTGTGAAGCAGCCACACGAGTACACCATCCTGAAATAAAAGAAGTAAATATTCCCTTACACCATTTTAATCCTTTGCCGCTTCCGGAAAGTGGCGCTTTCAATAAACAAGCTGTCTGACTTTCAACAAAAGCCTTCCATTCAGCCGGTGTTTTAAAATAAAATGATTCACCACAAAAATACTCATCCAACTGTAACTTTGGAAGTAAATCCACAGCATAAGAACGATGCGAATAATCTCTCAAAGAAGCCAAATACTCCTCAGAAGGCAATTGTGAGCTATCTATCCCCAACGACAACAAACGCTTTCGTAAAGCTGGGTCCCACCCCCATGGAAAGAACTTCCATTCCGCCCTATCAGCAACCTCCGGCTCTGTTATTAATTGTGCCATATCTCCCAAAAGAACTTGAATTTCCTTCAAAAAGTTCATATTATAAGCCGAAGGAGCCAGTACTTTTGCCTCCTTTTCAGCATACCAAACAGGGAGCAAAGCCAAATCAGCCGCCATCTGACGAGCAGAAGCCGGTGCCATATAATTCGTTTCACCACTTGCCATTGCCAAATCATGTTCGGGATTAAAGATGTAAAGTGACTTTTTCTCCATTTTAAATGTGATTAAAACATTATTCTGCAAATATATACAGGAAATAATCAGGAAGTCTCACAATATAGAGAAACTTATGCTCTAAAGCATATTTTTGCTATCTCTACTTTGCAAAGACTAAAAAAAGCAGTATATTTGCCATCCGAAAACCAAAGAACAGAAATGGAATCATTCTATCGCACACACGCTTACCTTGTCGAACACACAAATGCTCCTGTTCGCCGCGATCTTATGGACGAGATCGACTGGAGTGACCGTTTGATTGGTATTAAAGGGACACGTGGCGTAGGAAAAACCACTTTCCTCCTCCAATACGCCAAAGAGAAATTCGGAACCGATCGTTCTTGTTTATTCATTAATATGAATAACTTTTATTTCTCGGGACATAGTCTCGTAGACTTTGCTAATGAGTTTCAGAAACGGGGAGGAAAAGTCTTACTGATCGATCAGGTATTTAAACATACAGAATGGAGTAAAGAGCTACGCATGTGCTACGACCGATACCCTAATCTGAAAATTGTATTTACAGGTTCTTCTGTCATGCGATTGAAAGAAGAAAATCTTGAATTACGTGATATCGTTAAGAGCTATAATCTACGTGGTTTTTCTTTCCGTGAATATCTAAATTTGCAAACAGGAATGAAATTCCGTTCCTATAGCCTTGAAGAAATTCTCAACAGTCATGAGCAAATAGCCAAAGGGGTACTTTCTAAAGTCCGTCCGTTGGATTATCTTCAGGATTACATTCATCATGGTTTCTACCCGTTCTTCCTTGAAAAGCGTAACTTCTCGGAAAATTTATTGAAGACAATGAACATGATGGTGGAAGTAGATATTTTACTTATCAAACAAATTGAACTGAAATATCTTTCAAAGATAAAAAAATTACTATATTTGTTGGCTGTCGATGGTCCAAAGGCTCCCAATGTCAGTCAATTGGCCAGTGATATACAGACTTCCCGTGCAACGGTAATGAATTATATCAAGTATTTAGCAGATGCACGCCTCATCAATCTGGTTTATCCTAAAGGAGAAGAGTTCCCTAAAAAACCATCAAAGATCATGATGCACAACTCTAACTTGATGTATTCTATTTATCCGGTTAAAGTGGAGGAACAGGATGTACTCGATACCTTTTTCGTTAATACTTTATGGAAAGATCATAAGGTATACAAAGGGGATAAAAACACTTCATTTCTGGTAGATGAAGTAATGCCATTCAAAATTTGTCTTGAAGGCACAAGAGTAAAAAATAATCCAGAAGTGATTTATGCTCTGCATAAGGCAGAAATAGGTCGTGGTAATCAGATACCTCTCTGGATGTTTGGATTCTTATACTAATACAAAAAAGTACGATTATGGATTACAAGAAGTTAGATGAATTGAACAAACTACGCCAGTCCGGTGCACTGACTGAAGAGGAATTTGAGACTGAAAAACAGAAGTTATTCACAGAAGATGAAACTACAAATTCCTGTCCTAGCCAAGAGATTCCAATGGGATTGCAGGAAAATTCTTATCTGGCTTTAATGAACTTTCTGATCCTTGTTCCATATGTTGGATGGATCATTCCTATCGTACTATGGGCGATGGGAAAAAATTCTTCGGAACAAATTAACAAACAAGGAAAATATATCCTAAACTGGTATATCACCTGGTTTATCTTTGGAATAATATTTGTGATAGCATTTGTTGCCAGTCTTCCTGCTGCAATTGCAAGCGGAGCGCTTTCAAATGTATTCGGACTTTTTGGAAGTATATTCTGGCTTTTACCTGTTAGTGCTATTATTGGGATTTTATGTCTGGTTTTTCCTATTATCGGAGGAATCAAGGGACTGAACGGACAAGTATGGAAATACCCGCTTTCCATTCCATTTTTGAAATAATTTATTTACTTAAATATTTAATTTAGTTATGACTAAACAGAAGAAATTCATCACTTGTGATGGTAACCAAGCTGCAGCACATATCTCATATATGTTTTCTGAAGTAGCAGCTATCTACCCCATCACCCCTTCTTCGACTATGGCTGAGTACGTAGACGAATGGGCTGCCGCAGGACGTAAGAACATCTTCGGCGAAACAGTATTGGTACAGGAAATGCAATCAGAAGCCGGTGCAGCGGGAGCTGTTCATGGTTCATTACAAGCTGGTGCATTGACTACTACTTATACAGCTTCTCAAGGTCTTCTCCTGATGATACCTAACATGTATAAAATTGCTGGTGAATTCTTGCCTTGCGTATTCCACGTATCCGCACGTACATTAGCATCTCATGCTCTGTGTATCTTCGGTGACCACCAAGATGTTATGTCTACTCGCCAAACAGGTTTTGCTATGTTGGCAGAAGGTTCCGTACAAGAAGTTATGGACTTAGCTGGTGTAGCTCACTTAGCTACTATTAAAACTCGCGTACCATTCGTAAACTTCTTCGATGGATTCCGTACTTCTCACGAAATCCAGAAGATCGAAATGTTGGAAAACGAGGATCTTGCTCCACTAATTGACCAAGAAGCATTAGCTGAATTCCGTGCCCGCGCACTCAATCCAATGAATCCGGTTGCTCGTGGTATGGCTGAAAATCCTGACCATTTCTTCCAACATCGTGAATCATGCAACAGCTTCTATGAAACAGTTCCGGCTGCCGTAGAAGAATATATGAATGAAATTTATAAGATCACAGGCCGCAAATATGGTTTGTTCGATTACTATGGTGCAGAAGATGCAGAACGCGTAATTATCGCAATGGGTTCTGTAACAGAAGCTGCTCGCGAGGCTATCGACCACTTAGTAGAAAATGGCGAAAAAGTTGGTATGGTTGCTGTACACTTGTATCGTCCGTTCTCTGCTAAACACTTCTTGGCTGCTGTGCCTAAGACTGTTAAGAGTATTGCTGTACTTGACCGTACAAAAGAACCGGGTGCTAACGGTGAACCTCTATATCTTGACGTTAAAGACTGTTTCTATGGTGCAGAAAATGCTCCGGTAATTGTTGGGGGGCGTTATGGTTTGGGCTCAAAAGATACTACTCCTGCTCAGATTATCGCAGTATTTAAGAATCTGGCTATGCCGATGCCAAAGAATCACTTCACTATCGGTATTGTAGATGACGTTACTTTCACATCTCTTCCACAGGAAGAAGAAATTGCTTTGGGTGGTAAAGGCATGTTCGAAGCTAAATTCTATGGTTTAGGTGCTGACGGTACTGTAGGTGCTAACAAGAACTCTGTTAAGATTATCGGTGACAACACTGACAAACACTGCCAAGCTTATTTCTCTTACGATTCTAAAAAATCTGGTGGTTTCACTTGTTCTCACTTACGTTTCGGTGATACTCCAATCCGTTCTACCTATTTGGTAAACACACCGAACTTCGTTGCTTGCCACGTACAGGCTTATTTGCACATGTACGATGTAACTCGTGGTTTGCGTAAGAATGGTTCTTTCTTGCTGAATACAATCTGGAAAGATGAAGAACTCGCTAAGAATTTACCTAATAAGGTGAAGAAATATTTCGCTAAGAACAATATATCCGTATATTACATCAACGCAACTCAGATTGCACAGGAAATTGGTTTAGGTAACCGTACCAACACCATTCTTCAATCAGCATTCTTCCGTATCACAGGTGTAATTCCTGTAGAACAAGCTGTTGAGCAGATGAAGAAATTCATCGTTAAGTCTTACGGTAAGAAAGGTGAAGATGTTGTTAATAAGAACTATGCTGCTGTTGATCGTGGCGGTGAATACCAACAACTGACTATTGATCCGGCTTGGGCTAACCTGCCAGACGATGCAAAAGTTGAAAACAATGATCCGGCATTCATCAATGAAGTTGTTCGTCCTATCAATGCACAAGACGGTGATTTGCTGCCAGTATCTGCATTCAAAGGAATTGAAGATGGTACTTGGATACAAGGAACTTCCCAATATGAAAAACGTGGTGTTGCAGCTTTCGTTCCTGAATGGAATGCAGAAAACTGTATCCAATGTAACAAATGTGCTTATGTTTGCCCTCACGCTTCTATCCGTCCATTCGTACTCGATGCAGAAGAACAGAAGGGGGCTAATTTCACTCAACTGAAAGCTGTAGGTAAAGCATTTGATGGTATGACATTCCGCATTCAGGTAGACGTTCTCGACTGTCTGGGTTGTGGTAACTGTGCTGATATCTGTCCGGGTAATCCGAAGAAAGGTGGCAAAGCATTGACTATGAAACATCTTGAAAGCCAATTAGCAGAAGCATCTAACTGGGAATACTGCGTTAAAGAAGTGAAGAGCAAACAACACTTAGTTGATATCAAGGCTAACGTGAAGAACTCTCAGTTTGCTACTCCATTGTTTGAGTTCTCTGGAGCTTGTTCCGGCTGCGGTGAAACTCCGTATGTAAAACTGATTTCTCAGTTGTTCGGTGATCGTGAAATGGTTGCTAATGCTACCGGATGTTCTTCTATTTACTCTGGTTCTGTTCCTTCTACTCCGTATACTAAGAATGAAAAGGGTCACGGTCCTGCTTGGGCTAACTCATTGTTCGAGGATTTCTGCGAATTTGGTTTGGGTATGGAATTGGCTAATGAAAAGATGCGTACTCGTATCGTGAAGTTATTCAATAACATTTTGGCATCTGATAATGCTCCTGCTGAAGTAAAAGAAGTTCTGAAATCATGGATTGAAAATATGAACGATGCAGACAAGACAAAAGAGCTTGCACCTCAGATTGAAGCTATTATTGAACAAGGCATTGCTGCTGGTTGTCCAAATAGCAAAGAACTGAAAGGTCTGACTCAATATCTTGTTAAACGCAGCCAATGGATCATCGGTGGTGACGGTGCTTCTTACGATATCGGTTACGGTGGTCTTGACCACGTAATTGCTTCCGGCAAGGATGTTAATATCCTTGTTTTGGATACTGAAGTTTACTCTAACACAGGTGGTCAGTCTTCTAAAGCTACTCCAGTAGGTGCTATTGCTAAGTTTGCCGCTGCTGGTAAGCGTGTACGTAAGAAAGACCTCGGTCTGATGGCTACTACTTATGGTTATGTTTACGTTGCTCAGATCGCTATGGGTGCTGACCAAGCTCAGACTCTGAAAGCTATCCGTGAAGCTGAAGCATATCCTGGACCATCATTGATCATCGCTTACGCTCCATGTATCAACCACGGTTTGAAAGCAGGTATGGGTAAGAGTCAGGAAGAAGAAGAAAAGGCTGTTGCATGTGGATACTGGCACTTGTGGCGCTATAATCCAGCTTTGGAAGCTGAAGGGAAGAATCCGTTCCAACTGGATAGCAAAGAACCAAATTGGGCTGAATTCCAACCGTTCTTGAAAAATGAGGTTCGTTACTCTTCAGTAATGAAGCAGTATCCTACTGAAGCTGCTGAATTATTCCAAGCTGCTGAAGACAATGCTAAGTGGCGTTATAATAGCTACAAGCGTTTAGCTAAAAGCAACTGGGGTGCAGACATTGAATAATCAGTAATCATCCTTTATATTAAAAAGGTAGAAATCTTGAAACAGATTTCTACCTTTTTTGTTTATGTCTTATGAAATGGCTGTCCTCAAACAAAAGAGCAATAACTAAACTGCAAGATACATGATTGGGGGCATTATTTGCGTTGTCGGCATTATACAGACATTTCTACGAAAAAAAAGAATGTCCAAGTGGCTGAAATAAATGCTTTTTCATATCCACACAACCATTGGATCTAAAAGTCACCTCTTCTTCCAATAGCAACTGTTTTTGTTCTTCCCATCCAGGCACAAGTCTCCCTGCCGCATTGACTACCCGGTGACAAGGAACAGACAAATCTTGAGGCACATGTTTCAAAGCGCGACCCACCATACGAGAATATTGAGGGAAACCCAGCAATGCAGCAATCTCTCCATAAGTAGAAACTTTGCCTGTAGGAATTTCCTTTACTACTCCATATACATCGTTACAAAATTCTTCAGATAAACCGGTTGTATTTTCTTTATAGTCTTTCATCACCTGCTCATTTTCAAATTCAACGACTTCATATCTCTTTCTATAATCTGGATTCCTTTTTTACTATTATTGGCATTTACTACCGGAAAATACATCAACTCGACTTTTGCCGGATTCAACGTATATTTACCAGTATAGCGCGGTAACAAAGGAATGTTAAACCGATAAGTACCTATCGGTAATCTTTCACTAAAGATAACTGTCTTTTCTTTGAAATACTCACGATATACTTCACATCCAGAAGTATAAATCGGTTTTGAATCATAGCTACATCCCGCGGGAATAGGAACGTCAATCAACACATATTGAGCATTTTCCCGTTTCACTTGTAAAGTGACAGTCAAGATAGCCGGAATACCCGCGGTCAATGTGTCACTACTCAAAACTGATTCTACTTTAAAAACATCACTTTCATGGGCGTTCAACACACGCTTCTTAGAATACGCGCTATAAAGCAAAAGGTTATTTCCTTTTTTCGCTATTATTAAGCTATCGCCTGCTTCCAATCTAAAATGATAAGGAAATTCAGATATCTGCTTATTCTCCTTGCCACGTATTGAAACGACTGTTTCCGTACATTTTTTAGAGTCTGCCAACAAATCGGATAAAACAGTAGCCACTGCTGAGGATGCCTGATACGTATTCCATCCCTGCTGCCGGGTACGCAAAATATATAATTGCATATTTTCTTTCAAATAACACAAAGAAGAATCATTCTTAACCATCCGATAAGCAATTAACGTATTCATTAAATGATCTCCTTCCCAATATTTTGCACGTCGTCCATCACTACAATATACACCTCCTAATACATCCTTTTTAAGATAATGACGTAAACTATCACCTACATTTATCGAATCTGTTCGCTGCATCATCTCCCAAAGAAGCAACTTGTCCTTTAAAAACGAAACAGGGACATACGTATCATTCTTACTCATCAACGAATCTTCCTGCTGTTCCAACTTCCTAATCAACGGATTAAACAACTTAGTTACTTTAGAACTATTAATTGTAACTCCCCAATCAGAAAGTGCATGGAGAATTTCAATATGCTCCAGATTCATTCCACGATAGGGATACATATGAATATAATCCTTTTCTAATCCTTTTACATCTAACTCTACTGTATATCCTTCGTCCTTAGCCAACTTTAAGGCTCGTAGTATATGTGCCGACATCCAATAAGAAGTATCCTCACTATTACCCCACCACGACCATAATTTCTGTTTATTCTGATTTCTCAATAAATGACGAATAATTGATTTTATATCTTTGTCTACTTTTACTTATTCTTCTTCATATTGCATATAAAGCCGATAAGATAACAGTCCCACTAGTTTAGATGCTAACTGTTCATTGCACAGATATTTATACCCTGTCAAATAACTTGTAGCTTCTTTATAAATATCTAACGGATTATCAGTTATACTGACAGTAATTTCCTCATTTTCGCCGGCATGTATACTCACCGGCTTCGTATCCTGCAAAAGACCTAATATACCTTGTGCCAATTCCGTACCTTGAGATAATACTGGAATTGTATATACTTCTCCGTCACGATAACCATCATCACGAGTAAAAAGATAACTCACAGTTAAACTGTCAGTATTGGCAACTCGCAACGGTAACGTTTCATGAAACCCTTCCGTCAAGTTCACTTCTCGACGGTTTAATGTATCACTTCCAACAGCAAAGAGAGTTTGTCCCTTGACTTGTTGTCTCTCCAAATCATTACGAATAGTTCCAGTTATCCCACTTTCATCTCCCTCCACAAAAAAACGGGGAGTTTTCAGTTCAGCCATCAGCGGTTTATAGGAACGAATGGAACGACGGAATGTACCAGTCTGCAATCGTCGGTTCATAGCATAAACTACCGTCTCCCATTTAGTCACATTATCAGGAAAAGTCGCCTCAAACTGTGCCTTTCCTCTTTTATCCGTATACAAACGTGGTTGCCAAAAAGCAACATCCGAGAAATTACGACGTACCCCATTCAACTGCATCAGTTCACTATACAGGTGTTCCATATCAGCTTTTGCTTCTTCCTTTTCATCCATCTCCTCAGCCTCTTCTAAAGGTACAGAAGATGAAGATTTTACCGAAACACCAGAAACTACTCCTGCCAGACTTCCAGTGAATGAAGTTCTCGATTGCCTTCCCAATCCAGTCACCACCACTTCTTCCAAAACAACATTACCTTCTTCCATCGTAACAAACAAGTCCATACCAGAAACAGCTTGTACTTCTTGCCGCTTATAACCGACATAACAAAATTGAAGTATCTCCCCTCTTCCACAGTTTAGCTCAAAATAACCTTCCATATTTGTAATTGTTCCCTCTTGCGTTCCTTTAATCATCACAGAAACTCCTATGATGGGTTCTCCGGAAGAGGCTGTTACATAACCGCAAACCATATTTCCATATCTTCGTGATGGTCGTTTAAGACTCATACTCCGACCTTTTTGTTGATTAACGCCAATGCCGCCTACAGAGCCGCTAACAGAAAGCCAAGATGCAGACAATGAATCACATTCATTCAAAGCCATACTTTCCATATTAACATCCAAATAAGTATTAGACTTCACTGTCAAATTATTCCATTGCAAATACTTTCCATCATTATAAAGCAATATAGCATCATATACACCGGCCGGGAAATGAGCATATGTCTTACTTTCTTTTATCAATGTATCAGGCAACAGTAATGCTCCGGTTTCACAATTTCTAAAGAGTAAGTTTGCCACACCGGTAAAATTCTTATCTTTTGGAAGATGAAATTTCAACTTTTTATCCGGCAAAGAAATATAAATTTGAGTAGGAGACCAAATATTCCCTTTCTTGTATTCGGTCAAGAGATCACGAATGACCGCCGAAGTCAAACAGAAGTCATCTAATGTTAATATCGTTGCTTCAGATGAAAAGCTCAATGTTTTTGGACAAAGATTATCATCTTTATATTTATAAGCTACATTATCCTCAAATTTATAAGAGAACCCACCTTCATGTTTATACGAAACACCATTCGTATACTGCCAAACAGCCGGTTCAATTGGCCCTACCAACAAAACTTTCTTATAAACAGGTGACAAACCTCGAAGTGAAACAGGAAATTCCTCACCATTTCTTCTCAAACAGGTATAATCTGAATTTTCCTGTACAGGAAGCCTACAAATATATTGTTCATATCGTTTTCTCTCTATATCCGTAAATTCGTATTTTTCTTGAGCATTTTTCTGATTCAACCAAATAACCTTTATCCCTTCCGGCACATGATCCATATCAAAACTAAGAATCGTTTTCTTACCCGGCTCAAAAGCAATTGAATCAATAACAAAAGCACGGTCCGCCATTCGTAAAGTTAATTTTTGCTTTCCCTGGGGACAACAAGCAAGAAAAGAATACCCTTTCATCTGTTCCGTCCAAGAGAAATAGCAAGGAACATCATTCTGTTCAATCACGTAAATATCAACCGCCTCTCCATTCTTCATTACATATGGCGCAAACTGAGTGGTTCGGTCAGGAGTATCAACAGTATGACGAAATATCTTTGAAGGATAAGCGAACTGATAATAAAGAAGCTGATCCAAATGAAGCAAGCTATTCCAACGTGAATAATCCAACGTGGTAGTATGTAAATAGTCTATTTCATCTATAGAATAAGAGACACGTTGTTCGCGTGCCCGAAGAGTCTTATTATACGAAGGCAAATTAGGGATATTATATTCCAACTGGCTATTGACAGAGAATGCAGTCAAATCTACATTAGCAACAGGATGTCCTTGCACATCCGTTACATTTAATTCCGCTGATACTTTTTGACCCGGATAAACCTGATCAGGCAAATCGGACTCAATCAGCAAGTGTTTAGTAGAGGATGTATACGCACGTCTTAATTCACATTCCTCGTTTCCCAAGAAGTAGAAGATTTCCACATAATAAACAGAGGAAGGATCAATCAAACCTTGTTTATATTCCAATTCTTTTCCAAAGCCTTTTCCTAACAGTTGATTTTCCTGATATACATACCATGAAAACTCTAATTGCAACGGATTGGAAAGGGAAACACAAAGTGAATCTTTCTCAATACCTCCTATTAATTCCAATTTAGGATCTATGTCAGAGGAATAAACACATGTCTGATATCCAATATCAGGTAGGTCTATCCAGTATTTTGCAACAGATTGTTTGAAAGGTTCCCTATAAGGTAACTGAATTTTCTTTTTCTTCTTATCACCATAATCTAATAATGCTTCCATAGGACGTTCTTCTCCCAAGTCGAACAACGACAGGCAAAGGGTATCTCCCTGCATGGTATTACGAATTTCATAACAAGAATGATAGAATGTAGCTTCACTATGCTGTTCCAACCGCTGGTTATCCGAAGTAAACAACACTACCTCCACATTATATACACAGTTAGAAGCACCAAATAAATCTGAAGGAATATCCACTGTCGCCTCACCCAAAGCATCCAGTTCTACCTGCATAGCCATCAAAGTATCGGGAAGTAGCAATAATTCCGAATAGGATTTCAGAACTTCCTGTCTTTTGACAGTCACATCCACAACAGTTTCTCGCAAAGGAAGCCCGTTCACATCTGTGGCATAAATATTCAAACGGTTCTTATTAGGAAAGTAATGTGTATGTGAGTCTAAAGTCAATTGCAATTTATTCCCATTTAGTTCATAATCCTCATATACAAATTCTGTCGTAGCAACAATACGCTCACTTGCATCTCTAAGTTGCATACTGTACCTTTGTCCCAGTTTCAGATCCAAAGAATCCACTAATTGAAATTCTCCGGCAAAACCTCCAGGATGATAAGGATTGACAGATAGTATTTTCTTGAATGGATGTTGTCCACCTGTACGTAACCATAAAGAAAGCTCCTGCCTTAATGCTCTTTTATATCTGGAAAGAGCATAAGATTTGAATCGCACTGTTTCACCAGGTTTATACTTATTTTTATCAGTAATCAAATAGCTATAAAAATCAGGCTTATCGCTGTATGAACTTCCACCACTCCAAGGTGGAACGAAATGTTTTGTCAAATCGAAGACCGCACGGAATTTATCCAATTCCACAGTTAGAATATGTTGTTCATTTTGTGACCAATTATCATCTGTATATGTATGGCTTATCTCTTCGTAATCTATAACCTGACCATCAACACGAACTTTGGCGTCCCCTCGTATCGTTCCTAAAGAATCGACTACTTGCAAAGACAACATCCCATATTCTTTAAAAAGAAAAACTTGAAAAGGAATTGCCGAGTCATATCGGTAACGAACTTCGTTTCTATATACATCAGCAAATAAGAAATGCCCCATAGAAGGTCGGTCTACCCATGTTTTCGTAAAACTGGCGAATGGTGTCTTCAACACTTTATCCCAATGTTTTTGCTTGAATTTTCCTTTAATAAGTTTCAATGCTTCCTTATTTGTCAGTTCAAAAACCATAGTCTCCGGAGAGCAGTTCTCCCAAGTTGTTGATTGACCATATATCCAACCGGATAGAAATAATAGCCCACACAACAAAAAACTTTTAAAACAGAAGTGTTTAGCAATCATAGTATTAATAGTTATCCTCTTTACAAAAATAAGAATTAAAAAGATAAATCAGCCTTCAAACTTCATATTATTTTATAATTTAATCCTTATCCTTTCCTTTTCAAAAAATCTGTAGGACTTTCTCCAAACTGTTCTTTATAGCATTTTGTAAAATACGAAGGTGAACTGAATCCTACTTCATAACCTATCTCTGCTACATTCATATCCGAAGAAGCAAGTAGAGACGCTGCTTTCTTTAAACGGGCGATACGAAGTAACTCGTTTGGAGAATAGTTAGTTAATGATTTTATTTTGCGATAGAGCTGTACACGACTTAATCCCATATCTTTACCCAAATCTTCTACATTCAGATTTGAATCTCCCAACTTCTCCTCAATTAAAACCTTGAATCTTTCGACAAAATCTTTATCTATGTCACAAACATCTTCTTTAGCCAAAGTCTGTCCATCTCCAAAGAATTGTTTCAAACGACGATGTGAATCTATCAAATTTCGAACACGCGATAACAGCAGTTGCGAACTGAAAGGTTTGGAAATATAAGAGTCCGCTCCACCGTCATATCCCTGAATACGTTGCTCATCCAATGAGCAGGCTGTTAATAACATAATAGGAATATGGCAAGTCTGTAATTCACTTTTCAGACGACGACAACATTCTACTCCATCAATACCAGGCATCATCACATCAGAAATAATCAAATCAGGTACATACTTCATTGCCTTTCGAATTCCTTCCGAACCGTTTGCTGCTTCAACAACCGTATATTCCGAATGAAGTAACCCATGGACATAAGAACGAATATCCTCATTATCATCAATAATCAAAATAGATGGCTTGGATGAATCATATCCCTTTTCTAGTTCTTTTTCTTCTGCTGACAATAAATCATCTACCTGATAATCCATAATAGAAGCTGCTGTTTCTTCATTCAAAGAATTTAAAAGACCAGTTTGTGCCGGTAACTCTACAGTAAAAACCGTTCCCTGTCTTTCATCGCTTTCCACAGTAATAACACCACCATGTAATTCAACGAAAGCTTTTACCAACGCCAATCCAATCCCCGAACCGGCATGATGCATATCTATTTTATAGAAACGATCGAAGATATTCCGAATATGTTCGGCAGAAATTAAAGAACCTGTATTAGCGACTGTAAAACGCAACCAACGTTGTTCTTCCTTTGTAAATGCCAATAAGCGCACAGTAACTTTTCCATTTTCCGGAGTAAATTTAAATGCATTTGAGAGTAAATTAAAGTAAATTCGTTCCAATTTTTCCACATCCCCCAAAGTATGATAGTCAGTATCCGGCATATTATCAAAAGAAAAATGAATATGCTTTTTACGGGCAGCCGCCTGAAATGACTCATTCCAACTTTCAAAACATGAAAGTAAATCTAAAGGAAGAGGCGTATATTCCATCTTACCATTTTCATATTTGCGGAAGTCCAGAATCTGATTAACCAAACGAAGGAGAATGCTTACATTACGCTGTACTAGCATCAACATTCTGTGTTGGTCCGAATTCAACGATTTATCGGCTAGTAATTGTTCAACCGGATCGGCAACCAATGTCAATGGAGTACGAAAATCATGAGATATATTTGTAAAAAAAACCAGTTTAGCATGAGTAGCTTCCTCCAATTGATGAGACAGTTGAATTAATTGATCCCGTTGCTCCTCCAACTTATCACGCTGTTCTTCCAATTGTTTCTTTTGCACGGACAACTCCTTATTCAAACGGTTTTTAGAACGCAGTGCTTTATAAACAACCAGTAATAGCCCAGCCACCAACAACAGAATCAACAAACTACCATACAATCCAAATTGTTGTGTAGCTACACGTGAAAGATAATTGCCAATTCGTCCATTCAACGTTTCTATCTTTTGATCAAGTTCCGAAATATGAGTTGTCTGAAGCTGCATAATCCGGGCATTAGTATGATCTACTACTGCTGTATTCATAACCGTCTCTTTAGGGTATGGATTCTTTTGAAGGATATTCATTGCTAATTGCATCACTTTATCACCATTTGTCGGATAGATAAAAGTGGCGTCCAGTATACTATCAAGTACCAATTCCAACCCATTTCCCTCACCCGGCAAAGCATCAATACCCACAAAAATCATCTCTTTTTCTCTTCCAACTTTCTTAGCCGCTTCATAGGCTCCCGGAGCAATACGGTCATTATGAGCAAATACAGCATCAATTTCAGGATGACGAAGAAGCATACTATCCATCTCTATTTCCGCAGGACCTCTCTCCCATGCCGCATCTGCCTCATCAATCAATTTTATATCCGGATAATGACTGATTGCAGTAATAAATCCTTCGTGACGTTCCATTGCTGGTGTAGAACCCTTAAGTCCTGTCAGCTCTACAACTTTCCCCTTTCCCTTGAGACGGGAAGCAATATAATTTCCAACGGCACGACCTATTTCATAATTATCTGCTCCAATATATGCCGTATATTTATCAGAAAGGATTTTCCGATCGACCATTATAACAGGAATTCCCTTTTCATATGCTTCTTCCACAACCGGAGTCATCGGAGCAGCTTCGTTAGCTGAGACTATCAGTAAATCAACTCCATTGTTCACAAAGTAACTAATATCTTCTGCTTGCTTATGGTTATCATCATTAGCTGACCGAATTTCAACAGACACACCATCATAAAACATTGCTTCACGAAGTATCTCGTCATTCATCTTATGGCGCCAGGAATCATCGCTACATTGTGCTACACCTATACGAAAACGAGAAGTATCCTGTGTACAAGACACTATCATAACAAGACAAAACAAAAATCCTATCCAATGAAAATATCTCATAATATCGTGTTTTTCTCTACCTTTTTTCTCTTCTACCATACAATCCTAATCTTCATATATCGATATCGGGATAAAGATAGCAGTTTTCTCTTAAAAGTCAAATAAGAAGAAACAAATATCTTATTGATCTAAAACATAAGATAATGGATAATGTTATAGCTATGAAGTCAAATTATTAGTTTTATCTTATAAAAAAATCATCGTTACAACCTTATATATTCAAACAATAAAAACCTCTCAAAGCAATAGGTTTACTTTGAAAGGTTTCCATCTTTAAATCTAAAAATATCAGTCTTGTAGTAGAGATACTACAGTAACTTATCTTTTAAAACAGAAGGAAGTTCCGGCATAGCGCCACTCTGAGTACAAACATAAGCAGAAACTTCTACAGCTAACCTATGAGCTTCGGGCACGGATTCACCTTTTAAAATAGAAGCACAAAAAGTAGCAGTAAACGAATCTCCTGCACCAACAGTATCTGCAACAGGCACTTTGGGAGTCTCTTGAAAAGAAACAACTCCGGGAGTGAAAACATAACTTCCGTTCGTACCACACGTTAATATCAACATTTTTAGATTATACTTAGCCAAAAGAATCCAACATTTATCCTGCAGGTCAATACCGGGATAACCAAACATTCGGCTGATAGTCACCAATTCTTCATCATTAATTTTCAGAATATTACAACGTTGAAATGACTCGCTCAACACTTCCTTCGTATAAAAATTCTGCCGAAGATTAATATCAAATATCTTCAATTGTCCTTCCATGTCCGACATTGTATCGAGAAAACGATTGATAGTAGCACGACTAACCTCATTACGTTGTGCTAAAGAACCAAAACAAACAGCACGTGTATTCAACGCCAAACGCTTTAGCTCATCCGTAAAAGGTATATTGTCCCATGCAACTCCTTCTTTAATCTCATAACAAGGTACTCCCTCACCGTCAAGTGTTACCTGTACCGTACCGGTAGGATAATCCACAGATTCAATCTGATGTTGCAGATTCTTTTCTTTGAATACTTTTAAAATCTCATCCCCCAATTCATCTTTCCCGACTGCACTTACTACACGACTATCAAATCCAAACTGTGAAACATGGTATGCAAAATTTGCCGGAGCACCACCTATTTTCTTTCCTTCGGGTAATACATCCCACAGGGCCTCGCCCATACCTACTATTATATTATTCATAATCAACAGATTTTATTTTTCGTCAAATATAATATTATTTTCTAATACGAAATGTAAAAAACAGCAAATAAAGTACCCCAATAGTCATTACTGCAACTGCACCATTCTGCCCTATTGCATCAGATGCAACTCCCATTGCCAACGGAAAAACAGTTCCTCCGAAAAGTCCCATGATCATCAAACCGGAAACTTCATTTTTTTTACCCGGCAAATAAAGTAGTGCCTGAGAGAAAATAACAGAAAATACATTTGAGTTGCCAAAACCAATCAAAGCAATACAAGCATAAATCATTGTCTTATCGTGGAATATCAATAACCCTACCATTGCAACTAACATCATAATAACACTGAAACCAAAGAAAGATTTCGGAGACATCATACGTAATATTAATGTACCCAACAAACAACCGAACGTACGGGAAATAAAATAAAAGCTTGTTGCAGAAGTAGCATCATATAAACTCATTCCGAGACGTTCCATCAGAATTTTAGGAGCAGTAGTGTTTGCCCCTACATCTATACCAACATGGCACATGATTCCTAAGAAACAGAGCAAGATAAACGGTTTACCCAACAATGCCAGACACTGTCCGAAAGTAGAAGGCTTACCCTCTTCTTTTTCTTCTTCAATCTGTGTAGCATTAAGCAACAGAATAGCAATAACTGCTATAATCATATAAATAGGAAATAGTACACGCCAACCTAAACCCAAAGACGGAATCACCTGAGTTGCTCCCCACATAGCAATGAATGGTGCCAAGAAAGAAGCTATCGCTTTTACAAACTGACCAAAAGTTAGACTGCTAGCTAAACGGTCACCTCGTACTATATTAGAAAGAAGCGGATTCAAAGAAGTCTGCATCAAAGCATTTCCAATACCTAACAAAGAAAACGAAATCAGCATTAACATATAACCATCACCAAAGATCGGCAAAAGTAAAGAGATAAAAGTTATCACCAGACTTAACAAAACTGTTTTTCTCTGTCCGATACGGCTCATCAACATACCTGTAGGTACTGAAAAAATCAGGAACCAAAAGAATACTAATGAAGGGAAGATATTGGCCTGAGCATCGGATAATCCCAAATCCTGTTTTACATAATTAGAAGCAATTCCTACCAAATCGACGAAGCCCATAGCAAAGAAGCAAAACATCACAGGAATAAGCTTTGAAAGAGAAGAGTTTTTTGTATTTTCCATTGTTTTATCTTATTAGTTTATTAATATTTTCCATATACTCTATATATTTTCTCACTGGGCTTTTTCCCTTATCTCTATAGATTAATGCTAATAAGATATAGCATTAAAAAGAATTTTAATTAACCCATTTCTTTCGGCAAAGTTAGCGTAAACTAGCTTTGTTAAATGAAACATTTGTTTCATTCTCTGTTATATTTGATACTTAATGATGTTTTCTACAAATCCAAATGGTTATTCTCCTCACCTCGAAAGAATTTACGGCATATTCATTTTGAAAAATTTATTGTAGTAAATATCACGTTTATTTCACCATACCCAAAGAGATAATTATATCACGTTTTTTATCAACTAAGATTTATATATACTTTCGAAAATAGTATCTTTGTACATTCAAATCAGAAGAAAATAATTTTGAATTTCAATGAACACAATACGTAACTCTCAAATCAGTATTCAGGTATCTCCCCATGGAGCTGAACTTTGCAGTATCTTTGCCAATGGAAAAGAATATTTATGGCAAGCAGACCCCACATTCTGGAAACGTCATTCTCCAGTACTTTTCCCCATTGTAGGGAGTGTTTGGGAAAATGAATACCGCGTTGGAAAAGCTGTTTATAGTCTAACCCAACATGGATTTGCTCGTGATATGGAATTTACACTTATCTCCGAAAAAACAGATGAACTTCGTTACCGTCTCATCAGCAATCAAGAAACTCTGGCAAAATATCCTTATCCTTTCTGTTTGGAAATAGGTTATCGTATTCATAAAAAACAAATCGAAGTAATTTGGGAAGTCAAAAATACAGGAGAAAAAGAAATGTTTTTTCAGATCGGCGCTCATCCGGCTTTTTATTGGCCTGACTTTGAAGAAGCGACTCAAGAACGAGGATATTTCGGCTTTAATAAAAAGGACCATCTGAAATACATCCTAATTTCCGAAAAAGGATGCGCCGACCCTTCTACTGAATATCCACTAGTATTAACTGATGGATTATTACCATTAGATACTCATACTTTCGATAATGATGCATTGATAATAGAAAATAGTCAGGTAAAAAACGTTACCTTATATAATAAGGAGAAAAAGGCATATCTCAGCCTTCGCTTTACAGCACCAGTAGTAGGATTATGGTCACCTCCTGGTAAGAATGCTCCGTTTGTATGTATCGAACCTTGGTACGGAAGATGTGACCGGGCTCACTATACCGGAGAATATAAAGACAAAGACTGGATGCAGCATTTACAAGCAGGTGAGACCTTCAAAGGAGGATATACAATAGAAATCAATGAATAACTGAACTTTAATTAAAATGTAAAAGGACTGTTAAGAATCTCCTAAACAGTCCTTTTACTAACTAATCTATTTCTACAAACCCCAAACCTAGTAGCTCCTGCAAAAATAAGCAATACCATTACCCATTACTATAAGTATTGTTGCAAGGTATATTATTCCTGATACATAAAAAACAATTACTCATTGATTTGATCAGTTCTAATAGACGGGGACAAATATTCAAACATTCTTTCTTCAAATGAATGTATTCTTCGATTCAAATAAGCTCTTTGCACACTCATATCCTTCTTCATAAAAATCCGTCAATTTCTGAATATCCCGTTCAATGCGGTCCACCATCACTGGTTTCAATGGACGAATCACAATGATCTTGCCTTCATCCTCCATACGTTCAACCATATCCAATTGCTCATTATATACAGCACAACGACGACTAAGTGCCTCACGTAATTTCGGATATTTCCGATATACGAAAGAAGGTATACGAATATCTTTAGAATCTTTCCGGTAGCCACGATTACGAGTCAATACAACTACATTTTTGACATATCCATCTGCTATAGCACGTTGTAAAGGAATAGAATCTACAATTCCTCCATCAAGCATAGGAACATCATCTACATAGGCAATAGGGCAAACAAAAGGTAAACTACTTGATGCACGAACAATGTCAATGACTCTATTCTTATCTCTTTTTTCTTCGAAATAATTAGCTTCCCCCGTCAGACAGTTTGTTGTCACCATCACGTAACGTTCAGATGAAGAAAAATAGGTTTTATAATCATAAGGAAGAATATGTTCTGGAAATTCATTAAACAGTAAGTCGAAATCAAGGATATTACGCTTCTTGAGTAAATACTTCAAACCGATATAATTATACTTTTCCAATAAATCTATGTTGCTGTATCTAGCACGCCCTCGCTGACGCGAAGCATATGATAATCCGTTACACGCCCCTGCAGAAACTCCTATCGTATAAGGAAAGCGAATGTCACGATCCATCAAATAATCAAGTACACCACAGGTAAACACTCCACGCATACCACCACCTTCCAACACCAATCCTGTAAATCTATCTATTTCTAAATTCTTCATTTATTTCCATTACTTTTATTTCGGCGAATCACTAACAAAGAAGATAGCTTAGATAACACTTCCTCTTCCTCCGCCAATTTTGTATATGAAAGATGGCTCATAATGAGCAAACCATCTTTATCCTCTGTTATCAAATCATCAGCTTTTGTAAAACCAACCGGAGAAATCAATCCCGGATATTTCTCCATTAATTCTCTTATTTTCAACCGAAACTCATCATCATCCGTATCAAAAAGAAAAAGACGGACAGAATGACCAGCTGCAAGAATTCCCTCCAAATAGAAGAGCAGAAATGTATCAATCATACCTCCAAGTACCAAACTGATCATTGCTCCTTCCCGATAATGACGGTTCACAAATACTGCTACCGGACACTTCACCTGCTCCAACACCTCATCAATCTTATCCCGAAACAAAGACAGCCACAAAATAGCCCCGGGAGTTGTTCCTGACGTATCCGGACGATAATGACTACCCGCTCCTAACAATAACATATCCGGCCGTTCTTTACGTACAAAATGAATCATCTCCTGTACCAGTTTATCAGTCACCCGATAACGGTTATCCACCTGAATATCCAACTCTTTTGCCCGCTGATTCACCAAAGCAAAACTTTCCTGAGCATAGTACTCAGCATTCAATGGATTCAAGTCCGTACCAACTGTGTAGTGAGCAGTAATTAAATGTTCTTTTTTCAATTTCTGACCAAACAACAGATAGTAAATAGATAAAAGATTTCTTCCCGACTCCGGTCTTCCAAAACATAAAATCAATTTACGCTTCAAAGATAACCTTTCTTCCCGATGTACAAAGAAACGTTCGACTAAATGTAGCAACGGAGTAGTCATAAAAGTAGTGACCAACGCCATAATAACTAAAATTACAAAAATGGACGGAGGAAGAACTCCCATTTCATAACCAATATTTAATGCAACCAACTCCATTAATCCACGAGTATTCATCAAAGTTCCTACTGTCAAACTATCCTTCCAAGACTCTCCGACCAAACGAGCTGCTACAGCACATCCACCTAACTTTCCGGCTACAGCTACCGTCACTAACAATAAACACACTAACCATAGTTCCAGACTATTTATCAAACCAATTTCCGTACGAAGCCCGGTGAAAGCAAAAAACAAAGGCAAGAAGAATACCAATGAAATATCCTCTACCTTTTCCATCATTACCTTACGGAAACCAATATTAGAAGGCATCACCACTCCCGCCATAAAAGCACCAAACAATGCATGAATACCTATTACCTCAGTAATACAAGATGAAATAATCAGAATTAAAAGAATAAAAGCAACAAAAGTCTTATTGATAGCTTCCTGATTTGCATAAACCTCTCCTACCTTTTTCAGAAAGGGACGAACCACCAGAAACATAATTGCAATATACACCACAGCCAATCCTACAGAATAGAGAGCACTGGCAAAACTTCCCGCTTTTGAAATAGCTATCACAACTGCCAGCAAACACCAAGCTGTCACATCATCATTAGCAGCCGAAGCAATAGCCAATGTACCCAAAGGAGTTTTTGTCATATTCCGCTCCTGAATGATACGTGCCAAAACAGGAAAGGCAGTAATACTCATCGATATGCCTATAAAAAGGGCAAAAGGAAGAAAAGGAGTTTGAGATGACGCATATTCCTCGTATATCCAATAAGAAGACAAAATGCCCAAAAAGAATGGAACCAGAATACCTGCATGACTAATGACTAATGTTTCATTGATTTTATTCTTCAATACACTAAAATCAAGTTCCATACCAATTACAAACATAAAAAGAATCAAGCCTACCTGACTCAACAATTCCAGATTAGTCAATGAATCGGGTGGAAAAAGAAATTGAAAAGCATCAGGAAACAAAGCCCCCAATACAGAAGGACCTAATACAATACCAGCAACAATTTCACCTATAACTCCCGGTTGCCCTATATAATTAAAAAGATAACCAAATAGACGTACCATTAGCAATACAGCAATAATCTGAATAAGCAAAGTTGTCAATGGATGGTGTAGATTATCTGACATAAACTGACAGAACATAGCAAAAGGCTCGCCTTGTACTACCGTAAAATTTCCCTCATGATGTAAAAATCGATCTCCCTCTTCAATTGCAATATAAATAAGCCCCCCGAATAAGAGCAGCATTGTAGCATAAATAAGGTAATTCTTCCTAATTCTCTTTTGCATAGATATTGAAGTTTTGTAGTTTGCTGCATATATACGAATAAAACAAATAAAATCATTACTTAGTTTGCATAAAAATCTAAATTTTCAAGCTAATTCTTGCTTTTATCATTTCTAATTCATAACTTTAGAACACCTTAATCGTTTTAAGGCGGGTGTATAAAAAGTCCTGACCCACAGGCAAGAACTATGAGGATACAATTTGAAATTAAAGAAAAATTGCCCGAAATCATTGAGGAAGTTATGAATTCTCCCCGATGGACCACTTCAGTAATGGAAGAACTCGATGGTAGAACCATTGTCGTTATCCGAGATCAAGAATACGGTTCGGAAGCTACAATTGAAATATATGCTAAGGAAGTCATTATCAAAACTGCATGGTCGAAGTATACATATCGTATATTTGTAATTCAAGATGTAGTATTGTGTGAGTACAATGGTGCCTATCGCGGATTGTTAGAACAAGTTCTTTTGCCCACAATTACTCCTAAGGAAAGTCTGTTAAACTCGGATGTAATTGAAAGTTCTCTTTACGGAAGAGACCATAAAAAGTTAAGAGAATACGCTGAAGGTAATGTAAAGCTCAAACAATTCCGTCGTGAGAATTTCGATGAAAGTAGAAATGGGACAGCTTCTTTTGATCACCCCAAACGAGTATACGATGAGTTTATTAAAGAAGATTATATAGCACCTAAAAAGAATGCAGAATAGATCTTAGTGAATCCTATTTTAATAACGCGGATTTATGAGTTTAAACTCTTAAAGTCCGCGTTATTTCTCTTCATCATTCAATATAAGATACAGGAATTGGCAATTCTTATGTTGTCATTCAGAAAAAGAAAGCAACTAATCCCTCTTTCTGAACATTACATTCTCTGAACGAACCTATCGGCCTAAAATACAATAACATTCATTCTTTTTTTATGCAACTAGTATACAATCAGATGGAAATACAGCAGAGATTGCCTATATTTGCATCCAAAATAAATTATATTAATTTCATAAAAATGAAAAAGACAATCATTATTGCTGCCTTAGGCCTGTTCAGCCTAAGCACTATGGCACAAGATGCAAAATCCGAAGAAGGATTTGTATTCACAACAGTGAAAGAAAATCCGATCACTTCTATCAAAAACCAAAATCGTTCAAGTACTTGTTGGAGTTTCTCCGCCTTAGGATTCCTTGAATCAGAATTACTTCGTCTAGGTAAAGGTGAACATGATTTATCAGAAATGTTCGTCGTACACAAAACGATGGAAGATCGCGGAGCAAACTATGTACGCTATCATGGCGATAGCTCTTTCTCACCTGGTGGAAGTTTCTATGACATCATATATTGTATGAAAAATTACGGTCTGGTTCCACAAGAAGCAATGCCAGGTATCATGTATGGTGATTCACTTCCCGTACATAATGAATTAGATGCAGTAGCCGAAGCCTATGTGAATGCAATTGCAAAAGGAAAATTCAGCAAACTGACTCCTGTATGGAAAAAAGGATTAAGTGCTATCTATGATACATACTTGGGAGAATGCCCTGAGAAATTCACTTACCGAGGCAAGGAATATACTCCTAAATCTTTTGTTGAATCATTAGGTCTGAAAGCCGAGGATTATGTATCATTGACTTCATATACCCATCATCCATTTTACACTCAATTCGCTATTGAGATCCAAGATAACTGGCGTAATGGTTTATCATACAACTTGCCTATCGATGAATTTATGGCTGTGATGGACAATGCGGTAAATAAAGGATATACTTTTGCATGGGGTAGCGATGTTAGCGAACAAGGCTTCACTCGTGATGGTATTGCAGTAATGCCTGACGTAAATAAAGATGTAGAACAAAGTGGGTCTGATATGGCACGCTGGACAGGTCAGACTCCTGCCGATAGACGTAAAGAGATGACTAATCGACCACGTCCGGAAATGGAAATCACTCAAGAAATGCGCCAAACAGCATTCGATAATTGGGAAACTACTGACGACCATGGGATGGTTATCTACGGTATTGCTAAAGACCAGAATGGAAAAGAATACTTCATGGTAAAGAACTCATGGGGTAAAGCCGGAAAATACGAAGGAATCTGGTATGCTTCCAAACCATTCGTTGCTTACAAAACAATGAATATAGTAGTACACAAAGATGCACTTCCTAAAGATATCGCTAAGAAATTAGGAATTAAATAAGCTAAAACAGAAATATTCAGGAGAGACTGAGTTTACTGATATACTCCGTAAATTTTTCCTTGTAATTATCGCCTACAGGAATATATGTATTCTTATCGAAAATAATACGAAGCCTGGACACTTCGGTTATCTTATGAAGATTGACAATATAAGAACGGTGGACCCGCATAAAATGCGAGGGAAGCCGTTCTTCCATTTTCTGAAGGCTAGAAAGAGTAATAATCGGTTTATCTTCACTTTCCACAAAAATACGAACATATTCACTCATCCCTTCAATATACCGAATATTCTTTATATCAATACGAACTACTTTGTAATCACTCTTCACAAACAACGAATCATCTTTAAGCTGTGAAGTATTCCCCAATTCTCCCTGCTGTTCCAATATACGGAATTCATATAGACGGCGTGCTTTATCTGCTGCTTTCAACAAATCCTGAAATTCAAACGGTTTCAACAGATAATCAACCGCATCAAGTTTAAACCCCTCTACTGCATACTCTGAATAAGCCGTAGTGAATATCACCATCGGACAATTAATCAAAGAACGTATAAAATCCAGCCCGTTTAGATCAGGCATATTAATATCTACAAAAATCAATTCAATTTCTTCTTCAGATAATAATTTCATCGCTTCAAAAGCGTCCTGACAAGATTTTACCAAAGTAAGAAAAGGTACGCGGGATATATAATCCGATAGTTGTGTCAATGCCAACGGCTCATCATCAATTGCAATACATCTCATTATAATAAAGGTATTAATAGTAAAACATCAAATTCATCTTCCTTTTCAGTAATGGAAAGAGTATAATCATTACCAAACAGAAGTCTCAATCGCTTACGGATATTCTCCAACCCGATACCATGATCTTTTTTATTTACCATGCCACCGCAACTGTTAGCACAACGAAATGAAATACGATTTCCTTCTTCCAGTTGCATACTGACATGGATAAAAGACTCCCTACGATAACTGACTCCATGTTTAAAAGCATTCTCAATAAAAGAGATAAAAAGTAAAGGAGGTATTTGTGCTTCAGGAACTTCCGCCGGAAACTCTACCTTTATAAAAACCTTATCTGTGAAACGAAGGCTCATCAATGTAATATAGTTTTTTAGAAACTGAATTTCACGAGACAACAGAATTGTTTTATTACTCGCCTCATAGAGTACATAACGCATCAATTTAGAAAGTTCTACAATAGATTCTTTTGCCTTTTGGTTATCAATATCCACCAGTGCATGAATATTATTAAGTGTATTCATAAAAAAATGTGGATTAATCTGATATTTAAGATATTTCAATTCCGATTGCAAACGCTGGTTCTCCAATTCTTTCAAGTGTTCATCATCCCGAACGGATTTAAAGAAAAGCTTGATTGCAATGTTGAAACCGACGATCAAAAAAGCAGTGACAATATGAATCAGATAACGAATGAAGAAAGGAGGAAAAGGAGCATGTTTCATCAATGAGTACGGTCGTCTATCTACCCTCACACGAGGTTGAGGTTCCATTTTGGATTTCTCTTCTTTGATATCTTGTTCAGAATTCCAATGAGCATTATTCATTTCCCGCGCTCGTTCTCTATGTTTTATTATCTGATTTCTAAGTTGCTCTTTTGTTAGCACACGTTCTTTTGCCATCCGATCTCCTTTTCCAAACGGCATTCCTATAGGCGCGGGAACAAAACAAGAAATAGCAATGACAGTACAAACTAAAGAAATAACATATTCTAAATGTCTCTTTCTAAACAAAAAATAAGGGACCAGACCATAATTATTCACCAAGAAAAGTCCTAAAAAGGGAAGTATACCCAACCAAGAATTGCGAACCATTTCGCATACTTCTTCTCTTTCTCCCCCACCACTAACAGCAAAATATGCTCCTATTAGTGGGAATAGAAAAACTGCGATCCAGAGAATTGCATAAATACTCTGCTCTAACCATTGTTGTTTACGCAATCTTTGCATGATTATTCATGGTTCTAAGTTATGGACACAAAAGTAAAACCGTTGAAACTTTCTTGCAAAAGGAATCGACTAAAGGAAAGATTTCAACGTTAAATTAGATCTTTTTACCATTCTCAGCCAAGCCGTTCCCCACCTCCGGGTTGTCCGTCTCTGTCTGGAACACTAGAAATATTACCTACTGAAAGATCAATATACGAATAGTTCTCATTTGTAAATCAACATTACTTTTCCCGATACTCCTGCGGAGTCATCCCTACATGCTTACGGAAAGACTTATTAAAGAAAAGCAGATTGTTGAAACCCAATGAGCAGTATAAAGACATGATGGAATTCCAGTTCGGTCTGTTCAATAATGCTAATAACAGCATGATTAACAGTATTGATGACGCATTCCAAATGATAATGGATGGCAAAGGATTTGGTATTGGTGCTCAATTCCATAATGTATCCAAAGCACAAATCTACGGTATAGAAATATCTACCAACGGTGTTTATAACTTCAATAAAAACACAACTGTCTCTTTTTTATTACTCTTAATCATTATTTAACTATTAATCCATATCTTTGCCGTCCGAAAACTACAAGTCAACAAAATGAAGAAAACTATTACACTTATTGTAATCCTCTTTTGTGCTATCTCCGCACAATCACAGGATGTTTTTATCAATGCTGATTTTGTCAGCAGTTATATATGGAGAGGTATGGACAGTGGAAATGCCTGTGTACAACCTTCTCTCGGTGTCAATTGGAAAGGTTTGACTGCCTATGCCTGGGGATCAACTGAATTCAGAAACAAAAATAATGAAATAGACTTGTCTTTGGAGTATGAGTGCAAGAACCTAACTCTCTACGCCAACAACTACTTTACTCAAACGGAAGAAGAGCCTTTCAAATATTTCAATTACAATTCACATTCTACCGGCCATACATTTGAAATTGGTGCCGGATATATGCTTAGTGAAAAGCTTCCTTTATCCATCAGTTGGTATACTGTCTTTGCCGGTAACGACTATCGCGGGAATGAGAAACGTGCATGGTCGAGCTATTGTGAAGTAAGTTATCCATTCAGTGTAAAAGATGTCAGTATGAGTATCGAAGCCGGTTTCACTCCTTGGGAGGGTATGTATTCCAACAAATTTAATGTAGTCAACGTAGGACTTTCAGCTACTAAAGAATTAAAGATTACTTCCAACTTCTCACTTCCTATTTTCGGAAAGCTGATCGCTAATCCTTATGAGGAACAAGTTTATTTTGTGTTCGGACTTAGTCTTTAGATGCAAATAAATCGTTTTGATTTATTCATTATCTATGCTAGATACATAATATTATGAACTTCAAACAATGATTATTTATACATGTAAAGATATGAAGATCATAAACGAAAACTAAATAACATGATAGATAGTAAACTAAGTAAAATTGGTTAGTGACTGTTTTATTCCTTTAGTATATTACCCAAAATATTCGTAAGCATTCGACAAAGTAAACACTTGCCTATTTTTTTACAAGAAAGCAAATACAAAAAATGCTACTGATTGAGTAAATCATCCAGAATTGAAACAGGAGAGATTGTAGTTGTCTTTATCATAAAAACCTGCAAATTTATATATCCAAAGATACTAAAACTTGCAGATTTATATAAAAACAATATTATTCCACTAAAAATCAGCACAAAATAAGAGATGATTAATCAGACAGTCTGATAACGCTTAAAAACTATACTTTGTTATCTATAAAAATGAATCATTGATTATCAACACTATTGTTTTTTCTTAATTCTAATATATACTTATCACGTCGATTATGCAAATATTTTACTAAAACCATTCTATTGACTCCCATTTCTGTCAGTATCCAATCACCATTCAAAAAATGATTCGTAAAATCTACAGTTTGACCTTCTATCGTTAATAATCTATCATTAATAACATATTCAAAATCCCTTTGTTGAGAACTTGTTTTTCCAGATACAATAGGGTTACCACGACTTTCACTTAGAAAAAGTATATAAACATCATCAGTTACTTTAGTATCATCAAAATACACATGTTTTTTGTCCCTTCCCAAACAGTGTATTTCAAATCCGGGAATTTCAGATCAATTTGATTGTCCACCTTTTCATCCTTATCACAACTAACAAGAAAAAGTATAAAGATAAACATTGAAATAATATTTATTTTTTCATCATTTATTAGATCTAATTTTATAATCCTATAACTTTATAAAACTGAGATAGAACTGTCATAGACAATATTTGTATTTATCACAGAATATTTCTCTAAATTAACATACGATACCCAAGACACAATAACTTTATTATTTAATGAATCAGAGGCAATCATATGTGATTTAGACATAACTATATTAGAAATTTCCTCTGACATTTCATAATTATCCTGATTACAAGAGGATATTACTATAAATTCTAATATCAAAAAAAACAATTGTATAAAGATGCTTCATGTTTTTCAATTTTAGTAAATATTGGTAGTTTAGTAAATACATAAAATCTATCTTAACAATAACCAATTTACAGTGTATAAATCAACGATTGCCAATACTATATTCTAACGACTTCTAATATTAATATTACAGTTCAAACTTCATGGTCCTAAGATAAAAATATATTTTTAAGTACATTATTATCAAGCACTTGATTAATAATACAATTAATTTTTAATAGAATAACTAATGGGTGATACAAATATGGTGTAGTCCCTTTAATACCAAATAATAAATTCTTCATGGCATTAATGTTTTAAATAAATTTTCTAAATATAAGAATACAATAAATAGGACACAAGAGACATTCAACAATTAACATATAAAAAAATAATAATCTCCGATATATCATTTTTTTCGATACAGGACTTAAGCCTTTTCTAAAAAATTACTTCACTACTGTCCCGTTAAACTTTTAAGAGACCTCTGTATGTGCATGATAATTAGTAAGATATAGCTAGTTTTTGATTCAACCGATTTGGTTCGGAAATATCAGAGTTCATAATCTTACCCCTTGTTCGAACATGCTGTAGGGCACTTTTTATTAAAATTGATATACTCCTCGTTTTTTAACGGGACAGCAG
>NZ_BHWB01000023.1 GCF_003865075.1 Bacteroides faecalis | reverse complement strand
CTATACGACGATATCGATTCAGATCCACATTATCAGGTTCGACAATGACTCCACAACGGGCAGCCCCTCTAACAGTTTCCCGATTACGGCGGATTCTTTTTCTTTCCGTCCGTTTACATGTCCTAGTGCCTACGCCAGTCTCCACAAGATCCGTTTCCTCTTGCCTGGGATTAGCCAAGGTATCAAACAAGGCAAGCTGGTTGGGATCCAAGGATGCCAGCTTTTCACTCTTTCTGCCGAAAAGCTGTCTGTTTAACCAGGCTACTTGCGACAGGAGTTCCTGTACTTTTTGCTGCAGTTCTCCCGTCTGTTCCATAAGTTTTCTGATTTGATTCTACAAGGGTACGATTTGTCTCCAGAAGCCCTTTTATTTGCTCCTGTTGATTCTTGATTATTAGTTCCATCGTATCTGTATGAATCATTCTTTTTAGTATCTTATTATAATGTAAAGATACTGAAAATCGTACAGCTATACAAGTTTAGGAAGCTCTTTTTAATCAATAAAATCCTTCTTTTCGACCGGCTTTAAGACGTTTGAGTCTATCACTCGGATTATCGGTTATGCCTTCCACCATCAGTACTAAATCACGCCATTCCATGGGATAGGAACGGCTTTCACTATCATAGGAAGGAAGTCTGAAGGTACCTTCCTCAAGGCGTTTTATGTATAAAACCATACCTCCGTCTTCGGCATGCAGAAGTTTCATGGTTGTTCTGCTTCGGTTGACAAAGATAAACACATCGCCAAGTCGAACGTCATATCCCATTTTATCATGAACAAGCCCACAAAGGGAATTTATTCCTTTGCGCATATCTGTCTTCCCGGGACACAGGAAGTAGCGCATCGTATCATTCAGGCAGAACATGGCTACATAATTTACTGATCAGGCCATAAATAATCTCCGGATTACTTAGGATGTTGAGGTGGATCTTTATGTCGGATGGAAGTTCTATGGTTACATGCCTGTCACCACATGATGAAGTGGGAATGGCAGGAGTATGATTAATATTAAGAGGGATAAACGAATCACCTGTAGGTTCGGTGTGTTTGGTATATGGGTGACTCAATCCATATTTCTTCTTCCAATAATGAAAACAGGAAGCAGGATACGATTCATTATCACAGAAATCCTTTATGGTTAGTCCGCTGGACTGTTGGCGCTGATATAGCGCTAAAAACTCTTCTTTACTCATTGATCGTTTCATAACTACGTTTTTGAACGCAAAGTAATAGAAGAGTTTTTAGGTCTACAATGTGTACTTTATCGGATGCTTACTCAACAGCGATGTCTGCAATTTACAATGAACCAAATGCTTACTATATATTTAACAGAGCATATAATTCATTCAAGGAACTATATCACAGGCTCTTTCTTTGTAGTAAAAGCAAAGTCGAATCTGAAATGTACGTTTTGTAAATGGAAACGTAGATTGCCAAAGAATATACTCTCTGATGCAGAAGTGAAATTGTTAGGATATACCTCCGAAAAGAAGTATCCAGAATCTCAGGTCATTAGATTCTATGATGAAGAAGATGATTGTGAATTTACTTTCCTAACAAATGCCAAACATATATCTGCACTTGACATGGCTAATCTTTATAAAAAAGATGGCTCGTGGAACTGTTTTTCAAATGGTTGAAGCAGCATCTTAAGATAAAAAAGTTCTGGGGTACCACTGAAAATGCAGTTCAAATCGTTCAACCTACGAGGTTCTACAGATTTTGAGCATCTCATTAACGGATAAACACCTTTACAAGAGTTGTTCAATATGACTTATTTCAATGATGTCAAAGAGCAATTTAATACCCTTTTTCCGGGCTTGTTTGATTAATATTTAATTCATCCCAATTTAATGGGACACTAATGAATACACATAAGATACAACTGTATGGATGATAATATTAATCTGATATATTCCCCATTTCAGAGAGTTATTCCTCTCCCAAAAAGAATAAACATCGTAAATTTGTTAAAAATAACAATACAATATCAGCATATTATTCCATAATTGACAAAGTAATAAGATACAAAATATTATATATCATTATATACTTCTCTCATTTTTCTTTTATTTATCTTCCATGAATAATCTTTATCAAGAACAAAAAGTCCTTTTTTATCATTCTTATCTAATTTACAATCTTGTAACAATATAAAGATTAGTTTCTCATAACATTCTGCTATAGCTGTCATTTCCTCTGAATATTCAAGCAAATTTCTCATTTCATGAATAATCATATTTCTTAAAGTGTACATATAGTCTTGAAAGCTATTCAATTTGCTACTATCTTTACCCATTAATACGAACAATGATTTAACAGCTTCAATAAAATCATTATAGTAAGGATCTGTTTGGCTTACATTGTCATAGATTCTATTTATTAATTCTTTTTCTTTTGTACTTTCTTGCAACCTTTCTCTTAATTCGTTTTAGTGCAAGCCCCTGTATTATAACTAGATATGACAGAAAAATAAATATCATCAAATGCAAATGACATTAATATTTCTATCACTTGATAAAGAGAGATATATCTAAAAAAAGGATTTGTATTATTGGGCAATATGTAAGAATACAAATGTTTGAAAAATAATAAATGGTGATATTTCTCATGTATTAATCTTAGATTTATTTTACGTAATGAGCCATTACTTTTTGCTTCTTTTATTTCACGATTCTTTAACTGAGAAGAATACAAATCTCCAAAGTTGGCAGACAAAGGATCATCAAAAGTATAAAAGCCATTATCATATAAAGATGGAATTACATGATCAATTTCCGAAAGAGAGAGAGAATCTTGATTATAAATAAATATAATAACAGAATCAGGAAGTATATCTGTTATTTCAAAATCTAAATCATTTAGAAGTTTTTTTTTGATACAAAAAGTCAATAATTTGCGAAGCGAAATATCTGCATATTTTAATAAATAATCATCCAAATCAGACAAATAATCAATATCTGTATTACATAATAGATTTATGGGAATAATCCAACCTACTCTATTCTTTCTTTTTCCACGATAAAGATTCACTTCATAATAATCACTTTCTGCTACAAAATATGGACTAGCTAAAAACAATAAACCATAATTGTCCTCATCAAAATCACTTTGAGGTATATATGAATGGCAGTTGTAAATATTTCCATTATCCTCAAAAGATATACTATTATTTATATAATCGTATTTCATAACTTAATTATCTCTATCATATGCCTGTCTTGCTTGTTTTACAGATGCACTAGCTGATAAAAAATAATCTCCTCGCTTATCAAAGTAGATACGGAAAAAATGATAGAAAAAACACCTTTGTGAATTTCCAATTTTTTTTGAACTTATTCGAATTTCATTTAACTCCACTAATAAATTCAGAATACCTTCGTATAAATTGTCAATATCTATCAAATCAATATTACTTATTAAATCCTTTATTCTTTCATAAGTTTCTAATTCTATTAATCTAGATATAGCTGCTCCAAAACCAGTTAATGGTTGAGATTTATTAAATATAGTATATGCATTTTTTCCAAAAAGATTATCTTGATTTTCTCGAGAAATATCTAATTTAATATCCTTATCCCCTATTGCATTAACAACTTTGTTAATAAACAAAGTATAAACTGTCATCAAATCTCCAAACAAATCGGCTTCATTTCTCAATTTAGACAGATTATCAAAGGATTTTATTGTTGATAAAAGCTTTTCCCTTGTTATTTGCAAATAATCATTCTCTAAAAATGATGTAAAAGCATCTATTGCATCACTAAATCTATAAAAACCTAATTTATTTAAGTTTTCACTTTCTGTATCTTTTATCAATCTAAAATTTGATTCATTTTGTGCATTAATTAAATCTGAATAAATTATTTCTATTTGATGGCGCAAATTCATAGGAGTTTGTCCTGTGTTTAAAGTTAACATTCTATATAAAACTCCTTCCTTATTTAAACCTAAATAAATTTCAATTCTCACAGGATTGGCTAAAGCAGACTTATCAATATAACCTTTTTCCACATCAATGCATATATCTTGTATAGTAAAAGTTCTTTGAAGTCCATCTAAGATGAATATATTTCGCTTGTTTTCTATTATAATTTTCTTTACTAAGTCCAAATTGTTTCTTTCTTCTTCATCAATATTAACATTCATAGCTAAAACAATTGGAGGTATCACACATCCCGTTATAAGATCCTGTTTTAAAAGAGCATAGATGGTCTTTGAAGATCGAACCTTATTTCTTTGAAACTCATTATCAAGCATAGAACTTTTAATAAATTCATAGTACTCAATTAATGACAATTCCATAATAATATTATAGGATTGAATCTTTTTATCATAAATTGCTGATGATAGTATTTCCATATCTGTTATACGTTTTTATATCTGTTACTTCACTACGTACAAATATAACAAATATATCTGGAATAACCTCATAAAAAGGGACAAATGTACCTGAATGGCTTATAAATAAGGCGTTTGTGGTGACAAATAAGGACAAGGGTAGAAACGGGGTAACCTCCGCATGGCTCCGTTTGGCTTACATTCCCCAACTTGTTGACACATAACTTTACAAACAAAAATAAGTATGGCAAAAGTACATTCAAAGTGTTGTTTTACATGAACGACAGCAAGGAGAAAAATGGCATTGTCCCCATCATGGAGCGGGTTACAATCAACGAGATTGTGACACGCAGTTCAGCTGCAAACAGAGCATTCCGAAAATGCTTTGGGACGTGAAAGGTGACAAGACGAAAGGCAAGAGTAGGAACATGTGACATTAATCTTGCTCTTAACAACATCAAGGTACAAATCATCAAGCACTATCAAAATTATCGACCGTGAAGCATTCGTAACGGCAGAAATGATACGCAACGCCTATCAGGGAATCGGAAGCGAATATGAAACATTGCTCGGAGTGCTTGACAAGGACAACGCCACTTTTCAAAAACATGCAGGAACTGACCGTGTAAAGGGTGCCTACATGGAGAGAGTTCGGGCAAAAAATCATGTGCCAACATTCATCAAAGCGAACTACAAATGCAGTAATTTGTCTATGCTTGAACTTACTCCTTATTTTATCAAGGAGTCTGCCGTATTACCACCTAATTACTGGAAACAGAAAATTCCAATGAAATCTAATGATACTCTAATGAAAAGCATATCATAAACAGAGAATCGCCATAAACTTTACAGATTTATATAACGATTCTATAATTTATACAGATACTTTACCGAGAGCTTACCTTATATGAAAAGCATTAATTATTTCCAACTTGTCATTGATTCCGATAACAAGCCTTTCGCCGCGAGAGTTGCAAACGCAACCTTCTCATAAACAACATCGTAACGGTCATTCACACACTCTTTTAATTGCACCTACCCAACCTTAGCCAACTCGCGCATCTGAAGCAATTCCTGCTCAGTCATTAGTGACAAGTATATTCTTGATAGTTGCAAAAATAGGGATAAAGTTATGCCAACTTTCCTCAGAAATGATCACGTTTCCATTTATGATTGCTTCTACAAAGTCGTCTTTTTTTGCTAGAAAATTTGTATCATTGGAATCATAAACGGCTTGACCTCCATTATTTTCAATAATTTTATCCTTTCCCTTCCCTTTAGGGAGTTTTAGTGTAAGAGATTCTGTATTATGCCACATAGATTGTTTTGTAAATTCAGTACCGAAAAACAATCTACATCCATTAGGTAAAACAGTTTTTATTTCTGCATCAGAATATAAATATTCAATCGAAATCTTTGTTTGATTATTACGAAATCTCATTTCGGGTATAGGAATACAAAAACCATACACTTTATTTCCAAATGAGTAGAACTCGGATGTTTGAGCATTTACTGCTTGAAGAATTTTATCATTGTCTCGGTCAAAAATACCTATCACAATATTGGTTCGAGAAACTTTGCCTAATTGTTCTAATAAAGAAAATAATTCATATCTCCATCAGGCTGCTTACAAACCTCAATACATGCGAATTTAAGGTCTGTTATTGATAACATTTCCTTAGCTTTTAAAATATGTTTTATATCTGTTTTCCCCTCTGTTATTACAATAGGTTTAGTTTGTTCTGCTATTTTCTCTTTGACTGTTGCTAATTCCTTTGCAAAATTATTATTTTCACTGACAAAAAGATTATATACTGATTTATATAATTCTGTATTTCGAGGTACAGTTATTAACCCGTTATTATCTAAATCAATTAGTTTTGCTCTATGCTGTTGCATTTCTCCAAGCCCCATTGTTAGAAATGGAGAATGGGAACTAACAATAAACTGTATTTTAGGGAAAAGATTAAATAGTTTGGGAAGAATATTGTATTGAAGCGTTATATGAAGATGTTTGTCTATTTCATCTATAAGCACAATACCTTCACAGTTTAACGTCTGCCCTATACGATCCGATTGATGTAATATCTCTCCAAATAAACATAAGAGGGCAGCCTCCCCAGAAGAAATTTCAAAAATAGATGGATATATAATTTCACCATTATCGTATACTACTGAAATTCTTGTAGAACTGTCATTTCTTTGTCCGATTCCAAGCCGAACGTTAGTTTTCGTCTTTGTTTCTAAAGCTAATGAGAGCAACTGATTTAATGCTTGCCTTAATTGCAATGACTTTTCATCTTTATATAGTGACCAATCAAGAACCAAGTCCATTAACCAATTAGCTAATTGGGGTAAATCACTTACAACTTCTATCGGATTAGTTAAATATCCAGAATATTTAGGAGATATGTCATAAAGTATTTTATCCGAGTAAGAATTATTCAAGAATCCTGGTACTTCAAATCGATAAGCGGGGAAATACGTTAATATTGACGTGCCAAAAATTGAATTAATATTATTCCTTGTACTATTTGATGAAAGAATTTTTGTATTAGCTGATTCTTGTAATTTTATTAGTATTTTACTATATGGTATTTTGTCAATAATATTAATTTGATTATAGCCTTCTTCATCAATATTTCCTGCCAGTTCGATATAATCATACATTTCATTGTTATGTGCAAACCGTATATAAACTAATGCGGGTTCTTTAATATCTAATGAATATCTAGAAGTTACTACACGATAATATTTTTTCTTAAAATCTCCAGAATAAGAATTGTCGTAGGTTACTTTAGCCATTTCATGAAAGGCATCAGCAATTTGAGATAAAATTGTAGTTTTTCCTTTTCCGTTTATTGCGGAAAGGACATTAATGCCGTACTCTTCAAAGTCTAGTTCTAAGTTTCCGAATGGAGCTCTATTAATAAAAACTATTTTTAGAATTTGCATATTTATGTATTAATGACTTTTATGTAGGATTTAACCTTATAAATTATTCATCCTATCTCTATACTATAAAAAGATACTATCTAATGTATTTACATAAATAGACAATTCTTCAGGCTCAATGCCAAAGTGCCTATCTATCATAAAATCTACAATCATATCTCCATCAATGAAGATGATAGGAACTACACCACGTTTATGAAACTTTCTTCAGCTTCTTTAGAAAATGAAGATATTGTAAAGAATAAGCCTTGTTCATATTCGCCTTGAACTGCGCCACGGAATGCGTCAATTTTCCTCCGGCTAATCTTATTAGAGCCCCATTTTTACATTGAAAGGCAACATTCATATAAGCTAAACCAATTTTAAGCTTACTATGGTCATTGATGCCTCCATCATGACTTTTTGGGGTAACGGCCCAATATATGAGCCCCATACTTCTCTAATAAATTTCTGCCAAACAATTCAAAATCATAGGAATTCAATCCTTTTAATTGTTGAATAATTTTTGCTTTAAATTCATGTGTATATTTTATGGTGAAGTTCACTAAGTATAGTTAATAGAGGTACTTTTTTTTGACATTTTCATATTTGGTCTGTATATTAGCAAGTCCAAAAGTGTGATTTCTTTTATCATACAAAAAGTATTTCTTTGAAGATGCCGAAAGATAATCAATCCCAACTGCATGACCTCCAAGTTCGACTTTTAAAACCGATAGCGGATCTTGTACATGAAACTCATACAATGAATTCCCAATTATTTTCGCATAAATTTTCAAAACAGATAAGGTCTCGTCAAAATGTTTTAAAATCTCTATTGCAACTTCAGTGATTGTCCTTCTCTTTTTCATCGTCAAAGATTATTTTTCTTTCCAATACTGAACAACTTCAAACAAATCGCCTTTTTGCAACTCTTTAATGTTAGATACACATTGTCCGTTATCTAATTTTTCAAGATTTCGCATAGTTCGAGATCCATCCTTTTCACTCAGACCTAGGAATTTGTTTATGGCTTTTGTGTTGTTAAGGTCGTTTATCGGCAATAGGAATGCTGTTTCACATTCTTGTGAGAAATCAAAATTACCTTGATTATATTCCGATATGCCTTGAGAGAGCAGGACGATAGAAACTCCATATGAGCGAATCTTCCTAAGCAAGACTTCTAAAATCTCCAAAGACTTCTTTTCGCGGAACAAATCGTGAGCCTCATCAATCATTAACACGTAACGCATACTTCGATTGCCATCAACGACTTCTGTACCGCCCATATTCGTAAATACATTGAAGATGTAGTTTATAATGAGAAAGATTGATGTGAATCGAACTGTACTATCGAGCTCACCTGATAGAGAAAAATAATAATTGTTATTTAGGAAGATACTTGGGTCATTAACTCTTGACGCGAAGAGTTCATATTCACTAAGACGTTCCATAATTTCAGTAAGAGTATCACGGTTATCACCGACCGACTCAATTACCAAATCATAAATTTCCTTCAATGAAGGATGTTTGCCATCTTTATGCTGAATAAACGCTTCTTTGGTAGCATCTTTTAGTGTTTGTTGTTGCTTCTTGCCGATATTGGAGTATTTAGCAATAATGTCAACAAACTTATTTATACCTACCAGTTTATTCTTTTCGTTAACATTATCAATGAACGAAATGGGGTTCAAAGGAAATGGTGTGTGAGGTGCATTTATACATTCTGTATGAGTTTCTGTAAAAAAGTCGCTCATTTTAATTTTGTCATCCTCACTCAATCCCTTAAAATCAAGGAACAGGAAATTGACTTGACCTTGTGTCTGCTTATATAGTTGACGAAGAAACTCTAGTGCGAATTGAGTCTTACCAGAGCCAGACTTTCCTGCTACAGCAATATGTTGATTATTGTAACGAGTGGAGTCGTTGAAACAACAGTATATATTTTCGCCTGTTGAAATATTATAGCCTACTTTTATTTGAATTGGTCCTGAAAAAGAGCTTTTTGTGATATGCTGATTTCGATTCTCAACACAATCGAAGCTTTCTGGGGTATCCTCAATCATATCAATTCCCTTTCTGAAGTATTCAGTTAAGAAATCGAAGAAAGTATATTGTGGATTATTTTCAAACAGATAATTTATCTTTTCTAATCCATGGTCAATATGTAGCTTTATATATTTAGGAATAAGCTCGTCATTTTTAGTTATTCCATATGCCTGACAAATTAAGGCAATATAAAAATCTCTATACTGTCCATCAAACAGAATATGGTCTTTGTATTCTTTGCCTTGTGAATCGTACGCAGAAAATTCCTGTTGGGTAAAGCGTTTACCTGTAGACAGAGAATAGCCTAATGCAATACGAGCTATCACGTTTTCTTTTGTACCTCCAGTAAGTTTTTTTGTTAATTGAGTTACAATGGCTTGATTTTCGCCAGATGTTTTGATATTAATTTGCATATCCGCTATTATTATATTCCTCGAAAAGATTCTCTGGTTTCACTTCAACAAAGTGCGAACCATCCTTCTCATTGTTTATCAAATAGGATTTATTTACAATCGGTTGAATATATTGATATTCTTCTTCCGTCAATTCTTTTTTAAGAAGAGGAAAGAGAATCACTTGCTTTGAAACATTTGGATAGAACTTCGTGAGTACATTCTTTGTATGTTGCGGGTCAAATTTCTGCATTGGGCTATCTATGAAAACAGGAAACTCTATTTCTGTTTCATCAACCAAAGCACTTAAAAGTGCAGATGCAAACATTTGGCGTTCACCCATGGAAAGAATACTATTGTCAATTTTTTTATCATCATATCCAAATAGACAAATGTCAACATCATCACCGTTGCCATTGATGTCAACAATTACTTTCTTAACAAGATTGGTCTTATGCAAATAAGATTGAAGTTTTGCTTCCAATTTCTTTGCAAGAGCCTTTTTCTTTTCTTCCTTAAAACGAATAAGGAATTTTTGTATTGTGTGAATAAGGCGTGTAGCCTCGTTATCAACCGCACGATTTTGATCCGAAACATTTATTTTTTTTGAGAGAATTTCCTTTTGTTTTTTATGAGCAATCACTTGGTCTTTAAGTGTCTCTATTTCGCTTTGCTTTTTCCCGATTTCTTCTCCGATAGAATCTATTTGACGGTCGATATTTTCTTTTCGTGTCCTCAAATTTTGAACATAATCACTTTCTGCCTTTTTCTCAGCCTCGCGAATGTTTTTCTCAATCGTGTATAATTCGGCTTTAGCTTTCGTATATTTATTGATTAGATTTTCAAAAGAAGATTTACTCTCTTTGATTTTCATAATGATACGCATAAACTCTTCGACTTGTCCTTGGCTAAAATCATGCAATGTACAGAAGTGTTCAAACTTACTTTCATCTGAAACATTGTAAAAATGCTTTTTGATGAGTTGCCTGATTTGAGATTCGTAGAAATTCCGAGCTTTTATATCAATGGGGAAAGGCAGTTTTCTCTTTGCTTCCTCATATCACCAAGTATGACATCAGTTTTATCATTGACCCCTTCCAGTTGGAGTTTATTCTGCTTATATGCTTTTTCCGTTTCTAATTGGGAAGAAAGTTCAGCCATAAGCCCTCCTGCCAAACCAAATGGAATAAGGCTGTATAAATCTTTAAGACTGTCATCTGCTTCCCTTAATACTGTATCAAGCTCCGTCTTTCGTTCTTTTAATCTCACCAATTCATCTTCTGACATCATGTCACCTTCCCTAATCAATTTTGATTGAAGTTCAGCCGAATTATGACGTTTGATTACTCTGTCATCTTCCAAATTGGTAATTTCTTCGGACAATCGATCTATTTCGCTTTCTTTGAAATCAATATCCGCAATTAATGCATTAAACTCACGTTTCTCTTGTGGTTTGGCAGATGCTTTTCTATAGTCATCCTGAATTCTGACTAATTCATTTTTCAAATCCTCATATTTTTGTATCCCAAGAACTTGAGAATACGCAAGACTTAAATCCCTACGTTGTTCTGGTGTGTTGATCTGAGCAAACGAAACAATCTTTTCAGCATCAAAGAAAAAGAATTTTGCAATTTCTATTGGGAGTATATAATCTCGGATAAATATCTCCTCTTCTTTTGTGATTTCCTCTTTTGACCCTGTGAACAGATCGTTCTTTCGACCATCAATCAAAATTTCTAACTCGTCATCATAATTCGTTGCGCTATCATATGAACGAACAATTGTTATTTCAGTACAAGGAGTATCAGGGATTTCTACATCTGTAAATGTTACGGACACAGAAAATCGGGTTTCACCTTCTTTCTGTGCAGCAAAGTTGAGACTGTTTCCGATGTACTTGCTATAACCTCCTTTTTCGTCAATTTCTTTACGGTATAGTTCATCGACTTTTCCCATGTTCTTACCATATAGGCACCAAACTAATGACATGAGAAAAGTTGTTTTACCGAAACCATTATTACCACTGACGATAACCAGATTCCTATTCCCATCTGGAAAAAGTTCAATTCTATTCTTTCCTTTATAAATTCGGAAATTATCAAGTTCTATTTCGCGTATCGTCATGATTTCTTTTTATTTACGAATTCCTCTAAACGAGACTCAATTTCCGTTTTTAAGCCACGGCGCCGTTGCATGAGTGACTTGCTTTTCTGAAGCATAAGAAGTTGCTCAATCAATTCGCCTTCTTCAATGTTTTCTTGGCAAATTTCTCGCATCAAGTCTGCTTCCAATTTATTTTTTATTTTGCCCTCTTCCATATCTAATGAGGAATTATAGATTTTGTTATAGATTTCTGATACTTGATGTGCAAAGTTAAAATCTCGATACCAATTCACTTGAATTGCAATCAATTCCTGATCAGTAATGAGCTTCATTTCTGGATTATGCTGTTGCAACTCATGTTGAACATTCAGCAAACCTTCCAACATTTTCGCCCTATATGTAAATGTATAAGGTCCCATATCGTTTACTGCTCTTCTTCCATCACGTCGCAAAGGGAATCGGTTCTCAATAATATTTCGTTCTTTGTCTAATCTCAACCTAAAATCATAAAGCGGTTGCATCCATTCTCGCCCATTCTTAATAAGTGAACGCATGGACTTATCATCCTTTACAACCGTACAAGTCCAACATCCGAAACGACTTTGACCGCAAGATCCATGGCTCTTGTCTGTTACAACCGTTGGACATTCGTAATCGTCCGCACTCGCATCAACATAAATATTAAACAAAATTTTGTTATCAAATCCCCAAGGGGAAGGAATAGTGTTTATTATATACCAGACTTCCTCTAACAACAATTCTTTAATTGGTGCATAGACATATGTATTTGCCAATAGTGTATGATTTGTGAGCCGCTTGCCATGAATTTCATGTTTTTTAATGGAGCGAGCACGAGTCGCACTTTCTGCTTTTCTTGTTCCAATTAAAATTATAGCTTCACCACACTCGTCAACTTGCTCTATTATAAAACGAGCTGTAGGCTTAATTTTCATTTTCTCAGTACACCATCTAAATGCTGTATTAGGGACAGGATAGCCCTTTCCGATAACATTCACCCAAAATGAATCCTCCAATCGAGGTGTAGTCTTCCTGACAAAAATAGGTAAGTCTTCTTCCCTTGCTTTCTTTTCTATCTGTTCGAGAACTTGGTCAACATACGATGCAATTATAGGATTTTCAACCATTGTATCATTGCATACTACGTATATTGGTCTGCGAAGCTGGAACGGCCCTGGTAGCTCTTTCAATTTTTCGAGTGCTATCCATACAAGCATTAATAATACAGTCGAATCTTTTCCTCCACTGAATCCTATAATCCATGGTCGAGTAGACTCGTCAGCATACGCATACTGATCAAGTATTTCATCTATTATATATTCAATACGTTTATTTCTCATTTTAGACTTTTTATCATAACTCAGACACTTGATTTATTGCTGAGAAGTTATGAATTTCTTATTCACTAAATCGTCCAAATCCACATCTAATAGACGTGATATTTTAACTAAGGTTTCAAGGTCTGGTTGTGAACTATTCGTGCACCATTTTGAAACTGTGGGATGGATTGACGTTCAATTGCTCACATAGTCATTTATTTGTCCTCTTCTTTTCAGCTAAAACAACTTTCAGGCGGTTTATGTCTGTTCCCATATTAACAAAATTTATTATTTGCCCACAAATATAGTGATTTTCTTTCACTTGGCGAAAGAGACAGATTATTTTATGACAAAACCAACCCAAAATACTGATATGAAATAAAATTTCACTAGGTAATACTTAATTTTTAACGAATTTAAATGACCTTTGTATTAAGATGAGTAACATTGATAGCAACTCACAGCAAAACGCAGAAATAGACAGATTACCTATTCGTTACCTCAACTTTTGCCTCTCTTTCAAACCTCTTATAAATGAAGAGATTATAAAAGTCTTCCAGAATTATTATATTTTCAATCAATTCAAACATAATTTCTTATCTTTCCGAACGACAGTCATTAGTATTAACCAATGGATGTAATAAATAAAAAAATAGCGACTACAACTCCCATCACTGAATTTCACTTATTTATATCTTATGCTAAAGAAGCTCATACTTCTCCAAACTAGAATAAAAGCTTTTCCATTTTCATTTATATGATAATAGCGAATTAGCACCTTCACAATAATAGGCAATGGCTGCACCATCGTGTAAAATAAATTAACTAAATCACTGTTATCTAACAAAGTACTTCTTTCTGGACAATCTTTCGGACGATTTATCTTTTCAATGCAATCAAATCAATTAAAAATAATTTATCATATACAATCATGTCTAGCCATTCCACGCCAATTCCCGCCATTTATTTCCAGCAGTCTTAAAAACGTAATTCCTTATCAATTAATCCTCTATATTCGCATTGACGGGCTAAAGTTTACCCGGTATTGATTAATTATTGTATCACTTAAACTATTAATTTTATGGCTAAGAAAAAGCAAGAGCAACAAGAACAGAGTCAGGACGAGCATGTAATGGCAGTCCTTGACAAGAGAACGAACAAGACCGCAGTCATCTCCAGGATGAACGAACAGGACGGCAACATCGAAGTTGTACCACCCGACAAGAAGAACAGCAACAGCTTCCTCAAACTGGACCGTACCACACCTCTGGAACTGTTCTTCACGAACTTCAAGAACCAGTATCAAAATCCTACAAGCTTCAGTTTCTTCCTTGTACCACTTGCCGTTTTGGACAAAACGCTGAACGCGGTCATCCAGATCCGGAAAGGAGAAGACCCCGGACCGGACGGCAAGAAGATGGTGGAGAACTGTGAACTCAACGACGAGGGGCGTATCGCCAAACTGGCCCGGCGGTATAAGTTTGATGAGCACCAGCTGCCGTGGAAAGATCTGAACGCACTCGGCCTTGACAAGGAGACTCTGTTCAACAACCATTGCATGGGAGAACTTCTCAAAGGCAGGATTACTTCTACCGCCCTACCCATCAGCAAAGAGATAAACGGAGAAAAGAAAGATTTGGGCGAAGCCTGTTTCATGTGTGTGAAGGGTGCGGACGGCAAAGTGGAACTCAAGACACTCACCCGTCTGGACAAGCCCCAATATGATTTGCCGGTCTATAAAGACGTATTCACGGATGAAGAGAAGGACAAACTGGCCGAAACGGGTACGTTGGGAGGAATCAAGGAAATGAAGGACACGCTTACCGGAAATGTATGCAAATGCTATGTCAGTTTCCACGAGTCCACCAACCGCATCATCACCATGCCCGTGGATGCCATCAAAATCCCGGACTACATTTATGGGAAAAGACTGGACGACAAGCAGAAGCAGATACTCGCTTCTGGTGGCGAAGTCCCAATCAATGACATACAGCGCAAGAACGACACCATGCTTTCCGGTGTGGCCTATGTTGATCCGACCATAAGGGACATCGCATTCAAACAGTCCGACAAACAGCTGAAGGTCAGCGATACGATTCTGGGAGCCAAGATAACCCCCGAACAGAAAAAGATACTGGAGAATCACGGAATGGTATTCATTGAGAACATGCGCAATCCCAAGACCAGACAGCTGTTCTCGGATGATGTGCGTTTCAGCAACAAGAGCAACAACCTGCTCATAGGACGCAATGCCCGTGAATACAAACCGGTGGTTGAAAACCCCAAAAACGACAGGAAACAAGAAACAAAGCAGACGGCCCGCCATGTCGTATCTCCCAGACCGCAGGCCAGAAAGAACAGCCTCTCGTTCTCGTAATCCGGCAGCAGGCGGAACGTTTACCAAATCCATATACCCGGTTTCCTCTCAGGTTACCGGGTATGTCACAAATTATTTCCCCATTCAAAATCCAATGACAACAGATGATGATTACACAACATGACAACAACGGAGAACTGTCCTGCTTCAAGTCAGCTCTCCTTTTTTATTTGAGAGAAAGCCATCCGCACATGGCCGATGACAAGGCATTCATCCGGGAGCGTGCGGACAGTGCCGCAGAGGCTTACGAACATGCCATACGTGACGGCCTATCCGTCAGACAGGCTTTGGAACAGGCTGACGCCGTTCTCTATCAGGACTTGCGCTTTTCCCGGTTCGATACGGTTTTCGAGGTCGTATCGGAGTGGTTTCCCGAAGTACGGCCCGAAAGACGGACGGATTTCTGCCTGAAGGTATTGTCACCCGCAGAGGCGGTATTCGGCAAATATTCCATAGACGACAGGTTTGAATCATCCCCGGCCTGTCATACACTTACCGTTGAACTTACAGGTTTCATACAATCTTATATAGAACAATATGGCGTATAACAGACGACAACATCTGGCGGACAACATAGCCGCACTTGAACTGATATTCATGCGTCCGGAGTTCTGTCTTACGGAACAGGGACGCAAGGTCTTGAACGGTTATTCGGGTTTCGGAGGACTGAAGTGCATCCTGAATCCGGCGGAGAAAGATACGGACATAGAAAAATGAAGGTCGGACAAAGAACTGTTTCCCCAGGTCCGGCTGCTGCATGAACTTCTGCGTGAGTATTCCAAAGACGAGAAAGAATACAAGTCATACGTCCAAAGTCTTAAGAATTCCGTCCTCACAGCCTTTTACACACCCGAGCCGGTGGTAACGGCCATGCAGGAAGCCCTGCTGATACCGGAAATCCGCCCGGAACGTTTTCTTGACCCTTCCGCCGGAACGGGCATGTTCATCAGCACTCTGAAAGATGTCCCCGAAATCCATTGCTTCGAGAAGGACAGGCTGACGGGAAGGATACTCTCATCCCTCTATCCGGAAAGCAAGGTGAACATAGAGGGTTTCCAGTCCATACAGCCTTATTATAACGGCTACTTCGATGTTGTTTCTTCCAATATCCCGTTTGGGAATACCAGGATTTATGACCGGGACTTTGACCGGAGTGACGACCCAGTGCGCAAATCCTCACTCGCTGCCGTACACAACTATTTCTTTCTCAAAGGCATGGATACGCTGCGTGAAGGCGGGATACTGGCCTATATCACGACTTCGGGTGTCATGGACTCGCCACAGAACCGTCCCGTCAGGGAGTGGCTGGTAAATCATGCCAATCTCGTTTCTACCATCCGTCTGCCGGACAATCTGTTTACCGATGTGGGTACGGAAGTAGGCAGCGACCTGATCGTATTGCAGAAGAATACCCGAAAATCGGAACTGACCGAAAAGGAACGGACTTTATTGAAACCCGTCTTATATCGGGCAGCATCAATATTAACAACAGCTATGCCGATTTGGACCATATCATCCATACTTCCGTATCCATGGGTAAAAACATGTACGGACAACCGGCCATGAATTTTACCCATGAAGGGGGTATCGGAGCCATTGCCGAACATCTCAGGCAGTTATTGGCACAAGATGTGGGGAACCATCTTGACCGGAAACTTTATGAAGAAAACCTATCCCGCCCCACCGTTTCCACTGCCCTGAAAACCAGACCGGAAGTCGCACCGGAAACAACAGCAGTGGAGCACCGGCAGGAGATGCAGGAAGAAAGTCTCCTTTCCACCAAGCCTTATGAACCCATGCTTAATCTGTTTGCCGCCTATGCGAACGAGGAGGAAGCGGAGGTACAGATGATGGAAAACCGGCCATCACCGGGCCGGACACCATCGGCATCCCGCAAAAGAAAAGGAAACGAACCGGAAATGTTCAACCTGTTCTCGCAAGAGAACATGTATGATGAAGCCGTCTCACAAGAAGAAATGACCGGGGAACAGGCGGCAGCGGAAGCGAAATGGCAGGAACGCAGACTACGGTTCGAGGAAGAACGGAAAAAAGAAATGGAACCACGTCCGTTTACCGGAGAAATACGCCCCGAATACAAGAACGGCTCTCTCGTGAAAGCCGGTGAGCAATACGGATATTTGCAGGGATTGGGTACTCCCGAAGTACAGTTCCATCCGCTCAGGCTGACTGTCACACAACAATACCGGGCCGCCTACTATATCCCGCTCCGTGAAGCCTACCACAATCTCTACAATGCGGAAGCCGAAACGGAAACCGAACAGCCGGAACTAAGGGAGGAGCTGAACCGGCAGTATGACCGTTTCCAGCGCATGTTCAGGGAGCTGAACGGAAAGGACAACGCCAAGTTCCTGCTGTTGGATGCAGGAGGACGGGAAATGCTCTCATTGGAGCGTTCCGTCAACGGGAAGATACAGAAGGCGGACATATTCACCGTGCCCGTATCGTTCAACGCCAACGAGGTGACACATGTGGATACACCGCAGGAAGCCCTTGCGGCATCCCTGAACAAGTTCGGCGAGGTCAATCTGGAATATATGGAGAATCTCTGCGACATCGGCAGGCAGGAACTGCTCGAACAGCTGGAAGAGCGCATCTTCTACAATCCCATGATGAAGAGCCATGAAATCAAGGACCGTTTCATAGCGGGCAATGTGATTGCCAAAGCAGAATGGATAGAGAACCACCTGAGAGACTATCCCGATGACGGCGCGAGCAGAAAATCATTGGAGGCCCTTCGAAAAGCCATACCGGAGCCCATAAGTTTTGAACAGCTTGACTTCAACCTGGGAGAACGGTGGATACCCATGCCCGTATATGAGGAATTCGCCGGATACCTCTTCGAGACAAAGGCCCATATCCACTATACGGAATCCATCGACGAGTTCAGCGTGAGCTTCGAGAGCACCAACGCGAACATCACCGACAGATATTATGTGAAAGGGGAAAAAAGAGGCTATTACGGAAACGACCTGCTGAAACATGCGCTGCACAACACCGTACCCGACATAACCAAGACCATTCAGGACAAGGAGGGCAATGACATTAAGGTACGTGATGCGGAGGCCATCCAGCTTGCCGACACCAAAATCAACGAGATACGCTCCGCCTTCACCGGCTGGCTGAATGAACAGCTGCCCGAATTCAAGCAGAACCTTGCAGACATGTACAACCGCAAGTTCAACTGCTATGTACGTCCCGATTACGACGGTTCCCTGCAAAGCTTCCCGTTCCTTGACCTGAAAGGGCTGGGCATACCGTCCCTGTACGACAGCCAGAAAAATGCCGTATGGATGCTGAAGATGAACGGAGGCGGGATAATCGACCATCAGGTAGGTACGGGCAAAACCCTTATCATGTGTATAGCCGCCTTTGAGATGAAACGTCTCGGACTGGCGAACAAGCCGATGATTATCGGACTCAAAAGCAATGTGCATGACATAGCTGACACGTTCAGGAGGGCCTATCCGAATGCCAGAGTGCTGTATCCGGGCAAGGAGGACTTTACGCCGGAGAAACGCGTCGGAATATTCCATGACATCAAGAACAACAACTGGGACTGCATCATCCTGACACACGACCAGTTCGGGAAAATACCCCAGTCCCCCGAAATACAGCAGGAAATATATACGCAGGAAATAGAGAGTATCGAAGAGAACCTTGCCGTATTCGAGCAGCAGGGCAATGAAGTGACCGGCTGGATAAAGAAAGGGCTGGAAAGAAGAAAGGAGAACCTGGAAGCCAAACTTGAAAAGCTGGAGCAGGATATAAAGGACCGGACGGATGATGTTACAGATTTCAGACAGATGGGCATCGACCACCTCTTCGTTGACGAATCGCACAATTTCAAGAACCTGATGTTCAACACACGCCATGCGAGGGTTTCCGGCCTGGGCAATCCCGAGGGAAGCATGAAGGCTATGAACATGCTTTTCGCCATCCGTACCATCCAGGAGCGCACAGGCAGGGATTTGGGGGCCACTTTCCTCTCCGGCACGACCATCTCCAACAGCCTGACCGAACTCTATCTCCTTTTCAAGTATCTCCGTCCGAAGGAAATGGAACGGCAGGGGATTACCTGCTTTGACGGCTGGGCCGCAGTCTATGCGAAGAAAAGCACGGACTTTGAATTTTCAGTGACCAACCAGGTGGTGCAGAAAGAGCGTTTCCGCTATTTTATCAAGGTGCCGGAACTCGCCAATTTCTATGCGGAGATAACCGATTACAAGACCGCTGAAGACGTGGGGGTTGACAGGCCGGAACTCAACGAGCAACTCTATCACATACCGCCCACTCCCCAGCAGGAGGTTTTCATTCAAAAACTGATAAAGTTCGCCGAAACCGGGGATGCGACCTACATAGACAGGGAGCCTCTATCCGAAGCGGAGGAGAAGGCACAGATGCTGATCGCCACCAACTACTCGAACAAGATGTCGCTTGACATGCGGCTGATAGACCAACAGTACGGTGACAGTCCGGGAAACAAGGCGTCCCATTGCGCGGCCAAGATTGCAGAGTATTACTACAAATATCTCGACCAGAAAGGCACACAGTTCGTATTCTCGGACCTGAGCACTTATAAGCCGGACCAGTGGAACATCTACAGTGAAATCAGGCGCAAGCTCGTGGAAGACCATAATATCCCGGAAAAGCAGATAAAGTTCATTCAGGAAGCAAACAGCGACAACGCACGCAAGGAACTGTTCAAGGATATGAACTCCGGGCGCATCCGTTTCCTTTTCGGTTCCACACAGAAACTGGGAACGGGTGTCAACGCACAGGAACGGGCCGTGGCCATCCATCATCTGGACATACCCTGAAGGCCGTCCGACCTGGAACAGCGCAACGGGCGGGCGGTAAGAAAAGGCAATATCATCGCCAAGCAGTACGCCGGCAATAAGGTGGACTGCTACATCTATGCGGTGGAGAAGTCACTGGACAGCTACAAGTTCAACCTGCTGCAAAACAAGCAGGTGTTCATCAACCAGCTCAAAAGCCGTAATCTGGCCGCCCGTACCATTGACGAGGGGGCGATTGACGAAAACGGAGGCGGCAGTTTCAGCGAATACGTGGCCATCCTTTCGGGCAACGACGACCTGCTGGAAAAGGCGAAGCTGGACAAGAAACTGGCGGTCCTCGAAAGCGAGAGACAGGCATTCCACCGTAACAAGGGAAACGCGAAAGGCAAGCTGAATGAAAGGACTTCGGGAATAGAAAAAAACAACACCTTTATCGGGCGTTTTACCAGAGACTGGGAATATTTCAACAAGGTAATGCCCGCAGATACGGAAACCGGACTCCGTCCCAATCCCCTGAAACTGGACGGTGTGGATTCGGACAACGTGGAGATACTCGGCAACCGGCTTGCCGCAATCAACCGGAATGCCCGGACGGAGGATGACTATATGAAAATCGGGACCCTGTCCGATTTCCGCATCCTTGTCCGTACCGAGAGGATTTGTGACGGGAACACACAGACCTTGCAGAACAAGTTCATGGTCGAGGGGCTGGACGGTATCAAATATACCTACAACAACGGTTATATAGCCAAAGACCCGAAACTGGCCGTCATGAACTTCATCAATGCGCTGGAACGCATTCCCGCCATGATAAAGAAACGGGAGCAGGAAAACGCGGAGCTGTCGAAGGACATCCCGGTCCTTCAGGAGATTGTGGCGGCTTCATGGCCCAAGGATGCGGAAATCAAGCGGCTGAATGAGGAACTTGCCACGCTGAACCGGAAAATACAGCTTACCATAAAACCGGCAGGCGGGCATGAAAGCGGAACGGATGACGGAACGGAAAGGAAAGGACAGAAAGAGACAGGCGAAAGTGACGATGCACCGGACCTGCCACGGAAGGCAAGGCATGTACCCTCAATGGAAATTGCCGCCCCGTCAAACGGACTGAAAAAAACATCCTAAGTTTGCCGTAAAGAGCCGCTTTTCAGAAAATGACAAAGGTATGGCCGACACCCGGATAAATCCGGTCTGCCGGCCATACTCTTGTCTGTAATGGGAAGAAGGGCACTCCGTCATTCCTCTTCCTCAAAGGAAAGGCTTTCCACCTGTCTGTTAATAACCTTCCAGTCAATGGAATCCTTCAGACTGATTATATCCACAATCGAATAATGCCTGGTCCCGTTCTCCTCTTCCGCAAAACGCAGCCGTCCGCTCAAACGCTGCTTCTCAATCTCTGCCGGATCGAGGTTTATCAGCTCACAAACCTCATCGGGCAGCATGGAGAGTTCTACACAGTTATCCTCGCAGATATGTTGCAGCACGGCCAACATGTTGAGGGACTTCTTGTAACTTCTCACGAGTGCGGCGAACGAGCCGCTTTCAACCTTAATCATCTTTCTCATAACCTTTTATTTTTAGAGTGTTCTTCTTTTTCCAGCAGCATGGCACGCAGCACGTCCGAACGGCGGTAGTAAATTTTCCCCTTGTCACGGTGGAAAGGCAACGAACCGTCATTGCGGCGTCTAAGAAGTGTCCTGTCGGACATCTTGGTAAGCAGGCGCACGCCTTTTGAATCCAGTATCTCGCTGTCGGGCAAGTTATGTATGGCAGGAGCCAGTAACTTTTCAATGTTAGTTACTTTGGCGAGTATGGTACTGAGCATGTGGGTCATCTGCCCACCAGGTGCAGTTCTTCTATTATTCATAATGACCTTGTTTTTATTGTTATGGCGCAATATTACGGAGATATTACAAGACCATTGGTTACTCAACCGTTGAGCAACCGCCAAAAAAAGACAGAAAACGCCAGAATGAAATAAAAAAGGCCGGAAGCAATCTCCGGCCATTCCTGAAAGAGCAGGCATCCGAACCTCATGTCTGCCTTTGCTCATTCCAAACACCCTCTCCTTACATGGAAAAATGAAAATCCATCTTTATCTGTGACATTTCACGTATCACTGTACGGTCCAGCACACGCGCATAATGACGGGTCATCTGAACATTGGTATGCCCCAGCATTTTAGCAACGCTCTCTATCGAAACACCATTGGCCAAAGCAAAAGTGGCAAAAGTATGACGCGCAACATGGGTGGTCAATGTTTTTTTTATGCCACAAATATCAGCCAGTTCCTTGAGATAGGCATTCATTTTTTGATTACAAAGCACCGGAAAAAGCACACCATGTTTCCTGCAATATTCATTGGTGGAATACTTCTCCAATATTTTTAACGGAACTTCCATCAATGGGATGTTACACATGATTTTGGTCTTCTGCCTTCCCTTGCGTATCCATCTGACACCGTTCGAGTCCTCCACGATATGCTCCTTTCCCAATCCGTGAATATCCGAGAAGGCCAGACCGGTGAAGCAACAGAACACAAAAATGTCCCGTACCTGACCCAGCCGCGGAATATCAATCTCCTTTGAAATCAGTTTTCGGATTTCCGAATCTTCCAAGAAGTCCGGCTCCACCTTATCCAACGAGAACCTGATTTCCAAAAACGGATCATTCTTCATCCATCCCTTGGCCAAAGCGATACGGATAATCTTCTTGAAGTTCTTCAGATACTTGGTGGCTGTATTATGACAACACTTTTTCGAGGTCTTAAGCCAGAACTCGTAATCCTCAACAAACTGGCGGGAAACTTCATCCAAAAGAATATCTTTCTTATGATATGTCTCCCAGACAAAATCCTGAGTATGCTTCAAGGATGTCTCATAACGCTGCACGGTTGCAGGCGCCATGTCCGTACCGGACAATCGGGCGCATTTATCATTATGTTCACGGAAAACCTCAAACAGGGTACGCTGTACGGGAGCATTCTTACCCAAAAAACGGTCCAGCACACTGCCGGCAGAAACCGCTACACCTTCTATTTCCAGTTCACGCTGAATTTTCATTATCCTCAAACGGATAGAATCAAGATACAGATTCAGTTCCTTGTACTCACGCTTCTTTTCCAGGGCCTTTCCTTTTGCCACACTCCAGAATTCCGGAAGAATTGTTTTCTTCACTGAAGCATCAACCCGAACTCCATTCACTGTAATTCTCATCATTATCGGAGCCTCACCGTTCCGATTCAATTTCGTCCTACGAATGTAGAACAATAGACAAAATGTTGTTCTTTCCATCTTACTTGTTTTTTAATCACAAAACTAAAATTCCAAGAGCAACAAGTCAAGATGCAAAACACTGATAAACAATGAATTATTTACTTAATAGGTGTACCTGACATTGAAGGAGATCAGGTACACCGAATAGTACACCGAAAGAATGCTTTGATATGCTTATTTTTGCTATGCACCAAAAATAAAAATCCCCGTAAAGTATTAATTTACAGGGATTTTCTTTGTTTTGCAATTCTTTCCAGCGGAGAGACAGGCTCTCGAACCTACGCTTTCAGAAAATATCATAAAATCACAAATCGCTGATAATCATACACTATCCACGATACAGAGTAAATCTAAATTTTTCTAAATGTCTTTTGCTATCTCAATTTTTGGGTGTATATTTGGGTGTAGAATTTCAAACGCACCCAATTATGAATATCAAACGTAACATCATTTTTGCATTGGAGAGCCGGAAGAAGAACGGTGTGCCAATCGTAGAGAACGTGCCTATCCGTATGCGTGTCATATACGCAAGCCAACGTATCGAGTTTACAACAGGCTACCGGATTGACGTAGCCAAATGGGATGCCGACAAACAACGGGTAAAGAACGGATGCACCAACAAACTAAAGCAAAGCGCATCCGAAATCAATGCGGACTTGCTGAAATACTATGCCGAAATGCAAAACGTGTTCAAGGAATTTGAGGTACAGGAAACCATGCCTACCACGCAACAGTTAAAAGATGCGTTCAACTTACGGATGAAAAATACAAGTGAAGAACAGACGGAAGAAGCCCCTGTCAGCTTTTGGGAAGTGTTCGATGAGTTTGTAAAGGAGTGTGGCAATCAGAATAATTGGACGGCATCCACATACGAAAAATTTGCAGCAGTGAAAAATCACCTCAAAGAGTTCAAAGAAGATGTAACCTTTGAATATTTCAATGAGTTCGGATTGAACGAATATGTCAATTTCTTGCGTGACAAGAAAGACATGAGAAACAGCACCATCGGCAAACAGATGGGATTCCTCAAATGGTTTCTGCGCTGGAGTTTCAAGAAAGGACACCATCAGAACATTGCATACGATACATTCAAACCCAAATTGAAAACCACTTCTAAAAAGGTAATATTCCTGACGTGGGAAGAACTGAACAAATTGAAAGATTATCAGATACCGCATGACAAGCAGTATTTGGAACGTGTCAGGGATGTTTTCTTGTTCTGCTGTTTTACGAGTTTACGATATTCGGATGTTCGCAATCTGAAAAGAAGCGATGTGAAACCCGACCACATTGAAGTCACCACAGTCAAGACAGCGGACAGCCTGATAATCGAACTGAACGACCACAGCAAAGCCATTCTTGAAAAATACAAGGATGTTCATTTCGAGAATCACATGGCATTGCCCGTCATCAGCAATCAGAAGATGAATGATTATCTGAAAGAACTGGGTGAGCTGGCGGAAATCAACGAGCCTGTACGGGAAACCTACTACAAAGGGAATGAACGTATAGATGAAGTCACACCCAAGTACGCTTTGTTAAGCACCCATGCCGGAAGAAGGACATTCATCTGCAATGCGCTGGCTCTTGGAATCCCGGCACAGGTGGTCATGAAATGGACGGGACACAGCGACTACAAGGCTATGAAACCCTACATTGACATAGCGGATGATATTAAGGCGAACGCCATGAACAAATTTAATCAACTATAAAAGTATCAAACAGTTTCATGGATTATCCGCTATTTGAATTATATTTGCGACAACAATAGACATTGAAACATGGAAAACAACAAAGAACACCATATAGAAAGAACGAACTTTGACGCATTTGTTCATGCTGTCGGTTCGGAAATAGAACAGGCGCAAGTCAGGCTAATTACCGCAGCCAATGCGCAAATGCTATTCCATTATTGGAAAATAGGCAACTATATCCTGTATCATCAGAACTTACAAGGCTGGGGAAGCAAAATCATCAAGCAACTGGCAAAAGCTATCCGATTCAATTATCCTGAAAAGAAAGGCTATTCGGAACGTAACCTTACTTATATGTGCCAATTCGCACGGTCATATCCCTTGAACGTGCTACGAAGTTTCATTGATACGGATGTAAGGCTATCTGTTCCAAGCGTACAGAATGTTACAAATGAAGTCTTGAAACTAAACAACGGACAATTTATGCAGGAACTTACTGCGCAAATACAATCCGCTGATTACCAGTCTTTAAAATTTACGCAGGAGGCTACTGCGCAAATTCAGGACGTAGAAAAAACAGTTTCTGCCATTTACAGGATAGAGATTAGGGGGATAGAAAAAGTTTTCCTGACCTCTCCTGTTGCCAAAATAAACTGGGCAAGCCAAATGGCTATACTTGACAGTTCGCTACCGTTAGGTATAAGCTATTGGTACATGAAGCAGTCTGTGGAAATGGGCTGGAGCAGCAATGTTCTTAAAATACAAATTGAAACCAACCTGTACAGCAGACAAATCAGCAATAATAAGGTAAACAATTTCACCACTACGCTTCCTGCACCACAAAGCGACCTCGCCAATTACCTGTTGAAAGACCCGTACATCTTTGATTTGGCTGGAACTAAAGAGAAAGCAGACGAAAGGGACATAGAAGAACAGTTGGTTAAGCACGTTACCCGTTACTTGCTGGAAATGGGCAATGGCTTTGCTTTCGTTGCACGACAGAAACATTTCCAAGTCGGAAACAGCGATTTCTATGCAGACCTGATACTATATTCTATTCCACTGCACGCATATATCGTGGTAGAATTAAAGGCTACCCCATTCAAACCGGAGTATGCAGGGCAACTGAACTTCTACATCAATGTGGTGGATGATAAACTGAGGGGAGAGAACGACAACAAGACTATCGGGTTGTTGCTGTGCAAGGGAAAAGACGAAGTTGTAGCACAATACGCATTGACAGGCTATGACCAGCCGATAGGCATCAGCGATTACCAACTGAGCAAGGCTATACCTGAAAACTTAAAATCGGCTCTGCCAAGTATAGAAGAAGTGGAAGAGGAACTGGCTTCCTTTCTTGATAAAGACAAGAATTCATAAACCAAGCGTATATGGCAGGAGAAATACTGATTATGATTCCCCAATATGGCGAACTCAACCGAATATATAGCGACTTTATTGTAAGCCATACTTTTTCCTTTGACAAGCAGAAATTCATCACGAACTTCTACAAGCAATACAATGACACAAAAGCTTTTGAAGCCGCTATCCTTGAATTGGTACTTGACAAGCAGAAAGAACAGTACACTCTGATTCTCGACAGTCTAAGAGCCGAGATAGAGAAAAACATGATGCTTTACGAAAAATATCCATTGCTTGATGATGAGATAATTTCTCGTGTGTGCTACCATTTCGCTGATAGATATAATATTGATATAGAGGAACAACTGGAGATTACACAAAGACTAAACAAGCCTTTGAACGAGGCATATAACAGATATGATTCTATTGGTTACAGGGAACATACGGCAGAAGAAGAAAAGCAAGCCGAAAAGGAATATGAACGCTGCAAGGCTGAATATGAGAAAGAAAAAGAAGAACTGGACAGGCTTTATGAATTGCAAAAGCAAGCAAGAAAAGAGGCTTTCCAATATATAGAGAACTGCTGCGGAGATATTTATAAATTGAGTTTCCATTTTATGGAAATATTAGCAAAATATATTCCCGCAGCTAAAGATAAACCGGAAGAGCTAACCAAGCCAAGCGAACCCGATATGCAAGAAGAAGCACCCAAAGAGGAACAACACGAATATTTCGACATGGAGTTGCTTTCGCACGTTTACACGACCTGCGTAGGAGAACAATTCGAGAATATTTCCGAATATGATTTCTATGCTTGTATGAATCTGCACCCCGGCAAATGCAAGCTGAAAATAAAAACGAGAGAGAAAATACGTGTCTGCTACCTGATATTCCTGATGGGTGAACAACTGCCCAAACTAGACAGGGAGAATTGGAAAAAGAATATCCTCAAAATGCTGGATATTGAAGAGAACTATTACAAGTCAAAATACAAGGAACCTGTTTCCGATTTCCCAAGTGACAGCAACCAGAAGTTCGCCAAAGAAATGGACGCAATATTCCGATAATCCGTGATATCCCCTGACATATTACGAAATAACCACTTTTACCACTCAAATTAATTTTTGAGTGGTATTTTTATTGCCTGATATTCAAAGAAATAATAAAATATTCCATTTACACTAACCACATCCTTACCACTTATAAACCTACCTAATTTTGCATCGTTCGAGAACAGAAATAACAGCCAGTGCGCAGGGCTGATTGTTTAACGACTAAATAGATTGGACGATGACAAATCTTCAAGAGTTATTATCAAAACCCGTCTGGCAGATGACAGGCGAAGAGTTCATATTCTTAAGCAAACACGCTTCCGGTCAAACGGAAATGCAACCACAGCCCGTTACGGACACAGAAAGGAAGTATGTGTACGGAATACTGGGCATTGCCAAACTGTTCGGGTGCAGCCTGCCCACCGCCAACCGCATCAAGAAAAGCGGAAAGATTGACAAGGCAATCACCCAGATAGGACGCAAGATTATCGTAGATGTGGAGCTTGCCCTTGAACTGGCCGGGAAGAAAACAGGAGGACGAAAATAACGGGAGGCATGGCTATGGACTATATTAAAGAGACTAAAGACATATCGGCAGAAGAAGCCATTATCCTTTGGCAAGCCTCACGTTTGAGCCTGTCGAAAAGTTATGAGAAAGCACCTGAAATCCTCAAAGTACATGGTTCTGTCATTGGGACATTGGGCAATTTCAGCGCATCCATCGGCAAAGCCAAAAGTAAAAAGACGTTCAATGTGTCGGCTATCGTAGCCGCCGCATTGAAGAACGGCACCGTATTACGATATGTGGCGGAACTTCCGGAAGACAAACGGAAAATCCTTTATGTGGACACGGAACAAAGCCCTTATCATTGTCTGAAAGTCATGAAACGTATTTTACGGATGGCGGGGCTTCCCGATGACAGGGACAATGAAAATCTTGAATTTCTCGCTTTGAGGAAATACACGCCCGAACAGCGTATCAGGATTGTCGAACAGGCTATCTACAATACGCCTGACATAGCCCTTGTAATCATAGACGGCATACGTGACATGGTATATGACATCAACAGTCCCGGTGAATCGACACGTATCATATCCAAGCTGATGCAGTGGACGGATGACAGGCAGATACATATCCACACGATACTCCACCAAAACAAGGGCGATGAGAACGCAAGGGGACATATCGGCACGGAACTGAACAACAAGGCGGAAACCGTCCTCCTTGTGGAAAAGGACAAGAGCAATGGAGATATAAGCAATGTTTCAGCCATGCACATACGGGCAATGGACTTCGAGCCTTTTTCATTCCGTATCAATGACAATGCCCTGCCCGAACTGTTGGAAGGTTACAAGCCGGAAACCAAGAAACCGGGAAGACCCGAAGAAGAAAAGTTCGACCCTTACAGGCATATCACCGAACAGCAGCACCGAATCGCATTGGAAGCTGTTTTCGGACTGAAAGAGGAATACGGCTACAAGGAACTGGAAAATGCTTTAATCAAAAGCTATATGTCAGTAGGTGTAAAGCTGAACCATCAAAAGGCGGTACCGCTCATCACCATGCTTCGAAACAAACGGATGATAGTGCAGGAGAACGGCAGAAAGTACACGTTCATGCCCGACTTCCACTATTAGCCTACACCTTGCAATCGCTTCACTTTATTCCGAGGGTCTATATATCAGAAATAAAGCGAAGTGGTTGCGGAATGTGGCAAAACCGCTTCACTTTATTACCGTACCCTATATATACGAGAATAAAGTGAAGTGATTATAGATCGTACTTCATAAAGAGGTACGGGCGAAAAGAGAAATAAACCAATTCAATTATCATTAAACCAATCGTTTTATGGATATACAGACAGCGAAACAAATCAAGATAGCAGATTATCTGCACAGTCTGGGCTTTTCTCCGGTCAAACAGCAGGGGATAAACCTGTGGTATAAGTCACCGCTAAGGGAAGAAACGGAAGCCTCGTTCAAGGTGAATACTGAACGTAACCAATGGTATGATTTTGCACTCGGCAAGGGTGGGAATATCATCGCACTGGCACAGGAACTTTATTGTTCCGACCATGTGCCATATCTCCTGCAAAGAATCGAAGAACAGACACCCCGTATTCATCCCGTGTCTTTTTCTTTTGGCAAGCAATCATCTTCCGAGCCAAGTTTCCAACAACTGGAGATTGTACCGCTTTCTTCTCCTGCCCTGCTCACCTATTTGCAGGAAAGGGGGATAAACATTGCACTGGCAAAAAGAGAATGCAGTGAAGCGCATTTCTCCCATCACGGCAAACGGTATTTCGCCATTGCCTTTCCCAACGTGTCGGGTGGGTATGAAATCCGCAACCGATATTTTAAAGGCTGTATCGCACCGAAAGAGATTTCCCATATCAAACAGCCGGGAACAGCGAGGGAAACGTGTTATGTGTTTGAGGGGTTTATGGACTATCTTTCATTCCTTACTTTGAGATTGGAGAGTTGTTCGAAATATCCCGAACTGGATAGGCAAGATTACATGGTGCTGAACTCCGTAGCCAATGTTTCCAAAGCCCTCTACCCTTTGGGGAACTACGAGCGCATCCATTGTTTCTTTGACAATGACCGTGCAGGGATGGAAGCACTCCAACAAATACGTGTGGAATACGGCAGGGACTTATACATCCGTGACGCTTCGCAGACCTACAGCGGATGCAAGGACTTGAACGAATACTTACAGAAACAGACTGAAAGAAAGAGGCAAGCCCAGTCTGCAAAGGAGACGCACAGCCGGCCCCCGAAAAAGAAAAACGGCTTTCGGTTATAGCCCACTATAACTACACGCTTCGCTTTCGTAGTTGTGGGCTCTCCCGAGGGGATTAGGGCTTTGCCCTAATAACCCACTCAGGGCGTTTCTCCCCTGAGAACCCAGACCAAAGAGTGACCCTCTCTTTGGAAACTCCGCTTATGGGTCGCACCCCTAAGAATCCCTCTGCGAAAGCGAACAAAGTAATCTAACATAAACAAAAAACTATGGCAACAAAATCAAGCATACATATCAAGCCTTGCAACATCGCATCGAGCGAGGCACACAACCGAAGGACTGCCGAGTACATGCGCAACATCGGAGAGTCCAGAATCTATGTCGTTTCCAAACTTTCCACCGATAACGAGCAGTGGGTAAATCCTGACTTCGGCACTACCGAATTGCGGACACATTACGACAACATCAAACGGATGGTCAAGGAAAAGACAGGTCGTGCCATGCAGGAGAAAGAACGTGAACGCAAAGGCAAGAACGGAAAAATCATCAAGGTGGCAGGGTGTTCACCTATCCGTGAGGGGGTGTTGCTCATCAGAGCAGACACTACATTGGCAGATGTGCATAAATTTGGCGAGGAGTGCAAACAACGCTGGGGTATTACTCCGCTGCAAATCTTCCTGCACAAAGATGAAGGACATTGGCTGAGCGGACAACCCGAAGCTGAAGATAGGGAGAGTTTCCAAATTGATGGAAAGTGGTTCAAGCCGAATTATCACGCTCATATCGTTTTCGATTGGATGAACCACGATACAGGAAAGAGCTGTAAACTCAATGACGAGGATATGACCGAAATGCAAAGTTTGGCTTCTGACATTCTCCTGATGGAACGAGGACAATCTAAAACCGAAACAGGCAAGGAACATCTGGAACGTAACGATTTCATCATAAAGAAACAGAAAGCCGAACTGCAACGTATAGAGGAAACCCAAAGGCACAAGAAGCAGCAGGTAACTCTTGCTGAGCAAGAACTCAAACAGGTAAAATCGGAAATACGCACCGACAAACTCAAAAGCGCAGCCACTGATGCAGCTACTGCCATAGCAAGCGGTGTCGGTTCTCTTTTCGGAAGCGGAAAATTGAAAGATTTGGAACAAACCAATGAGAATTTACGTCATGAAATTACCAAGCGTGACAAGGGTATTGATGAATTAAAAGCCAAGATGCAACAAATGCAGGAACAGCACGGCAAGCAGATTCGTAACCTACAAGGAATACATAATCAAGAGCTTGAAACCAAAGACAAGGAAATATCACGATTGAATACCATTCTTGAAAAAGCGTTCAACTGGTTTCCATTACTCAAAGAAATGTTGAGGATGGAAAGACTATGTTATGCCATCGGATTTACCAAAGATATGATAAACAGTCTTTTGACAAAAAAGGAAGCTATTAGGTGCAATGGTAGGATTTATTCTGAAGAGCATTGGCGAAGATTTGAAATCAAGAATGATATTTTCAAGGTGGAAAAGAATCCAACCGATGATAGCAAACTGATACTGACCATAAACAGACAGCCGATAGGCGAATGGTTCAGGGAACAATGGGAGAAGCTACAGGAAGGATTGCGAAAAACAGAAGAGCCAAGAAAAAATAGAGGATTTAGGTTATAAATTCTGTTCTCTATATCGCAAAACATCAATAAAATAACTAATTTTGTATTCGGATTGGGCTAACCCTCTCCATGACATAAGAAAAAGAAGAAGCGTTATGTTTATCTTGTAGGTGAAAACGTAGGAAACTTTCAAACTGATACAAGAGATAGCATAGTGGTTTTCACGCATATAGCGTGGGCTGCTATTGTTACATCTGTATCAGAGGTTTCCTACGACCTTCACTTAGACGTGGCATAGTTGGCTCACGTTTTTTCAATATAAAATTAATAGCCCAATAGAGCCAATAGGGAATTATACGAATATGAATAAGTTTATTATTCCATTTTTTTTAATCACTGCCTTCCTTGTAGTGGGTTGCAGCGATGATGAGCCAAAAAATGTTGTCAATGAAATCAAGATGTCCGTTTCTGCCGAAACAGGTACGTACATACCATGGGGCAGTGATACTCCTGTAGAGTGTATGCTTGTTATGTCTGAAGACAATCCCGGAGTATGGGAGCCACTTGGCTTTAATAGTATTAAATGGTTTACATACGAAAGAGGACATGAATATTACCTTTCGGTAGAGAGAACCATTCTCGCCAATCCTCCCATGGATGCTCCAGACCGTACCTATTCGCTGTTGAGAATCCTTCAAGACCGTATTGTCACAAAGCCGGAGATACCTGTAGATAAAGAAATCAATTCAGAGGAAGACATTGAGTACTATGATATGTGCCCCTTTAACAAATATGCCATAGAAAAGGAAATCATTGTCAATGAGAATGGAGAAATTTCCTATGCCGACGGTCACAGCCTTCCGTCTTATGATAATGCCCGCATTTGGTTAAAGTGTATTCTTGATAAGGCAGATCCGAATTGGCTAAAATTCAATAAAATACCCTATATGGCAATCTATTCATTTGTATTGTCACCGCTTACGGATGAAATACGGCTGGTGCGCAACGAATCATCCGGTCCGATGTTCAAGGAGGTCATTCCTGAAAGTGAGTTTGCCCATATCACCCAATCCATGAAGCCGGGCGAAGAACTCCGTTACGCCCTCATCCTTGCCAATGTCTATAAGAAAGGACTTCAGAAACTGGAATTTACGATAAAGAAACAATAACACATAACCATGATGAATAAACTTATCAACCCGATTCTTTTCATCATGTGTCTGTTTGCTATGGCTTGCAGCGATGATAATAATGAAAATGAAACATTTGCTCCGTTCAGTCTTGAGAAAATATACTATGAAGTACGATTGGAGCGCAATGCTACTTCTATTCCTATAATAAACGGTAGTGGCGATATTAGTTTGGCAATAGAGGATGAAAATATATTGAATGCCATTTACTCAAAATACAACGATAAGGAGGATGACAGAAAAGGACACATCAATTTGTATGGTATGCAGAAGGGAAGTACAACACTGACCATTACCGACAATATTACCAAGGATGTGGAAACCGTTGAAGTGAAAGTGACAGATTGCTATTTGTCATACATGATAGCCGAAAGTAATCATCCTCTATTAAAAGCCAACACAATTCTATTTTTCATAAACAATCCTGCTAAAGAGTCCTATATCTTCGCTAAAGACAATCTCCATGGGACATTATATGACCGACCAACAATGAAAGGCAGTTACGAGTTCTTCATCACCCCCGATTCGAAAGAACAACTGCACGACATACCCGGATTGCGTTTAACATTCCAAACCGATGGAGAAGACAATGACACGGCAACATCTTACGACTTTCAAATAATAGGTAATAATCAGATATTCAGTGTTATTCAAGCATTTTTGGGTGTGAAATGGGAGGAACTTTTTGATAACGCCCATACAAAAAGCCCTGCACCAGTAGACTTTACTATGAAGCTGACTGCTCCCAATACAAATTATCAAATTACAGGAGTATTAAGTACTACATCCATTCCGGAACACATATTGGATTGATACATTGCTGCAGTTAGGCAATTAAACTGATATAAAAGCCAACTAAAAGAGCATAACTTGATTGTTCTTTTAGTTGGCTTTGTTTTATTCAGACACTTTTTTTCTGAGTAAAGATGCATTTCATCTTAAATAATACAAAAACACCCAATTTTACATTCTTGGGTGTAAAACTGGGTGTTTGTTTTGCAATTTGCTGATTTTCAGCGTTTATTGCGGAGAGACAGGGATTCGAACCCCGGGTACCTCGCAGTACAACGGTTTTCAAGACCGCCGCAATCGACCACTCTGCCACCTCTCCAAAACTACTTTATCAAAAGTGCTTTCCTCTGAAAGCGGTGCAAAGGTACGAATCATTTTTAAATCTGCAAACATTCTGATATTTTTTTCGCGAATTAATCGTATTTTTGCAGCCTATTACAAGTAAGAAAAATATGATATATCCTCAGAATTTTGAGCAAAAAATAGGATTCGACCAAATAAGACAGTTATTGAAAGAGAAGTGTCTCAGTACTTTAGGCGAAGAGCGAGTGTCAGAAATGACTTTTTCTGATCAATACAATGAAGTAGAAGAGAAATTAAATCAGGTAACTGAATTTGTGCGCATCATTCAGGAAGAAGACGGATTTCCTGATCAGTTTTTTTTCGATGTCCGACCTTCACTAAAACGGGTACGGATAGAAGGTATGTATTTAGACGAACAAGAATTGTTTGATCTTCGCCGTTCTTTGGAAACGATCAGGGATATTGTGCGCTTTTTACAACAAAATGAAGAAGAAAATGATTGCCCCTATCCTAGCCTGAAAAAGCTAGCAGGAGATATCGCCGTATTCCCACAACTTATCGGAAAGATAGACGGTATTCTTAATAAATACGGCAAAATTAAAGATAATGCTTCCACTGAGTTAGCACGTATTCGTAGAGAACTTGCCAGTACAATGGGAAGTATTTCACGTTCGCTGAACAGTATCCTTCGCACTGCGCAATCCGAAGGCTATGTAGATAAAGACGTGACTCCCACAATGCGTGACGGACGTTTGGTAATCCCTGTAGCACCCGGACTTAAACGAAAAATCAAGGGAATCGTACATGATGAGTCTGCCAGTGGAAAGACTGTATTTATTGAACCGGCAGAAGTAGTAGAAGCTAATAATCGTATTCGTGAACTAGAAGGAGATGAACGACGTGAAATCATTCATATCTTGATTGAGTTCTCCAACATATTACGTCCTTCCATTCCGGAAATTCTTCAATCGTATGAATTTCTGGCAGAAATTGATTTCATTCGTGCTAAAAGCCATTTTGCAATACAAACCAATAGTTTAAAACCTGCGTTAGAGAATGAACAATTACTGGATTGGACAATGGCTGTACATCCATTACTACAGATTTCATTAGCCAAACATGGTAAAAAGGTAGTTCCTCTGGATATAGAACTCAATCAGAAACAACGTATCCTTATTATTTCTGGTCCGAATGCCGGAGGTAAATCCGTATGTTTGAAAACGGTTGGATTATTACAGTATATGCTCCAATGCGGAATGTTGGTTCCAATGCACGAACGCAGCCACACAGGGATGTTTAGCAGTATTTTTATTGATATTGGTGACGAACAGTCTATCGAAGATGACCTGAGTACTTACTCCTCTCATCTGACCAATATGAAAATCATGATGAAAAGTTGCAATGAACGTAGTCTGATTCTGATCGATGAATTCGGAGGAGGTACAGAGCCGCAAATCGGAGGAGCTATTGCGGAAGCTGTACTCAAACGTTTCAATCAGAAAAGAACATTCGGTGTAATTACTACTCATTATCAGAATCTGAAACATTTCGCCGAAGACCATGAAGGAGTAGTCAACGGGGCAATGTTATATGACCGCCATTTAATGCAAGCTTTATTCCAACTGCAAATTGGAAATCCGGGAAGTTCTTTCGCTGTTGAAATTGCCCGAAAAATCGGTTTGCCGGAAGATGTCATTGCAGATGCTTCGGAGATTGTGGGAAGCGAATATATTAATGCGGATAAATATCTTCAGGATATCGTACGAGATAAACGTTATTGGGAAGGCAAACGCCAGACAATACGCCAACGGGAGAAGCACATGGAAGAAACAATTGCCCGTTATCAGACAGAAATGGAAGAATTGCAGAAATCACGTAAAGAGATTATCCGTCAAGCAAAAGAAGAGGCTGAACGGCTGCTACAGGAATCAAATGCCCGCATTGAAAATACGATCCGTACAATAAAAGAAGCACAGGCTGAAAAAGAAAAGACTCGTCTGGTACGGCAGGAACTAACGAATTTCCGTACTTCTCTAGACTCGCTCTCTTCTAAAGAGCAGGAAGAAAAGATTGCACAGAAGATGGAAAAGCTAAAAGAGAAACAGGAGCGAAAGAAGAATAAGAAAAATGATCTTAAAACAGTTTCTTCTCCATCCGCAACTCCTAAAATAGTTCCTATCACAGTCGGCGAGAATGTAAAAATCAAAGGTCAAACCAGTATCGGACAGGTAATGGAAATCAACGGCAAAAATGCAGTCGTCGCTTTTGGAAGCATAAAGACCACTATAAAATTAGAACGATTAGAACGTTCCAAAGCTACTCCGCAAACAGAAGGAATTGCAAAAAGTACATTTGTCAGTACACAAACACATGATCAAATGTATGAAAAGAAACTCAGTTTCAAGCAAGATATCGATGTTCGTGGAATGAGAGGAGATGAAGCTTTACAGGCTGTCACCTATTTTATTGACGATGCGATATTAGTAGGCATGGGTCGTGTTCGTATTCTTCATGGAACAGGAACGGGAATCCTTCGTACACTCATCCGACAATATTTATCCACCGTACCAGGAGTACGTCATTATGCAGACGAACACGTCCAATTCGGAGGAGCAGGAATTACTGTTGTCGATTTCGAATAATTATCTGTAAACAAATCCTATAAATTACTTGTTCTCATTTAGAAAACCACTACTTTTGTTTGTGGTTTTCTAAAAAGAGAATAAAGCATGAAGAATAACCTGTTAAGCGAAAAGCTTATTTACACTGGAGATAGCGTTACCCCTACCCATATTCATCTCTGCACGTATAATGCCACTGAAATGCAAGAAGTTTCCGGTGACACTTTTCAATCCGTCAAGAATACATTAGATAACGAGAAAATAAACTGGCTACAAGTACACGGAATGAAAAATACAGAAACAATCCGTGAAATTTGCAGTCATTTCGAAATAGATTTCCTCGTCCTGCAAGATATATTGAATGCAGATCATCCGACCAAAATAGAAGAATATGAAAAGCATATTGTTCTAATTGCTAAGTTGTTCTACCCCAATGAACATAAAGACGAAAACGAATTGGACGGGCTACTTCAACAACAAGTTTGCCTCGTCTTAGGAAATAATTATGTGCTCACTTTCCTCGAAAAAGAAACAGATTTTTTTGATGATGTTAGTTCTGCTTTACGCAATGATGTATTAAAAATACGTAGTCGCCAAAGTGACTACCTGCTCAGTGTCCTATTAAACAGCGTTATGGGTAACTACATTTCCACTATTTCTTCTATCGACGATTCGTTGGAAGATTTAGAAGAAGAGCTACTAACCATCACAAATGGAGATGACATCGGTATTCAGATACAATCTCTTCGTCGACAATATATGTTGATGAAAAAAGCGATTCTCCCGCTAAAGGCACAATATGTAAAACTCTTACGGGCAGATAATTTACTCATTCATAAAATAAACCGCGCTTTTTATAATGATGTAAACGACCACTTACAATTCGTACTGCAAACTATTGAAATCTGTCGGGAAACATTGTCTTCATTAGTCGATCTTTACATCTCAAATAATGACCTGCGCATGAATGATATCATGAAACGTCTGACTGTGGTATCTACCATTTTCATACCTCTCACCTTTTTAGTGGGAGTATGGGGAATGAACTACAAATGGATGCCGGAACTTGATTGGCGATATGGATATTTATTTGCTTGGGTTCTTATGTTTATTATCGGTATTGTTGTATATTTGTACTTCCGAAAGAAGAAATGGTATTAATTATGCATCTTAATGTATGAAATCAATCAAAGAACTATATAGAATAGGGACAGGTCCTTCCAGCAGCCATACGATGGGACCTCGTAAAGCAGCTGAAATGTTTTTGGAACGTCATCCGGACGCAACGTCTTTTAAAGTAACACTCTATGGTAGTCTAGCTGCCACCGGAAAAGGTCACATGACAGATGTAGCTATTATAGATACACTACAGCCCACTGCTCCCGTAGAAATTGTTTGGCAGCCAAAAGTCTTTTTGCCATTCCATCCCAATGGAATGACCTTTTCTGCAATAGATTCCCAAAACAGAACTCTGGAGAATTGGACAGTTTACAGCATCGGAGGAGGGGCATTGGCTGAGAATAATAACAGTCCGACTATCGAAAGCCCCGAAGTTTACGGTATGAACAATATGACTGAAATATTGGGGTGGTGTGAACGTACCGGAAAAAGTTATTGGGAATACGTAAAGGAATGTGAGGACAAAGATATATGGGATTATCTGGCGGAAGTATGGAACACCATGAAAGATGCCATTCACCGTGGCCTAGAAGCAGAAGGTGTATTACCCGGTCCACTGAACTTACGGAGAAAAGCCTCAACCTATTATATACGTGCTACCGGATTCAAACAATCCCTTCAATCACGAGGTCTCGTATTTGCCTATGCCTTAGCAGTTAGCGAGGAGAATGCTTCCGGAGGTAAAATAGTGACAGCTCCTACCTGTGGTTCTTGCGGTGTAATGCCGGCCGTACTTTATCATTTGCAGAAAAGTCGTGAATTCAGTGATATGCGTATTCTACGTGCACTTGCCACCGCAGGACTGGTTGGGAATATCGTCAAATTCAATGCTTCAATCTCCGGGGCTGAAGTCGGTTGTCAGGGAGAAGTCGGTGTTGCCTGCGCAATGGCGTCCGCAGCCGCCAATCAGTTATTTGGAGGAAGTCCCGCACAAATCGAGTATGCAGCAGAAATGGGACTGGAACATCATTTAGGAATGACCTGCGATCCCGTATGCGGTTTAGTACAAATTCCTTGTATCGAACGAAATGCTTATGCTGCTGCCCGAGCATTAGACGCAAATCTTTACTCTGCTTTTACTGACGGAATGCACCGCGTATCGTTCGACAAAGTAGTACAAGTCATGAAACAGACCGGTCATGATCTGCCTTCACTTTACAAGGAAACGAGTGAAGGAGGTTTAGCCAAAGATTATCAGCAAATGTAATTTATTACTTAATCAGTTAGACATTATTTTTTGTAAAAACACTACACGCTAATTGATAATACCCTAATGGTGATCTATAGTTTGTCTTTAGACATCCTTATATAGGATTCTACCGCAGACTTTATATCATTTTTCTTCACTGGATCAGGTATAAATTCATAAAGAGGATAGCTTTCTGCCCAATTTATTCGGGTAAGTTGTGTCTCTACGCCTAGTGTTTCATCTCCCCATTTCCGGATATCTTCGTATGTAGGTATACCATCCTCCAAATCATACTTAAAAGACATGATTCCATCCTCTAGATACAATTGTACATATAGATCTTTGTTTTGCTTATTGAGATTAAATTCTTCATCAGTCTGTATATTGCTTGTTAGTATCAAAAAGCCAATCTTTGATAAAAGTGTATTGAATTCACGTTTTATAATATACGCCTTATTTGTAAAATACTCTTTCTCCTCTATTGCTGATCTATATATTAATTTATATCGTCCACCAAGACAGATATCCATTAGCACGTGAGTTCCATACATTTCTACTATCTTATCAGCCGAATATTTATCCAAATCTTCCAGAAAGTCTTTAGATAAGAATTCCAACATGCTGCTAACTTGATCGTTTATATGAATATGCTTACTCTGTTGCAGGATCTCCATACTTGCGAAAGAGTACTGATCGGAATGGGAATACTGACTCTGGAGATATTGGTGATTGGCAAAATTTCCGACAAAATATAGATAAGTATTTAATATACTGGTTTCATCCTCATGCCTAAAGCTATCTGTTACCCCCGAACTGCTCATTATATCTTTTAAATAATCAGAAAAAGTACTTCCATAGTGGTATTCAGCATAACCATGAGAAGCAGTTCCCTCAGTTATCCGTTCAGGCTCGATTTCTTTATAACCTGCAATATCCAATACTTGCTTCCTTATAGATTGTGGAGACAGATATTCGCCTGTCACATCATATCCATATCCGAGTGCATTACATTCTTCATTAATACCTCCTATATATTCCCGATAGTAGGCTTCGGCGGGATCTTTGTCCTCAATTACAAATTGTTCTGTTTCATGTTCGGCTCCGGATCCAATGATAGTGTCCGATTTTTCACAAGAGTATAACCCGAATGTCAGACTTATTACCCAAAGATACTTTCTTATATTCATAACGTCTAGTTTTGATTGATTCACAAAGATAATATATAAAATCAATTAAAATAATAAAGTGAATAGATAATACAGTCAAGCCGAATTTTCCTTTCACCTACTTTATTCTATCTATTTCTTTCAGACAGGATTTTATAAAAATTAATCTTTTAGATACCCAAACTTTCCCTGATTAAAATCATCAAAAGCTTGTATAATTTCACGCTTGGTATTCATCACAAAAGGTCCATGCGCTACAATAGGTTCATTCAGAGGTTCTCCACTCATCACAAGCACCACAGCCTCTTCGATCGCTTCAATCTCAAAGCTTTCTCCCTTATTCTCGAAAAGAACAAAATGATCTACAGGAGCTTCTTCATTCTCATTAATAAAGATACCCCTTTAATCACCAATAATGCAGTATTATAATTTGCCGGAAAAGTAAACTCCGCCTTTCCACCCTTATTCAACCGGGCATTCATTAGATTTACCGGACTGAATGTACTCGCAGGTCCTTTTTTCCCTTCATATTCTCCGGCTACTACTTCTACGAAACCAGCATTTCCCGGTAACTCCACTTTTACCATATCGGAATTATGAATAGCCTGATAACGTGGGCGTCCCATCTTAAACCTTGCCGGAAGATTTATCCAAAGTTGTACCATTTGAAATAACCCACCTTGCTCACTCCATTCTTTCTCATGGAATTCTTTATGAAGTACTCCGCTGGCAGCAGTCATCCATTGCACATCTCCCTCACCGATAACGCCCCCTCCTCCATAGCTATCGTGATGTTCTACTTTACCTTTATAGGCAATAGTAACAGTTTCAAAACCTCTGTGCGGATGCACTCCCACGCCCATAGGTTCAGGAGCCGGTGCAAACTCATACTCTGAATTATAGTCCAACAGGATAAATGGATCCATACGTTCTCTCTCCAAGTGGAAGCGACTGGGAATAAAATTATGTACCCTGAAACCATCTCCTACCCAATGTACTTCACCCGGTGTCATCACAAATTCTACATTTTTTCGTGCCATAACAAACGTCCTTTCTTACTATTAGTAACTATTTGGGGAGATTATTAACACACAGACGAATAGTTTTGTTCTGATAGAATGTTTACAGAGTTCTTACACAAGTTAAATACAATCAAAGATTTTGTATTATTACATATATTCTCTGTTTGACATATATTCTTGCCTTATTATATACATTCTTTGCCCCTTCGAGAGACAAGACTATTTACTCAACAAATTATTGAACACTACATCCCAAGATCATGTTATTATTATACCGTTATGAGTCAAAACGCCTGAAAGGGAATAAATGAATATACAAGTTCTATAAATTAAGAATATCCATCTTTTCTATTTTCATTAATAAGGAATAGAAAAGAAGGATATTCTACTAAATTAATATTACTTTATAAACTCTCTATCTCTGTTTCTGATAATTGGGTACTTTGTATAATAATATCAGTGGAAAGTCCCAACTTTTTCATGTTACGAGCAACCTCCAGAACTCCTTCTGCACGTCCTTCAACACGTCCTTCAACACGTCCTTCTGCACGTCCTTCTGCACGTCCTTCTGTACGTCCTTCCAGTTTCGCTCCGTCCAACACATCATTTTGTATCATGATAGCACTTAAGTGTTCATCATAAGCCTGGCGTTCCACCTTTGACATATTATAATATATAAGTTTCTCACGAGCTTCTTTTAGTCCCGGAGCTTTAGTGTCAGAACGGATACAACCTGTTTTCAGATATTCTACCCATTCTTCCAGAGGGGTAACAGCTACTTTATTGAACTCATTCACCCGAATGAGGAAATACTCGGGAAAGACTTCGGCAGGGAGTTTATGCACCAGCGCATCTTTCTCTTTGGTAGTCACTTCAAGGCGGTCGCTCGTGTGTACTCCGATGAAGTTGTTCTGACCGTGGTACAAATAGTCATCCCCTTTGCCAATATCAAAGTATAAGATGCTAATTGAATAAATCTTTTTCACTTCATAATAGCGTGCACCAAGCGAGATATGTTCGGTGATAGCTTTTGCCACTCCATAAAGAATACGCTCGAGATAGTAAAGCTCGCGTGTGTTCTGAACCTCAATGATAATGATTTCATCCTTATCGTTTTTGGCTTTGATATCCACACGGTTGAATTTATCATCAGCCATTTGCTGGTTACTTTCACTTTCCAGTATTTCGATGATTGTCACCGCTTCGCCTAAAAGCACGGTGAGGAAACCTTCTAATACATCAAAATTAGCCTTCTGACGAAGCAATCTTTTGATGGCCCAGTCGAAACGAATATATTTGTCCGTTTGTTCCATATCACTTTCTTTTTTAATTATGGCAAAGTTACAATTTCTTTCGCAGATAAGGAAGGCTAAATGCCTAATATTCATTATAACAATTGAAATAACTGACAACAGAGCATAATAGATTTGTTCATTTTTGCACCAGTTTGATCAAATTTTGATTCTTGATTGTTATTCATCAATAAGGATAAACTATACATTAAAAAATCAATCACATGGAGAAAAACATTTTTATGTTGGATAATGATCAGCTCAAAACGATAGCTCATTCATTCCGGGAAAAAGTTGAAGAAGGATTAAATGCCGATAATATGGAAATACAGTGTATTCCTACGTTTATCACGCCTAAGGCCAAAGGTATCAATGGAAAAGCGCTGGTTCTCGACTTGGGAGGAACTAACTACAGAGTAGCAATTGTTGATTTCGGTAAAGGAGCACCAACTATACATCCCGACAATGGCTGGAAAAAGGATATGTCGATCATGAAATCACCAGGATTTACACGTGAAAAACTGTTCAGAGAGTTAAGCGATATGATTGTAGGAATAAAGCGTGAAGAAGAAATGCCTATTGGCTATTGTTTTTCTTACCCTACCGAGTCTGTACTTGGAGGAGATGCAAAATTATTACGTTGGACAAAAGGAGTAGATATTAAAGAGATGATCGGACAATTTATAGGTAAACCCCTTCTCGATTATCTGAATAAAAAAAATAAAATCAAATTTACAGGTATTAAAGTACTGAATGATACCATAGCCAGTTTATTTGCCGGTCTTACCGATAGCAGCTATGACGCTTATATAGGCTTGATAGTCGGTACAGGTACAAATATGGCGACTTTTATTCCGGCTGACAAGATAAAAAAACTAAATCCTGCATATAATGTACAAGGGCTGATTCCAGTAAATTTAGAATCAGGTAATTTTTACCCTCCATTCCTGACTACAGTCGATGATACAGTCGATACAATTTTCGGGAACCTAGGAAAACAACGTTTTGAAAAAGCGGTGTCCGGCATGTATCTGGGAGATATTCTGAAGGCAACGTTTCCTTTGGATGAGTTCGAGGAGAAGTTCGATGCACAAAAGCTGACTGCTATCATGAATTATCCGGATATCCACAAAGAAGTATATGTACAAGTAGCACATTGGATTTATAACAGATCTGCACAATTAGTTGCTGCCTCACTCGCAGGTCTGATCCTATTGTTGAAATCATATAATGAAGATACACGAAAGATTTGTCTGGTTGCCGAAGGTAGTCTCTTTTGGAGTGAAAACAGGAAAGATAAAAATTATAATATTCTTGTGATGGAAAAACTACAGGAGCTTCTCGATGAATTTGGATTGAAGGACATAGAAGTGCATATCAGCAATATGAATAACGCAAATCTGATAGGAACCGGTTTTGCAGCTCTTGCTTGATTAGTGTAACATCCTGATCGAGACTTCCTCAAAGACTATTCTGCTATTATTTATTTTAAAGTCCGAACCTGAAAAAGCTCGGACTTTTTATTTGCTTCGCAATTTATATTTTAAAGCATCCTAATACAAACAATACAATATACTTTTATTACTGTCTGGGTAAAGCCGGAGGCCAATTGGTATTATCTCCATTACTGATATCCTTATCATGAACTAGTCCACCATCTTGAGTAAAGTACAATGCATGGCGTTGCTCTCCTTGTTTTACCTGAACAACAGATTCCATCGGACTTTGTGGGAACGTCAATACATACACATCTGTCACTACCCAAGAATTATAGTTAGAGTTTATAAAAGCTGTATAGACTGCGGGTACTAATTGGTTAATGTTATCTAATTCAACTTCCGTCATAAGCCAATTGGCATTTGCATCAAACCAGACATCCAATTCATCACCACTCAACCAACAGTCGGCTACATAATAAACGCCTTTCATTTCCCATTCTATATTTTGGGCACTCGGATATAATTGCTTTAAAGCTTCCACAATATTGGAAGGTGGTACGAGTGTATCATCATTCTCATCATCGTCACTACACGCACAGAATGAAAAGGCAACCAACATACATACTATCGCCCATGCGCTAAATTTAAATCTCAACATAATTACATCCTCGGTTTAGGTTATTGTTTTTGCTTAATCGTCCGCTTTCACGAACCTTCCTCTCTTATCAAACTTAAAAGAAACGCCCGTAGACAATTCTATTTCATATCCCTTACGGTCACGCTCTACTTTCTGCACACCTTCGTTAGCAAAATTGTGTGCTTTCAAATAATTAGCAGCAAATGCAGGTATTACACTTTCAGGAAGCTTTCCTTTCTTCGCACTTACTTCTTCCCAATTCCCTTTACTATCGAAATCGATTTCAGTACCATCCATCAACAAAACTTCATATTTCGTAGCCTCCAACATATCCTTATCAATCTTAATATGTGCTACCTGAGGCTTAGTAAAATGTTGATTAATAAAATTACGTGCCGGAAGCGGCAACTGGTTCATGTCTTTTGTTATCACATCACCGGCAAATGAAAACTGTACGGCTACAATAGCCAACACAAGCAAAGATAAAATTTTCTTCATAATCGTTATTTTTTAGTGTTAATACTATACCTGAATGGTTTATACTGCAAATAACGATACAGATTCTGGAAAGATTTGGGAATAATAAGGGAAGAGATTCTTTTTTAATTTCTTTAACTTTCATCATCAAAGTCCTAAATAAAAGAATCCGGATGCCTAACTACATAGCAATTTATATTTTATATACATCACAGCAAGCAGTTCTTAATCTTAAGTTGTCAAAAAGGCTAATTCTTGGGTACTTCTTCACTATAATCTTCTTCTAGTAAATCCACCTTTTCAATGATCATTTTACCATCAGCAGTTATCGTAATAGAAAGTGGAATATAGTAATCTGTTTGCGGATAACATACACTTGCCGCATAAACAAAACCTTGCGGAGTAATCTTATCATATACAATCCCCTCAAGCATTGATTTTGATAAGAAATCTGCATCTACTACAGAAGAAAAATCGTTTTTCGTAAATGTCTTATCAAATACAGTTGTACCTCCGCGTGTCAAACGTACCACAATTTTATTATCAACGTACGTATCCCCCATTTCATTCTTTACATGAGGTAAACTTTCATCAGGAGTACGGTAAACATAAGAGCTATAGTCTTTATCCTTATACTTGATATCGACTTCTGTTTTAGAAGCCTGCATACGTTGTATTCCATGAGCATCCACACTATCCTGCAACGCCATATTTGAACTTTTATCCGCATTTCCACTCTTACCACCGCAAGCTACCAACGCTACAAGCATTGGTAGCATAAGCAGATAAATAAACTTTTTCATCTTCAAATTATTTATTTATAATTTATAAGGCAAAGGAACAAAAAGAAGGGGAGATTTACAAGTATAACTTACTTTTTTCCTACATTTGTAATCAAGAAAACAGAATGATTATGAAATACACAAAACAGTTACTTACTGTATTCCTGCTAAGCGTTACTTGCCTGTTGCAAGCTCAACGCACAGAAACTTTACTCGAAAAAAACTGGATGTTTACCAAAGGAGATTTTCCCGAAGCTAGACATACTGACTATAATGATTCTCAGTGGGAATCAGTCATTATTCCACATGATTGGGCCATTTATGGACCTTTCGATGGAAGTAATGACCTACAGAATGTAGCCATCACACAAAATCTGGAAACGAAAGCTTCCATAAAAACAGGTCGTACCGGAGGGCTTCCACACCAAGGAATCGGATGGTATCGTACCCGGTTCGATGCTCCTGCCGATAAAGAAGTCAATCTTCTTTTCGATGGAGCAATGAGCGAAGCACATATTTATGTTAATGGTAAAGAGGTTTGTTTCTGGCCTTTCGGTTACAACTCTTTTCATTGCAACGTTACTTCTTTTTTAAATAAGGATGGAAAGAACAACACGTTGGCTGTACGTCTGGAAAACCGTCCGCAGTCTTCACGCTGGTATCCGGGAGCAGGGCTTTACCGCAACGTGCACCTCATCGTTACGGAAAAAGTGCACGTACCCGTCTGGGGAACTCAGTTATCCACTCCTCATATAAGCAAAGAGTTTGCTTCCGTACGGTTGAGAACAAAAATTGAGAATGCCGGAAATGATGAAATACAAATGGAAACAAAGATTATCTCACCAGACGGTAAAGTGGTAGCGCAAAAAGAAAATAAAAGCCTAATTAATAATGAACAACCCTTCGAACAAAACTTCATCGTAAATGCTCCACAACTCTGGTCTCCGGAAAGTCCGGCACTTTATAAAGCTGTCTCTGAGATTTATGTAAACGGGAGATTGGTAGACGCTTACACTACCCGATTCGGTATCCGGAAGATTGAATACGTTGCGGACAAGGGATTTTACTTGAACGGAAATCATCGCAAATTTCAAGGAGTATGCAATCATCATGACTTAGGTCCACTAGGATCGGCTATCAATGTAGCAGCACTTCGCCACCAATTAACGATCTTGAAAGATATGGGATGTGACGCTATCCGTACTTCTCACAATATGCCTGCCCCCGAACTCGTTGAGCTTTGCGATGAAATGGGATTCATGATGATGATAGAACCTTTTGACGAATGGGATATCGCCAAATGTGAGAACGGTTATCACCGTTTCTTCAATGAATGGGCAGAACGGGATATGGTAAATATGCTTCATAATTACCGAAACAATCCCTGTGTCGTTATGTGGAGTATTGGTAACGAGGTTCCTACTCAATGTAATCCTCAAGGATATAAAGTTGCCAAGTTCTTACAAGACATTTGCCACCGGGAGGACCCTACCCGTCCTGTTACCTGCGGTATGGATCAGGTTAGTTGTGTCCTTTCCAACGGTTTTGCTGCCATGATTGACATTCCCGGTTTCAATTATCGTACCGGACGTTATAAAGAAGCATACAACAAACTTCCCCAAAATCTAATTCTCGGAAGTGAGACAGCCTCTACCGTCAGTTCAAGAGGAGTATATAAATTTCCAGTGGAAGAAAAGAAAGGAGCCAGGTATGATGATCATCAGTGTTCTTCTTACGATGTAGAAGCTTGTTTCCATTCGAACATTCCCGACGAAGATTTCGCATTGGCAGATGATAATCATTGGACTCTTGGACAATTTGTTTGGACAGGATTCGATTATTTGGGAGAACCTTCACCTTATGACTCCGAGTCATGGCCCAGTCATAGTTCCATGTTCGGAATCATCGATCTCGCCAGTCTGCCAAAAGACCGTTATTATCTTTATCGCAGTATATGGAACAAAAAAGCCGAAACGCTTCATATCTTACCTCATTGGACGTGGCCGGGACGCGAAGGAGAAGTAACACCCGTATTTGTATATACCAACTATCCTACTGCCGAATTATTTATCAATAACAAAAGTTATGGCAAACAAAGCAAAAATAATAGTTCGCTAAAAAAACGCTACCGTCTGATGTGGATGAATGCAATTTACGAACCGGGAGAAGTGAAAGTAATCGCTTATGATGAAACAGGAAAAGCTGTCGCTGAAAAAAGTATCCGCACAGCCGGAAAACCACATCATCTGGAATTAATAAGCAATCGTCAGACACTAACAGCCAATGGCAAAGATCTTGCCTATGTCACTGTGAAAGTGGTAGATAAAGATGGGAACTTATGTCCTCTCGACAATCGACTGATAAACTTCTCTGTAAAAGGTGCAGGGAAGTTCCGTGCAGCTGCCAATGGAGACGCAACCTGTCTGGATTTGTTTCATTTTCCTAAAATGCACGCATTTAGTGGAATGCTGACAGTTATTGTTCAAGCAGGAGAAACAACAGGAGAAACAATACTGAATGCTAAAGCTAGTGGAATAAAAGCAACTAGTATTCGTCTTCAGTGCATATAGGATCAACATCTTATATAAGCATCATTCATTTTCGTATCCTATAATACTTAAATGTATGAGATGAGCATGCAGTAATACTTGAGATGCTCATCTCATACATTCATCAGATAGCTTTCCAGAAAGCCTGAAAATCATGATATTTACCGTAGCAGACTAATTCATCACCTTCATGTACCTTCTCGTCTGCCGGAAGTTCATTTTTCACATGAAGTTCCATCAAAGAAACACCTAAACAATTGGTTACTTTATCCGCACGTTTCAACCCGATCAGTTTCAAATGAAATTCCTCATCCAGATTCAATTCATTCACAAAGTATCCCACAAACTTTTCCGGAACAGTAAATTTCACCACATAATATTCCGCATCAATACGAAAAGCTTCCATATTGGCTCCAAAATCGAGTACTTGCACCAAGCTACGTGCAGCATCCTCTTCCGGAGTAAGGATTTTCTCCAAACTAAAAGCCTCAAGCACTGACCGATGTACCGCATCTATGGCACGAGCATATATATGAGGTACTTTTTTCTGTTTCAGTAATGCTGCCACACGTATGGAAGCTCCAAAATTTTCTCCGATTGCAACGATAACAATGTCCACACTATTCAATGGAAGCACAGACAATGCTTGTTCATCCGTAGCATCAATGATAAAAGCTGTAGCAATCTTATCCTTTATTGCATCTACCCGACTTTCGCTAATATCTGCACCAATAACTTCATGCCCCAATGCCGACAATTCTTCAGCTAACACGTGACCATAATTTCCTAAACCAATAATAATGTATTTCATACCTTTAGTTTATTATGATGTTATCACTCGGATAACGATATTTTGTATTCTTCTTCTGTTTGATAATTCCCAACATTAACGTTATTAGCCCTACCCGACCGATAAACATTAGTAAAGCTACCAATAACTTACTTGCATCACACAAATTGGGAGTCAGATTCAAGCTGGACCCAACGGTACTAAGAGCGGACACACATTCAAAAGTCAATGCCATCACCGAAACTCCCGGCTCAAGTATACTTAAAATAAATATAAAGAGAAACAAGACTCCTAACGACATAACCACTGTTGCATTGGAACGACGGATAGAATCATAAGAGAGTTCCCGACCAAATACCTCTACCCGTTCCGATCCCTTTATAACAGCCACCAGATTTAATACAACTACAGCAAAAGCATTCACTTTCACACCACCGGCAGTAGATTGAGCTCCACCTCCGACCCACATCAAAGCCAAATAAACCAATAAAGACTGTACACTCAACGTAGCTAAATCGACACTGGTAAATCCCGCTGTTCGCGGACAAGACGCATTAAAAAAAGCTTGTGTCCATTTATCCGCAACAGACATCCCTGCAAAAGAACCGTTCCATTCGAAAAATGCAATAGCCAATGTACCGAACACAAGTAACAAGAACGTCATAATCAAAACAATCTTTGTGTTAAGATTATAAAGATGATGCATCTTATATTTTGCAAACTTACGCGTTTTCAAGAAATACCAAAAACGGCCTAAGTGATAGATAATGATATGTTTAAAATTAACCAGAATCGGGAAACCGATTCCTCCCAAAATAATCAGGAATGAAACGGAAATATATAGCCAATTATGATTTGTCATCAACATCGGATTTCCCAGATTACCCGGTAAAGTAGAAAAACCGGCATTACAGAAAGCAGAAATCGAATGAAAAGCAGAGAAAGCCAGTTCTTCCTGAAAATCCATTCCCAATGTACCATGAATACTAAACAAGATGGATATCATCCCTACTCCTTCAATGACTAACGTAAATCCTAATATATACAATAAGGTAGACAGTAAAGAACCTATTGAGTTAGAGCTAACCATATCACGCACTACAAGCTGATTATACAAAGAAGTGTTCCCCATAAAAAACATGGCAAAGAAACTGGTCAGTGTCATTACACCCAATCCTCCAACCTGGATAAGAAGGATAATAACCACAAACCCTCCCGGAGTAAACGTAGATGATACATCTACCGGAACAAGTCCTGTCACACATACTGCACTGGTAGCCGTAAATAAAGAATCAACCCAAGTAATACCATTTACTGTACAACGAGGAAGCATCAGCAGCCCTGTACCTACCAAAATGATAGCCAAAAAACTGACAGCCAAAATCAAAGAAGGATTTGTACGCCGTCCTAGCAAACGAACCAACCCATTGGATAAATTCAAAAAAGAGAAAATCAACAATAATACCAGATGATAAAACTTTCCATCCAGAAATTGCCATAATTGTAGAATTGCCCCTTCTTCTTCGGGGCGATGAAAGATGACCGGAATCAAAGTCAGATATAGCAACCAACTCATAATCCACGCCAACCTTCGGTACTTCTTCCTTGTGTCTCTATACTCTAATAAAATATGTAAAGTTACATCTACCAAGAATACAACCCAGACAATCTTATAAAGAACTTGAATCTGTTCTACTTCTCCGTTTGAAAGTGGAAAACCATGTTCATAAACAACTCCAGCTATCAGCAAAAGTGACGCCAAATATGTCAATGCCTCTACCAACCCTAAGAGAAAACGTATATAAGGTTTCAGCAATTTGTTCTGATATAATAAAAACTTATGATAGATCTTCATATCATTTTATTTTCTATGTCGTGCAAACTTAACTAAAATAACAAACAAAACCGATTCTTTGTTGACATAATTATCTGCATCTTAAAAATTTTATCTACATTTGGCAACGGAAAACTAAAAAACCACAATATTATGAGTGACAAAAAAAAGAGGTACATCCTGCCGGAAGAGGAAATTCCACATTATTGGTATAATATTCAGGCTGACATGATAAACAAACCCATGCCACCATTACACCCTGCAACTAAACAACCGCTAAAAGCTGAAGATATGTATCCTATCTTCGCAGAGGAGTTGTGTCGTCAAGAGTTGAACCAGACTGACGCATGGATTGAAATACCAGAAGAAGTACGTGAAATGTATAAATATTATCGTAGCACTCCACTTGTACGTGCTTATGGTCTGGAAAAAGCACTTGGAACTCCTGCACATATTTATTTCAAAAATGAGAGTGTCAGCCCGATTGGTTCTCATAAATTGAATTCAGCATTAGCACAAGCTTATTATTGCAAAAAAGAAGGTGTAACCAATATTACCACAGAGACAGGTGCCGGACAATGGGGAGCAGCCCTTTCATATGCTGCAAAAGTGTTTGGCCTGGAAGCTGCCGTTTACCAGGTTAAAATCAGTTATGAACAAAAACCATATCGCCGTAGTATCATGCAGACATTCGGAGCCCAAGTTACTCCTTCCCCATCTATGTCTACACGTGCCGGAAAAAATATTCTGACTGCCCATCCTAACTACCAAGGGTCATTAGGAACTGCTATCTCAGAAGCTATTGAATTGGCTCAACAAACTCCCAACTGTAAATATACACTTGGATCCGTACTCAGCCACGTTACACTGCATCAAACCATTATTGGTCTGGAAGCTGAGAAACAGATGGAAATGGCCGGCGAATATCCGGATGTAGTGATCGGATGTTTCGGAGGTGGTTCCAATTTCGGAGGAATCTCTTTCCCATTCATGCGTCATAATATACTGGATGGTAAGAAAACGCGTTTCGTTGCTGCTGAACCTGCTTCCTGCCCTAAGCTGACCAGAGGTAAATTCCAATATGATTTTGGTGATGAAGCCGGATATACTCCGCTACTTCCTATGTTCACTTTAGGACATAATTTTGCTCCGGCACATATTCACGCCGGTGGTCTTCGTTATCATGGCGCAGGCGTCATTGTTTCTCAATTATTAAAAGACAAATTGATGGAAGCTGTTGATATTCAACAATTGGAATCATTCGAAGCCGGTTGTCTGTTTGCACAAGTAGAAGGTATTATTCCTGCTCCGGAATCTTGCCATGCTATTGCTGCTGCTATCCGTGAAGCAAATGCTTGCAAAGAAAAAGGTGAAGAAAAAGTAATCCTGTTCAACTTATCCGGCCATGGACTGATTGACATGGCATCATACGACAAGTATCTTGCGGGAGATCTGATAAACTATTCTCTTACAGATGAAGATATTCAGCAGAATCTTGAAGAAATAGGTGATCTAGCCAAATAAAAGACTCTCTTTCAGAGCTTTAAAGAATGGCCTCTACTACAATTTGTAATAGAGGTCATTTTATATTCAGGAATCCTGAAGTTAATTCCCATTTATTTTCCTTTCTATCCCCTCCTAACAAAAAACATCATTTTCTCTATCAACCTATCACCATCCTTCTGAATCAGCCTATTTATCGGCAATTCAGAGGTGATAGGTTGCTTTATAAACCTATCACCCGATCTATCACCTATCACCATTACTCAAAATAGATATTTTCCATGATCTATTAGCTATATTACTTGACTGCTAAAGTATTAATAGATAAATTCCTTTCTACTAAGACCAAACTTCCTTTTCTTTAATAGAAAAGTTATTTTCTATTTGATATAAACTATAAACGTAAGTTTTGGTTGTATAAACGCAAGTTCCGTTTATATAATCAAAAGTTTTGTTTATATAAACGGAACTTGCGTTTATAGATTGTTCTTTGATAAGAAAAAGTTTACTATTAAAGAAAAGGAAGTTTGGTCTTAGTAGAAAGGAATTTATTTATTAATAGCCTGTGAAAGAAGAAATAATCAATCACGGAATAACCAATAAGTATTCATATTTTATGTATGAACTCCATCAAACTCAGGCATTGATCAGGCATCCATCATAATAACCAATTCGGCACGAAATTTGTTACTATTATAATCCAACTTAATTGATAAAAAAATGATAGGAAATAAAAAAATAGGAGCGCATGTCAGCGCGTCCGGTGGTGTGGAATTCGCTCCGATCAATGCACATGAGATAGGAGCAAATGCTTTTGCCTTATTCACAAAAAACCAGCGTCAATGGGTGAGTAAGCCTTTAACTGAAGAAAGTATCCGACTTTTCAAAGAAAATTGTGAAAAATTCGGTTTCCAACCGGAGTATATCCTCCCACATGACAGCTACCTCATCAATCTGGGACATCCCGAAGAAGAAGGATTAGAGAAAAGCCGCGCAGCTTTTCTGGACGAGATGCAACGTTGCGAACAACTCGGATTGAAATTACTCAATTTTCATCCCGGCAGTGATCTCAAAAAAATCTCTGTAGAAGACTGCTTATCACGTATTGCGGAAAGTATCAATTTAGCCTTGGCAAAAACCAAGGGAGTAACTGCTGTTATTGAAAACACAGCTGGTCAAGGCAGTAATCTAGGAAATGAATTCTGGCAATTAAAGTATATCATTGACCATGTAGAAGATAAAAGCCGCGTCGGAATCTGTCTGGATACATGCCATACTTTTACCGCAGGATATGACTTTCTGACCGATTATGATAAAGTTTTCGATGAATTTGATAAGGTAGTAGGTTTTAATTATCTTCGTGGTATGCACCTGAATGATTCAAAAAAAGGATTGGGTACTCATGTAGACCGTCATGACAGCATCGGCGAAGGTCTGATTGGTAAACCATTCTTTGAGAAATTGATGAAAGATCCGAGATTCGATAATATGCCACTTATACTTGAAACACCGGACGAAACAAAATGGAAGGAAGAAATAGCATGGTTGAGAAGCGTTGAATAAACGCTTCTCAACCATGCTATTTTAGTCATCAGGTATATCCCTAATACAAGTTAGGTATTGTTACTGCTTTGTGTCCAATCCCGAAAAACATTGGACAGGGCGATGCTCAATCAATGCAATATTAGCCGCTAATATCATGTAGACAAAATTAATGTCTCGAGTTCAAATTTCGGTGTCAGTTACCGTTTTAGATATAAAAGAAAGAAAAGTTTGCAGGATGGTAGCAATAAGCATGATGAGAAAGAAAATTCCGAAAGCTTTTTTGTAAGGAGTAAAGTAACCTAGAAGGTTTTCAAAACTTTTGAATCTTTCGATCTTTTCATGGGCTTCTATCTGATGAAAATTCGCCATCGGAGTCAAAGCCATCAGCATACCAACTGTTTTATCTTTTTTATACCATTTAGCTTTGAATTCATCGTGGGTATATGAAATCAGACCTTTGGCTGGGTCGGAAACATATATTTTAGTCTTTGAAGTTTTATATACAACAATAAAATGGTCATCATTCCAATGGGCAATACAAGGAAGGGGTAACTTAAAAAGGAATTCATCAATAGAAGCGGTGACGGATATCGATCGCAGCCCGATTTTATCGGTTGCATAGCTAATGTCGTGAAATGAAACGCCTTCACGAGTAATGCCGCATAAATCACGCAGATATTGTAAGGAGTAGTATTTGCCGTAATACTTTACAATAATTTTTAAACAAGCCGGTCCTCAATCCTTGGCATCCATCTGATATTCGTGAGGAAAAGATATTAATTTCATTGTATGATCTTTTTTATTGCAAAAATATCCCTTTTAAACTAGAAAAGAAATTTTCAGACTATGTTTTTAAACACACAAACAGATTGACGATATTTCAAAAAGAATGTTTACATTTGTTTATTGTTATCATCAAGAGATAACCAAAAAGATAAACTTCGTTCTTCGAAATGCTTTGTTTATCGTGGTTTCAGAAGATTTTAATTAGAAGTATCGCTACAGGATAGAGCATAGGCAAATAAGATACTTACTGAACACGATTATAAAAACATTTATAAAGTTAACTATAAACAACTGAAAATAAGCCGGACATAAGTGTCTGGTAATGTTTTTGGAGCTAAAAAATCAATATTATGAAAAAAGAAAGAAAACTAAGAAGGTTGGATTTTGATTTGATACAGGCTGAAATGTCGGTTATTGATGGAGAGCTTTTAAGAAGTATTGTCGGAGGATATAGTAACGACTGCTTTTGGAGATGTATCGCATATATAGAGAGTGGTGGTAGTTCTTACTCTGAATCTGATGCCAATAGCTATGCTGAAGCTTATTTTGGTTCTGGCGTGGATCTGAATAAAAGAAAAGATGGTGTAGGATTGGATACTAATCAGATGAGAGAATATATTAATAATAACTACAATAATAGTAGTGATACAAGTTATACAGATAGTAAGACACAATATTTAGTTGTTCAGTTTGATCCCAAAAAGTTCCAGGGCTGATAGTAGGAAGTACAACGCATGTAGCGATATACCAAAAAGATTTTTGGGATAAAAACGGTATTCCAACAATACAGGTTTATGACCCGCAACAAAAGGCGATATATAATGTTCCGAAAGACGCTTGGATAGAATCTTTTACTGTTGGTAACAGTAGTGATGGAAGCAATAGTAGCAGTAACTATGGAAGCAGTAACTATGGAAGCAGTAGTAGTTACTATGGCTAATTTAATAAATAAAAAAGCATTTATTACAACTAGAAGCTTGGATGCTCTTAGTTTTGGATACAAGTATTATATATAAGTAATCTTATAACAAGTTAATTATATCCGTAGCACCAATGTCCTATACAATAAAAATTTAACATTTTCTAAAGTTATGAATAATATAAGAAGAAGATTATTATCAATAATATGCATCATCGCATACTTAATTCCTGCATACGGACAAAGAGATACACTAACAGCAGATGGATTATATCTGAAATATAATTCTGCATGTTATCGAGTAAGTGGTGTTAAACCAACTATAAAAGAATTGATAAAGAATAAAGACATCCAAGTTTCTATTCCCAATGATTCAGATATGATAAGAGGAGAATTAGATAGAGAAACAAAACGTATAGGTTTAACTTACAAACATCTCCCACAGTATATTATTTCTGAACAATTTGGCCTTCGCTATCCACCAAATCCATTAGAGTTGCTTAAGACAGTAGGAAATGCAATAACTTCCCAATGGATACACAAAGATGATGAATGCATACTATTTTTAAAATGTGGGGGAATTACACCAAGCCCCAACAAGGCTATCAACGATTTGCCAAAAGCTCATTTCAACTACATAAAGCATGTCTTAAAAATAGGTCCCTTCCTGACCTATTATCCAACAGAAAAGGAAATGCAAAAAATTAAAAAGAAAATAAACATGTGGTCACCGGAAAAGGCAAAGGAAACGGTTAACGCACAATATGTGATTACCTATCCCATTAAAAGCAAAAAATCCATATATATGGGTAAATATATACATAAACTAGACTTAATGATGATAAAATGGGGAGAAAGACTGACTGTCTCATTCTTGGTTACTAAAAGGGAAATAAGAATATTGAAAAATATATCAAAGATGTAGAAAAAGCTTTTGGTTTGAAGATTGATTTGAAACAAAAAGGTCGCATAAAAAAATGTATAAACATGAATAATATAAAAAGATTATTATCAATGATATGCATCATTGTATACTTAGCCCCTGTTTACGGACAAAAAGATACAATCACGTCAGATGGATTATATCTTAAATATAATACTCCACGTTACCACATGAGTGACTTTGCAAAGCAAAATATTCTAAAAATATTAAATGGTGAAATACGTAACCCTGCTCCTAAAGATTCTGATATGGAGAAAGGGGAACTATCTCGAATGACAAAACTCATAGGTTTAACCTACAAGGCGCTTCCGCAGTATATTATTTCTGAAACCTTTTATCTTAATGAACCTCCGTTAAATCCAAGAGAATTATTGTGGACGGCATGTAGTATAATAATCTCCCAATGGATACATGAAGATGGAGAATGTATATTATTTATCAAATGTAGTGGAGATAGACCTATAATAAAAGGAAAGGGAATGAAACCAAACAAGTCTATCGATAGATTGCCAACAAATGTGTTTGGCAGGCTCAGGGAGAGGCTAAATGTAACCCCAATGTCATTTAAAGAAATAACAGAGGAAGAAATACAAGAGATTAAAAAGAAAATAAACATGTGGCCACCGGAAAAGGCGAAGGAAACGTTTAACGCACAATACGTGATTACCTATCCCATTAAAAGCAAAAAATCCGTATATATGGGGAAATATACACATAAGATGGACTTGATGATGACAAAATGGGGAGAACATCTGACTGTCTCATTCTTAGTTACTAAAAAAGGAAATAAAAATATTGAGAAATATATTAAAGATGTAGAGGAAGCATTTTGGTTTGAAGATTGATTTGCCACAAAAAGGTCGCATAAAACAATGTATAAACATGAATAATATAAGAAGATTATTATCAATGATATGCATCATTGTATACTTAATCCCTGTTTACGGACAAAAAGATACAATCACGTCAGATGGATTATATCTTAAATATAATACTCCGCGTTACCACATGAGGAGTGACTTTGCAAAGCAAAATATTCTAAAAATATTAAATGGTGAAGTACGTAACCCTGCTCCTAAAGATTCTGATATGGAGAAAGGAGAACTAGATAGGCAGACGAAGTGCATAGGTTTAACCTACAAGGTGCTTCCACAATACATTATCTCTGAAACATTTAACCTTTTTACTCCTCCAAATCCAAAAGAGTTATTGTGGACAGCAGGCGGTATAATAGCCTCCCAGTGGATACATGAAGATGGAGAATGTATATTGTTTATCAAATGTAGTGGAGATAGACCTATAATAAAAGGAAAGGGAATGAAACCAAACAAGTCTATCGATAGATTGCCAACAAATATGTTTGGCAGGCTCAGGGAGAAGCTAAATGTAACCCCAATGTCATTTAAAGAAATAACAGAGGAAGAAATACAAGAGATTAAAAAGAAAATAACCATGTGGCCACTGGAAAAGGCGAAGGAAACGTTTAACGCACAATACGTGATTACCTATCCCATTAAAAGCAAGAAATCCGTATATATGGGGAAATATACACATAAGATGGACTTGATGATGACAAAATGGGGAGAACATCTGACTGTCTCATTCTTGGTTACTAAAAAGGGAAATAAGAATATTGAGAAATATATTAAAGATGTAGAGGAAGCATTTTGGTTTGAAGATTGATTAAAAAGCAGGTTTATTAGTAGTATCTATTTAAAGATCAAGTGTATCAAGTAATGAGTTGAATGTAAGTTCAAAGTGTATTCATAATAATCTCTTCAAATTATAACTATAAAAATATAGTCACTAATAAATATTTGCCATACTGACTAGCGGTTCATAAAGTTTCTCTATATCTTGCGCATCCATTTCTATCTGTACCTGATCACCCGGCATTAATCGCTGTGCTTTAGGAGACCAGTTTTTTCGGTCACGATGAATATTGATAATGATGCATCGCTCCGGCAAACGGAGTTCATCAACAAGTTTCCCATCCAAATAAGAACCACTCATAACCTCTACAGACAAAGTATAACGGGCTTCTGCCTGAAATACGGGAGAATGAATCATATCATCATATAGCGTCACATTGAAAGGTTTGATTTGCAACATTTCAGTAAAATAGTAGGTTAGCCCACCCACTACTATTGAAGGGTAAAAAACTTCCAGATGACTGGTAATCTCAGTAATCAATACAATAGCAGTCAGTGGAGTACGAATGACGGCAACCAGAAAAGCGGACATACAAATCAGCATTATATAGCTTATATGCTCGTAATTGATGAATCCATAGCGTACTAAAATAAGAGCTATAATCTGTCCAATGAGTCCTCCGGTTACTAATGTCGGAATAAAGTTTCCACCGGGCAGACCGGAAGAAAAAGATAAGACGCTAAAGACCAGATGTAATATCATCATACTCGTAATCCATAAGATCTGTGTATCTGGATTCATCGCCTGTGAAAGTAGAAACTGTTCGCCTCCTCCTGTCAAATTGACTTCAGTCATCGAAATTAAATAAGCGATAAAAAGAAGGTATAACATCTTCATATAGACAGGATGTTTGATAGCCGGATATATGCGTTTAAAGTAGAGTGTCACTAAGGAGAATAATTTTCCGGCAATAGAAATAACAGCAGCCAACAACAAGAAAAGCTTCACTTGTCCCCAGAATGTCAAAGCCGGTACTATCGCATCTATATGTGCATAGGCATTCATTGGAAACATCCAACTGGCTACACCTCCTGCCACAACTCCTGCCAACAAAGTAGTAATAGCTGTTTTAGGAGCATCAAATCGTTCGATAGATTCAATAACTAATAACGAAGAGGCTAATGGTGCAGAAAAAGCAGCAGCCAATCCGGCACCTGCACCGGCAGCTAATAACTGTTTACGTTCACCTGCCAATACATGTCCCCATTTAGAAACCAGACATCCTACATAAGAACCGATCTGTACAGAGGGGCCTTCACGCCCTAATGATAATCCGGTACTTAATGCAAGAATACCTCCTACAAACTTAGAAACCAATTCAATAAAAGGATGTTTGTAAGAAACACGTCCGTTAATTACTCCACGAGTCTGAGGAATGCCTCCACCTGTGATCAAAGGCATTTTTCTCACCAGCCAGGATACAAAAATAAGTATTCCCCACATGATCAGGAAAAGAGGAATATACCAATACCATTTAGGATGAGAATCAAAGAAATCGTGACGGAAATCAAAGAATAATTGAAGTAGATAGTGATAAGGTGCAGCAATAAGCCCTGTCAGTAGTCCCACAAAGATACTGACAAAGTAAAGTCGCGCATCAATCAACTTCAGTTTCATGTCGCGCCAGTTTTTATTATCTTTCAATTGTTTTATATATTGAAACATCCGGCATATTTTTCATTATTCAGCACACACGACATAGATAAATCACATAATACGTGTGACACATAGAACAATCAAAACCTAGCGAAGTTTTCAGAGAAAAGTTATTTTTTAGATGAGTTTACTACAACGATTACTCTACATTAAATTAAAAAGATGAAAAATCTATCTACCTACCCATCAGATTCAAACGTACTATAGCATGCACGATAAAGTAAGAACCTAAGGCATTATAATCTGCATCACGGATAGACGTAGCAGTAATCGTACGTATCTGGGAAGTATTCTGATGGAGAATATCATAGATTTTAAAACGAAGCAGGAGTTGTTTCTTTTTCAGGAATGCTTTAGTCAATTGACAATTCCATATATAGTTTTCTCGGGCAAGTCCTTCGTAACCATAACCTTCACGTATGAAATAACTCAGGTCACTATAAAGTTCCATATTCCAGGGTAAATAGAGCTGCATAGTAGTCCCCATCTGATAATCATAAGTTTCCGTCCGCATCTCTCGTACATTATTATAAGAATTATTATAACGTATTCCGGCATTGGCAGAAACTTCTATTTGTTTGGTACGATAGGTTAGTTGCAAACGTTCTCGCAGCATGAGATGCTGTACGGAGCTTTTTACAGGTGCTTCTTTATTAATCGTTGTATAGCTATTCTGGTTTCTAAACTGGAAATTAGAATTGTTACGGAAGATCCAAATACGATTCTTAAAAGGATTATTAAGAGAAAAAGATCCTGAAACACGCCAATTTCCATTCATATTGACGGGGGTTGTAGTCCGTACTCCTGTTTCATCGTCATAAGTCACCTGATTGGTTACACTATTCATTGTATTTTCTGCCAAAAGAACAGCAGCCATATTGCGACGGGTTTTCGTATTATAGGAATTAAAACTCATCGTAAGCGTGTTTGTGTAAGAAGGCTTTAACGATGGATTTCCAACACGTATATATAAAGGGTTTGTCTGATCGACTACCGGTTGAAGATCACGAACACTAGGCTGACGACTTTTTCCTCTATATACAATCTGCAAACGAGTACGCTTAGAGAACTTATAGCGGAAATTAACAGTAGGAGAGAAATTGATGACTGATCTTTCCAACTGATTCTCCGGAGCATCCTTCAAAATAGAATGACTGGCTGACTTCTGTGGCTCTACATCTGCTCCAACATTATAATCGTACCTCTTACGATTGGTACGTACGGAGAGATTTAACAAATGATTACTATATTGATTCTCAAAACAGTTACTCGCATCCTCATCATAATCGGGAGTGAAATCTTCTAATTCCTTATCCCAGTTGTAGACAAAACGATCAGAATTGTTCACCTTATATTGATAACTATAACGGAATTGAAGAAAATGCAGCCACAGCAACGGTTCCACATAAACCATCTGTAATCGATAATTATATCCGTCTGCCTCATCTTCTATCTTTTGATTCTGAATCTTTTTTGTATTATTTTTAAAATATCGTGTAGTAGAGAGATTTCTTCTACCAGTAGATGAAGCATTGGTTCCATAATCTATCTTTAAAGCAATATTTCTTCCCTGACGACTGAGTTTACGGCTAAGCTGCAACATCATTGCCACATTATAACGGGAACTGTTGGTGCTTCCGGATGATTCTTTTTTATTCAATAAGACATCATTTCCCCATCCTTCCTGAGTACCTACATTCTCTCTGTTGTTCTTGGCGAAATTGTATTGTGGACGAAAGATCAAAGTGGTAACTGTATCTATCTTCCATTCCATATAAGCATTGGCAACCAAGTTATGATTTTTCGTATAGGAGCTATTCGTACCATTTGTAATTGATTTATCTTGGCGAAGAAAATTATCTATAGTCGTCCGACTATCCTCTGAGCGGTCCGTTCCCATATATTGGATATTTGATCGAAGCTCGACATTCTTCCAGTTATAAGTAGTATTGACTCCTAATGAACGGGAAGTGGTCAAACCATTCTTACCACGAACATTACCACTAGAACTGGATGATTCTTTCTGAAGTTCCGAAAAACCTTGATTATTCGTATTATTTAAATTTCCGATAATGGTCAGTTGAGAATTATCACGAAAACGGTTTAGTGTGTTAGCCACCTCATAGCGATCCTTACTCCCCACTCCTGCCATGAAGTTTTCTCTCCAACCTTGTTTCATATTCTTCTTCACAGAGAGATCGAGAATCATTTCTTCCTCACCATCATCTATTCCAGTCAAACGTGCTAAGTCAGACTTCTGCTCATAGGCTTTCAGCTTCTCTATCATTTCAACAGGCAGATTTTTGAGTGCAGCTTGCGGATCATCGAAAAAGAATTCTTTACCATCTACCAGAAACTTCTTCACCTCTTTTCCATTAATCAGCACCTTACCATCCTCGTCTATCTCCGCACCTGGTAGTTGTTTCACCAGTTCTTCCAACATCGATCCTTCAGGAGTGCGATAGGCAGACGCGTTAAAGACAGTTGTATCACCCTCGGTTATAGCCATAGGTGCTTGTCCGACAATCACAGCTTCCCCCAACATAAACCCTTCGGGATACAAATGAATATCCCCTAAATTGGAAACTGAAATTTTAGAAGAAATAGGGATAGTACGATAAATGGTTTTATATCCTACAAAAGAAACGTGTAGAAACAGAGAATCTACCTTCTCTTTTGAATCATTTGTAGTTTTGTGTTCGAAAGGAGTCAGTTTAAATATTCCTTTATCATCAGTAGCACCACCTACCAGCATCGTACTATCCGAAAATGACAACAACCGGACCGTAGCAAACGATACCGGTTGTTGTGTTTCTGTATCAACCACTCGTCCGGCAAAACTCTCCCTACCGGACTGAGCATGAACATCCACGCTATTCAGTAATATCACATAAATAGTAATCAAACAAAACTGAAAAGAATAGATATGTCTGCCTATGCTCACCTTGTGTTGATCTAGTAGAAGTAATTTATAATAAACCTAATAACCTATTTCTGTAAATGACGTTGAACATGCTGTTTTTGTTGCTTCTGACGATTTCCTTGACCGGTTTTTTGTCCCGATTTCTGCCCTTTTCTACGATCAAATTCTTTTTTGAATTTACTTGCATTACTCTTTTCCTGCTGATATATTTTCAATATCTGCTTCTGAGAAAGTATTTTGCTAAATTCATTGTAATATTTCTCGCGGATATCTAGCATCTTACGACTCTGCGTAAATTGGTCTTTCAACATTTTTGCAATATCTGCATCAGTCATTGCAGGCTTCGGAGTTTTATTAGCCTCAGCATCTTGAGTTGCATCTTTCTTCACTCTAGGTTTAATGTTCATCATGCGACATTCACGCAGTTCTTTCACATATTTCTGATATATAGGAGTAAATTTTGCAGCTGTGGCATCATCCAGCATCAGTGCTCTTACCATTTGGTTGGTCTGTATCTGTATCATTTGTTCAGGCGTAGGACGTTGTTTCTTCTCTTGGTTGTCTTTATTCTGCGCAGAGAGAGAAAGTTGACTTCCTATTAACAGCATAGCTAATACTACATACATAAATTTTTTCATAATTCTAACTTTTTAATTGATTCACTTACTTAATTTAAAAATATATCATTCTCAGAGAAGCTGACGAGCTCTTCCAACTCCTCATCTGAAAGATTCTTAATCCAGTTATCTACCGGATCGATAGAAAGAGTTACATTATCAATAGCTAATACATTTGTATCTGACAATGGAGAATCCACAGGAAGGAATGATGGAACAAACAACAATCCTGCCAACACAGCTGCTGCAGCAAATGTTGTAGCTACAACCATTTGCAAGCGACGTCTTTTCCGACGTCGTACAATGCCGGTTTGTTTCATGACTTTCTGCTGAACTTCCTCAAAGAAATTATCAGAAGTATGATATGGAGTCTGCTTACCAATATTGTCAAAGTCAAAATCTTTATCCATGATATCATCTATTTATTATATATTCCTTTATTTTATCTTTTGCATAGTGATAATTCACCTTGAGTGTTTCCACCTTACTACCTAGAATGCGTGCAATTTCTTCATATTCCAATTCGTCATAATAACGTAAGTTGAAAACAAGCCGTTGCTTTTCCGGTAAACTTAAGATGGCCTCCTGAAACTTTACTGCCAATTCATTTTCATAATCTACATAATCAGAGGCTTTCAATTTACCAATCAGTTCTTCTTGTATTTCTTCCGCTGAAATCACTCCTTCCTTGCGAGCATTAAGAAAACGAAGACATTCATTGGTAGCAATCTTGTAAATCCATGTACTCAATGAGCTTTCATTACGAAAGTGATCCAAGTAACGGAATACTCTTATAAAGACTTCCTGTAGTATATCCTCAGCATCTTCATGAGATACTACTATCCGTCGGATATAATAATATATCGGTTCCTGAAAGTTATCCATTAGCAACTTGAATCCTTTATCGCGATTGGAGGCACAAGCTTCCCGGATCTTATTTTCGTTTATCATCTGTTCATCTGGGCTTTGTTAGATTAGAACGAAGAAAGAAGCCGAAGTTAAATCTGAAAGAAAGTCTTTTGTATTTATTAACTTATAGAGCCTTATTATAAAGCTCCCCATCGTTTCTGATGAACACCATGGGGACATAAATATGAAGAGAAAGTTGTAATTATCTTCTAATACAATATCTATCTAAGAAAGTGGACATTAACTTATAAATGATAATTATCTGTCAAAATATTCATCAAATAGACTATTATTTAGTGTCAACTCAGTAACTCCAATATAAAATTACCAAAACTTATTATATTCCTGACTATATTCAAATCCTACAGCCTTTAATGCATTAACAAGTTCAGTCTTATCCACTTGCATATCTTCACAAAGTTCATCAAGTGAAGAATAACAATCACGTAGTTTCATATTAATGACACTAAACAACATCATCGGGTCTTTAGGCAATTCCATCTTTATCTATTCTTTAAAATTTGGTACAAAAATACTACATAGTTACCAAATAGCCTAACTGTTTGACAAAAAAAGATTTATGCATGTCATTCCTTTATTAAAATACAATGATATTACATATAACTATTAATTTTGCTTTTATATATATTTCTCATAAAAATTGTTTCTACATTTGTAACCATTATGATGAAGTACATATTTTGTATGTTATTAGGTATCTTTCTAATATCTGTACTCCATTCCGTCTTTAATAAAGAACTGCAAGAGTTCCAAACGGAAATGGGAAGTATGGACACATCTTTATCATACAATCAATCCAATCATCAGATATCAGAATCTACCACTCATCAGGATTGCAACGCGAATCACTCTTCATGCAAAAAAGAGTTCAATAAGAACTACAGTTACAACATTAACAAAGGTCTGCCAGGAAGTTCATTGTCATACCGAGGGCTCTCCTCTCCTAAAATACTGAGATTTAATGCCTCCACTTTAGCAATTCTGACTTTAAGTAGTTTGATTGCTCAACAACCCAAAGACAATAACAAAAAGCTTTTCTTTATACAAACATTACCAAACAAACATATAGATATTATATCTATACTCTAGGGCGTATACTCATTTAACCATTCTTTTACCTCTTTTTCTGGACAAATTATGTCCGTATTATACCCCATCATTTCCTTTTTTACAAAAAATCAACTATAAAAGAATGGAATTTATACTAGATTTTATCCTTCATATAGACCAA
>NZ_BHWB01000022.1 GCF_003865075.1 Bacteroides faecalis | reverse complement strand
ATAAACAAGAATTTCAGTTCAGCATTGCATGTTCCCATCAATGGCAATTGTTCATGATTGAATGCCGGCCATGTTCCGGCTTCACCGTTCCATACATCAGCATCAAGGATATATTCCACTCCTGCTTCACGTTGTTCAGGTAAGGACCTTCCCGCATAAATATAATCAGGAGTAAACTGAGGATTTACCTCTGTCTTTCCATCCATACGGTCGGCAATAACCACCGGCAGATGTTCTCCTCCAATGTTACGAACGGCACGCGTTTTCCGACGCGAAGGAGAGAGGTAATTAAATTCCGGTGCTTCCGCACCCGGAACATAGGGATGATCCTGCCTCAGCAGTACATAATCCACCAATTTACGGGCAACAGGAATTTCCGCTTCGGGCGCTTCACTCAAAGATACACGTATGGTATCCCCCAATCCGTCACTTAGCAGTGCACCGATTCCTAACGCAGATTTGATACGTCCGTCCTCTCCGTCTCCGGCTTCTGTCACGCCAAGATGCAACGGGAAAGACATTCCTTCCTGTTCCATTACGGCAACAAGCAATCTGACTGTCTTCACCATTACGACCGTATTGGAAGCTTTGATCGAAATCACCACATCGGTAAAATGCTCCGCCATGCAAATACGCAGAAACTCCATACAAGATTCTACCATCCCTTCAGGAGTGTCTCCATAACGTGACATGATGCGATCTGACAAGGAACCGTGATTCACTCCGATACGAATAGCGGTATGATTCTCTTTACAGATATTCAGGAACGGCACAAACCGATCACGTATCTTTTGTATCTCCTGTGCGTACTCTTCATCGGTATATTCCAGTTTTTAAAAGTACGGGCTGCATCTACATAGTTACCCGGATTGATACGTACCTTCTCCGCATACAAAGCAGCTACATCGGCCACTTTCGGATTGAAATGAACATCAGCTACCAACGGGACCATATACCCCTGACTTCTCAGGCCGATATTGATATTCATCAGATTCTCGGCTTCTTTAATACCTTGCGTAGTCAGGCGGACATACTCACCGCCGGTATCAACAATTCTTTTAGCCTGTTCCACACAAGCCTCCGTATCCATCGTAGATGTATTTGTCATCGACTGGATACGAATAGAATTGGGACCGCCCAAAGGAACGGCCCCAATATTTACTTCAGATGTTTCCCTCCGGGAGTAATTGAATAAATCCATTTAATTGGTTTTATATTCGAACTTAACCTCTTTCAAATCTTCGTTTGCTTTTACGATCTTTTTCTTCAGACCTTCTTTGTAAGCTGCAAACGCTTTTGCTAATTCATCATCACTCAACGCAAGCATCTGAATAGCCAGAATAGCAGCATTCATAGCACCATTGATAGCGACCGTAGCTACAGGAATTCCGGGAGGCATTTGGATGATTGAATAAAGAGCGTCTACACCATCAAGTACAGATCCTTTAACAGGTACTCCGATCACTGGTAATGTAGTGTTTGCTGCAATTACACCGGGAAGAGCAGCAGCCATTCCTGCAGCAGCAATAATCACTTTAATGCCACGTGAACGGGCATTCTTTGCGAATTCTTCCACAGCTTCCGGAGTGCGGTGAGCGGAAAGAGCGTTCATTTCGAACGGTACGTGCATATCATTCAGCAGTTGTGCAGCCTTCTCCATAACAGGAAGGTCGGACGTACTGCCCATGATGATACTTACAATTGGATTCATATTATATACTAGTTACAAATTGTTATCAATGATCTACAGTCGCAAGGAGATTATCCGTTCACCACTGCTTTATATGCTTCTGCATCCAACAAATCTTCCACATCTTTCAAGTCAGCCGGTTTCATCTTAATCAGCCAGCCCTCACCATAAGGATCTTTATTCACCAGTTCCGGATTTTCTTCCAGTGCTTCATTCTGTTCGAGCACCTTGCCTTCCACTGGCAAGAAAAGATCGGAAATGGTCTTCACTACTTCAATCGTACCGAAGGTTTCGCCTGCTTCAAGCGATTCTCCTACAGTAGGAATATCAACAAACACAATGTCGCCTAATTGTTCTTGAGCATAGTCTGTAATACCTACGTAAGCAATATCTCCCTCTACACGAATCCATTCATGTTCATTCGTATACTTCAAATTCTGTGGAAAGTTCATAATAATTAGTTTTTTAGGATTTATACTGTTTTAAAATAATAAGATTCGGAATAATATATTATACACCGGATGAAGAATCACAAAGGCGCATAGAAAACCTATAATAAAGCCGAAAAGTACCTCACCCAAAGAATGATGTCCTAGCACGATACGTGCAGAGCCCAGTATTCCTGCAATCAGAATAAACATACATAACCATGCCACCGGATTATAGCCGAAAAGAGCACTAAAAGATATCAGTCCTGCGATAATGCCACCCATTCCTGCCATGTGTTCACTCAACTTCCATTTTATGTTTACAATGATGCAAATCACAGATACAACCAGAGAAGCGAGTATTATGCCTGTCATATACCAGGGTATATTCAACCTTCTCATCATCAACAGACAGAATACATACGAAATGATCGTTAGCAGGATAGGTATATATCTTTTCTTACGTTCACTTAATTCCTGACTGGCAAACCCGTTGATCTTGCGAAACAGGAAAATAGTGATAGTAGGTGTCAATATGGTAAAGCAATAAACTATACCCAGCACAATCAGTTTGAACTGTAATGGCATAATGCGCAAATAAGAAAACAGAAATAATACCAGAAATGACAGAAACGGTATGGAAAACGGGGTAAACACCATCGAAGTAATGCGTGCTAGCCGCAACATAGTCTTGTCTGCTATGATATGCTCTTTCTCTTTATCCATCCTCTCTAACTTTATTTTGATTTATGAATTATTTTCTAAGTCGCGCTACAGGTATATTCAATTGCTGACGATATTTAGCCACCGTCCGGCGAGCTATGGGATATCCTTTTTCTTTCAGTATATCCGCCAGTTCATCATCTGTCAGCGGTTTCTTCTTGTCTTCACCGTCAATGCACTCTTTCAGAATCTTACGGATTTCACGAACCGACATCTCTTCTCCGTCTTCTGTTGTATAACCATCACTAAAAAAGAATTTAAGAGGATAGATACCGAAATTAGTCTGCGCATATTTGCTGTTGCTCACACGCGAGATAGTCGAAATATCCAATCCTGTTCTTTCGGCAACATCCTTTAGGATCATCGGTTTCAACAATGACTCATCCCCTTCGAGAAAGAAAGGACGCTGCAAATCAATGATTGCCTGCATGGTAGTCATCAATGTATTCTGACGCTGTTTTACGGCATCAATAAATCCCTGTGCCGCATCCATCTTCTGCTTCAGAAACATCATGGCTTCTTTGGATTCCTTGGATTGATTCGCTTTATTCTTGGTATGCTCTTCCACCATTTCGGTGAAATCGCGACTCATACGAAGTTCAGGAACATTCCGGTTATTCAGGCTAAGATTAATCGTCCCGTCATCGTACGTTTCCACGATAAAGTCGGGAACAATTTGTTGCAAGTTTCTTCCGATAGTCTCTCCCAACGAAGCACCCGGACGCGGATTCAGCTTAGTAATCTCTGCTATTGCTTCATTAAATTCATCCTCATCCACATCCAGCTTCTTTATCATCTTTTCCCAATGCTTCCGGGTAAATTCCTCGTAGCAACCTTCAATAATGCGTTCTTCCAGTTCCAATAACGGATCTGGTTTCTTATCCTCCTCTTTCTTACGTCGGATCTGTATCAATAAGCATTCCTGAAGCGAACGAGCACCGATACCGGCCGGATCAAAATCTTGCAAAATACACAATGCTTCTTCCAATTCTTCTTCAGTAGACTCGATACCGGCATAGATAGCTAGTTCGTCACCTATACTTTCCAAAGATTTACGCAACAAACCGTCATCGTCCAGTGAACCGATCAGATACTCAACCAACTCACACTGATGTTCGGTCAGGTTACGTTCACGCAACTGTTCTTTCAGAATTTCATAAAAAGAAGTGGAATCGGAAAACGGGATATCTTCCGCCTGTTCATCTCTTGAGCGGTTGTTCTCCTGAAGTTTATAGTCGGGAATATCATCTTCGGTCAGATAATCGCTCAAAGAATCGTAATCGTTGGTTTCATTATCCATTCCATCTTCCGAAGAATCGCCATCGGCATAATCGTCCGTAGCAGTCTCCTCCTTACCCTCTTCAAGCGCCGGATTTTCCAATAGCTCAGCATGGATACGGTCTTCCAGTTCTACTGCGGGAAGTTCCAACAATTTCACGACCAGAATCTGCTGGGGCGAGAGCGTTTGTATCTGCTGTTGCGCCTGCGATTGTATTTGACGGGAACCTTGTGCCATATTTATTTTTGCTTTCTACTGTTTCTCGCTACAAAAGTAACTTTTTAACTACAGATTACACAGATTACAGGGATTATTTTTAATCCTATAACACAAAATTCCTTATCTTTGTTGCACGAACTTAAAATTAGGACAGTATGTTTGCCAAAGAAACCTATATGCAGCGCAGAGCCCTGCTGAAAAAGAAATTAGGCTCCGGAGTATTATTATTTTTAGGTAACGACGAATGCGGACTGAATTATGAAGACAACACTTTCCGCTATCGTCAGGATTCAACTTTTCTTTATTATTTCGGGCTATCGTGTGCCGGTCTTTCGGCTATCATTGACATCGACGATGACAAAGAAATTATATTCGGCGACGAATTGTCCATTGATGCTATTGTATGGATGGGATCACAGCCTACTTTACATGAAAAATGCGAACGGGTAGGGATTAAAGAAATGATGCCATCCGCTGAAATCGCAAGTTACCTGCACAAATGTGTGCAAAAAGGAAAAGCTATTCACTATTTGCCCCCTTACCGTCCCGAACATAAGTTGAAACTGATGGATTGGTTAGGTATTCCTCCTGCCCGTCAGGATGGTTCCATCCCTTTTATTCGTGCTGTAATCGCTCAACGCAGTTATAAATCGGAAGAAGAAATTGTAGAAATAGAAAAGGCTTGTGATGTCACCGCAGATATGCACATCACTGCAATGAAAGTGCTCCGTCCGGAAATGTATGAATATGAAGTGGTAGCAGAAATGAATCGGGTTGCCGAGGCTAACAACTGCGAACTTTCTTTTGCAACCATCGCCACTATCAACGGCCAGACTTTACATAATCATTATCATGGTAATTTAGTAAAACCGGGTGATTTATTCCTAATAGACGCCGGAGCAGAAGTAGAAATGGGGTACGCCGGAGATATGTCATCTACCATCCCTGCCGACAAGAAATTTACACAACGCCAACGTGAAGTTTACGAAATTCAAAATGCAATGCATCTGGAATCGGTCAAAGCACTCCGTCCGGGCATTCCTTATATGGATGTATATGAATTATCCGCTCGTGTCATGGTGGACGGAATGAAAGCTCTCGGACTGATGAAAGGAAACGCAGAAGACGCTGTACGTGAAGGTGCTCATGCATTGTTCTATCCCCATGGATTGGGACATATGATGGGACTGGATGTTCATGACATGGAAAATCTGGGAGAACTCTGGGTAGGTTATAACGGACAACCCAAGAGTACACAATTCGGTCGCAAGTCACAACGTCTTGCCATTCCACTGGAGCCGGGATTTGTGCATACCGTTGAACCGGGTATTTACTTTATCCCTGAATTGATTGATATGTGGAAGGCAGAAAAGAAGTTTACCGATTTCATCAATTACGATAAAGTGGAAACTTACAAAGACTTCGGTGGTATCCGTAACGAGGAAGATTATCTGATTACAGAAACCGGCGCACGTCGTCTGGGTAAGAAGATTCCTTTGACACCCGAAGAAGTGGAAGCATTAAGATAAAAAACAAAGAGATGTGTCAAATTCTCCTTTTAACGGAATCACCCTCACTCCAACAATCTGTGGCGAGGGTGATTTTTAGTTTATGAGAGTTCTGACACATCGTCAAACAATTATCCTACCCAATTATTCAGGTCGATATTCCAATATATCTCCCGGCTGACAATTTAACTCTTCACAAATAGACTCCAAAGTAGAAAAGCGTACTGCTTTAGCTTTTCCTGTCTTCAAAATAGATAAATTCGCAAGAGTCAGACCTATTCTTTCTGCTAACTCGCTAAGCGAAATTTTCCGTTTTGCCATCATCACATCCAAATTTACTATAATAGGCATAGCATCATCCATTAAACAGTTAAATCATTCTCTTCTTTAATATTTACAGCCTTTCTAATGATACTTCCAAGGAATATCATTATGAATCCAATTACATAGATTAATGACCAATCCTGATAAACTGTATATGTCTGTATTGTTACCATTTCAACGGTAGAGTCGAACAGGCGTCCACGAATTAACATACATAGAATTATAATCATACCGCAACTTGTTACAATTCCGGCCGTCTTCTTAGTCAATAAATTACAGCTGTCGATACGGAAAATCTGTATGCAAATAAAAAGCAAACATACGATATTACAAACTAATATTCCTACTGATGCATAATTTACTGTACTGTTATGCAATTCTTTAAAAATCCCGATACTGTAAACAAGACATTGCAGAATAGTTAAAGCAGCAATGAATACTACGATCCCAACTCCGGCATACTTACTTTTTAATCTTTTGAATTCTAATTTCATTCTCATAATCGTTTATCTTTAAGATTCTTTTTCTACTAGCAAAAATACATATTTCTGGTAACATCCAAAAGAAAAGCGATAATTATTTATCGCTTTTCAGAAACTTTTGGGATAGTCTCTATACCATTTAATCAGTTTTATTTTTCAATCAAACATGTAATTCCAATATAAACCGACTTCCTTTAGTATATGTAGTATCCAATATCAGACTTCCATTCATTTTAGCAGCAAGCAGAGAACAGATTGGCAATCCCAACCCATCACCTTGTGTCAAATCCTTTATTTCAGCAAAAGGTTTAAAGAGTTTCTCCTTCAGTTCTTCCGGAATTCCACAACCGGTATCAGTCACAATAAACTGATGTGTATGTGCTCCCCTTTTCTTGAAATCAAGTATTATTTTACCTTCGGAAGTATAGAAAGCAGCATTTTTCAACAAATGAATTAAAATTCGTTCTAACTGCTCAGGGTTCATTTTTATTTGCAATTTCGCAGCATTAACCACTGAAGTAACTCCCGGTTGCAATAACCCTGAAATCTTTGCCATAACCGCTTCACTAAATGTACAGACATTGACTTCACGCAACTTATATATTTCGGTCAGTGAGTTTTCCAAAGAGGAGAGTTCCTGTATATCATCACTGAATTTCTTCAATGAAGCTACCTGCAATTGCATTTGTTGTCCCTCCTGCAATGCTTTTTCAGAAATACGACCGGCCGAAGTTTCCAATGTATCCAAAGCCGGTGCCATCTGTGCCGAGATATTACTAATAAACTGCGTCTTTAATTCATTATGTTCATTGGCAATCTTTATACTTTTCTTTAATTTCTTATTGTTCACGACACAACGAAGCCAAATAACAACAAGCAGGATTAAGCCAGCAATAAGTATAGCGGCAAATATACAAAGTCCTATTATCATATATTGTTTTACAGCTAAAGAGTCATCCTTCTCTGCAATAATATTCAGACTCTCTTCGTTCTTTCTTTTAAGAACATTAAGTTCATCCTGTGCAGTCAATGCTTTAACCGAGTCAGTCCACAATATAAAATTCTCGTAAGTGCGGCAAGCCAATACAGTATTATTCGATTTCTTAGAAATTTCTATCAAATTCCGATAACATTCGTTTACTTTCTCGTAATTCTTCTTTTCTTTATATTGACTGATAAGCTTCCGGAAACATGCATCTCCTTGAGCATTAAAACCAAATGTATAATAGTATTCAGCCTGAATATACAGAAGTTCCTCACTCAAAGAATCAGTTTTAGCCTGACCGGCTATTTCATCCAACTTAGCCAATTGCTCCTTAGCTTGTGCAGTAGCTTTCAGTTTGATATACATTTTCAACCTTTCTTTGGTGACTAGAAATTGCAAGTCATAAAAAGGTTTATGTAGCTTTTCTGCACCAGTCGCAATCAACTGATTCATATCCCGGCAAAGATCAAATGCTTCCTTATAATAGTTCTCCCGAGCATAGAGATCAGCAGTTTGAATTCCACATTGAACGGCTTTTTCATAATTCCCACGAGAAGAAAATGCAGCATATGCTTGTTTAAAAAGATAGCGTGCCTTGACATATTCTTTTTGTTCAAGACTGCTTTGTCCCATTTTCATCAATTCCGTCGCTCTGTCAGCGACTTCTTCTGCTTCAGTTATTGTACTGATACCAATAATAATAACCAAAAATAAAGACCATATTTTCATAAATCATAGTATTTGTTTCTATAGCAAAGGTAGATAATAATCTTGAACAATACACCTTTTACCATTTTATTTGAGGACATTTTTCTTTACCTAATATTTAAAACTACTTCCCCCAAGAAACTCTCTTAGCAACGAAGTAGGGGGAATCTCTTTGTCCTGCACCGGAACGAAATACTTAATGAATTTCAGTAAACGATATGCTTCGCAATATTCCGGACAATTGCGCGGAACTCCCGTCAAAATGGGTTCAGCATGCAGACGTAGCACTGCAAACTCAAAGAGTAAGGCAGAATTAAACATCACATCCGCATTCTCCTGATAAGGAAATATCCATTTATCTTCTCCGGCACGTACACTAGGCCAGCGGGAAATTGTCTCACGAGCAGAATAGCCCCGATAATTAAAGTCGCGGATAATACGACGCAACAGTCGGTTATCAGTGGTAGGAATCCAGTTGTGATCATCCAATGATATGGTAGTCAAAGCAGATACATATATTTTAAATTTCTTCTCATCGGGTATATGAGGAGTCAGTTCCGGATTCAAAGCATGAATCCCTTCCAAAATCAAAATGGTGTTTTCTGTAATCTTCAGTTTATCTCCTTTATACTCCTTCTTACCAAGTGCAAAGTTAAAACGAGGTAATTCCACCTCCTCACCACGAAGCAAAGCTTGCAACTGCCGGTTAAACAAATCCAGATCGAGTGCATACAGAGATTCATAATCATAATTCCCATGTTCATCCAACGGGGTATCTTCCCGGTCTACAAAGTAATTATCCAATGAAATCGGAAATGGTTTCAACCCGTTTGTCATCAATTGTATCGAAAGTCGCTTGCTGAAAGTGGTTTTTCCGGAAGAGGAAGGACCGGAAATCAACACAAGTTTCACCCTGTTTCCATTCTCTCCCCGATGAAAAATCGTATCGGCTATCTGAGCTATTTTCTTTTCTTGCAAAGCCTCTGCCACATTAATCAAATCCGTAGCATGACCCACTTCGCATGCAAGATTAAAGTCACCGGCATTGTTAAGTCCCATGATATAACTCCAGTTGAGATGTTCCTTAAATACATCCAACATCTTTTCCTGTTTAACCACTTCTTCCAATACTTCCGGATTCTCCCTACTCGGAATACGCAAAAGTAACCCATCATAATATTTCACAATATCGAATAGTTTCAGATAACCGGTACTCGGCAAAAGGTTCCCATAATAATAATCTACCGTATCGCCTAATGTATAATATAGGTATAAATAGAACCGGATGTTTCGAGTAATCGCACTTTATCGTTCATTCCCCGTTCACTGAATACTCGTACAGCCTCAGCCGTATGGCACTCAACCGATGATAAGAGATGTTTTCTTCTACAATTTCCTGCATCCTCCTTTTGATGCGCATTACGTCCTCCAGTTCAATAGGACGACCGATACGCAGATTACAGAAATAGCCTTTAGACACCGGATGTTCTACATACAGTTTCCTTGCGGGAATAGCTCTGTAACGGCTTTATACAGGACAAAGCATAAGGATCGGACATACGTACGCATGCCCGACTGATCACGTACATCGAGAAACTCTACATCTTTATTATTATAAACTCTGAAGTTAAGTCCTTCGGAACGATTGTTCACTTTGGCACTAACTACCTGATAAGGAAAATTAAGATTAAACCGTAATAAATATCCAAAAGTGAGCTTCCGATAGGGAATTCTTTATAAATATTATTATTTTTGCAACATATTTGTAACATCTGTTTCATCGTTGTTCGTTTTAAAGGTGAATATGTGGGACTAAATATACATTATATTAATCAGATAGAGAACAAACAACCACTAAAATTATTATAGATGGAATATTCTTTTTATGATTTTTTTAAAGCTCATTGGTTCATTAGGACTCTTCCTATATGGAATGAAAATAATGAGTGAGGGCTTGCAAAAAGTCGCGGGTGACAGGCTACGAAGCATTCTGACGGCAATGACCACCAACCGGGTAACAGGAGTATTAACAGGAGTGTTAATCACAGCCCTTATCCAATCTTCATCAGCAACAACGGTCATGGTCGTGAGTTTCGTTAATGCCGGATTACTGACCCTGGCTGAATCTATCAGTGTAATTATGGGAGCCAATATTGGTACTACAGTTACTGCTTGGATTATCTCTATTTTTGGATTTAAGTTGATATGGCTGCTTTCGCTCTTCCTCTTCTGGCCATCGCCTTGCCACTTATCTTCTCAGGCAAGAGCAACCGTAAATCCATAGGTGAATTCATTTTCGGTTTTTCTTTTCTCTTCATGGGGCTTTCTTATCTGAAAGCAAATGCACCCGACTTAAACTCCAACCCGGAAATGCTCGCTTTCGTACAGAACTACACAGACATGGGATTCTTCTCTGTTTTACTGTTCTTATTCATTGGTACTATTCTGACCATGATCGTGCAAGCCTCAGCGGCTACCATGGCAATCACTTTAATTATGTGTGCCAACGGCTGGATCAGTCTCGAACTGGGAGCAGCACTAGTATTAGGTGAAAATATCGGAACTACAATCACGGCCAATCTTGCCGCATTAACAGCCAACACACAGGCTAAGCGAGCTGCATTGGCCCATTTTGTTTTTAATGTGTTCGGTGTCATCTGGGTGTTGATTATCTTCCATCCTTTTATGCAGTTCGTAAATTGGGTTGTAGACACATTCTTCCAGACAAGTAATCCTGAAGTGGCTATATCTTATAAACTATCCGCTTTCCATTCCATCTTCAATATCTGTAATGTATTCATATTGATTTGGGCTGTAAAACTCATAGAACGTACCGTATGTGCTTTAATACATCTGAAAGATGAAGACGAAGAGCCACGTCTCCGATTTATCACAGGTGGTATGCTTTCTACAGCAGAACTCTCTATTCTCCAGGCACGTAAAGAGATTCACCTGTTTGCAGAACGTACTCATCGTATGTTTGGAATGGTTCAGGATCTGCTGCATACCGAAAAAGATGATGACTTCAATAAGTTATTCAGTAGAGTAGAGAAATACGAAAATATCAGCGACAACATGGAGTTAGAAATAGCCAACTATCTGAATCAGGTTTCCGAAGGACGGTTAAGTTCTGAAAGTAAGTTACAGATTCGCGCCATGCTACGTGAAGTTACTGAAATTGAAAGTATTGGTGACAGTTGTTACAATCTGGCTCGTACCATCAACCGGAAACGTCAGACAAACCAGGACTTTACAGAAAAGCAATATGAGCATATTCACTTTATGATGAAACTTACGAGCGATGCTCTTTCACAAATGATTGTAGTGGTAGAAAAGCCGGAACATCAAAGCATTGATATCAATAAGTCTTTTAATATTGAGAATGAAATTAATAACTACCGCAACCAACTGAAGAATCAGAATATTCTAGATGTGAACAACAAAGAATATGATTATCAGATGGGAGTTTACTACATGGATATTATCGCCGAATGTGAAAAGCTTGGTGACTATGTGGTCAATGTGGTGGAAGCGAGTAGTGACGTGAAAGAGAAAAAGATCCCTTAATTCAATAATGGAATAACGAATCTCTTATTTTACATAAAAACGCACAGGGTGTTCGGAAACGGACACCCTGTTTTTACATATACATCTATAAATAAGCGCATTACTTCTTTGGCACAAACTTTGATTTATTGTCCAAAACTTATATAAAAAAAGATAGATGTATGGATAAAGCTATCTCCAAAGAAGAACGACAAAAAGAGTTTAAAAAGAAAATTATCAAATACTCTATCATCGGAATTGGTATCGGTATCATCATCGTGATACTTATTTCACTGATGAGAAGTAGCATAAATGAGAAAGACTTAAGTCTCTCTACAGTAGACAAAGGAGTCATTGAGGTTTCTGTCAGTGCAGCGGGTAAAGTGGTTCCTGCATTTGAAGAGATAATTAATTCTCCTATCGACACACGTATTCTTGAAGTATATAGGAAAGGAGGAGATTCTGTGGATATTGGAACTCCGCTTCTTAAACTGGATCTGCAAAGTACAGAAACAGAGTACAAGAAACTACAGGATGAAGAACAGATGAGAAGTTATCAGTTGGAACAACTTAAAGTAAACAACAAAACAAAAGTAAATGCTCTTGCCATGCAGATTAAGGTTTCTGCAATGAAATTGGACCGAATGGCTGTAGAATTGAGAAATGAGCATTATTTAGATAGTCTCGGAGCAGGCACTACAGATAAAGTTCGTGAAGTGGAACTAAACTATAATGTAGCTCAACTTGAACTAGAACAGTTGAAACAGCAATATGAAGATGATCAGCAAGTTCGAATTGCCGACTTAAAGGTGAAAGAGCTTGAATTCAATATCTTCCGTAAATCCATGGAAGAGATGAAACGAACACTAAATGATGCACAAATCCGCTCTCCTCGCAAAGCTATTCTTACTTATATTAACAACCAGGTAGGAGTACAGGTTCCCAAAGGAAGTCAGGTAGCTATTATTTCAGATCTTTCTCATTTCAAAGTAGACGGTGAAATAGCTGATACCTACGGTGATCGGATTTCAACCGGCAGCAAAGCAATCGTTAAGGTAGGTAATGAGAAACTACCGGGTATTGTCAGTAATGTTACTCCCCTTTCTAAAAATGGAGTCATTTCATTCTCCGTTCAATTGGATGAAGATAATCACAAGCATTTACGTTCGGGGCTTAAAACGGATGTATATATAATGAACGCTATGAAAGAAGATGTAATGCGAATCACAAACTCTTCTTATTATATGGGTAAAGGTGAGTATGAACTGTTTGTACTCCATGATAATGAGATTGTGAAACGTAAGGTAAAATTAGGGGAAAGCAGCTTCGAATATGTAGAAGTGCTGTCGGGACTTGATATTGGTGATCAGGTAGTAGTCAATGATATGACTAACTACAGAGCCAAAAATCGGATGAAAGTAAAATAATAAAATGTTATACAGCATTGACAAAATGAAAATAAACAAATAGATAAATCAATAAAAACAACGATTATGATAAAACTAACTTCACTTAATAAGATATATCGCACAGATGAAATCGAGACGATAGCATTGGAAAACGTGAACCTGGAAATAAACAATGGTGAATTCCTCAGTATTATGGGACCTTCCGGATGTGGCAAATCAACCTTGCTAAATATTATCGGACTGCTCGATGCACCTACCTCGGGAACTGTAGAAATCAACGAAGTACAAACAGCTACTATGAAAGACAAAGAACTGGCTGCTTTCCGTAACCATCAACTGGGTTTTGTTTTTCAAAGTTTCCACTTGATTAATTCTTTAAATGTAATGGATAATGTGGAACTACCACTATTATACCGAAAAGTACCATCCTCCGAACGAAGAATACTAGCACAGGAAGTACTCGCCAAAGTAGGATTAACGCACCGGATGCGCCATTTTCCAACACAGCTTTCCGGCGGACAATGCCAGCGTGTAGCCATTGCCCGTGCGATTATCGGAAATCCACAGATTATCCTCGCCGATGAACCAACTGGTAATCTAGACTCCATCATGGGTGCGGAAGTTATGGATATTCTCCATCGATTGAATAAAGAAGACGGGCGGACTATTATCATGGTGACCCATAATGAAGAGCAAGCCAAACAGACATCAAGAATTGTCCGTTTCTTCGACGGGCGTCAAGTTTGCTGAATACCCACCGAATAAGACTCAACAAATATGATAAAACAATATCTCAAACAGGTCATTTATCAATTGAAGGAAAACAAGCTAATTAGCTGTATCTCTATTGCTGGAACTGCTTTCACTATTGCCATGATTATGGTGATGGTCATCCTTTTTCAAATAAAGAATGCCAATTATCGTCCGGAGGTAAATCGTAACAGAACAATGTATGTACAGTTCGGTGAAACATTTGGAAAAGCCGATAATAAAAGATTTTCGACAAACTTTAATTTAACCCTACCTTTTATCAAAGAATGTCTGTATTCACTGAAAAGTGCAGAAGTAGTTACTGCCATGACAAGTAACACATCTCCATTTTCGGTTCCAGGAAGTAATGAGTTTATCTCCGGCAGGGTGAAATACATAGATACCGCATTCTGGAAGATGTTTGATTTTGAATTTCTAGCTGGAAAACCATTTACCGAGGCAGACTTTCAGTCAGGTATCAAACAAGTGGTCATACGTGAAAAGATAGCACAAAAACTTTTCCACACGACAGAGGTAGTAGGAAAAAGCATTCATGTACAAGGGATACCTTATACTATTTGCGGAGTTGTACGCAACTATTCAAAATGGGCCTCCTTTGCTCATGCTGATATGTTTATTCCCTATACAGTAGTAGAAGGATGGCAAAACTATAGATTACAAGGTCCATTTATCTGCTTGATCCTTGCTCCCAACAAAGATGCTTTTGATGCTATCCGGCGAGAAACAGATGCCAATGTAGAGCGTTTCAATGAACAACAATCCGAATTAATCATTGGCATACGTAAACAGCCCTATTCTCACTTTCAACAACGATTCTTTACTTGGGGACTTGATTTACCTCATGTAGCTGAAAACGTAAGACGCTATGTTATCATATTACTTGTTCTTTTACTCATCCCAGCCATCAATCTAAGTAGTTTGACTCTATCGCGCATGCAAAAAAGAATGCAGGAGATAGGGATACGCAGATCTTTCGGAGCTACTCGGAAACAGATCGTAAGTCAAGTATTGAGTGAAAATTTGATTATCACACTATTAGGAGGTTTATTAGGTTTGCTACTTTCTTATCTGGGTATATACCTGATGCATGACTGGCTACTAGATGGCGATCCGTATATCTCACCCGAAATGGTAGCTTCGCCTGTGGTCTTTGTACTAGCGTTCCTGTTTTGTCTGATACTAAATTTACTTAGTGCCAGTATTCCAGCATGGCGCGTTGCCAGAAAGAATATAACAGATGCACTCCGATAACTCATAAATACAGATGAACTATGATAAAAAATATATATAAGCAATTATGGAATCAACGCAAGGCTAACATATGGATTGTTACTGAATTATTTTTGGTATCTATTTTCCTATGGGTAATTGCAGATCAACTATTATTTCAATATAATCGTTTCAACCGTCCGATGGGATATGACATCGAAAATACTTATACTATATGGCTATATCAATTAAATTCTTCTGCCGAAGGCTATATATCGGAGGAAGAATCAGGAAGTAATCCACTTGATGACTTATTGACCATCTTTTCACGTCTCCGAAAGGTGGAAGGAGTAGAAGAAGTAGCAGCAAGTACTTGTTCCCGCCCTTATAGTAGTTGCAATGCAGAAATTATGTTTAGGTCGATACATGGAAATGATACTATCACCCATTCGGGAATAGTACGAATCGTTTCACCGGAACACTTCAAAGTATTCCAAATCCAGACGCCAGATGGACATGATCCGGTAAGCCATCCTTTTCAACGCCAATCAGTACTTTCAAAAGATCTTGCAGACAGCCTGAAAGTATCCCGTGGAGATTCCATTACGTGTGACTGGGCTAATATTCCTCTCTTTGCTGATATTTGCACAGAAATACGATATGCAGAAACATGGGATGATGTATCCAACGGATATTTAGTAATGCCGGAAGCTGAATTGGTAAGAAACCAGTGGCCGCAAGACATTTCTATTCGCCTATGTGATAATTTAAGTGAAGATCAGCGTATTGCTGTATGGGAAAATATAAAAGCAGCCTGTCATATCAATAATTTCTCATTCTTTCTTTCAAGATCCTATAAGGATATTAGAAAAGAATATGTATCCTATACGGTAGATGAGATAAAAAGCATGAGTTGGTATGCCATATTTCTAATGATCAATATATTTCTTGGAGTCATCGGTACATTTTGGTTTCGCACTCAGCAACGTCGAAGCGAGATTGGGCTCAGACAGGCTTTAGGAGCTAGCCGACGCTCTATTTTCACTCAATTGATAACTGAAGGAATTATACTGTTAGCTGTTGTAATCATACCTACTGTCATTGTATTAATCAATGCATGGTATCTTGATTTATTATCTCCGAATGGTTCCGTAACCCGGTTTTTATTCTGCATGCTAACTACTTGGCTATTGACAATGCTCATGATTATAGTCGGTATCTGGTATCCTGCTTGGCAAGCCACGAAAGTAAAACCTGCTGATGTTTTACATGAAGAATAAAAAGACAAAACATGATGATAAAAAAACGTATTAGTCTATTTGTATTAACATTGACCAGCCTCATTCCAGTATCGGTTACCGCAAAGCAACTAACTCTGGCGGACGCCATCAACATCGCCCGTGTACAAAGTGTGGATGCCGCTGTGGCTCTCAATGAGCTAAAAACAGCCTATTGGGAATACCGAACTTATTATGCTGATCTTTTGCCAGAAGTAAATTTTTCAGGAACTATTCCCAATTATAACAAAAGATACAACTCCTATCAACAGGACGACGGCTCGTACACCTTTGTCCGCAACAACAGTTTGGAAATGAACGGGCAACTTTCCATTGACCAAAACATCTGGATAACTGGAGGTAAACTGTCTCTCAACTCTTCATTGGACTACCTGAAACAACTAGACGGTAGTAGTGAACGGAGTTTCATGAGTGTCCCAATTACGCTAACCTTAACGCAACCAATCTTCGGAATTAATAATATCAAATGGAAACGACGGATTGAGCCTGTTCGATACCAGGAAGCCAAAGCAGCTTTTATCTCTGCCACAGAGGAAGTAACGATGAAAACGATTACTTATTTCTTTAACCTGCTCCAGGCAGAAAATAACGTTGCCATTGCTCGTCAAAACAAAGAGAATGCCAATCATCTTTATGAAGTGGCACAAGCAAAAAGAAAAATGGGACAGATCTCGGAAAACGAGCTATTGCAGTTGAAGTTGAAAGCTCTTCAAGCAAAAGCGGCAGTAACCGAGAGCGAAAGTAATTTGAATGCAAATATGTTCCAATTGCGCGCCTTCCTGAATCTTGGCGAGAACGAAACAATCGAACTAATAATGCCGGAATCGGCCCCAAACCTACATATGGAATATGAACGGGTGCTCAACAAAGCATTGGAAAATAATTCTTTTGCACTCAACATCCGCCGACGACAATTGGAAGCTGACTACAATGTAGCGGCTGCTAAAGGTAACTTACGTAGTGTAGATTTGTTTACCTCTGTCGGATTAACAGGAAAAGGAAGAGAATTTTCAGACACCTACAACACCAAGCATTTAAAAGATAACCAAGTCATAGAGGTCGGAATGAGGATTCCAATTCTGGATTGGGGAAAGCGCCGCGGAAAAGTGAGGGTAGCGGAAAGCAACCGAGAGGTAATCGCCTCCAAAATTAAACAGGAGCAGATGAACTTTAGCCAGAATATTTTTCTATTAGTGGAACACTTCAACAACCAAGCAGAGCAACTGAATATCGCCTGGGAAGCAGACAAAATTGCACAGCAGCGATATAAAACAAGTATAGAAACGTTCCTCATCGGAAAGATTAATACACTCGATCTTAACGATGCACAGACTAGTAAAGACGAAGCCCGGCAGAAGCATGTATCCGAACTTTATCTGTATTGGTATTATTATTATCAAATTCGTAGCCTGACACTTTATGATTTCAACTCCAACACCACGTTGGATGCCGCATTTGAGAAAATAATCAAACAATAATTTGCGTTTCATGATAAACCTTTATCTTTGTACTTAAATCATCTAGTAAACATGATCTTAATAATAGACGACGATAGCGCGATACGTTCCTCTCTTTCTTTCTTGTTAAAAAGGGCTGGTTATGAGGTGGAAACAGCTGTCTCACCCAAAGAAGCAATCGAAATAGTACGCTTTATCTCCCCTGAACTCATATTGATGGATATGAACTTTTCACTGAGCACGTCAGGAGAAGAAGGACTGGTATTGCTGAAACAAGTGAAAATATTCCGTCCTGAAACACCGGTTATTCTGATAACTGCTTGGGGAAGTATTTCTCTTGCCGTACAGGGAATGCAAACCGGTGCATTCGATTTCATAACCAAACCTTGGAATAATGCTACACTATTGGATTCCATACACACAGCTCTGGAACTTAATAAAAAAGAAGAAAATACTCCGGCCAAAGACCGCAGAGAGATTGACAATAAATTCTGCTTCGACAAAATAATAGGTAAATCTCCAACTTTAATTGAGATTCTGAATACAGTAGCACGTATCGCACGCACCAATGCATCAGTGCTTATCACAGGTGAAAGCGGAACCGGTAAAGAACTGATTGCGGAAGCAATCCATGCCAATAGCAAACGTTCGAAAGAGGCTTTCGTGAAAGTAAATCTTGGAGGTATTTCACAAAGTTTATTCGAAAGTGAAATGTTCGGTCATAAAAAAGGAGCATTTACAGATGCCTCAACCGATAGAACCGGACGTTTCGAACTTGCGAACAAGGGAACAATCTTTTTAGATGAAATAGGTGATTTAGATTTAAGTTGTCAGGTGAAATTATTACGTGTTTTACAAGATCAAACTTTCGAAGTACTTGGAGATAGTCATCCTCATAAAGTGGATATACGCATAGTCAGTGCAACCAACTGTGATCTGCGGACAATGGTAAATGAGCATACTTTCCGGGAAGATTTATTCTACCGCATTAATCTGATTACTATTCATTTACCGGCACTTCGTGAACGAAAGGAAGACATTCCATTATTAGCGCAACATTTTGCTGATAAGCTAACCCTGGAGAATGGGCTTCCCACCGTTCGTTTTTCTTCGGATGCAATGGATTTCTTGAAACGTTTACCTTATTCGGGTAATATCCGGGAATTGAAAAACCTGGTAGAGCGTACCATATTAATCAATAATAAGGACTCTCTTGATAGTATAGACATAGAAAAACAGTATCAGAATCATACTAGCAATCAGGATACGACAATTTGCCCCGGTATGACATTGGAAGAAATAGAAAAGCAAACGATCCTACAAACTCTCGAAAAACACAAAAATAATTTATCGCAGGTTGCAACAGCATTAGGCATCAGTCGTGCAGCTTTATACCGTAGACTCGAAAAATATAACATTACCATATAATGAGTCTTAAAGGAATATATTGGATATTGTGTAGTTTATTACTTGCGATACTATCTATCTTAACATACGTATCAATTCAAAGTAATTTAATTCTCTTCTATTTGCTAGAAGGGCTCATATTGCTGACCTTCATTCTTCTACTGTTCTTCTACCGGAAAGTGGTGAAGCCACTACATACCATTGGTAATGGCATGAGTTTACTACAAGAACAAGATTTTAGTTCACGACTTAACAGGGTCGGTGAATTTGAAGCCGACCGCGTAGTGGAAGTTTTCAACCGCATGATAACACAACTGAGAAATGAACGTCTACACCTCAGAGAACAAAATCAACTACTTGATCTTTTGATTAACGCTACTCCAATGGGAGTACTCACTTTAGGGAATGATGAAAGTATTACGTCACTGAATCCTACGGCACTAAAAATCTTAAATATAAACAAACCCGAAGAAGCCACAGGAAAGAAACTCAAAGAGCTAGATTCCATACTTGCCTATGAATTGTCTACCCTTTCTATGAACGAAGTACGTACAGTACGTCTCAACGATGCCAACATTTATCGTTGCTCCCTCCTTTCATTTATAAATCGAGGCTATAAACATCCTTTCTTTTTGATAGAAAGTCTAACCGACGAAGTGAGAAAAGCGGAGAAAAAAGCCTATGAGAAGATTATACGCATGATCGCCCACGAAGTCAATAACACGACAGCAGGTATTACCTCTACTCTTGACACTGTAGAACAAGCTCTGGGAGACATAGAACAAACGGAAGACATAAGACAAGTTATGCGGGTATGTATAGAACGCTGCTTTAATATGAGTCGGTTTATCACCAATTTTGCAGATGTAGTAAAAATCCCTGATCCTCAAAAAATTTCCGTGAATCTCAATGAATTGCTTCTTTCTTGCAAATGCTTCATGGAACCACATTGTCTCAACAAGAATATAATCATTCACACAAACCTATGCAACATACTAAATGAAATGAGATTAGATCCGATTCTTTTTGAGCAAGTGATTGTAAACATCATAAAGAATGCAGCGGAAAGTATAGAAGAAAATGGCAAAATTTTTATTACTACCACTCAAAATCCGGTTTGCATTGAAATCTCTGACACGGGGAAAGGAATCAGTAAGGAGACAGAAGCTAAACTATTTAGCCCCTTCTTTTCCACCAAGCCCAACGGACAAGGGATCGGACTGATATTTATACGAGAAGTTCTTTTTAGGCATGAATGTACCTTCTCTTTAAAAACTTATGCTGACGGCTTGACTAAATTCAAAATAATATTCAAAACGACTTGAGAAAAATGGTCGGATATGTTATCCATACATACCCGACCAATTCAATTCGCAGAATCTTTATTTCTCTCTTTTATTCTTCATACGGTTCGAAATCTTCTTTACCTACTCCGCAAAGAGGGCAAACCCAATCATCTGGAATATCTTCAAACGCTGTACCTGGATCAATTCCACCATCCGGATCTCCTTGTTCTGGATCATAAATGTAGTCGCAAACCGTGCAAATGTACTTTTTCATACTGTTCGTTTTTTATTGGTTTTCTATATAATAGAACACAAATATAAGCAAATTGTTCAGATTCCTTTTTTTATAAAAAGGAAAAAGGTATCTTTGTAATCACATCCCGAACAAAATACATCATGCACACAATATTGCTATTAATCTTCATTGTCATATGTATCGTCCTACTAAGCACTCTCTTGTGGGAACAAAGAAAACGTATTTACATGCAGCAACAATTACTCCAAGACGCCAAAGAGTTGAGGCATACCCATCATATTACAAATGCTATATTAAGAAATGTACATGCTTTTATTTTATTGATAGATAATGATTTTAAAGTACAAGAAACCAATTATTACCAACTAACAGGAGTATTGGAAAGCTTGGACAGAAAAAGAGTCGGCGATTTATTGCAATGCCGCAACGCACTATCTGCGATAGGAGGCTGTGGTACACATGTTTATTGTGGTACTTGCCCGATACGCCAAGCCATTCAACAAGCTTTCGATCAGAAAAAGAGTTTTACCAATTTAGAAGCAACTTTAAATGTAGTTACATCGGATAGCGAAACTGTTGAATGTGATGCTATTATCTCCGGAGCATATCTTCTGCTTGACAAGGAAGAAAAAATGGTAATTACCGTACATGATGTCACCCATCAAAAACAAATAGAAAAGGCATTAGTACAAGCTAAAAATAAAGCTGAAGAAGCCGATATTTCAAAATCTGCATTTTTAGCAAACATGAGTCATGAAATACGTACTCCACTAAATGCGATCATGGGATTTTCTGAAATTCTGGAAGCAACCAATAATGCAGAAGACAAAGCACAATATCAAAAAATAATCAAGACGAATGCTGAACTGCTATTACAACTGATCAACGATATTCTGGATATGTCAAAAATAGAAGCAGGAACTCTCGAATTCGTATATGCCGAAGTGGATATCAATCAGTTAATTTCTGAGTTACAACAACTTTTCCAGATGAGAATAGCAGGAATCGGAGAAAACGTAAAGATATTGACAGAAACCCCTCTCCCCTCCTGTCTGATACAAACAGACCACAACCGTATCTCGCAAGTACTCGCCAACTTCATGACCAATGCTATCAAATTTACAAAAGAAGGAAGTATCCGCATTGGCTACGAAGCCAGAGAAAATGAACTTTATTTCCATGTCACTGATACCGGAATTGGGATCTCGGCTGAAAAGTTACCGAATGTATTCGAACGTTTTGTAAAATTAAACAAGGATAAGAAGGGAACAGGATTGGGACTTTCTATTGCTAAAACTATTATTTCCAAGTTAAACGGATCAATTGGCGTAGATTCAGTAGAAGGAGAAGGTTCTACTTTCTGGTTTACAATCCCCTATAGTTCATGCGGCAAACCACAGTGAATAATTGCAACTTCATAAAAAATTTTAATTAAACATCTTATCACAATTTAATATTGTACTTTTGCAATCCTAACTAAACGCATGTATCTGCATGAGTGCAAAAAAAGATGATTCTAATCATTTAGGACTTACTGATAAGGAAGTCCTACAAAGCAGGGAAAAAAATGGTGTAAACCTGCTAACACCTCCTAAGCGTCCATCTCTTTGGAAACTTTATCTCGAAAAGTTTGAAGATCCTGTTGTACGCGTATTATTAATAGCCGCCGTATTTTCGTTGATTATCTCTATCATCGAAAATGAGTATGCCGAAACTATCGGAATTATTGCAGCGATTTTGCTTGCTACAGGTATCGGTTTCTTTTTCGAATACGATGCTAACAAAAAATTCGATCTGCTAAATGCCGTTAATGAAGAGACGCTAGTCAAAGTTATCCGAAACGGGCATGTTCAGGAAGTTCCTCGTAAAGATATTGTTGTAGGGGATATTGTAATTCTGGAAACAGGAGAGGAAATTCCTGCGGACGGAGAATTACTGGAAGCTATTTCTCTACAAGTTAACGAATCCAACCTAACCGGTGAACCGGTAATCAATAAAACTGTTGTTGAAGCTGATTTTGATGAAGAAGCAACATATGCTTCTAATCTGGTTATGCGTGGAACAACAGTGGTGGACGGTCATGGAACAATGCGTGTTTTACATGTGGGAGATGCAACGGAGATTGGAAAAGTAGCCCGCCAAAGCACAGAACAGAATCTTGAACCGACTCCATTAAACATCCAACTAACTAAACTTGCTAACCTGATCGGAAAAATCGGATTTACAGTTGCAGGATTGGCCTTCCTTATATTCTTTGTAAAAGATGTGTTGCTATATTATGATTTCAGCGCACTTAACAGTTGGCATGAATGGCTTCCTGTTTTGGAACGGACACTGAAATACTTTATGATGGCGGTTACCTTAATCGTTGTAGCTGTTCCGGAAGGTCTGCCTATGAGTGTTACATTAAGTCTGGCGCTGAATATGCGCCGTATGCTTTCCACTAATAACCTGGTAAGAAAGATGCACGCTTGTGAGACAATGGGTGCAATTACGGTCATTTGTACGGACAAAACCGGTACGCTGACTCAGAACCAGATGCAAGTATATGAACCAAACTTTTATGGAATCAAAAATAACAACCAGTTATCTGATGACGATATCAGTACTCTTATTGCAGAAGGAATTAGTGCAAACTCAACTGCTTTCCTTGAAGAAACTACAAATGGCGAAAAGCCTAAAGGAGTAGGAAATCCAACTGAGGTTGCTTTATTATTATGGCTCAATAACCAGAGAAGAAATTATCTGGAACTCAGAGAAAACGTACATATACTTGACCAATTAACGTTCTCTACAGAACGCAAATTCATGGCTACGCTTGTTGAATCACCGATTATCGGAAAGAAAATCCTCTATATCAAAGGAGCTCCCGAAATCGTTCTCGGCAAATGCAAAGAAGTTATATTAGACGGACGCAGGGTAGATACAGTAGAATATCGCTCTACGGTAGAAGCACAGTTACTGAACTATCAGAACATGGCAATGCGTACTCTCGGCTTTGCTTTCAAAATAGTAGGAGAAAATGAACCGAATGACTGCACAGAACTTGTCTCCGCCAATGACTTAAACTTTTTAGGTGTAGTTGCCATTTCAGACCCTATACGTCCGGATGTACCTGCTGCCGTAGCTAAATGCCAATCAGCCGGTATCGGTATTAAGATTGTCACCGGAGACACTCCGGGAACTGCTACAGAGATTGCACGCCAAATCGGACTATGGAATCCTGAAACAGACACTGAATGGAATCGTATAACTGGTGCTGCCTTTGCTGAATTAAGTGATGAAGAGGCATTAAAACGTATCATAGACCTCAAAATCATGTCACGTGCACGTCCTACGGACAAACAACGCCTAGTGCAGTTGCTTCAACAAAAAGGAGCAGTAGTTGCCGTAACAGGAGACGGTACGAATGACGCACCTGCCCTGAATCATGCTCAAGTGGGATTGTCAATGGGTACAGGAACTTCCGTAGCCAAAGAAGCAAGTGATATCACACTGCTTGATGATTCGTTCAATAGCATTGGAACTGCCGTTATGTGGGGACGTTCACTCTATAAAAATATCCAACGGTTCATCGTATTCCAGCTGACAATTAACTTTGTCGCTCTGTTAATTGTACTACTAGGCTCTGTCATTGGTACAGAATTACCACTAACCGTTACACAAATGTTATGGGTAAATCTTATTATGGATACCTTTGCCGCTTTAGCTTTGGCATCTATTCCTCCCAGCGAGACTGTAATGCAGGATAAACCCCGACGTAGTAGTGATTTTATCATAACGAAAGCAATGAAGCATAATATATTAGGTGTAGGTTCTGTCTTCCTTATCATACTGCTTGGAATGATCTATTATTTCGATCATACTCCTCAGGGTATGGATGTACAAAATCTCACTATCTTCTTTACTTTTTTTGTCATGCTTCAATTTTGGAATCTCTTCAATGCTCGTGTATTTGGTACTACTGATTCTGCTTTCAAAGGGATTTCCAAATCGTATGGTATGGAGCTAATTATTTTAGCCATTTTAGCCGGTCAATTCCTCATTGTACAATTCGGAGGAGCAGTATTCCGCACGACACCGCTCGACTGGCAAACCTGGCTTTGTATTATAGGCGTTTCGTCCATAGTGTTATGGGTTGGAGAACTTATTCGCCTTGTTCAACGTATTACTCACAAAAAGAAAAATGAAAAGTAAAGGAATTAAAAACCTCCTTATTGATCTTGGCGGGGTACTTATAAATCTAGACCGCCAACGTTGTATTGACAATTTTAAGAAATTAGGATGTGAACATGTAGAAGACCTGCTGAATTTCTATCATCAGCAGGGAATCTTCATGCAACAGGAAAAAGGAATGATAACTTCTGCTGAATTTCGCAATGGAGTCCGCGAAATGATGGGGAAAACGCTCAGTGATCAGCAAATTGATACTGCTTGGAATAGCTTTCTTGTGGATATACCTACCTATAAACTTGAACTCTTGTTGAAACTTCGCGAGAAATATGTAGTCTACTTGCTCAGTAATACGAATGCTATCCATTGGAAATGGGTTTGTGAGAATGCTTTCCCTTACCGCACATTCAAAGTAGAAGATTACTTCGAAAAGACTTATCTCTCTTTTGAAATGAGAATGATTAAACCTGAAATGGAGATTTTTAAAGCTGTCATCGAAGATGCAGATATTGATCCCAAAGAAACTTTCTTCATTGACGACTCTGATATAAACTGTAAAATGGCTCAGAAATTGGGTATTTCGACCTATACTCCAAAAGCCGGTGAAGATTGGAGCCATTTATTCAATAAAAAAAGGTAATTTTGCAGCTATGCAGATTATACGTGATACAGACGCTATAATTCCTGAGCCATGTGTAGCCACCATCGGTTTTTTTGATGGAGTACATATCGGACACCGCTATTTGATTCAACAAGTGAAAGAGATAGCGGCAGTCAAAGGTTTGCGTTCCGCCTTAGTTACTTTTCCCGTTCATCCTCGTAAGGTGATGCATTCGGATTATCGTCCGGAATTACTAACGACTCCGGATGAAAAAATCAATTTGTTAGCCGATACCGGAGTAGACTATTGCCTGATGCTTGATTTCACTCCAGAGATTTCTAGCTTGACAGCCTTGGAGTTTATGGAACGATTGTTGAAAGAACGATTTCAAGTACAATGTCTGGTTATTGGCTACGATCATCGTTTTGGACATAATCGGAGTGAAGGATTCGAAGATTATGTACGTTATGGTCAATCTATTGGTATTGAAGTCATTCGTGCTCTTGCATGTACGGATTATATAGAAATAAATGATACTAAAAAGATAACAGTAAGTTCTTCACTTATTCGGAAACTGCTTCATCAAGGGGATGTCGATCTAGCAGCCCATTGCCTGGGATACGAATATTTTCTGGATGGTACGGTCGTAGGTGGTTATCAGGTAGGACGGAAAATAGGATTCCCGACAGCTAACTTAAGTGTTGATGATCCTGATAAATTAATTCCTGCAGACGGAGTATACGCTGTTTGGGTGACTTTTGATGAGAAAACTTATATGGGAATGTTGAACATTGGAGTACGTCCTACTATTGACAATGGTTCTAACCGGACTATTGAGGTAAATATCCTACATTTCCACTCGGATATTTACGATAAATTCATAAGGCTTACTTTTGTAAAAAGAACACGTCCCGAATTAAAATTCAACAGCATTGAAGAGTTAATTGAAGAACTCCATAAAGATGCCAAGGAAGTAGAAGCTATATTAAGCTAAATACTGTCTATATTCATAGACTAAAGAATATAACAAATATGAGAACTGCAATCAAACTAATTTTATTATACCTCGTCATTGCGCAAATTGTCGCTCCAATTCTAGTAATGATTCCTTGTGTAATTTATCAGATAATAACCACTGGAAGTTTAAATAATGAAGCATTAATGAACATGATTATAATTCCAGCACAATTAACTGGACAACTCATGATGCTTATATATTTATGGAAAGCCGGCTACATCAGCAAACAAAAAACAACCTGGTCACCGGTATCCGGTTCTTATTTACTTCTTAGTGTGCTGGCAATTCTTTCCTGCACTTTTGTTGTATCCGCTATTACAGACTTAATGAAATGGATCCCTAATATCATGGAATTCCCTTTCGAGATTCTCCAATCTAACTGGATTGGAATACTTGTCATATCACTTATCGGTCCTATATTTGAAGAATTACTATTTCGTGGAGCAATCACCAAGGCCTTGTTGCAACAGTATAATCCAACAAAAGCCATTCTTCTTTCAGCATTTCTATTTGGCATAATTCATATCAATCCGGCTCAGATACTTCCCGCATTCTTAATCGGAATACTATTAACATGGATTTATTATAAAACAGCGAGTCTGATTCCTTGTATTCTTATACATGTTCTCAACAATTCACTGTCTCTTTATCTGAGCGCAAAATTTCCTGAAGCTAAATATATAGACGAAATTATCACTGGAGTTCCTTATATGATTACTTGTATTGTATCATTGCTTGTACTGACAGGAGTTATCCTATTGATGAATCGGACAACAGTTCGCTATCCATGGAAAAAGGAAGACAATAAATAAATCATATACAACAGTATAAGAAATCGATTTATTCATTATATTCGCAAATAAAAGTGTAACAATGTTACTTTCTCTTTAAAGTTGTTTTGTTACATTCACACAAATAAAACGAACAAATATTTACTAATAGACACATTAAAAATGAAATTAAAAAACTTCTTGGCAGTGCTACTTATGATAATGAGTTTCACTGCATGTGATGAAGACACTTTGAACACAATCAAAGAATTAAATCTAAAAATGACTTTCTATTATGATGGTACAGAAATCACCGATCTGAAGAATGTAATCAATCTAAATGGAACAGGAACACTAGCCTACACTTTAGACAGTGTAGCATTTGATGCACTGGACATAACAGCAAAGATTCTTGAAAAGACCTCGTCTACAAAAGAAGACGTTACAATCAATTTTGATAGCAAAAGCAACAAAGGAACAATCATTATCAGTTCAACACTCAAAGAGGAAGTGACTCTAGAAGTCACAGTTAAAAACAATGGTAAAGTTATTCGTACATACCAATTAAAGATAACTAATTTTATAGCTGAAGAAGAGGATAAAAGACCACGTATCTCTCTAGATGCTTTAGCCGGAGAAGGTGAAATATACAATGTTCATATACCTTTTCATTCCGAAAGTATACCATACTTTTACGAATTATCTGTAATTGCTGAGGGTATATATGCTAATGAACAGAATCTGAATGTAAATATATCTATTGATAGTGATACATTAGAAAAATTTAATCAAGAAAAATTTGGGTTTAGAAATGATTTACGCTACAAACAGTTACCTGATTCGTACTATTCTTGTCCAATTGTCTGTCATATACCAGAAGGGATAAATACACAGAAACTACCCATTGAGTTTAAGAATATGACCAATCTAGACATGAGTAAAAGATGGATACTTCCAGTAACGATTAAAAAAGATCCATCTTATATACTAAACATGGAGAATAAAAAGCACAGAGCTTTTTTAAATATTATATCCTATAATAATTATTCAGGTACTTACTCTTCAACAGAAATGAAAATTTATGTGAGAGAAACCACGAATGATCCTGCTACAGTAGATACTCGTACTGCGTTTGCAATAGATGCTCAAACTATTTTTTTCTATGCTGGTACTACTTGGATGGAAGATGAGAATCGTGATAAGTACAAAGTGATTGTCGAATTTGGTGAAGGAGTAAAAGATGAAGATGGAATAATCACCGGCCCGATTGTAGTCCAAGGCAATACGGATAATGAAGCACAGATTACACCTTTCGGTGAATGTACATATAAAAGAAGTATAACACAGCATACTACCCAACCACATATAAATGTGGAAACGACAATATTATACTTAAGCTATTATTATACGGATGTTACTTCAAATCCAGCTTACCCAATCCGTTATCGCGTTACTGGTAGTATGACTATGCAACGTTCGATTAATACTTTAATACCAGATAAAGACCAAGCCATCATATGGTAGTCCCCTAAATTGTAAAGTAAACAACTATCTAATTTTAAACGCAAATTACGCAGATTTCATGGATAAAATCAATTAATAATCCATGAAATCTGCGTAATTTGCACTTTCAAAAAGTATGGAACAGTTGCTTGGCTATTCCTTATGTTATAAATATCTCCGAATCACCTTCCCTCTTTTGCCTTAAACGCCAAAGCATACATACGTATCTGTTTCACCATCGAAAGCAAACCATTGCTTCGTGTAGGCGACAAGTGTTCTTTCAAACCAATTTTATCAATAAAATAAAGATCAGCTTTCAGAATTTCATCGGCCGTATGTCCGGATAGAACTTTAATAAGTAAAGCTATTATTCCTTTTACAATCAGCGCATCACTTTCTGCCTTAAAGACAATCTTACCATCCACGTCATCTGCCTGAAGCCACACACGACTCTGGCAACCTTCTATTAGATTCTGTTCTGTTTTATATTTCTCATCAAGCGGTTCTTGTTCGTTTCCCAGGTCGATCAGCAGTTGATAGCGGTCCATCCAATCATCGAAGTCATTGAATTCAGCAATTACTTCGTCCTGCAATTCATTTATTGACATATAAAATAATTATTTAAATTGGCAATATAACAATGCACCAATAGCCTTGCATACATACTTACATAAAAGCAACTAGGTACTTTAGCAAATTGGTACTTTGATAAATTATTTATTTTTCATTGTAGATTACTTCCAATACTGTTTGTCCTACAGCTTTCAAAGTATTCTTATCAATATGATCCATATTATCATTGATAGTATGCCAGGTTGGAGTAAACCCTCCTTCCGGATCAGAAGCAATGATATCAATTGTTTTAATACGTGCAAGTTCGTTTATAAACAAATGATCATCTGTAACAGCTCCTCCATTTTCATCAATGAACATTTTCCCATACCCCAGTTTCTTTGCGGCTTTCCATACCTTTTTATTAATATCCGGCGCATATCGCTCTGAGTTAGATTCTTTCAAAAACATAGTATTTTCACCTCCAACCATATCAAGTAAAATACCAAAACGAGCATTATATTTTTCTACATGTGGATTACGAGCCCAATATTGAGCACCCAAACACCATGATTCCTCTTTACCTCCACTTGCCCCATAATCTTCTGCATCCAGAAAAATAATATCAATGCCTAATTCCGGCTGTTGCTGATTAATCAACCGGGCAATCTCCAACAAAGCTCCTACTCCACTTGCCCCATCATTTGCACCCAGAATAGGAGTATGATGATTATTCTCGTCCGGATCATTATCAGCCCATGGGCGGGTATCCCAATGTGCAAACAAAGCAATTCTTTTTTTATTTTCGGGGTTATAGGAGCCAATGATATTTCGCGCTTTCAGTAAGGTCCCGTCATAAGCTATCAAATCGGCATATTGATTGGTTACTTTTGCTCCAAATGTCTCTAATTGTTTAGCCAGATAATTACCACATGCTACATGTTCTTTAGAATTGGGGACCCGGGGACCAAAATCAACTTGACTTTTCACATACAAATACGCACTATCCGCATCAAACTGAGGTACATTCACCACCCCTACACTCTCTGCATTGTTTGTACTTCCAGCTTTGCTACTTCCCCCACAAGAAAAAGCGGAGAATAACAAGAAAGTACTACCCAATAATATCATAGCTTTCTTTTTCATTGTCATCTTTTTATGTTAAGACTTCAAAATTAGTCATTTTCATCACAGTATCGTTCAAATGGAATAGATAATTAACAAATAAACTTTAGTTCCACATTTTTCTTACCAACTGTAAATTCGACTTTTGCTCCGTTGATTAGTGGAAAATTATGAGTGACATGGCCTACGGGAAAGTTAAAACAAACCGGATAGTCGTATTCTTTCACCAAATCTGCCAAAGCAGCATACAGTTCTTTACCTAACGAATGATCTTCATCGTATTCGGTAAACTGTCCAATGATCAATCCCGACAGTTTCTCCAGCACGCCTCCCAACTTCAGATTATACATCATGCGTTCAATAGCATGGGGACGCTCACTGACATCTTCAATAAACAGCACAGTACCTTCTGCAGGAATATCATAAGGAGTGCCTCGTAAACCGTAAGCTACTGCCATGTTTCCTCCGCGTAAAATTCCTTGCACACTTCCCTGTTTATTTAACTTATGTTTTTCACAAGTATATTCGGGCAGATTTCCGAATAAAATATCTTTCAAATAACCGGCACAAAGATCACCTTCCGGCTCTACTGTCAGATGGCGAGCCATCAACGAATGCAATGAAGCATAGCCATTTTTCTGGAAAAGATTATGCAAAGCGGTAATATCACTGAATCCAAGTAACCATTTAGGATGTTCGCTAAATCTGGTAAAGTCAATTTTATCAATCAAATGTACCACTCCATATCCTCCCCGACTACAAAGAATTGCTTTTACCTTCGGGTCATCCATCGCATCTTGAAGGTCTTTCAAACGCTGTTTGATAGTCCCAGCAAAACGTCCGGAAGAACCTCCGGCATGTTTTCCCATAGCAACTTTCAGCCCCCACAACTCCAAACGTTTCTTCGCTCCTTTTAGAAATTGACTATCAATTTTACTGGAAGGAGAAATAATCACCACTTTATCGCCTCGTTGCAAAAAGGAAGGAAATTGAATATCCATATTATTATTTTATTGATTTTCGCTGATAAAAACGTACCCAATCTACTTTCATCTCCACCGGAAGTTCTTTAGGATCGACTGTCCCCACCCAAGAACCGCCCAATTGCATATCAATCAACAAATAAAAAGGCTGATTAAATGGGAACTGCCCTTTCTCTGTTGTTTGTATACGAGAATAAGTAAATGTATGCACATTATTAATATAGAATGAAAGGCTGTCCGGATACATTTCTACCGCAAATACATTGTAGCTATCCGGATCTATCATCCCTTTAGAACCCGACTTAGGATGTTCTCTTAGACCTAACGTATAAGTATAATAAGAATGAACCGTCTGATAAGCGATGGAATCATGATTCAAACGTTCCATAATATCAATCTCGCCCCCTACCGGCCAATCGGCATTCTCGGCTAACATCCAGATAGCCGGCCAAGCTCCTTTCGCTGGATCTAACTTAGCACGAATTTCAATACGTCCATTGGAGAAAGCTTTTTTCCCCTTCGAATAAACACCACCAGTCAAATAAGGAGCGGTGTCATTGAGTTGCGTCTGATTGACAATGCCTCTTAGCACCAATTTTCCTTTACGCATTGCGTAGCAGGAATCAAAGTCTGTCATGTAATTATCCCAATCAGCTCCTCCACGAGGTATTTTGCTCCATACCTGTTCATTGAAACCTTTTTTCTGATTAAAATTTTCCTCCCACACCAGCGACCAGTCCGCAAGTCTTTGAGTCGATTTACAAGATATGAACATCCAGCAAAAGAGCAACGAGCTAATAAATAAGAGACCTTTATAATGTTTCATATCAATTTTGTTTTCAGGAAATTTTCTTTTGCAAAAATACACGAAAAAACGATTCTATGCATATCTGATCTTAAAAACAAATGCAATATAGCAAAATGTTATATTAAGGAGGATTTTTTAAGACCATTCTACCTGTTTTTTCAATCATTTTTCAGATATTTGCTAAAAACATAACGTTATGGAACCTATTCAAAGTTTTGCCCAATTAACAGCCCATCTAAAGAAACAACACCGTAGAAAACGAATAGCAGTAGTTTGCGCCAATGATGCCAACACAGAATATGCCATTGTCCGTGCCTTAGAGGAAGGATTTGCAGAATTTCTTATGATTGGTGACTCTGCTATCTTGAATAAATTCCCCACTCTCAAACAATATCCCGACTATGTGGAAACAATTCACATTGATGATCCGGACGAGGCTGCACGTGAAGCTGTACGTGTTGTACGTGAAGGGGGAGCAGATATTTTGATGAAAGGTATCATTAATACAGACAATTTACTCCATGCTATACTCGACAAAGAGAAAGGATTATTACCTAAAGGCAAAATCCTCACTCATCTTGCTGTTATGGAAATCCCAACTTACCACAAGCTACTATTCTTTTCGGATGCAGCTGTAATTCCACGCCCTACATTACAACAACGAATAGAAATGATTTGGTATTCTATCTGCATCTGTCGCCACTTTGGCATCGATCAACCACGCATCGCACTGATTCATTGTACTGAGAAAGTAAGTGCTAAATTTCCACATTCACTGGATTACGTGAATATTGTGGAATTAGCCGAAGCCGGAGAATTTGGAAATGTCATTATCGACGGTCCACTCGATGTGCGTACCTCTTGTGAACAAGCGAGCGGAGATATCAAAGGTATTGTTTCTCCTATCAACGGACAGGCAGACGTACTGATTTTCCCAAACATCGAATCAGGCAATGCATTCTATAAATCTGTATCATTATTTGCGAAAGCGGAAATGGCAGGATTATTGCAGGGGCCTATCTGTCCGGTGGTACTTCCATCACGTAGTGATTCCGGATTATCCAAATATTACAGTATCGCAATGGCTTGTCTGCAAGTATCAGAAGACTGCGAATGCAGAAAACAAATGCATCCGAATTCATAATTTAAAATTCAAGATTAATGAAGATTCTGGCAATCAACCCCGGTTCTACTTCCACCAAAATAGCTGTATACGAAAACGAGACTCCGATTCTGGTTCGCAATATCCGACATACGGTAGAAGAATTATCCGCCTATCCGCAAGTGATAGATCAATTCGAATTTCGGAAGAATTTGGTGCTTCAGGAACTGGAAGCTAATGGAATACCTTTTGCATTCGATGCAATTGTCGGACGTGGTGGTCTGGTCAAACCTATTCCCGGTGGTGTATACGAAGTAAACGATGCGATGAAACGCGATACCTTACACGCAATGCGTACTCATGCCTGTAACTTGGGTGGATTAATTGCTGATGAACTATCTTCTTCTTTACCTAGTTGTCGTGCATTTATTGCCGACCCTGGAGTAGTGGACGAATTGGAAGACATAGCCCGCATCACAGGGTCTCCATTAATGCCACGAATTACCATTTGGCACGCTTTAAACCAAAAAGCAATCGCACGCCGATTCGCTCAGGAACAACATACTCACTATGAAAATCTAGATTTAATTATTTGTCACTTGGGAGGGGGTATTTCTATAGCAGTCCATCATCACGGACGTGCCATTGACGCAAATAATGCATTAGACGGCGAAGGTCCTTTCTCACCAGAACGAGCAGGAACACTTCCTGCAGGACAGTTAATTGATTTATGTTTTAGTGGTCAGTTCACCAAAGACGAATTAAAGAAACGCATTTCGGGACGAGCCGGACTTACTGCCCATTTAGGTACTACAGATGTAGCAGCTATCATCCAATCCATAGAAAAAGGTGACAAAAAAGCAGAATTAGTAATAGATGCCATGATCTATAATATTGCTAAAGCAATTGGCGCCGCCTCTACTGTACTTTGTGGAAAAATAGATGCGATCCTTCTAACAGGTGGTGTTGCTTACTCCGATTATGTAGTCTCCCGCCTGACAAAACGTATTGCATTCCTGGCTCCCATACATGTCTATCCCGGAGAAGATGAAATGGAAGCATTGGCATTGAATGCTCTAAGTGCATTAAAAGGCGAACTTCCAATACAAATTTATAAGTGACTTATATCCCCGGACCTACATCTGGGTAGTACCGAGACGTACGTCTGAGGAAAGTCATTCATGCAATCAATTCAGAAAAGAGCTTCCTCGCTAATCTAAAAACTACTTCTATAACGACATTATTTACTCTACGATTAAACTTTTTTGAGTAAAAAAGCTATTCCAAAGAAAATTTTCTCATATCTTTGTAACGTGTTAAGTTAATAAATTGATTAAGGTCGATTTTTGACTGTTTCGAATCGGGAAGTATGGGGGTACTTTCCGATTCTTTTTTAGTATCATTCTGACAAAACGAGATATACATATAAATAAAATAGCCCGACTACTTAAAGTAATCGGGCCATCATCTATTTATATAGAAACAATTCGTTTCTTTATTTCTTTTCCGGTCTTGGCATCAAAACTTTTCTTGAAAGTTTGAATTTACCTGTCTTCGGATCAATATCAATCAATTTAACATCAATTTCATCACCTTCTTTGATTCCGGCTTCTTCAACTGTTTCAAGACGTTTCCAGTCAATTTCTGATATATGAAGCAAACCATCTTTGCCTGGCAAGAATTCTATGAATGCACCGTAAGGCATAATAGAACGAACCTTACCTTTATATACTTCACCTATTTCAGGAACAGCAACGATCGCTTTAATCATACGCATAGCGTCATCAATACACTTCTTGTTTGTTCCGGAAACTTCGATGCGACCGATTCCACCGATTTCTTCGATAGTGATCACGGCGCCCGTTTCTTCCTGCATACCCTGAATGATTTTTCCACCCGGGCCGATTATAGCACCGATAAATTCTTTCGGGATAGTCATAGTCTCAATACGAGGAGCATGGTCTTTCAAATCAACACGTGGTTCAGAGATTGTTTCAGTGATCTTACCAAGAATATGCATACGTCCTTCTTTTGCCTGATTCAAAGCACGTTCCAAAATATCATAGGACAAACCGTCTACCTTAATATCCATCTGAGTAGCAGTAATACCATCTTTTGTTCCAGTCACCTTGAAGTCCATATCTCCGAGGTGATCTTCATCACCCAAGATATCAGACAATATAGCGTATTTCTCTTCACCCGGATTCTTAATCAATCCCATAGCGATACCGGAAACCGGTTTGTTGATTTTCACACCCGCATCCATCAAAGCCAATGTTCCGGCACATACAGTAGCCATTGAAGAAGAACCGTTAGATTCAAGAATATCTGAAACGACACGTACTACATACGGATAGTCAGCAGGAATTTGTCCTTTCAATGCACGCCAAGCCAAGTGACCGTGACCGATTTCACGACGACCTACACCACGTTGTGCTTTAGCTTCACCTGTTGAAAAAGGAGGGAAATTATAATGTAACAAGAAACGTTCCTTTCCATGAGTCAATACATCGTCTATAATCTTCTCATCCAACTTCGTACCTAAAGTTACAGAAGTCAATGACTGAGTTTCACCACGAGTAAAGATAGCAGATCCATGAGGACCAGGCAGGTAGCCCACCTCGCACCAGATCGGACGAATCTCGGTAGTCTTACGACCATCCAGACGCTTGCCTTCATCAAGAATGCTACGACGCATAGCTTCTTTTTCTACATCATGATAATAACGGTCAATGAGCGGAGCTTTTTCTTCCAATTCTTCTTCAGAGAATTGTGCTTTGAACTCGTTACAGATAGCTTCAAAAGCATCCATACGTTCATGCTTGTTTTTGTTTCCGGAAGCAGCGATAGCATAAGCCTTGTCATAACATGCTTCACGTACAGCCTTACGCAAATCTTCGTCATTTACTTCATGGCAATATTCACGTTTTACAGTTTTACCAACTTCTTCTGTCAGTTCCATCTGAGCTTTGCAATGCACTTTGATAGCTTCGTGAGCTACCTTCATTGCTTCCAGCAATTCAGCTTCCGACACTTCACTCATTTCACCTTCTACCATCATGATATTCTCATAAGTAGCGGCAACCATAAGGTCCATATCAGCCTTTTCCAATTGATCAAAAGTCGGATTAATAACGAACTGTCCATCGATACGTGCTACACGTACTTCAGAGATCGGTCCGTTGAAAGGAATATCTGAAACAGCAAGTGCTGCAGAAGCAGCAAGTCCTGCCAAAGCATCCGGCATATCTTCACCATCAGCTGAAAAAAGAATGATGTTTACATATACCTCTGCATGATAATTATCAGGGAATAGAGGACGGAGAGCGCGGTCTACAAGACGACAAGTAAGAATTTCATAATCAGAAGCTCTACCTTCTCTTTTGGTGAAACCACCAGGAAAACGGCCGAATGCCGCAAATTTTTCTTTGTACTCTACCTGTAAAGGCATAAAATCTGTTCCGGGAACTGCATCTTTAGCGGCACAAACAGTAGCTAACAACATGGTGTTGCCCATGCGAAGCATTACAGAACCGTCTGCCTGTTTTGCCAACTTTCCCGTCTCGAGTGTGATGGTTCTTCCATCAGGTAGCTCGATCGTTTTAACAATTGGGTTAATCATAAAAATTGTTTTATCTATACTTTTCTTTCAAAATTCTCGCAAAGATACACATTTATCATTGTAATCAGGTGGAAATGAGGTAAAAAGTTAGTTGTAATATGATTTTTTTTCAAAATAAGGGTGAAGAAGCAGGCAAAATGCTTTTGACTAATCTTGAAAAGAAGTATATTTGCAACTCTTATAATAACACACGATATGAAAAAAATAACTTTTGCAGCTCTTGCTGCACTTACCATTACTGCTTGTAGTTCCGGCCCTAAGTTCCATGTAAACGGCGACATATCCGGAGCTGACGGAAAAACTCTTTATCTGGAAGCTTCCGGACTGGAAGGTATCGTTCCACTTGATTCTGTTAAGCTAAAAGGGGAAGGTAAGTTCAGCTTCAAACAACCCCGTCCCGAATCTCCGGAATTCTATCGGTTACGGGTAGAGGATAAAGTCATTAATTTCTCTGTGGATTCACTTGAAACGATTCAAATCAATGCCCCTTACACCGATTTTTCTACAGCATATACCGTTGAAGGTTCAGAAAACAGCAGTAAGATTAAAGAACTGACTATAAAGCAGATCCGTCTTCAGCAAGATGCTGATAATTTATTGAATGCACTGCGGGCTAATAAATTAAGTCACAATGTTCTGGAAGATAGCCTTACTGCACTGGTAAAGAGATACAAAGACGATGTTAAAATGAATTATATCTTTGCGGCTCCTAATACTGCAGCTGCTTATTTCGCTTTGTTCCAGAAACTCAACGACTACTTGATATTTGATCCGTTGAACAATAAAGACGATGTAAAATGCTTTGCGGCTGTTGCTACCAGCCTCAACAATGCTTTTCCTCATGCTGTACGTTCTAAGAACCTTTATAATATTGTGATTAAAGGGATGAAAAATACTCGCAAACCTCAGGCGCAGAATCTGGAGATTCCACAAGACAAGATTATAGAAACAGGTATTATCGATATCGCATTACGTGATGTGAAAGGAAATATTCGCAAACTGACTGATCTGAAAGGTAAAGTAGTGCTTTTAGATTTCACTGTATACCAAGCTCCGGCAGGTGCAACACACAACTTGATGCTTCGTGAATTATATAATAAATATGCTTCACAGGGATTGGAAATTTATCAAGTATCCTTGGATGCCGACGAGCACTTCTGGAAAACATCCGCAGCCAACTTGCCTTGGGTATGCGTTCGCGACGGCAATGGTGTGTACTCCAGCAACGTATCCGTATATAATGTTCGTCAGGTACCATCTATCTTCCTGGTTAATCGTAACAACGAATTAAAACTTCGTGGCGAAGACATCAAGGACATAGAAGCATCTGTCAAGTCCATGCTTTAAGTTGTTACATTTTAGCATATTTCATTTAAATATGTTACATAGCATTCTTTTTTGCTTGACACATATCACTTAAAAGACTATCTTTGCAAAGAAATCATTAGAAGAGGGTTCCAGCATGACTCATGTTGGAATTCTTTTTTGTTTATATGACCATTTTAAATTAAAGGAGGAAACATCATGGCTTATATGTCAGAAGAAGGTTACAAAAAACTTATGGCGGAACTGAAAGAACTGGAAACAGTAGAACGCCCTAAAATCTCCGCGGCAATAGCTGAAGCAAGAGATAAAGGAGATTTGTCAGAAAATGCAGAATACGATGCAGCTAAAGAAGCGCAAGGTATGTTGGAAATGCGCATTAACAAATTGAAAGCTGTTATCGCAGATGCTAAGATCATCGATGAATCAAAATTAAAAACAGATTCCGTACAGATTTTAAACAAAGTGGAACTGAAGAACGTAAAAAATGGTATGAAGATGACTTATACCATCGTTTCTGAAAGCGAAGCTAATCTGAAAGAAGGAAAGATTTCTGTAAATACCCCTATCGCACAAGGTTTACTTGGTAAAAAGGTAGGTGATATTGCTGAAATCAAAGTTCCGCAAGGTCAGATTGCACTGGAAGTAGTAAACATATCAATTTAATGTAAAGGCAGGTCTCCGTATGGAGCTTGCCTTCTTTTATCTATATACGTTATGGCAACAATATTCAGCAGAATCATCGCAGGTGAGATTCCCTGCTATAAGGTGGCGGAAGACGATAAGTTCTTTGCTTTCCTTGACATCAACCCGTTGGTAAAAGGACATACGTTAGTAGTCCCCAAACAAGAAGTGGATTATATTTTCAATTTAAGTGATGAAGATCTGGCAGCTATGCACGTCTTCGCCAAGAAAATAGCTAAAGCCATTCAAAAGGCTTTCCCCTGTCAGAAAGTTGGTGAAGCTGTTATTGGTTTGGAAGTTCCTCATGCACACATTCATCTGATCCCTATCCAGAAAGAATCGGATATGCTGTTTTCTAACCCTAAGTTGAGATTATCGGATGAAGAATTTTCAGACATAGCTAAAGCCATCAACTCCTTTCTATAAAACATGGTGATTAAATAATTGAAAGGTATCTCTATAGTGATATAGGGATATCTTTTTTAATTACTAGTCTTTAATGGATCCGCCGATTTATCTTTGTTCTCCGCTACTTCTACCAAATATACTCCCACACAGATAAACAAAATGGCAAAAGTTTGTGTCCAACTAAAACGGTCTTGACCTAATGTCAAAGAAGCTATCGTCGCAACAATCAGGATAAGGTAACCATAAATGGCAACTACTGTTGTCTTCAAATATTTTAAACCAACTGGAAGCAGCATATAGCTGATAGTGGTCGGAAATATCAGAACAAACATTAAGATCAGGAAAGGTGTCCAGTGAAATGGAAATGAAAAAACAGGTGCATCAATACCAACAATACAAGACACGATAATGGCAGAAACTGCCGCGCCGGAGAAGGTATATTTCAACATTGTCATTGCGCCGATAGAAGTTAGAATACGCTGGCTCAATACCAGATAGATAGCATAAACTATCGAACTGATGAGACAGAACATATTTCCAACAAAAGCATCGGAAGCCAGATCGTCACTTTGCTGAGTTAAGATACAGAGCAATGCCCCTATTAATCCAATAGATATTCCGATAATCTTTTTGCCGGTAGCTTTCTCCTTATAGAAAAAAATCATTATCAGAAAAACCCAAATAGGTTGCAGACTGGTAAAAATAGAACTGGAAACCGGAGTTGTTTTACTCAATCCTGTAAGGTAGAAGAACATAAATCCATAAAGTCCCAAAGCCCCCAATAAGAATAGAAGCCACTTATCTCTTGCTGTCGATTTCTCCGGAGGCATAAACCAACCTATCACCCAGAAAGCAACTGCTGCAAAAGTACAACGAAACGTTGCACCCGTCAGGGGACTCATCCACAATGGGAGGAGAAATTTCAGGGCATTCATATTTAATCCACTAAAGACTTTTGAGACTGCCATACTTAGGTTGGCTTCCAATTTTTTATTCTTCATCTTTGTTTTATTTCAATTGGTCATTAAACAGAAACTCGTGACGGCGAACATAAGCCCATATAAGAGTAACAATTGTGATACATAAATTAAATACAAAGCCAAACTGCTGAGTCTTTATGTGGAACATTGATTGGAAAAAGTCAATGATAAACGGACAAAGCAAAATGGCAAGATAGTTCATCATCATCACAAAAGCTAGTGCTAAAGTTACTTTTTTAGAAATGGCTGTATGAGTTGTCTTATCATAAATAATCGGTTGAATCACCCCATAGCCTAAACCAACAAGAATACATCCGGGTGCAATCACCCACTCCTTTGGAGAAATCCAGATCAAAGCAAGACCAATGGCAATGGATAGCAAACTATAAAATTTTGTTTTCTCTTTCAATCGACCAACAATTTGGTTGAGGAAAAAACCGGGAGCCATAATCGCCAAAAAGAATAGTGATATCATAATGCCAGAATTACCACTGGTAAAATGATATTCTTCCATCAAGAAAGGAAGATTGAAAGTTACAACTAATGCAAGGAAGGTAGACAATCCATAAAAAAACATTACTTGTACTAAGTGCTTCACATTGATACCATATTTGCTGTGCAATGTATCTGTATCCACTTCTTCGTCTTCACTTCCATCAGACGATTCTTTTTTAGCAAGTGAAGAATCACCTTCGCTATCCATACTTCTTTTCAAATAAACAGACAGAACAAGAGATACTATAGGAAGTAGATAAACCACAAAAGGCAGGTGCCAGTTTACTTCTGCTAGATAACCGGTAACAGTAGTGGCTACAACAAGTGTCACATTGGTTATTGCTGAGCTAAGTCCAAACTGCTTCACTCTGTAAGCTCCACTGAAGTATTTGGAAATCAGTCCTGTGGATAACGGGACAATCATACCGGAACCTACACCAAGCATAGCACTGACGGCGATCAATTGCCACATCTTATTAGATAATAAATACAAAATGCCACTCAATGCAAAAATCGCCAGTCCCGCTTGCAACAAACGGATAAAGTTCACTCTCTCTGTCAATTTACCTGCTAACAGAATAAAAGGTATAACCAACAATGAAGGTAATGACGAAAGCATCTGAATATCCAGCTCCGTAGAATGGGGAAAGATGACAGAAAGTTTCCCCAAAATAGGTGAAACAGCTAACCCCGGTAATGCATTCAATGCCGATATTGACCAGATACCAATCAGAGTGATAAGGGGAATAGTCCCATGGCCTGTCTGTATTCTCATATTGTATGAAAGTTAAATGTTTAGGTTTGAAAACAACAATCATACCGCAATAAAGTTCACCCTTAATAAACGCCAAATAATGTAAAACCAGCAAACTTTCAATACTATCTGCTGTTGTTGTGGAAAATTAGACGGGGAAAATCCCCATCGCCTAAACCTTTAAAAAAACAAATTAAGTATGGAAGATTTAAACTTTAGAAAAGGTGATGCCAAGACAGATGTATTTGGTTCTAACAGAATGTTGCAACCTTCACCCGTAGAAAAAATTCCTGATGGTCCTACTACCCCGGAAATCGCATATCAAATGGTGAAAGATGAAACATTTGCTCAGACTCAACCAAGACTGAATCTAGCAACCTTCGTCACTACTTACATGGACGAATATGCTACCAAACTGATGAACGAGGCTATCAACATCAACTACATCGATGAAACAGAGTATCCGCGTATCGCAGTAATGAACGGTAAATGTATCAATATCGTTGCCAACCTGTGGAATTCTCCAGAAAAGGATACTTGGAAAACTGGTGCCTTGGCTATCGGCTCTTCCGAAGCTTGTATGTTGGGTGGTGTAGCAGCATGGCTACGCTGGCGTAAAAAAAGACAAGCTCAAGGTAAACCGTTTGATAAACCTAATTTCGTTATCTCAACCGGTTTCCAGGTAGTTTGGGAAAAATTTGCTCAGTTATGGCAGATTGAAATGCGTGAAGTGCCTTTGACATTGGAAAAGACAACTCTCGACCCAGAAGAAGCATTGAAGATGTGTGATGAAAACACGATCTGTATTGTACCTATCCAAGGTGTTACATGGACAGGACTGAATGATGACGTAGAAGCTCTTGACAAAGCCCTTGATGCTTACAATGCAAAAACAGGTTTTGACATTCCTATCCACGTAGATGCCGCTAGTGGTGGTTTCATCCTTCCGTTCCTTTATCCGGAAACAAAATGGGACTTCCGTCTGAAATGGGTACTTTCTATCAGTGTATCAGGTCATAAGTTCGGGCTTGTTTATCCAGGATTAGGATGGGTAGTATGGAAAGGTAAAGAATACCTACCTGAAGAAATGGCATTCAGCGTAAACTATCTGGGAGCTAACATTACTCAAGTTGGTTTGAACTTCTCTCGCCCTGCTGCTCAGATTTTGGGTCAGTATTATCAATTCATCCGTTTAGGATTTCAAGGTTACAAAGAAGTTCAGTACAACTCTTTGCAGATCGCTAAGTATCTTCATGGCGAAATAGCTAAGATGACTCCGTTTGTAAACTACTCTAAAGAAGTAGTGAACCCACTATTCATTTGGTACATGAAACCGGAATATGCTAAGACTGCTAAATGGACATTGTATGATTTGCAAGATAAGTTGTCTCAACATGGTTGGATGGTTCCTGCTTATACGTTGCCTGAAAAGTTACAAGACTACGTAGTAATGCGTATTGTTGTTCGTCAGGGATTTAGCCGCGACATGGCAGATATGTTGTTGGGTGACATCAAGAATGCAATTGCTGAATTGGAAAAACTTGACTTCCCGACTCCTACTCGTCTGGCTCAGGAGAAGAATTTACCGGTAGAGGCTAAAATATTTAATCATGGCGGACGTCATCAGAAAGCTGTAAAAAAATAAATTACCTTATGGATAAGAAAATAACTCTTGCTCAATTGCAAGAAATAGTTCAGGAAGCATACGAACAGGTAAAGACAAATACAGGCGGCAAGAATGCCGACTATATTCCTTATCTGGCGAATGTAAACAAAGATCTCTTCGGAATTAGTGTTTGTCTGCTTAACGGACAAACCATTCACGTGGGAGATACTGATTACCGCTTCGGTATTGAATCCGTATCCAAAGTACATACGGCGATTCTGGCACTACGCCAGTACGGTGCAAAAGAGATACTAGAGAAAATCGGAGCCGATGCAACCGGATTGCCTTTTAACTCTATCATGGCTATCTTGTTGGAAAACGATCATCCTTCTACTCCGCTGGTAAATGCCGGGGCAATCACTGCTTGTAGTATGGTGAAACCGACTGGTGACTCTGCTAAAAAATGGGAAGCCATCGTTCAAAATATTACCGACCTATGTGGTAGTGCACCTCAACTGATTGATGAATTGTATAAATCGGAATCAGATACTAATTTCAACAACCGCTCTATCGCTTGGTTGTTGAAAAATTACAATCGTATCTATGATGATCCAGATATGTCATTAGACCTCTATACCCGTCAATGTTCTTTAGGAGTGACTGCTTTGCAGTTATCTATTGCCGCTGGTACAATCGCTAATGCAGGTGTGAATCCGGTTACTAAGAAGGAAGTATTTGATGCTAGTCTATCTCCTAAAATTACGGCAATGATTGCCGCAGTAGGTTTTTACGAGCACACAGGTGACTGGATGTATACTTCAGGTATTCCCGCCAAGACAGGTGTAGGCGGTGGTGTTATGGGTGTGTTGCCCGGTCAGTTTGGTATTTCCGCATTTGCTCCTCCTTTGGACGGATCCGGCAACTCTGTAAAAGCTCAACTGGCTATTCAGTACATCATGAACAAACTCGGTCTGAATGTATTCGGAAATAATCATATCATTGTTGGGGAGTAAAATTCGATTTTTTCTAACGTGAGAGAGGGCGCTATCCTGTAAAAGGAATAACGCCCTCTAATTTATTATATGAAATAGGGCTTTTATATCGGTTATTGAGCGTAATTATCTTCTATGAAGCAGATTTCTCTGTTGGTGATTGCTGTGATGTTTGTCCTTGTGGAGACGTTTGCCCTTGTGAAACTACTGATTCTTGTTGGGTTGTTTGTTGCTGATAATACTTGTTTTTCTGATCGTTAAAACGTTGTATCAAATTTGTAACATATACTGTAAAGATTGGAAACATCATCATACCCAATGCTGCTAATACAACAGACAACACACGCCCTGTAACAGTTACAGCTATAATATTCGAACCAACAGTAGTAACATCCATAAATGCCCACCATAAAGCATCACCATATCCGACAACCAAAGGATTCACTTTATGCTCAAGTACAAAAAATGCTAAGCTGGAAAAATAAACAGTTGCCAACAACATTGTCAGATAAGATATAAAAAGGCTGGAAGCTCTATTATGAGTGAGCCATCCTACCACAATAGCTAATGCATATCCTCCTCTCAACAAAGGAATAAAACGTAGCATATAAGTAACCTCCGGTGAGAATGTCCAACCATAATACGCAATAATATTCTGATAAGGTATCGCTACCAACAAGAAAACAAAGTGTGAGCGTAGGTAATGCCATTTATGTCTTGCCAAAAAGAATTCCAGCACAAAATCGAACAAAAACCAGATACATATCCATAACTGAACTTTCATATACGAAGTTTGCGTATAAAAAGGAATACCTTTGAAAGTATCAATAGAAATACTTATGACCAGAAAAAGAGACATCAACAAAATAACTACATGAAGAATGCCATAAATACCCTTTTTCTCCCATACAAAATCAGAAAGAGCGGATTTCATAATTGTTTATTTTAAAAAGTTTCTAATATTATTATGTACAGAAACAAAAATAAGCTACGAATGTTCCGTCAGTATACATTTGTTAATTAACCAACTTTGAACTATTATTTGCAAACATCTCCCAAAGAATCTTGTTATAATCACTGACTTTAAAATATTTTTCACTTAAAACCTTAACTTATGGCGAATATTAAAAATGCAGTGAAGCTAGGTGTGTTTACACTTGCTATCATGAACGTTACGGCAGTTGTATCCCTGCGCGGACTGCCAGCCGAAGCCGTCTATGGAATGAGCTCGGCTTTTTATTATCTTTTTGCAGCAATTGTCTTCCTGATTCCAACATCACTCGTAGCAGCCGAGCTGGCAGCTATGTTTCAGGATAAACAAGGTGGTGTATTCCGATGGGTAGGCGAAGCTTACGGAAAAAAAATCGGATTTCTTGCCATCTGGTTACAGTGGATTGAAAGTACCATCTGGTATCCGACCGTTTTGACATTCGGCGCTGTATCTATCGCTTTCATCGGCATGAATGATACTCACGATATGGCATTGGCCAGCAACAAGTTCTACACATTGGCTGTTGTACTCATTATCTATTGGCTTGCCACGTTCATCTCTCTTAAAGGCATGGGATGGGTAGGTAAAGTGGCCAAAATAGGCGGTATGGTCGGTACTATTATTCCGGCAGCACTGCTGATTATCCTGGGTATTGTCTATCTGGCAACAGGCGGACACTCCAACCTGGACTTCCATAGCAGTTTCTTCCCTGACTTCACGAATTTCGACAACGTTGTGCTCGCAGCTAGTATCTTCCTCTTTTATGCCGGTATGGAAATGGGCGGTATTCACGTGAAAGACATGGAAAACCCTGCGAAGAATTATCCGAAAGCGGTATTTATCGGTGCACTAATCACAGTTATCATCTTCGTGTTAGGAACATTTGCATTGGGTATCATCATTCCGGCTAAAGACATCAACCTGACACAAAGTCTGCTTGTTGGCTTCGATAACTACTTTCAATACATCCACTCTTCCTGGCTGTCACCGATTATCGCCATTGCTCTTGCATTTGGTGTGTTAGCAGGTGTATTAACGTGGGTAGCTGGTCCGTCAAAAGGTATCTTTGCCGTAGGTAAAGCCGGTTACATGCCTCCGTTCTTCCAGAAAACAAACAAACTGGGTGTTCAGAAAAATATCTTGTTCATACAAGGTGGTGCTGTTACCCTGTTGAGTCTTCTGTTTGTTGTAATGCCTTCTGTGCAGAGCTTCTACCAAATTCTATCTCAATTGACAGTTATTCTCTACCTCATCATGTACTTGCTCATGTTCTCAGGTGCTATCTATCTCCGTTACAACATGAAGAAGGCCAACCGTCCGTTCCGTATCGGAAAGAATGGCAATAGCCTGATGTGGATTATCGGTGGACTTGGATTCTGTGGATCTTTGCTTGCCTTTATATTAAGCTTCATTCCGCCGAGCCAGATTTCTACAGGTAGCAATACTGTTTGGTTCTCCGTATTGATTATCGGTGCTTTAGTTGTAGTGGTGGCTCCGTTCATCATTTATGCTTCAAGAAAGCCATCATGGACTGATCCGAACACTGAATTCGAACCGTTCCATTGGGAAGTACAAGCACAAACTGCTAATGTCAGTGCAACTGCCACAACTACTTCCTCCGCTACTGCATCTGCAAGCAATAGTACGTCTGCTAGTAATAGTGCAAAAACAAGTACAACAGCTCCGACTGGTGGAAGTTCCGCTTCATCAAGTAATCCTTCACCATCAGGTTCAGATGTTTCATCCGGCTCTGCCGATGACAAGGATAAAAATCCAACGTCTTAGTTGGATACAATCATAAATAATTAATAAACTTCTAATCCCATGATGGAGTCATAGATTCCATCATGGGATTATTTTATATATTTCATTCTCCTTTTTGCCATTTACAATGTCTGCATATCTCTTCCTCACTACATATCTTCTTCTTTTACTTGAATTTGGATATTTTTTCCATTTAAGTCATTGTGGTATTAAAAAATATACTTATCTTTGCACCCGCAAACAAGAAAGGTGCCATAGCTCAGTTGGTAGAGCAAAGGACTGAAAATCCTTGTGTCCCCGGTTCGATTCCTGGTGGCACCACTTTTGTGAGCGGAATGTAGCGCAGTTGGTAGCGCACTACGTTCGGGACGTAGGGGTCGGGCGTTCGAGTCGCCTCATTCCGACAGAAGGCGACAAACGAGCAGAATCGGTTGTCGCTTTTTCTTTTTCACCTTCGTAAACCGCTGTAATTCTGCGGAAAATCTTAAAAACTTCATTCTCGTTTTCTGTTCGATAATCATCATTTTCCTTGTCGAAGTAAATTCCGCTGGGATAGACTAAATTTTGTATTTTTTGCCTATTAGAAAAATCACTATTGCTTCACAAACTACCTAATTTACAAGACATTTCAAGCATCGGATTGATATATTTCATCATGTTCGATAAATATTTCCCTGCATCTTCAAGAAAATTCGGTTCATACTCAAATTCCGGAGACTATAAACGAATTTAAGTATGATCCGCAAGTAGATTATCCTAATTTCCAGAGATACTTCCGTATATCTCCACATCACCTATACGAGCAATTCCATCTTCACCTGCATCTTGTATTTGCAGACGAACATATCTTCCTTGTACCGGAGTAATATCGACATCGGTGACAGGCGCTGTATTATTGTCCTGTGAATCTACGCGTGTCCATTTCTTACCATCGCGGCTAACTTCCATCGTGAAGGATCGGGTATTCAATTGTTTCGGCATTCCGGCATTTCCGGCATGGCGTACTACATAACGGTTGATTAAATATTCGTCCTTAAAATCAAACTGAATCCATGCTTCATTTCCTTTTTCCTTGGAAACCCACATATGTCCCTCACATGGAGTTCCATCCGCTACAGTCTTCACATTTGTAGTGGCATTGCTGGAAGTAATTTTCATTTTCGAGGAAAGAGTCAGATTGAAAGGCAGATAATTGGCCTGACTATAGAGATTGAAGAAATGATCACCGCGACAAATCACGATATTACCCGGAGACAATTCTTCCAGACGCTTCTTTAATGCTACAATATTATCCGGTCCCATCTTCCATGACTCGCCTTGCGCCGAAAGGAATATAGGTTTTGAGCCATCAAATCCAGCTATTGTATCTTTCCAGAAAGAGTAGATAACATCCACTCCACTTGCATAACAAGGCAGATTGGGAACAAAGGCCAATCTGTGATTTTGAATGTAAGTCGGAACTTTGTAAGGATGGAATTCCCAGTCCTGCTGAGTTAAACCATATAGATAACGGCAATTGTAAGCGTAAGCAGCCATTTGTTCTTGATTCACCTCATCCCAAATAGTGATCACACGCAGTCCGCTTTTTTCCAAGTATTGTTGTGTCAGTTTGGCATAAGGGGTAAAATCCGTCCCAGAAGTTGCATTCCATAAATAATTGTGTGCATCATAGATTAATGAATATCCCATTCCGGATGGACCCGATGCAAAGAAATCATTGAGTGTAGCCGTACTATAATAATGATTAAGCAGCCCCGGACCGAAATCTACCAATCCCGGGCTAATGGTCCAGTTGATTGGAATACTGCCTCTTCCTGTCTTATCCCATAATTCAGACATTGCATGTTGGCAATATTGCACATTGTCACCGTCGCTTAAATAGATTGCAAGATAAATCTTGTTTTCCAGTTCCGGCATTTTAGGAACTTCCGGATATTTTATCTGTTGCTGCATTCCGGCGTATACAGTAGCATTCTCATAGAAATCTGATGGAATGGTTGAAAGTCCATATTCTGCTGCCAGTCCTATTCCAGAGCGCTCTTCAGCATACCAGCCAGTAATAATGCTTTCACCCGGTTTCATTGTTTTCAAGAATTTACGTAATACAGTGTTTTCTCTCCAGACACGTGGGTCCAGCCAGACTATAGCAGTTCCGGAAGCTACCGCCATGTCACGTACAAATCCCCGTTGGGGCGGAAGGCTGACTAATAAACGGTGAGTACATTTATTCCAGTATTTCTGAAACATGTATTCGTAGATTTCAGTAGATTTTATATATGGCAACTTTGTAAAATCTGCCAAAACAGGTAACAAAATTCCCTGTTGTTTTAACCGATCGTATAATTGAAGAGACACAGGAATTGCCTCTTCCAATCCGGCAACTGTAGAGGCCAGATTCAGATAATGATCACTCTTCGCCCGATCATATAAAATGACTCCTTTCAGCTCATCTTTGTATTTCTCTACTAATTTCAGATATTCTGTAGGTTCGAATTCACGAATGGTCAGGTTCAATAAACGAGGCCATTTCCCTTTGCCTTCACCACTATGATCGAACAAAAAGATACGTGGCTGTTTTTTATTGATTATTCCCTGAAGAGAGAGAATCATTGTTTTTTCTTCCAGTTGCAACTTGGCCTTTTGCAAATCAAATCCATCCAGTTGAGGTGCAGGAGTCGCAAAATGAGGAAGCATTTGACCATTCGGCCAGAAAATTCCATCTTCTACGGTTTGTCGCGGACTAACAGGGATATACTGGTTAACTCCTTGTTGAGCATATAATCCGGAAATTGATAAAGCTACAGCACCGACAAATATAAATAGTGATTTTAATAATCTTTTCTTTTTCATAATAAGAGTTTTGTTAGAAATACGTTCACAAAGGGTGAGTCAAAAGTATTTGTGATTTATGTTGAAATCATCTTTACTTTTGATACACTCTATTTCATTCAAGCTTTATTTTTATATAAAAGCTTATTTTATCATCAAATAATCGTAAGCTTCTATTTGAACAGGTCCTAATAATCCGGAAGATTGCAACGGAGAATTTGCGTTCCATGGATTCACCGCAGTCCAAGTAGGACGAAATTCCTCCGGTAACTGCTGATCGCCAATCAAACGATTCTCCCAATTGTTCACAACTTCAATTTTCAGAGTATTCTTTCCTGTACGCAGATAGTCAGTTATATTAAGTTGATAAGGATTCGTCCATACACCACCGGCATATTGGTCATTCACATATACCTTAGCCATCACCATCACCTTACCTAAATCAATATAAAACTGTTTTTTCGGTAATTTCTCTAGGTTGAATGTATTCGTGTAAATAGCCGTACCTGAATAATATTTAATACGAGCATCTTCCGAATCCTTCCAATCTATCAGAGTAGGGAAAGCAACAGCTTCTTCCGGTCCTCTAGCATTCTTATCAAAGACAACTGTCCATAGAGAATCTACTTTTACGACAACTTCTGATTGCGGATAATTGCTTCCTGACTGTTTTGCCTCTGATTTCTTACGGAACACAATAAAGGAACTCTCAAAAGGTTTCAATTGTAAAGGTACCGTAGTCAAACCGCCCTTATCAGAATACTCTGGTAAGAGGCGCATATCCTGAGTCAGCGGGTTCCACAATTCAGGAACTTTAGAAGAAATTCTAAAAGTAGCGTCAAAGGATATGACTTTATCACTCTGATTGGAAATAAAATAAAAATCCCCATCCGATGTTGTACGATGGATAAACAAAACCGGAGTATCATTACTGATACTACAATCCGGAGATAAAGATAACGCTGCAAAAACTTTATCCAGTGATTCATTGGATGAAAATACACGTCCTTTTCCATATGTTTGTCCGAAGCCCTGCCCATTCCATAAATCTGAAGCCATCGCTTTCACTTCCTGATCAGCTTTAGGATATCCAGCCAAACTTGGAGAATATTCCGGTGCTGTTCCTACTATTACAAGTCCGTTTTTTACCAGCTCTCTTACTTTCTTCAGTACCTCCGGTCTCATCGTATTCTGTCTAGGCAATACAAGTACACGATATTGCATACCACTCTGCAATGTCAATTTTCCATCTTTTACAGAAGTCTGGTTCAGAAGTATTTCAGCATTTATATAGTCGAAAGAATATCCTTTAGGCAAAGCCGGATCACAAACTCCTGTCATTTTAGGAGCATCTTCACCGATAAAGTAAGCAGCGTCGGCAACATATTGTCCCTGTTGCAACATAAAGTTACAACGTTTCAGATAACCAGTAAATACATCCATCTGACCGAACCATGTGTTATTGCGATTAAACTCACAACCAAACCAAGCACTCATACCAGGCAAACGATCGTTCGAAGGCTGATGGATATATACGTGCAATAAAGTACTGTTAATCCCTTCCGTAAAGAAACGATCCCCACGCTGTTTCATCAAATATGGATAACGATGAAAATTCGGACCGCCTGCTGTAAATGATTCTGCCCATACTTTCTTTTTTCCATAGATATGAGCACAAGAAGAGGCTGCGCGATTCTCAATATCCCCTAATGAGCCTTCACACCAGAATTCACCACCTACTTCATCCGACTGTCCACCGTATTGTAGAAATTCACCTGGAAATCCCCAATGACCATAATTCTCCAACCAAGTTGTCAAACCTTGCTTATGACATACTTCACGCAGGCCACCTACATAATCGTAGGCTACACGATCAGCTACCAAACGACGTAGGTCCCACAAGAAACGATCCGACTGATCAGGGCTACCAACGATCATCCCCTTCAAAACGGGAAGATAAACCACCGGATCATATCCGTATTTCTTTTTAAAACTAGCAATCATATCGTCTGTCCAGTTTTGCCCCCCGGTCTCATAACTATCTTGTACTACTACTTTAAACGTTTTCCGATCCTGTGCCGGAATGCGGCGTAGTATTTCTCCAATATAAGCATCAAAGTGAGTTGCTACATGTTTTTTGCTCATTTTATCCACTTCCAATCCCGTACCTTCCGGGCTGGCAGGACTATTGGTCACTTTCGTAGAGCGCATTCCTGTCCGCATGATAACCCATTCTCCTTCCGGAACTGCCCAATTAAGTTTTCCACCTTTAAAGGAGGAAGTTATATCCACCACTTTATCAGCCTTAACCAAATAATCCTTATCGGAAAGCCCCGGCATTCTATCCCACATATAATCGTGCCAAAGAGGCAGAGGAGTCTGGAACATTTTAGCCAACATCTTTTCCGGATAACGTTCCAACATCGGTTGTGAAGAAAGTGCAATATCCAATTCCGCATTCCCCCCGGCATGAATGACAAGACGGAACTCCTGTCCTTTTACTTCTGGCAAAGAGATTACAATAGGCGGATAAGGAATAAATCCGACATTCAGAGCAGCATTGCTTCTATCAATATGAATCTTTTTAAGGATATGATAATTATTTCCTTCTTTGATATATAAATCTGCATCGGTCTTTATAGGTGTATTTACTTGAAGAGAAAAGCTACGAACCGTAGTTTCCTGAGGGAGTTTCATCTCCACCACTTCTTCTTTCCCTTCTTGCTTCTTTACCTTCCAGTTACCACTCACTACATCACCTGTAGGAGCCGGAAAAGCAATGACTTTAACATCTTCTGCATCCTCAGCAATAACGGGTAAATCCGTCTGTAACATTTTGGGACCCGTTACTCTCAGTTCGGATGAAGCGAGGTAACGCATACTTTCGTTCGGTTTGATCCATGGTCCACCGGACTGGCTCCATCCCGGGCTATTGAAAATACCAATCTCAATATCCAGCTCCGTAGCCTTTTTCAAAGCAGCATGAATTATTTCCCACCATCCTTCTGTAAGAATCTTATGTTTTCCGGCTGCAATATCACCTAGACCGATATTTCCAATATAAGCACGACTGATACCTGCCGCTTTCATAGCTTCCAAATCCTTAATAACTCCCTCTTTAGAGATATTGTCGGAGATCCAATACCAATAAACAGCTACTCTTACATCATTCGGAACCTGCCGAAAGCCTGATTCAATTTTCTCAAAAGGTATAAACTTGTCTTTCTGTCCTGCACGTACTACAGAAGAAAAGACACTTAACAAAAGACATAAGATGACTGTCCTCATAATCTAAAAGTGTTTTAATAATATCGTTTATGTTATCAAGTTGCCAAAGATAACAAATATTCATCAAGGAGTCGATATTTCCAAGTCATCTTTTTTCGGTAAAGCCGGAAATCTAGCATGAGGTTCCACCTGATACCAGAATACCGTAGAAGAAATATCCGATTATTGTGCATTGTATCTACCGTCATGTCTCCATCCCAAATCCTGTATAGTCACCTTCAACTCTTTATCAAAACGGATCGGATCGACGATATGCCAACCATTATCGTAAACGCGCCATGCTAAATCTATTGTCCTTTACTTTAATTCCATCTACGAGTGTGTGTAAAACATCTTTTGTAAGATTGGAGCGGTGGAATTATACATGGAAATAAGTCTCATCTTCAACTGCATCTGTCAGTACATAATTCACTTGATAATAAAGAGTCATCGGAGCATCATTGATGTTCTCCATTGTTATTCTGCATTTTTTGCGAAACGGCATTTTCCAATAACAATTGAAAGCACCACCCGAATTCATACAAGCTGCTAACGAGCTCAATGGAGCGAATCGTTTTTTCCAGACTAACAGCACTACGGAAGCGAAATGAGGAACTTCATTCATTGGAGCAACCCATTACAGCTCGTTCCCAAATACCTTCTTCACTCATCAACCGAGTTGCCTTTTACCCATGTATGACCCAAATCACGCAATGCCTTTTCTTCTTGTGCCTCCGATATCACACTTTGTTCATTATCTTAAACTAAAGTCGATTTATGCCCCATCATGTGACCTTTTTCCCCATGAGTCAAGACCTAACCATATATTATATTTCCGACAAGCATCGACCAATTGTTCCAATTTTTCCAAAGCATTACAACTGAAATCAATAGTCACCTTCCCCAACAGAGAATAGTTAATGCTTCTCCCGGATTGTACCCCTTAGTAAATATAGTACTCTTTTGTAACAGATGTGAAGGGAGGCAATCGATTCGTAAGGTATTATCAACTTCAGCCACTCTTTGCTCTATATTCTCATAAGAACCTCCTTTTCCCAGATCAGTAAGCCACAAAAAATCCCACATAGCAGTGGTAAATCACGTGTTCTTATTCCAGTAATGGACTTTTTTATTAGGCGTTATAGACTTGTCTTTATTCTCTGTATCGAGTGGTTGAATTACTTTTTCAGTCATCTCATTAGCAAATAGCAATGAAGGGCTGACCAATGATAAAAGCGAACATTTTAAAAAGTTTAATCTGTCCATGATTTGTATTTTTTCGTTATTAATGATTCACTTTAGATGAAATTAGGTACACTAATAAGCAACAAAACCAAATTGATAAGTCTAATTTCTGTTGCATCATAATATTAGTTTTATATCATGATACAAACTAGGTATCATTTCACAGAAAAACTTTCAATATTCGCCAGAAAACTATAACTATTTGACACCGAACTCATCTCGGTATTCATTCGGAGATTTTCCAGTCTATTTCTTAAACCGAGCAGAAAAGTAAGCTGGAGATTCAAAGTCTAACCTATAAGCGATCTCTTTTACAGGAATAGTAGTAGTCAATAGTTCGATAGCTTTATGCAGTTTAAGTTCCTGAAAATATTGCACCGGAGCACAATTCATTTTTTCTTTAAACAGTCTACGGAAAAGCGAATATCCAATGCCCGACTTTTTAGCAATTTCTTGCATGGAGACAGGCTGGTCAATCAATTCTCTCATAAGTACACAGGCAGAATCTATTTTAGAAAAAATCGTCATTCGCTACACATAGATTCTTATCAATGCTGTACATCAATGCTACCAAATAAGCCACTAATCCACTAAGAACTCTTTTATATAATACTTGCTCTTCGTTAGCTACACAATGGCTTTTCATAAATAAAAACAATCTCATCATTAATACCTACTTTAAATACAGGACTTTCTTTCGAACAATATTCATTTGTCATCCGGCTATTTACTTCCAAACCTGCAAACCCAATCCAATAATGGCTCCAACCAGTTTGATAATTAGGATAATAAGTATGCCATTCTCTGGGAAAGAGGACAAAGATCATACTTCTTTAATAGTAAATCCCCCTACTCTTCGTCTCCAGCACTCCTTCAGTAATATAAACTAGTTGATACTCTTTTAGAATACGCCCTTTTTCAGGATCAAAGTAATATCCGGCAAAATGTTTTTGGCTGAGATAAGTAGTATTGGGAGCAATCTCTTCAAAACCAACTGAAGATATATCCCAATCGGTTTCCAGAGGGCGTCATTCCTAAAATATTTAATGGACATACGTTCCATAATATTGGGTATTTTTAAAAGAAACAGTGCGGCAATTTATCATGGAAATCCTAAACCTTCAAGAAACAAAGTAAAAACATGATTTCGCATTTTTGCCGTATATCCTATAAAAAATGACTGTTCTTTTCCAATTTATTTGCAGGCAAATAGAATCATTTATATCTTTGATAACTCAATTTATTTATTCATCATTAATCTTCATTTACACAATGAAAAACAAATTCTACATCTTAGCTACTGTCGCTTTTTCTTTGTTATGTGCAAGTTGCGCAGAGACTCAAGTAAACCACTCTAATAGTGGTAAATCTGTCCCACCACCTCTAATGGGATGGAGTTCATGGAATGCCTTCCGGGTAGATATCAGTGAAGATATTATCAAAAATCAGGCTGACCTTATGGTAGAAAAAGGTTTGAAAGATGCTGGTTATCTCAATGTAAATATCGACGACGGCTTCTTCAACGAACGGGATAGTAATGGAAACATGCAAGCCAACACAACTCGTTTCCCTAATGGTATGAAACCCGTAGTAGACCATATACACAGTCTGGGTATGAAAGCTGGTATTTATACCGACGCAGGAAATAACACCTGCGGTTCTATGGCCGACAAAGACCATGCCGGAGTAGGAGCCGGTATCTATGGGCATGAAGAACAAGACGCTCAATTATATTTTGGAGACTGGGGATTCGATTTCATCAAAATAGACTATTGTGGTGGAAGTTTTCTAGGACTAGATGAAGAAGAAAGATATACTTCTATCCGAAAAAGCATTGATAAAGTAAACAAGGATGTTTCCGTTAATATCTGCCGATGGGCATTTCCGGGAACATGGGCAGAAAATATAGCAAATTCATGGCGTATTAGTGGAGATATCAATGCTCATTGGAACTCATTAAAATACGTGGTAGGCAAAAACCTATATCTGTCTGCCTACGCCCGTAATGGACATTATAACGATATGGACATGATGGTAATCGGATTCCGGGATAGCTGTAAAGTAGGAGGAGAAGGACTTACTCCGACTGAAGAAGAAGTTCATTTTGGTTTATGGTGTATCATGAGTTCACCTTTATTAATAGGTTGTAATCTGGCAACAATGCCAGAATCTTCTCTACAATTAGTGACAAATAAAGAATTAATTGCATTGAACCAAGATCCATTAGGACGTCAAGCTTATGTAGTGCAACACGAAAATGAAGGATACGTACTGGTTAAAGACATTGAACAACAACGGGGCAATGTACGTGCTGTTGCTCTTTACAATCCATCGGATACAGTTTGTACTTTCTCTGTTCCATTTTCTACATTGGAATTCGGTGGAAATGTAAAAGTACGTGACCTGGTAAAACACAATGATCTAGGTACTTTCTCCGGTACCTTCGAACAAACACTTCCTGCTCATAGTGGCATGTTCCTACGTATGGAAGGAGAAACACGTCTAGAACCAACATTATATGAGGCAGAATGGGCTTATTTGCCTCTTTACAATGATCTAGGTAAGAATTCTAAAGGTATTGTATATTCCTATGACGGACAGGCTTCCGGTAAGATGAAAGTCGGATTTATTGGTGGACAACCGGAAAACTATGCAGAATGGTCCGAAGTATACAGTGAAAAGGGAGGACGTTATAATATGACTATCAACTATTCATTTGGTAAAGGTCGCCAATTGGATCTGACAGTTAATGCTATTACTACAAGAATCAATGCATTAGCTGATGATGATAATCATCATCAAATCACAGTACCAGTGGAATTAAAACCTGGTTATAATGTAATCCGCATGTGTAATAGTTATAACTGGGCACCGGATATTGACAACTTCACTTTAGCTAAAGAATAAAAGCTCATCTGAAAGTTATACTAGAAACGATATAAAATGTGAATCTCTTCAATATCACAAATTTCGTGGTTCTGTGTTGATATTGTAAGATTCGCATTTTATTATTTATAAGTTAATCTTAATAAGGGAATTCACATTTTTTCTCTTTTTCAGACACCATCATTCCATTGTAATACAAGACCTCTCATGAAGTGTAACATATGCAACCTTGCCTCTTCTTTTGTAGGAGTCCAAAACATACGTTTACACTCTCCTTTTTCTAATTGTACATCGGCATTATACCCCGTTAAGTATTCCGTATCAATATGACATGTTTTCGGATTCACACTCTACCCATCAATATGATCGAGATATAGATATAAATCACGACTATTCTCACTTTGAAGGTTCAGCAGATTAGCACATCTTAAAACATTGAAAGCCTTAAAATCACAATCCTCAACTGCAACAGAAACTGAAGCATCAATAGAAAGAGAATCCTGCGAGAGATTTCTGAGTACTAATTTCTGATTTCTGATATCACAGATAATAGTCTCCACATCCGATGGCATCCGCAATTGCCATTCAACAATAATCATATCCACAGACTTTTGTTCCTTAAATTTTTCAGAAAGCTTATCCATAGGATAATCAAAAGTAATTCTTAAAGTATCCTGATTACCTTCATTGTCAGATAATCATTTACCTCTTTGGGGCAAGAGAACACATGCTTTTCCCCTTCCGAAGGTAACACTTTCAGACAGGAGTTCGCCATCCAACAACACAATCCTCTTTTGCAAGTACCGACTGGGTAAGCCATATTACCCTAAATGTAGGAAACTCTTTGGTCACTTGTTCTCCCCCAAAAAGAATGTCATTGGAATCATAAGGTTTTCCTCCAGAAAACATCACAAGTATTCCATCCGCCAGTACAATAAGTCCAGCAATAAAAAGTCCTATTAATATATAAGTTGTGCGTTTCATAATCTTTACTTCAATTTACTGTTCTTTTTACAAAATTCCCGATACATATTAGTTATCTCCTGAATAGAAATATCAAGTGTTTTAATCTGCCGAAAGAAGTATTCTAGGTCTTCCTTCAAGAAAGTATCCTTTCTTAAAGAGAAAATCAGTTATTTGGCACCCATAACTACAAAGTAACCAATACCTCGTTTATTATAAATAATATTCTGAAGTTGAAGGTAATCGTACGAACGCACTACCGTATTGGCATTTACCTCCACAATAGCAGCATATTCCCTGACAGAAGGAATACGCTCCTCTTCAAGATATTGTTCCAGAAGTATCTCGTCACAAATTCTATCAGCAATCTGTAGATAAATACATACACTCTCCCCTTCTCCCCAAAAAGAGAAACATCATGCAATACAGTATGCTTGGATTTTCGATAAGAAAACGAAAGATTCTCAACAGTAATCATAGCTCTTAAATTAAAAGTTTATAGACCTTTTAGTGTATTAGTTAGTACACTGCAAAAGCGACAATCTTTTGAATATTCCAATAGAAAAGAGAAAAAATAATAAAAAAAGGAGGAGCTAAGAATCACTCTCCACTCCTCCTGTCACGACAAACAACTAAAATTATTCACTATTTGATGCCGTCCAATGCTCTTTTAGCAGTAGCATTAGCGGGGTCTATAGCCAGAATTTTGCTCCAGTATTTCTTAGATTCAGGCAGTTTATTAACTACCAGATAATAATATCCAAGGTAACTGTAACATTCAACCAACGCAGAATTGTACCGTGAATCATTCTTGCCTTCCAACATAGAAGCAACTGCCTCATAGAAAGGTTTTGCCAATCCCTGAGTTGTTTCAGGATCTAATGCAGAATTGGTACGAGCTCTCCAGAAATTACCTAAATAACTATCCGGAGCCGTTTCGGCAATGGTTTTAAAGACAGAGTCTGCCAACTCCAAGGCCTGCTTACGCTCTTCTACTGTGATTGCAGATGAATCAGCTTGCGTACCTGAACCATAATAAAGTCGCCCCATCTGAAATTGCAAATCAGGAGTTTGCTGTTCCTTCTCAAGTGACGAATAATACTTTTGGTAAGCACTGATTGCTTTTTTATATTCATTCTGCTCTTCATAAGCAAAAGATATATTTTTATATAAATCAGTCTTTGTTGAATCCAGTGCAACCGCTTTCTCGTATTGCTCTGCAGCTTCACCATATTTCTTTAAAGCTTCCAACAAATGACCATAATACATATAATCCAGATAAGAATAGTCTGCCTTATCACATTCATTAAAGAAAATATCAGCAGCTTTAATTGCTTCATCAAAACGTTTCAAGTCAGTGTAATTATACATTGCCAAACGATTGAACGCAACATGACGCGAATTTTTCTTCAACCCCATGTTAGCCACTTCAAGAGATTTCTGAAAATCATGCTTCAGGAAAAGTGCAAATGCGTATTTTGCCAAATCTTCTTCTGTTGCTGTTGGCTCCATCGCAAAATGCGAATAAGCATCGGCAGCTTTTACAAAATCATTTTTAAAATAATAAATTTCGGCTAATTTTCTGTCTACATTCGTGTTGGACGGTTCTAAGGTCTTTAATTGTTCCAGCTTCTCAATTGCAAGGCTTACATTGGCTGATTTATAAATATCCGCATACTTCAAATAAGCATTTACACAATGCGAATCGAAATAAATAGCTTCTTCATATTTTTGGGAAGCCAAACCAGCATTTTTCTGTTTTATTGCAATGTCTCCTTCCAGTAGAGAAGCAAGAGCTGATTTGCCATCCGCTTTTCTAGCAAGAGCTGCATATTCTCCTGCTTCTGTAGGTTTTCCAGCTTGCAAATAGACTTCTCCAATTGCCACCAAAAGATCAACATTTTTTTTATTTTTTCCTTTTATCAGTTGTTCAGCTTCTTCCGTTGCTTGAGTCGGATTCTTCTGAATAGTTTCTTTCAATTTTGCAACATCCTCCTGCCATTCAGCATCAGATGATTGAGCATAGAGCGACCCAACTGCTATAAACGCTCCAGCTAAAAACATTTGTACTCGTTTCATGATAGTCTCAAATTTTAGTTATTATTCGTCTTCACATTAACAATACGTGTCGGTTGCGTAGCCGGAAGAAGTCCCGACTTAAAAATAATCCGCTGTCCTTTATCAAAAGTCATAAAAGAAGCAAACCCCCAGGGCAGCCCTCCACGGGGATCATTCAGCAAAGCATAAATAGGTCGCGCCAACGGGTAGTTACCATAATATAGATAAGCCTGGAAAGGTTTATAACTATTGGCAACAGTTGCCACCTCTTCTGCACTTACTGCCATAACTCTGATTTCCTCTATAAAAGATAGATTAGTTGTATCCTTACGGTTGCCTAACCAGTTTACCCCAATTACTCCTATCGCATCAGGTGTCTTAGCTACATAATTTATAACCTGCAGGTTCGTTTCCAACGCACTTACATTGCCCGTTGCCAATGGCTTTCCATCACAGATAGAATCTATTGCAAAACGTACTGTACTCGAATTTTTATTATCGAACACCACTTGAATTTCTTTCAAACGGGAATCCGGATAAATTTCTTTCCAATTTTTCACTTCCCCTGTCAAAATACGACGGAAATCGCGTACACTCAACAAAGAGTCCGGATTCGAACGATTAACTATCAATGCCAGACCATCTGTAGCCAACTTTATCTCTTTAGGGAAAAACTTACGGCTATGGAATGATTCCATTTCCTCCTTAGTCAGTGTCCGGGTCGCAATAGCTAATCGGACACTGTCTTTCAGAAGTAAATTTATCGCTTCCACTTCCGTGGTATAACGAGGGACAATTCCGGCCAGAGGACAAAGACTTTCAAATACATCAATCTCTTCCTGTATTATAGGCTCGAAACTTGCATCCGCTGCAATAGCTATCACACCAGACGAATAAGTATCCGTCGGTCCACCTTTAGAACCGCAAGCACCAAATACCGTCAATAATACGATTCCTATCAGCCAAAATTGTCTCTCTATCTTCATTTTACGTCAATTTAAATAAAACCGGGACTGTAAATTTCACACGCACCGCTTTACCATTCTGTTTACCCGGAATCCATTTGGGCATACCTTGTATCACACGAATTGCCTCTTTATCCAAATAAGGATCTACTCCACGAGCTACATGTACATCCGTAATCGAACCGTCACGTTCTACCACAAATTGTATGATAACACGACCTTGTGTACCATTCTCCTGTGCAATTGTCGGATACTTAATATTCTTACCAAGATAAGCCAAAAGCTCACCTCCCGGGAATGAGGGCATCTGTTCTACTGCTTCAAATATAGTATTATCCGGTTCGGGTTCACCTTGTACTACGATCTGTTTCAAGTCTGCAATATCCGCTCCATGAACTTCATCATTACCTTTTACATCGGCAATCGAAATAGCCACATTAGTGGAAAGCAATTCTTCTTGACTCTTAATTTCATTCGTTTCATCAATTTCTGAATCCTTCTTGATTTTAGGAGTCGTAAACTTGATAGAGCTCTTCACTGCCTGAGGAGGAGGTGCCACAGGAACAACCTTTTTTACTTCATTCTGTTTCACTTCCGGTGCCTCCAATTTCGACAGTGTAGTCACTTCAGTTATTACTTCTCTTTGCTTCGGAGTTGCCCACTTAACCAATGTAGGAATAGTAAAACCAATCGCAGTTACCACCAATACAATCAGCATGGCGATATTATGACGTTTGGTCGAATTTTCGCGTATCCTAAAGGCACCATATGCTTGATTCTTACCTTCAAAAATCAGTTGACACCATTCCGAAGAAGTCAAATCTATTTTTGCCATTTTACTTTTCTTTTTTTAGGTGTTACTTATTTATTCAGCTAAATTTTTCGACAATTCTCCTTTTGCATCGAAGTTCTTCATCAAAAACTTATCTCCTTCTGCAATATCGGTAATTACATATTTACCAATATTACAAATTTGCATTTCATCCAGCACATCAACCAGATTCTCATAAGAAGCATCATCCGTAGCTTTGATAATAACAGTTGGCGTGTCTTTTGCACTTTTTATCTCAGAAACTTGCTTCTTAAATTCATCGTCAGTAATCACAAGATCCAATTTCTGTTGTTTCAATGCTCTTACCTTGTTCACTGCAACAGCATTCTTATGCAAAAGCACATCGCGCACTCCACTCGCAGCATAACTGGTCTGCTTCAACGAACTATAATCTTTATAGTTGGGCTCTCCTTCATAATAGTAAAGTTTGTTATCACCTCCCAAAAGCAGTGTTATTGCCTGAGAAGCTTTTACCATACTTTGCTGATCTTCTGTTATATCCTTATCATTCGACGGCATACTTATTTCCATCGTTTGAGGTATATTTAATGTGGTACAAAGCATAAAGAAAGTAATCAGCAGCATATTCATATCAACCATCGGAGTAAAATCTACCCGCACAGATATTTTTTTCTGCTTGCTTTTTCCTCTCTTTCCACCACTCTCTTGTACTTCGGCACTCATAATTTTTCCTCCATTTTATTCTTCAGACGATCCTTTGAGAGTAGTAATCAGATTATACCGATTCTCTCGCAAATCCTGAAGAGAGTTCATTACATTCTTTATCACTGAGTATGGAGTCGAAGCATCTGCCTTGATAGCGATTCGCAAATCCGCGTTAGCAGCACGCGCATTACGTACCCACGACTTAAACTGATTATCAGTACTATCACAAGGAATTCCTTCATTTTTCAGGATTTTATCCCGTTGCTCTTCCGGAAGATCCAAGTATTGTTGCATACTTCCAATAGGTACCCCGAATGTAGAAGCTACAATAAATCTCTTCTCTTGCTCTGGAGTAAACTTAATGCCATACTCATCACCCATACTCTCCAAAACAGCCTGCATATCTTGCTGTTTATCGAGGCTCATAAATACTTTTCCCTCCGGATCAATTAAAATCTGGAGCACATTTTTCTCCGGAATTTTAATTTCCGATACAGAAGCTGGAGTATTAACTGTTACCGGCTCTTTCTTCACAAATGCTGAAGTTAGCATAAAGAAAGTTAGAAGCAATACAGTTACGTCACTCATAGCTGTCATATCTATGAACGTACTTTTCTTTTTTATTTGCGCTCTGCCCATGGTTAATAGATTTAAAGGGTTCGCAAAATTAATGAGTAGCAGCAAAAGTCTGCACAATAGAGAATCCGACTTCGTCGAGTCCGTAAGTCAATTTATCAATTTTATTAGTGTAGTAGTTGTAAGAAATAACAGCCAATGCACCAGTCAAAATACCGAATGCAGTATTAACCAAGGCTTCAGAAATACCTTGTGACAATGCCAAAGAGTCAGTACCACCACCTACTGCTAAAGCTGTAAATGAACGGATCATACCGATTACAGTACCAAGCAATCCCATCAATGTACCCAATGTAGTAATTGTAGCAATAATAGGAAGATTCTGTTGCATCATTGGCATTTCCAAAGCAGTTGCTTCTTCCAATTCTTTTTGAATAGCCAATAATTTTTGTTCTTTAGACAACTCTGTATTCTTTTCCATCTCTTCATACTTACGCAAAGTAGAAGTAACAACATTAGCTACTGAACCACATTGTTGGTCACAGATTGCCTGCGCTTTTTTCACATCACCAGCAGATAAAGCATCTTTAATATTAGCTACGAATTTAGCTAATGAACCTTTACCATAAGCAGAACGAAGTGCGATATAACGCTCAACACTCAATGCAATAACTGTCAGCAACAATGTTTGAATAACAGGTACAATAACACCACCTTTGTAAATAGTACCTAAGATATTCAACGGATGGTTGTTGGGGTCATTATTCATAAAATTAGCCCCATTTCCTAATAGGAAATAAAAAATACACAAAGCTATTATAAAACAGCAAATAATAACAATGCCAGCATTCTTAATGCCAACGACTTGACTTTTTTTAGTAGTTTCCATAATAAGTTTTTTGTTAAGAAAATAAATTTTAGTTATTTAGAAAATTTGGTATACGATTAGACACACTGCGCTATAGACCCTACAACTTTTTAACCAAAAAGTTGTACAAAGTTCATACAGGGGTACGAAAAGTAAATAAAAAGGGGTAAAATACTAAATAAAGATACGTCTTAGAGCGAACACGTAATAGTCGCTACAGATAGTAGAGTAATGTGGATCCTTATCCGAATAATAAGATTTACTTTGGTCTAATACAAGTATATTTTCTCTTAACAAAAAAAACTTGTGCAAGACATCTTTAAAAAGATCATTGGCTTCAATGATCCTACGAAGACGATAGTTATTATATATTTCAGAAACAGACTTAATTGCCATTTCTGCATCAGAAATAGACAATGATTGTGATTTATCAAAACCCAATGATGTACTAGTGCTAAAAGAAAAGCTAGTATCAATATTAGAAGATGCTTCTGATAATTGGGATGAAGAACATTTAGTTGCAGAAATACAAGTAGAAAGACTCATAGCAGCGTTACTCATACTATATGATAGCATAAATAAAACAAAGGCTAATATGAATTTTACAGAAAATCTCATTGTATTTCTCTTGTTATTAATAGAATTCTCATGTTTCGATCACAAATGTACTAATAAAACACATTCGTTTATCGTTATTCACATCATTTAAGTATATTAGTTTAACTCTATTATTAAAACAATTCATAATCAGTTTTGTTCACATAACAAAATGACTATTTCGTTAAAATAGCTTTATTCACTATAAACTCATGAACTCTTTTTAAGTGAAATGATAATTAATATCTCATTAGTTCATAATCATTCTTATCTTTCTGATGCGTTTCTTCCTTATAAGGACAATCTTTGAGAACAGCATTCTAATGCAACAAAAATACTTGTTTTGGACTTCTCTATACTACTTAAAATATACTAGAATAATTCTTTAGTCATATATAAACACAATTTCCAGATTTCCTAACCGATACATTCATAAGTACGTAGGTATCACAAGAATTGTACAATAAGCACTCTCTTAATCAGAGCGGATAAAAAACAGAAAGCCCCTCCGGTCAATCGACTGAAGGGGCTTCTTCAAAAACGGCAGTTACCTACTCTCCCACTGTTACGCAGTACCATCGGCGTGACGAGGCTTAACTTCTCTGTTCGGAATGGGAAGAGGTGGAACCCTCGTGCTATAACCACCTGAAAAAGGTTATGACATGATGAAAAGTAAAATTACAGTAATCATTATTATCAATAGTATTTATTATATTAATAATCATAATACGCTAAACGTATATAACAAACAAAACCAGAAAGAAAGTAGACGGGCAATTAGTAATGCTCGGCTAAGATGTTACCACCTGTACACCTGCATCCTATCAACGTCATCGTCTTTAACGACCCTAAGAAATCTAATCTTGTGGCTGGCTTCGTACTTAGATGCTTTCAGCACTTATCCAATCCCGACTTAGATACCCAGCAATGCACCTGGCGGCACAACTGGTAAACCAGAGGTCAGTCCAACACGGTCCTCTCGTACTAGTGTCAGAGCCACGCAAATTTCATACGCCCACGATAGATAGAGACCGAACTGTCTCACGACGTTCTGAACCCAGCTCGCGTGCCACTTTAATGGGCGAACAGCCCAACCCTTGGGACCTTCTCCAGCCCCAGGATGTGACGAGCCGACATCGAGGTGCCAAACCCCTCCGTCGATATGAGCTCTTGGGAGGGATCAGCCTGTTATCCCCGGAGTACCTTTTATCCTTTGAGCGATGTCCCTTCCATACGGAAACACCGGATCACTATGCTCTAGTTTCCTACCTGATCGACTTGTGAGTCTCCCAGTCAAGCGCCCTTATGCCATTACACTCTACGGACGGTTACCAATCGTCCTGAGGGCACCTTTAGAAGCCTCCGTTACTGTTTTGGAGGCGACCACCCCAGTCAAACTACCCACCAAACAGTGTCCTCGAAATTACGAGTTAGAACTCAAATAATCAAAGGGCCGTATTTCAACAGCGACTCCATTCAAACTGGCGTCTGAACTTCAAAGTCTCCGGCCTATCCTACACATTAATTACCCAAATTCAATGTTAAGCTATAGTAAAGGTTCACGGGGTCTTTTCGTCCCATCGCGGGTAATCGGCATCTTCACCGATACTACAATTTCACTGAGCTCACGGTTGAGACAGTGTCCAGATCATTACACCATTCGTGCAGGTCGGAACTTACCCGACAAGGAATTTCGCTACCTTAGGACCGTTATAGTTACGGCCGCCGTTTACTGGGGCTTCAATTCAATGCTTCTCTTGCGATGACATCTCCTCTTAACCTTCCAGCACCGGGCAGGTGTCAGGCTGTATACCGAATCTTTCGATTTTGCACAGCCCTGTGTTTTTGTTAAACAGTTGCCTGGACCTATTCTCTGCGCCCAGCCGAAAAGCTGGGACCCTTTATCCCGAAGTTACAGGGTTAATTTGCCTAGTTCCTTAACCGTGATTCACTCAAGCGCCTTAGTATATTCAACCCGACTACGTGTGTCCGTTTACGGTACGGGTACCTCAAAGATTAAGTTTAGCGGATTTTCTTGGGAGTTTGATTACATACGCTATTACTTCATTCCGAAGAATTCGGTATACTATCAGGTTCGACTCTCATCCTGGATTTGCCTGGGATGATCAGCATCTACACCCTTTAACGGACTATTCCGTCAGTCCGCGGTATTGTCACTGCTCCGTCTCCACAATCACTCTTTAAGGTAGTACAGGAATATTAACCTGTTCTGCCATCGGCTTCGCCGTTCGGCTGAGCCTTAGGACCCGACTAACCCTGATCCGATTAGCGTTGATCAGGAAACCTTAGTCTTGCGGCGAGGGGGTTTCTCACCCCCTTTATCGTTACTTATACCTACATTTGCTTTTCCACACGCTCCAGTATAGCTGACGCTACGCCTTCGACGCGGAGTGGAATGCTCCCCTACCGATCATTGCTGATCCCATAGCTTCGGTAAAACACTTAATGCCCGATTATTATCCACGCCAAACTCCTCGACTAGTGAGCTGTTACGCACTCTTTAAATGAATGGCTGCTTCCAAGCCAACATCCTAGCTGTCTTAGCAATCTGACTTCGTTAGTTCAACTTAGTGTTTATTTGGGGACCTTAGCTGATGGTCTGGATTCTTCTCCTTTGGGACATGGACCTTAGCACCCATGCCCTCACTCCTGTGATTGGACTAATGCGCATTCGGAGTTTGTCAAGACTTGATAGGCGGTGAAGCCCTCGCATCTTATCAGTCGCTCTACCTCACATTAGTAACTCACAAGGCTGCACCTAAATGCATTTCGGGGAGTACGAGCTATCTCCAAGTTTGATTAGCCTTTCACCCCCACCCTCAGGTCATCCGGAAGCTTTTCAACGCTTATCGGTTCGGTCCTCCAGTTAGTGTTACCTAACCTTCAACCTGCCCAAGGGTAGATCACTTGGTTTCGCGTCTACTCCTTCCGACTGGACGCCCTATTAAGACTCGCTTTCGCTTCGGCTGCATGTCTCTAGACACTTAACCTTGCCGGAAAAAGTAACTCGTAGGTTCATTATGCAAAAGGCACGCCGTCACTGTTTTAACAGCTCCGACCGCTTGTAGGCGCATGGTTTCAGGGACTATTTCACTCTTCTATTCGAAGTGCTTTTCACCTTTCCTTCACAGTACTGGTTCGCTATCGGTCTCTCGGGAGTATTTAGCCTTACCGGATGGTCCCGGTGGATTCACGCAAGATTTCTCGTGTCCCGCGCTACTCAGGATACCACTACGCTTCGTCTGGTTTAGAATACCGGGCTATCACCGTCTATGGCCGAACTTTCCAGATCGTTCTTCTCACCAGATGTCATGCGACATCGTGGTCCTACAACCCCATAATTGCCGTAACAACTATGGTTTGGGCTAGTCCCCGTTCGCTCGCCACTACTAGGGGAATCATTATTATTTTCTTTTCCTGCAGGTACTAAGATGTTTCAGTTCCCTGCGTTAGCTTCCATCGAGGATGGATGTCATTCCTTCAGAATGACGGGTTGTCCCATTCGGAAATCTCTGGATCAGGGTTATTTGCACCTACCCAGAGCTTATCGCAGCTTATCACGTCCTTCATCGCCTCCGAGAGCCAAGGCATCCGCCATGCGCCCTTGCTTACTTTCTTTCAAACTGACTTC
>NZ_BHWB01000021.1 GCF_003865075.1 Bacteroides faecalis | reverse complement strand
AGGCTTGGAAGGCGTTCTCTTCGGCGAACATGGCTGAATACCTGCGCTATATGTACAAGACCGTGCGCAAGTATTACGGGGAGGCAATCGTAGTGACGCAGGAGGTGGACGACATCATTCCTCGCCCGTCGTCAAGGAAAGCATCATCAATAACTCCGATTGCAAAATCCTTCTCGACCAGCGGAAGTACATGAACAAGTTTGATGCCATACAGTCCCTGTTGGGTCTGACGGAAAAGGAGAGAAGTCGCAGATACTCTCCATCAACATGGCGAACAACCCGTCAAGGCTCTACAAGGAGTCTGGATAGGACTGGGCGGCACGCAGTCGGCGGTCTATGCCACCGAAGTTAGTGCTGAAGAGTATCTGGCGTACACCACCGAAGAAACGGAAAAAGTAGAGGTGTACCGTCTGGCGGAGCAGCTGGGCGGCGACATTGAAGCCGCCATCCGGCAGCTTGCCGAAAGACGAAGGAATAAGCAAAATAAAAACAGATTCATCAACTAAAAAGAAAATGCGTATGAGTATATCAAGAACGAAAATGCTGCAAGTCAGCAAGTGTTAATCGGGCTGGCGGTCATGGTGTGCTGCAATCCTGCGATGTAGCGGACAACCGCCGTGACTGCTGCGGAAACTGGGAAAGCGTAGAGGGCAAGCCCGACGTGCTTATCTACAAGGAGGGCGAAGCCTATAAGGTGACGGTGTTCAAGCGTAGCGGGCTGCGCCGCAAACTGAAGCCGGAAACCTATCTCTTGCAGGAAGAGAACGGCAACCTGTTCATGAACACCGGCTTCCGTATCGACGTGTCCTACAACGAGGCAACGGACATCCTGACCTTCTCGCCCAACGGGGACTATATCAGGGTGAAGCCGCAACCGGAACATCCGATAAGCGAACATAATATCAACGAACCACTAAAATCCAAAGTAACATGAGAACAAGAATGACACTTATTATCTGCCTGTGCCTGTTTGCAGTGGGCAGGGCAAGCGCACAGTGGACGGTGATAGACCCGTCCAACATCGCGCAGAGCATCGTGAACACTTCCAAGAACGTGGTACACACTTCCACGACCGCCCAGAATATGATAAAAAATTTTCAAGAGACGGTGAAGATTTACGAGCAGGGCAAGAAGTATTACGACGCGCTCAAATCCGTGAACAATCTGGTAAAGGACGCCCGGAAGGTGCAGCAGACCATCCTGATGGTGGGTGACATCACCGACACCTATGTGACCAGCTTCCAGAAGATGATGCGTGACGACAACTTCACGGTGGAGGAACTGGGAGCCATCGCCTTTGGCTACACCAAGCTGTTGGAGGAATCCAACGACGTGCTGACGGAACTGAAAACGTGGTGAACATCACCACGCTCTCCATGACGGACAAGGAGCGCATGGATGTGGTGGAACGCTGTTACTCCAAGATGAAGCGTTACCGCAACCTCGTGAGCTACTACACCAACAAGAACATCAGCGTGAGCTACCTGCGTGCGAAGAAGAAGAACGACCTCGACCGCATCATGGGGCTGTACGGGAACATGAACGAAAGATACTGGTAGCCTATGAATTTCGACAACCTTCACCAGATTCTGCGCTCGCTCTATGAGCAGATGATGCCGCTATGTGGGGACATGGCGGGTGTGGCGAAAGGCATTGCCGGGCTGGGTGCGCTGTTCTACGTCGCCTACCGGTGTCTGGCAGTCGCTGGCGAGAGCCGAACCGATAGACGTGTTCCCCATGCTCCGCCCCTTTGCGATAGGCTTGTGCATCATGTTCTTTCCGACGGTGGTACTGGGTACGATAAACAGCATCATGTCGCCCGTCGTACAGGGTACGGCAAAGATGCTGGAGGCGGAAACGCTGGACATGAACCGATACCGTGAGCAGAAGGACAAACTGGAATACGAGGCGATGATGCGCAACCCTGAAACCGCCTACCTGTGTCGAACGAGGAGTTTGACAAACAGCTGGAGGAACTGGGCTGGTCGCCCGGCGACATGGTGACGATGGCGGGGATGTACATCGAGCGCGGGATGTACAACATGAAAAAGGGCATCCGCGACTTCTTCCGCGAGATACTGGAACTGATGTTCCAAGCCGCCGCCCTCGTGATAGACACTATTCGCACGTTCTTCCTCGTGGTGCTGGCGATACTCGGTCCGATAGCCTTCGCCATATCGGTATGGGACGGCTTCCAAAGCACGCTCACGCAATGGATATGCCGCTACATACAGGTCTATCTGTGGCTGCCCGTGTCGGATATGTTCAGCACCATACTGGCGAAGATTCAGGTGCTGATGCTGCAAAGCGACATCGAACGGATGCAGGCTGACCCGAACTTCTCGCTGGATTCGAGCGACGGGGTGTACATCGTCTTCATGATAATCGGCATCATCGGCTACTTCACCATCCCGACGGTGGCAGGCTGGATTATCCAAGCCGGAGGCATGGGAAGCTACGGTCGCAACGTGAACCAGACGGCGGGACGAGCCGGAAGCATGGCGGGCAGCGTGGCGGGTGCAGCCGCAGGCAACATGGTCGGACGTGCCGGAAAGCTGCTGAAATAATCAACTGACAATTAAAAACGAATAAACAACAATGGAATTTAAGTCACTCAAAAACATCGAATCATCGTTCAGGCAGATACGCCTGTTCGGTATCGTCTTCCTCTCGCTGTGCGCCGTGATAACGGTCTGGAGCGTATGGAGTTCCTACCGCTTCGCGGAGCGGCAACGGGAGAATATCTACGTGCTGGACAACGGCAAGTCGCTGATGCTGGCTCTCTCGCAGGACTTGTCGCAGAACCGTCCGGCGGAGGCAAGGGAACACGTGCGCCGCTTCCACGAGCTGTTCTTCACGCTCTCGCCCGAAAAGAGCGCGATAGAGCATAACGTGAAACGCGCCCTGCTATTAGCGGACAAAAGCGTGTACAACTACTATTCGGACTTTGCCGAGAAGGGGTACTACAACCGCATCATCGCCGGGAACATCAATCAGGTGTTGAAGGTGGACAGCGTGGTGTGCGATTTCAACGGCTATCCCTACCGTGCCGTGACCTACGCCACGCAGAAGATCATCCGGCAGAGCAACGTCACCGAGCGCAGCCTCGTGACTACGTGCCGCCTCTTGAACTCGTCCCGTTCGGACGACAATCCCAACGGTTTCACCATTGAGGGATTCACCATCATCGAGAACAAGGATTTACAAACCATCAAAAGGTAAACGGACATGAAGAAAATCAAAAAATCATTTTGGCGTGCGTACTGGAAGCTCCACGACAAAAAGAAAATGCTGGTGGCAAGGCTCAAAGGCTATCTGGACGGTTTGCCCCCGAAGACACGCAGGCGCATCGTGCTGGCGATGCTCGCCGCCTTTGCGGTGCTTGCCCTCTACACCTTCGGCAAAGCCGTCTATGAAATCGGCAGGAATGACGGCAGCCGGATGGTAACAGACCATGCCGGACAGGTGGAACTGTCCATAAAGCCGGACAACAATCATAATGTAATACCTTATTTATATGGAACAGACGAAGAATGAACCTAAAAACGAGAACAAGGCGGCTCCCGACAACGGGAAACCGAAGAAGGAGCGCAAGCCGCTGACCGAAGCCCAAAGGCTGAAACGTCAGAAAATGATAGTGCTGCCCGCTATAGTGCTGGTATTCATCGGGGCGATGTGGCTGATATTCGCCCCGTCTTCCGACAAGGAGCAGCAACCGGGGACGGGTGGTTACAACATCGAAATGCCCGACGCTGACAAGGCGAACCGCCAGATCATCGGCGACAAGGCGAAAGCCTACGAACAGGGAGCAATGGAGGAACGGCAGGAGAACCGCAGCCGCGCCATGCAGGAACTGGGCGATATGTTCGACCGCGAGGTGGCGGAAACGGACGGCGGCAGGGACTTCGACCTTGCTAATCCCGGAAATGCGGAAGATGCAACAGCAAAATCATCCGCTCCGAAAACCATCCAATCCTCCGCAGCTGCCTACCGCGACCTCAATACCACGCTCGGCAACTTCTATGAGCAGCCGAAGAACGACAACGCGGAAATGGACGAACTGTTGGAGCGTATCGCCTCGCTGGAATCGGAACTGGAAACCGAGAAAGGCAAGGCATCCTCTATGGATGATCAAGTGGCACTCATGGAAAAGTCCTACGAGCTGGCGGCGAAGTACATGGGCGGTCAGAACGGTACACAGCCACCTGTCGGACAGGCGGCAGAACCTTACCATGTGCAGAAAGCCGGAAAGAACACGGCTGCACCTGTCAGGCAGGTAACGCATCAGGTGGTATCTTCGCTCTCACAGCCGATGAGCAACGCTGAGTTTGTCGCCTCCTTCTCGCAGGAGCGCAACCGCAGTTTCAATACGGCGGTGGGTGTCACGACTGTATCGGACAGGAACACCATATCGGCGTGTGTCTATGGGGCGCAGAGTGTGACTGACGGGCAGGCGGTAAGATTACGGCTGCTGGAGCCGATGGCAGTGGCGGACAAAATCATACCCCGCAATGCAGTGGTGGTAGGCACGGCAAAGATTCAGGGCGAACGACTCGATATTGAAATTACTTCGCTGGAGTACGCAGGTACGATTATACCGGTAGAACTGGCGGTGTATGACACGGACGGACAGCCCGGCATCTTCATTCCAAACTCGATGGAGATGAACGCCGTCAGGGAGGTTGCCGCCAACATGGGCGGCTCGCTGGGCAGCAGCATTAATATCTCCACCAACGCAGGGGCGCAGCTCGCCTCCGACTTGGGCAAGGGGCTGATACAAGGCACGAGCCAGTATATCGCCAAGAAGATGCGTACCGTCAAGGTGCATCTGAAAGCCGGGTATAAGGTAATGCTATATCAGGACAGAGATTGAAAACAATAACAATCAACGACTAAAAAAACAACAACCAAATTTTTATTTACCACTAAAATCCAAAGTAGAATGAAAAAAGTAATCATCATACTTGCCCTCGCTATGGGCATCGTAACTGCCAACGCGCAGGAGAACGTAACCGTTGTAACGGACAACGGAAGTGAACAACCGACCTTGACAAAGGAGGTCTATCCGCAGAAGGAGGCGGACGGCGATCTGTATCACGGGCTGACAAAGAAGCTGACCTTCGACCGCATGGTTCCCCCGCACGGCTTGGAAGTGACCTACGACAAGACCGTCCACGTCATTTTCCCCTCGGAGGTGCGCTACGTCGATTTAGGCTCGCCCGACCTGATTGCGGGCAAGGCGGACGGGGCGGAGAACGTCATCCGCGTGAAAGCTACCGTGAGGAACTTCCCGAACGAGACCAATATGTCCGTGATAACGGAGGACGGGAGTTTCTACACCTTCAACGTGAAGTACGCCGCCGAACCGCTGCTGCTCAACGTGGAGATGTGCGACTTCATCCATGACGGCGAGGCGGTGAACCGTCCGAACAACGCGCAGGAAATCTATCTGAAAGAGCTGGGTAGCGAAAGTCCCATGCTGGTGCGCCTTATCATGAAGTCCATTTACAAGCAGAACAAGCGTGAGGTGAAACACATCGGCTGCAAGCGTTTCGGCATCCAGTACCTTCTGAAAGGCATCTACACGCACAACGGGCTTCTCTATTTCCACACGGAAATCAGGAACCAAAGCAACGTGCCTTTCGATGTGGACTATATCACGTGGAAAATCGTGGACAAGAAGGTGGCGAAGCGTACCGCCGTGCAGGAGCAGATCATCCTGCCGCTCCGTGCGCAGAACTATGCCACCTGTGTGCCGGGCAGAAAGAGCGAGCGCACGGTATTCACGATGGCGAAGTTCACCATCCCCGACGGCAAGTGCCTCGTGGTGGAGCTGAACGAGAAGAACGGAGGCCGTCATCAGTCCTTCGTGATTGAGAACGAGGACTTGGTACGTGCGGGTACCATCAACGAACTTCAAGTGCGCTGACCATGAGAAAGCACATCGCAATCATCATCGCGTCGCTTGCCCTCTTCACGGGGCAGGCGCACGCCCAGCGGTGCCTGCCGAAGATGCAGGGCATCGAATTGAGAGCTAACCTTGTGGACGGTATGCGTTTAAGTGGCAACAATGGCGGTTACAGTTTCGGGGCGGCTCTCTCCACCTACACGAAGAACGGTAACAAGTGGGTGTTCGGTGGCGAATACCTCTTGAAGAACAACCCGTACAAGGATACCGCCATACCTGTGGCGCAGTTCACGGCGGAGGGCGGTTATTATTTCAAGATACTCTCCGACGCCCGTAAAATAGTGTTCGTCTATGCGGGGGCTTCGGCTCTCGCCGGATATGAGTCGGTGAATTGGGGCGAGAAAGTGCTGCATGACGGCTCCACGCTCCATGACCGGGACGCCTTCATCTACGGCGGTGCGCTGACGCTCGATGTGGAGTTTTACGTGGCTGACCGTATCGCCCTGCTCGCCAACCTCCGGGAGCGCCTGCTGTGGGGTGGCGACACACGGAAGTTCCATACGCAGTTCGGGGCGGGCGTCAAGATAATCATCAACTGACACGTCGCATGGAACGGACGGACATTGAGAATATGAGGCAGATACCCATTGCGGACTTTCTCGCACGGCTGGGACATGAGCCTGTCCGAAGGAGCGGAAACGAGCTGTGGTATCGTGCGCCATACCGCAGTGAACGCACGCCCTCCTTCCGTGTGAACGTGGCGAAACAGCTCTGGTACGACTTCGGCTTGGGCAAGGGCGGCGACATCTTCACGCTTGTCGGGGAGTTTACCCGAAGCGGGGATTTCATGGCGCAGGCGAGATTCATAGCGGAAACCGCCCGTATGCCGCTTGCCGCAGCAGAAAAGCCGTTGTACCTGCCGGAACCGTCCGAACCTGCCTTTGAGGGAGTGGAAGCCGTCCCGCTGCTCCGCTCTCCGCTGACGGAGTATTTGAAGGAAAGAGGCATCCCTTATGCCGTTGCATCCCGCCACTGCTGCCGCCTGAACTACGGCGTGCGTGGTAAGCGGTACTTTGCCGTCGGCTTTCCGAACGTGTCGGGCGGCTATGAAACCCGAAGCCGCCGTTTCAAGGGTTGCGTACCACCAAAGGACGTGTCGCTGGTCAAGGCGGGGGACATCCCGGCGGACGTGTGCAGCGTGTTCGAGGGCTTTATGGACTTCCTGTCCGCCGTCACGCTCGGTTTGGCAACGGGTGACTGCCTTGTGCTGAACTCCGTCGCCAACGTGGAAAAGGCTTTGAAACATCTGGACGGGTACGAGCGCATCGACTGTTACCTCGACCGTGACGAAGCCGGACGCAGGGCAATGGAAGCCCTGCGGACACGCTACGGAGGAAAGGTGACAGACCGTTCCGGCATCTATCAAGGCTGCAAGGACTTGAACGAGTACCTGCAACAAGTATCAAGAAAACAACAAAAGAACAACAATCTAAAAATCAAAGAATAATGAACATACTGAACAACAAGAACAAGAGAACATCAATCTTCAAGGCGTTGGCACTCTGCCTGTTCGCCGCAGTGTCATTCACATTCGTATCGTGCGACGACGATATGGACATCCAGCAATCCTATCCCTTCACGGTGGAAACCATGCCCGTGCCGAACAAGGTCACAAAGGGGCAGACGGTGGAAATCCGCTGTGAGCTGAAGAAAACGGGCGATTTCGCCAATACCCTCTATACCATCCGGTATTTCCAGTTCGAGGGTGAGGGCACACTGAAAATGGACAACGGCATCACTTTCCTGCCCAATGACCGCTACCTGCTCGAAAACGAGAAGTTCCGGCTGTACTACACGGCGCAAGGTGACGAGGCGCACAACTTCATCGTGGTAGTGGAGGACAATTTCGGCAACTCCTATGAGTTGGAATTTGACTTCAACAACCGAAACGTGAAGGATGACGGGGTTATCACTGTTGTCCCCATCGGGAACTTCAAGCCCCTTACACGATGATGCGTGTATTCATGGCTATCCTCTGTTCGCTTCTGGCGGTCTGTTCCGTGTCCGCACGGAACAGACGCCATGAGGGAACGGACGGGCAGGCGGCTATCTACCGGCTGCCACCATTTGAGAGGGCGGTGCGATGCACGAAGTATTTTGAGGGCTGGCATTCGGAAAAACATCACCCGTATGTAGGATATGGACATCGGTTGCAGCCGGGGGAAAGGTATTCGGCACGCACCATGACGAAGCGGCAGGCGGACGCGCTTCTGCGAAAAGACTTGCGGAAGTTCTGCGCGATGTTCCAGCAGTTCGGGAAGGATTCGCTTCTGCTTGCCACGCTCGCCTACAATGTCGGTCCGTACCGTCTTTTGGGGAGTGGGAAGATACCCAAAAGCACGCTAATCCGAAAGCTGGAGGCGGGTGACAGGAACATCTACCGGGAGTATATCGCTTTCTGTAACTATAAGGGGAAACGCCACGCCATGCTGCTCAAACGAAGGAAGGCTGAGTTTGCGCTGCTGTATGTACCATAAAGAATAAGTGTCTGACGAAAGAAACTCCGATGAAGCCGCCAACTTCATCGGAGTTTCAGTTTTCATACATTCGGGATTGTCCCTTTGCCTGCAACCTCACCGTCCCTGCAATGCTCTATGATACCGGGTGAGAATCCCATGCTGCCGATTGCGATATGCCGGATATAGTCTGTATATTCCTGACCTTGAAAATTCCTGCCCGTAAGGTTCTTGAAAACCATCTTTATGCTTATGCCGTCGTTGCTGTACAAGATGGTTTTTCCGTTCTGTCTGATTGTTTCCATGATTAAAACTTGTTTTTGTGAATACTATCGTAGATTGGTACAAAGGTTTCTTTGCCTACTTTCTTATCCGCCATCATGCTCATGAAAGAAAGTAGGCGGCTTTTGCCGCCCACCCCTCAAAAGCGGGTGTAAAGTCCCGTTACCATCGTGAACATTTCCTCCAGCATATCGCAATATATCCCCTCGTGCGTTTCAATGTCCTTCGTCCTGCTCTCGAATGTCTTTTTGCTGAACGTCTTGCGGTAGAAACGCATATTGTATAGGTCTGCCCCTCCGTCATAGATGATGTCAAGGCGGTTGGCACTGGTCTTGTTCCTCGCAAGGCTCATGCGCAAGCCGTTGCCCATGTCTGTGAAGTCTTTGCTTCCCGTCATGGCGGCAAAGCGTCTGCCGCCAATCTGCTCTAAAATTGTCTTTGCTATCATATCCGTTGTCTTTTAGGTTTATGGTTCGGGCGGTGCGGACACCGCCCCAATGTTCAAAATTCTGTTTTCTCGGTTATGGGTGTGCATTTTTCCAGCCACTCTTTCAGACATTCCATGTTATACTCGCTCGTGATGACTGCCGTATGGCTGTCAATGGCAGTGAAACGGCTGCTTTCATAGCTGTCTATCCACCCCTTTAGGGTATCAACTCCCCACGCTTCGGCATCGTCAAAGATGCCGTCCAATGCCGTAATGGGTTCGCTGAATTTGACTATCAGCGTTTGGTAGCCTGCTTCGTTCATCGCTTCTCCTCCTTCCTTTCCTTTGCCGTTAGCCACTTGTCCCGTGCGGCTCGACATTCGTCTAATGTGGGTTTGACACAAGAGAAAAGTTCCCCGTCCGTGTGGCGGTAGTCGTATTGCACAAGGGTGCGTTTGCGTCTGCCGATACCCGTTTGGAATTTCTCGTAGTTCTCCGTTCCTGCCGATTGGCAGGTGCTTACTCCGTTAATTGTCATTTTTGTTGCCATAGTCGTTGTTATTTAGATGATTAGAAATGTACAGACAGCACTCTGTGTTGCATCACCATTTCGGGGTCGCTCGTGTAGCGTTGGTGCAGGTAGAAATGATGAGAGCCGAAGCCGTAAAGGAAGAACTTGTCAAGTTCGTGTTTCTCGGCAAAGTCCTTGACGCTCGCCCTTAATTGCTCCTCACTCTGACAAAGAGTGAGGAGGTTCATAAATTCAAGGAACATCGTGGGGATTTTATCATCCCATAGGAAAACCATGCTTTCAAATCTTACTTCCATAATGTTAGTTGTTAGATGTCGATATTATGCCGCTTTCATCCGCTGGCGGATAAGGTTGGCGTTCTTGTTCACAAGGGCGATGATGCGGTCGTGGTATTCGGAGTTCTCGTTGCATACGCCACGACACTGCACCACCTCAAAAGTTTTTAGTGACACCTCTATCGTTTCAATTCGTTTTCCGTCAATGGTGGCGGATAGGATAAGGGAGTCTTTTCGTTTGTGGTAACCGCCCACACAATGGTGCATCGTCCTTCCTTCCTCTGCCATTTCTTCCACGCTCTCTATGACTTTGACGCAAATAAGGCTGTCGGTAAAGGCAAGTCCGAAGAATATGCCCTTAGCTTTCAGATATTGTTTCTCGTCCTCAATCGCTTTCCTGCGTTGCTGTTCAGTCCGCTCATGTTTCCTTTGCAGGTTGCGCTTTGCCACCAACTTGTCGTGTTCAACTTTGAGGTCGGCAGGGCAAACGTATTTCGGGCTGTTTGTGTCCTTGCCGAAATGACGCAGGAGGTCTATGGTGTCACGCCACATTGAGCCGTCCTCAATAGTATAGCCGTTGCGGATACATATCTTGATTGAAGCCCAATACTCTCCAATATTGAAAGAGTGGTACAGATAGTAGCGCAACATGGGATATTGCCCTGCCTTCAACAGCGTTTCCGCACGGCTGTCCGACAATAATGCCGGTATTAGTTTGGTGGGTACAATGTCGTGGAAATTGCCGTTAAAGCCGTTTCTGCGGAGCGTCGGCAACACCTTATATCTTGGATATATCGGGGAATATGAGATATGGCGGTACGCTTCATTGTCATTGCGGATAGCAAAAGGAGAAGCGAATGAGAACGTGTCGATGTAGCATCCCAATGTGCGTGGAATGGCAACAACAGCCTTACGCCCTTGTTCATTCCACCAATACTGCCCGATTTCAAGGGCATAGGACTTGGCATTAACCCCTTTCTCCATACCCACGACAAGCAAGAACATTCGTAGCACTTGGTATTCTCCGCTTGTGGTAAGGGTTGTGAAATACTGCTTTTGTCTTACCTTGCGCTGATAGGTGAGGCAGACTTTCAAACTTGCTCCACATTCGGGACACGTACAATGCTCGGTCTGCTCCGTCATTACCCAACTATGACCGCAATCCATACAAGTGGTACGACCTTTCGGCAAGCGGTGTGCATAATGCTCCACGCAATTACGGAATGCCCAATTTATCTGTATCGGGGTTATCGGGCGTAGTTTCTTGCTTTGGGCAAGAACTGCTTTTTCAAATTTGTTTCTCGGTTTCATAAGCCAAAATCAAATAATGAGGGTTGAACTTGGGTTTCTGTTTTCGCCTTTGTCGGCTTGGTGCGGTTCTGCAACTTGCGGAGTTCCTCGTCTTGGTATCTGCGGACTGCCTGCTGACGTGCTTCTGCTTTTTCCTCTGCCGTGAGTTCCACAATGTGGTTCACCGCCACTTGGCATTGGATAGGCTTGCCCACCTCAATCTCGTTCTCGTCATAGTAGTGTACTGCTTGTCCGTATATCTCTCCGTCCGTGAAGCCGTTACAACCGCTTTTCTGCACATAGTTCAGAATGTAGGTTACGCAATCGTCAATGTTCTTGGCTGGATTGCGGTAGTTCTTCGCAAAGAGCGTGTCTTCCTCCGCACGTTGTTCCAAATACATCTGTATCGTTCTCTTGAAATGGTCTGTTCCTTTCATATCGCTGTCGTTTTTATGAGTTGTCAAATAGTATGTTTCAAAATCTCCCTCCAATAAATCGGCTCAACCTCGCTCAATAGGAAGTCTATAAAGTCCTTCCGTGCGTTCTTGTTCAGTTCGTGGTAGAGTCCACGGAACACGGACATATTGCCGTTGAGGTATGTTTCCACCATGTACTCGAAGATGTTGCCCACCTCGTAGTATCTGCATTGTTGCTCCACTGTCTTGCTTCTTCTCTTTGCCATGTCGGTAGGGATTAAAGGGTGAATAACCAAAGAATGAAGCCGAAGAACAGGATAACGGAAAGAATAGCCACGATTACCCCTATTGCCACTCGGAACACTCCGTTTATTATCTCTCTGACGATGTACCAAAGGATGCCGGACACCCAAAAGGCGGTGCGCATGATTAGGGTGCATATCGCAAGCCCTATGTATTGCGCCATTTGTCTGAAATTTACCGTTGCTGTCATAGCCGTATCATTTGTTAAGTTCCACGATGCTGTCTATCCTGCCGTATAGGAAACTGCGGAGTGCGGTCTTGTCGGTAGCCTTGTATTCCGCCCAATGTCCATACTGCTTTACAATGTAGGTTCGGAGAATGTCGGAAAAGTCAAACATCCAACCTTGCAAGGGTACTGCGCTCTTGAAATAGGTGTTGCTGTTCACGTTGCGTGTAAGCCAATCCTTTTCCTCTCGGCTCAATTTCTCACCATTGTTCAGTTTGGTGCGAAGTCCGTACACCTTGCTGCCTTGCAGGTTCTCCAAACTTGGTACTTCCCATGCCACGAATTTTGTTGCTATTGCCGTTCTCATATCCGTTTTGTTTTTGATTTTTTGTTTTTTAATGCGGATTCAAGAGCTGAGGGAGTTGAGTTTCAAACTATCTTATCTGCCTCTCGTTTATCCGACATTTTTTTTAATGCGTCTTTCTGTCGCATCGGTCGTTTTCGTTTCGGGTGCTTAAAAAGGTAGGGATTAGGGAATGCAAGGTTTTTCGGGAAAATACTACCCGAAGGGCTGGAGATTTTTCCAGAAAACAAGAGGCTTGACCTTGCTTTCCCGTACAATCCCGGAGTTACCTTTGCACCCAGCACGAAAATGACTGCCTGATGCGGCTCACTGAAAGGCGCGAAAATGGAGGTAAACGGAAGTGGAGGCAGATTAGACAGGAAAACTTCAAAAGAGAAATCCGTGAAAAAGACATCCCCAACAGAAAAGAACATAGCCGGTAGCGTGAAACCGGGCAAACCATCGGCAAGGAAGTATGTTTTTATCTGTTTGGCCAAACGTGTTTGGTCGGATGGATAAAATCATTCTTCCCGGTTTGTCTGCCGTGAGTGACGGCTTGTTCCATTTATGGAATGTGCGGTCATACACGGCTTTCCGCTTCCGGCTCAAAAGGACAACGAAAAAAGAAAAATCGTCAAAACCCCGTAAAAGCACCTCTTTGGCATAAGCACAAAAGAAAGGGGCCTTGTCTCATCAGTCTAAACTATTGTTTAGGCGTGAGGCAAAGCCCTTTTCTCCGCTTATGCGGCAGTCGGCACACGTTCGTTCAAAATCTTTTTGGGCGATGGTGTGCTGACGGATAAAATCGCTTTTACGGAAAAACTTGTGTGAGAAGAAAAAATCAGGAGATTCATTTCTAAATCTCCCGTTTTATTGTTACTTTTGCATACGAAGAGTTCTTTGAAGGTTACGCAACGCACAGAAGAATAATGCAGTAGATAACTAACTAATTCGTAACCTATTACTATTATGAGCGATTACCCAATGCTCATTTCCAATAAATTACACTCTTTTCGTAACTTCCTTATACAAATATACAATAAAAAAAATAACCACAAAAGAAGCTTAAATATTTATTGACAATTCATTTTTCACAAATTACATACCTTTATATCAGAGTAGTTTATCAATATAAAAAAGCAACAGTATCATTCATTCAAATTTGCATAAATTAGTTTATCTCCCACAGCTTGATTTTAATTCTCTGATTATGTAGCGTAGCACTTATAGCAAAAGTACGCCCAACGAGAAAGTTCACTCTGAATCGATATACGTCTTTTACAATTCTCATGAATTCGGAACTTCCGGTGGTATGTTCCACACGTACCCTAATAATAGCTACCAACCTGTTAAATACCTTTTTCTTCCTGAGAGAGAGTATTTTTCCTATTCTTTTTTACATATTATAGTACTGACACCTTTTGGTCGCACATCCCCAATATCCTGTATCCTGATACAGGAAGCAAGGAACTTGGAAGAGGACGTTCGGAAAGTTTTTTGTCAGTCTGATCCGTAACAAGCCTCTTTGTCTCACAGGGAAACCGCTTAATATTATTGCCATATTTAAACTATTGATATTTTTTGCTAAGTAATATAGGAACATATGGAAAACAAATATATAAAATCACAAGACTATTACTTATTCTCTCCAAATGTCTTAATAGATTAGTTATTCTTTATTAAGACTAAACTTGTTCTTCCCTAATAGAAAAGTTATTTTTGCCAAAGAGCAATCTATAATTGCAAGTCCTGATTTTATAAATGAAACTTGCATTTTTATAAACGGAACTTGCAACTATACAATCAAAAGTTCCATTTATAGTTTATACCAAACAGAGAGAAACTTTACTATTAAAGAAAAAGAAGTTTAGTCTTAATGGAGAAGAATTTATCTATTAATACTTTGGAAGAGAAGTAGTATAGGTTACTATATCAGAAAAATGATAAGTCGGACAAAGGTGATAGGTGATAGGTGATAGATTGTGGTGATAGGTTGATAGAGGATTATGCATTTTTTCTATTGTAGGAAAGCTTTTAATTAAAACTCATCCCAAAGAAATCCCCCTATTTTAGCTCTGTTTTAAGATAAAAATAGAGTAAAATAGGGGGATCTTGATATTCTTAACTTACTGATTATAAATAAAGCTGACTTATTTTTCTATTTTAAGACAGTTTTACCCAATCATCTATTAGCGCTTCTTGATAGGAATATAAGGAGCTTCTTCCAGAACATTCTTATATGCCGGACGAATAATACGTTTACCTTCAAAGTTCAATTCTTCATTGCGGTGTGCACACCAACCGACAATACGTGCCATAGCAAAGAGAGGAGTGAATATTTCCTGTGGTAATCCGATCATTTCATATACAAAACCGGAATAGAAATCAATGTTGCTTGATACTGTTTTTCCGTTATTCTTAATACGCCCGAAAGTAGCGATTGCACGTTCTTCCAACAGTTCAAGGAAAGCAAACTCTTCTTCTTTACCTTTTTCACGTGCCAGATCACGAGCCAGTTCTTTAAGTAGAAGCGCACGAGGATCGGAAATTGTATAAACAGCATGACCGATACCATAGATTAATCCGGTCTTGTTGTATACTTCTTTATTCAACATACGGGTAAAATAAGTATCTATTTCATCAACGCTTGTCCAATCTTTGATATTCTCCTGCAAATGGTGGAACATATCGGCGACTTGAATGTTAGCTCCTCCATGAAGCGGACCTTTCAGCGAACCAATACCTGCGGCAATAGCCGAATAGGTATCTGTTCCGGTAGAAGAAGTGACACGAACTGTGAAGGTAGAGTTATTACCACCACCATGTTCTGCCTGAAGAATCAGCAGTAAGTCCAATGTACGCGCATCCAACTCTGTATAATCTTTCTTCAGCATATAAAGGAAGTTTTCCGCTATTGAGAGTTTCTCCTGCGGATGACGGATATGCAACGAACGACCATGTGTTGCATGGCGAAGCATGTTAAAAGCATACGCTATTATAGTCGGGAACTTTGAAATCAATTCAATGCTTTGACGCATCAGATTATCACGTGAGGTATCATCTGCATTCGGATCGAAGCGATACATCTCCAGTACACTGCGAGAAAGAATATTCATGATATTGTTTCCTTCCAGCTCGATGATATTCATCTTGGTTTTTTGTTCCAACGGCATATTATCGTTAATCAATTCAGAGAAGGAAGCCAATTCCTCCTTATCGGGCAGACGACCGGACAGTAAAAGATAAGCAACTTCTTCGAAACCAAAACGTTTCTCTTTGATGATGGCATGGGATATGTCTTCCACATCATAATTACGATAGAATAATTTGCCGGGAATAGGTTTTAACCCTCCCCCCGGAATACGCTCATAACCTACTACATTACCAATTTTAGTCAATCCTACCAACACACCTGTGCCGTCTTCATTACGCAATCCCCGCTTTACATCAAACTTGGAAAACAAATCATTATCGATCCGGGTAGCTTCCTTCATCTCCTCGGAAAGTTTGTAAATCAAATACTCTTTCTTCATGATATTCTTCGTTTTTGATCGTTATTTCTTATTTTCAATTCTTTCTACTATTTCACGAGTAAAAGCTGAGGTAGTCAAAGAAGTTCCTCCCGACATGAAACGGGCCAGATCGTGAGTAGCACGAGCTTCCAAAAAACTCATTTCTAAAGCCTTTTCTATCAAGACTGCGGCTTCCTTCCAGCCGAAATACTCAAGCATCATTACTGCCGAAAGTATGATAGAGCATGGATTCACTACATCCTTACCAGCAATATTAGGAGCAGTTCCATGAGTAGCTTCAAAAATAGCATGTCCTGTCTTGTAATTGATATTTGCTCCCGGAGCAATTCCGATACCTCCCACCATTGCAGCTAACTGATCGGAAACATAATCTCCATTCAGATTCAATGTAGCTATTACTGAATATTCTTCAGGGATCAACAGTGTATTTTGCAGAAAGGCATCAGCAATGCAATCTTTTATTTCCAAGCGTCCGTCTGCCAAAACATCGGCAAATTCACGCTGCGCCAATTCATATCCCCATTTCTTAAAACCTCCTTCGGTAAACTTCATAATATTTCCTTTGTGTACCAAAGTCACAGAAGGTAGGTGATGATCGAGCGCATACTGGCAAGCTGCACGTACAAGACGTTCTGTGCCTTCTTTCGAAACTGGTTTCACTCCGAACGAAGATGTTTCCGGGAAACGAACCTTGGTCACTCCCATTTCATTCTTCAGGAACTGATAGAACTTTTTAGCTTCCGGTGTACCGGCTTCCCATTCAATTCCGGCATAGATATCTTCCGTATTCTCACGAAAGACACACATGTTTACTTTTTCCGGAGCTTTCACTGGAGATTGTACCCCTTGATACCATCGAACCGGACGAAGGCATACATATAAATCCAATGTTTGACGCAAAGCTACATTCAGTGAACGGATTCCCCCACCGACCGGAGTAGTCAGCGGGCCTTTGATACCTACCAGATATTCATTAAATGCTGCCATCGTTTCATCGGGCAACCATGAACCGGTAGCGTTGAATGCACGTTCTCCGGCCAAAACTTCTTTCCATTCGATACGACGTTTACCTCCATAAGCTTTCTGCACTGCTGCATCCACTACGGCCTGCATAGAGGGAGTAACCTCCGCTCCTACTCCATCCCCTGTAATATAAGGTACGGTAGGTATATCGGGTACCAATAGCGTACCATTTTCCTGCATTGTTATTTTGCTCATCTTTTTATCTTGCATTTAAAGCAGAGCCGGCACGGAACCAAGCAATCTGTTGTTCATTATAGGTATGTTGTACTTCAAAACTTTCTTTTGTACCGTCTTCATGATGAAGAACGACTGTCAGATTACGTCCCGGTGCAAAATTTACCAGTCCTGTTATGGAAAGAAGGTCATGTTCTTGTATCTTGTCATAATCTGCTTTATCTATAAAGGTAATGGCAAGCATTCCCTGTTTCTTCAGGTTTGTTTCGTGAATACGGGCAAAACTCTTGGCGAGAATAACGCGAACATTCAAGAAACGTGGTTCCATAGCTGCATGTTCACGACTGGAACCTTCCCCATAATTTTCTTCCGCTACTACAATCGAAGGAATGTTTTCGGATTTATACATCTTAGCAGTACCAGAGACCGTTCCATAAGTATTAGTCGAACGATTCCACACTTTATTTGTTTCACCATTGAAAGCATTGACTGCTCCCATCAGCATATTATCCGAGATATTTTCCAAATGTCCGCGGAAACGAAGCCATGGTCCTGCCATAGAAATATGGTCAGTGGTACACTTTCCCTGAGTTTTGATCAACAACGGCATATTAAGCAGGTCGTCTCCATCCCATGCAGGGAAAGGAGCCAGTAATTGCAAGCGCTGTGATTTCGGGTCTACTGCTATTTCTACATTTGCTCCGGCAGGGGCTATATATCCTTGATTACCCTTAGCAAATCCCTTAGGCGGAAGTTCCTTTCCTACCGGTTCAGATAGTTTCACTTTTTCTCCATCATGATTGACCAATCGGTCTTTCAACGGATTGAAACAAAGATCTCCGGCAATAGTCAATGCCATAGTCAGTTCCGGAGAAGCTACGAAAGCATAAGTATTGGGATTACCGTCAGCACGTTTGGCAAAGTTACGGTTGAATGAGGTGACGATGGAGTTCTTACGGGTAGGATTGTCCGTATGGCGTTTCCATTGTCCGATACAAGGTCCGCAAGCATTTGCCATAATCGTAGCGCCTATCTTTTCAAAGACCTCAATCATTCCGTCCCGCTCAGCCGTTGCACGAATCTGTTCCGATCCCGGATTGACAATTAAAGGCGCAGCTACGCTCAGGTTCTTTTCGGCAACTTGTTCTGCTAAAGAAGCAGCACGGCTCAGGTCCTGATAAGATGAATTGGTACAAGAACCGATTAATCCCACTTCCATCTTACGGGGATAGCCATTCAATAATACTTTCTCTGCAAACTCGGAAATAGGAGTTGCAGCGTCCGGAGTAAAAGGTCCGTTTATATAAGGTTCCAATTCAGTCAGATCAATTTCGATAACCCGGTCGTAGTACTTCTCCGGATTACTGATTACTTCTTCATCTGCACGCAAATCATCAGCAACGTATTCAGCCATTTCAACGACACGTTTCCTTCCGGTAGCTTCCAGATAGGTTACCATTCGCTCGTCATAAGGGAAAAGTGAAGTAGTAGCTCCCACTTCAGCTCCCATATTACAGATAGTTGCTTTACCCGTAGCCGATAGTGAAGCAGCTCCCGGACCAAAATATTCGATAATGGCATTGGTACCTCCTTTAACGGTCAGAATACCCGCTAACTTCAGGATAACATCTTTCGGAGAAGTCCAACCGTTCAATTCACCAGTTAGTTTTACACCAATTAGCTTCGGCATTTTCAGTTCCCACTCCATACCTGTCATTACGTCCACAGCGTCAGCACCTCCGACACCGATAGCTACCATACCTAAACCTCCGGCATTCGGTGTATGAGAATCTGTCCCTACCATCATTCCACCAGGGAAAGCATAATTCTCAAGTACTACTTGATGAATGATTCCCGCACCCGGTTTCCAGAAGCCTATTCCATAACGGGAAGAAACATCCCGCAAGAAATCATAAACTTCTGCATTTGTCTTGGTAGCAGTGGCTATATCCTCTTTTGCTCCTTTATATGCCTGTATCAAGTGATCACAATGTACTGTAGAAGGTACGGCAACATGTTCTTTTCCCGCATTCATAAATTGAAGTAAAGCCATCTGTGCAGTAGCATCCTGCATAGCCACCCGGTCGGGACGGAAATTTACATAATCTTCTCCCCGCTCATAATTTTTTAAATCATTCTCATGATACAAATGAGCATATAAAATTTTCTCAGCTAATGTCAAAGGGCGTTTCAATGCAGCCCGTACGTGTTCTATCTTCCATTTATAGGCAGAATAGAAAGCCTCTAACATATTCAAATCATACACCATATGCTTTTATTTTTTTTAAGTCCAACTATAAAAATAACGAACGAAGCTCCTTGATTGTTTAACAAATTGAAATATATTTTCGCTTCCAGCAGAAGATTTGTTACCTTTGCATCTATTATGAATAATAATCCGAAAAGTCCGATTATGGACCTTCAGCAACAACAACTCCTCCTACGAATGGAGTATGAATATGAGAAGGAGGAGTTTAAGCGGCAGACCGAAACGATGGGTGTCGCCCGCAAAGTAAAACGCGGTCTTTGCTGGTATCCTGCTTCTCCTGGTCGAAGTTACTACAATTCTCTGAATCAACTTGTAATAGATATTACACGAACCGAAAATAAAGAAATAGAACATTCTTTTGAGTTTGGCCGTCCCGTATGTTTTTTCCGCCAATCATTCGATGGAAAAGTGAAATATATGAATTTCATTGCAACCGTCAGTTATGCGGATGAAGAACGAATGGTCGTTGTTCTTCCCGGAGCAGGTGCACTGCTGGAACTTCAGACGGATGATGTACTGGGCGTACAACTTTACTTTGACGAGACATCGTATCGATGTATGTTTGAAGCATTGGAAGATGTACTTCGTGCCAAAGGTAATCGCCTTGCCGAATTACGTGATATTTTATTAGGTACTTCCAAAACCGGATTTCGAGAGTTATATCCGGTTCGTTTTCCATGGCTAAACAGCACGCAGGAGTCAGCAGTCAATAAGGTGTTATGTACACGAGATGTTGCCATTGTACATGGTCCTCCGGGAACTGGGAAAACGACAACACTTGTTGAAGCAATCTACGAAACGCTGCATCGCGAACCGCAAGTATTGGTTTGTGCCCAAAGCAATACTGCCGTAGACTGGATCAGTGAGAAATTAGTGGATCGCGGTGTACCGGTACTCCGTATCGGTAATCCTACGCGAGTAAATGACAAGATGTTGTCATTTACTTACGAACGCCGTTTTGAAAATCATCCTGCTTACCCGGAACTTTGGGGTATCCGAAAATCTATCCGGGAAATGGGTAACCGAATGCGACGGGGAAGTTATTCCGAACGGGAAGGCATTCGTAGTCGTATGAGTCGTCTACGCGATCGTGCTACAGAATTGGAGATTCAAATCAATGCTGATCTATTCGACAGTTCACGAGTAATTGCTTCCACTTTAGTCAGTAGCAATCACCGTTTGCTTAATGGACGACGTTTCCCTACTTTATTTATTGATGAAGCTGCCCAAGCAATCGAAGCTGCTTGTTGGATTGCCATTCGTAAAGCCGACCGAGTTATTCTTGCCGGAGATCATTGCCAACTTCCTCCCACTATCAAGTGTATCGAAGCTGCCCGCGGAGGACTCGACCATACGTTAATGGAAAAAATAGTAGCACAAAAACCTTCTGCTGTCTCTTTACTTAAAGTTCAGTATCGGATGCATGAAGATATCATGCGTTTTCCCTCCGAATGGTTTTACCATGGAGAACTGGAGGCTGCTCCTGAAGTACGTCATAGAGGAATACTAGACTATGATACTCCCATGAGTTGGATCGACACATCAGAGATGGACTTCCATGAGGAATTTGTAGGAGAAAGTTTCGGAAGAATAAATAAACAAGAAGCCAATCTATTATTACAAGAACTGGAAGTTTACATCAACCGGATAGGCAAACAACGGATTTTAGACGAACGAATAGACTTTGGACTAATTTCTCCATACAAAGCACAGGTTCAATACCTGAGAAGTAAAATTAAGGGAAGTAATTTCCTTCGTCCTTTTCGTAGCCTCATTACAGTCAATACGGTCGATGGTTTTCAGGGACAGGAACGGGATGTGGTATTTATCAGCCTAGTACGAGCTAACGAGGATGGACAGATCGGATTTTTGAATGACTTACGACGAATGAATGTCGCCATCACACGAGCACGTATGAAATTAGTTATTTTAGGTGATGCTGCCACGCTAACCAAACACCCTTTCTACAAGAAGTTAATGGAATATATTAATCTTGCTTCTTTCCAATAATACTATAAAGATGACTTCATATCTCTTAACAAGTTATAGGAATAAAAGACAAGACAGATTAAGATAAACTACACCATAATATATAGAACACAAAAGCACCTTATCTCTATCTCTTTTAAGAAATACATCGAATCTTGTACTTATTGTATTAGAGATATTCTATAAATATTCTACTTTTAAGTAAGATATTTACCGAATATTCCAAAAGTAAAGGGCGTCCTTCCAAGAAGAACACCCTGTATGTTATTCGATATTATAACTTATACCAAATTAATTATTTTCCGGACGAAGCTTACGAACAGTAACAGCAGTCTGCCACATTTCGCTTTCGCGCAATTGACGAAGTTCTTCATTCAGTTTTTCACGATAGTCAGGCTGTGAATTGCTATCGATAGAAATCTGTGCTTCATTACCAGTCTTCACACTGTGATACAATTTTTCAACTACCGGTTTGATAGCATCATGGAATGGGCCCATCCAGTCGAGAGCACCACGTTGAGCAGTAGTAGAACAGTTTGCATACATCCAGTCCATACCGTTCTTTGCAAACAATGGCATCAATGACTGAGTCAATTCTTCTACTGTTTCGTTGAATGCTTCAGAAGGAGTGTGACCATTTTCACGCAATACCTCGTATTGTGCCAACAGCAATCCTTGAATAGCTCCCATCAAAGAACCACGCTCCCCTGTCAGATCGGAAGTAGCTTCACGAACAAAAGTAGTTTCGAACAAATATCCTGAACCGATACCGATACCAATTGCGATAGTCTTGTCCATAGCTTTACCAGTGGCATCCTGATAGATAGCGTAAGAAGAGTTTAATCCACGACCTTCAAGGAACATTGTACGCAATGAAGTACCGGAACCTTTAGGAGCAACCATAATTACATCAATGTCTTTAGGAGGAACTACACCTGTGCGATCACTCCAGGTAATAGCAAAACCATGAGAGAAATAAAGTGCTTTACCCGGAGTCAGGTAAGGTTTGATAGTCGGCCATACAGACATAACAGCTGCATCAGACAACAGACACATGATAATTGTACCTTTATCACAAGCTTCTTCAATGCTGAACAAAGTTTCACCCGGAACCCATCCGTCTGCAACTGCCTTTTCGTATGTTTTTCCTTGACGCTGACCTACGATTACGTTGAAACCATTGTCACGCAGATTCAATGCCTGACCAGGGCCTTGTACACCATAACCGATTACAGCAATTGTTTCATTTTTCAATACTTCACGAGCCTTTTCCAAAGGAAATTCGTCACGGATTACTACAGTTTCTGTAACACCGCCAAAATTCAACTGTGCCATTTTCTTTTTCAATTTTTAAGCTCCTTTTCATCCTCTACAAGGAGATGAATAAGAGCGAGTTATTAATAATTATAATCTTTCTTTCTAAAATCCTACTGTCCAACCTATATTAAATTGGAAAATGTTATTACACCTCTTTCCGGAAGCGGACCATTCTTCAGGATACTTCTTCCAAGCATCAATCAGTCCAAGGTTGTAACTTGCCGAAAGTTGTAAACCAAAGTCCCATTGATAACCTGCACCAACTCCCACAGAAAAGTCAAATTTACGGACCCTATCGATATCCGATAAGCAATCCTCATCCCTTCCATCATCCCGGACTACATTAAAACCAAATTGAGGACCTGCAAATAAAAACAATCCTTTATAAACATATCCTTTTGCATAAATCGGTATACTAAGGTAATCCAACTTTGCTGTATATGAAATATAATCCGTACTAAATTTATTGCCCAACATCAGATAATAAATTCCGGTTTCAATTCCTACCTTTTCGTTCCAAATAAGCCCTGTACCCAATCCAAAATTAAATCCGGGACGTGTACTATTATTACCCTTGTCATTGTTTGTGATATTGGATAACCCCAATCCCACCTTAGGCAACAAGTAAAAATCCTGAGCACTTACCTGAACCGTTATCAAAAGTAGCAATATGAAACAGTACTTCTTCATCTCAATCTTTTATTCAAATACTACCTTCGAACGGCAAACGACCTCGCTTCCATGTTTTCTCACTTCTACATGAAACTCATTTTCATTTGCTTCATCACAAAAGAAAGTAAGTGTATCTCCATAATAACTTTCCGCCACATACGCCATTTCAAAACGACGGATACGTTTGGTCTTATACAGTTCAATTGGAAACAAGTCCAAAATATGTTCGATATAGCGAATACTGTTTACATGACCATTAATATCAATATCACTGTATTTAGCTGTTATTGTAGCCGATGGCTCAGTTGTAGTCACCTTGATACGTGAAGGCTTTTCTATCGGACATGGTTCGTCGCACACATAGTCTACAATACTTCCACCATGCAATGCCAACAAATCAGCCGGCTTACGGGTGTTCAGATTAATCATAGCCCATACGGAACGAGCATAACCGATTTTCTTTCCGTCTTTATTGATGACAGCGAAATTACGATCCGTGAACAGACGATAGACATTCTCTACCCATGTCTGAACCGTAAACTCTTCATACTGATACGGCATTTCATCCAACTCGATAGCTAAACGCGAAAGTACCCATGTATAATTATCCTCATTCAATGTGGCAATTCCAAATCCCCGATCGCTGGCATGGAAACCTGCACAATTCAACAAGTGGTTTCCCAGTACCCCCATCGTCAGACGACCATTGAAATCTACATGGAAAGGTTCTGCTATAAACTTATAAGTACCTATTTTGTTTTCTCCGTTCATTATTCTTGTTGTTTCTTACTTTGGTTATACTTTGCTTCCTGTCCATCCAGAAATTCATTTACCCGTTCGAAACAACTTGTCGTAATAGCCACACGACCGGAACGGACAAATTGCAACACACAATTCAAAGCACGCAACTCTTCATAGAGAGAAGTAATCTCTTCACTCATACCATTTTTTTCTACAATAGAAAAAACCGGATTAACTTCCACAATACGTGCATTGTATTTGCGAATGAGCTTCGATGCTTCCGTATTTTCTTGGAAAGCAGGAGTCGATACTTTATACAAAGCTATTTCATGAAAATAGATTTCATCTTCGGTAAAGTAATGAGTCTGAATAACATCAATCTTCTTTTCAATCTGTTTCACTACTTTCTCAATAGTGTCCTTATCTGTCCAAGCTGTAATCGTATATTTATGTACCCCTTTTATAGAAGAGGCAGAAACATTCAGACTCTCGATATTTATTTGCCGACGAGTAAATACAGCTGTTACTTGATTCAGCAATCCAGCTATATTTTCGGAATGAACTATAATCGTATATAATGTTTTATCCATAACTTTTTAAATCTTCATTCTTCATTTATTTTCAGCATTCCAACAGCATCTGGTTTACCGAACCACCCGGAGGAGTCATTGGCAATACATTTCCTTCTTCCACCACACAAGCTTCAAGCAAGAAAGGACCGTCGGTTGCAAGCATTTCGTTGATAGCTCCTTTTAATTCCTCACGAGTAAAAATCCGCCTGGAAGGAATGTCATAAGCAGATGCAACTTTCATATAATCAGGATTCAACATCGGTGTAAAAGAATAGCGACGATTAAAAAACATCGCTTGCCATTGACGCACATTACCCAGATAGTTATTGTTCAAACAGATCATTTTTACCGGAGCCTTTTGTTCCATTATGGTTCCAAATTCCTGAATATTCATCTGAAGTCCTCCATCTCCCATAAATACGCATACGGTACGGTCAGGACAACCGAATGTAGCTCCAATAGCTGCCGGAAGGCCAAAGCCCATGGTTCCAAGTCCTCCCGAAGTTACGATACTCCGTTCTTTGGTATACTTAAAGTAACGGGCAGAGATCATTTGGTTCTGACCAACATCAGTTACCAGAATTGCCTCATGCTGGGTAGCATCACTGACTGCACGTACTACCTCACCCATACTTAACGACTCAGTAGGGGGATAAAGTTCCAGACGGATTACCTTTTCTTCCTCAATCTGCTCATATTCTTTAAAGCTGTCAATCCATGCAGTACGTTGTTTCTTTTCCAGCAAATCGGTTACAGCGGCCAATGTCTCTTTACAATCTCCCAATACAGCAACATCTACTTTCACATTTTTATTTACCTCTGCGGGATCAATATCGAAATGAATAACTTTCGCCTGTTTGGCATAAGTAGCAAGGTTTCCTGTAACACGATCGTCAAAGCGCATACCGACAGCAATCAATACATCACACTTATTAGTATTAATATTCGGACCTAGATTTCCATGCATACCCAACATACCTTTATTCAAAGGATGGTCAGTAGGTAAAGCGGAAAGTCCAAGTAAAGTACATCCGGCAGGCATATCTGCTTTTTCAATAAAAGTACGTAGTTCTTGTTGGGCATTCCCCAATTCTACTCCTTGTCCTACCAATACGAGCGGACGTTCAGCGTTATTAATAAGTTCCGCAGCTTCTTTTACAGAATCCTCATCAGTATCGGGAACCGGAACATAGCTACGGATAAAATCTTCATTCGTAGGTTCATATTTCGTTTTTTCAACCTGCGCATTCTTGGCAAAGTCCAATACTACCGGACCGGGACGACCGCTACGTGCAATATAAAAAGCACGTGCTACTGCCCACGCTACGTCTTCTGCACGACGAATCTGATAGCTCCATTTAGCAATAGGTTGAGTAATACCTACTAAATCTACTTCCTGAAAAGCATCAGTTCCCAAGAATCCGGTTCCGACCTGTCCTGCTATTACAACAATCGGTGTACTGTCGATCATTGCATCTGCAATACCGGTTACGGTATTAGTTGCACCAGGGCCACTGGTCACCAAGCAAACACCCACTTTCCCCGATACCCGAGCAAAACCTTGTGCTGCATGTGCAGCTCCCTGTTCATGACGAACTAATATATGATTTAAATTCTTTCGATGATCGTACAAAGCATCGAATACCGGCATTATAGAACCTCCCGGATAACCAAAGATAGTATCTACCCCCTGATATTCTAAGGAACGCATCAACGCCTCCGCACCTGTTATTAAGTCTTTACTCATAATAATATAATGTAGTAGCATACCAGCCAATCATTAATTGGCAAATGCACTTATTTTTTTAATGATTCTCAATCGATTAATCTCACCGCTCCTTTATCGGCAGAGCTTACCATACTGGCATATGCTTTCAGACTCTTCGGCACATAGCGATCACGAGTGAGAGGAGTCATCGGGCGGGCAGCCAGTTCTTCATCAGTCAGTCGCACGTTAATCGTCCGGGCAGGAATGTCGATTTCAATAATATCTCCATCCACTATTTTTCCAATATTACCTCCGGCAGCTGCTTCAGGAGAAATATGTCCGATACTCAATCCGGAAGTTCCACCGCTGAAACGTCCGTCAGTAATCAAGGCACATTCTTTTCCTAAGTGACGGGATTTGATATAAGAAGTTGGGTAAAGCATTTCCTGCATACCGGGACCACCCTTCGGACCTTCGTGCGTGATGACGACAACGTCACCGCTGACGACCCGTCCATTTAGGATACCTTCACAAGCAGCATCCTGCGAGTCAAATACTTTTGCAGGTCCTGTAAACTTCCAGATACTTTCATCTACTCCTGCGGTTTTTACTACACAACCGTCCTGAGCTATATTCCCTTTCAGGACCGCCAATCCTCCGTCTTTACTATAAGCATGTTCAACATCACGAATACAGCCGTTGGTGCGATCTTTATCCAATTCCTTATAATATGTATCCTGTGAGCCCAGAACCAAGTTAAACTTATTTCCGGCCGCACTTGAATATTTCTTAATTGCTTTTTCGCTTACATTCGAACTCATTATGGAGTATTCATCAATAGCTTCCGCCAAAGACATTCCATCTACACGACGAACTGAAGTATCAATCAACTTTCCTTTAGCCAGTTCATCCATTATGGAAATGATACCACCGGCACGATTCACATCCTGAATATGGTATTTCTGAGTATTCGGAGCTACCTTACATAAACAAGGAGTTTTACGAGATAACATATCAATATCATCCATAGTGAAATCTACACCAGCTTCGTGAGCTACTGCCAATAAGTGAAGAACTGTATTGGTTGACCCACCCATCGCAATATCCAATGTCATTGCATTCAAAAAAGCCTGACGAGTAGCAATACTGCGTGGAAGTACACTGTCATCCCCCTCTTCATAATATTTCATTGCATTCTCTACGATCAACTTTGCCGCATCTTTGAAAAGGTCAGTACGATTCTCATGAGTAGCAACAATCGTCCCATTACCAGGCAATGCCAAACCAATTGCCTCATTCAGGCAGTTCATGGAGTTAGCCGTAAACATTCCCGAACAAGAACCGCAAGTTGGGCAAGCACTTTGTTCAATCTGTTCCACTACCTCATCACTTACACTTGAATCTGCCGACTTAATCATTGCATCGATTAAGTCCAAATGCTGACCTTTCCATTCACCGGCTTCCATCGGACCACCGGAAACAAATACTGTAGGAATATTCAGCCTCATAGCTGCCATCAACATTCCCGGAGTTATCTTATCACAGTTGCTGATACATACCATTGCATCCGCTTTGTGTGCATTGACCATATATTCTACACTATCAGCAATAATATCCCGTGAAGGAAGTGAATAAAGCATACCATCATGCCCCATAGCGATACCATCATCAATGGCTATTGTATTGAATTCCGCAGCAAAACATCCTAGCTTCTCAATTTCAGCTTTCACATACTGACCGATCTCATGCAGGTGCACGTGTCCCGGAACAAATTGTGTAAATGAATTAACGATAGCTATAATAGGCTTACCCATCTGACTCTTCTTCATGCCATTGGCTGCCCATAATGCACGGGCTCCTGCCATGCGGCGTCCCTGTGTACTAAACGAACTGCGTAATTGCTTTTTCATTTCAATATTTCTTTTAATTAAAAAGCCTTCCTCACAATAGTGAGAAAGGCTCCAAATTTTATCTTTTATGATACGAATACATACATAAAACCTTTCTCACGCTCTTGATGGGACCACCACGACGCGAATAATATGCAGAACTGCTAGGTTAATAGATGTATGTAACATATTCATAACTTCTTTTCATTTTCGTGATGCAAAGGTAAGGGCTTTTTTCTTATCTCCAAACAAATCGAAGAAAAAAAACGCAAAAAAGCGAATAATCGTAAGAAAAGTACGGGTATAAATCCTATTTTATCACTTAAAGATTGAATTCCCGCTATTAATCACAAGAATACAGAAGTGTTCGTTTTTAACATTTCGCTTAATAATCTGAAATTTACTATCTTTGCATCCGGTTCAACCAAATAAAGTACGTATCTTTGTTCTTCCGGAATACCGGAATTTATTAATCAGAAATTAAAAATTAAATGGAAACAGCAGAAAACAAGTACATTACCGTTGCATACAAACTATATACAATGGAAAACGGAGAAAAAGAGTTGTTCGAAGAAGCTAAAGCCGAACACCCTTTTCAATTTATCTCAGGATTAGGCGCAACACTTGAAGATTTCGAAAACCAGGTTGCCGGTCTTTCTAAAGGTGATAAATTCGATTTTACCATTCCTGCTGAAAAAGCTTATGGTGAGTATGATGAACAACACGTTATCGATCTTCCTAAAAATATATTTGAGATAGATGGTAAATTTGACAGCGAACGTGTTAAAGAAGGAAGTATAGTTCCTTTGATGACTTCAGAAGGACAACGCGTAAATGCTAGCGTAGTAGAAATCAAACCCGATGTAGTAGTTGTAGACCTTAACCACCCACTAGCTGGTGCTGCTTTGATCTTCGAAGGCGAAGTCATCGAAAGCCGTCCCGCTACTAACGAAGAAATTCAAGATTTAATAAAGTCTATGAGCGGCGAAGGTGGCTGCGGATGCGATAGCTGTGGCGGTGGTTGTGGCGACCATGAATGTGGTGACAACTGTGGTTGCGAAGGCGGACATTGCCATTAATCAAAACAAGAAGATAAAAGAAGTATGAAGGGGATGTGTAAAGCCTCCCCTTTCAACGAAATCACCCTCGCCACAAATAGTTGTAGCAAGGGTGATTTTAAATTTATGAAGGTTTATCAACACCCCTTATGTGTCATAATATCAAGAACCATTTTATCCGTTTCATTCATAGCTTGCGAACCAATTCGAGTCAAGTTACGAATACTTTGATCTACATCTTCGTCAATAATTCCTTCAACAGAAGTAACATAACGATTTTCCATTGCCATCATAGCGGATAATACAGCAGTTGATACTCCCGTAGTTACTTTTAGAGCACAACTAGGTTTTGCTCCGTCACAAATCATACCGGTCAAGTTAGCGATCATGTTTTGAACGGCAAAAGCGACCTGATTATAATTACCTCCCATCAGCCGGGTAATTCCACAACTGGAACCTGTAGCAGCTACAACACAACCACATAAAGCGGACAGACGTCCAAGACTTTGCTTGATATAGATAACGGTGAGATGACTTAATATTAAAGCACGAATTAATTCTTCTTCTGTCTTATTGTTCTCTTCGGCAAAGATTACAACGGGAAGAGTGGCAGAAATTCCTTGGTTACCACTGCCGGAATTACTCATAACCGGAATCATTGCACCTGCCATTCGAGCGTCACAAGCTCCGGAAGTATAGGAAAGGATATGAGAGAAAATACTATCTCCCATCACTTTATGTTCATATGTTCCGCGAAGCATTTTTCCCAAAGAGTGTCCATAATTACCGGCAAAAGACTGTTCAGCGGCAGCTTTATTCAAACGGGCAGTATCAAGAATAAAACGGATTTCATCCAAAGGAGCTGTCAAAGCAAAATCATATACTTTACGTAGATTTAACTCAAGCAATTCTTCTTCATCCTCTTCATTGGTTATTTGCCGTTTGTCAAGGAGAGTTTTATCGTCGATTGCTATATAAACAAAGGTAGTATGACCTCCCGCAATTACGGCTTTCGCTATTCTATCTGCTGCCTTACAAATGACTTCTATATATAATTTCTCAGTAATATCCTCTTTCAAAGAAATACAAATCCGTTTTTCTCCTATAAACAGTTTTCCCCGCTCTACAGCTTCCGGAGTGCAATTCTTTAAAACTTCCAACTGATATTCCGACTTTCCGATCAAAGCTCCTAACGCAATTGCTATCGGAAGTCCAACCATATCTGTTCCGGGAATACCAACTCCCATCGCATTCTTTAATATATTAGCGCTTAACAGTACTTCGACTTTTTCAGGTTGCACTCCTAGAGTTTCAGCAGCTTTGGCAACACAAAGTGCTACAGCGATAGGTTCAGTACAGCCTATTGCCGGAACGACTTCTCTTTTTATTAAACCGATGATTTGTTTTCTTTCTGACTCAATCATAAATAACATAGATTTAGTTCCCACAAAAGTAGGAAAATCTTTTCTACTGATCATCTTATATTGAACAAATAAAATATCATATTGTTATAAAACACTTGAAGTAGTAATATGTATAAGTAAATTTAATGAAGAAAATGAGAGCAAAACACGTAATTATCTATACGTTGTCGATAATCCTCTCCACTGCATGTATCCGTAATGAGGCTCCAAACGCAGAAGCTGATATATTAACTTGCAGTTTACCGGGAATCATCATGACGACTAGTCCTATCATAAATAATAATTCCATCATTCTCTTTGTTGATCCGGGAACTGATCTATCAGCCCTTGCACCGGAATTCACTCTTACACCGGGTGCAAGCATCACCCCTGTCGGGGGAACAGAACGCAACTTCGAATCACCGCAGAAATACACAGTAACCGCTGCTGATGGCTTTTGGAAGAAACTTTATACAGTATCTGTTATCGATACGGAATTAGCAACCAACTATAATTTTGAGGATACGCTTGGTGGACAGAAATATTACATTTTTGTAGAGCGGAAAGCAGGGAAAGTAATTATGCAATGGGCAAGTGGAAATGCCGGATATGCTTTGACCGGAGTTGCCAAAACGGCCGATGATTACCCAACCTTCCAGACAACAGATGGTTATGAAGGCAAATGTTTATCGCTCGTTACCCGCAGCACCGGATTTTTCGGACAAATGGTGGGAATGCCCATCGCAGCAGGTAATCTCTTTATCGGTTCTTTTGATGTAAACAACGCTATGACCAGTCCACTGAAAGCGACTAAATTCGGTCTTCCTTTCAGACATGTTCCTACTTATCTGGCAGGTTATTATAAGTATAAAGCCGGAAGTCAATTTACCGAAGGTGGGAAACCGGTCAATGGCAAACGAGATATATGTGATATATATGCCATCATGTACGAGACCAGTGAAACAGTTTCCACTCTTGACGGAACCAATGCGTTCACAAGTCCGAATCTGGTATCAATGGCACGCATCAATGACGCTAAGGAGACTAACGAATGGACTTATTTCAAACTTCCGTTCACTACCCTTCCTGGAAAGTTTATTGACAAAGAAAAGCTCCAAGAAGGAAAATATAACATATCTATTGTCTTCTCTTCCAGCCTTGAAGGAGATCATTTCAATGGAGCAGTCGGCAGCAACCTACAAATTGATGAAGTTGAACTGATTTATCATTCGGAGAATTAATAGCAAACAGAATACTCATTCTAACAACAGAATTATGAAAATCTATCCCTATATAATAAGTCTGCTTATTGCCGCAGGAGTTGCTTTACCCGCCTATTCTCAAGTCGATAGAAATGAAACGCTTATTCGCTCTGCCCTGCATGGATTAGAGTACGAAATAAAAGCCGGTTTTAGTATTGGCGGTACAGCCCCACTTCCGCTCCCGACAGAAATTCGATCTATTGATAGTTACAACCCTACTCTTGCTATCAGTATCGGAGGAGAAGTAACCAAATGGTTCGCTCTTCAAAACAAGTTTGGAATCATTGCCGGACTTCGACTCGAAAATAAATCCATGATCACACAAGCTACTGTAAAAAATTACAGTATGGAGATTCTGGGACAAGGTGGCGAAAGAATAAGTGGGGCATGGACAGGCGGAGTAAAAACGAAAGTACATACTTCCGGTCTGACTATTCCACTAATGGCTACCTACAAAATAAATAACCGCTGGAATATAAAGGGAGGTCCTTACTTCTCCTATCTACTTTCTAGAGAGTTTTCCGGGCACGTTTATGAAGGTTATCTTCGTGAAGGAAATCCTACAGGAGACAAAGTGGAATTTAACAACGGAAAAATCGCAACTTATGATTTTTCAAACGACTTAAGACATTTCCAATGGGGATTGCAACTCGGTGCAGGATGGAGGGCATTCAAACATCTCAATATCTATGCAGACCTCACATGGGGATTAAACAACATCTTTAAAAGCGATTTCCACACGATTACATTTGCCATGTATCCTATCTATTTAAACATAGGATTCGGATACGCATTCTAAGATTCTTTCTCTTGCTTTTGATTAGTTTGTGCCAATATATTGGCACAACAGCGCCAACACAATGGCACCATCGTGCCAACACAGTGGCATAGCTGTGCCAATACGCTGGCACTCATATAAGAATGTTATATCTGTATTTAGTTGAATAAAGCTTTAAATACAGATCATTAAAAGACTTTCCAACAGAGCTATACTTACTCTGCTGATATCAATTCAAAATCATCCACTATTAGTACACTACCCGGAGCTCCACAGAACTTATCCCCTTCTTTGCTAGACGAACAGATAATAGCAAAACGGTATTTCTGATTGGTATCATAAGGCTTGGTATAGTTTAAAGTAATATCAAAGAATGTCCAATCAGATTGTGCTCCCCCTTCCAGGGAGGCTGTTGCTACCACTCTATTTGAAGTATAAATATCGACTCCTGTCAGACAGTCGGAGTAATCAGCTTTGTACTCATCGGTAGTATACAATACAGCTTTAATAGAGAATGCATCAGTTTGGCTAGCATCTACTGTTGCCATATCACAAGTTTCGATAGATTGACAAACATAATAATCTTCACCTGGGGCATACTTATAATACCCTTTCAGTGAAAGCGGTTTTTTACCAAATTCAATACCGAACTTAGTACTTTCAAGTGTGTTAGGAAAGCTAGTTTTAAAAGCTCCTAAAAACAATGAACCGGTAGTAACTTTCGGAATCTTAGCAAATCCCGCATCCTTTCCTTTAGAATCCAGAGTTTCAATTTTTGCAGCAGATCTTCCCCAATGCGCATCATTCGTTTGCGTCACTACATATTTATCCACATATCCCATTCCCTTTAGTAATTGAGCACCCGTATTGCTGGAGCTCCATCCGGTCGGTTCATAAAAGGTCATGTCCGGTTCTTGTCCTTCCACACCGGGAACCCAAGTTTCAAAGTCATAATAGGTACCCGTATCGGTTACGAGTTTTACTCCATCGAATGAGACTTTCACCGTCTGCCCCAACGTTGGTACTTTAACGAGAATATCCATATCGATATCTCCGTCTTCCACATCACCCTCTACACTAGTAGCGCAACTGCCTAATACAGCACCTGCTCCCTGAAAAGTCAAGTTCTGTTGACCCGTAAAGTTATAGGAATTTCCGTCTTTTTTGACAACACACTTATCAACAACAATATCACCAAGTTTCAATATCGTGCCGTTGAGAAATAATTCGAATTCTTTCAATTCCATCTTTACTTCCGTATCACTGACCTGAGAGATTGTGATATTCTTCGTCAGACCGTCAGCGATGACAGTTTCCTGATCCGAGCCATTCGGTATCATAACAATGTCCAAATTTCCACGATAAGTTCCTACGACAGCAGGAGCGGTCACTGTAGGTGTCTCTTCTTTCTTTCCGTTATCATCATCATCATCATTACTACATGCCATAAAGAGACTGGCAAAACAGACCAATGCACATAAATACAATAGATTCTTTTTCATACATTTCGGGTTTAGTTATTAAAAGTCATCACTTATAAACTAAAAAGGGAAGAAAAGGTTCAAAAAGCCTCTATTTCCGAAGATATTTCGAAATCACAACCTTCTTATCAAAAACTTTGTTATATTTGCATAGAGTAATTTTAAATAAGCCACAACTATGTTTAATTCATTTGGCAATATTTTTCGACTCACAAGTTTTGGTGAGTCTCATGGGAAAGGAGTAGGAGGAGTTATCGACGGATTTCCCTCAGGAATCTCCATTGATGAAGAATTCGTACAACAAGAGCTAAACCGGCGCCGTCCGGGACAATCCATTCTTACTACACCGCGCAAAGAAGCGGATAAAGTAGAATTTCTATCAGGTATTTTCGAAGGAAAATCTACGGGATGTCCTATCGGATTCATCGTATGGAATGAAAACCAACACTCCAATGACTACAACAACCTGAAAAATGTATATCGTCCTTCACATGCCGATTATACTTATAATGTGAAATATGGTATTCGTGACCATCGTGGCGGTGGACGTTCTTCAGCACGCGAAACGATTTCGCGCGTTGTGGCCGGTGCATTGGCAAAGTTAGCACTTCGCCAGTTAGGTATCGATATCACTGCTTATACTTCACAAGTAGGAGCCATTAAGCTGGAAGGTAACTACTCGGACTATGATCTTGATCTGATTGAGACAAACGACGTACGCTGTCCCGATCCGGAAAAAGCAAAGGAAATGGCAGACCTTATATATAAGGTAAAAGGAGAAGGCGATACGATCGGTGGTACAATCACTTGTGTTATCAAAGGATGTCCCATCGGATTAGGGCAACCGGTATTCGGCAAACTGCATGCTGCATTAGGTAACGCAATGCTTAGTATTAATGCCGCTAAAGCTTTCGAATATGGTGAAGGATTTAAAGGATTGAAGATGAGAGGCTCCGAGCAGAACGATGTTTTCTTCAATAACAACGGACGGATTGAAACACATACCAATCACTCCGGAGGTATACAGGGAGGTATCAGTAACGGACAGGATATTTATTTTCGTGTGGTATTCAAGCCGATTGCAACTTTGCTCATGGAGCAGGAAACTGTTAATATAGATGGTATTGACACTACCTTGAAAGCTCGCGGACGCCATGATGCCTGCGTATTGCCACGTGCCGTACCTATCGTGGAAGCAATGGCTGCCATGACCATACTCGATTACTATTTGTTAGATAAAACAACGCAATTATAATGAACAATATTCAAAAATATATTGCTGCAAACGAGCCGAAAATGATGGAGGACTTATTCAGCCTCATCCGTATTCCAAGTATCAGTGCTTTGCCGGAACATCATGATGATATGCTTGCATGTGCTGAACGATGGGCGCAACTTCTTTTGGAAGCCGGAGCCGACGAAGCACTTGTAATGCCTTCGAAGGGGAATCCAATTGTTTTCGGTCAGAAAATTGTAGATCCAAACGCTAAAACCGTATTGATATATGCTCATTATGACGTAATGCCTGCTGAACCATTGGAACTCTGGAAAAGCCAACCTTTCGAACCTGAAATTCGGGATGGATATATTTGGGCACGCGGAGCAGACGACGATAAAGGGCAATCTTTTATTCAGGTAAAAGCTTTCGAATATCTGGTAAAGAATGAATTATTAAAGAATAATGTAAAATTTATCTTTGAAGGAGAAGAAGAGATCGGTTCCCCCAGTCTGGAGGCTTTTTGCGAAGAGCATAAAGAGTTATTGAAAGCGGATGTAATTCTGGTATCGGACACTAGTATGTTAGGTGCGGAACTTCCGTCATTGACTACAGGACTTCGCGGATTAGCTTATTGGGAAATTGAAGTGACCGGACCAAATCGGGACTTACATTCCGGTCATTTTGGTGGCGCAGTCGCTAATCCGATAAATGTACTTTGCGAAATGATCAGCCGGATAACGGATGAGAATGGAAGAAGTACAATTCCCGGTTTTTATGACGATGTGGAAGAAGTACCACAAGCGGAAAGAGAAATGATTGCACATATTCCTTTTGACGAAGATAAATACAAAAGGGCAATCGGAGTAAAAGCACTTTTCGGAGAAAAAGGATACAGTACACTGGAACGTAATAGTTGCCGCCCCTCATTTGATGTTTGCGGTATCTGGGGTGGATATACAGGAGAAGGTTCTAAAACAGTTCTCCCTTCAAAAGCTTTTGCCAAAGTATCTTGTCGTCTGGTTCCGCATCAGGATCATCATAAGATTTCTCAATTATTTGCTGACTACATTCTCAGTATAGCTCCTGACACTGTACAAATAAAGGTAACTCCGATGCATGGAGGACAAGGATATGTTTGTCCTATTTCACTTCCTGCTTATCAGGCAGCAGAAAAGGGATTCGAGATAGCATTTGGTAAAAAGCCGTTAGCTGTACGCCGCGGTGGAAGTATTCCCATTATTTCAACGTTCGAACAAGTCTTAGGAATCAAAACTATATTAATGGGCTTTGGACTTGAATCGGATGCGATTCATTCGCCTAATGAAAATTTCTCATTGGATATTTTCAGAAAGGGAATAGAAGCAGTAATCAACTTCCATTTGGAATATGCGTAATGGGATAACTGAAATATAAATGATCATCATAATTAAAACGGTGGATAAACTTGCATCTCGCAGTCTATCCACCATTTTAATTTATAATAACCATCATCCAATCAACATTTACATTACGGGAGTTTGAAAAAGGAAGGTAAACGGATTACTATCCTTCAAATCTTTCACAGCATCTCCTGCATAAATCTCACCATGTGTTAATGCCAATTTCTTCACAGCTGCTTTCGGGCTAAAATCAATTTTCTTTAAATCCAGCCAAAATAAATTTGGAGTTAAAGTAGACTCAAAATAATATACTTTATTCTTCTGGTCAGAAACTGTACGCCAACGGGTAGAGGAGATATACGGTTTATCCGGAGTATTAATACCAAAGGGAACCGATACATTACGCATCACACTCAATACACTGGGAACTGCAATCTTCTCGTCCGAAGTCTGAGGAATTGCATGAATATAGAAAGAAGCACGAACAAAGCGGTCACTCGAACGATTTGTCCCCGGAAGCATTTGTATCCCTCCTATTTCTTTCCAATAATCGTTAATAGCCAACTGGTCTTCATAACGTGGAGAGTTTGTCATCACCTGATATTCTTTTCCTTCATGAATATTCAGTTTACCGTCAAGATATTCCAAAATTGCCGTATCACCACTTTCATCCGTAATAGCGAGATGTAAGGTAGACTCTGGTCCGTTATTCGGCATACGGGGAGCGTCAATCCGAAAAGTTTCTTTTTTCAATTCATCTACTGCTTCACGTACTGATGCAAAATTATCTAGCACATATTGAGTCCAGATACTGATTCCCATTGCCGGACGTGTATCTCCCGGAAGCGAATAAACAGATTCCGGCAGGAAAAGAAGACTCGCTACCAGCCCTTTTTCATTCATACCGTCACAAGTACCGATATCATAACCTGTAGCAATCACACTTCCGTATTTAGAGGTCCAGTTTACTGTTTTCTCTTCATTATGCCCTGCCCTTTTCATTCCACGCGGGAACACATAGATATTAGACATAATATCCTCTTTCCAATCCATAGTACGACCAGTTATCACCATTTGGCCAGGACCAATATAGACTGCTCGAGTACAAGCTTCTACAGGCTGCACACTCCATAAAGAGACAGCAACCAATAAAAGAGCCACTCCTACTAACTTCTTTTTCATATTCTCATCTATTTAGATTATTGATATTCTTATTGTAAGAGAACAATTAGACAATGATTAATACCGAAAAGTTAGACTAATTTTAAAGAAAAAAAGGTAGTTTGACCATAAATGGAATAAAAGCTCAAAAAAAGCAAATTAAATTAATTTAAGAACTAGTTTTGCAGTTATTCTCATCGCTTCTCGTCTAACATACAATACTAGAAAAAGAAATATAGGAAACAAATTCTGACGATATTGTTCCTATTATTGGAAATAACATTATTAACAAACATTGCACAAAAACAACCTGTATGGGGGTCGTTTTTATGATAGATGCCAACGTGACCGAGTTATCATTGATACTATTCCTTCAATACTAGAAAATGCGCTAAACCAGTCACCTACTGTGAATAAAGAACAAAAGGAAGTGATACACTATATATTATGGAACATGGTTTATATAGAAGGTGGAATAATGGACATGGGAGAAAACAATTAGTATATAGAAAAAAGATTCGCCCTTATCACAACTAAATCACAAGATTACGCCTCAAAAGCCTTGCGGTAAGTACATCCACTTCTCCATTCCGAACAGCCATAGGCTGTTTTTCCTTTAATAATTGTGCCTTTACCACACAAGGGACATGGTTGTCCCACTATCAAATCTACAACTAAAGTCGAAGCAGATTCCGGAGTTTTCTCTGCATTTATTAAAGTCTTATTCTCTCTTTTTACCTCGTTCTTAGGTTTACTTTCTTTGGAAGTATTCGGTTTCCTTTCCCGTTTTTTAGGTTCTTTCTTTTCTTTTTCTTCCGCCTGAGAAGTAGCATCCTGAATAGTAATCCTTCGATTCGTATTATCCGAAAGTACACTCATTACAATTTCAGACACCATCTGCTTCAATTCTTCCAAAAATTGACGGGCGTCATATGTTCTCTTTTCAATCTCACGTAATTTCTTTTCCCAGATACCTGTCAATTCCGCCGACTTCAACAATTCTTCATGAATCAACTGTACCAACTCCACTCCTGTAGGTGTAGCAATAAGGTTCTTTCTTTCCTTACGAATGTAATTCCGCTTGAACAAAGTCTCAATAATAGCAGCACGTGTAGACGGGCGACCAATACCATTTTCTTTCAGTGCGTCACGCAATTCATCATTATCTACCAACTTTCCTGCAGTTTCCATTGCACGAAGCAAGGTAGCCTCTGTATAAGGTTTAGGTGGTTGAGTCCATTTCTCATTCAGATCAGGAACGTGAGGTCCACTCTCTCCTTTCACAAAAGCAGGAAGTACACCTTCATCCTCTCCTTCTTTCTCTTCAGTAGGTTCTTTTACATCCTTTGCAAAAACAACACGCCACCCCGGCTCTAAAATCTGTTTACCGGTTACCTTGAACTCTATCTTATCCACTTCACCCATTACGGTAGTAGTGGAGATCTTACAATCAGGATAAAATACTGCAATGAAACGACGAGCTATCAAATCATAAACACGACGTTCCATATCAGTCAGATTCTGGGGATAAACACCTGTTGGAATAATAGCATGGTGGTCAGTTACTTTTGAATTATCAAATACCTTTTTCGACTTTGGTAATGTAGTACCAGCCAACGGAGCAGTCAGCACTTCATAATCCCGAAGGCCTTTTAAGATTCCAGGACACTTCGGGTAAATATCATCACTCAAGAACGTGGTATCTACGCGCGGATAAGTAGCCACTTTCTTTTCATAAAGAGATTGAATCAATTTCAATGTCTCATCGGCAGAATATGCAAACTTTTTATTACATTCTACCTGAAGAGAAGTCAGGTCAAACAAACGGGGTGCATACTCTTTACCGTCCTTCTTACCGACACTAGTAACTACAAAAGGTAAATCCTTGATGCGTTCTACCAATGTCTCTCCTTCTTCACGATTAGCAATAGGATCAATGCCCGGGTTCTCTATTCTCTTTTTACCACCATTTTTTTCTTCTTCCGCAGCAATCTCTTCATCGCTCTTCCTGATTAATGCAGAAAAAGTGGTATCACGATATACGGTTTTCAGCTCCCAATATTGCTTAGGCTGGAAATTAGCAATCTCTAACTGGCGATTGACAATCAACGCTAAAGTTGGGGTCTGCACACGCCCAATAGAAAGTACCTGCTTATTTTGCCCATATTTAATTGTGTATAGACGAGTTGCATTCATCCCCAGCAACCAGTCTCCCATCGCACGAGATAGCCCTGCTTCATACAACGACTGAAATTCCATCTGGTCCTTCAGTTTAGCAAATCCTTCCCGGATCGCTTCTTCTGTCAATGAAGAAATCCATAAACGTTTTACCGGACAACGCGCACCCGCTTTCTGCATCACCCAACGCTGAATCAATTCTCCTTCCTGACCAGCATCACCGCAGTTGATAATCTCATCTGCATTCTGCATCAATCCTTCGATAATATGAAATTGTCTTTCGTATGTAGGATTTTCTATCAACTTAATACCAAAACGAGGTGGAATCATCGGCAAACTGCTTAGGCTCCATGACTTCCATCCCTGAGTATATTCATGAGGTTCTTTCAGGGTACAGAGATGCCCAAATGTCCAGGTCACCTGGTATCCGTTTCCTTCTATATATCCTTCTTTCTTTGTATGGGCACCGAGTACATCGGCTATATCACGCGCTACAGACGGTTTTTCGGCTATGCAAACTATCATTCTCTATTTTTCTGGTTTATCGCACAAAGGTAGGCAATTTTAGCCATTCTTCTTACCTCATTCTACATTAAATTCCCGATTCAACATTAGCACCGGTTTGTATTTTCCGTATCCTAAACCAAAAACGGGAACCTACACCCTCTTCCGACTCAACTCCCATCTTCCCCCCAAGCATACTAACAATGGTTTGGCAGATGGATAATCCCAAGCCTGTTCCTTCTACATAGTTATTCAGTTTATTGAAACGCGCGAAAATAGCCGCCTGCTTTTCTGTGGCAATACCAATACCCGTATCTTTCACATAGAACTCAACCAACTCGTCATCGTAAGAAAAATAACCGACCTCAATACTTCCTTTTGAAGTAAACTTAATAGCATTGTTCACCAAATTAATAAGCACCTGCATTAAGCGATTGACATCTGTAGTAAGTGGTATAGAAGTAACTGAAGCATTGAGATTAAGTTCTACGCCGGACCTACACTTACTAGCAAGTGAAGTAACAACATTATTACATACATAATAAGCATCCGTCTGATTGAAAGAAAATTCAAGTACCCCTGCTTCTATACGCGATAAATCAAGAATGTCAGAAAGTAACTGTAATAACAAGTCGCTATTACGACGAATCAGTTCTACATACTCATCACGTTCCTCTTTTGTATCTACCTCATCGAGTACTCCTGAGAAACCGACAATCGCATTCAAAGGAGTACGTATCTCATGGCTCATATTTGCCAGGAAAGCGGATTTCAACCGATCTGATTCTTCTGCTTTTCGAAGAGCAATAATCAATTCTTCTTGTGCTTGCTTCAATTTATCATTGGCCTGTTGAGCATCATCTATCGATTTCATCAGTAGCCGTTTGGCATGTTGTAATTTGATGTTACTCCGAAGCGTATAAATATAAAATAGTAGAAAGAGCATGAATACTCCTATCATAGCGATAATGTAGTATTTATATTCTATCCAAAATACCTGAGGTGCATTATAGTACTTTACCTTGGCTGGCAGCTTTTCCGGATTGAGGCCATAATGATGAAAAACTTTCCACACAATATGACATTGGTCATCGTGATAAACCTCGGGTACAATCTTTTCTGGAATCATACCCCCAAGCACCGCAAGTAAAAGATCAGCTGCCTTATTTCCCCAAAATGAAGCTTCATTTAAATAACCTCCAATAAAAAATTCTTTATCCAATCCGATATTATTAGTTATAAAGATCGGAGTAGACAGTTTATTCTCCATCCGACTGTACAAATAATCTTTTGAATATTCGAACCCATATTCTCCTGTCAGCCACGAAGTAAGCAACACTCCCGCAGTAGAAGGTATAGTAGGCAAAAGTGAGAGCAAAGAATCAGTATTAATAGATCTTCCGTCGATATTTTGAACAGGAGTTTGCGGATAACTCTGTTCTGCCTCCTGTTGAAGAAGTAAATGTGTATAAACCCCGTAAAAACGACTATCAGTAATAAACACAAAACGACTTAGCCCGGCAATCAGGTTGTCCATTAGCGACAAATAACCTGAAGTATTCATTTCTCTCAGCACAGCAGTAGCTTTATAACGCTTCATCATTTCAATAGTAGGAGTAAAATCATCCAAAGTGAGGCTGTCTCTTTTCGCTGCAAAATCGCTGGTAGAAATAGAATGAGGTTTCACAGCGCACAAGATAAGAGGTACATCTTCAAATTCTGCAACATTAACGTCCTGATATCCCATCCAGGCCTCATCAGAGACAAGTACGATAGCCCGCGGTGGATTCTTCCGATAGTTACTTAACAATACACTCATCTTTTTTCCCCAAGTATCAGATTCGTCTTGCATCTCAGAAGATAGAAATTCACGACTGAACTCAATCGAGGGATAGACTTCTTTAAGCCGATTACCAATAGCATCCATAATCGTATTGCTCCACTGATAGTCAGTACCGTAAGAACTGACCACAAGAACTTTTCCTGTAGCAGAAAATAGTTCCAGATGAGACAGACCTATAAATAAAATCACTATTATAAAACGTGACATATCAATCTATATTTTGTTTGTTTATTTGCCAACAGCCTTTTTAAAAGTATACAAATGTACATTATATTTCCTAGATTCTCACACAAAGGGATAAAAATACAAGGTAATTACACTAGATCTAACAAAACTAGGGCACTCACCGGAAGATGGAGACAGAAATGTTATGAAACAATAAATTCCCTGTATCCCTAGCAAATACCTTAATATTTTTACAATAAAAAAAACCGGCAACCCACTACTAAAACAGTCAAAAAAGAGTCTGTAAATATCCGGATATCCAAATTCATACACGTTCTTAAAACATCATCACTATCTATATTTGGGGATACAATAATCCCCTTATTAATACCCTATTTCAAGAATGAAAAAGAATATAATAAGGGGATTATTTATGATAAAGAGGTATCAATCTATAAGACTTTCAACTTAGAAATTCAATTTTGAGATTCCCTCTTCCTTGAATCTATTACAATCAATTATTCTTCGTCCAACAAAATCTCTAATACCTGACTTGCAGATTTAGCAACCGGAGTACCAGGCCCAAAGATGGCAACAACTCCTGCCTTATACAAGTAATCATAATCCTGTGCAGGAATAACACCACCGGCAGTCACCAAAATATCTTCACGACCCAATCTTTTCAGTTCTTCCATAATTTGAGGAATCAACGTCTTATGTCCGGCTGCCAATGAAGAAACACCAACCACATGAACGTCATTCTCTACAGCTTCACGTGCAGCTTCTGCCGGAGTCTGGAACAATGGTCCCATATCTACGTCGAAACCACAGTCAGCATAACCGGTTGCAACAACTTTGGCTCCACGGTCATGACCGTCCTGTCCCATTTTTGCAATCATAATACGAGGTCTGCGACCTTCTTTCTTTGCGAATTTATCAGCCAACTCACAAGCATGCTTGAAGTAGCTATCACTTTTACTTTCTGATGAATACACGCCCGATATAGTTCTAATTATTGCTTTATAACGTCCTACAATCTGTTCGCAAGCATAAGAAATTTCTCCCAAAGTTGCGCGCACATGAGCTGCTTCTACAGCCAATTCAAGCAAGTTGCCTTTACCTGTCTTCACACATTCGGTAATAGCAGCCAATGCTTTGTCTACTTCAGCTTGATTACGTCCTTCTTTCAAACGCTTCAGGTTTTCTATTTGTTCCTGACGAACAGCTGTATTGTCAATTTCAAGAATATCAATCGGAGCTTCTTTTTCCAAACGATATTTGTTCACACCTACAATGGTCTGAGAACCACTATCGATACGGGCCTGTGTACGTGCAGCCGCTTCCTCGATACGCATCTTAGGAATACCGGTTTCGATAGCTTTTGCCATACCACCCAGTTTTTCTACTTCCTGAATACGCTCCCAAGCCTTATGTGCCAACTCATTTGTTAAAGTTTCCACATAATAAGAACCACCCCATGGATCGACATTCTTACAGATATTAGTTTCTTCCTGAATATAAATCTGAGTATTACGTGCAATACGTGCAGAAAAATCAGTCGGAAGAGCAATAGCCTCATCCAATGCATTGGTATGCAAAGACTGAGTATGTCCTAAAGCTGCCGCCATTGCTTCGATACAAGTACGTCCTACATTATTGAACGGATCTTGCTCAGTCAGTGACCAGCCGGAAGTTTGAGAGTGTGTACGCAATGCCAATGATTTCGGATTCTTCGGATTAAATTGTTTCACAATCTTCGCCCACAACATACGTGCAGCACGCATCTTTGCGATTTCCATAAAGTGATTGGTTCCGATAGCCCAGAAGAAAGACAGACGTGGAGCAAATGCATCAATATCAATACCCGCAGCAGTTCCGGCACGAAGATACTCCAGACCGTCAGCCAATGTATAAGCTAATTCGATATCCGCAGTAGCACCGGCTTCTTGCATGTGATAACCAGAGATAGAGATTGAGTTAAACTTCGGCATCTTCTGAGAAGTATATTCGAAAATATCAGAAATAATCTTCATAGAGAATGCAGGTGGATAAATATAAGTGTTACGCACCATAAATTCTTTCAAAATATCATTCTGGATAGTACCCGCCATTTCTTCCAATTTAGCACCTTGCTCCAGTCCGGCATTAATATAGAATGCCATAATCGGAAGCACTGCTCCATTCATAGTCATGGAAACAGACATCTTACTCAAAGGAATTCCATCGAACAAAACTTTCATATTTTCCAATGAACAGATAGATACGCCGGCCTTACCTACGTCACCTACTACACGTTCATGATCAGGATCATAGCCACGGTGAGTAGCCAAGTCGAATGCAACAGACAACCCTTTTTGTCCGGCAGCCAGATTACGGCGATAAAATGCATTTGATTCTTGTGCTGTAGAGAATCCGGCATATTGGCGGATCGTCCAAGGACGAAGAGTGTACATCACTGAATAAGGACCACGCAAATAAGGAGGAAGTCCGGCTGCATAATCCAGATGTTCCATTCCTTCAAGATCCTCCTTTGTATAAACAGGCTTCACTTCAATGTGCTCCGGTGTTTTCCAGTCAGCGGAAATACCGTTAGCCTTTTGCCATTCAGCACCGTTAGCAGGCTGAAATGCGGCATATATATCGATATTTTTAAAATCTTTTCTCATTTTACTTCAATAGTTTGGCGTTAAACTCTTTCAAGGTATCCAATACGTTTACACGAACATGGATGAAGCTCTCGATACCTGCAGCCTTAAGTTCTTCGGCACAAGCAGGATTACCGGCAACGATAAACATAGCACGTCCGTTCAATGCTTTAAAAGCAGGAATAGCATATTCCGCATATTCATCATCGCTGGAACAAAGAACTACGATATCCGCTTTCGCAGCCATTGCCGCTTCAACACCAGCTTCCACAGTTTCAAATCCAAGATTATCGATAACTTCATAACCTGCACAAGCAAGGAAATTACAAGAATATTGGGCACGTGCCTGACGCATAGCCAAGTTACCAATTGTCAGCATAAATGCTTTCGGAAGCTTCCCAAAGGCTTCTGTCTCCAGACGTAAAGCTTCAAATTCGCTGGCAGCACGATCGAATACCAGTGTATTCACATCCTTTTCACAAGTTTGAGCATCATTTCCACAACAACATTTCGCTTCGACTGGACGTTTTTCACCGGCTTTCTCATTGAAGTTAGGGAATTGGTTAGTACCCAACAAAATTTCACGGCGTTGAGCTACTGCTTTATGACGAGCCTTATTGCTTTCGTTTACAGCAGCCTGAACTGTTCCCGCTTTCAGCGCAGCATAAAAACCGCCAGCTTCTTCTATAGACAGGAACAGTTCCCAAGCCTGTTTAGCAATAGATACTGTAAGATTCTCAATATAATAAGAACCTGCAGCCGGGTCAATTACTTTATCAAAATGAGATTCTTCTTTCAATAATAATTGTTGGTTACGTGCCAAACGTTCAGAGAATTCATCCGGAGTTTCATAAGTCTTATCGAACGGCACAACTGTCATTGAATCAACACCAGCCAACGCAGCACTCATCGCCTCGGTTTGTGTACGAAGCAAGTTTACATGAGCATCAAATAAAGTGAGATTGAAAGTCGATGTTTCAGCATGAATTGCCATCTTTGCAGCGCAACGGCATTCTCCCTGAGGACCTTTATTTTCACAGTCACGCAAGCATTCAGGATTGTAAGAAGCTACAATATTCGCCCACAACATACGTGCTGCACGAAATTTAGCAATTTCAAGGAAATAGTTGGAACTAATACCAAAATTAAATTTTATCTTCTTGGCAACTGTAGCAGCAGGAATACCTGCATCTATCAACTGGTTCAAGTATTCATTACCCCAAGCTAACGCATAACCTAATTCCTGAGAAATATATGCACCAGCATTGTTCAGAGATAGTGCATTTACATTAATTACGCGATAAAAAGGAAGCGGTTGAATAGCTTCAATCAAAGCTTTGGCAGTTTGTACCATATCCCCCTTTTCTTTACCGCGAGTCAGCATTTTATTGAAGAAATCATAATTGATAGAACCTCTCAGTTTCTTCACATCATAATCCTTCTTCTGGAAATAAGCAACAAGTAAATTAGCTAATTTAACAACATGTCCTTGACAGGTTGAGAAGTTCAATTCTACACATTCAGCCTGAATATCATTTAACAACGTTTCAATATATTCGGCATTCAGTTCTTTTGCTTTTACGTGAAAAGAAAGAGAATCGACACCTTTATTCAGAATATCCAATGCTTTCGCATTTGCTTCTTTCGGGCATTCAACTTTAACTTCCTGGCGGACCAGCCATTCATTGTTGTTTTTCTTCGTACCTCTTAAGTAAGGAAATTCTCCGGGAAGTGCGTTTGTTGTTTTCAAACCTTCCAAATCCTCCATACGATAGAAAGGTTTTACTTTGAATCCTTCGTTTGTTTTCCAAACGAGCTTCTTCTCAAAATCAGCGCCCTTTAGGTCAGCTGTAACCTTCTCCATCCACTGTTCGGTGGAGACAGGAGAAAAGTCCGAGAAGAGTTTTTCTTTTTTGTCTGCCATAGTTTATTAAAATTAAAACCAAATTAATATTGTTCTTATTTTTATCTATCTCATTCCAAATGCCCATCGTTACATCTGCAAATATAACCATTAAGTTCAAAAGACTGTCTTTTTTAGGGAAAATTCGTACAAATAGAAAGTCACTCTTTTCCCGTTTAAAGGAAACGATGCAAAGACTTAAGATTCTCGGTTCATAGAACAAGGATCACTTATGCACAAAACAATTCGTAGAACTATAGTATACGTTTCGTAAAACTATAGTGGTACGTATTTTGATAATATTTTGGAGATAAGTTATTGATTATCAGTAGATGCATTTGATTGATTCCTCCAAATCCTACATACAGCCCTACATGGATAGGGTTATTACTGATTTTATTCTGAGGACAAAGACAGATAATAAAATTTAATGTAAAAGGCTTATAATGAAGTTTTTTCGAGGTATATTGTATTTATAGGAATGCTTCTACCAATACCTCAATTACTGCGTTCAAACAATCTCGAACTCCTCTTTGTGTCATACCGCCTCTTTGTGCGGCTTAAGCAATTACTTGTTCATTATTCATGAAAGTGATTTACGGATAGCCTGTATTCTTTATCAATCTGTTTATTATTTGTCATAATTACTAATTCTGTTTAGCGGTTGTTATACTCTTGTTGGTTCATGGAAAGATGCCGGATGAGCTGTTCCAAAGACGCATCTTTCAAAATCACTTTCTTCTGCTTATTCTATCTTCACTTGTTTGACAAGGCATATATCGCACAGTCCACCGTAACAGGTGAACTTATATTTGCTGACCGGATTACCGCAGCAGGTGCATTTCTTGTTGGATTCTTTTTATATATAATCAAGTCAATCGCGCTGCGGGACAAGCCGTATGCGTCCGCCAAAGCGCGTGTTATGTATCCGGAAGTGTGTCCGCCTTGACGACGGAGTTCGTTGTACTCGCTACGGATGATGACCGCACGACAGGTGTATCCAGAATGTCGTGTTCCGATAGTCCTACGAATTAATATATACACCAGAAGAAATAACGATATGCAGTCAAAAGAATTATTGTATGCAGTAAAAGGAATAACCATTTAAATCAATTAAAAATAGTATAATATAATAAAGAAATAATCTTCTTATAGTGGAATATCTATATAGAATTGCATAAATGGATATTCTCTATTTTTAATTCTTCATTTATTTGATTAGCTCCAATGTTATGACTAATTTTGCATCCGTTTTTAGAAAAATATTATAAAAGCTACTATTAAATTATGGATTGGTTACAAAGTTTACTGTGGGACCCTAGCTCCGTAGCGCATATCGTATTCCTCTACGCCTTCGTAGTGGCAGCCGGTGTGTATCTTGGTAAGATCAAGATATTCGGAGTATCTCTGGGAGTCACTTTTGTTTTGTTTGCCGGCATCCTAATGGGACATTTCGGCTTCACAGCCGATACACACATCCTACATTTCATCCGCGAGTTCGGATTGATCTTGTTCGTATTCTGTATCGGTCTTCAGGTGGGGCCATCATTCTTCTCTTCTTTTAAAAAAGGCGGAATGACATTAAACCTGTTGGCTGTAGGCATCGTAGTGTTAAATATTGCTGTTGCTCTGGGGCTTTATTATCTCTGGAACGGACGTGTTGAACTGCCAATGATGGTAGGTATCCTCTATGGAGCCGTAACGAACACTCCGGGACTTGGTGCTGCCAACGAAGCACTGAACCAGTTGAGTTATAACGGTCCGCAAATTGCGCTTGGTTATGCCTGTGCTTACCCTCTTGGTGTAGTTGGTATCATTGGATCAATCATTGCTATCCGTTATATTTTCCGCATCAATCTGAATAAGGAAGAAGAAAGCTTGAAAACGCAAAATGGAGACGCACACCACAAGCCACATATGATGAGCCTTGAGGTTCGCAATGAATCTATTAGTGGAAAAACACTGATTGAAATTAAAAATTTCCTGGGACGTCCATTTGTTTGTTCACGTATTCGACATGAAGGTCATGTCAGCATTCCGAATCATGAAACGCTCTTCTATGTGGGCGACCAACTATTTATTGTTTGTTCAGAGGAAGATGCAGCTGCTATTACCGTATTTATAGGAAAAGAAGTAGAACTGGATTGGGAGAAACAAGACCTTCCAATGGTATCCCGCCGTATCTTGGTTACCAAACCGGAGATCAACGGAAAAACATTAGGTTCTATGCATTTCCGCAGTCTGTATGGCGTAAACGTAACTCGTGTCAATCGTTCCGGTATGGATTTGTTTGCTGATCCTAATCTAATATTGCAGGTAGGTGACCGCGTTATGATAGTGGGCCAACAAGATGCTGTCGAACGTGTTGCCAACGCGTTAGGTAACCAATTAAAGCGTCTTGACACACCTAATATAATAACTATCTTTGTGGGTATTTTCTTAGGTATCCTTTTAGGCAGTCTTCCTATTGCTTTCCCGGGTATGCCTACTCCATTGAAGTTAGGTTTGGCAGGTGGTCCGTTGGTAGTAGCTATTCTGATCGGACGCTTTGGTCATAAGCTTCATCTGGTAACTTATACTACTATGAGTGCCAATCTAATGCTTCGTGAAATAGGTATCGTGCTTTTCCTTGCCAGTGTAGGTATTGATGCGGGTGCCAACTTCGTGCAAACTGTAGTTGAAGGGGACGGATTACTTTATGTAGGTAGCGGTTTTCTGATTACAGTGATACCATTACTTATCATCGGTACAATTGCCCGTCTATATTACAAGGTAAACTATTTCACTTTAATGGGATTAATAGCCGGTAGTAATACCGATCCTCCCGCATTGGCTTATTCAAACCAGGTAACATCCAGTGATGCACCAGCAGTAGGATATTCTACAGTTTATCCATTATCAATGTTCCTTCGTATTCTAACAGGGCAAATGATATTACTAGCGATGATGTAAATTAAGTTTTGTCATAAATAGAAAAGCCGGCTAAATTCATGAATGAATAAGTCGGCTTTATTTTTTATCTCATATAATAAGTTGAAGTCTTTTTGCCACAAATTCCTCTATAAACCGAATGGTTCCATCAATACCTAATGAAGAGGAATCAATACATAAATGATAAGTAGCAGCAGCTCCCCATGTTTTAAAACTATAATAATTATAGTATTCCGAACGCTTCTTATCCGCTTTCTCCATCATTTCTTCTGCAGCTTCTTCGCTAATATGATGAATCTGACAAAGACGTGCGATACGATCTTCTTTAGAAGCTGAAATAAAGATATTTGCACAACGTGGATGTTCTCTCAAAATATAATCGGCACAACGTCCAACAAATACACAGGATTTTTCTGTTGCTAATCGACGAATCACATCACTCTGTACTTTGAACAAAGCATCATTGCTCAGGCAATTGTTACATGGCATTGCACCTTCACTAATAAAAGGAAATCTCATTCCGAATAGCCCTCCGATAATACCTTGTGAGGCTTTCTCATCGGCTTTTTCGAAAAACTCTTTGCAAAGTCCACTTTCTTCCGAAGCTAAATTAATCAATTCTTTATCATAGAAGTCAATACCCAAACGAGCAGCCAACTTCTCTCCTATTTCTTTTCCGCCGCTACCTAATTGGCGGCCGATATTGATGACATAATTACCACTCATAGTACATTTGTTTTATGGTTTTGAAGCAAACATACGAATTATTTCCAAAACTTACATCATTGTACGGAAATTATATTTGAAACTAACAATGAAATATCCACGTATTTGTTGGCTACGGTATTCATAAAATCCGTCGGAAGTAGCTGTACGTATATAATTTTTCTTATCACTTAAAATATCCGACCAATATGCTGACAACTCTGCTGTCTTCTTTTTCAGAAAACGACAGGTAGCCCCTGCATTCCAGAGAATTTCATTCTCATCATCCTTTTGAATATTTGTTCCACCTCTAAGTACATAGGTTGCATCCGTCCGCAGTTGTAGTCCGAAAGGCAAATCCACATAGCTTTCAAGCCCAAACCGATAATTTCGAGTAAACGTATTATTATCATTCACCGAATTGAGCGAATACTGATATTGCCAGCCTGTAGAAAAATCAAGTCCTCCCCACGTCGGCTGATACGAAAGATGAGCTTCACAATTCAGATTGGAAGCACGTATCGTGCTTTTCTTTGGTTCCTGGCTTCTATCTTCATTAATCATACTGACTCTGTTATCACGATTTCCATAAGCATCCAACCGTAAAGAAAAGGATTTCCCCATACGCTTCCACCAATTAGCCCCGGCATTCACTCCCCAATTACCATTGATATTAATAGGATATGTCTCGCGCCCTCCCGTCTGTGAATCATATATCATAACCTGAGTTACACTATTCTGTTCCATCCGCCAGCCAACATTCGCAGATATTCCTTTCGCTTGATTCTGAAAGCTTAAGCGTAAATTATGAGTAAACATCTGCTTCAGATCCGGATTTCCCCGAGTGATATACAGCGGATCACTATTATCCGTCAAAGGCATCAAATCCGACAAAGAAGGCTGACGAGTCATGCCATCATAGTTCAGATTCAGCTGAAGTTGTTTCTTTCGCCAACCTAACCATATCATTGGCTGGTAATCGATAGTATTCATTGTAGTGTCTGCACTAAGTTTTCCAATTTTTCTATCAACCGTACGCTTTTGTGGAGTAACGACTACCATCGCATTGACCGTCCATGTAGTATCACCATAGTTAATTCCCAGACTCAAATCATGACCTTTAAATCGACTACGACTTCGATTACTCAAACTATCTACATACCCTTCCTGATAATTGTCCGGTAACTTACCGAAAGTATCCTCAGTTGTCAAGGAAGATAATTCATAAGTATCACGATTATCTTTTTCATATTGAGTACTCCAGGCATAAGACGCTTTCAAACGTACTTTCTTAGCAATCAATTGCGATAAAGAAAATCCCATCCGCCAATTGCCGTTCCGGGTAGGTGATTGCAAATATTGATTTCGAAAAAGCACCGAATCATTTCCCAACTTATCTTTCAGACGGTAATAAGTCGTATTGGAAAGAGAGAAATTTTTGTTTGTTCCCCACGTATCTGAATTTTGAAGATTCAAGCTGATGGTGGTATTTCCTTTCTCATCCATTCGTCTCATAACGCTTGCCATCCACATATAATTATTTGATTGACCTTTAGATAGCGAACGATTCTCACTACGATTGATCCTGATATCTTTAGGGATCGATTCAAAATTATCAAAAAAATTATTCTGTTCAATACCCGGAGGTGCATCAAAAGTTGCATTCTGATTACTGTTTTCACCTTGATTGGGAGATAGTGAAAAATTTCCCACAAAATTGAAACGGGTACGTTTATCAATTTTTCCATCTCCAAAGAAGTTACCGGATATATTCCTGTTTTTAGAATTGTTTTCACTAACGGAAGAAGAATATTGATTACCACTAGTCAAATATTGCTCTTGATAGGTGCTGGATATATTGCCGTTCCGATTAAGACCATAATTCACACTGCCCGATAATCTTAAATCTTCTCCTAACTTCTTTGTCATATTCAACCCTATCGAATTATTGATGTTATCTTTATAAGTACTATTCTGGTATCTATTTGTAGAACGCATTATCAATGAAATGTTATCTCCATTTTTCCGAAAATAGTTCGCTTGTGCTTCTAAGTCTTTTTTCCGGTTATTACCAAATCCAACTTTTGTACTCGCCAACCATGTTTCATTCAATTCATCTTTAGTTTGCAGATCGAGAACATAATTTTTCTTGCCATCATCAACATCGGTAAATTCTTCCTCTTTCGAACGTTTGTCGTACACTCGTAGCTTACTGACTAAATCTGCCGGAAGATTTTCCAACGCAGTCTCCTTACTGCCGGAAAAAAAAGATTCTCCATTTACATTAATTTCACTAATCGTTTGACCGTTGTAACTCAATGATTTATCATTCTTATTATACACCAATCCCGGAACACGCTTCACCAAATCCTCCAGATAAGAACCTTCCGGCGTTTTATAGGCTGCAGCATTGATTACTGTTGTATCACCTTCCATCACTATCTCTTTTAATTTGGCAGTCACAACTACTTCACTAATCCGGATATCATCATCCTTCAGGACAATTGTTCCGACATTGACAGATACTGAATCTTTCAAGACAAGGAAAACAGATTGCATTCCCATAAAAGAAGTTTTCAACAAATATGTCTTCTTGTTCTGAGGCTGAAAACTAATCGTAAAACGACCTTCTTTGTCACTTGTCGTTCCTTTTACAAAAGCAGAATCGCTCTTCGATAATACGACGACACTTGCGGAAGGTAAAGGCTGTTTTTCTTTGCTTCCAGTTTCTACTGTCAGTATTCTTCCTTTGATTGTTCTTGTCTGCTGAGCATACAAAACAGAGTGTATCCCCATTAATAATAAAAGTAGTCCGGCTAGTCTATAAGTTTTCATGTTAGTTGTGTTTCAAAATCTTATATAACAATGACATATCAATGTGTTCTCTCACATGAGCTGCCAACTTATCATATTGTTCTTCTTTATATGCTGTATAATCAAATACATGCTGTTCCAATTTATCAGTATAAGGTTCGAGCAAGAAATCGATAAATGATTGATTATCCAATATTCCATGGATATATGTCCCCAAACATTTACGACCGTTTCGATAACCGTCTTCCCGTCCGTCCGTCAATTGATTTAAAGGAGAAGCAATAGTTCCTTCGGCAAGTACTGTCCTTCCCATATGAATTTCATATCCTTTGCAAATTGTTTCTGTTCCGTCAAAAGTAAAGTTCACTTGCCGAGTTACTTTATCCCCTTGCATACTGGTAATCACAGGAAGCAATCCTAAACCGGGCAAACAGTTGAAATCCCCTTCTACTCCTTGCGGATCCCGAACTTCCAGTCCCATCATTTGATAGCCTCCACAAATTCCCATGACTGTTGCTCCTCTCTGATGAGCGTTAAGAATGGCTTGTGCCACTCCATTACGGCGAAGTTCATAAAGATCATCCAGCGTATTTTTACTTCCCGGTAGTAAAACAATATCGGCCTTCTCTATATCATCCACATTGTTGGTGTAGTACAAATGCACCCGTTCATCCCTTTCCAATATATTAAAGTCAGTAAAATTAGAAAGATGTCTTAACAATACTACGGCTACATTTATCTTGCCGATCATAGCTTCCCGATTCTTATATTCAAGCATTACAGAGTCCTCTTCTTCTATATAAATTCCTCTGAAATAAGGAATGACTCCCAATACAGGGATTCCACAAAGTTCTTCCAGCATCTTGACTCCGGGTTCAAACAGACGGATATCTCCCCTAAACTTATTGATTATAATCCCTTTAATGAGTGAACGTTCTTCCGGTGTCTGCAACAAGACAGAGCCATATACACTGGCAAAAACACCACCTCGATCAATATCCGCAACAAGAAATACATCAGCACCGGCATGTTTCGCCATTGGCATATTAACCAAATCACAATCCCGGAGATTAATTTCAGAAATACTTCCGGCCCCCTCCATTACAATAGGATTAAATTGGTTGGCCAATCTATCATAAGCAGCATTTACCACTTTCCGAAGTTCTTTACGATTTTCTTTCTGAAAGAATTCATATGCACTACGGTCGCCAATCGGTTTCCCACATAGTATCACTTGGGCAGTCTGTTCTGTACTAGGTTTCAGTAATAGTGGATTCATGTCAGAGTGACAAGGTACTCCCGCTGCTTCCGCTTGAACGGCTTGTGCCCGTCCAATCTCCAAACCTTCTGGCGTAGCATAAGAATTCAGTGCCATATTTTGTGCTTTAAAAGGGGCAGGTGTATAACCATCCTGCTTTAGTATACGACAAAAAGCCGTAGCTAAAACACTTTTGCCTACATCACTTCCTGTACCGGCAAGCATAAAGGAGTTAAGTCTATTCTTATTCATTTTTTCCACACCACATTAATCTGAAATAACCTAAAATGTGATTTTAAGTTTTAAGGCGGTAAAAGTACACAATATAAAGTGATTCAAGAGAAAAAGTCTGTAAAAAAGGCAAAATATCTATTTGATTTAAGCACTAACTATATTCATACACAATGTTATACTTACACTCCCTGATTAAATACCTCCAACTTTTCTATATGAACTACTTACTTCTAACATTTAACATTACACTTCTTTTCCAATTCTCAAAAAAAACACTACCTTTGTGCCGTTAAGGTTCTTTCCGATAGATACCTATGGAAAGATTAAAAGGGAATGCCGTGTAAACCGGCAACAGTTCTCGCTGCTGTAAATTTCATTTCTCCTATTAATAGGGGAATATATAGAGACAAAAAGCCACTGGTCTTAACAAGATTGGGAAGGCATATCTATTAAGAAATGAGTCAGAAGACCTACCTATACAAAAAAGGAATAACTCTTGCGAGCAACGAGAGCACCGATGATCATTGTCTTCATATCAGATAGCATTTCATCTATCATATAAAAACAATATTGTCTGACGCAGCTTTTGTTTGCTTTCTTTTGCGAGACAATAATTTATTAACTATATATGAAACGTATGAAAAAGTATCTTCTCTTTTTAGTTACAGTATGCCTGTTGGCTGCTTGTTCGGATGATGATTCAATCACCGAAGGAAAATCTTCTTTAAAGATTACTGCTGCACCTATCGAAGACTTCAATTATGCAGAAAGTAGAACTTTTGAAGTTAAATTGCAAAATGTGAGTTCAACTGCCGTCAAACAACCTGAAGGATGGAACACTTCTCTCAAAGATGGTATCCTGACAGTGGTTGCTCCTCAAAAGGGAACTGCTAATATTTTAAAAAGTGGAAAAATCGAAATCGTTGCTACCGGAGATGATCAATCGACTTTGAATGCTTCTTTCGAAGTAAAGGTATTCCATTATGTAACTTTTGAAAATGCAGATGAGAGTTATCTGGCAGGCCCGACTTCTTACGGAGAAAATCTGTATTCGAATTATACAGGCGAATACCTTTATGGAGGATACGACGATCTGGAATCCGGTTTATTTTTCCATACCAGTAACGAATTCTATAATGGAGGTATTGCAATCTCTCAATGGAATGACAAAGAAACAAAGCTATACACCAATCAATGTAGTGTTTACTATGGCGACCATAACCAGAAAAACGGTGGACATAACCATTCTAAAACATTTGCTGTCGCTTATTACAGTTCCTTTTCAGGAGAAGAAGCAACTTCTATAGATTTTATAGACGACAATGCAGAATACATCATTGACCATTTATACATAGCCAACAGTAGTTATGCTGCACTTTCGATGTTGCAAGGTGATAATACAGCTAAAAAGTTTTCCTTTGAAGATAATGATTGGCTCAAAATAACAATTCAAGGATTTAATGCAGCCGGTGAGAAGACAAGTGAAGTAGAGACTTATCTAGCTGATTTTCGCAAGTCAGATGCAGGAGGTGTGCTAACCGAATGGAAACGTGTAGATCTATCATCATTGGGTAAAGTACACAAAATCCAATTCTCTATGAATAGTTCCGATACCGGAGATTATGGAATGAATACTCCTGCCTATTTTTGTATAGATGATATAGCTGTCGCATTATAATGCAAGAAAGAGATTCTTTAAAATCTATTCAATATCTTAAGTAAGGAAGAACATCATTGATCTTCCTTACTTTACCTCATTAAAAAGATAATCATCTAAGAAAAGATGACTATCTTTGCACCCACGAAAGTGGTTCTCTGAAAGAGACAAAAGGGAATACCGTGATAATCGGTAACAGTAGCCGCTGCTGTATTTTCTCGCATGGATTACAAAATCATGCAATTTGGAGCAAATTGCCACTGGAAATCTTCTCTGGGAAGGCGCTACCGAATAAGGGAATAAGTCAGAAGACCTGCCTCTTTCGTTTGTATTTTACTCCTGCGGCATTCAGGAAGTAGGTCATTAATCCTTTTTCTCACATACATTTTGTGACAGAAAGGCTTTTTCTATTGACATTTATCTTAGTTTGCCGTTCACTGTAAATTCAATTATTACTTTGGTTAATAATTCCGAAGAATAAATGTGTCTATGATACATAGATTTTGGTAAACAACAGATTATGAAGCAAAAGACTCAGTTCATTATTCCCATCCTTCTTTTATTCTTTGCCGTAGCATCGTGCATGGACTATGATCCATTTGATAAAAAGCCTTTCGAAATTTCCGGCAACGGATTATTTATTACCAATGAAGGGAATTTTCAATATGGTAATGCCAGCCTTTCCTATTATAATCCCGAAACCCAAAAGATAGAAAATGATGTTTTCTTTCGTGCAAATGGGAGAAAATTGGGTGATGTAGCGCAATCAATGACCGTACACGACGGCAAAGGTTATGTAGTAGTCAATAATTCCGGAGTCATATACGTAATAGACCTGCAAACTTTTGAGATATTAGGCGGTATTACAAATTTAACTTCTCCTCGTTACATACATTTTGTGAGTGATACAAAAGCATACATTACGGATCTATACGCTTCAGCAATTACCATATTCAATCCTCAAACATTACAAAAGACAGGAACTATCGAAACAAAAGGGCATCAATCCACAGAACAAATGGTACAATACGGAAAATGTGTATTCACAAACTGTTGGTCTTACGATAACAAAATACTGGTGATAGATACTGAAACAGACCAAGTGGTAAACGAAATCACCGTAGGCATACAGCCTACATCACTCGTCCTCGATAAATACGGACAAATATGGACAATAACCGATGGTGGTTATGAAGGTAGTCCTTATGGTTACGAGGAACCTACTCTTTATAAAATAGACGCCGCTTCACAAAAAGCTACTAGATTTTATAGTTTCAATAAAGAAAAAAGAGCATCAGAAGTAGTATTAAACGGTGAGCGAGATACGCTATATTTCATTTCTGAGGATGTCTGGCGTATGGATGTAACTGATTCCCGGGTTCCGGTACGTCCTTTTCTAAAAGCACCGGCAAACAATAGTATTTATTATGGGCTGACAGTAGATCCCAACACGTCTGAAGTGTATGTAGCAGATGCTATAGATTACCAACAGCCAGGAGTTATCTATCGGTTTACTCCCAAAGGAGAACCGGTGGATACATTCAAAGTTGGTATTACACCAGGTGCCTTTTGCTTTCAATATAACAATCAATAAACATGCAAGATAAAATAAAGATAAGTATAGTGCTTCTATTCTGTTGTATCTTCTCTATTCAGGGGCAGGACAATAAAGTGGCATGGCAACTACGTCTGGATACAATAACGATTATTGGTAAACGCCCATTTAAAGATATTGGAACCACAAAAACCGTACTCGACACCCTTATCCTTCGCGAAAGCATCACTAACAGCTTAGCGGATATATTATCACAAAATACCTCTATTTTTATTAAGAGTTATGGCAGAGGAACTATGGCTACTGCCTCTTTCCGTGGTACCTCTCCTTCTCATACACAGGTACTCTGGAACGGAATGAATATCAATTCTCCAATGATGGGACAAGTAGACTTCTCACTTATTCCGTCATATTTTGTTGATGATATGAGTTTGTGGCACGGCGCAAGTTCGGTGAATGTATCCGGTAGTGGTTTAGGAGGTGCAATTACATTAGGGACAAGCCCGGAAAAATTTAAAGGATATGATTTAAAATTCATACAAGGTATCAGCAGTTACCGAACATTTGATGATTTTCTTCATTTCCGTTATGCAGGAGAGAAATGGCAAAGTTCTACTCGCATCTATTTGGCACACTCAAAAAATGATTTTAAATACACCAATTATGAAAAAGCAATAATAAACGATGATGGCAGTTACAATAAGGAATTTGAAGAAACCAAAAATAAAAATTGCCAGTACCAAGACTTTCATTTATTACAAGAGCTTTACTATGACCGTAAAGATGGCAATAAATTTTCACTTGCTGCGTGGTTTATGAATTCCAATCGTGGTATTCCAATGCTTACTACCGACCAGCGCAATGACAACGATTATAAAACCCGCCAAAAAGAAACGACTTTTCGCGGAGTAGGCGGTTGGGACAAAACCTCAGAAAAATTAAAGATATCCAGTAAATTGGGATATACATATACTCATATGTTATATACGTATGATATAAAAATAGGTGAAGAGCAAATGAGTAGAATGCAAGATGCAAGTAGCTATATTTATTCGGGGTTTGTATCAGGAAATGCCGAATATCTTCCATCTGATAAATGGATGATAGGTGGATACATAGATGGAAAATTCAATTATGTGGATAGTAAAAATCTAGAGGTAAATGCTTACCATCCAGGTTATCAAGAGACTCGTCCGGAAGCGACAACACTCGCTACGGTTCGTTATCGTCCCTGCTCTCGTGTCGGGTTGGCTTTTGACTTACGCGAGACATTCTACGATGACAAATTCACTCCTTTCATACCAGCCGGTTTTCTTGATGTAACACTTTGGCCACGCTATGGATTAATGTTTAAAGCTTCTATAGCTCGCAATTACCGCTACCCTACTCTGAATGATCTTTATTTTCAACCTGGAGGAAATCCGGACTTATTACCAGAAAAAGGATTCACATATGATACCGGATTCGAATTTACATTAAAATCGAATGAATGTTTCTCGCTAAAAGGAGAGCTTACCGCTTTCGACTCATACATTGACAATTGGATTTTATGGGTGGTTCATCCTAAAGGATATTGGACTCCCCGTAATATAAAACAAGTGCATAGCTATGGTATCGAACTAAAAGGAAAAGCATCATTACGATTAGGTGACTGGACATTGTGGCTGGATGCTAATTGGAATCATACAAAAGCTATTAACAACGGAGAGCCGGTTGGCACCGAAGATGTATCTGTAGGGAAACAACTTGTTTATATTCCCGAATATTCATCCGCTGTTATGGGACAATTAAGTTGGAAAAATTTTTATCTGATCTATAAATATAATTATTATAGCAAACGATACACCACTTCGAGTAATGAACTGTATACCAGACGAGATGAATTAATTCCTTACTATATGAACGACATTTCTTTAGAAAAAAGATTCAGATGGAAACAGACTGCTGTGTCTGTTAAGGTCTCTGTTTACAATCTATTTAATGAAGAATATGTATCAGTATTAAGTCGTCCAATGCCAAGGAGGAATTATGGTTTAACAATCTGTATCAATCCACAATGGAACAAATAAGATAGGAAAGAATATAATAATTATAGAATCAGCCCATACAATATGACAAAATATTCTATTTCATACTTCTCAATGCTCTGCCTATTTTTTCTGGCTAGTTGCATACCCAGTAACAAAACCTCTTTGGAAGCATTCCAACATGAATTATATACTCCACAATATGCTTCCGGATTCAAAATATTAGGTGCGGACAATATCCAAAGTACCTTGATACAAGTATCCAACCCATGGCAAGGAGCTAAAGATGTGGAAATGTATTATTTCATTTCCCGTAATGGAGAACGTCCTCCTACAGGATTTACCGGTCCTGTAATTTCCGCCGGAGCCAAACGTATCGTTTGTATGGCCTCATCTTACATTGCCATGTTTGATATATTGGGACAAACAGACCGGATTATTGGAGTATCCGGCATTGATTATATATCCAATCCTTACATTCGGGCACATAAAGATTCAATTAAAGATATGGGTGCAGAAATCAATTATGAATTATTACTAGGATTAAAACCGGATGTCGTCCTTTTATACGGTATTGGAGATGCACAAACAGCTGTAACGGATAAACTGAAAGAACTATTTATCCCTTATATGTATGTTGGCGAATACCTTGAAGAATCACCACTTGGAAAAGCTGAATGGCTTGTTGCCCTATCCGAAATAACAGACAGCCGGGAAAAAGGTATCGAAGTATTTCAGGAAATACCCAAACGCTATTATGCACTCAAATCCCTTACAGATTCAATAGCCCAGCGCCCAACAGTTATGTTCAATACACCTTGGAACGATAGTTGGGTTATGCCTTCAACTCAAAGTTACATGGCACAACTGGTTACCGATGCGGGTGCGGACTACATCTATAAAGAGAACAATTCCAATATTTCTTCTCCTATCGGACTGGAAACAGCATACGGACTTATACAAAAAGCAGATTTCTGGATTAATGTAGGTTCTGTTTCTACATTGGATGAATTGAAAATTATAAATTCTAAATTCGCAGATGCAAAAGCAGTAGAAGAAAGGGCTGTATATAACAATAATCTACGACTTACTCCGACAGGTGGAAACGATTATTGGGAATCAGCAGTAGTGTATCCGGACATTGTATTACGTGATCTCATTCATATTTTCCATCCGGAACTTGTATCCGATTCACTTTATTATTATAGACATTTAGAATGAAACAGAATCGCAGATCCACATCACTCTTATTCATTGTTTTAGGAATAGTTGCTATATTATTAGTAATAACAGATATGGTAACAGGTGATACTTTCATACCAGTTTCCAAAGTATGGGCTGTATTTACGGGAGGTGAATGTGATGAAATGACACGCAACATTTTACTTTCTATCCGACTATTACGAGTAATAGTTGCAGTTCTGATCGGTGTAGCTCTTTCGGTGAGTGGCTTACAGATGCAGACGGTATTTCAAAATCCACTGGCAGACCCTTATCTACTCGGGGTAAGTTCTGGTGCCGGTTTAGGAGTAGCATTATTTATATTAGGCGCTCCATTACTAGGTTGGGCTGAATTCCCATTATTACAATCACTAGGAGTGGTAGGTTCGGGCTGGATAGGTGCAGTTGTTATTTTACTGGGCGTAGCCATCATCAGCCAGAAAGTTAAAAACATCTTAGGTGTTCTGATTATGGGAGTAATGATTGGCTATGTGGCAGGTGCTATTATTCAGATATTACAATATCTAAGTTCTGCCGAACAATTGAAAATGTTCACTTTATGGTCGATGGGGTCACTTAGTCACATTACTGTGACCCAGCTAAGCATAATGATCCCCATGTTATTTATCGGATTATTTATTTCCATTGCTTGTATCAAATCACTTAATTTATTATTGTTAGGTGAGAATTATGCCCGTAGTATGGGAATGAACATTAAGCGCTCACGCACACTAATCTTCTTATCTACTGCTCTATTGACCGGAACAGTAACTGCCTTTTGCGGTCCCGTAGGGTTCATTGGTCTAGCCGTCCCACACGTCACACGACTATTATTCAATAATGCCGACCATCGAGTGCTAGTACCAGGCACAATGCTGACAGGATTGATCAGTATGTTACTTTGTGACATTATAGCCAAGAAGTTTTTATTACCGGTCAATTGTATTACTGCCTTACTGGGAGTGCCGGTTATTTTATGGGTAATAGCTAAAAATCTGCGTATAATCAAATGATTCAATTCAATAAACTTACACTAGGATATGGACAGCGCATGCTGTTGGATAAAGTTTCCATCCGGATTCCAGAAAGCCAGCTTATCGCATTATTAGGACGCAATGGTACGGGAAAAAGTACACTACTTCGTGCCATAATGGGATTGGAGAAGCCTTTGAACGGAGAAATTCTTCTTCAAAATAAAAATGTTTCGTTACTCAAACCGGAAGAACTCGCGCGTAATATTAGCTTTGTAACCACTGATAAAGTGCGTATTGCTAATCTACGTTGCGAAGATGTCGTGTCATTAGGTCGTGCCCCTTATACCAACTGGCTGGGACAATTACAACCGAAAGATAAAGAACAGGTAGACGAAGCTATTCGATTGGTAGGCATGACTGATTATGCTGAAAAGACCATGGATAAAATGTCGGACGGAGAGTGCCAGCGTATCATGATTGCAAGAGCGCTTGCACAAGATACTCCCGTTATTTTGCTCGATGAACCGACAGCTTTCCTCGATTTACCTAACCGATATGAATTGTGTCTGCTCCTCAAGAAATTGGCAGAAGAAAAAGGGAAGTGTATCATCTTCTCCACGCATGATCTGGATATCGCTCTGTCTCTTTGTGACTCCATCATGTTGATAGACAATCCTCAATTATACTCCCTTCTGACTCCCGAAATGATAACTAGCGGACATATCGAAAGACTTTTCCGAAACGAGTCTGTCACGTTCGATGCTCAAGAGATGAGAGTACGCATCAAATAAACATGCTCTTCAATTAGGTTTATCCATAAATTCGCTATCTTTGTCTGCGAATTGGTTTCAGATAGACTTATCAGCTATTTGGATTAAAAGGGAATCGGGTGAAAATCCCGAACAGTCCCGCTGCTGTAAAGCTCCATTCAACTTCTTGAAAATAACTTTTGCCACTGGTCGGTTAAAATAATCAAATCGGGAAGGCATCAAGAAGGGAGTCAGTCAGAAGACCTGCCATTCAATACCTTAATCACTGTCTTTACTCGTGGGATAGAAAGACAGTAAGTGATAAATGATTGCTTATGGAAATACAAATATTACTGACATTGCTATGATCAGTAAGGATGGGCTGTGTATGACTACTTTAGACGGGTAACCCTTCAAAGTAAACATAATTAAAAGTAAGAATGGAAGTGATCGCTCCTGAAGTACTTTTAATGCGATTAATTACAATGAAACTATAATAAAAGACAATGGAAGTTTTAAAGAATCTATTCGAAGGTTACCCCAACCTTTGGGGTGGCGGAGTGGCACACTCCGTATTAATTTTATCGCTTGTAATTGCATTTGGCATCATTCTGGCGAAAATTAAAATATGGGGAATATCTCTGGGAGTCACCTGGATACTCTTTGTAGGTATCGTATTCGGACATTTCAACATGAATCTGGACGAACATTTGCTTCACTTTTTAAAAGAATTCGGACTGATTCTATTTGTCTACTCTATCGGTCTGCAAGTCGGTCCGGGATTCTTTTCTGCTTTTAAGAAAGGAGGGTTCACACTGAATATGCTGGCTATATTAGTGGTGACATTAGGTGTAGGAATCACCATCATTCTGCATTTTACTACCGGTACTCCGATCACTACCATGGTGGGTATCTTATCCGGTGCTGTGACTAATACTCCCGGACTTGGTGCTGCCCAGCAGGCCAACAGTGACCTGAACGGTATAGATGCTCCTGAAATTGCATTGGGATATGCCGTCAGCTATCCATTAGGTGTAGTAGGTATCATCTTATCCCTCATAATTCTGAAATATATTCTTCACATTAATACTCCAAAGGAAGAAAAAGAAGCTGAAGTTGGTTTGGGACATTTACAAGAATTAACTGTACGACCTGTCACTATTGAGATAAAAAACGAAGCAGTAGATAGTCTTTGTATAAAAGAACTCCGTCCGCTAGTGAATCGTAAATTCGTAATCTCACGTATACGGCATCGTGAAGGAGGTGAAACTGAATTAGTCAATTCCGAAACGATCGTACATGTAGGAGATAAGATTCTGGCCATCTCTACTCCGATAGACGTAGAAGCAATCACTGTCTTCTTCGGTAAAGAGATAAAGATGGAATGGGAACAACAGGACAAGCAACTTATCTCAAGACGCATTCTAATTACCAAACCGGAACTCAACGGAAAAACTCTTTCACAACTTAAAATACGGAATAACTTCGGAGCAAACATTACCCGTGTGAACCGTTCGGGCGTAGACTTGGTAGCTGCTCCACAATTACAATTGCAAATGGGTGACCGCGTAACTATCGTGGGTACAGAGCTTGCTGTCGCCCATGCTGAGAAAGTTCTTGGCAACTCTATGAAACGTTTGAACCACCCGAATCTGATTCCTATTTTTATTGGTATCGCCCTCGGATGTATTTTGGGAAGTCTACCATTCACATTCCCCGGAATTCCTCAACCGGTAAAACTGGGACTGGCAGGCGGTCCGTTAATCGTCTCTATCTTGATCAGCCGTTTCGGGCCGAAATATAAACTGATTACTTACACTACCATGAGTGCGAATCTAATGTTACGTGAAATAGGAATTTCTATCTTCCTTGCCTGTGTGGGATTAGGGGCAGGAAAAGGATTCGTCGAAACAATTATCAATGATGGCGGATACGTATGGGTAGGTTATGGCGTGATCATCACCATTTTGCCTCTCCTGATTACTGGATTAATCGGACGTTACTATTGCAAACTGAATTACTTTACTCTGATCGGAGTATTGGCAGGTTCCACCACCAATCCGCCGGCCTTGGCTTACTCCAATGATCTGACTGCTTGTGATGCACCCGCCGTAGGATATGCTACTGTATACCCGCTCACCATGTTTCTGCGAGTATTGACAGCACAACTACTGATTCTCTCATTGGGGTAATATTACGCTGTCAGGAATTATCTATCTATTCCATCATGTACTCGTAAAGAAAGTAAACCATGCCCATACCCAGATATGGTTCGTCCGTCATTAGAGGCTTGCGGTTTCGATATCGGCCAAACGGTTGTTGAACTGTTGCATATCGAATTGAAATGGAGTGACAACGGATAAATGCTGGAATACCTGACTTTGATGGGAGGAGTCTCAAAAAATGATTGAAACACTTTTATTTCCTTTGAACACCCCCAAAGAATTACCTAATCATAATAAAAGAGGCCAATCGATAAAAATTACCAATTGGTAATTTTTATCTCATTCTATCCCTCTACCTTTGCAACCGTTTTCAAAATAATAAAAGGGAGAAAGGTATGAAAGATAGTATTGATTTCGGTAGCATGGACATCTCTAAGTTGTTCCGCAAATTATTGGTCCCTACGGTATTGGGAATGGTATTCTCAGCTATATTCGTAATCACTGACGGTATATTCGTGGGTAAAGGAATAGGTAGTGACGCATTAGCAGCCGTCAATATTACCGCTCCTCTTTTTATGATTACTACCGGTATCGGCCTGATGTTTGGAGTCGGGGCCTCGGTGGTAGCCTCCATTCATTTGTCCCAAGGCAAACACAAAGTGGCGAGTATTAACATAACTCAGGCACTGGCTGTTTCAGTAATCATCATATTAGTAATGTCTGCCCTCTGTTTTTACTATGTGGAACCATTGGCACGATTACTCGGAAGTTCGGAGAGATTAATGCCTGACGTAGTGGAGTATATGATCTGGTATGTTCCTTTCCTTGTTTTCTATGTGTTATTGAATGCCGGTATGTTCTACATTCGGCTGGACGGTTCACCCAATTATGCCATGTTATGCAATGCTGTTTCCGCTGTACTTAACATCATACTTGATTATATTTTCATTTTCGAATTCGGTTGGGGATTAATGGGTGCTGCGTTTGCCACCAGTCTGGGGATTACCGTCGGAAGCCTGATGACCATTGTCTACCTTGCCGGATATTCCCGTTACATTAGACTTTATCGTATTAAATTGAGCAAAAAAAGTATGTTGCTAACCATACGGAATATTGGCTATATGATCAAACTGGGTACTTCCGCATTTATCAGTGAAGCCTCCATCGCCTGTATGATGTTTTTGGGAAATTACGTATTTATCCGTCATCTGGGAGAAGATGGAGTAGCTGCATTCAGTATTGTCTGTTACTTCTTCCCGATTATTTTCATGGTATATAATGCGATTGCACAATCCGCTCAACCAATTATCAGCTATAATTTCGGAGCCAATAAATCGGCACGTGTGCGAAAGACTCTTTATCTTTCCATACGGACAGCCTTACTTTGTGGAATATGCTTTTTCACCATTACTGCTCTTTGTAGCCATTACATTGTCGCTTTATTCATTGATCGTAGCTATGCAGCTTTTGAGATTGCCGAAAAAGGAATTCCTTATTTTGCAATTGGTTACATCTTCTTCGCATTCAATATGGTGGGAATAGGTTATTACCAAAGTATTGAACGGGCAAGAAGAGCCACTATTATCACGCTTCTCCGGGGAGTTGTCTTTATGTTAATAGGATTTTTCGCATTACCTCCTCTTCTGGGAGTGCCTGGTATCTGGTTAGCAGTCCCTTTAGCAGAGTTATTAACTACGATCTACATTATCGGAGTTTATTTGAAAGACCGCCGATTAAAGGAATGAGTACAAAATCTGAAGATGGAGATTGCGTCCAATGTAAAATTAACAAATGAATTAGAAGAGCTAATAATAAATAATGCCTCGAGAATCTAATTCAAATAACTACTTATTTAGCAAATTCCTGAATTTGCTAAATAAGTAGTTAGAATCTTCAAAAAAAGCTCCCAAAGTACTCCTACACAGTGAGAGTTTCATAATAGCTTAAGCTAAACATATATTGAATTTTGCTTTTACTACTCTGATATCTATAATTGGCCCACGAAAATTATCATTAAAATTTATCAGAAAGACCACTTCTTTGTACGCTAATGATATGTATCTTTGCAATATGAATATATTTATCGAAAAACTTTGCAATAAGTACAAAGTGTCAGAAGCCAATGTACAACTTTTATTGGAATGTATGGAAGAAGTACATTTCAACAAAAAAGAATTGATTGTACGGGAAGGTACGAAGAATAGTAATCTTTATTTAATAAAGAAAGGTATCTGGCGAGGATATTATCATAAAGACGGAGTAGACACAACAATATGGTTTGCCTCTGAAGGAGAAGCAGCTTTCTCCGTTTGGGGATACGTAGATAATGCCTATTCATTAATCAATATTGAAGCTATGTGTGACAGTACAGCTTATTGCGTTTCGCGCTCATCGCTGAATAATTTGTTTTCTTCTTCCATCGAGCTGGCAAACTTGGGACTTAATTTGATGGAACGCCAATTTCTTGGACAAGAAAACTGGCTGATCAGTGCAGGGAGTCCACGAGCAAAAGAACGTTATCTCACACTGATTAAAGAAACTCCGGAATTATTGCAATATGTACCTTTAAAATATATTGCATCTTACCTATGGATAACTCCTCAATCACTAAGCAGGATACGGGCATCTTTGTAAACAGTCTTTTTCCAACTATAGGCACACCTAAATTAGATTAAATAATCACTTCTTAAATTGAATACGACTATGAGTAAATTTCCCTGCACCAATTTCAGATATTTAGAAATCAGTCTACTACTGTTAATATGTTTCCATCTTACAATTCAAGGAGCAAATAAGAAAATCAAAAGTAATAACTGGGAAATCTCTTATCAGCCCTCCACTCATACTATAGATTATAGTTACAAAGGACAAAAATATACTGAAAGGAACATACGTAAAAGCAAAAGTAAACACAACAGAGATCAGAAGCTGTGATTTCAAAACCATAGAAATCCAGAAAGAGAAAATTAGCGATAAGGTGGGAAAAGGGAAGAAATACACAATCATCTACACTGACGGTCCTTTATCCAATATCAAGATAGAACAAAATTATTTACTATTTCTACCCAGACAATGAATATTTTCTTACGGAAGCATGGCTCTGCTCTGCCAACGAAAAGATAGCAAGTAATTATATAGCTCCCGTATATACCTCGGAGAAAAACTCTTTTTTACCACAGGACTCCACCAATAGAGTATTGCGTGTTCCATATGACAATGACGCTTTCGTAAGTTACTTATCCACTCATTAAAAGAGGAAGGTATTTCCTTTGAAGCAACCGCGATATTCAATGGAATCAGCAGAATGGATTAGTGATCGGTTCGGTAGAACATGATACTTGGAAACAGGTATCCGTTATCAAGGAAAATACCGATACATTACTCATCTTGAATGTTTTGGGGGGTGACTCATGAACTAACCCCGTGATATTAGCGATCGACCGGACCGTCCTTCTAAAGAAACATGGAAGTGTTCGGGGAACAAGACTGAAATCACCCAAAATATTTGTAGGCTATTTCAATGACTGGCGAAAAGGAATGGAAGAATTCGGAGAAATGAATGCAACAATTACTCCTCCCCGTCAATGGAATTCGGGAACTCCTTTCGGATGGAACAGTTGGGCCGCCATGGCTACAAAGGTAAATTACCAGGGAGCTGTTGATGTTGCCGATTTCATCAAACAAGAGTTACAACCCAATAGTTTTGAGAATGACAATACCGTTTATATCGGACTGGATTCTTTCTGGGATAATTTCAATGAAGAACAATTAATAGCTTTTGCCCGACATTGCAAAGAGAATGGTCAGAAAGCCGGGATCTATTGGTGTCCTTTTTCCGACTGGTTTGGTAATGCGGATGGTTTCGTAGAAGGAACCGACCAACAATGGAAATACAAAGACATCTACCTGTATGCAAATGGAAAGCCTCGTAAAATAGAATCATTGGCAGTAGATCCTACCCATCCGGGAACGAAGTTACGGATGAAGCATTACATAGAGAAATTTAAAAGATGGGGATATACCTATATAAACTAGATTTTATCAATAATGGAACTTTAGAAGCCGATTCATTCTATAATCCCGATGTTACTACGGGTACGCAAGCATACAATGAAGGGATGAAATACTTATCTGAATTATGTGGAAATGATATGTTCATGGCTCTATCCATTGCTCCAGTTTTCCCCGCTCAATACGGAAATTCCCGTAGAATCAGTTGCGACACTTGGGAGCGATGAGCGAGCAAGGTTGGGGAACTACAAACTACATGCTCAATAGCCTGTCTTTCGGCTGGTGGCTTGATCGTGTATACACGTTTAACGATGCAGATCATATTCTATTATACAAACCGAAGAAGCCGAGAATTATAAAGAAGGAGCCAATCGTGCAAGAATTACTTCTGCCGTCATCACCGGAATATACATTTAGGAGATAATTTCAGTTCCAAAGGCTTAATACCAGGAAATGAAGAAGCCCGAAGAAAGCAGAATCCTTGGTCACTAACAAAGAGATTAACGAGATTGTCCGATTGGGAAAATCCTTTTATCCAGTAGAAGGATATTTGAGAGAGATAGTATCATGTGTA
>NZ_BHWB01000020.1 GCF_003865075.1 Bacteroides faecalis | reverse complement strand
CGATATAAAAATGATGTATTTGATACGGAGTATCGGTGTTTCTCTATTCCTGTCCATGTTCTTTCTCCTTGTATCGTTCGCTGACAGTCTATATCATTTATGGCTTATTGTTGATCATGCTATTTGGATATCTGGTTTATTTACTTCGTAAGAATTTGCTTCAGGAACGTATGATGAAGCGTTTGCGCGGGATAGAAAGTCGTCAGGAAAGTGCAGGTATTGATTCTTGTAATCGGGATGTGCTTGATCGTTTTACTTTTATATATAATTTCTGTGATCAGTTACGTGCAGAAAACATATCTTATGAACAACGTATTGAGACGGTAGAATTAATCCGTGAAACTGTAATGGCAGCTTTGCTTAGTCCGGATAACTTGAATAGAAGGGAACTTAAGCAATTCTTTCCGGATCGTTTTATTGTAGCAGCTCGTATGTGTATACAGGAAGTTTCGTTAGCTGTGTTGCATACATTGAAAGAGCAGGGATTGATAGTTCTATTGTGAAATCAGTCATACCGAAGGATTTTACTTTCCCCATTTATAAGAATGCATTACATAGTATTCTTTATTATTGTTATCTCTGGGTAGCCGAAACAAAAGGCATATTGGGTGTTACAGTAGATGTAAAGGAAGAAAGTGGGAAGATGCTGTTGCTTTTCTTGTCTACAGACGATACGGCTAAAATGTTGTTTGAACATCTTTCCGGTAAAAACTACTTCGGATGTTGTGAGAAGCTCGGACCGTGCGTTTAGTGTTCAGTTGTTATTGTGTTTTGTGCAGTCTGCTTTAGAACGGATTGATGCAAAACTTCATTATACTGACAAGGGAGATGAGAAACAACTGACGATAACCTTTGAACCGGCAATTTTGACGGAAGTGGGAGGTAAGAAAAAGAAAACGGTTCTTTTATTGGAAGATAGAGATGAAATGGCTTGGTTGATTGGAAACTTTCTGGCTGATGAATATACCGTAATGCAAGTGAAGAGTGTGCAGCATGCATTTGAAGAAATACATCGTTCGTCACCCTCTCTGTTTTTGGTTGATATGACGATGTATGCGAATGCCGAAAGTGTTTTTATGGAATATATTAGTAAGAATCGTTCATTACTTTCGAAAACTGCATTTATTCCTATGCTGACTTGGAAAGTTAGTTCGTCCATCCAGCGCGAATTAATTTTATGGTCTGACTCTTATATTGTACTTCCTTATGATATTTTGTTCTTGCGGGAGGTTGTTCATAATGCAATTTATGGCAAGTATCAAGTGAAGCAGATTTATATGGAGGATTTGGGTGATCTTGCCGGACAGATTGTTTGTAACACGCCGGAACAGGCTGATTTTATTCGTAAAATGTTACAAGTGATTGAGCAGAATCTGAATCAGGAAGAATTAGGTTCAACTCTGATTGCTGATCGTATGGCAATGAGTCCCCGCCAATTTTATCGGAAGTTCAAAGAAATTTCAGATGTAGCTCCAGGTGATTTGATAAAGAGTTATCGGATGGAGAAAGCTGCACGTCTGTTGCTGAATAATGATATGTCTATCCAAGATGTGATTACTGATGTGGGTATAGCTAGCCGTTCTTATTTTTATAAAGAATTTACCCGCCGTTTTGGTATGACACCCAAGGATTACCGGGAACAACACACAAAATAAAAAGAAGATGACTATGCTGTTATTATTAATTTGTATTTAAGTTTGTGCTCTAATTGTACATCATAAATTAATATTGGTTGATTTTCAGTATTATAGCTTGTGCTCTAATTGACCTATATGTGCTCTAAATGGACAAATCCGGATTGACAGGAATTTGTCACTCTGGAGGATTAAGATTGCTTGTGAAGGTCTTAAATTTGCTGATGAATATATAATCTGATAACTTTTTAATATCTTAATTCGTGAACATGAATAAAAATAAACTATTCTCTTTCACTGCGACTCTACTATTGGGAATTTCCTCTACGTTCGCACAACAACCTGTAGATTATGTTAATCCTATCATTGGGACGAACGGGATGGGACATACGTTTCCCGGTTCTTGTACTCCTTTTGGCTTAATACAGTTAAGTCCGGACACAGATACAATTCCTCATAATGTGAATGGGGCTTATCAAAAAATGCTTATGAATATTGTGCAGGTTATCAGTATCGTGATAAAACAATTGTTGGTTTCAGTCATACGCATTTGAGCGGAACAGGACATTCGGATTTGGGAGATATTCTTTTAATGCCTGCTGTTGGTGAATTGAAGTTGAATCCCGGGCGAGCAGAAAATCCGGATGAGGGGTATCGTTCACGTTTTAACCATGCTACTGAAAAAGCAGCTCCCGGGTATTATGAGGTTATACTGGACGATTATGGTATTAAGGCACAACTAACTGCTACACAACGGGTAGGAGTACATAAATATACTTTCCCTAAAGATAAAAACGGTCATTTAGTATTGGATCTTGCACATGGCATTTATAATTATGACGGTAAGGTGCTGTGGGCTAATTTACGGGTAGAAAATGACACGTTGCTGACCGGTTATCGTATTACGAATGGTTGGGCGCGTACCAATTATACCTATTTTGCTATTTCCTTGTCTCAACCGATAAAAGATTACGGATATAAAGATAAAGCAAAGGTATTATACAATGGTTTTTGGCGTCGTTTTAAACTGGAAAAGAATTTTCCGGAGATTACGGGACGCAAGATTGTTGCTTATTTCAACTTTGATACAGAACAACAACCTGAGTTAGTCGTAAAAGTAGCACTTTCTGCGGTAAGTACAGAAGGGGCAATCAAGAACCTCCGTGCAGAAGCTGAAGGACAAAGTTTTGAACAGTTGGCTGAAGCTGCCCGCAAAAGTTGGAATGATGAGTTGGATCATTATGAGATAGAAGGAACACAGGATCAAAAGGCGATGTTTTATACTTCACTTTACCATACGATGATCAATCCGTCAGTTTACATGGATGTAGACGGTTCATATCGTGGGTTAGATCATAATATTCATCAGGCTAAAGATTTTACTAATTATACAATTTTCTCTTTATGGGATACTTATCGTGCCCAACATCCATTTTTGAATCTGATTAAACCGGATCGTAATGCAGATATGGTGGAATCAATGATCAAACATCAACAGCAGAGTGTTCATGGAATGCTTCCTGTATGGAGTCATATGGGGAATGAGAATTGGTGTATGAGTGGGTATCATGCCGTATCTGTATTGTCAGATGCTATTACAAAAGGTGTATTTACAAATACAGATGAGGCTTTGGCTGCGATGGTAAGTACTTCGACTGTTCCTTATTATGAAGGAGTTGCAGACTATATGAAGTTGGGATATATTCCTTTGGATAAAAGTGGAACAGCAGCATCTTCTACATTGGAGTATGCGTATGATGATTGGACCATTTATCAGACAGCTTTAAAAGCTGGTAATAAGGAAGTAGCAGAGAACTATCGGAAACGTGCTTTGAATTACCGGAATATTTATGATACGACAATTGGCTTTGCGCGTCCGCGTTATAGTGATGGTACCTTTAAGAAAGATTTTGATGTGTTGCAAACTTATGGTGAAGGTTTTATTGAAGGTAATTCTTGGAATTTCTCATTTCATGTACCTCATGATGTATTTGGTATGATGGATTTGATGGGAGGGGAAAAGAAATTTGTAGAGAAATTAGACGAACTGTTTTCTATGCATTTGCCTGAAAAATATTATGCAGATAATGAAGATATTACTTTAGATTGTCTGGTAGGTGGCTATGTTCATGGTAATGAACCGAGTCATCATGTCCCCTATTTATATGCTTGGACCTCTCAGCCATGGAAAACTCAATTCTGGATACGTGATATTTTGAATCGTATGTACCGAAACGATATTAACGGTCTGGGAGGAAACGATGATTGCGGACAGATGTCAGCGTGGTATCTGTTTACCGTAATGGGATTTTATCCTGTTTGTCCCGGAACTGACCAATATGTGCTGGGAGCTCCTTATTTGCCATATTTGAAACTGAAGCTTCCAAATGGAAAGACGCTGGAGATTAAAGCTCCGGAAGTTAGTGATAAAAAACGCTATGTTCATTCTCTAAAGATAAATGGTGTAGCTTATGATAAAATGTATGTTACTCATGAAGACATCTTAAAGGGAGGCGTTTGGGAATTTAAGATGAGTTCTTCTCCGAATAAACGTCGTGGACTTGCAGCAGAAGATAAACCATACTCATTAACAAATGGGGTAAACTAAATTATAAAAATACTTGATATGAAAAAGAAATATTTATTTTATGGATTATTCTTGTTGGTAGGAATAGGAGCTTGTTCTACAAGTAAAAAAGGACAGCAAGATGGAGCAGAGGTTTTATGGAAAAAATATAATGTTGGAACCGTATTGTTTGAGGATAAGGCTCCGAATTCGAAAGGGTCCGATATTTATCATCGGATTATTCCGGATGCTGAATCATATATTAAAGAACAGGCACGTACCGTATTGGCTACACTTTATAATTCTCCCAAAGATAGTATTGTGCCGGTGTATAAGATTCATTATACTTTGGAAGATATTGATGGAGTTTCTGCCAAAGGTGGTGATCATGGAAATATTTCTATTTTCTATAGTACACGTCACATCGAAAAGTCATTCGCGGCAAATGATACAGCAAAACTATTCTTTGAGACTCGTGGAGTACTTCTGCATGAATTGACTCATGCTTATCAGTTGGAACCTCAAGGTATTGGAAATTATGGTAATAGTCGTGTGTTCTGGGCTTTTATTGAGGGTATGGCGGATGCTGTACGTGTAGCTAACGGAGGATTTGGACCGGGAGCTCGGCCGAAAGGAGGAAATTATATGGACGGTTATCGTACCGCAGGTTATTTCTTCGTATGGTTGCGTGACAATAAAGATCCGGAATTCTTACGGAAATTTAATCGTAGTACATTGGAAGTTGTACCTTGGTCATTCGATGGAGCTATTAAGCATGTGTTAGGTAAGGAGTATAACATAGATGACTTATGGCACGAATATCAAGTAGCAGTAGGAGATATACAAGCATAAAATAAATCGCGATGAGAATGACTGGAAAGAAGTTGTTTTTGGTTTTGTCATGTCTGGCAACCTTGCCAGGCATGGCTCAAACCGAAAAATTGATTGAGTATGTGAATCCATTTGTGGGAACGGATGGATATGGAAATGTTTATCCGGGAGCTCAAATCCCTTTTGGAGGAATCCAGATAAGTCCGGATACAGATGCTAAGTTCTATGATGCAGCATCAGGATATAAATACAACCATCCAACGATCATGGGATTTAGCCTGACACATTTAAGTGGCACGGGAATTCCGGATTTGGGAGATTTCTTGTTTATACCGGGAACAGGAGAAATGAAATTGGAACCGGGTACCCATGAGGAACCTGATAAAGGATATCGTTCACGTTATTCACATGAACAGGAATGGGCAACTCCCAATTATTATGCAGTAAAACTGACAGATTATAATGTGAAGGCTGAGATGACTTCTGGTTTGCGTAGTGGAATTTTCCGCTTTACTTTTCCTAAATCGGACAAAGCATTTATTATGATTGACATGAATCATACTTTATGGCAATCTTGTGAGTGGTCAAATCTGCGTATGATTAACGATTCTACAATTACGGGTTATAAGCTGGTAAAGGGATGGGGACCGGAACGTCACGTTTATTTTACGGCTGTTTTTTCAAAGAAACTCGACGGACTTCGGTTTATGCAGGATAAGAAACCTGTTATTTACAACACTTCTCGTTTCCGTAGTTGTAACGAAGCCTGGGGTAAGAATTTGATGGCTTGTCTTTCTTTCAACACAGAACAAGGAGAGGTTGTTACTGTAAAAACTTCTATTTCTGCCGTTAGCACAGATGGAGCTATGCAGAATATAAAGGAGTTGGATGGTATGACATTTGATGACTTGAAGGCAAAAGGAGAGGAACTTTGGGAGAAGGAGTTGAATAAATATACATTGGAAGCTGATCGGAAAACGAAAGAAACATTCTATACTTCGGCTTACCATGCAGCTTTGCATCCTTTCATATTTCAGGATTCTGACGGTAGTTTCCGGGGATTGGATAAGAATATTGAAAAAGCGGAAGGTTTTACGAACTATACTGTATTTTCTTTATGGGATACTTATCGTGCCTTGCATCCTTGGTTCAATTTGGTTCAGCAAGATGTAAATGCGAATATTGCCAATTCTATGTTAGCTCACTACGATAAGAGTGTAGAAAAAATGTTGCCTATCTGGTCATTTTATGGGAATGAGACTTGGTGTATGATTGGCTATCACGCTGTTTCTGTATTGGCGGATATGATAGTAAAAGGTGTTAAGGGATTTGATTACGAACGTGCCTATGAGGCAATGAAGACTACGGCAACGAATCCACATTATGATTGTTTGCCGGAATATAGTTCGATGGGGTATGTGCCTTTTGACAAAGAAGCTGAGTCGGTATCTAAAACACTGGAATACGCTTACGATGATTATTGTATTGCGCAGGCTGCTAAGAAATTAGGCAAAGAAGACGATTATCGTTATTTCCTGAATCGTGCACTTTCTTACCAGACTTTGATTGATCCGGAAACGAAATATATGCGTGGACGTGACAGTAAAGGTGACTGGCGTACTCCGTTTACTCCTGTAGCTTATCAAGGACCTGGTTCTGTAAATGGTTGGGGAGATATAACAGAAGGTTTCACGTTGCAGTATACTTGGTATGTTCCACAGGATGTTCAAGGATATATGAACGAGGCCGGAAAAGAACTGTTCCGAAAACGCCTTGACGATCTTTTTACAGTGGAACTTCCGGATGATATTCCCGGAGCACATGATATTCAAGGACGCATTGGCGCTTATTGGCATGGCAATGAGCCTTGTCATCATATAGCTTATTTATATAATTACCTGAAAGAACCATGGAAATGTCAAAAGTGGGTTCGTACAATCGTAGATCGTTTCTATGGCAACACACCGGATGCGTTGAGTGGAAATGATGATTGTGGACAGATGTCTGCATGGTATATGTTTAATTGTATCGGTTTCTATCCGATTGCTCCTTCGAGCAATATTTACAATATTGGTTCTCCTTGTGCTAAAGCAATTACTATTCGTATGAGTAATGGTAAGATGATCGAGATGAAGGCGGATAATTGGTCACCAAAGAATGTATATGTGAAAGAGTTATATGTGAATGATAAGAAATATGATAAGTCTTATCTAACATACGATGATGTTCGCGATGGTGTAAAACTTCGATTTGTGATGAGTGCTAAACCGAATTATAAACGGGCTATATCTGATGAGGCAGTACCTCCTTCACTTTCATTACCCGGGAAAACGATGAAATATCAATATATAAAATAGAATAGATTTGCGTATTGTTAATCCTGGAAAAACCGTAAGAATATAACTAGAAGTTTAATCTATATATTTCTTCTTATGTGTGTTCATAATCTATTGATTGTGGATGTATTGAAGATTGTAGGGATGAATAGATAAAATAATAAAGATAATTATGGAAAGAAAGCTAATGGTTTTACTTATAGCTTTCTTGTTTTCATTACCCGCTTTCTCTAAAGACTTTAAAGTGAATGTTTTTGGTGGAAGAAACAGTGTTGTAGTGAAGCAAGAAGGTGACGGAACGATAGAGAATGCTTATTTATTGAAGGTGGGATCTCGGAAGTATAAATTCAATTTAAAAGGAGATCAAACGTTTCGGGTAGAAAACTTAAAGGAGAAGTCTTATAAAGTAGTGCTGAAACAACAGGATAAAAAGAGTTCTTTTATTCCTTACAAGGCTGTTGTTCAGGTGTATGGGAATAAGTACCAAGAAAAATTATCTCCTCAACAACCGTCAGATGCTTATCTTGACCGTGAAATAGACGAATTTACTATTATATGGAAAGACAAACCGGAGAATAATGAGCAATTAGGAAAATATATTGGTGCAGAGATTAGTTATCCTAACTTGCGTAACCAACAAAGACATTTGTTACTCGCCGGACAACGAAATACAGTTGTTACCACTTCTCAGGATGTTATGGTACGATTGGCTTATATACCCGAGCAATGTATAGACACTTTTTATACTTCTTCTTTTGCTGTTAATGCCCGGGAAATAAGTTTAGAAGATAAGTGGAAATCCTTTTCGTTACCCGAGAATATAAATGTATGCATAGATGATTCGATGCGTCAATCATCTATTGTACAACTGTATGCAAAGATACTCCTTGATAAACCGGAGAATGACCCGATGGTGGTAGCAACAGAACATAAGGCTGAGAATGTAAATGAACTGGTTGGAAATTTCGATTCATTCTATAAACGTGTGATATTACGAGTAGTTAATGTACTTTATGCTCCGGGTGACGACATTATTAATATCAAGCAACTGACTAATGTGGTTGGAGCTATGGTAAAAGAGAAGGAAGGATTTGATGGGGGCACTCCTGCATATTTAAGCCATCATCAGGGGAAAGCACGTATGAAGTTGAATGCTCCTTATCTTGAAAATTATTATAAAAGAAGTAATTTTAATGTTTTAAAAAACGAGCAGACTGGTATTTTCCTTCATGAATTGACACATGCTTATCAACATTATCCCAATTATAAAAAAACAGAAAATGCAGACCATTATTTTGTAGGTTTAGAAGGTATGGCAGATGCAGTACGTTTTATAGCAAAAGGATTTGGAGATAAAGAACGTATTGGTGCTGGTTTGCAAGGAGAAAAGAGTGAGAAGAAATGGCTGACTCCTTATCGTGTTTCTGCTTGTTTCTTGATGTGGTTACGTAATTTTGATGGGGATTTCGTTCGTAAGTTTCATCGTACAATAAAAGAAATAGATCATTGGTCGTTTGATAAAGCTATTCATCAAATTCTTGGAGAACAGTATGAGGCAGAACAATTATGGAATCTCTATTTGAAGGATGTGAAAGAAGAAGCATTGGAGAAAGGGTATTTAAAATAGTGCCTGGCTGCTGTTTTATTATGATAACAGAGTTAGAATAGAATTTATGAAAGGAGATAATTATAATATCAAATGCTTCAAAAAAGGATAAAATCGTCTCAATTTAGTCTTTCTTGCTATCATTTATTTGTGTATTTTTTCATTGCTATTTAAAAATAGTTATATTTGAACCACAAAATCTTATAGAGATGAAAAACAAAAGACTATTCTTAATTCTTGTAGTTTGCAATCTGCTAGCTACAATTGTAGTTGGACAAGAGCTTCCAACTCAAGGTGGTATATTTGAACAGTATATGAAACAGGCACAAACTTTTGCTTCAAATTATCCACGTGAGAAAGCTTATCTGCATTTTGATAATACGAGCTACTATATAGGTGACACAATTTGGTTTAAGGCTTATGTAACTCTTGCGGAACAGCCAACATTTAGTGAGATAAGTCGACCATTGTATGTGGAATTAATAGATCAGGCGGGGCATATCAGGGACAAGCAAATTATAAAACTCTCTCAAGGACAAGGAAGCGGACAGATAGCTCTTCCTAAGTCATTGTTGTCCGGTTACTATGAAGTGCGGGCTTATACTCGTTGGATGTTAGGATTTAGTGAACCACAATATTTCTCACGTACTTTCCCAATATACCAATTAGCAAGAGGGAATCAGTCGGAACGTAATATTACTAATTATGATTTGAGTACCTCTATGGATCAACGTCCGGAGATAACTAAAAAGAAATTAGATATAGGATTCTTTCCTGAGGGCGGGCAGTTAGTGGAAGGAATAGAGTCACGTGTCGCTTTTAAAGCAGAAAGTAATCGTGATGGAGACATTCAATTATCTGGAGCACTTTATTCTGCTGACGGAAAAGAACTCGCAAAATTAGAAACTATGCACGACGGTATGGGACATTTTAATTATACTCCCACATCTTCGCCGGCTGTTGCTAAAGTAAACTTTAAGGGAAATGAATATAAGTTTGAACTTCCGAAAGCACTTTCATCAGGCTATGTGATGAAGGTGGACAATGCCTCAGGTGTTCTTTCGGTAAATGTATTCTGTGATGCAAAAACAGCCCAAGATTCTTTGGCTATTTTTATTAGCCATGCCGGTAGACCTTATGCTTATAAAACAATATATTGTCAAGCAGATGCACCTCAACAGATGACGATGCGTACTCGTGACTTGCCTTCGGGGGTTATTCAGATTAGTCTTATCAATCGCGCAGGACATACATTATGTGAGCGTTTTACTTTTTGTTTTCCTAAAGCGCCTTTACGTATATCAGCTTCTGGATTGAAAAGAGTCTATGAACCATATGCGCCTATTCGTTGTGAGTTGCAGCTAAAAGATTCGTCTGGGAATCCTATAGCAGGTAATTTGTCTGTAAGTGTACGAGATGCATTACGCTCTGATTATTTGGAGTATGATAACAATCTATTTACCGATCTTTTGTTTACCTCCGATTTGAAAGGTTATATTCATCAACCAGGTTATTACTTAGTTGACATGGATACTAAAAAGCTGCAAGAACTGGATATCTTGATGTTAGTACATGGATGGCGTAAATATGATATGGAACAAATAATCGGAGTTACTCCATACACACCACTACAAAGACCAGAATCACAGTTGGTCCTGAATGGTCAGGTAAAATCGACTATTCTAAAGAATGAATTGAAAAATATCGGTCTTAGTGTAATGATTAAAAAAGAAGAAGGTATTATTACCGGGCAAACTGTAACAGATGAGAATGGGCGTTTTTCTATTCCTATGGAGGACTTTGAAGGAAGTGAGGAGGCTTTATTCCAAACACGTAGATTGAATAAAAATCGTAATAAGGATGCTTCTATTATGATTGATCGTAATTTCTCTCCTAAAGTACGGCCTCTTGATTATTTGGAATCTCATCCAGAATGGAAAGATTTGGATCAATGGAGACAAGTAGTAGATGATTTCGATTCTCTTTATCTGGATTCTCTTCGTAGAGTAGAAAGTGACTTCTTGTTGGATGAAGTTGTCGTCAAGAGTAAAAAACGCAAAGGTTACATGGATACGAAAATCAGTGAAAAGAGTATAGACGCTTACTATGATGTGCGTCAGATTGTTGATTTGTTGCGTGATCAAGGAAAAATTGTTAATTCGATTCCTGAATTCTTGGAAATACAGAGTCGGCAATTTCTTTGGGATAAAAGAGATGATTCATACACTTATCGGTTGAAGCCAATGAAGTTTATTTTCGATGGTAAAATTTTGTCTCGTGTTGAAGAAAAGATGATGTTGACTGAGATTGACGGATTGGCTTCAATGATTATATGTAAAGGAAGTCAGGCTATTCGTGATGAGATACTTAACAATTCCAGTCTATCTGGTGTAAATGATGTGTTGGATCTTAGTACTTCTGATGATCGCAGTATGACAGATGATATGAATAGAACAGACCCGGGCGATCTTAGTTCTACAAATAATGGTAGTACAAGTAATAGTAATACTTTGAATACTAATAAAAAATTAGATGTGACAAATTTAGATGAGTTTATATTTGTATATCTGATACCTCTCCCTCGCCATGATATTATGAATAAGAATGAAACTGCAGCGTGGGGAACCCGCAAGACTGTCATACAGGGGTACACACCTGTATTGGAATGTTATTCTCCTTCTTATCCGCAAAAACAGTTGTACATGGATAGGGTCGATAAGAGACGTACTCTTTATTGGAATCCTACTGTAAAGACAGATGCAGAAGGAAAGGCTGTAATCGAATGTTATAATAATCAGTATTCCACTCCTTTGGTCATTCAGGCGGAAACCATGACTGATGGTCGGATTGGAAGTGTTACTTATTCAACGATACCGGTAGCTGATAAATAGTTTTTTAGATAAAAGTTAGTTATATATTAATTTAAATTTAATGTAATATGAAGTATAGAAACCTTTTTCTTTCTATAGTATTAGGTTGTTCTACCTCTCTTTGCGCCCAGAATGCTTCTAGCGCTAAGGAGACTAGCGGTAATCCCATTTTTGAAGGATGGTATGCTGATCCGGAGGGAGTTGTGTTTAATAAGGAATATTGGGTTTATCCGACATATTCGGCCCCTTATGATGAACAGATTTTTATGGATGCCTTCTCATCCACTGATCTGGTAAATTGGAAAAAGCATCCCAGAGTAATTGAAAAAGAGAATATTAGTTGGCTACGACGTGCATTATGGGCACCGGCAGTCGTTCAGGAAAATGGGAAATATTATTTATTCTTTGGTGCTAATGACATCCAGAACAATAATGAACTGGGAGGAATTGGAGTAGCCGTAGCTGATAATCCGGCAGGACCTTTTAAAGATGCGTTGGGTAAACCGTTGATAGATAAAATTATTAATGGAGCGCAACCTATCGACCAGTATGTATTTAAAGATGATGATGGACAGTATTATATGTACTATGGTGGATGGAGACACTGTAATATGGTAAAGATGGCTCCGGATTTATTGAGTATAGTTCCTTTTGAAGATGGGACTATGTATAAGGAAGTAACTCCCGAAAATTATGTGGAAGGTCCGTTTATGTTGAAACGAAAAGGAAAATATTATTTCATGTGGTCTGAAGGCGGATGGGGTGGTCCTGATTATTGTGTGGCATATGCTATTGCAGATTCTCCTTTCGGTCCATTTAAGAGAGTCGGAAAGATTTTGGAACAAGATCTTTCTGTAGCTGTTGGGGCTGGTCATCATTCTTTGGTAAAAGGTCGGGGTAAAGATGAATGGTACATTATTTATCATCGCCGTCCGTTAGGAGAAACAGCGGCTAATAGCCGTGAAACTTGCATTGACCGATTGTATTTTGATAAAGATGGGTATATAAAGCCTGTAAAGATGACTTTCGAAGGAGTGAAGGCTAGTCCTCTAAAAAAATCTCGTTAATTGATATTATAACTTATAGGAGTGGTGCTTATTTTCTTGAGAACCACTCCTTAAATTCTGCAACTCTTGCCTTACTGACTAATATCTTTTCTTGATTCCCCAAATATCGCAGATTTATAGATGAACGGCTGTTGAACCATAAATCAATGTCTTTAATTGCTTCCCTTGAAACCAGATATTGGCGATTAGCCCTGAAGAATAGTGTCGGATTTAAGCAATCGGTAAGCTCATCCAACGTTTGAGGAAAATAGTGTTCCGTTCCGTCTGCCAAAACTCCTTTTACCTGACAGTCTTTGACATAGAACAATTGTATCATGTCTATTGAAACAAGTAATAATTTATCTCCTTTCAGAGGAATGAGAAAATGTGTTTTATAGTTTTCTTGTTTTTAGAGGGAATGAATTAATTGCGGTAATTCATTGTCATGCGTTTGTGAATCATCTTTATTTTTGAAGGGGGAATTCTGCAAACTTTCCAATTTTTCAAAAGCATGTTCTACGTCTTCTTTGCAGATAGGTTTCAACAAGTAGTCGATGCTATTTGCTTTAAATGCGCGTAAAGCGTATCCTTCATAAGTCGTGGCGAATATAATCGGACATGTAATATGGATATGCTCGAATATCTCGAAAGCGGAGCCATCTGCCAAATGAATATCCATGAATACCAGTTCTCAGGCATTGGATTGCTATTAAACCATTTCTCAAAAAACGGTCGGCAAGTGTTGGTTTCACTACGGTGGTGTGTTTAAGGAAAAGTGATGCCATCATCAGGATGTAAGTCAATGAAAGTATTAATGCACCAATGATGCAGAATATGAGCGTTTTTGCCATCGGAGTAAAGTATTTTCCTTCGATTCCGCTAAGCGTTAGAATAGGAAAGAATACGATTGAAATAATCAGTACTGCAAAAGTAGCAGAACGGACAACACCGGAGGCTCCTTTTTTGACTTCCGCATCCATTTCTTTTTTTGATAAAGTCCGTCCGCAGAATTGTTTTTCGTAAATATGCGCAAGAATACCTTCTACAATAACAATCGAACCGTCTACCACAATACCAAAGTCAATAGCACCTAAACTCATCAAATTGGCTGTGACATTAAAGATTCGCATCATGATGAAGGCAAAAAGCATTGCTAGTGGGATAACAGAGGCCACAATCAGCCCTGCGCGTACATTGCCGAGGAAGAGAATTAATACGAGGAATACGATAATAGCTCCTTCAATCAGGTTATTGACCACTGTTGAGATGTTTCGGTTTACTAGTTCCGAACGGTTAAGATAAGGTTCGATACTGACTCCTTCAGGCAAAAATGTTGTATTTTATCTACTCGTTGTTCCAGTTCACGAGTCACAACGCTGCATTAGCTCCTTTTAGCATCATGGCAATGCCGCCTACACATTTTCCTTCACCATCTTTGGGCATTGCACCAAAACGTTTGGGAGAACCAAAACGAACAATTCCTACATCACTAATATGTACGGGAATCCCGTTGCGGTTAGTTACTACAATCTGCTCAATATCTTTCGGACGGGTGATCATTCCTTCTGAACGGATATAATAGGCATTTTGACTTTCTCTATATAACTGTCTCCTGTATTTCGGTTGTTGCTGCTGAGGGCTCCGTATACTTCACCGATAGTAATGTTGAGTGAAAATAAAGCATCCGGATCTACTGCAACTTCCTATTGTTTCAGGTAGCCAGCGAAACTGTTTATTTCTACAATGCCCGGTATACCAGACAATTGCCATTTCACCATCCAATCCTGAATCGTACGCAGTTCCATCGCGTCATATTTATCTTCATATCTTGGAGCGACTTTCAGTATGTATTGATAGATTTCTCCCAATCCGGTAGTAATTGGCATCATCTCGGGTGTTCCCGATTCTGTAGGAATCTTGCCGGCTACGGTTTGTATTTGTTCATTGATTAGTTGCCGGGCATCAGAGTCGGTACCCTCTCTTTAAAGACTACCGTTACTACCGACAGACCAAAACGGCTAGCCGAACGAATGTCTTCTACATTCATAATATTGCTCATCGCTATTTCGATAGGCATGGTGATAAGTTGTTCTACTTCCTGAGGGGTAAGGGTAGGAGATACCGTTACAATCTGTACTTGATTGTTGGTGATGTCCGGCACTGCATCAATCGGCAATGTCATCATGGCATAGATACCTCCGATAAACAGAAAGAGTGTGGTAAGTCCCATAAATAGCTTCTTTTTAGTAGAAAAACGTACAATAGCTTTAAACATGATTCTCTATGTGTTATTGTTTCATGGTACAAAACTACAGACTAACTGCACTCGCACGTATCAAAAACAAGTGAAGTGGAAGTATTGCGGGGTGAAGTAACTAAATGATAGGTTGAAAATTAAATGAGTATTAATAGAAGAGTTGTGTTTTATTAATAGTAAAGTTGCTTTCATCTAATAGATAACTTGTTTTTAGCTGATAGATAACTATAATTGCAACTTTCATTTATACAAATGCAACTTCCATTTGTATAATCAGAACTTCCATTTGTATAATTGCAACTTTTGTTTTAAGTTTGTTTCAGGACGGAAAAGATTTTTCTATTAGGTAAGAACAAGTTTACTCTTAATAGAGAATAACTTTTCTATTAATAGATGAGAAGAAAATATATAATAATCTTCATTGTTTCTGGTTTATAAACTAAGTCTCAGGAATGTAATATTGACTTTTTATAAAACAAATCTTTCTCCTCCTTCGTTTTTATAATAAAGAGAAACTAAATTGCATTTGACATGAGAACGTTCATTTTAATGATAATAACTATGATTTCTAGTATTTCTTTAGAAGCTCAAAATAAATCGTTCTACGATTTTACAGTGACAACGATTGATGGGAAAGAATTTCCTCTTTCTTCACTGAAAGGAAAAAAAGTCTTGGTGGTAAATGTTGCTTCCAAATGTGGATTGACTCCGCAATACTCTGAATTGCAGGAGTTGTATGAGAAGTATAAAGATCAGGATTTTGTAATCATTGGTTTTCCGGCAAACAATTTTTTATGGCAGGAACCCGGAAGCAATGAAGAGATTGCTAAGTTCTGTTCTCTGAACTATAACGTTACTTTTCCGATGATGGCTAAGATCTCGGTAAAAGGCAAAGATATGGCTCCACTTTACCAATGGCTGACGAAAAAAGAATTCAATGGTAAAGAAGATGCTCCTGTTCAATGGAACTTTCAAAAGTTTATGATTGATGAGAACGGAAACTGGGTAGGTTTTGTTGCTCCCAAAGAAAGTCCGTTCTCGGAAAAGGTTGTTACTTGGATAGAGAAGGAATAAGTGGGACTCTTTTCAGTTCTCCTTCAAAGTTGGGAGTGAAAATACCCTTTCCAAGGTTTTCTTTTATTTCTTCAATATTCCAGAAACGTCCTCCGTCCAATTCGTCGCTGGGATGTATTTCTCCATCATAAACCGTCTTATGAACAAAGACCAGTTCTTTTTCACGGTCGGATTCGAAAACATAACTAGTAAGTGATTCAGGAATAAAGTCTGTGATGCCCAACTCTTCACGGACTTCGCGTTTAAGAGCAATTTCCACGCTCTCACCTAAATCTATATGTCCGCCTACCGCTGTGTCCCATTTTCCGGGTTGAATATCTTTCCATTCGGGTCTTTTTTGAAGGTATAAATCTCCTTGAGAGTTGAACACATGAAGATGGACTACCGGATGCAATATCTTGCTTCCGTTATGACATTCTCCACGCGTAGCAGCTCCGGTGATATTTCCCTGTTCATCAACGATAGGAAACATTTCTTGGTTATTATCGTTTGGCATACTATTTCTTTCTAAGGGATTAATAGAGATGAATCACCATAACTCAGGAAACGGAAGTCATGGTTTAGGGCATAATCATAAATTGTCCGCCAGTCTCCTTTTACAAATGCGGAAACAAGTAGCAATAATGTGCTTTGTGGCTGATGAAAGTTGGTAACTATTGCTTTTACTATTTTATAATTGTATCCCGGTGCGATGATAATCTGTGTACTGGAGTGCAGCGCTTCCATTCCGTGACGGTCGAGATAGCCTAATATCTTTTGTAAAGCAACTACCGCAGGGATTTCGTTATATTTTTCATAGGGTTGCCATTGTTTGACGTGCAACTCTTCTTCCGTTGCATCCGGATTGTCTGCAAGTGTAACTCCGATATGGTATAAACTTTCCAGAGTACGCACAGAAGTCGTTCCGACAGCAACAGCACAAGCGTTATGTTCTATTAGTTTCTTGATAGTATCACGATTGACGGAAATATATTCCGTATGCATTTCATGCCCTTCTATTTCTTCACTCTTTACTGGTTTGAATGTTCCCGCACCTACGTGAAGTGTCAATTCTTCAAGTTCTATTCCTTTTTCCTTAAGTGCATTCAATACATGGGGAGTAAAATGTAATCCCGCTGTTGGTGCGGCTACTGAACCTTTTATTTTAGAATAAACAGTTTGATAGGTTTCTTTATCACTTTCTTGTGTATCCCGGTTCAAATAAGGGGGGATAGGTAGTTCGCCGAATACTTCGAGAATGTCTGCAAAAGTTACCTCCGAATTGTCCCATGAGAAATCTATCCAATGACTAGTTCCTTTACATTCTCCTCTTGTTGCAATTAAGGTGATGGGGAAACCTTTCACAGTCATTTCACGTTTCAGTGCTCCGTCTTTCCATTTCTTTAAATTGCCGATCATACAAAGCCAGGCTGCATGCTCTGTTTGCTGAAAGTTTAATACATAGTCATTCGGCTCAATGGGCTCTAGGCAAAAGACCTCAATTAGTGCTCCGGTCTCTTTTCGGAAGTGGAGTCGTGCCTGTATAACTTTGGTGTTATTAAAGATCATCAGACTACCTTGTGGTAAAAAATCCGGCAAATAAGTAAAAGTGCTTTCACTTACTTCTCCATGGCGATATACCAATAATTTGGATTGATCACGAACGGGTAATGGAAATTTTGCAATGCGTTCATCCGGCAAAGGATAATTGTATTCACTGATACGAATGTGTTTCGGATTTTCTTTCATCTTTTTTTGTTGCTAAAAAAGGTTGGATATCTTAAAAGAGTTTCCTTTCCTTTTGTAAAAGTAACTGCTTAATAAGAATGAGGGATGTACACTTATATAGCAAAAAATGAGTTAGACCAAAGGTCTAACTCATTAACTCTCAGCTGTCGGGGTGAGAAGATTCGAACTTCCGACCACACGCCCCCCAGACGCGTACTCTAACCGGGCTGAGCTACACCCCGAATTGCGGATGCAAAAGTACAGATTAATTTTTAATTAGCAAATAATTCTTTTGGTTTTTGTGTATAGTCTGGATAATTTAATAGCTTTATCGTCTATTTATAAATAGTAATACAAGGTATAAATTCATTATTGTAATAGTGAAGAATTCTTTTTAGGGATGTAATATGACTGAAAGAAAGCCTTGAATTTTGTGGTATGTTAAATGCGGAAAAGTATATTGCATTTTTTATAAGAATAGCATGAATTTCTTCATCTATATACTTAAGAATTTGGATATAATTTGTTATATTTGCTGAGAAACTGATATTAATACAAGAATGAAATCTAACGGTGTTAATATGTTAATAATTATTTTGTTTTGAATAGGTCGAATTTATTTTATTATAAATGTAGATCTTCTGTATGTTGTTGGATAAATTATGAAATACAGCTTTACTTGGATCTAACAATCTGATAGTGGTTTTCTGTTAGTTATTTTATATTAGTAATTTGATATGGATAAATGGAAGAATGATCAATCACGATATCTTGCAATAAATGCGACAGATGAGAACTGGGGAATGGTAGTTACGACTATTGGCTGCCAGTTTATTCTCCCTCAGGGAGAATACCCTTCTTCGCATCACCCGGAACAATATAACCTTAAACCACAAACCGGTCGTGTATTGAATGAATATCAACTAGTTTATATTACTCAAGGTAGTGGTTATTTCTCTTCTCAGTCTTGCAAAAAGAGGAAGATTTATGGAGGAACAATGATATTATTGTTTCCAGGTGAATGGCATAATTATTATCCTGATAAAGATACTGGTTGGGATGAGTATTGGGTTGGTTTTCGTGGTTCTTATATGGATCAACAAGTAGAGAGAGGCTTTTTCTCGAAGAAAGAACCTTTGCACCAGATTAGATTAAGTGCTACTGTTGTAGGGCTTTATGAAGATATATTAAAATTAGCTGTTCAAGAAAAGTCCGGATACCAGCAAATAATTTCCGGTATTGTAATGCATATTTTAGGAGCGGTTTATTATAAGGAGAAAAATAACTCATTTAGTAATGTAGATGTTATTGATAAAATCAATCAAGCCCGCATTATTATAAAGCAGACTTTGGAAGAATCATTAAATCCTGAAGATTTAGCTACTCAGCTTGGATTAGGATATTCGTGGTTTCGTAGAGTCTTTAAAGAATATACAGGTGTTTCTCCTGTGCAATATCAACTTCAACAGAAAATGATCCAAGCAAAAGAATATTTAAATGATCCCTCTTCAACAATTGCTTCAATAGCTTATCGGCTTGGATTTGAGACAGTAGGACAGTTTTCTACTTTTTTTCGGAAGAGAGAAGGCGTGTCACCGACTAAATTTAGAGAGATGTTGAGGCTACCGGAAAATATAGAAAAGGAATAATGAGTTTATAACGGGAAGTAAACAGAAATACCACAGATTTCACTGAATTATAAATCAAATATTGAAACCCCTATTGAATATATTTATATAAATATTTAATAACTATGTGTCATCTGTGGTAAGATCTGTATATTTCCTTTTTGAAATAAAAATAAAAGATAGCAGCTATTTCCTGCTATCTTTTATTTTTTCTATTTGAAAAGAGTGATTTCAGCTAAATAAGTATAAGGTTGTCCTGAATAGTCGTTCTTCATATAGATTTGTACATATCTCATTGTGCATGGCTTTGTAAAACTGAATCTTTGAGTTGATCGGTTGTTTTTGAGAGTGAATTCTCCGCAACTGGTCCAATACGTTCCATCCATACTTCCCAATATCTGGAAATCTTTGAATGGATCTCCGCCATCTTGTCGGGGAGTTAATTCAAAACTTGTTACCTCATTTGTCTCTTTCATATCAAAACTGATCCAATGAGGAAATGGAGGACGTGGATTGCAAGTATGACAAGCATGCCAATAAGTTGTAATATCATCATCAATAATCTGCTTTGCCCATCCATATTTACCACCTTGTTCTCCAGTTTCTTCCTGTGTATCGAAATCTGTTATTTCCCAATTCTTTTTACTGATCTTTGTCATTGGTACTACATCTTTCTGCATTACACTTTTGAATGTGTCAATACATAGTGTATCAGGAATATACAAAGTGTAATGTGAAAATTTACTTCCCAACTTATAGTCTTTGATTGAAGAACTCTCTTGGTCAATAGCGATGTGAACAGTATCTACTTTATCTTGATTATTGGTATAACTAATCACAGTATAGATCGGCCCTAACGTTTTATCTACAGGTAGAAATTTTACAGATAATCCTTCTTCTGATGAGATAGGGGTTCCGTCCAAAGGGCGGTTCGTTAATCTGGATATAAAATTCTTACCATACGAATGACCGGTTTTGTAAACAGGGACAGAACGATTATTAAACTGATCGTATGTATATAGCTCGAAATTGTAAAGATTTTCTGGAAGATTAATAATCTGTCTTAATGTATCTACTTTTTCAGTTCTTTCAACAGGTACATCTAATGAGTCCCTTTTATTATTCCAGAAGATTAAACAACCGCATACTTTAGGGTCGGAAATGAGTAATCCTTCAACCATTACTCTCTCTTCACCAGAGTATATTTTCACTGAGTCTACTCTTCCGGTGTACGAGATTTCTCCATCTCCGATGAATTTTTTGTAATCATCCATAGGGGTACAAGCAAGTATTCCTCCGAATAAGAAACTGGCAATTACCAGATTTTTATATAATCTTTGTTTCATAGTTATTCTCAATTTTGTTTTCTGTTATCACCATAAACTTGAATCTCTGTCAGGTCTAACCAAGTGGTTCCTTCCCAGTTTAAAATCTGTTTCAGTCTAATGTATTTGGTACGAGGTGCTAATGGATCGAGTTCTACATTAAATCCGGCTTCCGCATAACGTTTGTCTTCATCGCTCATTTGTCCGTAAGGTAAACCGGAAGGTTTAATAACTTCATATCTGCTCAGTAAATACCAACTACTATCCCAACTTCCATCCGGATTTGGGTTTTGTGAACCCCAAACTTCAATGATACGTGGTGTTCCCCGGAAATAATATGGCCATGGACCGCTTGCCATCCATTCCGGATATGTCCAGAATTTAAGACGGCTTAATTGAGCTGTTTGTCCAATGTCAATGGTACAAGATGACGGACTACCATCTTCCGGTTGCGCTGTCATATAGCGTTGTGCTGCTGTTGTATTACCATCCCATAATTTTGCAATTCCTTCAGATCCACCGCGCTCGGGAGTGTCTCCTGGTAAACGTCCGTCTCTATATTTACTCTTTTCCAGATCTGTCTCAAAATATGGACTGATCTGTGCAAATATAGTATCGGTATAGTTCTGGAATTTATCACGAATAACGGCTCCCACCTCATAGGTTAGTGTATCCAGACCACGTAGAGTTTGATTTATATCTACAGTTTTAGTATAAATACCTTCCATATTGGCCCATTTGTCTAATGAGTCTTTATAGAAAACCTGGATGGCAAGATCGGCTTTTTCTTCATTCTCTGCAATTATTTTCACTCCCATAAAGTCTGCTCTTAATTCCATAGAACGTCGTACTGCCCAGATTGGACTTTCTTTGGGCTGTACTTGTATCGTGACGGGGTCAGAAGCGACTTCACTTTTGTTGTATGAGTATATTTTCACTTCATGTTCTTCTGTGTCAAAGAAACCATCCAATGTCATTGAATTGGTGTAGTATGAAGCGCGGACTTCACGTTGCTTACCTGATTGTAGTGTATATACTGCCTTTACATACAGTAAATCTTTATCATCGGGCAATGTATAGCTGATATCAACACTTCCTGCTCCGGGTTTCATTTGTATATTTGTGACTTGTCCCGGAGGAGTCTGATTGTCACTGAAAGGTTTCATGTTGTTATCTTCACTACATCCTGTAAGTCCCATATAGCAAGACAACAATAATGAGATAAATCTGATATTTTTTATATGTCTCATAATAATTGATCTTTTTTTGTTTATTTTCAATGCTTTATTGATAATTATTGCCATCCTGGATTTTGAACCAAATCGGTATTGACTCTTAAATCTTTTTCTGGAATAGGCCATAAATAATCTCGGGGAGCTATAAATTCTTGCATATAGAGAGTACGTTTCTGATAATAAGCTCTTGGCTCCTTCTGACTGATGTCCCAACCCTCAATTGGCTGGTTTAACTCGCTGTTTGCTGTTTTCCAACGGCGGAGATCCCAAAAGCGGTGTCCTTCAAATGCAAGTTCAATACATCTTTCGCGCTGTATGATTTCACGCATGCCATCTTTAGTGGTGGGTTTACTAGGATTCGTGGAATAATCTGTCCATGATTCGACGACTCCCTTCAGACCGGCACGTTTTCTTACTTCGTCTATATAATAATAAACATCATCATCCGGCACGTTTTTCCATTCGTTGAGCGCTTCTGCATACATTAAATATAGATCTGCCAAACGAATTTCAGGCCATGGATATACTTTACGTTGGCTGGATTGCGTGAAAGTTGATTCCCAATTAACTAGCTTTTTTACGAAATATCCCGTTGCTGAATAACGTCCTTGGATAACCCCGGCTCCTAGCTCTCCCAGTCGGCATTTTACCCAATAGGGTTCTTTATCCGATTTAGAAGGAATATCGTACATTAACCATGCGGATCTATCAAATGCGAGATCTGCATAGAAACGAGGTTCGCGGTCAAAATGCAAACGGGCAGTTTGTTCATTCGGTTGTATATTGATGCTTTCATCTTGGGTGGCAGTCCTTAAAGTTTCGTATTGAATATAATTCTGTGCTAAATATTTGTCTTCTGTGATAGGAACCCCATTTTTCGTATAGAACTTTTCTACCATTTTCAAAGGAGCAGCCATCTGTGCGAAATATGCGTCGTATGAGTAATCATCCCTTAGAGCTGCCATACAAATTTGTTGTATACGGTCAGCACGTGAGTTAGAGTTCCCCCATACGATTTCTTTGTTCCATGGGTCACAAATAGCATTACGAATACTCATTTTAGTAATGGATTCGTCTGTCATACTAATCTGAGATGTATTTTCGAAGTAAAACAATTTAGCTCCATCTTCTTCGGCTGCATCTATTGCTGCTCTTATTGCTATGACTGCACGCTCCCATTTTGTTGCATCATATTCTGTATTAACCAAAAGTTCCCCATCTTTATTTCTGAAATTAGAATAATCTGAGTTTCCGTTGAATAACGGACTGGCTGCCAATAAATATAACTTTGCTTTTGCCGCTAGAGCAATCGTTTTAGTGACACGTCCCAGTTCTGTTGTAGGACGAGAAATACTTGCAGGTAACTTTTCGTATGCTTGATCCAGTAATTTAGCAATGTAATCAACACATTCATCAACGGGTACACGCTTTACACGTACACCCTCTGGTGACGCATAGACCGGAATGTTTTTATCTATAAGAGGAATAGGGCCATACATCCTTAATAATAGATAGTGATAATACGCTTTCAAGAAAAGAGCTTCACCAATCCAACGGCTTCTTCTATCTAGTTCAAGATCCCTGACAATTGATTCATTTTGAATGTTTTCAAGAAATGTGTTACAAAGTCTTAATCCTATGAAATAGCCATTTGCACTTCTGTCTGAGTTCCATGCACTGTGGTAAGGGCGGTTTATATTCTGATATCCTTTGGCTATCGACCAAGCATCTTTATTGACCACACGTTCATCCAAATCTTCTGGCAACCAGGCTTCGTCAGCTCCAAAAAAGCCTACATTCCCATTCTCACTAGCATTCGACGGAAGTCTGGAATAACAACTGAACAAATATTTTTCAGCTTCTGTACTGTTAGAGAATGCATGTTCTATTGTTTGTACATTATCAGGAACAACATCCAAGAAATCACAAGAAAATGCGATAAGAGTCCAAATGCACACACTGGAAACTTTCAATATATCGAGAAATTTCCCTATATGACTAGAATATATTATTTTCATTTCTATTATTGTTTAAATTCCAATTGTTAAACCTATGTTGAAAACTCTCTGAACAGGATATCCTATGCCGTTACCTCCCATTTCAGGATCCCACATCTTGAATTTACTCCAAACAAACAGATTGGATGCATTAAAGTAAAGACGCAGATTACTCATATTCCATTTAGAAAGAATTTTAGTCGGTATATTGTAACCAAGTTCAATATTCTTCAAACGTAAAAATGCTCCGTCTCGTAACCACCAAGTGGAGATCTGATTATTGTTTTCTACTTGTACCGGGCTTAAACGTGGCCAGAAAGCGTAAATGTTTCTGTTATCTTCAGACCAATGATCATCTGCAATAACTTCTAATAATCCGTTTTGATTTCCTCCACTAATTACAAATGGAGACAGATTTGACGGGTTGATTTGGAAAGAACGATGGCCTAATCCTTGGAAGAAAAAGCTAAAATCAAAGTCTTTCCATCCTAGAGATGCACCGAAGCCGTAGTTAATTTCCGGTTCTGTTGGTAATCCGATGGGAACCGCGTCTGCTTCTGTTATCTGTCCATCACCGTTCATGTCCCGATATTTGATATCACCGGCTCCGTATTTACCAAATGTCTGATTCGGTGAATTTGCGACATCTGCGTCATCTACAAATAATCGTTCAGCAATAAGGCCGTATGTTGTATTATAAGGTAGTCCAACTCGGGTACGATAGTATTCATTAGATGGATATGAAGGTTCATCGGATACTTTTAACTCATTATGTGCATAGGTGAAATTGAAGCGAGACTGTATCCACATTGAATTTGTAAATGCTTTATTATATTCTAATGATAAATCCATTCCATGATTGGATACTTCTCCTACGTTAGCTTTTACTGAAGCTGTTAATCCCATTGTGTTAGGAATATACGAACGATCCATTAGAATATTTGAACGATATTGAGTGAAATATTCGGCTGTAAGATTAAACCCCATACCAGATATATCTACTGCTATATTTGTCTGCTTAGAGGTTTCCCATCCGATCTTTTCGTTAGCGTAACGACTGATAGAAACTCCCGGACGATGATAACTGTATAATTCTCCAAATGTATAACCGTAACCTTCATCTGATAAGTTCACATTAGATAGATAAAAGAAGCGGTCATTTTCATTTCCGATTTGATCATTTCCTACCAAACCGTACGAGCCTCTGATTTTAAAACTTTCAATTTTGTCTTTTAGAGGTTCCCAGAATTTTTCATTAGCTATATTCCACGCAAGACCTATCGATGGAAAGAATCCCCAACGATTATTTTTATGGAAACGTTCGCTTGCATTCAGACCGAAATTGAATTCTGCAAAATAACGGGAATCATAATTATAAGCTGCACGTCCGGACAAACCCACATTACGGGAAGGGAGAGATGCTTGTAAGTTTCCGGCATTACCTGTTGAGTAATCAGATATGCGTCCGATTAGCAATGCATTTACACTGTGTGTTTCTCTAAATACACGATCATAGGTTGCTACTACTTCAGCATACATTTTGCTATTTACAACTTTTTTTCCCTCATTATAACTTAGATATTCAGTACCAACATTTCCAATTGAATTAGAACCGCCGTCGTTATATGGCAGTAGTGAGATATTTCCATATTCATCTGTGTTAGCTTTATAAAAAAATGGATTGAAATTACGGGAAACTTCAAATTCAGAGTATCTCTCGACATAACCCATAGCACGTATTTTGAGTCCGTCAGTAATGAATTTCAAGTCTTGCCTTAGTTCAAATTGCGCATTAATTCTGGAAGTTTTCTTCGCTGAATATCCGGAAACCATTTTAGCATACGGATTTTCGTATAATGTAGTGCTATTTGGGATTAGAGCATTTCCAAATAATTCATGATTGGCATACGGTGACATTGATTTGGGATAGGTTGCCGGGAACATTACTGGATTTGACCAGATAGCAGAATTAAAAACAGAACTTCCACCACCAATAGGACCGTTTTGATCGTCAAATTGTCCGTAAACACGAATAATAGCTTCTGTAGTAGAGGTTACATGAAGATTGGTATTTGATCGAATAGAGTAGTTTCTTAATTTTGAATTGTTGTCAAATTGTTTGGAAGCACCGCTTTTCAAAATACCATTATCTATATTCAGTGTACCTGCAATATAGTATTGAGCAACTTTTCCACCTCCCGATACATTCATATTGTATCGTTGGTTCATCGTATTGTCTTTAATTAATTGATCGATCCAATTGTTATTGGGATAGAGTAATGGATTATCTCCATTTCGTGTATGATCAATTTTATTTTGTGTATATGGTAAAGTTGCCAATGGGTCTCTGGTTAGTGCAGCCTCATTTGCTAATTCCATATAGGTGATGTTGTCGGTAAATTTAAAATTTCTGGTATTCGTGGAAATAGAGTTCTCGACACGAAAATTAAATTTAGTTTTTGACTCTTTACCCGATTTTGTATTTACCAGGATAACGCCATTCGCACCACGAGAACCATATACAGCAGATGCTGTGGCATCCTTTAAAACAGAAAAAGATTCTATATCATCGGGCTGTAAACGTGCCAAATCATTGTTACTTGATTCTATTCCATCAATTAATATTAATGGATCTACTTTACCGGCTCCAAAAGAGCCTACGCCACGAACGAAGAATTTGGCATTATCCTGTCCTGGTTCTCCACTGGTTTGATAAGAGATAATACCTGCTATACGTCCGGATAACATGGTTGTCAAGTTACTTGTTGGGCCTTTGATGTCTTTAACCTTAACTGTCGTGATTGAACTGACAACACTTTCTTTTTTCTGTGTACCGAAGCCTACAACTACCACTTCATCTAATGCTTTGTTTTCTTCTTCCATGATAATTTTAAGCCGTTTATCATCTGTTATCTTCTTTACTTGGGTTTTCATTCCAATAAAAGAGAATTTCAATACATCTCCAACTCTGGCAGCAATTGTAAAATTACCGTCTATATCAGAGACTACTCCGATGTTCGTTCCTTCGATGACAATACTTACTCCAGGTAAGAAATTGCCGTCTAAGTCAGTAATAACACCTATGATTTTACCATCTTGCATTACATTGTCCACTGAATTAATTCCAAGCATATTATTTGCATAGCTTGGAGTGGCCGATAATATGATAAATATACTAATGAATGGTAATATTGAATGTCGAAAATAGTAGGGAAGAGATTTTCTTCTTTTACTGCTTTTTTTCAAATTCTCATTCCAATATAGATGAGAACTCTTTTTTAGAGTTTCTTTAAAATGTTGCATGAAATAAGCGTTTAAAGTTAATTGTATTAATTTATAAGTTAACGACTTTTGTATAAATTCCAGATAATCACTTTTTGAGTCTATTACTGGGAATATGAGTTTGAAGTAAACAGAATAAAGAGAGAATTCAGTTTTCTCTTTGCTTTTTAATTTCTGTCTTTGAACAGTGCTTATAGTCCTGATAATTATAAAATAACTGTTATTTTTATTTTGTATTGTACTGATTTATGGACTAATTTAGGTGCTTTTCTGCATATCAAAGATATGCCGTATTTTTGTACTTAGAAGATGTTGTTATGTCATAGGCTTTTTAAGTTTAACGGGTTATACATTTCTCATTAATAATACTAATTTGTGTTTCCTGTAAATTATGTTGTGATTTATGAATGCAAATATACGCTGTATTTGTTATTTATAGTTTAAAATAATGATATTTGTTCTTTCAATTATGATACTTACTTTATTTTTTTATATAATTCAATTATAACTCAAAAAAATCCATTTAAATATTTTAATTAATAAGTTCAAAATTGAATTTTAGTTGTGATTTATATATGTGGTGTGTAAAAGGATATATGTTATGATAATATCTTATATATGTTTTTAAATAGGAGTTATTGGTTTTGTATTAAAACGATTTATAGTGTGTATGTGCTTATTTTAGTAATTATAAATTATTGATTATTGCATGGAGATAATAGATTTGTGTTTTTTTTGTCTAATTAGTAATGTTTCAAATAGTAATAATTCCATAGTTGCTTGTTGATCTTTGATTATGTTGTGTATTATTCTATTAAATTAGAATTATATAAGTTTAAATATATTATTTATAATAGGGATTTATAAACCCAATGTTTTTATTTGTATAAGCCATTTTCTGGAGAATTTGTTTTATTTGAGAGTTCTTTTGTTTTTTGATATATGCTTGGAATATAAACTGATAATTAATTTAGATGATCTATTTGTGTTAATTAAATTTATTTGATTAAAGCTTTCTTGAAGCTAATTGAAGTGTTGTTTCGGGATCAAATCAAATAGAATATTCTCTTAAAGGCTTAATATATTGATATTTGAAAGTTACTTTTCTAAAAGATTATAAACAGATGTCTTATATTCTATTTGCTTTCTTTGTTGTTTGAAAATTTTTCTGTAATATTACTGCTTTTATTAATCGGATTGATAATATTACTCATTCATTATTTCGTTGAATAGAGTAATGATCTTATTTGAAGTTTGTGAATTATGTCTGGTTGGAGATTGATAATTTGGATTTTTAATTTGGTAACTACAAGTATATATGCGTTTATTCTTATTATGTCTCATATTGACACTGGTTTCATGTCATTCTCCATTAGAGAAAGCATTGAGTGCAGCAGGTGAAAATCGCTCTCAATTGGAGAAAGTATTATATCACTATAAACAAGACGAAAAAGATTCTTTAAAATTAAAAGCTGCCATATTTCTAATTGAGAATATGCCTGGACATCAATCTTTGGGTGGATCTTATATTGATAAATATTATAAGGAGACAGACTCTATTCTTAGTAACGATTTCGATGCAAATTGGCAAAAACACTTGGAAGATGTATCTTTTAAATATAGTTCTTTATTAGTGCCAGTAAAAGATATACAGACAGTAAACGCTAAATATTTGATTGCTAATATTGATAGTGCTTTCCATGTGTGGCAAGACAAACCATGGGCAAAGCATATTGATTTTGCAGATTTCTGTGAATATATCTTGCCATATAAAGTAGTAGAATATCAGCCAATTGAGAATTGGAGGGAATTGTTTTATGGAAAGTTTGAAGAGTCAATGAATGATGTGATGAAATTTTGTGCCACAAATGGGAATTCATCATATTGGGCGTGCACTCATATAAACCAAAACTTGCGAAACCAACATTTTGGTTTTACTGTATTGAATTTGGCGGTACCTCTCTTGCATCCATCACTTTTAGTAAAACTACCAGCCGGTACTTGTTTTGAGCATTGTTTAACAGCAATCAATGTGATGCGTTCTAAAGGAATTCCTGTTGCTTTGGATTTTACCCCTCAATGGCCTTATCAGTCGCAAGGACATTTTTGGTGTGTAGTATTAACCGATAATGGACAAAATGTAATATTTGCGGGAGTAGAATCTGATCCTGGACATCCTCATATCGCAGATAAAAAGATGGCTAAAGTTTTCAGGTACACTTATGCACATAATTGTGATTTACAGGAGTTGAACAAAAAAGAACGATATGTTCCTTTCGTATTTCAAGACTGTTTTATTAAAGATGTAACTTCTGAGTATACGCAAACATGTGATGTTGAAATTGAGATTCCGTCCGAGTTGAAACAAGACAATCAGTATGTTTATTTAGCTATTTTCGATAATCAACAATGGGCTCCGATAAACTGGGCAAAAATAAAAAATGGCAAAGCTTTATTTAAAGATATGGGTAGAGATATTATATATATGCCAATCTATTGTACCTCAAAGGGAATTCAAACAATGTCGTATCCATTCTTATTAGATCAAATGGGAAAAGTGCATGATCTAAAAGCAGATACATTGACTAAGCAGAAGATTCGTCTAAATAGGAAGTATCCTACAACAGAAAGAATCTTATTTGGTGCTGAGAGATTGATCGGTGGTAAGATACAAGTTGCTAACCATGCCGATTTCAAGGACTCTTTAACCCTGTATCAAATATCAGATTTATGTAGTAGTGGTAAGTTTACCAATATTCCGGATTCAGCATGGCGTTATTGGCGTTATCTTTCTCCGGGAAATTCTTATGGTAATATCTCCGAATTGGCATTTTTCAAGAAGGATTCTATAAAGCCCACAAAAGGGAGAATTATAGGTACTGGAGGTAGTTTTGATGACGATCCGTCCAAACTTAAAGAAGTGGTTTTTGACGGTGATCCTCTTACTTCTCTGGATACTCCTGTTAGAGATGGGGCTTGGGTAGGAATGGATTTCGGAGAAAAGGTTAAGTTTGAGAAAATTATATATATACCACGAACTGACGGTAATATGATTCAATTGGGTGATACCTATGAATTGTATTGGTGGAGTATTAATGGCTGGAAACGTCTAGGTGGCAAAAAGGTTGCAGAAGATATTGTATTGGAATATGCTAATGCTCCTACCAATGCTCTTTTTTGGCTAAGAAATATTAGTCGAGGGAAGGAAGAAAGTGTTTTTATATATCAAGATGGTGAACAAGTTTTTCGGTGAATTTTGATTATAAATAATCTTTTTGCTTCTGTAGCAGAAGTAATGAGTTAAAAATGAATGGGAATTATCGGAATATATAAAAATCAAGTACAAAAATAGCAGTTTATTCTTTTTTAATTGTTTTTCCCATCCTAATTCTTCTATTTCTTTATTTCATTTATCTTTAATAAACGGTCATTCATTTATGCTATTTTTCCATCAATTATTGAATTGTTTACTTCTATAAAAGGATGATCTTTATAGAGTTTGTTACTACAACTATACATTTGCAAAATAAAGCAAAGTGAATAGATTGTAATAATCGGTATATTTATGTTTTTTCTTATAATTGTGTGTTTTTTATTTATAGATAAAAGATGAGGTTAAATGCAAGAAGTACTAGAATATGTTGTATGAATTTTGATATATATTGAAGTTTAATAGAATCTATTTTGTTTAATTATTTATCGAGCTTTTTTGATTCTTAATATGCTTTTGATTAATTCTGTTATCAAAAGGATGGGCATATTTTATTCAAAACTGATTTAACAACGGAACTAAGTATTACTAATTTATTGATTATTTTTATAGCAAAGAAGTGGCTTTTAAAAACTTCAAATTTTCAGTTATCAAAGCCACTTCATAATTGGCATTTTTTTGTTATAGAATGCCATTTTTGCATTTGTGTTGTTATTTTAAATTCAAATCTCTCGATTTGAGCAATCTATTGTAATTTTGTTCTTCTCGGGAATGAATAAAACCCCATTTTTCTCTTTTTCCATGATGCCTTTTTTACAAATGATTCCGTAATTAATATTTTTCATTTGACCCTTCAGTATCCGCTTATTAGTAAGATTTAGCGGAAATGTTTTATCTTTAGCTACATTCAACTTCATTACCCATTGATTCTCATCATTACTTTTGATTTCAATATGTTTTTCATTCATAGTAAAAATATACTCTTTACCAGAAGCGGATTTACAAATTATTTCTGTTGCTTTTTTTCCTAATACTTTAACTAACATCTTCTCCATGATCACTTCATTAGGGTGATTATTGGCATCTATTGTATATATCCGAATACCGGCTAAGTCCTTGGGAGCACTCCATAGGAAACCGTCAATGATAGGGCAAGTCATATAAACACATTGATTAGAAGTACAAGGTTGTTTCAGATAATCAGATTCTAGGTTTTCATCAAATAGTTGAATGTCTCTGAAACGAATTGTGTTATTTTCCCATAGAAGATTTGTCCGATAAAAACGACTGTTGAACCATACTGTTTTTTGTCCATTGTCATATGTGTCTGTAAGTGCTGTGACGGATGTTGGCGGATTCAGTGGATACTTCTTTTTAAACCATTCGCCTGAAGTTTCCAATGTTTCTATTCTAATTTTACCTTGTTGTTGTAGTGATGCAAGGATTGGTATTTGCATTTTGAGTCCTTTCTCCATAGCTTTCCAAGTGAAAGAATTTTCTTGTCCTGCTTGTGTATAATTGAATCCGAGGCATGGATCTTCAAAGATCGATTTAAAGAAACGTCTTACCCACTGTTCACTTTCACCAGCATTTCCGTATACAGGTTCCAGAGTGATTACTCCTTGTATTGAATGTCCTACACCTGTGTCATATTGGTAAATAGGATCACTTCCTAACATACGGAATACGGGTACTGGAATCTGTCCTTTAGCTGTTTGTGCAGGCATATATCCGTTGAGGCGACTCGGATAATAGGCCTGATTCCAATATCCTCCCCAAAGTGTATAGCCATCAGTTCCATATTGGTCTTTGCAGTTACATGAAGCTTTGATACCATACTTATCATACATGTAGCCTAATGAATGTGCGTCGATAAACCAAGAACCTATGGAGGCTGGGTATTTACCAAATATAGATTTGAATTTTTCCATGTAGACGTCTACTAGTTTTTCTCTTTCTTCTGGAGTATATCCGGTAGCAAATCCAACATCCGCATGCCAATCCCAGGCATAACGTCCTCTCCATGTTAATCCGGCAGCTTCTACATGCGGTTGTGTGATTTCCCACCATCCACCGATTTCGGAACCACGTTTTATTTCTTTCTTAAGTAGAGTTTGATAACGCGGGTTGATGAGGGCGTCATACTGCAACAGAAAGGTTCCTTGTAGATTGTACTTTGTGAGTAGCTTTACTTGTTCGTTAACAGTCTCATATAAAACCTGTTCTGTTATATTTTTATCTCTAGGTTCTACTTGACGAATAAAGTTAATGATATTAACAATTCTTGGGTTGTCTTGAGAAGAACTACTTTTAGCTATGGTATTTGTTGAAGCTAATAGTAGTAATAATAGTAGTACATTTTTAAGTTTTTTCATTCTGTCTATATTTAATTTAAATTAGCTGGTCATATTGATGACGCAAAGCTAGTAAATAGAAAGTAACAAACGATACTCTACTATGCCAAATTTCTGTCAAATTAAAAAAAGTCTTTGTAACATACAGTGATGGTATTGTAGAGTACATTCTAACTAATTGATTATTAGGTGATAATAAATACTTGTTAGAATGGTAAAGTACAACTGAATTCTCTTTTTTATTAGCTTTACGATAATATTTAGGTCTTCTACCAAACTTCCTTCATAAATTTCATTTTTATACTTACACAAATTGTTCATGCCAATAAGTTTTTCACTTGTTATCTAATATAATAACATATTGGATTTGAATGATGTTACTACCTTGAATACATTGTCGCAAATAACCCTATTTGTTTTGGAACTACATATAACATAATTTTTTAAGGTTTGTCCTCCATATTTAAATAGTATCAAATATACCTTATCATTAGTACTAACTATTTTACGAATTAGTTCTTTTTTTAAAGTTGCCTTTTTTTTGAGTTCATCCAATACTTTTTCATGTTCAATCACCGGAATAGAAGGAACTGTCCCCGGTTCAATTGTATAGAATTGGGGTAAAACATATCGTACTCTCTTTTCTGTCTTTTGGATGATAGAATCTTCCGAGAAAGTCGTATTTGTCCAATTAGAAGCATGAAATGCTGAAGCTAACACATTCGGGCAAGTGAGTAAATTTATATAAGAATCAATATTATTATCGCTTAATCTTTCAATAAATTCGTATGAAATCAACTCTATATCTTTAGCATTCGTTACAAATTGAGTGGTCCAATTACGAAAAAGATTTTCAAAGTTACATTCACAAGAAGATATAGGCTGTCCATATTCATAGATATTAATTATAGATGTATCTGTCTGTTGTACCAAAACAGTGCTTCTCTGAGCCTGTAAAGTAAATGGTAATAAAAATGAGACAATCATCAATTGCAGTTTTTTCATTATTCTATTATGTTATGAAAAGAGAGTTCCTTTATTGTAGTTCATTATGTGCTAAGAGCGAATTTAATTTAATGCACTTGCAGTAACGTATTCCGTTCCACTATCTCTTTTTACATAGCCACCTGAACTGTTTTCAGTAATAGAGACATTAAATGCTCCCAAATTTATGCCACCAGTAATAGTACATTTGGCTTCGTAAGCAATATAATATGCATAAATAATATCAACATATCCATTTATACCTCTCTTTATTTCTTTTGCTTCCATTCTAGAGTTGGCTGTATAAGAAGAACCTGGTCTCGTGTAAATTTCTGTATGTTCTGAGAAATTGCTTATCGATTTCTGCCCATTTTCTATTGTTCCTGTTACAGTTCCAGTTGTAATAACCGAAGCATCTGGCATGAAGAAAGATCCAAGAATTCGTTCTCCTTTGATGATGTTCTTGTTTATACTGTTTTCGTTTTCTGTTCTTGATTTAATGCTAGGTATTTTCCCGAAAGTAACTGAATCTTCTAATTCAATCGTTTGTTTTATTGTGATATTGGACAATATATTATCATATTTTATGCCACCACTTTCATCTGAAACCAATGCCATTGTTGAAAACTTATTAGTCTTATATTCCCAATTCAAAATAACGGCTTCTATTCCTGTGTTGTAAATAGAATCTAGAAAATTACGTTGTTTTTCAATCCATTTTGCTGAACTTGTTTCTATTGATTCAATTGGTAAAAGTCTAAAAGAATTAATAGGATCATATACAGGAAAGAGGCTATTTTTATTTAGTATATATTCTTCTATTTCCTGTTTATCAATAAGCCCTTTATAACTATATCCTTTCAAAACTAATCCTAGTTCACCTAAACCGATATCTTGATTCTTCATTATTAGTTCCAGCTGCTTTTCCCATCCTAATTCTTTTATTTTTTCATTCCATTCCTCTATCTCTTTTTTGCTATAAAAGCCATCGGATAAATAGAACTGTCTTACATCAAGTACTAAATTCTTCTTTTGTAAAAAAGAAGAATCTTTATAAGTATCATTACTGCAACTGTATATATACCAAATTAAGATAAGCGAAAGAAATGTAATAATCGGTGTTTTCATATTTTTATTTATTGATAATTTCAGCAATAATAAAGTGCTGATTTTGAACATAATTGAATTATATTTAAGATCATGGTTTGTTTGCAAAATAAGTGCATTGGTATAACTTAATTGTACTCTTTTATGCCGAATTTCTGTCAAATTAAAAATGTCTTTTCAGAGTACAGCAATGTCGCTGTAGAGTATCTCTCAATTGCTTGATTTTTAGGAGATAATCTGTATTTGTAGGAATGATAGAGTACAACTGGATTTTACTTTCTTTTGTTGGCTTCACGATAATCCTTAGGAGTCATATCAAACTTTCGTGTGAACTCTTTGTAGAAATAGGCACGGCTGGAGATGCCTACATCTGCAATGATATCTTGTATTGATCTATCGGTGGTCAATAATAATCCAGCTGCTTTCTCTATTCGGTAATTTTTGATTAGATCGCTAGGTGAGATTTCAGCAATCTCCTTATATCTGCGATAAAATTGTCGGGGACTCATTGCCATTTGGTCGGCAATGAATGTGGTACTTAAGTTTTCTTTATTCAGATTTTGTTCTATGATATGCGTAACTTTCCAAATAAAGTTTATCTGATCCGTCGTAGTACATTTCATTTGGTCGGGTGAAATGCCGAGTTTCAATGTAACTGTTTCACGTATTTGTTTGATATACTGGCAGGATGATTCGCATGTGATCTTTTCGTCACTATTTATTGAAAGTTGTTTTACCTTTTGTTTAAGTTGAGAACATCTACGCAATAAATAGAAAACAGTACCTCCAATTCCGATTATCAATAGAATATATATTATATAAGCCAACATTGATTGATACCACGGGGATACGATTGAGATAGGTATAGTCATTGTTTTGTAGCTGTCAATAACATCTTTTTTATAACGGATATTGAGGGTGTACTTTCCAGCTGTAATATCTGAATAAATAGCTTCATTATTGGGCGAAAAGTTAGTCCAATCCGTGTCTTTCCCTTCAAGTTTATATGAATATTCTATCTCACTTCCCGTCAAATAATCCGGTACTGCAAACGTAAGAGCAAAAGATGTTTTCGGACCAGGGATATGCAAGGTCTTACCATCAGGGGTATAATAGTGAGAGAGATTGACTTCTTTACTTTTTATTTTAAGTTTTCGCAGGATGATGTCCGGATAATAACCGGAAGGAGTAATCACATCTTTATCCATATACAACAAACCGTCTGTTCCTCCGAATAAGAGTTTTTGGGTATAAGGACATTGATAGTATGCGTCGTCGCTGAATTCTCCAATTTGCACACCACTACTGTAGTAGTAACCATGTGAAGAGTCATTTTTAGGATTATATTTGATAATACCTTTATTTGTAGAAAGCCAAAGAAAACCATTGCCATCTTCCAAAATGCCATGAATCATATCATTAAGCAATCCTTCTGCCAATCCTACATAATGAGGTTTTAATTTACCATTTTCTTTAGTGAAGCTGACTAGTCCTGCAGTTGTGCCTAAATATATTTTCCCATTCTTGTCTACATAAGTGGATAGAATATCATCGACTGATTTATGTAATATTTCTTTAAGAGATATAACCTGATATTTTTCAGTTTGTTTATTCATCTTAATCAAGCCATTGTTGCGACTGGCAAACCATAAGATTGAATCTCCTTCGGGTATCATTGAAAAAAGCGAATTGATCTCATGCTGTTCGCGGAAGAAATGAAATTTCTTTTCTTTCTGAATGCTGGGAAGAGCCTGTACCTTTTTGAACCAGGCCTTATGAATACCGTCTTCAGAGGAGGATAACCATAGTGTAGAGTCGTTTTCCTCGTATATCTTGTGTATATGTACAAGCAGATTGCCTGACGGAGGGAGTATAGAGTGAAGTTTCTTATCGTCATAAGAGTAATAATATAGTCCGGTATCTCCTGTTCCCAACCAAAAACCATTTAAATAGCGGCTTTGCTGCAATGTAAATACTTCGAATTCTTTATCCCATTTTGAATAGGAGGTAGCATTTTGTATATCGTAAGGTGAATATATTTTTGCTTTTGTTACATCAATCCCTCTCTGAAAATCAGGGATATATATTAAGCCATCACCTTTGGTCCCGCACCATAGTCCGCCATCTTTATCAGTCATCAACGAACGTACTTGCCGGGTTAAGTTGGATGAGAGACTGTTTAATTTTATGTTGGTAGCTATTGAGTGATCTTGTGCATACATAATAGCCCCTTGCCCGTCCGATCCTATCCAGAATATTCCTTGATGGGGATCTTTGTAAATACTGAAAATGCAAATATTACGGTTTAGGATACTTTCCTCATATTTCTTTGACGCTCTGAGTAATATGAGTCCATTGGTTTTGAAGCCGATGATTATATCTTCGTAAAAGGGTATAATTCCTTGTACCGAACCATATTTTTCAAGTAATGAGGATATGTTACGAGTATAAATTTTAGATTTACCGGCTATGTCATAAATATATAAGTCTTTCTCAATATCTACAAAACATAGTATTCCGTTTTGATAAGAAATGAATTCCAAAGGTTTGGAATGAAAATGGTAAGGGGTGACGGTGAGTTGGGTATTTAAAGTATCTGCCCCAAATGAATTGAGAGAAAACTTATATAATTCGGTAGAACGATTGGGAAAAAGCCATAAATCGCCATCGTCGGTGACAAAAGCGTGGCTGTTTGGATCACCCATTTCTATATCCGGCTTTTTTATCTTGATAAAACGATGGTGGTAGGTGTTATAATATCGTATGCTATTGGTACCTATCAACCAAGTATTTCCGTTTTTGTTGGAATGAGGAGAATGAAATCCCGGAAATTCGTAATTAGAGACGATTTCTTTTGAAGATAGTGAGAAACGATTGACTATTTGATTTCCGGAGATCCAAATGCAGTTACTGTCTGCTTGTTGAATAGCATGTATGATATTGTTGCTTAACGTTGTCTTGGCAGAGAAATCGGAACGGAAAGTTTCTATCTCTTTTCCGTCATAACAGTTAATGCCGTCATAAGTGCCAATCCACATGATTCCGGTATTATCTTGAAATATGCTTATTACAGCACTATTAGATAGACCTTGTGAATGATCTATCTTTTTGAAGGAATAAGAATTCCGTTCGTTCTCCGCCAAACACGTAAATGAATAAAGGAGAGTCGATAGTATAAGTAGTAAGCGCATTTTTGTTATTAGGATTAGAATACTATTCGGTTTGAAGTTACAAAGTTAATTTTTCAAGCTTAATTAGCAAATTCATTGTTTAATTAATTCTGACTATTCTTTATAAGCAAGCGGTTATGTTTTTCGGACATTATAAAATGCATTCTTTTATATATTGACTTGGATTTGAGATTAAGTATTTAAATTGTTTCAAACAAGTACTTGATTCACTTGAATCAACCGCATGATTTGGAAAAAGTATGTGGTAAACTTACTCAAATCAACCGCAAACGTTGAGTGAGACAAGCGGTTAATCTGATGCAATCAACTATACGTTTTGGGTGTACAAACTATGGGAAGTTTGTTTTCAATCATTGCGGTCTTTTTTTCAAAGATAAGGAAGAACGGAAACAAACATTGTGATCTTTTTCTCAAAGCAAATACTTTGTTTTATACGAGGAATAGTATTTGAAAAAACATTCTTGTTTGTCATATGGGAGCATAAGTTTCTTATTTATTAAATAAAGACATTGCGTCATCTACATTTGAGAACTAAAAAAATAGAGAAGTTCAGAAAAAAAAGATGACGCAATGCAATGGATTGATCCATAGTAGGATATATCAAAATATGAAGGATGAAGGAATGGTGTTTAACTTCATTCTAACACATTGAAAAAGGAATCATTTACTGGGATAAATCAACATGCATATATGGGCGTATGAGTATTGGTCCCATTAAACCAGAAGGTTGTAGCTTATCGTCAGCCCTCCAATGTTTCCAGGTCGTGAATGTTATACGTTTAGACGAGCGCTTTTCCGGTTTTTCTAACCAGTTCGGCCAGCTCTTCGGGAGCCAATCCCCCCATTCACAATCTTCAGGGTAATGGGCATCACCGATCAGACGGTTTGGCCATAAATTGGTAACACGTATCTGTATGTCATTTTCTCCTGCCCGAACCGCATCTCCCAGATCAATATGGAACGGGGTTCTCCATAATATACCTAGTTCCTTGCCATTCACAATCACTTCTGCTATTACACAAACCCTCCCTAGATCCATTTCTAAAGATATTTCCGGTTGTACATATTCTTTTGGAACATAAATTTGTTTCCGATAAGTTGCCGTACCTGAGAAGTAACGAATGCCTTCGTCTGAAGATTCCGACCACGAATATAACTCTTTAAATTTAGCTTGTGAAGGTGCTCCTAAGTTTGGTGGGAAACTAACATCCCATGCTCCTTCGATTTTTAGAGGTTGTGGAATGGATTTTACACATCCTTTTTTGATGTCTCCTGATACCATAGTACATTCAATAGTACCCGTTTGTGGAGTTATCCAGGTCAATTTCCCATTTTCAATGGCTAACTTAGGCTCAGGGTTGTGTTGCGTCAAATTTACAGTTTTCCCTTCCGGTATTTCCCATTCAAAGACTTCTCCTGCTGCGGAATAAACCAAACGTAACTTTTTACTTTCTTTATTTCTACCTGTCACTGATTTACCTATAAGGCTGTCATCAACAGGGAATATCAAATTTAGAGAACTGATTCTTTTATTTATCTGTTGTGTTATATCGATAGGGGGTGCTGGCAAGTTTCCGTCAAAATCCGGTGCAAATCGTCCGTAAAGAGCTTTTATTAATTTTAGTTCTCCGCTTTCTCCTTCTGACGGTATAGTGAGGGTCTGTGATTCGGGAACACATTTTTTATAGAGTTTTCCTCCTACACTATATTCTAACCTCATTTCTTTTTGAACTCCGGGAGCAGGGTCATTTACAATGTTATTGTCTGCTGTTATCTGTAATTGGTTCCCTTTGATATTATTTGATAATATATCCGTTACATCTACCATACCTTCCGGGAGGAAAGTTCCATATTCGGCTTTGATAATTTTCAAATCGGGAAGAGCTTTTGTTTCAATACTAGACAAATCTTGTTTCACTGCTGCGATGGGATTATTGATTGTAAAATGCTCATTTCCACTTTTGAATATGATAAAGAATGATTCTTCCGGTGTAAAGCTGAGAGGAATAGTTGTGACTCCTCCCTCGCATTGCCATTCGGCAATAGTCTCCATCTTTCCAGTTTCTGCATTCCAAAGTTCAGGTGGTTGTTTTCCTGAAACACGAAACGTACATATTTCTTTCCGATACTGTTTCTGTTGATTAGATATAAAGTAAATATCCTCATTATCTGTTATCCGATGAATAAAAAGAAGATCAGAACCACTTAATCCAGCAGAAAAATCCGGTTTCAATTTTGCACGTTTTAATGCATCCTTTACTGATATATTACAAATAAGTGCATTCTTACTATTTGCAGCATTTGTTCCCCACAGTTCATCTGCTAGTTTTTTTAATTTATCATCACATTGCGGGAATCCTTGGAGACTTGGAGATTTCAACGGTTTGGGTCCAATAATCGTTGCTCCCTTTTTAGCGAGTTCTTTTAATTTCAGTAATAATTCAGGCGTCATCTTCTCATTTTCAGGTAGTACTAGAATTCGATATTGACCTCCTGTAGGTGTCTGAATCAGAGTATTATTTACCGTTAGAGAAGCGATCTTATTGATTCCTATTTCATCATAATCGTATCCCAATGCTTTAATATCTTGTCGATATATCCCATCGTTAGGTGAAGACTCCCCTGTAAAGACTAATACATCAGCAGCACATCGCCCTTGTTGAAGCAGAAATTGTGAACGCGCTAAATAGTCCATGTATGCTTTTCCCTGTTCCCACCAAGTGTTCAAACGGCTTATCTCCGTACCATACATATGGAATGTCATGCCTGGAGCTATGTTCCATGGTTGATGTGCATAAGTATGGAAAATGAAACGATTGACTCCTTCTGACCATGCCCAGTCACCTAAAGGTTTCAGTGTAGCTGGTTGATTCAACCATTTGCTATGATTATTGTCGGCAGTAAAGGCTTCGGCACCTACTTCTGCTGTACCATTCAGATGTGCTACAGAGGCTGCTAACTTTGACATTTCTGTAAAGACCTTGCCACCTACCCAGAATTCACTCATGGGTATATCACCAACAGCACCGGATTGCATACAATTGAAAGGACCACCGTATGGTTCTACGGAAAACTTCATACCGTATTTATGACATAGCTCTTGAAAATAACCAAAATAATTATCCGCCATCAATTCACCAATTGTTTTCCGGAAATCCCAAAGAAAGCGTTCGGAGATCTCACCACTTTCAACATAGTATCCGGCTAGGGTAGGGAGGTAGGAGATACAATCATACTTACAACGTTTGGCAAACTCTTTATCAAAGCCTGTAGTCCAATTTCCACAGCCTACTTCATAACTATCTATTAAACAATTAGTCAAATTAGTGCCCACAAGCGGGCCTAATTTTTCTAATATTGGATGAATTCCACCTTTCCAATAAGCGTCTACAGCGGCTTTGCTAAGTTTATCGCATTCCAATCCTTGTCCCGTACCGTTTGCTGGCCGATTCTTTGTTCCGGTAGGAGTATGTCCAATACGAAGAATAGTCCATTTGCCGGCAGGTGCTTTCCATTTTAAGTTGCCATCAGAAGACATGTTGGATGTCAGATTGATTATTTCCGATTTCCGTACCAAAGCTGTTTGTGGAATAACTTTTTCATCCGGTAGCAAATGATTGGGAAAAGAATGACCTGACAAGGTTTTTAATTCAAGATTATCCAATCGAGTTTCGTTCTGTGGAGTAGGGAATGCTAATATAGCAATATCTTTGTAATAGTTTAATTTTGTGGTTGGTTGTGGCAATTTAATTAGAATCTGTTCACCTCCATTACACTGTTTTTCGCTATATACTATTGTTTGCATTGCAAATTCAGGGGTTATCCAGGGACCTCCGCTTGATGACCAGCCGGCACCATTATGGAATCCGATTTCAAGTCCCAGTCGTTTCGCCTCTGAAACAGCAAAATGAAAAAGTTCTAACCATTCAGGAGATAAAAAGGAAGCAGGCCCTTCAGGATACCCTTGATCGACATTAAAGATTTGTGCTTCTTGAATGCCTACACGTTTCATAGCTTCCAAATCCGCAGTAATTCCTGCTTTGGTTACATTTCCATTGATCCAATGCCACCAGGTACGTGCTTTGGCAGATGTAGGGGGATATTGAAAACCTGTATGTAGATGTTGAAAACCTGTATTTAAAGGCGTACCTCCAACCATAGTTACAAAGAAGCAGGCTATATAGATTAAAAATATTTTTTTTCTCATACTCAGAATTATAAGATTTGATTTTAATATTATTTTGAAAAAATGTATTTGTGATGCCATTGAATGATTCGGCTTCTGCATGTACTCTCGACATATTCGGATAGATATTAATTTACCCATTTGTAGACTATAATAGTCTACATCTCAGGTATTAATACTCTATTTCTCAATTATTAATACTCAGGAATTAGACTTTATGACTCTAAGAATATACTCGATAAGTTTTAAATAAATAATTAATATTCAGATTTTTAATTGATATCTCTTCTTGTGGAAATAGTGATTTGCACTTCAAAAGATACCAAGTCTGGATAAAGCGTGGTGTGTTTATAAAGAGGGCAACTTAAATAATGTTTTAAGTGCCCTCCATGTTGTAATTAACTAATTATAAAATAAGTCTTGGTATGCAATTATGAGACTCTAATCATTCTATTTTAATTTGAACTTAAAATTATATTCTCCAGCTTCCAATTCTATTGTACGTTCTTCCCCTTTTATATTATCAGGTAAATAAAGAGTTGCACTACTGTTAGCCGGCACCTTTATTGCATAAAGGATGATATTTTTCTTACGTTCCCATTTCGAACAAATCTCGCCGTAAGGTGACTGGTGTTTTGCTTCAAACTGATTTAATCCGGTCGGGAAATTAGGACGAAGAAGAATATGTTTAAATCCGGGCTGCTGTGGATCAGGGAAAATACCTCCTAAGCCTTTATAAAACCATCCACCGATTTCACCAAACATCATGTGATTATCCGAAATGTCTCGTGTAGCTTTCAAATCCCAGTTTTCAAGCAATGTCGTAGCCCCGTTAGCTATCCAACATCCCCATGATGGGTAAGTATCTTGTGCGGCCACTTTATAAGCAGTTTCCGCTTCTCCATTTTCACTTAATGCATTCAGAATAGCTTTTGCTCCCAATACACCTACATCCAGATGGAAACCTGCTTCTTCTACTTTCTTCGCTAGATTCTTAACTACTTTCTTCTTTACATCTTCAGGAACAATTCCCCACATCAGAGGTACACTTAATTCCGTTTGAACACCGCTGGCATATATACCTGTTTCTTGATTCAGAAATTTTGCATTGATTGCATTTTTAATTTTTTCAGCTAGTGCAGTATAATATGTATAGTCTTCTTGCTTATTAAATAGTTTTGCAGCATTGGCAAGAATTTTAGTATCAACATAAAAGTAGACAGATGACGTCAATTCTTTTGAGGAACCTGATTTTACGGGTACCCAGTCACCTCTACCCCATGAAGTTAATCCATTCGGACTTGTACGATCAACATAGTTCACATACCGTTTGATGTTCTCATAACAGTCTGCTAATAATTTACTGTCACCATAAAACATGTAGATATTCCATGGAATGATTGCAATCGTACTGGTCCAATCCAGTCCGTTGTCTGTTCCATATCCCCAGCCTCCGGTTGGTATAATATCGGGCAATACACCATTAGGCTGCTGTTCGTCCCGGTGATCTGCCAGCCATTTCTCGTAAACGGTAATACCATCATAATTATACAATGCTGTTTCAATCGCGAAATGTCCGTCACCGGTCCATCCATTTTTCTCTCGTTGAGGACAGTCGGTAGGATATCCCATCAGATTGGATAAATAAGCATTATTAGTTGTCCACCATAAACGGTTGATAAGCGTGTTTGAAGTATTGATTTCTCCTTTTTGAGGGACATCGCTATGGGTAAAATACGCAGTCAGGCTATTTTCATTTAATGTGATCGGTTTGTTACTTGTCACTTCGACATATCTGAAACCTTTATAATTGAATCTAGGCATAAACTCATCTTCCCCTTTTCCACTCAAGATGAGAATATCTGTTTGGAATGGATCCGAATCATCTACCGGACGATGGTACACATCAATGTTTGATGTATTCACTCGTCCGTTATCATATATACGTTCTCCATGTTTAATTCTCACAATTGTGCCTTCTTCTCCGGATACTTTTATACGAGTAACTCCTGCCATATTTCTGGCAAAGTCGAATACATACGTAGAATCATTAAACTTCTTGAGAGTTTTTACCGGGATTGTTTCCACAGCACGAATGGGTTGTACTTGTTGAGAGACTACATTTTGAGAAGGTACTCCTCTATAGCCTACACCATGCCATTTTGAATCATCGAAATTTGCTGTACTCCAATCTTTTTGTTCCAAACGAGCATCGTAATGCTCAGCTGTATAAATACTATTGAAGATCAAAGCACCCGATGATGTTTTCCAGTCTCTTTCTGTAGGAATAACTTCTACAGTACCATCTTCATAAGTAATTCGTAAGTCCATGCAAAAGGTAGGGCGGTTACGCCATGGGGCACGATGGAAATCCCATACTGCCATTGATTGATGATTGTACCAACCATTACCCAGCAAAACTCCTATTGCATTTTTGCCTTGTTGCAATTGATCGGTTACATCATATGTTACATAGAAGTTTCTTCTATCGAAACGGGTATATAAAGGATCTAAGCGATGATTGCCTATCTTGTTTCCATTCAGATATAATTCGTATAAACCTGCCACAGCAATATATGCTCTAGCTGATTTGATCTTTTTCTTTGCTTCAAATGTTTTACGGAAATAAGGAGCCGGTTTGTAGTTAATGTCCCTATTATCCCCAATCCATGCACCTTGCCAGTTTTTCATTCCCATCATTCCTGTTTCGAAACAACTAACGTCCGATGAGGAATTTACACCGTCTTTGTCCCAAACATTCACTTTCCAATAATACTTAGTAAAAGGTTGAAGTGCTTGCCCCGAATAATTAATCAGGATATCATCCGAGTTTTTCTTTCCCGTATCCCATACTTTCCCCTTTCCATTAACTACTTCCAGAGAATCACATCCTACCACTATTTGATAAGCAGTTTGTCGTGCTCCTTTTCGTGAATCGTCCAGCATCCACGATAATCTGGGATTGGGATTGTCTATTCCCAAAGGTTTTACCAGATGGTCACAAATAAGATTTATTGGCTTACATGTATCTTGCTTTTGAGCAGATGCAAGTTGTAGTACGGAAAGTGCTAACGCAGTGCATAAAAAGAATTTTTTCATTTCAATTATTATTATGTGTTTGCTTTAATAATCATTTAATAATTATTGTTCGTATCATAATTTAGGTTTCAGCATATCAACTTTTAATATGCTGTTTGCAAAAATAGCGGATGTTTAGGTCTTTGTATGTAAGAATAATGATTTTTTTGATTACATTTTTGACACGAAGGCCAGGAAAATACCCTAAAAAGAAAATAAATGGGGCTTTTTGTATGAGAAACAGATATCTATAGACTTTGCTTCTATTTTATTTTAACTAAGATATGCTGCTGTGTTATTTGTAATAAATCTAAATAATAGGCTTTTTATTAAACTAACTCGAGAAGCTTCTGTTTATAAAATAATGTAAATAATGGGGGCTTAACTTCTTTAATGCAATACCATATTTCCATATATGATGTAAGCTAAATCGGTATATTATATTTTTGTGCAAAGTTTTATTGAATTCGATAAATGCTGAATAGTAAAAAGAGTGAAACATTAGAAACCTATATCTTGGGTGATGATCTAAGATATTACGAAAATTTGAAATATCTTCCTTTAACTCCTTATCCATCAAGTATACAATCTGCTATGATTGTATATTGTTTTAGGGGAAAAGCGCAGATTCAGGTGCATGACAGCATGCATTGGATAATGCCCAAAGAGTTAATGATTTTATTTCCGGGACAATATGTGTCATTTAATGAAGTAAGTGCCGATTTTCAAACTATTACATTGGTTATCTCACTTTCTTTGCATAGTGATGCCCTATCTGGTGTGCCTTTATTTTCTCCTCATTTCTTTTTTTACATGAGAAGTCATTTTGTTTATCGTCAATCAGAAACAGATATTCAGCGTCTATTTAATTTTTTTGGATTGGTGAAAGAGAAGATAACCTCAAGTGATTTATATAGACGTGAATTGATTACTCATTTAATAAGGTATTTGTATTTGGAATTATATAACTATTTTCAGAAACAGGAAACTTTATTTTTGGGAAATAGACAAGAAACTCGTAAAGAGGAATTAACTAATAAGTTTTTTGCACTTATCATGGAACATTTCAGGGAAAATAAAGATGTAGCTTTTTATGCTGATAAATTGTGCATTACCTCTAAATATCTGTCGATGGTTATAAAAGAGACTAGTGGGAAATCTGCTAAAGACTGGATTATAGAATATATTATATTAGAGATAAAAGCTTTGCTAAAGAACACTAATCTGAATGTTCAGGAAATAGCTCTTAAAACAAATTTTGCTAATCAATCGTCTTTGGGACGTTTCTTTAGAAAACATACAGGAATGTCATTGTCACAGTATCGGATAGCAAGTTTGGATGGAACGGGAGAGGTGCTTAAATAATGAAAGAAACTCTTATATTATAAGCTCGTTTAAGAGTACATAAAAGTAGATATAAATCAAAGGAGCAGTAAGGCATAATGCAAAATCTGCTCCTTTGGTCTTTATTGGTTAGGATATATTTATTCAGATTCCCATGCATTCACGATAGAAATCCAACATTTCGAAAATCGTATCTTTATCTGTTGTTTGGTTTATACAAATATCTCCGATGTCTTTCAGCAAAGTGAAATTGATAGTGTCTGAAGTATTCTTTTTATCATGTGTCATAAGTGCATACAGCTGTTCATATTGTTTGCAGTCGAATGTGAACGCTCCATAGTTTTCTTTGATGAATTCGATTGTCTGTCTCATCTTGTCTTTAGGGAACCCGACTTTAAGATGCGATAGATATAATTCACAGACAATTCCCCATGCTACAGCATAACCATGCAAGAGCGGGCGGTTTTCTGCTAGAGCTAAACTCTCAAAAGCATGTCCTACGGTATGTCCCAGATTCAAAGCTTTACGTATGCCATGTTCAAGAGGGTCTTGTTCCACGATGTCTTCTTTTACTTGTACAGATTGACCGACTAATCGTTTTAGATAAGAATAGTCAATAGTAGAAGTCTCAAAATTTAATAATTCAGCCCAATGAGCTGTATTGCTGATCAATCCATGTTTCAGCATTTCAGCATATCCGGAGAAGAAATTGTGTGCATCGAGACTTCTTAAGAATTCTGTTTCAATCAAAACACAGTCTGCCGGAGCAAATGCACCGATTTCATTTTTCAGTCCATTGAAGTTAATACCTGTTTTACCTCCTACGGAAGCATCTACCATGGCTAACAATGTAGTAGGAATATTAATATAAGAAATTCCACGTTTGAATGTAGCAGCAGCAAAGCCTCCTAAGTCAGTAACCATTCCTCCTCCTAAATTGATAAGTAATGAATGGCGGGTAGCTCCTTTTTTACTTAGCGTCATCCATACGGAAGCTAATGTGTCTAATGTTTTATGTACATCCTCGGGACCGATACAGATTTCAATCGCATCTTTAAGATAAGATACTTCTTTTAAAGCAGGGAGACATAAACGCTGTGTATGCTCGTCTGTGAGAATGAATAACTTGTCGTGCGGACATTTTTTTATGGCACGATCGAGACTTGCTTCCAGGCTTTCGCAGAGAATAACTTCTTGTTTACTCATGATTCTTTAGCTTTTTCTTGCTGCAAATGTATATAAAATATTTTTTTTACTTACTTTTGTCTCATTAAAACATAGAATTTATGAAAGCATTACTACCAATATTCAGTCGTCCTTTAGGATATCTTGTTCTTATAATCTCTTTATTTATACTTCCTGTATTATATATGAATGGAATGGTCAATGATCAGAATCTCTTGTTTTATAAAGAATGTACAAAGTTGCTGATGATGGCAGGATGCTTAATGATAATATTTGCATTGAATAAAAATGAGAGTCGTGAAACTGAACAGATTCGTAATACAGCAGTTCGTAATGCTATCTTTCTAACATTTCTTTTTGTTTTTGGAAGTATGTTATGGCGTGTCTTCCAAAAAGATGTTATCAATGTAGATACTTCCTCTTTTCTGACTTTTTTGATATTTAATGTGCTTTGTTTGGAGTTTGGTCTTAAAAAAGCGGTAGTTGATCGATTATTCAAGAGATAGTTTTTATTTAAATTAAACCTTTTACGATTCAATTTGTCAAAAAGACATTGTGTATTACTACTAAATCGTAAATAAGGTAAATGAAGAAAGTTTCAGCTTTTATGGTGCTGATGTTACTTTGCACCATTTCTATTTTTGCCCAAAATAAGTTGATCTCTGTTTCGGGACGTGTCATGGAATCTGATTCGGAAGAGCCGGCAGCACAAGCTACGGTTCAGTTGTTGAGCCTGCCGGATAGTACTTATGCTGCCGGTGCAGCAAGTAGCGATAAAGGATGGTTTACTCTTCCTAAAGTGAAAGCTGGAAAATATTTATTAAAAGTCTCCTTTATAGGTTTTCGTACTAAATTCCTTCCTTTACAATTGACTGATAATGTGTCTGATAAACAAGTAGGAAATATTTCTTTGGAACCGGATGCTGTGATGTTAAAGGAAGCAGTGGTTACAGCAGAAGTTCCGCCTGTTATAGTAAAGGGGGATACAACGGAGTATTCTGCTGCGGCTTATCCTGTTCCGGAAGGAGCGATGCTGGAAGAACTGGTGAAGAGAATTCCAGGGGCCGAAGTGAGTGATGAAGGAAAAATCACTATCAATGGTAAAGAAGTCAAAAAAATTATGGTGGATGGAAAAGAGTTTTTCTCTGACGACCCGAAAGTCTCAATGAAGAACCTACCTGCAAATATCGTTGATAAAGTCAAATCATATGATAAGAAAAGTGATATGGCACGTATTACAGGTATTGATGATGGAAATGAAGAATCCGTTTTGGACCTGACAGTCAAGAAGGGAATGAAAAATGGTGTGATTGGCAACTTTATTGGTGGGTATGGTAGTAAAGATCGTTATGAAGGTGGAGCGATGGTCAGTCGTTTTAAAGATGACTCGAGTTTTACAGTTATTGCCTCTGCCAATAATACGAATAATCAGGGATTCTCGGAGTTTGGAGATGCCGGTCAAGGTCTCGCAGGAGGTAATGCAGGTTCTGGTATTACGACTTCACAATCACTAGGGGTTAATTATGCAAAAGAAACAAATAAAATACAAGTAGGAGGAAATGTACAATACGGGCATTCTAATAATGATGCTCGTCGTAAAAGTTCTTCGGAAACCTTTTTAGGAGAAACCTCTTCTTTTGGGCAGAGTGAAAACTTGTCAAATCGTGACAGACATGATCTTCGTGTTGATTTTCGTATGGAATGGCGTCCGGATACATTGACTACTATTATTTTCCGCCCCAATGGTAGTTATTCGCAAACTGAAACGAGCAGTAGTTCTTGGTCAAGAACTGATAATAATTCTCACGATCCTGTCAATGAAAGGGGAGCAGCTTCTTCATCTAAAGGTCATAACTGGTCTTTTAATGGAAGTTTGATGGCCTTCCGTCGTTTGAATAATAAAGGAAGAAATTTGTCTGTTGGTGCACGTTTTGGATACAGTGATAGCGAATCAGATGCTTACTCCGATTCAAAGACCGAGTTTTTTGAGTTAGATAGTATCTCGGATATTTCTCGATATACAGATCGAAATAGTGATAGTCGTAACTGGAGTGTATCTGCATCCTATACTGAACCGGTATTTAAGAATCATTTCCTTCAATTACGTTATGAATTCGCTCATCGTAAGCAGTTGTCGCAATCATTAGTGTATGATAGTATTAACTATTATCCTTATCCGGAATATATGGAGCGTGGATACGATAATGATTTGAGTACACGAGTAGAAAACTTTTATGATACTCATTCGGCATATCTTTCTATGCGTGGACTTTATACAAAAATGATGTATGATATCGGCGTGGGAGTTACACCCCAGTCTTCTTTGAGTAAAACTACGATTGGCCCCAACTATAAAAAGAACCTTCCGGAACAAAATGTGTTGAATTGGTCGCCTTCGGTAATGTTCAGGTATATGTTTACTAAACAACATGTATTGATGTTTCGTTATCGAGGAAGAAGTAGTACACCGAATATTGAAGATCTGCAAGATGTGATTGATATCACCGACCCTATGAATTTGAGGTATGGTAATCCGAATTTGAAACCTTCTTTCAATAGTAACTTTAATTTGAATTATCGGCGGTTTATTCCGGAATCTATGCGTAGTTACACTGTAGATGTGAGTTATTCAAATACGTTGAATTCGGTTGCAAATAAAATGACGTATGACCCTCAGACTGGTGCCCGTATCTATAAGAAAGAGAATGTAAATGGTAATTGGCAGACTCAAGGATATTTTAATTTTAATACTCCTTTGAGGAATCAGAAGTTTACGATTTTATCTACTTCAAATGTAAGGTATAGTGATGCAGTAAGTTATACAAGTGTCGGTAATTCCAGAAATTCTGACCAGGAATTGAGCACGACACATAGCTTGGACTTAAGAGAACGGCTTGTTGGTAGTTATCGAAGTGAGGTATTTGATGTGTCAATAAATGGTTCTGTGAATTATAATTTGGTTAGAAACAGTAAACAGGAAAATAGTAATCGCGAAACATTTGACTATTATGTCGGAGGAAGTACAAATGTCAATTTGCCATGGCAGATTGCTATTTCTACAGATGTTAATTGTCGATTTAAGAATGGATATACGGGTGGATTAAATAATAATGAGGTAATGTGGAATGCACAAATTTCAAAGAGCTTTTTAAAGAATAATGCTGCAACTCTCCGTTTTAAAATATATGATATTTTGAAACAACAAAGTAGTTTAACACGTTCTATTAGTGAAACAATGATGAGTGATACTGAATACAATACTTTGGGTAGTTATTTTATGGTACATTTTGTCTATCGCTTTAATACATTAGGAGGAAAGGTGGCACATAATAGAGGAGAGAGAGGTGAAAGACGTAGCTTTGATGGTAATAGAGGTGGTGGACATGGCTATGGTGGAGGAATGCGACCAATGCGTTATTAGGAGAATGTGATTTTATGGATTAAATAGTCAGTAAGTCCCGATGATGAAATGAGTTGTCATCGGGACTTTTTTTGTTTATCCGATAAATTCCTCTATATTTGTTGTTTAGTATCCGTATAGAAAGGAGATTTTTATGATTGATTGGAACTATATAGTAAGCCAGGTAGCAACAGTGGCTTTCGATATTGTCTATTTCGGAGCCATTATCGGTACGATTGTCATTATCATTCTTGACAACCGGAATCCGGTGAAGACTATGGCATGGATACTTATACTACTTTTTCTTCCTGTTGTAGGACTTGTTTTCTACATCTTTTTTGGCAGAAGCCAGCGTCGGGAACGTATTATTGGTCAAAAGAGTTATAATCGACTTTTAAAGAAACCGATGGCAGAATACCTAGCTCAGGATTGTTCTGATATACCTAATGAATATATCCGGCTTATTCAGCTTTTCCAACATACCAATCAGGCTTTCCCGTTTGAAGGAAATAGGGTAGCTGTTTATACTGAGGGATATACCAAGCTACAGTCATTGTTGCGTGAACTCCATAAGGCAAAGCAGCATATCCATATGGAATATTACATCTTTGAAGATGATGCTATAGGGCGTTTAGTCAGGGATGTGCTTATAGAGAAAGCAGCCCAGGGGGTTGAGATACGTGTAATTTATGACGATGTTGGTTGTTGGCATGTACCTAATCGCTTTTTTGACGAAATGCGCAATGCAGGGATTGAAGTCAGAAGTTTCTTGAAAGTGCGTTTTCCCTTATTTACCAGCAGAGTTAATTATCGGAACCATAGAAAAATTGTTGTTATTGACGGGCGTGTGGGATTTGTAGGAGGAATGAATCTGGCGGAACGTTATATGCGTGGCTTCTCTTGGGGAATCTGGCGTGATACTCATATTCTATTAGAAGGGAAGGCCGTACATGGATTGCAGACCGCATTTTTACTCGATTGGTATTTTGTAGACCGTACGTTGATTACTGCTTCCCGTTATTTCCCCAAAATAGAAGCTTGCGGAAATACCTTGGTACAAACTGTTACAAGTGAACCTATCGGACCGTGGAAAGAAATAATGCAAGGACTAACTATGGCTATTTCCGGAGCTAAAAAGTATTTCTATATGCAGACTCCTTATTTCTTGCCAACAGAACAGATCTTAGCTGCAATGCAAACAGCGGCATTGGCAGGGGTGGATATTCGTTTGATGTTACCGGAATGTGCAGATAACCGGATTACTCATCTGGGATCACATTCATATTTAGCAGATGTATTGCAGGCAGGAGTTAAAGTTTATTTTTATCGAAAGGGTTTCTTACATTCCAAATTGATGGTTTCGGATGATATGCTATCTACGGTAGGTTCTACGAATATTGATTTTCGTAGCTTCGAACATAATTTTGAGGTAAATGCTTTTATGTATGATATGAATACAGCACTTGAAATGAAGGAAATATTTCTCCAGGATCAGCGGGAAAGCACGCAAATCTTTTTGAAGAATTGGGTAAAACGTTCATGGAGACGAAAGGCAGCAGAGTCTGTTGTCCGTTTATTGGCTCCGCTGCTTTAGTGGGATAAAATATGCTTTATCGGAATAAAGAGAAATTTACGCTTCCGTAGATTCTTCTTTCTATGAAATGTGGGTTATCTTCAAAGTTGTTTTCTTTTCCATGTTCCAGTACGAACAGTCCGTCTTCTTTGAGTAATTCATTTTGGAATATTAGTTCGGGTATGGAGGCTAAATCTTTTAAAGCATAAGGAGGATCTGCAAAAATGAAATCAAACTTCTCACGACTGTTATTGACAAATTTGAATACATCTCCACGAATAGGCAAGCATTTATCTGTTTGTACTTCATTCATGATTTTGCAAATGAATGAATAGTGCGCCGGGTCTTTTTCTATACTGATGACACGATCACAACCTCTGGATACCAACTCTATACTGATACTACCAGTGCCGGCAAACAAATCAAGGGCTGTTACCCCATCTTCGAAATCAATATAATTATTGAGTACATTAAACAGATTCTCTTTAGCAAAATCTGTAGTAGGACGTGCCTTAAAAGTTCGTGGCACATCAAATCTTCTTCGTTTATAAATTCCGCTGATCACTCGCATGATAATAAGGCTTGAATGTCAATATTAGAAGCTGGGTTCATAATAAATACCTGTAGAATGAATTTTTTTAATTCGTTCATTAGGATTTCTTTATCGGATAATATCCCTGTTAGATGTAATTCATCCCGTTCCTGATTGAACTCCATTTGTTTCCAGACATATAATAAATAATAGATACTGTCTTCCGTATGTTTGCAGCTAAAGGAATTTGCTAACAATAAATGTCCTCTTTCAAAGCAATAAATATCAATAGTATCTTTGCGGAAAGAAGCATACATCTTTTTACTGTTTCCTAGTCTGCTTTTAATGGATAAATATTCTATGAGCGGGGTAGCTTGGGAATAGAAACGTGCTTCTGGATATTGTTCGTTTAAAAAAGCATATGTGCTTTTGTCAATTCCGAAAATGATAACTACATTATTTTTTTTCAGAATATTGTAAATAATGGTTTCATTCTCCCTTTTGGAATGATTATGATAAAATAAAAGTTCGCTTTGCTCTTCATCAAAGAGATCTAATGGCACTATTGTGAAACGTTTGCTTGCCATTATTATATTTACCCTTTTATATGAGCAACTTAAAAAGTCCGATTCGTGAAAAAAGTTTTTCAGATTGGCTGTGAGAGATATAGATGTATCTACCTCTTTTTCAATTAGTGATAGTGAATCTTCATTTATCGGATTGTAGATAGAAAAAGAAAATCCATCCGTACTAAGACGGATGGATAAAGTGTATTGTTTTGATTTAGTCAAATCAATCATTATTCCCAGTTTCCAGCACCATTGTTTGGCATGTCTATAGATCCAATCATCAAACCTGAATATCTACCAGTTTGGTTATCCAAGTCTTTCAGATTGATAATTTCCTGTTTGTCAAGTCCGTTAAGATAAACTTCATAGGGAGTTTTTACTTCGTACAAACAAATAGCAGCACCAGATTTAGTAGTATCGTTTCTTACGATAAGTTCAAATTCGGCTCCATTGCCATAAGGTACAAATCTCATAGAATCAGCGTTAAAACCTTTAGGATAGATAGTGTCTATCATAGCTACCCACATAGTATCACGTTTGAAATTTTCCAATCCCCATTTTTTTACTTCGTCGTAACGACCTGTTTTGGCAGCTCTGGTGATGATCTCCATAGCTCTCTTTTCAGTCATTCCGTCTTCCAGTTGTTTGTCTGTCAATTCCCCTTCTTTTCTAACGAATGGTAATTTCTGTGTTTTAACGAAGTCAATCAATACGTCGAATTTATCGGCATAGCGTCCACGGTGTACAGTTTTGTACTCTTGTTGTGCCTTGCGGATAGCCACTAAGCGATCAATGACTGCGTCTTCTCTTGTTTTTTGGGCATTTTCAAAATTGATAGGACCCATAATGCTGTTGTAGCAGATATAGATCAATGCAATCACGCAGAGCCCTAATACAATATTAAATACAGTTTTCATGATAAATTATGTTTTTTAGTTGTTATATTCGCATCGCAAAAATAGAATAAATAAATTTAAATACGATAGTTCCGGGAACTTTTTTCTCGTACAAAAATGATAAATAACTATTTAGAAAGGCAAATTAAGGAAAATTTTTCTTATCAACCAACTTTTGAACAGGAAATAGCTGTAAAATCTCTTTCAGAGTTTTTGCTTTCCACAATAAATGAGGAGGTTTTCATTCTTCGTGGGTATGCAGGAACAGGTAAAACATCTTTAGTAGGGGCATTGGTCAAAACACTGGACAAGCTACAACAGAAGTCTGTATTGCTCGCTCCAACAGGACGTGCTGCAAAAGTTTTTTCAGTATACGCAGGTCATTCAGCATTTACAATTCATAAGAAAATATATCGTCAACGTTCTTTTTCGAATGAGATGACTAATTTTTCAATAAATGATAATCTTGCTACAAATACTCTTTTTATTGTAGATGAAGCTTCCATGATTTCCAATGAAGGTTTGTCGGGAAGCATGTTCGGTACAGGCAGATTATTAGATGATTTGATACAGTTTGTGTATTCGGGTGAAGGTTGTCGATTGTTATTGATGGGAGATACTGCGCAGCTACCACCGGTAGGTGAGGAGTTGAGCCCTGCACTTTTTGCAGATGCCTTGAAAGGATATGGTTTGGAAGTGCGTGAGGTAAATCTGACGCAAGTGGTTCGTCAGGTGCAAGAGTCAGGAATTCTTTGGAACGCAACTCAATTGCGTCAATTGATTATGGAAGATAAATGCTACTCTTTGCCTAAAATAAAGGTGAATGGTTTTCCTGATATAAAGGTATTACCCGGGACCGAGTTAATTGATGAATTGACGAATTGTTACGAACGTGACGGTATGGATGAAACGATTGTAATTTGTCGTTCTAATAAACGTGCGAACCTATATAATAATGGCATTCGTACTCAAATTCTTTGGAGGGAAGATGAATTGAATACAGGGGATTTGCTGATGGTGGCAAAGAATAATTATTATTGGACAGAGCAGTATAAAGAGATGGATTTTATAGCAAATGGTGAACTTGCGGTTGTACGGCGTGTTCGTCGAACGCGTGAGTTATATGGCTTCCGCTTTGCCGAAGTTACTCTGAGATTTCCGGATCAGAATGATTTTGAGTTAGATGCTAACCTGTTATTGGATACGTTGCATTCGGATACACCTGCCTTACCTAAGACAGAAAATGACCGTTTATTTTATACGATACTTGAAGATTATGCAGATATTTCTTTAAAACAAGAACGGATGAAAAAGATGAAGGCGGATCCGCATTATAATGCTTTGCAAGTGAAATATGCCTATGCGGTAACTTGCCATAAAGCTCAGGGTGGACAATGGCAGAATGTATTTTTAGATCAGGGGTATATGACGGATGAGTATCTGACTCCTGATTATTTTCGTTGGTTGTATACAGCGTTTACAAGAGCTACGAAGACTTTATATTTAGTGAACTATCCCAAGGAACAGATAGAGTAAAATAATTCTATTGACGTCTTCAAGCACACTATATTAATGAAGTTTTGGTAGAAAGATCACTGATAAAGATTGAATAATAAAAAAGCGACTTAAGAGAATTAAGCCGCTTTTTTATTATTTAATTTTATTGGAAGTTGTTTGGCGTCTGGTATATTCCTGAGCCATTATTAGTGTCTGCAATATCCCACCACAGACGTGTCCCCTGTGTATCTGCCTCTTTTGGACGGTTGGGATTAGAAGATTCGCTGTCCGGATATCTCAAGCGTTTGATGAATTTGCCGTTAGGCACTTCTCCGCCTGAATTGTTTCCATTCTTAGGAGTTTTCATAAATCTTGGATAATCTGTACGACGGAATTCAGCCCAACCCTCATTTCCATTCGGGTAAACAGCGATCCATTTCTGGGTAATAATTTGCTCAAGTTGTGCTTCTCTATCAGTACCGTTGAAAGCTTCCAGACCTTTCAGATTGTTCATATATTCTTCAATTTTGCCTTGTCCTTCTTTGTCTGTTCCGATCTGGTAATAACTGAATGAAGCTTCTATTCCCTTTTTATACAAATCTTTAGGATCTTCTGCACTCCATTTACGTAGAGCCGCTTCAGCACGCAGAAACAAACTTTCCGAGTATCCTAACCATGTGATTTCGCGTCCGTAACACCACCAATGCTTACGATCTAATTTCCGTTGGTCTTGTTTGATAAACACGCGGCTTGGTGAGTAAATAGTAGTATAACTTCCACCTAACGCTGTTTCTCCATTTTCACAACCATTAAAGTCTTTATCCGATTCTTTTGGTTCGTTTTGATTTAAGTCTTCTAGTGCTGTAGGTCTCCACCATAAGATTTCGCAACGGGGGTCCAAGATACTTGATTGTTCCTTGTAGGCAATTTCCATTTCCTTAGACAATACAACATTTGCACTCCAGTTATATAATAATGTGTAGATGTTTTCATTACCACCTGTTATATATGAATATTTAGGTGTTTGTTTCATATTATCATCGTCACTTTGCATAAGACCGGAAGGGTCCTCTAGTGCTTTCTTACCTTGTTCTTGAGCAACTTCCGGAGCTACATTAGAGATACGGAGAGCCAGACGCAAACGTAACGTATTAGCAAAACGCAACCATTTCTCTTTATCACCTGCATAACATTTATCATTTTCGCCTAAGCTATATTGTGAAGTTGCCGGAGTATTGTGCAACTTTGTGATAGCCTGATCAAGTAATTTGAAAATAGTATCGTATACATCCTTCTGATCCATATACTTCACTTTCTCGTCTGTTGGCATTGCACCTTTCACATAATATTCTACAGGCACTGCACCATAAGTATCTGTTAGCATAGAAAGAAGGAATGCGTAGTAGATACGGGTAATATAGAATGCGTTGTGATAACGATCTTTACCGCAGAACCAGAAAGTCTTGATCAACTGACTGTATTCTTCTACTGTACGGTTATCATAGAAGTGTTCCCAACGTTTTTTAGACCAGTCATCTCTGTAACGATATGTCGGAGAATCTGTAACGAAACCACTAACATTATTTGCGAAGTAAGCGGCATAAAAATCGTGAGTAAGATTAGTTGTTACTTGATAGTCATTGTACACACCTTCATAAGTAAAGTTTGCAAATACAGAACCAATAGCATTCTCAGTACCTTGAAGGCTCTGTAGTGCACTTTCGGACAGTTCGTAGTCAATATCAATGCCATCGGGAGTGGCTCCTATCACTTCCGGATTATATACCGGTGCATAAGGATTGGTATTTAATTCTTCAAAATCATGGCATGCTGTCAATCCCATTAACAGGGCACACAACGCAAGCGGTTTATATAATTTGAATTTCATATATCTATCATTATTTGATGGTTAGAAACTAAAGTTTACTGAGAATCCGAAAGTACGGGTATAAGGTACAGCCATGAAGTCAATAGCTTGAGAGAACATTGTTGTATCATATCCACCTTCAGGACTTGTACCCGGAGTATGCTTCATCAAGTATGCCAGGTTACGGGCAACGAATGAAAGATTCAATGACTGAATAGGAGTCTTCTTCAACATACTCTTAGGGAATGAATAACTGAGTGACAACTCTTTCAATTTGATGAAAGATGCATCATAGATGAAATCTTCTGCTATCAAGGCTCCGTAATAGTTAGATGCAGAGATTTTCGTTGTATTCGGAGTGCCATCTTCATATACACCCGGGAATATCATCATGTAGTTGTCGTTTTCACCACGATTCATTGTACGTTTTGCAAGACCATTTCCGGTAGCATTCATTTCTGAGATGGAAATGATATCACCACCAAACTTCATGTCGAACATAGCAGAAAGGGTGAATCCTTTATAAGTAAATGCCGGAGCTACAGACATTAACAAGTTCGGTTGTATATTTCCGATCGGATTAGCCAAACGTTCGTTTGCATCAGTTGTTGTCATTGGCAGACCATTTTCCTTGTTGATAAGGATATTGCCTTTATCATCACGTTTGTACAGAGTCTTAGCATAGATTTCTCCTAGTTTATGACCAGGACGAGTACCTACATTTACAGGGAAGTTAGAGTCACCGTTGAAGTAGAGATAATCAACTCCCTCAGCCAGTTCTTTTACGTTAGAAACATTCTTGGCAAGATTGACATTCAAATCAAATGAGAAATCTTTTGTCTGAATCGGAGTTGAATAAATCATCATTTCAAATCCTTTGTTGGTAATCAAACCAGCATTAACCCATTTACCACCACTCCAAGGAGCTGCTGCGGGAACTTTCATAATCTGGTTCTTAGTGCGGCTAGTGTAATAGGTAAAGTCAAATCCCAGACGGTTGTTAAGGAACTTCATGTCCAAACCTGCTTCATAAGAAGTAGCGATTTCTGGTTTCAACTGGTCGTTCATTTTCACATTTGATTTACTTGGTATCAATTCACCTTTTTCAAATTTGAATGCATAAGTGTTATACAATTGATAAGGAGATGTGTCTTTACCAACTTGTGCTGCTGAAAGACGAACCTTAGCAAATGTTATCCAGCTAGGTAATGGCTTATCCAATGAACGGACAAAGTCTGAAATCACAAAGCTGAGGTTGGCAGATGGGTAGAAGAAGGAGTTATTTTGTTGTGGAAGAGTAGACGACCAGTCATTACGGGCAGTCAAATCCAATGACAAATATTCTTTCCATGCCAACTGTACAGAACCGAATACAGAGTTAGTAGCTCTTTCAAATCCTAATTCACCTGCTGTATTCAACATATTAGCTGCATTGAATATCCATTGTCCTTTATCAAGCATATTACGTACCCCAGCGTTTAAAGATTCATTCTTTTGATACATAAAGTTAGCACCTACAGAGAATCCTAAACGGAAGTTTTCAGTCAGCTGTTTGTCTCCGAGCAATACAAATTCCGCATTTGATTCGAAGAAGTTATCTTCAGAACGGTCGTATGAGTCGTCTGTAATATCTTTTACACTACTTTCACCGTTGATACCATCTCCTGCATTTGTATCTTGGATACGTGTACGATAATAGTCGAATGCATATTTTGCAGAGAAGTGTAACCAATCTGTAAAGTTGATTTTAGCACCGTAGTAACCGAAAGCTCTCCAACGTTCGTCTGAGTTGTGACGTTGGTTCAGTACATAGTAAGGATTACGTATGCCGGCCGTAGGCCCTGTCCAGTTTACATGTGCATTACTTGCATTAGAATATTGTTTCAGGTCATCTAGACGAATATTATTAGGAATACCCATCAACTGAGCAATAGCTCCATAAGTTCCGAAGTATGGACGATCTTCTGCTTTGGTACGTGAAAGAGAAATCTTTCCATCCATCGAGAAGTATTTGTTCATTTCCATTCCGGCATTCAAGTCGAGGTTGATTCTGTTCAGCTTCTCATTAGGAAATACTCCCTTGTTGCTAGAGCTACCGAAAGAAGCACGGAAGTGCGATTTTTCAGTCACATTGCTTACAGCTACATTATGATTCTGTGCGAAACCTACATTGAAATAGTCTTCCAGTTTGTTTCCATATTTTGAGTAAGCATAAGTATCTCCATTCCATGCTTTTTGCATACTACCATCCAATACAGGTCCCCAACTGGAGGAATCTTTCGGATCATAAGTTGCATAGAACTGAGAAAGTGGATTCTTGTCAGCATCTTGTGTGACGATATGACCTTGACCATATCTATCTTGCATTTCAAGAGTTTCAGCTACTTGACTCCATGTAAAGTTACCGTTGTATTGTACTCCGAAACCATCCTTTTTGCTACCTTTCTTTGTAGTAACCAAGATTACACCATTACCGGCACGTGAACCGTATAGGGCGGCAGCATTCGGACCTTTCAGTACAGAAATAGATTCGATGTCTTCCGGGTTGATATCGACAGCAGAACCTCCGCGGTCTACACCACCGTAGTAAGATGCATCCGAATTGTTGTTGTCGCTGAAAGGAACACCGTCTACAATCCACAACGGCTGGTTGTTGTCTGATAATGAAGAGTTACCACGAATTGTGATTTTAGTAGAACCTCCTAAACCTGTTCCTGATGTGTTCATTTGCAGGCCTGCTACTTTACCTTGCAGTGCGCTGGTTACAGATGGGTCACCCGTTTTGTTCAACTGATCACTTTTGATTTCCTGTACAGCATATCCCAACATTTTCTTTTCGCGTTTGATACCCAAAGCGGTAACGACTACTTCGTCAATCACCTGTGTATCATCCGATAAAGTAATATTGATATTACTTTCTTTGGCAGGAACTTCTAACGTTTTATATCCTATATAAGAGAATACTAATATAGGATTAGCTCCGCTGACTTTTAATGAATAGTTACCATCTATATCAGTGATAGTACCATTACTTGATCCTTTTAGCAAAATACTTACACCGATTAACGGTTCTCCTTTAGTATCAATAACCTGTCCTTTAATAGTACGTTCCTGACCTACCTGTTGTTGGCTGGCCTGAGGTGCATTCTTTTCAGACAAGTAAACGATGTTGTCTTCTACTTTGAAAGAAATATTTGTTCCTTTCAAAAGAGTACTTAATACGCTTTCCAAAGAAGCGTCCTTTACATTCAACGCATCTACACTGACCGTAGATAATTTGTCGTTATAAAAAAACTGGTACTTAGATTGGGATTGAATTTGTTTGATAACAGTTCCCAAATTTGTGCGTGACGTTGATAATGTCAATTGTGCAAAAGCCCATTGAGATGGGATGATCACAAACAATAAAATCAATAAAGTTCGAAATAGATTCGACACTCGTCGTGAACGATTGCTTTTCATAAACTTAAATTAATGGTTATACATTAGTTAATTATTTATCGCGTTAATGCAGGACGGGATTCGCTTTTTCCCGCCTTTTAATAAAACAACGATATTTTAATAAACACTTAGCCTAAATCTTCTTTTTTTTGAAGAAATCTTTAAAAAAGTATTGCTTAGTTGATTACTTAAGATAAGTATGTCTTTAAAATTAGTTTATATTAATTCAGTTCTGCTGTTTTTTATCAACTTAAACGTGTTACACAATAAAAGTTTTGCAGCAGTTTTGCTCTCACGCTCTCACTTTATGCTTATATCTTCCTATTGATCGGCTTTTCAGCAGTGGGAGCAAGTGTTAGAGCAGAGTGAGAGTAAACAATTGCTCTCACTCAAGGCAAATTTTGGAAATAATTAGTATATATAATACTAAAGCTTGCTTGCTATTAGTAATGTTATACGTGCTTAAAGTGTTAGCAACCAATTAAATACAACTGTCTACAATTGTGGACTTATTTGTTCACAATTTGTAAGCTTATTTATTTACAGCTGTAAGCTAATAAGCTCACAGTAGTGAGCTATTTACAGATAAAGGACCTTAATAGAAAGAATATAAAAGGATATCAATAAAAGTATCCTTAGTTAAAGTAAAACTTACCTAAAATCAGAACAATCCAAAGTGAGGGCAAATGGTTGCTCTCACTCATCTCTAATACTTACTCCCACTCCTGAAACGCCGATAAATAGGAAGATACAAACGAAAGGTGAGAGCGTGAGAGAAAATACTGAATTAAATTAGTTTTCTCCAATCGTATTTTTGTCATTTTCAAAGTAGTTATGAGTTAAATGACAAAATAATACTCTGTTTAACTCTTTTTGTCGGTTATACTCCTTTTTGCATGGATTATTTCTAATAATATAAACTAATTGCGAAAAGATATCTATTTGAATATTTTTATATTTGGATAAATTGTCTGTCTGTTGGTTAAATTATCAGTAATTATTTTGCAAATGTGAACTAAATTGACGAATATTGTGCAAATGTTTTGTATATGAGATTTTACATGACTCTTATATTATCCAAATGTTACTTCATTCTAAAAATATATTATTGTGAGAAATACACTTTTATTGGTTTCCATCATCGGGTTCTTAGTTGGTACATCTATCCCCATTGAGGCACAAGTTGCTGTCACTCCATCCGCGGAAGAACTTTATTCGCCTTTTAGTGATTCGGATATAAATAAATTCAAATCTCCGGATAAGGTTTTCTACCCGGAGACTTGGTTTCACTATATAGGAGGTAATGTATCGATCGAAGGGATTACAAAAGATTTGGAAGCGATTGCCGGTGCCGGATTTTCAGGTGTGCACTTGTTTCATGGACAATTTGGCGGTCCATGGCCGGGAGTGGAACCACAAATAACGTGTCTTAGTCCTTTATGGGATGGAATGGTGACGCATACGGGTGAAGAGTGCCAACGTTTGGGTTTGCGATTTACCATGCAGAATTGTCCTGGATGGGCAATGTCCGGGGGACCATGGATCAAGCCTTCTAATGCTATGCGTCATTTGGCATGGAGCAGGACGGATGTTTTGGGAAATGGCGCGGAAATTACAAGAAATCTTCCTATCCCTCAACCAAGTGATGAAGAGTGGAGAAACTATAATGATTTAATGGTAATTGCATTCCCAACTCCAAAAGATGATACTGGTGAACCACTGAATCCTTCTTCTTTTAAAAGTAATAAGCAAGAAATGTGGAATGATTATTTCTTGGGTAAGGCAAAAGATGCGATGCGCCTAACTTCCACGTCTGCTGATAATCCTTATTGGATAGAAGTTGAGTTTCCAAGTGAAACCGTTGTTCGAACTTTGGAGTTTCCTTCCATCAATGAAGCCAATCATCCTTGGTGTTTCGTACCGGGTATTCATGTAAAACTGGAGGCTTATTTATCTGACGGAACTATTCAGGAAGTATTGAATACAGATTTACCTCAAAGCAACTGGCAAGATAATTATCCTATATCACTAGCTTGTTCTGAAACAAAAGGTGCGAAGAAATATCGGATTTCTATTATTAATCAACATGATATAGCACTGAGATCGCTACGTCTGTTTTCAGCTTCCCGAAAAAATAGCTGGGAGTCGGAAGCAGGTTGGACTTTGAGAAGCATTGAAAGGAGCGGAGATGGTAAACAAACTGCGGTAGAAACCTTTGTGAATTCAACTGAGATCATTGACATTACGACTTTAATGGACGAAAAGGGAAATTTGAGGTGGAAAGCTCCCAAGGGTGAATGGACGGTATTGCGTGTCGGACATGTTAATACTGGACAACGTAATTCTCCTGCGCCTCCTGAAGGAACAGGATGGGAGTGTAATAAACTCTCGACAGAAGGGTCAAATACTCATTTTGCGGGTTATATCGGACGTTTGTCCGGAGAGAATGGTCCGTTATCGAACGGGTTGTTAAAAGGAATGCTGATGGACAGTTGGGAATGTCGGACCCAAACTTGGACAACCGGATTGGACAAAGAATTTGAGCAAATGATGGGATATTCATTGCAGAAATGGTTACCGGCACTTTTCGGTTATGTGGTAGATGATCAGGAGAGTACATTTCGCTTTTTGTGTGATTGGCGTAGAGTACTGAATAAACTCTTTGTCCATAATTTCTATGGCAATATGGCAAAATTGGCAAAGCAAAACAATCTTTCTATTACTTATGAAACGGCAGCCGGTGATGTTTTCCCGGCGGATATTCTGGAATATTATAAATTTGCTGATGTACCGATGTGCGAGTTCTGGCAACCTTTAATGGATAATTTTGTCGGTTCACTCAATTTTAAGCCGATTAAGCCGACTACTTCAGCTGCCCGTATTTATGGCAAACCACGTATTGCAGCAGAAGCTTTTACTTCATTTTCTCATACTTGGGATGAACATTGGCAGATGCTGAAAGAGGTAGCTAATATAAATTGTATAGAAGGAGTCACTCATTTGGTTTTCCATACATATACTCATAATCCGAATGTTGCTTCTCTTGCACCGGGAACTTCTTTCTCGGGTGCTGGTATCGGTACTCCTTTCTTGCGTGGGCAAACATGGTGGAAATATATGCCTGAGTTTACTACCTATTTGGCTCGTTGTAGTTATTTGATGGAGAGAGGAAAGCCGGTATCAGATGTTCTTTGGTATTTAGGTGATGAAATCAATCACAAACCTAATCAAAATGCACCTTTCCCCATAGGATTTAAGTATGATTATTGTAATCAAGATGTTTTGTTGAATCGTTTAGCTGTTGATAATGGTGATTTGATTACTCCTGAAGGACTTCGTTATAGTGTGCTTTGGCTGCCGGAAGCTCCACGTATGTGTGTGGAAACTTTGGATAAGTTATATGCGCTTATTCAAGCGGGAGCGACTGTTATTGGAGAAGCTCCGGTTGGTTTAGCTACACTTTCCGGTGGAAAGGCAGCTCAGAAGCATTTTAATAAGATGGTTAAGAAGATTTGGGGTAATAATACCCGGCAAGGAATTCGGCTAATCGGAAAAGGTCGAATGATAAGTGGAATGACTTTGGATGAGGCTTTAACGAAGTTGAATATGGAACCGGATGTAAAAGGTCAGGATGTATTATGGTCACATAGGAATATTGATCAAGCTGATTGGTATTATGTGGCAGCTCCTCAAGGTAAGGAATTTGCTGGACAGTTGGATTTTCGAAATAAAGGTAATGTTGAGATATGGGATCCTTTGACTGGTGATGTGACACTGGCTGTTTATGAGATAAAAGGAGACCGGACTATGGTAACAGTGGATTTACCTCAGGCAGGTTCATGCTTTGTTGTTTTTCGTAAAGACAGACCGGTTACAGAAATAGTAGCAAAGGAAAAGAAAGTGATAGCAACCATTCCGTTTACTAATACTTGGAAAGTAGAATTCCCTGCTGGATGGGGAGCGCCGGAAGCACTTCAATTGACTGATTTGAAGGCTTGGAAAGATTTAGATCTTTCGGCTGAAGCTAAGGCTTTCTCGGGAACTGTAGATTATAGTACAACTTTTGAGGTAGATAAAAGTCGTGATACAAACTATATTCTTGATTTAGGAAAAGTGGATATGATTGCCGAGGTATTTCTCAATGATAAGCGGATACGGACTCTGTGGACATTCCCATATCAGGTTGATATTACAAAGGCTCTTCGATCAGGAAAAAATCAACTAACTGTAAAAGTGACGAGTACATGGTTTAACCGTCTTGTTTTTGATGCTGCCCAACCTGAAAATGAAAGAAAGACTTGGGTATTAAGATGGCCTGATAAAAATGCTGCATTAAAGGAAAGCGGATTGATGGGACCGGTTGCTGTTCTTGTTGAACAATAGTTAAATATTGAATTTAGTATCCACTCTTTTCACTGGAATATTATCTATGGTTTCCAGTGAAAAGAGTGGGCTTTTTCTTTTCTTCTTCATTGTATAACTTATTACTGAACAATAGTTTCTCTTTTTTGTCATCAGTCGGGTAGTTCTTGTTTAGTGAGAGGAGTAAGGGGGAAAGAATTGTAAAATCACCCTAACTATATACTTGTTAGGTCATTAGGTTAGTAAGCTATAAAAGCAGTGGATGTGATGTGTTTACAATTAAAAGGAATTGTTATACAGCTATAGATAATGAAATGAGGTTGTGTCAAAACGTTGGCACAACCTTTTTCTAAAATTTATAGTCCTGTTATCTTTTCTTTTGGCTATGCCGCTTTTTTCTCATTCATTTGGTAACAAGTTACTATATTCCCGTTGTATCGAGTTATAAATAGCCCAATAAATATAGATTTAGCAAGTGTAATGAACTCCTTTCCTGCCTTTCTCAGTTTTGCACACATCTTTTTGATATTAAAAGCTATGGCAAAGAAGGCAAAGTCCATTGTCACCTTGTCTTCTCCCATATGCCGGAACCTTCTGTATGCCATGTTGTATTTCATTTGTCCAAAAACGGCTTCCGGTTCTATACACCGCCTGCCCCTATGCCTGATTCCTTCTTCTGAGAGCAACCTTTCCCGTGCCTGCCTTTTGTATTGGTTTAACCGGTGGTTGACTTCTATAATACGGTTCCCCCGGGCTTTAAAGCAACTGCCACGCAAAGGACAGCCTTCGCATCTTTGTGCTTTATACCGGGCACTTTCGGAGATGTATCCGCTCGCTGTTTTGTCACGTCTGGTTCCTATACGGTTCATGTGCTGCCCCATAGGACAAACGTAGTAATCCTCCCCCGCATTGTAATGGAGACTCTCCGCATGGAATGGGTTGGGGGTATAACGGGGACGCTGTTCTTTATGGAAGTAGTTGTACTTGACAAAGGCTTCTATCCCATTATCTTGCATGAACCGGTAATTTTCTTCCGAGCCGTAACCGGAGTCTGCCACACCGATACCCGGTAAGCGGTTATAGCGGTGCTGGAAGGAGTGGAAGAAAGGGATCAGGGTCAGCGTATCGGTGGGGTTGGGAAACAGCCGGAAGTCTATGATGAACTGGTTTTCAGTACCTGTTTGTAAATTATACCCGGGCTTGGTCTGCCCGTTCTTCATGGCGTCTTCTTTCATACGCATGAATGTAGCATCAGGATCGGTCTTAGAATAGGAATTACGTTCTCCAAGGACTTCAAGGTGATTGTCGTATTCCATCAGCTTGTCACGGTACTCCTCAAGTTCCCGGACCTGTTTCTTCTTTTCCCGGATGACTTTCTTTTGTTCCTTGTCCTTTGTTACAGGCTGGTGTTCCAGCACCTCTTTAAGTTCATTCACTATATCTGAGAGCATGGCAGGAGTGAACTCTACGGATGTGTCTTTGGAGGAGTTCTCTTGGGCTATGGCTTCATCTACCTGCTCCAGGAGAATGCGGATCTTATCCATCAGCTTTGTACGGTTCTTTTCGACTGTCTTGCGCCAGACAAAAGTATATTTGTTGGCCATGGACTCAATCTTGGTACCGTCGATATACTCTACGTCAAGGCTGATAAAACCTTTGTCGGCAAGGACAAGAACCAACTGCGTAAATACGGTATTTATTTCTTCTTTTACACGGTTTCGAAAACGGTTGATGGTAATAAAATCCGGATGTTCATTACCGGAAAGCCAGATATAATGGATGTCACGTAGGAGAAGCTTCTCTATTTTGCGGCACGAATAGATATTGTTCATGTAGGCGTAGATAATTACCTTGAGCATCATTTTAGGATGATAAGGACAACGACCGGTTGCTTTATAAAGCTTCTTGAAATTGTCAAGATTGAGATTATCAACAACTGTATTAACGATGCGAACCGGATCGTTCGATGCTATGTTCTCATCAATTCTTCCGGGAAAAAGAACTGTTTGGTTGGGAATGTAAGGACGAAAATGTAACTTTGCCATAACGAAAAACTTTATGCCTAAAGTTACAAAAATTTTGGGTAATAACAAAGCCCGGGCTTGCGAAAGTCTGGGCTTTGCGCATAAAAAAAGGTTGTGCCAGCATTTTGACACAACCTCATCTTGTGAATAGAGGCTTTTGGCGCTCTTTAATTATAGATAGACAAAAACTTACTTCTTCAATTCTTTAGAAAATGAATAAGGAGCATCATCGTCTTTTGTTCCTCGGTTATGGTTTGGCTGATCACCCATTTGAACTTTCATTAATCCTCCTTTTAGTAGATCTTCATGGCAGAAATAATTCTTTGTATAGTTACTGCCGTTGAAATCTAAAGATTCGATATAGAGATTCTTCTTATTATTGTTAGGTGCATCAATCACTAGGTTATTACCGTTTTCGAAGTGAAGAGTAGCTTTCTTAAAGAGTGGAGCTCCTGTAACGTACTCATTACTTCCCGGACATACTGGATAGAAACCTAATGCAGAGAATACATACCAAGCAGAAGTTTGTCCATTATCTTCGTCACCACAGTAACCGTCCGGTCCCGGAGTGTACATCCGATTCATAACCTGGCGCAACCAATATTGAGCTTTCCAAGGTTCACCTGCATAATTGTACATATAGATCATATGCTGAATAGGTTGGTTGCCATGTGCATAGTTACCCATATTCATTACAGTCATTTCACGAATCTCATGAATAACACCACCATAATAACTCTCATCGAAAATAGGAGGTACAGAGAATACAGAATCCAGCATCTGAACGAAATCTTGTTTTCCACCCATTAAGTCGATCAATCCTTGAGGATCATGGAATACAGACCAAGAATAGTGCCAGCTATTACCTTCAGTAAAGGCATCACCCCATTTTAATGGAGAGAATGGAGATTGGAACTGTCCGTCCTCATTGCGTCCACGCATCAATTTGGATTCTTTATCATATACATTCTTATAATTCATAGCACGTTTGGCAAAGAGTTCGATTTCCTTCTTCGGGCGTTTCAGTTCTTTAGCCATTTTGTAGATACACCAGTCATCGTAAGCATATTCCAATGTACGTGCAGCATTCTCATTGATCTTCACATCATAAGGAACATAACCCAATTTATTATAATACTCATGTCCCAAACGTCCTGTAGATGATACATGCGGATGAACATTTTCTGCTCCGTGAACTAGTCCTTCATATAGTGTCTGGGCATCATCCACTTTGACTCCTTTCATATAAGCATCTACCAATACAGAAGCGGAGTTGTTTCCGATCATACAGCCACGATGTCCCGGGCTTGCCCATTCCGGGAAGAAGCCGCTTTCTTTGTAAGTGTTGATCAGTCCTTCCTGCATTTCTTTGTTCATAGAAGGATACATCAGGTTTAACAATGGGAATAAGCAACGGAATGTATCCCAGAAACCTGTATCAGTGAACATATATCCTGGTAAAACTTTACCGTTGTATGGACTGTAATGAATCGGTTTGCCGACAGCATCAAATTCATAGAATTTACGTGGGAAGAGCAGAGAACGATATAAACAAGAATAGAATGTACGATATTGATCGAGATTTCCACCCTCTACTTCAATTTTACCTAATACTTGATTCCAAGCTTCTTTTCCTTTTTCTGCCACTTGCTCCAATTGGTCGTTTCCAAGTTCCTTCATGTTAAGAGCAGCTTGCTCAAAACTGATGAAAGAAGAAGCTACGCGGGCATTCACCTGCTCACCTTTGTGAGTCTGGAAACCGATGATAGCACCTGCATGGTCTGTAGTCTGTTCTGCAACATTCTCTTGCACTGCTCCGTTATTAACAGTAGCTTTGTAAGTGAAAGGCTTATCAAACTCGATGATAAAGTAATTCTTGAAATTTTCAGGTACCCCTCCACTATTGCGGGTAGTGTAACCTATTATTTTATTTTCTTCGGGAATTACCTTGATGTAAGATCCTTTGTTGAAAGCATCGATTACAACATATGAATCTTTGCTATCAGGGAAGGTAAAACGGAAGATAGCCGCACGGTCTGTAGGTGCCATTTCGGTTACAACGTCGTGCTCTGCAAGATATACCTTATAGTAATAAGGAGTCGCTTCTTCACCTTTGTGAGAGAACCAGCTTGCACGTTTTTCTTCGTTAAACTCAGGCTTGCCTACTACAGGCATGATAGAGAACTGACCGTAGTCATTAATCCATGGACTAGGTTGGTGTGTTTGTTTGAATCCACGGATTTTATTGGCTGTATAGACGTATTGCCATCCGTCACCCATCTTTCCGGTTTGGGGAGTCCAAAAATTCATTCCCCAAGGTCGGGCAATGGCTGGATAGGTGTTACCTGTTGATAATTCGAAAGTAGATTGTGTACCCATCAATGGATTGACGTACTGTGTCCAGTCATCGGCATGCGAAAAAAGTGCTATGCTAAATACATAGACTGATAATAAAAATTTTTTCATGTTATATTTATTGGTAGTTAGTTGTTTTTACCCCATTTTGTCGGTTTGTCACTCATTGTGATTTCCATTATTCCTCCGGTTGCAATATCTGTATGCTCAAAGAACGGAGTAGTAAGTGGTTGTCCATTTAGAGTAACATTTTTAATGTATTTATTTGTTTTCGTATTATTTTTTGCAATTATAGTGAAAGTTTTTCTTTCTGGCAAGCGAATTTCCACTTTATCGAAAGCAGGACGTCCAATTGAGTAAATCGGTTTGCCAGGACATGGTTGATAAAATCCCATTGAATTGAGAATATACCAGGCAGACATTTGTCCACAATCTTCGTTTCCGGACAATCCATCAATACTGTTTGCATATTGACTGCGATAGACGCTATCTACTAATTCTTGAGTTCTCCAAGGCCGGTTTACATAATTATAAAGATGGATAACATGATGGCTTGGTTCGTTACCATGCGCGTATTGTCAATCAGTCCGCTGATATCAGAAGAAGTCATTTCTCCTTCTAGTGTTGAATCGACAGTAAACAAGGAATCCAATTTGCTAACAAAAGCTTCTTCTCCTCCCATCAGATTAACTAACCCTTCAACATCATGAGGTACGAACCATGTCCATTGCCAAGCCGTACCTTCACAATAATCGTCATTACGATGAGTGGAGGAACGTGGATTGAACGGAGTACGCCATTCTCCTTCGGAATCGAGTCCGCGCATAAACCGGGTTAATTTATCAAAATAGAATTCATATGCTTTTGCAAAACGTTCATATTTGGCTTTGTTTTCAAAATCGCCCATAGCGTCTGCAAATACAGAAATACACCAATCATCATAAGCATACTCTAAGGCTTTGGCAACGGATTCATTCTCGCGGTCACATGGTATATAACCGATAGAGTTTTTGTAAAACTTAGCTTTAGGCATCAGGTGGGGGAGTACTAATGGTGGACATTTTATTCCGGTCGTATCATATTCGGCGGCACGCAGACAAGCATTATAGGCTTCTTTAACATCAAAATTCCGGTATCCTTTCATATAAGCATCTACAATGACAGGAGCGGCATGATAACCAATCATGGTGCCGGTATAATTAGAAGCTAAATCCCACATCGGAAAAATCCCACCTTCTTGGTGTTTCTTAATTAATGAGTTGATAAACTGATTATTCAGATCAGGATCGATAATTGTCATCAATGGATGCAATGCACGAAAAGTATCCCATAAAGAGAAGACGGTGTAAATCGGATTGATTGTATCTCCCTGATGAACTTGCAGATCCATACCTAAGTAACGTCCGTCAGTGTCTGTAAATAGATTAGGACTAATAGCACTATGGTATAAAGCAGTATAAAAAATTGTTTTGTCATTCTTGTCTTGAGTTGTAATGTCTATTTTTGACAAATATTTGTTCCAGGCATTCCGCGCATTTTGGCGTACTTTATCAAAGTCCCAGTCTGTTATTTCGCTTTCCACATTCTTGCGCGTACCATCTATATCTACTGCAGAAATTCCGACTTTTACCAATATCTCTTCATTGTTAGTTGTTTCGAAGTGTAATAACGCTTTGCAGGTAGGCAGACGTTTTCCGTTATCCATTGTAACAGAGTCTGTAATTAAAGTGTAGGTGAAAGGCTTTGAGAACTTGGCATAGAAATTAATATATTGGTCAAAAGCCCAATACATTGTTTTTTGTGCCCGCATATTTCTGTGTCACTAATGACTTCAATCTCCATTTCGGAATTAATCTGTCGTTGTAGGCTGTAATCGAGATCTAAAATGAATCCGGCTTCTTTGCTTTCCGGGAAAGTATAACGATGAAGTGCTCCACGTTTGGTAGAGGTAAGTTCTGCTTTTACTTGATAAGTATCCAGAAAGACTGAATAATATCCAGGTTCCGCTGTCTCATTTTGATGAGAAAAAGAGGAAGCATAAGCCAGACGTTGGCTTTCCGGATCAGTAGTTATATATTGCTGTTTGCCAACAGTAGGCATAAGCAGTACATCTCCATAATCGCAACATCCTGTGCCGCTGATATGTGTGTGTGAAAAACCATTGATTGTTGAATCGGCATAGTAATATCCGGAAAAGCGTCCCAACCGTCAATACGAGTATCTGGACTGGGTTGAATCATGCCGTGTGGAA
>NZ_BHWB01000019.1 GCF_003865075.1 Bacteroides faecalis | reverse complement strand
AAATGCTTTTTATCGGGCAAGTTTTGCTGCAATAGCATTATTGTTTTCATTCTAATAACAACCCTTATTATAAAAAGATGAAAGTAAGATAGAAGGAGGAGATTAACTTATGTTACTACCTTGAATATGTTGTCAAACTATGCAAAGAATAAGAGTGGATGCAGACAACCGAATCTTTTTTATTCATTAAATATAAGGAGACTTACAATTAAGTATAGGAAACGACAAGAATACAGTTGTGCCAACCTATTGCCATCCTATTGGCACACTTGTGCCACCACAGTGTCACAGCTGTGCCAATACTAAGTCACAACTGTGCCAACGTAGTGGCACAAATATAGATAATAAGCTTCCGGATTTAACTTCTATAGATTTAGTTTCTACTTACTTGCTTTACTCCTTTTACAGTCCGTAATTTCTTGATAAGTGTTTCCAGACGTCCGGTGTCACTTACCATAACCGTAAGATTTCCGGAAAACAGTCCGTCATTCGAGTCAATACCAATCGAACGTAAGCTGATACCATTTTCTTTGGAAATGATAGAAGTAATGTTTGTGACAATACCAATATCATCATGCCCCACAACACGTAACGTAATAGGATATTGTGTTCCTACCGATTTACCAGCCCAACGAGCTTTCACAATCCTGTATCCGAAGCGTTCCCGCATTTGCGTTGCATTCGGACAATCTGAACGGTGGATTTTAATACCTCCCGATACAGTCACAAAACCGAATACATCATCCCCATAAATAGGATTACAGCATTTCGCCAATTTAAATTCAAGTCCTTTCAGATTCTGATCGATGACAAGCACATCTTCTTTTGAAGTCGTTTCTTCCTGAGCCGTTTGTAGGTTATAACCCTCGGCACTGCGGTAAACGATATCATCATGTGTATCATTATCCCGTTTTTGTTGTTCAATGTACTTATCAAGAATCTCATTAATATCCAGAGTCTCATCCGCTATCTGCTGATAGAAATCCGTCACATTTTTGAAACCTAACCGTTTGATAAGGCGCATCATAGTTGCCTCATCGTATTCCATTTTACGATTCTTGAATTTACGTTCCAACGTTTCTTTGGCGAAGGCATGCTGGCGTGCTACCATTTCTTTGAGTGCCTGACGTATCTTGGTACGTGCTTTGGAAGTAGTTACAATCGTCAGCCAACCTTGTTTGGGCGTTTGGGTATTTGAAGTCATTATCTCTACCTGATCACCACTATTCAGCTTTTGCTTTAACTGAACATTTTTACCATTTACCTTTGCACCAATACATTTACAGCCCAGTTTACTATGGATGTGGAAAGCAAAATCGAGTACCGTAGCTCCTTTGGCAAGCTTGAATAAGTCACCTTTGGGTGTAAATACAAATACTTCGTCCTCGTAAAGATCCATTTTGAATTGGTCCATTACTTTCAAAGAGTCATTGTCGGCATTCTCCAAAGCTTCCCTTACAGAAGTCAGCCATTCATCCAGACCAGTCTCACCCTTGATACCTTTGTATCTCCAGTGTGCAGCAAGTCCCCGTTCTGCAATCTCGTCCATTCGGCGAGTACGGATTTGTACTTCCACCCATTTCCCTTCAGGTCCCATAACGGTGATGTGCAATGATTCATAACCATTACTTTTTGGAATAGAAAGCCAGTCGCGCAGACGTTTCGGGTTTGGTTGATACATATCCGTGACAATGGAATATACTTGCCAACATTCCTGTTTCTCTTTCGCCGGGTCTGGTTCTGAATCCAGAATAATACGAATAGCAAACAAGTCGTAAATCCCCTCAAAAGGAGTCTTCTGCTTTTGAATCTTGTGCCAGATGGAATGAATTGATTTCGTTCTTCCTTTGATTTCAAAGTTCAGTCCTGCCGCTGATACCTTTTTTAATCGGTTCGATGAAAGAAGCAATGTATCTATCACGTGAAGACTTCGTCTCGTTCAACTTTTCCTTGATGAAATAGTAAGTATCCCGTTCCGTATATTTCAATGACAAATCCTCCAGTTCAGATTTCAGCTTATACAGTCCGAGTTTATGGGCTAAGGGAGCATACAGGTATGCTGCTTCATTGGCCACCTTGATACGGTCGTCCTCATTTTTCGAATCTTTAATCTGGCGCATGATATTCACACGATCTGCAATCATGATAAGAATCACGCGCATATCTTCTGCAAAAGAAAGGAGGAGATTACGGAAATTCTCTGATTCAATAGCCGGACTTTTGGAATAAAGCTCGTTTGTTTTCACCAGTCCTTTGATGATACTTCCTACATCTTCTCCATATTCCGCATTGATCTCTTCCAACGTCAGAATATTACTTTTTACAATTTCGTGAAGCATGATACCAATCAGGCACGAACCTTTCATGCCGATTTCTTCTGCTACGATGACTGCAGTTTGTAAATCTCTGATAATGGGATTCATCCCGAAGTTATTGCGTTGCAACCCGTTACATTGAGCCGCTTTGATAAGATGTTTTTTTAGTTTTTGACAATCCTTCCAGAAAATACTATCTCCGGCAGATTGCATCAATTGTTTATAGAGTGAAAAAAGCTCCTTTTTTCCTCTGGTGTAAAAAAGTCGTTCATATTCAATCCTGTTAATTCGACGTAAAATTAGTTTTTTTATTGGTTAATCGGTAAGAAGTAAATAACATTTTGTATTTTTGGGCATCAATTAATAAAATTAGGTATTATGATAACGACACAGGACAAAGAGTTGCTAGTCAAGAAAGGTATCACAGAAGCGCAGATAGCCGAGCAACTGGCTTGCTTTCGGAAAGGTTTCCCGTATTTGAAATTGGATGCAGCAGCTTCCATTGAGAAAGGTATACTAGTTCCCGACGCAGAAGAGCAAAAGAAATATTTGTCAGCCTGGGACGAATATAAGAATACAGATAAGACGATTGTGAAGTTTGTTCCGGCTTCGGGTGCAGCAAGCCGTATGTTCAAGAATCTTTTTGAGTTTTTGTCTGCCGACTATGACGAACCTACTACTAAGTTTGAACAAACTTTCTTTAACGATATTAAGAACTTCGCTTTTTACGACGATCTGAATGTAGCCTGTCAGCGTACAGCTGGAAAAGATATCCCGGCTTTACTGGAAGCTGGAGAGTATAAGCCAATTGTGACTGCTTTGCTTGAGGTATCCGGATTGAATTACGGTGCATTACCTAAAGGGCTGCTCAAATTTCATAAATATCCTGAAGGTGCACGTACTCCGTTGGAAGAACACCTTGCCGAAGGAGCCATGTACGCAGCCGGAAAGAGTGGTAAGGTCAATGTGCACTTTACCGTATCTGCTGAACACCGCGAACTTTTCAAAATGCTGGTAGACGAAAAAGCTGATGAATTTGCGAAACGTTACGGAGTGGATTATTACATTACTTTCTCCGAACAGAAACCTTCTACAGATACTATCGCCGCCGATATGGAAAACCAACCTTTTCGTGACAAAGACAAACTGTTGTTCCGTCCGGGGGGGCATGGTGCATTGATTGAAAACCTCAACGATTTGGATGCAGATATCATTTTTATTAAGAATATCGACAATGTTGTTCCCGATAAACTGAAAGCCGATACAGTGACTTACAAGAAGTTGATTGCCGGTGTTTTGGTTACTCTTCAAAAACAAACTTTCAAATATCTCGAATTACTCGATAGTGGTAAATATACCCATGAACAGGTAGTGGAAATTCTTCAATTCCTACAAAAGAAACTTTTCTGCAAGAATCCGGAAGTGAAGAACCTTGAAGATTCGGAATTGGCTATCTATCTGAAAGAGAAACTGAACCGTCCGATGCGCGTCTGTGGTATGGTGAAGAACGTAGGCGAACCGGGTGGTGGTCCATTCCTTGCATATAACAGCGACGGTACAATCTCCCTTCAAATCCTTGAAAGTTCTCAAATTGATATGGACGATCCTCAGAAGAAGGAGATGTTCGAGAAGGGTACACACTTCAATCCGGTAGATTTGGTATGTGCCGTTCGTGATTACAAAGGACATAAATTCGATTTGGTGAAGTATGTAGACAAAGCTACAGGTTTTATCTCTTATAAATCAAAGAATGGTAAAGAGTTGAAAGCCCTTGAACTTCCCGGTTTGTGGAATGGTGCGATGAGCGATTGGAATACCGTATTTGTAGAAGTACCTCTTTCTACCTTTAATCCGGTAAAAACAGTCAATGATCTGTTACGCGAACAACATCAATAAAATGAATAATAAGGAGAGTAAGTACCCCTGCTAAATTTGTTTACTCAAGTTTTACAAGTTATATAAGCCATTGATAAACTGTAATATATAACTGTATATTAGCAAAAGTATCTGTTGTCCTGAACTCCGTAAAGGATCTCTTTTCTTTGAATGCAGAGAGAAATCATTTATAAGAGAGGAGATTCTTCGACAGGCTGAATGACATATAGAGCAACTTATGAAACTTAAATTAGTGAATATTCAACGACATCAGCATATTAAAAAGAGTATTATAGGATGAATCAGATAGAAAAGATCATTGATATTTCGACTTGGAATAGAAAAGAACATTTTGAGCACTTCAGTGCTTTCGATGATCCCTTTTTCGGAGTGACCGTTAATGTTGATTGCACCCGTTCTTATCAAGAGGCGAAAAACAAGGGTGTTTCCTTTTCTTTGTTAATTCTGCATCGAATTATAACGGCTGCCTATAAAGTAGAAGAATTTCGTTATCGTATTGAAGGAGACCAGGTAGTGTGTTATGATAGTCTTGTTCCAGAAGCAACGGTAGGTCGTGCCGACCATACATTTTCTTTCGCTTCCTTTGAGTATGATGTGGATGAACAAACCTTTATCCGTAAGGCAAAAGCTGAGATGGAGCGATTACAACAGACTACAGGACTCAATAAGGACGGTACATTTCATCCGAATGCTATTCATTATTCTGCTGTCCCTTGGCTTATTTTTACGGATATGAAGCATCCTACCAATATGCGTTCGGGAGATAGTGTTCCAAAAATATCTACCGGAAAGTACTTTCGGCAAGGAGAAAGACTGATGTTGCCAATTTCTGTTACTTGCCATCATGGGTTGATGGATGGCTATCATATTGCACGATTTGTTGAGATTCTCGATTTGTAAACTCTCAAGATTAAACTAGATGAGACACAAAATGTCAAGTTGGAAGGGCATTACCCTTTGTTCTATACTTTGTTTTTTACCGGGGACTGCTTTGTTGGGGAACGAAGTTTTTCATGATAGTTTGCCTGAATCTCCCGTACATTCAGAATATTCTAATGTATGTTCGGAATCTTCTCACAATGGAAGTGGGTGTTCTTTTGTATGTTGGGGACATTCGAAAGGTAAAAACTTTATCCATCGTTTGGGGATAGAAGCGCGTCCTTCGTATGTTATCCCGACCAATCCTTTCTTAGAAGGAGAAAATGAACGTTGGAAACCTATACAAAGTTCTATTGCCGCCCATTTGAAATACTCTTTCCAGTTTCGTCCCAATACTTGTGCCGATCACATCTATGGAGGGGCTTATCAAGGTTTGGGAGTAGCTTACTATTCTTTCGGCGATAAGAAACAACTTGGAGATCCCATCACATTTTACTTGTTTCAGGGTGCGCGGATTGCACGCATTACTCCCAAGCTTTCTCTTAATTATGAATGGAATTTCGGACTATCTACCGGCTGGCAACCTTATGATAATAATTACAATTTCTATAATGGAGCAGTCGGTTCCCGGATGAATGCCTACATTAATGCAGGTATCTATTTTAACTGGACGCTTTCCCGTTATTTTGACCTGACTATTGGAGGAGATTTTACTCATTTCTCTAACGGTAATACTAAATTTCCGAATGCCGGTATCAATACGACAGGAGCTAAAATCGGACTTGTTTATAACTTTAACAGAGAAGAAGCAGATCTTACTCAATCATTGTCGAAGCCATCTATTGCCAGATTCCCGCGTCACATTAGTTATGATCTGGTTTTATTTGGTTCGTGGCGTCGGAAAGGAGTATATCTGGGCGAAGATAGGCAAATTGCTTCTCCGGGTGTTTATCCCGTAGCCGGATTTAATTTTGCCCCGATGTATAATGTTAGTTATAAATTCCGTACTGGAGTATCTTTAGATGGAGTATATGATGGCAGTGCAAATGTATATACAAAAGATGTCATTGTGGAATATGGAGGCAGTGCTTCTCCCCGTCGATTTTATAAACCGGGAATTCATCAGCAGCTTGCTTTGGGAGTTTCGGGAAGATTTGAGTATGTAATGCCATACTTTACAATCGGTATCGGTTTGGGCACGAATGTTCTTGGGAGAGGAGACCTGAGAGGACTATATCAGATGTTGGCTTTGAAGATAGCTATTACCCGTAGTTCTTTCCTTCATATCGGCTATAATCTTCAGGATTTCCAGACACCTAATTATCTGATGTTGGGATTGGGTTTCCGTTTCCATAATAAATATCCCAAAGTACGTCATTAAGGAGATTTGGCAATATATTGGGAAATGCTGTTTTTAACGGTAAAAGGAAATAATCTCATCGAAATATACTAATTTTGTAGCACTAATATAAAACACTCAGAATAATGAAGAAAATACTGTTACTCGGTTCCGGAGAACTAGGAAAAGAGTTTGTAATCTCTGCTCAACGTAAAGGGCAACACATCATTGCTTGTGATTCGTACGCTGGAGCACCTGCTATGCAGGTAGCCGACGAATGTGAGGTCTTTGACATGCTGAATGGTGAGGAGTTGGAACGTGTCGTAAAGAAACATCAGCCCGATATTATTGTACCGGAGATTGAAGCCATCCGCACAGAACGTCTGTATGATTTTGAAAAAGATGGCATTCAGGTTGTTCCTAGTGCTCGTGCCGTAAACTTTACCATGAATCGTAAAGCCATTCGTGACTTGGCTGCTAAAGAACTCGGACTGAAAACAGCTAAATATTTCTATGCTAAAACATTGGAAGAGCTGAAAGAAGCTGCAACAAAAGTCGGTTTTCCTTGTGTGGTTAAGCCTTTGATGTCTTCTTCCGGTAAAGGACAATCGTTGGTAAAGAGTGCTGACGAGCTTGAACATGCTTGGGAATACGGATGTAGTGGTAGTCGTGGTGACATCCGCGAATTGATTATTGAAGAGTTTATTAACTTTGACAGTGAAATTACGTTGTTGACTGTTACTCAGAAGAACGGTCCTACCTTGTTCTGTCCTCCTATTGGACATGTACAGAAAGGTGGTGACTATCGTGAAAGCTTCCAACCTGCACACATCGATCCTGCACATTTGAAAGAAGCCGAAGAAATGGCGGAAAAAGTAACTCGTGCTTTGACAGGAGCCGGATTATGGGGAGTAGAATTCTTCCTGAGTCATGAAAACGGAGTTTATTTCTCTGAACTTTCTCCTCGTCCGCATGATACCGGTATGGTGACTTTGGCCGGAACGCAGAATCTGAACGAATTTGAACTTCATCTGCGTGCTGTACTCGGACTTCCCATTCCGAATATCAAACAGGAACGTATCGGAGCAAGTGCAGTAATTTTGTCGCCGATTGCCAGTCAGGAACGTCCTCAATATCGCGGATTAGAAGAAGTAACGAAAGAAGAAGATACTTATCTCCGTATATTCGGAAAACCATATACTCGTGTAAATCGCCGTATGGGAGTAGTGCTTTGTTATGCTCCTTTAGATTCGGATTTGGATGTTTTGCGTGATAAAGCTAAGCGGATTGCTGCGAAAGCAGAAGTTTATTAAGAACAGGTTTGCTGTTTTTAAAGATAAATCATCAAGCTTTGAGATCGTTTTTTGATGAATATATATAGTGATTGCCCTGCTACTATTTTTGAGTGACAGGGCAATTCTTCTTAACCACTCATAGATGGTTGCTGACTGAATACCGATAGCTTTGTTACTTTAATTCTTATTTTTCTCTCAGATCTTCCCAAGCTGATTTGTTATTTGCAGATATGGTGCTTCTTAATATAGTACCGCCGAGATTGATCGGGAGCTGTTTAGTCCCGACTCCATAGAACCTATTAGCTAAAATCGGAAAATGGAAAGCACCGTCCGGATCGATGATACCTGTACCGCCACCACCGGAAGAATTGGAATCGTCAGCATCCGATAAAGTGACACGTGTAGAGCGAAGCACATTTCCACTTGCATCTGTCAATTCTACTTTTAATGTATAATTAGCACCGCCTGGAGCAGGGGCAGGAACCGGAAGTACATAGGCCCCTTGGGATAAAACAGTGACAGGTAGAACTCCGGCAGGTACTACTATATTTACCAATACATTACCTCCCGTAGTAGTTAGCGGACTATTAATATAATCAGCAAATACGGGAGTTTGGCTACGTTGCAACAGTGGGACACTTTTGTTTTGCTGGGTATATAAAGTAATCCGAATAGCAGTAACTGTTGTCCCGCCAATTTGTGTGGGAATGTTAGTAAACCATCCCATCACTCCGGCTACTCTTCGCCAAAGGTTTACATTACCTTGAATTGGAATAGTACCTGGAGTGAGTACCGTAGACCCTGCAAAAAGTTCAGATTGACGTATTGAAGTCCACGTAGAGGCTTCAGTTCCTGCAAGAGTAGCGATTGCTCCCGATAATACAGTACTTCCTACCTGTATTGCATTGGGAAAGCCATAAGTACTACCGGACTTATCGTCCAATCCAACAGCCAGAAACGTATAAGGGTTTCCTTTTACAAACCCTTTGTATTTCACATGATATTTCATAGTAGCGGTAACTGTTGGCGGATTATTACCAAAATAAGCGGACCAACCGATATCTTCGGAAGCTATACATGGCGCATTATCACTTGTGCCATTAAAGATATAAAGCCTAACAGAAGTTACGTGCTGCATATTATCCGAACCGGGTAAATTGGTTCGGGGCGATAATTCTCCGGCTACACTGAAAGAGAGAGTAACATCATCCGAATCTGATGATCCGCCGGATATAAGCTCGTCAATAGACTCATCCTGCTGACAAGAAGCCATTACTAACGCTGCGATAAGAAACCAACCATATCTACGTTTGATTGTCTGTGTCTTGACTATAACTATATTAAATAGAGTGATCATATTATTTATCGGATTTAGTTATTTATTACTCTTTTCCAGATAGAAACGTCCCACATGAGTAGAAAGTATACCGACATCCAGTACCGTTTCTGACTGTGTCAATGGCATGTGTATTCCTTTCTCTGTATCCACCAATGTCCAATGGCTCCATGCATCTCCTCCGTCATGCGACAACTTCAATCGTACTCTTGCAGGATTACTTAAGCTGAATCCCAAAGGAATACGTTCTGCATCATTCAATTGCTGTATGTCTAGTGCTTTCTCATCGGCTATACTGAATAGAGCGATGACAGGTGGCATTTCGTTGTCCAACAAAAGTTCAGAATCTTCACTGGAACGATAACCTACTGTTGCTGAAGGAGAAAGGCGTAGCAGACATTGAGAAGACGTATTGCCAACACTTGCTGTCAGGAGCAGAGCGGGATGTCCGGATGTCGAAGCACGTGAAGAACCTATGGCGCGTGCGCTTCTCAACATTCCAGATGAACCGGCAGCTTGTGTCAAAGCAGTTTCGGTGAATTTCACAGGCAAACTGATAGAGGCAGCATTTACTGTAACAAAGAAGGATTGCATAGGCGCAATGTATGCAAAATTACTTCCATTGGTCAGCAGTGTCCCGTCGGCTTTGATAACAGAGTTATTACTATTACCATCATATACTTTGACCGAAGTAACCAGAGGATTATCCGTCATAAACTGACTAATACGGATATGAGTCATAAACGGATTGCCTATCAGAAATGTATTACCTGCAATCTTGTTAGTTGCATTTATTGTAATAGGGAAGGAAGTAGTTCCATTACTGTTCTCATGTATAAATCTTCCGGGCAGTGTCCGTGTAATACTCTCACTATAAGACGTACCCTGTCCTGAAGTATTGTAATATTTGAAACTCGTATGTACTTTCGGGAACCGGAAAGTAAGGGTGTTACTTGCCACTGATTCTTTGCTTGCCAACAAAGAAAATCCCATTCCTATTGAATAATTTTGATTCAAAGCATTGAAAGGAGGTGTCCAGTTCGTCTTATCCGGTGTCACTGTGACTTGTGTAAGAGTTCCACCCTTGATCTTCTGTCCTGGTGCATCATGACTCCAGAGACGTTGGTAGACACGCGGGCTAAAACGATTCTCAGGAGAAGATGTTGCATCTAATGTTGTAAAGTAATCATTGCTTTGCGTACCATTCATTGAGGCAGGTATAAACATATCTCCGGTGAATGTATCTTTCAATGGTGTAGATAACATATAATAACGCCCAGCTTGCAATGCCAGTTCCACCCATGCTTGCGAATAGGTAAGATAGTGTGTATTTACTATCTCTGCATTCGGTTCGAAATGGAGATTATTACAATAATTCGAATCTCCATTCACCAAGACAGGGTAGAGGGCACAGTTGGAAGGAATAATGACGTCTGTACATTTCCATGGACTTCCGTCGCTCCAATTAGTCCATGTGTTCCAGTTCGTAGTAGTGGCATTTGTTTTCCAGGTAGTACGAGTCGGGTGAACCGTTGAGTGGATACCGTTATAATAGAGAATTGTTCCGGCTGCATCATAGATGGCTATATAATAATCGCCCGAAGGCTTGTTAGGAATAGTAAATGTCTGATTGGTGAGTGTTACGGTTTGGTTCGTAACTTCATTGTTTTTGGCAACGTTGTAGAATCGTAACAGGTAGTTATTCCCGTTTGTACCTCCATTCACATTGATAACGATGGGAGAGCCTTGACACAAATGATCCGTTACATTTATAAAGTCTATCGTTTCACCACTGCCATTTGTTTCAGCACAGTCGGGTATACCATCTCCATTACTATCTTGACGGGTATATACCCCTGCTAGCTGAATTGTTTTCAGAGCGTCTGCTACACCTGCAAAGGTAATGCGCACTTCATCGAAAGGAGTTGTGGTAGGAGTAGTCTCTACGTATTCTTTACCTCCACTTCCGATTACATTAAGTCCGAGTATACTGCCTGATCCGGTATTTCCCACTTCAACTCCGGCATTATATACAGAAAGAGTGATCCATGAAATCAGATCTATATCAGCTATTCCGGTAGGATCTACTACAATGAAACCTACAGGTTGTTTTTGCTGTATTTTATTGAATTTTACGGCAACGGTAACTGCTCCAATCACATTTGTAGTAGTGATAGTGGAATAAGTATTCACGTCACCATCTAATAAGTTACCCAAGTCATTAAAAGAAGTACCTATTGTGACTGCTGCGGTACTACGTGTAGCAGCGTAGTTGATACCGGCTCCGTAAGTAGAAGGAGTCATCATCTGTAAACAGGCGTTCGCAGCACTTCCGCTATAACATCCTGCATTTGCATTTTCCCAGAAAGCATAATAGATTCGGAAAGTACTCAGGTTGAGATTTAAGATACCACCGGTCCAAAGTTCGATAGAGTCGAATTCCTGGTTAGTAGTGACCCCGATACGTACTTTGTTTCCGTTGTCACCAATCAGTCCGACAGAGATAGCACTATTATTATCCGCAGTACTTTCAAACACTTTCACACCGTTACGGTAAAGGCGTATGATCAAGAATTTCAATACGTTGGCACTAAGTAGATTCGTAGAAGTCTGGATGACAAAACCGGTGCGTATCTGATTCTTTGCAGAATTCACTGGTTTGTCGATAGCTGTCTTAATACCAACGATGGAGGTATTGGCAGCAATGCTGGCTACATTATGATAAGTAATAAAGTTATCCGGATTATTGTCTATCAGGTTATTTTTTCCGGTGAAGTTTGTTCCTTCACCTACACAAAGTAGACATCCCCCACCTGAAGGGGCATAGACGGAAGCTCCGTTATTGTTAAGAGTGATCATGTTGTTGCAAACAGACGTATCACCGACCGGGCTGGCATTGCGGGTGATGACAGCAGTTTGTGTATAGATAGTGCCATCCGTACTGGTATAAGTTCCGGTGACATTGTAGTTACCATTGGCGGTCATACCTGTAATCTTATTGTTGCTGATGATAGGTGTAGTTCCGGCAGGAGAAGAAGTGATAACATAATTCACGCTTCCGGTTGTAGGTGCTTTCAGTTGGTAAGAGTTGCCGGTAATAGTGGCATTTCCCAATGAGAAAAAACTAGTTGCATCCACTGTGGTTGCTTCACGAACATAGGCATAGTTAATAACAGTAGCTCCTAACTCAACGTGTAATCCGCTGAATTGTATTTTAACTTGAGTACATGGTTTGGTTAATATCATGCTGATTTGGCTACTTCCCCCATTGATTGCCGAAACTCCTAATATATTGTTGATGGTAACTTGTTCTTGCTGCACATTACTGGCATTATATGTGGTTAAAGTAGTGTTATTTAGTAAAGAAAGATTGAGTAGATTAAAGCCGGTCAGATTGAAACCGACTTCTGCACCCACTGGAATTACTTGTTGGAAATTGATCGTAGCCAATGCTCCTGTCAAACTCAGTGGGAGACCATCCGTTAAATTAGAATTTATAAGTTGTTCGGGGGTGAGATATAGAGTTGTAGTCCATCCCAGACCGGTATGAACTGACACTCTGTTTGTAAAATAAGTATTTGTGGTGATGGCTGGTTGTATAGGATTATCTCCAACAAAAGCATAATATAACTTTAAGGCATTCAATACAGTAGCTGAAACTCCGTACATACCTATTTTAATCTCATCGAAAGGTTTGGTTAAGTTAGTAGTGATAGAGATAGCTTGCTTGCCTCCGTTATTGGCGGCACTGATTAAGTTCAATTGGAGAGTTGATACTGCTTCTGTATCGCTTCCCTTCATCTCCTGTTCTACACCTTTCAGGTAAGTCTTCAGGTAAAAACTTTTTAGTACGTCGAGAGTGAGTAGTGATGTGTTGTCTAGCAAATAGACAAATCCTGCGCTTTGTCCTCCGGCATAAGTACGGTTCACATCGCGTACAGAAGCTATTTGGTTACCTATCAGATTAGCAGTTACTACTCCGTTGAATGAGGCAGAATTCGTCAGATCGGTATCGAGCATATTAGCGATACCTTGGTTAGCAGTAAGAGCTTCTACCAATGCGTTCGACATATCGTCCACGATACGTCCTTCACCTACCAAAGGAACTCTTCGGCTGGCAATCCACGTTTTACCTCCATCAGCGGATGTAAGGGCGGATGTAGAGGTGGAAGTAGCTGTAATAGCTCTCGTTTGTGTGTTATCTTCGGGAGCAGATATGATTTCTTCATCCTGGCAAGCAGAAAGGCATAGGAGGAAGGCGCAGGTTAGATAGATATGGTTTGTTTTCATTGTAGGAAGTTTTTAAAGTAGAGACAAAGGGGGAGTTAGAAAGAAATCACCACGAATTACACAGTTAAACACAGATAAAAATACTAAACCTTTGATTATCAATGTTGATAATTTGTGAAAACCTGCATAATCTGTGGTGAAATCATTTTATATAAAAACCCTCTTTTAACTTGCTATTCTATTCCTAGATTATAAATTGTATCCCAAGCATCATTGACAGTTACAGTAATAACAGTTTCCTGTGACAAGTTTATAGGATTATCATCATCTTCGGTTGTTCCAGGGCCCGGAGTACCACCGTCAGTAGAGCTGGCTTTGTATTTCTGGCCGAGAGAGTAGAAATAGTTGCGTTGAACGTCATATTCTTTGGTACCTACTCCGAGAGCGTTGTTCACCACATCCCATGATTTCAGAACAGCACCGGTTACGTCTTCCAGTTGAACAATGAAAGTCGGGCTGCCTGCTACTTTAGCGAATGGTACAAGGAATCTACCGGTAAGAACACTGTTTTCTACGGTAACAGGAGAAGTACCAGCCGGTATTATAAAGTTTTTGGTAAGATCTCCGGCAACGGCTAATGTTTGGGCGGTATAGTCAGCAATGTAGGTAACAAGATTGACTTCCAAAACTTTAGTTTTAACAACTGCACCACCAGTACCATTCATTGTCAGCGTACTAGGGAAGGTAAGAGCTGAGGAAGAAGAAGGAGCATATACGCGGACAAATGCTACAAGTGTAGGAACTCCTGCTGCATTAGGATTCGGATATAAGATAGGTACATTCTTGAAGTATCCCAACAATCCTGCTACATGACGGTGTAGTTCAACTTCAACACTGGTTCCTGTTTGAATATTTCCGTTTGATACTGTGAAAGTAGCTTTTCCAGCAAACAGTTCAGCCTCGGTCGTTAGTGGTGTCACTACGGGGGTAGCGGTAAAAGCATCGTTTCCATTACCTCCACCACTGATTGTATAGTCTGCAACGTTGTTATAGCCGTAAGCAACAACGGTATATATACCGTCTGGTGACAACTTATTCAGTTTTACTGTTTGGCTTGCTTTGTGAGAAGGGTTTGGATTATCACCGGGAACAGCGGTGTCTGACGGTCCAGCTGTCCAAGCCACAGGGTTCTGTGTACCTGTAGCCAAGGCAGTGCTTGTAACATCTGTTCCTGCTTCATTGTAGATATACAATTGAACAGCAGTTACATTGTTAGCAGCCTCAGAACTGTTTACCGGGCGAGAACTGCGAACATCCATTCCACCGCCGCCACTATTGATTGATAAGACGATTTCCGGACCTGCTTCTCCTGAGCCGGGGCCTTCCAGAGGCACTGTGTCATCATTATTGCATGCTGCCAACATCATCACACCGACAGCTGATAAAAACAAATAATTTTTCATTTCAGTTAAGTTTTAGAATTAAACAAATTGTAAAAAAGCTATATTAATCAATATCCAGGTTATAAATCAATTCCCAAGTATCGTTGTTGAGTACATAGATATTGAAGTCTTCTTTTTCTTCATCATACACATATCTCAGACTGGTCAGTTCATTACGTTTCATGTTAATCTTCACATCCTTGGGGGTGAGAGCAGGAATGGTCTGATCTGTTTCGTCATAAAGATTCAGATGCACGTTGGCTTGATGCTCTCCAGTTGAAGGAGCTAGAATAGTAGATAAAATGATATCTGGAGTTGTATCCCAGGAATCCTGTTTTCGGACGGTAATCGGATTTATATATTTAAATTGATGAGTTACCCGTTCGTATATTTGATTCACACTGTGGTCAGCGTAACGTACTGTAGACGGCAAATTAATGATTTGCATCAACAGCTTTCCGGTAGCGCGTTCCAAAGCTACATTGTAACGTGTGTTTTGCATATCATATACCAGTGTGTCATGGACCAGATATACATCATACCCTTCCATCTGATTGTTGTGCAGAATGTTGGTAAGAGACTGGTCAGTTAGCGAAGTATTATCGGTTAGTCCTCCCCATACAGTCAGAACATATTTGCCGAATGGCAAGCATTCGCAGAAAGTAATAGAATGGGTTGGATTGTTATCCGTCACATTAAAAACTCCTTGTTCTTCTATAATCTCTCCCGTAACTTCGTTACGTAATGAATAGTATAGGGTAGGAACATATTTACGGAAGATAAGAGATTCACTCTTGGGGGATTCCAGTGACACATTGTCTACGTTGAAGTAGTTTTTATCTTTTACAGAAATGTCCACTTGTAAGGGAGGACAAGATGGCAAGTCATCTCTGATACAAGATGAGATGAAGGGCAAAAAAGAAAGAATCAGGAGACATTGAATGCTTCTTATGACGGAGTGACGCACGAATAATTCGCAGGATGATATAATATTTTTCATGGCAGTCAGTGTGTGGTTAGAAAATAAAATAAGTCAATGTGAGGGCTACTTTGGTAGGACCGAAATAGTTTTTATGCTTCTTTTCATAGCATTTCGCACAAGGAATTCGTTCGCTTTCCTTATACCACAAGTGAGCGTAACCTATACCGATGGCTGCTTCAAGGTTCCAGTGTGGAGATAGAATCCAGTCATATCCGTAGGTGAAACCTCCTCCTGCAAGGTATCCGTCATACCTTTTCGAACTAAATCCTCCATAGTATTGTGCACCATGAAGATGTAGTCCAATGAAATGTCCGTTGAACTTTTCGCATGTCCAGTATTTGATTTCCGGTTGCACTAACCAGAAATGCATCTTCTTGTCATCCTTGAAAGTCCAGGGATTATAGGCTCCGGCAAGTTCAAGTGTCAATTTTTTATCTAAGGAGAATTCAACTCCGAGATTTGGAATTGTTGCCAGCCAGTAGAGTGCATTTGTTTTAAGACCTACATTCTGAGCTGTCAGAAAATGAAATACTCCGATAGTGGAGATTAGCAACAGCAAGATTCGTTTCATGATTGCTGGTTTAGTTTGTTGATTTTGACTCAGAACGAAAGCTAATCTTTATTTGTTCGCTAAAAATGGAACTTTCTCCAAAAATGAGTCAAAATTCGCAAATCCCTTCTGAATCAGTCCTTTTTTCAGGCTTTATTTCTTACTATCAACTGTCACTTTACTCCTCTTTTGATAGCTACTTTTTTTTATATAACATGTATATATCTGTTTGTTAGTAAATTATCGTTTATTCTTTAATATATGATTTTAAATAAATCACTTTAAGAAATTATGTTTGACAGTACTTTCTCTTAGATTCATATATAGATAATATCATTAAACTATTTGTTTAATATTTTGCCTATTCTTTAATGGGGTTGTAGGATTTTGATATTTGTATTGTTGTCCGTAAGTGATATTTTGAGTAGTAAGATTATGTTGCGACGTTGTTTTCATAACTTTTATGATAGCATAAAATTCTTCTTCAATACAGACCGGTTATTAGTTAATTTTGAAATAGGTCGATATAGGTTTGCGCTGAAATGTGTCTAGGAATATATTCTTTAATTCCACTTTGTTTGTTGGAGAAGACGCATAAAGTTGACAGTTGACAGTGACAGTAACGTAAAAACTTATTTTTGAAATATGAATGATGATTCAATGTGTTGATAAACAGTGCATAAACTTTTTGTGGTACATACAAGAGAATTACTGTCACTTTTTATTTTTACAGTCATTCTTGAAATTAGATATATAATTTTCTGTTGAGAAAATAATTTATATACATTACCTCTTCTTATAGGTATTGTCAGTTTATGCTGACTTCCTTTTTGCAAAGAATAGGAGGAATCTTCAGCAATACGTTCCAATGTTTGTTAGCAGATAGGGTAAGAGTGGGGATATACTTTGGATATACGTGCGATAAGATAAGTTAAAAGAACATTTCAACTACTCTTTGCATGAACAAAAGAGAAAAGTGCTCAATAAGCCTTTTGTGCTCGGACACAAAACTAGTTGCCTGTATTACTATTATTTCTACGACTAACTGATTGAACATGATCTGTTCTGAAAAAAACTAAATACATATTTGTAGTTTTGTCTATTGTTTTAGTAGAGAAATAGGGCTTTTACTTTACAATTGTAATGTGTATATGCCATTTTTGGCCATTTTGTAGCATTTGTTGGGCTAACAATTGTTATTGAAGGACAATTTTTGAAAAAGAGAGAACAACGATTGAATTTTGTTTCTATATTTGTGCAGTTGTTGGTTTAACTATTTTCTTAAGAAAGAAAACGGATAAATTGAACAAAAGCCATTTTCGGCTGTTTATTATTATAGTAAAACAGGTAAAACGCGAAACGCATCACTTGTCACACTATACTTCAAAAATAGTAAAACAGGAAAGAATAATATAAATAATAAGATTGCTTATGTCACAGATTATCGGACATATCTCTCAGGTCATCGGACCGGTGGTCGATGTGTACTTTGAAGGTACGGATGCAGAGCTAATGTTGCCAAGCATTCACGACGCATTGGAGATAAAGAGGCCCAACGGCAAAATACTGGTTGTAGAAGTTCAGCAACACATCGGTGAAAATACAGTACGCACTGTGGCAATGGACAGTACCGACGGACTCCAAAGAGGTATGAAGGTACATCCTACGGGAGGACCGATCACCATGCCGATAGGCGAACAAATCAAAGGACGGTTGATGAATGTTGTTGGCGACTCTATCGATGGTATGAAAGATTTAAGTCGCAAAGGTGCATATTCTATTCACCGCGATCCACCTAAATTTGAAGATTTGACTACTGTACAGGAAGTACTTTTTACAGGTATCAAGGTGATCGACTTGCTCGAACCGTATGCCAAAGGTGGTAAGATCGGTTTGTTTGGTGGTGCAGGAGTAGGAAAAACCGTATTGATCCAGGAACTTATCAATAATATTGCCAAGAAACATAACGGATTCTCCGTTTTCGCAGGAGTAGGTGAGCGTACGCGTGAAGGTAACGACTTACTTCGTGAGATGATTGAGTCTGGCGTTATCCGCTATGGTGAAGCGTTTAGAGAGGGAATGGAGAAAGGTGACTGGGATCTCTCAAAAGTAGATTATAACGAATTGGAGAAATCACAGGTATCACTGGTGTTCGGTCAGATGAACGAACCTCCGGGTGCACGTGCTTCGGTAGCATTGTCGGGACTAACGGTGGCGGAGTCTTTCCGCGACGCGGGAACTGAAGGCGAGAAGCGTGATATTCTGTTCTTCATTGATAATATTTTCCGTTTCACACAGGCAGGGTCGGAGGTGTCGGCTTTGTTGGGGCGTATGCCTTCCGCCGTTGGTTATCAACCTACACTGGCTACGGAAATGGGTGCTATGCAGGAACGTATCACTTCTACACGAAAAGGTTCTATCACTTCCGTACAGGCTGTTTATGTGCCTGCCGACGACTTAACTGACCCGGCTCCGGCAACTACTTTCAGCCACTTGGATGCAACGACCGTACTCGACCGTAAAATCACTGAACTTGGTATTTATCCGGCTGTAGATCCGTTGGCTTCTACCTCTCGTATCCTCGATCCGCACATTGTCGGTCAGGAGCATTACGACATAGCCCAGCGTGTGAAACAGATTCTGCAGCGCAACAAAGAATTGCAGGATATCATCTCCATCCTCGGTATGGAAGAACTTTCCGATGAAGATAAGATGGTAGTGAATCGTGCCCGTCGTGTGCAACGTTTCCTTTCGCAGCCATTTGCTGTTGCCGAACAGTTTACAGGAGTTCCCGGCGTAATGGTGTCTATCGAAGATACCATCAAAGGTTTTCGGATGATTCTGGATGGTGAAGTGGACAACCTGCCCGAACAGGCATTCTTGAATGTAGGAACCATTGAGGAAGCGATAGAGAAAGGTAAGAAGATACTTGAGCAAGCGAAGAAGTAATTAAAATGTAGCTACGGACAACACGTTTCCTGTTAATCCGGTTCGTGTAGTCTGTGACTGCCTAAATAAAAAAGATATGTTGAAGAAACTGCATTTGAGTATAGTGTCGCCCGAAAAGAGCATATTTGACGGAGATGTGAGTATTGTCACATTGCCGGGAACGGTCGGTTCGTTTTCTATTTTACCGGGGCATGCGCCTATCGTCTCGTCGTTACAGGCGGGGACGTTAAGTTATACCTTGGAGGAAGGCGGAGAAGAGCACACACTTGACATTCAGGGTGGTTTTGTAGAGATGAGCGGTAATACGGCTTCGGTTTGTATTTCGTAAAGGGAGGAACCCCGGTAGGAGAATGCTTCATTTTGAAGAGATGACTCTTATAAGGACCGATTTCTTATAAAGAAAGTGTTGCATCACAGGATTGGAAAAAACGAGATGATAAATAGTACAGAAACATTAATTAATACTGCTTGTATAGCTTTTACAGCTTATAAAGCGAAAAACACAATGACATGATGAATATTAGTAAGACTAAACGAAATTTTATAGGCTCTCTCACTTTGTTTACCGTACTTAGTGGAGGAATTGGAGTACTAATTTTGCATAAAGCTTTACCGGGACATTATTTCGGAGGTTATCCGTTTATACCGGTTTACTTTTATTTTTTCGGTTTGTTTGCTATCTATATGTTCGATGCATGCCGGCGTCACGCTCCGCAGAAATTGGTGTTACTGTATCTGGCAATAAAGGTGATGAAAATAATTCTTTCGGTGATACTGCTATTGATTTACTGTATCGTGGTACACCAAGAAGCGAAAGCCTTTCTGCTAACGTTTATCTCGTTCTACCTGTTGTATCTGATATACGAAACATGGTTTTTCTTCTCATTTGAGGTAAACCTGAAACGGAAAAAGAAAAATAAAGATGAAAATGAAACAGTTGTGTAATATAATAGCTCCGTTGATTCTGTTCTGCCTGATGATGGCAGGAACGTCCGCTTTTGCACAGGCACAGTCCGGTGTAGCTCCACAAGAGCAAACTGAGACAGTTTCACAGGCACAGGCCGGAACAGCTCCGCAAACACAAAGTGAAGTGACTTCACAAGAGCAGAAAGAAAATACGGTCGATGTGAAAGGAATCGTATTCGGACATATCGGAGATTCTTATGAATGGCATATTACGACGTGGGGTAAAACACAGATAATAATACCGTTACCTATCATCGTTTATAGTGAAACTTCAGGTTGGCATATCTTTCTATCTTCCCGTCTTGAAGAGAACGGAGGTACTTACGAAGGACTTTCCATTGCTCCTGCAGGAAGTAAATATGAAGGTAAATTGGTAGAGTATAATGCAGCTGGCGACGAAGTCCGTCCATGGGATATTTCCATTACGAAGATTACGTTTGCACTGTTGTTCAACAGTTTGCTGTTGCTGGTCATCATACTGTGTGTAGCGCACTGGTACCGCAAGCGTCCACGAGGATCACTTGCACCGGGCGGTTTCATCGGATTCATGGAAATGTTTATCATGATGGTGAACGACGATATCATCAAGAGTTGTGTGGGTCCCAACTATCGCAAGTTTGCCCCTTATCTGCTGACAGCGTTTTTCTTCATCTTCATCAACAATATAATGGGATTGATTCCCTTCTTTCCCGGAGGCGCGAATGTGACAGGAAACATTGCTATCACAATGGTACTCGCTGTTTGTACATTCCTGATGGTCAATATCTTTGGTACGAAACATTACTGGAAAGATATCTTTTGGCCAGATGTGCCCTGGTGGTTGAAAGTGCCTGTTCCGATGATGCCGTTCATCGAGTTTTTCGGTATCTTTACGAAACCGTTCGCCCTGATGATCCGTCTTTTTGCCAATATGCTGGCAGGACACATGGCAATGCTGGTACTTACCTGCCTGATCTTTATTTCGGCAAGCATGGGCCCTGCGCTGAACGGCACACTGACTGTAGCTTCCGTACTGTTCAACATCTTTATGAATGCACTCGAACTGTTGGTAGCTTTCATCCAGGCGTATGTATTTACAATGCTTTCGGCAGTATTCATCGGGCTTGCCCAGGAAGGTGCGAAAGTGAAAGAGAATAAATAATAAACGAGAAAAATAAACCATTTTAAAACAGAAAATTATGTTATTATCAGTATTGTTACAAGCAACTGCAGCAGCAGTAGGAGTAAGTAAGTTAGGTGCAGCTATCGGTGCAGGTCTTGCAGTAATCGGAGCTGGTTTGGGTATTGGTAGAATTGGTGGTTCGGCGATGGAAGCTATTGCTCGTCAGCCGGAAGCATCGGGAGACATCCGTATGAACATGATTATCGCGGCGGCTCTGATCGAAGGTGTAGCTTTGCTGGCTGTAGTAGTTTGTCTGTTGGTATTCTTCCTTTAAAAAATACAACAAATGTCATTACTATTACCCGATAGTGGCCTGTTGTTCTGGATGGTTGTCGCATTCGGGATTGTGTTTGTGATATTGGCCAAATACGGCTTCCCCATCATTATCAAGATGGTGGAAGACCGTAAAACCTATATCGACCAGTCCTTAGAGGTGGCAAGGGAAGCCAATGCGCAGTTGTCTAAACTCAAAGAGGAAGGCGACGCTTTGGTAGCTGCCGCCAACAAGGAACAGGGACGCATCTTGAAGGAGGCAATGGAAGAACGTGACAAGATTATTCACGAGGCCCGTAAACAAGCTGAGAAAGCCGCTCAAAAGGAGTTAGAGTTGGTGAAAGAACAAATCCAGATAGAGAAAGAAGAAGCTATCCGCGACATTCGTAAGCAGGTAGCGATCCTTTCGGTCGATATTGCCGAGAAAGTACTCCGCAAAAACCTCGATGACAAAGAGGAACAAATGGGCATGATAGACCGTATGCTGGATGAAGTATTAACCAGGAATAAGAACTAAGTAAGATGGATGTCGGAATACTTTCAATGCGATATGCCAAGGCTATGATTGAATACGCACAGGAAAAAGGCGTTGAGGACAGGGTCTATCAGGAGTTTGTCACGCTGTCGTACTGTTTCACGAAACAGCCGGCATTGCGCGAGGCGCTTGACAATCCCATTATCCCGTTCGAAGAGAAAATGTCGTTGATCTGTACGGCTGCCGATGGAGATGGTGAATCAAGCAGTGAGTTTGTCCGCTTCATCACAATGGTATTGAAAAACAGGCGTGAAGGTTATTTGCAGTTTATCACTCTGATGTATATGGATCTGTACAGGAAACTGAAGCATATCGGAACAGGTAAACTTATAACGGCTGTCTCTGTAAACAAAGAGACGGAGCACCGTATCCGTTCTACTGCAGCGCATATATTGCATTCAAAAATGGAACTGGAAACGGTAGTAGACCCGACAATCGAAGGTGGATTTATCTTCGATATCAATGATTACCGGTTGGACGCTAGCATTGCTACGCAGTTGAAACGAGTGAAACAACAGTTTATAGATAAGAATAGGAGAATTGTATAATGGCTGATAATATAAAAGTAAGCGAAGTATCCGAAATATTGCGCAAGCAGCTCGAAGGAATCAACACCAGTGTGCAGCTTGATGAAATAGGCACAGTGCTACAGGTGAGCGACGGCGTGGTGCGTATCTACGGACTTCGGAACGCTGAAGCGAATGAATTGCTGGAATTTGACAACGGTATCAAAGCAATCGTGATGAACCTCGAAGAGGATAATGTAGGTGCTGTGTTACTTGGTCCTACCGACCGTATCAAAGAAGGATTTATTGTGAAACGTACCAAGCATATTGCCTCTATTCGTGTGGGTGAGGGAATGTTGGGACGTGTCATTGATCCGTTGGGCGAACCGCTCGACGGCAAAGGGATGATAGGCGGCGAGCTCTACGAAATGCCGTTGGAACGTAAAGCACCGGGAGTAATTTACCGTCAGCCCGTAAACCAGCCGTTGCAAACGGGATTGAAAGCGGTGGATGCCATGATTCCTATCGGTCGCGGACAGCGTGAGTTGATTATTGGCGACCGTCAGACGGGAAAGACTTCTATTGCTATTGATACGATTATCAATCAGCGTAACAACTTTCTGGCAGGTGATCCTGTGTATTGTATTTATGTTGCTATCGGTCAGAAAGGCTCTACGGTAGCTTCTATCGTGAATACGCTTCGCGAATATGGAGCGATGGATTATACCGTTGTCGTAGCTGCTACGGCAGGTGATCCGGCTGCTTTGCAGTATTATGCTCCATTTGCGGGTGCTGCTATCGGAGAGTATTTCCGCGATACCGGCCGACATGCATTGGTGATTTATGATGACCTTTCCAAACAGGCGGTTGCTTATCGTGAGGTGTCATTGATCCTTCGCCGTCCATCCGGACGTGAAGCTTATCCGGGTGATATCTTCTATCTACATTCCCGTCTGTTGGAACGTGCAGCAAAGATTATCAATCAAGAGGAAGTGGCACGTGAAATGAACGACTTGCCTGAGACTCTGAAAGGAATTGTGAAAGGAGGTGGTTCGCTGACTGCTTTACCTATCATCGAAACGCAGGCGGGTGACGTTTCTGCTTATATCCCGACTAATGTGATCTCTATCACCGACGGACAGATATTCCTCGAAACAGATCTATTTAATCAGGGCGTCCGTCCGGCTATCAACGTCGGTATCTCTGTATCTCGTGTGGGTGGTAATGCGCAGATCAAGGCAATGAAGAAAGTAGCGGGAACGTTAAAAATAGACCAGGCACAGTATCGTGAATTGGAAGCTTTCTCTAAGTTCAGCAGTGACATGGATCCTATTACGGCATTGACTATCGACAAGGGACGTAAAAACTCTCAATTGCTGATTCAACCTCAATACAGTCCGATGCCTGTAGAACAGCAGATTGCTATCCTTTATTGCGGTACACATGGATTACTCCACAGCGTACCTTTGGATAAGGTGCAGGACTTTGAAAGCAGTTTCATCGAATCTCTACAGCTGAATCATCAGGAAGATGTGTTGGATGTTCTGAAAACAGGAGTGATCAACGACGATGTGACGAATGCGATTGAAGAAACCGCTGCTATGGTTGCGAAACAATTCCTATAAATAAAATGAAGGATTAAGAATGGAAAATGAAGAATTGACTACATTGTTTTTAAGACTGTTGGTCTGCTTGGTAATTCTTCATTCTTCATTCATCATTCTTAATTAACAAATAATTATGGCTTCACTGAAAGAGGTAAAAACTAGAATAAATTCGGTACAGAGTACCCGGAAAATCACTTCAGCAATGAAGATGGTTGCTTCTGCCAAGTTGCATAAGGCGCAAGCAGCTATCGAGAATATGTTGCCTTATCAGAAGAAGTTGAACAAGATCCTGACCAACTTCCTGAGTGCTGATCTTCCGGTGGAATCACCTTATGTGAAGAAGCGTGAGGTGAAGCGTGTTGCAATCGTTGTCTTTTCTTCGAATACTTCCCTTTGTGGTGCTTTCAATGCGAACGTCATCAAGATGTTGATGCAGACGATAGGCGAGTTCCGTACGTTGGGACAGGATAATATTCTGATATTTCCAGTAGGAAAGAAGGTGGAGGAAGCAGCAAAACGGATGGGTTTCTCTACACAGGAAACGCCTCCTATGCTCTCTGACAAACCATCGTATCAGGACGCTGCTGATCTGGCACATCATTTGATGGAAATGTACGTGTCGGGGGAAGTGGATCGTGTAGAACTGATCTATCATCATTTCAAATCGATGGGTGTACAGATCCTGTTACGCGAAACGTATCTGCCTATTGACCTTACTCATGCAGTAGATCAAGAGGAGCAGAAGGAAGCGGAACATGTGATTGTAAACGACTATATTATCGAACCGTCTGCTGAACAATTGATTGCCGATCTGATTCCGACTGTGTTGAACCAGAAGATTTTTACTGCTGCTATGGATTCTAATGCCTCGGAACATGCTGCCCGTACACTTGCCATGCAGGTCGCTACGGACAATGCTAATGATCTGATACAGGATTTGACGAAGCAGTATAATAAGTCTCGCCAACAAGCTATTACAAATGAACTGCTCGATATTGTGGGAGGTTCTATGAAATAGACTCATGAGGTGCTATTCTGAATAAGGGCTTAGACTGCTTTATTGTATCTGGCACTTATTCATGAATAATAAAATGTCTTTGTTGTTGAAATCAAAGCCTACTGTTTGAAGAAATTCCAGTGGGCTTTGATTTTTTGAGTCAAAAAAGGGAAAGAACTATCAACTGATAATATTCTTATTCAAGCAATTCAGTTTCTTAGTCTATTTTGAAAGGAATACTTTTTTTACTTTTGCCTCCTTCATTGAATGCTTCAATAGTAACGTAATAGGGTGAATCGCAATCAAAGAAACCGAATTCGGCTTGATTGCCATATACCATTACGGCATTATTGATTTGTTTGGGAGTACTTCCCCATCGTATTACATATCCCGTAGTAGGTTGCTGTGAATTCCATGAAAAGACAATACGGCGACGGTCCTTTTGGCGTTTAGCTTGAAAGTTGGATACATTCTCAGGCTTTTTACAATTTGCCTTTCCAAACAAACGCATATCTGCTATAGAAAAACGACCTATCTGAAAGTCTTTGGTATTTTTTACCCGTACGAAACGACCTCGTACACTATTTTTTAGTGTGATAAGTTCATAAATCTGATCCTTAGAGTTTTTAGAACGATCGATTAACATTTTCCATTGGTTGCCGTCTGTAGAATATTCAACAATATACTGATATACAGGCGTATTTACATCGCGGCGATAGGATTGAAACCCTTCGTCAGCAAAGCATATCTGTAAAGCTGAGATTTTCATGATCTGTCCTAGATCCATTTGTAACCATTCACCCTTTTTACCGGTAGCGGCAGACCAACTTGTTTTTATATTTTCGTCACTAGCCTTATTGGGTTCACAAGATGGATAAGAGGAAGAAGCCTTTGTAGGTTTGTTATAAGAAAGTAGATTCATATTGGCTGATAAGCTCTTTTTACTAAAATCAACTTTCTTGTTGGGAAGAATGAACGGAAAGTCTGTGTAATCAGTGATACCGTGTGAATATCCATTGTTATAAAAAGCGGGAAAAATACCAATTCGGCGTTCAAAGTGATCTTTAGCGGATACAATCATAGTTCCTACATACCAATCATTACCATAACGATCTTTGAATGGATGTCCATGTCCAGCGCCAGTTATAAAACCTCCCGGCTTAATAGAAAAAGGAGCACCTTCTGCACAAGTGTAAGGACCTAACGGATTCTTTGAAATATAGACTCCTGTACAATAAGTGGTGAATTCTGTTCCTGGAGCTGAATACTGCAAATAATAATAATCTCCATGTCGGGTGATACATGGTGCTTCATTCCAGCCTCTTTTGTCTGTCATTTCATTCTTCTCACCTGGCACTTCCCAACCGAAACGGTCTGCATTATGCGGAATTAGTTCGACTTCTGGACTAATAGCTTTGAAACCATCTTCTGGGTCAATTTCAAAACCTTTGATAGGAGCATTGTCCGAACATCCATAATAAAGGTATACTTTTCCGTCATTGTCTTGGAAGAATGCCGGATCTCCGTAATCTTTAGATTTGGATTCAATCTCTTCCCATTGATCTTGTATGGGGTCTGTGCTTTTGTAGATACGTTTTTCACCCATTCCGAGATAGTAGATAGCATCTTTGTAGACCAGAACAGCCGGTGCCCATGCTTCTACCGTTTTTAGATTCTTACTCGCTACATAATTCCAGTTCTTCAGATCGGATGAATACCAGTAACCGGAAGAATGCGACGCAAATAGAAAATAACGGTCTTTGAATAATACAATCACTGGATCGGCTGCTTCACGACGGGAAACTCCATCTATTTGAAAACGATAACTCAAATTAAGAGGATTGGTAGTGATTCGACTGTTCTGCACTTCTTGTGCCGATAAGTGACTACTTACAGCTAAAATGGCTAAGAATATTATACTCTTTATCATATTTGTATTTTATATGTTATATTCAGTATTATTTGGAGTTGGTAAAGTTACTTACATCTGATTAAAATTATATATCTATTTATGACATTTATGTATTTTTGAAGGATAAAGGCATGAATAGATATAAAGATGTCTTATAACTATACAATTTAAAGGTCATCAGAGGATTTAGTATCGTTACTTAGCTTACCCCATTATTATTTATTTCTTTACTATTTTTACCGCGTGTTACCGTTTGCCTATTAGTAATTTTAATAGGACTGTTTATATGAAAGACTAAGGTGTTACAATGAAGGAATTGTTACTTAGTATCATGATGGATTTGCTTGTTTTATAAATGTTCAAGACGCCATCACAGAAACTAAGAAGTTTGAGTTTGAAGTATCGGTGATCTTTGTTTATGAAGAAAAGATGATTTATTTTCAGGAATTAAAAAACAAATAATGTAATTATGCTATCTGCTTTGCAAAGTATAACAGAGTACCCCCTTTTTGAATGTGCAGAGAGGGATTCTTCATTTTGTTCAGAATGCCAGTTGCTATCATACTATAAAAAAATGTGAAGCTATTCTCGTATAATTATTTATGTCCAAATTAGCCCATGAAGACCTGTTTTCTTGTTTTTGATTTCGTTGGTTGGAATCTATTCTGTACCTTTACGGAAAATTTGAAATCATTATGGAAGATAATTCGGAACTGCAACTAGCCTGGCAGTTTATCGAAAACACAGGTACACATCTGTTTCTTACCGGGAAAGCAGGAACCGGAAAAACTACTTTTTTAAGACGATTGAGAGACAAGACCCCCAAACGCATGGTTGTATTAGCACCGACGGGTATCGCTGCGATTAATGCAGGAGGGGTAACGATTCATTCATTCTTTCAGCTTTCTTTTGCACCGTTTGTGCCGGAAACAACATTCAATTCCGCTCAAATGCACTATCGTTTCAGTAAGGAGAAACGAAATATTATCCGAAGCATGGATTTACTGGTGATTGATGAAATTAGTATGGTACGTGCAGATTTATTGGACGCTGTGGATGCTGCGTTAAGGCGTTATCGCGATAGAGAAAAGCCTTTTGGGGGCGTACAACTTCTGATGATTGGTGATTTACAACAGTTGGCTCCTGTGGTGAAAGACGATGACTGGGAACTCCTGAAAAAACACTATGAGACTCCTTATTTCTTTGCAAGTCGTGCTTTGAAAGAGACCACTTATATGACGATTGAGCTGAAAAAGGTATATAGGCAAAGTGATACCTTTTTTCTTTCTCTCCTGAATAAGATTCGTGAAAACAAAGCAGACGATGAAGTGCTGAATGAATTGAACCGCCGTTATCAGCCCGGTTTTCAACCTCGGAAGGAGGAAGGATATATTCGTCTGACGACTCACAATTATCAGGCACAACAGGTGAACGATCGTGAACTGGCTTCGCTTCCCGGACGTGCGTATAGTTTTCGAGCCGAAGTAGAGGGTAATTTTCCCGAATATTCTTATCCGGCAGACGAAGTTCTGACTATCAAGGACGGAGCGCAGATCATGTTCCTGAAGAATGATGTTTCTTCCGAGAAACGGTATTACAACGGGATGATTGGTGAAGTCGTGAAGGTCGATGGGAAGAGAATACTTGTGCGTGGTAAAGAGAGTGATAACGAATTTGATCTTTTACAGGAAGAATGGGCAAATTGCAAGTATGTATTGGATGAAAATACTAAAGAGATCACTGAAGTGATTGAAGGAGTTTTCCGTCAATATCCTATCCGTCTGGCATGGGCGATTACAATTCATAAGAGTCAGGGCTTGACGTTTGAACGGGCTATAATCGATGCACGTAATTCGTTTGCACATGGGCAGACGTATGTGGCTTTGAGCCGTTGTAAAACTCTGGAAGGTATGGTTTTGGAATCTCCGCTCCGCAGAGAAGCGATTATCAGTGATAGTGTTGTCGATGATTTTACAAGAGAGGTGGAGCAGAATGCACCGGGAACGGTACAGTTGCATGATATGCAGAAAGCTTATTTCTACGATCTGGTAAGTGATTTGTTTAATTTCTATTCATTGGAGCAAGCTTATAATCGCTTGCTTCGTTTGATAGATGAAGATTTGTATAAACTCTTTCCGAAGCAGTTGGCGGAGTACAAGGCGTTAGTTCCACATATTAAGGAAAGGATTATGGACGTATCTCTCCGTTTTCGGAATCAATATACCCGTTTGATTCAAGAAAAGGATGATTACGCCACAGATGAGGAGTTGCAACAACGTCTACGCTCTGGTGCTGTCTACTTTAAGAAAGAGATAGATCCCGTTCTTGATTTGTTTGAAAAGACGAATATGCCTCTTGATAATAAAGATTTGCGTAAGCAGTTGAACGAACGTTTGCAAGCGTTGGAAGATGTTTTATGGATCAAACTACCTTTGTTGGAATATCTGTTTGAGAAACCATTTACGGTGACAGGTTATTTAAAACAAAAGGCGATGGTTATGTTGGATATAGAAGGGGATTCATCCTCTTCCGGTTCTTCTAGTTCTTCTTCCAGAGCAGCGAAAGCTCCGAAGGAAAAGAGGGAAAGAAAAGAACGTACTCGCAGCAGTGCCGGAAAGGTGAAAGTGGACGTTCCTACGGATATTTTGCATCCGGAGCTATATCGTTCCCTCACGGAATGGAGAACGGTAAAAACGCGGGAGGTAAATTTACCAGCGTATGTTATCATGCAACAGAAGGCATTGATGGGTATTGTCAATTTGTTGCCGGACACTCCGCAGGCGTTGGAAGCTGTACCATATTTCGGTGCGAAAGGTGTAGAGAAGTATGGGCTTGAGATTCTGGGTATTGTACGCAACTATATGAAGGAACATCAACTGGAACGACCGGAAATCAAGTTTGTGACTGTAGACAATGGGGCTGAGACTAATGAAATAGAAACTGCCAAATCATCGGAGATAGCTGTGAAAAATACAGAAGATACGAGGAAAGAAAAAGGAGAGGGAAGAACTGCTAAGAAGGATAAAGAAAAGGAGAAAAAGAAGGATACAAAGGAGATCAGTTACGAAATGTTCTGTCAAGGATTAAGTCTTGAAGAAATCGCTCAGATACGTGAATTGGTTCCGGGAACGATTGCCAACCATTTAGAATATTATGTCCGTTTGGGTAAAATCAAGTTGGAAGAGATTGTGGCGGAGGATCATATTCAAAAAATCCGTCATTATTTGGAGACACATGAGTTCAGTGGATTGGTGGCAATCAAGGCTGCTCTGGGAGATGATGTTTCTTATTCGGATATTAAGCTTGTGTTGGCTACTACTACTTCAGACTAAATAAACTTGATAAGGATTTGGTATGATAGTTTGTAAACGATGATGAAGTTTAATACTTAGAATATATAATTCTTAGAGGGGAAGGCTGTCTCAAAAGTCTGAAAGTTTAAATTAGAACTTTCAATTTAGAACTGACAGGTATTAAGTATAAAAAAGAGCGTCACTTTACACCTCATTTTCAGAGGCTAAAGTGGTGCTCTTTATTTATTCAGTTACAATCTGTAACTTTAAGTAATTCCGTTTTGACTTTTTAGACAGCCTGATTGTTTTACAAACTTATAAGATAAGCTATCATAGATTACAGAAGAAAGAAACAAATATTGGGACACTCATATCAATGAGAATACCATGCAGGATAGCAATTGGAATCATCTCTTTCCCGGCATATTTACTGATAGACGGCAGTAATACATCCATTGAATTGACTCCTGCTGCTGAGATTGGTGCTAATTTACCGAAATATTTCTGAATGAGTGGAGTGCCTAATAAAGTCATCATCTCCCTGAATATATTAGTCAGTAAGGCAATAGTGCCTAGCTCTGTAGCTAGTTGTAGTCCGATAGATGGTTCCTTAAATTGAGTGATAAGAATGGAAGAAAGTGAATAATAAGCGAATCCGCTTCCTACTGCCATACATTCGAACACACTCCATTGACTCAGCAACAGGCTTGCCAATGCTGAAAATAATAAGGTACCTATAATTGTGCCCATTGGAATCAGTAACATCTTGGGTTTTAGGTGGGCTATGATTGCCTTTAGATTCTTGTTGGAACCAATGCTGATTCCTACTTGAAGCATTAGGGCATATAGAATGTACATAGATATACTATGTGTATCGAATTGGAACTTATTGAAGACTCCCAAAGTGCAACCTACACAGAAGAAGAGTAGAACGATTAGGCTACCTTTCATTGTTTACCTCCTTTCTTAAAGAAGATTTGCAATATCAGACGTGAAGCAACCAGGCTTCCCAATACACCGGAAAAGGCAAGAATCATAGCCTGCCCTCCAAACTTTCCAAGATTGTCTACAATTAGGTTGTTTGAACCGATAGATACTCCCAAAATGAAAAGAAGCATGAATATAGTGGCGGAAATTGTCTTTTCCGTTTTTTGTAATAGTTTCCAGTTACGTAGTGCATAGCCTATACCAATGCCTAAAAACATGATAGATATAATAGAAAACATAGAACTTACTTTTTAATGGTTAGGTTAGATAATCGATATATCACACGCTGCACTTTCCCAGAAAGAAATCAGGTCTCTTGAGGAAGAAATATTTAATCTTTCAGGCAAGAGTTGCATATCTTAGAGAAGAAATGACAGTTCTCTGAAAGGTTTCATATTTCTCTAAAAGAAATCTTTAGGGGAAAGCATTGGGTATTGTCTGTGAATGAATAAAAATCATTAGACAATTCTCATACGTTATTAGATGATCCCTAAATATAATAGGATCAGGCAGTATTTAGATAAATCCACTAAACCAATGTACATGTACACAACAAGACTTGCAGAAAGATGTCTCTGCAAGAGATAAGGGGGAGATATGTAATTGTAACAATTGATTCATCTTTATTCTTTGTATTTTGGGTGCAAAGATAATAGATTTCTGCATAAATTAAAAATAAATATACAATAAATCTTCTTTGAGGAGCTTGTAAGTCTTGTAAGGTGTTGGTTCTGTTGTAGATATCGTTCGTTATTATTTTTCGGCTTTTCATTCCGATTAGTAGTTGTGGGGTGGGTATATGATACTGATGTTATATTATATACTTATTCAATGAGCATATGTTACCATTCCGCAAGAATCTGTTTCAATTTTCGCGGTTGATAGTTAAGTAGCTTTTGAGCCTTGTCAATACTCATTCCGCTATAACGAGGACGTGGAGTGGACTCATTCATTTCTTTCGTTGTGACAGAATGGATAAGGTTATAATTCAGATTCATAGCTTCAGCTACTTGAAAGGCAATATCTGAAATTGCCAGATATTCGTCACCACAGATATGAAATATACCATTGTGAGTGCTTTCCATCAGCTTTTGAATTCCTACGGAAACATCTCCAACATAGGTTGGTGTCCTCCATTGATCGGATACCACACGAATTTCTTGTCCGGCATGCAATCGATTCATTACTAGCTGAACGATATTACCATGTTGCCCAGGTAATGCTTTTCCATACACGATCTCTACTCGGACGATGGCATAGTCCTGACATATTTCGCTTACTTTCTCTTCACCTTTCCATTTGGTATATCCGTAATAATTTACAGGGGCCGGTGTGTCATTTTCGTTATATAAATATTGGGGAGATGGGGATACAGCTTGGTTTTCATAAGGATTAGTATCCTTTTTTGTTTTGAAATGCTTAGGTGTTTCGTATGCTTTTCCATCAAAAACAAAATCTGTTGAAAGATGGATGAAACGGCTTTTATGGTCTCTGCAAAGCTGTGCTAATTGTGCCACTGCCGTAACATTCATAAGAAAAGCTTCTTCATGATGAGTTTCACAATAGTCGGGAACAGATAAAGCAGAGCAGTTGATGACTAGATCAGGGGATACTTCTTTAAAAAGATTACATACAATTTCTTTGTTACGTATATCTATTACTTTGAAATGATAATTTCCCTTATTATTGGCACAAATATCAGGGTGCAGGGAACATCCTGTAACTTTATATCTTTTCTGATTCGATAAATCATTGAGTATTTGCCGTCCGGTGAATCCATTAGCACCGATGATCAATATATTCTTCATGACTGCTTCTTTTAGGGCAAAGATAGTGATTTGAGTGTTTCTACAAACGTATAGGCATAAAAAAAGGAGCAACGCCTTGCTCCAACCTTTGTTAACCTTAAATCTAATACTATGAAAAACACATTACAAAGGTACGGACTTTTGGGATATCTGCAAATAATCCAAGAAAAAAAGTATGTTTCATAACATAGATTAAGAATTTTATTAGCTAATTCAATTTTTATTAAGATATTTTATCTTGAATGTAATTTATTATATATGGGAGGGGGAATCTGTAAAATAGGTATTTCTATCAGTAAAATATATACAGTATATGTTGTTGAAGTCGAGTAATTTTGCAATATCTGAAAGTGAATGGTTAAATATATTATGAAAGAAACATTTATATTCTCTGATGGTAAAGTTTACCTTCAATTTATTTTTGAGATGTTTTTTTTAATATAAATGATATGAGAACTAAAGTAGCAATGATAGCTTGTATGTTTGTGGTGAGTATGATATTGAATCCATGCAATCACTCAAAACAAAATAGTAACAGTAAAATGGAGGATAATAAAATGAAAAATGAAGTAGTAACAAGTAACGAGCCGCTTTTTGGCTTGGGAGAATCAATTAGTGCTAATTTTACAGGAGAGGCATGGCTTCAGCCTTTATCTTCAGTTGCAGAATATGATTGTAGTCTTTATAATGTAACTTTTGCATCTGGTACACGAAACAATTGGCATAGTCATGCAGTTGGTCAGATTTTGCTTTGTACCGAAGGGGTTGGATATTATCAGGAGAAAGGCAAAGCGGCACGTCATTTAGTTCCGGGGAGTGTAGTGAATATTCCTGCAAATACGTTGCATTGGCATGGAGCTGCTCCTGATAGTCGTTTTACCCATATTGGTATCACTCCAAAGGTTGGTGAGAACAGTGCGGAGTGGGGAGATCCTGTGACAGATGAAGAGTATAATGTGGCTGTGAAATTGTAATGATAACGTCTGGTATTTTATGAACCGAAATCATGATACTAATAAATAATGCTGCCCAAATAAGTTGATTTTTTTATAAGAATCAGCCAATCTTATGCTTTTTATGGTTAGTTATGTCGTTTTCAAAGAGGAACACATCATTATTTACGGGAGTTTTGATATATTTGCTCGGAAAAAGAATCAAAAGACTTATTTGTATGAAGGCATTATTTATTGGTGGAACAGGTACAATCAGTACCGATGTTGTAGCATTGGCACAGCAAAGAGGCTGGGAGATAACTTTACTTAACCGAGGATCAAAAAAAGTACCGGAAGGGGTAAGAAGTGTTGTTGCGGATATCCATGACGAGTTGGCTGTAGCAAAAGCTATTGAGGATGAAAATTACGATGTGGTAGCACAATTTATCGGTTATACGGCTGAGGATGTAGAACGTGATATTCGTTTGTTCCGGAATAAAACTAAGCAATATATTTTTATAAGTAGTGCCTCTGCTTATCAGAAGCCATTGGCTGATTATCATATTACAGAAAGTACGCCTCTTATGAATCCCTATTGGCAGTATTCGAGGGATAAGATTGCAGCAGAAGAAGTGCTATTATCTGCTTATCGGAAGAATGGTTTTCCCATAACTATTGTTCGTCCCAGCCATACGTATAATGGTGAAAAACCTCTTGTATGTATGCATGGTAATAAAGGGAACTGGCAGATTGTCAAGCGTATCCTTGAGGGGAAACCGGTGATTATTCCCGGAGATGGTACTTCGCTTTGGACATTGACTCATTCAAAAGACTTTGCCAAAGGATACGTAGGATTGATGGGAAATCCTCATGCTATTGGAAATGCATTTCATATCACAAGTGATGAAAGCATGACTTGGAACCAGATTTATGAGACAATTGCTGATGCTTTAGGTAAACCTTTGAATGCTTTGCATGTAGCCTCCGATTTTCTGGCAAGACATGGTGAGATGTATGACTTTACTGGTGAACTGTTGGGCGATAAAGTGAATACTGTGAAGTTCGATAATTCGAAGATCAAACGATTTGTTCCAGATTTTATCTGTACTATTTCGATGGCAGAAGGCCTACGTCAATCGGTGGAATATATGCTTGCACATCCTGAAACTCAGACACCTGATCCTGATTTTGATTCTTGGTGTGATCGGATTATTGATGCACAACGTGCAGCAGATGAGGCGTTTGAGACTTCTATAAAGTAACAATATCGCAAGAATAGATGTTAAATTCAATAAATAACAAAAAGAAATGATGTTGGAAGCAACCTTAAATACCTCTTTTATGAAGAAAATTATTTTATTATTCCTATTGATCCTATCCTTTATTGTTGTTGGTTGTAAAGATGAGAGTATACCGGAACAATCGGATGATCCTATTCCAGAGTCTCCTGTCGTGGATTTTATTCCAGGAAGAACAATTCCTGTTGTTTTTCATGTCCTTTATGAGGATGCTTCTAATCCTATTCAATCACCGTCAGAACAACTATTCAAACAGCGTATAGGCCAAATGAATCGTTTTTATGCTGCTAATTTATTCACATTTTCTGATATTCCGGGTGTACCGAGTCGGGACGTTGATATTAAGTTTACGTTAGCAAATCGAGATCCGGAAGGAAATCTACTTATGGAACCAGGTGTTCATCGCGTGAAATATTTTAAATCAAGTAATATGAGTGCGGAAGGCTTGCTTTATAGTAGTTCATCCACAGTAGAAAACAAACCCATATTTTGGAACCCTAACCGATATGTAAACATTTCGTTATTCAGCTTTTTGAGTTCTCCCGGCACTGAAAAAGATGAGTCTAATGTGACGGGTATTTCTTTTCTATCTTACTGTACTACTACTTATCCTCTTGTTAAGCTGTCAGGTAGCGATAAAGAAGAACCGGGAGAAAATTATTATACCACACTGCCGGATTATATGCATGGGATGGCACTAAATAATATATAATTTTCACCAACTGATGATATAAATCCTTTTGATCAGGAAAGTTTGTTGGATGATGAAGGCTTATTTACTTTTTGCCATGAAATGGGACATTATTTAGGTTTGTTCCATGCTTTTGAGGAACCTCAAAAAGGAGAAGAGTATTTGGGATGTGTCAATCCGGATAATGCAAGTGATGATGAATGTTTTGATACTCCTAAATATGACAGAATGTCTTATTTGCTGCTAGTTGATATGTTGTTAAATGGACTCCATTAGAAGAACTGCCATATAATCCTTTTGAAAGAGAGCCATGCGACGGTAGTGAACTGTATGTTTCCACTAATGTGATGGATTATTATTATGGATTACGTACTGAAAAAACGTTAGAGCAAAAAACGCATTGATCATATAATGAACTATAGTCCTCTGATACCACGTAATGAAATTAAAACTAGAGCTTTATTTAAAGACTTCGACAGTAAGTTTACTGGAAAATTACCCAAACCGGTTTTAATGAAATGTTATAATACTAAAGCTGTTTGTCATTGGCCAATGGTTTAAGTTCTAGTATATAAAAAATGAGATTGAATTCTATTTGGAGAGGACTTAGCATTCAATCTCATTTTTATATAAATCCAGAAAGTTATAACTAGAAAGGAGCATTCCGTCCTTGTTGTACCTCCACCCTGATTCCGAAGGACCCGTTTGCAGATTTTAGTTCGAAGGCACCGCGAAAGTTATTCCTTTGCCATGGCATAGCACTTCGGTTTGGAACCTTCCGGCCATCCATATTATAATCTCCATAGGTATTGATTCGCATTCCGTTTTTCAGTTTAAAAGATCCCATTTGCATATACTGTGGAGAGGATGATAATCCCCAGTCGTATCCATATCCAAATCTAGGATAGGAAGAGAAGGCGTTGGTGAATCCCTGAGTATAAATTGCATCCGTATTCATACGAAAAATCCGGTTGTAGTCTTTAGTTACATTGGGCAATTCCATATTCAGTTTAGGCAATTCCGGAGATGATAAATTCATCAGGTTCATGTCTAACAAGAAACCACCGAAATCCTTTACATTGGCTGAGGGAATACGTCGAATACTGTCAGATGGAATTTCCGACTGTGCAGAGGCGAGGCCGACTGATAATATCAGTGAAAGAAATAGAATCAGTTTTTTCATTTCCGTAAAAGGTTGATACACGACAAATTTACATAAAATCTTCGGATATTCATTTTCGGATGAAAAAAGATTGCTATCTCTTTCACTATCATTTTAATCCATTAACTATATTAGAAACGTTAGTTTTGCATTATGTCGGCTATTTACTCGCTTTCCACGTCTGCGCATATTCGTCCAATACACGTTTAATGCTTTGTCCTATTTTTACGTAGTCGGCTTCATTCAGGTTAGCAAGCGACACGCGAACGCTCCACTTGGGTCCGGCAAAGCCACCACCGTTCAGCAAAACGAGAGACGTTTCATTGGCCAAACGGAACACGACATCCAGTGGATTATACGTTTTCTGCAAATAAGCAACAAAGTCATCCCCATAGAATTTCTTACCCCATACCAACATATCAATCTCCGAATAATATCCGGCACGTAATGGATCTTTTATCAAAGAAAATCCGGTATTATCCCATAAGGCTTGCAAACGGCGGTGGATAATCTCTTGCATCTTAATTTTGTAGCGATCTTCTTTATCCAAAAGAGAGAAAGAAGCAAAAAGACTCATCTGCATTTGTTGCGGCAGAGAGAGTCCTGCTGTGTGATTCAATGCGATTTGTCGGCTGTCGGCAACCATGCGATCTATAAATTTCATCTTTTCCGGGTGCAAGTCCAGACTAGAATAACGTTTATTCAAAATCTCTTTCTGTTCTTCCGGCAGTTGGGCAATCATCTTGTCATAGATATTCTCTTCGTGCAATGCGATGACAGCGACACGCCATCCGGTAGCTCCGAAATATTTGGAGAAGGAATAAACGCAAAGAGTATTGTGAGGTAATTCGGCCATTAGTGAACGGAAATGAGGAATGAAGGTTCCGTACACGTCATCAGTAATAATCATCAGGTTTGGGTTATCATTCTTAACGATATTCACAATGCGTGCAGTCGTTTCCGGACTTAGTGCATAGCTGGGTGGATTACTTGGATTGGTGATAAAGAGTGCCTTTATTTTAGGATCTTTCAGACGGTCGATATCCTCATCTTTGTATTGCCAGGTATGCAGACCATCCGGTGTCATCTGGTCGGCTGCAATCTCAGTAACATCAAATTGGTAACGGCGCAATTCTGGTATCTCGATGTAAGGAGTGAAGGCCGGAATCATCAGTGCAATAGAATCTCCTTGGTTTAATAGGAAATTCTCCTGAAGCGAATCAAACAGATAGCACATGGCAGCGGTACCGCCTTCGGTTGCGAACAAATCGAAGGTGCCTTTAGGAGGGCGTCGGTCACAGAGTTCTTGTGCCAGATAATCCTGTACGATTTGTTCTGTGAAATGAAGGATACGGTCGGGGACGGGATATTGGTCACCAATAACAGACTCTGCCCATTCATGGATAAGAGTATCAGGGTCTGCTGCATGTTCCATTAACATATAGTTGTAAGTACCTCTCAATAACTGAGCTCCGGAAACTTTCTCATTATCTTTCAGGAAAGCTTCGAAACGGGCAGCTATTCCAGCTTTTTGTGGGATACCGGCTACTCCTTCTTCCAGAGAAAGGACGCGGCGACATTCGCAGAGTCCGAATTGTCCTAACAGGAAAAAGGCTTCACGCGGTTCGGTAGCAATCCAGTTAGGGTTTCCTCGTCCTGCATTAAGCATGGTGTGCGCCATTTTTTTGATACTTTCATCCGCCATATCGATCAGTTTGTTTTTCAGTTCGAAGGGGCTGATGGTTTCCATTTTTTTGCAAAGCTTTTGGTTATTGCTTTACCAGTGGTTTTCTTTTCCATAATGTTTCTATTTTTTAGAGATGTTAGTTTGTTGGGATAAATTAACTATGAGGATAATTTAATAAGCTATTAGCATAAATTATTTAGCTCATAGGATATATCTGGTAGGCTAAGACCTTGTGTTTAAGTCGGTAATGGCAAAGCAGTCATAAATCTAATTTATCATTAAGTTTTTTCGACTCACTGTGAATATTGACGGACATGTCACATGAGCAATACGATAACGACTCCCCAGATAATGAGCAGTGTGTTACCAACGGCATAAGTGACAGTGTAGCCCAAAGCCGGAGTATCACTTTCCACAGCGTCCTGAATAGCTCCTAATGCTGCTGTAGTGGTACGTGCACCGGCAGTACATCCTAATGCCAAAGCCGGATGGAATTTGAATAAGTATCTGGCCATCAGCAATCCGCAGATCAGAGGGATAGCGGTGGCAAGCGCTCCGACAATAAATAGACTAAAGCCTACTTCTTTGAATCCCGTTACGAAACTGGGACCCGCGGCAATACCGACTACAGCAATAAACATATTCAATCCGACATTATTCAGTACCCATAAGGAAGGTTCGGGAATTCCACCAAAAGTAGGATGTTTGCTGCGTAGCCAACCGAAAACGAGACCGGCAATCAGCGCACCTCCACTAGTGGATAAGCCGATAGGCACTCCACCCAAATGTATGGTAAGCGCACCGATCAGGCCACCAATTAAGATACCCAATCCGACGAAGATCATATCTGTCTGATTCGTAGGACGATCAACATATCCCATGTGTTTGGCTGCGGTTTCCACTTCGTGCGGTAGTCCGGTTAGTTCAAGGATATCGCCTGAATCGACCACTGTTTTTGAGAGTACAGGGACATTGATACCTGCCCGTTTGATATTGCGGATACTTACCCCATGCATGAATTTTTGTGCGCGGATAGTAGCGATGTTTTCCCCTGCAAAGGTATGTTGAGTCACCATGACGGGGAGAGTCTCAGCCGGGAAGTCCAGCAGTTGTGCATCAATAACTTCAGGACCTATCCAGTCTTCTTCACCGATCACGAACTCGCGTCGTCCGCTCAATACGATTTCGTCATTGGGCTGGAGCAGAAGAGTTGGATTTTCTTCTTTTACAACTCCATTCTGACGAACACGCTCTACGAATAAGCGTTTATCATTCCGAGAAAAGTAGTCTTCAAGTTCCTTAACTGTTTTTCCTTTGGCAAACCATTCATTCGTAATCTTATAAGCACGAAATACAACCGGACGAAGGGCGGGAGAGAAGCCGGGTTCATTTTCTTCGGAGCTTCCCATTTTTGCTTCAAGTTCCCTGCAATCGGCTTTTACTTTCTCCAGTCCTCCTAACATTTTAGGACCGATGGAAGCAAGAAGCCATGCGGAACCTGCTGTTCCGAAAATATAAGTAACAGCATAAGCTACCGGGATCGCATTGATATAGTTTGCTTTCTGTGCATCACTGATACCCAACTGATTAATAGTGTCTTCTGCCACACCGATAACGGCTGAGATTGTCTGCGAGCCGGCAAGTAATCCGGCAGCTTCACCTATGTTATATCCCATGATTTTAGCAAGTATCCATGGAGCTACGAGGCTGACAATACACATCAGGACGGCAAATCCGACCTGTGGCAAACCATCTTTTTTCAATCCTCGAAAGAACTGTGGACCTACTTTATAGCCTACGGCAAATAAAAAGAGTAGAAAGAATACAGCCTTCATCGGACCGTCTACGGTAATATTTAGCTGTCCTACCAATACTCCAACCAGCAAGACGCTGGTAACTGTTCCTAATGAAAATTTCCCTATTTTCAGCTTACCAAGCCAGAATCCGGCGAAAAGAGTGAGAAAGATGGCAAGCTCGGGGTGTACCCTCAGTTGATTAATAATCCATTCCATAATGATGTTCTTGTTTAGGTTATGCTAGTAACAACATTATTTAATAAAAAGTGTTTGTAATTTGAAGCGGATTTTTGTGTGAAGATAGTATTTGAATCTCGGCATTTGTCTATTAAAGAAAGATCGTTATCTTTGTGAAACATCATCATATTAAAGTAAAAGCTATGCAATATATTTATAAATATCAATCTCCTATCGGAGGAATAACACTTGCCGGCAACGGTGATTGTCTCACAGGTTTGTGGTTTGACGGGCAGAAATACTTCGCTGCTACATTATCGGAAGAGAATGAAGAGAAGTCATTACCTATATTCGAACAAACTAAGGAGTGGTTAGATTGCTATTTTAGTGGTCGAAATCCTGATTTTACACCTTCGTTGCATTTGGAGGGGACGCCCTTTCGCCTTGCGGTATGGGAGATATTGAGGAAGATTCCTTATGGGGAAGTGATAACATACAAAGATATAGCGGACGAAATTGCCCGCCAAAAAGGCGTACAAAATATGTCTTCACAAGCTGTTGGAGGTGCAGTGGGACATAATCCTATTAGTATTATTATACCTTGTCACAGAATTGTTGGATGCAATGGCAGCTTAACGGGATATGCCGGAGGGATAGCAAAAAAGATAGGTTTGCTTAAATTAGAGCAGGTCAATATGGAGAAATTCTTTGTACCTACAACAGGAAGTGCGTTATAAAGTGTAGCCGATCGTAGTAAGGAAGAATCTCTTCTTTATTACAAGAAGAAATCCTTCGATAAACTTAGGATGATAAGACACTCTTGTACGTCAAGATACTCCTACCTGTCAAACCTCTGAATCAATGACTACAAACCTTTGTGATATCTACTGTGAATCCATCATCTGTAGGCATGAACTTACCTTTCTTTTTGAGAAATACTATCAATTCATCAATATCCATATCAGTTGCCGAACAAGTGTAGAAATGTTGTTCTTCACCAAACTTATGAATGATTGCTTCTTTTAAAGATGATTCTGAATAACTATTTCCTTCCATCATCTGAAGGACTTCATGTGCATGTAACTGTTCCATAATCTATTTTTTCTGCAAAGATACATCGGAGGCGCAGTTTAAAACTGTAACATATGTGACAAAAGCAGAAAATTAGGATTTGTTATCTACTTCCTTCCCATCCAAGTCCACTTGTGCCAAATAGACTCCAACGGACCTTGTTTATGCTTCTTCAACCACCATTTGCAGAATTGCACCTGAAGGATAAATATAAAGAATCCGATGAGTAAACTAATCGTATACCCGCAATGAGGAGCAAGATATAAGCCGAATGGGAAATAGATAATAGTTCCTATGATTGATTGAGAAATATAATTGGTAAGACTCATTTTGCCATAAAAACGCAATCCGGAAACTTTTTTACTGAAAGCTTCCCTCTGATAGAGAAGAACGAAAGAAGAGACTAATACGAAGGTAAACGCTAACTTCTGCCACATATCAAATGCAGTACCCACTGTTTGCTTAATGATTGCATCGTTCTGCATAATCACTTCTTTCAAAGTATATAAAGGAGCAAAAGAAATAGCACCGATTATCAGAGCCTTCGTCCAGAAGCGGAGATTCCTTTCCGTCGTAACAAACAATTGTTTCCTTCCAATATAGAATCCTAATAAGAATAATCCGGCTGTTTGCATAAAACGACCGGCATTTACTGCCCATAAAAAGCTAGCTTTCTGTCCCAGCGTAACGTTACAACAGATGAAATCCCAGAAATTTCCTGTCTTCGTGATTTCGGCCACCTCATTGTACATAGCACCTACACTCAAATCCGGTAACTGATGTGCCGGGTTGATCAGGTTGGCAATGTAATGATACCACTCTATCGGCTGAATCAGAAAAAAGATAGCAGCAAAAAAAATCATTTTATCGCTCCAATTACGTGTAAGGAACAGAACAATTCCGACTACAACGAACAATAATAGAACGTCTCCTGCCGGAAAAAATGCAGCATTTAGCGTAGCAAAACCTGCCAACAGAATCAGTCTCCATAAGAAACGGTATCCAAAATCCTTTCCTTGTTTTTTCTGATTATTACTTTGGATATAAAATGTAAAGCCGAATAATAAAGCAAAAATAGCGTAAGCTTTCCCTGCAAACAAAGCAAAGAATCCATGAAAAACTCCCTGATTCAATATATTGAGCCATTCGGGTGAATGCTCCGGATAGACCGGAAAGATGAAATGTTCCAGATTATGTACTAAAATAATTGCCATTACAGCAAATCCGCGTAAGGCGTCTACTACTTCAATGCGAGGTGTCTTTGTCAACGGTTGATTCATGGTTGGTCGAAATGATGTGTTATTGTGTTTTTTGTACGTCGGTAAAAGTACTGATTTTATCTGATAAACGAGATAATATTAAAAGATTCTTTCCTAATATTCTTTCGGAAATGTTGTTTTTGGCTTAACAAGTACCTTATAAAATGAACGCGCAGGAGAATAACTTCTAAATTTCTCAATTTCGCTTTTTTGTTATACTTTTGTCAATTCAAAAATAAAACTAATCATATTCTGTATGAAATCAGACATAGAAATAGCTCGCAGTATCGAGTTGAAGAAGATAAAGCAGGTTGCCGAGGATATTGGAATTCCTCGTGACGAAGTAGAAAACTACGGTCGTTACATAGCGAAGATTCCCGAACAACAGATTGACGAAGAAAAGATAAAGAAAAGCAATCTTATCCTGGTGACTGCTATCACTGCTACAAAAGCGGGTATTGGTAAAACTACAGTTTCTATCGGCCTTGCCTTGGGACTAAACAAAATTGGTAAGAAAGCAATTGTTGCTTTGCGCGAGCCATCGCTTGGGCCTTGTTTCGGAATGAAAGGAGGAGCTGCCGGAGGCGGATATGCCCAAGTACTTCCGATGGAAAAGATTAATCTGCATTTTACGGGAGACTTTCATGCAGTCACTTCCGCTCATAATATGATCTCTGCTTTATTGGACAATTACCTTTACCAGAATCAGTCGAAAGGCTTCGGACTAAAAGAAATTCTCTGGCGGCGGGTATTGGATGTGAATGACCGTTCTTTGCGCAGTATTGTAGTCGGTCTGGGACCGAAGTCAAACGGTATTACGCAGGAATCCGGATTCGATATCACTCCGGCTTCGGAAATAATGGCGATACTTTGCCTGTCAAAAGATGTAGAAGATTTACGTCGCCGTATTGAAAATATCCTGTTGGGATTCACTTATGATGACGAACCATTTACTGTGAAAGATTTAGGAGTGGCAGGAGCTATCACCGTCTTACTGAAAGATGCTATCCATCCCAATCTGGTACAGACTACCGAAGGAACTGCTGCATTCGTACATGGTGGTCCATTTGCCAATATTGCTCATGGTTGCAACTCTATTTTGGCTACCAAACTGGCGATGACATTTGGCAATTATGTGATTACAGAAGCCGGATTCGGTGCTGATCTGGGTGCAGAAAAGTTTTATAATATCAAGTGTCGCAAAAGCGGACTCCAACCTAAGCTGACAGTAATTGTTGCTACTGCACAAGGTTTGAAAATGCATGGTGGTGTCAGTCTTGATCGCATTAAAGAACCCAATTTGGAAGGATTGAAAGAAGGATTGCGCAATCTGGATAAACATATTCGTAACCTTCGTTCGTTTGGTCAGACCATTATCGTAGCATTCAATAAGTTTGCCAGCGATACGGATGAAGAAATGGAAATGCTACGTGAGCATTGCGAACAGTTGGGTGTGGGCTTTGCTATCAACAACGCTTTTACCGAAGGAGGAGAGGGCGCTGTAGATATGGCTCGTCTCGTAGTAGATATGATTGAAAATAACCCTTCCGAACCTTTGCGTTTCACCTACAAAGAAGAAGATACCGTCCAGCAAAAGATAGAGAAAGTGGCTACTAATATTTATGGAGCAAGTGTCATCACTTATAGCAGCATTGCCCGTAGTCGCATTAAGTTAATAGAGAAAATGGGAATCTCTCATTATCCGGTTTGTATTGCCAAAACACAATATTCATTTTCTGCCGATCCGAAAATTTATGGGGCAGTAAATAATTTTGAGTTCCATATCAAAGACATCGTCATTAATAATGGAGCAGAAATGATTGTTGCCATTGCCGGAGAAATACTCCGTATGCCGGGATTGCCTAAAGAGCCGCAAGCACTGCATATTGATATTGTAGATGGTAATATTGAAGGATTGAGCTAAAAGTCGGAGTAAGCAAATACAAAGAAAGTCCGATTAGTAATATAAATGCCTTTCTAAATAGGTTATACGATTAAATCCCCGTCTTTCCATTTTTTTTCAACTTGGGAAGACGGGGATGGTTGTATATAGAGTCCGGTGTGTTATGACTTACTATTTTGACACACCTTCTATTTTGCGTGTTGTAGAAGAAAAAACGTAAAACGGCACTAAATAGTTTATTTCCTAAGTGTTAAATTATAAAAAAACATGGTCTGCACTTCTCACGAAGGGCAGACCATTTCATCCTATGAACTTCCGGACGTTTCCGGAGTTTTCCAAAATATATTTTAATCCTTAAATAGAGGATATTTCTTCATTGTCTCATTGACACGTGCACGTACCTGTGCGATAACCTCTTCGTGCTCTACATTCGACAGAACAGTTTCGATCATTTCAGCAATCTCCAACATCAAGTCTTCTTTTGCACCACGAGTAGTGATAGCAGGAGTACCTAAACGGATACCGGAAGTCTGGAAAGCAGAACGGCTGTCAAACGGAACCATGTTCTTGTTTACTGTAATATCGGCAGAGACTAATGCTTTTTCTGCAACTTTTCCTGTAAGGTCCGGGTATTTGCTACGCAGGTCTACCAGCATGGAATGGTTGTCAGTACCACCAGAAACGATGGTGAAACCGCGGTCGATCAAAGCTTGTGCCAATACAGCAGCATTCTTTTGTACTTGTTTTGCGTATTCCTTATATTCAGGTTGCAAGATTTCGCCAAATGCTACTGCTTTTGCAGCAATAACGTGTTCCAACGGGCCGCCTTGTACACCGGGAAATACGGCAGAATCCAATAATTGAGACATCATTTTGATCTCACCCTTCGGAGTTTTCTTTCCCCATGGATTAGGGAAATCTTTACCCATCAAGATGACACCACCACGAGGTCCGCGGAGTGTTTTATGTGTAGTTGAAGTGACGATGTGTGCATATTTAACCGGGTTTTCAAGCAGTCCGGCAGCAATCAGTCCGGCAGGATGAGCCATGTCGACCATTAGGATAGCGCCTACTTTATCAGCGATTTCGCGCATACGTTTGTAGTCCCATTCGCGAGAGTAAGCAGAGCCGCCACCGATAATCATTTTCGGTTTTTCGCGCAAAGCTACTTCTTCCATTTGGTCGTAATTAACACGTCCTGTTTCCTGATTCAGGTTGTATTCGCAAGGAGTGTAGATGATACCGGAAGTGTTCACTAAAGAACCGTGAGAAAGGTGACCGCCATGTGCCAGGTTCAATCCCATGAATTTATCACCCGGATTCAACACAGCCAAGAATACGGCAGCGTTAGCTTGTGCACCTGAGTGAGGTTGTACATTTGCCCATTCTGCGCCGAAGATTTCCTTCAAACGGTCGATGGCAATTTGCTCGCTTTGGTCTACAACTTCACAACCTCCATAGTAGCGTTTGCCGGGATAACCTTCTGCATACTTATTAGTCAGGCAAGAACCCATTGCTTGCATAACCTGGTCACTTACAAAGTTTTCAGATGCGATCAGCTCGATACCTTTCAGCTGACGTTGGTGCTCTTTTTCGATAATGTCGAAAATTAAGTCGTCTCTTTTCATTCTTTTGTATAAGTAAGATTTAATATTCTAATTCGAGATACTTTATTTAAGCGTACAAAGTTAGTGAAAATAAATAAAGAACAAAAAATAATTAATGAAGAATTAAGGGAATAGATTATGGAAAATTGATAATAGATATGAGAGGAGTGCTTTCTTTTTATTACTAAACAGGGACTTTGTTCTTAACATTATTCAGTTTCAATGAATGTAGTAAGTCGCTCGATTTAATTGGTTAATCTCTACAAGACTCCACTTTCAGTATGTCCGTCTGATTATAGGATAAATCCGAGAGAAAAACTGAGTGCACTGTCCCGTCGTTTGAATATAATAGTACTGACTCCTGTGCTACCGTCGGAATTGATATTATCGTATGTAATAGATTTTGATATATTTCTCAACCCCTGCTCGTAACGGAAATCGAAAAAGATTCGGGATATATTGACTCCCACGCCAACTACTACGCTGGCATTGAACGGATGTAGTTTCTCATGAATACCTTTCTGGTCGAAGTTGCTGAAGGTGATTTCATTATGTTTTCCCCATAGGTAACGTATTTTCGGGCCTGCAAAGATGGACATACCATAAGGTCCTTTTTTTACAACATTATATCCATAGAGAATTGGAAAATCAACACTGTGCAGAATGGATTCTACTGAAGCATAATCAGGTTCGATATCGGGATGTTGCGAGCCGAGCTTATCAAAAATGATTTCGCATTTACCAACATTGTACGATACCTCCGGTTGGATAAAATGTTTCTTCATGTTGATTCGCATAAAAAGCGAACCGAAGTATCCGATCTTATAATTATTTTGAAATTCATCAATGGTCACATCTTTAATCTTCAGTTCCGATACCATGAACATGGTGGAGTTGAATCCTGCCTTAATGCCGAAATTTATCTTTTTGGTATTCGGACGTTCTACGTTACCTGTATTACCATCCTTGCCGAAAGCCGTACAAGCTACGGTCAGCAGATAAAGAATCAGTATTTTACGCAGTATAACCATCCTATGTGATTTTTAAAACTTTTAATAAATTGATTTTCTGATATACGGTTTAAAGTAATACCGTAAACCGATCCATCCACACTTTATTTATTTTTCTTTTCCACACTCCATCCGAACTTTCCTATTTTCTCGCCCAGATCATAATATCCTCCATGTACATAAACCAACGGATTTGCTTCTGCCAGTTCCAATTTCCCTGTTTTAGAATTCAAGTTACGATCATCGGCACGAACATTTACTACATCAGCGATAAACATATCGTGCGAACCGAGTGAAACGATTTCTTTTACCCGGCATTCGATGCAAAGAGGAGACTCTTCGATGAGCGGAGCATTAACTACTGTGCAAGGACCGGGAGTCAGTTTCGTCTCTTCAAACTTATGATAATCTTTTCCAGAACGGACTCCGCACCAATCTGTAGCAAACGCTATCTCTTTCGTCGTCAGATTAATGACAAACTCCATATTTTTCTTAATAATCTCATAAGAATGACGTTCCGGACGTACGGATATATAACACATGGGCGGGTTTGTGCAAATAGTGCCCGTCCATGCTACTGTGATAATATTATATTCACTTTCTTCTTTTCCGCAGCTAACTAATACAGCCGGCAACGGATAAATCATTGTTCCTGGTTTCCAGTCTTGTTTCAATTTAATAAAGAATTAAGAATGATGAAAGAAGAACATCAAAGGATGGTGATATCTTCACGTTTCTGTTCTTTTTCGCAATAGTGGCATCTTACCACACAATTATCTTTATCTATCACATGGAACAGAGTAGCCATTGGTTCGTTGTTCGTGATGCATTTTGGATTGGCGCATTTCACGATACCCCGCAATTCATCCGGCATTTTCACTTCTTTCTTTTCTACGACTTCATAGTCGCGGATAATATTCAGTTTCACGTGCGGTGCAACAACAGAAATGCGATTAATTTCTTCATCGCAGAAAAACTTATCGGCAATCTTGATGATTCCTTTTTTACCTAACTTTTTGCTGTCGAGGTTGAAACCTATGGTAATGTTACTTTTCATCTGTTCTACGCCAAGCAACTGAACAACAGTAAAGAGTTTTTCAGAAGGGATATGGTCAATCACTGTCCCGTTCTCTAAGGCAGCTACCTGTAGTTCTTGTTTATTTTCGCTCATAATAAAATATCGTTTTTAACGTCCTCTAATGTGATACCCAACACGTCGCAAAGGATAGCCTCACGTGCATACAGGCCATTCTGTGCTTGTTGGAAATAGTATGCTTTCGGATTATCGTCCACGTCATAAGCGATTTCATTCACGCGGGGAAGCGGATGCAAGATCCGCAAGTTCGGACGTGTATGCTCTAACATCTTGTTGCGTAAGATGTACACATTCTTCACTCGTTCGTATTCCATCAGATCTGTAAAACGTTCTCGTTGCACACGAGTCATATAAAGAATATCGGCATTGGCAATCGTCTCTTCTGTGAAGTCGGTGTGCTCTACGTATTTGATCTGATGTTCTTTGCAATAAAGTTTATATTCTTCCGGCATTTTCAGTTCCTCAGGGGCAATAAAATGGAACGTCGGGTTGAAGTGACGCATTGCCATTAACAAAGAGTGTACGGTACGTCCGTACTTCAGGTCACCTACGAGGAAAATATTGAGATTCTCCAGTGTACCTTGTGTTTTGTAGATAGAGTAGAGGTCTAGCATCGTTTGAGATGGGTGTTGGTTGGCTCCGTCTCCTGCATTGACAATAGGCACAGGAGCTATTTCGCTGGCATACCGGGCAGCTCCTTCAAGGTAATGACGCATAACGATGATGTCTGCGTAGTTGCTCACCATCATGATGGTATCCTTCAATGTTTCTCCTTTTGAAGAGCTGGTTACTTTGGGATCAGTGAAACCGATGACACGTGCACCGAGGCGATTGGCTGCTGTCTCAAAACTCAGACGGGTACGGGTGGAAGGTTCAAAGAACAGGGTTGCCACTACCTTACCTTGCAATAACCGGCGGTTAGGGTTCATTTCAAACTGCTTCGCCATTTCGAGCATGTAAAGTATCTTTTCTTTCGAATGTTCGGCAATGGTTACTAAACTTCTGTTTTCCATTTTGTTATCTTTATATGTGGATAGAACTTGTTTTACCGAGGCGTAAAGGTACGAAGAATTTATGAAATACACATAGAAGGAGCCGAATAATTCTTGAAAAAAACTTGTTTCGAATCCTCTTTTCGGATGCGTTTTTAGCGAGTTAATGAAAGTTAATAGATGGGGTGTTGTGAATTGCTTACTGCGTAGTAACTGCGAAACCTTGTGTTAAACAAAGTGTTAAAGAAGGAGATAACCATTTGATAATTAATGATGCAATGTTTCTATGTGCGCGTGGTAAAGACAATACAATATAAAATAAGAAAAAGACAGAGAGAAAAAGAGAAAAGAAAACTACGTCGGCCGGATGTTTTTGTGAAGAGAAAAAATGGGAGAAAATATGGTAAGGAAAATGTTTTTTTGGAGAGGCGGAAAATGCAAGCTTTAGTTTTTGCCCAAGAAAAAAGTTTTTTTAATCCAAATAATCGGGGAATGTAGGTGGATAGATTGACTTGTTTGTTATTATCAGGTTGGGGTATTTTGCAGGATGATAATGGTCCCGTATGGTTGATGTGCAGAAAATAATTAAGCGTTGGTGTTTATGTTGTTAATAGCTAAGTTATGGATTAGTAACATCTGGTGCTAATGCCGGTAATGTTTGTGCTGATGGCTTTTGCTCTCTAACCCCTGGGCTGAATATCTTTGGACTGTGGACCAGAGATTTCTGAGACATGGTCTTACAGTTTGTTAGGTGCGGGCTGAGCAACTACTACCCCGGGGGTTACTGTTGTTTACCCCCCCCAGGATGAAATAGAACTCTATACCTGAATGATTTTTATTGAATGTTAGTAAGACTGAAATAATTGCGAAACTCGTTGGCTGAATGCGGGATTTTAACTATCTTTGCAGCTTAAATAAATGCGTCTTTTTAAGTTAAGAAAAAACATGATTCGAAAAATAATAATTGCTCTTTGGATCTTATTCGCAGTTGTTGTGGTGGCTGTTGCCACTATCTTTATTTCCATCTCAGAAGGTTGGATAGGGTATATGCCTCCTGTAGAGGAATTGGAAAATCCGAACTATAAATTTGCTACGGAAATCTTCTCGGAAGACGGGAAGGTGATGGGAACATTCTCCGTTGAAAAAAATAATCGTGTGTATAGCAGCTATTCTGACCTGTCACCGTATATCATCAATGCATTGATTGCTACGGAGGATGTCCGTTTTCCGAAGCATTCCGGTATTGATGCAAAGGCTCTTACCAGAGCAATTATAAAACGTGGATTATTTGGTCAGGAAAGTGCAGGTGGAGGTAGTACTATTTCGCAACAACTTGCTAAACAGCTTTTTACGAAAGAAGTGGCGAGCAATACATTGCAACGTCTTTTGCAAAAACCGATTGAATGGGTCATTGCTGTGAAACTGGAACGTTACTACACGAAAGAAGAGATTCTCACACTGTATCTTAACAAGTTTGATTTTCTAAATAACGCTGTAGGCATTAAAACCGCAGCATACACATATTTCGGCTGTGAGCCGAAGGACTTGAAGATTGAACAGGCGGCTATGCTGATAGGAATGTGTCAGAATCCGTCACGATATAACCCTGTGTCCAGGAACCAAAAAATACGCGATAATTCGTTGGGACGTCGTAATGTGGTTCTCTCGCAGATGTGCAAGGCCGGATATATTACGACAGCAGAACGTGACTCTTTGCAGGCTCTTCCGCTGAAATTGGCTTATAATCGTGTAGACCACAAAGAAGGATTGGCAACCTATTTTCGTGAATATCTCCGTATGATCATGACTGCTTCAAAACCTGATAAAAGTAATTATCGTGGTTGGCAAATGCAGAAATTCTATGAAGATTCCATCGCTTGGGAGACAGATCCATTGTACGGCTGGTGCAAGAAAAATAAAAAGAAAGACGGTACAAACTATAACATCTACACTGACGGGTTGAAGATTTATACCACAATTGACTCACGTATGCAGCAATATGCTGAAGAAGCAGTCAGTGAACATTTGGGTGAAACTCTGCAACCTCAGTTCTTTAAAGAGAAGGTAGGTAGTAAAAATGCACCGTATGCCAGAGCTTTGCCTGCGTCAAAAGTAGAAGATTTGCTGAACAGAGCTATGAAACAAAGCGAACGTTATAATGTGATGAAGGGTGCGGGAGCTTCAGATGAGGAGATCCGTAAAGCATTCAATAAACCGGAAGAAATGACGGTTTTCTCCTGGGCGGGACCAAAGGATACTATTATGACTCCGATGGATTCTATCCGTTATTACAAACATTTCTTGCGTACAGGTTTCATGTCGATGGATCCAATGAACGGTCATGTAAAGGCATATGTGGGTGGTCCCGATTATGTTAATTTCAAATACGACATGGCAATGGTTGGACGCCGTCAGGTTGGCTCCACTATCAAACCGTATTTGTACACATTGGCTATGGAAGATGGATTTTCACCTTGCGATCAGGTACGTCATGTGGAACAAACACTGATTACTGAGACTGGAGAGCCATGGACACCGCGTAACGCCAACAACAAGCGTTATGGAGAAATGGTGACTTTGAAATGGGGACTTGCTAACTCGGATAACTGGATTTCGGCTTATTTGATTAATAAAGTCACTCCACAGGCATTAGTTCGATTGATCCATAGCTTTGGTGTGCGCAATAAAGATATTCCAGCAGTATATTCACTCAGTCTCGGAGCTTGTGAAATCTCTGTCGGCGAGATGGTGAGTGCTTACACAGCATTCGTCAATAAAGGAGTACGGGTATCTCCATTGTTTGTTACTCGTATTGAAGATAGTGAAGGTAATGTTATATCTACATTTGCTCCACAGATGAATGAAGTAATTAGCCTTTCAAGTGCCTATAAAATGCTTGTTATGTTGCGCGCTGTTATCAACGAAGGAACCGGAGGACGTGTTCGTCGTTATGGAATTACTGCCGATATGGGTGGTAAAACAGGAACAACCAATGATAACTCCGATGCTTGGTTTATGGGTATTACCCCATCGCTGGTATCCGGTTGTTGGGTAGGAGGAGATGAACGCGATATTCACTTTGGTGCCATGAGCAACGGACAAGGTGCTGCTGCTGCATTGCCTATTTGGGCTAAATACATGAAGAAAGTATATGATGATCCGAATTTAGGATATAGCCAGAAACAAACGTTCGATCTTCCGGAAGGGTTTGATCCGTGTGGTGATGATTCGGAACTTCCGGATGAAGGAATCATTGAAGAAAGCGGATTGGATGACTTGTTTAATTGATAATGGATAATAATCCCACTCATCATCAGTGTATAGTTTGCATAGGAAGCAATTACCACAAAAGGGAGAATCTGGCTTTTGCACGACAGAAGTTGTCGGAGTTGTTTTCTGCTATTTGTTTTGCACCAGAGCAGGAAACCCAACCATTGTATTTTAAAAATCAGACGTTATTCTCCAATCAGGTTGCCATATTCTTTTCTGAAAAAAGAGAGGAAGAGGTGATAAAAATACTGAAAGAGATAGAACGTTTTGCCGGGAGACAACCGGGGGATAAAGAAGAAGAAAAAGTATGTCTCGATATTGACTTGCTTTTATATGATAACCGAATTTTAAAACCGGAAGATTGGGAACGGGAATATGTGCAACAATCATTATCCAGTCTCCATTTTCCATTATGTATTAAATAGATGAAATTTCTGGGAATTATACCTGCCCGTTACGCATCCACCCGTTTTCCTGCAAAACCGTTGGCTATGTTGGGTGGCAAAACAGTTATACAGTGTGTATATGAACAAGTAGCGGGTGTGTTGGATGATGCTTATGTGGCTACTGATGACGAACGTATTGAAGCTGTTGTAAAAGCCTTCGGTGGAAAAGTTGTGATGACTTCTGTCGATCATAAAAGTGGTACGGACCGTTGTTACGAAGCTTGTATGAAGATTGGTGGTGGCTTTGATGTGGTAGTCAATATACAAGGAGACGAACCTTTTATCCAACTTTCGCAACTGAATGCTGTAAAAGCCTGCTTTGAAGATCCTACTACACAGATTGCTACGTTGGTGAAACCGTTTACCGCCGAGGATACATTTGCTGCTTTGGAGAATGTAAACTCTCCGAAAGTAGTGGTCAATAAGAACTGGAATGCGTTGTATTTCAGCCGTTCTATCATTCCTTATCAACGTAATGCCGACCAAGCGGATTGGTTGAAGAACCATACTTATTACAAACATATCGGTTTGTATGCTTATCGTACGGAAGTATTAAAAGAGATCACCGCTTTACCGCAATCTTCTCTGGAACTGGCGGAATCGTTGGAGCAACTCCGTTGGTTAGAGAATGGATATAAAATAAAGGTGGGAATCAGTGAAGTAGAAACTATTGGCATTGATACTCCTCAAGACCTTGAACGCGCAGAAGAATTTCTGAAAAACAGATTATAAACATGGATCGTACAATACAACCTGAAATACAAGCCCAGAAGGACTTTAGAATACTTCCTCCTGTCCGGACTACTTTGCCGAATGGTATTCCATTGGCTGTGATCAATGCAGGAGAACAGGAAGTGGTGCGTATGGATATTCTTTTTGCCGGGGGACGCTGGCATCAGTCTCAGAAGTTACAGGCATTGTTTACTAACCGGATGTTGCGTGAAGGTACACGTAAATATACAACTGCCACGATTGCTGAAAAACTGGATTATTATGGTTCATGGCTTGAACTTTCCAGTTCATCGGAGTATGCCTATTTTACGATTTATTCGTTAAATAAGTATGTAGCTGAAACGTTGGAAGTGGTGGAATCCATGATTAAGGAACCCCTCTTCCCTGAAAAAGAGTTGAACACTATTATAGATACTAATATACAGCAATATTTAGTAAATAGTTCGAAGGTTGATTTTTTGGCGCAACGTAGCCTGATGCAAGCGCTCTATGGAGAACTGCATCCATGCGGACAGATTGTTGTGGAAGAAGATTATCGTGCTATCAAACCGGAAGTGCTGCGTAGCTTTTACCAAGAGTATTATCATTCGGGCAATTGTTCCATCTTCCTGTCGGGCAAAGTAACTCCGGAGATTATCCGGCGAGTAACGGATGCATTCGGATATCCTTTCGGAATGCATCAGCAGAAGGCTGTTCGACCTGAGTTTTCTTTTACTACCATTCCTGAAAAACGAATTTTTACGGAGCGGGAAGATGCTTTGCAAAGTGCTGTGAAAATGGGTTGCACTACCATCACCCGGACACATCCTGATTACTTGAAGTTGCGTGTTCTGATGACTTTGTTCGGAGGATATTTCGGCAGTCGCCTGATGTCTAATATTCGTGAAGAGAAGGGATATACTTACGGCATTTCGGCTGGAATCATGTCTTATCCGGATAGTGGTTTGCTGGGTATCTCAACGGAAACGGCCAACGAAAATGTGGAACTGTTGATACAGGAAGTTTATCATGAAATAGACAGATTGCATCAAGAGCCTGTTGCTTTGGAAGAGCTAACAATGGTACGTAACTATATGCTGGGAGAGATGTGCCGTAATTATGAATCGCCTTTTTCATTGTCGGATGCATGGATATTTATCGCTACGTCCGGTCTGGATGATGAATATTTTTCCCGTTCTTTGCAGGCTGTCAATGAGGTCACGACGCAGGAAATTCAGGAATTAGCACAACGCTATTTGTGCAAAGAGACATTAAAAGAGGTCATTGCAGGTAAAAAGTTGTCATAATTTGCTTTCCGGTAGGGTAGTTTTTGGTAGAGAAATTGTATCTTTGTCCAAATTGTAATTTTAAGCATAATAGCACACCAATGAGGAAATATCTATATACTACACTTTTTCTTGTTCTTATTGCCCAAGGGGGAGTGATGGCTCAAGACACAATCAGCACTAACAAAGGAGGCGGATTTTTTGAGAAACTGAAAGGCACATTCTCTTCGGAATTAAAAATCGGGAACTATACATTCAAAGACGGTAGCGTATATACCGGAGAAATGAAAAGCCGTAAACCAAATGGTAAAGGGAAAACTGTTTTTAAGAACGGTGATGTCTATGAGGGGGAATATGTGAAAGGTAAGCGCGAAGGTTATGGCATTTACTCTTTTCCTGATGGGGAGAAATATGAAGGGCAGTGGTATCAGGACCAGCAACATGGAAAAGGTATTTATTACTTTATGAATAACAACCGCTACGATGGTATGTGGTATCAGGACTACCAGCAGGGTGAAGGTACCATGTATTATCATAACGGAGACTTGTACGTAGGACATTGGGCAAATGATAAGCGTGAAGGTGAAGGTACTTACACGTGGGCAAATGGGGCCCAATATAACGGTCAGTGGAAGAATGACAAGAAAAACGGTAAAGGTACTATGGTCTGGGATGACAGCTCGAAGTACGACGGTGATTGGAAAGATGATGTCCGTCATGGAAAAGGAGTTTTTGAATATATCAACGGAGATAAATACGAAGGTGACTGGAAAGATGATATCCAGCATGGAAAAGGTACTTATCATTTTCATACAGGCGACCGTTATGAAGGTTCTTATCTCTTGGGAGAGCGTACGGGAGAGGGAGTCTACTATCACGCCAATGGTGATAAATATGTAGGAAACTTCAAAGATGGTATGCAGGATGGCAAAGGTACATTTACCTGGGCGAACGGTGCTGTTTATGAAGGAGAATGGAAAGATAATAAACGTCAGGGTCATGGTATGTATAAGTGGAGCAATGGAGACGTTTATGAAGGTGAATGGAAAGACAATCGTCCGAATGGCCAGGGTACTCTCAATACCATTTCTGGAATGCAATATAAAGGTGGTTTTAAAGATGGGCTGGAAGATGGTCAGGGCGTACAGGTTGATAAGGACGGAAATCGCTTTGAGGGCTTCTTTAAACAAGGGAAAAAAGACGGTCCTTTCGTTGAAACGGATAAGGATGGAAAGCTGATCAAGAAAGGTACTTACAAGAACGGAAGATTAGCAAATTAGTATTTGTATAATAAGAAGATTTAGATAAAAGAGTCTAATGGAGATTGTACTTCATTAGACTCTTTTTTTGCTATACTTTTTTAATTAAATGAGTGATGCTATTAAAGAAGGAGCAATAACATTCTAAAGAAAGTTACTTTATAAGACAAAGGGTGCGAAAAATCTTTTCCGCACCCTTTGTCTTATAAAGTCTTTGTTTTTTAGATAATGTACTGTGAACTGATAGACTCATTGCTTACAACTCGTCTGATTGTTTCAGCAAACATATCGGCAATACTTAATTGTTTTACCTTTGCACATTTCTTAGTATAAGGAATACTGTCAGTAAATACCATTTCAGTCAAACCTGACTCCTGTACACGGAAAGAAGCAGGGTCAGACATTACGCAATGGCTGGCGATAGCGCGTACAGACGCTGCTCCAGCTTCCATCATAATGTTTGCAGCTTTGGTGATTGTTCCTGCGGTATCTACGATATCGTCGATCAACACGACATTCTTGCCTTTCACGTCACCAATGATTTGCATAGAAGCAACTTCATTTGCTTTTTCACGTGATTTATTGCAAAGTACCAAAGGTACGCCAAGATATTTAGAAAAAGTGCTGGCACGTTTTGAACCTCCTACGTCCGGTGTAGCAATCACCAGTTCTTCCAATTTCAAAGACTGAATATATGGGAGGAATACGGCAGAAGCATACAAGTGATCAACCGGAATATTAAAGAAACCTTGGATCTGGTCTGCATGCAAATCCATAGTAATCAAGCGGTCGATACCTGCTACTGCAAGCAGATCAGCTACCAATTTAGCGCCGATAGATACACGTGGTTTGTCTTTTCTGTCCTGACGAGCCCATCCGAAGTAAGGGATGACAGCTACAACTGTTTTTGCTGATGCACGTTTGGCTGCATCAATCATCAGGAGAAGTTCCATTAAATTGTCTGAATTTGGGAAAGTAGATTGGACTAGGAATACATTGGAACCACGAATCGATTCTTCGTAAGAAACTGCAAATTCACCATCTGCAAAATGGGTGATGTTCATATTTCCTAGAGGACAATTTAGGCTTGCGCAGATTTTCTCTGCGAGATATCTCGAGTTCGTTCCCGAGAATACCATAAAGGGTGCTTTTTCGCTCATTGTGTAATAGTTGTTACCTATTTGTTAATTTGCCTGCAAAGGTAGGAATTTCTCTTATCATTTTGAAAGACTTACTACAGAAAAAATAATTTTCCCTCCAACTTATCGGAAATATTCGTAGATTTGCGTATCGATAGTTGGATGATTGTTAATGGAAAACCGATAATGAATGATGGGAAAGTATTCTTTAAGTAATAATAGAGAGCTAATGATGGGAAATGAAAGGCGGCGTAATTCATTTTCAATGGTGCCTTTTTCGTTATCCGTTATTTTCTTTCCGTTGAGTTTTCTGTTATTGCTTTCCGTCCTTTTCTCATGCACCGATATGGTTCCTACCAAAGAAGTGCGATTGATCGATTCATTGAATGGTAAAGCTTATGTTTATCGATATAGAAATCTGGATTCCTCTTATAAATATGCAGATCAGGCTTATCGAAAAATAAGCTTATATAAATCAGGGAAAGCAGAAGCATCGAATAATCTTGGTTTTTGTGCTTTTATGAATATGGATTTCGAACGTGCCGAAGCTTACCATAAGGAAGTATATAAGCTTACCAAGAATGAATTGGAATTACTGATTGCCGATATCGGATTGATGAAGATATGTCAACGGACGTCCATGAATAAAGAGTTTTATGACTACCGTAACAGTGCCCTTCGGCGCATGAAGCGTATACGGGAAGAAAGTGATCTTTTTGCCGATCGCCATGAGACACTTCGTTTGAATTATGCATTTACGGAATTTTTTATCGTCTCATCCATTTATTACTATTATCTCCAGCAACGTCAAGAAGCGATGACTTCTCTTGATAGTATTACGGAGGAGGCATTAGAGGATACGAACCAATTACTTTATTATCATTATATCAAAGGGTCAGCCTCGCTTGTCGAAGCTGATACTCCGGAAGAAAGAAAATTGAATGAATTTGAAGAACTTTATACGACGTGGAAATTGGCTGTTCAAAGTAATCATCCTTATTTTGAAGGTAACAGTCTACAGGCATTGGCTAACATGATGGCTTCTCCCGCTAATTTTGAGTTCTTTCGTACTAGAAGAATACATGGGTTGGAACAGTTTGGATTTCCAGTAGATACATTGTTACCTTTCCGTATGGCTCAGGTAGCACTTGAAAAATTTCGCGACTATAAAGATTTATATCAGATTGCTGGAGCTTATGTGACTATCGGTAAATACCTGAATGAACATGGATGTTATTCAGAAGCATTGGATACACTTACGAAAGCGTTAGATTGTGTGAATCATCATCATATACGTTATTATCACCATGAGGCGGATTCATTAGATAACCTGCTTCCTTATTCGGAAGGAGATACTATTTTTACTGGAGTTCCATGGTTTGGGCACGAACATGTAAAAACTGTTCCGGAATGGATTTCACGTATTCGGGAACAACTGAGTGTCTCATATGCCGGACTGGGAGTGAAGTATGCATCAAATTATAACCGGAATGTATATTTGGATATTTTGAAATATACCCGTCAGGATAAGGAACTTGAAAGTCGAAGGCTTTCATTAGAAGCAGATTCCAGACAAATGACAATCGTGTTGTTTTTGGTTATTGCGGGACTGATATTGGTGATTATTCTTTGCTGGTTTTTCAATAAACGATCCAAAGTGAAAAATCAAGTTGATGTAGCGCGTTTGCAACATATTCTGTCTCTCTGTCGTGATATCACTTCATCTATTCCAATGAATGTTCCATTAATTCAAGAGGGAATCGATCAATTATTCGGGAAGGGACGTTTGACTTTAGAAGTTCATGAAGAAAAAAAAGCTTTACTTGTACCTTTACATCGGCTGCATCATGATGAGAAGGCTTTGGTACATTTGCTAGAACCTTATATAGAATGGGCGGTTGATAATGAACAAATGTTGGAAGCGTTAAGCGAAGAGCGAATGCAGCTAGAGAAACAGCGATATGTTTATGAGCAACATATTGCCAGTAACAAACGGCAAAATCTTATAAAAAAGGCGTGTCTGGCAATTGTGGACGGTATCAATCCGTATATTGACCGTATCTTGAATGAGGTACATAAATTGACGGAAAGAGGGTATATTGACAATGAAGAGATAAAGAAAGAGAAGTATCAATATATCGATGAGTTAGTTACAACGATCAATGAATATAACGATATTCTTGCTCTTTGGATTAAGATGAAGCAAGGTACGCTTAGCCTGAATATTGAAACGTTCAGTCTGAATGAACTGTTTGATCTGTTGGGTAAGGGCAGGAGAGCTTTTGAAATGAAAAAGCAGAAACTTGAAATAGAACCTACTAAGGCTATGGTGAAGGCCGATCGTGCACTGACTTTGTTTATGATCAATACATTGGCTGAAAATGCTCGTAAATATACTCCTGAAGGTGGAACTATTAAAGTATATGCCACTACTACAGAAAACTATGTTGAGATTTCTGTTGAAGATAACGGTCGTGGAATTTCTGCCGAAGATATATCTCATATCATTGGTGAAAAGGTATATGATTCACGTGCTATCGGTATGAAGGAAGCAATCGATCCGGAAGAACTGAAAGAGAATAAAGGAAGTGGATTCGGATTAATGAATTGTAAGGGAATCATAGAGAAATATAAGAAAACTAATGAACTGTTTCATGTTTGTTTATTCGATGTAACAAGTGAACCGGGGAAAGGAAGCCGTTTTTATTTTCGTCTTCCTACGGGAGTACGTAAAGTAATTAGTGTACTACTTTGCTTGTTGCTACCTACTTGGATAGGATCTTGTATATATGATCCGATTCCTCCAATATTACAAGGAAATGATTCAATAGTGATAGTTACTGATTCTGCTTATAATGTATTGTTGGATGAAGCTTCTGCTTATGCAGATATTGCTTATGAAGCAAATAAAAATGGACAGTATGCGGATGCATTACATTATATTGATTCAGCGATTATATTGCTAAATGAACATCATTGGGAGTATGCAGATTCGTTGCATTCGAAACGATATATGAAACTGATTGGTGAGGGAATACCTGCCGAGATTCAGTGGTGGAATGATTACTTTGATTCGGACTATCATGTTATTCTGGATATAAGGAATGAAGCGGCAGTTGCTTTTCTGGCATTGAACCAGTTAGAGGGATACAATTATAATAACTCCGCATATACTGATTTGTATAAATTACAAGGAGAGGACCAATCACTGGAAGGATATTGCCGGCAGTTGGAACGTTCGAATACAAACAAAACGGTGGGTATCATTCTATGTGTAATCTTATTAGTGGCTTCTTTGATTGGTTATTATTTATTGTATATGCGGAAGCGGGTGCAAAACCGGTTGAATCTGGAGCAGGTGCTTGAGATTAATCAGAAAGTGTTTGCCGCTTCTTTACTCAGACCACAGGAGAATGCCGAAGCTCTTCAACGAGAAGAAGATACTTTGAAAGAAATCCCGCAACGAATTGTAAAAGAAGCTTTTGGTGCAGTAAATGAGTTGCTGACAATTGAAAGAATGGGGATTGCTGTATATAATGAAACGACACACCGGTTGGAATATGCTTCAAGTAATGGTCAGGAAATGCCGGAGATGGTACAACAGTGTTTTGATACTTGTGAATACCTTTCTGTACAACATTCCCAAGCGATACCATTGATGATAGAAGTGGGTGGAGACCACCAATACGTGGGAGTATTTTATCTGGAGCGTAGGGAAGGGACGGAACAAGAAACGGATCGTTTACTATTCGAACTGGTAGCCCGTTATGTAGCTATTGTAGTATTTAATGCTGTGGTTAAACTGGCTACGAAATATCGGGATATTGAATCTGCACATGAAGAAACACGTCGTGCCTCATGGGAAGATAGTATGCTCCATGTACAGAATATGGTGCTTGACAACTGTCTTTCTACTATCAAGCACGAGACAATCTATTATCCTAATAAGATAAAACAGATCATCGGACGGTTAAATACGCAGCAACTCTCGGAAAAAGAAGAACGGGAGGCAATAGAGACAATTACGGAGTTGATTGAATATTATAAAGGAATATTCACTATTTTGAGTTCTTGTGCTTCCCGACAGTTGGAAGAGGTTACTTTCCGGAGGACCACCATCTCAGTGCAAGAGCTTTTTGATACTGCTGCAAAATATTTCCGAAAAGTGAATAAAAACCAGATCGAGAAACTGGAATTAGTGATAGAACCGATAGATGCGAAAGTTATAGGTGATGTAAATCAGCTACGTTTCTTGTTTGAGAATTTGATCGATGAAGCTTTGACAGTTCACGAAGAGGGAATTATCCGTATACAAGCCTGTAAGGAGGATGAATATATCCGTTTTCTTTTTACGGATACACGACGTGAAAAGAGTATAGAAGAATTGAATCAATTATTCTACCCAAATCTGGCCCGTATGACTTCCGGAGAAAAAGGGGAATTAAGGGGTACTGAATATTTGGTGTGTAAACAGATTATTCGAGATCATGATGAATTTGCCGGTCGCAGAGGATGTCGTATCAATGCAGAACCTGCTAAAAGTGATGGATTTACAGTCTATTTTACTATTCCGCGTAGATAATAAGGAACATATATAAGTTATTTGATAAAGAAAAATGGAAGAGCAAAAATTTAAGGTTATTATTGTTGAGGATGTAAAATTGGAGTTGAAGGGGACGGAGGAAATCTTCCGTCATGAAATTCCTAATGCAGAAGTTATTGGTACGGCTATGACCGAAGGGGAATTCTGGTCGTTGATGGAGACACAAATTCCTGATTTAGTATTGTTAGATTTAGGGTTGGGTGGTTCAACTACGATTGGAGTTGATATTTGCCGTAATATATTTAAGCGTTACAAAGGGGTTCGTGTATTGATCTTTACCGGAGAAATACTGAATGAGAAACTCTGGGTAGATGTACTGAATGCAGGTGCAGACGGCATTATCCTTAAAACCGGTGAACTGCTGACTAAAACGGATGTACAAGCTGTCATGGATGGTAAAAAACTTGTGTTTAACTATCCTATTCTGGAAAAGATTGTGGACCGCTTCAAGAAGTCGGTAGCAAATGATGCTAAACGGCAAGAAGCTGTGATTAGCTATGATATTGATGAATATGACGAACGTTTTCTTCGCCATCTGGCTTTGGGATTTACCAAAGATATGATTGCTAATTTGAAAGGAATGCCTTTTGGAGTGAAATCGTTGGAAAAACGACAGAATGATCTTATCGGTCGTCTTTTTCCAAACGGAGAACGGATAGGGGTGAACGCTACCCGTTTGGTAGTACGTGCTTTAGAATTACGTATTATCGATCTCGATAATCTGGAAGCTGATGAAGAGTAAATGGCGGATACCTCATCCCGCTACAATGTTCTTTCTGCTGACGTTGGCGGTCGTTTTCCTTTCATGGATATGTGACATCTATGGACTAAAGGTGACGTTACCGCAATCAGGAGAAGATATTCGTGTGCAAAGTCTGCTAAGTCCGGAAGGAATCCGGTGGTGGTTGCGGAATGCTATTGGTAACTTTACCGGATTTGCTCCTTTGGGTATGGTAATTATTGCCATGTTCGGTTTAGGAGTTGCTATACATTCCGGATTCATTGATGCATGCATTCGTATTGGGGTAGGAAAACGTCAGGGAAAAAGGAAGATTATTATATGGGTGATCATTCTGGGGCTATTGTCAAATGTGATCGGAGACGGAGGATATATCATATTGCTTCCTATTGCCGCCATGCTTTTTCAATGGGTAGGGCTTCATCCGATTGCCGGAATTGTGACGGCATATGTATCTGTAGCGTGTGGGTATAGTGCGAATATTGTGCTAAGTACGATGGACCCATTGCTGGCTCATACCACCCAAGAGGCAGCATTAGTGCAAACTGGGTATCAAGGAAATACAGAGCCTTTGTGTAATTACTTTTTTATGAGTGCTTCTACTGTAGTGATTGCAGCTATCGTATATTGGGTTACTCAGAAGTTTCTTATTCCTGTTCTGGGCAAATATGAAGGTAGTGTGAGAATGGAAGCTTACCGACCTTTATCTCGCAAAGAGCGTCGGGCATTGACACTTGCTATTATTGTGGCAGGGATTTATACGACGCTTATTCTATGGTTAACTTTTTCTTCTTACGGTATTCTGCGTGGAGTTAATGGTGGACTGATGCACTCACCTTTTATTGCTGGTATTTTGTTTTTGCTCTCTTTGGGAGCTGGTTTTACGGGAATGGCCTATGGATTTGGTTCCGGACGTTATCGTAGCGATAATGATGTGATTGACGGACTTACCCAACCAATAAAGTTATTAGGGGTATATTTTGTGATTGCTTTTTTTGCTGCACAAATGTTTGCTTGCTTTGAATATTCTCATTTGGATAAATGTTTCGCTATCATGGGGGCAGAACTACTATCTTCTTTCGAGCCGTCTCCACTATTGACACTTGTTCTGTTTATTTTATTCACAGCATTGATTAATCTGATCATGGTGTCTGCTACTTCCAAATGGGCATTTATGTCTTTTATCTTTATCCCTATGTTTGCTCAAATGGGGATTACGCCTGATGTGACACAGTGCGCTTTTCGTATAGGGGATAGCTCAACGAATGCTATAACACCGTTCTTATTTTATATGCCTTTAGTTCTAACTTATATGCGTCAGTATGACAAACAGATCACTTATGGCTCTTTGTTAAAATACACGTGGAGGTATTCGTTGTGCATTTTAGTTGTATGGACTGCTTTGTTTGTTATTTGGTATTTACTGAAGTTACCAATGGGTTTATAAGTAATTGGTACATAGAGATAAAGAAAAAAGTAGGTAAAAAAGTAATAGAAAATTTTTGTGATTACATAAAAAACACTACCTTTGCAACCGCAAATAAGGATGGTTCCGTAGCTCAGCTGGATAGAGCAACGCCCTTCTAAGGCGTGGGTCAAGCGTTCGAATCGCTTCGGAATCACATAAGAAAATCGCAAATAGCTGATTTAAAAGCTTTTGCGGTTTTTGTTTTATTCTTCTTGCACAACATTTGCACAACTCATACCTATACATCTATTATTATACGTGCCGTAATGACTACGAAAAAACCGGATCAATGTAAAAATCTGAGGGATTTTTGCTTTATACATATAATTTGGTAAGTCTGTATAAAAAGAATGCTTTATCTCTTACTCCTCTGAATTGTGCCCTAAATGCTTTAATTTTTGCGTTAAATGATTCTGCCGCTGCATTGGTAGATCTCTTTTCAAAGAAGTTTATAATATTCAGATAATGGGTTTGTATTGAGCGTGCCACTCTTCCAAAAGTCAGGAATCCGGACTTATCCACCTCGTTATACCACTGGGCAAGTCTTGTTAAAGCGATACAATCTATTCGGGGTGATGTTTGGTGTATGTTCATAATAGTATTTTAAATAAATCCTGTAATTGCTGTTTGGGCTAATATCAATATTATAAATTGCCTATTCATTACACACGTGCGTATGAGATAAGACTTTTTTAGTGAATAAGTCGGTTATCTTCATACACACGTTATAGACCATTGTAAAGGGGTCGTTATTTTGCCGACCCCCACCCAAAGTGACGTACAATCTTACTTTGTCTTGCTGTTACTAGATAAACACTGATTATATCCTCTAATTTGATAATGTAGTCTTGATATTTGGGGTTGAGGCTATGACATTGTACTGCATCTTCTTCAACGTAACCAGTGACTTGTTTAACTAGGTAGCCGTCTTTTGTCTTAATTACCCAGAAATCGTCCGGTTTACTTGTTATACTACTCTTAAAATTGTCAATACTATAAGCCTCTACGAATACATAGCATCCTTGTGGAAGGCTTTCGTTACTTCCATTGTCCATACTATCACCTTCTATACTGAAAGCGATTACTTTTGATTCTGTCATAGTGTATATTTTATGATATTTGCTATTTTAAATGATCTGTATTCGCTTTTTTCTGTATCGAAGTATACTTGTAAAGTGTCGTTTTTTTTGCGCTTCTCTGTTCTTTTTGTAGATGGTAAAAGGGATTCTTTCAAAGTGCCATATGCTTCACGTATCGAACCATCCACTTTTTGAAAGTAGAACTTTACGATTCTTTTTTTCATTTGTGCTGTTAGCTTGATATTCACCCAAGCGCATTTTAACGCTTCACTCATTGAATAACCGTTTTTCTTGACCATCTGCCAAGCCAATTTCATTACTTCACGCATCTTGTTTTTTAATTCTGTTGTCATATTGTTATTTTATTAGTATTTATATCCGAAATAATTTTCCCAAAAATCAATTTCAGCCTCAAAAGAAGCAATACAATCAGCTTTGCTTTCTTCGTACATGGCGAATACTTCTGTTTCACTCATTGATAATACCTGTTGGTATTCTTGGCACATCTGGTTTAAATCTTCTTTTGTCATAAGGCTTATAACTTTAAATCGTTAGCTTTAATATTTATGATGCAAATATAACTTATCGGTTTAAATGTAGCAAATTAAATATTAATCTAAAACTTTAATTTAATATTTATTAATAAAGCGATTGCTTTAAAATCTGTTTGGTTTGCATATATTTGCAGTATCTAAAAATTAAAGTTATGGCTTTACGTATTAAAGAACTAATCAAAGAAAAGGGGACAACTGTAAAGGATTTGGCTCAAAAAATGGGAATTAGTAATGTTGGTTTAAGCCAACATATCAACGGAAACCCTAGTGTTGAAGTATTGGAAAGGATTGCATCAGCTTTAGATGTTGATATCTCAGAGTTGTTTACGCCTTCTTCCGGTGGTATTATTGGAGTGGTTCGTATAAGGGATACCAATTACAATATCAATAGTGTTTCGGATTTGTGGAATCTGGTAAGTGGGATTGAGAGAGGGGACATTTCTTTATAAGAATTAAAGAATTTATTTCTTTATCCAACTCCGTAGATTTTACGTATTTAAATATTTAATATAGAAAGACATGAAAAGAATTCTATTTTTATTGGCTATGTTGCCAATATTTATTTTCACTGAATGTTCATCAGAAGATGAAAAACCGTTACGTCCTAGTACTTATACTTTATTCTGGGAATTTAGGAGCGTTGAGCCTGTAACTGACGTTATTGTTTTTGAATACAATTCCAGTGGTGATAAAATAGCTAATAAGAGGCTGACAGAGTGTGAAGTTGGAGCTATTGAGACTTTTCAAGCAAATGACAAAGTAGTAAAAGTAAAGATCTGTATACTTATGAACTCAAAAAATAATTGGGTGCAGAATGTATATTATTTAGACGAAGGGAAAAATATAAATATATATCTTGATGAAGACGTTCTAATTGGTAGTGACGAACCTTGATGTCGGATATTGTTATCATGTTCATTTACTATTGTTGAGGAGATTTATTCTGAAAGCGCACCAATACGATGACATAATAAAATAAAGGGACGTTAGTTTATAAAGCGTCCCTTTTTAGTATCGCCTATTCGATAATACATTTCCTCACTTGTGAGTCATTTGCTTGAATGGTTCTTTTTTAAATTAGCCTACGAGGGTTTTATAAAACCATTATCTAAATAATGTCGTGCTTGCTCATATTTTGGGAATGTCAAAGCCCAATAACCAAAAGCATTATCACCAGGATAGCTAATACAGTTAAACCGTTTGTTTCTCTTGCGTTTGAACACTTCATAAACAATTGCTCCTCCTGGGAATATACGCTTGTATAAGTAAACTTCAGTTTTGGGATTATATCCAATTTGGATAAATCGATCTTTGTTCTTAATGAACTCTTTCTCTAATTCTTTAATTACTTCCATAACTTTTAAATGTTGCCCTCGCTCATTTTAAGGTGAACGAAAATGATAATCTATTCTTTTTAATATTCTTATTCGTCTCGCAGGTAAAAGTGATTATAGTTCGCTTTATTTTGGCTGAATATATTTTTTTGTTCGTTTATCTCTTCCAAACCGAACTCGATTCTAGGATTTTTCCGGTCGATCCGTTTATATGCGTTGATTTCAAAACATAGGTTATCATTCGTTATAGCCTCAACCATCTGTAGACAGTCTAACAAAGTTTTCAGGCTGTTATCTAGATCGAACCTGGTAGAACTGTGGAACACGTGTACAATCATTCGGAAACGATTTGCAATACGCTTTCCTTTGTAGATTCGGCATTGTGGCATGAAAGAACGTTCATATTCCCGGATTGTATCGTCTTTGATAATCCGTTTTTGTCCAAATGTACCCGGGACAGCTTGGTAATGATTTGCTTTGGCTATAATTTGCCCGTATATTGTTTCTATTTCCATGTTCAAACGTTATAAGTTATTTGTCGGGAAACTCCTATTTCTTTGGCATAAGCCATCACATCACCAATAGACATTCCTTTTTGGGCGTGCCTTTCTCTAAGCAATACATCTGCAATATCCCAATTATTAAGCAAACCTTCACATGTTTTACTTACTGTTACGTCTATCTGGTTACTTCTCATAATATCCGCTTTTCCTTCCCATTTTTCAAGCATTCCGCTATCAGGGTATAAGACTACCTTTTTCCCTGTTAATGGTCGGAAAACGGTAGGATCAGTCCATTTACACCCGTTGCAACCTCCTGTTGCTATCCATGTAATTTCAGGTATCAAAATAGAGCATATAAGGGCTGACTTCTCACTCTCAACAATTCCTATCCAGGATGAGGCTTTTATTAAATGGCAACCGAAGAATGTTTGCTGCAAGTTGGCTTTATAGTTTTTGAGGAGTGTTTTCCCAGCAAACCAAACTCTATCCATTGGTCTGGTATCAGGTACATACTTTTGGACTTTATCGCTCCACATCTCCACCCGGTCCTGTTTCTTCATCCGTTTTCCCGTATTGGGATTATAAGCCATAACCTTCAGTTGGCACACCTTGCCTTTTTCGTTAATTTGTGGAAAGGTGGTAGATAATCCGTCATTGTTTCTCCAGTGGCGAGATGTCCCGACATGATAAAGATCAAATACTCGGTTTGCCTCTACATTTCCGAATTCTTTAGACATAAAACGGAATAGATTGTTTTTGTCTCTGTGTGTATCTGTTGCCAATAATGAAGAAGGCAGATAAGAAACCGGATTTACTGTAGGCGGTTCCGGTTGTTTCCATGTGCTAAACTCATTCCGTTTATTGCCAGGATGTGTTTTGAAATATTCCGAAGGTGCCAAGTGGTACCCACAACGTTCTCTATTGCAACGCCCGCATGATTCATCAATAGGAATATTTCTTTCATCAACATAATAGGTAAATTCACCTTTGTGTCCACATTGCGGGCATGTGTGCCGGGTACTCATTCCGGCATATTTTTGGAGATGATATTTTGAATCGTTCATACATCAAAAAATAGGTGTATTTCACCTGTTTTTTTGTCATGTGTAAAATACACTATAAAACAGGTGTATATTTGGTGTAAATTCAGTGTATATACAGTGTATTTGGTGTAAGTGTATAGGGCTATATATATAGATAGCCCTGTACACCTGCGTACATTCCACCACCTAAAAAGGTAAATAAGAGGGCTTATCATCAATGGTTGGAAGGTGGTACATGCCTACCTCATTTTTGATAATCAATTTCTTCTCAGTGGCCGCAGACACCTTTTTCTTTGCAGCATCAATTTTGATATTTGCTATCTTCATAATCTTAGTACACAGGTCAGAGTAAGAAATCGTATTCGGTAACTTTGGCATCGAATCCTTGATGATCTGTTTCAGCTTGTCTATTTTCGACTGCTTGCCAGCATAGTTACTCGCTATAGGTAAACCTTCTACAATAGTGAAAGCAAATTCATCCGGTCGCATATCTCTCGTCTTAGCCCATTTGCATACAGTTATATCTCCATCTGCTTCTGCAAAGATTGCAGTCTCACACTTCCGCAAAGCCTCCGATCCAAGATGTCCCCGGGCTTTTTCACTTCCTACATTGGCGTGAATGACTGTCAGAACGTGGCAATCATATTCTTTTGTAAAAGCCATCAAGTCATTAATTACAGACGTTGATTGCTCCGAACTGTTAGGGTCGGCTATTAGATCACTAACTCCATCAAGAACGACAAAATCAGGATGATATAGATTCATGCACGCATAAAAGATTTTATGTCTTATTGGCGGCTGATACTCTCTCAACATGTGAATAATGATATTATCTGAATTAATGTTAGTTGGAAGCCCTGCAATGCGGTGTAGTCTCCGGCCGATCTTCGCCACGTGTCCCGGGGCTTGCTCCGTATCAATCCAAAGTAACTTTCCAGATCCGTTCGGGTTGTCTAACCCCATACAGCCGTTTTCATTCAGGAACGCCCCGGCAATACCGGAACATAGAAAGCTCTTTCTTGCACCGGGTAAACCAATAACGAAAGAAAAATTTCCCCGGGTACATACAGGTAGGTTTCCTTTTGATACGAGCATTTGTGGATCGGGTATATTTTGTGATAAGTCTAGGCGGCTACATTGAATAGCATCCATTATTTCGGATGGAATCTCAATCACAGGTTTTTCAAATTCGCTAACAATCTGTTTTATTGCTTCACTCATTGCCATTAACCTCCCAATCAATAGACATTTGCCGTTTGTCCGGCTCTAACCAGTATAATTTCCTATTATCGTCCAGACGAACGTCTTTAATATTCCAGCCTTCATCATTTCGAAGGGTAGAAATTACCCGTCTAGCGTCGTTGGAATCTGTCTCAGAGTTGATTTCCTTAGCTGTTACCTTTCGACCTGATAAGAATATAGATCGCACCTGTTGGATAATTCTATATGATTTATTACCTTTGCTCCTGCTGTTGAGGAGAAGGGTAGCCGTTGAGGCTACCTTTTTCTTTTTGTCCATATTAAGCCCCTTTCTTATTTATTGAGAATTGCATCAATTTCAGACTTTTTGTAGAATCTCTTTCCACCAACTTCTGCCGGTATTAAATACCCTGTTTTCGCCCATCTCCATAAAGTTGAACGGTCTACATGAAGTAATGATTTCACCTCATCAGGTGTCAAATAAGCCTCTTTTTGCTTTGCTGAAATAGAAGCTTCTAGCTCTTCTTTAGTAGAACGAATCAGATGATTCGCAAATTGTACTAAATCATTTGCGCCAACTGTTATAGATACATTGGCTCCGCTTTGAATAATTTCTTGAATACTCATAACTATTGCTCTTTCAATTCGTCTTTCCCCAATAGGTAGCTACTGCTATTGGTTGTTTGACGAAAGCAAAGTTAGTGTTGTGGCGTTGTGGTAAAGGTGAGGTAATTTAAAGAATTTACTAAAAAAGATCCCGCCAATATTATTAAATATCAACGGGTTACATACTTTAACATTAATTCTATTGTGGTTCGATTGTGGTCTAAGTCACCGAATAGCAAATATAATATCATCTGCCCAAGATTTTACATTTGCCCCACTACATTTTGAGGGTGTCAAATTTATGCTATTTGCTGCCTTTTTATACCACTCTTCAGGGGTTACATAATCTTTAATTATACTAATAACGAATGAGGTCTTTGCTTTTTTCGTTTCCTTTTCATTATATATACTAGAAAAATCTGCCGTAGAAACAGCCTTTATAAACTCATCAAAACCTATTTTAAAGGCGTCCCCATTACAGAAACTATATATTTGTGTTAATTTATCAATGTTATATTGATAATTAGATGGCTCATGTAGCGATTCTCCTACCTTGCCATTTGTTTTAACAAAGCGTTTGTCTCTAAAATTCTTATATTCAAAAAAATCAGGATCGCAATCACTCTTTTTTTGCAAATAATCCACAATATCAATATTGAAATCGGCAAAAATTTCTATCATAACATTCATAAATGAGATTACACTATTTTCTGTAAATGTTATATCATATCCTTTTTCATCAATCATTGCTAGGTTGTCGATTGTATTGAATAATTTTGAATCAAATTCTTTTGCAAACATACTAGCATAAAGAATACGATCATTCGCAGCTAAAGAAAATAATTTATTACGAAGCAATTCTACGCATTGAAACTCTACATCTAACGATACATCAGGAACCATGTGCTCTAAAGGGGGCTGCTCTTCTTCCCAAAGCTTCATCGGTCCTTCAGGTATTTCATCAGGGCTAATTAAATCCGTAAAGTTATTTATTGCTTCTTGAATTGCTTCCTGTGAAATTTCTTTGCTATCACGCACCTTGCTTAAAATAGAACTAATATCTTCTCTTTTGAGAATTTTATCAAGAAATTCCGGTAATTCACATTTTCCCCTTTTAGTATATCCTATCAATATATTATCAATAGCCTCGAAAAACACTGTTAGTACTTCCATTTTTACATCATTTTATAAGTTTTCATGTCTATTATTTAAATCTCATTAAACGTTATAACCCTCACATCCAAAAGCTGCACACATTAGAATAAAACGCTCTTTTAACCCCATATTGGTGTATCGGTTTACCGCACTACTATTTTTCGCATGAAGGCCGGCAGCATATTTATCAATTTGTACTTTATTCATCAAATCCACATGAGTTTTTCGAGCTAATTTGCTGCTTGCTATTTCATAAATTGGCTTATACTCGTTTGTACTCAATGATGTATTAAATATTGCAATTTTACGCTCTATCCCATAATATTCCAACAATTTCTTTATTTGATAATTATACCCTGTCTCCCCATTTCCATCCGGATAAAACGGCAATAATGCATTTTTTGAAAGTTTCCCTTTGTACTTCATTATGATGTCATAAGCTATCCGAATTATAGGTGTTCTTATTTCGGTTCGTATAAGCCCATCCCTATGTGTTTTTTGAGGTAAATAATGAATATAGGGTATTCCTTCTTCAATTCCGATGTTATCAAAAGTGAAACGTCTAAAATCTCCGACACGACAACCAAAACAACATTGTACAATAAATATATCCTTTACTCGCTGCAATGAATCCGGACAGTCCTTTACTAAAATGGCATTAAATTCCGCTTTTGTAAGAAATGCCGGCTCATCATATTGCTGCTTCATAATAGCCTCTTTTTCCTTTCCTATTTTTCGGAAGGGTGAAACAGGGATAACATCATTTCGTTCTAACTCAACCATAAAAGCCTGAATTAATAAAAGCTTCTCGGCTATTGTATTTTGGCTTCTTTCCTTTGAAGGTCTGTTTCTATTGTTCATATCAACATACAGACCGGGATATTTATCAACCAAAGTATGTTCAATACGCAGGAACTCACGAAATTTGAGAATCATATCTTTATTAAATACCTCTACCGGTTCTCCATCAATACCATTAATAATGAAAAAACGGTTTAGTTCCCGTATTACTACATCATAATGTTTCTTTCTGCCTAGACCTATAACGCCAGTATCTAACCAACCATTTACATAACGTTGGAACATCTCGCATAATGATTCTTTTTGATCTGCTACATCATATTTTTCAGGATGGAGATGTTCATCTATTAACTTCTCAAGCTTATCACTTGTCAAAGACTTATCTCCACCATACAGAGATAAAATCAGCTTCTTCCTTTCGTTATAGACGCATTGAATAATGTTCTTTCCTCCAGTTTCACCAAGCTTTTGGCCTTATACTGCTCGTTCTTAGCATCCCAAAGTGTAGGAAGCACCATAATTCGGATTTATGGAATAACTGGACATCTCTTCCGTCAGATAAACGAAATCTAACATTAACCTCTTTATCTTTCCGCCCAGTTCGAATAAATGCTTTTACAGTAGTCATATCTCATCAATTATTGGTTGTGCAAATATACTAATATTGCACAACATATTTGCAAAATTGCACAACAAAATAAAATGTCATGCAACACATATTTTAATAAATCACTGATTATCAAATATTTTTAGTTATAAAATTATTTATGAGATTTCAAAAATCGAATCGCTTCGAAATCACACAAGGTAACAGGCTGTAAATAAACAATTTACAGCCTGTTTTATTAAAGCAATGA
>NZ_BHWB01000018.1 GCF_003865075.1 Bacteroides faecalis | reverse complement strand
AAGTTGAATCACAAAATAACTTATACATTGACATCCAGTTATCTTGATTTGGCAGCTTTTGAAGGAATGACTGAGGAGGTTCCGTTTTATAAGGTAGATATTTGAATCCATAAGGTTCAACTACGATAGGTAATGATTTCTGCAAAATTAGTTTTAAAGTATCCGCTCCATTAACAACAGCAAAACTCATATCTATTATTGGATTATTTGATAGCAATAACAAAGAATCAGTCATGTTTTTTATGTAAATATCTCCACTAAAACTCTTAATATAATTTTTCATACTATCTATATTTAAATCGTAGAGGATAGAATCATATTGACGGGAAACAATAATATTCTGTTCGAGTAATGCCATAAAAGCAGGTTTTCCTTGTGGTGAGTCTCCTGAGAAATATGACCAGAGTCAGGATATTCAAAAGTATAATTATATTCTAATGTGTCTTTTATTAAAGTAAATTCATTTTTGTATTTCCGAAGGGCTAACAGCCAATTATCATCACTCCATATGGTTAGGTTTTCATGAAAATTAGAATCAGGGACAATTCCCTTTTCAAATAACTCTGTACGGGACATTTCAGGTTCATCCAATTCTATAAAACAAAGATATCTATCTTTATATTTTATAACTCTGGATGGTAGTTCGGCTCCGGAAGAGGCGGGGGAATCTGATTCTTTTATATAATAAAATATATTAGAATCATTTGGTAACAATTCGTATATTTCCACATACGGTGTTTGTAAATAGTTGCTATCTATTAATGCTTCTACTTGCCTTGCAACTCGTATATGTATCTCTTCAAGAGAAGGAGAGGGGGATATACATCCCCCCAATAAAAAAAATATAATGATATAAAATAACTTTTTCATAAGCACATTAGTCATTAATGTTTTATATACTCTAATAAATCTTTGTCATCTGATATTGGAATTGAATTGGTTGGCTTCGTTTTTTATTATATTCATACAACATACCTTCTTTTCCATAATCTTTAAGATAAACAGCATTCTTACGTTTAGGGTCAGCTAAATTAAAGTCATTACCAGCACCTCCTTTTGTTCCTCCCGGTAGATGAGAATGTATGTCTATGATTTTTTTCCCTTTGACAGATAGTTTCTCTTGAGCAACGGTGCCACATTGTACAGCCTGTGGATCACGACTTGTTGAAACGACAGCTGCTCTTGTTCCATTATCATCATACACATCTAATTTCCATTCTACAGAAGTATTATCAGCCGCAAACTTAAAGACTGATGCAGCTGTTTCCAAGTTTTGTGTACTTCCATAGGAAGGGCGTTGCCCAAGGGTACTTTTCTGAACTTCATAAATCTGTTCAAGTAATCCCTTATCTACTGTTATTGATTTTGAAGGATCAGCAGAGAAAGATAAATTATCTGTAGAACTTAATCCTTTTTGGCTGTCTGGGGTTTGATTAAATAACATTCCAGCTTTATTTATTACATAGTCATCTTTTCCATCAACATCAATTCTTAATACCGGACTAGTCTTACAATAAGTATATGGACTCCAATTATAATATTTTTCAGCAGATGGATCCGCCACATGCCACCTAGCTAACGTTGCATCATAATGTCTCGCCCCATAATCATACCAATTGAGTCCATTCTTCTGATCCAGTTCCTTACCATTATACTTATAAGGCTGAACACTAGCTGTAGAAGTGAATGTACCACCAAACGGATAGTAACTGTTAGTTTCCTCCACATTACCATCTTTATCCGCCACCACGCGGGTATTCCCCTGATGATCCTTCAAATAAAAATGATACTTCTTATCCGGGAAACTAACATACCCCGCCTCATTGAGCAACATCTTCAACACCCCATTCTCATAGACCGCATTCCCACAATAATCCGTTGTCAAAGTAGTAGAGCCCGTTTTATGTAACGTACGAAGTTTCGTTCCATCCGCCCCATATTCATACTCAACACTATTTCCCCCTGTAAAGATTACCTGATTAGGCAAATTTAAACAATTATATCCAATACTACTAATATTCTTGTTTAAATCTTTAATCAAATTACCATTTTTATCATACGTATACTCCACCGTCTGATTAGCCCCATCCTTAAATTCCAGACCATTACCAAAGACAGCACTTGTCGCAGCATCCTTCACCGCCTGCAACTGATTACCGTTGTAAGTCAAAGTCAGGTTATCAATCAACCCGTAAGCCGTTGCCGAAATCTGTCCGTAACGCTGCAAACCAAGAATGTTACCCATCTTGTCATAACCCGTAATCTGTTCATTAAAGCGATTCTGGTTCGTAGCAAACGTAGCACCTTCCCCGTAGCTCGCATTCTTCAGCCTTGACAAGCCATCATAGGTAAAACGATAACCCCTGTCTGTTGTCTCCGTTCCCGCCTTCCATGACATACTACTGATGTTACCATTGTAACAAGGAGTATTTCCGGTTATCTTCTTGTTGAGAGAGATAGTACATGTGTATTCTCTCAAACAAGAAGATAACCGGAAATACTCTTGTTACAATGGTAACATCAGTAGTATGTCATGGAAGGGGGAACGGAGACAACAGACAGGGGTTATCGTTTTACCTATGATGGCTTGTCAAGGCTGAAGAATGCGAGCTACGGGGAAGGTGCTACGTTTGCTACGAACCAGAATCGCTTTAATGAACAGATTACGGGTTATGACAAGATGGGTAACATTCTTGGTTTGCAGCGTTACGGACAGATTTCGGCAACGGCTTACGGGTTGATTGATAACCTGACTTTGACTTACAACGGTAATCAGTTGCAGGCGGTGAAGGATGCTGCGACAAGTGCTGTCTTTGGTAATGGTCTGGAATTTAAGGATGGGGCTAATCAGACGGTGGAGTATACGTATGATAAAAATGGTAATTTGATTAAAGATTTAAACAAGAATATTAGTAGTATTGGATATAATTGTTTAAATTTGCCTAATCAGGTAATCTTTACAGGGGGAAATAGTGTTGAGTATGAATATGGGGCGGATGGAACGAAACTTCGTACGTTACATAAAACGGGCTCTACTACTTTGACAACGGATTATTGTGGGAATGCGGTCTATGAGAATGGGGTGTTGAAGATGTTGCTCAATGAGGCGGGGTATGTTAGTTTCCCGGATAAGAAGTATCATTTTTATTTGAAGGATCATCAGGGGAATACCCGCGTGGTGGCGGATAAAGATGGTAATGTGGAGGAAACTAACAGTTACTATCCGTTTGGTGGTACATTCACTTCTACAGCTAGTGTTCAGCCTTATAAGTATAATGGTAAGGAACTGGATCAGAAGAATGGACTCAATTGGTATGATTATGGGGCGAGACATTATGATGCAACGTTAGCTAGGTGGCATGTGGCGGATCCATCTGCTGAAAAATATTATAATTGGAGTCCATATACTTATTGTAAGACTAGTCCGGTATTAAGAATTGATGTTGATGGAAAAGATGACTATGTAATAAATAAAGCTGGAATGTTATTTAATCAAACCCCAGACAGCCAAAAAGGATTAAGTTCTACAGATAATTTATCTTTCTCTGCTGATCCTTCAAAATCAATAACAGTAGATAAGGGATTACTTGAACAGATTTATGAAGTTCAGAAAAGTACCCTTGGGCAACGCCCTTCCTATGGAAGTACACAAAACTTGGAAACAGCTGCATCAGTCTTTAAGTTTGCGGCTGATAATACTTCTGTAGAATGGAAATTAGATGTGTATGATGATAATGGAACAAGAGCAGCTGTCGTTTCAACAAGTCGTGATCCACAGGCTGTACAATGTGGCACCGTTGCTCAAGAGAAACTATCTGTCAAAGGGAAAAAAATCATAGACATACATTCTCATCTACCGGGAGGAACAAAAGGAGGTGCTGGTAATGACTTTAATTTAGCTGACCCTAAACGTAAGAATGCTGTTTATCTTAAAGATTATGGAAAAGAAGGTATGTTGTATGAATATAATAAAAAACGAAGCCAAACCAATTCAATTCCAATATCAGATGACAAAGATTTATTAGAGTATATAAAACATTAATGACTAATGTGCTTATGAAAAAGTTATTTTATATCATTATATTTTTTTTATTGGGGGGATGTATATCCCCCTCTCCTTCTCTTGAAGAGATACATATACGAGTTGCAAGGCAAGTAGAAGCATTAATAGATAGCAACTATTTACAAACACCGTATGTGGAAATATACGAATTGTTACCAAATGATTCTAATATATTTTATTATATAAAAGAATCAGATTCCCCCGCCTCTTCCGGAGCCGAACTACCATCCAGAGTTATAAAATATAAAGATAGATATCTTTGTTTTATAGAATTGGATGAACCTGAAATGTCCCGTACAGAGTTATTTGAAAAGGGAATTGTCCCTGATTCTAATTTTCATGAAAACCTAACCATATGGAGTGATGATAATTGGCTGTTAGCCCTTCGGAAATACAAAAATGAATTTACTTTAATAAAAGACACATTAGAATATAATTATACTTTTGAATATCCTGAACTCTGGTCATATTTCTCAGGAGACTCACCACAAGGAAAACCTGCTTTTATGGCATTACTCGAACAGAATATTATTGTTTCCCGTCAATATGATTCTATCCTCTACGATTTAAATATAGATAGTATGAAAAATTATATTAAGAGTTTTAGTGGAGATATTTACATAAAAAACATGACTGATTCTTTGTTATTGCTATCAAATAATCCAATAATAGATATGAGTTTTGCTGTTGTTAATGGAGCGGATACTTTAAAACTAATTTTGCAGAAATCATTACCTATCGTAGTTGAACCTTATGGATTCAAATATCTACCTTATAAAACGGAACCTCCTCAGTCATTCCTTCAAAAGCTGCCAAATCAAGATAACTGGATGTCAATGTATAAGTTATTTTGTGATTCAACTTTTTGTTTCTTGGATATCAATCATATACCTCAAGAATTTAGAATACTACATAATGATATCCAAATAACCAATTTTTTAAAGACAGATTCTGTACCTTCCAGAACAAGGTATTTTCATAATAAAGGGATCTATAATAAGGAAGAAAGAATGTTTCATTTTTTCAAGAACAAGTAAATACATTAAAAATAGAACATTGAGTACTAAAAAAATAAATAAAAGCAAAAGTGAATCTGAAAACATGATTCCTCTTAAAGTATCTTACCCTGATATAGGTTGTCTAATGATAGATAACTTTTATCAGGATAATTTTTACCATCATGAAAAATGAAGAAAGCAAACTACGCTAAACAAGTTCATAACATCCATAAAAGGAACACAATAGTAGTATATAATTTAAAGAAAACAGATCTTGCATATGAATTAAGAATAGGATTATTGCAACCACAAACGTTAAACACTTTGTTTTTAATGTGAAATATTACTAATATAGTTTTATATCTATATTTATAGTTATACATTTGCCTCATCACAATCAGGTTGTATCCCAAAGACTTGAGCGAAGAGATATGCAATTTAAAAAAGTAGAAATGAACGAACAGAAAGAATTAACAAAAGCTGAGCTTCAAATTATGCAAGTACTTTGGCAGAAAGGAAGTGCTTTTGTAAATGAAATCTTGCAAGATTTGGAGGAGCCTCGTCCTGCGTATAATACGGTTTCAACTGTGCTTCGTGTACTACAAAACAAAGGTTTTGTAGCATACAATAGTTATGGAAAGACTTATCAGTATTATCCATTAGTGACAAAAGAGAGTTACACCAATCGATTCATGGACCGTGTGGTTGATAACTTTTTTAGCGGTTCAGTCAAAGCAATGGTTTCATTTTTTACAAAGGAAGAGAAAATGTCAGTTCAAGAGATTGACGAACTCATTAAGATGCTGGAAGAAAACAAAAAGAATTAGAAAGTATGATTGATCTTGACTGGAGCGGGTGGGCGATCCTTCGTTTTGTTGGAGCCTCGTTTATTTTGTGGTTATGTTATTATTTACTGTATGATCGTAAAGCAGCTTTCAATCAATGCCGCAAGTTTTTACTATTTTCGGTATTGCTAGCTGCTGTAGTAGCAGTGATACGCATTCCTGTTTATCCAAAGGAAGTAATACCAATAGATAATCAGCAGTCAATAATATACGAGACACAGACTAACGAGATTTCGGAAACGAAAATTGAAGTACCTGGGATACAATCTGATATACCGGAGACGGTAGTATCAGAAGGTGGTAATGAGCCGATGATACCGGTAGAAGAACCTCCTTTTTATGCTTCATGGGATTATGTGCAAATAGCTTGGTCAATTTATGGGATTGGTGTACTTATACTGTTGTTACATTTATCAACAGAAGTCATACGCATTAAACGTTTACAACGTTGGGGAAGCTGTACGACGGATACTGATGGGATTCATATTGTACGTAACAATAATGTCTCCTCTCCCTTTTCTTTCTATCGAACGATTTTTATCCATCGAAAACTAGAAGGAGAAGTGTTACAAGTGGTGGTGCTTCATGAAAAAGCACACATCTTTTTCCATCATTATCGGGATACTTTTTTCATTGAATGTATGTCCGTCTTGTTCTGGTTCAATCCTTTTGTCTGGCTGATTAAACGTGAATTGCGTGCATTACACGAGTTTCAGGTAGATAATAGTTTGCTTTCCAGTAAGATTGAATTATTTAATTATCAACGCATTTTATTCGAAGAGCTAATGGGATACAGCCCGAAAATTGCGAATGGTTTTCATAATTCATTAATTAAAAAAAGATTTATCATGATGAAATATCAATATAAGGAACGTTTCTCCGGATTACGTAAAATAGCCTTATTTCCATTGTGTATCGGTTTGTTGGCATTGTTTTCTTTTACAGAAAGGCCGACTACTAGCAATTTGACAGCAGGTGATATGACAGTACCGGTTGTGTCGAAAGAGACTTCGAATGTGAAATCTGAAATAATACCCACTCCGGAAAATAGTGTTAAGGAAGAAGAACTGATAACAGATAGTTTTTCGCAATCGGTATTAGAACCATTTATTACCAATGAAAGTACAAAGTCGAATGAAACACAGAAGACAGATTCTAACAAACCGGAAACAGAGCCGATAGGTATTACCTGGGAAAAAGCCATTCGTGCCAATGTAGAAAGGCCCAAAACAGAGCCCAAAAGCATTACTTGGGAAAAGGCTATTCGCACTATGGAAAAAGAATCCGAACCAGAACCACAATCTAACAATACAAATAATGAGATCGGAGTAGATTTGCGCAGTGACCAATTGGTGGTTTCACGCCTTTCCAGAAGAAATCAAGGAGAATCATTCGTACGTTTTATAGAATGTACACCACAAGATACTCGTGTGACAATCGCTCTCCCTGTCCTCTACGACAGACACTGGATACAGTTTGAGAAGGGTTTGTCCATTGTAGATGAAAACACACAAGATATCTATCGTATACGCTCACTAACTCGCGGAATGCAACTAAACCAAACTTATTGGATTGAAGGACAAAGAGATAGATTAGTAGAATTCACAATGGTTTTTCCTCCCTTAGGTAAGAAAGTAAAGAAGATAAGTATCCGAGATTGTTTTCCTGAAGAGAATGGAATAACACCACCTAACGGTTCTGGATGGAATCTGAATAATTTATGGGTAAATGAATTTGCTCCCACTATTGCCCGTTTAACTGAATACGACAAAGAAGGACGCCCGCTACGTTCGGACCGGGTGGAGGAAGTCAATATTCCTGCCAGTCAATTAACTATTGCCCCTACGAATAGTGGTTCAACTGAGATATATAAAATTGAAACCACGGATAATCATACAGAAGTGACGTTAAGTATTCCTATATATTTTGATCGTCATTGGTTATGCGTAGGTAGAGATTTGGCTATAGTAGACGAGGCAACAGGCAAAGTATATCAACTGGAAAGAATAGCAAAAGGGATTGAAGTAAATAAACTGTCATGGATAGAAGGATGTAAAGGACGTTCTATTCTAGTGACATTGCTATTCCCTAAATTAGATAAGAAGGTGAAAAAGATAAGTTTATATGATGTCTATCCCGATGCAGGCTGCATTTCTCCAACCAATGGTTCACCATGGAATTGGAGAGGAATAAAGATTAAGGATTATCAACGAGAACAAAAGGGTCGTATTATATTGTAGTATACCTTTAAATGAAGATTCACGCAAATTTACGCAATGATTAAATCAAATCTGCATAAATTTGCGTGAATCGTATTTTATCAACTACTTTTTACATCCACCAAAGTGGCTGATTTACCAACAAGAGTCTATGGTGTTCGAATCCAAAGCGTTAGAATTCTGCGCTATAAAGTTTTTTAGCTGTTCGCTAATCTGTGACATTCCTTTTATTGTAGGATGTCCATTCTTTTTATCAATATTTTGCAGTTCAACACAAGCGATACCATAATGCTGACAGATATTTTTAACAGAATCATTGATTTCTTTCTTCAAATCTGTATTCAAGATAAAGTAGATCTCAACATTCTGATAATTATGAATCACATGATCGAGCATATAAGCCATTGCCGGACGGAATTTAAATAAATCATCCTTAGTCCATCCACCATACTTAAAATCTCCAAGAGGAGAATCAGCCCAACTATCATTCGTACCACCAAATATTAATATAATATCCGGAAAACCCAGCCCAGGCATACGAGTTATAAAAGAACGGTCGCTAAAATCCTCTTTATCATATCCTGTATTACAAATAGTCGATCCGGAAAACGAGTTGTTTATACAAAGTTGATACCCGTTTTCTTCGATAAATTTATTCCACCAAGTTTGTTTCACAGAAGTTACATCCGTTTCAGGCTTTGGAGTTGTAGAATACCATGAACTATTTGTTTTCGGTTGCATAAATCCTTCAAATGTTGAATATGAATCACCCAAAATAGATACAGATTTACGACTCTGAGCCAAACCAACATTACAAGATATTACAATCAGTATAAATAAATAATAATACTTTCTCATATCAAATCCTATTTTAGATTTTGCTACTTTCGATTTTATTTGTGAATAACAACTGCAAATATAATAATTACGCTTCTAATTTGCAATAGAATTACCATAAAGAGAAAACCACTCATAAATTTACTATCTTTGCAAACAAAGTTATCTGCTCAATATAAAATTGCCAACGTATGAAAAAACATCTAGTTATCCGAGGATTTCTGTATACAATATTCACAGTGAATGCAATAGCGAGTTTATATGCCCAAAATGGAGGTAAACAAAGCCTGAAATTTTCCGGTATTGACAGAACTGTGAAAGTTTCGGATCTGAGGCAAGTCCCATTCTTTCTAGCCGGAAAAAGCTTATATGAAATAGGATTTATGAATGGCTCTTTTCCTGCACAGGGTAATGAAACAGAAGAACGGGGTGTTTGGTCTCATCCTATTAAGCTATTAAATGGATTTGGCTTTGTTTTATCCGAAAATAATCAATACACTTGGGCACTTACAGATGCGACAGACTTTGAGTCTGACTTTTATAGCGCAAGATTCTCGTTTTCGCAACACCATCTATCTGTTACAAGGGAGGATTTTGTAGCCGAGAATGATAAAGCACTATTTGTCAAACTGAATATAAACAATGATTCACCTACTGACAGAACTCTAAAACTGGAATTTTCCGGTATAGTAGATATCCGACCTTCATGGAGGGCTGAGACTCTCCGAAACGAAAAGGATTCTATTTATTATAAGAATGGGCAGATATATGCATTCGACTCTTCAGGGCTCTTAACAATGGGAAGCCCTATAAATCCGTCAGCCTATTTTATCCGGCAAGATACAGCTGCATTAATTTACGATCTTTGTTTACCAGCCGAAAGCAGTATAGAAATTCCTTTTTTAGTAACAGGTGAATGTAGTACCACATCAAAATCGGTTACAACTCTTCAAGAACGTTACAATAGACTAATAAACTACCATAATCCCGAAAAGAGAAAAAACAGAAGGAATATACATATTCTATAAACGAAGGCGTTCGTTTGGATTGTTCCCGAAAAGATATAGTGGATGCATTTTATTGTGCTAAGGCTAATATACTAATGAATATAAAAGATGAAAGACCTTTTTATCCGGATTTGTTCCTTGGAGCAGGAGTCCCAGTCTATCCTCGTTTATTTGGTACAGATTTTTGTTTTTCAATAGCCGGATGTCTATCCGGTGGATTTAAGGATATTTCTAAACGGACATTGAACAATTTACTATACTATACGGAGAAAAAGTTGCGGGCTCCTCATGAAATATCGAGCGATGGAATTCTTTTAGGATGGGATCACATTCAGGTTTCCCCACAATTAGTAAATGCAGTATGGGAATATTTTTCGTGGACACATGACTCTACATTTTTAGCAGAAGCGTATCCTTTATGCAAACGAATGATGCAAGATATCATTAAAGATATAGATGCAGAAAAAGGCTTATATATCCCGGGACATGGGCTTATGGAAGAAGCCGAGTTTAAAAACAATTGGGTAGAATTAACTACGGCAGCATATACATTTCCCGCTCTTAATTGTATGTCTAAAATGGCGACTGTCATAGGAGAAGTTACAGAGTCCGGATTATACTCGTCTCTTGCTTCAGCATACAAAAGACGATTTAATGCTGATTGGTGGGATGATTCTCATGCTATATGGCCCAGCGCTTTATCCGGGAATGGAGAAAAAATATATAGTCATTTCTGGAATGTGGTATTTCCACAAAAAACTAAACTAGCTCAGGATAAAAACGGTCAAATAGCTTTTAAAAGTATTCAAAAACATTGGGTTAATGATCTTTGGGGAATGGTAGGCAAATATAATGAAGGAGCAGATATTTCACATGACGGAGTTGGACTAGTACATAATAACATTTGCGCTACGGCTGCTTTTGAGTATGGACAAACTGATTTAGGTTGGAAATTGATTCAGCTTTCAGCTCAGGCTCCGTTGTCACTCCAAGAATCTCCATTAGGATTATTTCCAGAATGCCAACCTCATGGTTGCTCCAATATTTCTCAATTATGGTCGTATGCTACATTTATTGAAAGTCTTGTCAAGGGACTGGCTGGTATTCAGCCCAGTATCCCAGGTTCTCCGATTGAAATCTATCTGCAAATACCCAATGACTTGGATTATCTTTCTATTGACGGAATTGAAATTGGAAATGATTCTTTCTCAGTAAGTTGGAAAAAGACTATAGATAAACGTCTGCTAATTCAAATAGATGGTGGCGTTACAAACAAAGTGAAGGAAGTTATAGTTAGAATTAACTCATCTCTTCCATACAAAGTATTATTGAACGGAAAGAAGAAAAAACGTTGGAATAAAGAAATTTTTTACGGTATTGATACCGAAACAAATGTATTATGTTTGCCATAAACAATTTGATCAAACCAACAATAAATAAATATAACTATTGACAGAGCAGAGTGTTATGAAACTATTTACTAAAATTATCATCCTGCTTTTCTGCATTTTAAGAATAATAAATGTAGAATATGCTGGCCGAAAAATACCATCATGGTGTACTTTCATTACAAAAAGTTGGTGATACTATCAAAAGGTCTTTTGATAGTATCTGATTGAATATGGATACCAAAAATCTGTTTGACCAATATTGGCAAAGAAGAAAGAATATCCAAATATAAAAAACTAAGATTATAGATAATTATAATCTGATCCGTATGAAGAAATAGTCTAATTTACAGTTTAAGTATTTTATGTATTACAAGATGAGCATAAACAAAACTACACTCAAATACAACCGGCAATATACATTATAAAATTTTGAAAAGCGTCTATCATGGGGAGGAATCCTATAATAGTAGTTTCAAGCACTCATAAATACTAATATTGATATATTTTTAGGTAATATAAAAGATTAACGCACAAAATGTTTGGAATTAATTCAAATATATATTATGTTTGTGATAATTTTAAGCAAGTAGGCTTCTCTATTATTATTGTAAGTATAGAGAATAGTTACAAAATGAAACTTGATTAGGCTATTTTATATTTCAATCTAATACATAAAAAAATGAAAAAAGAATTTTTATTTTTAGCAATGAGTGCTTTTGTTGCATTCTCTTGTAGTGACGACGACGATCCAAGTTCAGTTGAAGTAACCGGTATCTCTGTTACCCCATCCACAGCAACAATCTATCAGGAGCAAGCGACGTTACCAACTTTAAGTGCTGTCATTACTCCGGAGAATGCAGATGATCCAACGATCACTTGGTCTTCTAATAATACAGCTTATCTGACTGTAAACAACAAAGGTGTATTAACTTTGGTGAAAGACATAGATGCTGATGCTACAGTTACTATTACTGCTAAAGCAGCCAATGGCAAAACCGGTACTTGTACTGTTCAACTTAAAGCATGCCTTGAAGGTGGCTACAAAGTAATTGATGCTACCGATGAAATTGGATTATTGATCCTTGACCGTAATATTGGTGCTACAGAGCCATACAACAACAATGCCTCTGAGCCTAATGCGGCAGCTGTCGGTAACTACTATCAGTTCGGTAAAAACACATCAGTTGCCCAAAATGGCGATGCAAACGTAAATTCAAGTTTCAACAAGACTTGGAATGCTACCGGAACAGATTATAAAGATTGGACTGTTTCTGCAAATACTCCTTGCCCTGCAGGATGGAGAATACCCACTCAAGCAGAAACTAAAAAGATAGCTGATGCTACTTTCTGGGATTGGGATTTCGTAGATATGGACATGATGACAGAAGAAGAACTTTTAGCTGCAAAAGCACTACAAGAGAAGTTATTAATTGCTCGTGGTGGATTATGGAAATTAAACAATGATGCAGTTGAAAAATATTTGCCTAAAGCTGCTTATTTTTGGAGTTGTGAAATCAATACTACCATCACAGATGAAGCGAAAGTGGCTTACGCTTATGCAGATAACCTCTTCGCAACATTCGATAAAAAACAACCGGTAGTTAATGCTCTACCTATACGTTGTGTGAAATCTAAATAAATTGTCGCATATATCTAATAAGAAAGCACTACACTACTACATCTTTTAGATGCGTTTCATATACCAACCGAATTAGGGTGTTTCCTCCCTTATTCGGTTGTTGTTTCTTTTTCATCTTTCCAAAGAATATGTTCAGTATTGAATAAAAAAATATTTTATGATTCATCATCTACGGGTTATTCCCTTATTAATCATTATGTTTCTTTTATCCACCCCCAATTGTTATGCGCAAAAAACGCAGAAAATCAATTTCAAGGGACAAGTATTGGATATAAGAACGAAAGAGGCATTGCCTGGAGCAGTTGTCAGCTTGCCTCAATATAGCATATTCGCCACAACCGATCTCGATGGTTTCTTCCTCCTTCGTGATGTACCCGCAGGAAAGACAACTATAAATATTCGTTATGTGGGTATGTTGCCCATTACGGAAGAACTTGTTGTACAAGACCAGCAAGGAAAAATAAAAAAATATGAGATGTACGAAGAAAACTTCTCATTGAAAGAAGTCACCGTAGTAGCTACCAATAACAAAACAGGAGCCTCTACTTCTTCCTCCATTTCACGTTCGGCTATCGATCACTTACAGGCCACCAGTCTGGGGGATATATTGGAGTTGCTACCCGGTCATCTGTCTTCCAATCCGACACTGAACTCACCGTCGCGTGCTACACTCAGACAAATCCAAAGTGATGAGTTGAATAGTATGGGGACTTCCATCGTATTTAATGGAGCTCCTATTTCAAACAATGCTAATCTCCAGATAGGAAATACAGCCAAGGAAGGTTCACTGAATACCGGCTTCGCCTCTTCGGCAGGTTCTGGACTGGATTTACGTGAAATATCGGTGGATAACATAGAGTCTGTGGACGTGATCCGAGGGATTCCTTCTGTGGAATATGGTGATATGACCTCAGGAGTGATCATTATCAATCCGAAAGCCGGTGTGTATCCTTTTCAGGTAAAGATGAAAATTAATCCTACACTGACACAAGCATCCATTGGTAAAGGTTTCCAAATTGGCAAAAAAGGCGGTAACCTAAGTGTAGATTTCGACTATGCCAAATCATTAAGTGACGAACGCCGACCTTATCAAGGCTTTCAGCGATTCACTTCCAACATATTATATAGCAAAACCATTGGTGAAAATCTTTTTACCACTACTGGGTTTGGTTTCTATTCCGATTTGGATGCAACCAAACTAGACCCTTCGGATGCTCAATATCAACGCGAACGTCGTGCTGAGAACCTGGGCTTTAAGTTTAATACTAATATCGTCTGGAATCAGACCAGCGATTTCTTTAAATTCATCAAACTGAATGTGTCGGCCAACTATGCCCGGCAGAAAGGTTATAATCAAGAGATTAAAGGAAACTTCGGTTATATGGTAACGTCAGCTATGCAAGACGGTACTATAACTTCCAACCGAAAAGAAGATATTTTTGACTCAACGGGTCAGCAAATCACAAATGCCAGCAAGTTGGATCCTACAGCACTAACTAACATATTGCCCTATGAATTCTTAACGAAAATGACTACTTATGGTAATCCACTGAACGTTTTCACAAAATTATCCGCCAACTTCTTTAAAGAAATAGGTGGTGTTAAGAACCGGATTGTTGCGGGTATCGACTGGAAAATGGATGTCAATTTTGGTAAAGGTAAAGTATTCGACCCTTTGATGCCGCCGTCAAGTGGATTAAGGATGAGACCTTATAGTGACATTCCAGCATTGAACCAACTATCAGCTTATGTAGAAGATAATATAACGACAGAAATTGCGAACCGCGAATTCATGTTGCAACTAGGTGTAAGAGCAGATGCTATCCAACCGGGACGTAAAGAAAACCGTACTGTCATTTCTCCCCGCTTCAACGTTTCCTATGAAGTAATTCCGGAAATAATGACTTTGAAAGGCGGTTGGGGTATTACAGCCAAGGCTCCTCCGTTGATGTTTCTATATCCGGACAAAGCCTATTTTGATTACGTGAATTACGATAATTTAGGTGCAACCGGAGTGGTGGATGACCAGAAACTTAGCATCATTACGACTAAGGTATATGATACAGTCAGCCAGAAACTAAAGATAGCAAAGAATACGAAAAGTGAAATCGGAGCAGATTTCCGGTTTGGGCAGACAAGTCTTTCGGTTACCGGCTATAATGAGATACTGAAAAACGGATATACCTTTGGACGGAATTTTAATACCTTCCATCAATTTGAATTAGTAAAATATAAAACACTGAACAACCGCCCGGGAACCTATCCTGAACTAGGTGTTGATAAGATCTCTAATGTCATTCTGGGCTATAATACTCCAATGAACGACAAGGTAAATAAGAATCAAGGAATCGAGTTTGATTTCAGTTCCGGACAGATAGCTACTATCCGTACTCAGTTTGTGTTTAATGGAGCCTGGATGCGTAGTCGTAGCTATTCCACCGCCTATTCTTTCTATCAAAAGAATCCGGATTCGGACGGAAATTATAAGGATATAGGTATTTACGAAGCCGGTGATGGTACTGAATACAAGCGCTTCTCTACCAATCTGCGCATCATTCACAACATACCCAAGATCAGTTTTCTGATATCCTTGTCCATACAAACTATCTGGCACGATTCGCAAAGTTATTTAGGAATAGAGAACAAGACACCTATCGGATATATATCAGCAAAAGATCTTTCTATGCATATGCTTCAACCGGGTGATGCAATCAATCCGGACTGGCAGAAACAGATTTTGGAGAATCGTGAAATAGTTGATAGATATTCTCCCCTATGGCTATTCAATTTACGCCTGACTAAGGAGTTGAAACGTTTTGGAGGATTTGCATTTTTTGTCAATAATCTATTTATGTATACTCCTTTGGAGGAAAGTAAACGATCCCCGGGTACTTATAAGACCCGTAATCCGGAGCAATTCTTCGGTGCGGAAGTTTGGCTGAAATTTTAATCATATAATGCTAACTAACAGATGTCAAATATGAAAGAATATATAAACAGGATTCTCCTTCTTTATCTGGCTGTAATAGTATGTACTGCTTGCAAGGAAGATACAGCAAGTGAATCTCCTTATGTGAAAACTTTTGAGATCCATTTATCTTATGGCATTTTCGGTACAGAGACTCCTTATTCACAACCTCTTGTCATAACACTAACCAATAATAGTGAACAGATCAGTTACACCAAACAAACCGATAAATGGGGGAAGCTGACATTAGAAAAGCTATTACCCGGAGAATATACTATCAACGCAACCGGTGCTTTATCTGCGGATGAGGTAGCACAAATAACCGGTGAAGAAGATGCGAAAGCGGCTAATCTGGTAGCTTTCTTGTCGAACGTGAATCTCAGGATAAATGAAGAGCCTCAACTCAATGATCTGAAATTGGTGTCTTCTCTGACAAGTACACTGATATTTAAAGAATTGTATTATAGTGGTTCACGTACTCCATCGTCGGGAACTTACCGAAATGATGGTTTTTACTCTGTCTATAATAATTCGCCCCAGCCGGTACTTCTGAACAATCTTTATATTGGCAGTGTGGAGCACTATGGAGCCATGAACTCTCCGGGACCGTTATGGCCTAATGAAGAACAAGGAAATTATCAAAATGTATATATCCGTACACTTTGGAAAGTCGTAGCAGGTGATGAGGCTGTCATGCTGAACGGCGGCGAAAGTATTGTCATTGCTGTGATGGCTGCACCTCACAATAAAGACGGACAATTCAATCTGAATTCTCCGGTAGATTTATCTAAAGCTGATTATGAGGCTTATAGCAATGATCCTGCTAATAATTATACCGATTACGATGCTCCCAATATGCGTTTGATCTTCTGGCCGGATTATAGTTATCTGTGGCGTATCAGTGTATTTGGTCAAGGTATGGTACTCATTTCTGCTTCTGCTGATGAAGTTGAAAGTTTTGAGACGGTAACCTTACCTGAAACTTTCCAGGATCCTTTTGAAGATGAAGAATACTGGTTATGTAAAAAAGTTCCATTGAAGTATGTAATTGATGCGGTAGACTTGATTCAAAATGCTACATCAACGAATACCAAACGCTTTCCACCGGCATTAGACAGTGGATTTACGACTACGGACGGTATTTATATGGGACGTAGTGTAATCAGAAAAGTGAAGAGTATAGAGAATGGAGTCACCATCTATCAGGATACTAATAATTCAACAGATGACTTCGAAATCAATGAAGTTCCTTTATCCAAATAAGTGTGCCATGAAGAAAATAAAATATAATCTATTAATAGGTCTGCTGTTGCTGGAAAGTTCTATCGGTCTTTCTGCACAAACGGAAGACAATAATGGGGGAAGTGTAGCTCAATTGGACTTATATCAACAAGAAGCGTTTGCTTTCGACCGTGCTGATGCCTCGGATCTGGCATTGGGACAATGGAAAAGCTATTCCAACATCTATGTGGGTATCAATTACAAAGACGGGACTTTCCATCGTCCTCAGCAATCCTCCTCGGCTACCGATTACCTATTTTCTGCTGAAGGAGCACTCAAAATGGGGGAATACAGAATAGCCGGTGGGTTTTCTCTTGAGCAAAGTTACAACAAGAATGTCCGGTTCAATTCCATTATCGATCCTTATAGAGGTACTCCTTATATATTAGCTGACAGTACAGGTGGAAACTGGCAAAAACAATCATATGCTTTATGGGCAAAAGGAGCTTCACCATTCTTTCATAATCTTATTTCCGTAGGATTGGATTTACAGTTGAACGTAGATCGCGGATCAAAAAAGATCGACCCAAGACCTCAATCCAACGTGAACAGTATTTCGGTAGCTCCCTCTGTCACATTGAAACAGAATGATTTCTCTTTAGGGGCTTATATACGTTATCGCAGATTCCGTGAAAATTCAAACTTAATACTGTACAACACCAACGAACCTCAGAAAATCTATATGCTGAAAGGAATAGGACAATATGTGTACGACATATTCAGCAATAATGAACGCGAGCGTCAGTATCAAGGTGACGGTCTGGGTTATGGTTTGACCTTCGGAGTGAATAAAGAACATATCTCTATGGATGTTTATGCAGATTATGCCAACTACACAGAAGATGCAATGGATATAGAAAGCAATAAGCCACGTAAACGGGGATGCCTCTATGAAACACACTATACAGGTGGAACGCATATAAATATCTACAGTGAAAGAGCTAAACATTTAATTGCAGCTTCCTATTTCTGGCAAGAGAGATCGGGACGTGAAATCATCCAGATATTTAATTCTTCTCCTACAGTAAATGCTTGGCAGACAGATTCCGAAGCTCCACGTCGTTCAGTAAATAAGCAAACAGCAGTGAAGGGTTCTTATTCATTGTTCTTATTTGGAACTAATCGTCAGAAAGAGAAAGATGATTATCTATGGAAGTTTGATTTGGAAGCAAGATATGAAACTTATTCAGATACCTACAAAGTGATGGATTCCTACTTGAAATATGCCGCTTGTCATATAGAAGCCGGGACAGCACGCAATATTGCCTTGAAAGGAAATAATTCACTTCTTATACATGTAAATGGCGGTTATCATTCACCTTCGGACAAGTCTTTCAACTATACGGAGCGAGAAACTACCGATCCGACCATTGCCCAAGGACTGATATATCCGGATCGGGATATTTTATGGAGTAGTTATTATACAGTAGGTGGAGATGTAACATTCAGTCATCAACTTGCCAAGTCCGGTACACTTTACCTGAGAGCAGGATATCAAACATTACAAGCTCAACACAATTTACAAAGAAATACTGTATGGACACGTTTTGGCTATATTTTCTAATACAACAAAAGTTATGAACATAAAAATACCAATGCTTTTATTAGGGCTGATGTTGATTTATCCGACATTTGTCACCGGACAAGAAAGTGAAACCTTTCTCTATCATCCGTTACAAAAACTACCCATAGACGAGAATGTAAAAGTAGGCAAGCTAGATAATGGAATGACTTATTACATCCGTCACAATGAAGTGCCTGCCCAAAAAGTAGAATTGCGATTAGTATTTAATGCCGGTTCTATCCTTGAAACGGATGAAGAGCAAGGACTTAGTCACTTTCTGGAACATATGTCGTTTACCGGAACGAGTTCTTTTCCGGGCACTGAACTGGTAAATAAACTGGAAGGAATCGGCGTACATTTGGGACGTGAACTCAATGCAGCCACTTTTTTTGAAGAAACAGTGTATTACCTGCCAATCCCAGTAGAACACCTTGACTTAGGACTTCATATCTTACAAGAATGGGCTATGAATCTAGCCTTGACAGAGAAAGCGATTGACCGCGAACGCGGAGTCATCATTGAAGAACTACGTTTAGGAAAAGGAGCGTCTACCCGTATAAGAGAACAATATCTGCCCATTTTGTTTAAAGGTTCGGATTATCCCAAACGTTTGCCGATAGGTAAAGAAGAGGTCATTGCAAATTTCCCCTATGATGTACTGCGGAATTTCTATAAAAAATGGCATAGACCGGATCTGACTGCTATTATTGTAGTTGGAGACATTGATCCTGAAACGATTGAAAAATCCATCAAAGAGAAATTTGCAGCCTATGCTATGCCATCAAAGGTGGAGAAGCGTACCCACCATTATGTGCCCGATCATAAAGACTTGCGTGTGGCAGTAGCTACTGATAAAGAGACAAGCGGATGTTCTGTAGAAATTTCCTACAAACATAAGCCGCAGCAGATAGTAACACAAAAGGATTATCTAAAAAATATTTGCCACAGCTTATACTCCTCCATGGTGGATGCTCGTTTATCCGAAGCCACAGAACAAGGTACGGTTCCTTTCTCTGAAGCGGAAATAGGATACTCCAATTACTTTAGAGATGTAGATACTTACTCATGTTATGCCCGTTGCGCACCGGATAAAGTAACTGCAACACTTACAGCTCTGGCAGATGAGAACGAACGAATCAGGCGATATGGATTTAGTGCTACTGAATTAGACAGAGCTAAAAAGAAACTGTTGGCAAAATATTACAGATGGTATGAGGAACGTGATAAAACAGCCTCTGACCTATATGCGGATGAGTGTCAAGTAAACTACCTGACAGGAAATCCAATGCCGGGAATTAATTTTGAATACCATTTTTTGTTGTCTACACTTCCTACCGTAAGCGTAAACATGATAAATGAATTAGCTACAAAGTATATGACTAAGAAAAATAGAACGATAGTCATTACCGGTCCGCAGGACAGAAGCTACTATCCTACCGATGATGAACTACGGGCTATTCTGGAGGAAGCTCCGCTTAGAGACATCAAACCATATGATGAAGGGGAAATAGTAAATGAATTAATGAACTTCACTCCTGAAGCAGGAACGATCGTATCAGAAAAATATTTTTCCGATACCAATATAACAGAATGGACTTTGTCGAATGGTGTAAAGGTAGTGATTAAACCAACTGATTTTAAGAATAATCAAATTCTTTTCCGCGCTACTTCCGATGGTGGATATAGTATGTTTGACGCAGACGATGACATGTCCGCCCTATATGCCACACGCATACAAGATGAAAGTGGAGTGAATGGCATAAATAACATTCAACTAAGAAGGTTAATGGTTGGCAAAGATATTTCGATCACTCAATCACTAGTTCTTTATAATGAGTCAATGTCCGGCAAATTTGGTTCTCAAGATATGGAGGAGTTCTTTCAATTAGTATATTTATATCATACAGCTCCATATTTTGATAAAGCAGCCTTTGAACGCGTGATGCAAAAAGAACGTGCAGAATATGCTCATTTACTGGATAGTCCCGATCAATTCTTTGGATATGAGATAGATAAAATCATGAGTAACGGAAATAGCCGACGTCTTCTTTGGCCTACTCCCGACAGACTGGATAAAGCAAACTTCGAAAAAGCTGTAGAAATATATAAAAATCGATTTGGTAATGCAGCAGGTTTCACTTATGTATTTGTTGGAAACGTTGACTTAGAAGCATTGAAACCTTTTGTGCTGACCTACCTGGGTGGACTTCCCACGAATGCTTCAACCAAACGTTCGTTTGTAGAACAGCATTTTGTTACCCCGACTGGTCCGAAAGAATATGTATTCCATAAAGGGAAAGATAATAAAGTAAATGTCAATCTCCGATTCTCTAAGAAAGTACCCTGGAATAAAGATACAGAGTTTTGCTACAATGCCTTTATAGATATACTCAACAGCCGTTTATACGAGAGTATGCGTATTGAGATGAGTGGTGTTTATGGTGTTCGTGTTTCAGGATCACTGAAAAAATTGCACGAAGATTATGCCAAACTGAATCTTGCATTTGGTACAAATACAGAGGCTTATGAAAAATTATGCGACAGAGCAATACTTGAAATAAATAAGCTAATATCGGATGGACCTACTCAGGAAGAAGTGGAACGTGTAAAACAGAAAAAAAGAGTAGCACTTGAGTCTGACTTGAAGTTAAACGGTATATGGTTATTGAATATATTCCATGCATACCGGAACCAAGATAAAGTAGATTCTGAATCTACCCAAAGAGAACAGGTAGAGTCTTTGACTCCGGGTAATATTCAACAGGCCGGAGCAAAATGTATTGATACTTCTACGGTAATGAAGTTCGTGCTCTTACCCGAAAAACAATGATACAAAGCAATCACTCTACATAAACAAAAGGGTCGAGACAACACAAAATGTCCCGACCTTTTTATTTCTGTTCACATATTAAATGTTTCATTGAACTTACGTAAAATGAAAACAACTAGAAATGTCCTATTCAACAAAAAGCGAAGAATAGAATAATCCCTATCATAGTATATTATAATCTTTTGAAAAAGTTCGACTTACCTTCCTTTAATTGCTCCAATGCCTGTACAAGTGTAGCACGTGGACAAGCAACATTCAATCGCATAAACCCTTCTCCTTCTTTACCGAATGTAGTTCCGGTATTCAATGCCAGATGTGCATCTTCTACAAATAATTGATTCAAATCATTCTGTGTTAGTCCTAATTCACGACAATCCAAGAATATCAGATAAGAGGCTTGCGGACGAATCATTTTTATAGCAGGAATATTTTCTTTCAAGTAGCTTTCGGTGAAATCAATGTTCCCTTTTATATAAGCAATCACTTGATCCAGCCATTCAGTTCCATGACTATAAGCTGCTGCCACACTAAGATAAGCAAACAGATGTCCTTCATTAAATTCACTAGCCTCCATAAAGTTCCGGAAACGATGGAGGATTTCTTCATTCTCAATAATCACATACGAACTTGCCAAACCGGGCATATTAAATGCTTTACTTGGTGACATGAAAACAAGTGAATTCATCCGTGCCTTCTCTGAAATCAAAGCAAAAGTAGGATGCTTAAATGGTGGTAAAGTCAAGTCTGCATGAATTTCATCAGAAATGACCAAAGTACCGTTATCATAGCAAATATCAGCAATCTGTGACAACTCTTCTTTCGTCCATACACGTCCTCCGGGATTGTGAGGATTACTCAAAATAAGTAACTTACAGCCCTGTACATCTTTCCTGAATCTATCAAAATCGATATGATACTGACCATCTTTTAAAATCAACGGACTGTACACAACTTCACGTTCATTCTTCTGCGACACCAGAAAGAAAGGGTGATAAACGGGAGGCATTACCATCACTTTATCTCCTTTTTCTGTGAAACATTGGATAGCAAATGCCAATCCACGAACAATACCAGGGGTAAAGGTTAGCATTTCTTCCCGTATTGTCCATCCATGACGTTCTTTTAACCAATTAATAATAGACTCTGCCCATTCTTTGCAAGCAAATGTATAACCCAGAACTTCATGTTCCAAGCGTTCCCTCAAAGCCTCGACAACAAAAGGTGCTGTGCGAAAATCCATATCGGCTACCCACATTGGAATCAGGTCGTTGCGTCCCCAACGACCTTCCACAGCATCCCATTTTAGGGAATTTGTACCCTTACGGTCTATTATTTCATCAAAATTATAGTTCATATGACGTTATACTTTTATGTTAGATACAACAAAAGTAGCACAAATTTCTAAGTTTACAGCATCTTGTACTTATGATTGACAAAAGTATAAGATTACCTTAACTCCTAACATTATTGGCGAACTTTTCTTTTTGTAAAATACCAGTTAATCACTTTATCACTTAACTGCTTACACAATTCCGGATATTTATCCGCAATATTAGTTGTTTCATTAGGATCTTTTTTAATATCGTATAATTCCAGTCGGGTTCGGTCGGAATTTATCAATAACTTATAATCTCCTCTTCGGATAGCTAAGTGAGGACTTTGATGATGCGGTTGAGGCGGGCGACCAAAGAACCGGTTACGACCAAAATCCCACATCAGGTCCTTATGACGACACAATTCTTTAACTCCTAACAATGCCTTACTCATATCCTCGCCACTGTAATTGAATCCCTTTGGCATTTTAGCACCGGTAATAGCACAAAGTGACGGATATAGATCCACCGAAGAAACTACACTCTCATCTTCTATTTCCCCACCTTTAATCTTCTTCGGCCAACTAATGATAAATGGCATTCTCACCCCTCCCTCATACAGACTTACTTTCGAGCCACGTAAGCCATTGGTACGTACTTGTTCAAATGTAGGTAAAGCACCATTATCACTTGTAAAAATAATCAATGTATTCTCTAACATACCCAGCTTCTCCAAACCTTCAATAAAGCGTCCGATCTGCCTATCATACTCTTGCAGCACAGCTACAAAATTAGGTTTGCTAGCCCAACTCTTTTTATCATCGAAAAACTTCGTTTGCGGGATCCAAGGATCATGCATATCATCAGGCCAAAGATTTACAAAACAAGGAGAACCTTGATGCCGTGACAAGAAATCCAATGCTTTATCAACAAAATATCCGGTACGTTCCCACCGCTTAATACTGTCTTGTTTACTCCATATCCAATTAGATGCGGTGATCAGTTTATCTGGGTCGGGACTTTCATAAGTCGATACATATTCATCAAAGCCATAGCGAGGTATCTGTGGTGCATCATCCACATCGCGTCCCCCTCCCATATGCCATTTACCAATATGAGCAGTCGAATAACCTACCTCTTTTAAAGATCTCGCCATAGAAGGGGCAGAAGCATCCAGATAATCTAACTGTTCACAATTCGCATTTCCCTTTCTATCGTGTAAGAAGGTATTCACTCCCCACTCAGTAGGAAACATTCCTGTGGTTAAAGACACCCGGGAAGGTGAGCTTACCGGAGATGCTGTGTAGTAATGATTAAACTTAAGACCATTTGCAGCCAATCGATCAATATTAGGAGTCATTACCCAGCCACTATTGTAGCAAGATAAATCTCCTATCCCCATATCATCTGTATAAATAATGACGATATTAGGACGCTCAGCAGCTTGTAGGGATGTCATAGAGACTGCTCCCAAAAGACCTAAATACATTTTATTAAAAACCATAATTATCAGTGTTTTATTAATACTTTCATTAAAAGAATACGATCATAAGTTCTATTAATGACGAAATGATTGTCTCTGTCATTCAGACGGCTGAAAGGAGGAAGAATCTCTTCTTTGTGTCTACAGAAGAATAGCTCCTTCAACAAGCTCAGAATGACCAGATACTTCTTTTATATAATACTGTACAAATGTACCAATTAATTATCTTTTATCATATAAAATCTTAAACTAAAAGATCAATTTGTATTGATACTTGTATACTATCTGTCATGCAGAGCGTAGCAAAGAATCCCTTCTTTAGTATGTGCAAAGAAAAGAGATTCTTCACTTTGTTTTGAATGACAGATGCGATCAGATTATAAATAATTGGTAATGACATACTTATAATAATCAACGTATTACTTTCCATTCTTTTGGAGCCTTAAACCCTTTTTGTCCTTTATCATATGGAACTTCCGGAACTGAAGGTGTTATTGTATCATATTTTTCAGTAATCTGATACAAACGTTTCACTATCTGCTCATTATTCACACTTGCATTCTTTCTTTCATAAGGGTCTGTTTTGTAATCAACTAGAAAATCTTCTGTTAGATTAAGTTTCGGGTTACCGTCTTTCTTTATAAACTTATAATCTTTATTCACAACAGCACCACATCCCAGATAAAAATCACGGTCAATACATTTAGTATCCCCTTTCAAGACAGGGAGTATACTTATTCCGTCATACGCACGTTTAGGGATGTTTCTGTCCCCAATAATTTCTTTCACAGTCGGAACAATATCCACAAATCCCGTCACCTGCGAACTTAAATTCTTATAATTACTTTCTGCCTTTTTCCAATACACAACAGCCGGTACACGGACTCCCCCATCCCATTCTTTAAATTTACCACCACGTAATTCTCCCGAAGAAGCACCGGGTACTTGTTTAGCAGGACCGTTATCACTGAAAAAGATAAAAAGAGTATTATCCATGATCCCTTTTTCTTTTAAGGTCTCGACAATCGCTCCTACGCCTCTATCCATACAAGAAACCATTGCACGATAAGTGATTCTTTTCTGTTCCACCTTCGGAAGACTTTCAAAGTTATCACAATAGAGTTGGATATCTTTATCCTGTGCTTGCAAAGGTGTATGGGGTGCATTATAAGCTACATACAACAGGAATGGACCCTCTTTTTTATAGGTATCAATACATTTAATAGCTTCCTTCGTTATAAGTTCGGTAGAGTAACCTTCATCATAACATGTTTCCCAGCCATTATGCCAGTCCAACTTACCTTCCCTTGTATGATTGAAATAGTCTATCGCACCATTCAAGTGACCATAAAAATGAGAAAATCCTCTGTTTAAAGGATAATGTACTTTTTGGGTATGCCCTAAATGCCATTTACCGATAATAGCTCTGTTTTTATAACCATTATGTTCCAATAAATCCGCTAATGTTTCTTCATTCTCGTCCAGACCATCTTCACGCCAAGGTGGAATAACAGCAGTACGTATACCAAACCGGTTAGGATAACGTCCTGTCAATAAACCGGCACGAGTAGGTGAACTAACAGGAGCAGTATAAAACCGATCAAGTACGACACCTTCTTCAGCCAAAGCGTCCAGACAAGGAGTTTTTATTTCACTGCCATGAAATCCGACATCTCCCCAGCCTAAATCATCTGCAACCACAATCACTATATTGGGATGTTCCGACTGTGCATAGAGAAATCCTGGCACCATACTACACCCGCAAATCAAACCTAAAAACTCTTTTCTCATGATATATCTTTTATAAATTACAGATCTACATAAAATAAGGGAGTTGTCACTAAGACTCTTTCCAGTCATAAGCATCAATAGTATCAGATACAATAATTAGTTTCTTAGATATCTCTGCCAATTAATAAAGTAAAGGGAATATATTTATAGACCTTCCATTTGGCAAAAGTAAAAAATAAGCCTCTCATTTTCAAGCTTATTAACAATTAAACGTATCTGAAGATTGAAACTATTCTAATCGGGTTATTTTCTTCCCATTCTAAGTAGCACTGTATTTATTTCCCAAGGCGTACGCATTATAAATTTCCTCTACTTTTGTATTTCTTTCTTAGTAATACCCGTTGGCGGAATTACATTAGCGCATATTTAATTCTTCCAATGGGTCTTCCCTTTAGTTTGTTAATATATTGTAGGATTGTCAGTGCGCTGATTTTCCCGACAATGCGGGTGAACAATCCTTCTGTATCCTTTGCATAGTTCCTAACAATCATAAATTGATCACAAAGCTGTGAAAAAAGTGTCTCAATCCTCTTTCTGAACTTCGCAAACGGAGTGAATGTAGGTTTCCAGTCCTTCTGATTTGACCGATATGGCACTGCAAGACTGATATTTACTGTTTCAAACAAATCCAATTGTACCTCTGCACTGATATATCCCTTATCACCGATGACAGTGCAATTGTTATATTCTGTCTTTACATCCTCCAAATAATGAATATCGTGTACATTAGCCTTTGTCAGGTCAAATGAATGTACAACCCCGTTCAATCCGCAAAGAGCATGTAACTTATAACCATAGTAATATACACCTTGGGAGGCGCAATAGCCGGTTACAGGAGATTTTTCATAATTATTCTTCCCCATCTTGCATCGTCTTGCACGAGCTAAGCGACAAACCTATATCGGCTGGGAATCTATGCAAAAGTATTCTTCACATCCATCCAGACGTTGAATCATCCTATCACGAATAACTTTACAGAGTGAAGACGTGTATTTACGTCTGTCATTATATTGTCGACAGGAGACCAGATTAGGGATTTCCGTCCTATATTCCTCTAGCTTGGAAAACAGGAAGGACTCACTGTCAATACCGATCGCTTCTGATGTCAGGCTGAGGGCTATGATTTCCAAGTCCGAAAATCTGGGAACTACTCCACATCGTGGAATATTACCGGACTCATTCACCAAATTATCGGACAATTCCTTGCAGATGTCGAGAAATCTTACGAATATTGCATATAAGTTGTACATGGAATTGATTGTTATTAATAGTTTGGTCACTACTAATTTACTAAATATCAATGATATGGACAATTTTTTAATACTCATACAGTTATATATTTAATTCCGCCAACGGGTTAGTAATATGTATCTTTATGGCAAAAATATGGATTTAGTCACTTTTTGAATTGGTATTCAAGATCATCACATTGATCGTTGTAAACATCATAGTGTCGGTACTATCATGTTCGTCAGTCTAGTCGGTGTTATTTGTTGTGCGGAAACGTGGGAGAAAATAGCGGCTTTCACTTCATGAAAGTTTTTTTTGCTCGCCATCTTCCCGATTTTCAAGGCATCCCTTCTCACGATACTCTGAATCGTTGTGTTAATGTTCTTGATCCGATCTATTTTGAAGAAGAATTTCGTTTTTAGTAGAGAATTTATGCTCCAAGTATGTCGGTGTTGTAGCCATTGATGGTAAACAGATTAAAGGCGCGAGTCCTTATCATTCCACCTCTAGACCATCCCCCGATAAGCGAACTTCATCTTTTGATAAACTTCACATGGCAACGCTTAGGCATGTAATAATGGAATCAGTCCGGGGCAAGGGCAAATAAAAGTCCATAATAAATCCAATGAAATAACGGCTATTCCTAAACTTATCAAAGCTCTTGATCTGACAGATTGCGTTATCACGATTGATGCTATGAGATGTCAAAAGCAGATAACCAAGTATATTGTTGAAAACCATGCAGACTATATCTTGTGTATAAAAAAGAATCAACGCAACTTTCATGATTTTTGCCATAAAATTTTCAGTGAAGATACTCGTCTATATTTGGCGGGATACTTCTCCAGATATTTTATAACAGAGAAAAGTCATGGACGAAAAGGAACCAAAGAATGTATTGCTTACGAACCGGAGGATTGTTTATCGTATATATTTAAAGAATGGATAGGGTTACGTTCGCTTATTAAATTAACCTGTACACGAGAGATTGAAGGACAGAAGTTAGATATTATATGAATTCTTTTCATAAAGACCCTAAACTTATGGCAGAAGATATACGATTTTATTGGGGGATTGAACATAAGTTGCACTGGCAATTGGATGTCTCCTTTAGGGAAGACGCGGGCAAAAAAGAAAAAATGCGGCACAGAATTTTTCTGCTATTTATAAAATGGCATTAAGACTAATAAAGAATGATCCAAAAAGAATAGGAATTGTATCAGAAAGGAAAATTGCAGGATGAGACGAGCAGTACTTAGAAAAAATTCTTCAACGGAAATGGGAAAAGAATAGCAGAAAATTATAATGCGTACGCCTGGGCATTTCCACAGTTGAAATTGGGAAAATCAAATTGATTCGACGTTTGCTCTCACGCTCTCACTTTTCGTTTGCATCTTCCTGTTTATCGACGTTTGGGGAGTGGTAGCAACTGTTAGAGTAGAGTGAGAACAAAACTGCTACAAATATTTTATTGTAGCATTTATCTTTCTAGTAATAGCGAATATTTTGCTATTGTAACATGAATTCTGTATAACCAGCAAGTATTAGCAGGAATCGGTAATCTTATTCTGGAAATGGCTATCTATTATGAATGTAATCAACACTATACAGATGATACTGCCATAGAGAAAATCAATCAATTTCGTATAATTATGAGAGAAAATGTCATAACAGGAATATCACCAGAAGAAGTTGCCCAACAAATCAATATGGGATATTCTCGATTTAGAAAACTTTTCAAAGAGTATACTAACGTTTCACCAGCATGATTTATATCAGAATTAAAATTCCAAAAGGCTAAAAACTTATTACTTAATTCATCTATGAATGTAAAAGAGATAGGCTATATGGTCGGATATAAAGACACAGCCGATTTAGAAAACGACGACAAATAATCATTTCAAATCGGTCATACGTTCTATTATACTATTTCATCATTTTGTATAGGACTTCACTGTATCGACCATTGCCAATATATTTTCTACCGGAGTTCCGGCCTGCACGTTGTGACACGAACAACAAATATAACCTCCATCTTTACCTAAAGTATCGAGACATTTTTTAGTTTCTTCAATCACTTCGCTGACAGTTCCCATCGGCAAAGTCCGCTGATTCTCTACTCCTCCATGAAAAATCAGATTATTCCCATATTGTAGTTTCAAGTTTGCCCTGTCCATACCCGGACAAACATGCTGTATCGGATTCAATATGTCTATTCCACATTCTATCAATCCCGGAATCAAAGGAAAAACAGCCCCATCTGTATGATATAATACTTTTTTTCCGTAACTGTGGATAAGGTCACACCACTTCTTGAGCCTATGCTTAAAATGCACCTCCCATGAATCCAACGAGATCAGCATGCTATCCTGCATTCCCATATCATCACTTATAAAAACAATATCTAGTTCGTCATCCAATTCCGTAAGCATCCGTTCCAGCATTACTGTTTGAATTGCATCGATACGTTCTACTGTCGCATCCAGGAATTCCGGATTTGCCAAAGTATCCATCAAAGCGTTTTCCAAGCCACGCATCTGGCAATATATTTCAAAATGAGAAATCCAGGGACCTATCGTTGCAAAATTCCAGAAACGGGCCTCTTTTGCTAATGCTTTTGCTCCTGCATAATCAAATTTATCCGGATCAGGCCAAGAAGGATAATAAAGCAATTGGGACGGATCCATGTAATCTGCAATTGGCGGATTGATATATTCTTGGTAGGTAGCCAAACCGGCCTTTACTATTCGGGTCGGTACCCCCCACATGGTTATCTCACCACTATCATTCGGATCGAAGAAACGTCCTCCGTAACCGGGAAATATCCAAACTATTTTATCTATTCCCAACTGATGATAAACAGCCAATTCGTCTTGGACTGAAGTGTATTTGCGAAGAGAATCAAGAACTTCGGGCGTACACCAAAGATCTACTGGCGGACGATCGACGGACTGGCGGTTTATAGTTGCCCAAATACGTTCTTTAGGAGTCATGTTATCCATTATATGATTAGTTTACAAATTACTTATTCAATATTGATTATTCTTGTTTTTCACCTTGCGATATATACATGTCAGATTGTTACAAATTGCACATGAGTAACTACTTTTCTTTACCTTTTTACCAATCCCTATAATACCACTTACTGATTTTATAGGAATCATCAGGCAACTCTCCGAAAGCATAATATCACATTGATTGGAAGGTAACAATGAAAAAAGTTGTTTCTGATCATCTATAGGCCAATTACAATAACCGGGACTATAGCGATTAGTTATATTCATTCCATCCTTTTGCATCTGTTTTTCTAGTGCCGCCTGAATAAAATCCATTGATTTCTCGACTAACGCACTTCCAAAAGTATCTACAATATATCCTTTCAGATAGTCTCCTTCTTTATTATATCTCCGGGCATCTTCCGTAAATCCTTGCCCAGCGGTACAGATAAAAACAACCATCCGTTCTGCCCCTTCCATCAATTTGCAAATTTTATGTGACGTCTTTAAAATCCGGTTTTCTATCCTTATCTCGCCCGTTTCCGGAAACCTTTCGATATCTTCAAAAATGGCATACCCTCCTTTTATGTCGGAGATTTCATGTAACCTCCCATAGATGTCCGATACATCGCTCACTACCGGATTATCCGGTGAACAATCCGTTTCGTGCAGCATGTCCAGAACATCATTGGGAAGAATCCCTGTTTCCCAAATTGTGGGACTGTAATAAATAAATGTAGCCATCAAAGAGTGATCTATATTCTGTTATTAAAAAACAATAGTGCATTATAATATGCCTGAATATTTTCAATCGGGACACAAGGAGGTACATCACACCCCGTCGATAACACAAAATTCGGAAACCCCGCAGTCTGCTCCAATAAAGAGATTACTTCCCTTTCAATCTGTTGTGGTGACATCATACGAAGTACACCCACCGGATTTATATTACCCATAACCAAAACATCGGCCGGACATTGCTTCAGAACCTCAACCATCGATATCGCATTTCCAAAATGATAGGCTTTAGCACCTGTATACAACATGGCATCCGTACATTGACCGGTATTTCCACAGTTATGCAAGACCACCATAAACGAATCATCCTGTACATTATCAATAATCTCCTTTATATATAAAGAAGAGAACTGCAAACAATCTTCGTTGGACAACAATCCTGCTGCCGGCTCTGCAATTATAACACCGGAGCAACCGGTACGTTTTAGTTCCATGCAATAATTCTTTATAAAGTGGGAACACTTATCGAGTAATAAAGCAATAGCATCCGGTTCCAAATAACAAGCAATCATTATTTCGGACATTCCATACAATCTTCCAGCAAGAGAAAAAGGACCTATAACTCCTGCAAAAACAGGTTTATCGGTTATCATTTCGACAGCCCTTTTATTTGCCTGTATATATTCAGGTATTCTACCGGAAGTTAAAGAAGGAATCTGTAGCCCTTCTATTCCTGCAGAATCAACCAAACTTCCCAAGACATGTGGCATATCATTTTCCGGAAATGAAATAGAACTCCCGAAAGCCTCTGCCTCAACTGTCAAGTCCATTATCACAGTGGCTGCTTTCGAAGGATATTTTTTACCCAGTTCATGAATTGCCCGCGCATGTATCTCTCCGTTTTGAACAGCGTCCTTAACGGGAGCTCCTATCATTTCAATGCCGGGATGGGTCATAATAGGTATGGTACAACGTTCGCGTGCGCTTATTATATCCTTTATCCATTTATCAATATTCATACTGTTCCTTTTATGCGATCAACTTATCCAAAATCTCTACCAATGCCTGAGGTTCGTTAGTATAGTAATCAGCTCCTATCTTTTTTGCAAAATCATCATTCAACGGAGCACCGCCAACACAAGTTATTACTTCAGGAAACTCCGATTTAATCAACTTATTTATTTTTTCCATATTAACCATCGTGGTCGTAAGCAAAGCAGACATTCCGACAAATGCGCCCGGATTCATTTTGATGGCCTCAATAAACTTATCAGCAGTAACATCTACCCCCAAGTCTATTACTTCATAACCATTTCCTTCAGCAATCATACTCACCAAATTCTTTCCGATATCATGTAGATCACCTTCCACCGTACCAATGATTATTTTTCCCTTTCTTTTTACCGAACCATCCATAAAAAAACTTTTCAGATGTGCCATTGCTACATTCATCGCTTTGGCACTCATCAACACTTGCGGCACAAAAACCTTATTTTCACGGAATTTTGTTCCGATTCGTCCCATACCAACAATCAATCCCTTCGAAAGTACATCCGAAGGTGCAGTACCCTCTTCTAATGCCTGTAAAGTGAGTTCATCCGCACCTAATTGCCCTTTCATAGTTGGTGGATAAGGAGAACTTTGATTGATTTTCCCGTTTTCCACACATAATGCAATTTGTTCTAAAATATCATCCATTGTTTTATATCGTTAGAATGTTCATTATTTTATTTGCCATATACTCTAAAATTCATCGATGCTTTACAGTTATGTGTAAAGGAAGCTTTGCCGTCTTTTCCTATTTCTATATTTGTCGATTTATCTTGAATTACTAATTTGTATTTCAAAGCAGGATTTAATCCTTCAATCACAAACTGATAGTCGTCCGTAGAATCCATTTTCCATGAAATATCATTTTCGGAACAATGCTTCAATGTTACGCCAATCGGTAAAGACGATTTTCCACAAACTTTTAAGATTGTTTTTTCTTTATTCTGCGGATATACCATCAATCCTTCTTCAAAAGATGCACCGAAATTTTCCCGGCATTTTACTGTGAACTTATCCGTCTGCATCTCATAACCATCGACATTCAACTTGATACGATAATCAGTATTACGTAAGGTATAGTTGAATTCTGTCCCGTTAAGTATTTCAGGGATATTAGGTTCTAGCCCCATTCTGTTCCATTTTGGACGTATTCCATAAACATCTCTATAAAGAGCTGTTACACTGGTACAGATTCCCGCTAAAATATCAGAACCCTGTCCTTCTTGTGTCTTACGGCTATATCTTTGAGACGAAAGTCCGTCTTTTTTATACTGTGCCAGAATATTACGAATATATTTTAAAGCAATATGTTTATCGTATCCTACATACGCTCTAACTCCCAAATAACCCCAAGTAGGAAAGATATCTCCGTTTTCATAAGTCGGAAAAGGCCAGTTACCTGCTGAAACTTCCTCCCTTTTGAAAGAATCAAAACAAAGGGGCCAATGGAAAAGATTCTCAGCAGTAGTTCTCTTTTCAATTTGTTCCAATATTTGAGAAATTCGTTTCTTATTATCGCATAGGCCAAATGCAATCACAGCAAAATTGACCGGAGTCACTAGGTTATCTCCATGGACAGAGCCATCTTTATCCCTCCAATAAACATATTGTTTCTTCTCCGGTGACCAAAAACCGCCATCATGAATCGACTTGTTGAAGTTTTCTTTCAATTTCAAAGCTACAGTTGTATAATAATCAGCCTTTTCTTGATCTCCCAATACCCGCTCACAATCTGCCCACAGATTAAGAGCTCCGTACATCTGCGCATTGACAAATGCATTCTCAAAGCTTGCCCAAACGATATCCAGCCAATCGCTCGCTTTCTCTTCCTTTATGGAATTATTCATCATTTCGAAAATACCATTCCCATTCGAATCTCTCTTTATTAACCAATCAAGAGCTTTTTCACAACTTGCTTTATGAGATTGAAGCCATTCTTTATCGCCACACAAATCAAATTGTTCTGCTGCATTGATCACATAACCTGTTTGTGAGTCTATTGTATACCCCCACCTCGCTTCATAATATCCGGTTTTATAATTAAATGTTCCAGGAATCTGATCTTCACCTGCATTATGCCATCTGGATAACACACGTCCATCTTCTTTCATTGCATAATCTCTTTCCCGGTCCAATGTCAATGACATATTTCGTATGTAATTACCATCATTCAAAGCCATTCCAATCTGGGAAAAGAAAGGTTCATGCAGGCATTTCCAGTTAGTAGTCCATCCGTTGGCTCCGACAATACCATTATCTACCACTCCATATCTACCGGTAGTATTCATTAACTCGCGAACGGCCTCTGCATCTATACCGGGAAGGATTCCTCTTGAATATTCTACAGCATAATCTACATACTCCATTTCAAGTGTCAAGTTTACCGTTTCTTTTTGAACATCGAATGGAACAAACACATCTGATCTCTGATTGACAAAGCGATTTAAATTATATCGAGGTTCCAGTTCTTCACCTGTCACAAAATGGGTACAAACAAATTCATTCTTATCACTCTGTGAATATTTCGCCGCAATATGTTTACCTTCTGAAATGGCTTTGATTCGCAATGCATTTCCTGTATCAGGATTCCAAAAAGTGACTCCTCCGGTATGTATGCCATATGTATCATTCACCCCTCTCAAATATTTGCACCAGACCATTCCACCATTATCCAAGATTCCTCCTTTCCAAATGGAAAGGTTAGCAAAATTCCATTGAGGAAAAGCTGTTTCCTCCAATTTTGCCAGATTACTATATTTACGACTAATTTTCCATACTATTTTATTACCGACTAATTCAAAGTTCCATGACTCATTCACGTTTATCGACTGATCTCCATAAATGATATTTTTTATAGAAATCTTATTATCTGACTTCTCAACTTTTACTTCTTCTACACTGATAGTTGAATTAAATAGCCCACCTTTTGTACTAAAGCCGGTAAATATGCCTGATGCAGACAAAACGTTTTTACCTTTTACATTCAATTGCGTTATTTTACAACCATTTGAATAGTCAAGTTGCAAAACAAGCTTTTGTTCAGGATCAGAAATAGTTATTTTCTTTAATGCCGGATCATGAGACATGTCATTCCGGGCATAAGATTTTAGAGTAAACACAAATATCGCCAATAGAGAAAAGGTCAATAGTAGTCTCGTATTCATGAATTAAATTAATTAAGTTAGTAATGAAAACGCTAATATAACAAATCAGAGACAAAGGTCCATATATTTTTTTTCTTTGAAACATGAGGATTTGCTTTTTATACATGACAATATGATACAATCTACAAAAAAGTTATAAGATTGTTTTCTGAAGTTGAAAAGTCTTATGAAATGATTCTTTTTTTTAAAAGGTAAATGAAAAAGAATTGCTTTCCCACCGGAATTTAAATACCGGCAGCAAAGCAATTCTTCTAATGTAAACTTATTAAAATATTAGTATATTTATAGAAAATACTGTCCTTCTTCCTTCAGTCTCTTGCGTAAGAAATTAACATCAATCTTGTGGACATCATTTTTTGTTTGTTTGATAGCGTGCACAGCAGCCATTCCCGCAGCTTCACCAGTCACCAGACATGGTGGCATTACTCGTAAGCTACCAAAAGCTTCTTCGTCGGTAGATATGCAACGTCCCGCTGTCAAAACATTTTTCAAGCCCTTAGGAGTCAGACAACGATAAGGTATTCCATGAGATTCTCCTTTATTGTAACGTGTAGCTTTATGACCGGGTTTATGAACATCAATATAATAACTATTACGGCCAATCTCGTCCTCAAATGTTTTACGGTCCATCCAGTCTTGGACAGTAAAGATATAATCACCCTCAATTCGACGACTATCTCTAACTCCTAGCAAAGAAGCTGTTTTCACGACAAAAGAACTACCAAAAGTTTGCGGTTGGAATTCCTTCATTGCTCCCAAATATTGTCCGGCTATCTGTCTACCCTTAATCATAGCTTGGGTAGTAGCCCAAGGATCTGTCGAGTCCACATTCACAAGATGTCCCGCATTAAACTGCACGACATCAGGGCTTATCAGATTACTACACAAATGGCTATCTATCAAAGGATATTTACCAGATGCAATAGCCGCATAGACCGGACTGTTTTTATTACTTGTATGCAGTGAGGGACCTGTCATATAACGATAGCTATCTACATTTGCCAATGAGAAACATAACGTAGAACTTTGTACATTCCCTTCATCATCTCCTCTTTTAAATGAAGCACCGGCCCAAGCCGCCAAATCCCCATCACCCGTTGCATCGATAAATACCTTTGCCTTAAAAGCAACAAGTCCAGACTTATTTGCCACAATAATGGCATCCACTTTATCATTGGCATCCATTTCCACAGCCGCTACACGTGAGAAGAAAAGTACTTGTGCTCCTGATTCTGTAACCATCTGGTCATAAACCGTCATCAAATGTTCCGGATTTATATTGACCCAGTTCAAATTCTGTTTTTTCTCATGCGGTACACCGGCTTTTGAAGCATTAAATATCTTCTCTGCCAAACCTCTATAAATGATCTTTTCGCCATCAGAAAACGGACACCATGCGGGCACCATCCCGGCTGTCCCCATTCCACCAAGTTGCCCCATAGCTTCAATAAGTAAGGTTTTAGCCCCTTCTCTTGCGGCTGAAATCGCTGCAGTACAACCTCCCGGTCCTCCACCAACTACAATAACGTCCCATCGGTCATCTACTGCAACTTTAGCATTCTTCAAATTCATTTTGCGTTGTGGCATTTCTTCTCCTTGTGCATTGAGAGCTGGAGCAGCGAAAGCTGCCGTAATGAGTCCGGCTCTTTTAAAAAAATCTCTTCTTGAAGTCATAATAATCTGTTTTTCATTATATTTATGGTATCTATATGTAACTTATTTATAGTTGATGTTCTTAAACTATAGACCATAGGTTCTCCTTTATTTATTAAACTGCTAATGTAATTTTTTTATTTTTAATATCAATCATATTTTTCGATACTTTTGCAATTTAGGACAGTATAACTCTTGTCAAAATGTTTGTTATAGCAGGTTAATCCTAATAAATAGTTTACAATGAAACTCTAAAATCACTTTATGTACTAGGTTTATAGTGGTAAAACAATTATCTTTGCTACATGTTTATTAGGAGTGTATACTCATTTCAAAAAGAATTTTATGACAAAAGCTTTATTTTTTGATATAGACGGAACGTTAGTTAGTTTTGAGACTCATCGTATCCCGACATCTACCATTAAAGCATTGGAAGAAGCCCATGCTAAAGGTAATAAGATTTTTATTGCTACCGGACGTCCCAAAGCTATCATCAATAATCTTTCTGAATTACAAGATCGTAACCTGATTGATGGATATATAACGATGAACGGTGCTTATTGCTTTGTCGGTAATGAAGTTATTTATAAAAGCGACATTCCGCATGATGAAGTAGAAGCAATGGCGACATTCTGCGAAAAGAAAGGAGTTCCCTGCATTTTTGTAGAAGAACATCATATTTCAGTTTGCCAACCTAATGAATTGGTAAAGCAAATTTTCTATGATTTTCTACATGTAAATACAATCCCAACTGTTTCTTTTGAAGAGGCAACCAGCAAAGAAATCATCCAAATGACTCCTTTTATCACTGAAGAGGAAGAGAAGGAGGTGCGTCCCTATATTCCAACTTGCGAAGTAGGACGTTGGTATCATGCCTTTGCCGATATTACAGCCAAAGGTGTTACCAAACAAAAGGGTATTGACGAAATAATCCGCTTCTTTGGAATAAAACTGGAAGATACAATGGCTTTCGGAGACGGAGGCAACGATACCAGTATGCTACGCCATGCAGCTATCGGAGTAGCCATGGGACAAGCAAAGGAAGATGTAAAAACTGCAGCAGATTATATCACGACTCCTGTTGATGAAGATGGAATCAGTAACGCAATGAAACATTTTGGAATTATTGATTAATCGGAGTTGTAGCATCAAAAAATGAGCATAGATACCAGCAATGCAGCTTTTCAGGATGCTCTCAACCTGATCCAATATACCCGCCAATCGGTTTTTCTTACTGGGAAAGCGGGTACTGGAAAATCAACATTCCTGCGTCATATCTGCGAACAGACCAAAAAGAAACACGTGGTTCTCGCACCGACCGGTATTGCCGCGATCAATGCCGGAGGGAGTACTATGCACAGTTTTTTTAAACTGCCATTTTATCCTTTATTACCAGATGATCCGAATTTAAGTTTGCAACGCGGACGTATCCACGAATTTTTCAAATATACCAAGCCACACCGCAAACTGTTGGAACAGATTGAACTCGTGATTATCGACGAGATTTCAATGGTACGGGCGGATATCATTGATGCGATTGATCGTATTCTACGTGTATATTCTCACAATTTACGGGAACCTTTCGGGGGAAAACAAATCTTGTTGGTAGGAGACATATTCCAATTGGAACCTGTCGTAAAGAATGACGAACGGGAAATATTATACCGTTCCTACCCTACTCCTTATTTTTTCTCTGCACGTGTATTCAACCAAATTGATCTTGTATCCATCGAGCTTCAAAAAGTATATCGTCAGACTGACCAGGTGTTTGTCAATGTCCTCAATCATATTCGTACCAATAATGCCGGAGCTGCCGACTTGCAACTTCTAAATACTCGTTACGGAACCCAGATTGAAGAATCGGAAGTTGATATGTATATTACTCTGGCTACCCGAAAGGATACGGTCGCTTCTATTAACGACAAGAAGTTAGCCGAACTTCCGGGAGAGTCGATCACTTTTGAAGGAAGTATTGAAGGGGATTTTCCTGAAAGCAGTCTTCCAACTTCACAAGAACTCGTATTAAAACCCGGAGCGCAGATCATTTTTATCAAGAATGATTTCGACCGCCGATGGGTAAATGGCACTATTGGAGTCATTGCCGGTATTGACGAAGAGGAAGAAACGATTTACGTCATAACCGATGATGGCAAAGAGTGTGACGTGAAGCGGGAGTCATGGCGCAATATTCGTTATCGTTACAACGAGAAAACAAAAGAGATAGAAGAAGAAGTATTGGGTAGTTTCACACAATACCCGATTCGTCTGGCATGGGCTATTACTGTCCATAAAAGCCAGGGATTAACCTTTAGCCGGGTAGTTATAGATTTTACAGGGGGGGTGTTTGCAGGAGGACAAGCTTATGTAGCTCTCAGCCGTTGTACCTCACTAAATGGTATTCAATTGAAAAAGCCCATTAATCGGGCAGATATCTTTGTCCGACCGGAAATAGTAAATTTTGCCAGACGCTTCAATGACCGACAAGCGATTGATAAAGCTTTGAAACAGGCACAAGCCGATGTGCAATATGCTGCTGCCGGTCGTGCTTTCGATAAGGGAGACATGGAAGAGTGTCTGGAACAATTCTTTCTTGCCATTCATTCACGGTATGATATCGAGAAACCCGTTGCCCGTCGTTTGATCCGCCGTAAACTTGGTATTATCAATACCTTAAAAGAGCAAAACAAAAATCTCAAAGAACAAATGAAAAAACAACAGGAACAATTGCGCGAATATGCTCATGAATATGTTTTGATGGGAAATGAATGTATCACCCAGGCACATGATGAACGAGCTGCTCTTGCCAACTACGACAAAGCTCTTAGTCTCGATCCCAATTATCTGGATGCATGGATTAGAAAAGGGATTACCCTTTTCAACCAAAAACAATATTTCGATGCCGAAAATTGTTTTAATACGGCTGTCAATCTGAGACCTACTGAATTTAAAGCTGTGTATAATCGGGGAAAACTCCGACTGAAACTTGACAACACAGAAGGTGCTATTGCCGATCTGGACAAAGCAACTTCACTGAAACCGGAACATGCAGGTGCTCATGAACTCTTTGGTGATGCCCTGCTGAAAGTTGGAAAAGAAGAGGAAGCTGCCTTACAATGGCGCATTGCTGAAGAAATCAGAAAGAAGAAACCATAAAAATCATTTGGTTTTTACAATTGAAAACGTAACTTTGTGCAACTCTTCGTTGTTTAATAGCTGATTAGATAGATTTAATACTTGTTATATGAAGAAATTTATTTTATTGTTTCTTTCCATCTGCTGGCTGACTGCCTGTAGTGACGATACAGATTTCAATATCTCCTCGGAAGAGGAAGTTGTAATAGATAACACGACACCTGACTTTTCAGAAGGTGATGTTGTGAAAGGTCTAATGAGAATCAAACTAAAAGAAGAACCGAAAGAACAGGTTACTGTCAGAAGTATCAACGGCAAAGTTTCCACCGGAATACGGGCTTTGGATGGTTCTGCTTCTATCCTGAAGGTTACCCGAATGGAACGCACTTTCCCTTATTCAGAGAATTACGAAGAACGTACACGCAGGGAAGGATTACATCTTTGGTATGACGTATGGTATTCAGAAGAAGTAGCAACGACTCGTGCTGTAAATAATATCAAAATATTGGATGGAATAGAGATCGCTTGTCCTGTTCATAAAGTTTCAACCAGAGCTGCTGTACTTCCCTGGGATGACCCGTATATTGATAAACAATGGAACTTTTATAACCCGGGAACTGAGGATTGGCAAGTAGCCGGTGCAGATATCCGGTTGGCAGATGTATGGAAACAATACAACGGAAATCCAAACATCATCGTAGCAGTAGTAGACGAAGGTGTGGATGTAACTCATCCGGATTTATATGATAATTTATGGATAAATCCGAATGAAATCCCAGGAAATGATCTAGATGATGATGGGAATGGATATATAGATGATATATATGGTTACAATTTTGCAGCTAATAGTTCTCATATAAGCCCTTATAGCCATGCTACACATGTAGCAGGAATTATAGGAGCCGTTAATAATAACGGAAAAGGAGTATGTGGAATTGCAGGCGGAAACGGTACTCCAAACAGTGGAGTAAAGATCATGTGTTGCCAAATGCTTGATGGTTACCGTGATCCGAAAGGTGCTACTGCCATCAAATACGCAGCAGACAACGGAGCTATCATTTGCCAAAACAGTTGGGGATATGACAATAACAGTTCATTAGATCCTGTCGATAAAGAAGCTATTGATTATTTTATTAAATATGCTGGCTGTGACAATGATGGCAACCAATTACCTGACAGCCCTATGAAGGGAGGCCTTGTTCTTTTTGCTACGAATAACAACAATAGTTCCAATCCTAAAAATGCGACTCCGGCAGACTATGAAAAAGTGATAGGAGTGGCAGCGATAGGTGCTGATTATAAAAAAGGTTCTTACTCTAATTACGGTGACTATATAGATATATGTGCTCCGGGCGGAGAAAACAAAAAGTTGAATCCTAACAATATTGTACTTGATAAAGAAATATATAGTACATTCTCATATGGTACATACAACTATCTATATGGAGCTTCTATGGCATGTCCCCATGTTTCCGGTGTAGCTGCCCTTGTTATAGAAAAGTATGGAGTTGGGAAAAAGGGCTTTACAGCAGAACAACTAAAAGAAATTCTGTTAAGCACTGCTTATGACGTAGATTCTTACAACCCGAACTATATCGGTCAATTAGGTAATGGATGTGTGAATGCAAAGGCAGCTCTACAAGCAGAACTACCCAATATTGAAACCAACAGTAAAAACTTTCTTTTAAAATCGAACCCAGTTACCAATGGAATGTTATTATTCCGTGTTAATTATGAATTGGGAGGAAATGCAACTGTTACAATTTATAATAATCTGGGCAACAAAGTATTCCGTAAAAGTATTACTGCTAAACAGTATATGACTACTTCGCTGGATATAAGTAAATTAGCGGGAGGATATTATACGATGGAATACGAATGTAATGGCAAAAACATTAAAGAGAGGTTCATTAAATATTAAATTAAACCGAATATATACATATGAAAAAAATAGTGCTCAGTATCCTTATCCTTACTTTCACATGGTATGTAAAAGCACAGGATGATTTAGCTCCCATCAATACTGGAGCAGTCAATTTCCTTACTATTACCCCTGATGCACGTAGTGCAGGAATGGGAGGTGCAAGTGTTGCACTACCCGGCAACAATAATGCAGTCTTTTATAACGGAGCAACATCTATTATCAGCCTTGAAAATGGAGGTATCACTTATACCTTTGCACCTATCATGCGCGATTATGATTCCGAACATTCTTTAAACAGTTTTGGCGGTTTTTATAAAGTCAATCAACGCAATGTCATTTTGGGTGGATTCCGTTATTACAATTATCCCTCTTTGGATGTATTAAATAGTAATAATGGAAAATACGAAAGTATAAGTCCTAAAGAATGGGTGATTGATTTGGGATACGCACGCGAAATAATTCCTAACTTAGCTGTATCGGCAACAGCCAAACTGATCCATTCTGATATGGGTCGTTTTGGAGGCGCTAAAAGTGCTAATGCCTTTGCTGTTGATTTTGGTGCTATTTATCGAAGAAGTTTTAAATTTCTGGATGATGCAAGTTGGACAGCCGGAGTTCAATTTAGTAATCTTGGTTCAAAAGTCAAGTATCTGAATACGAAAGAAAGTCTGCCTGCTTTTGTTAAAGCCGGCGGTTCGGTCGATTTATCTTTTAATCAGAACCACCGATTGATAGTGGCTGCCGATTTAGGTTACAGAATGATTCCTTCTGATGTACGGTCGCTCGGAGTCAGTGCAGGAGCTGAATATACTTTAGTGGAACATTTCAAATTCCGCGGAGGATATCATTATGGAGACAAAAAGAAAGGAGATGCAAGTTATGCTACAGCAGGCTTAGGAGTACATTATCTTGGGGGAAAAGTCGACTTTTCATGGTTGTTTGCAGAGAAGAATATTCCTATGAGAAACTCTTACTGGTTATCTTTAGGTTACACTTTCTAACAGAAGTTATTATTTACTCAACAATAAAAAAGTCGTTTTATGAAAAAAGGTTTGAAAATCGCAGCTATCACAGTAGGAGTCATTATTATACTTATGCTCCTCATTCCCTTTGCCTTCCAGGGTAAAATAGCAGGGATTGTAAAAACAGAAGGCAATAAAATGCTTAATGCACAATTTGATTTTAAAGACCTAAGTATTAGCTTATTCCGAGATTTTCCACAGGCTTCTGTCATTCTGGAAGATTTCTGGCTGAAAGGTATAGGTGAATTTGCTAATGATACTCTTGTACAAGCAGGAAAAGTAACTGCTGCTATCAATCTGTTTTCTCTTTTTGGAGATAGCGGATACGATATTTCAAAAATTTCCATTGAAAATACTCGTCTACATGCTATTGTTCTTCCCGACGGACGTACCAATTGGGAGATTATGAAACCCGATTCAACGGAAAACTTAAATACATCTGAGGAAAATGCAGAAGAATCCTCTCCTTTCAAAGTTAAATTACAACGTTTTGTAATCAAGAATATGGACTTGATTTATGATGACCAACAAGGCAAAATGTATGCGGATATCCGCAAGTTCAATGCTCTATGTGCCGGAGATTTAAGTAGTGATCACACCACTCTGAAGTTGGAAGCTGCCACTGAAGCACTAACTTATCAAATGAATGGAATTCCTTTTCTTGTTAATGCTAAGATTTCTACAAAAATGGACGTAGATGCAAATCTGGCCAATAATAAATACGCATTAAAAAATAATACCTTCCAGCTTAATGCTATTAAAGCAGGTATCGATGGATGGATTGCTTTAGAAGATCCGGCAATCGACATGGATTTGAAACTTAATACCAATGATATAGGGTTCAAAGAGATTCTGTCACTAATTCCTGCCATCTATGCAACAGAATTTTCCAGCTTAAAGACAGATGGAACTGCCACACTTACCGCATCTGCTAAAGGTATTTTACAGGGAGACACTGTTCCTTCATTCAACATTGATATGCAAGTCAAAAACGCCATGTTCCGTTATCCTGCTTTACCGGCAGGTGTAGACCAAATCAATATCAGTGCCAATGTACAGAATCCGGGAGGTAATATTGACCTGACCACTATCAACATCAATCCTTTCAGTTTTAATCTGGCAGGCAATCCGTTTAAACTGATAGCTGACGTAAAGACGCCGATCAGTGATCCGGACTTCAAAGCAGAAGCGAAAGGTATACTCAACCTGGGGATGATCAAACAGGTTTATCCAATGAATGACATGGCTCTGAATGGCACGATTAATGCTGATATGCAGATGTCCGGACGACTTTCTTATATAGAAAAGGAACTATATGATAATTTCAAAGCATCCGGTACGATCAATCTGACGGATATGAAACTCAAAATGAAAGATATGCCGGATGTAGAAATAAAGAAATCACTCTTTACTTTTACTCCTCAATATCTCCAACTGAGCGAAACGACCGTCAATATGGGCAAGAATGACATTACGGCCGACAGCCGTCTTGAAAACTATATAGGCTACGCATTGAAAGGTACTACTTTAAAAGGCAATCTTAATATTCATTCGAATTATTTTAATCTGAACGATTTTATGACTGCGTCCACTGATAGTACAGCTACTGCCTCTACTGCGGGAGAGATCTCCGCAACTGATTCCATTCCGGCAAAAGGCATTTTCGAAGTTCCCCGCAATCTTGATCTTCAAATGGATGCAAACTTAAAGCAAGTCTTGCTTGATAAAATGGCATTCAACAATATGAACGGCAAACTTATCATTAAGGATGGAAAAGTAGATATGAAGAACCTCTCCATGAATACAATGGGAGGTAATGCAGTTATGAATGGTTACTACTCTACTGCCAACGTGAAGAAACCGGAAGTAAAAGCTGGTTTCAAACTCACAGATATCAGCTTTTCGCAAGCATACAAAGAGCTGGATATGATACAGAAACTCGCTCCTATTTTTGAGGAGCTGAAAGGTAATTTCTCCGGTGATATCAATATACTGACTGATTTGGATGCAACTATGAGTCCGGTATTAAATACTCTACAAGGAGATGGTAGCTTATCTGTACGTGACCTTAGCCTTAGCGGAGTAAAATCCATTGATCAGATTGCCGATGCCATCAAACAACCAAGCCTTAAAGATATGAAGGTGAAAGATATGAAAATAGATTTCACAATCAAAGATGGTAGAGTCAATACCCAACCTTTCGATATCAAAATGGGAGATTATACATTGAATCTTTCCGGTAGCACTGGTCTGGATCAAACGATTGATTATACAGGTAAGATCAAACTTCCCGCTTCTGCTAGCTTTGCTAAAATATCGACGGTAAATCTGAAAATAGGTGGTTTATTTAGTTCTCCCAAAGTCAGTGTCGATATGAAGAGTATGGCGAATCAAGCCATTGAATCTGCAGCCGAAGAAGCAATCGATCAATTAGGTAAAAAGCTAGGTCTAAACAGTGGCTCCAATGTGAATAAAGATTCTGTCAAACAAAAAGCGACAGAGAAAGCTTTAGATCTCTTGAAGAAGTTAAAATAGATAAAAAGTAAACTTATGCTTTTAAAACTATATGATAAAAATAATAATCTGCAAGATTTGCAACATGTTATTGACATCTTAAATGATGGCGGACTTATCATTTATCCTACTGATACGACGTATGCCATTGGTTGCCACGGACTGAAAGAACGTGCTATCGAACGTATCTGCCGAATCAAAGATATCGATCCGCGCAAAAACAATTTATCTATCATCTGTTATGATTTAAGCAGTATCAGTGAATACGCCAAAGTGGACAATAGCGTATTCAAACTGATGAAACATAATCTTCCCGGTCCGTTCACATTTATTCTGAATGGAACAAACCGTTTGCCCAAAATCTTCCGTAACCGGAAAGAAGTAGGTATTCGTATGCCGAACAACAATATTATACGTGAAATAGCTCGCCTATTGGATGCTCCCATTATGACTACTACTCTTCCTTACGAGGAGCATGAGGAACTGGAATATATGACTGATCCGGAATTAATAGATGAAAAATTCGGAGATATCGTAGATCTGGTAATTGATGGAGGTATCGGAGGAATAGAATCATCAACAATTGTAAAATGTACAGATGATGAACCGGAAATAGTCCGACAAGGTAAAGGCTGGTTGGAAGAAATCTAAGAGACATGAAATAATTATTAATAAAAAATGGGCTGCCATCATCAAACGCAAGGCAGCCCATTTCTTATTTCAATTAAGAATTATCGACTACTTAATTAATGATTCCGGATCCAAATGCCCAGCTTCAATATCTTTGAAATAACGGTAAGTACCCACCCGCAGTTCTTCAGTAGCAGCATCATCACAAACGATGATTCCTTTTTCATGCATCTGTAAAGCACTAATTGTCCACATTTGAGTGATTGGTCCCTCTACTGCTTGATACAATGCACGAGCCTTGTTATGACCATTTACGATAATCATCACTTCCTTAGCAGAAAGTACAGTACCTACACCTACAGTTAAAGCTGTTTTAGGAACTTTATTAATATCATTATCAAAGAAACGGGAATTGGCAATAATCGTATCTGTAGTCAGCGTTTTTTGACGGGTACGTGAAGTTAAAGAAGATCCCGGTTCATTGAAAGCAATATGTCCGTCAGGGCCGATACCACCCATGAAAAGGTCGATACCACCATAAGACTTAATTTTTTCTTCATAACGTGCACATTCTGCATCCAAATCAGGAGCATTACCATTCAGAATATTAGTATTCTCCGGTTTGATATTAATGTGGCTAAAGAAATTATTCCACATAAATGAATAATAACTTTCCGGATGTTCTTTCGGTAATCCTACATATTCATCCATGTTGAATGTTACAACATTCTTGAAAGAAACGATTCCTTTTTTATTCAGGTCGATCAAAGCTTTATACATACCTAAAGGAGAAGATCCGGTAGGGCAGCCCAATACAAATGGTTCATCGGGAGTTGGATTGGCAGCTTTTATTTTTGCAGCAACATAATGTGCAGCCCACAGAGATACGGACTGATAGTCCGGCTGAATAATAAGTCTCATAAGTCGATTATTTTATAGGTTAGTCAATAAATTTATCTATCACTATTAACGTTTTTCTTCAAACGGTCCGCCATGGCACGAGCCAAATTCTCACATTGAGTATAGGTAATATCCTGCATTGCCTGTTTCATTTCCACCGGATTGCCTACCAACTCAAATTTACTTTTTTCAGCAAATTCAGCCATACGCTTCACAGCAGCACCTGCCCATGTGAAAGATCCGAACATTCCCAAATAACGTCCTTTAAGCTCACGCACTAAAATCTTAGATAATAGAGATTCCACTTCTGGGAAAATCTGATTGCTATAAGTAGGAGAACCAATAATTAATCCCTTATACCGGAAAATATCCGCTATAATATAAGATGGGTGACTCTTCGTCACATTGTGCATTACAATATTTTTAATACCTTGTGCAGAAAGTTCTGCAGCAATTGCTTCAGCCATTTGTTCCGTATTTCCGTACATGCTACCATAAGCTATCACTACGCCTTCGTCAGCATCATAACGGCTCAAACGGTCATAAATGCCAATCACTTTCGCTATATTCTCCGTCCAAACAGGTCCATGTGTAGAACAAATAGTAGATATAGGAAGTCCTCCCAATTTCTGCAAAGCTTTTTGAACGGGACTACCATATTTCCCTACAATATTAGAATAATAACGAATCATCTCTCCCCAATATTTATCCAGATTCATACGGGTATCCAAGAAACCGCCATCCAGCGTACCGAAACAACCGAATCCATCGCCAGAAAAGAGAACACCGTCTGTCTCATCAAATGTCATCATCGTTTCCGGCCAATGCACCATAGGAGTCATATAAAAACGAAGTTTATGATGACCTAAAGCAAGGAAATCTCCGTCTTTTACCAGATATTGTTCACCAGTCACTCCATAGAAACCTTCAATCATACCGAATGTTTGTTTATTACCTACGATAATAATATTCGGATAATGTGCTTAATCAATCGGATAGATCCTGAATGATCCGGTTCCATGTGATTTATAATCAAATAATCTATAGGACGTTCGCCGATCACTTGTTTGATTTTCCGCAGATATACCTCAAAATAACAAACATCAACTGTATCAATCAATGCAATCATTTCATCATCAATCAGATAAGAGTTATACGAAACTCCGTAGGGTAAAGGCCACATTGATTCAAAACGATGTTTGCTACGGTCATTCACTCCCACATAGTGGATATTTCCTTTAATTCTTGTTTTCTGTTCCATTCTTCAACTTTAATTAATTTAGCCTCACCACTTGATATCTGTTAAAGTCTGATATCTATTCAATGGTGAACTTATCATCTGCAAAAATAACTCTTTTTTCTGAATCCTTATATCTCTTCCCCTGATAAGCCCCCCTTTCTTTCATTCTTTTTTGCAAACGAGTTACAAATTCATAATTTTTTAATCCCCAATCCGGAGCAATCAACAATTCTTTAGGAGATTGAGAAATAAAACGCTCTATTACCAAATCAGGACGTAAATGTTCCACATAGTCAATTACCAGATCAATATACTCATCAACCTTCATAAATAAATGAAAGTCAGATGGATTATCCATATATTCCTTCGCCATACGAGTTCCACGTATCAACTGTAATTGATGAATTTTTAAAGTTGAGATTGGCAACTCTGAAAGAACTTCTGCTTGCATTACCATTGTATCATGAGTTTCGACGGGAAGTCCCAGAATTATATGTCCCCCGGTTAAAATGCCACAATCAGCAGTACGCCGAACTGCTTCAACTGTATCCTTATAAGTATGTCCCCTGTTAATGCGCTGCAAAGTCTCATCAAAAGTACTTTCCATTCCATATTCTACCATTAGAAAAGTATGTCGGTTCAGTTCTTCCAAATACCGCAGTAAATCTTCCGTCATACAATCCGGTCGCGTACCAATAACCAGACCGACTACCCCTTCAACTTCCAAAGCCTCTTCATATTTTCGTTTCAATCCTTCCAACTCCGCATACGTATTCGTATAAGCTTGAAAATATGCCAAATATTTCATTTCCGGATATTTATAAGCAAAAAAGCGTTTCCCTTCTTCCAACTGAACAGCAATGGATTTTTCTGTCCGACAATAGTCCGGATTGAACGTCTGATTATTACAATAAGTACACCCTCCCCAGCCTTTTGTACCATCACGATTGGGACATGTAAAACCTGCATTCAATGATATTTTTTGTACCTTGTAAGAAAAATACTTCTTTAGAAAAGTTGGGAAGTCATTATATAAAAGATTCTCATTCATATACTTCTGGATTACTTCTTAGTTGAATTGACAAAGGTAGTAAAAATCGATAAGTCCTAAAAATCATTCCAAAATATATTCAATATATCAAAATATTCATAAAGTTTATAAGATATTTTAATATATGTAGCCGATTATAAAAATTATTAATTAATTTTGCCTAGATTTTAGGCAATGATGAGAGGACACTTGTGAAAGTATTGTGCAATTTATTCCCCAATTATGATTTCATCTCACCATACCCCATGCAACTCTCGTCAAAAAATTTCCTCTTTATATCCTAGATAAGGACGTAAAGAGGATTTTTTAAGGCTTTGTATTAAGACTCATTATGATATATAAATAATCAACTGTCAATAAAGAGCATACACTTTATTAGATATAAAAATACAGATAAAAACTTTTTTTTATTCAAATTTCTATTTAAGCTTTTAATTCCGTATTGTTTTCCTTATTTTTGCTTAAACATTAAAACAATTACTATGAAACGACTAATTATTTTGTGCTTTCCAAAAATTTCTGAACAGCTCGTCGCTAACCGGAAATTCTAATAAAAAATTATTTTTTATTAGTAACATCACTCTAAATGAATCACTAATAGTAAAATGTTGGAATAAGTACTCTTTTCCCGATATTTAAAGAGAATCGAATCAGTTAAACAAAATCTAAAGCTATAAAGTAATGATAAAACAGTGGATAATAGCATGTTTTGCAGTAACCTGTACATTCCAAACACAGGCACAGAACAATACATCAGAACAGTATCCTTATCAGGATATCAAACTCTCAGCCGAACAACGGGCAGATGACTTACTCCAACGACTAACGTTGGAAGAAAAAGTATCTTTAATGCAAAATGCGTCGCCAGCCATTCCACGTTTTGGAATTAAGCCATATGAGTGGTGGAGCGAAGCTCTTCATGGCATAGCACGTGCCGGACGGGCTACTGTTTTTCCTCAATCTATCGGTATGGCCGCCTCTTTCGATGATGTTTTGCTTTATGAGGTTTTCAATGCTGTATCAGATGAAGCACGTGCCAAGAATCGCAATTTTAATGAGAAAGGACAATATGATCGTTATCAAGGCCTAACAGTATGGACTCCTAATATCAATATCTTCCGTGACCCGCGCTGGGGACGTGGACAAGAAACCTACGGAGAAGATCCTTACCTGACAGGGCGAATGGGTATGGCCGTAGTCAGAGGTTTACAAGGACCGGAAGATGCCAAATATAATAAACTTCATGCCTGTGCCAAACATTATGCCGTACATTCCGGTCCGGAATGGAACCGCCATAACTTCAATGCTGAAAATATAGATCCCAGAGATTTATGGGAAACTTATCTTCGGGCGTTTAAAGACTTGGTACAAAAAGCTGGAGTAAAAGAAGTGATGTGTGCTTACAACCGTTTTGAAGGTGATCCATGTTGTGGAAACAAACATCTGCTCACGCAGATTCTTCGTAACGAATGGGGATACAAAGGGATTGTTGTTTCTGACTGTGGAGCAATTGGAGATTTCTTCCAACCTCACCATCACAATACTCACCCGGATGCGGCACATGCTTCTGCAGATGCTGTTCTGAGTGGTACTGATCTTGAGTGTGGAGATAACTACAGGAGTATTACAGAAGCTGCAAAACAAGGATTAATTTCAGAAGAAAAAATCAATACTTCTGTCAGAAGGTTATTAAAAGCACGTTTCGAATTAGGAGAAATGAATCCAACTCATCCCTGGTCGGAGATACCTTATTCAGTAGTTGATTGCCCCAAACATAAAGAATTGGCGCTAAAAATGGCACGTGAAAGTTTAGTGCTGTTACAAAACAAAAATAATCTACTCCCATTAAACCGTCAGATGAAAATCGCTGTGATCGGCCCAAATGCTAATGATTCTGTCATGCAATGGGGTAATTACAATGGTTTCCCGTCACATACTGTCACTTTATTGGAAGGAATCAGAGCTAAACTACCTCAGGCACAAATTATTTATGAACTTATATGTGGACTGACAGATGCTATCCATTCAAAAGATAATACTGCACAGAAATCTGTTCTGAACGAACAAGCACTTATGGACAAAGTGAAAGATGCGGACGTTATCATTTTTGCCGGAGGTATCTCGCCACAATTGGAAGGAGAAGAAATGGATGTATCAGTTACCGGATTCAAAGGTGGTGACCGCACAGACATCGAATTGCCGGCTATTCAACGTGAAGTTCTTTCTCTTCTAAAGAATAATGGAAAGAAAGTTGTATTCATTAATTTCTCAGGTTCGGCAATGGCAATTGTCCCCGAGAGTCAGAACTGTGACGCTATTCTGCAAGCTTGGTATCCCGGTCAGGCAGGTGGATCAGCTATTGCAGATGTACTTTTTGGAGATTATAACCCATCCGGACGTCTTCCTATTACATTCTATAAAAATTTGGAACAATTACCGGATTATGAAAATTATTCGATGAAAGGACGTACTTACCGTTATATGACTGAGGAACCGCTATTTCCTTTCGGCTATGGATTGAGTTATACACGCTTTTCTTACGGAAAGGTTAAGTTGAATCAATCAAAACTACATAAAGGAGAAAAAGTTATTCTCACTATTCCGATAAAGAATGTCGGACAACAGAATGGAGAAGAAGTTGTACAAGTTTACATTAGTCGCCCAGACGATAAGGAAGGACCACAAAAGACTCTTCGGGCTTTCCAGCGAGTGAATATAGCTAAAGGTGAAAAACAGAATGTAAATATTGAGCTTCCTTATGATTCATTCGAATGGTTTGATTCAACTACCAATACTATGTATCCCATTGATGGAACATATAAAATATATTATGGGAGCAGTTCGAAGGCAAAAGATTTACAATCCATTAATATTCATATTCAATAAAATAGGTAGCCTAAATTTAAAAAATAATTGACCAAATTAAATTCAGGCTAGTTTACCTGTTTTTGAATCTAAATAGGATTAGCAGAATCTATAGTTATAGTTTGAAATAAAAAACATAGTTCAAAATAAAGAAGTAAATCGTAATTTAATTTATCTATCAAACGGTGAAACACTATGTCTACAATCCTACAAGACATTAACAAGATAAAACAAAGTTTATTGACCGAGTTAAATATACATTGACTTAATTCTGCCAATAGGAAACTAATAGTTAAATTATATGGAAAAGAGATTTTTCTTTATTAGCATGATTATGTTATTCACCATTTCTTCATTCTTAAAAACTCAAAAAATTGATGTTAATTCGGAAAAAGGGAAATATGATCTTATTGTCAATCAAAAAAAGGCTACCGAACACATCTATGACGTGATCTATAAGTTAAAAAAATAATATAGCAAAAGTAGCTTAACACGGTACATGGAGAAAAACAGAAAGTGACAATAGTTCTCTGATTTTTCCTTTGATTAATTTGGAACATAAAAAAGAACAATATGAGAGTGGAAATATGGAGCAATAGATATTAATGGTAAAATTGTTATCCTTCTAGAGTATTCTCATATCGGAAATCTCGAGAACAACCGAGCCCGAGCTTATAAAGACAGTAAATTAGGAATTATCAATTCTGAAGGAAAGGTTATTATTCCGATTGAATATACTAATATCGGGAATTTTGAGAACAACCGACCCCAGGCTTATAAAGACGGAAAAATTGGAATTATTAATTCTGAAGGAAAAGTTATTATTCCAATAGAATACACTAATATCGGAAATTTTGAAAACAATCGTTCCCACGTACATAAAGGTAAGAAACAAGGAATCATTAATTCTAAAGGAAAGGTTATTGTTCCGGTTGAATATAACTATATCGGAAGATTTCATAATGGCCATGCTAAAGCACAAAGAAATAATAAAATGATATTTATTGATGAGATGGGTAATGAAGTTTAATAATTCACTCAATGAATAATGATCAATGGGAGTACATTTTCTGTATCTCCCATTGTAATATTATTATCAGAGTTGAAGAAAGACAAAATTAAGCGTTTACACATATGACTTAAGAAGACAATATCCCTATACTTTTACTAATGTACTCGAAAAAATAAGGTTTCAAAACAGAATGAGAGAAGGGGGCACTCAGCACTTAAAACTATAATCCCAATCGTTCTTTCAACAATCTATATCCCGAAAGGCTCACCCGAAGTTTTATTCCATTTTTCAACAGCAATTGATAAGTTTCTTTTCCAAAAAGTTCTACACGTAAAATCTGTGTCACATTGACAATCGTTGAACGATGAACACGAACAAATATTTCTTGTGGCAAATGAGTCTCAAAATATTTCATCGTTTGCTCCTTCACGTATTCGCCTGAAGGAGTAATCAACATTACGTAGTCTCCACAAGCTTGGATATAAATTAATTCATCAGTCGTGATCAGGTGAATACGAGAACCATCTTTGACTGTAATACGATCTATCAACTCAACTTTAGGTGGCTCAAGTTCTTCTTCCAATTGTGAAACAATAGTCTCCTTTGTCATTTTCTGATTTTGAACTTCTTCATTTGCCACTATCAAACGATACCGAAGAAGAATTACCATCCAAGTAGGAATACCAAATAATAAACGAAAAGGGATTGTCGGTACAAAAGAGGTATAAGTAATACCCATAATGCGTTCCATCACATCGCAAACCATGAAACTGCCAGCCAACCAAATCAGAATACCTGTAACTAACACAATCACTTCAGCCTGCAACACAGAAACAAATCCCACGACAAACCATGCCAGATAACCTAATGCCATCAACCAACCAATTGTTGCAATAGCATCTATCACAGCAGGCACATAATCGGCTCCGGCATATCCGGACATCATAACCACTTGAATAATTACAAGAATCAGTCCCAGTGCCAATATAGGAATCCAACGGTAAGGATAATCTATAATCGGATGTACTTTCATATTTTAGTCTTTAACCTCAATGCCTCCGAAAGAAAGTGTTCCCCGAATCACCAATATACATTCTTTATTTATTTTCCCCCCCTGCCAACGTTTATCATCACATCCTCCAAAGAAAGTGTTGCATTTGAACACAACTTTCCAATCAGAAGGAACATAAATCTCAACTCCTCCCCAGCTACAGTCCAAGTCAATGTAGGTTTCTCCCGGTGCAATATGCGTATGCCGTAAATCAATCGTTGTCCCCCCAAAAGAGGTGTGTACTGCCGCTCCTTTGAAAAGTTCATCAAGTACAGCATGTCGTGCTGTCCCCCAAACATTTTCGGAATGGAGGAAACCATCAACCGATTCACTTTGCTGTTGATTCTCCATAAAATTCATCCCCGGTCTTCTCTTATGTCTCATCCATTCTCTATGATGATGTGCCATAGGTCCATGTCCCCAAGGTCCCATGCGATGAGATTTGAAAAGCAAAAGAATACCTGCTATGATCAATGCCACAGGCCATACCATTGCCTGAGCATTTTCCGGTAGACACGAAAGTCCTCCAAGCAAAAAGTAAACTCCTATCAGCAATAAAATTAATCCGCTAATAATATGGCAGCGAAACATCGAATAAATACCTAGTATAATTAATAAGGAGTACCAGGATACGATAATATCGAATAAATCAGTAGTGATCCATCCTACATTACGAGCAAACAACAATATTCCCGAAATAATAAAAAGGGAAGCTATCAGAATTTTACCGGAAAAGCCTGCATCAGAAGATTTTTTTTGTATTGGTTCCATACTTTCTATGTTTATTGATTGATGGCTCAAAGATACATCATTTCTCTACTCTTCTACAGGTTTTTCTGTTGATTTACGGTCAATAAACCGATGAATGCCGGATAAAGATCGGCAAATAAAGAATGCAACTATCTGATATAAAAGGAACTGTTATTTTTTAACGTTACATATGCAACTCCTTTTTTTATTTCTTTTATTGCTATAAAATCCGTCTTCTCATTGTATTCGTTTTTTGATATAATTTCAGAAACTTCAGGGGGTAATTGATTTTCGTCTAAACAATACACTATCTGTGTTTTCTTACTGATCCCTTTATCCTTTAACATTTCGGTAACCTTCTTGGCCACAGTCATTCCTTTCATCTCCTTTACGGATTTAAGCTTAATCAAGACAACTCCATTTTTACCTTTCTCACCATAAAGCTCCAAAGCCTCTCTTCCTTTCAGGACTTTAAATTATTTAATGCTTTCAATGTTCATATAATCTATTCTGAAATCAGAGCCAACATCCACATTATCAATGATCAGTAATGCTCCTCTATCTGATCTTCCTCCTGTCCTTTCATATTTTTTATTCCTTTCCAGTTCCTCCAGTTTCAAGCTACTTTTGGAAACGGTAAAAACAGGAACTGACATGCGTACTCTAACTTTCTTTCCTTTTTGTTCACCAGGAATCCATGCAGGCATATCCTCTACTAATTCCAATACAGCTTCATCTATCGAAGGGTCCACTGAACGTACAACCTTAGCATTAGTTATCTTTCCTTCTTTATCCACAATAAACTGGATAATGGGATGTTGCTGCACTCCACCTGCCATAGATGTTACTTCCGAAACCGGAATCCTTAAATATTGCATCATTTTGGAATTTCCTCCAGGAAATAAAGGCATAACTTCCGCAGAATCAAGAACCAGTTCATCTATTTTTTGAGCAAATGTACAAGTCACAGTAAACAAGAAAAGCAGCAAGAACAACCACTTTGAACTATTGGAAATCTGTTTATTCATAGTCTTCTTTTTTTAATTTATACAATAATACAAAAAACTTTAAAGAAAACAGTCTTTACCCCCTAAAATAATTGTTCTATAGTAATTCCTGTAGCAAATTCGTATACATTTCCAACATATTAACTTCACGTAATAATAAAAAACGATCAATAGATGAAGAGATTGCTACTAATCTATAAGATACAATAATAATTATTATTTGAAATCATATAAATCAATACTTGAGATTTTGGGTAACAGTACATAAAAGAAGGAACCTATTTAACATTTTTATTGATCATATCATTTCGTATTATTCATGTAAATTTTCAATCTAAACTTACCTTATCATATAAATTTATCTCTATTCCACAAAATATCCAATCTTTGTCTTATCATTGAAAAATAAACGTTTGAACAATCAGTTCTCCAAGCAATCAAGCGCCAACCTAAAACCATGCCACTCTCTCCTCTCATCTGGTTTAAAACGACTTCTAAAAGTCACACGACAACAATTAGAATTATCTCTCCAACTACCCCCTCGCCGAACGCGTTTATCTCCTGTTCCTGTCTCTACCGGATCAGTAACTTTTTCAGCAGAATAAGATACATATCTATCCTGACACCATTCCCAAAGATTCCCACTCATATCATATATCCCAAGTTTATTAGGCTTTTTACTTCTTACTGCATGTGTACCTTCATCTCCTGTTTCTTTATACCACCCCACATAAGATAAGGTATCATTGCCACTATACACAGGCTTTACTTTTATAATTGTATCAATTAGAATTTCAGGATTATCAAGATCTTCAGATCCACCACCTGCAGCATATTCCCATTCAGCCTCAGTTGGCAAACGGAATTTTCTATTCGTAGATAAATTTAAACGAGTAATAAACTTTATACAATCTTCCCAAGAAACATTATCAACGGGATAATCATTACCTTTAAATTTCGAAGGATTACTGCCCATAACGGTTTTCCACAATTCCTGTGTTACCTCAGTTTGACCTATATAATAATCTTTTGTCAAAGTAACCTCATGCTGAATAGCATCCGGATCATTATCCCCCATCAAAAAAGTACCAGCTTGAACTTTTATCATAGGAAACTTAACTCCATTTACTTCAAACCATTTAACATCATAAATACCTTCATCATGATATACATGACTTATGGTTTTGTGAAAATGTTGTAAATACCGATTAATAAACTTAGTGCAAACAAATACTACTACAATTAGAAGAGACATACCAATTATCACTAGATAAACCTTTTTTATTTTAAGCAAATCTAAAATTGTTCTTTTCTTCGTTGCTGCTTCTTTCCTCTTATCCCCGTTATTCAAATTTCGATCTATCTTAGCATTGAATTCAGTTCTGTCTGTACATTCATTCACAGCAGTATCACTTTTTTCCATATGAGTTGCGTCATCATACCTAAACTGAGAATTAACCTTTACATATGCCAAGTAATCCTTAATAGACAAAACTAATCTAGAGAATGCTTTTTGAGGATTCTTCTGATAACTAACATAATCCAAATCAGCAATATGCAACATGACAGCATCATTATATGGTGTATCATCATATCGGAAAGGTAAAATTTTCTTTTTAAAATGATTTGCAGTCGCAATTTCTTTACTTGTCCATTGTGACGCATTGGAATTTTTAGTCGATATAAAAAGGAAAATACTTGCTTTCTTTATGTTTTGTACAATTACCTTTGCAAATTCATCTCCCGAATACACGCCTTCTTCATCAAACCAAAAAGAGATATCATTATTCATCAAGACATCTTTTATTTGTGACACAATATTGCCCGGAATAACTGTCCCTTCTTCCGTAACGTAATCTTTTCTCGCATAACTAATAAAAACATCATATTCCATAAGCAACATCTATTACATGTTTGTTGAGTGCAAAATTAAATAATTTACATTATTTAATAGACTATTCTTGTAGAAAATAATTCTGTATTAATAAAACGGTTTCTTACATTCTACCAATACTCTGCCGGTCCCATCCTCACCCATACTTCGAAAAACTCATTGAAATAACAAAAATCATTTATTACAAGATAATAAAATGAGATTTTATCTAATGGAATAATTGCTTAATTGAATTATTTTATTCTAAAAACATTATCTTTGCTGCGTGAAGATTTTCTAATTATCCCTAAACGGGCATAAAGCGAAATGAAAAAGGGAATACCGTGTAAATCGGTAGCAGTTTCCGCTGCTGTAAGTTCTCCGTTACCTCAAACAGGTAAACAGGTTTTGACAATCTTTGCCACTGGTATAAATAAACCGGGAAGGCGTCAAAACTAGAACAAGCCAGAAGACCTATCTCCACACTTCGAACAATTTTGCACTTGCGGAAAACGGGAGCAAATTACAGAATAGGCTAACTCATTGTGAAACCTGTATTGTCATTCAATTTATCCAATCCTGAAGAGGACTAGGTAGCGTGCAGATTGTTCCGAACAACCACGTGGTAGAATAAGATCTTTACCATGTTGTAAAAGTCATAGTATTAATTATTTAATATAAATGTATATATGAGAAAACTATTACTTTTATTCGGAATTATGGCAATTGTGTCCTCTTGCGGCAACAACCATGATGAAAATTGGGATTCACAAATGGCTCCCAAAGTTACACTAGATAACGAAACCGGCATCTACACCGTGAAAAATGGACGTGAATTAACCATTAGTCCAAGTTATAAACATGCAAACGAAGCTCTATTCGTTTGGAGTATTGATGGCAAGATTGTTAGTCGAGAATCTCATCTGACTTATAAGGCAGAAAAAACAGGAGAAGTTTTTGTTCTTTTGAGTGTATCCAACCGTAATGGTACAACAGAAGAAGAATTACGTATTGATGTGGTCGATAAAGAAATCCCTACAATTTCTTTGGCAGGAGCGGAAAGCGGATATAAAATTCTAATCGGGAAAGAACTGGTTTTCAATCCGATTGTCACCCAGACTGCTATTCCCACCACTTATAAATGGACTGTGAACGGAGAAGTAGTATCTACCGAAAAAGATTATACTTTTAAATCACAGGAAAAAGGTACTTTCAATCTTAAGTTTGCAACTGAGAATGAAGATGGTAGTGATAATATCGAATTCACTGTTGAAAATTGTACGGTAGACGAGCTTCCTTTTAGCTGGACCTTCGACCAAACTGAATATAACATGGCCATTGGACGCTCACTTCGTTTAATGCCTTTAGATATCACGAACGCAATTGATGTTATTTATAAATGGACCATGGAAGGACAAGAAGGTGCTTTGCAAGAAGGTAGTGATCCGGTTCTTATCTTTACTCCAACAAAAACGGGTACTTATAAACTTACGATTACCGTGAAAAGCCAACACATCGGGGAACTATCGCAAACGATGACCATAAATATATGTGCGCCGGAAGGAAGTTATTATCATGTGGCTAACGGATCAAGTAAAGCAGATTTTTCAAAGATATACGAGATAGTAGCTGCACCCGGACAATTCGTCGGACAAATTACAAGTGGTACTACTATGGAAACAGCTTGCTCGGCAGCAGAAACGACTTTAAAAAACAGCGGTTATGTTTCCTTAGGCGGATTTGGTGGATATATAATTGTCGGTTTCGACCACAGTATAGATAATAAAGGTAACTACGATTTTGCAGTGCGGGGTAATTCTTTCTCAAATTCTTCAGAACCGGGGATTGTTTGGGTTATGCAAGATGAAAATGGGGACGGACTACCTAATGACACTTGGTATGAACTCAAAGGTTCGGAATATGGAAAAGCGGAAACAATTCAGGATTACGCTGTGACTTATTATCGTCCAAAGAGTCTTGGTATGCCTATCACATGGAAAGATAACCAAGGAAAGAAAGGAAACCTCAATCTCAATCCCCAATATCCAACTTGGATAACAGGAGATAGCTATACATTACGTGGAAGCTGTCTTCAAGCTCGTAATGAAGATACTTCCGGAAGCGGAACTTATTGGGAGAACCGGGATTATGACTGGGGATATGCTGATAATTACAGCAAGATTGACATGATAACCAATGACGGTAATAACTATTTCAAAATCTCAGACGCAGTTACCTACGATGGAAAACCTGCCAATCTAAAATATATCGACTTTATTAAAGTACAAGTAGGTGTTAATGCTCAAAGCGGATGGCTCGGTGAAATCTCAACCGAGGTACTTGGATTCACTGATTATAATCTGACTAAAAAATAAACATAAAATACAGAACAATGAAAAATATATTCAATTTAGGAACTTTCTTATTCCTTTTCACCCTTTGCGGATGCGACAATGATTCGAAAGAAATTTTCGAAGGAGTTGATAACCATATCAATTCCTTCACATTAACTTCTATCGGTGGGAGCAGATATGAAGCAGCAATTATTGGTAACCAAATCGTCATGACTATACCACAAAACGAATCTCTACAAGATGCCAAAGTAGAATATTCAGTCTGCGAGCAAACAGATTTATTCCCTTCACCAGCAAACATTAAAGATTGGAATAGCGAACATGTATTTCGTGTTGTGTCACACAATCAGACACTCAAAGATTATATATATACAGTAAAACGTACAGATGTGAATAGCGAAGGTACCATAGAATTACTTACACAGGCAGATGTGAATGCTTTCGCCAAAACAGGTATTAATACGATCGAAGGTAACCTCATACTCGGCTCTATTAATGGGACAACGGATGATCCTGTCAAAGATCTATCACCATTATCCGGTTTAACAAATGTTCGATATAACATTGTTATTAATAACTCATTTGCAGGTTCTTCTCTTGCCGGATTAGAAAATATTGTCTCTGCAGGAGGTCTGACGATTGGTTCGGCAACTACTCCAACCACACCTAAAGAAGGAATTGCAGTTGTTTTATCATCTCTAGAGTCTTTAGGACAATTACAAATTAACTCATCGCAGGTTACAGCACTTATCTTTCCTAAACTGAAAACTGTGGGTGATACCTATATTGATGCCAATATGCTCGCCATGACAGATTTTTCTTCTTTGGAAACTTGTGATGAGAACTTCATTATGAAAGCCTCTTCCGGTAATACTTATCTCACCACTTTGGCTTTGCCTGTATTCAATCATGTACGGTGTAATATGCAAATTGAGAAATATACAAAGATCGAAACCCTGTCATTACCTAAATTAGAAAAAGTTGGTGGAAATGTGACTCTGTCTACCTTAGGCTCCATTACAGAACTTTCACTTCCCCAATTTACACAATGTGGGGGGAATTTCTCTAGTGCCAATTTAGATAAAGCAACTAAAATCAGTCTTCCTAAACTAGTTTCTGTACCCACCCTTTCATTGACAGGAAATACGTCTAATTCTTCTACTGAAGAAATAGAATTACCTCTATTAGAAAATGTAAGCAATGATTTAACGATCAAAATGGGAGCATTAAGTATTGAAACTCTTTCTCTTCCTGCACTAAAGAACGTAGGTGGAAAATTAGATATCGAATATCTAAAGTCCTTAACTTCTTTGGAAATCCCTTCTCTTTCATCGGTCGGCACTTCGATTTATCTATATTATCTCGTTGTATTATCAACTCTTGATATTAACAAAGTAGAAAATCTGCCTTCATTAGAGATTGTTGCTTGTTACCAGCTTGCAGACATTAAAGCAAACGCAGAATTATCGAATGTGAAATTTAATGCAGGTTCACAAGTAGGAGCTGTTGTCCCCACATTCGTTGTTCCAACTAAAATTAACGGCAAACTAGAAGTATCCAATTACAGATATTTATCAGAAGATGACTGGATATTGAAAAATGTCACTTATATCGGAACATTCACTTATTCGGGTAACGGAATTGCGGGAACAGTAAATGCGATCTTTGAAGATCTAAAGGAAATCGGGACATTTGATGTTTCAAATGGTTATTACTTTAAATCAATTTCATTTCCTAAATTGAAAGAAGTCACGGAAAAGTTCACCCTGAATTATTCTCAGAACATAAAAAATGGAGGGATAAACATGCCAGTATTGAAAAAGATCAAAAGTTTGACTTTTAATGGTTCTTCTTATGCAAGTGGAGCAAGTTCTTTTAAACTCCGTACAAATCTGGAAGATTTCAGCAACGTGGAAGAGATTGGTGATGTAACGATTAAATGGTGGGGAGCTATTAGCGATTTTTCTGGGTTGAAAAAAGCAGTTCCGTCTCTTACTTCCACCACTTGGAATGTTTTAGAAAATTTGGTTTATAACCCAACCTACCAAGATATGGTAGATGGGAAATATACAAAAGAATAAATTTCGGGATTTCTTTATTTATCCTCATTTAAACGGAAACATTTAAATGTAAAAACGGAAGTGTTTCAATAATAATTAATCCATATAAAAAAAAGGGGTAATTTGCTTAGGCTGATACCCCTTTTCTTACTTTACGACCAACAGATTGCAATTAACAGCCTCTATTCATAAAAATAATTCTACTTCGATAGATAATTGAGCTACCAAGATTACGAACAACGAATCATCATCTATTCAGTTACTCTCACTCCCCCAAAAAGTCGGTTTTCCACTCATCATATCTACCATAAATAAATGTTTACCACTCACTTTAACATTTCAAAAAAACTGAAAGAAAGTATTGTCATACAATTCATTATTTTAAGGTTTATCCATACAGATTCTCCTACTATATAAATAATATATTCCCTCAAAATTTTAGTTTAATAACTGTATTTTTAATTTTTCGTGCACGAAAACAATCATTTTTGTGCACGTAAACGTCAAAAATGCACTTTTTTGATGCAACAACGTATAAATTAAGAGTTTCGTCTTGGAAGGAATCAGAAAAGGTCGTATTTTTGGCACGGTCTACAAGTAACGCCCTCTGGGGAAACACAGTAATTTATCATTAAAAACAGAAAAAAATAGGACAAAATGGAAGAAGTTTTTAAGTACATTATCGGTTTGGGAGCGGCAGTGATGATGCCGGTCATTTTCACAATCTTAGGAGTATGTATCCGTATTAAATTCGCTAAAGCACTTAAAAGCGGCTTATTAGTAGGAGTCGGCTTCGTTGGTTTGTCTGTAGTAACAGCTTTATTGACGAGCAGTCTTGGTCCTGCATTAACTAAAATGGTTGAAATATACGGGTTAGAATTAGGTATCTTCGATATGGGATGGCCTTCTGCTGCTGCAGTTGCCTACAATACTTCAGTTGGCGCATTAATTATTCCAGTCTGCCTGGGAGTTAATCTATTAATGTTACTTACTAAAACAACCCGTACCGTAAATATTGACCTTTGGAACTACTGGCATTTTGCATTTATTGGTGCAATTGTTTATTTTGCTTCCGACAGTATTCTTTTGGGGTTTTTCGCAGCTATCATCTGCTATATCATCACACTTGTAATGGCAGATATGACTGCACATGTATTCCAAAAGTTCTATGATAAGATGGACGGTATCTCAATTCCACAACCTTTTTGTCAGAGCTTTGTTCCCTTTGCTATTGTCATTAATAAGTTATTAAATATGATTCCGGGATTTGATAAACTGAATATTGACTCGGAAGGGATGAAGAAAAAATTCGGTTTGATGGGCGAACCATTATTTCTGGGTATCGTAATTGGTTGTGGCATCGGCGCATTAGGGTGTAGTAACTGGAAAGAAATGGTAGACAATATTCCAAGCATATTAGGATTAGGAATTAAAATGGGTGCAGTAATGGAGCTGATCCCACGTATCACCAGCCTGTTTATTGAAGGTTTAAAACCTATTTCCGATGCTACACGTGAGTTAATCGCTAAAAAATATAAGAATAGTACCGGACTTAGTATCGGTATGAGTCCCGCATTGGTAATTGGACATCCGACTACTTTAGTTGTATCTCTTCTGCTGATTCCCGTTACTATTTTCCTTGCAGTCATTCTGCCCGGTAACCGGTTCTTGCCTTTAGCTTCTCTGGCAGGTATGTTCTATTTGTTTCCGATGATTCTTCCTATTACAAAAGGTAATGTGGTAAAATCATTCATTATCGGATTGGTTGCACTGATTATCGGTCTGTATTTTGTAACAGGGTTGGCAGGATATTTCACTTTGGCCGCCAAAGACGTATACGCAGCTACCGGAGATCCGACTGTGAATATTCCGGAAGGTTTCCAGGGAGGTGCTCTCGACTTTGCTTCCAGCCTCTTTTGCTGGGGTATTTTCCATCTGACTTACAGTATTAAGATCATCGGTCCGGCAATCCTCGTTGTCATTGCACTTGGAATGGCAATTTATAACCGCATCCGTATAACTAAGAAAGACGCTTTAATGAATAAAAACAACTTAATTATATAATTCATTTAAATTTCGAAATATGAAAAAATTAGCAATTGCAATGATGTTAGGTATCGCAGCTATCTCAGCTTCTGCCCAAGTAAATTACAAGATGCAAGTAGCTTGCAACCCGCAAGATGTAAAAACGTATGATACCAACCGTTTGCGTAATAGCTTCCTGATGGAAAAAGTAATGGTTCCAGATGAAATCAACGTTACTTATTCTATGTACGATCGTTTTATCTTTGGTGGTGCCGTTCCTGTAACTAAAGAATTGGTACTGGAAACAATTGATCCTTTGAAAGCTAAATATTTTCTTGAACGCCGCGAATTAGGTGTTATTAATGTAGGTGGCGAAGGTATCGTAACAGTGGACGGTAAAGAATATGTCCTGAATTTCAGAGACGCTTTATATGTAGGTAGAGGTAATCAGAAAGTTACATTCAAGAGCAAAAATTCAAACAAACCAGCTAAATTTTATATCAATTCAGCTCCTGCTCACAAAGAATACAAAACTCAGTTAATCACCATCGACGGTCGTAAAGGCTCATTGAAAGCCAATTCATTCCCGGCAGGAAAAACGGAAGAAAGTAATGACCGCGTTATCAATCAACTAATCGTTAATAATGTATTGAAAGAAGGTCCTTGCCAATTACAGATGGGACTGACAGAATTGAAACCAGGTAGTGTATGGAATACGATGCCAGCACATACACATAGCCGCCGTATTGAGGCTTACTTCTATTTCAATGTACCGGAAAGCAATGCTATCTGTCATTTTATGGGCGAACCGCAGGAAGAACGAATTATCTGGATGCAGAATGAACAAGCTATTATGTCACCGGAATGGTCGATTCACGCAGCAGCCGGAACCAGCAACTATATGTTTATCTGGGGAATGGCAGGTGAAAACCTTGACTATGGAGACATGGACAAGATCAAATATATAGAAATGCGATAATATCGCGCAAATCATATTATCACATATCAATTAGTTCCAAAACTTCACTCCCTTTTCTGAGCGGAAAAAAAGGAGTAAAGCTTTTCGAGTTTATTAGGTTTCTCCCCCAAGAAACACAACTTATATAGATTTGGTACATAATATCATGAAATTTCTAGTAAATACAACTATATATTCATATTTTTGACCAAATATTCCATTATAAAAAACAGATAAAACGCCGACCTTTGTAAACGTACTAAAAACCATTTAAATCCATTATCATGAACGCATTTCAAAAACCAAGTGAAAAGATGACAAACTACAGATGGACAATATGTGCCATGTTGTTCTTCGCCACCACAGTTAATTATCTCGATCGCCAAGTTCTTTCACTTACTTGGGACGAATTTATCAAGCCCGAATTCCATTGGGACGAATCACACTATGGCACTATAACTTCCGTATTCTCTATTGTATATGCTGTCTGTATGCTTTTCGCCGGTCGTTTTGTCGATTGGTTGGGTACTAAGAAAGGATATCTTTGGGCAATTGGAATATGGTCAGCAGGCGCTTGTTTACACGCATTTTGTGGTGTTATAACGGAGCATTTCGTAGGTTTGCACAGTGCAGCCGAACTGATGGGGGCTACAGGAGATGTTATTGTAACAATCGCAACTATCAGTATGTATTGTTTTCTGGCAGCCCGTTGCGTACTGGCAATAGGTGAAGCCGGTAACTTCCCAGCAGCTATTAAAGTAACTGCTGAGTATTTCCCCAAAAAAGATCGTGCTTATGCAACTTCTATATTCAATGCCGGTGCTTCCATCGGTGCATTGGTAGCCCCGCTTAGTATCCCTTTATTGGCAAAAGCCTGGGGATGGGAAATGGCATTTATCGTTATCGGTGCTCTTGGATTCATTTGGATGGGATTCTGGATATTCATGTATACAGCTCCCTCTAAAAGTAAACACGTAAACAAGGCGGAAGTTGAATATATTGAGCAAGACAATGAGAAAGATGGCATTATAGTTGCTACAGACGAGAAAGAAGAGAAGAAAATGGGATTCTGGCAATGCTTCACATACAGACAAACTTGGGCTTTTGTTGTTGGTAAGTTCATGACCGACGGAGTATGGTGGTTCTTCCTTTTCTGGACTCCTTCCTATCTGAACACCCAATTCGGAATTAAAACTTCCGAAGGACTAGGAATCGCGTTGATCTTTACCTTATATGCCATCACGATGTTATCCATTTACGGAGGTAAATTACCAACCATTTTCATCAATCGTACAGGTATGAACCCCTATGCTGCACGTATGAAGGCAATGCTTATCTTCGCATTCTTCCCATTGCTAGTCCTATTGGCACAGCCATTAGGAACCTTCTCTCCATGGTTCCCGGTTATCCTGATTGGTATTGGTGGTGCTGCTCATCAATCATGGTCAGCGAATATATTTTCTACAGTGGGTGATATGTTCCCCAAATCTGCGATTGCAAGTATCACAGGAATAGGTGGTATGGCAGGTGGAGTAAGTTCTATGATCCTTCAGTATTGTGCCGGAATCTTGTTTGTATTCGCAGCAGGACAAGGAGAAATGCCTGTCATCAACAAAGCTTTACTTGATAAAGATTATCAAATCACTATTGCTAAAGCAGATCAAGCTGTTCTCAATGGAAAAATAGTAGCTAAAGGACATGAGGGAGCAGAAAACATCCCAGCCGGTTGGGCTTTATATAAAGGCGAAGCCATGCCTTTACAAAAAGCAGTAGAAAAGGCAGGTCTTAGTCAGATTCCGATGATCGTAGAAACACTTGAATTACCTGTAGCCGAAAAAGAAGCTGAAATGATGTTGAATAATAAGATTATCACTCAAAAAGATATTACTATTATTCAAGAGCCAATGACCTTCTTTGGTTTTGTTGGTAAACCAGCCGGATACTTTATTATTTTCTGTATCTGTTCGGTTGCATACCTTCTCGGTTGGATCATGATGAAGTTATTAGTTCCGAAATATAAACCAATCGTATTAGAATAATAATCTGATAAATAACAAAAAATTAGAAAGAGGAGAAAAGTTCATTTTCGAACTATTCTCCTTTTTTTTCTACCAATTATTCAAAAGTATTTAAAATAAAAAAGCCTCTTCTCCCGAAGATGGCTTTTTGGGTTTACTTATTCTGCATGTTCATTCTGTACTCAACAAAAAACGATACATTCAGAAAATGAAGAATAGCAAACGTTAAGAAGAAAAAAAGGGAAGTCTCACGACTTCCACATTTCTTCTAACCTTAAATCTAAATCTCTATGAAAAAAACGTGTTGCAAATATAGGCGTTTGTTCAATATTTAGGTGTTAATGAATTGCATAAAGAGAGAATAAAGACTAACATCTGCAAAAATATTCCAATGCTTCAAGATCGTTTTATTAAATTTATTAAACTTTCATAAAGAGGATTACGTTCCAAAAGAGTTGGTACCCCCGTTATCATCATTTGTTTTCGAGCCCGCGTCAAAGCTACATTGAGTTTGCGGTCAATCAGAATGCCATCTTCTTCTGTCAGGTTTGATAAGAACTTCAACTGATATGGATAATTGATACAAAACGAATAAATAATCACATCTCTTTCACTTCCTTGAAAACGTTCTACCGTATCAATCAAAATACGATTCAGTACTGGAACACCTAATGCCTCAATATATTTTTTGATCAATGCAATCTGACTCCGATAAGGAGTTATAATTCCTAACGTACGAACTTCATCAAAATCATCTGCATGCTCCTTATAAATCTGTGCAACCAAATCGGTAACAATACGGGCTTCCGAATGGTTAATCTTTGCAGATGTACCGGCTTTCTCCGGTAAAGAAGGATAAAAAGCAAGCCGACAAACTTTTTCAGAACTTTCTATTTGGTGGGGAAGCCCTACAGGAAGTAAACGTCCTCCATAAAAAGCATGGTTGGCAAACAAGGCCACATCAGGATGCATACGCCCTTGACGGCAAAGCATATCATATGAACGATGTACTGACGAATTACGTGCATTATGATAAAGACGTTCAAACAGGGAATCCTTCAAGTTAGTCAATCCTATTGCTTTCAACGTTTCATCATAAATAGCCGACTGTTCGGTATTCTGTAACACAACAGCAGGAAGCTGTTTATGATCTCCGATTAGAATAAATTTATCAATCGCATTCCTCCCATCCTCTCCTCGTGCACAGAGAGTACCCAGTAGCTGAGGTTCCAATATCTGAGTAGATTCATCAATGATTGCTACTTCAAAGTGTTTCAAACGGAAAAGTTCCAGCTTGCCAGATATAGATGCGACCGTTCCTACAAAAATACGACAGTCCCTGATACGTTCATACACTTCCGAACGGCGAATACAAGAAGACAGTTCGTTCTCAATTAAATGTGTACGATAAGCCTCATCACAAGATAGTTCACTTCCTACACGAATGAAATCAACTTCCGGATGAATGCTACTGATTGCTTTACAGATTTCATCCACAGCTCGATTTGTATAGGAGAGTAACAGTATTTGAGTATCCTTTTCTGCATGAAAGGTTTCAACCATCTTTTTCAGCGCACAAGAGGTCTTTCCTGTTCCGGGAGGCCCTACTAAAAGAAAATAATCCTTGGCAGCTTTTGCCTTCAATGCAATGCGGATAAAGTCATTGGTCGACTGAGAGATCAAATGATCCAAAGATTCGTCAAACTCCGGCAATCGTTGTGACAACAACAAATCACGACGACTTTGTGTTGCAGATAAATAGGCATAAAGTCCTTGATACATAAAACGGAAAGTAGTATCCATTGTATCATGTTCAATGGCATAAAGGCTATCCTCCGAAAGTACAGAAGTATTTTGTTGGGTAGCCCGAAGACGAATACAAATTTCGTATTCTGTCAGATATTCAATATTTCCCTTAAATACCATTTTATTGGTTACATTATCCGTTTCATGTTTCCGTTCGTAGAGAATAATAGCGTCACCCTGACGAAAATTCGGCAAGAAGTCTTCTTTCGCCATCGCTGACTGAGACAGGATGAGATGAGCCTTATGTTCATCTGCTGCATGATTCTCTTTAATACGGAGATCATAAATTATTTCACCCGACTCACATTTTTCCACCAATGTAGAAAGCCATAGAGAAGCTGCCCCTGTACGTCCTTCATAATCCACATCACCTGATTTGGACGTATAAAGTTCCTTCGTTATGAAATTATACAATGCATAAAAATAGTTCTTTTCCAACAGAGAGAGAGTTTTCAGTTTCGACTGAAAATTATCAATGGAAGGACGCAAATATGTTTCCCAAAAATGTCCGGACAGTTTACGTTCATTCAGGTTAGAAGAATTTATCTCAGCCAGCTTTTGTGCAGTGTATTCCAAGCTATTCCGCAATTGAACACCATACTCATCGGCAACAATCCGGTTACGCAAATCAATCACTCTACGAACCATTGCCCAGGACGGACGGGAAGGATAAAGAAGCGGATAACGGGTATATAGCAAATAGGCTCTTACTTTCCGGTGATCCATCCCCATAGAATATTGTAAAACAGCTTGATAGAGCAACATTTGTACCTTATTATTTTCTTTCGGTTCTACCTTACCGCGAATTGCATATTCATCAGCTTTGCCCGATTTCATTTCTATAAACGAAGACATATCCCGTTGCATATAGTCAAGACGTCCTTGCAAACCAAGCGCTTCACAGATATAAGAAGGTTCCAACACTGCATCTGTCTTTTCCAGTTCATAACCCGGTGCATGGAATGTATCCTTCACCGTTTCGCGTATATGTTCAAAATGAAGTTTGCAGTCATCAAAAAATTGCCGTTCTTTCTCACGATCACGTAAATCCGAGCAAGCAGCCAACTCAATAGGATAACGACGAAAAGCCTTTTGCATACAAATGCGATAATCGATCTCCTCTTCCTGAGCATGAATCCATTCATCCAAAAAAAGATTAGCTATATTTCCTAATAACAAAGGACGAGCATTTTCAATCGGCTGAAGGCGGGATAGAAAATAGTTTGCCGGATGATGACCGTATTCGCGAAAACATTCTGCCAATGCACTAATATCAATCAAATAATCTGGTTCGAGAACAATAAATGAAGGGGTAAGTATCCCTGCTTCATCGATAGCCACATCTAATAAGTTGATTTGTGCATGTCTCCAAAGAAGTCGGCAAGTTTCCGTAAATTCTTCGTTTATCTGAGGAATATTATAGCGAACAAGATATGGCTTTTCGGAGATTTCTTCCAATGGCGTCACATACAAATATTGTTCATCGGCATACTGAAAACAAACTCGCATCCGTTGCACCCGTTCACGAGCCGGAGGTGCTACCAGATAAGTAGCATCTGCACGTGGCAACAACTGATAAAGCTCCTGAGGTATATCTTCACCAGAAAGTTTTCGAACCAGAAAGGATAATGTCTTCGCATCTCTCAATAAATGATCGCGGACAGGTTCAATACGTCGGTTCAATATTTGATTAGAGGTTAGCCGGAAGGTATGCAACCGATTTTGCTCTACTACAGACAGACCAAGTTTAGCAGCTACAAAACTTATACGTGCCGATAAATCAGTCATCTGCAAACTTACATTCTGCATCTGCATACGACAGATTCGTTCCAGTAAGTCACGCATCTGTTTGTATCCTACAGCAAGCAATTCATCTTCGGTTTTACATACTGCCAGAAGTAATTCGTATGATTCTCTTCCTTCCTTCTTATCCATATTGCAAAGGTAGTGGTAAAACAAGAATGCGCCAAAAGAGACAGCAAAATCTGATGTTCTCTTTTGGCGCATATAACAAGAAAAATATTTACATATCCTCTCCTTGTATTTCTTGTTATGAGGTTACTTGTTCAGTCTCTTCTTTTATCTCTTCTTCTGATTCATCTCCAGACTCATCTTCACCTTCTTCCTCTTTCTTCTTATCTTTTATCATCAGAATACTCATCTCATACAACAGATAAAGTGGAATAGCTACCACACTCAATGTAAATGGATCACCTGTCGGAGTAATAATGGCAGACGCTATCACAATGATAACAACTGCATGGCGACGATATTTTCGCAGGAACGATTTATTAACCAATCCAAGCAATGAAAGCAACCATGTCACCAACGGAAGTTCAAAAGCCAATCCCATACATAGTACCAACATCATAAAGTTGTCGATATATGAATTAAGAGACAGTACATTCTCAACTTGCGAACTCAACTCATAAGTAGAAAGAAAACGAAGTGCCAATGGATAAACCATGAAATACCCCAACAGAACGCCAATAAAAAACATCACCGTTCCTAAAATCAAGGCTTTTAACACTCCTCTCCGTTCTTTGGGATAAAGGGCGGGACTGATAAAACGCCAGATCTCGAAAAAGAGATAAGGCATTGCAGTCACTACCGACATCCAAAAGGCAGTAGACATATGAATGAAAAAGGGAGCCGCCAAATTAATATTAATCATCTTTACTTCAAAATGTTGAGTAAAGAATTCATCATCCAAGTTTAAGCTCTCTCCAATGTGCCGTAATAAATCATAGAATACGAAATCATTATGGGTAGGGCCAAGTATTACATTATCGAATATATAAGGCATAGCGATAAAATAACCTACCGCTAAAACAAGCCAAAGCCCTATAACCCGAAAAAGTACCCAGCGCAATTCTTCCAAATGATCCCAAAAGGTCATTTCCGCCATTGTATTCTTCTTTACTTAGCTGAATCTGTCTTGTCTAGTTCATCTTTTGCTTTATTCAATTCGTCTTTTGCGTCGTTTACACCGTCCTTGAAGCTTTTAACGCCTTTACCTAAACCGCGCATCAATTCAGGGATTTTCTTTCCACCAAAAAGAAGAAGAATAACTAAAGCAATAATAATCCATTCAGAACCGCTAGGCAAAAAGCCTAATAATAATAAGTTTGTCATAGGTGTTATTTAATTAATTAAGAAGTTTTATTTCTCTTTGTCCGCGCAAAGATAAGTATTTAAATGGATAATGGACGATGGATAATTGATAATTTGTGTTATGAATAACCGCATAAACGCATTATCTATCATCCACTTTCCATTTTCTATTCAATCTAATCTTGATAATATACTCGTTTTACCCGGGTTGAAATACTGGTCAGTACTTCATAAGGTATGGTATCCAACTTATCTGATAATACAGTGATTGGCAAATCGTCTCCAAAGATAATGGCTTGGTCACCTTCCCGACAATCGATATCAGTTACATCGATCATACAGACATCCATACAGATATTACCTACATAAGGGGCTTTCTTTCCGTTCACTAAACAGTAAGCATTGCCACGCCCTAAATGCCGGTTCAGTCCGTCGGCATAACCAATAGGAATGGCCGCTATACGCGATGGTCGATTCAAATGTCCCATACGACTGTAACCTACCGTATCTTCTTCCGGCACATCCCGTATCTGCAAAATAGTTGTTTTAAGCGTACTTACATTATTTATAATAGAATTGTCTATCGGGCTCACTCCATAAAGTCCGATACCTAAGCGTACCATATCAAATTGTGCGCCTGGGAAACGCTCAATACCTGCCGTATTGCAAATATGACGTAGAATCTTATGTGAAAAAGCATCCTGCAATTCCTGCGAACCTTTCTCAAACAGTTCGATCTGCTGACGAGTGAATGCATCAAATTGAGGCGAATCACTCCCCACAAAATGAGAAAAGACAGAACGGGGAATAACTGCATTCTGATTCTTCAGCCGACGTATCAATAACGGAATTTCGTCGATCTCAAATCCTAAACGGTGCATACCCGTATCAAGTTTCACATGAATTGGAAAATTAGTAATTCCTTCCTTTTCCGCTGCTTTGATCAGTGCATCCAACAGATGAAAGTTATATACTTCCGGCTCTAATTTATGATCGAACATCGTTTTAAATGCAGTAAGTTCAGGATCCATTATAATAATAGAAGAGGTAATTCCAGCCTTCCGAAGCTCGGATCCTTCATCCGCCACAGCTACCGCCAAATAATCGACATGATGTTCTTGCAATGTCTTTGCTATTTCATAGGATCCTGCTCCATAAGCAGAAGCTTTCACCATACAAACCACTTTAGTCTCCGGATGGCGAAGCATGGAACGATAATGATTTAAATTAGCAACCATCGCTCCAAGATTTACTTCCAAAATCGTTTCATGAACTTTCAACTCCAATTCATCCGATACCAGATCAAAATTAAAGATACGGGACCCTTTCACCAGAATTACTTCCGAATGAAGAGATTTTAAAATATCCGATCCCAGCAACGCCTCTGTATTCGGAAAGAAATAACATTCCGGCGTGCCATCCAAGCGGGCAGCACAAGAAGATATCTCAGGCCCTACCCCAATCAATTTATTAATTTTACGGCTTTGCACCAATTGTGCTACACGACGATAAAGTGTCGCAGTACTTTGTCCTGTTTCCAGAATATCCGATAAAATAAGCGTTCGATTCAATCCTTTCTTTTCCGAACGACGTACCAGGAAATCAAGTGCAATATCTAATGAGGCTAAATCAGAATTGTAGCTATCATTGATTAATACACATCCATTCTTTCCTTCTTTTACTTCCAACCGCATTGCTACCGGTTCCAAACGTGCCATACGTTCCGTAATTTGGTCGGCCGGTGTCATCAAATAAAGGCAGGCAGCCAGACAATTCAATGCATTTTCGATAGAAGCATCGTCAATGAAGGGAATACAGAACGTATTGTCCATATCCAGATAACGGTATGAAACAACTGTATGATCTTCTTTCTTGATAATCCGGTTTATATATAAAGGACGCTCGATATCTTTACGGCTCCATGCAATCTCACGTGCTGTCAGCATAGACTTTGCTACACAATTGCTGATAAGTTCATTATCTCCATCGTAAATCACGACATCGCAATCTTTGAAAAGTGTCAGCTTTTCCATACACTTTTCCTGCAAAGAGAAAAAGTTTTCCTGATGGGCACCACCAATATTCGTTAGAATACCAATGGTAGGCTGTATAATCTTTTTCAAAGCTCCCATTTCTCCCATCTCAGATATTCCAGCTTCAAAGATACCTAATTCGGCCTCATCACTCAATTGCCAGACAGACAGAGGAACACCAATTTGAGAATTATAACTACGCGGAGAACGTACAATGCAACGATCCGGACTCAGCAGTTGATGAAGCCACTCCTTTACAATCGTTTTTCCATTACTACCTGTAATACCAATTACAGGTATTTTAAAATTCTCCCGATGTATCTCTGCCAACTTTTGCAGAGCTTTCAGAGGATTAGCTACAATTAAATAATTAACAGAGGATGATTGTGCATCATCCAGTATCCATTCTCCCTTATCTATTGTCTTAAAATCCTCTTCGGAAACTACAAAATTGCGCACTCCCCGATCATACAATTCAGGGATATAACGAGAACCATTACTTCGTTTCGTTGTTAAAGCAAAGAATAGAGTTTCTTCGGGGAAGCTCAAAGAGCGGCTATCTGTTAGCAGCCAATCAATAGTAGTTTCATGTTTTCCCACACGACGGGCACCGATATATTCGGCTACGGATTCAATCGTATACGGCATAGTTCTTTTTCTTTTTGAAAATCTAAGTACGGGTATTTTCCGTTAAGTCGTTCTATTTTTAACACTATTTGTCCTAAAAAGCGTTGATACGCCTCTGAACCCGGATGGAAAGGCTTATGTGCCAGATCCTGACAGATGTCTTTTACAGCCGTTATTATTTGTTTTGTTTCCGTAGAGAAGAAAGTTTCCGAAAAGCGTTCCCACAAGTAACGGACTGTCAATGAAGACGGATGCAGCATATCATCAGCATAAAAACGGTAGTCACGCAGTTCGTCCAACACGATCTCGTAAGAAGGGAAGTAGAAAACATACTCCGGGAATTGTTGCTGCAAACGTTCGATAGCTAACAACAAAGTAGCTTTGCTCAACTGGTTCGCATGCAACCCATCACGTATATGCCGGATAGGACTAACTGTAAACAGTATCTTCAAATTCGAATTTCGTGCTGTCATACTGGCAATGAGTGAAACATATGCACTCACAATTTCATCTACCGAAAGTAGCCTGCGAGTAAAATTGTTCTCCGGTTGCTTATGGCAGTTAGACACTACTTTTCCTGTACCTTTCTGCTCGTAAACATAGGCAGTCCCGAAAGTCAATATCAACCAATCAAGTTTGTAAATAAATTGATGAGCTTGTTGCAAACGGGTATTTATATTCCGAAGAGCCTCTTCCTGTGTAGAAGCAGAAAAAGAGCCGTGATGCATCGGGCTATGCCAATAGTCCTTATACATAAAGAGGTCATCTTGCTGATACTCCTTCCCCTTTAATACTTCAATCAAAGCAGCAAAAACGGAAAGAGGATTATAAAGAATACCGAAAGGATTCACATCTACCCTAAATTTGCTTTCGGCCAGTTGCAAACCCATATTTTCCGCAAAACATGATCCCATTAAGAGTATTTGTCTGGCATGAGTGACAGGAGGTAAACCTACGGGAAGTTCAACCTTCGTTTGAAAATCCATCTTACTTATTTCTTTTAAATTCTTTATCGTAGGACAAAAGTATAATAAAGATACGATTCTACCTACATTATATACAACTAAAATAAACACATAGCAAAATTGTAAATTGGGGTAAAGCGTAGCGAATTAATTGAAATAGCTTACATTTTGTTTCTTATGAAAAAGCCAAAGAGAACCACGTTAAAGCCCCTAAAATTAAGAGTAACTATCAGGCAACCGATTCAGACAAAAAAAGAGAAAGGTATTTACGTTACAGAAAAATATATAAATAGCATCGCCAACCGTTTATGGTTGACGATATTGTATTAATTTATAGCATAATCATTTTACAATTCCTATTCTACGAAGCCATGCTTCCACACCGTTCGCATTATCCGGCAGGTCAATGCCGTCATCATCATCCCGTCCCGGTGTAGTGATGTCGTCCGCATCAAGATCTTCGGGCAGGACTTCGGGGATATAGTCACCGAAATAAAGTATGATAGGTATTTTTGTCAGTCTTAGAAACTCGTCCATAGGTACTCCCACTCCTTGCAATGTTCCGGTCAGGCTAGGCATCGATTCGGGTACTTCCCCTTCGGGGAAAATGTAGTTGCCCGGTTCATACGATACAACTGCACGAACATCCGGGTTCTTTGCCGCCACAAGCCAACCGGGAAATCCACCGGCGGAATGAGTGACGAGTATACCTTGCCCGATACGGTCAAAAAGCGAATGAAGTGAACTCGTTACCAACTCGTTGGAGTGATTACTCAAATCAGGTGTCATCTGGCGGAAAAACTGATTCATTGAGGCCGAATCGGTGGGGAACTGCACGCCTGCATTGAAACGGGGATATTCGCCCATACGCCAAATGTCGAACCACAGAGCTTCATCAGCAAGAGGAGTCACATTCGATTCGGTAGTTGTCCGTCCGGCACGTCCCCGACCGGGTAGGTCTATCAAGTAAGTACCGTAGTCGTGACGCAACATCAAGGTTTGGAAACCATCACGCCCGTCGGGAGTGGTCTGCCAACAACGTGCAGACTGTCCGTAACCATGAACGAAAACAAGCGGCAGAGGTTGTGCATCGACAGGTATCTGATAATCCGCTACTGCATGGTCGGCATGATAAGTCTGCCCCTCTTCAATTGGATTGCCGAAGCCTGCAAATTTGGAATTATCATACGTACCGGGACGTTTCTGCACCGTTCCGCCTATGGCAAAGCTGCCTTGTTCTTTGAGGAGAATCGGGTTTCCAACAGAATGGTTTCCTGTTTCTTGTTTTACGATGGCCAGCATTTGTTCTAATTGCCCTTGTGTGATACCAAGATTTCGGCAGATACCCATGTGTGAACGCAGCATAGGCTCCACGCCGCCCATTGCCGCCAACACGGACACGGTAGTCAGTTCACGTTCGGCATAGGTCAGCACATCGCGCTCAAAAAGGTCGGCAAATAGGTGTTCTTTGAGAAAACGCTCGATGACAGGAGCAAGCTCAGCATACCTGGCTTTGGGCATATCAGCAGGAACACCGGAAATTTCCGCCAACACGTCACGGCCTCGCTCATAGCGACTACGCTTATCCTTGATGGGGGAAGCGTCCCGACCGATAGTATCTTCTATGCCTTGTGCTTTCCTTTCGTCAAGCACAGCGATAAAGGTCTGTAAAGCACGGAGACTGCGAGGAAAGCCGCAGTAGGCGTATGCGTGTACAAGCACTTCGCAGATTTCATTCACAGTCAATCCGCCATCAAGTCCTGCGGCAAGGGCAGGCTTCAGATTCTCCAGATCGCCTTTACCCGTATAGGCGGCAATTTCAATGATATGTTGTTGGCGCATGGTCAATACGTTATCAAGTGATACGGCTTGCGCCATCAAGTTTACGGTCATCATCACGCAAAAGCAAATCGTTATATATATTCGTTTCATATTTCTCCTGTATTATAGTTTCGTATTAAAAAAATCCGTCAGCTTGCCTACTGCCAACCCCACATATTCCGGCACGTAGTAGGTCTTGATATGCGTTGCACCGGGAATGAGAAACAGCTCTTTGTCCTGCGTACCTGTGGCACGACTGAAACATTGCTCGGTCAGGTAGAACGTATCGGCAATGCTTCCGGCTATCATCAGAAGCGGCTGGTTAATGAGATACATATCCGCAGAAGCATCGAAAGCGAAGAGATCGATAAGACTACTTTTTGTATAACGGAATGTGGAGTTAGGATGCGCGTGACTTTGCAGATAATATCCATATCCCTCACGATAGAGATCGAACGGCAGTCGTGCGGCTTCTTCGGGTGTCACGCCGCTCATGTCACCGATATATTCAGGTTCGCCTCCGGCAACTTCACGCTGACGGGCGGTACAGGCATCAGCAAGCCTTTCCTGCACACTGTTTATCTGCGAATCGAGGAAACCGTTTCGGCGCACCAATCCCGAATTGAACATACTTAGCGTGGCCACCGCTTTAAAACGCTTATCGGTCTGTGCGGCTTTCAACGTATAACCGCCACCGCCACAGATACCGAAAATTCCCATACGTTCCACATCCACACCGGGATATTGCGACAAGATGTCGGCAGCACGACGGATGTCCTCTATGCGGTTAGCAGGCTTGTCTGTATTACGGGGTTCTCCCTCGCTTGCTCCCTGATAGGCAGCATCGAAAACCAGACAGATATAGCCCTGTTCTGCCATGCGCTGGCTATAAAGTCCTGCAACTTGCTTTTTTACTCCGCCATTGGGGTGTGCCACCACAAGAGCCGGATAGTTTTTTACGGCATCATATCCGGCAGGAGTATACACGTTGGCGGCAATTTTCAAGCCGTTCAGCGTGTAGGTAATGGGGTGAATATTTACTTTGCCTGTTTCGTTTTTGGTAATAGCTTCATTATATACCAATCCCCATGGGTTACTGTTATGGCTGCGGATTTCCTTTGCATCCACTTCATTGAAAACCGGTTTCATCTTTTCTTGCGCTTTTAGTGTGCCGGACAGGGTTATCGTCATGCCCAACACGAGGGTAAATACTTGTTTCATTGTTCTCTTGTTATAATTGTTTTACTTTTTCTTTCTCGTAGCTGCAAAACCTTGTACAGTAATTCAGCAACAGTTCAATATGTGCAACTATAATGTTGCTACTATGGCGGTCTATTGCATGGCGGAGTTCTTTTTCTATCTCATGCAAACATCCGGTGATGGTCTGCCGTTCCCGTTCGGACAAGACACTGTGGCAGCGGCAACGCATGGGATATGTGCCTATGGACTGTTCCAACGGTGTATCACAAAGCAGGTCGGGATGGAAAAGCACTCCGGTATATTCACGAGACTGTATATGGCGAGCTGACGGAATTTCGAATATTTCTCCCGGCTTGACCAACCACAGCATCGGCTGGGCAGACATTTGACTGTCTTCGTTTCCTTGTCTGTAAATAAGGGCATAGAAGTTACACGGCATCCACAAATCCTCCTGCAACCTATCACCGGACAAATCGGCAAGTGTCACTAACGGGTGCAGCGTTTCCTGCCCCATAAGTTTATTAAACAAGTCTATTGTAATGCTATTATTCATTATTACATTCTTCGTAATTTTCATTGTTTTTTAATTCACAATGCAAAATTACCCCTATTCCAAGAAAAAGAGTTATCCAAATTACAGTTATCCGTATAACTTTTACTGATTACAAAGAAATATATTACTTTTGTTCTTGGAATACAAATATTTGATATGGAAAAGATTATCATACTGAACACCGTTAAAGACTACAATGAATTTTTAGGCATCGACACAATCCATCCACAGGTCTGTGTCATAAACGCCTCTATGATTAAACCATTGCACCATATACGGAAAAATATCGGATTCTATGTAATCTATTTGAAAGACATTAATGTGCCGACCTTATCAAGTATGGGCGTAAACATTATGATTTTCAGGAAGAAACGCTGGTTTTCGCT
>NZ_BHWB01000017.1 GCF_003865075.1 Bacteroides faecalis | reverse complement strand
CAAGAAGATTTGGTTCAAGTTGTTTAGAAAGAGTTTCTAATTCCAATCCCAGTTTCTCAATATTCGCTTTCAAAATTTCTTCTTGAGCGGTAAAACCTCCATGTGATATATAATAGTGAGCATAAGCTGTGACTTGTATAAAGCAACTTCCAATACAAGGAGTGAGTTTAATTAAATTCATAGCTTCAAACTGCTCTAATATCATGCATAACCTATCACTTGATGTTGAATACTTAGATGCAAATTCGTCATATTCAATATCAATCGGAACATCTTCCGAAATTACAAAATCTCGTAAAATGAATCTTTTAGTTTAGGAGTTATCAAATTCATGATTGTATTTTTGAGTAAAAATACGATTTTTCTCGCTATCTTTACTGTGTCTTTCAGGACAAAGTTTTGGAATATAATAAGGAAAGTGCCTTATACTCGTTGAAATCGTCAAATTATCAAGAGGTATATACGAGGCACAGAGGACAGATCATACTTGTGGGTTGCCTTACTGTGTGTATATATAGGTGTTTGGCGATACCTAACGAGTATGCACAGGGCAGCCCACTTTCTTTAACAACTAACATTGTTAAATTTCTCCTATGGCTGTCGTGGAGAACTCGTTAAAATTCGCCACCATGGAACTTATAGTAGGTTTCTTTTGTATTCTGTTTGCGTTGGGTATTTCTATTGCCACCATATTAGCTTCTCGAAAAGGGCGTAATTCTGTAAACTGGTTCTTCTTATCTCTATTCTGGGGTATTGTAGGATTGATTGTATTGCATGTTCCAAGCATTTAGAGCGTGAAAAGGAGAAAGTGATACCCTCGTTAAGGTATTATGGACTATCGTGCTTATACTACTTGTATTATTTGCCGTATTTTTCTACAATCGTACAGTAGAGCAAAGAGAGTTCCGAAAGAATTACCAAATTGAAGAAGTTGCTCCCAAAATAGAACTTTCCGATAACTATATTGAACGAACAGTAGATTTGAATGATTATTTCAATTCAAGTACTGGCTGAGATGATGAAACGGATTGGAATTATGCAGGATTTGAAGATGAAGAAAGCCAAAAGGCTTTTTACAAAATCCTTAAAAAGAATGGTATATATTGGAGCGACCAAAAACAATGCTGGGCTAAGAAAGTAAAGAAAACCGCAGAGCAAGCTCCCAAGGTCAAAATTAGATGAAGGAGTTATTTCTTGCTTTTCTTTTTAGGTTTAATATCGTATTTCATAGCCTTCTGCATGAGAACAGAAAAAAACACTGGAACTTCTGCTTGCTTCTTTAATTCTTTTGCAGGTAGAAGTTCGATAGCCATTGCCTTTTCCATGTCTTCTATTGTTACTTGTTTCTTTTTACTCATTTTGTCAGACTTTGAAAAGTTGTACGATGATAATCTGAATTGCATAGTAACAGATTAAATCGTGAAACGTCATCAAAACCTCTCGTATTATAGCGGAAGCTGAACTCATTAACATATCGTTCAAGGTGTTTCTTGCTCGTATGGTTATATATTCCCGTCAAGCTACGTTTCAGAATACTCCAAAAGCCTTCGATATTGTTCGTATAAGCGTCTTCATCAACGTATTGTCCGTGACCGTGGTCAACTACGTAATGCTCATATAATTGCTAACGGTTTTATATCCGCACCATTCATCAGAGAATAACGTTGCCATGCGTTTTACAGTTTTGAGAATAGGAACTGTCAATGATTTATAGGAAGTGTTACGGATTACTTTACAAACCACCTTACCGCCACGCTAAAGCATACCCATGAGGGGAACTTTATCTTTGAAACTCCTGCCTTGGTATTTCTTTACTTTCTTGTTATAGTGCCGATTTTTATTCTTTCCGCCCACGAAAGTTTCATCAAGTTCGACTTCTCCGTCAAGTTTCTCTTCCATTACAATACCGAAGCATTCACGAATACGCTGATTCATGAACCACACAGTTTTATAGGTAACGGATATTCTCTTGGATAATTCGATTGATGAAATACCTTTCTTGCGGGATGTTATTTCATAGATAGCCACGAACCATTTTCTCAACGACAATTTAGAGCCTTCAAACATAGTTTCTATGCTGACGTTGAAATTCTTGCTCGTATTCTTACAGCGGTACATTTCATCGCTATGGTTATATACTTTGGATGTAGGGTCATAAGGAGAAACAGGAATACCATTTGCCCAGTGTTGCTGTTCCAAATACTTGATGCAGCTTTCCTCCGTAGAAAATGCTTCCAAAAGGTCGTATAAGGAGTTGAATTTACCGATATTCATCTTACCAAAGTTTAATATTTCTTGCTATATATAACTCTGGTGAGAAAAGTTGCTAGGGAAAACAGTTATCTGTGTATATTGAAATACCGCCCAAAACTCTTGTTTTGAACGGTATTATTAGCAAAGTTAGTTAGGGTAATGTCGCAAATAATCACCCTAATTATTTTGTAATGGCTATTCCTACTAGACAAAGAGATTCAGATTCTTGAGAACCATGTATGGCGACTTATGAAAGTGTTGTTCCGAACTCTTTTAAGATAGTTTTTGGGGGACCTGAAAAGTCAAAATGTTATCCTAAATATTTTACAGTTATCATCTTTGTAAATCCAAAATGAAATATTGCATTTTGTTTTGTGTTAATGTAATTAAATATGAGTCTGATTGTTTTGAGAAATATTACTAGTTGTTTTACCATTTTAACACGAAGATATATTGAAAGGGGGAACTTTGGTGTATAAGATGAAGTAAAAGAATAGTTGAAGAGCTTGCTGGAAGACCGTCTGCTTTTGTAAAGAGCTACGGTCTTTTTGTGGAATATATGAAATCAGCAGGAATTTAAGAAAACTTTTTTTATTCTACTCACTCTCTCTTGGATATTTTTTTGATTTTTTTCCGTCACCGTCACATGAGCGTTGATGGATCATTGATAATGAGCGTGTAATCGTGTGACGGAAATGTGTGATGGCACTGTGACGGCAAAATTACCGTCACCAAACCTATGACGGCCCTAGCTTTCACGAATGTTTTTCTAAAGTTACGGAAAGTATCATCAAGTCAGTTGATGGGTATTAATAGTCTATGTCCCAACTATTAATAGTCTACTTCTCAGCCATTAATAGCCTATTAATCAACTATTAACAGCTTGTAATTCAGGACTAATATTATGAATATAAATCATTTATAACAAAAAATACTTATAACATTCACACCTTTGAAACTAATGGTATTAGGTAAACTTCATTCCCACATCTATATCTTTTGACGGTTTCATCCCTTGAAACCAATAGTTTCACCGCATGAAACTATAAGTTTCATCTTATTGAAACTAAAGGTTTCATTGCTTGAAACTGCTAGTTTCATCCGAATGAAACCTCAATGGCGATTTAGTGTAAAGTAAATCAGTATTAAGCCAAGACATTAAGCTTGCAATTTTGTTAGTGCACTCCAATTAAATATCTTGTTTTTTCACTTTTTGCACAGCCATATTATTACATCATAAATAGCTTAGTAATATCTCTGCCGGCAAACCTCTGATTGAGGAAAGCAAAAAACGATTTTCAAGTCAACTACTATCCTGCACAAAATAGAGAAGAAGAACCCAATCCTTTCCCCCTTATAATTGTTTTTACTACTTCTAATTAGTGTGACAGCAAATTATTCCATCACACTGCCGTCACCTATTACCGTCACCTTATAGTTTATTGTTATCCAGATTCTTATCTGTTAAAAAGTGACTGTTATGGCAAAAAACATTTTTAATTCTATATGTGTACTGAAGCTGAATTCACGTTTCACCTTATTTTATACCTGATGCTTTTTATAAATGCATCCGTTTTCTCACTCCTTGTAATGTGGTTTCTATTCTAGTTCTTAGTTCTCTTCTCCCTTTTTTGGATAATTCGTTTTTCGTTCATTCAATTTTATCCCCTCAACTCTCTCTCTCTCTCGAATCTCTCTCGCTTTAAATATAATAATGAGTCCCCCTATTCCCCTCCTTCCTTCCCCTCTCCAAATTATGTTATACAACATCCCTCTCCCTCAGCCATTTATCCCCAATCTTAAAAAAACTTGCATAAAAAGTACTCTAAAATTAGGATCATATCTTAAAATCCCCTACTTTTGCACCCGCTTTCCAAGAGAAGAAAGCCTTAGTTACTTGACAAACTGCAAAAGCGTAAATCAGGTTAAGACAAAGAACAAAAAAACTTCCAAAAAGTTTTGGAAGCAATAGCATAAAGTTCTTATCTTTGCACTCCGATTCGCAAAGAAACCGGTTTATCCCCAGTTCCTTCATCTTGTCCCTTCTTTCCCTTTCGATAAGAGAGCCTTAGAAAGAGCCAAGAGAAAAGCTGAAAAAAAACTTTTCCAAACATTTGGTAGTTTCAAATAAACCCCTTACCTTTGCACCCGCTTTTGAAACCAAAGCAATTAAGTTCTTTGACATATTGATAAACAATACAAGTAGTACAAGAAAAAAAATAGAACCGTCAATACCTTTTAAATAGGTATTAGATTGAAGTCAATAAAACGTACGGCATCCGGCAGAGATCACAGATATCCTTTTTGGATATTCAAAAATACTTTTACAATGAAGAGTTTGATCCTGGCTCAGGATGAACGCTAGCTACAGGCTTAACACATGCAAGTCGAGGGGCAGCATATTTCTAGCAATAGAAACGATGGCGACCGGCGCACGGGTGAGTAACACGTATCCAACCTACCTTTTACTCGGAGATAGCCTTTCGAAAGAAAGATTAATATCCGATAGTATAAAAAAATCCCATGATTTTGTTATTAAAGAATTTCGGTAAAAGATGGGGATGCGTTCCATTAGATTGTAGGCGGGGTAACGGCCCACCTAGTCATCGATGGATAGGGGTTCTGAGAGGAAGGTCCCCCACATTGGAACTGAGACACGGTCCAAACTCCTACGGGAGGCAGCAGTGAGGAATATTGGTCAATGGGCGTAAGCCTGAACCAGCCAAGTAGCGTGAAGGATGACTGCCCTATGGGTTGTAAACTTCTTTTATATGGGAATAAAATGCTCCACGTGTGGAATATTGCATGTACCATATGAATAAGGATCGGCTAACTCCGTGCCAGCAGCCGCGGTAATACGGAGGATCCGAGCGTTATCCGGATTTATTGGGTTTAAAGGGAGCGTAGGTGGACAGTTAAGTCAGTTGTGAAAGTTTGCGGCTCAACCGTAAAATTGCAGTTGATACTGGCAGTCTTGAGTACAGTAGAGGTGGGCGGAATTCGTGGTGTAGCGGTGAAATGCTTAGATATCACGAAGAACTCCGATTGCGAAGGCAGCTCACTAGACTGGTCACTGACACTGAGGCTCGAAAGTGTGGGTATCAAACAGGATTAGATACCCTGGTAGTCCACACAGTAAACGATGAATACTCGCTGTTTGCAATATACCGCAAGCGGCCAAGCGAAAGCATTAAGTATTCCACCTGGGGAGTACGCCGGCAACGGTGAAACTCAAAGGAATTGACGGGGGCCCGCACAAGCGGAGGAACATGTGGTTTAATTCGATGATACGCGAGGAACCTTACCCGGGCTTAAATTGCAACTGAATATAGTGGAAACACTATAGCCGCAAGGCAGTTGTGAAGGTGCTGCATGGTTGTCGTCAGCTCGTGCCGTGAGGTGTCGGCTTAAGTGCCATAACGAGCGCAACCCTTATCTTTAGTTACTAACAGTTGACGCTGAGGACTCTAGAGAGACTGCCGTCGTAAGATGTGAGGAAGGTGGGGATGACGTCAAATCAGCACGGCCCTTACGTCCGGGGCTACACACGTGTTACAATGGGAGGTACAGAAGGCCGCTACCTGGTGACAGGATGCCAATCCCCAAAACCTCTCTCAGTTCGGATCGAAGTCTGCAACCCGACTTCGTGAAGCTGGATTCGCTAGTAATCGCGCATCAGCCATGGCGCGGTGAATACGTTCCCGGGCCTTGTACACACCGCCCGTCAAGCCATGAAAGCCGGGGGTACCTGAAGTACGTAACCGCAAGGAGCGTCCTAGGGTAAAACTGGTAATTGGGGCTAAGTCGTAACAAGGTAGCCGTACCGGAAGGTGCGGCTGGAACACCTCCTTTCTGGAGCGATGTCGTTACCGTTGCATGGCCGTAGATAGCTTCTCACTCCTATTCTATAAATAGAAATGATTATCATTCTACCTCAACCATCCAACATATAGACTATCAAGGTTCTATTTAATGTACTACTAGTACTTGTTTATTTATAACATATAGATCAAATCTATAGAAGTATAGATAGAGATAAACAAGAGAAAACAGAAGCCGAGTCTAACGATGGTAGACAAGGTTGAATTATCGAGCAAGAGATAGCATAAGCGATGCTTGCATCGATTATGCCGAAAGCAGCCGATAATGCGTAGAACACAGTCCTATAGCTCAGTTGGTTAGAGCGCTACACTGATAATGTAGAGGTCGGCAGTTCAACTCTGCCTGGGACTACTTCGAAGAAGCAAAAAGGAACACGAATGGTATGAATAAAAACAATACCTCCCTCCTTATTCTTCATAATCTTCGGGGGATTAGCTCAGCTGGCTAGAGCATCTGCCTTGCACGCAGAGGGTCAACGGTTCGAATCCGTTATTCTCCACCATCTCGCAAGAGAAACGATCTTTGACATGATGAAACAAAAAGTAAAATTTAGTAAAGAGCTAAAAGTATATATCAAGCCGCACACTCTTCATTGGATCAATTGGTATCTTCGTAGCAATACAACGATTCCCATGCCAACCATGAAGAAGTCAGTTTGAAAGAAAGTAAGCAAGGGCGCATGGCGGATGCCTTGGCTCTCGGAGGCGATGAAGGACGTGATAAGCTGCGATAAGCTCTGGGTAGGTGCAAATAACCCTTGATCCAGAGATTTCCGAATGGGACAACCCGTCATTCTGAAGGAATGACATCCATCCTCGATGGAAGCTAACGCAGGGAACTGAAACATCTTAGTACCTGCAGGAAAAGAAAATAATAATGATTCCCCTAGTAGTGGCGAGCGAACGGGGACTAGCCCAAACCATAGTTGTTACGGCAATTATGGGGTTGTAGGACCACGATGTCGCATGACATCTGGTGAGAAGAACGATCTGGAAAGTTCGGCCATAGACGGTGATAGCCCGGTATTCTAAACCAGACGAAGCGTAGTGGTATCCTGAGTAGCGCGGGACACGAGAAATCTTGCGTGAATCCACCGGGACCATCCGGTAAGGCTAAATACTCCCGAGAGACCGATAGCGAACCAGTACTGTGAAGGAAAGGTGAAAAGCACTTCGAATAGAAGAGTGAAATAGTCCCTGAAACCATGCGCCTACAAGCGGTCGGAGCTGTTAAAACAGTGACGGCGTGCCTTTTGCATAATGAACCTACGAGTTACTTTTTCCGGCAAGGTTAAGTGTCTAGAGACATGCAGCCGAAGCGAAAGCGAGTCTTAATAGGGCGTCCAGTCGGAAGGAGTAGACGCGAAACCAAGTGATCTACCCTTGGGCAGGTTGAAGGTTAGGTAACACTAACTGGAGGACCGAACCGATAAGCGTTGAAAAGCTTCCGGATGACCTGAGGGTGGGGGTGAAAGGCTAATCAAACTTGGAGATAGCTCGTACTCCCCGAAATGCATTTAGGTGCAGCCTTGTGAGTTACTAATGTGAGGTAGAGCGACTGATAAGATGCGAGGGCTTCACCGCCTATCAAGTCTTGACAAACTCCGAATGCGCATTAGTCCAATCACAGGAGTGAGGGCATGGGTGCTAAGGTCCATGTCCCAAAGGAGAAGAATCCAGACCATCAGCTAAGGTCCCCAAATAAACACTAAGTTGAACTAACGAAGTCAGATTGCTAAGACAGCTAGGATGTTGGCTTGGAAGCAGCCATTCATTTAAAGAGTGCGTAACAGCTCACTAGTCGAGGAGTTTGGCGTGGATAATAATCGGGCATTAAGTGTTTTACCGAAGCTATGGGATCAGCAATGATCGGTAGGGGAGCATTCCACTCCGCGTCGAAGGCGTAGCGTCAGCTATACTGGAGCGTGTGGAAAAGCAAATGTAGGTATAAGTAACGATAAAGGGGGTGAGAAACCCCCTCGCCGCAAGACTAAGGTTTCCTGATCAACGCTAATCGGATCAGGGTTAGTCGGGTCCTAAGGCTCAGCCGAACGGCGAAGCCGATGGCAGAACAGGTTAATATTCCTGTACTACCTTAAAGAGTGATTGTGGAGACGGAGCAGTGACAATACCGCGGACTGACGGAATAGTCCGTTAAAGGGTGTAGATGCTGATCATCCCAGGCAAATCCAGGATGAGAGTCGAACCTGATAGTATACCGAATTCTTCGGAATGAAGTAATAGCGTATGTAATCAAACTCCCAAGAAAATCCGCTAAACTTAATCTTTGAGGTACCCGTACCGTAAACGGACACACGTAGTCGGGTTGAATATACTAAGGCGCTTGAGTGAATCACGGTTAAGGAACTAGGCAAATTAACCCTGTAACTTCGGGATAAAGGGTCCCAGCTTTTCGGCTGGGCGCAGAGAATAGGTCCAGGCAACTGTTTAACAAAAACACAGGGCTGTGCAAAATCGAAAGATTCGGTATACAGCCTGACACCTGCCCGGTGCTGGAAGGTTAAGAGGAGATGTCATCGCAAGAGAAGCATTGAATTGAAGCCCCAGTAAACGGCGGCCGTAACTATAACGGTCCTAAGGTAGCGAAATTCCTTGTCGGGTAAGTTCCGACCTGCACGAATGGTGTAATGATCTGGACACTGTCTCAACCGTGAGCTCAGTGAAATTGTAGTATCGGTGAAGATGCCGATTACCCGCGATGGGACGAAAAGACCCCGTGAACCTTTACTATAGCTTAACATTGAATTTGGGTAATTAATGTGTAGGATAGGCCGGAGACTTTGAAGTTCAGACGCCAGTTTGAATGGAGTCGCTGTTGAAATACGGCCCTTTGATTATTTGAGTTCTAACTCGTAATTTCGAGGACACTGTTTGGTGGGTAGTTTGACTGGGGTGGTCGCCTCCAAAACAGTAACGGAGGCTTCTAAAGGTGCCCTCAGGACGATTGGTAACCGTCCGTAGAGTGTAATGGCATAAGGGCGCTTGACTGGGAGACTCACAAGTCGATCAGGTAGGAAACTAGAGCATAGTGATCCGGTGTTTCCGTATGGAAGGGACATCGCTCAAAGGATAAAAGGTACTCCGGGGATAACAGGCTGATCCCTCCCAAGAGCTCATATCGACGGAGGGGTTTGGCACCTCGATGTCGGCTCGTCACATCCTGGGGCTGGAGAAGGTCCCAAGGGTTGGGCTGTTCGCCCATTAAAGTGGCACGCGAGCTGGGTTCAGAACGTCGTGAGACAGTTCGGTCTCTATCTATCGTGGGCGTATGAAATTTGCGTGGCTCTGACACTAGTACGAGAGGACCGTGTTGGACTGACCTCTGGTTTACCAGTTGTGCCGCCAGGTGCATTGCTGGGTATCTAAGTCGGGATTGGATAAGTGCTGAAAGCATCTAAGTACGAAGCCAGCCACAAGATTAGATTTCTTAGGGTCGTTAAAGACGATGACGTTGATAGGATGCAGGTGTACAGGTGGTAACATCTTAGCCGAGCATTACTAATTGCCCGTCTACTTTCTTTCTGGTTTTGTTTGTTATATACGTTTAGCGTATTATGATTATTAATATAATAAATACTATTGATAATAATGATTACTGTAATTTTACTTTTCATCATGTCATAACCTTTTTCAGGTGGTTATAGCACGAGGGTTCCACCTCTTCCCATTCCGAACAGAGAAGTTAAGCCTCGTCACGCCGATGGTACTGCGTAACAGTGGGAGAGTAGGTAACTGCCGTTTTTGAAGAAGCCCCTTCAGTCGATTGACCGGAGGGGCTTTCTGTTTTTGGTACTTTAGAAAAAATGTGTTATATTTGCGATTGATAATTCTATATTAAATGTTTAAAGCAAATCAAAAGTATGAAGATTAAATTATTCCTAGCTGCTGTGGCAGTAACATTTTCCTTTGCTATGATGTCTTGCTCTGGTAATAAAACAGCTAATAGTACTTCTGGAACTGAAGTAACAGATTCTGTTGAAGTTGTAGAAGCTGCTGTATGTACTCAAGCTGATTCTTGTTGTCAAAAGACAGATTCCTGTGCTACTTCTTGCGATAAGCAGGCTAATTGCGGCAAAACGAACTGTGATAAAAAGACTGATTGTGACAAGAAAGCTGATTGCTCAGAAAAAAAAGCATGTTGCGATAAGAAGTAATTTATTGATTTAGAATGATAAGTCCGGAGGATACAGAGTGATCAAACATTCTGTGTCCTCTTTTTATTTTATGAGGAATAGAAAGTGACTAGTAATATATTCTTTTTTATATTCGACTTTAACTTATGAAATGAAATTATTTTCGATAAAAAAGTAACGTATTATTTGGTGGTTAAGAAATAATCTCTACCTTTGCATCGTCAAACAATAAAAAGACAATAAAATGAATCAGATGTTTATACATATTCTACTGTGTGGTATTATTATTCTACTATCAAAGTTTAGTGGAAGTGAGTGCTGCGCGTAAAAGTGTATAATGAAAATATACGAAAGCCTTTCTCACTTCCACGTGTGAAAGGTTTTTTTTTTTGGTGCTAATAATTATATAAATCATAAGAAGATGGACAATAGGTTATTTATTTTCGATACCACACTTCGTGATGGTGAACAGGTTCCGGGATGCCAATTGAATACAGTAGAGAAGATTCAGGTAGCAAAGGCATTAGAAGCTCTGGGTGTAGATGTGATTGAAGCGGGTTTTCCTATCTCCAGCCCAGGAGATTTTAATTCAGTGATAGAGATTTCCAAGGCGGTGACATGGCCTACAATCTGTGCTCTGACCCGGTCGGTTCAAAAGGATATTGATGTTGCTGTAGATGCCTTGAGATTTGCTAAACATAAGCGTATTCATACAGGTATCGGTACTTCAGATTCTCATATCAAATATAAATTCAATTCAAATCGCGAAGAGATTATTGAACGTGCTGTAGCTGCAGTGAAGTATGCGCGTCGATTTGTAGAAGATGTAGAGTTTTATGCGGAAGATGCAGGACGTACGGAGAATGAATATTTAGCGCGAGTAATTGAGGCAGTTATTAAAGCTGGTGCAACAGTAGTGAATATCCCGGATACAACCGGTTATTGCTTACCGTCAGAATATGGTGCTAAAATTAAATATTTGATTGACCATGTAGATGGTATCGATAAAGCAATTATTTCTACCCATTGTCACAATGACTTAGGTATGGCCACAGCTAATACAATAGCGGGGGTTCTGAATGGTGCCCGCCAGGTGGAGGTTACTATTAATGGCATTGGCGAACGTGCAGGGAATACTGCTCTTGAGGAAATAGCAATGATTATCAAGAGTCATCATGAAATTGATATTCAAACAAATATCAATACTCAGAAGATTTATCCGACTAGCCGTATGGTATCTAGTTTGATGAATATGCCGGTACAACCAAATAAAGCAATTGTCGGACGAAATGCTTTTGCACATTCATCTGGAATTCATCAAGATGGCGTGTTGAAGAACGTGCAAACTTATGAGATTATTGATCCTCATGATGTAGGTATTGATGATAACTCAATTGTATTGACTGCCCGTAGCGGACGTGCTGCTTTGAAAAACCGTCTGTCTGTTTTGGGAGTTAAATTAGAGCAAGATAACTTAGATAAGGTATACGAAGAATTTTTAAAACTGGCTGATAAGAAAAAAGATATTAATGATGATGATATTCTAGTATTAGCAGGTGCGGATCGTGCTCAAAATCACCGTATTAAGTTAGATTACTTGCAAGTGACTAGTGGAGTTGGTGTCCGTTCGGTTGCTAGCTTGGGATTGAATATTTCCGGAGAAAAGTTTGAAGCTTGTGCTAGTGGAAATGGTCCTGTAGATGCTGCGATCAAAGCTTTGAAAAAGATCGTAGACCGTCACATGACGCTGAAAGAATTTACCATTCAAGCCATTAGTAAAGGAAGTGATGATGTTGGTAAAGTACATATGCAGGTAGAATATGATAATCAAATGTATTATGGCTTTGGAGCTAATACAGATATTATAGCAGCGTCTGTAGAAGCTTATATTGACTGCATCAATAAATTTAAAAATTAAAAGAGAGACTAAAATTCAATTCTAACTTGCAAAATTATAAGATATAAATGAATACATTATTTGATAAAATATGGGATGCTCACGTGGTTACTACTGTGAAAGATGGTCCTACACAACTTTATATTGATCGGCTTTATTGCCATGAAGTGACTAGTCCGCAAGCTTTTTCAGGATTGCGTGAACGTGGAATCAGCGTATTCCGTCCGGATAAAGTGTTTTGTATGCCGGATCATAATACACCGACTCATGATCAGGATAAACCGATTGAAGATCAGGTATCCAAGACTCAGGTAGATACACTGACGAAGAATGCCAAAGATTTTGGTCTGACACATTATGGTATGATGCATCCGAAAAATGGAATTATCCATGTAGTAGGTCCGGAGCGTGCTTTGACTCTTCCGGGTATGACAATTGTTTGTGGTGACTCTCATACTTCAACTCATGGTGCAATGGGAGCGATTGCTTTCGGTATCGGAACCAGTGAAGTGGAAATGGTATTGGCCTCTCAGTGTATTCTTCAGTCAAGACCGAAAACAATGCGTATTACTGTAGACGGAGAATTAGGAAAAGGAGTAACTGCAAAAGATGTAGCACTTTATATGATGTCTAAGATGACTACCAGTGGTGCAACTGGTTATTTTGTTGAATATGCGGGTTCGGCTATTCGTAACCTGACAATGGAAGGACGTCTTACTCTCTGTAATCTTTCTATCGAAATGGGTGCACGTGGTGGTATGATCGCGCCGGATGAAGTGACCTTTGAATATATCAAAGGTCGTGAAAATGCTCCTACAGGCAAAGAATGGGAGATAGCAGTGGAATATTGGAAGACATTGAAGAGTGATGATGATGCTGTGTTTGATAAAGAAGTTCGATTTGACGCAGCTGATATTGAACCAATGATTACTTATGGTACTAATCCGGGAATGGGTATGGGAATCACACAGCATATCCCTACAATGGAAGGATTGGGAGAAGCAGCTCAGGGCTCTTTCAAGAAATCTCTGGATTATATGGGATTCCAACCAGGTGAATCTTTGTTAGGTAAGAAGATTGACTATGTATTTCTTGGAGCTTGTACCAACGGGCGTATTGAAGACTTTCGTGCTTTTGCTTCCATTGTAGAAGGACGTAAAAAAGCAGATAATGTAATTGCGTGGCTTGTTCCGGGATCATGGATGGTAGATGCGCAAATTCGTAAGGAAGGTATTGATAAGATTCTGACAGAAGCTGGATTTGCAATTCGTCAGCCGGGATGTTCTGCCTGTCTGGCTATGAATGATGATAAGGTTCCAGCTGGTAAATATTCTGTTTCTACTAGTAACCGTAACTTTGAAGGGCGTCAGGGACCGGGAGCACGTACATTATTGGCTAGTCCGTTGGTTGCTGCAGCTGCTGCGGTAACGGGAGTCATTACTGATCCGAGAGAACTTATTTAATTGATAATGGATAATAGATAATTAGAGATGAAAACAAAATTTGATATAATAACAAGTACTTGTGTACCTTTGCCTTTGGAAAATGTGGATACAGACCAGATTATTCCGGCGCGTTTCCTGAAAGCAACTACTCGTGAAGAGAAATTTTTCGGAGATAATTTGTTTCGTGATTGGCGATATAATGCAGATGGGTCCTTGAATAAGGATTTTGTGCTGAATGATCCCACATATAGTGGACAAATATTAGTTGCCGGAAAGAACTTTGGTTCAGGTTCCAGTCGTGAACATGCTGCTTGGGCGATTGCCGGATATGGATTTCGGGTAGTAGTATCTAGTTTCTTTGCAGATATTCATAAGAATAATGAGTTGAATAATTTTGTACTTCCGGTTGTTGTTTCGGAAGAATTCTTGCAGGAATTGTTCGACTCTATTTATGTAAATCCCAAAATGGAGGTGGAAGTGAATCTTCCTGAGCAAACTATCACCAATAAAGCGACAGGTAAAAGTGAGAACTTTGAAATCAATGCTTATAAGAAACATTGTCTGATGAATGGATTGGATGATATTGATTTCTTGTTAAGTAATAAAAATAAGATCGAACAATGGGAAGAGAAAGCGTCAAAATAGAGATTATGGACACAACGCTCCGCGATGGTGAACAGACTAGCGGGGTATCCTTTGTGCCTCATGAGAAACTAATGATCGCTCGTTTGCTATTGGAAGACTTAAAGGTGGACCGGGTAGAGGTTGCCTCAGCGCGTGTGTCGGATGGTGAGTTTGAAGCTGTGAAGATGATATGCGATTGGGCAGCTCGTCGGAATCTGCTTCATAAAGTAGAAGTACTGGGGTTTGTAGATGGCGGCACTTCGGTTGATTGGATACAACGTACCGGTTGTCGCGTTATTAATTTGCTATGTAAAGGTTCATTAAAACACTGTACACAACAATTAAAAAAAAGCCCTGAAGAACATATTGCCGATATTATCAATGTAGTGCATTATGCCGATGAACAAGATATTGTTGTAAATGTCTATCTGGAAGATTGGAGTAATGGTATGAAAGATTCTTCCGAATATGTGTTTCAGTTGATGGATGGATTGAAAGGCTCCAATATCAAACGGTATATGTTGCCGGATACATTAGGTATTTTGAATCCTCTACAAGTAATTGAGTATATGCGGAAAATGAAGAAACGTTATCCGGATACTCATTTTGATTTTCATGCGCATAATGACTATGATTTGGCTGTAAGCAATGTGTTGGCAGCTGTGCTGAGTGGAGTGAAAGGATTGCATACGACGATTAATGGTTTGGGTGAGCGGGCAGGTAATGCTCCTTTGGCAAGTGTACAAGCTATTCTGAAAGATCATTTTAATGCGCTGACCAATATTGATGAAAGCCGTTTAAATGATGTTAGCCGGGTAGTAGAGTCTTATTCCGGTATTGTAATTCCTGCCAATAAGCCAATTGTAGGTGAGAATGTCTTTACGCAAGTTGCAGGTGTTCATGCAGATGGTGATAATAAGAATAACCTGTATTGCAATGATTTGTTGCCCGAACGTTTTGGTCGTAAACGTGAGTATGCATTAGGCAAAACAAGTGGTAAGGCTAATATCCGTAAAAATCTGGAAGATTTGGGATTGGATTTGGACGAGGATTCTATGCGTAAAGTGACGGAACGCATTATTGAACTGGGGGATAAAAAAGAATTGGTTACTCAGGATGATCTGCCATATATCGTTTCGGATGTGTTAAAGCATGGGGTTGAAGGGGATAAAGTGAAACTAAAGAGTTATATTGTAAACCTTGCTAATGGTTTGAAGCCGATGGCAACTCTGAAAATAGAGATCAATGGCAAAGAATTTGAAGAAAGTTCAAGCGGTGATGGTCAGTATGACGCTTTTGTACGTGCTTTGCGCAAAGTATATAAGGTGACTTTAGGACGTAAATTCCCGATGCTGACGAATTATGCCGTTAGTATTCCTCCTGGTGGACGTACAGATGCATTTGTGCAGACTGTCATTACTTGGAGTTATGAGGACCGGGTGTTCCGTACTCGTGGTTTGGATGCTGACCAGACCGAGGCTGCCATTAAAGCGACAGTGAAGATGCTGAATATTATTGAAAATGAATAGATGTAAGGTCGCTTTTTCTGAAGAATGTTTTTTATAAGTATATAAATAGAAAGAATTAGTAATTATGGATTTTAAAATTGCTGTATTAGCAGGCGATGGTATCGGACCGGAAATCTCCGTACAGGGGGTGGATGTTATGAGTGCCGTTTGTGAGAAGTTTGGTCATAAAGTAAGTTACGAATATGCAATCTGTGGTGCAGATGCTATAGATAAAGTCGGTGATCCGTTCTCGGAAAAAACATTTCAGGTTTGTAAGGATGCAGATGCAGTTTTGTTTTCTGCTGTAGGTGATCCGAAGTTTGATAATGATCCTACTGCAAAGGTTCGTCCGGAGCAAGGATTGCTTGCTATGCGTAAGAAGTTGGGGTTGTTTGCTAATATCCGTCCTGTACAAACGTTTAAATGCCTGATTCATAAATCTCCGTTGCGTGCGGAATTAGTAGAGAATGCCGATTTTATCTGTATTCGTGAATTAACCGGTGGTATGTATTTTGGTGAGAAATATCAGGATAATGATAAGGCTTATGATACGAACTTCTATACTCGTCCGGAAATTGAACGTATCTTGAGAGTCGGTTTTGAATATGCGATGAAACGTAGAAAGCACTTAACGGTTGTGGATAAAGCGAACGTGTTGGCTTCTTCTCGTTTGTGGCGTCAGATTGCACAGGAAATGGCTCCGAATTATCCGGAAGTGACCACAGATTATATGTATGTGGATAATGCTGCTATGCGTATGATTCAAGAACCAGCATTCTTTGATGTGATGGTAACTGAAAATACGTTTGGTGATATTTTGACTGATGAGGGTTCTGTGATCAGTGGTTCTATGGGGTTACTTCCTTCTGCTTCTACTGGAGAAAGTACTCCTGTATTTGAACCGATTCATGGTTCATGGCCTCAGGCTAAAGGACTGAATATTGCTAATCCATTGGCACAGATACTTTCTGTAGCTATGCTATTCGAGTACTTTGATTGTAAGGAAGAAGGAGCTTTAATTCGTAAAGCAGTGGATGCTTCTTTGGATGAGAATGTACGTACACCGGAAATTCAAGTAGCTGGGGGTGCTAAGTATGGAACAAAAGAGGTTGGGCAGTGGATTGTTGAGTACATTAAGAAAGCTTGATAATATATTGCTCATATAATGAAAAAGCCTGGTGTAAAAGTGATACCAGGCTTTTTTATTGTTGATTCTAAAGGTTTCTTTAGCTTTGAATAATTGAATAAATGATGATACCAAGTGTCGTCAGCAGTCCTACATAAATAATCGTTCCTGTTTGTCGCATCTTGATATTAGAGGATTTGCTAGCCGGGTTTAGCCGAACGGCTAGTTTATGGAAAATAAAGTAGAGCATCCATCCCCCGAATCCTCCGATGATGGCTCCCACTATTAAATCCCCGGGATAATGTAATCCTAGATATAGGCGGGTATAAGAATTGGTGAATGCCCATAGAACGATAAAGATACTCAGCCAGCGTTTACGAAATAAACAAATCAGGAATATCGCAAGTCCGAATGAATTGGCTGCGTGACAGGAAGGAAATCCGAAACCACCTCCATGTTTCCCATTTACAATATAGACTAGGTCAGCGATTGGGTTTTCCGGATTGGAAGGACGCAAACGACCTACTAACGGACGGATGAGACTATTACACATCTGGTCTGCAAATGTGATTGTCAGAGCAATAGCCACTACATAACAAATGGCAACTTTCCAATGGAAGTTTTTTAGTAGTACATATAGTATAGTGGCATACATTGGTACCCATATTACTTTTCCGGTAAAAGCACTCATGAAATAATCCCAAAATGGCGAGTGTATACCATTAAAGAATAAAAGTACATTAGTATCTATATCAGATAGGCTTTGAATTATTTCATTCATATAATATAAAATGTATTATAAGAAAAATGGTATTGTTTTATCGTTTTGCTATATCATCATAGAGCTTTTGGAGAAATGCTTTTCCTTTTTCCAAATTGGCTCCTTTTGTGGTACCTTCGTCCACTTGTATTGTATTGGCATCCAAATTGAATACCAATTGATTTTCAGGAGTAACCATACCAAACAGAGACGGTTCTGTAAAATATCCGAAATGAGGAGAGGACGGATTCAGAATATTCTTGCTGAAGGTAAATTCATCGTGTGGCAATCCAAGCTGGGAAAGCAGAGTTGCGGCAATATCTATTTGAGAAGCATAAGTATCTATCATCTGTGGCTCTTTAATTGCTCCACCAATCATAATGAGTGGAATAGTATGTCCTTCCAATGGGTTATCTATAGGATGAGGATATCCTCCCAAGTGGTCAGGAACAAGTACGATTAATGTATTCTTCCACATCGGAGTTTCTTTATATTGTTTTACGAAATCTCCCACACAACTATCTGCATAAGCAAAAGCATTGAGTACTTTATGGTCTAAACGGTGAAATGGTACCTCAAAAGGCTCGTGACTACTGGAGGTTTGTACGATCTTTAAAAATGGTTCTTTGGGCTTTTCTTCTTTCAAGTCTTTCAGAAAACGTTGGAATAATGTATGATCCTGTGCTCCCCATTTACCTGCACGCTCAGATAAAGGGAAATCTTTCTCGGAAATGATCTTCTCAATACCGGCAGAAACCAGATAAGAACGCATATTAGTGAAATCAGCATCTCCACCGTAATAGTATTCCAAATCGTATCCGGCATTTTTTAGTGTGCGAGGAATAGAAGGAAGGTTTTCTGTTTTCTCAGGATACTTCATAATACTGGTACTTGGTTGAGCAGGATATCCACTAATGACAGATACGAGACCACGATCAGTACGAAAACTATTGGCATAGAAATTAGTGAATAATATTCCTTCTTTACCTAATTTATCCAGATTGACAGCAACGTTTGGTTGTCCTCCGAAAGATTCCATTAAATGGGTAGAAAAACTTTCCAGGATGATGAAAATAATATTGGGGCGTTGTGTATTAAGTAACTGGGGAATACTGTCTGTAGCTGATGCTGGTTTCTCTATTATTTGAGTAAATAGTTCATCGGCTTTTTTAGGATCCATTAAACGGTATTGTTTATCAAAGTTGTTTTGATGGGTGGCGGAATACATGAAACTGAATGCAGGATTGATTGCTGCATGGTTTATTCGTTGGTTTTGGCTGAAATAAACTTTACTTAGATTCATGGTTGATACAGAGAAACCACCGCGAATGGGGATGAAAAGAGCTGCTGTCAGTAAAAGGAGTACCAAAGATACGTTTTGTCTGTGATAAGGAATTTTTAAAGGTTTCTTTTCACGAATGAGTGTGAAATAGAAAATTCCATAAAGGATGGCAGCATAAATTAGCATGGCTAATAAACCTAGTAATATAAACCAGATACTTACACTGGCTATGGCGTCTTTAGGAGAGGTAAAGAAATAGAAGATGGGAGTGGCGTCCAGACGGAATCCCCAAAAACCGTATAATCCTAAATCAACGATAAAAATAGAAGCCATAATAAAGGCGATGATACCAAAATACCATTGTCGGATATGATGAAGTATACCTGAGTTGGTCCAGGCAGAAATAATCAGTAACAGACCCGGAATTGCTGTGAGGTATCCTGCCAAAGAAAGATCTAATGGCAGTCCGTGCCACATGACACTGAAATAATCGCTCCAGGAAACAGCAGTATAGAGTTCATGGTAATAACCCATGAATAAAGGTTTTTGTATAACAAACAAAAGAACAAATAAGAAATAAGTCGTGAGAAATTGCAGGATTCTCTTTTTCATATCTATAAACTTAAAAAGATTGAACGGAGACAAAGGTACAATTCTTTTCTGTATCTTTGCACATCAACCGAATAAAACGAGGTGAACGATGCCAAAAATTGCGAAGAAATTGACAGATTTAGTGGGAAATACTCCCTTGATGGAGCTTTCAGGTTATAGCCGGAAGCATGATCTGAAACAGAATTTAATTGCTAAGTTGGAAGCTTTCAATCCGGCTGGAAGTGTGAAAGACAGGGTGGCTTTGTCTATGATCGAGGATGCGGAGGCGCGTGGAATGTTAAAACCTGGTGCGACTATTATTGAGCCGACAAGCGGAAATACAGGGGTCGGTTTAGCAATGGTAGCTACTATTAAGGGTTATCATTTGATATTGACGATGCCTGAGACAATGAGTCTCGAACGTCGGAATTTGTTAAAAGCATTAGGGGCGCAGATCGTTTTAACGGATGGTTTGGGAGGAATGGCTGCTTCTATTGCTAAAGCTCAGGAGTTGCGTGATAGTATTCCTGGTTCGGTAATTCTGCAACAATTTGAGAACACTTCTAATGCGACTGCCCATGAAAGGACTACCGGTGAAGAGATTTGGCGGGATACTGATGGTGAAGTGGCAGCGTTTGTTGCAGGAGTTGGTACAGGAGGCACTGTGTGTGGAGTTGCTCGTGCCTTAAAAAAACATAATCCGGATATTTATATTGTTGCAGTAGAACCTGCATCATCTCCGGTTTTAGCTGGTGGTCAGCCAGAACCACATCGAATTCAGGGAATCGGTGCAAATTTTATCCCGAAGCTTTATGACGCTTCTGTTGTTGATGAAGTTATAGGTGTACCAGACGATGAAGCGATTCGTGCAGGACGAGAATTGGCTGCAACTGAAGGTCTGCTGGCGGGAATTTCTTCAGGAGCGGCAGTTTATGCTGCTCGTCAATTGGCGATACGTCCGGAATTTAAGAACAAAAAAATCGTAGTATTGTTAGCTGATACGGGAGAGCGTTATCTTTCAACTGAGTTGTTTGCATTTGACGTGTATCCGTTGTAGCGATTGTGTTTTGTCTCTTCTTTTGATACATAGAGGAGAGCGTGTTTTAATTAATATGATTAATTGATGAAAAATATTTTGAGTAAGGATAGGATGAAAGTAACTGCATTTTCATTCTTTTTGAAAGGGGCTATCCTTTTATTGCTTTTTTTGTTTCCGTTTGCTTTGCATGCACAAACTTATCAGCAGTTGTCGGAGAGGGCAATTGAGTGCATAGAAAAAGATAGTCTTCATCAAGCGAAAGACTTGTTAGTGCAGGCTTTAAAACTGGATCCGAAGAATGAAAAGAATGCAATGCTTTTTTCTAATCTAGGATTAGTACAACGTCGTTTGGGGGAATTTGACAAGGCGCTTGAATCTTATACATTTGCTTTGAATTTTGCTCCGTTATCAGTACCTATTTTGTTAGATCGTGCTGCTATTTATTTAGAGATGGGTAAAACAGATCGAGCTTATACAGATTATTGTCAAGTACTTGATGAAGATAAAAAGAATAAAGAAGCACTATTGATGCGTGCTTATATTTATGTTCTTCGCCGGGATTATCCTGCTGCCCGACTAGATTATAATCGTTTGATGGAACTCGATCCTTTGAGCTATAGTGGACGGCTTGGTTTGGCGACTTTGGAGCAGAAAGAAGGCAAGTTCAAAGAGGCGCTTGATATTTTGAATAAGATGATTGTAGAGACTCCTAATGACGCTACCCTATATATTGCTCGTGCTGATGTGGAACATGAGATGGGGCATGATGATTTAGCGTTGGTGGATTTGGATGAAGCTATACGGTTAGATGCATCTTCAGCAGATGCTTATTTACTACGTGGTAGTATCTATCTGGTTCAGAAAAAGAAATCATTGGCGAAATCTAACTTTGAAAAGGCGATTTCACTTGGGGTACCGCAGTCGGATTTGCATGAGCAGTTACAGCAGTGCCGATAATCTTCTTTTATTTTTCTTGATTCTCTTACTAACTTTCTTTGCTGTGTCGAAGAGCAGAAACTCATTTTACATAAATGGTCTGTCTTTTTGAGACTTCGCGCCGGGATTATTTGACAAAGAAGAAAACTGCTGCGAATGGGATGTAAACAGTTTACTTTGTGAGGAGAACATTTAACTAATGTAGCTATTAGGTGTTGTCTACGAATTGTTTGATTAGGGTTATAAAATCTTTCCCATATTTTTTCTTTTTATATTCTCCGATACCACTGATAGCTCCAAACTCTTCAATGGTAGTGGGGCGAGAGATACTGAGGAGGTGGAGCACTTTATCCGATAATACAATGTAAGCAGGAAGTGCTTCTTGATCTGCCAATTGTTTTCGTAAGCCACGAAGTGCCTCGAAAAGATCTTCATTCTCTGTGCCTGGTAGTCCGAAAGAAAATTCTTTGGAGATTATAACTTTTTTCTTTTTTCCTTTGATTGTTGTTTCTTCTCGATGGATGACTGTTAGGGTAGCTTTGGATCTGCCAAAGAGTATGGCGGTACCACTTGAGGTAATTTTTAAGTGATTGTTTTCGTTGTAGGCGATCTCGAAGTAACCTAATTGCAACATTTGTAAGAGATAGTCTTGCCAGTCCCGAACGGGAATATCTCTTCCTGCTCCAAATGTTTTTAGTTCTTGGTAACCTTTTCCGGTTACTTCAGTAGAATAGTTGCCACGAAGAATGTCAATCAGTAATCCAGTTCCAATTTGTTGATTGGTACGAACAATAGCACTTAATGCTTTCTGGACGATGATTGTGCCATCGAATCTTTCAGGGGGATTTTTACAAACATCACAGTTTCCACAATCTTTTGTTGTCGTTTCTCCGAAATAATTTAGTAGAATTCTTCTTCGGCAGATGTCTGCTTCGGCATATTGTTGCATTCGCTGAAGTTTTTCCAGATTAATAGTTTGTTGATTGCTTTCGGTTGCAAATTTAGTGAGCAGGATTAGGTCTCCTATTGAATAAAATAGGATAGTATCACTTGGCAAACCATCACGTCCCGTGCGACCTATCTCTTGGTAAAAACTTTCAATGCTTTTAGGGAGATTATTGTGAATAACCCAACGGACATTAGATTTGTCAATTCCCATACCAAAAGCTATCGTGGCACATACTACTTGAATACGGTCGTTGATGAAATCATCTTGGGTTTTATCTCGTTGCTGTGGAGATAATCCTGCATGATAAACACCACAACGGATACCTTGTTTTTGTATCATCTGAGCAATAGTTTCTGTTTTATTACGACTCATGCAATAAATAATTCCACTCTCTCCACTGTGACGGTTTATAAATTCAAGGATCGCTTTGTTTCTCTCTTTTGCCTGAAAACCACGTTTTACCGTTAAGCTGATGTTGGGACGGTCGAAAGATGAAATGAAAGTGCGTGGATGGATGAGATGAAGTTGGCGAATAATGTCTTCCCTTGTAATTTTATCGGCTGTTGCTGTCAATGCAATGATTGGAATTTGAGGGAATTGCTGATGAATTATTCCCATTTGTGCATATTCCGGTCGAAAGTCATGTCCCCATTGCGAAATGCAGTGTGCTTCGTCGATGGCAAATAAAGAGATGTTCATGTCTCGTAATAGATAGTCTTTTTCTGTTACCAGTTTTTCCGGAGAAATATAAAGTAGTTTCAATCGTCCATCAATACAAGCGCGACGCAGGTTAGCATTTTCTGTTTCGTCATTATTACTATTCAGTGCTCCGGCTGCAATTCCATTAGATTGTAATGCTTCTACCTGATCTTTCATCAATGAGATGAGTGGTGAGACTACTATGGCAGTGCCTTCGCTGAGTAAGGCAGGTAACTGATAACAAATGGATTTTCCTCCCCCGGTAGGCATCAGTACTAAAGCATCCTGTTTGTTTAGAATGTGGTGGATAATTTCTTCTTGTAAAGGACGGAAATTATCGTATCCGAAATATGTTTTTAAAATATTTTTCATCAATGAATCTATTAAACTTTGTTGCAAAGATACATTTTCTTTAGTATACTTTATCATGTCTCGATTTCTGTTCAATAATAAATCCCTAAAGGGTTAAAGTTTCTTATTATTTTGTCATATTTCCACTATTTCAAGCTTTTTGATTGTTTAAGTAGAAAAAAAATGCACAAAAAAATTGTGTGTTTAAAAAAAAAGTAAGACATTTGTAACATGCAATGTTGCGAATGGGCAATATTAATTAATGAACAAACCCCTAACCAGTTAATTCGATGAGTGATTTAGAGAAAAAAGCAACGGAGGAAACTCCTAAAAAACGCCCTTATAATTTAAGGGAAAAGAAAGAAAAGAAAGCTGCGTATAGATCTTTGATTAGACCGGAATTAGCAGATGAGTTGTATGACAAGATTCTGAATATTGTAGTTGTTCAGAAGAAGTACAAAGACCCTGATTACTCTGCGAAAGATCTAGCTAAAGAGCTTAAAACAAATACACGCTATCTTTCTGCAGTGGTAAATTCTCGTTTTGGCATGAACTATTCTTGTTTGTTGAATGAGTACAGAGTAAAAGATGCATTGCACTTATTGACTGACAAACGTTATGCTGACAAGAATGTAGAGGAAATCAGTGCAATGGTTGGCTTTGCAAATCGTCAATCTTTTTACGCTGCATTTTACAAGAATGTAGGTGAGACTCCTAACGGATATCGCAAGAGACATACAGATAGCAAAAAGTAATTGCATATTCCGAAACTGAATAAAAGGAATTACCCCTGAATGAGAGTTTAGGGATAATTCCTTTTTCTCTTTTTACATTGATCAATACTAGTTATTATGAAACATCTTATATCAATAGCCATAGCCTCGACACTTTTAGTGTCTTGTGGAGGAGCTAAAACAACAACTGCTAAAACAGATAAATTTGATTATACAGTGGAACAATTTGCAGATTTACAGATATTGCGGTACAAGGCTTCCGGATTTGAGGACTTGTCACTGAAACAGAAAGAGTTGGTTTATTATTTGACACAAGCTGCTTTGGAAGGACGGGATATTCTGTTTGACCAAAACGGAAAGTATAACCTAAGGATTCGTCGGATGCTTGAAGCTGTGTATATGAACTATCAAGGTGATAAAGAAACTTCTGATTTTAAAAACATGGAAGTGTATCTTAAACGGGTATGGTTCTCTAATGGTATTCATCATCATTATGGTATGGAAAAGTTTGTACCGAACTTTTCAAAGGAGTTTCTAAAACAAGCTGTGCTTAGTATTGACACTTCTTTACTTCCGTTGGCAGAAGGACAAACTGCCGAACAGCTTTGCAATGAATTATTCCCTGTCATTTTTGATCCGGCTATAATGCCGAAACGGGTAAATCAGGCAGATGGAGAAGACTTGGTACTTACTTCCGCTTGTAACTATTACGATGGCGTGACACAGAAAGAAGCAGAAGATTTCTATAACGTTTTGAAAGATCCGAAAAATGAAACGCCGGTTTCTTATGGGTTGAATAGTCGTTTGGTTAAAGAGGATGGAAAGATTCAAGAAAAGGTATGGAAAGTAGGTGGACTCTATACGCAAGCGATTGAGAAAATTGTCTTTTGGCTGAAAAAAGCGGAAGCAGTTGCTGAAAATGATGCTCAGAAAGCTGTAATTAGTAAGTTGATTCAGTTCTATGAAACGGGTAGCTTAGAGGACTTTGATGAATATGCTATTCTTTGGGTGAAAGACTTGGATTCACGAATTGATTTTGTGAATGGTTTCACTGAAAGTTATGGTGATCCGTTAGGTATGAAAGCCAGCTGGGAGTCCTTAGTGAACTTTAAGGATTTGGAAGCTACACATCGTACGGAAACTATAAGTAGTAATGCACAATGGTTTGAAGATCATTCTCCGGTAGATAAGTCTTTCAAAAAGGATAAAGTAAAAGGTGTATCTGCGAAAGTAATTACTGCTGCTATACTTGCCGGTGATTTGTATCCATCTACAGCTATTGGTATCAATCTTCCGAATGCCAACTGGATCCGTGCCCATCATGGATCGAAGTCAGTAACCATTGGAAACATTACTGATGCTTATAACAAAGCTGCTCATGGTAATGGTTTCAATGAAGAATTTGCTTACAGTGATGCGGAAGTTCAGTCAATAGATAAATATGGCGATCTGACTGACGAACTGCATACTGACTTACATGAATGTTTGGGACATGGTTCCGGTAAGTTGCTTCCGGGAGTAGATCCGGATGCTCTGAAAGCTTACGGCTCTACCATTGAAGAAGCTCGTGCTGATTTGTTTGGTTTGTATTATGTAGCTGATCCGAAACTGGTAGAGTTGAAGCTTGTGCCGGATGCAGATGCTTATAAAGCTGAATATTATAAATATTTGATGAATGGTCTGATGACACAGTTGGTGCGTATCGAACCGGGTAATAATATTGAGGAGGCTCATATGCGTAATCGCCAGTTGATTGCTCGTTGGGTATTTGAGAAGGGAAAAGCCAATAAAGTAGTGGAAATGGTGAAGAAGGATGGAAAAACTTATGTTGTGATCAATGATTATCAAAAGGTACGGGAACTTTTTGGAGAATTACTGGCCGAAATACAGCGTATAAAGTCTACTGGTGATTTTGAAGGAGCTCGTAATATCGTTGAAAATTATGCAGTGAAAGTCGATCCAGTTCTTCACGCAGAAATTTTGGAACGTTATAAGAAACTGAATCTTGCTCCTTATAAAGGATTTGTGAATCCCAAATATGAATTGGTAACTGATGATAATGGTAATATCACAGATGTTACTGTATCTTATGACGAAGGTTATGTAGAACAAATGTTGCGTTATAGTAAGGATTATTCTCCACTGCCTTCAATAAACAATTAAAAAATGGATGTTAAAGAACAATTGAAAGATATCAAAACACAACTCCGTCTCTCTATGAACGGAGCTGTGTCTCAAAGTATGCGTGAGAAGGGATTGGTGTATAAACTTAATTTCGGTGTAGAACTTCCACGTATCAAGATGATTGCTGATGGTTACGAGAAAAACCATGATCTGGCGCAAGCATTATGGAAAGAGAATATTCGTGAATGTAAGATTCTGGCTGCGATGTTACAACCCATCGATACCTTTTATCCGGAAATTGCTGATATTTGGGTAGAGGACATTCAAAATATTGAAATAGCAGAATTAACCTGCATGAATCTGTTTCAGTATTTACCGTATGCGCCTGCTAAATCATTTCATTGGATAGCCGATGAACGGGAATATGTACAGACTTGCGGTTTTTTGACTGTTGCCCGTCTTTTGATGAAGAAAGGAGATATGACGGAAAGAGTTGCCGGAGAATTGCTTGATCAGGCTATATGTGCGGCTCATTCAGATAGTTATCATGTACGAAACGCTGCGATGTTAGCTATTCGCAAATATATGCAACATAGCGAAGAACATGCTTTTCAGGTGTGTCGTCTGGTAGAAGGAATGGCAGATTCTTCTATGGAAGCAGAGCAGATGTTGTATTATATGGTGAAAGAAGAATTGGGTGAGTGATAGTTTACTTGTTGCTTAACTCATAAATTATCCTTCATACAAATATCACAGAAAATCTTTTGCTTTCCGCAAAAAAGGCTTAACTTTGTTCGCGCTAATTTTGTGCTGATGATGGAAACTCAAAATGTGAAAGATACGGTACGGCAGATATTCACCGAATATCTTACTGTAAACGGGCATCGTAAGACTCCCGAACGTTATGCCATACTCGAAACTATCTACTCCATCGAAGGACATTTCGATATTGATATGCTCTATTCACGGATGATGGATCAGGAAAATTTTCGGGTGAGTCGGGCAACTCTCTACAATACTATTATTCTGCTTATCAATGCGCGATTGGTCATCAAGCATCAGTTTGGAACTTCCTCTCAATATGAAAAATCATATAATCGTGAAACGCATCATCATCAGATATGTACCCAATGTGGTAAAGTGACTGAGTTTCAAAATGAGGAATTGCAGCATGCCATTGAGAATACGAAGTTAAGCCGCTTTCAACTTTCTCATTACTCCTTATATATATATGGATTGTGTAGCAAATGCGACAGAGCGAATAAGCGAAAAAAAGTAAATAACAACAATAAAAAAGAAAAATGAAAGTAGATGTTCTATTAGGATTACAATGGGGCGACGAAGGTAAAGGAAAAGTAGTCGATGTATTAACACCTAAGTATGATGTGGTTGCTCGTTTCCAGGGCGGTCCGAATGCAGGTCATACACTTGAGTTCGAAGGACAAAAATATGTACTTCGTTCCATCCCTTCCGGTATTTTTCAGGGTGATAAAGTAAACATTATTGGTAATGGTGTAGTACTTGATCCGGCACTGTTCAAAGCCGAAGCCGAAGCTCTTGAAGCATCAGGTCACCCGTTGAAAGAACGCTTGCATATCTCAAAGAAAGCTCACCTTATTCTTCCGACACATCGTATTCTGGATGCAGCTTATGAAGCAGCTAAAGGAGATGCGAAAGTAGGTACTACTGGTAAGGGCATTGGTCCTACTTATACGGATAAAGTAAGCCGTAATGGTGTCCGTGTAGGGGATATCCTTCATAATTTCGAACAGAAATATGCAGCTGCAAAAGCTCGTCATGAGCAAATCCTGAAGGATTTGAATTATGAATATGACTTGACCGAGCTTGAAAAAGCATGGATGGAAGGGATTGAATATCTGAAACAATTCCATCTTGTAGACAGCGAACATGAAATCAATAATCTGTTGAACGATGGAAAGAGTGTACTTTGCGAAGGTGCTCAGGGAACTATGTTAGATGTTGATTTTGGTTCTTATCCATTCGTTACTTCTTCTAATACTATATGTGCCGGTGCTTGTACAGGTTTAGGACTGGGTCCTAATCGTATCGGTGAAGTATATGGTATTTTCAAAGCATATTGTACACGTGTGGGTGCAGGTCCTTTCCCAACAGAATTGTTTGACGAGACTGGAGATAAAATAGGTGCGCTGGGACATGAGTTTGGTGCAGTGACAGGTCGTAAACGTCGTTGTGGTTGGATTGACTTAGTAGCATTGAAATATTCGGTAATGATTAATGGTGTCACTAAACTGATCATGATGAAGAGTGATGTGCTTGATACCTTCGATACCATCAAAGCTTGTGTAGCTTATAAATTGAATGGTGAAGAAATTGATTATTTCCCTTATGATATCACAGAAGGTGTAGAACCTATATTAGCTGAACTTCCAGGTTGGAAAACAGATATGACTAAGATGCAGAGCGAGGATGAGTTTCCTGAAGAATTCAATGCTTATCTGAACTTTTTAGAAGAACAACTTGGAGTACAAATCAAGATTGTTTCTGTTGGGCCTGATAGAGCTCAAACGATTGAACGTTATACTGAAGAATAAAAAATATAATTTTTTGGAGAAAGGCGGAGGTATAAGAGCTCCGCCTTTTTTATTTATTGTTTTAATTCTTATTTTAATAATGCCTTATGAAAACACATCTTATTTCTTTCCTATTGTTATTAGGTATGAGTTTAGGGATATCTGCTCAGCCTTCTTATCAACCTTCTCAGGAGAATTTAAAAGCACGTCAGGAGTTTCAGGATAATAAATTTGGTATTTTCCTTCATTGGGGGTTGTATGCTATGCTTGCTACCGGTGAGTGGACAATGACAAACAATAATCTGAATTATAAAGAGTATGCCAAACTGGCAGGTGGCTTTGACCCGTCTAAATTTGACGCTGAGAAGTGGGTGGCAGCTATTAAAGCTTCAGGAGCAAAGTACATTTGTTTCACTAGTCGTCATCATGAAGGTTTTTCTATGTTCGATACGAAATATTCTGATTTTAATGTAGTCAAGGCTACTCCTTTTAAGAGAGATATTATAAAAGAATTAGCTGCCGCTTGTGCTAAACAAGGGATCAAGCTTCATTTTTACTACTCTCATCTTGATTGGTCGCGAGAAGACTATCCATGGGGACGTACAGGGCGTGGTACCGGACGTCCAAATGCGCAAGGTGATTGGAAGAGTTATTATCAGTTTATGAATAATCAGCTGACAGAATTACTGACGAATTATGGTCCGGTAGGTGCTATTTGGTTTGATGGATGGTGGGATCAGGATCAGAATCCGAGCTTTGATTGGGAACTTCCGGAGCAATACGCATTGATTCATAAACTTCAACCGGGATGTTTGGTTGGCAATAATCATCATCAAGTACCTTTTCAAGGTGAAGACATTCAGATTTTTGAGCGTGATCTGCCTGGAGAGAATACTACTGGGCTTTCCGGACAGGACGTTAGTCAATTGCCATTGGAAACTTGTGAGACAATGAATGGAATGTGGGGATACAAAATTACTGATCAGAATTATAAATCGACTAAAACCTTGATTCACTATTTGGTAAAAGCCGCTGGTAGGAATGCAAACCTTTTGATGAATATCGGTCCTCAGCCGAATGGAGAACTTCCGGAGGTGGCTGTACAACGGTTGAAAGAAATAGGTGATTGGATGAATCAGTATAGTGAAACTATTTATGAGACAAGAGGGGGGATTATTGCTCCTCAAGACTGGGGAGTTACCACACAGAAAGGAGATAAACTATATGTGCATATCCTTGATTTGAAAGATAAGACTTTATTCTTACCTCTAACTAATAAAAAGGTAAAGAAAGCCGTTTTATTTAAGGATAAATCTCCAGTCCGATTTACCAAAACGAAAGAAGGTGTTTCGCTCGAACTATCAGAGCTTCCGGGAGATGTTGATTACATTGTTGAACTTACAATTGACTAATTTTTAGATAATTCTTCCTAAAAGCGAGGGAAAACTATTCTTACATTGATCGTTTACTCTTATTTTTGGCAAACTATTTGTTTATATAGTATTGAGTAATAATTTTAAAAAGAATAAAGTATGATTTCACCTTGGGTATTATTTATTGGAATTGCTGTTGTTAGCTGGCTAGTACAGATGAATTTGCAAAACAAGTTCAAGAAGTATTCAAAGATACCTACCGGAAACGGGATGACAGGTCGTGATGTGGCTTTGAAGATGTTACACGACAATGGAATTTATGATGTAAAAGTGACACATACTCCCGGACAATTGACCGATCATTATAATCCTGCCAATAAGACAGTGAATTTGAGTGAAGGAGTATATGAGAGCAATAGTATTATGGCTGCTGCAGTGGCAGCACACGAATGCGGACATGCTGTTCAGCACGCACGTATGTATGCTCCCTTAAAGATGCGTAGTGCATTAGTTCCGATTGTGAATTTTTCGTCTTCTATTGTTACATGGGTTTTATTAGGTGGTATTTTGATGTTAAATACATTCCCTCAATTATTGTGGATTGGTATTATTTTGTTTGCTACGACAACGTTATTTAGTTTTATCACTTTACCGGTGGAAATAAATGCAAGTAAACGTGCACTCGTTTGGTTGAATTCATCTGGTATAACTAATTCATATAATCATTCGCAGGCGGAAGATGCTCTTCGCTCAGCTGCTTATACATATGTAGTAGCTGCTTTGGGTTCATTGGCAACTTTGATTTATTATGTTATGATCGCAATGGGAAGAAGAAACTAAACTTCTTTTATAAGATATAATTAAGCGCCTCCTTAGTTTTTTTAGTTGCTATGGAGGCGTTTATTGTTTTATCGAGAGTATTATAGGAAATATTTAAGATTATGAAAACTCTGAATCTTCATTTTTATGTATTATACATATCCATCGTATTAATCTTTCCGGATTGTATTCATGCACAAGATTCATTTAGTAAGTGGAATCGTTGTTATGTAGAGGGACAGGATTCTATAGATACAAATAATGTTTTCAGGACGTATTCGGTTCCGAAAGATTACCCTTATCTGGAGGAACATTCACCATTTAATGTTTCTGTTAATCATTCTTATATAGGACTTTATACAGATAAAAATGTTTGGGGAAAATGTGTCACTTTCGCTTCGTTTGATTTTGAGAATGGAAAAGAAGTTGAAATAGAAATAGCTTTTAAAGATTCGATCAACTCTTTTGAGGTTTTGCCTAGAAACGCGATATTTACAAATATACAACAATCTTCTGCTAATAGCATTTCTTTAAAGCTAAAGAAAACTGATCAACCCTTGACATTTGTGATAAACGGGGAATATCAGGGAGATGTACTTCATTTGTTTTGTAATAGCATAGATTCGATAGCTCCTTTAGTTTCTGATTCAAGCGGATATACATATGATTCAAAACAAAAACTTTACTATTTTGGACCGGGTTTTCATAAGTTAGCTAATTATTTTCCGAATGGAACACTTTCGATTTCCGGAGATCAAAAGATATATGTTTCCGGCGGTGCTGTACTTGAAGGACAGTTAAGAGTGAGTAACGGGAAAGGAGCGAAAATCTATGGGCGTGGTATGGTGATGAATGCGAAACCAGAGATTGTACTTTCGATAGATAACTCTCTTGGAAGTTGTAATGTAGAAGGCATTATTATTCATGGACATAGGGCACAATGCTGGTGTACTACAATGTCAAAAAGTTCAAATGTTAATTTTTCAAACATAAAAGTACTGACTACCCGGTATGCGAGTACAGATGGCATTGATATTATTAATTGCTCGGATTGTGAGTTTGACAATGTATTTGTGAGGAGTTGTGATGATGCCATAGCTATTAAAGGACTGGCTCCGGAAACGCAGGCTCCAGCTGATTGCCTTCCCAATAAAAACCTGATATTCCGGAAGATGCAATTGTGGAATGATTGTAATAATGCCTTTGGTATAGGAGCTGAAACACGTGCTTCCGTATATGAAAACATACAATTGCTGGATAGTGAAATTCTCTATTCGTACGATGACCCACATCATCATACGGAACTTGACGAACGTTCTGCTATGAATATTTGTGCATTGCAAGGTACTTATTTTAAAAATATACTATTTCAAGATATACGAGTAAACAGGTGCGAAAGATTGATTGGCATGGGCTTTAAAAACGATTTTTGGTTTGGCTCGATTCAAGGGAATCAAAGTTATTGCGGAGGGATTGATAATGTGATTTTTCGTAATATTACCTGTGAGAAAAATAGTGGAAGCTCTATTGCAAACGAAATTTGGCTCTATGGTTGGCAAAAAGAGGGTACTTCGCAAAAGAAGCTTACCAATATCCTTTTTGATAATGTGCGGATAGGAGACCATTTATTGAAAGATGATCATTATTCAGGTTTCCGAACAAATAATATTTTCGGGAATGTACTGGTCAATTATCGTTTTATTAATACATATCTGAATCAATAATTGACTTTTTTAATGAGCCAAAAGTAAAATGAACTATCACTTTGCTCTGTCATCTAAGGAAGTAGAGCCGAAGGCTCTCTCTTGCTACATCACAAGGAGAGATTCTCTGCTAAGCTCCTTGAATGACAGAATGGTGTAACTGTCGGATTTTTGCCTCTCTTTAAATTTTATTATGGTATTGTGTTGAGAGTGTTTGTGTCTGCAAGCCTTGATTTATTTGAGTTGTATGTGCATATTTCGAATATTAATTGTCACTTTCTTATTTTGTTCCAATAATTCTTTTAAGGTAATTGTTTGCATTCCGGGAAGTGTGTTACCAATAGCGAAGCTTTCTACATCATTATTTGTAGGGCGATAGTAGCATAAGATGTTTTGTATATTTAGTAGAGGATATTCGATTCCTTTTTTGTCTGTATTAATGGTCTGATCGGATAACGTGATTTGATTAGTTCCCATACTATATTGTGGAATTAGCCGTAATAAATTGTTGCCTAAACAGATATTGTCTACTTCATCATTAATAAAAAACTGTACATTACGAACAGTCGTATTTCCTAATATCAATTCTTCAGCAATAGCAATTTTTCTATTTGTCATAGAATCGTCTTCAAATTCAATGATCTTCATTTGATATTTAGTCGCGTCTTTTGACGAAATCTGACATTCTTTTTTATCGGGTGAGAAGTAAACTTCAGATGTTGTTTTGTTGATTTTAGCATTTACACATAATCCGTTGTCTGTTAAAGTTGCGGGGAGAATAGATTCAGAACTGTGCCAGTCTATGTTTGGTTTTCCTATTGGTTCTAAAGCAATACATTTATTTAATCCTCCTTTTAGATCAGGAGCTGTTTCTATAAAGCTCTTTGTAACTTTTATAGCTGATGTATAATCTCCGATAGCTGCAAAAGCGGCGGCTCGTATATTTAAAATTGTAGTTTTTGATCCTTCTTCTACCAGTTGCTTTTCATACTTAGTTAATAATGAATCTGTATATTGAATACATATTTCTGATCGTTCTTTTAGAAATTCTAAAAACATACGGATGATCCAGCGTCCCTTTTCATCTGTTGTTGCTTCAAACCATTTACGATTTGCATCCAAGCGGATAAAGTCACCGTTATTAATACAAATAGAATAATGAAGAGGGTGCGTCCGGTAGCCTTTACCACTGAATGTCATTTGATCAAGATCTAAAATACAGGATTCAAAGCTTGAAGTATACGGGAATCCCAATAACCCTTCACAAGTACCTGCTATATCATTGTGTCCTTGTCTGGTAAGGAACTGAACAGGATTTTCAAGAATAGAGTGCCATTCCAGAGAATTCTCCTGGATAGAGTTATTTGTATAAATAAGATTGCTGTCATATCCTGTATCAAACATATATTCTTCCTTCTTATTATTGTTTAGATGTTGGATATAGGGATGTCCGTCTCTGAAACATACATTCGGTTGAAGAACTTTCTTTTGAGCGTTTTTCCTAAAAGTGACTTTGCCCGGTGAAAATTCGATGGATGATAATTTCATTAATTCCTGCATTCCCAAAGTGTTACTTTGAGAAAAGTAATCCGGAGCTTGTGGAGATGCTATTTGAACATTGATATTGTGATATACAATGTTTCCTACTTGCATTTTATCTATTATTCCAGTAACGGCTTTTATATCTCCCAAATAACTGCCAACAATAACTGTATCTCTTAGCATGTGAACATTGCACTTTTCTGCTGTAGCATAAGAGAGAAAGGTAAATGGTGCTCCTGTATCGATAATGACATTCGGTATTTCAATGTCATTTATCTGAACAGGTATTCGAAGCGGAAAGTCCTGCGGAATCGGGATCGTGCAAATTTCTTTATTAAAATCTATTCTACTATCAGGTGTCCCGTCTAATTGACGGGCTACAGATTCTATCCAGGCAAATTCAGGCCCCGTCTGGGAAAGAGAATCTTTTTCAATGCTTTTGCAATAGACTGCCAATTCATTATATTTTCCTAGTTCAAAAAGGGCTTTAGCTTTTAAGTATTTATATTTAGGAGGATAATCTTCAGAAGCATAATATGTGTACAATGAGTCGATACTTTTAATAAGTAATTCTGGGCGGTTGAATGCGTTGCCGATACACATTTGCGCATAAAATCTCATACTAGGTTCAAAATAAGCGGCAGAATCATTATGTAGTTTCCATATTTCAAAGAAAGAATCATTAGAACCTAATTTAATGAGTTTGTCAGTGTAATTATTCTGAATTTGGCTTTGTACTTGAAGAATATGTCCAGTGAAAAGCAAAAAGCAAATAATAATTTGATGGAGGAGATGTCGTTTGTTCATGCACTTATAGTTTAAAGTAGAATATATTTCGCTACAAAGTTCGTCATTTATTGTGATAAGAACAAATATTCTAATGCTTATTTCATCTACCTTATTTTTATTTATAAAAGTGAGTTTATTTAAAGTTTTAGTTAGTCGAGATTTTCAATAATTTGCTGTAAATTTGCGCAATTAAAACTATAAACAGTAATATTATGGCAGCAAAACCAAGTATTCCTAAAGGAACTCGTGACTTTTCGCCGGTAGAAATGGCGAAGCGTAACTATATATTCAATATAATTCGTGATGTATATCATCTGTATGGTTTCCAGCAGATAGAGACTCCTGCGATGGAGATGCTTTCTACATTGATGGGTAAATACGGTGATGAAGGGGATAAGCTTCTTTTTAAGATTCAGAATTCAGGTGATTATTTTTCCGGGATTACTGACGAAGAACTGTTGAGTCGTAATGCTACTAAACTGGCAAGCAAGTTCTGTGAAAAAGGACTTCGTTATGACTTGACTGTGCCTTTTGCTCGTTATGTGGTGATGCATCGTGATGAAATCACTTTCCCGTTCAAACGTTATCAGATTCAACCGGTTTGGAGAGCAGATCGTCCACAGAAGGGACGTTATCGTGAATTCTATCAGTGTGACGCTGATGTAGTAGGTAGCGATTCATTACTGAATGAGGTTGAGTTAATGCAGATTGTAGATACGGTGTTCAGCCGGTTTGGGATTCGCGTATGCATTAAAATCAATAACCGCAAAATACTTTCTGGGATTGCAGAGATTATTGGCGAAGCTGATAAGATAATAGATATTACAGTTGCAATCGATAAATTAGATAAGATCGGTTTGGAGAATGTGAATGCCGAACTGAAAGAAAAAGGAATCAGTGATGAAGCGATTGCTAAGTTACAACCGATTATTCTATTGAGTGGAACCAATGCTGAAAAGCTCGCTACTTTGAAAAATCTATTAGCTGCAAGCGAAGTAGGAATGAAAGGAGTGGAAGAAAGTGAATTCATTCTGAATACTTTGGAAACAATGGGATTGAAGAATGAAATAGAGTTGGATTTGACATTGGCTCGCGGACTGAACTATTATACAGGTGCCATCTTTGAAGTGAAAGCATTGGATGTACAGATTGGCAGTATTACGGGTGGAGGCCGTTATGATAATTTGACAGGAGTATTCGGGATGTCCGGTGTTTCCGGTGTTGGTATTTCTTTTGGTGCCGATCGTATTTTTGACGTGTTGAATCAGTTGGAACTGTATCCGAAAGAAGCAGTAAATAGTACGGAAGTATTGTTTGTGAATTTTGGTGAGAAAGAAGCAGCGTTTGCTATCGGAATATTAGCTAAAGTTCGTACAGTAGGTATACGTGCTGAAATATTCCCGGATGCAGCTAAGATGAAAAAGCAGATGAGCTATGCAAATGCTAAAAATATTCCTTTTGTTGCTATCGTTGGAGAGAATGAGATGAATGAAGGTAAAGTTATGCTTAAGAATATGGAAACAGGAGAACAAAGTCTTGTTTCAGCAGAAGAACTGACTGCTATTTTGCGCAAATAAAATATCTTTCTGTAACGAATCTGTAAAGAATAGGAGGTATGCTAAGAACTATTTTGCATACCTCCTATATTTTTTATAAATGTCGTTCCGGATACATTTCATTCCACCATTCCGGTCGTTCTTGCAGCCATCGTGCAAACCAAGCCATGATAGAATTATGCCATTTGATGCGTTTGTCGTAATCCGAAATAAAGTGGTTCTCTCCATCTACGGTGATAAATTCTACTGTTTTACCTAATATTTTGAGAGCATTGAAAAGCTGAATACTTTCACCGATAGGTACATTCGTATCGACAGTTCCATGCAATAGCAGCAATGGAGTGTTGATTTTGTCTGCATTGAACAGAGAACCTTGTTTGGTAAACAGTTCGGAATTATTCCATGGATAGCTATCAGCGGCAGCAATAGAATTATATCCATAGCCCCAATAACCTTCTCCCCAATAACTGGTTACATTGCTGATACCTGCGTGTGATACAGCGGCAGCAAAAATGTCTGTTTGAGTCTGCAAATACTGAGTCATAAATCCACCATAAGAAGCACCAATACATCCGATTCGTTTCTTGTCCACAAACGGATGTTCTTTACAGAATTGCTTTGTACCTTCAATTATATCATCGGCAGTACGCTTTCCCCAGGCATTGACGTGACGTGCAGAAAACTCCTGTCCGAAACCGATTGTGCCGCTAGGTTGGATAACATATACTACATAATCTCTCGAGGCAAATAACTGTGCACAATACGGACTACTGATACCGCGGGTTGTAGGAGTCGTTCCACCGTAATAATATACAATCATCGGATATTTCTTATTCGGATCAAAATTGGGGGGTAAACACATTTTTCCTGTGATTACTGTTCCGTCCGAAGCTGTAAAGTTCCAAGGTTCAGTTTTTCCTAATTCAATTTTTTCCAGAATTGGTTTCATCGGATCTGCCAACAATCGGGACGTTTTCTTTTTCATATCATATAGGTAGGCAACGCCTGCATTATGATCCGATTGACCGATATAAGCAGCTATCCATGGATTGTTTTCTGCTAAAGTGAAAGACCCGGTAACATCTGTTTCTAAATTCAACTTTTCAAAGTTATTGTTTTTGGGAGAATAGCGGTAAATGTTTTTGCAGTCACCATCATCCGTGTTGAAGTAGATACATCCATCTCCTCGATTCCATTGCAAAAGACTGACGGTAGGATTGAAATTTTTGGTGATCGGCTCTATCTTACGGGTAGCCAAATCCATAATAAATGCCTGAGTGTCGTAATCATTGGCAATAGGATGATCGCCACAATTCTTTCCAATTCCCCCAAAAGCTTCGGGACTTGCAGTCAGCAATAGTTTTTTCCCATCCGGAGAATAATTGGCTCCTCCCAGAAATCGTTCTTCGTGGAAAAGAGTATCTACTTTCAATGTTTCCAAATCAACGAGATAAAGAGAAGACAGTGAGTAAGGACGTTGGGTGATGTTCTCCTTTGAAGTACTGTATATCAGATATCTACCGTCTGGAGAAATATCTTGTAAATAGGTACTGTGATTGCCATAAGTTAAACGTTCGGAAACTCCATCGGTTATATTATACTTAGCAAGGAAACTGCGTCCACGAGTATTTGGGATGCGGTCTGCTGGGCTGACAATACGGCGTAAATTCCCTGCTTCCTTTTCTCCTTCCTCGTAAGGATAATAGATAAGATACTCCTCAGTAGGCGACCAAGTGAAATTCTGTTCGGGAATTCCTTTCAGAATTGTTTCTTCCTGTAATGTAGCAGGATCGAATGTAAGTACATCATTTCCGCTAGAAGCAGTAGCAGTGTAATACAACTTATCGCTTTTCGGCATCCAGCGCATGCCATCCTTTACATTTTCTAAAATAACTTTTCCGGTTTTCAGTTCAGTGAGTTCGCAATAGATGCGCGAACGTTTGGCAGAGTGGTTGTTCCAATAACGGGTTAATAGATATTTTCCACTGGGAGAGATAGATACGGCAATAACCTTGTTTCCGTAGACCGTATTGTCAAGAGCAAAACGTTTTTTGGCATTCGGGTCCAAAGTGCAGGCGATATCTTTGAATTGCTTGTCTTTTATAAATTCACTTTTTAACGTAGGTATAGCTTTATCTTCGGAAGTAGAAAGAAGTTTGAATGTAATTTCGTAATCTCGTTCCGGTTCCAGATTGATAGCAATCTCATGGGAAGAGGCAGAAGTGATGCTATCTTCGGCATTTTCTTTTTTGTGTTTAGAAACTCCGTCAATAAAAGCTTCCCAGCGTACAGGAGAAGTGACTTTCAGCTTACCTTTAACAAAGCGCTCTGCTCTAATTTGAGTCTTGACTAAATAGATTTTACTGTCTTTCTCCGCTTTCGTTAATTTCAGAAATCCAGCGGTGTCTACAGCTAGCGTTTGCATAGGTGCATCGGGCAACTCCAATACTACCGGAGTCTGAAGTAACATTTTAGTTGCATATTTTTCTCCTTTAGGATTGATACTGTCGTTCATAATAGGAGTACGTACATCAATTGCATTACGAACTTGGTATTGCGTCAATCTGTCCTGTGCTTGGAGAATAACGCCGGTTGCCAGAAAAATGGCTAAAATCATTCCTTTCTTTTTCATGTGCAGTGTATTTTAATAAGTATTAGTATTCGATGTGTTCCAATATTCCGTTTAAAAAAGCGATAGCTACTCCATAATTTGTCATAGGTATCTTTTGTTCTCGGGCGCGTTCAATACGGTTGAGTACATACTTGCGGTTGAACATGCAAGCTCCGCAATGTATGACTAACGAATATGGAGTTAAATTCTCCGGAAAGTCAGTGCCCGAAACAATATCGATGGATAACTTCTCACCAATTCTTTTTCGCAATAATCGTGGGAGTTTTACTCTTCCTATATCCTCGGAAAGTGGAGCATGGGTACATGCTTCGGCTATTAACACACGTGATGCTTCTGTCAGACTTTCAATAACGGCAGCACTTTCGATATAGAAATGGATATCTCCCTTATAACCGGCAAAAAGAATGGAAAAGGATGTGAGTTTACTCTCTTCCGGCTTCTGTTCATAAACTGTTTTGAAAACTTGTGAGTCCGTAATAATTAATTTGGGAGGACGGGTAAGTACTTTTAATGTTTCCGCCAGTTTGTCGGTAGTACATGTCACAACGAGGCACTTCTTGTCCAGTAATTCACGGATCGTTTGTACTTGTGGCAAGATCAGTCTGCCTTTGGGAGCCTGAATGTCTTGAGGCATAACAAGTAATACAAGATCGTTTTCAGTCACAAGTTTACCAGTGATACTTTGCTCTTCAAACTCTGTAGGTAGCTTCTCAAGAATAGCCGGACGAATCTGTTCGATACCCGTCCATTCTTTGGTGCTGACTAAAATAGGGTTATTTCCTAAAAGCTCTCTTATACGTTTGGCAAGAGATTTTGTCGTTTTCCGAATATCCGTTTTGTTGATTAGAAAAATAATCGGAATGTTCTTTTCTTTCAGTTGTTCATACCAATAGAGTTCCTCTTTTAGCTCTGGTTCTTCTTCTGTAGCGTCACCTCCACAAATCATAATAGCGATATCTGTTTTCTCTATTGCCTTTTTTGTTTTTTCAATGCGCATCTTTCCCAATTCCCCTTCATCATCAAATCCTGGTGTATCGATAAATAAACAAGGACCTATTCCCTGAATTTCCATTGCTTTCGATACAGGATCAGTCGTAGTACCCGGAGTGTCGGAGACAAGAGCTACCTCTTGTCCTGTCAATGCGTTAATGAGCGATGATTTTCCGCTATTACGTTTCCCGAAGAGAGTTATATGTAACCGGTTGGCATTTGGAGTATCTGATAAACTCATAATTTAGGATGGATATGAAATTTATTATTGCTACAAAACTACATTTTATTATTTAGAATCGAAAATCCCTTTTGCCTTCAGCTATCTCTTTTAAGTTCCTAATTGCTATTTCTCTGATCTTAGGGTTCGGTATTCCTTCCGTTTCCTTCTGAATCAAAGAAACTCCTTTCTTTCGAGTATCTTCTGAGGCATAATCTTCCAGATATTCTTTCAGAGTCATTAAAGCATTTGGTCCGCAGCAATTAGCTATCTGACCGGATTTGACCAATGACATAAAACGGTCTCCGGTTCGTCCTTCCCGATAACAGGCAGTACAGAAACTAGGAATATATCCCAGTTTGAGTAACCAATTTACTACCTCATCCAATGACCGGGTATCACTTACATCGAACTGAGCTGAATTATTTGTCGGAAGTTCTGTTTCTGCATATCCGCCGACACTGGTACGGGAACCGCCACTTATCTGTGAAATTCCTAGTTCCAGCACCTTTCTACGAGATTCTTGTGATTCACGAGTTGAGATTATCATTCCCGTATAAGGAACAGCAATTCGGATGACAGCTACGATTTTACTGAATATCTCGTCAGAGATAGCATTAGGAAAATCTTCCGCATTTATATCATCTGCCGAACAAATACGGGGCACGCTGATAGTATGCGGACCAACTCCGAATCGGGCTTCCAAATGTTCGGCGTGCATTAGCAATCCTACAAAATCATATCGGAACGTATTTAGACCAAAAAGTACTCCCATTCCTACATCGTCGATTCCTCCTTCCATGGCACGATCCATTGCCTCCGTATGGTAAGCGTAATTGCTTTTCGGACCGGTGGGATGGAGATTTTCATAGTTTTCTTTGTGGTAGGTTTCCTGGAATAGAATATACGTGCCGATTCCCGCTTCTTTCAGACGGCGGTAATTTTCTACCGTAGTAGCGGCGATATTCACATTAACCCGTCGGATTGCCCCGTTTTTATGCTTGATGCTGTAAATCGTTTGAATGGATTCCAGAATATATTCTATCGGATTTAATGAGGGATGTTCTCCAGCTTCAAGTGCCAGACGTTTATGTCCCATATCCTGTAGCGCGATTACTTCTTTGCAGATTTCCTCTTGCGTTAGTTTTTTACGGGCAATTGTTTTATTCTTAGCATGATACGGACAATAGACGCAACCATTGACACAATAATTAGACAAATAAAGTGGGGCAAACATCACAATACGATTGCCATAAAACTTTTGTTTGATTTCTTTGGCAAGATGAAAAATTCTTTCTATTAGGTCAGGCTGATCACACTCCAATAGTAAAGCTGCCTCCTTGTGAGTCAGTCCTTTGTAGAGAGCAGCTTTTTCGATAAGTTGCTCTATCAAAACGCGGTTATTTTTATTAGCCTGTGCATATTCCAAAGTTGCCAGAATTTCTTCGTGGTTGATAAACTCTTCTGCTTTTGATGAATCTGCTTGGTATATCATAATTTTCTATTTAAATTTTCAACTCTCGTTTCTCAACCTCTCACGTTGAAGTCTCCTCTGTCAGTCGAAATTTCATAGCCGATGGATTGCAATTGTTTTTGCAAGAGTATTAATCCTTCGGCCGATTCAGCTCCCAGAGAAGCCTTGTTGTTGTATAACTCATATTTTTCCCGTTCTTCGCGTGGCGATAGGTTGGGCATGACTACATTAGCACCTGCTAAGATACCTCTTTCCCGTCCGTCGGGAGCAAGAGTGGCAAGCGCTGTCGTTGCTGGAATCAGTGCTGAAGGGTGCATAAGTCGGAAGATAGACAATAAAAGCAATGTTTGTTCCACTGTTCCATTTGGAAATTGTGCAAAAGGTGTATCATGATGTGGCAGGAAAGGTCCGATACCGATCATTTCCGGACATAACTTTTCGATGAATAAAATATCCTGTATAAGATGTTCTACCGTCTGTCCCGGACTGCCGACCATGATTCCTGTTCCGGTTTGATAACCGATTTCTTTTAAATCCCGCAAACATTGTAGCCGATGTTTACAAGACATTTCAGCAGGATGTAATTGACTGTAATGAATTTCATCATAAGTCTCATGCCGTAAAAGATACCGGTTTGCCCCTGCTTGGAAGAAACGTTGGTAGGCTTCATACGGTTTTTCACCGAGCGATAAGGTGATGGCACAATCGGGATACTGTTTTCGGATCGCCGCTACAATGGTTTCTATCCGCTCATCTGTCAAACCGGGATCTTCTCCACCTTGCAGCACGAAGGTCCGGAATCCAAGTGCATATCCTTCTTTACAGCAATCAAGTATGCTTTCCATACTCAATCGATAACGTTTAATATGAGGATTTCCTTTTCGGATACCGCAATAGAAACAGTTATTCCGGCAACAATTGCTGACTTCAATCAGCCCGCGGATATAAATTTTGTTGCTGAAATGCTGTAGGCTGACCTCTTGTGCCTGCTTATTGATGTGACGCAGAGTTTCCGCGTCACATTTAGTTAGTAACTGTCGAAATTCTTCCGGTTGGAGAGTTTTTTTCTGTCTTAATTTATCGATCCATTGTCTCATAGCTTTCTTTCCGCTTGAGCAACTCTTGTGCCAACTGGCGACGTCCCGAAACAATGTCATTATGTGTGCTAGGACCGGTGATACATCCACCTTCGCACGCCATCACTTCCACAAATTGTCCGGCTATCTTTCCTGTCTTGGCAGCACCACGAAGTACTGCAATATGTTTCTTGTTGATATCTGAAATCTGAATTGCATTGATCTTATCTGCTTCCTCTTTCAGATACGCCTTGACTGCTCCCATTACACCACCAGCCTGAGCAAAGCCATGCGCCTCACGAACAGAAGTCTGAACGACAGAGAACGCTTGAACTTCTTCCAACTGAATATCCAGTCCGTCAAGAATCGAACCAACCTCTTCAAAAGTGAGGATAAAATCTACGGCTTCATCGCGGCGTACTTCTTTTCTTTTGGCAACACAAGGACCGACGAATACGATTTTTGCATCCGGATATTTTTCTTTAGCAATTCTCGCTGCATAGTACATGGGCGAACTGGTGCTTGAAACATAAGGTTTCATGCCGGGAATATGTTTTTCTACTAGTTCAATGTATGATGGGCAGCACGAAGTAGTCATAAATGACTGTCCTTCTTCCAGTTTTTCCAATAATTCATGTGCTTCGTTACTAGTGGTCATCATTGCCCCTTCGGCCACTTCAATAATATCAGTAAATCCTATTTCCTTGAAAGCTCCGTATACCCGATCGATGGAAGTATGGAACTGGCCGAGAATAGATGGAGCAATGATAGCTACCATCTTCTCACCTTTACGGATACGTTGCAATACATCAAACGTTTGTGAGATTTCGAAGATAGCACCGAACGGACATGCATTCATACATTTTCCGCAGTAGATACATTTACTTTCGTCAATATGTTCAATGCCATGTTCGTCTTTGCTGATCGCTTTTACGGGACAAGCTTCTTCGCAGGGAACAGGGATATATACAATTGCATGATAAGGACAACTCTTATGGCAGATGCCACAACTGATACAAGTATCGTGATCAATCATTGCTTGCCCGTTTTTCTTGAAGCGTATCGCATCTTTCGGACAGTTGATATAGCAACTACGAGCTACACATCCGCGACAAAGATTGCTTATTTCATAATTGATCTGTACACAAGAAGAGCAGGCCTCATCAATAACGCACATGATATTTTCCTTGACTGGTTCCGGACGGTTCAATGCCATTTTTGCATAATCAGAGAGTGGAGTTAGTTCGTCATGTTCATCCGTCATGTCGAATCCCATTAGTGGGAATGTTTTATATTTCCAAACTGCACGTTCTTTGTGTACACAGCAGCGTCCCATTGGTTTCGATTTGCGCGGACTCAGTTCAATAGGAAGACGATCGATTTTTTCCACTAACTGGTCAGTTTTCCAGAGCCTTACAAGTTCAGCCAGCAATTTGTGCCGGACAATCATAATATTATTCGTAAATGCCATATTGTGTTTAAAGGGGTTGTTAGTGTCTGCAAAGATAATTCTTTTAATTCTGAATTTTGAATCTTTATTTATGAAATATTCGCTGGTGGGGAGTTTGTGTTGTAAAATTCCGGGCTTAAAACTCTTATTGAATGTAACATCTTCTTCAAACAAATGTAATGTCTGAGTTGTTCCTTTGCAATCATATTAATAAAAGATAATGATAGGTTTATTCAACGATTGCTTTCCGCCGATTATGGACGGAGTTTCATTGACGACACAAAATTATGCTTATTGGCTGAATAAAAAAGCCGGTAACGTATGTGTGGTAACTCCAAGTGCGCCCGATGCCAAGGATGAGGGAACTTATCCGGTATATCGTTATTCTTCTATTCCTATTCCGATGCGTAAGCCTTATCGATTGGGTTTTCCACGCATTGATTGGCCTTTTCATGCCCGTATTCATAAGCTTTCTTTCGATTTGGTACACGCTCATTGCCCTTTTTCTTCCGGATCGTTGGCAATGCGTATTGCCAAGTCACAGCATATTCCTCTTGTGGCTACATTCCATTCCAAGTATCGTTCTGATTTTGAACGGGCTATCCCCTGTAAAAGTATAGTCGATTATCTGATTCGTAATGTGGTTCGTTTCTATGAAATGGCAGACGAGGTTTGGATTCCTCAAGCTTCTGTTGAAGAGACTTTGCGTGAATATGGATATAAAGGGAAAGTCGAGGTAGTGGATAATGGTAATGATTTTGCTGATGGAGCACCCATAGCAGAGTTAAGACGTGTGGCGAGAGAAATGTTGAAGTTGGGCGATGATGAAATGATGTTCCTGTTTGTTGGACAACATATTTGGGAAAAGAATCTTTCTTTTTTGTTGGATGTACTGGCGCAAATAAAAGAACAATCGTTTCGAATGTATTTTATTGGTACAGGATACGCCGCTTCGGAAATCAAACAAAAGGCACGTGAGCTATCACTCATGGAGAAAACAACTTTTGTGGGAAATATAACTGAACGTGAACGATTGAAACAGTATTATGCTGCTGCCGATCTGTTCCTCTTTCCTTCATTGTATGATAATGCACCGTTGGTAGTGCGTGAAGCTGCTGCTTTACATACTCCTTCATTGATGATTAGGAACTCTACAGCAGCTGAAATCATCTCGGATTCTTCAAACGGCTTTCTGAGTGCAAACAACGTAAATGCTTATGCTGAACGGATTACTGAATTAATTCGGCAACCCCGTCTGATTACCAGAGTAGGAGATGAGGCTTCGCGAACCATCGCCCGTTCTTGGGAGAATGTGGCAGAAGAAGTTTACGACCGGTATATGAACCTAATGATACGGAAGAAACTGTGGAAGCGATAAAGAAACCTTTTAGATTTTCTTATGTGATTATTCCTGTCGTAATCGGTCTTTCGGTAGTAGGGTGGCTGTTTTGGAAGGAATTCAATCCTCAATTATTCTCGGATATTCATTTTTCCTGGAGATTGTTGGGCGGTCTGTTGCTTGCCTTTCTATTTATGTTTGGGCGGGATGGCGGACTGATAACTCGGTTTCGTTATCTTTCTGAAAATACTCTTTCGTGGCGGAAAGCATTCAACGTCAATATGCTTTGTGAATTTACTTCGGCGGTAACACCATCTGCGGTGGGAGGGAGTAGCTTGATTGTTCTTTTTCTGAATAAAGAAGGAATTAATGCCGGGCGAAGCACTGCATTGATGATTTCCTGTCTCTTTTTAGATGAATTGTTTCTGGTGATAGCTTGTCCGCTGGCATTGTTGTTCTTTCCGTTTTCCGAGTTATTTGGAACTGTATCCGTTTTCTCGGAAAGTATCAAATTACTATTCTTTATTGTGTATGGAGTGGTAACAATTTGGACCATTTTATTATATCTGGCATTATTCCATCGTCCCGAATGGGTAAAGCATTTGCTGATTAGTGTTTTTCGTTTGCCGCTACTTCGTCGTTGGAAGAAAGTAGTTGAAGAATTGACGGATAATTTAGTGGAAAGTTCTCATCAAATCAGCGGCAAACCTTTTGTATTCTGGTTGAAGGCGTTCGGGTTGACTTGTTGTGCCTGGGTTTCCCGTTACTTGGTGGTGAATGCGTTATTGTTTGCTTTTACTACGAATGGTAGTCAATTAGTTGCTTTCGTTCGTCAGCTTATTTTGTGGATTGTGATGACTGTCAGTCCTACTCCCGGTGGAAGTGGAATTAGCGAATATATGTTTCAGGTATATTATGCAGACTTTTTCTCTGTTTCAGGAATGGCGCTGGTCGTTGCTTTTGTCTGGCGTATCATTACTTATTATATGTACCTGATTGTTGGGGTTTGTATTATTCCGGGATGGTTAAAGAAGTTCAATTTTTAAGATTTTTGAAATATTCTTGAAAATTTTTTGTAGCTTACATGCGTTATCTTTGTAGTAAGTAAAAAATAAAAGGAGGAAGAGGTATGGATGACGGTCTTTTAGAACAGAGAAATCGATATGCTATGATTGGAGCATTAATGATCATTATTAGCCTTATATTTTTATTCTATATAGGCAGTTCAATGGTCAGCGCAACGAAGAAATATCTGGAACAGGTACAAGGGATAGAGATAACTTGCCAATAATTGTTATTAAGTAGGTAAGTTTTTCTATCTATAATTCATTCTATTGTTTTGTTAGTAGGACGGAAAATCATTATTTTTGCCTAATGATAAATCAAAAAGATGATGGAAGAAAAAGAAAGACCCTGGAAAACAGTCAGTAGCAAATATCTATTCCGCTATCCTTGGCTGACTGTACGCTGTGAAGATATGTTGCTCCCTAATGGAAATCATATTCCTGAATATTATATTCTGGAGTATCCTGATTGGGTAAATACTATTGCTCTAACTAAGGATGGTAAATTTATTATGGTTCGACAATATCGTCCGGGAATTGGGAGATATTGTTATGAACTTTGTGCGGGAGTTTGCGAAAAAGAAGATTCTTCTCCATTGGAATCTGCACAACGTGAATTATGGGAAGAAACTGGATACGGAAAAGGAAACTGGCAAGAATATATGGTGATTTCCGCTAATCCAAGCACACATACTAATTTGACACATTGTTTTCTCGCTACGGATGTGGAGTTGATTGATCATCAACATCTGGAAGCTACGGAAGATTTGACTGTACATTTACTGACCCTGGAAGAAGTAAAAACACTGCTCGAGAATAATGAAATAATGCAGGCATTGAATGCTGCTCCACTTTGGAAATATATGGCCAATATATAATTTACATTCATATTGGATTTTTATGAATTCTCTCTCTATGCTTTAACTCTCCCTGTTTAAAAAAAGAAATTTATCTGCCATCTTACACAATCTGCATATATCTATTTGATATATAATGGTTTAATAGTGTGTAAGATGCTGTTGCAGATTGGTGTAAGATCGTTTATCTTGCACACTTTGTATCGTCCTTATTTGGGTTGTCTGGTTAAACTTAATAATTCTTGTATCACTTATTGAAGACTTCGTTATTGCGTTGTTTCCTTTTCGATATTGTTTCAGGATATTTTTAATACTTGAAACATTCTGTTCCAATACGATGAACACATAGTTTCAAGGCATGAAACAAAGTGTTTCAAGCGTTGGAACTAAAAGTTTCATGGGTTGAAACACTTAGTTTGTACGCTTGAAACTATTCGATTGACCGTATATAAGTTACGAATTGAACTATAAGTTTGATGAGTTGCTACGAGTCGTTGTTTTCAAAAAGTTGCTTTGGGCCAGATAATTGGCATTGTTTGCATAGATAAACATGACACTCCCGTCTTTAATTGTATTAATAATAGGCTTTGTCAAAGTCTGCGGAAGCGCGGGACATCCGAAACTTCTTCCCAAACGCCCGGAAGCAATCACAGAAGGATCGGCATAAGCAGCCCCATGCACTACAATTGCACGTTCTTTTGCCTTATCATTAATACCTTTTTCCAATCCGTTGAGAATAAGTGAATATCCGTTTTTTCCCTGATAAGTGTTTTCTGTCAGATAAAAGCCCAATGAACTTTTGTAAGAACCGGTTTGATTGGAGAAAGAAGTAGCATAATTGTCTCCACTATTTTTTCCATGAGAGACAACAGAACTATACAGAAGCTCTTTCTTGTCAATGTCGAAAACATAAAGTCTTTTTTCAGTGGAAGGTTTAGAGAAATCGATCAGTGTCAGTATCGGTTTTTTCTTTCCTTGAATTCGGTTGTAACCTGCTACTGCTTGACGAAAGGCGATAAAATTGACTGTACCTGCCAATCCCATTTCTTCGTAAAGCTGTTCGCCTGCTGCCAATTCCGATACGGGAAGAGAAGAAAGTACAGAATTATCTTCCCTATTTGTGTTAGAAATATGGCTGATCGGGAAAAAAAGAAGTAAACAACTTAATACGATTTTCTGAAACATGATAGATATTCTATAAAAAACGATGTGGCAAATATAGGAAAATTTATTCCAATACAAAAATAATCGTCTCATTTACAGGGGCCCAGTCAAAAATAAACTTGGCATGTGAGGTCGCATTTCGTACACACATATGTGATCTTGGAGTGGTTCCCAACGACCAACTATATTCTATTTGAGTAGTGCGTGGTGCATTGACAGGTACTCCGTGAATATAAGCTCCGTCAGTGAAACGGCTGGCATAGGGGGCATATCCTCCTGTTTCTATCGAACCATCTTTCAGGAATATCATTTTAACCTTCTTTTCTTGTAGTACAAACATTCCTAAAGGAGTCTCCTGTGCATACGGTGGGCGATGGAGTCCTGTGGTAGAAGGGTTCATACTACGGATCAGCCATTGTCCTTCTCCTGTACGTTCTAGAGTAGCGATATTCTGATTGTGGCGGTCCACGAAAATAGCTTTATTAAATACAATCGTATCACCGATCACTTTTACATACTTTTTAGGAACCATCCATTCATCTCCTGTGAATATGGGTTCTACTTTGACAAAATTTTCTCCATCTTCCAGAAAACGTGCTAATTCGCCGTCCTGTCCGTAACGTTCGGGGATAAGCGTATCTGTCAGCAGATAAAGAGGTATGGATTGGTAACGCTCTACTCCCAGCGTATCTGCAATACGTTTGTAAGCATTTCTTTTATAGTTTTTTACGAGCGGTGCTTCACCGTTCCTATTTTTATAATTTTGAAGAATAGCCCATCGTGACGGTTGTAACTGTATCGTTTCGAGCAAAGCAAGTCGTTCTTTGATTTTATCCCACTGAAAGTCACGAGTTGTATCTTTATAAGGATACGTATCTTCCAGTGTATATTTGTCATACAATAATTCTTTGCTGATATGGATATCTTCTGCGGTAATTTTCTTGATGACAGGTATTTCAATGGTGTCCTGTTTCACAGAATCAGTCGGTGGTATCTCGACAGTAGAAACATCTCCTGTCCGAGAAGTACAGGAGTAGAGTACGCAGAGGGCAATGAATATGCCGATTCTTATTTTCTTCATAATCATACAGTGCATTTATAAACTCGTTCACGAATATATGTTATTATAAGGAATAATCCACATCTTTTGTTTAAAAAGTATAGAACAAATATACTTTTTGCCAGTTGAACCGAATGGACGGTCATTTTGTCAGTCCGTTTCTGCCAAACAAACATTATTATACTTTGGCACACTTTTCGCAATGTCTTTAGCGTCCCGCCCGTTAAAAAGGCGGGTGACTTTTAATTATAAATGTATAACAATATAAAATCAAAAAAACTATGAACATTAAACCGTTAGCAGACAGAGTGCTTATCCTCCCTGCCCCTGCAGAAGAAAAAACAATTGGTGGTATTATTATTCCTGATACAGCAAAAGAAAAACCTTTGAAAGGTGAAGTTGTGGCAGTAGGTCAGGGAACAAAAGACGAAGAAATGGTGTTGAAAGTAGGCGATACAGTTCTTTATGGCAAATATGCCGGAACAGAACTCGAAGTTGAAGGTACAAAATACCTGATTATGCGTCAGAGCGATGTTGTCGCTGTTTGGGGTTAATTAAAATAGTAAACTATAAATTTTTAAATTGTAAATATCATTATGGCAAAAGAAATATTATTCAATATCGATGCCCGTGACCAACTGAAAAAAGGTGTCGATGCGTTGGCAAATGCAGTAAAAGTAACACTTGGCCCGAAAGGACGTAACGTTATTATCGAAAAGAAATTTGGTGCTCCACACATTACAAAAGACGGTGTGACAGTAGCAAAAGAAATCGAATTGTCGGATGCTTACCAGAATACCGGTGCACAACTGGTAAAAGAAGTTGCTTCTAAGACTGGTGACGATGCAGGTGACGGTACTACTACTGCAACTGTTTTGGCTCAGGCTATCATAGCTGAAGGCTTGAAAAATGTAACTGCCGGTGCAAGCCCAATGGATATCAAACGTGGTATTGACAAGGCTGTTGCCAAAGTGGTAGAATCAATCGAAGGACAAGCTGAAACTGTAGGTGACAACTACGACAAGATTGAACAAGTTGCTGCTATTTCTGCAAACAATGATCCAGTGATCGGTAAATTGATCGCTGACGCTATGCGTAAAGTTTCTAAAGACGGTGTGATCACTATCGAAGAAGCTAAAGGTACTGATACTACTATCGGTGTAGTAGAAGGTATGCAGTTCGACCGGGGTTATTTGTCTGCTTACTTCGTAACGAATACAGAGAAGATGGAATGTGAGATGGAGAAACCTTACATTCTGATTTATGATAAGAAAATCTCTAACCTGAAAGATTTCTTGCCTATCCTCGAACCGGCTGTACAGTCTGGACGTCCTTTATTGGTAATTGCAGAAGATGTAGATAGCGAAGCATTGACTACGTTGGTTGTAAACCGTCTGCGTTCTCAATTGAAGATCTGTGCTGTGAAAGCTCCGGGCTTCGGTGATCGTCGTAAAGAAATGTTGGAAGATATCGCTATCTTGACAGGCGGTGTAGTTATCAGCGAAGAAAAAGGTCTGAAACTGGAACAAGCGACTATCGAAATGTTGGGTACTGCTGATAAAGTTACTGTTACTAAAGATTACACTACAGTTGTAAACGGTGCCGGTGACAAAACTGCAATCAAAGAACGTTGTGCTCAGATCAAAGCTCAGATTGAAGCTACTAAATCTGATTACGATCGCGAGAAATTGCAGGAACGTCTGGCTAAATTGTCAGGTGGTGTAGCTGTACTTTATGTAGGTGCTGCTTCTGAAGTAGAAATGAAAGAAAAGAAAGATCGTGTAGACGATGCATTGCGTGCTACTCGTGCTGCTATCGAAGAAGGTATCGTTGCTGGTGGTGGTGTTGCTTATATCCGCGCTATCGACGCTTTGGAAGGTATGAAGGGTGACAATGCTGACGAAACGACAGGTATTGATATCATCAAACGTGCAATTGAAGAACCGCTTCGTCAGATTGTAGCTAATGCTGGTAAAGAAGGTGCGGTAGTTGTTCAGAAGGTACGTGAGGGTAAAGCTGACTATGGTTATAATGCTCGTATGGATGTTTACGAAAACTTGCATGCAGCAGGTGTAGTAGACCCAGCTAAAGTTACTCGTGTAGCTTTGGAAAATGCAGCTTCTATTGCAGGTATGTTCCTGACAACTGAATGTGTGGTTGTAGAAAAGAAAGAAGAAAAACCTGAAATGCCGATGGGTAATCCCGGAATGGGGGGCATGGGCGGAATGATGTAATATCGTTCTTCTTTAGAATAACATATAAAAGAGTTAGAACCGCTTTCCTTGTAAAAGGAAGCGGTTCTTTTTTGTAGGTAATATTCGTTGGCGAAGTTTATCCTTTCTTTGATTTACGGTATTCTCTTGGAGACATTCCCATTATTTTGCTAAATAAACGAGAAAAATAATAAGTATCTTCAATGCCTATTTTATAGCATATTTGGTTGATCTTCATATCTGTTGTATCGAGTAACAGGCAAGCTTGCTGTATTTTGAGTAAATTGAAATAGGTTAGCGGGCTATGGCCCGTCTGTTTCTTGAATAACATAGAAAAGTGAGAAGGAGAATAACCTATTTGTCTGGCAATATCTTCCAGACTTAAATGCTTTTCGATGTTTTCTTTCATATAATGAATGGTTATTTCTTCAATATTCTCATTATCCGGACTATTATTCGTTGCATTGCGATATTGTTGTATATAACGTAATGTTCCTAAATAGAAATGGAACATGGAGAAAGCATACCTCAGGTTTTCAAGGTTATAACTATTCTTTAAAGTATTGAATATTTCCTCGAATAAATCAATTCGGGTATTGATACGCGAGTGTTGTATAGGCTTTATGTCCATCGGACGGTTGGCTTCTTTGGCATAGAATGGTGCTAACGTACCTTTAAAGTGAATCCAGTAAATAGTCCATGGGAAAGATTTGTCGGAAGCATAGGCGTGGGGTACTCCGGCGGGAAGTATAAAATACTGATTGGCAGAAATAGTATATTCTTGATTACCTACCCGGTACCATCCGGCTCCATCTATACAATAAATGAATACGTATTGATTGATAGGTTCATTACGTTCACGAAAGTGATGTTTGGCTTTTGGGTAATAACCTATGTCGGTTATATGTAGCATAGATACCAAAGGATCTTCTTCCATTAAGTCGATAATCATACGGGGAATAACTAGTGCCCTTTCTCCTGAAAATCCATCTTTTAGTTTTATCATAGCTTTTAATTTAAATGGTCGTGCTCCACAAATATATAACATCGAAAACTATTTATCAAGTCCTGTCTGGGAAAATATGTGGAAAAATAAAATAGTCCATCTTTATAAGATGATACTCTATTTTTTCTATTTTTGATTCATATTATTTTTGCAGCGTTAATTAATCTAAGTTCTAGTGATATGAAGAATTATAATAAGAAGTTCGTTTATTTTATCTGTCTGGTCTCAGCAATGGGAGGACTGTTGTTTGGGTATGATTGGGTAGTGATTGGAGGTGCAAAACCTTTCTATGAACTTTACTTTGATATTGCCGATATACCTACAATGCAAGGATTGGCTATGAGTGTAGCATTGTTGGGGTGTCTGATCGGTGCGATGTTAAGTGGTATGTTAGCCGACCGTTACGGACGAAAATCTCTTTTGATGGTTTCAGCTATTATATTTTTGGTTTCCGCTTATGCCACCGGAGCTTTTTCTGTATTTAGTTGGTTTTTGATAGCTCGTTTTTTGGGAGGTATAGGCATCGGTATTGCTTCAGGTCTTTCACCTATGTATATTGCAGAGGTGGCTCCGACTTCAATTCGCGGTAAATTGGTTTCATTGAATCAACTGACTATAGTATTAGGTATTCTTGGAGCGCAAATAGCCAATTGGCTGATTGCCGATCCTATTCCGGCAGACTTTACCAGTGCGGACATTGCTGCATCCTGGAATGGACAAATGGGATGGCGATGGATGTTTTGGGGAGCTGCTTTTCCGGCAGCACTATTCTTATTACTTACATGTTTCATTCCTGAAAGTCCCCGTTGGTTGGCCATGAAAGATAAGGAGAAAAAGGCTGAAAATATACTTTATAAAATAGGAGGGCAAAGTTATGCGGAACAAGAACTTCGTTTGTTGCAAGCGACAACTGCTACCGGAAAAAATGGAGGTGGATTACGGTTATTATTCAGCCGGCCGTATCGTAAGGTATTGATATTTGGTATTGTCATAGCTGTATTTCAACAGTGGTGCGGTACAAATGTGATTTTTAATTATGCCCAGGAAATATTCCAGTCCGCAGGATACTCGCTGGGTGATGTACTTTTCAATATTGTGATAACAGGGGTGGCGAATGTAATTTTTACCTTCGTGGCTATCTATACAGTGGAACGCTTAGGACGTCGCGCACTCATGCTTATCGGTGCCGGCGGATTGGCTGGCATTTATCTGATTCTAGGTACATGTTATTTCTTTCAAGTCAGCGGCTTTTTCATGATAGTACTGGTAGTAATGGCAATAGCATGTTATGCTATGTCTTTAGGACCTATCACCTGGGTATTGCTTGCTGAAATATTCCCCAATCGTATACGTGCTGTGGCTATGGCTACCTGTACATTTGCATTATGGGTAGCTAGTTTCATTTTGACATATACATTTCCTTTATTAAATAGCTTCCTGGGAAGCAGTGGTACGTTCTGGATCTATGGTTTGATTTGTATAGCCGGTTTTTGGTTCCTTCGCAGACTTCCTGAAACAAAAGGGAAATCGTTGGAGGCATTGGAAAAAGAATTAATAAAATAATTAAAAAATAAAGCTTCGTATATCGCAGGCTGATTAAATAAGATTTATACAAGTTTGGTAAATAGATAAGGCAGGGAAAAGCAGATAATCCTTGTCGTGGGGACTCTTTATCTGTTTAGTTATCAAACGATTAGAAAATTGAAAATATGAAATTCTGAAATATGGCATTTCAGAATTACGTTAATGAATAGCAATAATTGATAGTATGGTAAGAGCATGGAAAGAAAAAAAGGTAATTCCTACCTATGAAATCGGGAAACCGGAAAAGAATCCGATTTTCTTAGAGAAGCGCGTTTATCAAGGTAGTAGCGGGGTTGTTTATCCCTATCCCGTCATTGAATCAATCTCCAATGAGAAGGTTGATAAAGAGTATGACGCGTATTTTCTGGAAAACGAATATATTAAAGTGATGATACTGCCCGAATTGGGTGGACGTGTACAGATGGCATACGATAAAATCAAACAACGTCATTTTATTTATTATAATCATGTGATAAAACCAGCGTTGGTGGGATTGGCCGGCCCATGGATTTCAGGAGGTATTGAGTTTAATTGGCCCCAACATCATCGTCCCAGCACCTTTATGCCGGTAGATGTAGCTATTGAAGAGAATGAAGATGGTAGTGTTACGATATGGGTAAGTGAAATGGAACGTATGTTTCACCAGAAAGGAATGGCAGGTTTTACACTTCGTCCCGGACATGCTTATCTTGAGATTAAAGGAGTCCTTTATAATCGTACAGAGATACCACAGACATTTTTGTGGTGGGCAAATCCGGCAGTAGCAGTGAATGACTATTATCAAAGTGTATTTCCCCCCGATATTAATGCTGTGTTTGATCATGGTAAACGTGCTGTGTCAAGCTTTCCGATTGCTACGGGAACTTATTATAAGATGGACTATTCGGCAGGTGTGGATATTTCTAATTATAAGAATATTAAAGTCCCTACTTCTTATATGGCCGTTAATTCTCGTTTTAACTTTGTGGGCGGTTATGAAAATGATACTCGTGCAGGCATGCTGCACGTAGCCAACCATCATATATCTCCGGGTAAAAAGCAATGGACATGGGGCAATGGTGATTTTGGTCAGGCATGGGATCGTAACCTGACTGATGAAGATGGGCCTTACATTGAGCTTATGGCGGGTGTATATACCGAGAACCAACCGGATTTTACATGGTTACAACCTTATGAAGAAAAGAGTTTTGTACAATACTTTTTGCCATACCGAGAGTTAGGAATTGTAAAAAATGTAAGTAAAGACTTACTGATGAATATTGATCCGGTAGATGAACATCAAGTGAGATTTAAAATATTTGCTACTTCCAACCAGACTGTGACAGTGGTTTTGAAAGGAAAAGACGGCGAAGTTTATTTCAATAAAGAGGTTACTATTACTCCGGAAAATTTGCTGGATGAGACCGTAAGTACAGGGGAAGAAGATTTTAGTGAATTGACACTTGGAATATTTGGAGATGGAATAGAATTGCTATCATGGCATACAGAGCCGGATGAAGTGAAACCTATTCCCGACGCGGCAGAAGCTGCACTGTTACCGGAAGAAATAAAAACAACGGAGCAGCTTTATCTGACAGGTTTACATTTGGAACAGTACAGACATGCTACTTATAATCCGGTAGATTACTATGAAGAAGCTCTACGTCGTGATCCGATTGATGTTCGCAACAATAATGCACTTGGTTTGTGGTATATCCGCAAAGGATGTTTTGATAAAGCCGAACAGTATTTACGGACAGCCGTAAAAACTTTGCAGAAACGTAATCCGAATCCTTATGATGGAGAGCCAATTTATAATCTGGGACTTGCATTGAAGTATCAGGGGAAAATAAGCGAGGCTTATGATTGCTTCTACAAGTCATGCTGGAATGCCGCCTGGCAAGACGCCGGTTATTTTGCATGTGCCCAGATTTCTGTGATGCAAGGACGTTTAGAAGATGCTTTGGATGAAATAAATCATTCGTTGGTTCGTAATTGGCATAACCATAAAGCCCGCGCTTTGAAAATAACGATTCTCCGCCGGATGGATAGGAGAGAAGAAGCCATACAATGGATTAAAGACTCATTGTCGATTGATAAATTCAATTTTGCTTGTTATTACGAGAAGTATTTGGTTACTAATACTTCTGAAGATCTGGCTATTTTGAAAAAAATGTTGCGCAAGGAAGCTCACAACTATGATGAAATAGCACTTGATTACTCTGGAGCTGGTTGCTGGACGGAAGCGGTTTCTTTGTGGAAAGTAGCGATTGATGAGGCTGCTATCACTCCGATGACTTATTATTATCTAGGATGGAGTCTGTTACAAGGGGGATTTGATGGTGTACAACAAGCATTTGCAGATGCAGCCAATGTATGTCCGGACTATTGTTTCCCTAACCGTCTGGAGGCAATTCTTGCCTTGCGATGTGCTATGAAAGAGAATCCATGTGATGCAAAAGCTCCTTACTATTTGGGTAATTTATATTATGACAAAAGGCAATATAGTCTAGCTATCGAAGCATGGGAAACTTCTATCAAATTGGATGATAAGTTTCCGACCGTATGGCGTAATTTAGCTTTGGCTTATTTCAATAAAAAGGATGAAAAGGCAAAAGCAATGGAATATATGGAACGTGCTTTTCAATTGAATCCGGCTGATGCACGTATTTTAATGGAACTTGATCAGCTGTATAAACGTATGTGTCGTCCACACGCGGAACGCTTGGCATTCTTGGAGCAGTATCCCGAATTAATTATGCAACGTGATGATTTGGTATTAGAAGAAATAACCTTGTTGAATCAGATAGGTGAATATGAGAAAGCCAAAGAACTTCTTGATGATCATATTTTTCACCCATGGGAAGGTGGAGAAGGAAAGGTTGCCGCCCAGTATCAGTTTGCACGTGTAGAATTGGCAAAGAAAGCATTAGCAACGGGTAAATATGAGGTTGCTATCGCATTGCTGGAAGAATGTCTGGAATATCCATGTCATTTGGGCGAAGGTAAGCTGTACGGTGCTCAGGAAAATGATTTTTATTATTTCATGGGATGTGCTTATGAAGCTTTAGGTAAAAAAGAAAGAGCTATTACTTGTTGGGAGCAAGCTGTCATAGGTCCTACTGAACCTGCAGCAGCTTTGTACTATAACGATGCAAAGCCCGATAAGATATTTTATCAAGGACTAGCCTTGTTGAAATTAGGACGCAAGGATGAAGCTAACGGACGTTTTTATAAGTTGATTTCTTACGGTGAAAAACATCTGTTTGATAAAATAAAGATGGATTATTTTGCCGTATCCTTACCTGATCTATTGATTTGGGAAGATGACTTGGAGATTCGCAATATGATTCATTGTAAATACATGATGGCATTGGGGTATTGGGGATTGCAACGAGAGGAAAAATGTATTGGGCTTCTGGACGAGATAACAAGAATGGATATAAACCATCAGGGGATTTTGGCTATATGTAACTTGATAAATCAGTGCTCGGCTGTGTGATAGAGTGAATGTGCTGAATATGAGAATCTAATAAAAAGAATGCTTATGTCTTATAATGTAAATATGGTTCCTCCGTAAAGTATGAATGTTTTAAGTTCTTAGATTAAATCTAATAAACATTGAAATACAATTATGTCCATTAAATAGTGGACAATCAAAAATAAATGTCTAATTCAAAATGAAAACATGGGAAAAAATTGTTTGCTTGACAGAACAGCTTGGCTGAAGCGACCTTTATTCTGTTTATTATTGACTTGCCCTGTTTCTGTAATTGTTGCCGATAACGTAGCAACACAGACAAGTATGAAAAACACAGAGATACTTGAAACTACGCAGCAAAAAGTAGAAACACGTACAGTGGTAGGTACAGTTGTTGATAAATCCGATAATATGCCTGTTATCGGTGCAAATATAAAAATTAAAGATAAGAAAATTGGAGTAATCACTGATGAAGAGGGTCGCTTTTCTATTCAAGTACCAAGGGGAAAAGAGACAGTATTGGAAATCAGTTATATCGGTTACCAGACACAGACTATATTTATCACCGATCAAGGTGAAGTAAATGTGAAAATGGTATCAGATAATGAAATGTTGGATGAAGTTATAGTTGTAGGAGCCGGTACACAAAAAAAGGTTTCTGTGACAGGAGCTATCACTACTATCAAGGGGTCGGACTTGAGAACACCTACTTCTTCATTGACTAATAGCCTTGCCGGTAAACTGGCTGGTATTGTTGCTTACAGTACTAGTGGTGAGCCGGGGTCTACTTCAGGTTTCTATATCCGCGGTATCGGAAGTTTTGCAGGACGTACAACTCCATTGATCCTGTTGGACGGTGTGGAAATTTCAAGTGGAGACTTAGACCGTATCCCTGCTGAAAATATCGATGGTTTTTCTTTATTGAAAGATGCCTCTGCTACAGCTATTTACGGTGCACGTGGTGCTAATGGCGTAATGTTGGTAACAACCAAGAACGGAGAACTGAACCAAAAAGCAAGAATCAACGTGACTTTCGAAGCTTCCATGCAACAGCCGATGCAATTTGTAGACTATGTAAACGGTGCACGTTGGATGGAAACATATAACGAAGCTTCAATTGCACGTGGTGGGAAGGCTCAATATTCAGATGAAGATATTGAAATGACTCGCAGCCATTTGTATCCGTACCGTTATCCGGATGTAGACTGGCAGGATGTTATGTTTAAGAAGTCTACCTGGAACCAACGAGCCAATATCAATATATCCGGTGGTGGTTCACGTATCACCTATTATATGAGTTTGCAGGCAAACCATGATACCGGTATGCTGGATATCCCAAAGACATATTCGTATAATAACAACATCAACCGTTGGAATTACATCTTCCAAAACAACCTGACTTATCAATTGACATCAACGACGAAACTGGGATTAAGAATGAATGCTCAGATTGGTAACCTGAAAGGTCCGGGATATTCCACTTGGGAATTGTTTGATGCAACGCGTGCTACCAATCCGACAGCTTTTCCTGCCACTTTCCCCGCTCGTGATGGTGATGAACATATCCGCTTTGGTAACGATTGGGTTGTTTCCAACAATGATTTATATACGAACCCTTATGCTAAAATGTTAAGTAGTTTCAAGGAAGAAAATTATAATACCCTGAATACAGCCATGAATATTGAGCAGAAACTTGATTTTATTACCAAAGGACTAAAGGCAACCGCATTGGTAAACTTCAAAAACTGGTCTACTACCAACTATACCCGTTCTATCGATCCTTACTACTATCGTATGATAAAGAATACATGGGATTTAAACAATCCGGATGTATTTGATTTGGAACGTGTAGGAAACTCTGGTACAGACTATATCAATGAACATGATAATGGATACGGTTCCAACCAGACTTTCTATTTTGATGCACGTTTGGATTATAGCCGTACATTCGGATATCATGGCGTATCGGGAATGTTGATGTATATGCAACGTGAATATCGTAGTGGTGTTCGTCCGAATCGTTTGCAAGGATTCTCCGGTCGTTTTACTTACGACTATAAACACAAATATCTGGCAGAATTCAACTTCGGTTATAATGGTACAGAACGTCTGGCGAAAGGTGATCGTTTTGAGTTTTTCCCGGCTATGTCTATAGGATGGGTTCCAAGTGGTGAAGATTTCTGGGAACCATTACAGGATTACGTTAACTTTTTCAAGATCCGTGGCTCGTATGGTGTTGTGGGTAATGATGAAATGGACGAAGGTGCCGGACACTTCTTGTATGTAGACAATGTAATCTTGAATGGTGGTGGTTATCACACCGGTTACGATGGTGAGTACAGTTATAATGGTCCTGGCTTTAATACTTTAGCCGTTGAAGGTGCTTGTTGGGAACGTGTGAATAAGTTGAATATTGGTGTGGACATGGAATTGTTCAACCAACTGAGTATTACTTTTGACTGGTTCTACGATCATCGTCATAAAATCTTTATGAAACGTGGCTCTTGGCCTACATTGCTTGGATATTTTGGAGCGACACCGTGGAGTAATGTCGGTAAGGTAGATAACCAGGGACTCGAATTGAGTGTGAACTGGAAAAAAGAAGTAATCAAAGATTTAAGAGTGGATCTTCGTGGTAACTTTACTTATAATAAAAATAAATTTAAGTACTACGATGAACCTCAATACGAAACAGAGTGGACAAGAAAAGCTGGATTGCCATTGAGTTATATGTGGGGATTTGTTTCAGAAGGTTACTTCACCAGTGAAGATGAAATCAAGCATTGGCCAGATCAATCTGGATTGGGAAGCCAACCTAAGCCGGGTGACCTGAAATATCGTGATATAAACGGTGACGGTGTTATCAACTCTTCCGATGGAATTATGTTGTCTCCCTATGGTTCTATGCCTCGTATTCAATACGGTTTGGGATTAAATGTAATCTATAAGAATTTAGATTTTGGCGTATTCTTCAACGGTTCGGCTCAACGAAATATCATGATTAACGGTACTATGATTGCGTTTGGTGAACGAAATAACAACGTGATGAAATGGATTGCAGATGACCACTGGTCAATAGATAATCCAAATCCGAATGCTCAGTTCCCGAGACTTGGTTTGAGAAACACTGATATTGCCAACAATAACCAGAGTAGCAGCCATTGGATACGTAATGGTAACTTTATCCGTTTCAAGACACTAGAGTTGGGATATTCTTTCCCACATTGCCGCGTTTACTTCAGTGGTGATAACCTTGCAGTATGGAGTCCTTTCAAGTTGTGGGACCCAGAGTTGGGATGGAATACTTACCCGATGCAACGCACATTTAACCTAGGTGTACAAGTTAATATCTAATCAATGTAAAAACAGACTGAATTATGAAATATAATATTAAAAATATCGCATTGGGATTTTCCCTATCCTTTGGAGTACTAGTATCATGCGATTATTTGGACGTAGTTCCACCCGAACAGGCAACTACCTCTGATACGATGAAGGACAGGAATAGTGCTAACGGCTTTATTAATTCTTGTTACATAGCTGTAGAATCGACAACTCCTTTTCCATATAAAAACTATGAATGGTCTTCGGATGAATCTGTACATTCGGGACAGTGGAGCGAAGACAGCCAAAAGGCCGCTTGGAATCTTTATTCGGATACAAATGCTGCCGGTTGGTGGAATGCTTGCTATAATTATATCGGACATTGCCATATGTTTTTAAATCTGTTGGAGCAGTATAACAATCCGACAGGAGCTACGGAAGAGGATAAGGCACGTTGGAAAGCAGAAGCACAATTCCTGAAAGCATATTACCACTTTCGGTTGCTGGAAATGTATGGACCTATTCCCATTGTAGATGATCGTATGCCTCAATCTACTTTGCCCGGAGAGTTCCCCGGACGTTCACATTTTGATTATGTAGTCGATTACATTTGTAACCAAAAGCTGAATGATGAGACCATTAACGCTCTTCCAGATGTAACAAATGCACAAGAATGGGGACGTGCTACTTCTATCGCTGCATTAGCGTTGAAAGGACGCGTATTACTGTATGCCGCTTCTCCATTGTGGAATGGTAAGTTCCCTTATCCGGATTGGAAAAATACAAACTATGAGACTCCGGGGTACGGTACTGAACTAGTGAGCCGTCAAGAAGATATGGGCAAATGGGATCGTGCCTTGGAAGCCAACTTAGCGGCACTGAAAGCTGCTGAAAGTGTGGGTGAACGTAAACTGGTAGACATGGATAATGTGCCTAGTAATATACGTGATGTGCCTATTCCTTATATTGCAGGAGTTGATACTTCAACAGTTGAGGGTAAAGAGTTTGCCAAAAGAGTATTAATGCTTCGTACCATTACTTCTTCAAACGAAGATGATGGTAATAAGGAAATTATTTGGGGAGTATTTTTGCAAGGTAGTAACGCATGGATGACTTTTGCACAATGTCCTCCTCGTATCCTTTGTTTCAATGAAGCGGATAATAGATGGGCAGATGGTTGGGGGGCTATCAATCCAACGCTTTATTCTATAGAACATTTTTATACAAAGAATGGAAAATTACCTGATCTTGATCCAAGTTTCCCAAAAGGGGATGAACGTTTCGAGAGAGCAGGTATCTTAGTTAAAGGTCATGAAAATGTAATTAAGCTGAATACTAATAGAGAGCCTCGCTTCTATGCAATGTTTTCATTTGACGGAGATGATTATTCACCGATTATGAAAGACGGTGAGCCATTAACTATCAATATGCTTAGCAGCAAGGCACAAGGTTATGGCTGGGACCAGAATGGACGTAACTATATCGAAGGCGGATACCTCACTAAGAAATATATTTCTCCTAGTGTACGCTATTCTTCTATTGACGGAGCAACTGATAGTAAGAATTATGCAAAGCCGTTATTCCGTCTTGCAGAACTTTATCTGAACGTTGCCGAATGCTACGCAGCAAAGGGAGATGTAGGAAATGCTTTAATCTATCTGAACCGGATTCGCGAACGTGCCGGACTTCAGGGATTGACAGAGTCAGAAGTTGCCGCTTCCGGAATGAGTATTACTGACTGGGTACGTAACGAACGTTTCATTGAACTTTGGGGTGAAGGACATCGCTATTATGATGTGCGTCGTTGGCTGTTGGCTCCACAACAGTTGAAAGCCGGTGCACGTGAAGGTCTGAACATGTTAGGCGCAGGAAAAGATCCGACGTTCGAAGCGTTTAATAAACGGACGGTTATCAACCAACCGTTCCAATGGGATAACCGTATGTATTTATGGCCTATCGCATGGACTGAGATTTCTAATGATCCGCAATTAGTTCAAGCTCCGGGATATTAATAATAACCTTAATAGTAATAGAAATGAAAAAGATAGTATACTTATCAATGTTTGCAGGGTGCTTGGTGTCTCTGGGTGCTTGCAACAGCTCGGAATATGACCTTGAAAATCAGATACCGGAGCGATATAATAAGATATTGTATTTGCAAACCACCGGTAAACAGGAGCTGACGCTGTATGATACAGGAGAAAACAACACGTTTACTTATGCTGTTATCAAAAGTGGAAGTGAACCAACACTCACTGCTACTGCGGATTTAAAGGTGCTGACTCAACAGGAATTAGATGAACGATACGGTGAATTAGAAGGCGTCAATTATAAAATCTTGCCCGGAGATGCCTATTCATTGGGGAATTCACATATGGAATTTGCTTCACAAGATCGATATCAGAATGTGATTGTGTCTGTGGATCCGACAAAGGTACAAACAGCTATGGAGGCAGACCCTACTGCAGTATGGGTATTACCTTTATATGCTACGAGTGAGGTAGACTCTATCAATACAGATAAAAACAATCTGTTTCTGCAATTTACAAAGATACTAAAGCCTGCTGTGCAATTCTCTAATACAAGAGTTAGTATGATCACAAAGCAGTATGGCCTGGTAGGGACATTTACACAGGAAGCTTTGTTTAAACTTGATGTAGAGAATATATCTTGGGATATTACTTGTAGCTTTACGATAGATGACGAATATGTGAATAATTACAACACAGAACATAAAACTACATATAAGCTATTGGATGCTCATTATTCATTTGCCGAGCAGATGGTATTGTCGAAAGGAACAACAGAAACTCCGTTGGTAGTGACTATTGAAGGAGCTAATCTGGAGCCGGGAGACTATATGTTGCCTATTAAAATAAGTAATACCTCTTTATTCTTACCGAAAGAGGGTGAAGATGTTTATCCTTTGACATTCCGTATCATGGGAACTCAACTGAGTAGAACAGGATGGACTGTTGTAGCCAGTTCACAAACGGTGGAAGGAAACGGTAACGGTGCAGCTTCTAATATATTTGATGATAATATCAATACCTATTGGCATTCTAAATGGGATAATGGATATCCTCCGTTACCACATGACTTGGTCATTGATACTGAAACCACGCACGAGTTTACCCAGATCTCCTTACAACGTAGGTTAGGATATGACTATGCACGTTTGGGGCACTTCTATGTAAGTGATACGGGTGAATCCTGGCAGGAGGTCGGAACATTTACAATGGAAAATCAGGATGCTGTACAGACATTCAGTATAACTCCAACAAAGGGACGTTATGTTAAGATAGAAGTTACAGAAAGTAACAATAACAATAACTGTGCAGCCTTTTCTGAAGTTTATCTATATGGTATAAACTAATTATCTTGTAAATAACATAAATAGGGAGTGTCCTGAGAGAGGGATAAAGAATATCTATCGAAGGTGCTCCCTTTTATTCATCAAATTATATTTGTCATATGAATATATTGAAAAGCTTATTGATTAGTTGTTTTGTTATACCACTATTCATATCCTGCGGAGGTGACGATAAACCTATTATTGATGATGAGGATCCAAATGGCGGTGGAAATAATGGTGGAGGCACAGAGCAACCGGCAACACCGGTTGATCCGAAATGGTGGGGAACCGAAGAAATTCCTCCTACTTTGGCAGATAGTGCTTTCTGTTATTATAACAGGGCTTTTCTTCTGGATCGTCTGAACAGCAAGGATGGAAGAATCTACTATCGTCATCAGCAGGGAACTAAAGACTGGTCTTATTATTGGAATCATGCATTGATTATATTGATGGTGGAAGACCGTTATCAATGTGTGGGGGACGAATCTGTAAAGCCATTGCTATCGGAATTACTTTATTCTTTTTTGGAACACGAAAAGAATCCTGCAACAAACGATACGCACGACTGGACGTGGAACATCTTTACTGATGACCTACTTTGGGCCGGATTAGCATTTATTCGTGGGTATCAGATTACCGGTGAACCCCGTTTCTTGGAACAGGCAGAATGGGATTGGAATCATCTCTATAAGCAGGCCTATGACAATACCTATGGAGGGGGACTCTGGTGGAGCGTTAATAAAGAGAGTAAGTCCGGTTTGAGCAATAATCCTGCTGTATCCATGGCTTGCTACCTCTATGAAGCAACCGGTAAAGAAATATACCTGCAAAGAGCCAAAGAACTCTTTGAATGGCTTTATACACATTTGTATCAGCCTACGGGAGGAGTTGATGAAAATATTTCCGGTCCTGAACCCGGAAAACTGACCAATTCGTACAATGTATATAATATAGGGGCTTTTGTCGAAGCATGTAATGCATTATATCAGATTACTAAAGAGCCTATTTATGCCGAAACTGCCAAACAATGTATCAAATATGTGATGACGGAGTGTGTAACTAATGAAGGAATAATGTCTGCTCACCGTTATGATGGTAGTTGGGAGTCTGAATTTTCGCGTGGTATGGGGCTTTTCGTACATGAAAATAACTTGTGGAATTATGAGACTACTTATACAAAAGACCGGAAACCGATCACTTATTATGAATGGATGAAACTCAATGCAACGCTTTCTTGGAAAAGACGTAATAATGATAATCTTACATGGAATGAATGGGCGGTACGGACACCTGATGCACCTGTAGATGCTCCTTTGAAAAGAAAGGTATGGTCAGCATTGGAAATGGTAAGTATGGTAGTGATGAATCAGGTTACTCCGGAGACTAACCCAATGGGAACATTCGGGGAATAAAGAAGAGTGAAGCATGTCCGGAAGATTGAATAGATGGGTGACCTGTTGCTTTCAGGACAGAAGGAAAATAGGTTAAGTAAATAGAAAGGTATTGAATAAATAGGTATTAAATATATAATTTAATTTTCGCAAGTGGTTTTAGGTGCTTCAGAAGGCTTTTATTTCTATGTTTGTAGAGTATTAATGGGCTATTTGACAGGTATTAATAGTCTATTTGTCAGTTATTAATAGTCTGGAAATAGGGTCTGAATACTCCTCAATAGGGCTATATATTAGAAAAGATACTTGTGAAAATTGAATAAATGAGAAGTGATAAGCCCAAAGTTTACAACTGAAAATTGACTGTTATTTTATTGAAAATGAAAAGAATAATTTTATTATTAGGTTTTGCCTTTTTTCTTTCTCTTACGGCATGTGGTAAGAATGAAAATGGGAGTATGGAGGGTGAGGTATCTGCTCCGGCAGCAAGAACAGTGGTGAAACAACTCCCACCGGTAAGAGTTGTTTGTGTGGGTAACAGCATTACCGAAGGCTACGGAAACACAAGTCAGGAAAAAGCATGGCCCGCTCAAACCAATAAACTGCTGGGAAACGGCTATGCAGTATTTAACTGTGGAGTCAGCGGAACTACTATGTTTAAAAACAGTGAGGCTCCTTATTGGGCTACTTCCAATTTTAAAAGAGCTAAAGAAGCCAATCCGCAAATTCTGATTATTGCTTTAGGAACGAATGATGCTCATCCATCACGTTGGAATAAGTTGAAGCAGGAATTTAAGTCGGATTATTTGGCAATGGTGAATGAATTCCGTCAAGGAGGAAAAGATCCGGTTATTTATGTTTGTCTTCCTCCTCCTTTGTTAGGTCCGGCAAAAGCCGATCAGAATAAGGTGGTGGAAGAAGAATTGATTCCAGTTTTGAAACAGATTGCAAAAGAAATAGGGGCTCAAGTTATTGACTATCACCAACCTTTACTGGGAGCAAATAAGGGATTCCCGGATGATGTACATCCTGACGATTCGGGAGCTGCATTAATGGCAGAAATAGCTTCTCAGAGAATAAAAGAGATGCAAGTGATACAACCTCACCTTTCTGTAAGCAAAGGAGAGGTGGAGAAAGAAAGTATTGCTATAGTTGAAAAAGGAGGAACTGTGACTCTTGACCCACTTCCTGAAAATGGTAGCTGGCGTTGGGAGGGACCGGATGGTTTCACATTTAATGAGCGTGTATTGAAACTGGAGAATATAAAACAGGGAGGTATTTATACAGCTATTTATACCAATGAGGCCGGATATCGAAGTGTGGCTAACTTTCTGGTTTCTGTCAAAGGAGAGGAAGGACCGATTTTAATATCTAGTGTCAGGGATATGGATGGTAAATGGCTAAGAAGTAAATTTATTCGTGTCAATCCGGGGGGAACTATTACTTTAGATGTACAGGCCGATGCTATCGGTGAGTTAAGTTGGAGTTGGACTGGTCCGGATGGTTTCTTTGCCGGAACGCGGGATGTTACCTTGTCACCGGTGATGGTCAATCAAGGTGGTGAATATACAGCTTCTTGTACCGATAGATACGGTCGTCAAAGAAGCACGACTTTTACGGTGAAGGTAGAAGGAGAGGTGGTTTGTCCTGACCTTGTGTCTTATCTTAATAGTGGCAGTGGTTGGCAGCAAGTAACAGAAATGGAGCTAAAAGCTGGCGACAATGTGACTTTTGGTCCTCATCCCATGAATGGTAACTGGCATTGGGAAGGTCCTGCGGGCTTTACTTCCGATCGGCGGGATGCATCTGTACTTAACTTCAGTGCAGAGAAAGCAGGAAAATACGTCGGAACTTTTACTAATGTTGCCGGTTGTCGGTTAGAACTGGTTGTTACATTAAAATTGAAGAAATAAAATATAACATAACTATTTATCCCAATGAAAAGAAGTTTGATTAAAATAAGTGCTTTTATGCTCCTGCTATGCGGAGTGTACGCTTGCCAGACGAAAAACGATACATATCGTTCTTTGTCGGGAGAATGGAATTTTGCACTGGATAGTACTGATGTTGGCGAAAAAGAGAACTGGGCCATGAAGTCTTTCCAAGAACAGGTCAAATTACCGGGCTCTTTACAGGAACAGGGAAAAGGGTATGATGTAAGTGTCAATACCCAATGGACCGGAAATGTAGCAGACAAATCCTGGTATACCGAGGAAGAGTACGCCAAGTATCGTGAACCTGGAAATGTTAAGGTACCGTTTTGGCTAACTCCCGATAAACATTACGTGGGTGTCGCATGGTATCAGAAAGAGATTGAAATACCCGAATCATGGAAGAACAAGAGAGTTCAATTTGAATTTGAACGCACTCATTGGGAAACCTCACTCTATGTGGATGGAAAGAAAATTGGGCATTTGAATACACTGCATGTTCCTCACAGATATGTACTCAGCTCTTTGACTCCCGGAAGGCATTTATTGTCGTTAAGAGTTGATAACCGGATGCATGTGGACGTAGGTTCGAATGCACACAGTGTTTCGGACCATACACAGACAAACTGGAATGGAGTAATTGGCAAAATGAATATGCAGGCACTTTCTTCTTTCTCTATCGACAATATACAAATCTATCCTGATGCGAAAGATTCGAAAGCAATCGTGAAAGTTTATTTGGATGGAAAGCCGGAAAACACTCGTTTGGCATTGAACGTTCTTTTCGAAGGCAAGTCTGTACTGAAGAAGGATATAGAAGTTACTCCGGATGATGGGGATTGTGTGGAGACAACTCTTGTATGGGATAATGATGTAAAATTATGGTCTGAATTTACTCCTAACGTTTATCGACTACAAGCCGTTCTGGATTCAAAAGACGGTGTTAGTGAAAAAGAAGTAAATTTTGGATTCCGCGATTTCAAGACGGCAGGCACTCATTTCGAAATTAACGATCGCCCGACTTTCCTTCGTGGAACATTGGAATGCTGTATTTTTCCGATGACCGGTTATCCTGCTATGGACAACGATTATTGGGCTAAAATCTATTCTACCTGCAAGAAATATGGTTTGAATCATGTCCGCTTCCATTCCTGGTGTCCACCTGCCGCTGCTTTCCATGTAGCTGATAGTTTAGGTATATACCTTCAGGTTGAATGTGGGGGATGGGCTTTAATAGGCGATGCCTATATGCAGGACCAGTGGTTCAAAAAAGAGGGCGACCGGATACTGAAAGAATACGGAAACCATCCGTCCTTCTGTATGATGGGTTACGGGAACGAACCGGCAGGAGGTAAACAGGCAAGTTACTTGCGTGGTCTGATCGATCATTGGCAACAAAAAGACAATAGAAGATTGTACACAAGTGCCGCAGGATGGCCTTATGTGGATAATGCGGATTATTTTAATACGCCTATACCTCGTATCGGAGGAGCTATGAATAGCATTCTCAATACTTCTGTTCCCCGCACAGATTATGATCATCAGAGACTTATTGGCAAAGAAATGCCGACGGTAAGTCATGAAATAGGCCAATATTGTGTATATCCTGACTTTAAAGAGATTGATAAATATACTGGTTTCCTGAAAGCTAAGAACTTCGAGATTTTCAGAGAGACTCTGAAGGAAGCAGGAATGGAAGACATGGGAGATAAGTTCCTGTTTGCTTCCGGACGTTTACAGACTTTATGTTATAAAGCCGAAATAGAAATGGCTTTGAGAACAGAGAAGTTAGGAGGTTTTCAATTGCTCGACCTGCATGATTTCCCGGGACAGGGAACTGCTTTAGTAGGAGTACTGAATCCTTTTTGGGAAAGTAAAGGATACGTAGACGAAAAGGAATACAGTATGTTCTGTAACCAAGTTGTTCCTCTTGCAAGAATGCCTAAGCAAATATTGACCAACAACGATACACTGAAAGCTGACATTGAATTTGCTCAATATGGAGAGAACCCATTGACTGACGTGAACGTGGTATGGAGTCTTGAAAATAAGAAAGGTGATGTTGTAAAATCAGGTTCTTTCAAATGTGATCTTCCGATTGGTGGTGGTATGAAGGCAGGCAGTATTGAATGCCCTCTGAATTCTTTCTCCACTCCTGCACAGCTGACGTTGAAAGCTGGTATAGAGAATACGGAGATTACCAATAATTGGCATGTCTGGGTATATCCTGCTGAAAAGAAGGCTATCGAAAAGATGCCGTATATCACATATGATCTGAATGGTGCAGCCATTGACAGACTGAACCGAGGAGAAAACGTATTATTCCTTTCTTATGGAAAAGTAGCTCCGGAAAAGGGAGGAAATATCGGCGTTGCGTTTACCCCAGTTTTCTGGAATACAGCCTGGAATGGTCATACTCCTCCTCATACATTGGGGCTCTTGTGTGATCCGAATCATCCTGCTTTCGCCTCTTTCCCGAACGATGGTTATTCGGATTTTCAATGGAAAGATCTAGCTGTGAAATGTAATGCCATGATAATGGATGAATTTCCACATGAGTTTCGCCCGTTGGTATACATCATAGATGATTGGTTTGAAAACCGGAAACTGGGTATGCTCTTTGAAGGTAAGGTAGGTAAAGGTAATCTGATGGTTTGTAGTGCCGATTTAGATACCGATCTGGAAAACAGATTATCTGTTGTTCAGTTTAAACAAAGTATTCTGGAATATATGGCTTCCGACAAATTCAATCCTCAAAATGAGGTAGACGTAAAGATATTGAAGAATATTTTTAAATGAGAAGAAAGAAATTTATCAGAAGAAAAACAAACATAGTTAAATGAAATGTACTAAATTAGTTTCCTAATTAATAAAAAGAAATCAATCCATGAAAAGAAGTATAGTAAATTGGAGCGTTTTTATAGCTCTTTTGTGTGTAATATATGCTTGCCAGACGAATAAAAATCTGGCTCATTCCTTGGCAGGAGAGTGGAATTTTGCTTTGGATAGTAATGATGTTGGCGAAAAAGAGAACTGGGCTACGAAATCTCTTTCGGAACGTGTTAAGTTGCCGGGATCCTTACAGGAGCAGGGGAAAGGACATGATGTGAGTGTCCATACACGATGGACAGGGTCGGTGAATGATAAATCATGGTACGAAGCAGCCGAATATGCAAAATATCGGAAACCGGGAAATGTCAAAGTGCCGTTTTGGTTAAATCCTGATAAACATTATGTAGGTGTTGCCTGGTATCAAAAAGAAATAGAGATACCGGAAGGATGGAACAACAAACGGATTCAGTTTGAATTTGAACGTACTCATTGGGAGACTTCATTATATATTGACGGAAAGAAAATAGATCATCAGGATGCTTTGCAAGTTCCTCATAGATATGTAGTCAGTTCTTTGACTCCCGGCAAGCATCTATTGACTTTGAGAGTTGATAATAGAATGCACATTGATGTCGGTTCCAATGCTCATAGTGTTTCAGATCACACTCAGTCAAACTGGAATGGAGTGATAGGCACGATAAATATGAAGACTCTTCCCGCTATGGCTATTGATCATATACAAGTGTACCCTGATGCGAAAGCAAAGAAGGCGAACATTAAAGTCTACTTGAATGGGAAGTCTGAAGATTCTCGTCTGGCACTGAAAGTTCTTTTTGAAGGTCGTCCGGTATTGAAAAAAGAGATAGAGATTGCATCTACTGCGGGTGATTATGTAGAAACCACCCTTGAATGGGAAGATAGCGTAAAGTTATGGTCTGAGTTTACTCCGAATGTTTATCGGTTACAAGCTGTTTTATCTTCTCCAGATGGAGCTAGCGAGAAAGAACTCAATTTCGGATTTCGTGATCTTACCGTAAATGGAACTCGTTTTGATATAAACGGTCGGCCTCTTTTCCTTCGTGGAACATTGGAATGCTGTATTTTCCCGAAGACAGGTTATCCGGCAATGGATAATGAATATTGGACAAAAATCTATAGTACGTGTAAGAGCTATGGTTTGAATCATGTTCGTTTTCATTCCTGGTGTCCTCCTGCTGCTGCATTTCATGTAGCTGATAGCATGGGAGTATATCTTCAGGTTGAGTGTGGTGGATGGACTTGGGTAGGAGATGGCAATCCGCAGGATGAATGGTTGAAAAAGGAGAGTGACCGCATTGTGAAAGAGTATGGAAATCATCCGTCTTTCTGTTTGTTGGCTTATGGAAATGAGCCGGGAGGGGATAATCAAGGAAGTTATTTGAATGATCTCGTAGTTCATTGGAAACAGACTGACGGTAGAAGATTATATACCAGTGCTGCTGGGTGGCCTAAAGTGAAAGATGCGGATTATTTTAATACGGATCACCCACGTATCGGAGGAATTGGGCGTATAGAAAATATTCTGAATGTGTATACTCCCCGTACTGACTATGACTTTAGAGAACGCATAGAGAAAGATATGCCGACGGTAAGTCATGAGGTTGGTCAGTGGTGTGTATATCCCGACTTTAAGGAAATTGATAAATATACAGGTGTATTGAAAGCCAAAAATTTTGAAATCTTTAGAGAAACCTTAAATGAAAAAGGATTGGGGGATATGGCTGAGAAGTATTTGTATGCTTCCGGTCGTTTACAAACCTTGTGCTATAAAATGGACATAGAAGCTGCTCTGCGGACTCCAGGCTTTGCCGGATTCCAACTATTGGACTTACATGATTTTCCCGGTCAGGGGACTGCCTTAGTGGGAGTGCTGAATCCTTTTTGGGAAAGCAAAGGGTATGTGGACGATAAAGAGTTTAGTACCTTCTGTAATCAAACCGTACCATTGGCAAGAATGTCCAAACTGATCTGGAACAATAACGAACAATTGACAGCAGATATAGAGTTTGCTCATTTTGGAGAGAAACCTTTGAATGATGTAACTGTTGTGTGGAATATTGAAACAAAGGAGGGTAATGTTGTAAAATCAGGTTCTTTCAAAACTGATCTTCCTATAGGAAACTTGATAGAAGTGGGTAGCATCGAATTACCTTTGAATACTTTCACTGATCCTACTCAGCTGACATTGAAAGTGAATATAGAAAATACTAAGATCGCTAACAGTTGGCATGTATGGGTATATCCTTCCGAAAAGAAAGAAATACAAAAGATGCCTTATATCACGTATGATCTGGATAATAAAGCCATAGAGAAGTTGAATCAAGGTGAAAATGTGTTATTCCTTTCTTATGATAAGGTTACACCGGAAAAAGGTGGAGATATTAAAACTGCCTTTTCTCCTATTTTTTGGAATACAGCCTGGACCAACAATGCTCCTCCTCAGACTTTAGGTTTCTTATGCGATCCTAAACATGACGTCTTTGCTTCTTTCCCGAACGATGGTTACTCGGATTTTCAATGGAAAGATCTTGCTGTAAATTGCAATGCTATGATAATGGATGATTTTTCTCACGATTTCAGACCATTGGTTTATATCATTGATGACTGGTTCAAGAACCGAAAACTGGGTGTGCTTTTTGAAGGTAAAGTAGGTAAGGGTAATTTGATGGTTTGTAGCATTGATCTGGATACAGATTTGGATATCAGATTATCTGCTGCTCAGTTTAAACAGAGCATTTTGGAATATATGGCTTCAGACAAATTTAAACCTCAACAAGAAATAGATTTGCAGGTATTGCGGCCTATGTTCTTAACAGAGAAATAAGCAATGTATGCTTACATATTGTAAATGTAAATGCAGTATCTGACATCACTGAAAAGAGTAAGAAGAACCTTTTCAGGATAGTGACGGTATCTCAATAAAAGATTGACGGTATATGGTTAGGATGGTGACATTATCCTGACCATATACCGTCAGTCTTTTATAATGATGTTGTGGCTATCTGTGGATAGGTAATCGTGCTTTTTTGATGGATAACTATTTATCCGGCTCCGGCTGAATCAGCTGAAATTTCTCGTTGTACAATCCGATCAGTAAGCTTTCTCCTTTTCCGTCTACTTTCAATCCTCCATAAACGGCGTTTTCATAGACATCGGCTTGTCCTTCTTCAAAAAAGAAAGATTCTGCTCCGAAGAATAACTGGGAATCAACTACTTTATATTTGATAGCCAGCTCATTTTCTGATATAGGCTCCAGATTTTCTTGCAGGCGAATGACTTGTCCCACTTGGTTACTGTCTGTTTTCAGAATAGCGTATCCATGTGTCGGTGTATTCTCCTGTAACAGTCCCGATCTTGCTTCCTGGTAACTGAGCCGCATATAATCTCCTTGCATCAGGGAACGGGGATCGACCGGAGCTAGTTGCAATAACACCAGTTGCCCGTTTTCCAGTATCTTTTCCTTCTGATAAATAGACCAATTGAAATAACCCAATAGAAGGATTAGGTTTGCGATAATCAGTATCCGGCTATATTTTTTCATGTTTCGTTCTTTTTTGGGTGAAGTAATACCAAGCTACTAGTAAAGCAACTCCTGTGAAGAAGAGAGTGATTGACTTCAGGAGTAGATTTAGATTCAAATCATAATAGTATTTCGAAATAGCATAGATGAATAGCAAGAGTGCGGTGGCACACTCAGTCCGGTAGCCATAATAGAAACAAATCAGGATGAGAAGCAGACTACCTGACAGATAGGGAGCAAACAGGGTAGGCAGGCAGATGATGAGGCAAAGAGCATAAACTCCTGCTTGTTTGGCTATCGGCTTTATTTCCATCACTTCCATAATTTTGCGGACAATGATAAAAAATCCTATCCAAATGGCAACAGATGATATCCAGAAAAAGTCGATATCGATCATCCGGGAACAGATGGATAATATGACTAATGATGCAACGCAGGAGACAAATAATCCAGCATGAAACGGTCTGTATTTGGCAAGGTGATTCTTAAATACGAGAGAGACTTTTGTTTCGTATATATTTGTCAGAAGAAAAGCTGCTAATATAAGTATCATACCTATTTGCAATAGTGCCCATGAGAAAGTTAGCTGGGCTATTTCTCCAAGGAATGCAAAAGCGAACAGGATAATTGAGAGGAAGGGGAGGATGAAATTTTTCGAGAATAGGAAGGTAAGGACACTGATTATCATCAGAGTGATAAAAAGGAGTACCAAGTTTTGGAATAGGCCGTAGCCTAATAGCATAGTTCCAGCTACATAGAGGGTGATGTTCATGGCGTCTAGAAAAGAAGCTGTAGAACTTCGGTTGATAAACAGTGTAGCAACTATTAGTATTACTCCTGTTATCATTGCAGATAGTTCCGTATCAATAATTGAGGATACAAACATAAAGCCTAGTAAGAATATAGCAGTCAGGATTCCTCCTATGATTGACAGGGCTTGGATTGTCAGGCTATTATTTTGTGCCATACCATTTCTTTTTTAAGTTGAGTACTGTATATATAAGTAGGGTAGTTCCGGTAATAACTATAAGTCCACTCAGAAAAAATAGTGCTGATTCACTATATAAATTACTGCGGATTATAAATAGGAATAATAAAATCATCAGTATGGCAAAAGGGATGGCAGAGAGATAGAACAGATTCTTCTGTTTCCAGCCAAAACATAGTCCGATTGGGAATAGAAGGAGAGCGCTGATTAAAGGAAAGATGATCATGTTTTCGCTGTTGTCTATGGCAATGATTATTTGATAACTGGCATGGATGATGGTGGCTACGGATAATAGTCGGATAAACCAGTCATTATGTGCTCCTAGTTTTCCTTTCATTTTCATCCATTCGGCCAGTATTGTAGCCAAAGCGCATATCCATGTAACGGCATTGGTCAGTAGGGCTACTTCGAGAATCTGATTGGGAACTATTTGCAGGGCATATAGCCATAAGGTGACACAAAATAATCCCAGAAAGGTGAACCAAAGTGGTGCGAAACGGATGGCGATTGCCCAAAGGAGTGTAAAAAGTGTCCATCCTAGAAAAAGATCGTACGCATTAGCTCCTGTTTGATAGATTTGCCCGAATACGGCAAAAAGAGTACCTATAAGAAATGTAGCTCCAGTAAGTAAGATCTGTTTAATGAGTATATTCCATCGGGTAAAAACAGCCAGTAAGACAGAGACTGTTAATAGCACTTCTATGATTCCCAATTTAGCAAATTTGGATAAAGCATCCCAGTTATAGGCAAAGAAAAAAATAATACCTGCTATAGTGAAGCCAGTGCCGGCAGCTAGTAAAAAGATGGAAAGAAGTTGATTCCATTCTTTTTTATTTGCGTACATCGATTGGCGGAAGGGGGATGAAAAGTCCGGTTTTTCCATGTGTTTCTCTTTTTGATGATTATACAAACATAAGAAAATAAAATGATTTTATGCAAAGAAGCATGTAAAAAGGTATAATCTACTTGATGGTAAATGAAACATCAGGCAAACTATACCTTAATTAAACAAATGGTAAATCGCTTCTCCTTTAAAATACTTCTCTGATATGTTTATAATTTGAATTAATCGTATCAATGACTTCTTGTGTCCGTCCGTTAATCAGTAGCTTATACATCGATTGTGCAAAACCGACCATTTGCCCTAATTCAATTTTAGGAGGCATAGCAAGTGCGTTCGGGTCTGTCATAATATTGATCAGTACCGGACCGTCAATTTCGAAAGCATTATATAAAGTAGTTAATACTTCTTCCGGATCACTAACATTGAACCCTGTCATTCCCATTGCTTCTGCCACTTGTGCAAAGTTTGGATTCAGCATATCTGTTTGCCAGTCCGGTAGGCCATCTACTTCCATCTCTAATTTGACCATACCCAAAGAGCGGTTATTGAATACAATGATTTTGATAGGTAATTTATATTGGACAACAGTTTGCAAGTCTCCTAATGTCATTGATAATCCACCGTCTCCACATAATGCTATAACCTGTCGTTCGGGGCAAGCTAAAGCTGCTCCAATAGCTTGTGGCAGAGCATTTGCCATAGAACCATGATTGAATGAACCCAACATATGACGTTTACCCGTTGCCTGTAAGTAACGTGCTCCCCATACACAAGTCATTCCTGTGTCTACAGTGAATATTGCGTCATCCGAAGCCAGTTTATCAATCTCTGACATCACATATTCCGGATGAATCTTATTAATTTCTCCTTTATCTTTTGTGTAGGCAGCTAAATCTTTTTTTACTCCTTCATACCGCTTTAGCTGTTTTACAAGGAATGAATCGTTGGTTTTAGGGTTTAGCATACGTAATAATGCCTGGATAGTCATTTTAACATCTCCACAAAGCCCGATTGCTAATTTGGCACGACGCCCCAGACGTTCAGGTTTGATATCAATCTGTACTATTTTGATGTCATCGGGAAGGAAAGCTGAGTAAGGGAAGTCAGTACCTAACATCACAAGTACTTCAGCCTCATGCATACTGTAATATCCTGAAGGCATTCCCAATAATCCTGTCATTCCCACCTCATAGGGATTTTCGTATTGTACATCCATTTTCCCTTTGAAAGTATATGCAACTGGTGCGTTCAACTTTTCGGAAAGAGCAATCACTTCTTCATGTGCACCCCGACAGCCGATACCACAGAAAAGAGTGATTTTCTCATGTTTATTTAGTAAATCGGCTAATTGTGCCAAATCTTCCTCCGCAGGACAAATTTCAGATTTTGTGGGATAAGCATGGGTGGAAGAGTCTACAGAGACGGAAGAAGCTTTAGCCAAATCTCCGGGAAGTCCGATCACTGAAACTCCTTTACGCGTAATGGCTGTTTGTATAGCCGATTGAAGCATACGGGGAAATTGTTTTGGGGTAGTTGCTACTTCATTGTAATAACTGCAATCATTGAATAGTTTGATTGTATTGGTCTCTTGGAAATATTCGGTTCCAAATTCATTGGTGGGAATTGTTGAGGCAATAGCAATAACAGGTGCACCTGATCGTTGTGCGTCATAAAGCCCATTAATCAGATGGACATGTCCAGGTCCACTGCTTCCGGCACAACATCCTGGGCGACCTGTAAGCTGTGCCTCTGCTCCTGCGGCGTAAGCTCCGGTTTCTTCGTGCCGAACGTGTATCCACTTTATCTTATCGTTTTTCCTAACTGCTTCATTTACTTCATTCAAACTGTCTCCGGTAACTGCGTAAATTCGTTCTATACCGGTAGCTGCTAATGTTTCAATCAGCTGATCTGCTATTTTCTTTGCCATATCTTTATTGATTATTGATGGATAATTGGAATAATAACAGATGTTTATTAAGAAAAGTTCAACTTTAACGTATGCTGGTGAACCTATTTTGCGAAAGTAGAACACTGTTTTTGTGTTAAAAGGAGTTTTGTAACAGTATTTTAGTAAAAACGAATAAACAATTGCAATATCAATTGGTTATTTTTACAGGTGAAATTGTAACTTAATGTTTTAACCTATAAAATTTTTAGTGTAAAATGGATAAAAAAGAAATTGGACTGAATGCAGGTAAGGTTTGGCAGTTGTTAAGTAATAATGAGAAATGGGGCTATGGAGTTCTGAAAAGAAAGTCTGGGCTAAAAGATAAGGAATTAGGTGCCGCCTTAGGCTGGTTGTCCAGAGAAAATAAAATAGAGTTTGACCAATGTAATGATGAACTATATGTTTATCTCTGCGTGAATGTTTATATAGGATAAAAGAAGCATATCTGAAAATAATTCTGTTACTTTGCATTCCGATTAAAAAGCGAAGTAACAATGAGAAGTTTTGCCTCTGATAATAATTCCGGAGTACACCCGATGGTAATGGATGCACTGAACCGGGCGAATGTGGACCATGCATTGGGTTATGGTGATGACAAATGGACAGAAGAAGCTGTCCGCAAGATAAAGGAAGTTTTCACTTCCGATTGTGAACCGTTGTTTGTTTTTAATGGGACAGGTAGTAATGTGGTTGCATTACAGTTAATGACTCGTCCGTATCATTCTATTTTCTGTGCTGAAACTGCCCATATTTATGTAGACGAATGTGGTTCTCCAGTAAAGATGACAGGTTGTCAGATTCGTCCTATCATAACAGTTGATGGAAAACTGACTCCTGAACTCATGCAACCTTATCTTCATGGTTTCGGTGATCAACATCATTCACAACCCAAAGCTCTTTATATATCTCAATGTACTGAACTCGGAACAATTTATACTCCTGAAGAATTAAAACGGCTGACGGACTTTGCCCATCTGAATGGTATGTATGTCCATATGGATGGAGCAAGAATAGCGAATGCCTGTGCTGCACTGAATCTTTCTCTTCGAGAATTGACCGTAGATTGTGGAGTGGATGTTCTTAGTTTTGGTGGCACTAAGAATGGTTTGATGATGGGTGAGTGTGTTATTGTGTTTAATAAGGATTTGCATCGGGATGCTCGTTTTATTCGGAAACAGTCAGCGCAATTGGCTTCAAAGATGCGTTATCTTTCTTGCCAGTTTACTGCATATCTGACTGATGACCTTTGGTTAAAAAATGCAACTCATGCTAATGCTATGGCAGCAAAACTTTATCAGGAATTGAAGAAGTGTCCGGATGTTATTTTTACGCAAAAAGCTGAAAGTAATCAGTTGTTCCTGACAATGCCCCGCCCTCTTATTGACCGAATGTTACAATCTTACTTTTTCTATTTCTGGAATGAAGAAAAGAATGAAATTCGTCTGGTGACATCTTATGATACAACTGACGAAGATGTGGCTGAATTTATACGACTTTTTAAACGTTAAAAGAGAAAAATAGAACAACAAAAGCCTTTGTAATCGTGTTTTAATAAAAAGTTTAGAATTAACTTTGTCCCGGACTTTCCTTCTTCTTATTATTATATATGAACACTAGGCTGAACAGATATATATTTTTAGTGCTGCTATTATTCAAACAAACGACTTTAAGCGCACAAATAAATTCTACTCCATTAGAACAACCGATAGACTCTGTTGTATCTGTTGCCGATTCTATTCCGGTTAGTCGGAGCTTTTTTAAAAAATTTCTTGATTACTTCAATGATGCCAATAAAGAAAAGAAAGATAAGAAGTTTGACTTTAGTGTGATAGGTGGTCCTCATTATTCCAGTGATACCAAGTTTGGTTTGGGGTTGGTAGCCGCAGGTTTGTACCGTACTGACCGGAATGATACAATTTTACCTCCTTCCAATATTTCTCTTTACGGAGATGTCTCTACAGTTGGTTTTTATCTGTTAGGGATACGGGGGAATCATTTGTTTCCTCAAGAGAAATATCGCTTGAATTATAATCTTTATTTTTATTCATTTCCCAGTTTTTATTGGGGACAAGGATATGATAATGGAGCAAATCCGGACAACAAGAGTGACTATAAACGTTTTCAGGCTCAGGTGAAAGCAGACTTTATGATCCGTATTGCCAAGAATCTGTATGTGGGACCAATGGCAGTATTTGACTATATTGACGGGCATGATTTTGAAAAGCCGGAACTCTGGGAAGGGATGGCAGCGCGGACGACTAATGTTAGTTTGGGTTTTTCTTTACTTTATGATTCACGTGATTTCCTGACTAATGCTTATCGAGGATATTATTTAAGAATTGACCAACGGTTTAGTCCGTCATTTTTGGGTAATAAATACGCTTTTAGTAGTACCGAATTGACTACCAGTTATTACCATACGGTATGGAAAGGTGGAGTATTAGCTGGACAGTTCCACGCTTTATTGAATTATGGTAATCCTCCTTGGGGACTAATGGCAACTTTGGGAAGCTCTTATTCAATGCGTGGCTATTATGAAGGACGTTATCGTGATAAGTGTGCGATGGACGCTCAAATAGAACTCCGGCAGCACGTGTGGAAAAGGAATGGGGTGGCTGTATGGGCAGGAGCGGGAACGATATTTCCTAAATTTTCTGGCTTCACCTCAAAACATATTCTTCCTAATTACGGCTTTGGTTATCGTTGGGAGTTTAAGAAAAGAGTAAATGTACGTTTGGATTTAGGTTTTGGTAAACACCAGACCGGATTTATTTTTAATATAAATGAAGCTTTTTAAGAATATAAAGAAATGGTTAGAAAACCAGGAACACCTATTTTATATGTTCTTGGTTATATTGATAGTACCTAACGTTGTTCTCTGTTTTACAGAGCCGTTACCGTTGATGGCAAAAGTGTGCAATGTGTTATTGCCTTTTGCTTGTTATTATCTGTTGATGACTTTATCCCGGAATTGTGGGAAAATGTTATGGATTTTGTTCTTATTTGTTTTTTTCGGAGCTTTTCAGATCGTATTGCTTTACTTATTCGGTCAGTCGATTATCGCTGTCGATATGTTTCTGAATTTGGTAACAACCAATTCTAGTGAGGCACTGGAATTACTTGATAATCTGATTCCTGCTGTTATTATAGTGTTTGTTCTTTATGTTCCGGCATTGGTGTTGGGTATGATTTTAATCATTAAGAAACGAAGGCTTTCTTTGGAATTTATACGTAGGGAACGGAAAAGGGCTTTTATAGTTTTGGGTATTTCACTTATTAGTCTTGTGGGAGCTTATATACAAGATTCCCGTTATGAACCGAAATCAGATTTGTATCCGGTGAATGTGTGCTATAATGTAGCATTAGCCATTCAACGGAATGCATTAACTCAAAGTTATCATGAGACATCAAAAGATTTCTCATTTCACGCTCGGAGTACACATCCGGAGAATGAACGAGAAGTGTATGTTATGGTAGTAGGTGAAACCTCCCGTACCTTGAATTGGCAACTATACGGATATGAAAGGGAGACGAATCCGAAGCTGTCAAAGCAGTCGGGGCTAATTGCTTTTCCAAAAGTGCTGACAGAATCGAATACTACCCACAAAAGTGTACCAATGCTGTTATCAAATATAACAGCCTGTAACTATGATTCCATTTATCATCAGAAAGGAATCATAACCGCTTTTAAAGAGGCAGGTTTTCAAACTGCTTTTTTCTCTAATCAACGTTATAACCGTTCTTTTATTGATTTCTTCGGAATGGAAGCTGATACCTCTGATTTTATTAAAGAGGATTCCGTTAGCTTAACGTATAATCCTTCTGATGACGAATTGTTGAAGTTGGTAGAGCAGGAATTAGCCAAAGGGGTGAATAAACAGTTTATTGTACTCCATACGTATGGCTCACATTTCAATTATCGCGAACGCTATCCATCAGAGAGTGCCTATTTTACTCCGGATTATCCTGCTGATGCAGAACGAAAGTATAGGGATAATTTAATAAATGCGTATGATAATTCGATTCGTTATACGGATGGCTTTCTGGCACGACTGATTGGTCTGTTAGAAAAGCAGCAAGTGAATGCGGCCATGATCTATACTTCCGATCATGGGGAAGATATTTTTGATGATTCCCGCCATTTGTTTTTGCACGCTTCACCTGTTCCTTCTTATTATCAACTTCATGTACCTTTTCTAGTCTGGATGTCCGAAAGTTATCGGACAACATATCCGGAACATTGGGAAGGGCTTACAAAGAATCAGAATGAAAACGTTTCTTCCAGCAGTTCTTTCTTCCCTACAATGTTGTATTTAGGAGGAGTGGAGACTGCTTATCGGGATGATTCGCAATCAGTGGCGAGTCCACTTTATACGATGAAACCGAGGGTATATCTGAACGATCACAATGAACCTCGTCCTTTGGATGATTTGGGTATGAAAAAGCAGGACTTCCGGATGTTGGAACAGAAGGATATTAACTACTGATAAATTGTGCTAAAATAGACATCAAAAAGACCTGTTGGTGTGTTATTTGCGGTATGAATAATAAACGATTAAATTCATAAAACATGGCTTATATAGATTATTATCAGATTCTTGGGGTGGATAAGAGTGCTTCTCAGGATGATATTAAGAAGGCCTACCGCAAGTTAGCCAGGAAGTATCATCCTGACCTGAATCCTAATGACCCAAGTGCAAAGGATAAGTTTCAGCAAATCAATGAAGCCAATGAAGTACTAAGCGATCCGGAAAAACGTAAGAAATACGATGAGTATGGCGAACATTGGAAACATGCTGATGAGTTTGAAGCACAGAAGAAGGCACGACAACAAGCGGGAGGCTTTGGTGGTGGACATGGCTTTGGCGGATTCGGTGGTGCCGGACAAGGTTTCACTGATGGTGATGGAAGCTATTGGTATTCGTCTGGTGGTGATGGCTTTTCTGGTGGTAATGCCAGTGGATTCTCCGACTTCTTTGAATCGATGTTTGGGCAACGGGGCAGAGGGCAAGGTAGTAATGCCGGATTCCGTGGACGGGACTTCAATGCTGAACTTCATCTAGCGCTTCGTGATGCGGCTCAAACTCATAAACAGATTTTGACCGTTAATGGAAAACAAGTGCGTATTACTATTCCTGCCGGTGTAGCCGATGGACAAGTCATTAAACTGAAAGGTTACGGTGGTGAAGGTGTCAATGGCGGACCTGCAGGAGATCTGTACATCACATTTGTGATTGCCGAAGATCCTGTATTCAAACGGTTGGGAGATGACCTGTATGTTGATGTGGAGGTAGACCTTTACACAGCCGTATTAGGTGGTGAAAAACTGATTGGTACATTGGATGGAAAGGTGAAATTAAAGATTAAACCGGAAACTCAGAATGGAACGAAAGTTCGTTTGAAAGGTAAAGGATTTCCGGTCTATAAGAAAGAAGGACAGTTTGGTGACTTGATTGTGACCTATTCTGTTAAGATTCCTACAAACTTGACAGATAAACAGAAAGAATTGTTCCGTCAATTACAGAGTATGAACTAAAATGAATGAGCACTATGCAGACCGAATTAATTATTGTCAGTGAATACTGTCACAAATGTCATATTGAGCCTTCATTTATAGATTTGTTGGAAGAAGGTGGTTTGATTGAAGTACGTGCCGAAGGTGGCGAGCATTATCTGCTCGTGTCACAACTTCCTGAAGTGGAGCGTTATAGTCGGATGTATTATGACTTGTCCATTAATATGGAAGGTATTGACGCTATTCATCACTTGCTGGAAAGAATGGAAGATATGAGACGTGAACTAGATTCACTTCATAAACAACTTTTGCTGTATCGAGGACGTGAAATCGAAGATATGGATTGGTGATAAAATGAAGCCTCTGTTTGATAGAAACGGAGGTTCTATTTATAGTAAACAGAGGCTCTGATTCATTTGAATGGAACCTCTGTTTTTTTGTATTTGTTCTTGTACCCGTTAATTAGTTGATGTATGTACATATTTCTTCCAAATAGCGTGCATCTGTTTCATCGAAACTATTTAGCTTATTACTATCGATATCGAGTACTCCAATGACCTTTCCTTCCTTGATAATCGGTATTACTATTTCTGATTTGGATTCGGAACTACAAGCAATGTGGCCGGGGAATTGGTCTACGTCAGGTACAATTAGTGTACGGACTTCTTTCCAAGCAGTACCACAGACTCCTTTGCCGTAACGGATGCGTGTACAAGCTATAGGACCTTGAAAGGGACCAAGTACAAGTTCATCTTCTTTTATCATATAAAAGCCTACCCAGAAGAAATCGAAAGTCTGTTTTAACCCGGCTGCCATGTTTGCGAGGTTAGCTACTCTATCTGTTTCCGTACTCACTAACGAATATAGTTGTGGAAGTAATTCCCGGTATTTCTCTTCTTTACTTCCTGTATTGATGAATAAATTTTCTGCCATATTCTTAATTTACTTCTTTTTACGGTTAAGGATATCTTTATTTAGATATTTGGACCATAGATAAAATCGTATTATTTTTCTTCACACAAAAGTAAAGAATAATAGTGAAACATGATAGAAATAGAAAGGTATATTTTACTCTGTAGCAACTATGCTCGTGCTATACACAATCATTAATTTTCAATTAGTGTTCTATCTGTTGATTTTTGGTTAGAGACTATTTGGTTCCTACTGGAAAAGGGATATAAAAAAGCATCCGCTTCATAAGAAGGGATGCTTTTTAGATTGTTTATCTATTTTCGATTATTTCTTGTAGAAAGCTAGTTCTTCCTGATCGAAGTTTTTGATAAAGTTGTCATGTTTCTCTATTTCTGCTTCAGCATAGTTCAAATATACGTGTGCAGATTTAGTAAATAATTCCGGTGCTTTACTTGCATCTTGGATTAATAAGTGGCACATAATACAGTCTGCCGCCATTTCCATAAGTCTGCGAGCAGTGAAGTCAAGTAATTCCTGATTTTGAGTTCCTTTTACGAGATTGGTGCAAGCTTCAAATTTGTCAGCCATCTTTTTCAGACGAGACATTAACGGTTCCATCTCCGGTGAACAAGGAATAGCCTCAAATTCGCGGATCGTTGAAATATAAGAACCATTTGTCACGTAACGGATAGCGGCAACTGTCTGTAACTGAGTTGTACCTTCATAGATACTTGTAATACGTGCATCACGATAAATGCGTTGGCAAGCATATTCCATCATGAAACCTGAACCACCATGAATTTGGATACAGTCGTATCCGTTTTGATTGGCATATTCCGAGTTCATACCTTTTGCTAATGGAGTAAAGCTATCAGCCAATTTTGCATATTTCTTCTGTTCCTGGCGTTCTTCCGGAGTAAGTTTGCGTTCGCGGGCAATGTCGTCTAATGCTTTGTAGATATCTACATAGCGGGCTGTTTGATACAATAGTGCACGTCCTGCATCCAATTTACCTTTCATGATAGCAAGCATATCATATACAGCCGGGAATTCAATAATTGCTTTGCCAAACTGTTTACGGTCTTTAGCATAAGCTAATCCTTCGTTATATGCAGCTTGGCTCAGACCTACAGATTGTGCGGCAATACCCAAACGTGCACCGTTCATCAGTGCCATAACGTATTTGATCAAACCGAGTTTGCGATCACCACAAAGTTCAGCTTTTGCATTCTTATATACTAATTCGCAAGTAGGAGATCCATGGATACCGAGTTTGTTTTCGATACGACGAACATCTACACCACCTTGCCGTTTATCATAGATGAACATAGACAGTCCACGACCATCTCTAGTTCCTTCTTCCGAACGTGCCAATACCAAATGAATGTCAGCGTCACCATTTGTGATAAAACGTTTTACACCGTTCAGCAGCCAGCAACCATCCTTTTCGCTATAAGTAGCTTTCAACATAACCGATTGAAGGTCAGACCCTGCATCCGGTTCTGTCAAGTCCATAGACATCGTTTCACCTTCACAAATACGTGGAATGAAACGGCTGTGCTGATCTGGATTACCGAATTCATACAATGTTTCGATACAGTCTTGCAAAGACCAGATATTTCCGAAACCGGCATCTGCAGCTGCTACAATTTCCGCACACATAGTATAAGGAGTAATCGGGAAGTTCAAGCCACCGAATTGACGGGGCATAGTCATACCGTTCAATCCTGCTTTTACCATAGCGTCCAAATTCTGCTTAGTTCCTGATGCATATTCTACACGGCCATTTGCACAATGAGGACCTTCTTCATCTACGCCTTCAGCATTGGGAGCAATGATTTCGCCAGTAATCTCTCCTGTGATTTCCAATACTTTATCATAAGAGTCTATAGCATCTTCGAAATCGATCGGAGCATAGTCAAATTCATCTTTATCTCTGTAATTGCGTTCTTTGAGTTCGCAAATACGTTTCATCATCGGATTGTTCAAGTGATACTTGAGTTCCGGTATTTCTGTATAAAAGTTAGCCATCTTTCCTTACTTGCTATTTTGTTTATAATACTTAATCATCTTCGGTACAACCTCTTCGACGGTCCCATTGATTACGTAATCAGCAATCGAATTGATCGGAGCATCCGGATCATTGTTGATAGAGATGATAATACCACTTTCCTGCATACCGGCGATATGCTGGATTTGTCCCGAGATACCACAAGCAATATAAAGTTTGGGGCGAACAGTAACACCAGTCTGCCCAATCTGACGGTCATGATCTGCAAAACCTGCATCAACGGCAGCACGACTGGCGCCTACTTCTGCATGAAGTTCTTTTGCAAGGTCGAACAGTAAATTAAAGTTTTCTTTAGAACCTACACCGTAACCACCAGATATGACAATTGGTGAACCTTTCAGATTGTTTTTGGCTTTCTCCACATGACGTTCGATCACTTTTACTACATAGTCTGTATCGGCTACATATTTCTTCACATCATGGCGAATCACTTCTCCATTGTAATTTGGCGAAAGGATCTCTTTTTTCATCACGCCTTCACGAACCGTTGCCATCTGTGGACGGTGTTCAGGATTGACAATGGTAGCAACGATATTACCGCCAAATGCCGGACGAATCTGATACAAGAGGTTTTTGTAAGTCTTACCTTCTTTTTTGTCTTCATGATCACCGATTTCCAATGAAGTGCAATCGGCAGTCAGACCACTGGTCAATGCAGAAGAAACACGTGGACCGAGGTCACGACCAATAACGGTAGCACCCATCAGACAAATTTGCGGTTGTTCTTCTTTGAAAAGATTCACCAGGATAGAAGTATGAGGAAGAGAAGTATAAGGATAAAGTCCTTCACCATCAAAAACATGGAGTTTATCTACTCCATAAGGAAGGATTTGTTTTTCGATATCTTTGAGGTTGGTTCCGGCAACCACTGCTTCGAGTTGGCAGTTTAGTTGGTTGGCTAACGAACGACCTTTGGTCAGAAGTTCCAGGCTAACGTCTGCGACAATGCCTTCTTCTATTTCGCAATATACAAATAAGTTATTCATATTATTAATGTTTTTTGGTAGTTAAGTAGTGGCACTACTTAATTACTTTATCCAATAGTGTGGTTAGCTAATAATTCAACAATTAAGTCTTCCACATCGCGGTCGCTGTCGCTGATGGTTTTGCTCTCTTTAGCCTGGAACACGATGTTCTGAATAGCTTTTACTTTGGTTGGTGAACCTGAAAGACCACATTGAACAAGATCTCCGTTTACATCGGATACACTCCATTCGGTCAGATTTAAGTAATCACGCTTGTCGTACAGGTCAGTGTAATCAAGATTACCTTGTTGCTTTTCCGTAACGGTCTTAGCATGTTTGTACTTCTGTACTAATTTTGCATTACGTGGACGGCAGGGAGTAGCAGAGCCATTTACAGTAATAACGATAGGTAGAGGGCCTTCTACAGTTTCCACACCACCGTCGATATGACGTTTCACTTTGATTTTACCTTCGCCTACTTCCAGAATTTCTTCTGCGTATGTAATTTGCGTCAAACCTAACTTCTCCGCTACTTGTGGACCTACTTGTGCAGTATCACCGTCAATAGCCTGACGTCCGCCGATAATAATATCGCATTCACCAATTTTACGGATAGCAGTAGCAAGTGCGTAAGAAGTAGCCAGTGTATCTGCACCGGCAAAAGCGCGGTCGGTTAGTAAATATCCATTATCTGCACCGCGGAAAAGTCCTTCACGAATAATATCGGCTGCACGTCCCGGTCCCATTGTCAGAATGGTAACGGTGGAGCCCGGATGAGCATCTTTCAGTCGAAGAGCTTGCTCAAGAGCATTCAGGTCTTCGGGATTGAAGATGGCAGGGAGTGCCGCACGGTTAATCGTTCCGTCGGCTTTCATGGCATCTTTCCCAACGTTACGTGTGTCGGGAACTTGTTTAGCCAATACAACAATTTTCAAACTCATGTTATTAATTTTAGTATTAGTACTTCTACAAGTTAGTAGCCAGTAGTCAAGTAGTAATGTCTTGCTATCAAAACTATCCGGTTAACTATCAGTGTGCAAATTTACGCAAACACTTGGTTCTGACAAGAAAACTGCATAAAAAATGCACATGTTTAAGGATTTTGAGCAAAAGAAAGGGGATTAAGCGGCTTGTTTCGAGACCTTCAAAATCATGATAGGATGTTATTATATTAGTAAAAATAGCGTTGGTGAACTTATGGAAATTTAGATGAGATTATTTAATAATATTTGAAAATTAGTATATTTGTGTGAATTTAAATAGCTCCCTCCTTAATAATGCAGAATCACTAAAGAATAGGGTAATAGGAGCTATCTTTTGTGGTTATGGATTGAATATAGGTTTATGGTTGCTTTACAGAAAACGGTGTTAGAGTGGCTCGCAATATTAGTCTTAGATAATACTGCTTCAATTGCTTTCTTGTCAATCCCATTATTTCTTTTTTGTAATCAGGATATTCGGAAAGTAATAAGTCTCTATTTGCCAACTCAAAGTCTTCATATTCGAATCCCGGTGCTACAGCACAACTAACCAAGGCAAACGTACTTGGCTCTTTCAATCGGGCAGCAAACCAAACTCCCGGTTCTATTGTCACTTGCAATACCCCACTGTCTTGATCAGATAATTCCCGACACACTAATCCCCCTTTCTCAAAGGAATATATCAATAGAGGTGCACCTTTATGAAAGAACCAACTCTCAGGTGACTTGATCCGATGAAAAGCTGAGAAATCATTTCTCTCTAATAAATAATGAATGGTTGTCATGACTCGTCGCTTGGCTCCCCATCCTTCCATTGATGCCCACTTCTCTGACCGATATGCCTCTCGATAGTAGCCGCCTTCCGGATGAGGTGTCATTTTCAGATGAGCAATCCAATATGCAGCGTGCTGTTTTTCATGGTTCTTCATAATGCTTTATATGTCTGGTTTACAAATGTATATACTATTAGTCTAATCTTATTTAAATTATTTGTATGCATACAATAGAAAAAAGGCGTTTTTCTCTATCAACCTATCACCATACTTCTGTATCCCTTTATTCATCGGGTTTACAAGAGGTGATAGGTTGTAAAGTAACCTATCACTTTCTCTATCACCTATCACCACTATCTTGTTGATTCCTTTTTATATAAACTCGGTGCGATCCTATCCCGTCAATCCCTATTCCGGAATCCGGTTGATGTGCCCATTGTCTCAATTCATTGGTAGCTGCGGTCTGTAACAAACCGGTTAGTCTTCGGTATTCCCGAACTGTCAGGAAAGCATGATTATCGAGATATTTTAGAGCTAATGCTAGTCGTTGTTCTGTGGTGTATTTTTGTGATGAACTTTGTCTTTTCCATGGTGCTCTCTCCAGATGGCATCTTGAATTAATGTTTCTTATCATTGTTCTATCTACCCGGAAGTTCACCTTTCCCACTACAATACTCTGTGCGTTACGGTGTTTACCTCCCTCTTCTGCATCTTCCCTCTCTTTACCTTCGCATAGAGTGAGGGACGGAGTGAATGTTCCTATTCCATCTATTTCACAGAATATCCATTTGCCATTAGATATGCCATTTCTATAGATGCCTGAAGAAATATTCCCTCTATGTCTCCGGCACTGAATCCGCTGACATCTTCAATTCTCTTTGCCAATTCTTTAGTACTCATATTTTCTATCCGGGCAAACTTCGGATAAGTTAACTTTTTTGCCCGTCTTATGTATATCGGGCATCTCTTCCATAATTATCGTGCCATACTATCTGTATCTTAAGTATTAATAAATATCTCCTGTTGTATTAAAGAAAAACTTTCTTGCATCTAATAGAAAACTTCGTCTCTCCTAATAGGAAAGTTTTTCTCCCTTAAAAGTAAATTATAAATGCAAGTTCTGTTTTTATAAATGCAAGTTGCGTTTATATAATTGCAACTTGCGTTTATATAATCAAAACTTGCAATTATAGATTAGTATTAAGCAAAGGTAAGTTTTCTATTTGAGAAAAGAAAGTTTTCTACTAGAGAAGAGTAACTTTTCTATTATATATAGATAACGCAATAAGTAGTATAGTAGCAGTTTTTACATTAAATGCTATGAAAGTCAAAGTGTAAGTAACTTCACTGCTGTCCC
>NZ_BHWB01000016.1 GCF_003865075.1 Bacteroides faecalis | reverse complement strand
TTATATATTACTAATGGGGCCGTAAAAAATTCGATTGGAGCAGGGCTTTTAACAAAATTTAGTTTTGGTGCTGCCAAACAACTGTAAGACGTCAGTGTACGATGTTTCATATTGATTCCTCCTTTCTAAATGATCAAAATAGTTAGTATATCTGCGCATAAAACTTATATATCGATTTGTAGCTATCAAGTGCATCGATTGATAATACTAACTAAGCACATTGCTATAATGCAAATATACTAACTATATTGTAAATACCAAATATAATATTAGTATTTTATACTATTTAACTAATAACTATTAGCTAAAAAGCAGTATATGTAAGCATAATACGCAAATAAACCAAGAAGAGTTGTAATTATAGCAAGATATTTACTAACTTAAAAACTAACAATAACAAATTAACCGAAGCGTGAGAATAAGTTTTTAAAGCCCCAACAAGATATTAAATGACTGAAGTAGAAGGAGCTTATATGTCAAAACAAATACACAGGGAGAACTCAAGAAAAAGTTTTTTATGGTTTAATCTCTCATGCTCTCATCTTTTTCATCTAATATACTATAATACAAGTCTATATAAAATGAGAGATTCTTATGAGAGATCCATCTCGGGCGGAGATCTCTCATACTTTCCGTACATGCTTGATACAGCGTTCGGATAAGCTGTATTCTGCAAACAAAGTATTCTATCTTTTCGTGAAAAGTATTGTAGAATCATTTGTTATTCAGTAATAATTATTGTATCTTTGAGGGTAGATAATATTCATTCTACTCTAGTGCATAGAACTCAGCACTAATGTGATGAGAACCATGCACTAGAGTGCTGTATTTTATGCACTACAGTAGAATGAATATAATGTCAGTAAGAAAACGCTTGGATAAAGGCTATATAACGTGATAATATAAGTAACATAATCTATAACTACCATTAAATTAAAACAAAAGTGGCAATACAATTTGAATTCTATAAGAATCCCAAGCAGGATGAAGAGGGAAGAATGGGCTATCATCCCAGAGTCGTCAATTTTCAGCACGTCACTACGCAGAGGTTAGCTGCCGAGATTCATTCGGCAACTACTTTCGGCAAAGCGGAAGTGGAAGCTATGCTGATGGAACTTAGCCGATGCATGGGGAATCACCTTTGTGAAGGCGAAAGAGTGCATCTGGATGGAATTGGTTATTTTCAAGTGACGTTGCAAGCTGTCGAACCGATACATTCCATCACTACAAGAGCCGATAAAGTGAGAATCAAAACAGTCAGTTTCCAACCGGACAAAAAGCTAAAAAGCACTTTTATGCATGCGCATGCGCGCCGTTCGAAGCTGAAAGTGCATTCGGAGTCTCTGTCGGAAGAAGAAATAGACAGGAGGTTAACTGAATATTTCGCTACACGTCCTGTATTGAGACGCATTGATATGCAATCGCTTTGTGGCTTCACCGAAAGCATGGCTTCCCGACAAATACGGCGGTTGAAAGCACTCAAGAAACTGGAGAATATAGGAAGACCTACTCAACCGATCTACGTACCGGGAAAAGGATATTATGAGAGATAACATCTGCTGATGGATCTCTCATGGTGGATCTCTCATTGTATATAGACTTGTATTATAGTATATTAGATGAAAATGATGAGAGTATGAGAGATCAAATGCGGAAATAACTTTTTTAGAAGACGAAAAATGAAAATAACACAAATAAGAGACGATGGCAAAGCAAACACCTTGCGTACGTTGAAAATAGAGCAGCTCGTAGAGCAAATGAAAACGGAAACCAAGGCAAAACTCGTCTCAAATATGAGAGAAATTCTGCCGTTCATACTTCCCGGTGATAAAAACGAATACGTGCAGAAGGTACCGAAGATACTTCCTGCCGCAGTTTTCACTCGTAGAGACGGAGTGATGATGATGACCGAATATACCGGAATTGTCATGCTTCAGGTAAATAGCCTTTCCGGTAGGGTAGAGGCGGACGAGGTAAAAGAGCGGGTAGTGGAATTGCCGCAGACGTATCTGGCCTTCATCGGTTCTTCCGGGAAATCGGTTAAGATATGGGTACGTTTTACATATCCGAATGACAAACTGCCCACTACTCGTGAACAAGCGGAACTGTTTCATGCATCTGCCTACCGATTGGCGGTAAAGTTCTATCAACCCCAATTACCTTTCAATATCGAACTGAAAGAACCTTCGCTCGAACAATATTGCCGTTTAACCTTCGATCCGGCGCTGTATTTCAATCCGGAAGCAATGCCCATTTATCTCAAGCAGCCCATTGCCTTACCGGGAGAGACTACTTACCGTGAACGGGTACAGACAGAACCTTCGCCTTTGCAACGATTGGCACCGGGATATGATCATTATAAGGCACTTTCTTTACTTTTCGAGGCAGCTTTCGCCCGAGCGTTGGAGGAGCAGGGGAAATCCGGTTCGGATGACGATGTACAATCTTTACTCATTTGTCTTGCCGGACACTGTTTTCGTGCCGGCATTCCTTTAGAAGATACTGTGCGGTGGACACGTGCGCATTATCGTTTGCCCGATGATGATACGCTGATACGGGAGACGGTAAAGAATGTATATGATGTTGGTAAAGGATTTGGCGGCAAGAGCAGCCTGTTGCCCGAACAGTTGTTTGTGATGCAGATGGATGAATTTATGAAGCGTCGTTACGAGTTCCGTTTCAACCAGTTGACCAACGTGGTGGAGTATCGGGAAAGGAACAGTTTTAATTTCTATTTCCGTCCGATAGATAAGAGGGGGATGGCGAGTATTGCCATGAATGGGCTGTATGAAGGAATCAAACTTTGGGACAAAGATGTGGTTCGTTATCTGAGTTCGGATCATGTTCCGGTTTATCAGCCTGTGGAGGAATATCTTTACGATCTTCCGCATTGGGATGGCAAAGATCATATTCGGGATTTGGCGGAACGGGTTCCTTGTGACAATCCGTATTGGGCACAATTGTTCCGTCGTTGGTTCTTGGGGATGGTAGCGCATTGGCGTGGATTGAATAAAAGATATGCTAATAGCACTTCTCCTTTGTTGATCGGTCCGCAGGCTTACCGTAAATCTACTTTCTGTCGCCTGATACTTCCGCCATGCCTGCAAGCGTATTATACGGATAGTATCGATTTCAGTCGGAAGCGAGATGCCGAACTGTATCTCAATCGCTTTTTGCTGATTAATATGGATGAGTTCGACCAAATAGGAATGAATCAGCAGGCTTTCCTGAAACATATTTTGCAAAAGCCGGTGGTCAATACGCGTCGTCCCAATGCTTCGGCAGTGGAGTCACTGCGGCGTTATGCTTCTTTTATCGGTACGAGCAACCATAAAGATTTGCTGACGGATACATCCGGCAGTCGCCGTTTTATCGGTGTGGAAGTGACCGGAGTGATTGATGTGGTCCGCCCTATCGATTATGAACAGCTTTATGCGCAAGCGATGGCTGCCCTTCGTAGTAACGAACGGTATTGGTTTGACGAGGAAGAGGAAGCTTTATTGAAGGAGGCTAATCGTGAATTTGAGCAGTCGCCTGCTATTGAACAGTTGTTTCTTGTTTACTTTCGCGCAGCACAAGACGATGAGGAAGGAGAGTGGCTGCTTGCCGCAGATATTCTCCAACGAATTCAGAAAGAGAGCCGGATGAGGTTCTCACCCGGAATGGTGGCGCATTTCGGACGTATCTTGCAACGGTTGGGGGTGGAGTCGTATCGGAAAACGCATGGGGTGTATTATCATGTGGTCGGTATTAAGTGAGATAGGAATAAGGTGTATAGAACGAACATTTCATATTTTGCTTTGTTTTGAAAAAAAATCCGTTTTTGTATACGTTGTATGAAAATAATGTGCATCTTTGTAGTGACTTACAATTCTCATGACGTGTAGTGATAACGCTGCCGTTTAAGGCCCTACGAGTGTGCATTGCCGCACTCGTAGATGGACCCTTACATAAAAACGGTTCCTATCCCCGCGTGGAACGTTAATGCGTCCACTGATCGCTACTCGTTAGGATTGTAAGTCAGCGGGTCAGTAGGGGCCGTTCATTTTTCCCCGCTATATAACGTTGCGTTAGATGGTCAAAGTTTATACAATTGAAAGTTTTTGCCTCCGTAAAATTTCCGGCAAACCACAATGCTATAAATTATACATTAGCTTGCAGCAAGGCAAACGAGTATTTCAGTATCTTGTACGGTTGAGGGATGCACTTTGTGTAGATGTACTTCGCTCATATATTCCAGCAGAACGAAACGATCAATTAGAGCTGATTGTGCGAGCCATTTTTAAAGAACATCATTTAAGTTATCCCATCATTAAAGTTTCACATAGCTGTGCGTATCTACATAGGATAAAGAAGCAAAACTGCATGATGAAACGTTTCCTGGGTGCTTATATCGCTATATGAATGAAGATGAATATATATCGGATTCTCGATGATGAGCAGACTTTGCAAATCTAATTCACTGTTAAGACAACAAACCGAATTCATTCCCCCTCTTTCCCGACCGTTGCATTTCTCTTCCCCCAGAGTGCAGCGGTCTTTTTTTGGGGGGTAGGTGTTTTTCCCAGACACAATTTTTTATCTTAATAATTATCTCTTTGTCAAATTCCACAAAACTGTTCGTAAATCAGATAAGTTCCTAATTCCTGAGTGACGAAATCTTTTTCAATCAATTTCTTAGTACCGATTAAACAGAACTAGTAGAAGAAAGTGCTCGCTTGACTATTGAATAGAAAAGGCGAGACAAATGTCCCGCCTTAAATGTTTTCACAACGGAATAATCCTTATTGTGACTTGCTTCAAATTAGTGATGCAAAGATAGGAAATTATTTTATTATTATGCACTATTTTATGAGAAATAATTAATATATTTGGGAAATTATATAATTAAGATACGCTAAATATGAAAAGAATATTGGGACTAGATTTAGGGACTAGCAGTATTGGCTGGGCACTAGTTGACGAAGCTGAGAATGGTAATGAAAAGTCATCGATTGTTAAATTAGGTGTGAGAGTTAATCCTTTGACGGCAGATGAATTGACCAACTTTGAGAAAGGAAAAAGCATCACAACCAATGCAGACAGAACTCTTAAAAGGAGTATGCGCCGTAATTTGCAACGTTATAAACTTCGTCGTGAAGTTTTAATACAGATTCTGAAAGAGCACAAATTTATAACAGATGAAACTATACTTTCGGAAAATGGTAATAGAACAACTTTTGAGACATATCGGTTAAGGGCTAAAGCTGCAACGGAAGAGATTTCGTTGGAAGAATTTGCACGCGTATTACTAATGATAAATAAAAAACGTGGGTATAAAAGCAGCCGGAAAGCAAATGGAACAGAAGAAGGTACATTGATTGATGGTATGGATACTGCCCTTAAACTTTATAATGAAGATCTTACTCCCGGCGAATTATGCTTGCAGTATCTTAATGAGGGTAAGAAAACCCTACCTGATTTTTACCGTTCTGATTTGCAAAATGAATGTGACAAGATTTGGATAAAACAAAAAGAGTTTTATCCTGAGATTCTGACAGATACACTGAAAGAAGAATTGAGAGGAAAGAAACGTGATGCTGTTTGGGCCATTTGCGCCAAATATTTTATCTGGAAGGAAACTCAAACGGAATGGAATAATGAGGAAGGTAAAAGCGAACAAATAGAGAAAGAACATAAGTTAGAGGGGATTTATAGTAAGCGAAAAAGGGAGGAAGCCAAAAAAGAAAATCTGCAATGGCGGGTCAATGGTTTGAAAAAAAAGCTTTCATTGGAACAATTAGTTATTATTTTGCAAGAAATAAATACCCAAATCAATGCCTCAAGCGGTTATCTCGGCGCAATCAGTGACAGAAGCAAGGAGTTATACTTCAATAAACAGACTGTTGGCCAATATCAAATGGAGATTCTGAATAGAAACTCCAATGCGAGTTTGCGAAATATGGTATTTTATCGCCAGGATTATTTGGATGAGTTTAATACACTTTGGGAAAAACAGGCTGAGTTTCATAAGGAATTGACGGAGGAATTAAAAAAAGAAATTCGTGACATTGTTATTTTCTATCAACGTAGGTTGAAAAGCCAAAAAGGACTCATTAGTTTTTGTGAGTTTGAGAGCCGACAGATAGAAGTGGAAATTGATGGTAAGAAAAAGGTTAAAACTGTAGGTAGTCGGGTAATACCCCGTTCCTCTCCTTTGTTTCAGGAATTTAAGATATGGCAGATATTGAATGATATCAAAGTGACTGTTGGCGAAAAAAAAAGTAAACGAAGAGAAAAATCAGAACAGAACGACAGTCGATGTTTGAATCTGGAAGAAAAAGAATTGTTAGCTAAAGAGCTTTTTGTTCGTGATAAGATGACAAAGTCGGAGGTCTTGAAACTGTTGTTTGACAATCCGCAGGAATTGGATTTGAATTTTAAGACGATTGACGGCAATAAGACGGGGGCTGCAATATTTCGGGCATATAGCAAGATTATTGAGATGTCTGGTCATGAACCTGTCGACTTCAAGAATTCTAAAGAGAAAATAGTGGAACATATAAGGGCTGTATTTGCTTCTTTTAATTGGAATACGGATATTTTAAATTTTAATCCGGATGAAGAATTGGACAAACAATCCTATTACAAGCTTTGGCATTTATTGTATTCTTTTGAAGGAGACAATACGCCAACAGGAAACGGTTGTTTGATTCAAAAAATTACAGAACTATATGGCTTTGAGAAAGAATACGCCACTGTATTGGCTAATGTCACTTTTCAGGATGATTATGGCAGTTTGAGTGCAAAGGCTATTCATAAGATTCTGCCTCACATGAAAGAAGGCAATCAATATGATGTGGCTTGTACGTATGCAGGTTACAAATATTCAAAATCATCATTATCCAAAGAAGAGATTGCCAATAAAATATTGAAAGACAAACTTGAGCTTCTCCCCAAGAACAGTTTACGCAATCCTGTGGTGGAAAAAATTTTAAATCAGATGGTGAATGTGATCAATGCCATCATAGATATCTATGGCAAGCCTGATGAGATTCGGGTAGAACTCGCTCGCGAATTAAAGAAGAATGCCAAAGAGCGTGAAGATCTGACTAAGTCTATTGCAGAAACCACAAAGGCTCATGAGGAATACAAGAAACTTCTACAAAACGAGTTTGGCTTGAAAAATGTAAGCCGCACGGATATTTTGCGTTATAAACTATATAAAGAATTAGAATCACGTGGACATAAGACCCTCTATTCTAATACGTATATCCCAAGGGAAAAATTGTTTAGTAAAGAATTTGATATCGAACATATCATTCCGCAGGCACGACTTTTTGATGACAGTTTTTCAAACAAGACGCTTGAAGCTCGAAATATAAATATTGAGAAGGGGAATAAAACAGCCTATGATTTTATAAAAGAGAAATTTGGTGAAACTGGAACCGAGAACAGTCTGGATTGTTATTTAAATAACATCGAAGAGTTGTTTAAGTCGGGGAAAATTTCGAAAACCAAATATAATAAGCTGAAAATGACTCAGCAGGATATACCCGATGAATTTATAGAACGTGATCTTCGAAATACGCAATATATTGCGAAAAAGGCTCTTTCGATGTTACATGAGATATCTTATCGTGTGGTAGCCACAACTGGTTCCATAACAGATAAGTTACGTCAGGATTGGCAATTGGTGGATGTGATGAAGGAACTGAATTGGGACAAATATAAGGCATTGGGATTGGTAGAGTATTTTCAAGACAGGGATGGACGTCAGATTGGTAGAATAAAAGATTGGACGAAGCGTAACGATCATCGTCATCATGCAATGGATGCGTTGACTGTAGCATTCACCAAAGATGTATTCATTCAGTACTATAACAACAAAAATGCCAGTCTGAATCCCAATACGAATGAATATGCGATAAAAAACAAGTATTTCCAGGATGGCAAAGCAATTGCGCCAATACCTTTAAATGAGTTTCGTGCGGAAGCCAGAAAACATCTGGAGAATACTCTAATTTCGATTAAAGCGAAAAACAAGGTAGTTACGAGCAATATGAACGAAACAAAGAAAAGGGGCGGCACAAAAAAGAAAATACAACAAACGCCTCGTGGTCAATTACATTTGGAGACAATTTATGGTAGCAACAAGCGATATTTGGTAAGAGAGGAAAAAGTGAATGCTTCATTTGATGTAGATAAGATTGAAACTGTAAGCAAATTAGTTTATAGAAATGCATTGTTGAAGCGTTTACAAGAGAATGATAATGATCCGAAGAAAGCGTTTACTGGTAAAAATTTATTGGACAAAAAGCCTATTTGGCTGGATAAGGAGCAAACAAAGAAAGTACCAGAGAAGGTAAAAACCGTAGTATTTGAAACAATCTATAGTGTCCGAAAGGAAATCTCTCCTGATTTGAAAATTGATAAAGTAATAGATGTTGGTATCCGGAAAATATTGGCAGACAGATTGAGTGAGTATGGTAATAATGCAAAGAAAGCATTTTCCAATCTTGATGAGAATCCAATTTGGTTGAATAAAGAAAAAGGTATATCTATCAAGCGGGTTGCCGTTTTGGGAATCAGCAATGCTCAGTCGTTACATGTGAAGAAGGATAAAAATGGCAAGGTCTTTTTGGATGAGAATGGCAAAAACATTCCGGTAGATTTTGTGAATACGGGCAATAATCATCATGTGGCAGTTTATCGCAAGCCTGTCATAGACAAAAAGGGGCAAATAGTAATTGACGAAGATGGTAATCCTCAATATGAACTTGAAGAGGTTGTAGTTCCTTTCTTTGATGCAGTGACAAAGGCTAATCTTGGCCAACCTGTTATTGACAAGGACTATAAGACAAGCGAGGGGTGGCAGTTCCTTTTCAGTATGAAGCAAAATGAGTATTTTGTATTTCCGAATGAGAAGACAGGGTTTAATCCGAAAGAAATAGATTTGCTGGATGCAGATAATTATGGGGTGATAAGTCCGAATTTATTTAGAGTTCAGAAGTTCTCTCATAAAAATTATGTTTTTAGACACCATTTAGAAACTACAATTAAGGATACAAGTGTTTTGTTGAAAGGCATTACTTGGACAGACTTTCGTAGTTCAAAAGGATTGGATTCTATTGTCAAAGTACGCGTCAATCACATTGGACAAATAGTGTCGGTTGGAGAATATTAATTGAGACATAAATTAAATAATATAGTATATGTGTCGAAATAATGATAACACTTCTATTTTTTCTGATTTCTTCCTTTATAAAGATGGAAGAGGAGAAGTGAAAATCGAAATCTATATTTTTAACGAGACAGTTTGGCTGACACAGGATAAGATTTCGCAATTGTTTGGAGTGCAGCGTTCTGCAATCACAAAGCATTTGAAGAATATCCTCGAGAGCAGAGAATTGCTTGAAGACTCAGTTAGTTCCATTTTGGAACTAACTGCCGGTGATGGTAATAAATATCAAATGAAATTATATAATCTCGATGCTATCTTATCCGTAGGTTATCGTGTCAATAGTATTCAGGCTACACATTTCAGAATCTGGGCGAACAAGGTTCTGAAAGAATATCTGATTAAAGGATTTGCTATGAATGACGAGCGATTAAAGAATCCACACAAAATCTTTGGAGAAGATTATTTCGAAGAACAATTGGCTCGTATCTGCGACATTCGTAGTAGTGAACGGTGTTTTTATCAGAAAATAACTGATATTTATTCACAATGCAGTGCCGATTATGGAGTTGGTAGTAATATGACGAAGATTTTTTTTGCAACTGTCCAAAATAAATTGCATTGGGCGATTTTCGGTCAGACGGCAGCCGAGATTATAGTTTCTCATGCAAATGCCGAGAAACCTAATATGGGATTGAACATTTGGAAAAACGTACCTAACAGGATAATACGTAAACCGGGTTATTGCTAAAAACTATCTCAATGAAACTGAAATGGACAATTTAAACCGTATTGTTTCGATGTATCTGTATTATGCAGAATGCCAAGCGAAAAAAGAACAAATGAAGGATTGGGTACAGAAATTAGATGCATTTTTGCAATTCAACGAGGAAGTCGTGTTACTGCATAGTGGGAAAGTGAGTCATGAGGTTACGAAAGCATTGGCAGAACAAGAATATGATGAATTTCATGCTAAACAACTTCAAAGTTACGAATCGGACTTTGATAAACTCTTAAAAGGAATGGGGCATGATTAAAAAAACACTTTATTTTGGTAATCCGGTTTATTTATCGTTGCGAAATGCACAGTTGGTTATTAAACTGCCTGATGTGGAGAAAGCTACAGATCTGCCTGAGATATTGAAAAAGCAGGTAGAGGTGACGAAACCTATAGAAGACATTGGGATTGTCGTGTTGGATAACAAACAAATCACTATTACTTCTAGTTTGTTGGAGGCTTTACTTGAAAATAACTGTTCTGTAATCACTTGCGATAGTAAGGGTATGCCTCTTGGACTAATGCTTCCTCTTCATGGGAATACTACTCAAAATGAACGTTTTCGTGAGCAATTAGCTGCTTCATTGCCATTGAAGAAGCAGCTTTGGCAACAAACCATTCAAACGAAGATTAATAATCAAGCATCTGTACTCAAAGATTGTATGAATGAAGAGGTAAAGTGTATGCGTGTATGGGCTGCTGATGTGCGTAGTGGCGACCCTGATAATTTGGAAGCGCGTGCTGCCGCATATTATTGGAAATCTTTATTTGCAAATATTTATAATTTTACTCGGGCACGCGAAGGAATTTCTCCCAATAATTTATTAAATTATGGATATGCCATTCTTCGTGCGGTGGTGGCTCGTGGGTTGATGACAAGTGGATTGCTTCCAACTTTGGGAATTCATCATCATAATCGTTACAACGCTTACTGTCTGGCAGATGATATTATGGAGCCGTATCGTCCGTATGTAGATGAATTAGTGTTCGGCTTGGTACAAGAGTACGGGAAGAATGTGGAGTTAACGAAAGAGGTTAAGACGCGGTTACTTACTATTCCTACTTTGGAAGTGCAAATTGGAGGCAAACGCAGTCCGTTAATGGTTGCTGTGGGACAAACCACTGCTTCGCTTTATAAATGTTTCAGTGGAGAACTTCGACGAATTGCTTATCCTATACGCTAATGGATCGTTTTAGTGAATATCGTGTTATGTGGATACTTGTTCTTTTTGATTTGCCAACTGAGACTAAAAAAGAAAAGAAGGCTTATGCAGATTTCAGAAAGAATCTACAAAAGGATGGTTTTACCATGTTCCAGTTTTCCATTTATGTGCGACACTGTGCCAGTAGCGAGAATGCTGCTTTACATATAAAAAGAGTTAAATGTTTCCTTCCAGAGCTTGGACATATCGGAATCATGTGTATTACGGATAAACAATTTGGAAATATAGAACTCTTTTATGGAAAGAAAACTCAGGATGTTAATCCGCCAGGACAGCAATTAGAGTTGTTCTAGAACACAAAATCTCGCACTAGTGCGAGATTTTGTGTTAGAAACAGCCTCTTTTTTTATTATTAGATTTGTTTTTCAATTGGTTGTAAATCACTGATTTATGTAAAATCAGTTGTTTCCAACGATGTAAAGATACTAATTTGAAAGCAAATCACAACAATTGTTCGGTCCTCTTGAAACTCCTCTTGTTGTTTCCAACGATGTAAAGATACTAATTTGAAAGCAAATCACAACTATCTTGCTGGGAACAACAACTACTACATGGTTGTTTCCAACGATGTAAAGATACTAATTTGAAAGCAAATCACAACACTGTAATTTCTTGTGATTGAGGATATCCAGTTGTTTCCAACGATGTAAAGATACTAATTTGAAAGCAAATCACAACACTCTCAGCATATTGATGAATACAGATTTGTTGTTTCCAACGATGTAAAGATACTAATTTGAAAGCAAATCACAACTCCATGTGCTTTCTTTGATTTTCGTAGTTTGTTGTTTCCAACGATGTAAAGATACTAATTTGAAAGCAAATCACAACTTCCGCCCAATGAAAAACGTACACCTTTATGTTGTTTCCAACGATGTAAAGATACTAATTTGAAAGCAAATCACAACCGTCAAGCCGAAGCGCTTCAAAAATGGAAAGTTGTTTCCAACGATGTAAAGATACTAATTTGAAAGCAAATCACAACCTATATACGATTCTTTGTTATTATGCCTTTGTTGTTTCCAACGATGTAAAGATACTAATTTGAAAGCAAATCACAACAGTCAGGCCCAAAGGGATATTCATGAGCTTGTTGTTTCCAACGATGTAAAGATACTAATTTGAAAGCAAATCACAACCAGATTACTGCCGGAACGATTGACGCGGCAGTTGTTTCCAACGATGTAAAGATACTAATTTGAAAGCAAATCACAACTTCTATATCCTTGCATATTCCCTTCATCATGTTGTTTCCAACGATGTAAAGATACTAATTTGAAAGCAAATCACAACGCTGAAACGAACGGTCCGGAAGGTATTTTAAAGGATAGGAGCAGTTTGTTGCTTTTGTGTACTTAAATCTCTTCTAGCGCATAATATTGATAATCTCTAAGAACAGTTTGTAAGAAACGCTCTCCATTGGAATCTAAAGGAGTGACAGATAAAAGCTCCTGTACTTTCTTTGCCAACATCGTGATACGACGTTCACGATCTTTTTTGTTTGATTCCAATGTGCGAGTAATTACATTGACCTGTTCTAATGATAAGTCAGCAGATTGTGGATAAACAGGATGATAATCTTTCGTCAGATAATCAAACTCATCTAGGCTGACATGTATTTTTCGGTAGTTTTTCTCCTTAATTATCATAGTTCCTGCAGCAAGATCTCCTAAACGTTGATTGTTCTTGGTCAATATGACAGATAAGACTCCTAAACCTCCGGTCAAAGGAACATCGATGGGAAACAACAACCAACGAAGTAAATAGGAACTAATGCCGGGAGTAGAGCCATCTGTTTTTACGACGCGGATATTCATTAACTTTTTTCCGAAGCTCTGTCCTTGATTGAATGTTTCACAAAGAAAAGAGTAAAAAAGTACTGGTAGAATAATCAGAAACGTATATATAACAGCGTTGAAATCTCGTGGAGCATAAAAATTGAATAAAAGAGTAATGGTAGACATCAAATAGATTACAATCAAAATATAATCGATGAGAAATGCTATGAAACGTTCACCTATACTGGCGGGCGTCTGGCTGATACGAACGAATTGTCCGGTGATAATTGTAGATTCTGCCATTTTTGATTAAACATTTTTATGGTTCCGTTGCAAATATATAAAAATTCTCTTACTTTTGCTTTCGGTTTCGGACAAATCTTATCCGAACACTTGTGAAAGGCATGAAGGAAGTAACGTTTATCCGTCAGAATATTGATAAATGGAAAGATACCGAGAAGGTAGTGGAACAGGCTAAACGTTTGTCCCCTGATCAACTTGCCGATGTTTATTCGGATCTGACTGCTGATCTGGCGTTTGCTCAAACTCATTTTCCTAACTCCCGTATTACAATCTATCTGAATAATCTTGCTTCTTCGTTGCATAACGAGATCTATCGTAATAAGCGTGAGAAATGGACGCGGATTATCACTTTCTGGACTCGTGAGGTTCCACAAACAATGTATGATGCTCGTCGTGAATTATTGATCTCCTTTTGTGTTTTCATGGCAAGTGTATTCATTGGTGTATTGTCATCTGTGAATGATTCGGATTTCGTTAGATTGATTTTAGGAGATCAGTATGTAGATATGACTTTAAATAATATAGCGAATGGAGAACCGATGGCTGTATATGACGGCTCTTCCGAAATTCCTATGTTTTTGGGTATTACATTAAATAACATAATGGTATCTTTTCATTGTTTTGCAATGGGATTATTGACTAGTTTTGGTACAGGATATATCCTTTTGAGGAATGGGATTATGGTAGGTGCTTTTCAAGCATTCTTTTATCAGCATGATTTGCTTTGGGAATCTTCTCTGGCAATCTTTTTGCATGGCACGCTTGAGCTATGGGCAATTATTGTAGCCGGTGCTGCAGGAATAGCTTTAGGCAATGGCTGGCTATTTCCAGGAACATATTCCAGATTAGAATCGTTCCGTCGGGGAGCAAAAAGGGGGGTGAAGATTATAGTGGGTACGATACCTGTATTCATTTTGGCGGGATTTATAGAGGGGTTTGTTACCCGTCATACAGATATTCCTGATTTTTTACGACTTGGATTGATCTTATTATCGTTGGCTTTTATTATTTTCTACTATATTTATTTACCTAATAGGAAAAAAAATGGAATTACAGAAACCTAAGATCGCACTGTATGTTAAACGCCCTTTTGGCGAGAAGTTGAACGCAGCTTTTGATTTTATAAAAGAAAATTGGAAACCGCTGTTGAAGTTAACTACTTATTTGATTTTACCGTTGTGCCTTATACAAGCATTAAGTTTAAACGGGCTTATGGGCGGGGCTATGACAATGACTACTCTTGCCAATAGTGCTGTGGCAAATTCTGATTTAGGAATGCTGGCCGGGTTTATGACATACTATGCATTGTATATGTTGCTATATTTGATAGGAACAGCTATGCTATCTTCGCTGGTGTATACATTAATACGTATTTATAATGAACGTGAAGGAGGGTTGCAAGGTGTTACGTTGAGAGAATTAAAACCTTTGCTGCTCCGTAATATTGGGCGCATGTTCCTGTTAATGGTCGTAAGTACTGTGTTAGTTGTGTTAGCGATGATTCCGATAGGTGTATTAATGTATTTGTCGATGTTTACATTGATCCTTACTATTCCACTTTTGATTGCTTTTTCTGTACCACTCGCATTATTTGCTCCTATTTATCTGTTCGAAGACATTACAATAATGGCAGCATTGGGAAAAACTTTTCGGCTGGGATTTGCAACATGGGGAGGCATTTTTTTAATTTCTATTATAATGGGAATTATTGGTAGTGTGTTACAAGGAGTGACTATGGTTCCCTGGTATGTAGCTACGGTAGTAAAGTACTTTTTTGCAATGAGTGATACAGGAAGTACGGCAACTGTATCAGTTGGCTATAGTTTTTTACTTTATTTATTGGGTATTATTCAGGCATTTGGTGCATATCTTTCAATGATATTTACTTTGATCGGATTGGCTTATCAATATGGCCATGCATCGGAAGTTGTAGATAGTGTGACTGTGGAAAGTGATATTGATAATTTTGATAAACTTTAAAACCGGAATTTGAACTGGATGACAACTTCCCCTACAGATACGTTGGTTTGTGATACGGCACAGATTGCTGTCTGGCAATCTGATCCTGCCTATGACTATAATCGTGAGTTGATTACTCCGGAGATTAATTTCTTTGAGTGGATTAACCAGCGGTTTGGGGAATTATTACGTAAGATATTTGGTGGTCGCTTTTCGGAGCAATATTCAGAGCTGGTTTTAATATGTATTGCTATTGTTATTTTGCTTCTGATTATTTGGTTTGTTTACCGGAAACGTCCCGGGCTTTTTATGCGTTCACCTAAAAGTGCTTTGCCATATACTGTAGAAGAGGATACAATTTACGGAGTTGATTTCCCGGGAGGAATTGCTGATGCACTTGCGCATAGTGATTATCGGGAAGCTATACGTTTACTTTATTTACAGACATTAAAGTACTTGAGTGATACTAAACGTATTGATTGGCAACCTTATAAAACAGCTACTCAATATAATGGCGAAGTACGAATGCCTGCCTTTCGTGAACTGACAAATCATTTTCTGCGGGTTCGTTATGGAAACTTTGAAGCAACGGAACAACTTTTCCGTATCATGCAAGCCTTGCAGGCGGAAATCCGGAAAGGAGGTACTTCGTGAAAGGAAGTCGTTGGTTTATTTTGGGTATTATGGCTTTTCTGCTGTTGATGTTTGCAGTGGAATATCATATGCCAAAGAAATTTGTGTGGACTCCAACTTTTAGTCATTATGACAAACAACCTTTCGGATGCGCATTGTTCGATAGTATATTGTCATCTTCTTTACCTCTTGGTTATTCTCTCTCGTCCAAAACATTTTATCAACTGGAACAGGAAGACACATTACATAATCGGGCTATATTGATAGTGGATCAGTATCTGAAATTTAGTGAACTGGATGTAGAGTCTTTGTTGAAAATGGCTGAACGGGGGAATAAAATTATGTTGGTAAGTACCTCCTTTGGTAAGGAATTGGAAGATACATTGAAGTTTACTTGTTCCTATTCTTATTTTAGTCCGGTGATGATGAAAAAGTATGCGTCTTCATTAGCAAAGAAGGATAGTATTTATTGGGTAGGGGATACTACTGTTTATTCCCGACAGGTATTTCGTTTTTATCCAATTCTATGTAGCTCTTATTTTCGTGACTATTATTCATTACCTTTTCAGAGTTTGGCAGAGAAAGATTTGACAGAGGGTTTGGAGGCATTTATGCCTGATATAGATACAACCAATGTATCTGGAAATTATCATCCTTCAATGGCATTTGTCCGTCCATGGGGGAAAGGAGAAATCATTTTAGTGTCTACGCCTTTGCTTTTTACGAATTATGGTGTGTTAGATGGAGATAATGCAACTTATCTTTTCCGGTTATTGTCAAGAATGAAAAACTTGCCTATAGTGCGTACAGCGGCATATCAGCAAGGAATAGAACAATTGCAGGAATCACCTCTCAGTTATTTCCTCTCTCAGCGTCCCTTACGTTGGGCTATATACTTAACTATGATTGCAATATTGCTTTTCATGTTATTTACTGCAAAAAGGAGGCAAAGAGCGATACCTGTGATTTCCGAACCGGAGAATAGATCGCTGGAATTTACTAAACTGATAGGTACACTTTATTATCAAAAGAATGATCATGCCAACTTGGTACATAAGAAGTTTACTTATTTTGCAGAAGAGTTAAGAAGAGAAGTACAGGTAGATATTGAAGAAGTGACCGATGATGAGCACTCGTTTCTTAAAATTGCTCAAAAAACAGGTATGGATGTGGAAGTAATTGGGGAATTTATTCGTGAAATCAGACCGGTGATTTATGGAGGACGTACTCTGTCGGCGGAAGAGATGAAACGATTTATTGATAAAATGAATGAAATAATGAATCATATCTAAAGAAAAAATATATGGAAGAGAATACAGAACAACGGATAGATTTAACGCTTTTTTCCGAGAAGATACAAGAGCTTAAGGATAGGATTGCTTCCGTTATTGTTGGACAAGAACAAACGGTTGATCTGGTACTGACTGCTATCCTTGCCAATGGCCATATCTTGATTGAGGGAGTGCCGGGAGTTGCCAAGACTTTGTTGGCCCGATTGACTGCCCGCTTGATAGATGCAGACTTTAGCCGTATTCAGTTCACTCCGGATTTGATGCCGAGTGATGTATTAGGTACTACAGTATTCAACATGAAAAACAATGATTTTGATTTTCATAGAGGACCTATTTTCGCTGATATTGTATTGGTGGACGAGATTAACCGTGCGCCTGCCAAGACACAAGCTGCTCTTTTTGAGGTCATGGAAGAACGTCAGATAACCATTGACGGGATGACGTATCGGATGGGAGACCTTTATACCATTCTTGCTACTCAGAATCCTGTAGAACAAGAAGGTACCTATAAGCTTCCTGAGGCACAGCTCGATCGTTTTCTAATGAAAATAACGATGAATTATCCGTCCTTAGACGAGGAAGTGAATATCTTGGAACGTCATCATACAAATACTTCATTGGTAAAATTGGATAATGTGGTACCGACTATCACCCGTGAAGAGTTATTATCGCTTCGGGCATTGATGGGGCAGGTTTTCGTAGATCGTACATTGCTCCAATACATTGCGATGATTGTACAACAGACCCGTACCAGTAAGGCTGTATATTTGGGAGCTTCTCCACGTGCATCAGTTGCTATGTTGCAGTCTTCTAAAGCATATGCTTTGCTACAAGGTCGTGATTTTGTGACACCGGAAGATATTAAGTTTGTAGCTCCTTTTGTGCTTCAACATCGTTTGATTTTGACTGCGGAAGCTGAGATGGAGGGATATTCTCCTGTTAAGGTTACTCAACGATTGATTGATAGGGTGGAAGTTCCGAAATAATATTCTTTTAGCTATTAAATCAATTTGTATAATTTATAATTTAAGGATTTGTACCTCACTCGTCGTTTTTATATTGCCCTTGTTCTGGTTATCCTGTTATTGGGTAGCGGATATGCATTTGCTCCATTGTTTATAATAGGGCAAGTAGCTCTTGTCATCTTATTTCTGATGGCGTTGATAGATGGATATCTCCTTTATAGTATTCATGGGATAAGAGCATATCGTCGATGTGCCGACCGTTTTTCAAATGGAGATAACAATGAAGTGAATATTCGTGTAGAGAGTAGTTATTCACGTCCGGTATCTTTGGATGTTATTGATGAGATTCCTTTTATCTTTCAGAAACGTGATATTGATTTTAAGATAGAGTTACAAGCGAATGAAGGAAGAAATATTACTTATTCACTGCGACCAACGAGACGAGGTGTTTACGGCTTTGGACATATCAGGGTATTTGTAACCTTGCAGATCGGTTTACTTTCACGACGTTACACTTGTGGGGAGCCTCTGGAAATCAAGGTATATCCTTCTTATCTGATGTTGCATCAGTATGAGTTGCTGGCTATTAATGATAATCTTACTGAACTGGGAATTAAACGTATACGTCGGATAGGGCATCATACAGAGTTTGAGCAGATAAAGGATTATGTAAAGGGAGATGATTATCGAACGATCAACTGGAAAGCCAGTGCCCGCAGACATCAATTAATGGTGAATGTTTATCAGGATGAACGTTCTCAACAGATTTTTAATGTGATTGATAAGGGGAGGATCATGCAACAAGCTTTTCGTGGAATGACATTGTTTGATTATGCGATTAATGCTTCTTTAGTGCTATCTTATGTGGCTTTACAAAAAGAAGATAAAGCAGGTTTAGTAACTTTTGACGAACATTTTGATTCGTTTGTTCCGGCTTCTAAACAGCCCGGACACATGCAGACTCTCCTTGAAAATTTATATAGTCAGCACACTACTTTCGGTGAAACAGACTTTTCGGCTCTTTGTGTTCACATGAATAAGCATGTTAGTAAACGAAGCCTTCTGATTTTATATACGAATTTTACTAATATCAGTAGTATGAACCGGCAACTAACTTATTTGAAACAGTTGAATCGTCAGCATCGGTTATTAGTCGTTTTTTTTGAAGACGCGGATTTGAAAGCCTATATTGCTGCTCCTGCACAAAATACTGAAGAATATTACCGCCATGTAATCGCCGAGAAATTTGCTTTTGAAAAGAGACTGATTGTTTCTACCTTGAAACAGCATGGAATTTATTCCTTGCTGACTACACCTGAAAATCTATCTATTGACGTAATCAATAAATATTTGGAAATAAAGTCAAGACAATTATTGTAGTCTTGTTAGTTGAAACTAATTTATAATCCAACCGCTTTTTGCGTCTCAATAAAGAAAAAAGTAGCCATACCAATAAGTACGATTCCCAATACTCCATAGAAAAGTCGTGCCCGATTGCGTCCTACATTCCGGATGATAGATTGTGCATTGCGTGTGGTGAAAAACCAGTTCCAGTTAAACAATGCCGCCAGCAGGGAAGTTATTCCTGCCAGCGCAAAGATTCCTTGTACGATATATTGTCCGGTCATAACTTAATAGTTCTGCTTCCGTCTTCCAATTCCTCGATAGTTACTTTTACAGCGTCTCCCGGTAATAGTTCTTCTACCAGTTCGGGCCATTCAATGAAACAAAGAGCACCGCTATAGAAATAATCCTCATAGCCCATATCATAAACTTCACTCAGTTTTTTGATACGGTAAAAGTCGAAATGATAAATCAATTCTCCCGTTTCATCCGAACGGTATTCATTGACAATAGCAAAAGTTGGAGAACTGATTACGTCCGAAACACCTAGTTCTTTGCAAAGTGCTTTGACAAATGTTGTTTTACCTGCGCCCATTTTTCCATATAAGGCAAAGACTGTGCTGTCTCCCATAGCAGCAATGAATTCGCGAACTGCTTCATGGATATTTTCTAACGATTGAATTTTGATTTCCATATGCTAACTTTTTTGTCTAACTATTTCTTGATAAGGCTCTTCCCGGTTTTGCAAACTGCATAGATCAGGATAGAGAAGAATATAATGGAAGCCCCTGAAGGTACTTTCCAATGATAAGAGATGAACAAGCCTCCCAAACATCCCAGAAAACCGATGACGATAGATAACCAGATGATTCTTTTGAAATTATATGTAAACAGGTTGGCTGTCATTTGCGGGATTGTGAGTAATGAGATAGCCAATACAATGCCTACCATACGTAAGCAAGCGACAATCGTTAATGCGATGAACATCATTAGCAGATATTCAAATATTTCTACGGGGATTTTTTGAGAACGGGCAAACTCCCGGTCGAAAGCAATATATACGATAGGGCGGATATATAAATAGAAGAATCCGCTCATTATTAGAGCTAATATGCCCAACATCCACAAATCTACCTGATTGATGGTCAGAATGTTCCCGAAAAGATAAGCGGAAAGGTCGGGTGCAAAACCCGGAGACAGAAAACTGAACATGATACCTAGAGCCATTCCTAAAGTCCAGAATACAGCGATGGCAGAATCTTCCCGCATGTCTTTCCGTTTGCTGAGCCATTCTACTCCAAAAGCGGATAATACGGAAAAGAGGGCAGCTGATAGTATTGGTGAGATCCCGGTGAACAATCCTAGCCCTATCCCTCCGAAAGAGGCATGGGTAATTCCTCCACTGATAAACACCAGCCGGCGGGTAACGATATACGTACCGATAATTCCACAGGCAATGCTTGCCAGCAAACTTCCTAATAGGGCATGTTGAAAGAATGTATATTGTAGTAAATCCACTTTTTTAATTTTGAATTTATGAATGTGATGTCCTGCGTTCTCCAATGATCAAGAATACTTCATCCTTAAGATCGTCCGGCAGTTCAATTCCCCGAAGTTGCAAGCTACGTATCCATCCTGCGACATCTACATCCTGCATGGTATACAATACATCTCGGAATTGATTGGTTTCTTCGTCGGTGTAGTCATCTCCAGCACGTCCGATAAACTGATCTAACTCTTCGTCGTCATAATATTCTATTTTTTTGCTGACAGCGGCCAATAGACTTTCTTTCTCGCATACCTCATGTTGTCCGCAGCATTCTGCATCCACTTCCTTCACTTCGGGCATTCGATCCAATTCACCTTTTGCTATTTTCTGTTCCAGTCTTTTGTTGCGGATTATTCCGGCAATCAGTGCGATAATGCCCAGCAACACTAGACCCGTTATGAGTATCCACATAATTATAATCAGTCAATTTTCTGCAAAGTTACTTATTAATTTGTATTCTATCATGTATGGTATCTATTTCTTTTCTTACTTTTGTACCTTACTAACTAAATTTATTATACGATGAAGCTACATCATTTGTTCGATATAGTGGGTATATGTTTATTCTTTCTTTGCATTTCTTGTGGAGAAGATAGGAGTGTGTTTGGCGATGACTTTGTAACTCCGAAGATGACAAATGAGAATACAATCCAGTTTACGGTAGAAATAGTCAGCGATTGGAGGCAAATTGATTTGTCAGCCAATGGAGGGAGAATGGTGGTCGATTGGGGAGATGGGCGTTTGCAAAAGATTGAAGATCCCAGCCAGACGATTATCAGCTATAAATATGGAAATTGCCGGAGTTATCGTGTTAAAATTTGGGCCGAAGAATTGGATTATTGCGCGATAGGGACCGAATTATTGAATGTAAGTGACTTGCATTTGGGAATTCTGCCCCGGATGAGAAATTTGCATATAAATAGTTTAAAATCTACTACGGAATTGGATTTGAGTGCTTCTTGTCCTAATGTGGAAGATCTTAGTATAGGTAATATGCCTGATTTGAAACGGTTGGATATCGTTCAGTGTGATAACTTGAAAACATTACAGATATATTCGAATCCCAAATTAACTTCATTAGAAATAGGTAGTAAGTCCTATTTGGAGAAATTATTTTGTTCTTATAACGATCTGACTTCTCTTTCTATGAAAGGCCTGCCTCGCTTAAAAGAAGTGGATTGCAGTTATAATCCGAATCTTTCGACATTAAAGTTTGATGATGAGATGGCAATAGGTTCCTTGTTTATCAATTATTGTAATTTTGATAAGATTGATTTTCTGGATAAATTGCCAACGATAACCGAATTTGGTTGTAGTTATAATAAACTAACGGAATTACATATGCCAGGAGCTTTTTCAATTGCTTATTTACGTTGTGATAATAATCAATTGACGCACTTGTCAATTGAGGATACGTGGATATTAACTCAGTTAGATTGTCATTCTAATTGTTTGGAAGCAGATGCTTTAAATGAGCTTTTTGAATCATTGGGGCAAGTTCGTCCGTCCGATTATATGCGGTATATACTTTCGATTTATGATAATCCGGGAGAAAAGACTTGCCAGAAAGAAATACCCATACGCAAAGGATGGAAGTTGGAAGATGATCATTGGAACTAGCTATATAAATTAAAGTCTATATAATACTATGAAGAAACATATTTTGTTAGTAGGATTATTATTTGTCAGTTGGAGTCTTTATGCTCAGACTCCACTAGAAAAAGGTTTGAGAAGTATTAATTGTTCTTCTGCTAAAGCTACCATTGGCTTTTTGGCTGCAGATGAGTTGGAAGGGCGTGAGGCAGGATTTCATGGGGCACGTGTATCTTCCGAATACATCGTTTCTTTATTACAATGGATGGGAATACAACCTTTGAATGAGAGTTATTTTCAGCCTTTCGAAGCTTACCGTAAAGAACGTCAGAAGCAAGGAAGGCTTGAGGTGCATCCTGATTCTATTGCAAAGTTGAAATTAGGAGTGCATCAAAAACTTTCTATGAGAAATGTTCTAGGAATGATTCCCGGTAAAAATACAAATGAGTATGTCATTGTAGGTGCGCACTTTGATCATTTAGGGATTGATTCGGCTCTCGATGGGGATCAGATATATAATGGTGCAGATGATAATGCTTCCGGTGTATCTGCTGTATTACAGATAGCCCGAGCATTTGTTACGAGTGGACAGAAACCGGAACGGAACGTCATCTTTGCTTTTTGGGATGGAGAAGAGAAAGGTTTGCTTGGTTCTAAATATTTTGTGCAGAATTGCCCTTTTGTTTCTAAGATTAAAGGATATTTGAATTTCGATATGATCGGACGTAATAATAAGCCCGAGCAACCTCAACAGGTTGTTTATTTCTATACCGCTGCTCATCCGGTTTTTGGTGATTGGCTGAAAGAGGATATTAAAAAATATGAACTGAAACTCCAGCCTGATTATCGTGCGTGGGATAATCCTGTGGGAGGTAGCGATAACGGTACATTTGCCAAAGTCGGCATTCCTATTATCTGGTATCATACAGACGGACATCCTGACTATCACCAACCATCGGACCATGCCGACCGGTTGAATTGGGATAAAATTGTAGAAATAACCAAAGCCTCTTTCTTGAATATGTGGAAGATGGCGAATGAGAAAAACTATTAATGAAGATGTGAGTTTTTATTGTTAATTACATTCTGCAATAAAGAGCCGAAGGTATCAATCTGAACAGCCACGCTACATATTCCCATCTTTTGGAGACGAAAGCTATTTTTTTCTTATGAGAGATAGCTTTCGTTATTTGCTTTACTGCTTTATCTACCGGAGTGATCCAAAATAGTCCCTCCCCTTTTGCCATAGCAGTATCTACAAACCCGGGACGAATATCCGTAGTATAAATAGAGTAGGGAGATTTGGTCGCTTTTTGTCGAAGTCCTTCCATGTAGTTGATTTGATAGGCTTTGGAAGCATTGTAAGCGGGAGCGATGCCACTTCCTCGTGTACCACCCTACAGAAGAAATGGCGACTAAATGACCTCTCTTCTGAGCTTCAAAATAGCGAAATCCCCAGTCGGCTATATTCGTAAATCCGATTACATTGGTTAATAGAGTGGGTTCTTCCAGTCGATAAGATAGTTTCGGGTTTAACTCTCCCGTTCCTGCACAGATAATCAGAATATCCATTCCACCCATCTTCTGTACAAGTGTTTCTAATCTTGAGAGGGTGGTTTGGATGTTGGTAATATCACATACCTGATAAAATACTTGATCTTGCTTTTGATTGAAGAGTTCTTTAAGTAAGTTTTCTCTGCGCCCGGTAATACCGATCAGACAATTTTCTCGAAGATATTGTTCTGCTAATCCGCGACCAATGCCTGAAGTGGCACCTATAATCATTATTCTTTTCATGATGTGAATATCAGTTTGGTTTTGTTTGCAAAAGTAGAGGAGGTAAGTGAAAATATTCTTGATTGAAATCAAGAATTGAAAGAGATTTGCAGTTTAACTATTTGGGTAGGAGTTTGTACTGATATTTGTATGGATGCTGGCGTATGCTATTGTTTGCGAACGACTCTTTTTCGGATTCGGCTAAGTGTTTCAGGACGTATAAGTAGATAGGAAGCAAGTTCTTTTAAGGTGATGAGTTTTAGTAAGCCGGGACAACGGTTTAAGATTTCAAGATAACGTTCTTCGGGTGTCAGGCTATACATTGAAATCATCCGGTCATAGACTTCCCATAATAAGGTCTCGGCAATGTGACGTCCTAAACGTTGATGCTCTGCGTTGGCTTCATAAAACTCATTAACTTGTTGATGAGTGAGTTCATATACAGTACAATCACATAAAGCTTGTATGTCTACGTTTGATTTATCTTGCAGTTGGACAGCAGGATAGTTGCCGACAAAAGACCCTTCAAAGGTATAGCCTACAATATTCATTTCTCCTAAACTATTAATACAACAGTATCGGAAAGATCCGGAGCTTACAAATCCTAATGTTTTGCAGATTTCTCCTTGTCGGACGAAGTATTCTCCTTTTTTATAATTAACAGATTTTCCCTGTTGGATTGTAAAGTCTATAACAGGGGAGAAATTGATATGTGAAGTGTATTTATTGAAATCTTTCACAACGTAATAGTTACTTTTCGCTTATTATTTGAAATCCAGCTTGCTTCAAATGTTCCCAATAATTAGGATATGATTTAGAAACGACTTCTGGTTCAGCGATTTGTAGATCCGGATAGAGAATGGCTGCCGGGGCAAATGCCATTGCCATCCGATGGTCTTCGTATGTTTGGATTATGGGTGTTTGTTCAGGTGTACAACGTTCACCATTCCACATTAACACACTATCATTTTCTTCTTCGATAAGGTATCCTAATTTTTTCAGTTCACTTCTTAAAGCTGTAATGCGGTCCGTCTCTTTGATTTTTAGACTCTGTAAGCCTGTAAAACGGAAAGGAATATTCAGCAAAGCACAGGTTACAACAAATGTTTGTGCCAGATCTGGAATATCAACAAGGTCTTCTTCCAATTTTTTCAATGCGTTACCTGTCTTTTTCAGTTTTACACCTTTAGCTGTAAATTCGGTAGTGATTCCCAATCGTGAAAAAACTTCTGCTCCACGGCTATCTCCCTGGTAGCTATGGTGAAATAATCCCAATAATTCTATTTCTGCTTTAGAAGATAATGCTGCAATCTGATACCAATATGAGGCAGCACTCCAATCACTTTCTACGGTAAAGGGAATACTCTCGTATGGTTGTGGTGCGACAGAAATGCTGTTAGGAGCAGTCCATGCAGCTTTTGCTCCAAAATCGTTCATTAATTGTAATGTAAGGTTGATATAGGGGCGTGAGATGATCTCTCCACTTAAATGCAATGTTAGTCCGTTTTTGAGTACAGGTCCTATCATTAATAAAGCGGAAATGTATTGGGAACTTACATTTCCTTTCAATGCGATTTCATTCTTCTTTAATTCTGTCCCTATAATATGTAATGGAGGAAAACCTTCATTTCCTGCATATTCGATTTCAGCTCCCAGTTCACGAAGAGCATTAACCAATATTTGTATGGGACGTTGCTGCATACGAGCAGTCCCTGTGATGGTATGTTTTCCCGGAGTAACACTTAGATAAGCCGTCAGAAAGCGCATAGCAGTTCCGGCGGCCATGATATCGATCGTTTCTTTGTTTTCAGTCAAAGCCTTTATCATAACTTGGGTATCATCACAGTCGGACAGGTTCTCAGGAGAATAACTACCTTTGCCTAACGCATTGATGATGAGTGCGCGGTTACTGATACTTTTGGATGCCGGCAACTGGATTGTTGCTTTTACCATTGGCGGAGAAGTGAGTTTATAGCGTACCATTCTAAGTATGTTCTTTGTTATGGAGGACAAAAGTAGAGATTTATTCGGAGACTTCCAACAGCTTACGACTCTTATCAAGTGAGTTAAAATAACATCTGTATCGATGTTTCTGCTGATATCTTATTAACCAGGGAATAATAAAAAGAAGTCCAATAAAGAGCATTATAAGGAATGAAATACTTTTTAATTCATCCGAACTGCTAAAATACATATAGATTAATCTGATTGCCATCCCATAAAAATATATCAGATAGATCATAAAATCAAGATTGATCTTCCGTTTTAATTGTCTTTTAAGTATAGCATCGGAATCTGTGATTGAATATAAATCGGCTGACCTTGTAAATAGTTGATAGTGTCTGATACTAGAAAGTAACAAATATACTAGAAAGGCGCATGGTATCCATAGATGGATAGAGAATCTTTCCATAACGATCATATCAAAAGTAGTGGTTACTACTGAAATTATCAGTAGGGTAGCAAACAGACAGATTAGAAATTTCTGACGATGCAATGTGTGAGAAATCATATGGCAATGTTTTCTACGTATAATCTCCTTTATATTAACTGGTTTCTCTTCGGTGCCAGCATGTATTTCTTTCCAGAGTTCTTTTAAATTATTTTCTTCCATCTTTTATTCGTTTTATGAGTTGTTTCTTGATTCTATTAATTTTCACTCCGACATTGCTCTCGGAAATACCTATAAGAGTTGATATTTCTTTGTATTCGTAACCTTCAAGATAAAGAATGATAATTGCTTTTTCTAAATTGTCTAACTGATTAATTGCTTGGTATAATAACTCTTTTTTATCTGTCATGGAGTTATCTTCCGAATGTGTATCGTGTATAAGATATTCCCTTGCTGATAGTTCTTTATGGATAGGCCGTACACTCTCCTTTCGTACCAGATCGATGGCGGCATTTAAGGCAACCCTATACAGCCAGGTTGAAAAAGTACTTTCTTGTTTGAACATAGGGTATGCTTTCCATAATCGTATCAGTATCTCTTGATAATAATCTTCTCTGTAAGGATGCTTGTAAAAATAGACATTACAGATTTTTTGTAATATCCCTTGATAATGGTTTATCTGTTCGATGAATTCTTCTTCCACTTCTTTTATTTTTTACTTGTTATGGAAAGTTAGTCGTATTAGTATGGTTGATTATTACAAAAGAAGAAATAAAGATCAAATAAACTTTTGTTTTCAAATAGATTCGATGCTTTTATACGCTTTATAACTTGTGTTTTTCTGGTAATTTATTGGATGCTTTGATTAATGATTCTATATTTGCTTTAAGCTCCTCATATTTGGCAAGAGGATCATCTGTATATATATATATTGGACTATTCTGTTTTTATTGGATATATATATGCGTGGAACTCCGCTTTTGGCGAATAAACTGTAAACGGTTCGATCCTCTTGAGCCGAGTAAGGCATTGTGTAATGCTGTTCCTCCCAGAATTTTCCTACTATTTGTTCTCCTTGTTCACGACTGATTGTGAATATGACAATATCCTTATCTTTTTTGTATTCTGTATATAGCCTCTCTATAACGGGAAGTTCGGCAATGCAGTCCGGGCAAGTTACACTCATTAGCACTATGAATGAAATTTTTCCTTCTAACGATTGGCTGGTAATTGTTTCACCAGTATTCAATCGTACGGAGAATGTGGGTAACTCGTCATTTACTTGAATGTTAGCTCCGTTCGGTTCTTCATCGTCGTCTTGTATACATCCGGTTAAGAAGAATACTGATACAGTAAGTAGAAGTAAATAATCAACTATTTTTTTTTCATTGTTATTGTGCATATTACGTAACAAAGATATTATAATGATGTGAGTATATAGGTTATAGAGGATGATTATTTTGTGAGAAATGTTATGAATATCTGCTGGCGAAGTTCATTGAAGTAGGTGAGTAAAACAAAAATCCTCGAACCCGTAGAAATGGTTCGAAGATTCTTTGTTGGGTATTTTTGTTATCGGGAGTTTTCTGGATTTCTAGGCAAATCCGTTCAACATTCCGTAGAAATACATAGGCTTCAGAATGTGAACTTTTAGCCACCAAGCCGCCCGTTGTTCTTTGGAAGTGTCGATTAGGTTGAATGGGAAAGATATTTCCGGTTCTTTCTTGTAGTTGAATTCACATAATAGTACATGTCCGTAGTCTGTTACGATCGGGCAAGCAGCATATCCGTCATATTTCTCTTCAGGTTCCTTGCCTTCCATTAATGAGATCAGGTTCTTGGCAGCAATTGGTACTTGCTTGCGGACAGCAGCCGATGTTTTACTGGTAGGGATTCCGGCAACATCTCCTAAAGAAATGATATTTGGGTAGGTCTTATGGACTAATGTTTCTTTGTCTACCATGACCCAAGCCTCGGCAGCCAGTTTTCCTTCCGTCCAGCTTAATCCGGATTCACGAACAAAATCGGGAGCTGACATGGGTGGTGTGAAATGCAGGAAATCATAGTCTTCCACGAATGGAGTATAAACTTTCTGCTCGTCTATCGTTTCAATCTTTTCGAAATGTACCTGTTTAGCAGCTGTATCTACTCCTTTTACACGAACATTCAGGTTGATAGGGATGTTGCGTTCCTCGTAGATTTTCAACAAGCGTGGAGTGAAGAAAGGAATATCATATAATTCTTTAGAGGCTGTGTAATAATGTAGGTCTGCATTATCACGTGTTCCTTGTTTACGAGTATAATCATCTGTCAGTAAACATATTTTTTTAGGTGCACCTCCGCATTTGTGTTTTGTGTAGGTGTCGGTATAGATGGCTTTACCACCCGTCTTGCCGAATTCTTGCAAGGCCTTCCAAGTTTTTTGTGCACCTTCGAAATCATAGATGCTATGAGCATTACCTTGTCCTAATGTTGCTTGTGTGATACCTTCTACCTTTTCCCAATTGGTCTGAAGACCAGGTGTCAGGACTAAGAAGTCATATGCAATTTTACCATTGTTTTTAGTTGCCACTTGGTTTTTATTTGGATCAATAGCAGCGACAGAATCTTTTATCCACTTGATGCCACTTGGTATACAGTCTTCTTGTTTTCTCCATACTTCGTCGGGTTGGTAAACACCTGATGCGATTAGGGTGAATCCCGGCTGGTAGAAATGACGATCGCTGGGGTCAATTAATGTAATATCCGGTTTGTCTAACCAGTCGTTTAGGCGGGCAGCCATGCTGATACCAGCAGCTCCTCCTCCGATAATGACAATTTTACCTTTAGCGTTGCTTGAAAATTCTTTCGCCTTGTATATGCCAACAGCGGTCACTAAACCTGCTGCTGCCATCAGTTTGAAAAAATGGCGGCGATTAATACCTTTTTTTTCAAATGTTTTTAGTAGATCTTCCAATTCGTGGCTCATGTTTATGAATGAATAATTTTATCTGCAAATATACAAATAACTAGGGAGAATTAATCATTAAAATGAAAACAGAGACAGGAAGGAGTATTATTTCTGTCTCTTTAACTCGCAAAGTAGATTGAAATTCTTGTTGCTATGTTTGTCTGTTAATGTTTTTAAGACTATTAAAAAGAAAATCGGAAGTATATTTGATATATATGGGGTAGAAATCTTATTTTTGTGGATAAAATCCACCAATATGAATCTATTTACAATTCGTCTTTTAAATCAACAGTTATTAAATCCACAATTTTGTCAACCTAAAGAATTAGTGTCTTGGATGGGAGCGATACAGGCTCAAGATTATACAATGGTAAAATGGGCTGTTGGAATGCGGTTAAAATCAGCAACTATACAGACAGTGGAAAAAGCATTGCAAAAAGGAGAGATATTAAGGATTCATGTGATGCGGCCGACTTGGCATTTAGTTGCTGCAGAAGATATTCGGTGGATGTTGAAACTTTCCGCTCAACATATCAAGTCAGCAAATGACTCTTATGCTAAAGGACATAGTTTAGATATTACAGAGGAGGTTTATACAAAAAGTAATAACCTATTGGAAAAAATCTTGGGTGGAAAGAAAAGCCTCACTAAACAGGAAATAGCAGAACATTTTGAACGTGCCGGACTTTTAACGGATAGATATCACATGACTCGTTTCATGGCACGTGCGGAAGTTGAAGGTATTATCTGTAGTGGTGAGGGGCAGGGAAGAAAACATACGTATATGCTTTTGGAGGAACGTGTCCCACCTGTACCGGAAATAACGAAGGATGAGGCTTTAGCCCGTTTGGCAAGAAATTATTTTCGTAGTCATGCTCCCGCAGTTTTGCAGGATTTTATCTGGTGGTCGGGATTATCGATTTCTGAAGCAAAACAGGCTGTTTATCTGATAGAGTCTGAAATGATTACTGAGCAGTGGAATAACCAGACTTGGTATATTCATAACTCTTGCCGGACTCGTGGTAAAATAGCTGATAGTTTACATTTACTTCCTCCATATGATGAATATCTTTTAGGATATAAGGATCGGACGGATGTTCTACCTAAAGAATTTTACCCTAAAGCATTTACAAATAATGGATTGTTTTATCCGGTATTACTTCATGAAGGACAGATTATCGGAAATTGGAATAAGTCAGTGAAGAAAGGAGAGATAGATTTGGAGCATTCCTTTTTTCAGGAAAATGTTTGTTTAGAAGAAAGCTTATTAAGTAATGCAAAGAATAGATATAAACGGTATCATTCATTTTTGTAGGAGTTACAGATAATAGGTCTTTTTTTACAATGGCGATAACGAATGGGCTATCTCTTTCTTCTAATTTGAGATAGCCCATTCGTTTTAACTACCAATTTGCATTAACTTGGTTTTATTGTTTAGTTTAATTTGCCTGTTTTTATACCGAAAGCGCAATAGGTCAAATAAAGCACGCACACTAGTGTAACAAACACCCCACCAATAATACCGACCTTCCCGATTGCTATACCAATAATAGGAGTTACTACCCCTCCACCGGCAATAGCAGTAATCATCAGACCGGAAATCTGATTGGCTTTTTCGGGCCTTGCTTGTAATGCCATTGAATAAATAATAGAGAATACTGAAGAGGCAAAGAAACCAATAGCACCGATACAAATCAGATTAATCATATCATTTTCTACGAATGCTAAAATCAATAAAGAGCAAAGACAAGCGATAATATTTACTCTGAAATACTTCATTTCGGCAATACGTGCCAAGAAAAAAACGCCTACTAATGCTCCTATCGTACGACTCAGGAAATAAACTTGTGGAGCAAATTTTACTTGCTCTGCTGTCCAGTTAAAACGTTCACTCATTAGCTTGGAACTAATAAAGTTGGTAGCCACATCTACACCGACTATAAAGAAAATACCAAGGAATAATAATAGTATTTTTTTATCTTTCAGCAAGAAAAAAGTATCACTAATAGGCAGTAGTTGTGTTGTGGCAGAATCTTCTCTCTTAATGGGAGTAGCCATTAGCCAAACAGCGGACAATAAGGTGATGCAGCCTAATATCGGGAAACAATAATACCATTTATCATCTCCAAAATGAGCGACGGCAAACAGAACAATTTCCGGTCCGACAAGAGACGAAACAGCTTTAATCACTTGTCCTGCTGTCAGACTGCTAGTCAATAAATGTTGGTTGGTTATAACATTACTCAACAATGGATTCAGTGAAACTTGCAGAATTGCGTTACCAATTCCTAGAAGAGCATAAGCGATCATGCAAGTTGCACTATTATAGATGATTAAGGGTAATAACATACCTATTACAGTAATTACCATACTAAGTAATACTGTATTTTTACGTCCCCACTTGTTCATTTGATTCCCGATAGGGATTCCCAAAAACAAGAACCAGATAAAAACAAGGGAAGGAACAAATCCCGTCATTGCAGGAGACCAGTCGAAAGTACGCTGTACATAGTCGGAAGAAATTCCGACTATGTCACAGAATCCCATAACAAAGAAACCAAAAAGAATGGGAAGAGTCGCTAATGTTGAATTTTGTGTTTTCATGAATATCTTCTTATTTGTTTTAAGTAATTATTTATTCGGAACAATGAGGAGGATTTTCTACTCCCCATTGTTCGTTAGGCTGGTTTCCCATGGTTAATTTGAGTATTCCTCCCTGATAGAGTTCGTCCCGATACATCCAGCATTGTTCCAATGGTTTCCCATTCAAAGTTGCTGATTGTATATAATAAGCATCCGGTGTATTATTAACTGTTTCAATGACAAAAGTTTGTCCCACAGCATTCATTGGGTTAAGTTTAATTTCGATCTTATCAAATAAGGGACTGCCCATTTGGAAAGTAGGGCGTTCGCAAGAACCGCCTTGTACGTCAAACAACCCCATTGCAGCCATTACATACCATGCACCCAATTGTCCCTGATCTTCATCTTGTCCATAACCGTAACCATGCTCACCGCTAATACCATAAAACTCATCACAAATTAAGCGGGTCCATTTCTGAGTGAGAAATGGCTTTCCGGAGAAGTTGAATAGCCAAGAGATATGGAGGCTCGGTTGATTTCCATGATTATAAGGACTTTGCAGACCGGAAAAAGCATTCACCACTTTTCCTCCTCCGAAGATAGACTTACGAGCTTCTGTAAAAATAGAATCGAGGCGATGATTGAATAATTCTTTGCCTACTTTCTCAATCAAACGATTCGGATTCTGCGGAACAAAGAAAGTATATTGCATTGCATTTCCTTCTTGAAATCCTCTCCATGATTCCAATGGATTAAAGTTGTCGATAAATTCACCCTGAGGAACTCGTGGACGGATCATCTTTAATGAATCATCAAACAATTTTTCCCAGCTATTTGATAATGACATTAAACGTTTGTAATCTTCCGTATGTCCCAATGCTTTCGCCCATTGAGCTACCGCATAAGCACTGAAGCTATACTCTAATGTATGTGATGCCGAGAAACTGGAACCTTCCGGATGCGTACCGTAAAAAATACTATTTTCATAAGGTACATAACCTCTCTCTACAAACTGCTTCACATCCGTTTTACCGGCTCCTTCAATACGCCCTTCCCAGCCAAGTTCATTTTTCAGAGCTGCCTGATAACCTGTTTCGACATCAAAATTACGGATACCACTATTATAGGCACCAGCCAATGCAATGCTTACCATGTTGGTGCCCACTCCTGAAACATATTTACTGGTAGCAATACCATCTCCCAACCAACCGGCATCTTTATATACCAGCAATTGACTATTAACGAAGTCATTATAATATTCCGGATAAGCTAATGCCCAGAGAGGAGTCAGATTCCAATACGCTCCCCAGACAGCGTCCGTATTATAATGATTGTGTTCAGGTTTCCCATTCTTATTTAATGGAATTTGCCCGATGGTACCGTCATTTTTAGGATAAGCTCCATTCACATCATTGGCAAGTCCTCTACCTAACAAAGCATGATACAATCCGGTATAGAATTTGATTTTACTATCTTCCGTACCTCCTGATACCACAATACGGTTCAACGATTCATTCCATTTCTCTGTCGTTGCTTGTACCGCTTCGTCAAAGGTCAGTTTTTCAGCTTCTGCTTCCAGATTCAATTTCGCATTTTCGATTGATGTATATGACAATCCTACTTTTATAGTAACAACATCATCTTTCTTGGTTTTGTAATTTAAGCACATAATAGCTCCCGGTCCTTTTATTTCATTGCCGGGCATCAGGGTGCTATCCTGATAGAAGACTTCCACCGATTCCGGAGCTCGATCTAGTTTAGCATAGAAATACATGGCAACAGAAGCGCCGGACTGGTATTTCTTTACGTATTCCGGTTCTGTAATCACATATCCTTCAACTGTATTTTCATTGACCTGTTTAATATACGCATCGCGTACAGCACCACTTTCTCCTTGACGGTTTCCTATATTAAAAAGAATGTGTGCATTCTCAGAATCCGAGAATGTATATCGCTGAAAACCAACACGAGCCGTAGCCGTAAGTTCTGCTTTAACTTGGTAATCTTTTAGAAAGACAGCATAATACCCCGGACGTGCGATCTCATCTTTCTTATCAAAACGAGAACGAAAACCATTGTCCGGGTCTTCCAGCTTTCCCGGATTTGTCTTTACTTCTCCCGTAACCGGCATCAGAGAAATACCGCCAATTTGAAACTCGTGCAGACAAGGGAAGCCATCAATCGAAGTATGTCCGTCTTCATAGCCCACTGCTTCCCAACCTTGATTGTTCCCGTAAGTGCCGTTTGTAGAAGCACCTAACTTTGCTAATCCAAAAGGTTCAGCTGCGGGGGTATAAAAGAACCAACGACTATGTATGGTTCCGATATTAGGATTTACATATTCTACAAGATTAAGAGTCTTGGGAGAACTACATCCCCAAATACCGACTAAAACAAACAGGGAACTTATCCATTTCAACCTCATCGTATTATACTTATTTTTTCTATTAACTACTTCTTTTTTATTATACTACTCCTGCAAACTTCGTTTTCTAATATAAAAACTGAAGATTTATGGTTCCAATTGGGACAGGGCAAAATTATAAGCCCCCAAAGCTACAGCTTTATTCGTTCCTAATGAAGAAACTGCGATACCTACTTTTTTATGGTTGGCATAAATGACCTGTCTTTTAGAAAATGGAATATTCACTATCGTATTTTTCTCTTTCAGGAAGTTCTTCCTATCTTCTTCCTCTGTCAAATTGAATACTTCCATTTGCAAACAGGAAAAAGAGGCTCCGGTAAACGTGTGAATCTGTCTTTGCATTTCTTTCATCATACTTGGAAGAATGTATTTAGCTGCTCCGGCTATTCCTCCTCCAATGACGACTATACCGTCTACAATATTCAGTGCTTGAATGATAGCATGACCCGCCATTTCTCCTAATTCATAGAAACTGTTGATAGCAGCCTGCTGATTTCCCTCTTTTGTTCCTTCGGCAATATCAAAAATATCTTTAGGAGTCAGTGAGGAAGCATCTTCTCCGCTAATCTCTTGATATACTCGTCTGACAGCGCGAATGCTGACACTTTCTTCCGTTATCATCTTCGGATATTTCTTATTCCGCATGATCCAAACGTCACCACCGCAACCGTTATCTCCGGTTAGTAATCGATTGTCAATGACCACTCCGGCGCCGAATCCTGTACCCAGTGTTATTCCTAATAGATTCTTGTATATTTTGTTACTTCCCGCGGCTTTCAAGAGTTTATTTATTTCGGGAAGAGTACCTGATAAAGCTTCACCGTAAGCAAACAAGTTGCCATCATTATTAATAAAAACAGGAATACCGAATTGCTCTTCCAAATAAGGACCAATTGCTACTCCTCCTCTGAACGCAGGAAAATTGGGCAAATCGCCTATAATTCCATGCTCGTAATCAGCAGGCCCGGGAAAAGCAAAACTTATGGCTACCGGAAGTTTGGGTAATCGCTTTTCTACTTCCAGAAAGCCCTCTACAAGGACAGACAGGCAATACTCCAAGTTGTCGGATACTGCCGGTAAGCAAATAGAATCTATGATTTCGCGACAGCCTTGCATTGCCGAAAACACGAAGTTGGTTCCTCCGGCATCAAGGGTCATTACGATTCGTTCGTCATGTTCATACATAGGTCTCAGGATATTAGATTAATGTGTCTGTTAGTTATTATTAAAAACGTACGTAGGCTTTCAATGTTATACATTCTTTTCCGGCAGATTTGCCATAAGGACTGATCGTATATTCTTTGATTCCGGCAGGTATGATGAAAGTCTCGGCATAATGCACCACAAAAGGTTCGAAACTATGAGTCGGGCTTTCAACTACCACTTCTTCTCCTTCAAGCAGGTTCAGCACGTTTACACTGTCATTCGTTTGATGTAATACTGATGATGAGAAGCGATGGCGACGGGTTTCGATAAATTCATTCGGATGTAATCCGGTACGTTCTTCTACCCAGCCTTCTCCCGATGCTACTTCCTCAAACTGGTTGCGAAGGTGTTGATGTACATATTCCGTATCCCGGTCCCAATTGATGACGTGTTTTCCTCGTTCTATGTTAATAGGGCGTGGTTTACCGTCTAAACCCAAACGTTGCCAATCCCATAATTTGAAAGTAAAAAGATTGGGGGTCGAACTGATTTCGAGTACCATGCTATTTGCACCGGAGCAGTGTATCGTACCTCCCGGAATTAAGAAATGATCATGCTTCTTTGCGGGAATCTTGTTGATGTACTTTTCAGTGTCAAAAATCTCTTCTCCCTTTTGTGCTGTGCGTAGATCATTAATCATGGCTTCTTTATCTACTCCTTCTTTTACTCCTAAATATACCACTGCATCTTCTCCGGCATCTAACAGGTAATAGCTTTCGTCCTGAGTATAATACATACCGAAACTGTCACGAATAAACTGTGTGGTTGGATGTACTTGTAGGCTTAAATTGCCTCCTTGCATAGTATCTAAAAAGTCGAAACGAATAGGGAAGTCTTTGCCAAAGCGTGATTCTACGGGTTCACCTAATAATTCTTTACTTTTCAGCAGAACTACGTCAATAGAAGGTAATTCAAATCGTATGCCATTTATTTCAAAGTAAAGACTGTTTTCCTCCGGTACACAGTCGAAACACCAACCAAAGTTCTTGCGCTCACGATCTAAGTCACAAACCTCCTTCATCCACTGACCGCCCCAAGGAGCCGGATCGAAGAAAGGAACTACTCGAAACGGTGTTTTTATTGTTGCCTCTATTCCTTTAAAGAAAGTTTCCCGATCAATCATTTTCGGTGATCCGGCTATATGAGTATCGATCCAATAATCTATCCTGCTAAATAAACGATCTTTATAGCTGTCGCAAACTCTCCAATCATTAAAATATCCTCTTTTATATTGTAAGGAAACCATTTCGGTCCGGTTGTCCACTCCTAAAGCCATTACCTCATGGCGTCGGAAACGTTGTTGTATTTCCCAACGTGCCATATCTGCATAAATAATTAATGCATCTTGAGGAGCAACTAAAGAAGCTCCCGTCCCAAAGATTAGAATGCTTTCTTCGGATTCATTGACTTCTTGCCGGGCTTTTGCTAATTTGTCTGCATCAAAATAATCTTGTAATTTCAGATTAGTCACGTACCCAAACAGTACATCTTCTGTCATGAAGCGTTCGGTCATTGCGAGAATTTCTTGCTCCGGTTTCATTAAATCTCGCATGTTGATTACCTTTTCGGAGAAAACTTTCATAAAAGCTTCCATCACTTCTTCTTCATATACTCCCGTATACATATCAACTGCCAGGACCTTTTTCCCGTTCATTTTTTCTTTTAAAATGGGAATGATAGTATCCCACCCTTGCACAAGCATTCCTGTTATCTTTGTAGAAGGATATTTATCATAATTAGGTTTTCTCATGTTTACTTCTGTTTTGGTTTTATATGTTCATACATATTTAATATTGTGCAAATATATATGTTTTATTTTTATTCTCTACAATACTTGGAACTTTTTTTGATAAGTCTTATATTTGCTGAGAAATAAACTGCTTTAAAGTAATGAAGTTAGATCATAATAGTGATAAACCTCTTCATATTCAGGCTGAAGAAATCTTGAGAGGATTTATAGAGTCTGAAGAATATAAGAATGGGAAGTTACTTCCCAATGAAGTTGATTTGTCTAAACAATTGCATATTTCAAGAAATACATTGCGGCAAGCTATCAATAAGCTTGTGTTCGAAGGGCTTTTAGTACGAAAGAAAGGATTTGGTACTAAGGTAGTCAAAAAAGGTATTGTAGGTGGAGTGAAAAATTGGCTTAGTTTCTCTCAAGAGATGAAGATGTTAGGAATTGAAATTCGTAACTTTGAATTACATGTCAGTTTAAAAAGACCTACTGAAGAGATTAGTACTTTCTTTCATTTAGATGATAATTCTGACGCACGCTGCGTAGTGATGGAGCGGGTAAGAGGAAGAAAAGAATATCCATTTGTATATTTTATCTCTTATTTCAATCCTGCTATTCCTTTGACAGGGGAAGAAGATTATACTCGTCCTTTGTACGAAATGCTGGAGAATCAATATCAAATAGTAGTAAAAACCAGTAAGGAGGAAATCTCTGCAAGGCTTGCCGGAGAGTTTATTGCAGAAAAATTAGAAATTGAGTCTAGCGATCCTATATTGATAAGGAAAAGATTTGTGTATGATGTGAACAACGTTCCTATCGAATATAACATCGGCTATTATCGGGCGGATAGTTTCACTTATACAATCGAAGCGGAAAGATAGATAGTGATGAATATGATTTAAATGATAGTTGCGGGGCTGATCAAAAAGTTTCAATAGTTATCTGCTAAACTTTTTGGTCAGTCCCGACATTTCTTAGATTTGAATTCTACTTTTCATTGGGTAACTCCCCATGATTTATTAGGTGTGTCGCCCATTTCTAAGATTAATTCTCCTCCTTTCAGCAACTCAGATGCAGGAAAATGGAAACTCTCCAGAGGTTGTCCGTTTAGTATCGCACTCTGAACATATTTGTTCTTTCTTGAAGTATTCTTTGCTATAATTGTGAATTGTTCTCCACGACCATAGAGTTCTTTCAAGTGAATAACGGTCTTTTCAAATAAGGGACTTGCTATTTCATAAATAGGATCTACTCTGCAACCGCCATCTGTCTGAAATAAACCGATAGCGGCCATTACAAACCACGCGCTCATTTGCCCTTGATCTTCATCACCCAAATAGGCATTGGCGATTCCATAACCATAATATCGGTCGATCACAGAACGGCTCCACTTTTGAGTTAGCCAAGGTTTTTCTGCCCAATTGAATAAAAAAGCAAAATGCATCGATTGTTGGTTGCCTTGTACCACTGGATAATCCCAATATTGGTCATTTGGAGCATTGTATCTCCATGGTTCGCTGGCTGAAAAGCCCCAATTCAATCGTTCCACGAACTTGTCTTGCCCGATCAACTTGACTAGAGTCGGTATATCTTGAGGTACAAAGAAGCTAAGTTGCCATGCATTCCCTTCCACATATTGTTCATTTCGCCCCGATTTAAACGGATCGAAATCGGCCGTATAGTTTCCAAGTGTATCTCTCATATGTGCATATCCGCTTGCCGGATTAATCGCATTTTTCCACCAGGTTCCTCGTTCATTAAAAGTTTGATATTCTTTATATTTACCTAACGATTTAGCCAACTGCCCGACTGTCCAGTCATCATACGAATACTCTAAGGTATTAGAAAAACGTCCTTTTTCAACCGGAACATAATGATATTGAAGATAAGGGATCAGATCTCTGTTTCCCGCGAAACCACCTGCAACATGAGTGGCAGGGGTTGTCTGCATCTTCTTGACTGCTTCAAAGGCTTTATTTACATCATAATCCCTGATCCCCATCTGATAGGTAGAAACAATTAAAGGAATCTCATGCTCTGCTACCATGACAGGAATATATTTCATACCTGCCGGTCCCTTAGCTAACCAGCCATTTGTGTCATACAGAGCTAATTGAGAGTTCACCCATCTGGAAGACCATTCGGGTGTCAGTAAATTCCAGACTTGATTTAAATTCCAAAAAGTATTCCAAAAGGCATCGCATCCTAAAGCGCGGTGTTCCGGGTTCTTTAATTTCTGTACTTTTTTGTCTGCCGACATCCACTCTCCGTTCACGTCACTCCAGATATTTCTGCAAAAAGCTCGATATACATTTGTATAAAACCGTACCTTTTCCAAACGATCATTGGTTGTAATCTGTACTCGACCCAGGATATTGTTCCATGCCTGTTTCTGATTTTGTACAATTGCATCAAAGTTCCAATTGAATTCATTGGATATTTCTTCCTTTAAATTTTCCGAGGCATTGGCTATGCTTACTAAAGAGATACCGGTACGGGCTTGAACAACCGGATGTTTTTGGGTATCAAACTCAACGTATAATCCTGCATATTTTAAATCTTTCCCTTCAATGACCGAAGAATCGAGCACTTTGTCTTCCATCCAGCCGCCGACCTTCTTGATGGGGGTGTCAAACTCTATCACAAAGTTTACTTTATAATCCTGATCCGCATCATTGCTCCATACATGAGGGCGGGGAGACAATTGATGGCTGTACCCTTCGATTCGATAATCACTGACCTTATTTATTTTGATGTCTACTAATTGATAATCATATTCCGTAGGAATCTGAAGATCTATCATTACACGTCCGTCTTGTTCTTTAGGAAAAGTATATTTCTGAAAAGAAGCTCTGGTAGTTGCCGTACTTTCTACCCATATCTTCGTATCAGTCAGATAGACTTTATAATATCCAAGAGGGGCTTCTTCTGTTCTTTTATCAATACGTGAACGGTAGCCTTCGTCCGGTCTTAATTCATCGCCCACTCTAATTTGCAATTCGCCATTAGTAGGCATCATGCCCAATCCTCCCATCGTCCATTCATGTATGTGACTGAAACATCCTATCGTTTCAAAAGTTGGTTGATAACCGGCTTGCCATCCCGCATTCTGATTATCCGGACTTAATTTTACCATACTGAAAGGCATCCAGGGACCGGGAGCGATCATCCAACGTGAATGACCTGTTCCTATTTTAGTATCTACATAATCAGCGTAGGAATGTAATGCTTGAGGAGTGCGTATAACGGTACCGGACTGTAATAATTCATTGTCCGCCCATATTTTATAAGTACTTTTTTTAGAATTATGTACTGCCGGCATAGGAGCTTCAAATTGATAACGGGCAGTGTCCATGACGGAGGAAAATATCTCTACGTTATCAACTTCTACTTTAAGTCTGGGGCTTCCGGTCAAGTGCTCGACATCAACTAACAAAGGTTGAAATCTATTTCCATTATTTTCTATCTCATAATTAGCTGTGTAGACATCGCGGAGAAATGCTTTTGTATTTGTTTTACCTAATGTTGCTTGATTGGGGCCCATTAGCCGTATTTGGTCAAATACAATCCAACCGCCCTCTAAGACAGAAATAACAATGGAGTTCCCTCCCTTTTTTAATAATTTATCTTCAATCGGAAAGTTTAAAGTTGTTTTCTTGGCATTTTGTACGTCCCCTTCTAATACTTCTTTGGGACCACTTTCAACTACAAACCTTTTGCTTATAGAATTGACTGTGACTTTTACAACTGCCCCTAATGGACTTGCTCCCAATAAATCTATGGCTAAATTCCAGTCTTTAGACTTAGCAGTATTTTCAAGATTAAAAAGAATGGTTGTATCATGTGTTCGCCAACCTGATGTGCCTCCTGTTCCTCCCCATTGATCCGCAGGTCCGGGTAGTACATACGAGAATTCCTTTTCTACATTTGAAGTCCCTATTAAAAAATAGCGATCTTCGTATCCGAAGTCATTAGCCAGAAACTTTGAATAGTCGGAAGGACCTAATGCTAATTCGGATGAAGAACCATCTTTTTCTCCTATCTGCCATATTATTTTATCTGCTATTATATACAATGTAGGAAATATCGTTAGCAATAATGAAAAAAGTAGTCGTTTCATATAGATACATTTTAAGTTTGTTCAGACATGGGCGCTAAGATATAAAAAAAACAGGTATATTATAATATAATTTTAAACATTTACTTATTTGCCGGTTGATTGGTGGTATGCTTATCTAGCTTCTATTATTCAATAAGTGTCAATGCTTATACTATCTGTCATGTGAGGCGTAGTAAAGCAGCGATTCTTTACCTGTGTAGAGAGAAGAGATTTTTCACTTCGTTCCTTTAGACAAATACTATCATATTATAAATTAATTGTGATGATCTATTTATATATAAATACTATGTATGGTATTATAAGTCCAAATACTAAAATAGACTTGTATGTCCTTCACCTTTCACAATACTTTATTAATGAAAGGAAGAGAATGCATGATAACCTTCACTTAATGATGTATTGGTTCATGTTGTTTTGTGAACAGTAAATATATTCTTTGTTCAATGAATTTTATTAGTATCTGTTTATATAAGTATTAATAGAAAAGTTGCTTTCTATTAGAGATAAACATTCTTTCCTCTAATAGTAAACTTTCTTTTGATCTTTACTAAACTATAAATGCAAGTTTTGTTTTTATAATTGCAAGTTGCATTTATATAATTGAAACTTGCAATTGTATAATCAAAGCTTCCAATTATAAATTTGTTTTAAGCAAGAAAAACTTCTCTATAGGGATAAAGTAAGTTTATGATTAATAGAGAAGAATTTATCTATTAATGAATTGGACGAGAGATAAGGTTATTATGAAATATGATAAAGAATAGTTGGATCGAGGAATTTCAGAATTGGGGTCGGTGAATAGGTGAATGCAGATGTGAAGGGAAGCCTTCACCCTCTAATGACCATGAATAAAGGGTTGTGAAGAGGTGAAGGACTTTTTGTCTATAATAGGAATTCCAGATATTATTCCGGAATTCCTTTTTAAAAAGATCTATCAGTTTCTATTTATTCTGCTGTCTTTTTGCCCATTCCAATCTCCGTTGGTCAGGTAATTGAGTTACTTTGAACTCTTCGAATGTGGCAGTAAATCCTTTTCCGTCGGGGCAAGCACCCATTAAACCAACCATTACGGGACAGTTATCCTGTAACCAGCAGGTACGCATCATAATATATTCTTTGTCATCACGTGAAAAGAAGATTTCTACTGCGTCTAACTTCCGGACTGCTTTGATCCAAATAGAACGTGGAGCGTCCGGTAATTGTACTACACTCCAGTCACTGGTGTGATGTGTTACTACAGCGCTGACATTCTGTTTGCCGTTTACGTATTCTACGCCTGCTTTAATCCAGTTCTCATGATCGATGCGTAGCATTAATCCCATTTGATCGAAGGTAGTCACATAATTCCCGGTGATTTTTACTTTTGCTTCGAATTCTCCTCCATAGGTAGCATAATAAAAAGGACCGTCATCAACAGTGAATCCATAATGTGAAATTCTCCAGAAGTCTGTTTTTGCAGGAACATCCATTACCAATGTTTTACCATCTTTAATTTCCCATTGTTGAGGCTCATTCAGCCAATTCATTTTATCCAAACTTTGTGCCATAGTCGAAGTTGTGGCTGTCAATAAAGCAATTGACAGTAATTTGAGTTTTAAATGTTTCATGTACGTTTCTTATTTGTTTATCTTTGTGGGGCAAAGATAAGTCATATATTTAGATGTGACAATACTGAATATTAACCATTTTAGGAGATGGATGTACTACAAAAAGAAATAGACGAGGTATATGCCACACATTCGATCGTTCATGAGACGTTGGATAATAAAAAGTTGGAGCAACATCAATTGTTTATCCATTCACTGACAGCGATTAATGGTGGATGTGCTGTAATTTCAGATCTTTCCAATCGGAATAGTTATGTGGCTGTTCATCCATGGGCACATTTTCTGGGATTGACTTTCGAGGAGGCATCTTTGCAAATGATTGACTCGATGGACGAAGATTATATTTATCGGCGGATTCATCCGGAGGATTTGGTCGAAAAACGTTTGTTGGAGTATAAATTCTTCCAGAAGACCTTTTCGATATCCCCCGAAGAACGGTTGAAATATCGGGGAAGATGCAGACTGCGGATGATGAATGAAAAGGGAGAATATCAGTTTGTGGATAATTTGGTGCAAATCATGGAGAATACTCCTGCGGGAAATGTTTGGTTGATTTTTTGTCTTTACTCTCTGGCTGCTGACCAACGGCCCGAGTCTGGAATCTATGCAACTATCACTCACATGGAACGTGGTGAAGTGGAAACGTTATTCCTTTCGGATGAACACCGGAATATATTATCCGAACGTGAAAAAGAGATACTCCGTTGTATCAGGAAAGGTTTGTCGAGCAAGGAAATAGCAAATTCCCTTTGTATTAGTGTTAATACTGTAAACCGGCACCGGCAGAATATTCTGGAGAAACTTTCTGTTGGTAACTCGATAGAAGCTTGTAGGGCTGCGGAATTAATGAAATTATTATAATACGTTTGACCTTAATCTGTTGCTTTTAATCACTTTTCAGTCAGTATTATATGTACGATTTCAACTTCTCATATCAATGCTTGTTTATCAAAACAAGGATAACAGTTCATCGAAACGTTTCACTTGTTTCAGATGTTCATGTGTAAAAGTATCAACGATTTCATGTTTCCACATCACTTCGAAGGGAATATGAACTCCGTATCCTCCCAAAGATAATACCGGCTGAATATCTGATTTAAGAGAGTTGCCAATCATGGCAAATTCAGAAGGATCCATTTGCAGAATCTTTAATAATCGAAGATATTCTTTTTCTGTTTTATCAGACATTACTTCAATATGGTCAAAGTAAGAAGATAATCCTGAACGTTCCAACTTATTTTCCTGATCCAATAAATCTCCTTTTGTTGCGACTACCAACTTATATTTGCCTTTTTTTTTCAAAGCTTCAAGTGTTTTCTTGACCTCCGGCAATAATTCAATTGGCATTTCTAATAATGACTTGCCCAAATTAATAATTTTCTCAATGTCACAAGCTGGAATTCTTTGTTTGCTAACAAGTAGTGCCGTTTCAATCATTGAAATCGTAAATGCTTTCGCACCATATCCCAAGTACTTTAGATTCTTCATCTCAGTTTGGAATAAGGCTGATGATATTTCCGGTGAAGTACCATAAGGATTCAATAAAGTTGTATATTGTTTTTCTACTTCCTGGAAAAAGGGTTCGTTACTCCATAACGTATCGTCTGCATCGAAAGCAATCACTTTGATAGAATTTTTCATTGTTTCTGTTATTGTTTGGTAGTTACTCAAATGGAAACGTTTGTACTAATGGGGCAAAGTTAGAGAAAAATAATAAATAAAAATGGATTTCTTGTTTTTGGAATCGATTTCGGTAGATTCTCATAGAAATGCTCTATCTTTGTTATTCATTATTAGTTTGAACTTTAATAGGAGATATATAACGATGAAAATAGGAGATAGAGTACGCTTTCTTAGTGAAGTAGGTGGTGGAGTTGTGACAGGATTCCAGGGTAAAGATTTCGTTTTGGTAGAAGATGCAGACGGATTTGATATTCCAATGCCGATACGTGAGTGTGTAGTGATTGAAACAGATGATTATAACATGAAGCGCAAGCCAAGTACGTCGGTCCCGAAACATGAAGAACCTGCGAAACCTATGAAACCAGAAATGCCTATGGTACAAAGGCAACCAGAAGTACGTGGCGGAGATACATTAAATGTATTTCTTGCTTATGTGCCCGAAGATGCGAAGGCAATGATGACTACCCCCTTTGAGACTTATCTGGTAAATGATAGCAATTATTATTTGTATTATACGTATATGAGTGCGGAAGGGACAGCCTGGAAAACTCGTTCGCATGGATTGATTGAACCGAATACAAAATTGTTGCTGGAAGAATTTACTAAAGATATACTGAATGAAATGGAACATGTAGCAGTTCAGTTTATTGCTTTTAAAGATGGCAAACCTGCCGCAATCAAACCTGCTGTGAATGTGGAATTGAGAATTGATACTGTGAAATTTTATAAGTTACATACATTTGGCACTTCCGATTTCTTTGAAGAACCTGCGTTAATTTACGATATAGTGAAAGACGATATGCCAGCTAAGCAAGTATTTGTATCGGCGGAAGAACTTCAAACGGTTTTATTGCAAAAAAAATCTATTGATAAACCTAAGTCACAACCCCTCGTAAAGCCAAACCGGGGACATGGTGGAAAAAGTGGAATAATTGATATAGATCTTCATATCGATTCTTTGCTAGATGATATCACAGGAATGAGTAACAGCGAAATATTGAATTATCAACTGGATAAATTTCGTGAGGTGATGGAGGCATATAAGAATAAGCGCGAGCAAAAGATAGTCTTTATACATGGTAAAGGAGATGGAGTACTTCGGAAAGCAGTGCTTGATGAACTGAAGCGGAAATATAGTAGTTGTCGTTATCAGGATGCTTCTTTTCAGGAATATGGATTTGGTGCTACAATGGTGACTATTAAATAAACACAAGTTTTCGTCTTATTAATAATACTGTGGATTACATGAAAAGAAATAGATTACTGAAGCGGTTGGCTCTAGTAGCTTTGGGAGTATTTTCTATATCATTATCGGCTATGGCTGATAACAAACCGTCCGGCTTGATGACCGACTTGATAGAACACTCCGACCGGACCTGGAACAATGGATATGTTTCCAGCCTTCCGGTTTGGAAACTTGATGCTGCTATTGAATCCCTTCAATATGCTGCTATTCGTTCAATGTATCCTGCTTTTTCATGGATCGTTCCGGGAGAAACACAGAATACACATCAAATTGCTTATCGACTGATTGTTGCTGATAATTTGTCGGATGTAACTTCTGGGAAGGGGAATGTGTGGGATAGTGATGAAGTAAAGAACGGACAGTCGGTTGCAGTTTTATATGGGGGCGAAGCTCTGAAACCTGATAAGACTTATTTCTGGCGGGTGAAAACTGTGACAGATACAGAAGGAGAGAGCGAATGGTCGGAAATAAAAGCTTTCCGTACTGCTGACAGCTTATCTGAATATGCGACAGCCTACTATCCACAGGTAAAAACAATGGAATCTCCGATTACTGTGAAAAATCTCTCAACTAATGCATGTCTGGTTGATTTTGGAACCGATGCTTTCGCCCAATTGATTTTAACATTTACGTCAGTGAACGAGTCTGATTCGGTAACTATACATTTGGGAGAATGTTTGGAAAACGGTCGTGTACTGCGTAATCCGGGACAATCGACCATCCGCTATCGACGTTGCCAGCTAGCACTACTGAAAGGAACCCATACTTATCGGATTAAAATAGAAAAGGATGGTCGAAATACTGGAAAGGCGGCAGTGTTGATTCCTGAATATGTTGGTGAAGTATTACCATTCCGGTATTGTGAGATTGAGGGATACAATGAATCTCAATCACCTGTTTCTATCGTTCGTGAAGTAGTACACTATCCGTTTGACGAAACGGCTTCTTCTTTCCGTTCTTCTGATGATATTTTGAATCAGGTATGGAAACTATGTAAATATTCTATTCGTGCAACCTCATTTGCCGGAATCTATGTGGATGGAGATCGTGAACGAATCCCTTATGAAGCAGATGCGTTGATTAATCAGCTTTGCCATTATGGTGTGGATCGGGAGTATTCGATGGCTCGTCGTTCACACGAATATCTGTTACTGCATCCCACTTGGCCTACTGAATGGATTCTTCAGGCTGTGTTGATTGCTTGGCAGGATTATCTGTATACAGGAGACAGCCGTTCGCTGAAAGTCAGTTATGAACAATTGAAACCTCGACTCCTGTTGTTACTTCGTGAAAAGAATGGGCTGATAAGTACAAGTACCGGATTACAAACTCCGGAGTTTATTTCTTCCATTCGTATGAATGGGCAGATTAGAGACATTGTGGATTGGCCTCATACCAAGCCGGACAGTAAGTTATGGGATGTAATGGGAGAGTCGGACGGATTTGTTTTCACAGATTATAATGCGGTAACGAATGCCTATCATTATAAAGCTCTAAAATTGATGGGGCAGATAGCAGATGTTCTGGAGAAGTCGGAAGACGCAGATTTGTATATTTCGGAAGCAAAGAATTTCAAGAAGTTATTTATCCGTTCATTCTTTAATACGAGTAAAGGATACTTTACGGATGGGCTCTCGGCAGATACAGACCATGCTTCATTACATGGCAATATGTTTCCGCTAGCTTTCGGTCTGGTGCCGGAAGGAAAAGAACAGGGAGTAATTGATTTCATCCGCACAAGGGGAATGGCGTGCAGCGTTTACGGTTCACAATTCCTAATGGATGCTTTATACAAAGCAAATGATGCGGAATATGCATTACAAATGCTGACAAAAACAGATGACCGAAGTTGGTATAATATGATTCGTGTCGGTTCTACTATCTCCTTGGAAGCCTGGGATAATAAATATAAGACGAATCAGGATTGGAATCATGCTTGGGGAGCTGCTCCGGCCAATATCATTCCACGTCATCTAATGGGGGTAGAACCATTAACACCTGGTTTTGGGACAGTTCGTATTAAACCTCAGTTGGGCTCATTGGAGTGGGCGGAGGCAACTGTTCCAACCATTCGTGGAAATATTCAGATAGCTGCGAAAAATAAGAGTGAAGAATATTCTCTAAAAGTTTCTATTCCGGCTAATATGGATGCCGAGGTTTATTTGCCGCTTCCTTCTGGTAAATATAAAGTTATGATGAACGGAACTCCGGTAAAGGCTACTCGTGTGAAGGGAGAACCATATCTGTCTGTCGGAAAGATTGGTTCGGGCACCTATTCTTTCTTAATAAATTGATTATTCAAAATGATACAGAGCAAAGGAATGTAACAAGAAAGGGTACACTAAAGTCTACAATGAAACCGTGAAAGATGGAAATGATGACAAATTCCTGTCCCGAATAGCGGGTGATAATGGGAAGTGTTGTATCCATGGTGGTGGCTCCGCCTACAGAAATTGGAGCTAATTTACCGAAGTATCTCACTAGTAAAGGTGCACCTAACAAGGCTATTATTTCACGCATAATATTAGAAAGGAGTGCGATGGTTCCTAACTCCGCTCCTTTGTATTCGGTAATAAAGATACTGGAAAGTGAATAGTATCCAAATCCGGCTCCTACAGCCATACAATCTAAAGGAGTACGCTGACTCATGAAAACTCCTGTAACGGCACAGCCGGCTAAAGTTCCCAGTATAGTCATAATGGGCAGAAAAACAAGGCGAGGATTCAATGACCGGAAACTTTTCAATGTTTTCGGATCGTTACCAATACTGATACCTACACAAAACATCAGTCCGCAAAGAGCATAATAACTGAGATTACTATCGGAGAAATTGAACGGAATGAGGTGATAGACACCACAAAGAGTACCTACGATGAAAAAGGATACAATGACCAAACTGCCTTTCATGCTTTTTCCTCCTTATCTCTGTTCCTTATATATAATAGGTACCAAAGTCCCCATGCCAACAAAGTACTACCGATGACTGCTGCCAAAGTTATGATAAGTGCTTCAAGCCCCAATGTATGTAATCCTTTCATGATGGCTTCGTTGCCTCCTACGTCTATTCCGAGTAGGAAGAGCAACAGCCATATCAGAAAGGTGATAATCTTGTGTATCCATGTCAGCCGTTTGCTACGTAACAGGTAGCCGACGAGCATACCTGTCAGCATGATTCCTATAATAATGAACATAATTCCTTGCTTTTGGCTGCAAAGATAATATTAATATCGTGCCCAATAATCAGGGAAGTGAATCGTTTTGCTTGTTTCAGTACTTATTCCGATTACTCCTAAGCCTCCATTGACATTACTTGGAAGTCTGATGGGTTCGTTTATGGTCTCGTCGTAAGAGTCGGATTCCAGTAAGTTGAGTGCTTTGAGGTAGTAATATTCTGTTTCTGTAATGCTTAGCAGATGTATTACGACATCTACTTCAATATTTACGGGTAATTGTAAATATCTGGGTGCTCTAATGTTATTGTAGACAGTCATTGTGTAAGAGCTATTTTTGAAACGTGAATCGTCGAATACACCATATTTATTTTCTATGTTATCAAATATACCGTTATCATCATCGTCGCCTGTAGAAGGATGTCCGTCTGTTAATACAATATCATCATGTGCCTCGAATCCATAACTATGTTTGATTTTCATTACAGTTTCGTCAGTATCAAAGTTATAGTCCGGTATGGATATCTGAAGGTCTACAAGGATACGATAGTAATTATCCTCGTTGGGACGATCATTGAAAGTTATTTTATATTGGAGACGATCGTAGGTGAAACCACTTTTGGATATCTCTACACTAAGAGTATCAATCTTTTCAATTTCTTTGAGAGGTTGCGGAACAATGACTTCTGACCAGGCATGATATTTACCATCATCAGTTAAAGCGTCAATACGTACTACATCTCCGGGATTAAATTTACTTGTTATCTTGAAGCGGCATTGTTCATTTTCTTCCGGTTCAATAGGGAGAGGGCGTAAACTTTCTGCCAGTTGTCCGTTGATACGCACTTCTACTGTGGCGTTTTGGACATTAGTGGCATACTCTTTGCCTGTAAAGTTGAGATAAAGTATGTTTTCCGGATTAGTCGTGTCTATCAGTGCATTCATGACTAACTTCGGAGGATTATTATTGAAATCGAAAGGGAGCTCGTTTTCACAAGAGACTATAGTGAGTATTGATGTTACTATGAGTAAGTAGTATATGTATGTTTTCATCTTGATTAAAATTTATAAGTGTAAGTGAAAGAAGGAATTAATGGTAAGATTGTATATTTTTTAATGATTGCATGTTGGGCATTGTTTTTGCTACGGTAAACGAAGGTGGGATTCATTTCATTATACACATTGTATAAACTAATATTCCAGGTACGTATACCATGTTTAGTCTTTTTGTTGAAGTTGATACCTATATTCAATCTGTGGCTGGAGGGTAACCGGTAGTTATTGCGATTTTCGATGTAGGATGCTTCTCCTATATTGGGAAGACCTTTTGGGAAATAATCACCAAATGCACTATTATGTGAACTGTTGCCCGGATATATCACAGATGTTTTTTCTTCGGGAATCGTAGTTGTACCTCCTGTATAAAATACCCAGGAAGCTCCGATATCAATTCGCTCACTGAATTGATGATTGATGGTCAGGTTCATGTTGTGGCGTCGGTCATACTTATATGGAAAGCGTTCCCCATTGTTTATTCCTCCCTTGGCAAACTTCCGGTCACTTTTGGAGAGAGTATACGCTAACCATCCTGTCGTTTTTCCTGCTGTTTTTTGAACCATAAATTCGATACCGGTCGAACGTCCTTTTCCCATCTCCACCTTATTTTCCCACCCGGAGGAAGAACCTAGAAAACTAATGCCATCTTTATATTCGAGCACATTGCGCATATCTTTATAATATCCTTCTACAGAGAATTCCCATCCTTGAATTCCTGTGTAATATCCTCCCAACGAATATTGATTTGAACGCATAGGTTTAATGTTTTGCGTGACGGGAACCCATAGATCGGTAGGCATTGAAATAGGAGTAGAAGATAACAAATGTACATATTGACTCATTTGGGTATAAGCGGCTTTGAAAGCTACAGATTTATTGAGTTGATAACGTGCTGAAAGTCGTGGTTGCAGTGAGAAATAGTTTTGTTTCTGCACATGAAACAGTGATAAATGTAAGCCGTAGTTAATTCTTAAACGAGAACAGATTTGGAAATTATCTTCTGCGTAAGCGGATATTTCATGTCCTTCAATCTGACTGTTGGATATGCTATTATATACGGTGTCCCGTTGTATAGTTTCGTTTTCTTGGTCCGTTATTTTAGAAGTCATAACTTCCGGGCGGAAGCGGTGATAGAGATAGCCCGTACCGAACTTGATATGATGTGTCGGAGTGGGATTGTAGTCAAAGTCTATTTGATAGTTCCAGTCGGAGATCCCGGAACTATAATTGGCAGAATATCGGTTGATGAGAAGAATGTTTTGATTGTTAGGATATTGATTATGGGTGTAAGTGTTGATATCCATATTATAATTGTTGAAGGCCACAGTTGTATTGCTAAACAGTCGATTGTTGAAAATATAATTCCATCTTGCTGAGACAATGGTATTTCCCCAATTCATATTGTTACCGTCTTTGAAATCTGTCGTATCGTCAAAGTTGGCGGAAAAGTGGTCTTTCCCATTATAGACACTTAGAAATAAGCGGCTACGGTCGGAGAATTTATGATTAATCTTGGCATTGATGTCATAGAAATAATAACTGTACTTCTCGTCGTCGGGCATAAAAGGTTTGGCTATTAAATCCAGATAGGAGCGTCGGGCGGAAATATTGAAGGAAGTTTTTCCTTTCACAATGGGACCTTCCAGATTTACCTTGCTGGTCAGCAATCCGATACTGAATGTACCATGATATTTTTCCATATCTCCGTCGTTGGTACGTACATCGACTACCGAAGACAATCGTCCACCGAAACGGGCTGGGAAAGAACTTTTGAAGAGAGTCACCTTTTTGACGGCTTCAGGAGTAAATACAGAGAAGAAGCCAAACATATGATCTACGTTATATATCGGGACTCCGTCTAATAGAATCAGATTTTGATCAGGACCTCCGCCACGTATATATAATCCGGCCGAACCATCTACTCCAGCTTGTACTCCGGGCATCATTTGGATAGCTTTCATCACATCGGCTTCTCCCAATATGCTGGGAGTCTTTTTTATTTGGGTAATCGGGATTTCAATAGCTCCCATCTGTGTTGCTAAATTACCACTTTCTGCTTTATCCGATACGATGACTACCTCTTTCAATAGGTTGGCGTCTTTCATCCGTATATTCAGTAAGGTATCCTGTTGAAGAAAGAACGTACGTAGTTCGGTAGTATATCCCAAATAGGAAAAACGTATCGAAGTTTGCCCTTCAGGCAAAGTGATGCTGTAGTAACCGTATGGATTGGTACTCGTACCTTGTTTCAGATTGCTTTCCAAGATATTGGTCCCTATCAGCGTTTCCGAGGAGATAGCATCAGTGACATATCCGCTAATTGTAAATTTTCGGGATTCAGTTTGGGATTCTTTCTTTTTCTTTAGTAAGATGTAGCGCCCGGAAAACTGATAAGTGATATTTTCATGTGAGAATACTTTGTCAAGCACGTTATAAAGCGAATCTTTCTGGACGTTTAAACTGATTTTTTTCCTGATCTTTACTTCTTCTCCGTAGACGAAGGAATATCCGGTGGAGTTTTCTATTAGCTTAACAAATTCTTTCAAACTGGCGTTGCGTAAAGTAAATGTCAGTTGCGAGTCTGGATTTTGTGCCATATTGTTGATGGCATAAGTGAGCAGACATGCCAGAAGAAAGGTTCTGATATGTAGATTATCTGAGTGTATTATTTTCATTTTAAGTCTTGTTTAGTGGTGATAATAATTTGGTCGTTCGTTTTTGAGTAATCGAAATGTCCGGCTTGATGCAATACAGTCAGAATTGTTTCCAGCTTTTCGTTCTTCGGGAAATGAGCTGTGATACAATAGTTTTGCAATGCTGTATCCTGAATTTGTATATCGACATTGAATGAGTTAGATAGTTCCCGTACAATTTCTTTTAAAGATGTATCGTTGAATATTAGCTCTCCTTGTCGCCAAGATATTTCGTCTCCGGAGTTTTTAATCTCTTTGCGGATGAGGCTATTTTCTACCTTATTATATATAGCCATTTGGTTAGGTTCCAGTACTAATTGAATTGTGTTATTGGTATTGCTTACTGCTACTGATCCTTCTAATAATGTCGTTCTTATATCCGGGTTGTTGGGATACGCATCAATATTGAAATGCGTTCCCAAGACTTGTACATTAACAGGGCCGGCTTGCACGATGAAGGGATGTTTTTTATCTTTTGTCACTTCAAAATAGGCTTCTCCTGTAAGGGTTACTTCCCGATTGGCGTTGTTAAAGTCTTTGGGATAAGTAAGAGAAGAAAAATGGTTAAGAGTGACCGATGTTCCATCCGGTAAGCTTACATAGCGAGTTTTAGCTAATGTCGAAACAGTTTGTATGGATGTGGACGTAGCGTACCAATGAACTGCACATACCGATAGACAGAGTAGAACTACAGCTGCAGCTACCCTAAAGGATTGAATCGGAATATGTCGGATACGTGGCTTCAATCGTCTTTCCAACTTCGGGTAACTGGCAGATGCCGAGAACTTTCCACGTGGTGAACGGGTAGAGGCTACGAGCCGGTTTAGTATTTTGTCTATTTCTGTATCGGTATATTTCATTATTCTCTCGATATTGGGTACTTTTCGGGGATATCTTTCATAATATTATTCCTAAAGAATAGAATCTGTAAGGGTAGTAAGGGAACCATTGGTCCGGTATCCACATCATTCAACTTTTTCATCATTTCATTCATTTTTAGTGATTAATAGGTTTGTTTATTGATGAAGACCGGAAGACGAAAGATATTCCCTATTCTTTATTTATAAATAAGTGTTAATTAATATCAGCATGACTGATTATCTCTTTAAGCCGACTAACTGCTTTCTGAAGCTGAGCGTCTACTGTTTTGGTACTAATCCCTAGCTCATCCGCTACCTGTGCATAACTTTGTTTTTCTTCACGAATACGAATAAATATTTCCCGGCAACGTTCAGGGAGTCTGTCGAGAGCTTTTACATACAGAGCAAAAAGCTCCTCGCTAATTAATGATTCTTCCGGAGAACAATTTTGCTCTTGCGGTTCGGGAAGAGCATCAGATTCAATAGCTGTATGTTTGGATTCTTTTTCGAGATAATTGAGAGAGGCATTTTTGACTAGGATAAAACAATAATCTTCGATATTTCTCACCTCGAGTAAGGTACTGCGTTGTTTCCAAAGTTTCAGAAATACATCGAGTACAATTTCCTGCGACCATTCTTCTTTTTTTACATAGTAGTAGGCTATACGAAAGAGCCGATCGTATGTTATGTTATAAAAATCGCGGAAAGCATTTTGTGAGTCCTGCTCCTTTATTTGCCGTAATAACTTTCTGACTTCTGATTCGGTCATCGGCGGTTCTTTTTATAGTGTTTACTCTTCGACAAAAAGCAAGTCTCTCATAATGCTGTCGGATATGAAAATACCCTTTCGCGTGAGGCGTAGAGTGTTGTCTCGTTCAGATAACTTTCCACTTTTTACATAAGGAACAGCCATCTTCCGGCAGTAATTCAAGAACTCCGGACCGTATTCTTGTTCGAGCTTGCCTAATGGTATGCCCCACATGGTGCGGATGGAAGTAATGACCAGTTCATTGTAAGCAGTGACTTTATCACGAACTTCGGTTTCAAAACGTCGTTCCTCTTTTTCTATCCCTTCTATATAATCATTGATGGAGGCTACGTTCCATTCACGTGTGTTCCCATTGAAAGAATGTGCTGACGGACCGCAACCTAAATAGGGGATACCTTTCCAATAAGAAGTATTATGGCGGGAATATTTCCCTGGCTGGCAGAAGTTGGATATCTCATAATGCTCGTATCCCGCAGCTTTCAACCGGTCCATCAAAATAGAGAAGAAGTTTACACTACTTTCTTCGTCTACTTCCTGCACTTGATGTTGCTGCAACATAGTATATATGGGTGTACCTTCTTCATATGTCAGGTGATAGGCAGAAATATGCTCCGGTTGTAGGTCAATGGCTTGTTGTAAGTCATCTTCCCATCGTCCGGCAGTTTCGCCGGGCAGACCGTAAATTAGGTCAATGCTTATATTCTTAAATCCTGCTTCACGACTTCTCTTCACTGCTTCTATGGCTTGAGAAGCACTATGTCGTCGTTTAAGTAGTTTGAGAGTTGATTCATTGAAGGTTTGTATCCCCATGCTAATACGGTTGAAAGGAAGAGAAGCAAGCATTTGAAGATAATCGTTGGATAGGTCGTCGGGATTGGCTTCCAAAGTAATTTCTTTGCAGTTGTCAATGTCGTAATGTGTACGGATAGTATTGAATATCAGCCGAAAATCATCTTTTCCCAGTTGTGATGGTGTTCCTCCACCGAAGTAGATCGTTTCTATTGGATCTCCTTTCAGGTATTCTTTTCGCATTTCCAGTTCATGACAGAGTGCCTTTACATAGCTCGTTCTGAGCTCACTATGCGTAGTTGAGTAAAAATCACAGTAAATACACCGAGTTTTGCAGAAAGGAATGTGGAGATAGATGCCTGCCATATAAATCAGTTGGTTGATGTGGGTGGCAAATTTAGATAAATATTCCGATACTTGCAAACAACAAACTTCCATTGGAGGAAAGATCTGGAACATTGAAATCCGTCTTAACTCTTTTGTTACTGGATATGCTTTGAAAAATGACAGAAATACGATCAGGTTGATTCAAAATGATGCAGAATGAAGCGTTTCTATTGTACTTGTTAATGTCTTGGAAACAGGTTATATAATCAAAAAAATACTAGATACACTTGTGAGGGTTCGGTAAATTATCTAATTTTGCGTTTATGATTAAGAACTATTGCTATCATTTTGGGGCTCAGTCATTTGTTTGACAATTGGTAGTTTGCAAGCAATTATTAAGAGCCTGTTATTTTCAAACTCTTTTATTTATTAAAGTGAAACTTTAGATAATAATATTATGACTACACGACGTGAATTTCTAAAAAAGATGGGAGTGATGACAGCTACCGGGCTGGTTATTCCTTCTATCTTAACTGATAACAGTTTGTTTGCCCGGACTGTTGCTGCTAACGACCAAGTAAATGTTGCATTGATTGGCTGTAGAGGTATGGGTTGGTCCGATCTGAATGATTTTCTGATTCATCCCGAGATTAATTGTATTGCTTTATGCGATATAGATAAAGGTATTCTGGAAAATAGAGCTTCGGAATTAGAGAAGAGAACTAACAAAAAGCCCGAACTTTATGGTGATTATCGTAAACTGTTGGATAGAAAAGATATAGATGCGGTTATTATTGGTACACCTGACCACTGGCACTGTTTGCAATTGGTGGATGCTTGCTCTGCCGGGAAAGATGTATATGTAGAAAAACCACTTGCGAATTCAATTGCCGAATGTGATGTGATGGTTGCCGCTGCCAAAAAATACAATCGAGTGGTGCAAGTGGGACAACAACAACGTAGTGGAAATCATTGGCACGAAATGAAAAGTTATATTGACAGTGGAAAACTGGGCAAAATAGCTAAAGTAAATGTTTGGGCTAATTTTGGTTACGCAGCAATTCTCGATCCAGTTCCTGATTCTTCGGTTCCTGCGGGAGTAGATTTTGATACATGGCTCGGACCGGCACCTCAACGGACTTTTAATGAAAAGAGATTTCATGGTTCCTGGAGAATGTTCTGGGATTATGGTGGCGGACTGTTGACAGACTGGGGAGTACATCTGATAGATATGGCTTTATGGGGCATGAATGTGAAAGGTATGCCTAAACGAGTATTAAGTTCCGGTGGAAATTTTGCTTTCCCGAACAACTATGCTGAAACATTTGATACGATGTCCGTCATTTACGAATATGATGATTTCACTATTCAATGGAGTAATGTTACTGTAGAGATGGGACCTTATGGCAGAAACTATGGAGTTGAATTTGTCGGAACAAACGGTACGTTGGTTGCTAATCGCGAAAGCTGGGAAGTGTACCCATTCCAAAACAGAATAGAGGCAGTTAAAAGTATGCCAAATTATCAAGACCACAAGGATCATGTTACCAACTTCTTAGATTGTATGAAGAAACGTGAAATGAATACAGCTTGTACTATTGAAAATGGTAGCCTATGTGCAAAATATGCTCATTTAGGAAATATATCCGCAAGGGTTAAATCGGCTCTTGTGTATGATGATGTAAAGAAGTCTTTTAATAATAATGAAGCAAATAAGCTCATTAAGCCGGATTATCGTAAACCATGGAGATTTCCTAAATTATAGGTGATAGTGACTGATATATCATAAATAAGATTGAATAGTGCGTGTGTAGCTTGTTGATAATAAGGGCTGTCTTGATGATATGGAAGGAAAATGATGATAGTATGTTACATAACATTGTTTAGTAACACTGACATAAATCTTGCTTTTCCCCTAATAAATCCCTAATTTGCGGCTCACTAAATTAATGGTATGTAAGAAACATACTTAGTAATTATTTAAATCTTATATATTATGAAGGTATATCAGACTAATGAAATTAAGAACATAGCCTTATTGGGAAGTTCTGGCTCTGGGAAAACCACTCTCGTGGAAGCAATGCTTTTCGAGAGTGGTGTTATAAAACGTCGCGGATCTATTGCAGCAAAAAACACTGTTAGTGATTATTTCCCTGTTGAACAAGAGTATGGTTACTCTGTTTTCTCTACTGTTCTCCATGTAGAATGGAACAATAAAAAGCTTAATATTATAGACTGTCCGGGCTCGGACGACTTTGTAGGCAGTACTGTAACTGCACTAAATGTGACCGACACAGCAATTCTTCTTATCAATGGCCAATACGGGGTCGAAGTCGGTACACAAAATCACTTCCGATATACTGAAAAACTGAATAAACCCGTCATTTTCCTCGTTAATCAGCTTGATAATGAGAAATGCGATTATGATAATGTTCTGGAACAACTCAAGGAGGCTTATGGGCCGAAAGTCGTTCCTATTCAATATCCTATTTCTACAGGACCTAATTTTAATGCATTGATTGATGTCTTGTTGATGAAGAAATATTCATGGAAACCTGAAGGTGGTGCTCCAATCATCGAAGATATTCCGGCTGAAGAAATGGATAAAGCGATGGAAATGCACAAAGCATTGGTTGAAGCAGCTGCTGAAAATGATGAAGGTTTGATGGAGAAATTCTTCGAACAAGATTCTTTGTCAGAGGATGAAATGCGTGAAGGTATTCGTAAAGGGTTGATTGCAAGAGGAATGTTTCCGGTATTCTGTGTGTGCGGAGGCAAAGATATGGGTGTCCGCCGTTTAATGGAATTCTTGGGTAATGTGGTTCCTTTTGTTTCAGAAATGCCGAAAGTGCAAAATACAGATGGTAAGGAAGTAGCCCCGGATTCTAACGGACCTGAATCTCTTTATTTCTTTAAAACAAGTGTGGAACCGCATATTGGTGAAGTTTCTTACTTTAAGGTAATGAGCGGAAAAGTGCATGAAGGTGATGACTTATTGAATGCTGACCGCGGTTCAAAAGAACGTATCGCACAAATTTATGTGGTTGCGGGTGGTAACCGTGTTAAAGTGGAAGAACTCCAAGCTGGTGATATTGGTGCTGCTGTGAAACTGAAAGATGTGAAGACGGGCAATACATTAGATGGTAAGGATTGCGATTATAAGTTTAACTTTATTAAGTATCCAAATTCGAAATATTCACGTGCCATCAAACCGGTAAATGAGGCTGATGTGGAAAAGATGATGACTATCCTGAATCGTATGCGTGAGGAAGATCCTACATGGGTCATTGAACAATCGAAAGAATTGAAACAAACGTTAGTTCATGGTCAGGGAGAGTTCCATCTACGTACATTGAAATGGCGTTTGGAGAATAATGAGAAACTTCAGATTAAATATGAAGAACCAAAGATCCCTTACCGCGAAACTATTACGAAGGCTTCTCGTGCCGATTATCGTCACAAGAAACAATCCGGTGGTGCCGGTCAGTTTGGTGAAGTGCATCTGATTGTCGAACCATATAAAGAAGGTATGCCCATACCGGAAATTTATAGATTCAATGGGCAGGAATTTAAAATTAATGTAAAAGGCAAAGAAGAAATTCCATTGGAATGGGGTGGCAAATTGGTATTTATCAATAGTATCGTAGGTGGATCAATTGATGCACGTTTTATGCCTGCTATTTTAAAAGGTATCATGTCTCGTATGGAACAAGGCCCATTGACTGGTTCGTATGCTCGCGATGTACGTGTTATTGTATATGATGGTAAGATGCATCCGGTGGATTCGAATGAAATTTCTTTTATGCTGGCAGGACGTAATGCATTTAGTGAAGCCTTTAAGAATGCTGGACCGAAGATTCTGGAACCTATTTATGACGTAGAAGTATTTGTTCCGTCAGATAAGATGGGGGATGTAATGGGAGACCTTCAAGGACGTCGTGCTATGATTATGGGTATGAGTAGTGAGAAAGGATTTGAAAAACTAATAGCTAAAGTTCCGCTGAAAGAAATGTCATCTTATTCTACGGCTCTTAGTTCACTCACTGGTGGACGTGCTTCATTTATAATGAAATTCTCCAGTTATGAACTTGTCCCGACAGATGTCCAAGATAAGTTAATTAAGGATTTTGAAGCTAAACAAGCTGAAGAATAGCTAGCAATTTTCGTAATAATGTTAAAATCGCCGTCTTTTTTAAGTAAAAGGCGGCGGTTTTGTTTAACTATGATTAATAAAGATGGAAATTCTCGAGGAAAAGATTTAATTTTTTATTAAATTTGCAAACCAAAGTAGTGCTTTTTTTGTTGTAGTCATCAGAATACTACTTAAATAGCTCCTTTCGGTTAATTTACGAGAACTTCCGGTTAAATCAAGTTAATGAGTTAGGAGTGTTAATTAGGGAGTGTTAATTTTGTTGCTATGAAAAAGTCGACAATTTGGATATTAGGTATAGTAATGGGACTTTCATTCCTAAGCTTACTGTATTTGCAAGTAAGTTATATAGAGGAAATGGTCAAAACCCGGAAAGGACAATTTGATTCTGCTGTACGTAACAGTTTGAGTCAGGTTTCTAAGGATGTGGAGTTTGCAGAGACGCAGCGATGGCTAATTGAAGATGTGTCTGAAACGGAAAGAAAAGCGCTGACTGCTAATAGCTCTTCTATGCAGCAAGATATTCCGCGTCAGCAAGTGCATGGTTTTACGATGAAATCTCAGGATGGGAAGGAGATTTCGGGTTTTAGAATAAATATAATAACTAACAAACCGTCAGAGTTACCGAAAGCGCTGATCTCTCCTTATCGGGGAACGAAAACAATTCCGGAAACTTCGAGGTCGTTAGCAGAAGCTATACAAAATCGATTTGTATATCAGCGAGGATTGATCGATGAGGTGGCGTTGCAGATGATTTATCAGGCAAGTGACAGGGCAATAGGGGATAGAGTTCGGTTTAGGGATTTGGATGATTATCTGAAATTGAGCTTTTTCAATAATGCTATCGAGTTACCTTATCATTTTTCTGTTATTGACAGAGATGGACGGGAAGTATATCGTTGTGCGGATTATGATCCAAAAGGGAGTGATGAATCCTATCAGCAGGTATTGTTCACGAATGATCCACCTGCAAAGATGAGTATATTAAAAGTACATTTTCCGGGTAGAAAGGATTATATCTTTGGTTCTATCAATTTTATGATTCCGTCGTTGATATTTACTTTAGTATTGTTGGTGACTTTCATCTTTACTATTTATATTGTATTTCGTCAAAAGAAACTGACAGAGATGAAAAATGATTTTATCAACAATATGACGCATGAGTTTAAAACTCCGATATCGACCATTTCATTGGCGGCACAGATGTTGAAAGATCCTGCTGTAGGTAAATCTCCACAGATGTTCCAGCATATTTCTGGAGTTATTAATGATGAAACGAAACGCTTGCGTTTTCAGGTAGAAAAAGTGTTGCAGATGTCGATGTTTGATAGACAAAAAGCAACCTTGAAAATGAAGGAGATTGATGCGAACGAATTGATAACGGGAGTGATTAATACCTTTGCTCTGAAAGTGGAACGATATAATGGTAAGATTACATCGAACCTTGAGGCTACCGATCCTGTTATATTTGCAGATGAAATGCATATTACAAATGTAATTTTCAATCTGATGGATAATGCGGTGAAATATAAGAAGCCGGAAGAGGATTTGGAGTTGAATGTGAAGACATGGAATGAACCGGGTAAACTGATGATTTCGATACAGGATAATGGTATTGGTATCAAGAAAGAGAACCTGAAAAAGATATTTGAAAAGTTCTATCGCGTGCATACAGGTAATCTGCACGATGTAAAAGGCTTTGGTCTGGGGTTGGCTTATGTGAAAAAGATAATAATGGATCATAAGGGGACCATACGGGCAGAAAGCGACGTGAATATTGGAACTAAATTTATTATTGCATTACCTTTATTAAAAAATAATTGATATGGACGAGAAACTGCGTATTTTATTATGCGAAGATGATGAAAATCTTGGCATGCTTTTAAGAGAATATTTACAGGCAAAAGGTTACTCTGCTGAGTTGTATCCTGATGGAGAAGCTGGTTACAAGGCTTTCCTGAAGAATAAATATGACTTGTGTGTGTTTGACGTAATGATGCCTAAGAAAGATGGTTTCACTTTGGCGCAGGATGTTCGTGCTGCCAATGCTGAAATTCCTATTATCTTCCTGACTGCGAAAACACTGAAAGAAGATATCTTGGAAGGGTTTAAGATTGGGGCGGATGATTATATAACCAAACCATTCAGTATGGAAGAGCTGACATTCAGAATTGAAGCGATCCTGAGACGTGTTCGCGGAAAGAAGAATAAAGAAAGTAATATCTATAAAATCGGTAAGTTTACTTTCGATACCCAGAAACAGATTTTGGCTACAGAAGGTAAACAGACAAAGCTGACTACTAAGGAATCTGAACTTCTGGGATTGCTTTGTGCTCATGCTAACGAGATTCTGCAACGTGATTTTGCATTGAAGACTATCTGGATTGATGATAATTATTTCAATGCCCGCAGTATGGATGTGTATATTACGAAATTACGTAAACACTTGAAAGAAGATGATTCAATCGAGATTATCAATATTCACGGAAAAGGCTATAAGCTAATTACTCCGGAAGTTGAATCATAATGAATCCCTTGATAATTGGCAATAAAAAATCCCGGAAACATTCGTTCTCGGGATTTTTTATTGATTTTTACGAATTTAATCAGTGATCCTCTTATTGATAACAATATAAGAGATAAGTCCTAACACAACGAATACTGCCGATGTGCCCAAAACGGCGTTGTTGTTTACATTTCCTGTAATTGAACAAGCCAGTAAGATGACTACTCCGATCAAGATTAAAATCAATCCCAGATTCTTTAATAAGTCTTTCATGTGTGTGTATTTAACAGTTTATTATTTAGTTGTTTATTATCAAATAGATTATTATTTAATGCTAGATTATATAATAGTTACAAATTAAAGCATAATTCTTCAACGGGCGAAATAAATTAGGTGAAAAATCCATTATTGAGACAGATTTAGTGGATTTTAGGAATTATATAATTCGCTTTCAGCTTAATCTTTCGTATTATAGAAAACCTTTTTTAGTACTTCTTGCCCAATACTTAACTCCTCAAGAGTAATGCCTTGGAGAGCTTCTTTCAGAGTTTGTCCAACAATAATTCGTGCTTTCTCTTCTAACTCTTTTCCATCTTTAGTTAAGTGAATAAGGTTAGTGCGACGATCTTTTTTGTCCGAGATGCGTACTACTAAATGTTGCCGTTCCATATTGTCTATCAAGCGGGTCATACTGGGTTTGTCTTTAAAAGTTGCATTACACAACTCTTGTTGGGTAACACCATCTTTTTCCCATAGGAAGATCAGTACCGTCCATTGTTCAGGACTGATTTCCAGCCCATTCTGACGGAAATTACGATATAGTTTCCGGTTAATAGCAGCGGAAACCTTACCATTAAGTATGGCAAATATAAGTCGGATATCAAAGTTGAATTGCTCTATCATGAAATTATTGTTTAAACAACCTTGCAAAGGTAAACTACTTATTGGATAATTCCTATATTCGGATATAAAAAAAGATTAAATGTTTGTAGTTCAAAATAAAATGTCTAACTTTGCACCCGCATTTTAAAATCAAATAATTTATTTATTTAATTAAACGAGTATGAATCAATACGAAACCGTTTTCATTTTAACTCCCGTTTTATCTGATGTTCAGATGAAGGAAGCGGTAGAAAAATTCAAAGGTATTCTTCAAGAAGAAGGTGCTGAGATTATCAATGAAGAGAACTGGGGACTAAAGAAATTGGCTTATCCAATTCAAAAGAAGTCTACAGGTTTCTATCAACTGATTGAGTTCAATGCAGATCCTACTGTAATTGACAAGTTGGAAGTAAATTTCCGTCGTGATGAACGTGTAATCCGTTTCTTGACTTTTAGAATGGATAAATATGCTGCAGAATATGCTGCTAAGAGAAGAAGTGTTAAATCAAACAAAAAGGAGGATTAATCATGGCACAACAAGTTCAATCAGAAATCAGATATTTAACTCCGCCCTCAGTAGACGTTAAAAAGAAAAAATACTGCCGTTTCAAAAAGAGCGGTATTAAGTACATCGATTACAAAGATCCTGAATTCTTGAAGAAATTCTTGAATGAGCAGGGAAAAATCCTTCCGCGTCGTATCACTGGTACTTCTTTGAAGTTCCAACGTCGTATTGCGCAGGCTGTGAAGAGAGCTCGTCACTTGGCATTGTTGCCATATGTAACTGACATGATGAAATAAGAAGGAGGAAAAGTATGGAAATTATATTAAAAGAAGACGTAGTAAACTTGGGTTATAAGAATGATATCGTAAACGTTAAGTCTGGTTACGGTCGCAATTACTTAATCCCGACAGGAAAAGCTGTCATCGCTTCTCCTTCTGCAAAGAAAATGTTGGCTGAAGAACTGAAACAACGTGCTCACAAACTTGAGAAAATCAAGAAAGATGCTGAGGCTATGGCTGCTAAGTTGGAAGGCGTTTCTTTGACTATTGCAACTAAGGTTAGCTCAACTGGTACAATCTTCGGTTCTGTTGGTAACATTCAGATTGCTGAAGCTTTGGCAAAATTGGGTCACGAAGTAGACAGAAAGATCATCGTTGTAAAAGACACTGTGAAAGAAATTGGTAATTATAAAGCTATCGTGAAATTGCATAAGGAAGTTTCTGTAGAAGTTCCTTTCGAAGTAGTAGCTGAATAATTTTATCGCAATATAGTTGAAGCGGTTTATCCTGTTAGGGTAAACCGCTTTTTTGTTTTTATAATCTGTAATAGCTTGTCGCTTATATCTATATAAATTGAGGACAGGTTGAGAAACATTATCTGTTTTTGGTGTGAAGTAGCGAAAGAATGCTTGTTTTTATGGAAGTCGATTGGGACAATGCTTGTTTCCTAAGAGAATCCTAAAGATTCTCTGCTTGTAGTCTGGAACTGATTGAGTAGTTTTTATTTTTATGGGAATTTTGTGTATGTGATAATAATCTGAGTGAAGTAGAGTTTTTAATTGAAAAATATATAATGCGTTTATTTTAAATTAATCTTTTATCCTATAAGATTTTGTATGGTTATGGCAAAAAGAGGATAAAAAAAAAGTCTGTGCATACTTTCGTATGTCAGACTTTCAATTCTCTCTAGGCTGTTTCTTTATTATTCAGCTACTACAGTTTCAGTTACGGTCAAGGTATCAGTTGCAGTTGTGTCTGCTTCTGCTGCTGCAGCTGCTTCGATTTCTGCTGCTTGTACTGCTGCGATAGAATCAGCGATACGGATAGAATCTTGTTGAGCTTTCTGAGCATCAGCTGCTTTGTTACCACATGATGCGAATGATACTGCTACGATAGCTACTGCCATCAAAACTAATTTTTTCATTTTCTTTGCTTTTAAAAACGTAATACAATCAATTGCTTTATTAAAACGATGCAAAGGTATGCACTTTTTCAATATGTTGTTCTCGAAAACCCAACTTTTTTTATATTTTTTTTTGAAGATGGGCACTTTTCTTGCTTAATCCTATGTTTTACAACATATTAATTTACTGCTATACTATTATAAAGATATCTTTTGATACTACGCTTTGGAGTCTTTTCAAACTCAGTGGGATAGAGTTGAATCTGGCTGATCTTTTCGTAAGCTGCTACGCTGTTATTAAGATTCTTGAGATTCTCATCCATTATTGTTTTTAGGTTATCTGGGTTATTGAGTCCAAGTGAATCTAAAGCTTCATAATCTGCATAGACTAGCGCAACTAATTTTTTATTTCGTTCGATGACAAGACTTTCAAGAATGAACGGCAGGTTATTAAGTTTTGCTTCCAGCTCCTCCGGGAAGATATTCTGACCGTTTGAACTTAAAATCATACTTTTAAGACGACCACGAATGAAAATGTTTCCGCAGGTATCCATTGTTCCAAGGTCGCCTGTACGTAACCATCCATCTTCAGTAAAGACTTCATCAGTAGCTTCCTGATTTTTGTAATAACCCACCATTACATTTTCTCCTCTAACTTGAATTTCTCCAATTTCAGTATCCGGGTTCTCCTTATATATACGTGCTTCCATAATATCCAGTATTTTTCCGGAAGAACCTGGCACAAATTCATTCCAAGGGGCATAACTGATAAGCGGCCCACATTCTGTCATGCCATATCCGATAGTAAATGGAAATTTAATTTTATAGAAGAACTCTTCCACTTCCTCGTTCATGGCTGCACCACCAATGATGATTTCCTTGAAACGTCCTCCCAAAGCATCAATCAGTCTTTTGCGTATTTGATTATAGATTTGGGTGTCAAGTAAAGGGATATTCAATGCCCATTTCATCCCTTTTTTGTTAATGAGGGGCTGGATGATATTCTTATATATTTTCTCGATTACTAACGGGACGGTAATGATAAGATTCGGTTTTACTTCTTCGAAAGCTTTCATGATAATCTTAGGCGAAGGTGTTTTTCCGAGCAGGGTGACATGGGTACCGACAGCTGTTGCAGTGAGGAAGTCGAAAGCACAGCCATAGGCATGGGCTAATGGAAGGAAGGAGAGGACTTTATCTCCTTTCTTCAGTAGTTCTGTTCGAATACCGAAAGTAACGTTACCGGCAAGGTTGTTTCCGGTCAACATAACTCCTTTGCTGAAGCCTGTTGTTCCGGAAGTATAGTTCAGGAGCATTACTTTGTCATTAGACAAGGTGGTATATTGCACATTATCGCGAGTAAAACCTTTCGGGTAAGTGGTGTGCATCTCTCTGTCGAGATTCTTCATGAATTTCTGTATTGTTTCTCCATCGCGTTGATAAAGACAGCGATAATCTGTAAGGGAGAAGACTCCGCGAAGTCCGTTTAGCTTTTCTTCTTCTAGGTTTTCCCAAATACTGTCACTAGTAAACAAGAAAATAGATTCGGAATGATTGACGATATGATGAACATCATTCGGAGTAAAATCTTGTAGAATAGGAACTACAATTGCGCCATAAGTGATTGTAGCCATATAGGCTATGCACCAGTGAGCGTTATTCTTTCCAATTATGGAGATCTTATCTCCTCTGCGGAGACTACAATGTTTAAATAATAAATGCAGGTGGGCAATCTTTTCTGCTACTTCACCATAGGTATATTGAGTATTTTCTCCGTAATCGGTGTAACAAGGCAAATCCCAGTTCTCACGAAAACTATTCTCGTATAGTTTAATGAAATTCTCTTTAATCATTGCACGTTTTTTAGTGAATTGTGCAAAAATAGGAATAAACTTTTGTATCCTCAAGTGTTTTACTAATAATAATGTGTAACTTTGCACGAAATATGCGTTAAAACAGATTATGATAGATACCACTGTATTTCAAAATAAGACAGCTGTATATTATACATTAGGCTGTAAATTGAATTTTTCAGAGACTTCAACTATCGGTAAAATCCTGCGGGAAGCAGGAGTCCGGACTGCGCGTAAAGGGGAAAAAGCAGATATTTGTGTCGTCAATACTTGTTCGGTAACAGAGATGGCAGATAAGAAATGCCGTCAGGCTATTCATCGGTTAGTGAAACAGCATCCCGGTGCTTTTGTGGTAGTAACAGGGTGTTATGCACAGTTGAAACCTGGTGATGTAGCAAAGATAAAAGGAGTAGATGTGGTGTTGGGTGCTGAACAGAAAAATGATTTGTTACAGTATCTGGGTGACCTGCATAAACATGAACAAGGAGAAACAATAACTACCATAACTAAAGATATTCGTTCGTTTGCACCGTCTTGTTCGAGAGGGGATCGTACCCGCTTTTTCCTGAAAGTACAGGATGGATGTGATTATTATTGTTCATATTGTACCATACCTTTTGCACGTGGACGTAGCCGTAATGGGACTATTGCTTCGATGGTGGAGCAGGCAAAGCAGGCGGCTGCCGAAGGTGGAAAGGAGATCGTATTGACCGGGGTTAATATCGGAGATTTTGGTAAAACTACTGGAGAGACTTTTTTCGATCTGGTAAGAGCATTAGACCATGTGGAAGGTATCGAACGTTATCGTATTTCTTCTATTGAACCTAATTTACTGACGGACGAGATTATTGAATTTGTGTCTCAGTCTCGTAGATTTATGCCTCATTTTCATATTCCGTTACAATCTGGTTGCGATGAAGTACTGAAGTTGATGCGTCGTCGTTATGATACAGCCCTTTTTGCTTCAAAAGTGAAGAAAATTAAAGAAATTATGCCGGACGCTTTTATTGGTGTCGATGTGATTGTGGGCACTCGCGGTGAAACAGAAACGTATTTTGAACAGACTTACAGATTTATAGCAGGTTTGGATGTGACGCAGTTGCATGTGTTCAGTTATTCCGAACGTCCGGGGACACAGGCTTTGAAGATTGAACATATTGTTTCGCCGGAAGAGAAACATCAGCGTAGTCAGCGCTTATTGAATCTTTCGGATGAAAAGACGCGAGCTTTTTATGCCAGACATATTGGGCAGACAATGTCTGTGTTGATGGAAAAATCGAAGGTGGGTAATCCAATGCATGGATTTACGGAGAATTATATTCGTGTAGAAGTAGAAACAGATAATTCTTTGGACAATCAAGTTCTTTCTGTTCGTCTGGGTGATTTTAATGAAGATAAGACAGCACTTAAAGGTACAATTCTATAGGATTATGAAATCTAGGCTTATCTATTGGTTGGTATATGCCGTAATGTGGTTGTTTTCGGCTCTTCCGTTCAAAGTATTATATATGCTTTCGGATTTGAACTATTGGTTGATGTATTATGTCGGAAGATATCGTCGGAAAGTTGTTAGAGAAAATCTGAAAAAGTCTTTTCCGGATAAAAGTGATGCAGAACGGTTACAGATTGAACGTAAGTTTTATAGATATCTTTCGGATTATATGCTTGAGGACTTGAAAATGCTGCATATGTCAGCAGAGGATCTTTACCGGAGAATGACTTATAAGAATACGGAGCAATACCTTGAATTGACAGAAAAGTATGGAGGGATCATTGTGATGATTCCGCATTATGCTAATTATGAATGGTTGATCGGTATGGGAGCGATTATGAAACCGGGAGATGTGCCGATGCAAGTATATAAGCCTCTGAGAGATAAATATCTGAATGAATTGTTTAAACGGATACGTTCTCGTTTTGGAGGGTACAACATTCCGAAGCATTCTACTGCACGCGAGATTATCAACTTGAAGCGTGAAGGAAAGAAAATGGTGGTGGGGTTGATTACCGACCAATGGCCTAGCGGAAGTGAAAAGTATTGGACAACTTTTTTAGGACAGGAAACTGCTTTTCTGAATGGGGCAGAACGTATTGCTAAAATGATGAATTTTCCTGTTTTTTATTGTGAACTAACAAAAACACGTAGAGGATTTTGTGAGGCGGAGTTTAAGTTAATGACAGAAAATCCAAAAGAAACAGCTGAAGGAGAAATCACAGAAATGTTTGCCCATTGCCTGGAACGGACACTTTATCGGGAGCCAGCTTATTGGTTATGGTCTCATAAACGTTGGAAGGCTTCAAAGGCAGAATGTGAAAGGAGCTAAGATGAAAGTATCAGTTGTCATTTTGAATTGGAATGGATGCGATATGCTTCGCACTTTTCTTCCGTCCGTCGTTCGGTATTCAGAAGGAGAGGAGATTGAAGTATGTGTGGCTGATAATGGTTCTACCGATGCTTCGGTGGATATGCTTCATAAAGAATTCCCATCTGTTAAAATGATCTTACTGGAACAAAATCATGGTTTTGCCGATGGTTATAATTGGGCTTTGCAGCAAGTGGAGGCAGAATATGTAGTTCTTCTAAATTCTGATGTTGAAGTGACCGAGCGTTGGCTCGAGCCAATGATTGATTATTTGGATAATCATCCGGAGGTTGCAGCTTGCCAACCGAAAATACGCAGCCAACGACAAAAAGAATATTTTGAGTATGCCGGAGCGGCAGGTGGATTTATTGATAAATATGGTTATCCTTTCTGTCGTGGACGGATCATGGATGTAGTTGAGAAAGATAAAGGTCAGTATGATACGGTGATCCCTGTTTTCTGGGCTACGGGTGCAGCATTGTTTATCCGTCGTGCTGATTATCTGGAAGCAGGTGGGCTGGACGGACGCTTTTTTGCTCACATGGAAGAAATTGATTTGTGTTGGCGTCTACGTTCTCGTGGCCGGGAGATTGTGTGTATTCCTCAAAGTGTAGTTTATCATGTAGGGGGGGCTACACTAAAAAAAGATAATCCTCGTAAAACTTTTCTCAATTTTCGTAATAATCTTGTCATGCTTTATAAGAATCTTCCGGAAGAGGAATTGAATAAAGTAATGTGTATTCGTGCATGGCTCGACTATGTGGCAGCACTTACTTTTTTGCTGAAAGGCCAACTGGATAATGCACGTGCAGTGATGCAGGCACGAAAAGAATATAAACGTAACCGTTCTTCCTTTTCTTCATCTCGTGAAGAGAATCTGAAAAAAACTTTCTTGAATCCGATACCTGAACAAATAAAAAGTAGTATCTTGTGGCAGTTTTATGTGAGAGGATGTAAGTGTTTCTCTCAATTGTCGGATTTAAAAGGATAACATAATGGAACCAAAAGTTAGAAGAGGCATCGGGCTGGTCGCACATGATGCTATGAAGAAAGATCTCATAGAATGGGTCTTGTGGAATTCAGAATTATTGATGGGACATAAATTCTATTGTACAGGTACTACGGGTACTTTAATTTTGGAAGCGTTGAAAGAGAAACATCCGGATGTAGAGTGGGATTTTACTATTTTGAAGTCAGGTCCTTTGGGAGGTGACCAGCAGATGGGTTCACGTATTGTTGAAGGACAAATTGATTATCTTTTCTTTTTCACAGATCCGATGACGTTGCAACCGCATGATACGGATGTGAAAGCATTGACTCGTTTGGCAGGTGTAGAAAATATCATTTTCTGTTGTAACCGTTCAACGGCAGATCATATTATTTCCAGTCCGTTGTTTATGGATCCTACTTATGAGCGTAGCCATCCGGATTATTCCGGTTATACGAAACGATTCCAGGGTAAACCTGTGGTAACGGAGGCTGTAGAATCTGTAAATAAAAGAAGGAAGAAGAAATAAATCTTGTTTTAGGGTAACATCATTTTATATTCTCTCTAAGTCTTTTATGAGAAATATTCCTCATAAAGTGGTTTGAATATATCATACATAAAACGTTATAGATGGCATAAACATTGTTGAGAGGTGTGTCGAAAACCTCATAAATTAAGGATCACCCTTGCTACACCTATTTGTGGCGAGGGTGATCTCGTTGAAAGGGTAGTTCGGGGTACATCCCCTTTTCGTCTTTCTATATATGATTGTTAATGTGTTGTCAATGAGAGTATCGTATTAATACGTTCGTATATGTTTACCAGATGCAGTGATAATCAATCCACTATGATCGCTTACTACTATTTCAGTTGTACCGTTTGGTATCTGTATAAATGACCCTTGCTGTATAAGTTGTTGTCCATCTGTGGTCATTCGTATTCCAGAACGTGTATTCTCTTCTTTCGTTTCTGTATTCTTAGTTTTATTAGAACAGTCATCATCATATAAATAATAATGGCTATCCATTTTAACTACCTTGTCATCAATAAACCATACTTTTACGACTTTGGAAGCAACCCAAGGTTTGGAAGAGTAAAACTCCAGAGATTCACCTTTATCATCAAGATTTCGAAATTCTGGTTCACCCAAAATCGCTATAACTTCTTTTGAGGACATTCCGTGTTGTATTTCATTGAGCCTTTTATAACTAATTTGGCTCGTACGACAACTACTGAATACTACTATAAATAGTAGTAAAGATAGAATGATCTGAAACCTTTTCATAATAGGTATAGTTTAATGGCTTTTGTTACTACAAATGTAGGACGGGAAAACTCCTCATGCAAATGGATTTTTCTATTTACTAATAGGGAAATCCCTATTAGTAAATAGAAATGAAACCAATGTTTGTATGTTTCTTACCTTTATTATTTCTAGTGTCTAATCAAATCTTTACTATTGAAATCATTTATTTAAACTCAATGTTAAATAAACGACCATTACATATAGTTTACATTGGATAGTATCTATCGGGAAGACTTATTTGTTGGTCAAGGTTGAATAGTCTACTCTAAAAGTTTCTGCGTTATTTATAAATCCAGATTATCCCAGGTATCGCAAAGAGCTTGCATAGATGGTAATAATAAATCAGCTCCCGAATCCAGCAAGATTTGTCCATCCAGAGGACCGGTATTTACTGCGATAGTGAAGATTCCAGCTTTGTGTCCGGCTTCCACTCCCAAAGGTGCATTTTCTACAACAACAGCTTCGCTGGCTTTTATACCTCCCTTCTTTAGAGCCATCAAATAGGGCTCTGGATCAGGCTTCCCGTATTTTACATCAAATGCTGTCACCATTAACTCTTTATGAAACATTCCCGGAAAGTTATGTTCCAATCTCTCAAGTAATGAAAGCTGGCCGGAGCCTGTTACTACCATTGTGATTAGCCCTTCACTTTTGATTTTTTTCAGCAATTCCCATGCGCCAGGCATACGTTCTGCTTCTGGGTGAGTATTGAACAGAATACTCTTTTCTTTATATATTTTTTCTATCTCCTCTTGGGAAGCTTCTCTTCCCAGTTCGCGCTGAAATACAATGTTTACCGTAGCGGCACCTGTTCGTCCTTCATGCATATATGCCTCTTCGCGACTGAGATTGAGACCATGTGATTTCATTACCTGATGCCAAGCTTCGGAGTGGTAAGGCATGGAATTAAAAAGTACGCCATCCATATCGAATAGGACGGCTTTTATCTTTTTTTTCATAATTTCTGATTAGATGAAAATCTGGTAATATTTATTTGTTTTTCAATATTTCTTTCAGTTCGGGTACAGTGACAACCACATCATATTGAGTATCGTGGTTGCCGATATATCTATAAACTATATTTCTATTGCAATTGGTACAATACTTTATGAATAGTTGCGTAGGTTGAGATTGGCTTGATAACTCTTCTATGATACCTTGCTTCACTGCGTCATAGTTTTCTTCTATTAAATTGATATCATACACATCTTCATCAACACGACATAAATAGATAACCGATTCATTACTAAGCAGCATTTTTTCAATTGTAATCTCTTCACTCGCTTTTAACGGAAACTGTAAGTTCGCCATTTCTATTTGTGTTTCCAGTTTTGTCAAGTCGCTTTGTGATGAACTGATATCAGTATTAAGAATTTCTTTCAACTCTTCTGTTGTAAGTTCACATTCCACCTTATCACCTGAGTCTTTGCCTATATATATCATTTTTAGTCCGGCATTACATTTAATAACAAGATCCAGCAATGCTTTTACATCTTTTGTCGGATTTTGGAACATGATAGTCATAGATGATTTCAGGTTTTCCGGATGCTCTTTCAATGTTTTGATATTGGTGTATACTTCGTCTACATTGAAAGTGTATACTACGTTTTGACCATCATATACAATACTAGTAGTTTTACCAAACTCACCCATTTCCATAGGACATTGTTTGTTTGCACTTTCAATTGCCACTTTTAATTTGACATCTTGGCAACTGGTCGTTATCATAATCAGCAGTGATAAACTGAAGAATAACATTACTCTATTGGATCTCTTTAGTAAATTCCGCATAGTTCTATTAATTAGAGTTAAGCATTTTTTGAAGCAAAGATAAGTGTAGCAAAGATAGACATAAAAAATGAAAGATCGGGTAGAAGAGAGCAATAAGAGTACTGCGAGTAAGGGGCTTGGAGGATAATTTATGTGATTATTTGCCGTTTTGAAGATTATATGTATTTTTGTAGCCTAATAAAAACCTTTCAATAGCATGAAGAAGAAAGCATTATTTCTGTTGCCATTGTTTTTTTACGCTTGCTCTGATAGTGGAGAAAGTCCTGTTATCGAAATTCAAAAGCTGTATATAAATGTAGATCCGAAGGCAGAAGAAACAACGAAAGAAGACTATGCAAACCGAATGGATGAAATTCCTGCTTTAAAAGTAGGTGATAAAATCGAAGCATTCCTGTCATTGGATGGCAACGGAGCTGAACTTAAAAGTTTTAAACTTCAGAATGATGCTGAAGTAAAGACGGAACTTCATTATAAAAAAACAGAAGTTTCTACAGAGGGAAATCTGACCGATGCAGAAAAGGGGCAGTTACGTTTTAAAGACGGAGTAACCAAAACAAATGTACTGGTACAGGCCACTGTTGAGAAGGTCGAATCTAACGGAGATGTACAAATAACTTTTTATCTGTCGTCAAAAGCGGAGTGTGAGGGTGCTCAGGAAATAATTGGTCTGAAAATAAAAGAAGATAAAAAAGACGAATAATCAGTTTTTAAAAACGTCTGATAAATTATAAATGATGAACGGTGAACAACTATGCGGACTGCATGATGTTCACCGTTCATTGTGTTTATAGGTTTACTGTTAGATTACAGTTTTGCCTGAATCGCTTTTGATTCTTCCTCGTATCCTGGTTTGTTGAGTAATGCAAACATATTCTTTTTGTATGCTTCAACACCCGGTTGGTTGAATGGATTTACTTCCAATAGATAACCGCTGATACCGCAAGCCTTTTCGAAGAAGTACAGCAATTCACCAATATTGTATTCACTCAATTCAGGAAGAACGATGCGCATATTAGGTACACCACCATCTACGTGAGCCAACTGAGTTCCCAGTTCTGCCATCTTGTTTACTTCGTCTACCCGTTTTCCGGCAAGGAAATTCAGACCGTCCAGATTTGCTTCATCAAAAGGTACTTCCAATTTATGATCTACCTTTTCTACGGAGATTACAGTTTCGAAAATCGTACGTTCACCTTCCTGAATCCATTGTCCCATAGAGTGAAGGTCCGTAGAGAAATCTACAGATGCAGGGAAAATACCTTTGTTATCTTTACCTTCAGATTCTCCGTACAACTGTTTCCACCATTCGCTTACATAGTGAAGCTTCGGGCAGAAGTTTACTAAGATTTCAATCTTCTTACCGCTCTTGTACAGTTCGTTACGAGTTGCAGCATAAATTGCAGCAGGATTCTTAGCAAACGGAACGTCAGAACCACAAGCTTTTTCCATTTCAGCAGCACCGGCAACCAATTTTTCAATGTCGAATCCGGCAACTGCGATTGGCAACAAACCAACCGGAGTCAATACAGAGAAGCGTCCGCCCACGTTGTCGGGGATAATGAAAGTCTTATAACCTTCTTTGTCGGCAGTAACACGTGCAGCACCTTTCTTAGCATCGGTGATAGCTACGATAACTTTCTTGGCAGTCTCTTTACCGCGTTGGTCTTCGCATTGTTTTTTCAGCAGACGGAAAGCGAGTGCAGTTTCGGTAGTAGTACCTGATTTAGAGATATTGATAACACCGAATTTCTTATCTTTCAGATATTCAGTAAGTTCAAACAGATAATCTTCGCTGATGTTGTGTCCGGCATAAATCATGATAGGAGCCGTTTTCTTTTCCTGTAACCAAGTGAAGCTGTTAGACAATGCTTCGATTACGGCACGTGCACCCAAATAACTACCGCCAATACCGGCAACAATTACTACTTCACAATTATCTTTCAATACTTGTGCTGTAGCTTTCAAGTCAGCCAGATGTTCTTTGCTGATAGAAGAAGGAAGATGCAGCCATCCTAAAAAGTCATTTCCTTTTCCTGTTCCTTTTTCCAACATTTCTTGTGCGGCTTTTACCTCAGCTTCGTAGGCGAAAACCTTTTCTTTGGAGATAAATCCAAAAGTTTTTTCAATATTCAAGCTAATCATAGTTATATTTATTTAGTAGTGACTACTACTTATTATTGTCATCTAAAAGAATCCGTTAGCAATTTTATCTCGATCATTGGTGAGATTCGTTCATACAAAATATTATAAACAGCGTCCAGAATCGGCATATTGACATGATGATGTTTGTTGATCTCCTTGATACACTTTGTACCGTAGTAACCTTCTGCAATCATTTCCATTTCAATTTGCGCACTTTTTACGGAATATCCTTTGCCGATCATAGAACCGAACGTCCGGTTGCGGCTAAAGTTAGAATACCCCGTTACCAGCAAATCTCCCAGATAAACAGAGTCGTCTACATTTCTGTTCAATGGATGAACGGTATTTAGGAAACGATTCATTTCCTGAATGGCATTTGATATTAATACTGCCTGAAAGTTATCTCCGTATTTCAAACCGCTACAAATACCGGCAGCAATCGCATATACGTTTTTCAAAACCGAACTGTATTCTATTCCTGCTACGTCGTCGCTTACAGAAGTCTTGATGAAACTGCTTCCCAGACGGCGACCGAAAATACGGGCCTTGTCTTTATCCGGGCAAGCAATAGTTAGATAAGAAAGGCGTTCAAGTGCTACCTCTTCCGCATGGCATGGTCCTGCCAATACAGCAATATTTTCTGGTGGTACACCATATTCCTTAGTGAAGTATTCCGATACGATTACGTTGTCATCGGGTACGATTCCTTTGATAGCGGTGATAATGAATTTGTCCTTGATCTTCGTCTTCAACTTTTTCAGATGCGCTTTCAGATAAGGAGAGGGGGTGACGAAAATCAGCGTATCCGATTCCTTTACAATATCATTGATATTAGAACTGAAATTGATACGCTTCATGTCAAACTTCACACCTGTCAGATAGGCCGGATTGTGTCCCAATCTCTTAAAATCAGCAATGCGGTCATCTCGTCGCATATACCAATTAATAGAATCTTCCTGAGCCAGACACATCTTTGCGATTGCTGTAGCCCAGCTTCCTCCGCCCATTATCGCTATCTTACCGGGTAGTTTCATTTCTATGAATTAAGAATTTAAGAATGAAGAATGAAGAATTGTGAATGAAAAACCGGAGCGATTCTTCATTCTCAATTCTTCATACTCAATTTATTTAAGTTTATTAATCCATTCGGTTACTTCATTCACGGTTGGATTGGTCAATTCTAGTTTGTACTTTTTATTGATACCGCAAATGTCTTGATGTAGCTTTTGTGGATTAACATCTTTCATGTCTTCTACTGTATTGTAACCGGCTTTCTGGATAACCTGAACCCAGTCTTCTGCGATACCCAGTTCCATATATTTAGCGGCAGAATCTTTCTTTACTACTTTCTCCGGACGCATTTGCGGGAAGAACAATACTTCCTGAATAGTAGTCTGTCCGGTCATTAACATAACCAAACGGTCAATACCTATACCGATACCTGATGTCGGAGGCATACCATATTGCAAAGCACGTAAGAAATCCTGGTCAATAATCATAGCTTCGTCATCTCCCTTGTCTGCCAGACGCATCTGCTCTTTGAAGCGTTCTTCCTGATCGAGCGGATCATTTAACTCAGAATAAGCATTTGCAAGTTCTTTACCATTCACCATAAGTTCGAAACGTTCGGTCAGTCCCGGTTTAGAACGGTGCATCTTAGTCAATGGAGACATTTCAACAGGATAATCGGTAATGAAAGTAGGTTGGATATAAGTTCCTTCACAGAATTCACCAAAGATTTCATCAATCAGTTTACCCTTACCCATGGTCTCGTCAATCTCTTCCATCTTAAGTTCCTTACAGATCTGACGGATCTCTTCTTCGTTTTTGCCATTCAGGTCATATCCGGTTTTTTCTTTAATTGCATCCAAGATAGGAAGGCGGCGATATGGAGCTTTAAAATTGATTGTCTTTCCATCGATAACGCTTTCCGTACTTCCGTTCACAGCAATACAAATACGTTCCAACAGTTTTTCTGTGAAATCCATCATCCAGTTATAGTCCTTATACTGTACGTAAAGTTCCATACAAGTAAATTCCGGATTATGGTTCTTGTCCATACCTTCGTTACGGAAATTCTTTCCTATTTCATATACACCTTCAAAGCCCCCTACGATGAGGCGTTTCAGGTAAAGTTCAGTTGCAATACGCAGATAAAGGTCTACATCTAATGAATTATGGTGAGTGATAAACGGACGTGCACTTGCTCCACCGGCAATAGATTGTAGAATAGGAGTTTCTACTTCCGTATAGCCTGCTTCATCTAACGCTTTACGTATCGTTTTCACTACAGTAGCACGTTTTTCGAATGTTTCTTTAATGCCATCATTAACGATCAGATCAACATAACGTTGGCGGTAGCGGAGTTCCGGATCCTCGAAAGAGTCGTAAGCAACTCCGTCTTTGTATTTTACAATCGGTAGCGGTTTGATGGACTTGGCAAGAACTGTCAGTTTCTTTGCATGGATACTGATCTCACCCATTTGTGTGCGGAACACAAAACCTTCGATACCGATAAAGTCACCTAAGTCGAGCAGGCGTTTGAACACCGAGTTGTACATTTCCTTATCTTCTCCCGGACAGATATCGTCACGTGTGATATACACCTGGATACGTCCTTTAGAATCCTGTAATTCGATGAACGAAGCTTTACCCATCACACGACGGCTCATAATACGACCCGCTACAGAAACCTGGCGCGGTTCTTCTTCGTCTTTGAATTCAGATTTTATGTCTGTAGAGAAAGCATTGGTTACATACTCTGCAGCAGGGTAGGGCTCAACTCCCATTGCACGAAGTTCATTCAAACTATTACGTCGAATGATTTCCTGTTCACTTAGTTCTAATATATTCATTTCGTTACGTATTAACTCAATTTTGGAGGCAAAAATACGAAACTTTTCTTATATATCCTGTAATCTGTCTCTTTTTTGTATCTTTGCAACTTCAAAGTAATAGGTATGACAGGACAAAAGACACCCACTGCGCTGGGTACAGAAAAGATTGGAAAGCTTTTAATGCAGTATGCCATTCCGGCAATTATCGCTATGACGGCGTCTTCTCTTTATAACATGGTAGATAGTATTTTCATTGGGCATGGTGTGGGAGCAATGGCTATTTCCGGATTGGCTTTAACCTTTCCGCTAATGAATCTTGCCGCAGCTTTCGGTTCATTGGTAGGGGTAGGAGCAGCCACATTGGTTTCGGTGAAACTGGGGCAGAAAGATTATGACACTGCCCAACGGGTGTTAGGAAATGTGTTAGTTTTGAATATTATTATAGGATTGGCATTTACCATACTGGCTCTTATCTTCCTAGATCCGATTCTTTATTTCTTTGGTGGAAGCGAGGCTACTGTTGGATATGCACGCGATTATATGGTGGTGATATTACTTGGTAACGTAGTCACACATCTTTATCTGGGATTAAATGCTGTATTGCGTTCTGCCGGCCATCCGCAGCAGGCAATGTATGCGACGATTGCTACAGTAGTCATTAATACCATTCTCGATCCTATTTTTATTTATGGTTTCGGTTGGGGAATACAAGGGGCAGCTATTGCAACTATTGCAGCGCAGGTGATTGCATTAATCTGGCAGTTTAAGTTATTCAGTAATAAAGAAGAGCTATTGCATTTTCATCGGGGGATCTTTCGGTTGAAAAAGAAAATTGTATTTGATTCTTTGGCGATAGGTATGGCTCCTTTTTTAATGAATCTGGCTGCCTGTTTTATCGTTATTCTTATCAATAAAGGACTGAAACAATATGGAGGAGACTTGGCTATCGGAGCTTTTGGGATAGTTAATCGTCTTGTTTTTCTGTTTGTTATGATTGTAATGGGATTGAATCAGGGAATGCAACCAATCGCAGGATATAATTTTGGTGCCCAACGATACACTCGTGTGACTCAAGTGTTGAAAATTACCATATATGCAGCAACGGCTGTCACGACTATTGGTTTCCTGATGGGTATGCTAATCCCCGATCTGGCGGTTTCAATATTTACGACGGATGAAGAACTGGTTCGGATTTCTTCCAAAGGATTACGTATTGTGGTGATGTTCTTTCCTATTGTCGGCTTTCAGATGGTTACTTCCAATTTCTTTCAGAGTATAGGTATGGCAAGTAAGGCTATTTTCCTCTCTATTTCTCGTCAGGTTCTTATTCTGATTCCTTGTTTATTGATTCTACCACATTTCTATGGGCAGGAAGGTGTTTGGATGAGTATGCCTATTTCCGATTTGATAGCGAGTTTGATTGCTGCTACAATGCTTTGGTGGCAATTTCGTCAATTCAAGAAAGCGACAGAATAAATCTAATAATATTGTGATAAATATTCCGGGCATTCCTAAGGAATGTCCAGAATATTAGTTATGATTTTGACTTGCAGAGGGTTAAAGGTACGTGTACGAGTATTGTAACCGGTTGCTATGAGTTGGGTGTATAATTCATTGTTCATTTTGATCCACTTGGTAAACATTCTGATTGCGCAACGGGGAGTAATGTTCGGATTGTAAAGACAGGCTAATTCTTTTTTCTTATAAGTTTTGATAATAAACGGTTTTTCTTCTTCCTCATATTCATAAATTGCTGAATTCATATTGATTTTTGTTTAAGTTAATAGACAATAAAGATACAACATTTTTAAGGTGTTGTCAAGTGTTTGACGATATACTTTGGAAACAGTATCCATCCGAAGATAGATACTGTTTTTCCATAGCAGATTGATTACAGAGTCGGGTCAGGAGATTCTCCGTTGTCATCCCCCGGATTAGGCATTGGATCAGGTTCTTCAGGGATCAAAGTTCCGTCATTAGAAGTTACCAACTTTTGAATACTGACTTTATTCAACATATCTTTGAATTTATATCCCGGAGTGAAAACGATTCTTACCCTGCGAATGGTATCGCTATCCACCTCTTTTGCGGTATCCTGACTATCGCAATTCATTCCAGGACGGAAACAACCGAAATCGCCCAGCTGAACGGATATTCCTTTATTCAGATTCATGTTCAAGGTATCAATGAGCGCATCGAGCACGAATTTGACTGCCCCACTGGGGACTAATCCTATTTTTGTGATTTCATCGCACAGGGTTTTAAAATCCACCGTATTGGTGATCACATTTTGAGCTACATACTTTTCGGTTTTAGTTTTATCAAAACCGAATGTTCTTTTTTTAATAACGTATTTTAATGACATAATCTTGTTTTTTTAGATGAATACTTTTAATTAACATATCTCTTTGTGATCACGATGCAAAGATATAACAGTCGGTTACAGGAGAGGTGCTTTAATGACGTTCATTGAACGATAACAAATTTATGATTTTCTAAAGCGTTGATTCATAGTGAGATAATTTATACCTTTATATATACACTTAATTTTTCTACTCCTTCTCGTCGGATAATTCCTTCTGTAATGAATGAATTCAGTTCTATGATGGCGACTTTTTTATTTCTTCCCGTCATAAGGCAGTAGTCTGTCCGGCTGATGAATAAATGAGTTGCCAAATATAGATTAAGGCGTGTTAGACAGGTTTCACGTGAGATACTGTTTTTCTTTGGGCGTATAGGAGATTCTCCTCGTTGCAATCTCATTTTGTCACTTACTTCTTTTTTGAATGAACGACTCGCACGAAGATGAATGTTTTTCATTTTGATGGAAGTGGAACGGACTTCTTTTTTATCGTTGATGGGAGGACATTGCAATGAGGTAGAAAGGAAACCGAAGTTACCGATCTCTACTGTCCATCCTTCAGCTAGTAAGTCACGTGCCTCGTTGGAAAAGGCTTCCATTGCACCGGTTAGTAAACTGCGGCTGATACCTGTAAATTTATGGACGCGGTCCAAAAACTCTTCTTTGTCTACAGTTCCTTTGGAGACAATACGGGCATGTAGCGGTTGTTTCTCGTCTTTGTTAGGATTGGGAGTATCAAAAAGGTCATATATTGCACTCATATGCTATAGTTTATTGTTTTTTTAGTTAATGGTGGTTCGTTCCACAGCTGTCTCCTTTTCGTTCCACAGTTGTTTTCCTTTAGTTCCACATCTGTTGCTGTTTCGTTCCATAACTATGGAACGAAACAACTTCTGCAACAAAAGTAGATAATTTACCTAGTGAAGGAGTGCTTTAATGATTGTAACAATTTATGAGAATCTTCTCATAATTGTAACAAGATCCGCAAGGTAGATCTTGACATATGCACTATTTATCATAAGAGTGGTCAAAGCGCATCTGAATCTTGCTGTACTTGTCTATTGTGAGGTTTTGAACCGTTGATTAATTCAGCGAACCCTATGTACAGAAAGTGGTATTATTTTGGAAATCCTAGTTAAATTCTCATCCCAGTCGTACATCATGGTGTGCCAATTTATTAACCTTTATATTCAAGATGATAATAATTGCCAATTCAGTTGATGAAAGAGTTATTGCCTATTGCTTAATAAAGGCCGAATTATTCAGTATTCTTAAAATTCAGCATTTTCCTCAATAACGTTTTTTCCTTTGTAACAATGGAAGCAGTGCCCGATATTGTTTTGATCAATGGCAACTCTTTTCCGTAATTGGTAATCAATCCTCGTGGCATTGATATTTTAAGGATATACCTTCCTTTCGAGTCTGGAACAGGTGATATGGAGATAACTTTCCCTTCTATGAAACCAAATTCCTGTTCGGGAAAAGCAGGTAATCGGATGATGGCACGTTGTCCGATTTTTACTTTTCCAATGCCATCCATAGGTAACGAGCGAAATATTAATGCGAGTATTCATGTGTAGTACAATCCAGTTCCGGATAAATCCGACCGATAGCTGTGAGACTGATACCACCAATTGGGCAATTAAGATTAGAGTGATAAAGTTCAGGTTACCGTCGCGGATGCCCATATCTACTAGTGACTGTGTAAGGAAAGTGTGTTTCAAACTCCGGTGTAGGCATAAGGGCGAGAGTCGTTCTTTTTTCTTCTCCTCCCTCTTTTGTCGAAAACCAACATTTCTCGAATTCCTTTTGAGAGTAGGTTACCAATTGCGAAGCGGGGTCGGCAATGTAAAATCGATATCCTTCCTTTTTTTTCGTATCTTGTAACAGACCACAAAGTGGTTTTGGTTCCAATGCAGTATGCAGGGTAACGGGACATCCTCCAAAAGTTGCTTTAAAGAGATTCGTACACCGGATGTACGGAATCCGATTGATTCGGCAGCATCGCCGATACATAGCATCGATACCCCTTCGCGTGTAATGAACGAACGGGCACGTAAAGTTTCAATCGAAAATGTCTTTCCGTAGTATTTAGCTATCATCCGCAAGCAGGTAGGACCACAGTTTATGGTGTTAAATTGTAAATAATTTGAAAAAATATTGATGTGCTTCATATTGAATATTAGAATTGTTGATTATTTAATTGGGAACAAAAATAAGTGTTTATTTGAAATACTGGACGTGTTCTTTGAATAAAAAATAAATTCTATCATTTTTGACAAATTATTCTTTGTTTTTGCATGAGTTTGATTGTAGAGATTCTTTCAGATGAAACATATCATTGATGTGAACTTTATATATGAAGCAATCTATAAATAATATAATTTTATATTGAATTTATAATAAACCAGTTTTAGCAAATGATGGATTATTAAAATTAGTTAATTTTAAAAATAATTTTTATTTCTGAATAATTTACTTTAATATTGCAATAAGTAACAATAATATCAATATTAATGAAAACATTGCCTGAAAAATTGAAAGGAATCATAGACAACCAAATATTATATGGAAGTTTTGGTACCAATCAAAGCCTGTTGAATGGAAGAATGGGACTTTCCCTCTTTTTCTTTCATTGTTCACGTTTTCTTCATAATCGTTTCTATGAAGATTTTGCTGGAGAATTACTGGAGGATATTTGTATGCATCTGCCTTTTGATCTAGCTGTCGATTTTGCCGATGGTCTTTGTGGTATCGGATGGGCAGTGGAGTATATGGGGCGACAGGGATTTATAGAGGGAGACACTGACGAAATTCTGGAAGAGATAGACGCCAAAATAATGGAGCGCGACTTGAGACGTACGACAGATACTTCGTTTGAACACGGATTGGAAGGAATCGTGTCTTACGTACGAGCTCGTCTCGATTCTCCGGGAAGGGAGTCGGATAAACTACCTTTCGATACCGATTATTTGGAAGATCTGAAGAATGCGTGCCAAAGAACAGGTGTCGATTGGCAATCGGAAGATTATATACCGGAGACGGTGTGGAAACGAGTGGTTGACTGGTGGCAGCAGGCAGCCGCCACAACCGAAGTCTACAGTTGGAAACATGGCATACTTTTACTTGAAACACATCAAAATATGTGATAAATTATTAACCTGAAGAACACCATGAATAAAACAATAAAAGTCAGTATCTTGATACCCGCTTATAATGCGGAAGCCTACATCGATGAATGTTTGATCTCTGTTCGGCAGCAGACATTGAAAGAGGTCGAGATTATTGTGGCAGATGATGGTTCTACTGATGCCACGTTGCAACATATCGAACGTCATGCGGCAATTGATGCTCGTATCCGATTATTACATTTACCTCACCAGGGTGTTTCACCTACTCGAAACGCTTTGCTAGAAGCGGCAAAGGGCGTTTATGTCGGGATCTTAGACAGTGACGATACAGTGGCACCTGATGCATTTGAACAACTTTACCATCGAGCGGAAACTTGTCATGCGGATATGGTAATTGGTAGTATACGTTATTGCAATGAAGATGGCACCTCTTACCGGATGGGCGACCGTTCGCATACATTTCCCACTCAGACTGAGGTATACAGCGGCAAAGAGTGTTTCTGTCGGCTGATAGAGAACGGAGAATATATTCCGATGACTTACAGCAGTTTGTATCGTTGTTCGCTGATCGAAGAACATGGATTACATTTTGAAGGAACTACTCACGACGATGAATTTTTCACTCCCTATGCTTTTTATGCTGCCGAACAAGTGGCATACTATCCGGGCGATTTTTATTTCTATCGTTTGCACGATGCTTCGATGATGCATGTGACGGAGCGTTTTCGCGAACGGGCGGCATCACTATACCTTATTGCCGGGCAATTGGGGTTGTTTATCGACGAGCAGTTGGTAGAAGAAGAGGTGAAACGAGCTTACCATTCGCTTGTTGACGATTTACAAAGGCGGTCACAGCGAGTCTATGAGCAGGCATTAGCTGTCTCCACCCGTCATTGTTTGTGGATCATCTCAGGTGAAAGTACGGCAAACCAATATGGAGTGGGAACATATGTTAATCAACTTGCAAACTGTTTTGATCGTGATATGTGGGATGTCCATGTGGTTATTCTCTATGCTCATCAGCAACAGAATGTAAAGTGGAGATACGAAAATGGTATTGCCACTTATGACATACCTACTCCTTATGAATTTCAAACCGGATGGACAAAGAGTAAAGAAAAGCAGTATCTTCGAAACGTATTCTATTATATAGCTTCGCGCATTCCAACTGAACGGGCGGTGTATTGCCATTTCAATTTCACTAATCATTATGAACTGGCAATGCTGTTTCGAGAAAAAATTCAGGCTAAAATATTGTTTACCTTACACTATACGGAGTGGAGTTTCAGTCTGTTGGGCGACCGGCAAAAGATGGATCAGATCTTGGCGGAGCCGAAGACACAGTGTCAAAAACTAATTGTTAGCCAATTTGAGGCAGAGAAAAAATTCATGACCGATTGTTGTGATAAGATCATTGCCATCGCCCGTCATTCTTACAAAATGCTGCGGGAACTATATGGAATTCCGGAAACACAAATAGCCTTTATCCCCAACGGCTTACAGGATACTTATGTTGAGCGTAGCCACGAGGAACGGGATGCATTGCGTACAAAATATGGCTTTGGCAAGCAGGAACGGTTGATTATTTCTGCCGGTCGGCTCGCACCTGTGAAAGGGGTGACGGAGCTTGTGGAGGCTTTCGGAAAGATCTGCAACTTGTTCCCACAGTTCAGACTCATTGTGGCAGGTAGCGGAAACATCATGGGCTGTTTGGAGAAAGCTAATCCTTTCTGGTCGCAGGTGACATTTACCGGCTTCATTCCTAAAAAACAACTGTTTGAACTTTATGCTATTGCCGAGTTTGGTATTGTACCTTCTATTCATGAGGAGTTTGGTTATGTAGCGATAGAGATGATGATGAATAAACTCCCGGTATTGGTGCATCAGACTACCGGGTTGCGAGAGATTGTGGCAGACGGAGCATTCGGAGCAATGTTTCGTTTCGATAATATGCATAAGGTAGAGTCGTTACAGGCTGCTTTAGAGGCATTGTTGTCCGGAAAATATTCCCTCGGTAACTTGGAAGTTGGTAGAGAACGAATGCTCAACTGTTACTCGTTGGAGGATTTTCAAGAACGTATAGGAACGGTTTATCACAGTGTCAATGCTTTATAAGGTTATTATATTTTCTTTTATAATACCGTGCAGATGAGTTGTACGGTTAATTCTAATTATTAATTTAAATTTTATTATTTATGAAATTAAACAAGATTTCGTTGCAAAATCTCAGCCAAGCTGAGATGACGAAGAAAGAACAGAGCCAGATTCGTGGAGGAGGAAGTGACAAGCTTTGTCCTTGTGCAGGTACTTGTGCGTGCACAGGTTATGTTGTCTCAGGCAGTAATTATTATGATTATACAGGGACCAATATGATTGGACTGGATTTTGATGAAGTAGGTGTGATAGGACGAAGTAACAAGGCTACAGGTTACTCTTATTAATTGTTGGTAATTATCCCTAATGTAGCATGTTTGTAGTTAAATGTTTAGGGAGGATTTAATTTCGTCTATGGGGGTATGTAGATTCATACCCCCATAGTCTAAAAGCAAGTAAATATGTATAGATCAATAAACGTAAGTATATTAGGAATTATTCTCTTGTTATTACTCTCATGCACTGGCCCTTCTACTCATTCATTATCCAATGAGTTGATAGAGATAGATGTCAAAAAGGAATATCCTAAGAAAGATATTGTATTGAATGATATAGCGGAAATTACTTATATTCCGTTGGAAACCAATGACAGTTCAGTGATTCATCCTAGCTTTGAAATAAGTCTGTCCACTGATACAATAATTACGGGTGATTATTTCCAATCAAAACTCTTTTTCTTCAATAAGAAAGGAGATTATTTAGGAGGTTTTAAACGTTGCTGTGGGCAAAGTGGAACAGAATATCATAGTCTAAATCTATTCACTGTTGATTATACTCAACAGGAGTTGTATGTTTATGATGATTTCTTTCTTTCTTACATATTATATGATTTCTCAGGAAATTTTAAACGGAGAATAAAATTGCCAAAACAAGTGTGGCTTAGACATTTATATGTTTATGATGATAAGAACTTGATAGGGTACAGTAAATGGTCATGGCATGGAAAATTTGATGGGAAAAGCGATGTCGTCGAAGAAAATCCCTATTATTTTATTGATAAACAGACTGGAGTTATGAGTCCGGTTCCTATTACGATAAAAAAGCGTATTTCTGATGATGTAAAGTTTCGTGATGAGAAAACAGGTGAGAGTATGTTAACCTCACTTTATATGAATCCTATGTTAAAGACAAAAGATGGTTTTATTATTGCGGACCCTTCGTTGGATACGGTATATCATTTTGTGAATGATGTACTAACTCCGGTGACGGTTTTCAAGAATAGAGATATGGAGGAAAATCTGGTGGATTTACATTCGGTTATATTTTACAGTGACCGTTATCTGTTGTTGGAAGTTCAAAAGAAGGAGGTGGATTATGCTCGCAAAACCTTGGTCGAGCATCCTAATCATTTCTTATTTTGTGACAGGGAAACACAAGAAATATGTGAGGCAACGCTATATATATCTGATAAAACATCAAAATTAAAAATTGATTCATATGATGTTTCAGAGATACCGGATAATATGTTTGTGAGTCTTTTTACTGCCGGTTATTTGAAATGGCTTCTTGAACAAGGTACTTTGAAAGGGGAGCTGAAAAAGATTGCAGAAAATTTGGATGAAGAAGCGAACTCGGTGATGATGATTGCTAAGTTTAAACAATAATTTTAAATTTATATATATGAAAGTTTTCAGCAGTGATGGACATAGTTCGTTGATCATGTGTATCTTAATATATGTCTTTTACAGTAGAGGTACCTTGAATATTTTAAGGAAGGAATATATTATCGACAATGTGCATGAGGTTGAGTCGCTGGCTGTTTTAGAAGCATTATTGTATTTTCTTTTATAATAATATCGAACGGATAAGCTGTGCGATTAATCTAAATTATTAATTTAAATTTTATTGTTTATGAAGTTAAGTAAAATTTTGTTGCAAAATTTCAGCCAAGCTGAGATGACGAAAAAAAATATGTATAGATCAATAAATATAAGTATATTAGGAATTATTTTTTTGATGCTATTATTCTCATGCACTGGTTCTTCTACTCATGCATTATCCAATGGGTTGATAGAGATAGATGTCAAGAAGGAATATCCTAAGAAAGATATTGTATTGAATGATATAGCGGAAATTACTTATATTCCGTTGGAAACCAATGACAGTTCAGTGATTCATCCTAGCTTTGAAATGAGTCTGTCCACTGATACAATAATTACGGGTGATTATTTCCAATCAAAACTCTTTTTCTTCAATAAAAAAGGAAGTTACTTGGGCGGTTTTAAGCGTTGTTGCGGTCAAAGTGGAGAAGAATATAATAGATTAAGTTTATTCATTGTTGATTATACTCAACAGGAGTTGTATGTTTATGATAGATTCTTTTTTTCTCGCATATTGGTATATGATTTTTCTGGAAATTTTAAACGAAGAATAAAATTGTCAAAACAGGTGTGGCTTAGGCATTTGTATGTTTATGATGATAAGAATTTGATTGGATATAGTAAATGGTCATGGCATGGGAATTTTGATGGGAAAAGCGATGTCGTTGAAGAAAATCCCTATTATTTTATTGATAAACAGACTGGAGCTATGAGTCCGGTTCCTATTACGATAAAAAAGCGTATTTCTGATGATGTAAAGTTTCGTGATGAGAAAACAGGTGAGAGTATGTTAACCTCACTTTATATGAATCCTATGTTAAAGACAAAAGATGGTTTTATTATTGCGGACCCTTCGTTGGATACGGTATATCATTTTGTGAATGATGTACTAACTCCGGTGACGGTTTTCAAGAATAGAGATATGGAGGAAAATCTGGTGGATTTACATTCGGTTATATTTTACAGTGACCGTTATCTGTTGTTGGAAGTTCAAAAGAAGGAGGTGGATTATGCTCGCAAAACCTTGGTCGAGCATCCTAATCATTTCTTATTTTGTGACAGGGAAACACAAGAAATATGTGAGGCAACGCTATATATATCTGATAAAACATCAAAATTAAAAATTGATTCATATGATGTTTCAGAGATACCGGATAATATGTTTGTGAGTCTTTTTACTGCCGGTTATTTGAAATGGCTTCTTGAACAAGGTACTTTGAAAGGGGAGCTGAAAAAGATTGCAGAAAATTTGGATGAAGAAGCGAACTCGGTGATGATGATTGCTAAGTTTAAACAATAATTTTAAATTTATATATATGAGAGTTTCAGCAGATAATATCAGGTACAACTTGAATAATTTATTTCAGTTGGTTTTTGAGGTAACAGATATGTGTAATCTTCGTTGCAAATATTGTGGTTATGCAGATTTGTATGAAGGGTATGATGAACGTGAGAATCTGAAGTTTCCTTTTCAAAGGGCTAAATTGATTATAGATTATCTTTATTCATTGTGGAGTAAAAACCAATGTGAAAATATAGCTCAGCCTATTATAGTCGGTTTTTATGGCGGAGAGCCTTTGCTCAATGTTTCTTTTATTCAGGAGGTGATTGCGTATATTGAAAGTTTAAAACCTGTGGGTAAAGTATTTCGTTATAATATGACGACTAATGCAATATTGTTAGATAAATATATGGATTTTTTAGTAGAGAAAAAATTCAATCTTTTGATTAGCTTAGACGGAAATAAAGAGGGACAAGGGTATCGGGTAGATGCAGCTGGATATAATTCATTTGATCGTGTGTATTCTAATGTCTGTCTTTTGCGAGAGAGATATCCTGAGTATTTTAAGGAATATGTGATGTTTAATTTATAGTTTCATAAAAGGTACATTTGGAAAGGAACCTATCATTTCTCCCTTGAATGGATCAGGGATTCGTAAAGATAAATTAGAAAACTTCTTTCAGACTTATCGGAATTATGCAGAAAGTATTCAAGAGGCATCCAACTGTGAAGCTTTTAAAAATGAACTATTTATTCGGAATCCGGAAACGAGACAATTACTGGATTATATTTATCAAAGGTCAGATAATGTGTTCATTTCATATAATGAATTACTTTTTCCAATTAATCAGTCAGGCGAAATCACATCTGGAACTTGTACACCTTTCTCCAAAAAAATGTTTGTAACGGTGAAAGGTAAGATTTTGCAGTGTGAACGTATTAATCATGAATTTGCTTTAGGGCAGGTAACCGATAGTGATGTGGAACTGGATTTAGAAAAGGCTGCACAACAGCATAACGATTATGTGTCTCGGTATATGCGTCAGTGTAAAAGTTGTGGTCACCGTAAGGCTTGTGTTCAATGTGTTTACCAGATAGATGACATACACGAGGCGACAAGCCAATGTCGCAGTTATTGTTCGGATAGACAGATAGAGCAAGCGGATGCACGTAGCTTAGCCTATTTAGATCAGCATCCGGAACTTTATAGAAGAATATTAAAAGAAGTATCTGTAAGAGGATAAATACAATGAAGAAATATTGGTTGGTTTTGTCTCCGAATACCTTTATGTGGTTGAAAGGAGAGGAAGGACTGCTGTATCATGCAGTCAGTCACGCACAAGTCTCTTTTAAGAATGTGGGAGCATTGCGGTTATTGGCGGAGTGGGTAAATGATATCGACAACCTGTATCGGGTGGAGTTAACGGAAGAGACGTTGCGACAACCGGAGGTGAACGAGTGGATTCGACAAGTGGTAGACAAGGAATGCGGTAAACTGGTGGAGAATGATGGTGTTAACAATCGCCCTGTGTCACTGAAACCTGTACTGAAATTGCAAGACGGAGTGCAGTATTATGAGTGGTTACATCGGCAAGGCACTGATGGGAGTGTGATAAAGAACTTACACAACATGGTGTTTTATCTGAATGGGAGTCCGTTCGGAGACGAATGGCTGCATAGGCAATTAGTATATCCGTCGACAACTGAAACTGTTGCAGACTGGATGCGGATCGTGCAATTTGCTCAGAATGCCCGGCAGTCGCCGTATCTTTCGGAAATCTCGTTGGTGGGCAATCTGTTCTCTATTCCTCAGTTGTCAGAAGAGGTGGAGGCGTTACAGACGATCTGTCCGGTAATGCTTTATGTCACTGTTGAAGATGTGTTGTATGCCTTACCACAAGTGAAAGAATGGGCAGATAGGCAGGCAATCCGAATACTGGTGAAGGATTATGTAGCCTTAAAAACGCTGCTTGATGCGAGTGAATGGAGTACTGGCTTACAGTTTACCTTGATTGTCACTTCCATACAGACATACGAAAATGCAACAGAGATCGTGGAGACTTATGGTCTGGAGCATGCAGAGTTAATTCCCGCATTCAAAGGCGACAATCGCTCATTTTTTGAGGAGAATCTATATATGGATGTGGAGGAATTGGCAGAAATCGCTTTGTCAAAGCGGGACATCTTTATACGTCAGACACTCAATATTGCTGACTTTGGTAAGCTGTATATAGAACCGGATGGTAAGGTGTATGCTAATCTGAACGATAAATCGATAGGTATGATTGACGATTCCCCTCATGATCTAGTGTATCGGGAATTGACAGAAGGGAACGCATGGTTACATATTCGCAATGAAGAACCCTGCCAAGAGTGTGTCTATCAGTGGTTGTGTCCATCGCCTTCTAATTATGAACGGGTGATTGGTAAACCGAATCTTTGTACAAAGATTAAAAAATAATATTTGTTGTATGAGTATGGAAGACAATCGGGTGCTCTTTTCAGTCATTATGCTGTCATTTGAATTTCCGGAGATAAAAAAAGGAACAAAAGCTACACTCTCTGATATTACTGCTCGTCCTGAATATAATATTTTAAACAAGCAGGTAGCTATTGCTGAATAACAGGTGGATTGAACCGTAGCGAACTCTTGCTTAAGGTCAGGGTGAAGGACAGTTGGGACAGTTACAATGATCTTATGGTAGTAATTCCGGACAGCCTTCAGGCATGCCCAGAATTACTACTAATTAAAATGAGCTCTCAAAAAAAGTATTTTATTTTTTGATTTGATAAACTCTCACATCCTGTGGCGGAACAGAATACTGAAGACCTTTATGATTAGAAATAACAGGAGCAGAGGTCCATAATTCTTTTCCTTCAATGTGTTTATTTGGGGAGTATCCGATTCTTCTCATGTCCAAACAACCTTCCTTTGCAGTGGTTATGTCGAAATTGAAAATGGCGATATAAGTATAATTGTCGGTTTGCATCATATACATGCTTTCAGCTTTTTCCGGACTTTGTGCCATATATCCTTCTACTGGATAAAAGGATTTTCCCAATCGGACAATCTCGTTAATCTCTTTGTTAGTGACCAAGGATTCTGCTTTTCTTCGGGCTTCTTCATTTCCTGGTATTAAGCCTTTGGAACTGAAATTATCTCCTAACATGTATATTCCGGTGATGACGGCAGAAGTAATTCTTGCACGATTGGCTCCTTCTTTATAATTCTCGGCTTCTTCCGGTTTGTATAATAGAATATGATCTGCATCGTTAAACGTGTATACACGATCAAGCCACCAGCCGAAAGACAGGCTATTGAGCATGTAGTTTGTAGTTCCCCAACCTTGCTCGCTCATCGCTCCCCAAGTGTCGCAACTGATTCTACGGGAATTTCCGTATTGAGCGGGGAAAACTGGAGCAATGGATAGAGCCATGAACATATCATTTCCACATAATTCAGATAAGTATTTCATCCCTTCATTGTATGCTTGCGTACCCGTAGTAACATCGGGATTATAGAATGAATCGGCTTCTAAAGTTCCATTATTGATAAAATCTAGTTTTATATAGGTATATCCCCATCTTTTAAATTTCTCTATGTAATGCTTCATCCGTAACTTCGTTCCCGGATGGGTAGGATCTACTGCCAATGATTCTATTTTACGAGGCTTTCCATTTGCATACAGGTAGATGTCTTTGTATTTCCATTGTTGGTCGGTTCCTTCTACGAAACCATCCGCATTACCAAACCAGTCGGAAAAAGGACACCAATAGATCCCGGCTTTCTGACCATTCTCTTTGCAATGTCGGGCAAAAGCTATTAATTGTTCTTCATTGAAATTATCCCAGAAAGAATCCAGTCCGATATAAACGGTATTGTCATTCTCAAAACTATTGGGTTGTAACTCTTGTTTGATGAAATCGGCAACATCAACAGCTCCCTGGTAATTTACCTTTGTAGCCATGGCGGCCCAACTGTTCCATCCGAAAGGAGTTCCCGAATTCCATTGACGGGGAGGAGTAATTGTTGCATTCATTTCTCCGAATTCTTCCATTCCTTTTCGCCAGTCATTGAAATAGCCTACAAATATTTTGGGTGATTTCAGTCTTGTTCCCCGAACACTTCCATGTTCTTTAGAAGGACGGTCCGGTCGATCGCTAATATCACGGGTTTAGTTCATGAGTCACCCCTCCAAAACATTCAAGATGATGTAATGTATCGGTTATTTTCTCCTTTGATAACGGATACCTGTTTTCCAAGTATCATGTTCTACGAATACCGATCACTAATCCATTTCTGCTGATTCCATTGAATATCGCGGTTGCTTCAAAGGAGAATACCTTCCTCTTTTAATGGAGTGGATAAGTAACTTACGAAAGCGTCATTGTCATATGGCCACGACAATACTCTATTGGTGGAGTCCTGTGGTAAAAAAGAGTTTTTCTCCGAGGTATATACGGGAGGAGCTATATAATTATTGCTATCTTTCGTGTGCAGAGCGGAGGCCTGGCTTCCGTAAGAAAATATTCATGTCTGGGTAGAAATAGTAATTGTTCTATCTTGATATTGGATAAAGGACCGTCAGCTGTAGATGATTGTGGATTTCTTCCTTTTCCACCTTATCGCCTAATTTTCTCTTACTGGATTTCTATGGTTTTGAAAATCACAGCTTCTGATCTTGTTGTGTTTACTTTTGCTTTTACGTAGGGCCTTTCAGTATATTTTGTCCTTTGTAACTATAATCTATAGTATGAGTGGAGGGGACTGGTGAAGAGATTCCCAGGATTACTTTTGATTTTCTTATTTGCTCCTTGAATGTAAGATGGAAAATATTAACAGTAGTCAGACTGATTTTAAATAATCTGAAATTGGTGAAGGGAATGGGAAATTTACTCATAGTCGTATTCAATTTAAGAAGTGATTATTTAGATCTAATTTAGGTGTGCCTATAGTGGGAAAAAGCTGTTTACAAAGATGCCCGTATCCTGCTTAGTGATTGAGGAGTTATCCATAGTAAGATGCAACTATATTTTAAAGGTACATATTGCAATAATTCCGGAGTTTCTTTATCAGTGTGAGATATAACGTTCTTTTGCTCGTGGACTCTCCTGCACTGATCAGCCAGTTTTTCTTGTCCAGAGAAATTGGGTTCAATCAAATTAAGGTCCCAAGTTTGCCAGCTCGATGGAAGAGAAGAAAACAAATTATTCAGCGATGAGCGCAAAAACGCAATAAGCTTGTACTGTCACACATAGCTTCAATATTTGATTAATGAATAGGCATTATCTACGTATCCCCAAACGGAGAAAGTGCTTCTCCTTCAGAGGGCAAACCATATTGTTGTGTCTACTCCGTCGTTATGATAATATCCTCGCCAGATCCTTTCTTTATTAAATAAAGATTACTATTCTTCGTACCTTCCCGTACAATCAATTT
>NZ_BHWB01000015.1 GCF_003865075.1 Bacteroides faecalis | reverse complement strand
TGCCTGCCTCCTTTCTTCCGGCTATAATTCCCCCGCCCGATCAACCACACCAAAGAGATACCCGCCTTGGTCGGCCGAACCAGCGGCGGGTTTTTAGTGGTCTGCCATACATAGTGACCGTCCAAAGGGATGTACTCCTTGTACGATCCTCCAAGGTAGCCGATTCCCAACGTGAAATCCACATTGAACCGATGTCCCACAGGTAACGAGAGTAGCCGTAAGCCACGCCTCCCCCGTAACTCCATTTATCCCCCAAGTAACCTTTCCCACCCAATTCGAAATCATAGGTGACGATCTGCCCGTACAATCCGACATGATGCCCGGAAAACGGTTTTTCCACCGCTCTCCGACCGAACCAGCGGCGCAACTCCACATCTCCCCCATAGATACGCCAATAATTATGCTTCCGATCACTTTTCCACCAGGCATACATCCAATTCCCGGCCACAGACCAGTTCTTCCCCAAACAGAACTCAACCCCGATGTCAGGTATCAAAACAGCGTCATAAAGCAAGTTTGTTTTCACCGCCATGCAAAACGGCCGTTTCTTTACCGGAGCTATGACGGTAACGGTATCACGGATGCACAACGTATCACGTGTATGTATATATACCGTATCTCTGACGGGATTTATCGGATCACTATCATAGCATATTTTCACCATCGACGAACGAAGTTTCGGAAAATGGAATTTATACAAATATGAGTATGGCCTCCCCCCTTTCAGTCTTTTCAGTTCTCCCCCCCCAATAAGGGCTGTCCTGGTTTTCCAAACGGACGATCTTCTCCAACAAACGAAGGACATCCTCCCTCTCCGGAACATTCACATCCGCTCTCACCATCGTTATAAGTCCGTTCCAGTCGCTTCCCGAAAAATGAAAATCCCTCTCCAATACCGGAATCTTTATATAAGGTGATATATACCGCCACAAAACCTCTGCTCGTTTTTCAGACAGCCTTCCATTCAACAGCCCCCCTCCTTCCGGGGAAGCTCCTCCTATTATTTGAATTTTCCTGATAAGACGGACGGAGTCGTTCAATGCGGAACAGATTTTAGCAAACCGCTCCATCTCGTTCCCATTGTCAAGTAAACATGTATCTATATTTACCTTTCCTTGATGAAAATAGATCCTTACCGAATCACGCTTCTCCTGAGCGGATATTTCTCCGCTTATACTCAACACGAGCACGAACAATACACATTTAATATAAAAAAACATCTTTTCGTCATTTAATCATTTGTTAATATGACAATCCAAACCCAGGCTTTTACACCCCCCTGAATTTCAACCGCTAAAGATACGCACCTATAAACCAACCTCCAAAGCAAAAAACAAGCATTTTAAACTTATAAATACTTAAAAAGACAACCACACAACAATTAAAAACACTTAACATCATAAAGAAAAGTACTTAAACATACAAAAAAAAAAAAAAAAAACAGTTATTTTTGCAGGAAACATTATACTTAATAACACTTAAAACAATAAAACACATGAAAATCAGCACAAAAGCCGCCTCTTTTCTAAGTTCAATAAAAACTCAAACTTACGACAAAAAAGAAAGAGAAATGATAATAACGTATCAACAAAAACGAGTCTTTCATCTATCCCTGCTCATGCTGGTCTTATGCGCACCCATATACATATATTCAGTTCCATTTCCCAATGAACAGTTTTACCTTAATTCCGCAACACTATTATAAATTAAACTTTTTAAGTACCTGAGCAACAAAAAGTTGCTCAGGATTTTGCCATGTCAGAATTTTCACTTATCTTAGTGTTGCAAAAAAAACAAGAGAATCCGACGATAGACATGGCGAAGATACAAATTAAATCTGAGAGACTCACTCCTTTTGGGGGATTATTTTCAATCATGGAGCAATTTGACTCCACATTATCATCTGTAATCGACTCAACCCTCGGTCTAAGGTGTAGATCGTTCGGTTATCAGTACAGCGAAATCATCCGTTCTCTCATGAGTATCTACTTCTGTAGCGGTTCATGTATTGAGGATGTCACTACTCATTTGATGAACCACCTCTCGCTTCATCCGACACTTCGCACTTGTAGCTCTGATACTATCCTCAGGGCGATAAAGGAGTTGACGCAAGAAAACATTTCATACACATCAGATATGGGCAAGACCTACGATTTCAATACGGCTGACACTCTCAATACTTTATTGCTCAATTGTATATTTGCATCTGGCCAACTGAAAGAGGGTGAGATGTATGATGTTGATTTCGACCATCAGTTCATAGAGACAGAGAAGTATGATGCAAAGCCTACATACAAGAAGTTCCTTGGTTATCGCCCTGGCGTGGCGGTTATTGGCGATTTGATAGTCGGTATAGAGAATAGCGATGGTAACACAAATGTTCGTTTCCATCAGAAGGACACGCTGAAGAGGTTCTTTGCGAGATTTGAACAGAATGGGCTCACTATCAATCGCTTCAGAGCTGATTGTGGATCATGTTCCGAGGAAATCGTGGAGGAAATAGAAAAACACTGCAAGTCCTTCTATATCCGTGCTAACCGCTGCAGTTCGATCTACAATGACACCTTTGCTCTCAAAGGCTGGAAAACTGAGGAAATCAATGGCATTGAGTTTGAATTGAACTCTATCCTTGTTGAGAAGTGGAAAGGTAAGGCATATCGACTTGTGATTCAAAGACAGAAACGGATGGATGGTGTGCAGGATTTTTGGGAAGGAGAATACACATACCGTTGTATCCTGACTAACGACTATGATTCTTCCGTAAGAGAAATTGTCGAGTTCTATAACCTTCGTGGAGGAAAGGAACGTATCTTCGATGATATGAACAATGGTTTCGGGTGGGACAGATTGCCCAAATCCTTCATGGCAGAGAACACAGTGTTCCTTCTTCTTACAGCACTTATCCGTAACTTTTACAAGGCCATTATTCAAAGACTTGACGTAAAGAAGTTCGGGCTCAATGCAACAAGTCGCATAAAAGCGTTTGTCTTCAGGTTTATCTCTGTACCAGCCAAGTGGATCAGGACATCAAGGCGGTATGTGCTGAACATCTATACCTGTAATAATGCTTACGCAGATGTTTTCCAGACTGATTTTGGATAATGCCTACAACTTATGGGAATGATATTGTGTATTGCCTCAAGTCACATTGTGGGGTAAGGGGATATTGTAGGCAGAAGTGGGTGCTTCAAGTTCAAATTATCTGCAAATTCAGTAATGAGAGGACGTGTAAACGCAATAAGGACGTTCAAGGGCTTAGTTGCGGATTTGAGGTTTTATTATATTAACAGCGTATTATTCCTGTTTATCATTATGTGCACTCTCGCTTATTTTAAAAAGAGAGTAAATCTGACCACGACCTTTTCCATTATACTGATAGCCATACATATCGAGATTTTTATCGAAATAATTTATTGCTCAATATGTAGCGGATATGAATATAGTTATCAAAGAGCATTGATAATGAGTAACATTACTATCTCTCTCTTATTTACCATGCTTTCCATCTGTGCCTATATGAGTAATATCTCCATCCTATTGTCCTCCCTTACCATAGCTTCCTATACAATCTGCACACTTATCACCGACGAACCGTTCCTATACAGTTATCTGCCTTTGATCATCATCATATACACCATGATCCCCTTATTAGGAAGATCCTTACACAGTAATATCAGCAGCTTGCTAAAAAGTAGCAACTTGCTAAAAGAGGAAGAGGAAATGCTTTTGAAACGTCTCCAAATGAAAAAGGAAGAACTATTCGCGTTCGCCGAGTTGTTAAGCGAGAATAACCCGGAAGAAAAGACAAGCTCCCTGTTAAACATAATAGGGGAACAATCCAAAGAAAATCTTTTTACAGCCCTTGCCGCATACCAGAAAAAGGAAAAAAGTAAACTTGATACAATCAGGAGAATATATCCCAATTTATCCCCGTCCGAATTAAACATCTGCCGTTTAATACTGCAAGACAAGACCGTCAGCCAAATATGCGAATTATTACATCGGAGTAGCGGAAACATAACCAGCCAACGAGCGAACATACGTGCCAAACTCGGACTGAAAAAAAGCGACAATTTAAAAGAAGCATTACAAGAACGCATGAGGCTGTATGAAGAAGAACACCACCGGCAAGAGGAGTTTTCAGCCATGCGTTAGGGATTGCAGAGTAAAGCCCACAGCCTTTAGGCGAGGACTTGAAACGTAAAGCCCGACCGTCCCACGGGAACGCCCAAAAGAAAAAAAATCCCCCGAACATTCATCCGGGGGACATTCAGGTCGTCACGTCAATTATAATACAGATTAAGATCATCCATACCGATCTCCTTCCCGTCCCGGAAAGAAAGGCTCTTTTTCTCGATCTCCTTTCCGTTCTTGTAAACGGTCACAACCCACTGCATCGGCTCGTTCACGACACCGTCCTCCCCGTCCACGACACTACCGGAAACGGCGAACTCGATCGCCTTTCCCGTCGTGGTTAACGTCACCTTTTCGACGGCCAGTTCTTCATCGCTTAGAATCAACGGGCTTGCGAGGCTTTCCCCCGTCGCCCCGTCTTTCAACCGCGTACCGTTGGCGACTACCACGACCGACTTAATGAAGCTGCGGAAATCTCCCGACTGCTCGATCGTTACCTCATACATCGCCCCTTTTCCTCCCGGTTCGTCGTCGTCCTTGCTGCAACCGACGAAACACAATGCCATGCACACGCATACGGCCGACAAATACAAATACTTTCTCATACCTTCAATTATTTAAGTTTATAAATAGATCACGCACCCCAGGCCGACATGGTTGTTATTCCGGAGAATGGAGTTAAACAACATTTCAAACCTGTATTCGGCAAAAAGAGCCACTTTCGGGCTTAGCAACATTTCCGGCCTTATCCCGACCTCGTATCCATACACGAAAGCCTTGCTTTTCGCCAGGTACACAAGATCGCTTTTCGCCTTGGCTTTCTGGTAGCCGATCGTCCCGGCTGCGATCCCCAGGAGCGAGAATTTCCGTCCTTTCAGGGCGTAATAGGCCAACTCCGGGCCGACCGTCACGGTGTTTGCCTTTACCAGATCCCGGTTTAGATTCCGGTAATTAAGGTTTGCCCCCACCTTGAAAGCCTTGTACACCTTTCCAAAACCGAACGTCCCCTGCACCTGACTTTCATCCACGATATAGCCCAGCTTCACGTTCATATACTGGCTTCCGATATATTGTGCCCTGCACACGGCCACCAGGCACAAAAAGAGCGATAATACGGCAATTTTTCTCATAACCTCATTGATTTACTTGTATCGTTACATTCTCTTTCACTGGCAGACCGTAACGGCTTGAAACGGTAAACTCGATCACCGCCTGTCCGGTCGCATCCGGCCGGAACGTCACCAGGTTGTTTTTTTCCAGTGCCACGCCCTCGCCCCTTGTCGCATCATACCCGGAAATATATACCCGGCCGCTTCCCTTTACGAACCTGGCCGACGCTTTCACCCCGTAAAGTTCCGTATCAAGCTGCAAATAAAATTCCGCTTCCTCCGATACCAGCATAAGATCCGGCACGTTTCGGAAGCGTATGTTTATCTCCGGGCTGGAAACTTTCAGCTTGATGCTGTCGGATCGTGTCACCAGTTCGCTGGCTACCCCCATGACGATATACGCCTCTCCCTCGGTTGCCGGGATAAAATCGAAATCCAGCCGATTGTTTGCCTTGAAATCATATTCAAACGTTTCTCCGGGGCTGTATTCGTTGTTATCCACCAGGATAACGCCGTCCCCGTCCCTGACCTCAAAGCGTGTCAATATCTGATCCCCGTTGTCCGGATCGAGATCCGAGATCGTAAGGGTGCAATTAACGGGCTTCCCCACTACGGCCGTACCCACGTCTATACTTTTCAGCGTCACGGAAAAATCCCGGCTGACAAGTTTCAGTTCGTCGTCGCAAGACGACAAAAAGACCAAAGCGCACAAGGCGGTAACTAATTTTTTCATACGATTTATTTTATTTGTTCACGATAATACGGTCAAACAGGGCGTTTAGATCCACCCCTTTGCTCCTTAAAAAAGCGATGTATTTCACCACCACGGGGGCGGTTTCCGACTGCTCGATGTTGCAAAGCTGCTGGCGGCTGATCCCCATTTCCTCGGCGACGCTTTTCGCCGTCAGGCTTAGCCTGATCCTTTCTACTTTCAATTCATTACTTAGTTCCATAAATGAAATTTAAAGGGTTTATTCTCTTTTGGTTTTTTATCACCTCATAATGCAAATGATTCCCGGTACTTATCCCGGTGCTTCCCACGAACCCGATCACGTCCCCCTTTTCCACCTCCGCACCTTTCCGGGTGTAAATGAGTGTCAGGTGTGCGTATCTGGTCTGAAATCCGAAACGGTGCGTAACGACTACCGTTTTCCCATATCCGGGCGTTTCACCTGCGAACGTCACCGTCCCACTGGCTGCGGCGTGTACGGTAGCCGCATACACCGCCGCCATATCCAGGCCTGCGTGAAACTGCTTTTCACCGCTTATCGGATGCGTCCGGTAGCCGTAACGGTCGGAGATCCGGTATTTCTCTTTCAGGGGTGCGACAGAGGGGACGAAACGGTAAATATCCCCGTCCTTTTGGACGATCCCCCACACCGGGGCGATGTCCCCGTAATCCCCTGCGGTCTGCAACACCTCCACGATCAGCGAACGTTTGTCCTGCGCCACTACCCGGCCGACAGGGATCAGCGCAAGGATCGCAAGGCTAAATATCCTCCACATTCACGATGTCGCTGTTCTCCAGATCGAAAAGAACGTGACGGCCTCCGTTCTTCTCGTTGATCTCGATACGGAAAACTTTCTCGTCCGGAATGGTGAACTTATCGAAAGCGATCACGTATTTCATCCGGCCGTTCCCCTCTATCCTGGGCGAATAATTCTCCGAGAACAAAGCCTGCTGATCCACTTCCTGGGATGCGGTCAGCTTGGCCGTTTTCTTGTCGATGATGTAATACCGGATATAATCTATATCATAAGGCAGTTTGCTTTTGTTCTCGATCTCAAAGGTAAACAGGAGCAAGTTATCATATATATGCAGGTTGTTCACGGAGAAAACGATCTTGTTGCGAACGATCCCCTTGTTGAATATCCCCCTTTTTGCGTTATACACCCGGCTCATGACCTGATCCCTTTCCCCGGCCGGGATAATGTTGTCGGTCAGGATCACGTTCGCCTTTTTCTCCGGCCGTTTCTCCCCTATCTCATAGACGAACGCCTCCGGCTGCTGCCGATAATCCACGTTGAACGTGTAGAACTTCCCCCCTTCGGTCGCCAGCGACACGTTTGTCTGCCTGGGAAATTCCTCCACCTTTCCCGTGGCTGCGATCATTCGCACGATATTCTCGGTATTCTCGGCCTTGCTTACCTGTATGCAGGTATCGCCGTAATCTATATAAATCACCTTTTCCGGTGCGATCAGGTGCGTTTGCGACACCTCATTCAGATAGATAGTGTCCGGCCGTATGCTCGACATATCGGGCAGGAAATAGTTCGTATGCTCCAGGCTGTCGGCATAGGTCACGTTAAACGAATAGAAAAAACCTCCCTCGGTCGCCACGCTGACGGTCGTCTGCTTGCTGAAACTTTTCCGGTTGGCCTTTATGCGCAAGATATTAGGCACGCTCTCCGGGTTATCTACGGCCACGAAGTCCGTAACGGCCTGGTTATACTTCACGGCCGAAGGGAATACAAGATGTATCGTCTTGGAATAATTCACTGCGATAGGCAGGCTTTCCACCGGGCGGATCTGCGCCCCGGCCGAGGAAACGGCCAACGCCAGGATAAAAGAACAAATAGCTTTCATTTCAGATATAGTTTATAGTTCGACTTAACGGTGACAATGACCTGGTTGTTCTTCTTCCGGAACACGCTCTTTGCCGCATTGCTCACCGCATTAACCCCCGTACTTAGAACGTCCGTCCCGTAAGAGGTAACATTCATATCGCTAACCACCTCGTCGGCCGCCTCCTTTGTCGCTTCCGCCTTGATGTTCAATGGTACATATATACCGGGCAGTCCGTCCCTGTCGTACACGGTCTTTTGCATTTCATAGATGCTGTTCCCGATCCGGACGGATTCAACCGTTACATTGATCCTGTCCTGTGCGAGCTTCACCACCCCGAAAACGGCCGTCCCCTTGTTAATCACCATGCCGCCGGGTAGTTGCATTTCCTGGAGCGTGACAAGTTTTATCACGCTCCCGTCCGTGATCTTCTGGTCGCCCGACACAATGGCCTCTATCGTATTCCCCTTGTTCTCCGGTTCTTCCCCCGAAAAGAAACGTCCTACTGTCCTTTCAGGCTCTTCCTTCTTCGGCGTTTCCTTTTTCGGCCGGGCTTTCGCCGTTCTCCGTTTCATGGCTGCGGCCGCTTTCATACTGTCGGCTCTCTGGTTCTGCCTTAACTGTTCCTGCAAGGCTATCACTTCCGGATCTTCCCGGTACATAGCTCCCGAACGTTCCCGGTACACTTCATCGGTAAAATTCTCGTACTCCGGCCGTCCGTCCGTATTCATCATATCGTCCAGGGTAAAATCGCTTTGCTGCTGCGCCCTAAGCGAAGTGTTCACGCTCCCGTCCTCTTCCCGGTTATCCCCTTTCCCGGTCAGTGCCAGCATAACGGCCAGCACCACCAGCACGAAGATCCCCAGGGATGCGAACAGGATTATTTTTGTTTTCGTGACCTTATCCATAGCGTTACTTCTTTTCAGGTTCTTGTTCTATCCGGACGATCTGCTGTATGAACTGGTTAAAGAAAAATCCCGTCACGTTCTCCGGAAACTGCGGCGTGGTTCTCACGATCTCCCCTTTCGTCCTGATAAGAAATCTTAGCTTCTGCCCCGAAACGCCGTAAATCGTCAGGGTGGAAGTGAAAGCCACCTTGTACGGCTCATTGTCCCCGGCGATCGTCTGGATACTGTCTATCTCGCACTTATAGACTGCCCCATTCTGCACCGCATCAAAATAGGCCTTATCATTATAATACTTTGAGAACACGGCGTTCAGATCGTTCTTATTGACATAAAAGGCGGCGTGCGCCTGGTTTTTTTTCAGGTTCAGGCGATCGAAGCTGTTAGCGTACCCGGTCGCCTCGGCGCACGTCTTTTTCACCAGGGCAAGAAACAGGGCCTCGCTATCCTCGGCGTGCGTTTTCAGGTACTCGCCGGATCGCTCCACCACAACCACCTTATCCAGTGCCGTAAAATTCACCACCAGTCCCCAGGCCAGCACCAGGACAACCACCACCAGGGCAAAGCCCAGACACAATTTTAAGTTTACCGCCCCCTTGCGCTTGGCCTCGGCCAGCGTATCAAAATCTTTCAGTATATCGTCTTTATTCATAAGATCAGGATTTAAAACAGTTCACGACAAAATTTCACGCTTTTGGCAAACAGGAAAAGTTTGAACACGAAAGCGAAAAGAAGTCCCAGCATGGTATATTTGTTCTGTCCGCACATGTGCATGATATTCTCCGCAATGATAGACCCCAGGGCGTTGGCTATCAGGAACGCCGGGATCGTCATGTAACAGACAAACAGGTTTTTCAGGTATGCGTGCGTATAATGCCTCGTTTTCTCGTCCATGTAGAGTATTACGGCTATCGGCGTGACGATCTCCAGGAGTATAAGATACAGATACCTGGCGGCGGCAAAGAAGAAAAATATATATTTCGTTGCGTACAGGAGTATCGTATAAGCCGCAATATTGAACGGCAGCATGATAACCTCCTGAATCTGCTGCCCTACCCAGTTATGCCGCCTTTGTACGTCCTCGATATAGTCCTTTGTAAAGGTTACGATCGCCTCGTCAATGCTTAGATCCACGTCCTCCTGATAACGGCTTATCAATTCGTTCTGAATATTCCCAAGTGCCGTTTCCACGATCGTAAAGGCGAACGGTGCGACCATGATAATGGCGAACACATAAATATAGATATAGAACAGTTTGAAGAACTGTTTCATATCGACGGGTTTGTCCCCCTCGCTAAAGGCCTCTTTCCAGGCCGTCACGAACTTTTGTATCACGATGATAACGGCGATAAAGGAACAAAGGGCGATGATCCCCTGGCTGACGCCGTTCATCTTGACGGCCTCGTATGCGCTAATCACATTGTCGATCACTTCCATAGGCTCACTTCTTGGCTGTTGATTTCAGGGCTGCAATCCGTTTTATAGCGTCATTGACCGTATTAAACCTCGCTCTCTCGTCGAGCATCTTGTCCCGGTTCTCTTTCAGCTTGTTATCCAGATCCACGATAATTTTTATCCTTTCCCCGTCGGTCATGCTCACCGAGGGCGATATGATCGTCCGGATCAGGTCAAAGGAAAGCACGCTTTCCTCCATGATCTTGTTCAGCACGTTCGTATATTCCCCGTATGCCTCCTGTCCGGTAAACACGTCCGACCGGGTGCACTCTTTCGCCGCCAGTTCCAACATTTCCCCCTGCATGGAAAGCACCTGCAACACCATTTTAGAGTTTTTGATAACCCCGTTCACCTGCCGGTACAGATCCAGGCTCTTAGTCAGTATGTCCCTGGATTCCCCCAGCACTTGAAACTGTTCGTATGCCTGTTTAAGTTCTTTCGCCCAGGTTATCTGCGATAGCTGCGTCAAGGCCGGATCGGACACCACCCACTGGCCGAACGCCGTACAGTAACAGCACATCATCACAAGCAAACTACATAGACATTTCCGTTTCATAACTTTTCTGTTTTAATTGTTTATACTTCTCTATGGCCGTTTCCATGTTTCCGGCCTCCTTGTAAATCTCCTGCAATTTGTTCCATTTCTCGCCGTCGGTCTGGAACGCAAGCAATTTTTCCGGTGAAAGCTCCAGGCGTACCACCGTTGCGTAACTATCCATAAACCGGATGAATATCTCCGAATACGGCCGTACCCCTGAAAAGTCGTTACGGATCGACTTCATCAGGTTTACGTGGCTCCGGTTCTTGATATGGAACGCCTCTACCGTCTGGTCGTAAACGATCTCGTTGGCCGGAAGCACGTATAAGAGTTGCGTATTGGCGATAATGCCTTTCGTGTACTCGTTATCGGGAAGCTGCGCCAATGACTGGACGATCGTACCCACCGCACCGTTTTCCTTGCGGAGTTTCTGGTAACAGAACGCCACCGTCGAATGTATGTCCGCACCTGAAAAGGTGTCCTTTATAGACTGGCTTTCTGCGTACTCGTCAAAGATCAGCATCCCCCTGACGGAACGATCCGAAAGGATCTTGTTCTCTATCGTATCGAAAAGGATTGTCATAATGACGGAAATCAGGAACGGATCTTTCTTTATCTTCGTCAGCTCAAAGACGATAAAATCCCGGTTCTGCATATCGTTCTCCAGTGGGGACGGCTTGCACACGTTCTCATAAAATCCCCCTGGCATAAATTCCGAACACACGTGCAGGAAGCTGTCTATATCGAAGTATTCCGGCAGGATATTCAAACACTCATATAGTTTTTTCCCCTCTCTTTGGACGTACCTGTAAAAGTCCGGGAAACAATGGCCGTCGGGAATATCCTCGTAATAACGGCAAATAATCTTTGTCAGCGAAACAACTTGTTTCGTGTCCTCCATGATCGCCTTAGACCGCCAGAATTTAAGCACCAGGTTTACAAGCGTCTTTATCTTCTCGTTGTCCGGCTGCTTCCCGGCCGTATAGAACGGATTGATCCCCAACGGGCTGCTGCCGTCATAATCAATATGCAGCGACCTGTCCGGGTACAACTGCGAAAGCTGGTAAAAGCTCTTTCCGAACTCGACGACGATCTGTTTATAATTCTGCTCGATGTTCTGCTGGATGATGTTCAACGACGTAACCGACTTTCCCCCACCCGTCGATGCGACGATAATCATGTTACGTGCCGGAATGCGTTTCTTATCTGCGTCCCAAACGTCCTTTCGGATCGGTGTTTGATACAGCCGTTCGTTAAACAAGATCCCCTCCTTGTCGCTGCGGAACGTAGAGTAATTGATCCCCATGCAGAGCGACGAATGCAGATCCGAAAGAAACAGGTAATCCGGATTCAGGTTGTTTTCCCGGCCGATGATCGAGCCGATGAAGATATTATAAAGCCCCTCGTAACTTGGAATGTAATATTTAAACCCGGCGTTCGTGAAAATCATTTTTACCTGTTCCGTCTGTCGGTTCAGGATCGTTTCGTCGTCCTCCAACAGCAACACGTTCAGGTGCGTTTTGCAAAGCACGTTTTCCTCGTTGATGATCTCCTGCTCATACGAGGCCAGGCCGTCATAACGGCTTTTTATGGCCTTGTCAAACTCCCGGTAACGGCCGAACAGCTTCACCCTCTCGGCCAGTTCCTCCCGGTAGCTTCCCCCGGCGAATTTCCATATCTGGTTTACCACATGGGAACAGGGCACATGAACGCCGATCCTTTCCAGCATTGACATATAAAGCTGGCTGTTTGCCTCCTGCAAAATGCTGTCCGTAACATATACTTTCATCCTGTCGGGCAGATACCTTTCATCACAAACGGCAAAGAATATCCCTTTCTTCTGCCCGATCCTTATCATATCGGAACACTGTATATCCCTTAGTCCCTCGTCGTCATGGAAACCGTTCACGTACCGGAAAAGGTGCTGTTTCACCTCGGCCACGTTCAACGGCCGGATCTGCGTGCTACGGATATTCCGGATAATGGAAACCGCACTCTCCACCGATTCCAGAAACTCGGCCAGCCTGTCCCGGTCTGCCTTTGCCAGTTTCTCGCTATACGCCAACGGGTTGGCCTGGTACGCTTTTTCAAGGCTTTGCAGTCCCGAAAGCGTAAAGGACAATATGCAGAAGTGATGCAGGTATTCCCGTCCGTCGAAATACTTCCTTTCGGCCGTCTGTATATAGCCCTCCCCCTCGATCACATATTCCGGCTTGAATTTCCTGCGTAAAAACACGTCCTGCTTATGTATAAACCCGGTTCGGACATACTGGAAAGCCCGGAATAACTCGTTATGCCTTTCCTCCAGATCCGAGCGATCCAGCGAATAGGCCTCCGGCAATTCCAACAGGTAGGAAACGGATATTTCGCCGGATTTGGTAAGTATGGAAGATCCTACCGTATCCAAGATACAGTACGCTTGCGCTGCCGATATTTTCATAAAAAGAGTGTTTACAGGCTGTTTAACAGATCCTTATTCGATATGACAAATACCTGTCTTTTGAACTTGCCGAACTTGCGCTGCATGGAAAGGTTGATAAAGACGATCCGCAAGACCACAGAGGCGAACGCCCCGGCCACCAGCGAAACGATAAAGGCCAAAAAAGATCCCTCCCCACTCATGGCACTTGTCAGGAAGCCCACGACAAAAAGAACAATCACAGCCAGGATAATACAATAGATGCAAAAAAACTTCGTTCTCATTCCATGCACTTTCAGGGGTGTTTCCAGCCCCTTTCTAACCTGGAAGTCCATTAGAGGGACATTTTAAGTTTGCTATTGATAAGTGCGATAACGGCGGCGATGATCGCAAGCCCGATGATGATGTAACCAACCACCCAGAGTAAGTTTACAATACCCTCTTTTCTTGTTCCCTGTCCGTCCCGGTCTATAATCTTATCATAATTCATCACCACACCGATCCCCACTCCCACGATCAGGAGCATGGCGATCACCGGAACGGCATAATCACTAAGGAATGTGTTTACTTCATTTCTAATACCTCCAGTAGCCTGGAGCAAGATAAACAAAGGCGTTTTCATAAGGAGTTTATTTTTAAGTATTTAAGTAAATAAATTCTTATCCGGCCAATCTAAAAACAACCTTTGCTATTGCACTGGAGTTTCAAAACTGGAGTGTATTTATACAATTATATTGTACAAGATCCATTCCAATTTGACATAATACACTACTGTTTTAATAAATACACTAATTATCAAACTTTTATAATTTTACCCCTTTTTTATATTCCACAAAAAAGTGTGGAGTTGTCCCCACACTTTGTAGAACATAGCCACACTTTCCCTGTTATTCAATGCCCTGTATATCCTTTATGATCTGCTGGTAATTTTCCTCTATGTCCGAGGCCAGTACGGGATGCACGATTGGAAGCGGATCTTCCTTGTCCCCGTACATTTCAAACCTCAAATGAAAGTCCCTCATGTTGGAATGCGCCGCACTTCCCACGAACTCGCCCGATTTCAGGCTGGTAAAGAAATTCGTGTCGTATATTTCCTCTTTCTGCGTGGAAACGGTACGGCTGCGGTTCTCCCCTCCCCGGCCGCTTCCGGTGGTCTTTGAGACCCTCTGCCTTTCCTCTTTCCCGAAAACAAGCGGATAGCTTTTCAAGGCCTCTATGTCCTTTGTCCGGCCAAAGAACTGGTTCCCGAAATTGGCTTCTATCGAACTGCGGTCATATTTCCCGTATATCTTCTCGATCTTCGCCGCCGACTGCGTAAGAAAAACGAAACTGCAAAGGTATTCCCTTAGAACGGACGGCAGTTTCTCGAAATCGGCGATCCGGAACGTGGTCGCTTCATCCAGGAAGTAGAAGAACGGCACTTTGTTCGCCAGCGTGAAACGCCGGGACGAAATGGAAAGCATGAGCGATATAACCGGGGAAATCAGGTTTTCGATCTGATAGGCGTTCGATACGACAACCAATTTCGGACATTCCGGATCTATCAGGTTAAAGTCGAAATCATTTCCGGAAAGGACATAACACACCTTTTTTTCGTTGGCGAGCGTGCTTAGACTGTTGGTAAGGCTGCTTAGATAGCTGCTTTGCGTCTTGGGGCTGTCCTTTGCGTCCAGGAACGCCCCAGCCAGTACCCGGCTCTGGTGCTTGCCCTCCAGGAACGACGTTATCCGGACAGTTCCGGCCGAACAAATGAAATTAACGATATGGGGTATCGTGCAAAACTGCGGATAGTCGTTATAAAACCGGATCGAAACGCCCCTTAATATCCCCAACGCCCCGTTAAACCACTCGTCCCGTTTGCCGTCCTTTCCCTGGTAGGCGGTCAGCATATCATCCATTAGCTGCAAGAACAAGGTTTCATTCTTCACCACGGAAGGGCGTATCGGATTTGTCCGGTGCGTCCGTTCCATATCCGTGAAACTGATCTGGAAGCACCCATAAGGGTAATTATGTTTTTTTACCAGGTGTACGGCCGTCCTTGCCAGGTCGAAATCCTTGTAATTATAGACAAATCCGGCAAACCCGGCCTGTATATACTGGCTTAACAAGGGCTTTCCTATGCTTTTGGTCTTTCCGGAGTTCGCCCCACCATAGACCAGGAAATTATCGAACGGATCGGCAAAGGTTATTTTCCTCCCTCCCCCGGCCGACAGCTCAAAACGGTATTTCTGTCCCTTTTGCTGCTGTCTGCCGGAATTTGGAAGCAACAGCACAACAACGATGATCCCCACCAGGCAGGCGATCCCTATAATAATATACATCATCATATCATAACTCTTTAAACGGGTTTAAAAAACTGCCGATCTGTTTTATCAGCATCATTTTTATGTTAGCCGGGTTCTGTATAAGACTGACGGCCTTTTTCACGTTGCCTACAAGCATCCTTTCCGTCCTGAAACTATCCCCCAGGATCTCGTTTATCAACTTTTGTTTGGCCTTACCACCGATAAACCCGACGGCCTTGTCTGCGTTCCGGTACGCCCCCCTCTCCCTTTCCCGGCCTCCGGTATCTTTGGCGTACCCGGTAAAGGCAAGCAAATCCCGGCGTTCCATGAAGAAAGAACTTTCCCCCTTAATGTAAGTATAGTTTCCGGCCTCGTCCCTTTCGATCGTATATCCCCTCTCCCTCATGGCCTTGTTTATCTGCCTAACCGTCCGGTATTCGGGATTTGCCAGGCACTCCCTAAGATCCTCGTTCCTGACTGCGTACCCGTGCTTATATCGGTCTATCAAGTTGATCCCATTCTCGTATGCGTATTTGCGGATCGCCGAAATCGGCACATAGGTTTTCGTTTCCTTATCAAACAACACATCATAAGACACCTCTTTAAGCTCTTTCCTGTATCTGACCGGATCGGGTTCGGGCATGAGCTTTTCCGCTTCGTTTTCCGTTTCTTCCGGACGTACCTCGTTCCCCGGCGTTTCCTGCTGTGGCTGCTGCGCTTCCTCCTTTGCTTCCGGCTTTCCGGTCATGCTCTTATCCTCTTCCGGCTCGATCGGCACTTTCTGGTATGTCAGGAAAGAAATATTCTTGGCCTCCAGGCCGTTTTCCCGGTAGGCCACACCCTCCTGCTTGTACTTGTACAGGTTAAAACGTTCGATAATGCCCTCCATGTGGCGGCTCTCCAGTTTCGGATCTGCGAATTTTTTCAGATCCTTGTGCCGTATGCTCACCCGTTCACCCTCCCGTGAAAAGGAATGTACCCCTTTCCGTACCTTATGCGTGTAGCCTTGCTCTTTCATGGCTACGACAATCTGGTTAGCGGACGTGAAACGGTAGTTCTCCAACAGATTTTTAAGCTCCGGGTTCTTGACCTTCTTCAAGACGGCTTCGGCCGTCGGTTCGCTTTTCACCAGGTTTATCCGGTGCTCGTACGCGAACTGCCGGACTGTTGCGAACGATACCGTCGTATGGTTTTGTTCATCATAAACCACTTTATAAGCGACCTCTTTCAAGGCCTTTTCCCCTTTCTGCGCTTCATCTTTGACATACGTCGAGAAACTTATATCCTTTACCTGCAAACCGTTCTCCCTGTACCCGGCCGGGTTCGCCTCGTACTTTGTCAAATCGAAACGTTCCGTTATGCTTTTTAGCTGCTCGTCCGATAGCGGCTTCTCAAACGCTTTCAAAAGCCTGTGTTCAACCTGGAACACTTCACCCTCCCGTGAAAAGGAATGCACCCCCTTCCGTACCTGATGCGTGTAACCTTGTTCCCTCATGGCTGCGACGATCTGGTTTGCCGCCGTAAACTGCTCGTCCTGCAATATCCTTTTAAGCTCCGGGTTCGTAATCTTCCCGATCTCGGCCGATACCTGCGGACGTACATAAGTTTCCCCCTCTTTAGCCTGATAACCGAATTTCCGGTTAAAACATTCCTGTACCCTGACTTTCCAGCCCTCATGTGAAAAGCCCCGTTTCACCGTCCCCCTGCCCTCCAGTTCCCAGGTGTTCCCGGCCGATTTAGCCCCCGGAGAGAGTTTCACTTTCCCGTCCAGGCTCTTTCGTGAAACGATTACGTGAACGTGCAAGTTCAAACCGGGTTTAGGCTCTCCGATCCTGGCTATCCCCTGTTTCACCTCTTCATCTTCCGGATGATAGGATCGTTCCGTTTCCACACGTGCGTAATACATGAGATCCCGGCCTCCCCTGATATTGTCCCGTCCGAAGTTCAAGGCGTATTCATCCATAGCCGAACGGGTGAACGCCTCCAGCTTTTGGAAAACCTCTTTTTTCTCCTGTGGTGTAAGTTCCTTAAAATCGTCCACTTTCCGGCCGATAAGGTGCATTTGTTCCGACTGCGACGGATTGAGCGAAAGCATGAAGAATTTAGCGTCGTTAGCCCCTAACGCCTTTTTGTTCCCGTCTATATCCATGATTACCCGTTCGGGTGAAATATCCTGCTCCGTATGGGAGAAAAAACGCTGCCCCTCCCCCGTTTCCTTTTCCAGATAACGCACCAAGTCGTGACAGCTTCCCGTATTTCCGCTTTTCACGTCCTCGGCCGGGTGTACTTTGGCAAACATAGGCTTATTTCTTTAGTTCGTCCTTTAACCTTTTCACCCACATATCCAGCGTATTACGGTCTATCTCATAAACCGTATCGTTGAATGTCGGTATCTTCTTCACCTCGTCGATACGCTCCACGATCTCCAGGATCTTGTGCGTATTGCATCCGACGGCCGGAGTTCCTTTCTCCTGCCGGGCTATTTCGAGATCCGTTTGCAGTTTCCCGGCCTTCTCCCGGTTTTCCCTGGCTTCCTGTTCCAGTTGCCTGGAACGCTCCAATAGTTCCTGTACCTGTGAGATGTGCATATATTCGTCCGGATTGTCCCCCGGCGTTTTCACTTCCCCGACAAGCGACAAAAGGAGTTGTTCGATATTTTTCAGCCTTACGTTAGTGGATTTCTCGATGCCCCGAACAACCTCGATCACCCGGCTTGCCTGCTCTTTGGCCGCAATGTTCGGCGGCATTACGTTCGACTGCGGAGTGATCCCCGTCGTTTCAAAATAGAGTAACATTTCGGCCACGAACGCATCGTGCGATTTGCTTCCTTTCAGCATATCAAGCCTAAACCTTGTACTCTCCTTTATACGGATAGACGTATCTTTACTTGTTGTTGCCATAATTTCACGTATAGGGGTTTGCATACATAAATATCGGCTACAATATACTATAATTCAATGAATTATCAAAATAATGTATGCAATATGTATGCGAATTGCATACATATAAACAAGTAAACAGTTATATATCAGCGATTTAAAAATTCAGCATTGGACTTAGTCCAATGACTGCTTGCTCACTTCGGTAAACCGTCGTTCTCTCTCTCCTTGCTTCGCTCGTCGCTCCTGGAACGCTCCGCACGGCTTCGCTCCAATACATCAGACACCCAGCCCACGAAATGCGCATTACAAATGTACACCGCCCGAAAAAAGTGTACATTTGTAATACGTCACAATCGTTCCGATTCTCTTTGATTTTATAGTACAAAAACGAAAATTTACATATTTTAACGCGCGGAAAAATCGCCCTAAAAAACGCTTCGCTCGTTTTTCTCCGTTTCTCATTTTTCCGCTTCCAAAATGTGCATTTTCCACCCGCTCCGAAGCCTGCAATTCCGTAAGATTTTCCTCCTTTGTGAGAATAGTCTTTGTAGAGGTTCTTTGTAAGAAAACGTTTTTGCGTTTGCAATTAATTGAAAAACAAACAGTTACAAACACAAAAACACAACCTAAAATACTCATTTTACTAAAATCCGAAGGGGAAAAATACTCATTTTACTAAAATAGCCCCCTCCGATAAATACCCATTTTACTAAAGGTTGCGATAAAAAATACCGGGTATCTTTTGGCGGTATCTTTTATTTCTTTAACTTTGTCCCAAACTCAAAAAACAAGCCTATGGCAACCAACGACATCACCCTCTATATTCCTCCTACGGAGGAAGAAGTAATGTTAATCCAGCCGAATAACGTAACATTCGGCCAGTATTCCGTTACCGAGTGGCAAGAAAACCTACTGACGCTCATAAGCGACCAGATCCAGCAACACATGACCAGGGAAAAACAACTGCCTAAAGACCTATTTAACCAGCCTGTCGTCGAGATCAAATGCGACGAAGCCGGGGGGAAGAACAACAAGAGCAAAGTTCTAAAAGAGGCTATCGCCATGATGCGGAAAAACTTTTCCTTTCGCTGGGTGCATCCCAATATCCACCAGACGGTGGAAACGTTCGGGGTGGTGATAACGACGGTACACAACATCAAAGGCACAAACCGGGTAGCCCTGACGCTCAACCCCTGGGCGATCCCTTTCCTGCTCTACTACGGTACGGGTGTCGGCGGTACAAGGTACGGGAAGAACATCGCCTTAACCCTCCGGGGCAATTACACCAAGCGGCTCTACAAGATCATTTGCAGCCAACGGGACAGACGGGAGTATTATTACTCGATCGAGCAATTCTGCAAAGACCTGGAGATCCCGGCCTCCTACTCGAACGCACAGATCGACCAAAAGGTTTTAAGGCCTGCACAGACACGAATCAAGGAAAGCGAGGCCGATGTATGGTTCGATTACAAATTCATCTGCAAAACGCCTAAAAAGGGGCAAAAACCGAAAGCCGACACTATTATCCTGTTCATCCATGCGAGAAATCCCCAAGAACTGCGAGGCGACCAGCAACAACAATACTCGTTCGTTTACCGTTGGGTTTACGGTGCTTTAAGCTATCCGAGCGACAACACCCCGGTAAGAGCACTCGACAAGATCCTGGAAAGCGGACGGCTGAAAGACGTGTACGACCGTTGCGCCTATTACGACGAGAAGGTTTGCAGCGGTGAAATGAGTACAGCCCACGCACATAACTCACTGGCAAAGATGCTGCGTGAGGATTTCGGTATCAAGGCCAGGGGGAAAAAGAAAGATCCCGACCTGTTTGGTTAAATCCGGAAGATTTTCTATATTTGTGTGCGGCCGGGGTGGTTCCCGTCCGTCTGGGGGCTGACGGCTATTGCACGTCAAGCCTTAAAAGTGGGGCGAATTGACGTATTACGACATCCCCACTTTTTCATATGCCCCTATATTGTAATGCACATTACAATAATACTAAAATACTAAGATTAGTATAGACTTATCTTAGTATTTTAGTAAAACGAGTATGCTTGAAATCTGCCTCCGGCGGGGTTTTTACTGGGGGCTTCTGACCTTTGCACTGTTTCCTATTGCTCCGTAAAATCAGTGTCGCACAGTCCGCACCTTAACACCAGCCCGGATTTTCCCCACACGTTACAGCCGCACCCACAAGTGTATTTCTTCCGCTTTCCGCTTTTGCTCTCCCCCTCGTCCGGATCTCCCGGTTCTTCCGTTTCGTCCCCGTCGCCTTCGGCGATGCGGATCGGCCGGGTGGGTACAGCCGCCAAAGTCGGCTTGTACCTAAGCCGCAAGTTTTGCAGATCCTCCCGGCTTAGCGTATTGAAAACCTGCTCGAACTTCCCTCCCGGAATGATATAATGCGTAACGCTCTGGCCTGTCCTTTTGCCTCCGGCCTCCCCGGTGTCGGACGGCATCAGTCCGACCTGGATCATCTTGTCAGCCCATTGCGAATTATGATACCCTCCCCGGCTCGGCCTGCCGAAATCCTCCTGCCACAAATGGCACATTTCATGTACCAGGGTAGAATGCCAGTCCCGATCTTCCCGGTTCATGAAATCGGGGTTGATGCTGATCTCGTGAACGACCTTTTTTTCCTGGCCGTCCCCTCTCCAACGGTTGGCGGCGAAAAAGCCGAACGCCCCACCGTGACGGGACATATTCACGATACATTCCGAAAGCTCACCGTTAAAAATTGCGTCGTTGTAAAACTGATACAAGTCGTCCAACGTCTTGAACTGGATCGTCGTTATCATAAGCCTTTTGTTTTTCAATCCGAATGCAAAGATACAGATATTTTTGTAATGTACATTACAAAAATACTAAAATACTAATATTAGTACGACCGGATATAAAAGATACCCATTTTACTAAAATGCTTGAATAAGTACACGTTACGTTTACAAAATACACTACTGTAATGCGCATTACAAAAATACTATTTTTAGTATATACTAAAAAACGCATCTATCCGGAAGATTATTTGAGATAATTTTCCTATCTTTCGGCCGAAGAATCCCGGAACGGAAATTTAAAATATCCACGTTCCCAATAAACCATATACGCCCATGTTTCCAAATTACAAAGACTTTCAGATAGCCGTTTACTACACGCTGGGAAAAGCACTCCCCAAGCATATAGAGGAAGTGCAGACGGAGATCATCGAGAATTTCGATATAAAATACAATTCCCCCATGCTCGAACACCCGTTACAGCGTACCCCCATTTACGAGAAAATCATCCTCCGCATATTAGATACAATGGAAGATTTAAAAGAGATCCACTTTTCAGACGACCGTACCCACGTCGTCCTTACCGGAATTGGGAAACAACGCCTGGACGAGTACGGAAAAGAGATAAACCAACGGTTGCCTTTCATATTAAGGCATAAAAAATTCAAGCGTCACACCAAAGAAGAGTTAGACAAGGCATACCGGGAACTTAAAGAGTACACCGATGCGTATCTCTCCCAGGATTGAGCGCACGAACTAAAATACTAAAAGTAGTATCTACTATTTTTAGTAGATATAGTAGTATCAAACGAAACGTTTCTTTAAGGCGATGATCGGGTTTATCATCGTCTTGTACATTTCCAGGGGTTCACCCATAAGCTCGCACCGGATTAAATGTATCAGCCTCTCGTCTTGCGGATCTGTCGGCTGCTCCTGGCAGTCCCTCCCCGTCCTGGTCTGATCCTCCAGTTCGGCCACTAAAATATACTGGAGCGTAAAGATGTCAGCCACGGTTTCCACCTCCCCGGCCACCTGTCGGTATAACTTCCGGTACTCCGGCCAACGATCGGTATCATAGATATTCGCCTCGATATAGGCGTTTATCTGCGGAGTGGTGGCCGTCTGCTCGATTTCCACGCCGGAAAGCCTGCGGATCACCTCTATTTTAAGTTTTTTCCCGGTAAACTTCTGTTTCGGCCTTAACCTATACTGCGGCATTTCCCCCAGGGAGATAAACGGCTCTTTATCCCCCTTTCTCCGGTAAATGAAATATTCCGCTATCATCGTTCGGGGATATTCAAAACGTGATCCACTAACAGGGCTTTGTCCTCCGGATTCGCCTTTATCCAGAACAGCGACCAATTCAAGGCGTTTCCATACTCGTTAATACCGTTTTCCCGGACGGTCTGCCCGGCTGTCGGGGAAATCCCTTTCAGGCATGAAAGCGCATTATTATTGCCAAACATGGCATATCTGTTAAAGGCTTCCACCTCGAAAGGATAAATATCAAACCTTTTTTTTCCCTGGACGACCTGCGCAACAATCCGGCTATCATAGTCCGGATATTTGTCGGGTTCGACCTTAATCCCCAGGTTCTCCAGCAAAGCCCGGTTTATCCGATCGTCCGTCCCCAAATAAAACTGAAAGAAATCACCGTCATACTCCCTATATTTACCTAAAAGATGCGCATACAGTTCCGCATTCACTTTTCCGTAAATACAACTCTTTATGAAATCCTCGTCGATACGGTTTCCGGCTATCGCATTGGAAACAACATCAATAATCTGTATAACCTTCGGTTTGTTCATATTACATTATTTTATCGTAAGCGGTTGGGCAAATACATCTTGTAGATTTGATTTTTCCCAAGAGAGATCACTCTGCTTGAGTTATGTATATGTGCAGTGGTAAGACTTATCGGTTCGTCAGAGTTTCAGGTTGCGTGTACAGTTTGCCTATGGACAGTCCTGGGATTGTCCATAGACATTCCCGGGACTGTCGGGAGAGTGTCGTGGCTTTGTCGGTATCCACCCCATCTGTCAGGAAGGAGCTCGGTGAGTTTTTTCTCTGACTTGGGAGTAAGATAATAGGGAAGTTTGCTGATTACATCATTCAGCCACTCACGTGGATTGACTCCACATTCCTTACAGGAACCGAGTAACGAGCAGATGACAGCCGTGTTTTCAGCCGCTTGCCGATTTCCACAGAACAGCATATTCTTTCTGGTCAAAACCATAGGTCTAAGTGCGTTCTCCGCCCTGTTGTTATCTATAAAAATTCTTCCATCGTACAGATAATGCCTCATTCTTGGTATGAGAGGATAAGCGTAGGCTATAGCCTTCCCCATCAGACTGCGCTTAAGCACTTTGGAGTATGTGTTCTGAAGCCAGAGCTCGAAGGCGTCAAGTAGCGGACCGGCCAGACGTTGCCGTAGCGCTGCACGTTCCTCATAGGAGAGTTGCCGCTCATCAGCCATATACTCCACGTTATACAGATCTTGTATAAATTTAAGTCCTTGCATGGCATATTCCCGGTTCTCTTCCCTGCATGACTCTATGTGGCGTCTGATATGTGCGAGACATCCGCACAGGCGCACGTCCTTCCGGTTCTCAAAAGCGTCATAAGCGGAGTAGCCGTCACACTGGAGGTATCCTTTGAACGTTTTCAAAAGATCGACCGCCACCTTTTGAGAACGCGATCCGTTGGCATAATGGAAGAAGAGCAGGCGCGGCACCGCCGCTCGTACTATCCAGATATACTCCTTTGCCGCCTTATGCCTGTCATGGTCTATGACCGGGAGAGTGGTTTCATCCACCTGTATGTAGTCAGAGGAGAGGACTTTCTTTTTGAGTTCAAGGTAAAGAGGTCTTAAAAGTTCACAGACCGGCTTGAACCAGCCATTCAACGTGTTTCTCGACAGTTTCACTCCCAGGTGTTCCGGTTGCTTGACCTGCCGGTAAAACGGAACGTGATACTCGTATTTCTGTAAAAGTATCTCCGCGAGCATGGAAGCCCCGGGCATACCTTTATATATGGGCATCAACGGCAAAGGAGCGGTAACTACCATCCGCTTCCCGTTTTCAACTGCCTCCGTTTCGTCTTTGATTGCATACGTGGGGCGTACCGTGTCTTTTACATAGAGATACCCGGGTTTCATCTCAAGGGTTCTGGTGTGTTCCTCGCCTATCTTGACGTATTTGCCAAGGTCGAGGTCTTCCGGCTCGATGACAACCGTCACGACCGGAAGGTCGTCCATGATGATCCGGTTGCGGCGTGGAGTTTTACCGGCGACTTGGGGTTTGGGGGTGATAATCTGCGCCGCCTTGTTTCTGGCCGCTTCGATTTCCGCCTCTATCTGTCCCAAGTCGCCGTAATCAAAAGGGAGCATGGGGTCCCCGTTGTTTATAGGATTGCATTTCTCACTCATCTTCCCGAACACTTTCCTTTTCAACCATGCAAGGGAAGCGTTCAGTTCAACTATCGTGGCACGGAGCTCCTCTATGGTCTTGGCCTGGGACTCGATGATCTCACTTTGCTTCCGGTTTGTCTCCATCAGCAAGGCAAGCTGTTCCAGCATGGGGTCCGTCACCCGCTTCGGCATATCTTCTTTCGTTGTCATTCAATATCCTGTTTGATTGTATAAAGGTAGTGAAAAACAACCGGAAAAGCAAGCCGGCAAGCTATTTGTTTACAGATATTTGCCAGTGTCTTTTCAGATCGGAGAGCCGTCTTTGCCTTCCCTTTCGTTTGTCCTCGTTGATGCCTTCCACCATGATGACAAGATCACTCCATGTCATGGGGTACGAGTGGGTTTCAGGATCATAAGCGGGGATTTTAAAAGTTCCTTCCTCAAGCAGTTTCTCGTACATCACCAGACCTCCCGTTTCTGCGTGCAGAAGCTTTATACGTTTTTTTAGCCTGTTGATAAAAATGTACACATCTCCATTCCGGACATCCCCGTTCATTTTTTCCCGGATCAGACCGCTCAAGCTGAACATGCCCTTACGCATGTCGGTACTGCCGGGGCATAAAAAGTAACGCGTGGAGTCGTTCAGGCAAAACATGTTCCACACAGTTTAGTGAGCAGGCTCAAAGCGGCTTTACAGCCACCCGTGCCCTTAAATTTCATTTTAATCCCGTTGGGAAGCTCCAGGGATATTTCCGAGTTGTCAGTACATTTACCGGAAGTTTTCTCTGTCTTTTGCGGACACAAGGCAGGTTGGGACTGAAACGTTGGTGCAGATACATTGTTGTTGTCTATGCTTATCGGAACAAAACCATCCATGCCAGCTGTGGGAACACTTCCGGATTTAAGCTCCTCGTCCGAGATATTGAAACGTGAGCGCCAGTCGTAAAACTGGGAACGGTTATATCCTTCATTCGCACAAAAGTCCTTTACCGTTAAGTTGCTTTGGCGTTGTCGAAGAAGAATATGGAAAAACTCCTCCCTTGTCATATATTTTGCCATAAATCCTTTTTGCACACAAAGATAAGCGGGAAAGGATATTATGACAAGATGTATTTGCTCAACCGCTTACATTGGTTTGAACACTGTCCGGCTCATCGTCATTATTTTTCTTGCCTCTGTGAAAAAGTCCCATGTTTTTTATTTAATTACTTGATTTGTTGTCTTTAATGAGCACCAATCTTGACAATGTCCGGCTTACAGATTCCATATTTACACTGGAGTCTATATTATTATTGACAAAGCCTTGATGCCAAAACCTATATGGTGGATTCTCCGTGTGTTCCATCACGTCCTCCTTTCTTTATTGGGGTTATACTTCGGTTCTTTCCGTTGCGGGCGGAACTTTTTCCGCCCGACGGTTTACTGCTTCCTCAAGGTAGGCAATGCTCCGTTAAGTTCGTAACGCCACTCTGAGCCTGCGTTCTGCAAGGCGGTGTTCATGGCATCAACGGCTTTCTGCCAGGTAACGTCAGTGCCGTCTACCTTCGTGACTTCGGTGTCGGTGCCTACCTTATTGTAGCCGATGCCTTGTTCCTTATTATTCTTCCAGTAGCAGGCGGTCACGGTGGTGGAGTTATATCCACAAAAGCCGCCGATATACACATTGACGGTGCTACTACCTGTACTGGTTACGTTGCCCGTGGCATAGCAGGCAAGGATGCGGCTTCCTCCGTTGAATCCCACCGCACCGCCGACATCGATATTATTTATGGGGGCTATTTCTAAGGTCACGTTGCCCGTGGCATAGCAAGCGGTCATGGTGGCATTCGAATTCGTCTGACCTGCCACGCCGCCGACATCCGAGGTTATGTTTAAATTTGTATATTAATTTATATTTTTATATATTTGCAACAGTTGTTGTCTAATTTACATCAGAATGACACGTGTTCGGAATATGGGAAGAATACTGTCCGCATTCCTCATGCTGGGAATTTCCTCCATGTGCGGAGCCCAGATATATAAATACTTGGGAATAGAGGACGGATTGAGTAACCGGAGGATTTACCGTATCCAAAAAGACGGGAGGGGATACATGTGGTTCCTCACCCAGGAGGGGATGGACCGTTATGACGGCAAGCGGATCAGGCATTACACTGTTCTTGACGGCAATCTGAAGGTGGCCCCGCAAGTCAATCTGAACTGGCTCTACACCGACACGGAGAACACGCTGTGGGTTGTGGGAAGGAAAGGCCGTATTTTCCATTACGACACCCTCCATGACCGTTTCCGGATGGTATACAGGATACCCGGTCTTCAGGATGACTTCGCCACGGGCATGCTCTGTTACGCCTATATGGACCGTGGGGACCGCATATGGCTCTGTCAGGGTGACCATATCATCCGCTATGACACCCGCACAGGCATTGCGCAGCGGCTGGTCTCCCGTTTAAGAGGTGATATAACCGCTATCAGCGAGACGGACGGTACAAACCTTTTCATCGGTACCGTGAACGGACTTTTTCCGGTACGGGAAAGGGACGGTGTCCTTGAGGCGCTTGCGGACACGGACAGCATCCGGACGCCGGTCAGCGAACTCTACTACCACCCCGGTTCGAAGAAACTGTTCGTGGGAACCTTCAGGAAGGGCATACTTGTATACGGAGTGTCCGCAGGCAGTACGCTGCGGAATGTGGCCGTCAACCGGATCACCCCTCTCAATGACCGGGAGCTGCTGATAGCCACGGGCGGAAGGGGGGGATACAGGATGGATATGGACTCGCTAGTGCCCAAACCCTATATAACCGCCGACTACGCCAGCCACAACGGCATGAACGGAGACAATATCAATGACATTTATGTGGATGGCGGGGACCGTATCTGGCTTGCCAACTACCCCGCCGGAGTCACAATCCGGAATAACCGCTACCAGAGCTATGAATGGTTCCGGCACTCACCGGGCAACAGCCGGTCGCTGGTTAACGATCAGGTGCATGATGTCATCGAAGACAGCGAAGGCGACTTGTGGTTCGCCACCAGCAACGGGATCAGCCTGCTGCAGCCTGCGGTAGGACGGTGGCGCTCCTTTCTCAGCCGGTCCGATGGGATACAGGATGGCGGGAACCATATCTTCCTGACGCTCTGCGAGGTCTCGCCGGGTGTCATCTGCGCCGGCGGGTACGCTTCGGGCCTGTACAGGATCGAAAAGAAAACCGGGAGGGTGGAATACTTTCCCCCCTCCTTTGCAGCAGAGGGGCGTCCAGACCAGTATATCAATGACATCGGAAAAGATTCCGGAGGATGTATATGGACAGGGGGCTGCCACAATCTCAAACGTTTCGATCCCCATGACGGCACAGTACGCCTGTACCCGGTCCCGGGCCCCATCACCGCCATACTGGAGAAGGCTCCGGAATGGATGTGGATCGGTACCGGCATGGGGTTGTACCTGCTTGACGGGCACGGGGGGACCTGCAGACATATCGCCTTTCCAGTCGAGGCGGTTCATGTCTATGCACTGTACCAGGCACCGGACGGGCTCCTGTATATCGGCACCGGCGGGGCGGGACTTCTCGTCTATGACAGCGTGGAGGACAGGTTCGTCCGCCAATACCAGACCGAGAACTGCGCCCTGATATCCAATAACATCCATACCATTGTCCCCCGTGCGGACGGCACCCTGCTACTGGGGACCGAAAACAGCGTGGCCCTGTTCCGGCGTGAGAGCGGCACTTTCAGAAACTGGACGGCAGAACAAGGGCTGGCAAGCGTATGCCTCAATGCCGGGGTATCCACTTTCCGGCACGGGGAAAGCTTCGTGTTCGGGAGTAACACCGGAGCCGTCATGTTCCCCTCCGACATGAGGATACCCGCCCCGCATTTTTCTCGGATGCTCCTGCGGGATTTCATGATCTCCTACCGCCCCGTCTATCCCGGGGACAAGGGATCCCCCTTGAGGGAGGATATTGACAATACCGTCAGGCTGGAACTTGCATATGACCAGAATACCTTCTCCCTGGAAGCTGTCTCCATCAACTACGACTATCCCTCGAACATCCTATATTCATGGAAATTGGAGGGGCTCTACGAGGGCTGGAGCCATCCGGTCCAGAGCGGGCGGATACAGTTCACGAGCCTGCCCCCAGGCAACTACACCCTGCGTATCCGTGCCGTCTCCAATGAGGAGAAATACAAGGTGTATGAGGAAAGAAGCCTCGGTCTGAGTGTCGCCCGGCCGCTGTGGGCGGGTACATGGGCCATTGCCGGATATGCGTCATTGTGTGTGTTGGCTGGGGTGGTGTCTTTTCGCGTTGCCATGTTGCGCAGGCAGAAAAGGATATCAGACGAAAAGACGTGCTTCTTCATACATACTGCCCATGATGTCCGTACTCCGCTTACGCTGATCAAGGCTCCGCTGGAAGAGGTGGTGGAGAAAGACATGGTGAAGGCGGAGGGGATGGACAATGTACGGATGGCCCTGAAAAGCGTGGACGGACTTCTGGGATTGGTCACCAGCCTGATAGATTTCGAGAGTACGGACAACTACACCTTGAGACTTCATGTCTCGGAATATGAGCTCAACAGTTATCTGGAGACGACCTGTGAGGCATTCCGCACATATGCCTCCATCAGGGACATCGATATCACCCGTGAGAGCGGCTTCCCTTACCTGAATGTCCGGTTTGACAAGGACAAAATGGACTCTATATTGAAGAATATACTGTCCAACGCACTGAAGTACACTCCACGGGGCGGGAGTATCCAGGTCCGTGCCTTCGTGGACCGGCATGTATGGGGTGTGGAAGTGGAAGACACGGGGATTGGCATTCCACCTGAGGAACGGAAGAAACTGTTCAGGAACCATTTCAGGGGCAGTAATGCCGTCAATCTGCAAGTGGCGGGAAACGGTGTCGGACTGATGATGGTACATAGGCTGGTAAGGCTGCACGGAGGCAGGGTCCGCGTTACCAGTACCGAGGGGAAGGGGACCATGGTATGTGTTATTTTTCCCCTGAGGAGCAGACGCCTTGACAAGGCATGCCCCGTTGCTTCGCCCAGGAAACAGGATACCGGGGAAACCCGCATGGGACCGGATTGCGGCCCCATGCGTGAGATCCTTCCAACAATGACCGGCGGGGACCGGCAGCGTATTCTTATTGTGGAGGACAATGACGATTTGCGGACCTACCTTGAGGGGCTGCTGAAAGAGGAATACCTGGTCCAAACCTGTTCCAACGGACGGGACGCGCTGCTTGTGGCGAGAGAATACAATCCGGACCTGATACTTTCGGACGTTATGATGCCTGAAATGGGAGGGGACGAACTTTGCGCGTCCGTCAAATCCGATATTGAGACATCCCATATCCCGGTCATGCTGCTGACCGCCTTGGGAGATGAGAAGGACATGCTGGAGGGGCTGGAAAACGGAGCTGACGCCTATATCACCAAACCGTTTAGCATAAACGTGCTCAGGGCGAATATCAGGAACATACTGGCAAACCGGGCACTGCTCAGACGGGCATACGCCGGTCTTGAGGACGGAGTCGGACAGGTTCCGCCGGACTGCCACAATACCCGGGACTGGAAATTCATGGCCTCCGTAAGGGAATGCGTCATGAAGAATATCGACAACCCCGGTTTCTGTGTGGACATGCTCTGTGGCATGCAGAACATGAGCCGCACCGGATTTTTCAACAAGTTGAAGGCGCTCACCGGCCATGCCCCGGCTGACTATATCCGCTCCATGCGGCTGCAATATGCGGCACAACTGCTCAGGGAAAAAGACTGTTCGATAACGGAAATCTCGGATGACTCGGGGTTCTCCGATGTCAGATATTTCAGGGAGGTGTTCAGGAAGTACTATGGAATGAGCCCGAGTGAGTACAGGAATTCGATGAGAGGATAACATCACGGGCAGACAGACTCCAGGATATGGCAGGTCTTATTGTCGGAGATGGTGTATGTTTCGCTCCGCACCGACAAGCCGGGCACGGTTAGCTCGTTCACCGTAATGATGAAGGCGAACAGCCGCCCTGCCCCAGTATTGAGGCTCGTGCCTGATAGGGATAGTAGAAATAATAGTGTTCGTCCAACAGCCCGCCTGCGAGCGGTGTCGGACTTTCAGTTTTCCATACGAGACCGCCCGTGTCGGCATCCCTCTCGGCTGTCAGTTTCACGTTGGAATAGACTGTTTGAGTGCCCCGCACCACGTATAGGCCGCAGGCCCCGCTTTCGGAAAACTTGGTTTGGCAGCCATTCTCCACAGTACGGGTGGTTTTGCGAACAGCCGACGTATATCCAGCTTTTCAGATAAGCTGCGTTTTCAGTGCGTATATGTTCGGCTATCCCGAAAAACATTCCTGCCAGGGCTGCGGCGAACTCGGCCGTTAATTCCTCCTTGCCGTATTCCTCTGATCCGAACGGGTGCGCAAGATCCCGGTTCAATCGGGTGGGGTGTCCCGTGGAATGTCCCATTTCATGCAGAAGCGTTTCGTAAAAGCTCTGCATATCGACGAACTGCGAGCGAAGCGGCACTACGATATAATCGGCTAAAGGAGAATAGAAAGCCCTGTCGCCTTGCTGCTCCCGTATCGGGCAAAACCAGCTTTTCGCCTCCAGCATGGCGTCTATTTCGGGGTGCGCCTCTCCGGTTGTCCCGTCGGGCTGCTCTGCCTGTCCCCCTCTGAACTTCTCCCTTAACGCTTCCCATTCTTCCGGCCTCACGTCCGAAAAATTGGTCTGATCCAAGTTAAAGACCGAGTAATATTTATAGGTCGGTATAACGTTGTATTCCTGTTGCTGCTCCCGGCTTAACGCCTTGTATTCCTCAAAGGTTATTTTCTTGCGTGTTTCCTTGTGGTACACGTAGAAAAGGAAGTAATAGACCGGAAACGATTTCGATCCTTTCAGCACGGAGATCCCGGCCTCATTCGCCTGGTTGAACGTCATAAATACGGGTGTCTGGTACTGGAATTTCTCGCAAAGGAAAAGGAGTAAAAAGGCGTTGCCTCCGGCGTACCTGCGTCCTGTGAGGTTCTGCGGAAAGAAATTGCGTGTATTCGCCGCAATGGTGATCCAGGGCTTTTGCCAGTTGTCCTCTACCTGCTGGATCTTCTCGATCATTTATGTCTGACATAGAATTATGTTGGGCATTAGTCTAAACAATTAATAATCAATCGTTCTTTGACATTTTGCACAACATAATTCTATCTTTGGAGGAATTAGAGGCTATCTAAGAATGTAATTAACTCCTTATCCTCAGACCATTTTCGTGATGGTGTATCGGAAACGGACTGCTCACATTTTTTGAGAACTTCTAATTTCCTTTCCATGCTAATTTCGGCGTAGATGTTTGTTGTATCAATCGAGCTATGTCCCATCCAATTTCTAACCATATCAATATCCGCTCCAGAATTAAGTAGATGAGTGGCGGTTGTATGGCGTATAACGTGAGGAGATGGGCGTTTATTAGCAAGAGAGGGATGATTTAAGATTACATCTTGTGAGTATTTCTTTATCATTTCATAAATACAGAATCGGCTCATAGGCTGATTGTATCGGTTAAGGAAAAGGTAATCGTCAGGCAACTTGTTGTCTATAAATTGTTTGAGTAAATCCCAGAAATCCTCCCATAAAGGACATATTCTCTCTTTACGCCCCTTGCCATGTAATGTCACCATTGGCATTCCACGTTTTGAAGGCATCGCAACATCCTTCACTTTAACACCAATAACTTCAGACACTCGGGCGCCAGTATTATACATGAATAGGATAATGACATGATCTCGACTTCTTATCCCTTGATATTTGCATGTTTTCAATGGTGCATCAGCCAAGGCTTCGATCTCAGATTTGTCCATATAGGTTATCATGCGTTTTTCCGTTTTCTTTGAAGGGATAAGAGTGACATGGTGACACCAATCTATATGTTCAGGAGATTTCCACGCCAGAAACTTTGCGAAAGCCTTTATTGCAGCTAAACGATTGTTTCTTGAAGATACGGAAACTTTTCTCTCAATTTCCAGATAATCAAGAAATTTCGTAATAACGTCAGTCGTAATATCCGAGATTTTGAGATTGTCTATTGCAATACTTATTAATGTAGAGACATACGATACCAACATACGGAATGTATCACGATAACTCATCTGAGTGTTACGACTAAGGTTTCGAGTGACAATTAAGTACTCTATGAGGAATGGTCTTAGCCAATAGCCAAGATATTCTGTTTCAGTAATTCTTCTGTTCTTCATTGTTCGTGTTTTTATAAGCATAAAACAATTTGTTTGCTTCCTGCAACAAAGTTGGCGTCTTTGTTAGATAGACGGAAGTGAAGGACACGTTAAGATGTCCCAAATAGATAGACAACTTCGGCAGTAAATCCTGTACGTTCTTTCCTGATTTATACCAGTTAGTAAGGACGTCGACCGCAAAAGTATGGCGAAGATCATGTATTCTAGGCTGATGACGTCCTCTATCAGGGAAATAAAGACCTGCATTCTTACGAATGGTCGCAAATATCTGATGTAAAGATACAAAATTAACAGGTTTCCCCTTCTGATTAATGAAAACATATGCATCCTCTACCATTGGGGACATTTGAGTACTTCGCCATTGTAATATCTCTTGCATCAATTTTGATACTTGTTCGTTGAAAGTAACCAAGCGAGACTTGTAGAACTTACTACAATGTATATGCACGTACATATTATCCATATCAATATCCTTTATTTTTAAGGATAAGGTCTCACTTATTCTGAGTCCAAGCATATACGTGATCATCAAGATATATCGTATACATATTGGCTCATTAACAAATGATCTATATTTGCGATATGTAAGCGCACAATCAAACAGTCTCTTCAGTTCGTCATCCGTATATATGTAAGCGGGATAATACTCTGGAGCTTTAAGCAGAAAAACGGGAATAGGTATGTTTTGAATGAGTCCTCTAGAAAAAGCCCACTCAAAAAGTTTTTTCAGAATGCAGTGCTGAGAATGCCAATATCTGGTGATGACATTTCCTTTTCTGTAAAGGAAGGCATTACAATCGCTTTCCGTTATTGAAGTTAATTCTGTTGTTTCTCCAATGAACTTAGCAAATAATCTCAAAGAGTAAGTTGTACTCTGATCCTTACGACCAATAGACCTACGAAACTTGATAAATGACTCAACAGTTTCTTTTATACTCATAGAAGCTCCCCCCAGTTAATATTTGAAACATCTCTAAGTGAATTGAGATCCACTTTTGCATATATTCTTGTCGCTTCCATACTTTTGTGACCCAGTAAATCACCGACATCCTTTAAGGTTTGTCCTTCGTTTATCAAGAAAGTTGCATGGCTATGGCGTAAACAATGGGGACCTTTGTGCCTAACGTCCATTTCGCTGGATTTCAAATACCTATATACGACGGAAGCTATGGCTGTACAAGATATAGGACGTATCGGGGCTGGTGTACAAAAGAACAAGCTATCGCTTCCTATGTCATTTGGCCTTCCCTGTTTTAGGTAAGCGATAATAGCTTCTCCTACATTATGTAGAAGTGGTAACACTTGTGGTCGACAATTCTTCGCACGCTTAATATAGACTTGTTCTTTACGCCAATCGATGTCGCTAATCTTCAAGTTTGCCACCTCACTACAACGTAAACCGTACATAGCAAGTAACATAAAAATAGCATAGTCGCGCGATGCGGATTTACCAGTTTGTTCTTTGACTGTTTGTAACAGTTTTTGAACTTTATTCCACGGCAAGAAAGAAGGGAGATTTTCTTCACTATATACTTTGGGAGTGATTAACGCCTTATCTAGGTCGGTAATACACCACCCCTTTTCGACTGCATAACGAAGATATACACGAATACAACACAGGTACTCTTTCAGCGTGTTACGTTGAACCTTGTTAATCGTGTAGTATTCAATGTATTTATCTATATCTTCCAATGTTAAAGGGTGTTCCTGGTTCTCCTTTTCTATTATCTTGTAAAAGTAGGTGAGTATATATCTCCTTCCCTTAATATAGGCATGAGAATATCTCCTGTATGCCAAGTGATTAAGGTATTCATTTATGCGTATATCTGATATTGAAGGAGATCCTGATTCTGGTAGCATATGTAGCTCTTTAAGCCACATATTTGCAAAATAGATGAAGAAACTATAATTAGACTTGGTGCCTTTCTTCTTGTGAGAACCTTTGTCTTCCAGGTTTTGCCATTTTTTTGCTGCATTTGAGATTTCCTCATTGGTAACAATACGGAAGTTCTTTAAATCAAGATACTCTATTAGATGAAGTTGATACTGTGCATAAAGCTGAAGTGTCTGTCTTTTAAAACCTTTTGATTTGCAATCCATCAAGAAAGACATTCTCTCTTTATAAAAGGGAGCGGCAATCAGTCTGACTCTGTGCCATTTGCGCTCTGCGAGATAATTGATGATGTCGTCTTGGTAACGAGAATCTAAAAGACCTACGTATAGTAAGAATTCAACAGCCATCTCAATGAATTTGATTCTTGAGGAAGGGCAATCATGACGTTTCCGAGAATGATAATGATCAGGAATGGGTGAAGACCATTGACGTGCAGCTTCAACGACATCATCAAGTGACACAATTCTCTTTTCGCCATCATGAAGATCGAAATATTGGATAAACTTGAGCGAATACCCAGCCCACCCCAATAGTGTTAGCCGGGACAATCCTTCCTTACTTTTCATAGTTAGAAAGTATTCTCGCTCCTTTAATAATGGTGCAGCCAAATGTTTTTTAAGGAATGACTTGCGGATAATGATTTGTTCTAACATGCTCTTATAATTATATGAGTAATACTATATAATATAAACGAGCATCCAAAATTATGTTGTACAAAATTCGATAAGAACTCTAATTATCAAATAAATATGAAAGAAACTGACATAAACAAATGGGCAACATTAACCCTTTTATGTTGACCTCAACATAATATCATCAAATTTGCAAACTGTTGCGCTGCCTTGTCGAAATAATCAGTTTTCATAACTACGTCCCCCGTTCTTTATCCTGGTGGGTGAGCCAGTTCTAAAGGTTGTTATCTCTTTTTCTATACCTCTAAGATAGCACTTTTATTTGAGATACGCAAGTATTTAAACAACATTTAACCATCTGTTTATCAGATAATTATCCATAAAAGTAGTATTTTAGTAAATACTAAATTTAGTATTTACTACCTGATTTTTTCCGATAGTAAACTCCCCACCTCGCACCCTCCCCCCCCAACCTTGCGGATGCCTAAGATTCCGATGTTTTTGTATCAAGACAACCCCATTTTGGTCTTTCGGGGCTGTCGGTGTGGTCGTCTTGCGTTTATCTTGAGTTCCGAGGGTTTTTTGTATGAGAACCCCCCAAACGGTTTTTTCCATAGCACAAGTTTTTTAGGAAAAATACTACCTGGCTTTAGCCTGGCTGGAGATTTTTTCTAAAAGCTGCTTGCGGCTCAACTTGAGATATGGAAAAAGCCGTTTGACCTTTGCAGACAAAAACCCCGGTCAAGGTAAGCGCAAGGCGGCTACGCCGGAAAAACTAAAATACCTCTCTCCCCTGAAAGGGGGGTTAAAACCGGGTTCGACAATCGGCTACCGGAGTGCCCGACAAGGAATGTTCCTTGCCCAGCCGACGAGTGCCTGCGCTCATCAGCCGGGCAAGGATCATTCCGGGTACTCCTTTCCGGATTGTGCCGATCAGTGAAAAGTCAGGCGCTTTTATCCGGCTGACTTCACCGAACGAATCTATCCGGAAATAGCCTACCTTAGCCGGGTGGGTGGGTGTATTTATGCGTTAGGGATTGCAGTGAAAAGCCCACAGCCTTCAGGCGAGGACTTGGAGGCGGAAAGCCCGACCGTTTACGGGAACGCCCAAATCCTCCAAAAGAAAAGCGTACTAATACACTAAAATACTAAAAGTAGTAAATACCCTTAATTCCGCAACACTATTACAAATTAAACTTTTTAAGTACCTGAGCAACAAAAAGTTCTTGGACAAGCCAAGCGGCAGAGCCGAGCGGCTCAGGATTTTGCCATGTCGAAGAATTCACTTATCTTAGTGTTGTAAAAATAAACAAGAGAATCCGACGATAGACATGGTGAAAATACAAATTAAACGAGATATACTCCCTATATTCGCGTAGTAATCCCCTATTGTCCCTGTCGCAAGACAAACTCCAGGGTTTTGTTTTTATATACTCCCCCCTATACGGTAGCGTATGGATCTTTTTCCTGAATCACCTTTTTAATCTTGAACAGCCGTTCTTTGGTTAGCGGCTTTATAGTTTCCGGATCCTCACCGTCGAATGTTTCCCCGAAGATCAGATCGTCCACCTCCAGGCCATGATTAAAATTCTCCCTGATACAGTCCCTTAGCAACCAAAGGTTTTTGAGGTTCACCCAATCGGCCGTTATGTTCCTGATCCTTCTAAACATGATTATCGCAGTACGAAAATAATGCCCCACATGATCGTAATCATGGCAAACCCGTTTATCCAGATAATAAACATCTATTTCCTGGTTTTCTTCATCCTCCGCGATCCGGCAAAGGCAGAACGGGATCTGCTCCAGTTTATCCCATTCGATATATTCCGTTGATTTCATATTGTCATTATTATAAATATCATTACTTGACCAGCGAGGTTATCACTTTGGCAAATTCGGAAATATCCCCCTCCACGCTGGCCTTTTCCAACGCTTTCATATATTCTTTTCTACGCTCCACCGGAACAACCGTCCAGTTATAGCCTCCAGACGCAAGCATGGCGTTCAAGACGAACCGTCCCATTCTCCCGTTCCCGTCCATATAGGGGTGAATATACACGAAAAAGAAGTGTCCCAAGACAGCCCTTACCGCCGGGTGCGGCTCATTCTTCAAGAGATCGAAAAGGACGGGCATAGCGTCCCTGACCGCTTTCGGGTTCAACGGGATATGTTGCGATCCCCGTATATAGACCTGCCCGGTACGATAACCCACAAGATCCTCCCTTTGCAAGATCCCCACCGTAACGAACGGCATCCACATCTGCATATACCAGACTGGATGATCCGCCCTTACCGCTTCCCCTGCGTTCTTTCCTTTCAGTATATCGGAGATCGTCCCCCTGACAGCCTGGAACGCCTGGTAATACCCACGTGCCACCAGTGCGTTTTTATGCTCCTTATCTTCTTCCTCCGGCTTCCAGTTCCCGACACGCACTTTCTCGATCAGTTCCGGGGAAACCCTATATCCCTCGATCGAGAGAGAATGATAAGCGTCCTCCGAATACTTTTCATCGACGGATCTCAAATACCCCTCCACGTCATCAATCTTTCCAGGGGCTTCGGGAAACAGTTCTACAACCTTATCCCTCATGTTCTCCCACATCAGGCGCAAGCGTGTGACGTAAGGCGACACTTCATAAACAAGGGGCGTTCGTGGCTGATCCTCGAACGGATCCTCTTCTCTCACGTCATACCCGAACCCCCGCATCGTGGAAACGATGCTGTCGGCGATTTCGCTGTTCCCGATGTTCCGGAACGCCCCGGCTATTCTTCCGGCACGAAGCGAAGCTCCGTTTTTCGTCAGTACCTTTAATATATCGGCAGCGTCCCGTATCATGGCCAGGCAGGTGCGGGCTGCGATCTTCTCCACCTGGAAATATCTCGGCGTGGCATATACCAGGGCTTCGGCAAGCGGATAGAGATTAAGGCCGTATTCCGGCTCTTTATATACCTGATCCGGGATCTCGCTTTGAAACACCAAAAGCGAGGTATCATACATCAGCTTTTGCGTGTTGTTATGGCCTTTCGGCGACTTGATAATCACCTGCACGGGCACGGTCGTTTTCCCCGAATACAGATCCAGCGACTGGTCGGCCGTCAAGCACCATTGTTCCCCCAGCCGGACGACCGCGTATTTCGCAATAAAATACCAAAATGAGGTGTACCAGACCGTCGTGTCCCCCTCTGTTCCCGGCCTAGCCGCAATATACCAGCCTTTCATTACTTCCTGCAACCAGCCGTTATCCAACAGCCGGGTTAAATGCGTCCTCCCTATCTCGGCCGTCCCTTGCAGGACGACACAGCGGTCTTTCTCCTGAAGCTTTCTTAATTCCTCCAGTGAAGCCGCCATTTTCTCCGTCATTGTTGCCATAACCGTTTTTATTTAGATTCTGATTATTTTCGTGCAAATACTCGTTTTTAGACATGTGTAAATACTCGTTTTTAATTATGTGCATTTACTCGTATTTGTTGCAAAAATACAATATTTGTTCCGATAATCAGCTACTAATGAAGTCTTTTTTTACTTGTTGTATCGTCGAAACGGCCTTTCCCGTGAGCTTCGCCACGTTCCGGATCGAGTAGCCTTTCTTTAACAAGGCGATCGCCTCCCGGTATTCCTCTTTCCTCTGTTCGGCCGTTTTCCGGCTTCCCGGCTTCCGTCCCAGCCTGCCCCCTTTCTGGATGTACAACTCCCGTCCGCTATTAAGGCGGTCGATGATCCCCTGGCGTTCGATCGCGGCCAGTTCCCCCAACAGGGTAGTGATCAGAGAGGACAAGGGGTTTACCGTCTTGTCCGGCCGTAATGTTTCCAGGTTCAGGTTTTGAATATACACGCATATTTTATGCGTGTGCAGCGTATCGAGTGACTTTAGGATCTCCAGGGTTGAACGCCCCAGGCGTGAGATCTCGGTCAGCAACAACATATCCACCCGGTTCTGCGGATCCGTGCAGTATTCCAGGCAACGGCTTAAAACCGGGCGTTCGATATTGGCCTTTCGTCCGCTTATCTTTTCCTCAAAGACCGCCGTCACCTCGTACCCCCGTCCGGCTGCGAACCTCTCCAGATCGACAACCTGCCGTTCGGTCGATTGCCTGGCCGACTGCGAGCTTACACGTGAATAAATAACCACATTCATCCCTTTTGCTTTTGTTCTTCCTTATCTATTGTTTTAATCACCTTATCCACCTCTTTCAAGGACGGCATTATTTCCGGATCTATCCAAAAAAGAAATTCGCTAATTAACCTATAATTACTATCTTTGCATTGTAATGCTTGGTAAAGCCTCTGTTATCAAAACACGTAACCAAGTCAAGGATATACCCGTTCATCAAGAACGGGTTTTTCTTTTGCGACAGCCCATTCATAAGACAAAGGATATTATAACAGGTCAGTAATCACAGCCGCCGGAATATCCAGCTTTGAGAAAGCGAACATCTTTTTCCCCAGATCCTTTAACGAGGCTCCGATATGGTACACGTCCGTTTCATCAACGATCAGGAAACGGTCGTGACTGTCCCGGTACGTCCTGATGTCGATAGGTGTGTACTGGCTGTTATGCCTGTCAAGATCAAGTTGGAGTTGCTGCGTGATACGCTGGGTGTAAATGGTGGCCGAGACACCGACGCTGCGTTTACTCAACATGAGCAAGACCGTTTCGTCCACATAGTTGTCGATAAGCACGATCGAACGCCTGGCCGACTTTACCAGATCGGTAGCGAACTTGTACGCATCGAAAATCTGGCCGTTATAAAAAATGCCTTCGACCGGGGGCAAGGCAGTACGCACAAAAAAATCTATCTTCTCGGTATGTTGAGCGACAGTCCTTTCAAGTTCTGACAAACGTTTATTAATGGAATACCCTTTTAAAAGATAGTCCTTTAAAACCTTATTCGCCCATTGCCTAAATAAAATACCTCTTTTACTATTGACACGAAACCCAATGGATATGATCGCATCCAAATTGTAATAAGTCAGATTGCGCATCACTTGCCGTTTGCCTTCCTGTCGAACTGTTCGGAAATCCCGAACAGTTGAACTTTCCTCTAATTCTTTCTGATCATATATGTTTTTTATATGCTCGCTTATATTTGCTTTGCTGGATTGAAAAAGATCCACAATTTGCGCCTGTGTCAGCCAAACGGTTTCATCTTCCAGCCTCACTTCCAACCTGACCGCTTCATCCGGCTGGTATAATATGATTTCTCCCTGTTCCATTACTTATTTACCTTTTCTTAATTCATCAAGCCTCTGCATCGCACCGCTGAACTTCTCACTAAACATCATATCATCGGGCAAAACAAACCAGGTGGGAATACCTCTCGACTGTGGATTACCTATACATTCATCTTGCCCGTTCTGTTTGCGGTAATCGTCCCATTCACTATAAGCGATGTTCCAACGAATACCTAATTTATAGGTATTTTCCCATTTAATAATAGCCAGTGAATAGGCCGGATCATCTTTGCCGTCATAAATCACTTCTACAACTTCAACCACCCCTTTAGGGGAATTTATAAACTTCGGATTTTTATACGAATAAGTGCTCATGTCTTTTATTTTTTATTCATAGCACACAAAGATACTCAAAAACAAATATATACATATATACATACGTATGATTAACGTATAAAAACATTTATGGTTATTCTAATCTTTGATTAATTCCGGTACAGAAACAAAACGTACCGAAAGACGGAAACAGGATTTATTTCGGTACGCTTCCCCGATCGGTACAAAAAACACGCAAAAAACGAAAATACTACTTTTAGTCTTTTAGTATATTAGTATTTTGACTATATTTGCGGACATGACAACCATTTAAAAAACTGAATTTATGAGCAAAGCAAAAGTAATCTCCGTATTGAATCACAAGGGGGGAGTAGGAAAGACCACAACCACGATCAACCTGGGCGGTGCGTTACGTCAAAAAGGGTACAAGGTTCTTTTGATCGACCTTGACGGGCAGGCCAACCTGACCGAATCGCTGGGCTTCTCCGCGGAGCTTCCCCAAACGATCTACGGCGCGATGAAAGGCGAATACGACCTGCCGATCTACGAGCATAAGGACGGTCTTAGAGTCGTTCCCTCCTGCCTGGATCTCTCGGCCGTTGAAACGGAGTTAATCAACGAGGCCGGGCGGGAACTTATCTTAGCCCACCTTATCAAGGGCCAAAAGGAAAAATTCGATTATATCCTGATCGACTGCCCCCCCTCGCTGTCGCTGCTCACGCTTAACGCACTGACGGCCTCGGATCGGTTGATTATCCCGGTTCAGGCTCAATTCCTGGCAATGCGTGGAATGGCCAAACTTATGCAGGTCGTCCACAAGGTGCAGCAACGTTTGAACTCGGATCTTTCGATCGCCGGGGTCCTGATAACCCAGTACGACGGAAGAAAGAACCTGAACAAGAGCGTTTCGGAACTGGTACAGGAAACATTCCAGGGCAAAGTGTTCAGCACCCATATACGCAACGCCATTACGCTGGCCGAAGCCCCGACACAAGGGCAGGATATTTTTCACTATGCCCCCAAATCTGCCGGGGTAGAGGACTACGAAAAGGTATGTAACGAACTGCTAACAGAAATAAAGTAACCATATGGCAAAGAAGAACGATTTAAAAAACAGTATGTCGGCCGGGCTGACCGGGGGATTAGACAGCCTGATCCAATCCACGGCCGGGCAAAAAGAGGCTCAAAAGCCGAAGAAAGCGAAAACCGTGCATTGTAATTTTGTCATGGACGAAACCTATCACCAGAACTTAAAGCTGATCGCGATCCGCAAAGGCGATTCGCTAAAATCGGTATTGCAAGAGGCTATATCTGACTACTTGGATAAAAACAGTTCCCTGCTATAACAGCGTATCGGGAATATACAGGGCAAACACTCCACAAAAGAAATTCTCCAGGAAAAAGGTACGCAAAAAGCACCCCTACACATCAAAAAGTATATTGAAAATGCGATTCCCTATAAAGAACCCGTTGGCGGGATTAATCTTGCGTATGTTTAACCTGCCAACGGGTACGATATTAATTAAACGTTTACGTCTTTTGCCGCATTAACCCAGCCTGTTGTCTCTGCATCAAACTGGATCGGATTCAACACAGCCTCTCCCTGATCATCATAACCACCACCGAAAATCAACGTGTAGATATAGCGCTTGCCCTGTTCCCATGTATCTCCGAACGGAACATAAATTGTTTTGTATTCGCTTGCTGAACCCAACAGATAAGCTCCGGACTGCCGGATTTTGCAGGCGATCTCCAGATAACATTGCTTCGCATTATCGGCCTCCAACTTGCTTTTGGTGGCTGTTTCGGAAACTTTCCAAGCAGTCAGCTCCTGTGGTATATTCAGCATAGGAGTATTTGTGGTAATATCGGTAGCTTCGGTATTGCTATTGACCGTGATGTTTGCGTTTTTCACTACGGTAAATGCGTGTGGAAATGCTAAATCAGACGAACTCCAACTTCCCGTTCCATCGGCTGCCGCAGGCAATGTGAAGGCGCCGGCAAATTTGAAATTATGAATCTTGATCACGTCGATGTCCACCTGCATGTTATCGTATTGGGTCTTTGCTTTGAATACGACCTGTGACAGAATATGTTTGAAATTAAATTTCACTATTCCGTTGTTCATGTCTTTTGTCTGGCCTTTGGCCATGGCATACATCACGTCGTAGTTTGCATGAGTAGTACCGCTTCCATACTCATCCATGCAGGTATAACTTATCTTTTGGACATCCTTGGTGGCTTCCCAACTATAAAATATCATCATGTCTTCACTAACCGTTCCGGGATTGAACGCGTAAAAGTCCAAAGCCTCGGTAGGCCAATAACGAAGGTCGTTCGCATCGTCATAATCCCACTTACCATTTTTGTACACGATCTTCACTCCGTCATGTTCAAATTCCGTGTCGTTCTTTCCCATGAAGGCAGTACCATCCGCCGTAAAAGCGAACACGTCGAAATCGGTGTTCTTCAAGTTGGTGTTGGTAGTAGGGGTAGCCCTCGTTTCCGCCGCATTACTTAACACGTTAAAACCAATCGCATTCTGTGAGGAGGTTTCCACATTCGCAATCTCCTCGTCTGAGCAACCCATGAGTAGTGCTCCAAAGATTGCCCAAAGCATTACTGTACTTTTTTTCATAAATAAAAATAAATTAAATTGATACATATAATTAATAAACTCGATTACTTAATAGTTGACATAGCGTTTACCCGGCATCCAATCCGCACTGAAAACTCAAATATCCGTTTATAACACTATATCCACATTCACATCATCCCAATCATCAACGTCCACATCAAATCCCGGACCGCCACTTCCCGGCTCGGATGGTACCTCATAATCAAAATTCAACACCAGATGCACATCACCGACATGCCCCGCTACCGGGACATCATGCACTTGGTCGCTCACGTCCTGTTCCAATACAGACATGCTGCCGGAACGGTTCTTGAGATACAGCCGGAAAACATTGGGCTCTCCTTCAAGTGCGGAATGTCCAAACGTATAGAATCCGCCTATAATCTGATTCCGTGAAACCATTCCATCAAAGAGCAGGCTCTCCGAAAGACCGGCGGGCAAACTGTCGCCGGACATGTTAAGCGAGCCGGACATGCCGGAAAGAGCAGCCCGCAAATCCGCCACCCTATCCAGTCCCCGAAGACCGTTCACCTCATACGTGTAGTGACATACCATGTTTACGGGAGTTAGCCGTACTATCTCCGCGCTTCCTCCCGGAATGTCCTTGAGGATAACTCTGTCTATATGGTCGCCACACAGCCAGGGTGGGGTGACAGCCATTGTCCGGTTATCCGGCGACCGAACATCACGCGTATCGGCAGTAAAAAGCGTGTAACTGCCGTTTTCTTTCCAAACCATCCCGTCGGTATCGTAGTTGAAGCAAATTACCCGGTAATCATTCTCGGGGAGCTCCACTTCCCCATCCTCTCCTCCGGGGAAATCAAATATCCACGTGTTGCTTTCATCGTCGGTCGGATAAAATACGACCCTCATGCCTTCAGGCTTGTCATGATTGGAAATCTTGGTCCAGTCGAATATTACCCGCACCGTGGCAAAGTGCGGATGATCGTAACATAAATCCTTATGCTCACAAGCCGTCAGTCCTATCCATAAAAATATGAACACCAGACTAAAGCGTATCCGTATCACTGCCTGCCTCCTTTCTTCCGGCTATAATTCCCCCGCCCGATCAACCACACCAAAGAGATACCCGCCTTGGTCGGGCCGAACCAGCGGCGGTTTTTAGTGGTCTGCCATACATAGTGACCGTCCAAAGGGATGTACTCCTTGTACGATCCTCCAAGGTAGCCGATTCCCAACGTGAAATCCACATTGAACCGATGTCCCACAGGTAACGAGTAGCCGTAAGCCACGCCTCCCCCGTAACTCCATTTATCCCCCAAGTAACCTTTCCCACCCAATTCGAAATCATAGGTGACGATCTGCCCGTACAATCCGACATGATGCCCGGAAAACGGTTTTTCCACCGCTCTCCGACCGAACCAGCGGCGCAACTCCACATCTCCCCCATAGATACGCCAATAATTATGCTTCCGATCACTTTTCCACCAGGCATACATCCAATTCCCGGCCACAGACCAGTTCTTCCCCAAACAGAACTCAACCCCGATGTCAGGTATCAAAACAGCGTCATAAAGCAAGTTTGTTTTCACCGCCATGCAAAACGGCCGTTTCTTTACCGGAGCTATGACGGTAACGGTATCACGGATGCACAACGTATCACGTGTATGTATATATACCGTATCTCTGACGGGATTTATCGGATCACTATCATAGCATATTTTCACCATCGACGAACGAAGTTTCGGAAAATGGAATTTATACAAATATGAGTATGGCCTCCCCCCTTTCAGTCTTTTCAGTTCTCCCCCCCAATAAGGGCTGTCCTGGTTTTCCAAACGGACGATCTTCTCCAACAAACGAAGGACATCCTCCCTCTCCGGAACATTCACATCCGCTCTCACCATCGTTATAAGTCCGTTCCAGTCGCTTCCCGAAAAATGAAAATCCCTCTCCAATACCGGAATCTTTATATAAGGTGATATATACCGCCACAAAACCTCTGCTCGTTTTTCAGACAGCCTTCCATTCAACAGCCCCCCTCCTTCCGGGGAAGCTCCTCCTATTATTTGAATTTTCCTGATAAGACGGACGGAGTCGTTCAATGCGGAACAGATTTTAGCAAACCGCTCCATCTCGTTCCCATTGTCAAGTAAACATGTATCTATATTTACCTTTCCTTGATGAAAATAGATCCTTACCGAATCACGCTTCTCCTGAGCGGATATTTCTCCGCTTATACTCAACACGAGCACGAACAATACACATTTAATATAAAAAAACATCTTTTCGTCATTTAATCATTTGTTAATATGACAATCCAAACCCAGGCTTTTACACCCCCCTGAATTTCAACCGCTAAAGATACGCACCTATAAACCAACCTCCAAAGCAAAAACAAGCATTTTAAACTTATAAATACTTAAAAAGACAACCACACAACAATTAAAAACACTTAACATCATAAAGAAAAGTACTTAAACATACAAAAAAAAAAAAAAAAACAGTTATTTTTGCAGGAAACATTATACTTAATAACACTTAAAACAATAAAACACATGAAAATCAGCACAAAAGCCGCCTCTTTTCTAAGTTCAATAAAAACTCAAACTTACGACAAAAAAGAAAGAGAAATGATAATAACGTATCAACAAAAACGAGTCTTTCATCTATCCCTGCTCATGCTGGTCTTATGCGCACCCATATACATATATTCAGTTCCATTTCCCAATGAACAGTTTTACCTTAATTCCGCAACACTATTATAAATTAAACTTTTTAAGTACCTGAGCAACAAAAAGTTGCTCAGGATTTTGCCATGTCAGAATTTTCACTTATCTTAGTGTTGCAAAAAAAACAAGAGAATCCGACGATAGACATGGCGAAGATACAAATTAAATCTGAGAGACTCACTCCTTTTGGGGGATTATTTTCAATCATGGAGCAATTTGACTCCACATTATCATCTGTAATCGACTCAACCCTCGGTCTAAGGTGTAGATCGTTCGGTTATCAGTACAGCGAAATCATCCGTTCTCTCATGAGTATCTACTTCTGTAGCGGTTCATGTATTGAGGATGTCACTACTCATTTGATGAACCACCTCTCGCTTCATCCGACACTTCGCACTTGTAGCTCTGATACTATCCTCAGGGCGATAAAGGAGTTGACGCAAGAAAACATTTCATACACATCAGATATGGGCAAGACCTACGATTTCAATACGGCTGACACTCTCAATACTTTATTGCTCAATTGTATATTTGCATCTGGCCAACTGAAAGAGGGTGAGATGTATGATGTTGATTTCGACCATCAGTTCATAGAGACAGAGAAGTATGATGCAAAGCCTACATACAAGAAGTTCCTTGGTTATCGCCCTGGCGTGGCGGTTATTGGCGATTTGATAGTCGGTATAGAGAATAGCGATGGTAACACAAATGTTCGTTTCCATCAGAAGGACACGCTGAAGAGGTTCTTTGCGAGATTTGAACAGAATGGGCTCACTATCAATCGCTTCAGAGCTGATTGTGGATCATGTTCCGAGGAAATCGTGGAGGAAATAGAAAAACACTGCAAGTCCTTCTATATCCGTGCTAACCGCTGCAGTTCGATCTACAATGACACCTTTGCTCTCAAAGGCTGGAAAACTGAGGAAATCAATGGCATTGAGTTTGAATTGAACTCTATCCTTGTTGAGAAGTGGAAAGGTAAGGCATATCGACTTGTGATTCAAAGACAGAAACGGATGGATGGTGTGCAGGATTTTTGGGAAGGAGAATACACATACCGTTGTATCCTGACTAACGACTATGATTCTTCCGTAAGAGAAATTGTCGAGTTCTATAACCTTCGTGGAGGAAAGGAACGTATCTTCGATGATATGAACAATGGTTTCGGGTGGGACAGATTGCCCAAATCCTTCATGGCAGAGAACACAGTGTTCCTTCTTCTTACAGCACTTATCCGTAACTTTTACAAGGCCATTATTCAAAGACTTGACGTAAAGAAGTTCGGGCTCAATGCAACAAGTCGCATAAAAGCGTTTGTCTTCAGGTTTATCTCTGTACCAGCCAAGTGGATCAGGACATCAAGGCGGTATGTGCTGAACATCTATACCTGTAATAATGCTTACGCAGATGTTTTCCAGACTGATTTTGGATAATGCCTACAACTTATGGGAATGATATTGTGTATTGCCTCAAGTCACATTGTGGGGTAAGGGGATATTGTAGGCAGAAGTGGGTGCTTCAAGTTCAAATTATCTGCAAATTCAGTAATGAGAGGACGTGTAAACGCAATAAGGACGTTCAAGGGCTTAGTTGCGGATTTGAGGATAAAAACATTATCATCTTCATTTTGCCTTAATTCCGCATCCGTAGCATTACTTTTACTCAATACTATTTGGTCACCCTGTCTTGTTGTTAACACAGCAGCTACATCATATAAACTTTCTCCCGAAGCAGATGTCTTTGTCAATACTCTTGCAATCGTAATAGACGGAGTATAAAGTCTTGTAACAGGAAGAAGAATTTCCTTAGAAGTATCATCAAAACGTCTTTGAAAGTTTCTTTCCAGTACAAAATCCGACATTGGATATAATCCTTCTTCTATTAAATCAATCACTGTATGATTTTTTGAATCATTTAATGATTTTCTCCAAGATTGCAAGTTTATATTTATGTCTTTAAGTGCCATTGTAGTATTCACTACACCTGTTTCATCTTGAATACCACCCAATGTTTTTACACGTATAAATATATCTTGTCTTTTGTAAACTGTAGAATCAAAAGTACCATCCTTTCCATTAAATCCGAACGACCCATTAAGTGAATCACCTTTATATACAAGTGAAGCATTAATATTTTTCTCTAAGGATTTAGTTTTCTGTTCAAAATTTACTTTAATTTTTAATTACCAAGGCTTGCTGAAATACATAAAATGTGAATTATTTGAATACAAAGATACTAAAAATTCCTTCACATAACATCGCATTGGCAAAATGGCAGGTTAAGTGCTAAATTGAAAGTTTCTGCATTTTATTCCGCCGAATGTGTTCCACATTCGCTTTTTATTTGTAAGTTAGCTCTGTGGAAACACATCGGCTACGTTCTCGCTAAATTGAACTTTTTGTCCAATTTATCCGCCACTTCGCCAATGCGTTTCCCGTTATGTGCCATTTTTGAATGACAATGCGAATAGATACAGACAAACAAATGAATTTACTTAGTGATAAGAACGTTGCAATAATTGGTGGTGGACCCGTTGGACTGACTATGGCAAAATTATTACAGCAAAACGGCATAGACGTTTCAGTTTACGAAAGAGACAACGACCGAGAGGCAAGAATTTTTGGTGGAACCCTTGACCTACACAAAGGTTCAGGTCAGGAAGCAATGAAAAAAGCGGGATTGTTACAAACTTATTATGACTTAGCCTTACCAATGGGTGTAAATATTGCTGATGAAAAAGGCAATATTTTATCCACAAAAAATGTAAAGCCCGAAAATCGATTTGACAATCCTGAAATAAACAGAAATGACTTAAGGGCTATCTTGTTGAATAGTTTAGAAAACGACACGGTTATTTGGGATAGAAAACTTGTTATGCTTGAACCTGGTAAGAAGAAGTGGACACTAACTTTTGAGAATAAACCGAGTGAAACAGCAGATTTGGTTATTCTTGCCAATGGCGGGATGTCCAAGGTAAGAAAATTTGTTACCGACACGGAAGTTGAAGAAACAGGTACTTTCAATATACAAGCCGATATTCATCAACCAGAGATAAACTGTCCTGGATTTTTTCAGCTATGCAATGGAAACCGGCTAATGGCATCTCACCAAGGTAATTTATTATTTGCTAACCCCAATAATAATGGTGCATTGCATTTTGGAATAAGTTTTAAAACACCTGATGAATGGAAAAACCAAACGCAGGTAGATTTTCAAAACAGAAATAGTGTCGTTGATTTTCTTCTGAAAGAATTTTCCGATTGGGACGAACGCTACAAAGAATTGATTCATACGACGTTGTCATTTGTAGGATTGGCTACACGGATATTTCCTTTAGAAAAGCCTTGGAAAAGCAAGCGCCCATTACCCATAACAATGATTGGGGATGCCGCACATTTGATGCCGCCTTTTGCAGGGCAGGGAGTAAATAGTGGGTTGGTGGATGCCTTGATATTGTCTGATAATCTAGCCGATGGAAAATTTAATAGCATTGAAGAGGCTGTTAAAAATTATGAACAGCAAATGTTTATCTATGGCAAAGAAGCACAAGAAGAATCAACTCAAAACGAAATTGAAATGTTTAAACCCGACTTTACGTTTCAGCAATTGTTAAATGTATAAAATGGAATAAAACGGCACATAACAAACAAATTGGCAATAGAGCCGGTGAAGTACTTCTATTGAACTTTTGTGCAATGTTGAAGATTAGTAATTCTATTCAACATTTGTGCTAAAAGTCGGCTCCATCGCCAATTTGCCAAACGTTATATGCCATATTACACCAAAACTCGTCTGAATTATACAAAATGAACTATGTTTAACTTTTTTAAACCTAAACCAAAAAATCAAATTGAAATGGAAGTTTCGGGAATAAATCCTGAAACAAACAATGAATTTCTATTCTATAATTTTATCGAAAATACACCAAACTATATTCTTGAACCTTGGCTAAAAAAAGCAAAACAAGTTGGTTATAAAGTAAAACCTCAATACGAACAAGCGATTTTGCAAAAATTGAAATTCAATCAATTTAAAAATCCTCATACATTCCCTGAGTACTTTGAAAATAAATTTGATTTTATTGCTATTGACTTTGAGACAGCAAATAACAGTAGATTAAGTGCTTGTGCAATCGGATTATGCTTCGTGAAAAATGACACAATAGTTTATTCGACAAAACACTATATAAATCCACCAAAATCAGAAAAGTTTTTAAAAACTCATACTTCAATACACGGAATTTCATATGAAGATGTAGAATTTTCCCTTAATTTTCAAGAATTATGGGAAGACGAACTTTCTAAATATCTTTCATCTAATTTATTAATTTTTCATAATGCGAGTATGGACTTGAGTGTTTTGAAAAATCTATCTGATTCTCCGCAAACACACCTAATATTTTTAGTATATTAGCGCTCAAAAAGCAGGGATTATGAACATATTCAGTTTTACGGCTCATTTCGGTTCGGAGGAAGATTGTCGTTTGCATTTCAAGGAGCAGCGTGATAAGGAAGGGGTTGTCTGCAAGCGATGCGGGGGCACTTCCCATTATTGGTTACAGGGTAAATGGAGTTATGAATGCAAAGGTTGCCGTTTCCGCACCTCGTTGCGCAGCGGTACGATCATGGAGAGCTCCAAGCTGCCGTTTCTGGTGTGGTACAAAACGATGTTCCTGATGAGTTGCACAAAAAAGGGATTCTCCACCAACGAACTCCAGAAGCAATTAGGATTGAAGCGTTACGAACCGGTATGGGCGATGGTACACAAACTCCGCAGGGCGATGGGCAACCGGGATGCAAGGTATACACTGGAAGGGATGATAGAACTGGATGAGGGTTACTTTTCGGTGGCCAGTAAGGAAATCGAGCGAGGCAAGGGTACACGTGGCCGGGGAGCCGAGGGAAAGCAGAACGTTGCGGTGATGGCCGAAAGCACCCCGTTGGAAGATATCGAAACGGGCAAAAAGGAGAAGCATGTGCGTTATTTCAAGGCCAGGGTACTGGATAGCCATCAAAGTGAAGGAATCAACGGCGTGGTCAGGGACTGCATGGAGGATGATGCCATCGTATTTTCGGACAAAAGCACTTCTTACGTTGACATCTCCGATCTGGTGGAATTGCACGTCACCGAGAAATCAGACGCCAAAACCACCAAGGAAACACTCAAATGGGTGCATATCGCAATCAGTAATGCAAAACGGACATTGCTGGGCAACTACCATAAAATCAAAAGGAAATACTTACAGTTGTATCTCAACGAGTTTATTTACAAATTAAACAGACGGTATTTTGGAGACAAACTCTTTGACAGACTAGTAATTGCGAATATAACAGGTGCATAAACGGATAATCAGAATCTTTAAACATCCTAATTAACTACCTGCGGATTTTAGGTATAAAACGAATTGGGCATAACGACCTAGAATATTTGGAGAAGGTACTAAAAGAAGTCAAAGGGCAATATCAAACTAAACTTGTAATAATAGATGGTGTATATTCCCAGGATGGGGATTTGTCTTTACTTCCGGAAATTATTACTCTTTGCAAGACTTATGAAACCATGCTGATGTTAGATGATGCACATGGAATAGGAGTAATGGGAGCCAATGGCAGAGGAACAGCTGAATACTATAACTGTTTAGGTCAAATTGATATTATTACTGGCACATTCAGCAAGTCATTTGGTTGCGTAGGGGGATTTGCAGCAGCTTCGAAGAAGATAATACAATACTTGAAATTTTATGCGGACAGCAATGTGTTTTCAGCAGCCCCTACCCCACAAGTCACAGCATCCATACTAAAAGCTTTAGAGATTATAAAAAAAGAACCACAAATAAGAACCAAACTTTGGGAAAATACGAACTATCTTAGAAAACGGTTGAAAGAAGAAGGGTTCGACATAGGAAAATCTGTTTCCCCTATTTTTCCTATTATGATAAGAGATAATAAAAAGGTTTACGAAATTGCTAAAATGTTGCAAGAAAAAGGTATCTTTACAATTGGAATTGTATATCCGGCTGTAAGAACCAAAGAAGCAAGATTAAGGGTCAGCGTTCTTGCCACGCATAAACTTGAACAATTAGAATCTTTAGTCAATACTCTTAATGATATAAATAAGAACATAAAAATAAAATAATAATGAAAGAAAGGAGAAAGCGAAGAAGTGCCAAAGACATAAAGGAAAGCATTATTAATGCGGCAACCCATTTAATTGAAACTGAAGGATTTTCTAATCTAACAGTTACAGGTATTATGCGACAAGCTGAAATTGAGCCTGTACAATTCTATAACAGATATGATGATTTGAATAAGTTCATTGACGAGTATGTAAAAAAATACGACTATTGGTTTAGCGATATTGTAAAATCACAAAAACAATCTAGTAACGATAAAGCACTATATATGAACATTCTTGTAGGTTTATTTCAATCTTTATCAGAAAATAAAATCATGCAAGAACTTCTAAAATGGGAACTAGCTAATAACAATGAAACTAGTCAACGTACCGCTCAACTACGGGAATTGCACACGTTACCTTTATGCCAAAAATTCTCAAACATATTCTCCAATACAGATATTGACATTGTAACTATATCTGCACTAATAATAGGAGGAATATATTATCTTATTTTGCATGATAAACTTTCAACTTTCAGTGAAATAGACTTAAAAAAAGAATCTGACAAACAAAAAGTTATTAAGGCTATAAGCAAATTGTCAGACATTTTATTTACGTTTATACCTTCTTCTATTACTAAAGAAAATATTGATATTATAATAAAAATGAGAGAAGATAATATTCCTGTAGAAAAAATAGCATATTATACAGGAATCCCTAAAGAAATTATTGTTTCTATCTAAAATATCCGTCCAATGAGGAAAAACCCATTGGACGGGTCTATAGCCTAACCAAAAATCTTTTGTTTCACAAAACGACCCTTTTTCTGTACTAAAGAAAACGGTTCTTTTTTTGCTTAATCAAAGAACTTATGTCGCTACGGTGTTTAGTTAACCAATCTTCCAAAATAAACGAAACTAAAGATGAAATAGGTATTTTGGCTTTAGCTTTGAGCAACCCAAACACCTCTTTTACATCTGTATCAACATATAGAACTTCCTTGCAATTATAATTTTTTCCTTTAATGTACTCTAATAAGTCCGTCAAATCCATTTCACTAGAGCCATTAAAATTAAAAACTTCCGAAGAAGTTGTTTCCATTTCTACATGAAGTGGTTCTTTCTCCTCTTCAACTTCATATTTAGCTTCTTGAATAGGAGCTTCATTTATACTACTCCCATGCAATTCTTCACCTCTTATCATTTTAGCTATTTCCAGAACACTAGAAATACCTTCATTTTGCTTTTTCCTTAATTTATCAGCCATGTGCAAATATATACAATAAATGAATAACTTTATAACAAATATCTATTAAAAGAATATTTTATTTTATTGCTCCTTCTTGAATGATATAATCATAAGCATTCTTCACCTTATCAATACACTCATTACTAATTGCTAATGTATTTATACGTTCCATAGCAACAGAAGCTGGTATTTCATCTGTAACAAAACCAACTTGCTTAAGAATATCAACTACCTGTTCTTTTGTTTCATATCTTACCGCAGTTCTCATATTGTTAGGTAAAAAGAATATTTTAGCTTTTACATTTAAATACTGTAACACTTGGATAAAAAAACCTGTACTATCCATTGTAAATTTATCGTATTTAAATGGGCATATTATTATATCCGCAGCTTTAAGAATAGTTCCCAGAGCATCATCATCAATCTTACCAGGCAAATCTATTAATAGATTTCCTTGCTCAACCTTAGTAAAATCACTAATAATTTTAGCAACATTAGATATATCGGTTTGTATAACCTCATATTTAGGTTCATTATCATAGGTCGCAATATCTTCTTTTCTTCTATCCGATAATGAACGCTGAAAATCTAAATCCAATACTAGAACTTCTTTTCCTTTTTCTACTAGATAGTTGGCAAATTGTATGCAATTAGTCGTTTTACCACAACCGCCTTTCTGATTCCCAAATAATATTATCATATCTTACTTATATTTATTAATTTTGTTGCTGTCCTCTTTTCTTTTTCCTATTAGGAGATTTATCTTGCTGTACATTTATATGCTGGCTAAGAATATCACAAATAGCATCAATCAGATTAAATCCCCTTGCCAGTTCTGAATCTTGTTCAACATTTATTCTTTCCATCTTATCAAGAGTAACTAGAGTAATCCTATCTTTACTATAGCCATCTTTTATAATATTGATTCCTAAATCATCAGTACTTACGATTACTTTATTCTTTTTATCTATTAGATAAACTAAATTATCATCTTCAACAAAAAGAATTCCTTTTTCTCTTAATGTAGAATGTAAATCTGAACTATGAGCCAAATAACTATTTATCATATCAGTATAGACAGTATTTTTTTTATCCATATGCTCTTGAATCAAAATATCATCTTTTTTCACATGATAAATTCTACTTAACAACTCGGCTTCTTTAAGTGTAGCAACATTAAATTTATTTGCTTCATACACTCTGCTATTATATCTAAGTTCTTTCAACAGTTTTTTATCAAGAACCAATAAAGCCTTATCATCACCATTTATAAATATTGTGCCATTCATTGAAAACCTATAACCGTAATCTAACATTAATTTCTTGAAACTATCCATTGTATATTTTGTTCCATCTTTCAAAAGAAGATTAATTATACTATTACAGTGTTCAACTTTTGCTTGTTTATTAGGCTCTACTAAAAGTTCCTTCAAATCCATAACTTCCCCACCTTTCAAAACTCTCTTATTTCTATAATCAATTAATGTATATCCATAAGGTTTAGTATGTCCTTTTCCTGTATGAAAGACTAAATTTATACCAAACTTATCTTTCATCAAAGTTTGAAGTTCTGTATAGGAAAGTCCTTGCTTATATTTAAATAAAAGAGCTGTTATCTGTTTTCTTCTTTCTTCATCAGGTGTATATTGTTTAGCTTTATCTTTTATCTGCTCTAATTGAATTGAAGCGTGCTTTTCACCACCCTTATACAAAATTAATAATCCATCCTTTTCTCTTAATTTCCATCCTGATTGTTCAAGTAACAACTTATATTGCTGCACTGTAGAAAAAGAAAACTCCATGTATTTTGAAATATCATCTTTAGCCTTCAAAGCTAAATCAACATTCATTATTTGATTTATGACTTTCTGTGAGCGCACAGCTTCCATATTATCTTTTACCTTCTGTCCGTTCTTCTGTACTCGTGTAGAAACAATATGTACATGATTATTTTCTGTATCAGAATGAAAATATATCATATAAGGATTATTTCCATAACCCATTTTATTTATATATTGCAAAGCTACATTTTTCAAATCCTCTGCCGAATATTCACGCCCCTTACATGAAATCACTGCATGAAATTGTTTTGCCTTGACCGCTGGATTAGTCCTACAGACAGATTCCATATAAGCTATATAATCCGACTTCTTCAAATTATCTGGATTCATAGCAAAATTTTCTGCAACAAGAAGTTCACTCTTGCCTTCCTCATTCTTTCGCTCATTATAATCAATACCAGCGAAAGAAGTTGCCGCTTTTAAAACTACTACTACCATATTTATAACTTCACACCGCAAATATACAAACAAATATTCAATAAAAGAATATTTCAATATAATTTATTCATACAATAAATATACAAATATTATATATTCATATATTATTTATATATATAATATTTTCCCCTAAAGTTTTTGGTATCATAATAATGTTTTCTCTTCGTCCATGCCGGGCAGAACCCGGAAAAGTACGGTATCAAATACCTTCCCGGTTTCTCTCCAGTGCAGGCAGAAAAGGTATCAATTAGATGCAATCCTTTTGCCGATGGGCGGTAGTTCCTGAATGGTGTCGGTGTCTTTTCTTTTATGATGCAGCCGTTTTCCTGTATTCAGGTATAGAGAGAAACGACACAAGGAACTTTAGGGAAAAGAAATAGTAACGCTGTCTTTATCACTAAAATTATATATATAAATATTATATATACATATATTATTTGATTGACATCAACTTACGCCAAGTAACATTCAATTTATCTTGCATAATTACATAGTCTGCCATTTTCTTTTCTACCTCATTAAGAACCTCTTGATTAACTTCTTCCTTATGAATATTTACATACCTAGCCAACTGATTTATATTATTTCCTATACGTTTCATTTCCAAACAAATTTCATCCATCGAACGAATAAATTCTTTAGGGTCAATAAGACCAACTCCTTTCCTAAAGACTCTCTGTCTAAAATAATCTGACATACATTTGCTAGATTTAGAAGCTTTAGTTAGTTCTTCATATTCTAAATTCGTTAAGCGAACTTTCACTATTCTATCTCTTTTATTTGCTTTCATACTATGATACTAAATAATATATGCCCCCAAGTTGCGAGGGGGCTAAACTCCTGATTTATCAGGCAAGATTTGGTTTTTGTGTCCACAAAAACACATCTTGCTATTAATTTCTACAAACGCAAATATATAAATTACTAAACACCCTCCCAAACAAAAGGGAAAAAAATACAATTAGATAAGTTTTTTTGGTATCATAATAATGTTCTCTTATCGTCCATGCCGGGCAGAACCCGGAAAAGTACGGTATCAAATACCTTCCCGGTTTCTCTCCAGTGCAGGCAGAAAAGGTATCAATTAGATGCAATCCTTTTACCGATGGGCGGTAGTTCCTGAATGGTGTCGGTGTCTTTTCTTTTATGATGCAGCCGTTTTCCTGTATTCAAGTATAGAGAGAAACGACACAAGGAACTTTAGGGAAAAGAAGATTTTTCGTGTGGCTCTTTCTGGAACTCTGGAAGTGAAGCGTGTTAATCACATATTATATATTATTTGTTTATATATTATATATTCACATATTATTTATATATATAATATTGTATTTTGTTCCTGTTCTTTTTCCCTAATGTTTTATGGTATCAATTTTTTGCGTCCGGCTTCCGGCTGCTTTTTGTATTTGGTATCAAAAGGTCGTTCTACAGGGTGTGCCAGGAATGATAATTCGGTATCAATTTCTTTCCCTACAGTATATCAAAAAAGCATAGGGACAAAAACCCAACTTTTTAAAATATGTTTTTTTTAGATAGGGACAAAAACCCAACTTTTGATTGATTATTTGTATCATATAGTGTCTTTTTTTGTTAATAGATGTTCTTTTCCCTAAAGTTTGTGTTAAGATTATGAGAAAAGTTCCTTTTTTATGGGTTTATGTAATAAGAAAAGTTCCTTTTTTGTGTGTTGGTATGATTATCAGGTTTTTTTTATCAGCTAGTGATGGTAGTACCCTTAAAAATGAAAGGGTAACTATCTGAAAAACAACAGATAATGGTAAAAAATCAGGGACAAAAACCCAACTTCTTAGGGACAAAAACCCAACTTCTTAGGGACAAAAACCCAACTTCTTAGGGACAAAAACCCAACTTTTAGACCCCTCCTAGGGACAAAAACCCAACTTTTATTCATCTTCTTTTTCTTCTCCAATCATTCCGGGGAGTATTTCTACTTCTTTTAATAATACGGATAAACAATATTCTGCTTTATTTGAAATTTTATTCCAGTTATCTCTAACATATTCGCCTAGATAAAGCATCTTAGTTACTACTGCTTTATAGTTGCTTAATGTAATCTGTGGAATAAACTGCTGCAAATGCTCGTCCTTCATTGCAAAGTGCAAAGAACAAAAATTCGTTATCATCTTCTTTTGTCCTTTTAATAGTTCTTCTTCCTTCTTTGATAATGCAGACTTAATAACTTTGAAATTAAGTTTATAAGGCTGTGTATCGCCTGAATTACGATAAACTTCTGCCATTTCAAACCAGCAATCAGCCTGTTCAAACAAATCATCGTAAACAGGGCGTATTACACGTTTATACAAATCTTTAAATTCGGGGTATTTATCTTCTAATTTTAAGAATTTCCGAAATCTATCCACATAGATAGAAAAACCACCTTTTTCTTTCCATGAGCTAATCAGCATATACATTCTTATTGTATATCTACTTTGCGCTCTTAAAGCTATCTCTTTTATATAGCGTGTAAAACCTCTATCAACATTAATGAAAACTTTAGCAACCTCTCTATCCATTTCTAAAGAAAAACCTCTTGAATAAGGAGTTTTGGGTATATTTGCCTTAGTGAATAAACCAGTAATAGACCAACTATCCTCACCTGTTATTGGGTCTTTAACATCAAGCTCTACAGGAATACTGATTAATTTACGAACCATGCTTTTTACTTCCTTGTATTGGTCTGGATTAACGCCCAAATCCCGATATGCGATATCTACTCTTATACGGTCTGAATATTCTTGAAATAAAGATAATTGCTCGCATGGAATAGATGTACCATATTTATCTAGATGCTGAATACTTAATTCTATGACATCCTGTAATTTCTCTATAACAGCAATTAAGATTCTAATCTGTACTGTCTTAAAATCACCAGCCATTAATGTAACTACATTAGGTTGTTTCAGCCATGTGGGATTTTCTGGGAGTTTCACAGGAAGATTTGTACGAGGATGCCCTTTCCTAATTCTAACAATCTCACCGTCTATTTCTTCTTTTTCTTCTTTCACCGCACGTTTTCGGGCTTTTATTTCTCTATTTACCATCGCTTATTATTTTGACTGATTAATACTCCAAAAAAAAGTAGAATAAAGAACACAAACATAAACTTGGCTATATAAAATAGCCCTATGAAAATCATTCTAAAAATAGCAATGATAATTTCTAATAGATTTCTTATTATGTTCCTCCAGTCCATTTTCTTTGTTTTATAATTCCTGTCGCCAAAGCTCCGGCTGCACTATTGTATAACCAGCACTTTGCAAATATACTCTTTTAAATTCATCGGGCAACGTTCCTTCAAGGAATTGCTTTTTATGCCTTGATGCAGTTCGGCGGTCATATGGACTATTTTTAGACCAACCTCTTTTAAGAATTAGTTCCTTAAAGCATTCATCTAATGTTTTTGCTTTATCTATCATAATCTTTTCGTAAAGAAATTATAGGGTTTTTCATCCCTTTATACGTTTCACAAGGATTTCCTAACAGTTCGCACATAACAAAATGTACAATTTTTCCTTCATCCAATGATAAATTCGATTTATTTGCTAATTCTACAACTAATGTATATTGATAACTATAGTTCTCAACAACAATTTCTTTTTCATTGGAAACTTCATTGTAAATCTTTCTATACTTATGCCATAAAGACGTATTAAAAAGCTCTACCGTAAGAAAATTGTTTACCTGCTCTGTTGTATAGTCTTCTGGCAAACGTTTCCCTGTAAGTCTATAAACAGCCTCCATTTTTGCTTTTTTTCCTACAAACTTTTTTTTCCCAATCATCTGACAAGAAGGAAGTTCATCCCTAGATATAAAAGGCTTCAAATCTGACACCCTACGATATACCTTATATTCAATAAACATTCTATCTATATTTTGATTATATGACATCTATTCCCTTTCACACTATTCGAAAAATTATGGTCATTTATCCCAATCATAATTATCGTAATCTATTTCCTTTCCTGTAGCATGGCATTCAGCCACATAATCAGCCCATTTTTTTCGCTTCGTCACATCAAAAGGCATACGTAGAAACTCATCCTTCCAAGGCTGTATAAAGTAACCAAAATCGTGTTTGTTCGTTACATACTGAACAGCATCTCTAATGGCGTTATACTCATATCCTTCTTTCAACAATGGTTCGTCACCCAGTTTAGAGTATATGTTTGCCACTTCCCGAAGCATCTTTGCAAATTCTTTGTATGTGGCAAAATTCTTTTCTTTTTTATCCATAATCATTCTTTTTTGTTTTGAGTATTAATTTTTTTCGATGAAAGTATTGGTTGTATTCAACACCCCGGCTGAATCTCGACTTTTGCCATCTCTTATGAAGATTCCTTCTTCTTTCAACCGTTCATAATCAAATTCATTCATCATGATAATGACAATATTTTCATTTGTATATAGCTTACACTTCATAAATTGAGTACCTTCTATTTTTCCAATTACGTCTATTTGGATTGTTCTTTCATTCATAATTCGTTTATTTATATATCGATTTGAGGATTATTCTTGTTTTTTTACTTCATATCCCTTTTCTCTGAGATACGCTGCTATATACTCATCATCTCCGACATCATTAAGGACATCGAAAAGATAACCTTTTACATAACTGGCTACTGCAACCGCATTTGCATACTCGATGTTCTGCGAAATGAATCTCACTTTCTCTGTTCTTCCTAAGCCTCTGAAGGCTTCTTCAATTTTGCTCATATTTATACTGTTTTACGCTAATTCTGTTTCAATAAACTTCATCATCTGATTGTGAAAAGAACCACTCCTTTTTTGCGCAGCCTTACAATCATCAATGGAAAGATTCGATTCCTTAATTATCCCTATTGCGATTGCTGGCATATCTCTGACTACTACAATATGCTGAACAGCAAACCAAATACCATCAATAAATTCATTATTCATATCTTCATTTTATTGGTTAAAACTCATATTCACTTTCATTGAAATTTTCGATTGAATAAATTAAACCACCGAAGTCACCTGCTGAGAAGCCTCCAGTAATATTACTTCGATGTGTTCCCTTATACTTACCAAAGGTTAATGTTCTTTCTTGATTCATTACTATTCTGTTATGCGTTATTTGGTATGATAATCCCATTTTATCTTGACTTATATATCTGGAAAAGAGACCTGTGAACTAAAGACTACTCTTTCTTTTCCTTACGCCTCGATTTGAGAAATTCTTTAGCCGCTTCTTTGTCCTCATGTACTTCATCTGATACATAATATATTATAGCCTTTGAATTGTGAGGATTGTTTTTCCACTTTCTTCCTATTGCATCCGGATTTACAACATATCCTTCTTTTGCCCATTGCAGGGCTGTTAGGCTCTTTTGGTTCATTCTCTTATACCAAAGAACCTTACGATGCATTTTTGTCCGGGGAGTAATTACTCCGTCTGCACATACCAGTCCTTCACAGTTGTAACCGGGGCTTTCCAGAAATTCAATTTCTTTTTGAATTTCTTTTATGCTCATTTTCTCGATGCGTTCCATGTATTGTGCAATCGTTTCATCTGTCATATCCGCTGCCATATTTCATGAATTTATGTATTAAAATAAGGCTATTAACTAGTTTAATAGCCCATTTTTGATTTCAAATACTATCAAACGTATTTATCCAATTCTTTTTCTAGCTTTTCCCTATCAATCTCTGGAAATAGTTCAAGAACAAGACTTAGCGAATCGCAATAATTGTTTGCATAGTTTTCTGTATCCATCAATCGTAACACCATTGAACAAAAAATACTCTTTTCCTGCTTAAAAGTACGATTTAACACAGAACTAGATAATCTGAAAATTTTCTTCTCTACTCCAATCATAAATTAATCCTTTCACATTTCTAATAATTGACTATCAATCTGTAGTTTTCTTCAATGCTTCAAAAGAAGACAAGTAATCATCAACAGCTTTATTTAACGCTGCATATTTATCTTTCCACGTCCTTATTTGCCGTTGTGTTTCAATATACCTATCATTCAAAGTTGCATAATTCTGAATAGCAAATCTAATAGCTTTAGCATCTGTTTTTTCACCAGATAATTTTTTTAGATTTTCTAACTCTGCGCAGGCTGCATCGTCTAAGCGTAATGTAAACTCTTTTTTCATAAAAAAATGATTAATGAATTAATACTGAAAAATAGCACTAACAGTTGGCTACGAAATGGATTTAAGAAGCAATGTTTCATGATTTTGTTTGCTGTTCTTTATACTGGCAGCCAAACCAGCTTTAAAGGTTTGTTTATCTCTTTATTTTCAATACTCAAAGATAGTGATTTTCTATAAATGTCGCAAATAATAGGACAATTATTTTTGTTAAAAATGGTTTTAGGTTTATAGACTGCCGAGGTTTTATTTTTCCCTAAAGTTTTTGGTATCATAATAATGTTCTCTTATCGTCCATGCCGGGCAGAACCCGGAAAAGTACGGTATCAAATACCTTCCCGGTTTCTCTCCAGTGCAGGCAGAAAAGGTATCAATTAGATGCAATCCTTTTACCGATGGGCGGTAGTTCCTGAATGGTGTCGGTGTCTTTTCTTTTATGATGCAGCCGTTTTCCTGTATTCAAGTATAGAGAGAAACGACACAAGGAACTTTAGGGAAAAGAAGATTTTTCGTGTGGCTCTTTCTGGAACTCTGGAAGTGAAGCGTGTTAATCACATATTATATATTATTTGTTTATATATTATATATTCACATATTATTTATATATATAATATTGTATTTTGTTCCTGTTCTTTTTCCCTAATGTTTTATGGTATCAATTTTTTGCGTCCGGCTTCCGGCTGCTTTTTGTATTTGGTATCAAAAGGTCGTTCTGCAGGGTGTGCCAGGAATGATAATTCGGTATCATTTCATCATGCCATGTTTACCCATCAGTGCCGGAACTCCGAAAAGTACGGTATCAATTTCTTTCCCTATAGTTCTTATTGGGTTAGACAACAAGACGCATTAAAATGTATTCTCAAAGTGAGAATGTATTTTAATTTGCGTCATGTTTCCGCTTCTGCAATGCTTACTAAAGTGGAGTTACCTAAAAGGTAGTGGAACTTTACTAAGGATTGCAGAAGGGATAAAGAAACATACCTTAGAAGGGTGGGTGGGTTTACCGATAGCAAAACTATTGGAGCGTAACAAAGTGAAGCGATTAAGCCTTTTTGGTTCTTTTTTGGCGTTTGAAAAAAGAACTCCCCCCAATGAGGGGGGAAGGAACCTTTAAGCAACCTTTGTATTTTTCTCTTCTTCAACTTCTTCCACATCTAGCCTTATATTTAGATGCTGGGCTATGAATTTACTACCTTTAATAGCATCTGCCAATACAGTAAATAAAAATTTAGGTTCTTCTTTTATTGCTTTGCACCATGATTTTAAATAAGCCGCATTTTCTTCTCTGACGGTTACAGAAATACCCAAATATACACCAGACAAAGCCGATATTAATTCTGCTACAAGTTCTTCACGCCCATAATTGAATTTATCATTTTCATAAAATCCTTTTCGATTTAGTCTATTTTTAACACCTGTACTATGTCCCATTTCATGTAATTCTGTACCATAAAAACTTTCTCCGTCCTTAAATTGGCTCTTTAAAGGTAAAGTAATGCTATCATTTGATATTGAATAAAACGCACTATCACTAGAAACCGTTTGAATAGGACATACCCAATTTTGATTCTTATTCATTTCATCAAGTATTGGATTTACATACATTTCTTTCTCTTCTTGTGGCTGTTCCTCTCCTGAAAATTTAGCCTTTAATATATCCCATCTATTGGGATATTTTTCCGCAAAGTTTGTTTGGTCTAAATTAAAAACTTGGAAATATTTTGTATAAGCTGCTAAACGGTATTCTTTTTGTTCTTCTTCTGATAATTTGTTATATTCATCATATGAAATTTTTTCATTTGTCTGACGATGATAAGCACAAAATAATGTATAATAAACAGGAAAAGCAACAGCACCTTTTAGAACATTAATACCTTCGTTTCGTGCTTGATTGAATGTCAAAAAAACAGGAGTTTGATAATTATATTTTTCACACAAAAAATAAAGTAAAAAAGCGTTTCCACCACTATAAGTACGACCTGTTAAATTTTGTGGTAAAAAGTTCTGTTTAGAGTTGACTTTAGAGAACCAAGGTTTTTGCCAATTCATAGACAAGCTTTCAATTTTTTCAACCATAAGGTTTACAAACTTCTCTGCATTTTTATCAAAAGTAGATTTCATAATTTTGTTTGCTGTTCTTTATACTGGCAGCCAAACCAGCTTTAAAAGTTTATTTATCTCTTTATTTTCAATACTCAAAGATAGTAATTTTCTATAAATGTCGCAAATAATAAGACAATTATTTTTGTTAAAAATAGTTTATAATCGGCTGATTTTTAACGTATTATCTTTTCCCTAAAGTTTTATATATTTTGGGTGAGAGATAAGGTTTTATAAACGGAATATTCCCTTTAGGGAACATGAAGTCTATAAAACCGAATATCCAATGCCTTGCTTTTGTAGGTGCTTCATAGAAGCGGTGAAAAAAGCAAAGCATTGGATATACCTTAGAAGGGTGGGTGGGAAAATGCGTTAGGGATTGCAGCGGAAAGCCCACAGCGTAGCGAGGACTTGCAGCGAAAAGCCCGACCTGAAAGGTAACGCCCTATTTATTTCTTCTATTCATCAATCTTACTTTTTCATAACGTAAATACCTATACAAAGTAGCCTTACTTCCAATGTGTAAAATTCTACATATTTCATCTATAGAATAATCCCGATTTTCATATAAACGCTTTGCTGCTATAGCTTTTCTCTTTGCATCTTCCGATAACCCTATAGGTCGTCCCGTAAGTTTCCCTCGTTCTTTTGCAGCTTGTAATCCAGCCCTAGTTCGTTCTACTATTATTTCACGTTCATATTCAGCCAATGAAGCAAAAATTCCAAATTGACATCTTCCTAAAGCACTATTAGTATCAATACCATCAACTATGCTTTTGAATGCAATTTTTCTTTTCTGCAAACAATCAACTATATAAACTAAATCTTTCAAAGAACGTCCTAATCTATCTAGCTTCCAGATAACAAAAGTATCACCTTCTCGCAAATATGCAAGGGCTTTATCTAATTCGGGTCTATCCTTTACTCCTGATACTTTTTCCTCAAATATAAGTTTGCATCCGGCTTCTTTTAAAGCATCTAGCTGCAAATCTAAATTCTGTTCCCTCGTTGAAACACGAGCGTAGCCTATTATCTCCATTTTATTTAAATCCAAGTTTCATAAATTCAACTATTCGCGAAACTATTTTAAACTAGGGCTTTCCCCCCTGTTATTACCTCTAGTACTATTATAAATCAAAAGTACAGAAAAAGGGTCGATTAATGAAACTTTTAAATTTAAGAATATGAGTTATTCACAATTTATCATGGCTGTATTTGCCATTTATGTAGTTTACTACGCTGCAAACATCCTGTATGATGCTTTCCTAAAGCAAAGCAAAACCAATACAGGTGAAGAAGAAGAAATTATTTCAATAGGAGAGGAAGAAGAAATACCTCACAAAGTTGTAGATGAAGATTTTGAAACAGGCTCATACGAAAAAGAAGATGAAAAAAAAGAATCTGAACAGAATTATGTATCTGTAAATGAATCTATTGAAATGGAAGTTGAAACACAAGGTATTCCAATGGAACAACTTCTTGCTAAAGGGAAAAGCATGTTTTCACACGTAAATTTTAACAAATAAACAACTAATTTTTATTCAAATGAAAAAGTTTTTTTCAAAAATTGCTCAAAGAGCATTCGCTTTAGCCATTAGCATAATGGTAGTAACTAACACTTTTGCACAAGGTGCTGCGGGAATTGATGCAGCTAGTTCTGAACTTGCAACCTACATGGACCCCCTAGGAAACATGATGATGATACTAGGAGGTCTAGTAGGATTAGTTGGAGCAGTGCGAGTTTATTTAAAATGGAACTCTGGTGACCAAGATGTACAAAAGGCTGTTATGGGCTGGATGGGGTCATGTATCTTTCTGGTTGTATCAGGTGTTGTCGTAAAAGCATTCTTCGGAATCTAATATGTCGAAAGAGTATCCAAGTTACAATGTATATAAGGGGCTACAAAAGCCCCTTATTTTCAAAGGATTTAAAGGCAAGTTCATATATATCGGTGGAGCTTGTATTATTAGTGCTTTACTTTTATGTGCTATTGTTTCTACTCTGGCTTCTTTTATGTGGGGAGGTATAACTCTTGTAATAGTTATGTTTGGAGGGTTAGGAATAACATCGCAATTACAAAGAAAAGGGCTTCACAGGAAAGATAAACGAAAAGGCATATATATAGTATCACGCACTTTTATAAGAGATAGAAAAAAATAAAGCTTATGAAAAAGAAAAGTGAATTTGAAGCTCCTTATATTGGTATTGAAACAATAGACAATACTCCTATATTCTATAACCGAAGGGGCGACTATTCTGTTATCATTAAATGTGAAAATCCTATAATACAGTATTCAGCAGATATGGATGCTTACTATGATTTTCACCACTTATTTACTAATATCCTCAAAGTATTAGGAACTGGATATACAATACAAAAACAGGATATTCTATGTAAAAAATCATTTTTACCACCCCAGAATAGGAAGAACGACTATTTATCAAATCGTTATTTTGAACATTTTAAAGGACGAATATATACTGATATTTCTACTTATCTTGTTATTACAGGAGAAGTAGAAAGGTCTAAATTCTTTTCTTTTGACCCTCGAAGGTTTGATACTTTTATTAGAAACATCACAAAAGTATTAGGACTATTCGCTAACAGAGGAATAAGAGCTAAACTATTAAATGAAAATGAAATAGAAATATATATAAAAAGATTTCTATCTATCAATTTCAATCAGCAAACAGTAAGCCTAAAAAATATCAAAGCAAGAGAAGAAAATCTTATAATTGGAGAAAAAAACGTACAGTGCATTTCTCTTGTAGATATTGACGAAGTTAATTTTCCTTCTGTTATAAAACCATATAAAGAGGTCAATATTGGGCTAAGGTTTCCTGTTGACTTACTCTCTTTTTTGCATGATACACCAGGTATAGACACAATTATCTATAATCAAGTAATAAATATTCCAGACCAACGAAACGAAGCAAACAAATTAGAAGGCAAAAAGAAAAAACATAAAGGAATGCCTGACCCTGCAAATGATTTATGTGTAGAAGACATAGAACGAGTGCAGTCGGATATTGCCAGAGAAGGGCAAATGCTTGTATATGCACATTATAATATAATTCTTGCTGGTCTTGATGATATTAGTAAGGCTATCAACTATGTTGAAACATCTCTTTTTGATTGTGGCATTATTATTAATAAACAATGCTTCAACCAATTAGAATTATTCGAATGTGCACTGCCAGGAAACGCAATCAACCTAAACAGTTATGACAAATTTCTAACAACTTCCGATGCTGCAATTTGTCTTTTGTTCAAGGAAAAATTACAAGTAACAGAAAACAGCCCTTTTCTTACTTATTTTACAGACAGACAAGGATTGCCTGTTGGAATAGATATGTCCGGGAAAGAAGGTGAGAAAAAATATACAAATAACTCCAACTTCTTTGTTTTAGGTCCAAGTGGTTCTGGTAAGTCTTTCTATGTCAACTCCAAAGTAAGACAATGGGTTTTAGATAACACTGATATTGTATTGGTAGATACAGGGCATAGTTATTCAGGAATGTGCGAATACTATCATGGCAAATACATTACTTATTCTGAAAGCAAGCCTATATCTATGAATCCTTTCCGAATTACTGAAGAAGAGTATAATGTAGAAAAGAAAAACTTTCTTAAATCATTAATTTTCCTGATATGGAAAGGTGCAAATGGTGAGGTCAAAAAGCAAGAAGAAGAAATTATGGATATTACCATAGAAAAATACTATTCTTTCTACTTTCATCCCTTTAATGGTTATTCAGATGCGGAAAAAGAAGCCATACGTGAAAATTTACTACTCGAATTTCAAGTCAATGAAGAAGAATTTGAAAACGAAAGGGAAAAAGAAGAACGCAAGATACTTTCCGAAAAAATAGAGAAATTACAGCAACTAGTAGAAAAAGGAGAAGGCGGAGAAAAAACCAACGCAGAAAAAGCGATACAAAACATTCTCATCGAAAAAGGCTTTACACGCCAAGAGCTTGATAATCCTGAAACTAGATTACTTTCTATAATAGAAAGACGAATCCAGAAGAAGGAAGATATATTGAAAGAAATAAAAGTTGAAAGCTTATCTTTTAACTCTTTCTACGAATTTTCCCTACGCATTATACCTATCATTTGCAAAGAGAACAAAATTGATTTTGATATTACTAACTATAAGTTTCTATTAAAAAAATTCTATAAAGGAGGACAGTTAGAAAAAACTCTTAATGAGGATTTTGACACTTCCCTTTTTGAAGAACCCTTTATAGTTTTTGAAATTGATGCAATTAAAGATGACCCTGAATTATTTCCAATAGTAACCTTAATTATTATGGACGTTTTTATTCAAAAAATGAGATTAAAAAAGAACAGAAAGGCATTAATAATTGAAGAAGCATGGAAAGCCATAGCTAGCCCTATGATGGCTGGCTATATACTCTATTTGTATAAAACAGTTCGTAAATTTTGGGGTATGGCAATGGTTGTTACTCAAGAACTGGAGGACATAATTAGTAATCCTGTAGTCAAAAACTCTATAATCAGCAACTCCGATATTATATGCCTATTAGACCAAAGTAAATTTATAGACAAATATCAAGAAATAGCAAATCTTTTATCCCTAACGGAAGTAAATCAAAAGCAAATATTTACCATAAATCAACTTCCCAATAAAGAAAACCGTAATCGGTTTAATGAAGTATTTATAAAAAGAGGAAATTATGGAAATGTATTTGGAGTAGAGGTTTCTCTACACGAATATTTCACATTTACTACAGAACGAATTGAAAAAGATGCTGTTGGATATTATCATATCATTTATGGTAGTTTCCAAACAGGATTGGATAATTTTATAATAGACCTAAAATCTTCCAAATTAAAAAATATGGATTGGGTTTTACAAGTCAATAAGGTACTAGGGTATCACTCCGATGATGGAAGCCTAAAAGATATACTTAACATCATAGGGGAACAACCATTATATAAGTATATCCTAGATAAATACAAATGGATTACAAACCGTTAAAGATAATATCATGAAGAAAATCCTATTTATTTTAGTGGTAGCATCTACTTTAACCCAAGTTGCATATTCGCAAAAGGCAGTCTTGGATATAACCTGTATGGAAACACTTATAGCTAATCATAAGGTGCAACATACTTCTTTCTCTAAAGTGAAAGAGAATGAAGCTCAAATAAGCCTTATACAAAAACAAATCAGTGAAAAAATGGTTCAGATTGAATTTTTCCAAAGCAAATTTTATAATAGCCTAAAATCTGTAGAAGCCATCATAAAAACAGGAAAAGATATTATCTACTGCACTGATATTGCAGCAGATATTGGTAAATATCAAAAACAAATGGTTGAACTTGCTGTAGGTGACCCGGCTTTATTATTGGTGTCAGCAAAAACAGAGCTAGAATTAGTAAATCGCACTGCGGATTTGACACAATACATTTATCAGGTCGCTATTGTCGGGACAGATGTAAACCTTATGGATAATAAGCAAAGAATAGACTTGCTTAAGTATGTTATTAATGAACTAAGAAACATGAGAGGTATAGCATACGCTGTATGCCGACAGATGAAAACAGCAAAAAGAAATGGAGTATTACAAACATTAGCTCCGGGGGTATTTAAATACAAAGATAATCGTTCAAAATTAGTTGATGATTTATTACAGAATTATAAAGTAAAACCTAAAAGATAATATGAAAAGAGTGCTTTTATTTTTTTCCCTAATGTTGATTATTGGTACTTCTAATACCTATTCCCAAATGCCTGTAAAGGATAAAGGGAAATGGAGCGTGCTTAATAATATGGAATTTATGGATAGAGTACGACTACAACCAGAATGGTATCATTACTGGATATGGTATAAAAAGGTTTTGGGTATTAAAATTCCTTTGCCGGGCTTAGGGTTACACGACAAATACGGGAAGGAAGATAGACGTAATTTCCAGTTACAAGAAATTCCCATGATGGCAGCCGTAGAGTACAATAAATCAGAAACAGAAAAAGAAGGGTATAATGTTGATACCATATATAGACAGGAACTCTTCAAATTTGGAGATAAAGAAATTGATTATCAATATACTTTAACTAAAAATCGTAGAAATGATATTCTTAATGATATAAATAAAAAACTTGTCGAATATTCTTCTAATGGCGGTAATAAAGAACATGTTGAAGTTATAACTGATGAAGTTACTAGAATAAAAAAGAACATAGATATAATCCATGATTCACATATGAGTAACTCTAAAAAAAGGGAAGCCTATTTAGATTTTGATAAAGAACTAATAGAGGTTCTTTCATTAATAACAAGATTGAATAATATAAATAAAACAATAATGAGCCATGAATGAGTTAATAGATAAATTCTTATTTGAATTATTTGATGGACTAAGAGATAAAACAACTGTTCTATTCGGAGAATTTATTGCGGATGCACAAGCATTGGCAGCAATCTTTATGTTGTTATATTTTGGAGTAGAAAGCTTCAAAATGATGAGTGGAGATAAAAAATTAGAGATTATCCCGTTATTGCGTCCATTCGCACTGGGATTGGTTCTTATGTTCTGGATTCCCTTTATTAATCTAATCAGTTATCCCGGAGAGTTATTAACAGCACGAAGCAAGGCTATGTTTACGAATCAGATAGAAGAAGTAGAATTACTTTCTCGTAATAGATATGCACTCATTGATAGCGTAGCAGTAGAGTTATTACATACTTCATTAGAAGTTGAAAGAGCCGAAAATGAAGTTAAGGATAAGAAATGGTATGATTTTAGTATAGACTTCTCAGCTATTGGAGACAAGATAGCTGGATTATATGTATATGTAGTCGCTAAGGTTAAAATGATAATGTTTAATATCATTGAATTTATTGTCGTTACTTTTTGGCAAGTATGTACCTATTTTGTCTTTTTCCTACAAATCATATTCACAGGAATATTAGTTATTCTTGGTCCACTAGCTTTTGCATTCTCTGTTTTACCTGCATTTCGGGATGCTTATATACAATGGATAGCTCGTTTTGTCAGTGTTAGTTTATATTCATGTATTGCATATATAGTATTATCAATTTCTTTAGTAGTAATGCAATATGGGATAGAAAGAGAAATTGAAATTTTAGAATATGCGCTTAGAAATGAAGCTGCATTTGTCATGTATGTCGGAATGACCTCTGGAGGTGTCAATAGCTTCCTTCTTACAGCATTACTTGGAGCATTTGCCATGCTTACAATACCTTTTGTTTCTACATGGATTGTAAGTACAACTGGAGTAGGGCAAGCAGTAGGAGGCATGGTTGGAGGAGCAGCCATCGCAACCAAAGCTGTAGCAGCTCCGGCTACAGGTGGAGCCAGTGCAGCTATGTAAAAAGATTCATTAAATTTTAAATTCACATAATCATGATTATTAAAAACTTAGAAAATAAAATCAAATTAGCCGGAATTTTATCCATTGGCTGTTTTGCAACTAGTATAGTTATTTCAGGTATGGTACTAGCCTTTTGTTTCTCTTTAGTAAAAGCTGAAAGAAAAAAAATATATGTTTTGGATAATGATGTCCCTGTACTAGTAAAACAAACTGGTACAGAAGTCAACTTGGAAGTCGAATGTAAGAGCCACATAAATCTATTCCACACTTTATTTTTCACATTACCACCAGACGATGAATTTATAAAATACAACATGGAAAAAGCCATGTATCTAATTGATGATAGCGGATTAAAACAATATAATAATTTAAAAGAAAAAGGATATTTCAACACCATATTAGCGAGTTCTGCAACAGTAACAATTATGACAGATAGTATCAAGGTGGACATGAACAACCTATCTTTTGAGTACTATGGCATCCAACGTATAGAGCGAGAAACCTCTATTCTAAAAAGGCAACTTGTAACTACAGGGAAATTAAGACAAATTCCACGTACTGAAAATAATCCTCATGGACTTATTATCACAGATTGGAAAACGATACTAAACAAAGACCTAGATTATAAAGTAAAAAAGAATTTCTAATGAAACTGTTTAAACATAAAAAGAATGATAGAAAAGAAAGTATCAAGACTAAAGCCGAGCAAGCTACAGTTGTTCTTCTTACTAAAATATTTCAAAAGTTCGGAGTTAATAACGCTTGTGAACGCTTATTGGCGTGGGCTGATATACACCGTAAAGCTATGTTTGGAATTACGATTTCATTCCTTTCTTTCGTCACAATTCTATCATTAGTAATGCGTCCAGAAAGAAAGCCAATGCAAGTTTTCAACGAAGAAAAAAGCAAAGTACAAATTAACATTGATAGTACCCTACAAAAAAAACAAGTAGGAGTTCACGACTTGTTAGAAGTGATTAAAATGCAAAATGAAATTAATGAGCTAAGAAAAAATGGGAAATTAACTCCAGAAGACACTATACGAATAAAAAATTTATACAATAAATTAAATAAATAGCGTATGAAACAGATTGATATTAAAAAGCCTAAGTACATCATTCCGATACTCATCCTACCTTTTATTCTAGGGATAGGATGGCTAGTTAAGGATATGATAAACTCTGCCCCAGCAGAAGAAACTACATTAGTAGAAACGGAAGAATTAAATCTTGATATTCCTGATGCTAATTTAGAAAAAAGAGAGATAAAAAGTAAATTTGAATCACTCAAAGGAGCTTTCAATAAATCTTCTGATTATTCATCAATACAAACCATAGATAAAGAAGAAGAAGTTAGCGAAATTGAAAGTTCTGGTTCTCTTTACTCCAATGATGAAATAAGGCAAATTGACAGTTTAAATCAAGCTTCTAGAATCCGAGAAAAGGAATTGGAACAACAAATAAAAGGATTTCCTACTATAGATGAATCAAGTCAAACAGAAACTAGGAAAGCTCCTGAAAAATCCAAGATGCAAGAAGAAATGGAGCTTTTTAAAATGCAAATGGCTTATATAGATTCATTACAAAATCCACGTCCTAGAACACCTCAAAAAAAACAAGATGAAAAGCCAAAAGAAAAGGCTATAGAAGTTGTAAAAGCGAAAAATCCCGCAGAAGTATATTTTAATACTGTAGGGAAAGAACAAAAAACTTCACTAATCACAGCTATATTAGATGAAACTTTAAAAGTAACAGATGGTAGCCGAGTACGCATACGGCTTCTAGATGATATAATGATTAATGACGCTCTTTTAACTAAAGGCACTTACCTATATGGGAATGTATCTGGCTTTAAAGCTCAAAGAGTACACATTAATATTTCCTCTATAATGGTTGATGGCAGACAAATGAAAGTAGATTTATCTGTATATGATAATGACGGACAAGAAGGTTTCTTTGTTCCTTCATCAGCTTTTAGAGATTTGAGTAAAGATGTTGGAGCGCAAATAGGAAGCCAAACTATACAAATGAACAGCCAATCAGAAGGAGTAGAACAATTCGCTTTAGGTGCTTTACAAGATGCTTACCGTAGTACAACCCAAGCTCTTTCCAAAAACATCAAAAAAAACAAAGCCAAATTAAAATATAACACACAAGTTTTTTTAGTAAACAACAAAGATAAAGAACAATAATATGAGAAAGATTTTTATTGCATTATGCACAATGGTTTCTGTTATTACAGGAAATGCACAGAACACCCCTATTGGAGAAAACATCGAGCTTGCAGGTGAAAACCCAGAAGAACTAAAGGTTATATACGTCAACAAAGATGTTTCAACGCATTTTATAGCTATGGAAGATATAAAATATGTTGATATATCAGTCAATGATATTGTTGGCGATATTCCTACTGGTAACTCTCTTAGAATAAAGCCCACAAAAGAAGGAGCTAGTGGAGTTATCACCATTGTTACAGAAAGATTTTTCGTACAATATATGCTAGTATATAGTAGCGATTTAGCAAAAGCATACACTCGCTTTAATATCCCTTATGCTGATTTACGTAGCTATATGAATCCAGAAGTGAACTTAACCAAAGCACAAATGTATGATTACGCACATAGAATGTTTATTTCAAAAAATAAATTCTATGATGTTTCCAGTAAAAGTAACCTAATGAAAATTGTACTAAACAATATCTACACATTAGATAAGTATTTCTTTATTGATATTTCTATGATTAATAAAACAAAAATACGATATGATATAGACCAAATACGCTTCAAAATAGAAGATAAAAAACAAACAAAGGCTACTAATTTTCAATCTATAGAAATACTTCCATTGATGCAAGTTAATAAGAATCTTGTTTTCAAGAAGAACTATCGAAATATTTTTGTCTTTGAAAAATTTACTTTCCCAGACGAAAAAGTTCTTACCATAGAAATATCTGAAAAACAGATTTCAGGACGTACTATAACATTAAGAATTGATTATGCAGACATTCTTCATGCAGATGCTTTTACTGAATAAAATTTTACGATTATGAAAAGAATAGCATTTCTTGTTATCACCTTATTTTTTTCCCTAAAGTCAATGGCTGGTGATGGTGATAAGTTTTTTAATATTTCAGGAGGTTGGCAATGGAAAAATACCGTCAATGCAGTTGTAGGGCTGGAGTTTGAAGGTAAATATCACAATGCTTATGAACTATATATTGATTTAGCTACAGCATATGATAAATGCCCGGTATGTAATAAGGTATGCTCTGATAGTTTCTGGAGCTATAAAACATTCGGCATAGGTGCAGCATATAAACCTACAATCTCACGAGGCAAAAACAGTAATTTAAGATGGCGGTTTGGAGCAGATTTAGGAGCTAACAGAAAAGGGTTTCAGGCTTCCATTGATATAGGTTTAGAATATAGCTATTCATTTAGAAATGGAATGCAAGTCTTTGTAATGCAAAAAAATGATTTTGTCTTTTGGACACGTGACCATTTCCGAAATGGATTATTAGTAGGTGTCAAATTTCCAATAAATAATTAAGTATGAAAAAAATATATATAATTCTATTATCCATTATAGGGGTAATATCATCATGTACAAAACACGAAGATATTATAGACACATCATTACAGCCGGGTAGTATCTTATGTAGTGATGGAAGTATAGTGCATCCCTCACTTTTTTCACCCAATGAAAAAGAAGCCATTGGAGTTGTATTTTGGTGTAATGATGGGAATAATCCTGATATAAAAGAAACCGCTTATGCCGTTTCATTAGAAGATTTAGAAGAAAATCCTTTAATAGATACAGACGAGGATATAGCTAATGTTTCGGAAGATGAAAACAGCTTTGATGGAGCAGCTAATACTGCCGCAATAATGAACTTTGCTATAAAAGATAGTTTAGCTTATCCAGCAGCTCAAAAAGCTATAGAATACGCACCAAAAGGTGTTACAGGTTGGTTTATTGGCTCTATCGCACAAAACAAAGCAATCTCTAATAATCTTGAAAAGGTATATTCTTCTTTCTCAATCATTGGAGGAACGCACTTTGATGGTTGGTACTGGAGTTCTACAGAAGATGGAGCAGGAAAAGATACTCCTAAAGTGTTTGCACTAATTTCTTCATTAACAAAAGGAAGAGCAACCAGTACAAGCAAAAGAAATTCATTTAAAATCAGACCTATTATAGCAATAAGATAATCATGAAAAAGAAAATAATTATACTAGCAGCCTTCGTTGTTACATTTTTTACCGCATGTACTTCAACGCATATGATAACTTTCAGTAACGCTGAACTAAGCGACAAAGAAAAAGACATGATAGAAAATAATAGTAACTATTCAACCGCTTCAATAGTTGGTGGAAGTGCAAAATTAGTTAAAGAGGAAAGAGATAAAGCTATCCAAGAAAAGATAGAAGCTAGAAGAAATAAACTAAAAGCTATTGATGGCTTATCAATCTCCAGCTATAAAGATAAAAATGGAAAAGAACAGTTTAAAGCAACAGCTCAAAGTGAAATCCTATTCAAATTTGATTCATATGAATTAAATGAAGAAGCTCAAAAAATGCTTTCTGACTTATGTAATATCATTAGTGAAATACCCAATACTAAGATTAAAATAATTGGGCATACTGACAATATAGGAGAAAAACAATACAATATCATACTTTCTAAAAATAGAGCAGCAGCAGTAGGAAATTACCTTAGAACCGCTGGTATAGAAACAAACAACATAACAGAAGATGGAAAAGGATATAGCGAACCCATTGCAGACAATACAAGTGAAGCTGGACGTGCTAAAAATAGGAGAGTAGAAATATTTATCACAAATGATGAATATTAAAAAGAGAGATTTCTATTAACAAAGACCGGGAGGTAAAACTCTCGGTCTTTGTTTTATAGTCTGGAAAGAAATTGATACCGTACTTTTCGGAGTTCCGGCACTGATGGGCAAACATGGCATGATGAAATGATACCGAATTATCATTCCTGGCACACCCTGCAGAACGACCTTTTGATACCAAATACAAAAAGCTGCCGGAAGCCGGACACAAAACATTAGGGAAAAAGAACAAAGAGAAAACACTATATATAAATAATATATGAATATATAATATATGAACCTATAAACATATAATATATGATTAATATACTCCACTTCCAGAAAGAGCAACACGAAGAATCTTCTTTTCCCTAAAGTTCTTTGTGTCGTTTCTCTCTATATCTGAATACAGAAAAACGGCTGCATCATAAAAGAAACGATACCGACACCATTCAGGAACTATCGCCCATCAGCAAAAGGATTGCATCTAATTGATACCTTTTCTGCCTGCACTGGAGAGAAACCGGGAAGGTATTTGATACCGTACTTTTCCGGGTTCTGCCCGGCATGGACGATAAGAGAACATTATTATGATACCAAAAACTTTAGGGAAAAATAAAACTTCGGCAGTCTATAAACCTAAAACCATTTTTAACAAAAATAATTGTCCTATTATTTGCGACATTTATAGAAAATTACTATCTTTGAGTATTGAAAATAAAGAGATAAATAAACTTTTAAAGCTGGTTTGGCTGCCAGTATAAAGAACAGCAAACAAAATCATGAATATCTTAAGATTTCTTTTAAGTAGCTTTTTATGGGCTATGGGTGGAATTTTTGTATTAGCAATCTATGCGTATAGTGAACTAGTCTATTTGATTTTTATTTGCATTGCAATAGTAGGATTAACCATCTACTACAGAAAATCCATAATAAAAATGTACGCAGAAATCTTTAATGAGTTAGGAATCAATAAGTATGTTATACAAATTAAAAATCTAAAGAAATACAAAGAACCTATTTACAAACTAATCAATACAATAGGTCTATGATGATTGTTTTTTCTCTATCTTTGCTAAAGACATCAGCAAGATAGCTATATAAAATTAGAAAATAAATAGTTATGGAAACTAATCAAACATATCAAAATGAACTTGGTTCGGCTATGCTCCCATTTGTTATGAGAGAATTGGTTGATACAGTCATGAAAAGAAAAACGCTACCTTTAGAAGATGCGTTATACTATATATATTCTTCCAATTTGTACAAGGCATTATTGGACGAGAACACAAAACTATGGTATTCAAGTACATTATCACTTTATGAAGCATTAGAAAAAGAGAAAACAGAACAGAAGAAAGTACAAAAGGACAATCCAAAGATATTGCTTTTTCAAATGTTTTGTGCTGAAAATTACAGGGAAACTAAAAATATAAGTGCTAAAGAAACTCTTTTGCTGTTTTCCAATCATGGCGTTTTTGAATTTCTATATGAAAATTTTGAAATGCTGCACACACAAGATACAGAGTATATATTAGATACTATAATAACTTATATCAATAAAAAGGCATGAAACTATATCACGGCTCAACAGTTACCGTCAAATCCCCTAATATACAGAAAGGGCGTAAAGCTACTGACTTTGGAAAAGGATTCTATACGACAACTAATTTTGAACAGGCTAAGAAGTGGGCAATACTCAAAAGAAATCGGGAACATGGTAAAAAAGCGGTCGTTTCAGTTTATGAAGTCCCCGATAATATTCTTGATAGAGAGTTTTCAGTCCTTCGATTTGATGGGGCTACAAAAGAGTGGCTGGAGTTTGTAGTTAATAACCGCAGAGGAAAAGGAAAAAACAGCTATGATTTAATAATGGGACCCGTTGCCAATGACCAGTTATATGCAACAATCCGGCTTTATGAACAAGGTGTTGTTACGGCTGATGCAGCGATTGAAATGCTAAAGACCCATAAGCTTTTTAACCAACTTTCATTTCATACAGTGAAAGTTATTCCATTATTAAAATTCACAGAATCTATTGAAGTATAAATCATAAAACTATAATGAACCATGAATAAAGAAATGAGCTTGGATGTTGCGCTCGACATTATCGGGACACTCCGCATGATGAAGATAGATGAAATATCAGAAGAGAAGGATGAAAACAGAAAAAAAATACTGCAAAAAGAACTTTCTGTTCTCAACACAGAAGAAAAAATAGCAAATGGATTGTTGCAGTTTGAAGTTTCTGAAAATGTGCGCTTATCAGTCATGGATAAGATACAAAACTATTACGCACCTAAATTGAAAGCATATTATGCAACGCTATGAAGTAGAAGCCATCTTTGAACAAAAAAAAGATGGCTTATTTGAGGACATCAATATATCATCACAAAAGCCTATTGCTATAATCTTAGGTGGACAACCAGCTTGCGGAAAAAGCACTCTTATAAATGTTGCAAAGAAAGACCATCCTAACTTAGATTTTCTCACTGTTAATGGTGACCTTTACAGACAGTTTCACCCCAATAAGGAACTAATAAAAGACCCTATTAAATACCCCATTGAAACCCAGATTTTTTCTAGCGTTTTTACAGAAAGACTAATAGAAGAAGCCATTAAACGGAAATGCAATATTATTATAGAAGGAACTATGAGAAATCCAGATGTACCTTTAAAGACAGCACAAAAATTTAAAGATGCAGGATTTAGAGTTGAAGCATATATTATTGCAGCCCCCAAGGAGTTTACCCAACTAGGACTTTACAACAGGTATCAAGAAGAAGTACTAAGTAAAGGACAAGGACGATTAGCCGATATTGATTCACATAACAAAGCCGTAAATGGACTAATGAAATCTGCAAATCAATTATACAGTGATAAGGCTGTAGATAAGATTTCTATCCACACCTACTTAGCGAAAGAAAGAATTAAAGATTTCAATCTAGTAAATGGTGAATGGAGTTGCAAAAGTATGCCATCTATTTTTATAGATGAAAGTCGTTCAAAACAGATGAAGAATAAAGAAATACTTAACACTAACATTCAAAGAGGAAAAGAGCTTATTGAATCCGTAACGAATCCTGAAGTAAAAAAAGGAATGAAAGAAGCTCTGTCACAACTTCAATCTTCACTAGAAAAAGTTCAAAGACAAGAAAAAGGATTAAAAAAAGGTTTCTTCTGATTCTTCCAAAAAGAGAGGACTGGCTTTTCCAATCCTCTTTTTCTATTTATTTGCGTCTTAACTCATTATCTATTTGCTGTGAAATTTGTCCTTTAACGGTTCTGATTACCTCATTAATATAATCAAGAATTGGCTTAGGGTCTATAGTTTTATCTTTGTATTCCATTTGAAAATGTAAGTGTTCTCCTGTGCTGCGCCCGGTACTTCCACTAATGCCTATTGGTTGCCCAGCTTCAACAGCTTGTTTCGCATTTACAAGCACACTGTATAAATGCCCATAGATAGAAGTAAAATCACCATGACGCACTTCTACATAATTGCCCAACCCTTTATTTTTTCCTGTTTTTACAACCATTCCCGGCATTATCGAATAAACATAGTCGTTGTTGCCTTTAAGGTCTATCCCTCTATGATTTGCTATTTTTCCAGTAAATGGGTCTTTTCTTTTACCATAATGGGAAGTTATCACCATTGAATCAATGGGCAAAGATAAATACCTTCTTTGCTTCCAGTATGCAAGTCGTTCTGTAGTCAAAGCATCATTGACGACAACAGCCTTTTCTTTTTCTTCTATCAATTTATTTTCTGTCGTTGCTAATACAGGTTCCGCTTTAGGAATATCCTTTTTCTGTAATACCGTATTAAACTGACAGTAGCCATTCACTGAAAAAAACAATGAATAAGTAAAAAACATGATAAATTTATTCTTCATATTGATATTTTTATTACTTTTGAGCAAAAATATACATTACATGGATAAAAAGCAAGCTATTTTTAATGAAAATGATATTCCATATAAAGAATTAGAACTAATAGGAATATCAAAAAAACAGATATGGTCTTTGGATAAGGCAAATATCACAGCTCTATTATCTGGAAAGAGAACCAGTTTACTAGACCTTTCTTTTCACGATAATAATGGAGAAGAAATAAGTATGAAAGGAAAAATAAGTTTGTACTGGAAAGATAGCAACAATGCTGGCGTTAAAGTTCATCCAGTCAGACCAGAAATAATGAATGATATAAACCTTAAACCAAAGGAGTTAGAACGACTTCAAGATAACGAGATAATAACAAAAACTATTAACAATGAAAAATATCTCGTACAATTAGACCCTGAAACAAACGAATTGCTTAAAACAAAAATCAAAAGTATTTCAATACCTTCAAACATAAAAGGTGTTGAGCTGGATAAGCAACAAAAGGAAACTCTAAAATCAGGTAAGGAATTAATTTTGAATGTTGACAAAGAAAAAATTGCCATAAGATTAGATTTAAATAATCCAAGAGGAATAAAATTCCTAGACTTCGAGCAGAAACAGAAAATAGCTTATGACCGGCATAACCCACAAATTATAGGAACTATTCATACTGATAAAAACAGAAATGAATATATAGAATACATGAAAGGACAAAAAACAACACTTGGAAATGAATCGCAATCTAAAGTAGAACATAAATTCAAATTATAAAATGGAAGAAAAGAAAAAATTTGAAGCTTTGCAATATAGTTATGAAAATGCCGGACAATTCCGAGCAATAGCAGCAATTCTTGGATATTCAGAAGAATATCGGAATGGTGATATTACCTTTTCCAAAGGTAATGAAACATATACTTATCCACTGAATACACTTAAACTTGGCAATTTAGGAGATAATAGAGAATCTTTATTAGAGCAATCTAAAGAAAGAATAATCAGTTTCTTTGATAAAGAACAAGCTAGCAATAATTTCCAAGAATATAGCCAATATTTACGAGAAAACCACAATGTTGCAATTATAAAATGGGATGATATAAAACAAGGTACTAACAAGAATGAAGGATATAAAGACGGATTTACAGTCATTGACCTTGAAAATAAAATTGCATATAAAGGAGAAGACCTTTATCGATATGCTTATGAACAAAACCAAACCCTAGATGGTAAAGGTTCATATGTTGATATAGACTGGAACAAGTTTAATGAAGTAGGAGTTAAACCGGAAAATTTAAGCCCCGAAGATATTGCAAACATCAAAAATGGGAAAAAAACAGGTATGCTAAATTTTTCCATTGAAGATACTCCCGGTAATAGAACACTTCTAGACAATGAAAAAGTGTCTTATAAAACAGAAAATGGAAAACTCCATTTTGAGGGGAAAGCAACAACTCTTAAATATATAACAGCCGAGAATACACCTGAAAATAAATCTAAATTAAAAACCAACGAAATTGATTTCAAAGAAGAAGGTAAACGCATCAAAATTGATGGTATCAATGCTAGAAAACTAGCAATCGCAGCTATTACAGTAGTTTACCCAATCGCTGGGATTGCTATCTTGCTCATTCCTAAACGACAAGAAATAAAAAATGATTTATCCTTTACTAAGGATGAAATAAAAGCCCTAAAAGCTGATAATGTCGTAGTAAAGACTAATTCAAAAGGAGAAAGAACATTGCACCAACGTGACAAAGATACTAATGAGATAGTATCAATAAAAGCAAAAGACATTCATATTCCCCAAAAACTTGGAGGAATAGAGCTTACTCCTATGCAGCAAGAAAATCTCAAAAATGGAAAAGAAATTACCATTGTAAACGAGGAACTAAACAAAGCTGCAAAAGTAAAACTAGATTTGAATGCCAGAAATGGATTATCAATCAAAGATGCAAATACTATAGAAATTAAAGCGACTGAAAAGAAAGAACAAACAATAGGGAAAGAAAGATATATATCTGATAAAGAAAGATTAGAGTTTGTAGCCCAAAAAGGAGCTAAAGGGATTGATGAAATTTTTAAAGATAAACCCACCGAAATGGCTGCCTTTTTAGAGAAACATAAACTTTCTAAAGATTATGCTTCTTACAAGGAAGTAGAAAAAACATATTCCAGCTCTAGGGAAGCTACTAAACAAACTGTCGGAGAACAAATATCTACCCAAATGGATAAAATAGATAGTTCTATTAAAGCAACAGCGAAGCAAGAAGCATCTATTCTCGGATATGGTAGAACCTACGGAAAAAATAATGATACTCCAACAATGAAACTATAATATTATGCTAACATTTGACGATTATAAGGCTAAAATATCCATCATTCAAATACTTGAAGATTTAGGATATAAACAAGACATTAGCAAAGGAAAGGTTTCGCCTGTTTTTAAACTGACAGACGGAGCAGGTAACAAGTTGGATGAAATCATCATCAAGAATCCTCATAGTGTACAAGAACACTACTATGATAGGAATTATAAAGGTGGAGATTTAATTCAGTTCATCAAAAATCATATTAACGACTTCCCACAATTCCAACATCAAAATACATTTGTGCGAATCAATATGATTTTAGGACATTACGCAAATGAGCCTTATAGTCCTAAATATGAAGCATTCAAAGTTGTAAAAGCAGAAAACAAATCTTTTGACAGAGATAGATATAAAGAATTTCCTACTACACTCGCTGATTTAAGATTTCTCACAAATGAAAGAAATATAAATCATCAAGTCGTAGAAAAGTTTCTACCATTTATCACAAGGGTTAAAGACTTACAAGGAAACGGCAATTATTATAATATAGGTTTTCCCTATATTAATCCAAAAGATAAAGACAACAAAGTAACAAATTACGAATTAAGAAACTATGGATTCAAAGGAATGGCTGCCGGAGGTGATAAAAGTAACTCGCTTTGGATTGCTGATTTTTGCCCACACCCCCAAATGGCAAAACATATATACTTTGCAGAATCCGCTTTAGATGCTATGAGCTTCTATCAGCTCAATGCTAACAAAATCAAATTAGAAGAAAGTGTTTTTTGTAGTGTAGGAGGGTACATTTCAGTTAATCAAATAAAAAACACTTTATTGCGATACCCACAAGCTAAAGTACATACCTGTTTTGATAATGATTTAAACGGTAATTTGTATGACATTAAAGTGTCTGGAATCATTAGTAATACAGAAATGACAATAAAAGAAAATAAAGATGATGTGCTGTTTAAAACTAAGGGTAGAGAATTCACTATTAACAAAAATGACGTTTCACTAGAAAGTTTTAGGGAAAAAAGCAAAATAATAGCTCCTATGATTTCTCATAAAGCAGAAAAAGCAAAAGATTTCAATGAAATTCTAATGAAACAACATGAACAAAAAAAAAGTATTAAGTTATGAATGATGGAACAAACATAGCTTCTGATGATATTATATTAAAGCCTAAATTCCGATATTGGTTAATGAAGAATTTCCTTTTAATCACATTAGCGATTTTCGTATTCATTTTTAGTAAATATATAAGAGAACATGAATTATTAAAATTTATCAGTGGAACGATATTAGTATTGTTGATATTTATAATTTTCTACAGATATATTTCAATGTTACTTTGTACAAAATGGATTATAACTAGAGAGCAAATAAAAATATATCAAGGAGTGCTTTCAAAAAGGATTAACTACATAGAATTATATCGTGTATATGATTATGAAGAAAAGCAAAGTTTTATCCAGTCTTTAATAAACAACACCAATATCTACATTTATTCTGGCGATAAATCAACACCAGAACTACTGATGAATGGTCTTAAAGCTAATAGTGATATAATTCAAACCATCAGAAATAGAGTAGAAGAACAAAAAAAGAAAAAAGGAATATATGAATTTACAAACAGATAATGATATGAAAAGAGTGCTTTTATTTTTTTCCCTAATGTTACTGTTAGGCAACATAAAAGGACTAGCACAATCTATTGTCATTGACCCGGTAATGATTGGAACATTGGTTTATTCCCATCAGGAGCAACAAGGTGTATTGAAAGACATACAAAGTGAGGAAACAAAAATCCGCAACTTTCAAATTTTAATCCAACAAAAAATGAATCAAATTCAATCCTTACAGGAGAAGACATACAACTATCTTTCTACAGTTAATGCAGTTGTGAAAAATGGAAAAGATATTATTTATGCTTCAACCTTAGCTAGAGACATAGCTAAATACCAATCCGAAGCAGCTAAATATGCAGTTGGAGACCCTAAATTATTAACCATAATTGCAAAAACAGAGTATGAGCTTATCAGTCGAAGTGTAGATTTAATGATATACATAAACAATATAGCATTGCAAGGCGGTGAAAAAAATCTTATGGATAATAAGCAAAGGATAGATTTATGTATTCATGTGGTCAATGAACTTAGACGAATGCGAGGACTTGCATACGCTGTATGCCGACAAATGAAATCCGCTAAAAGGGCTGGAGTACTAAAAACACTTGTACCCGGACAATTTAAATATGTAAATAGTGGGAAACAAAAAGTAGATAATATTTTAAACGGTATTAAATGGATTAGTAAAGGAGGATATTAAATGGATAATGATACAATCAAAGATTTAGGCTTATGCCCTATTTGCCAGAAAGGACACATAATGAAAGGCAGTTTAGGATATTCCTGTAATTACTTCAAAAACATGAATGACAAATGTACATTTAATATTTATCATTCATATTGGGGAAAAGAGATTACAGAAGAAATAGCCAGGCAATTAATAACAACAGGGAAAACAGATATATTTCATGACTTCCATAATAAAAAAGGAGTTCCTTTTTCTGCATATCTGACTATCGAAAATGGAATCGTTATTCCTTCTTTCGTAAATGAAGTATTAGAAACTCCGTGTCCTGTGTGTGGTAGAGAAATTGAAATTTTACTAAATGGATATGCTTGTAAAGGGTATTCACAAAAGGACAAGGACAACAACAGAGTTTGTAACCTCTATATACCCAAAACTATTGCACAAAGAGAAATACCATTGGAAGCAGCAGAAATACTTGCCAGAGGAAAAAAAACACCGTTTATGACTGGATTTAAATCAAGAGAAGGAAATGATTTTTCTTCACGGCTGGTTCTAACAGAGAACTTAGATATTTCTTTTGACAATACATTGTGTAAGTGTCCTAAGTGTGGAGGAAACTTATATATAAACAAAAAAGCCTATAATTGTTCCAACTATAGAAATGAAGCCATAAAATGTGATTTTGTCATTTGGCGTGAAATGTCAGGACGTTCTATAACTCCCGAAGAAGCAATAGAACTTTGCGAGAAAAAAGAAACACCTGTGTTAACTGGATTTCATGATAAAAACGGGCAACCGATGGAAAGAAAGCTTGTACTGAACGATGATTTTAAAATAAAACTAATATGAAAATAGAATTTATAATTTATAGCCATTTTTTTAAAGAGAGAGGAATGAAGGTAAAGGGTGATTGGAATTTTCCGCATCTTCCAAGGATAGGCGAAGAAATTTCACCTCACATTATAATGTTTCAGAATGAATTTACCTATCAAAATTTATTAGAATATCTAACAGATGAAGCTAAAAGTGATTTTAATAAATTCAATGATGGTGAAGATGATTTAGAAGGGAATTTTAAAGCATGGGTATATGATGTTATCTGTGAGGTCAATATAGTTGAATCAATACATTATAGACCAGATACAGAAGACTATACCCAAATTATTCCTGAAATTTGTTTAAGTGATTTAAGTAATTAAATATTATTGATATGCAAATGAATAAGACTGATTTAATCAAAATGGTTGCTGAAAAGGCAAATAAACCAACAAAAGAAGTAGCAGAAATAATTGATAGTTTTTTCAAAGAATTATCTCAAAATCTAAGAGAAAAAGATGTTTCTATAAAAGATTTTGGTACTTTCAAAAAGATTATTCAGCCAGCTCGGATAGCTAGAAATCCGGCAACTGGAGAACCTGTAGAAGTTCCAGAAAAGGAAGTTGTTAAATTTAAGCCGTCCAAAAATATACTAAACATGAAATGGCTATGATAGAAATAAACATCCATATTCCTATAGATGGTGTGAACAATATTTCTATACCAATCCAATTACCTGTAGTTCCAAGGGTTGGAGAAAAGATTTATCTATCTGACAAACAAATAAATAATTTGATAAGTCTATTAGAAGAAGAATATTACCACAATCCACAAACAGAAGAATGGAAAGAATCAATAAGACGGTTCACCAATATTGAGGAAGTAGCATATAATGCTGCAAATGGAACGATACACATTGAATTATCAACTATTTAAAAGAAACAATATGAAAAAGTATTTATCATTAGTAATGATTGGTTTAAGCCTTATGTTGTCTGGATGCAATAAAGACGATAACAACGACCCTGATACTCCACCTACAGGAGATACAGGAAAAGTACGTTATGAAGCTACCGTAAGCGACCCAGAAAATTTCAAACTTCTAATACATTATACAGTAGGAGTAGATATTTCTTCCGAAGCTCCCGAAGAAGCTGCCAAAGAAACTATTGTAGAAAGTCCATTCACATTTGAGCAAGAAGCCAAACAAGGAACATATTTATGGCTATCTGCCTACCCTATACCTAAAGATGAAGAAAACCTTGAAAATTTACAGCTACCTAAGACAGTCGAAGTAAAAATTTTTATTGATGATAAGCTGCATAAGTCTAACAGTGGTGAAAATTATGCAATGGTTCAACATATATTCGGACAGGAAAATTACCAGTAGAATTGATACCTTTTCTGCCTGCACTGGAGAGAAACCGGGAAGGTATTTGATACCGTACTTTTCCGGGTTCTGCCCGGCATGGACGATAAGAGAACATTATTATGATACCAAAAAATAAAAACCAATACCACTCTCACTGCATAAAAGAGTGGTATTTTCATTTGAATTAATAAAATGAAAGACCAAAAAAGATTATTACACAAGTGCCTATTAGAAGACATTCCAGCTTTTGTAATATGCGGAACAGATATTTGTTCCGTCCAAGCAATGGAAGCATATTACCAGATAGCAGTAGAAAAAGGTTGCAATAGCAATTTTTTAGAAGACTTGAAATTAGCTATAGAAGATTTCAAGGCTTTTCAATGTGAGGAACCTGAAAAAGTTAAAATACCCGATTAAATCATGGAAGAAAGCAAAGAATTACAAAAACTATATGGATTCATGCAAGCATTCATTTATATAACTGTTTGCATAGAGATTCTACTATTTGTTCATTTTCCCTTTAGTGAACAAATTATGCCCTTATTATCAAAAATGGCAAAAATTCCTATCTATTCTAATATTCTTTATAGTAAACTATTTACATTCTTTATTATAATGGTTACTTGCATTGGAACACGTTCAAAAAAGGATTTAGAATTAGACCCGACTAAACAAATCATTTTTCCTTTAATCTTTGGATTCATAATGTTCTTTGGAAGTATATGCTTTCTTTTCTTTAAAGAAAAAGGAGAAACTAGTTTAGAATGGTATAATATAGCTTACATTATACTATCAATAATTGGAGCGACATTAATAAATTCAGCTCTAGATAACATTTCCAAACGTATTAAATCAAACTTTATGAAAGATAGATTTAATATAGAGAATGAAAGCTTTGAACAATCTAAAGACAAGGTAGAAACAGAATTCTCTGTCAATATTCCGATGAAGTTTTTCTACAATAGAAAGTGGCATAATGGGTGGCTGAATATATGTAACTGTTTTCGTGGAACTTTCGTAATAGGAACGCCTGGAAGTGGTAAATCTTTTTCTGTTATAAATTCTTTTATAAGACAACATTCAGCTAAAGGATTTGCAGAAGTTGTTTACGACTTCAAATTTCCTGAACTTGCCAAAATTGCATATTATAATTATCAAAAGAACAAGCAATTAGGAAAAATACCAAGTAATTTCAAGTTCAATGTCATTAATTTTTCTGATATTGAATATAGTAGAAGAATAAACCCATTGAAACGAGAATATATAGAAATCCTAGCAGATGCAACAGAAACGGCAGAAGCATTATATGAGAGTTTACAAAAAGGCGACAAAGGAAGTGGAGGTAATAGCGATTTTTTTAAAACATCAGCAGTAAACTTGTTAGCAGCTTCTATTTATTTTTGGTCTAGATACGAGAATGGCAAATATTCAGATTTACCGCATGTACTGGCTTTCCTTAATCAAGAATATGACGTACTTTTTAAAGTCCTCTTTTCCGAACCTGAATTAAAATCACTAGTTTCCCCATTTGAAGCTGCATATAAATCAGGAGCAGTGGACCAATTAGAAGGACAGATGGCAAGTCTAAAAGTACAGTTATCAAGACTGGCTACTAAAGAATCTTTTTGGGTATTTAGTGGCAATGATTTCAATTTAAAAGTATCAGATAAAAAAGACCCTAGTTATCTTATCATTGCAAATAACCCTAAAACACAAAGCATGAATAGTGCTTTAAATGCACTTATCATTAACCGATTAACTAGACTTGTCAATACAAAAGGTAACTACCCTACTTCAATCATAGTAGATGAATGTCCCACATTATATTTTTATCAACTTGCAACACTACTTTCTACTGCACGTAGCAATAAGGTTTCAATTTGTTTGGGATTACAGGAACTACCGCAATTAGAAGAACAATACGGCAAAGCTACCGCAAAAACTATAACTTCTATTATAGGTAACACTTTATCCGGGCAAGCTAAAGCTCCTGAAACTTTAGATTGGCTACAAAAACTATTTGGAAAAGTTAAGCAAGTAAAAGAAGGTGTTACTATCAGAAGAAACGAAACAACAATTAATATGAATGAACAAATGGATTTTGTTATCCCGGCATCCAAAATATCTTCATTACAAGCTGGTACATTAGTAGGGCAAGTTGCATTAGATTTTGGACAAGAAGATAATTTTCCAACAGCGATGTACCATTGCAAAACCAATTTAGATTTAAAAAAAATTAAGAAAGAAGAAGAAGCCTACAAAGAACTGCCAAAAGTATATAACTTTGGGACAGCAGATAATAGAGAGAAATTACTGCAAAAAAACTTTAAGAGAATATACGACGAAGTAGAAACAGTAATAGAACAATATGTATAACATTACATTACCAATTTTAGGCACAAGGTTAAAGCAAATCCGAGAGCATATAGGATATTCCCAAGCTCAATTAGCAGAACAGCTGAACTGTAAACAAAATGCGATTTCAAATCTTGAACTAGGAAAAGGGGGCAGCCTAAAACTTTTATTTCAAGTGCTGAATTTTTATTCTAACTATGTTTTTATAGATTTAATATTTAGTGAAAAGTTTTATCTGATTTCTAATACAGAAGAAGATGAAGCGCAAAAAGCCAATTATAATTCTGTTATAATAGAAATTATAAGACAATCAGAAAAAAACTATGAGGATGCTATGTCAAACGCTAAAAAAGAGCTAGAAGCTAATCTTCAAAAAGCCATCAATTTATTACAGCCCTAATAAAATAAAAGAGAGTACAAAATACTCTCTTTTATTTTCCAATATTACTTTAAAGAATTTGTGATACCTATTCTTTTGGAGTTCTGGCACTGATGGGCGTATATAGCATGATGAAATGATACCGAATTATCGTCCCTGGTACACCCTGAAGAACTCCTTTTTGATACCAAATACAAAAAGCTGCTGGAAGCCGGACACAAAGAATTGATACCATAAAACTATAGGGAAAAAGAAGAAGGACAAAATGCCATATTATATATAAATAATATGAATATGTGATTAATATCCTTCACTCCCCGAAACCCAGAAAGAGCAACACGAGAATCTTCTTTTCCCTATGTCCATTTCATAAAAATGATACCAGTATAATAACAAATACTTATAATATGAAAAGAGAGCATCCAAATACATACCTTTTAACAATACAATCGAAATCAATCTATCCTATCTAATTCTATTATAGCTACTTTCTCTTTATCTGGACTTGCTTCATTTTGTATAAGAGTTATATGTTTTTGGGTATAGCTTTTAATAACCCAAGGAGCACCACCTAAATATAAAGCATTGCTATTAAATATGATATATTTTCCTTCTATTTTGTAAGTAATATCAATTTCATCGTAACTTTCCCAATTTACTTTCCCCGATTGAGTATCTATAAATTGCATACCTACTCCCATATTGGGAACTACCCAAGCATCACAACGACCTGTACCACGCCATGAGGTTTGATATAGTTTTTGGGGAGTAAGTTCTCCTATTTGTACCTCTGGATTTTTATCATCACAACTTGTAAAACTTATGTTTACTAAAAATAATGCCCAAAGCATTAATAAGCAAGATTGTTTAAAATAATGTACCATGTATTAAAATAGATTATATTAATATAAATACCAGACTTCAAAATTACAATCCTATAATTGTGTATAGATTTGCTAATGTTGCTATTGAAATCTGTTTTTCTACTAAATTAGAAGCCCATGAACTAAGACCATATACTTCCAGCAAACTCTCATCTCTTTCATCTGCAAAAAATGAAAAACAGAGTTTGGTAGTTGGGTCGTATAAATATTCCATATTAGTTGCCTCATGATAGTACTTACAGAAACCTTTTTCATTGAAGTTCTCCAAAACCATACATAGCGGAGAACGCATTTGAGGATTAATACGCTTTCTAGTATTATAACTTATCTGAATATCAGAGCTGAAATACCTTGATATTTCTGCCGATATAATTTGGGCTTTTTTGATAAACCTTAATTCCGCAACACTATTATAAATTAAACTTTTTAAGTACCTGAGCAACAAAAAGTTGCTCAGGATTTTGCCATGTCAGAATTTTCACTTATCTTAGTGTTGCAAAAAAAACAAGAGAATCCGACGATAGACATGGCGAAGATACAAATTAAATCTGAGAGACTCACTCCTTTTGGGGGATTATTTTCAATCATGGAGCAATTTGACTCCACATTATCATCTGTAATCGACTCAACCCTCGGTCTAAGGTGTAGATCGTTCGGTTATCAGTACAGCGAAATCATCCGTTCTCTCATGAGTATCTACTTCTGTAGCGGTTCATGTATTGAGGATGTCACTACTCATTTGATGAACCACCTCTCGCTTCATCCGACACTTCGCACTTGTAGCTCTGATACTATCCTCAGGGCGATAAAGGAGTTGACGCAAGAAAACATTTCATACACATCAGATATGGGCAAGACCTACGATTTCAATACGGCTGACACTCTCAATACTTTATTGCTCAATTGTATATTTGCATCTGGCCAACTGAAAGAGGGTGAGATGTATGATGTTGATTTCGACCATCAGTTCATAGAGACAGAGAAGTATGATGCAAAGCCTACATACAAGAAGTTCCTTGGTTATCGCCCTGGCGTGGCGGTTATTGGCGATTTGATAGTCGGTATAGAGAATAGCGATGGTAACACAAATGTTCGTTTCCATCAGAAGGACACGCTGAAGAGGTTCTTTGCGAGATTTGAACAGAATGGGCTCACTATCAATCGCTTCAGAGCTGATTGTGGATCATGTTCCGAGGAAATCGTGGAGGAAATAGAAAAACACTGCAAGTCCTTCTATATCCGTGCTAACCGCTGCAGTTCGATCTACAATGACACCTTTGCTCTCAAAGGCTGGAAAACTGAGGAAATCAATGGCATTGAGTTTGAATTGAACTCTATCCTTGTTGAGAAGTGGAAAGGTAAGGCATATCGACTTGTGATTCAAAGACAGAAACGGATGGATGGTGTGCAGGATTTTTGGGAAGGAGAATACACATACCGTTGTATCCTGACTAACGACTATGATTCTTCCGTAAGAGAAATTGTCGAGTTCTATAACCTTCGTGGAGGAAAGGAACGTATCTTCGATGATATGAACAATGGTTTCGGGTGGGACAGATTGCCCAAATCCTTCATGGCAGAGAACACAGTGTTCCTTCTTCTTACAGCACTTATCCGTAACTTTTACAAGGCCATTATTCAAAGACTTGACGTAAAGAAGTTCGGGCTCAATGCAACAAGTCGCATAAAAGCGTTTGTCTTCAGGTTTATCTCTGTACCAGCCAAGTGGATCAGGACATCAAGGCGGTATGTGCTGAACATCTATACCTGTAATAATGCTTACGCAGATGTTTTCCAGACTGATTTTGGATAATGCCTACAACTTATGGGAATGATATTGTGTATTGCCTCAAGTCACATTGTGGGGTAAGGGGATATTGTAGGCAGAAGTGGGTGCTTCAAGTTCAAATTATCTGCAAATTCAGTAATGAGAGGACGTGTAAACGCAATAAGGACGTTCAAGGGCTTAGTTGCGGATTTGAGGATAAAAACATTATCATCTTCATTTTGCCTTAATTCCGCATCCGTAGCATTACTTTTACTCAATACTATTTGGTCACCCTGTCTTGTTGTTAACACAGCAGCTACATCATATAAACTTTCTCCCGAAGCAGATGTCTTTGTCAATACTCTTGCAATCGTAATAGACGGAGTATAAAGTCTTGTAACAGGAAGAAGAATTTCCTTAGAAGTATCATCAAAACGTCTTTGAAAGTTTCTTTCCAGTACAAAATCCGACATTGGATATAATCCTTCTTCTATTAAATCAATCACTGTATGATTTTTTGAATCATTTAATGATTTTCTCCAAGATTGCAAGTTTATATTTATGTCTTTAAGTGCCATTGTAGTATTCACTACACCTGTTTCATCTTGAATACCACCCAATGTTTTTACACGTATAAATATATCTTGTCTTTTGTAAACTGTAGAATCAAAAGTACCATCCTTTCCATTAAATCCGAACGACCCATTAAGTGAATCACCTTTATATACAAGTGAAGCATTAATATTTTTCTCTAAGGATTTAGTTTTCTGTTCAAAATTTACTTTAATTTTTAATTACCAAGGCTTGCTGAAATACATAAAATGTGAATTATTTGAATACAAAGATACTAAAAATTCCTTCACATAACATCGCATTGGCAAAATGGCAGGTTAAGTGCTAAATTGAAAGTTTCTGCATTTTATTCCGCCGAATGTGTTCCACATTCGCTTTTTATTTGTAAGTTAGCTCTGTGGAAACACATCGGCTACGTTCTCGCTAAATTGAACTTTTTGTCCAATTTATCCGCCACTTCGCCAATGCGTTTCCCGTTATGTGCCATTTTTGAATGACAATGCGAATAGATACAGACAAACAAATGAATTTACTTAGTGATAAGAACGTTGCAATAATTGGTGGTGGACCCGTTGGACTGACTATGGCAAAATTATTACAGCAAAACGGCATAGACGTTTCAGTTTACGAAAGAGACAACGACCGAGAGGCAAGAATTTTTGGTGGAACCCTTGACCTACACAAAGGTTCAGGTCAGGAAGCAATGAAAAAAGCGGGATTGTTACAAACTTATTATGACTTAGCCTTACCAATGGGTGTAAATATTGCTGATGAAAAAGGCAATATTTTATCCACAAAAAATGTAAAGCCCGAAAATCGATTTGACAATCCTGAAATAAACAGAAATGACTTAAGGGCTATCTTGTTGAATAGTTTAGAAAACGACACGGTTATTTGGGATAGAAAACTTGTTATGCTTGAACCTGGTAAGAAGAAGTGGACACTAACTTTTGAGAATAAACCGAGTGAAACAGCAGATTTGGTTATTCTTGCCAATGGCGGGATGTCCAAGGTAAGAAAATTTGTTACCGACACGGAAGTTGAAGAAACAGGTACTTTCAATATACAAGCCGATATTCATCAACCAGAGATAAACTGTCCTGGATTTTTTCAGCTATGCAATGGAAACCGGCTAATGGCATCTCACCAAGGTAATTTATTATTTGCTAACCCCAATAATAATGGTGCATTGCATTTTGGAATAAGTTTTAAAACACCTGATGAATGGAAAAACCAAACGCAGGTAGATTTTCAAAACAGAAATAGTGTCGTTGATTTTCTTCTGAAAGAATTTTCCGATTGGGACGAACGCTACAAAGAATTGATTCATACGACGTTGTCATTTGTAGGATTGGCTACACGGATATTTCCTTTAGAAAAGCCTTGGAAAAGCAAGCGCCCATTACCCATAACAATGATTGGGGATGCCGCACATTTGATGCCGCCTTTTGCAGGGCAGGGAGTAAATAGTGGGTTGGTGGATGCCTTGATATTGTCTGATAATCTAGCCGATGGAAAATTTAATAGCATTGAAGAGGCTGTTAAAAATTATGAACAGCAAATGTTTATCTATGGCAAAGAAGCACAAGAAGAATCAACTCAAAACGAAATTGAAATGTTTAAACCCGACTTTACGTTTCAGCAATTGTTAAATGTATAAAATGGAATAAAACGGCACATAACAAACAAATTGGCAATAGAGCCGGTGAAGTACTTCTATTGAACTTTTGTGCAATGTTGAAGATTAGTAATTCTATTCAACATTTGTGCTAAAAGTCGGCTCCATCGCCAATTTGCCAAACGTTATATGCCATATTACACCAAAACTCGTCTGAATTATACAAAATGAACTATGTTTAACTTTTTTAAACCTAAACCAAAAAATCAAATTGAAATGGAAGTTTCGGGAATAAATCCTGAAACAAACAATGAATTTCTATTCTATAATTTTATCGAAAATACACCAAACTATATTCTTGAACCTTGGCTAAAAAAAGCAAAACAAGTTGGTTATAAAGTAAAACCTCAATACGAACAAGCGATTTTGCAAAAATTGAAATTCAATCAATTTAAAAATCCTCATACATTCCCTGAGTACTTTGAAAATAAATTTGATTTTATTGCTATTGACTTTGAGACAGCAAATAACAGTAGATTAAGTGCTTGTGCAATCGGATTATGCTTCGTGAAAAATGACACAATAGTTTATTCGACAAAACACTATATAAATCCACCAAAATCAGAAAAGTTTTTAAAAACTCATACTTCAATACACGGAATTTCATATGAAGATGTAGAATTTTCCCTTAATTTTCAAGAATTATGGGAAGACGAACTTTCTAAATATCTTTCATCTAATTTATTAATTTTTCATAATGCGAGTATGGACTTGAGTGTTTTGAAAAATCTATCTGATTCTCCGCAAACACACCTAATATTTTTAGTATATTAGCGCTCAAAAAGCAGGGATTATGAACATATTCAGTTTTACGGCTCATTTCGGTTCGGAGGAAGATTGTCGTTTGCATTTCAAGGAGCAGCGTGATAAGGAAGGGGTTGTCTGCAAGCGATGCGGGGGCACTTCCCATTATTGGTTACAGGGTAAATGGAGTTATGAATGCAAAGGTTGCCGTTTCCGCACCTCGTTGCGCAGCGGTACGATCATGGAGAGCTCCAAGCTGCCGTTTCTGGTGTGGTACAAAACGATGTTCCTGATGAGTTGCACAAAAAAGGGATTCTCCACCAACGAACTCCAGAAGCAATTAGGATTGAAGCGTTACGAACCGGTATGGGCGATGGTACACAAACTCCGCAGGGCGATGGGCAACCGGGATGCAAGGTATACACTGGAAGGGATGATAGAACTGGATGAGGGTTACTTTTCGGTGGCCAGTAAGGAAATCGAGCGAGGCAAGGGTACACGTGGCCGGGGAGCCGAGGGAAAGCAGAACGTTGCGGTGATGGCCGAAAGCACCCCGTTGGAAGATATCGAAACGGGCAAAAAGGAGAAGCATGTGCGTTATTTCAAGGCCAGGGTACTGGATAGCCATCAAAGTGAAGGAATCAACGGCGTGGTCAGGGACTGCATGGAGGATGATGCCATCGTATTTTCGGACAAAAGCACTTCTTACGTTGACATCTCCGATCTGGTGGAATTGCACGTCACCGAGAAATCAGACGCCAAAACCACCAAGGAAACACTCAAATGGGTGCATATCGCAATCAGTAATGCAAAACGGACATTGCTGGGCAACTACCATAAAATCAAAAGGAAATACTTACAGTTGTATCTCAACGAGTTTATTTACAAATTAAACAGACGGTATTTTGGAGACAAACTCTTTGACAGACTAGTAATTGCGAATATAACAGGTGCATAAACGGATAATCAGAATCTTTAAACATCCTAATTAACTACCTGCGGATTTTAGGTATAAAACGAATTGGGCATAACGACCTAGAATATTTGGAGAAGGTACTAAAAGAAGTCAAAGGGCAATATCAAACTAAACTTGTAATAATAGATGGTGTATATTCCCAGGATGGGGATTTGTCTTTACTTCCGGAAATTATTACTCTTTGCAAGACTTATGAAACCATGCTGATGTTAGATGATGCACATGGAATAGGAGTAATGGGAGCCAATGGCAGAGGAACAGCTGAATACTATAACTGTTTAGGTCAAATTGATATTATTACTGGCACATTCAGCAAGTCATTTGGTTGCGTAGGGGGATTTGCAGCAGCTTCGAAGAAGATAATACAATACTTGAAATTTTATGCGGACAGCAATGTGTTTTCAGCAGCCCCTACCCCACAAGTCACAGCATCCATACTAAAAGCTTTAGAGATTATAAAAAAAGAACCACAAATAAGAACCAAACTTTGGGAAAATACGAACTATCTTAGAAAACGGTTGAAAGAAGAAGGGTTCGACATAGGAAAATCTGTTTCCCCTATTTTTCCTATTATGATAAGAGATAATAAAAAGGTTACGAATTGCTAAAATGTTGCAAGAAAAAGTATCTTTACAATTGGAATTGTATATCCGGCTGTAAGAACCAAAGAAGCAAG
>NZ_BHWB01000014.1 GCF_003865075.1 Bacteroides faecalis | reverse complement strand
GACTTCGCCACGGGCATGCTCTGTTACGCCTATATGGACCGTGGGGACCGCATATGGCTCTGTCAGGGTGACCATATCATCCGCTATGACACCCGCACAGGCATTGCGCAGCGGCTGGTCTCCCGTTTAAGAGGTGATATAACCGCTATCAGCGAGACGGACGGTACAAACCTTTTCATCGGTACCGTGAACGGACTTTTTCCGGTACGGGAAAGGGACGGTGTCCTTGAGGCGCTTGCGGACACGGACAGCATCCGGACGCCGGTCAGCGAACTCTACTACCACCCCGGTTCGAAGAAACTGTTCGTGGGAACCTTCAGGAAGGGCATACTTGTATACGGAGTGTCCGCAGGCAGTACGCTGCGGAATGTGGCCGTCAACCGGATCACCCCTCTCAATGACCGGGAGCTGCTGATAGCCACGGGCGGAAGGGGGGTATACAGGATGGATATGGACTCGCTAGTGCCCAAACCCTATATAACCGCCGACTACGCCAGCCACAACGGCATGAACGGAGACAATATCAATGACATTTATGTGGATGGCGGGGACCGTATCTGGCTTGCCAACTACCCCGCCGGAGTCACAATCCGGAATAACCGCTACCAGAGCTATGAATGGTTCCGGCACTCACCGGGCAACAGCCGGTCGCTGGTTAACGATCAGGTGCATGATGTCATCGAAGACAGCGAAGGCGACTTGTGGTTCGCCACCAGCAACGGGATCAGCCTGCTGCAGCCTGCGGTAGGACGGTGGCGCTCCTTTCTCAGCCGGTCCGATGGGATACAGGATGGCGGGAACCATATCTTCCTGACGCTCTGCGAGGTCTCGCCGGGTGTCATCTGCGCCGGCGGGTACGCTTCGGGCCTGTACAGGATCGAAAAGAAAACCGGGAGGGTGGAATACTTTCCCCCCTCCTTTGCAGCAGAGGGGCGTCCAGACCAGTATATCAATGACATCGGAAAAGATTCCGGAGGATGTATATGGACAGGGGGCTGCCACAATCTCAAACGTTTCGATCCCCATGACGGCACAGTACGCCTGTACCCGGTCCCGGGCCCCATCACCGCCATACTGGAGAAGGCTCCGGAATGGATGTGGATCGGTACCGGCATGGGGTTGTACCTGCTTGACGGGCACGGGGGGACCTGCAGACATATCGCCTTTCCAGTCGAGGCGGTTCATGTCTATGCACTGTACCAGGCACCGGACGGGCTCCTGTATATCGGCACCGGCGGGGCGGGACTTCTCGTCTATGACAGCGTGGAGGACAGGTTCGTCCGCCAATACCAGACCGAGAACTGCGCCCTGATATCCAATAACATCCATACCATTGTCCCCCGTGCGGACGGCACCCTGCTACTGGGGACCGAAAACAGCGTGGCCCTGTTCCGGCGTGAGAGCGGCACTTTCAGAAACTGGACGGCAGAACAAGGGCTGGCAAGCGTATGCCTCAATGCCGGGGTATCCACTTTCCGGCACGGGGAAAGCTTCGTGTTCGGGAGTAACACCGGAGCCGTCATGTTCCCCTCCGACATGAGGATACCCGCCCCGCATTTTTCTCGGATGCTCCTGCGGGATTTCATGATCTCCTACCGCCCCGTCTATCCCGGGGACAAGGGATCCCCCTTGAGGGAGGATATTGACAATACCGTCAGGCTGGAACTTGCATATGACCAGAATACCTTCTCCCTGGAAGCTGTCTCCATCAACTACGACTATCCCTCGAACATCCTATATTCATGGAAATTGGAGGGGCTCTACGAGGGCTGGAGCCATCCGGTCCAGAGCGGGCGGATACAGTTCACGAGCCTGCCCCCAGGCAACTACACCCTGCGTATCCGTGCCGTCTCCAATGAGGAGAAATACAAGGTGTATGAGGAAAGAAGCCTCGGTCTGAGTGTCGCCCGGCCGCTGTGGGCGGGTACATGGGCCATTGCCGGATATGCGTCATTGTGTGTGTTGGCTGGGGTGGTGTCTTTTCGCGTTGCCATGTTGCGCAGGCAGAAAAGGATATCAGACGAAAAGACGTGCTTCTTCATACATACTGCCCATGATGTCCGTACTCCGCTTACGCTGATCAAGGCTCCGCTGGAAGAGGTGGTGGAGAAAGACATGGTGAAGGCGGAGGGGATGGACAATGTACGGATGGCCCTGAAAAGCGTGGACGGACTTCTGGGATTGGTCACCAGCCTGATAGATTTCGAGAGTACGGACAACTACACCTTGAGACTTCATGTCTCGGAATATGAGCTCAACAGTTATCTGGAGACGACCTGTGAGGCATTCCGCACATATGCCTCCATCAGGGACATCGATATCACCCGTGAGAGCGGCTTCCCTTACCTGAATGTCCGGTTTGACAAGGACAAAATGGACTCTATATTGAAGAATATACTGTCCAACGCACTGAAGTACACTCCACGGGGCGGGAGTATCCAGATCCGTGCCTTCGCGGACCGGCATGTATGGGGTGTGGAAGTGGAAGACACGGGGATTGGCATTCCACCTGAGGAACGGAAGAAACTGTTCAGGAACCATTTCAGGGGCAGTAATGCCGTCAATCTGCAAGTGGCGGGAAACGGTGTCGGACTGATGATGGTACATAGGCTGGTAAGGCTGCACGGAGGCAGGGTCCGCGTTACCAGTACCGAGGGGAAGGGGACCATGGTATGTGTTATTTTTCCCCTGAGGAGCAGACGCCTTGACAAGGCATGCCCCGTTGCTTCGCCCAGGAAACAGGATACCGGGGAAACCCGCATGGGACCGGATTGCGGCCCCATGCGTGAGATCCTTCCAACAATGACCGGCGGGGACCGGCAGCGTATTCTTATTGTGGAGGACAATGACGATTTGCGGACCTACCTTGAGGGGCTGCTGAAAGAGGAATACCTGGTCCAAACCTGTTCCAACGGACGGGACGCGCTGCTTGTGGCGAGAGAATACAATCCGGACCTGATACTTTCGGACGTTATGATGCCTGAAATGGGAGGGGACGAACTTTGCGCGTCCGTCAAATCCGATATTGAGACATCCCATATCCCGGTCATGCTGCTGACCGCCTTGGGAGATGAGAAGGACATGCTGGAGGGGCTGGAAAACGGAGCTGACGCCTATATCACCAAACCGTTTAGCATAAACGTGCTCAGGGCGAATATCAGGAACATACTGGCAAACCGGGCACTGCTCAAACGGGCATACGCCGGTCTTGAGGACGGAGTCGGACAGGTTCCGCCGGACTGCCACAATACCCGGGACTGGAAATTCATGGCCTCCGTAAGGGAATGCGTCATGAAGAATATCGACAACCCCGGTTTCTGTGTGGACATGCTCTGTGGCATGCAGAACATGAGCCGCACCGGATTTTTCAACAAGTTGAAGGCGCTCACCGGCCATGCCCCGGCTGACTATATCCGCTCCATGCGGCTGCAATATGCGGCACAACTGCTCAGGGAAAAAGACTGTTCGATAACGGAAATCTCGGATGACTCGGGGTTCTCCGATGTCAGATATTTCAGGGAGGTGTTCAGGAAGTACTATGGAATGAGCCCGAGTGAGTACAGGAATTCGATGAGAGGATAACATCACGGGCAGACAGACTCCAGGATATGGCAGGTCTTATTGTCGGAGATGGTGTATGTTTCGCTCCGCACCGACAAGCCGGGCACGGTTAACTCGTTCACCGTAATGATGAAGGCGAACAGCCGCCCTGCCCCAGTATTGAGGCTCGTGCCTGATAGGGATAGTAGAAATAATAGTGTTCGTCCAACAGCCCGCCTGTGAGCGGTGTCGGACTTTCAGTTTTCCATACGAGACCGCCCGTGTCGGCATCCCTCTCGGCTGTCAGTTTCACGTTGGAATAGACTGTTTGAGTGCCCCGCACCACGTATAGGCCGCAGGCCCCGCCTTCGGAAAACTTGGTTTGGCAGCCATTCTCCACAGTACGGGTGGTTTTGCGAACAGCCGACGTATATCCACCATCGGTAACGGAGAAAGTAAGTTGCTGCGCCTTGTCTTGGTTGCCCGGGAGCTCTTCTTGCGTACAGGCGGCAAGCGATAGGAGCACCGCCGCCGGAATCGAATGTAGAATGCTTTGCTACAGTTTCTTTCTTTAATGTGATTAAAAAGCGCACACGGCCAGAAACCTAACTTTATAAGTACTTATCATTACTTTCCAGAGTGGCATCTGGAAAGTGTATGGCATATGCATTGTTAGGGCTATAATATGCCTCCGTAGACGACCAGTAAGAGGTGGTATAAATTGGCGTCGGACCGCCGGCAGCGACGAGGGATGGGTTGACTATATAATTCCAAATTTCGGCATTCGGAAAATCTTTCATCATAATCTTATCATCAGTAAGTCGGGCTGGGGTTAGTCTGCCTGTGGGGTCAGTGTCTTTCGGTATACAGAAGACGACACCGGCGACCGTCTTGCCCGCTACGGATTGCGGCTTCGGGTCTGCGATGACCTGAGCTTTCCCATTGGGATAGCGTTTGCGCAGTCCGCCGTCCGAAGTGCTCCTGCCCGAATAGATGTAGTCCCCAGCCTTCACTTCATCGGCAGTGTAGTGTATTGTTTTGGCTACCGCCACATTCTCCTCGCCGCCATCAATCCAGGTGTTGCCCGGCACCGTCTGCACCACGTCTATTTCATTCGTTTTTCCTCCGTGACACCTTCGCCCGCCATGAGCGTGAACTCTACTTTTGCCATGCGGTGGTTGAAACGGAGGCTGACGGCTTGGTCATAACCTCCCACTACGGTGACGTATAGAAGGCCGAAGCCGGCATACCCGCCACTTTGGTCGATATCGGCATTCGGAGTCCGTGCCGTGACACATGTCTCGGTAGTGCTCTTCCGGTAAATGGTGTTTTCAGCATCCTTTGGGACAGTATTGCCCGAGGCGTCCATTACGTACCTTTGGAGGCTGAGCATGCCATCCAGCATCACTCCTATCTCCTTGCCGCCGGCACGGGGGTGCGGTTGCGCCACCTCCGCTGTCAGTCGCAATGGGTACTTGCCATCGGGTAAACGTGTAGTAGATTCTCCCGTTTCCATCTTGCCGCAAGAGACGAGTAGCCCGCCCGCGAGCATCAACATCGGCTACCAGCCGCTGATGCGCATCCATCGTCCGGAATATCCTGTTCCTTTCACATCGTTATTTTTCTTTGTTTTATGTGGTTAGAAAGCGCACACGGCACGCACATTGAGTGCGCCGTCCTTTTCGCTGAGCTGTGCGAAGGCATTGTAGAAATACACGCTAAAAGCGCCATTCTTATTACTGGGGCTCTCCGAAGAAGACCAGAAACGTTTATGGTTATTGCGCGGTGACAATGCGTCACCGCCAACGGCGGAGATGGAGACTTCGACTATATCCCTCGTCTCTGTGTTGTCCCGTGTGTACGCAATATTATCGACATCCTTATAACATAGCATGTGCAGTTCCTTTACCGACGGCAAGAACCATCCGGTGCTGTTTGCCGGGGCTGGATTATTTGCGATAAATGTTTTCAGGACCTCAGCAGGATTGACCAAGGCATCGGTTTTGCCGTTTGTCTTGCAATATCCGTTATACGCCCACAGCACTTTCGTGTTCTGGTAACCGAGTATCCTGTTTATGTTGCCGGTCGCATCGAAACCAGTGGCAATGTTTACGTACTCATCCTTATCGACAGGATTGAAATCTGTTCCTCTTTGAAAATCCGCCACCCAGTCGTTAACGTTTTGCCACGAGACGTTGCCCGGAGCATCTTTAATCGACACGGCAAGGCCATGGGTGCAATTGGGATGTTCTTTCACCATAATCTTGTCGAAATCCAGAGACGCCGGCGTGATCCGTCCTTCAGGATTGGTCTCTGCCGGTGTCCAGAAGACGATGGCCGCCACGCTTGCCTTCTGCTCCTCGGTCAGGGTAGTACCCTTAGGCAGCAGGTTGCCGTCGGCGAGCAGGTAATCTCCCCGTTGCATCGTGTAGTCCTTTACAGTTGTCACCGCGCCGTCCACCTTGTATCTCTTGTAACTGCCGGTAGAAAGGCCGGACGGGGTTATGGTGAACTCCTTGCTTCCCTCGTCATAATGTCCTTCGATAGTCGGTGCGGGAGTCGCGTGATTCACCAAGTAGCGGTATGTACCATCGTTCACGCGCAGCGGCTGGGCAATGCCAGAGAATGTAGTGGCGGGTGACACGGCGTAATCAGGAATCCTCTCGTCGGTAAACTTGTATTTAACGGTATTCGGCATCTCGATGACGGCCAATGCCATACGATGGTTCATGGTGAAAGAGAGGTGGAGGGTGTTGTCTTCCCCTGTCGTTGCGGAGCCTTCGGCAGTCATCAAGTCGGAGGCGGTATATGCCGCATGAGTACTTTGGTCGTCCTGAGGCTGCCAAGCGGAAACCAACGGGGCGAAGAATTCCGTGTCGGTCAAGGCTGAGCCTGTGGGAGTGGCAGTCTTTCCGCTCATATCCGTTTAGTAGGGATAGTAGAGGTAGTAGTGCTCATCCGACAATCCCCCCACAAGTGTCGTGTTGTCCTTGGACTTCCACACGAGGTCGCCCGTGGCGGCATCCCTCTCTGCGGTCAGTTTCACGTTGGAATAGAGGGTTTGAGTGCCGTGCGTCACGTATCGCCGTCAGGCATGTTTTTCCTGCCGCTATGAACAACGGCGGGGGTATATGGTTATCCGGATGTTGCCGATGGAAAAAATCGGCTGGAAGAAGAAATAAATTTCTCGCAACGTTTCACAACAGCTTTGACCTGATGCTTTTCAACACACGCCACACCGTCATGCCTGAGAGCTTTATTCTCTTCCTAAGCAGATAGTTGGCAATCCGTTGCGCTCCCCATCTTCTTGTCTCACGCACAGATTAAGGATAATGGTTTCAATTTCAGGTGTTATCTTCATATTGGCAAGTCTTGATGAACGTTTAGACTTATCGGACAATTCCGACTTGCCTTGTTCTTTCTCGCAATTTATCCAACGGTATAACGTGGAACGGGTAATCCCGCACCGAAGGGCAGTTTTTGTCACAGAACCCGTTTCGACGTATAGCTCAAGCCATTTTTGGCGCATCCGTATATCTTCTTTCATGCAACGAAGATACGGATTAAGATTTGCCAACGAAAAGAAAAAGTGTAGCGTATCTATTGATACTTTGCAATTAAATACTACTCCGCTTTTCAGCCATCTCCTTAATACCAGCCTGTCAATCTACACATTGTTGAGAAGCCATTCATGATTAATATGATCAAAACAACCCTTAATGTCACCTTCCAGTATCCATTGTGGTAAACAGTCTCTACTCAACCATCTATGAAGTGCGTCTATTGCATCCGCAGTACTTCTAAACTTTCTGAACCCATATGAGTTCGCATCCGCTTCACTTTCAGTTATAAGTTCTAAAGCCATAAGATATATCCTGCACGGCTCTGTCCTTCATGGTTGGTATTCCCAAAGATCTTGTCTTGCCATTTGCTTTGGCTATGTTGACCTTCCTCAGCGGGAAGGCCTTATATCCTCTCCTTTTCAATAAACATATAGCTTCTATTTTCTTGGCATCAGTGTCCCACTTCATATGGTCAACCCCTGCCGTACGTTTACCTTTATTGGAAGTTACTTTCCTTATCGCCAATGCCTTGGCTTCGTAGGAAGTGGCAAGTAGGTACCGTAAGGCCTTTACCTTGTTGTACCTCTTTTCTTTGTGGGCCTTTGCTATTCGGACCTGCAGTTTTCTCACTTTACGCTCATATTTGGAAGAATCGATATCTTTTCATGTCGTGTTTCGTACGGTTAAAGATGCACACTCGGCTTTTGCCTTGCTCATTTGCAGTTTCTTCATTTTATTAAAGTTCTACAATCGTTTCACAAAGAATTACCCTGCGGAAGTCTGCCTGATTTCGCATGGGGTGATGTTTAAACCTCTATCCTCCGCATTACACAGAATCATTCACTTTCTCCGCAATCCTTTACCCGCACCACATTCGGCTTTTCTTGCAATTGGCTTACCTGCCTGACATAGACAGGAGAAATACGGGTTTACCAAGTTCCGTACAAGTAACTGACGCCCGACTTAGAGCCCGCCCCTCCACCGCCAGTATGATGTCCGTGTAGCCTTACATTCCCAAAAGACTATCCTGACTACCCACCTTTTGGCTATAGCTTATAAATATCCGTAAGCTATTTCTTTATTACGATGGTGTAGCGATTCACATATGTTACTCATATCAGTCAGCCTAACAGCCTATACATTGGATATTTCTGTAAAGGACTGCATTGTCAAGAGGGCTTCGCACTAAACCATGACTTGGTAAAGCACGCCTCTTTAGACTACTATTGACAGAACAATAGGTTCAGGCACAGTGCTGAACAATTACTTGTACGACTTCTTGTCGCACGGAATACCTAAAGATACAAAAAGGCCAACTAATTCGCAATAATTTGGCTATGAATTAGTTGGCTAATTTTATATTATTTAATAAATACCCCTATTCAGTTCGATTAATGGAGCTGAACTATAAATTTGGACGTTTGCCTTCTTATACAAGATTGACATTCATTGTTTCCGCTATTGTTTTGTTTTCAATCAGCATTCAACTGTATCAACATGAACAGTCGTTTGAAAACTTGAAACTCATTTTCCAAAAACATAAATAATCAACAGATTATTAAAGGTAATCAGTTGGACTATACATTATCTCAGAAAATATATCTATTTGACCTTCATTATATCTTTCAACAGTCCCAACGGCTCATCTGTAGTGATAAAGTCGACTTTATCCCAAAAGTATTGCATGTCCTCTTTTTTATTAACCGTCCATACATTCACTTTTAGCCCCAAGGCATGGCAACTTTCAATCCAATCGGTATAACGGTAAAATTCAGAGAAGTGATAATCCGGTCCGGCACTACCCAATTCTTTCAGTTGTTGTGGAGATAAGTCCCCTTTCAGATAATATACAGGAGTGCTTGTGGGAGCCTGACGGATCAGTTCCTTTAATGCGTGAGACGAAAAGGTGATATATATCATCCGGGGTTCGAGTCCCATCTTCTTTATCATCGAAACGATCTCTTCAACAGCTTTTATCTCCCGTTCGGGTTTACTATGAGCTTTCAACTCCAGCACCAGCTTCAAAGATGTTTTCCGCTTAGCTGTTTCCAGAAGCTCTTTTAAGGAGGGTACGCATTCTCCATTCGCTAACCATAACCCGGTTAATTCCTTCAGAGTGGACTCTTCAACCTTATGCCCTTGAATAATCCCATCATGGCTAACCACCAAACCATTATCTTTTGTCAGCCAGACATCAAACTCCGAACCATAACATCCTATAGAATCCGCTTTCAACAAAGATGTAATGCTATTCTGTGCTGATCCTTGGGTTTTCCAGAAACCACGATGGGCAATCACCCGTGTTTGTGCCGAAGTATTGGCAATCATAAACATAATTGCCAATAAACACATTACCTTTTTCATTTTGTCCTTTCCTCTAATTGTTAGTTATATAAGAGCTGATTCTCTAGTATCCCGGATTCTGCACTAGATTGGGATTTACTTCTATCTGATCTTGTGGAATAGCAAGCCAATAGTTCTTGGGAGCGGTAAAATTACGAACGCCGGTTTCTTTCATGTCCGTAAGTTTATAAAAACTATCAGCGGTTTTTCCGGATAATGTCCAGGATTTCTGATAACGCATCATTTCAGTATGGGCAATTTTCCAACGGCGCATATCATGGAAACGTCTGCCTTCCATAGCCAATTCAATGGAGCGTTCATCATGTAATATTTCGCGCAACTTCTCTCCTGAAGGAATACCACCGGCTTTTGCCCATGAATCTGCAAAGGTAGGTAATCCGCAACGTTCACGTACTTTATTCAAATAGGACAGACTGGCAGTACTCAGTGTGCCGCTATATTCGAAATCCGCTTCTGCATAACTCAGATAGAGTTCGGCCAGACGCATATAAGGAAAGCACCAACGGTTGTAGGTTATTTGATCGGTAGTCCTATTATAGGTATCATATTTAGACACCCATTTCTGACAATAATAACCGTTGTCCGTTTGATACTCATCCTTGGCATTGCCATTATTCTGCTGCATTTCACCACGTCTGCATTTGAGCACTATTGTCTTTCCCTGCACGTCATAATTTCCACGATCAAAGCCAATAGAGGCATAAAAGCGCGGATCACGATTCCTGTGAAAACGTACCGTACTATCACCTGGTGCAATGGAATACGGATCAAGCTTCTTAGTCTCGGGGTCATCTGCCCAAGGTAGACCGTTCTTGGTATAATACCTACTCACACAATCCCACGTCGGGAATAAGGACCCTCTAAAACCTTTGGTCGAATAACTTGTAAATTCAACACGAGGAGCCATATTCTTGATACAGTAGGAAATAGTTCCCTGTTCAGCAAAGCCAAACAGGACTTCATTCCAGTTAAATCCGCTACCACTGATCCCATCACCGACAAAGGCTTCATGATAGTTTTTCTTCCCTTGCTCCAAGTCATTGGTCGAATTTCCATAAAGTTTGTAACCGTTCTCTTCGCAAAGGTCTATGGCCTCTTTGGCAGCATCCATCGCTCTCTTCCACTTTTCCCGGTCATAAGTCTGGTTAATCAGAAAAGTGCCGTCGGGGTTTTTAAAGTCGGAATAAAACTCACTATTCCCATTGACTAACGGCGAGGCGGCATAAAGCAACAGCCGAGCCTTGAAAGCCAAGGCAGCAGAAGAGGTAGCCCTGTTTCTCTTACTTGAATCCCATACGCCAGGAAGTAATCTAGCTGCTTCCGAATATTTATTGGCAATGAAATCGACACATGTATCATAAGGAGAACGGGAGGTCATCATCTCGGCCGGAGAACTTTCCATTGGTATTTCCTTGTCAATAATAACTATCGGTCCATAGTACTCCAGCATGATCTGATGATAATACCCGATCAAAAACAGCGCTTCACCTTTCCACCAGCTCAGGTTTTCGGGGGTAATGTCCGATACCCTATCCAGATTATTAAGCACATTATAGCAATTGCGGATACTTTCCCATACTGCTTTCTTCACAGCACCCTGCGGATAAGATTTTGCTGTATTGCTCCATAATGAGTAATAAGTCGTTGTTGGGGATTCTTCCCCATAAACCAGACTGCGGAAATGAAACCAGCGCGTTGTTCCTCCTTTGCTCGTTATGATTTCGTTTCCTCCGGTAAAATCAGGAAATTGTTGGGGATGGAAATAGTTAGGGATATTCGCGTAGCAAGACAGTACCATTCCTTCAGCCTGATATTGTGTTCGGTAGATATCATCCACGGTAGCAGTACCTTGCGGAACCACATCAAGAAAATCACATGATGCCATCATTAAACAGCCGATTGCCGACAGGCATAACTTTGTATATATATTTTTCATAACTTATTCTGTTCTTAATTAATAATGAAACTGAATCCCGATCTTGGCCGTGCGCTGTAGCGGATATTTCAAACCATTCCCACTTCCCATTTCAGGATCCCAGGTACTGAACGGAGAGAATGTCAGCAAATTAGTACCTGCTGCATACACACGCAGCCACGGGAAGAAGGAATAGCCCAGTTCGGCATTCTTCAGGCGCAGGAAAGCTGCGTTACGTAGGTAATAAGTGCTGGTTTGCGCATTGTTCGTGATAAATTCGGGTGATAATCGGGGATAGGCGGCACCGGCTACATTATTGCTTTCCGACCAGTGGTCATCAACGATATACTGTGCAATGTTATATCCTTTATGGCCCGCTTCGCTGAACGGATGAATATCGCTCATCATTAAACTGACTTTGGCCACTCCCTGGAAAAACAGAGACAAATCCCACTTTTTATACTTCAACGTTCCTCCAAAACCATAGATAATCTCCGGAATTTCAGGATTGCCGATAATCGTCCTGTCATAACCATTCACCACGTTATCACCATTCAGATCTTTATATTTAATATCTCCCACCGTATAATTTCCGAACGACTGTTTGGGAGATCTGTCTATTTCCTCCTGAGAAGTAAACAATCCGTCAGACACATATCCCATAATACTGTTTATCGGGTGTCCGATTCTTGAAGAATAGGGTTCTACATTCACCGGTTCGTCTATCTCCGTAATCTCATTATGTGCATAGGTCAGACTACCGTTCAGGCGGAGCACCCAATCTTTGCCAATTACTTTGCTGTATGCTACACTCATATCCACACCCTTATTCTTTACCGAGCCAATGTTGGCATAAGGCAGCATACCTGTCACTCCCATTGTTGAAGGGACGGACGAACGTTGCATAAAAATTCCACTACGGTCTTCCTTGAAATAATCAATGGTTATATCCATAGATTCAAGAAGGGTCATATCGACACCTAAATTCAGCTTTTTCGATTTCTCCCATGTAGCGTTCGCATTACCATAAATATTTACAAGCGGCCCATTCACGCGGGTACCGCTACCAGTCCACCAATCCAAATTATTATTCATACTGACTTCTGTTACATAGGGAAAGCGAGTGGCAAGCGCATCATTTCCGGTCAATCCATAAGTAGCTCGGATTTTCAGAGTGGAAACTGTTTTTTTTAACGGTTGGAAAAACTTTTCATTAGAAATAGTCCATCCTAGGGCAATCGCAGGGAAGAATCCGAAACGATGCCCGCTTCTGAAATTCTCCGAGCCATTATAACCAAAGGTAGCCTCAAGCAGGTAACGCTGACCAAAACTGTAGGTCAGACGTCCGGCCATCCCTTGCTCACGGTAAGGAAGAAGATCTTTTTCAGCTCCGCCGTCCTTCACTTTCTTGGTTTCTTTCATGTGGTAAACAAGGGTAGCTCCCACATCATGTCCACCAAACTGGCGTGAGTAGTCCAGCGCTCCCTGTAAAGACCAGACACTCTCTGTCGGATCACGCCCGGAATTGCTCTTCAGATAAGGTTCTCCCGGCTCACCGATAGTCGAAGTCTTATAAAGGTAGTTTCCCTGATCATCCATCGTATAGTCATCAGATACTTTATAGTAGAAAGGTACAATCCAATGATCCAGCCAGTTAAAACTGTAATTATAGAAAGATGCCAGTCCGGTGAGTTTTAACCCTGGTGTGACAAACTTCAAGTCCTGTTCGAGATTGAAAGCGGTCGTCATATAGACATAATTTCGTTCCGTATAACCTTCACTCAATTTGGCGTAAGGATTCGGCTCTGATTTTCCCACATCCCACGGATCATTGCTACCGTAGCGGATGTATGTATCCCCTGGTTCAGCAGGAAGTGTAGCAGGAAAACGTACGGGATTCCCATGCATGGAATAGGCGAACAAATTCCGGGTACTTGTTTTGGGGGCATGGTGGTAGAACAACTGCGTATTCATATTTAGCCCCACTTTCGTCGTAGAGGTAACACGGGCTGTCACATTACTCTGAAACAGGTATTTCTTGTTGCGCATACCCACATCAAGCTTATCTTCCTTGGGTTGCCGGATGATACCATTTTCATAGAAGATTCCAGCATTCAGGAAGTAATCCACATTTTTGCTTCCGCCCTTGATGGAGATATTCAAATTCTGATTAACGGCGAAGTCTTTGAACAACATACTGTACCAGTCATTGTTTGGGAACAGGTAGGGATTTGCATTGGCACGTGTTTTATCTATCTTATCCCGGCTATAGAAAGGCTCATACTCTTGGTTATTGGCAATAGCCTGATTATAAACGGCTTCATTATACATATCCATGTAAGTCGGGCCATCTGCCATTTTCTGCACATAGGTAGGCATGGAGAAAGTATTATCAAAGCGGATATCTACAGACATTTTCTCGGAAAGCTGTCCTTGCTTGGTAGTAACGATGATAACTCCGTTAGCCCCCCGTGAGCCGTATAGGGACGTTGCCGTAGCATCTTTCAGCACAGAAAACGACGCGATAGATTCTGGAGGAATATTGTTCATCATCGTAGCGTTGATTTCCACACCGTCAAGTATGATCAGCGGTGAGGTATTCGAACCAAAAGTTGATATACCACGTATATAGAATTTCGCCTCATCAGAGCCTGGTTCACCCTGTGTTTGTACGGCGATGATACCTGGAACGTTCCCGGCAAATGAAGTACTAAGATTACTGGATGTCATCTTCAGGTCTTCCGGCTTCACTGCCTGCACAGCTCCCACGAGGGATTCTTTCTTTTGTTTGCCAAAACCGACCACGACCACTTCATCCAGCATCATACTCCTGTCCGGAGTCAAATTAACGGAAATGAACTTCTTATCTTTTACCACTACCGTTTTCTTCTGGTACCCAACATATGAAATGGTCAATGATGCGTTCTTTGCCAACTGTATAGTGAATATACCGTCCACATCTGTTATAACCCCGTTCTGCGTTCCACTTTCCAATACGGTAGCTCCAATAACAGGCTCTCCGTTTTCGTCTCCCACATATCCTTTCATTTCTGCTTTTACTTCTTTTTGCTGGCTCTCGTCGATCTTTCTATTATCTGCCGCCGTTACAACGGAAACGGGAAATAATGTGAAGGCTAACCATAACAGGATGCAACAGCTTTCGCTGGTAAGGCATCCTTGTTTTACTTTACAGTTCATATATCAATAGATTTTTTGATTAGTAGTGTAGATTTTTCTCTGAAATACAGGGAGGTGTGTCGTAATGCACGATGTACCCTCTTTTTTATTCATTACTATACAACTCTGTTCATTTTCTTTTCTATTATTCATTGTGTGTGCAATTTATTTTATAATTATTTCTTTGACTTTATATAAATTACAGTACAAATTCTCAAACTAAGAATCGTTTATATATACGATAGGAAAACAACTCTCTCTTCCGCCCGAAGGCTGGCTGGCAAAAAAAAGTAAATACCTTGTCATACATCAAATTTAGTTGTTAATATATTTGCAAAATTACCCGGAACAACTCGGATAAAATATCAGAAAATGACCTGATATTATAAAATTTAAAGCAAAATACATATTACTAGTGCGATATGAAATCTTTAGGCAGTACTCCGAACTGTTTTTTAAAACAGCTTGAAAAATAGGAGGGGGTACTGAACCCTACCATGTAAGAGACTTCCACCACTCCATAGGTTCCTTCTTTCAGTATGGAAGCTGCCTGCTTCAAACGGAAAAGGCGGAGATATTCGTTCGGACTCATATTTAGGATTCCTTTCAATTTCCGGTAAAAGTTGGAACGTCCCATATTCATTGCATCCGCTATATCATCAATTTGCAGGTCCGTATTATCAAGATGGCGTAATACATACTCATTTAACTTGCTAATAAACATCTCATCGGCCTTTGTCTGCGCCATTGCATCTGCTTTGATAAAAGGAAATTCAATAAAGTGACGGCGTAATCTTTCCCGATTACTCAACAGATTTGCTACATTGGCACGAAGATACTCCATAGAAAACGGCTTTTCAATATACGCATCCGCCCCTTCTTCAAGTCCTTCGATTCTTGATTCCAGATTAGTTTTAGCTGTCAATAATATTACAGGAATATGACTATAGTCCAGATTTTGTTTCAGATGCTTGCATAATTCAACCCCGTCCATCAGAGGCATCATAATGTCACTTATTATCAGATCCACAGATTTCTGTTCAAGAACGTCCAACGCCTCGACCCCATTTTCCGCAATCAGTACATGATACAATGAAGACAATTGCCTGAACACAAAAGCAAGCATATCCTTATTATCTTCTACAACCAATATGGAAGCAACCTCTCTTTTATCTTTATCAGAAACTTCACGATCTTCATCATCATACCCAGGTTTCTTATGTTGTTCTTCCGAATCATCCGGAAGTGTCTGGTGTAATATTGGAATGGAAAGAATGAAACGGTTACAATCTAGCTCCCGGTCCATCACCAGCATACCTTGATGCAACTCTGCCAAGTAACGAGCCATAGCTAATCCGATGCCTGTGCCCGAGACAATATCTTTCCCGTCCCGGTATTGGACAAAGGCTTTAAAAATATTTTCACGCATTTCGATAGGGACTATATTCCCATCATTACTCATAGAGATAGTGAACACCTCATTCTTCTCATCAACAGACAAATGGAGATAAACGTATGTCCGGGCATATTTCAATGCATTAGCAAACAGATTACTGAGAATTTTGGTCAAAGCCTCTTTGTCAACAGAAGCCAACAATTCTTCCTCTGGAACTTCTACTTCAAGTTTAATTCCCCTTTGCTTTGCCAAAGTGGTGAAATACTTATAAACAGAGTGGACGATAGTACCGATATTATATTCTTTCGGATTCAATTTAAAACCTTTATTTTCCGCTTTACGGAAATCAAGTAATTGGTTTATCAGGTTCAGTAACCTCTCCACGTTCTGATCCATAATTTCCAATTCCATCCTTACATTTTCGGAGAGTTCCCTATCAGCAAGTACATTCTCCAATGGGCACTTTATCAGTGTTAAAGGAGTACGGATTTCGTGTGCCACATTTGTAAAGAAATCTATCTTAGTGGTGTAGAGTTCCTGCTCCTTTTCCTGTTCGAACTTCTCCATCTCTTTACGCTGCTTTTCAATAGTACGCTTCCTTAAATAAAAGAAGAGGGCGAAAAATGTACCGAGTATCAATAGGATATAAATCAGGTATGCCCATACGGATAAATAAAACGGGGGCAATATCCTGATCCCCAATGTGCGTACATCTGGATTCCATACACCATCACTATTCGCACCTTTCACGCGTAACATGTATGTCCCATAAGGTAAATTGGAATACGTAATAGGGCCCTTACCCGCTGTATGCCATTCGGAATCATACCCTTCCAGTCTATATAGCAGTGTATTCATGCTCGGTGACTGATAACTTATCGCAGCTATCCTGAAGGAGAACGAATTCTGATTTGACTGAAGTTCGATATGGTTTGACAAAGTGATACTTTGTTTCAATGGAGAGCCTTTTTCTCCGACTACCACCTTTTTATTAAAGAGCATAAAATCGGTAATCAAAACAGAGGGTAAAAAATCATTATCAATAAAGGAGGAGGGGGCAAAGGAGATGAAACCGTTAATACAGCCAAAATAAATCCGTCCATTCTTATCCTTATAGCTGGACTGGTAATTAAACTGGTTACTCAGCAACCCATTAGCAACTGTATACACTTTAAAACTGGAATTCTTCGGGTTAAAATGCACCAGCCCTTTATTGGTTGAAACCCAGAACAATCCCTTTTCATCTTCTTCAATCCGATAAATGACGTTGCTTGGCAGACCGATACCGTCATAACGGACAAAGGTGTTGGCGGAAGGCACAAAGCGGCAGAAGCCACCTCCTTGTGTGGTAAACCATAGCTGATTTTGACTGTCTTCAAAAATACTCAGCACCTTATTGGATGGAAGGGTGGACGAGTCTGCTTCCTCATGTACGAAATGTTCCCAACCACCTGTACGGACATTCTTTTTATAGACGCCATCGGCATAAGTTGCCAGCCATAAATTCCCCTGCTTATCCTCCTTTATATAATAAACAAACGTCCACCCAAGTTCGGGGACGCGTTTAAAACGTTCCGTATCTGGGTTGTACCGAAACAATCCTATTGTTGTTCCAAGATACAGATCGCCCGCAGTTATCCGGCAGATAGAAAAGATATCACTTGCAATATTATCATAGTGCTTTACAGCGTATGTCCTCAAATCAATACGCTTCAATCCTTTTGCAAAATTCCCAACCCACAGATAATCTCCGTCCAAATACAATCCGTGAACATTATGATAAATATCCGGATGAATGAACGGTTCGATTTTTCCAGTACTAGGATAATAATGGAAAAGCCCCTTATCTTCTGTACCTATCCAGAGTGTGCCGTCATGGGCGGCACAAAACTCCCGCACCCTTTTTCCCATTTTGTTTGATTCTTTCTGGGGATAGACTTTATCAAAGTAGGTATATTGCCGGGGGTAATAATTCACACCCCCAAAATAAGTCCCTATCCACATTCCGCCTTCACGGTCTTTGAGAATCGAATAGATGGCATTGTCAGAGATTGAATAGGGATCACCGTTGACGTTCTGCAAGTGGATGATTTTTGCCGTGTGCAGATTATAGATATAAAGTCCCGATTCGGTTCCTATCCATAATTCGTCATCTGAATAAAATGCAAGTTCCCTGATATAAATATCACCTCCCAATTCATCCTTGGAAAGAAGGGTACGGATAGTCTTATTAGTTAGGTTCACTTCTTTCAGTCCGAATACAGTTCCCACATACATGCAATTATAGGGTCCGGGGAGCAATTTATAGATGTATTCATCTCTGAAAGACACTTTTGAATCTTCTGGAAAAATCGGAGTTAAAGTTTTAAGCTTGTCTTTTGAATAATACAGATTTCCATCACGTATGTCCAACCAGCAGACATCGTCCGAATCAAAATAGAGTTGGCCGGAAGTTTTAAGGTTCAGAGTACCGGACCCGTCCGACTGATAATTAACCAACTGGCTATCCTGGGGATTGTAATAGAAGATTCCCCGCGTCTGAGTTACAACCCAGATACCTCCTTTCTGGTCCCCAGTTATCAGATTGACCGTACAGTCTATATCTATGTTTGAATTACTTATCAGAGTAAAATGCCTGACCTTTTCCATTTGTGGGCAATAGACATATAGGCCTACGTCTGTCCCAATCCATATTTGCCCAAGATTGTCTTCATACAAAGAAGTGATGAAATTATTGCCCAAGGTTCCGGATTCTTTCATGAAAGTCCGAAAAGAGATACCATCATACCGGTCAAGACCATCCTTCGTCCCAAACCACATAAATCCTTGTTTATCCTGAAGGATGGCATGGACCGTATTCTGGGATAATCCATTATTGATATCAAGTGAACGGAATGCATATTGTCCTTCATTCAGAACGGCAAGGGAATAAAGAGGCATCAAAGAAAGAAGTATTAATATAACTAAAATACGTAGTCTCTGCATTGTCTTAATTGTTAGTTTCATTAATTAACATACAACAGGATATAAGAATATCCTGAAAAGTGGATATCAGAGCTATTTCAACAGTATATTCTCAGTACGTCCCGGTGTCAGCAATTCCCAAAGGGATGCTACCGTCCAACCGGGAGCAAACATGTCATTATAATATCCTTTTCCATTCCTTCCATAATCCCAGTTGGTGTGCTGGATCACTTCCGGATAATAACCAACTTTTATCACTCCACACATATGTCCTTTATAAGGAAGTAACTGGCACATGGAAGTAGAAATGACTTCAGCAAAATCAGAGAAACGAGGTTCATTATACTCTTTGGAAAGCCAACGGAGCACATCGGCAAATTCAAAAATAAATACATCAATATGATTATTCTCCACCGAGACATTTCCCCAGCCGCGAGTTTTCAGACCGATATCACCCAACATCTGCCCGGGAGCAAACGGAACGTCCCAGACGTAATACCAGGACAAGGCAAAATAAGCCGCTTTTCGTGTCAGAGAGGCATAGTGGTTATGTTCCGTACCATTTGTTATCAATGATAAATAGTAAGTTGCCGTAGCGGTATAGAGGGAAGCTTCCTTATCCTCACAGTTTGCATCCAGCGTAGAGGAGAAATAGTCAGCCTTTGATATAAGCTCTTTTTCCAGATATTCCGCAGTACGCCGGGCAGCGGACAGATAGCGTTTGTCCTTAAAATATTTATATCCCATAACCAGAGGTAATGTAGCGGATGGAGTACTTCCTCCACTTCCGTCAACAACTGTAAAGTCATCATGGAATTTACGTGGAAAACTTCCATCTGGATTTTGCAGTTGCAAGAACATATCGAGCATTTTCTTTAAGCGTTGTTCCCAATCAGGATGGTGACGTTTATACTTCTGTTCATAATTCAGATAATGAAACATGGCATAAATTCCTTCCGACTGACGACGTATGCTATGCACTGGGCGTTCTTCTTTCACATCACTATCATTTTCCAGATTTACCCATTCACGCAAATAACCGGTTTCCGTAAAGCCATTTTCTAAGTAACTATCAAATATCTTTTTACTGCTAGCTGCAAGGTCATCACGTCCATTCTCATTGCCAAACTCCCATGCATTGAAAGCGTTTAGAAGTACGCGACCGACAAAACCTATCTCTGCTACATTCATGTTGGCACAGGCTGCCACTTTCATTTCAGGGCTGGAGTAATAGGCAAGAGCTTTGTCCCCAACAAAACTTTCCACAAAATAATTGCTCAGCACTCCTTTTATCTCTTCTGGAGAAAAAGGTATTTTCACAGGTTGGGGACGGTATGTATCATAACAATATTCCCAAGTATGGCAAATAAAATCTGAGTAGTCTGTAGCCTGCCCCTCGATAAATTCCCAGGTCAGGAGTACTGTTTCTCCTTTTTTTAGATATTGGAAAGATGTAACCTCCGGAGCCAGCGTCAACTTACGAATATAGGTTTTAGGAGCTTCTCGGTAAGGAAATCCAAAAGATAGTGTTGATGTTCCGTCATGGCTCTCAAAGCCGGTGAACCCTAGGGACGTTTTGCCCGAGAGGATGATTTCGCCTGTTTGGTGGGTAGCAAGGGCATCCCATTGAAAATCGTCCTTGCGTGCCACAGTCATATAACGTCCATCTTTCTGATTGAAGATACCGGTAAGGGGTGAGCTCAGACGATCCTCACGTACCAGCCAACTCTCTGATATATGAAATGAAGGAGCACCTTTAGGAGAACGTAAATTGCGACTATACCAGAATCCTGGTAGATAAAACATACAGTCATTATGTCGGAAGCCTGTTTTCAACTGTTGTTGATAATTAAAGTACACGTCTTCCAATGCCGTAATACTTACTACCATTACACATTTAACATTGTCACGTTCTATTCTCTCTGTAATGATTAATGGTATTTTTTCTTCAGACTCTAACAGATAGATTCCCTTATCATCAACGGCTCCTTGAAAAGCAAGGGAATAGTTTCGTGATTGATTACCGGGAACCTTCAAGGAGACTTGTGCAGATATTCTTTTATATATATCATTAACAGTCCTAGCATCAATAGTAATAGTACAGATCATCAGGCAACAAAGCATACATCTTAATTTTGTCATATAAATCAGATAATTTAGTTTATTAATATTCTTTTAATTTGCGTTCCAAAATTAGGATATTACGTATACAAAGAATGTGATTTTTTGAGCAATTATTATAAGATTTCAGTAGAATTCATAAGAAACAGCCCATTAAGTATTTATTTTTTAATCCTCTATTAAGATCCCATTACAATATACACTTATATTTTTATTGGGATATTTAATACTACAAATGTAAATGTGTCAGAATGCGGGCACAACCTCAGGTCCCTAGCCTTTGTATTGACGAGACTTCTTTAAGCTGCGGAGAATTATATACTGTTGTCACTAATCGTGCGGGACGTGGTGGCAGAGGTACACTTGTGACCATGATACGTGGCACGAAGTCTGAAGACGTCATAAAGGTGCTTGAAATGATTCATGTCTCCAAGCGCAAGACAGCCAAAGAGGTCACTTTAGATCTTTTGCCGACCATGATGCGGATCGTCTGAACGGCTTTTCCCAATGCCACTATGACAGGTTATCGGTTTCATGTACCTTAATTCCGCAATACTATTGTAAATTAAATCTTTTAAGTAGAGGTTGTGTCAAAACGCTGACACACCTCTTTTAAATGCTATTTAATGCGAAATTACAAAAATACGCATTTAGATGGAGGCAAACTGTTTGCGCCATTGGCTAGGTGACATGCCCGTTTTTTGTTTGAATATACGATAAATCCATGTGTGGGATGAGAAACCGCACTCTGTGGAAATAGCGTCAATGCTATATTCGGGGTTGGCTTTCATCATGCGAACAGCCTCATTAAAACGAATGTCGCTAAGCCAGGTTCTAAAATTGGTGTATTCTGACTGATTGAAGTATTCTGTCAGTTCGTTTTTCTTGTATCCCAACTTGGTAGCTAGCGAATAGATGTTAACTTCATAGTCCTTATAAAATCCCTCTTCACACCATTTCTTGAGGGCTAATTCTATTTCCATCTTTCTATTAGCTGTCAAGATATTTGTGCCATGAGTGTTCTTGCCGTCTTTCATGTCTTCTGCTTCCGTGACTTTTGCTTCTGCGTCATTTTCCTCAGGAATGACTTCTTTGGGTGTGATGTAATAGCCCATAGCAATGAAAGTGTGGACGAAAAAGATGACAGAGAGTAATATCAAGGGACCTATTATATATAATAAGGTATTGAAGAGGATTGCTACAGGAAGGAGTCCAGCAGCAAAGTATAGCAAAATGATGCTGGCTTGCGAATAGCGCACGTATGGAATCAAGTCGATTCCGAAATTCTCCATGAGCTTCTGCTTTCGGGCTTTTGTTTCTTTGCGAATGATAAGAATAAAATATGCCATGCTAGCCACAAAAAGACCGAGCATCACATAGAGCATATTGCCAATGTGTAAACTTTGACTTTTGAACATGCCAATGACGAAAACTATGGCGATGAGTATGTATGCCATCATACCACGTAAACAATACCGTCGCACTTTGTTGCCTGTGCTTTCTATGTTGATTATGGAGAGAGTGATGGCAAATGCCACTGGAGTATAGAACAATATGTTGAATGCTGCGCCCACATCGGCACCTTGTGCACGGAGTCCATGAATCATCTGTAAGAGGTAGTGGACGGAGAAGAATAGCATGGATGCAACGAGAATCCATCTTGATATTTCGTAGCGCCACACCTTCCATCTCACCTGCAAACTTGCCATGGCTAATTGCAATGCTAGCATGGCTGTAATGACGCAACATACAAGTTGTAATATGAATAACGATTTCATAGTATTGTTATTACCTTAATTCCGCAACACTATAAATTTTAACTTTTATAATATCCTGAACAACAAAAAGTTCTTGGACAAGCCAAGCGGCAAAGCCGAGCGGCTCAGGATTTTGTCATGTCAAAGGATTCACTTAACTTAGTGTTGCAAAAATAGTCAAACAAAACCTCATCAAGCATGGTAAAAGTACAAATAAAATCCGAGAAACTCACATCTTTTGGTGGTATATTTCCAATTATGGAGAAATTCGACAGGATGTTGTCTTGTACAATAGACTCTACTTTAGGTTTGCGTAGCAAAGTGTATGGCTATCAATATAGCGAGATAATACGTTCTCTGATGTGCGTATATTTCTGTGGAGGGTCATGTGTCGAAGACGTGACCTCACACCTTATGGAAGCACTTTGCTTGCATCCACCCCTCCGTACATGCAGCGCAGACACAATACTTAGGGCCATTCGTGAATTGACCACACCGAATCTGACCTACAGGTCTGATTCGGGCAAAAGCTACGACTTCAACGTGGCTTCCGACCTTAACAATCTGCTTGTCAATGCATTGCTGGCAACTGGACAGTTGCTGCCAGACAATGAATATGACTTTGATTTTGACCACCAGTTCATTGAGACGGAGAAATTTGACGCAAAAATAACCTACAAGAAGTTTACCGGTTACAGTCCAGGAATAGCAACGGTCAGCGATGTCATCGTCGGGATAGAGAACCGCGACGGCAATACCAATGTCCGTTTCCATCAGGAAGACACTCTAAAACGTATTTTTGAGCGTTTGGAGAATGCCAGAATACATATAAACCGTGCGAGGATGGATTGTGGCTCATGCTCTGAGGCTATGGTGGAAATGGTGGAGAAGCACAGTCGGCATTTTTATATCCGCGCAAACAGGTGTGTATCGTTGTATGACGATATCTTTGCCTTGCGCGGATGGAAGACCGAATACATAAACGGTCACGAGTTTGAGATATGCTCCATCATTGCAGAGAAATGGGTCGGCAAAGCGTACCGCCTTGTCATACAGCGGCAAAGAAGCATCAACAAGGAACTCGACCTGTAGGAAGGGGAATATACATACAGATGCATACTGACAAATGACTATACTTCGACAGACCGTGACATCGTGGAGTATTACAACAAGCGTGGCGGTGCTGAGCGTGTATTGGACGACATGAACAACGGCTTTGGCTGGAAACGGCTGCCAAAATCGTTCATGGCGGAAAACACGGTGTTCCTGCTTCTGACCGCTTTAATACGAAACTTTTACAGACACCTCATATCTGACGCAAACATGAAGAGCTTTGGACTTAAACGCACAAGCAGAATCAAAACTTTTGTATTCAAGTATGTTTCTGTCCCTGCAAAATGGATTAAGACTGCAAGACAGCACATACTGAACATATACACAAGCAATGATGCATACATGATGGCCTTCAAATTTGATTTTGGGTAGCCTCAAATCTTCGTGGCCTTTTGCGTATTGCCTCAAGTCGCATCATGGGGTAAGGGGATTTTGTCTCTTGCGACTGCACCATTAGGGTTCTTTACGAAAACGAGTCGTTTTAGAGAGGTATCTGCAACCCCAGATATCAAAAATATTACAGGTTGCGGATTTTAGGATGTACAAAAGCTCTTTTATGAGGCAATTGATGAACTCAGGATTACTTATCGCTGAAGGGCACGGGATTTGGAGAGCGGAGAGCGATGAAATTCAGTGGCGCAGAGAGTAAAATAATAAAAAAGTTGGATTTTTATTGACGCGAATCAATTCTTTTAGTATTTTTGCCTTGTCTTTTACCAAAAAAGATTAATAACAGTAAGCGTTAGGCATTATCCATGTTCAGGAAATCCCCAATTTCAAGACAACAATTGGATAATACATCAGGTGTCCCTATGCACTATTATATCTTGTTAGCATATATAGGCGTGAGGCTTTGTGTATTATATGTTGTTGAGTATGGGGATACTTCTGAACGGTAATACCAAAGTTCCCACGCTTAACTTTATATAAACACAACTTCAGGGAACAGAGTTGTCATATAATCGCATTATGAAAGCAATTTGTTTCAAAACCGGACAGGTCCTGCCTTCCGTTTTCATTCCTCTGTCTGTTACTGTCTTTAGTGGAATTCTCTGCCTTTTTGTTTCCATTCCTGCCCCTTTTCGGGACTTGCGGCTATTATTACACAAATTACATGCCAAACAGTTTCTCTGAATCCATTTATGGCATTCAATAATCCCCCTGGACATACAGAAGAGGAACTTTGGCAACAAATACTCTCCCTGTCAAGGGAATTGCAGGAATGCAGGGCCTGCCTGCACTATCATAATACGCTGGATTACATATACGACAAGATCAACATGATAGAGAAAGAACTGGATATCTTGTTGAGAATGTTGTAGGGATCTTGTGACAAAAAGGCATGATAATTATACATTTTTATGACTATTTGTCTCGCAAGCATTAAAATTCATTTTACAACTCCATAAGAGTCCGATTTACAGATGCTATCACATAAATTCATGATTATTGCAGGATATGAATTACGATTTATTTTGTCTAATTTCAAATATCAGAACAGCCATGGATAAACGAATTGAATATGCGATGAACACATTGATCAATACAGAAATCTGGTCAACTAACCTGTACCTGTCATTGCAGGTCTATTTTGAGGGGCAGCAACTTCCGATATTGGCCTCATGGCTAAGTGCACAGGCACAGGACAATATGGGCAAGGTCTATCAGATGATGAACCGCATCTATCATGAAGGAGGTGCTGTAACCATCCATGAAATCAGGCGCGACATCCGGCAATGGCCGACACCGCTGGCTGCCTTGAACACCCTGCTTGAACATGAACAATATATATCCCGTCAGATATCCGAACTTCACGTACTATGCCAGAATACGGATTCATCCATCCATTCTTTCATCAAGGGGCTGTACACAAAACGGATATATGTAAGTACGGCGTTTATGGAATTGTTGCGTATCCTGGCCATGGAATATGAACGCAGGCTGCCCTGCTTCATATGATGTGTCAAATCGTGTAACCTGACCGGAGTTTATTGTTCACAGAGAAAATAATGGTCTAAAAATAAAACAAGTATCATCCTATGGATATATTCGCATACTCAATGTTGTGTTTCACTTCGTTGTTCACATTGATGGACCCCCTCGGAGTGATGCCGGTTTTCCTGCAGATGACCGAGGGCATGAGTGCCGGAGAACGCCGGAGCATCGCCTTAAAATCCTGCGCCCTCACGTTCGTCATACTGGTACTTTTCACCTTGTGCGGCAGGTTCCTGTTCCATTTTTTCGGGATCTCGACCAATGGTTTCCGGATTGCGGGAGGTATCATCATCTTTAAAATCGGATATGACATGCTGCAGGCACACTTCACCCATGTGAAACTGAACGAGAACGAGAAAAAAGAATATTCCAGGAACATCACCGTCACGCCTCTTGCCGTTCCGATGCTGTGCGGTCCGGGTGTAATTTCAAGCGGCATAACACTGATGGAAGATGCCCCTGAGCATATTTTCAAAATTGCACTGGTTTGCGTGATCGCCCTAGTCTGTCTCCTCTCTTTCATTATCCTTTGCGTGTCAACGCGGCTTTTGAAAATTCTTGGAGAAACCGGAAATAATGTGATGATGAGACTGATGGGGCTTATTCTGATGGTCATCGCCGTGGAATGTTTCATAAACGGGATGCAACCTGTCCTGACAGATATTTTGAGACAAGCACACGCTTGCCCCTGAATATGAAAAATAAAAAATAGTACCAACATTAAAAATTAGATTCATTATGACCGAGAATTTACAAAAGGCCCTGAACGGGCAGATTACTGCGGAATTATGGTCCGCCAACCTGTATCTTTCAATGTCCTTCTATCTGGAAAAGGAAGGTTTTTCCGGCATGGCCCGCTGGATGCGCAAGCAATCGGCGGAAGAGACAGGACACGCATGTGCCATCGCCGAATATATGGCCAAACGTGAGGCGGAGGCAAAAGTGGACAAGGTCGATGTGGTTCCACAGGGTTGGGGCAGTCCCACCGAAGTCTTTGAACATGCCTTGGAACACGAGAGACATGTTTCCAGATTGATTGACGAACTGGTACATCTGGCTTCCGAGGAGAAAGACAATGCCACCCGTGATTTTCTTTGGGGATTTGTCAGGGAGCAGGTGGAGGAAGAGGCGAATTTCCTGAACATCGTAAACCTGATGAAGAAAGCCGGAGAGAGCGGCATCCTTTTCATGGATGCAAAACTGGGGGAACGCCAGTCCTGATTTGGAATAAAAAAACGACTGACATGAGCACGATTATTGATTTGTTGGGAACGCAGGCAGGATACTACCTGGACCATGTATGCAAGACAATAGACAAGAAACTCATCCATATCCCCGAGCCGAATATGATAGACAAGGCATGGGTGGATTCCGACAGGAATATACGCACCTTGGAGAGCCTGCAAGCCCTGTACGGGCACGGGCGTCTGGCCAATACCGGGTATGTCTCCATCCTGCCGGTGGATCAGGGGATAGAACATTCTGCCGGAGCATCCTTTGCACCCAATCCTCTTTACTTCGATCCCGGGAACATTGTGAAACTCGCTATCGAGGGAGGATGCAACGCCGTGGCATCCACATTCGGAGTTCTGGGAGCTGTGGCACGTAAGTACGCCCATAAGATTCCTTTCATCGTGAAGTTGAACCATAACGAGCTGCTGACTTATCCGAACAGTTATGACCAGGTCATGTTCGGTACAGTGAAGGAGGCATGGAACATGGGTGCCGTTGCCGTGGGGGCAACTATCTATTTCGGTTCGGAACAAAGCCGCCGCCAGATTGTGGAGGTCTCACAGGCGTTTGAATATGCCCATGAGTTGGGGATGGCCACGGTATTGTGGTGTTATCTGAGAAACAGCAGTTTTAAGAAAGACGGGATTGACTATCATGCGGCAGCAGATCTGACAGGGCAGGCCAACCATATCGGGGTCACCATCAAGGCTGATATCGTGAAGCAGAAGCTGCCGTCCAACAATGGAGGTTTTAAAGCCATCGGATTCGGTAAGACCGACGGGCGTATGTATACGGAACTGGTCTCCGACCATCCGATAGACCTCTGCCGCTACCAGGTGGCCAACGGGTATATGGGAAGGGTTGGCCTGATCAATTCGGGGGGCGAGTCCCATGGGACATCTGACCTGCATGATGCCGTCGTAACCGCAGTGGTGAACAAACGTGCCGGAGGTATGGGACTTATCTGTGGGAGAAAAGCCTTCCAGAAGACGATGAAAGACGGGGTCTCGCTTCTGAACACCATTCAGGATGTCTATCTGGATCCTTCGATAACCGTTGCATAAAAACTATATGGCATGAAAAGGATCGTATTGTTGAGACATGGCGAGAGCCTATGGAACAAGGAAAACCGCTTTACCGGTTGGACCGATGTAGACCTGAGTGATAAGGGGATCGCAGAAGCCTGTAAAGCCGGTGATATGCTGAAAGAAGCGGGATTCTCTTTTGAGGCGGCTTACACATCCTATCTGAAACGGGCTGTGAAAACGTTGAATTGTGTTCTGGACCGTCTCAATGAAGACTGGATCCCGGTGGAGAAAAGCTGGAGGTTGAACGAGAAACACTACGGCATACTTCAGGGACTTAACAAAAGGGAGACAGCAGACAAATATGGCGAGGAACAAGTCCATATCTGGCGGAGAAGTTACGGCGTGTCGCCCGAGCCGGTGAAGGAAGACGATCCCCGCTATCCGGGGAACGACACCCGTTACGCCGGTGTTCCCGAAATGGAACTGCCACGGACTGAATCCCTGAAGGATGCCGTCATGCGTGTCATGCCCTATTGGGAATGTGTCATCCTACCCACATTGATGCATAGGGACAACCTGCTTGTCGTTGCCCATGGAAACAGTCTGCGCGGGATAGTCAAGCATCTCAAGAATATTTCCGATACGGACATATCCCTCTTGAACCTGCCCACGGCAGTACCTTATGTATTCGAATTTGATGAACGGCCGGTGCTTGTCAGGGACTATTTCCTCGGAGACCAGGAGGAGATACGGAGACGGACGGAGGCTGTAGCCGAACAAGGTATGATCAGACGATAAGAGTCAGTCAATCAGACTGATTTGTATTGTCTTTTTGAATATTTTATTTATTAACAATTTAAAAAAGGAGGTAAAAATGGTACCTGTAAAAACAAATTCAAACTGGTTGCCGAGTATTTTTAACGATTTCTTCGAGAATGAGTGGCTGGCAAAAACGGGAGTTACGGCTCCTGCCATCAATGTCATTGAGAATGACAAGGACTACAAGGTTGAAATGGCGGCTCCCGGAATGACGAAGGATGATTTCAAGGTGAATGTTGACGAAAACAACAACCTGACAATCTGCATGGAAAAGAAAGAAGAGAAGAAGGAGGAGAAGAAAGACAAGAAGTATCTCCGCCGCGAATTCTCTTATTCCAAGTTCCAGCAGACCATCCTGCTACCTGAAAACGTGGAGAAGGATAAGATTTCCGCAAAAGTCGAACACGGGATCCTGTCCATTGAAATCCCGAAAGTGAAGGAGGAAGAAAAACAAAAAACTTCCAAGGCTATCGAGGTTAAATAATTCCATATCTGGAATGGTGTAAGGCCGGACAGGCTTTTCCTGTCCGGAGAGCCGTCCGGCCTTTAACAGGCACTTCCGGAACAGGGAACCGGCACAACCGATGAAGGAATTCAATTTTGAAAAAGAGCTGCTTAGCGTACAGGACGAACTGTTCCGTTTCGCGTACAAACTGACAGCGGACAGGGAGAAGGCGGAAGATCTGCTGCAGGATACCCTGCTCAAGGCAATGCTTCACAAAGAAAGTTACAACAAGAACACAAATTTCAAAGGGTGGCTGTTTATCATCATGCGTAACACGTTTATCAACGGTTACCGGGCGGAGGTCGGTCATACCCGTCTGTACATATCCTCCGATCCTGCATATTATTCGCGGATCATGGACGAGTCCCGTACAGAGGAGGTGGACAGGAACTATGACCTGGAAAAGATACGTAATGCCATCAAAAGTATACCGGAGTCGCATTTCATACCTTTTGAGATGTACCTGTCAGGGTTCAAATACCGTGAGATAGCGGAAAGAACCGGTGTGAGTTTGGGAACCATAAAGAGCCGTATTTTTCACTGCCGGAAAAAACTGAAAGCTATATTGGCAGAATGAAACAAAACAAGAACTGAGATAGATGAAAAAAGATGAATATATAGGAATCCTTACTTCCGGAGGGGACGCTTCCGGAATGAATGCGGCAATCCGTGCCGTGACCCGTACCGCCATTTTCAACGGCTTCAAAGTCAAAGGAATTTACAGAGGGTACGAAGGCCTGATAGCGGGCGAGTCCAGGGAACTTACGACCGAGGATGTGAGCAGCATCATCCAGCGTGGGGGAACCATCCTGAAAACGGCACGTTCCGAAGCGTTCACCACCCCGGAAGGACGCAGAGAGGCATACGATACCATGAGGAAAGAAAAAATCGGGGCGCTGGTAGTCATCGGGGGCGACGGCTCACTGACTGGAGCCCGCATATTTGCCGAGGAATACCCTGTCACGTGCATAGGACTGCCCGGTACCATCGACAATGACCTGTACGGTACCGATTTTACAATCGGATATGATACGGCCCTGAACACCATTGTGGAGTGTGTGGACAAAATCCGGGATACAGCCACCTCGCACGACCGAATTTTCTTTGTCGAGGTGATGGGACGCGACGCCGGTTTCCTCGCCCAGAACAGCGCAATAGCCTCGGGAGCCGAGGCCGCCATTATTCCGGAAGACCGGACGGATGCGGATCAGCTGGAGACTTTTATCGGACGCGGATTCCGGAAGACCAAGAACAGCAGCATCGTCATCGTGACGGAAAGCCCGGGCAATAAGAATGGCGGAGCCATGCACTATGCCGACCGGGTAAAAAGGGAATACCCCGGATATGATGTCAGGGTCTCTATCCTGGGACATCTACAACGGGGAGGAGCGCCAAGTGCCAACGACCGCATATTGGCCAGCCGGCTGGGTGAGGCCGCCATACAGGCCCTGATGGAGGACCAGCACAATATCATGGTAGGCATACATAACAATGAGATTGTCTATGTTCCTTTTGACCAGGCTATCAAGAACGACAAGCCCATTGACAAAAACCTGATCCGTGTCCTTAACGAGTTGTCCATATAAAATGTTACTCCTATGTCGGAAGTTGCCCCTTTAATATCAGACCTTGCCACTATCTTGATTATAGCCGGTATCATAACCGTCATTTTCAAATGGCTGGGACAGCCGGTCATAGTGGGATATATTGTGGCCGGTATTATGGCAGGTCCTTCCATTTCCCTATTCCCGACTGTTTCCGACCAGGCCAATATCAAGATATGGGCGGATATCGGTGTTATTTTCCTCCTGTTCGCCATAGGACTGGATTTCTCGTTCAGAAAGCTGATAAGTGTGGGAGCCTCGGCCATATTCTCCACTGTTATCATCGTCTGCGGCATGATGTTCCTGGGATATACGGCAGGCAATGCGATGGGCTTCTCACACACGAGCTGTATCTTTCTGGGCGGAATGCTGTCCATGTCCTCCACCGCCATCGTATTCAAAGCATTCAGTGACATGGGGCTTCTCGATCAGAAATTTACCGGTATTGTCCTGGGGATACTAATCATTGAGGACGTGGTGGCGGTAATCATGATGGTGGTCCTCTCCACATTGGCTGTAGGCAAGCATTTTGAAGGCTTCGAAATGCTGGAGAGCATATTGAAACTTGCGGCCTTTCTTATTTTCTGGTCAGCATTGGGAATCTATCTGATTCCTACCCTTCTGAAAAGATTGAACCGCTTTATTAGCAATGAAATACTGTTGACAACCTCCCTGGGACTATGCCTGGGAATGGTGATGATAGCGACAAAGGCGGGATTCTCCGCCGCGCTGGGTGCGTTCGTCATGGGATCCCTGCTGGCAGAAACAGATAAAGCGGAAGAAATCGCACATATCGTGCAACCGGTAAAGGACCTGTTCGCCTCCGTTTTCTTCGTATCAGTGGGAATGATGATCGACCCTGCCATGATATGGGAATATGCCGTTCCTGTTTTTATCCTGACGGCACTGGTCCTATGCGGGCAGGTCCTGTTCGGGAGTTTCGGCGTGTTGCTTTCCGGACAACCGCTAAAGATTGCGATACAAGCCGGCTTTTCCCTGGCACAAGTGGGTGAGTTTGCGTTCATCATCGCTTCGTTAGGAATCAGTCTGAATGTAATGGACAAATACCTTTATCCGGTCATAGTGGCAGTATCGGTCATCACCACTTTCCTTACTCCTTATATGATAAGACTGTCGGATCCCGTCTACTGTTTTGCAGACAGGCACTTGCCACAATTCCTGAAAGATTACCTGACGCATTATTCTTCTGGAACAATGACCACAAGACATCAAGGCTCCTGGCACAAGCTCATCAGGTCCATGTTGGTATCCGTCACCCTTTATCTGGTGGTATGCCTGTTTTTCATAGCGCTGTTCTTCTCCTATGCGTATCCTCTGGTAATGGGACGTATTCCGGGGATGAAAGGAAGCCTGCTGAGCTTCGTTCTTGTCCTCCTTATCATATCCCCGTTTTTGTGCGCCATCATCATGAAGAAAAACAATTCCGTCGAATTCCGCAAACTTTGGGCGGACAACAGGTTCAACAGGGGGCTGCTGGTATCAATGATAGTGATCAAGGTGTTGATCTGTATCATTATCGTAATGGGTATCATCATCCGTCTTTTCAATGTCGCTTTGGGGTCAGGACTGATATTATCTTTCCTGATCATTGTCGTTATCTATTTTTCCAAGCGGATACGGAAACGATCGCTAAGTATGGAAAAACAGTTCCTCGAGAATTTCCAGGGTACAGCCGGGACATTTCCACAGGAAGAACCGGAAACAGGAGAAACCTCCACAGAAAAAAATCATGAACTATCAAATAAGTAAAATGTTATGGAATATTCAAGTTATCATGTAAACGTCCCACAATGGAGGGAGATTACAGTCGGTTCACACCTTCCGGCAGAATTGCGGAGATTTGCGGAGATGGCACATAATCTTTGGTGGACCTGGAACGAGGATGCGAAGAGTTTATATAGTGGTTTGAACCCGGAACTATGGGAAGAGGCGGAACAGAATCCGGTACTGTTTCTGGAACGGATGGATTATGAAGAGCTGGAGGCACTGACACATGACGGAAACTTCATGCGTAAGATGGAAAACGTATATTCCACTTTTAAGGCGTATCTTGATGTGGAGCCGGACCACAGCCGTCCGTCAGTTGCCTATTTCAGCATGGAATATGGTCTGGACAGGGTTCTTAAAATCTATTCCGGCGGTCTGGGCATATTGGCAGGTGACTATCTGAAGGAAGCTTCGGACAGTAACGTAGACCTCTGCGCTGTAGGGCTTTTATATCGTTATGGCTATTTTGACCAGGCTCTGGCGATGGACGGGCAGCAACAGGTTCATTATGACCCACAGAATTTCGGGCAGCTTCCGATAGAGAAAGTGATGCAGCCTGACGGGCGACAACTGGTAATCCATGTTCCCTATGCCGACAGTTTCACGGTCCATGCCAATGTATGGAAGGCCAATGTGGGACGTGTTTCCCTCTACCTGCTGGATACGGACAATGAACTGAACAGCGAGTTCGACCGTCCGATTACCCATCACCTGTATGGCGGTGACTGGGAAAACCGGCTCAAGCAGGAAATACTGCTCGGCATCGGAGGAATGATGACATTAAAAGTATTGGGCATCGAGAAAGATGTATATCACTGCAACGAGGGGCATGCCGCACTGATCAATATCCAGCGGTTATGCGACTATATATCCGAAGGCCTGGACTTCGGACAAGCCATGGAACTGGTTAGGGCTTCCTCGCTTTACACTGTGCATACACCTGTGCCTGCCGGCCATGACTATTTCGATGAGGGGCTTTTCAATAAATATATGAAAGGATATCCTGATAAGCTGGGCATTACGTGGGACGAGTTGATGAACCTCGGACGGCAAACTCCGGGCAACAAGGGAGAACGTTTCTGCATGTCGGTATTCGCCTGCAAAACCAGCCAGGCGGTAAACGGTGTCAGCAAGCTGCACAAGTCCGTTTCACAGCAGATGTTCGCGCCTCTCTGGAAAGGCTATTTCCCGGAAGAGAACCATGTGGGCTATGTGACGAATGGCGTACACTTTCCCACTTGGTGTACGGCGGAGTGGAAAAAGCTGTTTAAGGACAATTTCGATGAGAATTTCATGAACGACCAGTCCAATCAGGAAATATGGAAAGGCGTTTATAATATACCCGATGAAGAGATATGGAACATGCGGAAAAGGTTGAAAACCAAACTGATATCCTACATCAAGTGGAAATGCGGCCGGGACTGGCTCAAAAGCCAGGTTGACCCGGCATTGGGTGTCTCCATTTTCGAGAAGTTTAATCCGAATGCTCTTCTTGTCGGCTTCGGAAGGCGCTTTGCAACTTACAAAAGAGCTCATCTTTTGTTTACCGATTTGGATCGTCTGGCGCGGATTGTGAACAATCAGGAACATCCCATACAGTTTGTCTTTGCAGGAAAAGCCCATCCAAACGACACTGCCGGGCAAGGGCTCATCAAGCAGATTGTGGAGATATCCCGCCGTCCTGAATTCTTGGGTAAAATCATCTTCCTTGAGAATTATGACATGGACCTGGCACGGCATCTTATTTCTGGGGTTGACATCTGGATGAATACTCCCACCCGTCTTGCGGAGGCTTCCGGAACTTCCGGTGAGAAGGCTCTGATGAACGGCGTACTCAACTTCTCCGTGCTGGACGGTTGGTGGTACGAAGGCTACCGCAAGGAGGCGGGATGGGCCATCACCGACAAGGCCACCTATCAGGATGAACAGTACCAGAACCAACTGGATGCGGAAACAATTTATTTCCTGCTGGAACATAATATCCTGCCGTTATATTATGAACGGAAAGAAAAAGACTATCCGGAAACCTGGGTCAAGTACATCAAGAACTCGGTTGCGCAAATAGCTCCCCGCTTCACGATGAAAAGACAGCTGGATGACTACTATGACGGATTTTACAACAAGTTGTCGGAACACTTTCATGTTTTGGCGGCGGACAATTATGCAAAGGCGAAAACGCTTGCCGGCTGGAAGGCAGCTGTCGACAGCAGATGGAATGCCGTGGAAATCGTTTCCGTGAATGCGGGAAAAGGATTGGACGCCACGGTGGAGGCTGGTAAGGAATACGAGATGACGGTCGTCATTGACGAGAAAGGGCTGGACAACGCGATCGGATTGGAATCGGTCATTATACGGCATGAGGAGAATGAGGATCGCATCCATGAGGTCATTCCTTTTTCTTTGACATCCAAAGACGGAAACCTATACACTTTCAAGGCAATAACCAGAATGTTCAGCGCTGGAAGCTTCAAACAGGCATTCAGAATGTATCCCAACCATCCCCTGTTACCTCACCGGCAAGATTTTTGTTATGTACGATGGTTCTGAACGGACATGAATAAGCAAGAGTTACTGACAAATGGACGGTGTAAGAAGAAGGCGGACCGAGAAACCGTCTGGCCGGTTGTCATCATGAACTTCACCGGTGTGTATGCCCATGAGGTATTTGCACGGAACAATCAGTTCATTTGGCTAGACTGCCGTCACCTTTCTGGAACGAGAGGTTACTGTGACAAGGAGGGGATACGAAAATTGAAGCGGGTGATTGCCGGTTATCCAGCGGAAGGTATCCATTTCATTGATTCGGGCAATTATCATTACCTGACCAAATTATGGACAGACAAACTTCGAGTTCCGTTCTCTCTGATTGTATTCGACCATCACCCCGACATGCAGCCTCCCTTGTTCAAGGGCATGCTTTCTTGTGGGAGCTGGGTAAAAGACATGTTAGACTGGAATATGCTTTGCAAGAAAGTGGTGATAGTCGGTGCATCGGACAAACTGATACGCACCGTACCGGAAGAATACGGACAACGAGTCAGTTTTTATAGCGAAGCGACGTTAGCTCACGAGAAGGGCTGGCACAATTTCTCCTCTGCGTATATTGAAGGACCGGTTTACTTGTCCATAGACAAGGATGTCCTGAACCCGGCATCCGCAGTAACAGACTGGGATCAAGGGTCTTTCAGCCTGCAGGAACTGGAGGAATTACTGGCAATTGTCCTTCGAAAGGAACGTGTAGTCGGCATTGATATCTGCGGGGAATGCTCCGCAACGCTTACTTTGTTTGAGGAGAGGCGGGAAGCCACCGTGGACAGCCGGGCGAACAAGGAGCTGCTCAAACTCATACAGTCATTCTCCTGTTTTTTATAAAGCTGTTGGATATTGTTAATTATATTATCACATAAACCATATTTTATTATTATGATGAAAACAATTGTTCGTAAAATCGGTCTGGTTGCACACGATGCAATGAAAAAGGACATGATAGAATGGGTTCTTTGGAACTCGGAACGTCTGATAGGGCATAAGTTCTATTGTACGGGAACCACCGGTACACTCATTAAAAAAGCGCTCGAAGAGAAACATCCTGAAACAGAATGGGATATCACGATTCTGAAATCCGGTCCTTTAGGTGGTGACCAGCAAATGGGCTCACGTATTGTGGAAGGAGAGATTGATTATTTGTTCTTTTTCACGGATCCGATGACATTGCAGCCACATGACACGGATGTAAAGGCACTGACCCGGCTGGCGGGAGTTGAAAATATAGTTTTCTGTTGTAACCGTTCGACAGCGGACCATATTATTTCCAGTCCTTTGTTTCTTGACCCGACCTACAAACGGATTCATCCAGACTATACCAATTATACACAACGCTTTGAAAACAAAGAAATTGTATCGGAAGCAGTAGAACGGGTGAAGAAACGGATGAGCCGAAATGAAAACAATATGATCGAATGAGAATGTAATGTCCAATAAAGGGGATGTGATATGTTTCAGTCATAAAAAGCAGGTTCCTATCCTTTCTGTGAGTATAAAAAAAGATTAAAAGATCAACTGTGTGATAGCAAACTTGCGAGGTATCCTCAAATGGTTTGAAACAGTAATAAACTTTTATCATAAGTTTCTATTATTCCCTTTTATATGAGCGAACACGCCTTTTTGTAGGATTCCAATATAAGAATGAAGACTTCCATGTGGTTGAAACTTAAAATCCTTTTAGGATATGTCATACTGCTTCTCCTGCTCGTCCTGACCATTCATATCTTCCGCAAGGAACAGACGAGGCGGAACAGCCTGCGACAGGATGAGCATGAACTGGCCTGTATCCGGCATCTGGCCGGAGAAACATACGCGGGCTTGCTGGGACTGGCCACTTACGGTGAAACAGCCAGCGTCTGGGATGAAAGCGACCTTGGACTCTACCACACAAAAAAAGACAGTGTCTGTAACATGTTGCAGACACTGAAAAGGTATGTGAAGTCTCCCGAACAACAGTCGCGCATAGATTCGTTATGCCTGCTGCTGGAAAGAAAGGAACTGTTGTTAGACACGGTCATGGACACGTTCGGGCGTCTGCGCAAGACCGGCGAGATCGTGAACAGCAAGATTCCGGCAATCGTGTCCCATATCCAGCAGGCGGATGTCCTTCCTGCCGAGAAAAAGAAGGAGGAGGAAACTCCGAAGAAGGGTTTCTGGTCATTCATCAGGCCCGGGAGGAAAAAATCGGCCTATCTGCAGCAGAAGGAACAGCTGGAACGCCAGCGACAGTCCATTGGTAAACATCAGGGTACCACATCTGTCACGAGCATGCTGCACTCCCTTGACAGGGAGGTGACCGACATGCAGAAAGCCGAACGGGAAAGGCTGCTGGAACAGATGGACCTCCTGTACAGTAACAACACGGACCTGAACCACAGGCTACACCGGATTGTCAGGGACTTTGAGGCGGATGCTGGAATACGGCTTGATGAGCGTTACAGGCAATTCATTTCCACACGCGACCGCTCGTTCCATACGGTCTCTCTGCTGGCTGTCCTCATCTCGTTGCTGACCGTCCTCCTGTATCTTATCATCCACCGGGATCTGAACAGGATAAACCAGTATCAGCGTCAGCTGGAAGCCTCCAATCGTGAGAACACGGAGCTCCTACAATCCAGAAAACGCATGATGCTCACCATCGCTCATGACCTTCGTGCGCCACTGGCTACTATCAAAGGATGCGCCGAACTGCTCCCCGGGGAAGAAAAGAAGAGCCGCAAGGACGAGTATGCGGAAAATATACTCCATTCTTCCGATTACATGATCGGGCTGGTCAATACGCTGATCGGATTCTACCTGCTGGATACCGGCAGGAACAAACCCATCCTTTCGATTTTCCGGCTGGAGACCCTTTTCAGCGAAACAGCCCGGAACTACGGTTCGCTGGCCAAAAAGAAAAAGCTGCGGCTGACAACCGCCTTTTCCGGTCTGGATGTGGTAGTAAGCGGTGACCGTTCCCAGCTCCAGCAAATCCTGAACAATCTGCTTTCCAACGCCATTAAATTCACCCGGCAAGGTGAAATCCGCCTGCAAGCGGAATACCGGAATAAAGAATTGCATTTCTCGGTACAGGACACCGGTACCGGGATGACGGAGGAAGAAACAACCCGGATATTCACAGCTTTTGAACGGTTGGACAATGCCCGTAATGTTCCCGGTTTCGGATTGGGGCTGGCCATTGCAAGCAGGCTGGTCTCCGGGATGCAGGGAAGCCTTACCGTAAAAAGCAAACCGGGTGAAGGCAGCACGTTTACCGCATTCCTGCCACTCCTTGAGGCGGATGAATCCACCCAGATGGATGAGACACGCATCGCTACTGATTATCATCTGGATGGAATCAACGTACTGGTCATTGATGACGACCGGATGCAACTGAACATTACCAAAGAGATGTTTAACCGTAACGGAGTGCGGTGCGACTGCTGCCAGACCAGCCGTGAACTGGTTACCCGGCTACGGTCACAAAGATATGACCTGCTGCTGACGGATATACAGATGCCTGAAACGGACGGCTACGGAATACTTGAACTGCTCCGGGCATCCAATATGGAGAACGCAAAGACAATCCCCGTCATAGCGGTAACGGCACGGGTGGATGATGACAACGAGTATCTGTCGGGCGGCTTTTCGGGCTGCATCCATAAACCATTCTCTATGGAAGAACTGATAAATACAGTGGCACAAGTGATAGGAGAAAAAGACAGAAAGGAGTATGCTCCCGATTTCTCACTCATCCTTTCAGGAGAGGACAACAGGGAGGAAATGCTCGCCCTGTTTATCGAAGAGAGCCGGAAAGACCTTGCCGCATTAACCGCTGCCTTAGACCGACAAGACAAGGAGGCCGCCGCCTCCATCCTGCATAAGAACCTGCCCCTATGGGAAACCGTCCGTCTGGATTTCCCCTTGTCTCATTTACGGGAACTGGTGACAGAACCTGCGACAGAGTGGACCAATAGACAATCCATGGAAATGCGGGACATCATCCGGGCAGTGGAAAAACTGATAGTATACGCTGAAAAATACGGGAGGAAAGCCTATGAAAACAATCCTGATTATTGAAGATGATATTGTGTTCAGCCGTAGCATCAGCAACTGGCTGGTGAAAAAAGGGATGAAAACCGAATGCGTGGCAACCCTTGCGAATGCCCGTAAAGCCATCGGGCAAAAGGAGTTCGACCTAATACTGGCAGACCTGCGCCTGCCGGACGGAAATAGCACCTCGCTCCTGAAATGGATGAATGAGAAGTACTACTCTATCCCTTTTCTGATCATGACCAACTACGGACAGGTGGAGAATGCGGTGACAACCATGCAACTGGGAGCCATCAACTACCTGTGTAAGCCTGTGCAGCCAGACAATCTCTTGGCTCTGATAACGGAGATACTGGATAAAAACGATAACGAACAGGAGTTCTACCGAGGTGAAAGCCCCAAAGCCCATGAGATGTACCGTCTGATAGAGATGATTGCCTGTGCCGACATCTCCGTTCTGCTCCGTGGGGCTTCCGGCACCGGGAAGGAGCACATTGCAGCCGAGATACATGCCCGGAGCCATCGGAAGAACAAGCCGTATCTGGCTATCGACTGCGGGGCCATTTCCGATGAGCTTGCCGCCTCCGAGTTTTTCGGTCATCAGAAGGGAGCCTTTACCGGTGCGGAAAGCGACAAGGTCGGATTGTTCCGTGCCGTTAACGGAGGGACATTGTTTCTGGACGAGATAGGCAACCTTTCCTATAAGACACAGATGCTCCTGCTCAGGGCCTTGCAAGAGAAACGCTGCAAGCCGGTAGGTTCCACGAAAGAATACTCTTTTGATATCCGGCTGGTTGCCGCCACCAATGAGAATCTGGAAAAAGCCATCGGAGAAGGACGCTTCCGGGAAGACCTGTTCCACCGGCTCAATGAGTTCACTCTGCGGATTCCTACACTGGCAGAATGCCGGGAAGACATCCTTCCTCTGGCTTATTTTTTCTTGAAACTCACTTGCGCCAAGGCCCATAAATCGTTTCGTGGCTTTGACCGGCTGGCAGAGGCGGCACTGCTGGAATATCCCTGGCCGGGGAATATCCGTGAACTGAAGAATGTAATAGGTCGAGCCGTACTCATCTGCCAAGAGCAATGGATTTCCGTTTCAGACCTGAACCTTGAAATCTCCCTTCCTAAAGAAGAAGAAACGCAGTGGACGGAAGAAGAAAAAGAAAAGGCGTTGCTTCTCCAGACCCTTGAAAAGACGGGTGACAACCGTTCCAAGGCGGCCCGGTTGCTCAATGTCAGCCGGACTACCCTGTATGAGAAACTAAGGAAATACCATATCATCGACTGACCGGAGGATAACCCGAAGCAAATGAGGTTTACAAAAGTGTAAGCCGTCCTAACATTCTTGTCAAGGACGGCTTACACTTTTTATTTACACCCGTTTCTATATGAAATTTGTTTATTGTTGATTGTCAGTATTTTAAAAAGGTATAGAGCTTTAAACGATAGCAGAGGCATTTCATTTGGCTTACTCCGGTATAAACAAATCAAATGTATGCCGTATGAAACCATTTACAGAATGCCGTATATTCAATTATTTATCTCTGGCTTCAAGCCCAAAACAGACAGTTTCCGATGAAGAATTCTCTTCCTCCTATACCGAATATGAACAATACCTTTACGACCTCGCCATCGAATCGGTTTCCGTATCGGAAAGGCTGCGCCATCTGCTTCACAGCAAGGTAGAACTGATTTCCCTAAAGAAGTTATTCACCCGAACAGGACATTTCCACACGGCAGTAGCCGAATTCTATCTGGACAAATGCCTCCTGCTGGTGGAGGCGGAAATAGAGCTGGTCAATTTTGGTGTACAGTACCCCGGAACCATCACGACACCTTCCTCGTTTCTTTCATCGCTCCATTGGAAAGGTTCGCTGGTCAACCTGATGGAACTGATCTCCTCGCTGGATTACAGCGGGCTGATTACGGACGAAAGCGGCAAACGCCTCTCTTTCGCCGGTATCGTTTCCGCTTTTGAGAAACTCTTCAATGTTGCCATTCCCAAACCATATGACCTGCGTGCCGACCTTGCCCGGCGCAAAAAGAACTATTCCGTCCTGCTGCCCAAACTAAAGGAAACCTTTGAAAAGAACATCGCGGCTTGCGGAAACGGGAAGTGAACAGGGGTATTTTTACCCCCTGTCACAAATAGTCATCTCTTGTCATTTGTAGTCACTTTCCGATTTTAGGTTCGTATCAAAATTATCACTTATTTTGCTGCCGGATAAATAAAACCTGAAAAGATATGGCTAAAATCAATAGTACACGCAAACCCGGACGGGCTGACACTTCGAGCAAATGAAGAGGCGGACGGAATCCCAAAGAGGAATCAGAACTTCATTCTTATTATTACGGATTCCGTCTGGACGAACTCCAGAACATCGAGTTTGAGAGGCTCTTTGAGAATTCGGGAGCTAATAATAAATCCCAGTTCATCCTTGCCGCCCTTTTCGACAAACCGATGAAAGTCGTGAAAATAGATAAGGCGGCAACGGACTACTACATCAAGCTGACCAACCTGCAGAGCGAATACCGCCGGATCGGAGTAAACTATAACCAGGCAGTCAAAGCTCTGCATACCGGACTATCCGAAAAGAAGGCTCTTGCCATGCTCTATAAATTGGAGCAACTGACTATTGAACTAATATCTCTCAACCGGGAGATTATCCGTCTCACCCAAGAATTTGAACAATGGTTGCAAAAATAACATCAGGAGCCTCCGTTTACGGGGCATTATACTACAATCAAGAAAAAGTGGACAAGCAGCAGGCACGGCCACTGGCATGAAACCGGATCATGGAACCGGCAGACGGCCATCCGACCATCCAGCACTGCATCCGTTCCTTCGAACCGTATCTGGCGGCTAACCGCCGGACTGAGAAGCCCGTTATCCACATTTCATTAAATCCACACCCGGACGATGTGCTGACCGATGAACAGTTGACCGCTATCGGCCAGGAATACATGGAAAAAATGGGATATGGCAACCAACCCTATATCATCTACCGGCATGAGGATATCGGCAGGCCCCACATCCATATCGTCTCCCTGCGTATTGACGAGCAGGGAAAGAAAATTAAAGATTACAAAGAATGGCAACGCTCGACCGCTGTTTGCCGGGAGCTGGAGAGGAAATACCATCTGTTACCCGCCGAGAAGATGGAGCGACGGGAATCCCTGCCGCTGACTGCCGTCGATTACCGGAAGGGGGATATCAAGCATCAGATAGCCAATGTGGTCAAGCCCGTCATGCAGGGATACAAGTTCCAATCCGTCAAGGAGTTTAAAGCCCTGCTTGGCCTTTTCCATGTAACGGTGGAAGAGGCCCACAAGACGATAAAGGGAAAGACCTATCATGGACTGGTCTATGCGGCTACCGATGAAAAAGGAGAACGGACCGGCGTAGCCATCAAATCCAGCAAGATCGGTAAAAGCGTAGGCTACGAGGCACTCCAAAAGAAATTTGTGAAAAGCAAACAATGAATTGCCCGACATCCCGTACCCGTACAGACGAAGGAAGCTATCGCTACCGCCCTGCAAGGACAGCCCACCCGTCAGGGATTCCTGCAGGAACTTTCTGGAAAAGGCATTGCCGCCATACTCTGGCAGAACGATTCCGGTGTGATCTATGGCGTGACCTACATCGACCATAACTCAAAGACCGTATTCAAGGGCTCGCTTCTGGGCAAAGAATATTCGGCATCGGTTATAAACCGGAAGTACGGCACGATCCCACCGGAAAAGACTGAAGAAGCCCCTGTTATCCATCCGTCCGAACCGGAAATGAAAGAGACGGAGCTGGTGGAAGGACTGCTTGATATATTCTCTTTGGAATCCTATCCGTATCCGGCAGACGACCTGACGCAAAGCCCTTACGGGAAAAAGAAAAAGAGAAAACGCAGAGGTCCGCATCTGGGCTAATAAAATGTATCACCATTAATTATCATACCGCTTATGTCACAAGACGAAACCAGAGGGCTCAATAAGAACCTTGACTTCATGAGGGCCATCAGCATCCTATTTTTAGTGATGAATGTCTATTATTTCTGCTATCCCTATTTTCTTTCCATGAACCTGAACATCGGTGTCGTGGACAAGATACTGCTCAATTTCCAGCGGGATACCGGGCTGTTTTCCCATTCGCTGGTGAGCAAGTCCTTCAGTCTGCTCTTCCTTTTCTTCTCCTGCATGGGAGCGAAAGGACGGAAGGACGTGGAGATGTCATGAAGGAGTATCGGCTGTTACCTTATAGCCGGGATGCTGCTCTTTTTTGGTAGCGAGCTCTTACTGACGGCACGCTTCCCCGTCGCGCTTCTAACCTTATTATATGTAGCTACCGTAGCTGCCGGATATATCAGCCTGCTTACCGCCGGAACCTGGATCAGCCGCCTGTTGAAGAACCAACTCATGGATGACGTCTTTAACGACGAGAACGAGAGCTTCATGCAGGAGCGCAGGTTGATTGCCAATGAATACTCGGTAAACCTGCCCACCCGTTTCCGTTACCAACGAAAGACCTATTCAGGCTGGATAAACGTGATTAATCCCTTCCGCGCCTCATTGATATTAGGCACGCCGGGATCAGGAAAGAGTTATGCCATCATCAATAACTATATCCGCCAGCAGATAGAGAAAGGATTCGCCGCCTATATCTATGATTTTAAGTATCCGGATTTAAGCATAATTGCTTATAACCAGCTGCTTAAAAACAAGGATAAGTATGCCAAGCCGGTCGGATTTTATGTGATTAATTTCGATGATCCCAGATACAGCCACCGGTGCAATCCCCTCAATCCTTCGTTTCTATCCGATATCGCGGATGCATACGAATCAGCGTATGTAATCATGTTAAATTTGAACAAGAGTTGGATTCAAAAGCAGGGAGATTTCTTTGTAGAAAGCCCGATTGTGCTATTTGCGGCGGTGATCTGGTATCTTAAAATCTATGAAAACGGGAAATTCTGCACCTTCCCACATGCCATAGAGCTATTGAATAAACCGTATTCCGACCTGTTCACCATACTGACCTCTTACCGGGAGCTGGAGAATTACCTGTCACCTTTTATGGATGCATGGAAAGGTGGTGCGATGGAGCAGCTCCAAGGGCAGATAGCTTCCGCCAAAATTCCGCTATCAAGGCTGATCTCACCTGCCTTATATTGGATTATGACCGGAGATGACTTCACGCTGGATATCAATAATCCGGAGGAACCCAAAGTTTTGTGCGTCGGCAATAACCCTGACAGACAGAATATTTACTCATGTGCGTTAGGATTGTATAATGCCCGTATCGTTAAAATGGTCAACCGAAAAGGCAGGCTCAAATGCTCTATTCTAGTGGATGAGGTTCCCACACTTTACTTTAAAGGACTTGACACCCTGATCGCTACCGCCCGTAGCAACAAAGTGGCAGTATGTCTGGGAGCACAGGATTTCAGCCAGTTAATACGTGACTACGGTGATAAGGAGGCGCGGGTGATCCAGAACACAATTGGAAATATCTTTTCCGGGCAAGTGGTCGGAGAAACAGCGAAAAACCTTTCTGAAAGGTTTGGGAAAGTGCTCCAACAGCGCAAATCCATTAATATGACCCGTGAAGACACCTCAACCAATATCAGTACCCAGCTCGACTCGCTGATACCTGCCTCCAAAATCTCCAACCTCTCGCAAGGAGAGTTTGTCGGCAGTGTCTGCGACAACTTCGGGGAGAAGATAGAACAGAAGATATTCCATTGCGAGATCGTGGTGGACAATGAACGGGTAGCCGCCGAAACAAAAGCCTACAAGCCTATCCCCGTCATAACCGACTTTACCGGTGCGGATGGTAAGGACCACATGCAAGAGGAAATCGAAAGGAACTACTATCAAATCAAGGAAGACGTGACGCAAATCATCGAAAAAGAGCTGCTTCGCATCCAAAATGATCCCAACTTGAAACACCTGCTGGAAACGGCAGACGATGAATAATCCCTATTTAATTTATTAATCATTTAAATGTTGTAAACATGGAAAAAAAGAAAAGTTCTCCGGCCAACCTGCCGGGAAAACCCTGCTTCCCCTGGGTGGGAGGTAAAAGAAGACTGCTTCCCGTACTTATCGAATCCCTTCCGAAAGACTTCGGACAGATGGATACCTATGTAGAACCGTTTGTCGGTGGCGGCGCCCTCTTCTTCTGAATAAGACAAGCCTATCCGGAAATCCGTTGCGTCATCAACGACTCCAACGAGGCTCTGATCAATGTCTACCGCGTCATCAAGGAATCCCCGGAGCAGCTTATTAAAGTGCTTGCCCGGATACAGGACGAATACATCGCGCTGGAGGAACATACCCGAAGAAGGGTCTACTTCATGGAGAAACGTACCTACTACAATGAAGGAAACCCGAATAACATCACCCGTGCCGCCCTGTTTATCTTCTTCATGCGTACCTGTTATAACGGCATCTACTCCGTGAAACCATAGCGGAAAGCTGTCCGTCACTTTTGGTGCCGGGGGACGGGTAAAACTGTTGGAAGAGGAACTGATCCGCTTTAACCACAAGCTGCTGCAAGATGTTGTGATTCTGGACGGTGACTACCGGCAGACCGCAGAATACACCGGAGCCAACTCCCTATTTTATTTTGACCCGCCTTATAAGCCGGTCAATGAGGGTAACTCCTGCACCTCCTACATGCCACAGGACTTCGGAGATGAAGAGCAGATCAACCTGGCAAATTTCTGCAAGGGAATAGGTGAAACCGGTGCCAAATGAATGCTTTCCACTCCGATCCCCGGCAAAAGAACCCTGAGAACACCTTCTTCGACGACCTCTATGCCGGTTTCCATATCCAGCGAATCAGCATCTTCCGTTCCATCTGTTCCATAGCCGAGAAAAGAGAAGCGGTCAATGAATTGCTGATCAGAAATTATTAAGAATAAATATCCGGTGGTAGCCGGGTAGCAATAAAAAGAGAGCCAAATTCCCTCCAGCAGGGATTTGACTCTCTTTTTTATTGCCTGCCTTTCATGCATCAGACAAGGACCAGTATTTTATAATTTTCAACCGGACTGTTTCTTTGCAGGCTTTTCAATCAGCTTCGGGGCTGTTTCGTGCTGATGATCCGTCTTGTTCTCCTGCGCCATCTTCCTGCCCAACAGGTAATCGTTCAAATCGTTATACTCCCGGTAGCAGTCGGACTTGTCCCTGACCGGGCATCCGGCTTGCGCCATCTGCTGAAAAGCCTGCCTTCCGGCGGAATCGTTATCCAGTAGGCAGAGGGCACTCTTATACTCTTTCAAGACAGGGATAGCCTTGCCTACATTGCTGACCGAATTTAAAACGATATAGTCCGGACCGTTTCCTTTAGGCTGTCCGTTACCGGGATGCGTAGCCTTGAGCGTGAGGTATGAGAGATAATCCATAAAGCCTTCAACCACTATGCAACGGTCGCTGCCATTTTTGATATGGGTAATCTCTTTGGGCGATATGCTGCCTTTTAGGTATTTGTTACGGATCTCGTACCCGCCGCTCCGGTTGGCAAAGCCTACGGCAAAATACCATTTTCCCTTGTTCTGAAAATGCACTTCCTTGCATGCTTCCCTTGCGATTTCAGGCAAGATGCCTCTTTCTTTGAGATATCCCAGCAAGACCGGGTTCGTCAGCGGATCAATGCGTACCTGCCGGTAGCCGGTAGCCTGCGGTTCCGCCTGCCGGGGAGAGGCTGCTACCGGACGGAAAGCAGCCGGAAAATGTCCCTCTATCGTTTTAAGCGCATAAGAGATATCCTTCGTCTTTTGAAGCTCCATCGCCAGGGTGATGATGTCCCCTCCCTGTCCGATGCCGAAATCGTATCATAGGTTGCGGGATGCGCTCACCTTGAAAGAAGGTGTCTTCTCCTCACGGAAAGGGGAACAATACCAGATACTGTCCCCTTGTTGTTTTACCGGGTTGAACCCCATACGCCGGAGATAATCCTCCAACTGAATGCTCTTGGCTTCTTCAATGTTCATTGTGTAACGGATTAAATTAATGACTCTTTTTAGAACGGGAATCCTTTAGTATCACCCACTGCAACGGATTCTGCGGCTTCCCGTTTTTTCTCAGTTCAAAATGCAGATGGTTGCCGGTCGCTATGCCGGTATGACCGACATTGCCGATATGCCGACCTATGCGTACATCGCTCCCTTTCCTCACATGCAATTTGCTCAAGTGTGCATACAACGTGGAAAAGCCGCCCGCGTGCCGGATTTCGATGTACCAGCCGTAACTGCTGCTATACCTGGCTTCAACGACTTTCCCGCTTCCTGAAGCATAGACCGGCGTGCCATAGGGTGCGGCAAGATCCACTCCGGCATGGAGTATCCTTTTCTTTTTCACCGGATGCATCCTTATACCGAAACCGGAAGAAACGGCATACCTCCTCCGACTTTCATTCAATGGATACAGAATAGGATAATCGGCCAGTACGGTAACCGGCAACCGGCTGTCTCATATGAAAGACTTTCACTGCCGGGCAGAGTGGATACGGTAGATGACAGCACTGAGTCCGGCTTTATATCCCTTTGACGGGGACTGTGCAAAAGCCGGACATGACAATAAGTGACAGAACATGACAATTAATGACAACTTCCTCATAATCAAACTATTTAATGACAAAGATAGTAATTTTACCCTCGTAAATGATTCATTAATCTTTAAAATTAACGTATATGAACGATGTGAATTTAGCTCCTGAAAACAAGGAAGCAACCCCGGAACACGGGTATTTGATGGCGTATGACAAGAAAGAGCAGAAAGCCAAAGGTGTAAAAGGAATCGCAGCGAACGGAGAGCTGGAAACGCTCGAAGCTAACGAGGCGAACAGGGACCAGTTTATCAAAGTGGACCAACGTGGAAACTTCTTCACCAACTTCGGGAAGAATTTTCTCTACCAGTACAATAATCCCGGTCGTTACTCCCTCTACAACATGCCGAAGGAAACGCTCGTAGAGCAGGCCAAAGAAAAGATCGAAGCGGCGCAGGAACCACAGAACGAAGCAGTCAGAAGGGAACTGGCTTCGACCAGGGTGTATAATAACCATCGCTTCAACGAGCGGGAAGTGAATTGGGAACAGGCCGCCAAATACGGCATTACCCCGGACGGACTGAAGAACGCAAAGGACAGCCTCGAAAGAATGTTGCAGGGAAAGACTTCCGCTATCGCTTTCCGTGTGGCAAAAAATTCCGAGCTGGGGCGTGAAAACGGGGATGCCAAACTCTCCCTGTTCCGCGACGAGAACGGAGCTGTCAAGTTCGACATCCACTACATCCGTCAGGCTCCCAAGATCGGGGAAGACTACAGGGGACATGTCCTGACGGAAGAAGACCTCAAGGCCCTGAACCAGACCGGCAATCTCGGCAAGGCGGTGGATGTAGTCATTGACTACCGTACCAAAGAAACCAAATCCTGCTACCTTTCCAAAGACCCGGTGACCAATGAATTGTTCCATATGCCCGTAGAGCAGGCACGCATTCCGCGTAAGGTGAAAGATTATACGCTTTCTCCGAAAGAATACGATGCTGCCGTGCGCGGTGAGGAAGTACCGATCCGTTTCAAGTCTGATAATGGAAAATTTTATGCCACCTCCATCCAGATGAGTGCCGCCGAGCGAGGGGTGGAATTCCTCTGGGAAAGAAGCACCAAGAAGTTGGAAGAGGCACAGAAACAAGGTCAGGAACAAGACGGAAGCCAGCAGCAGCCCCATGCACCGGTACAAGTAGCCGGAAAACCCCGGAAAAAAGAGGAAGCCTCACAGCAAGCGGAAAAGAAACCGCGTACCCGTAAACCGTCCATCACACCTAAAATGTAAGAAAAATGGCAACCTATATTTCTGATGATCCCAAACTATTGGACGAGCTTTTCAGGAAAGACGGTGAAGGCCAGCTCCTTGTCGGTTATGAAACCGGCAAGGAGAAACCCCATGCAGAATCCTCCTATATGCTTTATCCTGCCAATCCCGACAGGCAAGACCCTGTCTATACGTTTATGGCCTTGTTCAGCCAACAATCGATAAAAGCCAAATACTCCGCCTTCGTACCGAATACCCGTCTGGAAATCTATTCATTCCCGAAGATGACGGATGTACCGGCTATCTCCGGAGATATTTCCAAAAAGGAATATATCAATCAGGTATTACTACCCTATATCCGGGAAAAGGGACTGGCTCCTCTAATAAGTACCAATCTGAGAAATGTCCTGTTTGCGCAGTCACGCAGCGATATCCTCATGATATCGGGAGAACTTCCGAAACTGACCACACAGCAGTTGGACGAGCTGGTCCATTTTCATCAGAAGCAGGATGAGCTGGCTGCCAGGTATGATTATAATCCGGTTTACAAATTACCGCTGCATGCTGTGGAAACGTCCAAAGGAATCTTGTTTTTCAGTGATACCAAAATGGGACGGGAGGGATTGAAGAGCTTTTACCAACAGTTATCCGGCAATTATTTCTGGGTTCATGGCGAACCCGGTCCTGTCAGGCAATACAACGTCAACTGCCTGTCCGACGATATCTGTCCTTTGGTGGATGCCTGCTACCGGAAGAATCCCCAAAGCGGAAAAGGGGAATATGATTTTGATAATGCTGTATTCTCAAAAGAGGCTTTCCGTGACAGGAAACAGTGGAAACTGGCGTTTGAAACGGACATGGAGCCGAGCGCTTCTGAATTTCTCCGCCTGAATGAATTTGCCGGATGTCCTGCGAGCCGTAACAATGCGGATATCAGCAAACTGTTGTATCTGATGGAGAACGGATTCAAGCGGGATATAATAAATGATCCCGATTTCGGATACCGGAATGTCTTTCAGGAGTATGTCACCCGGATAGACGACTGTATCAACGGACAGTCCTCGGGGCCAGATTTGTCAGATGTGCTGGATGACATGCGTTGGAAAGCGAAGAATATCCTTCTGACGGATTTCGATGTCCGTGGACACCGTACATTGGAAAGGACACTGAATGACAGGAGCGTCCCGTTTCTCATCAATGGAACCGATGCCGGCGAAGCCATGAGGCAAGCCTTGCTGGAAGGAAAGTGGATCTACTGTCCCCAAATATCCAAGTCAATGCCAGATTTACATTTCCTCCATGCCGAAAAGACATGCAACCGGGTAATGGCATATACCAAATCTCCCGTAAACAAGACCGTGTATCAGGAGAAAAACGGCAAAATCATTCCATATGTACCGGCTTTGAAAAAGGTATCGAAAACGAAAAGGAACAATTCCCTCAAAATGTAATGATATGAAGCAACCTGAACAATCCTATACAGCCATAGAGACAGCCCATGGCTTTGTGTTCTTTACTGATACGACGGAAGGACAGAAAAACAGGCAGGACTTTCTGCAATTTATGGCAGACCATTACTTCGATCCCCATTTCAATCTTGGTCCGGTAAATGTTTACCGGGCAGAAGGAGTCCTAAAGGATGGATCCTATGTCAATCCGGGTGAAGGCCTGTACCCGGAATATGCTTACCTGCAGATGGATAAGACACCGGAAATGGAGCTGGTCTACCGGAATGAGATGAAGCCGACCTGGGAGGATTTCGGTAGTTTCTGCCACAATATGCATTGTACCAGCAGCCATCGCAACCGTAATATCGCTGATATTTTGGAGGAAATAGAAAGCAAGGACCGTAAATTACTGGAGCTTTCCAAACAAGGTACAGCATCGGATAGTAAGTATTCGATAAACTCCCTCGTATATTGGGTAACGTATGTTCATAATGTCGTTTATTCATTTTATCGTTCTATGATTTATTGTTACATCAATTCAACCCAAAGATGTGCGGGTTCTATAGTAATTGATATTATCCCTACTAATGGAGCGGATAAAAGGAAGTTTTTCCCCTTTGCCCCTTATTTTCCTGTGACAAATGTGATAAAGCGATATTTTTATCCCTACTTTCCCGCCATAATTGGTATAAAAGGGTATTCTTTCCCTTATTTTCCCTATTTATCGGGGATAATGAAGATAAAAACGGCACTTTATTCCCTATTTTCCCGTCTTGATTGGCATAAAACGGTAGTTTTCCCGTGTTTAGGCGAGATTTACGAAGGTATCAGGAGTCTTTCTTGGGAGATTCCGGTGACGTAACGGATAATATCTTGCCCTTGGATAACAGATTGTCAGGTAACAATTCGGCCAGATCCATCGAGTAGTCATCGTCATAATCATGTATATGTTCAAGGAAGTAGATCAGCCACGTGCGGAAGTCAGCCCCGGCAGCCTTGCAGCAGCCGAAGAACGAGTAGAGCACCGCCGCATCTTCAGCGGCATCATTATTGCCACAGAACAGGTAATTACGTCTGCCGCACGCGACAGGCCGCACTTTATTTTCTATCTCGTTATTATCCGGTCTGTAACGACCGTCCAAATGGTACCTGGAGAGTTTGTCGAACCTTCCGTATGTATATTTTATGGCTTTTCCGATCGGACTGTCTTTCATTACTTTGGGATATTCATTGACCAGCCATTTCTCGAAGCGCACAAGTATGGGATATGCAAGACGTGCCCTAAGTTCAGCCCTCTGTTCGTAAGTCAGGCGTTCATCGTCAGCCTTACGCTCCACGTCATAAAGCAACTGTATCTGTGCGAGCGCATAGTCGGCACGCTGCATGTCATTCTTTCTTGCCTCCCAAAAATGTCTGCGTGCATGGGCCCAACAGCCAAGAAGGATAATACCTTTCTTGGCGTCCAGCATCTCGTACCTTTCGTATCCGTCCGTCTGTATGGCTCCCCGGAACTTGCCGAAGAGTTTCAGCACCACCTTTCCACTTCGGGAACCCTTGTCATAGTAAAAGAACTGACGTCCGGTCATGACACTGCGCACAAGCCAGATATAACCTTTGACCGTCTTGTGTCTCTCGTCATTCATCACGGGGATTGTCGTTTCATCCGACTGTATGTAGTCAGTCTGCATCACCAGCTCCCATAATCGGAAGTAAAGGGGCCTTAGCAAATCCGCCACATCCTTGAACCAGTCGTTGACCGTTGACGCGGGGAGATGTACCCCCACACGTTTGAACTGTTCCAGTTGCCTGTGGAACGGTATGTGATCCACATATTTCCCTATCATCATGTCTGCCAGCAATGAGGCAGAGGCATAGCTCTTTGCTATTGGCATGACGGGAAGCGGGCCGGTCTTGAACTCGTTTGTACCCTTCCGTTTGGCTGTATGGCGCACTATCCTGCGGATATAGAACTTCTCGGGCTCGTGCATAAGGATCTCGGTCACTTCCTCTCCGGGAAGGAGCGTCCACTCTTCCGGATTATACCCTTCGGGATATATATGGACCACCTCACGCTCAAGATTCTCCGGAAGGGATTTTCTCGCAGGATGCTGCTTCCCCGCTTTTTTACGGGCGATGATCGCTTCTCTGGTAGCCTTCAACTCCTTTTCTGCTTCTTCTGCGGCTTCAGCCTCCTGGGGAAGCATGTCAAAGCCTTCAAAATCCAGCCAGCGGTCCTGGGCGTCAGGCTTTATGAACTTTTCCGCCTTCTTACCGTACAACTGCCGTTCAAGATAGGATACACGTTGCTCCAGACTGTTGATTTTTGCTTCCTTTTGGGCGATTATGGCATCCTTGTCAGACAATAAAGCCTCATACACCTCTTTGTCCGCAGCTTTAAGGGGCTGCGTGGACACCATCTCCTTCAACCGGCTGTTTTCTCTATACAGACAGTCGCATTTGTGCATGAGATCCTTTATCAGTAATTCCTTATCGGTTGGCATAATCGTTTAAATATGATGCTAAGATACTAAAAAACAGCCGGAATACGGCATTGTATATGTTATAATTTGTTACAACTACAACCCATGGAAACCACTCCTTTTATAACGCCTGACCTTGCTGCCGTCCATTCCTTGAACCATCATCACAAGGTCATTCCAGAAGGTTTCAATCGCTTTAATCCGACCTTCCTCCGTATTTATGACCGGCAGATGGAAGTGCCCATGTTCCAGCCTCATATGGTATATCACCAGACCACCATATTCCATATGGAGGATTTTCATACAGGTACAATTCGCATTGATAAAAATGAAAGCGTCACCGTCCCGTACATTCTTTCCCATCTGGTTGGTCACGATGCCGCTAAGCGTATAAAAACTCTTACGCATGTCTGTCGGATACGGGTAAAGATAATATCTGTTGGATTCATTCAAAGAAAACATAGGCTAACGGTTTGAATTCAAAAATATCAGGGTTTGCAATACCTCCGGTGACAAAGGGCTGTTCAAGCGGACTGTGACGCCATTGGGATAGGAGATCTCACATAGCGGCTGGGGAATTGGCGACGGGCTGACCGGAGGGGCAGACAGCAGGGATTTCTCCTTATGGGGAAGACTGACCTGGCCCTTACTGTTTACCTTTACCGGGATAAAGCCGCCTTTGCGCAACAGCTTGGAACGCCACTCGTAGAAACGTTTGGGACGAATACATTCATTCGAACAAAAATCCATAACTGACAGTCCGCTCGACTTGAAACGGGAATAAATAGATTCAAAATCTTCCATGGTCCATTGATGTGACATAACAATTGAGCTTTTTTACTTTGATTACAAAAGTAATATCACATTTTTAGAATGAAAGGGGGAGTTTATCGAATGCTTACATCGGATATCCGGCAGCAGATAGAAGAAACCGGCCAGGATAAAGCCTTGCTGGACAAACTCCTCAAGCAGTATTACGATGTGCGTGGACACCGGACTGTTGGGAACATCCTCCGCGACCCGATGGAATGTGTCACCGTAGACGGTGTCCGGCTCTTTACCCCTCACCGGCAAGTATTGGCGGCAGGGCACGGACTCTTCCTGCCGGGAGAGGCAAAAAGCAACCCGTCCCATGCCTATGCATGGATAAACGGGGATTTCACCCGGATCGTATTTTCTAAGGATCCTCCTGCGAACAAACAGGTGTTCAAAGTGAAAACAGTCATCGAAAAGGCTTTGAATAAAAAGCAGGACGTGAAAAAGAAAAGAAATACCCACCCTAAATTGTAGAAATATGGACAAGAGAAACCAAATGGAAAATCCTTTTTTCGATCCCGACAAGCCGGGAAGTATTTTTGTCGGTATGGACCGTTACCATCAGTACTCTCCCCACCAGCCCCGAAATGCCCTCACATTCATTCAGAAAGGAGATGCGGACAGCCTGTTCCGCAAATTCCTGATTGACAATATCAAGGAAGCGGAGTGCTGCCCCTATATTCCGGATACGGAACTGCTCCGGTTTGACCTGGCGAACATGAGGCAGGTTCCACCGGTAGATACCCATACCCCTTTCGAGGAATATATCAGCAAGGAACTGCTGCCGTATTTTCAAGAACACTGCATTCCCCCTGCCAAACGCATTTCCCTGCGTGATGCGGTCTATACCTATAAATACAAGAATGAACCGGACGGCGGCATATTGAAGAAGTATCTCATGCAGGAACCCGCATACTTGGAGTTTCGATTACAGCAACAGGAAAAAAGGACATTGTACCGGTGCCAGCCGCGGTACACATTCCCCTTAAAAGTGGTGGAGAATGACTTCGGATACCTTATCTTTTCCGGTAACGAGATCGGCAGGAACGGATTCAGGGAGTGCATCCGGTACATCACGGACCATTACTTCGACCCGCACTACGATACCGGCCATCTGGCCGTCTACGACAGTACGTTCATGGACAAGAACCTGGTTCCTCTCATAGATGCCGCTTACAAGCCGTGCAAACCGATGGAACTGGATTATTCCTTCGATTTTTATCCGGCATCCTATATCGGTCTTGACGAACTGCCCAAAGAATTCATCGACAGTTTAAAACCGGTATGCTACCATTCGATGGAAGCGACAGCCGGGGATTTTATAAAATTCGCCACCGACTGGCATTTCAATAAGGATACGCAGGTTTCCATCAGCCGGGAGAACCATGACATTTACCGGCTGCTGACCGTCATGCGTAACGGTTATATGAATATTCATGAACAACCGTTTACCTATTTCAATGAACTGCTGCCGTATGCCAAGGAATTTGAAAAAGTCACGCAGGTTAAATCTGCCGGCGAATTCGATACGGGAAAGTTCAAGCGGTTGTCTACGGAAATCCGGAAGGCTGCCGATGGAATTTTGAAAAGGGATTTCGATGTGAGAGGGCACCGTTCCCTTGAGAATATGTTGAATGACTCCACCGTTACCTTCACCGTCGGAAGCCGAAAACTGAATGAAGTTCAAAAGACGGCACTGGCTTCGGGATACGCACTGTATCTCCCGGAAAACAACAAGGAGGCGACAAGGCATCTCCTTTTTTGCAAGGCCGACTTTGAGCAGGGCAGAATTGAGGGTTCCTCCAAGCCCTTCGGCGTCAGGACATACGTGATAAAGGACGGACTGCTCTGTCCGCTGCCGGAAGAGAAGAATACCGTTAAAAAGACTGAGAATAAGAACAGACATAACAATAACCGTTTAAAATAAAGCGATATGATACCTAAAAGTCAGATGTACCTCGGAGCGCGGATTGTAGAGAACGATCCGGAAGAGGAAACTCCCGTTGTTCCCTATAAAGGAACAGTAACAGCCATTGAAGAAACCGGAAAAGGGGAACTGGATTACTTTGTCTATATCCGGCTGGATGATGAGTCCATGAAACAAAAAAGAATCTCCCTTTGCTGCCCGGACAAGATCATGACCTGTTTTCCATGGACTATAGACCTGGAAGAAAAACAGAAAATGGAGCAGAAAATGAAGAATAAAAAAGTTCCCGACCCGTCGAAACGGCATAGACTATCTTAATCAACCATTCATCTAAACCATAAAATAAACCCATAGCGAAAAAGTAAATTTGGGCAAAGCGTAGCGAATTAGCTGATAGAGCGTTCGTTACGCTTTGTTTTTCTATGGGGCAGAGCCAACGAAATACCACCTCGAAGCCAAACGGTGCAGAAGTTCAGTTACCACCTCGTTACTCCCGTAACGGGTGCAGATTTCTTGCTAAAAGGTTCTGTTTCTGTGTTTTGCGTAGATTTACATAGCTGTCGGTAACTCACTAATAACTAATTTTGTAACCAAAAAAGGAGTGAGTTATGCGTAGTACATTCAAGGTATTATTTTACGTAAAGAAAGGCAGCGAGAAGCCGAACGGCAACCTGCCTCTGATGTGCCGTATCACGGTGGACGGCGAGATTAAACAGTTCAGTTGCAAGATGGACGTTCCCCCACGGCTGTGGGACGTGAAGAACAACCGTGCTTCGGGCAAGAGCGTCGAAGCACAGAGAATCAACCTTGCGGTAGATAAAATCCGAGTGGAGGTAAACCGCCGTTATCAAGAACTGATGCAGACGGACGGTTATGTTACCGCCTCCAAACTAAAAGATGCCTATCTCGGTATCGGCATCAAGCAGGAAACCTTGCTGAAGCTGTTCGAGCAGCACAACGCCGAGTTTGAGAAGAAAGTCGGGCACAGCAGGGCACAGGGTACGTTCACCCGTTATCGGACAGTCTGCAACCATATTCGGGAGTTTTTGCCCCATACCTACAAACGTGAGGATATTCCGTTAAAGGAACTCAACCTCACGTTCATCAACGATTTCGAGTATTTTTTGCGCACGGAGAAAAAATGCCGCACCAATACCGTGTGGGGCTACATGATTGTGTTGAAACACATCGTTTCCATTGCGAGGAACGACGGGCGTTTGCCGTTCAATCCCTTTGCCGGATATATCAACTCTCCCGAAAACGTGGACAGGGGCTATCTCACCCAAACGGAGATACAGACGCTCATGGACGCACCCATGAAGAACGCCACCCATGAACTTGTACGGGACTTGTTTGTCTTTTCGGTGTTCACGGGTTTGGCGTATTCGGACGTGAAGAACCTCACCGCCGACCACCTGCAAACATTCTTCGACGGCAATCTGTGGATAATCACCCGAAGAAAGAAAACCAACACCGAATCGAACATCCGTCTTTTGGACGTTCCCAAACGTATCATAGAGAAATACAAGGGGCTGGCAAGGGGCGGTCATGTTTTCCCCATTCCGAGCAATGGCAGTTGCAACAAGATACTCAAAGAGATAGGCAGACAGTGCGGTTTCAAGGTGCGCTTGACCTATCACGTTGCACGTCACACGAACGCCACGACCGTACTTTTGTCGCACGGCGTACCCATTGAAACCGTCAGCAGGCTTCTCGGTCACACTAACATAAAGACCACCCAGATTTACGCCAAAATCACCGCCCAAAAGATAAGTCAGGACATGGAAGACTTGTCGCACAAGTTGGAGGATATGGAGAAAAGTATTTGCCGAGCCATTTAGTCACCTTAAAACAGCATACCGATGAAAGGAGAAAGGAACATTATCACGATGGACGGGCAGGGCAATATCTCCCTGCCGAGCGATATAGGCGCAACCGCCATGACCGAGTGGGAAATCTGCGAACTGTTCGGGGTTATTGCCCCGACGGTTCGGGCTGGGATAAAGGCTCTCTGCAAAAGCGGAGTTTTGAGCGTATATGACATAAGGCGCATTATCCGCATATCGGACAGATACAGCGCGGAGGTTTACAATCTCGAAACGATAGCCGCCCTCGCTTTCCGTATCGAATCATTCGGGGCGGCGAAAGTCCGCAAAGTGTTGCTGGAAAGGATTATACACGGGCGAAAAGAGAACAGCATGATTTTTCTTTCGCTGAATGTCGGCAGTCAAGCAGTCATATCGTCATGAAGTCATGTCGTACTGTCGTATTGGAATCATTGAATCTGTAAGTCAGTCAATCCATTAATAACCGACTATGTGCAGATACGCAGATTCGATTTTCCGAACACAGCAAAGCGGAGCAATCATTCCCGTTTACAAAGGCAAAGCAAGCACGGGGCTTTATGTCGGCTAAAAGGTCGGGCGGCTGCGCCGTTTCCCGATAAATCTTCCTCTCGCTTTGCTGCGAGCGTATTTATCGGGAAAACCTTGTATCCGACCGCCCCGTGCAAAAGAGCCTTTGAAAACGGAAACGACCGCCCCGCCACCCACCGACCGAAAGGGAAAAAATAAGGTGGGGGTATATGGGTAAGCAGACGGCAGGGACAGCCACCGCCGAAAGGCAGACGGACAGACGGACGGCACGCCGCAGGGTATTTACGGAGAAAATACCGTAGCTTATTAGGGAATTTTCCGAGCCGCAATACTACGTATCGCTGAAAATTCCCCAATAAGGCAAGGGGCAAGCCCCTCTGCACACCCCGTTGAGGACGGCATTTCGCCGCCCTCAAAGATAGTCAAGTTTATTGTTTCACAAGCCAAAAAAGAAAGGAAGAATATATGGGTTTCGTAGTTTTACACATGGAAAAGGCGCACGGCAGCGACAGCGGAACAACCGCACATATCGAGCGTTTCATCATACCGAAGAACGCCGACCCCACACGCACCCATCTGAACCGCAGGCTCATCGAATACCCCGACGGGGTGAAAGACCGTTCGGCGGCTATACAGCAGAGATTAGAAGAAGTGGGGCTGACACGCAAAATCGGAAGCAACCAAGTACGGGCAATCCGCATCAACGTGTCGGGAACGCACGAGGACATGAAGCGAATAGAGGAAGAGGGACGTTTGGACGAGTGGTGCGCCGACAATCTGAAATACTTTGCCGACACGTTCGGAAAGGAGAACATCGTGGCGGCGCACCTGCATAGGGACGAGGAAACGCCGCACATACACGTTACACTCGTCCCCATCGTCAAGGGAGAGCGCAAGCGCAGGAAAAGGGAGGAACAGACAAAGAAGCGATACCGCAAGAAGCCTACCGACACCGTGAGGCTGTGCGCAGACGATATTATGACACGGCTGAAATTGAAGTCCTACCAAGATACCTATGCCGAAGCGATGGCGAAATACGGGCTGCAAAGGGGCATAGACGGCTCGAAGGCTCGCCACAAGTCCACGCAGCAGTATTATCGGGATATACAGAAACTCGCCGATAATCTGAAAGCGGAGGTGGTGGATTTGCAGCAGCAAAAAGAAACGGCGCAGGAGGAACTAAGACGGGCGAAAAAAGAAATACAGACCGAGAAGCTGAAAGGGGCGGCAACCACCGCAGCCGCCAACATCGCCGAGAGTGTCGGTTCTCTTTTCGGCAGCAACAAGGTCAAGACGCTGGAGAGGGAGAACACCGCCCTGCATCGGGAGGTAGCCACGCACGGGGAAGCCATCGAAGCCCTGCAAACCCGAATACAGACCATGCAGGCAGACCACAGCCGACAAATGGCGGAGATACAGCAGAAACACCGCAGGGAGATAGCGGACAAGGAAGCGAAGCACAAGGAGGAAATATCGTTTCTGAAAACGGTAATCGCAAGGGCGGCGGCATGGTTTCCCTATTTCCGTGAAATGCTCCGTATCGAAAACCTCTGCCGCCTTATCGGGTTCAGTGATGGACAGACGGCAACGCTTGTCAAGGGAAAGCCGTTGGAATACGCAGGGGAACTCTACTCGGAGGAACACAAGCGGAAATTTAAGACCGAAAAGGCTGGGGTTCAAGTGATAAAAGACCCCACGGACGGGACGAAATTAGTTCTTGTCATCGACCGAAAGCCCATTGCCGAGTGGTTCAAGGAGCAGTTCGACAAGCTAAGGCAGAGCATACACCGCCCCATGCAGCCGCAAAGGAAAGGAAGAGGAATGAAGTTATAACCGTTTATATTCACCGAAAACAACAAAAATACTGTTTGTTTAAAAATTGTAAGCAGTATTTTTGTTGTATTTCATCTATGATTTTATCATTTTGTCCTTACTTTTTAAGTTCCAAAATGTATATTTGTTTCTCTGAATTGTCATCAAATTCTCCCTCTGTAAAATCCCCGAATTTGTGGATAATATTAAATCCAATTTGTTTGAGATATGAATCTAACTCTTGGGGAAAGAACAATCTCATGTCCATATTTTGGACTGAATGAAATTTATTGTCAATAAAATATTGCCACTTTATACGATTAATTTGAGATGCGTTTTCATAGTGCATGCTTTGTTTTATCAATACTCTTCTTTTATCTTTGGTTGTATATTCGGCAATGACATGTTGCTCCCGCTCGTTTTCAACAATATATTGGATATTAGGATTGAAGCAGTCCAATAAAAACAAACCTTTTTCTTTCAAGTGATTTCTTACGACTTTCAACGCATCAAATAAATCCTCATTTTTATACAAATGATGGATTGAATTAAACGGAATAAAAATAAGATCGAATTTTTCTCCCAAGTTTAATTCTCTAATATCCGCTTCAATGAAATCTATTTTTAATCCAGCTTGAAATGCTTTCTCCTTTGCCCGTTCAAGCATAGATAAAGTATAATCAACTCCCTTAATATTATACCCATCCTTTGCTATTGGAATCGTAAGTCTACCCGTACCACAGCAGAGTTCAAGTATTTTGGCATCTTTATTTTGAGGTAGCCATTTTTTGTAAAACTCCAAATCGGACAGGGAATTATTCAACCCATCATAAATATCTGCATTATAAATAAAATCACCAACTTTATAATCTGTATTCATATTCTTTATTGATTGCTGACACATCACAATGCTTATTTGTAAAGAGATTTTTCAATATTGTTTTTTGTTCGTTGTAAGAGTGTCTTGCAAATTAAATTGTGAAACGGTTTGATTGTGGCAAAATAACATTTTCCTAAGCTATTATGGAATCTGACTTTTGTGCTGACAGATATGCGTTGGCTATCACGCTCCATGCTTTCGGTTATAAACACAATTTCTAAATTAAGATGCTTATCATTTTTGCATACCGTTGCTATATTCTCGGATTCGATGTGTACTAAATCCGAGAAATCTTTTCCTTTTTTCAATCCCAAAGGTCTCACCATGACATTGCGAAATTTCATCAAAATGGTTATCCACTTGGGGGCAGAAAAGAATACTCCGGACAACTCGGCCGCATTTATAAATCTTACAGTATGGATTATATCGCTAAATTCATCCGTATAATCGTAATTCTTATTGTCTTTCATAATCCTTTATTTCAACAGCTTGCGATTTTGATTATCACCACTTTCCAATATACTCATTTGATGGATAGCTATTTGATTTAGCTTAACAAGACGTTCACGTTGTGCCATATTCTGTTCGATAAACACAGCATTTAGATTCTCCATATTCGACAAACAGATAAGTTCATTGATAGTAGCATAATCACGAATGTTTCCTTTCAATTCGGGATTCGCTTCTCTCCATTGTTTTGCTGTCATACCAAACATTGCCACGTTCAGCACGTCGGCTTCATTGGCATAAATAATGCTTGCTTGTATCGGTGTGACTTCCTTCGGAATAAGATTTTGCTTTATGGCATCAGTATGTATGCGGTAGTTGATTTTTGACAATTCACGTTTCGCTGACCAACCGAGCAGCCTTTGTTCTTCTGTCTTTAGCCGCTGATATTCCTTAACAAGAAGTAATTGGAATTTAGGAGAAATCCACATACCAAAATGATATGCTATATCCCGATGTGCATATGTGCCACCGTAGCGACCAGCCTTAGAACGAATACCGATGGCACTGGTTCGTTCTATCCACGTTTTCACTGAAAGCACAAAATTGTTACTTCCTGCCGCATTTTTAATTGTACCGAATTCGGTACAATTAAAATCGGGATTGTACAACATTTCCCATTCACCAAGATATTCGATAGTGCTTTTAAGGCTAAGCCAACGGAAGATAATATGCTCTTGTAGTTGGCTTCTTGCCATGTCTGTAAGGCTGATGTAGTCTTCTTCATTGTACTTGACAACGCTAATATCTGTATTTTGAACGGTAATTTTTGCCATTGTAATTGATGCATTGAGTTTCAATTACAAAGGTCGCTATAATTTGCGAGACTGCATCCTTTTTAATGGACTATTTACAAAGATAGGATGCAGTTTTTTCGATAGTAAGCATTATTTTCCGAATAATTATTATACCTTTGTATGCGTAAAGAGTTATTTGACAGCATAGCAACGCAAAACGCTGAAATTCGCACGGTTGCTAAATCGTTACCTCTATTTCTCAAACAATTCGCTAAAAGTTTATTCTTCAATCGGTTAAGTCAAACCGATAAAAATCTAAAATAATATGAGTACATACATTGGTTTCAATTTGAACAGCAACAGGCAGATTGAACATTTCCAGACCATAGAGAATCGTTATGGCATCAATTCAGATGGCGGCAAATTTCTTTTCGGGCAGGCAGAACTGGCCTTGAAAGGCTCCTACATTCCTAAGGAAGAAGTCTATTTAATACCATATCAGGGTGCTGTACAACCGGGGAACATTGAAAGGTTCATCAAGGACATGACCCATAACGGAGGACTGTCTTGTGCAACTCATTTCCCATTGCGGGATATCGCCTTCGTTTACGAGAATACATCTCCTTATGGCATCCATAATGTGGATAGCATCCAGAGAATGCTTCAAAAGGCCAAAGACAATCCCCTGCTGAAAAAACAACTGAACGCTTACCGCGCATTCCATCAAGAAAAGGAAAAAGATATCTACAACAGGGTGATTACTGCAATAAATACGAACCAGGGAGTCCTGATGTTCAATGATACCGGCAGGGGGATACAGTGTGCGCAGAAATACCTGCAGCATATTGGCGATAATTTCTTCTCGCCGGTTTACAGGGATGCGGATAAACTGCAAATATATTATTTCAGCACTTCCAATATCAATCTGATCAAAGAGGCGTCAAAGTGTTCGAACATGTTTGAACATGGCTTAAAAAAGATATACCTTCCCCAAAAGGCTCATTTCCTGGATTCAAATATGATAGCCAACTATACCCCGGCGGTAGAATGCAGCATGGCTCCCTCTTTGGAATGTTATAACCAACTGGCCGAAAAGTTGAATCTGGGCAAGAGCCAGAAGAATTATAACATAGGCGTACTCGACCGGATCTGCAAGACCGGGCAAATCGGGAATTTGGAAAAAGACAGCCGGTTCAACCATCAAAACAGCTTTGTCTCCCTGGATGAACGGATCAGGCTGTCTTATGTGGGGAAGCAGGATGGCACACTGCTGAAAAATGCACTTGAACGGACCATCAAGGATACGGCAAAGAGAATCCTACAGACGGACTATGCGGTACGGGGCTATGAACCGCCCAAACAGGAAAAGAAAAAGAGTAGAAGTATCACCATGTAACTATTTTAAATTTCAATCGTATGCAAAAGCAAGAGATTTCAAACATTATGATTTTCTTTGTTACCCAGGACTTGGAAGGGCAACCCCGACAACTGGAGATGCACCTGATGCCGGAGAAAGAAGTATCGATGATGAATCAACGATTCACCGAATACCTCCAGCGGCAAAGGGAAATGTACAAGCCGTCCCTTGTCCAAAGCCACTTGCCGGATCTTTATCTGTGCCGCTACCAGTTTCCGGCAGGAGTAAGCTACCCGGATATCCGGCTCTTTGACAAGGATAACAGCTTGGTACAAAAATTCATCACCCGGAACGGAGGAAGCATGCAGGGCAATGTCTCATTGCGCGGACTGGAATACCTGCATTCTCACGATGAAGAAAAAAGCCTGCCCATGCTGGTAGCCAGCGGACTTGCCGACCACCTGCTTGTACAGCCGGAAGCCAAACGGTTCGCGCTGGCACAGGATACTCTCCACGACGATCCGTCGGAAACCCTGACCGCCGTGGAAACCGCCAAAGGAGTGCTTCTGTTCGAATATTCCGGCTTTGGAAAGACATGCTGCCATGCCTATATGCAACATCTGGCCGACCGTTTCTTCATTACGGACGAAGAGAAACCGGAGTTTGTCAACCTGTACAAGCTGACCCGTCCGGACGCAGAAGTGGTAAAGGCATTCCAAGCATCTCCCAATGCCTTCTCCTTATATACAAACTCTTTTCTGCCGGAGAAAGCACAATATCTGGATGCGACTATCCTGCGGAATGCCCGGCTGGACAGGAGCCACCGCATAGAACCGACATTCGATGCCTATGACAAGTTTGCTTCCTCCTATAACGTGCTCCCCAGTATTGCCAATGCCCAGATACTCCGGTTACTATCCTTACAGGAAACCGCAGGAATCTATGGGATAGACTATACAACCAGAAGGATTCCGTTCATACACAAGAATTCTTTCAACTCCCAGTTCAATGCGCTGCAGAATATTCCGGCTGAAAATAAAGGCGGACAGGAGAAGGTCAAATCACAGATCCGGGATCAGGCGGCCTATATCCTGAAACGTGATTACGGGCTTATCCCGGACAGCCTGCAAAACAAAGAGATAGACCCCATCATTTCCCTCCAGACTCCCAAAGGAGCCGTCTACCTGCCCGCCACGGATGAAGGAGCCATCTATAAACAGTGTTACCTGCAATATCTGGCTGACCGTTTCTTCACTCCGGAAGTACAGGCTCTGGGACGAATCAGAGAATTCTATATTTCCTGCCCGAACCATAGCACGGAGCATTACATGCAGAAGCATCTGGACCTTTTCCGGTCCAATCCTTTCTACGGGCAGCTGGCGAAAATGCCATTGTATCCGATAGAGCAATCCGAGCTGTTGAAGAAAGGCGGCTATCCCATAGAGCCGACATACCATGCATTCAAACAGTTTACGGAAGATTACCGGCTTTCGGTAACGCCGGAGAATGCCGAGATATTCACCCTGCTCTTTATACGGGAATACGGATTACCGGCTGATTTCAATACTAATGAAAGCTATAAGGAGTTCACCCACAAAGGAAATTTTAAACCGCTGGATCAAGAAATGTCCGAACTGCAATCCAAAAAGGGATATAGTGAAAAGGCATTCTACAATATTCAAAACAGGCAGCAGCAACTCGCGGACAAGATACTTGGCCTGAGATACAGACTGACCTGTCCTCCGTTGCAACTGACCGGACCGGCGGCTTCGGAAAAGAGAAAGACGGCTTCCCGTCAGAACAAGTCACATAATCCCCGCATCTAAAACTGATTATCATGCCTGCATGGATGGAAAAAATAAAAGATACATTCACCGCTAAAGCGGATTTAAAGAGCCTGTTTATTGTGTTACAGCCGGATAATCAAGTCTCGACTGTCATGGTCGTGTCGTATGTTCCGACGGATAAGGACTCTTTTCAGGTATTTATGGATCTGACCGCCCGGATTGCTATGGATCAGAAAACCATACCGGATAACTTATTGCTGCATTTTGAGGGAATACCTGCTAAAGATATTCCTTTCACCAGCGAACTACCGGCGAAAGACAGTGAGAAAGCCCTCAGTTTCATCGCCTCTTACGGAGGCATCACTGAAAACAACTCCGTACCTTTACGGAAAGCGGCTTATTTGAGAGCATGCCAAAGGGAACTGACGGCAGAGAATATCCGGGATCTGGACTACTCACCAGCTTATAAGTGCTTTATTGCACACGAAGATGCGATGGAGAAGATTGCGGCAGGAAAGCAAGCCAAACAGTTCTACACCATAGCTGAAACGGAACAAGGTGTCCGCGTATTCAATGACGGACTTTCCGGGACTATAAAGTTTCGGGATTACCTGCAATCGACAGCGGACAATTTCTACTCAAGCTCTTTGCAGGATGTGGAGTCATTGAATATTTACCGGATAGAAACCGTCTCCCGCCGGATGCTGGAACTCTCCAACGGGAATCAGACCACCATGCCGCAGGCCGGGATGGAAATTCTGGCGAATTACAAGCCGTCCGTCACTTTCGACATGCATCCTACGGGAGAAAATCTCAACCGGTTTGTCACAGCCGGCGCATTGGAACTCTCTATCCGTAACCGGAACATTATGACACTTCAGGACATAGCAGCCAGAGGATACGCCCATTTACCGGCAGACGAATCGTTTGCCTATAAAAAGGATTTCTTGTTTGTGGAGAAAGGTATCCGTGAGATTACCCGGCAAAAGGAATTGTACCGGGATTATCCTTTCCGGCAGAAGATGGATGAATTACAAAATGCTGCCAGGTCATTGGCGCAAACACTGTTAAACAGGGATGGAGTCCGGAAGAACTATCATCGGGTAAGCCCGCCTGTTGTTGTTTCTAAGAAAGGAGAAGCTCAAACAGCCGAAAAACCGCAAGACAAGCCCGGACTGTCCTGTGGCAATGAAAAGAAAAAGGTCAAGACAAAAACCGCTTCCGTTAAAAAGCAGGCGAAGCCCAAATTATAATGCATATGGAACTGATAAATAATACATTCATTCCCGAAAAAGAGATACCACGTAGCCGCAGGGCTGCCGGAAGGAAAGCATTCCTGCAAACTTTCAGAAACCTGTTTACCAGCCGGAATCATTTCAGGAGATTCATGGATACTTACCGTTTCAACACGATCCGCTGGAGCGCGTCCAACCTCCACGAACCCTCATGGGGAAAACGGATCGGATTATTCTTTCGTACCAAAAATCCAATCGCTATCCTCCGGGATGATTACCGGAGCAATCGCAGTAATCTGTTGAATAAATGGGAAACGTCCAGCCTGAACCGTATCCAGATGGAACTGGTCCGAATGGGTAGTATGCCTATTCAGAATAAGGACAGACATACTTTCAAAGCTCTGAACAGCATTGAAAAGAAAATCAAACAACTGCAGGAATATGAAGGATGTCCCGATATGAGCCATGAAAAGCAGCTTCTGGCAACATACAAGTACATTCTTTCTTCTCCTTTTGACCGGAAGTTCGGAGGATTGCCACCCGATGAGATTTGTGGGATGCTTCAGCAGAACGGACTGTCTGAATCAAACCTTCCTTACCAAAATTACGAAGGAATCCTCCAGGGCCGTGAAACAGTCATGTACGAACTGGCAACCGGAAAGAACGGGGAGAAATACCTCCAACCGGCAGATCAGGTGAAACTGAATGCGGGAATGTCAGGAATCTCAATGGATTTAATCAGCCGTTTTCCGGCAAAGGAAATACCCCTGCCGAATCTGACGGAAAGCATACAAGTATCGGAAAAGAAAGAGAAGCTCTCCATTCCCAAAGAACCGAAGAAAAGGGTACGGAAAGAAAAATCAAAGGTCAAGAGTGTAAAAATTAAATAGTCATTCATATTAAAAAAGAAAGTAACATGAAAACAATTTGTATTTGTGAGAAGCCCTCGGTGGCACGCAGCATTGCCCGGGTCCTGGGCGTAACGGAGAAACAGGAAGGATACTTGAGTGGGAACGGATATGCCGTCACATGAACTTACGGCCATCTGTTGGCATTGGCCCTGCCTCAAGACTACGGCATTGTCCATGTGGAAAAGGAGATGCTGCCTATTATTCCCGACCCGTTCAAACTGGTTGTCCGTCAGATTAAAACCGAAGATGGATACAAGGCTGATCCGACGGCTCTGAAACAATTGGAAGTAATCCGTAAACTGTTGGGTCAGGCTGATCAAGTGATATCCTGTACTGATGCAGGGCGGGAAGGAGAGTTAATTATGAGATATGTGCTTGAATATCTGGGATATCATAAGGAAACCAAACGCTTGTGGATATCTTCCATGACAGAAAAATCGATACGGGAAGGATTTGATAGCCTCAAATCAAGTAAGGAGTTTGACAACCTGTACCGTGCCGCTAAAGCCAGGAGAGAATCAGATTGGGTCGTCGGTATGAATGCCAGCCTGTCTTTGAGCATGGCTGCAGGCAAGAGTAACTATTCTCTGGGAAGAGTACAGACACCGGCACTTGGCATGATTTGCCGTCGATATCTGGACAACAGGGATTTTATAGCCAAACCCTATTATCTGCTACAGCTACGGACAACGAAAGCAGGGAAAGAACTCGTCTTAACCTGTACCGGGAAATATGATACACCGGAAAAACTCGATGTGGACCGTAAAAAAGTGTATGAAGAGACGACAGCCAAAGTGGTGCAAGTGGAGAAGAAAGAGGTTCCAGAAGAAGCTCCGCTACTTTATGACCTGACCGCCCTGCAACGAAGTGCCAATACCAAACTCGGACTGACCGCAGAACAGACGCTGAACATTGCTCAAAAATTATATGAAGGAGGCTACATTTCGTATCCCCGTACCGGATGTAGCTATATCACAGAAGACATCTTCGAACAAGTCCCTTCCCTCATCGGCCTGCTTAAGCAACATCCCCGTTTCACATGGCATGCGGAAAACCTCTGTAACCAGCCTTTAAACCGGCACTGTGTGGACGATAGCAAGATGACGGACCATCATGCGTTAATCATTACGGAGAACTATCCCCAGAGGCTTTCCCTTGACGAGCAGAATATCTATTCCATGATCGCGGGACGCATGTTGGAGGCTTTCTCCGGCAAATGCCTGAAAGAAACGGTATCCGTACAAGCGGACTGTAACGGCGTTCTTTTCGGGATAAAAGGAAGCCAAATCAAAGTTCCGGGGTGGAGAGGCATCTATAACGAACCCAGTGAGAAAGAAGAAGGAAGTCTTCTGCCCGAATTTCAGGAAGACGAAATATTGCCCGTGCTCGGTATTGATACATTGGTCAAGAAAACCAAACCGCAGCCCATATTCACTGAGGCAAGCCTGCTTGCTGCGATGGAAGGTTGTGGCAGAACATTGGACGATGAAAAGGAAAAAGAGGCAATGGAGGATTCCGGCTTGGGTACACCGGCTACACGTGCCGGAATCATCGAACTGCTCATTGCCAGACACTACGTGGAAAGAAACGGACGGTCACTGATTCCCACTCCCAAAGGACTGGAAGTATATGATATTGTAAAAGAGAAGATGATCGCCAACGTGAGCATGACCGGAGGGTGGGAATGCGCCTTGCATGAAATCGAAACCGGCAAAGTTTCCACGGAAACATTTACTCAGAGCATCAATTCCTATACCCAACAAATCACCTCGGAACTGCTTGCCCTGAAACTTAACCATCCGGACTTGCCACATTGTAACTGCCCCAAATGCGGAGCAGAAACGATTATCGTCTTTAACAAGGTCGCCAAATGCAGCGATCCCAATTGTGGGTTCCTGTTATTTAGAACGTTCAACGGCAGGGAACTGACGGATAATCAGATGCTCCTGCTGCTATCGGGGAAACGTACCGGATATCTGAAGTTTACCAGCAAGAAAGGAAAGAAGTATGAGGCATCACTCGAGCTGGATGACAATTACAGGATTGAGATGACTTTCAAGGATAATAAACCTAAAAAATAAAGAAGCGACTTATGAAAAAAGAAATGGAAGAGATACCGGATGAACTGAATCCGGACTTAATGCTGAATACGATTGCTTCCGAACTGCTGATCAAGATAGCCAAAGGGGAGATTGATATCCAGAAGCTGGTCAGGAAACAACTCTCGGACAGGGGAATCGATGACCAACGGAACTGGATAGGACCGGACAAGGCAAGAAAATATTGGGAGAAATATAAGATGCCTGTCTAAACCAAGTCAGTCAGGATAAGAAGATAATTGCAGGTTATTCAATCCGTTTGTAGGCCAGCCTGCAAATACCGGATCTGAAACATTTGTTCCCGGTCATTTCCCATGAGGAAGGACCGGGAATTTCTGTAAACAGACGTATGCCGTCCCCTTGGATATACGGTGCGACAAAAAGGATGATTTCATCCACCAACCAGTATCTGAACATGCTGCTTATAACGGAAATTGTATCCGGAGCCGCTTCTATGAAATAAATATCTTCATTTTTCTTTTTCCATTGTGTCAATGAGATGAAAGATACATCCGGCCCGAGAGTCTGTGTAGCACGTTCCCGTATTTTGGTGAGGCCATATTTGTTCGGATTATCCCACAAAGGGGAAGAAACAGTCCTGTCGAAGAGGTATCCGTCAAGAGTAGTGATTGCAAGTAATTGGAGTTTTGCCATAAGTATAATATTTAACCTATAAATATTATTCGGCAGAAGTATTTGAGAAAGCGTGGCCTTACCCAACTCCAAGACGGAGGTTCTGGTAAACCTATGAATAGTAGCTGTGTAAGCCACGCTATGACAAAGCATAGCATAAGCAATACACAAAAAGCCTCTATTCATTGAAATTTACCAGATTTCCGTCTTGAGACATTCTGCGAATGTTATGTCTATATCTAATTGGAAGGCTATTGCCTGCCATTTAAATCTATATTTCGTTCCAAAGATACTCATATTTCTGATTTCTCCGAAGAAATCCATATCATAAAGAAATGTGGCAGGGCAAAAAAGGAAAAAAGATGAAAGAGTTACCATTTGTATAAGGGATGTCGGATTTCACGACTCCCCCGTTAAATAAAAAGTATAAGAAAAGCTACGCTGACAAAAAATGACTATTAATGACTATTAACGACACTGGAAACTAAACGATTGATTTATAGTAATATTCCCTTTATCTTGCACCCAATTTCATTATTCACAATTTAATTTATAAATCATGGAACTGACAATTATCGAAACAAGTGCTTATCAGGACTTGAAGAAACAACTAAGTATGCTGTCCGTGCAAATGATGGACTTTCAAAAGAAAATAGCCCCCGTAACACCGGACAAGTGACTGGATGCGCAGGATGTGTGCCTGGCTCTCAATATTTCCAAAAGGGCACTGCAGACTTACCGGGATAACGGGCTGATTCCTTATTCTAATATCGGTGGAAAATTCTTTTATAAAGAAGTGGACATCCAGCAAATTCTGGAGGAAGGACTAATCAAAAAAAGAAAATAAAGAGTATGGCAGACATTATCACTAAAGATTCGGAAGAGTTCAAGGAACTTACCGGATGGATCAAACGGACAGGAAAAAATCTGGAGGCTGCTGCGGCACGGATACGTCCGACGATTGCAGACGAACATTATCTGAGTGGAGATGAGGTATGCCGGATGCTTCATGTTTCCAAGCGTACATTACAAACACTACGGGATGAAAAGGCAATACCTTATACCTCAATTACCTCTGTCGGGGGTAAACTGCTCTATCCGGAAAGCGGGCTATACGAGGTACTAAAAAAGAACTATAAAGATTTCAGGCGTTACTTGAAATAAGCAACCTGCCTGAATACGAAAAACACCCTTCAACATTTGCTGAAGGGTGTTTTTTCATACTTATTCTAATTGGCCAAGCGATACACGGAACCAATCTTGTCGCACATCCTATCCGTATCTTCCCCAACCTTCGGATTGATCAGTTCAGCATAGACTTGTGTGGAAAGAATCGATTTGTGTCCTAATACTTTTTGCAAAGTTTCTAACGGCATGCCTTTCAATATAGCCAAAACTGCAAAGGTATGTCTCCCGATATGAGGGGTGATATTTACATTACAATCACACTTTTTCCCTAAAACCTTAAAACTACTTTTCATGGTTTCATAATCACCGACGGGGAAAACGCAATCAGGAGAATCTTTCTTTTTGTTATCACCCTTATACTTTTCTACAAGTTCAATTGCTATAGGTAATAATTTCACGACGTATGCTACGCCTGTTTTTATACGGTTTCCCATGAGCCATGTGCCACCATCAGAATCTGTATGGATATTCTTATAAGTAATTGCTTTCAGATCTGCGAAGGCGAGGCCTGTGAAGCACATGAAAAGTAGCATGTCACGCATAGCCTGCTGACGTTTATACCTCAATTCTACATGTATAAGCCTCTGCAGTTCTTCTTCAGAGAGAAATGAACGTCTTTTATATCCCGGCTTACATCCAAAACCCGTGAAGGGATGAACTTTTATTAAACCTTTCTCTTGAGCGATATGCATTAGCCATTTCATGGTATTAACACGTCCGAATGCTGTAGAACTGGCCGAGCCGCATGTGCCCAACATCCAATTATAATAGTCTTCAATAAAATCTTTGTCAAGTTCATCAAGTGCAATGTCCTCAACATTCTTTTTGTCTTTCAAAAAAAGCAATGCGCTCTTATAATCGGCTACTAAACCAAGATAGGTGCTTTTTGCCTTTTCCTTGCCTACTTTCTCCTTGTATGACTCAAGCTGTTCCCTGAAAAGCTCCATAAGGGTGTGGGAATCTTCTTTAAAACCGACATAGCGGCTATAGACTTTCTTGGCTGTGACAAAACTGTCATGATCGCATATGTATTGGTAATGCTTGGCAATTTGGGCTTTGGCATTATCAAGTTCCTGGTTTAACATTCTAGCTTCTTCGGATTTCCCTTTAGCCCTATTAGCTTTGGCGTCCCATAAAGAAATAGACACCTCCTTCTTACAGCTAAAGCAAGCTGTGGTCTTGTTGATGGTAATACGTCCCATTACAGGTACTTTACCATTCTTAATCGATTGATTTTTAGTGTAAAACAACACTCTGAATGTACTTCTCATAACTCAACTTTTTTAGTTACAAATTTAATTACTGTTGAGGTATTTGAAGTTATGAAGAATAATGCAATATATTGAAAACTAATGCCTTATATCCGATTAGTAGGCAAATTGGAAGAGGTAACAGATAAGTAACATAACTCACTCCCAAATATGCTCTATTTAGCTTTATTCACCACATCCGATTAAAACATTAGTTTTATAACTATTTGAATTTTAATAGGTTTGCACTATATTTGCGCATCTTGAAAAAACACTTTGTTTCCCCATATGAAACAATGTGTTCAAAGACTCAGAACAATGTGTTCAAAGGCTTGAAACAACATGTGGAAAAGAAATAAAACGAACCTTATTAATCTAATATGTTATTAATAAATCAGGTGATAGGTGATAGATGTGGTGATAGGTCTTTTTTCAACCTATCACCACTTGAATGTCCGATGAACAAGGGAATACCGGATGCCGGTGATAGGTTGATAGAGAAAATGCTGTTTTTTTACAGGAGGCTATTTTTTGTTCTGAGCAATACAATTATTGTCCTGGTTTTGTTTCACAATAATTCCATTTCCGTTTTTTGTGCATTTGATAGACCCCTTCCGTAATGTACCATCTTTCAGATTAAAAATTATATTCGGATTGAAATGCTGTCCATTGATACGGGTTTCAAAATGCAGATGTTCCGTAGTTGCCCGCCCGGTACGACCGGTCAGACCGATAGGCTGCCCTGCTTTTACTTTATCTCCGCTATGAACTAAATTCTGGAAATTATGGCTGTAGATAGTTTCCAGTCCGTTAGCATGACGGACCACTACCACATTTCCATAAGCACTATAAGGTTTCGACATACGCACTACTCCGTCGAAAGCACAACGGATCGTATCTTTAGCACATGTCTTGATATCTGCACCCGAATGTCCTTTACGAGCACCATAAGCAGAAATTACTTTACCTCCCGGCAATGGGAAAGCATAGCCCTTTTCTTTCAAAGAATCCAAATGCAAATAAATACTTTTGTTTTGCGAAAAAAGTCCCGGAGTAACTACGCGGATATGGTTCACTTCCATCGAAGAGAAAGATGGCTTATCTTGTGCCTGTATAGAGATAGAAAATAAGATAGCGATTAATAAGGTGATGTTTTTCATGGTTGTTCTTCTTTTATTAAAAATAGACGATTTCTCCTCCTACCGAGTCTGTGTATTTCTGCAATAAAGACTGAATCATTTCAACAGCTTCTCTCAATCCTTCTTTTCCATTATAACCATTGACAATAGCAAGAATATGAGTCGTACCGATATCCATTTTAGTTCTCTCATTATCACTGGTAGGCGTACCTATTCCACCGACCGCATCCCGATAAACCGGTAATCCTTCGATATTCAACACACCTCGTCCGATACCTTCGAATGGTTCATTAGCCTTACCAATTCCCAGTTCCAGTTGATTTCCCTGTATTTTATCCGCATCAAAGCCACCTATAGAATGTCCCGTACGAAGAGATACCAAGTTGATAAGATCAACCAATGTATCAATCTGATATAAAGGAATCCCGCGCATCAAACGACGACGTAAGGCTTCTGCCGAAGGGCGATACCGACCGGGATCTTTTCCACAACGCTTATATGCCTCACGAGTAGCAGCAATTACAGGTTGAAGTTTGATATCATCTATCTGTGTAGTAGTAGTCAGCTCTCTGGTAAATTCATTAATTTCATTCCAAAGCCCTTCACTGTACGTCGAATTTTTGACTGCCGCATATACAGCAGCTCCGGCAAACACCGGACAAGCTTGTCTTATTTCCTGAGATACTTTTAGTTCAAACATAGTAGATACATTTCAAAACAGCATAAACTCAATCATTGATCATAATCCCCGACAACATACGACCGGAATTAATTCCCAGCCTGCGTGCCGAGAAGAAATCTTCGTGATTCTTATAGGTACATATACCCGATACCTCAATTTGATTTGCAGGAACTCCGGAATTCAACAATTCAATCCGATTTGCTTCCCATAAATCAATATGATGTTTTTTCGTTTCCTCTTTCCACAGAGAGATGCGTGACATATCAAAATCTTCCTTACGAAATGCTTCAAACACTTCCTCCCCTACTTCAAACGATTCGAGTGAAATACTGGGACCAATACAAGCAATGACATCCTCTCCTTGGGTTCCGAACTTTTGATTCATGTGGTACAGTACTCCTTGAACAATATGTTTCACAGTCCCTTTCCATCCGGCATGAACAGCAGCCACTACCTGAAGTTTTTTATCATAAAGTAATACCGGCACACAATCGGCCGTTGAGACACAAATACAATACCCCGGCTTGGCAGTTATCAATGCATCGATACCTTCCAATACTACCCGTCTCATAAACAACGGAAGTTCGAAGTAGTAATCATCGATCACCAGACTAGCGTCATTATGAACCTGTTGCGGAATGATTAAGTCTTTTACAGGATGTTTTATGCTTTGCAACAAATTGAATTGATTCAACAAAACATTCTTTGACTTGTCCTCCGTATAAGGCGAACAATTAAATGCACCATATTTTCCTTTACTACACCCTTTACGACGTGTAGTCACAAAATGAGAAATGTTGGAATAAGAGTTTAATAACTCATATCCCAACAATCTTTCATCTTTTGTAATTGCGATCATTTTTCTTCCCCGTCTTCGTATTCGTAATCCAAATCGTCTTCGTCCTCTTCCAACTCTTCCTCATATTCATAGTCAAGATCTTCATCCTCGCCCATGTCCTTGAGTTCTTGTTGCAATTTAGTTACATCTTTCGGACGATGAACAATTGCTTCTATCTTATTGCTCTCCTTATTCAGTTCCTCCCAAAGAATATCCTTCAATACGGAAATTCCTAAGCCGGAAACAGAAGATATAAATACATGAGGAATGCCTTCGGGCAACGTCGGTTCTATCTCATCCATCAATTCCTGATCGAGCATATCACTCTTTGTAATAGCAAGCACCCGCTGCTTGTCGAGCATTTCAGGATTGAAAGTAGCCAGTTCGTTCAGCAATACTTCATATTCTTTGCGAATATCATCACTATCTGCAGGAACCATAAACAAAAGCAATGAGTTACGTTCGATATGACGCAGGAAACGCAATCCTAATCCTTTACCCTGACTAGCGCCTTCGATAATTCCGGGTATATCCGCCATAACGAATGACTTTCCGTCACGATAGGAAACAATACCCAGATTAGGTTCGAGTGTAGTAAACGGATAATCCGCAATCTTCGGTTTCGCCGCAGAAATAGCAGAAAGAAGCGTAGACTTTCCCGCATTCGGGAATCCTACCAAGCCGACGTCAGCAAGAAGTTTCAACTCCATGATAACAGTCATTTCCTGCATCGGTTCCCCCGGCTGTGCAAAACGTGGAGCCTGACGGGTAGCTGTCTTGAAATGAGAGTTACCCTGGCCACCTCTTCCACCTTTCAGAAGAATCACTTCTTGTCCATCTTCCGTCACATCGCAAAGGTATTCCCCGGTTTCGGCATTATAAACGACCGTCCCACAGGGAACCTCAATTACTTTATCTGCACCGTCTTTTCCGAAACTACGGTTCTTACTTCCCGATTCGCCATGTCCCGCCATTGCATGACGGTCGAACTTCAAGTGAAGCAATGTCCAATAGTTACGGTTACCGCGCAAGATGATATGACCTCCTCTTCCGCCATCGCCCCCGTCGGGACCTCCGTTAGGACAATATTTCTCGCGCCTCATGTGCGTAGAGCCTCTTCCGCCCTTACCGGAGCGACAGTATATCTTTACGTAATCAACAAAATTCGATTCAGCCATATTCTTTCTATTCCTTTTAATTAAATGCTATCTACTACTTTGCAGATATCAGCAAAAATACCATCCATCGTACCTAAACCGTTGATGTGCTGATATTTTTTTTCTCCTTTATACCAATCGATCAGCGGAGCAGTTTGTGAATGATAAACAGTCAGACGTTTCTTAATTGTTTCTTCGTTGTCGTCAGCACGACCGGAGTCTTTTCCACGTTTTATCAGACGAGTCATCAGTTCATCTTCCGGAACTTCCAAGTCCAACATAACAGAAACATCCTGTCCTCTTTCAGCTAACATCTTCTTCAATGCTTCTGCCTGTGCAATTGTTCTTGGAAAACCGTCGAAAATTACACCTTTACTATCTTTAAAACCATCAAATACGCTTGCCAGAATATCAATCATCAATTCGTCAGGAATCAATTGACCCTGATCGATATAGCCTTTAGCAGTTTTGCCCAGTTCCGTACCATTCTTAATTTCTGCACGCAATACATCTCCTGTTGAGATGTGATTAATACCATACTTCTCTACAATACGCTCGCTCTGTGTTCCTTTTCCAGAACCCGGAGCACCGAAAATTACAATGTTCAACATCTTTTCTACCTAAAATTTAATTTGTATTTGATTTTAATCTATCACAGTATAAATATCGGGATAATTACGCCCGAAACCGTCATAATCCAATCCGTAGCCCACGATAAAGTCGTTAGGTATTTCCATCGCTACATATTCAATATTCAGATCTACTTTCAGTTTATCCGGCTTTACCAACAGAGAAGCGATGTGAATGGCTTCGGGATTACGTGTCCCCAATGTTTCCAGCAATCGTTGCATAGTAAATCCCGTATCTACAATATCTTCCACTATAACGACCGTACGTCCGGCAATATCTTCATTCAGACCTATTACTTCTTTTATCTTTCCCGTAGAAGTCACTCCTTGATAAGAAGCCAGCTTAACAAACGAAATTTCGCAAGGGATTGTGATATGTTTCAGCAAGTCGGCAGTAAACATAAACGAACCGTTCAACACACTAAGGAAGAGCGGATTCTTACCAGCCAAATCACGATTAATTTCGTTCGCTACCCGAATCACTTCTTTCTGAATATCCTGTTCTTTAATAGAAACAGCAAATTGTTTATCTTTTATCTGAATGGTATTCATAACCGGTTATTTTAAAAAATTTGAGGCAAAAGTACAATTTTTATTCCACTCCATGCATCATCTTCTGTAATTTCTTCGAAAGGAGGAACAGAATCAGGGAAGCAACACCAGACATTACTACGAACATCATAAAGAAATCGTACATGCTGGCAATCTGAAAACCAAGAATTGATTTTACCTTTCCATCTTCGGGATAAAGTCCGCCCAGCATACCTGCAAACTTATTGGCTGTGGCTGTAGAAAGATACCAGATACCCATCATCAGGGAAGCAAAGCGCAACGGGCTGAGTCGATTGACCATCGAAAGCCCTATAGGAGACAATGCCAGTTCACCCATTGTGTGAATAAAATAAAGACCTGTCAGCCAAAACATACTAACTTTCACACCGGGAATCGCATCTTTCACTCCAAAGCAAATAAAAAGATATCCCAATGAAAGGAGAAGTAAGCCGATCGCTTGTTTGGTCGGAGAAGACGGTTCCATTTTGCGCTTATTCAGAAAATTCCATATTTCCGGCATAATATAAGCCAACAATACAACAAAAAGCGGATTGAAGGATTGGAACCAGGAAGCCGGCATTTCCCAACCTAAAATATCACGATTGGTTTGTTCAGCTGCAAAAAGTGTCAGAGAAGCACCGGCCTGTTCGTAGGCAGCCCAAAAGAATATAACAAAGAAAGCTACAATATAAATCACAAAAATACGACTGCGTTCAACTTTCGTCAATGAGCCATCCAACAGAATAAGAATAGGGAATACAATACAAGCGGTAAAAATACCGATACTTACCCAATCTCCGCTAAAAGCATAGCTGAAGCAAACTAATAGAACGGCTGTCAGCAGAGTGATGATAATACCATTACGCCACTTGGTTGCCGAATTCATCTTCGGGTGTAGGATGTGCTCGGCTTTATCTTCTTTCTTTTCACGTTTTGCGTCAGGAATAATACCAATAGGTTCTCCGGAAGGATTGAAAAGATATTTGTTCTTCTGAGTTTCAAAAAGGATTACTGTGAATAGTGTCATAATACCGGATGCAAGAAATCCCCATTTAAAATCCTGTGGGTTTCCGGTTTCTCCCAAATATCCGCAGATTAAAGGGGCAGCAAAAGAACCGACGTTTACTCCCATATAAAAGATAGTATAAGCAGTATCGAGACGTTTATCTCCCGGTTCATAAAGTTGTCCGACAAGGGAAGAAACGGTAGGCTTAAAACAACCATTACCTAATATAAGGAAGCCAAGCCCTCCATACATTAGCCAATGTGCGAGTTGAGTATTATCCAATGTAGAGGCACTCATAAACATCATGAATTGTCCGACTGCCATCATCACTGCTCCCCAGAATACCGAACGACGAATTCCCCAATATTTATCGGCAATATAACCACCGATCAAGGGAGTCAGATAAACTAATCCGGTATAGCTGCCATAAATCGATGCCGCAGCTTCTTTATCAAACATTAAAGCTTGTGTCAGGAAAAGAATGAAAATGGCACGCATACCGTAATAACTGAAACGTTCTGCCGTGCTTGTTGCAAAAATAAGATAAAGACCTTTCGGATGCCCTTTCAATGCACTCATAAATATAAATGTTAGTAGTTTACGAGTTGCAAAGGTATAAAAAATAGATTAAACGGCTCATAAAAGCAGGTTCTTATGAGAAGATAAAGATCAAAACACAGTGAATTCCATTCATCCACCTTATTAAGTTTTCAACAGTGTAAATAATCGGGTGGACACCAACCTGCATACAAACAGATCCATTTCAACCAAATGTAAATTCTATGTTCTCAATACTTGCAAAAAGCATTTCATCTCTTTTCCGAAGAAAGATTTTGTTTTCCCTAGCTAACCAACCGATAGCCAGAACTACATCTTCAAATGTCAAACCCAAGTCGCGACATAAGTCAAACATAGACAGTTCACCTTTTTCATTTAAGATACGCCATACTTTTCCAGCATTTACGCCAATTTTAGTTTTCTCCATCATGCAAACTTTAAAAGATTAAACAATATATTTATAATCAAGATTGTAAGCATAGGAAAATAATATTATTTTATACTATCACAAAGATAATATTTTTTCGCAGAATAACAAATAATCAGCCTTTTCATATTCAAATAATATTAAAAAGGAAGATATATAAATACTGATACAATGACTAATCAGTAAATGAGTAGTGAATAGCAACTCATTTTTCTTTGTGCTATCTTTATCAATAAAAGGATTAATTCAGAGTTTTTGTGTAAATTTGTAGGTCGAAAACCAAAAGAACATTACAATGAAAATATTCCCAAGCAGTAGTATTAAAAGACTGGACGCTTATACCATTGAGAACGAACCGATTACCTCAATAGATTTGATGGAACGTGCCGCAAAAGCACTTACTAAATCCATTACTCAAAGATGGGATACGGAAACACCTGTCACTGTCTTTGCAGGTCCGGGAAACAATGGTGGCGATGCACTTGCCGTAGCCCGTATGATGGCAGAGAAAGGATATGAAGTGGAAGTATTTCTCTTCAACACAAAAGGAGAACTTTCTCCTGACTGCCAAACGAACAAGGAGTTGGTAGAAATGATGGAAGAAGTGAAATTCCATGAGATCAGCACACAATTTGTTCCTCCGACATTAACTTCCCGACATCTGGTAATCGATGGTTTGTTCGGTTCCGGACTGAATAAACCTCTCAGCGGAGGATTCGCTGCCGTTGTGAAATATATCAATTCTTCACCAGCTACTATCTTATCCATTGACGTTCCTTCGGGATTGATGTGCGAAGAAAACACATTTAATGTCAAAGCACATATTATCCGTGCTGATGTTACTTTTAGTTTGCAATTTCCAAAATTAGCATTCCTCTTTGCCGAAAATACTGAATTTGTAGGTGAATGGGACATCTTGGATATTCAATTGAGTCAGGAAGGTATCGAAGCAACTGAAACGAACTACGAGATGTTGGAGGTCGAAGAGATTCGTTCTTTGATCAAACCACGAAAGCAATTTGCTCATAAAGGAAACTTCGGACATGCTCTGCTGATAGCAGGTTCCAAAGGAATGGGAGGAGCATCTGTATTGGCTGCACGTGCTTGTCTTCGTTCAGGAGTGGGATTGCTCACTGTACACGCACCGTTCTGCAATAACAATATCCTGCAAACCTCTATTCCCGAAGCAATAGTAGAAAACGATGCTAATGAAACTTGTTTCGCTATACCAACCGATACGGATGACTACCAAGCTGTAGGCATTGGTCCGGGACTTGGACGAAGTAGTGAAACCGAAACTGCTTTACTGGAACAATTAGAACATTGCCAATCACCCGTAGTATTGGATGCAGATGCACTAAATATTTTAGCCAATCATCACCATACGCTTACTCATCTCCCTAAAGGTTCTATCTTGACTCCACATCCCAAAGAGTTAGAACGTCTGGTCGGGAAATGTCAGGATTCCTACGAACGACTAATGAAAGCTTGTGAACTGGCACACACCGCAAAAGTACATATCATACTAAAAGGAGCTTACTCTGCTATTATCACTCCCGAAGGTAAATGCTATTTCAACCCGACCGGAAATCCGGGAATGGCAACCGGAGGCAGTGGCGATGTACTCACCGGAGTGATATTAGCGTTACTCGCCCAGGGATATTCTGCAGAAGAAGCTGCTAAAATAGGCACTTACATACATGGCCTGGCAGGAGATTTCGCGCAAAAGAAACAGGGTATGATAGGACTTATAGCAAGTGACATTATCTCCTGCCTTCCTACCGCCTGGAGATTGGTAAGCGAATAAAAGTTAAGAACTTACAGATTTATAAATAACTTCATTAACTTTGTTTTCAGAATCAGCAAAAAATAACCGAATATGAAGAAATTAATAATAGCAACCGGACTATTAATAGCAACTACCGCTTATGCACAGACTGAAGTATTGACAGGTGTCACGCGGGGAAAAGATTATGGAGTAGTGTATACCCTCCCAAAAACACAGATTGAACTTGAAATTAAAGCAAATAAAATAAAATATACTCCGGGTGAATTCAGCAAATATGCCAATCGCTATTTACGTTTGAATAATGTTTCTACTGATCCTGAAGAATATTGGGAGCTTGCGAGTGTAAAAGTTACTCCGATAGGTGTACCCAACGGTGATGCGACCTATTTTGTCAAACTAAAGGATAAGACCGTAGCTCCCCTAATAGAACTAACGGAGAACGGAGTTATAAAATCAATAAACGTTCCTTATACCAAAAGTAATACTCCCAAGGCGCCTGTAGCAACTCCTACTATACCCAATAAAGCAAATCCTCGTGATTTTCTCACAGAAGAAATCCTGATCGCAAGCTCCACTGCTAAGATGGCAGAATTGGTTGCCAAAGAAATTTATAATATTCGCGAAAGCAAAAATGCCTTATTAAGAGGACAAGCTGATAATACACCTTCGGATGGCGCACAACTGAAAATCATGATTGACAATCTGAATGCACAGGAAGAAGCTATGACCGAAATGTTTGCCGGAACTCGCGACAAAGAAGAAAAAACATTCACTATCCGTTTGACTCCTGATAAAGAGTTTGAAAATGCAGTTGCTTTCCGCTTCTCTAAAAAACTGGGTGTAGTTAGTAATGACGACTTAGCCGGAGTTCCTTATTATATCAATTTGAAAGACTTGAAAACGGTTAAAATGCCGCAAGAAGACGAAAAGAAGAAAAAGGATTTGGATGGAATTGCTTACAACGTGCCAGGACAAGCATTGGTAACCCTGACCGATGGCAAAAAGAAACTTTACGAAGGGGAAATTCCCATTACCCAGTTTGGAGTTACAGAATATCTGGCTCCGGTCTTATTCAACAAAAGCTCAACCATCAAAGTATATTTCGATCCTAATACCGGTGGTCTGCTCAAAGTAGAAAGAGAAGAGAACAAATAACCTCTTAAATAATAAAACTATGGTAGGAGAAGGATTTGCATTTGACATGATACGGCGAATTAAGCTTAACAAAGAAGCTTCCCGTTTGCGACGAGAACATGCCAATGAAAGAGTCCGGCGCATGCATTCTGCTGAGAGTCACTACCCGTTGCCAGATACTACTCCTGAAGAAATAGAGAAGATTCTTCACGAATCTGAAGAAAAGAAAGAGAAAGATGAAAGTTACTTTAAATGGGGAGGTTTCATCATTTTCGGAGCACTGATTGTAGTCGCCCTAATTGCTTGGGATATTTTCCTTATTTATAATTAATTTGATAAATCCATCTTTCTGTAACTGATAAAGATAAACAGACACACGAGACTCGTAGCCTGCTTCATGATGAAAGTGGTCTGCGAGTTTTTCTATAATATTCTGAACCGTTCTCTTATTGTCTATCAACTCCCAGACAGCCGTTCCATGTTCTTCCAAACGTACATGAATCTCCTTTGACATTCCTTTGGGAACCAGATAACGATTCACCCAAGAACGTTTGAAACGGGGAAAGGAGAGAATCATCTCCTCTCCTTCCTTCACCGCTGTAATATGTTCACTACGACAGGGAATAACCTCTAACAGGTTTATTTTCTTTTTCTCCGCCATTATTTTATCTTTTTGTTGTCTGCATCCTCATCTAATGTGATTTCCAAATCACATTAGATGATAACTTACATCAAACTCTTTTTGTATCGGATACAGAAATAAAATATAGTTTATTTCTTGATATTAGGTTCTTCCAGACCATAACCTTTCTTCCGGTTTTCTGCTTTCAACAGCAAAGCAACAATCAAAGCCAGTACGCCGAAGATAGCAAAAATTGCCATTGGCAATGTATAATCATAAGTCTGTGCACCCTCTACAACCGGACCTTTACAGTATGAATTAAGCACCCATCCAATCAACAAAGGTACACCCATCAATCCCCAATTCTGCACCCAGAAAATTAAGGCATAAGCTGTACCCAACTGTTTTTCCGGAATAATCTTAGGAACAGAAGGCCACATTGCAGAAGGAACCAGAGAAAATGCAAATCCCAATATAATCATAATCACAGTAGCAAACCACCATACATTCAATATAGGAAGAGCAAACATAGTATGTACAAAAATCAACATAATGGAACCAATTACCATCAATGTAGCACCCTTACCAATCCGGTCATATAATGAACCGAACAAAGGTGTCAGCACAATAGCACCAATTGGCAACAATCCGGGAATGGTTCCTGCCAACTTCGGATCCACATTATATTTCTGTACCATCAAATCAGCCGCATACTTAATAAACGGGAATACTGCTGAATAGAATAATACGCACAGCAAAGCAATCAACCAGAAACCTTTGTTAGTGATAATATATACAATATCTTTCATGCGGAACGGTTCTTCCGGCTCCAAGCCTTCTGCATCCAATGAAGCATCTAGTTTCCTGTCGTAAAAAGTATATATAAAGAAAGCGATAGTTCCTACACAAAGCATTACCAGACAAAACAAAATAGGAGCAGGAATATTAGTATGGAAAGTTCCGGTCTCGTCTGTAGTACCGAAGAAGTCTGCCAAAGGAACAGTCAGCACCATAGCCAATGTCGTACCGATACGCGCAGTAGCCATCTCAAGTCCCATAGCAAGAGCCATTTCTTTTCCTTTAAACCATTTCACTATAATCTTGGAAACCGTAATACCAGCAATCTCCACTCCCACCCCAAAGACAGCATATCCAATGGCAGCAAGTGTTACCTGCATCTTAAATCCGAAAAGCATCGAACTTTCAGGAAATGTGGTTGATATCGCATAATATTTTAGTCCACAACCGAATACCATCAACAAACATGCTCCCATTCCTGTGAAACGGACACCCATCTTATCTAGAATGATGCCACCAAAAATCAGCATTAATAAGAATACATTGAACCAACCATAGGCACTCGTAAAAAAACCATAGTCCAAACTATCCCATAACAGTTCTTTCTCCAACATGGGTTTTAAAGGTGACATGACGTCGGTAAGGAAGTAGCCGCACAACATTGTAAAAGCGACCAATGCAAGAACACTCCAACGCAGCATTGCGGAGTCATTCAATTTTTGTTTCAATTGTTCTGTCATTGTTATATTTCAAAAAGTATTAATAATCAGACTACGGGCAACAAAGGTAGTTAAATATCGTTTATTTCCCTCACAAAGAGTTTGTTTTTACAGGAAAAAGTTAAACGCAGAATCCATGAATTACCCGGATATTCATTTACTCTGGGCACTTCATTCAATCTGCGCTTAAAAAGAGAGTGATGCAGTACCATTCTTCCGCATCCTCAAAATAGTTTTAACCGAATAATACCGATGTCTTGCTGAATGTTACTCTGCTGCCGGAGCAGGAGTTTCAGCAGGTGCCGGAGTTTCTGTTGCAGGTGCAGATTCTGCAGGAGCAGCATCTGTCTTAGGAGCGGCTGTACCGGTAGGCATGTTATACGGATTGGTTTGTTGTTCTTTCCTTGCTTGTTCCATTACTGCATCTTGTGTTTTAGATTTATCAGAAGGAACTACATAAGCAGTCGCAATGCTCATTACAACCATAAAAGCAGCTAAGCCCCAAGTTGCCTTTTCCAGAAAGTCAGTAGTCTTACGCACGCCCATGATAGCGTTTGATGAAGAAAATCCGGAAGCAAGTCCGCCTCCTTTTGAGTTCTGAATCAGCACAATGAAGCACATCAACACGGCTGCAATAACCATTAAGATAACGAATAATAAGTACATTTTTGAGTTATTTTGAATTAGCGTTAATAATCAATTTCTCCAAAAATCTGATTTGGTCTGCAAAGTAAGCATTTTTTTTTGGATATTTCAAACTTAATTTTTTAATTATTTCAAGTGCTTTTGAATATCGTTGCTGTTTTACATAAATTTTCGCCAATGTTTCTGTAAAACAGCTATCGTCTTCCTCTTCTTTGTCAAGAGTCTCTTCCGAAGGGATAACAGGCACTGCATCTTCTTCCTTTAAAGGTTTCACACATAATACAGATTCACTTTCACTTTTCTCAATAAAGCCATCAATAAGTTCATGTCCTTTTAATGGAGGACTCGTTTCTGCCGATTCACTTGCTACGGTTGTATCTTCTAAGAGATAAGGTGTATAGTCAATGGAATAATCGAAACTCGTCTGGTTGGTCACTTCTTCTGGAGCTGTTGAAAGGAAAGCGTCGATCAAGGCTAATGTACGGTCTACAGAAGGCTCTTCTTCTAACACTTCAGTTAAAGTGATGTCTTTATCCTTAGCTTGGATAATAAAACGTTCACCTTCGATCAGATGAAACAGCTTGCGCCGGTCAGAAATATAAAGGACTGCCTTTCGAAGTTCTGCACCAAAATTAATATCATGGAGAATATATAAATTCTTTAGATACAACAAACGGATCGACTGAAAATATGGATAACGTGCGAGCATATTGCGTAGCTCGTACAACGTATCCCTATTCAGCGTCTCAGGATGCTGAATCCATTGTTCAAGATTAACAGAAGTCATTAAAATTACCAGTTTGCTACAGTTGCATTAAATATTTGGTCGGTTATCTCTTTCGTCATTTCAGCAATCAATCCGTCCTGTACCGCCGTCAGCAGTTGAGTGGAAGAATAGGTACGGAAAGCCGAGAATTGTTGTTCGAAGTCCTCAGCATGATTGGTATTATTGACAAAGCGAACATTCACTGTGATAGTCAGCTTAGTTTCCGAAGAGTACCCATCGGCAGATACTGCCTGGTTGTATTGATTGTAGCCTGTTATTTCTCCATCGATCTGCAAGTCTGCATTTTGATTCGGTTTCAGTAATTGCAAACGTGTTTGACGAATAAATATATCTTTCAAATCCTCATTAAACTTGGTTGCCAACGGAGCATACACATATTCCGACTTAATCGGAAAATCGGCAATCGAAATGGTTTTTACTTTATCATAATTGATAGAGGAACCATTAAACTTATAGGAAACAGTACACGCAATCACTACTACCGGTAATACGAATAGTACCGCAACACGTGATATCTTCTTAATCCAATCCATATTCTTTTATTTTTCTGTAAAGGGTACGCTCGGATATATTCAAATCCTTTGCTGCGCTCTTCCGCTTTCCATGATGCTTCTCAAGAGCCTTGCGTATCATTTCTTTTTCAACTTCATCCAACGACAAGGACTCTTCTACATACTCCTCGGTGTCTTGAATATCATCATCTTCATCTTTACAAACAGCAGTCTGTACCGGGTGAATGATTGCAGGAACAGATGGTTGACGTGCAGTCACTACGGGAGTAGACACAATCTGACCTACCTGCTCTGCCCGTTCAGCCATCATATTATGTACCATCTTTTTCAGTTCCGCCACTTCTTGACGCATATCAAAGAGAACGGAATAAAGTATCTCCCGCTCGCTTTCAAAGCTTTTACTTTCACGCGTGCCCAATAAAGCTGGTAGGCGTTGTATATTCTGTTGAGGAAGATACGTATGTAAGATATTCGCCGTAATTTCCCGGTTAGTCTCAATGATCGAAATTTGCTCGGTAATATTCTTCAACTGCCGCACATTTCCCGGCCAAGGATAGGCAAGTAATACTTGTTTAGCATCATCCGTCAGCTGAATAGCCGGCATATGGTATTTCTCTGCAAAGTCGGCGGCAAACTTACGGAATAACAACAGTACATCGTCTCCCCGCTCGCGCAAAGGAGGTATCTGAATAGGTACTGTATTTAAACGATAATATAAATCTTCCCGAAAACGCCCCTGAGCAATCGCCTGTGATAAGTTTACATTAGTAGCCGCCACAATGCGTACATCCGTTTTCTGTACTTTAGACGAGCCGACCTTGATAAATTCACCACTTTCCAGAACACGTAGCAAACGGGCCTGTGTAGGCAACGGCAACTCTCCGACTTCATCCAGAAAGATTGTCCCCCCGTCAGCCTCGCCAAAATATCCTTTCCGCTCACCAATTGCCCCTGTAAATGCCCCCTTCTCGTGCCCAAATAACTCAGAATCAATAGTCCCTTCAGGTATAGCTCCACAATTGACAGCAATATACTGTCCATGCTTCCGTCGGCTGTATTGATGAATAATCTGTGGAAAACTCTCCTTTCCCACACCACTTTCTCCGGTAATCAGCACAGACAAATCGGTAGGCGCTACCTGTATGGCAACATCAATGGCTCGTGACAACGTTTCGGTATTACCAATAATACCGAAACGTTGTTTCACTTGTTGTATCTCCGCTTTTGTCATTGCTTCCTTAATCTTCGTCTACTGTATCCAGTTTTAGTTTATCACTATCATCTCGTTTCTCATAATATTGCTTCCGCAATGGATTTACACGAGCTGCTTTTTCACGCTGGCGATTGCGAAATACATCAATTGCCACATAGATAGCTTGGCGAAAAGAATCTTCGCTAGCCAATCCTTTGCCCGCAATATCATAAGCCGTACCATGTGCCGGAGAGGTTCGGACAACCGGCAAACCTGCAGTATAGTTCACTCCATCATCCATTGCCAAAGCTTTGAACGGAGCCAGTCCCTGATCATGATACATCGCCAGAATTCCATCAAAGTGAGTATAATTGCCAGATCCCATAAAGCCGTCAGCTGCATAAGGACCATAACAAAGAATTCCTTTTTCCTCCATTTCCTTCAATGCAGGAATAATCACTTCTTGTTCTTCCATCCCCAACAGCCCCCCATCACCTGCATGAGGATTCAATGCCAACACAGCAATACGGGGAGCACCAATACCAAAATCTTGTTTCAAACAACGATGAAAAATCATCAATTTTTCCTGAATTAATTCTTTTGTGATGGTAGTAGCAATCTCCCTTACCGGAATATGAGTTGTAACCAATGCCATACGAAAATCTCCTTTCATCAGGATCATCAGTGATTTATTACCTTCACCTAGACGTTCCTCGATATATTCAGTATGCCCAGGAAAAGAGAACTCTTCCGATTGAATCGTATGTTTATTAATCGGAGCCGTAACGATCACGTCAATCAACCCCTCACGATATTCCTCAATAGCACGTTCCAAAGCGCCTAATGCTGCTTTACCCGCTTCTGGATCAGGTTTGGAAAACTCGACTTTTACTTCGTCATCGGTGCAGTTCACTACACTCAGACGATTATAAGAAGCCTCAGAAGCCGAGTTTATAATACTAAAATTAGTCGGTATGTCCAAAGACTTGCGATGATAAGCAGCTACTTTAGGCGAACCATATATAATCGGAGTACACAACTCCAGCATGGTAGGATCAGAGAATGCTTTCAAGATCACCTCATAGCCTACCCCATTAATATCTCCTTGGGTAATGCCGATTTTTATTTTGTTATCTTCCATGTTTTTATTTTTTAGTTTTCTCCGCTTCCCTAGTCTCTCCCAATGGTATTTGTGATTCCTGCACTTCTCCCGGAAGTTTCAGTGTATACAAAGAAGCCTCTACTTGGCGGAGTAAATTACGTTTCATTTTTTCGGGTGAATATACAAATACTTCTGCTACAACAACTCGATGGTTCTTTTCATCTACGCGTGAATGTGATACAAACGGACCACCCATAAAGTCACCTTCCATACGCCACAATCCACGTGCCTCCAATGCATACTTATCATGTACCCGGATCGGACGGACACTTGTACGCAAAGAATCTGTAGACATATAAACACCTTCCTTAAATCCGGGAATATTAGCTTTCATAAAAGAGTCACGCTTATGCACAAAATATTCCTTAGTAAAGGTGTCCTTATCCGTATAAGGATATGAGTATATTACAAAATTCTGGTCAGCTGCGCCTTTGTTGGTAGAAGCCCAGAAAAAATCCTTTCCTGTCTTATAATTAGCCAATTCCGAAGGAATCCATATATCAGCACCAAACAAGCTATCCACTCTGGCAGAAATATAGTTATTGTGTTTTTTCTCCAACGAAATAATCTGGCGATTCATCTCAGCGCGAGTAAAGAAGTCGATTATAACCTGTTTATTCTCAGTTACAAATTTCTCGAACTCCTCTTCATTCGGGGCCTGAATGGTCAGAATCAACTGCGGTGAAGCATAGACATCTTTTGCGAATTTGAAAGATCCTTTCGTAAAAGTATCTTTAATATCTACAATGATAATATTACGAATCAACTTTAACGTAGAATTATAATCTTTCGATGAAGTATACATAATCCGGAAAGAAGATTCCGGCTGCGGCAAACCAGGCATTTCGGAGTCAAGTACATCATGTAAGGCTCTTCCTGCAGCACGGTCCCATACACCGGGATCCACAACAACTAGAAGTTCATACGGACGACCACTGGAAGTATGATTTCCTCCCATGCCACATGAGACAAAGACGAAGGCTATTAAAGCCATGCTCAAATAAAAAAAGTACTTTTTCATGATGATCGGTTTTTATAAATTAACTTTTGTTATTTTCCCCCTGTTTCGCTGTCGATAACATGCCACAAGCAGCAAAGATATCTTCTCCTCTTGAAGCGCGAATCGTTGTAAACAATCCATGTGAAGTGAGATAATCACGAAAACGAGTCATCGTCTCCATATCAGTTCCTTCTAAGTTTACTCCCGGAATGGCATGAAAACGGATTAGGTTAATCCGGCAATCCAATCCACGAAGTAATTTCAATAGTTCCTTAGCATATACCTGCGAATCATTGAGTCCTTTAAAAACAATGTATTCAAACGAAAGTCTACGCTGTTTACTAAAATCATAGTTTTTTAACAGTTCCACGATCTCGATTATAGAAAAAGCTCTCTCTGCCGGCATTAACTCTGAACGCTGTACCGATAGCGGAGAATGCAGACTGATAGCTAGATGGCAATCACTTTCTTCAATAAATCGCTGCAATCCTTTTCGCAAACCAATCGTAGATACTGTAATGCGCTTCGGACTCCAAGCATATCCATAAGGAGCTGTCATAATCTCCAATGCTTTTAATACTTCATCCAGATTGTCAAGCGGTTCGCCCATCCCCATCAAAACAACATTTGTCAGTTTGTCTCTATCGGGCAATGAGTGAATCTGATTGATAATCTGGTTGGCAGTCAGATTAGCCGTATAACCCTGTTTTCCAGTCATACAGAACTTACAATTCATCTTACAGCCTACCTGAGAAGAGACACAAAGTGTTGCCCGGCCATCATCTGGAATATAAACTGATTCTACAAAATTACTTTCTCCAACGCGGTAGAGATACTTCACTGTACCATCGACCGAACGCATTTCATCCACAGGAGTATATGCTCCTACTTCATAGCCCTCCTTCAGCAACTCCCGATATTTCAACGACAAGTTCGTCATTTCATCGATTGAAGTTACTTTCTTATCATATAGCCACGATGCAATCTGTTTGGCAGCAAAACTTGGCATACCCAGTTTTTTCGCCACCGACTGTAGCTCTATGAGAGTCATTCCTAAGAGAGGAAATTTAGACATTTTTCTTTCAGTTCATGGTTTATATTTGCAAATGTAAGGAAATAAAGTCGATTTACGTATAGTGTGGATGTAAAAGTTAACAAAAAAGGTCGTTCCCCGAAGAGGAACGACCTTTTGAACTTATCGTTTTACGATTAATTTTAGAAGAACATATAACGAGTATCTTTCACATTTGCTTTCAGATACAAGTCATTCATCAAACGACCAGCAAGGCGTTCGTGCATAGAAGTTTGTTTAGCTTCTTCCTCTTTTGCATCAAATGTTTCGTTCAGTTTATCCTTAGCATACATTTGCAATACATATACTCCGGCATTACCCTTAATAGGAGCACTCAATTTATTCATCTCAGCAACAGATGCATAAGCACCTACCAACGGCTCATTGCTACGCAAAGCTGCTACATAAGCAGGAGCGCCAAACGTAACCATCTTCAAAGAATCGCTAACTGCACCCTTCATAGCCTTATACTGATCCAATGAAACCGCATTGGCTGCTTTCATATCAGCCATAATCTTTTCAGCTTTCTTATCTTTGATGATCTCAGCTCTCAACTGATCCTGTACTTGTTTCAAAGAACGGTATCCTTCCGGAGTAATGCTAACCAGACCTACTACAAGCATATGATCACTTTCACCACATTCATACAGTCCTGAAACTTCACCCGGTTTTGCTTTATCAAACACCCATCTCAAAGCCTCTTTAGTACCTCTTACACCTCCGATAGCATGTTCGTAGCTATATAGGTTTTCTCTATCGAGCAATTTATAGCCGGCTTCTTCTGCATTAGCTACCATCTTCTCTACTGTAGGATTAGCAGCAATAAACTGGCTGAAATCATTATAAGCGCGGTTGTATGTATCCTTACTGAATTCTACTTCACGTTTGATAACAGCAACTTTATATTTGTCCTTTACAGCTTTCTTGTTAGTCACCTGAAGAATAACATTCGCCTGACCCATAGGCAGGTTAGTCAATTCATTTACATTTGCATTGGTAATAGTTGTAATAAATTTCAGGTTATCACCATCAATCTGTGCACCTTCGTACTGTGCAGAAGTCAGCCAGCTAGTATCACCATTCTGACCATATTTCTTAGCTAATTCTACGAAATCTGCTCCCCCCTTAATCGCATTATAGATACTGTCAGCCAATGTTTTCGTTTTATCAGCATCTTCAGCAAATACTTGAATCTGACGGAACTCGATAGAATCGGAAGCAGCAGTTTTAGCAACCAATTTAAAAGAATTGAGCGTATTATCAGTTCCATTATAATAAGGTCCGTAAATAGAACCTACAGAAACTGAATCCAAACGAGCAACAACATCTGCCGGGAAAGCAGTCTTGTTATAGAACAAGTCTACATAAGGAACTTCAGAGCCAACCGAGCGAATGAAAGAAGTATAATCTTCTGCTGTAGCCAATTGTTCTGTAGCTTCATCTACTTCTTTCTGGATAGCAGCTCTGTCTTCTGCACTTGCAGTTACCTGTACGTCGATATATTTAATATCGCGGGCTTCCTGATATTGTTTGAATTGCTCTTTTTTCTTATTATAAAGGTTTTTCAATTCAGACTCAGATACAGTCAATGTAGAATCTACTACTGTAGAATAAGGAACAGCAGCCATCAACAAATCATACTGATTTACTCTTGCATCGAAAGCATCCTGAGCTTCTACAGGGTTAGAGATAAGAGACTTCGTGATTAATGCCTGATATTTCTGTGCCAGACGGCTTTGGATCAATGTTTTTTCAATGAAGCTCCAATATTTATACATATTGTTATATTGTTCAACATATTGAGGCGGCATTTGACTTTCATTCATCTTAGAGTATTCTACTAAGAATTTATTCAGCATATCCTTGTCAAAGCGACCCGTTTGTGGGTTGCGGAAAGGAGTCTGTTGCAACAAAGGATTAGCACCTGTGTTCAGAATGTCTTGAATTTCAGTAATAGAGACAGTCAATCCCAATTTGCCTGCTTCTTTTTCAATCAGTTTATTGTTTACATAAGAATTCCATACTTCGTCGCGCACCTGGCTGGTTTGTTCGTCATTCAGAGAATTCAATCCACGTGAAAGCTTTAACACTTCGGTATATTCTTCGACTAAAGATTGAAACTCCTGAGCAGTAAGAGCATCTCCGTTCACCTCACCTACGTCATGCGTCTGATGCGGCTGCAGCACCTTCCATGCGTCACCCGCAATGAAGGCAAACAGCGCCAAGCCGATAACAATCACCAATAGAGGTCCTTTCGACCTGATGTTTTGTAATGTTGCCATTTTGATTAATATAATTTATGTTTATTATTTATTTCTTCCTAATGTCATTTTAGCGCACGAAGATACAAAAAATGCTAATATGCTTCTATTTATTAGCCAAAAATTTCATGTCTATCGTCATTATTCCATGACTTTTAGTCGCACAAGTTCTATTTTAGTCGCCGTAACCTTGATTATCTTGAACTGATAACGTCCTATCCGAATCAATTCATGCAATTTCGGAAAACTTTGATATTGGTTAAGAATTAATCCTCCCACTGTCAGATATTCGTCCGATTCGGGCAGATCAAGTCCAAATGTTTCATTTACCTTTTCAATCTCCAGACGGGCAGACAATACATACTCATGCTCCCCAATCTGTTTGCAGATATAAGAAGTATTATCATGTTCATCTTCAATGTCACCAAAAATCTCTTCTACCAAATCTTCCAGAGATACAATACCGGATGTACCTCCAAACTCATCCACTACCACAGCAATCGTCTTTTTTTGTTGCATGAAAAGCTTCATCAACTTATTGGCAGACATCGTTTCAGGCACAATCGGGACTTTCTTCACATTATTACGCCAATCATCCGGATTACGGAACATTTCTGACGAATGGATATAACCTACCACATTATCTATATTCCCATCATATACAATGATCTTTGAAATTCCTGATTCTATAAAACGTCCCTTCAGTTCGTCTAACGAAGTAGTCAGATCGACAGCCACCACTTCAGTACGAGGGACGATGCAATCGCGGATCTTTATATTTGAGAAATCAAGTGCATTCTGAAATATCTTCACTTCCGTATCAAGTTCCTCTTCATTCTCAGCATTACTGATACTCGTTTGAACAAAATAATCCAGATCCACTTTACCAAAAACTTTGTCAGACACTTCTTTATTCACCTCCAATCCAAAAATACGTAGAAATAAATAGGACATTCCGGAGGAAAATTTAGAAATTGGATACAGAACAACATAACAAATAAAGAGAGGAACAGCGAACACATTCAAAACCAGATTCGGATTAATCTTGAATAATGTTTTCGGCAAAAACTCTCCCGTCACCAGGATAATCAAAGTAGAAATAACAGTTTGAGCCAGCACCATCAAGAAATGACTTTCTATAAAATTCGATAACAGATTATCACCGATAATCTGCGCCATTAAGATACCATAAATAACCAGAGCAATATTATTTCCTACCAACATGGTAGAGATGAATTCATTTGGATTTTTAAAGAAGATGACAAGAATACGCGAAGTAATGCCTCCTTTACGTTCCATTTCGAAACGTAACTTATCTACTGAGACAAAAGCGATTTCCATCCCCGAAAAAAATGCGGAGAAAGCCATCGTGATAAGTAAAGAGAAATAGATATTCATAGCTTATTTCACAAAATCCTTATTTCAGTGAATCCGGTTGAGAAATCGGTTTTACTTCCGGTTGAATATTGGGTTCATCATCCACATCAAAAATACCAGATACATTACGGAAAACATATTGAGTAAATTGTTCGTTTGAATCAAATCCGTATGAATGGATAACTCGTTCAGGTTGTTGAATTCGAATAAACCGATCGGTATATACTTTTTTAGTTGCCTGATTCCAGTAAAGCAATTCTGTATTGAAACGCTCTCCTGCCCGGTTTTGTATATCCACATGCCCTATCAGCTTCCAAAGCTTTTCTTTGTCATAATAGTAGGCAGTATCTGCTTTAATACTGGCTTCTACATGAAAGATAGAGTCAAATTGTTCCAGATATACCCCCTTCTCAAAAGCCCAATACGAAGGTATTTTACGGTCATACACCAACCATTCTTCAGTATCTACCTTGTAACGAGTCACTCCCGAATCAGAAATAAAAGTGGTTACTCCCAAAGTTTGCATTACCGGCAACGAGTCACGTTCGGTAATAGCATCACCCATAGCTTTTTTCTTCCCTCCACAGGAGGAAAATAAAAGAAGCATAACAACTGCCCCACAGGCAATTGTTATGCTCATGCATTTATGCAATAAACGTATACTTCGTTTTCGCAACATAGAGTTATCTAATCGTTGTAGTCTCTCCAATCCAGCCACCGACTGTAATACGATCACCAGCTTTATAACCTAACATAAAGAGGTCTTTAGCTTGCGGAGTGTGAGCTGAATATAAAGCAATCTGTTTATTAGCTTCTTCTGCTACACTCGGATCCACAGCTTTTGCACGCTGTAGCTTATCAATGATTACAAAGTAGGTACATTTATTTAATGCAGGCTCATCACTCCAGTTAGGACTAGTTGCATATAAGGCAGCTATCAGCATATAAGGATCACCATAATTCTCATTAAAACTAATGGCCTTCTGACTATAAGTTCTGGACTGTGCCAATTTTTTTGCTTTATATAATGCAACAGCAGCTTTAAAAGCATACTCAGCCTTCTTCACATTATCTGTTTCCAAATCAATAGCTTCATCAAAGAATTTCAGAGCTTCATCAAGATCACCTTTTTTGTTTGCTTGCAGTGCACAGGCAATAGCAGCATCAGCTGTTGGCTCCATCTTGTAAACATAATATCCTGCTTGCAGATAAGCCTCACTCTCTGTACATTTCATCTGTTTCAAGATATCGATTATCTTCTTTAAAGAAGCGATATCTGCTTTGTCAGCTTCCACTTTAGGACCATAAATAGCCTGTAAAGATTCACAATCAGCAGCACCACTCCCTACAAACAAAGCGACCAGATTGTCTTTGATTCCTTTCAATCTTTCTTTATTAGCATCCACTGTCTCAGCAGCCAAAATAGCTTCCATATATTCAGATGCATTCAGATAATCCTGAATAAATTGTTCCTTATGAGCAGGATCTGCCTGTAGTTTATCGAAAGATGTTTGGAAAAAATAAAAAATAACCGCCGGATCAGCTTCCGCCTTTACGGTATTTACAGATTGACTGAACCATTGATAGAGTTGATTTAAATCAACTTTGGGTGCAAAAGACATATAATCCAAAGCTTTGATACCTAAAATTTCATCAACAGAAGCCACCTTGACTCCCTTTGCCAAAAACTCAGGAGTATATTTCATACGTAAATCATGCGTATTCATCAATTCATCAAAATACTTCTGGTATTCCGGATTATTTTTATCTTTGATTTGTCCCATCAAACCTTTCAGAATTTTAAATCCATCACTAAAAGTATAGTAACGAAGTGTCGGACAATTTTCCAGAACAGCTTTCCAAGGAGTATAAGCGTCTTTAAAATTTCCAGCTTTCACTGCTTCATGTGAGATACTACTATTCGAATTACAGTTAGCATCATCCTGCGCCATTACAGTAGTCGCCCCGGCCGATAGGAACAACATAGCTACAAGCGTCTTAATTTTCATTGTATCTAAATTTTAGTTGTTATTATTTAGTCGTCTATTCTCTCTCAAATTTTTCACTTTACTTTATTTCACTTTACTCTACTCTGCGTTTGAAGAACCAACGTTCATTAAACGTAAGTCCTATGCTCACGCGGAATATATTTTCATTTAACATATTCATTTCTTTTCCTTTCACGTGAACAAATTGTCCACTAATGCTAAGGATAGAGCGCGAACGAGGAACAGGCAAACCAAAACCAGCTGTTACACCAAATTCGGTTGAAGCCTTTTTACCCTCAATCTTATAATACGGTGTGGAATAAAAAGCTCCCACACGATATTTTACATGGGCGAGATAGGAACGTCCCAACAAATTAGGGATATATTCCGCACCCACAGATATTCTTGAACGATCACAAAAGGCATACGTCTCATCAAAACTCTGACGTAAATCCTCATCACTCGTTGCAAGAGATGACTTTACCTTTGACCATTTCTGTAGGCTATAATCCATACCTACTGTCAGGCGTCTGTCATATTTATAAGTAACTCCGACTCCAAAAATATTAGGGGTCTCCAATGTTGCGTCCGGAGTTACAGTAGTGATCGTACTAACCTGTCTAGTGACTGTAAAATCATTTTTCAGGCTCTTCTTCGGAGTATAAACTGCACCAAAAGTCATCAACCCTTTTTCATTGAGCTTTTGTGTATATTGCACACCGAAATCCAACTTATAATCCGAAACGGATGTCAATGTACTTTCTTGATATGAAAAAGCACTGGACTCGTTCGGAAAGAATTGATTGCGTATACGAGTAATATCACCCCAAAAATAAGACACATTCATACCTACCGACAAGTTCTTCAACACTTTCACTCCCAGTCCGACATACAATTGGTGTAAACCACCATCGCCTGTAAAGCTTCTACTATATTGCAATCCGTTATCTGTAGTCTTTGTATCCGACACCGAATATCCAACACTTGAATATGGCAACAAACCAATACTCATCGCCATCCATGGCTGCAAACGAAATTGCATGGCAAGATAATCTAAACTGGAATTCTTTGCATTTAGTTTCACATCTCCGCTGCTAATGTTCATATTCTGCATAGTAACACCCCCTTCAAACAGGAATGTTAACGAATCAATAGCTGTATACGAAGCAGGATTCAGCACATTGATCTGCGCTCCATCCCGGAGTCCGTAAGCAATTCCTCCCATTGCCTTGCTGTTTCCAAAATACTGGTCAGACAAATCGCCGAAGCCATATCGTGTATAAGGAGAGTTTGTATTATTCTGGGCAATTGCCATTCCGGTAATCATTGTGAGCAAAAGCGCACAAATCGTGTGTTTATATCCTATCATTATTATAGTTTAAAATTCTATTTAATCCTTTCAACACTAAAAATCTATCTGCAAAGATGACACTTTTTACGTTGGTTTCAAAAGAAAATTCATCTCCGCCCGTTAAAAAAACCAAAAGTTCAGGATATTTATGCTTCATAGACTCAATATAACCTGAAATCTCATATTCAATCCCTTTCAACACTCCTGCCCGCATAGCAGACTCGGTATCCTTTCCCATCGGGAGTTTACGCCCATTGGAGTCTATCAACGGCAAGCGTCCGGTAAACTGATGCAGAGCTTTGAAACGCATCTGCATACCCGGAGATATATTGCCACCATGATATTGTCCTTTTGAATCAATAAATTCATACGTAATACAAGTCCCGGCATCAACCACTAAGATATCCTTATCGGGAAATTGTTCATTGGCCCCTACTACGGCAGCCATACGATCGTATCCCAATGTTTCGGGAGTTTCGTATAAATTAACGACTGGCAATGGAGTTTGATGATTTAACCACAACAGAGGAAACGATAATGCAGCTAGATCTGCCAAAACCTGCTCATTCAAATCAATGACAGTAGCAACAATTCCTTGTTCTATCGGATATTGGGCACAAAGCTTAGCCAAACAACCCAATGAATGATTGGATTCGGTTAGCACCTCGACCATATCATTATTGTCGAAAAGTGCTACTTTAGCCATTGTATTTCCTATGTCAATAATTAAATTCAATGCTTTTCCTTCTTTTGCGGGCGCAAAGGTAAAGCAAAAAAAGAGAACTAAAAGCATCTAAAGAGAATTATCTTTCCAAATGTATTTTTTCAATATCAAAAACTGCCTATTTTTCACAAAATCGAACTATATATTTATCTATACTGCAACATTTATCAATTATGATTGTTTCGGCATGCGTTTTTAATCATTTTAAATTACACACAAACTCATTAGTTATCGGACGATTATAAGCTATTCGAGACTGTTTCGTATGAGTTTCATAAAAACAACAATTTTTAAAGAAAAACAGAGTCTCTAAATACATTAAACAGAAGCTCTGTTTCACAAAAGCAGAACCTCTATTTATACAAAACGGAGCCTCTCTTTTTCACGAATCCAACTATTCTTTGTATCTTCGCCGCGAAGATAAAACAGGCACTTTTTTATGAAACAGACTATTTTATATATGTTGATTCCTTTTTACTTGTTATTTCTACCCTACGGACAGGCGAAAGCAAGTAACGATTCCATTCGGGTGAGTCTTTTGACATGTGCTCCCGGAGAGGAAATTTATTCTTTATTCGGACATACAGCTATCCGTTACGAGAACCCGGCACAAGGAATTGATGTCGTTTTTAATTATGGTATATTCAGCTTTAACGTACCTAATTTCGCACTCCGTTTTTCGCTCGGTGAAACAGACTACCGACTGGGAGCAAGTGATTATGACAGCTTTGTAGCCGAATATACAAGTGACAACCGCAGTGTATGGCAACAGACCCTAAATTTGAATGAGGAGGAAAAAGCCCATCTTTTCAATCTCTTGGAAGTAAATTATCGCCCGGAAAACCGTATCTATCGCTATAATTTTTTCTATGATAATTGCGCTACCCGTCCACGTGATAAAATAGAAGAATGTATCACAGGCAAAGTTATTTATCCCGAAGCCCCTCAGGATGGTTCCCGTTCTTTTCGGGATATTATCCACCAGTATTGCAAAGGTCATCCATGGTCACGTTTCGGTATAGATTTCTGTATCGGCAGCGAAGCCGATCGCCCGATCAGCCGACGACAGATGATGTTTTCTCCGTTCTATCTGATGAATTTCTTCGCTAATGCAAAGATAGATCATGACGGACAACAGCGCCCACTTGTTACATCCACAGAAACAATTGTCGACGTGGTGCCTGATAGGAACAAGAACGGTTGGCCCCCTACCCCTCTGCAATGCACGTTACTCGTGTTTATAGTAACCGCTGCCGTTACCATCTACGGCATCCGCAAGAAAAAAGGACTTTGGGGATTTGATCTTATCTTATTCGGTATTGCCGGTCTTGCAGGATGCATACTTGCTTTCCTTGCTTTATTTTCAGAACATCCGGCTGTCAGTTCAAACTATCTGCTGTTTGTATTTCATCCGGGACAACTTTTATTCCTTCCCTACATTATATATTGTATCCGAAAAAGGAAAAAATGTTGGTATATGACTTTAAATGCCATTGTTTTAACATTATTTATAGTGCTTTTTCCACTCATTCCGCAAAGAATTGACTTTGCTGTCGTACCTTTGGCACTCAGTTTGCTGATACGTTCAGCGAGCAACATGATTTTGAATTATAAAAAGAAATAATGAAAGGACTACTAACTTCTCTTATCACCGTACTCACATTCACAGGGCTACAGGCTCAGTCTCTTCCCGCTTCTCCCAAGTTAGTGGTAGGATTGACTATTGATCAATTACGTACGGACTATCTGGAAGCTTTTTCCTCACTTTACGGAGACAGAGGATTCAAGCGAATCTGGAAAGAGGGAAGAGTATTCTGCAACGCTCAATTTACTTTTAACAACGTAGATCGCGCTTCTGCGATTGCTGCTATATATACCGGTACAACACCTTCTCTCAATGGAATTATTTCCAACCAATGGATGGATGTTTCCACTTTGCGACTGGTAAATAGTACGGATGATACCGCATATATGGGATACTACGGAGACATGACTTGTGCTCCGACAAAGCTTTTGACTTCTACTATTTCCGACGAACTGAAAATAGCCACTCAAGGTCAGGGACAGGTATATGCCATTGCTCCTAGCTGTGACGCAGCCATATTCTCCGGCGGACATGCCGCTAACGGAGCTTTTTGGCTTAACCCAAATACCGGAAAATGGAGTGGAACCACATATTACGGAGAATTTCCATGGTGGGCAAGCCAATATAATGATCGCCAAGCTATTGATTTCCGCATCTCCAGTATTATCTGGGAACCGGTTTTTCCTAAAATGATGTACACATTCCTGCCAGATTGGCGGGATGAAGCATTCAAATATAAATTTGACGACGACCGTCAAAACAAATTCAGAAGATTTATCACAAGCCCTTTTGTAAACGATGAAGTGAATATGCTGGCAGATGAAGTCATGACCAAAGCACTTCTGGGTACGGATGACATTACTGACTTACTGTCACTGACATATTACGCAGGCAACTACGCGCATAAATCCGTACAGGAATGTGCCATGGAAATACAAGACACCTATGTTCGTCTGGACCGCAGTATCGCCAATCTATTGGACATTCTGGATAAAAAAGTAGGTTTACAAAACGTGCTGATTTTCATCACTTCTACCGGATATACAGACAGTGAATCAACGGATTCGGGGGTGTATAAGATTCCTACCGGGGAGTTCCACCTGAATCGTTGTGCTGCCCTGCTGAATATGTTCCTGATGGCTACTTACGGCGAAGGAAAATATGTAGAAGCTTATTACGATCAACAGATTTACCTGAATCACAAATTACTGGAACAAAAGCAACTGAACCTAATAGAAGTACAGGAGAAGTCTGCAGAATTCCTGATACAGTTTAGTGGAGTAAATGAAGTATATTCTGCCCACAGACTCCTACTGGGAGCATGGACTCCAGAAATTTATAAGATACGTAATGGTTTTCATCGTCAACGCTCGGGAGACCTGGCAATCGATGTGCTCCCGGGATGGACCATTGTCAATGAAGATACCAATTCAAGTAAGGTTGTACGTCATTCGTACGTACCTTCTCCGCTGATTTTCATTGGTCACTCAGTGAAACCGGCTATCATACAGACACCTGTAACAATAGACCATATTGCGCCAACTCTGGCTAATTTCATGCGCATACGGGCACCAAATGCCTGTACAGCAGCTCCTATTACCGATATCCGGTAAAAATTTCCCCGCAAAAACAAGGCGTAAAGTATAAATAAATCAGCATTTTAATGTAACTTTGCGCACGTTATCTCAGTACGATAAATAATAAACATAATAATACAAATGGGATTTAATGAAATTTTAAGCTCGATTTTTGGAAATAAATCCACTCGAGACATGAAAGAAATCAAACCCTGGGTAGAGAAGATCAAAGCTGCTTACCCTGAGGTTGAAGCACTTGACAATGACGCTCTACGTGCCAAAACGCTAGAACTCAAGCAATATATCTATGACTCGGCTAGCGCTGAACGTGCGAAAGTGGAAGAATTGAAAGCAAGTATCGAAAGCATAGAGCTGGAAGATCGTGAAGAAGTTTTCGCTCAAATAGACAAGATAGATAAAGAAATTCTGGAGAAATACGAAAAGGCACTGGATGAAATATTACCGGTGGCTTTCTCTATCGTAAAAGCAACAGCCAAACGTTTCGCTGAAAATCCGGAAATCGTAGTTACTGCTACCGATTTTGACCGCGAACTGGCTGCATCAAAAGACTTTGTACGTATCGAAGGGGATAAAGCTATTTACCAGAATCACTGGATGGCTGGTGGTAACGATACATTGTGGAACATGGTTCACTATGATGTACAGTTATTCGGTGGTGTGGTTCTGCACAAAGGTAAAATTGCGGAAATGGCAACCGGTGAAGGTAAAACCCTTGTGGCTACCCTCCCTGTGTTCTTGAATGCATTGACCGGAAACGGTGTACATGTAGTAACTGTGAATGACTATCTGGCGAAACGTGACTCCGAGTGGATGGGACCGCTTTATATGTTCCATGGATTAAGCGTAGATTGTATCGACCGTCACCAGCCGAACTCTGATGCTCGTCGTCAGGCTTATCTAGCCGATATCACATTTGGTACTAACAACGAATTCGGTTTCGACTACTTGCGTGACAATATGGCGATCAGCCCGAAAGACCTTGTACAACGCCAGCACAACTATGCTATTGTCGATGAGGTAGACTCTGTATTGATTGACGATGCCCGTACTCCGTTGATTATTTCCGGTCCAGTCCCTAAAGGCGACGACCAATTGTTCGAACAACTTCGTCCACTAGTGGAACGACTTGTAGAAGCACAAAAGGTATTGGCAACCAAATATCTGTCTGAAGCGAAGAGACTGATTGCCTCGGATGATAAAAAAGAGGTTGAAGAGGGATTCCTTGCATTATACCGTAGCCACAAATGTTTGCCGAAAAACAAGGCATTGATTAAGTTCCTCAGTGAACAGGGAATCAAAGCCGGAATGTTGAAGACAGAAGAAATCTACATGGAGCAAAATAACAAACGTATGCACGAGGTTACTGACCCGTTGTATTTTGTTATTGAAGAAAAGCTGAACAGCGTAGATTTGACTGATAAGGGGGTAGATTTAATTACCGGTAATTCAGAAGATCCGACTTTATTCGTACTTCCTGATATCGCAGCACAGCTTTCTGAACTGGAAAATGTGCCGGGACTGACAGAAGAACAGAAACTGCAAAAGAAGGATGAGTTACTGACCAACTACGCTATTAAATCAGAACGCGTACATACAATCAATCAGCTACTGAAAGCTTACACCATGTTCGAAAAAGACGACGAATACGTAGTAATCGACGGACAGGTGAAGATTGTAGACGAACAAACCGGACGTATCATGGAAGGTCGCCGTTATTCTGACGGATTGCATCAGGCTATCGAAGCTAAGGAACGTGTGAAAGTGGAAGCTGCAACGCAGACATTTGCTACAATCACATTGCAGAATTACTTCCGTATGTATCATAAGCTTTCCGGTATGACCGGTACTGCCGAAACGGAAGCCGGTGAGCTTTGGGATATCTACAAACTCGATGTAGTTGTTATTCCAACCAACCGCCCAATTGCTCGTAAAGATATGAACGACCGCGTTTACAAGACTAAACGTGAGAAATATAAAGCTGTTATCGAAGAGATCGAGAAACTAGTTCAAGCCGGACGCCCGGTATTGGTGGGTACTACCTCGGTAGAAATCTCAGAGATGTTGAGCAAAATGCTTACAATGCGTAAGATTGAACACAACGTATTGAATGCTAAACTGCACCAAAGAGAAGCTGATATTGTTGCCACAGCCGGTATGAGCGGAACAGTAACCATTGCTACCAACATGGCCGGTCGTGGTACCGACATCAAGCTGAGCCCGGAAGTAAAAGCGGCAGGTGGTCTTGCCATCATCGGTACAGAACGTCATGAGTCACGTCGTGTAGACCGCCAGTTACGTGGTCGTGCAGGACGTCAAGGTGACCCAGGTTCTTCTGTATTCTTTGTATCATTGGAAGATGATCTGATGCGTTTGTTCTCTTCCGACCGTATTGCCAGTGTTATGGATAAACTTGGTTTCCAGGAAGGCGAAATGATTGAGCACAAAATGATCTCTAATTCTATTGAACGTGCACAGAAGAAAGTAGAAGAAAACAACTTCGGTATCCGTAAACGTTTGCTGGAATATGATGATGTGATGAATAAGCAACGTACAGTTGTCTATACAAAACGCCGTCATGCCTTGATGGGTGAACGTATCGGTATGGATATCGTAAACATGGTTTGGGACCGTTGTGCAAACGCTATCGAAAACAACGATTACGAAGGCTGCAAGATGGAAATGCTTCAGACATTGGCTATGGAATGTCCGTTCACAGAAGACGAATTCCGTAACGAGAAGAAAGAGGTAATGGCAGAAAAGGCTTTCGCAATGGCAATGGAGAACTTCAAACGGAAAACAGACCGTTTGGCTCAGATCGCTAATCCCGTTATCAAACAGGTTTATGAAAACCAGGGACAAATGTATGAGAACATCTTGATTCCTATCACAGATGGTAAACGTATGTACAATATCTCTTGTAACCTGAAGACTGCTTATGAAACTGAGTCTAAGGAAGTAGTTAAGTCGTTCGAGAAATCAATTCTGTTACATGTTATCGATGAAGCATGGAAAGAAAACTTACGTGAACTGGACGAACTGAAACACTCTGTACAGAACGCTAGTTACGAACAGAAAGATCCGTTGTTGATTTACAAATTGGAGTCTGTTACATTGTTTGACGCAATGGTAAACAAGATCAATAACCAGACAGTCTCTATCTTAATGCGCGGACAGATTCCTGTACAGGAAGCTCCTGATGAACAAGCTCCACGACGTGTGGAAGTTCGCCAGGCTACTCCGGAACAACGTCAGGATATGAGCAAATACCGCGAACAAAAACAAGATCTTAATGATCCGAACCAACAAGCTGCCGCTAGCCAGGATACCCGCGAACAACAAAAACGCGAACCGATACGTGCAGAAAAAACAGTAGGACGTAATGATCCTTGTCCATGCGGCAGTGGCAAGAAATACAAAAACTGTCACGGAAAAAATGCTTAGTTTATGAATAGCTAAGTATGCCCTATTCGTGACTGAAAAAAAAGAAAGCCTCAAACAGTTTTTAACCGTTCGAGGCTTTCTTTTATTCATTTAAAATAGTATCTTTGTTTAAACTTAACTACTAAATATTCGGCACTATGGCAAAATTAGATTCATTGGCATTTGCCTGCATATTCGTACTATTCTTTGGCAGTTGCCAAAGTTTGGAACAAATCCCTATCGAATATGTACATCCTGCGGAAATATCCTTCCCGCCTGAACTTCAGAAAGTGGCTATAGTGAACAACTGTAGTACTCCACCAGACAGTGCATTGATTTTGGCAGCTTCTGCTCCGGAAAGTATATTTAAAATGATGCATATGAAAGGTGCCTCAGCTTATGCTAACGGCGATCCCCGAATTGTAGCCGAATCCCTCGCTGCAGAAATTGCAAGCCAAAACTATTTTGAAACAGTTGTTATCTGCGATTCTGCCTTACGAGCTAATGATAGAATCCCTCGTGAAAGCACATTAAGTCAGGAGGAGGTTCGTACATTAACATCGAATTTAGGAGTAGATTTCATTATTGCAGTGGAAGGTGTACGGTTTATAACTGGAAGATCAGTCTATTATCCGGATGATTATGGTATCTATGAAGTGGCAATAGATCTAAAAGCTTTTCCCACTATAAGAATATACCTCCCTACGCTAAAGAAACCGATGAACACTATCACAGCTACCGACAGTATTTATTGGGAAGAAATTGGTACGAAAGAACAAATAAACGCACGAATGATTTCGGAAGAACAAATACTAAAAGAAGCTGCTGAGTTTGCAGGTACGATTCCTGTTAAATATTTAATCCCGTACTGGAGAAAAGACGCTCGCTTTATTTATACGAATGGGTCCATACAAATGCGTGATGCTAGCGTTTATGTACATGAAGGCTCATGGGATGATGCCTATAAGCTTTGGCTAGAAGCGTTCAATGGTACAAAAAGAAAAAAGAAAAAAATGAAAGCAGCTATCAACATCGCTGTTTATTACGAAATGAAAGATAGCATTGCCAAAGCAGTGGAATGGGCAACCATAGCACAAAAAATTGCCAAAAAAATCGACAAGGTAGATCAAATGAAAGATAGTATGAATGTAAATTTGAGAGATATTCCCAATTTCTATCAAACGTCACTCTATGTCACCGAATTAAATAAAAGATATGACTCATTAACTAAGATAAAAATGCAAATGAGTCGATTTAATGATGATTTTTAAAAAAATCATGCAGCAATTATTATTTTTTTCATACCTTTGAACTAACAAAAAGAAGGAATCCCATGAAATTGAGCCAACAATCACTATCTACCATCGAATCGGCTATCCAAAAGGCAGTCGGTAAATATGTATGTGGCTGTGAACAGACAGTCGTAACAGATATTCATTTGCAACCCGACCAGACATCTGGACGACTCAACATTTTTAATGACGATGATGAAGAACTAGCTGACGTGATGATTGAGGAATGGGCCACTTATGAAGGTGATGATTTTATGGATAATGTAGAACCTATCCTGCGCAATCTTCTTTGTAGAATGAAAAATGCCGGTGATTTTGAAAAGGTATCGATTTTAAAGCCTTATTCATTTGTATTGGTAGACGAAGAGAAGGAAACTGTAGCCGAATTGTTGCTGGTCGATGATGATACTTTATTAGTCAGTGATGAACTACTAAAAGGTCTGGACAAAGAATTGGATGATTTTCTGAAAGAGTTGTTGGAGAAATAAAAAAGACCACAATATAGTGATCGCCGGAAAAAATACTCTATTTACTTCCGGCGATTTTATTTTTCACTGATTATCATCTGTTCTAAGAGTCTGGCCGACTTACTCTATAAGGCAAAATAAACCAAAAAGTAGAACCTTTCCCTTCTTCCGACTTTACTCCGATCTTACCACCCAACCGTTCTACAATCATACTACAAATAGAAAGTCCTAAGCCTGTCCCCTGAATAAACGGATTATATTTTACAAAACGTTCAAAAACATGCTCACATTGTTCATGTGACATTCCACAACCTGTATCGGAAACATAAAAATAGATATTATTAGCATCCTCTTTACGATATCCCATACATATAGAGCCACTTTCTGTAAATTTGATAGCATTCACAACAAAATTGGACATCAACTGCATCAATCGATTCTTGTCTACATATAAACTACATTCCGGCAAACGTTCAGTAAATATAATACTCACCTTATTTCCCTTTAAACGCAATTTCATACTTTGTTCAATCTCTTCCATGACTTGGTTCACATCTATCAACGAAGGATAAAAATCAAAAGTACCCGCTTCAATCTTCGACATATCAAGGATATCGTTTATCAACTGAAGCAGCAAATTCGTATTTGTTTCAATGATATCAGTATATTCACGCATTTCTTTTTTGTCTTCTACATCCGGCAGCATATTGGCAAAACCCACAATAGCATTCAACGGAGTACGTATCTCATGACTCATATTTGCTAAAAAAGCCGATTTCAACTTATTAGCCTGCTCTGCCTTCTCCATTGCATCTCTAAAACGATCATATGCTTTCCGAAGAATGTGAATGTAATAGGAAATAGCAGCTATCAGAATGAGTACGATCACCAGACAAGACAGGATAACAGTCCTGTATTGTTCAAAGAAAGTTTTAGGTGAGTTAATATAAACAGCGTTACCCGGATAACGATAAGAGGGAATATTATGAGATTCAAGTACAGGATAACAAAGATACGCATTTTCCTTGCCACCTACGCTCTCCGGAATATCCCGTGCTTGCTCACCGGATAATATCCGATTTAATATACCTAACAATGAATCTCCAAAAGATTCTGCCGAAACATAATAACCTCCGGCAAAAGTATTATTAGACAAATCTTCGGATGAGAGAAGAAACAGAGGTGAAGGAGTAAAATTAGTAATGATATCCTGAATATGATCGAAAAGATAATTATTATCATCCTTATTATGAGACTCAAACCAAGAATAATATATAATTCCGGTATTCGCTTTATAGCTACGTAAAGTATCTAACAATAATTCTGTAGACATTTCTGTAGTTGATAACAAATCTAATGTCAAATCAGGGAAGTTTGCCTTTACTGCATCTTTCACATCTCCACGAGTTTCTTCGCTGATATAACGATCATCGGAGATAAATGCAAGACGCTCCATCTCAGGTATCAACTGATACATCAGGTCTACCGTTTCCTTGACATAATAATGCTGCGTTAAAGTAGTAAGGTTATATCCCTGCCTCCACTTTTCAGCCGGAACACTGTTTGCTTCCGTTAATGAAGCATGTGAAAGCAATATGTCCATTGTAGCGGGCAAACGGTCACGAGAATTGGTTATAATTACCGGAACTTCTTTCCATATATCGTCAAAAAGTTCCCTGCAAACAATCCACCCGGGATCTCCGATCATAACAACCGCCGTAGGAGGAAAGGGATATTTCTGTCGTAAATAAGTGACCATAGCTTTCACTTCCACTGTATCAATCAAAGCCGGAACAGACAATGATTCCGCTTTTACCGATATACCCTTGCTCCGAAGTTGATCATGTACATACCAATAAAAATTTTTAGCCCAAGGAAGATTAAAATTGATGGAATTCAAAACCAGTATCTCTTTTTCAGATTGCCCGTTACGAGCTGATGCAGTCAGAAAGGTTCCTCCCAGAAGAAAGAACAAGCCATAAAAGACGGCAATTCTCAGTACTTGTTTCATTCGTGTTGTAATAAATAGATTAGCAAAGATAGTATTATTTTCTTATCTAAAAAAGAAAGGCACCTCAAATTCCTGAGGTGCCTCTTATTTACACATTATTAAGTATCAAATCATTATGATTTTTTTAGTGCAGCAATACTTTCTTTTAAAGAACTGATAATACTTTCTGCATCTGCCTGTTTCTTACGTTCAAGTTCAAGTACAGCTGCCGGAGCATTATTTACAAACTTCTCATTACTCAATTTCTTCATGACTCCCTGCAAGAAACCTTCCTTATGTTTCAGTTCAGCTTCCATACGGGCGATTTCAGCTTCCACATCAATCATATTTCCCAATGGAACTGCATATTCGGCCGTTCCTACCATAAAGGAGGAAGCTCCTTCTGCTTTAGAGGTAACCACCTCGATAGATGAAAGGTTACACATCTTTTGAATAACCGCATTGAACGCAGCTACCGGATTTTCTCCTACAACCTGCAGTTCGAGTGCCTCTTTCTGTGCTATGTTCTTTTGAAGGCGAATACTACGGATATTACTAATCACTTCTTTCACTACTTCAAACTGCTGAACAATCTCTGTATCTACATAAGTATCCAAAGTCAAAGCACTTACCATTAAACTTTCGCCCTCTTCCGCATTACGTTCATACATCTGTTGCCATAATTCTTCTGTAATGAACGGCATAAACGGATGGAGCAAATGAAGCAGATTATCTAAGAAACAAAGCGTAGCATTATGAGTACAACTATCGATACCTTGTCCATAAGCCGGTTTTATCATTTCCAGATACCAGGAAGAGAACTCATCCCAGAACAACTTATACACAGCCATCAATGCTTCACTCAAACGGTATTTACTAAACAGATCCGCCATCTCGGCAGCTACCTCATTTTGTTTGGATTCAAACCATTGGGTAGCCAGATTAGCAGCCTCCGTAGGTACCAGCGTCTTATCTACCTGCCAACCTTTAATTAAACGGAAAGCATTCCATATCTTATTGCAGAAGTTACGCCCTTGTTCGCAAAGCGCATCATCAAAAAGAATATCATTTCCGGCAGGAGCTGAAAGCATCATACCCATACGTACACCATCAGCACCGTATTTCTCTATCAGTTCCAACGGATCAGGAGAGTTACCGAGGGATTTGGACATCTTCCGTCCCAATTTATCGCGAACGATACCTGTGAAGTAAACATTCTTAAACGGCATCTTTCCTTCATATTCGTAACCTGCCATAATCATACGTGCCACCCAGAAGAAGATGATATCCGGTCCCGTTACCAAATCACTTGTCGGATAATAGTAATTGATCTCTTCATTTCCCGGATTGTTGATTCCATCAAACAGAGAGATAGGCCACAACCAAGAAGAGAACCAAGTATCCAGACAGTCTTCATCCTGACGGAGATCTTCTATTTTCAAGTTAGCATTGTTTGTCTTTTCTTTAGCCTTCGCCAGTGCTTCTTCAGGGGTCGAAGCTACAACATAGCCCCCTTCCGGTAAGAAGTATGCGGGAATACGATGTCCCCACCACAACTGACGGCTGATACACCAGTCTTTGATGTTTTCCATCCAGTGACGGTAAGTATTCTTATACTTAGCAGGATAGAACTTCAGTTCATCATTCATGACCGGAGGCAATGCCATTTCTGCAAAATGCTGCATTTTGAGAAACCACTGCATAGACAGTTTAGGCTCAATCACAACATTAGTACGTTCTGAATACCCAACTTTATTCGTGTATGCTTCTGTTTTCTCCAATAAATTCGCAGCTTCAAGATCTTTCTCTATCTGCTTACGAACATCGAAACGATCCATACCGATATACATTCCGGCAGCTTCGCTCAATGTACCGTTATCATTGAAAATATCGATAGTAGGCAGATTATATTTTTCTCCCAACATATAGTCATTCACATCGTGAGCCGGGGTCACCTTCAAACAACCGGTACCGAATTCGATGTCTACATAATCATCTTCAATCACAGGAATGACACGATTTACCAACGGAACAATCACTTTCTTGCCTCTCAACCATTGATTCTTTGGATCATTCGGATTTATACACATCGCCGTATCACCCATGATCGTTTCAGGACGGGTAGTTGCTACAACTGCATAACGACCTTCCGGATCACCTTCTACTTTATAACGGAGATAATACAGTTTGCCATGCTCCTCTTTATAAATAACTTCTTCGTCAGAAAGAGCCGTCAAAGCTTTCGGATCCCAGTTCACCATACGGACACCGCGATAAATCAATCCTTTATCAAATAGATCGACAAAAACCTTTATTACACTTTCACTACGCTTTTCGTCCATTGTGAAAGCAGTACGTTCCCAGTCACAAGAGGCACCGAGTTTACGAAGTTGTTTCAGAATAATACCTCCATGTTCGTCTGTCCATTCCCATGCATGTTTCAGGAACTCATCACGAGTCAAATCCGTTTTCTTGATACCTTGGGCAGCAAGTTTGTTCACCACTTTGGCTTCCGTAGCAATAGATGCATGGTCTGTTCCCGGTACCCAGCAAGCATTTTTACCTTCCATACGGGCATGACGAACTAAAATATCCTGAATGGTATTATTAAGCATGTGTCCCATGTGGAGCACACCTGTGACGTTAGGAGGCGGAATGACGATGGTGTAGGGTTCACGACCATCGGGTTTCGAACTAAATAAACGGTGTTCCATCCAATACTGGTACCACTTTCCCTCCACGTCAGCGGGATTGTACTTACTTGCTAATTCCATGTTGTTTTATATATAATATGATAGTTTCGAAAAATAACGGGTGCAAAATTAATAATTTTAATTCAAATCTGACCACCCTTAGGCTGATTCTGTGGACGGAAAGAGAATTTATATCCCTCATAAACAGCAATTACATAAAATAAGGTACTCATAGAGACCAAATTTTCTTCTATTATTGAAAAGACTGTTTTAAAATCAGCTTGTGTTAAAACTTCAAAGAAAGGCATATCATACTCTCGAGAGGCAAATCCAATAATAGAAAAAAAATCCCCCAAGACACAGCTTATCAAAGCCAAAGCTCCACCTATAATTCCGAAAATTGGACGTATCCCTTTTCCTTGTCGCATGGCAAAACCTACAACCAATCCGATAGCAATTGCCATATATCCAATTTGATAGCCTGTAGAAACAGAAACCAGTCCCCATGCCACCGCTCCGACCAAACTAGCGATTATAGCCAGCAAAAGTCCTTTCAGTAGATTTTCTTGAGCAAGTAGCTCTTCTCTTGTCATCGTTACCGGAAAATCCTCCGGTTTAGGGGGAGCCATTTTGGTTAGTTCTTCATCGTTCTCAAAATTTTCACACTCTTCTTCAAAAGCTGGAAATTCTCTGGAACGCTTGCAAACGAGTCCCTTTCCATTGACGAAATCACGTGATACACAATTTCGGCAATACTTTTCAATTTCTTCTGTAGTAGCCATCTTTTAATTCCGTTTATGGTTAACAATCGAATTAGTATTAACAGTTTTTTTGCAAATATAGAGGTATTTTTTCGCGTTACATTTATTAATTGTCTGATTCTCCGCAAACACACCTAATATTTTTAGTATATTAGCGCTCAAAAAGCAGGGATTATGAACATATTCAGTTTTACGGCTCATTTCGGTTCGGAGGAAGATTGTCGTTTGCATTTCAAGGAGCAGCGTGATAAGGAAGGGGTTGTCTGCAAGCGATGCGGGGGCACTTCCCATTATTGGTTACAGGGTAAATGGAGTTATGAATGCAAAGGTTGCCGTTTCCGCACCTCGTTGCGCAGCGGTACGATCATGGAGAGCTCCAAGCTGCCGTTTCTGGTGTGGTACAAAACGATGTTCCTGATGAGTTGCACAAAAAAGGGATTCTCCACCAACGAACTCCAGAAGCAATTAGGATTGAAGCGTTACGAACCGGTATGGGCGATGGTACACAAACTCCGCAGGGCGATGGGCAACCGGGATGCAAGGTATACACTGGAAGGGATGATAGAACTGGATGAGGGTTACTTTTCGGTGGCCAGTAAGGAAATCGAGCGAGGCAAGGGTACACGTGGCCGGGGAGCCGAGGGAAAGCAGAACGTTGCGGTGATGGCCGAAAGCACCCCGTTGGAAGATATCGAAACGGGCAAAAAGGAGAAGCATGTGCGTTATTTCAAGGCCAGGGTACTGGATAGCCATCAAAGTGAAGGAATCAACGGCGTGGTCAGGGACTGCATGGAGGATGATGCCATCGTATTTTCGGACAAAAGCACTTCTTACGTTGACATCTCCGATCTGGTGGAATTGCACGTCACCGAGAAATCAGACGCCAAAACCACCAAGGAAACACTCAAATGGGTGCATATCGCAATCAGTAATGCAAAACGGACATTGCTGGGCAACTACCATAAAATCAAAAGGAAATACTTACAGTTGTATCTCAACGAGTTTATTTACAAATTAAACAGACGGTATTTTGGAGACAAACTCTTTGACAGACTAGTAATTGCGAATATAACAGGTGCATAAACGGATAATCAGAATTAATTGCATATTTTTGTTACTTCAAATCTTAATAAATAATGAAACGAAGGTTAAAAATTAGATATATCATTCTAGGAGTACTACTACTTCTCGTATGGATGACACAATGGATTCCTGCTCTGGCAACTATCTATTCTCAGAAAGTCTACCCGGGCATATCTTATGTTTTATCAGCATTTTCCAACATATTTCCTTTTGCAATAGGCGATCTGTTTATTTTTCTCAGCATTGTAGGTGTCATAGTATATCCTATATATGCCAAGATTCGAAAGAAATTATCCTGGAAGAAAATCTTGTTAAATGACATAGAATATCTTTTATGGATTTACGTATGGTTCTATCTGGCCTGGGGACTCAACTACTCACAAAAAAACTTTTACCAACGAACCGGAATTCCATATACGGCCTATACGCCGGAAAACTTCCAGACTTTTGTAGACGAATACATCACACAGCTAAACCGTTCATATACTCCTTTAAATAACATTAGCCAAGATTTAATTCGTAAAGAAAGTGTACGGTTATACAATCAGCTTAGTGACAGTCTTGGCGTTCACCGTCCACCGCACGCTAATCCCAAAGTAAAAACAATGCTGTTTACTCCATTTATTTCAATGGTAGGTGTAACCGGCAGCATGGGACCTTTCTTCTGTGAATTTACTTTGAACGGTGATCTACTTCCAATTAATTATCCGGCTACTTATGCTCATGAATTAGCTCATTTACTCGGTATTACTAGTGAAGCGGAAGCTAATTTCTATGCTTATCAAGTTTGTACTCGTGCGCAAGCAACAGGAATTCGTTTCTCCGGTTATTTTTCAGTACTCGACCATGTATTAAGTAATGCCCGAAGATTACTATCAGAGGAAGAATACACTACACTTTACAAACGTATCCGACCGGAAATTATTGAATTAGCCAAGCATAACCAAGCCTATTGGTCAGCTAAATATAGTCCCATTATCGGGGATATCCAAGACTGGATTTACGATCTCTACCTCAAAGGGAATAAGATCGGAAGTGGAAGACAGAATTATTCCGAAGTAGTAGGCTTACTGATCTCTTATCAAGAATCATTAAAAGATAAAGAGAAAAAGATTGAACAGAAAAATTAATCATAAAATAAAATAGAAACAAAATGTCACATACCAGACAAGAACAGATGGAAGCCTTCGGACGCTTCCTGGATATTCTCGATGAATTACGTGTAAAGTGTCCCTGGGATCGTAAACAGACCAATGAAAGTCTGCGTCCTAACACAATAGAAGAAACTTATGAGCTTTGCGATGCAATAATGAAAAATGACAAGCAAGATATTTGCAAAGAGTTGGGTGATGTACTTCTGCATGTTGCTTTCTATGCCAAGATAGGTTCAGAGACAGGAGATTTCGATATCAAAGATGTATGCGACAAACTCTGTGATAAATTAATCTTCCGCCACCCACACGTATTCGGAGAAGTAAAAGCAGAAACAGCCGGACAAGTATCCGAAAATTGGGAACAATTGAAACTGAAAGAAAAAGATGGTAATAAGAGCGTATTAAGTGGAGTTCCTGCCGCACTTCCTTCACTCATCAAAGCATACCGAATTCAGGATAAAGCACGCAATGTAGGTTTCGACTGGGAAAAGCGGGAACAAGTATGGGAGAAAGTAAAAGAGGAAATTGGTGAATTTCAGGAAGAAGTTGCCAATATGGATAAAGAGAAAGCGGAAGCAGAATTTGGAGATGTGATGTTCAGCTTAATCAATGCAGCACGCTTATACAAAATCAATCCTGACAATGCACTGGAACTTACAAACCAGAAATTTATACGCCGTTTTAATTATCTGGAAGAGCATACCATCAAAGAAGGAAGAAATCTCAAGGATATGTCACTCGAAGAAATGGATGCTATCTGGAATGAAGCAAAGAATAAAGGATTGTAAGTGTCAGCAAAAAAATTAACGCGTATTTAATCCATCCAGATCAAAATACGCGTTAATTATATGCTAATTATAATAATTTATCGGCCTCTCTTCGGATCATTTCCTCCACGATTCATAGCTTTCAGCATTTCTCTGTGAAAACGAGTTTCCGCACGTTGCACAAGAAATATCTTCTTCCAGGTTAGAATCTTTTTAAACTTATCCAGATAAGTTTTGTCCAAACGATCGGCTTCAATTCGATTATCACATATCTTCCCGATAATTTCTTCATATTGTGTTTCAGTAGCATTATCTTCTTTTCCCTTACGCATCAACGTCCAAGAATCATCATTCAACTTCTTCTTTTATCCTGAAGTTCAAAATAGAGTGGGAAAAACTTTGTTGCCTCCTCTTTTGTCAATCCTGCTTGTTCTATAATAAATGCTTTTTGCTTTGCCCTAAATTCATCAGGAGTCAAATGCTGCTCACATCCGTCGGCTGCCAAAAGAATGGGAACGAAACTACATAATAAAACGACTAAAGCAATTAATTTCTTCATTTTAAATATTCAAACTTTTAATTAATCATTCTACACTTGCGTCACTCAGATAAACATATAATGAATAGTCATCCAACATAGCACCTTCTACCGCAAAATCAATCATCTGATCGGACACAACTTCTGTTTCAGGTTCCGGTGCTACCACATCATTATTTACAGGCTTATGATCCGATGATGCGACCCGGATAATCAGGGCAGCCCCCACAAACATAGCTGCCATATATACTAACGGTTTTAGCCTTGTCCATGTGCTAACGGATTCATCCTTAAAAACAACTTTTTCTTTTTCAGGAAGTTTATCCATTACCTCTGAAGTCAAATTTTCAAAGTATCCTTCAGGAACTTTGAAGGAATGCTCCTTTCCAATTTTCTTCAATAGGATATCTTCTTCTTTCATACGTTTTTCTCCTCTCTTTTTGTTAGACGTAATGCAACTTAAAAGGTTTAATCAATCTCTTCGAAAAACTTTTCTATTTTCTTCACTGCGTGGTGATAAGAAGCTTTCAATGCTCCGACTGAAGTACCAAAAATCTCAGACATATCTTCATACTTCATTTCCTGATAATATTTCAAGTTAAACACCATCCGCTGTTTCTCGGGCAAAGACATCAACGCCTTCTGTAATAGTAGTTGTATCCGGTCACCGGAAAAGTAAGAATCACTTTCAAGATTTTGCACACTCATAGCTTCGGGATCATCAATAGCGACCGTATTGGCACGTTGTTTATTCAGAAAAGTAAGACACTCATTCAGTGCAATGCGATAAAGCCAGGTAGAAAGTTTAGCCTCAGCACGAAAATAATCAATGTTCGTCCATGCCTTAATAAAAGTATTTTGAAGGAGGTCGTTCGCATCTTCATGCGACAACACCATCCTACGTATCTGCCAATACAGTTGCTCACTGTATTGTGACACGATCATTTCAAATCCTTTCCGCTGCGTACTCTCCTCCTGAAGAAGCTCCAGCACTTCGCGTTCGTTATAAGGGGTCATAATTTCTTGTATTCTGTATTTTTGTTTATGGTTTCAATTCTGGTTATTCGTTGTTTCCAACAGAGATACAAAGGTTTTCTTTCGCCAAGATTGTCGCTGGAAAAATCCCTGACGCTTCTTCTAATAATATCTGTTCATTTTCATAACGTGCCGAAAAATGTCCGATTACTAATTGCTTGACTTCTGCTGCTCGGGCTATCTCTGCTGCTTGTGCAGCTGTTGAGTGAAACGTCTCTTTGGCTCTTGCTGCTTCGTTTTGAGCAAATGTAGCTTCATGAAATAACAAGTCTACTCCTTTTATCTGTTCTACTATCTCTTCCCGATAGCAAGTATCAGAACAATAAGCATACTTTCGTACCGGTGATGCAGGACGTGTCAGACGCGAATTGGCAACAGTCTCACCCTCAGGAGTCACATAATCTGCTCCATTCTTAATCCGGTTCAACTCATAGACAGGAATCTGATAGAAATCAATCATATCTCTGATAATGTGATTGGGACGTGGCTTCTCTTCGAACAGAAAACCGCAAGAAGGGATACGATGCCTCAATGGAATAGTAGTCACTGTAGCCGAACGGTCCTCATATATCAAAACGGGTTCGTGAGTTTCAAACTCATGAAAGAAAACCTGATACGTCAGCTTCTTGCAAAAGAAGTCTAGCAGTGGAGCAAATAATTCTTCCAAACCTTTCGGAGAATGAATATGTAAGTCAGCTGTACGTCCCAGTAACCCGAATGTAGATATCAACCCCAACAACCCAAAACAATGATCGCCATGTAAATGAGAAATAAAAATATGGTTCAACCGAGAGAACTTCAACCGGGATTTGCGTAACTGCATTTGCGCACCCTCGCCACAATCAATCATAAAAAGCTTTTCACGCAGATTCACAACCTGCGATGTTGCAAAGTGGCGGGTAGTAGGCAAAGCAGAGCCACACCCAAGTATATATAATTCGAATTTTTCCATACTATGCAAATATAGGTGATTTAAACTTCACAGCACCACTAACAAAGCAAAAAAATAATAATCACAGAAAAAAGGTACTCCGAAAACCGGGCTTTCTTTTTTTCGAAATGAATTTTAAGCAGGCTTAAAATTCATTGATTGATAACATGTTAGTAAATGGTGTAAGCACAGATTAAACTGTATAACCATTATTTCGCTGAGAGTCCTACTTTTTTCATGTAGGCTTCTGTAGGTTAATTAAGCTGACTTTATACCCGCTAATGCGAATTAAAAGTACCATTTAACTAACACATTATCATTTTATGTACACAATCAACATCCGGAGCAAACAAAATCCCAAGGAGCAGAAAAAGGTCAAGCTGGAGATGATATTCTTCCAAACCGGCTATGCCCGCGTGCCAAAAGTATTAAATATTACCGGTCTATTAAAGGACTGGGACGTCAAATCACAGAGTTTCCGTAACGATAGTACGGAAGCGGCTACCAAATACAAACTGTTGTTCAGTTTGCGTACCAAATACCTGCCTATAACCGATATGTGGAAATCGGAAGAACATAACTGGTCTCCGGTTCAACTTTCACATTGCTTTGGCGAGATGAAACAAACTCAGTCAGAGGTCAAAGTCAAATCGGTTCTTCAAATGACTGACTATTTCGAATCACATTTCAAAAAAGAAACGCAGATACACATGATACTATCTCTCTCTTTTCTCCTCCT
>NZ_BHWB01000013.1 GCF_003865075.1 Bacteroides faecalis | reverse complement strand
AAAATATTACTTCCGACGATTTTATAGTTGATTGGTATTCGCGTTTTGCAACGATTGCAATACTGATTCTATGTTTGATTTTTTTCAGTACCCCCGAATAGGTCTTGTCAGAACGGATATCCGGTGACAGGATGATCTTACATCATAGAAACGTTCCAGCGCTTTTGTTGTAATGGTGAAGATGTCCGCTTGTTCAAATGGAATTAAATCATCGTGCCAAACAGCATCTAATTAGCTTCTACCTGTTTAACAATCATCTGCCTGTATCTCTATTTCAATTCGGCACGTTGTCCCGGAGAGCAAGAATGCTTTGCCCTTCATCTGTTTGCCTTTTACTTCAATCTCTCCTTCGATCAGAGTGCGCTTCGGCAACCGACTGATGTTTGTCACATTGAAGTTGAATGAAAACCGTACCCAACACTCGTACTCTCATTGCGTCACTTTCTACAATGAATGGCTGTTGTGCGTTTCTGGTTACTGGTCATTAAAATAGGTTCTCCTTCCAAATAAACATTCCGTTCTGTGTCAGAAAACTTACGTGGATTTCTCTCAAGTAGCGGAATTGTTTTAACCAGACTTTAGTCCCGTCAGGTTAGAGTGACTTCTTCAACAATTCCTTTATTGGCGGTAGCTACCAGCATGTCTGTTTCGTTTTTGATAGAACCAGTATACGGCTCCTCCTCCCAACAATAATACTACAGTAATGATAGCAGCATATCTCATCCACTGATGTATACGTAGTGTTTTAAGTTGTTATTGCTTTCTTCTTTAATTCTCTTGTAAAGTCTCTTTTCAGCAAGGTCCATCCGTAGCTCGTCCGCATAGGAGTTCACTTTACCTAACTGATAAATTTCCTCCATGCGAAACAACTGACGGGCGTGTTCGTCTGATTCCTTAACCCAAGCACTAACCTCGGTTAGTTCTTCTTCGGAACATTCTCCCATCAAATATTTTCTTCAGTATGTCTTCGCTCAGATTTCTCATTTTTCTTTTCCTTCTTATTATAAAAACAACCTAGTTCGTAAAAACACTTATCTTATTTCCATAAAAATAAGAAAAATACTATCCAAAGGTGATCGAGGCGATTTCTTAGATATTAAGTGCTTTATACATATGAGCTTCCACTGTTCGGAGTGAAACTCCGAGAATATCAGCTATCTCTTTATTTTTCATGTCGTGCAGATAGCTGAGTTTAAACACCTCTTTGCATTTGTCCGGCAACTCGTTAATGGCATCGTATATTTCTTTTCGTAGTTCCCGATCTTCGATTTTTCTAATAACCTCATTATTGTCCGGTTGGTAGAACTCCGCCCGCTTTTGGTTAATTTCTTCCATAGCAGCACAATACCCTTCCTCAATGTTTCGATGTTTCAATACATTCAAGCAACGGGTATAAACAGACCGATAGAGAAAGGCTTGAATCTGATCGCCTATTTCTATGCTGTCTTTTCTTTTCCAGAGTTCTACAAACACATCCTGTACCACATCCTCTGCCTCTTCATCTCCTACCAGACGGATAGCGTAGAAGATCAGACTTGGATAGTACCTGCGAAATAGTGCTTTGTAGGTTAATTCGAAGTTTTTATTCATTCTTTCTCTTCAAAAATAACTCCAAATGCTTTAGGAGTATCGCCCATCTCAAATTCTACGGTAGCCCCATTCATGATTTGTTCATGGGTAAGATACGTTTTGTCATAGGGCTGTCCGTCTATGTTGATTGAGTGAATATAAATGTTCTTTTTACTTACGTTTGGAGCGAGTACGGTGAAAATTTTGCCATTAGTCAGATGTAATTTCATTTCCGGGAAGAGGGGAGTACCTATTTCATATTGTCCACTCACCGGATTGACAGGATAGAAACCCATCGCACTGAATACATACCACGCTGACATTTGCCCACAATCTTCATTGCCACAAAGTCCAGCTGGTGTATTGAGATAAAGCTCATTCATTACTTTGGCTATATATTTCTGCGTACGATTTTCGTGTCCGACAGTATTGAACAGATAGATAACATGATGACTCGGTTCATTTCCATGTGCATATTGTCCGATCATTCCTGTGCTGAAAATAGGTAGCTCGTCTGCTGATGACGGATGATAAGTAAACATGCTGTCCAGCTTTTGGGCAAATCGGTTTTTACCGCCTACAAGGTCTATGAGCCCGTCTATATCATGCTGTACGGACCAAAAATATTGCCATCCATTACTTTCGCAGATATGTGGGGTATAGTCGTCTGCTTTGAAATCTTTGATAAATTCTCCTTTACTATCCCGGGGTTGCATGAATGAAGTGGCTGGATTATAAACATTCTTATAATTTAGGGAACGTTTATGAAATTCATCCGCAATCTCTTTCTTGCCCATTTTCTTTGCCATTTCAGCGATGCAATAGTCATCGAATGCATATTCCAGAGTTTTAGATAACGACCAATTCTCTGCATTGTGTTTGTCTGTTATATCGAAAGGTATATATCCGAGTTCTTTGTATAATCCAATTCCTCTGTAATTATCAATGTAAGCTGTAGCTACACATGCAGCCAATGCTTTTTCTGCGTCGAAGTCTCCAATTCCTTTTAGATAAGCATCTACTATGACAGGAACTGCATGATATCCAATCATCATATCAGTTTCACTTCCATAGAAATTCCAGACAGGCAAACGTCCGTTCTGTTCGTAAAATGCAATGAAGGATTTCACCATATCATTGACACGTTCCGGTTCTGTATAAGTAAAGAGGGGATGTGCGGCACGATAAGTATCCCACAGTGAAAAAGTACTGTAGTTTACCCATCCGTTAGTTTGATGTATCTTTTTGTCTGGACCATAATAAGCTCCGTTTACATCGCTATAAATAGTAGGAGCAATCATGGAATGATATAAAGCGGTATAAAAGTTCACTTTATCATTTTCATTGTTTCCTTTTACTTCTATTTTGCCGAGCTGACGGTTCCAATTAGCTTTAGCCTCTGCTAAATATTTGTTGAAATTGTTTTCAGGGGCTTCAGCTTCCAGGTTTTTGGCTGCACCTTCCATACTGACGCCAGAGATCGCTGTATTTACCAGAATTTGTTCTCCTTCCCGGGTGTTGAAATCGAAGCGGGCAATAGTCGCAGTTCCAATGCGTTTATTGTCTTTTATAATTGCTGTAGTATCTAATTCTACTTTTTCAAAAGGTTTGGAGAAACGGGTACGGAAGTAAATATGCTGGTCACGTGCCCAGCCGTCTGAAAAGCGGTAGCCTTGAATGGTTACAGAGTCTATCACTTCAATATAAGAGTCATTGGTAAAATCCCAGTTCATTGCTTTCTTCAGGTTTAGGAATATAGCTGCCTCCGCTTTAGGAAATGTATACCGTTGAATACCACAACGTTCTGTTGCTGTCAGTTCTACATTTATGTTATAGTCTTTCAAGCGTACTTGGTAATAACCGGCAGATGCACTTTCATCTTCGTGAGAAAACTTAGAGTATATGCCAAGCGGAGCTTCTGCCTCTTTATATGGCAATGTAACAGGCATGAAAGATAGATCATATAAATCTCCTGCACCTGTTCCTGAAAGGTGTGTATGGCTGAATCCTGCAATGGTACTGTCCGGGTAGAAATAACCGGAAATACGATCCCAACCGGGTAGTCCGTTATCCGGACTGAGCTGTACCATGCCGAAGGGGACTTGGGCGCCGGGATAAGTGTTTCCAGTAAAATCGGTTCCGATAAATGGATTTACGTACGATGAATAATCTATTTCTTGTTTTTCTTCTGTTGCATTGCAAGCTGCAAATATACAAGCTAAAAACAGGTATAGATGAATCGGCGTTTTCATTGTCTTTTGAGGTATTAGTGATTACTTATTTTGTTATTTGAAGGATAAAGAAAATAATTAATCTGTTTACAAAGGTAGAAAAAATAAACTAAAAAAAGAGATAAGTCTCCTTTTTTCATTGGAAACTAATCTCTTTTATAGTGTAGAATTAAAAAATAAAGAATGAAGAATTAGCTGAATAGTTGCATGGCAATTCTACATTCTTTAATTTAAGTTTTTTATTTATTAAATTCCAGCAAGTTCTAATACTTTTTCGACGGCTGCGTTCATTCCATCTATATTTTTCCCTCCGGCAGTTGCAAAGTGAGGTTGTCCACCGCCACCGCCTTGAATCAGTTTAGCTGCCTCCTTCACCAGATTGCCGGCTTTCAATCCGCTTGCAACCAGGTTGTCGCTTATCATGACTGTCAGCATTGGTTTACCATTATCTATGGTTCCTGCAACAAAGAATAAGTTTTCAGTAATTTCACCACGAAGTTGGAAAGCTATGTTTTTCACCACTTCAGCAGGAAGCGGTGCACAGAATTTCACAACTTTCACTCCATTGATTTCCTGAATATTTTTCAGCAACCTTTCTTTTAGTGCAGATTCTTTCTCTTTCATGAAGTCATCTACCTGTTTCTTCAAACCTGCATTTTCTTCGATGTATTTGCGGATGGCAATACCGAGGTCCGGAGCATTATTAAAGAGTGCTTTTAAGTCACTGAGTGTATCTTGGATTGTGTCCAACATTTCTTCTACGCGAGCACCAGTATAAGCTTCAATACGGCGTACACCGGCTGCAACAGAACTTTCAGAAATGATTTTCACCATACCAATATTTCCGGTTGCGGCAACATGTGTACCTCCACAGAACTCAATAGAAGAACCAAACTGGATCACACGTACTTTATCTCCGTATTTTTCACCAAAGAGTGCAATTGCTCCCAGTTCTTTGGCTTCCTCAATAGGAATATTGCGGTGTTCTTTCAATGGAATGTTCGCACGAATCTTGGCATTCACTAAGTGTTCTACCTTACGTATTTCTTCATCCGTCACTTTCTGGAAGTGAGAGAAGTCAAAACGTAAAGAGTCCGGAGTAACCAATGAACCTTTTTGCTCTACATGTTCACCCAGAACTTCGCGAAGTGCTTCATCCAGTAAGTGAGTTGCTGAGTGGTTGGCTGCACAAGCTGCACGCTTGTCAGTATCTACACACGCCATCATCGAAACTTCCGGATGTTCGGGTAACTTTTTGGTGATATGTATCGGAAGGTTATTTTCTTTTTTAGTATCGATCACTTCAATGGTTTCAAACTCGCTAACCAATACACCGGTATCACCAACCTGACCACCACTCTCTGCATAGAATGGAGTGTAATCAAGTACAATCTGATACAAAGTTTGGTTTTTCTGTTTGATCTGGCGATAACGAAGAATGGAAGCTTCATATTCGGTGTAATCGTAACCTACAAATTCGGTTGTTCCTTCTTTCAAAATAATCCAGTCGCCAGTCTCAATGGCAGCAGCATTACGAGCACGCTGTTTTTGCTGTTGCATTTCAGCATTAAACTCTTCGATATTGACTGTCATTCCATTCTCACGGAGAATCAATTCAGTAAGATCGAGAGGGAAACCAAAAGTGTCATATAGAGTAAAGGCATCTTTACCACTGATTTCACTCTTTCCGGCAGCCTTTGTTTCCTCCATTGTCTTATCCAACAGGCGGATACCTGTTTCCAAAGTACGGAGAAATGCTTCTTCTTCTTCTTTTATAACCTTTTCAATCAGATCTTTCTGTGCAATCAATTCAGGATATGCTTCTCCCATATTCTCAATCAATACAGGTAGTAACTTATACATGAATGCTTGTTTCTGACCGAGGAAAGTATATCCGTAACGAACGGCACGACGAAGTATGCGTCGGATAACATAACCTGCTTTTGCATTTGAAGGCAACTGACCGTCAGTGATAGAGAATGCAATGGTACGGATATGGTCAGCAATTACACGCATAGCGATGTCACTTTGCTTATCTTTTCCATATTCAGTACCTGCCATAGCAGCGATAACCTTGATAATCGGTTGGAATACATCTGTATCGTAATTGGATGTTTTGCCTTGCAAGGCCATACAAAGACGTTCGAATCCCATACCGGTGTCGATTACTTTTGCCGGAAGTGGTTCAAGGCTGCTATCGGCCTTGCGGTTATATTGCATGAACACAAGATTCCATATTTCAATAACCTGAGGATGATCATGATTTACCAGATCACGACCGGAGATTTTAGCACGTTCTTCAGCCGGGCGAAGGTCGATATGGATTTCGGAACAAGGTCCACATGGTCCTGTATCACCCATTTCCCAGAAGTTATCGTGTTTGTTACCATTAATAATATGGTCTTTAGGTAAGAATTGTTCCCAATAAGAGGCAGCTTCATCGTCGCGGCTCAATCCTTCTTCAGGGCTACCTTCGAATACAGTTGCATACAGGTGCTCCGGATTCAGCTTTAATACTTCTACCAGATATTCCCAAGCCCAATTGATAGCTTCTTTCTTGAAGTAATCACCGAATGACCAGTTGCCTAGCATCTCAAACATGGTATGATGATAGGTATCGTGTCCTACTTCTTCAAGGTCATTATGCTTTCCGCTTACACGTAAACATTTCTGAGAGTCTGCGACTCTGTGGTATTTTGCCGGGCGATTGCCCAAAATAATATCTTTAAACTGGTTCATACCCGCGTTAGTGAACATCAGGGTAGGGTCATCTTTTATCACCATCGGAGCCGAGGGAACAATGTGATGTCCTTTCGACTCAAAGAAATTCTTGAATGAATCTCTGATCTCTTTTGCAGTCAACATACTTCTATATATCTATTGTTGAGGTTAATATTCTCAAAAAACAGTGCAAAGATAGCTCGTTTTTATTATTTTTGCCGTATTAATGTGCGAAATATTTCCAAAAAGATGCGTAAAGTATACTACATATATAATCCACAGACACAGACGTATGACCGAATTTACCCTACCGTACGACAACGTGCGCTTAGTATTTTGCGGCGGCTTTTTATCGGTATGGGGTTGGGAGCGGGGTGTTTCCTCGTGTTACTTCTGGTATTTGGCTCTCCGTCTGAGAAGGAACTTAGAATTGAAAACAGCCGTTTGCAGGCACAATATAATGTCCTTTCTCGCCGTTTGGATGATGCAATGGGTGTTCTTCAAGATATCCAGCAACGTGATGATAATTTGTATCGGGTAATTCTGCAAGCTGATCCTATCTCTCCGGCCATTCGCCAGGCGGGTTACGGAGGAACGAACCGTTATGAGGAATTGATGGATATGGTCAATTCAAAGTTGGTAGTGAATACAACTCAGAAGTTAGACGTACTTTCCAAACAACTTTATATCCAATCCAAATCTTTTGATGATGTAGTGGATATGTGTAAGAACCATGATGAAATGTTGAAATGTATTCCGGCTATTCAGCCTATTTCCAATAAAGATCTTCGTCAGACTGCATCCGGTTATGGTACACGTGTCGATCCTATTTATGGTACAACTAAATTCCATGCCGGGATGGATTTCTCTGCGCATCCCGGAACTGATGTGTATGCAACAGGTGATGGTACCGTGGTGAAAGTAGGATGGGAAACTGGATACGGGAATACGATCGAAATTGATCATGGCTTTGGTTATTTGACTCGTTATGCTCACTTGCAAGGATTCAATACGAAAGTTGGAAAGAAAGTAGTGCGTGGTGAAGTAATTGGTAAAGTGGGAAGTACGGGAAAAAGTACGGGGCCTCATTTGCATTATGAAGTCCATGTGAAAGGGCAGATTGTCAATCCAATCAACTATTATTTCATGGATTTAAGTGCTGAAGATTATGAAAAGATGATCCAATTAGCAGCTAACCATGGTAAGGTATTCGATTAATTACTTTAAACAACGAGTTTCATGCTTCATACTGATAAAGAATTAAAATTATATTATTCGATTGCGGAAGTGGCTGATATGTTTGGTGTCAATCCTTCTTTACTTCGGTTCTGGGAAAAAGAATTTCCACAGATTTCTCCCAGAACTAGTGGAAGAGGAGTACGTCAATATCGCAAGGAGGACGTAGAAACTATAAGACTGATTTACCATTTGGTAAAAGAGAAAGGTATGACGCTTCCGGGTGCTCGGCAGCGGTTGAAAGATAATAAGGAAGCTACTATACGTAACTATGAAATAGTCAATCGGCTAAAAGACATCAAAGAAGAATTGCTAGCTATTAAAAGAGAGTTGGATGGGCGAGATTAGGGAGAATACCTCAGAACTCTATTTTTCTATATTAATTCGGATTTTTTTATTAGAGTCTCTATTCTCTAAAAGAGATTGTTTAACTGTTTTCCCCCATTATATACTAAGGTATTGTTAGGTGTTCTGATTTCCATTCGTTTTATATAGGATAGAAAGGTTTGAACTCTTTCCTCACTCCAGGTGAAGTTCATACCCATTCGTATATTATTAAAGGAACTTTTGGGTGCAATGTCGAAGTAGACGGTGCTATCGTTTAATTGATGATAAGGACCCTCATTCCCATTCCGGTTTATTCTGAAAAAATAACCGCCTGTCTTATCATTATATTCTTTAGTTGCACCTTTGGCATAAAATGTCGAAAGTGATTCAGTAGTATAACAGACTATTCTTATTGTATCATTTGTTTGGTTCTCTATCTTTCCAAGAGCACAAAAGTCACAACTGGAAAGAGCAATTGCAGTAAATGATAGTAATAGTAACTTCTTCATGTTTTTCATTTGCTTTTTCATAATATGATTGGCGTGTGTTACTTCTCTACTCTTCTACTCGAGTAACCTGCTTGATATTCTGAATCTTTTTCAAATTACTACAGATAGCCCTTACATCTTCAGCATCATGAACCCATAATTGTATCTTACCTTCAAAGATTCCGTCATTGGTTTCAATTGCCAGCTTACGGATATTTACATTCAATTGTCTGGAAATAACTTGTGTTACTTCATTCAGTAATCCCATACTGTCTATACCTTTTATATATACATATACAAGGAAAGAAAGTTCTTTATGCGTATCCCATTCAGTTGCCAAAATGCGGTTTCCATAGCTGCTTTTCAACTTAGCGGCAACAGGGCATTGTCGTTTGTGAATAATGATTCGATTATTTTCATCAATGTACCCTAAAACATCGTCACCGGGAATAGGATGACAACATTCTGCCATGATGTATTTCTTTTGCAAACTTTCTTCCGTGAGTTTCAGTATTTCCTTCGGATTGATCGTTTCTTTTTCCTGTGGCTCCTTCTCTTCTTGTTTTTCTTTGGTGTTATTTCCAAAAGAGAAAGTTAGATATTTTTTCCAATTACTGGTTTGTTTTTCTTTGAGCTCATTTCTGTCAGCATCACCCAGTACGATGGCTTTACTGCCGATAGCTGCCAAAAACTCTTCTTCATTCTTTGAATTATGGAACTTACGTAGCTTTTCGATGATTACTTCATCTGGACGAACTTCTTCTTTTTTAAGGAATTCGTTCAATAACTCTTCACCGATCTTTTGGTTAGCTTTACGTTCTTTACGAAGAATAGCAGCGATCTTGGCACGAGCGCGAGCAGTGGTTGCAAATACTTCCCACTGAGGTTGTACACGTTGTGATTTTGAAGTTAAAATTTCGACTTGGTCACCGCTTTGTAACTTGTGGCTTAATGGAACAAGTTTGTGATTAACCTTAGCACCAATACAGTGACTACCTATATCTGTGTGTAATGAGAAGGCAAAGTCGAGTGCTGTTGAGTTTTGAGGCATCGTCTTTAACTCTCCTTTAGGCGTGAACACAAAAATCTCAGAAGCAAACAGATTTAGCTTAATGGTATCCAGAAAATCTATTGCATCCGGCTGCGGATCATCAAGTATTTCTTTGATTGTTTTCAGCCATTTTTCCAATTCTCCTTCGTCTTCGCTACCTCCTCCTTCTTTGTACTTCCAATGAGCTGCAAAGCCTTGTTCGGCGACGTCATTCATACGCTCGCTACGAATCTGGACTTCAATCCATTGGCCGTTATTCCCCATCAGGGTGACGTGCAATGCCTGATATCCGTTCGCTTTCGGGTGGCTTACCCAGTCACGAAGTCGATCGGGATGAGGCTTGTATATCTTGGAAATAGATACGTAAATATCGAAACAATCATTGAGCTCTTCCTCTTGATTGCGTGGCTCGAAAATAATGCGGACAGCCAGTAGATCATAGATTTCCTCGAAAGGAACATGCTTGGTTTGCATTTTGTTCCAGATGGAATAGATTGACTTTACTCTTGCCAGAATCCGATATTTCAGTCCCATTTTATCCAATTGAGTACGGATAGGAGCTGTGAAATCATTGAATACTTTATCACGTTCGGCTGCTGTAGCATTCAGCTTTTCTTCTATTTCGACATACTCTTCAGGATGTTCGTACTTGAAACTGAGATTCTCCAGTTCCGTTTTAATCTTATAGAGTCCCAGACGATTTGCTAATGGTGCATAAATATAAAGAGTCTCACCGGCTATCTTAAACTGTTTGTTTGGTAACATGGAGCCGAGAGTTCGCATATTGTGTAAACGGTCAGCTATTTTAATCAGAATAACGCGGATATCATTAGACATGGTGAGCAGTAGCTTTTTAAAGTTCTCTGCTTGAGCTGAAGCACGATCTCCAAAGATACCACCGGAAATTTTAGTAAGTCCATCTACAATCTGGGCTATTTTAGGACCAAAGATATTTTCTATATCTTCTACTGTATAGTCGGTATCTTCAACTACATCATGCAACAAAGCTGCACAAATAGAAGTAGAACCCAATCCGATTTCGTTGCACACAATTTTGGCAACTGCGATAGGGTGCATAATATAGGGCTCACCGGAACGGCGTTTAATGCCTTTATGTGCCTGATTGGCAAAGTTGAAAGCTTTGGTTATGATTTCAACTCGTTTGCGATGTTTGGTAGCGAGATAATCATTCAGTAATTCTTGAAATGCCTGATTGATCATCTCCTCATCTGCTATTTCTTTGGGACTCAGATTATCCATATTTGTTATCCTTTCACTTGCTTAGTTTTGCAAAAATAAACAATTTTCTGAACGAAGCAAGCGAGAAACTGTTTATTTGTATATTTTCAATCGTTTCCCCGCAGATATTTTGGTATTGGACATTCCGTTCCAACTTTGGATATCTTTCACCCGGACATTTAATTTTTCAGCAATAGAAGATAAAGTGTCTCCACTTTTGATACTATAATAGGTAAGCTTACCTTTACCTGTAACAGCTGCGGTCTGTTTGCGTGTAGTAGGAGTAGGTTCCTTTACTGCAACCGTTTTTCTGTTACGGAATAATTCGTCGGCCCGATGTGCATAGATAGTATCTTGTTTATCTATGAAAGTACTGATTGCGTTGATGGGAAGTCGCAAAGTATAAGGTTTGCTTTCTCCTGGTATGATCTGTTTCTTATATTGCGGGTTTAAACTCTTTATTTCGTCTAAAGGAACGTTGCATATTTCTGAGATCTGATCGAAGTGCAGGTTCTTGTTTACCTGTACTGTGTCTGTGCTTGCCGGAATATTTGTCTCCATCGGACAAATGTTATGATCGCAGTAATAAGTCATCACATAGTTGGCAGCAATAAAGGCAGGTACATATCCTTTGGTTTCTTTGGGTAAGAAATTGTAGATTTTCCAATAATCAGTTTCACCTCCTGCGCGACGGATCGCTTTGTTAATAGTACCGGGACCACAATTGTAGGCAGCGATGACCAGATTCCAGTCTCCATAAATTGTATACATCTCTTTCAAATAACGTGCGGCAGCCCATGTAGCTTTAATAGGGTCACGACGTTCGTCCACTAAGCTATTAGATTCTAAACCATAGATTTTTCCGGTTCCAATCATAAATTGCCATAATCCTGAGGCACCTGCACGCGATATAGCAGATGGGTTCAAAGCTGATTCTATAATAGGCAGGTATTTTAATTCCAATGGAAGTCCATAGGCATCCAATGCTTCTTCAAAAATCGGCATATAAAAGTTGCAGGCACTCAACATGAAAGAAACCTGATTGCGTAAACGTCCGGCATACATATCAATAAACTTACGCACAATCTCATTATAAGGCATTTCCATAATAGCCGGGATACGTGAGAGGCGGTCGATATAGACAGAATCGCTGAATAGGGGATTTACTTCCGCTGTACTGCAATCTTTACCTAAATCGACATAATTTTTAGCCTTCCAGTCATTCAATAAGATGTCTAGCGGGTAGGTCATACTCATTGGCAAATCGATGCTTTCTTTACGCTCGGTTCCATTTCATGTATGACTACATCTACACTTTGGGCTCTAGCTTGCGGGATTGCTAGTAAAAAAAAGAAAATAATCGGACAATAGTTTACTAATTTCTTCATGTTTAATAATAACTTCAATCTTAGTTGTGCTTTTAAAATCGTAATACGCATTGTAGGCCGACTGATTTCTTGTTGGAGTTAAATTGGTTATTAATAATTGCTGGTTCAACTCGCATGCTCAGGTCGGGGGTAATATCGAAATTGGACAATTCCGCATCCACATAAGCGTCGATAATGGAAATGATATATACTCCGATAAATGCAAATATACTGAGGTCCCGGTATCTCCGGAACATATCCTTTCTATTTTTAATAGTATTTTTCAATTGCTCTTCACTATAATTGGCATTAGGAGGTAACAAATCTTCATAACTTTTAGTATTCGGATTGCTGTCCATTATGTCCAAATAAGCCTGAGAATAGTCTTTATACATTTTCCCATTCCAACTTAGTGCATAGGCGCAACCGGCAAATCCTCCGTAAATGATAGGTAACTTCCAATACTTTCGATTGTATATCTGCCCTCCACCGGGAAAAACAACAGCGAGCCAGGTGGCTCTGGTTGGATTCGGTACGAATATTTTTTTGTTAAGATCCTGTACAGGTGGAAGACTGTCTTGGTTGATAACAATTGCTTCTGGTTGTTCTATCTTTTTCAACTCTATTTGATTGGAGGCTTTCAGACTATCAGCTACCTGTATTTTTGCAGCAGACAAACTATCTACTGATTGCAATCGTTCCGGTTTTAGTAATTTTATAGAGTCTTTCTTCAATGAATCCTGTTCTTGAGCAGGGTCACGATGTCTTCGTGCACGTGCTTTCGGAGGCTGCCGTTGCAGAATCGTACTATCTTTCTGTACTGGTGTTACAGGCTCCTGTGCATACACATCAATCCCTGCCACCTGTATAAAACAGAGAAGCAGGGTAATGATAAGTAGCTGATATCTTTTACTTTTTCTAGTCATTTACTTTTTAGCGTATCGAAGATTTCCATGATACGTTCCAATTCCTCCTCATTTCCGAAAGGAATGCTGATCTTTCCTTTTCCTTTCTCGGAGCAGGTGAGTTGTACCTTGGTGTTAAAGAACCCAGAGAGTTGTTGCTTTAATAAATTAAACTCTTCTGGAAGTTTGGCACGTTTGGGAGTGATCTTTCGTGTACCGCTTTTCACGATTTCTCCTTCGCTAAGCGATTTAACTATCTCTTCCACTTTGCGGACGGAGTATCCATGTTCTTGTATCTCTTCGAATATTTTTACTTGCAATTTAGGGTCGCCTAATGAAATCAATGCACGAGCATGTCCCATATCAATCTGCTTGTTTTGCAGAGCCATCTGTATCGGGGCCGGCAGTTTCAGTAAACGCAGGTAGTTGGCAATAGTTGTTCGGTTTTTACCGATACGCTCGCTCAAGCGTTCCTGAGTTAATTCATATTGGTCGAGCAGATGCTGATAGGCGAGTGCTATTTCCACCGCATTCAGGTCTTCACGCTGGATGTTTTCAATCAGCGCCATTTCCATCATGTTTTCGTCGTCGGCTGTGCGGATGTAGGCAGGGATTGTTTTCATTCCTGCTTTTTGTGAAGCACGGTAACGACGCTCTCCGGCGATGATCTGGTATTCATCATCCGAGAGTTTGCGTAGAGTGATTGGTTGGATAATACCGATTTCTGCAATTGAATCCGCCAATTCCTGTAATGCCGTCGGATCAAATTCACGACGTGGTTGGTTGGGATTGACAGAAATCTTAGCCAATTCTATTTCATTAATGGAAGAAGAACCTTCGGTTTTCACATCATCCATTGAGAGCAAGGCGTCGAGTCCACGTCCTAATGCATTTCTTTTTTGTGTTGCCATATCTTCTTCGTTATTTATTTCTGTTAATAATCTCTTTTGCGAGAGCAAGGTGATTTTTTGAACCGGTGGAGTCCGCATCATAAAGGATAGTCGGAATACCGTAACTAGGTGCTTCACTCAGTTTGACATTTCGTTGAATAACAGTGTTGAACACTAATTCCTGGAAATGTCGCTTCACTTCGTCGTAAATCTGATTGGCTTGCCGTAAACGAGAATCGTACATGGTAAGCAGGAATCCTTCGATTTCTAAAGCAGGGTTCAATTTTGACTTAATGATTTTGATTGTATTCAGTAACTTACTGATTCCTTCAAGGGCAAAATATTCAGCTTGCACAGGGATGATTACCGAATCGGCAGCAGTCAATGCATTGATAGTAATCAGTCCTAACGACGGTGAACAATCTATCAAGATATAGTCATATTCCTTCTTCAAGGGCGTAAGTACTTCCTTTAGTATCTTTTCTCGATTGGGAAGGTTTAGCATTTCAATCTCGGCTCCTACAAGATTGATGTGTGAAGAGATGACTTTTAAAGAATCTATTTCCGTGTCGAGGATGGCTTCCTGTACATTGGCTCTGTCTATAATGCACTCATAGATAGTACATTCCGATTGCTTGATGTCCACTCCCAGACCGGAAGAGGCATTTGCTTGCGGATCGGCATCTACCACGAGTACTTTTTTTTCGAGTGTGGCAAGTGACGCTGCGAGATTGATCGTAGTCGTTGTTTTACCTACACCACCTTTTTGATTGGCCAAAGCAATAATTTTTCCCATATTCTCTAAATTTATTGGCAGCGAAATAAGTGATAAATCCTTAGAGCGCCTACGAAAAAATAGAAACTTTGCAATTTCTGTTGATAAGTCACCTGTTTTGTTAATAACTGCCAGGCTAAGCAATTACAAAACTTTGGCAGTTTTATCATCAGATTTTCTTTTCTTAGTTTGCAAATATACATATTTATATTGGAAATCTATTTCTTTTTTTGGTCGCTTGCAGAAGATTAAGATTTGTAAACGAGTGGCAATGTGCTGAATAGTACTATATAGCTCGAAGGGGAGCGATTCTTAGAATTTGGATATGTGATGATTGGTTCGTTCCACAATTATGGAACGAAACGGAGATAGCTGTGGAACAAATAAACTTTTCTAGGTTAGGCGAATCGTATGTATAAGGTGATGGATTAATTATTAAAGAGGTGCGTGGTTGGTATTACGTCTACTTTTTGTTACTTTTGTGCAGATATTTAAAAGGAAAGGATTGAAAGTATGGAAAATAAACGACCGCTGATACTTGTGTCGAATGATGATGGTATCATGGCTAAGGGTATTAGTGAATTGGTTAAGTTTCTTCGAACATTGGGAGAAATTGTAGTAATGGCGCCTGATGCTCCGCGTTCCGGTAGTAGCAGTGCATTAACGGTGACACAGCCTGTACATTATAAATTAGTTAAGCAGGAAGTAGGAGTGACGGTATATAAATGTTCAGGAACACCGACTGATTGCATTAAACTTGCATGGAATACGGTGCTCGATCGCAAGCCTGATTTAGTGGTTGGCGGTATTAATCATGGGGATAATTCTGCTACAAATGTGCATTATTCCGGTACGATGGGCGTTGTGATTGAAGGTTGTCTGAATGGTGTTCCATCTATAGGCTTCTCTTTATGTAATCACGATATGGGTGCTGATTTTGAAGCAGCCGGTCCATATATACGTAAAATTGCAGCAATGGTATTGGAAAAAGGTTTGCCTCCTTTGACTTGTCTGAATGTAAATTTCCCAGATACTCCTGATATTAAAGGAATAAAGGTATGCGAACAAGCAAAAGGATGTTGGACGAATGAGTGGGAAGTTTGTCCACGTCAAAACGATCGGAATTATTTCTGGTTGACAGGTGAATTTACCGATCACGAACCGGAAAATGAGAAAAATGATCACTGGGCATTGGCTAACGGATATGTTGCTATTACTCCAACTAAGGTTGATTTAACTGCTTATGATTTTATAGATGAGCTAAATCAATGGATGGAGGGAAATGAAGAATAATAAACAATGAATGAAGAATAGGCTACGTGTTTACTGCATAGTCAATTCTTCATTCGTCATTGTTTGTTTTTCACAATTCGTTCTTCAATTTATTAATTAATTGTTCCATGAAATATTATTTGATTGTTGGTGAAGCCTCCGGTGACTTACATGCTTCCCATTTGATGTCTGCTTTGAAAGCAGAAGATCCACAAGCCGACTTCCGTTTTTTCGGAGGAGACTTGATGGCTGCTGTTGGAGGGACAATGGTGAAGCACTATAAGGAACTGGCATACATGGGATTTATTCCTGTGCTACTTCATTTGCGTACTATTTTTGCTAACATGAAACGTTGCAAAGAGGATATTGTGGCTTGGAATCCGGATGTAGTGATATTGGTAGACTATCCGGGATTTAATCTCAATATTGCCAAGTTCGTTCATGCGCAAACACAGATTCCGGTTTATTATTTTATTTCTCCGAAAATCTGGGCTTGGAAGGAATACCGCATTAAGAATATTAAGAGGGATGTGGATGAACTCTTTTCCATACTTCCCTTTGAAGTGGAGTTTTTTGAGGATAAACATCAATACCCAATTCATTATGTAGGAAATCCTACAATGGATGAAGTAACTGCATATCAGGAAGCTAATCCTAAAAACCTTCAGGAGTTTATTACTGATAATAACTTGGAAGATAAACCTATTATTGCTTTATTGGCGGGTAGCAGAAAGCAGGAAATAAAGGATAACTTGCCGGATATGTTGAAAGCTGTTTCTGCTTTTCCGAACTATCAAGTTGTTTTGGCGGGTGCGCCAAATATTTCGCCGGAATATTATAAACAATATATAGGACAAGCGAAAGTGAAGATCGTTTTTGAACAAACCTATCGTCTTTTACAGCATGCGGAAGTTGCATTAGTCACTTCCGGAACCGCAACACTTGAAACTGCGTTGTTTCGTGTTCCTCAAGTTGTTTGTTATCATACTCCTATAGGAAAGGTAATCTCATTCCTACGTCATCATATATTGAAAGTGAAATATATTTCATTAGTCAATTTGATTGCAGACCGAGAGGTCGTGAAGGAGTTGGTAGCTGATACGATGACAGTTGGAAATATGCAGCAGGAATTAAAGAATATTCTTGAAGATGCAGAATATAGGAAAACTATGCTTGCGGGATATACATACGTGGCAGAACGGTTAGGACCTGCAGGAGCTCCCAAGCAAGCAGCGCATGAAATGCTGAGGACTTTGAAAAAATAACTTTCTTTTTCTGAATAAACGTAAAGCCGGTGCAGTAATTGCCCGGTTTTTTTATTTATAAAACAGAAGATTAACAAAGAAAAGAACTAATATGAAAAAAATTAATTGGATTTTAGGCTTGTTGCTGCTGGCATTAGTACCTATGCTGCAATCGTGTGATGACGATGATTATTATTCTATCGGTGATTTTAGTTGGGACTGGGCAACGGTTCATGCTACAGGTGGTGGCGGTTTTTATTTAGAAGGTGACCGTTGGGGGATTATTGATCCGGTTACTACTGCAATTCCATGGTATCGACCAGTGGATGGAAAACGTGTAGTTGCAATTTTTAATCCTTTAGCTGATACTAAGGACGGGGTACAAGTGCAGATGAAAGGTATTAATGAAGTGTTGACCAAAGAAGTGGAGGAGATGACCGCAGAGAATGAAGAGGAGTTCGGTAATGATCCTATTTTGATTTATCAAGGAGATATGTGGCTTGGAGGAAAGTTCTTGAATATTATCTTCAATCAGAATGTTCCTTTTTCAAAAAAACATCGTATTAGTTTAGTTCAGAATAAGATAGAAGCACCTGAAACTCAAAATGTGGATGAAGATGGCTACGTGTATTTGGAATTACGTTATAATACTTATGATGATGTGACAAATGATTGGGGCTGGGGACGGGTGTCCTATAATCTGGAAGAGTTTTATCCTACTGAAAAGGATGAAAATGCAGAACCTGAAATGAAAGGTTTTAAGGTTAAGATAAATTCAAAGGAAAATGGAGAAGGTGTAATTGTAGTTCTTGACTTTGATCATCCGGTGGGTGTGCCTGATAAATCGAAAGAAGTACATACTGTTTCTTCTATGATACAATAGTGATGTTTTGATGTGTTAGTGTGTAAAAGACCGGGAGCTTTCTGATAAGAATAACTCCCAGTCTTTTCTTTTTTGTAATATTCCCTCGAAAATAAATTAAAGCAAAGTTAGCACATATAGGTAAACGACTGCTGCGGGAATTGCCATTAAAGAACTGTCAAAACGATCGAGTAGGCCTCCATGTCCGGGAAGAATTGTACCCGAGTCCTTTACATGAAGCTGACGTTTCAGTAACGATTCGGTTAAATCTCCCCAAGTTCCGAATATTACAACAGTCAATGCCAAGCCTGCCCATTCCCACATAGATAAAAATGGGAAATAGTGAGCAAGTACAAAAGAGGCTCCGATACCAACGACTCCACCTCCGATCGAACCTTCCCATGATTTCTTAGGAGAAATGCGTTCAAAAAGCCGATGCTTTCCGATTAATGAACCGATACAGTAAGCTCCGGTATCATTCAACCATAGAAAAATGAAAATCGATAGTGGCAATATCGGGTTATAACTTACGCTGCTATATTCAGGATCTGTATGGAATGCCAAAACATTCAGTAGGGCGAAAGGCAATCCGATGTATAGCTGGCTAAGCATGGAATATGCCCAGTTAAGTAACGGATTTTCTTTTTTCAGATATAGTTCACTAATCATCAGGTAGAGTAGTAGTACTATATATGGAATGAATATCTTTGAATCTGCTGCATCGATACAGAATGCCATGATTGCAAGAAAAAGATAAGCTCCTCCTAACATGATGATGAACTTATTAACATTGGCTCCTTCTGCACGGTTGTTTATCAGTTGCCCATATTCAAAAATAGTCAATGAACTGATCACAACAAATAAAATACCAAAACTTAATGTTCCCGAAAGGATACATCCTACCAGAATAGCGACAAAGAGGATTCCGGTAATAGCCCGTTTTATAAAATTACTATTCAACGTTTTTCGTGTTATTAGTTATTAGAGTCAGCCCTTTTTTCTTCCGCAGTATTTTCAGCTTCTTCTTCTTTAATTTCTTTTTCTTTTTCCTTCACTTCTTGGGCTAGCTTTCTTTCAGCTTCGGCTGCTGCCTGACTTTCTTTAGCTGCCATAATCTCTTCAGATCGTGAAGCCCATGGGCGTTTACCAAAGATACGTTCAACGTCTTCAGCAAAAATCACTTCTTTATCTATCAATAATTGAGCTAATTTGTTATGACCTTCTTTGTGCTCTGACAAAATTTGTTTAGCACGTTCATATTGCTCATTCACCATTTTCTTGACTTCTTCGTCAATTAACTCTGCTGTTTTCTCGCTATAAGGACGGTTGAAAGAATATTCGTCATTGTTATAATAACACAAATTAGGCAGTTTATCACTCATTCCTAAATAAGCAATCATACCGTATGCTTGTTTGGTAACTCTTTCCAAGTCATTCATAGCGCCTGTAGAAATACGACCGATAAATAAGTCTTCGGCAGCACGTCCTCCTAAAGTTGCACACATTTCATCTAACATTTGTTCTTTAGTTGTGATCTGGCGTTCTTCCGGTAAATACCAGGCAGCACCTAATGCACGTCCACGAGGAACAATGGTAACTTTAATCAATGGGTTTGCATATTCCAGCAACCAGGAAATAGATGCGTGTCCAGCTTCATGCAAAGCAATAGAACGGCGCTCTGCTTCGGTAGTAATTTTAGTTTTCTTTTCCAAACCACCGATGATACGGTCTACAGCATCCAAGAAGTCTTGTTTGCCAACGAATTTCTTACCGTGACGGGCAGCGATCAATGCGGCTTCATTACAAACATTAGCAATATCTGCACCGGAGAATCCCGGAGTTTGGCGTGCTAACAAATCTACATCGATAGTATCGTCTATTTTGATAGGGCGCAAATGTACACCGAATACTTCTTTTCGTTCATTCAGGTCAGGTAAGTCTACATGTATCTGACGGTCAAAACGTCCGGCACGAAGCAAGGCTTTATCAAGCACATCTACACGATTAGTAGCAGCCAGAATAATGACGCCGCTATTGGAACCGAAACCATCCATTTCTGTTAATAGCTGGTTCAGCGTATTTTCCCGTTCGTCATTTCCTCCCATTGCGGGATTTTTACCACGAGCACGTCCTACTGCATCGATCTCGTCAATAAATACAATACAAGGAGCTTTTTCTTTTGCCTGTTTAAAAAGGTCACGTACACGAGAAGCGCCTACGCCTACAAACATTTCTACGAAGTCGGAACCGGCGAGGGAAAAGAAAGGTACATTTGCTTCACCGGCAACAGCTTTGGCAAGCAATGTCTTACCTGTTCCCGGAGGACCTACTAGTAGAGCACCTTTAGGTATTTTACCTCCCAGATCCGTATATTTTTGAGGTTCTTTCAAAAATTCAACAATCTCCTCAACTTCTTGTTTGGCTTCTGCCAGACCTGCTACATCTTTGAATGTGATCTTTATAGATCCTCCTTTTTCAAAGAGTTGTGCTTTAGATTTACCCACATTGAAGACACCACCGGCACCACCACTGCCACCGCCACTCATCCGGCGCATGAAGAATATCCACAAGGCGACTAACAATACAAGTGGCAGTAGACTGGTCAGAATTGTCGGAAATAGATCTGATTTTGTCGGATAATCGAATGTTCCGTCAAAGTTTCCTGCTTCTTGTTCCTTTTTTAGAAACTGATTTAATTCATCGTTGGACGGGCCATTAGTAGTTACTATCGGATTTTTTCCAATTTTGCTGGAGTCTCCTCCGAATACAACACCTACTGCATTGGATTTGATATAAGCTTCGATCGTTCTATCATCATTGCCTATAACTTTCCCGATATATCCGTTTTTTACATATTTCTCAAACTCACTGTATGGAACGGCTTTACTACCTACATTACCATAGTTACTACTCACATAAAGCGCAATAAGCATGAGGGCGATAAACATGTACATCCAGTTCAAATTGAACTTGGGCATATTAACCTTATTATTGTTAGGTTTGTTATTATTAGCGTTGTTATTATCCATAATTATAAATTAGTCAAGGTCGGGAATTTGGGTAAGTTTGGCATCAGCCCAGAGATGTTCAAGATTGTAAAAAGCTCTGGTTTCGGGTAGAAAAACATGTACTAATACATCAGCATAATCCATAGCCACCCATTCTGCATTACGTAGGCCATCAACAGCATAAGGTTTGCTGTTTGCACCTTTATGTGCAAATTCTTTAACTGAATCTACAATGGCATTTACTTGACTTGGGGAGTTTCCCTGACAAATAACGAAGTATTTGCAGATAGTATCTTCTATATTAGTTAAATCGGCAATAATAATATTTTTACCTTTCTTTTCTTGAATTCCCTCTTTTATTTTTTCAATTAATATCTTTGTCTCGTTCATTCTTAGATTGAAATTAATAATTCATGTTCTCTTTTGGTTTATAACAAAAAAGGATTCCCCTTTGTTTCAGTTTATAAACGTGATATCTTTGACAAATATACATTGATTTATTGGATACAAGAAAGTTATGACATAATTTTTGTGTTTTTTAGTGTAGAATCTTCTGTTCGGAATGATAATTTGAAGTTTTTTTGCAAAAAAAATATTGGAATTGTTTGAAGTTCGCGAAAACTTTGTATCTTTGCACCCGCAAAACAGAAGTATTGGGCTATGGTGTAATGGTAACACTACAGATTCTGGTCCTGTCATTCCAAGTTCGAATCTTGGTAGCCCAACAGAAAAATATACTTTTTACAGATGAAAACCTACTAGAAGAATTCTTTTAGTAGGTTTTTTGCATTTTAGGATTCGGGATTTAAGTAATGGGATTAAAAAAATCATAGTTGGTGGTGGTAACCTGTATTTTAAACTGGCTGGAAACATAAACTAAGCCTTTTAGGCATAAGAATATAAAGACAAAAGAAGAAAAAATAGCTAGATAAGATAGGTCGTATAGAAATTATTCTTTTGTTCTTACTGTCTAAAATATATTTAAAAAAAACAGGTTTGACTGCCAGAAGACAACCAAACCTGTTTTTATTATTAATGAAGAGTCATTATTATTTCAATGACTCATCAATAACTTTAATTTTTTGCAAAATTAGTTCTAAGTCAGCCTTCAATTTATCAACTTTACGGTTGAGTTCGGTTAGTAAACTGCTACCTTTTTTTGATGTAGAAGTCAGGAACCCTAAGTTGTTTTCGTAAGTCTGGAGTTCATTCTTCATGTTCTCATAAATACGTGTAAGCCTTTCACGTTCTCTATAAAGAGATTGTGGACCATTTTCCTGGATATTATTGATATTCGAACGGAAATTGCTTAACTTCTTGTTTGATGCACTGATGTTGAAGCGATCGAATAGTTGGTCAATCAATCCATGATATTGCTTATACAATTTATCTTTTTCTTTGAACGGAACATGTCCGATCGTATTCCATTCTTTCATTAGTTCACGCACTAACGTACTAGCTTCGTCCATCTCCATATTTTCGTCAATGGAAGAAAGTTTTTCAATCAGTGCTTTCTTTTTCTCCATGTTCTCTACTTCAACGGAACGTTGTGAAGAAGTAGCTTTGTTCTTTTGTTCAAAGAAATAGTCACAAGCGGAGATGAAACGTTTCCAAATAGCATCCGAATACTTCTTAGCTACTGGTCCGATGGTTTTCCATTCTTTCTGAAGTTTGGTCAAAGCATCTGCTGTAGCTTTCCAATCGGTACTATCTTTCAAGGCTTCTGCTTTCTCACAAAGAGCTTTTTTCTTTTCAAGATTCTCGTTCATTCCTTCTTTCAGGCTTTTGAAAAAATCTCCTTTCTTTTTGAAGAAGTCATCGCAGGCATGACGGAAACGTTCGAAGATCTTCACATTCATCTTTTGCGGTGCAAAACCGATGGTTTTCCATTTGTTTTGTAAAGCGATTACCTCTTGAGTTTTGTTCTCCCAAGCAGAGAATGTTTTCAGTTCATCGTATTCGATTGCTTCTACAATCTCACAAATTACAGTCTTTTGATCCAGATTATTTTGCTCAGCTTCTTTCAATGATTCAAAATGCTGTTGATGACGACGGTTTACAGCTGTAGAAGCAGCCTTGAAACGATTCCATATCTCATCTCGCAATTCTTTGGCTACCGGACCTGTATCACGGAATTCCTGGTGCAACTTTTGAAGTTGGTGGAAGGCAGAAACTACATCTTCTTCATCGGCTAACTTTTCAGCGGCTTCGCAAAGATGAGTCTTGATTTCCAGATTTTTCTTGAAATCATATTCACGAAATTCGTTGTTCAGTTTCAGTAGATCGTAGAACTTTTCTACATATAGCTGGTAGTTCTTCCATAGTTCATTAACTTTTCCTTGTGGAACAAGTTTAGTTTCATTCCATTGCTGTTGCAGTTTCTTGAACTCTGTGTATGATTTGTTGGCGTCATCTCCTGATTCTACCAATTCTTTCAGTTCTTCGATAATGGAAAGTTTAACCTGCAGGTTTTCTTCTTTTTGGCGTTCAAGCTCGGCAGCCTGCATGCTTCTTTTCTCTCTGATAGCTCCCATCAGCCGCTTGAATTCATTTTCTTCCGAGTCTTCTTTAGGAACGAAATCTTCTAGAGCACCGCCATTCTCAATAAACTGTTTTTTGGCAGTTTCCATTTCGGCATTATGTAACTTGTAGAATGATTGTTTCAGATTATCGATCTCTTGCTTATTAGCATTGTCTGCATCTTGAGCAAGCTCCTTCAACCGCTTCAATATCTCTTCCTTAGTGGGAAACTTAGATGTTGTTTCAGGTTGAACTTCGGTAATAAAATCCTCAACCGGAGTTCCCGTAATTTCTTCAGAAACCTCGACTGTTTTCTTTTCTTCTTCTAATTCCCCTTGATTCAGAGGTAGATTAGTGTCATGAGCGTCCATCATTGTATATTAGTTTTGGGTCACAAATTAATGAAATAAAACGATTACTTCATACTATTTTGCTTGTTTTTTTTTATTTATCTTGTTTTTATGATAATAAAACCGTAATTCCCATGTAAAGCATCATTCCGATGATATCATTTGTGATGGCTATAAACGGTCCTGTCGCAATGGCCGGATCTATTTTGAATTTCTCAAGCGTCATTGGGACCAATGTTCCAAAAATAGAAGCAAACATTACTACAGCAAATAAACTGATTGATACAGAATAGGTGACTGTGGCTGTCGCTCCGAAACGGATAAAATTATAAGTATATACCAATAAGGAAATGATGGTCGCATTGATAAGTGCTACCACTGATTCCTTAGTAATTTGTTTGAATGTATTTTTAGCATCCAGAGAACTGTTAGCCAAACCTTGGACGATGATAGCGGAAGATTGGGTACCAACATTTCCTCCCGTACCACCAATAAGTGGGATGTATAATGCCATTTCCGGATGCGCTGCAAATGTAGAATCAAAATTTCCCAATATCATAGAGTTACCGATTCCACCAAGCATACCGATTAGTAGCCATGGCAGACGTGCCGTTGTCTGGCGAAGTACATTATCATCTGTTTCTACGTCCTGTGAAAGACCGGATGCTAATTGGTAATCACGTTCCGATTGTTCACGAACCTCATCCATGACGTCATCAACCGTAATTTGTCCAACCAGACGGCCTATACTATCAATGACGGGAATAGCTACCAAGTCATACTTTTCAATAGCTTGTACCACTTCATCAATGGGAGTATCCACATGTACTGATATAGGATCTTTCTGCATCACGTGTTTTACTTTTGATACAGAAGGAGAAGTGATCATTTTTTTTAGCGGGAAAATACCTCTCAGTCGTTCATCATCATCAATAACATATACATAATATATTTCGTCTAGTTCTTCTGCCTGTTGTCGCATCTCTTTCAGACATTCAGGCATACTCCAGTTCTCATTGACCAGCACCATTTCCGTACCCATCAAACCACCGGCTGTGTTTTCATCGTATTTCAGCAGATCAACGATGTCCCCGGCCTGTTCAATGTCTTCGATGTGTGAAAGTACTTCTTCCTGTTTGTCTTCGTCAAGTTCGCGCATCAGGTCTACGGCGTCATCCGTATCCATATAGTCTACGAATCGTTTGGCGATCGTTTCGGAAGGAAGAATTTCGAGGAACTCTTTACGAACGTCTTCATCCATTTCAACAAGTACATCGGCGGCGGTTTCGTTATCTAATAAACGATAAATAAATCGGGCCTCTTCCGGATTCAGGTCGTTACATAATTCAGCGATGTCGGCAGGGTGAAGATCGATTAAGAGTTCTTTTACCTTGTCGGCGTCCTTTTGTTCAATAAGATGTTTTACATTATCTATATATTCCTCATTCATATCAATCAAGAATTAAAAATGGAGAATTAAGAATTTGCTTCCGGAGTATTTGTTGCTTTTAAAGCAGCTTCCACCCGATTGGTCAGATTGATGAATTCTTCTACTGATAGTTGTTCAGGACGTTTATTGAATACTACATCTTCCGTCAAAGGACAATCTTTGCCAAGAATCGGTTTAATGGAATTACGTAATGTCTTACGTCGCTGATTGAAAGTTGTTTTCACTACTTGCTTGAATAGTTTTTCATTGCATCCCAGCTCTTTTGTTTCGTTGCGAGTCATGCGGATGACTGCACTTTTCACCTTAGGAGGTGGATTGAATACATGTTCACTTACAGTAAATAAATATTCTACTTTATACCAAGCCTGTATCAATACGCTTAGGATACCGTATGTTTTACTACCCGGTCCCGCAGCAATTCGTTCTGCTACTTCTTTCTGAATCATTCCTGTACAACAGGGAATGATATCTTTGTTGTCCAGCATTTTAAAAAATATCTGGCTGGAAATATTGTAAGGGTAATTACCTGTCAGAACAAAAGGTTGTCCATCGAACAGTCGGTGCAAATTCATTTTCAGGAAATCGTCTTCAATGATATGATCTTCTAATGACGGATAAGCCTCACGGAGGTAAGCCACCGATTCATAGTCTACTTCCACTACTTTTAGTGGACGATCTTTCTTCACCAGAAACTGTGTCAATACTCCCATACCCGGTCCTACTTCCAGAATAGGTAATTCGGGAAAAGTATCAACCGTATCAGCAATATCCTGTGCAACTTTCAGATCTTTTAGAAAGTGCTGTCCGAGAAACTTTTTAGGCTTTACTAATTTCATTTACCAACTAAATAATTACTTTTGCAGTTGACAAAGGTAATTCTTTTAAATGAAGAATAAAGAATTAAGGATGAAGAAACTATTAAAAAAGACACTAGAACTGGTATTACCTATTGTTTTAGGTGGCTTTATTCTATATTGGGTCTATCGAAACTTTGATTTTGCAGAGGCTAAAGAGATCTTGTTGCATGGTACAAACTGGTGGTGGATGCTCTTTTCCTTAGTGTTTGGGGTATTTGCACAGATTTTTCGTGCATGGCGATGGAGACAGACTTTGGAGCCTTTGGATGCATTTCCTAAAAAGAGTGATTGTGTAAATGCTATTTTTATATCCTATGCGGCCAGTCTGCTAATTCCTCGAATAGGAGAAGTGAGTCGTTGCGGTGTATTGGCAAAGTATGATAATGTTTCTTTTGCTAAATCATTGGGTACAGTTGTTACGGAAAGACTTGTCGATACTCTGACTATTCTTTTGATTACGGGAATTACTGTTTTGTTGCAAATGCCTATATTTGTTACATTTCTACATGATACCGGGACAAAGATACCTTCTTTACTTCATCTTCTCACTTCTGTATGGTTCTATATTGTTCTCTTTTGTTTTATTGGGGTGGCAGTGCTTCTGTATGCGCTGCGAAAAACTCTCTTTTTTTATGAACGTGTAAAAGGTTTTGTTCTGAATATTTGGGAAGGTGTGATGTCTTTGAAAGGAGTACGTAATATTCCTCTTTTTATATTTTATACATTAGCCATTTGGGGGTGTTACTTTCTTCATTTCTACTTTACATTCTACTGTTTCTCGTTTACTGCTCATTTGGGGATCATGGCGGCCTTGGTCATGTTTGTCGGTGGTACGTTTGCCGTTATTGTTCCTACTCCTAACGGGGCAGGGCCATGGCACTTTGCTATCATTTCGATGATGATGCTTTATGGAGTAAATGTAACAGATGCGGGAATATTTGCTCTGATTGTGCACGGGATTCAAACCTTTTTAGTAGTTTTGTTGGGCATATGTGGTTTGGTAGCCTTGCCGCTTACCAATAGACAGCGAAAGTAATCACTTAATAAATTATTTGTTATGAGTACAATTCTTTCTTTAGCTCCGCAGAATGTGTGGAAGCATTTTTATTCATTGACTCGGATTCCTCGTCCATCGGGACACATGGAAAAGGTTACTGAATTCTTAATCAACTTTGGGAAAGGTCTGGGATTAGAATCCTTTGTAGATGAAGCTGGAAACGTAATCATTCGTAAACCGGCAACTCCAGGAATGGAAAACCGGAAGGGTGTGATTCTACAGGCGCATATGGATATGGTTCCACAAAAGAACAATGATACAATACACGACTTTGAAAAAGATCCTATTGAAACGTATATTGACGGCGACTGGGTGAAGGCGAAAGGCACGACTTTGGGTGCTGACGACGGACTTGGGGTAGCAGCTATTATGGCTGTATTGGAATCGAAAGATTTGAAACATGGCCCGTTGGAAGCTTTGATTACCAAAGATGAAGAAACCGGTATGTACGGTGCTTTCGGATTGAAGCCGGGAACATTGAACGGAGAAATTCTGTTGAATCTTGATTCTGAAGATGAGGGAGAATTGTATATTGGTTGTGCAGGCGGTATGGATGTTACTGCTACTTTAGAATATAAAGAAGTAGCTCCTGAAGAAGGAGATATTGCTATACAAGTGACGTTGAAAGGTTTGCGTGGCGGACATTCCGGATTGGAAATTAATCAAGGTCGTGCGAATGCAAACAAATTACTGGTTCGTTTCCTGCGTGAAGCTGTAGCTTCTTATGAAGCCCGTCTGGCAAGTTGGGAAGGCGGTAATATGCGTAATGCCATTCCTCGTGAAGCGCATGCAGTTATTACAATTCCCGCAGAGAACGAAGAAGAACTTCTTGGTTTGGTGGAGTATTGTGAGGATCTTTTCAATGAAGAATTTTCTGCAATTGAAACACCTATCAGCTTTAAGGCTGAACGGGTAGAGCTTCCCGGCGGTGAAGTACCTGAAGAAATCCAGGATAATTTGATTGACGCTATTTTTGCTTGTCAGAATGGGGTAACACGTATGATTCCAACAGTACCTGACACAGTGGAAACTTCTTCCAATCTGGCTATAATAACCATTGGTGGAGGGAAGGCTGAGATTAAGATTCTTGCCCGTAGTTCCAGTGATAGTATGAAAGAGTATTTAACTACAAGTCTCGAATCTTGTTTTTCTATGGCAGGAATGAAGGTTGAAATGACAGGAGGATATTCCGGTTGGCAACCAGATATTAATTCACCGATACTTCATGCCATGAAAACTTCTTATAAGCAACAGTTTGGTGTAGAGCCTGCTGTAAAAGTAATCCATGCCGGTTTGGAATGTGGTATCATTGGTGCTATTATTCCGGGATTAGATATGATTTCTTTCGGGCCGACATTGCGTTCACCGCACTCACCGGATGAGAGAGCTTATATTCCGACTGTACAGAAGTTCTATGATTTTCTTGTTGCTACTTTGGAGCAGACACCGATGAAGTAGTTTTCTATTATATTATCATTATCCTATTTATGTAGATAGGTATAAAAGATAAAAAGGCGCAGATGATATGCTTTCTGCGCCTTTTGTCGTATCTGTACTATCAGCCTTAGTTGTAATTCAATTCAACCTCTTGATTACTAATCCGGTTGATACAAATCAAGAAATGTGCTATAAAATATAAACATGTCTCTTTTTGATGTTCAAGGTATAAACAAAGACTCTGGTTCTTGTGTTGAGGAACATATATTAGGAAAGGATAACAAGATGAAAAGGTCGGAAGGGTGTTCAATTACATCAGTAGGACTAACGTAATTATTGAGGGATAAGTTGCTTTAAACAGACTTTCTTTATGAAGAGATTTAGTTTTTCGCTTTTCGAGAATTAGTAATTTTATAAGGTTTAAAGATTATGGCAGAGAAAATGAGTTCTTTATTGATAAGAATCATCACCGAAATAGGTCGCAATGAATTATTTCAATGGGGATATATAATTGAAAAGTGAGATAAGATCCACTAAGTAATCATTGAGTGAGGATACGTTTTGAGGATGTGATCCTCATTTTTTTAGCTAAAAAGTATAAAATATTAAACTTTATTTCCTTACTTTGTTATTCATAGGTTAGTTATCTATTGAATTAAAATGGAAAAGATTATGAGAATAGGCTGGATTGGTATGATCATGCTGCTATGTTTGGGATGTATTTCAGGCATACATGCACAGACTTTCGACAAATTGTGGAAGCAAGTAGAACAGGCTGAGAAGAAAAGCCTGCCGGAGACTGTGATAAAGCTGACAGATGAAATCTATCGGAAAGGTGAAATGGAGAAGAATTCTCCGCAAATGCTGAAAGCTTATATGTGGCGCATGAAGTATCGGGAAAGAATTACTCCAGATAGTTTTTATGTTAGTCTTAAAGGACTTGAAGAATGGGTAAAACATACCGATAAACCCATGGACCGTGCTATTCTGCATTCACTACTTGCCGGGATTTATGCGGATTATGCAGCAAGAAATCAATGGTCCCTTCGACAGCAAACAGATATTGTAGGAGTGGTTTCTGCTGATATGCTCAATTGGACAGCGAATATATTTGTTGATACAATACAAACTCATATCCGGAAAGCGATGTCCGATTCGGTATTATTGCTTAAAACTTCTTCACGTACCTACATTCCTTTTATAGAATTGGGTGAAACGAGTGAATATTATCATCATGATATGTACCATTTGTTGGCTTCCCGTAGCATTGAAGCTTTGTTGAGAGTGCAGTATCTGGATAAGCAGAAGAATGTAAAACAACATATTTCCAGTCTTTATGATAATATGCTTTCTGCCTATCGGGAGAAAGGGGATGAAGAGAGTTATGTGCTGACTTCTTTGAACTTTCTGAAATGGAAATACGAATCGAATTATTCATTTTATCCTGTGGTAGATAGAGCGGCTCCTTATGTTCTGGCAGAAGATCCGTATATGATAGACTTGAATAAATTGGCTGCTGATTATAAAACGCTGGATATTTGTGCCGAAGTGTTGTTGGCAAAAGCTAATTTGATTCTTGAAAGGCAACAGCCACTTGCTGCATTGCAGACCTGTGAAGAAGCTATTCGCTTGTATCCTGATTACCGTAGAATCAATGCATTGAAGAATCTGCGGGAAGAAATTTTGGCTCCTTTCTTATCTGTCAGTACGGTGAAAACTGCTTTCCCGGAGCAAGAGATGAAGATCAAAGTTTCGCATAAAAACCTGGATGGTTTTACTATTCGTATTTATCGGGAAAAGAAGTTCGTATCCGAACAACATTATTCAGTGATACGACCAGAGAATTATCAGTCTCAAGATACAACTTTCACTTTCAAAGCTCCGGGAGTAGGTAAGTATGTAATGCGTATTGTTCCCGATGTCCGTGCTAAAAAAGAAATTGAGAAAGAGTTTAATGTTACTCATTTTTATGTTTTGACTAGTGAATTACCCAAAGAACAATACGAAGTCATAACATTGGATGCGCGGACAGGACATCCTATTTCGAATGCGCAGGTTACTCTTTACAATAATAAGGATGTAGCTTTGCAGGTGTTTACGACGAATGAAGAAGGGAAAGCTATATTCCCCTGGAAGTCTGAGTATAGCTATCTGATAGCTACTAAAGGGGAAGATACTTTTATGGAGAAGAAAGATATCAGAAACGGATTTTTCAGATCTCCTGTTATGAATGATACGATGGAAAAAGTTATTCTATTAACTGATCGTTCTCTATATCGTCCCGGCCAAACTGTTTATGTGAAAGGGATTGCTTATGCATCCAAGCTGGGTACTGCTTATGTGCTTTCTGATAAAGAATATACAGTCTCTTTGCAAGATAACAATAATCAGGAAGTGGGCAAACGGACTTTACGTACCAATGAGTTCGGTTCGTTCACAACAAGCTTTACCTTGCCTTTGGCTTGCTTGAATGGAGACTTCCGATTGATAACTCCGGTTGGAGAAACCAGTATTCGTGTGGAAGAGTATACGCGTCCGACATTTGATATTACTTTTGAGAAACAGGAAGGAGATTATCATTGGGAGACAAAGCAGAGATAAAAGGGAAGGTCCAATCTTATAGTGGCGTCCTTTTACGAGATCTTCCGGTGAAATATACCATAAAACGTTCAGCTTACAGTTTCTGGCAGTTGAGGATGAATGATCTGATAGCATCCGGTGAAGTGACAACCGGTGCTGATGGAGTATTTACAATACCGGTACAATTGGAAGGTGATACACTATACAATAACGGTAGGGGAAACTACTTTAGTTATTTGATAGAAGTAACCGTTACGAATGCCGCAGGTGAGACACAGACATCTACAAAAGTCATTTCTGCAGGAGATACTTCATTGTATTTAAGAACATCTTTAATGCCGAAATCATGTAAGGATGAACCAATCAAACTTGATTTCTATGCTTCTAACCAAGGTCAGCTTGTTGATGTAGAAGTTACATATCGCTTGTATCGTGCCAAAGATAAGTCGATGAAGCAATTGGAAGATACACCAATCATTGCCGGAACCGCTGCTTCTAATAAAGAAATATCCCTCGATTGGAAGGATATTCCTTCGGGGCCCTATGTGTTGAAGATATCAGCAAAAGACGATCAGGGTAGAGAAGGAAGTGCAGAAACAAGTACAATCCTTTATTCTGTTCATGATAAACGACCGCCTATTCAGACTCCGGACTGGTATTTTAAGAGTAACACTGAGTTTGACGCCGCACATCCGGCTGTATTTTATTTCGGTACATCAGAGAAAGATGTCTGTGTGATGGTTGATGTATTCAGTAACGAGGCATTGCTAGAAAGTAAAGTATTGCATTTATCCGATTCCATTGCTCGTTTTGAGTATCCTTATCAGGCGAGTTATGGTGATGGAATTGCTGTAAATATATATATGGTAAGAGATGGACAAGTTTATCAGGAAAGAGTCTGGCTGACGAAACGTTCATTAGATGAAAAATTGAATATGAAATGGGAGGTCTTTCGTGATAAGTTACGTCCCGGACAGACAGAGGAATGGAAACTGACGATTAAGAATCCTCAGGGAAAAGGTGCGGACGCAGAGATGCTTGCAACAATGTATGACGCTTCTTTGGATAAGATATGGAAGCAAAGGCAAATGTTCAATGTACTCCATAACCGGAATTTTATAAATATAAGCTGGATGGGTAATTTTACTTCCTCTATTTGGTTTGAATATGAGTGGGATAAAAAGCTGTTCAAAGTACCTTCATCCGAATATGATCACTTTGTGATAGTACCATCCTCATTAATTCCAGCGGCACCGGGGCAGGGTGTTGGGGAATTCTGGATAAGAGGAATTGCATCTCCAGCACAACAGAACAGAGCTAAATTTTCAAAGAAAACGACAGGAGCAGTGCTGGAAGAATCGGTTGTAACTGCTCGAAGCAGCAGTTTAAAGGATGCTCTCGCAGGAAATGTTCCGGGAATATTGGAGGCAGAGGGAGAAACTATCTCTCCGGTGACTGATAATGTCCGTACCAACCTTGCCGAAACAGCCTTCTTCTATCCTCAACTCCGTACCAATGAGCAAGGAGAAGTTTCTTTCTCATTTACTATGCCCGAGAGTCTGACTCGTTGGAATTTTCGCGGATATTCTCATACGAAGAATATGATGTTGGGGACATTGGATGGAGAAACTGTAACCAGCAAAGAGTTTATGCTTGTTCCCAATCTTCCGCGTTTTGTACGTGTAGGAGATAAGACTTCCATTGCCGCTTCTATTTCTAATATGACTGGAAAGGTGCAATCGGGAACGGTAAGTATGATTCTCTTTGACCCGATGACGGATAAGATAGTAAGTACCCAGCAACAGGAATTTAAAGTCGAGGCAGGAGCGACAATCGGTGTAAGCTTCCAGTTCACAGTAGACGATAAATATACTATCTTAGGTTGCCGCATGGTAGCTGATAGCGGAACGTTTAGTGACGGTGAACAGCAATTGATTCCCGTACTTAGTGATAAAGAACATTTGATTGAAACCCTTCCAATGCCTATACGCGGAGAAGAGACTCGTACTTTCTCACTCGATAGTCTTTTCAATCACCATAGTGCAACGGCTACAGACCGTAAGCTGACGATTGAATTTACGGGTAATCCGTCCTGGTATGCTATTCAGGCATTACCTTCATTGAGTCTTCCTACCAATGATAATGCTATTTCCTGGGCGAATGCATACTATGCAAATACATTGGCTGCTTACATCATGAATAGTCAGCCTCGTATCAAAGCTATATTCGATAGTTGGAAATTGCAGGGGGGAACGAAAGAAACGTTCCTTAGTAATCTGCAAAAGAACCAGGAAGTGAAGAATATCCTTCTTTCCGAATCACCTTGGATACTTGAAGCGCAAACGGAAGAACAACAGAAAGAACGTATTGCTACCCTGTTTGATCTGAATAATATTCTCAGCAATAACTCTGCTGCTTTGAGGAGGCTGCAAAATTTGCAAAACGGTGATGGAGCATGGTCGTGGTATAAAGGTATGAACGGAAGTTTATATGTCACTACCTATATCATGGAATTATATGCCCGCTTGTTTATGCTTACAGGTGAGAAACCGACCGAATTAGCTTTAGCGATGCAGCAAGATGCTTTCATCTATCTTCATAAATCAGCTTTAAAAGAATATAAAGCTACTCTCGAAGCGCAGAAAGCAGGGATGAAAATGACAGGCCTTCCAGGTAATATGCTGGACTATCTGTATCTGATTGCGATTTCAGGCGAAAAAGTTCCTGACGCTAACAAGGCTGCTTATGATTATTTCCTGTCCAGAGTGGGGGGATTGCTCTCATCTTCTTCAATGAAGATGAAAGCTCTTGCAGCTGTCGTGCTTGATAAGGCAGGACGTAAGAAAGAAGCACAAGAGTTCATTGCTTCCTTGAAAGAGCATTTGACAAAGACAGATGGACAAGGTATGTCTTTTGCTTTCAATGAAAATCCGTTTGATTGGGGTGGCATGAAGATTCAAACTCATGTTGATGTTATGGAGGCGCTGGAACTCGTTGGTGGTAATGAAGCAATTGTAGAAGAAATGAAGTTTTGGTTGCTGACACAGAAGCAAACTCAACAATGGAAATCTTCGGTAGCCAGTGTTGATGCTATTTATGCGTTGCTGATGAAAGGAATGAACCTTCTCGATAATCAGGGCGATGTCCGGATAACAATAGCTAACGAAGTGTTGGAAACTATTTCTCCGAGTAAAACAACTGTTCCTGGATTGGGATACATTAAGCGTTCGTTTACTCAAAAGAACGTGGTTGATGCTCGTTCCATTAAGGTACAAAAGCGAGATCAGGGTATTGCATGGGGAGCAGCTTATGCCGAGTATGAATCACCGATTCGTGATGTGAAGCAGCAGGGTGGAGCGTTGAATGTACAGAAACGATTGTATGTAGAGCGTATCGTAAATAAAGTACCCCAGCTACAGCCTGTTACAGAAAAAACAAACCTTCAGGTAGGCGATAAAGTGGTTTCCCGTTTGAGTATTCGTGTTGATCGTCCGATGGACTTTGTACAGTTGAAAGATCAACGTGGCGCATGTTTCGAACCGGTTGGCAATATTTCTGGATATCGTTGGGATGATGGCATTGGCTATTATGTCGATATCAAAGATGCTTCTACCAATTTCTTCTTTGATCATTTGGGAAAAGGAACCTATGTATTGGAGTATAGTTATTATGTCAGTCGTGAAGGAACTTATGAAACGGGTCTGGCTACCATACAATGTGCGTATGCACCGGAGTATGCATCACATTCAGCTTCAACGATGGTGGTAGTGTCATCTTCTGAGAAGTAGGGCTGCTATAGGTTTTCAAACCTGTAAAGTGATTAAAGTATAATAAATAAACTATTAAAGTGAGGATAATGTTTATGAGTGTTATCCTCACTTTTTATATATCACAGAATGTATTGTCTCTTACCACTATAAGGACTATATATTTAAAGCATGTTCATTAATAAACAAATTACTGTCTATTAATGATAAACTTTCCGTTCTCTAATAGTAATCTTTCTTTTTATAGAGCTTAAACTATAAATGAAACTTTTGTTTTTATACTTGCAAGTTTTAATTTCTCTTAATCAAAAGGAAGTTTATAATAGGGTAAGAATAACTTTTCTCTTAATATGTGACAACCAACAACCTATTAAACATTGTGAAGAATCAAAATAAACTCTAGGAGCTCCTCACTTCAACGATTATTTTAACTAAAAAGCTTAATTTTCTGAATTTAATTTCTTTTCTTTGTTAATCTAGAGTAAAACATTTATTAAAACTATGAAAGCACAATTTATGAAGCTAAGACAGATTGGCATGGGAATACTGCTATGTCTGATAAGTATCCCATGCGTACAAGCACAGACTTACAAAAAATTGTGGAAACAGGTGGAGCAAGCAGAAGAGAAAAGTTTGCCCGAAACTGTGGTAAAGCTGACGGATGTAATCTATCGGAAGGGAGAGAAAGAAAAGAATTCTCCACAAATGCTAAAAGCCTATATGTGGCGGATGAAATATCGTGATATAATTGTTCCTGATAGCTTTTATGTTGGTTTACAAGGTCTGGAGCAGTGGGCTCAACAGACAGATATACCCATGGACCGCGCCATTTTACATTCTTTGATTGCAGGAATCTATGCGGATTATGTAGATAAAAATCTGAGACAACTTCGTGAACGGGAAGATATTGTTGGAGAAGTTCCGGCAGATATGCGCGAATGGACAGAAAGAATGTTCATAGAAAGCGTCAAATTACATACTCGTAAGTCGATGGAGGATTCGGTATTGTTGCTGAAAACTCCTTCCTACGGTTATACTCCTTTTGTAGAGTTAGGTGAGACAAGTGAATATTATCATCATAATATGTATCACCTGTTGGCCTTTCGTAGTATCGATGCTTTAAGTAAAATCATGAGATTTTCCAGAGAGGAAAAAAAGATAAAACAGGATATTCTGAGACTTTATGAAAACCTATTTTCTGTTTATCAAAGGGAAGATGATAAAGAAGGCTATATATTAACCTACTTAAGTTATTTGAAACGCCAACGTCCGATGAATGAATGTGGGATTGATTCTCTGGCTATCAATGAGAAGAAGGGACTGGCAGGATTGGCTCAGCACCCGTATCTTGCAAAACTAAATAAACTGATTGAGGAGTATAAATCATTCGATGTTTGTGCCGAAATATATGTGACAGAAGTCGAGTATTTAATAGAAAAGAATCAATTGGCGATGGCTATGCAACTTTGCGATGAAGCTATTCAACTGTATCCCAAGTATCGTAGAGTGAATGACTTGAAGAATCTTCGTAAATCTATTCTACTTCCTTCTTTGGCAGTGTGGGCATTACAGGTTACTTTTCCGGGAGGAGAGACAAAAATCAGGGCTTCTCATAAAAATATAGATGGCTTTACTGTCCGGTTTTATCTGGCAGAGAAGTTGATGTCAGAGCAACATTATTCAGTCGTTCGTCCGGAAAATTATCTTGCTCAAGATACTGTTTTTACACTCAAGGTTCCTGAACAAGTGGGTAAGTACAGGATGTGTATTGTTCCTGACAACTCTGAAGTGGAAAACGTTGAGAAAGAATTGATAGTGACAAGGCTTAAGGTATTGACTCGTAGTATATCGGAAAAACAATTGGAGGTTGTGGTACTTGATATAAAGACGGGGCAACCTATTCCCAATGTGTGCATTACGCTTTATGACAAAGATGATAAAACTTTGCAGCAATTCACTACAGGGTTGCAAGGAGAGGTCGTGTTCCCTTGGAAATCAGCATATAAGTATCTGATAGCAACCAAAGACGATGATATTGCTATGTCCAAACAAGAAATTTACAAGGGTAGAGGTTTTGGAAGTAATACTGATAATAAAATAAGAGAAAATATCATATTACTGACTGATCGTTCCTTATATCGTCCCGGGCAAACTGTATATGTGAAAGGAATTGTTTACAACCAAAAGATGGATTCGGCTCATGTGGTTCCGAATAAAGAATATACAGTATCTTTAAAGGATGTCAATCATCAGGAAGTGGGGAAGAAGACATTGCAAACCAATGAGTTTGGTTCATTTACTACAGAATTTATAATTCCTTCTGTTTGTCGGAATGGTGATTTCGAGTTAGTTACATCGGCAGGAAGCCGAATCATTCGGGTGGAAGAATATAAACGTCCTACATTTGATATTACTTTTGAAAAGCAGCCAAATAGCTATCGATTAGGAGATGAAGTTCAAGTACAAGGAAAAGTACAAACTTATAATGGCGTTTTGTTACGGAATGCTACTGTTTCCTATAGTATAAGTTATTCAACTTATGAGGCTTGGACAGTTGTCGATCATAGGAATATTGCTTTCGGTGAAGTGATTACAGACAAGAGTGGTAGATTTAGTATTCCGGTACGATTGGACGGGAACAAATATTATGAGAATGATGAAAAGGTATACTATTGTTATGATATAAAAGTAGAAGTTAGGAATGCAGCCGGTGAGACTCAAACGGCTATTTATACAGTGTCAGCAGGAAGTCGTTCGATGAATTTAGAAGTTGCTTTGGCTGAAAAGAACTGTAAGGATGATTCGGTGAAACTCGTGCTTGAAACACAAAATTTGAATGGACAGTTAATAGAAGTCGGAGGAACCTATCGTTTATATCGTGTAAAGGATCAATCTAAAAATGAATTAGAGCAAACTCCGATAATAACAGGAACATTCATCTCCAACAGAGAAATGATGGTAGACTGGAAAAAAGTTCCTTCTGGGGCTTATAAGTTGAAAATGTCTGTCATTGACAATCGGGGCAAAGAAATGACTGCTGAAGCGAATACGGTTCTTTTCTCTAAAGATGATAAGCATCCGCCGATTCAAATTCCGATATGGATTTATGAACATGAAACGAAGTTTGATGAAACACATCCGGCTGTATTCTATGTAGGTTCATCGAATAGAGATGCTTATGTACTAATGGATGTGTTTGCTAATACGGGATTGTTGGAGAGTAGGAAGCTGAATTTATCTGATTCTATAGTCCGTTTTGAGTATCCTTATCAGTCAAATTATGGCGATGGTATTGTTGTAAATCTTTGTGTGGTGGAGGATGGAAAAGTACATCAAGGAAGTGTAAAACTAGTAAAGCGAAAACCAAATGAAAAGCTGACAATGAAATGGGATGTATTTCGTGATAGGTTGTGTCCCGGACAAAAAGAAGAATGGAAATTAACAGTCAAAACTCCACAGGGTAAAGCTGCTAATGCAGAAATGTTAGCAACTATGTATGATGCTTCGTTAGATAAAATATGGAGTAGGGGAATGAACTTTGGTTTGTATTATGGAAGGAATTTACCAAGTGCTTATTGGGATCACTATGCTGTTCAGGATAATTTGTTTCAGTATATAGGAAAAACTAATTATCTTAAAGTTTCGGCGATAGCTTATGATCATTTTGCGAACCAGCCGTCATCTTATTCTTTGGAGGAACCTTTTGAAGAATGTATGATATATGAGATAAATTATGCACCCTATGAAAAACGGAAGATGATATCTATGACAGGGGCGATATCAACTATAGATATTGCTAAACTCATGTCGGCACAATCAAAGAATGATAGTAATGTTTCCGTAGAGGAGGCAGGAATGCTACCTGAAACAACAGCAAATATTCGTACCAACCTTTCCGAAACCGCTTTCTTCTATCCGCAGCTTCGTACCAATGAACGGGGAGAAGTTTCTTTCTCATTCACAATGCCCGAAAGCTTGACGCGCTGGAATTTCCGCGGTTATTCTCATACTAAGAATATGATGTTGGGCACATTGGATGGAGAAGCTACTACGAGCAAAGAGTTTATGCTGACTCCTAATCTTCCACGTTTTGTACGTGTGGGAGATAAGACTTCCATTGCTGCTTCTATCTCTAATATGACAGGTAAGAAGCAATCGGGAACGGTGTGTATGATTCTTTTTGATCCGATGACAGATAAAGTGATAAATACTCAAAAGCAGGACTTTGCTATAAAAGCAGGAAAGGCGATTGGTGTGAATTTCTTGTTTACTGTAAGTGATGAGTATGAAGTAGTAGGTTGCCGTATAGTGGCCGATAGCGGAACATTCAGTGATGGTGAACAACAATTGCTTCCGATATTAACCAATAAAGAACATTTGGTTGAGACTCTTCCAATGCCTGTTCGTGGTGAAGAAACACGTATTTTCTCACTCGATAGTTTATTTAACCATCAAAGTGAAACAGTTACCGATCGAAGATTGACGATTGAATTTACCGGTAGTCCGTCTTGGTATGCTGTTCAGGCATTACCGTCACTGGCATTTCCAACGGATGATAATGCTATTTCTTGGTCTATTGCTTACTATGTGAATACATTGGCTGGTTGCATCATGAAGAGCCAGCCTCGCATAAAGGCACTATTTGATAGTTGGAAACAGCAGAGTGGGACCAAAGAAACCTTTTTAAGTAACTTGCAAAAGAATCAGGAAGTGAAAAATATTCTTCTTTCTGAATCTCCCTGGGTACTCGAAGCTCAAACAGAAGAACAACAAAAAGAACGGATAGTGACTTTGTTTGATTTAAATAATATTCTTAGCAATAACTCTGCTGCTTTGGCAAGGTTACAGAAATTGCAAGACTCCAATGGTGCTTGGTCGTGGTATAAGGGAATGAGGGGTAGTCGTTTTGTTACTACCTTTATATTAGGATTGAATGCTCGTTTGGCTATGCTGACTGGTGAAAAAACTGGTGGTATTGCTTTGAAGATGCAACGGACTGCTTTCAATTATCTCCATCAGTCTATTTTGGAAGAGTATAAGCAACATCTCAAGGCTCAAAAAGAGGATATGAAATCTATAAGTGTTTCAGGAAATATCTTGGATTATTTGTATCTGATTGCTATTACGGGAGAGGAAGTTCCTGTTGCCAATACAGAAGCCTACACCTATTACTTGTCCAAAGTCAGCGAACTACTTTCCTCTTCTTCCGAAGATGCGAAAGCTGTTGCCGCCATTGTATTGACTAAAGCCGGAAAGGTAGATGAAGCGCAAAAGTTTATTGCTTCTTTGAAAGAATATCTGACGAAGACGGACGAACAAGGTATGTTCTTCGACTTTAACGACAATCCATATACTTGGAGTGGCATGAAACTTCGTGCACATGTAACTGTAATGGAAGCGTTAAGTCTGGTTGGTGGTAACGATGCAACCGTGGAAGAAATGAAACTCTGGTTGTTGAAACAGAAACAAACCCAGCAGTGGCGCTCTCCTTTAGCCAGTGTGGACGCCATTTATGCTTTGTTGATGAATGGTACAAATCTTCTTGATAACCAAGAGAATGTACGAATCTCAATAGCCGACGAAACATTACAAACTACCTCTCCGGACAAGACGACTATTCGGGGATTGGGATATATCAAACGTACATTTACTCAGCAGAATATACTTGATTCGCGTACTATTGAAGTAGAGAAGAAAGATCCGGGTATAGCTTGGGGAGCAGTTTATGCTGAATATGATTCACCGATTCGTGACGTGAAACAACAAGGTAGAGAACTGAAGGTAAAGAAACAGTTGTATGTGGAACGTATGACGGTAACTAATACGGTTCAATTGGAACCTATCACAGACAAAACCGTTCTCCGGGTAGGTGATAAAGTGGTTTCCCGTCTGAGTATTCGTGTAGATCGTTCCATGGACTTTGTGCAACTGAAAGATCAGCGTGGTGTTTGCTTTGAACCTATTGGCAATCTCTCCGGCTATCATTGGAATAGAGGACTTGGTTACTATATCGATATCAAAGATGCTTCCACTAACTTCTTTTTTGACCGTTTAGTAAAAGGAAGTTATATTTTGGAATACAGTTACCGCGTGAGTCGTGAAGGGACATATGAAACAGGATTGGCTACTTTGCAATGTGCGTATGCACCTGAATATGCTTCACATTCTATTTCGATGCTGGTGACTGTGGAATAAAATTATCCTAAAGAACAACAAATGATTTAAGATAATCCTTTCAATCCGTTCATTATCTCATCTAAAACCCCTACATTTGTGCATCAAAATAAAAAGTATTATATGAAACGTCGTTTACTATCTATATTTTCTCTGTTTTCTATTGCATTGGCGGCTATCGCCCAACCCCGTATCTCTTCTAATAAAGAGATTCATAACTTTGGACAGATTGAATGGAAGAGTCCGGTAACAGTAGAATATATCATCACCAATACAGGCAATGAGCCTTTGGTACTGACTAATGTCACTACCTCTTGTGCTTGTTCGGTTGCCGATTGGACAAAAGAACCCATTGCACCCGGAGCAAAAGGAACAGTAAAAGCTTCTTTTGATGCAAAGGCATTGGGACATTTTGAAAAGTCGGTAGGAATTTATAGTAATGCCGAACCTCATCTGGTCTATTTGAAATTTGCAGGTGAAGTAGTAAAAGAAGTAAAAGATTTTACTAAGACTCATCCTTTTAAGATTGGGAATATTCGCATCGATAAAGATGAAATAGCTTTCTCAGATTTATATCGTGGAGAAAAACCGACACTCACCATAGGAGTTGTTAATTTATCGGATCGTCCTTATGAACCGATATTAATGCACTTACCACCTTATTTAAAAATGGAGAAGGAACCTAACGTTTTGTTGAAGGGTAAGAAAGGTATAATCAAATTGACACTGGATACAGAGCTTCTGCAAGACTTTGGACTCACACAATCTTCCGTATATCTTTCTCGTTTTGCGGGTGATAAAGTCAGTGAAGACAATGAAATTCCTGTTTCAGCGGTTTTACTTCCTAACTTTTCTCATATGACTGCTCAGGATTCATTAAATGCTCCTGTTATTCATCTTTCTGAGACGAACATAGATCTTAGTGAAGCGTTATTAAAAAAGAAGAAGGTAAGTCGCAATATTGTAATCACTAATACAGGAAAAACTCCGTTAGTCATCAGCAAATTGCAAGTATTCAATTCTTCTGTAGGAGTAAGCCTGAAAAAGACGGTCATTCAACCGGGGGCGACAACGAAATTGAAAGTAACTATTCATAAACGGGATGTGGGTAATAAGAAACATCATTTGCGTATCCTGATGATAACAAATGATCCATTACGCCCGAAAGTTGAAATAAATATCAAACGTTAATAATCACTGCTATGGAACATCCGGAAAATAGTGAAGAATATAAAGGATTGGTTGTCAATAAAGGTATCGAGCAACCTTCATCTGTGAATCCCTATTTGAAACGCAAACCGAAAAAACGTCAGCTTTCGGTGGCAGAGTTTGTAGAAGGAATCGTAAAAGGCGATGTTACTATTCTAAGCCAGGCTGTGACATTGGTAGAAAGTGTGAAGCCTGATCATCAGGCGGTTGCACAAGAGGTAATTGAAAAGTGTTTACCTTATTCTGGAAATTCTATTCGTGTAGGTATCAGTGGAGTCCCTGGAGCAGGTAAAAGTACTTCGATTGATGTATTCGGACTACATGTATTAGAAAAAGGAGGAAAGTTAGCTGTTTTGGCTATCGACCCGAGTAGTGAGCGTAGTAAAGGTAGTATTTTGGGTGATAAGACTCGTATGGAACAACTTTCTGTGCATCCTAAATCTTTTATTCGTCCTAGTCCTTCGGCCGGTTCTTTGGGAGGAGTTGCACGTAAAACTCGTGAGACAATTATTCTTTGCGAGGCTGCCGGATTTGATAAGATTTTCGTAGAAACAGTTGGAGTAGGACAAAGTGAAACAGCTGTTCACTCGATGGTGGATTTCTTTTTGTTGATCCAGTTGGCTGGTACAGGAGATGAACTACAAGGTATCAAACGTGGTATAATGGAGATGGCGGATGGTATTATCATTAATAAGGCGGATGGTGATAACCTTGAAAGGGCAAAATTGGCTGCCACTCAATTCCGTAATGCCTTGCATCTTTTCCCTGCTCCTGATTCCGGATGGACTCCACAAGTAATGACTTATTCCGGATTCTATAATATAGGTATAAAAGAAATCTGGGACATGATTGATCAATACATTGCCTTTGTTAAAGACAATGGTTATTTTGAATATCGTCGTAATGAACAGAGCAAGTATTGGATGTATGAAAGCATCAATGAACAACTACGTGACAGTTTCTATCATAATTCGAAGATTGAAACTATGCTTCAGGAAAGAGAGAAACAAGTGTTAGGTGGTAGTTTGACTTCATTTGTAGCGGCTAAAAGTTTGTTGGATACATATTTTGCAGAATTGAAGAAATAAAAAGTTATCGAGATACTTTCAGAGAATTTAATGATTAACTCTTAATACTACTATTTTGAAATTAACATTTGTCAATCTAGCATTAGTGTTGTGTGCTATTTTTTTCTTTTCTTGTGGTAATCAGAAAAGGAATGTATTTGCGGAATCTACGGATAACCAGGAAGATACAGTGTGGATAAGCATGGTTCCGACAGATACTATTGTTGAAAAGGATGCAATTAATTTAATTAAGGAATTTTACAAGGTGTGTCTGGCTGAACATCCTTCTAAATCATTGAAATCAGTTAATATTAAATTGACCAAGGGACTTATTGAAAAACTTGATAGAGTAAGGAAAGCAACGGATTGTGATCCAATTATACGTGCGCAAGATGTTAGTGACGATGTCCTTGAGACATTAACCGTAAAACATTTGAATGATAATTGGTATATGGTTAGCTATACGTGGGGGAAAGGTGGTGAATTTGAAAGTACGCAAAATATTCCTTTGAGAGTGACTAAAATTGATGGACAATATATGATTGATTATATTACTCCGATATGGAATGGTAGTCTTTATGGAGACAGTTTGTTATGTGATAACCCGGTGATACCGGCAATTAATACATCAGAACCTCTCTCATTTCTGAAAACTTTTTATGATGCCTACACATTGAAATATTGTAGTATGCCGGAAGGATTGGCAAGCCAACTTGCATCCATACGTACTGAATATCTTACACCAAATGCCTTGAAACAGTTTGATGCAGTTGAGAAGGAAGAGTTTCTGGAAAATAATGGGCATGGATATGATTTATTGATTCTTGATTTCGATTTTGATAATTTATCGCGTCCTTCTATTAAGATTACTCCAATAAATGAAGATACCTACCAAGTAAGTTTTGCGAAGAATAAAACTTTAAAAATTAAAGTTGTTAAGCAAGGACAAGAGTATCGTATTGATAGTATAACCAAGGATAAAGAATAGAAAAGTGTTTCATGCTTTGAAACCATTGGTTTCAATAGGATGAAACTAATGGTTCTATAGGGTGAAACTATTGGTTTCACTTATTGAAACTAAAAGTTTCACACCGAGAAACGAATAGTTTCACCCTATGAAACAGATTTTAGCTATATAGATTGAAAATACAGAGTGTGACGGATATTTTTCTCGTCACACTGCCATCACACTTTCCGTCACGCTGCTAATCATTAATATTTAGATAGTTGAGATTGAATTAGTGATGGTGACGGATTTTTTATGGAAAAAACTTATAGGAAGAGCTGAGAATTGTAAACTTTACAATTCTTTCCCTGCTTTTTCGAAATCTGCCCTTGACTTGCTCTGTGTTACAATATATACTCCTAAGAACACAAGTGCTATTGCAATTCCTTTCTGCCATCCGAAACTTCCAATTCCCATAATAATTGCAGCGATAGTAGCCACAATTGGCTGCATATAATTATACATACTAACTACTGTGGGACGAAGTAATTTTTGAGCAGTCATAATGCAGAGATAAGCGAGGAAACTACCTCCCAATACCACATAGAGCACTTGCAGGATGGCAATAGTAGAAATATTAGCCCATTGGATCGTAGAAATATCATAATATGAAAAAGGAATGTAACATATAGAAGCATAGATGAACATCCATTTGTTAATTGTCACAGCCGAATACTGCTGACTCAATCCTTTAAATACAGTCAGATAAATAGAAAAACTGATCTGTGCAACCAGGCAAAGCAAGTCACCAATAATACTTCCTCCACCATTATTTGCAGCCTGACTGCTCATAATAAGAATAAGTGCTCCCATTGCTCCCACGAAAATTCCTAGAACTTTCTTATTAGTGATCGGTTCTTTCAGATAAATAGCAGCTACAATCATAGTAACGATCGGTAAAGTAGTAGTAACAATAGAAGCGTCGATAGGTGATGTTAGCGAAAGTCCGAAAATAAATACTCCCTGATTGAACACCAAAGCGAATAAAGAAGCAAAGAATATTTTCAGCATATCACGATGATCCACGTGTTCCTGCTTGCAAAATATAGAAAGTATCCAGAATGCAACTGCTGCACCAACCATACGGAAAGTAGTTACTGAAATGGGTGAAAACTCCTGTAGAGCCGATTTCCCGATAGGAGACATCAATCCCCACATTACATTTGCTGTGAGTGCGAAAAGATGGCCTTGCAGGTTCTTGCTATTATTCATAACTTCTAATTGTTACCTTTATTGAAAACTGCTGCAAAGGTAACCAATTTATCGTTTGATTTGTTTATATTTGCCTTGATTAAAGTGGAATATTATGGAACAACAAGCCAATTATATCCGTCGTATAGAAATACAAGGTCTCTGGGATAGATTTGATATAGCCTGGGATCTGCGTCCCGATGTGAACATTCTCTCCGGTATCAACGGAGTAGGGAAGACGACGATTCTCAATCGTTCAGTAGATTATCTGGATCAGCTTTCCGGAGAGATAAAGAGTGACGGGAAGAACGGAGTACATCTGTTTTTTGATAATCCTGAAGCAACATATATCCCTTATGATGTAATCCGCAGTTACGATCGGCCTCTCATAATGGGAGATTTTACTGCGCGAATGGCAGATAAGAATGTGAAATCCGAATTGGATTGGCAACTTTATTTATTACAGCGCCGTTATCTTGATTATCAAGTCAATATAGGTAATAAAATGATTGAACTTCTTTCCTGTGAAAATGAAGAACAACGCCGGAAAGCCGCCACTTTATCTGTTGCAAAACGCCGTTTCCAAGATATGATTGACGACCTTTTCAGTTACACCCGTAAAAAGATAGATCGTAAACGGAATGATATTGCCTTTTATCAGGATGGAGAATTACTGTTTCCTTATAAACTTTCTTCAGGAGAGAAACAGATGTTGGTGATCTTATTGACAGTACTTGTGCAAAATGATAGTCACTGTGTACTGTTTATGGATGAACCGGAAGCCTCGTTACATATTGAGTGGCAACAAAAATTAATTTCAATGATTCGTGAACTGAATCCTAATGTGCAGATTATTCTGACAACGCATTCACCTGCTGTTGTGATGGAAGGATGGTTGGATGCTGTAACGGAAGTAAGCGACATAGCTGAAGTGTCAGCTCCAATGTCACCTTCACATAAGGAAAAGGGGTAAAATAATCTCTTCTGAATAGAACACGTATAGATTATGAATAACGATACCGTAAAAAGTAACACAAACCGTAAATATTATTCTGCTCCGTCTCCTTCCCGGAAAGAAGAAGTGAGAACGGATGGAAACAAACCGGCACGTCCTGCCCGGCTTGTAGATTCTCTGACTTCTTCTTATTTCAGTGCCGCACACAAACTTTATTCGAAAAAGGCTCGTCGTCGCATTATTGCCTATGTCGAAAGCTATGATGATGTTGCTTTCTGGCGTACTCTTTTGGAGGAGTTTGAAGATGACGAACGTTATTTTCAGGTAATGCTGCCATCAGCAACATCATTGGCAAAGGGAAAGAAGATGGTGCTTATGAATACGCTGAACACAGCAGAACTGGGAAAAAGTCTGATTGCCTGTGTAGATAGTGATTATGATTTCTTGTTGCAAGGGGCAACCAACACCTCTCGCAAAATCAACCGGAACAAATATATTTTTCAAACATATACATATGCTATTGAGAACTATCATTGCTTTGCGGAAAGTCTCCATGAAGTATGTGTACAATCGACATTGAACGATCGGTTTATTCTGGATTTTAATGCTTATATGAAACGTTATTCCGAAATAGTGTACCCGCTTTTCTTGTGGAATGTATGGTTCTACCGTCAACGGGATACGTATACATTTCCAATGTATGACTTTCACTCTTGTACAGCTTTGCATGAGATTAGTCTTAAGCATCCTGAACGTAGCTTAGATGCCTTGCAACATAGGGTAGATCAGAAACTTTTTGAGTTGAAAAAACGTTTTCCTTATTATATCAATAATGTGAACGGACTGCGGACTGAACTGAAAGATTTAGGACTACTTCCGGAAACAACCTATTTATATATGCAAGGACATCATGTGATGGACAATGTGGTAATGAAATTATTGATTCCTGTTTGCACTGTGTTACGTCGGGAACGGGAACAGGAAATTAAACGTTTGGCAGAGCATAATGAACAATTCAGAAATGAACTGACTTGTTATCAGAACAGTCAGATCAGTGTAGAGATAATGTTGAAAAAGAACGTTGCGTATAAGAGACTCCTCCATTATGAATGGTTGAGGCAGGATATTCAGGATTATTTATCAAAAGAAGGTGTCAGTAATATATGAAAGAAGTGATAGTAGATACATTGACTGTAGTTACAAAGACCGAAGGAGTACAGGAGACCACCAATGCAGTGATGCAGGAAGTGAATCATAGTCTGGTATCTATGGGAGTAGATGCTACCTGGGCAAACAAGGCAGACAATTGGATTGTATTGATACTTATTATCGGTGTTGCCTTGTTATCCAATGTGATCTGCCGCCATATTATTTTGCGGGCGGTTGCAAAATTGGTGAAGCGGACTAAGGCGACTTGGGATGATGTAGTTTTTGACCATAAGGTGATGATACACATTAGCCGCATGGTGGCACCTATACTTATTTATATAGCAATCCCCATAGCATTCCCGGAACATGCACAATCGGGACTACTTGATTTTCTTCGCCGTATCTGTCTGATCTATATTATTGCTGTCTTTCTTCGTTTTATCAGTGTGTTTTTGGCAGCTATTTATCATGTGTACAGTGAACGGGAACAGTTTAAGGATCGACCATTAAAAGGATTATTACAGACGGCTCAGGTGACGATCTTCTTTATTGGAGCTATCGTTATCGTAAGTATTCTGATTAATAAAAGCCCAACGGTATTACTGACCGGTTTAGGAGCTTCTGCCGCTATATTAATGTTAGTCTTCAGAGATACGATTCTTGGATTTGTCTCAGGTATTCAACTTTCTGCCAACAATATGCTGAAGGTAGGAGATTGGATTGCTATGCCGAAATATGGTGCGGATGGTACAGTGATTGAAGTCACATTGAATACCGTTAAAGTCCGTAACTGGGATAATACCATTACAACAATTCCTCCTTACCTGTTGGTAAGTGATTCTTTTCAGAACTGGCAAGGAATGCGTGAATCTGGTGGACGACGTGTGAAACGTTCTATTAATATAGATATGAGCAGTGTACGCTTTTGTACACCGGAGATGTTGGCTAAATATCGGAAAATTCAACTATTAAAAGATTATATTGACAAAACAGAAGAAGTAGTTGAGATATATAATAAGGAACATCATATCGATAATTCTATATTGGTAAATGGCCGTCGTCAGACAAATCTGGGTGTATTTCGTGCTTACTTGAATAGTTATCTGAAAAGTTTGCCTACTATTAATCAGGAACTGACTTGCATGGTTCGCCAATTGCAACCCACTGAAACTGGAATTCCGTTGGAACTTTATTTCTTTTCTGCCATTAAAGACTGGGTTCCTTATGAGGAAGTGCAAGCTGATGTGTTCGATCATGTATTGGCTATTATTCCGGAATTTGGATTACGAGTCTTCCAGAATCCTTCCGGAGAAGATTTACGAGAATTAAGAGTAAAGAATTAGAAATAAAGAAACTTCAGTTTTATATTCGTATTATTAATATAATAGCAGTTTCTGGTCTTATTGCAAATATGCAACAAACTTGAAACTGCTATTTCAATTTATTGTATTTAGTTTGTATTACTTCTGTAACGCTGCCCCTATATCTTTGCTGCCGTAATTAAAACGTATAGCAAAGTTCGATGAAAAAACTATTTCTTATTAGACTTTCCGTTGTAGCCTTTTTTTGCATACTATGTGCACTTCCTGCTTTGGCTGCAAATATCAAAATTAAAGGTGTCGTAAAAGACAAACTTTCTAAGGAGCCGCTGATTGGAGCGACCATACGATTAATAGGTACTCATGCAGGTACTGTTACCGACACAGAAGGGAATTTTGAACTGAATGGAATGGGAGTTCTGGAAGGCATGTATGATATTGAAATCAAATATGTGGGATACAAAACTGAAATATGTCGCAAGGTACGTGTGGAGAATGGGAAATTAGTAATCCTGAATCTGGAATTGGAAACAGATGCACTTGAACTCTCTGATGTTGTGGTCGTTGCAAAAAAAAATCGTGAAAATGAAAATATGTTGTTACTTGAACAACAAAAAGCAGTTATTGCCGTACAGTCTGTTGGAGTAAAGGAACTTTCACGTAAAGGAGTTGCAGATGCGGAAGGAGCCGTAACAAAAGTTTCGGGAATATCTAAACAAGAAGGAGTGAAGAATGTTTTCGTGCGTGGGTTGGGCGATCGTTATAATTCGACTACTTTCAATGGATTTGCAGTCCCATCCGAAGACCCCGAATATAAGAACATTTCTCTTGATTTCTTTGGTACGGATATCATTCAGTCTGTAGGCGTCAATAAAGTTTTTAGTGCTGGAGGCAGCAGTGATGTCAGTGGAGCAACCATTGATATCGTATCCAAAGAACTGATTGGAAATAAGAACATAGGTGTCGGTGTTTCAGGAGGTATAAATACGCAAACAGTATCAGCCGATTTTCTTAAACTCAGTGGAGTTAATTTTATGGGATTAGTTGACGATAAACAGCCAGTTACTGAAACTAGTTGGGATTTTAAGAACAAGCTGGACCCTTCAAAACAAAACCTTCAGATAAACCGAAGTTATAGTGTATCAGGTGGAAAACGCTTTTATATAGGAAAAGATAAGAACCTTCTTTCCTTTTTTGTGACTGCCGGACATACCATTGATTACCAGTATACAGAAGAAACAATACGCAATACGACTACTAGCGGTACTATTTATAAGGATATGGTTGGTAAAAAGTATGTTGAAAATATTAATCAGTTAGCATTAGCTAATGTGGATTATGATATGCAGAATCGTCATCATTTGAGTTATAATTTTATGATGATACATGCTAATACGCAATCTGTTGGTGATTATGATGGTAAAAACTCGATATTTGACGATGATCAAGGTAATATCGGCTTTACCCGTCGGCAACAAATAAATGATAATTGGTTACTTGTCAATCAACTGATGACTAACTGGGGGCTGACAAAAGAATTGAGTCTTGATGCAGGTATTTCTTATAACCTTGTAAATGGCAATGAACCAGATCGTCGAATCAATAATATAACTAAGTCGTCGGATGGTTACTCATTACTTCGTGGAAATTCACAACAACGATATTTTTCTTCTTTGAATGAAGGTGATCTAAATATAAAAACAGGTTTTGTCTATCGTTTGAGAGATAATGTTGAAGAAATCTCTAATATCCGTTTAGGATATATTGGGCGAATGGTAGATGATAATTTTGAATCGACAGAATATAATATGCCGACATATTCCTCTGGTCATTTCGGCTCGCTGGCAGAAATAGTATTGGATGATTATTATACACAGGAGAATTTTTCGAATGGAATGTTCGGATTACAGAAGAATATTGATATATACGATGTGAAGAAGTATATTCATTCACTATATACGGAGTTTACTTATCAGTTTTCTTCTCGTTGGATTGCCAATGTAGGAGTGAAATATGATAATATTGATATACAGGTAGATTATGATGTAAATAAAGGTGGTTCGAAAGGTTCCAATAAGATTGAGAAGAACTACTTCCTGCCAAGCCTGAATTTGAAATATAACCTGAATGCAAAGAACTCTTTGCGTCTGGGAGCAAGTAAGACATATACTTTACCACAATCTAAAGAGATTTCACCTTATCGCTATGTCGGAGTTAATTTTAGTAGTCAGGGAAATACGAAACTAAAGCCCTCGGATAGTTACAATCTAGATTTGAAATGGGATTTTAATCCTACACCGACGGAACTAATTTCATTAACTGCTTTTTATAAATACATTAAAAATCCTATTTCCAGAATTGAGGTGGCAAGTGCCGGTGGATACCTTTCGTATGAAAATATTGCAGATCATGCAACTGTAGCAGGAGCAGAAATAGAGGTACGTAAGAATATCTTTACGCATTCGGTTGGGGCGAATGGCGATGGAGCAAATCGCCTTTCTCTTGGACTAAATAGTTCCTATATATATACGAATGCTAAAATGCCTTTGGCAACAGTTACTACTGGTTCTCAGTTGGAAGGTGCTGCCCCTTGGATTGCTAACTTTGATTTATCTTATAATTATACAAAGGGTAATTTTAGTCTTGTAAATACATTCATCCTAAATTATATTGGCGAGAAAGTATATACTATAGGTACTCAAGGCTTTCAGGATATTATGGAGAATAGCTTGGTTACACTTGATTTTGTATCACAGGCAAGACTGAATAAACATATCTCACTTAATCTGAAAGCTCGAAATTTATTGAATCCTGCTCATAAATTAGTTCGCAAGGCAAATGAGGGAGGAGATAAGGTTGTATTAGGTAATTACAAAAAAGGAATAAATATTAGCTTAGGGGGTTCGTATATCTTCTAAGCAGTATCAATAATAACTAATATTAAAGGAAATGAAAAGACTGTTTTTAAATTTTATGGTGGTTGCTGTTGCAGCAACGACATTAGTATTGACTTCTTGTGGAAGTGATGATCACAATGGTGATAAACCAGAAAGTTCAATTGTTGTCAATGGTAATACATTGAGAGGAACATTGACAGAAAATGAAATTTTGGAGGCGAAAGAGTATTATCTAGACGGATCTCTGATTATTGCGGATGGAGGAGTATTAACTATTCCGGCAGGGGCGATAATTAAAGCTAAACAAGGTTTTGGCAATTATTTATTGGTTGCACAAGGTGGTAGAATCTACGCAAATGGTACAAAAGAAAAACCAATCACTTTTACTGCAGATGCTGTTCAGCCATCTTCCGGTTATTGGGGAGGTGTAATTATTAACGGTAAAGCACCGATTTCCGGTATCAGCCAGAGTGCAAGTGATATAGGATTAACTGAGATTAATAATGACTATAAGTATGGTGGTAGTATTACCAATGACAATTCCGGTTCATTGACCTATGTGAAGATTTGCTATGCCGGTGCACGTTCCACTGAGAATATTGAGCATAATGGACTGACCTTGAATGGTGTTGGTAACGGAACAAAGATTGATAATATTTATATTCTGGAAAGTGCAGATGATGCTATCGAATTTTTCGGTGGTACAGTAAATGTCACTAACCTCTTAGTAGTGAATCCTGATGATGATATGTTTGACTTTACACAAGGATATAGTGGTAAATTGAGTAACTGTTATGGAATCTGGGAGAACCGTTATACCAGTACAGAAGATGATCCGCGTGGAATTGAAGCTGATGGTAACTTGGATGGTGATGGAGAAGACCATTTGAGACAAGCAAATTTTACAGTTGAAAATATGACAATCGTAAATAATGCTGCCGATACACAAAATAAAGTAGATCGTATGGTAGATGTTATCAAAATTCGGCGCGGTGCAAAAGCTACTATTTCAAATGTATTGATTGCCGGTACAGGAGGAACACAAGATTTGATTGATATGACTGATAGTAAAGGGGATGGGAATGTGGCATCATCTATCACTTATACTCTTGCTTCAACTTTTACGGTTCACGATAAAGTACTTAACGGAACAGCTAATGTAGCTGCAAATAATTCTTGTGCAGGTGCCACTATTTCTGTGTTTGACTGGACAAGTTATACTTTTCCAATTTTAGTCCATTAATCTTAAAATTAGTAGGAATATATTTAGCTATAAGAATAGTTTGAATGGAATGGCAGAAGTCGTTTATATAGCTTCTGTCATTTTTTTAATTTGAAAAATAGAAACCTTTGTTTTCTAAAGGAATAGTATCCAGATTAAAATATTTTATGTACATTTGCTGACTTCCTGGTTAATTAAATGAAGGTATGCAAACAAGCAACAAACGATATCGTAAAATGTCTTCCTTGGCCCAGATTGGATGGTGGGAAGCAGATTTTGTAGCAGGGCACTATTTATGTTCTGATTTTCTCTGTGACCTTTTAGATTTAGAAGGAGATACTATTTCTTTTCAGGATTTCCAGAAAGTGATTCGTGAAGATTACCGTGAACAAGTGATTTGTGAGTTTCAGGCGAATAAGTCCATTCATAAGAATTTCTATGAGCAGACATTCCCCATTTATTCTAAGTATGGTGAAGTTTGGCTACATACACGTCTGGCAGAACGTGAGAAAGGTACCGGTACGAATGGAGGTGATAAGTCTTTTGGGGTGATTCAACGGGTAGAATCACTGGAAAGTATAGATAAAAAAGGGGTTTTACGTCGTGTTAATAATTTGATACGTCAACAGAATTCTATTTCCCGATCTTTATTATGTTTCCTTCAGGATGAGGAAGTGGAATCTTGTATCATGAAGATTCTGACAGATATATTGGAACTTTATAGAGGTGGACGTGTGTATATCTTTGAATATGATGACACGAATAGTCATCATAGTTGCACGTACGAAGTCGTATCTGAGGGTATATCTCCGGAAAAGGAATATTTAAAATCTATTCCTAGTAATCAAACTAAATGGTGGACTGAACAGATATTGTCAGGTAAACCGATTATTCTGAATTCTTTGCGGCAATTACCGGAAGAGGCTGTAGATGAATATAATATTCTTTCCAAACAGGGAATTTGTTCGTTGATGATTACTCCTTTGATGGCAAGTGATCATATTTGGGGATATATGGGAATTGATCTTGTTGGTTCATATAGAGAGTGGAGCAATGAGGATTATCAATGGTTCGCTTCTTTGGCTAATATCGTTAGTATATGTATGGAATTGCGAAAAGCAAAGGATAATATTACACGTGAACAATCTTTCTTGCGTAATTTGTTTTCATATATGCCGATGGGATATGTGAGGTTATCTATCATCCGTGACGAAAATGATGTGCCTTGTGATTATCGAATAACGGATGCTAATGAAATCAGTTCTAAGATATTTGGTATCTCCAGTGAGAAATATATAGGCTTACAGGCTTCGGAAATATATGCTAATCATAGTCAGAAATTGGATGACTTATTGAAGATTCTAGAATCGAAAACGTATAAAGAATTTGATGAATATTTTCCAAGAACCGGAATTTATACGCATTGGATCGTTTATTCTCCTGAGAAAAATGAGCTGGTAGGGTTGTTTCTTGATTCTACAGAGGCTGTGAAAGCTAACCGGGCATTAGACCGTAGTGAGAAACTTTTTAAGAATATTTTTGCTAATATTCCGGCTGGGGTGGAGATTTATGACAAAGATGGGAACTTGCTTGACATGAATAATAAGGATGTGGAAATATTTGGGCTGAATGATAAGACAGATGCTTTGGGCGTGAACTTCTTTGACAATCCTAATGTTCCACAGGATATTCGTGAGCGAGTGCGAAATGAAGATTTGGTTGAGTTTCGTTTGAATTACTCTTTCGATCAAGTTGGTGAATATTATCATACAAAACGTTTTAATGTCATTGATTTGTATACGAAAGTTAGTAAGATATATGATAATGATGGAAATTTTAATGGATATATTTTGATTAGTATTGATAATACCGAGCGTATGGATGCTATGAAACGTATCCGTGATTTTGAAAATTTCTTTTTGCTGATTTCTGACTATGCTAAAGTGGGATATGCAAAATTAAATCTCATTGATAGGAAAGGGTATGCTATCAAACAATGGTATAAAAATATGGGTGAAGATGATGATATACCATTGAGCGAGGTCGTTGGTGTTTATAATAAAATGCATCCGGAAGACCGTAAACGTATCCTTGATTTTTATGAAGAGGTGAAAAAAGGCAATGCAAAGAACTTTAAGGAAGAAATGCGGGTTCGTCGTCCCGGAACAAAAGACAAATGGAATTGGGTACGAATGAATGTAGTGGTAACAACTTATAAACCGGAAGAAAATGAAATAGAAATTATAGGCATTAACTATGATATTACAGAATTGAAAGAAACGGAAAAAGAACTGATTCAAGCTCGTGATAAAGCCGAGACTATGGATCGGCTGAAAAGTGCTTTTCTTGCTAATATGAGTCATGAAATTCGCACTCCGTTGAATGCTATCGTTGGCTTTTCTGATTTGTTAGTTGATGCGGAAGATTTGGATGAAAGAAAAGAATATATAAAGATAGTTCGTGAGAATAATGATTTGCTTCTTCAATTGATTTCTGACATACTTGATTTATCAAAGATTGAAGCAGGTACTTTTGATTTTACTAATATTGATATGGATGTGAATATGATGTGTGAAGACATTGTACTTTCTATGCAAATGAAAGTGAAAGGGAATGTACAACTGATTTTTGATTCAAATCTTCCGCATTATCATATCGTTAGTGATCGAAATCGTTTGCATCAGGTTATCTCTAATTTTGTGAACAATGCAATTAAGTTTACTTCAGAGGGAAGTATTTGTGTTGGTTATGAATTGAAGGGAAAGGAACTTGAGTTTTATGTAAAAGATACAGGTGTAGGAATTGATAAACAACATCAGAATGCTATCTTCGAGCGTTTTGTGAAACTAGATTCTTTTGTACATGGTACAGGACTGGGACTTTCTATTTGCCAAAGTATTGTGGAACAATTAGGTGGGAAAATTGGGGTCGATTCTGAGTTAGGAAAAGGTTCTCGTTTCTGGTTTACTCATCCTTATTTGACGGATTCAGAGATGGTATAAAGTTATTTTATATCTCTTAAAAGAAATGGGCTTGGTCATAAAACCAAGCCCATTTCTTTTAAGAGATTATATATTTATTATTATATTCCGAACGATAGTTTATCAATGGATTGATATACAATACTTGCAATACCCAAGCCGATGATACCTAAAGTACAAAGTGCCAATCCCAATTTGGTACAACGGTCACTGTGGAAAGTTGGAATAGGATTATCAGAAGGAGAAATATACATTGCCTTAATGATTAATAAGTAATAGTATAAAGAAATGACTGTATTAACGAGTGCTATGAATACTAGCAGATGGAATCCTGCATCGAAAGCAGCCATAAATATGAAGAACTTAGAAAAGAACCCTGCAAATGGTGGAATACCAGCCAAAGAAAACAGAGATATGGTCATCAGGAAAGCAATCTTTGGGTTTGTTTTGTATAATCCTTGATAATCTTCCAGTGTGAACTTTTCGCTGCGTAATGCTACAATAGTAATTACTGCAAATACACCGAGGTTGGCAGTAGCATAAACTAATACATAATAAACCAGAGCAGTCATTCCTTGTGCAGTACCTCCGATTACTCCTAACATGATATAACCAGCTTGTGATATACTGGAGAAAGCCATCAAGCGTTTCAGATTCTGCTGACGAACAGCGAAAATGTTAGCAATCGTTATTGTTGCAATGATGACCCAATAAAGTATTTCCTGCCAATCATTAATCATCGGAGCAAATACTTTGATAAGGACAGCTAGTAATACAAATGCAGCTGAACCTTTTGAAATAACGCTTAAGTAAGCGGTTACAGTACTTGGCGCTCCTTCGTATACATCAGCTGTCCAAAGATGGAACGGAACCAATGAGAGTTTGAATGCCATACCGGTGAAGAAGAAAACAAAGGCCATTATTTGTAGTGCATTGCCGTTGATATGAGCAGGGAGATCATCAAAATAAAGTGTTCCTGCTGAACCGTAGATCATAGAAAGACCAAATAGTAGCAGAGCACTAGAGAAAAGAGCAGTTAGAATATACTTAGCTCCGGCTTCTGCTGAGTTATGGCGGTATTTGTCAAAGGCGATCAACGCGGCCATAGGGATAGAAGCTGTCTCTAATCCGATAAAGAACATCAGGAAGTGTCCGGCAGAGATCATGAGATACATACCAAACAGGGTAGAAAGTGTAAGTACATAAAACTCACCTTGTTTGAAAGAAGTATCCTCACGCTTCATCCATTCGTGTGCCATCAGAAATACAATCAGTGTACCAACATTCAGAATTGACTTGATGACTGTGTGCATCGGAATATAATGATACATACCACCGAAAGTATCGGCAGCAGTGCCCGGAACAAAATTGATAACCGTGTGAATAGTCATCAATATAACAGGGAGCATTGTGTTTAATTGTGCTTTACCGTCTTTTTTGTGTGCATCCGGACTCATGAAGAGGTCAGCCAGAAATAAAATAAGCAATACGGCTATGAGTGACAACTCTTCTCGCATATGTAGAAATTGTGAATAATCCATTTTGTCTGATTTATGAATTAAGAATTATGAATTAAGGTACCAGTTGAGAAACAACTGGTAATACACTTTCACCAATCATATGGCTAACCCAGAAAGGAGCCATACCTAATCCGGCTACACAAACAATCAGGCAGATAACAGCAACACGCTCGTCCCATGTTGCATCTGTTAGTTCAAGATGGTGTTTGTTTGTACAGGTACCATATAAAATCTTACCGACCAGACGGAGGATATAAACTGCTGTTATGACTATGGACGAACAAGCGATAATAGTCAAAGTGCGATGGAATACATCCGGATTCTGGAAGGATCCGACAAATATGGTCATTTCTGCAATGAATCCACTTAATCCCGGTAATCCCAGATTGGCAAGACCTGCAATCACATAACATACACTGAGAAATGGCATAATTTTCATTAGACCTGAAAGCTCTCGAACATCACGTGTGTGGGTACGTCCGTAAATCATACCGATAAGAGCAAAGAACAGGGCGGTCATCAACCCGTGGGAAAGCATCTGGAGGATAGCTCCGGTTGCTGCTGTTTGGTTCAACATCAAAATAGCAAAAAGTACCAGACCGCAGTGTGATACGGATGAATAAGCATTGATGTATTTCAAGTCTGTCTGAACGCAAGCCGAGAATGCACCATATACAACAGAGATACCTGTTAATATAAGGAAGATCCAGGAAAGTTCGTTAGCTGCTTCTGGCATCAGATACATAGCAATACGGAAACATCCGTAACCTCCTAATTTCATCAATACTCCGGCATGCAACATGGATACCGCAGTTGGTGCGGAAGCATGACCGTCGGGACTCCATGTATGGAATGGGAAAAGTGCTCCCAATACTCCAAAACCAAGGAAAGTAAGAGGGAACCAGATACATTGTTGAGCAAAAGGTATGTTATCTAATTGCGCTATTTCCAATATATTCATAGTGGTTGCTCCTGAACCGAAATAGATACCGAGGATACCAATTAACAAGAAGGCTGAACCACCCATTAACATCAACGTCAGTTTCATGGCAGCATACTCTTTGCGACCTGATCCCCACACACCAATTAAAAGGTACATAGGAATAAGTGCTATTTCGTAAAACATGAACATGGTGAATAAGTCAATAGATATGAAGAATCCGAAAACTCCCATGGATAAGAGTGTGAACCAGAGGAAATATTCTTTAGTCAGAGGTTGTAAACGCCAGGAAGCAAATGTACCGGTGAAAACAATCACAGCAGATAATAATAGCATAGCTACTGAGATCCCATCGACTCCCACAGAGTAGGCAATGTGAAGGGGTGCATACCAGACTGTGTCAGCACGGAATAACATCTCTGCCGTGTTTCCGGCACTACGTTCTCCCAGATACAGGAAGGTTAGTACCACAGAAGCAATCAGGAGTGCTGATGCTCCGGTGACCATGACCCCCCGAATCGCTTTAATTCCTCGTGCTGCCCAAAGTCCGACCAGCATCAATAAAGGAATAAGTACGAAGATTGATAAGAAATTCATTTGTATAATTATGAATTATAGATTATTAATTATGAATTATAGAAGCAGTAACAGGATTAGTGCCAATGCTCCGCAAAGGAACACATAAGCATATTGTTGTACCTGACCGCTCTGTAAACCACGGATCTCGTCGCTTGTTGTATTGGTTGCCCATGCCAGGAAATCAAAGAATCCATCTACTACATGACGATCCCACCATGCGATAGGAGTAGAAATGCAGCGGAAAATGATCTTATGTGTGATAAACTGGTATATATCGTCGATGTAAAAACGGTTATAAGCAGCTTTGTGTAATTTCTTGAAATGGCGTGCCAACATATCTGCAACCGGTTGTTTGGCATTCTTATACATCCAGGTTGCTATGGCAATGGAGATGATTGCAATGACTACACTAGTAATGGCAACAGATGGCTCCAGATGTATGGAGTAAGATTCACCATTCGAACTGATAAAATGCCCGAAAGGAATGAAGCCTGCTCCACAAGTGACAACTGCCAGGAACATGAGTGGGAAAGTCATAGCTAATGGACTTTCGTGGGGAGTATGTGCAGCATGTGCTTCTTTGTTTTCTTTGCCCCAGAAAATACCATAATACAAGCGGAACATATAAAAAGCTGTCATTGCTGCAATAACAGTCATCACCCAACCCATCACAGGATGATATTGAAAACAGGCTGCTAAGATTTCATCTTTGGAGAAGAAACCGGAGAAAGGGGGAATACCGGCAATAGCAAGACAGGCAATCAGGAATGTCCAATGAGTGATTGGCATATATTTACGAAGTCCTCCCATAGCAGACATCTCATTAGAATGTACAGCATGAATAATGCTACCTGCACCCAAAAAGAGCAATGCTTTAAACATGGCGTGTGTAAACAAATGGAACATGGAAGCCATGTATCCCAATCCTCCGTGATGCGGGTCCATAGAAGTACAAACTCCCAATGCTACCATCATGAAACCAATTTGTGAGATGGTAGAAAAGGCAAGTACACGTTTAATGTCTGATTGTACGCAAGCCACACTTGCTGCATAGAAAGCAGTGAAAGCTCCTACCCAGGCAACCATGTGTAATGTGTCGGGTGCATAAGCAATAAACAGTGGAAACATACGTGCTACCAGATAGACACCCGCTACAACCATTGTTGCTGCATGGATCAATGCACTCACAGGCGTTGGACCTTCCATTGCGTCCGGCAACCAGATGTGTAATGGGAACATTGCACTTTTTCCGGCACCACCCACAAACATTAATCCTAATGCCAAAGGCAACATAGAAGTACCACCGCTAATGATTGATATCGTGTCCGGAGTGAAACCGAACGTACCTCCATAGTATCCGTAAGTCAGAATACCGATGAGGAACCCTAGATCGGCAAACCTTGTTACGATAAAGGCCTTTTTGGAAGCGGCTATAGCTGCTGGTTTGGTGTAATAGAAACCGATTAATAAATATGAGCTGACACCTACCAATTCCCAGAACAAATACATCTGGAAAATATTAGTTGCCACCACAAGTCCAAGCATTGACATGGTGAACAAAGACAGGAAAGCGTAATAGCGTTGGAATCCGGTCTCTCCCTTCATATAGCCGAAAGAGTAAATGTGTACCATCAGCGATACGGTGGAGATGACAATCAGCATCATTACTGATATAGGATCGAGCAGAATGCCCAAATCAAAATGTAAAGTCTCAGTGAAAGGAAGCCACGTGAAATTATAAGGTATTAAAGTGGCGAACGTTCCATCTTCCAGACGTGGTGCTGAGAAATATTGAAAAGCTGTGACGTACGATAGTACTGCTACTGCTCCCAATACCAGCGTACCTATAATGCCTGCTGTCCGGTGAGACATCCATTTACCCCCGATTCCTAATAATAGGAAGGAGAGAAAGGGAAGAAGGAGTATTAGAATTGTTAGTTCCATACAAATTATTTTAATTACTTAGTATTATTATTGTTAATGAGTTCATCCTTACCATTTCAAGTCATCCAGGTTGCGTACTTGGATGCTTCGCAGGTTCCGGTAAATATTAATCATGATTGCAATTGCGATAGCAGTCTCTGCGGCTGAGATGGCAATGGAGAATAATGCAAAGAAATAGCCTTCCGTTCCACCGGGAAAAAGAAAGCGATTGAACACTGCAAAATTGATATCCGTTGCGTTCAGCATTAACTCGACAGAAATCAGGATAGCCAGTGTGTTACGGCGAGTAAAGAATCCATAGATTCCTGCAAACATCATGATAGTTGATACTACCAGATAATATTCCATGTGTATCATATTCAAACTTACTATTTGATAGTTAATACTTGTTTTATCTTTTACGTGCAATCATGATACCTCCGATGATACAAGCCAGCAACAAGATACTGATAGCTTCAAAAGGTAATATATAGCCATATTTGTCACTACTTAGCAAAGCATTACCGATGGCATGAATATTTATCTCTTGCGGAGCCAAATTATCCGTTTGCAGGAAATTGTGCTTCAGGGTAATAAACAAAATAATAGCTGCACCGGCAATCATTGTAAAGAGTCCCGCCAGAAACCGGCTTCGTTTGATTTTCTCTGCACGATCACCTTCTCCACTGGTTAATAAGATGGAGAATACATAAAGTACGACAATACCACCGGCATAAACCATGATCTGAACAGATCCCAGAAATGTGTAGCCTAGCAGAAAATAGATTCCTGCTGTACCGAAGAGGGTAAAAAGCAGGTAGGTAGCCGAGCGTACGATACGTTGGGTGGCCACTGTCATAATGGACATTGCAATAATAAATACTGCCAAAAAGTAGAATACTACTATTTCAAGTGTTGCTCCCATATCTAAACTTCTTTTTTCTTTTCTATAACTTTACTACCTTTATGGTTGAGTTGCAAGACAAGTTTTGTCCGGTCGAACACTGCGTGTTCGAAGTTCTGGTCGAATGTGATAGCATTGTGTGGACAGGCATTGACACACAGTTGGCAAAAGATACATGATCCCAAGTCGTATTCATATTTCGACAGGATTTTCTTTTTTTTGCCATCTTCCGTTTCGATCATTTCACTTGTAATCTTGATAGTGTCGTTCGGACATGCTGACTGGCATAATCCGCAGGCAATGCAGTGATGCTCGTTGTTTTCATTGTGGGGCATGTTCAGCGTACCACGAAAACGGTCGAACATTTTCAGCTCTTTTCGGTTTTCGGGATATTGCTCAGTCACTTTCTTACGGAAGTAAACTTTGATACTGGTCTTCATACCCGTCGCTAGGGTGCTAATGCCGTGCATTAGACCTCCTAAATACGTATATTTTTGATCTTTATATTCCATAATTCTCGTTTTACATTAATTATTCCACATGAGCTTCTATGTAACATCTTGGCATTTAGAAATGAAAGCCGAAGGCTACACAACATGCCATTAATAATAGATTTACCATAGAAATAGGAACCAAATATTTCCATTCCAGATTTAAAATCTGGTCGATACGCAAACGTGGGAAGGTCCACTTGATCCACATTAGAAGGAATACAACAAAGAATGCTTTACCGAAGAACCAGATAAAACCGGGAATATAATCCATTATTGCATTAAATCCATCTAAACCGATAATGTGTAAAGGCATCCATCCTCCAAGAAAAATAGTGGTTGCCACACCGGCAACTATAAAGAGGTTCAAATACTCAGCCAGATAGAAGAAACCGAAATGCATACCGGAATATTCTGTATGATATCCGGCAGTCAATTCACTTTCTGCTTCGGGAAGGTCGAACGGTCCACGGTTACACTCCGCATTTCCTGCAATGAGATAAATGATGAAAGCTATGATGGCAGGAATGTGTCCTTTAAATATGAACCAACCATCTGCTTGATTCTCTACAATTTCGGAGAATTGCATGGTTCCCATTAATACAACCATTGTCATAATACTTATTCCAACAGAAAGCTCATAGCTGATGATTTGTGCACCACTTCGCATGGCTCCGATAAGAGAGAACTTGTTGTTACTACCCCAGCCGGCCAGCAAAATACCTACTACACCAATACTGGAGGCTGCCAACAGGAAAAATACTCCCACGTTAAAATTCAAAATCTCTGCTCCTTTATTAAAAGGGAGACAAGAGAACGTCAGGAAGGAGGCGATGATAACCATGAATGGAGCAAGATTATAAAGGAAACGGTCGGCATCCTTCGGAGTGAAAATTTCCTTGGTTAACATTTTCAGAACGTCACATAGTACTTGGATAGAACCCCATTTACCGACACGGTTCGGGCCGAGACGACATTGGAAGAAACCACAGACTTTACGTTCCATGTAAATCAATATAATGGCGAGGATGGCATACATCACAATGATACATACGCCGATGACTACACATTCTATAAAAACAGCTAATCCTTCCGGCATAATGGAAGTGAGTAGCTCATGTATCCAGTTTGTTACTATACTAAAGTCGAACATATTTCTTAAATTAAGAATTTTGTTTATTATCATCTGTCAATATCCGGAACTACATAGTCAATTGTTCCTCCAATAGCAATGAGGTCAGCTATTTTAGCTCCACGACAGATCGTGTCGATAGCTGCAACTAATGGTAATCCGGTGGAACGGTAATGTAGACGGTAAGGCATTTTGTCACCATGGCTTTCAAGAAATACACCGAATTCTCCACGACTTCCTTCTACAGCTGCATAATAGCTACCTTCAGGAACACGAATAATAGGTTTCATCTTTTCTTGATAAACTCCTTCTGGAATATTATCTATCAGTTGTTCTATGATGTTCAAACTTTCCATGATTTCATCCATACGTACCAGATAACGGGCAAATGAGTCTCCCTCAGTGTAAATGATTTCTTTAAAATCTACTTTATCATACACTCCGTACGGCATACGTTTACGTACATCGCAAGCCCATCCTGAAGCACGCCCTGTGCCTCCGGTACAACCGAATGAAATGGCATCTTCACGACTTAATACGCCAACTCCTTTCAGACGGCTTTGTGCAATGACATTTCCTGTGAAGATATCGTGGTATTCATGGATGATTCCTCTTAAATAAGGAATAAATTCTTTTACCCGCTTTACAAAGTTGGGATGAATATCTGCTTGTACGCCACCGATAGTATTATAATTTTGAATGAGTCGTCCTCCTGTAGTCTCTTCGAAGATATCCAGAATCTTTTCACGATCACGGAAACCATAGAAAAAGGCGGTCAATGCTCCCAAGTCCATAGCAAGACAAGAGTAGAACAATAAATGGGAATCGATACGTTGTAACTCATCCATAATAGTACGGATGTATTGTACACGTTCACTTACTTCAATACCCATTGCTTTCTCAATACACATACAAAGTGCATGGCGATTTTGATGAGCTCCTAAATAATCCAGGCGATCGGTTAATGCCAATGTTTGCGGATATGTAAGACTTTCGTTCATCTTTTCAATGCCACGGTGGATATAACCACAGTTTGCATCAATTTTGCGAATAATTTCACCTTCCAAAGAAACCCGGAAACGCATCACACCATGAGTCGCAGGGTGCTGAGGTCCAATATTAACGACATATTCTTCATCTCCGAACAATAATGTTTCTTTATTTTTGATACTTCCATCTGGATTGAGTTTTATTTCCTGGGTAGTATCATAGGTTTCTTCATTATCCATACGGAGTGGATTATCTTTTTCCGGGTCATTATCTTTACGCATTGGATAACCTACCCAATCGTTACGAAGATACAGACGACGCATATCAGGATGACCGATGAAGACTATTCCATAATAGTCAAATACTTCACGCTCATAAAAATCAGCTATTTTCCAGATATCGCTGACCGATGGAATTTCTGGCGTTTCTCGGTTTAGAGTTGCAGTTTTGATAGAAATCCGTTCGCCGGTTGAAGTCGATTCGAGATGATAGACTACTCCTAGGCCACGAAGAGTTTCCGGTGTGTCTTTTTCGTTTGCTATTCCCCAATCCATACCGGTAAGACTTTCGAGGAAGTCCATCTGCTTTTCTTTCCGCAAGCGCAGCATTTCATCGTGTAGTACTGCTGGTTTTATAAATTGTATTTCTTGCATAAATCTATTAAATTAAGAATGTAGAATTAAGAATGAAGAACCTCTATACAGTTTTTGAAATCGCAATTAATCCATCATCCTTCATTTCTCACTCTTCATTTTTTAAGTAATCCGGTTTCTTTTCTTTTCTGTTTGTTCCGCCAAAGAATTTCTCTATCTTCACTTTACGTTGTAGCTGCATCATTCCATAGTAGAAAGCTTCAGGACGTGGCGGACATCCTGGTATGAATACGTCTACAGGTAGAATTTTATCTACCCCATTTACTACATGATAAGATTTCTTGAAAGGTCCTCCACTTACGGCACAACCTCCTACAGCAATCACGTATTTCGGGTCAGGCATCTGATCATACAAACGTTTCAGTACCGGAGCCATTTTATTGGTGATTGTTCCGCAAACCATGATCATATCCGCCTGTCGTGGACTGGCACGTGCTACTTCAAACCCGAAGCGGGCCATATCGTAACGAGCGGCACCCAATGCCATGAATTCGATACCACAACAACTCGTGGCAAATGTAAGTGGCCACAGTGAATTACTGCGTCCCCAGTTGATAAAATCATCCAAAACTCCGAGAGCAACATTAGTTCCTCCTGCATTGAGTTCTTGAACCAATTTTTCCAATGATTCATTGTCAATAAATTCCTCATAAGGAATTGATTTTATTTTTGGTTTTTTAGTTATTTCCATTCCAATGCTCCTTTCCTCCAGGCATAAGCAAGTCCCAGAACTAAAATAATAAAAAAGAAAAGGATACTAACAAGTCCTTGTGGTCCCATATCTCGCATGACCACTGCCCATGGAAACAAGAAGGCTGTTTCAACGTCGAACATTAGGAACAGGATGGCAAAAAGGTAGTAACCCACACGAAATTGCATCCATGATTTACCACGTGTTGGTATACCACATTCATAAGCTTCAAACTTTTGTATGTTATACGAACGGGGTGAGATAGCTCGTGAAAGAGCTATAACTACACCAACAAAAGCAAGTGCCGTCAGTAAAACAACAACTAACAATGTAAAATTCATAATTTCAATAGCTGTTTAGATTGAATATTATATAAAAGATAAGCAATAAACTTCTTATTCCCACTGGATTAAAAAGTAAACCGAACGATAAATCGAATAAGTATTGAATTGTTCGTTAAATAACAATTTTCCTCAGACCATATATATAATGGGTTATAGGATCATAGAAATAATTTGGAACGTGGGGTAAATGAGAATAGGATAGAGCTGTTTTATTTTTATGCTCGCGGAGATAAGCGATGGGTAATAACATGCTTTTATCTGCCGGAATATGCACCACATCCACATGGCTCATATCGCAAGATTGAGTAGAGTAAAAATGATAAAGCCTTTCAAGTGCATTTTGAACCGGTGACTCTTGAGACAAATAGCACTGTTTCTGACTATAAGTCGGGTAGGAAGCTTTGCAAATATTTTCCACTGTCTCATTAGTGACAGAGTGAATTAGCAAAGCTAATGCCAAGAGTAATCCATATTTTAAACTTTGTTTCATCTTTCTCTTTTAATGACCGCAAATATAGAATTAATATTCAGACTTTTTGCAAACTCGATATTACAAAAAAGCTTTTTTTAACGTGGCTTGTGATGAAATCTCCTTTCTTTCATATTAAAATTATTGCAAACATCTATTTTTATTGTACTATGTTATCTTTATGTATGGTTAAAAAATGTAATAAAAATAATGATTTATGCACTTTTTGATGGAATACCCGTAAAAAATATATTTTTTTGCAAGATTAAGATTATAAGATATGAAACGCACACTTTGGTTTGTAATGTTTTTAACAACTTCTTTTTTCTGCCTCTATGCAGGTAATGAGAATGATTCATTATTGACTGTTTTAGACAAAGTAATATCTGAACGTCAGGTATATACGGATAAGAAAAAAGCTGTCATAAAAGACTTGAAATTGAAGAAAGTGCAGCAAAAGACTTTAGAGGATTTGTTTCGTTTGAATGCTGAGATTATTCAGCAATATGGTACTTTTGTTTGTGATTCTGCTGAACAATATATACAGGAAAATATAGAAATAGCTAAAAGTCTTAATGATAAAGAGCATTTGTTGGAAAGTAGGCTTCAATTAGCTTTTGTTTATTCTTTGTCCGGACTATTTGTTCAGGCTAATGATATTTATAAATCCATTCAATGTCATAGTTTGCCTGATTATTTGAAAGCTATATATTGCTGGAATAATATTCGATATTATGAAAACCTGATTAAATATACTGATGATGAAAGGTTTTCAAGTGAATATATAGTGAAGAAAGAAGCTTATCGTGACACAGTGATGAGCATTCTACCTGAGAAATCAGATGAATATTTGAAGGAGAAGGCTATAAAACTTCAGGAAAATGGTCGTGTAAGAGAGGCTATTCCGATATTAACTAAAATATATAATAAGGAAAAACCGGATACTCATGGATATGCGATGATGTCTATGGGACTGTCGAGAGCTAACCGATTGGTAGGTAATCTTGATGTTGAAGAGAAATATTTGATTTTGGCAGCGATAACAGATACGAAACTGGCTGTAAAAGAGAATGAAGCATTATTGAGTTTGGCGGTAAAGCTTTACCATAAGGGCGATATAAATAGGGCTTATAATTATATAAAAGTAGCGTTGGATGATGCTATTTTTTATAATTCCCGTTTTAAAAACACTGTGATTGCCCGTATTCATCCTATTATAGAAAATACTTATTTATATCGGTTAGAGCAACAGAAACAGAATCTTCGTTTTTATATATTGTTGGTCAGTTTGTTTGCGATAGCCCTTGCTATTACTCTATATTTTACGTATAAACAGACAAAGGCAGTTTCAAGAGCTAGAAAGAATCTCAAGGTAATGAATGAAGAATTGGTAGCTTTGAATAAAAACCTTGATGAGGCTAATCTGATTAAAGAAAAGTATATTGGATATTTCATGAATCAATGTGCTGTTTATATAAATAAGCTTGATGAATATAGGAGGAATGTTAATCGGAAAATAAAAACAGGACAGATTGACGAATTGCATAAAACATCCTCCCGTCCTTTTGAAAAAGAACTTGAAGAGTTATATCTCAATTTTGATAAGGCATTTCTGAAATTATATCCGAACTTTGTAGAAGAGTTCAATGCACTCTTGAAACCGGAGGAACAATATCAACCGGAAAAAGAACGGTTGAATACTGAATTGCGTATATTTGCTTTGATGCGTTTAGGTATTGTAGATGTTGGACAGATTGCTGTCTTTTTGCATTATTCTGTTCAGACGATATATAATTATAAAAGTAAAGTGAAGAGAATGTCTATTCTTGAAGGGAATCATTTCGAAGAAGAGGTCAAAAAACTTGGTTCTTTGTCTCAAAAGTAATTCTATTTGGTTTACCAAACCGTTTTAAAGCGATGTGTGTAATTTGCTGTATTATAAATGATTATGTGGATTGTTGGTTTGAAATCGTTTACTTTAAAGCCTACCACACATAAGAAATATACTTTTTCCATTTCTATATTTGCAGTATAAGATTTTTAATAATTGAGTACTTAATCTAAATGAAAAACAAATATGGAATTTTCAGAATTGTATATTACTTATTATTCTAAACTGGTTCGGTTTGCAAGAGAATATGTGATCTTGGAAGAAGATGCTGAAAATATAACTCAAGATGTTTTTACTGACATGTGGGAGAAACGAGATTCAATAGACCTTATTGAAAATGTGAATGCTTATCTTTTCCGACTTGTAAAGAACAGATGTTTAGATTACTTGAAGCACAAAGCTTTTGAACAGAAGTACATAGAACATATACAGTCTTCTTTTGAAGTAGAACTAAGTTTGAAATTGCAATCTTTAGAATGTAATATCTCTGAAGTGAATGAGACGGAAGTTTTGATTCGTAAGGCAATAAATGGTTTGCCAAAACGATGTCGCGATATATTTATGTTAAGTCGTATGGAAGGCCTAAAATATAGGGAAATCTCCGAACGTCTTGGAATATCGGTGAATACGGTTGAATGTCAAATGAGTATTGCGTTGAAAAAATTAAGAGGGAAATTGGGGATATGTCTTGCTGCATAAGATTTTTGGAAAATTATTAGATATTTTTAGGGGTATTTCCCTTGATAATCGTTCTTTGATAAAAAGAAAAACAAAAGAATGGGAATTGATCTAACTAAATATTTTATGGATGAGCTTACTTCTGAAGAGAAGCAAGAAATGTTATCAGAGATAAATAAAAAGGAAGAATTGCGAGAAGAGTTTCTTAAAAATCAGAATATGGTATCGCTTTTGGATTGGATACTTTTGGAGGGTGACAAGGAACTAGCTCAGCGAAAATTAAAGGAATTTATGCGTAACCTAGGGGAACGTAAAAATACATAGGCTGATTAAAATACTATGAACAAATTATATATTATACTATTAGTAAGTTTTATTTGTACATATGTGCATTCACAACAAGTTTATTTTGTGGATGGATATCATGGAGGTATTTATGGTCATTATCCGGTAGAATGGAAGACTCAGTTCATAGTTGATCAGTTATCCCGTCATCCGGAATGGAGGATTGGTTTAGAAATAGAACCTGAAACCTGGGATACTGTGCAGGTGAGGACTCCTGAAGCATATGCTCGTTTAAAAGGGATGGTTACTGGTGAACAAATAGAGTTCACTAATCCCACTTATGCACAGCCTTATTGTTACAATATATCAGGGGAAAGTATTATACGACAGTTTCAATATGGTATTAACAAGATAAATAAACATTTTCCAGAAGTAGATTTTATCACTTATTCGGTTGAAGAACCTTGTTTCACAAGCTGTTTGCCTCAGATACTTACGCAGTTTGGTTTTAAGTATGCGGTATTAAAGTGTCCGAATACTTGTTGGGGGGGATATACCAGTGCTTATGGAGGAGAACTCGTGAATTGGGTGGGGCAGGATGGAACTTCCATACTGACCGTTCCTCGTTATGCCTGTGAACAACTGGAAGAGAACTCTACTTGGCAGACAACTGCTTGGTGTAATGAAATATCATATTTAAAAGAATGTAGAGATGCAGGGATCAAGCATCCGGTAGGTATGTGTTATCAAGATGCCGGTTGGAAAAATGGTCCATGGTTAGGGAGTGGAGAGAACACAAAAAACAATTCTATATATGTAAGATGGAGAGATTATATTGAGGATATCTCTATTGGCAAAACTGATGACAATTGGTCTTTTTCGCAAGAAGATATGCATGTAAATTTGATGTGGGGAAGTCAGGTGTTACAAAGAATAGCTCAGGAAGTTCGCACGTCAGAGAACAAAATTGTGATGGCTGAAAAAATGTCCGTGATGGCTTATTGGGAAAATGAATATAGTTATAAGCAAGCGGAGTTGGATGAGGCATGGCGTACTTTGATGCTGTCGCAACATCATGATTCATGGATTGTGCCCTATAATCGATTGGACAAAAGCGGAACATGGGCAGATGCAATTAAACGTTGGACTGACTGTACCAATAAGATTGCAGATGAAATAACAGATGCCGCTATGCAGAGTTATGAGGAAGGGCAAGCTTATAACACTAATATGGCTCTCAGTGAGAGATATATACGCGTTTATAACACTCTTGGTACGAAAAGAAGAGAAATGGTAAGTGTCATTTTACCTAGTGATTATATAGGTTCAGATTTGGAAATTTGTAACTGGAAAAAGAAATCGATAGGTTATTCCTTAGAAAGAGAAGACGGTAAAGTGAGATTGTTATTTATGGCAGAAGTTCCTCCCTTCGGTTACTCTACATACCTTGTCCGGAAGAATAAATCAAGTAAAAAGGCGTTTTCAGGAAATAAAGAACATAAAAAGGTAAGCGGACAGGAGTATGTGTTCGAAAATGATATGTATAAAATCGTTTTTGATTTGTCGAAGGGAGGAATTATAAAAAGTCTGATTGCTAAAAAAGAGGGCAATAAAGAATTTGCTAAAAATAATGGAGAATATTCATTAGGAGAAATGAGAGGGTATTTTTATGAAGAAGGTAAGTTTCATTCTTCTACTGAAACTCCTGCCCGGATGACTATATTAAGTAATAATGAGTACGAAACCAGGATACAGGTGGAGGGTGAAATAGCTACGCATCCGTTTACACAAGTCATTACTCTTGTCCGTGGACAAAAACGAATCGACTTTGATCTTACTGTTAACTGGAAAAATAATGTAGGCATTGGAGAGTACGAAGAAAAGAATTGGCGTGATAATCGCAGAGCTTATTGTGATGATCGGTTTAAACTGAGCGTTTTATTTCCGGCAGATCTTCGTTCTCCCCGTATTTATAAGAATGCTCCGTTTGATGTTTGTGAGAGTAAGTTGGATAATACTTTCTTTAATACTTGGGATCAGATCAAACATAATGTCATCCTTAATTGGATAGATTTGGCAGAGCAGAACGGTGACTATGCGCTGGCATTATTGTCAGATCATACTACTTCATATTCTCATGGAGAAGATTATCCGTTAGGATTGACAGCACAATATTCTGGTGGCGGGCTTTGGGGACCTGACTATAAAATCACCGGTCCTATGAAGATGAAATATGCCATCATCCCTCATCGTGGAAAATGGGATGAAGCTTCTATTTCTACAAATAGCGATTGTTGGAACGAACCGTTACTATTTTCTTTTCATTCTTTCGTAGATTTGGAATCAAAATCTTTCATTGACTTACAGAATACCGGTTATCAGTTAAGTGCTACTAACTTACAGGATGGAAAGATTATGGTACGTTTATTTAATGCGGAAGGTGATAATACTCTTCAGAGGGTTGCTTTCACTATCCCATTATCTGATGTGGAAGAAATTGATTTGAATGGGAAGTGTATTGAAAGAAAGAAGATAAGTACACGCAATGGGAAATCCGAAATCAATGTTTCAATGCCCCGTTTTGGTGTTAAGACTTTCTTTTTGAACGTTAATTAAGTGTTAAATATAGAAAAACGTAATTGTGTGTATGTGTAAAATTACTACAAATCTTCTGATCGCTTGCACTTTTCTATGGATGATGTCATGTTCGTCTGTAAATAAAGTGAATGCTGATTTTACTCCTACTGACTATGTAAATCCATTTATTGGTGCCAGTACTAGTGTTGGAGCTGCGGGTGTTTATCATGGATTAGGCAAGACTTTTCCGGGAGCTACTACTCCTTATGGGATGGTACAGGTTAGTCCCAATACAATAACTGGTGGTGATAACGGATCTGGATATAGTGATGAACATAAAACGATTGAAGGATTTGCCTTTACCCAGATGAGTGGAGTAGGGTGGTTTGGTGATTTGGGTAATTTTCTTGTGATGCCAACAACCGGTGAATTACACAAAATAGCAGGTAAAGAAGATAATACTATTCAAGGATATCGTTCTACTTACGATAAAGCAACAGAGATTGCCAAAGCTGGATACTATTCTGTCAAGCTGACTGACTATAATATAAAAGTGGAAAGTAGTGCCACTCCACATTGCGGAATTCTACGGTTTACTTTCCCATCCAATGAACAATCACGTGTTCAGGTCGATCTGGCACGCAGAGTAGGAGGAACATCTACTTCTCAATATATTAAAGTAATAGATGATTATACCATTCAAGGATGGATGAAGTGTACACCTGACGGTGGCGGTTGGGGAAATGGTGAAGGAAAAGCAGATTATACTGTTTACTTTTATGCCCGATTCAATAAACCTTTAAACAATTATGGATTTTGGAGTGCTGATATCCCCGATGATTGGGTACGTAAACGCGACGAAGTAGTCAGTATTCCTTATCTCACTCGCGTATCCGAAGCTCCTGTGATTCGTGATAAAAAGGAGTTGGAAGGTAAGCATCTTGGCTTTTTTACAGAATTTCCCACTAAAGAAGGGGATGATGTAGAATTAAAAGTAGGGATTTCCTTTGTTGATATGGAAGGTGCTGCCAATAACTTTAAGCAGGAAATTGCTTCTAAAAGTTTTGAGCAAGTGCAGCAGGAGGCAAATGCTTTGTGGAATAAGGAACTTAGCCGGGTACGAATATCCGGAGGGACAGAAGATGAAAAAACAGTTTTTTACACATCTTTATATCATACAATGATTGATCCTCGCATTTATACAGATGTGGATGGACGTTATGTAGGAGGAGATAAGAAAGTGCATGAGAGTGACGGTAAATTTATTAAGCGTACTATATTTAGCGGTTGGGATGTATTCCGTAGTCAGTTCCCTTTACAGACCATTATCAATCCGCGTTTAGTGAGTGACGAACTTAACTCATTAATAACGATGGCTGATCAGAGTGGACGTGAATATTATGAGCGCTGGGAATTTCTGAATTCCTATTCCGGGTGTATGTTGGGAAATCCTGCATTATCTGTATTAGCTGATGCTTATTTGAAAGGAATCCGAACTTATGATGTAGAAAAAGCTTATCAGTATGCAGTCAATACTTCACATAAATTTGGAAATGACATGTTGGGGTACTCTCCTGAACCATTAAGTATTTCACATACTTTGGAATATGCTTATACAGATTGGTGTGTTGCTCAACTGGCAAAAGCTTTGGGAAAAGAAGAGGATTCTAAAAGCTTCTATGAAAAAGGACAAGCTTATCATAATGTTTTTGATAAAGAAAAAGAATGGTTCCGTCCACGTAATGCAGACGGTACATGGGTAGCATGGTCAGAAGATGCACGTACTAAAGAATGGTACGGTTGTATGGAGGCGAATGCATATCAGCAAGGTTGGTTTGTTCCGCATGATGTTCCGGGAATGGTAGAATTGATGGGAGGAAGAGACAAAGTAATTGCCGATCTGACCGATTTCTTCAATAAAACTCCTTCCAATATGCTATGGAACGAATATTTCAATCATGCAAATGAACCGGTACATTTTGTTCCTTTCCTTTTCAATCAGCTTGATGTACCTTGGTATACCCAAAAGTGGACTCGTTATACTTGCGAGAAGGCTTATGCCAATAAGGTAGAAGGTATTGTCGGCAATGAAGATGTGGGACAGATGTCTGCCTGGTACATTCTGTCCGCTTCCGGTATTCATCCTTCCTGTCCGGGCAATACTCGAATGGAAATTACGAGTCCGGTGTTCAGTAAAATAGAGTTCCAGCTTGATCCTGATTATTATTCCGGAAAGACATTTACAGTCATTGCCCATAATAATAGTGCAACTAATATCTATATACAAAAAGCTCTGTTAAACGGTAAAGAATATAATAAATGTTATCTGGATTTCACAGATATTGTATCCGGAGGAACTCTGGAGTTATATATGGGCGATCAACCTAATATGAGTTGGGGTATTTGATTGTCATACAATTAGCATAACAAGTAGTAATTTAAATTTTTACCAACATGATAAATAAGTTTAGGCTTCTTTTTTTGTTGGGGGTGGTTGCTTTTACCCATTCGGGATGTGTGAAACAAACCTCAACGATGTCATTAAACAGTTCAAATCCTCAAATCGTTTGGCAGGTGAAACCACAGGCTGATTTGGGAAATGCTACCGGAGAGCAGATATCTACACCTGGCTATGAAATGACCGAATCTGTTAAAGGTGTAGTTCCGGGAGCCGTATTTACCGCTTATGTTGAAGCGGGAATTGTTCCTGATCCGGACTACTCCGATAATATCTATAAAGTAGATGAGACTTATTATAATCGTCCTTTCTGGTATCGGACCGAATTTGAACTTCCGGTTTCTTATTCAGAAGGCAGACGTGTCTGGCTCCATTTTGACAATACGAACCGTTATGCAGATTTCTATTTTAATGGAGAGAAAATATCCGGTACGAAGACTTCTACTAAAGATGTAAGTGGGCACATGATACGTTCAAAATTTGATGTGACCGATCTGATCAAGAAATCAGGAAAGAATGCGATTGCCGTTTTGATTACTGATCCTGACCAGAAAAAGACAAGGAAAGCTACAGACCCGTATGGAGTGGCATGTAGTCCTAGTTATCTGGCGGGTGCCGGTTGGGATTGGATACCCTATATTCCGGGACGTTTGGCAGGTATCACAGGTAATACGTATCTTACCATTACGGGAGATGTAATAATGGAGGATCCTTGGGTGCGTTCGGATTTGCCAACCCTGCAAAAGGCGGAAATCTCTATTTCAACAGATATCAAAAACACTTCTTCTTCTCCAAAGAAGGTAGTGGTTTCCGGAATTATTCAGCCAGGAGATATATCTTTCTCTAAAGATTTTCAGATAGAGGGGAAAACTATTTCTAAAGTTTCTATCAATAAGGACGAATTTACCCAGTTAGTTATTGATAATCCGAAACTGTGGTGGCCGAATGGTTACGGTGAACCGAATCTTTATACTTGTAAGCTGACTTGTTCCGTAGACGGTGAGGTATCGGATGAAAAAGAAGTTTCATTTGGTATCAAGAAATATGAGTATAAGATGGTTGATAATGTAGTCGGTTATCCTGTTTTGACATTTTTTGTCAATGGACAGAAAGTATTTGTAAAAGGAGGAAACTGGGGGATGAGTGAATACTTGCTTCGTTGTCAGGGTAAAGAGTATGAGACGAAGATCAGACTTCACAAAGAAATGAATTATAATATGATTCGTCTGTGGACAGGATGTGTGACGGATGATGCGTTTTATGATTATTGTGATCAGTATGGTATTATGGTATGGAATGATTTCTGGCTGTACGTTGCCTATAATGATGTAGCAGAACCGGAAGCTTTTAAGGCGAATGCTCTTGATAAAGTCAAACGTCTTAGAAACCATCCTTCCATTGCAATCTGGTGTGGAGCTAATGAAACGCATCCTAAACCGGAACTGGACAATTATCTTCGTGAAGTTGTTGCCAAAGAAGATAAGAACGATCGTATGTATAAGTCCTGCTCCAATCAGGATGGTTTATCCGGAAGTGGCTGGTGGGGAAATCAACCTCCAAGACATCATTTCGAAACTTCAGGCAGTAATTTGGCGTTTAATACACCGGCATATCCTTACGGTATTGACCATGGATATGGTATGCGTACGGAGATAGGTACAGCTACTTTTCCGACTTTCGAAAGTGTGAAGTTATTTATTCCGCAAGAGTCATGGTGGCCTTTGCCTACTGACGAGCAGTTGAAGAGCGATGATGATAATGTCTGGAACAAGCATTTTTTCGGGAAAGAGGCTTCAAATGCTAATCCGATCAATTATAAGAATTCAGTAAATACCCAATACGGAGAGTCGTCCGGTCTGGAAGAGTTTTGTGAAAAAGCTCAGTTGTTGAATATTGAAGTAATGAAAGGCATGTATGAAGCATGGAACGATAAGATGTGGAATGATGCCGCAGGTATTTTGATCTGGATGAGTCATCCGGCCTATCCCTCGTTTGTATGGCAGACTTATGACTATTATTATGATCCTACAGGTGCTTATTGGGGAGCGAAGAAAGCCTGTGAACATTTGCATATCCAGTGGAATGCTTCCAACAATAGTATAAAAGCAGTAAATACCACTGCTAAAGATCTTAAAGGTGCGGTTGTTAAGGCTACAATTTACGATTTGAATGGAAAAGAAGTTCCGGCATATGGACAAACTGAACAGATTGACGTAGCTGCTAGTAATATTGCAGAAGCTTTTACATTAAACTTTAATCCGTTTAATCTGGCTTTTGGGAAAAATGTAGTAGCTTCTTCGACAACAGGTACTTCCAAAAGTGCTTCAATGGTTGCCGATGGAGGAGCCGGAAGTCGTTGGGAAAGTGAATATAGTGATCATCAGTGGATTTATATTGATCTTGGTAAAGAGGAAAAGATCGACAATGTTGTCCTGAAATGGGAAGCTGCTTTTGCCAAAGAGTATGATTTGCAAGTATCAAACGATGCAGAAGAATGGAAAACGGTTTATACGAATAAAGAGGGAAAAGGAGGTACGGAGAAAATAGAATTGGAACCTGTAACTGCACGGTATGTAAAACTGGCAGGCACCAAACGTGCTACACAATTCGGATATTCATTGTTTGAATTTGAGATATATGATGAGAAGACAAAAAAGATGGATGGGCTGACCCCACTCCATTTCATAAAATTAGAATTGACAGATGCAGAGGGGAATTTACTATCAGAAAACTTTTATTGGAGAAATGGAGTGGATGATCTTAATTACACTTTGTTGAATACGTTGCCGGAAGCACAACTGTCATGTAGGTTGGTAGATAAGTCAATGTCTGATGGAAAGATGAAGATCGAACTGAAGAATAACTCAGAGACTGTAGCTTTTGCCAATCGTGTGAGACTGATCAATAAAGAAACCCAGGAGCGTGTGCTACCAGTTATTATGTCCGATAACTATGTAACTTTGATGCCGGGCGAAGAGAAAGTGATCAGTGTGGAAGCCGAACCAGAACTGCTGAAAGGGGGCGTAAGCGTGCTGGTGAAGCAGTATGGAAAAGCAGAGCAGAAAAAATTAGATATATGATAGACTGGTAATAAGAGAAAAAATATTTTTTTCTTATATTTGAAAATCTGGAGATAGTAATCTGATAATTAGTCGTTATGTCTCCGGATTTTTATATCATACTCACTCATGGAATTTTAAATGAAAGTATTGTATTATTTATTAAATAAAATAATAATGTAATTTTGGTGGTTTGATAGGGATTGATTTGTCCTTTAATCAGGTGGTGTTGTGATATTCTGCAAACTAAAATATAATAAAAACGATGAAAAAGATTTTACTATTTGCACTAGTATTTATTAGTATTGCTACTACAGTATATGCCCAAAGTAGCAGAGTATATGAAACTCATACAGTAAAAAGTAAGATATTAGGGATGGAACGCCATTATTCTATTTACTTGCCCGCCGGTTATAATGAAAATGACTGTAGTTATCCGGTATTATATCTTTTACATGGACATGGAGACAATCATACCGGCTGGGTACAATTTGGGCAAGTGCAACGTATTGCCGATAAAGTAATAGCCGAAGGAAAGGCAGCACCAATGATCATTGTGATGCCTGATGCTGACTCGGTACATAAAGGATATTTCAACCTCCCGGATGGAAGTTACAATTATGAGGATTTCTTTTTCAAAGAACTGATCCCTCATATAGAAAAAACATACAGAGCACGTGCTGAAAAACGTTATCGTGCTGTAGCTGGCCTTTCAATGGGAGGAGGAGGAGCATTGTTTTACGCACTCCACTATCCGGAAATGTTTGCTGCGGCTGCTCCTCTAAGTGCCGTTTCCGGTAATTGGATTATTGAGCAAATGAGGAGTATGTCGGATATGTCAAAAGTCCCGGTGGAAAAGGCAGAATCCTACTTTAAACAGTTTAGCATAGAAGATATCCTAAAAATTTCAGAAGATAAGGTGAACGCTATTAAATGGGTGCGTTGGTACATCAGTTGTGGAGATGATGATTTTTTGACAATAGATAATAGTGTCTTACACATTCAATTAAGACAGAATCAGATCGGTCATGAATATCGGGTGAAAGACGGTGGACATTCTTGGAGTTATTGGAGAATGGAACTGCCCGAAGTAATGGAATTTGTATCGAGATCGTTTATGCAATATTAAAAATTAATATCGGGGGAGAATGACATTTCGGAAAACAGGGACTCTTTGCGTATTAGCAATTAATGATGATGCATTCTTATTTAAGTAGAGTTCTTTAATTCAGGGATTATATTCCGGATGTCTCATATAAAGTTTATATAGAATGAACTGTAAAATAAATATTAAAATATTTCTTCTATTGTTATTGGTTTGTATTAGCTATGGCAGTTTACAAGCACAATCATCCCTTCCTCCATTTAAAAAAGGAGAACGGGTAGTATTTGTAGGAAACAGCATTACTCATGGCGGACATTACCATTCATTTATTTGGTTGTATTACATGACCCGTTTCCCCAATAAGCCGATTACTGTCATGAATGCGGGAATTGGTGGAGAAAGTGCATGGGACATTAAAGACCGATTAGATTATGATGTCTTTAACAGGAACCCGACTTATGTAACCCTTACTTTCGGTATGAACGATACCGGCTATGATATCTACTGGAAAGACAATGTGAAAGAATTATCCGAACAGCAGGTAGAAAAGTCATTGGAGAGTTATCGGGAAATAGAGAAGCGTTTGCTCGCGGAGAAGAAAGTTACCAAAGTGTTGATAGGTGGCTCGCCCTACGATGAAACAACTAAATTGGACTTTTTTAATCTGCCTGACAAGAATCGGGCTATCTTGAAGATAATCGACGCTCAACGCTCCTCTGCGAAAAAAAACAACTGGGGATTTGTCGATTTCAACGAGCCGATGAGAAAAATAAATTTGGAAGAACAGAAAAAAGATTCTACCTTTACTTTTTGTAGGGTAGATAGGATTCATCCTGATAATGACGGCCAAATGGTAATGGCTTATTTATTTTTGAAAGCACAAGGATTGGCGGGAAATGAAGTTGCCGATGTTTCCATTGACGCGGAATACTCGGAAGTGATATCTCAAAAGAATTGTAAGATTTCAAAATTGAAGAAAGACGGAAATGATTTGAGTTTTGATTATTTGGCTTATGCACTTCCTTATCCCCTGGATTCTATTCCAAGACAAGGTTGGGGGAATATAAAGTCACAGCGTGATGCGATGGCGTTAGTTCCGTTTATGAAAGAATTTAATCAGGAACGTTTTCAAGTAACCAATTTGGAGAAGGGACTGTATCGATTGACTATAGACGGACAATTCATTGATGATGTTTCATCCGGGCAATTGGAGAACGGGATTAATTTAGCTGATTATCCGGTCACTCCGCAATATCAGCAAGCGATGAAAATCATGTATCTGAATGAAGAACGTTTTGAAGTGGAAAAGCGGTTTAGGGAATATTTATGGACTGAATATTCTTTCCTGAAAAAAGAAGGCTTATTATTCTCTGATAATCAGGAAGCGATTGACAAACTTAGAGAGTATCTACCGAAAGATGGTTTTCTTAGGGCTAGCTATGGTTGGTTTACGAAGGCTATGTATCCAGAAGTACGGGAAGTGTGGACGAAATATATGGACACAATCGTTGATAAAATTTATAAAATAAATAAACCGACTACTCATAAGGTGAAACTGATGAAATTGAATAAAATGTAAACGATTATAAATGCAAGATTGCCGTAAAGGTTGACATCTGAAACATTTGAAAAGATCTTTATTATGAAGGACATAAGAATTTTGTTAGGCATAGGATTTATATACTGCTTTTGTAATATCTCGGCAGTAATGTATGGAAAAGGTACAAGTATTTCCTTTACTTTGGGCGAATTAAAGTGTGAGAATATGATAAATCCTTTGGGAATTGACAATACTGTCCCTCATTTTAGTTGGAAACTGAAAGGTGACGGATGGAAAGGAGGGCAAGCCTATTATGAAATTCAGGTAGCGACGGACAGTCTTTTAATCATTCGGGATGAAGCGGATTTATGGAATTCGGGGAAATTGAAGTCTGACGCTTCAGTAATGGTACCTTACCGTGGCTCACCTTTGACTTCCCGTTCATTATGCTATTGGAGAGTACGTGTCTGGGACCAGAAAAAGAAAGTTTCTGCATGGAGTTCCGTAGCGCGTTTTTCTGTCGGTCTTCTGGATAAAAGTCAATTTCATGGTGACTATATCGGATCGTCTCCGGAGGGAGGACAGGTCTGCGCCCCTTTACTTCGTAAGAAAGTGAGAATGAATCAAGCGGAAACGGCATTCCTGCACGTGAACTCATTAGGATATCATGAAATCTATGTTAATGGAAGGAAAGTAAGTGAGAATGTGCTTGTTCCTGCTGTATCGCAATTGGGGAAACGTTCACTCATTCTTACCTATGATATTACTTCTTATCTGAAAGAAGGGGAAAATGATCTATTGATTTGGCTTGGCCAAGGATGGTATAAGAAAACTACTTATGGCGCAGCTTATGACGGACCGCTGGTGAAAGCGGAACTGGATGTCTTGAGAAATGGTAGATGGGAAGTGCTGACTCAAACGGATCGTTCGTGGAACGGGTGCGAGAGTGGCTATTCGGATACGGGTAACTGGTGTGCGCTTCAGTTTGGTGGTGAAAAAGTAGATGGGAGAATTTTACCGGTGGACCTTTCACCCCAATCTCTTGATCAGAGAAAATGGGCTCCTGTGGTAATCGTGGATGTTCCTGACCATCTTGTTGCTCCTCAGATGTGTGAGGCTAACAAGATTCACCGGGTATTACAGCCTGTTTCTATAAAGCAGTTAGGCGAAGGTACTTGGTTGGTGGATATGGGAGAAAATCAGACCGGATGGTTTGAGATGAAGATGCCTGTGTTACCTTCAGGACATGAAGTCTGTATGGAATACAGTGATAATCTGAACAAAGAAGGAGAATTTGATAAACAAGGCGAGAGCGATATCTATATTTCCGGCGGTCGTCAAGAAGAATGCTTCAGAAATCGTTTCAATCATCACGCATTTCGGTATATACGTATTTCCAACCTTCCAGTGAAGCCTGAGATCGGGTGGATGAAGTCTTTGCAGATTTATGGGGATTATCCCCAAACTGCTACTTTTGAATGTTCTGACGCTGATTTGAATGCCATTCACGACATGATTCAGTATACGATGAAATGTTTGACATTCAGCGGATATATGGTGGACTGTCCACATTTGGAACGTGCAGGGTATGGCGGAGACGGGAACTCTTCTACAATGAGCCTGCAAACAATGTATGATGTGGCGCCAACTTTTGTAAACTGGTTGCAGGGATGGGGAGATTCTATGCAAGAAGGGGGAAGTTTGCCGCATGTAGGACCTAATCACGGCGCTGATGGTGGTGGTCCTTATTGGTGCGGATTTATAGTGCGGGCCCCATGGAGAACTTATATCAATTATAATGACCCGAGATTGATTGAGAAATATTATTCTCAAATGAAAGAATGGTTTAAGTATGTGGACAAATATACTGTAGGTGGGTTGTTGAAACGTTGGCCGGATACAAAATATCGAAACTGGTATCTTGGCGACTGGTTGGCTCCGGCAGGAGTGGATGCCGGTGCGCAATCTTCCGTAGATTTGGTGAGTAACTGTTTTATTAGCGAATGCCTGGACACAATGAATAAGATAGCTTTAACATTAGGAAAAGCAGAAGAAGCTCAAGAATTTGCCAATCGCAAGAAGAGACTTAATCAACTTATACACCAAACCTTCTATCGTGCGGGTGAAGGTATTTATTCCACCGGTTCACAATTGGATATGTGTTATCCGATGTTGGTAGGTGTTGTGCCCGATTCTTTGTACACTCAAGTAAAAAGGAATATGATAGCTGCTACTGAACAGAAACATAATGGGCATATTGCTGTCGGTTTGGTTGGGGTCCCTATCTTGACGGAATGGGTTATCCGGAATAGAGAAGCTGACTTTTTTTATCAAATGATGAAGAAACGGGATTATCCCGGCTATCTCTATATGATAGATAATGGGGCTACCACTACTTGGGAATACTGGAGTGGTGAACGTAGCCGGATACATAACTGTTACAATGGTATCGGTACTTGGTTTTATCAAGCTGTGGGAGGAATCCGTCTTGATGAGGCCAAGCCTGGTTATCGTCACTTCTATATCGATCCTCAAATACCAACTGGGCTGACTTGGGCAAAGGTTACCAAAGCATCTCCTTATGGTACTATTGCTGTCGATTGGAAACTGCAAGGTAACCGATTAAATCTTCGTCTTACCATTCCTCCTGGGACAACAGCTACAGTTTGTATGCCTGATAGTACTGTTTCCTGTAGGAAAGACGGGAAAAAAGTGAATGTGAAGAATAAAAAATTTATGGTTGAAGCAGGGAAATTTAATATTATATTTGATCTCTCATACTCTCATCCTTTCGTAGATAAATATCGGTTATTCAATAATATACGCTAATGAGAGGTCTCTATGAGAGATGATTATCTCTCATGCTCCTAACCGCCTGATTTTTGTATTCTGCCAGATAGTAGTGTTTGTGCAGGCAATTGCTCCTTTTTATGAAAAGTATTCTGTAATCAGCTGATATACATTAAGTATTGACGAATTATTAAACCTACATTTGGTTCTTTCCACTCTAATGCATAGTTCTTTGCACTAGAGTGACGAGAATTCAGCACTGGAGTGATGTATTCCATCTACTTGAGTGGTACGGATATGATTCTTAGTGGTAAGTACGTAAATAAAGGCTTTATAATCTGAAAATGTAAAGTACATAATCTATAAACAGAGGTTGATTTAGAGTAAAAGTAACAATTTTCTTTCCTTATGTGGTTATCAGATATTTATGTGTCTTGCGGCTTGTTTTTATTCTTCATTAGTCTCAAAGAACTCGTGACAAATATATTTCATATCATCCACAAGATGTTCATGGGCAACACCGATAATAGTAAAACCTTTATCTTTATAAGCCTCATAAACAGATATCATGCTGAGAGATGACCGATGACAGGGACTGCACCAAGAAGCCCATAAATCCATCAAAGCCACTTTTCCTTTTATTCCTTTGGATAATGTATGATGGAGTCCTTCGAAATCAGGAGCTGTGAAATCTATATAATTCCCACCGACCTTTATTTCACGACTGGCTATCCAAAGTTTCACATAATCACTCATTGGATTATCTATAAACTTACTTGCATATCCCAATTTTATATATGAATGATTTTAGAAACTTCTTCAGAGTCACGCATTCTCATGATTTGTTGCTTCAACAGATAATATAATCCCACCATCGTAGGCTTTGGCAAGATATACTCTTTCTCATAAGTCTTATATTTATTATTAACTTCCCTGCTTTTCTTTTGAAGTGCTTTATATTCTTTAGTATAAGTCTTATCCTCATCGTTCAATTGACACATTTTTTGAAAGATTTCCTTTTTTGCCTGTTCATCCGAGCTTTTTCCAGTTCTAAATTCAAAGCAATTGCTGCGGGGCTCACTATTTTACATCGTTTTGTTATATATTGGCGCCTTTATAAAAGCCGTCTTGTTCTTTACGAGTTTCATGGCTAGGTAACACGAATTTATACTCAACTATAAAAATATTGATTATCAATATTCGTCCCTATCTTTAATATAGGCACATCCGTAAATTCTATTTTTACTATATTTCCATATGTAATATAATGCATGTACCTTTCCTTCGTTTTGGATGATAAAATCATATAGTTGCCTGTTTCCCTCATTTTCCACGCAAGCTATAATTTTCCCATTGTCTTTCCTCTTTATTATAATGGCATTGTCATATTGGTTATTTCTTTCTGCTATTGCATATCCGTGATGTATTCCATAATCAGCCTGTTTCAGGCATTTGTATTTCATTCCGGTAAGTTTGTAACATCCGTATTTTTCATATTTAAGCAAGCGGACACATTCTTCGCTAAATGTTTTATTAGCTCTGTGTAGTCCGTAGGTGTTCTTGAGTTTTTTGTTTTCTTTTCGTATAATCCATATGGCAACTACAATGGTAATGCCGATAAGTAAAATGGTTTCCATGAGAGTATTGTGATTTAAGATATCCTATAACAAAAATATTCAATATTTTAGTTATTTGCAAATGATTCATGCATAAATAGATTTATTCCATTAGATTTTTGAGGAGGATAAAGTTTATGTTATTTCTTAAATTCAGGAAGAAGTTTTATTTTTGCTTGTCATAAAAATAAAATAAACTATGCCAGGCAATGTTTTTCTTTCAAAACCCTTCGGTTGGGGGAAAGGCTAGCACTAAAGAGGGCGCACTCTCGACGAGCATAAAATTACCACAATTAAATCTATCTTTAAACTTTATCGCCAGATGTTGCGTAATAGCTTCCCAGTTAGCGAATGACATGGTCTATTTTTTACATATAATATTACGATAAACGAGGAAAACCAGCTTCTCAAGGGAGATATCTGAACGGGAACACTCTTGTTGGTTGTTAATTGATTACAAAAGGTTGATACTTTTACTATAACAGGCTCTGTAAGAATGCTTAATTCACACAGGGCCTGTTTTATGAAAGGAAGTTATTTATAGTAATTTGTTGGAACCGAGTATAATTAACATGGTATATCCCAATATCAGTCCGATTATTCCCATGATTATACCCACTTTTTCCATATCTTTTTGTTGGATCATTCCTGTGGCATGTGCTAAAGCGTTAGGTGGTGTACTAATTGGTAATATCATTGCTAGTGATGATCCGATTGCCACTCCAATTAATAAAGTCTCTACGCCTCCTAATGATGACAGGTTTTCACGCATACTGATTCCGGCAATAGCGAGAATAGGAACAAGTAAAGCTGCAGTAGCAGTGTGGGAAATAAAGTTTGCCATAGCGTAGCAGATCAGTCCAGAACCGACAATCATTAGTACAGGAGGCCATGTGCTGAATGGAATAGCTTCAATCATATGCTTAGCCAGTCCGGTCTCTTGCAAAGCTACGCCCAATGCAAAGCCACCAGCTACCATCCAAAGTACACTCCAACTGATCTCTTCCAAATCACGTTTGGTAATAACACCTGTTATACAAAATACAGCTACCGGAATCATCGCCACTACATTGGAGTTTACTCCTGTAAACTTGTCGAACATCCACAATAGCACCGTTATAGCAAAGGTGATATAAACAACAATGGAACGCCAGTCTTTCTTTGCTTCACCTTCAATTTGCAGTTCGATGCTCTTTTGCTTGAATGGGAACAGTCGTAAAAGTATAAACCAAGCGATAAATAATACTATTAGCGTATAAGGCAACATAAAACTCATCCATTCTCCAAAACCTATATTTAAGTTTAATCCTTCTGGATCATTCAAGTATTTTAAAGCAATGGCATTAGGTGGTGTGCCGATAGGAGTTCCCATACCGCCTACATTGGCAGCCACAGGAATGGCCATAGCCAATCCTATTTTTCCCTTTCCATCTGCCGGGAGTGCTTTTAATACGGGAGTCAAAAAAGTAAGCATCATGGCAGCTGTAGCAGTATTACTAAGAAACATCGAGAATACAGCTGTAACGAGGATAAATCCCAATAACACATATCGTGATTGTGTTCCAAAAGGTCTTAACATAACTCGTGCTAACAATACGTCCAATCCACTTTTGGTTGCTGCGATAGCAAGAATGAAGCCACCTATAAACAGCATGATGATAGGATCGGCAAAACAGTGCATAATAGACTTATATTTGACAGTTTGTCCCAATTCTTCTGCAGGAATGTTCTGAGTTAAGAACCATAAACTACTATCGGAAACGGTAAGCAATAGTAATACGACTATTAATACGGAAGTAGTCCATGCTGGGACAGCTTCGAATACCCACATGAGAGTGGCAAAAATAAAAATTGAAATAAGTCTTTGTTCTATAACAGTTAAGCCTTCTATCCCCAATGTATTAATAGGCAGGAACCATAAAATTAGGGAAAGGGTAATAGCTATGGTTAACTTTATACATCGGGTCACTGTCTGATTTTTTGCTAATCGTTTAGCTTTCTTTAAGTCCTGATAAGCTTCTACTAGATGGAAACCATGAAAAATCTTTCTGATTCTCCGCAAACACACCTAATATTTTTAGTATATTAGCGCTCAAAAAGCAGGGATTATGAACATATTCAGTTTTACGGCTCATTTCGGTTCGGAGGAAGATTGTCGTTTGCATTTCAAGGAGCAGCGTGATAAGGAAGGGGTTGTCTGCAAGCGATGCGGGGGCACTTCCCATTATTGGTTACAGGGTAAATGGAGTTATGAATGCAAAGGTTGCCGTTTCCGCACCTCGTTGCGCAGCGGTACGATCATGGAGAGCTCCAAGCTGCCGTTTCTGGTGTGGTACAAAACGATGTTCCTGATGAGTTGCACAAAAAAGGGATTCTCCACCAACGAACTCCAGAAGCAATTAGGATTGAAGCGTTACGAACCGGTATGGGCGATGGTACACAAACTCCGCAGGGCGATGGGCAACCGGGATGCAAGGTATACACTGGAAGGGATGATAGAACTGGATGAGGGTTACTTTTCGGTGGCCAGTAAGGAAATCGAGCGAGGCAAGGGTACACGTGGCCGGGGAGCCGAGGGAAAGCAGAACGTTGCGGTGATGGCCGAAAGCACCCCGTTGGAAGATATCGAAACGGGCAAAAAGGAGAAGCATGTGCGTTATTTCAAGGCCAGGGTACTGGATAGCCATCAAAGTGAAGGAATCAACGGCGTGGTCAGGGACTGCATGGAGGATGATGCCATCGTATTTTCGGACAAAAGCACTTCTTACGTTGACATCTCCGATCTGGTGGAATTGCACGTCACCGAGAAATCAGACGCCAAAACCACCAAGGAAACACTCAAATGGGTGCATATCGCAATCAGTAATGCAAAACGGACATTGCTGGGCAACTACCATAAAATCAAAAGGAAATACTTACAGTTGTATCTCAACGAGTTTATTTACAAATTAAACAGACGGTATTTTGGAGACAAACTCTTTGACAGACTAGTAATTGCGAATATAACAGGTGCATAAACGGATAATCAGAAAAATCTTGTACATAATATTAGAATAAAATTTAAAAAACGTTGCAAAAATAATTTTTAATTTAATATATAGCTAATCTAATGCTGAACTTTTTTCTTGTTTTTTTCTTCTTGTAGTTCTTTAGTGGAAATACAATTTCTCTAATGTTTGGTTTTAGAACACAATAAACTGAATTCTCATAAATATTAAGGTAAGAGTTATCATGACCTTGTTCTTTGAATCGGTTCTTTAATTTGGTTCTTAAAATCGTTCTTTGAGGACCGAATGTGGAATATGGGTACAAGCCGAGACAATAAAGGACTTTCTTGGGAATATTTGTACAAATGTGATTTTTAGGAAGAATGTACCAATATTGTTTTGATTTGGGAACCTATAAGCTACTTTTTTTATCGTAAGAAGAAAGAATGAGAGATTACATTTGAAAATAGATCTCTCATAGGAAACTCTCATTAGTTTATATTATTGAATAACTGATATTTATATATGGAAAGATGAGAGTATGAGAGATCAAATGCGAAAATAACATTTTTCTATAGTGTATTGATTGATCGAATTCGATCCAGGGCGTACGCATTATAATCAAAAAGTGGCTAAATCCATATTTTTGACGTAAAGGTATATGTTACTAAGCAAGAAATACAAAAGTTGAGGAGATTTATAATGCGTATGCTTTGGATTTTGATCTGTTTCTTATTTTTATGCCATTATTTTTTAAGTCTTTTAGTGGTATTTCAATTCTGAACCGTTCTTATTATAAAGTTCAATAAATTTTAGGGTAAAAGATTAAAGTTGGTGTTTGATTTTCCACAATTCTTCTCTGGTCAGATAGTATTTTTATGTATGACCAGAGGAATTGATGGAAGAATATATTGGTCATATAATATTTTTAAGGTAAAAAGATACTGTTTTTCAGAGAGGATAACATCTGATGGTGTACATTAAAAAGTGTACATGGAATTTAGTATGGAAAACAGATGAGTAAGAAATCTTTTATTCTAAATTACTTAATCCGTGGCGGATATATGCTGTTTTTGTTTCTATATTTAATGACTATTTGGAGGAGTTGCGTACTTTTTTAACCATTCAGGGATTGGATGAAAATACTATTGTGATTTTCCAGTCAGACAATGGGCATAGCACCGAAGTTCGTACTTTGGGCGGTGGAGGATATTGTGGCGATTATCGTGGGGGCAAGTTTTCTCTTTTTGAAGGAGGAATTCGAGTTCCTGCCATTGTTTCTTGGATCGGACATTTTCCTGAAGGTGAAGTGAGAAATCAAATTGCCATGAATGTGGATTGGTTCCCGACGATTGCAGAACTTTGTAATATTAGTACCGGAGGATTGGAGTTGGATGGAAAAAACTTGCTACCTCTGATCAAAGAAGGAACTCTAGAATCACCTCATGATGTGCTTCATTTTGATTTTGAGAAACAGTGGGCTGTTCGTTATGGAGATTGGAAACTAATAAGTGATGCAATTGATGTATTACCAAACGATAAAAATAAAGTTTTGGAAGGATTGTATTTTACCAACCTGAAAAAAAATCCTTCTGAATCAGAAAATCTTAAAGACAAATATCCGGCAAAAGGTCAAAGAACTTTCAATGCTTAGGAAGCAATATGAGGAATCACTTCCGATAGAAATGAAGAAATAATAGACAACTTAAAATAGAAAAATGATGAACAGGATAATAAGTTTATTACTTCTTATCTTTACTTGCTATATGCCTACTCAGGGATTAGCACAAGAAAAGATAAAGATAGCTTGCATAGGAAATAGCATAACCGAGGGGCCGGATAACTATCCGACTCCTTTGGCAAAAATGCTTGGTGATAAATATGAAATAGGAAATTTCGGGAAATGGGGACATACATTATTGCGGAAAGGTGATCACCCCTATATGAGCACAGAAGCTTTTGTGAATGCACAAAAATTTCAACCGGATATTGTGATAATCAAGCTAGGTACCAATGACTCCAAACCGGAAAACTGGGAGTATAAAGATGAATTTCAACTGGATCTGGAATATATGGTTCGTACATTTAAACACTGTGGGTCTAAACCGAAAATTATATTGTGCCGATGTATTCCCGCGGGTAACAATCTGTATGGTATCCGTAATGATGTGATAACAAAAGAAATATATCCCATACAAAGAAAAGTGGCAAAGAAATTTCATTTGAAATTGGTTGATCTTTACACTCCTTTTGAACAAAAGGTGGATTCTACCTACTATGTGTGGGATAATGTTCATTTGAATAAAAAAGGCTCGTGTATATTAGCTGGATATATTTATAGAGCTATTACAGGAAAGAAGTTCACTAAATGAAACATGAATAGATATATGCGTTTTACCGTATTAATATTGTTTTTAGTCAGTTTGTTACTTGTAAGTTGCCGGCAGTAAAAATACGTCATTGGGGATATAGTTCATCATAATATCCAAGGAAAACGATGACAGAATCCCTTGTGGATAACAGCAGTAAAGTTACTTTGTTTTAAACATGAACTTGTTTTTCTTTAGTAGTATGTATCTCTTTGATGCTAAAATAGCGTTGATATGCTTCGCGGAACAGATGTATGGTAAGCGGTTCCTGGTCAGTGAAGATCAGTGTTGCATTATGACTGAACCTCTGGTAGTAGAAATTCTGTGAAGGATGGTGAATATCACAGGTATACATATATCTTTTTATAAGTTTTAGCTCTTTTTTCTCAGGAATTATAATTAGAATAATGAGTGTTTTTGTTTTTCTTATATACTGATTTTTAAAGAAATTAAGAAATGGATTGATGAGGTAATTAATTGAATAATAATATTTTAATTAACTGAATCAGTAAGGGGAGGTCAACTACTGATTCGCATTATTAAAATAAATCTAAAAAATACTGAGATAATCTTAGTGGTACAGTAATATTTAATCGTCATTTATATAAATGATATAACAGCCTTATATTATGAAAAAATAACTAATAATAAAAAAAGAGTTTTATAAATAATTTATTAACCGCTATTTCTATTGTATATGAAAGGCTTATTTTATTTTTTCTTGTCTATTGTGGGAACGTGGATATTCTCATCTTGTGCAGAAGATTTCTTGGATGAGACTGAAACCAAAAGTCTAGATCGAGAAGCTGTTTTTGCTGATAGTACTTATACAGCAGGTTTTCTGAGTCAGATTTATGTAGATATTGGTTATGATGTTCATCATAATCGATATGGAGGTCATGGAGGTTTGCAAACTAGCAGTGATGAAGCTGCATATAAAGCAAATACAGGTTTGTCGACCGATATTTTGTTTGCTACGGGAACTGTCAATCCGGTTGCTGTAGAGAAAAATGATGTTTGGAGGATTGCTTATCGAAACATCCGTCGTGTGAATTTATTCTTAAAGTATGCTGACAATAGCCGGATGGATGCTAAAGTTAAGAATGAATATAAAGCAGAGGCGCGTTTCTTACGTGCGTGGTATTATGCAATGTTGATTCGGCATTATGGAGGAGTTCCTTTGATTGGTGATGATTTGTATGAAACTGTTGATGAGGCTCGTAAAGCTCGTAATTCTTATGCTGATTGCGTGGAGTATATTGTAAATGAGTGTAAGGAGGCTGCAAAAGAATTACCTTCTACAAGGGCCGGTCGTAATTTCGGTCGCATCAATAAAGGTATCTGTTATGCGACAATTTCACGTATACGACTTTATGCGGCTAGTAAATTGTATAATGGTAGTGATTTCGCTCCTGCCGATTATCCAAAAGAATTGGTAGGTTATCCGGAATATTCTAAGGAACGTTGGAAGGATGCCATAGATGCGGCGCTTGAGGTAATAAAAATGCAGCAATATAATGTTTATGTCCGTAATACGGACGAGAATAATAATCCTTATCCTGGATGGGGATATTATGCGCAATTATTACCTTCCGATTATTATACTAAAGTAGGGATTGAGGTGTATAACAGTACTATTTTTGAGAGAAAAAGAGGTAGTGGTCAGGATACTAATTTTTGGTTTGCTCCGCCTAGTACGGGAGGAAATGGTATTGGTGGATATATTTATTATGATTTAGCCAAGTTGTTTCCGATGGCAGATGGTACACCAACAGCAGAGAGTGATGATTATGATCCGGCAAATCCTGCTGTTAATCGTGACCCACGTTTTAGATTTACAGTGACATATGATGGATGTATTATGAAAGACCATTATGATGACATTGAAATCAATACATCTGTAGGTACAAGTCAAGATGCTATATACCGTGGAACTCCTACCGGATTATATACGCGTAAATTCTTGACTCTTACAAGCGCTGCCAATCAAATTGGTACAGGGGGGCCGCAATCTCGTCCGTTGATTCGGTACACTGAAATCTTGTTGAATTATGCGGAGGCTGTTAATGAATATTATGGACCCAATCATAAGGATGAGATTGGCGGACAGGAAATCAGCCCATACATTGTTTTGCGGAAGATTCGTGAATGTGCTGGTATAGAACCCGGAGAAAACAATACTTATGGAATAAAAGATAATATGACTCCTCAAGAAATGGAAGATGCTATTCGTTTGGAGCGTAGGTTGGATCTGGCTTTCGAAGGACATCGCTTTTTTGACGTACGGCGTTGGATGATTGCAGAAGATACAGATAATAAAATGATGCATGGGATTGAAATTACAAGGAATCCTGATGGGACTAAATCATGGCGGGAAATTGATGCTCGTCAGCACGTGTTCCGTAAGGCTATGTATTTTTATCCGATACCATATGAGGAAACTGTGAAGTCTGTTGATTTATTGCAGAATCCGTATTATGAATAGTTAATGACAATTTTTACTAAAAAGAAAAAAGTATGAATCTTAAGATACAAATAACGATATACCTTTTTATCTTGTTGGGATTAGTTACAGCCTGTGATACTTTTAAGGACGAGATAACGCCTGATTCAACGACTTATGCAGAAGTACCAAAGTCATTGGATGGAATATGGCAACTGAAAACTGTATCCCGTAATGGAACGGATATAACACATGCGATGGACTTCAGCAGATTTCGTTTGCATTTGAATAAAGACAATACTTATACTATGGAGAATTATTTACCGTTTTTAGTGAAGAAAAACGGTAAATGGAAGATAGATGATCCTATTTTTCCATTTTTCTTGGTTTTCAAACAAGAAGAAACTGATGAAGAAGTTAAAACGGAGATTAGTTATCCGATTGTGAATGGAAAACGTCAGATTACTCTTTCTTTTAGTCCGGGATGTGTTGGTAACTCTTATGTTTATTCTTTCGAGGAAGTAGAAAAATGATTAAACAGAACATTTATGAGATATAATGTAAAACGTAAAATAAAGGTAGGTGCATTTTTAATGTTACTTCCTTTTATCGTACTCGGATGCGAATTTATAATTGATCGTTATTTCATTTATAATGATGCCGGGGAAGAGGTGAATTATGTAAAGGCCGGAGAAGTGGCAACTTTTAAATTTGAAGGGCATATTTCAATTGATGGAGATGCTTCTGCTGAAGATTTTATTGTTGTGTTTCTTGTCCCAAGAAATTGGAATGCGCGTGAAAATGCCAAGGTAACATATACTGAGGATAAATTTGAAGATTCTAGTATAGAACAACCAATGACTGCTATTCCTGTGAATGATCAGCCGCAAGGTAAGGGAATGTCTTGGGATGCAGTACTGAAAGAAAAATTTGGTGTGGGAGCTAATGTTTTGAATGATATGGAATGGGTAGCGTTTAGAAGTAAAAACTATGCTACTATCAATGGTAGAATTAATTATACTGTTACTATTAAATGTCGTGCCAGTATGAATAATCAGAGATTCAGACCGGCTTTCTTTATTAATCATTCTTCTGACGGACTTGGGGGAGATGCCGCACATTTTGCTTGCTATGGTGATGATCCGGGTGAAACCGAGTGTTTTGAAGTGGTCGAGGGACAGGGAAGTGTCATAGACTTCTGTTCTATGCATTATTATCAGGTAGAACCTCTGTCATCTTTACAAGATGATTTTGTGACATTTACATTTCAGGGAGATGTTGTTTCCGATAACGAACTAGCCTCTGCTGATAAAGTCTTTTTGGAAGCGGTTGCACATACAGTAGAAGGAAATGTGTATACAGTGAACGAAAAAAGTGCGAAGACATTGATGGTGAAAGAGGAAAAAATGTCGAGATATAATCTGACAGTCTGGCCTGTAGAATTCTTTGGAATTTCGGAGGGTGAAACCATTTCTTACATTGAATATGTATTTTCGAATGAAGACGGAACGGTGAAAGTGACCCGATCGGATGATGATAGAGATAATGCCGGAGAAGAAGTCGAAGAAGGAGCGCAAGAACCTTTTGTGTTTGAACTTCGATGCGATTAGTGTTTAATAAAAAAAGATGATTATATGCGTAATATATTAAAAAAGAAAAGCAATCGTTGCTGTTTCACGTGGATCGTGTTGCTGTTACTGTTGGGTATTGGATATCCACAAGTAGTAGCTAAGGAAGCAGGAAAAAATGCTAATATTACAGGTAAGGTAGTCGATCAGTATGGTAATCCGGTCCCGGATGTCATAGTTACAATGAAAAAGTCAGACTTTAAGGCTGTTACCGGTTTTGATGGTATTTTTGAATTTCAATACGAGAAAGGAGAGGTGCTTTGTTTGTCTCACCCAGGTTTTCTGAATAAGCAAATAAAGGTGAATAAGTTAAAAAATACCGAACGTGTTTTTAAAGTAACACTGGCTGAGGAATATGTGAAACTTCCACAAGTCATTAATGGACCTTATGATATAAAAGATAGAAACAGCTTTTTGGGATCGGCAGCGACAGTATATACCGATCAAGTGAGTTCAATGCTTTCTACCACAATTATTCCTTCATTGCAGGGTAGATTACCGGGCTTGAACATATCACAACTTCGCGGGGCACGTATACATCAGACAGACAATATCTCTTCCGGAGCCATTTTGGGTAATGTTCCGGCAGATGGTGTAATGGGTAAAGGTGCATATGGTGACAATACTGAGTTTTCGATATCGTCACGTCATAATTCGCCGGTTGTGATGATTGATGGAGTGCAAAGGGATTTGTATTCAATCGATTCGGAGGCTATTGAGTCGGTTTCTATTCAAAAGGATGCTTTGTCGTCAATGTTTTTGGGTATGCAAAGTTCACGTGGGGCATTGGTTATTACTACTAAGGAACCGATAAAACAAGGTTTTCAGATTTCGTTTACTGGTCGTTTCGGTGTGCAAAGTTCATTGAAGACTCCTAAACCTCTCTCGGCTTATCAATATGCTTATTTGTTAAATGAAGCATTGTTGAATGATGGTCGTGATCCCATGTATTCGTATAGTGATTTTGCTAAATTCCGTAATGCTTCCAGTCCTTATACACATCCTGATGTGAATTGGTATGATGAGACGATGAATAATAGTTCCACCATTCAATCTTATAATCTAAATGCTACGGGAGGGAATAAATTTGCACAGTATTTTGTAAGCGTGGGTTATGTAGGTGAGAATGGCTTGTTTAAAAATCCCGGTGGAGATGCACATAGTACGAATTTGACATTTGATCGCTACATGATTAATTCTAAAGTGAATATTAATATCACTGAGGATCTTATTGCCAAAATTTCATTGATGGGACGTGTGGAAGAGGGTACGCAACCCGGTGGTGACGGAAGTGGTTACACGAGTATATTAAATTCTATTTATACGACTCCGAACAATGCATATCCGGTAGTAAATCCGGATGGTTCATGGGGAGGTAGCCAAACTTTCTCCAATAACTTGTTGTCGCAAGTCATTAATTCAGGATATATTATTGATGGAGCCAGAGATGTATTGGGAAGTATCAATTTAAAATATGATTTCGACAAAGTGGTTAAAGGATTATCTGCGCGGTTGGTAGGAAGCGTGACTTCACAATCTCGTTCTGCCACTTTACGTACTAAAAAATCAGAAGTATTTGATTATACATTGGATAAGGAAGGTAATGAAATATATGCGCGTTATGGAGAACCAAAGCCACAGTTAAATAATTTTGTTGCAGTCTCCAATTATCAACAAATGTATGGGCAATTGGCTATTGATTATGAACGTCAGTTTGGTGCACATTCTTTAAAGGCGAGTCTTATGGGGGATACGAAAACGGTGATTACGAATTGGGACCTCCCGGAATATCCTTCTAATGTCATTGCGGATGTTGCATATAATTATGCTGGTAAATATTTTGCGCAAGTAGCGTTGAGCGAAAGTTTTTATAACCGTTATGCTCCGGGTAGAAGGTGGGGGACTTTTTATGCGTTTGGATTAGGATGGGATATCAGTAAAGAAAACTTTATGAAGGATGTTGATTGGATGAATCAGTTGAAATTGCGAGCTGTATTTGGCCGAACGGGAAATGGTATCAGTAACTCGGGGTATTATACTTATTATCAAACTTATTCTAATTCTGGAGATTCTTATAGTTATGGTACTAATTTCTCTAGTCCCGGAAGTTTTACAGAGAGAAGTCCGTTGGCAAATCCATATTTAACATGGGAGAAAGGAGATAAGCTAAATATTGGTATGGATTTAATGTTGTTTGACAATAGATTGAGAGTGGCTGCCGATTACTATAATGATAAATATTTTGATTTGTTACAGGGACGTGGTAAGAGCATTGAACTAATAGGTCAGAACTATCCGAGTGAAAATATAGGAAAAGCGCGTTGGTTCGGTGGAGAATTGGCTATTACATATCAAGATCATGTTGGAAGTTTTAATTATCATGTATCCGCTAACTGGAGTTGCGAACAAAGTAAATTATTGTTTAAGGATGAACAAAAAGTACCGTACGATTATCTTCGGGAGACAGGCAATCCTGTAGGAGCTATTTGGGGGTTAGAAGCGGAAGGTTTTTTCACTTCCTTGGAAGAAATAAAAGAAAGTCCGGTTATTGCAGGGTTTGATAACATTCAGCCGGGTGATATTAAATATAAGGATCAGAATGGAGACAAGGTTATTAATGAATTTGATAAGGTGGTTATCGGTGGCAAGAAACCTATTTCTTATTTTGGCATTGATTTGGGATTTGAATGGCGTGGTCTGGAATTTTCCATGTTTTGGCAAGGAGTATATAATAAAGATGTTATGATGACGGACTGGACTCTAATGGAAGGATTTCAGCAAAATGGTCAAGTTTACGGACAAACGTATGAAAATATGTTGAATCGTTGGACACCGGAAACTGCTGCAACAGCTACTTTCCCGAGATTATCAGCCGGAGGAAATAATTATAATAGAGGTAACGGCTGGAATTCTTCTTTTTGGTTGCGTTCCGGTAATTATTTCCGCTTGAAGAATATCAGTTTAGGTTATACCTTACCTGAATCATTCTGTCGTAACTTTTTGGGAGGAACCCGCGTGAAGGTATTTGTAAACGGACAGAATTTGTTTACCAAAGCCGCATGTGAATTGGTTGATCCTGAAGTGCGTTTCTCTAATTATCCGTTACAACGTTGCATCAGTACGGGTATTAATGTTAAATTCTAATGTACTATGTTTATGATACGAAATAAATTTTTAGCACTGCTCGGAGCCAGTCTGTTAATTACGATAACTTCTTGTTCCGATGGCTATGAACCGAAGCCTGTGGAATTTGTGTCGCTTGATTTTGTATTTTCTCCGACCGATTCTTTAGGTACGAATGCCGTAAAATTTTTGAGTAATATTTATGCGGGATTACAAAATGGGCACAACCGTGTTGGAGGAGATTATTTGGATGCCGCTTCTGATGACGCAGTTTCTATAAACATTTCCGACCCAGATGTATATAAATTACAAGTAGGACAATATACGGCAATTTCTCGTACTTCCAATATGGACTGGGGAGTGTACTACCAAGGGATCCGTAAAGTGAATATTTTACTTGATAATATTGATGTTGTTCCTTTTATGCAAACTTATGTGAATGCTAAAGGAGAATCTCATCCATTGAATGTCTCAATGAAGGCGGAAGCTCGTTTTTTGAGAGCGTGTTTCTATTTTGAACTTGTTAAACGTTATGGAGGTGTTCCTTTGATGGGAGATGACATACATGTATTGGGTGATGATATGGAGTTGCCTCGTAATACGTTTGAAGACTGTATCCGTTATATTGTTGATGAATTGGATGCAATTAAAGATGATTTACGCACAAACCCGATGCCGGACTTTGATCAATATTCACATGCAGCCACCCGCGAGGTTTGTATGGCTATGAAAGCTAGGGTGCTTTTGTACGCAGCAAGCCCTCTGTTTAATGAACGTCCCATTGAACCTGGTAATGAGTTAATAGGATATGCTTCTTATGATAGAAATCGTTGGAAAGAAGCGGCTAAGGCTGCGAAGGAATTTATTGACGAATATGGACCGGAAGGCAAAGCAGTCTATGGCTTAAATAATGATTTTCGTGACGTATTCTTGAATTTCTATAATGTTACGGCTAATCCGGAAGTTATTTTTTATCGTCCGGGTAGTGAGAATACTTCTATAGAAAACAATAACGGACCTTTAGGATTCTCTGGTAACAGCTTGGGTAAAGGTCGGACTCTTCCGACACAGAATCTGGTAGATGCTTTTCCTATGAAAGACGGAATGTTTGCTGATCAAGGTAGTAAATATGTCAAGAATCAGGAAGATCCATATCTTAATTGTGATCCGCGTTTGGATTATACAGTGTTGCATCATGGATCGTTATGGTTAAGAAATAAACTTGATACCTCTAAAGGAGGAGCTAATAATCCTTCCGGAGTTGCTGAATACACCAGGACAAGTTATTATATGTGTAAGTTCATGGGCAAATTTGAAACAGAGCAAGATTATAGTAATAAATTACATTTATGGATAATGTATCGTTATGCGGAGATTTTACTAAATTATGCTGAGGCCGAAAATGAAAGCTTGGACACTCCTTCGTCAGATGTATATGATGCGATTATTGCTTTAAGAAAGCGTGCGGGCATTGAAGCCGGTGAAAATAACTATGGTTTGAAGGAAGTTGGAGAAATGACGCAAGATCAGATGCGTGAGCTGATTCATAACGAACGCCGTATTGAATTGGCTTTTGAGGAACATCGTTATTGGGATATTCGTAGATGGAGAAGTGCTGAGAATATATTCCGAAATCCATTAAAGGGATTGGAAATTAAGACAACCGGAGGTAAAACGAGCTTCATTAATATTAATGTTTTGCAGACAACATTTGATGTGAACCGTTATTTCTATCCGATTCCATATTCAGAGGTAGTAAAGAATGATAATATGATTCAAAATCCGAATTGGTAATATTATGAAAAAACTATTATTAATATTAGTGTGTATTTGCATGTTTACGTCGGCTTTCGCTCAGTCGTTTGTTTTGAAGGGGATGGTTTCTTCTACTGACGGTGAATTTTTACCAGGTGTAAATGTAAAGGTGCAAAATTCAACAGTGGGTACAATTACCGATGTTGACGGTAATTTTCAATTGACAGTGAATAAAGGTGCTATATTGGAGTTTACTTATGTTGGTTTTAAGAAACAAAGCATCAAGGTCGATAATCAACAGACGCTGAATATAGTATTGGCTCCTGATCAAACAGACTTGGATGAAGTCGTAGTGGTAGGTTACGGTAAGGCAAAACGCCTGACCTTAACAGGCGCTGTTAGTGGTATAAAAGCGAGTGAGATTCGTAATGTACCGACCAGTAGTGTACAAAATGCTTTGACCGGTAAGTTACCTGGTTTTTTCAGTCAGCAAAAGTCCGGACAGCCGGGTAAGGATGCTTCCGACTTTTTTATTCGAGGTGTCAGTTCTCTGAACGGTGATGGAAATAAACCTTTGATCATTGTGGATGATATGCAATATACTTATGAGCAGTTGGCACAAATCAACGTAAATGAGATAGAAAGTATCTCTATTTTGAAGGATGCTTCCACTACGGCTGTTTATGGTATTAAAGGAGCAAATGGTGTATTAGTTGTGACAACTCGTAGAGGGCAAGAAGGAAAGCCGAAGATTAATGTACGCTTAGAAAGTGGTATGCAGACTCCGGTTCGTACTCCGAAATTTCTGAACTCCTATGAATCACTACAATTAGTGAAGGAAGCGCATACTAATGATGGAACATTGTCAGATTTTCCGTACACAGATGAAGATATGATTGCTTTCAGAGATCACACTGACCCTTACGGACATCCGGATGTGAATTGGTATAATGAGATCTTTAAGAAGATGGCTTTTCAGGAAAATATCAATGTTGATGTATCTGGTGGTTCTAAAAGATTAAGATATTTCGTATCTGCCGGATATTTTACGCAGAATGGTCTGGTCAAAGATTTTGGTGGAGATGTTGGAGATGGGGTTAATCCTAATTATTTCTATCGCCGTTTTAACTATCGTACGAATATTGATTTTGATGTGACTGATAATTTTAATATGCGTTTGGATGTTTCTTCTCGTTTCATGAATATCAATGAACCGTATCAATTGAATGTAACAGGAAGTATTTATGATTTTAAAAGTATGCATCCTTACTCTGCTCCCGTATTAAATCCGGATGGTTCCTATGCATATTTATATGATACACAGGATAGAAAACCAACGTTAAATGCTCGGCTGGGAAATGAAGGCTACAGACGTACTCGCCGTAATGACAATAACATTTTGTATGGGGCTACTTGGAAGATGGATTTTTTGACTAAAGGACTTTCTGCTAATTTCAGGTTGGCATATGGTAGCCGTGATGAAAACTTCCGTGGAGTAGTACGTAATCGTTATCCGACCTATCATTATGATTCGAAGACAGATACGTATACGATTCATCCGGATCGGGTATACGATTATGAACAGTATTTTGTGTTCAATAACACGAATGTGGCAACTAAAGATTTGAATGTTCAGGCATCTTTAGATTATGCGCATGTTTTTAATATGATACATGATGTAAATGCAATGTTCTTGTACAACCGTCAGAGTACAACGAATGAAAGTGGTGCGTCCGTACCCAATAATTTTGAAGGCTATTCTCTGAAATTAGGTTATAAGTATAAGAATAAGTATTTAATAGATCTTAATATGGGTTATAATGGTACCGACCGTTTTGGAAAGGATAATCGTTTCGGATTTTTTCCAGCATTCGGTGTCGGGTATATTATTTCAGAAGAAAATTATTTTAAAAATGTAGATTGGTTAGTAGATAACGTACAAGTACTTAAACTAAGGGCTTCGTATGGTCTCGTTGGTTCTGATGTTGCTGGTGGTGACCGTTATCTTTATCGACAAAAATATACAGAAGGAGATAGCTATCCTTTTGGTGAAGGCAATAATCATACTTCCGGTGGATACAAAGAAGGAGATTTGAGTAACCTGAATGTAACTTGGGAGAAGGCTAAAAAGTTTGATGTCGGTTTGGAAATGAATTTATTTGATAAGATCTCGTTTACAGTTGATTATTTTATCGACAAACGATACGATCAATTAGTTTCCAGAAATGATATTCCAGATATTTTAGGTATTGGCATTTCACCTACTAATGTCGCAAAAACTACAAATCAAGGATTTGATGGACAGCTTGGCTTTCAAGATCGTTATGGAGATTTTAATTTTAACACAAATCTTGTATTTTCTTATGCAAAGAATAAAGTCGATTTTAAAGCAGAAGCTCAGCAAAAATATGATTGGCTGAGAGAAACTGGTAGACCGATTAATCAACCATTCGGTTATCATTGGGTTGGTTATTATACACCGGATGATATTGCAAAAATCAATGCAGGTGATGTGTCCGCACCGGCTACACCTGAGGTACCGGTACAAGCTGGTGATTTGAAATATGCCGATCTGAATAATGATGGTGTTATTAATGATTTTGATAAGAAGGCGATTGGAAAGCCAAATCTTCCTACTACTACATTGGGATGGTCAATAGGTGGGTACTGGAAGGGATTTAGCTTCAATGTATTGTTTCAGGGATCGTTTGATTATAGTTTTGCTATTAATGGAACAGGTATCGAATCAGGTCAGAGCCAATTTCAACCAATACATCAAAAGCGTTGGACACAAGAACGTTTTGAGAGTGGAGAACCTATTGAATTCCCTCGTATGACGTTACAAGGTAATACAGTCAATAGCGCTACTAATTATATGTCTGATTTCTGGTTGATAAATGCATGGTATATCCGTCTAAAAACAATAGACTTGGGATACCAGCTTCCTAAGAAAGTATTGCCTAAGTTTATTGATAACATTCGTTTTTATATAAATGCTTATAACTTATTGACATTTACAGGATATGATAAATATCAGCAAGACCCTGAAATCAGTACAAATACTGCAGGTGATGCTTATATGAATCAACGTGTTGTAAATTTGGGAGTTCAGTTGTCCTTCTAAAAAGATTATTAGTTGATGGTAAAAAGAGAATAATGTTTTTTATTGAAAAGCATTATTCTCTTTTACTTTTTGTGATGTATATTTAGTGGTTATTGTATCTTTGTTCGTCATATAATAAAATGTATATTGACTACTATAAATAAGAATCATAGGTATGAATAAGAAATTCGCAATCTCTCTGCTATTTTTGTTTGGGAGTGCTACGCTATCAGCACAAGTAAAGCTATTACCCATATTCTCTGATAATATGGTGTTACAGCAGCAAACGCAAGCACCTGTTTGGGGAGAAACTAAACCGAATAAGACGGTGGAAATTACTACTTCTTGGGACAAGAGGAAGTATACAGTACAAGCAGATGATCAAGGTAAATGGAAGACTAAGGTAGAAACACCAGTAGCTGGTGGTCCTTATACAATGATTATCTCTGATGGAAAGCCTGTAAAACTCACTAATGTGATGATTGGTGAAGTGTGGGTTTGTTCGGGACAATCTAATATGGAGATGCAGGTAGAGGGTTGGGGTAAGGTAAATAATTATGAGCAGGAAAAGCAAGAAGCCAATAATTATCCTAATATTCGTTTTTTGTTGGTGAAAAATGCCATAAGTCCTCAACCTATCGATAAAATAGAAGCTGCGGAAAATGGTTGGCAAGTTTGTTCTTCAAAAAGTGTAGCGAATTTTTCAGCAGCCGGATATTTTTTCGGACGTGATCTGAATAAATATCGTAATGTGCCGATTGGTCTGATCGACACTTCCTGGGGTGGTACAATTATAGAAACATGGACGAGTCATGAAGCATTGGCTACTATGCCAAGTATGCAGAAAAGATTGAAAGCATTGGAAGGGCAGCCAGCAACACAAGAAGGACGTAAGAAGAAATATGAGGCCGATGTTGAGGCTTGGAAAGTAAATATTGAAAAGATTGATAAAGGGTGTGTCAATGGCGAGGCTATATGGGCAGCTCCCAATTTTGATGATAACGCATGGAAGACGATGAAGGTTCCCGGTTGGATGCAGGAAAATGGATTACCGGGATTTAATGGTCTTGTGTGGTTTAGAAAGACTGTAGATATTCCTGCTGGTTGGGCGGGAAAAGAATTGACCTTGAATGTTGGTACTATTGATGATAATGACTTTACTTATTTCAATGGTGTAGAAGTTGGACATACGGAAGGATGGATGGCAGGCAGGAGTTATAAAATTCCGAAATCTTTGGTGAAAGGGGGAAAGGCTGTGATTGCAGTACGAGTGCTCGATACTGGTGGTAATGGTGGTATCAACGGAACTCCGGAGAGTATATCGCTTCGTCTTTCTGATTCAGAATCAATACAAATGGCAGGTGACTGGAAATATAAAGTGTCTTTGGATTTGAGAGAAATTGATCCGATGCCTGTTGATATGTCATGGAATCCGAATTATCCGACTCTATTGTTTAATGCGATGCTTAATCCGCTAATTCCTTATGCTATCAAAGGAGCGATTTGGTATCAAGGAGAATCAAATGCGGGAGAAGCTTATCAATACCGTGAGTTGATGCCATTGATGATAACTGACTGGAGAAACCGTTGGGGATATGATTTCCCTTTCTATATGGTACAGTTAGCTAGTTTTACAACTCAACAAAAAGAACCGGTTGAATCAACCTGGGCAGAATTGAGAGAGGCTCAGACTCGAACGCTGCATTTGGCGAATACCGGTATGGCTGTAGCTATTGATATAGGTGAAGAGGCTGACATTCATCCGAAGAACAAACAAGAAGTCGGACGCCGACTGGCTTTAGCAGCCCGCGCACAGACTTATGGAGAAAAAATACCGTATTCAGGCCCCATGTACAGAAACTACAAGATTGAAGGCAATAAAATTCGAATTAACTTTAGTCATGTAAACGGTGGACTGAAAACGAAAAATGGTGAGAAACCGAAAGGGTTTACCATTGCCGGATTGGATCATAAATTTCATTGGGCAGATGCCGTCATTGAAGGAAATTCAATAGTTGTATCTTCACCCGAAGTGGCTTTCCCGGTTGCGGTGCGTTATGCTTGGGCTGATTACCCCGTATGTAATATGTATAACGGTGCAGACCTTCCAATGTCTCCATTCCGTACAGATGATTGGAAAGGTATTACTAATGTTGATAAGCAATAGACATTCATTTAATTAATACATTTAATAAACCATGAAGAAACTAGTTTATTTATTAATCTTCTTTTTGTATTCGACTGTGACAAATGCTCAACAAAAAGACTTGGTACAATATGTGAATACATTGCAAGGTACTGATTCTAATTTTGGTCTGAGCTACGGAAATACTTATCCTACAACAGGTATGCCTTATGGTATGCATATGTGGTCTGCACAAACAGGTAAGAATGGGGATGGTTTTAAATATCTTTATGCTTCTGATAAGATACGTGCCTTTAGTCAGTCACATCAATGTAGCCCTTGGGTAAGTGACTATGCTGTTTATTCATTTATGCCAATGGTAGGTGAATTGGTGGTTAATCAAGATAATCGTGCTACAAAATTTAGCCATGATAATGAGATAGCCAAACCTCATTATTATAAGGTGACATTTGATAATGGTATTACAACTGAAATGGCTCCTACTACACGTGGTGTACATTTACGGTTTTCATATCCTTCTACCAGTGATGCATATCTCGTGATTGACGGATATACCGACATGAGTGAAATTAAGATTGATCCGCAAAAGAGACAAATCTCAGGTTGGGTAAATAATCAGCGTTTTGTAAATGATTCAAAGTCGTTTCATAACTATTTTGTTGTTCAATTCGACAAACCCTTTGAGGACTATGGAATATGGGAAAATCAAAAAGATGAGATATTTCCGAAAAAGAATGAAGGAGCAGGAAAAGGATATGGAGCCTATATTAAGTTTAAAAAAGGATCTAAAGTACAGGCAAAAGCAGCTTCTTCCTATATTAGCCCGGAACAAGCATTGGTAACTTTAAATCAGGAGTTAGGTAAAGATAAGAATCTGGAAGCAACAAAAGCACGTGGTCAAAAGACATGGAATGAGTTGCTGAACAGAATTGTTGTTGAAGGTGGTACAGAAGAACAAATCAAAACTTTCTATTCTTGTTTGTTCCGCGCAAATTTATTCTCTCGTAAATTCTATGAACGTAAGGAGAGTGGAGAACCTTACTACTATAGCCCCTATAATGGTAAAATATATGACGGATATATGTATACTGATAACGGATTCTGGGATACTTTCCGTTCACAATTCCCACTGACAAATATCCTTCATCCTACTATGCAGGGGCGTTATATGAATGCATTGCTTGCTGCACAAGAACAATGTGGCTGGTTGCCTTCCTGGTCTTCTCCGGGTGAGACAGGAGGTATGTTGGGTAATCACTCAATCTCACTTTTGGCTGATGCATGGGCAAAAGGTGTTCGTTCTTTTGATCCCGAAAAAGCACTGAAAGCATATGCTAACGAAGCGATGAATAAAGGTCCTTGGGGAGGTGCTAACGGTCGTGGCTTCTGGAAAGAATATTTTGAATTAGGTTATGTTCCTTATCCGGAATCTATGGGATCAAGTGCGCAGACTATGGAATATGCTTATGATGATTTCTGCGGTTACCAATTGGCTAAAATGGTTGGAAATAAGCACTACCAAGATGTCTTTTCCAGACAAATGTATAACTATAAAAATGTGTTCGACAAGTCTGTCGGGTTTATGCGCGGTAAAGGTGTAGATGGTAAATGGCAAGAGCCATTCGATCCGTTGGAATGGGGCGGACCTTTCTGTGAAGGTAACGCATGGCATTACACATGGTCGGTGTTCCACGATGTACAAGGATTGATCGACTTGTTTGGAAGTGACGAGAAGTTTACGGCTAAAATAGACTCAGTGTTTACTCTTCCTAATGTGATCAAACCGGGAACTTATGGTGGTGTGATCCATGAAATGAAAGAAATGGAACTAGCTAATATGGGACAATATGCTCATGGTAACCAACCGATTCAACATATGCCATATTTATATTGCTATGCCGGACAACCTTGGAAGACTCAATATTGGGTACGTCAGATTGTTGAAAGATTGTACAATTCTACGGAAAAAGGATATCCGGGTGATGAAGACCAAGGTGGTATGTCTTCATGGTATATATTGAGTTCATTAGGTATATATTCAGTTTGTCCGGGTACGGATGAATATGTAATTGGTAGTCCGTTATTTAAGAAAGCTACCATTACAATGGAGAATGGAAATAAATTTGTGATTGAAGCAGATAATAATAGTAAAGAGAATCTGTATATACAGTCGGCTACTTTGAACGGAAGAACTCTGGATAAGAATTACATTCGTTATGACGATATTTTTGATGGTGGAGTGTTGAAATTTGAAATGGGAAGCCAGCCAAATAAAGAAAGATGTACTTCCAAGTATGCTGCTCCTTTCTCTTTGTCTAAAGAATAAGAATTCGTATAATGAATGAAAATCAGTAATGAAATATAAGTTTTTTTGTGTGTTATTGTTTGCGTCTGTTTTGATGAGTGAAAAGGTTGCCAAGGCCCAAGTTGTGGCAACTGATTACGCCCATCAGGTGAATACGCTGATTGGTACGAAAGGAGTGGGGTTAGCTTCAGGATATCTTTATCCGGGAGCGACTTATCCTTTTGGTATGGTGCAATTTACACCGTCTTACTTTTCCAAACGGTCGGGATTTGTGATTAACCAATTAAGTGGTGCGGGATGCGAGCATATGGGAAATTTTCCGACTTTTCCTGTCAAAGGAAAACTGAAAATGTCTCCTAATAATATATTGGACTATCGGATCAATGTAACAGAAGAAAAGGGACATGCAGGTTATTATGAAGCAACAGTGCAGGAGAGTATCAAAGCCCAACTAACGGTAACGGAAAGAACAGGGATGGCGCATTATGAGTATCCGGAAGATCAACAGTTTGGTACTGTCATTATCGGAGGAGGAATTTCAGCTACTCCAATAGAACAGGCTGCCATAGTCATTACTGCTCCAAATAAATGTGAGGGATATGCCGAAGGAGGTAACTTCTGCGGACTTAATACTCCTTATAAAGTGTATTTTGTTGCTGAATTTGATACGGATGCTTTGGAATCCGGGATTTGGAAAAGAGATGAACTGAAGCCAAATGCAACTTTTGCAGAAGGAAAATATTCCGGAGTTTATTTCACATTTGATGTAAATAGAAAGAAGAATATACAATATAAAATTGGTGTGTCTTATGTTTCTGTTGAGAATGCAAGGGAAAATCTAAAGGCAGAAAATCCAGGATGGAATTTTGCTCAGATACAAAACCAGGCTGAGACGAAGTGGAATCATTATTTGGGAATGATTGAAGTGGAAGGTACAAATCCGGACCGTACCACACAATTCTATACACATCTGTATCGCTCTTTTGTTCACCCGAATGTATGCAGTGATGTGAATGGAGAATATATGGGTGCAGATTTCAGAGTTCATAAATCCCGTTCGAAACATTATACTTCATTTAGTAATTGGGATACTTACCGCACACAGATACAGTTGTTGGCAATGTTGGATCCTGAAATAACCTCCGACATCGTGATCTCTCATCAGTTATTTGCCGAGCAATCCGGAGGTTCTTTCCCACGCTGGGTAATGGCAAATATAGAAACAGGTGTTATGCAAGGTGATCCTAGTTCTATTTTGGTATCCAATGCTTATGCCTTTGGTGCCCGCAATTATGACCCGAAGCCACTTTTCAAGATTATGCGAAAAGGAGCGGAAGAACCCGGAGCTAAGTCACAGAATGAGGAAACTCGTCCGGGACTGAAGCAATATCTTGATAAAGGTTACTACAATGCCTCTATTCAGTTAGAATATACGTCAGCAGATTTTGCAATCGGACAATTTGCTTTACATGCTGTTGGTGATGAATTTGCCAGTTGGCGTTATTTCCACTTTGCCCGTTCCTGGAAGAATCTCTATAACCCAGAGACAGGTTGGTTACAGTCACGTCATCCGGACGGTTCTTGGAAATCGTTAGGAGAGGACTTTCGTGAATCTACCTATAAGAACTATTTCTGGATGGTTCCTTATAATCTTGCAGGTTTGGTAGGCATTATTGGTGGTAAAGCGGAAGCCGAAAAACGTCTGGATGAATTTTTTGACCGATTGGACGCAGGATATAATGATGCCTGGTTTGCTTCCGGTAATGAACCGAGTTTCCATATTCCTTGGGTATACAATTGGATTGGTCGTCCGTATAAAGCTCAGGAAGTTATCAACCGGGTATTGAATGAACAATATTCCAGTAAGATAGACGGTTTGCCGGGCAATGACGATTTAGGTACTATGGGAGCTTGGTATGTATTTGCCTGTATCGGATTATATCCTGAAATTCCGGGTGTAGGAGGTTTCACGGTAAATACACCGATCTTTTCGTTAGTAAAAGTACATTTGAAGAAAGGAGATATAGTAATTAAAGGTGGTTCGGAAAAGAATATCTATATACATTCCATGAAACTGAATGGTAAACCATACGATAGTACCTGGATCGATTGGGATGAACTTTCCAATGGAGCTACAATTGATTATGGTACTTCAAGTAAACCGGATACAAAATGGGGAACAAAGATTCTTCCTCCTTCTTTTCCTTAATTAAGGTTCAATTCTAAATGGTATAAATATGAAAAGAAACTTTTTGAATATTGCCTGTATATTGATGGCAGTAGCTTTTATCTCATCGTGTGGTGAGAAAAAACAAACATCTCAGGAATTTCCGAATTGGGCATGGGCCGACTTTCAGCGTCCGGCAGGAGTGAATCCGGTTATTTCTCCGGACACTACTACCTTCTTCTATTGTCCGATGCGACAGGACTCAGTTGCGTGGGAGGCAAGCGACACCTTTAATCCGGCAGCTACGATTTATGATGGCAAAGTAGTTGTTCTTTACCGGGCAGAAGATAATTCGGCTGTGGGTATTGGAAGCCGTACTTCCCGCTTGGGATATGCTTACTCGGAAGATGGATTGAACTTCAAACGTATGTCCGCTCCTGTTTTATATCCGGGTGATGATAGTCAAAAAGAGTTAGAATGCCCCGGAGGTTGTGAAGATCCTCGTATTGCAATGACTGATGATGGATTGTATGTAATGCTTTACACTCAATGGAATCGTAAGAAGGCACGTTTGGCAGTGGCTACCTCTCGTGATTTGCAGACATGGGAGAAATATGGTCCTGCTTTTGCAAAAGCTTATGACGGACGTTTCTTCGATGAATTCTCGAAATCAGCTTCTATCATAACGAAACTGGTAGACGGTAAACAAGTCATAGCAAAGATTGATGGAAGATATTGGATGTACTGGGGAGAGAAGTTTGTGAATGTAGCAACTTCTACAGACTTGGTAAATTGGGAGCCAATGTTGGACGAAAATGGAGACTTCCTGAAAGTGATGACTACTCGTGAAGGTAAATTTGATAGTGATTTAACCGAATGCGGCCCTCCGGCAGTGATGACAGATAAAGGTATTCTTCTAATGTATAATGGAAAAAATAAAGCAGGTGCAGAAGGTGATACACTGTATACAGCCAACTCTTATTGTGCCGGACAGGCTTTGTTTGATACAAATGATCCGACTAAACTGATTGATCGTCTGGATAAACCGTTCTATGTCCCTGAGTCTGATTTTGAAAAGAGTGGCCAATATCCGGCGGGTACAGTATTTATTGAAGGACTGGTATATTATAAAGATAAGTGGTATCTGTATTATGGTTGTGCAGATTCGCGTGTCGCAGTAGCCGTATATGATCCGGCTAAAGTCAATGGAGGTAACAAATGAATAAATTAAGTCTTTTCCTTCTCGGAATGATTTGTTCTCTGAATACAGTAGGTCAAGAGAGCTATTTCCACAATCCGGTGATTCTGGGAGATATGCCGGACCCTTCTGTTATTAAGATTAAAGATACTTATTATGCAGCCGGAACCTCTTCAGAGTGGGCTCCTTTTTATCCGATGTTTACTTCTAAGGATTTAATTAATTGGAAACAAGTAGGGCACGTCTTTAAAAAACAGCCGGATTGGACGGTTAATTCTTTCTGGGCACCGGAGTTGTTTTATCATAATAATAAGGTTTATTGTTATTACACTGCTCGTCAGAAAAGTACCGGAATCTCATATATCGGAGTTGCCACTTCGGATTCTCCTCTTCATGAGTTTACTGATCATGGTCCTATCATTGAATATGGTACGGAAGCTATTGATGCTTTTGTATATGACGACAATGGACAGTTGTACATTAGTTGGAAAGCATACGGATTGGATAAACGTCCAATCGAAATATTAGGCAGTAAATTATCTGTTGATGGATTGAAGCTGGAAGGTGAACCATTTACTCTGTTAGTCGATGATGAATACATTGGAATGGAAGGACAATATCATTTTAAACAAGGTGAGTATTACTATATAGTATATGCTGCCCATGGATGTTGCGGACCGTCCAGTGATTACGATGTATATGTAGCCCGTTCCAAAAATTATAAAGGACCTTATGAGAAATATGAAGGAAATCCTATTCTGCATGGTGGAAACGGTGATTATAAATCCTGTGGTCATGGTACTGCTGTGACAACTCCTGATGGACGAATGTTTTATTTATGCCATGCTTATTTAAAGGGAGACGGATTCTACACCGGAAGACAACCGATTCTTCAGGAAATGTTTGTAGGTGATGACCGATGGGTACATTTCAAAACTGGAAATGTGGCACAAGTTAAACAACCTGTACCATTTCTCGGTACGTTCCAGAAAGAGTCGGAAGGATTTGAAGACTCCTTTGATGGAAAGAGCCTGAAAGTAGAATGGAACTGGAATTATCTCTATTCTGATGTGCTAACTACTTTCAAAAAGGGAAAATTGTTGTTAGCTGGTCGCCCCAAGAAAGGAAATCTTCATGGTACAGCTTTATGTTTGCGTTCGGAAACACCGGATTACTCTTATGAAACAAAGTTGGTGAATACAAATAAAAGTGTGAAAGGGCTGACAATGTACGGAGATGACAAGAATCTGGTTATATGGGGAGTTTCCGGTAATAAACTCTTCCTGAAAGGAATTAAAGATAATGAAGAATCTATTCTGTACGAATCTGTTTACAACAACAATGAAGTTTATTTGAAAATCACAGTTGAAAAAGGAAGCCTCCTCAATTTCTACCAAAGTAAAGATGGAAAAGAGTGGACCCCGGTGCAGGATACACATTTTCAAGGACAAGATTTAGTTCGTTGGGATAGAGTATCACGTCCGGGATTGATACATATAGGTGATGTAAATGAACCAGCTGAATTTGAATATTTTAAAACACAAGTAAAAAGATAAATGAAAAAGATTTTATTGATGGCAGTAGCGTCCATTTGTTTGGTGTCTTCTGCATTTGCTCAGACTGTAAAGCCCTTTAAAGAAGGAGATAGAGCTGTTTTCTTAGGAAATAGTATAACGGATGGAGGACATTATCATTCGTTTATTTGGTTGTATTATATGACACGTTTTCCGGATATGCATATCCGGGTGTTCAATGGTGGTATTGGAGGTGATACGGCTTATGACATGAACAAACGTTTGGATGGGGATATTTTCAGTATGAATCCTACTGTCTTGATGGTTACTTTTGGAATGAATGATTCCGGTTATTTTGAATACAACGGTGATAATGCCAAAGAATTCGGTGAACAGAAGTATCAAGAGAGTATTAAAAATTTTCAGCAAATGGAGAAACGTTTCAAAGAACTACCGAGTACGCGTATGGTAATGTTAGGAACTTCTCCTTATGATGAAACAGCAAAAATAAAAGATAATACCGTATTCAAGAAAAAGAATGAGACGATTAAAAGAATCGTTGAATATCAGAAAGAATCGGCTGCGAAGAATGGTTGGGAATTTACTGATTTGAATGCACCGATGGTTGCACTAAATCAGCAGTTTCAGCAAAAAGACTCTACTTTTACTCTTTGTGGAAACGATCGAATCCATCCGGATAACGATGGGCACATGGTAATGGCTTATTTATTTTTAAAAGCACAAGGATTTAGCGGTAAGAATGTAGCGGATATAGAAATTAACGCTAATAAAAAGGAGACGGTTAAATCAGAGAACTGTACCATTTCGAATATAAAGAAGATTGGTAAAGATATTAGCTTTGATTATTTAGCAGAGTCTTTGCCTTATCCTCTGGATACGATTGCTCGTGGATGGGGATCAAAGAAAAGTCAGGCAGATGTTATCAAGGTTGTTCCTTTTATGGAAGAAATGAATAGTGAGATCCTGAAAGTAACCGGACTGAAAGGACAATATAGATTATTGATTGATGACGAAGAAATAGGCACTTGGAATGCTGCTGACCTGGAGAAAGGTATCAACTTGGCGGCTGAATCGAAGACCCCTCAATATCAACAAGCATTGGCCATCATGCACCTCAATGAATATCGTTGGGAACTTGAAAGAACTTTCCGCGAATATGCATGGTGTCAGTTTGGATTTTTCCAACAGCAAGGATTACTTTTTGCTAATAATAGAAAAGCGATCGAAGTCATGGACGAAAATGTAGATAAGAATATGTGGTTGAAAGGACGTCGTGATATGTATTCGAAGATGATTTACGAATCTGTACGGGATGCACGCCAACAAGAAATGGAAGTATTGGTATCTAAGATTTATGAAATTAATAAACCGATTACAAGAAAGGTCGTTTTAAGAAAGATTTGATCTTTCCTTTTGAAAGGATTGTAAAACAGGAAATGGTGCAGACAGCGGTCGGCACCATTTTTTTTATCATATAACGCAGAAACTATTAAATCATAGAAAAGCGTAAAGCTTAATTGAGAGAGTTAGTTTCTTTTCCAGAAATCAGAACTAAAGAGCAACAACACAGTGAATAACTCCAACCGTCCAAGTAACATAAGGAAAGAAAGTAACCATTTGGATATATCAGGAAGTGCACTCCACGAATAAGCAGGACCGAAAAGTCCAAGACCCGGACCCATGTTGCCCATACTGGAAATAACAGTACCCAATGATTCGAGGAATCCTACTCCTAAACCCATCATGATAAGCGTACTGATAATGACAATCACTACATAGAGGAAAGTGAATGCCAATACTGTAGATTGTATGGATGGAGAAATCACCTGTTTATTTACCCGAACAGGAAGCACAGCATTCGGATGTATGATATGCTTGAATTCATTTCTGGAAATCTTGCTTAGAATCACCATTCGGATACACTTGATACCTCCCGTAGTACTTCCTGCACAAGCTCCTACCACCATGACAATAATAAGACATCCCCATAAGATAGAAGGCCATAACATATAATCTGTCGTAGCAAACCCTGTAGACGTGTGAAGTGAAATCACTTGGAATAATGATTTCCGAAATGCCTCTTCGATACTGATTGGGCTTGTCTCATAAAGCCAGATCGCTATAAAGGCAGTAAAGAATACCACCGACATGAAATACCATTTTAGTTCTGCATCATGAATGAATTTCTTAATTTTGCCATTTACAAGCAATAAAAGCAAAGTGAAATTGACTCCTGAAAGGAACATAAAGATGGAAATTACATATTCTATATAAGGTGATTGGTAATGCTCAATACTTGCCTGTTTGGTAGAGAACCCTCCTGTTCCGGTAGTTGCAAAAGCATGGCAGATACTATCAAATATACCCATACCACCAAATACTAGTAAAAGAATCAAAGTCCCCGTCATTCCTGCATAAATACCCCAGATCCATTTAGCGGTGACTCCAATACGCGGATGAACCTTGTCATGAGTCGGTCCGCTAGCTTCTGCTGCAAACACCTGAATGCCTCCCATACCGAAAATCGGAAGAACGGCAATGGTGAAGAATACAATACCTAAACCACCAATCCATTGAGTCATGGCACGCCAGAAGAGAATTCCATGAGGCATGGACTCTATATTATCCATAATAGTCGCCCCTGTACTACTGAAACCCGACATTGTTTCAAAGAAAGCGTCTGTTATTTTAGGAATGTATCCACCTATATAATAAGGTAACATCCCGAAAATAGAAAAGGCAACCCAGGATATGCTTACAATGACGTATCCATCACGTCGGTTTAACGATCTCACGGCATTTTTTCCGATAGCAAGTAACAACAATCCAACACAACAAGTGATGGCTGACGAAAGAAGGAAACTATTCAGGTCACTCTCTTTATAAAATAGGGAAACTCCTCCACAACACATTAACATGGCTGTTTCTATCAAGAGCAGGAAACCTAGAATCCGCAATATCATTTTGGAATTGATCATATAAGTAATCCTCCAATATATTGACTAATATACTAATTGTTGTATATATAAAACGCAATCAATTGGGTATATTAGTACATTGGCATATTATTAATTAAAGAACTTTTCAATCTTTTTTATCATCATGCTCAGACAGAATACTACGACATGGTCACCGGGACGAATTAGTGTATCACCGGTAACCAGCACACCTTCGCCGTTACGTATCATACCACCGATAGTAGTACCTTTCGGCAGTCCAAGATCCTTAATCAAGTGCTTTGTTATTTTGGCTCCTTCCGGTACAGTGAATTCTGCCACATCCGCATTCGCAAAAGTCAGGCATTTCACGTTGGAAACATCTGCATCCAGCATCATCTGGTAGATATGACTAGCCGCAATCATCTTTTTATTGATAACTGTACCGATGTCAAGACTTTCGGCCATACTGATATAGTCGATATTCTCCACTTCGGCGACTGTCTTTTCAACTCCCATTCGTTTTGCTGCAAGACAAGCAAGAATATTCGTTTCCGAATTTCCTGTGAGGGCAACAAAAGCCTCGGTGTTTTTTAAGCCTTCTTCAATAAGTAAGTCCATATCACGCCCATCTCCATTAATAATCATTGTTTTGTCATCTAATATCTCCGTCAGGCGGTTGCAACGGTTAATATCATTATCTACAATTTTGACCTGCATATAGTCCGGCACATATTGCGCAGTACGGACAGCGATGCGGCTTCCCCCCATTATCATAACATTGCGTACATCGGCAAAATCTTCTTTACCGGCTATTTTCCGAATGTAAGGGATGTATTTACGAGTAGTAGTAAAGTATACGATGTCATGCAGTTTGATCACATCGTCTCCACGCGGGATGATTGTCTCCGTGCCGCGTTTGATTGCTACAACGTGATAAGGAATATTCGGTCCTCCTAATTGATGCAGTGGAATATTTAGAATCTCTGCTTTTTCTCGCATCTTGGTACCGATAAGCAACAAAGCACCTCCGCAAAATTCCCACCATTGACGTACCCAGCTCATGCGCATGGACGATACAATTTCTTTAGCAGCCAACATCTCCGGATAGATCAACGAATGAACACCCAGTTTTTTGAAGAACTCTTTATTCTTAGGTAGAAGATATTCGTAGTTATCAATGCGGGCAACCGTCTTTTTAGCTCCCAGGTTAGTGGCTAGCATACACGCAGTCATATTCCGGCTTTCGTCGGGAGTAACAGCAATAAATAGATCCGCTTCTTTCACACCTACCTCTTTTAGACCGGAGATAGATGAAGGGGAAGCTGTGACCGTTAGCAGGTCGAAATTGGAACTAATAGTACTTAGTTTCTCTTCGTCATCGTCCATCAGGATAATATCCTGCTTCTCACGCGACAACAATTTAGCCAGATGAGTGCCTACGTTGCCGGCACCTGCGATAATGATCTTCATTTCTAGTTCGTTAGTTCTTTTATTTTGCTTGTAACAGGTAAAAGAGCACATTGATTTAATAGCTCTTTGGTTATGCTGTTTTCATCCATTCCGCAAAGCTGGTAGAGTTCCGTTACCGTACCATGTTGCACAAACTTGTCAGGAAGTCCGATACGTTTGATTGCCGGAGTATATCCATGATCAGATAAATTCAAGTACGGCACTTCCCATACCTCCCTGAATCACTCCATCTTCTACAGTGATGACTCGGCTGAAATTGCGACCAACTTCGTGAAGTAGCTCTTCATCCAGCGGTTTAAGGAATCGCAGATCGTAATGGGCGATCTCTCTTCCGGATTCAGCTTCAGCATGACTGATGGCTGAAGCTACCTTATTGCCAATAGGTCCAATACTGATAACGGCAATATCATCACCATCTTTCAATTTCCTTCCTTTGCCAACTGGAATCTCTTCAAACGGACATTCCCAGTCGACCAATACACCCCTTCCACGTGGATAACGTAACACAAACGGTCCCTTATTCGGAAGTTGTGCAGTATACATTAATTTTCTTAGTTCATGTTCATTCATGGGGGAAGCGATCGTCAGATTAGGTATTGGACGTAGATATGCCATATCAAATGCTCCATGATGTGTAGGACCATCTTCGCCAACCAGTCCGGCACGATCCAGACAGAATACAACAGAAAGATTCTGGATCGCTACGTCATGAATAATATTATCGTATGCTCGTTGCATGAATGATGAATAGATATTGCAGAATGGAAGCAAGCCATCTTTTGCCATACTCCGGAGAAAGTTACAGCATGTCCTTCGGCAATTCCTACATCGAAAGCCCGTCCGGGCATTTTAGACATAAGAATGTTCATCGAAATCCGAATCCAAGGCATGGCCGGAGTTACACCAAAAATCTTGGAATTGGCTTCCGCCAGTTCAACCAATGTATTTCCGAATACATCCTGATAGAGAGGAGGAATGCCTTCTGTATTGACAATAAAACGTTCTCCTGTTACAGGATCGAATTTACCCGGGGCATGCCATTCGGTAGCATGTTTTTCCGCCGGGGCGAATCCTTTTCCTTTCACAGTATGGAGATGTAGTATTTTAGGACCTTGCAGGTCTTTGATATCACGTAATACTCTTGTAAGATTTTTCACATCGTGTCCGTCGATAGGACCGAAGTAACGGATGTTCATTCCTTCAAAAATATTCTGTTGGGGCTGCCATTGACTTCAGGCTATTTCCGAAGCGGATAAGAGCCTTACGGCGTTCATCGTTCAGAATACCGAGTTTGAACAATAGACGGGAAGCTTTAAAACGTAATTGATTATAACGATTCGAAGTTGTCAGGTTGAATAAATATTGTTTCATCCCGCCCACGCTACGGTCGATAGCCATGTCATTATCATTCAGGATAATGAGCAGGTTGTTTGAAGTAGTGGAAGTATTGTTGAGCCCTTCAAAAGCTAGTCCGCCACTCATTGAACCATCACCGAGGATTGCTACAACATGCCTGTCTTTTTCTCCCTTTTTGGATGCAGCGACAGCCATGCCTAGTGCGGCAGATATCGAATTGGATGCATGTCCACAAGTGAAAGTATCATATTCGCTTTCTTCCGGTGAAGGGAAGGGGCGGATACCTCCTAATTTGCGGTTGGTAAAGAAAGCTTCCCGTCTTCCTGTCAGAATCTTATGTCCATAAGCCTGATGACCGACATCCCACACAATACGGTCATAAGGTGTATTATAAATGTAGTGTAAAGCAACTGTAAGTTCTACAGTTCCAAGACTGGCGGCAAAGTGTCCCGGATTACACGAGAGTTCTTTTATAATGTCTTGCCTCAGTTCATCACATACTTCCGGCAGTTGCTCTACGTTCAGCTGTCGTAGGTCATCAGGAGTATTGATAGAGTTTAGCAAGTTATATGTAGGTTCATTCTTCATGATTCGAGAAAATTTAGTGCAAAATTACAAAAGAAAACGGATAGTGCTTACTTTTCAACAAATTCTTCTGTTATCTGGTTCTTCTTCCAGATTGGTGTTCATGCTGTCTATTAATAAATGTACTGCTGTCTATTAATAAAAAACTTGTTCCCTATTAATAGATAATTTACTTGTTCTTAATAGAAAACTTTGTTTTTATCAATGCTAAACTTTAACCGCAAGCTTCGGTTATATAATCAAAAGCTTCAGTTTTAAAACCGGAACTTGTGGTTAAAGATTGGTTGCTTATAAGATACACTTTTTTTCGGAAGTAAACAAGTTTTCTTTTATTTAATATCTGTAATACTACTATAAGTGTTTCTTTTATTTTAGATTTTCATCGGTTGATATAACCGGTTGAGGAATAAATTTTTAGCGAATTATTTGAGTAGTAGTAACGAATTGGCAACTGTGCAATTTTCAGCGATTTGCGATGCTATGCTGTCAAATAACTCTTCATATCGTAAAAGTACAATCGTTCTTCAGAGACAAACAATAACCATTAAAATATCTGACCTATTTTGTTTGTAATGCCCGAAATTCATTTGGTGTGCATCCTTCTATTTTTGAATGCCCGACTGAAATACTGCGGATATTGATAGCCTAAGGTGTATGCAATCTCACTGATACTCTTATCCGATTCCGTTAGTAGTTCTTTTGCCATATTCATTGTCTTTTGCTGGATATATTCTTGTGCGGATTTACCTGTCTCTTTCTTTATCAAATCACCGAAATAATTTGAGGATAGATGCAAACTATCAGCGCAAAAGGCAACAGTCGGAGTACCCAAGCGTTCCGGCTTATCCGAATCAAAA
>NZ_BHWB01000012.1 GCF_003865075.1 Bacteroides faecalis | reverse complement strand
CCAGATGATAATGTGGAGTCAAATTGCTCCATGATTGAAAATAATCCCCCAAAGGAGTGAGTCTCTCAGATTTAATTTGTATCTTCGCCATGTCTATCGTCGGATTCTCTTGTTTTTTTTGCAACACTAAGATAAGTGAAAATTCTGACATGGCAAAATCCTGAGCAACTTTTGTTGCTCAGGTACTTAAAAGTTTAATTTATAATAGTGTTGCGGAATTAAGGTTAAAAACAAAATATGCATATGAAAAATAACAACTATATTTTATTGCAATAGGTCTGATATCCTTTCTCATGACTAGTTGTGGAAAAGCGATAGATGAATATTTCGGGGTAGATAACCCGGAAAGCTTTTCTAAAATTTATTCGGCACAAGCGGTAGATGATTCGATCAAACATGTTTTCTCTTTTAATATACCTACTGATACGACTATCTATATTTATGCAAACTATGGCGGGCTCGGATCTCCTACTAAAGACATAAAAGTTAAATTCAAGGTCGCTTCTGAACTAGTTACAACATATAATGATAATCATGATACCCATTTCCCTGAATTATTAAAAAATAGCTATAGCATTGAAAATAACGAAGTGATAATTCCCAAAGGAAAACTACGTTCGACTCCTTTAAAAATCAGATTGAATACAGGAATGTTTGATGGTATCGGTAACTTCATTTTGCCAATGCATATCGAATCTGTAAGTGACAATATCAGTATTAACGATGAATTACGTACGGCTTATTTATTAATCAGTGGTAAATATCCTTCTAATCCATTCAAGTTGTATGACCGTACAGATTGGAGTATAGCAGGTTGTTCTTCGGAAGAGACATATAATAATGAAGGACTGGCTTCTTTTGTCCTCGACAATCAGAGTAAAACATACTGGTGCACTTTCTGGAAGTATTCTAAACCAGGTCCACCACATTGGATTGCCATTGACATGAAGCAGGAAAAGGAATTGCATGGCGTACTTATCAGAGGTCGCGCAGATGGTTCTAATCCAGATATTGCGAAAAGTACGGGCAATCCAATGGAGGTAACGATCTTGATAAGTCAGAATGGCGAAACATGGACGGAAGCCGATTCTTTCCAATTAACTAATGACTTGGAAAATACACTTTATCTGAGTCATAGTAGAAAGGTTCGCTTTTTCAAAGTCTTCGTCACCGCTAATCATGGAGGAATGTACCAAACTAACATTGCAGAAATAAGTGCTTTCTAAATTATTAGACTTATATACCGGGATAAAATCCCGGTATATAAGTCTATATCGTATAAAACCAAACTTATATTTTATGAAATATCTCTTGAATCTCATTTGCCTTCTGATGATGGCTTGTTCTAATGGAAACGATGACAACGAGAATGACAAATCTGTTATTCCTCCGCAAGGTTTCACTGTCACTATTATGTCTTATAATATATATGGTGCCAGAGCCACAGATCCGTCTAATACAGCTGACTTAAATGCCCTTGCTGCTGTTATCAACCAACAAAGCCCTGACTTTGTATTATTGCAGGAAGTGGATGTATATACCAACCGTACAGGAAAAGACGTTCACCAAGCAAAAGATTTAGCCCAACTCACTCATATGAACTGGCATTTCACAAAAGCCATTGATCGTGACGGAGGTGCTTACGGAGACGCTGTCCTTTCAAAATATGAAATCATAGAAAAGAAAAATTATCATATGTCAGTCGCTCCCACCCTGACAGGAGAGAATAGATCGGTATGTATGATCAAAGTGAAAGTAAAAGACATAGATCTATATGTTGCTTCCACTCATCTGGATCATCTGGCAAGCGAAGACAGTCGGATTTTTCAGGCTGAACAATTAAAAGATATTGTGAAAGGAATAGATGGGAGATTGGTTGTCGGAGGAGATTTTAACGCAACGCCGGAGTCCAAAACAATATCTATTGTGAAACAATTTTTAAATACCGGATACAAATCAGAGAAGTTGTATACCTGGTCTGTAGATAATCCAAATAAGATGATCGATTATGTCATGTACAAACCACTTGACGGATTCATCCAACGAAATTATATGGTAGTAAAAAACACAAAAGCTTCAGACCATATGCCGGTAATATCTGTTCTGGAATTCAAATAATTAAATTATTCACTAAAAAACTATTAGCATATTATGAACCGACTAACAGTTATCTCCATCAGCCTTATATGTATATTTACTTTTCAGGCTATTAAAGCACAGAACAATCGTCCTGTTCTCATAGAGATGCATACTAACAATGTCTCTATGATTATGAGTACAGATGTAAACAATAATCTACTCTTCCAATATTTTGGTGCACGAATTAACAACGCCTCTCCTTTCCTTAATAAAAACACTTACCGTCGAAATGATTATGGAACAGATAATTTCGTTTATCCCACTGCCGGAGGACGCAATTTCAGAGAACCGGCTTTAGCAGTCAGTTATCCGGACGGGGATTTGAACACAGAATTAACGTATATCAGCCACACACAAGAAACAAGCTCTGATGGTAAAATCTGTAAGACACAAATTGTTTTGGAGGATCAGAAGCAATCTCTCTATGTACATCTAACTATCAAAGCTCATCGTAACGAGGATGTATTTATTGAATCAGCTTCGATTGAGAATAAAAATAAAAAAGCAATCACTTTACACAATTTTTATTCCTCCTATTTACCTATTCGGGCACAAAAGTATTACTTAAATTCTTTTCATGGAGCCTGGGCACAAGAAATGACTTTGGAACAAGAATTACTAATGCATGGCATTAAATCCATAGAGAGCAAAAAAGGAGTTCGAACGACCCATACCGAAAACCCGTCTTTTATGATAGCACTAAATACACCATTGGAAGAGAATATTGGAGAAGTGATAGCCGGAGCACTTGCCTGGAGCGGAAATTACAGAATTAATTTTCAGATCGACGAGTTTGATATCCTGGGAATTACAGCAGGCATGAATCCTTTTGAATCAGAATATAAACTCAAACCAAATGAAGTTCTCAAAACACCGGAAATGATCTATACATATAGTAATGCAGGTGCAGGACAAGCAACACGCAATCTACATGATTGGGCACGCAATTACGGTATATACGACGCTCAAACCATCCGACCTACCCTACTTAACAGTTGGGAAGGTGCATACTTTAAATTCGACGAGCAAGTTTTGAAAAAAATGATGGATGATGCTGCTGAAATAGGATTAGAGATGTTTGTTCTGGACGATGGTTGGTTCGGCAATGAATATCCGAGAGACAATGATAAAACCGGGTTAGGCGATTGGCAAGTAAATGAGAAGAAGCTCCCGAACGGGATTAAAGATTTAGCAGATTATGCAATTCAAAAAGGATTGAAGTTTGGAATATGGATCGAGCCGGAAATGGTAAATCCGACAAGTAATTTGGCCAAACAACATCCTGACTGGATTGTAAAAGCTAAGGACAGACCTGTTACTACTATGAGAAGCCAATGGATGCTTGATCTTACTAATCCCAAAGTACAAGACTTTGTCTATGGAGTTTTCGACAATGTTATGCAAATGTCACCTAATATCAGCTATATCAAATGGGATGCCAACCGCCATATCGAATCTGTAGGTTCTACTTATTTATCGGCCAATGAACAATCGCATTTCTGGATTAATTATACCAAAGGATTATACAGCGTATATGAAAGAATCCGGGCTAAATATCCGAATGTAATCATTCAAGCCTGTTCTTCCGGAGGAGGAAGAGTTGATTATGGAGCTCTGAAATACCATCAAGAAGTATGGACGAGTGATAATACAGATGCACTTAGCCGTATTTTTATCCAATACGGAACTAACATGATTTATCCGGCATTGGCAACAGGTGCCCATGTATCCGCCAGTCCCAATCATCAAACCGGTAATCAAACTCCCATCAAATTTAGATTTGATCTGGCTATGAGCGGACGTCTTGGAATGGAACTTCAACCTCAACAATTAACTCCACAAGAAAAGAAGTTTGCACAAATAGCTATCAGAAATTACAAAGAAATCCGACCACTCCTAATGTTCGGAGATTTATATCGTATCCAGTCTCCATACAGTGATAAAGGATTTTACTCTTTAATGTATAGCAGTAAGGACAAAAAGCAGGCTGTACTTTATGCTTTTTGTATTAAATATCAGGGAAGAACACATTTACCTTTACTGAAACTTTACGGATTAGATCCGCAAAAGAAATACAAAATAAAAGAAATCAATACAAACAAGTCTTGTTTTTGGGGTAACAATCAAATCTTTAGCGGAGAATATCTTATAAATGAAGGAATTAACCCGAAATTGCAGAAGTGTTTTGATAGTGCTATTTTCCTGTTAGAAGAAGCACAATAGCTAATGTTTACATGATCCTCAGACTATGTCAAAAGATAAAAAGATAAACTTCTGGCATAGTCTTTTTCGCACTATCAGGTTCTATGCATCATATCGTAACAGAAAAACAAGTGAAGTTTCAAAAAAGATGATACAGAACAACATTTGATACAGAACTTCTTTAATGCCTATTAAGATACTGCTACAGTTGCACCAATTCTTCTTCGTTATCAGCTTTTAACACAATGAATCTCTTCCTTTCTTCATTAGATTCTCTTTTATTTTTTGTATTTTTGCGAGCGTATGCGTTAAAATGAAGTATATACAGCAAATTTATGAGTGACGAAATTAACGAGATAACAGAAGGACATTCAGACTATAAGCCGGCTGACGGACGGGACGAAAACGTAAAACATCAACTCACAGGTATGTACCAGAACTGGTTTCTGGACTATGCTTCGTATGTGATTCTGGAACGTGCAGTACCTCATATTAATGATGGTTTAAAACCTGTGCAGCGTCGTATTCTGCATTCAATGAAACGTCTGGACGACGGACGGTATAACAAAGTAGCCAACATAGTGGGACACACCATGCAGTTTCACCCCCATGGTGACGCTTCAATTGGAGACGCCTTGGTACAATTAGGACAAAAAGACCTACTAATTGACTGTCAGGGTAACTGGGGTAATATTCTCACTGGTGATGGTGCAGCAGCCCCTCGTTATATCGAAGCGCGTCTTTCTAAATTTGCACTCGACGTTGTTTTCAATCCCAAAACCACGGAATGGAAACTGTCTTATGATGGACGAAACAAAGAACCGGTCACACTTCCTGTCAAATTCCCATTATTGCTGGCTCAAGGCGTAGAAGGTATTGCCGTTGGACTTTCGTCAAAGATATTACCACACAACTTCAACGAGCTTTGCGACGCTTCTATCAGCTATTTACGTAATGAACCTTTCCAAATCTATCCCGATTTTCAAACAGGTGGTTCAATAGACGTAGCCAAATATAATGATGGCGAACGAGGCGGTGTCGTGAAAATACGTTCCAAAATCAATAAAATTGATAATAAAACTTTAGCTATCACAGAAATTCCTTATGGCAGGACAACTTCTTCTGTGATCGATTCTATTCTGAAAGCAGTCGATAAAGGGAAAATCAAAATTCGTAAAGTCGATGACAATACGGCTGCCAATGTAGAAATCCTAGTTCACCTGGCTCCCGGAACTTCTTCAGATAAAACTATCGATGCTTTATATGCCTTTACCGATTGCGAAGTAAGCATTTCACCTAACTGCTGTGTGATTGACGACAGTAAACCACACTTCCTCACAGTTAGTAAAGTGTTGAAAAAATCAGCAGACAACACATTGAACTTGCTGAAACTGGAATTAGAAATCAAGAAGAACGAAATATTGGAAACCCTCCATTTCGCTTCTCTCGAAAAGATATTTATTGAAGAACGGATTTATAAAGACAAAGAGTTCGAACAATCTAAAGATATGGATGCTGCTTGTAAGCATATTGACGAACGACTGACTCCTTTCTATCCAAAGTTTATCCGTGAAGTGACGAAAGATGATATTCTCAAACTGATGGAAATCAAAATGGGACGTATCTTGAAATTCAACTCGGATAAAGCCGACGAACTGATTGCCAAAATGAAAGAGGAGATCGCTGCGATAGACCATCATCTGGCAAATATCATAGAATATACTATTGATTGGTATCAGATGCTAAAAGAGAAATACGGCAAAAACTTTCCACGTCATACAGAACTTCGCAACTTCGACACTATCGAAGCGGCTAAGGTTGTGGAAGCTAACGAAAAGCTCTATATTAACCGCGAAGAGGGATTTATTGGTACTTCTTTAAAGAAAGACGAATTCGTTGCTTGTTGTTCGGATATCGATGATGTGATTGTATTCTTCCGTGATGGAAAATATATTGTAACCCCGGTAGCAGACAAGAAGTTTGTGGGTAAAAATGTGCTTTATGTCAATGTCTTTAAGAAGAACGACAAACGCACCATTTACAACGTGGCCTATCGGGACGGCAAAGAAGGGACCACTTATGTTAAACGTTTCGCTGTTACTTCTGTGGTACGCGATCGTGAGTATGACGTCACTCAAGGTACACCGGACTCACGTATCACTTATTTCAGTGCTAACCCGAACGGAGAAGCGGAAATTATAAAAGTAACTCTAAAACCGAATCCACGTGTACGCCGTATTATTTTCGAACATGACTTTAGTGAAACAGGAATTAAAGGGCGTCAGGCGCGAGGCGTTATCCTAACCCGTCTTCCAATCCATAAGATAACACTGAAACAGAAGGGGGGATCTACTTTGGGAGGACGAAAAGTTTGGTTTGACCGCGACATACTCCGTCTCAACTATGATGGCAGAGGTGAGTATTTGGGAGAATTCCAAAGTGATGATACGATTCTGGTTGTATTAAACAATGGCGAATTTTATACTACTAACTTTGACCTAAGCAACCACTACGAAGACAATGTGAGCATTGTTGAGAAATTTGATCGCAATAAAGTATGGACTGCGGCACTATATGATGCCGACCAGCAGAATTATCCTTATCTGAAACGTTTCTGTTTTGAAGGTACTAACCGTAAACAGAATTATCTGGGAGATAACAAGAACAACCGTCTTATCCTGCTTACGGACGAATATTACCCAAGATTGGAAGTAATCTTCGGTGGACACGACAGTTTCCGTGACCCGATGGTTATAGATGCCGAAGAATTTATTGCAGTGAAAGGTTTCAAGGCAAAAGGAAAACGAATTTCAACGTATGGTATCGAAACGATCAATGAACTCGATCCGCTTCGTTTCCCCGAACCGTTGCAGGAAGAGCAGGAGGAGACGGAAGAAGAAGTGGAAAATTTAGATCCGGACAGCGATAAAAGTGAAGGAGACATCATTGACGAGATTACAGGGCAGATGAAATTATTTTAGAATCTCCCTTCCATCCCTTTTTTTTGGGAAATGGAATAAAGATAGAACAGAATGATAAAATTCAGAAAAAGTATTATAGTATTAATCACATTGATGGTCCATGTTCTCCCTAGCTTAGGACAGAATAATGAAGGTTCCGGAGAAGGTTTTTCCGATCCTACCCGCTATGTGACACGTTCTACAATGTATGGCGTTGGTTTCACTAATGTGTTCGATACCTATCTTTCGCCTCAGGAATACAAAGGAATTGATTTTCGCATTTCCCGTGAGACAATGCGAATGACAAAACTATTCGATGGAAATGTCTCTGTACAAAATTTCTTTCAGGCTGATTTAGGATACACTCACAATCGTGCGGACAATAATAATGCTTTTTCCGGATTAGTGAATTGGAATTATGGACTTCATTACCAGTTCCGGTTAACGGATAACTTCAAACTATTGGCAGGTGGGTTATTTGATCTTAACGGTGGATTTGTTTATAACCTCCGCAATGGTAATAATCCGGCTTCTGCACGTGCATATGTTAACCTGGATGCTTCAGGTATGGCTATTTGGCATTTGAAAATTAAACGTTATCCGATAGTATTGCGTTATCAAGTCAATTTGCCAGTCATCGGTCTGATGTTCTCACCGCACTACGGCCAATCATATTATGAAATTTTCTCATTGGGAAATGCAAGTGGTGTGGTACGTTTTACTTCTATTCATAATCAGCCATCTCTTCGCCAGATGCTTTCTGCCGATTTACCCATAGGAGATACCAAAATACGTTTTAGCTATTTAGCTGATTTGCAACAGTCTAATGTAAATAAAATTAAGACACATACTTACTCTCATGTGTTTATGGTAGGATTTGTCAAGAATCTGTTTCGTGTTTCTAACAAACAGGCTACATTCCTGCCACCTGCTGTACAAGCTTACTAAAACTGAAATGAAGGAAATTAGAATGAAAAATAAAATTATATATATATTCCGGTTACTCTGCTGCATCCCTTTGCTGTCCGGATGTATTGGAGAAGATAATTATGCGGATGATCCCGTAGGTAATTTTGAACAACTGTGGAAAATCATCGACCAACAATACTGTTTTCTAGAAGAGAAAGGAATTGATTGGGACGCAGTACATCAAGAATACCGGAAATATATTGTGCCGGAAATGACTAATGAGGATTTATTCGACAAACTAAGCGAAATGCTGTTCATCCTGAAAGATGGACATGTAAACCTCTCCTCTGCCAGCCGAACTTCCTATTATGATGCGTGGTATGAAGGATTTCCCTGGAATTACCGGGAGGATATTCTTTATCAGACTTACCTAGGCAGTGCAAGTTCAGGATATCGTACCTCCGCTGGAATGAAGTATAAAATATTCGATAACAACATCGGTTATATCCGATACGAAAGTTTCAGTTCCGGAGTAGGAAATGGTAACTTGGATGAAATCCTCGTTTATCTATCTACTTGCAATGGGCTAATTATCGATGTACGTGATAATGGAGGGGGAAACCTAACTTATTCCGAACGTATCGCCGCACGCTTTACTAATGAAAAAGTATTGACCGGATTTATCCAACATAAAACCGGACCGGGACATTCAGACTTCTCAGTTCCTGAGCCAGTCTATCTGGAACCGTCCAACAGTATCCGTTGGCAAAAGAAAGTAGTTATCTTAACTAATCGCCGTTGTTACAGTGCAACAAATGACTTTGTAAACGCAATGCGCAGTATCGGAAATGATAATATTATCCAATTAGGAGATCAGACAGGAGGCGGTTCCGGACTTCCTTTCACTTCCGAACTACCGAATGGTTGGAGTATTCGCTTCTCTGCCAGCCCACATTTTGATAAAAACATGAAACCGCTGGAGAATGGTATTTTACCGGATATCCCCGTTGATATGACTGAGGAAGACCAACTTAAAGGCAAAGATACACTGATTGAAAAAGCATTTGAAATTTTAAGCGAGTAACTTTATTGCTTAATTATTTGTCAAATCAGAAAATCTTCCTATCTTTGCACCGCTAAACAAAAATGTTACCCCTGCGGCTGTGGCGTAATTGGTAGCCGCGCCAGACTTAGGATCTGGTGTCGAGAGACGTGTAGGTTCGAGTCCTATCAGCCGCACAAAATAAACTAGAAAGCCTTCAAGAATATATCTTGGAGGCTTTTCTAATTAGTTTTGAGCCAACATCAACTCTACAGTTGAGTGTGAGTTTCACCACATGACTTTCACTATTGGGCAATCAGATTAGAGAAATCAGTTCCGGCTTGAGTAGCACATTCATTCAGATAAGAAACTAATTCATCTCCTTGTGCAATTTTTCGCTTCGTACTTCATAACAATGTTTCCAAAAGAACTCCCGAACATATCACCCGAGTCGTAAGCGGCATTGCTCATTGTAACAAAAGGAATATTGTGTGCCGAACCTCCCGATTGTAGTTCGTCAATTATCTGAATCGAAAATGCACTCAAATCAATCCATACATCTGGATAATAATCATTCGTAACTTTCTGAATATCCAAACTTTTATCAGAGTTACGATACTCATCACTTCCAATATAAACTTTTCCATTTTTGGTATCTCCTTTCTTATATGCAGTTTGTAAAGTAGAAGTCACCAGGTATGGAGACTGAATAAGGGTATCCATTTTAGCGACTGTGGAACCGGATAATTTCAAATCCCTGTCCGAATGAATAAAATTGGAGGAGGTAGTTACTTTCAGGATGTTCATATCAGGATAAGTGTGATCGTAAGAAGAAGTAGCCACATAGCAAATCCGTCCTTTGGGAAGTATGTAACTCTTGGGCGCAATAGAATCTAGCGTTGACATATCAACAGCTTTACAAAAAATCATGTTTTTGCCGGAATGACATGCACAGCATAAAACTAGCAATAATGTAACAGACATTAACCTCATCGTTGTATTATTAATCAGTACTAATGAATTTTCATTAAGGTCAAAAAAGGTTGGGGTATCCTTTCAAAATAAGTTGCATACAAGTAATGTTTATCATTATTTTCGCAAGTACTACTATAGAGCCTTATTTCATAATGACAACTAGGATCATATGAATAATTTATAACTGTAACATCGGGGAGTACTTTCCCAGACTGAACTAGTTCCAACTCAGACCGAGACTTTTATTTATATATTTTACAGCTGTCTGCTTTTATATAGTTTTTTTATCCTTCATAATAGAACCTGAACTCTCTGTTTTTAGAATAATGCTAGAATAACTGGTCTACATGGAATATGATAAATAATTCCTTTGACAATCTCCCAACGGACCAAGAGTTCCGGAATCTTCCTTCACAACAAGACTATAGTTTTTCTTACATGAAGAGTAATTAGAAGATATTAGTTCTTTGCAGGAAAACGTACAAGTAAAAGTATAGTTTGTCGAATTATTTGAGAAGAAAAGGCTTCCACTTGAACTAATACTTTCGGAAACGGTATAACCAGATGCCAATTTATATAAAAATATTATATTTTAATGAGGAGGATATCCATATGCCCAGGTAACCATAGTCCCGGAAGTTGACGAATATTTATTCAGATGCATAACTGTAACAACAGGCAAGCACTGTCCACTTCCATTACAAGAGTACGCAGAAGACAACTCTTTCAAATCTTTTTTAGAATCTTTTTCTAATGCTAATTCATCATACTCATTAGTACAACTTAATAGAAGCAAACCAAAAGTAAATAACTTACAGCAAAATGTTCTTTTTTCATAATAGTCCAATTTTATATTAATAACATAAACAAAAAAGTACCTGGCATTAATTATTTTAAGAACATATGAATATAATTCTGCATCCTTTAACTGCAATATTAAAGAAAAAAACAACATATCCTATTTTCCAACAGAAAAAAAATGATTACAAACAATTCTATAAGTACCAACAAATTAAAGAAGCACTATACTAAAAAGAAATTCACACTAGTGAGAAACTAGTCATCAGAAGAAAAGATGAGAGTTTCACGCTACAAAAATCGAGAAAAGAAACCGCACTGACATAAAGCACATCCTCAAATTTTACAAGGTATTTGAATATCCGCTTATCTTGCCTTAAACCAATCAATAATTCATCATAGTATCTATCGGTAAAATGACAGGGAAAAAACATTCAATAGTATAAAACAAGATTGTAAAGAGAAAAACACAGATATCCATTTGAGGCTAAATTCGGTGACACTAGTCTCTTTTCTATCTTAATTTTTGAGTTCAATGTTAGATTCGCTAAAAATAAATCAAGTATGGAAAATCAACTGTGGTAGCAGAGTGAAAGCATGGTAGCAAAAATGCTCACTAATTGCAAAGAGTCCGCTAAAGTCTTATTTGAAATAAGATATGAAAATCATATTGGTATCTGTACAACTTTACAACCGTTTTAGTTTCCCTGTACCCTTGTGTTAAAAACGAGCATTCTCCACTTTTCCAAAATCTTTTTTGCAGTTTATTTGTTTCAATTAATACTTCGTCCGAAACGGGCAAGAAAGACTTCAACCTAAATAATAACAAATGGAAAAATTTAATGCAATGAGGACTAGACTTTTACAACATCTTCAAAAGAAAACCTTCCGGTTAAAGAGCATTATGGTGCTCGCTTGCTTGTTGCTGACTTCTGTTTCCGCTTTTGCACAGACCAAAACGGTGACAGGAACAATAACAGATACAAACAATGAACCGTTGATAGGTGTATCAGTGGTAGTACAAGGTACTTCTACCGGAACTGTTACAAATATGGACGGCAAGTATTCAATTTCTGTGACTCCAGAAGACGTGTTGGTATTCTCGTATGTGGGAATGGCTACACAAAGTATCAAAGTAGGCACACAGAGTGTTATTAATGTAACCTTAAAAGAAGATTCTCAGTTATTGGCCGAAACAGTGGTCATCGGATACGGTAGCGCGAAGAAAAGAGACTTGACAGGTTCTATTACCAACATTAAAGGAGACGAAATTGCCAACAAACCGGCAATGAATCCCCTATCCTCTCTTCAAGGTAAAGTAGCCGGTGTACAAATCGTAAACTCCGGACGTGCAGGTGCCGACCCGGAAATTCGAATCCGTGGTACCAACTCTATTAATGGATACAAACCACTGTATATCGTAGACGGACTATTCAATGACAATATCAATTTCCTCAATCCGGAAGATATTGAATCTATGGAAATCTTAAAAGACCCCTCCTCATTGGCCATTTTTGGTGTACGCGGAGCAAATGGTGTGATCATCATTACAACTAAAAAAGCTAAAGAAGGACAGACACTGGTGAACATCAATACTTCATTTGGCTTCAAAAAAGTAGTAGATAAAATAGATCTTGTAAATGGGCCACAATTCAAAGAGCTTTACAGCGAACAACTTTCCAATCAGGAAGATAATCCATTCAACTATTCAGGTTGGGATGCCAATACTGACTGGCAAGATGAGATTTTCCAAAATGCTTTTGTCACTAACAATAATATCAGTATTACCGGTGCCTCTGCCAAACATAGTTTCTATCTAGGCGTGGGCTATTCTCACGAACAAGGTAACATCAAGCATGAGAAGTACAGCAAAGTGACAATCAATGCAAGCAATGATTACAAAATTACGGATTATCTGAAAGTTGGTTTCCAATTTAACGGTGCCCGGATGCTTCCGGCAGATTCCAAACAAGTACTAGGTGCACTGCGTGCTACACCTATCGCTCCCGTATATAATAATGAATACGGACTTTATGCTGCTTTACCGGAATTTCAGAAAGCACAGATTAATAACCCGATGGTGGATGTGGATTTAAAAGCTAATAAGACCAAAGCAGAGAATTACCGTGCATCAGGAAATATCTATGGTGAAGTGAACTTCCTGGAACACTTTACTTTCAAGGCTATGTTCTCTATGGATTATGGTTCCAACAACGGAAGGACTTACACTCCTATTGTGAAAGTATATGACACTGCCGTCAGTGGCAATGTAGCCACTTTAGGAACAGGTAAGACTGAAGTCAGCCAGTTCAAAGAGAATGAAACAAAAGTGCAAAGTGATTACTTAGTGACTTATACCAACAGCTTCGATCATGGTAATCATAATCTGACAGCAACCGCCGGTTTTACAACCTACTATAATTCACTGAGCCGTCTTGATGGAGCACGTAAACAAGGAGTAGGTCTTATTATTCCGAATGATCCGGATAAATGGTTTGTGAGCATTGGTGATGCAGCCACTGCAACTAATGGAAGTACCCAATGGGAACGGAGTACCGTATCCTTACTGGCACGTCTTATTTACAACTATAAAGGGAAATATCTGTTCAACGGTTCATTCCGTCGTGACGGTTCTTCCGCCTTCTCTTATACAGGCAACGAATGGCAAAACTTCTTCTCTTTAGGAGGTGGTTGGCTCATGAGTGAAGAAGAGTTTATGAAAGATATCACATGGTTGGACATGTTGAAAGTCAAAGCATCTTACGGTACTTTAGGAAACCAGAACCTAGATAAAGCTTACCCTGCTGAACCGCTATTGACAAATGCTTATTCAGCTGTATTCGGTCAGCCATCCATTATCTATCCGGGATACCAACTGGCCTATCTCCCTAATCCCAATCTCCGTTGGGAAAAAGTAGAAGCATGGGAAGCCGGATTCGAAACGAATGTACTCCGCAACCGTTTGCATTTTGAAGGAGTATATTATAAGAAGAATACGAAAGACCTTCTTGCAGAAGTTCCCGGTATCTCAGGAACCGTTCCCGGTATCGGCAACTTGGGAGAGATTGAAAATAAAGGTGTGGAAATGGCTATTAGTTGGCGTGACCAGATCGGCGATTGGGGATACTCAGTTAGTGCCAATCTTACCACGATCAAGAATAAAGTGAAAAGCCTGGTCCAAGAAGGATACTCCATCATTGCAGGTGACAAGCAACAAAGTTATACCATGGCAGGTTATCCTATCGGATATTTCTATGGTTACAAGGTGGAAGGTGTTTATCAATCACAACAAGACATCGATTCTTCTCCTAAGAATACGCTTGCCACAGTTACCCCCGGTGACCTGAAGTTTGCGGATGTAGATGGTAGCGGAGACATCACTCCGGAAGACCGTACTATGATTGGTAACCCTACTCCCGATTTCACTTACGGTTTGTCTCTCGGACTGACTTACAAGAACTGGACATTAGGTGTCGATATGATGGGGCAACACGGTAACGAAATTTTCCGTACTTGGGACAACTATAACTTTGCACAATTCAACTATTTGTCACAGCGTATGGACCGCTGGCATGGTGAAGGTACATCCAACAGCCAACCTTTGTTGAATTCCAAACATTCCATCAATACGTTGAATTCAGATTATTATATTGAAGACGGTAGTTTCTTCCGTATCCGTAACGTACAACTTGCTTATGCTTTCGACCAATCATTGTTAGAAAAGATCCGCTTGCAAGCCTTGAAAGTATACGTTAATATACAAAACCTGAAGACATGGAAACATAACACCGGGTATACTCCGGAATTAGGTGGTACAGCAACTGCCTTTGGAGTGGACAATGGAAGCTATCCTGTACCTGTTGTTTATACATTCGGTATCAATTTAACATTCTAGTGGCAAAGTGCCGCTGCCAAGTTCCTATGCGGAACATAAGTTTAATTCTTTAAAATTTATAGTTGTATGAAACTAGATAAATATATACTCTCAATCTGTATTGCTACGACTGCCTTATTTTTTAGCAGCTGTAGCGATTTCCTGGACCGCAGTCCACAGGGACAATTCACTGAAGATGACAATCCGAATGCTTTAGTGAACGGTAAAATCTACAATGTCTACACCATGATGCGTAACTATAACATTACTGCCGGTCCTCCCGCATTTGCCATCCACAGCTTCCGTTCTGAAGATGCGGAAAAAGGAAGTATTGCCAGCGATGGTTCCGATGTGGCTGAAATGTATGATGATTTTATCTATACAGCTACCAATGGACTATTGGGAGCTTATTGGGGACAGAATTATGCCATCATTTATCAGTGTAATGATATTCTCGAAGCCATTGCCGCCAAAGAAACAGCCGGACAGACAGAAACTGAAGATATAATCAACAAGGGAGAAGCGTCTTTCTTCCGCGCTTACTGTTATTTCAATCTGGTACGTGCCTTCGGTGAAGTACCTTTAGTGACTTACAAAATCAACGATGCTTCGGAAGCTAACATTCCAAAAACTACCGTTGAAAAGATCTATGTACAGATTGACGATGACCTCAAGACTGCAGAAGAGACATTGCCCGAAACCTGGAGTTCCGAATACACCGGACGACTGACTTGGGGAGCAGCCCGTTCTCTTCATGCACGTACTTATATGATGCGTAACGATTGGAACAATATGTACACTGCTTCTACTGATGTTATCAATAAAGGTTTATATAATCTGAAAACTCCTTATGACGAGATTTTCACAGATGATGGAGAGAACAGTGGAGGTTCTATATTCGAACTCCAATGTACTGCAACAGCCGCTCTACCTCAAAGTGACATTATCGGTAGCCAATTTGCAGAAGTACAAGGAGTGCGTGGAGCCGACAAATGGGACCTCGGCTGGGGATGGAACATGGCAACAGAATATATGGCACAAGCCTATGAACCCAATGATCCTCGTAAGAATGCAACTTTACTTTATTTCCGCAGATCAGATAGTGACCCTATTACTCCGGAAAATACAAATGAACCTTATGGAGAATCTCCGGTTTCTCCAGCCATAGGAGCATATTTCAATAAGAAAGCATATACTGACCCCGCACTACGTAAGGAATTTACCAATAAAGGATTCTGGGTGAATATCCGTTTGATCCGTTACTCTGACGTAGTATTGATGGCAGCAGAAGCTGCTAATGAAAAAGGTATTCCGAAAGAAGCAGTTGATTATCTGGAAATGGTACGTGCACGTGCCAGAGGTAAAGATACAAGTATACTACCTAAGATAACAACAAATGACCAGTCAGAATTACGTGAGGCTATCCGCCATGAACGTCGTGTAGAATTAGGAATGGAGTTCGACCGTTTTTATGATCTTGTTCGTTGGGGTATCGCCAGTGAAGTGTTGCATGCTGCCGGAAAGGTAAATTACCAACCTAAGAATGCATTGCTTCCTTTACCTCAGTCAGAGATTGATAAATCAAAAGGAGTACTAGTACAAAATCCTGACTATGTTCAATAAAAATCAGCTCGAATGATGAACTATAAAAAATTAAGTTTACTTATCCTGCTTTTCTCAGCAGGACTCATGAATGTGGCGGCACAAAAGTCGCCACAAGATATGGACCGCTTCATCGATGTCTTAATGAAGAAAATGACTCTGGAAGAGAAGATTGGACAATTAAATCTCCCGGTAACAGGCGAAATCACTACAGGGCAAGCCAAAAGTAGTGATATTGCCGCTAAAATCAAGAAAGGCGAAGTAGGAGGCCTCTTCAATCTAAAAGGAGTAGACCGAATCATGGATGTACAGAAACAAGCGGTAGAGAACTCTCGTTTGGGTATTCCTTTACTTTTCGGAATGGATGTTATCCATGGATACGAAACCATGTTTCCTATTCCATTAGGTTTATCTTGTACCTGGGATATGACAGCGATTGAAGAATCGGCACGTATTGCCGCTGTCGAGGCAAGTGCAGACGGTATCAATTGGACATTTAGCCCAATGGTAGATATCTCACGTGATCCTCGCTGGGGACGTGTATCCGAAGGTAGTGGTGAAGATCCATTTCTTGGTGCTATGATTGCCGAAGCAATGGTAATGGGTTACCAGGGAAAAAATATGGAACGGAACGATGAAATCATGGCATGTGTAAAACACTTTGCACTATATGGTGCAAGTGAAGCCGGACGTGACTACAACACTGTGGATATGAGTCGCCAACGGATGTTCAATGACTATATGTTGCCTTACGAAGCCGCTGTAGAAGCTGGTGTAGGTAGTGTGATGGCATCATTCAATGAAGTGGATGGTATTCCTGCCACTGCTAATAAATGGCTGATGACCGACATTCTACGTGGTCAATGGGGATTCAACGGTTTTGTTGTTACCGACTATACGGGAATCTCTGAAATGATTGATCATGGAATCGGTGATCTGCAAGAAGTATCCGCACGGGCAATTAACGCCGGAGTAGATATGGATATGGTCAGTGAAGGATTTGTCGGAACACTTAAAAAATCTGTTCAGGAAGGAAAAGTTTCAATGGAAACGTTGAATACAGCCTGTAGACGTATTCTGGAAGCTAAATATAAATTAGGATTGTTTGATAATCCATACAAATACTGTGACCCGAAACGTCCGGCACGTGACATCTTTACGAAAGCACATCGTGATGCAGCTCGCAGAATTGCAGCCGAAAGCTTTGTCCTTTTGAAGAACGATCCCGTACCGGGACGTCCGGGAGTAGCACCGGAACCCTTACTTCCTTTCAATCCGAAAGGTAACATCGCAGTGATAGGCCCGTTAGCTGATAGCCGGACAAATATGCCAGGTACCTGGAGTGTGGCAGCAGTATTGGATCGTTGTCCCTCATTAGTGGAAGGTTTGAAAGAGATGACTGCCGGTAAAGCTAACATTCTTTATGCAAAAGGTAGTAACCTGATCAGTGACGCCGCTTACGAAGAGCGTGCTACCATGTTCGGACGTTCTCTAAACCGGGACAACCGTACAGATCAACAATTGTTGGATGAAGCTTTAAACATAGCTAAACAATCTGATATTGTCATTGCCGCTTTAGGAGAATCTTCGGAGATGAGTGGGGAAAGTAGTAGTCGCACAGACCTGAATATTCCGGACGTACAACAGAACTTATTGAAAGAATTGGTGAAAACCGGAAAGCCTGTTGTGCTGGTATTGTTTACCGGTCGCCCACTCACACTAAACTGGGAACAAGAAAACGTTCCTAGCATTCTAAATGTATGGTTTGGCGGAAGTGAAGCTGCTTATGCAATTGGTGATGCTTTGTTCGGTTATGTTAATCCGGCAGGCAAGCTCACCATGAGTTTCCCAAAGAATGTAGGTCAGATTCCTCTTTATTATGCGCATAAGAATACCGGACGTCCTTTAGCCGAAGGTAAATGGTTCGAGAAATTCCGCACTAATTATCTGGATGTAGACAATGAACCGCTTTATCCGTTCGGTTTTGGGCTTTCATATACTACCTTCTCTTATAGTGATGTGGCTTTGAGTCATTCCAGTATTGGTATGACGGGCGAATTGACAGCAACTGTACAAGTAACTAATACAGGAAACTGGCCGGGTTCGGAAGTTGTACAACTTTATATCCGAGATATGGTAGGCAGTTCTACGCGTCCCGTCAAGGAACTGAAAGGTTTTCAGAAAATATTTCTTGAACCAGGAGACGTCAAATATGTCTATTTCAAAATTGCACCGGAAATGTTGAAGTACTATAACTATGACCTGCAACTTGTTGCTGAACCTGGTGAATTTGAAGTTATGATTGGTCCGAACAGCCGGGACGTAAAATCAGCCAAGTTCACATTACATGAATGATAAACAAACCTGAGTTTGATAGATACTTAATCAAACTCAGGTTATATAGCTAATATATAATCTATTGAAGTATGATAAGAACCTATATATACTTGCCAATCCTCTGTTTTCTTTTGGTAGCAGGAGCTTGTAAGAGCAAACCTTCCGAACAGACTTCCGACAATTCGGAAATCTCTGATGACGCATTGTTGGATACCGTCCAACGACGTACCTTCCTCTACTTTTGGGACGGAGCAGAACCCAACAGCGGACTTGCTCCTGAACGTTATCATGTAGATGGTGTATATCCTGAGAATGATTCAAACGTGGTTACTTCGGGTGGTAGTGGATTCGGAATTATGGCTATTCTTGCAGGAATTGATCGTGGTTATGTGACTCGAGAAGAAGGTTTATCACGTATGGAACGGATTGTTTCTTTCCTGGAAAAAGCAGATCGCTTTTACGGAGCATATCCGCATTGGTGGTATGGAGATACAGGGAAAGTGAAACCTTTTGGTCAAAAAGACAACGGAGGCGACTTGGTAGAAACTGCTTTCCTGATACAAGGATTGCTCGCCGTACACCAATATTATGTCAATGGCAATGAGAAAGAGAAAGCATTAGCCAAACGTATCGACCAGATTTGGCGTGAAGTAGACTGGAATTGGTATCGGAAAGGAGGAGAAAACGTTCTATATTGGCATTGGAGTCCTACTTATGGCTGGGAAATGGATTTTCCTGTACATGGATATAATGAATGTATGATCATGTATATCCTCGCCGCTGCTTCTCCAACGCATGGAGTACCTGCAGCCGTCTACCATGATGGCTGGGCACAAAACGGTGCTATCGTTTCTCCGCATAAAGTAGAAGGTATCGAATTACATCTCCGTTATCAGGGGACAGAAGCCGGACCACTCTTTTGGGCACAATATTCTTTCCTGGGACTTGATCCTGTAGGATTAAAGGACGAATACTGCCCTAGTTATTTCGATGAAATGCGCAATCTGACATTAGTCAATCGTGCTTACTGCATCCGTAATCCAAAACATTACAAAGGCTTCGGACCCGATTGTTGGGGGCTAACAGCCAGTTATTCTGTAGACGGATATGCGGCTCATTCTCCCAATGAACAGGACGATAAAGGAGTCATCTCTCCTACTGCCGCACTCTCATCCATCGTCTATACACCGGAATATTCGATGCAAGTAATGCGCCACCTATATAAGATGGGGGATAAAGTCTTTGGTCCATTCGGTTTCTATGATGCTTTCAGCGAAACAGATAACTGGTATCCGAAACGTTATCTTGCTATTGACCAAGGTCCTATTGCCGTCATGATAGAAAATTACCGGACAGGATTATTGTGGAAACTCTTTATGAGCCATCCTGACGTACAAGCAGGATTGACTAAATTAGGTTTCAATACGACCTCCAATCAGGCCCCAAAAGAAAAATAGAACAACTGAGGGGAGGGATTATTGCCCTCCTCCTTGTGTTTGAATAGCTTCTCCTCCCCCTTCTTTCACATCGTCATTATTAATACTCCGGCTCGCTTTTTTCACACTCGCTTTCAGTTCACCAATCCGGTAACTGATACTAAATCCAAAATAGCGACTCGGATATTTGCTGGAACTTTTCGAAATAAAGTTGATACCTTCCATATGATTGTCGAAGTGTCGGTATTTCTCAAAAACATTATTACAGTAAACATTCAACGTCAGACGCCCTTCTTTCAGGAAAGAACGGTTGATTCCAAAACTATAATATTGAAAGCCAGATCCTTTTCCCTGCAAACTAATACGGGGTGTTCTACCACCCACATTTAGGCTCAAACGGATATCCAACGGAAGAGTATGTTGAATACCTCCATGGATAGAAGCGTTCCAACCATAGTTATGCAATCCCTGTGCGTCACTTCGCAGATCAGTATAATCACCACGCCCGTTTAGATAAATACGAGTTTTGGAAGTAGCGTTCCAGTTCAGGAAAAGATTCAATCCGGTCTCTTTTCTCTTTCCGATATTAGCATAAGTACTATATAATGCACCTTCAGGAGCCAAATGTTCCGGATTATCATCAAAAATTTCTCCGCCTGGTGTCGTAATCAGCCGACTGATATTTTCAATACCATTATTGCTGAAAGAGTAACGGAGAGCAGCATTAATATTAAACTTAGCTGTAAAATTACTATATGACAGATCAAAAGCATGACCTTTTTCCGTCTTCAGGTTTGGATTTCCCTGATTAATAAGCATTGGATTCTGATTATTAAAATAAGGATTTAAATTCCATATGCCCGGACGCCAGATACGCATACTATAGCTACCACGTATATTTTGTGTTTCACCTACCTGCATACCCAAAGAAACGGAAGGAACCCAATCGCTAAAATTCGAATTAAAATTCTCACCCGGCCCGACGATATACTTTACACGCTGCATGGTTTGTTCATAACGGATTCCCGGTTTGAAAGAAAAGGCTTTATATTTCAATGTGTATCCGGCATAAGCAGCCAGAATATGATTCAAATGACGGTAATCACTACTACGCTCTTCATTATAGATATAATCATCACTTCCACCTGCTGCTTCAAAAAATTGATTATCACTGGAATTACGACGCAAAATATACTTTGCTCCAGTTTCAATGGTATGGAGTTTGCCTATTGGAGTAGTATAATCTACCTGAAAGGTATGTTCCAGATTGTTTGTTTTACCATCCGAATGATAATTCTTCAATAACAGGCGGTCTACGATATTATCTGTTTGGTCTTCCGAAAATATATCCAGATAGGTATTATAAGAATTATCTGTCTGCGGTTGAGAATTGATCTTATAAGAAAGAGTGATCATTCGCTCTTTATTACTTCTGGCCGTCCGTTGATAATCAATATTACCATTAATAGAATACCAGGAAGATTTACCATGATTGTCAGTACGGTAACGATAGGTGACATCCTGATGATTTGCACCATACATCACCGTTGCACCATCACTATTATTTTTGCCACCACCGCCATACATACCGAAAGCAACTGTCAATAAGCGCAACGAGTCAATCTCATAACTCGCCTCCAGATTGCCATGCTGAAAACTTCCTCTTGATTTCGTTCGGCTCTCAGACTCAAGATATTTTTCTATATCGGATTCATAATTCTCACGATAACTATTGGAATAGCTATTCGGACGATAATTATAATTGTAGTTATAATTGGCAGAAAGCGTCAGTTTATCCTGCTTTACCATTGTATAACCTCCAATTCCAGAATCATTATTACCGACACTTGCACGAATGGTAGCCGTATAACCGTCGAAACCACCTCCAACTGTCACAATATTGAGAATACCTCCGATCCCTTCCGCATCATATTTGGCTCCCGGAGAAGTAATCACTTCGATATACTTAATCGAATTAGCCGGCATACTTTTCAACACATCTTTAGGATTATTACTCATCATGTTATTAGGTTTCCCATTGACATGTATCTTAAAGCTACTGCTACCATTCACTTGAACATTATCTTCTCCGTCCACCGTCACCATAGGCACCTTCCGAAGCATCTCCAAAATACTATTGGATTTTGAATCCGGATCATCCGCTATACTGTATTCTATCTTATCGACATCAATCTTCACTAAGGGCTTTTGCGCTACAATCTCCACTCCTTCCAGTTCATTGGTAGCTTCAACTGAAAGTATTGTCCCCAGATCAACCATCTGAACCGACGGTTTCAAACTGAACTCTCTGACAACAAGAATTTTACCAATGGAAGAAATCGTTAATACATAATCTCCGGCAGCAACATTCAGTTTCTCCTGGAATTTTCCATTTGTATCGGTTACGGTCATCTTCACCGCTTTATCCGGGGTACTTTTCTTCGCTATTTTGATTGTTGCATACGGTTCTCCTTCTTGGGTCAATGAATCCAGAAGTACTCCCTTAATGGTATAAAATGATGCAGAATTTTGCGCCCAACCAGTGATTGATAAGGTGCACACGAACAGTAATAACAGAAATAGTTTGTGCTTCATGTCTAGAATAATTGTCTTTTAGTTTATTAGTCTTTATTATATTGAGGGCTAACATAAAGACGCGATAAAAGTAGGTGGTTTCTTTGCTATTACGAAACCATCGGAGTTAAGAATATTAAAAGAAGAGATAAAAAATATTATTACTTAACGGAATTCGATATAAAAGAATAATTCCTTTGAATAATAAGAACATAGCGATATGAGTTTAGTTTAGATCTTCTTGAAAAAAATAAAACGATTATTTATTGTCACTTGTCACTTTTTTAAGTTAAAGACCTAATTATCAATACTGAAATGGTGACAATAGACAGGTGACAATAAGGTGACAATAAAACTTCAGGATATTTCTATTATCACTTTTTGTTTCCTGCTTAGCTGTTTTAATTATTTAATAATCAATGGCTAAACACATATTTCAATAATAATTTTCCGAATAGTAAGATGCAATCTAGAGATATCAAGTTTAGTTTTTTTCACTCCATTCTCATCGAATTTCCTCATAAAATCATAATATATGGTCATTACATTACCTGTTTTTTATTAATAAATGGAGTTGTTGTTCAACTGATACTATGGGTAATAGAAGAAATACTACTAACCTTAACATACGGACAAGGCTCAATTAGTGTTTTTTGCAAGGTATGTATCCTCGTTTCACGTACGTGAACCATTCGGATGATGTACGTGAACCCAAAAGATCACGTACGTGGAGCCATAGGACCATGTACGTAAAACAACACTTTATCACCTCTAAAAGTCATTAAGTAAAGGTTTAAAACAACTAAACAAACGCTTTATTTACTTTTATATAAAGGTGATTGCACAATTTTACATGCTAAATCTATTCAATTGAAAGAAAAATAACACAAACCAGGGGAAAGAAAAACACAAAAGGGCAGCGAATAGTAAAATAAAAAAGTGACAATAAAACCCGGATAATTTTCTATTATCACTCTATTGTCACCGACTATTATCACCATTTCAGCATTGATAATTAAGCATTTAACTTAGAAAAGTGACAAATGACAATAAAAACGAGTATTTTTTAGCCTAGGATACAACCTAACAGTCGCAGTTACAACTTGGACTCTGGTTAAACTTGATTGAAATGGCTAATGATGAGCTGAAAAATATAATATAGCACAAATTGAATTGTAGCTAATAGAAAAAAATCTTCTCAATGTTTTTATGCAAACATTGAGAAGATTTTTTCAAAAACACTAAACGATCTTTTACTATACGACGTTTACAAACCATTCCAAGCCTTAACAGAATAAGTAGCCTCTACGACGTTCTCCAACTTATCATTTAAATTCGGGAAGAAGTCAATTCCTGTTTTTTCTTCCAACTCATCTATTGAAATTGCATAGTCTGCAAGTTCTTGTGATTTAGGCGTAGTAGTATGTTCCAACCAAAATGCAATCGCTTTGAAAGAACTACTTTTTTTAAACAACAATGCTACAAAATAATATTTAGGAACAGGTTTACTGCGATTATTATCTATATAGCTTAATACTTGTTCTTCTTTATCTATAGTTCCTCCTTTCACAACATACAAAGTATCTTGTGCCGTACAACTTCTTCCCCATGTCTGTACCTTGGCTTCCAGTTTCAACCATAAACCCGAATTAAAACCATTACGTTGAGGAGTCATATTAGTGTAATAGAATGTATCGTCATTTGCGTCACGTGAGAATAAACGGTCAGCAGAAGCACAAATGTGACCACGATCATATCCTTTCGCTCCAAAATCCGAACGTGTACGTTGATATTCCTGTGCAACTAATGGGTCCGATTCAAATGGATCATCTCCTGTTTTACGATTCACATTCTGTTGCATTGTCTGATTGTCAAATCGGAATGCTACCCAACGGGCATGCTTCTTACTTTTGTCATACTCCATACTGAAAGTTGTTACTTTCTTACCATTAAAAGTATTAGAATGAGTAACAAACATATCATTTACTCCATTACGCAATGCTGGGAGTTCGACAATACCAATTGCAAAATTATCTGAGCCATTAGCGTTATCATCATCATCTTTACTACAGGATATAAAACTTAAACATAAGAAACTTAACCAAATATAGAAGTTACACTTCATTCTAATATTCATAATATATTAATCTTGTTTGAGTATATAATTTTAAATAAGCAGCAGTTGTTTAACCTGCAAGGCATGCAAAGATAAGGATAATCTGTCTTAGAGTTCAAGCTTTTATTTTATTTTCAGTCATCTTCACGTTTTCTCTTATCTACTCACGCTATATCAATTTGCTATGAAGATATCTTTTTTCTTCCTATAAATATATAGATATTTATAAATGTCTTTTAGAACAGTTACTATACTTTCGCAAAAAAGAAAGGGGACAGCAAACTGCCCCCTCCTTCTTATTAATTATCAACCGTAGCATTAATTGACATTAATACCAAAAATAATTGCACGCTTATCAGCTGACTCATCAGCAGTATTAAGTTTGACGGTAGAAGTAGCGGTTATTCCCGTTAATGTGAATTCATAATAATCAGAATCAGCAGGGGTAATCGTAAATGGAGAATTACCTGTAGCTCCAATATTTCCTGCTAAATCGATTTGTTTGGTAGCTTCTCCTCCTTCAAAAGTTCCACCATTTTCAATGGTAACCTTCAGAATCCCAGACTTTCCCTTCCAGCCGACAGCATAAAAAGCCAACTTAGTTTTGGTAGCTCCTAACGCAGGTGAACTCCAAACGCCTGCCAACTTCGTTGTTCCAAGTTTCACAACAGGGTATTCCGTCTCTTCAGTTCCAATCTTAACAATACCTCCGTAAGCTGCATCAGATGAATTGATCCAATCCTTTGCAGGCAATGTGATATTACTTGTATAGACAGGACCTGTCGGTTCAGGATCACTGCCACCTCCTAAAAATTCAAAATCTGTAATAGTCTTCATACCTGGAGCATTAAATGCATATTTAAGAGTTCCCAAAATAACAACCTCCTTTCCAAGATTATCAGGATTATTCACTAAGTTCAAAGCAGGTTGAGCAGTCGGGCTATCTTTACCAAAACCAATCACCATACATTTTGTATAATCAGTTTCTTCTTTAGAAGCCGCTATGAGAATAGCAGAATTACGAATATCATCCAATCCAAAAACAACATCTTCAGGAGCATCTACAGTATTTGCATCATTACCATTCTTTACTCCGCCAACAATATAGCCTTTAACCCATGCAGTAGCAGTACCACTTGCAGAAGTCAATGTCAATGCTTTTGTTACATCATACGGATTATCTTTAGAATTATCCGTAACAGGAGGCTCTGGATCTACCTCACCTTTACCATGTGCTACAACAAAATTCTGTACTTCCCATGTACTACCTGTTACTTCTGTACTAGTATACTTCAATGCAATTGTTACACTACTTTGTCCTATAAACTCAGCAGGAATACCCACATTACCTGAGCTTACAAAAGTAAAGCTGTTACCTGATGCCATTACAATTGGAAGATTAGTCCATGTAGCCTGTGATACGTTTCCTGTATAATCTTTACTAATCATCAACTGATGATAATCTTTAATCGTAGCAGCATCTGCATAGTTGATTGCATGCTTGAATGTTATATAAGCTTCTGTTTCCTTTGACAAATTAATAGTAGGAGCCACCAGCCAAGTCTCAGACGGGAATTTACCTTCAGTTGACCCACCTTTAATCATTGCAGAGCTATAATCATTAATCCAGCTCAGAGTACCTGATACTGAAGCACTTGTAAATCCACCTAAAGACGATTTGAAAGATTCGTTAATATACGCATCAGTCGGTCCTTCACTACCACCATCACCAATTTCTACATCACCTGTTGAAGTATGTAAAACAGCAGCTGTTATATCAATTAAACCTGTAACTCCACAATACTTACTAGCGTAGTTACCTTTAATCTTAACAGACATGCCTAAATTACCATTATTATCTTTGACATTCAATTTATCACGCAAATCCCCTGCCGGTAGCTTCACTGCAATAATCTTAGCTGTACTTGTTTCACTGGTAGTTGCCGCAATAACAATATTAGTATTCACATTAAAGTTAGAAGTTACAAATTCATTACCTGCAAAAACAGGATCTCCATTTGCATCTACTCCATCATATTTATTGTTCATACAACCAACAATATATCCTTCTACCCAAATTTCCGTACCACTTTTCTTGATAAGATAACTAGTTACGTCATAAGGATTATTTTTAGAACCATCACCCACCAATTCAGAGTCATCACCTCCTTCTTTTATATCATAAGGTGCAGGGACATCACTACATCCACTAAATGTGATCACTGTAAGCAGCGTCAAGAATAAAGCATTTAGAATCTTTTTCATAATTATCTATTGTTAGTTTATTAATTATTTTGTTTGATATCAGCACTGGTACGAATAAGCAACTGCCAATTATTGTTATAACGAGTCAATATACCAGTTACATTAGTATTTCCTTCCGGAAGCACATCTTTTGAGAAGTTTGCATAAATACTAGTATGAGCTACTGCCTTACATGCCGTACCATCCGCAAAATTGATATTACGCTCAACAAAACTCAATGTAGGACTTGCAATATCCGATTCCGGTGCAAAAGCCACCTTACCATTTGCTTCAGGGAACTTCACGTTTTTCAGTGTTACCAATAACGGAGCACGCTTCATATCTATAGCCGCCAATTCCGTTGCATTAGAAATCTCAAGCGGTTTCAACTCTTCATAAAACATTTGCGGCTTATTAATGATACGCACTCTTTGCTTCCACTCATATTCCGGCATACGGCCTACCTTACCTTCATAAGTAGTACCAATCTGAGCCAATTTACGATAACTACCAATCTGCAAGCCTTCACAATTGATAACTACTTTCTGGCCTACCGGACAAGCTGCATAAAGTCCTGTGTTATTAACACCCACAATAATAGCTCCCGTTTCGTCAGCTACAACCAATTGTTTGTAGATATTGCCACTTTCATCATCTCCTACAATCACGCCTTCAATACGTGTTTTGCCTTCCATGGTGGTATAAGTATCCGCACTAGTATCTATAAATCCATCATACTTTTCTTTCAAGTTGGCTATCGAAATAGTACGTTCAGGTTCGATCGAGTTATTACCAAACGCATTGCCTGTAACCGGAGTGTCAAAGTCATTCATGCACGAAGTGAAACTTGAAGCGCATATCAACATTCCGACACATCCTATAGATAATATTTTCTTCATATTCATTTTTCTTTATTTATTAATTGGGCTGATAACACATTTAGAATCTGTAACCGATATTCATGAATGCATTGATGGCCGGCGCATAATAATACTTAGAGTTCTTAGAGAACATATAAGTACGCATAGAACCATCATCATAAGTGTCGTCACGATTTTGTTCATAACCACCTGTACGCATATTAGTATTATTCAGAACATTATTCACGCTAAGATTAAGACTGATGCTCTTACCATTTCTCAAACGAATGTACTTACCAATAGAAGCATCAAGCATGAAACCACCTTTTAGTTTTTCTTGTGAAGGAACTGTTACACCTACCAGATTACCGTTAGCGTCTACTGAGCCATCGTTATCACGAGTCAATACACTCTCCAAACGACGATAAGCAGAGAAGTCCAGATAGATACGGTCATAATAATTACCAGACAGGTTAAAGAACCAACCTTTGATATTATAATCCAGACTCAAGCTATAAGCTGAAAGTGGAGTACCGTTAGCACGCATACCTTTTGCATATACCCGGTCAGGATTAGATTCACTCTCACTTTCATAAGTACGTGTAGCAACCGGATTGTTCATATATTCAGCTTCCGACCATGTGCCGATAGCCGTCAAAGACAGATTGCTAGTCAAACGGAAAGTAGCTGCAGCTTCCACACCCCAATGTTCTTTCTTTATACCGTTCATTGACAAGTAAGTAAAGCGAGATTCATTGTCATTATAAAAAGCTTCCAATTCTACCTGATTCTGGAAACGGGTATAATATCCTGTAATACGTCCCATCACAACAGGAGTATTAAAATTATAAGTCAAATCACCACCATAAACTTGTTCAGTCTTCAAGTCACTAACAAAATCGTTCTTGATACGTGGAGCAACAAATGAGTTATATGCCAACGGAGCACGATCTTCATATCCGGCATTCAATGTAAATGAATGGTTACCATTAAGGAAGTAAGTCAAACCAGCTTTTACACCACCTTCCAGGAATTTAGCAGTACCACTGCTACCCAAAGATTTCAACGGAGCACGACCGTTACGCATCAAACCTTCACGAAACATTTGTGTAGAACCGATCTTACCGGAAGCGAAGTAGCTGAATGAACCGCTTTTACCCTGATAGCGTAACCAAGCACTTTGTTTGTTCACAAATATATTGTAGTTATAACCGAACTTATCACCTTCTCCAATACGACGATTCGGATGATCCAAATCATTCTGAATGATATAAGAGTTTTCACCATAGTCGCGCACTGAGAACTTATCGATATCAGTATACAATACACCACCCAGCAAATCTTTCATTTTCTTGAAATGCATACCTTTTGTCGTATTAACAGCAATACCGGCTGTATAACTGCTATGGTCATTGATGGTATGATTAAATACGGAATTGAAATTAAATGCTAATTGGTCATTATGACGTTCTTCTACATAATACAACGTTTCCTTATCCAATGCATTTGCTTGTTGATTAGAGAAATACATCAAATCCCAGTCAAGCTGACGATAAGCTTTGTTATGCTTCCATAAATCAGTTACTTCGTTAAATTGCTCTAACTGTTCGGGTGTAGGAACATCATTATAAACATTGAATATTGAGCTAGGCAATTTCTTATAATAATCAGGACGCGGGTCAGAAGCATTTCCATTCCATCCCAATGCACTGGTTCCATAACTACTATATTTAAATCCTGCGCTCGTCACTAATTTCATGTCTTCTTTAATTTTGAAATCCCATGTTGCAACAGCAGAAGGCTCGAAAGAATTTACCACACGCGCATTACGTTTCTTTCCGTTCTGATATCCCCAGTTAGGATTATAATAGTGACTATTAGCTAAATAATAAGCTTCTTCTGTAGATGCCCCTTGTTGTCCACGTTCTGTAGGAGCTCCCCAAGTAGCAATTGATAAACTATGTTTGTCATTAAAGACTTTCTCTGCTGCCAAAAAATAAGAAAAAGCATTGTAAAAGGTACCTTCGATATTTCCTTCATTTGCCCAACGATAGCCTGCTGATCCGGTGAATGCCCAACCATTCTTCATCAGACCTGTGGAATAAGTGTACATTCCACGCAAAATGTAACTACGATTACATCCTGACAATGACAACTTTGATCCTGCTGAATATTGGCTGGCACGAAGATCGATATTCGTCGCCCCTCCAATCGCCCCAAAAGTAAAGTTATTGGTTTCAAAAGGACTAATTCCCTCCTTGTTTCGGGTAGCATCATTTAATCCTCCGATCAATCCGTAGCTGAAACGTCCTGTTTCTACATCGTTAAACTGTACACCGTTAATGTACATGTCATTGTACTGAGAATCGTATCCTCTCACACGAAATCTCATCGGACTAAACAAATAACCAACATTAGACAGATAGACATCATTGTTTGAAGAGACTAGTGCCTGCACACTTTGAGCGGCATCATCATCATCGTTCAACTGTGATTCTGTGAACATGAAAGAAGCATTGTCTTCACGAGCGTTTTGTTTTGCCTTTTGCTGCGCAAATATAGTCGGCGCCAAACAAAATAATACGATCGCTAACCCTAATCGTTGTTTCATAATTTAATTTATATTAATGTTAATTGGTCTCTACCATTAAATTGTTGTTAAAATAATAGGTCGTACAAAATAACAAAGAATTTCATAAATAGCAATGAAATTTATAAAAAAAATACATAGATCTGAAGGTTTTTCCGTTTTCTTTTTAGATATTTGTCACAGATATGATACATAGCTCACTTTTAAAATCAATTTTAAAGATGAAAAAAAGTTTAATAACTTTAGGTATACTCGCTCTTTTTGTCCTCATGGCCTATGGACAAGAAAAGAAATATGCGTTATACAGTGTTGCATTTTATAATATGGAGAATCTTTTTGACACCATCCATGATGAGGGAAAAAATGACTACGAGTATTTGCCTAATGGTACCAATCAGTGGAATACGATGAAGTACAAGGCTAAACTGAAGAATATGTCAGAAGTATTAAGCAAACTTGCAACTGACAAACTTCCGATGGGTCCCGCTATTATCGGTGTATCCGAAATTGAGAATTACAGAGTGCTGGAAGATCTCTTGAAACAACCGGCATTAGCGGACAGAGGATATAAATATATCCATTATGAGGGAGAAGACCAACGTGGAGTAGACTGTGCTTTTTTCTATAATCCGGAATTGTTTGAGCTTGACCATAGTAAACTCTTACCTTATATATATATAAATGATACCGTTCACAAAACCCGCGGCTTCCTGATCGCTAGTGGAAAAATAGCAGGTGAGAAGATGCACTTTATCGTAAACCACTGGCCTTCACGTGGAGCGGCTTCTCCTGCTCGCGAACGTGCCGGAGAACAAGTCAGAGCAATAAAAGACTCTTTGCTAAGGGAAGATCCGGAAGCTAAAATCGTTATCATGGGAGATATGAACGATGATCCGATGGACAAGAGCATGGCTGTTTCACTCGGAGCCAAACGTAAACCGAACGAGGTCGGTCCCACAGATTTGTATAATCCATGGTGGGACACGCTGAGAAAAGGATATGGTACCCTGATGTATAGAGGAAAATGGAACCTATTTGACCAAATCGTCTTCACCGGAAATCTACTGGGCACCGACCGCAGTACATTAAAATACTATAAACATGAAATCTTCAACAAAGATTTTATGTTTCAAAAAGACGGTAAATACAAAGGATATCCCAAACGTACACAAGCCGGAGGAGTATGGCTCAATGGATACAGTGACCACTTACCGACTATTATCTATCTAATAAAAGAGGTCAAATAAGCCTCTTTAGATATATAACTTCCTTCTGTTTATTCCTAAACTTATAAAATACTATCCAAGATGACGAAGCAATTATTCAAGCTATTCACATTCTTTTTTATCAGTTACATTGTCGTATCATGTAGCGAACAGGATCTACCCGACATTCCCGGAAATCCGAATAACACCGAGCAAGGGATTGCCGCCATTGATCAAAATGAAATAAAAGCAGAAGGAGGTGGATTTATTATCCGCATCAAAACAGATGGTGCATGGCAAGCCAAAAGCAGTGCAGCATGGTGTACATTAAACAAAACATCCGGAAATGGCAATAGCTCTATCACAGGATACCTACAGGCAAATACTGGAGCAGAACGTAACGTTACAATTACCATTGAAGCTGGAAAAGAAAGTGCTACGCTTACATTGAAGCAAACGGGTGGTAACGGAGGAACATCTTCCAACTATTCAGGAAGAATTGAAATTCCTAAGTTAAAAGGAGGAAACATGAATTTATTCATTACTCATACAACTACTGTGAATGGAAAAGAATTACCGACGTTCAGTATAGAATACGATTGTACACAGAAAAGTGCACGATGGTCAGCTTGTACCTTTAGTACAGCAACACCGGATAATGATGCAGGTCGTGGAGACAGATTTACGGAAGATCCGAAAATTCCTGTCCAATACCAAACATCCTACTCGGATTATACCAACTCCGGATATAGCAGAGGTCACTTGGTAGCTTCAAGTGACAGACAATATTCCGAAGAAGCCAATCTGCAAACATTCTATATGTCAAATATCAATCCTCAGATTCAAAACGGATTTAATGGTAGCATATGGGCTAATCTGGAAAAATGCGTTCAGAAATGGGGAACGATTACGAACGATCAGGATACCCTTTATGCTGTTAAGGGGGGAACCATTGACCAACAAGATAATATTATCAGGTATTTGAAAGAAAACAATACTATTCCTGTACCTAAATATTTCTACATGGCAATACTATCACTAAAGAATGGTCAATATCATGCAATAGGTTTTTGGTTTGAACATAAATCTTATGCGAAAGGCGAAAGTTATAAAAGCTATGCAATATCGATTGATAAATTGGAAGAATACACAGGTATCGATTTCTTCCACAATCTTCCAGATAATATAGAGAATACGGTGGAAGCCAATTATAAGGAAAGCGACTGGAGCTGGAATTAATCAAGTATATTCATTTAAAAAGTAAGATGGCATATGCAGATGACCGCCTAATCTCAGCTCATATGCCATTTTTATTGTAATTTTTTCTATCTCTCTCCTACCTAAAATCTTATCTGTTTGGGCATGGTGTTCCCAAAGAAGCCTGACAAGTTCTTCTGATAGGTTCTTTCAACATTGATAGTCGGCTTCTTTGGGAAAAAGCAGTAAGCCGCAATTCCGTATGATAGTCAGCTTACTCTATTCTAGAATTTCATTGAACGTTATTTACTTCAGTGCCGACAGGTCATATCTGATAATAGCATCATCCGTATTTACAGCATAAAGGTATCTTTGGTTGTTATCAACTGAGATTATCCTAATTCGTTCACCAAGATCGACCTTATAAATGTAATTGCCGTTCCAGTCAAATACATCCAGTTGAGAGATAGGGGCTGCCTCTATGTTCACCTTTTCACTGACTTTTACCCCCTTGGAGGATAGCGCGAATATATATTGGTCCGTACATTCTCCTTCGTCAAAATAAGACTTGCGGTTATCTATTTCTAATTCAGTTTGTACATTAAATATTTTTCCACCGGGATAAATTTGCTTTATCGAGGCTTGTTCAAGGTCTACTATACCAATCAAGTTAATCTTGCTATACAGTAACGCTGCTTTTTTGCGGTCGGGCTTCAAGAGTCTATTCGATTCTTTCAAAAAAGGATCTATCATTCCAGTAAAGTTTTCGTAAACAATATTACGTTTTACATCGTCCGTTTTACAATCGTAAAACTCCCAAAAGAAGTTGCAGTTATCTGTTATTCCTGACCTCAGAGGATCCTTGGTCATCATCAACTCCGATTGATTTATTTCATAGACACTGTTGGAAGCCAAGAACAAATTCTTTTTTTGGCCTTTCTCAAAAGTATACTTCCGATCATAAACCGTTTCTCCGGCTTCAATAGATTTCCGAATGTTCAGTACAGCTAAATAATTAGGGTAAGATTGAATCATAATCTTAGGCTCGCCTTCTTCTATAAACCACTGACTTACCCGTCCGAAAACAATCACTTCATTCGGGCCCCCTCCTTTTCTGAGAAATTCTCCTAAGAACTTATACGAGTTCATACTGAATACTTTGATAATCTTCTCTTCATGATGTTGCAAAACAACTAAAAAGGTATCAATTGCCACCATGTCCGTTGGGTATATTAAGTTAATGGGAAGGACTTCCCGAGATAAATTAATAATAGGCAGAGTATCGGTAATCAATACAGTTTCAAAACGAGAAGATTTCTGAAAAGCAGAATTTTTAGTACCGTTGCGGCAAGAAGACAAGGCGACAATGACGAAAATCAGGATAAAAATCTTCTTATTCATGTTATATAAATATTAGTACTGTCTAATACATTCAAGACAAGTCTTAATTTGAGACATTCCAGCAGGTTTATGAGATTCAATAGCTCCACATTCTGCCATACCTCCCATTGTTGTGGGCGCACATGAAGCGTAATAATCAGATCCATATTCAGAAGTGAATACTTCATAACAATTCTTTGTTATCCATTCCGCACAGTTACCACTCCCTTCGTCTTGGGCTAACGCTTCAATATTTAGAAGAGCAATATCTCCTAAAATTGTCTTTGATTTCTGCTTTTGATAAGTGACTGATATTATCACAACAGTTAAAACAATACAAATAATAAAATTCTTTTTTTTTCATAATTGTTAAATTTAAAGGATATATTTAATTTATTAGGATCCACTCCAAATTAATTTTGCATAAGCGCGTTTGTACACGTTTCACATACAAAAATCAATCCATGTAGATTTTAATAATTATGCAAATATATTAAATATTTTTAAATATACAAACAAAATGCATTAACTTATAAAAAGCATCTGTCTTTATTTTTTGTTTATACAAGTGGATAGTTAAGATTATTATGTAAAACACTGAAATCCAAGGATGGTAATAAGGTCTCTCTCCTTCGCTTGATATATCAAAAAAAGTATAAATGAGCTCTTTTGTATATAAACTCTTGCATTTTCCTAAGTCAGTTGTATACTTTACAGCGTAGTTGTAAAACTACTTATGATTAGTTTTCAGGAAATGAAGTACTTTTTCATAGAATAGATTTTGAGATTGCGCATATAATAATTGCTGATTGTTTGTAAAAGAGTAATCCATTCCTGTACCTAAATATTTCTACATGGCAATACTATCACTAGATTTCTGGTTTGAACATAAATCTTATGCGAAAGGCAAAAGTTATAAAAGCTATGCAATATCGATTGATAAATTGGAAGAATACACAGGTATCGATTTCTTCCACAATCTTCCAGATAATATAGAAAATACAGTGGAAGCCAATTATAAGGAAAGCGACTGGAGCTGGAATTAATCAAGTAAAAATCCCTGTATGACCTTACTTCAATTATTACACAGGGATTTTCTATAAGTTCCTTTACATGCAACGACTTCAAAAATAAAAGAATAGCAACAGAACTAAATTAATAGCTACCACTGTTCCGAATCCTCCTAAAATCCAGGGACGCAACTTACTACCTTTGCCGGCAAAAAATAGAGCATAACACATATTCACCAATATATTACTGATAATAGCCTGCATACTACAAGCCGTAATAACCACAGCTGCTACACTTTCAGTATTCTGCAATAAGTTCAATATAAAAGGAGTGATATCACTAAACCCCGAAACAAATGAAAGCAGGTTCAATCCTTCGGTTCCCGCATAAATCAAAGTATAGTGAGTCAATACAGTGAAAATAACAAATAGAACTGCAAAAATCAAGGCTACCTTAAATTCCAAGGGGTTACTGCTATCATCTTCCTCCACATCTGTCGTCATATCACTCGAACGACGTTGCTTGGAATGGATGAACCATGCCACCAAAGCAGCAACAATTGCCATAATCAGCAAGTATGGATAAATAGATAGAAAGATTTCCTTGCTAAAGATCAAGATTAGAATCATAAAACGTAAGAACATCATACTTATTGCCAACAACATAGCAGCTACATAGTCATTTGTTTCTTGTTCCGATGCCTTACGACTCTTACGAGCCAACACTGAAATCGTTGCAGTGCTACTGTAAAGCCCTCCGACAATACCCGAAACCAATATACCGGATTCATGAAAAACATACCGCTTTAAAAGATAAGAGAGGTAAGAAATGCCGGATACAACAACCGTTGCCAGCCAAATGGAATAAGGAGTTAAGTTTATATCCGGAATTAAATTCTTATTTGGAAGCATCGGCAATATGATACCACTGATAGCCAAAAACTTTGCTAACGTGATCATTTCATCATTCTTCATCTTTTGGGCAAACTCCGTAAACGTATGTTTCAACTCTGTTAACAGCAGAACTGTAACGATCACCATTACATAAAACCAAGAAGGTTGGGTAACTACAATTGGAGCTATACAATAAGTAATAAGGGCAATAATGATAGTAGTAACGCCAAACACGTGGAACTGCGATTGTTTTACGTAATAATTTAACCCTAGCAGAAGCCCAAGTATAGCACCGCCACCCATAAATAAGCGCATATCCGTAGGATCGAGTATATAAAGAAGATATCCCAGAATACCAATAAAGGTAAATGTACGGTCCGTACCGAAAAGTGTCGTTTCCCCCTCACGCTTCAAACTGATTCGACGTTGAGAAAGTCCTATAAGCAAAGAAAACAAAGTAACCAACACAAAAGTCACCAATTCCCTCGGCAAGTAATTATACAATTGTTCCATACACAGTTCTTTTACTATTAGAACAAATATACTGTTTATTTGTTAATATTCACCAAGTTTTATACGGTTTTTTCATTAATTGAGAATTGTAGTAACGCCTGTCTCCCGTTACTTCTTCAGCAATAAAAGACGGCTTATCAAAAGTCTCATCCTCTGAGGCCAATTCTACTTCAGCCACAATCAGTCCGTCATTATCCCCATAAAACTCATCAACTTCGAACACATGCTTACCGCAACGTACCAGATATCGAGTTTTATCAATGACACCCGGTTCACAAAGTTTCATTAGTTCCTCAGCCTCCGCCAAGGATAATTCATGTTCCCACTCATACCGACTGGTACCAGATACATTAGAAGCTCCCTTTATAGTCAGATAACCTCTATTATCACGAATACGTACCCGTACCGTTCGTCCCTGGGCGCTACAAATATATCCCTGAATAATCCGGTCCTGAGCAAAAGCCTGTGACTTGAACTCACCGGTAACTAAAAACTTACGTTCAATCTCTTGTGCCATGGCACAAAGATACAAATCTTTAGAATCGGGTCATAAATTCAATCACTATTTTATCACACTCCGATTCTTTAGGAATACCTGATTTTTTATAAAAGTACTTTTCGAAGTTCAAACGGAGATCAGCAATAAATGCTTTTGATAGACTCAATGTGACTCCACTTGTTACACGATGACGAGCATAATCATTTATTTTTAATACTCCCGTTTCAATATCCGTCTTACCGTTACTATGATCGGTCATCATATCATAGCGTGCCAGAAAAGATATCTTATTGAATACTTTTTTCAGTGGCAGATCATAATTGACAAAGCTGTTTACAGAATGTACATCATCAAAAGCATTATGCCCGTACATTTTATAAAGGTATTCCGCTTCAATATGAAAACGATCATTCTGATAATAAACACCAATATCATACATATTAATACGCACATTCTCTGGTTTTATCATTTGAGTGCTCAAAGTCATGTTCCAGTTTTTGTTTAGCAAAAGTTGGGCTTTTACCGAATAGTTCAATGTCTTGTGCCACACCTTTTGATTAGTCAATCCCGAACCATTGAACAACCCTCCTTCAAGAATAAGAGGAAAAGCATCTTCATGACTATATTTTGTCACAAAACCGACATCACGTACATCGCCTACCTGTTTGGCAATAAAAGAACGGTTCGCAAAATATTGTTGATGAGGAGAACGATGCGCATCAATAGTAAAAGGTACACGCATCTGACCAAGGGTAAAATCCAGATTTTTCACAGGGAATACACGCGCATAAGCGTCTAATGTTCTAATAGAACCCTCGTCAGAAAGATCAATCTCAGCTTTGTAAGCCACCATAGGATGGACATTTCCCGAAACACTAAAACGCGCGTTACGTACTTCGAAACGGCTTTCTTTTATTTCTGTCTGAAACTCATACTTTCCCCGGATAGTTCCATGAATCTCCGGCAAATAATCTTTGAGTTCCATCGATTGTTTATTCAGCATTTTGCCATCCCCGGCATCTTCTTTGGCTTGTCCGAAAGCCATAACTGTCATCAATAACATAAAGACAGTAATTGTAATTCTACTCATTCCAGTTGTTCGCTTTACTAATTCGCTGCAAAAGTACAACTGTAAGGATACAAGGAGATTACAAGGAGACTACGGAGTAATAACAAATAAATGACAATCCTATTACAAAAAAATCATCATGGATTACATGATCACATACAGATCAATTATAACCCATAGGTTACGATATATAATCTGTGAAATCTATGTAATCCGTGATGAATTAACCTAAGAAAGAAAATCCAATAAGCATAACCAGTGCCAAAATAACAAGTGAAACAAACACTATTTTGACTACCTTTTGTGCCTGTTGTTCTTCTTTCTTGCTATGTACTACTTTTCTTTTACTCTTACCCATAATAGTTAGCTTTAAAGTTCAACGCTAACAAAGTAAGAACAAATCTTTTAACTTTCCAAAAATAATACTCGCTATTTTTCGGTTTTTATGATTCCTGCGATGAGAATTCCATCAGATAGGCTTTGATAAAACCATCAATCTTTCCATCCATTACCCCGTTCACATCAGAAGTCTGATAATTGGTACGATGATCCTTCACACGACGGTCATCAAACACATAACTTCGTATCTGAGATCCCCATTCAATTTTCATCTTTCCGGCTTCCACTTTTGCTTGTTCAGCCATTCGATGTTGCAACTCCTTATCATATAAAATAGAACGCAACTGACGCATTGCATTTTCGCGATTCTTCGGCTGGTCACGAGTCTCTGTATTTTCAATCAGGATTTCCTCTTCTTCACCGTTATAAGGATCCTTGTATTGGTAACGCAGACGAACTCCGGACTCTACCTTGTTTACGTTCTGTCCACCAGCGCCGCCACTTCGGAATGTATCCCATGAAATACGGGCAGGTTCGATATTCACTTCGATGCTATCATCTACTAACGGAGTAACAAATACAGAAGCAAAAGAAGTCATACGCTTACCCTGGGCATTGTACGGAGAAACACGTACCAAACGATGTACTCCATTCTCTCCCTTCAGATATCCATACGCAAAATCTCCTTCTATATTAATGGTACAGGTTTTGATTCCCGCCTCATCACCTTCCTGAAGATTGGCAATCGTAGCTTTATAACCGTTCGTCTCTGCATATCGAAGATACATACGCATCAGCATTGAAGCCCAATCCTGACTTTCCGTACCACCGGCACCTGAATTAATTTTCAACACACAGTCCATCTGATCGGCTTCCTCGCGCAACATATTCTTGAGTTCCAAAGTTTCTACTGCTTCAATTGCTTTTGCATAAGCGGTATCCACATCTTCCTCTGTAACCAACTCTTCTTTATAAAAATCAAAAGCTAATGCCAGTTCATCGGTCAATGTCCTAACCTCGTTATAGCCTTCAATCCATTTTTGCAGATCTTTCACCAGCTTCATCTGAGCTTCTGCCTTCTTTTGGTCATCCCAAAATCCCGGAGCCTGAGTTCTTAATTGTTCTTCTTCGACTTGAATTTTCTTCGCATCGACGTCAAAGATACCTCCTCAGCGCATCTGTGCGCTCTTTCACGTCTTTAAGTTGTTCGATAGTAATCATCTGATTTTCAATTTTACCTTTTATAATTTACAATTTTCAGTGCAAAGATAAGCAAAAATCTGCTACCTTTGTTTTTGTCATTAAAATGTTGTCGTTATATGAACAAACTACTCAAATTTTCATGCTTATCACTCTTCCTGGTATTAGTGTTCAGCAGTTGTAGCTCACAAAAGAAGTATAGCTATGAAACAGTTCCCAACGATCCGTTAAAAGCGCGTATTTATACATTGGACAACGGATTGAAGGTTTATCTTACTGTAAATAAGGAAACTCCGCGCATCCAGACTTTTATTGCAGTACGGGTAGGTGGAAAGAACGATCCGGCAGAAACTACCGGACTTGCACACTACTTTGAGCATCTGATGTTCAAAGGAACCAATAATTATGGCACACAGAATTTTGAAGCCGAAAAGCCATTGCTGGATCAAATAGAACAGCAGTTTGAAATTTATCGTAAAACGACGGATGAAGTTCAGCGTAAAGCTATTTATCATACAATCGACAGTCTTTCTTACGAAGCATCCAAATATGCTATCCCCAATGAATACGATAAGTTAATGGCTGCTATCGGAGCAAACGGTACTAATGCTTATACTGCCTACGACCAAACTGTTTACGTGGAAGATATTCCTTCCAATCAAATAGAAAACTGGGCTAAAATACAGGCTGATCGTTTTGAAAACAATGTCATACGTGGTTTCCATACAGAGCTGGAAGCTGTATATGAGGAAAAGAACATGTCACTGACTCGTGATAACAGGAAAGTGCAAGAAGCTATCTTCTCTTCTCTTTTCCCTCACCACCCTTACGGAACACAGACTGTTCTGGGAACACAAGAAGATTTGAAGAATCCTTCGATTACCAATATTAAAAACTACTATAAACAATGGTATGTTCCCAACAACATGGCTATCTGTATGTCAGGTGATCTGGATCCGGATAAAACAATTGCTATCATAGATGAATATTTTGGGCAAATGAAGCCAAATCCGGAACTACCCAAACTTAATTTACCCAAAGAAGAACCAATCACTGAACCTATTATACGAGAAGTTTTGGGACCGGATGCGGAAAGCGTTGCATTGGCATGGAGATTCCCCGGTGCTTCAAGCAAAGACTTTGAGACGCTTCAAGTAATCTCTCAATTATTATATAATGGTAAGGCTGGACTTATCGACCTCGACTTGAACCAACAGCAGAAGGTTTTGAATGGGTACGGTTACCCTATGGGATTAGCAGATTACTCTATGTTTATATTAGGAGGAGTTCCCAAACAAGGACAAACATTAGAAGAAGTACAAAATCTCTTGTTAGGCGAGCTTCATAAACTCCGTGCCGGAGATTTTGACGAAAAAATGCTGCAAGCCAATATCAACAACTTCAAGCTTTATCAAATACAGAATATGGAAAGCAATGAAGGTCGCGCAGATATGTTCGTCAATTCATTTATTAATGGAACCTCCTGGGAAGATGAAGTCACTTCCATTGATCGTATAGCCAAACTTACTAAGGCCGAAATCGTGGATTTTGCCAATAAATATCTGAAAAATGATAATTATGCAGCCATCTATAAAAAGCAAGGTAAAGATCCTAATGAAAAGAAAATGACGAAGCCGGAAATAACTCCGATTATATCCAACCGTGATACAGCAAGCGCCTTCCTTACCGAAATACAGAATAGCACCGTTCAACCAATAGAGCCTGTATTTCTCGACTTCCAAAAAGATCTGACTCTACTAAAAGCTAAATCAGACATACCGGTTCTTTACAAACAAAATGTTACCAATGATCTCTTCCAATTGATTTATGTATTCGACATGGGTAATAACCAAGATAAGGCACTGGGTACAGCTTTTAATTATCTCGAATACTTAGGTACTTCTGATATGACACCGGAGCAATTAAAAAGCGAATTCTATCGTCTGGCCTGTACTTTCTACGTTTCTCCGGGTAATGAACGCACTTATGTCGTTCTTTCAGGGCTGAACGAAAATATGCCGGCAGCTATGCAACTGTTCGAGAAGCTTTTAGCTGATGCACAAGTCAATAAAGAAGCCTACAGCAACATGGCGGAAGATATCCTGAAAGCCCGTTCGGATGCAAAATTGAATCAGGGACAGAATTTCTCACGCCTGATGAACTTTGCGATGTATGGTCCCAAGTCTCCTGCTACCAATATACTGACAAAAACAGAACTTACTGAAATGGATCCACAAGTATTGGTAGACCGTATCCATAATCAGAACAGCTTTAAACATCGTATTTTATACTATGGGCCAAGTAGTAGCAAAGAGATTTTAGAAATTATCGATCAGAATCATAAAGTGCCGGCTACCCTAAAAGAGATTCCTGTAGGTGACGAATTCCCTTATCTCGAAACTCCAGCAACTAAAGTATTAATAGCTCCTTACGAAGCTAAACAGATCTATATGTCGCAGATTTCTAACACAGATAAGAAATTCGATCCGACTATCGAACCGACCCGCACACTATACAATGAATACTTTGGTGGTAGTATGAACTCTATTGTTTTCCAGGAAATGCGCGAAACTCGTGGATTAGCTTATTCGGCTTGGGCTGCTTTAAATGAACCAAGGTATTTGAAATACCCTTATATGGTGTTTACCCAAATTGCCACCCAAAATGATAAAATGATCGATGCCATCAATACGTTTAACGAAATCATCAACAACATGCCCGAATCGGAAAAAGCTTTCCAACTGGCAAAAGAAGGATTAATCAACCGTTTACGTACTGAACGTATTATCAAAAGTGATATTATCTGGAGTTATATCAATGCCCAAGACTTGGGAGAGAATGTAGATTCACGTATCAAGCTTTACAATGACATACAAAACATGACACTGAAAGATATCATCAATTTCCAAAAAGAATGGATGAAAGATCGTACGTATGTTTACTGTATCCTAGGAGATAAAAAAGATCTTGATATGGATAAACTGAAAACAGTCGGACCAATTGAAGAACTTACTCAGGAGCAAATCTTTGGATATTAAGATTTATAAAATCCTATAATAAGAAAAACGATGAACGAGTTGCATTATCACATGCAAAATCCGTTCATCGTTTATTTTTTATGCACTAAAATAAATCTGATACTCTCTCATTCCATCTCTTTTTCTAATAACCGGATAAAATAACCCCCTACCACCGGTCTTCCCCAATATCTTGTTAAAGTCCCTTTGTCAGACACATTATAAGCATCCGGCATTGGTACACGAGTTTTAGTTTCATTCATAAACTGATAAAGCGGGAGAAGAAACTTACGGAACTGCACACTATCCTTATTCAAAGAAGCAGTCCATACGCTCCACTCTGCTTTTACATTATTTGTTTCGCTGTCTAGCGGGCAACCATAAGTGCCAAACTTCGTAGCATAAAAAGCAGTTTCCTGTTCTATAACTCTTTCAGGAAAAATATTCAATCCAAGTAATCTATCCCAAACTAGATTATACTTCTGCCCCCAACTATCCAGTCGGTCAAAAGCCAATCGGTAATGATCTCCATCATTAGCCAGCATTTCCCATTCTTTAGACATCTCTTTAGCTGCCGATAAATATTTATCCGCCTCTTCCTGCTTTTTCAACATTCTTGCCAGTAAACCATACGAAGCAATTCCTAAAACACCTTTTACAGATAAGTTGGCATGATGTGGACAACGACTCACAAAGCTACCTGCATTAATCTGTTCTTTCGTATCCGTTCCATTCTCTAAAAGATAATTAGCCCATTTCGACAAAGTCTCCCAGTGCTTTTCTGCATAGCTCACGTCCTGTTCCACTTTAGCCATAGCAGCTACCATGATCAGCATGTTTCCTGCTTCTTCAATAGGAAGGTCTGCTCCTTTTCCCGGTCCATTAACAAACGGATATCCTCCCAGATCATGAGCCGGATATGGTTTATTCCATTTTCCACTTTCACTATAATAAAAGAAAGGAGCAAGCATTGCTTTCAATATCTCCGGATTATAATAAAGGAATAGCGGTGAAGCTGCATAATAAGTATCTACAGTACCAACCAGTGGAGTAAAATAAAGCATTTCATTGTCCGATGTCTCAGACATTTGAAAAGATGCTACAGTCTGGTGGTAAGCCAATGCACAAAGTTCTGCATATTCTTTTCCTCCGGCAAGATATGCCTCCTCCATCAGTTGACGATCGAAAGCATAACATTTAGCCATCACTTCCTTATAATCCTTTTCTGCATTTTCATACAGTTCTTCTATCTTCTTTGTACCCTCTTTATTCCAATAGGGGAACAAGTCCTCCCCAAAATAAGACATCGTACAGAGTCCATCAAAAGAGATTGTCAGATGTTGTGGAAATGCACTATCCAATTCCAACTCCTGTGCAAACGCCGTATAGCGTTTTTCATCAGACTTACGCATTTCCTTTAAATCTCCTTCTTTCATAAAGTGCGTACGCATTTCTGCAGCATCTCCTTGAGCATATGTAACATCACCCTTTGTACCTAAATATAAATATCCCCAACCGGGAGCATCTTTCTCTTTATCGACCCATAACTTTTGGTTTTCGCGACCGGTTTTCATTAACACTAATCCATCTTTTTCATATATTTGTGTAGTCTGTCCTGCACGAAAAGTTTTATGTGGATCAACTTCAAAATAAATTGCCACATCATGTTCTTTACCATCTAAAGCTTTGGCCTGATAAGAAATGTAATTCACCGGTTGGCTAAGAACTTTCAAATCATTCAATAAATAAGGAGTTGTGAAAGTAAGCTTCAATTCCACATCTCCACACTCAAACATATAATGGGTCTGAGTAGCTTGCACATCAACAGATTTCTGCACAGCTTCTTTAGGTTCAGCATACAAGCCAAAGTCAGCCCAAGCCTTTCCACCCCAATTTTCACAACGGGCAGCTATCAATGCTTCTCCATTCTTCATTGTTTCAACAATTGAATCCGGGATTTCTGTTCGAACATCATTTTTCGCCTTAAATCCGGAGCTTACCAATTGCTTTCCATTAATAAACAACCGAATCGCATCATTATGTGAATAACGCATACAAAGCTGTTTGTTTTTCACCAATAAAGAATCGAAAACAACTTTCCTCCTTACCCAGAGTCTTGAGGTATTCCAAGGAGTATGTACATCTTGTTCACCTTCTGTACCAAACATTGCCTCTCCCTCTGCCCAAGTACCATCGTTAAATGTTGCCGTCGTCCAAGCTTCATCTGGTTCCTCTGTGGTATATCTCCCCAGCCATTTTCCCATTGGTGCAACCTTCTCTATAAGGGTTTCCGGTTCATCCGCAAACAATCCGAAATCCAGTAACGCACTTTTTCCCTTATTCTCACAATGAGCAGCAATCAATGCTTTCCCTTCTCTCATCGTATCCAGAATAGAATCCGGAATTTCCACTTTTACGTTCGACGCTGTGCCATCTACTTTACTGACCAATTGTTTTCCATTAATATACAATTGGAGGCCATCATCATGAGAATAACGTAGGTAAATTTTCCTATGTTCAAGCAGATACGGATCAACAACGACCTCTCTTCGTACCCATATATCCGATGAAAGCCACTGAGTCTTCACCTCTCGTCTATCCTTCGTTCCAAACGCACCTTCTCCCACTTGCCAGTATTTATCATCAAATCCCGGTTGTTCCCAACCGACCTCAGGCATAAGACTAGTGAATCTCCCTTCCCATTTTTCAGAATCGAAGCCCATCGGTGCAATCGCCTGCATAGGTAATTCTTCACTTCCCATAAAACGGTATATCACACCATCTACTCGTAGAAATCCCACAAAAGGAAAAGTTTTCCCATTTGTAAAAGTGATATTTCTATCGGTTAATTTATCCGCAGAAGACCACAAACGTACCTGTGGATGAAGTGAGAACAGTGGATAAGACGGGGCACGTAGTTCATTTTTTATAGTTTCGTCAGAATACTTTGTCCCCCTTGTACATGCCATCATCAAAAAGATGAATAGCAGATAAATAAGATGTTTTGCCATGATTATGTTGTTAATTAATTCAACTTCTTTTTATTTCATTATTGAGAAAGCACCAATTTATCATCTCATAGTTATCTATCAATGCTCCCTACTTATATATTTACCAAACATAAAAAATTAAGGTAAGAAACTTTTTCCTAATTCTTCTCTAACCATATTTTTAATATATTCAGTTTCTAATGAATTAACCTTACTTTTATGATTCACAATACGATACGCAATAGAAAGCATATCTTTTTCCTGATGAAGTTCTTTATACAGATTCATCAATAAATATAAAGGATATATCTTATGAGGAATTCGATAATAAGCCTTATAAAACACCTGTTCGGCCAATTGATACTCCCCTAATTGCTGATAATTTTTTCCTAATATATTTAAAAACATAGGATCCCCACTATGCTTAAGTCCTTCTTGTAATATTAGATTACTTTCTGTATACCGTTTTATATTTGATAAACATTGTCCATATTCAAATAAAAATTCTGCATCAGATTTTAAATATGGATATAATACAGTATAATTGGAAGTTATCTCACTATATTGCTCGGCATCAAAATGCGGTTTTAACAAAGCCCATTGCTCATATGCAGTTTTAACATTTCCTGAATGCCCGAATGAAGAACATATTTTCCAAGAAACCACCAATAAAGAAAACAATATGAATCCATATCTTGGAATCATATTTCTCAAACAGGCTTTCTCAGTCGAAAATAACATAACTATAATTATAATACATGAAGATAATAAGCACGTATACATATTCCGAAAAGGATAAGAAAAAAATGCGACCGTTAATAAACTGACAAACATTCCTATAAGTGGCATTCGGTATTGGAAATTCATACGTGATAAATTATAAAACGAATAACTAATTACAAAAACAAGTATCAATAGTCCTTTTATGCCATATTCTACTATTATCTGTAGATATTCATTATATGCAAAATCTGGTGCTCCCGCAATATATTTTTCATGTTCTGTGCCTTTATTATCACGAAAATATTTTTCTTGCGCATCTCCATATGCACTGGAAAAATATCCACTCCCCACTCCACTTGCAAAATTCTCTTTTATAATAGAATATGAGACTTTCCAAATCAGAAGTCTACCATCTGCTGAGTTTTTCTTAAGACCGTATAGAAGAAACATAGATAGGACTAACGAACAAATAAGTACAGTCATAGACCCTCTGCCTACTACAAAGCGCTTATGCTCTGAAATATATAAGCACGTCATTATTCCACAACTAACTAATGCTGCTATCCATGCAGTCCTACTCATACTAAATGGAAGTACAAGAAAAGACAATAAAATATAAACAATAGACAATATAGTGATCAACTTATATTGATAATTCTCAACAAGAAAAAACTTTATCCGTAAAATATAAAACCATGCAATAGGAAGAATCATAACAATAAACATAGAATAAGGTCCCGGATTATTAAATGTTCCACAAATGGTTTGATAAGACCAGTCATTAAAGAAAGCATTTACACATTGCCAAGACCCTATTCCAAGTTCCCAAATACCTAGTAATAGAAATAATAGAAAAACAAATTGCATAGTATATTTCTATTACTTATCAATAGAAAAGGCAAATGACTTCTCCAACTGATCACAATACTTTCTTCCACCTATTTCATATCGAAAAGTACCCGCATAAGATCCCTGCAAACGATTCAAATTCTTTTGATAAACCATTCCCATTCCTCCTTGAAATTTACAATGTGACCCATTAGGTGAAATTTCATATTTCACAATATGAACCTCTTTCTTTTGAGAATTATAAATATACCAAACTGTGCAAACTAGTTCTACACTGTTTGAGTGTACACTTTGATAAACACTAGCTTCCCGTTTACACAATTGAATATTTTCGTCTATCTGAGTCAGTTCACATAATTTCCACTGAAAAGTCGTATCAATAGGATTTTCTTTTGCAAAAGTAAATCCTGTACCAACTCGATGTGAAAATTCCCCTTTTTCAATTCCTTCACATATTTTTTTAAGTCCATCATAGATTTCTTGTTTCCGTTCAGGAGAAAGCTCTGTTTTCAGAATAGAATAATCTATGTAAAACACACTACTCATTGTTTTCCATATTTCATATTCTTTTGGTGTAACTTTTTCTTTTACCCATTCAGGTACTGAGTCTAATGGAGCTCTATCACTAAAAGAGGTTTGAGCATTACCTGCTAATGATAATAACAGAGTAAATACAATTATTATATTTTTAATTTTCATATCTCATAATTAATTAAAGATACACACTATCATTGAATGAAAAATCATTAGAGCCGTATACTCCATTATCATAATAACTTAATGTACCTGCACATGATACAGAAATATAACCATAATCATTATAGTTTGCTTGCGACTGTCCATTTACAGATGCTCCCATTTTTAAATCATCAGTGTCTACATATGGGCTACCCATATTTATATTTCGTGCTTCTTTTGATTCTTTATTATATGAATAAGATAATACAGTTTTCACTCTTATATCCAACCTAGGATGGCTAAACACTTGCAATACTGTTGAATAAGAATCAAAATTTCCTGATTCCTCTTTTGACAGCCTCTCCAGTTTAGATATTTTCATAATATCCTCATCGCGCAGAAATCTAAGCCTCCCCATAGGTTTATCAATTTTCCCATTCGAAATATCCGTACATATCCTGCTTATTCCACTATAAATATGAGCCTTTCTTTTCTCTGTTAATTGACCTTTCATAAAAGAATAGTCAATTTCATATTTAGAACTCAAAATCTTCCATAATTCATATTGTTCTGACGTCACTTCTCTTTTTACCCACTCAGGTACTGAGTCCAATGCCATATACAATGGTACAATTTCTGCCGAAGCACTTCTCATTTTCAATGCTGAAATACTCTTTTCATTAGCTTCCAATACATCTGAATCAGAGACAAAATCATAGTCTTGTTCGCAAGCAACAAGAGCAACCAACATTCCTACAAGGAATAAAGGAAATTTTATTTTCTTCATTTCTACTTTTATTTAGTTAAACAATATTTTATTATAAACTTCATTATTTCCAAACCTGCTTTCCATCTTCATAGGCAAAAATCCTTTCCTGCGTACCACGAGAATAATTTTTCAATAGTAATAAAGCATTAACAGGAACATCTTTATAGACCAAAGTATCTGCCTTGGAAATCTGTACACCAAAAGAATCCCATTTATCCCTTCCAATACAGCAAAATAATTCGTATTCATCACCCGGACGTATATAATTATCATAGTTACGAGGCGTATAAACAATCCTCCCTATCCGCTTAGGACTGCCTAAATCTAAACCAGCCCAGCCACCGGAAACCGCCAAACAATCGAAAGATGTCTCCGTATTACCATCGAACACATTCGGATATTCATGTGAACCATCTTTTTGATAACAACCGGGAGTCCCCATCGCTCTCCCTTTCAATGGAATAGTATCATTAACTGCATAAAAAGTAATTTCAGCCACATTACAATGTGCCTCCTCAGGGCCAACATAACGAATATAGCGATAAGGTTTCACAGAATTAAGATAAACAACTGTTTGTAACCGTTCCGGTTTACGCCCTATCATATGTATGATCTCCTTCTGCTGAAAAGCCGGATCATTACTCACTTCAAAAGTTCCTCCAAGCATACGATTCTGAAACTTTTCTTCCGACTGCAAAGAGTATTTGGAAAACAAAGTAACATCTTGCACACTATCTAATGGAGTGAAGAAATGAAATTCATTAGAAATTGTCACTTCAAACGGATCAGTCCAAAAACGGAGATGTCCTTGCTCATAAGTAGCTACACGCATTACAGGTCCTCTTTGTATATTTGAAAAAACTAAATTTTGCCCGTCAAATTCGGTCCATGCTACAGGCTCCCAACTCATCCGGCTACTAGCACAAAGATAAGCAATACGCGAATGTGGTTTACCTTTATAAATTGATTTCGACGGAATCTTCAACTCTTTCTTATAACTTTTTGCATATAAATCTGTAACATCAATGACATGAGGACTTTTAAAAAAAGGAACAACAACAGAATCTAGTTTTTGCATTTCCTCTTTCATATCACAATTAAGACTAAAAGTATTACGATAGACTTTTATCTTAGAGGAACCATATATCTTGCTATTTCGTACTTCTTTCAAAGCGTCTAGAAATTCCTGATAATACAAGTCACCATACCTACCGGAAAATGATACCCATTGGTGACCGTCATTTCCATCACCATGAATTGGCATGAAATCGATAGCACAGGGAATTCCCAAGGCACGACATACATATACAACATAATCGGAAAGTTCCCGACAGCTTCCTGTTCTGTTCTGAGCGACCTCCGGTCCTACATGAGGAAGTTCAGGAGGAACAGTTGTAGTGAAAAACTTACTCCTTTTACGCAAAGAATCCAGCAGACAACGTGCTGCAACAGCCGGATCATCTTTATCAACTATATCTGAAATACGGAAAGAATCAAGCAAATGATTATATTTATGATATATATTTTCACGCCAATCACTCAGTGTCTCATCCGCAATACGATACGGAAGAATATACTCACAAAAATCTGTAAATGATACATTTTTTCCCCAAGGTTGTTCATGCCAAACCTTAAATGCCCATTCAATATTATTACATAAATAAGCAGAATCGACTGTTTCAATATCCTTATAGGATTGCAAAGAGTCCAAATGAAAAGGTCCATACATATAATAGACTGAATCAACCACCGCTCGAGGAGTAATATTGGTACCGCGAGTTTCACGCAACAACGAATAGAAAGTAAGATACTGCTCCAAGCGTTCACCTTTATAATATGTATAATATGGCATATTTTCTATCAGGAAACAAGCGGCACGATATTTAAGACTATCTGCCGGATGTAACCGATAATAAGACAAAACTTTTTCAAGCTCAGGCCGATTATTTTTAGCTTGTTGAAGAGCTATATCTAATAAAGAAGGTATATGTGACTCCTTTCTTATCTCTGAACAAGAATAGAAACTAACTATTATTGTAAGCAAAGAAATAAAAATCAATTTTATTGGTGTTTTCATTTTATATCTGATTTAGTCAACACAAACATATACAATTGTTTCTCAAATATACGCAACATATTGCTGATAAGCAAGATATTGTTACATTCACATTTTTATAATCAACTGATTATAAATTAAATAAAACCTACAGCTATTTACTTTAGAAGAGATATTGTAACATGTCGGGTATATCAATCTGAATCATTTCCCTCTGAATACTACATATAAGTAAGGTTTTTCCAATAAAAATAAAAACATAAAAAGGACTACAAATCAATAGTTATATTCCAACTCTCGATGAGAAAATAGAGCGAAATAAGAGGGACAATATTCCTAACTTACAAATTATAAATAAAGCTGCCTTATTTTTTAAGACAGCCTTATCCATAATTCTTTAACCGAAATTATGTTATCAATTACTCATCATACATTTTCTCAATCACATCTTTATAATTAACAGCCACAACAGAACGCTTTAACTTTAAAGTATTAGTCAATTCTCCACGTTCCATACTAAACGGTTCAGCGAGTAAAGTAAATCGTTTAATTTGTTCGTAACGAGCAAATTGTTGTTGCAACGTCTCAATGCGAGCACGGAATAGACCTTGAATTTTAGGATGCAATAAAAGTTCATTCATATTCTTATATTCAATTCCCTTTTCTTTTGCATACTCCTTTACCAATCCATATACCGGCACGATCAACGCAGAAACAAACTTACGTTGGTCGGCAATAATCGCAATCTGATCAATATAACGGTCGATAACCAGTTTTGTTTCCAAAGCTTGCGGAGCAACGTATTTACCATTCGATGTTTTAAACAAATCTTTGATACGTTCTGTCAGATAAAGTTGTCCGTTCTTAAAATAACCGGCATCTCCCGTATGGAACCAACCTCCAGAATCAATGGCAGCAGCGGTTGCTTCAGCTTTCCTGTAGTATCCTTTGGTAATACTTTTACCACGAAGCAGAATCTCGTCATTATCTCCGATCTTCACTTCCAATCCCGGCAATACTACACCCACCGAACCGATATCGTAGCCAATTGGCAATGTGCACGAAACAGTAGCTGTAGATTCAGTCAATCCGTATCCCACTACCATGTTAATCCCTACAGAGTGTACAAATTCATTGATTTCATCGGGAACAGCCGCTCCGGCAGTCGGAAAGAAGTTACCATTCTCAATACCGATTGTTTTCTTCAGCAATGAATAAATAGTCTTCTCGTAAAACTTATATTTAAGCTGGTTCATCACTGGAGGAGTCTTTCCCAGACGTAGATAATCCAGGTTATGAACTTTACCAACCCTGATAGCATCCAACATTAATGCTTTCTTCACACCGGTAGTCTCATTAATTTTCTCTTGCACACCGGCATACACTTTCTCCCAAAAACGGGGAACACTGCACATCAATGTCGGACGAATTTCTTTAATCGTAGTCTGAATATCAGCAGGACGGAGATTGATACAAATTTGTACCCCTTTATGAATACAGAAATAACACCATGCTTTCTCAAAGACATGTGTCAGTGGAAGGAAATTCATGGAAACATCTTTATCCGACATCGTAGTCAAACGTTCGTCATGCGTATGAAACTGTTCCAGATAGCAAGAATGATGCAACATCACCCCTTTAGGTTCTCCGGTAGTACCGGAAGTATAAAGAATATTTGCCAGATCGTCATAAGAAGCACGTGCTGTACGCTCTTCTACAATTTGGTTATGAGGAAGTCCTTCTCCCATCGCCATAAACTCATCAAAATAGATAGAAGATACATCGCGCGGATCTTTTACCACAGAACGATCGAAAATTATCAATTGTTTCAGAGATGAGCAAAAGCCGAAAATACTGAAAGCTGAATCATACTGATACTGCTCCCCGACAAAAAGATAGCGGATTTGGGCATCATTAATAATATATTGTGCTTGTGCAGGCGAACTCGTTGCATAAAAAGGGATAGTCACTGCCCGATTTGCAAAAGCTCCGAAGTCTACATAAAACCATTCGGGCATATTCTGTGAGAAAATACCTATATTCTCTTGGTCTTCGATTTCCAATGCAACAAACGCATTTGCCGCTTGTCTTACAGTTTGCGAAAACTGGTTCCAAGTGATTGGAAGCCATTGTGCTGTCTCGTAGTCCCGGTATTTCAGTGCTACCTTGTCGCCATACTTTTCAGCCTGACGATGAACCAAGACAGATAAATGATGATAAGTCATACGCTTTGTATTAGTAAATATGCTACAAAGGTATTAGTTTTATTTGAAACAATTGCGCAAAACGACTATCTTTGTGCAATTTAAAATACTATCTAAAATCAATCTACACAATGAACTATGATATTTCGTCCATGGCGGCAGAGGCTGTAAGTCTGCTCAAATCACTAATCAGTATTCCTTCGCTCAGCCGCGAAGAAACCCAAGCCGCTGATTTTTTACAAAATTATATCGAAGCCGAAGGGATGCAGGCAGGGCGTAAAGGAAACAATGTCTGGTGTCTCAGCCCAATGTTCGACCTGAAAAAGCCAACTATCCTGCTCAATTCTCATATCGACACCGTAAAACCTGTAAATGGCTGGCGCAAAGATCCGTTTACCCCACGCGAAGAAAATGGGAAACTATATGGATTGGGAAGTAACGATGCCGGAGCAAGTGTAGTCTCTCTCTTACAGGTGTTCCTGCAACTATGTCGAACTTCACAAAGCTATAATCTGATATATTTGGCTTCCTGCGAAGAAGAAGTATCCGGTAAAAATGGAATCGAAAGTGTATTGCCAGGACTTCCTCCGATAAACTTTGCAATTGTAGGTGAACCCACAGAGATGCAACCTGCTATTGCCGAAAAAGGATTAATGGTACTGGATGTCACAGCCACAGGAAAGGCTGGTCATGCCGCACGCAATGAAGGCGATAATGCAATATATAAAGTATTGGACGATATCAAATGGTTTCGCGATTATCAATTTGAGAAAGAATCTCCTTTGCTGGGACCTGTGAAAATGAGTGTTACAGTCATTAATGCCGGCACACAACATAATGTAGTTCCTGATAAATGTACATTTGTTGTTGATATTCGTAGCAATGAGCTTTATTCTAATGAAGAATTGTTTGCAGTAATCAAGAAACATATTTCCTGTGCTGCTCAGGCGCGTTCTTTCCGCCTCAACTCATCGCGGATTGATGAAAAACATCCGTTTGTGCAAAAGGCAGTGAAGCTGGGACGTGCACCGTTTGGTTCTCCCACCTTATCGGATCAAGCATTAATGCCCTTTTCATCGGTGAAAATCGGTCCGGGACGCTCTTCACGTTCACATACTGCTGAGGAATATATTATGTTGAAAGAGATAGAAGAAGCTATCGGAATCTATCTGGAATTACTCGACGGACTAAAATTATAAATTGACCGGTCAAATCTTTCACAGATTCACACTCTATATTTGCCAAAAAAATAAGATCAATTATGGGAATTATTTTGAGAATTATCTATTGTACTTTTATCACATTATTTGCATTCTTCATCAGTAGAAAAGTCGTCCGACGTGCTTTGGCAAAATCAGAACATGCAGCCCAAGCTGCTGCATTGGATGTTTATATGAATTCTCTCCAAGGGAAGAACAATAGTACTGTAGACGAGAACGAAATAAATCAGTTACTACATTCCCCATCCAGATTGACTAAAGAGAACTGGAACCGCCTGGAAATATACATAAACCAATCACAGGATTATTTTGCCGCAAAATTACGTCAAAACTACCCTTCGCTTACCGAAGACGATATTCATATCATCTTATTAATGCGAATGGGATTGGATCATAAAGAGATTGCAATATTCTGTAATATATTGATGAGTTCACTACGAACAAGACGCAGTCGCCTAAAGAAGAAAATGAAAGCAGATTGCGATTCCATATCAGATTTCATTAGAGAGCTTTATAAAGACTAGCAAAATACAATTTCAGAACACTATAAAAAAACAAATATGAAAAGTTTCCTTCTATTTCTATCTGAGCTTACTATAACAGTTAGCGGCATGGTACTCATTCAGTTTTTCTGTCCCATCAATATAGACATTATGATTTTTGCTATAACGGGAATCTTATCAATTGCCATCTTTGTACTCTATACATACATTTTGGACAAAACATTACTACCGAAGATAAAGAGAATACTAATAATTACTTTGACGACAATCCTTTGTACTGCATTTATCTTTTTAGTATATAAATATTTAGTAAAAAGAGAACTGAATACGTTTGCAGCATTATATTTCACTACAACTTCCATGATAGGCAATTTTTATCTAAAATACATTTATGCGCCTAAAAAGACAAAATCATAAAGATAACAAGACAGCAATATCTTCACATCACTTATCGAAGAATAATCAGTATTAAAGGGCTATAATCATAAAGTAAAATGGTTTTTCCTTCAGTCATATTTTTGCATATTCTCCTATCATACAAGCACTTGCATTGCGCCATCTTTTTCTATTATTTTCGAACCTATTTATTGGAGATTTATAAGCTCTTTTGATTTTGACTCTTTACTTATCACGAGGCAAAACTAATAGACGCTTACAGGTCTTTATAAGGGAGAGAAAGAAGATTCATTTTATTTCACTGATCAGCAGCACAATATCTAAAATATGAATGATGAAGGAAAATCTGTTTTTATATCATCAAACTAATCATATTTCCAAGAAAAAGATTGAGAAGCCTATATTCAAACATCCCATAGTTTGAAAAAAACATCAAAGTGAATGAAAACAAACTTCCCATAGATTGAATAGGGATAAATCGCCCCCTGCTTCAATTATCATTGACCAATTATTTATGCTGTAAATGGCCGTCACAATTCTATGATTTATGCAATCGAATTCTAGTATATCATTCAACCCAAACACCTATATCTTTCCCTTGACTCTCCTATATCATTCACACAACTCTTGTACATCATTGGTGTAACTCTTATACATCTCTCAAGTAACTCTTATAGACGAAATCTAATAGAAATTAGTAATCTGAAAAAGTACACATAAAACAGAATGGAACAACGATCAGTTCGATAAGAAAAGTACAAAAGAAAAAAGGCTGGCAGGAACTACAACCATGAATAACTTCTTCCTCCGAATAGAGTCTAATAAACAAGTTACAACTCCGGTCCGATATGGAAGATGATCTTCACAACATAAACATGTTTCCCCCATGTTGTTCCTACCAAACCTAATATCTACATATTAAAACAATTATTTTCTATTAAGAAAACAAGCTTCTTTTTATTTCAAGCTATTCACTGAACCTGCTTGATCTGGAAATAACAAGATAACTCAATAAACTAACACCATTAATGATCTCATCTTGTTATTTTGTTGTTGCAAAGATAGGGCAATTTTAATAGCCAGACAAGGGGGTGTTACAGAATAAATCCCAATATATCTCTGATTATAAACAAATTACCAAATCAATAATTTATTATTAGAACCCTATTGTAACATTCCAAACCAATTCTTGACATACACTTGAACTAATATTTCTATTTTTGAGCAAATATTTCCATTAGATATTTGTTTATTTCTGTTCTAATAACCTAATGAAGTACCCTCCCACCACTGAACGCCCGCGAAAGTCTACAATAGTTGTACGATCCGTATTTATAAAATCTGCCATTGGTACACGATCTTTAGTCTCATTCATAAACTTATGAAGTGGTAAAATAAACTTGCGGAACGTCGTACTATCTGTACTCAACGAAGCCGTCCATACCGTCCAATCAGTTTTCGTATAACTATGTCTGCTATCCAACGGACAACCAAACTCATTCATCTTAGTCAGGTAGAAATCCATTTCCTTCTGGATAACCCTCTCCGGGAAAAGATTCAAGTCAAGCAATCTATCCCATACCAAATTATATTTCATTCCCCAACTATCCGGTTGGTCGAAAGCCAACCGATAATGATCTCCGTCATAAGCAGATTCCTCCCATTCTTTAACCATCTCACGGGCAGCATCCATATATTTCTTCGCCTCTTCTTTCTTATTTAGCATTTCCGCTAACTTTGCATACGAAGCAATACCTAAAATACTTTTAGCAGATAAATTAGCATGGTGATGACATCCCCCTGCAAAATTATCCGTTGTCAATTGATCCCCAGTATCCGTACCAATTTCCAATAAATACTCTGCCCAATGCGTTAGCGTCTCCCAATGCTTTTCCGCATACGAAGCATTCTTCTCCATTTTGGCAATGGCAGCAGTCATTATCAAAGCATTTCCTGCCTCTTCCACAGGCATATCACCGCCTACTGTTTGTCCGTTCACAATCGGATAACCACCGAGATCGTGCACTGGATAAGGTTTTCCCCATTTCCCACTTTCACTATAATAAAAGAAAGGATTCAACATCGCTTCCACCAACTTTGGATTATAACGAAGATAAAGCGGAGAAGCCGGATAATATTCATCAACCGGTCCCACCTGCGGAGTAAAATAAAGCAAATCACCTTCTGGTGATTCGGACATTTGAAAAGCAGAGACCGATTGTCGATAAGCCAAAGCACAAAGCTCAGCATATTCTTTTCCTCCGACAAGATAAGCATCTGCCATTAATTGGCGATCAAATTCATAACATTTAGCCATCACCTCTTTATATTCCTCTTCTGCTTCCACATATAAATCCTCTATAGTCTTTTCTCCATTCTTATTCCAATAAGGACGCAAATCTTCACCAAAATAAGCCATCGTATACAAACCATCAAATGCAGCAGTCAGGTGTTGAGGAAAATCGCTATCCACATCCAACTTCTGCGCAAATGCGGCATAACGCTTTTCATTCGACTTTCTCATCTGTTTCAGATCACCTTCTTTCATAAAGTAGGCACGCATTTCAGCAGCGTCTCCCTGCGCACAAGTGACATCATCCTTCGTTCCCAAATAGAAATATCCCCATGCACGATCTTCCCTTTCTTTATTTACCCATAGTTTCTGATTCTCTTTTCCGGTTTTCATCAATGCTAATCCATCTTTCTCATACATCTGCGTAGATTGTCCGGCGTCAAATGCTTTGTGTGGGTCTATTTCAAAATAGATAGCAACATCGTGTTCGTTATCGTCCAATGCCTTAGCCTGATAAGAGATGTAATTAACGGGACGGGCAAGAGTTTCTAAATCATCGAGTAAATAAGGAGCAGTAAAACTAAGTTTCAGTTCCACGTCTCCACATTCAAATGTATAGTGTGTCTGCGTAGCCTGTACATCTACCGATTTTTGCCTGGCTTCCTTCGATTCGGCATATAAACCGAAATCTACCAATGCACCTCCCATCCGGTTCTCGCAATGGGCAGCGATCACTGCCTGCCCGTCTTTCATGGTATCTGCAATCGAATCCGGAATATTCACTCTCAAATCACTCTTCCATTCATATCCGGTACTAACCAACTGCATTCCATTCACATACAATTGGAATACATCATCATGAGAATAACATAAATAGATCTGCTTATTCTTTACCAATGACGGATCGAACGTTAACTTCCGCCTCACCCAAATGTTGGGTGAAAACCACGGTGTACGGACATTTCGCTGGTCATTGGTACCAAAAGCAGCCTGCCCCTCAGTCCATGCAGTATCATCAAATCCAGCTGTTTCCCAATTTTCTTTAGGTTGTTCCATCGTATATTTTCCAGTCCATTCTTTTTCATAAGAAATAGGAGCTAACGTTTCAACAGGAATAGTCGGTTCTTCTGCAAAAAGTCCAAAGTCTACCAAGCCTCCTCCTTCACGATTTTCACAATGGGCAGCAATTATAGCTTTTCCCCCTTTCATGGTTTGTAAAATAGAGTCGGGAACTTCCACTTTAAAGTTTGCTCCCCAATCATAGCCGGTACTCACCAATTGTTTTCCATTGATGTATAATTGAAATACATCATCGTGGGAATAACGTAGATAAATCTTCTTATGTTCCAACAAATACGGATCTACATCCACTTCCCTACGTACCCAAATATCAGATGATACCCATTGCGTTTTTGCTTCCCACATTCCGGGAGTACCAAATGCACCTTCAGATATCTGCCAACGTTTGTCATCAAATCCGGGCTGTTCCCAACCTTCGTCGGGGATTAAACATGTAAACTTACCTTTCCACTTTTCATGGTCCAACGCCATCGGTGCAATAGTTTGCATAGGCAGTTCCTTACTTCCCATGAAACGGTACATGACACCATCTACTCGTAAGAATCCGATAAAAGGCAGTTGTTTACTACCACCAAAAGTTACATTCTGGTTATTCAATTCATCTGTCATAGACCACACTTTCATATGTGGATGCAGTGTCAATAACGGATAAGCAGGTACACGAAGATTATTTTTAGTCGTTTCATCAGAATACGGTGTACTTTTACAAGCTCCTAAAAAAATAGAGAAAAAGCAAATAATAAAATATTTTTTCATACTAACAATTAGTTATAGAAATTTAATCGAAATAAAACCTTCGATTAATCAAAGTATTACACAAATAATCAGTAACACAATAGACAATTTTCATCCCCACATATATGAAACAAAACCAGTCTTCATATTTTTTATCAATATCCCACTTATAAAAGTTCCGACACTTAAGAACCGCACACCTCTATGAGTGCTAAAATCCCCAACCTTATCCATAAAGATGAGTCACAATATTCTCACCAATATATATATACATACTTAATAACAATAGTTCTTCATCATTTGAAAATTATAGAAAGCTCTACCGAAATAATGAATTAACATTTATTTCGGCAGAGTAAATGATAAAACTAATAAAATAAATGACATCTCTGCCGATTAGTTCGTTTTTATTTTATCGGCTATGTACTATACTTCCAGAAGCTCCAGTAGCTCCTCCAGAAATTGTAAATCCAACCCCATTCCATTCTACTGATACAGAAAGAACATATGCATGTGCATGTCCCCATGCGAATTCATGGAACTTAGATGATCCAAGTTCTCCGTTAATCGTTTGTATTTTTGCATCGCAAGACCAACCAACAGCCGAGTCATGAAGTGCCAACATACTACGATTACACAATATTCCATTACCATCAAAAAACGAACTGCAACTAATAGTATATTCCCAAACAAGATTGCCCCAGATGTTATAACCACCATCATTCTGTAAAACAAAACTCCGTTCTGTAACACCGCCTCCTTCACTCCTTGTTTTGATTGCTTTCACATCCGACTTTATCTCCCTAGCTCGTGATTCATGGTTACCTGACATTATTATCATATGTCCTATATGGTCATAAAGAATACCGCCCTGCTCATTGGAAGCAATAGCTGTGGAATAATACGTTTTCCCTTTATAACACCACTCTAACTCGAGTATATCCATACCCACTTTTATTATAGAATCAAGCTGAAGCTTAAGAGTTTTACTTGGATCATCAACGCCCATTGATTGTGCTTTTTGCCTGATAATCTTCAGGGAAACAATCTCAAAGTTCAAACTATCCGAATACATAACGATGTCGGCATTATCAACGAACAACTGTTCTAGTAGTTCAGATCTCTGATTCTCTGTATTGATCTTTCCGTTGTAGGAATGTCTGACAAGAGCAAGTCCATTAATAGCTGATCTTGCGGTCGAACTATTATAATTTTTAGCACATCTCAACTGTTCCTGCCAAGTAGTCGGAAATGATGCATTCTCATTAGAATGTAAAGATTCTGAGTCCAAGAAAACATCCGCATTACAAGAAACTAAAAATAAATTTACAATAAATAAAAGAAGTAATTCCACTTTTTCATAATGAACAAATTTAATTTATATTAAAAACATATTATTATTCCTTATTGGTAGAATTCCGACTATTTATGATCTTTTTATCGCGCGTGTACAACCGTGAAGTTATGAAATCAGTGGGAATACCATCACTCGGTACAATGCTTAGAGAACGGAATCTCTTCCCCTTATAGCTCCAATCCAATTCCAAATAATCAAAGCCAATTCTGACATTTTCATAGAGCTGTTGTTTGATCATCGCAATAGAGTCTTCGGTCAATTTTCCGGAATTTACCATTTGACGAACTGTAACTATCTCAAAATTAGGGTATATCTTCTGTTGAATTATAACGTCGTTATTCGTAAAGGTGGTGTCGCTTATAACCAAGTTTGACAACAACGAAACGGTAGCTGCTTTGTCAGAACAAATAGTCTCTATCAGTCGTGACTTATGCTTTTCAGACCTTATTTTCCCTTTATAGGTATACTTCAACAGTTTTAATTGATTTAAATCGCCCATGTAGTCTTTGAATGCATCATTTTTTAGATGCTCCAGATATTTCTGCCAAGTAGGCTGTGAATCTTGTGCACGACTTACGGGCATAAACAAGAAAACACTCGCCAAAAAAAATACAAAGAATGCATTTCGCATCCAATTTTTCTTATTCATAGTAAAACAGTATTTTTTATTTTTCACACTAATTATTTTATTAAATTATGTATATTTACACACGGGTGATATAACTTCCTTATATCTTACTTTAGTATCTACATTTCTACTAAAGTACTCATTAAACTAATAAAGTTACATAGACCCTAATTCCATTTATTTACTACCTTAAATTAATCAACAAAAGAGAGTATCCATTTCTTTTTTATTGAATAGCACAGAAATTCCCAATGTGCGATAAACATAAACCACAAAATCTGTAGTTTCACGGCAACTACCGGTTTTCTGTTGAGCAACTTCAGGTTCCACGTGTGGAAAGTGGGCAAGAAAGACAGTCGTGAGAACCGTTCCCATTGTTTCTAAATTACAACTATTCAGTCCTCTAAACTATTGTATAACATTTGCAAAAATACAGTCATTTTAAGCATCACACAAGAGCCTGTTACACATTTTCCCCAAGTACTTACTGATTATCAACACTTTAAACAATGGAATAATATTATCCATATATACATTGTAACAAAAAACATAGCCCCCAATTCATATTTGAACAAATATTATTGTTCATTTTGAGACAATATTCTCCTAACAAACAATTATCTCACACTTTTGGACTATCCAATAATTACCTTCTACTATTTTATTTCTATTGACTTTGAACAGATGCAGAAAAATGCTTCACTACCATCAATAGACTCCTATGACTATATTATCGGAAAAATACTTTCATATATCAAGAAAATTTGCGAATAATACATATAAGTCTAGCATACGTCGACTAATTATTAAAAGATTGGGTACTCCTAGCATATAAAATATCACCATCATGCGTAACTTTTTAGATATTAATCTTTTATTTTTCAATTCTGCCAATGGGTATATACACGTTTAACAAGATTATTGCAACGAAATATGCCAGATCAAAAAACATTACCTTTAGATTTAATAAGTCAATATATTATGTCTATGCGATAAATTACACACTATTCCTATTTTCCTCGCTCTATACGTATTAATTCTCTTTTCATCTCTCTTTTCATCATCAAAATAGAGGAAGTTTCAATCTTTACATGTTTATCAATAATCAACTTTGCCATTTCTATCATTCCCTCTTCATCTTCATTTTCTTTATATAAATAGAACAGTTTATAAAAAGGTAAAAAACGGGACGGACACATCAAAGCAGCCTTGTTATAATACATTTCTGCTTGTTCTTTCTTTTTTAACGACTGATAAATCTCCCCTATTAACAACTCCAAATCATAATCAGCCCAATATTGACGGCATTGTAGAGCCACCTCCAAACTTTCTTCATATTGCTTATTTTCCGATAAAACAGCAGCATAGTTATAAAGGAAATAAGGATTATCCACAAAAGATGTTTTTAGTTTTTCATACGAAGGAAGAGCCTTATTATATGATCCGCAAAGAGCTAGTTTGGAGATCTTACCCCACTCTAATTCTGCCTGTATACGTTCCACTAACTTATAAACACCTATTATTGAGCATCCTAAGACCAACACCCCTATCACATTTCGTCTCCATTCCACAGCAAGAAAATCCTTAATATATTCTTTTGCAATAACAAAGACAGACAAGAAAGTAATAATCCACGTAAAAGGATAAGTAAACGGATAAGAGAATAATGAAAATATACCTATCGAGATTAGCACATACAGAGCTATTCTCTTTTCATTAGTAACATTCTGTTTATAGCAATAAAACAGTAAGAATATGATTGCAGCCAAAACCAGCAAACCAATAATCCCAAAATTCAAAAGAACTCCCAGATATTCATTAAAGGGCTGCTTTACATTATCGGCTAACATGGCAAAGCGACTCTGTTGCCCATGTACCTTAAAATATTCAGCCTGATAGTCCATATAATGGGCTTCGAAGCTGCCTATCCCATGTCCAATCCAAGGCGATTCCTTTACCATATTTATACCACATTGCCAAATAAGCATCCTGCCGTCGGCGGAGTCCTTTTTCATCCAATAGGAACATACTAAAAGCAGAATCAGCCCACCGGATAATAAATAGTTCCATATCCCTTTACAAATAAACCGACTATAAAAGAATATGGTACAAATTGCCACAATACTAACAATACCTGCCCTCGAACCTGACAAGAATACTGCTACCAGAAGGATAATTCCAATTATCCACCCCAGATATTGAATATACTTATGATTACCTTTCTGAATTAAAAATCCAATAAAAGGAAAGCCGGCAGAAAGAGTAATTGCAAATCCCGCAGGGTTATCAAAGCTACCTGTGATCAGATAAACGGAGTCTGAAGAAAACACATTAAAATATTGCAATAAACCATATAACGCTTGCAAACAACAGATGCCAACAATACTTATCCCTACCAAAGACAAATCCATTACCACAGGTTTTCGCAGTAATATTCTGAAAGAGACATACAAGCCCATTCCTAAAGTGATTAATATTACAAATAACCATTTAGGAACGATATATGGATCTGTAAACGATAGAGAATACACAAATACGGCAGTTAAACATAAGACTATCAAACTACCTTGAATGACTGTTGGTTTAAATGTTATCATTATATGCGCACTATATTAATTATAAAAAACGCTAGACAGCTCTTATCTCCAGACTTGTCTTCCATCTTCATATTTAAAAATCCGTTCCTGAACGCCACGCGAATAGTTTTTCAACAGTAATAACGTATGAGCAGGAACATTTTTATATGACAATGAATCTGCTCCGGAAACTTGCCTTCCAAGAGATTCCCATTTATCCCGCTTTGCACAATAGAATAATTCATATTCATCGCCCGGACGAATATAATTATCATAGCTGCGGGGAGTATAAACAATCTTTCCGATCTGCTTCGGAGTCCCCAGATCAAGACCTGCCCAACCTCCGGAAGGTTCAATATAATCATAGGAAGTCGTAACGTCTCCATCAAAAGTGTTCGTATATTCATGCGAACCGTCTTTCTGAAAACATCCGGGAGTTCCAATCACTTTCCCTTTTAAAGGAACAGTATCCCCCGACCCATAAAATGCCACTTCTGCAATGTTGCAATGTGCATCCCTCGGACCAATATATCTAACATAACGATAGGCTTTCGAAGAATAAGACTGAACCACCGTCTGCAAACGTTCCGGCTTTCTGTCTATCCTATACAAAATATCTTTCTCGCGAAAAGCAGGGTCATTGCTTCCTTCAAAGGTCCCGCCGATCATACGGTTGCGAAAAAAGTCTTCTCCCCGTAAAGTATATTTAGCGAATAAAGTAACATCCTGCACACTATCCGAGGGAGTATAAAAATGAAACTCATTGGAAATATCAACCTCAAAAGGATCTGTCCAGAAGCGAAGATGTCCCTGCTCATAAGTAGCTACGCGCATTACAGAACCTTTCTGTATATCCTTAAAGACAAGTTTTCTACCATCGAACTCAGTCCACGCAACAGGTTCCCACTCCATCAATCTACTTGCACAGAGATAAGCAATCCGGGAACGAGGTCTACCCCTATAAATAGCCGATCCGGGAATTTTCAGTTCTTTCTTAAAGTCTTTTGTATATGAAAAAGTAACATCCACTAAATGAGGGTCCTCAAAAAGAGGAACGATAACCGTATCCAACGCCTGCATATCTTCCTGCATGGAACGATTCAGACTAAATGTATTACGATAAACCTTGATTTTAGGAATTGCGCACACTCCATCTTTCCTAACCTCACTCACGCCATTAGGAAATTCATGATAATAGAGCGTACCATATTTATCGGTAAACGAAATCCATTGATGACTATCATTCTCATCGCCACGTATCGGCATAAAATCGATTGCACAAGGAATTCCCAATGCGCGACAAACGTAAACTACAAAATCTGTTGTTTCACGACAACTGCCGGTTTTCTGTTGGGCAACTTCGGGTCCCACATGGGGAAGATTTGCAGGGGCTACAGTTGTGAAAACTGTTCCCTCTTTACGAATAGAGTCAAGCAAACAACGAGCTGCTACAATCGGATCTGCTTTATCAAGTACACCGGATGCCCGCAAAGAATCAAGCAAAGGATTATACTTCCGATAAATGTTTTCCCGCCAGCTACTCAAAGTCTCGTCGCCAATACGATAAGGGAGAAGGTATTCACAAAAAACTGCAAATGAAACATGTTTCCCCCATGGTTGCTCCTGCCAAACCTTAAATGCCCATTCAATGTTATTACAAAGATATGCAGAATCTACCGTTTCGATATCCTTGCAAGATTGCAAAGAATCCAATTGAAACGCTCCATACATATAGTGGATAGAATCAACTAACAAATTAGGAGAGATTCCCATTCCACGTGTCTCTTGTAATAAAGTATAATAAGTAAGATACTGTTCCAACCGTTTTCCTTTATAATAGGTATAATAAGGCATATTTTCTATCAAGAAACATGCAGCTTTATATTTTAAACTATCTGCCGGATCTGTTTGATAACGAGACAATACTTTTTCCAGTTCGGCACGATTCTCACCGGCTTGCTGTAGGGCACTCTCTAATAAAGCAACTGCCGGAACATTCTTTTTTGTCCCTGTACAAGAGAAAAAAAGAAAATTTCCAATAACAGCAAACGAACAAACAAAAAATAATTTTATCAATACTTTCATCGTACCTGAAACCCTATTTTGTATTTATAGTTGTAACTATTAAGTTCACCAATAACTGTATAACATCGGCAAAGATACAGACAATCTAATCGCCACACAAAAGACTGTTACATTTCCTTCGATTCATACCTATTGTATATTAACAGATTAAAGCACCATAAAATATATTCTTTATTATATATTGTAACATCAAACATCAATTATCAATTCATCATCGACTAAATATAATTCTGCATTCGAAGAAAATAAGATCGATTAAACAGAATGATGTTTGCAAAGGTGGAATCATTAAAATAAAAAGAAAGGTAGTTATAAACTGAAATATTCCATACACATCTTCTTATGCAACATTAAAATAAAAGATTGGCGGAAACAGCAATAGTGAAAAACATTTCTTTTCAACTAGAGTCTGGTAAACAATAAGCATACATTTGTTACTCTATGTTTTGTATCTAATACAAGAGAGAAAAAGTAATTCACTAAATGCTTCTTGAACATTCCCCCATGTACGTTCCCGCCAAACCTTAAATTTTCGTTCAATACATACAATAAATATAATAAAACTCTTTTTCTAGAAAGTAAGACAACTCATACTAACATTATCAGTTATCTTTGCCCTTATTAAGATTTTTATTTCTTTGCTAAAATATTACACTTTTCAATAATACGCAACCGCTTGTTACACTATAAGGGAATATTATAACTTCATTATTAAGTAATTAGCTAAATAAAATAAGCATTTTACACCTAATATTGTAACATTCGCAAAATACGCTAATCATACATAAGAACTGATTTTTCTATTTTTAGAACAGATATTTTCCCTCTAATTTACTTTTTTCCACTTATTTTGCAGCAAATTTAAAACTTAGAAAAATCATGACTGGTAATAATATGAAAAGTATCTCGTATGTAATAGTATTTGTTTGTGGAATATTGACCACCTTCTTTATCTATAGTTGTAGTAATGATGAATATTATGCTGACGAAGCACAAAGAGAAGAGAACGGTATAATTTCAACTCGTGCTCTCTCATCTAGAACAATGGGAATAGGTGATACACTTATTGATTCTATTGCTGCTTCTGATGAGTTCTGGGAATTTCAACTGAGTAGTGAACTTCTTGCACAAAAATTTGATGCTTATGCTTCATCATTAGGAGAAGAAGATTATGATAAGCTTATGGAAAATCTGAATAATGATGATTATATGGATGAATTCATTCAAGTGGCTAATATGGAAGAAGTACTACAACAAATGAATAAAGCAAAAGAAAACTTGATGAAAAACACTGGATTTTTAAGATTAAGTGAAGATGAAAAAGCACAATTAATTATGCAGTTTGCCGAAAGCCGTTCAAAAACTAAGGCAAATTTATTGAAAACAAGACAAGAAGGAGGAAACATATCTGAATGTGAAAAGAAACGGGAAGCTGAAATTCAGCAAGCTGAAAAGAATTATAACTCTAATGAGGTTGTGTCAAAACGTTGGCACAACCTTTTTCTAAAATTTATAGTCCTGTTATCTTTTCTTTTGGCTATGCCGCTTTTTTCTCATTCATTTGGTAACAAGTTACTATATTCCCGTTGTATCGAGTTATAAATAGCCCAATAAATATAGATTTAGCAAGTGTAATGAACTCCTTTCCTGCCTTTCTCAGTTTTGCACACATCTTTTTGATATTAAAAGCTATGGCAAAGAAGGCAAAGTCCATTGTCACCTTGTCTTCTCCCATATGCCGGAACCTTCTGTATGCCATGTTGTATTTCATTTGTCCAAAAACGGCTTCCGGTTCTATACACCGCCTGCCCCTATGCCTGATTCCTTCTTCTGAGAGCAACCTTTCCCGTGCCTGCCTTTTGTATTGGTTTAACCGGTGGTTGACTTCTATAATACGGTTCCCCCGGGCTTTAAAGCAACTGCCACGCAAAGGACAGCCTTCGCATCTTTGTGCTTTATACCGGGCACTTTCGGAGATGTATCCGCTCGCTGTTTTGTCACGTCTGGTTCCTATACGGTTCATGTGCTGCCCCATAGGACAAACGTAGTAATCCTCCCCCGCATTGTAATGGAGACTCTCCGCATGGAATGGGTTGGGGGTATAACGGGGACGCTGTTCTTTATGGAAGTAGTTGTACTTGACAAAGGCTTCTATCCCATTATCTTGCATGAACCGGTAATTTTCTTCCGAGCCGTAACCGGAGTCTGCCACACCGATACCCGGTAAGCGGTTATAGCGGTGCTGGAAGGAGTGGAAGAAAGGGATCAGGGTCAGCGTATCGGTGGGGTTGGGAAACAGCCGGAAGTCTATGATGAACTGGTTTTCAGTACCTGTTTGTAAATTATACCCGGGCTTGGTCTGCCCGTTCTTCATGGCGTCTTCTTTCATACGCATGAATGTAGCATCAGGATCGGTCTTAGAATAGGAATTACGTTCTCCAAGGACTTCAAGGTGATTGTCGTATTCCATCAGCTTGTCACGGTACTCCTCAAGTTCCCGGACCTGTTTCTTCTTTTCCCGGATGACTTTCTTTTGTTCCTTGTCCTTTGTTACAGGCTGGTGTTCCAGCACCTCTTTAAGTTCATTCACTATATCTGAGAGCATGGCAGGAGTGAACTCTACGGATGTGTCTTTGGAGGAGTTCTCTTGGGCTATGGCTTCATCTACCTGCTCCAGGAGAATGCGGATCTTATCCATCAGCTTTGTACGGTTCTTTTCGACTGTCTTGCGCCAGACAAAAGTATATTTGTTGGCCATGGACTCAATCTTGGTACCGTCGATATACTCTACGTCAAGGCTGATAAAACCTTTGTCGGCAAGGACAAGAACCAACTGCGTAAATACGGTATTTATTTCTTCTTTTACACGGTTTCGAAAACGGTTGATGGTAATAAAATCCGGATGTTCATTACCGGAAAGCCAGATATAATGGATGTCACGTAGGAGAAGCTTCTCTATCTTGCGGCACGAATAGATATTGTTCATGTAGGCGTAGATAATTACCTTGAGCATCATTTTAGGATGATAAGGACAACGACCGGTTGCTTTATAAAGCTTCTTGAAATTGTCAAGATTGAGATTATCAACAACTGTATTAACGATGCGAACCGGATCGTTCGATGCTATGTTCTCATCAATTCTTCCGGGAAAAAGAACTGTTTGGTTGGGAATGTAAGGACGAAAATGTAACTTTGCCATAACGAAAAACTTTATGCCTAAAGTTACAAAAATTTTGGGTAATAACAAAGCCCGGGCTTGCGAAAGTCTGGGCTTTGCGCATAAAAAAAGGTTGTGCCAGCATTTTGACACAACCTCCTTATCCCTGCTATATACAAGCGGCAGCTAGGCGTAACTGCGAACTAGAATGGGCAAAAAAACATTACCAAGAATGTATAGGCAACTAACTAAATACATCATTTTATACTGTATAATTTGTGGCATTAGCATTGGCATTTGCTATCTAAATTATATAATAGAGGACATTAATTACGTCCTCCAATTTTTTCTTATGAATTTTTTTCAATTCGTATCGTGGATAATCCTTATAATAGGTGTAGTGAAAACACTTCCAAAATATAAGTTATCTAATAAAAGAGTATGGTTCTATTATACAATAATGATGAGTAGCGTAGGTGTCATCAACTCATTTGTAGAACTAATAAAAACATTAATATAAACTTTACTTCAATTTCTGTAAGAATACCTCCCAGTCATCATCTTCAATATTAAATCTTTTTCGCGCACGAGATTTCATCACACGATAAGACCCATCAGTAATACACAAGATAGACAATATCTCTTCTTTGCTTTTTCTCATTCGAATGAGAATACATAATATAATATCACGTGCTGGAGGTAAAGGTTGAATGTTCTGCTTTTTTAGCCAACTGAAAAAGACTGGATCAATTGCATGACATCCTTCCACCAATAGCGAAATCTCACTTGGAGTAAATTGAGCAATAGACTTATTTTCAATGAGTTTACGAAATAACAATAGTCCTTTCTGTGGAGGTGGTGGAGAATCTACCAGCTCTCTAATTCTTTGTGTTTGGAGAACTGCCTGTCGTCGCTCTTCCTCTAGCCTCTTATACAAAGTAGATGTAAACTTGATTATGCCTGCTACTACAATTCCACCAATAATCAACGCTGGTAATGTATAGGTAGACAACACCGGGTCCATAACCCGATGAATTTCTTTTGGCATCAACTCAAAAGCTCTATTAGCCGCAAACAAAAGAAAAGCTGCAATAAATTGCCAATCGGTTATTTCGGCGCCCAATCCTTGGGCACCCGGTTCGCGAATGGTCCAAAGTAACGCACCCACAAATAATACTATCCACAATGTGAGATAAATAGAAGATGAAAATGCATCAACATACAATTCTGGAAAAATCATTTCGGACAGATATGCTATAAGTATGACACCACAGCATAACAAGCCACCCGAAAGTAATTGTTTAAAAGAATAAGCTATTTGCTTCATATATCACTGTTTATCAAGTGTTTTATTTCATACAAACTTACAAAATTCTTGTAGTTTTATACCTGATTAATAAAAACAAGACTACCTTCTCTTTCGCCTTTTCATTACTCTTGGTACACATTTTATTATTATCTTTAGGTCTCGACTTATTAACCTATAAATTGGCTTAATATGAGACGAGTCTGTGTTTTGATGTTCACAAAGGTAGCATTTATATGTGTATCTTGTATGAAAACAGTTCAAAATAGAATCCATTTTTGGTGTATTGCCCCCAGTTGAATCAATTACATGATTTGTTGGTTTCTCATCAAGAAGCAGCTCATTCGTGACAATTATGTTCCCGATAAAATGATTCAATGTTTACGATAAGGTGGTTAATGCCCTTATAGTACTTGCAAGTACAATATCATGCACTTATATTATTAATTAAGAAAGTTATGAAAACAACCAATTATTCAGAACTAAGAAACAACCTAAAAAGTTATCTTGACGGGGTTATAAATGACAGTAAACCGTTAATTGTTCATCGCTCAGGAAACGAAAGTGTAGTTATTATTTCATTGGAAGAATACAATTCAATTAAAGAAACCGAATACATAATGAAATTTTCCGCTATGATGGACATTATCCGCAAAGGCGATGAAGAAATAAAAAGTGGTGATAGCATCCATTGATATTGAAAACTTATGAAAATAAAGCTTCTCGAACAAGCTAAAATAGGTCTTGATTACTGGAGAAAACCGGAGACAAAGCTATAATGAAAAAAATAATAGCCTTACTCAGAGATATTGCCAGACACCCATATACAGAAATAGGTAAGTCGGAAGCTCTAAAATACGAACTAGCTGGAAAATGGTCAAGATGTATCAAATCGGAGCATAAGATGATGAATTTAGTCCATGATGATACAACAGAAATTGATATACTTTCAATGAGATACTATTATTCAAGAAAATAAAGATGGAATAACTTACTACTATAGCAACCGACGAAAATAATGGTAACAAAGAAGAGGGATCATTTTAATTTATTCCGGAATACTTTGGTGAGTACTCCTTTAATCAAAATATCAAATATTGTTATAAAAAGGTTGGTATTTCAATACTATATAAAAAATAAAGGTTGGCGGGATGCTCTTCTATAAAAAAACGTTTTCCCCTTTCTATCAGAGTTTAACCTCTGAAACAACAAAGAAGAAGTCTTTCATACAATGTTACTAATGAAACATACTCTCCCCCGAGAGTGCTCCCGCCAAACCTTTAATTTTTCAATCAATATTATTATTTATACACGCTAGTATAATAAATATATCTTCTATTTGAAGAACAAAACAACACGAATAAACATTACCGATATTTTTATGTTATTCTTTTGCTTTTTACTTTTGCAAAGATAGGCGTCTTTTTATTAGAATCCAATAGGGCGTTACAGCACAAAAAGTTCTATTATCCTAATTATAAGCAATTTATCCACATAGCGAAAAGGCATTTTATACTTATATTGTAACATTCATAGACAGACTTTTATTAATCAGAACCGATATTTTTATTTTTAGGGCAAATATTTTCCTTCAAATTTGTATTTTTTCGCTTACTTTGCAGCAAATCTAAAATCAAAACAATCATGACTGGAAAAAGAATGAGAAATCTATCGTATGTAATAGTATTTGCTTGTGGAATATTAGCCACATTCTTTATTTATAGCTGTAGTAACGATGACTACTACGCTGACGAAACAGAAGCGGGGACAAATGGGATAGCTAAAACACGCGCATTTTCATCGAGAATGATGAATGGGGAATATACACTTATTGATTCTATCGCTACTTCAGACGAATTTTGGGAATTTGAAATGAGCAACGAACTTCTCGCCGAAAAATTTAAAGCTTATACTTCTACGTTAAGTGAAGAAGAATATGATTACTTAATGGAAAATATAAATAATGATGATTATACGGTCGAAATCATTAAAAAGGCTGATTTGAATGATGTATTACAACAAGTAGAAAAGGCTAAAGACGATTTATTCAAACAAACAGGTTTTTTGAGATTAAGTGAAGAAGAAAAAGCTCTATTATTTACTCAATTTGCAGAGAGTCGTTTACAAACTAAAATAAATCCTTTAAAAACACGTAAGGAAGGTGGAGACATTTCTGAATGCCAAAAACTGAAAGATGAACATCTTTATAGAGCCAAAGCAACATTTGATAATGATATTGTATATTGCGGTGGTGTACCAATTGTTGCACAAATTTGCTATATAGATGCTGCAGCACGATATAATTTAGAAGCAAGAATAGCAGAAGAAAATTACCAAAAATGCATAGGAAATTAAAAGTTAAAGCTATACAATATATCATTATATATTGTATAGTTTGCAGCATTATCTTCATGTTATGCTATTTAGACTTATTTTTAAATGATATAAATCGAGTTGCTCAAATTTTATTGATTAACTTTTTTACTTTCCTTTCGTGGATAGTAATAATAATCGGTGCTATTGATACATTCCCTAAAGATCCATACTCCAATAAAAGAGTATGGTTTTACTTTGGTGTAATGACTGGACTTATTGCTGCCATTAATTCTTTAGTAAAATTGATAAACTCATTAATGTATTAGGAATAATTTACTTGAGTTTCCTCAAAAAAGTTTCCCAATCATCATCTTCAATACCCAAACGCTTCCGCGCACGAGATTTCATAACACGATAATTTTCGTTAGTAATACAGAAAATAGCCAATATTTCTTCTTTTGTTTTCAGCATCCGAATAAGAACACATAAGATTATATCACGTGGTGGTGGAGCTTGCTGAAGATGTTGTTTTCTGAGCCAATTAAAGAATTCCAAATCAATAATCTGACATTCCTCTACCAATTGCAAATTCTCACTAGCAGAAAGCTGAGCAATAGATTCATTTATAATAAGTTTACGAATCAATTTACAATTTTTATGTTGCGCTGGAGGAGCATCAAGTAATTGCTGAATTCTTTGTGTTTGAAGGATATTTTGCTTCCGAACATCCTCTAACCTTCGATATAATGAAATAGAAAACTTTATTAATGTTGTTACTATTATACTCCCAATAACTAATGCAGGTAATGTATAAGTTGATAATACCGGATCGACAACTTGATGAACTTCCTTCGGCATCATATTATAAATTCGATCTGCTACAAATAAAAGAAAAGCTGCAATGATTTGCCAATCTGTTATTTCTGCTCCTAATCCTTGTATTCCCGGTTTCCGTAATGTCCAAAGTAATGCTCCTACTAAAAGAACCATCCAGAATGAAAGATATATAGAATATGAGAAAGCATTCATATACATTCCTGGAAAAAAGACCTCGAATAGATATGCGGCTACCACGACGGCAATACATAACAGGCCGCCCGATAATAATTGTTTGAAAGGATAAATTGTCTGCTTCATATCTCTACTATTTCTATCTCATTAATAATCTCGTCTAGTAATTTCGCCACTGCAAAGGTATAAAATAAGTAATTACGGGATTCAATACCTATCATTTATATTTCGGCCCATTAATTCACCGTATCTTGTCTCACCAAATCATTCATGTTATCTCCAGAAATCAACTTATCATTTCTGATTCCATTGAGCTTACGTTACTCTTTGTATCTAGTCCATGTACGAATAATAAAATAAATCGGAATTGAAAAACTAAATAGTATTTCATACTATTATAATTCCAACAATTAAACTCATAAAAAGCAATACATAATAATTTGTACTATCTAATATTATGATACTCTTATTCAATACTATATAACTTATCATAGAAGTCATATACAATCCAATTGTGCCACCGTATTGGCACAAGAATGCCACCATATTGGCACGATTGTGCCACAGTGCTGACACAACTGTGCCAATATGGTGGCACTAATACAGATACTAATAAAAGAAAACTTAATTTATAGATAACATCTCCTTTCTATATAAAGACATTTATACAAATAGATCTTTCAATACAAATTTCCAAGTCTCTATCATTAAATAAACAACAAGTCCTGTACTACCTATTAGCCAGAATGCAAAACGAAAATGCGCCGCCCGTTTTGTTTTGGGTTTCTCCCAAACAGGTTTTATATAATATATATTCAACACAACTGATATCACAGTACAAAACAATAGCATCAAACCTGAACCTGACATTATATCAAACTTTTAATTATTCAAAATTCTTATTCCTTCTCTATAATACGCTCTTCTAGCACTTTCTTCAACTCATAATAAGAATCGAGCTTATGCTTCCACATTTCCGGATCATCATCCGCAGAATTATCCAATTTACAACAAGAGTGTGTATTTTCTGCAACAGGCTCAGAAGCCTCATCGAACTCTGCAAATTCGATTTCTATCCGATCTCCGACTTTAAGCATACCACCATTCCATATTTGATGAATTTCATTCGGCTTTTTTAAACCACCAATGCTCCAAAAAGGATCATTATAGCGGGCTATAGTTGCAAGAAGACTTACACCACCATCGGGAATACCAGCTTTGCAAACCTTATCTTCGAATTTTACAATAAGTCCTTTCATATTCTATATAAGCCCCTTTTCAAGAAGTTCTGTTTTAAGTTGTTCAAACCTTGCTTTCATCTCACTACGATCACAGTTTTTAGCCTCTAATATAGGCGATATTTGATCTGTTTCGATAACTTTGATCACAACCTTATCACCTTTTTCCGGTTTTCCTTTAAACCAAGAAATATAACGGTAACGATCTAATCCACCCAAATAAACCTTATCTGCTCCAGAATATCCATAGGATAAAATGACAGTTGTCACATTACTAGAACCCATAACTATTGGTTTATCATCATTTATAGTTACTTCAAATGCAATCATAGTATTCTCTATCTTTAGTCCAACTATTATTCCTGTTTATAATATTAGCTATAATCCAAGACATTAACAAGCATTTTGCCAATGATTCATTTTTTGAGTATGGAAAATTTACTTTATTGAAGTCCAGTTCCCTCTTTTTCTAATTAGAAAGAAAAAAGATTCCCCCAAACCTCTATAACTTACTCACTTTTAAATATACAGAGATTTGAAGGAATCTATATAGCCACTTCTTAATCTTGCAGTTAAATCGGACATAAACTTAGAACAGCTTTTTCTGTCCCATTAGTATCATTTCTGCAAAATTACTTTTTCAATAAATAATCTTACTTATTCAGCAAAGCATAAGCACACCACAAGATAGGAGCCTGTCCATGATAATCTCCGGCAATACGAGGACGGTCAAGATAATACTGCTTACTGTTTTTCTTACCTGTTCCGATACAAACTTCGGTAAGGTCATTGTTATCGTCTATATAGTTACACAATGAAAGCCAGGCTCTACGCGCAACAGGACCAAATTCTTCTGCATTCAACCATCCGTTTTTAACACCCACAATCATAGCATAAGCAAACATAGCCGATCCCGATGTTTCCGTCCAAGATTCAGGAGTATCTATCAACTGATTCCAAAGACCATCTCTATTTACGTATTTTTTCAGATTATTCATCATCAGAACATATCCTTTCATTATTCTCTCTCTGTTAGGATCATTCTGCGGTAGATTAAACAGTAGCTCTGTCATACCTACAGCCATCCATCCGTCTCCACGTCCCCAATAATAAGGAACGTCCGGCGCATGATAGAATAAGCCATTAGGATGTTGTAATTCATCCAGATACAGAACCATCTCTGCAGCAGCTCTATTCATATATTTAGTATCACCCGTAACTTTATAAGCCTCGGATTGCACAATAGTAATCATATACATATCATCAATCCAAAGACGGGTTTGCCATGAATGCCCTTTCTTGTCCCAACTGCGTTCTTCTTCGTTCGCATTTGCAGGAAGGGTCCATTGAGTATCGGCATACGGAAGTCCGAGCTCCCGATAACGCTCGTCCTTTGTGATACTATACAATCTTAGAGGCAGACATCCAAACATATTCTGGTCTACATGGATCGGAGGAGGAAGGAGATTCTTCTCTATATGAAACAGCAATTCGAAACGATTCCTCAAATTCTTTATCAATTCCTTATTTTGGGTCAATTCAGCAAACCGAAGTGCCCCATACCATGTACATACTTCGGCATAATGTATTCCTCTATCGAAATATAACTGGTGTTTGCTATCCAGGAAATGCTTACTTAGCTTCTCTCCCACAATCTTCGGATCAGCCTTTACAGGAAAATTATCAAAATAATTTTGAGCTGTGGCAGAACCTGTCACTAAAAATGCAATCGCAAATAGCACATAAATAAAATAAAAGTTTTTTCTCATGTTTCTATATATTTCAAATTAAACAAATATTATTTCACTAAATAAAGTAACTAATAAAAAATGAATAAGAATATGACTCAAAAGCAGACTATATATGCCATAAGAACGCCTCCGTTTGCGCACACGAGATTTAATGTAACATCAACGTAATAATCTAAATAAATTGTAACCAGCATTAATTATGCATTTCCGTTAAAAGTAGTAAGGTATTGCTCCAAGCAAATAAGTAATTACTTAATTCAATTACCCAATACTCTAAAAACTCTAACTAAAAACTCCTGATAATCTAATCAAAAAAATATCAACCTGCTCAAGACGCGTATTATTATGAGCTCACAGCCATAATAATACACGTCTTGTTTTTTATCTAAATTCTTCAGCAGGATGATTCTAATATATAACAGTGTCCATGTTGTTAATTCTATATACTTATTCCCTTGTATTGGGGAAAGCAGAAATTCTCAATCTTGCTGCTCCCATCGGGATCAAAGTAATCTCTTCTTTTGCGCCTTTCGCAGCATCTTCTTCAGGCAATACCCCACAGATTCCGGTTTCGTCTATTTTCCAACTAGGAATCTGGCGACCAAATGTTTTCACTTCCAAAGGTACACTGCTTACAGTGAATGGAAAATTATCTGCCGGCCAGTCTTTACGCACTACTTTGAAATTCTTCAATGGATCTTTTTGATCTAATACCAATGAATAGTTCCAAGGACTATTTGCATAAATCTCGGTAGTAGGCCATTTCTTAGAATCAGCGCCTTTCTGCCATTTAGAATCACCGATAGCAGTTTCGCGACTATCTTTCTCTACATAGTTCTCGTCTATCTTAAGAGACATTGTTAATGGTCCGTAATCCACACTTACGCTATTCTTATTTACCTGCCAAGTGCGCATGGAAAGAGACATCGGTAAAGTCAGTTCCACTTTATCACCGTCAGCCCATTCGCGTTCGATGCATAGATATTTTCCTGCTACAGGCTTAGTACTCACTTTCTTACCATTAACACGTACTTCAGCATCCGAAGTCCAACTAGGAATACGTAGATAGAACGGGAAAGCAACCTCTTCACCGGTAGAAACCGTAAAAGTAATACCTTCTTCGAAAGGATAATTAGTCTGTTCGTGAAGAACGATTTCTTTTCCCTGACCTACTTTCACTGTTGCCTTGCAAGCTCCATAGATAGCAGTTGCCACTCCATTATCAGGAGTTGCCAACACGAGGTGTTCTGAGAAGTAAGGCCAGCCTTGAGCATGATTATGCTGACAGCAACGGCTACTAAACGGATTCATAGAAAGGAACGGACCACTATTGTCGATACCCGGATGATGATTCTTGGAATCACTAATTGTATGGTTCGGACAAGTGATATAACGCAATGCTTTGAAATCGGGCATCACAGCAGCAGGATAGGAATTGAAAGCTACTTCTTCACAATGTTCTGCCCACATAGGATCACCGGTCAAGCAAAGCATAATTTCATCTGACGCCATTTGCTCAACCAATCCGCAAGTCTCCACACCCTGACGAGGATCGATATATCCCATACGGGCATTCTCGTCAGCACCAAACATACCGCCCGGCACTTGACCAAAAGTACGACGAATCAGATTATGTACATTATAAGAAGCTTTTAGCATTGCCGAATCTCCCGTCTGCATATAGTATGTAGCCGGTTCGCGGAAGCACTGAGCGATATTCACATTATGCCAGTTGGGCAATGAAGTAGATTTTGTCCAGTCAGCAGTATTCCGGTGAATCTTTTCTGCCAGATCAAGCAAGAACTTATCTCCTGTACGGTTGTAAAGCCAATAAATACTGATAATATTATCACCACCACGGCTATTTTCCCAATAATCTTTCAACAGCATATCATCAGGTACGGTCATCTGCCACTTGAAATAATTAGTCATCAAGTCAATTACCCGCTGATCGTTTGAATATTCATAATACGACTGCAAACACCAGAGCATAATCATCTGTGCCCACAGCTCACGTCTGCCGTTACGCTCGTTCACAGGACCGAAATAACCATCCGGCTGTTGGCTTGCAAACACTCCTTCCAGCCAAACCTTTGTCTCCGCTATCATTTTCGGATCATTCAGGATATAAGCCAAATTACCATATCCCTTGAGCCAATAAGGTACTTCTTCCCAACCATGATCTCCACCTGTAGTCAGCCAAGCATTATTTTCTTTTTCCAACCAGGCACTGATTTCTCCCAGATGTCCGGTCAAGCCTTCACGCTGCAATTCAAGATACTTTTTCACCCATCCTTCCGGCTGAACACTACCAACAGGCAGTTTGATAAAATTCAACGGTTGAAGCGGAGCGCGATAACTCACATAATTTACGTTCGCCGATTGTGTATCGGGACGTTCCACCACCTTCACCACATCACCGGATGAAGAAGTAGCACAAGCGGTAGTCAACAGACTTGCTGTCAACAAGACACCTGCAAAATTCACTTTTAAACGTCTATTCTTTTTCATCATAACTATTAGACAGGCTACACACCTGATTCATTAAATAACTACTTACAATTAAATACTAAATGTCCTCCCTTCAAAAGTTCCAGATGAGAAATACGATAATCGTCAATGACCTTTCCATTGAAACGAATGTTTTGAATCAAATCATCTTTCTTTTTCCGTCCTTTCACCTCGACAGTCAGTTTCTTTCCGTTCGACAAACGAAGCTGAATCTTATCAAAAAGAGGCAAAGTCAGTTCATAATATTCATCCCCCACCAAAAGAGGGTAAAAGCCCATAGCACCAAATACATACCAGGCACTCATCGTACCATCATCTTCGTCCATCTCTGGACTATACCCTACGGGATCATTCTTAAATGCTTTTCCAAAGTAAGGAGTAGGAAATTCCGAATTCCCTCCGTATTTGTGAATCATGGGTTGAGTCATCAGGTTGCGTACAATCTGTTGGGTTTCTCCCGGCGCTCCGAGACGGTTGAACAAGTAAGGAACATGAATGTCCGGTTCATTACCCTGATTGTACAAATGATGATCGAAGAAGTAGCTGAGTTGCGAGCGAAGTGAGTCCTGCCCTACCCATTCTATCATCTTGTCGATATATTGTGGGGCTGCCCATCTGTATTGCCAGCGGGTTCCCTGATAAAGTCCGTTGTTCTTCATCACTTCGAAAGCCGGAGTGACAGTCATAAATTCTTTTTTCCAAGTTTCTTCGAAAAGAGTGGCAGAGCGTTGCCTATACAGTTCCGCATCCTCTTTTTCATCGATAATATCTGCGATCTGAGCCATTGCCCAAAGATCATAAGCCGATTCCATTTTCTGGTCGGGCGAACGCATCGGCAAGCGTTCCATTTCCTCTTTCATACCGGCATATCCTTTACGGAAATCAAGGTTCGTTATTCCTTTCCGGTATGCATCCAGCAATAAAACAACAGCATGTTCGGTACGAACGGTCGGAGTCGATTCGAATCCCGTAGACCAGTCTTTCTTTCCTGTAGCATAGAGATGAATCAGAGAAGTAGCCATATCGCGCATCTTCACCGGTTCGGTCAATACCAATAAAGGAAATTTAGTACGGAAGGTATCCCATAATGACCAATTGCTGTAATAACGAAAATCTTTTGAAACATACTTCTTTCCGTCTGTGCCCAAATATTCGCCATCGGGAGAAGTGACATCGACCGGACTCAAGAAGGTTCGGTAAAGCGATGTATAGAAAATTATCTTATCATCTTGCTCTCCACCTTTCACATTAATGTTTTGCAGTTGTTTTTCCCATTGAGCGAAAGCCTGAAGTTTCAGATTGGAAAAACTCATCTCTTTCCAACGTGAACATTCCTTTGAGGCAAGTTCTGTACTTAATGGAGACAGTCCGATGCGGACTTCCACTGTACGTATCTCCTCATCAAATTTCAAAGCAGCTGTAGTTGGCTGTTGTTCCTGCAACTGGAAGGGATGGTCAGTGTTTAGAGAGAAGTAGAGTTTATATTGACCACGTCCGCAAACGTTTCTCGCTTGTACATATCCCTCTATGCAGGTATCGGACACACGTTCATATTGACAAGTAGCCACACCTTCGAAAGTGGAAGCAAAGTCCACCCATAATGTAGCGGGAGTATTCCGGTTATACTGGAAGATTTCTGCTGCCATAGCATTGGTAGCCGTCAATTCGGTTACAATACCATTGGTGAAAGCGGTTGTATAATAGCCTGGGACTGCCTGTTCAGTAGATTTATCAATATGCAACTCCTGTGCAGGTGCTACAGGACGGATACGTAAGTTTCCCCCACCTCCGCTACAACCTACTCCGGAGAGACGATTGACAGAAATGCCGGATACTTTTGTCACTGCATAATCATAACCCGCATGAGTACGCGGGTCACTGTCAGGACAGACACAAACCATTCCGAAAGGGACAGTGGCCCCGGGAGCTACTTGTCCGTTATCGCCGGATGTTCCGATAAACAGATTCACATATTTTGTGTTCTGTGCAACGGCCATTGTCATGCATAACAACAGAAAGAGCAAAAGACCACTGTACCTTCTCATAGTTCTTATTAATTAGCTACAGAGAATTTATAGATACATTCGCTTGTATACTTCTCTCCTGGACGTAATACAGCTGACGGCCATTCAGGTTTGTTAGGAGTATCAGGATATTTCTGTGTTTCAAGACATACAGAAGCACGCTTGTTATAAGTAATACCTTTCTTTCCTGTTACAGATCCGTCAAGGAAGTTTCCTGCATATACCTGAACACCCGGTTCGCTTGTATACAGCTCCATTACAATACCGGTTTTCGGTGATTGCAATGTAGCAGCTTTGCGAGTAACATCACCTTTGGCATTCAATACCCAGTTATGATCGTAACCATGCCCATTCTTCAATTGCTCGAAGTCATAGTCGTCAATACGCAAACCCACCGGAGTAGCCACACGGAAGTCCATCGGAGTACCTTCTACTGTAACAATCTCACCTGTAGTCATAAATGTGCTATCTACCGGAGTGTAGTAATCAGCATCTACCGTCAAAATATGATCGCTATTGCTACCGGCATCACCATCCAGATTGAAATAAGAGTGATTAGTCAGATTGATAACAGTCGGTTTGTCTGTTTCAGCTTCATATTTAATATCAATTGCGTTGTCGTCAGTTAGTTCCATCACAACTTTGCAAGTAAGATTACCCGGGAATCCTTCTTCACCGTCGTCAGCTTTGCAAGTCAGTTCAAGTTTCTGCGGAGTCAGCAGATTTGCATCAAATATCTTGTATTGGAATCCTTTCGGTCCACCATGCAGACAGTGTCCGTAGTTATTTTTAGGCAACTGATATTCTACACTATCCAGCGTAAACTTACCCTGACCGATACGGTTGGCATAACGACCAATCGTTGCACCAAAATCAGAAGGTTTGGAGATATAGTCCTGGATAGAATCAAATCCCAATACCACATCCTGCATTTTTCCATCTTTGTCGGGAACCATTACAGAAACAATACGACCACCGAAGTTTGTAATACAAACTTCCATGTTGTTCTTGTTACGCAACACATACAGATCAGTTTTCTTTCCGTCTACTTCCGTCTGGAAGTTACTTTGCAATAAACCGGAATCCGTTGTTTTTTTCTCGGCTTTCGGTGTACAAGCTGCCATTAAAAGGGCGGCAACTGCCCATACACATAACTTTTTCATGATACTTTATTAATTAATACTGTTCAACAAATCCACTTTTCCTTCATTTACCAATTTAAGAATCAGCTCTCCAAAGAGTGTGTTTTGCCATGCAAACCAAGCACGGGTAAATTTCTCCGGATTATCCTTATGGAATGATTCATGCATAAATCCTTTTCCTGCATCAGTGTCCATCAACATCTTGATACATGCTTTGATTTCCGCATCGTCTTTACTGGTAAAAGCCTTCATCATAATGCTCATCGGCCAAATCATATCATATCCGATATGCGGTCCGCCAATACCTTCACCGGCTGTTCCTTTGAAGAAGTAAGGATTATCTTCGCTCCAAACAAACTTACGGGTATTCTGGTAAATCTTGTCGTTTACATCTACATCACCCAGATAAGGCATTGCAAGCAGACTCGGTACATTAGCGTCGTCCATCAACAGGTGATTACCGAAACCATCTACTTCGAAAGCATAAATCTTACCATATTTAGGATGTTTGTATACTGCATATTTCTTTAAAGCAGTCTCTACTTCTTTTGCCAATGATTTGCATTCTTTTGCCAGATCCTCTTTCTGATTGACTGCTTCCAGAATTTCGGCAGCTTTACGCAATGAAGATACAGCAAAGAAATTAGAAGGAACTAAGTATTGCAATGTAGTAGCATCATCCGAAGGACGGAAACAAGATACGATCAATCCTACAGGATTTACCGGAGCTCCCAGTCCATCATTATTCAATGTATCCAAAGCACGTTCTGTCTTACGTTGGAATTTATAAGGTCCAACTCCCTCTTTCCGTTGTTGTTCTTTGAAAGTCTTCAGAATCTGAGTTATTGCCTGAATCCACTCTTCAGTAAATATACTTGCATCACCGGTTGTTTTCCAATAATGGTAAGCCAAACGTAACGGATAACACAATGAATCGATTTCCCATTTGCGTTCATGCAATTCCGCTTTCATGTCTGTTAAGTCAGTCATCCATTCATTATCTTCTACCGGACCATCATTAAATGCATTTGCATACGGATCGATATTAATACATTTGAACTGGCGGAGGATAACTCCAGCCAGCATTTGTTTCAATTTAGGATCAGAATTAGCCAACTGTACGTAGGGCCAAACCTGTGCACCTGAGTCGCGGAGCCACATAGCATGTATATCTCCCGTATAAACAAAGGTATCCGGTTTACCATCTTTTCCAATACGGAAATGCACAGTAGTATCCAATGTATTTGGGAAACAGTTCGTAAACATCCAGGCTAATTTTTCATTCTTCAGCAACTTCTGTATACGGAGAATTTCTTTTTCCACTGCATCCGAATGGAATAAACGTTCAGAGACTACCGGACGGTTATCTTTCTGAATGGCATCTGCAGCGCAAACATACATCTCCGACATACGCTCAGCAGCCTGTACTTGTCCTCCACAAAGCAGCATAGCCGCCAGCATACCTGTACTAATATATTTTACTTGTTTCTTCATGATTTATTATTTGTTTGAGTTATTCAGTTTACCTTCAAGCATCTTAATGAAATATCCACCGACTACAGAGCGAGCCTGGAAACCTCTTTGGTTAGGAGCATCTGTAAATACCCAGTCAGACATCGGAACACGATTCGGTGTTTCGTTCATAAACAAGTATACAGGATCAATGAACTTTTCGAAAGTTGCCTTATCGTTAGCCAAAGTAGCTGTCCACATAATCCAGTCTGTCTTAGTATATGTTTCACGATTATCCAACGGAAGACCGTATTTATTCTGTTTTGTCAGATAGTAAGGGATTTCTGTTTCAGCAATCTGTGCCGGGAAGATCTGCAAATTCAGCAATTTATCCCAAACAAGGTTATATTTCTGGCTCCATGTTCCCGGTTTGTCAAAGGTCAGACGATAGTGGTCACCGTCATTTGCCATTTTCTCCCATTCAACAGCCATATCTTTTGCTTTCTGTGTATATTTCTCTGCAACGTCTTTTTTACCTAACATATCTGCCAGATAACCATATGAAGCAACACCCATAATTGCTTTAATAGAAAGGTTGGCATTGTGTGCAAAGTGTCCGGCGAAGTCGTCTGTACAAAGTTGGTTTTCAGGATCCAAACCATATTCAACCAGATAGTCTGTCCATGTTGTCAAAGTTTCCCAATGTTTCTTTGCATACTCGGCATTTCCTTCCATAGCAGCAATAGCAGCAGCCAAAACTACCATATTGCCAGATTCTTCTATCGGCATATCTCCGCCATAAGTCTGACCGTTAGCCATCGGATAAGTACCTACATCATGAGCAGCAAAGGGTTTTGTCCATTTACCACTTTCACTATAATAGAAAATATGATTCATGGTAGCCTTCACCAACTCCGGATTGTAGAGCAAAAGCAACGGAGCTCCAGGATAAGTCAAATCGACTGTTCCAATAGAACCGTTACTGAAATTTTCTTTAGAAAGAAATACCAAGTCACCATTCGGAGCTTCTACTAATTTATGAGCAGCAAGAGCCTGGCGATAAGCCAAAGCACAAAGTTCAGCATATTTACGTCCACCGGCTTCAGTTGCTTCCTGCATTAGTTTCTTATCGAATGCCGCACAGTTCTTCATCTGTGTGCTATATTCTTTTTCAGCTTTCTGGAATTGAGAAACAATTGTTTCATTACCAGTGCGATTCCAATATGGACGCAAGTTCTCTCCGAAATATTGGATTGAATAAATATCGTCATATCCAATCAACAGGTGACCGTTAGCTTTATTGGTTTCACCCAATGAACGTACCAAAGCCAGTTTATCATAACCTTCTGATGAAGGTGCTTCCAACTTATTTTCCGTAAAGCTCTTACGCAGTTTTTTACCGTCTCCGATAGCATAAGTACTATTCTCTTTTTCAGCAGCCAGATAGAAATGTCCCCAGTCTATACGTACATCATCACCCTTCTTTTTCAGGATTTCCTGATTACGGCTTCCTGTACGCAAGAATAACAAATCACCTTCTGTAAAACTGTCGGCTACAGATTCCTGGTGAGGCAGATCAAGTGCCCATTGAGGAGAAACTTCAAAATAGATTTCTACTTCATGCTTCTTTCCGTCGTTAGAAGCTACTTCGTAAGAGATATAATTAACCGGACGTGTCATCAGGTCCAGATTATCCATAAACATAGGAGCAGTAAATGTCAGGTTCAAATCCACCGGACCACAAGTAAAGGTGTAATAAGTCTGCATAGGTTGCACATCGACAGATTTCTGTGTAGCTGTCTGACCAAAATAACGGCTATCATCCAACTCTACCAACAATCCGAAGTCCAATAATCCATTTGCTCCGCGGTTGTTGCAATAGGCGGCAATCAGATTATCACCTTTCTTCAAAGAAGCAATTACTTCATCCGACAATTTTACTTGTACATGCTTCTTACAAGCATTTCCTGTATCTACTACCTTGATTCCATTAATATAAATGATCACATCGTCGTCATGAGAATATTCCAGGTATACATTTTTACCTGTCAAGTCTTCCTGAATATCGGCTACACGACGTACCCAGATAAATTCTTCTCCCCATTGTGTCTTTGCTGCGGTTTCATTCTCTTTTGTTCCGAATGCGCCTTCGCCTTCTTTCCATTTGCTGTCATCGAAATCAGCATTCTGCCATCCGTCAGCCGGTTTTTCAATGGTATATTTTCCTGTCCAAGTACCCTGTTCAGATGTTTTCACCAAAGGTCTCAATTCCAGTTCTTCCATTCCCAGGAAGCGGTAGAATTGCCCGTCTACTTTGGCTACACCTATCAAAGGAAAGTCTTTTCCTGTCCAGTGTTTTACAGAGCCGTCATACAAATTGTCTGTAAAAGACCAAGCACTGGTATAAGGATCTATCGTTACCAGCGGATAAGCCGGAGCACGCAACTCATTTTTTTCATGCCGTTCAATCTGGGTGCTACAGCTAGAAAGTACAGAAGCTGCTCCCAGCAACAGCATCGTTAGTTTTTGTCTCATAATATTCATTCCTATTTATAAATTCTATTTACCAATCAATTGATACATTTACCCCATTCGGATCATTTTCAAAGCTTAGTAGCAGTGTTTTTGAAGCTTCATCCCATTCGCCTTGCTCCGACTTCCCGTTCACCTTTACGTTTTTGGGTTGACTTGGCAGAAGAACTCTCGATACATTGGTTGTTTCCAACGGACTTTTCGCTACAAATGAATAGTTCTGCTTTCCTACTTTCTCGTCATAAATACGGGAAGCACCGCAAAGAACTTTTGCTTTGACTTTACCGGATACTTTATTTAAATCATACAGGTATCCTTGCTCTCCAGGTTGGATTTGTTTCTTTGTCAGTACCGGCAAATCTTTGTCAAACAGATCGATATATAATCCGGACAATGTCAAAGGCTCGTTTGAAACGCTTTCATCCATAACGGCTGCAATAGTATAGACACCTCTTTCTACCAAGAAACTGTTTTTTGTCTCGATAGCCTTGCCGGTCTTTTTCTGATAAGCAGATGAAATGGTCTCAAAATATTTCCGGTCATTTCCGGCTTTCAACACAAAATGTTTAGGATCTTCACGCATGACAATAACTGTTCCTTTGCCATAGCGATAGGTCCCGTCAGTGGGATTTTGGGATAAATTCATCTCCTCGAACAGATGTTCTGAAGGGGATTTATAATGATTGCCTTCTGTATTCCACCATTCCAGTACGGATTGATAAGGATCGATATCTTCTCCACAATAAACTAAGACTCCACCTTTCTTTACCCAATCTGCCAGATAAGTATGGTATTCGGGGTTCATCGGCTTCATATTCGAATAGGACATCACCAATACTTCAAGTCCTTTGAATGTCTCTTTAAACGGAGTATTTTCGATATGTACCAGCTCTACCGGAACGCCTCTTTTCAACAAGGGAAATGTTTGTCCGTAGAAACTGGAGAACTGAGGATCATCGTATCCGTCGTGAGTAGGGAAACGCTGAAACATCAATGAGTTAGCCATCAATACACCAATACCATGTGTTCCGCTAATTTTTTTTTCAGAAGTACGGATATCATTCAATGTATTAATCATGATTTGCATCTGAGTGGAATATGAACGCGGAATACGTTCTTTCCGGTCTGTTCCGGCTACCTGATACAATCCCAGGTAAATACGGTCGGGCCAAGGCATTACTTCATATGTATCAACCATCGGATACATGAGTTGTGCTGAGAAAGTAGCCTGATAATTTCGCTTGAAATCTTGCCAGTCTCTTGGGAAGTCTTCTATCGGGTCTGTCAGAAAATACATTTTCCGATTTAAAGGAGCAGTCATAGACTTCATGCAGCCATATTCCAGAAAGGCATTTTCAAATACCCTTTCTTTTCTTACGCCATCATAGAAATTGGATTCACGTGCAGTACCCGTCCAGACTTGTGCGATATAACCATCAACACAGTCCAATGAAGCCAAGCTGGCTTCAGGACTTACAATCTGCCAGGAAGTATAATTAATTAATGAATGAGTAGGCACATAACATTTGATATCCAACCCTTTCGATTTTCCGTATTCTTTGGCATAGGAGAATATTTTATCCAGTGCATTGTAATACAGGTGGTATTTCAGTTTATTTGAGAGATATGTATTTTCAGGAGATTCTTGCTGGTCCCTCCATGGAAAATCATAATATTTCTGCCACTCCGACTTGAAAGCTTCGCTATATCCGCCACGCATCCAGAATTCGGGTTCTTCCAGAAAAATAGAAGTGATTCCTGCATCAATCACACGTTTTATCTGCATTTCTTGCATGTAACGGATAAAACTTTCGGTAGGAACAATGTAGGGCACCAGATGTCCATGTGCAATTTCATTTCCGTTACGATCTCTTTGTCCTTCTTTCAGATGGTCATTAATCCCGTCCCATTTTCCGAGAAAATAGTCCTGGTAATTTCCCCACGCTACGCCAGTCATAAACTGCGTTTGGTAACCTTTATTTTTCCACGATTGTACCCGCTGTTCGAAGGTAACGCCCGGTCTGTCCGATGTACCATATACGATTGCTGCGTCAGCACGCACATCTGTTTCCGGTTTCCAAGGATCAGCTGTTTGGAAGACAGTTTTAGTTTCTCTTTCTTTCACTTTTTGCGCATCGACCGAATGACAACAGATTAATAAAACACAAGAGACCAGCAGTAGTCGTATATTATTCATGATATTTAATGGTATTAGCGTCGAAAATTATCTGGTTATTTATCTGCCGGAAATAAAAGCATTAATGCCGGTATTCCGGAAGCAGAATAACTATCGATATCAGCTCCATCCGGCAAAACTTTCCAATACTCACCGCCGCAAACATCACGTGTCTTATCTCTGTTTGCCCAACCTGTTTCAATATTGTGTTTCAAGAATGGAAGATATTGGGTTTGTCCGCAATCGTATACCAGCATTGCCATATATTGAGCGAAAATAGCAGTGTAAATGCCTTGCTCAATTCCCTTCTCGAAAGGCAGTAGGTTATGTTCGGCAGACATTTCCTTAACAGAATAGTCGGCAGCAAGTATAGCATTATTCAAATAACTTTTTTTCCCGGTAGCCTTATAGAGCAAAACTGATGCTCCAATGAAAGTAGCCTGATTATAAATATGTGCTTTCCATGCCGGAGTGCCTTTACCATGACGGCTATCGGCCACCTTTCCGGTTTTCTTATCCAACAGGTTCTCTACACCCCATTCATAAATTTCTTTTCCTTTAGCCAGATATTGTGCTTTAGTCTGATACTTGGGTGCTTCTTCAGCGGATTCCTTTCTCCGTTTCGGCACATTATTGTAAAGAGTAAGTGCAGCTACCACTACCGGAAAATTGATACAAGCCATTTTACCATCATTCGGTTGATTGGGTTTCGGATTTCGTATCGGTTGCCATTGCCAGAACATTCCGCCATTTACTTTGTCATATGAACCGGTATCTCCTACTTTCTTCGATCCGTACCATACACGACTAAAACTCTCTTCCGAGAATCGGAGGTAATCCTCTACTCCAAACAATTCGTAAGCACGTGCCAAAGTAATGGTCCACCACATGATGTCATCATAAATAAACCATCCGGTATTTTCATTATTATCATCAAAATCGAAATGAGTGTACTGAGCTTTATTTCCTGCATATATCTTATCACAGAGCTCTTTGTAGTAAGCAGTCTTTTGCTTATCTTTTTGAGCTTTGGCTAATTTATAGGCATTCATTGCCATATCCCAATAAGTAGGTTGGCACCAGATAGCTGCCGCACCATTGAAACGATCTTTTGCACTTTTATCAGAAGAATTGGTCTTATAGATATATTTAACAGGGTCAAGCAATGTCTGGTTGAATCCTTCGTATGCAGCCCATACATCATCATTTGTATATGTAGATGGCTTTTGCTGTGTTTTTCCGGGAATATCCATTCCCGTCATTGTCGTAGATACTGCCAACAGTAAAATTATGGCCAAGAGAGTCTTGTTTTTCATGATAATTGAATATTAGAACATTTTTCCAGTTACAAAGATTGCAGAAAATAAGGAAAGTTAATACAAATCTCTATTCAATAAAGGATAAAAACTAGTCAAAACGCCTTTTATATTGCATTATGACAAGTATATGACACAAAAATCCCCTTATCTGCAATTGCAAACAAGGGGAAATCTACTATAAAACATTTAAATGTGTCATTTAAAACTCCGGTTTATCAGCCTTCAATGATGGCGTGGATCCTTGTACATATGGCCAGCCATCCTGCCAATAAACACGATCTAACATCAAAACACGTCCTGACGGATTGGCCGTACTGACTGCATGATAAAACACCCAGTCTGCACCATTCTTATCTGAAACGATCTCCGAGTTATGGCCGTTTCCTACAAACGCATCATTCTTCCCAATCAGGATTTCATGATTGTTCTCCAGCATCGGACGGCCGCTCTTATCCACATAAGGTCCAAACAAGTTTTCGGAACGTCCAACAACCGTTGTATAAGTACTCTTCAATCCCTCGCAACAGCTACCGATAGAAGCAAACAAATAATAATATCCATCCCGTTTGTGAATATAAGTGCCTTCGTAGGCATTACCGGCAATTTGCAAAATCGGAGCGTCTTTTTTCAAAGCAAGCCCGTCTTCTGTCAATTCCGTACCATATATTCCATGAAAACTACCCCAGAAAAGATACTTCTTGCCATTATCTTCTATATAAAAGGGGTCAATACAATTTTGTATTTTGATCTCATTGCTTCGAAACATTTTGCCATGATCAATAAAGGGTCCTTCCGGTTGATTGGCAACAGCGACACCAACACCGCATGTCCATTCTCCCCCCCAAACTGACATGGAATAATATAGCACATAGCGGTTACCTATTTTATTAATATCAGGAGCCCAAATTCCACCTTTGGGTTCAAATGTAGGACGAGTTGTTTTGGAAAAAGCCGTCCCTACAAAATCCCAATTTACAAGGTCTTTTGATCGATGAATTGGGACATTTTTGATATCTTCCGTAGCATACAGATAGAAATAACCGTCTTCACCTTTAATAACCGTCGGATCCGGTAAACTATAATTGATTACAGGATTACAGTACTGTTTCTCATCATTATCCGATCCTCCGTCTGGTGCAGACTGAGAAAATAAAGCTGCCGAACAACCTACAGCCATTAAAAGAAAAAGTGATCTAAGCATCATATAAGATTAATTTAAAAGTTTGGCAAAGATAAGAAAAAAATAGAAATTGAACCGGCGGAAATCTCCGCACAGTTCAATTTCACCATGAGATCAGTATTCAATTACAAACTTTTGTCTTACTTATTCAACGAATTACAGATTTTGGTATTAATTTCCTTAACTCTAGGTTCATCAATCTTAATTTCCTTACGGTCATAAGTCATTAATCCGTTTACTTCCATTTCAACATCTGTTGTCTGTGTATATACTGCAGCCGAATAACCACGTGGAATCAGTTTATATAATTGATTCGCATATTTCACATACTCATCTGTCACTTCTTTAGAAGAGTTGAACTTCACATATCCCCAGTTGTGATCGGGTACCCATAAGTGTTCCGGCATAGCCATACCGATACCGCCATATTCTCCCAATACTGTAGCACGACCTGCATCATAGAACTTAAGAACCGGATTCGGATAATGGTGCAAGTCAAGAATATCTCCACATTGGAAGTGATTACCACCACTTGCCGGATTCACCAAACGCGAAGGGTCATGTTTCTTTGTCCATTCAGAGATTTCCTCTGTTTTAAACTGTCCCCAACGTTCATTAAACGGAACCCAAACACCAATACAAGGATAATTGTAAAGGTAATCCATTATTTCTTTCCATTCTTTGCGATAGCATGCTTCTGACTCTTCCGTACGTTTCAACTCATTGCCTGTGAAGAAGTTATACATCTGCCATTCAGGTTCCTTATCGCCGCTAGGCATATCCTGCCATACAATTACACCCAGTTTATCGCAATGAGTATACCAACGTGCCGGTTCTACTTTCACGTGCTTACGAATCATATTATAACCGAAATCCTTTGTTTTCTGAATGTCGTAAACCAAAGCCTCATCGGTAGGCGCTGTATACAGTCCATCAGGCCACCAACCTTGATCCAACGGACCAAACTGGAATACATCCTTATTATTTAACTGCAAACGTACAATTCCATTCTCATCCTGACGGGTAGAGTATTTACGCATAGCAGTGTAACTATCTACTTTGTCTGTTACTTTACCTCCACAATTCAAAGCAACTTCCATTGAGTAAAGGAAAGGAGATTCAGGACTCCACAATTTTGCATCTTCAGGCATTTGTATATCAATCGTCTGACCGCTCAGGCCTTTGCCTACAGCCACCAATTGCTTGCCGTCAAACACCTTTACTTCAACCAATTGAGAAGATAAATTTGCACCGGTAGTAGCTACGTCTACAGTCAGTTTCTTACGATCAATATCCGAAGCTGTACGAATATCGGTGATGTGACATTCGTCTACAGGCTCCATCCATACAGTTTGCCAGATACCTGTTACAGAGGTATACCAAATACCTTCGGGTTTAGTAACTTGTTTACCGCGTGGTTGAGGTCCGTCGCTTGTCGGGTCCCAAACTTTCACTACAAGTTTGTTATCCCCTTTTGAATTTAATGCTGGAGTTATATCTAAAGAGAATGGAGTAAAACCACCTGTATGTTGGCCTACTTTTATATCATTCACCCAAATATCAGCCTTCCAATCAACAGCTCCAAAGTTCAGCATTACTTTTTTACCTTTCCATGCACTCGGAACATCAAATGTCCGCTGATACCAAAGCTCATTATTCTTTCCTACCGTCTTTGCAACTCCCGACAAGCTTGATTCTACTGCAAATGGTACCAGAATTTTGCCTTCATAGGAAGTCGGCGTTTTACCTTTCTCTATAATTGCATATTCCCATAAACCGTTCAGGTTTTTCCAATCACTACGTTCCATGATAGGACGGGGATACTCTGGCAAAACGTTTTCCGGATTGATTTCTTCCGCCCATTTTGTTTTAATTTTATCACCTGCCGGTTTCCATTGCGCAGATGCAGCACTAGAAAGCAAAGCGACAACACAAACTGTTAAAATACTCTTTTTCACTGTTTTAATTTAATATTATGTTAGTAATATGATATAATAATCTCCCCTTGACAAGTGAGTATCACTCATCAAACATTATAGAAACATCTACAAATATTACCTATTTCTTGATAGGAGTACCTGACGGCTTTGTCAATGGAACCCCAACAGGAACCGGTTTGCCCAAATCCGGCATACCATTCGCATCCCATCCTATCTTTTGTAACCTCGTATTGCGGCTTTCAGGCTCACCTGTAACAGAATTCGGCAGACTTCGTGCATGATATAATAAATACACTTCGGTACTATCCGGTGAAGGAACAAATGAAAAGCTACCCGGTCCGTAAACGCGCTCTTTCGGCTCTTGTTGGAATACCGGCACCTCTGATTTCTTCCAAGAAGCTGGATTTAACAAATCACTATCTGCATCAGCAGTAAGCATACCCGTACAATAAAAAGGTGACCAACAACCACTAGCTGCATAATATACAATCAGCGTCTTATTATCTTTCGAATGAAAGAACTGTGGTGCCTCATTGACATAAATAGGATAGGCCGTCCTACTTCCATCAGGATTTACCCATTGTCGTTCCCATTCATATTCCGGTCGTGAAATCAGTACTCTTTCCGAATCGAGTGTCCATGGATCTTTCATCCGAGCGATGTAGATACATTGAGTCTCCGTATTAATTCTTCGGCTGGGCCAACCCGACCACAATAAATAAAGATTTCCTTTATGCTCGAAAGTAGCAGGATGAATTCCCCAATTCCATCCGGAATTAGTTACTATAGGTCCTTTCAACTGAAACTCCCCTTCCATAGGATCAGGAGAATCATTCTCAATCACATATAGCTGATGGTTATCCGTATTTCCATCGTCAGCAGCAAAATAAATATACCACTTACCATTTATCAACCGTATTTCCGGATCCCAAAGATGCCGGCTATTCATAGGATCCTTTGGAATCCATACCTTTTTGGATTTAGCATGAACCAGATCGGTAATATCTGTTGTTTCCCACAGCATGATATATGATTCTGTTTCATGTGTATAATAATACTTTCCATTGTGATAAATAGCACTAGCGTCAGACCCTCCTTCAACCAATAGCGGATTCGTATAAGTAGTATCCCCTGTAGCATCATTTTGTCTCCCTGTGTTTTTAGGATTACATGACACTAACAGGACCAGAGACAACAAAAAGCTCAACTTCGTTTTCATAGTTTTCATAACTTCATTCATTTTAAGACAATACAAAGAAAACAATTTTCAGATCATAGTCCTTATATTTTTCTTAAATAGTTTTGAATTCATGGATATTATAATACGAATTCCGACTAATTCATATCGCAAAAATCGGAATAACATTAGAAAACATACAAAAAAAACTATTCAATTAAGGACAAAAACTGACCATAAATATAGAATTGCACCTTCTCTTTTAAAAGAATCTGAGATTACGAAGAGGATTTGTCCTTTATTGAACAGAAAATAGCCTATATTTTTCTTCTATTTTATTTTCTTTGTATTATTCCTTAAAAATACTCATTATGAATAATTATTATTTTCATCTCAGTATTATTCTACTTTGTTTGTGCACTATCGGGCATTCTCGCGGACAAGCACAAATAGTACGAAACACAGATACAGGATATGAACTTTGGTTAAACTACAAACCTGTTCAAGACCTTCCACTGAAGGAGTCTTATATCCAATTATACAGTCAGGTGAATCTACCTCAATGCAAATACGATGAAGTGATTGCAGAAGAATTAAAACGTAGTTTAAAAGCTACACTGGGAATAACTCCTCAATTCATCAGTAACACAACAGCCGGTATTCAAATGAGTTACTGTAAAGACAAAAGTCTGGGTATGGAAGGATATCTTATCCGTAATAACAATAACAAGATTATATTGCAGGCATATTCGGATGCAGGTTTTCTTTATGGAACGTTCCATTTGATCCGGCTGATTCAATGTGAATATCCTCTGGATCGGTTGAATATAAGGGAAGTACCGGCTTTAGATTATCGGCAACTAAATCATTGGGATGACCTCAACGGAAATATAGAGCGGGGATACGCCGGAAAAACGTTATGGAAATGGGACGAATTACCGGAAAGACTTGATGAAAGATATACGGATTATGCACGTGCCAATGCCTCTATAGGTATCAATGGAGTAGTATTGAATAATGTGAATGCCGATCCACGTATTTTACGAAGAGATTATCTGAAAAAAATATCAGCGTTGGCACATATCCTACGCAAGTATAATATACGAATTTATCTCTCTGCCAATTTTGCGGCTCCCATGAAACCGTCATCAACACCTGATGTTATGAAAAGATGGGGAGGTGTAGGAGAACTCGACACTGCCAATCCGCTCGAGCCGAATGTTCAAGAATGGTGGAACACAAAAGTGGATGAGATTTATTCACTGATTCCTGACTTCGGAGGATTTCTCGTTAAAGCAAACTCTGAAGGTATGCCCGGCCCGCAAGATTATCACTGTAGTCATGCAGAAGGTGCTAATGTACTGGCACGGGCACTAAAACCTCATGGAGGTATTGTGATATGGAGAACTTTTGTATATAATCCTCAAATAGATAAGGATCGTATTAAACGTTCTTATAAGGAATTTCTTCCACTTGACGGAAAGTTTGATGATAATGTGATATTGCAAGCCAAAAATGGAGCATTGGATTTCCAGCCGATTGAGCCTGCCCAACCTCTGTTCGGGGCAATGAAACAGACTTCATTAATGCCTGAATTGCAAATTACTCAGGAATATATCGGGCAATCTACCTATTTGGTATATTTAGCTCCCATGTGGAAAGAGTTTCTCAACTTTGACACATATTGTAAAGGTGCGGGCAGTAGCATAACTAAGATAATTACAGGTAAGGTTTATCCTACTAAATACCGGGCAATGGCAGGTGTAGCCAATACGGGTGATTCCAACAACTGGACCGGTCATCATTTTGCACAGGCAAACTGGTTTGCATTCGGACGATTAGCGTGGAATCCCAAAGAGACGATTGAGAAAATCACATCTGAATGGATTAAATCAACATGGAATTGTGATAAATCCTCGGAAAAAGTGATAACACAAATGATGATGCCAACATGGAATAGCTATGTCCGCAGCCATTCACCCTATAGTCTCGGACTGACGACTCAGGTAGCTTGTCACTATCGTGCCGGATTTGACATCCGAGCTAACAAAGAATGGAAAATAGACAATAAAGGAATTGGAACGAATCGAACAATCAATGGTACGGATTATGTTTCACAGTATTTCCCTACTAACTGTACTCACTTTAACGACATAAAGCAATGTCCCGAATTATATTTGCTTTGCTTTCACTATGTTCCATGGAATCATCTCATGAAATCGGGTGATACATTTGAAAAAGAATTCGTCGAAAGTCTTAAGCAAGGAGTAAAGCAGGTCGAAGAGAACATACAGCTTTGGAGATCGATCCGCGAAAAAATTGATTCCAGACGATTTGAAGAGGTAATGAATTGCCTTTTAAAGGAGCAGCAAGATGCAAAAACATTTTATGAATCGGCTGTCGGATTTTTCTCTGCTTATTTGCCTCATAAATAAGTATATCTGTCATTTGAGCCAATGAAGTTATTAATCCGCTATTCTCTCCGATCTTCATAATTCCCAGCCAAAGGGCCAATACTCCGGTTAACCCAGAGAGATTTCGAGGATAGTTTTCGAAGAGTCGAACGTAGAATTCATAATAGCGGTAATGATCTCCGTATCTCCTAGCCGGACAATAGCAGAAGACTCTGTAAGAACTGCAAATCAACATTCGATTCGGCAGAGGAAACGGGCAAAATTGCTGCGATAGGATTGATTGAAGAAAATTCAAACAGACTCTCAGACATTATACCTTACCCATATCCGAAAACGGTCTTAAGAAGCATTTGTAAATCCTAAAAGGAAAAATAACGTAAGTTATGAACAGAAGTATTAATAGGTTAGTTCTTCTTCTCTTAGAACAAACTTTGTTTCCTTTAATAGTAAAATGGTTGTTTATTAACTATAATCTATAAACGGAGCTTTCGTTTATATAATTGCAAGTTCCGTTTATGAAAACGCAAGTTGCATTTATAGATTATTCCTAATAAATAATAACTTCTCTATCAGAGGGAAAGAAGTTAGGTATTAAAGAAACGCAAGTTTGTTATTAATGAAATGGATGTTTACTGTCAAAGAATTCAAAAGTTATCTCTCATCCATGAAACGAAGAGGATCGTGTAGAAGCCGGCAATGGTGATAGGTGATAGATGAGGTGATAGATGAAATAACAACCTATCACCTCTTGAAAGTACGATGAATAAGGGGATACAAAAGATTGGTGATAGGTTGATAGAGAAAATGATGTTTTTTGTTAGGAGGAGGAGCTAACCCCAACTTTTCCTCAAGAATGGATCAACATCCGATTCGGCAGAGGAAATGGTAAAAACAGCATCCATTAGGATGTTATTAAATAAAATTTAAACAGACTCCTAGTAATTCAAGATCTCACATTACAACATCAATCTTTGAAATGATAATTGTATGGATTCTGTTTAAAAGAATACCGATGTCTGGGAACTGGTAACGGATCTTGTAATCTCAGATTCCATGTCAAAGCCTCCTGAAGTAATTCTGATTGTTTAGCTGCATATTTTTTGTTATCAAACAGATTATTTATTTCGGATGGATCTTTTTTCAGATTATACAATTCACCTCTTCCATAATTATCCAAAATTAGCTTCCAGTCTCCTTTGCGTACCATGCGTTGTGTTCCACTTTGTGTCCAAGTATTCAGTTCATCAAAGTGGGCTATCTTATTCGGCGTAAAGGCACCTTCTTTTTGGAATGTCAAAGGCTCTTCTCGAGTGAAGTCTTCTCCTCCGAATCCTTGTTCTACTATTATACTTGAAAACTCTCTTTTCGGATAGCTTTTTCCTGTAAGCATAGGCCACAAACTGCGTCCCTGCACTCCTACCGGAATATCCGCCCCAATAGCCGTACAAAGAGTCGGGAAAATATCAGCAATAGAAACATGAGCTTCCATTGCCTTTTCCTGTTTAGAAATACCTGCACCTGCCCACACCATCGGAATACGCGTCAAAGACTCAGGAGTTCCGGCTCCTTTACGGATCAAGCCATATTCACCACAATAATCACCATGGTCAGAAAGAATAATGAAAATCGTGTTTTCATATTTCCCCTCTGCTTTCAAAGTTTCAATTAATCGCTTCACCTGATCATCTATCAATCGTATCATTCCCATATAATTACCTCTTAGTCTGGGAAGATCTTTTTGTAAGTCAGGACAAGAGCTGTCTTCCAATTCCGCTAATATCTGATATTTTTCACTTTTACGCGCCAAATCCTTACGAGTAGTACGGGGTTGAGGTAATTTCTCCGGTGCAAACATTGAATAATAGGGTTCACACACTTGATAAGGATTATGAGGTTCGGGGAAAGATACCCAAATGAAAAAAGGATTTTCTTGTGTCTTGATCCAATCCAATGCTTCATTTACAATGGCAACGGGTTGTTGTTGTTCCAAAGGAATCGGAGAAGGTTCCAACCATTGTCCACGTGCATCCTTGTCGAGGAAGTTTGCCAATTTCTTTTCGCCTTCCGTCTTATTCTTCACAGACTTTCCCCAATGTCCGTATTCAATCCAATGATCCATGTCAGATGGTTTCAGGTAGGAATGATTCTTGCCGACAAGTGCTGTTTTATATCCTTTTTCTTTAAACACATGAACCATATCCTTCTGATAATATATATCCAATACATTATGATTGGTACGTACGTGGGTAGCTGACGGAAAACGTCCCGTAAACATAGAACAGCGGGCAGGAGAACTCGCAGGTGCCACGGTATAAGCTTTATCAAACCAGCTGTTTTGATGGGCTAACGAATCAGCATAAGGTGTTATGTCCATTGGGAATCCCTCTCTTCCACAAAGATCAGCACGTTGCTGGTCAGTCATAATTAATACGACATTCGGAGTTTTCGTTTGCTGCGCGATAGCAGAAATATTAACAGTAGTCATCACTGCTGCCAGAGACAGAGATATATTGTTCATATAATTTGCCAATAACTTAGTGATTATTTATTCTGTCCCGGATAAGGTTCTACCATACAACGTTTCGCCCATGCTTCATAAGCTTTTACCATTTCTGTTACCTTCTCAGGGTATTTGTTAGCAAGATTGTGTTGCTCACTACGATCCTCATTCAGGTTATACAATTCCCATTTCGCTTTTTCTCCCGGACGGACAATCTTCCAGCCATCATTGGAAAGGAAAGCACGTTCATTGAAATGTTCAAAACCAAGGTAATCATGTCCTTCACGATGACCGCTCTTAAAGATAGGCAGAAGACTCTTACCTTCCATCGGTATGATATCATGACCTTTATACTTTTCCGGATAGCTTGCATCTGCCAGATCAATACAAGTTGCCATAATATCCATTACATGACCGATTTCAGATGTCATTCCTCCCACATTCTTTTTGATTCCTTTTGGCCAATGTGCAATCATAGGAGTACAGATGCCACCTTCATAAGATTTAGCTTTCCAGAAACGGAAAGGAGTATTGGCTACATTTGCCCAACGAGCTCCTAACGATGCATAGGTAGTTTCCGGACCAGGCAGTACTTCTTTGTTATGTGGATATACCATCACCTCTCCTTTGCGAGTCATATCAGGACGGTCATTTTCACCCGGGGAATAATTCTGGCAGAGTTCATTACTACATCCGTTATCGGAAAGAAATAGAATCAATGTGTTATCCAACTGTCCGGTACGTTCTAACGCGTCAATCACTTGACCAATTCCTTGATCCATGCGGTCAATCATCGCTGCATGGACCGCCATGGCACGGGCATCCCACTCTGCAGTCGGATTATTTTCCCACTTATCCTGAAATTGACGGTCAGATAAGAAGTTATCCATCCCCGGGAATATTCCTAATTGTTTTTGCCGTTCGTAACGAGCATTACGAATGGCTTCCCAACCTACTTTATAGGTATCTTTATACTTCTCAATATCTTCGGGCAAAGCATGAAGTGGCCAGTGAGGTGCCGTATAAGCCAAATACATAAAGAATGGTTTGTTTTCTTTTGCATATTCATTCACTTCTTTCACAGCACGATCCGAAAGAGCCTGAGTAATATAATATCCATCCGGCACTTCTTTTATAGGTTCTTCACCTTCTACCAAGCTAAACGGATCAAAGTAATCCACAACTCCATAAATGGTTCCGTAATGGGTGTCAAAACCTCGATTCACCGGATAGTGGCATAAGTCAGAGAAAGTATCATGAAATACATGATGTGCCAGCCATTCCCGTTGGTCTTTACGCAAGGGAGTTTCGGCAATATGCCATTTACCCACCATACTGGTGGTATACCCTACTCCTTTCAAAACTTCCGCAATGGTGACAGCATTACGCGAAAGAGTACCCCGATAACCCGGTAAATTGTCATCAAACGTCATACGACCGATACCCGCCTGATGTTGGTAGAGTCCCGTTAATAAAGAAGCACGAGTCGGGCAACTACGACTGGTGTTATAGAAATGATTGAAACGAACACCTTGTTGTGCCAGCCTATCCAAATTGGGAGTATGAATCTCACTACCATAACATCCTAAGTCTGAATAACCTAAATCATCCGCAAGAATCACTAAAATATTCGGACGCTTGTCAGTCTTTTTATTTTTGTCTTTTGCAACAGAATTTCCGGCTATTGTCAGTGCTGCCGGTAGAAGTAATAATTTAGAATTCATTAATATTAGATATTTAATTTATTATCAATAGCACAAATATAGGCATTGTACTTTACAAAATACAAAAATTACTATTCAATAAAGGAAAAATACAGACCATTATATATACTCCAAATGTACTGTACCAGATAAGTCCACTCTTGAATTTATCCAGTACAATGCAAAATATTCTTTTTAATTATAGCTTCTATTTTAAGATACTTATTTATTCTTTGTCGGTTGTGGTCCCATATAAGAACGTTTCATTCCACCAAAGTCCAAAACAATCTTTTGGATAACTGTTCCTGCATCTCCACAAATAATCTTTACCGTATGTTTACCCGGTTTGTCTATATGCAAAGTCGTCTTATTGATTCTACAATTCTTCAATACACTTTCATACCAAAGTTGTGCATACTCAAAAGAAGAAGTAGATGGATTCATCACAGGACCTTCGTCGATACATACACCATATTTTGTTTCGACATTCGTTGCTTCATGTCCGGCATATCCTCTGTCTTTACATAGGACAAATGTTGGCAGGACATACGTATAAACATCTACAGAACCTTGTTCGAAAGTGTAGAAATCATATTCTAATCGTGGAGTACTACGTCCTGCCGTACGCTGTGGTGGAGCCACTGGGTTACCCAATTGGATAGCTGTATTTTCAACACCCAGATTAGGAATTGTTATCATCTTGATATCTTTATTCTCCACTTTGCGATGAAAACTTGCTGCATCTATTGAGACATAGCCGTTATGTTCAACGAACAAGGTATCCATCTCCGCCAACGAAGGAGAGGAAGGATTGAATACTGAAACGTAAACATTTTCTTTTTCACCGCTGGCAGACAAGATTTCCAATGTTCCCAACACTCTTTCGCCTACAGGAACTTTTGTCCAATCGATTGATACATCAATACGTTCTTCAGTAGCTGTTTCACCAGCTTTCTTACTTAATACAATCCAATCGTTTGAAACATTTGCCTGCCATTTTAACGGTGCAGTACCTTTATTGAAAACGTCTACATAATATGACCGACGTAAGTAGGTATTAAAAGCTGGTAATGAGTGGAAACTTTTCAATCCTTTTAATACGTCTTCCTCTTCCGCCATCACTCCCAAAGAGGCATCATTTTCCAATGAAACTGTGCGCAATTCCGGAAGTTTGAAATAAGAGGAGGCAAAACCTTGTTTCATGGTCATTATATGATCCCATTTTCCACCTAACAAAGAGTTATATCCGTCCGTGATTATTTGCAGACTATCATAACAAACCTTTGTCTTATTTGCCAAAGGTTTGGTAGCTGCTCTCTGCTGAATGGAATACCAACGATTTCTCTGGCCATTCAAGACCATCTGATTAAGTAACTCACAGCCTTTTACCGGATAATATAACAACTGATAAAAACAGGCTTTTTGATTTTCATCCGGCAGTTGATTCAGTATCTTCTCAACAATAGCTCCAATGCGGGTATATTCGGCCAAGCGAGTATCTGCTTCCCGGTAATTTGTAAATGAGAAGTCGGTATCTGTATTCCGTTCATTCCCATGTTTGTCTGTTGCCCATTGATAGCCCCAACCCATAAACTCCGGTTTACGCTCAAAGGCTAACTTGTAGAAAGAGTTAATCACATCTTGATATTCTTCCCGATATTCATCTCCTAACATGCCACACATCCATTCAGTACGGTAATTGGCTGCTCTTTCAAAATTGAAGGCGTTGATATCAAAAGCCATTGTCAGAAAATAGTCTACTGCAAATTCACAGGATTTAATATCACCGGCATTCAGTAGCCAGATACGGTCGGCTGTCGTATCATAAGCTTTACGCAACTCTTCATACATCAAAGTAGGCGAAACCGTATTCATCCAAAGGTGATCGTGAGGTTTGCCCAAATAAGAAGAATGATAATATACACCAGAACGTCCGGAACGCTTCTGCTCTTTCGGACTACTCAAACGTTTCATATAGCCGTAATTGTCATCCGGCCAGATAATAGTCACATCATCGGGAAGATCCAACCCCTCATCATATACATCCAATACTTCCTTGTAAGGGGTAAAAGCTTGAGGAATATCTTCTGCACGTTTGCCAATGACATCGACCAGCATTTGTCTCTGCGCCATGAGGGCTTCCTGAAGCATCTTCTTTCTATCGGCCATATCATTGCTGGCATTCATTGCTTTATCATGCAATCCACGTAAAGCCAATGTATATACATTTTCAAAAGGAGCACATTCTTCAACACGTGATTTCAAAACTTTATCTACACCTGTTTTGTTATTGATATAGTCCCATTCACCCATTTTGTCACGTTTCCATTCACTAGCTGTATTAAACAGCAATGGTTCGCAATGTGACGATCCCATGACAATGGCAAAACTATCTGCCACTAATCTGTTTTCCGGAATCCGATGGAATGCCATCGACGCATCGTGCATAGCAGGACATAAGTAATTGGCCTGAAGACGTAGTAACAACTCACAAACCTTCGCATACGTTCTTGGCCCGAAGTTTCCACGTTCTTTTTCAAAATTCTCTTTTGACCATTTATAAAGTCCCCAATCTTCGTCATTGATAAAGATGCCTCTGAACTTTACTGTCGGTTCGTTCGAAATATACTTATTGACGTTTACATTCAGCTGTTTAAGGTGTTTTACCGGAGCATCGGCCCACCAATACCAAGGAGAGACTCCTATTGCTCTGGATATAGAAAGAAGTCCATAAGCTGTACCACGTCTGTCACTACCGGCAATTACAATTGCATTCTTGATACCCGGTACAGGATTACTAACCTTCTCTATCAAATATCTTTCCCACCCCCCTGCTATAGATGTAGTGTCAATCTTATTTCGAGTAGCCAATTTGTTGATCCATTCACTTTCACCAATAGTACCTACAATAATAGCGTAACGTGCTGATACATCACCCGGTTCCTTTTCTACGATCTCCAATGTCTGACCCGTTACACGATTAACATCTTCTACAAATAAAGAAACACTCTTACGTACCACAATTTCATCGTTTCCATCAAAACAAACAACAGCCTTTGAGGACGGCGAAACAATAGGAAAACTATTTTTCCCTGCCTCTTTATTCAATAACACTTGCGCTTCTGCTGAAATGCAACAACAAAAGAGCCCTAACAACAAAGATTTGATTTTCATAAAAAATTAGTTTATGTATCAATGATACAAATGAAAATAAAAATAAATAGAAACAGGATAAAGTATAAACCGATAATTAATAAATTAGGATCAAATGCTCAATCCCATTCTACTATGTAACAAAATGTGCCCCAAATACAACAATATCGTCTATAACTCAATGACTGTCTTCAAATGAAACCGATCAATTAATAATGCACGCTGTTCTTCATCAGCAACAAATAGACTGGTAGAAAATATTTCTCCAATAGCCCCATTAGTTGTCACTACCGCTAATTGCTTGCAACCTTCTACCAATTTAGCACTGTGAGGAGAAATTAAATGTTTGTGCTCGGCAGAATTATTTCCTGAAGTTGTGAGACATTCATCAAACAAGATCAAAGCATTATCTTCACCATCTTTTCCTGTATGAATCCGCTTGCCAAAATCGACTTTCCACCCTTTGCCGTTAGGATGGTTTCCTATTGCCAATACCGAACTATTTCCCATATTTATTAATGCATTTTTTATTGCATAACTTTCCAATATCTCTCTAATCCGTTCCAAAGCATATCCTTTCAAGAAACCAGATAAATTAATGGTTGTTCCCTTTTTCTGAAAGAAAACAGTTTGATCTTCGGCAGACAATTGTACCGATTGTATCGTATTTCGGGTATAATGTTCAGAATGGACAGTAACATCAAAACAACCCAAAGTTTTCCTGTGATATTCCAGACATAAAGAAATCATTTCGTAAAGAGATGAACTGAGTTTCACAGGATCTAAAGAGGCTGTTTGGTTGATTTGTGCAAGTTCGCTATCCGCATCATAATAATTGGCAGTCTTTTCTAATTGTCGCAATATATCCTGTATAGTTGCAATGACTAACAATAATTTATCTTCTGAGTACTGACTGGATAAAATAATATCTACCCGAGTATGCATAGACGGAAACCAAGCATAGAGCAAACTGTCACCATCAGAAGATTGTCTATACAAATGTTGAAAAGAACGGCACATGACAAGGATTTTGTAAAAAATGACGATGTGTCAGAGCTTTCATAAACTAAAAATCACCCTCACCACAGATTGTTGGAGTGAGGGTGATTTCGTTAAAAGGAGAATTTGACACATCTCCATTTTATTTCTTATTTCAGTTCTTTAATCTTCACATTCTTGAACCATACTTCATCTCCATGATCTTGCAGAAGAATATTCCCTTCTTCAAAATTTCCAAAATTCGGCCAGTTTTTGTATTTACTGTAAGCCACCAATGCATTCCACATATCATTGTTACGATCGTATTCGATAAGCTTAACACCATTCAACCAATGCTCAACATGGTTACCTTTTACAATAATAGTAGCCGTATTAAACTCTTTCTTTTTGAAAGGTTTTTCAACCGGAGCCGGTATCAGATCATACAATGAACCAAGTTTTCTGTTACCCTTTACACCTAGTTTAGCATCAGGATGTTTGTCGTCATCAAGAATCTGAAATTCGCAACCGATAGCAGAACCTTCTCCTTTATTCATATCCGGATTAACGAAGTATTTAACTCCACTATTAGCACCTTCAGTAATCTTGAAGTCTACAGTTAAGATAAAGTTTTTATATTTACGTGTAGTTACAATATCACCACCATTAGCAGATTCAGCTCCACCGCTCTTCATCACTTTCAGGATACCATTATCAATTTTCCAACCTTTTTCCGGGAAAGTAGAAAGTTTTGCTCCTCTCCATCCGTTGGTAGTCTTACCATCCCACAGCAATACCCAGCCGTCTTTAGCTTCACTCGGAGAAATAGTATTAGCTATCGCATTTACTTCCGGTGCAACCTTAGATTCCGGTGTCTGGTAACGTTCAACATCTGTAGTACAGATACGAATGTCTTTCCAGCTGACAGTCTTTCCTTCATCAGCAGCATTGCCGATAGCATGTACTTGCAAAGCAATGAATCCTTCAGGAGTCATATCATCCCAGAGATTAGCACAAGGTACCCCATTGATCCAAGTACGGATTGAATTTCCAACCGCTTCAATACGAGCTTTGTTCCAAGCATTGTTCTTAAAAGCTGTTTGCGCGCACGGATTCTTTGTTAAAGGATACAGCCAACCACGACGTGCTTCATCATAAATACCACCTGACCATGCACGTTTAGATGGATCGATTTCGAATTGATAACCATGTACGCGTCCTTTCTGGTAGTCTTTTGTACTTTCACTACGAAATTGTACACCAGAGTTCAGACCATCATCTACTTTGAAATCAAATTCAAGAATAAAGTCTCCGTAATTTTTAGTCGTAGTAAGGAATGTGTTATTGGTACCCATTTTAGAAATACCTACAATGGCACCATCTACAACTTTATACTCAGCTGTGCCATTCAGCTTCTTCCATCCTTTCAGGTTCTTACCATTAAAAAGAGGCTCCCAATTCTGTGCTGCCAGAGAAGCGGCGCAGAACAAAAGTAAAGTCAATAAAAAATTCTTTTTCATATACAATCTTTTCTAATTTGTATGAATTAGCAGTAATCACTAATCCTGTTGGTACTAAATTTGGTTGTTACTATCTATTATTTGTATTTTCGTGTACGCAAACGATATTAAAGAAATTAATATCCTTATTTGTGGCGTCAAAGTTAAGAAAGAAAATTCATTTAAAACGCAATATTCTGACCAACAAAGGAAAAAATCTATTCAAACTAGCTAAAAACAGGGAGAAAATATCCATAACCTAATATCCCCCCTGTTGTTCTACAAAAAAGTAGTGATTTACGTTTCTATACTTATTTTCCTTTTAGTAAGATGTTCTGCAGTTTTACATTATATCCTCCTATTTGTAAAATGGGTGCATCAACTATTTTATCTATATCGACTTGGAAATGGATTTCTTTAGATTCACCCGGCATCAAAAAGAAATATCCGTCATCAAAATAAGCCGGACGAATAGCTGATTTAGTCGCAGCATCTCTTAAATCCAAGGTGATGGCAGCAGCCAAGCATTCTTGAGGATTCTTTACGACAACTGTACCTTCCCAGTATTTGTCCTTTTTGATAAAACGTTTCACAGAAGTACGCAGAAAAACTTCCGAAAGGGAACTTAATGAGATACTATCCGGATGTTCTTTGACAAACTGTGCAAACTTATTATCTCTAGTAAATTATATCAGTCTATTTTCAATAAGTTCTTTACGTTATCGCACACAGACACTGCTACTTTTGAATCGGCACATCCATAATAAAGATATAATTTCTTTTTAAAATAAGCCAATCCTTCAATAAAGACCGTTCCATCCTTGTATTGACCGCTTTTCTCAAAAGAAGCTTCGGGAACAAAGAAAGGTTTATCCAAACGATTTAAAAGTTTATAAGGATCTTTGTTGTCAAATAGCATTTGCCCGGCACAATAAGCACCTCCCGGATAGGTCGGATCTCCGCTTTTTTTATCATTTTTACCATTATACATTAAAACAATACCATACTTTGTCCGAATAGCCGGAGGACCACATTCTGTCATCTGACTGTCAAAGTATCCTTTACGTGGTCTAGCCAGTTTCTTTAATTGATTATTTTCATCCAATACCGGATACCAATCTACCAGATTTTCAGACGTGGCAGCATAGACAGCATATTCGCCCCAATACATAAAGTATTTACCATCTACTTTATCAATGACTAGTTTTCCATCATTCACTTTTGTAAGAATAGAAGCCGATTTACTTGCAATCTTAGCAAACCGACCATCATAAGCCTTTTCAAAAGCAAGTCCATGTTTGGTCCAGTTCTTCAAAAATCTTTAGAAGTAGCGACGGCAAGGCGGGGAGTTTGACGGTTCCATGCTGTATAAAGCATTACATATAATCCATCTTTGGTCATCGCTACACGAGGGTCTTCACAACCACCCGGGCACTCAATGCTTTTAAATTCATCTTCAGCAGGAAAGAGTACCGGTGCTTTCAACCTTGACATTGTTATTCCGTCTGTACTTTCGGCATATCCAATACGGGAGGTTCTTTTTCCTATCCCCTGTGCGGAGTTGTCTTCTGCCCGATAGAGTACAACGATCTTTCATCTTTTACAGTAGCTGCCGGATTAAAAGTATCACTTTCTTCCCATTTGATTTCCTGCTTTTGCATTGGACAGTCAAAAGCTGTCGGTTGTGGGGAAATGACCGGATTACCTTTTTCAGGGCGCACAAATGGGCCTATCACCCACTTTTCAAATTGTTTTTCACATGAAACATCTAAAGAAGGCAACGTGGAAAATCCACATAAGAATAGCCCTGTTGCCAAATAAATTAAAAGTCTTAATTTCATTTTGTCTTTTATTTTATCAATAAAGTTACACTTTTGAGTTCGCTTATATATCTAATTAAACTTTCGTAAGTGCATCCAATTGTTTTATTATAAATAGTTTATTTTCAGCACACTAATAGTCTATTATTGGCTATTAATAGTTGGATTATAGAGTATTAATAACTGCAGATGTAGATTATTAATAGTTAAGATATAGACCATTAATACCCTACAAACAGTTTAATAATACCCCGCCAAGATTTCAGAGGATCACTTGCGAACGTTGAATATTTCTTTCAACACTTCTCCTCTTAAAGTCTTTCCTGAAGTTGCTTTCAGTTTAAAGCCACAAAGTTTCTCCCAATTTCTTAGTGTAGCCTCATCGACCGCCTTCTGTAAGTCGGCATCCCATTCGGTCAAATACCCCCTCAATCCCAGATATTGCACCATAGGAAAATCTTTATCTTCCGGACGTACATCACGATAATAAATCAATGTAGCCTTTTCTCTGATAAGGATGTCTTGCAGGATGGCTATATCAACCGCACGCACTGAGGTCTTCCGGTCTATAGCAAGAGAAGCTGTAATTCCTGCTGCCTGTCCTAATGCCATCCAGCAAGGTTCCATACGTAATGTAGAAAAGCCGATGTGTGAACCGGATACAGGTACTGGCAATAACAGGTTATCCACCTTACGGGGAAGAATTACACCTAAAGGAACTGTATATACAGCAGTAGGATAGCTGATAAATCCATCCAAGTGGACTCGTCCAGTTTCCCGCTTACGGGCAGCATGTGAATCAAGTGCATAATGACTGGCGGTCACACTGCCTGAGTGCAGGGGCGGACGTTTACCCGGTGACACAGGTAACGCATCTTTGGCCGTAAAAAAATACACTCCTTCAAATCGGCGCCCTTCACGAACATATACTTGACGAGGAAAATATCCGTTATCCTCATACTCATCTTTCGCAAGTCCCCACTGTGATATCTCTTTGCGAAAATGTTCGGGAAGTTCGCTGTCATTCTGGGCAAACCAGAACAACCCTAATGTATAATCCTTTAGACGTTCAGCAAATTTATCTCTCCATTCCCAGGAGGAAGTAGGCCAAGGCCAATTTTCTTCGGGAAGATCGGTAGAAAGGAATGCGGCATGTTGGTTATTCCCGTCTACCTTTCGGTTGGGGAGTTTAACTAAGCTACTCAATTTCCGGATTCCCCAACTGTCTCCGGGTAATTTACTATGGTTTCCTCCGGCTATGTGACGGCGGTTTTCTTCCATCATTTCGTCTGTCACTTCTGCCATCACACGCTGAGTATTTCGCCCAGTCCATACATCTTCTATGAGGGACACGTACTCTTTCCGATTATAAGATTTCGGTTTTGGGAAAGCAATACGTCTCGCAGGATCATCAGTCAGGCAAAGTCGATAATTATATGCCTGTACTGCGTTATCCGCCTGTCCCGTACTACCTTCTGCGGGTAAACTTTTCCAGTATTCATAAGTACGTCCAGCTCCCGGTTCTCCAAATTCCTCACGGCTCTCCCTACCTACACGGAATGGAACACCGGCGGCAGCACCTAAATCTCCTTCATAGGTAGCGTCTATAAAGATCTTACCGAAATAGGTTTCGTGCCGTCCCGTTTCCCGGTTCAATATGCGGATACTTTCGATATGTCCGTCTCTAAGTGAGATATTTTTGTCTTCCGCATCAAACTGCCGCATCAAAAGCACATTGATCCTGTCTTTGTGTTCTTCCAACATCTGTTTGTAAACATAGGCTGCAACTAAAGGCTCAAAATGAAAGCCATCACTACAGTCTTTCACCTGTTGTGACTTATCTCCATATCGGTCGATATAGTATTGTTTTACTCTCGATGTAAACTCAGAAAATAACCCTGTAGTTGCTTGACGAGTAGCAATATCCGTCGCCCCCAGTCCATTGACCGGAAGTCCACCCACATGGCTGGTACGTTCCAGAATTACCGAAGTTTTACCCTCGCGGGCGGCGGCAATTGCCGCCATTATGCCCCCGGGATTTCCACCGACAATTACCAGGTCATAGCTATTCTGCGCAAATATTCCCCAGCTAAGTAGTAATAAGATACTAAGTGTGTAGAGTCGTCTCACTTTATACGCTTGTTTTAGTTTTTATTCTAAATTACTATTCTTGTCCCTGTTATTTCAGTTTATACTTCTGACTCTCTGTATTCCATCCCTTCAGAACCAACATAGCACCTTCTCCCAATTTCTCCTTACCCGTCTCAATGGTTACCACCTTATTCTCTCCAGGCATCAACGTAAAGAAGTTATCCGTATAGAATGATGGGCGGATCGGACTCATCTTCAAATTCAAGAACTGCAGCTGATTGAAGAAAGCAATGCGATTGGAGCTGTTCTTCAGAGTCACATCCACAAAGTAACGGTTTCCCTCTTCCCTAACCTTATATGACAACTTCACTCTGGCAGGCTTGAGATCACCCAATTGCTTGAAACCTGAAGTGGCAGGACCCGTCAGCGTGGTCTTTCCCTCATATTTATCCTTAGAACGCCAGTAGAAGTTCGAAGAAACTTCTTTCCCCTTTTCATCCTTCAGAATCAGCTTGATAAAATGAACCTGAGATATATTCTCAGGAAAACGAATCGTCAGCACATCATTCGCGACTCCGTCCTCAAGAAGATTCACTATAGCAGATTCTTCCAATACTTTCCGGCTGTCGATATCATAGACCTGTGCCACTACCTTATAGTTATTGAAAGCCCGATAAAAGTCGTTCACTACCGATACGGTATTTTTCAGATAATCAAACTGTGCGTGCAACGGCTCCAGCGAGTTGGCTGTATGATAAAGCGACGCTGTCGGCTCCAAAGACCAATCCCACATACGGGAAGCCACCTGACGCATCGAGCAGTTGTGATACCAGAACAGCAGCCCCGAACAAAAACGGTCACCATAATCCAGCTTGTTGTAGTTCCATACCTCCCAGATACTCTTTGAATTTATGGCACCCAGCAATTGTCCCTTGCGGGCAAACTCATCAATGGATGAAGATTCACCATATTGATTCACCAAGTCTGTATAAAGGGTAGTCATCAAATGAAAACCGTTTCCGTCCAAATAATCCCATACCTTCTTGTTAATAGGCCAAAGGTCTTTCTCATCCATCATCTCGCGAAGGATTTCCACCGTAGGAAGCGTCGGAGCTCCATACTCGGGATTAAAGCCATCTACACGACTACCACGGGGAGAAGCCGTATTCTCATAATGTTGCATCGGGTTCACTTGTTTATAAGGGCTTCCGTCGTGTACACCAGCACACTCGGATTGCATCTGGTAACCTCTGGTACCATCCAGCTTCATCAACAGTTCAGGGGTGCCCGTCACCTCGGAGCTTTCATTGGAAGCCACGTAATAGGCCAGTGAAGGATGGTTACGGATACGTTTTACCGTCGAAGTGACATTGGCCAGATACGAACCTTTATCCTGGGGATGTTTCGTATCGCCTGTCATCCAGAATTCCTGCCATACTAACAAACCTAGTTCGTCACACAACTGGAAGAAATAATCGGATTCGGCAATGCCGCCTCCCCACATTCTCACCAGATTCACACCGGACTGACGGGTATACCGCAGTTCGGCATAGGTACGTTCATCGGAAATTCGCAGCATGGCTTCCGGAATCCAGTTAGTTCCACGGATAAACAGGCGTTTGCCATTGACATAAAATACGCGGGATTTATCAGGAGTGTTTGTGTCGGAAGTGATTTCACGTATGCCAAATCTTGTTTTTACAGAGTCACAGACTACTCCGTCAACGGACACGGTCAGTTTTAAGTTATACAGGTTCTGGGGTCCTTTATTAACAGGCCACCACAAACGGGGTGAGTTGATCACCAGTTGGGGAAATTCTTCGGGAGTGAAGGTCAGTACCTTTTCCTCTCCACGCAGAATTCGAAGTGATTTCTCAAAAGTAATGTTTTCACCGGGGATTTCGCCTTTTACTGTGCAGTTAATTCCGCTGTAGCTGTTCGAGGGATTAACTACTTCCACCGACACTGACTCGCGGGCCTGGTCATAGCCGGGTTTCCGCAGTTCGGATTTAACGAAGGGGTGACGAAGAGCTACTTTGCCTGTTGTATAAAGGGATATGTTTTTCCAGATACCGGTGTTACGGTCACGAATACCATCCATGAAGGTGAAATCCCATCCCACTGTCATCAGCATGGTGGTGTTCAGACCGATATTGCCGTTTCCACCGTTATGGAATTCACCTACAGCTCCCCATGTTTTGGGCCTGGCACTACCGGGAACATCGACGGGATATACTTTAATGGCAAGCGCGTTTTTCTTACCTATCTTAACGAATTCCGACACGTTGATGTAATCCTGCATGAACATGCCGTGAATGGTGCTGAGCAGGTTTCCATTCACCCATACTTCCGCCCGATAGTTGATTCCGTCGAGTTGGAGCCAAATGTTTTTTCCCTTGAAGGATTCAGGGACGGTGAATTCTGTGCGGAACCAGTAGGTGTAGAAATCACGTCCTGTTTCCGATATGTCAGGAATCAGCTTGGATTCCAACTTGTTGTTGATTCCATAATAGGGTTCAGGGTATTTCTTATTGTATACCAGGGAGTTCAGGACGGTTCCCGGAACGATGGCCGGCATCCATTCCGAGGTCTGGAGGCCCGGTTGAGAGATTGTCTCGCCAAGTGCGTTCACGTCGCCTGCTTTGATCATTTTCCATTGGTAGTTTCCTCCATGAGTGATCTCTGAATCAAGCAGGATACGTTCAGGAGAATGGGAGTCATTGGTATGGCTCTGACCTGAAGCGAATGGGGAACATAAGAAAATTAGAAATAGGAGAAAGAGATGTTTTAATTTCTTGTACATGTTTAATTTCTTGTTTTTAATAATTAATTAAGTTATTCGACTTACTTTTCCAGTAGTGCAACCGTACACCACAGGTAAGGCGCCTGTCCATGATAATCACCCGTATTGCGCGGACGGTCATAGTAATATTGTTTACTATTCTTTTTGTTTGTTCCGACACACACTTCTCTCACAGCCCCCTTATCATTAATATAGGATACCAGAGCCATCCATGCCTTACGGGCAGCTGGACCGTATACCTCTGCATCCAGCCAACCGTTCTTCACACCTACGATGAAAGCGAAAGTAAACATGGCGGATCCGGAAGTCTCCGCCCAGCAGTCAGGCTGGTCAATCAATTGGTTCCACATACCGCTTGAGGTCTGATAATCCAACAGACTTTTCATCATGGTGTGATATCCCTGCATGATACGTTGGCGATCCGGATGATTTTCAGGCAGGTTACGTAGTAACTCAGTCATACCGGCAGCCATCCAGCCGTTACCGCGTCCCCAGTAGAATGGTACATCCGGAGCGTGATAAAACAGGCCGTTGGGACGTTGCAGTTCATCCAGATAAAGTACCATTTCTTTGGCTGCACGATCAATGTACTTGCGATCTTTGGTTACTTTATAGGCTTGGGTCTGTACGATGGTAATCATATACATATCATCAATCCAAAGACGGGTCTGCCAGGAGTAGCCTTTGTCGGCCCATTCCTTTTCTGCCGGCTTCCCATTCTCAGGAACTTCCCATTGAGTGTCAGCATAAGGCAGACCAAGTTCCAGGTACTTCTTTTTCTTTGTCATCTGATACAGGTTCAGAGGTAAGCTTCCGAACATGTTCAAATCTACATGATTCATGATCGGTAACAACTCTTTTTCTGTGGTAAACAAAGGCTCGAATTTGTTCTCCAGGAGTTTGAAGAGTTTTTTATCCTTGGTTATTTTAGCCAATTGAAGAGCTCCGTTCCAATTAAAGGTTTCCGGATAGCTAATCCATTTACCGGCATGCAGCGCATGTTTACCATCTACAAAACGGTAGGCCAAACGTTTGCCCACTTCTTCAGGAGTGTAACCTTTCGGAAAGTCGCTTAATTGACTGGATTGGGCCAACAGCAATTGAAAAGGGAAAATAGATAATAGTATAAATATTGTCTTTAGCATAATGATAGATTTTATTTATTAATCAATAGGAATATAAACATTATCAGAAAGAATATAAGCTTAGCATTGAAAGAAAAATAAATTGAAATTTATTCATTTTTCTCCCAATATTATATTATGATCTCGTTACTCAATAATCACGGAATTCATGATTGCCTGATTTAAAATACCATTGATATTTTATTCCATTATTCATGAAATAACGGCAATTTATGAACTATCTATAATTACTCTCTCACAGATATAAACATGGCTAGTGATTTTTACTTTTATCTGGATAAATAAACGACACTTCGAATCAATTCCGACCAATCTGTTGGTAATCTTAATATCCCTATATTAAATTTACTCACAGTGTATTTCTTCCAAAAACGATGTTCTGTCTTTTATAACACATATTATACCAATTCTACTATTCTAAATCTTTTTAAAACACCTCGGTATGGTATTGAAAAAAGATTTAGAATAGTTATTATTAAGCCTTTCAATTCAACATTTACAACTTATAAAATTCATCCCATCCTTTGCGTGGAGGCAATCCGGCCAGCATCGAATTGGCAAATTCATTGTTGGTAATTTGTTTTGTACGAGGGTCAAAGAACAACTGTGTATTCAAACGTTGTGCCATTACTCCCAATGAGAATACCTGGCTCAGCACACCGTTAATTTCAAACGGTGAACGCGTCTTTTCAACACCTTGACAGGCAAGTAAGAAGTTCTCAAAGTGGTTTGAAGGACTTTTCGGTACTTCCGGTAATTTATCAGCCATTTCCTTTGCCTTTTCCTCGGGAATGATCGACAATGTACTGCCATGACTACCACCCTTAAAGATTAAATCCTTCGTATAGATAATCTTTCCGGGATTCAGTTTAGCAGCCGGAGCAGTTCCCTGATTCGTTGTAGGGATATTCGGATCCAGACCGGAAACACCATAACCTGCCGGAATAGGAGGAAGGTTATCCAAACCGTCATACCAAGTGATATCGACCGGTGGCATTCCCTTACGGGCAGGGAAACGGAAAAGGATGGTGGAAGAATAAGGGAAGAAGTAATCATTATGACCTTCCTGGTGAGTCAGGCTAATTTCATAAGGCAATCCCAGTTCCAGGAACTCATGAACCGTATCCAGAATATGTGCTCCCCAGTCACCTAAGGCACCCATACCGAAGTCATACCAGCAACGCCATTCACCTTGATGATACTTTTCATTATATTCATGATAAGGAACTGCTCCCAGCCAGGTATCCCAGTCCATATCTTTGGGCAATTGTTGTCCGGAAGGGAGCTTATAAATGTTAGTATCCCACTTGTGCCAACGGCGAACATTATTCATGTGTGCGGACACGGCAGTAACGTCTTTAATAATTCCTGCGTCCATCCACGCTTTAAATTGGAAGTAATTCGCTTCCGAATGCCCCTGATTACCGACTTGAGTTGCCAAGTTAGGACGTTTCAATGCAGCCTGCATCAACAGTTCGGCTTCATAAAATGTACGTGCTAGTGGTTTCTCCACATATACATGTTTGCCTGAGGCCAGAGCCAGCATACTGATGGGGAAGTGCGAGTGGTCGGGAACAGCGATTGCTACAGCGTCGAATTCATTTCCTGCCTTGTCAAACATCTGACGGAAGTCTCTGAACTGTTTGGCTTTAGGGTACATGCCAATTACCTTTTGAGTATGTTTGGCTCCCATGTCCACATCACACAATGCTACTACTTCCACCATACCGGTACGTGCAAAATCTCCAATGATTTGTTCACCGCGGTTTCCGATACCGATATAGGCGATCTTTACTTTGCCATTTTTACCTCTCTTGGACGCTAGATTCTGGGCGTTCAATACTTCACCGCTTCCAAGCGCCAGGCCGGCAGAAGCCATTGTCATTGTCTTGAGAAAGTCTCTTCGTGTTACCATAATTTGTTCATTGATATTGATTAAGTATTTCTTTTTGATTAACTATATGTATGAAGGTTTACTGCCGCATTCTATTTTTATAAATATTATCTTTATTCCACAAATAAAGAATACTCTGCAAAACCATCCAAAAATTCATAGCTTACAAAAGTAAATATAATAATGAATATACCAGTTATCATCTCAAAAAAAAAATGAATATGATATAGTTATTGTATATCAATCAGTATAATTGGACATAGAAGAGGTTGCATCAAAAAAGAGTCTTGATACAACCTCTTACTGATTTAAATTAAACCACTATTAATCCCATTCAATCTGCTGATCTTCATCAGGAATCAATGTATTGAGGTCACGCTGCATAGATAAAGTACCCTGCACTGTATACGGCAAACGTTGTCCAGGGCTAGTATGATAATCCACGAACTTATAATCAATATAAAGTGTATAGTAGATGTGCTTCAGATACGGTTTAGTCACATCATACTGTTCTTCTATCGTATAATAAGATTGGTTAGATCCCAGTTCAAAAGCATTGCCCAAAATTTTATCATCATTATCACTCCAAAGTCTCAGTTTCTTTTTCTGAAGATCAATTTTCTCATCAGTAAATTCAATAAACACTTTATAAAACTTACGGTCCAAATAATCTACATCCCTCATTCCTGCATATATAAAGATAGTATTATCATCATATACATAACTTTTACGTTCAGTCACTGTAAATGTACCTTTATCCTGATCTGTAATTTTACATTGTGTACTAGCATAAGTACCAGAATAATCATTAAATGGAATCACGTTCAATAATGCTTTCCGATAGTGTTTACGCGGATTGGCCTGATAGTTGTATGACAAATCGTCCACAATCGTCAAAGGCAATATGTATTTGTCCGATAAATCAAGTGGATTCTCTCCATTTTGTCCTCCCAATGTAAAACTGATAGGCAATAAAGCACTACACTCTCCGGCAGGAATTTCCACTGTTTCAGGAAAGCTACGATATTCAGGCGTCAACATTTCATAATAGATCTTATCCATCTCACCATAACGTTCCTTATTCAGAGTTTTCAATGTATCCTGATCTACAGCAATGTGTACAACACAGTTATGAGTGTTCATAGTCGATCCACTGAGGATCAAAGGAAGATTATACGACACCACTCCACCCGGCTTATAACGAACATAAACCGGAGTCACACCATCACTATTTGGCTCCGCTTTCAATGACACCAATTGCTGGAATTGTTCATCCTTCCATTCGTTGGTACACGATGTGCAGCATACTCCTGCCATCATTACTAGAAAAAGATAATATATTTTTTTCATATTCATACTTAATTTATAAGATTATTCCGGATCTCTCCATCCCGGATTTTGACTCAAATTCTTGTTACGTCTCAGTTCAGTAGGGTTAATTGGCCAGAACCACATCTTAAGAGAAAAGATATTTCTCAAAGAAGGTACTTCTACCGGAGTATGGAAACTTGTAGCCGCTGCTTTGGTACAGTATACATTGCAACCATAAATTGGAGTAGATTCCTCAGCCGGAGCATCACACCAACGACGTAAATCAAAATAACGTTGCCCTTCAGCAAACAACTCAATCTGGCGTTCACGTTTCAGCTTGATACGAAATTTCACCTGATCTTCATAAATATCAGTTTTGTAATCAGGAATACCAGCACGAATACGAATCGGCTGGATGCCTTTCTTCAACTCTTCGATGTCACGTTTGATGGTATAAGTATGACCATCCCATGAAGTCACTTCATGAGATCCGGTCAGTTCATTTATTGCTTCTGCATAAATTAACAAGATTTCCGCATAACGGATATCCGGAGTAACCTTAGATCTCAGATATTTGGTTTCATAAGCATTTTCTTCCGTATGGGAGATGTCATCAGGATGCACATATTTTTTAATACCAATTCCACTGCGTAACCAATAAGTGGTTTGTTTGTAACCGTCAGGACTGTCTCGGTAATAAAAAAACTGTACATTCGTTCTTTCTCCTTTATTATCGTCTGAGTTAGCTTTCAATAGATTCCATGTTGCGCCATTATAAGCTACAGAAGCATAGAAACGTGGTTCACGACCTACATACTGCTTACAAACTCCTACTCCCAATGGTCCCAGTTCAGGATAATCAGTAAGTTCTCCTTTTTCTACAAGATCAGTATTACGTCCTCTCATATTATACCTCATAGGATCAATATACCCCTCTCTTCCAGCATACATGCTATTCATGCCATCACAGTCTTCCCCATCTTTCATGTAGTAAGCATCACATTGTTTCTGGGTCATTCCATGCGTATTATATCCACCACCATCATAACGAGGCATCTGATGAATTACCATAATATTTATACCCTCTCCGCCTTGATTTTGTCCACGCGTAAAGATTAGTTCCGGATTCTGACTGGCAAGAATTGCACCATTGAATACAGAACGATATGACTCAAATGGATCTATATCCATATATCCTTCCGGCCATTTTTTTTCATCAAAATGATTGTCCGGATCAGATTGTGATTCCAACGTCGCCGGATAAGCGATAGGATCATTACCAGCCGCCTTTTTATAAGCCACATACAATTTGTATTGGTTCAAATCCATGACGTCTTTCGCTGCTGCAGCAGCTCTCGCCCATTTACTTTCATCTTTGGTGTCCGAAAGCAACGGATTACCCTGTCTGTCCACCATAGCCGTTTGTACTTCTGCGGGAGCACCTCCATTTGCCAATGGGCTAGCTGCATAAAGTAATGCACGCGCACGAAGTGCCAATGCGGCTCCACGAGTAGGACGAGCAAAATCTTGTATACCGCGAGTCATCGGTAATGACGCAGCCGCACTCTTCAGTTCATTGGCAATGTAAGTAGCGCACTCTTCGTACGTCTTTCTCGAATAAGCCATTTGATCGTAGTCCACAGTGTAATCCACACCTTCATCCGGTACAATGGGAACCGGACCAAACGTACGAAACAGAATCCAGTAATAATATGCTCTCAAAAAACGAGCCTGTGCTTTTAAGTCAGCACGCTCTTCGTCTGTAAATTCCGTATTCATATCGATATAATTAAGGAACACAGCAGCTTGACGAATTGACTTATAAGCCATGTGCCAAATCAAATCACTATTGTTTTTTAAACCAGTTTCATCGTACCTTCCATATTTCCAGTTTTCATAACCGCCATCACCATAGTACATATCATCAGCGAAATTGAAAGGCACATTATTTTTACTACATATATCCTGCATGTGGTTATTGCCAAGATAGGCATAACACTCTGCCAACCATCTATTCGTATAGTCTTTATTACTAAAGATATCTTCCACGGTCATACGTTCATCAAACAAGTAGTCTGAGTCCAAATAGTCTTTACATCCAGTAAATAAAATACTCAGACTAGCAACTACAAGAGATAAAATTAATATTCTTTTCTTCATATACTTTTGTCGTTTTATAAATTAACTGATACACCTAAAGCGAAAGTTTTACTAAGAGGATATTTCTTTCCATCCGAACTACCCATTTCCGGATCCCAAAGTTTGAACTTAGAGAAAGTAAGCAAATTGGTTCCCACAAAAAAGAAACGTACCGTATTCATATGAGCCTTATTTACCCAAGTCTTAGGAAGCGAATAACCAATATCCAATGTTTTCAAACGCATATAAGAGCCATTTCTTAGCCAGTAAGTGGATTCTTGCTGATTATTGCTGTTAGCACCGTAAGTCAGACGCGGATATTCAGCATTTGGGTCTTCATTTTCGCCTAATATCCAGCGGTTACTATTAGCCATTTCAGTCAATATATTACCCCATCCATCACCGGAACTGAACATGAAGACAGTAGTACCTTTAATCTGATAAGTTGATTTACCCACTCCCTGAAAATGCACATTTACATCCAATCCTTTCCATTTAGCAGCAATACCAAATCCGTAAGTAAGGTTCGGTTTGGTAGTCGCACCAATAGCTACACGATCATCACTGTTGATGATACCGTCCCCATTAATGTCTTTGTATTTGATGTCACCTGGCATCACTTCTCCCCATGTCTGGCGTGGACTATTACGAATATCATCATAATCTTTAAACAATCCCAAAGCAACTAATCCTTTAGCCTGGTTAATGCGGTAACCTTGTTCTTGTTTGTAAAAATAGACCGTATTTTCCTCATCTTTTTCAAGAATCTTATTCTTGCTGTAAGTCATGTTACCGCGTATAGTCAAGTCTACCTTTCCTATTTTTTGGTGATATTTAAAATTCCCGTCAAAACCTTCCACTTTTACAGAACCCACATTAGCTTTCGGGTTACTTTCCACACCAGCCATCCATGGAAGATATTTGCGTTCCATATAAATGTCATCACGATGCTCATAGAAATAGTCTATGGTACCTGAGAACTTATCATCAAACATGCTGAAATCAATACCTAAGTCTTTTTTTGTAGCAATTTCCCATGAAACGTCTGCAGAAGAAACCGTTGCATAACGATCTGTCCATACCGCAGATATTTATTTTAATCAATTGTATATCAATTAATTAATTTACAACCGTATTATTCCCGTATTCTAATAAAGGGATTATCTTGATAAATCAAGGAGATATTTTATTGAATAAAAGAAACTAACTTTTACTATTCAACTCAACTGTTTATCAGGTGTGAGAGTATGCACTAAAATTATATAAGGAGGTTGGTTGGTTCATTACAACCTAAATGCAATTATGAGAACAACTAGGCTAGAGTTTATTTTATATAAACCAATAAACAGGAAATATGGAATTTATACATAGGTGGAAAAAATAATAGACAGAAATAAAGTGATATGTTGGCATTTCCAAACATGATCAACTGGTAAGATTAACGGGTGATATTTGTATGAGTGAGTCAAGCGAGTTTTCGTTTTTATTATACTGTTAAGATTAAGATATCGTTTGAACAGAGAATCAAACAATAAGAGAGGTTTTATAACTTTAATGAAGTACAGGTGATGAATAATTTATAAAGTTCCAACTGATCATTAAGGATGTGATCGGCTAGAACTTTCTTTATTATAATAATTATTATAACAAGAAAGGGAAGGAAAACTTATAAATGTAAAGTTATCCTTCCCTTTTTTATCTACTCAGTTGATATTATTACCACTCAATAGCTTGATCCTCATCAGGAATCTGAGTATTGATATCACGTGACAGAGTCAATGTACCTTTCACATGGTAACGAATTGAAGTGCCTTCTACCGGCATGTAATTGAAATAATAATCAATATTATTGATGATCACATAGCGGTGTTCCAAATAAGGTTTGGCTTCGTCCATTGATGAAGAAATACGGAAAGAAGGAATAACTGCTTCGTTCACCTTAAATTCGATTTCCTCAGCATTGTCACAAGAGAGAGTGACCGATCCGTTTGTCTCACCATTGAATGTGAATTTAATCTTATACTTCTTACGGTCAGTATAATCTTCATCCACAATTCCTGCATAAGTAAAGATGTTTTTCTCATCTACTACATAACCTCTTACCGAGGCTTTTGTGATGGACTCTGCTGTCTCTATAGGTACGGTTACTCCTTCCTTTACCTCATATCCCGTAACCACCTTATTGGTCAATCCTGTTCCAGAATAATCACCAGAATAATCATTAAACGGAAAGATTCTCAATATCGCCTTCGCATAATTTTTACGCGGATGTGATTGATAGCCGTAAGACGGATCATCTGCGATTTGTAATGGGAGTACCCATTTCTCTGACATATCAATATTTCGAAAATCGAATTTGAGATCTAGCAAACCTTTGTTCTGTCCTGCTACTATCGACATAGTTTCCGGATAAGAAGCGTATGTCATTCCTTCGATACCCATATCTTTATAATATAGTTCTTTACGTGTAGCATAGCGAGCATAATTCAGGATACCTAAGGTGTCAGGATCGTGTGCAATATGTACCGTAATATTCTGAGTATTATCAGTAGATCCACTGACAAGTACTGGCAACTGATAATTAGACCTTCCTTCTCCACCTTCTGCATAGCTACCATCTTTATCATGACGACTATAAGGTACATAGATATTTGTCACTCCTTTACTGTCTAGTTGTGAACTAAAAGAAATGTAGTGCTCATATTGTTCTTCATTCCATTCAGAATTGCAGGAAGCACCCAACATAGTCATTGCAGCTAGAGCTGCTAAGGTATATATCTTTTTCATATATCTGTCTTTACATTTAGAATTAATCATACATCGTCCATCCTGGATTTTGTGTTAATCGAGAATTACGTTTCAATTCACTATGTCTGATTGGCCAAAGCCATAGTTTTTCTGAGAACGTGGACGGAAGGTTGTAAATAGGAATTGTAGAATGGAAATCTTCCCTCTTATCGACATTTACAAAAACGTTGCAACCATAGATTTGTACGGATTCTTCCAACGGTGCGTCTTTCCAACGGCGAAGGTCAAAATAGCGTTTTCCTTCTCCCATCAATTCGATCATACGTTCACGTTTCAAGGCTTTACGCATTTCTGCTACGCCACCAGCGCTATAGAATTCGTCCGGATAGTCAGGTAATCCCGCGCGAATACGTACAGGATGGATTCCTCTTTCCATCTCTGACTTCTCGCGGCTAACGCTATAAGTCGTAGCATCATTCCATGAAGCAATATTGTAAGTCTGAGTCAATTCATTCAACGCTTCAGCATAAAGTAAAAGGATGTCGGCATAGCGAATAGCTGTTTCTGCTTTTGCTACGTAATTACCCGGATAATCGTTCGGATGGACAAACTTCTTGATTCCTATACCTGTGCGCAAGTAAAAACCATCGTTACGATAACCGTCAGAACTTCCAAAATAGTACCATACCTGTTGGTTTATATCATTAGGTCTACTTTCTGTTTGGCTCAGATAATACCATGTGCTACCGTTGTAAGCTACAGAAGCGTAGAATCGTGGTTCGCGCTCTACGTATTGCAAAGAAACATTCATACCGACTTGTGATTGCTTATCATCAGGCTTACTCGTATCATAACTCCAACCTAATTCAGGATATTTACCGTCTTTGAGATCTTTCAATTCAGTAAATCCTGTTCTACGCGCACGCATATCTACACGATCTTCATAACCAGCAACACCTTTATACATGGAGTTCATTCCTTGAGCATCGCTTCCGTCGTTCATATAATAAGCATCTAGCATTTTCTGTGTCATGCCATGGCAATTCCAACCTCCGTCGTCTTTGGGCATTTGGTGAAGTACCATCATATCAATCTCAGTGCTACCACGTGTAAAAATTAACTCTTGATTGTTAGCAGGTAGAAGTGTTCCATCAAATATAGAACGGTATGATCTGAGTGGATCTATATTTATCCAACCGTATGGCCAAGATTTGGTAGAAAATTCACCATCAGCAGGTGGAGTGATGGTAGGACGTTCAGAAGGACCGTTATTTGATGTAGAGTTGTTTACATGAATTAAATCATAAGTTCCTAATTCAATGACGTCTCGACAAGCAGCAGCTGCTTTTGCCCATTTCTCCTCACTATATTCCGACGAGAGTAAACGACGACCTTCATCATCTACTAAAGCTTGCGCATATTCGTCGTTGTTTCCATTGGCAAATGGGCTGGCAGCAAAGATTAATGCATAAGCACGAGCGGCCAATGCAGCTCCTCGAGTTGGGCGAGTTATGGCGTAGTTATCGGTACGGCGGTCGTATTGTAGTTCTTTGGCAGCCTGTATCATTTCGTCACTGATATATTGAGCGACTTCTTCATATGAACTACGTGGTGTGGCAAGTTGTTCGTAACTTTCGGTGTAATCTACACCTTCTTCCGGCATGATAGGCACCGGACCATAACGACGTAATAACAGCCAATAGTAGTAAGCTCGTATAAAACGTGCCTGCCCTTTATAGTCTTCTATTTCCCAATCAGCCATCTCCTTGCAACGATAAATGTTGTGAATAAATATAGATGCCTGATAAATGCCTTTATAGCAGGCTCCCCATGCACCGACATTATAAGAATTCTCGTCGTATTCACCTAATTTGAACATATTGTATGACAACTCATTCTTAGTAGCATCAATCGCCTTATCTCGGTCTCCATAGTACATATCGTCTGCAAAACAGAATGAATTGTTGCCCGGATTCTTAGTTGTCACTTCCCTATTTTCACCATTTACGAATGAGAAAGCGTAAGCCAGCCATTCTTCTGCATGATCTTTACTCTCAAATACTTTTTCCAGTGTCAGACGGTCTTTGAAATACTTCTCCGAATTTAGATAATCAGAGCAGGATGAAACTGCTCCCATTCCTAATACGGTTAGTAATAATATAAATATTTTCTTTATCATAATCTCAGATTGTATTTTATAAGTTAACAGTTATACCCATGGTGACTGATTTGCTCAACGGATAGTCTTCACCGCGTGGATTGGTAGATTCTGGATCCCATGTTTTGAAATCCGACCAAGTGATTAAATTTGATCCTGCTATATAGACACGAATATTGTTGAAGTGCATCTTGTTGACCAGACTTTTCGGTAATGTATAACCAAGATCTATGTTTTTTAATCGGATATATTTTCCGTTACGCATCCAGTAAGTGGAAGTCTGCTGGTTATTACTATTCTCTCCGTAAGTTAAACGAGGATAAGTAGCATTTGGATTTTCATTAGCTTGAATCCCCAGTTTTTCAGCAGTATCTGCATCTACCCACCGATCTTGTATCATATCTTTAAAAATATTACCCCAATCGCTTTCGCTAAATGCATAAACACACTTACCGTAGATCGGGAAAGTAGATTTACCGACTCCTTGAAAGTGAATATTAAAATCAAATCCTCTCCATGCGAAAGAAGCCCCTATACCATAACCTAAGTTCGGTCTGGTTGTAGCACCAATTGCTACCCTATCTTGATCATTTACGATACCGTCACCATTGACGTCTTTATACTTGATATCACCAGGTTGCACCGTTCCCCAAGCTTGTTTCGGGCTGGTACGAATGTCATCATAATCAGCAAATAATCCTTCTGCTATCAAACCTTTAACCTGATCTACGCGATAACCTTTTTGGTATAAATATGAATAAACTTGATTCTCCTCATCTCTTTCTATCACTTCATTTTTGCTGTAAGTAATGTTACCACGAAGTGTCATATCTACTTCACCAAGTTTCTGTTTAAAAGCGAAATTACCATCGAATCCGTAAGTTTTTACCTCACCCACATTTGCTTTCGGCTGGCTTTCCAAACCAGTAATATCCGGTAAAAAAGCACGTGACATAAAGATACCTGTGCGTTTTTCGTGGAAATAGTCTACCGTTGCAGTAAACTTATCATTGAATAAAGAGAGGTCTACACCTAAGTCATCCTTTGTTGCGACTTCCCAAGTTATACCTGTAGAAGCCATCTGCGTGTAGTGAGTTCCACTAAAAATATTGTTATAATTACCGAATCCCCAATTATACTCAGACGCACCAGTTCCTATTGTGTATAAATAAGGAAAGCGATTACCTTCTCCAAGGTTGTCGTTACCGACTTTACCATGTGAATAACGTATCTTAAACATGTTCATCCATTTCAGATTGTTTTTGACAAATGGTTCTTCTGCAACGTTCCAAGCAACAGAAAAAGCAGGAAAAAAGCCGAACTGATGTCCTGGTGCGAAATTTTCCGAGCCAGTGTAACCGAAGTTAAAATCAACAAAATAACGGTAGTTCCAATTGTAGGTAGCTCGTCCCGCTAAGCCTTGATTACGTTTTGCCACACCATTTTTTATGTCCGTTCCGATGTCTACAGTTTTCTTTTCAGCATCCTGTGTATAGCGTAAAGTAACTCCGGTATGATGCTCTTTGAAACCACGTTCCCAACTTAATAGAAGATCAACAAATTCTCGACGTTTACCAGAACTTCCACTATATTGTTGCATATCGTATGCAGAAAACATCTTATCAAAGATAATCTCTCCCGTTGCTTGATCACGTCCATTTGCTTTGTACAAATCCGGTAGACGTTGGCGAGTTATCCAGTTACTGTTATCTGTATCAAATCCAAAGCGACCGACAAATTTCAATCCCTTAGTGATAAAATCGAAATTCTGTTCCAATGTAATGTTAGTCTGCACATTGTTATCCCAGTTTTCTTTATATCCACTTTGTGTTGATGCTACCCAAGGATTAAGTTTATTCACATTGTCACGATGAGAAATAGGAGTATAGCCATTGGAATAATACACTGGTGAAGCAATAGAATTGTATCCGAAAAGCATTCCCCATAAATTATCGTCTCCCAATGCTGGGCTATTACGTGTGGCTAGCGAACCGGCTACCCCTAATTTTAGTACGGTACTTTTAGTAATGTCAATATCGATGTTCATTCTATAATTCCAACGTTTGTAATTAGCATTGGTATCATAGTCTTTCCGCAAAGTTTCGTCGGTCTTATACATACCTTGGTCCTCAGTATAACTTGCAGAAACATAGTAACGTGCTGTATTACCACCACCACTCATGTTCAAATTAGCACGATAACTCCATGCACCGTCTTTCAGGATTAGATCTTTCCAATCTACAATAGGGTAAAAATCTGGGTCTATTTGGGTACGGAATAGTTCTAGCTCTTCCGGTTGATAAGCTATTCCTTTATTACGAGTCACCAATGCTTCATTCATTAAGTTGGCGTATGAAAAGCCATCTACAAACTCTGGAGTGATGGTACGTGTATTATAAGAAGTTTCCACCTTAGCATCAATATTGATTTTTCCAGCTTTACCGCGTTTGGTCGTAATCAATACTACACCGTTTGCACCTTTTGAACCGTAGATAGCAGTAGCTGATGCATCTTTCAATACAGTAAATGACTCGATGTCTTCGATATTGAGTTCATCCAAGCTGGCACGTTCGAATCCGTCCACCAATATATAAGCACTTGAGCTAGCACCGAATGTAGAAATACCACGAATCCAGAATTCTGAAGTACTTTTTCCCGGTTGTCCAGAAGTCTGTTGGGTCATAATACCCGGAACATTACCGGCCAATGCATTTGAAAGATTGGAAGAGGGGAAACGTTTCAGTTCCTGTACATCCACATTCGTTACAGCTCCTGTTACGGTTAGTTTCTTTTGCGTACCCATACCAGTAACAACAACTTCATCCAGCTCACTTGCTGCTGCTTCCTTCATCGTTACATTAACCACATGTTGTTCTTTCACAAGTATATCCACATCTTCGTATCCGATGTATGTGAACAGGAGTCGATGGTAAGGTTCCATCTTGATGGTAAATTTACCATTGATATCCGTAATGGTCCCCAAACCTGCTACGTCTCTAACAGTAATGTTAACACCGATCATCGGCTCCCCTTGTGTGTCTATGACCGTACCACTTACGGTGATTGTTTGTTGTGCCAGTATCGTCAATGGAACAATTAGCAGCAACAAAAAGACAGCTAAATATTTTTTCATAATCTGATAATATGTTTATTCGTTAGATTCTTCTGTTGATTCATCCTCTGTCGTTACTTCTTTCTCCATCGAAATAGTTCGGATAGTATGTCCTACTTGATCGTGGATATAGAATATCTCATTTTCATCATCGTAAGCTAATCCCGCCACATCGCGGAAACGGGCTACTTCTCGCAAGTCACCGTCATCAGTTCCCCATTGGTTTCCGTCAGCTAAGGCTGTTGAAGTTCCTCTTCCTGCATAAGTCGAGACAATACCTTCTGGAGTTACTTTACGAACACAGAAGTTACTATAATCTACAAAATAAAAATCATATTCATCATCTTGGCCCTCATAGTCTGGATTTTTTACAAATACGCCTTGGCAAGGATGGTTCATAAAGGCTTCGGTTCCTACATCATCTCTGTAACCCGGTTCTTTATAACGTCCTACAAAATTGTATGGAGTAATAAATTCTTTTTTTACCTCGTCATAGTCAGAGCGCATGAAGTAGTGATTGTTTATCACCCCATAATAAGCATATTTACCAGTCGGATGAATGAAAATCTGGAATTCCCAATTTGGATCGGCAATGGTAAATAACTGTTTGAAAATATCCGGATGATTCTTTACTTTCGGATCCCACTCTTCGTGATTTTTGATGGCCTTAAAATAATCAACTAAATCCAAACGGAACACTTGACCTCTTTCATAACTATTGAAATACAATTCGCCATTAATCGGATGTATAGTGGCACCATTACATTGTTTATAGGATGCCAATAATTGGACGTCAGAGTTATCATTAAATGTTCCGTCTGCATTGCGTTTAATAATGTACACACTGGGACTTTCATTTCCGGTATCATAGTCAATCGATATGATCATGTATTCTGCCTCTTCAGCATATCCCTCTATTTTTTTATTGAAAGTAATGCTTCGTATACGATCAGTCGGTACAGTGTTGAGACTTAATGGTGATGAAAGCCAACGTTTCTCTAAATCAATCAGTTGTATACTCTTGTGACCGTCATAACAAATATAAACATGATTCTTGTTTCTCGGATCGATTGCCAAACGACCAGCATTACCAAAGCCACAGCATTTTACACCTTCTGGACCATCAAACGGACCATCTCTCCAGCCTTGATCATCGCGATTATTACGATAACCACAAAGAGTTCCGACTACCATCTTTTTTTGATAATCAAATGCAGCATCTGCAGTAGTTGTTATTGCATTTTCTCCTTCACCTACAGTGACTTCGATTTCACCACTGAAAGCTCCCGAAGGAACAAAACAGTAGACATAAGTACTTTTTACATTAATGACAACAGCTTCTTTGCCACCGATTTTTACTTTTACATTTGAAGCATCTGTACCGAAATTCTCTCCATAGATCAAAAGCTTTTGATAAGCTCCTCCTTCTTTTGGAGTGAAATCTGAAATTGCTACAGGCTTTGATGGATCAAAGCCGCCTGCTTCCGTATTGTCATCGTCTTTGCAACTGCAAATGCAAATCGTGAATAATGCCAGTAGTACCCACTGCCACTCCTTCAATACTTTTTTCATTTTACATTTCATGTTTTTCATTTTAGTTAATAATAAGTGTATTGTAAATTAAACATCTCATCGAACTTTGTTCATTAGTACCTGCATCCAGTATCCACCGATAACCGAACGGGCCTTGAAACCTACCCATTTACCACTGTCCGTATGATGCCAGTCACTGATAGGCACACGAGATTCTGTCTCATTGATGTATTTATAAAGAGGATCTATAAACTTCTCGAATGTATTCTGGTCAGGCGCCATTGCCGCTGTCCACATAATCCAGTCCGATTTAGTATACTCTTTACGCGAATCCAGAGGTAAACCATAAAGATTCTGCTTGGTCTGATAATACTTGATTTCTTTTTCGATCACATTATTGGGAAAGAGATTCAGGTTCCACATCTTATCCCAAACCATATTATATTTTTGACTCCAAGTATTTTTACGGTCAAAAGCCAGGCGATAATGATCACCTTCATTCGCCATTTCTTCCCATTTCACAGCCATATTCTTGGCAATGGCAGCATATTTATTTGCAACATCATCCAGACCCAGTAGACGTGCCATCTCACTATATCCGGCAACACCCATGATAGCTTTTATTGACAAATTCGCATTATGCGCCCAATGACCTGCAAAGTCATCTGTGCAAAGTTGATTCTCAGGGTCCTGTCCATACTCTACTAAATAATTAGTCCATGTGGTCAAAATATCCCAATATTTTTTTACATAATCAACATTTCTTTCAATTTTTGAGATAGCTGCAGCTAGAATAACCATGTTACCACCTTCTTCAATTGGCATATCGCCTCCGTAAACTTGTCCGTTAGCTATAGGATATGTTCCTAAGTCATGAGCTGGAAAAGGTTTATTCCAACGACCACTAGCACTGTATTCAAAAATACTAGTCATCATTGCTTTCTGTAAATCAGGATTATAAATCAAGAATAATGGGGCAGACGGATAAGTTAAGTCCACTGTATTAACACAACCATTACTGTTGTTCTCTTTTGAGAACCACATCAAGTTACCTTCTTTATCTGTGAAGAGTTTGTGGGCTGACATTACCTGACGATAAGCAGCCGAACAGATTTCAGCATATTTTTTGCCACCTGCTCTCTCTGCATCATCGTAAATCATCGTATCCAAAGCACGACAACGCTCCATAACTGATTGATAATTATCTCTCAGATTCTCGAAAGCATCGAATATGGTTACTTTACCGTCATGCTTCCAGTATCCCATACGCTTTTCATACATATATTCGATAGAATAGATATCATCATAACCAATCATCATGAATCCCTCTTTGCTATCCTTAGAAACTGTACCTAAGTTATGTACATAAGCCATAGCAGGATTATCCTCTTCTTTGCGAGTAGTCCATTTTGTAATAGTGGAATTTAAACTTCCGTTTTTTACAAATGACTCTTTCATTTTATAATAATCGCCTAAACCGATAGATTTTCCTACTCCATTTATACTAGCAAGGTATGCGTAACCCCAATCTGCACAAATTAAGTCACCTTTACGATCACATATTGGCTGATCAATTGTTCCTGCCTCAACATAGCTAATACCATTTTTAGATAATGTACGTGCAATAGTAGGTTGATTATTCTCATTAATACTCAATTCTGGAGTAGTTTCCATATAGAGTTGTACGTCATGGCCTTTTTGATCAAGTGCTCGTACGCGATAGGATATATAATTAATAGGTGTAGATAATAGATCCAGATCATCAATCAATTGAGGAGCTGTAAATACGAGATCGAGTTCTACAGGACCACAGGTAAAAGTATAGTAACTAGAGGTTGCTAGTACATCTACAGATTTTTGAATAGCCTCATCAGAGAACTTTACGGCATCTTTCTTCTCACGAAATAAACCAAAATCCACATAGGAACCTCCCGTAGTATTGTGGCAATGAGCAGCAATCACATTCTTACCATTACGCAATTTTTTCTTTGCTGCATCAGTCAGTTTGAGATACACATTGTCTCTCCAGACAAGATCTGTAGAAACTAATTGTTCTCCATTGAGATATAACTCAAATACATCATCATGAGAATAAATTAAATAAAATTCTTCTGCTAAATCTAAATTATTAATATCGAACTCACGACGAATATAAATATCAGTATCATTCCCTTTCCACTCTGTGTGAACCCGTTGCATATCATGGCTACCAAAAGCGGCTTTTCCTTTTTTCCAACTGCTATCATCAAATTGAAATTTTTGCCATCCATTAGATGGTGTGCTATTCGTATAAGCTGCCTCCCAATGTTCTACATTAGTCATAGGGGCAATCGGGACTAAATTTATTTTATCTTTACCCAGAAAACGATATACTTTACCATCTACACGTAGGGCGCCCAATAAAGGCTTCTTTGCACTTGTCCAATGTTCTGTACTCCCTTCCATCAGTTTGTCATAAGGAGACCAAATTGAAAATATGGGTCTGTAACAACAATTGGCACTGACGGGACACGTAGCGCTATTTCTTTAACAGGTTCAAAGAAGTTAGTTGTCTGAGCATTAATCAGCATACTAACAGAAAGAGCCATCATAATTAGTAGTTTCTTCATAATTCTTTTAATTAATCCTTAATTCCGCAACACTATTATAAATTAAACTTTTTAAGTACCTGAGCAACAAAAAGTTGCTCAGGATTTTGCCATGTCAGAATTTTCACTTATCTTAGTGTTGCAAAAAAAACAAGAGAATCCGACGATAGACATGGCGAAGATACAAATTAAATCTGAGAGACTCACTCCTTTTGGGGGATTATTTTCAATCATGGAGCAATTTGACTCCACATTATCATCTGTAATCGACTCAACCCTCGGTCTAAGGTGTAGATCGTTCGGTTATCAGTACAGCGAAATCATCCGTTCTCTCATGAGTATCTACTTCTGTAGCGGTTCATGTATTGAGGATGTCACTACTCATTTGATGAACCACCTCTCGCTTCATCCGACACTTCGCACTTGTAGCTCTGATACTATCCTCAGGGCGATAAAGGAGTTGACGCAAGAAAACATTTCATACACATCAGATATGGGCAAGACCTACGATTTCAATACGGCTGACACTCTCAATACTTTATTGCTCAATTGTATATTTGCATCTGGCCAACTGAAAGAGGGTGAGATGTATGATGTTGATTTCGACCATCAGTTCATAGAGACAGAGAAGTATGATGCAAAGCCTACATACAAGAAGTTCCTTGGTTATCGCCCTGGCGTGGCGGTTATTGGCGATTTGATAGTCGGTATAGAGAATAGCGATGGTAACACAAATGTTCGTTTCCATCAGAAGGACACGCTGAAGAGGTTCTTTGCGAGATTTGAACAGAATGGGCTCACTATCAATCGCTTCAGAGCTGATTGTGGATCATGTTCCGAGGAAATCGTGGAGGAAATAGAAAAACACTGCAAGTCCTTCTATATCCGTGCTAACCGCTGCAGTTCGATCTACAATGACACCTTTGCTCTCAAAGGCTGGAAAACTGAGGAAATCAATGGCATTGAGTTTGAATTGAACTCTATCCTTGTTGAGAAGTGGAAAGGTAAGGCATATCGACTTGTGATTCAAAGACAGAAACGGATGGATGGTGTGCAGGATTTTTGGGAAGGAGAATACACATACCGTTGTATCCTGACTAACGACTATGATTCTTCCGTAAGAGAAATTGTCGAGTTCTATAACCTTCGTGGAGGAAAGGAACGTATCTTCGATGATATGAACAATGGTTTCGGGTGGGACAGATTGCCCAAATCCTTCATGGCAGAGAACACAGTGTTCCTTCTTCTTACAGCACTTATCCGTAACTTTTACAAGGCCATTATTCAAAGACTTGACGTAAAGAAGTTCGGGCTCAATGCAACAAGTCGCATAAAAGCGTTTGTCTTCAGGTTTATCTCTGTACCAGCCAAGTGGATCAGGACATCAAGGCGGTATGTGCTGAACATCTATACCTGTAATAATGCTTACGCAGATGTTTTCCAGACTGATTTTGGATAATGCCTACAACTTATGGGAATGATATTGTGTATTGCCTCAAGTCACATTGTGGGGTAAGGGGATATTGTAGGCAGAAGTGGGTGCTTCAAGTTCAAATTATCTGCAAATTCAGTAATGAGAGGACGTGTAAACGCAATAAGGACGTTCAAGGGCTTAGTTGCGGATTTGAGGTTAATCTAAAATTTAAGGTTATCCATCCTACAATCTTCTTACCTTAATAACAAAACAAACCCATGTTAGCTAAATTACTTCTTACCTTAATAATACCTTATGAAAACTTTAATCCTTAATACTTTTATTTTTTCTTCTTACCTTTTAATAAATACCAGTACTGTCAAATCTTGAATAGAATGTTATGGGGAAAAATACTACTGTTTTGTGTGTCTTAAGTAGACATAAAACCTGTAAAGGCTAGTTATTTTCCATAGCATTTTATTTCAATCGATACAAAATAAGACAATTAATATAAAAAATAAGGAAAATCTATGGTCAAGAAAGGATAAAATCTGCTCTTTTTTATGTTTTTCTCCTTTTTTAGACTCAACAAATAGAGGTTTCTATGCCCTTTGAGCAATATTTATCCTTTTATGAACAGATATTTTCCTTAGCTTAAAGAAAATTATTAAAGCATGAGCAACTACCAACTTTAACTAAAGAGATATTTGCTGTTTTAGATAGCTTTCTTAAATTTGCAACACGAATGCAATACAGATATCACTATAGCAAAATATTTTCCATATATTAAACCAAAGTACGTTACTCAAGAGGGCACTACAGTTCTTTATATCCGATATAATTATGATCGGTTTAAACGTACACTCATCTCTACTGGATACAATATTAAACCTGAATATTGGGATGCCAAGAAGAGGTGGATCAAACGTGCTTGTCCACAGTACGAAGAAATTGATTCTTGTTTAATTAGAATCACGTCGAAACTTGGCAAAATTCTTACTTATGCTAAAGATAATAATCTAGATCCGACTGTTGATTTTGTTTTGCTCGAATTGGAGAAAGATAGGGAATATGATTTACGTTCCCATCGGATAGATATATTTGATGCATTAGAACGATATATTATAGAAAAGGCTCCATCTGTCTCTAAAGATCAGATCAAAGATTATAGAACACTTCGTAAACATCTAATTGCTTTTAAGGAATATTCATCTCAACCTTTGTCATTTCATAATCTGAATTTGACATTTTACAATGAATTTATGGATTATTTATTCTATAAAGCTGAAAAACCAAATGGAACAAAAGGATTACTTACTAACTCTGCAGGAAAAATCATACGTTTATTGAAAGGATTTGTTAATTTTCAGATTGTAAAAGGATCTATTCCGCCAATTGATCTAAGATGTTTCAAAGTGGTAGAGGAGGAAACAGATGACCCGTTGGCGGAATTAAATAAGCGCATATTTAAGTCTGCCAATAGGTTTGTTGTTAATGTGGTTTATATATTGAAGGATTGTAAATGCACTTATTTTCCCGAGTATTCTGGTAAACAATCCTACTGTATCTTTAGCATAATTTCTCACTATCATGAACTGATCGCATAGTTGTGAGAAATCCGTTTCGATTCTTTTCCTGGCTTTAGCAAATGGGATGAATGTAGGACTCCAGTCCTTTTGGTTCAGTCTATATGGAACTTCAAGTCTTATATTTGCAGTCTCAAACAAATCCAGTTGCACATTCTTACTAATATATCCTCTATCTCCGAAAATGCTGCAGTCATGATATTCATATCTGATATTTTTAAGATAATTGATATCGTGAACACTTGCTTTTGTCAGGTCAAAGGAATGGATAACTCCACTTAAACCGCAAATAGCGTGTAATTTATATCCATAGTAATAATTCTTCTGAGAGGCACAATATCCGAATGATGGAGCTTTACTATAATCGTTTCTGCCCATTTTACAACGTTTCCCTCTAGCTACCCGGCATACCTCTATAGGTTTTGAATCAATACAGAAATATTCTTCACCACCATCTATCTTCTCAGCTATTCTTTTACGGATAGTGTCGCATAAGGTTGATGTAGTTTTACGCCTGTCATTATACTGGCGTCTTGAAATCAGATTGGGCATTTTATCCTTATACTCAGAAAGTCTAATGAAAAGATTACTTTCACTATCTATACCCATGGCTTCGGATGTAAGGTTCAAAGCTATAACTTCTATATCTGAAAACTTGGGAACAACACCTGGACGAGGAATATTTCCCTTCTCATTTATGAGGTTATCGCCAAATTGCTTGCAAATCTTAAGAATTTTACTGAATATTGTATATAAGTTGTGCATATATTGATGATATATTAAAGGTTTGACCATCTCTAATATGCTATAAATCAATAATATGCACAACTTTTTAAACATCAATATATTATCTTTTTAATTCCGCCAACGGGTACAGATGCTATTTATTTAAGTGAAAAAGAATTAGCAGCGATATATGAGCTCGATCTATCGAATGATAAGCAATTGGAGAAAATACGCGATATATTTATCACCGGATGTTTTACCGGTTTACGATATAGTGATCTTTCAACTTTAGGGCCGGAACACATTGATTTAGATAATGGAAATATAAACCTTAAACAAAGAAAGGTACATAAGGCAGTTGTTATTCCCATGATTGATTATGTTCCAGAGATTCTTAGAAAATACAATTATGAATTACCCAAAATACCAAGATATTTATTTAATGATAGAGTAAAAGAGTTAGGACTAAAAGCGAAGTTAAGACAGAAAGTTGAAATAGTCCGTAAAAAAGGTAAAGAACGAGAAAAACGAATATACGAAAAATGGGAATTAATATACTCCCATACTTGTAGACGTTCTTTTTGCACGAATATGTATTTATCAGGTTTTCCTGCAGAAGAATTGATGCGAATATCTGGTCATAAAAGTCCATCTGCTTTTATGCGATATATCAAAGTTGATAATCTGCAAGCCGCTAATAGATTGAAGGAACTGAGGGCTAGACTTGCCAAATAAAATTAAACAGATTTGTTTTTATATTACGATTCAAATTATTCATATACTATTTTTATTCTACATATTCATACTGTAATAAACTGGATGAGTACCTAATGATATAGGTAAGTGTTCATAATTAATTTTATCATGAGTATTGTTGTATAAGGGAACAAATCTAGGAATAATAGATAGCATTAACGAATTGTGAGCAGTTACTTATGCAATAAAAATATTTCACTATTCATTACTGGTTACAAATCCCAGCTTATTTGTTGATAATTATCAAAGGTAACGCCTCTGTTTTATAAAAGTATAACAATTAACATGTTACAAATTCTGTGTTTTGATCTTAAGGCCAAGACCAATCTTTTATATCTGAAAGGAAAAACTAAAATAATATTCTTATTTTTTTAATAGATTATACAGAACCTTCTCTACAGCGTAATGAATTGATCAAATAAGTAAGCATTCCTGATTAATTCGTATCATGAGTATCTATCTAAAGGAGCGAAGTGAAGAACGACGGATAGCATTAACTAATTGTGAGCAGTTACTTACAAGATGTTTATTCGCCAACTTAAGGGATGAGCAGTATATATTTTAATTATAAACATGTCACATATTACTATTATACTTTCATATTTATAATTAACTTCTTTAGTACATAGATATAGTATTAAAAACACAACACAAAGACAATACATTCTTATGTAATTAGTTAATATACAGCATATTATCTGAGAGACTGCGGTATGGACAGGACCCTGAGAATCAACTTTGCACAGATGACTTTGCAGGTCATTGGGCGCATAATGCGAATTTGTCAATAAAAGCTATCATGGGTGTTGCCGGATATAGTGAGATGGCACGTCTACTGGGTCTGGATGATGTTGCAAATAAATATGCTGCCATTGCCAAGAATATGGCTGTGAAATGGGAAGAAATGGCGAATGAAGGTGATCATTATCGCCTGGCTTTTGACCGTAAAAATACTTGGAGTCAAAAATATAATATGGTTTGGGATAAGATGTGGAACCTGAATCTCTTTCCCAATAATGTGATCGAAAAAGAAATCAAGTATTATCAGACCAAGCAGAATCTTTATGGTTTACCTCTGGATTCGCGTAAAGAGTATACTAAATCGGACTGGATTATGTGGACAGCGGCAATGGCGCCTGACCAGAATACATTCGAGAAGTTTATAGATCCTCTTTATAAATACATCAATGAGACAGAATCTCGTGTGCCTATCAGTGACTGGCATCATACGGACAGTGGTAAATGGGTAGGTTTCAAGGCCCGTTCGGTTATCGGTGGATACTGGATGCAGGTACTAATGAACAAAGTTCGATGAGATGTTTAATTTACAATACACTTATTATTAACTAAAATGAAAAACATGAAATGTAAAATGAAAAAAGTATCCGTTGT
>NZ_BHWB01000011.1 GCF_003865075.1 Bacteroides faecalis | reverse complement strand
ATCAATATATTATCAATAGCCTCGAAAAACACTGTTAGTACTTCCATTTTTACATTCATTTATAAGTTTTCATGTCTATTTTTAAATCTCAAAAACGTTATAACCCTCACATCCAAAAGCTGCACACATTAGAATAAAACGCTCTTTTAACCCCATATTGGTGTATCGGTTTACCGCACTACTATTTTTCGTCGCATGAAGGCCGGCGCAGAATTTATCAATTTGTTTTATTACATCAAATCCACATGAAGTTTTTCGAGCTAATTTGCTGCTTGCTATTTCATAAATTGGCTTATATTCGTTTGTACTCAATGATGTATTAATATTGCAATTTTACGCTCTATCCCATAATATTCCAACAATTCTTATTTGATAATTATACCCTGTCTCCCCCATTTCCATCCGGATAAAACGGCAATAATGCATTTTTTGAAAGTTTCCCTTTGTACTTCATTATGATGTCATAAGCTATCCGAATTATAGGTGTTCTTATTTTCGGTTCGTATAAGCCCATCCCTATGTGTTTTTTGAGGTAATAATGAATATAGGGTATCCTTCTTCAATTCCGATGTTATCAAAGTGAAACACCTAAAAAGTCTAAATCTCCGACAACCACCAAAACAACATTGTACAATAAATATATCCTTACTCCGCTGCAATGAATCCGGACAGTCCTTTACTAAAATGGCATTAAATTCCGCTTTTGTAAGAAATGCCGGCTCATCATATTGCTGCTTCATAATAGCCTCTTTTTCCTTTCCTATTTTTCGGAAGGTGAAACAGGGATAACATCATTTCGTTCTAACTCACCATAAAAGCCTGAATTAATAAAAGCTTCTCGGCTATTGTATTTTGGCTTCTTTCCTTTGAAGGTCTGTTTCTATTGTTCATATCAACATACAGACCGGGATATTTATCAACAAAGTATGTTCAATACGCAGGAACTCACGAAATTTGAGAATCATATCTTTATTAAATACCTCTACCGGTTCTCCATCAATACCATTAATAATTAAAAAACGGTTTAGTTCCCGTATTACTACATCATAATGTTTCTTTCTGCCTAGACCTATAACGCCAGTATCTAACCAACCATTTACATAACGTTGGAACATCTCGCATAATGATTCTTTTTGATCTGCTACATCATATTTTTCAGGATGGAGATGTTCATCTATTAACTTCTCAAGCTTATCACTTGTCAAAGACTTATCTCCACCATACAGAGATAAAATCAGCTTCTTCCTTTCGTTTAGACGCATTGAATAATGTTCTTTCCTCCAGTTTCACCAAGCTTTTGGCCTTATACTGCTCGTTCTTAGCATCCCAAAGTGTAGGAAGCACCATAAATTCGGATTTATGGAATAACTGGACATCTCTTCCGTCAGATAAACGAAATCTAACATTAACCTCTTTATCTTTCCGCCCAGTTCGAATAAATGCTTTTACAGTAGTCATATCTCATCAATTATTGGTTGTGCAAATATACTAATATTGCACAACATATTTGCAAAATTGCACAACAAAATAAAATGTCATGCAACACATATTTTAATAAAATCACTGATTATCAAATATTTTTAGTTATAAAATTATTTATGAGATTTCAAAAATCGAATCGCTTCGAAATCACACAAGGTAACAGGCTGTAAATAAACAATTTACAGCCTGTTTTATTAAAGCAATGATTGTAAATAGTTAAAAAAAAACGATAAACTTACCCGTATACAAGCTAAAATGTTTGTCAAAATGTTTGTCGAAAAAACTATCAATTATGGCAAAGCTTCATTTAACAGTCTTGAATTCAAGACAAAATCAAGAAGGAAAATTCCCGATTTTTATTGCAGTAACAGAAAAGAGAGAAGTACGTTACATTAAAACAGATTATACTATTGATAATCTTTATGAGTTTGATCATGGGATGGTCGTTTGTCGCAAAGATGCTAAAATTATCAATCAAAGGCTGCAATTTGTCCTTTCGCAGTACCAGTTTGTATATAATAATCGAAAAGTCTACCAACTAATAATTGAAAAATAGTCCACTAGTTTAGATTTGCAAAGGATATAATTCTTTTATTTCTCCTGTACATTTTTCCTCATGTTTTGTGTTTCTTTAGATTGTCCAGTCATGTTCACCAGATGTGCTTTATGAGTGAGTCTGTCTACCATTGCTGTAACTAATACTTTATCTTTTACAATTTTTCCCCATCTGTCAAACGATAGATCTGTGGTAATGATTGTCGCTTTTTTCCTTGCTCAGAGTGATAGGTAGTTAAACAATAGTTCGCCTCCTTCCTTATCATAACTAACGTTTGAAAGTAATGAATTTGTTGGTATGATGGCACTTAGAGACGAAGACAAACATATCTCATTATTTTTCATCAAACCAGAATATTACCAAAAAGGAATTGGTAGATCGCTCTTTCAATCTGTGATAAACGATCATTCTTTAGCAGAAATGACAGTTAATTCTTCTACCTATGCTGTTCCTTTCTATCATAATTTAGGACTTGTTGTTACTGGAAAGAGACAGACCCTAAATGGAATATCCAGCGTACCAATGAAACGAGTTTTTGATTATAAAGATTGCTATACTGATTATCTTTATCATTCAAAAGAAATGAAACCTACTGATTTTATGGAATTGGTTTTTATACGCTTTCCAAAAATGGTATTATATCTACTAAAATTACGTGATATGCTTGTAAAGCCTTTGGGGTTTCAAACAGGTGGTAGCTTCACAGATATGATAATCAGCCGGAATGAACATGAAATTACTTTAGGAACAAGGTGTCATTATTGTGCTTACCTTCTCAAGAGGAAAAACAAAAGGTTAGCTTACGACTTATGTAAAGTATAATAATAACTTAGGAAAAGTCTACTTTTTATTATACGCATATTTCATAAGTTCATTGTAAAAGCCCTATTAAAAAAAGCTATAAAGATCTGGGAACAGGGAAATCATTGTTAAAGTATTATGTTGAATTAATAAGAAGAAATTCTTTTGTTTTAGGAAAAGTTCTTAATTTGGCGGGAATGGACAATGTCTCATTGATTCAAATTGCATACTTTTGTTCCCAAAGAATGCACAACATGCTGGATAGTACAAAAATAATACATAAACAAAAGGTCAATCAAATTATTGATTATATCAATGCAAACTTGCATCGTCCTTTACAGTTGGCTATAATAGCAAATGAAGTAAATATATCACAAAGACAGTTACTTCGTATTATGCGTTCAGCTCTAAATGAATCCTTATATGCTTATACATCAAGGCAACGTATTGAGAACGCAATCTTGTATATGCAGACTGAAGAATTGAGTTTGACAGAATTATCTGAAATGGTAGGCTATGATAGTTCACAAGCATTTTCTAAAGCCTTTAAGAAACAGATGGGAATATCTCCTAACGTATATATAAAAAGATTGCGATTACAATTGGAACAAAATATAGAACGAAACAGTAAAGTAAAAAAGCATCTTCAATCGGAAATATATAGTTTTGAAGGATTAAATTTGATTTATATTCGTATTATAGGGAGATATGGAGAAGAGAATTCATGGAGTAAGTTGATGATATATTTAAAAGAAAATCAGATTTTATCAGATAATACACGATTTATAGGATTGAGTTTTGATGATCCTAATGTAACTAATATCGGGCAGTGTCGATTCTATGCTTGTGCATCTGTTAAAAAAAGGATTACTCCAACCAGGGATTTGGGAACCATTCAATTGCAAGCAGGTAAGTATGCAGTTTATACCTTGAAAGGCGATTATTCTGAGTTCTATATAACAATATATCTATCTATGCTGAATATACTATACGTTATGGTATGTCTTTTGAAGAATATATTTATTATTCTGAGGAGAATACTAAAAAACAGGTAACGAAAATTTATATACCAATAAAATAAATACCAAACTTTATTATAAGAAAATTATGAAGACAGAATACATTACTTTGACGAGAGATAATATGGAGGCTGAACATATTTGCTGTGCTTTTTCAGATAAAAAATGTAAAAAAGGTTATGCAATGAAAAAGAAATGGTTGAAAAATGAATTGGATAATGGATATGTTTTCAGGAAACTAAATGAGCGTGCCAAAGTTTTTATTGAATATGTTCCTGCGGAAAAAGCATGGATCCCGGTGGAAGCACCAAACTATTTAATGATAAACTGTTTTTGGGTATCAGGTAAATACAAAGGTTGTGGACATGGAAAAGCTTTGTTGGAGTCTGCTATTGATGATGCAAGAGTACAGGGAAAGGACGGATTAGCTACAGTAGTAGGTATATCAAAATTTCATTTTATGAGTGATACTAAATGGATGCTTAAGCAGGGATTTAAAACGGTTGAGATACTGCCTAATGGATTTAGCCTTTTAGTGTTGAAAATAAATAATAATGCATCTGATCCTTCATTCAGAAGATGTGTGTTAAGTGGTGAATGTCCTGAGAAAACAGGCTTAGTTGTCTACTATACTAATCGTTGTCCATTTACGGAGTATCATGTTTGCAATTCATTGGTCAATATAGCTAAAAATAAACATATACCACTGAAAGTAATTAAACTGGAGACTATGGAGCAAGCGCAGAATGCACCAACTCCGGCCACTATATTTACTCTCTTCTATAATGGCAAATTTATAACTACCGACCTAAGTGTATGTATCGATAAACGATTCGATAAAATTATGGGAGTGTAAGTCTCTCACTCTATTAAGGGGATTTTTATTCTGATTAACAAAGAGAATTATAACTAAAAACGCTGTCTAAGCTAATAATAACTTCAAGACAGCGTTTTATTGTGAATGAATCTTTAACGGTTAAAACTTAAAAAAGTTCTTTGCATTATTATAACTGATATCTTCAATCATCTGGTTCACTCGTTCCATTTCAGATGCAGGGATTTCTCCATTTTCTATGTCTCGTCCCACAAGATTACATAACGTACGACGGAAATATTCATGACGCGGATAAGAAAGGAAAGAGCGAGAATCTGTGAGCATACCTACAAAACGACTTAAAAGACCTAATACAGAAAGAGCATTCATTTGTTTTTCCATACCATCTTTCTGATCAAGGAACCACCATCCAGAACCGAATTGAATTTTGCCAGGAATAGAGCCATCCTGAAAATTACCAAGCATTGTTGCGATCATTTCATTGGCACAAGGATTCAAGTTATATAAAATAGTTTTCGTTAATTTACCGTTAGAATTCAAACGATCGAGGAATTTTGACATTGATTTGGCTGTTGTAAACTCACCGATGGAATCGAATCCAGTATCAGGACCTATCAATTTGAACATTTTGGTATTATTATTCCGTATAGCACCATAATGATATTGTTGTGTCCATCCTTTTTCCCAATCCATTTCTCCAAAGATGATCAGCATTGCTGATTTAAACTTCCGAATTTCTTCTTTTGAGAGCTCTGCACCACCATATACTTTATTAAAGATAGCTTTGATTTCTGTATCAGTGTAATCTTCAGCATAGAACTCTTCAATTCCATGATCAGATAAACGGCAACCTTGTTCTGCAAAGAAGTCATGGCGTTTACGAAGAGCAACAATCATGTCATCAAAATTGGAGATGCTAATATTACTTACAGCTGAAAGCTTCTCTACATACAAACGAAAGTCGGCAGGAACTTCAACAGCCATTGCTTTATCGGGACGCCATGTAGGTAACATTTTGATTTCAAATCCACTCTCGCGTGTTTTAATATGATATTCCAATGAATCTATCGGATCATCAGTAGTACATACTACTTCAACATGATACCGGCGCATCATTCCTCGGGCTGAGTATTCCGCTTGGGTTAATTTCTCATTACATTCATCGTAGATTTCACGCGCGGTCTGGGAGTTTAATATTTTGTTGATTCCAAAAGCTGTTTTTAATTCCAGATGAGTCCAGTGATATAAAGGATTGCGGAATGTATAAGGAACTGTTTCAGCCCACTTCTCAAATTTCTCCCAATCTGTGGTATCTTTACCTGTACAATAGCGTTCGTCTATACCATTGGTACGCATAGCACGCCATTTATAGTGGTCGCCACCTAACCATATTTCAGTAAGTGACTTAAATTGATAATCGTCAGCTACCATTTGAGGACTTAAGTGACAGTGATAGTCAATAATTGGCATTTTAGCCGCGTGTTCGTGATATAGCTTCTGTGCAGTTTCTGTCTGCAACAAAAAGTTTTCGTCCATGAAGTTTTTCATTTTACTGTGTTTTTAGTATATATAATTATTACTTTTCGAGTTTATACTTATATAGTATTGATAATAAAGATGATATGAGTATAAAAATGATTCAACTTTACCAACCGTTATCGAACACAAAAGTAAAATATTTACTTATAGCAACAAAATAATTCATATATTTGCGATGATTATTTATAATATTTAAGTTTTAGACTATGGAGGACTAAAGCTATACCATTAGGATATGGTTTTTATGTTTTCGCAGAGAAGGAGAGTATTAGATGAAAATTATTATCTATCTGATGTATTTGTTAAAAATGAAAAGACAATACCATATTTTTTTAAGCGATCCATGAAGGTCTTTTAAAAGAAGAAAGTACAGTTCTATCGTAATATTTGATATTTATCTAGTTCACTTGGTTGAACAGAGAACTATAATGTATTAATGTATTTTTTTGTCGGATAGTCTATTCCTCTGGTGATATCAAATAACTATAGTTTAAAGTCTAATTGGTTCCTTGTACATGAGTTATTGGGGTCTCGTACGTGAGGCGAAGTTATGAAACTCTCAAAATAGATTAATCTGATTTTTTATTAAACTAAATAATAGTAAGAAATACATAAGATTTCTTGCATAATTTACACTTTATTCTGCAGTATGTAGTATAAAGGTAGTAGCTCCAATAGTAACAATAGCCCCATCCTCAATACGAATCTGGTCCTTATCTCCTAATATTTCATTCATAAGAAAAGTGCCGGTGAGACTGGGAGCGTCCCTTAATGTGTAAATCAACTTTTTTTGTTTATTACGTTTTATATTAATAATACAATGACGACGATCCATACTCATATCACCGCTTTCTATCGGAGTATTAATAACTGTTCCTACACAACGACGACCAATAACATTGTCACCCTCTTGTAAGGGAAGGACCTGTTTATATCCAAATACATTTTCGATAACTGTGATATATCCAAATTCCTCTTTGAGAGCTTCTTCTACTGCTTCCAGATTTTCTTCTTTACGAAGGGCTTTTACTTTGCTTTTTCCAAGCCGGATACTAAATTGTTTACCGCAATGTTCACATTCGAATACGAGTGATTGACCTTCACTGTATTTAGTTTCATCAAAATATAGATAATTTTCGCATTTGGGACAAAGAACTCTTTTCATATTTAAAAAGGGGATTTTTATTTTGCTAGCAACCAGGCACTTTTATAAGTTTCATTCTTTCTTAATTCCAATAATTGCTTAGTTGCTTCTTCGCGATTATTGAATGAGCGGATACTTACACGTACTTTTCCGTCATTATTTAAAACCATAGCTTCGGTAAATCCTTTAGTCTGTAACTGGTTAGCAATTGTCTCTGCATCTTTCTGATTGATTCCTCCTGCAACAATTATATGGAAAGGATTATTGGCCTGAGGATGAGATACTTTTACTACGGGAGCTTTCGGTTTGGCAACCTTTACTTCTTTTACCACAACTGGTTTTGTTACTTGGCTTTTATTAGCTACAACCTTTTTTGATTGGGGAGTAATCGTTTTTTTATACTTCTGTTGAGCAGCTTTTGGTTGTACTTGAACAGGAGTCATTGCTACTGATTGGTTCTCAAATTGCTCAAATAATTCGGTAGGAAGAAGCTGAGCATAATTATTCTTTTGAATATATGTATTCTCTACGGGAGTAGAGAAAGCAAAGAACAATACGATAGCAGCAATCATAGCAGCAGCATTACGTATAAAGGTACGGTTAATGATAATTTCATAAGTCTTCTTCTTTGGGGATAAATTAGCTGGCACTAATACTCTCTCTTTTTGTTGCAGCACAGAAAGCTCTTGCATTTCAAAAGTGTCGAGTCCGTAAAGAGAAGGAGTCGTAATCTTATAATCATAAGGTACGAACTCAAAATTACCATAAATATTATAATGAATTTCGCCAATATTCTCCAGATGTATCTTTCCTTCTTCATGAAGAAGTCCGATCAATTCAGCCACTTCCTTTTCTACTAATCGGGTAGCATCGGAAAAACTGGTATCATGCACTGACATATAGGATTGAACCAATACCCCGTCATTTAATCTCAATTGCGGATTAAAACCGACGATACGGGTAGGAGGTAAGAAAAGATTTTCTTCTTTTATATATGAAGCGGGTGCATAGTGAGCTACGAAACCGCCAAAATTGGGAACGATTACACAATCGTTTTCTAATAAGAGTGATTCTATATGTTGTGCTAATTCAATCATGTGTGCAAAATTAAGAGATAAATTGCATATATCCCAGAAAACTGCGAAAAATTCACTACTTTTGCATCGTTTTATTTATCACTATTAGCAATGAACTATATACAAACAGAAATAGATGGAGTCTGGTTGATAGAACCAAAGGTTTTCTCCGATGAAAGGGGATATTTTATGGAAGCATTCAAGCAAGATGAGTTTGAAGCAAACATTGGTTCGGTGAATTTTATACAGGATAATGAATCAAAATCTTCATTCGGAGTATTAAGAGGACTACATTATCAAAAAGGAGAATATAGCCAATCAAAATTAGTACGTGTTATCAAGGGAAAAGTAGTAGATGTTGCGGTTGATTTACGTCAGTCATCTCCTACATTTGGAAAGTATATCAGCGTATTGCTTAGCGAGGAAAACAGAAGGCAGTTTTTCATACCTCGTGGATTTGCACATGGCTTTGCTGTGTTGAGTGAGGAAGCTATTTTCACGTATAAGGTAGATAATAAATATGCCCCTCAGGCAGAAGCGTCTATTATATATAATGATGAAACATTAGGAATAGATTGGCCGTTGACGGAGTCTCAAATGTTACTGTCTCCCAAAGATAAGCAGGGAATAGCATTTAAAGATGCTGTTTATTTTGAATAAAGTTCTAGCAAATAATAGATATGAAAATAGCAATTGTAGGAACTGGATACGTTGGGTTAGTAACAGGAACGTGTTTCGCTGAAATCGGTGTGAATGTAACTTGTGTGGATACTGACAACAATAAAATAGAATCTTTAAAGAAGGGAATTATTCCTATCTATGAAAATGGATTGGAAGAAATGGTACTTCGAAATATGAAAGCGAAACGTCTGAAGTTTACAACCTCATTGGAAAGTTGTTTGAATGACGTAGAAGTTATATTTAGTGCTGTAGGAACTCCTCCGGATGAAGATGGTAGTGCTGACCTCAGTTATGTGTTGGAAGTGGCACGTACAATTGGACGAAATATGAACCAATATAAATTGGTGGTAACTAAAAGTACGGTTCCGGTAGGAACTGCCCGTAAAGTTCGTGCTGTTATTCAGGAAGAGCTAGATAAGAGAGGCTTGAATATTGCATTTGATGTCGCTTCCAATCCCGAATTCCTGAAAGAGGGAAATGCCATCAGCGACTTTATGAGTCCGGATCGTGTAGTAGTTGGAGTGGAATCAGAACGTGCCGAGAAACTGATGTCTAAGTTATATAAGCCGTTTTTGCTTAATAATTTTAGGGTTATTTTTATGGATATTCCTTCCGCTGAGATGACTAAGTATGCTGCGAATTCAATGCTGGCAACCCGTATTAGTTTTATGAACGATATTGCTAATCTTTGTGAATTGGTTGGAGCTGATGTTAATATGGTTCGGAGCGGTATTGGTTCTGATACCCGTATAGGACGTAAATTCTTGTATCCGGGTATTGGATATGGGGGATCTTGTTTTCCTAAAGATGTAAAAGCTTTAATTAAGACAGCTGAGCAAAATGGATATACAATGCGTGTGCTTAGTGCTGTAGAGGAAGTAAATGAACTACAGAAAGGTGTCTTATTTGATAAATTGATGAAGCAATTTAATGGTAATATAGAAGGCAAAAACATTGCTTTATGGGGATTAGCATTTAAACCGGAGACTGATGATATGCGGGAAGCTCCGTCGTTAGTGCTGATTGATAAGTTATTGAAGGCAGGTTGTCATGTCCGTGTATATGATCCAGCTTCAATGGAGGAATGTAAACGGCGAATTGGAGATATTGTTTATTATGCTTGTGATATGTATGATGCCGTACTTGATGCCGATGCTTTGATGTTGGTGACAGAATGGAAAGAATTCCGTTTACCTTCGTGGGCCGTTATCAAGAAAACAATGGCTCAGCAGATTGTATTAGATGGTCGTAACATTTATGACAAAAAAGAAATGGAAGAACTTGGATTTATTTATTCATGCATTGGAAAATGAAATAAATAAAGTATCTTTCGTACAAAAATTAGACAAATGATAAAGTATGTAGCGATATCGTTTATAGCGATTTTGCTTTCGGCGTGTAGCAGCAGTAGCAAAAAGTCAGAATCTTCTCAACAAAAAGAAGATTTAAATGCCAAAGAATTACTGCAAGGTATCTGGGTAGATGATGAATCAGAAGAACCGCTGATGTATGTAAAAGGAGATACAATTTATTACGCTGATGCGCAAAGTGCTCCAATTACATTTAAAATTATCCAAGATACTCTTTATACGTATGGCAATGATACTACTTGTTATAAAATAGATAAGCAGGCAGAACATATTTTCTGGTTTCATTCTATGGTGGATAATACGATTAGACTACATAAATCAGAAGATGAGAATGATTCTTTGTCTTTCGTCAATCGGGCAACAGTGATTCCTATTTATACAGAAGTTACTAAACGGGATAGTGTCGTGAGCTACGATGGTATTCGTTATCGTGCTTATGTGTATATTAATCCTTCCCAGATGAAAGTGATGAAAACGGCTTATTCAGTGGATGGATTGAGCATGGATAATGTGTATTATGATAATGTAATGCACATTTGTGTCTATGAAGGAAAGAAGAGCCTATTTGCAAGTGATATTACCAAGCAAATGTTTGACAATGTGGTTTCTGCTGATTATTTGAAACAATCAATTTTGTCTGATATGCATTTTATAAAAGTAGACCGGAATGGTTTCCATTATCAGGCTGCTTTATCCATTCCGGAAAGTTTGATTTATAATATGGTGAACTTAACTGTTAGTTTTGATGGTAAGTTAACTATATCTTCTGTTAAGTAAGTTTAAATGTCCTAGTTCTTTTGAGGAGAAGAACGGAAATCTCCTTTTTTACTGCTCGGTCTTTTCCCGCGGAAATTTTTTCTCTTACAGTCGGATGCTCTTCTTTCGAATGAACGTGGTCTATACTCCGGAGCTTCGCCCAGCTCTGTTGGAATGGGAATCTTATAAATATCTTTCTCGAGGAAGTTTTCAATATTTCTGAAATTTGTCTGTTCCTTCTCGCTAACAAAAGTAATTGCCACTCCATCATTATTAGCACGTGCTGTACGTCCAATACGGTGCACATAATCTTCACTATCATGTGGCACATCAAAATTGATGACTAATCGTATGTCATCAATATCAATACCACGCGCAACAATATCAGTTGCGACCAAAATATTGATTCTTCCCGCCTTAAATTCGTACATAACCACTTCCCGTTGAGCTTGTTCCAAATCCGAATGCATTTCTCCTACATTCAATTTCATCATTTTAAGTGCTTTAGTTACTTCTTTTACTTTAATTTTAGAAGAAGCAAAAATGATAACACGTTCCGGAACTTCATCAGAAAATAGACTCCGTATGATTCCTAGTTTTTGATTCTCATAACAGATATATGCTGCCTGAATAATTTTATCGGCCGGGCGTGAAACAGCAAGTTTAACTTCTACCGGATCATGCAATATAGTCTTTGCTAATTGTTGTATCTTAGCAGGCATGGTAGCCGAAAACATAATTGTTTGACGTTCCTTCGGCAGATATTTCACGATTTGCATGATATCATCATAGAAACCCATATCAAGCATACGATCTGCTTCATCTAATATAAAATAAGAAACCTTGGAAAGATCTACATATCCAAGGCTTAAATGTGCAATTAACCGTCCGGGAGTAGCGATAACTACATCAGCACCTAAAGTTAACCCCTTTTTCTGCTGCTCAAATAATACTCCATCATTTCCACCATATACAGGAACACTTGATACAGGCATGAAATAAGAGAAGCCTTCCATTTGTTGGTCTATTTGTTGAGCCAACTCACGGGTAGGAGACATTATAACACAATTAATAGCATCCTCTGGATGACCTCCTTCAGATAATCTATTAAGAACGGGTAGTAAAAATGCTGCAGTTTTACCAGTGCCGGTTTGTGCTACTGCTATCAAATCTTTACCTTCAAGTATTATTGGAATTGCTTGCTCTTGTATAGGCGTGCATTCGTCAAATCGCATTGCGTCAAGCGCTTCAAGCACATTTGCGTTCAGTTGTAGTTCGGAAAACTTCATTATCTAAAATTATTTGCCAGCAAAGATAGAATAAATTTTGCTCTCAATTACATATTTAAATAAGAATCTTTGAATCCCAGAAAATAGAGTACTCCATCCAATCCGATAGTATTGATCGATTGTTTCGCATTCGCTACAACTTTCGGCTTTGCATGGAAAGCAATCCCCAATCCGGCAACTCCTAACATAGGAAGATCATTAGCTCCATCGCCAACAGCTATTGTTTGAGCTATATCTACTTTCTCCACTTGAGCTATTAGGCGAAGAAGTTCTGCTTTTCTTTTGCCATCAACGACGTCTCCTAGATAACGTCCAGTCAGCTTACCGTCTATTATCTCCAATTCATTCGCATATACATAGTCAATGCCGTATTTCTTTTGTAGATACTGCCCGAAATAAGTGAATCCTCCTGAAAGAATAGCTATTTTATACCCATATTTCTTCAAAACATACATCAATCGATTCACTCCTTCGGTGATCGGTAGACTTTCAGCGATTTCTTCCATTACAGACTCATCCAACCCTTTTAAAAGAGCTACACGACGTGTAAAGCTTTCTGTGAAATCTATTTCTCCACGCATGGCACTTTCAGTGATCGCTTTTACTTCTTCACCTACGCCTGCACGTATAGCCAACTCATCAATAACTTCTGTTTCGATCAATGTAGAATCCATATCAAAGCAAATCAAACGGCGCATACGACGATACATATTGTCTTGTTGGAAAGAAAAGTCCATTTCTAACTCACTGGCAAGCTGCATCAATCGCTCTTGCATAGCAATCCGATCTTTGGGAGTTCCTCGTACTGAGAATTCTATGCAGGCGCGGGTAGGGGTATCAGTCTTACCTTCGTCCAAAGGAATACGTCCTGTCAAACGTTTGATTGCATCTATATTTAAACCTTGTTCTGCCAAGACACTAGTTGCAGCAGATATTTGTCGCGCAGATAGCTTACGTCCTAATACTGTCAGTATATATCGGTTTTTACCTTGCATTCCCACCCAATTCTCATACTGTTCTGTAGTGATAGGCTCAAATCGGATGCTTACTCCTAATGATGAAGCTTTGAACAATAATTCCTTCATAATGAATCCAGAATGTCGTTCTTCACTTTTAAAAAGGATTCCCAATGATAAAGTATTATGAATATCTGCTTGACCGATATCAAGGACAGTAGCATCATATTTAGCCAGAATTTCGGTTACAGAAGCTGTCAGCCCGGGACGGTCTTCACCGGTAACCCTAATCAAAATTAATTCAGTATTTGATGGTTGCATAAGAAATAGACTTTATCGTGCAAAAGTAGAGAAAAAAGTTTGTTTTTATGCTAAATAACATAAAAACTTATGCCTATTAAGTAAGAAATCTACTTATTTTCTTGGAAGTTAATTTAATAATTACTTACCTTTGCACCCAGTTTCAAAAATAAAGGCACTGATAATCAGCGGATTCCTCTTCGCCTGATGCCTGGAAAGACGATGTTTCGGGAAGAAACTACTGTTTGAGGACAGTCCCGGATAGTATTAACCAAAACCGACTTACATGAGACATGTAAAATGGATTTTTGTTGTATTACTGATTTGTTCCTTGACCGCTTTCGTTGAGAAAGACAAACCTACCGGAGGTTTGAGTGCGGGTGACGTAGCCCCTGATTTTAAAATCGAATCTACGTCAGAAAAGCAACCTTTATTTAAGCTAGCTGATATGAAAGGTAGATATGTGTTGCTTAGTTTCTGGGCAAGTTATGATGCGCAATCCCGGATGCAAAACGTAAGTTTGAGCAATGTGCTTCGTTCTTCCCATAATGTGGAAATGGTTTCTGTTTCGTTTGATGAGTATAAGTCAATCTTTGAAGAAACTATTCGTAAGGATCAAATAGTTACGCCCACTTGTTTTGTAGAAACAGAAGGCGAGGATTCCGGATTATTTAAGAAGTACCGTTTGAATCGGGGATTCACTAACTATTTATTGGATGGAAATGGTGTGATTATTGCCAAAAACATCTCTGCTGCAGATCTTTCTGCTTATATAAAAAAGATTGGCTAACAACCTTTTGATGTGAGGAGAAAGTAGAATTTTCCAGATCGCCTTTTGGCGAGGTGATGGAGAATGGACAAAAGAGGAAATGAATACAACAAAAAAGTTCCGCCTATTCTTGCTGACAGCAATGAATAGGCGGAACTTCTATTTTAGATTTATACTTTTATTGTTTTATTTTGGAGCTTTCCTGTACAAGAAGAATGCTATACCTGCATAAAGAATATTTGGAATCCATACAGCAATAAAAGGAGGTACATTTCCATTAACAGCAAAAGTTGAAGTTACTGTTTGGAATAAGATATAAGAAAAACTTAGTCCTAGCCCAATACCTAAATGAAGCCCCATACCGCCTTTGGTTTTTCGAGAAGAAAGAGAAACACCAATGATTGTTAGAATGAAAGATGCAAATGACATCGCAATTCGTTTATGATACTCAATCTCAAACTCTTTTATATTGGCAAATCCTCTTCGTTTTTGTTTATCAATGTATTCACTCAATTGAGGGCTGGTAAGCATTTCTTGTTGATTTTTCATGATTAAGAAATCAGAAGGATCCATATTAATGATAGAGTCTATCCGATCTCCCTTAGTGATTGTTTCTTTTAATCCATCAAGCTCTCGAATCATATAATCGTGAATAGTCCATTTATTGACGGTCGTTGTATCGTATGTGATACGTCGTGCTGTTAGATGTGAAACTAATTTTTTATCAACAAATTTATCCAGTGAAAAACGATTACCAGTTTTTAAAGCATCATTATAGCTATTGATATAGGCAATCACTCCATCAGCCACTTCCAACTGCACATTCTGTGCAGTATTCTTTTTTTTAGGCTTAATATATCTATCCTCGAAATTCAAACGTGTTACACTTCCTCTGGGGATAATGTATGAACTTAATGTAAAAGTTATCACTGCAATAATAGCCGCAGAAATCATATATGGACGCATCATTCGCTTGAAACTCATACCAGTGGAGAACATGGCAATAATTTCGGAATTCTCAGCCAATTTAGAAGTAAAGAAAATAACAGCAATGAATACAAATAGTGGACTGAATAAGTTTGAAAAATAGGGGATAAAGTTCATGTAATATTCGACAATGATTTTATTCCATGGAGCCTCATGTTCCATTAACTTATCCATTTTCTCATTAAAGTCAAATACCACTGCAATAGAAATAATTAATGCAATGGCAAATACGTATGTCCCCAAGAATTTCTTGATGATATACCAGTCCAGCCGTTTTAAGAATCGATTGCTTTTCATTTCTTATAATCTTGATGACACCTTTTTTACCATCATTGGTTTCCATGTAGAAAAATCTCCGGCAATGATATGCTTTCGTGCTTCTCCCACCAACCATAGATAGAATGCTAAATTGTGTATAGAAGCAATTTGCATTGCCAATAATTCTTGTGCATGGAAAAGATGACGCAAATAGGCTTTGCTATATAGTGTGTCTACAACGGAGGCCCCGTCAATCTCAATGGGAGAGAAGTCTGTTTCCCACTTCTTGTTTCGCATATTAATGATGCCGTCTTTGGTAAATAACATACCGTTTCTTCCGTTTCGGGTAGGCATAACACAATCAAACATATCCACGCCACGTTCGATTCCTTCAAGTATATTAACAGGGGTACCAACACCCATCAGATAACGAGGTTTGTCTTTAGGAAGAATCTCATTAACAATCTCGATCATTTCATACATCTTATCTACAGGTTCACCAACCGCCAGACCTCCAATAGCATTGCCATCGGCATTCTTAGAGGCTATGAATTCTGCAGATTGTTTACGCAGGTCTGGGTATACACATCCTTGTACAATAGGGAAAAGTGATTGTTTATATCCGTATTTAGGTTCTGTCTCGTTAAAGCGCTGGATGCAACGGTCAAGCCATCTATGAGTTAATCCCAATGATTTCTTAGCATAATCATAATTGGAATCCCCCGGAGGGCATTCATCAAAAGCCATCATGATATCGGCGCCAATCGTACGTTCAATATCCATTACTTTTTCAGGGGTGAAGATGTGTTTACTCCCATCGATATGTGAACGAAACTCTGCACCTTCTTCTCTAAGTTTGCGAATACCAGCTAAAGAAAATACTTGAAATCCACCACTATCGGTTAGCATTGGACGATCAAAACCATTAAAACGGTGCAATCCACCAGCTTTTTCAATAACGTCTAATCCCGGACGCAAATATAAGTGATAGGTATTTCCTAAAATAATTTGTGCCTGGATATCTTCCTTTAATTCTGTCAGATGTACTCCTTTTACTGTGCCTAAAGTACCTACAGGCATGAAGATAGGCGTTTGTATTTGCCCGTGGTCTGTTGTTATCAGACCAGTACGGGCATTACTTTTAGTGTCTGTATATTGTAACTCAAATGTCATTCCTGGCTGGGTTTCTTTACAGATAGATCAATAGCATCAGAAACTTTCTCATCAGTTAATGCGATGGCGAAAACTTCTTTTATATCGTTTACATAATGGAAAGTGAGTCCTTTCAAATAAATATCCTGAATCTCGTCAATGTTCTTTTTATTTTCGGAACTCATGATAATCTCTTTAATTCCGGCACGTTTAGCTGCTAATATTTTTTCTTTGATACCTCCTACAGGAAGCACTTTACCACGGAGGGTAATCTCTCCGGTCATAGCAATGTTGGCTTTCACTTTACGTTGTGTTAAAGCAGAAGCTAATGATGTAGCCATCGTTATACCAGCTGAAGGACCATCTTTGGGGATTGCTCCTTCAGGCACATGAATATGAATATTCCAATTCTCAAAAATATCTTCCTCCAAATTAAGTATAGAAGCATGAGCTTTGATGTATTCAAGTGCCAACATGGCAGATTCTTTCATTACATCTCCAAGGTTACCGGTTAATGTAAGACGTCCACCTTTACCTCGGCTTAAGCTGGTTTCAACAAAAAGAATTTCACCACCAACTGCTGTCCATGCCAATCCAGTGACAACACCTGCGTAATCGTTTCCTTGATATTTATCACGTGTATATTCCGGTGCACCCAAAAAATCATAAAGATCTGACGGCTTAATTTCTTTCTTAGCAAAGTAACCATCCGTTGCATATTGGCGTGCTGATTTACGAAGGATCTTACCTATCTTTTTCTCTAATTCACGTACACCACTTTCACGAGTATAAGATTCAATGATAGCTTCTAACGTTTCTTTAGGGAATTTGATATCTGTCTTATTCAGACCATTTGCTTCCAATTCCTTCGGAAGCAAATGCTTACGAGCAATCTCTATTTTTTCTTCTGTGATATATCCGCTGACTTCTATTAATTCCATACGGTCGAGCAATGGACCAGGGATTGTATTCAAATTGTTAGCTGTAGCAATAAACAATACTTTAGATAAATCATAGTCCACATCCAGAAAATTATCATGGAAAGCCGTATTCTGTTCGGGGTCTAGTACTTCCAATAATGCAGAGGACGGGTCTCCTTGACGATCAGCGCTAACCTTGTCAATTTCATCAAGAATAAATACAGGATTAGATGCACCTGCTTTAATCAGGCTTTTTATAATGCGTCCGGGCATTGCACCAATATATGTTTTTCGGTGACCACGAATTTCTGCTTCATCGTGTACACCCCCTAAGGACATACGTACATATTTTCGTTTTAATGCAGAAGCAATAGATTTACCCAGTGATGTTTTACCAACTCCTGGAGGGCCATACAAACAAATAATCGGTGATTTCATGTCACCTTTGAGTTTCAGTACTGCCAAATGCTCCAAAATGCGTTCTTTTACTTTCTCTAGTCCATAGTGATCCTTGTTCAACGTCTTTTCTGCATTCTTCAGATTCAGATTATCAGTTGTATAAGTTCCCCATGGAAGATTCAGCATTGTTTGCAGATAGTTCAGTTGTACACTAAAATCCGGTGATTGTGGATGAGTGCGTTCCAATTTAGCCAACTCTTTCGTGAAAGTTTCCCTGACCTCATCATTCCAACGCATCCTTTCTGCTTTCTGACGCATTTCTTCAATTTCCTGTTCTTGACCGCCACCGCCTAATTCATCCTGAATCGTTTTGATCTGTTGCTGTAAGAAATATTCTCTTTGCTGTTGATCGATATCTTCACGAGCACGCATCTGGATAGATGCTTTAATTTCTGCTAACTGAACTTCACGATTCAGAATTTCTAAAAGATGGTATGTACGTTCTCTTAGAGAATTGATAGCTAATAAATCCATCTTCTCGTCCTTTTTAAAGGGGAGGTTGGAACAGATGAAATTAACTAAAAACATCGAATTACTGATATTCTTAATGGCAAATGTAGAATCCTGATGCATTATATCCGATGATTTGATGTAACGCATTGTCAGGTCTTTACACGTTTCTACCAAAGCCTGAAACTCTTTATCATCCTTTTTAGGTATTTCTTCATTTAGAAGCTCTATTTCTCCTTTTAAATAAGGATGGATTTCTATGATGTCTTTCAGTTGCATACGTTTCATTCCTTGTAGAATGACAGTGGTCGTTTGATCCGGCATCTCAAGTACACGTACAATTCGCCCTACAGTACCAATAGTATGTAAATCTTCTAATTTAGGATCTTCTATCTGGGCAGATCTCTGACATACAACTGCAATATCTTTATTTTTCTTCTCGGCATCACGAACCAGTTTCAATGAAGTTTTCCGTCCAACAGTTATTGGTAAAAACACTCCAGGAAACAACACCATATTACGAAGGGGGAGGACCGGAAGAATTTCACCTGATTTTACATTCACATCAAACGCATGTTCGTCATTTCCATCATAGTCTGTGATAAGTGAGAAGTTGTTATCACTCACATCTTCCAATAAATATTTATCTTTCATCTTTTCGTTTTAATTTAGTTTATGTCATAACTGATATGCATAAATCGTTTGCAAAGTTAATTGATTCTCTCTAATAATAAAGCGCATGTAGAATAAAAACACAAAAACAATGCCAAAATTTCAAGGGACAAAGGATATATTCCATAATAATTATTTATTTTTGGCAGTTTTCAGTAAAATATGAATAAGAAACAGGTTTAGAATAGAGAGATTATGTCGAATCCTTATTTTCAATTTAAACAGTTTGTTGTATGGCATGACAAATGTGCCATGAAAGTTGGTACTGATGGGGTATTGCTAGGTGCTTGGACCTCTATTCAAGGAGCTTTTCGAATTTTAGATATTGGAACAGGTACGGGGTTGGTTGCATTGATGTTAGCTCAACGCAGTTTATCTGATTGCCATATTGTTGCACTTGAGATTGATGAAGCTGCTACTGAACAAGCAAGAGAAAACGTATCTCGCTCTCCTTGGAAAAATCGAATAGAGGTTTTGCAAACAGATTTTAGGTTTTATCATTCTACTGACAAATTTGATGTGATTGTTTCTAATCCTCCTTATTTTGTAGATTCTCTTACATGCTCAGATCGACAACGAAATACAGCACGACATAATAGTTCATTGACTTATGAAGCATTATTAAAAGGGGTGTCGGAGCTACTTGCAAAAGAAGGAAGGTTTACGATTGTTATTCCTACAGATGTTGTGGATAGAGTGAAATTGATAGCCATTAATTATGGAATGTATGCCTTTAAACAATTGAATGTAGTAACAAAACCTGGAGGGACTCCTAAACGGACATTGATTTGTTTTTCATTCAAGAAACAAGTATGTCTGATTGAAGAGCTGCTGACAGAAGTGTCCAGGCATCAATATAGTGAAGAATATGTCGCTTTGACGAGAGAGTATTATTTGAATATGAAATAAAATAAGACCTTTATAATAGCTTAATGCTAAATATAAAGGTCTTATTTTATCGTCGGGGTAGCGGGATTCGAACCCACGACCCCCTGCTCCCAAAGCAGGTGCGCTAACCGGACTGCGCTACACCCCGAAAAACTTTGAGCTTAATAACCCTCTTTTTGTAGTCGGGGTAGCGGGATTCGAACCCACGACCCCCTGCTCCCAAAGCAGGTGCGCTAACCGGACTGCGCTACACCCCGCTACTTTTATAAGGGTTGCCCTTTTTTTAAGCGGTGCAAAGATAGGGAGTATTTTTTAATTAACAATAGCAGAATGAAAGTTTTTTCTTTATTAATTTTCAAAAACCTGAAACTCACTAGTTTGCAAACTAACTTTTTTTTCTGGCAGAGATAATTAACATCATAGGACGCCGCAGTTCATCTTTCATTTCCGGAATTGAGTTTAACATTGTAATTTCAGGTTGTGGTTCTATCAATTCACAAATTTCAAATCCTGTTTGGAGAAGGCTATTAATATAAGTCGTCAGAGTCTTATGATATTTAATCACTTCTTCACCTAAAAAGGTTGCTTTGCGTTTTCCTTCTGAGAAATAGTGATCGACAGGCCAATGTATACGAGTACCTTCTTGATCATAAAACCAGTCTTGAATACCGTGGGCTGTATAAATTGGGTGCTCAACAGAGAATACAAAAGAACCTCCTGTTGTTAGACAGGTGTTTATTTTTTGACATATATCAATAAAAGATTCCAGATAATGGAAGGTTAATGAACTGATCACAATATTATAAGAGTTCGGTTGAAATTCAAAATCTTCAATAGCTATGCGTTTATATTCAATAGATGAAGACGCATTTTTTTTACGAGCTTCTTCCAGCATTTTCTCAGAAATATCTATTCCCGTCACGAATTTGGCTCCATGTTCTATTGCATAAATACAATGCCAACCAAAACCACAGCCTAAATCTAACACTTTTTTGTTAGTGAAGTCTGGTAATACTTTCTTTAAAACATGCCATTCTCCGGCACCCTTCAATCCTTCTATGGAACGAGACATTTGGGAATATTGATTAAAAAAGCGATTATTGTCGTACTTATTCTCTTTCATAATTTAATCATTGGCTATTGTTAAGTAGACAAATATATGGAAATGTATGAGAATTATGCTAAATAGCAAGAAATATTTTAAGATTCAATGAACCATTTTTCTTTATTTTCTGTTAGCAGAATAGAAAACTTAAAACAGAAATGCCATATGAAAACAAAAAAATTAGAAGAAACGAAAGAAACGCCATTGCTGGAACAAAAAGGATATGAGCGAATCGTAAATGAAATAGCACCAGTACAACAAACGGAAGCTTACCGCAAACCAACTAAAAAGGTGGTAAAAGAAGCCGTGAAAGAACTAAATCCTGATTTGAACAGTTTAGGTAGTAGAGGGTGATAATCATCCTCTGCTATAATAATTGTTAGATTTTAGGAAAGGTCAGGTTGAAACTACTACCTTTTCCAGATTCTGATTTTACAGAAATACTTCCTTTATGCAGAGTATTTATTTGTTTGCATAGGCTTAATCCAATGCCTGATCCTGATGTATTTGTAGTAAAAAAAGGAACAAATATTTTACCCGATATATTCGGTAATATTCATTCCCCGTTATCCGATACAGTTAAAGTAATAGTACTAGTAGAATGAGAACTTATTTTAATCTCAATATTTTTATTTGTTTTCCGACTACATGTTTCATGTGCATTTTTAATAAGCTGATAAGGTGTTGTCCTTTTCCTGTTGAAGTACAGAAGTGTCTGGGTGTAATTGCAGCCCTTTGTAGATTTTCTGGTAATTGTACTGTATTGGCCTAAATGATTAATAGCAGCCAGGTTCATCCACTCTATATAACCCGTTTTATATGTAACCAAAACAACAGTATTTACTTTATTTGATAAATTTCTATAATATTGGTGTTCAACTTCTTCTGCTAACAACTTTTCCCGAAAATATTTTAAAGCTTCTGAAAGTTCTTGAGGCCATTCATTCATTATCTTATTTTTGAATGGAGGGTGAAAAGTTTGCATTAAGTCATTGTAACATGGGCTATTCTTTGGAATAGAAATACTGAAAGGTAAGATGATTGATGAAAATAGCATGACGCTAGTGTGGGAATGATCCTGAATCTGTTCATTAAAGAATATATGATGTTGCTCGTCATTGCATCATGTGTGGCTTTCTCAGTTGGATATATCATCTCATGAAGTATTGGCTCGAAATATATATGAAAAAGACATCTATTGATTGGTGGGTGGTATATAGAAGTTTTTTTAGTGATGGCACTTATTATTTTTTTGACTATTATTTGAAGAGTATGGAAAACTGCGCGACAAACTCCTGCAGAAGTAATTAAAAACGAATAAAACAAGGCCGTTATATTTGAATGAAGTTGTTTCAAGGAGTCCATAATTACTATCTTTTAGAGCCTGTTTGAAAAGTGATTGTTGTTATCATTTTATTCTGTTATCCTGAGCTTGTCGAAGAATCTACTCTTGAATGTAATAGAAAAGAGAGCTTTCAATGCGTTGAATGACAGAATGATAGAACTTACATACTTTTCAAGCAGTCCCTAAAATTACTTATTGATAATTTGAAATAGCTTCGTTATTCGAATGGATACTTAACTTCCCATTCTTCACGTAAGGCATCCATTTGCTTCATTATACGAATTGTTTCGGCATGTGGCATATAAGGCGATTCCACCCAGCCATTTTCTATGGCTTCGATAGCCGCTGATATTTCATATTCAAAACCTGTAATTTGTTTAGGAGCCTGATATTCGGCAATGAGACGATAATTATTGTCTATAACCTTTACTGACTGTGGATTATTAATATTTTCTACGATGATACAACCTTTATCACCTGAAATAATGCCTAAACGGTCGGTCTGGGCGTACATAGAACAAGATAATATTGCCATACGATCAGCGGAGTAAAACTGTGTAATGCTATCTTGTGCATCGACTCCTGATTCTGTTTTTATACAACTTGTCGATGTATTTTTAACTTCAGTACCGAAAATCATTGCCGCAAAGTTCAGTGGATATACGCCCACATCTAAGAGGGCGCCTCCAGCAAGCTCTGGTTTTATCAACCGTTCCTTATCGCGAATAACATAACCAAGATTAGCAGTTAGTAAAAAAGGTTTTCCGATTATTTCACTTTGAACTAATTCCGTTATTTTCTGGGACAAAGGCATATAGCGAGTCCAGATGGCTTCAGCGATAAATACCCGCTTTTCTTGTGCTAGTTTCAATAATTCTTCTGCTTGACGCGCATTAGCGGTAAAAGCTTTTTCACATAATACAGGTTTCCCTTTTAGAATGCACATCCTTGCTTGTTCGTAGTGCATAGCGTGTGGTGTTGCAATGTAGATTAAATCCACAACTGGATCGTTTGCCAATTCTTCATAAGATCCATAAGCATGCGAGAACCCCCATTCTTTGGCAAAATTTTCTGATTTTGCAATGTCACGTGAAGCAATCGCATAACGTTCCACTCCTTCCATATTGGCTAACGTGTGTGCCATTTTTCGGGCAATATGTCCAGCACCGATAATACCTATCCTGTAAGTTTTCATATCTATTACATTTATATTATTTAAAGTTGGAGAATGAAGTAATATTATTCCTTTTTTCAAAAATACAAAAAAGGAATAAACGAACCAATTTTTTCTTTCATTTAAGTGATGACATGCAATTAATGAAATTCCTGCAAGCGTGGAATATTAAAATGATAAATTGACATTTTGATATTCCTGATCTTCATGAGTCGTTTTTTTAATGATAAAGGGACTATGAATTGTTTTTTTTCAATTATAGAGAGGGTTGAGTTTACCATAATTTTATCTATAGAGCTTCTGAATGGAATATATGTTTATCCCTTTCAGATTTTTCTTTCTTTTTGTTGTGGCTCTTACTCTTTATATCCATTTTTTGATAGACACAAGATGTTTGTGTATAATTCCAATCTAGGAGTGAATTTATCGAAAAAGTAAAGATCTCAAACATGATTTCAGGTTTGTCGTCATTATGCGGTGCTTTTGATGATACGAAGCGGTACTTTTAGTGACGCCATCCGTATGTTTTGGTATAATCATCCCATTGTTTTTTCCAAATTATACGGTTGATTATTCCCAAATATACGGTAGTTTAAGGCAAAATTACCGATGATTTTACGATTTATTGCAATATTCTTATTTATTGGACATCAATATTTAAAAGAACAAGATAGTATATTTCTCGGTTTACTGTGTAAATGGTAATATAATCAATTAAATACTATCTTTATGTCATATTATGTCAATCGAGGAATAGAGCGGCGCAGACTGCATTATCTCCTCGTACTTGACAAATACGGATACGTAGAGGGCGGTCTACCGTAAAGGTCACATATTTACCTCCCCGGTAATCTCTTACCATGTGCACAGGCATAAGGATACGTTTACTATCCAGGTCGAACAGTTCGATGGCTGTACGTCTGTTTCCGTTGGGGTCTACCAGATATAAACTTACCTTATAGGATTCGTTGTTCCGGTAGTCTATATCCATTGTAAAAGTCTGCCAACAAGCAGCCGGATCTCCGGTAATAATGCCACCTAATTGTCTTTTTCCTTCTTTTGAACCAGGAATAAGAAGTGCTGAAAGGGAATTTGTCAGCTCATCGGCATGCCAGTTTACGTCTTTCTGAAAAATTATACTCTTACACTGCGCCGGGAGCTTTGAACGATGGACTCCTTGTTCGTCAAAATTGAATAACATGTACCCTTTTGAACCATATTTTCCGATCCAATTTCCCCGTGTCAGCGAATCTTCCTTTACGCTTTCCGCTGTATAGCGGTAAATAATTGGTTCCTGTATTTGAGGACTTTCTACCTTTTCTCCTTCATAAGTAAAAGAGAAGTTATATGTACCTGTCGGTAATGAAGGCAGACAAGTATGCGTTCCGTTTGTTTTTACAGAAACCTTTTTCCCGTTTACAAATACATTTACTCTCTTTGTCTGCATCAGTGGAATAAAAACGTTTGCTGTCGTATGTTCCGGTACGGTCAGATTACCCTTACCTTTCAGCATATCTATCTTAAATACAATTGTTCCATGAGGGGTAGGGACAGATCCGTTAACATGAGTCAATCCTTCTGTTAAGTGAGGACATACATTAAATTCCGTAAAGCCCGGAGCAGAGGGACGAATGCCTAGTATCTCTTCGCTCAACCACTTTAAGACTCCGCTACTCCAAGGATGAGTAAAGCTGGTGTATCCACACTGATTATTGACAGGTGCGTCATTCTGTGCTTGTTTATAGAGATTCCATGACGGACGAAATACTTCGAAGAAAGTGGTAGCGCCATAACGAAGTTGTCCACCCCAACAATCATCAATTGTATGAAGTGCTTCACCGTGTCGTCCCATGCGTGCCATCGCATTGATTACGAAATATTGATTGAATGGGGAATATGACACTCTTTGAAGGCGATCGGTAAAAGCTGTTTGCCATACGTCTTCTTTCTCATTCGGACGTACTACGCCTGCGTTGATGGCATCCGATAGAGCGAAGATATCCCGGTTCTTATACCAGCGAGGGAGACAATGCAGTTGGGCTGTTTTCTCTTCGGCATAACTTTTATAACGGGCTGCTAATTCATATTTACCACATGTTTCCATTACTTTGGCAAACTGATTCCATGATTGGATGGCAAGCATTCGATAGGCTAATTGTGTTTCGGGATTGTTGGGATGTTCAAAGCCGCCACCTAAACGTTCGTCCCATCCATAAAAGGTTAGCGAAGGTAATTCATCATACTGTCGATAGGCGGATTCCAGCTTCTTACAGGCATTGTCAATTAATTGTTGGACAGTTTCTTTGTCATTGGTATAATTGAAGTAATCAACTAAACTTTGCACCCAATATAATGAGTAACTTTCGATGCCATTGTACTGTTCGGACGTGTATAGCAAGTTCTTTCGTACAAAATCATAATTTCCGAATGCAACGAGCGAAGCAGCTTGTGAAGTATGCGCATCACCCGTCCACGAGTGGCGATCGCTTCTTTCCATTAAAATGGCTCCAAAATAATCTTTCAATAAGTTAAGTCGAACAGTATATGCAGCTGTATACCAGATACGGTTCAATGTTGTATCATTGCATGAAAAACTACCTTCATAGTTTACAGGTTTTGTCTGACAAACCAATTTAACTTTTTTGATTGTGATTTTATGTTCTACTTTTCTTAGATGTATCCATGCGTAGCGTACTCCTTCATATAATTGTTTATTGAGTTCTAAACGATATGTATTGCCATAGCGTTTCGGAGCTAAAGTTTTGAGCGGATGTTCGGAACCGGCATTAAATATGGCAGGTTCATTAAATTCACTGATACTACATGTAACATCAGCATTCATATTTGTACATTCGAACTCCAACCACCCGGCATTTACCTGTCCGAAGTCGAACATCAAATCACAATCTCCTGACACAACGATGGGATCCGATGGATTCTTATATTTCACAAACTCTTTGGGGAGCATTTTGACTGATTTCGGTTGTAATGAATAAATCTCCAGATCATCATCACACGATGGTCGTTGCCAACGATAGTTTATTAACGGATCAGGCGAATAGGGGACTTTCACCCCTGTTGGTCTTCCTGTGATACTCGGATATGGCTCTTTGATGGAAGAGTGGCTTTTTTCGGCTTTACTAAATGTGCTAAAGGAAATAACAATTATAGCAAGTAATAAAATTTTCTTTAAATCTATTATCATGGTATTTTGTCTTTATAGATACTATGTTATATTATGACAAAGAACGCCTTTTTTTATGTAAATCACATATTCTTTTTGATTTTAAAGATGGCTTTTTTGATCTTTAATGGTATGAATATATAATTAAGGTATATATGATTAGGATCGTAAGTTCATGGCTGCATAAATTTATGAACTATTTTTTATTCATCTCTGAAAATACAATAACTTAATTTTTAATTAGTTTTAAAGAGCACTTTATTTATTCTCTTTTTAATAGCCGGTTCTAATATCATTTTATCCATGTTTATAATCAATTACTAAATAGCTTTTCGTCTAGTAAATCATACTTTTGCTATATGTAGATTTAGTAGCAAGAAATACACGATGGAATTAAATGTACATATAATGCTTTTAGCTGTGACTTTGTAATCTTAATTGGGAGTTCTTTTTATTACATTAATCTAATTAATATGGAAAATTTGACATTTAAACAATTGAAGGGGAGGGTTTGGATTATTCTCATGTCCATGTTCTTTTCATTGGCTGTTACTGCTTCTGACCAGAATGGTAATGTACCAATAAGTGAGCAAACTAAGATTCAGATTACGGGGCGAGTGATGGATCAAGTTGGTCCTATGCCTGGTGTAAATGTGTCTGTTAAAGGAACCGCAATAGGAGTTTCTACTGATATTGATGGTAATTTTACGATTGCTGTACCTAGTACCGAAAGTATCTTAGTCATTCAATGCATTGGTTTTACAAAACAAGAAATTAAGGTAGGAGATCAGAAAGTGATTCAAGTAACGATGCAAGAAGAAACTACTGCTCTCGAAGAAGTTACTATTGTTGCGTTTGGTAAACAGAAAAAAGAGAGCGTCATTGGTTCTGTTACTACAGTCGATATTGGTAAAATCAGAGGTCCTTCAAGTAACCTTACTACTTCTTTTGCCGGAAACATGGCAGGTGTAATTGCTTATCAACGCAGCGGAGAACCGGGAAAGGATAATGCAGATTTTTTTATTCGTGGAGTTACTTCGTTTGGTAATAATAACAATCCTTTGATTTTGATTGACGGTATTGAACTTAGTACGACCGATTTAGCTCGACTACAACCGGATGATATTGCAAGTTTTTCTGTGATGAAAGATGCTACTGCTACAGCGCTTTATGGAGCACGTGGGGCCAATGGCGTAATTCTGGTTACTACGAAGATGGGGAATGTTGGTACTGCTAAAATATCAGTAAGAGCAGAAAACTCTTTTTCAATGCCTACCAAGAATATTGATGTAGTAGATCCAGTCACTTATATGAAAATGTATAACGAAGCTTTATTAACTCGTTTTCGTGGAGGAGTTGGAGCTACTCTTGATGGTTTGTATTCGCAGGAAAAGATAGACAATACTATTGCCAGAACTGATCCTGTTTATTACCCTTGTACGAACTGGCAGGAAGAACTACTCAAGAAGGTAACTACAAATCAACGTGTGAATATTAATATTCGTGGTGGAGGTAATTCCGCACAATATTTCGTATCGGGAGCTTTTAGTCACGATACGGGTATGTTTAAAGTGGATAAGCGCAATAATTTCAATAATAATATTAATAACAATTCGTTTTCATTGCGTTCGAATGTGAATATAAATGTCACTAAGACTACAGAACTTGTAGTACGCTTAAATGGTACATTTGATGATTATAGTGGCCCGCGTGAAGGTGGAGCTTTAATGTATGATAGAATATTGCACTCCAATCCGGTGCTTTTTCCGGCTTATTATGAAAGAGATGAAGAACATCGGTTTGTTAATCATATCATGTTTGGTAATGCTGAAGACGGGCATTACGTCAATCCTTATGCCTATTTGGTGAATGGATACAAAGACTACTCCAGAACATTGATGCAGGCAAGCGTGGAAGGAAAACAAAAGCTGGATTTTATCACAGAAGGTCTTTCTGTCCGGGCCATGTTTAATGTATCCCGCCTTTCGTCATTCTCGGTGACTCGCGGCTTTACTCCCTTTTATTATAAAACCACACTTCGAAATCCAAATACTGGCAAGTACGGTTACGAACTGATCAATGAAGACGGTACGGAGTATTTGCACTATTCAGAGGAAGGTGGAGATAAGGTGCTTAACTCTACCTATTATGGAGAAGCTATGGTCAATTACAATCGCACATTTGGTGAAAAACATGATGTGAGCGGGTTGATGGTATTTATGCTCCGCAATTCTTTAAATGCAAATACAGGGAGTTTACAACTATCACTGCCATCCCGAAACGTAGGGCTTTCGGGACGCCTCACATATGGTTATGATAAAAGATATTTTGCTGAATTTAATTTTGGATACAACGGTTCGGAACGTTTTCATGTAAGTCGTCGTTTTGGCTTTTTTCCTTCGGCGGGTGCTGCATGGATGGTTTCGAATGAGAAATTTTGGGAAAATGTGAAGCCATACATTTCTCAATTAAAATTCCGTTATTCTTATGGACTTATAGGTAACGATCAGATCGGGACGGCTGCTGAACGTTTTTTCTATCTTTCAGAGATGAATATGAATGATACGGACAGGCACGCAACTTTTGGTAAAGAGTTAAATCATGGGCTTGACGGTGTAAGTGTGAAGCGTTATGCAAACTCTGAAATTGGTTGGGAAGTTGCTTCAAAGCATAATTGGGCGGTTGAAATAGGATTATTGGAGAATAAGTTAATGTTTATCGCTGAATATTATAGAGAGTATCGTGACAAGATTCTAATGGATAGACCTATTATTCCACAAACTTTGGGATTATCGGCTACACCTAAAGCCAATCTGGGTGCGGCGTCCGGACGGGGAGTCGATCTTAGCTTAGAATACAACCAAGCTTTTATGAATGGAATGTGGATAGGGGCACGAGGTAATTTTACATTTGCCCGTTCTAAATATGAAAAGTATGCTGAACCGAACTATCCAGAAAAATGGAGATCACATTTAGGTAATTCTATTCATCAGATGTATGGTTATCTTGCAGAGCGCTTATTTGCTGATGATGCAGAAGCTGAGAACTCTCCAAAACAGAATGTGGGAGGCTCTGACTTTTACGGTGGAGGTGACATCAAATATACGGATATTAATGGCGACGGTGTGGTTAATGAAAGCGATGTGGTTCCTATCGGTTATCCTGAAATTCCTGAGATAGTATATGGATTTGGCGTTTCTTTTGGATACAAGGGCTTTGATATCTCTGCTTTCTTCCAGGGACAAGCTCGCGAATCATTCTGGATTGATGCTACGAATACAACCCCTTTTCAAGGAGAAACACAGTTATTGAAAGCATATGCTGATAGTCATTGGTCTGAAGACAATCAAAATATGTATGCTTTATATCCACGTTTAAGCACTTTCGTACATTCTAATAATAAAGTAGGTTCTACATGGTGGCAGCGCGATGGTTCTTTCTTACGTTTGAAACAAGCAGAAATAGGTTATACATTACCGGATATGCTTGCATGGCAAAGAAAATTGAAAATATCGTCTCTCCGTATTTATTTATCCGGTTCGAATCTGTTACTATTTAGTAAGTTTAAGCTGTGGGATGTTGAAATGGCGGGCAGAGGAATAGGCTATCCTTTACAACGTGTATTCAATATCGGTTTTAATATTACGTTTAACTAATAACATGGAAAATATATGAAAAACAAATTTTTACTCCCACTTTTACTATTAGCATTAAGCTTAAGTGGCTGTTCCGATTTTCTAGATATCGTTCCTGATGGCGTTGCCCGATTGGAGACTGCATTCAACAGACGTGCAGAGGCTAAAAAGTTCTTGTATACTTGTTATTCTTTTATGCCTAAGCATGGTGAGATAAGTGCCGATGCTGCATTATGGGGAGATGAATTGTGGACCTTAGAAAATTCTGCTACGGCGGCTCAAAAGTTTGGGTATGAAGCTTTTAATATAGAACGTGGCTTGCAAAACTCTACAAGTCCCTTGGTAAATCATTGGTACCATTATTATCGTGCAATATCAGATTGTAATATATTCATAGAAAATGTAGTCACTGTACCTGATTTGCCCGACTGGGAAAAGAAACAATGGCTGGCGGAAGCGAAAGTTTTGAAAGCGTATTATCATTTCATGCTGATATGCCAATATGGTCCCATTCCACTTAATCGTAAGAATTTGCCTATTGATGCGGACGAGAAAACCGTCAGTGTGTTTCGTGAGCCTGTAGATGATTGTTTTGCTTATGTTGTACAGTTACTAGATGAAGCCAAGGACGATTTACCTGAGAGTGTTATTAATGAGTACGAAGAACTGGGAAGAATTACGATGCCTATAGCTTACTCATTGAAAGCGAAGGTGTTGGTTTATGCTGCTAGTCCTCTGTTTAATGGCAATACGGAACAAAGTGCTTTGGTGAATTCAAAAAGTAAGGATAGGACTCCATTGTTTAATCAAACGGTATCTATTGATAAATGGAAGGTAGCAGTACAGGCTTGTAAAGAGGCTGTAGAGCTTTGTGAAAATGTATTGGGTATGAAACTGTACGAGTATGGAGGAAGTTTTCAATATGATCTGACAGATACAATTAAAACACAAATGTCATTGAGAGGAGCTTTTACAGAAAGGTGGAACTCTGAGTTGATTTGGGCTAATACACAAAGTGTACAAACTGATATACAAACTTATTCTACTCCCAAACTAGATCTTCGATATCAAGAAGGTTCTCGACTTTTTCAAGGGTTGGGGGTATCTATGAAAGTAGCGGAACAGTTCTATTCGGATCACGGTGTACCAGTGATGGAAGATAAAACGATTAATAAAAATGAACTCTATGAATTGCGTACTGCTACTGCAGATGACCAACTTTATATTCATAAAGGAGCTAAAACGGTAAATATACATTTTAACCGTGAACCGCGATTCTATGCGTGGATTGGATTTGATACAGGCGTGTGGTACGGACAAGGAAATGAAAATGATGGCAAACCGGAAGATCTTTTTTATATAAGAGGATTGAGAAATCAAGTTCATGGTTATCGTAGTTTGGCTTTTGGTCCGGTGACTGGATATCAACCCTTAATTCCGCAACACTATTATAAATTAAACTTTTTAAGTACCTGAGCAACAAAAAGTTGCTCAGGATTTTGCCATGTCAGAATTTTCACTTATCTTAGTGTTGCAAAAAAAACAAGAGAATCCGACGATAGACATGGCGAAGATACAAATTAAATCTGAGAGACTCACTCCTTTTGGGGGATTATTTTCAATCATGGAGCAATTTGACTCCACATTATCATCTGTAATCGACTCAACCCTCGGTCTAAGGTGTAGATCGTTCGGTTATCAGTACAGCGAAATCATCCGTTCTCTCATGAGTATCTACTTCTGTAGCGGTTCATGTATTGAGGATGTCACTACTCATTTGATGAACCACCTCTCGCTTCATCCGACACTTCGCACTTGTAGCTCTGATACTATCCTCAGGGCGATAAAGGAGTTGACGCAAGAAAACATTTCATACACATCAGATATGGGCAAGACCTACGATTTCAATACGGCTGACACTCTCAATACTTTATTGCTCAATTGTATATTTGCATCTGGCCAACTGAAAGAGGGTGAGATGTATGATGTTGATTTCGACCATCAGTTCATAGAGACAGAGAAGTATGATGCAAAGCCTACATACAAGAAGTTCCTTGGTTATCGCCCTGGCGTGGCGGTTATTGGCGATTTGATAGTCGGTATAGAGAATAGCGATGGTAACACAAATGTTCGTTTCCATCAGAAGGACACGCTGAAGAGGTTCTTTGCGAGATTTGAACAGAATGGGCTCACTATCAATCGCTTCAGAGCTGATTGTGGATCATGTTCCGAGGAAATCGTGGAGGAAATAGAAAAACACTGCAAGTCCTTCTATATCCGTGCTAACCGCTGCAGTTCGATCTACAATGACACCTTTGCTCTCAAAGGCTGGAAAACTGAGGAAATCAATGGCATTGAGTTTGAATTGAACTCTATCCTTGTTGAGAAGTGGAAAGGTAAGGCATATCGACTTGTGATTCAAAGACAGAAACGGATGGATGGTGTGCAGGATTTTTGGGAAGGAGAATACACATACCGTTGTATCCTGACTAACGACTATGATTCTTCCGTAAGAGAAATTGTCGAGTTCTATAACCTTCGTGGAGGAAAGGAACGTATCTTCGATGATATGAACAATGGTTTCGGGTGGGACAGATTGCCCAAATCCTTCATGGCAGAGAACACAGTGTTCCTTCTTCTTACAGCACTTATCCGTAACTTTTACAAGGCCATTATTCAAAGACTTGACGTAAAGAAGTTCGGGCTCAATGCAACAAGTCGCATAAAAGCGTTTGTCTTCAGGTTTATCTCTGTACCAGCCAAGTGGATCAGGACATCAAGGCGGTATGTGCTGAACATCTATACCTGTAATAATGCTTACGCAGATGTTTTCCAGACTGATTTTGGATAATGCCTACAACTTATGGGAATGATATTGTGTATTGCCTCAAGTCACATTGTGGGGTAAGGGGATATTGTAGGCAGAAGTGGGTGCTTCAAGTTCAAATTATCTGCAAATTCAGTAATGAGAGGACGTGTAAACGCAATAAGGACGTTCAAGGGCTTAGTTGCGGATTTGAGGTCAACCTAAAAAGTTTGTTCATTTTAAAAACGTACAAGGCGAAGGCACTGATAATTATACGGTCAATACATATCCTTGGCCCATCATGCGTTTAGCAGACCTTTATCTCTTATATGCCGAGACACTAAATGAAGCTGAAGATACAGAAGAAAATAGGATATTAGCAATGGCTTATTTAGATAAAGTGAGAGATCGTGCCGGACTAAAGGGTGTGGAGGAATCGTGGACGAAATATTCCAGCAACCCGACAAAGTTTAAATCTCAGAAAGGATTGAGAGACATCATTCAACAAGAACGTATGATTGAATTATGTTTGGAAGGACAACGATTCTGGGACATTCGTCGTTGGAAAATAGCAATTCAATTGTATCAAACACCAATACAGAGTTGGGATCTTACACAAAGAGAGTCGAAATATTATTATCGTAAAAGAACCATTGCTTCTCCTTCTTTTGGCCTAAAAGATTATTTTTGGCCTATTAGGGATTATGAGATCCTAATTAATCCGAATATGGAGCAGAATCTTGGTTGGAAAATTAATAAATAAACGCTATGAAGAAAAGTATATATATATTATCGTTTGCTTTTTTACTCCTTTTATTAGGTTGTAAAGAGTCTGTTAGAATAGATTTGGTGGACGAAAGTAAACCGGCTCCTGTAGCACTGGATGAGGTAATGGTAAAATCCATTCTTGGTGGAGCAGTTTTAAAATATCAAATCCCTAATGATAAAAACTTGCTTTGTATTAAAGCTGTTTACGAAATTAGTCCGGGGCATGTTTATGAGACAAAGAGTTCTGTATATGTCGATTCATTAGTGCTCAAAGGATTTGCTTCTTCTGAAACTACACAAGTGAAAGTGTATTCGGTAGGAAAGAACGGTAAAGAGTCGAAACCTTTAATCGTAGAAGTAACTCCGGGTACTCCGGTAGTGGAAGACGTGGCAAACACTCTTTTTGTCCGTTCGGCTATTGGAGGTGTGAAATTATCGTATGCCAACCTGTCTGGTGAAGATTTGATTTATGATTTGATTCAAGAAGATATCGAATCCAATCGTTGGGAAGTAGTCAAGAGGTTCTATTCAGGTTTGAAGACAGGAGAGTTTACGCAACGTGGAATGGAATCAAAACCAACCAACATTGGAGTGCTTATTTCCGATCGTTGGGGTAACATCTCCGATACAATCAAGCAAACTATTACTCCAGTGTTTGAAGAAGAAGTTCCAAAGCCGTGGTCTCATAAAGAAATGGTGGGAGATTCATGGAAGGAAGGAGTGCCCGGACTAACCATTGATAAAATGTGGGATGGACGCTGGGATGTCGATGCTTTATTTTTGTGGGCTTCGTCCAAAAGTACTAAATTTCCTCAATCATTTACCATTGATTTGAAATGTGAGGTGGAAATTACCCGCATAGTAGAACATCAACGACCTGTATATGCATATTTGGATACTAGCGTAAAAGAGTTTGAGTTGTTTGGTACTACACTGGACAATCCAAATCCTGATACAAATTCCGATGACTGGATCAAATTAGGACGTTTCTCTTCATTCCAGCCATCCGGTTTGACAGGATCACCCACAAAAGAAGATTTCCAATATGGTAACGTAGAGGGGGAAAATTTTGAGTTCTTAGATGAAAATGGTGATCCGAAACCAACTCCTCCTGTCCGTTACTTGAGATGGCGTACTTATGAAACCTGGGATGGTCAGACGGAAATGGGAGAGGTTATTATTGCTGAATTAGAGGTATATGGCAAGATTCTTAAGAAATGAGAAGTAGATTAAATCTAATAAATAAATGAAAATAATAATGAAAGCAATTATAAGAGTTATTTTATCATTGAGCATTATAATAGGAATTGGCGGATGTTCAAGTATGGAAGATATTTATGAGGAATATATCGTATATGGGGGACATATCTATCCTCAGAAACCTACCGATCCCAGAGGGTATTCAGGAGATAAACGAGTGGTGCTAAAATGGAAAAAAGGGGTTGATTCATCTATAACAAAAGCTGTTGTTTCTTGGGATGATGGTCGTCAGAAGAGGGAGTTCGATATTGTGGGAAACTCAGATAATGTAGAACTCGTCGTTGATAATCTGGAGGAACGTGATTATTCATTTGTCATCAATACTTATGATGCCGATGGCAATAAGTCGGTCCCGGTAGAGGTTAATAGCCGGGCATATGGTGATGTCTACAAATCTTCCTTGTATAATCGGACGATCAATATTGCTTATATAGATGTAGATAAACTGGTTGTGGAATGGAATGAAGCCGATCTTACTAGTAATATAACAAAAACTGAGTTTCGTTATATCAATAAAGAGAATGAGGAAACAAAGATTGTTGTTGATGCGCAAAGTAATGAAGCATTGGTTTTGAATGATTATAAGATGGGGACAGAATTCAGTTTCCAGAGTTTTTTTGTTCCAGATACTACCTGTGTGGATGTTTTTGAAGCAGTAGCAGAGATAAGCAAACCTTTAACCATCATAGATAGAAGTGATTGGACTATTACTGCCAGTTCCTATGAACCAACAGGACAGACGGGTTATGGAGGAGCAAATCCGGAAAGAGTGCTGGATGGTGTGATTGAAAATACAGCCAATGCAGGTTTGGTTCCGACGTATTGGCATAGTCGTCATTCAGGAAGTGATGTACCCGGTTATCCGCATTGGTTAGCTGTAAATATGAAAAAGAAGGTTAATATAAGACGTGTTGTATTGCAATGTAGAAATGACGCGAATTGTAGATCAGGATATTCTTTTAGCAATTTCACTATTCAAGGAAGTAATGATGGAGAAAATTGGGTTGATTTAGAAACATACGATATTTATTCACGCACAGACGTAGTGCCTCAATATTATGCGGTTGATACGAAAGAAAATTTCTCCTATTTCAAAATAGTGATGAATAAGTCTTATGATAATAGTCCCTATGCACACTTAGCGGAACTGTCTATTTTAGGGGAGGAGAGGGAATAAGTTAATAGTTTCTGTAATCATACAAAGCTCATACGATTGGGCCTCTATGATTATAAATAGAATGATACAAGAATTTTAAATGAAACTAATTCAAGAGATTTATGAAAATAATAAAACTTAGTTGTCTGATTGTTGTAGGCTGTTGTTTGTGTACTACTGTTGTATGCCAATTTACAAAAAAGGAGGGCCTGCCTGAATGGCAGAAGAAATATAATAATCCGAAAGAGGTTCGTAATATGTTTATGAATCCACCGATGTTTTACGCTCCCCATACATTCTGGTTTTGGGATGATGTGATTAAGGATGAGCAATCTGCGGCAACAATGGCAGAAAAAATGGCAAAACAAAGACTGAATCCGGGATATGCTCATCCTCGTTCGGGATTTGATGGTTCCGTAGCGGCACTTCCGGTAGAGCAGTATCTGGCAAAACCATGGTTCAACAGCTTTGGCAATACTTTACAGAAAACGAAAGAGCTCGGAATGTCTTTTAGCTATTGTGATGACTACAACTGGCCAAGCGGTCAAGCGGCAGGTAAGGTACTCGAACTATCACCGGATTTGGAGGCTCAATATTTGGCATGGAAGCGATATGAAGTGGCAGGAAGTGAGACAGTTAAATATGAATTGATTGATTTCGCAGTTGCTGGAAAAAAAGTAAATGGCCGGATTGACGCCACAACCCTACAAGTGATAGGAAAAGGGAAGAATATTAGTTGGACAGCACCTGAAGGGGATTGGGTAGTTTACACCTATGAAGTAAAACACCATTCCGGTATTGATGGTGGGAGGGTAAACTATCTTAATCCTAAATTAATGGAAGTCTTTATTCCACTGGTACACGAGAAGTATGATGAACAGTTTAGCAAAGAGATGGGCAGAACAATGCCCGGAGTATTTGTCGATAACGAAGGCGATTATGGTTGGCAAATGGCATGGTCAGAATATTTTGCCCAACAATATGAGAATAAGAAAAAACGCGATATCAGATTGTGGTTGCCTTTACTGACTGAAGAAGATAAAGACGGTATTTATGCAAAAGCCCGGTGCGACTGGTTCGAGGTTGTGTCCGATGTGTATACCGAATGTTATTTTGAACCCTTAGTTACTTGGTTGAAGGAACGAGGAATGTATTATATCTCTAATTTGTGGGAAGAATCATTGTTAGCACAAACTGTAGCGGTGGGCGATCTGATGAAGACTACCCGTGCCGTAACAATGCCCGGCAATGACTGCCTTGTGATGAAATCGCAGGAAGTACACGATTTTAAAGAAATACAATCCGTTGCCGAGTTTGAAGACCGCCCCTTCATGAGTGAGATTATGGGAGTCGCAGGATGGATACAGTCACCCGAAATGATGAAAATGACGATCAATTCCGTAACTTCTTTTGGAGTCAATCATGTAGTTCCTCATGGCATTTACATGAATAGGAAATTAGAGACAATTCCTTTTCCCTCTGACTGGTATACGGAAAATCCGTATTGGGACTATATGCACCTTTGGACAGACTTTGCTAGAAGAGCAGCTTTTGTAACCCGACAAAGTCGGTTGGTTGCGGATGCTTTATTAATCAATCCGTTGGAAAGTGTCTGGGCCTTCTCTGAGTGTTATTTTAAAGAGAATGCATGGGGACAAGAAGAGCGATGGGATAAACGTGCGGTGGAAACAAACCGGATCTTTTCGGAGGCAATGCGGCAAATGAACGTGAACAATATAGATTTCTTGATAGGAGATAATTATTATTTGGAAAAAGGAGAGATTGGAGCATCTAATGGAAAGACTAAATTAACAATTAATAAGCATGATTTTTATGCATTGGTGCTTCCACCGGTTTATGTCATTTCCCGTCCCGCATTTCAAAAGATTGTAGATTTTGCTAAGAAAGGTGGAACTGTTATTCTGTTGGGAGATCTTCCCAAAGGTTCCTCTGAATATGGAATGAACGATGAAATGATCATAGCACAGAGTAATGCTCTAAAAAGAATGTCGAATGTAATTGATCTGGCTACTCAACGGGACAAACAGAAAGAACTGGTAGTAGCTCTCAATAACAACGTGAAACCACAAATGAAATTTGAAAATGCAGGCAGACTGTATACAGCCCATCGAACCATTGGCAATACACATCTTTATTGGCTATCCAATAATACAGACACCATCAGAAACTTTACAGCATGGTTGAGAGATGGAGAGGGCGCGGCGGAAATATGGAACTGTGAAACTGGACAAATGCAGCTAATCCCCTTCGATAAAGAGAAGGGATATAATAAAGTTGTATTGACATTGAACCCATATGAGGGTTATTGGCTTGCTTTCAATCCACAAATGAAGACTGCCAAAAGCATGGAAAAAAAGAATATCGCATTCAAAGAGGAGATTCTGAAAGGGAAATGGAAACTTACTTATCCGGAACGAGACACTGTTTTCAAAACAACCGCTAAAGTATTTTATTCCAACGAAGAAAGAATTGATGAAAATAGATTGCAGCCCCAGTATGACCAGTCGGATTGGAAATATTATGCTTGGCGTGAAAACCTGAGTAGTAAATATGCATATTGGAGAATGAACATACCGATAGGGACAAAAGCCATTGTATTGCCTGAGCAGATGTTGGGTAAAGACATTTGGGTGGATGGAAAGAAACAGAAGTTGTCGGATACGTTAGTACGTTTATCGTCAGAAGCATCTTTGTTAGGCTTTGTGTTGAACTCCGAAGAACAAAAAAATCCGATCGTACCTTTCAAGTTTTTGGTTGGTACGGGAGAGGTTGAGAATTTGCAGTCATGGTATGCGTTTGGTTTGCAGCAGTACACAGGTTATGTTGATTGTGAAACAACTATTTCCATTGATAATCCTTCGCGGGAGATCACAATAGATTTGGGTAAAGTTACATCGATGGCAGAAGTCTTCGTGAACGACCAATCGGTTGGTGCACGCTTATGGCCTCCGTTTGTCTTTGATATATCGGATAAGCTAAAACCGGGTAAGAATAGAATAAGAATAAGAGTCGGTAATCTGATCATTAATGAAATATGGATGAAAGATGATATGCGCAAACTTCGTACGTGGGGATGGGAAGGGGTTCCCAACATGAATTTGTTTGATTCCGGTATATCAGGACCCGTCAAGTTGAAATTGCCGATATAAATCAAATAATTCAGGAACTGAAAAATAGAATGGAAATGCAACAAACAAGAAGAAAAACTATTTCGTGGAAGTACTATATAATAATGGGGATTATTTTATTGGGAGGGTCTGTGGCACTCTTGGCTCATAAGATGACTGTACAAGACTTGGAATCAGGCTTTGTTAATCCTCCCGAAACTGTCCAAACGTCGGTTTATTGGTATTGGATGTGTGGAAATATATCTAAGGAAGGGGTTATAAAAGATTTGGAAGCGATGAAGAAAGTCGGTATTAACCGTGCATTTATCGGTAATATCTACTTTGATCCCTATGAGGGCGCACGAAATGTAAAGTTAATGAGTGATGAATGGTGGGAGGTAACTCACGCTGCATTAAAAAAAGCATCGGAACTGGGTATTGAGATTGGTATATTCAATTCACCTGGGTGGTCTCAGGCAGGAGGCCCCTGGGTGAAACCTGATGAAGCGATGCGTTATCTGACCTCTTCGGAGACAAGAGTACAGGGACCGACATCTGTTTCAATACAGTTAGAGAAACCTATGCAAGAGTTTGAGGATGTGAAAGTCATTGCATATCCTGCCCCCAAAGATTATCAGTTGAAATTGGATAACGCGAATTCTCAAATTAAGGTTTCCCCGGTTTTAGAAGGTTCCGACCAAATGTTTGATTCCGATAAGGTAAATGGGATGAACTTGCCTGTAAATACAGAGGTAAAGATAGATATGGTTGCGAAGAATAATTTTACAGCACGTAGTCTGACGATATACCCTACACATACTTATATCAATGCTGCTGTGGAACTCCAGGCTAAAACAGGGAATGAATATAAGACACTGACAAAGTTTGTTATCGACTGGCATCGTCTTGATTTAAATGTAGGATTCCAGCCTTTTGCTCCAGTGGTTATATCTTTTGAGGAAACAACAGCAAAAGAGTTCAGGATTCTGATGACTAACAGACGTAATGAAGGAGGTATCGCAGAGATCGAGTTATCTGCTTCCCCCCGCATAGAAGATTATGCAACAAAGACTTTAGCGAAAATGTATCAGTCTCCGCTTCCACCGTTTGATTACTATACGTGGCAAAAACAACCTGAACCAAGCAACAATGCGCTGAATATAAATCAGGAGAAGATTCTGGATATCTCAGAGTATATGTCTGCCGACGGTAAACTAACATGGAATGTACCAGAAGGGGAATGGATTGTTTTGCGAACAGGTATGACCCCTACAGGTGCAATGAATGCTCCCGCGGGACCAGATGGGACAGGACTTGAAATTGATAAAATGAATAAGAAACACGTTGCAACCCACTTTGACGCTTATATAGGAAAGATATTGGAACGCATCCCACCTCAGGATCGTAAGACATTTAAAGTAGTGGTACAAGATAGTTATGAAACCGGGGGTGAGAACTTTACCGATGATTTCTTAGAGCAGTTTAAAGAACGTTATGGATATGATGCATTACCGTTTTTACCGGCTTATTTCGGTAATGTAGTGGGTAGTCAGGAGCAATCGGATAAGTTTTTGTGGGATCTGCGTCGATTGGTAGCCGATAAAATAGCATATGATTATGTAGGCGGTTTCCGCGAGCAATGCCACAAATATGGTTTGCGTACATGGCTCGAAAACTATGGTCACTGGGGATTTCCAGGAGAATTCCTGATGTATGGTGGGCAGTCGGACGAAGTAGCGGGTGAGTACTGGATTCCTGCTGAAACTCAGTTAGGACATATTGAAAATCGTGCTGCATCTTCTTGTGCACACATATATGGTAAGAATCTGGTTTCATCAGAATCGAATACAAGCGGTGGTCCCGCTTTTTCCAGAGTTCCGGCTGATGCGAAGAGGAGTATGGATAAATATTTCTCGGAAGGAATTAACAATACATTGCTGCACGTTTATATTCATCAGCCCGATATAGATAAGTATCCCGGTACAAATTCGTGGTTTGGCACGGAGTTTCACCGCACGAATACATGGTTCTCTCATCTGGACTTGTTTATAGACTATATAAAAAGATGTAACTATATGTTGCGTCAAGGATTGAACATTGCCGACGTGGCCTATTATATAGGTGAGGACGCTCCGAAAATGACAGGATTTCAAAACCCTGTACTTCCATCTGGCTATCAGTTCGACTATATCAATGCAGAAGTGATTGTACGAGATGCAACCGTAAAGGAAGGTCTGATAACTTTACCTCATGGAACCACCTATCGGGTGCTAGTGTTACCGAGAGAAAAGACAATGCGCCCTGAAGTACTAACGAAAATCAAACAGTTAGTAGCCGATGGAGCTACTGTGTTGGGTTCGGCTCCCGAAGCTTCTCCAAGTTTGCAGAATCAACCTGAAGCGGACAACCAAGTAAAAAAGATGGCTAAAGAACTATGGGGAAAGGTCGATGGAGTCAATCTGAAATTTGCAGAATATGGTAAAGGAATGATTTTTGATGGAGTGGGGCTTGAAGAAGTATTTTCAAAAATAGGTTGTATAGAAGATTGTAAGATTCCTGACGGAGTTCCAATTAACTATGGACATCGAAAAATGGAAGAAACGGATATTTACTTTATTACGAATCAGAGCGAAGATATTCAGAATGTAGATATTCAATTTCGTGTAGGAGATAGGCAACCGGAATGGTGGAATCCAATGAATGGTACAATACGCAAATTGCCCGAATTTACATGGAATGGTTCAACTACCACTGTTCCTGTCGTATTGCAAAAGGATGAAAGTGCATTTATTATATTCCGAAAGAAAGGTAAACCGATAATGGGAGAGAAAAACTTCCTGGAGCCGGTGAAAACGGTCGATTTGAATTCAACCTGGAGCTTGAATTTTGAAAGCGAACTGACTAAACCGACTCCTGTTCAATTGGATCAACTTCAGGATCTGTCATTGTCGGCAGATAACAAAGTGAAGTTTTTTTCCGGGAATATGATTTATACCACTAACTTTGACTTTGATGGGAAGGAGGTAAAAGGACATGACATATATCTTGATTTAGGAGAAGTGAATATGATGGCCAAGGTATGGGTGAATGATCGGTATGTAGGTGGCGTTTGGACCTCTCCATACAGTGTAAACATATCAAAGGCCGTAAAACAGGGTGCAAATACGCTTCGGATAGATGTTGTCAATACATGGGTGAATCGGCTGATTGGAGATTCGGCTTTACCTAAAGAGGAACATGAGACTTGGGCCGGGATGAATCCTTATAATCCCAATTCCCGGTTACAGAAATCCGGATTGATAGGACCGGTACAGTTGAAATATATACCCAATTATGAGAAATCAATATGAAATACTATAGAAACAGACTATTGTAAGAATGCTCTTGAAAAGTCATCATCAAGGTGTTAAAACGTGACAGAGATGAAAATTAGTTCGTTAGAGATTATCACTTAACCTCTAACGAACTAATATGATATATATCTTTTTGAAGAAAAAGTAAATACCATTTACTATTAAATTTCTATTTTAAACATAATCTAAAATAATTTATAATCATTGTTTTTTGGATAAGTCATCCTATTAATTTATTTTTGTTTCTAAGAATTCAATTAAAAGTATTTACAACTAATTATTCCTCAATATTTTATAAGCAATAAGTCAGGAATATGGTCGTTGTCTTTAATTGTACATTCTAAAGGATGAAGATTTAACATTTTTATTATTTCTTAGCTTATTTGACTTATTATCACCTGTTCGTACAGTCAGAGTACTTCTTCCGAAAGTTGTTCGGGCTCCTCGTCCGTCACCTTATGTTGGTTGACGCCGGGAAAGTAGTGACGCGCGTAAATCATCTGTTGCCGGATGTTGCTGGTCGTCACGTACCGCCCAACATTCTATTAATTTATGAGCGTGCTCTAGCGGGTGATAATAAGTCGGTGAGTTGTCCCATCAAGCCGAAGAGGAACCGGAAATTATTATTTACCAGTTCGTGGTCACCTTCGATGAAGCAGTCCTTGATAAGCGTTCTCATAGCCGATACCTCGTCTTTCTTGGATACGGGCATGAACTTGGAGAACTGCGAAAAAGTTGGTTCTGCCATGAGGGCTACATACATCTCCTTTTTACCGCAAAAGGTTTTCCGAACTCCACCATCAAATAAACCTTGCGCAACTTCTTTTTCTTCCATAAACGTATTTTTTATTTTCCGATAGATATAGGACGGAAAAAAAGAAAGAATGTGGAAAAACGGAAAGGAAAGTGCGGAAACCCCGTGATGTTTTCCACCATGTGTATATGGGAAAGGGGTACGTTATATTTCTTTAACAATATGAAATAGTGAATTTTGCCTTATTTTGTGTCCTTTTATGTAGACACACAGAATAATAAGCCTATTTGTATGAATAAATTTACAATAGACATAGACGAAACATTTAAATACCATTATCGTTCGTTATGCTTGTACGTGCTGCACTATGTCCATGATACGGATATTGCAGAAGACATCGTACAAGATAGTTTTTCTGCCTTGTGGGAGAAATTAAGTATCAGTGGAGCCGAGATAGAAAATGTCAAAGCCTACCTTTATACGACTGCCCGCAACCGCAGCCTGGACTATCTGAAGAAGGAGGAGATTTATGATCCGAATCTTTCCCCTTCTGATTTTGAAGATACGTTGAGCGATGAGGAAGCGGAGGAACGTTCGGTCAGGGAAGCGCGGATGTGGACTGCCATTGATGCCTTGCCCGAACGCTGCCGGGAGATATTCCTGCTGAACAAACGCGACGGCATGAAATACAGGGAGATAGCCGCCAAGTTCCAGATTTCCGTAAATACGGTGGATAACCACATCAGCAAGGCGCTCCGACTGATACGGGAAGGGACACAGAAAGTTTACGCATTCTTATTTAACTAATATTCACAAATTCCGCATAGTGAATTTGTCTGTAATCCCAGTCATTAATACGAAAACCAAAATAAAAGAGTATGAGAACCACGGATGAAAAATGCCTTCATTTTGTCTTGCGCCACTATCAGAAGAACAAGTTGGATACGCAAAAAGCATTGAAGGCTTTCAAAGAGAAATACCAGATAACGGAACAGGAACGGAAATCCTTCCGCTTGTGGTGGATACTTCCCGGTATGGCGGCAGCCATTCTGGTCGCAGTCCTTATTTATCCCCGCTTCCGGGAAAACGGAGCATGGAAGGAGGTAACGGCTTACTCGCACCCCGTGGATTATATGCTTCCGGACAGTTCCTCCATAACCCTGTTCCCGCATTCTTCCGTCCGTTTCCACGCAAAAGATTACCGGAAATCCAGCCGCAAAGTTCACATGGAAGGAAAAGTCGCGTTTTCTGTCAAGCATGACAATGCCCACCCGTTTACGGTAGAAGGGAAACTGTCCCAAGTCAGGGTATTGGGTACTGTCTTTACCGTCGATGAGAGCCGTGCAGACACAGCTATCGTGCAAGTCACATCGGGAAAGGTGCAGTTCTCAGCAATCGGGCAACCGGACGTTGTGATACTGACCGGAGGCATGGCAGCGCAAGTGACGGAAGAACAACCGGACGTACAGGTAATCAAAGAACGGAAAGCGGGCAGCTTTATTTTCGACAACGCCCCACTTCCAAAGGTACTTGAGGAATTGTCCCGATATTATAAAGTCAAACTATCCGCAAGCAATGAGAATAAACGCCTGACGGCCAGCTTCAAGAACAAAAGCCTTGATGAAATAATCAGGTTTATAGAGAAAGTGTTGAATGTAAAGATAGAAAAAGTAAAACAATGAAGTTAACAATCATTGCGATTATATTGTGTGTCTCTCTGGGTGCTAAAGCCCAACAGGATTCAACCGAAATGAAAAAAGCCATAGATGCCATGCAAAAAATGTATTCTGTTCATTTCGTATACGATTCTTCCTTGGCAAATATAAAGCCCAAAGGTATCTTCCAGCGGAGCAGTTCCTTGCCTGAGAACCTAAAAAGGATTTTCAGCGGAACCGGCATCCGATGGGAGATTCAGGGAGAATATGTCCTGCTGTTCCGCCAGAACAACTATACTTTTTCCGGCCACATATGCGAGGATAAGGGAGAAACGCTGATCAACGTGACCATTTTCGATTTGAATACCCAAACGGGAACACTGAGTAACGAACAGGGATTTTTCAGCATTACGCTGCCGGAGGGGAAACACAAACTTCGTTTCTCTTATATAGGTTATCAGGATGTGGTGAAGGAGGTGGATTTGACATCCAATTACAACGGTGTCATCTACCTGAAAGAAAGCAATACTTCGCTGAAAGAAGTAGTAGTGGTTGCAGACTTGAACGCTTCCCTCCGCACGACACAGACCGGCAAAGTGTCGCTGACCTCGGAACAGTTGAATACGGAGTTTTCGCTGCTTAGTTCACCGGACTTGGTAAAGACCCTCCAGAATATTCCCGGTGTGGCTTCCGGAACGGAGCTGCTTTCCGGCATGTATGTACACGGAGGCAAGAACGATGAGAACCTTTTTCTGCTGGACGGAACACCGCTTTACCAGATCAACCATTTGGGCGGGCTGTTCTCCGCTTTCAATACGGATATTATCAAAAACGTGGATTTCTATAAAAGCGGTTTCCCGGCACGTTACGGCGGCAGACTTTCTTCCGTAGTGGATGTACGCACCAAAGAGGGGAACATGAAGGAGTTTCACGGGACTTTCTCCTTGGGGCTGCTCGATGGCAGAGTCCAGTTTGAAGGCCCGATCATAAAAGACAAGACCTCGTTCAACATAGCCATGCGAAGAAGTTGGGCAGATCTTTTCACAGCTCCGGCATTCTTCCTGCTCAACCGTTCCAATCCCGATGACAAAAAGAACGTGCGCTATGCCTTTCACGACATCAACGGGAAAATCACCCACCGTTTTTCGGACAATAATAAACTGTCCCTTAGCGTGTATTCCGGAAATGACCTGCTGAAGACAAAAGCCCGGCAGACGTTCGAAGACGGGGAACATTACGACTCCGATTTCAAGGCTCAATGGGGCAACCTGACTACGGCTTTGACGTGGAACTGTCAAATCGTCCCGAAGTTGTCCGGCAGTTTCACCGGTGTCTATTCACGCAATATCTCCATGTATGATTATGTGGAAGGCAGCCGTTTCTTTTCCGACGGGGAACAAACTTCCATGACGGGAATGGAACGGTCCAACCGTTCCACAATCGACGACATGGGATACCGCATGGAGTTCGACTACCGTCCCGGCACGAATCATCATATACGCTTTGGCAGCAATTATCTGCATCACATATATCATCCGCAAAGCACGGCTTCCAGAAACCAGACGGACAGGGATACCTTATCGACAGAAAACGCAAGCAGCTATAAGGGTAACGAGGTCGCTTTTTATGTGGAAGATGAAATGCGGCTGTCCTCCAGGACGAAATTAAACGCGGGACTGCATTACACCCTTTATCAGACAGACGGAAAGATGTACCATTCCTTGGAGCCAAGACTGGCCATGAGTTACCAATGCTCGGAAAAAGCCACGATGAAAGTGTCCTATACGGAAATGAGCCAATTTGCGCACCAACTGTCAAACACCTATCTGAACCTGCCGACAGACAGTTGGGTTCCTTCCACACGCAAAGTTCGTCCCATGCGTTCAAGGCAAGTGGCAGCCGGGATATATACGGAGTTGCCTTGGCATATCAGTTTGAACGTGGAAGGATATTACCGTACCACAAGCCAACTGCTGGAATACGACGGGGGCAACAGCCTGATGCTTCCTGCCGAGAACTGGGACAATCTGGTCAAGACCGGCAAGGGAAAGTCTTACGGCGTAGAATTGTCATTGGCATACAAAGACCGTTACAATGTCATCGAAGCAGGATATACGCTTTCATGGAGCTTGCAAAAGTTTACTGATTTTTATCCCGGCTGGTATTCCAGCAAGTTCGACAACCGGCATAAACTGAACATCGCCTACCGGCATAAGTTCAATGACCGTATAGATGCCTACGCCGCATGGGTTTACCGTAGCGGCGACCGTGCCACCGTCCCGAACCAGTATGTAAACGGGCCCTCTTTTCCGGGCATACCGGATTCAGGCGAACCGGAACTGGTTTACGAGAAACCGAACAACATCACGCTCCCGGCATATCATCGGCTCGATTTGGGTGTCAATTTCCGGCGTACTACCAAAAGGGGATTCGAGCGTATCTGGAACGTCAGCATTTATAACGCCTATTGCCGTATGAATGCGTTTTATACCCGGATAGAGCGTCTGCCCGACGGCGGTTTCAGGGGTAAGGGATTTGGCATTTTCCCGATTATACCCTCGTTTAGTTATACCCTCAAATTTTAAGTGCATGAAACATTTATATCATATATTACTGCCCGTGTATATCGGCTTACTTTCGTCCTGTACCTATCATTTTGAACTGGACGATGTGGGCGCTTCTCCCAAACTGGTGCTATACAGCTATCCGGGAAGCGGCGACACAACGGTAGTCCACCTTTCACGCAGCCTTCCCGTCAGTCAGAAAGGCGAGCTCGTCCGGGGACTGAAGGGAGCGGACGTCCACCTGTCCGTAAACGGTGAAGCGGTACCCCTTGCATGGACGGACGATTCCATACCGGGAGTCCCCGCCCAAAGCTATTACGCGGTAAAGGCGTATGAAGATGGCGACAAGGTCAACATAACCGCAGCGGCAGAAAGAATGAAAGCGGTTTCATCCGCTACGGTTGTCCCGTCCCGATTCCCTTTGACATCAATCAAATTGGCTCTCAAAGACGGTGAACCGAACCTGCTTCAGTTTCGGATAGGCTTTACAGACAATGCGCAGACAAAAGACTATTATGCGTTGAAGGTGGAGCGTAAACAACTGTTCTGGAACGATGGCAAGTATTCGGAAGAAAGCAGTACCCTCGCGTTGAACTTGGACGACGAACCTCTGCTGAATACATCTTCCGGGTTAGACGATATCCTGATGATTGAAAACGGGTTCTACCGGAATTTGTATTACTGGGACGATACGAAAATTAAAGGGAAAAGCTACACGGTTCGTCTGAATACCAATTACGAGGCAGACTATGAAGACGACTTCATAACCCCTGACGGAACCGAACATATCAAACGCCAAGTGAAATACAGAATCAGCCTGTACAGCCTTTCGGAAGAGTTTTACAGGTATCTGAAATCACTGAACGACCAGAAAAACAACGGGCTTGGAAACTCTGAACTGGCTCCCATACGCTCTACTTACACCAATGTCATAAACGGGATAGGTGTCGTGGGAGGATGCAGGATGTTCCAGACGAAATGGATAGACAATTTACAGGAAAACTAAATAATAATAAAAAAATGAAAAAGACAATTTTATCAATGCTTTTCTTGCTGGCAGGAATAGGATGCTTTGCACAAAAATTCGGCATTATCATCGGTGTGACGGACGGACATTTGGGAAAATATTCGGGATATGCTTACATGAGTACGGGAACGGCGAACAACTCTTCCTACCCCGAAACCCGATGGACACCCGGAGTAGGCTTTAATTTGGGCTACCAGTTTGGCTTCGATCTTTCCAACCGTTTCTGGATTGATGCTTCCATATTGGGAAAAGCCGTTCAGGGAAAAGCAGAGTCCTTCGATTTGAATGGAAACAACGTTGTTCCCTGGTCTGACAAGGCATGGATATGGGGACTTGCTTTGAACGGCTCAATCAATTACCGCATCTGTTCCGGACTGTATGCCGGTATTGGCATTGAACCCACCGGTTATTTCAAAACCGATAAATTGAAGGAAAACTTGGAAGGGCGGGTTTTCGACTTTCCGATAGTCCTCACCTTAGGCTATGAGTTTAAGAACGGCATGAAATTGTCCGCTTCCTACAAGCATGGTTTCAAGCCATTGTATGACAATGCTTTTGCCTCCAATACAAAGAATAACAAAGAGTTCGGCATATCATTATATGTGCCCATGTTTAAATAATAACCAATTATTAAATTTTTTCAATTATGAGAAAAACGCTTTTTAGTCTTGCTTTGGCAATGGCTGTCTTATCATCATGTAGTTCTGATGACATAGTGAACAATCCGATGAATGAGGAGAACCATTCTTTCCCGGCCTCCAGAAGTTTGCATGAAAATATTCTTTCCTTTTCCAGTGAGGAGGAATACAATGCCTTGCTCGATTCCTTGGGCACGTTGTCCGATGAGGAACTTCTGCAATGGGAATCCGGACAGAAAGGCTTCACCTCCATGTACAGGATGCACAGCGAAGCCTTGGGACAGATATTAAACGCCACATGCAAGGAAGAATATGAATCCATTAAGACTGCTTACCAGACTGATTTTATATTCAACGACAAGGACAGCACCGATTTGTCGATATATATGCCGGTGTTGAATGTAAGCAAGGCAATCACATTGACCCCCGAAGGGTTCGTATGTATCGCCGGTGAGAGAAAGAACATGAAGGAGTTTGAAAATTATGACGGATATAAAAAAGAACTTTCTTTACTTTATCCTGTCCCGCTGGGTGTAACGATCGAAAATGGTATAAACAGGGTTTACGTGAAAACGAAGAAAAGAAAGTTCACCGCACAGATTGGTATGCGAGGAAACCAACAGGCTATCCGTGTAAATGCGTCTAAAAAAGTTTTATGGGGCTGGGTGGAATATACGACTGCGTACTATTGGAAATACACGCCTAACGGCCCTGTACAATTTGGTAAAGAAGTGAAAAGCGGTCATGACATTATGATCGTGGGCAATCCTTTCCCAAATGGAGCGAAATTGTATATGTGGACTCGCGGTACCGGTGAAGAAAACTGCGGAATAATGACTGTGCAATTGTAATCCTTATTGAACCGGATTATTCACCAATCATTCGGGACGAATCTCTGATATAGCCAAATGTTCGTCCCGAATATTAAAATTATCATTTTATGAGCAGGAAAGTATTTACTTGTTTTATAGTGATTTTCTTTTTTCTAAATAAAGCCGCTTCTTACGGTCAGGAATTTCAAGTGTCGCGTGACACCGTCAAGGTTTCCGTTCAGGAAGGAAATACTTCGCCTCATAACGAAAGAAGCATTACCCCAAAGCCTTTGGATATACGGAAAGCGGTTGATCTTTCTTCCGGCAGTTGCCCGTCCCAGATAACATTTGACGTGCAGAACCCATATAATCCGACATTCCCTACCGACAAATCGCCTTTGCATGAGGGGGAATATTCGACCTCCGGTATCATTAAAAGCTATCCTTCCGGCTATTTTTACGGCATAGGCAGGCAGGAAAACTTCATCGGCTTGGGAACAATGAACTATGCAGGTATCGGATATGTATATTCTCCCGGTTGCTGGTCATTTAACTTGCAGGCATATACCGTAAAATGGAGTGTCCCCAGACGCGAGAGTCAGCTATTGGGATTGTCCGGGCTGTTGACATATCCCGTCAACGAGAAAATTCGTCTAAACACATTTGCCTCATACTCCTTCATTCTTTCTTCTCCTTTCAGTTCCTCGAATTACGGGGGATTCGTTTCCTATGACATCATTCCCAACTGGGGGATGGATTTCGGCGTCAGAAGCCATACCGATTTTCCGTTGCATAAAACGAAAACGCTTCCGATAGTAGCTCCGTATTTTCAGTATAAAGGCAACAAATTGGGTATTGATATCGGTGGCGGATTATTTAATTTGCTATTCAAATAACCTGCACTGATTTCTATCGTTACTCCTGAAGCGAGGATTATAAGATAAAGGTATTATCTTTTCATCGAAAAACCTCTTTTCTGCTGCTGGTCATAATTCCCTTCCACCACATTGTCAACTTCCCGTCTGGCTTTGATTTGCTCCCGGTTGTCAAATTCACCCTTTTGCCTGGCAGTGAAGTACAGGAAATCCCCTGCCGCCTGATGTGATTGTCTGTCATCCCCGAACAGGTTAAGGGCGTTCTTGATGTCATATACCTGTTCCGTGTCAAAACGGGACTTGTAATAATCACGGGCAAAACGGATGATACTGTGTACCGCCTTGCGGAAGATGTCGCTTGTTTTTAGCAGCAGGAAACTGAGGCAGCCGATAATATGGCTTTGCCATGCAATCCGGTTCTTGAGTCTCGTAGTTTCCTGTACATGTTCCGTTTCCTTGCGGTTCAGTTCGGACCGGTGTTTGGCCTCCAGTTGCATCAGCTCACGGCTGTGGTCGTTCTGTATGGTCTGGATTTTATCCTGCAACCGTTCGATGGTTTCCTCGTGCGTGGAAATCTCACAGCGCAAATCCTCTATTTCATTTTTCAGGGCTTTCGATTTCCCGGTAGCCCAGCCGACAGCGGCGTTCAGAAGTTCACTTCCTTTTTCCTTGTTCAGTCTGGAGCGTTTCTCGCTGATAGCCCTGTCAAGGTCTTCACTCTGCCGTTCCTTTTCATTTGCCTTTTCGATAAGGGCGTTGGTAATGCTTTCCGTTTCATGCATCTTTTTGTTCGCCATTTCCAGCTCATGTTCCCGGTATTGCCTCGTGGCATCAAGCCGCTTCATTTCCTCCTTCTGCTTCCCAATGATAAAGTCGTTACGTTCCTGATGTTCCTTGCCTGTAACAGCCTTTGACTGCCCACGCTCCATCAGGAGTATGTCGGATGCCAGATTCTGCATTTCTGTCATATCCTTGTCATTGAGCTTGCAGCTCTTGCCTGTGTCATGGTTCATCCAGTCAAAAACGATATGGGCATGGTAATTCGGCTTGAACCATCTTTCGCCGACTTTGAAACTCTCCCTGTCTTCCGCTTCCGGCTGACCGTTCAGCCAGTGTCCCTCGTCCTTGTGCAGGAAGATCTGGAGAGGAGTGATGCCCCAGCGTCTCTGGCACTCCTCGCCAAACTTGCACACATCTGCCAGTGTCGTGTCCGGTCTGATGAGCAACACGCCCTCACGGATTGGCGAGCATCCAGCCACCTTGGTGATTTTCCCGTTCTTGCCTTTTCGTTCACGTTCCTTCTCCTGCATCGCACGTCCTGTCTTTTCCTTGACCATCCGCTTGATGTAGTCATAGTGCGCCTGCAGGTCGGGATTGCCGAAGCCCGGGTTTATCCACTGCTCGTTACCGGCAGTCAATTCGGGTACGATGTAGATTTGAGACTTGCCGATATTGCGCATATATTCGGCAGTTCTCCGGTTATGAGCCCCACTTGATGTGACTCTGCAGGGCTTGATATGTATGCTTGATTTTGTTGCCATTTTTATGTTGATTTGGTTATTAACTAAAGTTGTTTGCCGCTGTTCGCTCATAACCGCTATGGGGTTCTTAGAGGCTGTGCCCATAAGGGAGATTGCAAAGAGAGGGTCACTCTTTGCTCGGGGTTCTCAGGGGTGAAACGCCCTGAGTGGGACGGGGCAACGCCCAGCCCCTCGGGAGAGCCCACAACTACGAAAGCGGAGCGTGTAGTTATAGTGGGCTATATCAAGGGCAAGCCCTTGTCTGTCCGCTACAGCCTACGGCTTCCGCTCTTCTCCATTAAGGAGGGTTTTCATCGCCACTGCCGATTGGGGATGTACTGACCAGTACAAGGTCGAAATCATCTATCAGCTTTTGCAGGACGGGGTTCTTCTCTATCATCCGCCGGAGGACTTTTTCCGCCTCTACAAGATGATTGGCTGTACACATTATTTTACTTTCTCGTATCTGGAAGACAATCCAGTCGGCTATGTCGATATGGGCTGCCTTCTGTTCCGGTGTGGCGTTCTTCTCTATGATGTCAGACACGACAACCTTGCAATAGGTCATGTCCCTGGCATGCTGTTTCCACTCCGAATATCCGTCCGCATCGGGAAAGAGAAGCACGGTTCGTCCGCTCAGCACACGGAGCTTTTCCTCTCTCAACTGGCTTTTGCCGCCTGTCGCCAGCCATACATAACCGGGAAAGAGGGCAGAGCCGATAACGGCACTCTTTTCGGATTCCACCAAGACCGCTACCTTGTCGGGATAGACATTCAGCAGGTGTTCCCCGAACAGGCATTGGGAAAGTTGCCAATCCTCCGGCAGTACCCGTTGCCTTTTCAGTATGCTGTGTATCCAGTCCACTGCCGACACCTCTCCTCCCTTGATACGGTGTCCGTCCTCTGGATTGTACTGCATCACCTTGCCCGTGCGTACCCTGTTTGTGCGGTCTATCTGCCAGAAGATGACAGCCCCGTCACGGGTTGCTCCAAGACGGTACTCTTCCAGCAACCGCTTCAACACTTCCTTTGCCTTGCTGCCGTAATAGGAATCAAGGAGCGAGGAAATGAAGCGGAAGAAGTTGCTGTGCACGCTTTGCGACCTCTCCACATACTTTGGCGGTATGTAGCCTATGCTTGCTTTTGGTGATGTCTGTCCGGGCTTCCGTTCTGACCTTTGCCTGTCAAAAGAGAACCCCTTGTCGGTATGGCATTCGGGGTGGTCGTGGAAATACTCCTTGGGAGTATAATGATACCCGCAACTGCTCTCATGATTGCACCTGCCGACAGACGGATGCAGGAGCATACCGCTTTCATCCACATAACATGTGAAAGAACGCTTGTCCCCGCAATTCGGGCAAGTATGCCGTGTTGCCGTTCCTTTATATTTCTGTAACGAATAGTTGCTCATGGCTTGTCTTTGTTTTTGAGTTTTTCGATTGTTGTCCCGCTGTCCCATTGTCCCGTCCCTATAAGACTTGGGACAGTGGGACACCCCGGGACACCTTGGGACATCAGGCTTCTGCCTGTATCATCCCTTGTACCGTAAATGAAGCGGTTATCCTTTATACAGCTATGTGCAGACTGCTTTTTCATGCCTTATTCTCCTCTTTCCCATATCCTGTAAACAACTCTGCCTGCTTTGTTTCTCTTACTGTCCCGCTTGTCCCATGCTGTCCCACCTGTCCCATTGTCCCACTTCCTGTCTGTTGGGACAGCGGGACACTTGGGACGGCTGCATTCCTGTCCTCCTTGCTGCGCTGGATTATCCGGCTGACGGTGGACTTGCCGCAGTTCACCTGTGAGGCTATCTCCCTGACGGACTTGCCGGACTGGGACAATTGCAGGATTTGGCAATCCCTCTGGCTGGATTCGTTGTCACCCAGTTTCTTCAGGTGTTCCTTTTCCGTTGAATAACCCCTGAACACGAATTGCAGGAAAGCGTCCACCTTCTCAATCTCGTAGATGATTACATTGTCCGCATCGTGGGAGAATGTCCCGTACCGGACTTTGAGCTGCTTCACATAGCGAAGCCCTCCGTCCTGCGCACTCTTCCCGATGGCGAACACGCTGTCAAAGAAATTGTAGAGCCGTTTGCTTCCGGCAAGGTCGTTGGAAGTGATGGGACAGTCCAAAGAGCGTTTGGGTGTATGTGCCAGAACAAGGACGGACAATCCGTATCTCTTTTTGAGGTTGTTGAGCTGTATCATCAGCCGTCCTGCCGCATCGCCTTTCTCCATGGCGCAGCACAGGTAGGTAAGATTGTCAACGATGAAGATTTTGCACCCGGTTTGCAGAGCCATCTGTTCTATGCCTCCCATGATGGCTTCCTCGAAATCGGCTTCCAGCAACGAATTGCAGTCAAGCGATACCCGGTACAGCCTTTCAGGAAAGATGTATGGCGTTCCATGCTCGCTGGTATAGCGTAGCTGGAACTGTTTTTCGGAGAGTTCAAAGTCCAGATACAGCACATCGTCAGTCCGGGCGATACGGTCGGCTATCTGCACGGCAAGGATGGACTTGCCCACATTGGAATCCGCAAAGAGGCAGGACAGTTCCCCCTCATACCAGAAACTGTCCCAGAGCGCACGGGGCGTGGGCAGCAGCGATGCTTCGAGTATCGTCCGGTTGGCGGTCTTGATACTCATCACGCCGATGCTGTCCGGCATCCCGTGCTGTACTTGGGTCGCCCTCGTCAGGTCGCCATGTATCAGACTGATATAATTCTTGTCCTCTTCCATGACGTTTACCAATTACGCGGAGCGGGCTTGCGGCGGTGGGAAGAATATAAGGATTCGCTCAGTTCCTCATCGGACAGGGGTACGGGATTCTTCCGGGAGGATTCCAGCCATTTGTCCAGTTCGTCCCTGTAAAGGCAATATCGTTTGCCGGGCTTGGTGGCGGGAATGCTTCCCTCCGACAGCTTCATGTAGAGCGTGCCTTTGGGAATGCCCAGATATTCCGCCGCCTCTTCCACTGACATGGGGACATGGGTGTCCACCGCCCTTGCGTTGTTCACACTGCGCTGCTCAGTAAGCAGGCTTCTAAGGCTCATCACCTCGTCCCGAAGCTGAGCCACAATCTCCGGGAGGTCGTTGAATGTAATCACTGTTTTTTCCATTTGCGTACTCGCCTCTTTTGTAAGGCTTGGCGCAAAGGACTGGAATGATACAGCCGTGAATATCTCCACGAAAGGTCATTGCAAAATAATTCCCGAATAACGATGCCCAACCGCAAATGACGGGTAAAGTTATTCGGGAATTATTGTATAACAGAGGATTATGAGTTTTGGCTGTTTGTCGTTATTATCGTGATTACTCTAAAACAGGCTTAAATCCGCTTCTCCTGCACATAATCCGCAGGATAATGGAAATCCAGTCTGCCGTTTTCAGGCTCGTCAATGGGAATCAGTGTCTTTAACGGCTCTACCTTGAAGTTCTTGATGGTAGCTATGTCCGTATCGGCAAACTCCCGTGGGAAAAGGGTGCTGATGAAGCGGGCACGGTTATCCCCCGTGTAGTATTTCTTGTACATGAAACGCTCGGAGATATTCCACACGAAATGGCGGAGCGGAATGTTTGAAATATCTTTGGTCAGCCGCCCTTTTATCGGCTTGGGCTTGTAACTGTGGAGCCGCATCCAGTTGTTGACCTCGGCACAGATGTGGTTCACGGTCTCCTTGTCAGCAATACGGGGCATGATGAAATGGATGTATTCCATGACCATAGCGATGCGCTCCTCATTTTCCCGCTGCTCCCTGTCCTCGTAATCGGCACGGTTCTTCTCGTGAAGCTCCGGGGATATGGCAATCTCTGTCGGTTTTATATCCGGGGTCGCTTCTCCACCTGTTGGCATTGATGCCGATATTACAGGCTTGTGTGCATCTTGGGACTGGTCTTCCTGAATTTCTGTGATTTCGGCAGGTGTCTTTTTCCTGCCGAACTTGATTCTGTAGATTTCGTATGTATCGAAAATGACTGTCTGGAAGGAGAAGTAGAGCAGCCACCCCAACAGGTTGCTGCACACAAAGACTATCAGCCTTACAAAGGTGTCTTGGTTGAATTTCTCAGCGACAATCAGTGTCGCTATGGAAGATATTAGGAGGATGGCAAAGCCGACAAATCCTAAAATGATATGTTTGTCTTTTACGGACGGTTCCATATTCTTTGTCTTATTCGGTTGTTACTTGTTACTGTTTTCGCAAATTTAATAGTCTTCTTTCAATTATTACTCATTATCCTTTGTCAGTGGTTTCTTTTTCAATGTTTTTCACCAAATGTCCGGAATCATACTCAATTATCATACTTTAAGTACCAACCAAAATAAAAGGAACGGTTAAAGCTCCAAACAATAACCGCTCCCTCTGAATATCATGGATTTTGAACCGCCTTACGCTTCCTTGCGTTTCAGGGTTATCTTGTCCACGACCTCGCACATCTGCTGTGCCGCCATCTTGGAATAAATCTGCGTGGTGGTAATGTTCTTGTGTCCCAGATAGGCTTGGATGACAGCCATGTCCGTACCCATTTCCACGTGCAGGCTTCCGAATGAATGCCGGGTGCAGTGAAAGGTTATCTTCTTGGTTATGCCTGCCGCCAAGAGCCAGCGTTTGAGTGGTCCTTGCAGCATCTTGTCCTTGAAACCGTCAAAGATAAGTCCCTCGTGCCGTTCCCCAAGCAGTCCGTAGGCTTCATCGCTGATGGGGTTGTGTACAATCTGTTTGGTCTTCTGCATACGGGTGGTCACGAACATCTTGCCGTTGGTGTACGGCTGTATCTGCTGCCAAGTGAGCTGCCTGATGTCGCTCTTTCTTAGTCCGGTCAGACAACCGAAAAGGAACGCCCTTTTCAATACCTCTTCCTCACAAGGCGTTTCGGCAAGCCGTATCAGTTCCTCTTGGCTCAGATGTTCCCTCATGGTGGGAATGCACTCGATGCGGTCTAAGAATCCGTTTGGGTTCTCCTTTATCTTCCTGTCCCGGTAGGCGGTGTGAAGTACCGCACGGAAAGCCGACCAGTAGCCCGCCGCAGAATTGATATGCAGCTTTTGGCTGGTGTGTATGGATTGTGGGGCGTTAAGCAGATATTCCATGAACTTGCGGCACAAATCCACGTCCACCTCCTCAAAGGTGCATTTGCCGTTCACGAACCGCTCGAAATGTTTATAGACGTGCTGCCACTTGATATTCTTCCTGTCTGCCAACCCCTTGAAGTAGGCGAGGAAATCGCCTTTCATCTTGGCTTTGTCAAAGAAGCCGTTGTTCTCGTTGAAGATGGCTTCATAACGCCTATTACGCAGTATCTCCGCTTTTTTCATCATGCGTGCGTTGAAATCACGCTCCTGCTGGTTGGCAGGTTTGGCGAAGATGTAAATCCCAAGAGCTTCACGTGTAATCACCTTCATGGTGGTGTTGTCACGGTAGCCGGGATAATAGTCCAGACACAGCGAATACTGTGTTCCGTTCTTAATCTTGCGCTTGCGCAAGGTAACTGTCTTGCATTTGCTCATATTGATGATGTTTTAAGTTGTACATTTTCGGGGGTGTTCCCGTGTTTACGGTGGCAAAGGAACAACGTGAAACAACCGTGAATACCTCCACGACAATCATTTTGAAATAATTTTCCGGCAATGTCGGTTGCTCACGGTTGTTTCTCCCTTTCAGCCATGACACGCTCCACATCGGAGCGTAAAAGCAGGTTTTTCACGCCTACTTTTATCTTTTCGATGTGCTTCACCTTGACGATATGGCTGATGTTGGCGGAGGAAAGCCCGTAAATCTGCCGGACTTGCTCCACGGTGTAGTAGCGTTCATCGTTCACGAGGTCTGTCCTGCGGAGTTCGTCCAGATGGGATTTGGAGTAATAGGTGCGCCCGTATTCTCTTTTGGTCGGTATCTTGTGGCGGTAGGCGTATGCCCGGAGTGCGGAGGGTTTCATGCCGAACAGTTCTTCCGCTTCTTCAATCAGGAGCCAATCGGTGATATTGCTTGTATCTATAGCCATACCGAAGAACTCGTCAACGTGTTTCTTGCTGTAATAGTTTTTCCCTGCGATGCGGCAGATGGGAATGCGGTTGCGCTTGGCTGTGGTATAGAGCCACGACTGCCTGACCTTGAAGAGCGACATCACCTCCTCGCCAGAATAGAAGTCCAGCACTTCATAGGTTTCCTTTTCCCTTTTTTCTTTTTTGGCAAGCGGGGAAGATGAAGCGGACTTTCTCGGAGTGGAAGTACTGCCGGGCAGGACACGGTGGTAGGGATTGCCCTCCAGCATCCGCTCGATGTCTGTCTTGCGGATAAACGCCATGCGGTTGCTGATACGTGAGGCTTTCAGTTTGCCGAGGGCTACGAGTTTATAGATGTACTGTCGGGAACAGCCCATGAGTACTGCTGCTTTGGAAAAGGTGAGATACTCCTGATGCTGTATCTCCATCAAGGGGCGGACAGCTTTGAAGAGGTTGTTCTTCTGTTCCGTTCTAGCTCGTTTGGCTTCCGCCTGACAAGCCTCGCTGCAATATTTCTGTACCCCGCTCCGGGTTACAAATGACTTGCTGCAAAAATTGCATTTTCTGGTTGTTTTCATGCTGCTTTTATCGTTTACTGGTTCATTCCTTCAATCGTATATCTCTGAAATGGTGAACGGATGTAAACGGAGGTCAACCGTTGTCGCCTTTCTGCACAATGTTACTATTGCTGCATATCAGGGCGGTTGTTGTCGCTCATCGTAAACGGTTGTAAACCCTTGTCAACTGTCCGCACGATGTGGCAAAAAACAAGCTCCGCAAATTCTCCACGTCAGAAATACGTCTCAAAAATATGTGGAAATTTGGGAAGCATCAAAAAGCAGCCGAAAAGTGTTAATTTTTAGAATATTCTGATAGATAAAGACTTACGCTTGAATATTTCTGGTTATTTTTGGTTGTTTTGAGATTCTAAATACAAATAGAAACATCACCAACAATGATGTTACAGCATGAAATAATTAACACATAACACCTTAAATATATGACAATGAAAGATGACAATAATTTCAAATATCTTGTTAGTAGTAAGAAGGATACATTATGGGGAATTACAGTAGATAATGTCGGTAGTGCAGAGATTTCACCTGGGTATGAAAATTATCCATCTACAAAGGGACACCCGAAAGAATATTATTTTCGGCCAGATAAAGGACGTATATTAGATAATTATCAGTTTATTTATCTCTCACGTGGGCAAGGTCTTTGTTTTTTTCGGCCCAATGTTCCTATTGAATTCAAAGCAGGAGATATGTTGATTATTCCTCCTTATACATGGCATAGCTACTTTCCTGACCATAAAACCGGATGGTGTGAATACTGGATTGGTATGCGTGGGAATATCATTGAAAATCGTTTTCTTAACGGATTTGTAAGTTCTTCGCAAAGAGTTTTTAAAATTGGTTATTGTGAAGAGATTATCGAGTATTATCATAGGGCACAAGAAATAGCTGTACAAGAGATGCCTGGTTATCAGCAAGTTCTTGCAGGATTGGCTAATATGATTTTTACTTTGTCATTATATCAGGATATAAATAAAAGCTTTACCAGAAATAGAAATGTACAATTAATAGAACAGGCACGTTCTTTGTTAAGAGAGAACTATCTTACCAATATTACTCCTCAACAGGTTGCTAAGCAAATTCATATGAGTTATTCATTGTTTCGTAAAGTATTTAAAGAATATACTGATATTTCCCCGACACAATATATTATAGAACTCAAATTGCAAAAAGCACGAAAATTACTTATGAATACAGATATGAGTGTCAAAGAAGTTGCTTTTCATTTAAACTATGAAGATTCTCTTTATTTTTCTACTCTATTTAAAAAACATGTAGGATATACTCCTACTGTATTTCGTGAAATGTACAATAATAAAGAATATAATAAAATTATCGATTTATAAACTTGAAAATATATCTTCATAAAAAAGAAATAATTTTTTATTCTTTTATAGGAAAAGACAGACGGAAAAAATTATCTTTGTTCTTTAAATGTATGTTTATGAATAAAGCAATAGTTTCTTTGGCAGTTATAGTTATGGTTTATTTTAGTTCTTGCCAACCAAAGAGTGGGCAAACATCAAATAATGAAGATCAAGTTATTGATAGTATAACTGCTCATACTGAGGATGAAAAAGTAATTACTGGTGTTATAGAAGACGCTTCAATGAATAATTTCATGTTAATCACAGAAAAAGGAGATACTATATTTATTAGTACAATGGATCAGGAACCAAGCGAAGTTAGTGGCTTCGAACTGGGAGATACAGTGAAGGTAAATTACATAGAAGAGGAAGAAGAACCGGGATTAAACACAATTGTTACTGCTAAAAAAGTGGTTATAATAGGAAAAGAGAATAAAACTGGTAAATAATACATTTTTTATAACTTAATAAGATATTATATATAGTATGAAAAAGAAAATCTTAGGAGTGGTTATGCTTTTGGGGATATTAACTGCATGTGGAGGTAATTCAATGTCGGTAGTAGGAGCATGGGTAGAACCGATTCCATGTATGGAAGGACAAGTACAAGGTATTAAAATAGAAGAGGGAGGAAATGCTTCCTCTATCAATATGGCTACATTAGTTTATGAAAGCTGGAAACGAAATGGTGATCAGCTGATTTTAACAGGAAAAAGTATTGGAAACGGACAAACGATTGAATTTACTGATACATTGGAAATTATAACGCTGAATGCTGACTCTTTAATTTTGGATAATGGGGAAATAGAGTTCCACTATGCAAAACAAAAATAATAATTAGATTTAGCTTAGATAGAAAAAAGCTACTCTCGAACTTTGAATAAGAGAGTAGCTTCTTTTATTTAAAGAAATTATAAGTTACAAAATATCCAATGTTTTAAAAGCTTTTGTTAGCTTTTCTACTGCACTGTCAATTTGTTCTTTAGTATGTGTTGCCATTAATGCCACACGTACCAATGTGTCTTGTGGTGCACATGCCGGTGGAATCACCGGATTGATAAATACTCCTTCATCAAAAGCTAATTTAGTTACCATGAAAGTCTTGTCCGTATCACGTACATACAGAGGAATAATAGGAGATTCAGTAGCACCGATCTCAAAACCTGCTTCACGGAAACGCTTTAGTGCATAGTTAGTTGCTTCCCACAAAGCCTCAAGTCTTTCTGGTTCATTCTGGATGATGTGCAAAGCTTCCAAAGCTGCGGCAGTAGCAGCTGGAGTATTGGATGCACTGAAAATATAAGTACGTGCATTATGACGTAGCCAATTAATAATAGATTCATCAGCAGCAATGAATCCGCCAATAGAAGCTAACGACTTGCTAAAAGTACCCATAATAAGGTCTATTTCGTCTGTCAAACCGAAATGATCACAAACACCACGTCCTTGCTTTCCGAACACTCCTAAACCATGAGCTTCGTCCACCATGATTGTTGCGTTGTATTTATGCTTCAAGCGTACTATTTCGGGTAAATTTGCCAAATCACCTTCCATAGAGAACACACCATCGACTACAATCAGTTTAACAGAATCCGGATTACACTTTTGAAGTTGCTTTTCCAGATCTGCCATGTCATTATGTTTGTACTTTAATTGCTGTGAAAAAGAGAGACGACGACCATCTACGATAGATGCATGGTCACGATCATCACAGATAATATAATCGTTACGGTCTGTCAAACAAGAGATGACTCCGGAATTGACAGTGAAGCCTGTTGAAAAACAAAGAGCTTCATCTTTACCAACGAAAGCTGCGAGTTCTTTCTCTAACTGAACATGAAGGTCGAGTGTGCCATTCAGAAAACGTGAACCAGCACAACCGGAACCGTATTTATGCATGGCATTAATGCCTGCTTCAATTACTCTTTCATCTCCTGTAAGGCCAGTGTAAGCATTAGAACCGAACATTAAAACTTTGTGTCCGCCCATTTCTACTTCTGTTCCCTGTTTTCCTTCGATCTCACGGAAATATGGGTAAACGCCTTTTGCCATAAATTGTTGCGGCAAGTTGTACTTAGCTAACTTCTCTTGTAATAATCCCATGAATTAAATTTATTATGCTAATACTCAGACCATTCTCGATGGTCTCACATCCTTATTTCTTAACAAGTGTTTAAAACAGGGGGCAAAGATAACAAATTTTGTTTTTATCTGTTCTTTTTAAGAGAAAAAAGTTGCTCTTATGCGATTAGAAACCTCCAATAGATTAAAATTTAATATATTTGTATTACTTTTGTCGTCTACAATCGACAAAAATTAGCATGAACGAAAGAATGAAGAAAATAATATTCGTCGTTAATCCGATCTCAGGAACCCAGAGCAAAGAATTAATTCTTAGCTTATTGGATGAGAAAATAGACAAGACGAGATACACTTGGGAAGTAGTGTATACAAAAAGAGCCGGTCATGCAGTGCAAATAGCCGCTAAAGCCGCCGAAGAAAAAGCCGATATAGTAGTAGCCATCGGAGGGGATGGAACAATTAATGAAATAGCTCGTTCATTAGTCCATACAGACACTGCTTTAGGAATTATTCCATGTGGTTCTGGTAATGGGTTGGCACGACATCTGCATATACCATTAGAACCTAAAAAAGCATTAGATATACTAAATGAAGGTTGTTTGAATGTAATAGATTATGGCAAAATTAATAATACAGACTTTTTCTGTACTTGTGGAGTCGGGTTTGATGCTTTTGTAAGTCTGAAGTTTGCCCATGCTGGAAAACGTGGGTTATTGACTTATTTAGAAAAGACGCTGCAGGAAAGTCTTAAATATCAGCCAGAAACTTATGAATTAGAAACTGAAAATGGAGTAGCTAAATATAAAGCTTTTTTGATTGCCTGTGGAAATGCCTCGCAATATGGGAATAATGCATATATCGCTCCGCAAGCTATATTAACAGATGGGTTGTTGGATGTGACAATTCTTGAACCTTTCACTGTATTGGATGTACCTTCACTTGCTTTCCAATTATTTAATAAGACGATTGACCAGAATAGTCGTATCAAAACTTTTCGCTGTAAAAAGCTCTGCATCCGTCGTGCAACTCCAGGAGTAGTACATTTTGATGGAGACCCGATGGAAACCGGTGCAGAGGTGAATATCGAATTAATTCAGAGAGGTCTTCATGTTGTAGTTCCATATGTTGAAGAAAGAGATCCGGCAAATGTCCTTCAGAAAGCACAAGAATATGTAAATGGAGTAAAGTTGATGAATGAAGCGATCGTAGACAATATAACAGATAAGAACAAGAAAATATTTAAAAAACTGACCAAGAAAGGGTGAGAATTTTATCAATTACTAACTACTAATTACAAATTATTACGTACTTTTGCAGAGTTTTGGTCGATCCAGAATGTGAATGTGAATGATAATTGTTTAAATATTAAAATATATGTTCAGAACGCACACATGTGGAGAACTGAGAATCTCCGATGTTAATAAACAAATCACGCTGTCCGGATGGGTACAGCGTAGCCGTAAAATGGGAGGAATGACCTTTGTTGATCTACGTGATCGTTACGGCATCACCCAATTGGTATTTAATGAAGAAATTAACGCTGAACTTTGTGAACGTGCTAACAAGTTGGGACGTGAATTCGTTATTCAGGTCTCAGGTACAGTAAATGAACGTTTTAGCAAAAATGCAAATATTCCTACCGGAGACATTGAAGTCATTGTCACCACACTAAATGTTCTGAATACTGCATTGACTCCTCCATTTACTATTGAAGATAATACGGATGGAGGGGATGATATTCGCATGAAATACCGTTATTTGGATTTACGTCGTAATGCTGTTCGTTCTAATTTGGAATTACGTCATAAAATGACTATTGCAGTTCGTAAGTATCTGGATAGCTTAGGATTTATTGAAGTAGAAACTCCTGTATTAATTGGATCTACACCGGAAGGGGCACGTGACTTTGTAGTACCTTCTCGTATGAATTCTGGACAGTTTTATGCGCTTCCACAATCTCCTCAAACTTTGAAACAATTGTTGATGGTTTCCGGTTTTGATCGTTATTTCCAGATTGCAAAATGTTTTCGTGATGAAGATTTACGTGCCGACCGTCAGCCTGAGTTTACACAAATTGACTGTGAAATGAGTTTTGTAGAACAGGAAGATATAATTAGTACTTTTGAAGGTATGGCAAAACATCTGTTCAAGACTCTACGTGATGTTGAATTTACAGAACCATTCCAAAGAATGTCTTGGTCCGACGCAATGAAATATTATGGTAGTGATAAACCGGATTTGCGTTTTGGAATGAAATTTGTCGAACTGATGGATATTATGAAGGGGCATGGCTTTTCCGTATTCGATAATGCTGCTTATATTGGCGGTATTTGTGCAGAAGGTGCTGCATCTTATACACGTAAGCAATTGGACACTTTGACTGAATTTGTAAAGAAGCCCCAGATTGGTGCTAAGGGTTTAGTCTATGCACGTATAGAAGCAGACGGTACCGTAAAATCAAGCGTAGACAAGTTCTATACTCAAGCGGTTTTGCAGCAAATGAAAGAAGCATTCGGAGCTAAACCGGGTGATTTGATTCTAATTTTGTCAGGTGATGATATAATGAAGACGCGTAAACAGTTGAACGAGCTTCGTTTGGAAATGGGTTCTCAATTAGGATTACGTGACAAAAACAAGTTTACTTGTTTGTGGGTGGTTGATTTTCCAATGTTTGAATGGAGTGAAGAAGAAGGACGTTTGATGGCTATGCATCATCCATTCACTCATCCGAAAGAAGAAGATATTCCATTGTTGGATACAGATCCCGCTGCTGTACGTGCAGATGCTTACGATATGGTAGTAAACGGTGTAGAAGTAGGTGGTGGCTCAATTCGTATACACGATGCAAAATTACAAGCAAAAATGTTTGAAATACTAGGCTTCACTCCTGAAAAGGCTGAAGCGCAGTTTGGTTTTCTGATGAATGCTTTCAAGTATGGTGCTCCTCCTCATGGTGGTTTGGCCTATGGACTAGATCGTTGGGTATCTCTTTTCGCAGGTTTAGATTCTATCCGCGACTGTATAGCCTTTCCGAAAAATAATTCAGGACGCGACGTTATGTTAGATGCTCCGTCTGCTATTGACCAGTCCCAACTTGACGAATTAAATCTGATTGTTGAAACCAAAGAAAATAGTAAGTAAACGATGAGTAAATATCGTTATCTTTATAATACCACCCTGTCACTTATAAGCAATCTGTTATTAGTGATGGGGTGCTTTATTCTCTGTCGTATTATATTTTTAGCAGAAAATTGGAATGCTTTTTCCGATTTAACAGCACGAAGAATTTGGAGGATGTTCGAAGGTGGATTTCTTTTTGATACTTCTGCTATTTTGTATACTAATCTCCTGTATATTTTTCTAATGTTGATCCCTCTTCATTATAAGGAAAATATAATCTATCAGAAAATTACTAAAGGAATTTTTATTGTAACAAATTTAATCGTAATCATCATGAATCTGATGGATACGGTTTATTTCCAATATACACATCGGAGAACTACAGCATCTGTATTTAGCGAGTTTAAAAATGAAGGAAATCTAGGAGGTATTTTTGGAACGGAGTTATTAAATCATTGGTATCTGACACTGTTAGCTGTGGCTTTCGGCTATGCGTTATTTAAACTTTACTGCAAGCCTAGAGTAGTGAAAGTGAACCATCTACCTGTTTACTATACAGTTAACCTAATAATTTTAGGAGTGGCTGTTTATTTATGTATCGGTGGTATGCGTGGTGGGTTTACTGGTATGGTACGCCCCATTACAATCAGCAACGCCAATAAGTATGTAGACCGTCCCATAGAAACGGGAATCGTATTAAATACACCGTTTTCTATATATCGTACTTTGGGTAAGAAGCCATTTATGGTACCTCAATATTTTGATAAGGAAAAATTGGAAACATTATATTCTCCAATACATCTACCAAAGGATAGTGCCCAATTTCGTCCACTCAATGTAGTAGTCTTTATTTTGGAAAGTTTTGGTAAAGAAAACAGTGGTTTCTTAAATGAGGATTTAGACAATGGAACTTATAAAGGATATATGCCTTTCCTGGATTCCATCATGTCGGAAGGTTTGACTTTTAAGTATTCATTCTCTAATGGAATGAAGAGCATTGACGGTATGCCTTCTGTATTGTCAGGAATACCAATGTTTGTTGAGCCGTTTTTCTTGACTCCGGCTTCCTTGAATACAGTATCCAGCATAGGAGGGGAGTTAAAAAAGAAAGGTTATTATACTGCCTTTTTCCACGGTGCAGATAATGGTTCGATGGGGTTTGAAGCTTTTGCACGGACTGTTGGTTATACTAATTATTATGGACGTACTGAGTATAATGAAGCACATCCGGGGAACAAAGATTTTGATGGCCATTGGGGAATTTGGGACGAAAAGTTTTTTCAATTCTTTGCCAATACATTGTCTACTTTCCAACAACCTTTTGCTGCTGCTTTATTCAGTTTATCCTCTCATCATCCGTTTGCAGTGCCAACAGAATACGAAGGTGTTTTTCCAAAAGGGAATAAGGCAATTCGCCAATGTATTGGATATACTGACAATGCGTTGAAACTATTTTTTGAAAAAGTATCTAAAGAGCCATGGTATAAAAATACATTGTTTGTATTTACAGCCGATCATACCAACTCCCAAGAACGTCCTGAATATGAAACTGAAAGTGGTCTTTTCTCTGTCCCAATCGTTTTTTACCAACCGGGAACCGATTTGAAAGGATATCGGAAAGAAATGATTGCACAACAGATTGATATTATGCCTACTGTATTGGGATATTTAGGTTATGATAAGCCATATATTTCGTTTGGATGTGATTTATTGAATACTCAACCGGAGGATACTTATGCTGTAAACTATATCAATGGTATTTATCAATTTTTCAAAGGTGAGTATTTATTGCATTTTGATGGTCAGAAATCAATTGCCATGTATGCATTTAAAACTGATAAATTATTAAAGCATAATTTATTGGGAGAAGTTGCCGATCAGCAACAAATGGAAGATGAACTTAAAGCGATCATCCAACAATACATGACACGCATGAACAATGACGAATTGGTAATAAAATGAAAGAATCAATACGTATATTTCGTTTTATAGTAATTGGCACAATGAATGCTTTGATAATGGCATTAGTTGTATGGCTAATGATGGAAAGTCTATCATTCGAAGGGGATTATCTGGTTGCGAATATAACTGCGTATGTGATAGCTCAGCTTCATAATTTTATTTGGTGTAAATATTGGATATTCCCAACAGAAAAAAGAAAGAACAGCATTTGGAAACAAATACTGTTCTTCTGTTCTGCTTTCGGAGTAGCATACACTGCCCAATTTCTTTTTCTCATTCTTTTAGTAGAAGGATTGGATGTCAATGAATATCTTGCCCAATTTCTTGGTCTATTCATCTATGGAGGAGTAAACTTTATGGCCAATAAAAAGATAACTTTCAAATAAAAAGTATCTTTAGTCCAGAAAACGTTTTGTAAGCCCCTCGAATTCATCAATTCGACGATCACGTAGAAAAGGCCACCAACGACGGACATTCTCAGAACGTTCCATATCAATTTCAACAACCATATTTTCAGCATGATCATTGCCCGCTTGTGCTAAAAATTCTCCTTGCGGTCCTGCTACAAAACTATTTCCCCAAAATAAAATTCCATTGGTCTGCCCCGAAGGATCAGGTTCATGTCCTACACGATTGACTGAGATAACAGGAAGACCATTTGCAACGGCATGGGCACGTTGGGAAATAATCCACGCATTTAGTTGCCGAGCCTTTTCATCATCTGCATCACTACTTTCCCAACCAATAGCAGTAGGATAAATCAAAAGCTCAGCACCTTTCAAAGCCATCAAACGAGCTGCTTCGGGATACCATTGATCCCAGCACACCAATACTCCAAGTTTTCCTAATGAAGTTTGAATAGGTTTGAAACCTATATCACCCGGAGTAAAATAGAACTTTTCGTAATAGGCAGGATCATCCGGAATATGCATCTTACGATATTTTCCGGCGATACTACCATCGCGGTCAAATACTACAGCGGTATTATGATATAATCCCGGTGCCCGTCTTTCGAAAAGAGAAGTGACAAGAACAACTTTGTTGGCAGCAGCTAATTCTGAATAGAAACCTGTTGAAGGACCAGGAATAGGCTCAGCAAGGTCAAATAGGTTTGGATTTTCTGTCTGGCAAAAATAAAGAGAGTTGTGTAATTCCTGAAGTACAATCAGTTGTGCACCATGAATAGCACAGGCTTCTATACTTTTTGCCAAATTCATTAAATTGGCCTTTATATCCGCAGTATTGGATTGTTGAATTAATCCTACTTTTATTTTTCTCATATACAATTTTATTTGATGACTCCTAAGGGATATTGCATAGTGACACAATGTAGAGATCCATGCTGTTTGATGAGAGCACGACAATCTATTCCTATAATTTCGTGTTTGGGAAATGCCTGTTGTAACACTTCCCCCGCTTTATGATCATTTTCCGGCTGATCATATGTAGGATAAAGAATAACTTCATTCATGATCAGAAAGTTTGCATAAGTAGCTGGCAGACGTTCGCCATCTTCTTCTATTTTATTCACCATCGGCAATGCCAGCAACTTGTAAGGTTCACCAGCTAATGTACGGAAAGTTTTTAGTTGTTCCTCCATGTCATGAAGAGATTTATAATGCTCATCTTCGCTATTGTCACATTTTACGTATGCAATAGTATTTGGAGAACAAAAACGTGCCAATGTATCAATATGACTGTCCGTATCGTCACCGGCAAGATAGCCATGATCTAACCATAAGATTCTTTGCAAATGAAAGGTTGACTTCAAATATTCTTCAATTTCTACTTGGTTCAGTCGTTTATTTCTGTTGGGAGACAGTAAGCATTCTGAGGTAGTCAATAATGTTCCCATTCCATCACTTTCAATGGATCCTCCTTCTAATACAAAATCGAGGTGATTAACATAGCACCCTTTTAATGTCCCAGCTTCTAGAGCATGTCGAGTAATTTGGTTATCTAACCCAGATGCATATTTCAATCCCCATCCGTTAAAAGCAAAGTCTAGCAGGGAAGGATTACCCTCATCAATCATAGTGATCGCCCCATGATCCCGTGCCCATGTATCATTGGTTTCACATTTAAGAAAGCGGACGTTATCCATATTGACTGTTGCTTCAATCTGCTCTCTTACAGCCTCAGGTTCTGGAGTAACGATTAGTAAGATCTCACGTTTCGCGATTTCTTGAGCAATGTTTAAGAAACATTCTTGTACTTCATTCAACATGTATGCCCAATCAGTACCAGCATGAGGCCATGTTAGTTGAATACCACTTTGCTGATACCATTCAGCAGGTAGATGAGGTGCCCTTACCTCCACTTGTTCGGTAATAATCTTGCCAAAATTTAATTGTAAATCCTTCTCCGAACCACCGGAACGGGGGAGCCCAACAATGATTCCCATTCGTATGTTGTTATTTTATTATTTATTATTCTCTTGTTTAGGTTTCCGATCAAAGAACGGATTCTTAGACGATGCGCTTACTGGAATTGCCATAACCGTTTTACAGTCTTTCAACCAATTCAAACGTTGAGCAGCTAATCCTGCAGAAAACATGACACGAGTATCAACTCGCATATCGGCTGCTGTTGCACAAGCAGAACCTATTGCAATTCCTACATCGATACTATTTATGGTACAAGGAACTCCCTCTGTACGGCCGGTACAAGTTGTAAATCCGCAATATCCGCAATTTAGTCCTTGTGCTTGTTCACGTGTACCTACTAATATAACACATTCAGCGTTCAGGATGTTGTCAGCATCACGAAGAAAAAATTTCATCCCATGTTCTTCTACCATAGCTATCATAGTGTCTGACAGTTGTTTAATTTCTTCGTCGGTAATTAAAGCTACTTCAATAATATCAATACCCTTTCCTTTGGGAGCCGTACGGGCAGCAGTCATCATTTGGCGTGCAACCTGTAAAATATGCTCATGGCGGGCATCTCTTTCGTTTAGTATCATAACTCTATTGAATTAATTAGTGAGGCAAAGATAACGTTTTTCAAGAAAATACTACCTTTGCCGGAAAGAAAGAATTAAAAACGTCATGTTACATATTGACAATGCTTGTGTTGCTTTTGGATCAGAAGTTCTTTTTTCCAGATTTAATCTACATTTGGAAAAGGGAGAGACTGCCTGCATCGTTGGACAATCCGGCTGCGGAAAAACATCGATATTGAATGCAGTTATGGGATTTGTACCATTAAAGGAGGGTACTATCAAAGTGGGGGAAACATTGTTAGGTAAATCTACGATTGACATCATTCGTCGGCAAATTGCATGGATTCCTCAAGAACTGGCACTTCCTTTTGAATGGGTGAAAGAAATGGTAGCTTTACCCTTTGATTTAAAAGTAAATCGTTCTATTCCTTTTTCGGAAGAGCGATTGTTTGCTTGCTTTAGTGAGTTAGGATTGGAACATGAATTGTATTTTAAGAGAGTAAATGAAGTTTCGGGGGGACAACGACAGCGAATAATGCTGGCTGTTGCTGCAATGCTTAACAAGCCACTGATTATTATTGATGAACCTACTTCAGCGTTAGATGCTGACTCAACAGACAGAGTTTTAACCTTCTTTCGTCAGCAAGCGAAAAAAGGAGCCGCTGTACTAGCTGTATCACATGATAAAGATTTTGCTTCAGGTTGTCATTATGTAATAGAATTATAAAAAGAATTATTTGTGGGAACTATAGATATCACATATTTTAACTTATTTATAGGTTTGCTTCTGCTTGTCGTTCCTTTTTTTTATCTTTGGAAGTTCAAGACCGGATTACTAAAACCTGCAATGATAGGAACATTACGAATGATTATTCAATTGTTCTTTATTGGTATGTATCTGAAATATCTTTTTTTATGGAACAATCCCTGGATCAATTCTCTTTGGGTGATTATTATGATTTTTGTAGCAGGGCAAACAGCGTTGGTACGTACTCAATTAAAAAGAAAAATTTTACTTATTCCTCTTTCTGTAGGTTTTCTCTGTAGTGTTATACTCGTAGGAATATATTTTATAGGTATTGTACTCCAACTAAACAATGTTTTCAGTGCTCAATATTTTATTCCGATATCTGGAATCTTGATGGGAAATATGTTATCTAGTAATGTAATTGCACTTAATACCTATTACAGTGGACTGAAGCGCGAACAACAACTATACCGTTATTTATTAGGAAATGGAGCAACACCACAGGAAGCCCAAGCACCGTTCATCCGTCAGGCTATTATTAAATCATTTAGTCCTTTAATAGCAAATATTGCAGTAATGGGATTGGTAGCTCTTCCTGGAACCATGATAGGGCAGATATTGGGGGGAAGTAGTCCCAATGTAGCTATCAAATATCAGATGATGATTATGGTGATTACTTTTACTGCATCCATGCTTTCATTAATGATTACCATATCATTAGCATCACGTAGATCATTTGACGCATACGGAAAACTATTAGATGTAACAAAAGAACCAAGGAAATGACAATTATTGATCAGATTTTCCAGAAAGTAGCGGAAGTATCTATTCCAAAATTCTTCATTACAGTAGAATTTTCGACAGTGGGTAAAGAAATGCCGGAACATTTAGATGTATTCTTATGGGAGAAATATGAGTTAATCCTCCATGGAGCAAATGGACGGAAATTTATATATAGAGAAGGGGATTGGCGGATGATTCTCACTTTTTTCCCTACAGATCGTGTCGTAGATGAACATTATGCCTTAAAGAATAAGGTACAGATAAAAAAATAAGAAGAAATTCCCAGAATTCTTGAGCTCAATCTGATACAATAGCTCGTTAAACTTTCCATTTACTCTTATGTAGTAATCGCTGTAAATGCAATTTCCTCCCATATTCCTCGGCTTATTTCCGAGTCCGGTTTTCCGTATCCATATTTTCACTGTATTATAAGTGATGAACAGAAGTATTAATAGATTAGTTCTTCTTCTCCTATAACAACTTTATTTTCTTTAATAGTAAAGTTGTTTTTATCAATTGCAATCTATAAACAGAACTTGCATTTATATAAATGCAAGTTCTGTTTATATAAACGAAAGTTCCATTTATACAAATGCAACTTCTGTTTATAATTTATTCCTAGTAAAGAATAATTTCTCTATCAGCGGAAAAGAAGTTAGGTCTTATAGAATAGAAAGTTTGTTATTAATGAAATGGATGTTTACTATTAATAAGGAGCTAAAAGTTATCCGTCATCCATAAAACGAAGAGGATACAAGCAGGAACCGGCAAAGGTGATAGGTGATAGATGAGGTGATAGATAAAATAACAACCTATCACCACTCGAAAGTACGATCAACAAGGAGTTCCCGAAGGTCGGTGATAGGTTGATAGAGAAATCGATATTTTATCTTAGGAGAAAGAAATCAAATAATATTCGCATGAATTCTTCTAATAATTGCTTTGCTGTAACGATTTTGACATACATCAATGTCATTCTTAGTCTCTTTTTTTATCTTTGCAAAAAATAAATTGTAATATAATAAAGCTATGAAAATTAATCATATCGCTCTATGGACTAATCAATTAGAAGAGCTTCGTGAATTCTATACTAAATATTTCGATGGTTGTACAAACGAAAAATATACAAATCCTCAAAAAGGTTTTGAATCCTATTTTATGCGCTTTGAAGAAGAAGGTGCCGCATTAGAAATAATGCGGAAGATAAATATTACTGAGCCGGATAGCATATTACATATTGGGTTGGCACATTTTTCTTTTTCTGTAGGTAGTAAAGAAGCTGTTATAGAATTTATAGAACGCTTCCGTAAAGATGGATATACCATTGCAAGCGAACCCCGTACTACAGGGGATGGCTTTTTTGAAGGAAGTATTCTTGATCCGGACAATAACTTAGTGGAAATTACCATTTAGTATACTACTGCATTATCTTTTTTTGTCTATCTCCCCATAGACAACGAAGTTGAACTATTTGCTCTCCAGTTTTTATATAACCACCTTCAAACATTATTTGGGGTACCTTGAATTTAGCAAGATAATGACGTACGTACTTATTTACACCTGGTGTTTGCTCTTTAACAAATTCCAAGAGATCAACTTTACCGTCTTCGTGAATAGACACTTTTGCTTTGACTGTGCGAAAAGCATATTCTTTGGCATATTTATATTCCGCTTTATCAATCCAAAAGATAGCTGTCACTTTTATAGTATCGTCTAAAGCAGTTTCTGCGTTGTTGGTATTTTCAATAATACCCTCGTTAAGACTTTCTTTTTGCTTTAACTGGCAGGAAACAATCAAAAAGATCATGAAAGAGAAAGCTAGAATTGTTTTCATTGTGTTCAATTATTAAAGATATGCGACGAATTTACTAAAAAATCGATAACAAAAAGCATTCTTTCTTCTTTTTTCCCTATATTTGCATCCAAATTTTCTACAAGTAATGAAAATTAAAGAAATAGTATGCGCCCTTGAACAATTCGCGCCTCTGCCATTGCAAGATGGATTCGATAATGCCGGCTTGCAAATAGGATTGACAGATGCGGAAGCTGCAGGGGCTTTGTTGTGTCTTGACGTTACTGAAGCTGTGTTAGATGAAGCGATTGCGTTAGGATATAATCTTGTGATTTCGCATCATCCGCTTATTTTTAAAGGATATAAATCCATAACTGGGAAGGATTATGTTGAACGTTGTATTTTGAAAGCGATAAAGAACGATATCGTTATCTATTCGGCACACACTAATCTTGATAATGCCCAAGGCGGAGTAAACTTTAAAATAGCTGAGAAAATTGGCTTGAAGAACATACGTATTCTTGAGCCTAGAGAAAACTGTCTGATGAAGTTGGTAACTTTCGTGCCTTTCGCACAAGCTGATGTTGTCAGACAAGCATTGTTTTCCGTAGGTTGTGGAAATGTAGGTAACTATGATTCATGTAGTTACAATCTGAATGGAGAAGGTACATTTCGTGCAAAAGAAGGAACGCATCCTTTCTGTGGCACTATTGGAGAGTTGCATAGGGAAGGAGAAGTGCGAATAGAAACAATCTTGCCTTCATTTAAGAAGGCAGAAGCAATAAAGGCTTTATTGATGGCTCATCCATATGAGGAACCAGTTTTTGATTTGTATCCACTACAGAATGATTGGAAGCAAGCTGGGGCCGGAGTTGTAGGTGAGTTGGAACGGGCTGAAACAGAACTTGATTTTTTAAAACGTATCAAGAAAACATTTGAAGTAGGTTGTCTTCGTCATAATAAGCTGACAGGTAGAGAAGTACGGAAGGTTGCACTGTGTGGAGGAGCGGGAGCATTTTTATTGTCTCAAGCTATTCATTCAGGTGCTGATGTATTTATCACAGGCGAAATTAAATATCATGACTATTTTGGTCACGAGGGAAACATTCTTATGGCAGAAATAGGTCATTATGAGAGCGAACAATATACAAAAGAAATTTTTTATTCCATAATCCGGGATTTATTTCCTAATTTTGCACTCCAATTGAGTAAAGTAAATACGAATCCCATAAAATATTTATAGTAAAATGGCTAGAGAAGCAAAAAAAGAACCAAGTGAATTGACAGTAGAGCAGAAACTTAAAACTCTGTTCCAACTTCAAACAATGTTATCTAAAATTGATGAAATCAAAACTTTGAGAGGTGAGCTTCCGTTGGAAGTGCAAGACTTGGAAGATGAAATTGAAGGTTTGAGTACTCGTATTGAGAAAATCAAAGCAGAGGTAGATGAACTGAAAAGTGCAATTGCAGGCAAAAGAGTGGAGATTGAAACAGCAAAAGCTTCAGTAGAAAAATATAAATCACAACAAGACAATGTCCGCAACAATCGTGAATATGACTTTCTAACAAAAGAAATTGAATTCCAAACTTTGGAAATAGAACTCTGTGAGAAGAGAATCAAGGAATTCACTGCTGAAAGAGAAGAAAAGGAAGCAGAAGTTGCGAAGAACGAACATATTCTTGAAGAAAGACAAAAGGATCTTGAAGAGAAAAAAGGTGAACTTGATGAAATCATTTCTGAAACAAAACAAGAAGAAGAAAAACTGAGAGATAAAGCTAAAGATTTGGAAACTAAGATCGAACCACGTCTATTACAGTCATTCAAACGTATCCGTAAGAACTCTCGTAATGGATTAGGTATTGTATATGTACAGCGTGACGCTTGTGGGGGGTGTTTTAATAAGATTCCGCCTCAGAGACAGTTGGATATCCGTTCTCGCAAGAAAGTAATCGTTTGTGAGTATTGTGGACGTATTATGATTGATCCGGAATTGGCAGGAGTACAAGCTGAGCATAAGGCAGCTGAAGAAGCTCCGGTTACTACAACCAAGAGAGCTATCAGAAGGAAATCAGCTGAGTAAAGTACCGTATTTGATGAAATTTTTCAAAGCCTCGCAACCTGCGAGGCTTTTTTTGTATCCTTTTCTTAACATTTCCGAAATAAACAAAGCAAACCGACAATTGTTATCATTTCATTTCATAAAAACCTGAACTGAATATGAATAAACGAGTGTGGAGCATATCACTCCTTTTGTTTCTCTCAACTGTAACAGCTTTTGCACAAACTGCAAATCGCTATTTGAATGCCCCTCTTCCCAACGAATGGGAAGAAAGTGGAGAGGTATTTCAACAAATACTCCCTGTAGATGATCATTGGTGGAAATCTTTTCAAGACACAAAACTTGATTCCCTTATTGCAGTGGCGGTAGATCGTAATTATTCCGTAGCTATGGCAATTGACCGTATTGCTGCTGCACGTGCTAATCTTTGGATGGAACGTGGAAATTTTTTTCCTTCTATTGCTCTAAATGCCGGATGGACAAGACAGGAAACTAGTGGAAACACCTCTACTTTACCTCAATCGACAGATCATTATTATGATGCTTCTCTCAGTATGAGTTGGGAAGTCGATGTTTTTGGTAGTATCCGTAAACGTGTAAAAGCGCAAAAAGAAAATTTTGCTGCTAGCAAGGAAGAGTATACAGGAGTTATGATTTCTTTAGCAGCCGAAGTTGCTTCTTCTTATATTAATTTACGCGAATTGCAACAGGAACTTGAGGTAGTTAAAAAGAACAGTGCTTCCCAAGAAGAAGTTCTAAAAATAACGGAAGTGCGATTTAATACCGGACTTGTAGCAAAATTGGATGTAGCACAAGCAAAGTCTGTTTTGTATAGTACCAAAGCTTCAATTCCACAATTGGAAGCAGGAATTAATCAATATATTACATCATTAGCAGTCTTGCTGGGTATGTATCCTCAGGATGTCCGTCCAATCTTGGAACCTGTAGGCAAATTACCCGACTATATGGAACCGATAGGAATAGGTATGCCTATAGATTTATTAATGCGAAGACCTGATGTAAGAAGTGCAGAACGAACTGTAAATGCACAAGCAGCATTATTGGGAGCCTCCAAATCTGATTGGTTACCAAAGGTTTTTTTAAAAGGCTCATTTGGCTATGCTGCACGTGATTTAACTGATTTAATGAAAAGTAAAAGCATGACTTACGAAATTGCTCCGGCATTAAGTTGGACAATCTTTAGCGGAGGACAATTAGTAAATGCTACCAGATTAGCGAAAGCACAATTGGACGAGTCAATTAACCAGTTCAACCAAACAGTATTGACAGCAGTACAGGAAGCGGATAATGCCATGAATTCTTATAAAAGCTCTATCAAACAGATTGTAGCATTACGAGAAGTACGAAATCAAGGTATTGAAACATTAAAATTATCATTAGATCTTTATAAACAGGGACTTTCTCCTTTTCAGAATGTGCTTGATGCACAACGTTCTTTATTATCATACGAGAATCAGTTGGTTCAAGCTCAGGGAAGTTCATTGCTACAATTGATAGCACTTTATAAAGCCTTAGGAGGTGGTTGGAGAGAATAAAAGAATCTTTATAAATAAAATATAACCTAACAGATATGAAAAAACTAATGTATATCTTTCTTATATTGCCGATATTGATCGGTTGTAAGGAGAAAAAGAGTGTAGGATCAATGGGAGGGATGCCAACTCCGGCTGTCAGTGTAGCGAAACCAATCGTGAAGGATATTACTTTGACAAAAAATTATCCTGGTTATTTAACAACGGAAAAAACAGTAAACCTTGTAGCCAGAGTAAATGGTACGTTACAATCTATTTCATATTCTCCGGGAGGAAGGGTGAAACAAGGACAGTTATTATTTGTCATAGAACCAACATTGTATAAAGATAAAGTGGCTCAGGCAGAAGCTGAACTTAATACAGCTCAGGCTCAATTGGAATATGCCCGTAATAATTATAGCCGTATGAAAGAAGCAGTCAAAAGTGACGCAGTGAGTCAAATACAAGTTCTTCAAGCAGAATCATCTGTAGCAGAGGGAGTTGCAGCAGTAAATAATGCAGAAGCTGCCTTGAGCACTGCTCGTACAAATTTAGGATATTGCTATGTTCATGCTCCGTTTAACGGAACAATTAGTAAAGCGAGCGTAGACGTAGGAAGCTACGTAGGAGGCGCATTACAACCTGTCACTTTAGCTACTATCTATAAAGATAATCAGATGTACGCCTATTTTAATGTTGCCGACAATCAATGGTTGGATATATCAATGAATAATCAGTCATCGGAACGAAATCTTCCACAGAAAATAATAGTTCAGTTGGGGAAAGAAGGTACAGAATCTTATCCGGCTACTCTGGATTATTTATCTCCGAATGTGGATTTGAATACAGGAACATTAATAGTTCGTGCCAATTTTGACAATCCTCAGGGAGTACTGAAAAGTGGATTATATGTCAGTATAACCCTGCCTTATAAAGAAGCTAAAAACGCGATTTTAGTAAATGAAGCTTCGATTGGTACCGATCAGTTAGGCAAGTTCTTATATGCTGTTAATGATTCGAATATTGTACATTATCGACATATTGAGGTTGGACAATTAATTAATGATACGCTACGGCAAGTTTTGGGAGGTTTCTCACCTCAGGAACGTTATGTTACTGAAGCTCTGATGAAGGTTAGGGATGGCATGAAGATAAAGGCAATTTCCAATTCGCTCCCAGAAAAAGGGAAATAAGGATAGCCTTGTTAATCATAATTATTCCTTCAAGGGTTATTAATGAATTATATATTAACAGAAGTGACTTAAAACTTCCCCTTTTCATGAAAGGGCTGTAAAAAGGCTTCGTAAACTCATAATAATATGTTCTCTAAATTTTTCATAAACCGACCGATTTTTGCTACTGTACTTGCATTGCTCATTGTAGTAGCTGGTCTGGTTACTCTAAATATATTGCCTGTGGCACAGTTCCCAGACATTACACCACCTACAGTACAGGTATCTGCAGTTTATCCCGGAGCAAATGCTGAAACGGTAGCTCAAACGGTGGGGCTTCCGATAGAGCAACAAGTTAATGGAGTGGATGGAATGCTTTATATGTCTTCCAATTCTTCTTCTTCGGGAGCTTACTCATTGACTATTACGTTTGCCGTTGGTACAGATATCGATATGGCAACCGTACAAGTACAGAACCGAGTAAGTGTGGCTCAATCATCTTTGCCCGAACCTGTTGTTGTCCAAGGGGTAACCGTACAGAAGCAATCCTCAAATATCGTTATGTTTTTAACGATGACTTCTCAAGATTCTCTTTATAACAGTTTATATCTTACCAATTATGCGAAATTGAATCTGGTAGATCAATTATCTCGTGTCCCTGGTGTTGGAGCTGTCAATGTAATGGGAGCTGGGGACTATTCAATGCGTATATGGCTTGATCCCGAAGCCATGCGAATCCGGAACATCTCACCAGAACAGGTTTATCAAGCCATTCAATCTCAAAATGTTGAAGTATCTGCCGGCTACATTGGTCAGCCGATCGGAGAGGATAATAAGAATGCTTTTCAGTATACGCTGAATGTGCAAGGAAGACTTAGCTCTCCCGAACAATTCGGCAATATTATTATTCGTCGAGAAAAGGAGGGAGCAATACTTCGATTGAAGGATGTAGCTCGTATTGATTTAGGTTCTGCATCTTACAGTGTAGTATCACGACTAAAAGGAAGACCTACAGCAGCTATTGCTATTTATCAACAACCGGGTTCCAATTCATTGGACGTATCTAAAGGAGTAAAGGCTAAAATGGAAGAATTGGCAGAAAATTTTCCAACAAGCGTATCTTATAATGTAACGTTGGACACAACAGATGTTATCCATGCTTCTATAGATGAAGTAATGGTTACATTTTTGGAAACAACTTTATTAGTAATACTTGTTATTTTCTTGTTTTTACAGAATTGGAGAGCAGTGATTATTCCATGTATTACTATTCCTGTTTCATTGATTGGTACACTAGCTGTCATGGCTGCATTTGGTTTCTCTATTAATACGCTAACATTATTTGGATTGATATTAGCGGTTGCCATTGTGGTAGATGACGCCATTGTGGTAGTTGAAAACTCTTCGAGATTGTTAGAAACAGGACAATATTCACCACGTGAGGCTGTTGCGAGAGCAATGGGAGAGATTACCGGACCTATTGTCGGAGTAGTATTAGTGTTGCTTGCCGTTTTTATTCCAACAATGTTGATTAGTGGTATCTCTGGTCAGTTATACAAGCAATTTGCACTAACAATTGCTGCTTCCACTGTATTAAGTGGTTTTAATTCACTGACATTAACCCCGGCTCTCTGTGCTTTATTTCTCGAAAAGAGTAAACCTTCCAACTTCTTTATATATAAAGGATTCAATAAAGCTTATGATAAAACTCAGGGTGCATATGATAGAATCGTTAAATGGTTACTTGAACGACCAGGTATAGCTCTTTTATCATATGCTGTTCTGACCATTATATCTGTTTTACTCTTCATACGTTGGCCATCTACTTTTATTCCGGATGAAGATGACGGGTATTTCATTGCTGTTGTTCAACTTCCACCAGCTGCAAGTCTGGAACGTACACAAGCTGTTGGGAATAAGATTAATGCAATATTAAATTCATATCCGGAAGTAGAAAATTACATTGGTATTTCAGGTTTTTCTATTATGGGAGGTGGAGAACAAAGTAATTCGGCTACATATTTCGTAATATTGAAGAATTGGAGTGAAAGAAAGGGAAAAGATCACACTGCAACAGCGGTAGTCAATCGTTTCAATGGTGAAGCATATATGACGATACAGGCAGCAGAAGTGTTTGCTATGGTCCCTCCGGCTATTCCCGGATTAGGTGCATCTGGAGGTTTACAACTTCAATTGGAAGACCGGAAGAATCTGGGACCAACTGAAATGCAACAGGGTATTAATACCTTGCTGGCTTCTTACCATTCCAAACCAGCCTTAGCTTCTGTTTCCAGTCAGTATCAAGCAAATGTACCACAATATTTTCTAAATATAGATCGTGATAAAGTACAATTCATGGGGATTGCCTTGAATGAAGTCTTTTCTACGTTGGGTTATTATATGGGAGCAGCTTATGTGAATGACTTTGTGGAATTCGGGCATATTTACCAGGTTAAAATAGAAGCTCGTGACCAAGCACAAAGAGTTATTGATGATGTATTGAAATTAAGTGTGCCCAACGCGACAGGAGAGATGGTACCATTTTCTTCTTTTACCAAAGTAGAGGAACAATTGGGACAAGATCAGATTAACCGGTATAATATGTATTCTACTGCTACTTTGACTTGTAATGTAGCTCCTGGAAGTAGTTCTGGACAAGCGATTCAAGAAATGGAGGCTCTATTTAAAGAACAGTTAGGTAATGAGTTCGGTTATGAATGGACTTCAGTTGCTTATCAGGAAACACAAGCAGGGAATACCACAACAATTGTCTTAGTAATGGCATTAATTGTTGCATTCTTGGTTTTAGCCGCTCAATATGAGAGTTGGACAAGTCCAATAGCAGCTGTCATCGGATTACCTGTTGCCTTACTAGGTGCTATGATAGGTTGTTCGATTATGGGCACTCCAGTTAGCGTCTATACTCAAATTGGTATTATCTTGCTTGTAGCACTTTCAGCAAAAAATGGTATATTAATTGTTGAATTTGCCCGCGATTTTCGTGCCGAAGGTAACTCTATTCGTGAGGCTGCATATGAAGCTGGACATATCCGGTTGCGTCCAATATTAATGACTTCATTTGCCTTTGTATTAGGAGTAATGCCATTGCTTTTCGCTACAGGAGCAGGTGCTCAAAGTCGTATTGCATTGGGGGCTGCTGTTGTATTCGGTATGGCTATGAATACTTTACTCGCCACTATTTATATTCCTAATTTCTACGAATTAATGCAGAAATTGCAGGAGAAATTCAGCAAGAAAAAGGATCAATAATATACTGACACTATCCAGTCTGGATGGTGTCAGTATATAGTTGGGATGATGACACTATAAAAGCAGTATAGCGTCATCATCTTTTTTAAAAGGAATATCATAGTAAATTATAGTCAGGAATATCTCTAAGAAAGGTATAACTCTGTTGTTCGTAATCCATCTGACAACAATAATGTTGCATCCCGTTACTAACAATCAGATAATCTACTTTCAGTACCATATTATATCGTGTAATTTGGTTAAATACAGCTTGTGTTATCTCAATGTGTGGAGCTTTGTATTCAACAATCATTCGGGCAGATAGATCTCGCCGAAACAACACTGTATCACAACGTTTCGTAGTGCCGTTTAGCTTGACCATTACTTCATTAGCCAAAAGTGCAGTCGGATATCCTTTATGTGCAATAAGAAAATGAACGAAGTGTTGTCGTACCCATTCTTCCGGAGTAAGAGCGACATATCGTTTACGAATCACATCAAAAATTACATTTTTTCCGTTTCGTACATTTATTTTAGTGTCGAATGCTGGTAGGTTTAACGATAACATTTATTATTTTTGTAAGTTAAATAATGGTTTCCATCATTGGAGCCACAAATTTAATAGATAATTATGAAAACAAAAGAAGAAATCGTAGCTAATTGGCTACCCCGTTACACAAAACGTAACCTGGAGGATTTTGGAGAGTATATTCTACTGACTAATTTCAACAAGTATGTAGAAATTTTTGCAAACTTGTTTAATGTTCCCATTTTAGGCAGAGATGCTAATATGATTTCTGCCAGTGCTGAAGGTATCACAATGATCAATTTCGGAATGGGAAGCCCTAATGCTGCTATTATTATGGATTTATTAGGTGCTATTCGCCCAAAAGCTTGTCTCTTTTTGGGGAAATGTGGGGGCATTGATAAAAAAAATCAGATTGGTGATTTAATTCTTCCTATTGCTGCTATTCGTGGCGAAGGAACTTCCAATGACTATTTTCCACCTGAAGTGCCAGCTTTACCAGCATTTATGTTACAACGTGCCGTTTCATCAGCTATCCGAGACTATGCCCGCGACTATTGGACAGGGACTGTATATACTACCAACCGACGTATCTGGGAACATGACGATACTTTCAAAGATTATTTGAAGAAAACTCGTGCAATGGCAGTCGATATGGAAACAGCTACATTATTCAGTTGTGGTTTTGCTAATCATATACCTACTGGTGCATTATTATTAGTGTCCGATCAACCAATGACTCCGGATGGAGTAAAAACAGATAAAAGTGATAATATAGTTACCAAAAATTATGTAGAAGAACATGTTGAGATTGGCATCGCTTCTCTTCGTATGATTATTGATGAAAAGAAAACTGTAAAACACTTGAAATATGACTGGTAACCAGCCTTTCTAAAGTGAATATATTATATGGCAAAGCAAGAATTGACGTGTGATGACATTCTTAGGGAGTTAAAGGCCCAACAATATCGTCCGATTTATTATTTAATGGGGGAAGAATCGTATTATATCGACGTGATTGCCGATTATATTACAGATAACGTATTGAACGAAACGGAAAAGGAGTTTAACCTAACTGTTGTATATGGATCGGATGTAGATGTAGCTACTATAATTAATGCTGCAAAACGCTATCCGATGATGTCTGAACATCAAGTAGTAGTAGTGAAAGAGGCACAAGCTGTCCGTAATATGGAAGAGTTGTCATATTATCTTCAGAAGCCACTACATTCTACAATCCTAGTGATATGCCATAAACATGGCACATTAGATCGTAGAAAAAAACTGGCTGCAGAAGTTGAAAAAGTAGGCATTTTGTTTGAATCTAAAAAGATTAAAGATGCACAGTTACCTGTCTTTATTTCTTCGTATATGAAACGAAAAGGAATAGACATGGAACCTAAAGCAACTGCCATGCTTGCTGATTTTGTGGGTTCAGATTTAAGCCGTTTGACAGGAGAATTAGACAAGTTGATAATAACATTGCCCATAGGACAAAAACGCGTAACTCCTGAGCAAATTGAAAAGAATATAGGTATCAGCAAAGACTATAATAATTTTGAATTGCGGAGTGCTCTTATAGAAAAAGATATTCTTAAAGCAAATAAGATAATAAAATATTTTGAGGAAAATCCGAAAACTAATCCTATTCAAATGACTTTATCTCTGCTGTTTAGCTTCTATTCCAATCTAATGTTAGCTTATTATGCACCAGATAAAACAGAGCAGGGAATTGCAAATATGTTAGGTTTAAAAACTCCATGGCAAGCTCGAGATTATATGGCTGCAATGCGGAAATATAGTGGAGTAAAAACCATGCAAATAGTTGGTGAAATACGGTATGCTGATGCAAAATCAAAAGGAGTCCAAAATAGTTTAATGACAGACGGGGATATTCTTCGTGAACTAGTGTTTAAGATTTTACACTAAAAAATAATATTATTATTATAAAATAAGGTCTATACTTTTACTATAATTATATAGAGTGTAGACCTTATTTTTTATATTTTAAATTCTACTTCTTATTTTTGATGAAATTTCTTCTTTTTTAGATGAAAAACTTTACAAAATAGTGATTATCAATTTATGATTTTCAATATACATATAACAATGGTAGACTCGAATTTTTTATCCTTGTCTAAATCTATTTTTGAGTATTTTAAAGTCTATTTTCTCTTCTATTCGAAACCACACTTTTTTAGAAAAATAAACAATCTACTTATTTTATATAGAGTACAGATCTGATTGAAATATTTTTGATATAATTAATATATGAGAAAAAACTCTCCTAATATCTCTTTTGATATTTGTCATTTTGATAGTTTATTCAGTATTATGATTGATTATGGTACTATTTTTCTAGTTTGATTAAATTAAAATAGATAGAATATGTATATAAAATATTGAATATCAGAGTATTATTACAAAAATAAATCCTCTAGAATTTAAAAATTATAAAGATTCGATGAAAAGGCTGGAAATATTGCAAGGATTTACCTATTTCAGAGTGAATGTAATAGAAATATAGTAGAAATTCCAAAAGACATTAGTAAATATAGAATTCTTTCATTGATTTTATTGCAATTGCAACTTTCCATATTTACTGATGTATTCCCAATAGTTCACTTATGTATTATTTACACATGTGATCAATATACAATAATACACATTGTCTAATGTATATACATTAGTACAAAGGCAAATTTACAGATGTTATTTGTACGATAGAAATGTAGTAGGAGAGGGATTAACATTTTTGTCGTGAACTATTAATATGTTATTTATTAATATGTTATCCCATTTATATAAAGAAGAAGTATAAAATAGGTTTTATGTTATTATGTATATTTGTGAATTAAGACATTCTGTCAACAATGTTATCAATTATATCATTAATAATCAATATATTATAATATTTTATTAAACTAAAAATAAGTAATAGGTTAACGCTAATATAGCCTTATATACAAAAGTATAATTCACCATTATACAAACTTTATACATCTGTAATATTATTATTTTTATACTTGTAATTTGCATTTGTGAAACTTATTTTTTACCTTTGTATAATCATTATATTAAGATATATTTTTGTGAAATCTGCATATAATACGTACAATTGTAACTAGAGTGAATAGTATGGAGTTAAAAGATAGAATTAGATTAATAATGGAAAGAGAAAAAGTTCCTCCCAGAGTTTTTGCTGAAACTATTGGTGTGCAGCAATCTACTCTTTCTCATATTTTGAATGATAGGAATAAACCTAGCCTGGAAGTTGTGATGAAAGTTCATCAAACTTATAATTATGTAAATTTGGAGTGGCTACTTTATGGTAAAGGTGAAATGGTAGCTATTTCCAATGATCAAGGATCAACTAATTCAAATGGTGATTATCAGCCTTCATTATTTGACGAGAATCCATTAAATTCACCCCAAAGGACGATTGCTACGGAAAATCGCAAGGAAATGCCATTAGAAAATATAGAGATTATCCCCAAAGAGATTGTAAAACAGGAGATTAGATATATAGAAAAGCCTACTAGAAAAATTACTGAAATAAGAATCTTCTTTGATGATAACACCTATGAAACGTTTAGACCTGAAAAATAAGTGGTAAAAACGGTGGTTTGAGCAAATTCCTGTATCTTTGTAGCGGAAATATGAATTTATACTTTTATATCCATACATGAAAAAATTTATTTTAGATCTGACGGTCACTGAGAATATCAGACTACATACTAATTATGTATTACTGAAATTGACTTCTCAATCATTACTGCCCGAAATGCTGCCGGGACAGTTTGCTGAACTTCGGGTGGATGGTTCACCTACTACATTTTTACGTCGTCCCATTTCTATTAACTTTGTAGATAAACAACGTAATGAGATCTGGTTCCTTATCCAATTAGTTGGAGATGGTACAAAGCGTTTAGCAGAAGTAAACAAGGATGATGTTATCAATGTAATACTCCCCTTAGGTAATGCTTATACAATGCCGCAAAATCCATCAGATAAGTTGTTATTAGTAGGTGGAGGTGTCGGTACTGCTCCTATGTTATATTTAGGAGAGCAATTAGCCCAAAATGGTCATAAACCTACTTTCCTTTTGGGAGCCCGTAGCGATAAGGATTTGTTGCAATTAGAAGAGTTTGCAAAATACGGTGATGTTTATACTACAACAGAAGATGGTAGCCATGGGGAAAAAGGATATGTTACCCAACATTCAATATTGAACAAAGTACATTTTGAACAAATATATAGTTGCGGCCCGAAGCCAATGATGGTAGCTGTTGCAAAATATGCCAAAAGTAATCAGATAGAATGTGAAGTATCACTGGAAAACACTATGGCTTGTGGTATTGGAGCTTGCCTTTGTTGTGTGGAGAATACGACAGAAGGTCACTTGTGTGTATGTAAAGAAGGTCCTGTTTTTAATATAAATAAACTATTATGGCAGATTTAAGTGTAAATATTGGTGATTTACAAATGAAAAACCCGGTAATGACTGCATCCGGTACATTTGGATATGGTGAAGAATTCTCCGACTTCATTGATATAGCGCGAATAGGTGGTATTATTGTAAAAGGCACTACTCTTCACAAACGTGAAGGAAATCCATATCCACGTATGGCTGAAACTCCATCTGGAATGTTAAACGCTGTGGGACTGCAGAATAAGGGAGTAGATTACTTTGTTGAGCATATATACCCTCGTATAAAAGACATTAAAACGAATATGATTGTAAATGTTTCCGGATCTGCTATTGAAGATTATGTGAAAACAGCGGAAATCATTGATGAACTTGACAAAATTCCTGCTATAGAGTTAAACATCTCATGTCCTAATGTGAAGCAAGGAGGAATGGCTTTTGGTGTGTCAGCAAAAGGTGCTGCTGAAGTAGTAAAAGCTGTGCGATCTGCTTACAAAAAGACACTTATCGTAAAACTCTCTCCAAACGTTACTGATATTACAGAAATTGCTCGTGCAGTAGAAGAAAGTGGAGCTGATAGCGTGTCATTAATCAATACATTACTGGGTATGGCTATAGACGCTGAGCGTAGACGTCCTATTTTATCAACTATAACAGGAGGTATGTCAGGGGCTGCAGTAAAACCGATTGCTTTGCGTATGGTTTGGCAAGTTTCTAAAGCGGTAAATATTCCGGTCATAGGATTAGGAGGGATTATGAATTGGAAAGATGCGGTTGAGTTCATACTTGCAGGAGCATCTGCTATCCAAATTGGTACAGCAAATTTCATAGATCCTACAGTTGCAATTAAGGTTGAAGATGGTATAAATAATTACCTGGACAGATATGGATATAAGTCTATAAAGGAAATTATTGGTGCGCTTGAGGTATAACTAAAAACATATAATAACCATTCGCATCAATTTTGAAAGAAAAATGTCATTTTCCACTTTAAGTATTAAGATGAGATATTTTTTAATAAGATAAGAATCAGAAATATATTTGAGATACGAAAAGTAAGAAGGTATATAAACATTAAATAATAGGCAAATAAAAAACTCCGGTGAAAAATGGCTCTTTTTTCATCGGAGTTTTTACTTACATTTGAGTTTTATTCTTCTAGTAAATCTGGACGAAGTTTTTTAGTACGTTCCAAAGATTGCTGCAACTCCCATTCTTTGATTTTTGCTTCATGACCGGACAATAAGATATCGGGAACTTTCCAACCTTTATAATTAGCAGGACGTGTATATACAGGTGCCGCTAACAGATTATCCTGAAATGAATCGGAAAGCGCTGATTGCTCATCCGAAATAACACCCGGAATGATACGTATAATTGCATCTGCCATAACTGCTGCAGCTAATTCACCTCCTGTCAGCACATAATCTCCTATACTAATTTCTTTTGTGATTAAATGTTCCCGGATTCGGTAGTCTATACCTTTAAAATGGCCACAAAGAATAATAAGATTTTGGACAAGAGAAAGACTATTAGCCATTGGCTGGTCAAACAATTCTCCGTCCGGAGTAGTAAAGATCACTTCGTCATAATCTCGCTCAGCTTTTAAGGAGTTGATGCAACGTTCGATAGGCTCAATCTTCATCACCATTCCTGCAAAACCGCCAAAAGGATAATCATCTACGCGTCTATACTTATCTTCTGTATAATCGCGAAGATTGTGGATATGAATTTCTGCAAGTCCTTTATTCTGAGCCCTTTTCATGATAGAACAATTAAAAAAACCTTCAATCATTTCAGGCAAAACTGTTATTATATCAATGCGCATAATCTTTAATTTTTCGCAAAAGTACAAATATTCAAAGAGAAACCTGTATTTTTGCCTTAAACAATCGAAGAAATATGGACATTAAAAAGAAAATAGAAGAATTACGTGCTGAACTTCATCAGCATAATTATAATTATTATGTATTGAATACTCCGGAAATTTCAGATAAGGAATTTGACGATATGATGCGAGAACTTCAAGATATGGAGCAGGCATATCCGGAATTTAGAGATAAAAATTCGCCAACAATGCGTGTAGGCAGCGATTTAAATAAGAATTTTACCCAAGTAGCTCACAAATACCCGATGCTATCATTAGCTAATACCTACTCGGAAGCTGAAGTGGCTGAGTTCTATGAACGCGTTAGTAAAGCTTTAAATGAAGATTTTGAAATTTGTTGTGAGATGAAATATGATGGAACATCTATTTCGTTATCGTATGAGGATGGAAAACTAATCCGCGCAGTCACACGTGGAGATGGAGAAAAAGGTGATGATGTGACTGACAATGTCAAGACAATCCGTTCCATCCCTCTAGTGTTACATGGTGATAATTATCCTTCTTCTTTTGAGATCAGAGGAGAAATACTTATGCCTTGGGTCGTATTTGAAGAACTAAATCGCGAAAAAGAAGCGCGTGAAGAACCACTTTTTGCCAATCCAAGAAATGCAGCGTCCGGAGCACTTAAATTACAGAATTCTTCTATTGTAGCATCTCGTAAATTAGATGCCTACCTATATTATCTATTGGGAGAAAACTTACCTTGTGAAGGACATTATGAAAACCTCCAGGAGGCTGCTAAATGGGGATTTAAGATTTCTGGAATAATGCGTAAGTGTCATACATTACAAGAAATATTCGATTTTATCAATTATTGGGATGTAGAACGCAAAAATTTGCCAGTTGCTACAGATGGTATCGTTTTAAAGGTGAACAGCTTGAGACAGCAAAAAAATCTAGGTTTTACAGCAAAGTCTCCTAGATGGGCGATTGCCTATAAGTTTCAAGCGGAACGTGCCCTTACTCGCCTGAATAAGGTAACTTATCAGGTAGGTAGAACAGGCGCTGTTACTCCTGTTGCTAATTTGGACCCTGTTCAACTTTCCGGAACGATTGTGAAACGTGCTTCTTTACATAATGCTGATATCATCGAAGGACTCGATCTACACATAGGAGATATGGTTTATGTGGAAAAAGGTGGTGAAATTATTCCTAAAATAACAGGTGTAGATAAAGACGCACGTAGTTTCATGCTTGGGGAAAAAGTGAAGTTTATTACTAATTGCCCTGAATGTGGTAGCAAACTGATCAGATATGAAGGTGAAGCTGCACACTATTGTCCGAATGAAACGGCATGTCCTCCCCAAATTAAAGGCAAAATTGAGCATTTTATCAGCCGTAAAGCGATGAATATCGATGGACTAGGACCTGAAACAGTCGATATGTTCTATCGTTTGGGCCTGATTCATAATACTGCGGATTTGTATGAATTGACAGTAGATCAAATTAAGAGTTTGGATCGAATGGGAGAAAAATCAGCAGAGAATATCATTACAGGGATTGCACAAAGTAAAGAAATACCTTTCGAACGTGTTATATTTGCTTTGGGAATTCGCTTTGTTGGAGAAACTGTTGCTAAAAAGATTGCAAAGTCTTTTGAGAATATTGATGAACTGCAAAATGCTGATCTTGAAAAGCTGATAAGTATCGATGAAATCGGGGAAAAAATAGCCCAAAGCATTCTTTCTTATTTTGCTAATGAGTCGAATCGTGAGTTAGTTGGCAGACTTAAAAAAGCAGGTTTACAATTATATCGCACAGAAGAAGATTTAAGTGGATACACAGATAAGTTGTCAGGTAAATCCATTGTAATTAGCGGAGTCTTTACTCACCATTCTCGTGACGAATATAAAGAACTCATTGAAAAAAATGGAGGAAAGAACGTCGGAAGTATTTCTGCGAAAACTAGTTTTATCCTTGCAGGTGAAAATATGGGACCTGCAAAATTAGAAAAAGCTCAAAAACTTGGAATAACCATAGTAAGCGAAGACGATTTTCTGAAACTTATATCATAAGATATGAAAAATATTCGTACTTTTGTGCCTGAAATTATTAGAGATTATAATTAAAACCATGATACAGACAAAATTGAAAGGAATGGGGGTAGCACTGATTACTCCTTTCAAAGAGGATGAGAGCGTTGATTATGATGCTTTGATGCGTTTAGTAGACTATCTATTGCAAAATAATGCGGATTTCTTGTGCGTGCTGGGTACCACTGCTGAAACACCTACACTTACTGAAGAGGAGAAGAAAACCGTAAAAAAAATGGTGATAGACCGCGTGAATGGAAGAATCCCTATTTTACTAGGCGTAGGTGGAAATAATACCCGTGCTGTAGTAGAAACATTAAAAAATGATGATTTTACGGGGGTAGATGCCATATTGTCTGTTGTCCCATATTATAATAAACCTTCTCAAGAAGGTATTTACCAGCATTATAAAGCAATAGCTGAAGCTACAGAATTACCGATTGTACTATATAATGTACCCGGACGCACTGGAGTAAACATGACTGCTGAAACGACTTTGCGTATTGCTCGTGACTTTAATAACGTAATTGCCATCAAAGAGGCTTCTGGTAATATCACTCAAATGGATGATATCATTAAAAATAAACCGGATAACTTTGATGTAATTTCTGGAGATGATGGTATAACTTTCCCTCTGATTACATTAGGAGCTGTTGGAGTAATTTCGGTGATAGGCAATGCTTTTCCACGTGAATTTAGCCGCATGACACGTTTGGCACTTCATGGAGATTTTGCAAATGCACTGACTATACATCATAGATTTACAGAGCTATTCAATCTTTTGTTTGTAGACGGTAATCCGGCAGGTGTGAAATCAATGCTAAATGCAATGGGAATGATTGAGAATAAACTTCGACTTCCCCTAGTTCCAACACGAATTACTACCTTTGAAGCTATACGGAAAGTTTTGAATGAACTGAATATAAAATGTTAGTAAAAAGCTCGTCATGTGACAATTCAGAATATATCTGAAGGATAGGAGACTTAGCTCGTTGGGGGGAGGCTTTAGATGAAGAATTCACGCAGATCATTTATGCAAAAAGGCCTGTGGAAAAATGTATCATTCACCCGTTTTTGCTAATGGAAACACCAGGAATAGTTATTGGCAAGAAGTGTTTTTCTTTACAAGAAGGAAACGCTATGGACTCGGTCTCAAAGAATACTGGTGGAGATTCTATTTAAAGAATATCCTGATATAAAGAAAGGTTATCTAGCCATGCCGGTTTTAATCTATCATCACAGACAATATAGGGGGATATAAAACAAAAGAGACGATCTCTTTTTTATTGAGACAGTCTCTGTGATCGCGACAGGATTCAAACCTGTAACCGGCTGATCCGTAGTCAGCTACTCTATTCAGTTGAGCTACGCGACCATTAATTATAACATAAAGAGTGACCGCGACAGGATTCAAACCTGTAACCGGCTGATCCGTAGTCAGCTACTCTATTCAGTTGAGCTACGCGGCCATTCTGCTAACCCGAAAAGTGATCGCGACAGGATTCAAACCTGTAACCGGCTGATCCGTAGTCAGCTACTCTATTCAGTTGAGCTACGCGACCGTTGTTTCGTTTTAACGGGTGCAAAGATACGTACTTTTCCCGAACTAGCAAGTGTTTCACACACTTTTTTTGATAAAATTATTCGATGAATCGGTAATTAAACAGTTGCCAGCCGATACTTAACCCGACATTCCACTCTCTTTTCGGTGAACTATAATGATTTACATATGCAGAGATGTCCCCAAAGGGTAATTGACAAACCACTGAAATTTCTCCCAAATATTCAAATCTAGAAAAAGCTTTTCCATAATATGCTTTATTTAAAGAGTTTCTTTCAATTGGATAAATAGGCATAAAACCATAAAATTCACCTCTAAGATGAAATATTTGATTTAATCTATAAATGGGACGAATACCGACTCCAACAAATTGATTAGCGCGGAATGCTTCATTATAGGTTAATTTACTATGCAATGTAGGTGAAAATTCACCTGCTTGCATCATTGTTGCAGTATAATTCTCAGAGAAGTTTTTAGAAGCATACAATGCTTTTAGATACCAACCTAATGTCCAGTGTTCACTCATTGTGTGGTATTTCTCTTTCATGTATGATAATTGTAACCATGAATGATGCTCTTTGTCACCATTCTTATTTCCATTCGTAGCTCCTTCACCCGGACAGAAACGCTCTTTTCCTATGAAAATCTGCGCTATAAGAGCTTCACTATATCCACTTGTAGCATATTGTCTTGAATTTAAAGTACTTCCATTAAAACTAATAGAACCACCTAATAAGTCATAACGACTTTCATCAAATTTATCTTTCCCGAAATCTATGACATTTTTCTGAAAGTATTTATCTTCTATTTTCCCAATTCCAAATCCAAATTCAGCTCTCTTGCTGGAAAGGAATGGAAGCCCTACCTGAAGCTTTAAGAAACGCTCATCCTTTTGGTTGAATGCAGGTTTGTCATCCTTAGAGAATAGTTTGTTCTTTTTAAAATAATCAAATGTACTAATAGACGCAATAAAACGATATGAAGTCGGAATGGCTGTAGAAAAGTTTATTTTTGCCATAAACTGTACATTGTTGTACACTTTCCCCAATTGCCCATCTAAAAGAAACTCTTTAGCATAATAATTCAAATCCTGATAACCAAGTCCAAGATAGATTTGATTAGAGTTAGAAGTTGAGATATTACCACCTAATCTAACAGCAAAACTATTCTCCGCCTTTACCTTTAAATGCAAATCATAGGTATCATCACTAGGATTATAGACGGCATGAGGAATAATTTCAGAAATCATATTGTCTGATAAGAGTCGAAAATAGCCTTGTTTCAGATCTTCATAGGTAAATTCCTTATCATCTGAACGATGAAACTCTTTCTTTATATAAACTTGTTGTTGTGCATTAGCTCCATCAATAATGATGTTCTTGAATCGGAGTTCCGGAAAATTGCTACGATATACCATTCTGCGCAAACGTATATTGTCTTTATTAACTCTTCGATGGATACGGCTTTTGATGGAATCCATCATACTGATTGTCCGATTATAGCCTATATCATGTAATTCATCTATACGCTGAAAGTCCATCAAGCTAACATTGTCATAATTAAAATTCATTAGAATTCCCATAGAATCAGGTATAGAATAGTCTGTTTTCTGCATAACCATATTTTCAATCTGACTCATAAGATCATTTTCCTTAGGTTTGGTAGGATTAGTGGATACAACACTTCCAATAACAATATCAGGATGAAAATCGTCTCTCATGACATCGGTTGGGAAATTATTATAGATTCCTCCATCATAAGCCAGCACATTGTCTATCTCTATAGGCTTAAACATAAAAGGAAAACTCATAGAAGCCCGGACAGCATCTCCCAGATCACCTTCCCGCATTACTAATTGTTTCTTATTGTATACATCCGAGGCAACACAACGGAAAGGAACAAATAACTTGTCAAAGTCTCCTTCACAAGCAGCAGTAGCACGTGCAAATAAATCTACAAAAACAAGATTCATCTGTATTGGATTAACTACACTAGTAGGCAAAAACTGAGATTTCAAGTTTTTTAATGAATCTTTAAATGAAAAACGAATATTAAAAAATTCAGGGGTAGGAAGATTTTTCTTGAAGTGATAGACATATTTCTCTTCTATCTGTCCAGAATACCAACGTTTAAAATCTTCCGATTTGAGCAAGTCGACCATATCATCCGGAGAATATCCCATCGCATAAAGAGAACCAATGATGGCTCCCATAGATGTACCTGTGATATAATCAATTGGAATATTGTTATCTTCTAGGGCACGAATAATACCTATGTGCGTCAATCCTTTAGCACCACCACCACTTAATACAAGTCCCACTTTCTGGGCATAAATAGTCGGTATGAATACCCATAAAGTAATGAACACTAAAAGAAATTTTCTCATAACCCGGATTAAACAATTGAAATCTGTTTTCATTAAGTCTTCAAATATATACAATACTTTCCAATAAATCGATATTTTTTATTCGTTTCTTAAAATGAAAAAAGAGCACTACAACGTATTTTACGCTGAATGCTCTTCTTTGAGTTTATGTTTATGAATAAAAGGGTAATATTAAATCAGCTCAATACTACGTTTTACGAAGTTATTCAGTGCTTCACCTTTCAGCATATTATTCTGTAATAAAGCTAGATCAATAAGCTGACGGATCACTTTATTATTGCTGGCATACGTTGCAAATATAGCTTCTTTTTTACTCTTCAGATCATCCCATTGCTTATCTAAGTCATTCAACTCATCCTTTTCAGCAGTAGGAATATCTTCATCCTTCTTTCCTTTCTGCTTATCTTTCAACTCATTACGATGTTTATTGACATTATCCATTTCTGTCTGCAAAGGAGTTACCTCAGCCTGACATGCTGCCTCTTCTTCGCTAAGTACCTCTTTTACCAACTTATGATCTGAATTAAGAATCAGATTGAACATATCCGGCATTTCTCCATAAAAGCTCATTCCAGCTTGGATATTTGCCATTTCTTTCATACGACGCATATATTCACTTTGAGTAATCATAACCGGAGCCGCATTCTCACCCAATGCTTGTGTCATAACATTGAATTCAACTTTATCCATTTTCGGCAATTGACTCTTGAAAGCAGTAGTAAGGGCATCTTGTTTAGATGCTTCCAATACATCACCTTTTTTATCTTCCTTGATTATAAGGTTATCAATTACATCACCATCTACACGCGTAAAACGTGATTTCTCAAACTTCTGTTCAAGCATACTTATCATTGCTACATCCAGTTGGCCGTCCATAAGCAGAACATTATAGCCTTTATTGATAGCTGCTTCTATATAGCTATATTGCTCATCCTTATTATTAGCATACAAATAAATTAGATTTCCGTCTTTATCTGTCTGATTATCTTTAATAAGAACTTGATATTCTTCAAATGTATAATGTTTGTTATCTGTATCGGTGAAAAGGGCGAATTTTTGTGCTTTCTCATAAAAATCTTCCTGAGTTAGCATACCGTAGTTGATAAATATTTTCAAATCATTCCACTTCTCTTCAAACTGCTTACGATCATTTTTAAAGATAGATTGCAAACGGTCGGAAACCTTCTTTGTAATATAAGTCGAAATCTTCTTCACATTCGAATCGCTTTGCAAATAAGAACGGGAAACATTTAGTGGAATATCCGGAGAATCTATAACTCCATGCAATAAAGTCAAAAAGTCTGGTACAATACCCTCTACTGAATCTGTTACATAAACCTGATTGCAATATAACTGAATCTTATTTTTATTTAGTTCAATATTGCTCTTTACTTTTGGGAAATAGAGAATACCAGTCAGATGGAACGGGTAATCTACATTTAAGTGTATCCAGAAGAGAGGTTCATCAGACATCGGATATAACTTACGGTAGAATGATTTATAGTCCTCATCAGACAATTCACTAGGTTTAAGAGTCCACAAAGGAGTTGTATCATTAATGATATTATCTTCTAAAGTTTCTACCTGCTTTCCATCTTTCCACTCTTTCTTTTTACCAAAAGCAATAGGTACAGGAAGGAAGCTGCAATATTTCTTTAAAAGACCATCAATTCGTGCCTCTTCAAGGAATTCCTTACAATCATCATCAATATACAAAATGATGTCCGAACCACGACTCTCCTTGTCTACTTCTTCGATTGTAAACTCAGGGCTTCCATCACAAGTCCATTTTATAGCCTGTGCACCATCCCGATATGATTTAGTAATGATTTCTACTTTCTTAGCAACCATAAACGCTGAATAAAAACCTAGTCCAAAGTGGCCAATAATAGCGTTTGCATCATTCTTATATTTCTCCAGGAAGTCATTAGCACCAGAGAAAGCAATCTGGTTGATATATTTTTCAATTTCTTCGGCTGTCAAACCAATACCATGGTCAGATATAGTAATGGTATCTTTTCCCAATTCAACATGAATGGTCAAATCACCTAATTCGCCTTGGTATTCACCAATAGAAGCAAGTGTATTCAACTTTTGGGTAGCATCTACTGCATTAGAGACTAATTCACGAAGAAAGATTTCATGATCGCTGTACAAAAACTTTTTGATGATAGGGAAGATGTTCTCTGTTGTAACCCCAATATTACCTTTTTGCATAATGATGTATATTTTTAGTTTATCTATTAATTAAAACTTATGAATGTTTATTCAGAGAAAAACAAAAAAAATGCCAGACCCTAAAGTCTGACATTCTGACATATTGAAAATTAGTCTTTCCTAGAAATACTACATTAGCAAGTAATAGACTTCATTTCTAATTCACCCTTTTCACTATTAAGAGAAACTAGAATTGTATCTCCCTCTTTTAGTGCAGAAGAGATAATCAGTTCAGATAATCCATCCTCCAGATAAGTTTGAATTGCACGTTTCAACGGACGAGCCCCATATTGTATATCATATCCTTTACTAGCTATAAACTCTTTTGCCTTATCTTCGATAATTAGTTTATAACCAATTGATTCAATCCGATTATAGAGACCCTTCAGTTCAATTTCAATAATCTTTGTAATCGCTTCCAAAGAAAGCTGATCAAAAATAATGATTTCATCGATACGATTCAAAAATTCGGGTGCGAATGATTTGTTTAAAGCTTTTTGAATTACACTTCGCGAGAATTCTCGATCGTCCAAACGGCTTTGTGTTGCAAAGCCAACACCTCTTCCGAACTCTTTTAACTGACGTGTTCCAATGTTAGAAGTCATAATAATGACTGTATTCTTAAAGTCTACCATTCTGCCATAGCTGTCAGTCAAACGTCCTTCATCCATTACCTGCAACAGGATATTAAACACATCTGAATGTGCTTTTTCTATCTCATCAAGCAATATGATAGAATAAGGTTTACGACGTACTTTTTCCGTCAATTGTCCACCTTCTTCATATCCGACATATCCCGGAGGAGCTCCAACCAAGCGTGATACAGTAAATTTTTCCATATATTCACTCATATCAATGCGAATCAGTGCATCAGAAGAACCGAACATATATTTAGCCAATTCTTTCGCAAGATGTGTCTTACCAACACCTGTTGGTCCCAGAAACATGAAAGTTCCGATGGGTTTATTAGGGTCTTTCAGTCCTACACGACTTCTTAAAATAGCTTTAGCCAATTTCTCAATAGCTGTATCTTGTGCAATAACCTTCGACTGCAAATTTTCTTTCATTCCCGCCAACTTAATCCCTTCAGCCTGAGCCATTCGCTGTACAGGAATACCGGACATCATTGAAATAACGTTTGCAATTTCCTCTGCATCAACCGTTTGTCTATTCTCTTTCAGGCTAGCTTCCCATTCCTTTTTCATCACATCCAACTGAAGAGAAAGCTCTTTTTCCTTATCCCGAAAACTAGCAGCAAGTTCAAAGTTCTGTGATTTTACAGCATCATTTTTCTTGTTTTTAGCTTCTTCAATTAGTTTTTCCTGATCTTCAATCTCTTTCGGAACATTTACATTGGTAAGATGTACACGTGAACCCGCTTCATCCAGAGCATCAATGGCCTTATCAGGGAAATTACGGTCTGTAATATAACGATCAGTCAGCTTGACACAAGCCTCTAAGGCTTCTTCTGTATAATACACATTGTGATGATCTTCATATTTATCCTTAATATTACGTAGAATCTGAAGAGTCTCTTCAGCCGTAGTTGGCTCTACCATAACTTTTTGGAAACGACGTTCTAAAGCACCATCTTTTTCAATATTCTTACGATACTCATCAAGAGTAGTAGCACCAATACATTGTATTTCTCCCCGTGCTAATGCCGGTTTCAGCATATTAGCTGCATCCATGGAACCTGCCGCAGAACCTGCTCCTACAATAGTGTGTATTTCGTCGATAAACAAAATTACATTCGGATTTCTCTGTAATTCATTGAGAATGGAACGAATCCGTTCCTCAAATTGTCCACGATACTTTGTTCCTGCTACTACTGCAGTCATATCAAGAGCCACAACTCGCTTATCAAACAGAATACGGGAAACTTTCTTCTGAATGATTCTTAAAGCTAGTCCCTCGACTATAGCAGACTTTCCTACACCCGGTTCTCCTATAAGAATCGGATTATTTTTCTTACGGCGACTTAATATTTGTGCCAGACGTTCAATTTCTTTCTCTCTACCAACTACAGGATCCAATCGACCTTCTTCTGCCGCTTTAGTCATATCCGTACCGAAATTATCAAGTACAGGTGTATCATTAGACGGCTTTTTAGAAGCAGTTTGCGCCTGTTGCTGGCGGTCGTCAGCATTACTTCTGCTACCTGAACGGGAAGACATATCTTCTTCGTCATCATCGTCTTCCGGAAAACCCATTCCAGCATTAATGTCCGGTTGCAATGTCGCCTGTTCCAATACTTTTGTGTAATTTACATTATTCGCTTCAAGTACGGTTGCTGCCATATTATTCTTTTCTCTTAATATTGCCAGCAAAACATGTTCTGTATCAGCTATGTTACTTTTCATACCTCGGGCTTCTAAAATACACATTTTTAATATCTTTGCCGCATCATTGGACAACGGCACCTCTGCATTCGGCAATAACATATCATCAGCATCTGCCTTCAGCTGAGCTTCAATCTGCTGCTTTATTGCAACTAGATTGGTGTTGAGTTTTGACAATATCTCGATAGCTTTTCCTTCACCGTCGCGAAGCATTCCCAGAAGCAGGTGCTCAGGGCCTATATACCTACTTCTCAACCGATTAGCTTCTTCTTTACTATAGACAATAATGTCGGAAACTCTTTGTGAGAATTGATTATTCATACTTCTTCCTTTTTTCTTCTAAGGGGTTATTTACTCGCAAATATACGCATTTAATCAAGTTTGTGTCGCATATTTGCTTTATTTCTTATATCTACAAATGGTATGCCACAAAAACCGTGTATATGTGCCTTATATATAAGGTATAACAAATTCCCATCTATTTTTACTATTAATATAAGTTTTTCAGGCTTATATTTATTATTTTTCTCTTTTTTATTCTTATGTCTTAAAGTTTATTATAGTGATTATTTAAATATGAAGTAAGAAAGGACAATGGAAAAATTTAAAGATGTCAGTTGGAAACAAATAAAAGTAACATAAAAGTTTTCGTATATCAAGGAAAAGTAGTACTTTAGCGTGGTTTTTCATGGACCAAAGAATGTATAATTAATAATCATTTTAAATGCTTGAACAAGACAGAATTATAAAGATTAACATCGAGGAGGAAATGAAGTCATCATACATTGACTACTCCATGTCGGTCATTGTTTCACGTGCCCTTCCTGATGTTAGAGATGGATTTAAACCAGTCCACCGTAGAATTTTGTACGGAATGATGGAACTGGGTAATACTTCAGACAAACCTTATAAAAAATCAGCCAGAATTGTGGGTGAAGTATTAGGTAAATACCACCCACATGGAGACTCTTCCGTTTATTTTGCGATGGTGCGTATGGCACAGGAATGGGCTATGCGTTATCCTTTGGTAGATGGACAAGGAAACTTTGGCTCTGTAGATGGTGATAGCCCTGCAGCTATGCGTTATACAGAGGCTCGTCTCAATAAGTTGGGTGAAGCTATGATGGATGACTTGTATAAGGAAACCGTCGATTTCGAACCTAACTTTGATAATACGTTGGTTGAACCTAAAGTTATGCCAACACGTATTCCTAATCTTCTGGTAAATGGTGCATCTGGTATTGCTGTAGGTATGGCTACTAATATGCCTCCTCATAATCTTTCAGAAGTTATTGATGCATGCGATGCATATATTGATAATCCGGAAATCGCAGTTGAAGAATTGATGAACTACGTTAAAGCTCCGGATTTTCCAACAGGGGGATATATATATGGTGTAAGTGGAGTGCGTGAAGCATATCTGACAGGTCGGGGACGTGTAGTTATGCGTGCAAAGGCAGAAATTGAATCTGGGCAAACACATGATAAAATTGTAGTAACAGAAATCCCTTATAATGTCAATAAGGCAGAATTGATCAAGTACATCGCTGATCTTGTAAACGATAAGAGAATCGAAGGTATCTCAAATGCTAACGATGAATCCGATCGTGAAGGTATGCGTATTGTAATTGATGTAAAACGTGACGCTAATGCAAGTGTTGTGTTGAACAAGCTGTATAAAATGACAGCTTTACAGACTTCTTTTGGTGTTAATAACGTAGCTTTGGTTAATGGACGTCCTAAGATCTTAAATCTCAGGGACTTGATTAAATACTTTGTAGAACATAGACATGAGGTCGTTATTCGTCGTACACAATTTGATCTTCGTAAGGCAAAAGAACGTGCTCATATTCTTGAAGGTTTAATTATTGCTTCTGACAATATTGACGAAGTAATCCGCATAATCCGTGCTGCAAAAACTCCTAATGATGCAATTACAGGACTGATTGAGCGATTCAATCTGACAGAAATGCAGTCACGTGCAATTGTAGAAATGCGTTTACGTCAGTTGACAGGTTTGTTACAAGATCAGCTTCATGCAGAATATGAAGAAATAATGAAACAAGTTGCATACTTGGAAAGCATTTTAGCTGATGACGAAGTGTGTCGTAAAGTGATGAAAGATGAATTGCTGGAAGTTAGAGCAAAATATGGTGATGAACGCCGTTCTGAAATCGTTTATTCTTCAGAAGAGTTCAATCCGGAAGATTTCTATGCTGATGATCAAATGATTATCACAATATCTCATATGGGATATATAAAACGTACACCATTAACAGAATTTCGTGCGCAAAATCGTGGTGGAGTAGGCTCCAAAGGAACCGAAACCCGTGATGAAGACTTTGTAGAACATATCTATCCAGCTACCATGCACAATACGATGATGTTCTTTACTCAGAAAGGTAAATGCTATTGGTTGAAAGTTTATGAAATTCCTGAAGGTACGAAGAACTCCAAAGGACGTGCTATCCAAAATCTATTAAATATTGATTCTGACGATAATGTAACAGCATATTTACGTGTGAAGAATTTGGAAGATCCGGAATTTATTAATAGTCATTATGTATTGTTCTGTACAAAGAAAGGTGTTATCAAGAAAACATTGCTTGAGCAGTATTCTCGTCCTCGTCAGAATGGTGTGAATGCCATCACAATTCGTGAAGATGATAGTGTTATTGAAGTTCGTATGACGAATGGTAATAATGAAATTATCATAGCTAATCGTAATGGACGCGCTATTCGTTTCCATGAGGCTGCAGTTCGTGTAATGGGACGTACAGCGACAGGTGTACGTGGTATTACATTAGATAATGACGACCAAGATGAAGTAGTCGGAATGATCTGTATTAAGGATTTGGAAACAGAAACAGTAATGGTTGTTTCTGAACAAGGATATGGTAAACGTTCTGAAATCGAAGGTTATCGTAAGACTAATCGTGGTGGTAAAGGCGTCAAAACCATGAATATTACCGAAAAAACAGGTAAATTAGTAACTATTAAGTCTGTAACAGATGAGAACGACTTGATGATTATTAATAAATCTGGCATCACAATTCGTTTGAAGGTAGCAGATTTCCGTATTATGGGACGTGCTACTCAAGGTGTTCGCTTGATTAATCTTGAAAAACGTAATGACCAAATAGGTTCAGTATGTAAGGTAATGACAGAAAGTCTCGAGGACGAGGTACCTGTAGAAGAAACTGAAGGAACTATTATCAATAATTCGAATATAGATTCTTCTGATGAAGATACAGATGTCAATGGTAACGGGAATATAAACGAAATAGAGGAATAGACATAATATTAATAATTAATCAAACAACAATTATGAAAAGAGTATTATTTTCAATGGTTTTATTAATGACTGTCAGCTTCTCATTTGCTCAGATGAAAATCGTAAAAGAAGCAAAAAGAGCAGCTACTGATGCAAACCCTGACTTAAGAAAAGCAGAACAGTTGATCAGTGAAGCAATCAAAAATCCTGAGACTAAGGATCTTGCTGAGACATGGGACATTGCTGGAGATATTCAAAAGCGTATTAATGCTGAAGAGACTAAGAATGCTTTTATAACGAAAAAGCTTGATACCTTAAGAGCATATAATAGTATTCTTAACATGTTTGAATATTTTGCGAAATGTGATGAGTTAGCACAAATACCTGATGAGAAGGGTAAAATCAAGAATAAATATAGAAAGGCGAATGCTGCTAGTTTGATAAATGAACGTCCTAATTTGATCAATGGAGGTGTATTTGTATTTAATAAGGAACAAAATAAAGAAGCTTTAAAGTTCTTTGCAACATACGTAGAATCAGCTTCTTACCCTATGTTAGCAGATCAAGAAATCGCGAAAAAAGATTCTTCTTTGTCACTGGTCGCATATTATGCAACTCTAGCTGCTGATAGAATAGGTGATAAGGATGCGATTATTAAATATGCTCCTATTGCTGTAGATGACGTTGATAATGGTAAATTTGCAATGCAATTACTTTCAGATGCTTACAAAGCAAAAGGAGATACAGCTGCATGGGTTAAATCCTTAGAACAAGGTATCATGAAATTCCCAGGAAATGATTATTTCTTTGCTAATCTGATTGATTATTATAGCAATGCTAATCAACTTTCAAAAGCAATGGAGTTTGCTGATAAAATGTTATCTACAGATGCAAATAATAAAATGTATTTGTATGTAAAAGCATATCTTTATCATAACATGAAAGATTATGATAACGCTATTGAATACTTTAAGAAAGCTATTGCTGTTGATCCTGATTATGTAGAAGCATATTCTAACATAGGATTAGCATACTTGATGAAAGCTCAAGAATTTATTGAAAAAGCAACAACTGATATCAATGATCCTAAATATGCTGAAGATCAAGCCACTTTAAAGAAATTCTATGAAGAAGCTAAACCTTTCTATGAAAAAGCTAGAGCTTTAAAACCTGATCAAAAAGATTTGTGGGTACAAGGTCTTTATCGTGTTTACTACAACTTGAATATGGGACCTGAGTTTGAAGAAATTGATAAGTTAATGAATAAATAAATCTTTTTATTATTTATTCAGGAATTATAAAGCCTCCCAAAAGAATATTGGGAGGCTTTATTTTAAATTAGAAAAAGGGGTGAAGTTATATTTATTCATCTTAATATTCTATTAAACATAATAGCCATTATTCCTCAAAAATAAGTTCAGTTTTCTATCTTGTATAATCATCTGATCACAAGCAACGGAGTGTCTGAATGGAAAAGCATTTTTCGTGCAATACCAGGATTGAATAATCGGGCAAATATATTTCTTTTATAAGATGTCATTGTTATTATATCTATTTGATTATCTTTGATGTATTGATCAAGTCCCTTTAAAAGATTATCATTCATAACAACATCATAGTGTATCTCAAGTCCAGGATATTGTTTATGAAAATATTCTTTTATGCCAGCAAGCTTTATTTCATTCCAAGTATCTTTTGATTCAGCTAAATGTATAAACGACACAGAAAAATGAAATGCTTTCCAAGCATTAAAGAATGTCTCAAAAGCAATTAAATCTCTTTGATCAAAATTGGTTAAGAATGCTATTCGTTTGACATCGTTGAACTGTTCAAACGGTGTATTTTCAGGAATTGCCAATACTGCTGTACGACTCCGTTCAATAACTTCAGCGGTAACACTACCAATAAGATCAATATCTTTCTGATTTTTACCCCTTGTACCCATTATGATAATTTTGGGATGTTGCTCTTTTACATATCTTAAAATTTCTTCTTCTGGAATGCCTTCACGCAATATACAAGTATACTTAATATTAGGAAATTCTCCAGATGCGACTTTTTTCTTTATCTTATCTGATAGTGCTTTAAGATCTGAATGTACCTTTTGGATGATTATTTTTACAGATTCTTCATCTCCAATCTGATAATTGAAAACATCACCATATGGTAATGAGGATGCATATATTGGAGTGAAATAAACATGTAAAAGAATTACTTCAGAATCCTCTGCATTTGCTAAATTAAATCCAAATTCACACGCTTTTATCGAATAATCTGAGAAATCGACAGGAATCAATATTTTATTTGATTTCTTTTCAATTTTTGGATCCTTCTCTCCCACTATACTTTCAGCTAACCATGTAGAACTTTCTGTTATTTTTAACGCACGTGGTAAATCACTCTCTTTAATTCTTAAACGCACGCCTGAAGATATAACTGGCTGAATTTGATTCACATTATGAATGTACGTTTCTATACCTTCATTTTCAAGGACATTCTTCAATATCTGAGCTTTCGTATATGTCAGAATGGCTAGAGTTACTAATTTATCTTCCATAAATGATACATTTTATAAGGTAAACAAAAAAAAATCCCAATTGTTTCAACACAATTGGGATCCATACTGATATATTTTAAACTTGCACAGGTTCGGTAGCTTGCTCTTTTTGCATTCTCAAATTCAATTCATCTAGAATTTTTAAGGCCCGATCGAGAACGGTCGTATCATCTAACATTACAAGCCCACCATCTGGACCAGGCTCAAGATGTATTCCGACACTTTTTCCTTCTTTGAAATTATGGCCTCCGAAAAAGTTACGCACTGTATCTACGTGCAAACCTAGTTCATCCGCTATTCTATGCATGCTACCGCTAGGCAATGAATCTTTAATCTTACGAAGTTCATTAAATGTTATTGTTCTCATGTCTCGTAAATTTAATGGTTAATATTATGTGACTCATTTATCACGCTATAAACTTAAGCAAAAAAAAAGATAAAACAAATTATTTGCTTATCTTTTTTTATGGAATTGATAAATTCTCTTAACGTTTTAGATTATTTCAATAGTGTTAGCCGGTACCCAGCCTACTTTACCATCTTCTAATCGTATTTCTTTCCATTCTTTCATAGAATTATCTTTGATATTAACTTTTCGTCCTTCATGAAGGATAAAAAGACTAGTTCCACTTTCGCTTGGAGTACTACGAACAGTGACACTAGGATTCACGACAATTGCATTATCTCTATTTACTAAACGTTCTTTTTGTTTTGAAGCAAAGAGATTTGAACATACAGTAATAATTAAAAAAATTATCCCGAAAATAAAGCCAAGCTTCTTCCATAAAATCTGTTTGGAAAAGATAAAGAAGTAGAGAGCAACAATTAAGAGAATAAAAGAGATAATCCCCCAAGTAGCCCACGCATCAACACTCATACTATTGATAAGTGCTTTAATCCATGAAACAAAGAATATTTCTGGGACAGCTTCAACTTTATCTACGGTTTTCGCACGTGCAATTTCCAAATTAGCACGAATATCACTATTTCCTGGCTGTAGAAGTAAAGCGCGTTCGTAATTTAATACAGCTTTAGCTATCTCACCAATTTTATAATAACTATTTCCTAGATTATAATAAACTTCAGCTGATTCTCCATTTTTCAATAAGTCCTCATATATCTGTATAGCCAACGCATAGTCATTTTTAATGTATGCGGAATCTCCTTCTGCTTTGGTAGCATTCTCCATTTGTGTATTGGAAAACGTAGTAGAATGAATAGAATCAACTCCAATTGTCTGCAGAGTATCAGTAGATAATGAGTCTTGCCCAAAGCAAGCTATCGATATTGACAATAATGCGAAAAACAATATTTTTTTCATGACACAAATTCTTCTGGATTAATGTTTTATTGAATTCTCCATTTTGCTTATTACTTCCACAGAAGATGAATATACTTTATCCATCGCCTGATTCTCATCTCCCGGAGCAAAGCGAGCAAATTCACACTCATTCAAGGCATTCAGGAATTCCTTAATTAGTTCTTCATTTACTCCATGATTTCTCAGTTTTTCTTCAATATTATCTTTTGATAAACGAGAAACCGGAATATTCAGTTTGTCGCTAATATAGCCCCACAATGTTTTCAAAACTTCATCGTAGAAAGCATCCTTCTTATTTTCTGATAATAATTTACCAGCCAACTTCATACGTTTAGTTGCTACCTTATTTGCCTTCTTCGTACGCATCTTTGCAACATTTGCATTCTCACTAGCTTGTTTACGATAAACAATAATGAAAATAATAAAAGCAAAAGCAGGAATGATATAGAATAACCAATATGTCATAGAACCATACATGAAACTTCCTTTTGGATGGAAAGTTACTTCATTTTGCTTGATATAACGTATATCTTCTCCCAATACCTTCAGATCTTCTTTATTGGTAAAGTTAGCGATAACTTGGTCTGCATTACCCGCACCTTTCTCTACATTTACTACATACTCTTCTGTTTTCAAAGTCTTATACGACTTAGAACGAATATCAAAATAGCTAAAGGTCACACCTGGTATTTTATAGCCCCCAGCATGTCTTGGAATTGCTAGATATTCTATGATTTTACTTCCCGTAAGTCCTTCACGAGTTAATCTGACTTGATTATCAACTTTAGGATCATATACTTCAAAATCGTCTGGGAATTTGATTTTGGGTTCTGATATCAGTTTAAGATTTCCAGTACCTGAAATCACTAATTTGACAGTAATTGCATCATTGGTTTTTACTTCCTTACTATTAATCGAAGAAGAAATAGTAAATTCTCCTACTCCACCTGAAAAACCAGCGGGTTTACCTTCTGGAAGAGGGTTCACATTTACTGCAATCTTAGGAGTAGCAATCGTTTTTCTTATATCTACAACATTGCTTCCACCATTAAAAAAGGCGTCAAATGGATCATCAGATTGTACAGGCTTCCTAATTATCATTTGGAACTGGGCAGGATCTATAAAAAGCTTGCCAGACTGTTGCGGAAAGAGTACAAATTGACGATAGACTGTGGTAAAATAATTGCGACCATTTTCATGTTCCTGAGTCCATCTCGAATCTCCTGTCATTTCAATCTCTTGAGAATGGAAGCCCTTAAAGTCAGGCAGTTTGGCATTTTCTAAATGTAGATTAGTCTCCCTAGTATATATTTTATATGTTAGGACAAATGCTTCTTGCTCAAACACTGTTGTTTTACTAACAATAGCTTTAATAAACAAATCTTGATTAGATATGCTTGTGGTGGAAGATCTTCCACCATTTTGACCACCACTACCAGCTTGATCTTGAGGTAAAACCTTTATTTTTACAGAGTTTGATACCATCTGATTTCCCTCGGCGACAATTGAAGCTCCCGGAATTGTATATTCGCCAACATTTGTTGCCATTAAAATATATGTGAACACAACAATACTTGAGGAAGTAACATTACCATTGATGATTTGTGTACTACTCTGTTTTGAACTGCTTGGTCCCATCAAAACATCAAATCCCTTAATGGCTGGTATCTGGAATTCTTTTACGTTTTGTGTAGTTACAGTAAAAGATAGTTTGAATTGCTCACCTACTACCACAGCATCAGGAGCAGAAGCAGTAAACGTCACTTTATCTGCTAATACCTGAGAGCCATATGCCATCAATGCTATCAATATAACAATCAGTTTTCTCATTGCTTATGAAATTTATATCATCAACTTTATTATTACCAATCTTTCTCCAAGCGACCTCCCTGAAGAACTTTCTGTTGTTTCTTTACTTTGTCCTGTACATCTTTTTCATCCTGCATTACTGAATTCAGCAATTGTTCAGCATTTTCCTTTGACATCTGATTATCTTTCTTATCAGACTTAGGCGGTTGTTGCTGATCTTTTTTATCATCTTGCTTCTGGTCGTTTTGTTTATCTTTATTCTGATCCTGCTTTTGGTCTTGTTTCTGCTGTTGATCTTTATCCTTATCTTGATCTTGGTTTTGATCTTGATTTTGTTGTTGATCTTTCAGCATTTTTTGTGCAAGTGCCAAATTATAACGTGTCTCATTATCCGTAGGATTATTACGTAAAGACATTTTATATGCCTCTACTGCTTTAGCATAATCCTTACCTGATTGAAGGAGTACACCCATATTATGATAAATCTGAGCTAACTTAGTTTTATCCTTTTCAATGTTACTGGCAGCAGCATATTGTTCCATTGCATCTTTAAACTTTTGCTGCTGTGAAAGTGTATTTCCTAAGTTATACATAGACACTGTAGATTTAGGATTTGCTTCCAGAGCCTTCCGGTAGTTCACCTCTGCATCTACAAATACACTATCATTAAACAAACGATTGCCCTTACGGATATAGTCACGTTCTGCCTTTTGAGCCGAAGCCCCAGCAGCTAACGACAGAAAGACAACGAATAGAATATATTTACTTTTTGACATACGCATAACTACTTCTTATTATTAGAGAATAGATGAACGTTCTTAAATAACGGGTTTTTACGATCCAAAATTAATATTTCAGCCAATAACAATAGTAATATAATCCATGCTATTGCTTGGAACTGCTCATTAAATTCCGTATATACCTTTGATTCTACGTCAGATTTAGCCATTTTATTTATTTCCTGGTTAATGGCTTTCTGAGCTGAATTGGTATTATCGACACGTACATAAATTCCTTTTCCATCTTTTGCTATTTCCTGACACATCGCTTCATTCAAGCGTGTAACAATTACATTACCTTCCCGGTCACGACGATAATCATTGGTTCCAACTTCTGGAATTGGCGCACCTTCCGGCATACCGACTCCCAAAACATTTACTTGAATGCCTTTCTCTGCAGCAGCTTTAGCTGCTTCTACAGCTCCCCCCTCATGATTCTCACCATCTGTAATAACGATAATGGCACGTCCTACCCCTTCCTGAGGAGTAAAACTACGTGCGGCTAAGTTGATAGCTTCACCAATTGCTGTACCCTGCTTAGAAATTAATGATGGATTAATAGATTCCAAAAACATTTTCGCAGAAATATAATCACTAGTAATTGGCAATTGGGTAAAAGCATCTCCCGCAAATACAATCATACCAACTTTATCATTATCCAGTTCATCTACAAGCCTGGAGATTAATCGCTTTGCTTTTTCCAAACGACTTGGTTGTACATCTTGCGCCAACATTGAATTAGAAATATCTAAAGCAATGATAACCTCTACTCCTTTTCGTTTCACAGTCTCCAATTTTGAGCCAAATTGAGGACGAGCCAATAATACAGAGAATAAGCCAATAGCTGCAAACAAAATCCAGAATTTTATATCGGGACGATATTTAGACACATCAGGCATCAGCTGAGCCAGCAACACCGGATCTCCGAATCGACGGATATTTCTCCGTCTCCTGTAATTGGAATACAAGTAGAAAGCTGCTAAAAAAGGTAATAACAGCAATAAATATAAATATGCAGGTTCTTCAAATCGAAACATCTTCTTATTATTTAACGATTTACAGATTACAATTGGTAAAATTCAGCTTATGGAATTCTCTTGAGTATTGAGTTACGCAATAAAACTTCCAACAGCACGCAAAGGAAAGCAGCCAGTGCGAACCATTGATATTCTTCGTCCCGCTTGCTATATTCTTTCACATTCAATTTTGTTTTCTCCAACTTATCAATTTCTTCATATACCTCTTGCAGTTTCGAGTTGCTCGTAGCTCGGAAATAATTACCATCCGTAGTTCCAGCAATCTGTGTCAATGTCTTCTCATCAATTTCTACCGGCATATTAATATATTGTATTGTATTTCCGACAGGATATGGATAAGGAGCCAAACCATTTGTTCCAACACCAATGGTATATACACGAATACCAAAACTTTTAGCTATTTCGGCTGCTGTTAAAGGGGAAATATCACCTTTATTATTAGTACCGTCCGTCAATAGAATGATTACTTTGGATTTAGCTTTGCTATCTTTCAGACGAGTGACAGCATTCGCAATTCCCATACCAACCGCCGTTCCATCTTCGATAAGACCACATTTTATATTATGGATCATATCAAGTAATACAGCATGGTCTACAGTTAGAGGACACTGAGTAAAAGTCTCGCCGGCAAACAAAGTTATACCAACATTATCATTCGGACGACCATTAATAAATTCCGCAGCTACGTCTTTTGCTGCCTCCAATCTATTAGGCTTCAAATCTTCAGCCAACATACTAGTAGATACGTCAATAGCTAACATGATATCAATTCCTTCTATCTCGCTATTTTGCCATTTATTAGTAGTTTGCGGACGTGCAAGTACCAAAATAACCAGCACCAAAGCAATGATGCGTAGCAGAAATGGAGCATGCAGCAAATAATTCTTATAACTTTTGGGAGTATGAGCATATACTCTTGCATCCGAAATCTGAAGAGTTGCTTCACTTTTCTTTCGCTTCAGAATATACCATACTATATAAGGTATAAGCAATAATAGCAAAAACAAATATTCAATATTGGCAAAAACCATTTTATTTACATTTTAACAGTTTACTATTTAGTATTCAAGCAAGGTGTTCTTTTATGCAAAAAACTCATATAGCTGTAGACCTATATATACAAAGGTACCTACCAATGCAGCCGACAATAATACAATTCCACAAATAAGGAATACTTTCGCATGCAAAGAACGCTTCTCAATGATAGTGATTTCCGTAGGCTGTGGCTTCTGATTTTCTTCTTCCGGTTGCTTAGTCTCATTAATAAAGTCAATGGCATTAACCAAATTCACGTCATTTTCGTTCATCAATGGATCATGTTTAGCAAATTTCACCAAATCGGCAGTCTGGAAAAGAAATCTTAAATCTGATATCGCATCCTTATCTTTGATTTCCAGCAATTTATCTATAATCTCAGACGATGTCATTTCAAGAGCATTGAATCCAAAACGGTCTCTGATATAAGTACGAATTGTATCTGTTAGTTCCGTATAATACTCCTTCGGCCGTCCTTTCTGCCAAACTTTCTCGTTCTTGATACGCTCTATTTCCTGTAAAGCAGCCTGATGTGGCGGCAATTTTGGTTCAACTTTGATTTTTCGGATGATAGGCTTATTATCACGGATACGGATAATAAAATAAATCAATAGACCGAGAAGAGGAAATGCTAAAAATGAGCAAGCAAGCAAGCCATACCAATCTTCCCAAGCAAAAGGTGCTTTCATCACAGTTTTCTGACCGAAAAATTGATCCGGATGAAGAGTATCTACTGGCATTGAATAAACTTTCAATGCTAAAGCCTTCGATTTATAAACTTTTCCATCTACAGTGACAGGTACTGGTGGTATATAATACAAAGCCGAATCAAAAGACGTGATAGTGTATTCCTGAGTGATCAGCATACGTTGTCGATCATTCAGAAATTGAGTATCCGGTTTGGCTGTTTCCACAATTTCAATCCCAGGTACTATCGTATCTGTATAAACCGGAAAAACTGCACGTTGCTTAGCGTCCATAGCTACTTGCAATTGCAACTTCGCCTGTTCACCAATCCATATCTGCAACGAATCGATTTTTGCGTCCACCGTAACAGATTGTGCAGTTGCTCTACTTATACACAGCAGACATAATAATGCTATCAGAATAAAATTTCTATTCATCTTTAGTTCCGTTAATTTCGTTTGGCAAATAAATTCAACAATGCCTTTACGTAATCCTCATCAGTTCTCACAGACACAGCATCCACATTACTTTTGGTGAATGTGTCATTCAATTCAGTTTGTTTCTGGATCCACCAGTCACGATGTGCACGACGTACTGCCTTAGAAGAAGTATCAATCCATTGCTCGTGTCCTGTTTCTGCATCTTTGATCCGCATTAACCCTACAGGAGGTAAATCACTGACTCTCCTATCATAAACTTGTAATGCCACAACATCATGTTTCCGGTTGGCAATAGTCATTGCATTTTTAAAGCTTTCCTGGTCGATAAAGTCCGATAATATAAATGCAGTGCAACGTCTTTTCATTACATTAGTCAGATATTCTAATGCGAGACGAATATTCGTACGTCGACTTTCCGGATGAAAATCAAGTAGTTCACGAATAATATACAAAATATGCTTACGCCCTTTTTTAGGAGGAATAAACTTTTCTATCCTGTCCGAAAAAAAAATTACACCAATTTTATCATTATTCTGGATGGCTGAAAAAGCAAGAGTAGCAGCAATTTCTGTTATCATATCCTTTTTCAACTGTTTGACAGTACCAAATTCCAAACTTCCGGAAACATCAACCATCAACATAACTGTCAGTTCGCGTTCTTCTTCAAACACTTTCACATAAGGTTTGTTGAAGCGCGCTGTCACATTCCAGTCAATGTCACGTATATCATCACCAAACTGATACTCACGAACTTCCGAGAAAGACATACCTCTACCTTTGAAAGCCGAATGATATTGACCTGCAAAGATATTGTTAGACAATCCACGTGTCTTGATCTCAATCTGACGAACCTTTTTTAATATTTCACTTGTTTCCATTCTAATAATTATACAGTGGTTAATAGTAAGTAGCCAAAAAAAATTATTGACTACTAATTGACTGTATTATAATCGAAAATTAGGGCACTTCAACCTTATTCAGAATCTTGCTGATAATTTCGTCTGAAGTCATGTTATTAGCTTCTGCTTCGTATGTCAATCCGATACGATGACGAAGAACATCATGGGCAACAGCGCGAACATCTTCCGGAATTACATAACCGCGACGTTTGATGAAAGCGTATGTACGTGCAGCCAATGCCAGATTGATAGAAGCACGAGGCGATCCACCGAATCCGATCATATCTTTCAGTTCCTTGAGATCGTATTTCTCCGGGAAACGAGTTGCAAATACAATATCTACAATATAACGCTCAATCTTTTCATCCAGATAAACCTGACGAACGACCTTACGTGCTTCAATGATTTCATCTGCTTTCAAGATTGGTCTTACATTGAATTTTTCTCCATTAATATTCTGGCGGATAATCAGTTTTTCTTCTTCCAATTTTGGATAATCGATCACTACTTTCAGCATGAAACGGTCTACTTGTGCTTCAGGAAGCGGATAAGTACCTTCTTGTTCAATCGGATTCTGAGTCGCAAGTACCAAGAATGGTTCCGGTAATAAGAAAGTTTCTTTACCGATAGTCACTTGACGCTCTTGCATGGCTTCTAACAAAGCACTTTGCACTTTGGCCGGAGCACGGTTGATTTCATCTGCTAATACGAAATTAGCAAAGATAGGACCTCTCTGAACTTTAAAAGATTCGTCTTTCTGACTGTAAACCATAGTACCGATAACGTCGGCAGGTAATAAATCGGGCGTAAACTGAATACGGCTATATTTCGCATCTATTAAAGAAGCGAGTGTTTTGATAGCCAAAGTTTTTGCCAAACCAGGTACACCTTCGAGGAGAACGTGTCCGTCGGACAATAATCCGATAAGCAATGATTCAACCAAATGTTTCTGACCAACAATAACTTGGTCCATACCTGTCGTAAGATTGGTAACGAAAGCACTTTGTCTTTCAATCCGCTCATTTAACTCGCGGATATCAATTGATTCAGCCATAAATACTTAATATTTTGTTATTTAAATTCCAATAATTAATATATACCTTGCAATACTTAATTAGTTTTTTATTTTGCTTCCAAAAGTACGCCATATAATTAACGATTGCAACTAATTTTTATTAAAAAACAATGCGAAATCTTTAGATTAAGGTACTTTCATACGGTTTTGCATATCCATAACATTTCACCCGATCATATATTATCCATATAGATCGGGTGAAAGTAATTATCTTTTTATTTTTTTGTTAGTTCCGGTATCTTTATTTTTGTGCCATAAGGAACCGTATTAGGATTCTTTATAACGTTAGGATTGTGTTTTACAATATAAGGCCACATTCCTTTTGTTCCATAATACCGTAATGAAACTTTTGTTAAAGTTTCCCCTTCTTTAATTGTATGGGTAGTTTTTGTTCCGGTAATTGTATAAGATGCAGAGTCAGAATATACAGGAGCCGAAGCCTGTTCCTGAGTTGCTTTGTTTTCTGTTTTTGCAGAAGTTTCCGGTTCTTTCTTCACGACAGGTGGTACCGCCACTTCCTCCGTTCCTGTTGATACATTTGGAGTAGCTACGACAGTTGTATCTTTCTTTCCAATACTATCAAGTAGCTGTGTCTCAGGCTGTACGGGTTGAGTAGTCACAGGCATATCAATAGCCTCCTTATTAGGTGAAGAAGTGAAAATATCCGGATAATAGATGTATAAAACAGCACCTCCACATAATAATAAAACAATTATAATTACAGCTATTAAATATGGGACAGGAGATTTTTCTTTTTGAGCTACCACTTTTGTAACAGGTTTCTGCTGAACAGTTTCCAGTTGTTCCTTAGAAGTTACCGGTTCCAAATTCGCTTTCGCAAGTTCCTGGGCTATGATTGTTTCAGCTGAAAGAACTTCTTGCTTTACATCCTTAGATTCTGACTGTTGTTTAGATATAGTCTCTTCCGGCTGTATAATTGTCCTTTCTACTTCGGTAGTTTCAAGAGCTGGACTCTCCTCTTGAGATTCTTCTACAATTTCCTCTCGTACAACTTTATCTTCAATGACAGTTTCTTCTGCTTCAGAATCATTACCTGTATTGTTCTCAATAATAACTTCTTCGGCAACCTGCGCTTCTTGAATTAGTACAGGCTGTTCATTGATTTCAGAAATTTCTTGTATTTCAGCAATCTTATCTTCATTCTGATAAAGTCCATTCTTCTTATTATTACTCACTTGTGTTGCCGTTCCCTCTCCGTTTTCATCTTCTTCCGTTTCTTCTTCAGCAGTATCCTCCAGCACTGTATTTTCATTCAGTACAACAGTTTCAAAATGTGAGAAAGGCTTATTGATCGTATCTCTCAAGTTAGGATCCGGAGTAAAAGACACCTTTGTATGTCCCTTTATCTGAAACCTTTCACCTGTATTCACATTAACACTTTCCCGACTATCTACATCAATAAGTTTGAAAGTACCCAATCCTTTGATTTTTACATACTTATCAATCTCCAAGGCTTGCTCTATCAAAAGAAAAAACTCTTTGACAAACGCCTCGGCGTCCTTTTTGGTCATGCTATGTTTTGCAGCCAATAAGTCGGTAAGGTCTTGAATTGTTAGTCTTTCATTCATAATGGGAAATATTTATTTAAACTTATCTTTCAGGTTATTACTAGGTTTATAAGATAAAACCAATTTTGGAGGAATCAGCATACGCTGCTTGGTAGCAGGATTAATTGATATTCGTTCTGCTTTCTTTTTTACCTCGAAAGTGCCGAATCCCTGTATCGTAATACCATTTCCTTCCTCCAATTCTTGTGTCATCTCAGACAATAAAGAACTTACCAATTCGGAAGTATCTTTAATAGTATATCCCAGTCTATCTGCCAGTTCTGATGTAAATTCCTTATTATTCATAGCTATTTATAATCTTTGCATATAAATCAAAATCATCTGCATCCATCACCTCTACCTGATAAAAACGTCCGATCTTTAATTTCTGTTCAGTAGAACTGATTAAAACTTCTGGATCGACTTCCGGTGAATCAAATTCCGTTCGTCCAATATAATAATCACCTTCTATCCGATCAATAATGACTTTCATTTGTTTGCCAATCTTTTCTGCACTCAATTCTGCAGAAATTCCTTGTTGGATATCCATTAACTCATCCAATCGGGCTTGTTTGACCTCTTGAGGAATAGAATCTTCATATTGTTGTGCAGCATAAGTTCCTTCTTCTTCCGAATATGCAAAAGCTCCCATTCTGTCAAAGCGCACGTTGCGTACAAATTCTTTTAATTCTTTAAAGTCCTCTTCTGTCTCTCCGGGATGTCCTACCATTAAAGTTGTACGTAAATGTATACCCGGAACTTCTTTGCGGAATTGCTCTATCAGCTTATTAGTATCTTCTTTCGTTACCTGCCGACGCATCATCTTCAGCATATTGTCGCTGATATGTTGCAAAGCGATATCCATGTATTTACATACATTATCCCGTTCCCGCATTACACGAAACAAGTCTGTAGGAAAATGAGCAGGATAAGCATAATGTAAACGAATCCATTCGACACCCGGTATTTCGGAAATACGTTCAATGAGTTCAGGAAGCATTTGCTTTTTATACAAGTCTACACCATAATAAGTAAGTTCCTGTGCTATTACCTGAAACTCTTTCACCCCTTGGGATACCAGATATCGTACTTCATTCAGAATTTCTTCCATTGGTTTAGAAACATGGCTTCCCGTAATAATAGGAATAGCACAATAAGAACATTTACGGTCGCATCCTTCTGATATTTTCAGATATGCATAATGTTTTGGAGTCGTTAGAGTGCGTTCAATATACAAATCTTCGTGATATGTCTTTCCTAAGTCTTGCAAAAGCTCCTTCCAGTTAAATTTACCATAGAATTTGTCTACCTGCGGTATTTCAACAGCCAATTCGTTCAAATAACGTTCGGAAAGACACCCCATCACAAATAATTTCTTTAAGTCGCCCTCCTCTTTCCTTTGTGCAAACTCAAGAATCATATTAATAGATTCCTCTTTTGCATCACCAATAAAGCCACATGTATTAATTACCGCAATTTCCCCGTCAGGATTTTCAGTATCATGAGTTACAGTATATCCTACCTCCTCCAATTGACGCATCAATTGTTCTGAATCAACTAAGTTTTTAGAGCACCCTAAAGTTATAATGTCTATTTTCCTTCTTTTCATGCGTTCTCTCCAAACAAGGAATCAACAAATTCATTTTTGCGGAAAACTTGCAAGTCCTCCATGCCTTCACCCAGTCCGATGTATTTTACAGGAATCTTGAATTGATCGGAAATACCGATAACAACTCCACCTTTGGCTGTTCCATCCAGTTTGGTTATCGCCATGGCAGTTACTTCCGTTGCCAAAGTAAACTGTTTGGCTTGTTCAAAGGCATTCTGTCCGGTAGAACCGTCCAATACCAGCAGCACTTCGTCAGGAGCAGTAGGTACGACCTTCTTCATCACATTCTTGATTTTAGTCAGCTCATTCATCAAGCCCACTTTATTATGCAGACGTCCGGCAGTATCAATGATCACTACATCCGCATTGTTAGATACAGCGGAACTCAGTGTATCAAAAGCTACGGAAGCAGGATCCGCACCCATTTTCTGTTTGACTACAGGAACTCCTACCCGTTCTCCCCAGATCATCAATTGTTCCACAGCAGCAGCGCGGAAAGTATCGGCTGCACCCAGATAAACAGATTTTCCCGCTTTTTTAAATTGATATGCCAGTTTACCAATTGTTGTAGTTTTACCTACCCCATTGACTCCGACTACCATAATAACATACGGTTTCTTTTTGATCGGCAAATCAAAGTCTGCCACATCATCCGAATTATTTTCGGTTAAAAGTGCAGCAATTTCATCACGCAATATATGATTCAACTCCTGAGTATTTACATATTTATCAGCAGCTGCACGTTTTTCAATCCTTTTGATTATATTCAATGTAGTTTCTACACCTACATCGGAAGTTATCAATACTTCCTCCAGATTATCCAACACTTCATCGTCCACCTTTGACTTACCAGCCACAGCACGAGCGATTTTACTAAAAACGCTCTCTTTGGTTTTAGATAATCCTTTATCTAAAGTTTCCTTCTTCTCTTTTGAAAAAAAACTAAAAAATCCCATATTTCCAGTTGTTTCTATAATACATTATGCTACAAAGATATAACAAAGGATTGAGAAAGTAAAAAAAAGAAGCAAAAAAATCCCCTTATTGCTTAACCAATAAGGGGATTTTGTATGTATAGCGTATATGCTATTTCGATTATTTTTTGAAAAAGTCTTGTACTTTTTCGTTTGGAACCATTTGTTCATCAAAAATGTAAGCTCCAGTCTTCGGAGATTTTACCATTTTGATAACCTTGGTATAAGCACGACCTTCTTTAGTACCTTCGTGCAAGCTTGCTACTGTTTTCTTTGCCATGGGTTATACTATCTTTTATTTAATTTCTTTGTGTACTGTTACTCTCTTCAAGATTGGGTTGTATTTCTTCAACTCAAGTCTCTCAGTAGTATTTTTTCTGTTCTTAGTTGTGATATAACGAGATGTTCCCGGCATTCCACTGTCTTTGTGTTCTGTACATTCCAGAATCACTTGCACTCTGTTACCTTTTGCTTTCTTTGCCATTGTAAGTTTTCTCCTCTACTATTTAGCCGATTACTTTAATGCTTTTCCAATCACAATAACCTTTAGCTACTGCATCAGTCAGCGCAGCATCCAGGCCTTTTTTATTGATAATACGCAGGCCGTTAGCGCAAAGGCTAAGGCTGATCCAACAATCCTGTTCTACATAATAGAACTTCTTTTTAAACAAGTTCAAATCAAAGGTTCTCTTAGTTCTTCTCTTTGAGTGTGAAACATTGTTGCCAATCATGGCTTTCTTTCCGGTAATTTGACAAATCTTCGACATTTCTATCTTATTTTTATAGTTTTATATCTAACTTATTTCAAACAGGACGCAAAGTAAGCACTTTTATCCGTATAAAACAAGCAATTCTTTAAATAATTCACGTATAAACACCAATTTTTCTTTATTTGAGAAGATCACGAAGCATTAACAATGCATTATTCCCCGCTCTTTCAATATTCATCGCCCTTCCACGATTTGTTTCCTGCTTATAAGTGTGGATTTCGTTTTTATAACCAGCAGCTATCCAAACAGTACCAACAGGCTTTTCAGGAGTACCCCCATTTGGACCGGCTATTCCGGAAGTTGCAACTGCACAATCAGTTTTCAGCGCTTTCATCGCACCTTTTACCATTTCAATAACAGTTTCCTCACTTACAGCGCCATGTTGTGCCAATGTTTCGGACGAAACATGCAACAATCCCATCTTTACGTCGTTGGAATAAGCCACTATTCCCCCATTAAAATATTCAGAACTTCCAGAAATAGAAGTCAGTCGTGCCGCAATACTTCCTCCAGTACAACTTTCTGCGGTGGAAACGGTTAATTTCTTCTTTTTCAAAAGTTCACCTACAATCATTTCCAACGGCGTATCTTCTTCACTAAAAATATCGTCACCTAGAATTTCTTCCAACTTTACTTTTTCACGATTAAGAATATTAACTAATCTCGCTTTATCCTTTCCTCTTCCAGTCAATCGAAGACGAATGATCCCAAGTTTTGGCAAATATGCTAATTTGATGCATTCAGGAAGAGCTGTTTCCCATGGTTCTAGTTTTTCTGCAAGTACCGACTCGGGATAGTGTTGTACAAGGAAAGTCTGATGGATAATAACATCCGTTTGAAATCTTTCCTGCAATTTAGACAAAACAGACTCTTTCATTACAGCAGTCATTTCCTGAGGAACACCAGGCATTGACACAAGTACTTTATCTCCTCTTTCAAACCAACTAACAGATGCGCTTCCTACAGGATTATTAATCACCGTACAGTCTTTGGGAACCATCGCTTGACTCTTATTCAACGCATTCATCGGTATTTTTCCGGCAAGCACACGCTTGATATTCTCATATACATCTTCATTGAACACCAATTCAGTATGAAAATACTCACAAAGAGTCTGTTTAGTGATATCGTCTTTAGTCGGACCAAGTCCTCCGGTTACCAAGACAATATTTGCCCTTTTCATCGCACTATCAATCGCTTCTATAATCTCTTCCTTCCGATCGCGAATCGAGACAATACGAAGAACTTCAATACCTATTTTATTTAATTCCTGCCCCATCCAGGCAGAATTTGTATCGATGACCTGCCCTATCAGCAGTTCATCACCAATGGTAATAATCTCAGCAAACATATTTCCCTTATACTTTTAATAGTACTTATACCTTATATTATATAGGTATGTATATTGCACTAATCCTTTAGAATTATTCCATTCTCCCGTTTCACGTACATGATCCGTTCGATTTACGTACGTGATCCCATGGGACTACATACGTGGAGTGATCAGATCTCGTATATGAAACGAAGAAACCCAATAAAGAAAACTACTTAATGAAGTCTTCAACTCCTCTTAGTTCTCCTAGGTTTACCTATTATAATAGGAGAATATTAGTCTTTTGATAGGCTTCTATTATCGTTTCTCCTACTTTTATTATCACTTTTACTCTCTATTATCACCTCTTTCCACTTTAATTGTCACTACTTAAATAGCTATCAAACAGATTGTTATTCTTAAAAATAACAAGTAACAATAAAAAATAGATTATAGTGTGACGCGAGAATATGCAGGAAGTTCAATAGAACAAAAATCTTTATCCAGATACTTGAAATACCCTGTAATAGCAATCATAGCAGCATTATCAGTAGTATAACTAAACTTAGGAATAAAGATATTCCAACCATATTTCTCAGCATGTTCATGAAAAGAATTACGTAATCCGTTATTTGCAGATACTCCACCAGCTACAGCAACCTCCTTTATATTATATTGTTTGGCTGCTTTCCGCAACTTATCCATGAGAATGTCAACAACAGTAGCTTCAAGAGATGCAGCTAAATCGACTTTATGATGTTCGATGAAGTCAGGATCTTCCTTCAACCAGTCACGAAGTGAATAAAGGAACGAGGTTTTCAATCCACTAAAACTATAATCAAGTCCTGGAATATGAGGCTTACTGAACGTAAATGCTTTTGGATTTCCCTGACGTGCTAATTTATCTATAATAGGACCACCGGGATAACCGAGTCCCATTACTTTAGAGCATTTATCAATAGCTTCTCCGGCAGCATCGTCAATAGTCTGTCCGAGAATCTCCATGTCATTGTAAGCTTTTACCAATACAATCTGCGAATTTCCTCCGGAAACCAACAGACAAAGGAAAGGAAATTCCGGTTGTTTATTCTCTTCTCCTTCAGCTTTAATAAAATGAGCTAAAACATGGCCTGTTAAGTGATTAACATCAATCAAAGGAATATTGAGTGAACGTGCAAATCCTTTTGCAAAAGAAACTCCTACCAATAAAGAACCCATCAATCCCGGCCCACGTGTAAATGCTACCGCACTTAATTCTTTTTTAGTAACGCCTGCTCGTTTTAGTGCTTCGTGTACTACCGGTACAATATTTTGTTGATGTGCCCGGGAAGCTAGTTCCGGTACGACACCGCCATAAGCTTCATGTACAGCTTGACTTGATACCACATTTGACAGCAGATAACCATCCTTAATTACGGCTGCCGACGTATCATCACAGGAGGATTCAATTCCTAATATTATTGCACTCATAAGTTATTAAACTATTAAACGGTGCAAAAGTAATGATAAAACTACGATTCATAACGAACTATTTTATATTTTTGTTCGCAAAATAAAATTATCGCATATCAGAACGCTGAAAAAGACTGTACGTTGGGTAGTCGGAATTGTACTTGTAGTATACATCGGGACTATTACTTTGCTGAATATTCCAAATGTTCAGCATGCTATGAGTGTGTTCATAGCTGAAGAACTATCTAAAGTATTAAATACACATCTGACAATTGGCAGAATTAATATAGGATTATTAAACCGTATTATTATTGATGATGTAGTGCTAAACGACCAGAGTGATAAGGAAATGTTGAAAGTCACCCGTTTGTCTGCCAAATTCGATATTATTCCTTTCTTTAAAGGCAAAATATCTATCAGCAGTGTTCAATTGTTTGGTTTCAACATCAATCTGAATAAACAAACACCCGACTCTCCTCCCAACTTTAAGTTTGTTTTGGATGCTTTTGCCTCTAAAGATACTGTAAAGAAAGACAATTCTTTGGACTTGCGTATTAATTCAGTTTTAATTCGTCGAGGGAAACTGTCTTATCATATTTTATCAGAGGGAAATACACCCGGAAAGTTCAATGCAAAACATATTCAGATTCAAAATATCATTGCGAACATATCTTTAAAGGCAATGAACAAGGATTCGTTGAATGTAGGTATTAAACGGTTAAGTTTGGATGAAAAGGTATCCGGTTTTTCTTTGAAGAAACTGAGCATGAAGCTTGTGGCTAACAAAGAACGGATGAGCATTGATAACTTTGCTGTTGAATTGCCTGAAACTTTCTTGAAAATGGATACAATTCGTATGGAATACGATAGTCTGAAAGCCTTCGACCATTTTTCAGAAAAGGTTCGTTTTTCGTTCCGTACATTACCGTCACAAATTACTCTGAAAGACATTTCTCCATTCGTACCCGCTTTGTCACATTTCAAAGAACCGATAACTTTGGATATGGAAGTTGATGGTACAGTTGATCAGTTAAACTGCTCCCATCTTGAGATCACTGCTAACAATCGACAATTCCGGCTTTCAGGAGATGTATCACTTCAAGATTTATCTCGTCCACAGGATGCATATGTGTTTGGTACACTTTCAGAATTGGCAGCAAATCCTCGTGGAGTTGGTTTTCTGGTACGTAATTTAAGTTCAAATTATAATGGAGTACCTCCTGTTTTAGAACATTTAGGGAATATTAATTTCCGCGGAGAAGTTTCCGGATACTTTACGGATTTGGTCACCTATGGTCAATTATCGACTAGTATCGGAAATGTAAATATGGACTTGAAACTAAGTTCTGATAAAGTGAAGGGACTGTTTGCTTATTCCGGAGCAGTTAAGACTGAAGATTTTGAATTAGGAACACTGTTGGGCAATGATAAATTGGGAGAAATTACATTTAATTTAGATGTTCGTGGGCGACACATTGATAAACAACTGCCTACAGTTGAACTGAAAGGATTGATAGCTTCATTAGAATATAGTAGATATAAATATGAGAATATCACATTGGACGGTGAATATAAACAAGGAGGATTCAATGGAAAAGTAGCATTGGATGACCCCAACGGTTGTATTTATCTAAATGGAGATGTCAATGTTACTTCAAAGATTCCAACGTTCAATTTCTTGGCTGTGATTACCAGGCTTCGTCCCAATGATTTGAACTTGACACCTCAATACCCTGAAACTGAATTCTCTTTAAAAGTAAAAGCTAATTTTTCGGGGGGCTCTGTGGATGATATGATTGGGCAAATCAATATCGATAGCTTGGAAGTTAATGGTCCAGATAAAAGTTATTTCATGGAAAACATGAATATTAGTGCTACCCGACAAAACGATGAAAATCAGCTTAAGCTAATATCTGAGTTTCTGACAGCAAGTATAAAAGGACATTTTCAATATCATACATTGCCAACCAGTATTCTTAATATTACACGCCGATATATTCCTTCTTTGATATTGCCTCCTAAAAAAAAGATTGAGACACATAATAATTTTCAGTTTGACATAAACATATATAATACCGACATTTTATCCACTGTCTTTGATATTCCACTGAGTGTATATACTCATTCCACTTTGAAAGGATATGTCAATGATACTTTGCAGCGTATACGGGTAGAAGGATATTTTCCTCGCTTACAATATAAAGACAATTACATAGAATCGGGAATGGTATTATGTGAGAATTCTTCTGATTTTATTCGCGCAAGAGTTCGTCTGACTAATCTGAAGAAAAAAGGAGCTGTCAATTTATCGGTGGATGCTCAGGCAAAAGATGACAATATCAGCGCAACTCTGAATTGGGGAAATAGTGCGGTAACAACATATAGTGGTCAGTTATCAGCTGTAGCCAAGTTTTTACGTACTGAGGATGAAAAGTCTTTATTAAAAACGGTAGTTGATGTAAAACCAACAGATGTTATATTAAATGATACAATATGGCAGATACACCCTTCACAAGTGGTATTAGATTCTGGCAAAGTAGATGTGAAGAATTTCTATTTTAGTCATCGTGACCGTCATATACGTATCAACGGACGACTCTCTGAAAATCCTGAAGATACGGTGAAAGTTGATTTGAAGGACATTAATATGGGTTATGTCTTTGACATTGCCAGTATATCCGACGATGTCAATTTTGAAGGAGATGCTTCCGGAACAGCTTATGCCAGTGGAGTCTTGAAAAAGCCAGTGATGAACACTCATTTATTCGTAAAGAACTTTTCGTTGAATCAGGGTCGTTTGGGGGATTTGGATGTATATGGTGCCTGGGATAATGAAAATAGAGGTATCCTTCTGGATGCATCTATCAAAGATATATCCCGTTCTCCGTCACGAGTTACCGGAATTATATATCCTTTAAAACCCGAAAGCGGTCTTGACTTGAACATCGAGGCTAATCAACTGAATTTGAAGTTTCTTGAATTTTATATGAAGTCGATAGCAAATGACATCAAAGGACGAGCAACAGGTAAAGTACATTTCTATGGTAAGTTCAAAGGATTGAATTTGGACGGTGCAGTCATGACAGATGCATCAATGAAATTTGATATTTTAAATACAAGGTTTGCTGTTAAAGATACAATTCGACTTGCTCCTACGGGACTGACGTTCGACCGGATTCATATCGCTGATGCGGAAGGACATTCAGGAACAATGAACGGATATTTACACTTTGAGCATTTCAAAAACATTAACTATCGCTTTGAGATACAAGCTAATAATATGTTGATGATGAATACCAAGGAATCCACAGATATTCCTTTTTATGGGACAGTATATGGAACAGGAAATGCCGTACTTACCGGAAATGCCGTACAAGGATTTGATGCTAATGTAGCAATGACAACTGACCGGAATACAAACTTTACTTATATCAATGGAAATGTTGCATCAGCTACAAGCAATCAGTTTATCAAATTTGTAGATAAAACGCCTCGTCGTACCATTCAGGATTCCGTTCAGGTAATGTCGTATTATGAACAAATGCAACAAAAGCGCCAAGCTGTTGAAGAAGAACAAAAGACCGATATTCGATTAAATATTCTGGTAGATGCAACTCCGGACGCTACAATGCGGATTATCATGGATCCGGTTGCAGGGGATTATATTAGTGCCAAAGGAACAGGAAATCTCCGAACCGAATTTTATAATAAAGGGGATGTAAAAATGTTTGGTAGTTACCGAATTAGTCAAGGAGTATATAAGTTTAGTTTACAAGAAGTGATTCGTAAGGACTTTGTAATAAAAGATGGTAGTACAATCAATTTCAATGGTACTCCATTGGATGCTAATATGGATATTCAGGCTTCTTATACGGTAAACTCAGCATCTTTGAATGATTTAATTCCGGATGAAGCTACAGCAGCTGTTATTCAACAGCCCAATGTTCGTGTTAATTGTATTATGTATTTGAGTGGAATGTTAGTGCACCCTACTATAAAATTAGGAATTGAACTACCAAATGAGAGAGATGAGATCCAAACATTGGTAAAAAACTATATTAGTACGGAAGAACAGATGAATATGCAGATTCTTTATTTATTGGGAATCGGTAAATTCTATACTGAAAATACTCGAAGTAATAACCAAAATTCTAATGTAATGTCATCTGTACTTTCTTCTACTCTTTCCGGACAGTTGAATAATGCTTTATCTCAGGTTTTCGAAACGAACAACTGGAATATCGGAACAAATCTGAGTACTGGTGATAAGGGCTGGACAGATATGGAAATAGAAGGTATTTTATCGGGACAATTACTAAATAACCGCCTTTTGATTAATGGTAACTTTGGTTATCGCGACAATCCTATGGCAAATACAAATTTCATAGGTGACTTCGAAGCTGAGTGGTTATTGAACCGTTCGGGAGATATCCGGTTAAAAGCTTATAATGAAACAAATGACCGTTATTACACAAAGACAAATCTGACAACGCAAGGTGTAGGTGTCATGTACAAAAAAGATTTCGATAAATGGAAGGAACTTTTCTTCTGGAATAAGTGGAAAATACGTAATTTGAGAAAGAAGGAAGTTGAAAAGATCGAAAAGCTGGAATCCGATAGTATTGGGCAACAAGCAAAATCGGAAATGAAAAGGAAACATGAAAAATAGCCTTACTCAAAAGGGTAACGCTATCCTACCCATATAATGACACTATAAGCATCAAATGGTGACACTATCCAGACAGGATGGTGTCACCATTTTTAGATTAGAGAATAGTACCGTCAGATGTAATTTTAATTTTCTTATCTGGCATATTATCTGCCTCTAATTCAATAAGATAGTAATATCCTTCAGACGATGTCTCAAAGTATTCGGAATTATCAATATGATATTCAGGGAATTGCTCACTAATAGTTGTTCCAACTGTTACGGGTATGATATCTACATCCCACGAGGTGGATATCCAATCACCTCCTCGATTAAACAATACCTCCTTAGATGATCCATTATGTAAAATATCGACTTCTGTATAACCGGAATCCTCCTTATCTATTTCCATAATTTTTGCTTCCGGATATTTTCCTTCAATAAAAGATTTCATTTTAGCAGGAAGCTGAGAGATCGGTAAGTAATTGTCTCGATCATCATCTGTATCTACTACACTTTTTATCAAGATACCATCCTCCGAATAGTACAAATCGACTTCTTGATCCTGCCGCTCTACCTCGATGACGTACATAGTTCCCATTCCCTGACGTTCTAACATATCTACATCATCCTTTTTCCAATCCTTATATTCACTCTTTTCAAATGATTTTTTTACAGCTTCCGGTAGTTTGGTATAAGGAATATCGGTTTCAGTCATACACCAACTACCATCCGGCATAAACCAAGCTGAAGTCTCATATCCATCATGAAAGTCTGCTACATAATAACCGGACTTAGTTTCCCATTTTACATTACCTGCATTAGGATATTTGGACGAAAATGCATTCTGTAATTCTATGGGAACAGAGATTGATTCATCATCATCGCTATCACAACTTTGTAAACTCCAAGCACTTAGAGCAATCATTAGAACATACAATTTTAGTTTCATATTTGTTTTAGTTTAGAATAAATTACATATCAATATCAATCAAATTAAAGTTCATGTCGAATTTCAGTTCTGTTCGATTAGTAAGCTTTACTTCATATTCTTTTTTATCCCGTTCCAGCTTCAGGACCTTGATATCCGGATAGTTATCTTTTACATACTTTTGAATAGCTTCAGGAATCACTGCATCAGGAACAGAACTATATTTGCAATCTACTTCTTTCCAGTTTCCTTTTTTATCAAATTCCACTTTATTACCATTAGTGAAAATCACATCATAACTTTTATTAAAAAGATCACTTTCCATTTTGGCCAAAGCTACCTTACTGTCAGCAAAATATTTCTTTATAAATAACTGTGCCTGCTGTGGCATTTGACTTATCTGGATAGGTTTGTCATCATCAGCTCTTGCCACTGTTTGCAAAGTGAACAAACATACTAATAAAAATAATAACTTTTTCATAATCATCTTTTTTTATTGGTTTATACTATTATCAATTATTTTGTAATGCAAAGATGAGAGTAGAATCTGAAAAGATTTAGGAATTTTGAGGAAAATCGAAAAAAATAATGGAAATATGTTCAATTATATTCTTTTGATTCTTTTAACAACTACTAATATTAACATCCCTTACTTTTGCAAACATAAATTTGACTATATTCATATTAAAATAACCATAAGAACTTTTTTATGACTATGAGAACAAATTATTTCCTATTATTAGTACTGCTATTGGGAATTATTCCCGCGAACAACACACACGCTGATGACACAACACCTAAAAGCGTGATTCTGTACACTCCTTACACAAAAATTTCTGTATCACCAGGAGCGTCAATTGATTACAGCGTTGATCTTATCAACAACACAGATGAACTCGTAAACGCCAATCTTTCTGTTAGTGGTCTATCAAACAGTTGGAAGTATGAGATGAAATCCGGAGGATGGAACCTCAGTCAGTTATCTGTTCTTCCGAAAGAAAAGAAAACCTTTGATTTAAAGGTTAATGTTCCGCTGAAAGTGAATAAGGGTAGCTATCACTTTGTGGTATCAGCCGGTGATGCTAAACTTCCTCTCAACGTGGTAGTATCTCAACAAGGGACATATCAAACTGAGTTTACTACCGATCAGCCCAATATGCAGGGTAATTCCAAATCTACTTTTACATTCAGTACCACGCTGAAAAATCAAACTGCCGATCAGCAACTGTATGCGTTAATGGCTAATGCGCCAAGAGGTTGGAATGTAGTATTCAAACCCAATTACAAACAGGCTACCTCTGCACAAGTGGAAGCAAACAGTAGCCAGAATGTAAGTATAGACATTACTCCTCCTGCCAATATAGAAGCTGGTAGTTATAAGATTCCTGTACGTGCTGCTACAGGTACTACTTCTGCCGAATTGGAATTGGAAGTTGTTGTCACAGGTTCTTTTCAGATGGAACTGACTACGCCTCGTGGCTTACTAAGTACTGATGTTACCGCTGGAGATGTGAAAAAGTTAGATTTGGAAATCAAAAATACAGGTTCATCTTTACTAAAAGATATCCAATTATCAGCTAATAAACCGGCTGATTGGGAAGTTTCCTTCGAACCTTCTAAGATCGAATTACTGAAAGCTGGAGAAACAGCTACAGTCGTTGCCATTTTAAAAGCGTCTAAAAAAGCATTGCCTGGTGATTATGTGACAACTATGATGGCTAAAACACCTGAAGTAAATGCTGATGCACAATTCAGAATTGCAGTTAAAACTCCGATGATTTGGGGATGGGTAGGCGTATTGATAATTGTCGCTACTATAGGTGCTGTCTACTATCTGTTCCGTAAATATGGAAGGAGGTAAATTATGGGCGAACAAATGATCGTACTTACCGACTTGACTAAACAATACGGTGACTTTACTGCTGTAGATCATATTCGCCTGACTATTCAAAAAGGAGAGATTTTTGGATTATTGGGTCCGAATGGTGCCGGTAAGTCTACTACTATTTTAATGATGCTGGGGTTGACAGAACCGACATCGGGAACTGTTGAAATTTGTGGTATTAACTCGACAACACATCCCATTGAAGTAAAAAGAAAAATCGGTTATCTACCGGAAGACGTAGGCTTTTATGATGATATGACCGGACCGGAAAATCTGTTATATACTGCTCGTTTGAATGGTATTCCTGATTCAGAAGCAAGAACTAGAGCTGAGGAATTGATGAAACGCGTCGGTTTGGCAGAACAGATGAAAAAGAAAACCGGAAAGTATTCCCGGGGAATGAGACAACGGTTGGGATTAGCAGATGTACTTATTAAAAAACCGGAAATCATTATTCTGGACGAACCGACTTCCGGTATTGATCCGGCAGGTGTTCAGGAATTCATTGAGTTAATCCGTTTTTTAAGTAAAAAGGAAGGACTAACTGTACTCTTTTCGTCGCATCATCTGGATCAGGTACAAAAAGTATGTGATCGTGTAGGTTTGTTTAGTAGTGGTAAATTACTTGCTCTTATTGATCTGGCAGAATTGAAAAATAAGAAACAGGAGTTGACTGATATTTACAATCAATATTTTGAGGAAGGAGGAAGCGGACATGAATAAAGTCAATCATCCTTTTTGGGTCATCGTAAATAAGGAGATATCCGATCATATTAAAAGCTGGCGATTTATTATTTTGATTGGGATCATTGTACTTACTTGTATGGGATCACTCTATACAGCTCTCACTAGCATTGGTGCATCCATCAAAGCAGATGATTCGGATAGTTCTTTTCTCTTTTTAAAGTTGTTCACTGTTTCCGACGGTACTCTTCCTTCATTTGTGCTATTCATCAACTTCTTAGGTCCATTGTTGGGAATAGCTTTGGGATTTGATGCGGTAAATTCAGAGCAGAATAAAGGTACTTTGAGCCGTATGTTGTCACAACCTATTCATCGTGACTGCATTATTAATGCAAAGTTCGTAGCCGCATTGATTGTAGTTGGTACGATGTTGTTTGTACTAGGTTTTCTAGTAATGGGATGTGGACTCATAGCAATTGGAATACCTCCTACAGCAGAAGAATTCTGGCGAATTATATTCTTTATCATACTTAGTATCTTCTATGTAGCGTTCTGGCTGAATCTGGCTATTCTGTTTTCACTTTGTTTCCGACAGGCGGCAACATCTGCTTTGGCTTCTGTGGCAGTATGGCTATTTTTCAGTGTATTTTATTCAATGATTGTCAATCTGGTAGCAAAAGCATTGAGTCCGTCACAAATGGCTTCTCCTTATCAAAGGATAAGTTATCAGAAGTTTATTCTCGGATTGATGCGTCTGGCACCCAATGAATTGTTCAATGATGCGACAACTACGTTGTTAATGCCTTCCGTCAGAAGTCTCGGACCACTTACAGTAGAACAAATGCAAGGTGCTATTCCAAGCCCACTTCCATTAAGTCAAAGCCTCATGGTAGTGTGGCCTCAGGTAACAGGGTTAATTGCAGCAACTGTTATTTGTTTTGCTCTTTCATATATTCTATTTATGAGACGAGAAGTCAGATCACGGTAAAATCTTGCAGATATTTTTCATAATACTGAAAAGAAACTGTATCAAAACTGATAGCAATTATCAATTTTGATACAGTTCTTATTTTAGTTATGTTTCGAGATCTCGAAGCAATGTTCTTGTTGTTCGAAATAGTATTGAAGTTTCAAATGTTGTAAACGACAGATAGAATCGGCAATGGCCAGCCCTAATCCGGTAGAACCTTCTTTTCTACTAACCTGATAGAAACGCTCAAAAATGTGTTCCTTATCTAATGGGTAGTTTGTTCCAGTATTCCGAAAAGTTATACTATACCTAGTGATTTCAACATGGATAGAGCCACCATCTACATTATGAACAAAGGCATTTTTCAAAAGATTCGTCAATAGAGCAATAGTCAATGATTCATTCATTGTTGCGTAGAATTCACCTTGTTCTACAATAGTTACTTTTATATTACGATACTTATAGACTTCTTCGTAATCTTCAAGATACCGTTTAAGGATGTTATTCAATACTAAATCTTTAGTATCAGAAAATTGCCCGTTATCTATTTTAGTCAATAATAATAAGGACTTATTTAATTTCGTGATATATTCCAACGTTTGATGAGTCTTCATCAGTTCTTCCAATTGATTCTCAGTTAATGAATCATCTTCCATTAACATTTCCAAGCGGTTACGACAGATAGCAAGCGGAGTTTGTATCTCGTGCGAAGCATTTCCTATAAATTGCTTTTGTTGTTCGAACATTTGTTCTGTACGCTCAACGTAACGGATAGCGGCTTCATTCAATTTACGAAACTCGGTTATTTGAGTATCATTTTTCAAAGGTTCATTCTTTTTCCCTGTTTGATAACCATCCAACCAATGAAGCAACACATATAAAGGACGCATATTTCGATAAAACACCCATACTGAAATAAAAATAATGCAAAGGGATAAAGCAACATACAAGAAAATAACCCAAAGCAATATCGCGCCTTTCAAATCATCTTTTTCAATGCTAGGAGTAGATACGGTAAGTTTGTGATAACGTCCCTCATCATCTTTAAATATAGTAGTCAGAATGCGCGCCGGTTCCTTTTCTTCCTTTTCTACAATATAAACCATAGAGTCTTTGTATTGGATGTCTTCATGGCTTTCTGCATATTCTTTACTTACTTCTGTCAGATAATATTGGTTATTAGAACCATTATTTTTAGAAGGCAACTCTTCTCCTGCTAAGGCACGAATAATGATTGTTTCTGAGTAATCTTCCAACGAATCATCTACTTCATCATTAATTTCGTCAATCATCGTGACATAAAAGAAGGCAGCCCAAACTGTTAGAATGAGAATTAAAGCTATAGAAATACGTAGAATGATGTAATATATTAATTTCATGTATAGGCGTGACTAGTTACTTTTATTCTACAATCATCTTATAACCAAAACCATAAACAGCCTTCAATTCTATATTAGCTCCCGAGTCTTTCAACTTCTTACGAAGATTCTTGATTTGGGCATAAATAAAATCAAAATTATCTACCTGATCAATGTGATCCCCCCAAACGGATTCAGCTAACGTATTTTTATTTATTAATCTTCCGGGGCGATTCATAAAGTATAATAAGATATCATACTCTTTACGATTCAATTCCAATTCTTGATTTTCAACGAAAACTCTGAATTTATCCGGTTCTATCCGCACATTTCCCTGACAAATATTTATTTCTCCCTCATTCTGGTGACGGCGAATAACGCTTTTAATCCGTGCATTCAATTCAACCAAATGAAATGGTTTTGGTAAATAATCATCTGCTCCCAGTTCCAAGCCCAAAACTTTATCTTCCAAAGAGTCTTTGGCTGAGATAATAATCACATTTTCTCGTTTATGCATTGCTTTCAACTTCTCCAGAAGATCTAATCCGCTTCCATCCGGTAACATGATGTCCAGCAAAATACAATCATAGTCATAATCTTCTATTTTACATAAGGCTGTATTGAAGCTATCTGCCGTTTCTACAACATAACGTTCCTTCTCCAATGAAAGTTGAATGAGTTCTCTCAAAGCCGGTTCATCTTCTACAATTAATATCTTCATAAAAAGTCCTCCTTTTCTTGTACGAATACAAAGAAAAAGGATATTTCTGAAATAAAACTGAAATGAACAAAAAAAGAGTCTGAAATTCAATGGAGATTTCAGACTCTTACCAAATTAATGTGATCTAGATTGGATTTTTCTCACATCAAATAATTATCTTAATAAGAACGTGCAAAGATTACACGACAAGCAGAAGGTTTACCCGTAACCATACATTTACCCGGTTCTTTATCACCCGGAACAAACGATTCGAACGGAACACAACGGATCGTAGCTTTCGTTTCTTCTTTTATCTTTTCTTCAGTTTCAGTTGTTCCATCCCAATGAGCCAGGATAAAACCACCTTCTTCGATTTTTTTCTTGAATTCATCGTAAGAATCAACTGTAGTGATATGTGAGTTACGATAATCTAACGCCTTCTTATAAATATTTGCCTGCATTTCTTCAAGCAAATTCTGAACATACGTCTCAATGCCATCACAAGATACAGTTTCTTTTTCAAGTGTATCGCGGCGCATCACTTCCATTGTATTATTCTCAAGATCACGTGCACCCATCACAAGACGTACGGGAACTCCCTTCAATTCATAATCTGCGAATTTGAAGCCCGGACGCTTATTATCTGCATTATCATATTTTACAGAAATACCCAATGCTTTCAACTTGGCAACAATACTTTCTACTTTAACATCAATTTGTTTTAATTGTTCATCGTTTTTATAGATAGGAACAATAACAACCTGAATCGGAGCCAAATGTGGAGGTAAAACCAAACCGTTATCATCGGAATGAGTCATAATAAGCGCACCCATCAAACGAGTAGAAACTCCCCATGAGGTTGCCCAAACATACTCCAGTTTATTTTCTTTGTTTACGAACTGAACATCGAAAGCCTTTGCAAAGTTCTGTCCCAAGAAATGGGAAGTACCGCTTTGCAATGCTTTTCCATCCTGCATCATAGCTTCAATTGTATATGTATCAAGTGCGCCGGCAAAACGTTCGTTAGCCGATTTCACTCCTTTTACAACCGGAACAGCCATATATTTTTCTGCGAATTCAGCATATACATTCAGCATTCTTTGTGCTTCTTCTTCAGCTTCTTCACGTGTAGCATGTGCTGTATGTCCCTCTTGCCACAAGAATTCAGCAGTACGCAGGAATAAACGGGTACGCATTTCCCAACGGAATACGTTTGCCCACTGATTACAAAGGATAGGCAGATCACGATAAGACTGGATCCAATTCTTATATGTATTCCAAATAATTGTTTCAGAAGTTGGGCGGATAATCAGTTCTTCTTCCAACTTTGCAGCCGGATCTACCACAACGCCTGAACCATCTTCTGCATTCTTCAAACGATAGTGTGTTACCACGGCACATTCCTTAGCAAATCCTTCTACATGCTCTGCTTCACGACTAAGGAACGATTTCGGAATTAATAATGGGAAATAAGCATTCACATGTCCTGTTTCTTTAAACATATCGTCTAATTGACGCTGCATTTTTTCCCAGATAGCGTATCCGTAAGGCTTAATCACCATACATCCGCGTACGGCAGATTGTTCTGCCAAGTCTGCTTTTACCACCAAATCGTTGTACCATTGAGAGTAGTTCTCACTACGTTTGGTCAGGTCTTTCAGTTCTTTTGCCATTATATTTTTCTATTTAAGTTTCTTAAGTGTTCAAACAGGATGCAAAAATACGAAAAATGAACGAACTGTGCCTATTCTTCATACATTATTTTATTCATAATGACTTATGTTATGGGATTCGTCTTTAACTGATATTTCTTAATAAGTAGTGATATAAGTGACTTCAATACGAAAAAAAAAATCAGATAGATATCTGACACTATCTATCTGATTTTTAACAGAGCGGTAAACGAGGCTCGAACTCGCGACCCCCAGCTTGGGAAGCTAGTGCTCTACCAACTGAGCTATTACCGCATTATTCACCCAAAAAGTGCTTCTGCAATGGTGATGCAAAGGTAAACATAATTTTTATATCTCAAATAAAATTTCATTCTTTAGTGAAAGAAAAATTTCAAGTAGCATAATCTGTCTTCATAATAAATCATATTACAGAATTATAAATTGTTCATTTTGTAGTAATTAGCTCTTAGAGTACCTAAAAGTGAACAAAGTTGTTCTTTTATCTGTTAGAAAGTCTCTAAAATAAGATTTGATAAACATGAAAAAGAATCAACTGATATTTGTATTATTTGCTTTATGTTTCCTCAGCATTCAGATGAAGGCACAGACTTCGTTAAGTTTCGAAGAATCATTACGTCTGCTCCAACAAGGGAATCAGAGTTTGAAAATAGCAGATAAAAGTATAGAGATAGCTAAGACTGAACGTGATAAGTTAAATGCTTTTTGGTATCCTAGTCTACAGTCCACTGGAGCGTTCGTGCATATGTCGGAAAAGATTGAGGTAAAACAACCTCTGTCTCAATTTACGGATCCAGCTAAGGACTTTGTGCATTCTATAATTCCCAATGATCAGATAATCTCATCTATCCTTGACCAAATCGGAACCAATACACTTATTTTTCCTCTAACTCCACGCAATTTAACAACAGTTGATGTATCGGCTGAATGGGTACTTTTTTCCGGAGGTAAGCGATTTCGTGCCACAAATATTGGACGTACAATGGTAGATTTGGCTAGAGAAAGTCGTGCGGAAGTTTCTGCCAACCAACAAAATCTGTTAGCCGAAAGTTATTATGGGCTTCGGCTGGCACAACAGATTGTGACGGTTCGGGAAGAAACATACAAAGGACTACAAAAACACTATGAGAATGCTCTGAAACTAGAAGCAGCAGGAATGATAGATAAAGCAGGACGTTTGTTTGCCCAAGTAAATATGGACGAAGCAAGACGGGAATTGGAAGCTGCCCAAAAAGAAGAAACTGTCATGCAAAGTGCTCTTAAGACCTTATTAAACAAAAAAGATATGGATGAAAATATTGTCCCTACCTCTCCTTTGTTTATGAATGACTCCCTACCTCCCAAAATGCTTTTCAATTTATCAGTGGGAAGTGGTAACTATCTACTCAACCAATTGCATTTGCAAGAACATATTGCCAAACAACAAGTACGCATCGATCAAAGCGGTTATTTGCCCAATATTGCGTTATTCGGTAAACAAACTCTTTATTCTCATGGCATTCAAAGTAATCTAGTCCCTCGTACTATGGTCGGAATCGGATTTACATGGAATCTGTTCGATGGCTTGGATCGTGAAAAACGTATCCGGCAATCGAAACTGACACAACAGACCTTAGTCTTGGGACAAATGAAAGCTCGGGATGATCTGGCTGTAGGAGTAGACAAACTATATACACAACTTCAAAAAGCCCAAGACAATGTAAAAGCTTTAAATGCAACCATTGAATTGAGTGAAGAATTAGTACGTATCCGCAAAAAGTCTTTTACTGAGGGAATGGCAACATCTACTGAAGTAATTGATGCGGAAACAATGCTTTCGAAAGTGAAAGTAGCCCGACTGGCTGCTTATTATGAATATGATGTGGCACTGATGAATTTACTTTCACTTTGTGGCACACCGGAACAATTTGTAAACTATCAACCTAAACCGTAAGAAATAATGAAACCAACTAGTAGAACCCTTTCCTGGGCCTTTGTCATCATCATGCTGGCAGTTGCCATCTTCACAGCCCTGGGAATGATATTGATGCATAAACAACCGCTAGTTCTGCAAGGACAGGCGGAAGCTACAGAGATTCGTATCAGTGGGAAACTTCCCGGACGTATTGACACATTCTTTGTGAAAGAAGGCGATTGGGTACGTCAGGGAGATACACTCGTCGTTATCAATAGTCCCGAAATACATGCCAAATACCAGCAAGTAAATGCTTTGGAACAAGTAGCTATGCAGCAAAATAAAAAGATTGATGCAGGAACCCGCAAGCAGATTGTGGCTACAGCATTGCAATTATGGAATAAAACCAAAAGTGATCTGACATTAGCAAAAACAACTTATAATCGAATTCTTACCTTATATAATGATAGTGTAGTCACTTCTCAACGAAAAGATGAAGTAGAAGCAATGTATAAAGCAGCAGTAGCAGCCGAGCGGGCAGCATATGAGCAATATCAGATGGCTGTAGACGGTGCACAGAAAGAAGACAAAGCATCTGCTGCCAGTATGGTAGACGCTGCACGAAGTACAGTAGACGAAGTCTCTGCTTTATTAGTTGATGCTCGATTAACTGCACCCGAAGACGGACAGATTGCAACTATTTTTCCAAAACGTGGAGAGTTGGTTGCACCGGGAACACCTATCATGAATCTGGTAGTTATGAATGATGTACATGTCGTACTCAATGTACGGGAAGATCTAATGCCACAATTCAAAATGGGAGAAACATTTACTGCAAATGTTCCGGCTATCGGTAAAGAGAATATTGAATTTAAAATCTATTATATTAGTCCCCTGGGTAGTTTTGCTACATGGAAATCAACCAAACAGACGGGAAGTTATGATTTACGTACTTTCGAGATTCATGCTCGTCCCACACAAAAAGTAGAAGATTTGCGTCCGGGAATGTCCGTATTATTGACGCTAAACGATTAAAAGCATGAGTTCATCACAAACATATCATCCTTTTCACGCTGTGTTACTGAGAGAGTGGCATCGTATGACTTCACGACGTCTTTATTTTGGCGTGTGTATTGTACTCCCACTGTTCATCCTCTTTTTTATGGCAACAATTTTCGGCAACGGACAAATGGAAAATATTCCTATCGGTATTATCGATCAGGATAATACAGCAAGTTCCAGAGCGATTGTCCGTAATATATCAGCTGTGCCTACTTTTAAAGTGACACAGCATTTCGTAAATGAAGCTGCTGCCCGGAAAGCTGTGCAGAAAAAGGAAATATATGGTTATCTTTCTATTCCCCCTCAATTTGAACAAGATGCTATTACCGGAAAGAATGCAACTTTATCATATTATTATCATTATGCACTTATGTCGGTGGGCGGTGAACTGATGGCAGCATTTGAAACATCCCTGGCTCCTGTATCTCTTTCTCCTATCGTGATGCAAGCTGTCGCATTAGGAGTAGATCAAGAACAGATTACGACTTTTCTATTACCTGTCCAGGCTAATAATCATCCTATTTACAATCCGAGCCTGGATTATTCGGTGTATCTAAGTCAGCCTTTCTTTTTTGTTTTATTTCAAGTGTTGATTTTACTCACCACTGTATATGCAACGGGTATTGAAATAAAATTCCGAACAGCTGATGAATGGCTGGCTGTTGCAAAAGGCAATATGGTAACAGCTGTATTAGGGAAATTGCTACCTTATACTATCATTTATATATTGATAGGATGGTTTGCCAATTATGTAATGTTTGGTATTCTACATATTCCTTTTCAGGGAAGTTGGTTGTTAATGAATAGTATGACTGTTCTTTTCATTATAGCAACACAAGCTCTTGGTTTGTTCTTATTTTCACTGTTTCCTGCCATTTCCTTAATCATCAGTATTGTGTCGATGGTGGGTTCTTTAGGTGCCACTTTATCAGGAGTAACTTTTCCTGTCCCTAATATGTTCCCGTTAGTAAGGGATGCATCTTACCTTTTCCCAGTCCGTCATTTTATGGAAGCAATGCAAATGATGCTTTATGGTGGCAGTGGATTTATTCATCTTTGGACAACGGCTGTAATATTGTGTATATTCCCTTTGTTGGCATTCCTGTTACTTCCGTATTTGAAACGAGCTATAGAAAGTCATAAGTATGAAAAAATTAAGTAAGTTACAACAGATATCGTTCATCATCCATCGTGAATTTGTGGCTATTAGTACCAGTTATGCTATACTATTGGTATTGATAGGAGGAATTTTCGTATATGGATTACTCTATAACTATATGTATGCTCCTAATATCGTAACTAATGTTCCGGTAGCAGTAGTTGATAATTCTCACAGCCAGTTAAGTCGTAATTTTATTCGATGGTTGGATGCTACTCCACAAACAGAAATTTATGATCAGGCTATAGACTATCATGAAGCGAAAGAATGGATGAAAACAGGAAAAGTACAAGGAATTATCTATCTACCCCCTGATTTTGAAGAACGGGTATTTCGGGGAGATGAAGCTGTATTCTCTTTATATGCTACAACTGACGCTTTTCTATATTTCGAAGCTCTACAAGGCTCCTCTTCATTAGTAATGTTGGCAATCAACGATAAATATCGTCCGGATGGAGCAGTCTTTCTACCTCCTCAAGGTTTATTGGCTGTAGCTATGGCACAACCTGTCAATGTTTCAGGAACGGCACTTTACAACTACACAGAGGGATATGGATCTTATTTGATTCCGGCAGTTATGATGATTATCATTTTTCAAACATTATTAATGGTCATCGGGATGGCGACCGGAGAAGAATATAGTACGAGAGGAATTCAGGTTTATATACCTTTTGGACAAGGATGGGGAACCGCTATACGTATTGTGGCAGGAAAGACTTTTGTATATTGCAGTCTATATGCTGTCTTTGCTTTTTTCTTGTTAGGCCTGCTCCCATACTTTTTTAGTATTCCTAATATTGGCAATGGATTATACATTGTCTTATTGATGATTCCATATCTCATAGCTACTTCATTTCTCGGATTAGCAGCTTCGCGTTATTTTACAGATTCGGAAGCACCCTTACTTATGATAGCCTTCTTCTCAGTTGGATTGATTTTCCTCTCGGGAGTTTCTTATCCAATGGAGTTAATGCCATGGTATTGGAAAGCAGCCCATTACATTCTTCCGGCAGCACCGGGTACACTTGCTTTTGTGAAGTTAAACTCAATGGGAGCGAGTATGGCTGACATCCGACCGGAATATATCACTTTGTGGATTCAGGCAGGAATCTATTTTCTATTGAGCATATGGGTATATAAGAAAAAACTGAATTAAACAATCAGCAGAATAAAAAACAAGAGGTAGTTCTTTATTACAATAAAGTGCCACCTCTTGTTTTTTGTATGAAGTATCTCGTTATTATCTATGAATCAAATATTTGATAAGAAAATAACCTCCAAATACTTGTAGACACATACCAAGGATACCTATACGAAAATCTTGAATAGCTTTAAAGAAATTACCAACATAAATCCACTCTCCTAAAGTACCGACTATCTGATAACTTAAGACTACAACTACTAAAATAGAAATAGATATACGTCCGAAGTGTTGAGCAGCCCATCCGGCAGAAATAGCCAGTAGTATTGATTTCAAAAGAATGGCAGGCAATGCGACAGGCATTGGCATACCAAATAATAGAGAGTTGATTACAGGTGACAGGATAGCAGTCAGTAGACCAACTTTCCAACCATACTTATAAGCACCGATTAATGTAAAGAAATAAATTGGCAGCCAAGTTATTCCACCTTGGGGAATGAGATGAAAAAGTTGAGGGAAAAGGATGTTGCCTACAATGAATAAAGAGGCTGCCAAATATGTCTTTATATCACTATAATTGAGTGAATAGAATTTCACAGATGTTGTTTCCATATTATTTATTTTTTAAAAGTTTAAATTTATACCACCCATAAAGGTTGCTTTAGGCATTGGATATCCTAGATTAATTTCATACTGTTGTGCTAATAAGTTCTCACCTTTTACAAAGACACTGGCATAATTACATAAGCGATAACTTCCCCTAAGATTCCACAGTACAAAACTATCTTGCTTTTCATTCCCTTTAATTACACTAGTATAGAGTCCTTTCACATATTGTATTCCTGTAGCCAAACTCCAACGTCCTGAAGTAAAGTTTGCTCCAGCATACAATTTATGTTCGGGAGCAGCAAGAACCGGATTCTCCATATGTAACCAGCTATAATTAGCATTAACACTCCAATGAGAATTAATCCGATATCCCATATTCGTTTCAATCCCCCAATTTTCAATCTCACCTGAATTTACATTGAGTGGAGGCATTAAGCCATTGGACATGATTATATTATCTCCATTAATATAATAAAGACTCAAACCATATGAAAGCGCACCTCCCAACAGACGTTGCGAATATGACAATTCATAATTCATCAACCTTTCTGCTTTCAAATCCGGATTTGCAGGAGGGAACATATACATATCACGAATAGTTGGATTACGATAACCTTTGCTTATCATTGCTTTTAATTCCGCACTTTTGGGCAAATGGAATGCCAATCCTCCTTGTGGAATCCACTCTGTTCCCACATGTGAATGATGATCAACACGAACACCCGCATCCACAGACAACCAGCTATACAAATCCTGTCGGAAATCTACATATCCGGCAAACTCATCCACTTGTTTATCAACTCCAGGGATTCGTTCACCTGTTGCTACTACCCTATTCCATGATTCACCTCCAAAATGCTGATAGTCAAAACCTACAGTCAGGCGATTACCAGAAAAAAAGCTGGCACTCTGAAACCAGGAAACACCCATCATTTTATCTTTAGAATTGAAATGTGATTTCTGAGGTGCTTTTCCTGCTGAATATCCGTCATTGATTTTATGCCGTCCCCAATTGTAGAAGAAACTCAGAGCACCGGAAGTCTTTTCGTAACGATTCTCCAAAGCAAATGAGCTCATTCCCCGGGTTATACGAGAATCATTATCAATAAGAGGAGTTTGAATGGTTCCCGGATTGGAAGCGTTGAAATGGGTAACATTTACATCTCCCCACACTTTCCAATAATTACTAAGATCATATCCTAATTTGGCATATCCACCATATTGCTCAAATTCCATATCTGAGCGATGGCCATCTGTACGGTTATATGAACCTGTAATAACACTACTGAAACGTCCCTTTCTTACCCGGTTGGACAATTCTGTCTGCAAAGTATTATACGAACCGTAACCCACTTGCATATCAGTATTTACTCCATCTTCCAGCTGCTTACGGGTAACTATATTAATAACTCCCCCCATCGCATTAGAACCGTATAGAACAGATGCAGGTCCACGTACCACTTCTACTTTTTCGGCCATCATTGATTGATAAGCGTCCGCTATTGGATGACCCATTAATCCCATGTATTGAGGATGTCCGTCAATCAAGACCAGCAATCCAGCCGTCGGACTTCCTCCGACACCACGTAGGCTCATACCACCCGCTGCCCCTGTAGATACGCCATATCCCATCGTACCACGACTAGTGATAAACAATCCCGGCACCTGTTCTGTCAAAAGTGGCAGCAACGAAGCATCATATCTACTTTCTATTTGAGGACGTCCTACCACAGATATGGTCATCGGAAGATGACGAACATCTGTTTCATTGCGTGTTCCTGTAACCACCACTTCATCAATTGCATAACTCCTCCCAATATGTGTCGTATCTTTTTTAACTTGTGCAGCCCCTGAAAAGGAAAACAAACTATTTATTAAAATAATCCCGGCTGTGTTCTTTATCATTCTCATTTTTTATTTCTCATTTTTCCAATAAAATCATGAATTAACGGTAATATTGCCTCGGCAGTCTCCACTTCACTACACATCGTTTCTACAGGACACCATCCGGTACGATCACGATTCCAGATAAACGGTACCTCTTGTTTAAAATCGACTTTCACGTCTGACTGACGGAATAATTCCAAAGCTTTAGAACTGATAATATCAGTATATAATTCCTTTATACCTCCCAGAATCATTAATGCAGCAGCACCTTTACCGACTACCTTATCAGCAATGGAAGCCCCCCGAAGGAAATCCGGTTCCTGAGTTAGCAAATCATATAAATCGGCTACTCCACGCTGAGTGAAAGTTCGATGTACTTCTCCATTGGCTATCACACAGGAATATCCTCCCGAATGTAATAAATTAATTAGTTCTTCCATTATAGTGTTCCTTGTTTCAGTTGTTCTACAAATTGATCGATGCGGTGTAACTCCCCAGGTATATCAATATTCTGTGGGCAATGAGGCACACATTGGTTGCATCCGATACAATGGCTGGCTTGTCGCAGTTTAGGAACGCTACGATCATAACCGATAAGAAATGCACGACGCGCCTTCGCATAATTTTTATCCTGTCCGCTACTTGGTACATTACCCTCATTGACACAGCGATTATAGTGCAACAATACTCCGGGTATATCCAGTCCGTATGGACATGGCATACAATATTTGCAATCGTTACAGGGTATTGTAGGATAATTCAACATTAACAGAGCCGTTTCCTCCAAAAAGTCTTTCTCTTCGTCGGTAAGTGGCTGCAAAGGAGAATAAGTACGGAGATTATCCTGTAAATGCTCCATATAGGTCATTCCACTTAAAACAGTAAGTACCTTCTCCGGAGATCCCGCATAACGGAATGCCCATGACGCTACGCTGGTTTCAGGGCTACGTTGTTTAAGACGTGCAACCAGATGATCATTCAGTTTAGACAAACGTCCTCCTAAAAGTGGCTCCATTATAACGGCTGGAATGTCACGTTTTTCCAGTTCCTGATATAAATATTCCGCATCTGTATTCCTAGCATTCACTTCTTTAGCATGCTTCCAATCAACATAATTGAGTTGTATTTGCACAAAATCCCACTTTATTTCATCATGCAACGAAAGCAAGTAATCATATACTTCAATATCACCATGATAAGAAAATCCAAGATTGCGAATACGTCCCGCTTCACGTTCTTTAATCAAGAAATCCAGCATTCCGTTATCCAGATACCTGCCTTTGAGAGCATCCATTCCACCCATTCCGATACCATGAAGCAACATATAATCAATGTAATCTACCTGAAGATCTGTGAATGATTTATGGTACATTTTTAAAGAAGCCTCACGAGACCATGTACTTGGATCGAAATTAGACAATTTGGTAGCAATATAATATTTATCACGTGGGTGACGACTTAATGCAATACCCGTCGCCTTTTCAGAAAAACCTTGAACATATGCCGGAGATGTATCGAAATAGTTTACTCCATGAGCAATAGCGTAGTCCACCAATTCATTAACAGCGTCTTGGTCAATCAATTCACCTTTACCGTCAGGAGCCGGTTTGAGTGGCCATCTCATACATCCATATCCTAATAACGAAACACGATCTCCTGTAGAAGGAGCAATGCGATAGGTCATTTTGTCGGTAGGAATCTCTTTTTCTGCCGAAACTGCACTTGAAGTAGAATGATTATTAGAAGAGCATCCATACAGCAAGCCTGTTGATGTAGCAGCACTAATACCTACAATCTTTATGAAGTCTCTTCGATTCATTTCTTTTTTATTTTTTTCTTCCATAATCTTATATCGAATTAGATTATACAACTCGGTGCATCAGATGCCCGGATACATAGATTGCACTGAACGGACGTGACGGACATAAATTCTCACAAGCTCCACAACCGATACAACGTTCCACATTTACTACCGGAATTTTAGGGGAATCCGAAATATCAGGATCTGATGGAACCATTTGTATCGCATTGGTCGGGCAGTGACGAGCACAGTTACCACATTCCTTTCCATCTGTTAATGGAACACAATTCTCTTTTACCCATACAGCGTGACCGATTTGAGTCGCTGATTTATCAGCGGTAGTAATCGGATGAATAGCACCTGCGGGACATACATCCGCGCATTTAGTACATTCAGGCCGACAATAGCCACGTTCGTATGACATCTCCGGTTGCATTAACGTCATTAAATTACCTGAGGGACGAAGTACTTGACTAGGACAAACAGAGACACATAGCTGGCAAGCCGTACAATGCTGTGTAAAATTACGTGCACTTAATGCACCGGCAGGGAAAATCTTATTTTCCCGATTGGGAATCTTTTTATCTTCAATGGCAGCCAATCCACCGTCCACTTTCTTTTCCTGCGCTTTCAGAATAGCTGTTGTGGCAAAGATTGCAGATGATGACAGGAAGCTACGGCGAGAGTTACTCGCTGATGTTGAATTCACTTGTGATGTTTCCAATGAAACCGATTCGTCATTTACTGTTCTAGAAACTCGCCGGGTATATTTGATAGCTCCATGTTTACACTTTCCGATACAATCCATACAAGCGACGCAACGACTATAATCAATTTCATGTGCTTTCGGATTAATACAGGATGCCTTACAGTTACGCGCACACAACCCACAATTGTTACATTGGCTCGTATCAATCATTGGTTTGAAGACAGAATAGCGGGATATAAATCCCAAGATAGTTCCAACAGGACAGATTGTGTTACAATAAGCACGTCCGTTACGCCATGCTAATATAAACAACACGATAAAGGTTACGACTGAAACCATCAAAGTAGAAAGACTTTTCATCCAAACATCCACTTCATAGAAAGCATAGCTATCTGCTCGTTCTGCCAAATAGGCAAGAAGATTATTCCCCCATTGCCAAACAGGAGCTAAAAGACTGGATGCCATACGTCCATAAGCACTATAAGGTGCCACAAGAATGGCTAAAGCATTCCATCCCGCAATCATAGCTACAACAAACACAGCTAAGACTCCGTAACGCAACCACTTTTTCGCCGGTGAATAACGGAAACGATTTTTCTTCCGTTTTCCGGAAAACCAAGAAATAATATCCTGAAACACTCCTAAAGGACATATCACCGAACAATAAACACGCCCGAATATGAATGTCAGTGCTACAAGAAATAGTACGACACCTACATTCAATGCTAATATTGCAGGTAAAAATTGAATTTTAGCCAGCCAACCAAACCAAGTATGCAATGTCCCTGTAAAATCAAGAAAAAGCAGGGTAATAATGACAAAGCATACAATAGCAGTTGTGATTCTAATAATACGTAGCATAATCAAATAAATTTCAAATTATAGTAGTTTAAATTCTTTTATTTAAAGAGTTTTACCGTATGTCTGATAATATATACACCACAAACGGATTTTATCATGGTGCAAATTTAATCACAGAGATTTACTTTTCACGTATCTTAATTACCGAAAGTTATACCAATATTACAGATTTACTTTCTTTTAATAGAAAAACTGCCCGTCAATACATCATTTGGATATATCAACGAGCAGTCTTTTTACAGTTTCATTTCTATATACTTCTTCATGTTATAAAATCTATCAGACATTGCTTCCCATTTCATAGGCTTCCACCATCGAAAGTTTTCCTTCTATCTCTCCTACCTTCCAGGCACCAATTCCATAAACCACTCCTTTCTCTACTGGTTTCTTCCAGACAATCAAGGAAGCCTCGGAAACCCTCAATGGTTCGTTCCATCATCGGAACACTTTCTTCTGCAGCAGCTATAATAAAATAGAATTCTTTATTGCGTATTTCGAGATAACGGGCACAGCAACGGTCAATCAGTGTTTTCATCTGTGCGCACATAGTATAGAAATAAACAGGAGTTGCCATTACAATCACATCTGCTCCTATCATTTTTTCAATGATGTCTGCTGCATCATCTTTTTGCGGACAAGGTTTCCCGTACATACTACAAACACTACATCCCGTACAATAATTGATTTGTTTGTCTTTCAAGAAAATCTTTTCCACTTCATTCCCTGCTGACTCGGCACCTTTTAAAAACTCATCACACAGCCTGTCTGAGTTTCCTCCTCTACGGGGACTGGATGATAGTATCAGAACTTTTTTACTCATAATCGTAGCCTTTAAATTGTTATTGATCATTCACTTTGCAAAAGTATGCAGAGCTTACCAATACTTTCGTATATAAATTACAGATGATATTACCATTTTTACCGATACAGTAAAAACAATGCTTATTTTAATCTGACAATTTCACCTATTTTCGGAATTAATACATCTAATGAGTCTTTGTACTTCATATTTTCCGCATTCTTCAACGGCTCATCCCAACGATGTTTAGCTAATGCATATTTAGAATGGTGTACGGTAAGGATACGTTTAGCTTTCAAATCTCTTGCAGCTTGTGTCATGTATTGAGGCATCAGATGAATGTATTTCCATTCCTCATTGTACTGGCCATTCTCAAGGATAGCAAGATCAATATCGGGGAAACGATTACCAATATCTGCATAATGAGTATCGTATCCTCCATCTCCACCTATATATATTTTCTGAGAAGGAGCTTCTAATAAGAAGGAAGCCCATAAAGACTGATTGGCATTAAATCCCCGACCTGAGAAATGACGGGCCGGCAAGCAATGAATCATAAAGCCGGACTCAAGATTAGCATCCTCATTCCAATCAAGTTCTATGATGCGGTCTTTGTCGAATCCCCAGTATTCAAAATGTTCGCCGACACCTAGCGGGCAAATCACTTTACCGATTCGTCCTTTCAACTCTTTAACAGTATGATAGTCGAGATGATCCCAATGGTCATGACTGATAACCAGATAATCAATATCCGGCATATCTTCCGGATGATAGATATCCGTACCTTTGAATGGTTTATTGATAAAAGATACAGGAGAAGCCATACAGAATACCGGGTCTACCAAAATCCTCTTTCCACCTGTTTGAATTAAATAAGACGAATGTCCGAACCATATAATGGCTTCTTCATCCTGATTCAAGTTCTTAAGATTTGTTTTGATTGCCGGCAAAGGAACATCTGGTCGCAAACCTTCTATTTTTTGGAAAAGAAAATCCCAGATACCTTCCAGACGTCCTTTGTCTGAAGTCATCAATACAGTTTCATGCAGATTCTGAAACTTTCCATCTCTATAGTTTGGAGATTGTTTCACTCGTTCTAGACGTTCTCCACGAGGTATTCTGCCAAAACTGGGTTGATTGATAAAAGCAATCACAACAACTGCTAATAATACTATTACAACTAATATATATCCTATAACCATACGTACCTTACTTCTCTTAACTATATGCATAACAATTCATTGATTCATTTTATGCAGCAAAGATACTTTATTTGGAATATTTTAAATTATCTATATTACAGATTATTTTACCCCAATTACCAATTCTAATATAATGGCTAATAAAATAACATTAGAAATGAATTTTATAGCTGATATTAGGAATTATACCTAATCCATCTTTTTTCTCTATTATATTTTTCTTTTCATTATACTGATAAAAGTGCATTCCGGTGTTCATACCAACATTCAATATCTTTAATGAGAATTCGTGCGATACTTTTTTCTTATTAATCCGGTAACTCAAGGATATATCACCATTTATTGAAGGATTATATCTATTTTCATAGGCTCTAGTTTCATCCCAGACAATATCATGTTCAGCAAGTGTTCTCTCTTCATCTACAGGAGTGTAACGTCCTCCTCCTTGAAAGAACAAACGTCCATTAATACTAAATACATTTTGTTTATATTTACCCACCATCCATTCTTTTCCGGCGAGTAAATTCAAAAGATAACCTTTATCTAATCTTGTATTTCGCCAAATACGATCTCCTCCTCTATACTTCGATTTAAAAAATGATCCTGTGATCATGTAATAGAATCCATTTCTCATATAATGTTCCAATGTGATATCTATACCATAGTTTTTTCCTAATCCGGTGTTTTCCAAAATTCTGTCCAAATAGAACTCTTCGTAATTAATAATAGAAAATGAAGAACCTTCTTCCACTGGGATATGAAATAAATATTGATAATAAGGTTCTACCTTTAAATGTAGAGACTGACTAATATTCCAATCATAAGTGATTCCAAAATGATGCGCTTTTGAAAAATCCAGATATCTGTTTGATTCTTTTTTTCCATTGATATCCCGTTCAACAAAATAATAGTCTAGTTTTTCTCTTCGGCTATGCAATCCATAAGCGACGGATAAAGCATGTTTCGGATTCATTTCCCACTTTAATGCAATTCGTGGTTCAACGGACCAGTTCTTATTCAATGTGAAGTATTGTGCAGTAGCTCCAATACTAGTTGTCAAATAATTAGTCAAATTTATGATCGAACTACTATAGGCTGAAAAGACAGTACTCTCTCCATTTCCCTTTGAAATTTGCTCCATCGGTTTATCGAGTCCGAAAAAAGGGCTCACCTTATAATCAAGATTATATTTTAATTCGGTCACTGTAATACCTGTTCTATTGGTGTGTCTTGAACCAAACTTCCTGTTTATAAAAGAATTAAATACGATATCCCATCTTGAATTTTGTATATCTCCCACCCTTATCAATTTGTCATCTACCTGCTGATCAACAATTGTATGATCCTTAGAATAGGTTGCTGATAGTGAAGAACGGATATAGGTATTCTCATTAATGTGGTATTTATGAGTCAATCCTCCTGCCGATTTATCAAGGTTATTTTCTCCGGACTGACGATCTCCTAAAGTTTCCCATTCAGAACGATCCGAAAGTTCACTCTTATTTTTATCAATTAATCCTAGCCCCCATATAGAAAAAGTTCCAGCCTTTCGGGTAGGAAAATTCAGTTTGAATGCCAAATCCTGATATTTTAGATTTATATCATTCCCGGAGGCCAGTGAAGTAGTAGAAAAGCGATAATTAATTAGATAGGAACTTCCTCTCTTTTTACTTATAGGTCCTTCTGAAGACAGATCAATTCCCATTAGCCCCACTTGAAAAGTATGTTCATACTTTTGATTGTTTCCATTACGCAAGTGCATATCAAATACTCCTGATAAAACATTATTATACTCAGCGGGGAAAGCACCATTATAAAAATCAGAATTACCAATTACCTGAGTACTTAAAGCTGATAGAAATCCACCTCCTAAGCCGGATATATCTGCAAAATGAGTAGGGTTAGGAATTTCAATACCCTCCAATCTCCATTGATTAAACTGTGGGGCATTTCCTCTTATAGCCACAGCATTAGTACCAACATCTCCGGCTACTCCGGCAAATGCAGAACTTAACCTGGCCGGATCGTCAAAACCATTGGCAAATCTACTCGCTTCTTCCATACTTATCATGCGTCCGCCGGTGATAGCCATAGGATTCAATAGTCTGTCTTTCTTCACTTCCGGTTGTATGACAACCTCACTTAGCGTATGAACATCTTCATTCACCGGTATTTCCATATAAACCTCTTTTGAAGAAGTTACCACCACTTCATTGATAATATTCGGATGATATCCCATAAAAGAAGTTTGAACATTATAACGCCCAACCGGAACATGACGAATTTGAAAACGTCCCATACTATCAGTGAAAGCACTCAAAGAAGGTTCTTCTAATAAACTGACAGAAGCATATTCCAAAGGAGTATTCGTTTTAGCATCTACTACAATTCCTCTGACCGTTTGAGTTGGTTTCTGTTTAGAATTGTCATCCGATTTGTTTTTATTATCCGGTAATGAAATAATGATATGGTTTTCTTTTGTTTTATAAGTCAGTCCGGTTCCTTTTAAAATTTGATCAAGAGCGGTTTTCAGACTCACATCTTTAACATCAATGGTAATTTTCCGTTGAATATCCAGTTGATTTTTACTGTAAGCAATGGTATATTTACTTTGTGCTTCAATCTGTTCAAATGTTTGTTTTATAGTAATATCCCGTCCCGAAATTGTAATTTTTGTGTTTTGTGCGTTAGATGCAACTGATATAATAAGTGTAATAATCAAACAAATTATTTTATAGTTCAGATTATTTTGTCTACTTTTGATTTCAAATGAAAACATATATTTTAAAATATTGAAAAGTTAAATACTCGTTTTATTTAGAACATGTTTGGCTTTTCTGAACCGGAAATGGCTTCAAAACAGTTTCCGGTTCTTTTTTTATCTATTCGCTCACCTCCTTCTTTATTAAAGTTACTTTACCACTTTGTATTTTATAATCAAAATCTCCTACAACCTCCTTTAATACACCCAGAATTTCTTCAAGATTTTCTTTGTTAATGAACTTTATTGTATAAGAGTCATTTGAAAATTTCTGTTTATCATAATCGATGATCACATCGAACCTACGTTGAAGAGTATAAATAATGTCATTAAACGTAGCATCCTGAAATATCAACAGACCGTTTTTCCAACCAAGACTTTCATCTGTAACGGTATTCAACAAAACAGATTTGTCTATTTTATCATATACAATCTGTTGATTAGGTTTTAAAATATACCTATTGGTGACTTCTCCTGATTTTATATCAACCTGTATACTACCACTGTTTAATGTAGTGACAGCGCGATCGTCCGTTGAATAGGCGGATATATTAAATTTTGTTCCGAGAACTTTGACGGATAAATGTTGGGTAGCCACTATAAAAGGTCTAGATGGGTTACTGGTTACCGTAAAATACGCTTCTCCTTCCAAATTAACGATACGTGTGGAATCCTCAAACTTGGAAGGATAAGTGAGTTTAGTATCCGAGTTCAATAAGACTGTTGTACCATCCGGAAGTGTACATTGTTTTTGCTCATTATTGGCAGTGACAACTTCCATTGTATTTACATCCTGATTATTATATAAATACCATCCGGTTAATAAAAAAAGCGGAATAAAAATAGCCGCATATTTCAACCATTGATGACGACGTTTGAAAATCCTCGCAGGCTTCTCATGGAATCCAAGAACCATTTTCACTTTTTGAAGAGATTGATAAGTCCCTTCATTGGGAGCTATTTGTACCTCATTCCAGATAGTATATAAAGCTTTATCTTTTTCAATACTCCACTTATCTTCTACGATCCACTCCTGTATTTGCTCTTCCATTTCAGAAGGATACGCATGAGTGAAAAATTGATTTAGAATCCGATAAATATAATTTTCTTTCATACCTATGTTTTTATATCATTAAAAACCAATACTAACCTTTCCGGTAGATTCAAGCCCCCACTTCTGCGTCTTTCTATCATACTGATATTCTGCCCCGACTTTTATGCCTGTATTCTCTTTTAAATCAATCGATACTGACGTGCCAATACCTGTATGTGAAAATAAAGAGTTGTAACTTGAATAAGAATAAGTTTCATTGGGGAAGATATATTGTCCCCAGATTTCCAGACGTATATAATCATTCAATGCATATTGCCCTTTTACATTCATACCCATAACATCTTGCCGCGTAATAGGTCCTGAGAAATAAAACTGTCGGCTAAATAGTCCTCCTGCATCCAGGGATAGTTTATCAGAGACTTTCCAACGTATTGCACCATTAATAGAAAAGTATTTACCCATTCCCAGATAAGTGACTTCTTTGCCATTTCCCACAAATGAGAATCGCCGGGAGATAGCCGTTTGCTGAAATCGGCTAAAATCAGCTAAAGTAGGAATACTTTTTAAATTCACCCTATTAATATTATACATCAAATCTATTTTCTCTTTAGTATGATCATACATCAGTTTCTCATCCACTTTAATCTTACCTTCTATTTTGGTCTCTACTTTCTTTTCATTTTCTGTTGTCTGCGAGAAAACGTATGTGGTAAATACAAAAGCCGAAAGAAGTAATATCACTATTCTCTTTTTCATATTATATCTGTTTTTTTAATCTCTATATGATTAATACAACTAATAGACCGACTACTCCCGACCTAAAAGACATTTTTATTAGAAAAAGAAAATATAAAAGGATGAAATAACACGTCTGATTTCTTGTAAAGCAAGGCTAAGCTGATTTTCTACTGTCTTTTTTGAAATACCTAAATCTTTGGCAATGTCCTCATTGGAACAACCTTCGTTTCTACTCATTTGATAAATCTTTTTTCTTTGAATGGGCATTTTACATACAGCCATTTCCACCAATAAGTTTATTTCTTTTGCAAATAATATTTCATCAGAACTATCATCTTCTTCAAGATTCAAAGAACTGCAATGGTCCTTGAAAGCTTCTTCTACCGATTTATGCTTTAAATAGTTGAAAGCTGTATTACGAGCGATCGTATAAATATAGGTGTTAAACGATTTATGTGGATTGATAACTTGCCGATTTACCCACAGATTTACAAAAATATCTTGTGCCAACTCTTCTGCATCACTTTCTGATCTTAAAAGTCCATTCAGGAAATACTTTACTTTATCAAAATAAGTAAGGAAAATATATTCAAAAGCCTTATGATCTCCATGTTGAAATGCTGCGATCGTTTCAATATTCATATAGTTTTTCGTATTTGGGTATGAAAAATATGATTTTTTATTTATCAATACAACTTCATCTCTATTTTCTCCCGACTTATTTAAGCTTTTTATATATTAGTACAATTCACGTGCTCGGACCTATAATTATTTATATATTTGTACGACTATATAATTATATTACAATTAAACGCTTATAGATGTAACAAAACTTCCGTTTAATGAATTTATTGGATTGAAGTATTCTGATAAGCCTCACTTTTTGCTGATGTTAGATAACCGATCTGAGTATCGACAATAAACATAAAAGACTACTCTCTTGAAGAAGTTCAGGGTTGGGCTTCGTGTGGTGAGAATATTGCACATTGGAAAGAGCTAATCAACAATCTATATTTTATTATAGCTCTCAATGAAACGAACCAAGCTATTGGATTTGCATCTATACGGAAAGACGGTTACTTGCATTCCATGTTTGTACATGCAGACTATCAACAGAAAGGAGTAGCTACCTTCCTGCTAACCGAAATAGAGAAATATGCGACCTATCATCAAATAGAAATGATCACATCCGAAGTTAGTTTAACAGCCAAAACCTCTTTTGAGAAAAAAGGATATTGCATCGAACAAGAACAGAAAAGACAGGCCAATCAATTATGTCTTACCAATTTCCTGATGAAAAAACATCTGAAATAAATACCTGAACACGTACTCTTATTCAACGACCATCTCAAACTGATCACAAGCTCCTGTTCGATGAGCCAGATGCTTTGTTGAAGGGGAAAATCCAAATAATGGTGAATAGGTTTTTACTTTGATAGTTTTACCGTCAGGCATAAATTCAAGTATACGGAGCCAACCGTCTCCTCCATTACCTTCCCAGCCGCCGCCCGATATTTGTACATTAAACATCATTTGGTGAACTTTTTTTCCCGCCTTATTCGGGTCTACACGATAAGCGACTGCATCCTCAAATTCACCCGGCTTACCCGTATGCCCACATATAACCAGATCAATGTTTGAAGAGGGATAAATCAGTTTATCCCAAACTCCTTGTCCCCAATTCCGGGGAGTTATTTTATAATGCTCATTATCCGTACGTTTCGCATTGCGCTCCCGAAGAAAAGAATGAGTCATAAATATAACCTTATGATCAATATATTCTTTCTTTGCAACTAGATTTCTAGCCCATTCAAGCACTTCATCACGTGGAGCAAATTCGGATGTTATAACTAATATTTTATCCCAATTAGGAACTTTAAACTCAAAAGCTGCATTCTCTAAAGATACTACCCCATTACGATTCGGAAAGTCAGCGACAAGGCAATCTCTCCAGGTTGAATTTCGTTTGAAAGGGAAATATTCAGGAAAATGAGTGATACCACATTCTGAACTTTTGTATCCATAATCATGATTACCACAAGATATTATATAAGGAACCTTGTTATCAAGACGCGCAAATGAACGTGAAGCGGATTCCCACATTTCTTCACTTGTCTGATTAAGCATCTTCCGATTCATTGTAATGTTCTCGTTTTGTTCTACCAGATCTCCTGTGCAGAGTACAGCCTTTATGTTTAGATTATCAATATTATCAGCGATCCATGCCGTACAGAGTTCGAATATCGGTTGGTTGATGTCGTATTTTGTATATCCTTGAGGATCTCCCAATACGATCATTGAAAATGATTCATTATTTTCAAGGTGTTGTTGGTCTGCTCGCTGTTGTGCTAGCGTGGGAAGTATGAATGTAAGTACTGCCCAAAAGAATAAAATTGGTTTCTTCATATTTATTAGATACAATAGTTGAGAACTTAATTATTGGAACCAAATATACAAAAAATATATTGTATTCATACTCCAATTAATATTTTTTCTTCAAATAACATACTGTTTGGATTAGTACTTGTTCCATAGAACACAGTTTACTTATATTTTCGTTTGTTATGTTTTCCTGAATTATATTTCTCAAATCCCGCATCGCTAAAACGTTTTTTAAAGTAACCATTCTGCTTTGAAAACAACTTTATTGACTTCAATAACGGTATTCGATAAAAGAATAATTTATTTGAATAACAAGAACATAACGATAAGAGTATTAAATTTACGGTTTCAATTATAACATTTGAACGATTATCACTATGTTCTCAGCGTCCAGCTTGTCATTCCTAGAGAAAATAAAGCGGTTATTTATTGTCACTTGTCACTTTTTTAAGTTAAACAGTTACTAATCAATGCTGAAATGGTGATAATAGACAAGTGACAATAGAGTGACAATAAAAATTCAGGATAGTTCTATTGTCACTTCCAGTTTATTGCTTAACTGTTTTTTATCAATTAATAGAATTGTTACTCAACCGATACTACGGGTAATAGAGCAAATACTACTAACTTTTACATACAGTTAAAATAAGCCCATTTTTATTTATTTTCCACCATTTGACCTATATACGCAAATCACTGTATTATAGTGCGTTTTAGCAAATTTTCTCTCCAAATAATTTGCATCGTTTTCCGATAATCTCTATTTTTGTATGCAAATCGTATGCACATATATTTGCATACAGACCAAGTAAAGAACCATCAAAAACGGCAGATTATGTACAAGTATTCAAAGGACGGAATTTCGGTGCTGTCGGTACTGGACGCACGCAGGGCGAAGAAAAGCGGCTTGTTCCCCGTGAAGATACAAGTCATACACAACCGCAGGCAGAAATACTATTCCACGGGGCAGGAGCTGTCAAAGGAGGATTGGGCGAACCTTGCGGAAAGCAAGAGCCGCAGGCTCACGGAGGCACGCTCGAACATAGAGAACAGCTTCTCAATCATCAAGGGGCAGGTGGAGGCACTCGCCGAGCGTGGCGATTTCGCGTTTGATCTTTTGAGTGTCCGGCTGGGCAGATGCTCCACCGCGACAGTGAACGCCGCGATAAAGGCGAAGACGGAAGAGTTGAAACGTAACGGGCAGGCGGGTACGTACCGCAGCTATCATGCACTGCTGACGGCGGTGGAGGAGTTTGCAGGGAAAGACATTCCGTTTTCTGCCGTCACGGTGGACTGGCTGAACCGCTGCGGAAGATTCTGGACGGGCCAAAAGAAAAGCAAGTCCACGCTCAGCGTCTATTTCAAGATGCTCAAGGCGATAATGAACCGGGCAAAGGCGGACGGCATAATAAAGGAGGCGCACTTCCCGTTCGGCAGGAACAGGTTCGAGATACCCTCAGCCGAGGGCAGGAAGCTGGCACTCACACTGGAGCAGATAAAGAGGCTCGTCACCTATACCGACGGAAGGGAGGAAACCGAGCTTTACCGGGACATGTGGTTCTTCTCCTACCTCTGCAACGGCATCAACTTCCGGGACATGCTCTATCTTACTTACGGAAACATCGTGGGAGGTGAAATCTGTTTTGTCAGGGCAAAAACGATGAATACTTCCAAGCAAGTGCGTACCATACGTGCGGTGCTCACCCCCGAGATGCGGAAAATCATGGACCGCTGGGGTAACCCCGACGACGGAAACCCCGGCACGCTCATCTTCAAGTTCGCCACGGGGAAGGAGGACGGCTTCGCCACCAAGCACCTTGTCGATACGGTCATACAGAAATGCAACAAGGTATTGGGTAGGATAGCCGAGGCGGTGGGTCTGCCCCCCGTGACCACGTATTCGGCCCGGCACTCGTTCGCCACCGTGCTCAAGCGCAGCGGGACGAATATCTCCTACATATCCGAAAGTCTGGGGCACTCCAACCTTGCCATAACGGAGAACTACCTTGCCAGTTTCGAGCGGGACGAACGGATGAGGAACGCGCAGTTACTTACCAAATTCGACTGACCATGCCAAGAAAGAAGACCAGAGAGATAAAGATACGGCACCTCAAATGTTTCGGTGCCATATGGGAGGAGCTTTCCGGACATCCCGGGCTTGCCGGATATGAGATAACGGAGGCCGTGATACGCGTACAGGAGCGGGTACGGCCCACCATAAACAATGTGGAGGCGGTCATCGAACGCATAAGGTTCAGCCATGCCACCCGCAAGTACAAATACCCCGTCATCCTCGGCAGGGAGATGATAGGCCAGAGTGTACTGGCAAAGATGGCGGGCGTGAGCCGCCAGAGCATAGCCCGGTGGGAGGAGCTGGGCTTCATATCGCGCTCCGACATCGGGATACCGGGAGAGAAATATTTCGTAATAGAAGAAGTCATTTCCCAACTCGGAAAGTTAAAGGATGTGAAATAATAGTGCATTCCGAATCACTTGACATATGTGTGCAAAACGGTGCCATTGGAAGATTATATCCGCCTATGGCACCGTTTCCCTTTTTACCCGCCCCACGCAGTGTCACCAAAAGTCATGAAACGTCCATAAAAGTCATATCCGTGTTAAGTTATTTGCGGTTCGATATTCGCTTTCCTTTATTCTTCCTTTGCGCCACAACCGGTTGGAACGGCTGTGACGACAGCCATAGTACAAACACCCAAAAAGAAAGGAAGAAAATGAACCAGATCATTCTTACCACGCCCGAGGAACTCCGGGCAATCGTGAGCGAGAGCGTCTCGCAGACACTGGCAGGGCTCACCCTGCCGAAGGACGAACCCGACAACCTCACGCCGGATGCGGCTGTGGGGGTACTCGAACAGCACGGGTTCCTGATTTCGAAGGCCCGCCTCTACAAGCTGACCGCCAAGGGGAATGTGCCGTTCCGCAAGTACGGAAACAAACTGCTGTTCTCCCGCAGGGAGCTGCTCGTATGGGCCGAAAGCCTCGCAAGACGTGTGAACGACAAGGGCGAGGCGGCACTCGCCATCGCCAGAAGCGCAAACCGAAAACTCCGCAGCCATGGAAAGTAACGAGCGCATGGAAGAAGTGACCCGTGAGAACGCCATCATCATCTGGCAGGCCTCACGGCTGAGCATCGGCATGAAATGTGAGAAGGCTCCCGAGATACTGAAGGCGAACGGCACTGTCGTCGGCACGCTGGGCAATTTCAGCGCGTCCATCGGCAAGGCGAAAAGCAAGAAGACGTTCAACGTCTCTGCCATCGTCGCGGCGGCGTTGAAGAACGGCACGGTACTGCTGTATTCGGCGGAACTGCCCAAGGACAAGCGGAAAATCCTCTACGTTGATACCGAACAGAGCCCGTACCATTGTCTCAAAGTGATGGAACGCATCCTGCGCATGGCAGGCCTGCCGACCGACCGGGACAGCGAGCACCTCGAATTTCTCGCCCTGCGCAAGTACACCCCGAAAGAACGCATCGCGGCTGTGGAGCAGGCCATCTACAATACCCCGGAACTGGGACTTGTCGTGATAGACGGCATCCGCGACATGGTGTACGACATCAACAGCCCCGGCGAATCCACACGCATCATCTCCAAGCTGATGCAGTGGACGGACGACCGCCAGATACATATCCACACAATACTGCACCAGAACAAGGGTGACGAGAACGCGCGCGGGCACATCGGCACGGAACTGAACAACAAGGCCGAGACGGTGCTGCTGGTGGAGAAGGACAAGGGCGACGCCGACATCAGTCGGGTATCGGCCATGCACATCCGGGCGATGGACTTCGAGCCGTTCGCCTTCCGCATCAATGACAGGGCACTTCCCGAACTGGTGGAGAACTATACCCCGCAGGGGAGGAAAGCCGGAAGACCGCAGCAGGAGCCGTTCGACGCGTACAGGCACATCACGGAGCAACAGCACCGCATCGCGCTGGAGGCGGCATTCGCACTGAAAAGCGAATACGGCTACAAGGAACTGGAGGACGCGCTGATAAATGCCTATGCCTCCGTCGGCGTGAGACTGAACCACCACAAGGCGGTATCGCTCATCATCACGTTGCGCAACAAGCGGATGATAGTGCAGGAGAACGGCAGGAAATACACCTTCATGCCCGATTTCCATTATTAAACCGGATGCGGAGAAACGCTTCACTTTATTCACGGTGCCTATATATAAGGGAAAAGCGAAGCGGTGCGCGGACATCACGCAACCGCTTCACTTAATACCCGTATCCTATATATACGAGCATTTAAGTGAAGCCATGTATATGCCGTACCTTATATAAGAAGGTGCGGGCGAAAAAACAAAAACAGTCATTCATTCAAACACTCACACGTATGGACATTCAGACAGCGAAACAAATCAGCATAGCCGAATACCTGCACAGTCTGGGGTACTCACCCGTAAGACGGCAGGGCGGCAACCTATGGTACAAGTCACCGTTGAGGGAGGAAACCGAGGCCTCGTTCAAGGTGAACACCGAACGTAATCTCTGGTATGACTTTGCCACCGGGAAAGGCGGCAACATCATCGCACTAGCGGCGGAACTCTACGCATCCGACCATGTGCCCTACCTTCTGGAAATGATAGCAAGGCAGGCACCGCACGTGCGCCCCGTCTCCTTCTCTTTTGGCGGGCAGACATTATCACAACCAAGTTTCCGGCAGTTGGAAGTAATGCCGCTTTCTTCCCCCGCCTTATTCTCCTATCTGCGGGAAAGGGGGATAAATACGGAACTGGCAAAAAGAGAATGCAGGGAGGTGCACTATCTGACCGACGGCAAACCCTACTTTGCCGTCGGTTTTCCCAACCGTTCGGGAGGCTACGAGATACGCAACAAGTTCTTCAAGGGCTGCATAGCCCCGAAAGACATCACTCACATACGGCAAACGGAACCGGGGGAAACCTGCTGCCTCTTCGAAGGTTTCATGGACTACCTCTCCTTTCTCACGCTGCGGCAGGCGGGGCATCCCGACCGCCCCGCCCTTGACGGACAGGACTATATCGTGCTGAACTCGGTTTCCAATCTTTCCAAAGCCCTGCGGCTGCTGGGGAATTATGAGCGGATACACTGCTTCCTTGACAACGACCGCGCCGGGCTGGAAGCCCTGCGCGAAATCCAAAGAGAGTACGGTTCGCGTGTCCGCGACGCATCACCTGTGTACAGCGGGTACAAGGACCTGAACGACTACCTGAACGGAAAAAAGTTGTCACAGCAGGTGAACCCGGTACAGCAGGCAAAGCAAGTACAGTGGGTGCAGCAGCCGGGCAAGAAAAAGGGGAAGGGCATCGGAATGTAACCCACGCATCCCGCAGGCTTTTTGCACAGTGAAAAGCCATAGCTCAATAGGGCGTTTTCTTCACGCAGCGCAAGCGCAGCTAAAAACGCCCTATTGAGGCGAGGGGCCGGCCCCTCTGCACACCCCGTTCGCCGTGAGGCATATCCGCACGGCAGGCGGAATTGTCAAACCTAAAAAGACTTTACAATGGGATATTTCTCACTCGATTTCAGAAAAGCGAAGGGGGCATCCGACAGCCGGATGTCCGACCATATCGAGCGCAGGGTGATAGCACCGAACGTCGACCCCACGCGCACGCACCTGAACCGCGAGCTCGTCCGGATGCCCGAAGGCATCAGGGAGCGTGACGACGCGATTGCGGCCCGCATCAGCAGTGCGGGCATCAGAAGGAAAATCACCCACGACCAGGTACGCGCCATCCGTGTCATGCTCTCAGGAACACATGAGGACATGATGGAAATAGAGAAAGCCGGAAGACTGGACGACTGGTGCCGGGACAGCATGGACTGGCTGTACAGGACCTTCGGGCGGGAGAACGTGGTCTCGGCGGTGCTGCACATGGACGAGCACACGCCGCACATACATGCCACACTTGTACCGATAGTGACGGGAGAGCGCAGGAAGGCGGGGCAGAAGAAGCCGAAGGAGGAAGGGCGAACTTACCGCAAGAAGGCGAATGCCGTCCGACTGTGTGCCGACGACGTGTTGAACCGTACCAAACTGATTGCCTATCACGACGACTATGCCAGAGTCATGGTGAAATACGGCCTGCAACGCGGGATAAGAGGTTCGGAAGCCCGGCATGTCTCCACCGCCCAGTATTACCGCGATTTGAGGCGGCAGACGGACGAACTGGAAGAGAACGTGCGCCAACTCCAAGCCGAGCAGGAAGAGGCGGAGAAACGGCTGGAAACGGCCAGAAAGGAAATCAACACGCAAAAGCTGGAGGCGGTCAAGGTGGAGGCAAAGACCGCCATCATGGCGAAGGTGGGTTCTCTTTTGGGCAGTGGGAAAATCAGGGAGCTGGAGGCGGACAACCGCAGCTTGCAAAACGAAATAGCCGCCCGTGAAGAGAG
>NZ_BHWB01000010.1 GCF_003865075.1 Bacteroides faecalis | reverse complement strand
ACAAGAATAACGGAACGCCTGACCGATGATACAATGAGCGAGAGGCTTGCAAAGGCGATGGCAGTTTTCGTGGACACGGTGAACATGACCGTGACACAACAAAAGGAAAAGGTGTTCGTGATTCCCGACAACATCGAGGAGTTCGACTTCCGAAACTATGTATAACAGCTAAAAAGAATGGAAATGAAAACGTAAAATGACGACACCCATGCACACGGCGGTACAAGGTACAGCCAATCCGCAACGGACACACCCAAGTCCGTAGAAACAAACGGGCAACCACTAAACCAAAGTAAAGTAATCAAGTATCAACCGCCCTAAAAAGGACTATCCACCCTTTGGACGGCACAAAACAAGAACAGTTTATGAACAAGAACATCAGACAAAAGTTCATCATCTCTGCGGCACTTATGATTGTCGCAACCGCCTCCGCTTTGCGCAAGGAAACGGTCTGGCAGGCATCAACGAAGCCACCTCTATGGTGAGTTCGTATTTCGACCCCGGCACGAAATTAATCTACGCCATCGGCGCGGTAGTCGGGCTTATCGGCGGCGTGAAAGTGTACGGAAAGTTCTCGTCCGGTGACCCCGACACCTCGAAGACCGCCGCCTCGTGGTTCGGGGCTTGTATCTTCTTGATTGTCGCTGCCACTATCCTGCGCTCATTCTTCCTTTAATACACAATGTATGGCTGAATACCCGATAAACAAGGGTATCGGCCGTCCGGTCGAGTTCAAGGGCTTGAAGGCTCAGTACCTCTTCATCTTCTGCGGAGGTCTGCTGGCTCTCTTCGTCCTGTTCGTCATCCTCTACATGGTCGGCATCGACCAGTGGGTATGTATCGGCTTCGGCGCGGCATCGTCTTCCGTCCTTGTATGGCAGACCTTCGCGCTGAACGCCCGGTACGGCGAACACGGGCTGATGAAATTGGGAGCGGCAAGGAGCCATCCCCGATACCTTATCAACCGGCGGCGGATCACCCGATTATTCAAACGGAAACGAAAGGAAGAAACGACATGAGAAATACATCCAAAATGACAACACTGGAAAACAAGTTCCCGCCTGCTGTCGGTGGAGCATGGCTGCATCATTTCCAAAGACGCCGACATCACGGTGGCTTTCGAGGTGGAACTGCCGGAGCTTTATACCGTGACAGGCGCGGAGTACGAGGCAATACACGGCTGCTGGTGCAAGGCTATCAAGGTGCTGCCGGACTTCTGCGTCGTGCATAAGCAGGACTGGTTCATCAAGGAACGCTACAAGCCGGAACTGCAAAAGGATGACATGAGCTTTTTGAGCCGCTCCTTTGAACGACACTTCAACGAGCGTCCGTACCTGAAACACTCCTGCTATCTCTACCTGACCAAGACGACGAAGGAACGTAACCGGATGCAGAGCAACTTCAGTACGCTGTGCCGGGGACATATCATCCCGAAGGAGCTGGACAGGGAAACCGCCGGGAAGTTCATGGAAGCCGCCGAACAGTTCGAGCGCATCATGAACGACAGCGGCTTTGTCAGGCTGCGCCGCCTCTCCACCGACGAGCTTGTCGGGACGGAGAAGTCCGCTGGGCTGATAGAGCGTTACTTCTCGCTCATGCCCGAAGGCGACACGGCCTTGCAGGACATCGACCTCTCGGCAAGGGAAATGCGCATCGGTGACAACCGCCTGTGCCTGCACACCCTCTCCAACGCGGAGGATATGCCCGGAAAGGTGGCTACCGACATCCGCTACGAGAAACTCTCCACCGACCGTTCGGACTGCCGCCTCTCCTTCGCCTCCCCCGTGGGGCTGCTGCTTTCCTGTAACCACATCTACAACCAGTATGTGATTATCGACAACAGCGAGGAAAATTTGCAGAAATTCGAGAAGTCCGCGAGGAATATGCAGTCGCTCTCCCGATACAGCCGGAGCAACAGCATCAACCGCGAGTGGATAGACCAGTACCTGAACGAAGCCCATTCCTACGGGCTGACCTCGGTACGGGCGCACTTCAACGTCATGGCGTGGAGCGATGACGCGGAGGAACTGAAGCATATCAAGAACGATGTGGGCAGCCAGCTTGCCAGCATGGAGTGCGTCCCCCGCCACAACACTATCGACTGCCCGACGCTCTACTGGGCGGCGATGCCCGGCAACGCGGCGGACTTCCCGGCGGAAGAGAGTTTCCACACCTTCATTGAGCAGGCGGTGTGCCTCTTCACGGAGGAAACCAACTACCGCAGTTCGCTCTCGCCCTTCGGCATCAAGATGGTGGACAGGCTTACGGGAAAACCGTTGCACCTCGACATCAGCGACCTGCCGATGAAGCGGGGCATCACGACCAACCGCAACAAGTTCGTGTTGGGTCCTTCGGGCAGTGGCAAGTCGTTTTTCATGAACCACCTCGTGAGGCAATACTACGAGCAAGGTACGCACGTGGTATTAGTGGACACGGGAAACTCCTATCAGGGCTTGTGCGAGATGATCCGGCGCAAGACAAACGGGGCGGATGGCGTGTATTTCACCTACACGGAGGAGAAACCGATTTCGTTCAACCCGTTCTACACCGATGATTACGTGTTCGACGTGGAGAAGAAGGACAGCATCAAGACATTGCTGCTGACGCTCTGGAAGTCGGAGGATGACAAAGTGACGAAGACGGAAAGCGGCGAACTGGGCAGTGCGGTGAACGCCTACATCGAGCGTATCAGGGCTGACCGGAGCATCGTTCCCTCGTTCAACACCTTCTACGAGTATATGCGCGACGACTACCGCCGCGAACTGGCGGAACGTGAGATAAAGGTGGAGAAGTCAGACTTCAACATCGACAATATGCTCACCACCATGCGGCAGTATTACCGGGGCGGACGCTACGACTTCCTGCTCAACTCCACGGAGAACATCGACCTGCTCGGCAAGCGGTTCATCGTCTTCGAGATTGACAGTATTAAGGAGAATCGCGAGCTTTTCCCGGTCGTGACCATCATCATCATGGAAGCCTTCATCAACAAGATGCGCCGTCTGAAAGGCGTAAGGAAACAACTGATTGTGGAAGAGGCTTGGAAGGCGTTGTCTTCGGCGAACATGGCTGAATACCTGCGCTATATGTACAAGACCGTGCGCAAGTATTACGGGGAGGCAATCGTGGTGACGCAGGAGGTGGACGACATCATTTCCTCGCCCGTGGTCAAGGAAAGCATCATCAACAACTCCGATTGCAAAATCCTTCTCGACCAGCGGAAGTACATGAACAAGTTTGATGCCATACAGTCCCTGTTGGGTCTGACGGAGAAGGAGAAGTCGCAGATACTCTCCATCAACATGGCGAACAACCCGTCAAGGCTCTACAAGGAAGTGTGGATAGGACTGGGCGGCACGCAGTCGGCGGTCTATGCCACCGAAGTTAGTGCTGAAGAGTATCTGGCGTACACCACCGAAGAAACGGAAAAAGTAGAGGTGTACCGTCTGGCGGAGCAGCTGGGCGGCGACATTGAAGCCGCCATCCGGCAGCTTGCCGAAAGACGGAGAAACAAGGAATAGGCAATAAGTAAAAACAGATTCATCAACTAAAAAAGAAAATGCGTATGAGTATATCAAGAACGAAAATGCTGCAAGTCAGCAAGTGTTTAATCGGGCTGGCGGTCATGGTGTTGCAATCCTGCGATGTAGCGGACAACCGCCGTGACCTGCTTTGCGGAAACTGGGAAAGCGTAGAGGGCAAGCCCGACGTGCTTATCTACAAGGAGGGCGAAGCCTATAAGGTGACGGTGTTCAAGCGTAGCGGGCTGCGCCGCAAACTGAAGCCGGAAACCTATCTCTTGCAGGAAGAGAACGGCAACCTGTTCATGAACACCGGCTTCCGTATCGACGTGTCCTACAACGAAGCAACGGACATCCTGACCTTCTCGCCCAACGGGGACTATGTGCGCGTGAACCCGAAACCGGACCATCCGATAGGCAAGCAATAAATAATGAAATCCACTAAAATCCAAAGTAACATGAGAACAAGAATAACACTTATTATCTGCCTGTGCCTGTTTGCAGTCGGCAGGGCAAGCGCACAGTGGGCGGTGATAGACCCGTCCAACATCGCGCAGAGCATCGTGAACACCTCGAAGAACGTGGTACACACTTCCACGACCGCCCAGAATATGATAAAAAATTTTCAAGAGACGGTGAAGATTTACGAGCAGGGCAAGAAGTATTACGACGCGCTCAAATCCGTGAACAATCTGGTAAAGGACGCCCGGAAGGTGCAGCAGACCATCCTGATGGTGGGTGACATCACCGACACCTATGTGACCAGCTTCCAGAAGATGATGCGTGACGACAACTTCACGGTGGAGGAACTGGGAGCCATCGCCTTTGGCTACACCAAGCTGTTGGAGGAATCCAACGACGTGCTGACGGAACTGAAGAACGTGGTGAACATCACCACGCTCTCCATGACGGACAAGGAGCGCATGGATGTGGTGGAACGCTGTTACTCCAAGATGAAGCGTTACCGCAACCTCGTGAGCTACTACACCAACAAGAACATCAGCGTGAGCTACCTGCGTGCGAAGAAGAAGAACGACCTCGACCGCATCATGGGGCTGTACGGGAACATGAACGAAAGATACTGGTAGCCTATGAATTTCGACAACCTTCACCAGATTCTGCGCTCGCTCTATGAGCAGATGATGCCGCTATGCGGGGACATGGCGGGTGTGGCGAAAGGCATTGCCGGGCTGGGCGCGCTGTTCTACGTCGCCTACCGGGTGTGGCAGTCGCTGGCGAGAGCCGAACCGATAGACGTGTTCCCTATGCTCCGCCCCTTTGCGATAGGCTTGTGCATCATGTTCTTTCCGACGGTGGTATTAGGTACGATAAACAGCATCATGTCGCCCGTCGTGCAGGGTACGGCAAAGATGCTGGAGGCGGAAACGCTGGACATGAACCGATACCGTGAGCAGAAGGATAAACTGGAATACGAGGCGATGATGCGTAATCCCGAAACCGCCTACCTCGTGTCGAACGAGGAGTTTGACAAACAGTTGGAGGAACTGGGCTGGTCGCCCGGCGACATGGTGACGATGGCGGGGATGTATATCGAGCGCGGGATGTACAACATGAAGAAGGGCATCCGCGACTTCTTCCGCGAGATATTGGAACTGATGTTCCAAGCCGCCGCACTCGTGATAGACACCATCCGCACGTTCTTCCTCGTGGTGCTGGCGATACTCGGTCCGATAGCCTTCGCCATATCGGTATGGGACGGCTTCCAAAGCACGCTCACGCAATGGATATGCCGCTACATACAGGTCTATCTGTGGCTGCCCGTGTCGGATATGTTCAGCACCATACTGGCGAAAATCCAAGTGCTGATGCTGCAAAGCGACATCGAACGGATGCAGGCTGACCCGAACTTTTCGCTGGATTCGAGCGACGGGGTGTATATCGTCTTCATGATAATCGGCATCATCGGTTACTTCACCATCCCGACGGTGGCAGGCTGGATTATCCAAGCCGGAGGCATGGGAAGCTACGGTCGCAACGTGAACCAGACGGCAGGACGAGCCGGAAGCATGGCGGGCAGCGTGGCGGGTGCAGCCGCAGGAAACGTGGTCGGACGTGCCGGGAAACTGCTGAAATAATCAACTGACAATTAAAAACGAATAAACAACAATGGAATTTAAGTCACTCAAAAACATCGAATCATCGTTCAGGCAGATACGCCTGTTCGGTATCGTCTTCCTCTCGCTGTGCGCCGTGATAACGGTATGGAGCGTGTGGAGTTCCTACCGCTTCGCTGAGCGACAACGGGAAAAGATTTACGTGCTGGACAACGGCAAGTCGCTGATGCTGGCTCTCTCGCAGGACTTGTCGCAGAACCGTCCGGCGGAGGCAAGGGAACACGTGCGCCGCTTCCACGAGCTGTTCTTCACGCTCTCGCCCGAAAAGAGCGCGATAGAGCATAATGTGAAACGCGCCCTGCTATTAGCGGACAAAAGCGTGTACAACTACTATTCGGACTTCGCCGAGAAGGGGTACTACAACCGTATCATCGCCGGGAATATCAACCAAGTGCTGAAGGTGGACAGCGTGGTATGCGATTTCAACGGCTATCCCTACCGTGCCGTGACCTACGCCACGCAGAAGATCATCAGACAAAGCAACGTCACCGAGCGCAGCCTCGTGACGACGTGCCGCCTCTTGAACTCGTCCCGTTCGGACGACAATCCCAACGGTTTCACCATCGAGGGATTCACCATCATCGAGAACAAGGATTTACAAACCATCAAAAGGTAACGGACATGAAGAAAATCAGGAAATCATTTTGGCGTGCGTACTGGAAACTCCACGACAAAAAGAAAATGCTGGTGGCAAGGCTCAAAGGCTATCTGGACGGTTTGCCCCCGAAGACTCGCAGGCGCATCGTGCTGGCGATGCTCGCCGCCTTCGCGGTGCTTGCCATTTACACCTTCGGCAAAGCCGTTTATGACATCGGCAGGAATGACGGCAGCCGTATGGTGACAGACCATGCCGGACAAGTGGAACTGTCCGTAAAGCCGGACAACAATCATAATGTAATACCTTATTTATATGGAACAGACGAAGAATGAACCTAAAAACGAGAACAAGGCGGCTCCCGACAACGGGAAACCGAAGAACCAACGCCAAGCCGAGAGCCATCAAGCCTGCTTGAATGGCCAAGGCGCGAAGGAGGAAGGCAAAGCCAAGGAGCGCAAGCCGCTGACCGAAGCCCAAAGGCTGAAACGTCAGAAAATGATAGTGCTGCCCACTATGGTACTGGTATTTATCGGGGCTATGTGGCTGATATTCGCCCCGTCTTCCGACAAGGAGCAGCAACCGGGGACGGGAGGTTACAACATCGAAATGCCCGACGCGGACAAGGCGAACCGTCAGATCATCGGCGACAAGGCGAAAGCCTACGAACAGGGGGCGATGGAGGAACGGCAGGAGAACCGCAGCCGCGCCATGCAGGAACTGGGCGATATGTTCGACCGCGAGGTGGTGGAAACGGACGGTGGTAGGGACTTCGACCTTGCCAATCCCGGAAATGCGGAAGATGCAACAGCAAAATCATCCGCTCCGAAAACCATCCAATCCTCCGCAGCCGCCTACCGCGACCTCAATGCCACGCTCGGCAACTTCTATGAGCAACCGAAGAACGACAACGCGGAAATGGACGAATTGTTGGAGCGTATCGCCTCGCTGGAATCGGAACTGGAGAGCGAGAAAGGCAAGGCGTCCGCTATGGATGACCAAGTGGCACTCATGGAGAAGTCCTACGAGCTGGCGGCGAAGTATATGGGCGGACAGAACGGCACACAGCCACCTGTCGGACAGGCGGCGGAACCTTACCCTGTGCAGAAAACCGGAAAGAACACGGCTGCACCTGTCAGGCAGGTGACGCATCAGGTGGTATCCTCGCTCTCACAGCCGATGAGCAACGCCGAGTTTGTCGCCTCCTTCTCGCAGGAGCGTAACCGCAGTTTCAATACGGCGGTGGGCGTCACGACCGTATCAGACAAGAACACCATATCGGCGTGTGTCTATGGGGCGCAGAGCGTGACCGACGGGCAAGCTGTCAAACTCCGGCTGCTGGAGCCGATGGAGGTAGCGGACAAAATCATCCCCCGCAATGCGGTGGTGGTAGGCACAGCAAAGATTCAGGGCGAACGGCTTGACATAGGAATCACGTCGTTGGAATATGACGGCACTATCATTCCGGTGGAGCTGGCGGTGTATGACACGGACGGGCAACCCGGTATCTTTATTCCCAACTCGATGGAAATGAATGCCGTCAGGGAGGTTGCCGCCAACATGGGCGGCTCGCTGGGCAGCAGCATCAATATCTCCACCAACGCAGGGGCGCAGCTTGCCTCCGATTTGGGCAAGGGGCTGATACAAGGCACAAGCCAGTATATCGCCAAGAAGATGCGTACCGTCAAGGTGCATCTGAAAGCCGGGTATAAGGTAATGCTCTATCAGGACAGGAATTGAAAACAGAAAAAGTAACAACAATCCAATTTTTATTTACCACTAAAATCCAAAGTAATGAGAAAAGTAATCATCATGTTTGCCCTCGCTATGGGCATCGTAACTGCCAACGCGCAGGAGAACGTAACCGTTGGAAAGGACAACGGAAGTGAACAACCGACCTTGACAAAGGAGGTCTATCCGCAGAAGGAGGCGGACGGCGACCTGTATCACGGGCTGACAAAGAAGCTGACCTTTGACCGCATGGTCCCTCCGCACGGCTTGGAAGTGACCTACGACAAGACCGTCCACGTCATTTTCCCCTCGGAGGTTCGTTACGTCGATTTAGGTTCGCCCGACCTGATTGCGGGCAAAGCCGACGGAGCGGAGAACGTCATCCGCGTGAAGGCTACCGTGAGGAACTTCCCGAACGAAACCAATATGTCCGTGATAACGGAGGACGGGAGTTTCTATACCTTCAACGTGAAATATGCCTCCGAACCGTTGCTGCTCAATGTGGAGATGTGCGACTTCATCCATGACGGCGAGAAGGTGAACCGCCCGAACAATGCGCAGGAAATCTATCTGAAGGAACTGGGCAGCGAAAGCCCGATGCTGGTACGCCTTATCATGAAGTCCATCCACAAGCAGAACAAGCGCGAGGTGAAGCACATCGGCTGCAAGCGATTCGGTATCCAGTATCTGCTGAAAGGTATCTACACGCATAATGGTTTGCTCTATTTCCACACGGAGATAAAGAACCAGAGCAATGTGCCTTTCGATGTGGACTACATCACATGGAAAATCGTGGACAAGAAGGTGGCGAAGCGTACCGCCGTGCAGGAGCAGATCATCCTGCCGCTCCGTGCGCAGAATTACGCCACACTCGTGCCGGGCAAGAAGAGCGAGCGCACGGTGTTCACGATGGCGAAGTTCACTATCCCCGACGATAAATGCCTCGTGGTGGAACTCAACGAGAAGAACGGGGGGCGTCACCAGTCTTTCGTGATTGAGAACGAGGACTTGGTACGTGCCAATACCATCAACGAACTTCAAGTGCGCTGACCATGAGAAAGTACATCGCAATAATCATCGCGTCGCTTGCCCTGTTTACGGGGCAAGCGCACGCCCAGCGATGCCTGCCGAAGATGCAGGGCATCGAGGTCAGGGCGAACATGGCGGACCGCTTCAATCCCGGCGGCAACGACGGCGGGTACAGTTTCGGGGCGGCTCTCTCCACCTACACGAAAAAGGGGAACAAATGGGTGTTCGGCGGCGAATATCTGTTGAAGAACAACCCTTACAAGGACGGAAAGATACCCGTGGCGCAGTTCACGGCGGAGGGCGGATACGACTTCAAGATACTTTCCGATGCCCGTAAAATCGTGTTCGTCTATGCAGGTGCTTCGGCTCTTGCCGGATATGAATCGGTGAACTGGGGCGAAAAGGTACTGCATGACGGCTCCACGCTCCATGACCGGGACGCCTTCATCTACGGCGGTGCGCTGACGCTCGATGTGGAGTTTTACGTGGCAGACCGTATCGCCCTGCTCGCCAACCTCCGGGAGCGTTGCCTGTGGGGTGGCGACACGAGGAAGTTTCATACGCAGTTCGGGGTCGGAATCAAGTTCATCATCAACTGACACGGACATGGAACGGACGGAAATAGACATCATCAGACAAATGCCCATTGCGGTTTTTCTCGCACGGCTGGGGCATGAGCCTGTCAGAAGGAGCGGTAACGAGCTGTGGTATATCGCCCCGTATAGGGGCGAGCGCACGCCCTCTTTCCGTGTGAACGTGGCGAAACAGCTCTGGTACGACTTCGGTCTGGGCAAAGGTGGTGACATCTTCACGCTTGCCGGGGAGTTTATCGGAAGTGGCGACTTCATGGAACAAGTGAAGTTTATAGCGGGAACCTCTAATATGCAGATTGCAGAGTTTGACAAACCGACCTACATTCCGAAGCAGACAGAACCTGCCTTTGAGGGAGTGGAAGCCGTCCCTCTGCTTCGTTCTCCACTGACAGACTATCTGGCGGAACGGAGCATTCCTTACGTTGTCGCATCACGCTACTGCTGCCGACTGAATTACTGTGTGCGTGGCAAACGATATTTTGCCGTCGGTTTCCCGAACGTGGCGGGTGGATATGAGATCCGCAGCCGCTTCTTCAAAGGATGCGTGCCTCCGAAAGATGTGTCGCTGGTCAAGGCGGAAGGCTCTCCGGCTGACGTGTGCAGCGTTTTTGAAGGCTTCATGGACTTTCTTTCTGCTGCCACGTTCGGATTGGAAAAGGGTGAGTGCCTCGTATTGAACTCTGTTGCCAACGTGGAAAAGGCAATGAGGTATCTGGACGGCTACGGGTGCATAGACTGTTATCTCGACCATGACGCAGCCGGACGGCGCACGTTGAAAACGCTGAAAGGACATTATGGAGAACGTGTCTATGACCGTTCCGCTCTCTATGACGGTTGCAAGGACTTGAACGAGTATCTGCAACTGACAACCAAAAAAGAACAATAACTTAAAAATCAAATGACAATGAACATACTGAACAACAAAAACAAGAGAATATCAATCTTCAAGACGTTGGCACTCTGCCTGTTCGCTGCCGTGTCGCTCACGCTCGTATCGTGTGACGACGACATGGACATACAGCAATCCTATCCCTTCACGGTGGAAACCATGCCCGTGCCGAACAAGGTGACGAAGGGGCAGACGGTTGAAATCCGCTGTGAGCTGAAAAAGACGGGCGACTTCGCCAACACCCTCTACACCATCCGGTATTTCCAGTTCGAGGGGGAAGGCACGCTGAAAATGGACAACGGAATCACGTTCCTGCCCAATGACCGCTACCTGCTCGAAAACGAGAAGTTCCGGCTGTACTACACGGCGGCGGGTGAGGAAGCGCACAACTTCATCGTGGTAGTGGAGGACAATTTCAGCAACTCCTACGAGTTGGAATTTGACTTCAACAACCGAAACGTGAAGGATGACGGGGTTATCACTGTTGTCCCCATCGGGAACTTCAAGCCCCTTACACGATGATGCGTGTATTCATGGCTATCCTCTGTTCGCTTCTGGCGGTCTGTTCCGTGTCCGCACGGAACAGACGCCATGAGGGAACGGACGGGCAGGCGGCTATCTACCGGCTGCCGCTTTTCGAGAGGGCGGTGCGATGCACGAAGTATTTTGAGGGCTGGCATTCGGAAAAACATCACCCGTATGTAGGATATGGACATCGGTTGCAGCCGGGGGAAAGGTATTCGGCACGCACCATGACGAAGCGGCAGGCGGACGCGCTTCTGCGAAAAGACCTGCGGAAGTTCTGCGCGATGTTCCAGCAGTTCGGGAAGGATTCGCTTCTGCTTGCCACGCTCGCCTACAATGTCGGTCCATATCGACTTTTGGGTAGCGGAAAGATTCCCAAAAGCACGCTGATCCGAAAGTTGGAGGCGGGCGACAGGAACATCTATCGGGAGTATATCGCTTTCTGCAACTACAAGGGGAAACGGCACGCCATGCTGCTCAAACGGAGAAAGGCGGAGTTTGCACTGTTGTATGTACCATAAATAATAAGTACCTGACAAAAGAAAATCCGATGAAGCCGCAACTTCATCGGATTTTCTAATATATTGCTGCTATCAGATAGTTTGAGATGGCAGTTCTTTTATATGAACTACATTATATTCTTTGCCTTTCTTTATGTCAGTTATCTCAAATTTTGTTCCTCTTTCAAATTCCACTTGATATTCAGGATACGGACAATCCTCTCCATGATTATATATTTTATATATTTCATGAGCTTTTGTTTGACCTTCCGGTAAAGGCTCAATTATCCATTTTATAGAATGAGCATTATCAAAATCATCTATTGATGTCGTAAAAAAGCCATTTACGGTAAAAATATCTCCAATCCTATTATTACCACGCATAAAACCATCATTGGCATATAACACAGGGTGAGTATTTTTAGGAGCTTTTCTTAATGCACTATCTAAGTTTTGGATTAAAACTTCTGTTAAGGCATTCAATTTACGCCTATTATACAGAGGTTCTTGTATGAACCGAGAACTACCAAAGCCTTCAAGGATGACGATACTTAATGCTTCTAAATCAGTCAAATTATATTCTTTATAATGTATTTTATTGACCTCTTTCAGATGTTGCATCGCTTTTATATGAGAATTCAACAACTCAACATCTCCTCCTCGTTTATATGCAGATGGATTGTGCTGATATATTGTTTCTACAATTAGTTGTAAATCTTCTATATTCATATTAATATACAAAAAAATAACAATGCAAAATTAGCCTTTTATGGCTAATTTTACATATTCAAATAAGAATTTTATCGAAGATTGGAACAAAGGTTTCTTTGCTACTTTCTTTGTCCGCCATCATGCTCACTGAAAGAAAGTAGGCGGCTTTCGCCGCCCATCGTTCAAAAACGGGTGTAAAGCCCCGTCACCATCGTGAACATTTCCTCCAGCATATCGCAATATATCCCCTCGTGCGTTTCTATGTCTTTCGTCTTGCACTCGAATGTCTTTTTGCTGAACGTCCTGCGGTAGAAGCGCATATTGTAGAGGTCTGCCCCTGCATCATAGATGATGTCAAGGCGGTTGGCACTCGTCTTGTTCCTCGCAAGGCTCATGCGTAAGCCGTTGCCCATGTCTATGAAGTCTTTGCTTCCCGTCATGGTGGCAAAGCGTCTGCCACCTATCTGCTCCAAAATTGTCTTCGCTATCATATTCGTTGTATTTTAGGCGTTATGTTGTGGCGGTGCGGACACCGCCACAACGTTCAAAATTCAGTTTTCTCGGCTATGGGTGTGCATCTTTCCAGCCACTCTTTCAGCCACTCCATGTTATACTCGCTCGTTATGACTGCCGTATGGCTGTCAATGGCAGTAAACCTGCTACTTTCATAGTTGTCTATCCACCCCTTCAGGGTATCAACTCCCCATGCTTCGGCATCATCAAACATTCCGTCCAATGCCTTGATTGGCTCGCTGAACTTGACTATCAGCGTTTGGTAGGCAACTTCGTTCATCGCTTGTCCTCCTTTCTTTCCTTTGCCGTCAGCCACTTGTCCCGTGCGGCTCGGCACTCGTCTAACGTGGGTTTCACACAAGAGAACAATTCCCCGTCCGTGTGGCGGTAGTCGTATTGCATAAGTGTCCGCTTACGTCTGCCGATACCCGTTTGGGACTTCTCGTATTTCTCTGTCCCTGCTTGCGTGCAGGTGCTTACTCCGTTGATGGTCATCCGTGTACTCATAATCGTTATTTTTAGATGGTTAGAAATGTACTGACAACACTCTGTTCTGCATCACTATTTCGGGGTTACTCGTATAGCGTTGGTGCAGGTAGAAATGATGTGAGCCGAAGCCGTAATAAAAGAACTTGTCAAGTTCGTGTTTCTCGGCAAAGTCCTTGACGCTCGCCCTTAATTGCTCCTCACTCTGACAAAGAGTGAGGAGGTTCATAAATTCAAGGAACATCGTGGGGATTTTATCATCCCATAGGAAAACCATGCTTTCAAATCTTACTTCCATAATGTTAGTTGTTAGATGTCGATATTATGCCGCTTTCATCCGCTGGCGGATAAGGTTGGCGTTCTTGTTCACAAGGGCGATGATGCGGTCGTGGTATTCGGAGTTCTCGTTGCATACGCCACGACACTGCACCACCTCAAAAGTTTTTAGTGACACCTCTATCGTTTCAATTCGTTTTCCGTCAATGGTGGCGGATAGGATAAGGGAGTCTTTTCGTTTGTGGTAACCGCCCACACAATGGTGCATCGTCCTTCCTTCCTCTGCCATTTCTTCCACGCTCTCTATGACTTTGACGCAAATAAGGCTGTCGGTAAAGGCAAGTCCGAAGAATATGCCCTTAGCTTTCAGATATTGTTTCTCGTCCTCAATCGCTTTCCTGCGTTGCTGTTCAGTCCACTCATGTTTCCTTTGCAGGTTGCGCTTTGCCACCAACTTGTCGTGTTCAACTTTGAGGTCGGCAGGGCAAACGTATTTCGGGCTGTTTGTGTCCTTGCCGAAATGACGCAGGAGGTCTATGGTGTCACGCCACATTGAGCCGTCCTCAATGGTATAGCCGTTGCGGATACATATCTTGATTGAAGCCCAATACTCTCCAATATTGAAAGAGTGGTACAGATAGTAGCGCAACATGGGATATTGCCCTGCCTTCAACAGCGTTTCCGCACGGCTGTCCGACAATAATGCCGGTATTAGTTTGGTGGGTACAATGTCGTGGAAATTGCCGTTAAAGCCGTTTCTGCGGAGCGTCGGCAACACCTTATATCTTGGATATATCGGGGAATATGAGATATGGCGGTACGCTTCATTGTCATTGCGGATAGCAAAAGGAGAAGCGAATGAGAACGTGTCGATGTAGCATCCCAATGTGCGTGGAATGGCAACAACAGCCTTACGCCCTTGTTCATTCCACCAATACTGCCCGATTTCAAGGGCATAGGACTTGGCATTAACCCCTTTCTCCATACCCACGACAAGCAAGAACATTCGTAGCACTTGGTATTCTCCGCTTGTGGTAAGGGTTGTGAAATACTGCTTTTGTCTTACCTTGCGCTGATAGGTGAGGCAGACTTTCAAACTTGCTCCACATTCGGGACACGTACAATGCTCGGTCTGCTCCGTCATTACCCAACTATGACCGCAATCCATACAAGTGGTACGACCTTTCGGCAAGCGGTGTGCATAATGCTCCACGCAATTACGGAATGCCCAATTTATCTGTATCGGGGTTATCGGGCGTAGTTTCTTGCTTTGGGCAAGAACTGCTTTTTCAAATTTGTTTCTCGGTTTCATAAGCCAAAATCAAATAATGAGGGTTGAACTTGGGTTTCTGTTTTCGCCTTTGTCGGCTTGGTGCGGTTCTGCAACTTGCGGAGTTCCTCGTCTTGGTATCTGCGGACTGCCTGCTGACGTGCTTCTGCTTTTTCCTCTGCCGTGAGTTCCACAATGTGGTTCACCGCCACTTGGCATTGGATAGGCTTGCCCACCTCAATCTCGTTCTCGTCATAGTAGTGTACTGCTTGTCCGTATATCTCTCCGTCCGTGAAGCCGTTACAACCGCTTTTCTGCACATAGTTCAGAATGTAGGTTACGCAATCGTCAATGTTCTTGGCTGGATTGCGGTAGTTCTTCGCAAAGAGCGTGTCTTCCTCCGCACGTTGTTCCAAATACATCTGTATCGTTCTCTTGAAATGGTCTGTTCCTTTCATATCGCTGTCGTTTTTATGAGTTGTCAAATAGTATGTTTCAAAATCTCCCTCCAATAAATCGGCTCAACCTCGCTCAATAGGAAGTCTATAAAGTCCTTCCGTGCGTCCTTGTTCAGTTCGTGGTAGAGTCCACGGAACACGGACATATTGCCGTTGAGGTATGTTTCCACCATGTACTCGAAGATGTTGCCCACCTCGTAGTATCTGCATTGTTGCTCCACTGTCTTGCTTCTTCTCTTTGCCATGTCGGTAGGGATTAAAGGGTGAATAACCAAAGAATGAAGCCGAAGAACAGGATAACGGAAAGAATAGCCACGATTACCCCTATTGCCACTCGGAACACTCCGTTTATTATCTCTCTGACGATGTACCAAAGGATGCCGGACACCCAAAAGGCGGTGCGCATGATTAGGGTGCATATCGCAAGCCCTATGTATTGCGCCATTTGTCTGAAATTTACCGTTGCTGTCATAGCCGTATCATTTGTTAAGTTCCACGATGCTGTCTATCCTGCCGTATAGGAAACTGCGGAGTGCGGTCTTGTCGGTAGCCTTGTATTCCGCCCAATGTCCATACTGCTTTACAATGTAGGTTCGGAGAATGTCGGAAAAGTCAAACATCCAACCTTGCAAGGGTACTGCGCTCTTGAAATAGGTGTTGCTGTTCACGTTGCGTGTAAGCCAATCCTTTTCCTCTCGGCTCAATTTCTCACCATTGTTCAGTTTGGTGCGAAGTCCGTACACCTTGCTGCCTTGCAGGTTCTCCAAACTTGGTACTTCCCATGCCACGAATTTTGTTGCTATTGCCGTTCTCATATCCGTTTTGTTTTTGATTTTTTGTTTTTTAATGCGGATTCAAGAGCTGAGGGAGTTGAGTTTCAAACTATCTTATCTGCTTCTCGTTTATCCGACATTTTTTTTAATGCGTCTTTCTGTCGCATCGGTCGTTTTCGTTTCGGGTGCTTAAAAAGGTAGGGATTAGGGAATGCAAGGTTTTTCGGAAAAAGAATGACTAAAAAAGCAAAAAATAGCAGATTTGAGCTTTTGTTTTGAGTTTCAAGTGGTTGTGGCAGTCGTTGGCTTTTTGTGGCATTCGTGAGGAAATGCGAAAATGGCGGATTTGAGAAGTAGAAACGCTTTCAAGTCATTACCTCAAAGAAACGCTCTAATAAGCATTTTTAACGGCTTCGGTTTTTACTTCTCAATTCTGCACAGGTTGTGAATTTGCCATGCAACTCTCATGATTTAATTTTGCACAGAACAAAAAGCAAGGAATTATGAGAAGTACATTCAAGACAGTCTTCTATGTAAACGGAAGCAAGGAGAGAAACGGAATTGTCCCTATCATGGGACGTGTGACAATCAACGGAACTATCGCACAGTTCAGTTGCAAGCTGAGCGTGACCAAGGCGATATGGGATGCCAAGGGCAACAGAGCCAAAGGCAGAAGCAAGGAAGCCAATGAGGTGAACTTTGCGCTTGATAACATCAAGGCTCAAATCGCTAAGCATTACCAACGGCTTTCCGACCGTGAGGCGTTCGTTACCGCTGAAATGGTGAGAAACGCATATCAAGGCATAGGTACGGAGTATGAGACATTACTCAGAGCTTTTGACAAGGAGAACGCAGCCTTTGCCCAACGCGTGGGAAAAGACCGAGCTGTCCGAACCTACCGCAAGTATCTGACGGTAAGAAAGTACGTTGCCGAGTTCATCAAATTTCAGTACAAGCGCAGCGATATGTCCATGAATGAGCTTACCGAGGAGTTCATCCGTGATTTTTGTCTGTATTTGAAGAATGTCATTGGACTCACGCAATCTACCATTTGGATATACTCCATACCATTGAAGCATATCGTCACGGCAGCACACTACAACGGCAAGATACAGAGAAATCCGTTTGCCATGTACCACGTTGACCCAGACCACAAGGAGCGTGAGTTCTTGACAGAGGAAGAATTGGACATATTTGCAGGAATAGAGTTGGAAAATCCCAACTTTGCTTTTGCGAGAGACTTGTTTATGTTTGGTTGTTGGACAGGTATCTCTTTCGTTGACATCAAGAATCTTACAGAGGACAATGTTGCCATTATAAGTGGGTCTCCATGGATAGTTTCTCAGCGTCAAAAGACAGGCGTACCATTCAAAATTAAACTGATAGATGCAGCCATACAGATAATTGAACGTTACAAGCCATTGAGAAAAGATATGCACTTGTTTAATATTGGCTCACTTGACATGGTAAACAAGCGTATAAAGAAAGTGGCAAAAATGTGTGGCATCAAGAAGCGAATTTCATTTCATTGCTCCCGGCATTCGTTCGCAGTTTTGGCTTTAAACTACGGTATGCCGATAGAGAGTGTAAGCAAGATACTGGGACATACGGACATCGCCACAACACAAATTTACGCAAAGGTGACAAGTACTAAATTGGAGCATGACATATCAGCTTTTGAAAGTCGAATCAAGGGGCATATGCCGACAATGGGGGGAATGGCATGAAAAGGACTGTAATCACCGTGGACGGAAATGGAATGTTATCCATTCCGTCCAACTTGCAAGACTTGTGGATGAGTGAGGGTGAATTGGTTGATATGCTTCATGTCACCGCCATGAAACTCCATGCTGTGATAAGGTCAATATACAAGGATGGTTTATTGACGGTGTCGGAAGTCCAACAGAAACAGGAAACTTCCAATGGCATTTGGCAAACGTTGTATGGCTTTCCGATGATTGTTGCCCTTTGCTTCCGTATAAACTCATACGGGGCAGCTCGGTTTCGTGCCACCATCTTCAAGAGATTGTACGGGGCAAAAGAGAAAAGTAGTGTCATTATCCTACAACTCAATAGAAGAACAACCGCCTTTAGTTGAATGTCCTCTTGCTTGTTTGTTGGCTTGGCGCTGTCGTACTGTCGTGAATAAGTACTGAAGCATAAGCATGACATTCTTACTTGTAGGGGGATGAGTTCTGTTCATAAAAATGACGGACAAAACACCCCTTATTTTTGTTGAATTGTTGAATATGATGAAAGAAGTATTGAACATCAGGCATTTACGGCTCAACATATTCTCAACAAATCTCTCAACAAAAGAAAGATAATGTTGAAAAGAGAAAACCATGAACACCATTCCTTTCTTTCTTTTTTGCCCAGTAATTTGTTGTGTAGAGCTATTTGTTGAGAGTTTGTTGAGGGTATAAGTGGTTGGTTCTCATAAAGATAACACCTATCTTCAACAATTCAACGTTTTACATGCCCTCACTTGGTACGCTGTAAAATGTGCTTGTGGATTAATTGGCAACCGCTCTATTCTCCGAAATGGTTGCAGCAACGTTTCTTGGAGGCTTTGCGCCTCCAGCCACTTGGGCGAACCTCCGCAGTGTTTTAGCATGGCATTAGATTTATGCAGACTATACCGAGGACACACAGCACACTCGGCATAGTTCACAAAGGAAATCAACAACACACAACTGAAACACTTGGCAAGTTTCACACTGAAAATATCACCTTTTCCTTTGCAAACTCCATGTACAAAGTAGCTTGTGTCTGTGACCTTGTTCTTTCAATGTGGCAGCTTTGATGTTTGGCGTAAATTGAGAGAATTAAGGTCTGCAACCTTGGGCATGGAAAGCCGAAAGGCAAATATCTCGTCTTTTGTTCTTAGAGGAGGGAGCGAGGTTATGTTTTGGGAACCCCAAAACGCCTCGCTCCACCATGAGGGCGAAGAAATTTTGCTCCCAACGGTTGCAGAAAGTGAGTGTACCAACTGTAGGCAGTGCATAGAAATATGTAAATAGATTTGTCAGGTGTAGTTTATTCTTCCTTTATTTGCACAAAAGTATGTTTTGAGTGTTATAAAAAATAAAAAAATGCACTATTACGTTGATACTTTTGTATTTTTGCACTCAGTTATCTTGGACAGCAGAATTTGAAACACTGAAAATCCGTAATCTGTCTATATGTAAAATCTTTAAATTTGGATTATTATGACTAAGAAGTTTTGGTTAATAGCACTCATCGTAGCTTGCACTGTTGTATTTGGCAGTTGCGATAAGTCTGAGGAATTGAGTGTTGAGCAATGTAAGTTGGATATGAATCTATTCAACCAAACCTATACTGTTAATGATGAGGGGTGCTGTGTGCTAAAAGGGAGAAAGCCAATAGCAGCAGAAGAAATACAGAGTAAGGTCAAGGGCTATGGTTGGGAGAGTATTGCCACTTATGAGGTACAGGAAAACGGAAAGTTGAGCAAGGAGGAATTTTGGAAAGACAGATTTGGTGGCAGCCCTACACACTTTTGGTTTGAGACATCACAGCAAGCTTTTAGTTATTTTTATAGTGATGCCTTGCCAGCCTTTTGTTTCAGTCGTGTATCATGGACTTATGACATGGACAAAGGCTTCATACTGTTTGGCAGCAACAAGCAGACAACAGACAGCAGATACATGCAGATTCTTAAGCTTGACGAGTCGAATGGCAAGACCTTAATGTACACCATACAAAAATTGGGAGCGACGAGTGATGGCAGCAATGGTTACAAGTCTATATATGGCATGATTGTATATAAACGCATGACCGAAACCGATTTGGAAATGATGAAGAAAAGTTACACGTATGATACGGATATTGACCGTTCTGTTCCCGACAACTGCAAGTTTAAGATTAAGGCATACTATGCAGAAGACGACAAAGACAACACAGACCCTGTGTTTCAGACCTTCTGCCTTGTAACATTTGAGCTTACCGATGAATATGGTTTCAACTCTTCAGATAATGCCTATTACAACTACTACGATTCAATTACTTGGACGAGTGATTGTCGTGATATGCCAGATAGCTTTGGAATCATGGAACGTAAGACAAACTGTTTGAATACTTCCTATTGGTGGAGCACATACTTCTTCACGCCTCATGACAATACTATTGTCTATGCCAATGGCTATAAAGATGGCCGTATTGTCTATCAAGCCCGAAAGAGGCTCTATTTGGTGAATGATGGATTCTTTGGTTACGATTGGGATAACGTAAGGTATAATTCCAAGAACCCCGAACTAACAGAATATTGCTTGCTGGACAAGAGCCGTGAGTTTATCCTAACTCCACCTACTGCCTACAAAGAAGACATTACAAAACCGTATGCAGAGTTACGTATTGTACTGAAAGGAGCAAAAGACAAAAACGACAAGGAATATATGTTAGGCGTGCTTGAACGTGAAAGAGAAGGTCTGTTGAAGATTATGGACCAGTACTATGAAGCACATAGTACTATAAAAGAAACAGAAAAGGCTTCGCTGTGTAAAACGTTTAAGGCACTACCCGAAGATGCTGATATTAAAGCATATTGGCGTACAAAACATTCTCGCATGGTACTGATACTTAAAACTGACGGGGAAGACCCTATAAACAGTGAATACTATGTGCATGCGGAACCAATTAAATGATAAATAAGTTTAATGTGGACAACAATAGTCATAAGGCGAAGTTAATCTTTGTTTTATGACTATTGTTTTTTTGCACCAACATAGTGTGGTTTCATTTTTATTTTGTATTTTTGCAACTGTAAAGAGTTGTTAGGCAAAGCAAACATATGCATATTGCAGAAGTTGTGACTATTGCCAAATCATTACCTCTATTGAGGTTGAACACTTATAAATCGCTCATTTTAAGCTATTCAGCAGATTATAGAAGAATTTTAACGAAAAATACTACCCGAAAGGCTGGAGATTTTTCCAGAAAACAGGAGGCTTGACCTTGCTTTCCCGTACAATCCCGGAGTTACCTTTGCACCCAGCACGAAAATGACTGCCTGATGCGGCTCACTGAAAGGCGCGAAAATGGAGGTAAACGGAAGTGGAGGCAGATTAGACAGGAAAACTTCAAAAGAGAAATCCGTGAAAAAGACATCCCCAACAGAAAAGAACATAGCCGGTAGCGTGAAACTGAGCAAACCATCGGCAAGGAAGTATGTTTTTATCTGTTTGGCCAAACGTGTTTGGTCGGATGGATAAAATCATTCTTCCCGGTTTGTCTGCCGTGAGTGACGGCTTGTTCCATTTATGGAATGTGCGGTCATACACGGCTTTCCGCTTCCGGCTCAAAAGGACAACGAAAAAAGAAAAATCGTCAAAACCCCGTAAAAGCACCTCTTTGGCATAAGCACAAAAGAAAGGGGCCTTGTCTCATCAGTCTAAACTATTGTTTAGGCATGAGGCAAAGCCCTTTTCTCCGCTTATGCGGCAGTCGGCACACGTTCGTTCAAAATCTTTTTGGGCGATGGTGTGCTGACGGATAAAATCGCTTTTACGGAAAAACTTGTGTGAGAAGAAAAATCAGGAGATTCATTTCTAAATCTCCCGTTTTATTGTTACTTTTGCATACGAAGAGTTCTTTGAAGGTTACGCAACGCACAGAAGAATAATGCAGTAGATAACTAACTAATTCGTAACCTATTACTATTATGAGCGATTACCCAATGCTCATTTCCAATAAATTACACTCTTTTCGTAACTTCGGACAAACGAATATACGGTTTTTGATCCGAACAATGATAACCGTCAGACTCTGCCACGTTTCCAACCGGAAGCAATGAGAATGAATACCCGAATCGTGAATGTGCTGCAAAACTTTGGTCGTATGCGAGGTATGACTTCTGCGCAGGTAGCGCTAGGTTGGTTGTTGCAGAAGGCACCATGGATTGTACCGATTCCCGGAACGACGAAACTTTCGCATCTGGAAGAGAATTTACGTACCCTCGATTTAACATTATCCACTGAAGAATGGAAAGAACTAGAAGATGCGATTGTTGCCATTCCGGTTGTCGGAGATCGTTATAATGCTGAACAGCAACGACAGGTAGGATTTTAATGGAAAAACTGAAATTGTTAAATTACACAATATTAATCACATAGATTTCTGGAGAATAGCATATTAACTCTTTATATTTCAGTCCCTCATCGATCTATTATGTATCTGGTAGAGGATATAATATGTAGAAAGAATCTCTTCTTATACTAATAGAAGAGATTCTTTGATAATGTACAATTTAGTCTTTAAATTTCAGATATCTCAGGTACTAAAAGAAATTTAGTACCTGGAAAGTTCTTTTTCAAATAAGTACGAATGAATTCCATGGTATCATTTTGAATTGTTTTATCTTCTACAGTCGGATATAAATTATAAAGTACAGTATCTAGTGTAATGCCACGTCTTTGTATAGCTTCCAAACTTAGAAGCGTATGATTAATACTACCCAATTTACCGGAAGTGACAAAGATCAGCGGATACTGTTCTTGAGCGATGTAGTCGATAGTCAGGAGTTCTGTTGTAAGAGGTACCATAAGACCACCCGCTCCTTCAAGTAGTACATAATCATAGCGTTCACTCAATTCTTGTGTGGAACGTTTGATTTTGTCGAAGTCGATGGGGCGGTTGTCCAGACGGGCGGCGAGATGGGGAGAGGCCGGGTAAGAAAAGATTTCCGGCATGGTTAGTCCTTTCTTGTCTTCTTGTGTAAAAGGGATTCCCATGATGCGGCGGTGCAGGTCGATGTCTTCGGAATGCCCTACATTGCCGGTTTGGATAAACTTTTGTGTGATGGTTTTCTTTCCGCTATTATTCCATTCACGTGCCAGAAAACCGGTGGCATAACTTTTACCGGCATCGGTATCGATACCGCTTACAAAATATACATTCTGTTTCATACTCTTTTTTTCTTTGCTATAATATAAATTGGATGATATGTTAGAGATACTGTACTACCTTGACTGAACTTTTGGGTGTAACGTTCACAAAAGTGGTATAGATCACGACGGGTCCAGAGATGTTCTTTTGCCTTATGATCTTGTTCCGTATGTAAGGAAACAGGTGCTGACAGTCCGGTTACACCGGTTTGTTTCAGATGATAGAGCACTTTCATTGGATTCTCGAAGCGGAGAGGGATAATTTCTTCTTCTGAATATAAGATATCAAAGTGAGGAGATAAAGCTGCTTCTAACTCTTTTCGTGAACGATAAGGGAGTCCGTTTCCAGTGAGTTCCCTAACTTCTTTCATATTGTCTTTTCCAAATGTGCTGAAAGCAAAATAGCCGTCTTCGTTGAGTAAGTTGTTGCATCTCTGAAAGAACTTTTCGGGAGATTCGAACCATTGCAAGGCAGAGCAGGAAGTGATTAATGAACTACTATTAGGAAAAAAGATATTTTCTGCATCTCCCGGAAGAAAGGCAACTTGATGTTCTTTTAATAAATCTTCGCAGCAATATTTCATCTCTTCGCAAAGGTCATTCAACACCAGAGATTTTGGACGAAGACTTTGGAGCAACATACGGGAATAAATTCCTGTTCCACAGCCGAATTCAATGACATTTGGGCAAGGAGCGGACAAGTGTTCTTGAAGAAGGCGGATCATCTTGTCGGCAATTTGTCTTTGTACATTTGCTTCCTCGGAATAGGTGGTGATGGCTTTAGAGAAGCGTTCGGCAATCAATGATTTATTCATGAGCAATAATTAAAGTTTCACGCTTGATTTGCAATATTATACTTTACTTCCACAAGTGGTTTTCTTAGGCTTGGGAAGGTTAATTATTTATCCATTTGTTGAGTATTAATAGCTTATGTCTCAACTATTAATACTTCATTTCCAAGCTATTAATAGTCTATTTCTCAACTATTAATAGCCAATATCTCAATAGTTAAATGACTCGTTCGTTACTACTAGTCCGTTGAAAATAAATGTTTTAATGGTAAGTTAAAAAGCTCTTTCTGATAGTGTGCTGCATCTGTTTCTTCTATCATATCTACTTTGTCTTTCCATGCCTGCCATTGATTTTCCGGAAGGAAAATACGATCATTCTTTCCAATGACAACTTTCTGCCAAATGAATGAAGAAGGAGGTAAAGCCAGATACAAACATTGAATGGCAGCTAGTTCATCTTTTAGTTCTTCAACAGGGCGTCGTGGGGCTACTGATAGAAACTCTTTATATTCAACCGCTGAACCGCACATTCTCCTTTGGAATTTAAGTAGTGTCTGTTCATTTAAGCCTTGAAGTGTTCCTTCAAAAATTGAGTGTGCAATACCTCGTGTGTCGTCTATCGGATAAAGTGTGCCGTTGAGAACAATACTATGGACAATCGGTAGATGGGGAAATCGTTGCATAATCTGTGAGGCTACCCATACTCCCATTGACCAGGCAATCAGTGTGATATGAGAGTATTTTTGAATAAGAGTATCGTCAAAATTCAATGAACGGTAGTCATAACAGATCATCAAATCACAATCATTGGAATGAATTTGTTGAAATGGCGTTTCGTCCATTCCCCACCCTGCGAAGAAGAGAATCAGGTGTGGATGACTATTCTTGATTAAAAATTCCTGTATCATTTGTTTAGAATAGAATTTATTAATTCATCAATTTCTTTTTCAGTGATATCTGCTGTTAATGAGAAACGGATGCGGGAAGTTCCTTCAGGAACTGTTGGCGGACGAACAGGCAAAGCATAAAATCCTTTTCGTTGAAGTTCTTCTGCTTTAAGAATAGTGTCTTTGCTGTCGCCTACCACCATAGGTACAATGTGGCTGACAGAAGGGCAAACATATCCTTTGCAAGTGAGAACTTCTTTAAGTTTTCGGCTAATCCGTAGTAAATGTTGCCTCTTTTCCTGAAAACTTGATAAGCGTTCTAAAATAAAAGAAGTCCATTGCACATTGACAGGTGGAAGGGCTGTTGTGAAAATAAATGTCCTCATCTTGTTGATGAGGTAATCGCGTATCACACTGCGACAAGCGACATAAGCACCTGCAGAAGCGATTGCTTTTCCGAAAGTTCCAACCAGAAAATCTATATCGTTTATACAGTTTTGTTCTTCGGCACAGCCTAACCCTTTTTCTCCGCGTACACCAAAAGCGTGAGCTTCATCGACATATAATAGGACATTCGAATAGTTTTGTTTGAACTTGACTAAAGTTGAAAGATCAGCTTCGTCACCGTCCATACTAAAGATACTTTCGGTGACGATGATGATTTTATCAAAGTGATTGTGATTTTCTTCTATTAATCTTTTCAATTGTGATAAGTCGTTGTGCCGATACCGGATACACTTTGCAGCTGATAGACGGATACCATCTATCAGGCTGGCGTGAACCAACTTGTCTGCCAAGAGCAGTGTATGGATATCACTGACAGCCGGAAGAATTCCGGTATTTGCATGATAACCGCTATTGAATACTAATGCACTTTCCGTACCGAATATATCTGCTAATTGTTGTTCCAATTCTTGATAGGCTGTGAAATTGCCTGTCAGTAGACGTGAAGAAGAAGAAGTTGGCAGAAATGTTTGAGGAGTCAAAGTTTCTAAAAACTCATTTCTTAGGGACAGGTCATTCGCCAGGCCCAAATAGTCATTGGAAGAGAGGTTCAGCATTCGCTGTCCGTTCACGACTACTTCACCCTTGTCGTGAATAAGTTGAGGAAGGGAACGGAAATTTCTTTTTTCTTTTAAAATTTGTAATTCTTCTTGTATTGAATTGATAAAATCATTCATATGGTAGTTGCTTACATAATTAATAAATATTCATTAGTATAATTAATTCTTTTCTGTACGGTTTCCTTCTACATCTCTTTTACTATCTTAAGCAATCCGGAAGTTAGTTTACTTAATTGGGAATCAGTGATAATAAATGGAGGCATCAGATAAACGAGTTTTCCAAATGGTCGTACCCAGATTCCTTCTTCTACAAATCTACGTTGCATATACGCCATATTTACAGGCTGTTTGGTTTCGATGACTCCGATAGCTCCCAATACCCGTACATCAGCTATTTGCGGAAGTTTACGAGCGGGTGCTAGTTCTCCATTCAATTGTGTTTCGATTCGTTTCACATTCTCCTGCCATCCCGAATCTAACAATAATCGTACGGAAGCACATGCCACAGCACAAGCAAGCGGATTACCCATAAAAGTAGGTCCATGCATAAAGGCTCCTGGTGCATGATTGGAAATTGTATCAGCTATCCGGTTACTAGCCAATACAGCAGATAGGGTCATATAACCTCCAGTCAGTGCCTTACCAATACACATAATATCCGGTTCTACCTGCGCATGTTCCCAGGCAAAGAGTTTCCCGGTACGTCCGAATCCAGTAGCGATCTCATCAAAAATAAGCAAGATATTATGTTTTTGACAAAGACGGGAAGCCTCTTTTAGATATTGCGGATGATAGAACCGCATACCACCGGCACCCTGAACAATTGGTTCCAGAATCAGTGCTGCCAAATCATTGGAATGCTCTTCAATCACTTTTCGTAGCGGTTCAATATCTGCCGGTTGCCATTCTTCCCCAAATTTAGAAACAGGGGAAGGTACAAAATAACGAACCGGAAGAGAAGTCCCGAAAAGATTATGCATTCCTGTGACCGGATCACAAACAGACATGGCATTCCATGTGTCTCCATGATAACCGGACCGAATCGTTACGAAATTGTTTTTGCTGGATTTTCCTGCAGCATACCAATACTGAACAGCCATTTTCATAGCGACTTCAACCGCTACCGATCCTGAATCTGCATAGAAAATCTTCTGCATAGAAGGGGGAACTAAAGGAAGGATTAACTTGCCTAATTCTATTGCAGGATCGTGTGTCAATCCTCCAAACATGACATGAGACATTTTATCTAACTGTTCTTTCGCAGCCTGATTGAGTATAGGATGATTATATCCGTGTACCGCACACCACCAGGAAGACATTCCTTCAATCAATTCCTGTCCGCTTTCCAATGTGATGGTTGCACCTTCCGCCCGTTTCACTTTATACACAGGAAGCGGGTCTGTCGTAGAAGTATAAGGATGCCACAAATGCTCCCGATCGAATTGTGAATCGGCAAAATGATATCCTTCTTTCAGAATCATCTGTTTATCATCGGATACCTTAGAGCCTAGAGTGGTAAGAAGATCACCGACTATTGCCGAATTGATTCCGATATACAATGCCTTTTGCATAGCTTCCGTACTGAGCTGCGAACGTCCTCCGGCAAAACGTAGAAATGCTGTGGGATTAATAAATCGGAATAATGCAATGGTCCTCAGTATCTCTTCTACACTTAACGGCTTTTCCTTTTCGAGAGGAGTGCCCGGTATAGGACTTAACAGATTGATAGGAATAGACTGGACATTCAGTTTTGCAAGGGTAAAAGCAAATTCAATGCGTTGTTCCATAGTTTCTCCCATACCAATAATACCTCCACAACAAATATCCATGCCTACTCGGCGTGCTGCATCAAGTGTAGCCAATTTTTGCTCTTGCGTATGAGTGGAACAAAGTTGTGGAAAGTAGGAGGGAGCCGTTTCCAGATTACAGTGATAACGGGTAATCCCTGCATCATGAAGTGCTTTTAATTCTCCTTCATTGAGTAATCCCAATGAAGCACAAAGTTGAATCGATGAATGTTTTCGAATATGACTTACCGTATCACAAAGTTGGGTAATCTGTTTGGGAGAAGGTTTTCGTCCACTGGTGACGAGGGAGAAACGATTGACGTCTTGATTTTCGTTGTATTTTGCCTGTCGGAGGCATTCTTCTGCGGGGAGGAGGTCGTAAATATCCGCTTTAGTCTGATAGTGGGAAGATTGTGCACACCATTTACAATTCTCCGGACACCTTCCGGACTTGGCATTAATGATGGAACACATGTCGAATTCGTGTGAAGCACATGCGACAGTAATTTCGTGCGCAGCAGCGTAGAGCGCATCGCCGTCCGCCATGTTGGCGAGCCAAGCAGCTTGTTCGGGCGATAGTTCGACCCCTGACAGCACTTGGTCTTTAATTTCTTTAAGTGTCATAAATGTTTGGGATGAGATAGTTACTTTGACGTCCTGTTTCTGAAGCGCAACATCTATCACATTGGTATGTAGATGACCAATCTGAAATTCACGTCCCAAACTAGCAAAAGCGGCATAGTTTTTTCTGCCCCAGTATTGGAAACGGGGAAGGGTGCGTGTAGTCTGTATGTGATATTGTTTCTTCATCAGGTTCGTGTCCTTATTTGAATAGAACGGGACAAATGTACGAAGAATCTATGGATAAACAAATCTTTATTTACTTTTCCGATATTGTTTACGTACATTGAAATTGAAGCCGGCATATATCTGAAGTGTACCGAAACCATTGTCAAGAGAGAAATTGCCTCGATGATAATTATAGTTCTTTCCGACAAATGAAGTACCCACAAAGTATTTTCCATTGTTGTAGACAATCCCTGCACGAATAAGGAAATCCAGATTGAATTTGCCGTACCATTTTCTTCCTTCGCGGACTTCTGCATCTACGTCGGACGCTTTATAAGCAATAGCGGGAGTGAGAGAAAGACAGGCCAGACAGTTGCGTGCAAAGACCCAGTTGTAGGCATAGCCGAAACTGATATTAGCATTCGTATATTTTATATTTTGTACTTTCATTCCGGAATTCATGTGCTCTTGAATAATATCCGGTAATTGTGTATATTCAAAATCCAGATTATGTTTGGAGATTGAAAAACCGGCAATGAATGAACCTGCATTAAGCCGTTGATTGGTTGATTGGCTAAAAGCTGCAGGATAGGAGAATCTACGATTATTAAATATGTAGTATAGATTCAATCCTTTTATATCTACTTTCATTCCATTGAAATTGGCGGTATAATCCGATGGTATTTCTTCTGGGAATCCTTTTATTTTATGAATCTTATAATTATTACCCGTACGGCGGTAGAAGATATCCACACCAAATTTAGAACTATAAAGACTCAAGTCGAATTCGGTTCCTTTATTCTTCCGGTTTGTTTTCCGGTAGATATCATCCACATCGAAAGACCATCCCAGAAAGATCCATCGCCAACCAAAATAAAGACCAATTTTATTGTGAGGATTGGGTGAAAAACTCAACTTCTGCGGCTGCGGCTGAGTACTGGTGACAGAATAATATTCGAAATTGCTGAAATGAGTGATCATGAGTGCGTAATTGTAACGATTAGGACTAATATAGATCGTATCAAAATCACTGAAATTCAGGAACTTCTTGATTGCTCTTTTGAAAGTGCCGGATTTGGTGGGGATGGTATCTGTTTGTTTACTGTTGCAGACAAGTGTATCCTTCCTCTCAGTCTGAGCCTGTAGGGAGAACGACATAGATAGAAAAAGATAAAGAACAAATCGTTTTATCATGTGATTCCTTTTGTCAGTTGGGCCTAATTCGTTTTACGAAAGTACGACCTTTCTTGGATTTATACTAATAATCATCTAAAAAATGTTTTGTTTCCTAAACAATAAACTTCACTGTACTGTTAGTTACAGCAAGCAAATAAATCCTAAACCACAAAATTATGAGAATTTATTTTCGTCTGATCATGACGTTTCTTTTGCTCTCGACGGGAAATATAATATATGCGGGAGTGCAGCAGGATAAACGCGTAACGGGTACAGTGAGCTCTGAAGGCGAACCTTTACCCGGCGTTTCCGTGCAAGTAAAAGGTACCTCTACCGGTACAATCACTAATATAGATGGAAATTATTCAATTGAAGTTCCGGCGAATGGAACATTAATATTTCGTTTTCTCGGCTTGAAAACCGTTGAACAAGTAGTGGATGGTCGGAACACGATTAATGTTACTATGGAAGCGGAAAGCAAAGAATTGGATGAAGTAATGGTGGTAGCTTATACCACAGCTAAAAAGTATAGTTTTACCGGAGCGGCCTCGACGATGAAAGCCGGAGAAATTGAAAAACTGCAAACTTCCAGTATTTCACGTGTATTGGAGGGAACGGTGGCGGGTGTACAGGCTAGTGCAGCCAGTGGACAGCCTGGTACGGATGCAGAGATTCGCATTCGTGGTATCGGTTCTATCAATGCTTCCAGTGCTCCGTTGTATGTGGTGGATGGGGTTCCGTTTGATGGTAGTGTCAATTCTATTAATCCCGATGATATAGCCTCTATGACAGTATTGAAGGATGCGGCCTCTGCTGCTTTGTACGGTTCGCGTGGTGCTAACGGTGTAATTATTATCACAACAAAACAAGGTCAGCAGGAGTCTAAACCGACAGTGAAGATAAAAGCTACTTTGGGAGGTTCTAATCGAGCCGTTCGTGATTACGACCGTGTCAGTACTAATCAATATTTTGAATTATATTGGGAGGCACTTAGAAATCAATATGCTAGTAGTTCCGATTATACCTCTGCAACTGCGGCTATACAGGCCTCCAAAGATTTAGTTACTAAGTTGATGGGAGACGGTCCGAATCCTTATGGTCTGCAATACTCTCAGCCTGTCGGTACAGATGGTAAACTGGTGAATGGTGCACGTCCGTTGTGGAATTCCAATTGGAGTGATGCTATGGAGCAACAAGCACTTCGGACAGATTTAAATCTGAGTGTTTCCGGTGGTGGTAAATCCAATCAATACTTTTTCTCAGCAGGATATCTGAATGATAAAGGTATAGCGCTTGAGTCTGGTTATCAACGCTTTAATCTGCGTTCAAATGTGACAAGTGAAATGACTTCCTGGCTGAAAGGAAGTGTAAACCTCAGCTTTGCCCATTCAATGCAGAACTATCCGGTATCTTCGGATTCAAAGACTAGTAATGTGATTACTGCCGGACGTACCATGCCCGGTTTCTATCCTATCTATGAAAGGAACGCAGATGGGAGTTTTCGGTTGGATGAAAATGGAGATCGTATTTATGATTTCGGTTCATATCGTCCTTCAGGATCAATGGCAAACTGGAATTTACCGGCTACATTACCGACGGATAAGTCCGAAAGGATGAAAGATGAATTCTCCGGTCGTACGTTTCTGGAAGCAACTATTATTGAAGGACTGAAGTTCAAGACGAGTTTTAACTTCGATTTGATTAACTATAATACATTAGATTATACGAATATCAAATTGGGTCCCGCAGCCATAAACGGTGGTGGAGCAAGTCGCCTCAATTCCAGGACTTTCTCTTGGACTTGGAATAATATCGCCACTTACGATAAAACGATTGGTGATCATCATTTTAATATTCTGGCAGGAATGGAAGCCTATTCGTATCGTTATGATGAACTGACAGCTTCCCGTTCTAAAATGTCACAACCTGATATGCCGGAATTGGTAGTCGGTTCACAACTGACAGGAGGGTCGGGATATCGTATAGATTATGCATTGGTAGGTTATCTGTCACAGTTATTATATGATTATCAGAATAAATATTTCTTCTCAGCTTCTTACCGTCGAGACGGCTCTTCCCGGTTTGCACCTGGAACACGTTGGGGTAACTTCTGGTCCTTAGGTGCATCCTGGCGTATAGATCGTGAGAATTTTATGGCTGCTACTATCGATTGGTTGTCTGCTCTAACCTTAAAAATGAGTTATGGCGCACAGGGAAATGATAATCTGGGTACGTATTATGCAAGTAAAGGGCTTTATACAATAGTTTCGAATTTGGGTGAAAATGCGCTGATATCCAGTCGTATGGCAACTCCTAACTTGAAATGGGAGACTAACCTGAATTTTAATTTAGGTCTTGATTTTTCTCTTTTCAATAACCGTTTCTCCGGTTCGTTTGACTTTTTTCAGCGACGTTCGAAAGATTTGTTATATGCCCGCCCAATAGCACCTTCTCTGGGATATAATACGATAGATGAGAATGTGGGAGCATTGAAGAATACCGGTATTGAATTGGTACTGAACGGAACGATTATCAATCAGAACGGTTGGATATGGAAACTTGGTATAAACCTGACTCATTATAAAAATAAGGTAACTGAACTTCCATTGAAAGATATGCCACAAAGCGGAGTGAATAAATTGCAGCTAGGTCGTTCGGTTTATGACTTCTATATGAAAGAGTGGGCAGGAGTGAATCCTGAAAACGGAGATCCGTTGTGGTATAAAGATCTGAAAGATGACAATGAAAATGTGATTGGTCGTACTACTACCAACGATTATTCTTTGGCTAGTAATTATTATATTAATAAATCCTCACTTCCTAAAGTGTATGGTGGGTTTAATACTTCGCTTTCCTGGAAAGGTATTGATCTTTCGGCTGTATTTGCATATAGCATTGGTGGATATATTTACAATCGTGATATCACAATGATTCTGCACAATGGTAGTTTGGAAGGGCGTGATTGGTCTACGGAGATTTTAAAACGATGGACCCCTGAAAACCGATATACGGATGTACCTGCTTTGAGTACTACTTCCAATAATTGGAATTCGACTTCTACTCGCTTCTTACAGAATAACTCCTATATGCGTCTGAAAAACCTGACACTTTCTTATACATTGCCCAAACAATGGATTGACAGAATTGCGTTAGGAGAAGTGCAGGTATATGTGCAGGGAGACAATCTATTTACAATCCATCGGAATCAGGGATTAGATCCGGAACAGGGGATTACAGGTATCACTTATTACCGTTATCCGGCTATGCGAACGATTTCCGGCGGCATTAATATTTCTTTTTAAATGCAACATAAATGATGAAGAAGATAAAAATAAAATCCATTCTAACAGTAGTTGCAGGATTCTTCCTGGTGACAAGCTGTAGCAGTAGTTTCTTGAATACGGATCCTACGGATGCGGTAGATTCTGATAAAGTTCCTGTCCCGGAAAATGCGGAAGCACTCTTTAATGGTGCATGGTATAATCTGTTTGAATATACCAGTACGCTTGCCAATGTCGGTTATCGTGCACTTCAATGTCAAGACGATATGATGGCGAGCGACGTTGTGTCCCGTCCAAAATACGGTTTCAATTCTTCATATCAGTTTGGTGATGTGGCAATTCCTTCCAATAACAGAACGGCATTTGCCTGGTATCTGATGTATAAGACGATTGATAATTGTAATACAGCCCTTTCTATAAAGGGCGACTCGGAAAAGCTTCGGCAGTCACAAGGACAAGCATTAGTTTTACGGGCTTTTTGTTATTTGCATTTGGTGCAACACTATCAGTTCACTTATCTGAAGGATAAAGATGCTCCTTGCGTACCAATTTATACAGAGCCTAATACCTATACCTCAGTGCCAAAAGGAAAGTCGTCTGTGGCACAAGTGTATCAGCGTATCTTTGATGATTTGAATCTGGCACAAGATTATCTCAAGAATTATGCTCGTGGTGGCGATAATCAGAAGTTTAAACCCAATACGGCAGTCATCAATGGGCTTTTAGCTCGTGCTTATTTATTGACCGGACAATGGGGAGAAGCTGCCAAAGCAGCAGAAGCTGCTCGTGAAGGATATTCGTTAATGACAACAACGGCTGAATATGGAGGTTTTAATAACGTATCCAATAAGGAATGGATATGGGGTTTTCCGCAAATTCCTTCTCAATCGGATGCAAGTTATAACTTTTTGTATTTAGATCCCATATATGTTGGTGGATATAGCAGTTTTATGGCAGATCCTCATTTAAAGGATACATTTACGGAGGGAGATATTCGTCTACCCCTGTTTCAATGGATGCGTGAAGGTTACCTGGGATATAAAAAATTCCAAATGCGCGCGGATGATACAGCTGATATCGTACTGATGCGTGCTGCTGAAATGTATTTGATAGAAGCAGAAGCAAAAGTTCGTGACGGAGTAGCATTGCAGCAAGCTGTCATACCGTTGAATACATTGCGCCAAGCGCGTGGAGTAGGTGATTACGATCTGACCGGTAAATCCGAAGACGATGTGATCAAAGAAATTTTGATGGAACGTCGTCGTGAACTTTGGGGAGAAGGATTTGGTATTACTGATGTACTTCGTACACAGCAAGCGGTAGAACGTACTGCTCTATCGGAAGAAGTACAAAAGACCCAAGTTGATTGTTTGCAGGAAGACGGTACTTTTGCCAAACGTAATCCGTTGGGACATTGGTTCCTTAAATTCCCTAACAAGAAACCGTTTACTCCAAATAGTACTTACTATTTGTATGCTATTCCGGAAAAAGAAATAAATGCTAACCCGAATCTTTAAATAGCTCTCTTGATTTTTTGACTTTGACCTTAACATGTGAGCCGGTGTACGTCGGGATGACGCATATCGGCTATTTTTGTATAGCTGTAGAATAAAAGATAAATCTTATTAGTAGGGATATGACGCAAAAATTAATGTAATATCTTTCTATAGAACTTATAATCTATTAATTTACAAACATGAAAATCACACTTTCAACGACACTATGTACATTTTCATTACTTAAACATATAAATGGCGGACACGTCTTTTTTACTTTCTTGGTAGGTGCTTTGTTGCTTCCACAGGTCTCTTCATATTGGATATACCGGAAAAGGCTGGGGACCCGATAATTGGAAAGTTTCAGGTTGTAAGAATAATCTTGCCGGTCCGGAATATAATAAGGTCCGTATTCAACCTCCATTATAGAGGGAATTAGACCAGTTTGAACGATACACTTGAACAAATGATGGATGCACGTATGGGGTGTTCTGACCAAGACCAAAATATTTGGGTAACTTATTCACGTTTGAGCGGGGAAATACGTTCTTTCCCAATACCTTTATTCTAAATGAATGGAAGTTTGACAGATTGATTAGATAAATTGAAGTAAACATATAAGGTGAAATTTCCGTACTATACATTATTTCCCAATATTGAATAAGAAATTTTGGAATGCAGTGTTATAGTACGGAAACATCTATTTTAATTAGTATATTGACTATTGACAATCATTAAAGGTTATATTTTTGTTTCTTTTTCAAATTAGGCAAGAACCATGTGACTAATCCTAATAATGGCATGTAGGCGCATACATTATAAACAGCTTCTATACCATAATGATCCGCCATGTTTCCTAATACAGCTGAAGCAACTCCAGCTACTCCGAAAGCAAACCCAAAGAAAAGCCCTGAAATCAGTCCGAGTTTGCTGGGAAGTAACTCTTGTGCATATAATAGAATGGCGGGAAAAGCAGAAGAAAGGGTTAATCCCACACAGAAACTGAGAATAATGGTCCATTCCAGACTGGCGTGTGGCATTAGCAAACTAAATGGTGCTGCGCCTAAAATAGAGGCCCAAATTACATATTTCCTACCGATACGATCTCCTAAAGGTCCTCCTACTAATGTTCCGATAGCTGTGGCGACCAGAAATATAAACAAATATAGCTGTGATTCCTGTACGGTTACATTGAACTTATGAATCAGGTAGAAAGTATAGAAACTCGTCAAACTTGCCATATAAATATACTTCGAAAAGATCAGTATCAGCAATATTCCAATGGAGATAGCTGTCTTGTCCATAGGCAAGGGAAGCTTCATTGTATTTCTGACGCTGACAGTTTGTGTTTTCATACGTGTCAGGTAAGATTTATACCATTTGCAAATGGGATACATCACTCCGATAGCAGCCAGTGCAACAAAAGCAAAGATTGCAATATGTTGTCTTCCGTAAGGTGCTACAAGTAAGGCTACTAATAAAGGACCTAATGAACCGCCGAAATTACCACCTACCTGAAACAAAGATTGTGCAAGTCCACGTTTTCCACCTGAAGCCAAAAAGGTAATACGGGATGCTTCAGGATGCAGAACTGAAGAGCCAATTCCAATTAAGAACACCGAAAGTAATATCCAATGAAGATTAGTGGCAAAAGCCAGACTGACTAATCCAACCATAGTGAAACTCATTCCGATGGGTAATGACCAAGCTATGGGATGTTTATCGAAAATGATCCCGGTAATTGGCTGAAATACGGATGCAGATAACTGATAAACCAATGTAATCAGACCAATCTGGGCAAAACTAAGCGACAAATCATCTTTGAATAATGGATAGGACGCTGAGAGGACGGATTGTAACAAATCATTGAGACAATGTGAAAGACTCAACCCTATTAAAATGGAAAATGTAATTTTTCCGACTGGTTGTTCTTGATTTTGTACCATAATACCTATTTCTTTTTGAGATGTTCCTGAAAAATTGGCTGCAAAGGTAGATAAACTTCCTGTTTCTCGATATATTTGTAACAGTTAATTTGAAAAGATATGAAGAAAGTAGTAGTTGCAATGGATTCTTTTAAGGGCTGTCTGTCATCTGCCGAGGTAGAGAAAGCTGCCGAAGAAGGAATTAAGAAAGTTTGTCCGGATTGTGATGTGATTCTTATTCCAATAGCGGATGGTGGTGAGGGGATATTAGAAATTTCTGTTGAGGCTACCCATGGTACTTATCGAGAGGTTTTCGCAAATGATCCTTTGATGCGTCAGAGGAAGACTTGTTATGGAATTTCGGGAGATGGAGAAACTGCTTTGATTGAAATGGCTGCTGTAAACGGACTGCCTTTATTAATGGAGTCGGAGCGAAATCCTATGCTGACTACTACTTTCGGGACGGGAGAACTTATTTTGGATGCTTTGGAGTACGGATGCCGGAAGTTTATCATAGGTATAGGAGGAAGTGCAACCAATGATGCCGGGCTTGGAATGTTGCAGGCTTTGGGTATTCGATTGTTTGATGTCAATGGAAATATATTAGGAGTCGGTGGTAAGGTGATGAGGCAGGTGGCTACTATTGATTGTTCTTCTCTTCATCCGGCTTTAAAAGACTCCCATTTTACAATAGCCTGTGATGTGTGTAATTCTTTTTGTGGCCCACAAGGAGCTGCCTATATATTTGCCCGCCAGAAAGGTGCTAATAGTGCAATGATTGAAGAATTGGATGCGGGAATGTACTTATTATCTAAAGTGATTGAATCGGTAACTGGAAAAATAATCACTCATGTGCCGGGTGCAGGGGCGGCAGGAGGTTTAGGAGGAGCCTTTCTTGCGTTTCTAAACGCTGAACTGAAATCGGGAATTGATTTGTTGTTTCAGATGCTGAATTTTGCTGAAAGGATTAGAGGAGCCGATTTGATTATTACAGGAGAAGGAAGGATCGATCGTCAGTCTATTATGGGGAAGGTACCATCGGGGGTACTTCAAGAAGCACGAAAACAATCTATACCTGTTGTTGCTGTAGTAGGTAGTGTGAAGGATTCCGAACTCCTGAGGCAAATTGGTTTTCAGGGAATTTTCTCTATTCTCTCTGCCCCTATGTCTTTAGAGAAAGCAATGGAGCCGGATATGGCTAAATCAAACATTAGCCAAACCGTAGCTCAGGTCATATCTTTGGCAGAGTGCTTTCAAACTCCGAAAAATGAATGGAGTATAGACGAAAAATTTTGAATATGAAATAGATGAAAAAAGAAAATAAATATATTACGATTAACTTGACATGTTGGCAGTTCATATTAATTTGATATTAGTTTGCTGGATACTGTTAATATCTGACATTCATGATGTATAGGTTAGAAGAAGTTTTTTATCTAGAAGTTTTAGGGAGGAAGCTGTGAAGTCACTAATTTTTAATATATCATTTGTATCAATATATTTGTTTGTAATAAAATAGAGAATATATTTCAAATAAGGGGGAGATAAAGAATGCGTTTTCTTAGATAAAGAACCTTTAAACTTTAAAACTAAGTATTCTAAATTGTCGTTAATTCATTTTTGAATGATTGAACTTTCCTCTGTACCTACTGTTCTAAAAGTAAAAAAAGGAATAGTATGGGCTTTATTTGGTATATTGTTATAGGTATTGTAGCCGGGTTTCTTGCTGGCAAAATCATGCGTGGAGGAGGCTTCGGCCTTATCATAAATTTGTTACTTGGTATTCTCGGAGGAATATTAGGTGGTTGGGTATTCGGTCTTTTCGGACTGGCTGCTTCCGGATTGATCGGCAGTTTGATTACTGCTACTGTGGGAGCTATTCTGGTATTATGGATTGCTTCTTTATTTAGATAGAATTATTATCATTATATTTTTAATCAATTAAAACTTGAAACTTAATTATGGGATGTAAACATGGAAATTTCTGGATTGGACTTGGAATTGGGTCTGTCCTTGGTGCTGTAGCTTATCGTTTGTCACGTACTGCCAGAGTGAAGAAACTTGAAAGTGATATTTATGACGCTATCCATCGTATCGGTCAGGATGCCGAATTGGCTGCTGCTGATGCGGAAAAAAAAGCCAGACATTTAGGTGTAAGAGCAGTGGAAGCAGGAGCACAAGTTGCTGATAAGGTGGCTGAGCAAGCTGATAAAGTGGCTGGTAAAGTAAAGGAGAAGTTAGAGAAATAAAGGATATGGTTAGGGGTATATAGGTACTGCAGCTATATAAAAACGCAGATTGATAAGATAACATTAAGTCTTTTATAAGCTAGGTGTAATATCTTCAATCTGTGTTTTCAATGAACAACTCTTTCTAATTAAGTTGCTTGATTGCTTTGTTAAAATAGTTGATACATTCCTTAATATCAGGTATCGAATTATTCCAGTTATATTCATATTCGATAGAGAATACACCTTTGAAATTCTGCCGTTTCAATTCTTTCAACATACTTTTTACATCCAGAATGCCTGTTCCCCAGATTACATCGTGTTGTTCTTTTTCGCCTTCTATTTTAGGTGCGATATCTTTGAAATGCAAAGAAACAATACGACCTTCTAATTTTATCAGGCAGTCAATCTGATCCAGACCTTCTCTACGCCAATGACCGACATCTGCACATGAGCCTAATAGCTTACTGCGGTGGGAAATAGCATTTAGTAAATTATCGGGATTCCAGTAATCTGAAGGTTTCGGATGATTATGGACGGAAACTTTAATTTTATATTGTTTGGCAAGTTTCTCCACCAAGTCCCAATCTTTCAAAGCAGGCTCGCAGGTGATGAATTCCAACTTCATGTTGTGGGCGAACTTGAACATCTTTTCCCAATCAGTAGGGTTATCAGTTACGAAAACTCCGGTTCCGACGATCTTTATTCCTTTAGAAGCGGCAAATTCCCGCAACTCTTTTTGAGTCTGGAGGTCCAGGTTAAAGTCGAAAACTTTGTCTCCCCATTTACTACCTAATTTATGACCGGGATAAACCTCAATATATTTTATCCCTAACTCTTCTGTTTTATCAAGCGCCTCCGTCAAAGAAAAAAGATGGAAAGTATAAGATTGGATTCCTAAACGCCAGCTATTTTTCTCGGACTTTGTTTGAGCCTGTGCCGGTAACACCAGCAGGTAGCAAACCATAATAATGATTATTTTTTTTATGTTTTTCATATTGGCAAAGATATAGAATTATTTTAAATTTTCAGCGGTTTGACTTAACCGATTGATGAATTATTTATCTGTTTTTAGTGATTTGCATAATGAAGAGATGCGTTTTAGGGGATGTCTAACAGAAAGAAACGTTATAATAATCCCTATTTTATAAATGCACTGCTCGATATTGGAGTTGTTTCATTTACACCAAATTAGAAAGGATTATAAGATGATGGAAGTTCTTTATTGAATATCTTAAACTTTCAGTTCGTATAAAAAGTGAGGTAATTTCATCTTTATTCGATAGATGAATATGGTGTTGGTGTGTTCGTACACATTTTCTCCTATTTGTATGTGTTTTCTTCTTTTCTCAATGGTAATTTCTTCTTCTTTATTTGTTATAACAGACGATGTATCTCTTCTTTTGTTATTGTATTTCTTCTTTTTATTATGTTTAACAGCATGTATAACTATTCCTTTGTTTTATAATATTTTGATTTATAGTAATTTAATCTATTTAGAGTAATATGTGTGTACGCACACACTATTGCCGATTTCAATAATTCATTTTAAATTTGCAACGAAAAATAATCAACTTGTTTGGTAATGGATAAAGAATTCTCAAATATACGTATTGTAGACATCGCTAAAATGGCGGGAGTTTCTATCGGTACGGTAGATAGGGTGATTCATAGTCGTGGAAAAGTTTCGGAAGAGAACCGGAAGAAGGTTCAGGCTATTCTCGATATGGTTCATTATCAACCTAATTTGATGGCACGTTCTTTAGCTTCTAAAAAACAATATCATTTTGTGGCAATTACTCCTTTTTTTACTAAGGGTGAATATTGGGAGGCCATTTCAGAAGGTATTGATAAAGCTGCTTTAGAAATGGAATCCTATAACGTAACCATTACCAAGCTCTTTTTTGATCAGTATAATAATAAAACGTTTGATGATATAATTCGTAAATTATTTGATGAGAGAGTAGATGGAGTCCTGATTGCTACCTTGTTTACTGATTCTGTTATTCGTCTTTCCTTGGAACTGGATAAAAATGATATACCTTATATCTACGTAGATTCCAATATTGAAGGACAACATCAATTGGCTTATTACGGAACGGAATCTTATGATGCAGGAGTAATAGCTGCCCGATTGCTGACAGACAGACTTTCTTCTACTTCCGATATTCTGATGGCGCGAATTACTCATAATGGGAAGAATGACTCTAATCAGGGAAAGAACCGCAGAGAAGGTTTTTGCCGTTACCTAAAAGAAATCGGTTTCGGCGGAAAGCTGTATGAAGTAGAACTAAAAATTGATGATTCGGTATACAATTTCATGAAATTAGATGAGATATTTGGAATGAATCCGAATATTGCAGGTGCTGTTATCTTTAATTCAACTTGTTATATTTTGGGAAATTACTTAAAGGCGAGAGAAATGAAGTCTGTAAAACTGGTTGGTTATGATCTAATCAAACGTAATACACAGTTGCTTTCTGAAGGTGTGATAACTGCATTAGTTGCACAACGCCCTGAAAAACAGGGATATGATGGCATCAAATCTTTATGTAATCATCTGTTGTTTAAACAGAGTTTGGAGAAAGTAAACCTGATGCCGATTGATATTCTCCTGAAAGAGAACTTGAAATATTATCTGAATAATATGTTATAAACAATATAAAAATCAAGAAGTTATGAATGAATTATTTAATGTAAAAGGTAAAGTTGTTGTTATCACCGGTGGAGCCGGAATCTTGGGTAAAGGAATTGCTGCTTATCTTGCAAAAGAAGGTGCAAAAGTAGTAATTCTCGACAGAAGTGAAGAGGCTGGAAAAGCTTTGGTAGAGAGCATAAAAGCTGAAGGTAACGAAGCTATGTTTCTATATACAGATGTAATGGACAAAGAAATCTTGCAAGGTAATAAAGCAGAGATTATGAAGGCTTACGGACGTATTGATGTGTTGCTTAATGCTGCCGGTGGAAACATGGCGGGAGCTACTATCGCGCCAGATAAAACATTCTTTGATCTGCAAGTAGACGCTTTCAAGAAAGTAGTAGATTTGAATCTGTTTGGTACAGTATTGCCTACGATGGTGTTTGCTGAGGTGATGGTTGAACAAAAGAAAGGTTCTATTGTAAACTTCTGTTCTGAATCAGCTCTTCGTCCATTGACTCGTGTTGTCGGTTATGGTGCAGCTAAAGCTGCTATTGCGAATTTTACTAAATATATGGCCGGTGAGTTGGCTTTGAAATTCGGTAACGGTCTACGTGTAAATGCGATTGCTCCAGGTTTCTTCCTAACCGATCAGAATCGTGCATTGCTGACTAATCCTGACGGTTCATTGACCGACCGTTCGAGAACTATTTTAGCTCATACTCCTTTTAATCGTTTTGGTGAACCGGAAGACCTTTATGGAACAATTCATTATTTAATAAGTGATGCTTCTAACTTCGTAACAGGTACAGTAGCAGTTATCGACGGTGGTTTCGATGCATTTTCTATCTAAACAATAATACTATATATTTAATAACTGAACAAAATGTTTTTATGTGAACAAACTTGGCGTTGGTATGGTCCGAATGACCCTGTGAGCTTGTGGGATATCAAACAAGCCGGCGCTACCGGTATAGTAAATGCTCTTCACCATATTCCGAATGGCGAAGTATGGACAGTAGAAGAGATCATGAAGCGTAAGCAAATGATTGAAGAAGTGGGTTTGACGTGGTCGGTTGTCGAAAGTGTACCTGTACACGAACATATCAAGACGCAAACCGGAGAATTCATGAAATATATCGAGAACTATAAAGAAAGTATCCGTAATCTGGCTAAGTGTGGTGTAATGGTAGTTACTTACAACTTTATGCCTGTATTGGACTGGACTCGTACAGACTTGGCTTACACTATGCCTGATGGTTCCAGAGCACTTCGCTTTGAAAAAGCAGCTTTTGTAGCTTTTGATCTTTTCATCCTAAAACGTCCGGGAGCAGAAAAAGACTATACTCCGGAAGAAATAGCTAAAGCAAAAGCACGTTTCGAACAAATGAGTGAAGATGACAAGAAATTGTTGGTTCGTAACATGATTGCCGGTTTGCCGGGTTCGGAGGAAAGCTTTACTGTAGAGCAATTCCAAGAGGCTCTGGATAGATATAACGATATAGACGCTGAGAAGCTTCGTGCTAATTTGATTTTCTTCCTGAAAGAGATTACACCGGTTGCCGACGAAGTAGGGGTGAAGCTGGTGATCCATCCGGACGATCCCCCTTATACCATTTTAGGTTTACCGCGTATTATGAGTACAGAGGAAGACTTTAAGAAATTGGTCGAGGCTGTACCTAACGAATCGAATGGTCTTTGCTTGTGTACAGGTTCTCTTGGAGTACGCGCCGATAATGATTTGGCAGGTATGATGGAACGCTGGGGTGATCGGGTGAACTTTGTACACTTACGTAGTACGCAACGTGATGCTGAAGGTAATTTCCATGAAGCAAACCACTTGGAAGGTGATGTAGATATGTACAATGTTATGAAAAATCTGATTCTGTTGCAACAACGTCGCGGATGTTCGATCGCTATGCGTCCCGATCATGGTCATCAGATGATTGACGATTTGAAGAAAAAGACAAATCCGGGTTACTCTTGTTTAGGTCGTCTTCGCGGATTGGCGGAGCTTCGCGGATTGGAAATGGGTATTGCTAAGTCTATTCTCTAAACGAATTTCATAGTTAGTTGTTTTGTTAGGGCAACGCTGATCATTGTTACTGTTAGTAATGATGTTGGTGGTGCCCTACTTAATTATTATATCTGTTTTTCTCAGTGTGAATTCTCAATTAGAAGTTATTTACTATATTTGTACACAAAAATAGAGAATGTACACTGAATATCAACCTTCTCCTATATTGGCTCCATATATTGATAATTATTGGGAGTTTAAAGGAAATCCGGAATATGGGATGCGTGTCCATATCTTGCCGGATGGGTGTGCTGACTTTATATTTACGTTTGGAGAAATTGCCAACGCTGTTGAGAAAGAGGTACAAGTTATGCAACCCTATCGTTCTTTCTTTGTGGGACCGATGACCAGATATTCGGAGTTGGTAATATATACCGAATCAGTACATATGTTCGGAGTTCGTTTTCTACCTTGCGGGTTATCTTGTTTTACTAAGCTTCCTTTGAATGAATTTGCCAATCAGAGAATCAGTACAAGTGATATGTCATCTGTTTTTGAGGAGACTTTTGTAGAAAGACTTAGTGAACAGAAACATATTAATGGGCGCATCCGGTTGGTAGAAGAATATCTTTTATTATATCTCCAACATTATTATCAATCCGCAGACGCCCGTATTGTTTTCGCAGTGAATACCATCAACCAATTCAAGGGAAAGTTGTCCATGATTAATTTGATGGATGAAGTCTGTATGTGCCAACGGCATTTTGAACGAAAATTCAAACATTGCACCGGATTCACTCCTAAAGAATATAGCCGGATTGTCAAGTTCAAAAATGCGATTGATTTACTTCGAAACAGTACCACAGCTAATTTATTATCTACTGCTATTGATGCCGGATATTATGATCTGTCACATTTCTCCAAAGAGATCAAAGCCTTATCTGGTAATACACCCGGTTCGTTTCTTTCGCTTACGGTCCCGGATGATATCACATTGACTTATGTAGAATCATAAAAGTCGATTTTTTACAATAAAGCGGTTTTTCTATCCATTATCTTTGTGTCATCAAATTTAAAAACAATTGATTTATGACAAGGAAAACGTTACAAGAACAGGCAGCAGAGTTGTTGCAGCAATGTGAGGTCGTCGTATTGACTTCAATCAATAAAGAAGGGTATCCACGTCCCGTTCCAATTAGTAAAATAGCAACCGAAGGTATTTCTGTTGTATGGATGGCTACCGGAGCTGAGTCATTGAAGACTAAGGATTTTCGTTCCAATCCGAAAGCGGGGTTATGCTTTTATGAAAAAGGAGATAGTGTAGCTTTAACGGGAGAAGTAGAAGTCGTGACAGATGAGAAACAGAAAGCGGAACTTTGGCAAGAGTGGTTTATTGCTCATTTTCCCGGTGGTCCTACCGATCCAAATTATGTGTTACTGAAATTCAAGTCCAATCATGCGACTTACTGGATTGATGGAATATTTATTCACCGGCAACTTTAATTTATTTATCTATGAGGGTGTCGGACACCCTCTTTCACTGATCTTTTCTACCATTTTAGTGTCAGATTATAATCAGGTTCAGGAATAATCTGCATTGCAATTTGGGCACAGGCTTCTGCATCTGCCAACGCATGGTGATGATTGGTCAAGTCATATCCACATCTTGCTGCAACTGTATGTAATTGGTGATTGGGGAGTTCTTTTTTGAATGTTTTTCGGGAAGCTCGGCAAGTACAATAAAACTTATAATCCGGATAAGTCATCTTATAGATTTCATAAACAGCTTTTAAACATCCTTCATCAAAAGGGCTATTATGTGCCACGAGTGGCAGACCTTGGATGCGTGGTGCTATTTCCAACCAGACGGTAGGAAAGTCATTGGCTTCTGCCGTATCAATGGCTGTCAAACCGTGAACAGCAGTAGTCCATTGTGTATAATAGTTGGGGCAGGGACGAATGAGACTGTATATTCTGTCTACAATCTTTCCGTTCCGTACAATAACTATTCCGACACTACATACGCTGGTACGTTGTTCATTTGCGGTTTCAAAATCAATGGCTGCAAAGTTTCTCATTAATCTCCTGCTGCATTTAAAAAACTAAATCACAAAGATATTCTTTTTCTTACCAATAACTTACCTTTGCAATACAATAATTAATTTATATCTTTATTGCCTAATGGTTATTCATGTGGCTATATGCTGCAGAATCGCAGGCTGTTTTCTCAATTTAGAACCAAATCTTTTCTTTAAAAAGTGTAATAGATATTACGTTTCTTTTATTTCTAAACCTTTATCTTTGTGAAAAATACTTTTTTATATGATGAAGTTTCCAATTCTAAATCGAATATTCCCTTCGTACAGGTGGAAAGTGACGGCAGTCATTATTACCGGTATTATTGTAGGTGGAGGGGGCTTATTCATGTATCAGCTTCGGGCACATACTTATCTGGGTGATGATCCGGCAGCCTGTGTGAACTGTCACATCATGGCACCTTATTACGCAACCTGGTTTCATAGTTCCCATGCCCGAAATGCAACTTGCAATGATTGTCACGTTCCTCATGAAAATGCAGTGAAGAAATGGGTGTTCAAAGGAATGGATGGAATGAAACATGTAGCCGCATTCCTTACGAAAAGTGAGCCGCAGGTAATTCAGGCTCATGAAGCCAGTTCTCAAGTAATTATGAATAACTGTATCCGTTGCCATACACAATTGAATATGGAAATTGTGAAGACGGGAAAGATAGACTATATGATGTCACAAGTTGGAGAAGGAAAAGCTTGTTGGGATTGTCATCGTGATGTACCTCATGGTGGAAAGAACTCACTTTCCAGTACTCCGGCAGCTATTGTGCCTTATCCGAAATCTCCTGTACCGGAGTGGCTTCGGAAAATGATGAATGATCAATAATGCAGCATAAATAATAAAACCAATATATAATGATGGAAAAGAAATTAAAATCATGGCAAGGATGGCTATTGTTCGGAGGTTCAATGGTTGTTGTTTTTGTTTTGGGATTGTGTGTTTCTGCGCTGATGGAACGGAGAGCAGAAGTAGCAAGCATATTCAATAATCGTAAAAACGTTATCAAAGGGATTGAGGCTCGTAATGAACGCTATAACGATGATTTTCCTCGTGAATATCAGACGTGGACGGAAACAGCCAAGACTGATTTTGAGAGTGAGTTTAATGGGAATATAGCAGTTGATGTGTTGGAAAAACGTCCTGAGATGGTTGTTCTCTGGGCTGGATATGCATTCTCTAAAGATTATTCTACTCCACGTGGACACATGCATGCTATTGAAGATATAACTGCATCCCTGCGTACCGGAGCACCTATGAATCCGACTGAAGGTCCTCAACCTTCTACTTGCTGGACATGTAAAAGCCCGGATGTTCCTCGTATGATGGAAGCTCTTGGCGTAGATTCATTTTATCATAATAAATGGGCTGCATTTGGTGATGAAATCGTGAATCCGATCGGGTGTTCCGATTGTCACGATTCGGAAACGATGAATCTTCATATCAGTCGTCCGGCTTTGATTGAGGCTTTCCAACGTCAAGGTAAGGATATCACGAAAGCTACTCCGCAAGAGATGCGTTCGCTGGTATGTGCACAGTGTCACGTAGAATATTATTTCAAAGGTGATGGCAAATATCTGACATTCCCTTGGGATAAAGGTTTCACAGTAGAAGATATGGAAGCATATTATGATGAGGCAGGTTTTTATGATTATATTCACAAGTTGAGCCGTACTCCGATTTTGAAAGCTCAACATCCTGATTATGAAATTGCGCAGATGGGGATTCATGGACAGAGAGGTGTCTCTTGTGCCGATTGTCACATGCCGTATAAGAGTGAAGGTGGTGTGAAATTCAGTGATCACCATATACAAAGTCCTTTGGCAATGATAGACCGTACTTGTCAGGCCTGTCATCGCGAGAGTGAAGAAACATTGCGAAACAACGTTTACGAACGCCAACGCAAAGCGAATGAAATCCGTAACCGTTTGGAACAGGAACTTGCAAAAGCACATATCGAAGCAAAATATGCTTGGGATGCCGGAGCTACAGAAGACCAGATGAAAGACGTACTTGCTTTGATTCGTCAGGCACAATGGCGTTGGGATTTTGGGGTTGCTTCACATGGTGGTTCGTTCCATGCTCCTCAGGAAATTCAAAGAATACTTTCTCATGGACTCGATCGTGCTATGCAAGCTCGTTTGGCAGTATCCAAAGTATTAGTGAAGAACGGTTTTACAGGAGAAGTTCCAATGCCTGATATTTCTACTAAGGCTAAAGCACAGCAATATATCGGTTTGGATATGGATGCAGAAAAAGCAGCTAAAGAGAAATTCCTGAATACAACAGTTCCTGCTTGGTTACAGAAAGCAAAGGCAGCAGGTCGTCTGGCACAGAAATAAAAACAGATATATGTGGAGTAAACCTTGGAGTTATAAAGAAGGTCTGTTGATTGGTATGGGCTTGCTGGTGACAGGCTTTCTGTTGCAAGTAACTGTAGGAGCGATCAATTGGAACTTATTCGCCTATCCGGTCAATGTGATTGTATTGATAATTTATATTATCGGACTAGTCAGTATACACCTTCTTCGTAAACGCGTTTACTTGTTTGGATGGCTGAGTCATTATTCTGCGGCAGTTTCATCCTTAGCATGGGTGGCATTGCTAACAGTAATGATGGGGCTTATCCGGCAAGCTTCTTCCGGTAATTCTCCTGGCGATATCTTGGGCTTTTCCCGAATGATTTCGTCCTGGCCTTTTGTGCTACTCTATTTCTGGATGGTTACGGTTTTGGGATTAACAATCCTTCGTGCCGGCTTTCCTTTGAAAGTAAGTAAATTATCTTTCTTGCTTAATCATATAGGATTATTCATAGCTTTGATCACTGCTACTTTGGGAAATGCAGATCTGCAACGACTAAAGATGACGACACAGATGGGAAATACAGAATGGCGTGCTTCTGACGAACAGGGACAATTGATTGAACTGCCGTTGGCTATCGAATTGAAGGATTTTACGATTGATGAGTATCCTCCCAAACTGATGCTGATTGACAATGAAACGGGAAATGCGCTTCCCGAAAAATCCCCTGTTCATCTTTTGCTTGAAGAAAACGTGACTGATGGAGCATTGCAAGATTGGCAACTAACTATCTTACAATCTATTCCGATGGCTGCCTCTGTAACTACTGAAGATACATTGAAATTTACGGATTTTCACTCCATGGGAGCAACGTATGCTGTTTATTTGAAAGCTGTGAATCAGAAGAAACAGCTAACTAGAGAAGGCTGGGTTAGTTGTGGCAGTTTCCTTTTTCCATATAAAGCATTACGTCTTGATTCATTGACCAGTCTTGTAATGCCGGAACGTGAACCTCAGCGTTTTGCGTCGGATGTAAAAGTCTATACGCAGGCAGGAACGATTACGGAAGCGACCATAGAAGTAAACCGTCCGTTAGAGTTGGGAGGATGGAAGATTTATCAATTAAGTTACGATGAATCGAAAGGGCGGTGGAGCGATATTAGTGTCTTTGAGTTAGTCCGGGATCCTTGGCTACCTGTAGTTTATACAGGAATTGTAATGATGATGGTTGGAGCTATCTGTTTGTTTGTGAATGCTCAGAAGAAGAAAGAGGAGGAAACAGTATGAGTTGGGAACATTTCATTTTATTTGCAATAGCAGCACTTATCTGCTGGGGACTAGGAGCATTTATTGCTTGGCGTGGAAAGAAAACGGGATGGGCGTATGGATTTACTATATTAGGGCTAGCTATCTTTTTCAGTTTTATTGTTGGCTTTTGGTTGTCTCTGGAACGTCCACCGATGCGTACAATGGGAGAGACTCGACTGTGGTACTCTTTTTTCCTGCCACTTGCCGGATTGATAACCTATAGCCGTTGGAAGTATAAATGGATTCTCAGTTTCAGTTTTATCCTTTCATTGGTATTTATCTGTATTAATATCTTCAAGCCGGAGATTCATAATAAGACTTTGATGCCTGCTCTTCAAAGTCCATGGTTTCCTCCTCATGTGATTGTGTATATGTTTGCTTATGCCATGTTAGGGGCAGCAACAGTGATGGCAGTCTATTTACTTTGGTTCAAAAAGAAAACCATCGAACGGAACGAAATGGATTTGTGTGATAACCTCACTTATGTCGGTCTGGCCTTTATGACTTTGGGTATGCTTACAGGAGCAGTCTGGGCAAAAGAAGCCTGGGGACATTACTGGGCATGGGACCCGAAGGAGACGTGGGCGGCAGCTACTTGGTTTGCTTATCTGATATATATTCATTTCCGATTGGGGAAACCGTTGCAGGTTCGCCCGGCATTAATTATTCTTTTAGTCTCATTCGTATTGTTACAAATGTGCTGGTATGGCATTAATTATCTACCATCTGCACAGGGAGTCAGTGTACATACTTATAACTTAAATTGAAATAATAGATGAAAGCACTTTATTGGTCATTTATTCTTATGCTATTGCCAAGCATGGCATATACACAAAACACCGAGAAAGAGAATGAATTTACGATGTCTATGCAAATCAGACCTCGTGCCGAGTATAGGAATGGAGCTTTGTTTCCTCGAAATGAAGGACAAGAGGCTGCATCCTTTATCAATAATCGTGCCCGCTTGTCTATGGATTACAAGCGCTCGGATCTGGAAATCAAAATGTCTGCTCAGCATGTCGGTGTCTGGGGACAAGATCCGCAGATTGACAAGAACGGACGTTTTATCTTGAATGAGGCTTGGGCGAAACTGAATTTCGGACAGGGATTCTTTGCCCAACTAGGTCGCCAAACATTAGTTTATGATGACGAGCGTATCTTAGGAGGATTGGATTGGAATGTGGCCGGTCGATATCATGATGCGTTGAAGTTAGGATATGCTAATAAAAATAATGAACTGCATCTTATCCTCGCTTTCAATCAGAATGATGAAAAAAAGATAGGTGGTACTTATTATAATGACGCTACTGGACAACCTTACAAGAATATGCAAACGGTTTGGTATCATTATAAAGCAAATGAGATTCCGTTTGGCGCTTCGCTACTGTTTATGAATCTAGGATTGGAAACGGGAGACGCAGCTACGCAGGACTCTCATACCCGTTACCTGCAAACAATGGGAACTTATCTCACTTATAAGAATAATAGTTGGAACTTAGATGGTGCTTTCTATTATCAGATGGGCAAGAATAAGAATACGGAGAAAGTTTCAGCTTTGATGGGAAGTGTACAGGCTGCTTATACTTTTAATCAGACGTGGGGAGCAGTAGTCAGCTTTGATTATTTAAGTGGTGATAAAGGTGATGGCGATAAATATAAAGCCTTTGATCCTCTTTACGGGACGCATCATAAGTTTTACGGAGGAATGGACTACTTCTATGCTTCTTTGTTTAAAGACGGATTTGCACCGGGGCTTATGGATAGTCGTGTTGGAATCCGTTTCCGTACATCTACCAAAGTAGATATGGAACTGAATTATCACTATTTTACCACTGCGGTTAAATTACCGGATTTGAGTAAGTCATTAGGTTCAGAGGTTGATTATCAGATTAACTGGTCGGTTATGAAAGATGTGAAATTGTCTGCTGGATATTCTTTCATGCGTGGCACAAAAACAATGGATGTTGTGAAAGGAGGAGATCATAAAAGTTGGCAGGACTGGGGATGGGTTTCGCTGAATATAAATCCGAAAGTTTTATTCGTTAAATGGTAAAAGCATATCTTATATAATTTCAATCAGTGCCACTATGATGGCATAGTTGTGCCAGTATGGTGGCACTGCTGTGTCACTATGGTGGCATAAGTGTGCCAATATGGTGGCATAACATTACTTATAAATAGGAAATAGTGTTGTAATACTACTCTACGGGATAGAGCACTTATAGAACTAAGATAAATGAATAAGTAGATGTTCATAATTAATTTATATATATAGTCTCTGTCATCCTGAACCTGTCGAAGAATTTCCTCTTCTGTAGCCACAAAAAAGAGACTCTTCCTCCCTACGGTCGTCTGAAAGACAGATAGTACTAACTAATGATGAACACTTACTTAAATTATGAGTGAATCCCAATAAACAGAGGACGATCTAGATGTATTTTTCTAATGCCGTTTTGTTCAGAATCTCTATTCGTTTTCCTTCCATTGTGATTAGCTGTTCCTTGATCATTTTATTGATTTCTTTGGATAAAGCAGGACGTGTCACATTTAGATATTCAGCTAATTGAGACTGAGTGTGCATAATATTCACTATCAAAGAGTCCTTCTTCTTATGCTCAAACAGGTAAACAATGAATCTTTCCCGCACAGTCTTACGTGAAAGAGGTTTTAATCGAGATACTGTACAAATGTTGCAATTGCCAGCAATACAAAGAAAATTATGCAGTACTTGAGGATCTTGGCTGATGACCTTGAAAGTCGATTCTTTAGTAGCCATCAACAATACGCTATTTTCAATAGCTGTGAAAGTGGCAGGTAGTGTATTGTTTGAGCTAAATAGATGGGGAGTGGCAAAAGTGCGTGGAGCAATGATGTATTCAATCAACACTTCATTTCCTAGTCCGTCGATAATGTCAGTACGTAATCTCCCCTCTAACAATACATAGAGCTTATTACAAGGTGTGCCTTGCATAACAACAATTTCCTTTTTATCCGCTTCATAAACCACAAACTCCAACTTATCAAGCAAAGAATGCTTGATATTTAATGGTAATTCCTGAAAGAGAGGAATTTTAAATAACTTTTCTTTATGCGAATCGGATAGCGAGATCTTTCTCATTGTTTTGTGATATTGTGTACTAGGGCAAAGATATAAATTATAAATGGGTAGGAAAAATTTTTCTTCTTTTTGTTGGTTGTTTCGAGCTTGTTAGTAAGGCTGGAAGCTAAGAATTCCCTTCTTCATTTCGAACTAATTTTTGACTAAGTGTTTGATCTGCCATAGAATTATCCTAATTTTGTAGCAGAACTCTTTGTTGGGTATAATTCTAAAATCAAAATCATGGGATATAAAATAACCACTCTTGTAGAGAATTGTGTCTATGGACGTAAATTGCAAGCCGAACATGGGTTATCTCTTTATATTGAGACATCCGGTTATCGATTACTCTTTGATACAGGTGCATCTGATCTGTTCATACATAATGCACGTTTGTTGCATATTGATCTGCAGACTGTAGATTATTTAATTCTTTCTCATGGTCATATTGATCATACAGGTGGGTTACGTTATTTTTTGGAATTGAATAGCCGGGCAACAGTCGTTTGTAAACGAGAAGTTTTTTCTCCGAAATTTAAGGATGAGCGTGAGAATGGAATCAAACATACACAGGTATTTGATCTTTCCCGCTTTCGTTTCATTGATGAGCAGACAGAGCTTGTTCCCGGAGTTTTTCTTTTCCCGTCTTTGGAGATTGTAGATCAAGGCGACACTCATTTTGAACGTTTTTGGGTACAGCAGGAAGATGGCAGTAAAATACCAGATACCTTTCAGGATGAATTGGCGGTAGCTTTGGTTGATTCTAAAGGACTATACGTGCTAAGTGCATGTTCTCACCGCGGCATTACCAATATATTGCGAACTATACAGAATGCGTTTCCCGGACTCCCTTGTAATCTGGTATTAGGTGGATTCCATATTCATAATGCGGAAGAACAGAAATATCAGGTGATTGCGAGTTATTTAAGGAACTCTTTACCTCTCCAGATAGGTGTTTGCCACTGTACAGGGGTAGATAAATATGCGTTCTTTTATCGGGATTTTGGTGAGAGAATATTCTATAACTATACAGGAAGAATTATCCAAACTGACTTGAAAAATAATATATAATTGATTGATATGAAGAAATTTATTGCATGTTTATCACTTGCACTGATGGCATTATCCGGTTATGCCGTTACCCCTTTATGGATGCGTGATGCACGTATCTCACCCGATGGAACAGAAATTGTTTTTTGTTATAAAGGGGATGTTTATAAAGTCCCAGCCCAAGGAGGTATTGCTACTCAACTGACAACGCAAGCATCCTATGAAGCCAATCCGGTATGGTCGCCCGACGGAAAGAAAATTGCATTTGCCAGTGACCGTAACGGTAATTTTGACCTTTTTATTATGCCTGCCAACGGAGGAGTTGCTCAACGACTTACGAGTCATTCAGCTTCAGAAATACCTTCGGCTTTTACTCCTGACGGGCAGTATGTACTCTTTTCAGCTTCTATTCAAGACCCTGCAAGCAGTGCCTTGTTTCCTTCCGGAGCAATGACAGAATTATATAAAGTCCCAGTGAATGGAGGGCAAACAGAACAAGTACTGGCAACACCTGCCGAACGTGTTTGTTTTGACAAAGCGGGGAAGAACTTTCTTTATCAGGATCAAAAAGGTTTTGAGAATGAATGGAGAAAACATCATACATCGTCGATTACAAGAGATCTTTGGTTATATGATATCCAGAACGGAAAGCATACAAATCTAACCAATCGGGGAGGAGAAGATCGGGATCCGGTTTTTGCTCCCGATGGAAATTTTGTTTATTTTTTGAGTGAACGTAATGGAGGATCATTTAATGTCTATTCTTTCCCGCTGAATGCTCCTCAGCAGGTGAAGGCTATTACTGAATTCCGTACTCATCCGGTACGATTCCTGTCGGTGAGTGATAAAGGTACATTGTGCTATACTTATGATGGTGAACTTTATACACAAGAGGCAAATGCCCATCCTAAGAAAGTGAAAGTGGAATTAGTTCGTGACGATGAGCCCCAACTGACTACATTGAGATTCTCTCAAGGAGCAACTTCTGCCAGCGTATCGCCTGACGGAAAGCAAGTCGCTTTTATCGTGCGTGGTGATGTTTTTGTGACTGCGACGGAATATGGTACAACAAAACAAATAACAAATACTCCGGCTGGCGAGTCTGCTGTTTCTTTTGCTCCGGACAACCGTACATTGGTTTATGCTAGTGAACGGAATGGCAACTGGCAACTTTATACCGCTAAAATAGCTCGTAAAGAAGAAGCGAACTTTCCAAATGCGACTCTTATCGAAGAGGAAGTGCTACTTCCTTCAAAAACAGTGGAACGTACTTATCCGCAATATTCTCCGGATGGCAAGGAACTGGCTTTTATTGAAGACCGTGTTCGGTTGATGGTATATAATCTGGAGACGAAAAAGGTACGTCAGGTAACGGATGGCTCTACCTGGTTTAATACAGGAGGTGGTTTTGATTATGAATGGTCGCCCGACGGTAAATGGTTTACCCTTGAGTTTATAGGAAATCGTCATGATCCTTATTCGGATATAGGTATTGTCAGTGCTGAAGGAGGAGAAATCACCAATCTGACAAATAGCGGGTATATCAGTGGTTCTCCGCGTTGGGTGCTCGATGGAAATGCGATTCTTTTCCAAACAGAGCGTTATGGTATGCGTGCTCATGCTTCGTGGGGATCACAACAAGACGTTATGCTTGTATTTTTAAATCAGGATGCTTATGATCGTTACCGCTTGAGTAAAGAGGATTTCGAACTGCTCAAAGACTTTGAGAAGGAACAGAAAAAAGCAAAAGAGAAAGAAAGAGATAAGGATAAAAAAGAGACGGAAGATAAAGACAAGGATAAAACGGAAGATAAAAAAGAGGATAAGAAAGATATTGTCGTGGAACTTAAAGGGATTGAAGACCGAATTGTACGTCTCACTCCTAATTCATCTAATTTAGGTAGTGCTATCTTGTCGAAAGATGGAGAGAATCTTTATTATTTCTCAGCTTTTGAAGGAGGATATGATCTTTGGAAAATGAATCTTCGTGAGAAGAATACGAAACGTCTGCATAAATTGAACTCAGGATGGGCATCGTTAATGCTTGATAAAGATGGGAGTATATTCTTATTGGGCAGTAGAAATATGCAAAAGATGGATGCAAAATCGGATGCTTTGAAATCTATTAATTATCAGGCTGAGATGAGGATGGACTTGGCAGCCGAACGGGAAGCTATGTTCAACCATGTGTATAAGCAACAGCAAAAACGTTTTTACAATCTCAATATGCATGGGGTAGACTGGGATACTATGACTGCTGCTTATCGCAAATTTTTGCCTCATATCGATAATAATTATGACTTTGCCGAATTGTTAAGCGAGTGGTTAGGTGAATTAAATGTATCACATACCGGAGGACGCTATTATCCGAGAGGTAATGGAGATGTGACTTCCAATTTGGGTTTATTGTTTGACTGGAATTACCAGGGAAAGGGTATGCAGATAGCAGAAATCGTTGAGAAAGGTCCGTTCGATCATTCTCGTACTAAGGTCAAAGCGGGATGTATTATTGAAAAGATTAATGGAGAAGAGATAACTTCTGATAATAATATAACGAACTTGTTGAATAATCAAGCAAGAAAGAAAACGCTGGTTTCTATCTATGACCCACAGAGTAAAGAGCGTTGGGATGAAGTGGTAATGCCAATCACTAGCGGACAGTTGAATGGATTATTATATGATCGGTGGGTGAAACAACGTACGGCAGATGTTGAGAAATGGTCGAATGGACGGTTAGGATATGTTCATATTCAGTCTATGGGAGATGATAGTTTTCGTACTGTTTACTCGGATATCTTGGGTAAATATAATAATTGTGAGGGGATTGTAATTGATACACGGTTTAATGGAGGTGGTCGTTTGCACGAAGATATTGAAATCCTATTCAGTGGACAGAAGTATTTCACTCAAGTGGTACGTGGGCGTGAAGCCTGTGATATGCCCAGCCGTCGTTGGAATAAGCCTTCCATAATGTTGCAGTGCGAAGCTAACTATTCGAATGCACATGGTACTCCTTGGGTATATAGCCATCGTAATATAGGCAAACTTGTCGGAATGCCTGTTCCGGGTACGATGACTAGCGTGTCTTGGGAAACTTTACAAGATCCTTCATTAGTTTTTGGTATTCCTATTATAGGTTATCGTTTACCTGATGGCAGTTATTTGGAAAATAGTCAATTGGAACCGGATATTAAAGTAGCCAATAGCCCCGAAAAGGTAGTTAAAGGTGAAGATGCACAATTGAAAGCTGCTGTTGATGAGCTTTTAAAGGAGGTAGACGGATTAAAGAAATAGAAGAATCTTATTTTAATAATCATCCTATTTGTGAAGTGTGGATTTTACGAATTCAGTAGAGAATTCCGTAAAATCCACGCTTAATGGCTTATGGCACTCTCCACAATTTTGTGTAAATAGAAAACTTTAGGATTGATATTTTTTACTTGGATCCCATTTTTAAATATAATCACGAATTGATTAAGAATGATTCTCCGGTTCCAATAAGGAATATACCCCAAAAATGACTTTCGTGGCGCGCTTCATAAATAGATGTACTATCTACTATTTTTCGTCATCTCCTTTGTTTGCTATAGACAAGATTACAGTAAAACAACTACCTTTTCCTACTTCTGAATGTACTTCTATACGTCCCGATAGTTTTTCAATAATAACCTTACAAATGGGAAGTCCGAGACCACTTCCTTGTCCAAACTCATCGCTCTTGTAAAAACGGTTAAAGATCATCATAAGTTCCTTATCATCAATTCCTTTACCACTGTCTTTCACATATATACGAACTTCATTGTGGGTCTGGTCGATTTTGCATCCTAATGTGATATTTCCACTCCGGGTAAACTTGTTGGCATTGTTCAATAAGTTAGAAATAACTTGTATGAAGCGTGAACGGTCTATATTTACAGGCAGAATCATTGTCTCATCCAATTCAAGTTGAAACTGCAAGGAAGGTTGGATTAATGACTGATATTTACAATAAATCTCTTTGATAATGGTTGTTACATCCCATACTTTTATATCAAAATTCATGTTACCGGAATCCAAATGGGATATTTCCAGCACATCATTTATAAGCTTTAAAAGCAGTTCATTATTATGATTGATGATCTCAAGCATACTTTTCTTTTCATCCTGATCGATTTCGTCAGCACTTTCTACCAGTAAGTTAGTGAATCCTACAATGGCATTGAGTGGAGTACGAATTTCGTGACTCATGTTATTGAGGAAAGATTGTTTCAATTCAGCCTTTTCAGCCATCTCTTTGGCTAAAATAAGTTGATGTTCGCGTTCTACCAGTTCTTGAATATTCTGCACAATACCCGCCAGCATCATTTCACCTTGTGCATCGGTCAGGCTGCGGCATCGGAGTTCGTACCATTGATAGTCATTCTTATCGTTGAAACAGAATCGTATACGCAATATTTGTATGCTTGGCGACTTGTATAGTATTTCGTTATATGAATCTAATAGTTGCAAATCATCAGGATGTACATACTTTAAAAGATCAGTTTGTGTAAACCGACGTTGTTCCAGTCCTGTCAGACGAACAAAATGATCGTCAAATTCTATTTCGCCCCTATGCATGTTCCAAAGGGAAATCTGACCTCCATCTGTAGAAAGAGTCAATCGTTTATGAGCTTCCTGAAGAATATTCAGATTTTTACGTTCGATCAGAGAACGCCGGTAAATACGTAGCAATATAGTGGATATAAGGATGAATGCAAGAATAAATAATCCGATAAAGAAATAGATCTCCTTACGGTAACGATCATGAAAAGAATAGTTGATAATGCGTACATTTGAGGGTATATCTTTAATATTATAATCGCTATAAGTTGAGAAACAAGTCCAGTCCAACACATATTCTTTCTCCAAATCTCTTATTTTAACCATGCCAATCTTTTCTTTATTAAATAATTGGATAGCCAGATCGACAGCAGCCCGCGCAGAAATCTCTTCGGTGGCCATATAGCCTCCCACAACGTTGGCCCCTTCTCCGAATCCTCTGTGTAAACAACTGAAAGAAGGAATATTTAGAGTTTTGACTACTGGAAGTGCTGCTAAATCGAATTTATCGAGCAGAAATACTCTTTTCTCCTGATCACATTTTGATCTATTCAACATAGAAAGTAAAGAACTGTTTTTAATGTATTGGAAAGGATAAAGGCTAATCATTAAATCTTCCTTTTTATTATTGTTGGCTACTGCCGGCATGAGACAATAATATTCAATCATTTGTCTTATCTCTTCATATTCAAGTTCATTGGTAAATGCTGATTGGGGGCTTAGAAACCGCACATCTTTTCTATCAACGATATGGGTTAATAAGTCAAAGGATTGACGTCCGAGTGGAGTTAAATCAACATTATAAATAACATTAATTCTTTTATGAGGTTGTAATGACTTTATAAATTCAATGTTACGTTTAAAGTCCGGCGTGTCACGTAAAATATATATTTTCCTAGTCTCATATTCTTTAATAAGTTTCTCGTTAGGAAAATGGACATTACAAGCTACTACGGGAATAGAGGAAAGGAGACGGTGTTTGGTTGATAATAAAGAATTGATGGATTGATCTCCGACTGTCAGAATAAGATCGATCGGCTTATTTTTGATAGTCTCCAGATAATTATTCATATTTTCTATTCCAACTTTTTCGCAGGAATTATTGCAATCAAGATAGAACTTATTGAAAACAGGTTCTATTCCCTGTTTTCTGAACTCCTGCTTTAAAAGTTCTTCAAAATTTCCGTTGCCAATGCCGTTTTCAGAGAAAGAATATATGAGGGAGATATATTTTTGTGTTCTATTATTTGTGATATACCACCGTTTGAAGTTATAGCCACATAAAAAGGTGGCTAACAAACAGACAACGATGAATATGTATTTATACTTTAAATTAACAAATGCCATAACTTATTTTATTCCAACAAGAGTAATATAATTTTCAAGGTGGTAAAGTTCTCGGTTAAATATATATTATTGAGTATTTACCTTATGAACTATTTTGCTGAATTTTATATTTTTCTAGTTGTATTTCTCATTTGATTGTTTGTCTTGTTCCCTATTTTCTAGAAATTAGTATGGAACTTATTGTTAATTCACCTATCTTTACTTATGATGGTGATTTTAATAACTGTGTTAATTCTTCTCTCCAATCAGCACCATTTTGAGGTTGGAATGTGTAGAATCCTAGTTTTTTCCCAATTTCTATATTTGAACTTCCGTCATCGACAAACATTGTTTCTGAAGGAATTATCTTACTATCTTTTAGCATATAATCGAAAATCTTTGGTTCAGGTTTTGTGTAACCTATCTGATAAGATAGATAAAGTTTCTCACAATAATCAACCAGAGATTTTCCTTGTGATGAGAATTGAGAACTACATGCCCATGACATCACATAAGGGTTTGTATTGCTTAAAATATATATACGATATGATTTTTTAAGCTCTAATATATAATCTAATTTGCGTATATCTATTCCCGTAAAGAATCCCAACCATGCTTGTTGGACTTCTTCTATAGTAAGTTCTCTGTGACATAATTTACTTAGTTCTTCCCGAAATTCATCAGCGCTTAATTTGCCTTCTTCTAATTCCTGAAAAATACCTGTTTGGTGATATTTATCCAAACGTGTTTCTGCATCCTTTAGTCCTATTTTGAAGAATGCCCGAACTGCTTTGTCACGACTGATATCGGCAATAACGCCACCGAAATCAAAAACTATATTTTTTATCATAATTCTAATTTTAGGGTATGAAGATAGAACTAATTTTCAGATGAATCACTATATCCAATATAATATTTGCCAATTGTTATTGGCAGAATAGATTTATTCTCTTCTATTTTATTCATCAACCATTCTTGTGTTGGGTTTTGTTGAAGCTGTATACCCATAAATATAATGAATAGAGGAAGGTTCTTTTTTAGAAACTTCAATGCCAGATAAATGTTTCTTTCTACACCTTTCTCCGAAATTGATAATTTTTCAGCTATTTCTTTATTACTCATGCCTTTTTCTCTGCTCATCAGGAATGTTTCCTGCTGTCGTGGAGGCAGTAATTTAATTAATTTCCCGATATAAATATTTAAATCTGCTGCTTCTACTTGCTTCTCTATATCATACGAAGATTCCTCTGCTTGCTGAAGCGTTTGTTTAAATGTCTCTTCGTTGAGGGATTTGCGTGTATGATTGAATATTAGATTTCGGGTAATAAAGATTCGACAGAGAAACCGGATGGACCGGGACAACCCGAAAATATTGTTGTTTCATTAGTTGAGTCCGGACTACAAGATGTTATTGATATACGTACGACTCCTTCGTTTCAAATTGATGTCAAGCGGAGTGTGGATGCTGAAGAAACAATTGCTATGTTTTCCAAATTAACAGAAAAGGAAATGAAAGCCGAACTTCCCGCTGATCATTCTTATAAGTACTTTTCTGAAGAACAATGGTCCATTGATGAAAATCCGGTAGTGTTTACAACAGGTGAAACAAAGTTAAAGGAAACTGCTAGTAAGTCGGAATTAGATTAGAGTACTGAAATTTGGGATTTGACCGGCGATACTCCTAGATTGAAGTGGGAAACAGTAAAATCTATTCAGTAATATTGTAAATGGATTTAAGCTTGATAAATATTTGATGAAATTTAAAATAGTTAACAGGTAAGGCTTTGGATATTTAATGTGAATTCGATAAAGATTTTAATCTATCGAATTCACGTTTTGATAATAAATTACCCATGAAAAAATCCATTTGATTACCGGTTTGCTGTACTTGATTATAGCATTTACACGAACTTATAGATACGGATGATGGTAAGTTGGAACAAGACGTGATACGATGTGTCTATAAAGATACAGGTATATAGGGTAATTAAGTATTGGTACTTATTCAAAAAGATGTTGAACATTACAAATGTGATGTCAGACTATGGTAATTTGCGAGGTATTTTGTAACTTTGATTTTTTTTATATGTAACCAAGTAAAATTTAATATGAAACACACAAAGTTTAGAATAGAAGTGATACTATTTATGTTAGTTACATTGATGCTATGTAGTGCTATGATACCTGTCCAAATGCAGGAGAAAGATCAAGTTCCAATAAAAATAACATTCGATCAGCCGGGAGCACTTTACCACGTTAAAGAGAAGGGAACAGCTTTTATACAAGTTCCGGATTCTTATCAGGAAGTGATAGTAGAATTATTAGATACAGATGGAAAAGTGTTGAGCCGGAAATCGTTTCCGATAGAGAAGAATGATCATTCTCCTATTTACTATTCGCTTAAACAAAAGGATTTGGGATATTATACTCTAAAGGTGATTGCCGTATCCGGGGTAAGAACTGACACTATCGAAGGGGGATTTGGAGTAATACCGAATGTAACTCTTACAAAGAAAGATTGGGATTCTCCTTTTGGTATTTGCGGGCATTTTACCAGATACGATTATAAGAAATGGAAGATTGCAGCAGTGCAACAGAAGTTAGGCATAGCCTGGGTACGTGATGAAAGTAATTGGAAGAAAGTTGTTGAAGACGGATTAAAGACTGATCCTGACTTGGATTATTTGGATAGCCATCATATCTGTTGGCTCAATTTGTTTGGATATATAGATTCATTTAATGGTGTACAAAATAAGAAAGGCAGTTGGACTTGGGACAATGATATATCTATTCTGAAAAAATATGTAGAACTGACTAAAGGACATTTCTCTGTATTCGAGTCGCAAAATGAACCCAATAATTTTGGCGGATGGTCGAAACGTTGGCCCCATCCTGAAGGACAACAATGGCGACCTCAAGGTTGGGGCAAACCATTTACGGATCTTATTAAGCAGATGGGAGATTCAATTCGTGCGGTAGATCCGTCCATTCAATTGATGTGGCAGGGAGAAGAGGAATGGATTGAATATTTTGTAAATGAAAGAGGGGCGGCTCCTTATATTGATGTTGTTGCAATTCATCCCTATGTAAATGATAAAATCTATCCTGAAACGGAGAAATTCGCCTCCGGTTTTTATAATGAAAATAAGAATAGACTGAAGGAGTTGAAAGTTTCGACAGAAATGTGGGTTACGGAAGTAGGCTGGACTACTTATACAAGTGATGGAAAACCTAACCATTATGTACCTGTTACGGAATATGAACAGGCTGCTTATCTGGTTAGAACTTATTTATCACATCTATACTATGGGGCTAAAAAAGTGTTCTGGTATGAAATAGCTGATGAACCGTTCGGAGCTCATAATCCGGAAGCCTTTTTCGGTATTCTTAGATTTAATGAATCCCTTAGTGTGAAACCGTCTGCCGTAGCATATTCTAATATGATACACAATTATAGATATGCAACTCCTATTGGCAAATATACAGGTTCGACGTATGGATTTGCGTATGATAATAAAGGGAAAACTCAGATGTGTTTGTGGATAGAAAAGGGACATCGCGAAGAAACCTTGCATTTACAACATACTAAAAAGATAATTGTCACAGATATTTTTGGAAAAATGCAACAGTCTAAAGTTGTGGACGGGAAAGTAACTATTTCTGTTGGATATTTACCGGTGACAATAACAGGAATTGATAAAAAGGATTTTGAGAAATTGTATATTCCTCGAATGATTGCAGAATAATAATGGATCATTATTGACTATCTGTCAAACTCTTTTTTATGTTTTTTCGTTATACTCTATGAAGTTGTATTGCATGCTCATTGTGTAATAGTGGCGACGGAAGTAATTGTTTTATTGAACCCAGTTCATATCTTTGCAAATCATTTTTAATTTATAGTAATTATGAAGAATCTAAATGTAATGGCGGGAGTGTGCTTGTTGGCAATGACAGCTTGTACACCCCAACAAGTAAGTGTGAAGGGAGTGATCTCTGACGCTACAATGAACACCTTAACTATCGTTTCTCAATCGGGTGACACCTTAGAGTTTAGTACACTAAATGCTAAAAGAGACTCTCCCGATGGGATATTATTGGAAGACACTGCTACAGTGTATTACAATGGAAAGTATTCTGAAGGAATGTCGGCTACTAAAATAGTGGTAACTCCTCGTGAAAGGGCGCTCTTGGGTGATGATCGTGACGGTCATGGATGTATCGGTTCTGCCGGATATGTATGGTGTGAAGTTCAGCAAAATTGCATACGCCTTTTTGAGAAAGGAATACGTACGGAAGCTATAGACGGGAGTGGCGCTTCTGCTTTTATCGTTTTTAGTCCGGATTCTGCGCGGGTAGAACTTTTCTTTTCTAATAATCAGCCTAATGAAATATTGGATAAACGTAGTTTGCCATCCGGTGGATCTGTCTGGAATGTAGAAGACGATGATACAAAGAATGTGAGACTTATAGACGGATTGTGGACAATCAGCCAGAGAGGTAATTTGATCTTTAGTCAGAAAAAGGACGAAGGAAAATAGTTCTTATATATTTAAAGATGATTAAAGGAGCTGTTTCTCGCTAGTTGGAAAACAGAGACTCCATTGAAAAAACAGAGCGTCTAATTGATGTAAATAGGCGCTCTGTTTGAGTAATCAGAGAAACAGTGAATAATTTATCTGATAAGTTTCATAATATCTTCCACAATCTGTTTGTCAGTCAAATGGTTGGCACGAAGTAGTTCTTGTAAATTAAAACGATCTACAAACTCTTTCTTTGCTCCGAAGTTGAGAACCTTCATATTCGAAGCTCCATAGTAACGGGCGATCTTCTCACCAAATCCTCCGTCCAATACGCCATCTTCCAAAGTAATCACCAGTTGATGATCAGTTTTCAGTTCATTCATGAGTTCACTATCCACTCCTGTGATATAACGCGGATTGATTAATGTAGCATCAATGCCTGTTTTCTCTTTCAATAAAGAGATCACTGACTGTCCCAATCCAAAAAACGAACCTAAAGCCAGGATTGCTACTTTTGAACCACGATGAGTGACTTTATAACGGTTGAGCTCGCTATAATCAGTATCGACAGGTTCACCACAACTAATGATTTCAGTTGCCGGAACGCGAATCGCTACCGGATGTTCGTTTTGACGGATACTCCATTCGAGCATAGCCAGATATTCTTCTTTGCAAGTCGGAGCCAGATAAACCATATTAGGGATGTTACTAATGAGTGGAATATCGAAGAAACAAAGATGCGTTACATCATTCATACTAGATAATGTTCCCCAGAAGACTAACAGCACTGCCGGATTATTATTGATACAAAGATCTTGCGAAAGCTGATCATAAGAACGTTGGATAAATGTACTATATACCCCATAAACAGGTTTTCCCCCATTGGCTGCGATACCCGAAGCCAGCGCTACAGCGTGTTCTTCGGCAATACCGACATCCACGAATTGTTTACCTGCTTCCTGTCGACGATTCGGAGTAAATCCCATAACAGTGGGAGTGCCCGAAGTGATTGCTACCATTCGTGAATCTTCTTTCATTTTCTTTAGTAGATACTGTGCGGTCATTTCGGAATAATCTTCCGTCTTACCGTAATCTACCTTCGCTTCTCCCGTCTCTATGTTGAATGGAGTACGCCAATGATAGGTTTCTTTGTTCTGTTCTGCATGTTCGTAACCTTTGCCTTTAAGCGTGTTAATATGTACTACAATAGGATGTTGGATATCTTTTACCTTGGAGAAAGCCTCAATCAAAGCTTCCACATTATTGCCATCCTTTACATACATATAATCAAGTCCCATAGCTTTAAAGTAGTTACATTCACATTGACCGTTACTGTCACGCAGAGCTTTTAGATTCTGGTATAAGCCTCCATGATTCTCGGCAATGGACATCTGATTATCATTAACGATAATAATCATATTACTACCTAGCTCCGCAGCATAATTCAAGCCTTCGAAAGCTTCACCGCCGCTTAACGAACCATCTCCTATCACTGCTATTATATTTTCATTTCCTCCATTCAGATCGCGCCCTTTAGCCAATCCGCTTGCCAAACTAACGGAAGTCGATGTATGGCCTATTATAAAGAAATCATGTTTACTTTCTTTGGGTTCGGTGTAACCTGACACTTCATCATATTTGTCCGGATTAAGAAAGGCATCTTTACGTCCGGTCAGCATCTTGTGCACATAACTTTGGTGTGACACGTCAAATATTATTTTATCTTTTGGAGAATTGAACACATAATGCAAAGCAATAGTCGTTTCCACCATTCCGAAATTAGGTCCAAAGTGTCCTCCATGTTCACTTAATTTTTGTAACAGTGCCACACGAATTTCACCACTTAAATCATTCAGTTCTTTCACTGATAACTTCTTTACATCTTCCGGGGAATAAATATTTTCTAAGTACATACTGAATAATGTTTTAAAGTTTTCCTTTTAATTATCGATGCAAAAGTACAGTGGAATCGTGAACCTGATTGTATATAAATTACGGGTTATGTAACCATGATTACTGTTTTTATCAAGAACTGTGCTTTTTTGTAAGAAGAATCACTCACCCTCAAAAAAGCTAAAAAGTGACATATAACAACATTTAATGCTAATTTATTGTTAGTTAGTATACTGTTAATCAGCATTTTTTTATATTTGTGATAAAATTATAGGGAAATCCCTATAATCGTTTGGGGAAAATCTTCCTTTAAAGGAGAATCTCTTCTTTATCTTTGTAAAGTGAAAAAGTATAAGTAATTATATAAACCGCGATGATATGAAAAAGATTGTTTATTTCCTGATGATTGCTTTATGCCTCCCGCTAGGTCTGAGGGCACAAAGCGCTGATGATGACCTTTACTTCATCCCTTCTAAAGACAAAAAGGAAAAAAAAGAAACTCCGGTCAAGAAGGAAACGAAGAAACAGGTTACGACCAACATCTATACCTCACCGGGTACTACGGTCGTTATTCAAGACCGTAAAGGAAAAACACGAGATGTGGATGAATATAATCGCCGTTACGATGCTCGCAACAACGAGTTCGAAATGGAGAATGACACTTTATATATTAAAGGAAAAAAGACTTCAGATTTAGATGGAGAATGGATAAATGGTGAATTTAACGGAACAGATGAAGATTATGAATATGCAGAACGTATTATTCGTTTCCGTAATCCGCGTTTCGCTATCAGCGTCAATAGTCCGCTCTATTGGGATTTAGTTTATGGAGTTAATTCGTGGGACTGGAACATTTATACTGATGGATTCTATGCTTATGCATTCCCTACATTCGGTAATCCGGCTTGGTGGGATTGGCGCTATAACTCTTATGGTTGGGGTTGGAACTATAGCTGGGGCTGGAACTACGGATGGGGCTGGAATCGTCCTTACTGTGGTTGGGGATACTATCCTTATTATGGCAGTTACTGGGGGGGCTGGTATGGTGGCGGTTCATGGGGACATCATCATCATTGGGGTGGTGGTCCGAGTTGGGGAGGCGTTAGCCGACCTTATTATGGCGGACGTAGTGTACTGAATGCCAATAATCGTGCCCGTTATAGCAGTGGTTCATCATCTTACTCCAGACGGGGTGAGGGAGGCCGCTCCAACTACCAGGGAAGTTCTGTTCGTGGATCATCCAACGGCAGAGTCGTAGGTACTCGGATTCCTACAAATTCCCGTATCGAGGGAACATCCGGTACTCGAGGTGAATCCTCTCGTCGTGGTTCATCTACCTATACGCGTCCTAGTAGTACACGTGATAATACGTCAACTACTACAAGAGAACCATCTACATATCGTCGGAGTTCATCTACGGAAACTCGTAGAAGTTCTTCTTACTCTCGTGGTAATTCTTCTTCATCTTCTCGTAGCAGTTCAACCTATTCACGTGGTAGCTCGTCCTCTACTCGTAGCAGTTCACCTTCTTCACGTAGCAGTTCAACGTATTCACCGGGTTCTAGTCGCAGTTCATCACCGTCCTATACTCCTTCCAGAAGCAGTAGTCCATCTTATACTCCTTCTCGTAGCAGCGGTGGTAGCACCAGCGGTGGTTCTTCACGTAGTTCAGGTGGTGGCTCCTCACGTTCATCAGGTGGTGGTAGCAGAAGATAGTAGTAGAGAAGAAATAGTAAGAAGGTAAAATGATTGACTAAAGATATAAAGTTATGAAAAATATAGGTAAAATAGCCCTAACCGGTGCACTTCTTTTTTGCATGGGTAGTGTGTATGCACAGCCTACGATCTATGACGCCAACCGTTGGATGGGAAGTGACTTGAATGGAACTGCACGTTTCATTGGTATGGGGGGCGCTATGGGAGCATTAGGAGGTGATATCTCAACTATGGGAACCAACCCTGCCGGAATCGGTATATATCGTAGTAATGATGTGATGTTATCTTTTGGTTTTACCAATATAGGTTCCAAACAATCAGGAGGTGGACCGAGCGTAGATAAATTTCGCGGTTCCTTTGACAATGCGGGATTTGTACTCTCAACGAAAATAGGAAATTATTCCTCTTTACGTTTTGTGAATTTTGGTTTTAATTATCGGCGTACGAAATCGTTTGATAAGAATATGGTAATGAACGGAATCTTCGGAGCATCTCAAACTGAGACTATGGCAGGAATGTTGAACTATAATGATGCGGGTCAGTATGCACCATTCCCTGTTGAAATTCTGAACCGGAAAGATGCCTATACGAATCCGGATATACCTTGGCTTGGATTATTAGGATATGACGCACATTTAGCTGTTCCTGAATATATTGAAAATACAGAAAAACCGGAGGAGGGAGAGAAATTTAATGGTTATCTTTCATACTTTCATGAAGGTGATAAGGTAAGACAAGCTTATACAGCTCGTGAAAGAGGAGGTCTACATTCTTATGATTTCAATGTCTCTTTCAATTTCTATGATCGCTTTTATTTGGGTGCAACTATTGGTGCATATAGTATAGACTATAAACGTACAAGCCTTTATAAAGAGGACTTTACTGATAAGCAAGGTAATGAACATGGTGGTTATGATCTAGGTAATGACTTCTGGTCAGATGGTAGTGGAGTTGATTTAAAGTTAGGATTTATTTGGCGTCCGATTGAAAGTTCTTCTTTCCGTATCGGAGGTGCAATCCATACTCCAACTTTCTATTCCATAACTGAGCGTAGTCGTGCATTTATTGATTATGATTTAAATGTAGAAGGTGTAGCACCGGGGGGTGTCGAACCTGTTGATCGTAATAATAATCCGATGGATGGTGAATTTAAGTATCGTTTGGTAACCCCTTGGAAGTTTAATTTGAGTACAGGATATACATTTGGTTCGGTAGCTGCTGTAGGATTGGAATATGAATATATGGATTATTCATCCGCTAAAATGAAAGATCCTGATGGCGAGGAGCTATATGAGACTAATGACATAAAAACAATGATGGATGGAGTTCATACGCTTCGTGCAGGAGTTGAATTCAAGTTAGCTCCCGAATTTGCTTTCCGTTTAGGATATAATCATGTTACAGCTTCAATGAAATCAAGTGCTTTTAAATATTTGCCCGACAATTCAATCCGTACAGATACGGAGTATTCGAATGCTGGAAGAACTAACAATTATACTTTAGGTTGTGGATATCGTGGAGAGATGTTCTATGTGGACATGGCCTATCAATATAGTCATTATAAAGACGATTTCTATGCTTTCTACAGTCAATTTTTGGAAGGAACACAATTAAAGAATAACAATCATAAAGTAATCCTCACCGTAGGTTTACACTTTTAACAGAACAGTTTTCAATTTTCTATAATAACTTTTGTGTGTAAGGAAAATCCCTGGAATGTCGAGTGTCTAAGGCATTACCGGGGATTTTATGTTATATCTGTCCTATTTAAAGCAATTGCCAGTTTTTTACATCAAAGCAAGGGCAAGCTTTGATTACTCTTCCGGTTCTATTTCGCCATTCCCGTTGTGGTCAGAACTTAAAACATACGTGGCAGTTCGGATAATTTTTCAGCAATGTGAGAATCAATACACGCATCGAATGTTTTGTTATGTCGTTCGGGTGTTTTTGGCTACCCTTGACAATCGAGTCCGCCTTCATAGCAGATACCGATACTTTCCTGATTGAATCTTTTGGCATGTGCTCCGATTTATTTTATCCTCGTGCATTGTTGTCTTCTATGCAATAGAATTACTTCTGTTTTTTATAGTGAATATTTAATTGAATGTTTGATACTAATGGGTATTGAAATTATCTTTGTTGCCGACAAATAGTAGCCGTTTATTGTAGAAGATTAAACGCTATGTTTTTACGCTTTTAATAAACAAGTATGAATAAGTTTTATACTTTACTTTTGCTTTGTATAGCAATTGCCTTTGCCTCGTGTAGCAAAGATGATGATAATGAAGTAATCCCTTCATTTGCTGTCAAACCTTGGGCAGTGAAGAATATCAAGATGAATTTTATAAAAATGTTTATAAGTAAATCAATCTGATTTATAAAGAGACAGGCTATTACTGCTGCTAAAATTTTATATCATACTATAGCAGAGGATTTATTGCAAGAAGTAGAAGCGTCATTGAAGAAAGAGGATGGTAAAGTAATTATCTCTTATGGCGAGTATCAGTTTGAAGTCGAAATGGATGCCAAAGGTCGGGATGTATGTACGAAAACTATCCAAATACCTCGTTTTGCTACGGTGTTTTTAGAGTATTTTTTCTTTTATAATAGTAGAAATGGTATGCTGGAGTCTATTGTGAGGAAGGACGGACTGAATTCTGAATTAGATATCTTCAAAGTCACTTTTACAGAAGATTCAAAGTGGAAAACATATACTATGTTCGATTCGTAATCTAGTTGTGTCTTTCTAATATTGAAAACAATTATACGATGGAAGTACCTTATGTTTATCTGTCTTGATGATCTCTCCTGGAGTGAGAAACACTAATATGGCATTAGAGTAGTCATAATATTTACGTCCATAAGGAAAATCTTCAGGTTGCCCTTCCATCAGCAGGATGGTATAAAAGTCAAATTTGATAGTACGCTGTTCTATATTGGCATTTGATAAGTCGATGACACTTACCAGCGGATGTAACGTCTTATGTCCCAGACAACAGTTACATTGATGTACAGTCTCTATATTTATATTTTATCTTCCATTAGAACATCTTTTTAATACCTATTTCAAAAACTTGTCTCAATGTCAATGGTTTGACTGGGAGAGAAACTAACAATCGTTTCTTACTGATAGTCATAGAATTTACGTTCATATTTAATTTCGCAACTTTTGGACTGTTTCAGGAAGAGTACATAAATAAAGCCCATAAATCATTTGGATATGATTGACCGTTTGGTGGCTTTCGTAAAGTCGATGACGCTTATTAATGGATGCAATGTTTCGAGTCCGTACAAGTTGTTGTACTGGTCTACATTTTCTAATTTTATTATTTTATCCATAGACATAAGTATTTGAGTAAGGTAAAGGTACAAATAATATTCACTCTTATTTTATGGGGTTCGGTAAAAACGTAATTAAGGTTATGCTATCCGTAATTGGGGTATAACTTCCTTTCTTCATTTCTGGTGGTTATGGTGGTTAGCGCATTTTCACCTTTTTCCTTACTGCCAACATTCTCTAAGCCAGCGTTTTACAAAATCTTGTTCCGTGAGACAAATCCCAAACGGGACAAAAACACAGGAAAATAAAATCAAGAACGCTTTGCTCCGAATATCCGTCTCTGAATATCTGTTGTACAGGTACAAAGGTACAAATTTGTCCCATGAAAAACAAATCGAAACACCTAAATATCACTGGTTCAGTGCGTTTTTTATTTTCTTGTATCAAAGCGGATAACACAAATGGGATTTTCAGCCAAATGCGCAGGATAACAGGAAAATTATGTGTTAAAATTTGTTTCACGCCTTTCGGCAGAATACCCGGTGAAGATGTGGCAACCCTGCGTTTGTTTTGCCGCATGATTGTACAAAAGTCAAAGCCACCGCCTGCAAACAGACAGTATTTTAGTGATAAAGCGCACAGAAAGCGATGTCTGGCATTTTGCCGGATATTCTTCTGTACAAAAGGCATGAACAAGCCTCAATTTGATGTATTAAATAGTTGTAAATCAATTATTTACAAATGATAAAAATTTGAGTTTTCCAAATCAAACGATATACATTTGCGTATCGAATCAACAAGTAAAACCATAAAATAAAAGATGATGACATAAAACAAACAATCCAAAATGAACCTTGAGCATGAGCGCAAGATTGCGAACCTGCAAGAGCGGGCAGTCAATGCGATTATCCATTTCGGTACGGAGCAGCACAAGTCTGTCTTCGCCCCTTCCGAAGCCGCAGACATCAAGAGCGTAATGCAGGAATACGGGGAAACTACCGAACAGCAAAAGGCGGTTGGAGAATGGCTGTGCGAATATGCTGAAAGCAGAAAGCCTTTTGACGAAATAAAACATCGCCACACACTTGGTGAGGTGGGCGATGTCGCAGAGGGGGCGTATGATTGGAAAATTGAACGAGAGCAGAGAGGGGCTAAATTAAGTCTCTGACCGCCCTCTAATCCAGTTTACCAATACTTAATGTTTCTTTTCTCGGTGTATTCTTCCGGCCATGTTTGCTTTTTCCCGATATAATTCATATCATCGTCATAGTCATCGTATTCTGTGGCATAGCTGACCTTTCGTTCCGTCCAGTTGTTTTTCTTGTCGAACTGCGTATAAGTGTAATGGTAAGTGGTCACACCTTCTTCGGGATGTTCCTCTATCATGGTTGAGGGATATTTGTCATTCCCCTTATATTGGTAGGTACACGTAACCATTGCCATTTGTGAACAGAATACATGTTTGATAAGTCGTTGGCTACTGTCAAACGTGTACTCGTGGTTGAGTTCTATATTGGTGTCCGAATCCGTATCGGAACGTAATCCGTCCTTTATTGTTATATTGACTACAGCCTCTCCCCATCCGCTTACGTTATATGATGTAGGAGTAAGATATTTGTATGTAGTCTCTTTATCAAAGCTGTTCTTATGATACACAAGATTACCGGATTGGTCAAATTTCAAGCATTCGTGTTCTTCCGTTACGGATTTTACTTTGCCCAAAAGCCCGTGCGTGTCTGTACCTTTATAGAGCAGTTCCTTTTCAGGCTGTTTTTCTTCCTTTTCGCCCGCCGATGTTTCATTTGTCATTGCGTCTCCGTCATAATAATTAATGGTACGGCTGACGGTCACGAAAGGCGTTTCGCCCTTTTTCGTTGACGGAGAGCGGTCTTGGTTGGAGGTAAAGCCGTTCTTTGTAGCCTTGTAATAGGTGCGCAAGGCGGGTATCTCATCAATATTTGCAGGGAATATGATTTTTGCTTGCGTCCAGTTACCTTTCTCATCGTAAACATAGTCGTAAGTGACGGTGAAAGTCATATCGTCCACACGCCAACTGTTGCCTTTATTCTTATACACGCCACCCGAATAAGTCCACGTGGCTAAATCACCATGCGAGTTGTAGGTAAAGGTACTCGTGCAGGTCAGCGTTTCTGTACTTTGGTCAAACTTAACGGGAATTTTTTCCACGGCTTGCGTACACAGATTGTCCGTGTAGGAAAATACCGTCACCGATTTTCCTCTTTTATACTCGCTGATGCCTTTCAAAAAGATGTTTGTGGTTTTGACGTTTTCGATCCTCTCTATCCGTCCAAGAGAATCTACCTGAAATTTGTAGAGCGTCACTCCGGCTTCAGAAGCCAAGGAATTATCTTTTTCCGGTGATATGGATTTTAAGGTTCCGTTTTCATGATACTCATAAAGATAGTTCCATGTACCCGGGTTTCCCCCTCGGTCTCTTTCCCGCCGGATCAGTCTGCCTGCCGCATCGTAAAAGAAGCCGTTATCAATATAGCGGCGCTTGTAGCGTCCGTCTTCTTCAGTCTTGATTTCAGCGAGGTTTGAATTTCCGTCATACGCATACGAAACCACATCAAACTCGGAAGCACCAACATTGAACGAGGTGCGCCGCTGTTCAGACAGACGGCCATTTGGATGAAAGACATAGGCTGTAGAGGCCGTTACTCCCCAAGCCGCATTGTTGTACTCGTAAGTCATCAGCATAGGATAATTTCTCAATCCCATTTTTGCCCAGTCTGTGGGATAATTCACAAAGTAGGGTATTAACGTTTCCATGCTCATATCCAACTGCAACGGGTTGAAATAAACATGCAACGGGGTATATGGCTTATTATTATGCTTGTCATCGCCATTGCAACCTGCTATACTCGCCATGAACAAAAATACAAAAGCATAGCCTGTAAAAATTTTTAGTGTTTTCATCTGATTTATCATTTTGAGAATTACAATCTAAAATTTACATACACGGCCATTTGAACGCGTGCAGGCTGACCTTCCACTAAACCGGGTTTCCATTTAGGTGAAGACTTGACCACCCTTATGGCTTCGGTGTTCAAATTGGCATGTACCTTTTTTAAAGCGGTCACATTCGACACAGAACCGTCCTTCTCCACCACGAAGCCGACAAGCACATCCCCTGTATTTTCTGCTCTTTGCATATCCACGGGTAACGTATGTTTTTCGAGATGTGGCTCATAAATGCTTGCATACCCCCGGTAAATTCCGGCAGTTGCTCTATTGCATCATCGGTGGATTGATAAACCTTGTTGGGATCTGTCTTGGGTTTGGCGGGTTCTTGTTCCGCTTCTGATTTTTTCGTTGTCGGCATACCAAATCTCCTTGTGGAGGTATCATTACTTGTCGCTTCTGTCTCTTCCTGTTCCTTTAACAGAAGCTTTTGCAGCACTTCGCTGGAAATGAAAAAGCCGTTGAACTTGGACGGGGCATAGCCGGAAAAGGCGGAAACAATTTCAAAGCTAAAGGGCTTTCCCGCCTCGATACTCGGGAAGTAATAGGCTCCCGCAGTCATCAACCGGTTGCCCGGCATGAGATAGAACAAGTCTATCGACAAACTGCGGCTCGTTTTCTGTGCCGTTCCCTTTATTCTAAATTTGTAACCACCGTTGGCACGACCTGTACAGGTGACACTTGTAACATGCCAATAACGATCCACTCCCGCATCACACTTAAACGGTACTTCTGTCGGGTAACTTTTTGGGGGAATAGAGAAACTTGTCTGTGCAGTGGCAGTATGAGCCATTATAAAAACTCCGAGAGTTATCATGCACAATAAAATGGATAATCTTTTCATCTTTATTGTTGTTTAAAGTTAGTGATGTCTGTCTGATTTGATAATTGCTTCTACAAATTCTTTACAAAGGGTGAAAACCTGTGCTGTCACAATTCCACGGATTACCATATTGGTCGGTGTAATCGCATTCACTGTACTTGGAATTTTGAGTGAGTATATACTCTTGATTATCAACCATTACCGAATAGCGTTTCAATCCGTCATCACTGTTTGAAGAAGAACTGCCACCTGTGTCGGTTGCTGCATCATCAAGTATCTCCCCAAAATGAATGAACGAATCAAGCAAGCCCAAAACATTACCAATGTAAAAGCCCCATTTGGCAATATTCCACATTGTACCCGCTTCTATCCAACCAATCCATTTGATTATGAAGCCTATCAGCAAAGCGATTACTCCAAGTACAAGCCCAAAACCAAGCATTCTGACAATTACCAACAATGCAATCTTGACAAGGAAGATAGCGATACCGATAAAAAAAATCCATTTTAACCCGGTGAACCACGCAGATTCACCTTCTGTATTAAACAGCCACGAGAAGAAACTCCACGATTTCTCTTTTGTCGAAGTACTCGCATCCCCTTCGTCTGCTACGGCTGTCAGATATGAGGTACTGACATAACCTTGCCAACCGTTATAATTGATATTAGCCCATCCGTTTTCTATGGATATGACATCAACGACGTTGCCTTGGGATAATTGCCCCAACACCTCACTGTTTTTATTAGCCGAAGCACGTACATTAAGCCCGTTTGGTGCAGTCACACGGTAATAATCAGCAAAGGCTTCCGTACATAGAAAAAAACTTATGAATAGGAATAAAATTGATTTTGTTATGGCACTGCTGCGACACAATGACATTTTTTCCGGCATACAAATGCTTTGTTGGAGTCTAAATCCGTTCATCATTTACTTTTATGAACTCCGCAGCCCTTAGAGCCATTTTATTAAACAACGAAGCGTGGAACTGCAATATATGTTTTGATATATATTCTGAAAACTCGAAAATGAAAACAAAAGCATAACAACTGCAAATATAATCGTTAATATACAGTGTTTTATGTGGTATCGGATTCAGGACAGACATCTTAATTTGTTTTAATCCGTTTCAAGTTTCTTCGGGATATATGGGAACATGTATGGGAATTATTGTACCTTTGCATCGTGAATCAAAAACGCATTGCCGATGAAAGTTTCCGTATATCTGAAAAAGAGCGATTCCCAGACCTCGAACATCTGCTTCCGGGTCAGGGAGAAGAACGTGGACATAAAGGTCGTTTCTCCCCTTGCCGTATATGACAAGTATTGGGATGCGGACACGCTCAGTTATAGACGCACGACGGCAGTACCTGCCACCGAACAGAAACGCTTGCCCGAACAGATAGCCGCCATCATCGAGAGGGTAGAAAAGACCTTTTCGGATAAGGCGAACAGCAAGTGGCTGAAGCAGGCCATAGAGGACGTGCTGTACCCTGTCCGCGCCTTCGAGCGCAACCATCCGAACCTGCTCTGCCGTATTCATGAATATTTGGAGAAGTTTGACGGTGCGGAGAGAACCAAGGAGCACATCATACGCTTCGAGCGCAAGATGTCACGTTACCACGACTACCAACGGGAGATACTGGGCAACACAGATTTCACCCTCTTTGTGGAAACCGTCACACTGGAACAGATGAACGATTTCCGGGATTATGTCGCAGATGAATACCTGCTGCGTCAGGAACATCCCGAATTTTATGCCACTCGTATGCTCATCAACCATAAGCCCAAGCCGCTGTCCAACACGACCGTCATCAACATCATGAACCTCTTCTGTACGTTCCTGCACTGGTGCAAGAAAATGAAGTATTCCGACAACGAGGTCTATGCCCTCTATGGCTGCAAGGAACCGACATACGGCGATCCGTTCTTTCTTACGTCAGAGGAAAGGAATATCCTGTACGATGCGGATCTGGGTGACAACCCCAAACTGGCGGTCATCCGGGACATTTTCGTGTTTCACTGCTATATCGGCTGCCGTGTCAGTGACCTTTACAGGCTGACAAGGGAGAATATCAGAGACGGCTTTGTAGAATACATGCCGCAGAAGACAAAGAAGTGTCAGGCAAAGACCGTCAGAGTACCATTACATGAAAAGGCATTGAAGATACTGGAACGCTATGATGCAAATGCGGATAAATTACTTCCATTCAAGCCTATACACACCTATAATCTCGGCATAAGGGAGCTGCTGAAGCATTGCGGTATAGACCGTATGGTCACCATCCTTGACACGCACGGCTACAATACCGTGCAAAGACCCTTGTACGAGGTGGCTAGCAGCCATACGGCACGGAAGACCTTTGTAGGCAACCTGTACAAGCAGGTACCCGACCCGAACCTGATAGCCTCCATGTCGGGACACGTGGAGGGAAGCAAGGCGTTCAGACGTTACCGCACCATTGACGACGACATGAAGCGCAAGCTGGTTGAAATGATAAATTAGGAAACTTAAAAAGGATACATATATGAAAGTGACGGCATTCATCAGAAAGACATCGGCCAAGAACAACGTGACGGATCTGGCACGTGTCTATTTCCGTGTCCGGGATGTTGGCGGAGTGGACATCAAGGCTGCAAGCGAACTGTCCATCAATCCCAACCACTGGAGCGCGGAGAAGCAGGGGTACAAGCCCCGTGTGGCCCTGGTATCGGAAGAGAAGCGGATGAACTTCGACAGGGACATCCAGCAGATAACCCACCTTATCACCAAGGAATACCACCGTGGCGTGGACGGCAACTGGCTGAAAGGGCTGATAGAGGAATACCACCATCCCAACATCAACGCAAGGGGCGGAAACAAGGCAGAAGAATACCTGCTGTCATATCAGATACAAAAATATATCGACGAGACTCCGCTTGCGCACGACAGCATGAAGCACCATCTGGACAATCTCAACAAGGTGCTGCGCTACGAGCGTTTCCGGCACGAGGTCATGCACCAGCGCGGATTCCACCTCTGCATCGACTCCATCACGGCAGATGACATAAGGGACTTCAAGTTCTGGATACAGGAAGAATACAGGTATGTGGATATGTACCCGGCATTCTATCAGAACGAACTGCGTCGCAATGTCGAGCAGAAGCGTTCCGAAAACAGCATGTCGGGCAGTCTCTACCGCATCCGTACCGTCATCAAGTGGTGCATCAAGCGCGGACTGACAAGAAACAATCCGTTTGACCAGTACCAGATTACCCAGCCCATGTATGGTGACCCGTTCTATCTTACTCTTGAAGAGCGGGACAAAGTGTACTATGCCGATTTGAGCGGATTGGGTGCAACCTATCCGGTCTACCGTGACATATTCATGTTCCAGTGCCTTATCGGCTGCCGTGTCAGCGACCTGAACAGGCTGACCAAGGCGAACATCGTTGACGGCTGTGTGGAGTATATCCCGCAAAAGACCAAACTGGAACACGCCAACACGGTACGAGTTCCTTTGAATCAAAAGGCACTGGATATACTGGAACGGTACAAGGATCTGGAAGACGCGCTGCTTCCCCGGTTCTCGCACTTCGGCTACAACAGGAAGATAAAGGAAATCCTCAAGTATGTGGGCATCGACCGTATGGTCAGGGTGCTTGACCCGAAGACACGAGAGGATGTGGCAAAGCCTTTATATGAGGTGGCAACAACCCACACGGCACGGAAAACCTTTATAGGCAACCTTTACAAGCAGGTCAAGGACCCGAACCTGATTGCCTCCATGTCGGGGCATTCGGAAGGAAGCCGGGCTTTCGCCAGATACCGCAAGATTGATGACGAGATGAAGAAGGAGCTGGTAAACCTGTTGGATTGACCGTTTCCCTCATTTCTTATACCCTATTTATATTCAACCCGATAAAGCAGCATGAATATGGACGAGCATAAACTGACATACGAACAGTTTAAGGCAGATATTCTCCAGTGGAAAAACACTCACAGGGAGGAATATTGCCGTTTCGCACGCCTGATGACAAACGGTGACGAAAGGCAGTACCTGGCTATCTGCCGGAGCATATTCAAGCAACTGCCTAAAATCAAAACGGAATGGGAGTTATGCTGGAACGATGACAGTAAGGATGATTTCAACGATATAGACCTGCTGTTCAAGGAGGAATCTGTGCCAAAACAGATTGTGGAGACGTTTCAGAAGCAAAGGGAAAACAATAATTCAAACGATTCGGTACTGGTTTCATTATGGGGCAGGGTAAAATCCTTTTTTAGCGGCAAGTACCGACATATTACCCTTTTGGCACCGCTTGTACTGAGTTGGCTGTATTACGGCAAGAGTTTCGAGGCGATGGTCAGCATGATAGACAAGCAGATGAAGCACCCGAAAGTGGATAATGCCGACAGGCAAAGTTGCTCTTTTGTTGCCAAACAGATTATAGATGTATCCATTAAAAACGGTTTCCGCACCAAAGCCGACTGGGACAGATATTTTTCCATGAACGATGCCATTAGGAAAGGCAATATCGGTGAATGGGCGTTACAGTCCGTCACAGATGAAATGAAGGCTGGCAATGACAATAACGCCTGTACAACAAATTTAGAGGAAACCAATATTGATACAACAACAGCACAACGTACAGCCGGAAAGAAAAAGATACAGGAGCGGCCACTTGCAGAATATCTTGACTGCGAGAACAAGGAGGCTGTAATACAATGCATCCGCAATTTTGTCACTGTCAATACAAATGCCGTCCATCAGGCACTGCCGTTCTATGTATTGAAGGAGTTGCGCTTGGTTGCCGGTATGCATACAGCCAAGGAATACAGCGTTGGTCTGACCTTGCAGTTTCCGGATTTGCTGACACTGAAAAGCGAGAGTGCCATACGGCAGGCGGTCGGGTTTCTGAAAACGGCAAGGCACGTCATCAAGGACGGTAAAGACCAGTCGGCACTGCTTATCGAAAGTGACGAGAACCGGGAACTGTTCCAGACATTAGTGGAGTCAATCAGAGATATTATCGGCACGGATAAAGACACAGATATGGCAGAATAGGGTAAAATAAAGCCGTTTTATATGGTCATACAGACTTGAATTGTCATGACAATTTAAGACAATCTGCTATATATCAATCTGTTTCAATTCATATATACTTTTGCACCGTCAATCCTTTTCCCGAGGGTCGGCGGTGCTTCTCTTTTATAAGCCATCGGAAGCGGAGCATCAGGGAACTTTTGAAGATGGCCGTCAAAAACTTCAAAAGCTGATATTTATGATTACAATTGAAAGTCTGGTCGAGCAGGGAGCGAGCGTGAAACTGGAAGTCACTCCCACAGACCTTAAAATGTTTGCGGAGTCCATCGTGCAACGCACCATCATGGCGCAGCAGGAAGAGCGGAATGCAGCCATGCAACGTGAAGCGGAAGAAGGCTGGCTGAATACAAAGCAAGTCCGTGAACTGTTGAACGTGTGCGAGGGTACGCTCAACCTGTGGGCGAAGCGGGGCTACCTCGTTCCCGTCAAGGTCGGCAACAAGAACATGTACGCCAAGTCCGATGTGCGCCGTGTGCAGACGGGAGGCAGGTCAGAGAGTATTACATCCTATTGCAAGAAGAGAAATGGATGAGATGAAGAATACCCGGCTTGAACTGTGCAACCGGATACGCATGGAGGCGGAGCATACCGGAGACACGGGCTTCCCCTTGGATGTGTTTCCCCAGACCGTGCAGTCAATCATACTCGATATGGCCACATACGAGAACTACAAGGCGGAGTTCATCGCAACATCCATGCTGTCGGCCGTGTCCGCTGCCTTGGGCGGCACATACCGCATCCGTATCAAGGGTGACTGGCAGAGCAACGGTGCGTTGTACATCATTCTGGTAGGCAGACCCGGACTGGGCAAGACACCGCCATTGGAGGCGGCATTCCGCCCGATACGGAAACATGACTATGCCCTGTTCAAGGCGTATGCGGCAGAGATGGAAGCATGGAAGGCGGCAGGAGAAAACGGGAGGAAGCCTGTCCTGAAACGTACCATCGTGTCCGACTTCACACCCGAATCGCTAATGCTGACGCACAACAACAATCCGAGAAGCGTGGTCATTCTGGTGGACGAGATAATGGGCATGTTCAACTCCGCCAACCGCTACACGAACGGACAGCTCATAGAACAGCTGCTTACCGCATGGAGTGGCGGAGCTTTGGACGTGACAAGGGTAAACAACGCCATTCCCGTCCACATAGAACATCCGTGCATCAACATCATCGGGGGTACACAGACCAAGCGTGTACATGAACTTCTCAGAAAGGGATTCGAGGAAAACGGACTGCTTGACCGCATCCTGTTCGTTATGCCCAAGTCCCCAGAAATATCAAAGTGGATAAACCGGGACGATGACGGGGAGATGACTTCCTTGGCTGCAACACGGTGGGAGAACATATTGAACAAGGTTCTTGCCTTGGATTATGAAGCCGAAGCGGAAGAAAGGATACCTCATGTGCTGTCTATGGCCAGAGATGCCAAGGAATACTTTTTCTCATGGTGGAACAGGAAAGTGGAGCGTATCAATCAAATAGAGGATGATGCCGAAGTGGACAGCCGGGAGATGAAACATCCTACTCATGTAGCACGGTTGGCTCTGATAATTCAGGTCTTGCGATATGCTTCCGATGAAAGTCACCTGCAATTTGTGGATATGGCATCAGTGAAAGCCGCCATACGTCTGAATGACTACTTCGAGGATTCATATATCCGTCTCCGTTCCTTCGTGGCGAACGACACCTGTGAAGAGCCACCGAAGGTGTTGCTGTCATTGCTACCTGATACTTTTGATACAAAGACGGCCATTGCCATAGGCAAAGAATTGCAGGGTGTCAGCGAGCGTACTGTGATGAACTATCTCAAGGAACTATGCCACAGCCGTCTTCTGCGGAAAGCGAAAGCCGGACATTACGAGAAAGTCATGTATGGATCCGGCAAATACTCCATAAATGAAAATGAGTAATCAACCAAAGACTGCAATGAAATGCCCCCTGTTGCAGCTTGCAGTTTCTTCAGTCTTGCAGTTTCGAGTTACTGAAAACGGAAAAATCCTGCAAAACTGCAAGGACTGCAGACTGCAAATAACCTTTCGGTTTGCAGGAATCAAAAAGAGATAGCTATGAGTGAATACAGATTCCATCTCCAGAAATACAGTCCGGGCAGCAAGACCGTCTGTCCCGGATGCGGCAGGAAAGCCTGTTTTACCCGGTACGTTGACGAGGAAGGGCAGGTTTCGTTTCCCGGCAATGTGGGCAAGTGTGACCACATCAACAGTTGCGGCTACCACTATACACCCAGAGAATATTTTCATGACAACCCTGCTGTCAAGGATACTTTGACCGGACAAGATGGGTATGGCAATGTTACATCAACAGTCATAAAATCAGTAGTAAAATCATCACCTAAATCACAGCCACAGATTCCTTATCTTCCTTATGCTTGGGTGGAGCTGTCCATGCAGAGGTTTGACATCAACCCTTTATACCGATACCTGACCATTGTGGCAGGTAAAGAGAAAACGGAACGGCTGTTCAATCTCTACAAGGTCGGTACATCCAAGATGTGGCACGGTGCGACTGTGTTCTGGCAGATTGATGTCAACGGTAATGTCCGGGCTGGCAAGATTATGGGCTATGATGCAACAACCGGACATCGTATCAAGCAGCCATTCAGTCAGGTCAGCTGGGTACATTCGGTAAGAAAGATACCGGGGTTCCACATGAGACAATGCCTGTTCGGTGAGCATCTGCTGGCTGATACTTCATCTCTGGCAAGAACCGTTGGCATTGTAGAAAGCGAGAAAACAGCACTGATTGCAGCATTGTTCATCCCTGATTTGGTATGGCTCGCCACCGGAGGGATGCACGGCAGCTTCAACAGCGAGGCCATGCAGGTACTACGAGGGCATGATGTGGTTCTCTTCCCCGACCTCAAGGCAACGGGTGAATGGCGGTGCAAAGCCAAGATGCTACAGTCCATTTGTAAATCTGCCACCTGTTCCGATCTGTTGGAGAAGATGGCGACCGATGAACAGCGTAGTCGGGGACTGGACATCGCCGACTTCCTCCTGATGGAAGATACACCGCAGATGATTCTACAGAAGATGATAGAACTCAATCCCGCGTTACAGACCTTCATCAACACCTTTGAACTCGAACTGGTAGATGCAGGAAAGATGGAATGAAGGAGGCACAACGGACAGCTCGCTGTTCCATGAAAATGGGGTTGTAAAATCCCGTAGCTTATTAGGGCATTTTCACCACCTCCGCTTCGCGTCCGGCAGTCAAAAAGCCCATAAACCGAGGACACTCCTCAGGCTCCGGGTATGCCTTCGGCTGTCTAACGGGATTTTACAACAAGAATAACAATAAAATAACGAACAGATATGAGTAATACACAATACGCTGTCTGCCACCTGCAGCGTGGCAGCGGTAATGACAGTGGAATGTCATGCCATATAGAAAGAAAGGATGCCAAGGGAATGGTTTATGTGCCGGTCAATGCCGACGCAGACCGGACACATCTCAACCGTGAGTTGGTCAGATTTTCCGATGGCGTGTCCAATCGCACCGAGGCGATACAGCGCCGCATCGAGACCGTCGGGCTGCGCCGCAAAGTCAGCAAGAACCAGACAAAGGCAATACGCGTAATGCTGACCGGAACACATGAACAGATGATGAAAATTGCCAATGACGGCAAACTGGACTATTGGATCGATGCCAATCTCAAATGGCTAAAGGAGACCTTTGGTAACGAGAACCTTGTGTCCTGCGTTCTGCACATGGACGAAAAGACCCCGCACCTGCACGCCACAGTCGTGCCCGTTGTAACCGATGAGCGTATCCGCAGGAAGCGGGAGGGCGAAAAGAAATATGAAACGAAGTCCGGACCCCGTCTGTCGGCGGACGATGTGATGCGTCGTACCAAATTACATGAATACCAGAACAGCTATGCCAAGGCCATGAAACCGTTCGGTTTGCAGCGTGGGATTGTCGGCTCTACCGCCAAGCATCAGACGAACTCGGAATATTACAGGCAGCAGGTAATCCAATATGAGGAAGACATTACCAGATTACAGGCAGACATTGAACGGGCAAAAGAAGGCAGAAGTACCGTACTATCGTGGTTCGGCAAGGGAGACCTTGCTAAGGCAAAAAAGGAACTTGCGAACAAGGATGAGCTGATTGCCAAACTCAATAAACAGATTAAGGAACTTCAGGCAGAAAAGGTTCGATTGCAGGAACAACATAAATCAGAAATCGGGAAACTACGGAACGGCTATCAGAAAGAGATAGACGCGGCCATCCGCAGGGCGGAAACCGCCGAGCGACAGTCAAAAGAGAAAGATACAGTCATAGACAGGCAACGGAAGCAGATAGGCTTGCTTGACCGCAAGGTCAATCCGCAGCGTTACAGCCTGTCATCCGGTGCAAAACTTGTACGTACCAATGTCTCAAACTATCGGAATCCGTCACTCCACATCTGGACTCGGGTCGGAGAGGAACTTTTCGAGAACACTAAATTCCAAATAGACTATGATGTGGCCCAAAGGCATTTCAACGGACAAATCACGGACGAGGAGTTTGTCAATGCAGTATTCGAGCCGCAGGAACAGGTAAGCACAAGACAAGTGGAGCTATTGGGAGCAGCGTTCACCCTTGCAGTCGGAGGCCCGGCACAAGTGCATGTCGGTACAGGAGGTGGAGAGGTGTCTTCGGATTTGCCGTGGAGCGAGAAGAAGCATGATAATAATATGACTTCATTCAAACGAAAACGATAACAAATAGCGTTGTTTTGTAGGCAAACAATCTTTCTCACAAAAGAATTGCAGTTTTTCGAAGATTTTCTCGAGAATCTGCAATCCTTTTTATATATTTGTGTCCAAATATTGACAATTCAAAAAGAAGACAATAGATAAGAGAAAAGTTTTATGGATAATAAATCTGTTATACTTCCTAAATGGATTGATAAAATTATCTTTGATGATTTTGAGGCTGTCTATGAACCATGCCCTATGGAGGTGGTTTATAATCCAGATCAACCATACGAATTTGTAAAATTATACCTAGGAACATATTTTCCTAGAAGTTTTGCGGAAGCTTATAGTATTATATCCTCTCTAATGACAAATGATAAATATAAACAATCATTGTATAATTTGCAGGAAATAAACGTGTTAGATTTTTGCTGCGGAACAGGTGGTGAAATTGTAGGCTTACTTGTTGCTTTAAGCGACAATCTTCCCAATTTAAAACGAGTAAATATAAATGCGTACGATGCAAATCCGGATGCAATATTATTTTTATATCATCTTACGGAGTTGATGGAAAAAGCACCAGAATTCAGACTTGAAATCCATATTAATCCTCAATGTATTTATATTGAATCTGAACTGGAAATACAGGATGTTATAAATATGTCAAATGTGCAGTATCATTTTATAATGTCGTTTAAGGCAATAAATGAGTTTGTACAACGTGGAACTTTTAATAAAAGTAATCCGTATGAATTGATAGTTTCGTATTTTTCTCCATTGCTTAAAGCCAATGGAGTCTTTATCATTTCTGATGTAACAACAAAAGTAGATAATGGTTTGTATTATCCACAAATGATGAATAGTGGAATAAATAGATTTTTAAAGAACTCACAGCAATATAAAAGTATCGTGCCAAATGCATGTTACCACCTCGAGAACCAATGTTCCGGTTGTTATATGCAAGATATTTTTCATGTATCCCACAGGGGAAAAAATAGTGATAGAAGTAAAATCGCATACAGAATAATTTGTAATAAATCATTTGCTCAGGAAGTAATGGCTGGATATACTCTAAAAACATGTCGTGCAATAAATCCGTTAGCAGATAAAAATATACCTTATGATTTATGGCACTAGATAATCTTACACCAGACAAAGACCAGCAGATAATTATCAATATGTCTGCAGAACGAACCGCAATAGTTAAGGGAATTGCAGGTTCTGGAAAATCGTTGACTCTTCTAAAGAAAGCCAAACAAGTTTCGACGCTAACTAGTTCCTATGCAATTATAGTTTATACAAAATCACTAAAACAATTTTTTGTTGACGAATTAGCTGAAATTGGACAAAACGAAGGCCATGTATATTATTTTGAAGAATGGAAACGTTCTTCAAAACCGCAATTCACATATATGTTCATAGATGAGTGCCAGGACTTTAATGCTGATGAAATTGCAGATTTTAAGGCTCATGGAAAATACTGCTGGTTTTTTGGAGATTCTAATCAATCAATAATGGAATTCCCAAACCATCCAGTCCAAAGTGTAGAGGAAACAGCTAAACAATTAGGAATTCATCCACAAGATTTGTGTATTAACCATCGTCTCACAATCGAAAATGCAAAGGTTGGTGAACATATACGTCCCGCATCTCGTTTGTCATTTGCATGTATCAAACATGGTCCAAAGCCACGTTTAATACAAACCACATCGCAACTTAATAAAATTATAGAATACGTTAATAATGGTTTAATAGATGTGGGTATTCTTGTGTATTATAACGATCAAGTTACTATGATTCGGGACTATTTTGTGTCAAAAGGCATACCTGTTCAATGGAAAACACACGATTATATGGATATAGATTTCAAATCAACAAGTCCTAAAATAATTACTTGGCACTGTGCTAAGGGATTACAATTTAATGATGTATTTATTCCATGCTGTGGGCTTAATGAATTCAGGAACTATGTTTACTGGAATATAGAACCAATGACTGAAAAAGAGTCAGCATTATATGTAGCAACAACACGTCCGTTGGAAAATCTTTATCTTTTATATACTGATAATCTAGCACCCAGATTGCCAGCACCTGATTCCCATATCTATGCAGGGAATGAGACTGATGCCAATGGACCATTCTAAATATATACTTTATGAAATTCTATATACCGACATCAAGTTTAAATATGGACAATCTACTTCAGTCTGAATGTATTTTGCCTATATCACATTATGTTCAACGGCTAAGTGGGTATAAATTATATGAACAAATAGAGGAACTTCGTCCTTTTAACGCTATCGTATTATTTAAATATCCAGTTCAATTTACTATTAACGACGTTGGACGCTATAATTATCCAGTGCTTATTGAGTTTGAAGATGATGTACAAACTCAAGATTTTTATGAAAACGAAATACAAGATGGTGTTTGTATTTGTTCTCATACTCTGAATCTGACTCCTACAAATTGCTGTTTCTATTTTTTCTCTGAGCAAGCATATAAAATTACTTTAGTAAATACCCGAAGTAATAAATCCATCAAATACTATAATAATTATTCTATAGTCCCAAATGCCAATAAGTTTAAAACAAGACCACTTCCGAAACTTACGTCTATTTCACATTATGAAGTAGGAGTATTTGAAGATGGAATTATTGATAAACAAAAGGGCGTATTATATGCATATCTCTTAGGAGAGCAGAAATCTGTTAATCATGATTTAGCGGTACAATTAAGGCTTACTCAAGATATATACAACATATTAACCAGTCTTATTTCTACTCCTTCATCTATAACTGTTTTTGGTGAGAAATTATCTTTTTTGTTAGATGAATATAAGAAAATTGATTTAACAGAGAGGAATAGTACAGAACAATTTGAAGTTAACTTGAAGAATGAATTGGGAAACAGATTTTATTTCCTTAAAGGATGTTTAATAGGATTTCTCAAGAATATAAATTGTTGGGATTATATATTCACCTCTTTATGCAAAAAATGGGGATGTTATTTTCTCCCCCAAGTTCCGGAGCTACATACTAAAGATGATTATTTAAGGCTTCGATCTGACATAGAAAAGAGAACAGCATATGCAGTTGATGTCTTACAAAAAAGTCTACCCCCATCTACTTTGAATGATATTTCAATGAATGGAAATACTATTTCAATTTCTAATGCTCCATTAGTTAATGCCGTTATCGATTATGTAATAAAAAATAAACAAACAGTAGAAAAGTTATATGCTAATCGCCTTGGTTTTTATATGGGAGTGATGGAGACCATTGTACCTATATTAAAGGGACAAATAGGTGAAATCAATTGGAAGAAGTCTAAAGAACGAGCATACATAAATGATTTACATGCATTTATTAACGATCCGGCCATCCATTTTGAAATAAATAGAATTGATAACATTGAACTCAAATCTATAGCTGCATTTATATTAAAAGGCCAAAGTTACAATGATTGTATGGCTTTGTGCAAAATGGCAGAATTTGAAAATTATCGTTATATTCTTTCCTTGTGGGGTAGCTTATGTGGTTATATGGAAATGAATAAGGAGGCATTATCCGATATTCTCAACATGTCAACATATTCACTCGTATATAAAAAATTATATGGGAAAAACATGGGAATCTTGTCTCATGATATTGCCAATTCAGAATCTTTTATTAATTGCAGCTCAGAAGAAATTGAAAAACGATCTTGTAAGTTTTCAAAGGAAGAATTATCTTTTATTCTAAAATCAGTAAACTTCAAGGAAGTCACTCAATTGGTAAATAAATTAGAATCGTTTTTATCCGTTTCATCAAAACCTATAAACGAGTGTTTTGAAGATGCTATTAATGAAACGCTATCGAAGAGAGCTAAGAAACAAAAAGAGTTAGCTTGGTTGTCCTTAAAAATCTATCAATCTGTAGATAATTATGATGCATTTTGCACAATATTAGAAAAGAACAACTTGTCTAAAACTGTACAAAAAAATATTTTGAGACATTTTGGTCATAACGAAGAGAAGAAAGGCAAAATCAAAATAAAGAAACAGGATACTCCTTTGTTATTTCCCGAAATGAATAAAGCAACTTCTATAACCCAAAGCATATCAAATCGTTTGCCTAACATTCCGTCCTTTGTAGGATTAGATAAGAATGTATTAAGACGTCTCGAACAAAATTGGTCATTTACAGCATCAAAATATCCTAGCAACAAAGAAGAGCACATTCGTTTCTTTATAAATCTTTGCAAGAAAGAAGGCTTTTTAGGAAATGCAAAAGGACCAACGTCCTTAACATATGTGTTTACACAGGAAATGGCATCTAAAGTTGAAAAAGAATTATTAATATACTATGATATTAGATAAAATTACAATAAAGAATGACTCTGGTATGATTGTAGAAGCAACAGCTCCTGTTATTATTTCAGCAAGTCGTTCTACAGACATACCAGCTTTTTATGCCAAATGGTTTTTCAACCGTTTGACAAAAGGTTATTGTGTATGGTACAATCCGTTCAATCAACAGCCAATGTACATTTCTTTTAAGAATTGTAAGGTTATTGTTTTTTGGACAAAGAACCCCAAACCGATATTGCCATATTTGCACAAACTTGATGAACGTAGAATTCATTATTATTTTCAATTTACTCTTAACGATTATATAAATGAAGGATTTGAGCCAAATGTCCCGTCTATTGAAGAAAGAATCGAAACATTTAAGCAATTATCTCAAATGATAGGTAAAGAGAGAGTGATATGGAGATTTGATCCACTTATAATCACTTCATCTATAAGCCCAAGAGAGTTGCTTAAAAGAATATGGAATGTCGGCAATAAACTGAAAGGATATACTGACAAGTTGGTTTTCAGCTTTATAGATGTAAAAGCATATCGAAAAGTTCAAAATAATCTCGTAAAAGAAACAATGTTCTTTACGAAAGAGGATGTTGAAAATGCAGAAGCAAACCATGCTCAGCGAATAGAAATTGTTGAAGGTCTTCAGAAAATTCGATCCATTTGGAAAGAACAAGGATGGAATGTTGAAATGGCAACTTGTGCAGAAGATATAGATTTAGAGTCTTATGGCATAGAACATAATCGTTGTATTGACGGAGAACTTATGAAACGCATATTCTCTGACGATAAAGAATTAGTTTATTATCTTCATACATTGAAATGGCCGGAAAGAGATATGTTTGGAGAACTTCCGCCAATCCCCCAAAATACGAAAAATGTTAAAGATTCCGGACAACGCAAGGTTTGTGGATGTATGGTGAGTAAAGATATTGGAATGTATAATACTTGTCGTCATTTCTGTGTATATTGTTATGCCAACACAAGTAAAAAAATGGTAATGGACAATATGAGAAAGCATTCTGATGAAAGTGAAAGTATTATTGAATAAGTGTGTCAGTGTAATCCAAAATGCATAAATAGATCAATGTTAGAACTTGAACTACAACAATATCTACATCGTGAATATCCGCAAGAAAATACTTATTGCGAGTGGAAGGAATTTAAGAATTTGAAGAACTCATTCTGCGGGGACGAGAAAGATGATGTCATTTCGTATGTGTCTGCCATTGCCAATATGGAAGGTGGACACTTGGTGATTGGTGTACACGATAAAACATTGAAGATTGTCGGAACGGACACATACAATTATGATAAGCAAAAAGCAATACTGCGACTGACAGAAAGATGCGTAAATCTTTCAACAGAAGGCTTGGATATAGATGAGTTCATCACAGATGATACCAATCGTAAAGTATGGGTTATCCATATTCCTAAACATCTACCTAAGCGCCCTGTGTTTGCGCATAATAAGGCATGGCAGCGAATTGAGGATTTTCTCGTAGAAATGACTACTGAACGCATGAGTGCAATTCTTGATGAACCTATTTTCAGCGAAACGGATTGGTCCGCACAAATCGTACCTAATGCTACGATTGATGACCTTGATGAAGTTGCCATAGCTAAAGCTCGTATGATGTTCAAGAAAGTACATAGCCGAATACCTGAAGCCGAAGTAAATGCATGGACTGTGGAAACATTCTTGAGCAAATGTGGCATAATGAAGAACGGAGGAATTACTCGTGCCGCAATAATCCTTCTTGGTAAATATGAAGCTGCTTTCAAGTTACGTCCGGCTGTTGCACAAGTGACTTGGACAAGGCGGGATGAAAAGCAGGATGTAGTGGATTACGAACACTTCACCGTGCCATTTATATTAACCGTAGATGAGATTTTATCAAAGATTGAAAATCTGACAATGCGTGAAATGCCAGGAGGTACACTCTTCCCTGACACTATGAAGCAATACGATGACTATACCATCCGCGAAGCACTTCATAATTGTATTGCACATCAAGACTACACGATGCAGCAGCGAATCAATTTCGTGGAAAATCCGACATACCTCTATTACTCCAATGCAGGGAGTTTTATTCCTGGCACGTTGGAGAATGCTTTAACGAATGAGGAACCTCAAGCATATTTTCGCAATGAATGTCTTTGCAGGGCAATGGTTGATTTCAACATGATAGATACAGTAAGTAGGGGCATAAAGAAGATGTTCAATGAACAATGGCGTCGCCATTTTCCAATGCCTGATTATGAAATTGACGCTAAAAACAGAAAAGTATCGGTACGCATTTATGGCAATGAGATAAATGAACAATATACCAACTTGCTCAAAACAGACAACTCATTGACCTTGTGGGATTGCATATCATTAGATGCCATCCAAAAGGGCAGAACCATTCATGAGGACATTGCGCATGATTTATTGAACAGAGGGCTCATTGAGGGCGAAGCCCCCAATTATACAATCTCTTTAGGGATTGCTAAAGCTACTCGTCAACTGCAAGGTTACACCAAGCAGAAAGGACTTGATAAGGAAAAAATCAAACAGATGATTTTGCAGTATCTTAAGAATGCTGGTACAGATGGAGCCAAGCGTGATAGCATTTATGAGTACGTCAAAGACGTAATGCCGCAAGTCAAGACAAACGAACAGCAATTGAGACTATTAGGGGATATACTTAGTGCGTTAAGTGCCGATAAACTTATTTATGCAAAAGGGCGGATATGGTTCTTAAAAGAATAGTCATAACGGAAGATTATGACGGTTTATCCCAATTATAGCGGAATTTATAACGGATTTCGTCATATTATAGCGGATAATGAAATCCGATTAACTCATGTCAAATTCGTAAATTGAAGAAGTATGTTATTAGGAGAAAGAATAAAAGAGTTAAGAGAGCAACACGGAGTACTGCAAAGACAATTAGCAGCCTTGCTTGAAATAGATACTCCGATGTTCAGCAAAATAGAGCGCGGTGACAGACGTGCCAAACGAACACAAGTAATACAATTGGCTGAATATTTCAAGGTAGATAAGAATGAACTTCTCACTCTGTGGTTAGCAGACAAAGTATTAGATGCGGTAGAGGATGAAGATGAATTAAAACACGATGCGATAGAGGTCGCACAAAAAAGAATAGGCTAATACTTACAATTGTCGGGAACTATATGGTATCATAATAATCTAATTCCCGACATTATTATTTGATACTCAAATTACTAAATTGCAATATTCGGTTCAAGCGTGGAACTGCAAATGCCACGTCTAAATTGAAGGTCGTAGGAAACCTGTAGTACGGATATGGTAATAGCAGCCCACGCTATAGCGTGAGAACCACTATGCCTTCCTTGTACTACATCTGAAAATTTCCTACGTTTTCAATTTACAAGATAAGCATAACGCTTCTTTCTTTTCTAATATGTCTTGGAAAGAGTAGCACTCTATCCGAGTGCAAAAATACGCAAAAAATGCGTTAATCACTTATTTTATTGACATTTTCTTTGATTTAGTGCGTTCTATCATATATCCTCATAAAAAAATAGAATATGCGTAATTCATTTGCTAATACTTATCAGTGTTTCCCCAAAGAATGAAGAAAGCAGCGATATGGTCTTAATCGTAAAATTATGCTGTCCGCTTAGCCACTTGGTCACTTCGCTTGGGCGTTTGCCCAATGCCTGTGCAAATTGCAATTTGGATAAGCCTCGCTCCGTCATCAGTTCATAGATACGGTTGGAAATGGCAAATTCCAAAGACACCTCTTGCTGAATAGCCGGAGAGGTGCTTGCCAACATTTCATCAAAAGAAGTCTTTATCGTTTTCATATATCAAAGGTATTTTTGGTTTCTATTGTATTTTCCGTTACCAATATAGACCCGTTTTTAACTCCCTCTGTTATGAGCTTGTCAAAATTCTGTAGGGTGATAACGTAACCTTTCAGCGTGTCATCCTCGTTGTAGGTTCCGGTAGCTTTCACTCCACCGTTGCCAAGTATGAGGATCTTATCTGACAACCTCAAACAATACAGGCGCAAACGTGATTTCAAGACAGGCAAGGCGCATACCCTGTCGCTCATTTTTCCTTCCGGACGAAAAAAACGCTCAAATGCGCCAAAGTCCGCTATACGCCCGATTATATTCAAAAGGCGTTCAAAATCTTCGTTATAAACCGATTCATCCCTAAATTTGGCGTAGAAACGTTCAAACTCGCTCTCGTCTTCCGACAAGAATTGAATGGAATATATCGTGCAGTTCTTGGCTGCCTTTACCAATCTTAATTCAGCTTCACTCATATTCTTTATTTCTTTCCTGTACAAAAGTACAATTAATATTTTACTTATAAATAAAATATGGTATTTTTTTATGCTAAAATAACAGCAAAATAAACTTCTCAAAAAGAGGGAAAGAAAAAAATAATCTTCCCCCGGATTATCGGTATTTGGCTAACCGAAAATTCCGTTAGCCAAATTTACCGCTTCCGCTTTTTTCTCCATGTTCACCGAGGCATAGACTTGCGTAGAAACTATGCTCCCATGTCCCAATATCTTACTCACTGAATACAACTCTGCACCTGCCGTAATCGCCAGCGTTGCGGCGGAATGTCGGCTGCTGTGGTAGGTGAAATCCTTTTCTATCCCTGCCTTTTCCTTGATGCGTTGTACATACTTTGCCACGTTGTCGGGCTTCTTCACCAACGGGAAGATAATGCCGTCCTCTCCATTGTCAGGACGGGGCGGCAACAATGAAAGAGCCAACTCATTGAGCGGTACGGTCACAAGCCGTTTTGTCTTGTGTTGGATAATGGAAACCGCCTGCACCTCGCCTATGGTCTTGATGTCACTCCACCGAAGCCGTTGCATATCCCCGAGCCGAAGCCCGGTCATGCAGGAAAAACCGAAAGCCTTTTGAACCGTTTGTTCCGTCTGCGTCTCAACGGCAAGGAAGCGTTTCAGTTCGTCCGTTGTCAGATACTCCCGGTGTTTGTCCGGCACGTGAAACCGTTCCTCTTTGGCAAGGTCTTGAACGGGGTTGAACGGTATCAGACCGTCACGCACCGCCTTGTTGAAAATAGCCTTGACTGTTTCCTCGAACAGTACAAGGGTAAAATCAGCCAGTTTGCCGCCGTCTGCCTTGATTTGACCGGGATTACGGTAGTCATCACGCATATACTTGAACAGTCCGCTTATCGTGTCCCTGTTTACATCTTTAAGCAGGATGTCCGGTTTCCTTATCTGTTTCAGATAGGCGGCAATGCGTTTACGCACAACTCCTTTATGCTGTATCATCTTTTTACAGTTCTCGCTGTCTATCGCACTCTGTATATATTCATCGCACCACTGTAGCCAAGTAATTGTTTTTGCCCTCTCGTTTTCTTCCGGCTTCTTCTTTTTGCTTTCAAAAGACGGTGGGTTTAGGATGCGCTGTGCCTGTATCTCACGTGCCTTGTTGTAGGTCTGCCCGTTGATTTTTCTTGCATTGGGTGCATCATCGGGAATGAGATACAGGTGCAGGTTTTCCTTTTTGCGGAAACCTTTCTCGTAATATTCAAGATACAGGCTGCGGTTTCCGGCTGTCAGCTTTCTTTCTTTTATTTCCACTTTCATAGAATTACTTATTTATTGGTTATGCAAACAGATTGTTTACGAGGTTCATTGTCTCGATTTTCTTCTTATCCACTATTTTGGCGTAGATTTCCGTCATTCTGATACTCTTGTGACCGAGTATCTTGCTCACCGTGTAGAGGTCTGCCCCCAATGTCAGCAACAGAGTGGCTGCGGTATGGCGGCTGCAATGATAGGTGATATGCTTCTGTATTCCGGCTTCCTGCATCCATTCATCCAACACCACTTCCACAGTGGTAGAGGTGATACGGAGTTGATGAAATACGGTATCAATGTCTTTAGTCCGGCGGGGTAACCATTTCCGGGCTTCATCCGATAAGGGGATTGTCACCCTGTTTTTTGTCTTTACCTGTTCATGTTCGATGTAAAGCGTCTTTCCGTCAGCCGCCTTGTGCATCTCGCTCCATTTCAAAGTAAGCATATCGCTGTACCGTAGCCCGGTGAAACAAGAGAACAGAAACGCCTTTTTCACTATCTCGTAGCGGCAGGGCGTGGCAATCAGCGTCCGCAGTTCCTCAATGGTAAGAAACTCACGTATCGCATTCTGTTTTTGCAGCTTCTCTTTTGTTTCCAACAGCTTGAACGGGTTGCGATCAATCAGCCCCTCACGGATAGCCTTGTTCAAAGCTGCGGCAAGACGGTTCATGAATATGCGGCAGGTCGTGCTGCTCAATGTCTTTTTCCCGTTATTGAACGTGCAGGTTTTCAGAAAAGCGATGAAACCCTTGCAAAAATCCTTATCCACATCAGCCAGTGCAAAATCCGGCTTACCTATATACAATAGCTATTCTTCCACACGTGCCTGTGCGTTCCGCTTCGACCTCATGCTTGCAGGGCTTAGACCGCATTCCTCGGCGGTATATTCCTCTACCCATGCGCTAGGTGTCATTTTGGACTTCTTTACATCTTCCCAGTTCACAAGCCCTCGCTGTTGAATGTCAAGGATGCGTTGCGCCTTGATTTGCTCCGCCAGTTTACGGGTGTTCTCGTTCTGCTGTCTTGCGGCAGCATTCACTTCCGGTACAAGGTAGAGTTTCCGCCCCTCTTTTCTTCGTTCGCCCCTATAATACATGTCGAGATAGAGGCTTACATTACCGTCATTGAGCCTCTTTTCACGAATGCGAACAGGCTCTTTCATCTTGATTTCCTTCTTTTTTCGTCCCATTTTCTTTCTGTGTTATCCGTTTCTTGGATTTGTTACTATATTGTTTATCAATCACTTATGTACAAAACAAAGATAATTACAGACGGGACAAAAACGGGACAAAACGGGTGCTTTTATATCCAAAATTAGGCAAATATAACAATGCAATCACATATCGCATTTGTATCATAACAAACTGTAAATCAGTGCGATTTAACCGCTTCTGTTATATATCCTTTCCTATGGTTTTACCCGCTTGGAGTAACTGGGTAAAACATCAAATTCTGTAATTTGGATAATAATAGCCGTAATATGTCTATAATGATTTTTCTCTATTCTTTCGAATTTTGCAGTGTCGAAATTAGATAATCAATATATTAATCATTTAAAACAGGTAAGATATGAAACGAATGCCATTATTGGTAGTAACCTCTGAGTTTACAAATGATGGATACAATAGTAGAAGCCCCAAAGATGTTTCGTGAAATGGATGGAGTAAAATTAGAGAATGTGCAGCTTCCCCATGTACAGGAAACTCTTTCGCATTGCCGTAATGTGGAATTAAGAAATGTGCAGGTTAAAAATGCTGATTACCCCTTCGCTCACAGTGCAAATATCCGCATTGAGAATTACAGTCAAAATGGTAACTATTCATTTCTGTAGTGTGAGAATGTGGCGATTCGTAATGCTATTAATCAACTCCAAAGATGCTTTCTGGAATACCGAGCATGTAACGGTGTATGATTCCGAATTGATTGGTGAGTATTTAGGTTGGCATTCGCATAACTTACGTTTGGTGAATTGTAAGATTTCCAGTACACAACCACTCTGCTACGCGCATGATTTCGTAATGGAAAATTGTGTAATGGCTGATGATGCTGACCTCTGCTTTGAATATAGTAGTATAAATGCTACTATAAAGAGTCTTGTACATAGTGTGAAGAATTCTCGTAGCGGAAGTATCATGGCAGAAAGTTATGGTGAAATCATCTTGGATGAAAACATCAAAGCTCCGGGAAATTGCGAATTGAGATTGTGGGATAATACAACCTGTTTCAATCAATGAAATGCAATTTTGATGAGATAATTCTTCGACGTGGGACCTTCTTATAAATGGGATACAGCAAAAGAGGAGAATGTCTTGCCTATGTGGGTAGCCGATATGGATTTTCGTACGGACTCCGGTATATAATTGCTTCTTTTCATCCATTCGTAACAATAGTTGTGAAGTGATTACCAATCCGTTAATTTATCGGGATGGTATTTATTAAATTGATTTTGGTGATTTAGAAAAGAAAGCTGCTGATCCGGAGGTGAAACTTCTATTGTTGAGTAATCCGTACAATCCCGTCGGTAGGGTATGGACAAAGCGGGAGCTGAATTGTATAGGAGAGATCTGTCTTCGGAACGATGTATGGGTAATAGCGGATGAAATTCATTGTGAGCTAGTTTATCTCAGATATATATACTCCTTTTGCATCTATTTCTCCGGAATTTCTGATGCGTTCTGTTACTTGTATCTCACCAAGTAAGGCTTTTGATCTAGCTGGACTGCAGATTGTAAACATCGTTTGTGCCGATGCAGATTTGCGTATAAAGATAGATAAAACTATTAATATAAATGAAGTGTGTGACATAAATCCATTTGGTATAGAAGCATTGATTGCTGCCTATAATGAAGGAGAAGAATGGTTGGAAGAACTGAAGTATTATCTTTTGATAAATTATAACTATCTGAAAGCTTATTTCAGCGAGAATCTCCCGCAATTCCCTGTGACAATGCTTGAAGGTACTTATCTGGTATGGGTGGATTGTTCTGTCCTGCAACAATCTTTTCATACTTTATTGGATAAAGAAAAGTTGCAGGTAAATGATGGGAGTCTCTATGGTAAAGGCTTTATTCGTATCAATATAGCTTGTCCCCGATAAGTGTTAATTGACGGTTTGAATCGTTTGAAACGGGTGTTGATTAGTCAGATTGGCTAATTAGTCAGAAAAGAATTTGATAGTAAACAGATTCCTTACTATACAATAAGAATTGTTTTATAGAAGGAATCTATTTCTGTTTTTTATTTGACATTCTCAGTTAATATTTTTATTGGTTTCAGCTTTAATTAGAAGATTCGGTTTCTTTTTTATTGTTTAGATGTTGTAATCAAAGGAATTTATGTAGATTTGTTATATGTTTATGGAAATACAGATAGCATGAAAAAGCCACTCCCTCAGTACACTTTCTTTAAAACCAAGTATGGTAATGAATTACTGATTGATGTTATAGACCTAAAATATGTGAAGCGATTCTTGAATGAAAATCCAATTCCCACCTTGACTTACTATGATATTACTTTTATAACAGAAGGAGAAGGTGGCTTTTCAATAGATAATCAGAGTTATGAAGCGACTCCGGGTGATGTGTTTTTCTCCCGCCCCGGAGAAGTGCGTCATTGGGATACTACTCATATTGTCAATGGGTTTGCTCTGATTTTTGAGGATTCTTTTTTATCTTCAGTTTTCAAAGATCCTTTGTTCGTGCAACATCTTTCTTTTTTCAGTGTAGGCAAGGCATCATCTAATTTGCATTTGTCAGAAGAACTCTATGTTCATATACTTCAACTATTGAAGAATATCAAGATAGAAATAGATGCATATCTGCAAAATGACGTACTGTACTTCGGGCATTGCTTTATGAAATCCTGATGTTACTCGACCAGGCTTTAAAAAAAATGCTATCAACAGATAATATGAATAAAAGAAATGGGAATATGTATATTACTAAATTTATGGAATTGGTCAATACGCATTTGAAGGAACAGCATACTGTTAGTTTTTATGCGGATAGACTTTGTATTACTCCTAATTATCTAAATGAGATTACTAATATGGTACTGAATACCAATGCTAAACAATATATACAGGATAAAATAATGGATGAAGCTAAAAGGTTATTATTGTACTCTAATTCTTCAATAGCAGAAATTGCATTTAAGTTAAACTTCTCTATGGTAGCTTATTTTGTTCGTCTTTTCCGAAAATGTACAGGAAGTACACCTCTTGTTTATCGTAAAGAGCATAAACCATAAAAAGTGCTATTTCTGTCTTTATTCTTAATACATTACTATTTCCTAATATCCTTACCTTTGCATGATTCAATAACAAATAAATAATGTAATGATGAAAGACGCGGAAAAGACAGTCGGTAATATTATCAACAAACAAAGAATTGCTTTTATAGGTTCAATTGACTCGGATGGTTTCCCAAATATAAAAGTAATGTTATAACCTCGAAAACGGGAAGGAATTCATACTTTTTACTTTACTACAAACACTTCGTCTATGCGGGTAGCACAATTTTTGGAGAACGACCATTCTTGTATTTATTTCTGTGATTCCCGCTTTTTTAGAGGAGTGATGCTGAAAGGTGATATCGAAGTCCTGATAGATCAGGCTAGTAAAGAAATGATATGGGAAGAAGGAGATACGATGTATTATAAAGAAGGGGTTACGGACCTTGACTATTGTGTTCTGAAATTCATTGCAATCTCCGGAAGATATTATAGTAATTTTAAATCTGAGACTTTTGTGATTGAATAGTATTGCCTTGGTATAGTGGGGCTGTGGCTTTTTCATAATAAAAAATAATAGATCCTTTCTTAAAGATTTTTATATCCATACGAGAAAGGATTTATTGAATATTCTTTTATTTAGCGTCGTAAGATAATCTTTTTACTTCTTTTCCAGTCTCATCTTTAATCACAATATTTAGTATTTTTGCATTTGCATTAATCTTCATTACGTTGGTATTGGAGTTTATCAGAATGGGAAAATTAACTCCGTCTGTATTGGGTTGGTTGTATATATGCTGATGCAAATGTGCGCATAGCATTAAGTCGATGCCTGCTTCATTCAAAATAGGTAAGAATGTTTTCTTTGTATGTAACGGACCATGCCATGTGCTTTGAACGGGAGGTACGTGAATCACTACTACTTTGAACGGGGAAGATTTGAATTCTTCGCTTTGCACAACCTTACGTAACCATTCGGCTTGTTCTTCACGATAATTATCGAATGCAGCGGTTCCTAGATATTCGATGTCATTATCCGGTTTATCTTCACCTCCGTCCATGATAATAAAATATACAGGCCCTTCTTTAAAGGAATAATAGGGCATGTTAGTAGGAGTAGGGAAGTACGACATATAGTGTTGGGCGAATTTACCTCTACTTTCATGATTGCCACGAACCATATAGAATGGAGTCTCGGAAGCAAATAGTTTGGTTGCATGATTGACGAAACCTTCAAACATTTGTTGCTCGTTATCCATGTGGCTGACCATATCTCCATTAAATAAAACAAAGTCCGTTTCCCCTTTCTTAAAGTCTTTCAGGAGATTACTAAAAAGAGCATTGTCTCCATGTATGTCATTGACTACCATAAAGTTGACACTGTCTTTATTCCCGTCTAAAGTACGGAAAGTGAGAGGTGCTTTCGAATATACGTTGCTTGCGGTTACCGGACCGTATGTTATTTGATAATCTTGTTCATCAAGTACTTCTTGCGAGAAAATACGATAACGATAAGTAGTCCCTTTAGTTAATTTGTTTATTCTTACTTTATGTACTGTACCAAGCACTTTACGGCCTAAATATGTCTCAAAGTATTGTGGGCGTTGTTCTGCGTAGAAATTCAGTTTATCATTAGGAGCTATTTCTACCCATGACAATGATTTATTGTCAGTCACCCATACAATTGTTGCCTCTGTTTCCGTTACCATTTGTAAATAAGGGCCATAAATGATTTTTATGGCTTGGGCTGATTCCATAATACTCAAAAGTATTAATAGAAATAAGAACTTTTTCATTTTGTATATGATTATAAGATTAAATGAATAATTTTCTTTCGTTTCCTTAGCAAAGATACGCAGAAATATTGAAAGATGAAAGAAAGGTGGCTATCCATATAGGTGACTTGCCGGATTACATCTATTTCTGTTGGATAAATCTGTTTCTATTCGAAAAATATAAACTGTTATTTGCGTTATTAATCCTGTAAAATCAAATTCTGTCTATAAATAATAATAACTTAAATCTTCTTGTAATACATTCGTTTGAGGAAACTTTTTCCGGTTATTCTGAATTCATCAGATTCGTTTTATCCTTTATTAAAAAGCTTGTGATAGTGTTATAGGACCCTTGGGCTTGGTTAAAATATCACAATATGGAAAATATTTGTTCCAATTAAAACATCAATAAGATTAAATCAGTGTTTTACGTAAAGGTTCTATTAATGAAATATTAAAAAACAGCAATATGTCTTTGAGTAATCTTTTGATAATATTTTCATCTTCTTTCATGGCTTTGTTCCCGGTGATAAATCCTCTGGGGAATGGTTTTGTCGTAAATGGTTTTTTTACCGAATTAGATCCTGCACAACGAAAGGCAGCTATTCAAAAACTGATTTTTAATTTTATAATGATTGGCGTAGGTACTTTGGTAATAGGTCATTTGTTTTTATTGATGTTCGGTTTAGCAATTCCTGTAATTCAATTAGGTGGTGGAATACTTATCTGTAAAACGGCTATGGAGTTACTTGGTGATTCGAGCTCTTCTGATACTGAAGAACCTAAACGGAATGTGGATAGTTTCAAATGGAAGAATGTTGAACAGAAGATATTTTATCCGATAACCTTTCCTATAAGTATTGGTCCGGGTAGTATCTCCGTAATATTTACTTTAATGGCATCTGCCAGTGTTGAAGATAAATTGTTGCAAACGGGAGTTAATTATTTAGTTATTGCACTTGTCATCGTGTGTATGGCTGCAATACTTTATATCTTTCTGTCGCAAGGGCAGAAGATTATTCAGAAATTAGGACCAGTTGGGAATCAAATAATTAATAAACTCGTTGCATTTTTTACATTTTGTATTGGCATTCAGATCTCTGTGACAGGGGTATCTCAAATATTTCATCTGAATATATTATAAATGAGTTCTCTCATTTAATAGCTTTTAAAGTATATAACTCCAAATAACGAAAGTATGAAAATGAAAAAGATTTTTGTTACATTATTAATTTTACTGTTTGTATTAGTGTTGGTTTTGGTAGTGCGAACCGTTACCTACAAGTTTGGAAAGGTAGAGATGAATGTTAGTGACAAAGAATTAGTGAATACGGCTCCTTCTGAACAGGCTATACGGCATTTTGTGGGTGGAATACGTATTCCAACAATTAGTAATGAGTTCTATAATGAAACCAATTTCAAACCTTTCGATGAATTTATGAAATATCTTGCTGATTCATATCCGGAGGTTTATCGGGTGATGGATGTGGATACCATTAATAAATACGGCCTAGTCTTCCACTGGAAAGGGAAAAAAAGTAAATTAAATCCTATCTTATTTTTATCTCATTATGATGTTGTTCCTGTGGCAGGTTATGATCCTTCTGCAATGACTCCTTCCGATACTATTTTTCAATTGAACGATAAACCGTTACCATCCATTCAGGCGTATGCAGAAAAATGGGATTATCCTCCATTTTCCGGAGCGGTTGCAAACGGACGAATATACGGACGTGGAACATTGGATATGAAGTGTATGCTGTTCTCGCTGATGGAAGGTGCACGCAACTTGATAAATGAGGGCTTTCAGCCAGAAAGGGATATTTGGTTTGCTTTCGGACATGACGAAGAGGTGAGCGGGCGTCAGGGAGCCCTTAAAATAGCGAATTACTTTAAAGAAAAAGGTTTGCACTTTGATGCAGTTTATGATGAAGGTGGTATTATTGCGGCTCCCGGTTCGGCTATGGAGGCAATACAAGAACCGTTGGCATTAGTTGGAGTCGGAGAAAAAGGATTCCTTACGTTACGTTTTACGGTAAGAGGAATCGGAGGTCATTCTTCGATGCCTCCGGCAAAAAGCTCTTTGATATATGCTGCAGAAATAATTGAAAAATTGAATAGTAATCAGTTTCCGGCACAAATCATTTCTCCTATTGCTAAATTTTTTGATAATGTCGGAGGATATATGGGATTTTTATCGCGGATGGCGATAGCTAACCAATGGTTGCTTGAACCATTATTGTTGAATACAATGGAGAAATCTCCTGCATCCAATGCTTTGGTCCGTACCACAACTGCTGTAACTATGGCTAAAGGAAGTGATGCTCCCAATGTTCTAGCATCGGAAGCTGAGGTTACAGTAAACTTCCGGATCTTGCCTGGTGACTCGGTTGCCGGAGTTATGGAGCATGTACAAAAAATCTGTGAAGGTTATGATGTCTCTATAGATGTAATCTCTCAGCGTGAACCTTCAGGTATCTCTCCCGAAAATGTGAGAGGTTTCCAAATTATAAAAGAAGAGTTAGCCGAAATATATCCTGCTGCAATAGTCACCTCCTATATAACAATTGGAGGTACGGATTCTTATAAATACCAGATTGTGAGCGATGATATTTACCGTTTCTTACCGATCTGTCTCAATCAGTATGAACAACGTACTATTCATAATGAAAATGAGTATATATCATTAGAGAATTTCGGGAAAATACAATGGTATTTTAGAGAGGTAATGCGTAACTATTAATAGCTACTTTTGATGTTCTTTTGGTATAATATTCTGCTATCGTTGTGGCCGGAGGTCTCCATCTATAAGAATCTACTTTTAGTAGAAAATTTCTCCTCCTTTGTTTTGCGGTGCGTACGGAAGATGAACCTTTCTTCTATTCTTCACGTACTCAATATCTTAGCAAGCTCTTAATTCTTTCTCCCACTAATAACCCCACATGTGCAATTCTTTAGATTGCATGGTGTTGCGGTGGTTGTTTGAGTTGGTGCAAAGATAGGCGTTTATTATAGAGTAATAAAATAAAAGAGCCATATTTAACACGAAAATGCAGAGAGTTTTCTTACTTTTGCAATATGTTATATTACAGAAGAAAAATATTATTAGCATTGATTGAAGCATTTGGTGGTCATTTGACTGCCAAACAGCTTCAGAAATATTTGTTTCTTTTTACAAGGAAACAAGAGGAAAAAGCATTTGATTTTATTCCTTATTACTATGGTTGTTTTTCATTCCAAGCAAATCAGGATATAATGACATTAGCTAAATTGGGCTACTTAAGTATTATAAAAAGCGAGAATGGTCGTAGAATACAAATTTGTCAACCCAATAATTATTTGATGATGCTTGATATGTTTGAACAGCAAGCTATAAAAGAAATAAAAGAAAAATTTGGTTGTCTATCTCAAAACGAGTTAATTCGTTACACTTATATCAATTTTCCTTATTACGCAACAAAAAGTACAATAGCAATTAATTTGCTAAATGAGGAAGAATTAGCAGTAATAGATAAGCAAAAAAGAACCTTTGCAGAGCCTCAATTATTCACTATAGGATATGAAGGACGCTCTTTAGAAAAATACATTAATATTCTTCTCGTGAATGATGTACATATTCTCTGTGATGTCCGCAAAAATGCCTATAGTCAAAAATATGGATTTTCAAAAAGTCAATTAGAGAAAGCATGTACAGGAGTAGGTATAAAATATATCCATATACCGCAACTAGGAATAGAATCAGAACAAAGACAAGATTTAAAATCTCAAAAAGATTATGAAATTCTTTTTGAGTCATATGAAAAATCTACCCTAAAAGAAAATTGGGATTATCTTTTATATGTCCGAGAATTGATTGATACAGAGAAACGTGTAGCTTTAACTTGCTTTGAAGAAAGTCACAAACAATGCCATAGAGGAAGAGTTGCGAAATATTTAATGCAACTACCTGACATAACTTATACCCTTAAACATCTATAAAACATGCCTACAACTCGAGTTCTAATTGCTGTAAAACATATCCTACTCTATCGGAAAAATACGATGAATTAATTTGTACTGCTGGTTTCTTGGAAGATGGCACTTGGATAAGAATATATCCTATTCCTTTTCGTAAATTAAGTTATGATAAGAGATATAGTAAATGGCAGTGGATAGAACTTGATTTGGTTAAAAACACAAGTGATTTTAGGAAAGAAAGTTTTCGTCCTGCAAATATAGATAATGAAATAAAAATAGTAGGAGAAATTGGTACAAAAAATGGCTGGGCAAAAAGAAAGTCTATTGTTTTAAAACATGTCCGTTATAATATGGCTGAGCTTATTGAAGAAGCTAAAAATCCCCAAATAGGAACATCATTAGCCGTATTTAAACCTCAAAGAATTATTGATTTTGTTTGGGAAGAATCTACAAGAGAATGGAATAAGCAGAAATTAGATGCTGTATATGCCAATCAAGCCCAACATAGTTTATTTGATGTAGAAGAAACTAAAAGAATATTCAAAGTAGCTAAAAAATTGCCTTATGAGTTCTCATATAAGTTTATATCAGAAGATGGTAAAGAACGAAAACTCATGATTGAAGACTGGGAATTAGGAATGCTTTATTGGAATTGCCTTGCAGCTGCTAATGGAAACGAACAAGTTGCATGTGAAAAAGTAAAAGAGAAATATTTCACAGAATGGTGTAAAAAAGATATATACTTCTTTTTAGGGACAACTAAGAAATTCCATAATGTAGGTACTAATCCTTTTATTATTATCGGAACTTTTTATCCACCCAAGGAGTTACAATTAAGAATTTCTTTTTGAAATATGTCCGAAAGTATTCCACAGTTCTATAAAAGAATCCAGCGTTGTGACCCTCAACTGGGTACAACTTACTCTAAAGAGAAACCATATTTCAATGTTCTTTCCCGACAATGTAATTTTGGGACAGTACAATTCAGTTACAGAGATTTTTATAAAGTCACATTGATTATTGGTGTGGGAAAATTATATTATGCAGATAAATGGATTTTAGTAAATCGTCCTGCTATGTTATTTTCTAATCCTTTAGTCCCTTATGCTTGGGAATCAATCAGTGAAGAACAGAAAGGAATGTTTTGTATATTTAATGAGCAATTTGTACAGTCAGAAGAAAAAAATAGTTCTTTGGCTAATAGTCCATTGTTCAAAGTAACGGGAGATAAAGTTTTCTTCTTGGATAATACACAAATTACCAAAGTGTTGGATATATATACCAAAATGCAGGAAGAAAACCAGTCAGACTATGTAAACAAACATGATGTTTTACGTTGTTATCTTCATTTGTTGATACATACAGCTTTAAAAATGCAGGAGTCTAATAAATATGAATCACATCCGAATGCTTCGCAACGTATTACCGAATTATTTACAGAATTATTGGATAGACAATTTCCTGTTGATTATCCACATTCAGTATTAAGTTTGCGTACTCCTGCTGATTATGCAAACCGTTTGTCTATACACGTTAATCATTTAAATAAAGTGGTAAAAGATACTACTGGAAAAACTACCTCTACAATGATTGCGGAAAGAATAATCAAAGAATGTACCCAGTATTTATTACATAGTAATTTTTCTATTTCAGAAATTGCTTATAGCTTGGGATTTGAAAATATAGCCTATTTCAGTAAATTCTATCGTAAGCACACAGGAAAATCGCCAAGCGAGATTAGAGAACAACAATTATTTGATTTGTGCAAATGATGCTTTGAATAGTGTTAATCAGCCATATTTCCATTACCTAATTTTGTACCGACTAAAAAATATAAATAATGAAGTACAGAAAATTAGGCAAAACAGAAGTAAACCTATCCGCTATCGGATTGGGTTGTATGGGAATGAGTGCTGCGTATGGAGTAGCCGATGAAAAAGAAAGCATTAAGACATTGCATTGTGCTTTAGAACTTGGTATTGATTTCTGGGATACTGCGGATGTGTATGGAAATGGTGCTAATGAAGAATTGCTATCCAAAGTATTAGCAGAAAAAAGAAATCAGATTTTCATTGCAACAAAATTTGGTTTTCGCTTACGCAATAGTCAAGGTAGCGTGTTCGCTGGTGGTGAAAGTTATGTGGATGCTTCTCCAAGATATGTAAAACAAGCTGTAGAGAACAGCCTGAAAAGATTAAATATCGAAACTATAGATTTGTATTATGCGCATCGGATTGACCCCACAATACCAATCGAAGAAACAGTTGAAGCTATGGCAGAGTTAGTAAAAGAGGGTAAAGTACGCTATTTGGGACTAAGCGAATGTTCTTCTGAATCACTGAAAAGAGCTTGTAATGTTCATCCTATATCTGCGGTTGAAAGTGAATATTCTTTATTAACACATGATGTCGAAAAAGAGATTCTGCCATTGACAAAAGAATTAGGTGTAACTTTAGTTCCATTTTCACCGTTAGGCAGAGGTTTAGTAACAAATACTATCAACGTAAATACATTGGAAGAACATGATTTCCGCAAGCATTTGCCACGTTATAACGGTAAATATTGGGAAAATAATCAAAAACTGGCTATCGAAATTGCAGAAATAGCAGAAAGCAAAGGAATAACCCCAGCTCAACTTGCTTTAGCTTGGATATTGGCACAAAGTGAAAATATAATTCCTATTCCGGGAACTAAACATATTAAGTATTTAGAAGAAAATGCAAAAGCGGTAGATGTAAATCTATCAACGGAAGATGTTTCTAATATACAACTGCTTTTAAAAAAATATCCTAATATTGGTAACAGATATAATGAATATGATTTTCAGTTTGTGAATAAATAACTTATTAAAAAAGGAAGTTCTACCACGTTGGTAGGGCTTCTTTCTATAATTCCCATAATGAATAATTTGTTGGAACAGAGATTCTTCCGATTATTATCGGAATACTCACAGCGTAAAGTTTCTGCATCTGAATTTGCAGAAGCTATTGAAGAACTGGCTATCCATTTAGCCGATTTTAGTATCAATGAACAGGATTACAGCGTTTTATTACGTTATTTTTCTTTTGGCTTGCATCGTCTTAAATCGTATCGTGTACGGTTTGAGCAAGAAAAAAATACCCTATTTGCATTTGATTGATGAAGCAATAGAACTAATCAAAACAGAAGTACGCATAGTGAATTTGCGTATCAAATACCCCGAACAATTTCAGCAACATGCAAATAAGCTATTCCTTTCTCCTCTTCATTTAGCTGACAAAACAAGCCTTATCAATATCATGGAAATAGTCAGTGGTTTATTCCTGTCAAAACGTGTAATATATCAGAATGGAAAACCTATTCACCTGACAGACTTAGGCAAAGCCTTTGAATGGCTACTCAATATTAAGTTAGGTGATTATCACCAAAAACACATGGATGTTATCAAGCGTAAACCAGCCAAACTAACGGAGTTCCTTAATGAACTGGCAAACCTTATCCGCAAAGAACACGAAAATAAAGGGTATAGATAATCAATAACTTAGCATCAATTTATACGGGGTAGCGTATGCTACCCTGTAATTTATTTGCTTCCCTTTTCTGAAATTTGTTTCATCAATCGATTGGTAATCATTAGTGTATAACCTAAAAAATGGAGCAAATTATGTATGTAGATAATTACGAGTTCAAAGACTGGATGCAAAAACTATTTGATAAACTGGATGAAGTAGGCAAAGACGTAAAGAGTTTGCAAACCAATCCCGAAGTAATGCCGAATGATAAACTACTCGATAATCAGGATTTATGCCTGCTATTTAAAGTAAGCACCCGAACATTACAGAGATTGAGAAGCAAGAAACTACTACCCTTTATGATGATTAGCGGAAAAGCCTATTATCGGGCTTCCGATGTACGTGAGTTCATAAAGGAACGGTTCGATGTAGGGACGCTCCGAAAGTTCGAGAAAGAACACGGAACGGATAAATAAGTATGAAATTCATCCCGAAGCTATACACGTGGCAATTCCGGGATGTTTTTCTTTTGGCAAGTCCGTATTTATTTCTCTGCTGATATTATTCCCTCCTCTTTATAAGATGCTTCAAACTGTTTGGTAAACGCAATAATCTGTTGGTTCGTCTTTGCCAGTTCAACAGTGTATTGTTCCAGTTTGTAAAGCAGGCCAAGTGCTTTCTTTTCCGTAAAGTTGGAATGAAGTTCTTTCACCGTTTGGTTATACAGTATGCCTATACTCCTGAATTGTGAAAACAATTGGGAGAGTTGGATGTAATAATCAACCTTGCTTTTATCAATCCTAAGTACCTTAAACGACTTTCCAAAGATGCAGTTCTTAATGAAATGTGCTTTTACCTTATAGCCTGACTGGTTGTAAAAGGCTAAGAACTTGGCGTTCTCCACATCATCCAAATTCAAGGAATAGCGGTGTGTTCGTGGGGTAAGTTTAGGCTTGCGCCCACCTTTGTTAAATGGCTTCTTTTTCTGTTCCATAATGATAATTTTTTACTGGTTTTACGACTTCGGAGTAAAACTAACCACCTTTTCAGGTGGCAAGGTTTTGAGGCACAAAAAGCGAAGTGCGGGCCTCAAAACACAACTTGCTATTATCATGTGATAACAAAAATCTTCCCTACAGTCAGATTACAAAAGCAAGCGGTTCGGCTTTTCCTCTGTCTATTTATCGGTTACAAAATTACAGACAGCAGTTTGCCCCTGAAATATACCCTATTACGCCAAATTGTGACACAAACGGACAAAGTACCCCCATTTTTAAAAGCATTTGTTTTTACCCTTTTCTTTGCTGAAAATTGATTGAATGGTGGCAATATATATGACAGTCAAACAAGGCTTAAATACAGTTTTAAAACATGTTTTAAAGCCGTTTAAAGATTTGGCAACATTGCCATAAAACAGGCTTACCACTTTTCAATCATTATCAAAAATCAATCAACCTATTTATAAATCATTAAAATCTGAAAGTATGGCAGAAGTAAAACAATCATTACAGAAAACAGCAAGCAAGGAACAGGAAAACTATAAATCGGTGTTCCTTAAAAAGCGGTCACTTTGCAATCGTCAAAGCGTGTACATAAGTGGAGAGATACAAAAACGTATCATGCAGATTGTAGGCGTGATTACAAACAAACAGGTAAGCATCGGAAGTTTCATTGATAACGTACTGGAAGAACATCTTAATACGCATAATGATGTCCTTTCGGTTCTCTACCGGGAAGAAATGCAAAAAGGAATATTCAACCAGCCAAAAGAGAATAAAGAATGAATATCGTAACTATTGAGGAACAGACCTTTAAACTGGTATGCAGTCGGTTCGCCAACTTTGCTAATCAGGTGGAACGCATTTGCAGGTTGAACAACCATCAGTCCGATAAATGGCTGTCAGGTCGTGAAGTGTGTGCCCTGCTCGGCATCAGCATCCGAAGTTTGCAGAACTACCGGGACAGTGGTAAACTGGGTTACTCCCAAATTGGGAATAAGCTGTACTATAAATCTGCCGATATTGAAAGACTGGTTGCCGAATGTACGGCAAACTATCTTTCAGGAAAGAAAAGCAACTATATATAACCAATAAATAAGTATCGCCTTATGACAAGAAAACAAGATGACAATTCAGAAGCAAACCAATCTTTCACCCTCCCGGCTATTGTCGGGACGTGGGAAAGTTTAAATCTCCATCCTACGGTAATGATATACCAAAGTAAGAAAAAGTATCTCCTTTCGATGCTCCATGTATCGGATAATGGACAGGTGCAACCAGCCACTTACGAGATACAAAAGGAAGATAACCGTTATTTCTTCGTTTCAGCCTTTAAACGGCTTTATATCGGCTATGACAAGGTAAAAGACAGCCTTTCCATTTCTTATTATGGTGATTACCTGCGTAATTGAATATGTGTATATACCAATCATTCAAGCTAACTATAAATCAATATGGAACTAATAAACAGCAACAGTGAAATGATAAAAGAGTTCTTTCAATCTATGGATAGAATGTTAGACGGTATCAGCAGGTTGGCAAAGGAAAGCAGACCGCATTTGAACGGTGAAAAGTTTCTAAACAACCGGGAAGCATCCAACTATCTGAAAGTAAGTATCCGTACCCTGCAAGAATGGAGAGATACGGGCGTTATCCCTTACATTCAGATAAAAGGCAAATAATCTATCGTCAAAGCGATATAGAACGGCTTTTGCAGACCTACTACAACAAGGAACGGCAGGAATAACCTACCATCCTTTAAAAAACACATTTTTTCCAAAACTGACTAAGAACATTAACTTTATTAGTGTAGTAGTCCGTCTGTACAAGCCTTTGGAAGAAAATACAACCCGGAGCGCAGCGCAGGTGTGGAGATTTTCTTTCAAATCCGTAGGGCTTGGGCTTGAACGGACGGAATACGGAGCTTACATTTGTTAATGTTTTATTCAGATTTGGAAAATTCCTCTTAAAAAGAAATCAAACAAAATCACATTGCACCCAATAAAATTCCGTATATTTGTTTTTAAATACTAAAATCATGGAAAATAGAATATTAGAATTTATTGGACATTATAATACTGCACCATTTTTATTTGTTGGTTCTGGATTTTCACGTAGATATTTAGGCTTAGAAGATTGGGAAGGATTGCTAAAACGGTTTGCTACATTAAATAATGTAGATTATCAATATTACTTTTCATCTTCTGGTGGTAAGCTACCTCGAATAGCATCTTTAATTGCGGAAGACTTACATGAACGATGGTGGAAATTGCCTGAATATGAAAAAAGTAGAAATAGATATAAAGAATATAATACAAATAAATATTCTGCATTAAAAATAGAAATATCTCATTATCTGAAAGGGAAAATGGATATCAAAATCCAAGATAAAATACTTTTAGAAGAATTAGATTTATGCAAAAAAATAGTCATAGACGGTATTATAACAACAAACTACGATAACTTATTAGAAAAAATATTTAGTGATTTTAAAACATATATTGGTCAAGAAGAATTGTTCTTTTCATCTCCTCAAGGAGTTGGAGAAATATATAAAATACATGGCTGTCAATCCAAACCTAACTCCTTAATATTAACCGATGAAGATTATATTTCTTTTGAAAAGAAAAATCCATATTTAGCAGCTAAATTACTTACGATATTTACAGAGCATCCAATCATTTTTATTGGTTATTCTTTAACCGATGAAAACATTCTCAAAATTTTAAACTCAATAGCACAATGTTTAACAAGTGACAACCTGCAAAAATTAAAAAATAGACTTATTTTTATTCAATATAATGTATCTCAACAAGAGATAGAATATGCAACTCATACGATAGCACATGAAGAAATACGTATTCCTGTAAAAACTATTACAATGAGTGATTTTAGACCACTATTTCTTGCATTATCATCTATTAAGAGAAAATTTCCAGCAGGTTTACTTCGCTTATTAAAAGAACATGTATATGAACTTGTTATGACAACAGACTCATCATCTAAAGTTTATGTACAAAATATTGATTCAAAAGAAGACATCAAAAATTTAGATGTTGTTTTGGGGATAGGTGCTATTAATAAAGTTGTAAAGGCTGGATATAGACGTTATGAACGGAAAGATTTGATTGAAGATATTCTTATAAAAGATAAATCGTTGAATAATAATGATATTGTAAATGTTACTTTACCAGCTTTATTAAAGGGCACAAAATATCTGCCATTCTTTAAATATTTGGTCAATTCAAATTACTATCAAGAGCAGAAACCTATAGACACTGTTGATGAAAGAATTATAAAACATCACTTATTGGCTATACAACATAAATTTTATGAGCCTACCGGAAAATATGACATTAGGAAGAAAAAAGATGTTGCATCTTATCAGGAAACAATGATTGATTTTATCGATGAATTTGGTTTAGAATATATTAAATATATACCATATCTAAAAAAAGACAAAATCAACTCTGACGATTTATTTGAAATTTTGAATAAGCATATTTCTGTTTTAGAAGGAAATAATGAAAATCTAAAAAGCGTTTTTTACAAAATGATATGCTATTATGATTTTCTCAAATATCATTTAGGAAAATGATTCAAGAAAAAATAGGCAATCAATAGCATGGCATATAGCTATTGATTGCCCTCATTCTCTATTTTATAAGAAAATTTCTCTCTACATTTGCCATATCACGTATAATAGAGCTATCCAAAACCTTTGCATAGTGCTGTGTCATTCTTATATTGGAATGTCCCAAAATCTTAGATACATTTTCCATTGATACATCATTGGCGAGAAAAACTACAGTAGCCGCCGTATGGCGTGCTACATGTGTAGTTAAGCGTTTGGTAATGCCGCATAAATCAGCGATTTCTTTCAAGTAGGCATTCATGTGCTGATTACTGATTACGGGTAAAAGCACACCTTTCTTTATACACTCTGCATTATCTTCGTATTTCCTCAATATCTTTTGGGGAATAGATAAAACCAGAATGTTACACATCTGGTTGGTTTTCTGACGTGCCTTGCGTATCCACAATGCACCGTTGTTGTCTTTAATTAGGTGTTCACGACTTAATTGCTGCACATCAACGAAAGCAAGTGCGGTAAAACAGCAAAAGACAAAAATATCCCTTACCTGTTCCAACCGTTTGATAGCAAATTCCTTGTTCATTAGAATATCCAGTTCCTCACGTGAAAGGAACTCTACATTTACTTCCTCCTGCTTGAAGTGGATGCCGTAAAACGGGTTTTTCTTTATCCACTCGTTAGCCAAAGCAATACGAACAACTTTTTTCAAGTTCTTCAAATGTTTCAATGTAGAGTTGTTTGGGCAATGCTTATCCGTTTTCAGCCAAAAATCAAAATCACGGATAAATTACCCGTCCAGTTCTGCCAGCATTATATCATCACAGTGGTAACAAGTACGGATATATTCTTTCAGTCGGTTTATGGAAGTATCAAACTTGGTAATGGTGCTTTCCGTATATTCTTTGCCAATCAGGGCACGGCATTTCTCGTTATGCTCTGCATACATTTCTAGCAAGCTGCGCTGTACCTTGTCCCGTCCGTAGAAACAATCCTTTATTATATCGGCTGTAATCGGTTTGTTGTCTATCTCCAGTTCACGGTGTATCTGCAATATTTTGGCACGAACCGTATTAATGTAGTGGTTCAGTTCGGTGGCTACACGGTCTTTTCCTTTGGAACATTCCTTTTTCTGATTCCATAAATCAACGGGAATGCTCCGTTTAATCATAACTTCGGCTATTCGTTTGTTTACGGTGATGCGCATACAAATAGGAGCTTCACCGTTTTTCAGAAGTTTTGCTTTCTTGATAATGAACAATACGCTTAGTGTGTTTCTTTTCACTGCTCCCATAATTTTTTGATTTTAAAGTGGTACAAGATTAGTTTACTACACTCAAAAACCAGCTACGCAAAAAACTGACAATCAAAGACAAACGCGTCAATTCGTGGGAGCAAAAACAGTTTTCAAAAAGTCCCACGAATAAGCCACGTGAGAACTGCTTTAAACCGCTATTTTTTGCCGAATCAGGAAAAAGAAAAAGCCCTGAAATCCTTGAATTTCAGAGCTTTGCTTTAATTTGCTATTTGCTTTCGCGGTGCGTACGGGACTCGAACCCGTGACCCCATGCGTGACAGGCATGTATTCTAACCAACTGAACTAACGCACCAGAATTTTATTTAAATTAACTTTTATTTTTTTTCGTCTCTATTGAAAGAAGCGGTGCGTACGGGACTCGAACCCGTGACCCCATGCGTGACAGGCATGTATTCTAACCAACTGAACTAACGCACCAGAATTTTATTTAAATTAACTTTTATTTTTTTTCGTCTCTATTGAAAGAAGCGGTGCGTACGGGACTCGAACCCGTGACCCCATGCGTGACAGGCATGTATTCTAACCAACTGAACTAACGCACCAGAATTTCATTTTGTTAATCTGCATCTCTCTCGATTGCGGGTGCAAAGGTAGTTGTTTTTTGTAAATCTGCAAGTGTTTGAAGAAACTTTTTTTTCAATAAAAAGCAGCTAAAAAGCTTAGTGTCTCATTTTGAGTACTTTCAAAATAAAAAAAATATTGTTTTTTTATTCGTACTGATTAGGATTACATAAGTCTGTTATTATGATTGCACTATTCCATCGGTAAGATTACATTATTTTGATAGTGGCATTACATCATCAGCGTGGAACGATGTTATCTTTTTAATATTCATCTGTCTTACATAAGAAATCGCTTCCAATATCTTTCTATCTGTAAGAAATCATCGTTTTTATGTAAACTTTCTGCTTGAATAATTCGTAATTTTGCAATAAATCGTTATTTTTGCGCTCTAAAATTAGAGAGGTGGAAGAATTTCCCCCTGGAATCGTAAATTTGTAAAAAGAATGATGACTACAGCCAAACTGTTATTGCACTGTCCTGATAAACCGGGAATTCTAGCGGAAGTGACAGACTTTATTACGGTAAACAAAGGAAATATTATCTATCTGGACCAATACGTAGACCATGTAGAAAACATATTTTTCATGCGTATAGAATGGGAATTAAGGGACTTTCTGGTTCCGCAGGAAAAGATTGAAGATTACTTTAGAACACTTTATGCGCAAAAATACGAAATGGATTTCCGTCTTTATTTCTCGGATGTGAAACCACGTATGGCTATTTTCGTTTCGAAAATGTCTCATTGTCTTTTTGATATGCTCGCTCGTTATACGGCAGGAGAATGGAATGTGGAAATACCTCTTATAATAAGTAACCATCCCGACTTGCAACATGTAGCCGAACGCTTCGGTATTCCTTTCCATTTGTTCCCTATCACAAAAGAGACAAAGGAAGAACAGGAGCGTAAAGAACTTGAGCTTTTGGCTAAACATAATATTACTTTCATCGTTTTGGCACGATATATGCAGGTTATCTCTGAACAGATGATTAATGCATATCCCAATAAGATTATTAATATCCATCACTCTTTCCTTCCGGCGTTTGTTGGAGCTAAACCCTATCATGCCGCTTTTGAAAGAGGAGTGAAGATTATCGGGGCAACCAGTCATTATGTAACAACAGAATTAGATGCAGGCCCAATCATCGAACAGGATGTAGTGCGTATCACTCACAAAGATTCTGTAGAAGACTTAGTAAATAAAGGAAAAGACTTGGAAAAAATCGTTCTTTCACGTGCGGTGCAAAAGCACATTGAACGAAAAGTCTTAGCTTATAAAAATAAAACAGTAATATTTAGCTAATGAAGATAGCAGTCGTAAAATACAATGCCGGAAATATTCGTTCGGTGGATTATGCATTGAAGCGTTTGGGCGTTGAGGCGGTGATTACGGCCGATAAAGAAGAACTTCTATCTGCCGATAAAGTTATTTTTCCCGGAGTAGGAGAGGCGGAGACTACTATGAACCACTTGAAGGCGACCGGATTAGATGAATTGATTCGAAATCTTCATCAGCCGGTATTCGGCATTTGTCTGGGGATGCAGTTGATGTGTCATTATTCCGAAGAGGGAGGAGTCGATTGTCTGAATATCTTTGATGTGGACGTGAAACGTTTTATACCGAAGAAACATGAGGACAAAGTTCCGCACATGGGATGGAATACGATTGGTAAGGTAAATAGTAAACTGTTTGAAGGATTCACCGAAGAAGAGTTTGTCTATTTTGTGCATAGTTTCTATGTTCCGGTATGTGACTTTACTGCTGCTGAAACAAATTATATTGATCCGTTTAGTGCTGCTCTGCATAAAGACAATTTTTATGCAACTCAATTCCATCCGGAGAAAAGTGGAAAGACCGGAGAGAAGATTCTGCGGAACTTTTTGGATCTATAATAAACTATGTTGCCGTTTATAATAAACTCCACTATAGTTTATAATAAACTCTCTCATCGTTTATAATAAACTTTTTAGGGGTTGTAGAATGAGGAAGAGAGACTGTTAAAAATGAATAACTAAAAATCTAAATAGTCTGATGATAGAGATAATTCCAGCCATTGATATAATTGACGGAAAGTGTGTTCGCCTTTCCCAGGGAGACTATGACAGTAAGAAAGTCTATAATGAAAGTCCTGTGGAGGTAGCTAAAGAATTTGAAGCGAATGGAGTTTGCAGATTGCATGTAGTCGATCTGGACGGAGCTGCTTCTCATCATGTAGTCAATCATCGGGTATTGGAACAGATAGCTACACGTACTTCTTTAGTGATCGACTTCGGCGGAGGAGTAAAAAGCGACGAAGATTTGAAGATTGCATTTGAAAGTGGTGCACAAATGGTGACAGGAGGCAGCATTGCTGTGAAAGATCCTGGGCTTTTCTGTCATTGGTTAGATATCTATGGAAGTGAGAAAATTATCTTAGGAGCAGATGTAAAAGATCGTAAGATAGCCGTTAATGGCTGGAAAGACGAAAGTGCCTGCGAACTTTTTCCATTCTTGGAAGATTATATAAATAAAGGCATTGAGAAAGTGATTTGTACGGATATTAGTTGTGACGGAATGCTGAAAGGACCTTCTATTGATCTATATAAAGAAATGTTGAAGAAATTTCCTAATCTTTATTTGATGGCAAGTGGAGGAGTAAGTAACATCGATGATATTATATCTTTGAATGAGGCCGGAGTTCCCGGAGTGATTTTTGGTAAAGCGCTTTATGAAGGATGTCTGACTTTGAAAGATTTGCGTCCTTTTTTGGAATAAGAAGAATAAAAGCTTCCCGAATATCGATAATAAATTGTTAAATAGTAAATAAAATAGGATTGTGTTAGCGAAAAGAATTATACCTTGCCTGGATATAAAAGACGGGCAAACCGTAAAAGGTACAAATTTTGTCAATCTGCGTCAGGCTGGTGATCCGGTAGAACTGGGACGTGCTTACAGCGAACAAGGAGCTGATGAGCTTGTTTTTTTGGATATTACAGCCAGTCACGAAGGACGTAAAACTTTTGCGGAATTGGTAAAACGAATTGCAGCTAATATTAATATACCTTTTACAGTAGGCGGTGGAATCAATGAATTGAGTGATGTAGACCGTTTGCTGAATGCCGGAGCGGATAAGATTTCTATTAATTCTTCGGCTATCCGTAATCCACAGTTGATTGACGAGATTGCTAAACATTTTGGTTCGCAGGTTTGTGTATTGGCAGTAGATGCCAAACAGACTGAAAATGGTTGGAAGTGTTACTTGAATGGTGGACGTATCGAGACAGATAAGGAATTGATGATATGGACGAAAGAAGCTCAGGATCGTGGTGCAGGAGAAATCCTGTTTACAAGCATGAATCATGACGGTGTGAAGACCGGTTATGCCAACGAAGCACTCGCTGCTTTGGCCGAACAACTTTCGATTCCTGTGATTGCTTCCGGTGGTGCAGGTCAAAAAGAACACTTTCGTGATGCTTTCTTACTCGGAAAAGCAGATGCGGCATTGGCTGCCAGTGTTTTTCATTTCGGAGAAATTAAAATTCCCGAATTAAAATCGTATCTTTGTGCACAGAATATACCAATGCGGACTGTTTAGTTTGTAAATTGTAAATAGTAAACTAAAAAAATAGAATGATGGAATTGGATTTTGATAAAATGAGCGGACTTGTTCCGGCTATCATACAAGATAATGAAACACGTAAAGTGTTGATGTTAGGCTTTATGAATAAAGAAGCGTATGATAAAACAGTAGAAACCGGAAAAGTTACTTTTTTTAGCCGCACTAAAAATCGTTTGTGGACAAAAGGAGAAGAAAGTGGTAACTTTCTGAATGTCGTTTCTATCAAAGCCGATTGTGATAATGATACATTGTTGATTCAGGTGAATCCCGTAGGACCGGTTTGCCACACTGGTGCAGATACTTGCTGGGGCGAAAAGAATGAAGAACCGGTTATGTTTTTGAAACTTCTGCAAGATTTTATTGACAAGCGTCACGAAGAAATGCCGGAAGGCTCTTACACTACCAGTCTGTTTGAATCCGGTATTAATAAGATTGCTCAGAAAGTCGGTGAAGAAGCCGTAGAAACAGTAATTGAAGCAACAAATGGCACAGATGATCGTTTGATTTACGAAGGTTCCGACCTGATTTATCACTTGATTGTATTATTAACATCAAAAGGTTACCGCATCGAAGATCTTGCTCGTGAATTGCAGGAAAGACATAGCAGTACATGGAAGAAACATTAATTCAATATAAGGATGTAGAAATTCATCAGCAGGAACTCTGTGTGTTGAGTGGTGTTAATCTGGAACTGCACAAGGGAGAGTTCGTCTACCTGATAGGAAAAGTAGGCTCTGGAAAAACGAGTTTGCTCAAAACCTTATATGGCGAATTGGACGTAATTAATGGCGAAGCGGAAGTATTGGGTTATAATATGCGAACCATCAAACGGAAACATATACCACAATTGCGTCGTAAACTGGGAATTGTGTTTCAGGATTTCCAACTACTGACAGACCGTACAGTTTATAATAATCTGGAATTTGTACTTCGGGCTACTGGCTGGCAGAACAAGCAGGAAATGAAAGAACGTATTGAAGAAGTACTCCAATTGGTAGGAATGTCTAACAAAGGATATAAGTATCCGAACGAGCTTTCCGGTGGTGAGCAACAACGCATTGTGATAGCTCGTGCCGTACTTAATTCTCCGGAAATCATCCTGGCAGACGAACCGACCGGAAATTTGGATGTGGATACAGGTAAGGCAATTGTGGAGTTATTGCACAATATTTGTGAGTCCGGTTCATCAGTTGTGATGACCACACACAACCTTCAATTGCTGAAAGAATATCCCGGTAGAGTATATCGTTGTGTTGATCATCATATCACTGATATTACCGATGAATATAAATCCCGGCAGAGAGCAATAGAAATAGATTTAAATATAGATAATTAAAACAGTAACGAAAATGAAAGTTTTAAAGTTTGGAGGAACTTCCGTAGGTTCTGCTCAGCGGATGAAGGAAGTAGCCAAATTGATTACCGATGGTGAACAGAAGATTGTTGTTCTTTCTGCTATGTCAGGAACAACGAACACATTGGTGGAAATTTCGGACTATCTGTATAAGAAGAATCCGGAGGGTGCCAACGAGATTATCAATAAGCTGGAAGGTAAATACAAACAGCATATTGATGAACTTTACGCTACTCAGGAGTATAAACAGAAAGGTCTGGAAGTCATCAAGTCCCATTTCGACTACATCCGCTCCTATACCAAAGACCTTTTTACTTTGTTCGAAGAGAAAGTGGTATTGGCACAAGGAGAGCTGATTTCTACAGCAATGGTAAACTTCTATCTGCAGGAATGCGGTGTGAAGTCTATATTGCTTCCGGCTTTGGAATTTATGCGTACTGACAAGAATGCAGAACCGGATCCGGGTTATATCAAGGACAAATTGCAAGCACAACTTGAACTTTATCCGGATGCTGAAATCTACATTACTCAAGGGTTCATTTGTCGGAATGCTTACGGTGAGATTGATAACTTACAGCGTGGAGGTAGTGATTATACGGCATCTTTGATCGGTGCTGCAGTGAATGCTACCGAAATCCAGATTTGGACGGATATCGACGGTATGCACAACAACGATCCTCGTATCGTTGATAAGACAGCTCCGGTTCGTCAGTTGCATTTTGAAGAAGCTGCCGAATTAGCTTATTTTGGTGCTAAAATTCTGCATCCTACTTGTATCCAGCCTGCTAAATATGCAAATATCCCTGTGCGTCTGTTGAATACTATGGATCCGAAAGCTCCGGGTACACTGATTTCTAATGATACAGAGAAAGGTAAGATCAAAGCGGTTGCTGCCAAAGATAATATTACAGCTATCAAAATCAAGTCAAGTCGTATGTTGCTTGCTCATGGTTTTTTGCGTAAAGTATTCGAAATTTTTGAAAGCTATCAGACTTCTATAGATATGATTTGTACTTCAGAAGTAGGAGTGTCTGTAACGATTGATAATACGAAGCATCTGAATGAGATTCTGGATGACCTGAAGAAATACGGTACAGTTACTGTAGACAAAGATATGTGTATTATCTGCGTAGTAGGTGATTTGGAATGGGAAAATATTGGTTTTGAAGCAAAGGCACTCGATGCGATGCGAGATATTCCGGTACGAATGATTTCATTCGGAGGAAGTAATTACAATATATCTTTCCTCATCCGGGAATGTGATAAGAATGTAGCATTACAATCGCTGAGCGATATGCTTTTCAACAATAAATAATTCCACAAAGAAAATATTGAGCGCTTTTACCGATTTTGATAAAAGCGCTCTTTTTTAACTAACTAAACAAGTATTTAATTATGAAAGGAATATTTCCGATTGATAAATTCCGTACTTTGCAAACACCTTTTTATTATTATGATACCAAGGTACTGCGTGATACACTTTTTACTATTAATCAGGAGATTGCCAAATATCCTAATTACTCTGTTCATTATGCGGTGAAAGCTAATGCAAATCCGAAAGTACTTACTATTATTCGTGAAAGCGGATTAGGAGCTGATTGTGTGAGTGGAGGAGAGGTGCGTGCTGCTATTCGTGCCGGATTTCCAGCTAACAAGGTTGTTTTTGCCGGAGTAGGTAAGTCGGATTGGGAAATCAATCTCGGATTGGAATATGACATTTTTTGTTTCAATGTAGAATCTATTCCTGAATTGGAGATAATTAATGAATTAGCGGCTGTTCAAAATAAAGTAGCTAATGTTGCTTTCCGTATCAATCCTGATGTGGGCGCACATACTCATGCTAATATTGCTACCGGGCTTGCGGAAAACAAATTCGGTATCAGTATGCAGGATATGGATAAAGTAATTGATGTAGCACAGGATTTGAAGAATGTGAAGTTTATCGGCCTTCACTTTCATATTGGCTCTCAGATATTAGATATGGGTGACTTTGTTGCTCTCTGTAATCGTGTTAATGAATTACAGGATAAACTCGAATCTCGTCGTATATTAGTTGAACATATCAATGTCGGTGGTGGATTGGGAATCGATTATGCCCATCCTAACCGTCAGGCGATTCCTGATTTCAAAGCATATTTTGCCACCTATGCCGGACAGTTAAAATTACGTCCTTATCAAACTTTGCATTTTGAGTTAGGACGTTCCGTAGTGGGGCAATGCGGCTCATTGATATCCAAAGTGCTATATGTGAAGCAAGGAAACAAAAAACAATTCGCTATTCTTGATGCAGGTATGACAGATTTGATTCGCCCGGCTCTGTATCAGGCTTATCACAAAATGGAAAACATTACTTCAGAAGGACCGATAGAAGCCTATGATGTAGTAGGACCTATTTGTGAATCGTCGGATGTTTTCGGTAAAGCAATAGACCTGAATAAAGTGAAGCGTGGAGATTTGATTGCTCTCCGTTCTGCAGGTGCTTACGGTGAAATCATGGCATCTGGTTATAATTGTCGTGAACTTCCGAAAGGGTATACATCTGACGAACTTGTGTAAATAAAATGTGAATGTAGTTTAAAAAATCAAGGGAGTTAAAACAATTTGGCCTGAAATCTTGTTATATTTGTAATAAAATTAAAACGAAGTTACATTAACAACTTTATAAAAAATACGATTATGATTTCGGAAAAATTACAAAATGCAATTAACGAGCAGATTACGGCTGAGATGTGGTCTGCAAACCTGTATTTGGCGATGTCTTTTTACTTTGAAAAGGAAGGTTTCGCTGGTTTTGCTAGTTGGATGAAAAAACAGTATTTCGAAGAAATGCAACATGCCTGTACAATGGCTGACTATATTGTCAAGAGAGGTGGAACTGCTAAAGTAGATAAGATTGATGTAGTACCTAACGGTTGGGGCACTCCTTTGGAAGTATTTGAACATGTTTATAAGCATGAATGCCATGTTTCTAAATTGATTGATAGCTTGGTAGATATTGCTGCAGCTGAAAAAGATAAGGCGACACAAGATTTCTTATGGGGGTTTGTTCGTGAACAGGTTGAAGAAGAAGCTACTGCATCGGAAATTGTTGAAAAATTGAAGAAAGCGGGTGAAACTGGTATTTTCATTATTGATTCACAACTTGGACAACGTAAATGAGATTCAGTAATAAGTTGATATAGAATAAAAAGCTATTTGGATTATCCGAGTAGCTTTTTTACTTTGTTGGTTCTTGTTTTTTCCCCCTTGACATCATTTAAATGTATAAATAAACATGGGCAAATCTTTATTTCTTTTGGTTAATACTATGTTGCTATGCACTATCTTCATTAGCTCAAGTAACGACTCCTTTGCTACAATCTGAGCAGAGAAAAGGTAGTCGTTTGATCCTTATTCTGCCTTGTCGGGTGATTTATAACGACCTTTCTCCATCGTCCCCAGATATATCTCCAGTGATCGGGTAGAGATTTGTATTTCACGAAAGGAAACACCTAACGAACCGATAAGCAAAATCAAAGCTACTCCAAATACATAAGCGGATAATAATTGCAATCCGATATAGACTAGGAACATACTAACCACACAGAGAAATAGACTTGCTATACCTAGGCCCTGCATGGTTCGGGTCAGGTTTAACCTTTTCCGTAGATTCTCTATTTGTGCAACAGTGATATCAGAAGGATTTTCAACGTAACGATCCCGTAACTGACGCACTAGTTGTGCATAGGATAAGAAACGATTGGTATAAGCCAATAAAATCAGCGAAACAGCTGAGAAAAGTAGTGCAGGTGTAGTTAGTGTTAATTCTTCCATGATGATATAAAAATTCTTCCATTGTTATTGTCGCAATCTAAGTAAGATATATAATAATAACAATGGAAGATATAATAATGTTTTTATTTCAATACTCCGAGCTCTTTACCTACTTTAATAAAGGCGGCTATACATTTATCAAGATGTTCTTTTTCGTGTCCAGCAGAAATCTGAACGCGGATACGTGCTTGATCTTTCGGAACAACCGGATAGTAGAAACCAGTTACATAAATGCCTTCTTCCTGCATACGTGCTGCATAAATCTGTGATAATTTAGCATCATATAACATGACAGCACAGATTGCACTTTGAGTTGGCTTAATGTCGAATCCGGCAGCAGTCATCTTGTCGCGGAAATAATTCACATTGTCTACCAGTTTATCGTGAAGTGCATTACTTTCTTTCAACATCTTGAATACTTCAAGACTTGCACCGATAATACCCGGAGCCAATGAATTAGAGAACAGGTAAGGACGGCTACGTTGGCGCAATAAGTCAATGATTTCTTTACGTCCGGTAGTAAATCCTCCCAATGCACCGCCGAAAGCTTTACCCAGCGTACCGGTATAAATGTCTACGCGTCCGTGAGTTTTATATAACTCGCTTACACCATGACCGGTAACACCTACCACACCTGCAGAATGAGACTCATCAACCATTACTAGGGCGTTGTACTTTTCTGCCAAATCACAAATCTTGTCCATTGGTGCCACATTTCCATCCATAGAGAATACACCATCTGTTACCACGATACGGAAACGCTGAACTTGTGCCTCTTGCAGGCATTTTTCCAGTTCATCCATATTGGCATTGGCGTAACGATAACGTTTTGCTTTACAAAGACGTACACCATCAATAATAGAAGCATGATTTAAAGAGTCTGAAATAATGGCGTCCTCTTCAGTAAAAAGTGGTTCGAACACACCGCCATTAGCATCGAAGCAAGCAGCATACAGAATTGTATCTTCGGTTTGGAAATATTCTGTGATCGCAGCCTCTAATTCTTTGTGTATATCCTGAGTTCCGCAAATGAAGCGAACAGATGACATACCATATCCGCGACGATCCATCATTTCCTGAGCTGCTTTAATCAAGCGAGGATGATTAGATAGCCCCAGATAGTTATTGGCACAGAAATTCAGAACTTCTTTACCTTTTACAGTAATGGCAGCCTGTTGTGCACTTTCGATCAGTCGTTCTTCTTTATAAAGACCGGCTTCTTTGATTTCAGCCAATGTCTGGCTGAGATATTCTTGCATTTTACCGTACATAGTGTTTGAGTGATTAAGTTATGATACAAAGGACACTATTTTTCTTGGAATAACAATGTCTTTTTGACGAAAATATGAAAAAAAGTGCTTACTTTGCGCACCATTTAGCTTAATATCTTTAGTAAGAAGAAAAAATGAAACACATTTTGATAATTGGAGCTACCGGACAGATCGGATCCGAGCTGACGATGGAGCTACGTAAACGTTACGGAAACCAAAACGTTGTAGCTGGTTATATCCTTGGTGCTGAACCTAAGGGGGAATTAAAAGAGTCAGGACCGTCGGCTATTGTAGACGTGACAGACGGAGCGATGATAGAATCGGTGGTAAGAGAATACCATATTGATACTATTTACAATTTAGCGGCACTACTTTCGGTGGTAGCCGAATCAAAACCTAAATTGGCCTGGAAAATAGGTATCGATGGATTATGGAATGTTCTGGAAGTAGCGCGTGAACAAGGTTGTGCAGTTTTTACACCAAGTTCTATTGGTTCGTTCGGTTCAAGTACACCTCATACAAAGACTCCACAGGATACTATACAACGTCCGCGTACAATGTATGGCGTAACCAAAGTGACTACTGAATTGTTAAGTGATTATTATTTTAATAAATATGGTGTCGATACGCGTGCTGTCCGTTTCCCGGGCATCATTTCGAACGTGACTCCTCCGGGAGGAGGTACGACCGATTACGCCGTTGATATCTATTACTCAGCCGTAAAAGGTGAAAAATTTGTGTGTCCTGTTAAGGAAGGCACATTAATGGATATGATGTATATGCCGGATGCATTGAATGCAGCTATCATGTTGATGGAGGCAGATCCGGCAAAATTGATACATCGCAATGCTTTCAATATCGCTGCCATGAGCTTTGGACCGGAAACTATTTTCCAAGCTATTAAAAAGCATGTGCTGGAATTCGAGATGGTTTATAATATCGACCCTTTGAAACAACGCATAGCCGATAGTTGGCCGGACAGTTTGGATGATACCTGCGCTCGGAATGAGTGGGGGTGGAAGCCAGCTTATGATTTGGAAAGTATGACGGTGGATATGCTTGAGAAATTAAGAGCTAAACTAAAATAATGAAAAAATTAATTGCGGGGGTTGCGGTGCTCGTAGCTTTAGTTTCTTGTGGAAACAAAAAAACGAACATCGACCCTTTTGCATCTATTACTAATGAGGTGGATTCTGTCCTACATAAGGAGGATTCTATCCCTCAGGTGAAATTGCCGGAAGAACCAAAACCGACAGAAGCGGATGAATCTTTCGACGATTTTATCTACAATTTTGCCTCCGATGATACTTTACAGTTTCAGCGTGTGAGATTTCCATTGCCTTATTATAAAGGAGATGAGAAGGTCTCTATTGAGAAACGTTTTTGGAAGCATGATGATTTATTTACCAAACAGCATTATTATACGCTCCTGTTTGATAAAGAAGAAGACATGGATCTTGTAGGTGATACCTCTCTTACTTCGGTACAAGTAGAGTGGATATTTGTGAAAAAACGAATGATGAAGAGATATTATTTTGAGCGTATTAAAGGAGCGTGGATTTTAGAGGCTATCAACCTGCGTCCTATTGAAAAGAATGATAATGAAGATTTTGTAGAATTTTTCAGCCGTTTTGCATCCGATAGTCTTTTTCAGAGCCAACGTGTGCAGAATCCGCTTGCTTTTGTAACATCAGATCCGGATGATGACTTTTCTATTTTGGAAACAACGATTGACCGGAATCAATGGTTTGCCTTTAAACCGGTATTACCAACCGATCGTCTATCAAATATTAATTATGGTCAACGGAATGATGATAATTCATCAACGAAGATTCTTGCATTGAAAGGTATCGGAAACGGTTTTTCCAATCTCCTGTATTTTCGTCGGAAAGGAGGGGAGTGGGAATTGTATAAGTTTGAAGATACAAGTATATAATAATGTTTCAATATGCTGATGGATGAATGGTCCATTGAATGGCGCATTACCTACAATGATAGGATACTGGCATATTGGTTAAAAAAGAATTAGTTATGTTTTCTCTTTTGTCTCACAATACATTTGGCATAGATGTAAATGCCACTCGTTTTTTAGAATATGCTTCGGTCGAAGAACTGAAGCAGCAAATAGCGCAAGGTGCCATTACGACACCTTTTTTGCATATTGGAGGTGGTAGTAACTTGTTATTTACTAAAGACTATGATGGGCTGGTTCTGCATTCCTGTATTGGCGGTATAGAGGTGACCGAAGAGACGGAACAATCTGTATCTTTGAGAGTTGGGGCTGGTGTAGTCTGGGATGATTTCGTGGCTTATTGTGTAAGAAGCGGATGGTATGGAGTCGAAAATCTTTCTCTCATTCCTGGTGAAGTAGGAGCAAGTGCTGTGCAGAATATTGGAGCCTATGGTGTTGAAGTCAAGGATTTGATTACTGCGGTGGAAACAGTGAACTTTCGTGGTGAAGAGCGTGTTTATACAGTAGGTGAATGCGAATATTCCTATCGCAACAGTATCTTTAAACGTCCGGAAAACAGAACTGTTTTTGTGACGTATGTTTGTTTTCGTCTTAGTAAGAAAGAGAAATTTACATTAGACTATGGGACCATTCGTCAGGAATTGGAGAAATATCCAAAAATGACGTTGGATATAGTTCGTAAAGTAATTATAGATATTCGGGAAAGCAAGCTTCCTGATCCGAAAGTGATGGGAAATGCAGGAAGTTTTTTTATGAATCCTATCCTCTCGAGAGAGAAACTGGAGACTTTGCAACAAGAATATCCACGAATACCCTATTATGAACTGAATGACGGACAGGTGAAGATTCCGGCTGGGTGGATGATTGATCAGTGTGGCTGGAAAGGAAAATCGTTGGGACCAGCAGCAGTTCATGATAAACAGGCGTTAGTATTGGTAAATCGTGGAGGAGCAAAAGGGAGTGATATTATTGCACTTTCGGATGCAGTACGTATCTCTGTCCGCGAGAAGTTTGGAATCGATATTCATCCTGAAGTTTATATAATTGATAATTAAGAATGGAAAATAAGTATATGCTAATGTTACTTGAAAATTGTCCATTATCAATTCTTCATTAAAAAATGAAAATAAGAATACTTGGAAGTGGAACATCGACTGGAGTTCCTCAAATTGGTTGTAAATGTTCGGTTTGTACTTCCGTTGATCCGAAAGATAATCGCTTGCGCGCATCTGCTATCATAGAAACAGATGATGCGCGTATACTCATTGATTGTGGTCCCGATTTTAGAGTTCAATTATTGCATCAGCCTTTTGAAAAAATTGATGGAGTACTTATTACTCACGAACATTATGATCATGTCGGTGGATTAGATGATTTGCGCCCATTCTGCCGATTTGGCGCTGTGCCTATCTATGCTGAGAAGTATGTGGCGGATGGATTACGTTCCCGTATGCCTTATTGTTTTGTAGATCATAATTATCCTGGAGTCCCTAATATTCCTCTACAAGAAGTTGTTGCCGGACAAGCTTTTATGTTAAATGAAACAGAGATACTTCCGTTGCGCGTTATGCATGGACGTTTACCGATTCTGGGTTATCGTATCGGACGAGTAGGATATGTCACTGATATGCTAACTATGCCCGAAGAATCTTATGAACAATTAGCGGGAGTAGATGTTTTGGTAATGAACGCGCTTCGTATAGCCTCACATCCTACTCACCAAAATTTAGAGCAGGCGTTGATTGCTGCAAAGCGTATTCGGGCAAAGGAAACTTACTTCATACATATGAGCCATGACATGGGGTTACATGCGAAAGTAGAGAAGGAACTTCCTGAAAATATTCACCTAGCGTTTGACGGACAGGAAATCTATCTTTGATTGCGAGTGGATTTTTTTAGCAAAAGTTTTGTTTTCTTTGTAGAAATTATTATTTTTGCCCCTAGCCGATAAACAACGAATATTATGAAACTTAGTACAATTGTGAAAATTGCAATCACTTCTTCTGTGCTACTTTTGTGTACAGGATTCGCTTTGTACTCCTATTTCAAGTTGTCGGCTGCTGATGTACGGAAAGACTTTGACCTATATACTTTAGTTCCATCCAATGCTACGGCTGTTTTTGTAACGGACAATGCTGCCGAATTGGTGGCAGAAATCGAAGAATTGACTTGCAGTAAGAATCATCAATATTTGCATGTATCCAAACTCTTTTCCTCCTTGAAGGATTATCTTTATTCTCTTCAAGAGGATGCTCCACATGGATTAAGCCGACAGATGAATCGATTGTTGATTAGTTTTCATGAACCGGATAACGACCATAATCAGATCCTTTATTGTCGTTTAGGAGATGGTGACCGGAAGCTGGTAGATAGGTTTGTTCAGAAACATCTTTCCGCTGCCTATCCATTTAAAATATTTAAATATAAAGGCGAAGATATTTATATATATCCAATGTCTGATGGCGACTTTCTGGCTTGTTATTTGACGCCAGACTTTCTAGCTCTCAGTTATCAAAAAAAACTTATTGAAGAAGTTATTGATACCCGTAAAACTGGTAACTCTATAGCTTCTGATTCTACTTTTATCGAAGTAAACGGCCCGAGAAAAACTACCTCTACAGCTACTATTTATGCCCGTTTGGACGGAATGATTGGATGGACGGAGTTTGATATGAAGTTAAAAGACGATTTTATTTATTTTTCAGGTGTTAGTCATGATGTAGATTCATGCTTTACATTTATTAATGCACTTCGTCAGCAGGAAGCTGTTAAGGGATTTGCAGGAGATGCATTGCCATCTACTACATTTTATCTCAGTAGACAGGGTGTTACAGATTGGGCATCCTTATTAGCTTATGGTGAACGACAGGCGCTTGCTGTTGCTACCCGGACCAGAGAGATACTTGATCGTGATAAAGAACTATCCCGTTATCTAATAGAGAATACCGGTCAGGATTTGGTCGCTTTCCTTTTTCAACGTGAAGATTCTTTATTAGGACCTGCTGCTGTCATGGCGCTTTCCATAACCGATGCACTGGAAGCAGAAAGGATGCTACGTTCCTTTGTAGAAGCAGCTCCATTGGAAGAGGGAGAACGAAGAAATTCCCGCATCTCTTTTTATTATACTCCAGATAAAGCTTATCCGGTCTATAAATTGCCACTTACAACATTATTTTCTCAATTGACAGGTTTCTCAGAGTCTCCATTACACGTTTATGCTACATTCTATAATGGACGTTTGTTGTTTGCTCCTGATGGAGATAGTCTCTCCCGTTACATCGGACAACTGGATAAAGGAGAAGTTTTGGATGGAGCATTAGTTTATCGCGCAGGAACAGGAAGTTTGTCCGATTCATATCATTTTATGTTAATGGCAGATTTTGGACAATTACTCGATCAATCAGGAAAAAATTATCGTTTTGTTCCGGATTTTTTCTCCCGTAACTCTGATTTCTTTCGTAATTTTGTGATTTTTGTTCAGTTTACCTGTGCGGATGGAGTCATTTATCCTAATATTGTATTAAAGTATAAAACTGAATAATTAAATAAATACCCCAATTAGTATATAATGTGAATCAGAGTTCAACTGCTGATTTTGTAATATATAATAAAGATTCAACAAAAGCAATATAGTGGATATAAAAAAAAACTTCCAACAAAATAATGCTGGAAGCTTTTATATATAAATTCCTAAAATGAGTCTTATATTTAGAATGGCAGATCATCTTTAGCATCTCCTGTCGTGAAATCCGGAGTTGCAGATGGTGCTGGAGGGGGAACAGGAACTCCCGGTTCCATAGCTGTACCTGCGCTAACGCGTTCAACTTTCCATGCACGAATACTGTTGAACCATCTATCTTGCCATTGACGGGCATCAACATCGAATGATACGGTCAGTTCTTCGCCCATCTGAATATTGAACTGCTCGATTTTGTCTGCGCCAAACACGTCAAAACACATTTTACGCGGATATTGGTCATGATTTTCAATTACATACTCTTGTGATTTCCACTCGTTTCCGCTAGTCTTTGAAACTCCACCTCTTGGAGAGAGGATAGCGATAATTTTTCCTGTAAATTCCATTGCGATAAATTTAAATTCTGGGGCGAAGTTACGATTTTTTAGGAATATCCGGTACATAAAACTTGTTTTTTCTTTTGTTTTATTGGGCGACATGAATCTTTTTTTCTAACTTTGTGCGTTAGAACAATAAAAACTTAAATACACGAAAATATATGAAATTTATCGTTTCAAGTACTGCTCTTTCCAGCCATTTACAGGCTATCAGCCGCGTAATTAACTCTAAGAATGCGCTGCCTATTCTCGATTGTTTCCTTTTCGAATTGGAAGATGGAACATTGTCTGTGACTGTTTCTGACAGTGAGACAACTATGGTAACCACAGTAGAAGTGAATGATAGCGATGCAAACGGACGTTTTGCCGTAGTGGCAAAAACATTGCTTGATGCGCTGAAAGAAATTCCTGAACAACCACTGACATTTGAAGTTAATCCGACTACTTTTGAAATCACAGTGCAGTATCAAAACGGAAAATATAGCCTGATGGGGCAGAATGCGGATGAATTCCCACAATCGGCAACATTGGGAGATAACGCAGTCCGAGTAGAAATGGAAGCAGATATATTATTGGGTGGTATCAACCGTTCTGTATTTGCTACAGCCGACGACGAACTTCGTCCGGTAATGAATGGTATTTATTTCGATATTACAACAGAAGATATTACAATGGTTGCTTCGGATGGTCATAAACTCGTACGTTGCAAGACATTGGCTGCTAAAGGCAATGAACGTGCTGCTTTCATATTACCGAAGAAACCGGCTACATTGCTCAAAAACCTACTTCCGAAAGAACAGGGAACAGTCACTATCGAGTTTGATGAACGTAACGCTGTATTTATGCTTGAAAGATACCGTATGGTTTGTCGGTTGATTGAAGGCCGTTATCCGAATTACAATTCGGTTATTCCTCAAAACAATCCGCATAAAGTAACGGTAGACCGCCAGCAATTGATCGGAGCTTTGCGTCGTGTATCTATTTTCTCTTCGCAGGCAAGTAGCTTGATCAAGTTGCGTATGCAAGAAAACCAGATTGTGATTTCTGCACAGGATATTGACTTTTCTACTTCTGCAGAAGAGACACAAGTTTGCCAATATGCAGGAGCTCCGATGAGTATAGGATTCAAATCTACTTTCCTGATTGATATTTTGAATAATATATCAGCAGAAGAAGTTATTATTGAACTTGCAGATCCGTCACGTGCCGGAGTTATTATTCCGGTAGAACAAGAAGAGAATGAAGACTTGCTGATGTTGTTGATGCCGATGATGCTAAATGATTAATTGAAATGAAATTAAACCTGAAAAATCCTATTGTTTTCTTTGATTTAGAGACAACCGGAACTAATATAAATACAGATAGAATTGTTGAAATCTGTTATTTAAAAGTTTATCCTAACGGGAATGAAGAGTCAAAAACTATACGTATCAATCCCGAAATGCACATTCCGGAAGCATCATCTGCTATACATGGTATATTTGATGCTGATGTAGTAGATTGTCCGACTTTCAAAGAAGTAGCAAAAAATATAGCCAAGGACATTGAAGGGTGTGACTTGGCTGGATTCAATTCCAATCGTTTTGATATTCCGGTACTGGCTGAAGAATTCCTTCGTGCAGGAGTAGATATTGATATGACTAAGCGCAAATTTGTTGATGTGCAAGTTATATTTCATAAGATGGAGCAACGTACTCTTTCCGCTGCTTATAAATTCTATTGTGAGCAGAATCTGGAAGATGCACATACTGCCGAAGCCGATACGCGTGCTACTTACGAAGTGTTAAAAGCACAACTCGATCGTTATTCGGAACTTCAGAATGACATTGCCTTTTTAGCTGACTATTCAAGTTATACTAAGAATGTAGATTTTGCCGGACGAATGGTATATGACGATAACGGGGTTGAAGTATTTAACTTTGGGAAATATAAAGGTATGTCCGTTGCTGAAGTATTGAGGAAAGATCCTGGATATTACAGTTGGATTTTAAATAGTGATTTCACGTTGAATACGAAAGCAGTACTAACTAAAATTCGTTTGCGTGAAATGAGTAACCTGATTACAAAATAATGTTGAAAGGAAAAAAAATAGTTCTTGGAATTACCGGAAGCATTGCGGCTTACAAAGCCTGTTATATTATTCGTGGATTGATAAAGTGTGGAGCAGAGGTACAGGTTGTTATTACTCCGGCGGGAAAAGAATTTATTACACCTATTACTCTTTCGGCGCTGACCAGCAAACCTGTTATTAGTGAGTTTTTTGCTCAACGGGATGGAACTTGGAATAGCCATGTTGATTTAGGATTATGGGCGGATGCTATGTTGATTGCTCCTGCTACAGCTTCCACTATTGGAAAAATGGCTAATGGGATAGCAGATAACATGCTGATTACCACTTATCTTTCTGCAAAAGCTCCGGTATTTGTAGCTCCGGCTATGGATCTTGATATGTATGCCCATCCTTCTACCCAAAAGAATTTGGATATATTGCGTTCCTATGGTAATCATATTATCGAACCGGTGACAGGTGAACTTGCCAGTCATTTGGTAGGCAAAGGACGTATGGAGGAGCCGGAAAATATCGTTCGTGTATTGGATGAATTCTTCTCTACAAATTCAGATTTACAGGGAAAGAAAATCATGATAACAGCTGGACCTACTTATGAGAAGATTGATCCGGTTCGTTTTATTGGTAATTATTCTTCAGGAAAAATGGGATTTGCTTTGGCAGAGGAATGTGCCCGACGTGGGGCTAAAGTTACATTGATTGCCGGACCTGTTCAGTTGAAAACTCAGCATTCACATATTTACCGCATTGATGTAGAATCAGCTCAGGAAATGTTTGCAGTTGCACAAATGTATTATCCGGATTCCGATGCAGGAATTCTTAGTGCGGCAGTAGCCGATTTCCGTCCGGAGACAGTAGCCGATAAGAAAATCAAGCGGGAAAAAGAAGAAGAACTGACTTTACAACTTCGGGCTACGCAAGATATTGCAGCTAATTTAGGATCCCTCAAGCAAAAGGGGCAGTTATTAATAGGGTTTGCTCTCGAAACCAACAACGAGCAACAGAATGCCGAAGGTAAACTCGAACGTAAGAATTTTGACTTTATAGTCTTGAATTCTCTTAACGATGCGGGAGCTGGCTTTCGTCATGATACAAATAAAATTAGTATCATTGACCCGAAGGGTCGTACCGATTATCCGTTAAAACCTAAAACAGAGGTTGCACGGGATATCGTCGATCGTTTAGTGTTATCACTATCTCCAAATTCATAAATAACAATTCATAATTCGAAGAAAGTGTTACGTTCATTATACATTCAGAATTACGCGTTAATAGAAAAACTGGATATCAGTTTTGAAACAGGTTTCTCCGTTATTACGGGGGAAACGGGAGCTGGTAAATCAATTATCCTGGGAGCTATCGGTCTGCTGCTTGGTCAGCGTGCCGATGTGAAAGCTATTCGTCAAGGAGCTTCAAAGTGCATAATAGAAGCACGTTTTGACATTTCTGCTTATAATATGCGCCCGTTTTTTGAAGAAAATGAACTTGAATATGATACAGAGTGCATACTTCGGCGTGAAGTGCAGTCGTCCGGAAAGAGTCGTGCTTTTATCAACGATACGCCTGCCTCGTTGGTTCAGGTGAAGGAGTTAGGTGAACAGTTGATTGATGTTCATTCACAACATCAGAATCTATTACTTAACAAAGAAGGTTTTCAATTAAATGTACTTGATATTCTTGCGCATAATGATGTAGCATTGGAGGAGTACTGTTCATTATACAATGAATGGCGTCAGATAGAACATGAATTATCAGAATTAGTGACATTAGCAGAGCAGAGCAGGGCAGATGAAGATTATATTCGTTTCCAATTGGAACAATTGGAGGAAGCCCATTTATCCGAAGGTGAACAGGAAGAATTAGAGCAAGAAGCGGAAACATTGAGCCATGCTGAAGAAATTAAGGCTGGATTATACCGAGTTGAGCAAACTTTTGCATCTGATGAAGGTGGGTTGCTTTCTTATCTGAAAGATAGTCTGAATACGCTGAATAATCTTCAAAAAGTGTATCAGCCGGCTGGAGAACTAGCTCAACGAGTAGAAAGTACATACATTGAATTAAAGGATATTTCGCAGGAAGTTTCTTCACAAGGAGAATCTGTAGAATTTAATCCTGCCAGATTGGACGAAGTAAACGATCGCTTGAATCTGATCTATTCATTGCAACAGAAGCACCGGGTGCAGACTGTAGAAGAATTGATCACTTTGACAAATGAATATCGGAATAAACTCTCTGCAATAACTTCCTATGACGAACGAATTGCCGAATTGACCATACGTAAGGAAGCACAATTTAAAAAGGTAAAAAAACAGGCCGAAGTACTGACTAAAGCACGTGTTACTGCTGCTCGTGAAGTGGAAAAACAACTTGCTGCCCGTCTGGTTCCATTGGGAATGCCAAATGTTCGCTTTCAAGTGGAAATGGGATTGAAGAAAGAACCCGGAATGCAAGGAGAGGATACGGTCAATTTCTTGTTTTCCGCGAATAAGAATGGAATGTTGCAAAGTATTTCGTCTGTAGCTTCAGGAGGGGAAATAGCTCGTGTCATGCTTTCCATAAAAGCAATGATTGCCGGTGCGGTGAAACTTCCTACTATTGTATTTGATGAGATAGATACCGGGGTTTCCGGTGAGATTGCCGATCGTATGGCAGACATGATGCAGGAAATGGGAAATTCTAACCGGCAGGTTATCAGCATAACTCACTTGCCGCAAATTGCTGCTCGTGGTCGTGCTCATTATAAAGTATATAAGAAAGACAGCGATACGGAGACAAACAGTCATATCCGTCGTCTGACTAATGAAGAAAGGGTAGAAGAGATTGCTCATATGCTGAGTGGTGCTACATTGACAGAAGCAGCACTTAGTAATGCTAAATCCCTTTTACGTAATTAAATAGAAATAACCAATAATAAGTAATAAGTAAATAGACAGCATGCTCGATAAAAGTGAAATGATTTTTGGTGTTCGTGCCGTGATAGAAGCTATTCAGGCGGGGAAAGAGATCGATAAGATTCTGGTAAAGAAGGATATCCAAAGCGATCTTTCCAAGGAACTTTTTACAGCCTTGAAAGGAACGTTGATACCTGTACAACGTGTACCGGTAGAACGTATCAATCGTATTACCCGGAAGAATCATCAGGGAGTAATCGCTTTCATTTCTTCTGTAACCTATCAAAAAACCGAAGATTTGGTTCCGTTCTTGTTCGAACAAGGCAAAAATCCTTATTTCGTGATGCTGGACGGTGTGACCGATGTCCGTAATTTTGGTGCGATTGCCCGTACTTGTGAATGTGCTGCTGTAGATGCAGTAATTATACCGACACGTGGCAGTGTGTCAGTGAATGCTGACGCGATGAAGACATCTGCAGGGGCGTTGCATACTTTACCTGTTTGTCGCGAACAAAGTCTCCGGAATACTTTACAATATCTGAAAGATAGTGGATTTCGTATTGTAGCAGCCACTGAAAAAGGTGATTATGATTATTCGAAAGCTAACTACACAGGTCCGCTTTGTATCATCATGGGTGCAGAAGATACAGGAGTCTCTTATGATAACCTGGCACTTTGTGACGAATGGGTAAAAATTCCAATGTTAGGAACGATCGAATCACTGAACGTTTCCGTAGCTGCCGGAATACTTATATATGAAGCTGTAAAACAAAGAAATAACGACTGATATGAAGAAGATTTTAATCCTACCTTTATTGCTCGTTTGCCTGGTTCAGGGAAGTATGGCGCAAGTAACTCCGAAATGGGTGGAGAAGGCAAAACGTGCAGTCTTTTCTATAGTGACTTACGACAAGAATGATAAGATGCTAAATACCGGAAATGGATTTTTTGTTTCCGAAGATGGATTGGCTCTTTCAGATTATACCCTTTTTAAAGGAGCTCAACGTGCAGTGATCATTACTTCGGATGGAAAAGAAATGCCGGTAAATGTTATTTTGGGAGCTAATGATATGTACGATATTATTAAGTTCCGCGTTGCAATCACTGAGAAAAAAGTTCCGGCATTGGCATTGGCTACTACTATTCCGGCAGTCGAATCTGCTGCATGGATGTTACCTTATTCTACGCAGAAGAGTATAGCTTGTGAATCTGGTAAAGTAAAAGATGTATCCAAAATAGCAGGTGAATACCATTATTATAAATTGGGTATGCCGATGAAGGATAAAATGGTTAGTTGTCCGGTAATGAATTCGGAAGGACAGGTTTTCGGAATCTCGCAGAAGTCTTCCAGTGCTGATTCAGTAAATACTTGTTATGCTGTGGGAGTAGCATTTGCTATGTCTCAGAAGATGAGTGCTCTCTCATTAGGGGATGCAACTTTGAGAAGTATTGGTATCCGGAAAGGCCTTCCTGAAGAGGAAGAACAAGCATTGGTTTATCTCTATATGACTGCGACTCAATTGCCTGGAGAAGAATACTTAAAAGTATTGGATGAATTCATCACACAGTTCCCTGACAATACTGAAGGTTATTATCGTCGTGCTGGTTATAATATAGCCAATGCCAAAGGTGATGAAACAATGCTTGATAAAGCGGCAGTTGACTTACAGCAAGCGTTGAAGATTGCTCAGAAAAAGGAAGATGCATATTATAGCATTGCTAAAATTATGTATGCCTATCAGTTAGAAAAGCCTGAAAAGACTTATAAAGATTGGACTTATGATACTGCATTGGCTAATGTTCGTAAAGCAATAGAATTAGATCCTCAACCTGTTTATACACAGTTGGAGGGGGATATTCTTTTTGCTAAGCAAGACTATGCCGGTGCGTTGGCTAGCTATGAAAAAGTAAATGCCAGCAATCTTGCTTCACCTGCTACATATTTTAATGCTGCTAAAACAAAAGAGTTAATGAAAGCTGATCCGAAAGAAGTCTTGGCGTTAATGGATAGTTGTGTTATCCGTTGCCCTAAACCACTTACCGCTGATTATGCTCCTTATGTTTTGGAACGTGCTCAAATGAATATGAATGCAGAAGAGCCCAGAAAAGCACTTTTGGATTATGACGAGTATTTTAAGGCAGTGAATGGGAATGTTAATGATGTTTTCTATTATTATCGTGAGCAAGCAGCTTTGAAGTCCCGTCAATATCAACGTGCATTGGACGATATTGCAAAAGCAATTGAACTGAGTCCGAAAGACTTAAATTATCAAACTGAACATGCTGTGGTTAATCTGCGTGTAGGGCGTTATGATGAAGCAATACAGATATTAGATAAAGTCATAAATGAAGATCCAAAATATGCAGAAGCATATCGTTTGCGTGGACTTTGTAAGGTACAATTGAAAAAGACTGATGATGCTTGTATTGACTTTAAGAAAGCAAAAGAGTTAGGCGATCAGAATGTAGATACACTTATCGAAAAATATTGTAAATAGCCAGAATACATTTGCATAAATAGATTTAGCCCCTACTAGCAGGAAAAGTTAGTAGGGGCTCTCATTTAGGGGAATTCATAACTCTTTCTCTCTCCTCATTCTCCCCATTCATAAAGTTCAGGTTTTAGGTCTTAATATGATAAATAGGTCTGATTTCTTATTCCTTTTATAGATTAAATGCAGAAAAACTTCAGATACTGCATCGCATACAACTTTTTTTTCTGTTTTCGTCATTGGAACATCCAATATGCAAATTTTAAAGAACTTATTTAATTGATATTTACGTAGATACATATTGGGGGCAAAGAGGTGGCTCCGTTCGTGAAGTACATTTAATTGCATATTATCCCGGGAAATCTTCGTAAATATATGCGGGAAAATACTGAAAAATTTGGTATAGGATCCGTAGCTCGCGGTGAGCAGTATGAAGGAAATAATATTGATGTTTGTGTTGAAATAGATAAACCATTTATATTTACTTTAGTTTATATAAAGGAAGGATTAGAGAAGTTGCTAAAATGCCCAGTTGATGTTGTTCGTTTGCGTAATAATATGGATGAGTTATTAAAGATGTACATAAATAGAGATAGAATTTATGTGTAAAATAAAATCATACAATCGATGTGACGAAAGTCGGATGAGGTACAATGACATACATGGACGTAACGAATAAAAGTAAAAACATTAGGAAGTTTGTATTGAATCTTCTCAATGTTTGAACTCGATCATTGAGAAGTTTTTTTTAAACTTCCCAATGTTTTTTCAACGTTTCAAAACGACATAACGACAAAAACGACATATGACGGTATTTACCATTCAATTTTCTATATGAATCATGATATACTAGTGATTATCAATATGTTAAGTACTTTTGTAACCTATCTGTTTTGCGAGAAACGAATTCGTAATTTACGTCGGCTTTGATGCTGTTATCGGTAGTGAGTATATCAGAAATTTAATTGATAAATATTCTTGTTATAGCAGGATATTTTGGTGAATGTCTGCCTGAACGTATAGAAATCGACCGCTCGTCAATCCGTATTCGTAACTCCCCAACTAGTTTTCCGGCTGTCCTAGAGTTCCACTCAGGAACATGATGAGGCTGCGATGCTTGATGGTGATGGGCGGGATGCCGTTCGCTTTTCCCGTTTTCTGTCAGAACGATGATGACGGTATAAAAATGAGGAGTGTATTGTTTTCAAGGATACATCACTTCGGAAGGTTGGGAATCTTTTTGTACATGTTTTGCGAAAAATAAGGGAAATTTTCCAATATTCTTCGCCTTGCCAATATTCTTCGTCTGTTTCATTCTATCCTGTAAAAACGTCATATGTCGTTTTTGTCGTTTTGTCGTTTTGAGTGGAAGGAGAAACAGTGGAGTATGAAGTCGTATGACTGTTATTAACATATTGGTAACCAGCGCATAATATCGATTTTATCTCTTCGACGGTGAAATCGGTTCCCTGGAAGAAATCTATAATCCCACGTAATACGGACTCTTGGGGATACTGCCTTTTCGGGCTTCTCAAGTCGGTTTGAATAGGTTGTTGTACTGCTTTCTGGGAACTGGCGGATTTAGGAAAATGTAGGACGAAAGGGAGTCTTCAACCTCTTCCTTTCCGTTGGGGAATAAGTAAAATAGCACAAGTGACTTTCGTCTTTGTAGGTAGGATCACTTTCCGATCCGAATAGTTGCTCGTAATAATGGCTCACTATTTGCTGCACTTCTCGATAGTGTCCGGCGGTATATTTCACGTAGGCAAAAACTTTCATGGGAGTGGACAACAGAAAAAATGGGTTATTGTTATGCAATGGGATAAAATTCAGATATAAAGGCATAGGATTTAAAAACTTTCTCCTTAAATACGTTCTAAATTCCTAGAACTATATTACTTTTGCTCAATACTATTTTTTAATAGTAGATGGAAAACTGATAAACAGAAAAAGAGTAGTTATGAAAAAAGTAATTTGCAGTGAGAAAGCTCCCGGAGCTATTGGACCGTATAGTCAAGCTATTGAAGCTAATGGAATGGTATTTGTTTCCGGACAGTTGCCGATTGATGCCGTAACAGGACAGATGGCAGATGGTATAGAAGGACAGGCACGTCAGTCTTTAGAAAATATAAGACATATCTTGGAAGAAGCTGGATTAACGATGGCTGACATCGTTAAGACGACTGTGTTCCTCCAAGATATGTCTTTGTTTGCCGGGATGAATGGCGTATATGCTACTTATTTCGATGGAGCGTTTCCGGCACGTTCGGCAGTTGCTGTAAAGGCATTGCCGAAGGATGCATTAGTGGAGATTGAGTGTATCGCGGTTCGCTAACAGATCAGCCACAATAAAACTGCTGCCTCCCACAAAGATGAAATCTTCAGGGGGGCATTTTTCTTTTGCTGCCCGTACAGCATCCACGACGGTGGGATAAGAGCTACCTTTCAGCCCCGTCTCGGTAGCCATTTTCATTAACTCATTTTCCGGTAGAGCACGTTTCACACTCGCTTTGGTAAAATAGTATGTAGCATCTTTGGGCAATAATTTCAACACACTACTGATATCCTTGTCATTGACCATACCGAAAACGATGTGGATATTCTTATGTTGTTCTTGATGAATTGTTTCAAGCTGTTTGCAGATGTATCGAATACCATCCTCATTATGTCCTGTATCGCAGATAAGATCCGGATACGATTGCAGTTTTTGCCAACGTCCCATCAAACCTGTCATTTCGCATACATTGGCCAGTCCTTGGTAATAGTCTTTGATCTTCAAATTATATCCTAACTTCTTGAGTTCATCCAAGGCACATAGAATGGTTTGAATGTTTTCCATTTGGCAGTTACCGGTTAATTCATAGAAGATTCCGATTACATATTCTATACTTTGATAAACAATTACTGTTTTCCTATGGTCAATTAATCTATTGAGAGTATGGAGACATTCATTGGGATAAAGCATGTTGAAATATGAAGATTCTGTTGTTTCACCACTTTGTATGATACTCTCCAGTAACTGTCTGGTCTTTCTCAGATCATCAACAGTCATTAGCGTATAATGATTTTCTTTCTTTTTCTGTTCTTTCGCATAAAAAATGGGAGCTTCCATTTCTTTTGCCTTTAGTGTGAAAACACGTTTCACCGATCCTTCCGCATTACCAATAATTATCGGAGTCTTGTGTTTTATAATACCTGCTTTTTCCTTAGCTATTTTAGGCAATGTCTCTCCAAGATATTGCATATGATCGAAACTGATGTTGGTGATAACACATAAATCTGGATGAATAATATTGGTACAATCCAATCGTCCTCCCATACCTACCTCAATAACGGCTACATCTACCTTCTGATCGGCAAAATAGCGAAACGCCATGGCAGTAGTTAGTTCAAAGAATGAAGGATGTAAAGGCTCGAAGAAGTGGCGATGTTCTTCTACAAAACGAATTACGTATTCCTCCGGTATCATTTCTCCGTTAATGCGGATACGTTCGCGGAAATCAATCAGATGAGGAGAAGTGAATAAACCAACTCGGTAACCGGCAGATTGTAGAACTGCCGCAATGGTGTGCGAACAGGAACCTTTGCCGTTAGTTCCGGCAATATGAATAGTTTGAAATTGTTGGTGTGGGTGTCCGAAATACTCATCTAACTTGTGTGTTGTCTCTAATCCTGGCTTATATGCTTTTTCCCCTATCTGTTGAAACATAGGCGCACTCTCATATAAGTACTTTAAAGTGTTCTGATAATCCATGTTTTATAAAATTTAACTTAGGACAATCTTTTTTGCCCGGTAATTTGTTTATCTTTAGAACCATCAATCAGTCATTACACAAGTGATTGATGAATGAGATTGCAAATATCAACATTAAAATCTAAGAAATCATGGGAACCAAGAAAAATTTTGTATTAGACACGAACGTTATTCTTCACGACTATAATTGTTTGAAGAATTTTCAGGAAAATGATATTTATCTCCCTATTGTTGTATTGGAAGAACTGGATAAGTTCAAAAAAGGAAATGAACAAATAAATTATAATGCTCGTGAGTTTGTTCGCGAACTGGATACATTGACTGATGATGATCTTTTCTCTAAAGGAGTGAAATTGGGTGAAGGCATGGGGCGTCTGTTTATTGTGACTGGACATGTGGAAGCTCCTAAAGTGCAGGAATCGTTTCCAGTAAAGAAACCGGACCATTTGATTTTGGCAGTGGCTGAATATCTGGCAGCAAAGAATCCGAAAGTAAAAACGGTCCTGGTGACAAAAGATGTAAATCTGCGTATGAAGGCGCGTTCTATTGGTATTCTTTGCGAAGATTATATTACGGATAAGGTGCTCAATGTGGATATCTTTGAAAAGTCGAATGAGATATTTGATAATGTAGATCCTGCATTAATCGACCGTATCTATTCTTCAAAAGAGGGAATCGATCTGGGAGAATTTGATTTTAAAGATTTGGTTCACCCTAATGAATGTTTTATTCTAAAGAGTGATAGAAATAGTGTATTGGCACGATATAATCCTTTCACACATACCATTACTCGGGTAACGAAAGCACGTAACTATGGGATTGAGCCACGTAATGCCGAACAAAGTTTTGCTTTTGAAATTTTGAATGATCCGAACGTGAAGTTGGTGGCACTGACAGGAAAAGCAGGAACCGGTAAAACGTTATTGGCTCTTGCCGCAGCTTTAGGTAAATTGACGGAATACAAACAGATTTTATTGGCTCGTCCCGTAGTAGCTCTTTCTAATAAGGATATAGGTTTCCTCCCGGGTGATGCTCAGGAAAAGGTGGCTCCTTATATGCAACCTTTATTTGATAACTTGAATGTGATTAAACGTCAGTTTGCTTCTAATTCAAATGAGGTGAAGCGGATTGAGGATATGCAGAAGAGTGAGCAACTGGTTATTGAAGCATTAGCCTTTATCCGGGGACGAAGCTTAAGTGAAATGTATTGTATTATTGATGAAGCTCAGAACTTAACTCCGAACGAAATAAAAACTATTATCACACGTGCCGGAGAAGGTACAAAAATGGTATTTACCGGTGATATACAGCAAATTGACCAGCCCTACCTAGATAGTCAATCCAATGGTTTGGTTTACATGATTGACCGTATGAAGGATCAAAACATCTTTGCACACGTCAATCTTGTGAAAGGTGAGCGAAGCGAACTTAGTGAATTAGCAAGCAACCTGCTGTAATTAAAAAAAGAAGAATGAAGAATTGGCTAGCGCTATAATGCTGCATAGTAATTCTTCATTCTTCATATTTAATTCTTCATTCAAATTTATTCTTTCTTTCCGAAGTATTTTAAGAATTGAGTACGTTCGAAAGTATTGATACCTTGTACATCTTTGGCATTCAGTTTTCCTTTGAACTGAGCAATTGTCTCAAATCCTTTTCGGTCCATCCAAGTGCTAAGGAAGCGTGTAGCTTCTCCGATAAACATATTGGTATTCTGGTAGATGGCACTGCAAACTTCCACAGCTGAAGCACCGGCCAGGATTGCTTTAACAACGGATTCCGGATCTGCTACCCCTCCAGAGGCTGCATAATCGATCTTGTCTATTGCAGAAGAGGCAATTCCAATCCAACGAAGTGGTGTGGAAAGAGCTGAGGCTGTACTGAATATTTCACCGGATGTATGCTCCATTTTCTCGATATTGATATCCGGTTGATAAAAACGGTTAAAGAGAACAACTGCAGCTGCACCGTTTGCATATAATTGATTAATTAATGCCACAGGATTACTTAAGTTATCACCAAGCTTCATGATTACCGGAATCTTGATTGTCTTTTTGATGTGAGATAAAATATCGATATGACGTTGTTCAAATGAACCGTATGTGTATTGTATATCCGATTGTAAAGCCAGTATATTGATTTCCAAAGCGTCGGCACCTGCCTCTTCAATGTGTTTGGCAAAGTCGATCCATTCGGAATCTGTATAACAATTAATACTGGCGATGATTGGAACGGAGCAAACTTCTTTGCTTTCTTTGATCAAAGCTAGATATTCAGATAACTTATGCTCGCGGATGTATTCTTCTAAATAGTCACTGCCTTCCGGATAGTAAGCGGGATCTTTCAACTGATCTGCTTCCATCAGAATTTGTTCTTCGAAAAGTGATTTCAGTACAATAGCACCTGCACCAGCATCGGCTAGTCTTTTATTTTTGCCAGCACTGTTGGTTAGCCCCGAGCTACCAATAACAATAGGGTTTCTAAGTGAAAGTCCTGCAAAAGTAGTTTTTAAATCGGCCATGGTAATTAAGATTGATTAATTATTGTAATTTCTTTCTCCGAAAATTTTGCTTCCTACACGTACCATTGTACTTCCTGCGGCAATCGCTTGGTGATAATCATGTGACATACCCATCGAGAGCTCGCGAAAGTGGGTTGAATCAGCAAACCAAGTTGTTTTTATTTCCTGAAAGAGTCTATCAAGTAAACGGAATTCACTGTCTATTTGTTCAGTATTATCTGTATTGCTAGCCATTCCCATAAGTCCGCAGAGACGTATATGGGAGAGTTCTTTCCATGCTCCTGCAGCTAACATTTCTTTGCATTCTTCTGGAGTAAATCCGAACTTGGTTTCTTCTCGGGCAACGTGAATTTGTAACAGGCAGTTCACTATGCGGTTTGCTTTGGCAGCTTGTTTGTTTACTTCCTCCAATAATTTATAAGTATCAATTCCATGTATCATTGCTACGTATGGTATCATGTATTTGATCTTGTTCGTTTGCAAATGTCCAATGAAATGCCACTCGATGTCTTTCGGCAAACTTTCGTATTTCGCTGTCATTTCCTGCACTTTGCTTTCTCCAAAAATACGCTGTCCCGCCTGATACGCTTCTTCTATCGCTTCATTGGGATGGAATTTTGAGACAGCAACTAGCCGGACTCCTTGGGGAAGTTCGGTTAGTACTTGCTTTAAATTGTCAGCAATACTCATGATTATTTATGCTTTATTAGGATCAAATTCCGGTTTATCATTAGGTTCGGCGCTATAAGGATATACATCCATAATAGCAGTTTCGGCTACTGAACCAATTTGATAATCTGCCATTGTACCTTTCATACCTTCATCCAGTTTCTTAACTGCATCGCGTAAGTCGGCAGCCTGCACCAATACTTGTGTAGAAGTCTTTTTCTCAGCACCGCTTTTCTCGTCAAGAGTGATAAAGATGAGTTTGCATTTGAACCAACGATCAGCACTTTCTTCATCACTGGAAAACAATTCGCTATAGTTGGCACGTTTGATATCCGAAACTGTGAACTCTCCTGATATAAACGGTGTCATCTCTTCAATAATACGTGCTTCTGCTTCCGTAAAACTAAGAGCATCAACAAGATAAGGTTCGGTTACTTTCTTTTGCATTCCATTCTCCATTACTTTTTCATAACGGATTTTACATTCGAACCATGTATGCATTGCCATAATCTTTTTTCTTTTTTTAAATTAATTGATTTATGTAAATTGGCTACAAATATAAGGAATAAAACCGAAAATTAGAGAGGAATAAAAAATAAACGAGTGATTTTGACGATGATTAAATTGTGTGAGCAGTGCTAATTCAAGTGATTAATATTGTAGTAAAAGGAATAGTATTTAAGTAAAGTTCTTTGTTTTTCAATATTTCCGTGCAAATAAATGAATAAAAATATCTGTATGTGCTAAGCTATCACTAATTTTGTCGAAATGGAATCTCTCAATTAAGAGCACAGAAGTTTCGCGATAAAAATAAATAATCACCAATAATTTGTTGTTATGTTGGAAAATGTAATTAGTGGGTGTATGGCAGAAGTTTCGAAAACAGTAGAGATTGACGTGGAGAACAATGGTTTATTAACTAATTTGTTACATGATGGTTATTATTCACTTGGAATATTTATAGCATTGCTTGCTATATTGGCGGTCATATTTAGCTTTAAAACTTCCCGGCGTTTTGTAATCAATCATTTAAAATACATCGCTCTGGCTATATTTCTTTTTGGGGTAATCCTCTACGGAATAGGATATAATGAAGAAAATTCCGGTTCCGAATGGAATTTTATTGCTTTGGGATTCCGATCTGTCTTGTCTTCATTAGAGATGTTTATTTCACACTCTGATCTGATAGAGGTCGATGAAGTATGGCATCATTGCCCAATCTATATGTCTGCTTTCTCTTTAGTTCATTTCTTGGCGGTGTTAGTGAGTGCTATATTTGTCGTTCAACTATTAGGTTTCCGTTTAATCTCATGGATTCGAATGATTATACTCTGGGTCCGGACAATCTTCGGTAAAAAACTGAATCTTTATATATTCTGGGGATTTAATGACATTTCATTCACTTTGGCCAGAGATATCATTGAGGTAGAGAGAGCCAAAAGAGAAAAATTGAAGAAAGAAAAACATAATAAGGTAGAGAACTATAAAATTATATTTGTCGCTCTGCCTTCGGAAGAAAGTGGCAGTCATCAAAGATTCACATTCAGCCATTTCTTTAGCGGAAGTTCACATGGAAAAAGCAAATTGGATAAATGTGAGAATCTTAATGCATTGGTGATCTATAGTAATAAAAATCTTTCGGCAGACGATGTAGTTGCTGAAGAAACTTCTAAAGAATGGACTCTCTTTAAGAGAGTTGGATTGAAAGTCCTTGGCAGACTGCTGAAAAAAGCTAATTCCGCAAAAATATTTTTCTTGTCTGATAATGAGGATGATAATATTAAATCAACTTTAATAATGCGATTGGCAGCCTCTAAAGGTGATGCCAGTTTACAAAACAAACCTATAAACATTTATTGTCATGCCAGACGTGATAACCAAAACGTTATTCTTGAGGATATGGCATTGGATGGAAATGAAACATCGAACATCACTGTACGCATAATAGATTCTTCTTATCTATCGGTACTATCATTGAAAATGAATCCGGCTTATCATCCGGTAAATTTTGTGAAGAAGGATACAAGTCGTGCTGTTGTTCAGTCGCCTTTCACAGCTTTAATTGTTGGCTTTGGTGAAACAGGGCGAGATACACTGAAATTCCTCTATGAGTTTGGGGCTTTTGTGGGAGAAGATGGACAAAAAAGTGCATTTAAATGTTATGCCATAGACCAGAATATGGATGCTTTGCGAGGCGACTTTTATATGAAAGCTCCCGCACTGGTTGGTAATAATGAAGTAGAACTTATTCAGTGTTCGAACCAGACACCACAGTTCTGGGATAAACTACGTGAGGTAATACATCAACTTAATTATGTAGTAATTGCTATTGGGGACGATCAGAAGAGTATATCATTTGCCATAAACTTGTATGAATTTGCTTGTCGATACAGGGAGAATAACTTAGAACATTTTAAAATTTTTGTCAGAAGCTCTTATAACTCAGAGAAAAGCATTCAATTGAAGGATATTGCGAGCTATTATAATCAAAGTAACCGGGAGAGTCTTGGAGAAATTATAATTTTTGGAACTACAAAAGAAGTGTTCACTTATGATATGGTAGTGAACGATAGAGTTAAAAAGGATGCAATGGGATTCTTGAATGTTTATGAAGATAAACCGGTAGCTGACATGGAGAGTCCTGAATATTCGAAACTCTGGAATAACAGGCATAATGTAAATACAACCATAGAAAAATATAGAAGTAAAAATAATCCTAAAGCCAAACCGACTATCAGGCACTTTGTTATCCAAGATATAAAGCGACAAGAATCTCAGGATATGGCGAATGTCTATCATGTGGTTACTAAGCTTCGGCTAGCAGGAATGTATGATGTTGGTTTAGATGAGTTAAATCGTATTTGTGAGTGTTTCTCTAGTAAAGTAGTAACAGATACAGGTATTAATTATCCTGATGCCAGCCAACAACTGAATGAGATGATGAAGAATCTTGCAAAATGTGAACATCTCCGTTGGAATGCTTCTCATGAGATGATGGGATATACTAGAAATGAAGATACAACTTCTGCCTATATCATAGCTCAGAAACATCATTGCCTGGTGGCATGGGATGAAATGGATAGTTTGAATTTGGGTAATTATAAAGAATACGACTACAAGGTAGTTGAAACAAGCTTTAGACTCAAAAAAGATAAATGATATCTCTTTTCATGGTTATTAGATTGATGGAGTGTTGCAGATACACAACGAATTCCTGAAAATAAACTAAGTAGCCGGAAATATTCACTGAATACTCCGGCTACAATAGAGAGATAGGATTAGCTTAGAGTTGTTTTCTTTTATGTATTCTTCTCAGTTCGAACGAAAGCATGACGCGGAAAAGTCCGATGATGAGAAAGGTGAAAGAAATCATATATACAGCATACAAAGCTCCGATGGCCGGTTGCCATAAAATTAATAAAGAACAGATAATGGCAAGAATACCAAATGCCATATACCATCCCCAATCTCGGGTACCATAACGTTTTAGATCAATGGAGTATCCGGTTGAAGAGAAGCCCCGGAACATAAGCCAGAAAGCAATGATAATTGGGATAACTTCCATGCTTACCATTGGATAAGCAATCAGGTAAACACCTAGAATGAAGTCTATGATACCTCCGACAATATACCATCCCCAGCTTGGAACTGTCTGTCGATTGCTAAGAGCAAAAATGATTTCCAGAATACCGCTGATTAGCATGGAGATGCTAAAAATAATACTTAGAGCCATGTAGCTGCTAAGAGGTGAGAACATAAGGCTTAGAGCCACGATGATATACACGATTCCTAATAGGAGAGAAGTCCACCAATTTTTCACTGAATCTTTAATCTCATTGAATACTGTTTCCATACATTTTTTATTTTAGATAAATACTTGATGATTTGTGGATGAATAACAAATTGATTTTAGAAAAGGTTTGCCTTTGAACATATTTAGACTTTCGATTGTTGTAATAATAAAGTAATTTAAAAATATAGATGCATTATGGCAACAACAAAATTCAAAGGACAACCGGTGAAACTGATCGGTGAATTTATACAAGTTGGTAAAGTAGCTCCTGATTTTGAGCTGGTGAAAACAGATTTATCTTCTTTCTCGCTGAAAGACCTAAATGGTAAAAATGTGATTCTAAATATTTTCCCAAGTCTGGATACAGGTGTTTGTGCTACATCAGTTCGCAAGTTCAACAAATTGGCTGCCGGTTTAAAAGATACAGTCGTGCTAGCTATTTCTAAAGATCTTCCTTTTGCACATGGACGTTTCTGTACAACAGAAGGAATTGAAAATGTGACGCCATTGTCGGATTTCCGTTTTTCTGATTTTGATGAGAGTTATGGTGTACGTATGGCAGATGGTCCATTAGCTGGATTGCTGGCACGTGCAGTAGTCGTGATAGGAAAAGATGGAAAAGTAGCTTATACGGAGTTGGTTCCGGAAATTACTCAGGAACCCGATTATGATAAAGCATTAGCTGCTGTGAAATAAATAATTTCATTTCTTATTTGTTCTTCAACAAGAACAAACAATAGATCTTAAAATTTTTGACCTAATAAGAACTTGTATATCGATTTTGCTTTTAGCAAATTCAACGGCTCTTATTAGGTCGTGTGTTTTTATACTAAACCTCAACTATATATTATATGAATAAAATGCAATCTCTTTTCATCGCTCTTGTATGCTTGAGCGCTGGAGTTTTATCGGCCCAAACGGTTGATACAACAAATACTTCTCCTTGGACAAAAGAAGGATTTGCCGGATTGAAGATGACACAGGTGAGCCTTACAAACTGGGCGGCCGGAGGCGATAATTCCATTGCTTTTGATTTACAAGGTGCTTATCAGGCTAATTATAAGAAAGGAAAACATTTGTGGAATAACCGTATCGAACTGTCTTACGGATTGAATAAAACCGGTGAGGATGGCATGAGAAAAGCAAATGATAAAATCTACTTGAATACGAATTATGGGTATTCGATAGCTAAAAACTGGTATGCCAGTGCATTTGCGACTTTTCAAACTCAATTTTCACCCGGATATGATTATAAAGTGAATAAGGATGTGGCTATTTCTGAGTTTATGTCTCCTGCTTATCTAACTACCGGTCTTGGTTTCACCTATGATCCGGGTAAGATATTCACTGTTGTATTGTCTCCTGCCGCATGGCGTGGAACATTTGTGCTGAATGATCGTTTGTCCGATGAAGGAGCATATGGAGTCGATCCCGGTAAACATCTACTTTCGAGTTTTGGTGCTAACCTGAAAGGGGAGGTAAACTATGAGTTTCTGAAAAATATGACAGTATATTCACGTCTGGAACTATATTCGGATTATTTGCATAAACCTTTGAATATAGATGTGAACTGGGAAGTACAGGTGAATATGATTATCAATAAATGGTTCTCAACTACATTGACCACTAATTTGATGTACGATGATGACGTGAAAATTGTACAGAAAGACGGTAGTAAAGGATCAAGAGTCCAGTTTAAGGAAATATTAGGCGTGGGAGTTCAGTTTAATTTCTAACTCAATTGAATAAAAAAGAGGTGTCAAAAGTGCATGGATGTTATAATGTAGCTTTTGACACTTTTCTTTTATTTTTTCTTCAATGCTTTGTAAGCCAGGAATCCTACGATAAATACTCCGATTGCAATAAAGCAATAACCAATCTCGTGGCTGTATTCCGTAACTTTAGCAATCAGTTGTTCTTCGCTTTCAATGCCCGGTACGGTAGAAAGATAGTATCCGATGATTGCCAGAATCGTATTCCATAATCCGGCTCCTAATGTTGTATAAATCAGGAAGGTGGATAATTTCATTTTTGCCAGACCAGCCGGGATGGAGATTAATTGGCGTACTGCCGGAATTAAACGTCCGATGAAAGTGGATAAAGCACCATGTTGGTCAAAATATACTTCTGCGTGATGAACCTTAGCTTCATCAATCAGGCACATATGTCCGATGCGACTGTTTGCGAACTTGTAAATGATGGGACGTCCCAACCATTTAGCCAGAAAGTAATTGATTAATGCTCCGATATTGGCTCCGATAGTAGCGAATAAAACTACCAGGTAAATATTGAGTTCTTCATTAACTGCTGCTTTGTATGCAGCGGGAGGAATGACCACTTCAGAGGGAAAAGGGATAAAAGAGCTTTCGATGGTCATTAATAAAGTGATGGTCCAATAATTGAGGTGATCCAGACACCATTGGATAAAAGCTACTGATTCCATACGTTTTACTAATTGTTTTTGATGAATTGAATTATTTATTTCCTTTTTCTTTCTTCATACGTTCCCATACTTCTTTAAGTATCTGTTCTCCTTCTTCGGTGCGATCGTAAGGCTGAGATAACAAGTCTGAAATCATATCCTCATTGATCGGATGAGTAGTCTCATTATTGTAACGGAAAAAATCATCGACTCTACCTTCTATCAAGGCTAGAGCAGCTAGTTTTCCTGCAACATTTTCATACTTAGGATTTATGTTATACACTTTTTCATAGCAAATCTTTGCTTGGGGCAACATCTCTTCATCTGAATAAGCTGTAGCAACCTGAAACCACATTTCTGCGTTGGAGTCACCATTCAAAGCAACTTTGAAAGCATTAAAGGCTTCTTGATCTTTTCCTTCTTTCAGATAGATTTTTCCCTCAGTGAGATCGACCATTGGTTCGCTGGGATTGATTTCTCTTGCTCTTGCACACATCTCATGTGCCTCTTCATGGTTACCCAATTCAAAGGTAGCCAGAGCGGCGTTAGTATAAGTATCTACCAATAATGGAGAATTACCGTCTCCTTTTTCTTTAAAAAGCCGGATCACTTCAAGATAGCATTGATCAGCATTTGACCAATCTTCTTTGTTGGTATACGCCATTCCAATGAACATGTTTCCTACTTCAGGAGCAATAGCCTTGTATTCGATCGCCTTTTGATAGTCGGCAATTGCTGCATCGGAATTGTTCAGGTAAAAGTAACTATGGGCACGATACGCATAGGCTTCTCCGAATTTCTCATTAGCAGCCAGTGCAAAGTCACAGGCTTCAATTGCTTTTTCGCTATTCTCTATGATAAAATAGCATTTGGCTAGTCCCACCCAATAAGAGGCATTGTAGGGATCAACGTCAATCAGTTGATTGTATTGGATGATGGCGGCCTCGGTCTGGTTGGTTGCAGCAAGGTAATCGGCAGTTACTGCGATAAAATCTTCTTCATTTCCAAACGTTTTTTTCCCATTATCCAACCATTCTTTGGCACATTCGGGATAGCCCATATCCAGATAAAGGTAGACGATATTGATTATTGTTTCCAGTTCATCGGCTTCCTCTACCGTATTTATTATATATTGAGCGGCTTCCAGCTGACCTTCAGTAAGTAGTAGTTCAGCTTTCAGCATCTTCACTTCTGTATTATATTCTTCTGTGATGCTACTGGCTATTTCTTTCGCTTCCTGTATCTTTTGTGTATCCAAATAAAGGTAAGCTTGCTCTACCAAGAGATCCGTATTTTCAGGATGCAGGTAAAGACCGTAATTGATGACTTCCTGTGCTTCATTGAATCTTCGTTCAAATGCATATCGGTCGGCAATGTCGGCGAATTGGTCTCCGTCCAAATAAATTTGGTGGTTTTCGGCTTTTGCCGTTTCATATTGTTCGATCAGTTTGTTTACCTCCTGATCATCGGACGGTGAATTTTTTCTCCCCATTCTAATTTTTTTTAATTTAATTTTCCAGAAGCGGATAACACGGAGGACGCGGATATTATCATTAAATAATCCGTGCAATCCGTGTCATCAACATCTGGTAATGGTGAAATATCACTTAGTGACATATTCCATATCTGAGATGAGCCTAAAAGGCTTAATTATTTATTAATCTTACCCCAAGTATCTTTCAAACCAACTGTACGGTTGAATATCAGTTTCTCAGGAGTTGAATCTTTATCCACATTGAAATAACCGATACGTTGGAACTGCAAATATGAAAGAGCAGGTAAGGTAGCTGCAAATTTCTCGATATAGCAGTTAGGCAACACTTTCAGTGAATCAGGATTGATAATTTCCTTCATTGCTTCCAGTGCATCACAGTTTTTGGCTTCGCGGATAGCAGCCAGTTCATCACGAGGATTCTCTACTTTCCAGAGACGGTCGTACAGACGTACTTCGGCTGTCAGGCAGTGATCGCAACTAACCCAATGAAGTGTACCTTTCACTTTACGGTTTGCATCGGGCATACCGCTACGAGTGTTCGGATCATATTCACAATATACTTCGGTAACGACCCCATTCTCGTCTTTCTTACATCCGGTACATTTTACAATATAGGCATTTTTAAGGCGGACTTCCTGTCCCGGAGTCATACGGAAATACTTTTTGGGAGCATCTTCCATGAAATCTTCACGTTCCATCCACAGTTCACGACTAAACTCAATCGTGTGGCTTCCTGATTCCGGATCTTCCGGATTATTGATAGCTTCCAGATGTTCTACTTGTCCTTCAGGATAATTGGTGATAACCAGTTTCACCGGATTCAAAACGGCAGACACCCGAATGGCACGACTGTTCAAGTCTTCACGTACTGAGCTTTCGAGCAATGCGATATCATTTAATGCATCGTATGTGGTATAACCGATTTTATCAATAAATTTATGGATAGATTCCGGAGAATAACCACGACGGCGGAAACCGCAGATAGTCGGCATACGGGGATCATCCCAGGCACTAACCAAACCTTCTTTGACCAAAGTCAGTAGATTACGTTTACTCATCAACGTGTAGCTGAGGTTCAGTTTGTTGAACTCAGTCTGACGGGGACGGTTATCGTTCAGGTCTTTTCCTTCTTTCAACCAGTCGATGAAGAGATCGTAAAGTGGGCGGTGTACGACGAATTCGAGTGTACACAATGAGTGAGTAACTCCCTCGAAGAAGTCACTTTGTCCATGTGCGAAGTCATACATCGGGTATGCTTTCCAGGTAGTACCGGTACGGTGATGCGGATGCTTTACGACACGATAGATAATCGGGTCGCGGAAGTGCATATTCGGATTCGCCATGTCTATTTTAGCGCGGAGCACCATTGCACCTTCTTCTATTTCACCGGTATTCATCTTTTTGAAGAGCTCGAGGCTTTCTTCTATCGGACGGTTACGGTAAGGGCTTTCTACACCAGCTTGTGTAGGAGTACCTTTTTGTTGGGCAATCTGTTCAGCAGATTGTTCGTCAATATATGCTTTTCCCTCTTGGATAAGGCGGATGGCAAAGTCCCATAATTGCTGGAAGTAGTCGGAAGCATAATATTCGTTTCCCCATTTGTAGCCTAGCCATTGAATATCTTCTTTGATGGCTTCTACATATTCTACATCCTCTTTTGTAGGGTTTGTGTCGTCGAAACGAAGATTACATACACCGCCATGTTTTTCAGCGATGCCGAAATCAAGGCAAATAGCTTTTGCATGACCGATGTGAAGGTATCCGTTTGGTTCCGGTGGAAAACGAGTCTGTACTTTTCCACCATTTTTACCTTCTCTCAAATCCTTTTCTACTCCCTGTTCAATGAAGTTCAGGCTTTTCTTTTCACCTGCTTCTTCGTTTTTAATATCTGTCATAACGGTAAATATAAACTGTCTATTAGGCTACAAAAGTAGGATATTTTTTTCATTTAACAGGGATATAACCGCTCTTTTTTATAATGTCTTGCCCTTGGGATGACAGAATGAACTGAAGTAGAGGATCAACTTGATCTTTATTTTTCACATTGTAGTAATAATAGAGAGGACGAACAATGGGGTAAGATTTGTTTGTAGCATTTTCTACCGACGGAGTGGCATAGTGAGTATCATCGTAAGAGACGGATAGAGTTTTGATACGTGGAGATACGTATGCCAACCCTACATAGCCGATAGCTCCTTTAGTTTGACTAACAGATTGGATGATGGCTCCGGTTGCCGGCATTGAGAGACTTCCCGCCATGTAATTCTTATTTTTGAGAACACTTTCTTTGAAAAATTCATAAGTTCCGGAGGATGTTTCTCGGGAATAAACTACGATCTTCTGATCTTTTCCTCCTACTTGTTTCCAATTAGTGATTTTTCCGCGGAAGATGTCTTCCAGCTGTTTCCGTGTCAGTTGTTTGACAGGATTCGAAGGATGGACCACCACTGCAAGGGCATCGTAGGCAACGATCACTTCTTCCACTTCTTCACCAGCTTCTTTGATCTTCATTTTCTCACTGAATTTAATGGGACGTGAAGCCATTGCAATATCGGTTGTGTTATCCATCAAAGCAGAGATTCCGACTCCCGTACCTCCTCCGGTAACAGTTACACGACTGTCAGAGTGTTGTTTCATAAACTGCTCGGCTGTTTGTTGGGCAACGGGGAGAACTGTATCACTACCTTTGATTCGTTGTGCATGGGCAGTAAGCGATAAAAAAGCAAGAACAATTACTAAGATTCCTTTTGATTTCATATGATTTGTTTTTTTACTGATGCAAATAAAACAATCGGATGTTACATTTGTATTGCAATATATTTGTTAATGAAAGTTGTAACAGAAATGTAACATGTTTGAAACACTTCCTTCAAACGTTAGTCACACTGCCTTAACAAAGAGTCTTTTACTTTGCATCAGAAATCATTAAGGTATGAAGAAGATTCTGGATAAAATTATAGAGGGTGTTTTGACTTGTAGCGGCTTTGTAACAAGTATTACAATCTTTCTGATTATACTCTTTCTGTTCACAGAGGCCTTTGGGCTTTTCAAAAGTAAGGTGATCGAAGAAGGGTATGTACTGGCTCTCAATAAGAGTAATAAGGTAAGTGCGTTGAGTCCTGCTCAAATAAAAGATATTTTCGATGAAGAGATAACAAATTGGAAAGAACTCGGAGGGGAAAATCTTCCTATCTGCGTTTTTCGTTTGGAAGATATTACTCAGTATTATTCGGAAGAAGAACTTGGACCGGTGTATGAATATGCCGGTTCGAAGATTACCGAACTGGTAGAAAAGATACCGGGAATTGTAGCATTTGTTCCGCAACGTTTTATTACCCAGCCCGACAAGGTAAACTTTATCGAGGATAATACTATTTCGTTGAAGGATGTATTTGCCGGAGCAGAATGGTTTCCTACTGCTACTCCGGCGGCACAATTTGGATTTCTTCCTCTGATAACCGGTACGCTTTGGGTAAGTTTGTTTGCCATTCTGTTTGCTTTACCTTTCGGGCTTTCCGTTTCTATCTATATGTCAGAGGTCGCTAATCCGAGAGTACGTAACTGGCTAAAACCGATAATAGAGCTTCTGAGTGGAATTCCTTCCGTTGTTTATGGTTTTTTCGGATTGATTGTGATCGTACCGTTAATTCAGAAACTATTTGATTTACCGGTAGGAGAGAGTGGATTGGCAGGGAGTATTGTTTTGGCGATTATGGCGTTACCAACCATTATTACGGTCACAGAAGATGCAATGCGCAACTGCCCCCGTTCGATGAGGGAAGCCAGCTTGGCATTAGGAGCTTCGCAATGGCAGACTATCTATAAGGTTGTAATTCCTTATTCCATATCCGGAATCACTTCAGGAGTCGTGCTAGGCATTGGGCGTGCAATAGGTGAGACAATGGCTGTGTTGATGGTGACGGGAAATGCTGCGGTGATCCCCACTACAATTCTTGAACCACTTCGTACTATCCCCGCCACTATTGCAGCTGAGTTGGGGGAGGCTCCAGCCGGAGGACCACACTATCAGGCTTTATTCTTGTTGGGCGTGGTATTGTTCTTTATCACTTTAATCATCAACTTTAGTGTGGAATATATTTCCTCTAAGGGAGTAAAATGTAGTAAGTAGTATGGAAATAAAAAGTAATAAAAGAGCCAAACGCCGTTCGCAGAAGTTAGCATTCGGAATTTTTCGATTATTAAGTCTGTGTATTGTTCTGATTTTGTTTGCCATTCTCGGTTTCATTATATATAAGGGTATCGGGGCTATCAGTTGGGAGTTTATCACTTCGGCTCCTACCGATGGAATGACGGGAGGAGGTATTTGGCCAGCCATTGTCGGTACGTTCTACCTGATGGTGGGAAGTGCGTTATTTGCTTTCCCCATAGGCGTAATGAGCGGAATTTATATGAATGAATATGCCCCGAAAGGGAAGTTGGTACGTTTTATACGTGTAATGACAAATAACTTGAGCGGCATTCCTTCTATTGTATTTGGTTTATTCGGTATGGTATTGTTTGTCAATTATATGGGTTTTGGAGATAGTATCCTTGCGGGTTCATTGACATTGGGACTACTTTGTGTTCCTTTGGTGATCCGAACCACCGAAGAGGCATTGAAAGCAATACCTGACAGTATGCGGGAAGGAAGTCGCGCATTAGGAGCCACTAAATTGCAGACTATATGGCATGTGATTTTACCGATGGGGTTGCCTAATATTATAACAGGATTAATATCTCTGCCTTGGGACGTGTTTCTGGAGAAACGGCACCGATTCTATTCACTTGTGCCGCCTATTTCCTACCACACTTACCAACAAGCATTTTTGATCAATGTATGGCATTGCCTTATCATTTATATGTGATATCAACAAGTGGAACAAACATGGAAGCACAGTTACCTCTGGCTTATGGTACAGCCTTAGTGTTGATTGTTATTATCTTGTTGGTCAATCTGCTGGCAAATGCATTAAGAAAATATTTTGAGAAAAGAGTAAAAATGAACTAACGAAGCGATATGAGTACAATAAAAATAGATGTGCGGGATGTGAATTTCTGGTATGGTGACTTTCAGGCATTGAAGGGCATTAATATGGAAATAGAAGAAAAATCGGTAGTGGCTTTTATTGGTCCTTCCGGTTGTGGAAAGTCCACTTTTCTGCGGCTTTTCAACCGGATGAATGATTTAATTCCCGGTAGCCGACTGGAGGGAGAAATTTTGATTGACGGGCAGAATATATATTCTAAAAGAGTGGAAGTAGATGAACTACGCAGAAATGTAGGAATGGTATTTCAGCGTCCTAACCCTTTTCCGAAAAGTATTTTTGAGAATGTAGCATACGGGCTTCGCGTCAATGGGGTTAAGGATAATGCTTTTATCCGTCAGCGAGTGGAAGAAACCTTGAAAGGAGCAGCACTTTGGGAGGAAGTGAAAGATAAGTTGAAAGAATCGGCTTTTGCTTTATCCGGTGGTCAGCAACAACGCCTTTGCATAGCTCGTGCTATGGCGGTATCCCCTTCGGTTTTATTGATGGATGAACCTGCTTCAGCCCTCGATCCTATTTCTACTGCTAAAGTAGAAGAGTTGATTCATGAGTTGAAAAAGGAGTATACCATCGTAATCGTGACTCACAATATGCAACAGGCAGCACGTATCAGTGATAAGACCGCTTTCTTTTATATGGGACAAATGGTGGAATTTGGAGATACAAAGCGTGTCTTTACGAATCCGGAGAAGGAAGCTACACAGAACTATATCACAGGGCGTTTCGGATGATAGAAGAATAAATATAAATAAGTGATACACCTAAAGAAAAACAGAATTATGGTAAAGTTTATAGAATCGGAATTGGTTTTGCTCAAGAAAGAAGTCGATGAAATGTGGACGTTGGTTTATAACCAGCTCGATCGTGCCGGAGAGTCTGTACTTACACTCGATAAAGAATTGGCACAACAGGTGATTGTCCGCGAACGACGGGTGAATGCTTTTGAGTTGAAAATAGATAGTGATGTGGAGGATATTATTGCATTGTACAATCCGGTAGCGATTGATCTGCGTTTTGTATTGGCAATGCTGAAGATTAATACGAATTTGGAACGTTTGGGGGATTTTGCAGAAGGGATTGCCCGCTTTGTATTGAGATGTAAAGAGCCTGCTTTGGACCCGGACTTACTAAAACAACTGGGATTGGAAGAGATGTTGGCAGAAGTACGGTTTATGCTCGAACTTGCCAAACGTGCTCTGAATGAAGAGAGTTTGGAACTGGCAACTGCTGTCTTTGCCAAAGACAACTTATTGGATGATATTAACGCGAACGTAACTGAAATATTAGCTGACTATATCAGCAAACACCCGGAAAACATACATTCTTGCCTTGATCTCGTTGGTGTATTCCGTAAATTGGAACGTTCCGGTGACCACATTACCAATATTGCCGAAGAAATTGTGTTCTTTATCGATGCAAAAGTGTTAAAACATAGTGGAAAAACAGACGAAAACTATCCAATTAAATAAGTTTCTGCGACTTTTTAAACAAAAATTAGTGCTACTTAAAAAAAAGTCATATATTTGTTCCCTGTAACGAGCAAGTTACAGGGGTTTTGCTGTAAATGATAATAAATCCAAAGAAATTTCAAAAAGATGTTATAAGACATGTTTTATAATTTGGAGAGTAACGGTAAAAGCACCTATATTTGCAACGTTATCCTGAAAACAATCTTTTTACCTTAAAAAAAAACTAATACCTATTGAAAACTGAAAAATAGGGCTTTGTGAAAAGCCCTATTTTTTTTATGCCTATTTGAAACTGTTTAATTAATGTATAACGGTATCCGAGAAGATTTCTCTATTGTATTATAACAGCTTTATTTCCTTGAAAGAACAGATTTGAAGAACGAGTTTGGAACTCAAAATAGGAGTTACCGTTCGTGTAGAGGAAGGAGGAGAGTAAAGTCTAATTTTGTTTTATACGGCTGGAAACCTTAATTATTGCAATCGCTGGTAAAAGTCTTTCAAATAACTTTTTCCTATAGGTATACGTACATTGCCGATTTTTACAACGTTACGTTCTATGTTGTCGATCTTATTAATGGCTATCAGATATGATTTATGGATACGTATGAATTGTTCGGAAGGCAACAATGACTCTATTTCCTTAAAGCTGAGCAAAGTCATGATTCTTGCTGTTTCAGTAATTACGTGAAGATAGGCTCCTTTTCCTTCTACGTATAAGATGTCGCATAAGTTTATGCGTACCATCCGATATTCAGTTTTAAGAAAGATATATTTCCTTGGAGTTGATGGGCCAAGAGAAGTGGATGACATTTCTGCTTGTACTTTGTTCACTGCTTTCAGAAAGCGCTCAAAGGAATAAGGTTTCAATAGATAGTCGGTAACATCATATTCGAATCCTTGTACGGCATATTCTCCGTATGCAGATACAATAATAATGTATGGACGTGTATGGAGTGCTTTTAATAATTGAAGTCCAGTAAATTGTTCCATTTGAATATCTAGGAACAATAAATCTATTGCATTGGTCTGGAGGTAGTCAAAAGCCTCCAGACCATTTTCAAAAGTGCACACTAAATGCAGTAAAGGTACTTTGCTTATAAAGTTCTTTAATTTCTCTACGGCTAGTGGAGCGTCTTCTATGATAATACAATTGATCATGTAAGCTTAATTGTTAATGAAACATCAAAGTAACCGTTTTTCTGATTCATTTGCAAATAATATCTATGTGGATAAAGAATATCAAGCCGACGTTTTATGATACTAAGTCCAATACCACTAGAAGAGTCTTTATTGATCTGCTTTGTCGGATCGAACAAGTTGGATATTTCGAAATGTATTTTAGATTCCTGAATCTGGAATAGTAGTTGAATTGTATTGGTTGTCTTTTTGTCCGTACAATGTTTGAACGCATTTTCTATAAATGCGATAAACAACATAGGAGCGACGAAAATTTTGTCTGGTATTCCTTCTAATGTAAAGGATACTAAATTAGGATTATCATATTGTAAACGTTGTAAATCAAGATAATTTCTGATGTATTTTAGTTCTTGTGTGAGTGCTACTTCGGGAACATTAGTTTCGTAGATCATATACCGCATCATTTCCGACATTTGTACTAATGATTTTGAGGCCATCTCCGGATTGGAAAAAATCAAGCTATCAATATTATTCAGAGTATTAAAAAGGAAATGCGGATTCAACTGATTTTTCAGTAACTTCAGTTCACTTTGAAGATTCCGTCTTTCCAGTTCTTTTTGTTTTTGTTTTCTTTGGAACCAGTCGTATACTATATATAGTAGAATACCTGAAATTGATGTATAGAGATAATGAAAGATACCCCATATCGTAACTCCCCAATTTTTATTACTTATCAAATAATAAAAGAGACTGACGATGATAAGAAGGAATGTGTAACTTACGAATCCCCATACTTTTTTCTTTGTGTAGATATGGCAACAAAAATATGAATAGGTTAATGAGAGCAAAGAAAGGTACGGAAGGGTCTGTGATGCGAAAAGATATGACTCTGCAGAATATATTTTCATACTTAAAGGCAGCACAATAGTATATATCCCATAGAAAAGATAATAAGCGAGTATAGGAAGCATGATTCCTATTTTCCGGACTGTGAATTGTGATTTTCTGATTTTCATAATTTTCTTTTTTTAAGTAAAACCTACCACAAAACTCTATTAATTTCTTCTTTTTAAAAAATTAAATGAACGAACGGCCGGAATTTCTTCACAAGTAAATGGTTGCAATATATGAAAAAAAACAGAATGTTTTTCAACTTCCTTCCTTATTCGTATCTTTGACGGCATATTGAAGATGTGTCTCTTCAATAATAGCATGTAGTTTAAAATTCAAAATTCATATTATGTTTTCTGGAATCGTTGAAGAATATGCTACTTTGGTAGCGCTGGTGAAAGACCAGGAGAATATACACTTTACCTTTAAGTGTTCGTTTGTAAATGAGTTAAAGATAGATCAGAGTATTTCTCATAACGGAGTATGTCTGACAGTGGTAAGTATGACAGAAGATACCTATACGGTAACTGCTATGAAGGAAACTTTGGAGCGCTCGAATCTTGGTTTGCTGAAAGTGGGGGATAAGGTGAATGTGGAACGTAGCATGATGATGAACGGCCGGTTAGATGGACACATTGTTCAGGGACATGTAGATCAGACCGCTACTTGCATTGATATTAAAGATGCGGAAGGTAGTTGGTATTTCACTTTTAAGTATGCTTTCGATAAAGATATGGCGAAACGTGGTTATATTACTGTGGATAAAGGTTCGGTGACAGTGAATGGCGTCAGCCTGACTGTTTGTAACCCTACGGATGATACTTTCCAAGTAGCTATCATTCCTTATACTTATGAGCATACCAACTTCCATACATTTACCGTAGGCAGTGTAGTAAATATTGAGTTTGATATTATCGGTAAATATATTAGCCGGATGATACAATATAAATAGTTGATTCAATATAAATGATGGAGTCGAAAGATTTTCTACAATTAGTACTTTCCCGCCAAAGCGACCGGGCCTATGATAAAGAGCGTCCGGTAGAGCGGGAGAAGTTGGAACGGATATTGGAAGCCGCCCGTATGGCTCCTTCTGCTTGTAATGCCCAGCCATGGAAATTTGTTGTAGTGACAGATCATGAGTTGGCGCAAAAGGTTGGCAAGGCGGCAGCCGGACTTGGGATGAATAAGTTTGCCAAGGATGCTCCTGTACATATTCTGGTTGTGGAAGAATCTGCCAATATTACTTCTTTGCTTGGTGGAAAGGTAAAAGGAAAGCATTTCCCATTAATTGATATTGGGATTGCTGCTGCTCATATATCTTTGGCTGCCGAAAGTGAAGGGTTAGGTTCTTGTATCCTTGGGTGGTTTGATGAAAAGGAAATTAAGCAACTGACTGGTATTCCGGAGTCTAAACGGCTATTGCTGGATATAACGATTGGTTATCCGGTGAAGGAGAAGCGTAAGAAAATGAGGAAAACTAAAGAGAAGGTGATTTCATATAATCGATATTAAACCTATCTGTGAATTTGTATTCTCTATTCAGCCCCTCCTAACAAAAAACATCAATTTCTCTATCAACCTATCACCGATCTTCTGTATCGCTTTATCCATCGCTGTTTGATGGGTGATAGGTTGTTCTTTTAACCTATCACCATATCTATCACCTATCACCGTTTAATTTGCTCCACTTCATGTTGTATGAGTCTATATTACTTTGCTTCCAAAGTATCAATAGATAAGTTCCTATGTATTAATACTAAACTTGTTTTCCTCTAATAACAAACTTCTTTAAATTAGAGAAGAATCTATAAATGCAAGTTTGGTTTATATAAATGGAACTTCTGGTTATATAAACGCAACTTCTGATTATATAAACGCAACTTGCGTTTATAGATTGTTTCAAATAGAGAATAACTTTTCTATTAAAGGAAAAGAAGTTTTATATGAATGGATAATAACTTATCTATTATATCATTCTTTATTTTTTCAGTAATGTTCGCATTGTGAAAGCGGGTGCGTGAACACAGTAACTTCTACACTCCGTACAGAAAGATTGGCCCAATATGTTGCATCGGTAAATTCTGATACATTTATGAGTGAGCATTAAAGAGGGGAATGTATCGTTTATCTGGATTGAGTTATACTTTTCTATACGTATGATTCTGGTTATTAAATAAAATAAAGAGCCAAGTTTCCCAATCGAAAAGCTTGACTCTTTAATGTTGATAATTGAACTATTTTTCTAATTTTCCGGTTTATTTCTTCTTGGGCAATTCTTTTAAAAGATGCTCTACGGCTACCTTAAGTTGGGCATCTTCACCTTTCAAACTGGCTTCCGGTTCATTGTAGACAAGGATATCGGGTTGAAGAGTCTGATTCTCGAGGTATTTGCCTTGCATATCCATACATCCTACTTGAGGAATGCCGAACACAATAGATGGATCTATTTGCTGTTCCCACCATACGGCAGTCATCGTTCCTGCTATTGGAGCACCGATCAATTTGCCGATTCCCAGTGTCTTATATACGTATGGAGTGCCATGGGCATTACTATAGTTGTCCTCACAAGTCAGCATACACGAAATTTTCGTCCATTTGTTAAAAGGATCACTGCCTATGTATTGGCCTCGTGGAACGAAGCGTTGGTACTCTTTGCCACTAAGCAAGGTGACAACATCATCATGAAGCCATCCTCCACCATTGTGACGGGTATCTACTATGACTGCTTCCTTATTACGGTAACGTCCCAATAACTCGGAGTACATATTACGGAAGCTTTGGCTATCCATTCCTTTTAAATGTACGTATGCAATGCGGCCACCGGAAAGTTCTTCAACCTTCTGTGCACAACGTTTTACCCAACGTTTATAAAGCAATTCATTTTGTTCATTGTAGCTGATCGCTTTAATGGTTTCTTCAAAACGTTTTTTGGTAATAGGGTCATATACAGTAAGTATTACTTTACGACCAACTTTGCCTTCGAATAGTGGGAAGTAATCCTTATTGGCTTCAATGGTCACTCCGTCTATTTTTTCGATGATACAGCCTTCTTTTACATTTGTCTTTTTCTTAGTGAAAGGACTTTGTGCTATTATTTCCTTGATTTTTAGTCCCACACCATCATATGATTCATCATAGAATAATCCTAAAGCAGCTGTAGGGAGTGCGTAGTTCGAAGCTCCATAACGTGCTCCGGTATGAGAGGCGTTCATTTCACCGAGTAGTTCACTTAGCATCTCTGTAAAGTCATAATTGTTGTTGATATGAGGCAGGAAGCGTTGGTATGCTTTTTTATATCCTTTCCAGTCTACTCCTTGAAGGTCTGCTACATAGAGTTTATCATTCATTTGCTGATAAACGTGGTCGAAAATATAGGAGCGTTCTTCGTATGGGCGATAATTGAAGAAAGCTTCGAAATTGATTGAAGTAACTCTGTTTCCGCCAAGTTCTATTTTTTTAAGTCCTCCATTGCTGCACATGAAAAGATTGTTACCTTCTTTGTCAGGTATTAGTCTGCCACCGCCAACACCTTTGATGAGAATTCTGGTAGAGTTTTCTTTTAAGTTATGTTCCCAAAGGTCATAGCCACTTTCGAAAGCTGCCAGATAGTAAAGCTTATCGCCTTTTGGGGACAGAACAGCATCGCCAAGGCGTGAGGAATTGACTGTTAAACGAACAATACGGTCGAAACGATTGTCCAGATCAAAAGTCAATGATTTTTCTTCCTCTTTCTTGTCTGAGTCTTCCTTTTTGTCACTTCCTTTTTTATTGCTCTCTTTCTTATCTTCTTTTTTATTCTTAGCGTCTTTCTTTTTCTCTTTTTCCGCTTTTTCTTTCTCGGCTTTCTCTTTCTCAGCCTTCTCTTTTTCTTGTTTTTGTTTTTCAATCTTATCCGCTTCTTCAAGTAGTGCCAAATCTTCTTTGTTTAGTGTGAAACGGTTATAGGTATCTGCGTCAAAGAACATGATGTAAGTATCATTTTCACTTCCCCAACTGCCATGGCTACGATAGCCGGAACGATCGCTGTTCCATATCATTGCTTTGCCGCCTAATACCCATTTGGCATTCCCGTCGCTATAACCGCTTTCGGTTAGATTGACCATTTCACTTTTTCCGTCCGCGTTTAGTAAGACAACGTCCTTATTATTCCAACCGCCTGTACCGATAAAGCCGGAAAGAAGCCATTTGCTATCGGGGCTCCATTGAAACCATTGGTCGCCATCTGCATAAGAATATTGGTATTTGGCATCCATTACAGTACGTACTGCTTTGCTTTTCAGGTTGATAATGCGGATAGCGGTACGATTTTCAAGGAAGGCGATTTCTTTGCCGTCAGGACTATATTTAGGTTGGAAAGAGGCAACATCGGAATTAGTCAGTCGTTCTTCCTTTAATTCAGTAGCATAAGTGAATTGTTTTTCATCTTCACGTACGATAGTTGAAGTGTATAGTTGCCAGAGGCCGTTGCGCTCTGAAGAATAAACGAGGGTACGTCCGTCAGGAGCAAAGTCTATGTTACGTTCTTGTTCCGGAGTATTGGTAATTTGTTTCGTAGTTCTATATTCAATGGAGGTAACATATACATCGCCTCGCAGAATAAATGCAACTTCCTTTCCTTGGGGAGAGACAGCAATATCCGTAGCACCGTATGAACTGATTTGGCGGATAATGTCTTTGTCATTCTTATCTGCCAGAATGGAAACTTTGACTTTCTGTGGTTGTTTACCGGGGAGAAGTGTGTAAATCTCACCATCGTAACCATAACATAATTTGTTGTTATCGGCTACACTAAGAAAGCGTACAGGATGTTTGCTATGAGAGGTGATCTGCTTGGAAGTCGTAGCTCCAGGCGTACGTTGGAAAACGTTGAAAGAACCTTTTTCTTCACTTAAATAATAAAAAGATTTTCCGTCGGGAGCCCAAACCGGTTCACGATCTTCTCCGCCGAAAGTGGTTTGTTTTTGATAGGCGGGAGTTGTATTAGGGGTATACATCCAAACATCCCGGGCAATAGGAGATACATGATGTTTACGCCAGTAGTCTTCGTATCCTTTTTTATCATGATAAAGCATAACTCCGTCTTTGTTGATGGAAATGTTTTCCATAGGCATAGAAGAAAACATTACGGGACGTCCTCCTGTCGTGGCAACTTCATAGATCTGTTGAAACTGTCCCGAGGGAAATCCGGCATCTTCGGCAGCAGGCATGAGGTATGTAGTGAATAAAAGGTGTGTAGCGTCTTTAAATGCGACAGGCTTTTCACTACCTGAATACGTTGTCAGTCGTTGGGGAGTTCCTCCTTCACTTGATACGATGAACACATCCATACTTCCCATACGGTCGGAAGCAAAAGCAATTTGTTTTCCGTCAGGACTCCATATAGGGGTAGTGTCATAGGCCGGATTTGTTGTGATTTGTGTAGCTTGTCCTCCGCTTGATGGTACTGTATAGATATCTCCTTTATATGTGAACGCAATGGTAGTTCCATCCGGAGAGATTGTACAATAACGCATCCACAAAGGGGATTCTTGTGCGGCAATTGTGCCTGCAATGCACAGAGCAAGTGCGCTTAGTAGTAATTTTTTCATTTCTTCGATTGTTATAATTGTGTTTTCATAATTTTTGTTCTCATCCTATACCTGTTGAATGCTACAAATCTTTCAATAGTACTTTGCTGGCTTTTTTATAATATTCTTCTCTGGATTCGGTCAATACCTTCCATTCGTCGCTAAATTCTTCATCTTTATCGATTTTGAAGTTTTCGGAGCCATACGTGTCGAGACGATCAAGCAGTATCGCTACGTTCAGTTGGTTAATATCCATGGATGGTTGGTAAGCAATATCTTGACTTTTTTCGTCAGATACCACTTCATGGATCAGTTCAATCTCTTGCAACTGATAGAGCACCTGATTCGTCAGCCGGATTGGAATTTGGTGTTCTTCCGAAATCTCAGCGGCTGTATATGGCGGTTCGTTGTACTCAAAACGCTTAGCAATAAGAGACATGATGAGAATGGAAATGAAATCACGATAACGCCGGCTGATATTACGGGTGTCTTGGTCGAAACTGAAATTCCGGATATTCTGACCGGCATATGTGAGTTCCGCACCAAATAAACAGATGGTCCAGGAAATTTGCAACCATAATAAGAACATCGGCAAGGCGGCAAAGCTACCATAAATAGCATTGTATTTCGAAACCCATAACTGGCTGTTGATATAAAGGAACTGGAATGCTTGATAGGCTGTACCTGCTAAAATACCGGAGATAAGTGCATGCTTAAACTTTACTTTTGTGTTAGGCATAAAGATATATAGCCCGGTAAACATAAGCCAGGTTAAGACAAAAGGAATAAGACGAATCAAAAATTTTAAGACAGGAGCGAGGAGTACGAAGTCTGCCATCTGCTTCAGTATGGTACTCATGAATATGGAAAGACCTCCGGATACGACGATCAAAATAGGCATGAGTAAGAACATGGAGAAATAGTCTGTAATCTTACGATACATGGAACGGGTTTTCTTTATTTCCCAAATCCGGTTGAAGGTGATTTCTATATTACTAACCAGATTGATAACGGTCCATAACAACATAACTAAACCTACTCCAATGAAAATACCTCCTTTGGTTTGTGATAAATAGGAATTTACGAATGAAAGAATGGCTTCTGTTGTTTCTATATTACCACCGAATCCACTGCGGAATTGATGTTCCATTAAGTTATCGAAACCGAAACCGCGTGCTACAGCAAACAGGATCGCCAAGATAGGGACAATTGCTAAAAGAGTGCTATATGTCAGTGCTGACGCTTTATTTACCAATCGGTCTTTGGTGAAACGGTTGATGCAAAGATAGATGGTTTTAATAATGTTATAGAGCGAAAATTTAGTTCTGGTCACTTCATCTTCCGTAATGCGCCAAATGTCATACGTAAGGAATTTCCATATATCAGTGATTCTCTTTTTCATTCTTTCTGGTGAGATGTTTTTATAAATGAAATACGGACAAAGATAGTAATTAAATGTGAATATTAATGTTGCACATCAGAAAATTCCTACTTGATAGTTTGGACTTTTCATATAAGTTTATTAATTTTGTTCCCATGATAGCTTTTTTAATATGATTGTAAATCAGATTTTTAGGGATTGTTGAATAATAAACAGTTTCTGTGAATTGATTGTTTTCAAACATTCTTATAAGGTAGGAAAAATTTAGTAGAATCATTTTAAATATCATTGAATATTATGAAGGCACACATCCTTATTTTGATTGTTTTATTAGGAATAAATCCTGTTCCATATTTATTTTCATCGGAATTGTTGGCGCAGTCGAACTTGGTTAAGGCTGTTGTTGCCGATTTGCTGATTGATGGAAATCCTTCTTCGGTCAAGATAGGGGACTATATGGGAGAGAAAATTGATGCTTGTATTGATAAGCGGGTAATGGGGCAGGATGTAAATCATCTGATTACTCCTTTTTATCATAAGACAGAAACTTATCGTTGGCAAAGTGAATTTTTAGGTAAATGGCTGTTGGGAGCTGTCCTGTCATATAGATATACTCAAAATCCGGCATTATTAGATTCTATTCAGAAAGGTGTGACAGGTTTAATTGAATCACAATCTCCTGATGGTTATATTGGTAACTATTCTCCAGATGCACAACTCCAACAATGGGATGTTTGGGGACGAAAATACTCCATGCTGGGACTTTTGGCTTATTATGATTTAACCGGAGATAAAAAAGTACTTTCTGCATGTAAGAAAGCTGCGGATCATTTGATGACACAAATTGGACCGGGTAAAGTTGATATTGTATCTACTGGTAATTATTATGGAATGGCTAGCAGTAGTGTATTGGAACCTATTGTTTTCTTGTATCGCAGAACGGGGGATATACGGTATCTTGAATTTGCGAAGTATATTGTAGACCAGTGGGAGACTGCTGCTGGTCCTAAATTAATAAGTAAAGCTATGGAAGAGATTCCGGTTGGCGACAGATTTCCGCACCCTTCTTCTATGAATGAGACTTGGTTCGGCACAAAAAATGGTCAGAAAGCTTATGAGATGATGTCTTGCTATGAGGGATTACTCGAAATCTATAAATTGACAAATGATTCTTTGTATTTGAATGCAGTAGAGAAAACAGTCAGAAGTATTGCTGATACAGAGATAAATATAGCAGGATCGGGAAGTGCATTTGAGTGTTGGTATCATGGGAAAAATCTTCAAACTGTTCCAACCTATCATACCATGGAAACATGTGTAACTATGACGTGGATGAAACTATGCCAGACGTTGTTGAGATTGACCGGAAATTCGTATTATGCTGATCAAATGGAAATTACGGCTTATAATTCGATGCTTGCTTCGATGAAAAGTGATGCTTCGCAAATTGCAAAGTATAGCCCTCTTGAAGGTCAACGACACCCCGGAGAAGAACAATGTGGAATGCATATAAACTGTTGTAATGCGAATGGTCCAAGGGCTTTTGCGCTTTTGCCACAATTTGCTTTCATGCAATCTTCTGATAGAAAAGCGATTTTTGTAAATCTATACACAGATTCAAATGTGGAAATTCTTTTGGCTTCCAATAAAAAAGTAAGGGTCGTTCAGGAAACGAATTATCCTCAGGAGGGAGAAACTTGCATAAAAATCGATTCAGATAAACCCGAAACATTTTCTGTGGCTTTACGTATACCTTCTTGGAGCAAGAAGAATACTATAAAAGTAAACGAGCAAGAAATGAGTGATATAGTTCCGGGAACTTACTATAAGATTACCCGCAGGTGGAAAAAAGGAGATGTGATAACTCTAAACCTCGATGTGAGAGGAAGACTGATTCGTCAGGATAATCATGTTGCTGTTGTTAAAGGGCCTGTTGTCTTGGCACGTGACAGTCGCTTCGATGATGGTTTTGTAGATCAAACGGCACAAGTCGTAGTTCATGAGGGAAATTATGTAGACTTAATTCCTGTGGCGGAAAAGAAGGACTGGAACTGGATGTCATATACAGTACCGCTTGTTTTAGGAACAGATCTTGAGGGAGAAGATAAACAACCTAAGCAGGTGCATTTTTGTGATTTTGCTTCAGCTGGAAATACTTGGTCAGGGGATATTCGCTATCGGGTGTGGATACCGGAAACTTTAAATGTGATGAATAGAGCGTATGTTCCGTATAATAAGTAGTAGGAAGTTATTCCCGGAAAGAATACTTATAATTTAAAGAAAAAGCAGTCAGCCTATAAGCCGAGTTCTGTACCTTAAATAAATTAAGGTGTCTGTCATTTATCTGAGTGACGTGTCACCACGCCACTTTAGCGGTCTACCCTCCGACATGGAGCGAGCAACTCTCATAACGCCGGTTTACATGACCTTACAACTCCTAAGACGTACAGCCCGACATGTTGCCATGTGGCTGGTGGGCTCTTACTCCACCTTCTCACCCTTACCTCTCCTCGAAGGGAGTGGCGGTTATTTTCTTCTACGTTACTCTACCCTCACGGACAGCTTTCTGTTAGGAAGTAGGATGCTCTATGTTGCCCGGACTTTCCTCCTGTACGAAACGTACACGCGACAAACCGGCTAACTGCTTTAGGCTGCAAAAATACGTCATTTATTTTGTTTTAGCCAAAGAATGTGACATAAATAGAAATAATTTCTACCTTTGCTTTCATTAAATTATTGATTCAATGAGGAAAATAATATTTTTATTTGGTTGTTTGCTGGTACTTATGGCAACGGGTTTGGAAGCTCAGGAGATACGGCCTATATCGGCGGATTCAGCTTATGGAGTAGTTCATATTTCTGTTTGCAATTTGCGTGAGGAAGGTAAATTTACTTCGGGAATGAGTACACAGGCCTTGTTGGGAATGCCGGTAAAAGTATGGAAATATACGGGATGGTATGAGATTCAAACACCGGATGATTATACCGGATGGGTGCATCGTATGGTGATTACTCTTATGTCTAAAGAGAAATATGATAGGTGGAATCGTGCGGAAAAGGTGGTGGTGACTTCTCATTATGGTTTTGCATATGAGAAACCGAATGAACATTCGCAGGTTGTGTCGGATGTAGTAGCAGGTAATCGTTTGAAATGGGAGGGAAACAAAGGACATTTTTATAAGGTTTCTTATCCGGACGGTCGACAGGCTTATTTGCCTAAATCTATATCAAAACGTGAATCTGAATGGAGAGCTTCTTTAAAACAGGATGTGGAAAGTATAATTCAAACTGCCCATTCTATGATGGGGATTCCGTATCTGTGGGCAGGAACTTCTTCAAAAGGAGTAGATTGCAGTGGATTGGTGCGTACTGTTCTTTTTATGCATGATATTATTATTCCTCGGGATGCATCGCAGCAAGCGTATGTGGGGGAACGCATCGAGATTGATCCTGATTTTACGAATGTGCAGCGTGGGGATTTAGTCTTTTTTGGTCGAAAGGCTGCGGCAGATCATAAGGAAGGTATCTCGCACGTGGGTATTTATCTTGGAAATAGGAAGTTTATTCATGCTTTGGGAGATGTGCATATCAATAGTTTTAATCCTGAAGATAGTGACTATGATGAGTTCAATACAGGAAGATTGCTTTTTGCTGTTCGTTTCTTACCTTACATAAATAAGGAAAAAGGAATGAATACGACAGATCACAATCCTTATTATAACTGAATAATAGAAAATTGGATGATGGATCGATGAGGTGATAGTACATATTCGTAGTCCATTTTCTGATGTTCGTTCTTAATGTTCTATTGATGATATGAAAAATAGAAGAGATTTTTTGAAAACTGCAGCTTTGGTTACTTTTGGTTCCGGACTATTGGTGCGTCAGGCATTGGCCGGAGAATCAGTTCCTTCTACCTTTAATATTAATAGAAAAGGAATAGGAGGAAAAATGAAAATGACTTTTTTCCCATATGAGTTGAAATTGAGACATGTATTCACAGTAGCTACTTATTCGCGAACTACTACGCCGGACGTGCAGGTCGAAATAGAATATGAAGGGGTAACAGGATACGGAGAAGCTTCTATGCCTCCTTATCTGGGACAGACGGTAGAGTCGGTTATGAACTTTCTAAAGAAAGTGGATCTGGAACAGTTCAACGATCCGTTTCAGTTAGAAGACATTTTGTCATACATCGATAGCTTGTCACCAGGTGATACGGCAGCCAAAGCGGCGGTGGATATCGCTCTTCATGATCTGGTAGGAAAACTGCTGGGAGCTCCCTGGTATAAAATATGGGGGTTGAATAAAGAAAAAGCACCTTCTACTACCTATACAATCGGTATTGACACACCGGATGTGGTGCGTGCGAAAACAAAAGAGTGCGCAAATCAGTTTAATATATTAAAGGTGAAACTGGGGCGGGATAATGACAAGGAAATGATAGAAACCATTCGTTCTGTGACCGATCTTCCGATAGCAATAGATGCAAATCAGGGATGGAAAGACCGCCAATATGCACTTGATATGATTCATTGGTTGAAAGAGAAAGGAATTGTGATGATAGAACAGCCTATGTCGAAGGAGCAATTGGATGATATAGCTTGGGTGACGCAGCATAGTCCGCTACCTGTATTTGCTGATGAGTCATTGCAACGATTGGGAGATGTCGCAGCTTTGAAAGGTGCATTTACGGGGATTAATATAAAGTTGATGAAATGTGCGGGAATGCGAGAAGCTTGGAAGATGGTAACTTTGGCACATGCACTTGGGATGCGGGTGATGGTAGGGTGTATGACAGAAACGTCATGTGCTATATCTGCAGCAGCACAATTTTCTCCATTGGTTGATTTTGCTGATCTGGATGGCAATCTGCTTATCTCTAATGACCGCTTCAAAGGTGTTGAAGTAATAAAAGGGAAGATTACATTGAATGATTTGCCGGGAATCGGAGTTGTCAGACTCTAGTCTTACGGAATGAATGTCAGAGTGTTAAAGGAGGCTGTCATACAATGAATGTAAATTTGTCAGGTGTTGTCGTTAAGCGCTGTTAAGCTCTAAATATTCTCTGTTAAAAGAGAACAAAAAAGACTGACAAGTGAAATAAGTGAACGGAATTTGTTATTATTTTAACGTCGTAAAAGTTAAAACTATGTCGAATATTAACATTTTAAAGATTTATAAATCATGAAACAGACAACAAAAAACATTCTGGGAGTAGGAGCAATTGTTCTTCTTAGCTCAGGAGTTGCAGGATTGACAACTTACAAATTGTTGCAATCCAACGATTCTGCCAAACAAACCTCATTTAATGAGATTTTTCAGCAGAATCCTAATGTGAAATTGGCTGCTTTTGATGCAATTAATGCTCAGCCAGTTGATCTGACACAAGCTGCAGAAAATTCACTTCATGCTGTCGTACATATAAGATCTACTCAAGAAGCTAAAACTCAAACAGTAGACGTGCGTGATCCTTTTGCTGAAATATTTGGAGATATATTTGGTGGCGGTGGAAGACAGCAGCGTCAGATACAATCTCAGCCTCGTGTAGGATTTGGTTCCGGAGTCATTATTTCAAAAGATGGATATATCGTAACGAATAATCACGTAATTGAAGGGGCTGATGAAATTATCGTGAAGTTGAATGATAATCGTGAGTATAAAGGACGGATCATTGGTACCGACCCAAGTACTGACCTTGCATTGGTAAAAGTGGAAGGTGATGATCTGCCTACTATTCCGGTAGGTGACTCTGAGGCACTGAAAGTAGGAGAGTGGGTATTGGCAGTAGGTAATCCATTCAATCTTAACTCTACTGTAACTGCTGGTATCGTAAGTGCTAAGGCTCGTTCTTTAGGAGTATACAATAAGGGTATTGAATCTTTTATTCAAACGGATGCTGCTATCAATCAAGGTAATAGTGGTGGTGCTTTGGTAAATGCCAAAGGTGAATTAGTGGGTATTAACTCTGTACTTTCTTCACCAACAGGAGCTTATGCCGGATATGGTTTTGCTATTCCAACCAGCATTATGACTAAAGTTATTGCTGACTTGAAACAATATGGAACTGTACAGCGTGCATTGCTTGGTATTAGTGGTGCTCCTATTGGTAGCAGTCTGATGGATGATAAACAGCCGATCGATAAATCTGGTAAGACACTGGGTGATAAAGCTAAAGAACTAGGTGTAGTTGAAGGTGTATGGGTTAGAGAGATCGTTGATGGTGGTTCTGCTGCTGGAGCTGACATAAAAGTAGATGACGTAATTATCGGTCTGGATAATAAGAAGGTGAAGAATATGGCTGACTTGCAGGAAGCTATTGCTAAACATCGTCCGGGTGATAAAGTTAGTGTGAAGTTGATTCGTGACAAGAAGGAAAAATCTGTTGATGTTACTTTGAAGAATGAACAAGGTACTACTAAGATAGTGAAAGAAGCTGGCATGGAAATTCTGGGCGCTGCTTTCAAAGAATTACCGGATGATTTGAAAAAACAATTGAACTTGGGTTATGGTCTACAAGTAACGGGAGTTTCTGCTGGTAAGATGGATGATGCCGGAGTTCGTAAAGGTTTCATTATTCTGAAAGCAAACGATCAACCAATGCGTAAAGTCAGTGATCTGGAAGAAGTTATGAAAGCTGCTGTGAAGTCTCCAAACCAGGTATTGTTCCTGACTGGTGTATTCCCTTCAGGTAAACGCGGATATTTTGCAGTAGATTTGACACAAGAATAGTTTTTCAGTTAGGTCATAAGATTGTAAGATAAGCTAATGAATTAGAAAAAAGGATGTCGGCAATCAACTTGTTGACATCCTTTTTGTTTCAATAGTTGAAAAATATAGTGAAAAAGTTGCGTAAAGTTTGCTTGTTAACAAATAAATTGTCGTAACTTTGCACACCAAATCTGTTTTTAAGGAATGAGACAACTAAAGATTACCAAAAGTATCACTAACAGAGAGAGCGCTTCTCTTGACAAGTATTTGCAGGAAATCGGTCGTGAAGACCTTATTACTGTCGAAGAAGAGGTGGAGCTCGCTCAGCGTATTCGTAAAGGTGACCGTGTGGCGTTGGAGAAATTGACACGTGCCAATCTTCGCTTCGTCGTATCTGTAGCTAAGCAGTACCAGAACCAAGGTTTGAGTTTGCCTGACTTAATTAATGAGGGCAATTTAGGACTGATTAAAGCTGCCGAAAAGTTTGATGAAACACGTGGATTTAAATTTATCAGTTACGCTGTATGGTGGATTCGTCAGTCTATTCTGCAGGCATTGGCAGAGCAGTCGCGTATCGTTCGTCTTCCTTTGAATCAAGTCGGTTCGCTGAATAAGATCAGTAAGGCCTTCTCTAAGTTCGAACAAGAAAATGAACGGCGTCCGTCTCCTGAGGAGCTGGCAGACGAACTGGAAATCCCTGTTGATAAAATCTCTGATACATTGAAGGTATCCGGCCGTCATATTTCGGTGGATGCACCTTTTGTAGAAGGAGAGGATAACAGCTTGCTGGATGTGCTGGTAAACGATGATTCGCCTATGGCGGACCGCTCTCTGGTAAATGAGTCTCTTGCGAGGGAAATTGATAGAGCTCTTTCTACGTTAACCGATAGGGAAAAAGAAATCATTCAGATGTTTTTCGGTATCGGACAACAAGAAATGACATTAGAAGAAATCGGCGATAAGTTTGGTCTCACACGTGAGCGCGTTCGTCAGATTAAAGAAAAAGCAATTAGAAGACTAAGACAAAGTAATCGTAGTAAATTGCTCAAATCTTACTTGGGATAAGTAAGAAATATCAGTTTCTAAAAAAGAATTTAAGCTGCATAAGTTGCATTCTTCGTTTGAAGAAGTACTTATGTGGCTTTTTATTTATATCTTTATCAAGATGATTATCTTATGCTATGGATTTTATGAAGAATATAATTAGATTTATTTTTGTTTTCTTGATTTTGGAAATTGGTTTTGCGGCCTATGGGAAAGGTGCGGAAGCTATATCTGTATCGTCTGGAGTAGAACAACGCTTGAAAGAAAAGGCGGTTGAGGCTAAGGTGTATTGTGTGGAAAAGGGTTTTGATATCAATTATTGTTTCTTGGTGGATTTTAGTATTCATTCGGGTAAGTATCGTTTTTTATATGGGATTTTAAAGGAGATTCAGCGAAGTGTGCAAGTCTTTGCGCGCATGGATATGGTATGAAAAGTACTGTGGATAAGCCTGTTTATAGTAATGTGGAGGGAAGTCATTGTTCTTCTTTGGGAAATATAAAGTAGGTGTACGGTCGTATAGTAAGTGGGGTATAAATGTACATTATAAGTTGCATGGATTGGAAAAGACAAATAGCAACGCCTTTAAACGTTATGTCGTGTTACATTCATATACCCCTGTACCACCAGCTGAAGAAGTATATCCTTCCTATCTTGCTTTGGGAATAAGTGAAGGGTCCCGTGTGATGTTGCGATAGTGTGATGAAAGAGGCAGATAAGATACTTAAAGTGGCAAAGAAACCTTTATTGTTATGGATATTGAGTAGAATAGAAATGCTATTTCTTGTAGATAATAGAGAAAATTCCTTTTTTTGTTACCTTTGTCACCATAAAAATTATAGAATATGAGATTTGTAAAAATACTATTTGCGATAACTGCGGTGTTTGCTGTGTGTTCTGCCTTTTCAATGAAGAAAGATCATGGAAAATCTGTGTATGCATTTGGAGTGGGTGCATCATTTACAGATACGATTGTTTATTTTACTGAAATTCAAAATTGGATAGTGTGAAACTTGGTAAGGATGGTTTTCTTCCTCGTCGTGACCAATATAGTTATCAATTAAAAAATTATCTGGAATTTAATTCATTGCAACCGAATAGTACTTGTATGATCTATTTCTCAGATAATCTAAATAAGTTGGAGAAGGAAGCAAGCAAAATTCTTGGAAAATATCGAAAATCTAAGAATATAGTGGTGCAGAAAATAGACTTGATAAGTTTAGTTTCAAAAGGCCTGAAGAATAAAAAATGACCGTTAATATAAAAAATAAGAGATGCAGATTTGTATCT
>NZ_BHWB01000009.1 GCF_003865075.1 Bacteroides faecalis | reverse complement strand
CTTCCTCGGATAACTCGGTTATCCGATAGAGGGTGTATGTTCTTGTTTCCGTTCTCATGTCGTTACTTTTTTATGGGTTCGTTGATAGGCGGGCGGATTGTTCCGCCCTGCCGTTCATGCTGTCATACACGGATGCACGTGGCGAGTGCTTCCCTTACTTTCGTTTCCTGCTTCTTGGAATATATCCACCCTGCACGCCTTTCGCCCTTATAGGTGAGGTTCGCACGGAACAGACCGTTCAGGTCTTTCAGAATGTCCTTTATCGGCCTGGTGTCACCGAATACGGCAATCGCCTTCTCGCTGTATTCCACGATTTCAAGACTGAGGGTTGAAAAGTCTGCGGTTGCTGTGGATTGTTCTGCCGTATCGCTGTCCGTCTGCGGTGCTTTCATACAAAGGTTGGCTTCATCCCCTGCGGTGTGCGCATACCGTTCTATGAATTTTTCAAGGTCGTGGATAGGCTCTTTCTCAACCGTCCAACCGCTGTACTTGTTCCTGCCCAGATACATACCGTCTCCCATGCTGTAATTTTCCCGGTGTTCGTAATCTGCGTTATATTCCGCCAAATAGGCTGTTCCCTCAAAATTGGCGGCATGCTTGCGCATTTCTGAAAAGAGGTTGCGTGTATGTTTGGAAAAGCCTAAAATGACGGTTCTTGCTATACTGTAGTCATAATAGTCCGTATAGCTGTCGCACTCGTTTACCCGTAACGTGCCGATAATGACCGCCTTTGCATCCGTCGGGACAAGGGGGCGCAAACGCTCCGCACCGATTTTGGCGATACGTCCGTATTCCTCTCTTGTTTCCTTCGCTTTCTTTTCTTCTTCGGCTTTCTTCTCTTTTGCCTTGGTGAGTAAAGCGGCTGTTTCCAACGGATCTAAAAACTTGGGGTTCGCATCATCGTAATAGATTCCTATTCCGAATTTTTCCGATAACGGCCGGATAAGGTCGGATGTATGAAACTCGTATGTCCGCAAATTGACAAGATGATAGGTTATTCCCCACTTGTCACGGGTTACTTCATACACAACATAGCTGTCATAGCTATCCAATACTACCACTTGGTTGACTGAAACGGTCTGAACGTCTCTGTCGTAACTTCTGTTGGCTCCCAATAAATGTACTTTGTTCATAATGATTTGATTTTAAAATGATTCATATTCTGTCAGAGTATCACGCAAAGCGCAAGGATGAAAAGAGCGAGCACGCAAAGGATGCACCACACGGCACGGATGAGGAAAACCACCACCGCCAAAACTGCCAACATGGGCAGAATACCACCCCAAAAGGCACACACGAAACGCACCGCCACATAGACCACGAAACCGACCAGCGACCACTTCACCCAATTTTAATGCCGGTTGGAGCGGAGCCGAAGCCTCGTTTCCAATCCTGCCGTATTTCAATTCTCTTTTTCATAACATTGACTTTTTTTTATGCCTTGTCGGTGGCTTCACCTTGCTCGTTTCAGGGGGCAGATACGGACGGGGAGAAAATATGCAAGGCTTTTGGTGAAAAATTTTCAACCGCCCGGCTGGACGGATTGAAAAATTTTCGCCAAAACCCGCAGGGCGCGAAGCGGCCTTGCAGATTTTTAGGGGTCCCGTCCGTAGCTTCGCACCCTGAAACGAGCAAGGTGGAGCTACTGACGGGATAAATAAAAATGGGAAAATCGTTATATGGGAAAAAGAGAATTGAAATACGGCGGGATTCAAGGGCTGTTGCTTGAATGGTATAATAGAATTTTACAAGTAATATAACACAGAAAAAAAACTGAATTTAATCAGGGGAATGGTATATCTTATATTTCTTTTCAAGTAAGATATTAAATTAAAAAACGAGACCTGTCATTCTCCATTTGCAGATGTGTAGAAGTATTAATCCATTAATGGACAATAGGGCATGTAAAGGGCAGATTTTCCGTATATTCGCCTCCTTATCCCCGAATTATGGGCGTAAGTCGCATGGTCATGGAGATATATCTATCCTTTAATGAGGAGAACAGCCGGCAAATATCTGATGGAAAAGCCCCACAAACCACAGGAAAATAGCCACACAACGGTATGATACACAATAATTATTGAAGAAACGTGCTCCGCTCCAGCGGACAGCATGTTGTGTTTTCGTTTAACCGAAAATGAACGGTTTAACGGAGGATACACCGATAAATCGTTACTTATTTCAAGCTCCGGCGTCGCTTTTTACATATCTAACTATAATTCATTTGAAATCACAAAACAGATTGAACCGAATGTGGTTAGTTTGTCTGTTTGTTTCATGTCCGAATCATTAGTATGCTATGTTGCAAAGTTCGTATTCATTATGAAAAAATCCGCTTACGAGAACAAGGTATTCAGGTAATTTGCCATCCTTTCCCCAAAGAAGTTCGATGTTAAAAAGTTCAGCAAGCGTTTTGGCTATGTCAAATCCGAAGGCTTCGAGTGACGGACGCACTTTTTCCGGGTGTCGGCATGGTGTGCCGCAGTTACGCGTACACTCGTTATTGGGGCAGTGAAGACATTTACCTATATAGGCAAATGAACGCCCTCCATATTTCCGTTCCATATCCAATAATTCGCTCTCGATTCGTATTCGTTCCGGTAAAATGAGTTTTTGTGTATATTCAATCGGAATATCTTTGTCTTCAGGGATTATCTTCGTTGCCATAAGATGTGCATACTTGTATTGCCGGAGAAACGATTCCGTATCAAAATCAAATGGAGGACACCCCCAACTTTTGCCATAATTGGTACATTGTTTGCAAAGTTCAAGAAAATGTGGTTCGTCACGGAATTCGGCGATATATCCTTCAACAGTGATGTCTGAAGTAAAATTTTCTACAGTGTATGTACTCATTGTTTCAAAATCATTGTACCGCATAAGGAGTCAAAACGAATGTTCTCATTTTGGAAAAGTCTGTCAATGTATCCGCTTTTCCGCATTTCAGACGCGGTCAAGCAGTTTAAATTCAGGGTATCTAACAATGCTATCGAATCGCACATGGACAACGCGATGTCAAGTTCATGTGTCGAGAACATGATACATTTTTTCTCGTCGTGGACAAGCCTACGAAGCAACGCCACAAGTTCGTAGCGATTAGGCATGTCAAGAAAGGAAGTCGGTTCATCAAGGAGAATGATAGGAGTATCCTGTGCCAATGCACGAGCAATCATCACACGCTGGCATTCGCCATCCGACATTTTATCCATCGTGCGGTTTGCATAAGCCTCCATTCCCACCGAGATGAGCGATTGCATGACTATCTCCTTATCCGCCTCTTGCATCCTGCCTATCCAGTTGGTATAAGGAGCACGGCCTATGGCTACGACATCTTTGCACCGCAGGTTGGCGATGCGCGTGCGCTCGGTCGTGACGACGGCCAGCGTTTTTGCCATATCTTCGGTTCTCATGCAGGCGATGTCGTGCCCGTCGAGAATGATTTTTCCGGAATAACACCGGTTCAGACCGGCTATGGCGCGGAGTAGCGTCGATTTCCCTGTCCCGTTTCTTCCGATAAGGGCTGTCAATTGACCTTTTTTTATCGTGGCATTTACCTCGTGGAGCAACGAGTTCTCTTTGTAACCTATGGAAAAATGCTGTAATTCTATCATGCGGTGATGGATTTGTTGCGTAAAACCACCCATACGACGATTGGGATTCCCAATAGAGCTGTAATGGCGTTGATCGGCAAGGTGAATATTTTGGAAATGACGTCGCAAAGAAGCAATATCGATGCTCCTGAAAGAATTGTTCCGGGTAGAAGGACACGATGATCGCTATTTTGGAAAAGCATTCTTGTGACATGAGGCATAGCGAGACCTATGAAACCTATCGGACCGCAAAAAGCGGTTATCGTTCCGGCGAGCAGCGTTGTCGAGAGAAACAATAGGCCGCGTGAACGCTGAATATTCAGTCCCATCGTTATGGCATACTCTTCTCCAAACAACAAAAGATTAAGCGACTTGATTGTTATTACAGCCAATAACAACCCGACTAATACTGATGGAACAAAGATGGCAAGTTGTTGCGCTGTCACATCCCCTAATGCTCCCATCGTCCATATCACAAACATTTTTAGAGACTCGTCATTGGCTATATACTGCAAAATCTGCACGACAGCGCCTACGCCCGATGAGAACATCATACCCAGAATCAGGATTACCATGATGTCTTTTATTCGCTGTCCAACGGCAGTTATCACGAGCAATACGACAGCCGCACCCACCCATGCAGCTCCGGCAATGCCTATTGATGAACCGAGCCCAGCAAGTACCACGAGTGCCACACCGAGACTTGCACCGGAACTGATACCGAGGACATAGGGACCGGCAAGAGGATTACGGAAGAGGGTCTGCATCTGAAGACCGCTGACTGATAAGGCAGCCCCGGCCAACAGTGCCACTATAGCTTTTATGAGGCGTATGTTGAGTACGATCTTTTCCGTGGCACGGGGACAATCTCCCCCAGTCAGCGCTGCCCATACATCGCGGATTGGAATATTGACAGCTCCCACGGCCAAGTCCAGTAAAAAAAGACCGACCGTGAGCGTAATCAATATGGAGGACAATATAGTCGAACGGGAACGCATCTATTTCAGTTGCTTGTAATACACACACTCTTCCTGCGCCAGTTCGGGATGGAATATCTTCACAAGGTCGCGGAGCACGATGTCAGGATTCACGACAGCAGACTCGTAATAGTCGTTACCCCCGGCTGTGTTGATACGGGCGTTGTTATTATACACCTCTCCATTTTTGAAACATCGGGTATCGGTGAATTTCGGACATGATGCCTTCAATTCGTCAAGGGAGTTCGCCATTCCCACGTTCAGCCACATGTCCGCATCCGACGCGAGTAGGTATGCTTCTTCCAAGTCAACGGGGATAGAAGCGTTTCCCGTGTTCTTCTGGTAGATATAGCGACCGCCTGCATCGGCAATCAAGCGGGCGACATAACTTTGGGTTGAAGGCATGAACCACGAGTCTCCATAAGGGACATTAAGCATAACCGAAGGAGTGCCAAGGATACTGTCGGCCACTTTCTTTTTCAAAGTGTTGTATCTGACCGGGATTGCGGCAAAGGCTTTTTCACCCTTCTCACGTTTCCCTGTGACTTCAGAAAGCACTACCATCCATTCAGCCTTACCGAGAGGCGACTCTTCGAGATAATCGCCGACATACATGAACGGTATGTCGAGTTCTTCGAGTTTGCTTTCCATTGCGCTTGCGCCGTTCACCCCATAGAGCAGAACGAGGTCGGGATCGAGCGAGAGCAGCAACTCGTAGTTGATGTTTCCTTCATAGCCGATGTCACCAATACTGTCGCGGCGAGCTTGGATGTCGGGGTTGGAAATGTAGTCGATTCCCGAAACGCCGGTTATGCGCTGGACTTCACCGATCGCGTCAAGCATGGCGATATGAGTGGAAGACATCGCCACGATGCGTTTGGCGTCTCCTTCGAGTACCTGTCCGGCAAACCCTTCGGGAACCTCTTCGCCGTTGCGGACGATAAACAGCCATGTGGTTACGCTGTCTGCTCCCTGCCAGGGATTCCTGACGGTTATCAGTACGCTTTCCTTCCCGTCCGCCCCTTTGATGTCGAAGCCGGAGGCATATTCGGGAGCATAAAGCAGCAGGTTGAAATCATTGAGTTTTGAACTTTTGTTGTGGCAGCCTGTAAATGCCAGAGAAAGCAACAGAATCAGGCTTAAATTCTTTAATGCGTTCATATTGATGCAGATTATCGTTTACTATTTTTGTTTTTTCCGAACTTGGGCGTTATGCCGATGAATATCTCGAAATTGATGCCCGGCATGGGACGGGACAATACGGAAAGGTATTCTTCATCGAACAGGTTGTTGATGCTGCCCTTTAGCGACAGGTCGGCCCATCGAAAAGAGAGCTGTTTTTCCAGTGTCACGTTATTCATGAAGTAAGGAGGCAGATAGCCCGTCAGGGTATAATCATTACTCGACATGGTATAACGCTGGCTGTAATAACACCACTTGTAGAGCAGGCTCCATGTCCGCCATGACAGACATCCGGTCACCGCTGCGGAAAACTCCGGTACGTATGGCAACTGTTTGCCGACGGATTGGTCTGCCGGACTCATAGGTTCGCTCTCGTTGATCGAGGGAGTCCACGAGAAAGTTCCGTTCATATCCAGTTTCCATTCCCTTCCGAGCATTACATCAAGGTGGGCGTTGGTCTCTGCCCCGTAAGCATGTACCTTCTTGAGGTTTCTGGGAGAGAAGAATCCCTTGGTTGTGGGTAGCCAGATGATCCAGTCGTCGATGTGCGAATCGAACCAGTTGATACCACCGCTCAAAGCATATACATTTTCTTTCCCCACCGAGAATGACAACCCCACGTCGTATGTGAAGCCGTGCTCGCTTTTTAGGTCGGGATTACCGCCCGGCAGAAAATAGAGATCGTTCAGCGTGGGGAAACGGTAGTTTCGGGAGATGGATGCTTTCGCCACGATATTGCCTTTCTTCGACAGTACCCCGTCGATGAAGAAAGCCGGGATAACCGGGGCCCATTCCGTACCGAACATATCCTCGCGAAGAACAAGCGAGGCGGCAAAACGATCGACAGGCCGCCATTTCGCAGAAACGGAACCGGAAAACTCGACACGTCCCTTGTCATACCCGACAACAGCCTTGTTACCTTCCTGCGAGATGATATTTTTGTCCGCGCTTTCCACCAAATGTTGGTGTACGGAAACACCGGCCGTGAACAGCCATTTCTCTGAAGGTGCATAATCCCCGTCCGCACTTCCGTAGAACGTGTTAATCTTACTGCGCGAGCGGGTCATCGAAGCCATTTCGCCGTTTCCCTTGTCCCGCCTGTAATCATAGGCCATCCATGTGTGTATATAGCCACCTTTTACACCGACCTTCCATTTCTCCCGCACGCGTTCCCACGAGAGGACGCTGCGAAACGTCTGCTCCCTTTGGCGGTTCTCGAAGTCCATGCCGTTCCCGTAATCCGTGGTGAGCATCGCCAGTTCCCGGTTGGAATTGATATACCAGGCGTTTAGCCCGAACTTGTCACCTTCGCCCGTGTTATAATAAATTTCCTGCAAAATGTGCAGATCCTTATAAGCCCCGCTGCGGTTGCGCTCCGTCGGATAATAGGAACCGATGATGTTCTTGTCCTCGTCATAGATGTTTTCCTTCTTGTCCCGGTTTCGGTATTTGTAGTCGTTGGGAGAAGAGGAATATACCACACGGGTGGAGGACTGCCAGTGTTTGTTACCGTAGGTCAGGCGGAGAAACTCGTCGAACGTGCTGAACGACCCCACTCCCTGCACGTACTGCAACCCGAATCCTTCATGGTTGGCCGGAGAAGTGGAGAGCCTGACCAGACCACCCAAGCCGCCGCCCGTTTCGTTTACCGACGAAGTTCCGTGCAGCAGCGAGGCATCATCGATAAAGTAAGAAGGGATGGTGGAAAAATCTGTCATGCCCAGCATCGGGTTGTTGATGCGCATACCATTCCACGTCACTTGAGTATGCGAGGGAGAGGTACCCCGGAAAGCTACAGTAGATAACGTGGCGCGTCCGTAGTTCTTGACAAAAACGGATGAGTTGAATGTCAGCACATCGGCCATAGATAAGGCGATGTTCTCTTTCATGGCGATGGAATCGAAACGGGTTCGTTGCACGCCTATATCCTTCATCGGTCGTTTGCCTACCACCGTAACCTCCGGAATACGCAGCACCCTTTTGGTAATGCTGACGGAATTTTTTTGCTGGGCGGCAAGCAGAAAGGGCAGGCTTACCCCCACGAACAATAGAATAAGATGTCTTTTCATTTTTGTCCTCCTTCCTCGTTATTTCCAGCAGAAAGCTCCCGGAATGATTCCCACGTAAAATTCATCGATCAGCTTACCTTGCGGCGAATAGCGATACACGATACCTTGCTGCTGGTAATCAATAGCGTCGGCCACATATACTTCCCCGTTGTTGGGATTGACCGTAAGGCCGTAGTATTTGGTGTCCCGAAACTCCAGAAAAGGTCGGACGGGAACACGGTCGGCTTCCACCGGCATTCGCCAAATATCGTTATTGATCCAGTAAAGCGTATCCCGTGTACCGTTGAGCTGGACTTCCGAAGGCCAGTCGCCCAGCTTGAACTTGAACTGTTTCTCTACGGTGAAAGTCTCGGTGTCTATACGGTAGAGAGACGGTGCCTCGTAGCCGTATGGGCTGCCCTCGTAACCGCCATCCGTGATGGTCCACATCTTGTTGTATTTGTCCATGACCAGCGAAGTAGGCTGTATGCCGATGGTCAGTTCGTCCACGACCTTGTCCGTCTCCGTGTCGATTTTCAGGATGCGGTTCTGGTACGACCAGCAGTTCACATAGACGTACTTGCCGTATTGCACCATTTGTTCGGTGGAACCCGATTCCATGTCCATGTCTGGACATTCGATATAGCCGGTAATCTCGTATGTCTTGGGGTTGATGATGAAGATGCGGTAGTCCCATATTTGCGTCACATAGGCTTTCTCATCCGACAGGAAATGGATATACCGGGGTGAGGTGAAACCTGTGATACGGCCCACTTCCTTGAAAGTATTGATGTCGATGGCGAAAATCACATGCGAGTTGTTCACCACGACCCAGCCTATACCGTCCCGGATAACCATAGATTGGGCCACATCGCCCAACTTGAACCCGTTGGCACGGTAAAACACTTCATTCTCCACTTCGCACGTGGCAGGATCATAGTAGGAAAGCGAGGCATTGCCGTACTGGAAATTTCCCTCGTTGGTGATGAAAAGACCGGAAGCCGATGCCGAGAAATTCTCCATCTCCCCATAATCCCATTTCATGCAACTGCCGAAAACTGGCAGGCAGAAAAGAAAAAGGCAAATCCGTTGTATTGTTCTGCTCATTGTCATTCAGATAAAAAAGAGTACCCGAATCATTACGGGTACTCTGGTTAAGGTATAAGGTTTAATCCTGCTGCGTATATTGTTTGTCCCTCATTTTTTGGAAGGTTGGGTTATACCCACATTTCGTCACACTCCAGCTTTCCTCCGTAATCATTCCGTTTTCTATGAACTTACCGAAGAAAGTGTAGTCGGTGAATTTTGTCAAACCGTCAAAAACAACCCCATGCAAGGTCTTCAACTTCTCCATGGAAAATGTTTCCTGAGAAAGAGATTTCGCTTGTTTTATCTGTAACGTACCATCTATTGTCTGTAACTTAGCACAAGTAATACCTGTTGCTTGATTAACGAACAACCCTTCACCTCCTACGTGAAGCAATTCCGGAAGATTCAGTGATTTACTTTGTAAAGTCATTGCTAAAGAACCTTTTCCCTCTTTATAATATACAGGAGAGGCTGAGCAACAGATTTTGGATAACAAAGGCAACTCACAACTGGTTAGATTGCCGGACAAATAAAATTGTCCACCCACCTCTTTCAATACAGGCATTGAAACAGTCCCCATCATAGGCATTTGGATGTATCCATATCCGTCTACGATTTCCAAGTCAGGGAATTTTGCCTTGCTTCGCATTTGGCCTGTCACATACAGATTTCCATGTACATGTTGAATTGTCGATATGGTATAATCGGGATTGTTAGTGGTTGGCTTACAAGTGAAGTCTTTGATATTCTTGAACATGATTTCAGGGAACTTGTTATTCGTAAGACTGGTGATGACAAAATTTACATTTGACAAATCTTCGGCTGTTTCAATTTTGGAGAGCTGCACCTTGTTTATAATTTCAATCTGGGGAGCTGTTTCTCCGAAGGTTTCAAATCGGGCGTTCGGCAACATCAGTGTTCCGCTCACGTCTTCAAGATAATCCAACGTAATGCTTCCAAGTGTGGTGATTTTACTCCAGTCAGGAAGCTGCTTGAGCGCCGTGAAATTTTTTATCTTTATCTGCCCCTTCACCGTTGTCAGTTTGTCCATTCCACCGAAAGCCTGAAGCACGTCATTTCGTTGGGGAACAAAACTACCGGTAGGAGGAGTTTCCATGTTGGCTTCCATAATAATACTTCCGTTTACTGTCTCGACTTCCGGTAGATTAATGGTTTCCAACATCACGGGGACGGTGTGGAAATCAAAGCCACCGGTCTCTTTCAGCTTAAGGAAGCTCATGGAAGTCAGTTTGGCAAGATTGTTCACGGACAAGACACCTCCGACACTTGTCAGTTCCGATAATTCTAAAGAAGCGATTGTTCCGGCTGCCTTGTTTTCTTCATTGAGTCCCTGGATATTCAGATCCTGACCTACAGTGGTCAGAACCGGAAACTCAAAACTCTGTAACGACGGCGCATTGAACATCACGCTTCCTTCAATAGTTGCCAGTTTCTCGAATAGGACATAAGTCACTTGGTCGTTATATACCGATATGTCTCCGGAGAGCATTTCCAGAGCTTTCATGGAAATCATGTGAAGCTCCGTAGCTTTCGAGGCGACATCGACCGAACCTAACTGCAAACCTCCGGCTGAAACGATATTATCCAACCCTGTCAAGTCTGCACCGTTGTAACTGTTACGAATGACAATGTTGCCTGTAACCTCTTTCAAAGATGCCAATGCAGATATGTCAGTGATTTTTTCTGCCTCTTCCGCATCAGAACCGATAATCAGGTTCCCTTTGACAACGGTTGTTTTGGTTGCGGCAAAAGAAGCTACCTCCTCGGTGGTCTTCAACTCTACATCTCCATCAGATTCTATTTCGCTTTTCACCACCTTATAGGCATATTCGCGGGCATCTCCGTTATAGGATGTCACCCGGAAGGTCCGTTCGTTATCCCAGTCCGTTACCGTTTTTGGATTAGGTATGATTGTTGCAGAAGTGGTGTACTTGAATTCCACTTCGGCATTGTTCAACGATACCGTATAAGGAACGGTTATCGTTACTGTATTGTCCGTAATATCGGCCGTGTACGATTTTCCGTCCACAGTCATCACAACTGACGTGATGAAATTCTCATCTGCATCTTCAGGTATAATTTCATCGTTTTTGTCACATGCTCCCAAAAAGAACAAGGATAGGAGCATGGGAAGAAAATAATTTTTCATACTTGTATTTATTGTTATTTTGTTAAATCCTCAAAAGAAAATACTTCCGTTGAAACTTCGCCCAACCAGCCGCTTTTGGCCAAGACACCGCATTGCACTTTGATAAAATCAATATATTGCAGATTGGCTTCCGTTCCATCGGCATGGATGGCATTGGAAATTTTGAAACCGTTCCTTTGCCCGCTTCCATCTACCGTACTGCCGCCTTCTATCTGGTCGTTTCCAAAATTATCCACATACCCCCAGTCATAACTCTGATTATCCCAATAACCGGTTTGTGAATCTTGGGTGTTGCGGGCGGCCAAACAAGTGCCTGTCAGGGTATAACTGTTTTCCGAAATCCAAGCCGGATAATAATAGTCCTGTGTATGATAAGCGGACAGATAGTCTACCCAGCCGTTTCTACCGTCGGAACTGATCCATTGGACATCCATTTTTTTGCCTTCCGGACGGTAATAGGTCACTTCAAAATTCTGTATTGTTTCTTCCTTGCCTGCTTCAGATCCTTTCAGTTCGTACCACTCGTCATCCGGCAATCCGTTTCCGTTTATATCCTGCATGACCCATACGATACCCGGTTCGGAACTTCCGTCAAAGGCGTTCCCCTGAACACAGAAATCATATTGGTTACCCGAATTGGGAATACTGTGGTCGAAACCGACGATGATATAACCGCCGAAAGAACCTAAAGAGACGTGCAGTTTGTCTTTTAGACGCTGTGTTGCCCATGCGACAGCCGCTTCAGGGGATGTCTCATTGCCGGTCATACCGCCTATCGTGCTCGTTTCGTTGATAAATTGGCCGGGAGCCGGGGTATATTCATAGACTTTATTCCAGAGCTTGGAACTTCCCGAAGCCAAGAATCCGTCCTGCTCTTTTTTGTCCACACAGACGACTTTTACAGTGGCAGTGACAGCCGTCTTTCCTTTGTCGATATTCCTACTTATTTTTTCCGTCGGTGTGTCTTCCAAAACAGTACAGGAGACGGTGTATTCTCCGGGTGCGGACGGCGTGAACTTGAACATGCGTTCCACTTCTCCTTCCATGACCTGACCGTCCACACTCCACTCAAAACGGGGATTATCGAAATACTCCAACAATGGGCGCAGGAAAACAGGACGGTCGGCAAAAGTGTACCTGTCCGTGGATGTTTGCTGGTAAGACGGGGTCGGGAATTTGACAACGTAGGGCATCGTTTCCACGACCTCTACGCTTACGTCCTTTGTTGTTGTCCCATCTATATTGGAAGCGTTGATTGTCACCGTATAAACACCGAGTTCTTTTTCATTGAAGGTATAAGTATTCTCGGTGGAAACGATTTTTCCTTCCCGTACCCATTCGATTTTGAACCCTTCTACATCCGAATGCTGAATATCGGGAGTAAATGTGTAATCGGTATTCCGGACGACTTTTAATCCCTGCGAAGGAAGTGCCAGTGAGATAACCGGAGGGGTGAGTTCTTTCACTTCTACTTTCAGTTCCTCTTCGGCATAGCTTACCGCATTGTCTACTCTTAGTTTGACGTAAAAATCCCCGCATTCATTCCATGTACGTTGAAGAGACGGACCCGAAGAAACCAGCGTACCGTCTATCGTCCAAGCAAAAAGAGCATCTTCAACATTCTGGTATGTCGGGGCGATAGTCAATTCATGACCGACCTTGACCGTGTAAATGCCGGTCTCGCTGTCAAGTTCTATTATAGGTTGTCCTCCTACTTCTTCGGTAATGACTTCATCCTTGTTGCAGGAGGTAAACAGCATACAGGCAAAAATAATAAAATAGTAAAAACGATGCATAATGTGTGGATTTTAGAAAAATAACAGGGATACCCCGACAGAAGGGATATTCCTGTATTCTTTTTATTGTATGGTGATATCATCGATACAGATATAAGCCGGAGTATTCAAACCGTATGCTCCCGAATCCGAACCCTCGAAGTTGAATTTCACACTTTGCACCTCTTCGGCATTGATTTCCCAATAATCCCATGTCGTGATAGGATCAACCTGTTGTTGGCCGTCACGATAATCGGCTAAAAGGCGTTTGTAAGTGCGGATCAGACCGCCATCCGCATCATAACACTCCAGATTCACTTGGAAATACCCTTTCATCTCTTTCAGAGGAGTCGCTACCCCCGTAGGACCGAACTGATTACCATAAGTGATGACACCATAAGTGTATGAGGTGTTGCAGATCCACAGGCCGACCAATTTCCGGGGAACATTGAAATAAAATTCTGGTTTAGCCATCCATGCCTGATTGTAAGCATCCACATATCCGTAAACGACACCGAAATTGGAGCCGCTATGCCCGGCTTCCTTATCCTGTCCTTCCGCTTCCACCGCAGTGTTATAGACAGAACACTGGTTCAGATAGGAATACCACCAGTCTCCGGTATTCCCCGATTGATTGGAGCGGATGTTCCAGTTGGAAAGTGCGATGCCGCCGCTGGAATACTCTGTGCTTCCACCTACTGTATTAAACATTGAAAGAAAGAGATATTCTTCCGGAGTATTGTCATAAATGGTGGTTACTTGAGGATACCCTTGGTACGAATAAAGATTTTCTCCGGCCGAGGTAGGTCCTGCCAACATGCCGGGATTGAAATCATCGAAAGTGACAGTTAAAGTACCGTCCGGATTTGTCACAGCACGGGTTTGCGAAGTTCCGGAATCAACCGGTTCCATCAAAAAGTCATCGTCCGAGCTACAGCCGGAGAACAAGGCGGTTGCGGTAAATAGACAGGCACCTGCCAGAAAGCGTAATTTTCTTTTCATAGGTCACTCATTTTAATGTAAACATATTATTAACAAACACAAAAAAAACGTTCGTGCGAACTTACACGAACGGGAATATGTCTGTCTTCAAATATTGAATGGCCAATGAGCTATTCCTTATTTGATTACGACCCGTATATCCCGCAGGTGTAAATCTCATTCCAGTCATGGCAGGTCTTCTGACTCGTCCCGGTCATCGTGCCTTCCCGGTATTACACCAGTGGCAAAAGTTCGATGTCCGTTTTTGTGGACTCACAGCAGCGGGTACTGTCCCGGATTTTCACCGGGTTCCCTTTTCATTCGGAAGACGTAAACCTCCCGAAACCATTTCTTGACTGCAAAATTATCTATATTACATATCAATTCCAAATAATTCATAATATTTATAATAAAACACACAAAGCATGACAACCGTACTGTTTTAATTAGAGCATTCAAGTTTACGACAAACGAAGACGGCAATTATCATACACAATATCCATAAACCACCAAAACAGCTTGCCATTTTCCATAACAATGCGTTTTGGAATAGATAACTGTTAGCTGCAATTATGCAAGCAAAAAAAACAGACAGAATAATGACTATTAATATTATGCACCAGAAATTAATCCTATAAATTTATGGAAAACAAGTAAGGGAATGGAAGTTCCGTTGCCGCATGGATGCAGGTGAAGGGCCTTCTCTTTTAACGTTAGATACGCCAATGCACGCCAACGGAAGACTCTGATATTATCTGTTTGGAAAGGATATAGGATGTGCGTTACTTTGTCGCATATTCAGAATCTTAAAAAGAATTTTAGTATGGAACTGACAATTATTGAAACAAGCGCGTATTAGGAGTTGAGAAAGCTGGTCAGCACGCTGGTCGTACAGATGGGCGACTTCCAGAAAAAGATTGCCCCGTCTGCGCCGGACAAGTGAATGGATGCGCAGGACGTATGTGATGGACTTATGCCCAAACACTTTCTGAAGGGTTTACAGCAGCATCCTCTTGAGTATGGCCAGAACGGCAAATGCGTGGCGTGCAAGATACGGGATGACCTCGACCCGGCAGTTGCATTTCCTGCCTATGATTCCAAGGCTGAGCCGCATGGCATTGTATTCACCTACCGGAAAGGCACATTCAGGAGAGTCTTTCTTTTCATCCGTACCCCTATATTTTTCAATCAGTTCGATAGCAATAGGCAATAATTTTACGACATACGCCACTCCCGTTTTTATACGGTTGCCCATCAGCCATGTGCCGCCGTGGAGTCGGTATGGATATTATCGTATGTTATGGCTTTCAGGTCCACATAGGAAAGACCGGTGAAGCACATGAAGAGAAACATGTCTCGCATGGCACGCTGGCGTTTGTATTTCAGCTCCACGTGGATGATTCTCTGTAATTCCTCTTCAGTAAGAAAAGACCTTTTCTTGTATTCCGGCTTGCACTCGAAGGATGTGAAAGGATGGACTCGCAACCAACCCTTTTCCTGCGCGATGTACATCGGCCATTTCAGGGTATTGACACGGTTGAAAGCGGTGGCATTCGCATTGCCTGCCGTGCCGAGCATCCATGTGTAATAGTCCTCAATGAACGACTTTTCAAGCTCGTCAATAGCTATATCCTCGATGTTCTTTTTGGTTTTCATGAAAAGCAAAAGACTCTTGTAGTCGGCAACCAGTCCACGGTAAGTGCTTTCCGCCTTTCCTTTGCCTATCTTTTCTTTATACGATTCAATCTGTTCTCTGAAGAGTACCATAAGAGTATGGCATTCCTTTGAGAAACCTGCATAGCGGTTATATACTTTCTTGGCCGTAACAAAACTGTCATGATCGCAAATGTACTGATGTATCTTTAGGAAAGGCATGGGCGGAGGCTTGCAACACGCCCTATGCGTATTATAAAATGACTACAGCGGAAGGAGGTATTTGTGTACCATTGATTGTTTCTGGTCTGGATGTACAGCGAGGCAAGATAGATACCAGCAACTTGATGCATGTCACTGATTTGTTTCCTACAGTACTGGATTATGTCGGGATTTCCAGACCGGATGTGTACAGGGGCAAGAAGCTTGCACCACTTTATGGAAAATCTCTCCGTGCTACTTTCTCATCAGAAACACCGTCACGCACGGATAACGAGGCCATCTGTTTTGAAATGGCAGAAAGCAAGGCAGTCATAAAGGGACAGTGGAAAGCGACCCTTCTACTTCCTCCTTATGGGGACGGTATGCACTGGAAGCTGTATGATATAAGTCGTGATTATTCCGAGAAAAAAGATTTGTCTCATCAATATACCGACAAACTGAAGGAGTTAGTTTCCGATTGGGAACGTTATGCTACATCTGTAGGATATATTTCATCAGATGGTACACATATTATCGAAGAAATCGGGGCAGAAGATTTTTATGAAATCCCTCTCCATGACGGACATTCTCAAGGTAACTAAAAGAAAATAGTCATTTTTTCCGTACATAAATAAACCACAGATGATTGTGCCAAGAAGAGAAATACCTTATTAATGTGTATTTCTCTTCTTTCTTTTTAATGTCTCTGTGTTTTGTTACAGATAATGTATATAATTAAAGAACAGAAAAAATATGATCTCTATAGAAGTTTTTTCTTCCGGGATGTTGTTCAAGTAAACAATGCGGATGAAATCATCACGGACAAACTGGCTCTCTGTTCCGGAAGTATATGCTGCCTGTGACGTTTCTGATATGGCGTATAAGCAGATTGTCATATCCATGGGGAGAAGGGGCAAAAGCTGCTTAGTCCGCTTTTACTGACCGGATCAGAGTCGTAAGCATGTAGTGTGACCGTGTAATTAAAGAAGAAGGCAGATGCTCTTAATTTATAGGGCATCCGTCTTTATTCTTTCAGGTGCTGATATGTGCTTTGCAACCAAGTTGTATGAGATATGTTCTACCTTTGCAGTGTGAAAGAAAAATATATCTCAGTATGAAAACAATACATTCTAATCCGTTTCAACAACTACATGCAGCAGAATCCTGCTGCCAAGCCCAGTATGTATCCCCATCTGTATCTTCACCTCATGCCGACTCTTGCTGTGCCCATCATCATGCCGATGGAGTGTCCGGTAAATGGAGCTCTCTTGTTTCGGGGATGTTGTTGTTGGCAGGTATCGTGATGAGCTATATCCAGCTAAGTTGGTTTCAGGGTACAATCCAGTCTGTGTGGTATCTGCTTGCCTTTATGCCTGTAGGTTTGCCGGTGTTGCATGCTGCTTGGCACAGCATGCGTGACAAGGATTTTTTCAATGAGTTCACTTTGATGCTCATTGCTTCAATCGGAGCTTTCTGTATCGGTGAATACCCCGAAGCTGTAGCTGTAATGTTACTCTATACAGTAGGGGAGATGTTGCAGCATGGAGCTGTGGAACGTGCTACTAAGAATATTGGAGAACTGCTGGATGTCCGTCCGGAACGTGCCCAGGTATTCCGGAATGGAGCTTTTATCGAAGTGGCACCCAAGGAGGTGCAGGTAGGTGAGCGCATCGAGGTGAAACCGGGAGAAAGAATACCGTTGGACGGTACATTGATAAACGAATCGGCACTGTTTGATACTTCGGCTTTGACAGGTGAAAGTATGCCTCGTTCTATTGAGGTAAACGGTGAGGTGCTGGCAGGCATGATTGCCTTTAACCAGAAGGTTGATTTAGAAGTGAAACGTCCTTACGAGCAGAGTGCATTAGCTCGTATTCTCTCTTTGGTTCAGGAAGCATCCGCACGGAAAGCTCCGACAGAACTGTTCATACGGCGTTTTGCCCGGATTTATACGCCTTTGGTGCTATTCCTTTCGGCACTGGTAGTTATAATACCTGCAGTGGTGGAATGGTTAGCTCCTTCTTTCGATTATGTATTTGCCGACTGGCTTTATCGTGCACTGGTTTTCTTGGTGATTTCCTGTCCTTGTGCCTTGATCATCAGTATTCCTTTGGGATATTATGGTGGAATCGGTGCTGCTTCCCGTGCGGGTATCCTTTTTAAAGGAGGTAATTATCTGAATGCTATCACAAAATTAGACAGCATTGCTTTTGATAAAACCGGAACATTGACTACCGGGCAGTTTGAAGTAGCATCTGTCCAAGCTGCTACCTTGAAGAAAGAGGAATTGCTTGCAATCATCGGAACGGCTGAACAGAAGAGTACTCACCCTATTGCACAAGCCATTCAGCAGTATGTGCGGGGGCAGCATATTTCCTTACATTCGGCCTTATCCATGCAGGAAATAGCTGGATATGGTGTGGAAACCATTATTGATGGAAAAAATGTACTGGTAGGGAATCCACGACTACTTTTGATGCGGAAGACGGTAGTACCATCTAAGGTACTTGAATCTGAAATGACGGTTGTCGTATGTGCTATAGACGGAGTATATGCCGGAGCTGTATGGTTGGCTGACAAATTGAAAGAGGATGCGGTACAAGCTATCCGGCATCTAAAGGAATTAGGCGTAAAAGATATCCATCTGCTATCAGGCGACAAGCAATCATTAGTGGAAAAAGTGGCTCGCGAACTGGAAATTCCGCAGGCACATGGTGACTTGCTACCTGAAGACAAAGCTACCTATATTCAGAAGTTGTCATTTCATGCTACTCGTACTGTAGCTTTTGTAGGCGATGGCATGAACGATGCACCTGTATTGGCTCTTAGCAATGTAGGTATTGCCATGGGTGGTCTAGGGTCGGATGCAGCCATTGAAAGTGCTGATGTGGTAATTCAAACAGACCAACCATCGAAGGTGGCTACAGCCATTGAAATAGGACGTGCCACACAATGTATAGTATGGCAGAATATCATTGGGGCTATCAGCATGAAAGTTATCATTTTGTTGGCAGGGGTCTTGGGATACGCTTCATTATGGGGAGCTGTTTTTGCTGATGTAGGAGTGGCTTTATTAGCTGTGTTGAATTCAATCCGTATTTTGGCTAAAAAATTTAAATAAGATGAAGAAAGCAAAGTATCAATGGCATCCCATTCCGGGCATGCCTTTGACAGAAGTTGATAAAAAAGTGATGTATTGGGAAAAAAAGGCAGACTGGTTCCCTCACGAAAACTCATTAAATTGCCGGAACAAATTGAAGGAATAAGGAAAAGTGGACTGTTGAATACAGCTGTATTGGATTGTGTGGAGGAAAATATTCGGGAAGGTATCAGTACCGCAGAAATAGACCGTTTGGTGTATGAATATACCATGGATCACCAGGGTATTCCTGCAACATTGGGGTATCACGGTTTTCCGAATAGCTGTTGTATTTCGGTTAATGAAGTGGTGTGCCACGGCATTCCTAATGAGAATCAGGTGCTCCATGAAGGTGATATTGTAAACGTAGACTGTACAACGATAGTTAACGGTTTTTATGCAGACGCTTCACGGATGTTTATTATTGGGAAAACCTCTTCAGAAAAAGAAAAGCTGGTACGTGTTACTGAAGAGTGTCTGAAAAAGGGAGTGCAAGCCGCTCAGGCGTTTACTTTTTTGGGTGATGTAGGTCATGTAATAGAGTGCCATGCCAAGCGCAATGGCTTTTCTGTAGTTCGTGATTTTTGCGGTCATGGTGTAGGAATACAGTTCCACGAGGAGCCGGAAGTGTTGCATTATGGTAGAAAGAGCTCAGGTATGCTATTGGTTCCTGGTATGACATTAACCATAGAGCCGATGCTTAATATGGGTACTTGGAAAGTCGTGATGGATCAATCAGACGGATGGACTGTTTATACAGAAGACCGCCTGCCGTCTGCACAATGGGAGTATACCATTTTAATCACAGAGTCAGAGCCCGAAATTTTAGCCCACTGACAACAATGATGATAAAGAAAGAGTAACTCCATAAGAATTACTATAAGGAGTCTCTTTCTATATTAAACTCAATATTTACACCTATGTGGTATTGTCTTTCTCCTAATTTGTCAATACCTTTCGTTGTTGACATTGGCATTCAGGACATACCCCTTTTATGGTATAATTGATGTTTTCGATTGCATAGCCATTGGGAAGGCTGATTATTGGGATTTTATGCTCTTTCATACAGAATGTTCTGTTGCAAGCTTCACAATGGAAATGTACATGTTGCTCTTCTATAGGACAATGTTCCACCGTACTTCTGCAAATCTCATATTTGGTTGATCCGCTTCCATCTTCAAATGAATGAATGGCATGACGTTTCAGGAGTACAGCCAATGAACGGGAAATGGTAGACTTGTCCAATGTGTCAAGCATAGTCTCAAGTTCAAGCAGAGAAACAGGATATTCCAGTTCGGATAATTTACGTAGAGTTAGGATTCTTGCCGGGGTCGGACGTAGTCCCCTGTCCAGCAGTCTGTCTTCACATTGCTTTATTGACATGGATATGAATTTTTAAAGTTCAACAATCAGTAAAGCTATCAAGTGGAAAAGGCGGTATTTTATACCGCCTTTTCCATGCAGTATTCTTTATCTGTTTTAGCACTGCAAAAATACATTTTTTTATTTGCAATCTTGTTGCAAATATGTTTAGAAATAACATTAATTATTGAATTACAGTTTTTTATCGAAACAACAAAAAAACATGCAACAAGATTGCAAATAATCCGCTCTAACTTTGCCGATAAAAGATAAAAATCAAACATTAAAATATTGATATGAAACTTTCTGATTTAAAAAGGGATGACAAAGGAATCATTACGAAAGTACTCGGTAGAGGGCCTTTCAGAAAGCGCATTATCGAGATGGGATTTGTACAGGGACAAGAAGTGGAGGCTGTCCGGAGTGCGCCTTTGGGCGATCCTGTCTATTACAAGGTGATGGGCTATAATGTTTCTCTTAGCAAAAGTGATGCAGAGCTGGTGGAAGTTGTAAGCATGAATGAATATCAACACGAATATGGTACAATAACAGACACGGAGTCACAGGTTAATACACTTACTACTCTGTCACACGAAGATTTTATTCGATTTGCTAAAGACAGAGGGAAAACTATCAATATCGCACTGGTCGGTAATCCGAATTGTGGAAAAACATCTATGTTCAATTTTGCATCTGGAGCGTATGAGCATGTAGGCAATTACAGTGGAGTCACGGTAGATGCCAAAGAAGAGGTGTTCACCCAGGACGAATATACATTTAAAATCATAGATCTTCCGGGAACTTATTCCTTGTCCACCTATATTCTGGAAGAACTATATGTCCGTAAATACTTGAAAGAGGACTAGCCAGACATTGTTGTCAATGTGATTGACACATCGAATCTTGAACGGAATCTATATCTTACCAGCAAGTTGATTGACATGGATACCCACATGGTCATTGCCGTGAACATGTATGATGAACTTGAGAAGAAAGGCGACAGGTTCGACTATGTATCTCTGGCACGGATGATAGGTGTACCGATTATACCCACTATCGGTAAAACCGGTTTCGGCATAGACAGCTTGCTGAAAAAAATCATAGAAGTGTATGAGGCAAAGAACCGCTGACGCGCCATATACACATAAACTATGGCAATACGCTGGAAACGGAAATTGATAGAATGCATAAGGAATTGAAAATCTACGGGAACGTAGCCGAGCGTTTTTCCAAACGTTTCCTTGCCATCAAACTATTGGAAAAGGATGTGGAGATAGAAAGAATGGTCAAGAGATGGGGGAATTATTCCCGGCTGATGGCAGTGAGGGAAAAGGCTATAAACACCATTCAAGATTTGTTGCAGACTGATTCGGAAACCGCTTTCACAGATGTCCGTTATGGCTTTATATCAGGAGCACTCCGGGAGACTTATCATGAAAATCCCATGCATAAAAAAGACAAAACAAAGTTGATTGACCATATTGCCACCAGCAAGTTGCTTGGTTTTTCTCTGTTCATTTTCTTCCTATGGCTCATGTTCGAAGCCACTTTTGTCATCGGAGAATATCCTAAAGGATGGATCGACTCCTGGATGAGCTGGATGGAACAACTGGTACAGGAGAATTTTGCTCCCGGTCCGTTGGCGGATTTGCTGACTAACGGAATTATAAACAGTGTGGGCGGTATCATTGTGTTCCTGCCGCAAATTCTGATTCTGTACTTTTTCATATTACTGATGGAGGATTTCGGATATATGGTACGGACAGCATTTATTATGGACAAATTGATGCACAAAATGGGCTTGCATGGCAAGTCGTTCATTCTGCTGATTATGGGATTCGGATGCAACGTATTGGCTGTAATGGCTACCCGTACCATAGAAAGCCGGAGTAGCCGCATGATAACCATGCTGGCTGTCCCTCTGATGAGTTGCAGTGCCCGTCTGCCTCTCTATGTATTAATATGCGGAACTTTTTTTGCGGAATATGCGGGAACCATGCTTTTAGTCTTATGCCTTACAGGTATTACAGCTGCGGTATGCATGGCCAGATTGTTCAGAAAGTTTTTATTCAAGAACGAGGATGTTCCTTTTGTAATGAAACTGCCTCCTTACCGGATGCCTACTACACGCGCCATCTGTATACATATGTGGGAAAAAGCCAAACAGTATCTGCATAAAAGGGGAAGTGTCATTCTTGTAGCTTCTGTCATCGTATGGTTTCTTGGATATTATCCCCATCATTCTGAAAAGCTTGATGCCCTCGACAAAGAAATCAGCCGGATAGAACAGACAGAAAAAGACTTTTCAACAAAAGAACAGAAGATAAAGGAATTGACTGCCTTCCGAAACTTGAAACAACAGGAAAATTCCTATATCGGCAGAATAGGTCATTTTATAAGTCCGGTGATGAAACTGTTAGGATTTTAAAAAAAAACACCTTATTTTATTCCGTTTTATAATGTGAATATTTGTTCTTATTTCCTTTTAGATACACTATATACAAATTATATGTTCTATTTCTCTTCTTAATATTGTTAAAATTGAAAAGTTCGTGTAATTATAAAAACAAAAAGAGCTTTAATGTATAGTAAAATTTGATTGTCAATCAGCTAAAAGCACTACATTATCAGTGCAATTTATCAATACAAGATGATTTAGTATTAGTGTCACTATATACTAATAAGTTTTTTATTTTGCCTTTTCAGATATTGCACTTATTGATGTGAACATTATATAAATTTACAGTCGGTATCATTATGTGGTTAAAGTTAAAAATATGCTTCGGTTATGCTATTTTAGTTTTACTGTTAGCTTTCATTGTCTATCAGTTCCGCAAGGAACAGGTACTAAGACACATGCTGCGCAAAGAAGAGAAGGAGTTGGCAGCGATACATAGTCTAGCAGAAAAAAGTTACATAGGCCTATTGGATCTTTCTACTCATGCGGAAATTGCCATAACATGGGATGACAACGATTTGAAGAACTACAGTTATAAACGATATGGGGTTTGTGACAGTCTGCAACTCCTAAAGGAGTATGTCCATACTCCCTTACAAAAAAACCGTATTGACTCATTGTGTCTTCTTCTTTGGAATAAAGAAATTCTTCTTTCCAAGACAATGCATACTTTCAATGAATTGCAGAGTATTGGCGATATTGTACAGGAAAGTATCCCTTCCATTATTTTGACTGCTGGGAGACAAGCTGTGCAGCAAAAGAGGAATATGGTCTTGTTTAAATCCGGTACGAGAGATAGTTCTAAGAAGGGAATTTGGGATATTTTTCCATTAAAAGAGAATAAATTTGCCTGTCAGCGACAGAAGGAAGATGGCGAATGTAGGCATTGCTCTTTGTTCATTGTCCCTTCAATCGGAATGGCAACATGTATGCTCCACTCTCTGTCCTTGGAACAGGCTGAAAGATTAGTGCAAATACAGGCACAGATGGACAGCTTATACGTTGGCGGCATGGAACTGAACGAAAGGATGAACAGCATAGTCTCTGAATTTGAACGGGAGAATAACGAACGTTTTGCTGCACGCTACAGAACCTTTGTCCTTGAACGGAATAATTCCTACTATGTGGTAGCCGGCTTGGCTTTGTCTATCTCTTTACTGGCAATTGTATTGTATATCCTCATTCACCGGGATTTGAACCGTCGTCTTCGGTATGAGAGGGAATTTGAACAGTCCGACAATCGGAATAGAGAATTGCTCCGTTCACGTAAGGAGCTGATGGCCTCAGTGGCCCATGACCTGCGTGCTCCGCTGGCAGCTATCAGAGGCTGTGCGGAACAGTTGTCTTCGGAAAGCGATGGTAGTTGCAGGGTCGGTTATCTGGACAATATCCTGCATTCGTCCGATTATATGCTCGCTCTGGTAGACACGCTGATGGAATATCACCGGATGGATGAAGGTGGGACGCACTCCAAAAACACACTCTTCAGCTTGAAAACTCTGTTTGAAGAAATAGCGGACAGCCACCGTCTTGCCGCCCGGCAGAAAAAACTTGCGTTCACTGCATCTTTCTCCGGTCTGGATGTTATGGTCAACTGTGACAGCTCGCATATCCGGCAGATAGTCGGCAACCTGCTGTCCAATGCCTTGAAGTTCACATTTCACGGGAAGGTGTTTCTTGAGGTGGAATACCGGCCGGGAAATCTTCATATTTCTGTCCTGGATACGGGTATGGGAATAGGCCTTGAGGAGAAAAAACGGATATTCGGAGCTTTCGAAAGGCTCGACAATGCGCGTAATATCCCCGGCTTCGGGTTGGGGTTGGCAATCACGGCCCGACTCGTATCCTTGATGCAGGGGCATGTGGAAGTGGAGAGTGTACCCGGTGAGGGCAGCCGTTTTTCTGTTTTCCTGCCTATGCTACCGGCCGGACACCCCGTCTGTCCGGAAGAGAAGTTTTCTCCTGTTTGTGAATTGCCCGTTGATATCCGTGTGCTGGTCATTGATGACAACCGTATCCAGCTGGGAGTCATCAGTAAAATGCTTTCCCGTAATCAGATTCACTGTGACTGCTGCTCGGATGTCCGGGAGTTGATGGATTGTCTGAACAAACAGAAATACGACCTTCTGCTGACCGACATACAGATGCCCGGTACGAATGGCTTCTCGGTCCTTGAGCTGTTGAGGACCTCGAACATTCCCCGGGCATGGGAGATTCCCGTCATAGCCATCACGGCACGTTCCGATAAAAAGGGAGAGTATCTTACCGCAGGTTTTGCCGACTGTCTGTATAAGCCTTTCTCTGAGGAAGAGTTGCTGGCGGCAGTTTCACAGATGGATCGACCTGCTTTTGCTGCCATCATGGAAGGAGAGGAAAACGTGGAAGAGATGCTGGACCTGTTCATAAAGGATACCATGGGTGAACTTGCCGGAATAAGGGACGCTTTTTCCACGGGAGATTATAAGAAGTTGGGAAGTATCATACACAAAGCCGCGCCGCTTTGGGAAATGATCCGTATAAACATTCCCCAAAGTGAACTGAGGGAAATGGCTTCCATGCCTTCCGAAAAATGGGGTGGCTTATCGGACGAAAGAATAGAGGAACTGATTAAAGCTGTGGAACATGCTGTAGAGAAAGCAAAAAGAATAAAGAAAAGAGTATATGGAAACTGTATTGATAGTAGAGGATGACCGTGTGTATGCACGTGCTACCACAAACTGGCTGGTGAAAAATGGTATCAATGCTCGTTATGTATTATCCGTGGACAATGCAAAGGAGTTTTTGGACAACCATGATGTGGATCTGGTATTATCGGATTTTCGTCTCGACAACGGCAATGGCATGGAACTGCTGGAATGGATGAATACACATGGCTATCGTATTCCTTTCCTCATCATGACAGGCTACGGGGATATACCCGGTGCCGTGGAAGCGGTTAAAAAAGGTGCCGTGGACTATCTGCCCAAACCTGTGCAGACAGAAAAGGTACTCGGTATTATCCGGAAAGCATTGGAACGTAAGAGAAGGGACGGCAATACAAAACAAAGATTCTATACAAGCAAAAGCCCTTTGGCATTGAGATTGCAGGAGCATATCCGGCTGGTGGCTCCGGTGGATACGTTAGCCGTGCTGATACGTGGCGCATCAGGGACAGGCAAGGAGTATGTGGCCCGGCAGATACATGTGTTGAGCGGTCGGTCGGATGCTTCTTTCATCGCAGTGGATTGCGGGGTACTTCCGAAGGAACTGGCGGCATCGGAACTGTTCGGTCATGTGAAGGGTGCCTTTACCGGAGCGACGGAAAACAAGACGGGCATGTTTGCCGCCGCCAACCATGGGACACTGTTTCTGGACGAGGTGGGTAATCTGAATGCCGAAGTACAAAGGGCACTGTTGCGTGCCTTGCAGGAAAAACGCTACCGTCCCGTAGGCGGTAAAGAGGAGATTCAGACGGACATCCGTCTGGTAGCTGCTACCAATGAGGACCTGGAGAAGGCGATAGCCGAAGGACGTTTCCGGGAAGACCTGTTCCATCGTCTGAATGAATTTCCGTTGCATGTACCATTGCTGGCAGAGTGCATTGAGGATATTATCCCGTTGGCGGAATTCATGCTGGATGCCGCCAATCAAGAGTTCTCAAGGAAAGTGAAAGGCTTTGACCGCGAAGTACAGAAACGGTTGAAATCTTATTCGTGGCCGGGAAACATACGGGAACTGAGGATGGTTGTCAGACGGGCCACCTTATTGGCTAAAGATGACTGGATAACCACCGGGGAGATAGACATTCCCGATAAAGGCAGGCAACCGGGAGAGTATTCACTTAATGACGAGCGGATGGAACGGGCAACCATTCTGAAAGCATTGGAGGCAACGGGCAATGACAGGAAGGCTGCCGCACGGCTGCTGGGCATCAGCCGGAGCACGCTTTATCTGAAACTGAGGAAGTATCGTCTGGATTAGAATATGTCCGAAATTCGGACACATCATGTCCAATCCACAATGCTTTTATGTACACATCATTTTTACTGCTTTCTATATGGTTTATTTCCAATGTTTTATCTGTGTACTGTTTCAGGCATGGCACTTGTCTTTATTCCGGCAGGATGAGTGGAGAGTTGAATTGTGGAACCTAAAAACATGATACGATGAAGACATTGGTGGAAACCTCTCTTTTTAATCTGTTCGCCTCTTATACAAACGGTGCCGGACCTGCGCTAGGTGAGTTGCCGGCTGCCTATGACGATTTCGTGAACTGCCTTGCTACGCTTTCACCGGCAGGGGACCTGACGGGACAGCTACGTTGTCTGAACTACACAAAAATAGAGCTGGCCTTTATGCGGCAGGCCTGCAACGGAATGGCTGAAGATTGCCGCAATATCCTGTATGACGTGTTTATCGACAAGACGTTGGCGTTGCTGGATGCGGAAGCGGAAATACTGAAGGAGATGCTTCGTCATGGTACTGTGTCTGCCGGATTCCATGCGGAAGCAGTGCGGGGAAGCGGAAGCAAAAGTTCCGTCACACTGACATGGAACGGTACGGACAGCGACCTGATTGAACTGGTGGCCGCACTGATGGCAGCCGGTGCGATAGGTACGGCTGAAGGCCGGAATTTGAAAATTGTGGATGTTATCCGCGTTTTCGAGGAAGTGTTCCGTCTGAAAATCAATGCGCTGTACACCAAGCGTGGCAAGGTGTTCGACCGTTGTACGGACACCACTCCGTTCATCGACTCCCTGCGCAAAAGTTATAACCGGATGCTGGACGCACGGCTGGCGTAAAGGTTGTACGCCAACAGCCGCCAACGGATGACTCGTATGTATGAGGTATTGCAGATTGGCGGCTGAATGTTTTTCTTTGTCGCCGGTTATCATGTCTAAAAATACAAGCTATGTCAATCCTGAATGATATTTGGAACCGCATTGCCCGGAAACCGGACAGGCGGAAAGCGGCGGTAACGGAAACTTCCGGGACGAAAAACCGGGTATATGCGGTGGTTACGGAAGAGGGCGTGATACTGTTTTCCGACACCCCCAAGGGTATGAAGGCACGGAACAGCTATCTGCAACATCTGGCCGACGGCTTCTTCAACGTGACCAAAGTACCCGAAACTTTGCGGATATATGAGATTGACCTGCCTACCAAACGGGTGGCCGGGCTGGCGGACAACTGCATCGAAAAGCTGTCCAAAGCGGATTTGCGAAGCACAGACGCACAATTGCGCAGGTCGGTGGTGAACTTCACCTCCGACAAGTTTGCGGATAGAAGTGTGCTGGACGGTGGGGTGTGCAGGGCAAAGTTCGACCTGCGGCCCGATTTCCATAACTTCGACCGGCTGACAAAAGAATTCGGTTTGGGTATCTCGCCCCGGAACTATGATGTAGCGTCATTGCTGTATATTTCGGAAAACGGGTACGCCGGGATTGTTGCGGCAGACAAGGTGCATCCGTTCAGCTATGAGTATGAGTTCAGGGAACTGGCGGAGAAGCTGGGAGACAGCATGAGGGCACGGATGAACGCGCCTTTGTCGGCACACGACTTCGGCTATGCGGCCTTACAGAAAGAGGCAAAGGAGATGGCGGCGGATTTGTTACAATCGGAGTTCCATATTACGGATGGAGAGTTCAGGTTGGGCGCACGGATAAGCCGAATAGAAAGGATGGAAATGTCACATCCGGTGTCGTATCCGCATTCGGAAGAGGAACAGACCGGCGGGTTACCGGAAACACACTACAGGCAGGAAGCTCCTGAACAGCGGATGTCTGACAGCCAACGGCAGGTGAAGCATGCAGCTTCCATTACCCCACAGAAGAAGGAGAAGAAACAATTAATCCTATAGAATCTATGGAAGAAAAGAAAAAGCAAGCGGTGGAAAGCGGCAGTCTGTATATGACATTGGACGCCTTTTACAGACCCGTGTATCTGAGTATGCGCGGACAGGGGGAAGAGGGATTTTCCCGTTATATCAGTAACAACGTGCGGTCTCATACGACCGGTCGGGAATTTATTCCCGACCACTGAATGTTCCGTTTCGACTTTAAAGACAAAAGTCTGATTCCTCCCATATTCGGTACGGACAATGCGGATTATCTGGAACAGCTCTGTCCTGTACTGGAACGGGAGAATATATATCCGTTGGGGGTGGTGAGACTCCGGGATGCGGCATTCTGTGAGGAACGGGGGATTGTACATCTGTCATTATCAGCGGAACATACGGATTTGCTGGAAAATGAGGATTACAGGCGGCTGCGACATCGTTTCGGAATGAACGGGGATGTGATACGCAGCGGGCTGGCTGCTTTTCCCACCTACATGTCGGTGGAACACGGGCGGAAGGTATTGCTGTTTGACAAGACAGACGGTGGGGACAGGATGCTGGATGAGTTTCTGAGTGGGCTGGCCGAACGTTTTTTTGACGGCAAGCGGAAACCTGAGAGTTTGAGGTTTTATGAGGTGGCTCCGCTGAATGCCGCATGCCGGGCAAAAATAGGTGACGGGCAGACGGTTTCTTCGGATATGGTGAGATATGGGATTTGTGTGGCATGTTGCGACATGGCACCTACGCTGAGGAACTTTAACAGGCTGAGAAAATTGCAACGGCAGCCTATGCCGCTGACCGGAGAACAGGAACGGATAGTCTCGTCACTGGTGGCACGACCGGATAATGTACGGTTCCCGAACGTGGAAATGAGGGTGCGGATTCCGGCAAAGAGAAAAGGACAAGGAATGAACATTTAATTTTTTGATGAATGGAAAAAGAGAATACGAACAGTGGCAGTGTGTATGTCACAGTGGACGGACATCTCAACCCGGTGCATGTCAGTATGAAAGGTACGGGTGAGGAAGGTTTTCTGGAGTTTATGCTGGGAGATGTGGAGAAGGCGCTCAAGGAAACGGAAATGCCTACCATGGGCATGATGTACTATAATGTGCCTGATATGAGGATTATTCCGCGTTTGCGGGAAGGGAATAATGATGATTATCTGCGAAGACTGGAAAAGGCGATGGACGGACATGGGATTAAGCCGCATAGATACCTGGCTCTGTCGGAAGTGGTGTATTGCCTGTGAAAGTACATGGACCCGCTTTCAAGGGACGAGAACTATCCCCGACAACTTACACCGGAGATGTGGCGGGAGATAAAGTCCGCACCACCCGAAGTGATAGCGGAGATGCAGGATGATTTGAAGCATGGGAACACGTATTATACAGGTGTTGAGACGGGTAAAGGGGTGCTGCTGTTCGGTAGGGATTACGTAGGAAACCGTCAATACGGGGATTTTATGGCAACGAATATAGAGAAGCGTTTCTTTGAACCGGACTTTGAGGAAAAGTATCTGAATGTGTATGAGTTACGGGGATGGCCTTCATTGATGGAAGGGAAAGTAAACCGCTGTTGCGATGATTACGGCTGTTTGTTGCCGTTGGAGAAGATTCCGGCAGATGCTTTTGTGGACAAATCGGCATTGAAAAGTATAACGGACAGTGAGCGTTATGATCTTGCTCCTACATGGGAGAACTATTATAGGCTGACTGATTCCGGAAAGGGGCTGGGCCTTACTCGGAGTCCGTATAATTATGACTGGATGACACTGCTGTATATCATGGATAAAGGCTATCCGAGAGACGGACTGATAGATGAATACCCGGACAACTTCAGTTTTTACGATAAATTCGAGAAGATAGAAAACAAACTGCTGGGCCGCAACAGATGGGATGTGTATGATGTGATGCAGGAGAAGGCGAAGAAACTGGCAGGGAAATTGTTGAAAGAGCACTTTTCGGAAATACGGCGGAAAACAGACGTAAAGGAAAAAGAGCATGTGAAAAAAAATAAGGGTATAAAGATATAGGGTGATAAAAAATGGCAGGGGAAACCCCGTTACTGTTTGGATGCAGATAACGGGGCTTTTCTTTTTATTTTGTGGTAGCAGTAACCTTAGTTTGAATTTTTTCAGTTTTGTAAATGACATTTTGGCGGAAATAAGCAGTCATAATAGGTATAATTATGGAATGAAAATATGGAAGGAGTAGAAACCGATGGCTGGGTTACGGAAATGGTTAGATATGTTATCTGTCCGGATGAGGATATTTGGTATATTTGGAGTGACAATGCACGCCAACGGATGACTTTAATTTTGAATGTTTTGTCAAGTGTGGAAATATGCTTTTATTTGCTTTGTAAATAGTGAAATTATAAATCAAATTGTTATGGAATTAGTTGTTATAGAGAAACATGCGTATTTACAGTTAAAACTGCAAATAGAGAGTTTATCCGCCCAGATTGAATCCGTTAAAAAGAAAATTGGTCCGGTTGAAATGGAAAAGTGACTGGATGCCCAGGAGGTCTGTCTGGCTTTGAATATCTCCAAACGAAGTTTGCAAGGCTATAGGGAGTACGGGATTATTCCATATTCTTGTATAGGCGGCAAATATATGTATAAAGAGAGTGATTTGGCCAAAATATTAATTCAAAAAGAAAGATAACATATGGACGGAGTAATCACAAGGCAGTCAGAAGAGTACATAATGATGATGAGGATGCTTAAGAAATGCTCAAAAGAGATACTTGAATTTCAGGATTTGCCTGTTCCTATAGCTGGTGAGGTCTATATGACCGGTGAACAGATATGTGGCATGTTGCATATCTCAAACAGAACTTTGCAAAAGTTACGTGATGAACGGGGGATAGCTTATACTGTCATAGGGGGTAAGTTCCTTTATCCTCTTTCTAAATTGCAGTTGTTATTGGAAGAAAATTATAGAAATTATATTCGTTAAATCAAGTGGATAATTTGTATTTATGCTATTTTTTTGCTACTTTTGTAAAAGTAAGTAAGAGTGTAACAGGAAGAAAGTTGCAGCATATACGCGGTGAATTATTCGGTGTCATAGGAGCAGAGGCTTTTGGTAAGATACTGATAATGAATAGGGAAATTAAAAGTTAATCGTTCCCTGTCTCTCCGCTGAACGTGCTGAACAGAAATGGTCAGCAAACGGACAAAAAGCTACAAATCAATGATTTGTGGCTTTTTTTATTGCCCGAAAGTCCTGCTTCCAAGACTTCAAAAGTACGGTAAAAGACAAAGTTTCGTTACTAAATCGTTACCTATTCCCCGCCGGACAAAAACGGTAACGATTTGTCCATAAATGACCTGATAATGACTTGATTAGTCCATAGTCTGCATAACTCGAAAACGAGAGGTAAAAATTAATTTTGCAACTAAAAAAAGTGAGTTATGAAATCGACATTCAAGGTTCTTTTTTATTTGAAGAAAGGTTCTGAAAAGAAAAACGGCGAGGTTATGATTATGGCACGCATCACCATAGACGGCAAACTTTGCCAGTTCAGTACGAAACAGAGCATCCAGCCCGACAACTGGAGCATTACTGCGGGCAAAGCCAAAGGCAGGGATGCCGGGAGGATAAACGCCCTTTTGGACGACATACGTTCTTCCCTGAATACCATTTACCACGAAATGCAGCGGCGTGACAATTACGTGACCGCCGAGAAAGTGAAAAACGAGTTCTTGGGACACAGCGAGAGCCACGAAACAATCCTTTCATTGTTCCAAAAGCACAATGACGATGTGAAGCAGCTTGTAGGCATATCCAAGACGATAGCGACCTACCGCAAGTATGAAGTGACCCGCCGCCACCTCGCTGAATTTATCCAAAGCAAGTACAACGTATCGGACATATCCATAAAGGAGATAAGCCCGATGTTCATTACCGATTTTGAGTTGTATTTGCGTACCGCCTGCAAGTGCGGCTACAACACCACCGCCAAGTTCATGCAGTTCTTCAAGCGTATCATCATCATCGCCCGTAACAACGGCATACTGGTGGGCGACCCTTTCGCCAGCTACAAAATCCGGCTGGAAAAAGTGGACAGGGGTTATCTGACAGAGGACGAGATTAAAATTATCCTTAAAAAGAAAATGGTTTCCGAACGGCTGGAACACGTCAGGGACTTGTTCGTCTTTTCCTGTTTCTGCGGTCTGGCATACAGCGATGTCGCCAATTTGCGGCAGGAGAATATCCAAAAGTCTTTTGACGGCAACCTTTGGATAATCACCAAGCGGGTAAAGACCAACACGGACGTGAATGTCCCCCTGCTGGATATTCCCAAGATGATTTTGAAGAAGTACAAGGGCAAGTTGCCGGACGGCAAGATACTTCCCGTAATCAGCAATCAGAAGCTAAACGCCTACTTGAAAGAGATTGCCGATATATGCGGTATTAAAAAGAACCTGACATTCCACCTTGCCCGGCACACGTTCGCCACGACCACCACGCTGTCAAAGGGCGTACCCATTGAAACGGTGTCCAAGATGCTGGGACACACAAACATAGAAACTACGCAAATCTACGCCCGCATCACCAACAGCAAGATAGGCAGCGATATGCAGGGGCTTGACAAGAAGTTTGTCGGCATTGAGAAGATTTACAAGGAAGTTGCCATGTAATCTTGATTATATGGAACTGGTCACAATTTGTGACCAGTCCTTACTATTATTCCAACATTGCTAAATCTCCTAAAATATACGATTATGGATTTGCAGATTATCCAAAACAAGATTTTTGAGGTCAGAAGTTGCCGGGTGATGCTCGATTATCATTTGGCAGAACTCTACCAAGTGGAAACACGAGCCTTGAAGCAGGCGGTCAAGCGCAATATCGAGCGTTTTCCGGGTGATTTTATGTTTGTACTCACCCAAGAGGAAGCTAACTTGCTGTTATCCATAGGGGTATCACAAAATGTGATACCCCCTGCTTACAACTTCGGCGTTGCTATGCCTATGGCTTTCACCGAGCAGGGCGTAGCCATGCTTTCTTCGGTTCTCCGCTCCAAAGTAGCCATAGAAGTAAACATTTCAATCATGCGGGCTTTTGTCCTCATGCGCCAAATGGCAATCGGTTACGAGGAACTGTCAAGGCGCATCGAGGAACTGGAGGTAAGCACCGATGCGCAGTTCAACGAACTGTACCAAGTCCTTACCCAGCTTTTGAGCCAGTCGAAACAACAGAAAGAACGCCGTCCGGTAGGTTTCGTTACCTATAACCGTGGCAAGAACGAATAGGTAACGATTTCGGTAACGAAATTCCACTTAATAACCTATATCCCAGCATTGTACATTCTTCCACCTTGCGGGCAGTCTACCGACTACCCGCATTTTTTATATCCTTTTCCAACTGGCACATTTCCCGAAACGCCAGCCGTGCGTGGCATGGCTGACTGTATTTCGTGAAAAGAGCCGTTGGAAACCCGCACAAGCGTATTGCAAGCAAGCTCACAACACCCTTGCCTTTCCCGCCCGCATGGAGTGTTCCCTAAAAGATGAAAGAGAACAGGCACTTTTCCCCAGTTTCCCTATTTGTAAATCTTCCTCTTACGCAGTCCCCCAGCCGGGACAGTCGTTTTAATCATTTCAATAGGCAAAGGTAGTTACGTGTTCTTCACGATTTTGCAAGGTCGAGCCGTTCCGGTTTGGCGAAAAAATCTTCCCTGCCTTGCGAGGTATTTTTTGCCCAAAACCTTGCAAACTCTAAACACTACCCTTTTACGCCTATGTGAAACGAAAACGACCGACCCGACCGGAAGACGCATAAAAAAAAAAGTCGGATTTACGGGAAACAGGAAAAAAATTCAGTGAAACTTCAACTCCCTCACCTCTCAAATCCGCATAAAATTAAAAACTTAAAAAATTACAGCAATATGGAAGCAAAGGTATTATCGGAAGCAAAAGTTTATGTAGGCACTTATGCCAAGTACAACAACGGTTCATTGTCCGGCGCATGGCTCGACCTTTCGGACTATTCGGACAAGGAAGAATTTTATGAAGCCTGCCGGGAACTTCACAAGGACGAGGAAGATGCGGAATACATGTTTCAGGACTGGGAGAACGTGCCGGAGGGCTTAATCGGCGAAAGCTGGATTTCTGAAAACTTCTTCGCCCTGCGTGATGCGGTGGAGGATTTGAGCGACACCGAGCAGGAAGCCTTTTTCGTGTGGTGCAACTATAAAAGCCATGATTTGGGCGAGGAAGATGCGGACGACCTTGTACGTGATTTCCGGGACGAGTATCTGGGTCAATATGACGATGAAGAAGATTTCGCCTATGAAATTATCGAGGAATGCTACGACCTGCCGGAGTTCGCAAAGACCTATTTCGATTATGAAAAGTTCGCCCGTGACCTTTTTATGTGCGATTACTGGTTTGATGACGGTTTTGTGTTCCGTGCGGCATAACAACCAATCCGGGCGGGGTGTCAAAGCCCTGCCCGTTAAAAACGACCAAGCGATGAAACGGAAAAGCATTTATAAAATCCTTTGGCGGGTGTTGCTGCTCTGCCTTGCATGGCGGTTTACCAGCGTAGCCGGAGCAGGCACGGCGATAACGGCGTATATCGTGTTTTGTGCCGCCCGTTTCCTGCTCCGGGTCTGCCTTTCAGCCCTTTATGCGCTGGGCGTGGCTCTGCTTTTCCTGCTGTTGCTTTCTTTACTGATATTATAACCATTAAAAAAAATAGAACATCATGCAGTCACTTAACAAAAACGGGGTAAGCATTACCCAAACACCGGGAGAAGAAAAGTTCGTGAAATGCTGTTTAGGGGCTTTCAGGGGACAAATTTATTATCAATATGACTACCGCCACACGGACGGCGAACTTTTCAGCACGGTAGCCAAAACGCTGGACGAGTGCCGCCGCAGGCGTGACGAATGGATAGCGAAGAAGAACGGAGTAATAAACAAGTAAATTTTAGGGACATGAAAACAACAGAAGTAAACAAGGAGCTTATCGGCAGGCGTTGCGAGTGCATTTTTACGGGCTTAATGGTAACGGGCGTTATCGAGGACACAGAAGAAAACGAACACACCATAGAGGTAAAAGTCCGTTTCGACCACCCGCACCAGTGGGGCGATGATTTGTATAATGATGTGTGGGCGTGGGGGCGCAAAATAGACGAGTTCGGCACGCTGCACCATTTGCAACTGTTGGAGGATAAACCGGACTTTCAGATAATGACGGTAGTTTTCGGCGAACCAATCAGCCGGATAGACCGCAGTGTTTTTGAAGATGTTGCAACGTGGGGTGTCTGTTCCCTGCAAGGCTGGGTAAACAGCTATGAAAGTGTCCGGTTTGTAGCTATAGACGACCATACGGCAATCATCACGGGCGAATATAACATGGAGCAGGTAAAGGTGTGGTTAGAGAAATACACGTCCATAAAGAGCCTTAAAACCAGTTGATAGAAAACGGCGGCTGCTTGCCGCCGTTACTTTCTTCCGTGAGCCTGCCAGCGGGTGAAGAAAGTAACAAAGAAGCCTTTCGTTTTCCCTATCATGGAAACATCCCGCCGATGCTTCCCGGCGGGATGTCTGCCCGATATTTACGCTTTGCGTATCATTCCATACCCGGTTTCCCAAGAGGATGATAAAAACGAATGTCGCAACTATAAATCCTCATAGTGAATAAATTTTACACCAAGTATGCACACGGTTTCTTCTTCCTCGATGTCATATTTCCATGTCCGTTTATTGACAAGCATTTCCGTGTCGCAATCGAACCATTCCATTACAGGCGCATCATCTTCTTCGTCCGCCCATTTGAAAACCTGATTGGACGGCGTTTTCCATAATTCAGCACTGTCACGTTCGGAAATACAGTCCTTGTCCATAATGATGATGTCACCTACTGCCGGAACTGTATCTGTTTCCAACGTGGTTTCTATGTACCACGAGATGCCTTCTATATCCAATTCTATTTTTACCATGTCGTTTTATTATTAGGGGGTTATTGTTTCCGTTTCTTCTTCGCTGTTGTCATTATTAAATGATAGTGTAAGTTGCTGCATCTGCCCGAAGCTGTCGATGATATAAATGTCAATCGTCTGCTGGTCGGTCGATGCCGAGGTGTAGTAGAGCCAGAACGTTTCTTTCTCCAGCGGGTAGAGGTCATTGGGCAGGAACACCGTGCCGTTATCCATTTCCAGCTTCCCTTTGCCGTCCGGCTGGAAATACCTTATCTGATAGGTAGTCGGCTGGTAATAGCCGCCACGCACCAGTCGGCAGCGTATTTCGGCGGTTTCCCCGACTTTCAGCCTTTTGGGTACTGGCAGTGTTTCGATGCTGAACGGGTACGCCTGCTGAATATCCAAGTTGTCATTACAGGCGGTGACAAGCACGAGGGCGGCCACGATGTAGCAGCCCATGATGATTTTATACATTACATTCTTCATATACATTATTATATAGCGGTCAGTTGATAATGAATTTCAGTCCCAAAGATACCTGCGTGTGGAACTTGCCTATGTCCGAGCCGAACAACGCCCGTTCCCTTGCACTGACAAGCAAGGCTATCCGGTCGGTCAGGTAGGCTTCCAGTTCCAGCGTCAGCGCACCGCCGTAGATGAAGCAATCCTTATCCAGCAAGGTAGAGCCGTCCGGCAGCAGCTTTTCGCTTCGGTTGCTTGTTTCGTACCCGGCGAGAGCCGACAATCCCAATGAAAGGAAAAAAGTCTTTCGCCTGTCCGATAGGAATTTCAGGTAATAGCCGCCCTCTGCGGTGAACTGTTCTACGGGTATCTGCATATCCTTGTAGTCATACTTCTTGTGCAGGTATTCGCCGCCAATCACCCAGCGGTTGGCGTTCTTGGTGTAAACGCTGTACGCCGCCCCGATGTGGTAGGCAAAATCCGTGTCGGAGTTCCAATGCACCCCGTCCGCCATGCCCGCCGTGACTTGCAAGCCTTTCATGCCCGGCAGGTATCTTTGCGCATGTGCCTGAAACGAGGTCAGGCACAGCGCAAAGAGCATCATTATAAAGATGTGTCTTTTCATTCCCTATTTGATTTTTAGTTCGTCAATCACTTCTGCGTTCACGATGTCGGCGTTCTCCACCCGTATGGTCTGATGCCGCCCGCCGTTCTTCTCGTAGAGTTCCACGACCAGCAGCTTGTCGTCAGGAATGGTGAACTTCGGCAGGGCGTACACCGTGCGCACGGTACTTTTTCCTGCAATCTCTATCACCTCGTTGTAGCTACGTACCGCATCCAGCACCGTTTCCTGAATAGCCGTGCGCTTGGGTACTTTCTTATCGGTTATCTTAAACTTGATGAAGTCGGTATCGAAAGGCACGTTGGAACTGTTCTTTGTCTGCGTGTGTACATAGAGCATCCCGTTATAGGTGTAAATCCCCTTGATTAAGAACTGTATGCCGAAACGCTTGCTACCCAAGTGGCGCACTTTCCGGTCATTGTTCTTGTAGATGCTCTGCATTATCAGTTTCACCAATAGCGGGCTTTCATTCCCCAGTTCCCGGAAATGGATGTTCATCCGGGTATGTGAGAAGTCGGACGTATCTTCATTCTCCAAGAAGTCTTTCATTTCGATGTTGAGCATTTCCGGTTCACGGGCGTACTTGGCGTTGAACGAAAAGAAACTGCCGTCCTCGCAGATAACGGAGAAGTTCGTTTCTCCCGGAAAGCCCTCTGTCGTGGCTTTCACCCTGATTACGTTCTCCGCACCGTCCGCCTTGCCCGCTATGATATGGTTGCTTCCCAAATCGACATAGCGGACGGCGGCGGGGAAGATGATATGCACCGTCTTGGCAAAGGTCACTTCCACGCCGTAGGGCGTAACCATTTGGCGGTACGGGAGTTTCCGGGTAATCCCCCGGTACAAGTCGTTGCCAGCCGCATACTTCACGGTGTCAGTGGTTTGTGCGTTTGCCGCACACACGCCCAGCAAGAGGGCGAACATTACAAAAATCTGTTTCATTGCTAATTGAAATTTTAACGGTTGATAAAATGGTTATTGTTGTTTGGCGTAAAGCATCACCCTGTACCCGGCTTTCAGCTTCACTTTCACGGTTCGGAACTTCTTGGCGAGGTAGCCGGACGTTCCTTGCAGCAATCCCCTTGTCACGTCCATAGCCACCTGCTGCCCGGCACTTTGGGCAAAGGAAATGCTTGTACCCAGCCCGCTTCCGATATTCGCCATAGCTTCGTTGAACGCTTCCTGCTCCATAGAGGACGGGACGGACAGCCCCTTTTGCCCGTCCGTGTCGAACACGGCGAGTTCCACCGGGATGATGTTGCCAGCGTACTCAATCGAGGACACCAGTATGTCAAGCCGCTCGCCCTGCACCTTTGCCGTCCCCGCCACGAGGGTATTCTTCGGCACGACTATGTTCCCCGCCTGCATGGGTTCGAGCAGCCGTAGTTTCACCGCCTGCCCGTCCGTCAGGGTTTGGTCTTGGTGGATGCAGGCGGCTACCGTGTTCTTTCCCATAGCGTACCCCGTGCCTACTGCCGTGTTGAAGCCGTAGTTTCGTGGCTGGCTGTAAGCCCGGATGAAGTCGGCATCGCTCATGGGCTGCCGCAATCCCGAAACGGTCGTTTCCCTGACAGCCTGCACCGCCACCGCATCCGGCTTGCGGTCAATGTCGCCCGTTACCGGGACTTGTGCGACTTGTCCCTGCCCGCCGTTCATGTACTTTGCCGCCAGCTCGTAGGACTTTTCCAAGAGTGCCATTTGGTCGTCAGCGGTGGGTGTGGCGTTCTGTTGTTGCAGCCTATCGGTCAGTTCCGCTACCTGCCGCTTCAAGTCCTCTTTTTCCTCGTCCACCGCCGGAGTTTCATAGAACGTGCTTAACTGGCGGTTGATGTCCCGGTAAGCGTATGCCGAAGAAGCACCGCCGCCCCTTTGGGGCTTCGCATCCTCTTCCGGCATCAGGTCGATTTCCGCTTGCGGTTCTTCCGCTTCATCGTTCCCGGTGAAACCGAAGTCCTGCAAGGACTGTATCTTCTCCTGCTGCCTGCGGCTTATCATCGCCTGTTCGTAAGCCTTTTGCTTGTCGGCTATAATCCCGTCCTCTGCGGGCAGGGGTATGTCGGCGTTGAAGCCGCCCACGCTTTCCACGTTCACGTCCTCTTTGCCGGAGGGTGCGAATATCAGGTACATGCACCCGGCAAAGGCAAGGAACATCAGCGGGAAGACTATCATTTTCCTGCGCTGCTGCACCTGCTGCGGGGTAAGTTCCCGTTTGGGTTTATCTTCCTTTTTCGGCTTCCCGTCCGCCTGCGGTACGGTCGTGCCGTTCTCATTCTTCTGTACTTCTTCCATATTGCGGTCTGTTTAAGGGGTTGATACTTTTGGTTGTGTCGTTGCCGTGCAACGGCAGTTGCCTGATGTGTTCTATTTGCAGCCGCCTGCCGTCCCGCTTCCCGATGTTGTAGATTGATGAAACGGTAATGTAGATAGACAAGCCGCCAAGGAAGAAGAACATCACGAGGATAACCGCCAGCCTTTTGCCCGGCGTAATCCGTCCGCACATTCGGCGCAGGCGGTCGTCCGCCCAGTCCCGCACCTTTCCGATGTAGTTTCGTTTTCTTTCCATAAGGCTATCTCTTAATGGTCTGCAAATCCTTGTTCTCGGTAATGGTGAACGCTTCGATGATGAAGCCGTGCGGGTTGTTGTCGCTCCGTGTGGCGTTGAGCAGGCGGCACGAGGTCACAAGGCTTCGCACCGTCAGGCTGCTTTCCCGGACAATCAACTGGCGGGCATACGTGTTCACCTTGTAGGGGTACTGGTCGAAGTCGCACTTCACGCTGTCAATCTCCACCGTCTGCGTGACGTTTCCGGAAATCACCCGGTTGTAGTAGCCCTTTTCCGCCAAGTCCTTGTAATAGTTGAAAGCGGTCTTGTCGGCGAGGAACAGCGAGCGTTTGATGTTGCTTTCGATAGCCCCCTTGTCGGGTGAGAGCGTGAAGAAAAGTTCGTGGAAACGCCGCACGTGCGACTTGGCTTCCACGGGTCTGTTCTGCGCCATGTCCTGCGAGAGTGCCAGCATCAGGCTTTTGCCGTTGTCGAGGACGTATATCTTCTGCCGCTGCTTTTCGGCGAAGCTGTACGAGTTCCACACGGCAAAGCCCGTCACCAGTGCGCACAGGCAGATGAATACCAGCGCAAAGAGCCTGATTTGCCGGAAACTCGTTTCGATGTTCGTTAATGACTTAAATTCCATATACTAAATATTGATGTTGGTTATTTGAGTAGTTTCCCGGTTACTTTCCCGCTTGCCGCACCGACCGCCGCCCCGGCGATTGACCCAGCCCGTGCCACGTTGCGGTTATAGGCAGACGTACCGCCAGCCGACACTATCCAGCTTGCCACCGTTGGAATGGTGAAGTAGCCCACGATGCCGATAATCATAAAGATTACATACACGGTGCTGCTCCCGTCAGGAATGAAATTCGGGTCTGAAAGCTGCTCGATGTCTTTTTGTAGCATCAGGGTTTGTATGCGTGCCAGCACGCTGCTGAACAAGTCCGACACGGGTAGCCACAGGTAAATGGATATATAGCGTGAAATCCACTGGGTCAGCGTGCTTTGGAAACCGTCATAGACGGAAATCGCAAACGCCAGCGGACCCAGTATGCTTAACACGATTAGGAAGAACGTGCGCAGCGTGTCTATAATCAGCCCCGCCGCCTGAAAGAGCATTTCCAGCAGTTCCCTGAACCAGTCCCGGACGGACTTCTTTATATTGTACGCCGCCCTGTCCATATACATACCCGTCATAGTTACCATATCGGAGGGCGACCAGCCCAGTTCTTCCAGTTGCCTGTCAAATTCCTCGTCCGAAGCGAGGTAAGCCGTTTCGGGGCTACGCATCAGGGCTTCATATTCCAGTCGGTCTTTCTGTGCCCGGTATTCGTTCATGTCGAAAGTCTGCGTTTCCATAAGTTGGTTGCACCCTTTCACCACTGGCGACAATACCGTGTTGATAGTCCCCAGCACGAACGTGGGAAAGAACATGATGCACAGCCCCAGCGCAAAGGGACGCAGGAGCGGGTACACGTCTATGGGTTCGGCACGTGCGAGCGACTGCCACACTTTGGCGGCTACATAGAACAGCGCACCCAGCCCGGCTATTCCTTTGGCTACCCCCGTCATGTTGCTGCACAAGGGCATCATTTCATCGTACAGCACCCGCAACACTTGGTGCAGGTTGTCAAAATCCACCGCTGCTAATAACATAGGCATACCGATTTATATGTTACCAGTAGCGTTCATCCGCCGAGCCGTAAAGAGCCAGCACCCGGTCTGTGTCGTTCTTCTTCTTTGCCCGCAGGTAGGACACGGATATGTTCTTTCGGGTGTAGTAGTTCACGAGGTTGCGGTAGTTGAGCAGGCTTTTGTAGGCGTTGTTGATTACCGCCAGCCTTTCGGCATCCGTCAGCGACATACCCGTCACGTTCACTACATTCTTCAAGTCCTGCAACACGTCCGCACTTTCGGAGAGCAGCTTGGCATACCCGGCTGAAATGGCGGTGAGTTCATCCGGCGTGTAGTTCGGGTCAGCCAGCATGTTCTGGTAGTTTCGCACGTAGATTTCGGATATTTCCGCCACCAGTTCAATGGACTTCTTCACCTTGATGCCGCCCTTGACAACATCGTGTACCGCTTTGAGCGCATCGTAATAGACTTTTCCCTGCTGGAAAATCTTCTGCGCTTCCATGAAGCCGTCCAGCGTGTTTTTGGCTGTGGTGGAAGTCTGCACTATCTGCTTGGTGGTGTTGATGATGCCCTGTGCCAAATTGCCGGGGTCTGACACCACCCACTGTGCGGATGCGTTGCCGATGAAGCAAAGGCATACCGCCATAAGGAGAATTGTTCTTTTCATGTTCCTGATTTTTAAGTTGTTGATGATTGGGGATTACGTTTGCTTTCTGCAAGCCTCTTGATAGCCAGTTCAAGGTTGCCGCCCAGCTTGTCGGCAAGTGCGAACAGTTCCATTTTCTCGCTTTCCTCTGTCGTGAAGGTGTAATATTCTTCCAATGAAACTTCTGTGGCGTACACCGCCGACTGCGTGCCGCCCAGCGAGAAGAAAACTTCCTTGTACTTCCGTCCGGGGTGGTTCGCCATGTTGATAGACAATATCTGCGAACGCTCCTTGTCGGTCAGTCCCAAGAGGTTCTGTATGCTGTCAAACTTGTTGAGATATTTTCTTTGGTCTAACAGGATTTTGCAGTCCGAGTTATTGATGATACTCTCTTTCACGATAGGGGAAGAAATAATATCCTCAATCTCTTGCGTGACTACAATCGCTTCCCCGAAATATTTTCGGACGGTTTTGTAGAGGTAGCGGATATAGTCCGCCATGTTCGCCGATGCAATCGCTTTCCACGCTTCCTCGATTAGTATTAACTTCCTTATTCCCTTTAACTTGCGCATCTTGTTTATAAAGGCTTCCATGATGATGATAGTCGTTACCGGGAATAAAATCTTGTGGTCTTTGATGTTGTCCAACTCAAAGACAATGAAGCGTTTGTGCAACAAATCCAGTTCCTTGTCGGAGTTCAGCAGGTAGTCGTACTCACCGCCACGATAGTACGGTTCAAGCACGTTCAGGAAATTGTTTATGTCAAAATCCTTTTCCCTGACGTTCTTCTGTTCAAGCTGTCGGCGGTAATCATCCCGGACAAACTCGTAGAACGTGTTGAAGCAGGGCGTTACCGAATGGTCTTTGCCTGTCAGTTCGATATAGGCACTCACGGCGTTTGACAACGCCACTTCTTCCGACCGCTTCGGGGCTTCATCATCCCGCTTCCACAGGGTGAGTATAAGGGTCTTGATGCTCTCTTTCTTCTCTATGTCGAATACCCCGTCCTCGACATAGAACGGGTTGAACGCTATCGGGTTCTCGTTGGTGTAGGTGAAATAAATCCCGTCCTCGCCGTGCGTGCGGTTGTGGATAAGCTGGGACAGCCCCAAGTAACTGTTACCCGTATCTACCAGCAGCACGTGCGCCCCCTGCTCGTAATACTGACGCACCATGTGGTTGGTAAAGAAAGACTTACCCGACCCGCTCGGCCCAAGTATGAACTTGTTGCGGTTGGTCGTGATGCCTTTCTTCATGGGCAAATCCGATATGTCGATATGCAGCGGGCGACCGCTCACCCTGTCCACCATTTTGATGCCGAACGGCGAAAGCGAACTCTTGTAGTTCGTTTCTTCCACGAACAGGCAGAGAGCCTGCCCCAAGAACGTGTAGAAACTTTCCTCTGCGGGGAAGTCCGCTTCGTTTCCGGGTATGCCCGCCCAAAAGAGCGTGGGCGTATCGACCGTGTTGTGGCGTGGCTTGCACTCCATTAGCGCAAGCTGGCTTCCCACATCGTTGCGTATGCGTTTGAGTTCTTCCCGGTCGTCACTCCATGCCATGACGTTGCAGTGGCAGCGCACCGATACAAGCCCCTTGCTGTGCGCTTCGTTCAGGTACTCGTCTATCCATTCCTTGTTCACTTGGTTGGCACGGGAATAACGGGAGAGCGATTGCATGTTCCGGGCGGTCTGCTCGAAGTTCTTCAGGTTTTCGGCGTGGTCGTCTATGAAGATGAACTGGTTATAGACGTGGTTGCACGACAACAGCACGCCCACCGGGGCGGCGAATGACAGTCGGCAGTCGCTCCGGTCAGTGGACAGCTTCTCAAACCGTGTGTCCGTCCCGACCTTTCCGGGCAAATCTTCCACGTCCGAAAGCGTGTGCAGGCACAGTATGTCGTCCCCGACACGCATTTCTTCCGGGTACAGCCCGATGTCTTTCAGGCAGGTGGTATCTGTCTGCGATAGCGAGAAGTATTTCTCGATGATGCCCGCCTTTCCGTCCTGCCCGGTGATTTCCGATGCCGCCAGCCGGGTAAGGGTGACAAACCCGCTGTCGTTCATAATCCTTTCAAACTGCCCGACCGCTTCGATGAACTTTGCCGCCGCTTCCTTGTCGGCTATCTCCTGCGGTACAATCCTGCCCCGGCATAGGGTGGAGAAGTCGCTCTGTCGGCGGCTTCTCTCCCTTGTCGTCTTTGTCAGGAACAGGTAGCAGTAATGGTTCAGGAACGGGCGTTCATTGAAGTGCCGTTCAAAGGAGCGGCTTAAAAAACTAAGCTCGTCCCTTTCCGTGTCGGGCTGGTAGTTCTCCTTGATGAAGAAGTCCTGCTTGTGTACTATGGAGTAGTCGGGCAGCACCTTGATTGCCTTGTACCATGCCGAATGTATGGCTTCGTACTCGGCACTGGTGACGGTGAACAGTTCGGGCAGTTCCACCCTGAAAGCCACCGTTATGTCCGCATCCTTTGAAATGATGCAGCCGTTCTCCACCGCCAAAAGGGGGAATTTCCTTTCCAGCGTGGTAGCCTTTAACATATTTCTCATGGTCTTTCTTCCTTTCTTTTTTTGTAGGTGAATAATCGGGGTATCGCCTTTCGGCTGATAATGAAGCGTGGATGCCGTTTGCGTGCGGCGGCTTTCATCAGCCCGTGCGTGCCGTACTTGGCGTTGAGCCGGAACGTCTGCCACACGAGCAGCAGCGAAGCCGACACGATGAAACCGATACATAGCCACTGGTTCACGCCCGCCATGAACAGGACGATGAACACCACGAAGACGGCGAGCAAGCCGCCGCAAAAGATAAAGAGGTACTGGCTTTTCAGCCCCTTGAACTCCACGGGCTTCCCGATACCCCTGTTTACCTGATATTTTTCGGGCTTAGCCCTCAACAACTCGTCAGACATAGCCGCAGGTTTAGAGGAAGAACGAGCGCAGGATAGTGGCGGCTACAATCAGGAAGATGCACGCCCCGAACCAACTGGCGGCGGTCTTTGAGGTGTCGGGGTCGCCGCTTGAAAACTTGTTATATACTTTTACCCCGCCAATCAAGCCGCAGACCGCCCCGATTGCGTACACCAGTTTTGTTCCGGGGTCGAAATACCCGGTGATTAGGTTCGTGGCTTCGGTGATGCCCGCCTGCCCGTTTCCTTGTGCGTAGGCACTTACCACGGCGGCAAGTATAGCCGCCGACAAGAAGATTTTCTTTCTCATTGTGATTTGTTTTTAATGCCGGGCGGCGGGTGGATAGTCCGCCTTTCCCGGCTGGTGAATAATTTGAAATTTTAGTGGTCGGGGATAGTCCCGTTTGTCTGTTTGGTTTTCAGGTTGCCAATCAACCGTAATCACGCTGTTTCATGCTGTCAGGCTTATACATTATTATATTATAGGAAATCGTTCATGTCGAACGCTTCGTGTTCCTTGCTTTTATTGCCAGCTTCGGCAGGGACAGCAGCCGCAGCCAGTTCCGCTTCGTTGCGTCCCAGCAGTTCCGCCACCTTTGCCAGCCCGCCGTTGATGTTCTCCACCACCGCATCGTAGAGGTTCGTCCCCTCAATCCTTGCCAGTGTCCCGGCGGCTTGCCGCTGTTCCGTTTCGGTGGGGTTGTCGGCGTTCGCCGTGCGTACCGCTTCGCCCAGTTCGTCAAAGCTCACGCCCGTAGCCCGCCCGGTATCATCGTCACCGTCCATGTACCCGGCTATTTCCTCGTCCTCGTAGTCGGGTTCGTCATTCTCGTAACCGGGCGTTTCTTCCGGCAGTCCGTCAGCCTGCGGCGCAAAAATAGTATCATTTTCAGCCGCTTGCGGGAGGTGTCCCGATTTGTCCTGCGCTGTCTGAAATTGTCCGCTCTTGTATCGGCTTTCACCTATCAGCGTGTAGCCTGAAACCCCGTTTCGTGGAAGCGGCGCATCATCCGTTTTGCCCGGTGATGTCCGGCTGTCCGTGTAGCGATACCACAGCCACAGGGCGATGTAGTACACCAAAAGCCCGGTAAGTATGCAATAGATTACCATAGTCAGACAGGCTTTTGGAAGTGGCTTTCGTACAGGGTGTTTATCTCGTCTTGGTACTGCTCGAAGTGGCGCAGCAGAATGTTTTCCACGTAGCTGCTTACCGTCACCTTTCGCCCGCCTATCACCGTCACGATACGCATCAGCTTCTCATGCGTGGTTCGGCTCACGTACAAGGGCTGTCGGTCTGCCAGTTCCACTTTCTGAAAGTAGGTTTCCCGGTAGTCGCCCGAACCGCCCTTGCGCTTGCGGGGTGTCGGTTTCTCTACTTGCACTGTTTCAGCCTGCCGTCCCTCGTGGGCGGTTTCCGTTTCGCTGCCGGGCTGCGGTTCATCATCCGGCTGGCTCTCCCGCTTGGCGGGTACACCCTGCGAGATAAGTTCCCGCATAAAATCCTCGTCTATCTTCGGCATCCCGCCGCTTTGCTTTGCCATATCATTTTAATTTGATGTAGTACACTATTTCGGTTATCAGTTCTTCCAAGTTGCTTCCCCTTACCAACGGGCGGCTGGCGGGAAAGAGCGTGGAGCGGAACACCGCCTTTTTATCCGCCACCAGTTCCTTTTTGTAGCGTTTGGTATCGGGGATAAAGGTTTTCATCAGCGGCAGTTCCAGTTCCTTAATGGTCTTGTCGTAGGCGGTGTAAAGGTCTGTTTTCTCCCTACCGTCCACCATGTTCCAAAAGAGGTACAGCCCGGCAAGTCGGCAGGCTTCATTCCTCACCAATAGCTTTTGGATAGCCATTGCGAACGACAGGCTGCTTTCCAGCACCACCTTGTCGGCTGAAATGGGGGTGAAAATGTAGTCCATGCCCGCAAGGGAGTTTATCACGCCCTCGCTGTTCACCGTGCCGGGCAGGTCGAAAAACACTATATCCGGCACGTGTCCGGCGGCTATATGTTCGTCAGCCGTTGCAATCGCCTTTTCAGGTGAACTGCACAATACCGGGTAGGCTTTCTTCCCCAGCCGGGTGAACTGCTCATACGCCATTCGCTTGTAATCTTCATCCGCCCCGACCTGCTCGGCATCCCGCTTTCGCATCCCGGCAATGGAGTGTTGCGGGTAGTCGCAATCGACCACCGCCACATCGTAGCCTTTGAGGTAGTAGAGGTAACTCGCCGCCAGCACGGTAAAGGTGGTTTTGCCGACCCCGCCCTTTTGGGTGGAAAAGGCGACATAAAGGGGTGTTTTCTCGTTTTCCATATTGCTTCCGTTCATTATTGGTTGATAGATTTGTTTATTGCTTTCAATCATTCATTCTTTCCATGTTGCAATCTTGAAATATTGAAAGACTGTTTTATTTCAATCTTGTTTTCCTGCTTTCATTCTTTCTTGAAATATTGAAATCCTGCAATCATGTTTTATTGAAATCCTGCTTTCAATCATTCTTTCCTGATTGGAATATTTCTTTCAATCTTGCTTTCAATATTGAAATCCGATGCAAAAAAAGGGAGAAAAAACGTCCCCTGAAAACCTTGTCCCGATTTGTCCTGCGCTGTCCCGTTTTGTCCACCAACCACCTATTTTACAGCATTATAAATCACCGTTACTTTGCAGCGGAGTAACGAACCGCAGGGGGCGCAGGTGTAAAACAGGGCTGGTGAATGGCTGGGCTTACCGTTCCACGCTAACCCCAATCCGTCCGTGACGGATTTCGATTTTCGTCAGAAAATAGCAAGGTGTGTTCTATGGCACATAGAACCGTTTTCCGTGCCTGAAAACGCCTTGCCCCTGTCGGGGGTAAAAATCACTCCGAAGTCGTAATTTTTTAATCCAAAGAAGCATGGAAACAAGAAGAACCAACAAGGGCGGTCGCCCCGCCCTCGCAGACCCGGCGAAGCATCGCCATGTCCTTTACCTGAACGACCGGGAGAATGCCCGCTTCCTCTCGCAATGGGAGCAGTCGGGCGTCACGAGCAAGTCCCGTTTCATCGCCGCCCGGCTGTTCGGCGAGCCGTTCCGGGTGGTGAAAGTGGACAAATCGGCAGTAGAATATTGCGCCCGGCTGACCGAATTTTATGCCCAGTTCCGGGCGGTTGCGGTCAATTACAACCAAGTGGTAAAGGCTCTGAATAGTAACTTTTCGGAGAAAAAGGCACTGGCTTTTCTCTATAAACTGGAGAAAGCGACCACCGAACTGGCTGTGTTGAACCGTCAGGTTATCGACCTGACAAACGAGTGCAGGGAACTATGGTTGCCAAAATAAGCACGGGCGGCAATATGTTCGGCGCACTGGCATACAACCAAAACAAGGTGGACAGCGGGGAAGCAAAGGTGCTTTTCTCCAACCGGATGCTGTTGGGCGAGGACGGGAATTTCTCTATCGGCGAGTGTATGCGCAGCTTTGAAATGCAGATGCCCGTCCAGCTATCCACCAAGAAGCCGATACTTCATATTTCCATAAACCCGCACCCGGAAGACGTGCTGACCGACCGGCAGCTTTCCGACATCGCCAAAGAGTATATGCGGAAGTTGGGCTATGGCGACCAGCCTTATCTGGTGTACAAGCATACCGACATCGACCGCCACCATATCCACATCGTGGGGTTGCGGGTGGACGAGAACGGCAAGCCGCTGAATGACAAGTTCGAGCATCGGCGCAGCAAGCAAATCACCCGTGAACTGGAGCAGAAATACAACCTGCACCCGGCAGAACGAAAGGAACGTGCCGAACGCCCCGAACTTAAAAAGGTGGACTATGCCGCCGGGGACGTGAAGCACCAAATCGGCAACACCGTGAAAGCGGCTTGCTATGGCTACCGCTTCCAGTCGTTCGGGGAGTACAAGGCTTTGCTTGCCGCTTACAACGTGTGCGCCGAGGAAGTCAAAGGCGAGATAAACGGCAAGCCCTATCAGGGCATTGTCTATTCCGCCATGAACGACAAGGGCGAAAAGGTGGGCAACCCGGTAAAGGCTTCCCGCATCGGCAAGTCGGTAGGTTATGAAGCGGTGCAGCGCAGAATGGAGAAATCGGGCGAAGCAATTAAGAACGGGAAACTGAAAGAGCGCACCCGGAAGATTGTAGCCACTGCCATGCAGACCGCCCGCAGCCGCAAGGAACTGGAACGACAGCTAAAGAAGCAGGGCATTGATGTGGTATTCCGTCAGAACGACAACGGGCGCATCTATGGCGTTACGTTCATCGACCACGACAGCCGGGTGGTGCTGAACGGTTCACGCTTGGGTAAGGAGTATTCGGCGAACGTGTTCAACGAACGTTTTTCGGGCGAAACCGGAAAGATACACCAGTCCGAAGTGGCAGCACCGCAGCAAGACCAGCCCACGCATCAGGAACAGCCGGGCTTCACGCCGAAAGCCGACATCGTTTCGGGCATGGCTTCCGTGCTGGGTGCTTTCGGCGGTTTGCTGGGCGGCGGTGCATCAGGCGGTGACGAGCCGCAGGACACCGACCGCCAAAAGAGAAAGAAGAAAAAGAAGCGCACAAGGCGCATCAACTAACTTAAAAACATTACAATCATGCAACAGGAAGATGATTTGAGAGGGCTTGCAAGGGTCATGGACTTTATGCGGGCTGTCAGTATTCTATTCGTGGGAATAAACGTGTACTGGTTCTGTTACTCCACCCTGAAAGAATGGGGAGTGACGTTTGAGGTGATAGACAAGATACTGTGGAACTTCCAGCGCACCACCGGGCTGTTCTCGTCTATCTTATGGACAAAACTATTTTCGGTGGTGTTCCTCGCCCTGTCGTGTATCGGCACTAAGGGCGTGAAAGAGGAAAAGATAACGTGGGCGAAGATACATTGCAGCCTTGCGGCGGGTGTCGTGTTGTTTTTCCTGAACTGGTGGCTGCTGGAACTTCCGCTGCCACATACGGCGGACACTGTGTTTTATATCGCCACGCTGTCGGCGGGCTATATCTGTATGCTCATGGCGGGTACGTGGATGTCCCGGTTATTGAAAAACAACCTCATGGATGATGTCTTTAATACCGAGAACGAAAGTTTCCAGCAGGAAACAAGGCTTATCGAGAACGAGTATTCTGTAAATCTGCCTACCCGGTTCTACTATAAGAAGAAGTGGAACAATGGCTATATTAACGTTGTAAACGTTTTTCGTGCGAGCATCGTGTTAGGAACGCCGGGCAGCGGGAAGTCATACGCAGTAGTAAATAATTACATAAAACAGCAAATCGAGAAAGGTTTTGCGCTCTACCTGTATGATTATAAGTTTCCTGACCTTTCGGAAATCGCTTACAATCATTTGCTTAACCACTTGGACGGCTACAAGGTCAAGCCGAAATTTTACGTTATCAACTTTGACGACCCACGCAAGAGCCACCGATGTAACCCTATAAACGCCAGCTTCATGTCGGACATTGCGGATGCTTATGAAGCCAGCTACACGATTATGCTTAACCTCAATCGAAGCTGGATAAGCAAGCAGGGCGACTTCTTCGTGGAAAGCCCGATTATCCTGCTTGCAGCCATTATTTGGTATTTGCGCATCTATCAAGGCGGCAGGTATTGCACGTTTCCCCATGCCATAGAACTGTTGAACAAGAAATACGCTGATGTATTCACGATTTTGCGCAGTTATCCCGAACTGGAAAATTACCTTTCCCCGTTCGTGGACGCTTGGGAAAGTTCGGCAGTTGAACAGTTGCAGGGGCAGATTGCCAGTGCAAAAATCCCGCTTTCAAGGATGATTTCACCCGCCCTTTACTGGGTAATGACGGGCGATGATTTTTCACTTGACATCAACAACCCGAAAGAGCCTAAAATACTGGTTGTCGGCAACAATCCTGACCGCCAAAATATCTACTCGGCAGCACTGGGATTATATAATTCCCGTATCGTGAAGCTGATAAACAAGAAAGGTCAGCTTAAAAGTTCGGTGATAATAGATGAATTACCAACTATATATTTTCGGGGGTTGGATAATTTGATTGCCACCGCCCGAAGCAACAAGGTTGCGGTTCTGTTAGGCTTTCAGGATTACAGCCAGCTTACCCGTGATTACGGGGACAAGGAAAGCCGGGTTATCCAAAATACTGTGGGTAACGTGTTCAGCGGTCAAGTAGTCGGTGAAACGGCGAAAATCCTTTCCGAGCGTTTCGGAAAGGTGTTGCAGAAACGGCAGAGCATGACGATAAACCAACGGGAAAAATCCACCTCGATAAGCACCCAAATGGACAGCCTGATACCCGCCAGCAAAATATCCAACCTCACGCAAGGTATGTTCGTGGGTGCTGTGGCGGACAACTTCGATGAACGGATAGAGCAGAAGATTTTCCACTGCGAAATCGTGGTGGACAACGAAAAGGTGAAGCGGGAAACCGCCCATTACGTGAAGTTGCCGCAGATTATCGACTTCACCGACAAGGACGGCAACGACCGGATGCAGGAGGAGATACAAGCCAACTATGACCGCATCCGTCAGGAAGTCAGGCAGATAGTCGAGGACGAGATAACCCGGATTAAGAACGACCCGGAGTTATGCCACTTGATTAAGGAGGAAGAATAGCTATATATAATAATGTATGGAGTGAAGAACAGCCGATGTAGCTTTACGGTTGTTCTTCATTTTGCTTTTTGGTGCGGTAGGCTTCAAAACGCACTAATATTTCGTGCAGGTTCTTCAATGCTTCCACAGCCTTGCCTATCGGCGGCATCTTGCTTTTGTCGAAAGTCAGTTTCTTCAAATCGGTAGTGTACGCCGTAGCCACTTCGGGTAACGCCATGACCGCTTCGGCATCCTTGAATATCGGTGCATCAGCCAGCGACAAGTGCGAACGGGAGTTTTTATTTAGTCCGTCCTCTATCGTCACCCGGTACATGGCATCCAAGAAATCTTCCGAATGTAGGTAATCGTTATATTCCTGATTGTGGTAGAGTGCCGACAAGTCGTAAACGTCACGGATATGCTTTGCCAACAGTGCGGCTGCATCCTCATTGTAAGACAGCTTTACCAGCCTTGAAACCTTGTCGCAGATAGTCTTTCGGGGGTTGATACACTGCGTTTCAAAACTTTCCAGCCCGTAGGTGCTTATCAGTTCCTCTTGCCCGATGCTTTCAAGAAAGGCGGTCACAATCGGTTTGATAACCCGCTTGTCCGCCGGGTAGAACATCAGTTTTTTGTCCGGCAGGTCACAGGATTTTATCTCTACTTCCAAATGTTCTTTCAGTCCCACGCCTTGAAATACATTGTCATACGAGAAATACAGTTTACGGTAATTACCGCCCGTTTCCGACAAATCTTCCTTGTATATGTCACTATTGAGTTCGGCTATGTATTTGGAAAGTTTCTTGTTCAATGTCTTTTCTGCCTGCTTGGACGCACCTTTATCACCCGTGAACACGAACAAGTCCAAATCTTCCGAGAAACGTTCTATCAGCCCGTAGGCTTTGGAAAGTGAAGTTCCGCCTTTGAAGTAGGTCTTATCCGCATATTCGGACATGGAAATATCCCGCAGTATCTTCGATACCCAGTAATCCTTTTCCACGTGCGACTGCTCGTAGCCGAAATGGTCAGCCGCCAGTGCGATGATTTCCTTGAACGCTTCCTTGTCCGAATGTAAATTCATATTTCTGTCCTATGCTGTTTTATAATCCAAGTTGAACCGTGTCGTGGGAAGAATGGTCTTTGCCATTTCCGTTTGCAATACGGTTTGTCTGATGTCGCCCAGTATATCCGCCACCACCTTTCTGACACGTGGCGGGTAACTTTTCGCCAAAGATACGATTTTTTCCAGTTCCGGCAGGCTGTACCCGTTGAAATATTGGCTTTTGACCCGGTTGTAGATGTCCTGCCCGGTTGTTCCGGGTATGCGCTTCATGTCCTTTATCGCATCGAGCAGCCGCAAGTACGGGACAAGGCTTTCATCCGGATAGACCATGCAGTAGGCTTTCACGCACTCTATATCCAAGTTCTTGAAACGGAAACGGCGAACCGGGTTAGGAGTGGCTATCGTTATGGTTGTGGCTACCTGTTCGGTCAGCCCCATTTTGTTATAGATGTAAGCCCCCGTGATATAGCCGTTCAGTTTTTCAGTCAGGTAGCGGAACTGTTCATCCTGATAGACAGGCAGCTTTCCCAGCCCCAGCACTGATTTCTTGGGACGGTAGTACGCCCCCTTTTCAACCCGTACCAGTACCCCTTTGCGGCTCTGTTCGGAAAGTAGCACCGCAACATTGGCGGTCTTTTCCGTTTCAAACGATAAATCCCGGAACGTGAATATACGCCCGGTATCTATCCGTTCAATCTGCCCAAGTATCTCTTTTCTGAATGAAGCCATATTTATGTCCTTTGTTTCTATATGCAAAGATAGTATATTATGTAATCACCTGCAAAAACATAACAAAGATTTTGCCGAAGATGTTTTCTTTTTGTCGTGTCACCTGATAATAGGAGAATAACGGAAACTCAATCAAAGGCTTGCCATACGCTTCATAAACGCTTCACAAATGGCTCACAAGTATAATGCGATTTTTGTAAAACTGTTGATTATAAGCCGAAAACAATATATACAAATGGCTCACAAATGGCTCGTTTAAAGCAAGCGATTAACTTCGGTCTGTACCCGTTTTAAATCTCCAACCAACAGTTGGAGATTTACCGCACCCGGATAATTTCAAGCTCCGCAGGACAAATTCGGGCATCCCTTGCCCCCGTTTTTAGTCGCTATCTGTAGACTGGACTATTATTATACCATTCAATAATCAAATCATTATCGTTATTATGGACATTTAAAGTGAAAAAGATATTCCTATAATGATTAAAGCAATAGATGCAAATATGTATCTATATCTTTTTGTAGAAAACATTGCTCCTATACAAGAGATAGATACAGCAAATTGCATACATTTTAAACTTAACTCTGTAGTCTTAAATATACACATAGACAAAAAAGATAATGCCAAAACAAATAGTATAGCATTCAATATATATTTCAGTTTCATATTCCTTTGATTTACATTGACCTTATTAGCAGTAGCATATAAATTGCTCATCCTAACCCAATAACCAATCCTATACAAAAGAACAAGGTGAATCTCTTTTCCTTGTGTTTCAGCCCATAGACCAGCCCGATAATAGCACATAAAGGAATATTAGATGAATCTGCATTTTTTCCTTTATTTACAAGGTATTTATGACTTTCTTTGCTCAATTTGCAAATCTCACGGTTCTCATTGTTCTGTTGTAGCATACATTTATGCAACTTAATGTTCCCATGATTCAGTTTAATCTATTTTCTCTAATTCAATTGTAGCTACTTTCTCTTTATCTGGACTAATTTCATTCTGTATAATGGTTATATGTTTTTGGGTATAGCTTTTGATAATCCAAGGGGCTCCACCCAAATATAAAGCATTGCTATTAAATGTGATATATTTCCCTTCTATTGTATAAGTAATATCAATTTCATCGTAACCTTCCCAATTTACTTTCCCTTTCCGAGTATCTACAAATTGCATACCGACCCCCATATTTTGTACTGTCCAAGCCTCACAATGCCCTGTTCCACGCCATGAAGTCTGATAAAGTGCTTCGGGGGTTAATTCATTTGTCTGTTCATTATCATCGTCGCAGCTTATAAAGCTGAATGTACAGAGGAATAGCATAAGTATTCCAAGAATTTCTTTTGTTTTCATATTCTTTTTTTTAATCTCTTGTTTAACTCATTCAATCTTTATTTTGTCTCTTCGTTGAACCAACCAAAGATAAGACAAAGATAAAAAGAAGAATTCTTTGGCAGATTAAGATACTCTTGGAATATTGTTATGAATGTAAATTTCTAAACCTATGTTTATTTTTTGTTGTCAAAACTTTGCTTGCGTCTGATTCGGCTCATGTGTATGGGTGTAATTTTAAGGTAGGATGCTATTTCTTTTAGTGATACCATTTGAAGGATTGCAGGGCATTTTTTTAAAAGTTGGAGGTAACGCTCTTCCGGTGTGAATCTGAATAAATCCAAATAACGTGAATATGATTGGAAAAACATCTGTTCGGCTGCGATACGGGCTATCCGTTGGTTTTCATTATTTTCCTTGAATTTTTGCTGTAAGAATGTAGAAGAACAGATGTAAATCTCGCACGGGATTATCGCCTGTATATTCAATTCTGATTTCATGCCATATAAGCAAGTGGGATAATCGGCTATAAATTCATTTGGAAAGGAAAAACCGACATTATACGGCTTGTTTTCTGTCCGGTTGGTGCAACTGTATTTGACTACGCCTGATAAGATAAACCCGAAGAAAGAACAGGCATCACCTTCATGGAGAATAAACTCATTCTTTTTATAATGTCGTAACTCTCCATGTTTCAGACACAACTCCTTGAAGAAGTCTATGTCTATGTTACTCATATATGAATTGAATTCGGCTATCATTTGTATATAAGAGAAATGTATAAAAAATATCTGAATTTCCATGTTTGGAGTTTAGTCTGTTTTTTGTCTATATATCCAAACCGTACTAAACTTTTTTCTGTTGACTGCAAGATATAAGTACTGGCGAAAAGAGTAAGAATAAAAGGTATTTCTTTTTGACAGTATTACTTTTAATAATTTGAGGAGGAAATAATACTCTAAGTAAAGGCTTATTCTACCGTCCGAGAGCTTATTTTGCTCCAGCTTGGGGTTTTCTTTCGTTTTATTTTCTAACATTGCCATTGTTTAGAGGTTTTATCTCGATTTAGGTGCCGTAACCGGGTAATTACACTAAATAGTTGATTTTCTTTTGTTTTTTGCGGATGCAAAGGTACAAAAGAAAATGATATTTCAAAGTGTACTGAATAACAGAAAATGGCAAAAATAGAGAAAAACAGAAAATATTCAAATGACTGATAATAAGAAAGATGAATTATTTTTATTCTATAATCTCCATGTCTTGTATCGGCATTGGCATTGGGTGGTAAAGAAGCAATAGATAACATCCATATTCTAAAAACTATTCCCTACATAGAAATGTCACTCCAATCTATCGGGGATTTGAAACGAGTGCAATAACAGATTACTAACGAAGCGCGATGACGCTTAAACAGTGTTCCCCGCTAATCCATTAAAGGGTTCACATATGGTTCATACTCGAATGATTTTCTTTTGCAAAATATGCAAATTACTTGAGTTTTAGCTATTTCAAAAAACGACCAAAGGGTTCACAAAGGGTTCATCGAAAGAGAGTGAAATCATTCACTCTCTTTTTTTATGCCCTTTTCAATTCTGCAACCAATGGTTGCGGAATTTCATCCCACCCGGACAAATCGGGACACCGCAGGACAAATTCGGACAGCCCTTGCCGCCCGTCCAAATATAGCATATTTAGTCGCTACCTTTGGGCGGGACTATTCCCGTAACCGCTAAAATTTCAATTATTTATGGCAAACAGAATGACCCCGCCCGCAGAGGGGCAGGAAAAAGACGTGCTGCTGGTCTTGGATAAACAGCAGGGAAAGGTGAGTGCCGTTAAGGGTATTGACAAGGAGGGCAATTTGCAGACCGTGCCGCCGACACACGGTGGCGAGTTCATGCAGGTGGACAAGAACAGCGATGTGTTCAGCAACTTCATTTCCAACTTCTACCGCAAGTATCAGGACACTTCCGGGCTGGAACTGTTCAGCGTCAAGGCTTCCGAAGCGGAGCGGGACGCAAAGGCAATCGAGGAAAACCACCGCAACCCTACACCGGAGGGCGACAAGCGGGCTGAAATGCTTCGAGTTCCGAAGCCCGACTTCCACGAGTTCAAGCAGGGTTACCGCTTCGACCCGGCAAAAATCGACTGGGAGAACCTGAAAAAAGTCGGCATCACCGCCGACACCCTGAAAAACACGAAGGACTTCGACCGGGTGATGCGTGGCTACAAGTCCCGAAATACCTACACCGTTTCGGGGACGGTGGGCGGCTTCTACCTCAAACCTACCGATGTCAAGCTCTCTTTCTATCAGGCAAAGGACGGCACGGTAGTACCCAAGCTGCACGGCGTGCAGCAGGACGAAAAGCTGTTGCAACGCCCGTTCCATGAACACGGGTTCACCAAGCAGGAACAGGGCAACTTGCAAGGCACTGGCAACTTGGGCGGCATCGCTGAAATCAAAGACCCGAAAAGCGGCGAGCAAATCCCCGTGTTTGTCAGCCGGGACAGGTACACGCACGAACTGGAATACATGCGGGCTGACAAATGGAAATGCCCCGATACAATCTGTAACGTGCAAGTCAGCCCGGAACAGAAAGCCGCCTTTGAAGCCGGGCAAGCGGTGAAAATGGAAAACCTGCAATTCAGGGACGGCACGAAGCGCAGTGCCTATTTGCAGGTCAGTGCGGTGGAGCGTGGCTTGGAGTTCCTGCCCCGTGCCGCCGTCCAGTTCTTGCAGCAGGGGCAGCAGCCCGCAGAACAGCAGGTAGCCGGGCTAAAGGACGGCAAGGGCGTTGAGTTCAACGGTCATGTACAGCCCGGCGCACAGGGCAAATCCCACGACAAGGTGCAGCCGAAAGACGTTACCCCCGCCGCCGAGAACCGGACGCAGGTAGCGGTCAATTCCGGGGGCAAGACCAACGAAGCCACCAAGCAGGGCAAAGAGCCGTTGAAACAGGGTCAGGACAAGCCCACCCCCAAGCAGAAAGAGAAGCAGGAGAAAGCGCAGGACAAGAGCCTGAAAGCTGACAAGCCCAAGAAGTCCAGAGGAATGAAAATGTAATATCCACCATTAAAAAGTAAAGAATTATGATTGCATTGATAGCAGAAAAGCCCAGCGTGGCAAAGGACATCGCCCGCATCATCGGTGCGACCGGGCGTAATGACGGTTATCTTTCCGGCAACGGGTATATGGTGACATGGGCGTTCGGCCACTTAATCCAGCTTGCCATGCCGGAAGCCTACGGCGTGGCGAACTTCCGCAGGGAGAGCCTGCCCATACTGCCGCCCGATTTCCAGCTAATCCCCCGTCAGGTGAAAGCGGAGAAAGGGTACAAGGCAGACCCCGGCGTGCTGAAACAGTTGAAAGTGATAAAGGAAGTGTTCGACCGGTGCGACCGGATTATTGTCGCCACCGATGCCGGGCGTGAGGGTGAGTTAATCTTCCGCTATATCTTCCATTACCTGAACTGCCGGAAACCATTTGTGCGCCTGTGGATAAGCAGCCTTACCGACAAGGCAATCCGTGAGGGGCTGGATAACTTGCAGCCGGGAGAGCGTTACGATAACCTTTACCTCTCTGCCAAGTCCCGCAGCGAAGCGGACTGGCTGATAGGGATAAACGCCACCCAAGCGTTGAGCGTAGCTGCCGGGCAGGGGGTGTTCTCGCTGGGCAGGGTACAGACACCCACGCTCGTGATGATATGCGGCCGCTATTTGGAGAACAGGAATTTCGTACCCGCCAAGTTTTGGCAACTCAAAGCGGTGACCGCCAGCGGGGGAATAAATTTTACCGCCCAATCGACCGCCAAGTGGGAACAGCAGCCCGAAGCCATAGCCGCCCTGCAACGGGTAAAGGATGCCGGGCAACTTGTGGTTAAATCCGTTGAGAGGAAAGAAGCCTGCCAAGAACCGCCGCTTTTGTACGACCTTACCACGCTGCAAAAGGAAGCGAACACGAAGCTGAACTTCTCGGCTGACAAGACGCTTTCCATAGCGCAAAGCCTGTATGAAAAGAAAGTGATGTCCTATCCCCGAACCGGAAGCCGCTATATCCCGGAGGACGTTTTCGATGAAATGCCGGAACGTGTCGCCCTGCTGGGGCAATACTCCCGCTTTGCCGGGTATGCCGCCGGGCTGGACGGCACACCCCTGAACCGCCGCAGCGTGAATGACGGCAAAGTGACCGACCACCACGCCTTAATCATTACCGAGAACCTGCCCGGCGAACTTTCCAAAGACGAGCGGGCGGTTTACGAGCTGGTAGCCGGGCGTATGCTGGAAGCCTTTTCGGGCAAGTGCGTGAAAGACGTTACCACCGCCTTGCTGTCAGGGGGAGATACCGACTTTACGGTGAAAGGGTCTGTGATGAAAGAAGCCGGGTGGCGTGCCGTGTTCGGCGAGCCGGAAACGGGCGGGGATGAAGAAGCCGCCAGCCTGCCGCCACTCCAAGAGGGAGAATATTTGCCACTCTCCGGCGTGGATCTGCTCGAAAAGCAGACCAAGCCGAAACCGCTGCACACGGAAAGCAGCCTGTTGGCGGCAATGGAGAACGCAGGCAGGGAACTGGAAGATGCCGAACTGAAAGCCAGCCTGAAAGATGTCGGGATAGGCACGCCCGCCACCCGTGCGGCGATTATCGAAACGCTGTTCGCCCGCCAGTACATCGTGCGTGAGAAGAAGAACCTTGTGCCTACCGACAAGGGGCTTGCCGTTTATGGGATTGTCAGGGACAAGAAGATTGCCGATGTCGAAATGACGGGCATGTGGGAAACCGCCCTTGCCAAGATAGAAGCGGGCAGCATGGATGCCGACACGTTCCGAAAGGGCATCGAGGTGTACGCAACGCAAATCACCGCAGAACTGCTATCGGTGCAGCTATCTGTCGCTACTGGTGAAACCTGCCCCTGCCCGAAATGCGGCAGCGGGCGCATCCTGTTCTACCCGAAAGTGGCGAAGTGTTCCAACGTGGACTGCACGCTTACCATATTCCGCAACAAGTGCGACAAGCAGCTTTCCGACAAGCAGATTGTCGAGCTGGTGACTAAACGCAAGACCGGGCTAATCAAGGGCTTCAAGGGCAAGAACGGCAAGGTTTTCGATGTTTCGCTGGTACTGGACGAGCAGTTCAATGTCGGTTTTTCATTCCCCGAAAAGAAAGCGAAACCGAAGAAATAGCCTATCTTTGCCGCTGAAATTTCATTGTGATAGGTTTTACAGCTTATAATAATTGAAATTTTAGTGGTTGCGCCCGGAGGGAAACCGGGCGCATTTTTTATATGTTCCCGCCAAACAGGTAGGTCGAACAGACCACCCCGTTATCCAGCACCCTGCTTTCCGAGAGCTTCCACAGCGAGCCGGATGTTTCCCCGACAAAACCGATGCCTTTGCCCGCCATGACCGGGACGGTGTAGATTGTCAGGCTGTCCAGCAGTCCGGCTTTAATCAATGAAGTAAGCAGCTTGCCGCCACCCACCACCAGCATGTCGGTTTCCTGTTTCAGTTCATAGACCCTTTGCAGCGGTTCTTCGGTCAGGAACTCCACCCCGCAGTCCGGTGTAACGTTGGTGTCGTAGTGTGACACCACAAAAGACCGTTTGCTTTTGTGCGGCCACCCGCCCCAGTGTTCAAAGATGTAGTTGTAGGTGTTCGCCCCCATAAGCAGGCAGCTTGCGGCGGCGTGTTCCCTTGCCGCCAGTTCCTTGACCTCACGGGGCATCCAGTCCAGTTCATAGTCCGGCGTGGCGGTATGCCCGTCCAGCGATACGGCGATGTGCGCTTTGATTTGTTCCATATTGTCAGGTATTAAAGTGATATAAATCCCTACTGTCTTGGCACGTTAGCCGCAACCCCAAAAAAGAAAGCGTGGCATGACGCTGTTTCAAAGTAGAGGTACTGGCATACCCAAATGTGGAAACAGTGCAGCCACGCTATGACAAACGCATAGCATATCCTGCGCTGAATATCCCCACATTTTGAAAAGTGCCAGTTTTCTACTTTGGGACGTTCGGCGAACGTATATGTTATATATAAAGGCAATATTCCGGCAACCGCCGTCCAACTGCCGTTACTTTTCCGTGTAACTTCTGCAAAGTTAAGCAAATACCCTGAAAAATCACGTGCAAACAGAAAAAATCCTGCCGTGTTATCACAACAGGGCAGGACACAAGCACCTAAAAATACACAAGTTCAGCCCATACGCCTACGGGCAGCTTGCGTTCCTTTGAAGATGATATGAACCGATGACAAAACAGCTTTGGTTCGCCGTGTCTTTGGTGATGATGTCCCTTTCCCGCATGAAGCGGATATAGCTCTTTGCGGTGCGCTCCTTGATGTCCAATACCTGCTGCAACTGCTCGCAAAGGTCTATGTAGGTGATGCGTGTCTGCCGCCCGAAGATGTCATGTGCGACATTCACCAGTTCCCTTTCCTTGCGTTTCTCCTTTTCCTCACGGGGCTTCTCGCCCTTGTACACGTGCATCCCGGCTTCCTTGTCCCATGCAAAGAGCATCAGCGGCACGTCCAGCGGGCTTCCGTCCCTTACTTTCAGGGCTTTCACCACCGACTGGGCGGGTTCATCGTCTTTCTCTATCGAAAGGATTGTAGCCGCCTTGCGCTGCAACTCGCTGCCCAAATGTCCCCGCAGCTTCAAACCGTTGGGGACGAAATGCAGCACGCACAGAATACACGTGTTGTAGATGCCAGCCAGCCGATAAAGTTCATCTATCACCGCCACGCTTTCCGCTTCATCGTTGGCACTCTTAACAAGGTCGGCGATGCCGTCAATGACGACCAACTGGATGCCGCCGTACTGGTAGTAAAACTTATCCATGCTCTGCACAATGGCGTTCAAGCGTTCTTTGCGTGACATACCCGTCAGGCAGAACGCTTTGAGTTCATCGGGTTTGTCCGGCTGTTTGGCACGTGCCAGCAGGTTGCTTACATTCTTGAACAGTTGCACTTCCGATTGCTCGGTATCGTAAAGCAAGACCGCCTTGTGCCTGCCGTTGGCGGTTATCTGTATGCCCAGCGTATCTACTTCCGCACCAGCCGGGCAGATGCAGCCCGCCACGATTGCGGCTACATAATTGCTCTTTCCCGTTCCCTCGCCCCCGGTGATGCCGAACAGGTTGCCTTGTGTCCCCAGCGGAACGTCACCCGCCGAAATAATCTCTTGTGCTTTGGCGGGCGGGTTGTTGAAATCTATCTCGCATGATTTTAGCATAATCAATGTGTCGCTATACAGGTTGTCTAAAAATTCGATAAACAGCTTCAGGAAATCTTCACGGGTGTTCCCGGCTTTGAAGTAGTCGGATATGTCCTTTTCCTCTTTCGTTCCCGGAAGCGGGAGCAGCAGGCGTTTCACGCCAAATTCTTCCAATAGTTTTTCCTGCTTGCATGAACTTTCCCTGCCCGTCTTGTCCATGTCAAAGAGCAGGACGATGTGCTTGAAGCGGAACGTCAGCCGATAGACCAGCGTGGGAGGGATAGTCACCGTTTCGCTGTTGAAGCAGATAGCGTGAAAACCGTGCGCCGCCAGCGAAAGCACGTCTTTCTCGCCGCCCGTGATGAATAGCGTGTCGCCTTTGGCTGGCAGTTGTTCCAGCCCGAAACTGTAGTTCTCGCCGAAGCTGCCGCCGTAGAGGAAGCGGGGCGTGGAGAACGGGCGGTACAGCTTGATGTGCTGTTTGCCCTTGTAGCCGTACATGGGTTCTGCCACCGATGAAGTGTAGGTGTACGGTTTGCCCTCTGCCGTTTCGCTGTGATACTCCCGGAGCGAGCAGACCTTGTAACGTTCCAGCAGTTCGGGCGTGATGCCGTACTGTTGCCAGTACACCAGTTCGGCAAGCGGGAACTTCTGTTCCCGGAACTGGTAGGGCTTGACGGGCTTTTCGGACGTTTCTTCGGGTTTGTCCGGCACTGCCCGGCGGACGGTTGCCGGGGGAACGGAAACCGGAGTGCCGGAAGCCAGCCCCAAACCCAAGTCCCGGTCGATGATTTCCAGTATCTCCACGAAGTCAGCCGCCCGGTTGCAGTCCAGCCCCTTTAACTGCCCCACGAGGAAGAAACAGTCGCCGCTATAACTGTCGTTGCCGAAGTCTTTCATCTTGTAGATACCGCCCCGGCGGTCGAAGTAGATGTTGCAGGAAGCCTTGCTGTCCTCGTACAGCGGGTTAAGGAAGTTGCGACCTATGCGCCAGTTTCCGGGCAGGTAGTGTTTGAACACCGCCAGCCCGTTACTTGTCCTTTCTAAGATTTCCTCTTTCCTTAGCATACAACTGGTGGTTGGTTATCAGGTTGTCGATGTTCTCCTTGTTGCTCCTTATCAGGCGTTCTTCCAGCATCCGGCGTATCTCGCTGACCTTGTAGAAGTAGCGTCCCCTGATGTTGGAATAGGCGATAGTCCCCGACACCCGCAGGCGTTGCAGGGTCTTTTCGCTTATTTTCAGGAACGTGCAGACCTCGTAGCTGTCCACCCACATGTCTTCCTCGCTTTGCCTTGCCGTTTCCATGTGGTTGAAGATGTAGTCGGCAATGGCGGTAATCTTGTTGTCCAGTTCCTTGTAGGCTTTGGACTCGAATGTTATTATTTCCATAATGGTAACTGATTGATTTGCCGCAAAGTTCGGGTGTCCTGAAAAATAAAACGCCACAGATGTACCCACCTGTGGCGAAATAAATTTTGTTAAAGCACGGTTGCCTAATCCTGCTCCCTCATGCGCATCAGCAACCTGTCTTTCAGGGTGGAGAGGAAGCCCGTTCGGTCTTTGGTCTTGGCTTTTAGTTCCATGTAGGTGTGGTAGAAGTCGCCGAGGTCTATGTCGAACACGTATTCAAAGTAGGCTACAATCTCCTTAATATCAACCGTTCCCTTGTTCAGACAGCCGCAGGCGTCCAGTGCGTAGATAAGTTCCACCAACGCCCTTTTCGTCCCCGTCCAGCGCAACAGCCTGCCCATGAAGCCGTTCTTCACCCGCTTGCGCTGTTCCCGGCGTTCCAGCTCGTGCAGACGGTTGGTGAGGTATATTTCCAGCAGTTCGTTGGCTAAAATCTTGGCTACCTTGAAATCGTGACTGGTGCTGAACTGTGGGTCTGTTTCGTAATAGAAACTGTCCACGATGATTTGTATGTCAGGCTTCCCACGTATGAAATACTGCCTGTCCAAGTAGGTGGCTTTCGTTCGGTGGTACTGGTAGAACGCCAAGTTCCGCTGGAACGACCTTGAAATCCGGTCGGTTTCCGACAGCAGGTAGTCCCGCTGCACGTCCTCGCTGCCGCTGGGGAAGCGCACCTCTATCTTGTAAACGGTATTGTAATAGATGATTTTGCTCGCTAAAAGCGGTTTCAGTTCCTTGAAGAAGTGTATTTCTTCTTCCGTGCTGGCGAACGGGTAGGAGATTATAAAGGTTTTGAGTTCGCCCAGTATCTCTTGCAGGTAGTCCACGCATAGGCGGCAGAGCGTCAGCGTGTCCGCTGCGGTGTCCTCGTATTCCTGTATCTGCCATTCCACTTTTTGAAGCAGTCCGGCGAAGTATGTTTCCAACGGTATCTTATGTTCCATAACCTTGTGCTTATCTTTTATGAAGCACAAAGTTACGGGCATAAAAAATCAGTTTTATTCTTGATTTTTCACATTACGTTCTTGTAACTGTGCATTTTCTTGTTTCCTGCGCTTTTCTGCGTATTTCTCCGGGGGTATCTAAAAGATACGCCTTGCAGAAGTCGTTCAGGTTCGATGTCGATGCGAACCCGGTGGTGAACGCCACTTCGGTAAGCGTGAGGTTTGTGTTCAACAGGTAGTGTTCCACGTCCTTTACCCGTTCCTTTATCACCCATTCCTTAGCCGTGTACCCGGTCATTTTCTTTACCTTTCGCCGGAACGAGCCGTATTCCATGCCGCATTTGTCCGCCAGTTTCTCGGCATCATAGACCATGTAGCCTTTCAGACGTACCATTTCGGTGAACGTCTGCCTGCCCAGTTCCGGCAGCATCCGTTCGGCGTGGCGCAGTTCCTTTTCCGTCACCAGCAGTCGGTTGCCCCTTACCGGGTTTCTCCGCAGCAGGTGGAAAGCGTGGCATACCGTGTTGTACACGTTGCAGAGGTACTGCCGTCCCGGTCGCATCCAGTGGAGCGCATCGCAGTAGGCGGTCAGTTCGGGTATCTCGTCCCGCTTGCGGTGCTGTTCCGCCAGTTCGTCAAGTATGGCGTAATGGGTGGTGGACATACCCAGCAGGATAATGATTGCCTTGTAGTCCTTGTATGCCGCCAGTGTCGGCGTTTCCGGCAGGCTTTTGAGCGTGTCGCACACGTGGGCGCACAGCCGCCCGTCCTTGCTGAACGGTTCAAGTTCCAAGTAGTTGTCCATTTTCCGGCTGTTGTGCAGCAGCCATGTTACCTTTTCGTCCAGTTCCTTGCAGGACGCTTCCAACTCCGCTTCGGGAGCGGGAAGCAATAATGATGTAATCCGTTGTTCCATATCTGATGTTTTATATATGAATGACATATCATTTGTTCCACTTCACGCAATCCGTCCAACCCCATTCATCGAACAGCCATGTTTCTAAGAAGAAAAGTACAAAGGGCAGCAGGAACAGAAAATATGCCTGTACTGCGCTGATATGCTTAGAGCGGCGGTAGCGGTTCAACAATGCCTGTACACGGGCTTTCCTGTATCGTGCAAGAATAAATACACAAATAAGCAAAAACATTGCACCTAAATAGCCAAGATGTAAGGACGACCATTCCGGTACACTGTTAATCAGGAGAAAGTTGCCGGGCAGAACTACTACCCACCACCAATACCAAAACAGCAGTATAAAACCTGACATCCGCCCTATCTTCTTGCCCCAAACCTCTCCCTTGAAATATAGGTAGTCAAAAAAATAGTATCTGTAATTCGTCCGGTTTGCACGTTGCTTCACTCGTTCAAAATAGTTATCTGTATTTTTTATTCCTTTATTCATAATGGCTTGGAAAGGAACGCCGTCAGATGCTATCTTTCGTTGTTACTAACTTATTTACAAATCCCAATCCGGTGAATAAACACCCAATCCCAATAAGGGGATAAACAATGCCACATAAGACTGCAAGCATATTCAATCCTCGTTCATCTCCCGTGAAGCCGTCTAAACAAACAGCTTGCAATATGAAGTTTGTAATTTGCCAATCCAATAAACTTTGGTCTATACAGATAAAGGCAAGCCACAAAAGGATAGAGCAACATTCCAAACCCAACAATAACATTATGGTTTTAGGCTGCATTGCATATAGTTTATAGACCTTGTAGATTACCAGTATATCTATTATTACAAGCATACCCAAAAGACAATATTCCATAATGCCATATATTCCGAACAGACGACCAAAGCCTAAGCCACCACAAAATAATGTTATGGCTATCAGCAAAGCACTGAAAGCTGTCAATGCTATTATGGATTGAACAGTTTTATTCATCGCACTATTGTTAATGGTTAGCAGGGAACGGCTTGTCCGTTATCCTGCGTTGTTAGCTGTATCTATTTTAGAAAATCCAAATCAAAATAATATTGATTGTCATTCTTCGGATTTATGTAAATCGTTGCCACTCCATAATATTGCAATAGCATTTCCAATGAAACTTTTTCCTTCAAAATTGCATCACTGCGAAATGTTTTTGTCTTTCCTTTGTATGGGGTGGTGTACGTCACGGTGCATATTGCAGTGGACACTACTTGTTCACTATGATAAATGTCAGGAAACAAAGAGCCGCTAACACCATTCCAAAACTGGGTTTCCCATGAATTGAATACCTTAAAGACTGGCTCTTGCATCCTTGACTTCTTGCTACTCCATTTCTGCGCACTGACTTTACATTGGCTTAAATCAACCGATAATCGTGTTCCATGCTTTTTTATCTGTTTGATTGCCTGCCTTGCTCTATATCTACGAATAGCAGCACCTATAAGATTGTGATTTAACCATACAAGCAATAAAACCACTCCCGGTATTCCAATGGCATACCACCTTCCGGCAAAACAAATGCCCACACCGAATACATAAATCCAAATAAAAATAAATCCAAGTATTCTCAATATTTTATTCTCATAGATTTTCATGTCATATAATTACAGCTAATGCCTTGAATGCTTAGAAAGGAGCATCGTTAGATGCTATCTTTCGTTATTAGATATCTATTGCCCTTTCTCGCTTGAGGATATGGAACTAAAGTTGCCTTTATAATTCGATTATTACAGTTAAATGGTACATAAGCCACTTTACTATCAATACTTAATGTGTCGTTTAGCTGTTTCAAATGGGAGTGCTCATTTTGTAATAAAACTTCCGTTTTTGAAAAGTCCACAGAACTGCATATCGGATAGAAACCGGAAAAACAAGTAGGCGTTATGTAAGCTGCTTGATTTTCATAATCAAAGAACAGGAAACGGTTTCCGTCTGCCACATTATCATACACAGCAAAGCAATCAAACTTTCTCACTCCATTGATTGTATAGCTTTGCACGAAGTCAATATTGCTATCATCTACCGCTTTCAACTCAAAAATGACCTTCTTTTCATCGTGCTGATTAAAACACAGCCTATATAGAGTTTCAAATTCTGTTTTTTCTGTTTCTATATAAAGGGTATCTTGTTCAGTCAAAAAATGATACTTTACTGAATTTTGTTCCACATAGCCGTTTTTCGCTATAACATAGCTAAGTGGGAAAAGGAACAAACAATACAATACAAATATTCTCATGTCTTTATATCTAATGATTAGAAAGGAGCATCGTCAGATGCTATCTTTCGTTGTTACTAACTTATTAAATCTTTATTGTATAATTTTTAGCCAATGACGATGTGTTATTATAAAATAAAGTAATACAACCAAAATGGGATAAATCATCCATGATATGAAGGAAGAAACCTTTTGGCTATTAAATATCAGAGGTTTACTCCTTATAATTTCCATACCTTTTTTCCTTTTGATATAATACGAACAGAATGTCTTGTATAATAAAACATAGATTATGATGAAAAACACAAAAGGGGTTTTATAATTGAAATTCTCCTCTATCAGTAGATATGCCAATACTATAACAGGAAGAAATAATATTCCACATATTATCTGTATCGTCCGCTCATGTGGATTTTCCAATATAAATTTATCCCTATTAAATATGAATATCTGATAATACATCGCATCTAAAATGAATTTTATCATAAAGAGTTATTCGTATTGTTAGTAATGGCTAAGCGGGGAACGCTGTTAGGCGTTATCACGCTTTGTTATAAACTCAAATTACTTTGCATGATTGGCTTTTATTTACCCACCATTCCTGTTCTTCCACCTCACGAGCCTTTTGTATCTCGTCCGTTGTCAGATTTTCATTGTGATAGGCATTATATAGATTTTCCCAACCATTCTTACGATATTTCGGTGATACAATCCATTCGCCTGCATCATTAAACAGGCAGAAGTTTGCAGGAGTATCGGGTATAATCTCATCTGCCCAAGAACAGACTTTTGTCAGTCCCTTTGCGGATTTCCACTTACCCCGATATTCAGATAAGTTCAATTTCAGTTCTGCTATTTCATTCCGTCCTTTCTCTATTTGCTGTCCGCTCATCCGATACCCCTGCTTGAAAGAACCGGAGAATGTACCGCTATATCGTTTATCTCCGTATTCCGCAAACGAGTAATACCCGTATATGAAACCGTCCAATTCCGTATATTCACTTTTTATCATTTGGGAACAGGAAGAAATGCTATCTACACAAACCTTTCCCTTAAACGGACAGATTACGGATAATCGGGTACGACTGATACCCTTTATCTCATATTCTCTACTATCCATTTTCCGAACTTCGGTAATATGAATATCAATTCGGCTACAATCTTCTCCTAATATGCCAATCATGCTTAAATTGTCAAACAAGCCCGAAAGGTCTTGCTGCAAAATATCTGCTTTGGGATTTTGTGAATAGGCTACTCCACAAAACCAAAAGAGTAAAAAGATAATGATATGGTATATTTTCTGTTTCATATTTTGCATTACTGTTTATAATGGCTAAGCGGGGAACGCTGTAAGCGTTAGCCCGGTTTGTTAGTAGCTATTTATTATTCAATCGGTTTCTTTCCAGTATTAGGTTCACTTCCTTTTCTGTATGGGAATATTTCTTTTTTGAAACCATACCTACAAACTCTAAAGAAGAGTCCAATAATGGGGATATATCTCCATCAATTACATCATCAAAATGCAAGAATTTGAGTTTCTTCATTCCTGCCAAAAATTTCAAGTCTTTTAGACTTGAAATACTAATCTGCTTAATCGTATTGTTGGGTACTAATTGGGTTAAATCTTGAAGTCGTTTACAGTTACGTAATCTAAGTATTTTAACTCTTGATAAACGGTTCAAAACACTAATGTCCGTTATGTTATTGCAATAATATAATGATAATTCTTTAAGTCTATTTGAATTACATAAACCTCTAATATCTATCATTTTTCGAGAACGAACAATCTCCAACGTTCTTATGTTAGTTAATTGACATAAACCATTCAAATTTATATTTTTGGCATCCCATAGTGTCAGTTCTTCTAACAAATTCATGCTTTTCAGTTCTTTCAAATCTTCTGATTTGAGATTATAAATATGCAGTCGTTTCAAGTTTATTAAAGTATCTACATTTTCTGTTTGTTTTGTATGATAATACTTCAATTCTTCAAGTTTGGGAAACAAACTGAAATCAATAGTAAAGACCTTGTCAATCCAAAGTCCCAATTTTTTTAAGTGCGGTAAAACACTTAGTTGATTTAAATTGCATGGTTCTATTGTAAAGTCGTACCCTGAAATAATCAAGGTTTCAATAAAATCATATTCACATATTAGACTTACATTTAATGTGTGTTTACAGGAAACACCACTGATGCCGATGTCGTCCGTTGATATTAAAATATCATTATAGCCTTGATTTTTTGCAAACTCTAATCCTTCTCTTAAATAGAGAGGAGATATTATTAACCGATTTACATCTGGTACTTCTTTGAAATGTTCCATACTACTATTTGTTTCTGATTGCTACTAATGGTTTGCAGCTTGCCGCCGTTAGGCGGAACAGGTGCATGTTACCGATATATTTTTACGAACATTGCCAAAATCCTGCGATTATTTCATTGGTTGTACAGCGCTTATACAAATACAAAGCTCCATATCCGAAAGGATAACTGCCAATAGTAACATCTTCACTATATCCGTCCTCGTCTATTGATAAGAAAAAAGAAAAACCATGTTTCTCTAATTCTTTATAATAGCTTTCTTCATCTTGGATAAGGGAAGGTTCACCACCTATTTTTACAAGTATATTTTCACTATCCTTATCTTCTGAATATTCACTGATAGAACACATGTCTAAGCTGGCGTTTCGCTTTTCTGCACAATTGCCAATTTCGGAAAATTCATGTTCTATTACTTTGACTGCTATTGAGGGATATATGTTGTTGTCAATAAGAGTGTCATAATCTTGGTGAATGATGATAGAAAGCATGATGTTCTCCTTTTCAGGATGTACCAGTGTTGCATAGAATTTATAATCGCAAGGGATTTGTCCTTCTATACATTTAGGTGGATTGCCACCAATCCTGCCTTTTACATTCTTATCGAATGGAATACATTTGGCATATCGTTCGTTCATATTTTCTTTGTTTTTATTATTATCGGTAATGGCTTGGCGGGGAACGGCGTTAGTCCGTTATCCCGGCTTGTTATGAACTTACTTTACCCCTTGTGCCTTTTATAATTTGCATAGCGAGCATTTAGAGTGTCCCGCCATTCTTGGCTTGGGCAAGAGTTTATTAACTGAATATACTTATTCTCATCATCAACGCAAACAGACTCTACAAGTTTTAATAAACTCCACTGCAAATCATAAAAAGCATTTTCAGGAAAGATTTGTACCAACACCATAGCTTCATCAAATGATATGGGAAGTTGTATTTGTTCTAATAAGGCATCATAAGTATTTACTAATTCATCAATACTCTCTGTATCATTGATGCTTTCATTAGGCATACGACCCAAATCTTTCAACTGTAAAATTTCATTTCTCATATCGTGTACTCTAATTGTTCATAATGGTTAGCAGGGAACGGCTCGTCCGTTATCCTGCGTTGTTATCAACCAGTTCTATACTCAATATTTATCTGCAACTTCAAATTCACCGATTGTTTGTGTGCAGATGTCAATGTACGGAATAGTCTTGACTATCTTGATGTTTTCAATGTCCTCACTTCCTCCCATAGCCAACAGTAGGGAATACCCGAAACATTCGTCATTGTCGGGAGTTCCGAGTTTCTCTTGTATTACAGGATAATTTTCTAAGTCAAACCAACCTTTCAAGAAACTTTGATTTACCATTACCTTATTAAAAATTGCACGAAGATTGGCAGGAAGTATTAAATATGTTCCGTATCTGACATTCAGATAAACAACGTAATTATTCAGTCTTGGGTTCTTTACATAGGCAAAGACATCGCCGAAAGCCGTACACATGAATGGCAGAAACGATTTGTCATCTTCCTTCTCATAACAGGAGTTTATCACATCTTGGTAATCGGACGGATTGATAAGCTTAAACAGCCCATTACAATAACTGCCCAGCCCGACTTCCTGCCATAAAGTATTCAGTTCGGGGTAGGACAAATCGGCGTATTTGGCAATAAAAGTATCATCTACTGCCTGCCTCTTATTATTGAGGCTCTTTTCTAAAAATTCTTCGTACATATTTATGCGCTTTATGGTTGATAATGGTTTGGAAAGGAACACCATTCAGGGGTTATCTTTCCTTGTTACCAATGAATTTACTTTTATATATAGCGTACTCTACTGTGTAAGTAGCCAGCTTCACGCCCAAGAACATACCTACAAGCAATATATATGCTACTAAGCAATATTGATTATACAAGAGGTCTTTTAAGAATACAGGTATCAATAAGGCTATGATTGTAGCGTTCTGAAACCACTTCTGTACTTTCAATAAGAGGTTAATGTATAAATGATTTCCTATGTAATTGAACCCCCATTTATAATTATGCTGTTTCAGATAAGATAGTGAAAACCACAATCCTACAAGTGAAGCAATAAGGGCTACTCGCCACCATGCTCCCATGTATGGGAACATACCTTTTAAGAATGTCAGCAAAACAATACCTATTATGCTACATTCATATACTATTCTTACTTTTGTTACATCATTCATATATGTACGCTATTTGTTGGTAATTTTTCGATAAACGCACCTTATGGTGTAGTTCCTATTCACTATTAAATCATTGTCTAATCATCATCCAAACAATCCAGCGGATTGGGGATTTTTGCTTTATAGGCGTTCGATACGTGCAGATAAATTGCCGTTGTTTTTATATCGGTATGTCCCATAAGTTCCTGTATGGTTCTTAGGTCTGTCCCTTGTTCCAGCAGGTGGGTGGCGAACGTGTGCCGGAGCATGTGCAGGTGTACCCGATGCTTTATTCCGGCTTTCCTTGCCGCTTCTTTCAATATCTTAACCAATGCGCTGGGCGAGTATTGTTCGCCTGCCTGTTCGCCCTCAAAAAGCCATTTTTGCGGTCTGTATTCCCGGTAGTAAGCCCTTAGTTCGTTGAGCAGCTTTTCCGACAGTAGGGAATACCTGCACTTCTTGCCTTTTCCGGCAATCCTGATTAGCATCCGTTCGCTGATGATGTCTTGGGGTGTCAGGTTCAGAAGTTCGCTTCGGCGTAGTCCGGCAGAGTAAATAAGAGAAATCATGCACCTGTGTTTCCGATTGGATAACTGTGCAAAGATGCTTTTCATTTCTTCCCGGCTTAATACTTCGGGCAATGCCTTGTACTCTTTTGCACGGGCTATCCCGCCATAATATTGCCGCTTGCCTTTCCGGACTTTCTCGTAATAGAACTTGATAGCGTTGATGCGCATGTTCTGCTGGGTGGCGGATATGTGCTTTTCCTTTACCATGTGGAGCATATAGCTGTTTATGTCCTCGACCGTCAGCAGGTCAAGGTCTTGCCCCTTGTGGTATTCCATGAAGTCGCTGAAATAGATTTTATAGGCTTTTATGGTGGAAAGGCTGTACCGCTTCTGTTCCAGCAGTTCGAGGTAGCCTCTCGGCAGTATGTATTCCCTTTTAGGTTTGGGATGCCGCACGTAAACCCGGCTGTAATCAATATAGGCGTGGGGCGAATAGCGGTCATAGAAATCCGGCAGTTTAAAAGCGGTGGCAGGTATGTAGGCAGAACTATTGCTTGTCTTTTCCACGTCCGTATCTTGGGCGAGCAGCAGGGCGACAGCCTGACTGTTTACATACTCTATCCGTATGTAGTCCGCACCGTTTCTTTCTTCCTTGTACAGAACGATGCTTCCTCTCTGTTTCTGAACCTTATCCATGTCGCTGAATTTTGCTTCGCTCCAAAGATAAGATAAAAATATCACTTTTTGAACATCTGTTCAAAAATAATAGAGGTTAAAAAAACAAAAGAGTATCAGGCTTTAAGCAGCGAATAGATATGGCGAAAATTTTCTGCCAGTTCGTCCACGTTCAGACCGTTCAGAAATGCTTGTTCGTATGACAGTCCTAAAAACATTTGCCGGAACAAGATAGCCGTTTTCTTCACGTCCGTGTTGCTCCTGATTTCCCCGCTTTCTTTTGCCTTCTGTATGACTTTCTCCCATAGGTCATAGTCTTGTCGGTAGATTTTCTCAATTTTCTGCCTGATACCCGGATAGTACATGCGCACTTGTGACAGGAAATGAAAGTAGTAGAAGTTAGGACTACAATCATGCGGGCTGCTATTATCGCCAATCAGTTCAACAATCCTTTTCATGGAAGCGGCTACTCCCGCCACGTATTGCCCGATGAACTCCGTCAACGTATCGGCAGGAGCGGCAAACTTGTTTTCCGGTTCGTGCATTTGCAACACGTATTTGTCCGCCACAGCCATGAATAAATCCAACTTGTGCGGAAAATAATAAACGATACCCGTTTTTGTCACCCCGCAGGCTTTGGCAAGCGTGATGATGCTTGCTTTCTCGTAGTTCATCCTGACAAATACGCCGAACGCTTTATCTATTACTTCTTCACGGTTAGTTATTATCATACACGTTTGTTTTTAATCGGTTACGAAGATACGGATTTTGTTTTAACCATTTGTACCCCAGTGCTTTTTTTTAGTGCAAGGTGCAAGTATATATTTATATATATAGCTTGCACCTTGCACTAACCCAAAAATATTTATTATCAGATATTTGCGAGTTTCAAAAGAAAGCCGTATCTTTGAACCCGAAAGTTAGGCAGACAAACAGCGGTCAAAGTTGGACAAGCCCAACATCTGAAAATCGTTACTGTTTCGTTACCTATTTGAAATTTTGAAAGCGAAGTAGCTGAAATATAAGCGGTTAGAGTTGTAGGTTCAAAACCCTGTCTCTCCGCTGAAGAATTGTAAAATAAAGAAAATCCCTGTAAAATAACACTTTACGGGGATTTTTTATTTTTGGTGCATAGTAATAAGCATATCAAAGAATTCTTTCAGTGTACAATTCGGTGTACTTGATTTTCTCCAATGAAAGGTACACCTATTTAGCTAATAATTTATTGTTTATCAGTGTTTTGTCTGTTGACTTGTTGCTCTTGGAAAATTAGTTCTGTGATTAAACAACAAGTAAGAGGATAAAACAACATTTTGTCTATTGTTCTACATTCGTAGGACGAAATTAAATCGGGAACGGTGAAGCTCCGATAATGATGAGAATAACAGTGAACGGGGTTCGTGTGGATGTCTCGGTGAAAAAAGACAATTCTTCTGGAGTTTTGGAGTATGGCAAAGGGGAGGCTTTGGAAAAGAAACGTGAGTACAAGGAATTTAATTTGTATCTTGACTCTATCCACTTGAGGATAATGAAGATTCAGCGTGAGCTGGAAATAGAGGATGTATCAGTTTCTGCCAGCAGTGTTCTGGACCGTTTCTTGGGTAAGGATGCTCCCGTATAGCGTACTCTGTTTGAGATTTCCGCGAGCATAATGATAAATGTCCCCAATTGTCTTGTACAGATATGGCACCTGCAACCGTGAAAGACTCGAACGGTGTTAAGTGGATATGCAAGAGGAGACCAAAGACTAAAATCATGTGTAATATTCCATTGATGGAAATATCGTTGAAGATTTTGGAAAGAATTAGGTAGAATATCTCCTATAGTCTCATCTGAATTGACCCTACGTATCTTGGCTAAACTACTCCTTAAAAAATCACGGTATGTCTTGCACATCGTTCCAGCCAGGAAAACTGGGAAGACTAGAAATGAGGAGGAATGATATGCTTAAAATGCTGATTTTTACGTCAGTAGTTTTTTATTAACCATTAATCTTCTGAGCTTTTATTAAATTTGCTTGGACTCACATTGTAATATTTCTTAAATACTTCACGAAAGTATTTTGCATCCGAGTATCCGATCATGTCGGCAATCTCCGTTATCGAATATTTGCCTTGTTTCAGCAATTGTGCGGCATGTTGTAAACGTATCATCCGGATATAATCAGCCGGAGCGTAACCGGTCAATGCCTTTAATTTATTGAAGAAACTAGTACGACTCATGTGATGCTGACTACTGAGCATGTCTACATTGAAGTCCGAATTTTCCATGTTGTTCTCTATACATTTTTTGACAGAGGCTATGAATTTCCAGTCCAAGGTATTGGTACAATTGGCCGGAAGGTTCTGTTCCTCATCTTCGATGCTGTTATAAACTTGACGGAGCAAAGCACGATTTGTAAGTATATTCTTAACCGTTGCTTTGAGCATTCCCACACTGAAAGGTTTCGAGATGTAGGCATCCGCTCCGATTTCCAGTCCTTCAAGCATGTTTTTCTCATCGCTCAGTGCAGTCAGCAAAATGACCGGAATATGGGACATCTCAAGATTACTTTTTATAACTGAGCGGAGTTCATCTCCGCCCATCTCGGGCATCATTATGTCGGATATGACGAGATCCGGGTTAAATTCCCGTATTATGATAAGTGCCTCCTTCCCATTGGGGCAAGACTGGATATTATACTCCATTCTGAACATATCAACAAGATAATTGCGTAAATCATCATTGTCCTCCACTATTAGGATGCGTCGTAAAGAGCCGTTTACCTGGGATATTTTCATGGATGGTGGTTCTAAAGTATCACCACTAGGTGTAATAGTCTCCGAACACTCATCCAATGCCTTGGGAGAAATGAATTTTGCTTTATGGAGATGGCTGTTTCCTTTAGGGAAAGTAATTTGTACACAAGTTCCTTGATGCTCAGTACTTTGAATCTGAATCTTGCCTTTATGTAACTTGACCAGTTTGTATACCAGCATCAGACCGATTCCGCTACCTGTCACTTTCAGGTTAATGACATTACTACTCCGAAAACAATTCCTGAACAATTTCTTCTGGTCACATGAGGGGATGCCGATTCCGGTATCTTTCACCTCGATGCTCCAAGAATTTCCTTCCTCACAGGCATAAATGTGTACGCTACCACCTTCAGGGGTATACTTCAATGCATTTGACAGGACATTCTTCAGAATAGATCCCATCTTGTCACTGTCAAACCACACATTCAGATAGTCAAAATTACTATCATAAACAAACCTGACATGTTTTATCTCAGCAAATTTACGGAAAGTGGCGCAAACATCATTCATAAATGTATTCAGTTCATACTCGGAAACATAGAGAGTGGAAGAGTAAACATCTATCCGTTCGAAGTTAATCAGGTTGGTCGTCAACTGAAGTAATGTATTCACATTTTTAAGGGCCATATTTACATGGGGTAACGCTTGTTCGGTCACCATATGATTTTCTACGACTTCTTCCAACGGAGCTTTTATTAATGTAAGCGGCGTACGTATGTCATGGGCTGTATTAATGAAGAACTGTGTTTTCTCGTCCGACACCTTTTTCTGTTTATGCAACATGATAATACGGAATATGATACCCATAACCAGAATCAACAGGATTGCATATCCCACTATAGCCCACACACTGGCCCATACCGGAGGCGTTATAACAATCTGGATGCTCCTTGTTTCATAGATTTTATACTTCTCTTCATTGGATACGGCACGAATTTGTAACGTATAACTACCAGGTGGCAGTTTTCTGATAAGAATCCGGTTGTCCGGGCTTGGACGGCTCCACTCTTTATGATAACCGTCTAGTTTCCATGAAAAAAGAATGTTGGAAGGATAATCATAATTAATGGAAACTACATCAAGGGAAAACGTGTTTTGTCCGTAAGCTAGCTCCAGCCGTTCAGTTTCGTCAATATCTTTCTCCAGAGGTGATCCTTCATCACCCGGATAAATAGGATGATAGGCTATCATAAAATCACGCAGTAACAGACGTGAATAATGCGGTTCCGGTATTTGTATGTCTGTCGGAAACTTGATTGCACCATCATTCCCACCGAAAACAAGCGCGTTTTTGTTATAGGGCGTAGCAGCACCTGCATTAAAATTGACACTCATCAATCCTTGTTCCCGCGTCCAGTTACGGAAGAAGTGTTCCTCAGGTGAATAAATTGTTATGCCATTCTCCGTACCCATCAGGAGACTTCCGTCATGACGCGGAAGAATTGTATAAATATTGTCGGAAATCAATGCACAGTTGTCACTTCGGTACTGATGAATAAATTTCTTCTTATGAATGTCATAAACAAGAAGTCCGGCTCCACGGGTACCAATATACAGAATACTGTCTTCTTTCTGATATAATGCGCATATATAAGGAGACTCAATAGGCAGGTCAATATATTGGTAAACTCCGGTTTGCCTCTCAAGCTGATAGAGCCCCATCCGCGTACCAATCCACATATGCCGGGCATCTTTTTCCTGAATGGTAGTGATAGAACTTACTCCCGGATATAAACGTACACTTTTAGTTTCAGGGTTGATGCGTTTCAAATGATAATATCCGCCAGACCAGATATCGCCGCACGAGTCTTTTTTAATGTCAAAAATATATTGATCGGGCCGTATTCCTGCCATAACAGCAGGAGAAAGATAACTAATTTTAAATCCTTCCTTCTTTTTTATCTTGCATATTCCAGACATAAAGCCACCAGCCCATATTACACCGGGAGAAACTTCACACAGCGCTAAGAATATGTGATTTTCATCATCTGGTACCGAATCAAAGGAACTGAAGAAAGAACGCCATTCTTTTGTTTTAGTCTGATAGAAACTGATACCGTTACTGGTTGCGAACCAGAGGTCACCGTCACTGTCCTCTATCACATCATGAACCTGGTCATTCACCAATGAACGTTTATTGCCAAGAGAGTGCTTTATCAAATCATAACTTTCATAGCGGTTGTTGCGGATAGTAATACCGGTAGGATAATTGGCAAGCCAGATGCGTTCTTCTTCATCTACATAGATATCATTGATGTTGTTTCCGTTCATTCCGTTATAACTGCTATAATCAGCTGTTATATAAGGCTCACTCACGCAGGTATTTACATCCAGTTTATATACACCTTTTCCACCTGTGGCTACTAGAAGTTCATTAGCATTCAAAGCTACAATTTGGTTGACCTCTACATTATTGAGGGATTGACAGGGAGTGATTTTTCCTATTCCACCCATATCATATATAAGTATGCCCTCTTTGTAGGTTCCCACAAACAGCTGTTGTGAAACTGCATGATAATAAAGTTTATGTACAGGTGCAGTGATACTTTCCACAGTTTTATCAGAAATCAGCTTTAACTCTCCCTCTTCTATCTTGGCACGAAACAGACCGCTTCCCGTACCGATAAAGAAATGATTGCCATCTGTCTGCTCGATGGCAGTTATTTCACCGTTGACCGGTATTGGCATATGCAATGTCGTTCCGGTATGGGTATTATACCAAGTAATACTATCCTTATAACATAGCCAGATGCGGTCATTCTTATCCAAATAACCGTAATTCAGAAAGGCTTGCGATTTATTTCTGAGCAGTTCCGGATGTACATAATCCAATTCGAACTTATCATGCCGGGAATCATACCTAAAAATACGGCCTTTCTGGCCAATTACCCATAATACATTCTTGTGGTCCATATAGAGCCAGTTTAAGGCAATTCGTGAATCCAACATCATGTTGTCGTCTGAAAAGGTGTAATGCTTTATATGTTTGCTGTCATAACGGTCTATTCCCTCTTGGGTCAGAAACCACATATATCCTCGTTGGTCTTTTTGGATATGGTATATTTTTTGATTATTCAGACCGTCTTCCAGTCCTATGTACTTATAAATTTGGCACCTGCTTACAGAACTACTGATGAAAAGGACAGTAAAAAGAAAAATTCGTCTAATGTCTAAAGATATTTTCATATTTCTCGCAAAAGATTCAAAAACATATCTGCAAAATTATAAAATATTGTTTAAATATCCACCAAAATGAATGAATTTTATTTCATTAGAACAATATTTTCCTTTTAGAAAGTTTTGCAATAAAAAATAATGAAAGAAGAATTATATAAATGGCTGTATACTTAGAATAATACCGCAATTTGCTGTTTACAAATATTTTATAAAAGATAATTTGCCTTTGATTTATAGTTTTATTGTAATGTTATCGTATGGTATCCGTTTGTTTCGAAACGGACAACTTTCAATAGGTCTTCTTCATGAGCTATGTCCTGTTTAATGCAGTTATGTTATATTCTTTAAGTTCATAAAGAATGTTATCCAATGTATGATATTTTGATGTGAGATTGTTTTAATAAGAAACATATAAATTAAAACTATTTCCTTTCAGTAGCACTTTGTGGGGTGCTGTAATGGGAGGATTCTTTCTCAGTATATTCAAAACAGACAATACAGCAAAACAGACAGATTAACAGTGTTTTGATATTATAGTTGGTGAACAACACTCTTTATCTAGTGTTTATCGCACTAAAGATACTGCCTGCCGTATGCCTGAGGGAGGTTGATTACATTGCGGTGTCATTAAGAAAGAGTTCATGCATTAATAACCTAAAAAATGAGAGCAATGAAAATGTTTATTCTTGGTTCTTTCCTATTTGTGGGAATGTTGTAGTTTATTTCCTGTTTTTATCCGTCAAAAACTAGTTATGGCTAATCTGGATTCTTAAGCCTGTATCTGTGTACATACGAAAGATGTGTAAGTTGATAAAACAACTATCGATTTAAGCATAACAAATTGTTTTTAGTTTCTGGGAGCCAAATTAGGGCATAGTTTTTATCGGTATACTTCGCAGTAAGCGTCAAAGTAAGTTGATGTAAAAGATAAATTGTTGATTTATAGGAATATAATTGATGAGAAAATATTTCAAAGAAGATTGTGTTCTGGTTAGTGTAATTACTTTTAGGGGAATTATTGCGTACCTTTTGTTATTTGTTTAAGAATATATTATGATTAAAAAGTTGGAAGCTGTTTTATACATCAACCTCTTTCCCTTTAAAATAACTAAAAGGAAAAAGGAGGATGCATATATATAAAGAAACTATAGAATTAAAATTGGTTAGATTCTCAGAATTCACTAGTTATAGAATAGCAAATAGGTAGTAATATTCAAAAGAATATATCAGTAATTGCTTGTTTCTAAAGCTCTTGCTCTTGGGCTCATTCTTTATCCCTGTACTTACAGCATCCGGGTAATTGATTATATACAGAATCATCAGCTTTATATTTATCCGTATCATGACCAGCTTTCGCTATGGCTTTACTGATGGCGTCTTCTGAAGTCTTATTCGGATTGAATTGTAGATGTACCATTTTCTTTTCTTTATCCCAGTGGGCTGATTGAACTCCGACTACACTTATTGCTGCTTTTTCTATACGTTCCTTACACATATCACAAGAACCATTTACACTGAACATTGCATGTTTGGAAGCTGTATCTGCTATCTTATTTTCTGTGTTCATATTCATTCCGGACATGTGGTGACCTTCGTGTCCGGTCATTGGATGGGCATTGTCATCACTACTATTCATCATAGAAGTCTTACCTTCCAGTTGTGCACTGGCATCAATGGAAAATACACCATTTGTAACAACCTCCTCACCATCGGATAATCCCTTTATGACTACGTATGCACCACCTAATGCAGGACCCAGTTCTACTTCGCGTAACATGAAGGTTGGGGTTGAAGTGTTCGGTTGCCGGACATACACAATAGAACGTTTTCCTGTCCATAAAATTGCCGTTTGTGGTACTACAATCATATCTTTATACCCTTTTAACGGAGCATCCACTTCGGCTGTAGCATACATTTCCGGTTTTAGTTCCTGTCTGTTGTTGGTAACATCAACGCGAACACGTGCCGTACGAGTGGTAGCATTGATAATGGGGTCGATAAATGAGATTTTTCCGGAGAACTTCTTTCCGGGAAATGCTGGAAGAGTGAATTCCACAACATCTCCTTTACTGAGAAATGGTAAGTCTACCTCAAATGCGTCAAACATGGCCCATACACGAGAGAGATTAGCTATGTCAAATAATACAGATCCTTGTGAAACATAATCACCACGATTTACTCGTTTGGCAGTTACGATGCCACTTGTGTTTGCTTTTATTTCCACTGTGGGAGAGGCTTTGCCTGACTGTTGTACCGCATCAATTTGTGCATTAGTCATATTCCAGAGACGTAATTTTTCACGAGCAGCCTGAATTAATTGAGGTTGATTCATGCTGATAGCTTGCAATAATTCCTGTTGGGCAGTAAATAACTCTGGCGAATAGATTGTAGCTAACGTTTGTCCACTATGAACTTCCTCGCCGGTAAACTCAATAAATAGTTTTTCTATACGTCCTCCAACATAAGCTGTCTGTGATTGCAAACTACGTTCGTCCGGAGTAATTTTGCCATACAGTCGTACTTTCTTTACCGGTTTTTCCCGACTTATACGCGTTGTTTGTACGTCTGCTAAAGCAGCAGCTTCGTCAGATAGTTGAATAGCTGACGGATCAACGGAAGTATTTTCTCCGGAATTTTTCTTTAGTGGAATTAGATCCATAGCACAAATAGGACATTTGCCAGGTTTGTCCATACGTATCTGTGGATGCATAGAGCATGTCCATACCCCACTTTCATCTTGTTCCAGATCATGACTGTGTCCTTCGTGATCATGAGTCATAGTTTGTTCCGGCAAATGGGTAGAAGAGGTTGGACGGCTAAATAATAACCAACCGATAAATATTCCTCCCAAAGCAAAAAGAGTATATGTAATTTGCTTCTTACGCATTATTTCCTTTATCTTTTTCATTTGTTATCAGTGTTTAAAGAAGTGGATACTAATTTTTCTAAACCTGCAACGCTTGTGTTGTAGGCTGCTACAGCTTCGCTTTTCTTAAGTCTGTAGTCTAGCATTTGACGTTCTACTTGTATGACATCAGTCAGTGACTGGCGACCCGCAGAAAACTCACGTACCATCAGTTGCCAGGTGGACAGGGATAAAGCATATTGCTGGGTATATAAATTAAGTTTACGACCAGCGTCTTCCAATTGTTGTCGGAAGTTGATATACTCACTTTCCAGTTGATTTTGTGCGTTATCACGTTTATACTCGCTGGCTTTCCAATAATTCCGGCTTTCCCGCTGCTGTGCATTATATTTGCGACGGAATAATGGCAGACTTATTTTTACCATTGGCATTACCATGTCTTTTCCATTCATGTCAGCCATGCCGATGGGATGATCCATTTTGTTGATCAAAGAATATTGTAGTCCGATACCAATCATTGGATAACTCATGCGCCGATCCATTTTTGCTTTGGCTCGATAGGCTTCTGCTTCTGCTTCAATCATTGTAATCATAGGATTGTTAGAAAATATACTATCTACCAAAATCTTCTCATCTATTTGGATTATGCGTTGTACCAAAGAGTCTGGCACTACGACAGGAGTTGCCGAAGGGCGATTAAGCAAAGCGTTGAATTGTGCTTCTGCCACCATACGTGCAGAATGAAGATTTTCCAAGTCATTTTCCAGTTCTGCACGTTCCATTTGAATTCGTAGTACGTCTGACATTCCTCCAGTTGCCGGTCCCATTGGACTATATCCCATTCCGGACATTCCTGAGTTTGAAGTAGACATATTACTACTGGGGGATATTGCAGATTTGGTAGCAGTCATTCCATTCATGCCGGACATTCCATTGGTTGAAATAGCAGGTCCGTTCGTTTCGGAAGTAATACTCGATGGAGTGTTAGGGGTAGGGGTTGAGGCTCCTCCTTGTGCAGAAGATGCTGAAAAACGGTTCAGGGCTAGTTGTTCCAGTTGGCGGAGCAATGCAATGTTAGCTTCTGTTGTTTTATACTGTTCCTTCAAATTGCAAAGCTGATACCATTGGGTTTTCACATCATACCAAAGAGTATTACGGCTGTCCCGGAACTTTTCATAAGCCATGCGAGCCATTTCGGTAGCTTCTCCACGTGCCGCTTTTCGGGTTCCAAACCATGGAAACATTTGCATCAGAGTAAAGTCTGCAACCTGTTTTCCCATCAGTGTTTCCATTGGTTTGAAGAACAAGCCTATTTCCAGTTCCGGATCAGGGTATGCACCTGCTTGTGGTATTTTTTCTAATGCAGCTTTGTAAAGCATAAAATCAGAATTAATTTGAGGATTGTTACGGGCTGCCTGTTCCAGATAATGGGTGAGGCTATCTGTTGATTCTTGGGCAAATACATCCGTCATCAATAAAGGTACGGTCATAATTGCTATTATTTGTTTGATTGAATTAGTTCTCATTCTTTTCTTCCTCCATCATTTTTAGTTGTTTCTTTTCTGCTCTTTTTTCAGCTCCTTCACGCCACCAACATTGTAAAACAGGAACAACGAACATCGTCATAGACTGTATCAGCATTCCTCCAAAAGTCGGTATGGCCATGGGAACCATAATGTCTGCTCCTTTTCCTGTGGATGTCAGTACCGGTAATAAAGCAATTAATGTAGTGGCTGTTGTCATGGCAGCCGGGCGGACACGTTTCAATCCGGCTTCTACTACAGCTTCTCTAATATCATGTTTAGTTCGGGGATGTCGATCTATAAAGACTTGATGGATATAAGTTCCCATCAGTACACCGTCATCTGTTGCTACACCGAAAAGAGCTATGAAACCTACCCAGACTGCTACACTCAGGTTGATGGGATGCATCTGGAAAAGGTCACGCATATTCTCACCTGCAATACTGAAATTCATGAACCAGGGTTGTCCATACAGCCATAATAGAATAAATCCACCGGCAAAAGCCACGAATACCCCGGAAAAATGGATAAGTGAGGCTGTCACTGTTTTGAATTGGAAATAGAGTACCAGCAATACAATGAGTAGTGCTAACGGAACAACAATCAATAACCTGTCTGTAGCTCGTTGTTGCTGTTCATAGTTACCAGCAAATTTATAAGATACACCTTTTGGCAGAACCAGTTCTCCATTTTTTACTTTACTTTCGAGCAAAGTACTGGCTTCTTTCACAACATCTACTTCCGCTTTTCCCGAAAGTTTGTCGAAGATTACGTATCCCACTAAGAATGTATTTTCACTTTGTATCATTTGTGCACCTCTGGAATATTCAATGCTGGCAAGCTCTTTCAAAGGAATTTGTGCCCCTGTAGCTGTAGGAATGAGTAGCATGGACAATGTTTCGGGATTATCTCTTAATTCGCGGGCATATCGCAAACGGATAGGAAAACGTTCACGTCCTTCCACAGTGCGAGTCAATGCCATTCCTCCAACTGCAGCGCTCAATACTTCTTGCAAATCAGCTATAGCAACGCCGTAACGAGCCATATTTTCACGATTCAATTTTATTTCTAAATAAGGTGCACCTACTGCTCGGTCATAGAACACTGATGAAGCGATAATTGATGGTACATCTTTCAATGCTTGTTCAATAGCTTTTCCTCCTTTCTCGATAGTTTCTAAGTCCGGACCATACACCTTTATTCCCATTGCTGCACGCATTCCTGTTGAAAGCATTACCAGTCGGGCTTCAATCGGTTGTAATTTGGGTGCTGATGTCAGTCCGGGTAAATGGGTTACATTCACTATTTGCTGCCAGATATCATTTGTGTTTTTTATTTCCGGACGCCATTGGCGAAAATAATCACCTCGTGTATCCGGGATCAGACTATCAGCCGGAATTAAACGGAAACCGTCAGCAGGATTATATGTATTGCCGTTTTTTAATAGATATTCTCCTTTGTGATTTACTTTGAAACGTTCCCGATGTCCATTCTCGTCTAAGATATATTCAGGTCGATAATTGATTGTATTTTCGAACATCTGTACAGGAGCAGGGTCAAGAGCCGAATTTACACGTCCCCATTTACCGATAGCTGTTTCTATTTCGGGAATGGCAGCCAAGCGCTTGTCTAGCTTTTCAATATAATCCAGGTTTTGCTCAATACCTGTATGCGGCATACTTGTAGGCATTAACAAGAAAGAACCTTCATTGAGACTAGGCATGAATTCTTCTCCCGTATTACGCCAGATCAGAAATCCACAAATAACTGTTATCAAAGGAATTGCCATGAATTTCCAACGGTTTGCCAGACACCAACGAAGAATACGTTCATAGAAAATAACCAGTGACCATAACAATACTAGGATAAATGCAATACATCCTGCTACAAAGAGGATATTTATAGGTAACCCTCTTTGAGGTCCCATTGGTAACCATTCTTCTGAAAGATAGAAAACAGCGATGAACAGGGTGATGCCTATATTGATATAGTTACCCATTTTCGGATTGAGCCAGCGATGAGCTAACAGGTTATTCAATCCTACGGCAGTCAGTCCTAATGCAGGAATACTATTATAAATTATCAGTAATGCAATTCCGGCAACAATGAGTATATAATTTAGTACTTTGCGTATTAACTTCGAATTTATGCGTACAGAAAACAAAATATATGAGAGGGTGGGTAATAAGATCAGTCCCAATACGAATGCGGAAGCTAATGCGTATGTTTTTGTATAAGCAAGCGGTGAAAACATTTTTCCTTCCTGTGCCTGCATGGCAAATACAGGTAGAAAACTAACAATTGTGGTGATCATTGCTGTGGCAATGGCACCGGATACTTCACTGACTGCTTTGTATATAAGCTGTACAAATTCTTTTCCTTTATTGATTCCCCGGTTTACCGGCATTTCCATATAACGTATGATACTTTCTACAAATACCACTCCGACATCAACCATTACACCGATAGCTATGGCAATTCCTGATAAAGCTACGATATTTGCCTCAATACCGGTATATCTCATTAATATAAAAGTAGCAAGTACGGCTATCGGTAACATACTGGCAATAACCACAGAAGCACGTAGATTAAGTACCAACACAATGATTACAATCACACAAATCAGTATTTCGTGTGAAAGACTTGTTTCTAGTGTACCAATCGTTTCTTTAATCAGTCCGGTCCGGTCATAGAATGGCACAACGGTAACTTTTGAAATCGTTCCGTCTGCTAAAGTCTTTTGTGGAAGTCCGGCGTCCATTTCTTTTATTTTCTCTTTTACATTATTGATGACTTCCAATGGATTGGAACCGTAGCGGGCAATAACGACTCCACCTACTGCCTCGACTCCTTCTTTATCCAATCCGCCACGTCGGGTTCCGGGACCGATATTTACGAAAGCAATATCAGAAATACGTACCGGAATTCCTTCCCGTACGGTTACGACAGTATTTTCGATGTCCGCTACATTTTTTATATAACCTAGTCCGCGGATCAGATATTCCACTTTGTTTACTTCCATTGTCTCGGCTCCGATGTCCAGATTACTCTTTTGTACGGCATTCATTACATCCATTACCGATATATTAAAGCTATACATTGCATCCGGATTCAGTTCTATCTGGTATTCTTTTACGAATCCTCCGGCAGATGCCACTTCGGATACACCTTCGGCTGCGGAAAGACTGTATTTTACATAGAAGTCCTGAAGGGTACGTAACTCTTCTGCATTCCAGCCTCCTGTCGGTTTCCCTGTTTTAGGGTCGCGTCCTTCGAGCGTATACCAATATATCTGTCCTAAAGCTGTAGCATCCGGTCCTAGTGTTGGTTGCACATCTTCGGGCAAGGTTCCCGGAGGTAGTGAATTCAATTTTTCGAGAATACGGGAACGGCTCCAATAAAACTCTATATCATCGTCGAATATGATATATATAAAAGACATTCCAAACATGGAAGAACTGCGGATTGTTTTCACTCCGGGAATTCCTAGTAAAGAAGTAGTAAGCGGATATGTAATTTGATCTTGTATATCTTTGGGTGAACGTCCCATCCATTCTGTGGCAACGATCTGTTGGTTATCTCCGATATCGGGGATAGCGTCTACCGGAATTGGATTACGGGGAATGATGCCTCCATGCCAGGAGAAGGGAGCAGTCGAAATTCCCCATGCTATGACCAATAGCAATAACAAAACGGTTATAACCCTGTTCTCCAGGAAATAACGTATAAGTCTGTTTATCATTTCTATTTTGTTTTTGGATTTGACAAATAAAAAGTCGGATCTTTTCATCCTATTATTAAAAGAACAAAAAGATTCTAATTCTTGTTTTATAACATCATGAATATTATAAAAACACTAAAGATAGTTCGGTGGCTAAATTAATAACAGGCAATGAAATAGATAAGGAGGAGTTTTTTTTCTTGAAGAGATATCCCATTATTAATAATATGTTTATTCCTTTTTAATGGGTTATAAATAAAAGTACTTTGTCTGTTTCTTCTGATAAATATGAATGAGTAAAAGGAAACTGAATTTGATATTTTACTATTTACATGAAGTGTAATGTGATAATAATGTATCTAAAAGGTTCTTTGGGGGATGTATTTCATGATAGATGAAAAACGTATATGCGTGTGGAATAAAGAATTGATACTAGCTTTATATTAGTGGCTAAAATAGACGATTCGAGGAACATTAAGGTTACAAATTGTCAAAAAGCAAAATGGCACATAAACAATGAGTGATATTTCTTTCATAAGTCACTTTTGTTTAGATCTACATTTCTTCAAGCAGGGATCCTATTTCTCTGGATATATAAATTGCCCAATTTTGTTTTCAATTAGATAACTTGAAAAACGAATTGGGCAAAATCAGGTAAGTAATACGACTTACATAAGGAGTGAGAACGTACGATATCTCACTTTGTTGAAGTGATTTTTTTATATTAGGTTATTTAGCCGCTGTAGGGGACTGTATACCTTCGGAAGTGGCACGCTCTTCCATACGTTTGATACGGATATCTAGGTCTGGATGGGTCGAGAACAACTGGTTCAACTTGTTGTTCTTTTGGGCTCCGGCTTCATCTTGCATCTGCTTCAGTTTACGGAAAGAGAGAGCCATTGCCCATGGATTTTTACCGGATTTTTGTAGAAATTCATATCCGTAATCATCGGCATCACGTTCTTGCTTTTGTGAATAGGTAGAGTTTACCAAAGCTTCACCCAGATCGCCCAATTGTGAGTCGGTTAGCTTAGCTGCAGTACCGCCCTGTGAAGAAATGCCGTCTTTCAGTGCAGAGGTGAGTAGAGCTGTACGGAATCCTTTTTTGGAATCTTTGTGTGCGATGTGTCCTACTTCATGACCAATGACACCCAATAGTTCTTCATCGCTCATGATATCCATCAGTGAGGAGAATACACGTATGCTCCCGTCTGCACACGCAAAGGCATTCACGTCAATTACATAATAAACCTTGAAGTTCAAAGGAATACCCTCTACATCGGTCAAACCTTCTGTCAGTCTTTTTAGACGGATGGTATATTCATTGTCATCTGCGCACACTTGGTTGTGCTCGTCCATCCAATCTATGTACTCTTTTACATACTCTCTCATTTCTTCATCTGTAAGAGTAACGGCTTTGGTAGCCTTGGCAGCACCACCAATAGCTTTTTTTAAATTGAACTGTGCCATAGCAGGCATAGTAAACGCCATGCAACACAGTGTGACAAGGCATTTGATAACTGTTCTTTTCATCTTTTTGTATTGAATATTTTTTTTATTTTTTTGCAAAAGTACGGAAATTTACGATAATATAAAGGGGGAGATATGTCTTTTTTATTACTAAACAGTCGATTTCTTAGAGAGTATCTTTATTTTTGCAATATTGTAGTCTTGAAAGTTGATAAAATATGAAAAACCAAGTGTATAATTATACGCCTGATATTTCTGGTTGGTATGCTATTTCTTGGAGTTCTAGGTTATATACAATGAAAAGATACGCATTGTATGGTGTGTATCTGTGTTTGTGTCTTCCTGTTTGGATTGTGAGGAGGTTAATTTTCAAGCGTATTTTATAGTTAGTACCAGACTGACGAACCAGACAGTAAGAATATTCATACTTATATAAATCTGATAAGAGATTGATTGAAGCATGGAAGCATACTGCCGAATGTTTCAATTAGGTTGTTTTCCTTTCGGATTCTGGATGAACATAACTCTCCTTTCATCGTTATAGTCTATACATAAAATGGATAAATAATATGAAAGGATTATTGTTAATTGGAATTTTTATGTTTTGTCCTCTCTCCATAATATGGGGACAGGATGTAATACAACAATATGCAGGAACAGCTATGCCCTATCCTGTTGTGAAAGACTCATTTGTCTTTTCTCTGGATGGTATGGTTCCATTCTATATTAATCATCTGGGAAGACATGGAGCTCGTTTCCCAACTTCAGGAAAGGCTTTGAGTAAGGTGAAGGGGACATTAATCGCAGCTCAACAAGAAAATAGATTGACAACAGCGGGAGTATCATTACTTTCCACATTGCAGCATTTATCTGAGGCTTTTGAGGGCCAATGGGGAAATTTATCAGTAGTGGGAGAATTGGAGCAACAAGGAATTGCCGGACGTATGATAGAACACTACCCTCAATTATTTAGCGATTCAGCTAAAATAGAGGCAATAGCGACTTATGTTCCCCGTTGTATACATAGTATGGATGCATTTCTTGCCTGTATGACACAATATAATTCTTCTTTACGCATACAACGTAGTGAAGGGAGACAATATAATGATATTCTTCGTTTTTTCGATTTAAACAAGTCTTATGTTGAATATAAGGAAAAAGGTGATTGGCTTCCTATATATGAGACTTATGTGCGAAAAAAAATATCTCCTGCTCCTATTATGAAAAACTTTTTTCTTGAATCGGGACAAGAGACAGATCAAGAAGCAGAGGAATTTGTCATGGCTTTATTTTCCATTGCTGCCATACTTCCGGATACAGGTGATTTGACAAGTCTGGATAGTCTTTTTACAATAGACGAATGGAGCGATTACTGGCAGACACAGAATTTGCGACAATATATGAGTAAGAGTTCTGCACCTGTCGGAAAGATGCTACCTGTTGCGATTGCATGGCCCTTATTAGCAGAATTCATTCATTCTGCAGATGAGGTAATAAATGGTAAATCAGATACCCGGGCGAACTTTCGTTTTGCTCATGCGGAAACGGTTATTCCTTTTGTGGCATTGATGGGAATAGAAAAAACGGATGTTCAAGTTTCCATCCCTGATTCTGTTTTCCGATATTGGAAGGATTATGAGATTTCTCCAATGGCTGCTAATGTACAATGTTTTTTTTATCATGATACAGATCGTGAAATATGGGTAAAAATTCTTTTGAATGAAAGGGAAGCAGCACTTCCTATCTCTACTTCCCGTTTTCCCTATTATCAGTGGAAAACAGTTCGTACATATCTTAATGAGAGAATTGAGATGGCAAAAGCGGTTCTTTTAAAAAGAGAAAAATTATTGGAAGAAGAGCAATCTCCACTGGATCTGTACAATGAATGACTATGCGACACAACGAGAAAATGTTTTTTTATTCAATGACTGGTTGCACAAATGCAATGGTAACAGTGGGCAATAAAAAGTTGTTTCCCCTCATACACAACAGTGTACGTATGATAGCTGGTACAGAAGCGTTACTATAGTGTATTTTTATTGTTTTACCAATCAGTCTTTATTTTTTTGATATGAAAATATACATATCTTTGTCGCCATGATAGAAAGAAACGAACTACACGAAAGAAATAAGCATAGTGGACAATATGATTTTATCAGTTTAACAGAGGTCTATCCTCCACTTAAAAAGTTTGTAATATTAAATCCGCGTGGGATACAGACAATAAACTTTTTCAATCCACATGCTGTAAAGGCTTTGAATAAGGCCTTATTGATAAACTATTATGGTATTCGGTATTGGGATATACCAAAAGGATACCTGTGCCCACCTATTCCTGGAAGAGCAGATTACATTCATTATATTGCAGATCTGATACAAGCACAACCTTTGAGTGGTAATGTTGACAAAGAGAATAAACGAAACTATAAGTGTTTGGATATTGGAGTCGGTGCTAACTGTATTTATCCGATTATAGGACAAACAGAGTATGGATGGGTATTTGTAGGTTCTGATATTGATCCCTTGGCCATAGAAAATGCAAGAAAGATTATAACCTGTAATCCGATATTAGCACATAAAATAGAATTACGGCTTCAGAAAGATAAAAGGAAAATATTTGATGGAATCATTGTTACGGATGAATACTTTGACGTGACGATTTGTAATCCACCGTTTCATAGCTCCCAAAAAGAGGCTGAAGATGGCACAATACGTAAATTAAGTAGTCTGAAGGGAGAAAAAGTGAGAAAAGTAAAGCTGAATTTTGGAGGAAACGCCAATGAACTTTGGTGTGAAGGCGGGGAATTACACTTTTTATTGAACATGATTTTTGAGAGTCAGAAGTATCAGAAGAACTGTGGATGGTTCACTAGTTTGGTTTCTAAAGGAAGGAACCTGGATATACTATGTGCTAAATTGAAAACAATCAATGTTTCGGAATATAAGATAATCCAGATGAGTCAAGGTACTAAAAATAGTAGAATATTGGCTTGGCGTTTTTGATAAATATAAACTCAATGGATAGAATAAAAACTAATCGAATGCGTGTGGTACGTTCGGAAGTCGTGAAGTATTGATATCAGCATCTACCTGAACCTTATATTATGCGGAAGATGGATAAAATAACCAAAGTTCTATAATTGAAAACTTCACATACGCTACTCTTGTACTTCACCTGATCGTTTCGTGTACTTCTCTTGGTGAATTGTTGTACTTCAGTCTCTCAGTTCTAGTACTTGATTGGTGTCACTCTTGTACATGATTCGGGGTACTCTTGTACTTGATTTATTTGCTCTTACTTTTATTTATCTTTTGGACTCTTGGTTTTTCTGTCTTATTAATAGGATAATGAGGATTTAATGAATGATAAGTTGTCGCTAATATATAATTATTGTATAATATTATGAATGTTTTGGCCCGTTTTTCAAGCATAAATCGACCTTTCGGAAAGGCTGATTTATGCTACTCTCACTTTCACTTTCACTTTACGCTTTTTTTCTGCTCCTTTTTTATGCTGTAATGTGTATTTTGTTGTTTATTAGTGTGTTGTGTGATTGTGTTATTAGCGGTTATATGGTCGAAATGACTGCTTTTATTTTAAATGAGAGTACTTTGTTTATGATGGTATTGAGAAAAAATGATTTAATTTATTGTTCAAAAATTTGCCTGACACTCCCGGGAATACAGGAAAACCTCTTTGGGGTTTGAGAAGATAAAGGATAATATGGGGGAGAGTCCGAAAAAACAGTTGTTCCTTTTCTTTATGCACACAACATTGATATCCTGAACAAGAAGAACGGTAGTTGGATCTTTATGACTTTAGACAGTCTCGGTCATTTTATAAGGTACAAACTGAAAGTCATGGTGTTCAATTGGCTGTTCCTACTTTCTAGTATCAAAAGCAGTGTGGCAATTCAGTTCAAATATTATTAGTCAGATATACTGTAAATAGTGTTTGTAATTTGTTGACAAATACTGCTCTTGATCTAAGTATGTTTTGAGGAAAAGAGTATAAAGGTGAAAGTGAAAGTGAGAGTGGTGAATTAATTTCTTTTTGGAGAACCAGAAATAATTTAATGTCCTAGTAATCAGAGATTAGTTCTTTTGTACGTCTTATGAGGAATTACTCTCACTTTTATTATTTACTCTCATTATTGCACTTCTTCTCACTTATATCTTATTTTGAAAAAAGTTTATATTACTCCACGTTTTCCTGTATTGCCTGACACTGATTTCTGCCCGTTAGGGCTGAGAATCATGTTACTATAAAACCGTATAAGGATATTGAAGTGAGTCAAATAGATGGTGATCCAAAACATCCCAATATATTTAATGAGGAGATACTTTATAATTATTTTCCATTTTGTTATATGTCAGGTTTAAAAGTAGTAATTGAACAGCTTATTTAAACAATTTACCGTTTTCTTGGTTTATTCTATATAAACTTAGTATAAACGACAATGATTCAAGTTAGGATAAAACGAGTATACGAAGAATATTCGGAGACAGATGGATATCGGGTTTTAGTGGATAAATTGTGGCCACGCGGCATCAAAAAAGAGTGTTTGAGATATGATTATTGGGCAAAAGATATAGCTCCTTCCGCAATGTTGCGAAAGTGGTTTCATGAGAACATTCCGGGACATTGGAATGACTTTGTGGTATTGTATCAAAAAGAACTGGAAACTTCTCCGGCCATGGCTGATTTTCTGTCTCTTATCAAACCATATCCTGTAGTAACATTGATTTACGCTTCTAAAGAACTAATCTATAATCATGCCCGAATTCTTCGGGATTATCTGGAAACACATCTGAAAGAATAAAATAAAAGTAATTTTTATCAGTTTCCGCTTTCTGTCGTTCGTTCAATTTCCTACCTTTGTAATCTAAATCAAAATCGTGAAGCCATGAAATATAAATTATTGGTTCTTGATGTAGACGGAACTCTTCTCAATGAGACAAAAGAAATAAGTAAGCGTACACTTGCCGCTTTGCTGAAAGTGCAGCAAATGGGAGTACGCATTGTATTAGCATCCGGCAGACCTACGTATGGGGTAATGCCATTAGCTAAGTCTCTTGAACTGGGAAACTACGGAGGTTATATCCTGTCTTACAATGGTTGTCAGATAATCGATGCACAAAACGGAAAAATACTGTTTGAAAGACGGATCAATCCTGAGATGCTGCCTTATCTGGAGAAGAAAGCACATAAAAATAAATTTGCTTTATTTACTTATCATGATGATACTCTTATCACGAACTCACCGGAGAATGAACATATTCAAAGTGAAGCCCGGCTCAATAATCTGCGGGTGATCAAGGAAGAAGAGTTTTCAACGGCTATTGATTTCGCTCCTTGCAAATGTATGTTGGTAAGTGATGATGAAGAATCATTGGTAAGTTTGGAAGATCATTGGAAAAGACGGTTGAATGGAGCTTTGGATGTTTTCCGTTCTGAACCGTATTTTCTTGAGGTTGTTCCTTGTTCCATTGACAAAGCTAATACACTGGGCGTTTTATTGGAACAATTGAAGATGAAACGTGAGGAAGTGATTGCGATAGGTGACGGAGTATGTGATGTGACTATGATTCAGCTAGCCGGATTGGGTATTGCCATGGGACATTCACAAGATTCAGTAAAAGCTTGTGCAGATTATGTGACAGCTTCGAATGAAGAAGACGGAGTAGCTATTGCTGTGGAGAAAGTTATTCTGGAAGAAATTCGTGCGACGGAAATTCCTCTTGATGAATTGAATACACAAGCCCGCCATGCGTTGATGGGAAACTTGGGTATTCAATATACTTATGCTGCTGAAGATCGGGTGGAAGCCACAATGCCAGTCGATCACCGTACCCGCCAACCTTTTGGTATTTTACACGGTGGAGCTACTCTTGCATTGGCAGAAACTGTTGCCGGACTTGGTTCGATGATTCTTTGCCAGCCGGATGAGATTGTTGTTGGTATGCAAGTCAGTGGAAATCATATATCTTCCGCACACGAAGGTGATACTGTTCGGGCAGTGGGGACTATTGTACATAAAGGCCGTTCTTCTCATGTATGGAATGTCGATGTATTTACTTCAACTAATAAATTAGTATCTTCCGTACGGGTGGTAAACAGTGTTATGAAAAAGAGATGACCCACGAAGAAATAAGGAACTTGACAACTATTGATGCATTTATTCAGCGTAAACAGCCGTTTGCTCTTTATCGTATTCCAGGAGAGGAGTATCCCCGCTTTTTGACACAAACGACCGGCAAAGTTTGCTTGATTTATGATGTGAAGGATTTGGATAGACAAAGAGGATTTGTAATCGCACCTTTTCATGTAAGTGAGGCATGCCCTATTGTATTAATACAATCAGAGCTGCCGGGACAGCCTTTGCCTATTGAAGATGGAATCAATCCGGATGATTTTTCTGTGTTTCCTTCAGAGGAGGAATCATTTTTGGCTTCTTGTTCTGAGGAATATGCAACATGCTTTCATACTTTTATAGAGGCATTGAGCAATCATACTTTCGATAAGCTTGTGCTTTCACGTTGTTTGACCATTAAGAAAATATCCGAATTTTCTCCATTAACTGCTTTTCGGATTGCTTGCCGGCGTTATGTGCATTCATATATATATTTATGTTATACTCCTCAAACTGGTATTTGGTTGGGGAGCACCCCCGAGATTCTATTATCTGGAGAAAAAAAAGAATGGAATACAGTGGCTTTAGCAGGAACTCAGCCATTGCAAGACGGAAAACTTCCGCAAATATGGGATGATAAGAACCGGAAGGAACAGGATTATGTGACATCGTATATTCGTCATCAACTGCTTTCGTTAGGAATTCGAGCCACTGAAAACGGACCTTATCCTGCTTATGCAGGTGCTTTGTCACATTTGAAGACGGATTTCCTGTTTTCTTTAAAGAATAGTGAGACTCTGGGAGAACTCTTGAATGTGTTACATCCGACTCCTGCTGTTTGTGGACTTCCAAAAGAAGAAGCGTACCGTTTTATATTAGATAATGAGGGGTATGACCGCAGTTATTATTCCGGATTTATAGGATGGCTTGATCCCGATGGACGAACTGATTTGTATGTGAATTTGCGTTGTATGCAAGTTGGTAAAGAGACTCTGACATTTTATGCCGGGGGAGGACTTTTAGCTTCCTCTGAACTGAATGATGAATGGCAGGAAACAGAAAAAAAACTCCAAACTATGCGGAGACTTACTCCAGCTCTTCCCTGAAAAAGGTCTTTTCATTGGTGATTGTAAAATAAGTAAGTTAAGTAATAATTGATATTCCTATGTATACAGATAAGAAAAATATACTTCAATTGGTTGCGCTACTGGAAGCGTATGGGATTACAAAGGTCGTTTTATGTCCGGGTAGTCGTAACGCACCTATTGTGCATACTCTATCCACTCATCCGAATTTCAGTTGTTATTCAATGACAGATGAACGAAGTGCAGGTTACTTTGCTATTGGACTGACTCTTAATGGTGGTCGTCCAGCCGCTATCTGTTGCACTTCGGGTACAGCATTGCTGAATCTGCATCCGGCTGTGGCAGAAGCGTATTACCAGAATATTCCTTTAGTCGTTATTTCTGCCGACCGTCCTGCTTCCTGGATTGGACAAATGGATGGTCAGACATTGCCACAACCTGGTGTTTTTCAGTCATTAGTAAAGAAGTCTGTGAATCTTCCGGAAATTAATTCGGAAGAAGATGAATGGTATTGTAATCGTCTTATCAATGAGGCCCTTTTGGAGACTAATCATCATGGAAAAGGTCCGGTACACATTAATATTCCTATTTCTGAACCTTTGTTTCAGTTTACTGAAGATTCACTTCCGCAAGTAAGGGTTATCACTCGTTATCAGGGATTAAACGTTTACGATAGAGACTATAATGATTTGATTGATCGTCTGAATAAATACAATAAGCGGATGGTAATTGTAGGTCAGATGAATCTGATTTATCTATTTGAGAAAAAACATACAAAGTTGTTGTATAGACATTTTGCGTGGCTAACGGAACATATCGGAAATCAGACGACTCCTGGTATTCCTGTGAAGAACTTTGATGCTGCTCTTTATGCGATGCCTGAAGAAAAGATAGATCAGATGACTCCTGAACTTCTGATTACTTATGGTGGACATGTCGTTTCGAAACGATTAAAGAAATTCTTGCGCCAGCATCCGCCTAAGGAACATTGGCATGTCTCTCCGGATGGGGAAGTCATAGATTTATATGGCTCTCTGACTACTATCATTGAGATGGATCCTTTTGAGTTTTTGGAAAAAATAGCCGGATTTCTGGATAACCGTACCCCCGGATATCCACTTGTATGGGAGAATTATTGTAAAATAATTCCCGAACCCAATTTTGCTTATTCGGAAATGTCTGCCATAGGAGCATTGATTAAATCCTTACCTGAATCGTGTGCTTTACATTTGGCAAATAGTTCTGTTGTACGTTATGCACAATTATACGCTGTACCTTCAACGATTGAAGTCTGTTGTAATCGAGGGACAAGTGGCATTGAAGGCTCTCTTTCCACTGCCGTAGGCTATGCGGCCTGTTCGGACAAATTGAACTTTGTAGCTATTGGCGATTTAAGTTTCTTTTATGATATGAATGCTTTATGGAGTAACAATTTACGTCCCAATTTACGTATTCTTTTGCTGAACAACGGAGGAGGGGAGATATTTCATACCTTGCCTGGACTAGATATGTCAGGGACCTCTCATAAGTTTATCACCGCTATTCATAAAACATCTGCTAAAGGGTGGGCAGAGGAACGTGGCTTCTTATATCTGTATGCAGAAAATGATGAACAATTAACGGAAGCAATGAAAGTGTTTACTCTACCGGAAGCAATGGATCGGCCTGTATTGATGGAAGTTTTTACGAACAAGAACAAAGATGCACGTATTTTGAAAGATTATTATTATCAATTAAAACAAAAATAGATTATGCCAGAACAAAGAGAATGGACTACTATCAGAGAATATGAAGATATTCTTTTTGATTATTATAATGGAATTGCTCGTATAACGATTAATCGGGAACGTTATCGGAATGCATTTACTCCCACAACTACAGCTGAGATGAGTGATGCGCTACGCATCTGTCGAGAAGAGGCGGATATTGATGTTGTTGTGATTACAGGTGCAGGTGATAAAGCTTTTTGTTCCGGTGGTGACCAGAATGTAAAAGGACGTGGTGGTTATATTGGAAAGGATGGAATACCTCGTTTAAGTGTATTGGATGTGCAGAAGCAAATCCGTAGTATTCCAAAACCTGTAATTGCCGCAGTAAATGGATTTGCTATTGGCGGCGGTCATGTACTTCATGTGGTGTGTGATTTGTCCATTGCTTCAGAAAATGCTATTTTCGGACAGACAGGTCCTCGTGTCGGTAGTTTTGATGCAGGATTCGGAGCTTCTTATTTAGCACGTGTGGTCGGTCAAAAAAAAGCACGTGAAATCTGGTTCCTTTGCCGCAAATATAATGCACAGGAAGCGTTAGATATGGGATTGGTAAATAAGGTTGTTCCTTTGGAAAAGTTAGAAGATGAATATGTTCAATGGGCGGAGGAAATGAGGATGCTTAGTCCGTTAGCATTGCGAATGATTAAAGCTGGTTTAAATGCTGAATTGGATGGTCAGTCCGGTATTCAAGAATTAGCTGGTGATGCAACTTTACTTTACTATTTGACTGACGAGGCTCAAGAAGGAAAGAATGCTTTTTTGGAGAAACGTAAGCCTAATTTTAAACAATATCCCAAATTCCCATAAAATAACATTCAAATTTGCGCATTTAGTAAAATGGATTGCAAAATTGACATTATTCCCCGGTTGCTTCATTTTAAGCAGCCGGCTGGTACCTCACGAGGAGTATATACTACTCGGAAGGTTTGGTATCTTCATTTCACGTCTTCTGAATTTCCAAATCGGATAGGGATAGGTGAATGTGCACCATTACCTAACTTAAGTTGTGATGATGTTCCTGATTATGAACAGATTCTGGCAGATATATGTCGAAAAATAGAACAGCAAGGAGGAAGATTGGATGTAGAGGCATTAAGGGATTATCCTTCCATTCTTTTTGGTTTGGAAACAGCTACCAGACATTTCTTTATCGGTGATTGGGCTTTATGGGATACTGATTTCTCTCGTGGAAAAGTTGGGATTCCTATCAATGGACTTATCTGGATGGGGGATTCTAAAAAGATGCTTGAGCAGATAGAAAAAAAAATGGAAATAGGGTTCCGATGTATCAAACTAAAAATAGGTGCTATCAATTTTGACGAAGAATTGGCATTACTTCGTCATATTCGTGCTCACTTCTCTTCCAAAGAAATCGAATTGCGTGTAGATGCAAATGGAGCATTTTCTCCGGCTGATGCAATGGAAAAACTAAAACGTCTGTCTGAACTTGATTTGCATTCTATCGAACAGCCTATTCGTGCCGGACAGTGGGAAGAAATGGCTCGTCTAACTTCTGAGTCTCCGCTGCCGATAGCTTTGGATGAGGAATTGATAGGTCTTAACACCATAGAGAAGAAACAAAAACTTCTATCTGTTATTCATCCGCAATATATTATTCTCAAGCCTTCACTTCATGGAGGAATGATTGGGGGAGGAGAGTGGATTGCTGAAGCGGAAAAACAACAAATAGGTTGGTGGATTACTTCTGCTTTGGAATCGAACATAGGTTTAAATGCTATCGCACAATGGTGTTCAATTTTCCATAATCCATTGCCGCAAGGGTTGGGGACAGGTTTGCTTTTTACGGATAATGTAGAGATGCCGCTTGAGATAAGAAAAGATTGTCTGTGGTATTGTAAATGATGATATTTGATCGACAGAAACAGAGTTTACTGCTGGACGGGAGAAAATATACTTCCAAAGATATTAGCAGTCTGATAGAAAGAGGTGAAAAGGAATTTCCTCGCGCCATTTGGGAATTACTATTATTCTTGAATGAATGGTTTGATGATTCTCCTACTTTAGTGGTTCATACCTCTGGTTCTACGGGGGTACCCAAAAAGTTATTAGTTTGTAAAGACCAAATGATGCAAAGTGCTCGGCTGACTTGTGAGTATTTGAACTTACAGTCAGGTGATACGACATTGCTTTGTATGAATCTCCGCTATATTGGAGCAATGATGGTAGTCGTACGTTCTTTGGTTGCAGGTTTGAATTTAATAGTTCGTCCGGCTTCCGGTCATCCGTTGGCAGATGTGAAGGAACCATTAAGGTTTGCAGCGATGGTTCCTTTGCAGGTATATAATACTCTTCAAAAAGAAGAAGAACGCAAACGATTAGAACAAATCGATATTTTAATAATAGGTGGAGGCGCAATAGATAACTCCTTGGCAACCGAAATTAAAAATCTTCCGGGAGCAGTCTATTCTACCTATGGTATGACGGAGACTTTATCTCATATCGCCCTTCGACAACTCAGTGGAAAATTAGCTTCGGAACATTATTATCCTTTTGATTCGGTAAAACTCTCTTTATCTCAGGAAAATACATTAGTGATCGAAGCCCCTTTAGTGTGTAATGACATATTGTATACGAATGATATAGCGTGTATTTATTCGGACGGGAGTTTTACAATTTTGGGTAGGAAAGATAATGTTATCAATAGTGGCGGGATTAAAATACAAGCAGAGGAAGTAGAAAAGAAACTTCATTCATTGATCCCCGAACCATTTGTTATAACTTCAGTACCTGATAGCCGTTTGGGACAAGCTGTGACATTATTGACCATGCAGCTGTCAAATACAGAAGAATTAGAAAATAAAATAAAGTCGATGTTACCTCTCTATTATTGTCCTAAATACATTTATAGTGTGGAGCAAATCCCACAAACTGAAAATGGAAAAATAGATCGCAAGGCCTGTCGTGATTTAGCGAAGAAGATGAGATTATCACAGGATATAGAAATATGTTAGTAGGGGCTGACTGATAACATGAAAGTTATTCACTGGCTAATATAGGAAATTGAATCGATTGAATAGGAACTATAAAAAGGTCTTATAAAAAATAGGAACGCAGATCCCTTTTGAGAATCTGCGTTCAATGATCGGTTAATTGTTTCGATGAAGTAAAGATATGCTCTCTTACTTGTTATTATAAGCAGCCAGCATCCAGACTAGTTTTTCCTGTTCCTTCAAGTAATCGCTCATCATTGAAACAGTTACCTCATCTCCGGCTTGGGAAGCTATTGATAGGATTTTACGTTCTTCACCAATCAAGTAACTGATAGAATCCAGAATATTTTCTAATGCTTGTTCACCATTACTTATTTTATCAACCTCGTTGATATTGGCGACTTTCAGATAGTCACTGAATTTATTTGCGGGAGTTCCACCCAACATTAAGATACGTTCTGCGATTTCATCTACTTTTTCTGCAGTGTTATCATACATTTTTTCGAATTGACTGTGAAGTACAAAGAAATCATGTCCTTTGATGTTCCAGTGGAAACCGCGGAGGTTGGTGTAATACACTTGGAAGTCCGCTAATAGTTGTTGCAAAGATGCTACTACGTTATTGGCTCCTGATTCATTCAATTTGATTAATGCTAAAGTTTTCATGTTCTTTTCTTTTTTAATGATTTATACTCGTTTTTCTTTTTTTTTCTGTACGACAAAGATAGGGCGGAAAATGCTTCGTGTCAAACTGAAAATTTCTATCTTTGCATAGATGATTTCTATGAAACTATAAATCATGATAGATAATCTAATAAGATAGAAGATATGACGATACAACAATTGGAGTATATCTTAGCGGTGGATCAGTTTCGCCATTTTGCTCGGGCTGCAGAGTATTGTAGGGTGACACAACCAACACTGAGTGCTATGATTCAGAAATTGGAAGATGAATTGGGGGTGAAGTTGTTTGATAGGACAATGCAACCAGTTTGCCCGACAGCTATCGGAGAGAAGGTTATTAGCCAAGCGAGGATTATTTTGGCACAGGCAGCTCAAGTAAAGGAAATTATTAGTGAAGAGAAGCAGACACTAACTGGTGTGTTTCGTTTAGGAGTATTGCCTACTATTGCTCCTTATTTGTTACCCCGTTTCTTTCCCCAACTGATGGAGAAGTATCCGGAATTAGATATTCGTGTTACTGAGATGAAGACACAGGATATTCAACAAGCACTACATTCAGGAGATATTGATGCAGGAATCATTGCTAATAAGTTGGAAGATTCTTTTTTGATGGAAGAAACACTATTTTATGAGCAGTTCTATGGATATGTGTCGAAAAAAGAACCATTATTCAAGCATGAGGTGATTCGTACGTCTGATATCACAGGTGAGCGACTTTGGCTGTTGGATGAAGGGCATTGTTTTCGTGACCAACTCATCCGCTTTTGTCAGATAGAAGCTGTAAAAGTTAGTCAAATGGCGTATCATCTTGGAAGTATGGAGACATTTATGCGAATGGTTGAAAGCGGGAAAGGAATTACTTTTATTCCCGAATTGGCTGTTGCACAACTATCTGAAGAGCAGCGAGAACTTGTACGTCCCTTTGCCATTCCTCGTCCTACCCGACAGATAGTGTTGGTGACGAGCAAAGACTTTATACGGTATAGTTTGCTCAATGTGTTAAAAGAAGAGATACAGGCTGCAATCCCTAAAAACATGTTGTCTCTACAATCTGTTCAATATCTGCTTTAAAAAGCTTGAATGAAAAAAATGTCATTGATCTCATATCTTGAGAGACAAAATACAAATAGAGGGCGATTGTTATCGCAACAACCGTCCTCTCACATATATATTACAAATTATAAATAAGGGTGTTTTTCATGTACTTTGATTTATTTTTCCGAAGGAAACTTCACTTCATAATACCTTATTCCGTTGTTAATAGTATTGACACGAATTCTTAATCCTTTCTTTCCTTCTATTTGATCTTTTATTTTGTCCAGTTTGAATGATACGTATCCTTCACCTAAATGTTCGGGATAATCACCTTCGTTGTTGTGACGGAACTCCAGATTAATATAATCGTTATCACTATCTGCTGTGGGGTGTTCATCTGACGGGTTGATAACCAGATTCAGGAAATGTTTTTTGTCTTCGGTATGTGTCCCATAATACTGGAACTCAATGGTCAGGTATTTGTTATCCTGCGTAATCCACATGTACGTAGTATTAATGTCATTATCTCCTATCTTCTCTTCTGTATTTTCATCTTCGTCTATTGTAATAATCTCTTTTGTCAAAATTTCCTGGATACGTTTTACCTGTATATTATAGTCATAGCCATTGACGGGATCGTCCAGTTTATTGAAAATAACAAAAGCACGCTGTCCATCTTCGTATTCTTTGGCTCCCATTCCTTGAGGATTGCTTGGAAACATAGTCTTTCCATCATCTAGGGTAAAGTAAAAATCCTTGCTGTCCTGAATTGTGTTAATAGTACTGATGGCCAATAAATTGGTGGGAGTATCATCATCTTCACATGACTGTAAGAAAGGAATGGCGGTTATTACAGCAAAGATAAATACTATGAACTTTAAATTCTTCATATACTTTGTAAGTTTTAGATTTGTATTACTGCTTTTTATTTAGTATCTAAGAAATGCAGGAGAATGGTAAATATTGCATTTGAATCTGTTAAAGAAACAAAAGTTGCGAAAAAGTTGTTCTCTCTATGCAGTATTTCTATCTTTACCGCATTTTTAGAATAAACACGTGTTTAAGATAATGGAAGAATTTGAGTTGTCGGAACAATGTAGGCAAGGCAATAATCGAGCCCGCAAGGAACTGTATGAGCAGTATGCGGGGCGTATGCTTGGTGTCTGTCTTCGCTATGCAGGCGATCGGGATACAGCTCAGGATTTGCTTCACGATGGCTTTCTGAAAATATTCGGTTCTTTCGATAAATTTACTTGGAGAGGTGAAGGTTCCTTAAGGGCGTGGATGGAGAGAGTGATGGTTAATACCGTTTTGCAATATCTTCGTAAGAATGATGTAATCAATCAATCGACAACTTTGGAAGAAGTTCCGGAAGTTTATGAAGAACCGGAAGCTTCTACTGTAGAATTGATTCCACAGGGGGTATTAATGCAATTCGTAAAAGATTTGCCCGTTGGGTATCGTACCGTGTTTAATCTTTATACTTTTGAAGATAAATCTCATAAAGAAATTGCACAATTATTGGGTATCAATGAGAAATCATCAGCTTCTCAGCTATTTAGGGCCAAAAACGTGTTGGCTAAAAAGGTAAAAGAATGGATAATGAATAACGGATAGATAGAGATGGAAGAGAAAGAATTGTGGATGAGTAAGTTGAAGGAGAAGCTCGCTGATTATTCCGAGCCCACACCTGATTCCGGATGGGAACAACTGGAGAAGGAACTTATACCTCCTGTGGAGAAGAAGATATATCCTTATCGTAGATGGACAATGGCTGCTGCAGCTGTTATATTATTAGCTATTGTATCATCACTGAGTCTATATTTCTTGGGGACTCCTGCTGCTGATGAAATACGACATATAAAAACTCCCGTGTTGGCTTCATCACCGGATGCTCTGCCCGGAATAGATCAACCAGATACGCAGGGAACGATAATTACTCCTTTAGTAAGTCCGGCAGCTAAAGATCGTTTAGCAAAAACTGAAGTAAATAGAAGTGAAGGAAGGACCGAAGTCACGCAACGAGGAATAAAAGATGAACGATTGACAAAAATAGATAATGACGGATCACCCACTGTGGATGTGGAAAATAAGAAAGATGATGAATTGATAAAACAGCCGGAAGAAGTAAGCGTTGCTCAGGAAAAACAGACGCATTCTACTCAGGAAAAACAAATAAATAAGAATAAACCTTACCGTCCTTCAGCAAAGGATAAATTACATATTCCTGTAGGGAATACGAATACTTCGGCAAAAAAAGGGACATGGTCAATGGGACTGTCAGTTGGTAATGCAGGAGGGGCTTCTGCTGAGATTGGTTCTGGGGTACCTTCTTATGCCTCGCGTGTGAGTATGTGGGCTGTTTCGAATGGTCTAATGGCGATTCCTAATGACCAAACTCTTGTGTTTGAAGGAGGTGTTCCATATTTGCGTAAAGCGAATGATATTGTTGATATTAAACATCACCAACCAATTTCTTTTGGTTTATCTGTTCGTAAGAGTTTAGGCAGAGGTTTCTCTCTTGAAACTGGATTGACTTATACATTACTATCTTCTGATGTAAAATTGAGGGATAGTGAAAGCAATGTAGAACAAAAGTTACATTATCTTGGTATTCCTTTGCGTGCCAATTGGAATTTTCTTGAAAAGAAGTACTTTACTCTCTACGTTACTGGTGGAGGTATGGTCGAAAAGTGTATATATGGTAAGTTGGGTTCTGAAAAAGAAACAGTAAAACCATTACAATTTTCTGTGTCTGGAGGAGTCGGAATTCAAGTGAATGCTACGAAGCGTGTAGGTGTATATTTTGAACCCGGTGTTTCATATTTCTTTGATGATGGTTCGAGTATACAAACTATACGTAAGGAGAATCCATTTAATTTTAATATGCAAGCAGGTATTCGTTTGACTTATTAAGTAGGCTGGAGATTAGAAATATCTGATCTGAAAATTGGATATTTGGGAAAATATTCATAATATTGCCGTTCGTTTGTGCAATAGTATCGCATACCTTTGTTATAAAATCTAAGATAGAACTACAAAATTATGAAAAGAAATCTACTCTTGGGAATTGCTTTGTTGCTTTCCGTTTATTTATTTGCAGATGAGCCTGTGAAGGCCATTTATAGGAAAATTGTGAATCCTGCCAATAAAGAAGTTACTGTGGTAGCCCATCGGGCAGATTGGCGTTATGCTCCCGAAAATTCAATTGCTGCCATTGAAAGTTCTATTCGTTTAGGAGCTGATGTAGTGGAACTGGATATTCAGAAAACAAAAGATGGGAAGTTGATTTTAATGCATGATAATACATTAGATAGAACAACTACAGGAAAAGGGAAGATTTCAGAATGGACGTTGGATTCTATTCGTACTCTTTATCTAAAAAATGGAGCTTCATTGAGAACGAAACATCGTGTTCCCACCTTGGAGGAAGCCTTACTGACAGCTAAAGGACAAGTAATGGTAAATTTAGATAAAGCATATCCTATTTTTGATGAAATTTTTCCTATACTTGAAAAGACCGGAACTGTCGATCAGGTAATAATGAAAGGCTCTAAGCCTGTTGCACAGGTGAAAAAGGATTTGGGTAAATACCTTGATCGTATTTTGTATATGCCAATCGTCAATTTAGACAGTCCGGGAGCACTACAACAAATAGAAGATTTTATGAAAGAAATCCGTCCGGTAGCTTTCGAACTATTATTTAAATCAGATACAAACCAAGTTCCTAAACAAGTGAAAAGTTTATTGGAAGGTAAAAGTAAAATCTGGTATAATACACTTTGGGATACCATGGCAGGAGGGCATGATGATGATATGTCACTTGAAGATCCGGATAAAGGGTATGGATATTTAATTGATGAATTAGGGGCAACTATTATTCAGACAGATCGGACTGCATATTTGCTGGAGTATTTGCAAGCTCGTAAGAAGCGTTCGGGAAAGAGTAAAAAAATATAGGAAAGTTGATTAGAAGGAATTTAACTTGATACTATACTTTTAAATATATTAGTAGAGGATAAATAGGTATCCTCTTTTTTATTGCTGATTGGGTAATAGGCCTTTTCTTGATTTCTTTATAAGTAATATTTAAAATTATCTGTCGTAATTTTACTTGTTTTCGTTTATAAATCATCTTTAAATATCAGAAGTTGATGATTTTTAGAATAAATTTTGCAAATAATATTGTTTATGTCGAATTTTATTTTCATCTTTGCAAAGTATTAGAGAGATAAAGTTTTTCAAAACTACTATATTGAAACAACATAATAGTGGACTCCCCCAACCAGTTAATTTGTGTGAGAGATCGTTTTACTTAGTAATTAGGTAAACGATCTCTCTTTTTATATTTGATTTATATTCCTGAATCATATTTCTTATTAGTAAACTGTGCTTTTATTGTCATTTTTGAATTGATTTACAAAGATATAAACTAAGAGATTGTGATTATCTTTTAGATCTCCTTTTAAAGCTGTTGACAATGAGTTAAAACTTGTTGTAGAGGGTTTCTATTGAAATTGACAAAATAGGATATAGATATACAGGTTTAAATAGAAAGGTTAAGGAAATAGCCATTAAAAAGATACTTTTATCGAAAGAATAAAGAGAAATGAAGACAATAAATCTCGTGTTGAAAAAAGTAAAGTGATTTATATTAGGATCTTGATTATTACAAAGATTGGATTTCTCAATTTTTTTCTATTAACTGATTAAATTATGATGAAAAAGAGGAAGAGTGATTGTTGCATATTATTTTGCACGAGATAAAAACCCTTCACTCTTTATTTCCTCTAGTTTACTACAACATTGGAGAAATATTTTTTTAATATTTCTGTCGCTTTTTCGAGTTGCTCAGGAGTATTTTCTTTTACGTCTTTCAGCAAATATTTCTGTCCCATAGCTTCGTATTTATGTACGCCCAATGTATGATAAGGGAGAATTTCAACCCTCTGAATCATTTTGTATTTTCCGAAGTTCTGTCCGAGTTGTCGGATATCTACTTCAAAATCACTGTAACCCGGTACTAATACATATCGTAGCCAAAAAGGTTTTTCATTAGTTTCTAACCAGTTAGCAGTACGAAGTGTTTGCTCATTGCTTTTTCCAGTAAGTGATTGATGACGAGATGGATTGAATTCTTTTATATCTAATAATACCAGATCTACAAGCTTTAATAACATCTCGACATCCTCATTCCAGATACCTCCATTGCTGTCAAGGCAGACATGGATACCTTTCTCTTTCAAGTCATGGACCAGAGGTACTAATGCTTTTGCTTGGAAGGTTGGTTCACCTCCTGAGAAAGTTATTCCACCGCGCTTTCCGAAAAAAGGTTTTTGGCTCATTGCCATGCGTATAATCTCTTCCGGCGGAGTGGGAGTACCTCCTTTTCCTGCTATCGTATCAGGATTGGCACAATACAGACAGCGGAAGTTACATCCTTGAAGAAAAACGACGAGCCGTAGACCCGGCCCGTCGAATGTTCCCATACTTTCGTATGAATGTACGTTTATCATCATAAAAACTCTAGATTACATACGTTCATGGAAGCTACGGCTAATAACTTCCAATTGGTGTTCGCGACTTAACTTTACGAAGTTTACGGCATAACCGGAAACACGAATTGTCAGTTGCGGATATTTTTCCGGATGCTCCATAGCATCATATAACATTTCACGATTCAGTACGTTCACGTTCAGGTGGTGAGCACCCTTGGTGAAATAACCATCCATCATCGTTACCAGGTTTTCGATCTGATCATCTGAAGTTGCACCTAATGATTTCGGGATGATAGAGAAAGTATTACTGATACCATCCTGAGAGTCACGATAACGAAGTTTCGCTACAGAGCTTAAGGAAGCAATTGCACCATTCTTATCACGTCCATGCATTGGATTAGCACCTGGAGCAAAGGCAACACCTTTAGCGCGTCCGTCAGGAGTAGCACCAGTCTTCTTACCATACATCACATTAGAAGTAATGGTTAATAGTGAAAGGGTAGGACGGGCATTCTTATAGATCGGTAATTTTTTCAATTCTTCGCTGAAGAAATATACTAAATCAACTCCTAAGTGGTCTACCTTATCATTATCGTTACCAAAACAGGGGAACTCACCATTAATATCGAAACCTTCAGTCAGACCGATATCATTGCGGCGAGCAGTTACTTTTGCATACTTGATAGCCGATAAAGAATCGAGTGCTATGGAAAGACCTGCTACACCATACGCCAAATTGATATGTGGGTTAGTATCGATAAGTGCCATCTGAGCTTTTTCATAATAGTACTTATCATGCATATAATGTATGATGTTCATTGCTTCGTTGTAAACGCGTGCAATTTCTTTTAGTACTTTCTTGTAGTTACTCATTACTTCTTCGAAGTTCAATACATCATTAGTCAGTACCGGAATATCCTTTATCATCACTGTACCTGTATTTTCGCAGCGGCCACCGTTGATAGCAAGTAATAATGCTTTTGCTAAATTGCAACGTGCTCCAAAGAATTGAATTTGTTTACCGATTTCCTGATAAGAAACGCAACAAGCGATTCCGTAATCGTCAGATTGACGTACTTCACGCATTAAGTCATCATTTTCATATTGAATAGAGGAGGTGTCGATAGAAACTTTAGCACAGAAATTTTTGAAACCTTCAGGAAGTTCCGGACTCCAGAGAACTGTCAGGTTCGGTTCCGGTGAAGGACCGAGGTTGTACAGTGTTTGTAAGAAACGGAAAGAAGTCTTAGTTACCTTAGTACGTCCATCATTGAAACGTCCGCCTAAAGATTCGGTTACCCAAGTCGGGTCACCGGCAAAGATATCGTTGTAAGATTGCATACGTAGATGACGTACCATACGTAGTTTGATAACAAACTGGTCAATCAGTTCTTGGGCAAAAGATTCTGTAATGGTTCCTTTATTCAATTCATATTCAATATAAATATCCAAGAAAGAAGATACGTTACCAAGTGACATCGCAGCACCATCTTGCTCTTTTACAGCAGCCAAGTATGCCATATATACCCATTGAACAGCTTCTTGTGCTGTGTATGCCGGTCGGCTTAGGTCAAGTCCGTAATATTCTCCCATTACTTTCATATCCTTCAATGCCTTGATTTGTTCGGCAACTTCTTCACGCAGACGAATACGGGCCTCAGTCATTGGACCAGTCAGATGGCGTAAGTCATCTTGTTTAGCTTTAATAAGTCGGTCAATACCATAAAGAGCCAATCGGCGATAATCACCAATGATACGTCCGCGAGCATAGTTATCGGGAAGTCCGGTAAGAAAACCCAGAGAACGGAAAGAACGGATTTCTTCAGTATACACATCGAATACTCCGTCATTATGTGTTTTACGGTAATGAGTGAAGATTTCTTTAACGTGATCGTCTACTTCTACACCATTTTCGTGGCAAGCTTTGCTGACAACATTGATTCCTCCAAACGGCTTGATAGCACGTTTTAGAAGTTCATCTGTTTGTAAACCGACAATAAGCTCATTTTCTTTATCAATATATCCGGCTTTGTGAGAAGTGATTGTGGATACAGTAACATTGTCCAGAGAACGGATTCCATTATTTGCAGTTTCTTCTGCCAATGCTTTTACGCAATGGTTCCATACAGTTTTAGTACGTTCGGTAGGACCTACCAAAAAAGAGGAGTCTCCATTGTACGGAGTAATGTTATGACTTACGAAATCTCTTACATTGATTTCGCTGCTCCAAAGACCATCTTTAAAGATCTTGTTTAATTCCATAAAATGATAAAAATTAGAGGTTTTAGTTATCCTTTCTTTAGAGGGCACAAAGTTACAATGATTTTTCATATATTCGGCATAAATATACTCCATTTTATGCTTTTCAACACAAAATACCTATAAATAGGGATTATTTGGAAAATAGTTTTTCAAAAAATATTCGGAAACACTTGTAAATTAAAAAATGATTTGTACCTTTGCACCGCTTTTAACTAAAAGCACTTCTGATAAAGTAGTTTTGGAGAGGTGGCAGAGTGGTCGATTGCGGCGGTCTTGAAAACCGTTGTACTGCGAGGTACCCGGGGTTCGAATCCCTGTCTCTCCGCAATAAACATTGAATTTCAATGATTTATAGGATTAACACCCGATTTTACACCCAAGAATGTAAAATCGGGTGTTTTTTGTTTTATTTAAGATTTAATACTTCACTGGCCCATAGTTGGGTATAATTATAAATCATTTCTTGGAAAACATATGAAATATTAGTATTTTTGAAAATAAAAACGATATGGAATATGAGGTTAAATATAAGCTGAATGGAACCGTTGGTGTTTATTATATAAACTTTTCTAATAATAATCTGCAAATGCGGGATATTAAGTATTCTATAAAAGTAGAATTGGCTAAGTATTTAAAATGTAATATAGAAATGGATAAATTGGAGATACTTTCCATAAATAAAATATCATAAGTTATGCAAAGCAACACAATCATTTGTAGTAGAGACAAATTCTCGTTGTATTCTCATTTTTATAAGTCAATGGGATTTCAAGTCACATTCATAAATGGATATTTTGGAAATAAGGGTGTTTTGCGTGTGTTTACATTTCAAAACTTCTGTAAATATTATGATAATGAGATATATAACATTAGTCTTGGATTGAAGGAGAATATACTTTGGGCGATATTTGAATGTCAAAAAGACTGTTCACCTATATTTAAAATTGATATAGTAAAAAATGGTGTAAATAGAATTTACGAGGCAATTAATTTGTCAAGTGGTATGGATGATGAAACTGATAGTGTTGCTACGGCTTTACCGTTTAGTAATTATTTCTGTTTTAGAAATTCTGCCCGTATAAAGGCTAATAAGTTTGAAGATTGGGATTGGTGGACTGATGCGGTTATTTGTGAATATAAAGATGTAGTTGCAAATAAGATAAGCTATCAAATACTTCATTTAGATGAACTGGATTTGATAAAAACAGAAAATACAGACTTTACATTGTCACAATATGATTTTGTTCAACAATTTAAAAGACCTATTACTTATTTTAGAAAAAGAAAACACATAACGAATTGTTACAATAATATTGAATGGAAATCTTATTTTTGGAATTCCGCGACAGGTATTGGTGTCCTTTCTGGTGCTAATTCGTATAGGTGCATTGATATTGATGGCTGTTCTTCTACTGAATTTGTAAAACAGGTCTTATTATCTTTGGGCATTAAAGGCATATATGATTGGGTTATTAGTACTGGAAGTAATAATGGTTTTCATGTTTGGATAAAGGTGGAAGAATTGCCTTCTAACTTACTAATGAATAGCCACGCAGAGAAGCTTTTTAAAAATGCAGGTTTTATTGTTTTTGAGCCAAATGAAAAATATAAAAACGTTTTTAAACGAATAGAATTGAGATGGAAATGTCATGTAATAATGCCACCTTCTTTGTCTGGATATGGTTTCAATTATAATTTTATTGGTGGATTACCTCAAAATGATCCACAGACGATATCTTCTTCGGTCTTATTATCATCTTTGCAAGAATTTGGCTATAATACAGCATTAAATTATGAAGAAATAATCCATTGTAAAGTGACAAATATAGGACCTAGTGTCAGACGCTATGATTTATATCAGACAGTAATCCTTGTTTTGGATATTGAAACAACAGGACTGGCACAAGATTTGAACGTGTCTTTTGATAATATAGATAACTGGCCGTACGTAGTTCAAATAAGTTATCAAATCTTTTCAGGTTATGATAATGATATATTGAAGGAGTCTGATTATATATTGAAACCAGATTGCTTCACAATTCCTGATGCTTCTGTTTCTATTCATGGAATTACTAATGATAGGGCACAGGAAGAAGGATGGGATAGACGAGATTTTTATAGATATTTCGTGGAGCAGCTAAAAGCTGTTCATTATATAGTAGTTCATAATGCGGATTTTGATATAAATGTTCTTAAATGTGAGCTCTTGCGTTATACAGAGTTGTCAAAGGATGATATAAATCTACTGTTTTATGGAATATGTATTATTTGTACGATGAAGGCTACTGTAGATGTGTGTAAAATTGAAAGTAATATGGCTGATAGAAAGTACAAATACCCTTCTTTAAAGGAATTGTACAATTACTTATTTCACAAAGATTTTGATAATATGCATAATTCCTTGTATGACGTAAGAGCTACGGCAGAATGTTTTTGGGAATTATCTCAAAGAGGAATTATTAAATACTGTAAAAATTCTCCGATTCAATTAAATTTTGTTTCAGAAAATAAATATTGTTGTCAATGTGGCGGTTTGTTGGAATCGTCTTATTGTAGCTTCCCTAAATGGGATTGGGAGTTTACATTGCAATGTAAAAATTGTGGTTTGTTTTATGTGGCAGGCTATCGAACGGATGATGAATTGTATTTTTAGAAGTGTTGTTATGTGTTATATCTACTATGTTTACACGTAGGAAATAAAAGTGCAATTCATAAACAATCAGAATTGCACTTTTATTTTCTGATTTAAACAATTATAATTTGAATCCCCTGCTTTTTCTTGGTTCTTCTGCTGATATTCGTAAACTTTGCCGTAACTTATCAAACTGCTCTTTGAACCACTCTCCAATTGGCTGTCTGTTTATGGTCAGCATAAGTTTACCGCTATCGGCTGGATTTTTCTCCACCTTGAAAATATCGTTCTTGATGTCAAACTTTCGTTTATGTTCCTCGGAATAAATCTTACCATTGTATCTGATGGCTTCTTTCTTTGTCAAAAGACAATCTATCATATCTTTGGTAAACCCAATGACAGCGCATAGTCTTTCCATTCTCAACATTTCTCTAAACATCGGAAACCACTTGAATGCCTTTTCAAGCAGAGTGTTCAGCCGTGATATTTCTCTGTCTTTAGCTTCAAGTTCTTGACTGTGTATTCCTTGAAGATTGCGTATCTGTTTGTCATGTTGCTCTTGCATTTCCTGCATTTGGATTTTGAGGTTGTCAATACCTTTATCACGTTTGGCAACCTCTTGATGCAAATCTTCGTTGGTTCGCTCCAATTCTTTCAACTTTCCACTTCCGAAAAGAGAACCGACACCGCTTGCTATGGCAGTGGCCGCATCGGTGGCTACGCTTTTGAGTTTGTCCGTGCGTATCTCTGATTTTACTTGTCTGAGTTCCTGTTCGGCAAGACTTATCTGTTGTTCCTTGCGTCGTTTGGTTTCATCAATACGTTGCAGTTCGGCTTTCTGCTTTTCGATGATGAAATCATTTCGTTCCAAATGTTCCTTGCCTGTCTCGGATTTAGATTGCCCACGTTGCATGGAGAGTATGTCAGAAGCCAAAGTTTGCATTTCTATCATATCATTGTCATTGAGCTTTTGGCTCTTGCCTGTGTCGTGGTTCATCCAGTCGAATACGATGTGTGCGTGGTAATTCGGTTTGAACCATTTTTCACCTACTTGGAAACTTTCCTTGTCCTCTGCATCAGGCTGTCCGTTCAGCCAATGCCCTTCATCTTTGTGCAGAAAGATTTGAAGCGGAGTGATGCCCCAACATCTTTGGCATTCCTCGCTAAATTTCTTCACGTCTACCAATGTGGTGTCCGGTTTGATGAGCAACACACCCTCACGGATGGGCGAGCATCCTGCTACTTTTATGATTTTCCCGTTCTTCCCTTTGCGTTCACGCTCTTTCTCCTGCATGGCACGACCTGTCTTTTCCTTTACCATTTGTTTGATGTTGTCGTAGTGCGTCTGCAAATTCGGATTGCCGAATTCTGGGTTTACCCACTGCTCGTTGTCGGCAGAGAGTTCGGACACAATGTAGATTTTGGATTCACCGATATTACGCATATATTCGGCAGTCCTTCGATTGTGAGCCTCACTTGATTTGGTGTTGCAAGGTTTGATATGTATGCTTGATTTTATTGCCATACTACTATTCTGATTTATTGTTTACGATAGATTACTTTGCTCGCTTTCGCAAAGGGGCTCTTAGGGGTGCAACCCATAAGCGGAGTTTCCAAAGAGAAGGTCACTCTTTGCTCTGGGTTCTCAGGGGAGAAACGCCCTGAGTGGGTCATTAGGGCAAAGCCCTAATTCTCTCGGGAGAGCCCACAACTACGAAAGCGAAGCGTGTAGTTATAGTGGGCTATAACCGAAAGCCGTTTTTCTTTTTCGGTGGCTGACTGTGCGTCCCTTTTACAGACTGGACTTGCCTGTTTCTTTCAGCCTGTTTCTGTAAATATTCGTTCAAGTCCTTGCATCCGCTGTAGGTCTGTGAAGCGTCACGGATGTATAAGTCCCTGCCGTATTCCATACGGATTTGTTGGAGTGCTTCCATCCCTGCACGGTCATTGTCAAAGAAACAATGGATTCGCTCGTAGTTCCAAAAGGATAGAGAGCTTTGGAAACATTGGCTACGGAATTCAGCACCATATAATCTTGCCTGTCCAATTCGGGATATTTCGGACAACCCTCCAATCTCAAAGTCAGGAATGAAAGATAGTCCATAAATCCCTCGAACACATAACACGTTTCCCTCGCTGTTCCCGGCTGTCTGATGTGGGAAATATCTTTTGGTGCGATACAGCCTTTGAAATATCGGTTGCGGATTTCATGCCCACTCGACACGTTGGGAAAGGCGATGGCGAAATACCGTTTGCCGTTATGGGTGAAGTGCGCTTCACTGCATTCTCTTTTCGCCAGTACAATGTTTATTCCCCTTTCCTGCAAATAGGTGAGTAGGGCAGGAGAAGAAAGTGGCACAATCTCCAGTTGTTGAAAACTCGGTTCGGAAGATGACTGCTTGCCAAAAGAAAAAGACACGGGACGAATACGGGGTGTCTGCTCTTCGATTCTTTGCAGGAGATATGGCACATAGTCGGAACAATAAAGTTCCTGTGCCAGTGCGATGATATTCCCACCCTTGCCGAGTGCAAAATCATACCATTGGTTGCGTTCAGTATTCACCTTGAACGAGGCTTCCGTTTCTTCCCTTAGTGGTGATTTGTACCACAGGTTTATACCCTGTTGTTTGACTGGAGAAAAGCCCAAACTGTGCAGATAATCTGCTATCTTGATTTGTTTCGCTGTCTGTATATCCATACGACGATAGGTTTAATGATAATTGAATTGGTTTATTTCTCTTTTCGCCCATACCTCTTTATGAAGTACGGTCTATAAGCACTTCACTTTATTCTCGTATATATAGGGTACGGTAATAAAGTGAAGCGGTTTTGCCACATTCCGCAACCACTTCGCTTTATCCCTAATATATAGACCCTCGGAATAAAGTGAAGTGATTGTAAGGTGTGGGCTAATAGTGGAAGTCGGGCATGAACGTATACTTCCTGCCGTTCTCCTGCACTATCATCCGTTTGTTGCGAAGCATGGTGATGAGCGGTACCGCTTTTTGATGGTTCAGCTTTACACCTATTGACGTGTAGCTTTTGATTAAAGCATCTTCCAGTTCCTTGTAGCCGTATTCCTTTTTCAGTCCGAAAACTGCTTCCAGTGCGATGCGGTGTTGCTGTTCGGTGATATACCTGTAAGGGTCGAACTTTTCCTCTTCCGGCCTTCCCGGTTTCTTGGCTTCGGGCTTGTACCCCTCCATGAGTTCGGGCAGGGCGTTGTCGTTGATACGGAATGCGAAAGGCTCGAAATCCATTGCCCGTATGTACATGGCTGAAACGTTGCTTATATCCCCGTTGCTTTTGTCCTTTTCTACAAGGAGTACGGTTTCTGCCTTGTTGTTCAATTCAGTACCGATATGCCCCCTCGCGTTCTCATCCCCCTTGTTCTGGTGGAGTATCGTGTGGATATGTATCTGCCTGTCGTCCGTCCACTGCATCAGTTTGGATATGATGCGTGTCGATTCACCGGGACTATTGATGTCATATACCATGTCACGGATGCCGTCTATGATTACAAGGGCTATGTCAGGCGTATTGTAGATAGCCTGCTCTACAATCCTGATACGCTGTTCGGGCGTGTATTTCCTCAAAGCGAGAAATTCCAGATGCTCATTGTCCCTGTCATCGGGAAGCCCGGCCATCCGTAAAATACGTTTCATGACTTTCAGGCAATGATAAGGCCTCTGTTCCGTGTCCACATAAAGGATTTTCCGTTTGTCTTCCGGAAGTTCAGCCACATATCGCAGCACTGTATCGTTCTTCAATGCGGCGGCTACGATAGCCGACACATTGAAAGTCTTTTTGCTCTTGGCTTTGCCGATGGATGCGCTGAAATTCCCCAATGTCCCTATGACGGAACCATGTACTTTGAGAATTTCCGGTGCTTTTTCGTAACTTTTCGACAGGCTCAAACGTGAGGCTTGCCAAAGGATAACGGCTTCTTCTGCCGATATTTCCTTGTTGTCTTTCATATAATCCATAAGTATACCTCCCGTTATTTTCTTCCTCCGGTTTTCTTTCCGGCCAGTTCAAGGGCAAGTTCCGCATCCACGATAATCTTGCGTCCTATTTGCGTAATGGCTTTGTCAATCTTTCCGCTTTTCTTTATACGGTTGGCGGTGGGCAGACTGCACCCGAACAGTTTGGCAATGCCAAGTATTCCGTACACATACTTTCTTTCTGTGTCCGTGACGGGCTGCGGCTGTGCTTCCGTTTGGTTGGAAGCGTGCTTGCTTAGGAATATGAACTCTTCGCCTGTCATCTGCCAGACGGGTTTAATAATAACTCTTGAAGATTTGTCATCGTCCAATCTATTTAGCCGTTAAACAATCAGCCCTGCGCACTGGCTGTTATTTCTGTTCTCGAACGATGCAAAATTAGGTATGGTTATAAGTGGTAAGGATGTGGATGATATAAATAGGATATTGCGCTATCTCATTAAATATCAGATAATAAAAATACCACTCAAAAAATATTTTGAGTGGTAAAAGTGGAATTTTCGTGAAACATCAATGAATATCACAGATTAGCAGAAAGAATCGTGTTTGTTTATGAATCTTTTTAATATGTGGTCAATCAGGATTATGTTTGAATCTAATATTTAAAATTTCTCTCATTTTGTTTATTTGTTCTTGCGTTGCTTTACCTAGTTCTTTTCTTGGAATTTTCAATCTGCGCATCTTGTTCTTAATGATTCTACTTAATGTTTTTTCCCATTTGGGACTAATGCCAGTATCAGGAATTTCTATTATAATATGGTCACTCACTTGAGAAGCCTTTTCGCTTTTATGCCCATAAGCGATTCTTAGGCCTTTTGATTGAAAAATGGCATCAATAATAGAATAATGATTCTTCAAAGAAAATACAATGCTAAAATTATAATCTATAGGTTTATAGAATCTTATATTTAAGATCCATCTATCGGCATTAAATAATGATGATAATGTTCCACCCCACTGAACTTCAACATCTCCCATGGATATATTGGAATGTAATTTAATGATTTCTTTTATATAATCATCTTCTTTAGAACTGATTACTATAGAAGGTATTAATCGCCCATCTGCGTAATCTCGACTTGCAAATAACCCTTCTTCATTGATATTATATATTGGCGTTGATATTTTTTTAATCATCATAATGAATCTCTTTAATTAATAAACTTTCCGCTTTAGATATGTTATTCTCTACATCTTGAACAATTATTCTATATCTCTCAATGCGTCTATTTTTAAAATTTCTGGAATTTGAAAAATAACCCAACCATATTTTATATCCTTAGGTTCTAGTCGAATATTGTTATCATATTTTTCAATTTGAGAGTGGTATTTTTTATGAAATAAGTTTTTATCATGTGATAATTTTATAGTTCTTATAATACCGTTCTCTATGTAATCTATTTCTAATTTGGGTAGAACTGTATTTCTATAAGAAGATTTGTTTTTTATCGTAATACAAAATACAGCATGTGTGTGTTTTGAGGAATTATATGATATTCTATAGCAATTCTCTATATAAACAGAGAAATTTGGCTTTTTGGATATAAAATCTTCTTTGTCCATCCTATGCTTTTGATTTGAAATTATCCTTAATTCCGCAACACTATTATAAATTAAACTTTTTAAGTACCTGAGCAACAAAAAGTTGCTCAGGATTTTGCCATGTCAGAATTTTCACTTATCTTAGTGTTGCAAAAAAAACAAGAGAATCCGACGATAGACATGGCGAAGATACAAATTAAATCTGAGAGACTCACTCCTTTTGGGGGATTATTTTCAATCATGGAGCAATTTGACTCCACATTATCATCTGTAATCGACTCAACCCTCGGTCTAAGGTGTAGATCGTTCGGTTATCAGTACAGCGAAATCATCCGTTCTCTCATGAGTATCTACTTCTGTAGCGGTTCATGTATTGAGGATGTCACTACTCATTTGATGAACCACCTCTCGCTTCATCCGACACTTCGCACTTGTAGCTCTGATACTATCCTCAGGGCGATAAAGGAGTTGACGCAAGAAAACATTTCATACACATCAGATATGGGCAAGACCTACGATTTCAATACGGCTGACACTCTCAATACTTTATTGCTCAATTGTATATTTGCATCTGGCCAACTGAAAGAGGGTGAGATGTATGATGTTGATTTCGACCATCAGTTCATAGAGACAGAGAAGTATGATGCAAAGCCTACATACAAGAAGTTCCTTGGTTATCGCCCTGGCGTGGCGGTTATTGGCGATTTGATAGTCGGTATAGAGAATAGCGATGGTAACACAAATGTTCGTTTCCATCAGAAGGACACGCTGAAGAGGTTCTTTGCGAGATTTGAACAGAATGGGCTCACTATCAATCGCTTCAGAGCTGATTGTGGATCATGTTCCGAGGAAATCGTGGAGGAAATAGAAAAACACTGCAAGTCCTTCTATATCCGTGCTAACCGCTGCAGTTCGATCTACAATGACACCTTTGCTCTCAAAGGCTGGAAAACTGAGGAAATCAATGGCATTGAGTTTGAATTGAACTCTATCCTTGTTGAGAAGTGGAAAGGTAAGGCATATCGACTTGTGATTCAAAGACAGAAACGGATGGATGGTGTGCAGGATTTTTGGGAAGGAGAATACACATACCGTTGTATCCTGACTAACGACTATGATTCTTCCGTAAGAGAAATTGTCGAGTTCTATAACCTTCGTGGAGGAAAGGAACGTATCTTCGATGATATGAACAATGGTTTCGGGTGGGACAGATTGCCCAAATCCTTCATGGCAGAGAACACAGTGTTCCTTCTTCTTACAGCACTTATCCGTAACTTTTACAAGGCCATTATTCAAAGACTTGACGTAAAGAAGTTCGGGCTCAATGCAACAAGTCGCATAAAAGCGTTTGTCTTCAGGTTTATCTCTGTACCAGCCAAGTGGATCAGGACATCAAGGCGGTATGTGCTGAACATCTATACCTGTAATAATGCTTACGCAGATGTTTTCCAGACTGATTTTGGATAATGCCTACAACTTATGGGAATGATATTGTGTATTGCCTCAAGTCACATTGTGGGGTAAGGGGATATTGTAGGCAGAAGTGGGTGCTTCAAGTTCAAATTATCTGCAAATTCAGTAATGAGAGGACGTGTAAACGCAATAAGGACGTTCAAGGGCTTAGTTGCGGATTTGAGGATTATTATTTGTCTCATTGTGATAAAAAGTGTAATAATACCTATAATTATGCCTATTATTACATTATTTTCTTGTATTAATTCTAACATAAGCTTAACGATATAAATAATACTACTTATTTAAATTAAATATACATTCCATTTCTTTGGCGAATTTCTGGTTGCTGTCACTTGGAAAATCGGAAACGGGTTCTTTGTACTTCGACTTGTAATAGCTCTCGTCAATATCCAGTAGTTCCAATATTTTGTTTTGCCATTCGTCCCTGTATTGCTTGGATAGTTTTTCGCTTATCAGGAATATCAGTAACACACCCGTATCTTTTCTTTTGCCTTGATTTTTAGTCTGTTCTTGCAGGGGTGCAGGTTTATATTGGCATAAAAGTCCGATATGGTAATGGCTTCGAACTGTTCCCCGACACAGGTTTCATGAATGGACGAAAGCGACTTCATATCAAAATATTCATGCTGTCCCTCCGGTGTATTCTGTATTTCTTCTTGCTCATTTTGCTTGACCGGTTCATTCTGTCGTTTTTCTTCCACATCATCAGGAAGGTACTTTTTCAGGACTTCCATAAAAAGAATGCTTAGACGGTAAACATCACCGGAAAGGTTTTCGATATATTGAAAAGCCTCTTTCCTGTCTTGCTTTTGCAGTTCATAGAGTTTATCCAATTCCTTCTTTTCCTTGTCGTATTCAGCTTTGCAGCGTTCATACTCCTTCTCGGTTTGCTTCTCTTCCTCTGCCGTATGTTCCCTGTAGCCAATGGAATCATATCTGTTATATGCTTCATTCAAGGGCTTGCTTAATTTTTGTGTAACTCTCAACTGCGCTTCTATATCAGTGTCATATCTGCCAATGAAGTTGTAGCATACACGGGAAATTATCTCATCATCAAACAATGGATGTTTTTCGTAAATCAGTATGTTCTTCTCTATCTCGGTTCTCAGGCTGTTGAGAATCAGAGTATATTGTTCTTTATGTTTGCCAAGCACCAGTTCAAGAATAGCGGCTTCAAAAGCTTTTGTATCATTATATTGCTTATAGAAGTCCGTGATGAATTTCTGCTTGTCAAAAGAGAAAGTATGGCTGATTATAAAATCGCTGTATATTCGATTGAGTTCGCCATATTGGGGAATCATAATCTGTATTTCTACTGCCATGTGCACTTAGTTTATGGATTCTTATCTTTATCAAGAAAGGAAGTCAGTTCTTCCTCTACTTCTTCTATACTTGGCAGAACTGATTTTAAATTCTCAGGTATAGCCTTGCTCAGTTGGTAATCGCTGATGCCTATCGGCTGGTCGTAGCCTGTCAATGCGTATTGCGCTACAACTTCGTCTTTTCCCTTGCATAGCAACAACCCGATAGTCTTGTTGTCATTCTCTCCCCTCAGTTTGTCATCCACCACATTGATGTAGAAGTTCAGTTGCCCCGCATACTCCGGTTTGAATGGGGTCGCTTTCAATTCCACTACGATGTATGCGTGTAGGGGAATGGAATACAGAATCAGGTCGGCATAGAAATCGCTGTTACCAATTTGAAAATGCTTCTGCCGGGCGACAAAGGCAAAACCATTGCCCATTTCCAACAAATAACGGGTAACGTGTTTTACCAGTTGCTCCTCTATATCCCTTTCATCTGCCTTTTCTTTCGCTCCAACCAAATCAAAGATATACGGGTCTTTCAACAGGTAATTGGCAAGGTCGCTTTGTGGTGCCGGAAGTGTGGATGTAAAATTATTTACCTTGTTGTTACTGATTTGTCTGTTATATAGGTTGGTTTCAATTTGTATTTTAAGAATATTGCTGCTCCAACCCATTTCTACCGATTGCTTCATGTACCAATATTTTACACCTAATGGAAGTGAATTATTGAGCATGATTACATGACTTGCCCAATTTATTCTGGCAACAGGGGATGCCAAAAATAATTTTTCTATATCCTCAATCGTTATCCGGTAAATGGCAGATACAGTTTTGGCAACATTCTGAATTTGCGCAAGAGGTTCTTGCGTAAATTCTAACAACTGACTATCAGTGGATTGTATTTGCGCAGTAAGTTCTTGCGTAAATTGTCCGTTGTTTAGTTTCAAGACTTCATCCGTGACATTCTGTATGCTTGGAACAGATAGCCTTGCATCTGTATCAATGAAACTTCGTAGCACGTTCAGCGGATATGACCGTGCGAATTGGCACATATAAGTAAGGTTGCGTTCCGAATAGCCTTTCTTTTCAGGATAATTGAATCGGATAGCCTTTGCCAATTGCTTGATGATTTTGCTTCCCCAGCCTTGTAAGTTCTGATGATACAGGATATAGTTGCCTATTTTCCAGTAATGGAACAGCATTTGCGCATTGGCTGCGGTAATCAGCCTGACTTGCGCCTGTTCTATTTCCGAACCGACAGCATGAACAAATGCGTCAAAGTCCGTTCTTTCTATATGATGTTCTTTGTTGTTTTCCATGTTTCAATGTCTATTGTTGTCGCAAATATAATTCAAATAGCGGATAATCTATGAAACTGATTGATACTTTTATAGTTGGTTAAACTTGTTCATGGCGTTTGCCTTAATATCATCCGCTATGTCAATATAAGGTTTCATGGCTTTATAGTCACTATGTCCCGTCCATTTCATTACGACCTGTGCCGGAATACCGAGAGCCAGCGTATTGCAAATGAATGTTCTTCTTCCTGCATGGGTGCTTAGCAATGCGTATTTTGGGGTGACTTCATCTATACGTTCATTCCCTTTATAATATGTTTCCCGTACAGGCTCGTTGATTTCAGCCAGTTCCCCCAACTCTTTCAAGTAATCGTTCATCTTTTGATTACTGATGACAGGCAATGCCATGTGGTTTTCAAAATGAATGTCCTTGTATTTTTCAAGTATGGCTTTACTGTACTTGTTCAGTTCAATATTCAGACTGTCTGCCGTTTTGACTGTGGTAACTTCTATGTGGTCGGGTTTTACATCACTTCTTTTCAAGTTACGGACATCCGAATATCGTAAACTCGTGAAGCAGCAAAACAAAAAGACATCCCTGACACGTTCCAAATATTGTTTGTCTTTTGGTATCTGATAATCTTTCAGCTTGTTCAATTCGTCCCAAGTCAGGAATATCACCTTTTTAGAGGTGGTTTTCAATTTGGGTTTGAAAGTATCGTATGCCATGTTCTGATGATGTCCTTTCTTGAAGCTCCAGCGCAGAAACCATTTGAGGAATCCCATCTGTTTGCCGATGGTACTGTTCCTCATGTCCTTTTTGTCACGCAGGAAGTTCACATACTCGTTCAAGCCGAACTCGTTGAAGTATTCAAAGGTTACATCTTCCTTGAACTCTTTGAGGTGGTTTTTCACTGCTGAGAATTTTTCGTAGGTGGATGCCGTCCAATTATTCTGATTGCCACACTCCTTTACAAATTCATCGAATACCTCCCAAAAACTTATCTGTGTTTCTTCCTGCTGCTCTTCGTTGGCATCTTTCATCCGCAGGTTGAACGCATCCTTTAGCTGTTGGGTGGTCGGCATGGCTTCCTGTACCTCAAATTCCTTGAACACGTTTTGAATCTCGGCATAGTATTTCAGCAAGTCTGCATTGATTTCGGATGCGCTTTGCTTCAACTTGTTGGTGCATCCGTTCTTTACCCGTTGTTTGTCGGCATCCCATTTGGCTACGTCAATCCGGTAGCCTGTTGTAAACTCGATGCGTTGGCTTGCGTATATGACACGCATACGGATGGGTACGTTCTCGATGATTGGCATACCGTTCTTCTTCCGGCTCTCCAATGCAAAAATGATGTTTCGTTTGATATTCATAATTGGGTGCGTTTGAAATTCTACACCCAAATATACACCCAATATTTGGAATAGCAAAAGGCATTCAGAAAGATTTAGATTTACTCTATACTTTAGATAGTATTTGATTGTCAGTGATTTGCAATTTTATGATATTTCTTGAAAGTATAGGTTCAAGAGCCTGTCTCTCCGCTAAAGTTGGAAATTTTGTAAAGTTATAATGGCCTGCCATTCATTAATGAATGGCAGGCCATTTTTGTTTCATTTATAAGAAAGTTCCGTTACATGAACGTTACATTAATATTACATCCATATCTGTTTGATAATGAATAAAATGAATTTTTAGAATTCATTCTTCCTGCTATTTCTCCACACTACTTTTGTCTTCGAAATCAAAAACAAAAAGAATGAAAACGATTATCAAGGCAAAATCAGAACTTAGTTCAAACAGAAAAATGTCAGATTTATTTTTTATCTTGTGGGCAGGAGGAGCTGCACTTCTTTCTTATTCCTTAGTCTATGCATTTCGCAAACCTTTCACAGCAGCTTCTTTTGATGGAATTGAAGTATTCGGATTCGATTATAAAGTCTTGGCTACTATTATCCAAATCTTAGGTTATCTGATTGCTAAATTCATAGGAATCAAGCTGATATCCGAGTTGAAACGAGAAAATCGTTTGAAATTCATATTGGTATCAATCGTTATTGCCGAATTGTCATTGGTAGCTTTCGGATTACTACCTACTCCTTATAATATGTTTGCTATGTTTTTCAACGGATTATCATTGGGATGTATGTGGGGAGTTATCTTCAGTTTTATTGAAGGTCGCCGGATGACAGATGTATTAGCCAGTCTTTTGGGGATTAGCATTGTGATCAGTTCGGGGACAGCCAAGTCTGTCGGATTGTTTGTTATGGATTCATTGCATGTCAGTGAATTTTGGATGCCGGCTTTAATCGGTGCTTTTGCACTTCCCTTATTAGCAATATTGGGATATAGTCTGACTCGTCTGCCACAACCTACTGCACAAGATATAGCACAAAAGAGTAATCGGGTTACTTTGAATGGCAAACAGCGGAAAGAATTGTTTGTCAATTTTATGCCATTCCTGATATTGTTGTTTCTTGCAAATCTCATGTTGGTGATACTCAGAGATATTAAAGAAGATTTTCTTGTGAAGATTATAGATGTGAGTGGTCATTCTTCATGGATGTTTGCCCAGGTAGATACCATAGTAACGTTGATTATTCTTGCCTTGTTTGGTACAATGGTTTTTGTAAAAAGCAATATGAGAGTGCTGGTTGTTTTACTTGGGGTGGTGGTAGCAGGCACAGCAACGATGAGTTTTGTTTCTTTCAATTATGACTTTCTGCAATTAGATTCTATTACTTGGCTGTTCATTCAGAGTTTGAGTTTATACATTGCTTATCTTTGTTTCCAAAGTGTCTTTTTCGATCGTTTTATAGCATGTTTCAAGATAAAGGGAAATGTGGGTTTCTTTATTGTAACAATTGATTTTATTGGTTATACAGGTACGGTATTTGTACTAATGTTTAAGGAATTTGTCCATGCCGATATTGATTGGTTAGAGTTTTATAACCTTTTATCAGGCTATGTAGGATTGATATGTACGGTTGCTTTCACTTGTGCTATGTTTTTTTTGATACAAAGAAGCAGAAGAGAAAAGCTACAACAAAAGACTGTTGTTGGTGATGCGGGAATGAAAATAAAGGGAAGTAGCTTTGGACAGACTTTGGCACAAATCTAATATGAAATTTTTGGTAAAAACTCAGTTGAAATACCCCTTTATTGTATTTCAGATTATAATTGTAATTGCATTTACAGCAAAAGCCCAGAATCCCCATGATCAACTTCAATATAAAATAACAGGACGTATGTTAATGGATGGTGGTATTTATATGAAGAACTCCAATCACTTTGGAAATGGGATGGAATTCAATGATCTTCGTATAGGGGTAAAAGCAACCTATCAAAACTGGAACATGAAATTAGAGATAGGGTATGCAGGAAATAAAGCGGCAATCAAGGATGCCTTTGCTTCTTACTCATATAAAAAACACTCCATACAGATCGGACAATTCTATGAACCTTTCAGCCTGGATATGCTATGTAGTACGTTCGATCTTCGTTTCAACCAGTCTCCCGGTTCAGTACTGGCCTTAACAAATAGCCGACGTATGGGAGTAGCTTACTCCTATAATACCCAACATTACTATTTTTGTGGTGGATTATTTACAGATAATGATTTGAGTAATTTAAAAAATGTTTCTCAGGGATATGCTGTTGATGCTCGTTTCGTTTATCGTCCAGTCTATGAAAAGGAGAAACTTGTTCATATTGGTTTAGCTACTATTCATTGCACCCCCGATGGTGCACTTCCGGAAGAACAGAATAAGCATACATTCATCTATAAATCTCCGGGAATTAGTACGATTGATAATCGGAATCTACTGCTGGCAGAGGTAGATCATGCTGTATCACAATTTAAAGTGGGGACAGAATTGTTGATATATTATCATAAGTTTTTTCTGCAAAGCGAATACATCCGGACATATGTGAAGCGAAAAGGCAGTTTGAAAAATTATAAGGCACAAGGGGGATATGTACAATGTTCATGGTTATTGTTAGGTAAAAATTATCTTTATGATAATGATGTTGCATGCCCTGGTCGTCCGGAAGGTAAAAGTCTGGAGTTATGTGCCCGCTTCAATTACCTTACATTGAATGACCGGTCGGCTGGAATTGAAGGGGGAATGGAAAAAGATTTTTCTATCGGGCTTAATTATTATCTTAATAAACATATTGGCATTAAACTGAATTACAATTATTTCCTGCCTGGAGCACATATAAAGGAGATTGCTTTTTCCGATTTTAGTGTTATTCAAGGACGGTTTCAGTTTATTTTCTAAGTTTATATAAATGGGTAGGATTCTTGAGAAGATGTTTCAAATATTAATTAACCCATCATTTCGCTATTGTAAAAGATAGAATAGTGTTAGTTTACATGATAACTTACATAAATAAAGTTAAAACAACAAAGCCTGAAAGCTTTATTTGTCATTATTCTGCGTAGATAATTATAACTTGCAGAGTTATTTGTCACTATGATTATTACACGATACATTCTCTATTCTACTATGTTCCCGGATTTCTGATAGGGCATTTGCAGAACTTGAAAAGTAGGCCTATTATTAAGCCTGAATAGATCGATAAATTCCATTTTGACATTGCAATTGTAAAAACTTAAATCTAATATTATGTTTGTTATCAGGTGTCATTTCACGTCTTTGATAATGACAAAAGCTGAATCACTTACAGAATATTGGAAGGTAAAAGATGACTTTGTAGTAGATCATTGCATCTGAAAAGTATGACTATTATTTTTATAAATACCTAATAATATATCTTTTATGAAATATTTAAGTGTTAGTAGGCTGCTTGTCTTTAGTTTATTTGTTGCATACTCAGTTTTGCTTTGTGCAGCCAAATCTTCTTTCCATTTGAAGAATTTGTGTGTAGAATATGCAGAAACTCCATTAGGCATAGATATAGAAAAACCACGTTTTAGTTGGCAAATGGCAGTTCCTTCCGATCGTAGAGGAGGTATGCAAACTGCTTACCAGATTACTGTGACGGATGAACATGGAACTCAAGTCTGGAATTCCGGGAAAGTGATGAGTGATATATCACTGAACATTGAATACGAAGGACAATCTTTACAACCGGTTACTCGCTATATATGGACAATTTGCGTGTGGGATAATAAAGGTAAAAACGCGTCAGCTTCTTCTTGGTTTGAAACCGGATTGATGAGTAGGAATGATACGGATAAGATATGGGGAGGCGCCAAATGGATTGGAGGTAGCGATGAAGATCAGACTTTGCATTCACAATATCTTCCTGTATACCGTCTCGACTTTACACTACAACTTGACCGACAATCAGGTTCTAAGCGTGCGGGTTTTATTTATGGAGCTAACGATCATCGTTTGATGAATAAGTTTAAAAATATATACCATTTGCAGAATGCCAAAGATGAGTCATACATAATGATGGAGTTAGATATTACTCCGTTGATTTCGGGCAAAGAGGCACAAATTAATGTTTATCGTGTGGGCTATCATCTTGACGATCGTAAAGAAACACCATTGAAAAGCCTGACTATTCCTGCTTCCCTAATTAATGAAAATAATAAATATGAGAAACATACTGTCATATTAACCTCTAATTATGGTATTACTCGTCTATTTATTGATAGCGATCAAAACGATATTGGAGAAATTAATCTTAATCCTATAGGTCGAGGTGGTGATTTCATTACTTTTCCGGTGGTTGCTGATATCGGTTATTCCCTTCCGGAAGGACAATCTGCAACTTTTTCCGATATCAAGATCAGACATTTCCAACGCCCTTCCAATATTATTCGGGTGATGAACTTCGATACAAGTTCCGGTTCTTTCGTGACATTGGATCCAAGCCGGAATTCCATGCCTATGCTCCGTACTCAGTTTGTTTCAGAGAAACAGAAGGTGAAGAAAGCACGTCTCTATGTTACTTCACGTGGCATTTATGAAATTTATATGAATGGATCTCGGATTGGAAATGACTATTTTAATCCGGGACTGACACAATATAATAAGATGCATTTATACCAGACTTATGATGTGACCGATTTTATTCAAGAAGGAGACAATGTAATGGGGGCTTTACTGGGTGAAGGCTGGTGGAGTGGAGGCTGTACTTACTCGGGAGAACTTTGGAATTATTTTGGTGATCGTCAGTCATTATTGGCTAAACTCGTAGTTACGTATGCGGATGGAGCAGAGAAAGTAGTAGTAACCAATCCTTCCCAATGGCAATATTTCAGTGAAGGTCCTATACGTTATGGAAGTTTCTTTCAAGGTGAGATATATGACGCTCGGAAAGAAAAACAAATATTGGGATGGAGCACTCCCGAATACAAGGCAACAGTATGGAAACCGACTCAAGAGATTATACTTGACGGAACCGTAAGTACTGGTGGGAGTAATGGTTGGGAACCTGCCAACGATTATTCAAACTTTTGGCTCACCGGGCAATTCGGACAGACGATAAAAGCCGTCAAAGAACTGACTGCCGTTTCAGTGAAGGAGGTCCGCCCGGGTGTTTTTGTTTATGATATGGGACAAAATATGGCAGGGGTTCCTCGAATCAACTTGTCGGGTATACAACCGGGAACTAAAGTATATTTACGTTTTGCAGAAGTGACCTATCCGGATCTTCCGGAATATAAGGGAAATATTGGCATGATAATGCTGGAAAATATTCGTGGAGCTATGGCACAAGATATTTACGTTACGAAGGGAGGAAACGAAACTATTTCTCCACGTTTTACTTATCATGGTTACCGTTATCTGGAGATTACAGGTATTGAGAAGCCACTCCCATTGGAGTCTGTAAAGGGAGTAGTACTGAGTTCCATCGACGGTTTGACAGCCAATTATGAAACTTCGAATACAAAAGTAAACCGATTATGGCAGAATATTTTATGGTCAGCTTATGCTAATTTTATGTCCGTTCCTACCGATTGTCCTCAACGCAATGAACGGCTTGGATGGAGTGGTGATATTTCTGTCTTTTCGCGTACAGCCACTTATCTGGTTTCTTTTCCTCAATTTTTACGCCGTCACATGTTTGCTATGCGCCAAACTCAACATGCAGACGGGCGTTTTCCGGATATAGCACCTCTTGGAGGAGGGTTTGGCGGACTACTTTGGGGAAGTGCCGGTATTACGGTAGCATGGGAATCCTATCAGCAATATAATGATCGTGTATTGTTGGCCGAGCACTATGATGCAATGAAGCATTACATAAAATATATCCTTGAAAAATATATAGATCCTACTACCGGAGTACTGACTCAGGGACAAGCATGGTGGGGGAATTTAGGTGATTGGTTAGGATTAGAAGATGGAAAGAATGATAAAACCTTACTATGGGAGTCTTATTTTATTTATGATCTTGATTTGATGCAGAAAATTGCTGGAGTATTAAATAGGAAAGATGACGCGGAATGGTACAAGAAACTGGCTACCGAACGAAGGGAATTCTTCGCTCATACCTATATTCAACCGGAGACGGGAAAAACTATTGCTTCAGGGGCCAATGGACCGAAGAAAGGTGAGTTGGTGGACATTCAAACATCGTATGTATTACCTTTAGCTTTCAATCTGGTTGATTCTACAATGAAAGATAAACTGGCGGAACATCTTGTACAAGCGGTGACCAGAGACAATAAAACTGATCAGGGAAAAGAATGTCCTTCTTATTCTTTAATGACAGGTTTTATAGGCACAGCATGGATTAATATGGCTTTATCTGAAAACGGATATTCGGATGTTGCTTATAAGTTATTGCAGCAAACTAGTTATCCCTCTTGGCTTTATCCTATTGAACAGGGAGCCACTACTATTTGGGAACGGTTGAATTCATATACCCGTCTTGATGGTTTTGGTGGAAACAATAGCATGAATTCTTTTAACCACTATTCTTTTGGTGCTGTAGGTGCATGGATGTGTAATTACTCGTTAGGTATACAACGTGATGAGAATTATCCCGGATTTAAGCATTTCATATTGAAACCGGAAGTAGACGTGACAGGGGCTATAACTTATGCGAAAGGTTACTATGATTCAATGTATGGACGCATTAATAGCAGTTGGAAAAAAGAAGAAGATGCATTGATTTATCAATGTACAGTTCCTGCCAATACGACTGCACGTTTATATCTTCCTGCCGCTTCTGTAGAAGGAATTTCCGAGGGAAATAAATCTTTGAAGAAAAGTAAAGGAGTAGAGTATATAGGTGAGGAAGATGGCAAAGTAATATTGGATCTTTCATCCGGCGACTATTCTTTTAGAATAGCGAAATAGACGGTTTTGTATGGTATTACTCTTATAAATGAAAAACAAAAAGTAATGAAGAGATTAATTGTCGTAGCATTAACACTGATGATTTTGTCATTGAATGCTCAGGAAAATCTGAAATTATGGTATGAACAGCCCGCCAAAGAATGGGTGGAAGCTCTACCTTTAGGCAATGGACAAATTGGAGCGATGGTGTTCGGGGGGATAGAAAATGAATTGATACAACTGAATGAGGTGACTTTGTGGTCGGGTGGACCACAGAAAAAGAATGTAAACCCCGATGGATATAAGTATTTAAAGCCTATACGGGAGGCCTTGGCAAAAGAAGATTATCAGGAAGCCACTAATCTTTGTAAGAAAATGCAGGGAAATTTCACCCAAAGCTTTCTTCCTTTAGGAGATATCCGCATCAAACAAAGTTTTGGCGGTAGAGTCAATCCATCCGGCTATGTGAGAAAATTACGTTTGGATGAGGCTATTGCTACTACTGAATTTGTTGTGGGAGGAGTGAAATATACACGTGAAATATTCACTTCGGCTCCGGATAGTGTTATGGTGATAAGTTTTACTGCTAATAAGCCTGGCAAATTGACATTTGACATTGCTATGAGTAGCCTTATCGAAAACACAATTACTGCCAAAGATAATGATAAACTTTACATGAATGGGCAAGCGCCTGCCCACGTCGATCCGGTTTATCACAGCAGACCGGGGAAACCGGCAATTGAACAAGTGGATACCGACGGACTTGGAGGTATGCGTTTTCAAACTATTTTGAAGGCTTTGTCGGTCGGAGGAACTCTTCAAGCAGACGAAAGTGGTATCCATGTGAAGAATGCCGACCGATTGACTTTATTATTATCAGCCGCAACCAGTTTCAATGGTTTTGATAAACATCCTGATAAAGAAGGTAAAGATGAGAAGATGATTTCGCAACGGAGAATGGATGATGCAGTATCTCTAAATTATGATGAACTGAAAAGAAAACATATCTCAGACTTCAGCAGCTTTTTTAATCGCGTAGCATTACATCTGACTGATACATTAAATAATAAAGTGAATGAAAAACTCCCTTCGGATTTTCGCTTAAAACTTTATTCTTATGGAAATTACGATCCGGCCTTGGAAGAACTCTTTTTTCAATACGGAAGATATCTGTTGATTTCCGCCTCGCGTCCGGGTGGCTCGGCAGCCAATTTGCAAGGTTTGTGGAATAAAGAATTTCGTCCGCCCTGGAGTTCGAATTATACAATTAATATAAATACGGAAATGAACTATTGGCCGGCTGAAACAGGTAATCTGTCCGAAATGCACAAGCCACTTATAGATTGGATCAAGAATCTGTCGAAGACAGGTAAAGTGACAGCAAATGAGTATTATCGTGCGAGAGGATGGGTGGCCCACCATAATTCAGATATCTGGGGATTGAGTAATCCGGTAGGTAATTGTGGTGAAGGCGATCCGGTTTGGGCGAACTGGTATATGGGAGGTAATTGGCTTTGCCAGCATTTATGGGAACATTATTGTTTTACCGGTGACAAAAATTACCTGAGAGACGAAGCTTATCCGGTAATGAAAGAAGCCGCTCTATTCTGTTTCGATTGGTTGGTAGAGAAAGACGGTTATTTGATAACTTCTCCATCTACTTCACCGGAAAACTCTTTCTGGATCGATGGTAAATACTATGCAGTATCAGAAGCAACAACGATGGATATGGCGATTATCCGCGATTTGTTTACGAACCTGATTGAAGCCTCGGAAATTTTGAATATGGATAAGAAATCTCGTAAACAGCTGAAAGAAAAAAAGGATAAATTGTTTCCTTACCAGATTGGTTCACAAGGACAATTGCTTGAATGGAGCAAAGAATATAAAGAGACAGATCCTCGTCATAGACATCTTTCTCACTTGTTTGGTTTGCATCCGGGACGTCAGATTTCTCCACTGACAACTCCTGAACTGGCACAAGCCGCTGATAAAACCTTTGAACTGCGTGGTGATGAAGGTACAGGCTGGAGTAAAGGATGGAAGATTAATTTTGCAGCCAGATTGTTGGACGGTAACCATGCTTATAAAATGATTCGTGAGATCATGCATTATTGCGATCCTTCTGCCGGTGGAGTAGGGGGAACTTATCCCAATTTCTTCGACGCTCATCCGCCTTTCCAGATTGATGGTAACTTTGGAGCAACGGCGGGATTTATAGAAATGCTTCTTCAAAGTCATTTGAAAGAACTTCATTTGTTACCGGCTTTACCAAACGCCTGGCCTTCAGGAAGTGTATCAGGTTTAAAAGCCAGGGGAAATTTTGAAGTAGATATCGTTTGGGAAGATCATCAATTGAAGCAGGCTAAGATTAAGTCAAATATGGGGAATAAGTGTGTTTTGAGAACTCAAGTTCCGGTTAGTATTGAAGGAGTTGTTTCCAATCAAGTAAAGGAGGGCAATTACTACATCAGTAGTTTTGAAACGAAAAAAGGAGATTTTTATGTAATAACAGCCGTTGCAAACTAAGTAAAGTCTGGAAAGAAATCAAGCTTTGAGTAATAAAACTCATCTTTTTCATTTGATTTTTAAATATTAGCTATCTTTGTGTAGTGATAAGAACTAGATAAACATGATTACAATTAGAGAATATCAAACAACTGACAAGTATGCTTTAATTGATTTAATTAGGTTGAATACACCTAAATACTTTGCGATAAATGAAGAAGCCGATTTGAATGAATATTTGGATACTAAAAGAGAACTTTATTATGTTCTACTTTCTGATAAGAAAATAGTTGGTTGTGGTGGAATAAATTTTGCAGATAATAAGACGATCGGAAAAATTAGTTGGGATATATTGCACCCCCAATATCAAGGTAAATCATTAGGAACGCAATTACTTAAACACAGAATTGAGATTCTTAAATCTATTAGTAGTATTCAAAAGATAACCGTTAGAACTTCACAATTAGCCTATAAATTTTATGAAAAGCGAGGCTTTGTACTAAATGAAATCAAAAGGGACTTTTGGGCTAAAGGTTTTGATATGTACTATATGGAATATAAAGATTAAGAGTGCAAATCAATATTATATGTTATAAAGTAGAGTATTTCTATTTCATCAATTCTCATATGATTAATATGTAGGCGCTTTATTATTCAGAAGTACCAGAGTTAATAATAAAGCAACGGTCTATTAAGTTGTTTTGCTTATAAGATTAATATGCTATTGAACTTGTATCAGATCGTTTCCCGTACATAGTCCCATCAGTTCACGTACGTGATCTATTGGGTTCATGTACGGAATCCGAATGCTTCACGTACGTGAAACGAGAATATGCATCGTGTATAATAGATTAATGCGGCTTCGTTTTCATATTAATGCTATTAGCTTATCTACTTAAATACTGCGCGAAAAGAACCTTGAAAAGCGGTTTTATTAGAAGAGAAATATGCTAAAAACATAAATATTCGCTAGAAAAACTCTTTCTTGAGGTTTGTGAGAAATAGCACCATTTATATGGTTTTTGATTGATAATCAGTTTGTTATGTGGCTATTCGTGGGGCTTAAAGTGATAATAGAAAAGCGAAAAAAGACTATTGTCACCTTATTGTCACTTCTTATTATCACTAATTGACCATTGATAATTAGAACTTTATGTTGAAAAAGTGACAAGTGATAATAAAATGGACCTTTGAAAACGTATAGACGGAAAAGTTTGAAAAGAAAGAGAGAAGATGGGGAAAGAATCTATTATCGTGCATTTTTGCACTTAAAATGTGAGAAAACGCACATGCTTTCTTTTTTCTTTGATTAGCTAATGTGTTGATAATGTTTTATTATATGTTTGGTGTAGTTTTTGATACTTTATAAATAAGTTTGGCTATTCGCTTGCCAAACATATCTCTCATAAATTAAATTCGACAAATGGAATACAGGAGTCAAACAGATCCAAATGTCCGATTATTCTATTAATTGTTCTTTAAAATAAAATGCTCTGCAAGAATTAATCTTCGCAGAGCATTTTTATAATTGGTTATAGGGTTAGGTTTATTGTTTCACTTTAATAATGTCATAATTCAGATCGCTCACAGCTTCTTGCAGGCTATCGTTTACCAAACGCAAAGTTGTGTCATTGACGATAACGAAATACATAGGAGCATCACCGTTCTGCGGAGTCAATTTAATAGCAGTCTTTGGCTGTTTGTTCACAATCTTATGAACAGTTTGTTGTTTACCTTTCGAAGTAAAGGTTTTATCTTTTCCTTGTCCTTCTGCGTCAAGGTAAGTCATATCCAGTGAATAAACGGTGTCCACCCCGTCAGTAGCAGCATTCAAAGTCAGTACATAATCGATACCCGGACCGTCAGCAGCAGGGAGTGTGCCTTCAAAGACTTCCGTCACTTCTGTGATCGGAGGCATTGCAAGTGCAAGACTGTCTGCTTCTGCCTCTGCGGCTTTGTTTGCTTTTGACTGGCAAGATGCCAAAGCAGCTACAACAGCTGCTAACATAATTACTTTTTTCATCGTTAAGTGCTTTAAGTTAATATAAATATAGTGAGCTAGTGCTCGGTTTATTGTTTTTAAATATCCTTTTCATCTTCCCGTTTGATGACCAGCAGTTTGTCTACTCGTCCACGGTCCATATCCACTACTTCAAATTGCAGGTTCTGGTAGGTAAAGATATCTCCGGCTTTCGGGATACGTCCTATCAAAAACATTGCCAATCCACCAAGAGTAGTAAAGTCTTCGTCTTCCAGGTCCTCATAAGATAAGATTCCCATCTCTTCCATGAAGTCCTTAATGTTCATCGAGGCTTCCACCAGCATCGAACCGTCCTGTCTTCTGACGATATCTTCTTCTTCCGTATCATCTTCTTCAAGAATGTCTCCGAAGATACTTTCGGTCAGATCGTGCAAGGTAATAATACCTTCCGTACTACCATACTCGTTTACAACAACTCCGAACTTATTTTTGTTCTTCTTGAATAGCTCTAAAATTTTATTAGCATATAAACTTTCTGGAATAAACAACGGAGGACGAGCTATTTCATACAAGTTAAAGACCTTTTTATTGCCTACCATCAAAATAATATCTTTAACGGATACAACACCGATAATTTCATCTTTTCGTTCGTCCACTAGCAGATATTTACTGTAATGCTCTTCTTCGATGGTTTTCATTACTTTCTCCTGAGAATCATCGGGGCGAAGTATGACTAAATCTCTGCGGTGAGTCATTAATTCATTAGCACGTTTGTCTGAGAAACGAAATACATCACGCAACATTTCCGTCTCTTCTTTGTCAATCACTCCTTGTTCTGAACTTTGGTGAAGGATCATTTTGATTTCTTCCTGTGTCATCGGGCGGTCTTCGTTCTTAACACCGATGATTTTGTTGAGCAAGCGAGTGGATATGCTCAGTAACCAAACAAAAGGATAGGAAACCTTTGTAAGCAAAATCATGATCGGACTAAATAGCGTTGCGTAGCGTTCCGGATTGCTGAGAGCAATCGATTTGGGTACAAGCTCTCCAATGATTAGTGACAGATAAGTGATAATGGCTACTGTGGTAATCATCGCCAGATTGCGGGCATATAACTCTGCTCCAGGAATCAGCGAAAAGAGAGGAACGAGATCATCTGCAATAGCAACGCCACCATACGCACCGGATACAATACCGATAAGAGTGATACCAATCTGAATAGTAGATAAGAACTTTTCAGGTTCTTCCAATTGTTTTAGTACACCGCGGGCAGATTTGTTTCCCTTACTTGCAAGGGTTTCAAGACGAGCTTTACTAGAAGATACTAAGGCAATTTCGTACATGGCAAAAATACCATTAAGTACAAGTAAGAGAATAATGATTAAAAATTCCATAAATGGAGTTAAATGGTTAATGCGTCGAATTTACATGAAATCATGACATTATACAAATATGTACTGTTATATTAATGAATTTTTAATAATACAGCGGTTGAAGCTTTTGACAAATACTTCTTAACATTATAGGAATGCTTTATTTATTAAGTAATGCATCCTGATTAATTGATTATATACGAAAGTCTCTGTCATCCGGAACGTAAGTGAAGGATTTCCTCTCTCTCTCTTGATATTAAAACGAAGAAGAGATGCTTCACTACGCTCCGCATGACAGAGATAGTAGCATCATTGAGGTCATTAAGCATACACGATGCTTTACTACGTTCCGCATGACAGAGGCTCTATTGATAATTATTTTGATATACTACTTTGCGTAGGTAGCAGCTTTTGCCTTGGCTCGCTCTATACGTTTCATAGTGTCCGGATGAGAAGAAAACATCTTTTGCAGATAGGAAGCTTTGGGAGCACCGGCAGACAGTTCTTCCAATTTGGTCAATGCCTTGGACATGGCATAAGGGTCGATATTGTTCTTTACACAAAATTCAACGCCATAATCGTCAGCCTCATTTTCTTGCTTCTGAGAAAACTGAGCACTGGATAAATTATCGGCTATTGTTCCTAGCTGAGATTCGGTTAATTTGGCTAGTTTCTCACTAATTATGCCTGCTGCGTTTTTTACGGCAGAACGAATATACGCATTCTTCATAGCATCTTTGGAGTCAGTGTGAATTACGTGACCGATTTCGTGACCTACTACTGCCATGACTTCTTCATCTGTCATGGCATCCATGAGTCCGGCACAAATGCGAACACTACCGTCTCCGCAAGCAAAGGCATTTACATCTGCTACTTCGTATACTCCAAAATTCACTTGTAAACCGTCTACCTCTTTAATATTTCCGGTAAGTCTCTCCAATCGTTGACCATATTCACTGTCTGGTTTTGTCAGCTTATTTATAGAATCCATCCATACCATATATTCTTTGCTTATTTTGACAATATCCGCATCTGATAGAGTTATGGCTTGTACAGCGTCCTTCCCTGCTTGGATTGCTTTGCCAAGTTTCTTAAATTGGGCGGCTACTTCAAAACTATTCAAGCTCAGGAATAACAGGGTCAGTAGTGTAATTTGTTTTTTCATTATTAGTGATTTTTTGATTTGTAATATATGTATAGTTGCATTAATATTCAAAAGTAATACCCAAAGTAGGTAATAATGTGCCACTTTCTTGTTTGATAGCTTTCATAATGTAACGTTGTTCATTTACGGGAGCCTCGGGATTCGCTATCTTTCCAGTACTCATTAGTACATCTGCCTGTTTCAGTTTGCTGGCTGTGATATTTTGAAGATCAATATAGAAGCCCAGCATACAACGTTTCAGATAGAATGTTTTGTCTACTCGAATATCCACTTGAGTAAAGGCGGGTAATCGCTCCTTATTATATTGGGTATAGTCATAATAAGGTTTCCCTTGGGCATTCCAGGCAGTTACCAGTGATGATTTATCAGTATCGTATGGAGTATAGGGAGTTCCGCCAATGCAACTTACTTTCATTCCGAAACTCCATTGGTGAGGAAAATAGTAAGTACCTCGTAGGTTGAAGATGAAACGGTTGTCCCATGCAGATGCAATGTATTCACTTTCTTTATTGTTGCGATATTCACTTTTAAAGAGAGTGAGGGATGAAGCTAAATTCAATTTTTGTGCAATTAGCCATTTTATTAATAACTCTGTTCCATATGAACGCCCTTGAGCGGTAGAAGCTAGGAGTTCGTTACCGATTACACCATAATCGTTTCCTTTACAGGCCAGTGGAATATTATCTACTATCGAAAGGGGGATTTTATCATAATCTTTATAGAATCCTTCGAGGGATGCTTCAAAGGTGTCTCCTTTCCGCCAAGTGATTCCCAGACTCTCCTGACTGACTTTCATGTATTGAAGTGTATATTTATTGGCAAATAGTCCATTGTTGTTCTTAAAACCAAGAGCAGTGTAAGGAGGAAGTTGATAATAGAGTCCGGCATTTCCACTTAAAGCCCAATGATCGGTCAATTGATAGGAGAGGGACAGGCGGGGCGATAACTGATTGGAGAGGTCTTTCATTGCTGACGAATAATTATTAGCGTCTGTTCTTAATCCTAAAGAAGCAGTGAAACGATCATCTGTTGAAGTGTAATTGAATGTTCCGAAAATTCCCCAACGCATTATTCCCAGATAAGTATGATAATCGAACGTTTGCGCACGATCAGTATATACTTGTTGGAAAGTTGTGTTAGTGTATTGGCTATAGTCCAGATTAACACCAAGTTTAATTCTCCAGTTGCCGAAGGATGAACTATTTTCGAAACGTAATTTAGTTTCCTGCTCGGTAGAACGCAGACGGAGCATTAAATTATCCGGATTACTTTCATCATTTTGAAGATACTTGGTGTTACGGTTATTCATGTAACTATGACTCACTACGACCGATTGTATATGTGCACCCGCATAATGACGGTAAACAGTTCCTAAAGTGAAAGTGTTTTGTTCTATTTTGGGGAGATAACTCAAAATGTATTCGTTATCCTCATTATCGGCTTTGGTATTTAACTTCATCTTATCGATTCCACCCAACCCTAACACAATTAGCTCATTTTGAGCGTTAAACCGGGTTTTTATCTTGAATTGTGCATCAGTAAAAGTAGGCAGGAAAGGAAGTCCTAACATATCGAACAGAAATTGCAGATAAGATTGTCGTACTGATACCAGATACGATGTTTTTTTGCCAAGATGACCATTTGAAGCTAGAGAGACTTCGGAAGCTCCGAGAGTGGCTTTCACAGAATTACGTTCCATGTCTCCATCCCGTAACTTAAAATCGAGCACCGAACTGAGGGCATTTCCTTTATCGGCGGGAAAGGCACCGGTATAGAAATTTACTTCGCGAATCAAGTCTGCATTTAAAATACCTACCGGACCACCGGAAGCTCCTTGCGTACTGAAATGATTGATATTGGGAATTTCTACTCCATCAAGATAGAAACGGTTCTCGGACGGAGATCCGCCGCGTACAATCAGGTCATTGCGATAGCCTATTGGCGAGAAAGAAACCCCCGGATAGGATTGAACGATTCGGGAAATATCCCGATTGGCTCCCGGACTTTTTTCTATTTCCTGTAAACCAATGATTCGTAGGCTGACAGGGCTTTCTACATCGCGTCGGAAAGGTGATGTGGTGACTGTTACTCCATCGAGTTCGGTCAGATTCTCTTCCATCTCTATGGAGATATTCAGATTTTTGGTTGATAAGATATATTCAGGAGTCGTTACACTTTTGTATCCTATTGCGGTAGCTTGTAAACGATAGATGCCCGGTGGAACTTTCTCAATGGTGAAATGTCCTTCTGCATCGGTGACAGCACCTAGATCCAAACCAATGATCATTACATTTATGAATTCCAACGGCTCACGACTGTTTTTGTCAATCACAGTTCCTTTCACCTGATGGATAGGTTGTGCAGAAAGTAGATTGATTGCTGTGCAGAAAAGTAATAAGAGTGCCGAAAGTCTTTTCATAATGCTATTGTAGTTTAGTAAATGCAAAGTTAGTTGAATTTTGTTTTATCATCTCATTTTTATATCTTATTTTTGTGCAAACGATAAAACTTGTTCGCTATGAAAACAGTAAGATTAATTACTTGTAATGATGCGATGACAGCTCATATTCTTCAGGGAGCATTAGAAAATGAAGGTGTAGAATCTGTTTTGCACAATGAAAATTTCTCTTTCCTTTATAGATGTTTCGTGCAGAATATATCAGGAGTAGATGTATTCGTTATGGAAGAAGACTATGAAAAGGCAGTTCAAATATTAAAAGATAACCAGAGTTGGCCTGAAGATTTGAAATATTGTCCCTATTGCGGTTCATCAGACATTAAGTTTGTGCTGAAAAAAAGTACTCGTGGACGTGCAATAAGTGCGGCAATTATTTGTGCGTATGCATGTGTGCCTCCTGGAAATAGTTATTGGGAATATGTTTGTAAACAATGTCATCGGGTGTTTGAAATCCCTGCTTCTAAAGTCTTGCCCTCGGAGGAGGAAAAAGAAGAATAATCTATAATAATTATATATGTAAAGATGAAAAGATTTCTATTAATTTCCTTATTATTAGCTTTGGTAGCTCCTTCTTTTGCTGCCAAAGTAGATACTTTATTAGTTAAAAGCCCGTCTATGAACAAAGATGTGCAGGTGGTAGTTGTAACTCCGGATGTTGCAATGGGGAATAAGGCTGTGGCTTGTCCGGTGATTTATTTACTTCATGGTTTTGGAGGAAATGCTAAAACATGGGTCAGCATTAAACCTAATCTTCCTCAGATAGCAGATGAGAAGGGCATTATATTTGTTTGTCCGGATGGAAAGACAAGCTGGTATTGGGATTGTCCGAAGAATCCGTCATTTCGTTACGAAACATTTGTATCGTCAGAATTAGTGAAGTATATTGATGAGCATTATAAAACGATTGCTGACCGGAAAGGACGTGCAATCACCGGACTTAGCATGGGTGGACATGGTGGTATGTGGAATGGCATCCGACATAAAGATATATTTGGTGCCTGTGGAAGTACCAGTGGAGGAGTTGATATTCGTCCGTTCCCAAAGAATTGGGATATGGCAGTTCAGTTAGGCGATTACGACTCTAATAAGGAGATTTGGGATGCTCATACAGTGATTAATCAGATTGATAAGTTGCAGAATGGTGACTTGGCTATTATTTTCGATTGCGGAGAAGCCGATTTCTTTATCAATGTAAATAAGGATTTGCATAATCGTTTGTTGGAACATAAGATAGATCATGACTTTATCACTCGTCCGGGTGGACATACAAGTGAATATTGGAATAATTCTATTGATTATCAGATTCTCTTTTTTGATAAGTTTTTTAAAAAATGAATCTTAATTTAAGCTGAGTCTGTTATAATATTGAAATGGTAAGAATAGTAGATTTGTTCTTACCATTTTTTGTTCTCAGTCAATTAAAATATGTCCAATAAACATATTCATATTTCATTTTTTGTTATTATATTTGTTTTAATAATAAGTGATCTTATTATCTATAAATTAGTCGTTTAATTTATGAATGATTATATAAAGAATAGATGATTTGTTGTTTTTAAGTTGTTACTAACGTAGAACTGCTGTACTAAATCTTAAATATAACAGTATGAGATCCTTTAATTTTTGTGTTTTAAGTATTATTGTATGCTTGAGTTTCGGATTTTCTTCATGTAGTAACGAATAAGAAGCTGAGTTTGAACAAACCAATGGTAATCTTGGGAAAATAGTTATGCTTTACAATATATAATCGTTTACAATTTCAGTATCGATTGGCACCGGACCGCTATGAAGACTATCATACTGTAGAAGAGGCACCTGATTCTAAATGGCATAATATTGGTAAAGTATATCCTAAGGAACGTTATGAGGGTGGAATCATTAAAAGGACTGGAAATGTTTGTGAAGTAGATATAGATTCATATCATTTCCCAAAGGCTAAGTTAAATATACGTTATCGGTTGCTAAATAGAGATACTCATTTAAGTAGGTATCTCTATTTAATTATTATAACTTATTGAGATAGTACGGTAATTAGGATAATAACTACCGGAATCTCCCCCCGGATAAGTGGTTTGACTATGTATTTGAGTTAAGTTTCCTTCTTTATTAACTTGGTAGGTATAAGTTGTATATTCACTGTCATTTCCTTCTGGAGTAGTACAAACTGTAAAGTGATGGGGTGCTTTTCCTAATAATCCGGCATAAAGAGCCTCAGTATGAAATGTAAATGGATAAGTATCTAGTAAACTTAAACAGGGAATGTAATATTGCGAACTTTGTTCACCGGGTTTATAAAGGATTTTATTACTTATATCATTTATGTGAGAAGTGACTGATTCCAAGTTATCTGCGTTGTAGGTTAATGTTATTGTAGAATAGAGTTTGCCATTTATATTCTCAATGACTTTCGTCAGATATCCATCTGCAGAATAGTCAAACTGGTATTCACGTTGCTGGTCATCCGATTCGTTGTATATACATTGGTTAGCATATCCTTCAGCATTTAATGTATAGGTTAAAGTAGTCATTTCAGTGGCGACTATTACCTTATTATCAGAATAAGCAAGATTAACTTCATAATTAATCTCGCTTTCGAGTACGGTTTGCCGGACAGTGTGTTGTATCAATCGATCATGATCGTATAGGAACTTTTCAGTTTTTGTTACCGGATAGGAATCACTTGTCATCACTTCATTTAAAGTGATGACTCGTTGGTTATTTGTAGTATTCTCATCATTGTCGTCCGAGCAACTGACTACTCCCCATAGGACAGATAATAAAATAATGACCTTTTTCATTTAAGTTGTAATCCTCTGATAAATTTCCTGCTAGCGGGACTACTTACACTCTTTTCTATTTTAATGCTTTTGCCGGAGGTCGTTTCCGTCTCTGGCTCGTCCGGATTTGTTGGTGGATAGGTACCTTCTAATACTCCGATAGCTACACTCAACAATGCTTCTTTGGGATCGCCAAAAGGTAAGAATGTAGAATAATCTGTTGAAGAACTAACGGAATAATGAGGTTGGAATCCTCCGCTAAAGGTATCATGTTCCGAGTTATATACGGTACATACTACGGGATTAACTGCCCAAGAAAACTCTTCATTAATAAATTTTTCTGTAGCTACATTCTGACCTTTCGTAGAACTGCCGATTCCAATTAGCTTTTGTACCTTGTTATTTAAGTTATTCATTAACATTTCCGGTGCCCCTGCTGTTTCTCCGCTGATTAATACAATCAGAGTGTTCAGATCAAGATTCTTTCCATTCTTAAGAAGTTGTTGATCGAAAGTTAAAGTTGCATCCTTATCTATATTCTTGTCATTATATTCTAAGAAAGTCATATTCTGATCCAAGTAATAAGAAGGAGCAAGAATAGTGCTTAACAACTGTACACAATCTAGGGTTCCTCCTGCATTGTAGCGAAGGTCAAGAATTACTTTATTAATATTCTGTTGAGCAAGTTCGGCCGACCATTTACGTAATTCATTGTTATATTTTTCCGGATCATCTTTCGTACCGGCCGTAAAACTGTTGTACATGAGATATCCCACCCTTCCTGTACTTAAATCAAGTATTTCAGATTTATGGAGAGGGTTATCTTCTACTATTTGGGCTGCACCCATTTTTAAAGTGATATCATTGGGCACTACCTTATATACTGGCTCCGGTTCTTCTTCCCCTTCTTCTACTTCAGGAATTACTTCTTTCCAGACTCCCATAACCAAGTCTCTAGCCTGAGTACCTTGCAGTAGTGCTGTTTCATATTTCTTGCTGATATATGATGTATCCACTTTCATAATCCAGTTACCTCGTTGTAATCCGGCTTTTTCTGCTGGTGAGCCGGGGATAACATAAGTGATCAGTGCGTTGTAAGCAGTGTCAATGTCCTGACTACGAACCAGTGAATAGTCGAACCCATAAGTAGGCAACGGAGTTTCCATAACGGAATCAACAAATGAGTAACTGTCATTACTTGCTTTTACTTTAGCTAAAAAGCCAGCCGGGTCTAAAAACAGGTTTACATCATTGTAAGAAGGCATACTCCCATACCACAGATAATTCTGTTGCATAATATCGTACATCCAGGAGTCCAGAGCAGTTTGGTGAGCATATTCCGGCCAGCGGTCTACACCACAAGAGATAAAACCACTGATAAATGTGACAATCAGTGCAGGTATGAGGATTATCTTTTTTAAATTCATCATTATAAAAAGCTTTTCAGTGCGCAAATGTAGGAAATACTTTGCTTATGTACCACATTTATGGTATAAAAATACCTTCAATATGTGATAGGCTGTTAGCGAATCTTCCTTTACCTTTGCAACATCAAGTTTTACAAATAGGTATTAACTCTAAATATAGAAAACAGATGGAACCCAAGAAATTGCATTTTGAAACACTACAAATTCATGTAGGACAAGAAACACCCGATCCCGCAACAGATGCGCGTGCTGTCCCCATTTATCAAACAACGTCTTATGTATTTCGTGATTCGGCGCATGCAGCTGCACGTTTTGGCTTGCAGGATCCGGGAAATATTTATGGGCGTCTGACTAACTCTACCCAGGATGTATTCGAAAAACGAGTAGCCGCTCTTGAGGGTGGAGTAGCTGCGTTGGCTGTGGCTTCCGGTGCGGCAGCTATTACGTATGCCTTTGAAAACATTACTCGTGCCGGTGATCATATTGTTGCTGCTAAAACAATTTATGGCGGTACATACAATCTGTTGGCACATACATTGCCTACTTACGGAGTAACTACTACATTTGTAGATCCTTCTGATCTTGAGAACTTTGAGAAAGCGATTCAAGAGAATACAAAAGCCGTTTTTATAGAAACATTCGGTAATCCGAACTGTAATCTGATTGATATCAAAGCAGTGGCTGAAGTCGCTCATCGCCATCATATTCCTTTGATTATCGATAATACTTTCGGTACTCCTTTTTTGATTCGTCCGATTGAGTATGGTGCTGATATTGTAGTACATTCTGCAACTAAGTTTATCGGTGGTCATGGAACTTCATTAGGAGGTGTAATTGTCGATTCCGGAAAATTTGATTGGGTAGCATCCGGAAAATTTCCACAATTGACGGAACCGGACCCGAGTTATCATGGAGTACGTTTTGTGGATGCGGCAGGTCCTGCGGCTTATGCTATAAGAATCCGTGCTGTTCTGCTTCGTGATACGGGTGCAACCATTAGCCCTTTCAACGCTTTCATTCTTCTGCAAGGTTTGGAGACTTTGTCTTTGCGTTTAGAACGTCATGTGTTCAATGCCTTGAAAGTGGTAAACTATTTGAAGAATCATCCGAAAGTGGCAGTTGTAAATCATCCATCTCTACCGGAACATCCTGACCATACTTTATATCAGAAGTATTTTCCTAATGGAGCTGGTTCTATCTTCACTTTCGAAATAAAAGGAGGAAAAGAAGAAGCTCATAAAGTGATCGATAGTCTCGAGATCTTCTCTTTGCTGGCCAATGTGGCCGATGTAAAATCACTTGTAATTCATCCGGCAACGACTACCCACTCTCAGTTGAATGAAGCAGAACTTGCCGAACAAGGAATCAAGCAAAGTACCATCCGTCTATCTATCGGTACAGAGCATATTGATGATATTATTGCGGATTTAGATCAGGCTTTGGCGAAGATTTAATGGTATGATATGTTGAATAGAATTATATCCAGGAGGTTCCTAATCAAAAAACTGTTGATGAACGTTATAATACCAAGATGAAATTGGAACTAAAATGGAACATAATAAAAGTATAGCTGCATTATTATCAGGAGGTGTAGACAGTTCGGTTGTCGTACACCTTCTTTGCGAACAAGGATTTAAGCCCGAACTATTCTATATTAAGATTGGTATGGATGGCGCGGAGTATATGGATTGCTCGGCAGAGGAAGATATTGAATTGGCGACCGCGACTGCCCGCAAATATGGTTTATCTTTGCAAATCGTTGATTTACATCGTGAATATTGGGAGAATGTCGCTGCTTATGCAATTGATAAGATTCGGAAAGGATTGACTCCTAATCCGGATGTTATGTGTAATAAACTCATTAAGTTTGGCTGTTTCGAACAACAGGTAGGTAAGGATTTCGATTTTACAGCAACCGGACATTATGCCACTACAATACAGCGTGATGGTAAAATCTGGTTGGGGACAGCAAAAGATCCTGTAAAAGATCAGACCGATTTCCTGGCTCAAATCGATTATTTACAGGTTTCCAAACTCATGTTTCCCATTGGGGGATTAATGAAGCAAGAAGTGCGTGAGATTGCTCAAAAAGCAGGATTGCCCAGTGCTAAAAGAAAAGACAGTCAGGGGATTTGCTTTCTGGGAAAGATTAATTATAATGATTTTGTCCGTCGTTTCATGGGAGAAAAGGAGGGAGCGATTATTGAGTTGGAAACAGGGAAAAAGTTAGGTACACATCATGGCTATTGGTTTCATACCATCGGACAACGTAAAGGTTTGGGATTGAGTGGCGGTCCTTGGTTTGTGATAAAAAAAGATATTCAGGAAAATGTGATTTACGTATCTCATGGATATGGAGTCGAAACACAGTATGGTAATGAATTCCGAATGAATGACTTTCACTTTATTACGGATAATCCCTGGAATCCGGCAGAGAAGGAAATAGAAATAACCTTTAAGATTCGCCATACTCCTGAGTTTACACAGGGAAAATTAATACGAGAGGGTGATGGTCTCTTCAGTGTCTTGTCTTCTGAAAAGATACAAGGTATTGCTCCGGGACAGTTTGGAACTGTCTATGATACGAAGTCGGAGATATGTATTGGTAGTGGAGAGATAAGGTATTAATAGATAAATTCCATTACATTAAGACTAAACTTCTTTTCCTTTAGTAGTAAACCTTCTTTTTACTTAGTATGAATTGTAAATGAAACCTTTGATTGTATAACCGAAGCTTTCGGTTATACAACCGGAGGTTTCAATTATATAATTGAAACTTGCATTTATAGATTTGTCTTAAGCGATAATAATTTCTCTATTAAAGCAGAAGAAGTTTATTAAAGGGCAAGAAGAAGTTTTCTATTAATAGATTGAGAGGGAACTAATAATACTGTCGATGATATTATAGGTATTGCTACATAAAGAAATTGTTAAATCGACTGAGTTTAGAAAATTACGACTAACTAATAAGCTTAGCAGCGATTCGGACTTTTTAGATGATTTCAACTGCTTAAATTCTCTTTTGTCAAATATAATATTCCGCAAGATCTACAATACCTGCCCGCATCGCATATTTAGTAGCTTCATGTACATTGTTTACTCCTAATTTGCGGAAGATATTTTTTCTGTGACTGTTGATGGTGTGGAAACTAAGATTTTTCTCAGCAGCAATTTCTTTGGTTGTTTTACCTAATGCAATTTCTTTTAGAATGTTCTTTTCCGTTTGGGTTAATAGATGATCTTCGACAGCTGTTGCAGCGGGAGTGTGATTGCCTGAAAGTAGTAGATTACTGACATGGTTACAGATATACCTTTGTTTACGCGTGGCGCATTGGATAGCAGTCATGATTTCCTCTTTGGAGTTGTCTTTCATTACTACTCCGAAAGCCATACTACTGAATAATATTTGTCGTAGGAAGTTTATACTTAACTCATCAGAAAATAAAATCCAGTCTGCTTCTTTGAACCGTTCTTGTAAAACAATTAACTCATCCGCTCCTGCAAAATCGAATAAAGTATAGTCCAGAATAATCACTGCTTGTGGATGCAATCGTAGCAGTTGGATCAGTTCAACTTTATTGTCAGCTTCCAGAAGGGTAGTTACATCCTTCTGTTTGCTTAATAGGAACATCATTCCTGCCTTACTGATATCTTGGTTGTCTGCAATGATATATTCTCTCATAGGAATCGGATAAATTAAAAACTCCGCTACAAATGTACGCATTTTGCGTGATTTGTAGCGGAGTAATTATAAGAATCTTATACTTATTACCAAGAACGTCCTTTGAAGATATTAGATTGGTTCAAAGGAATAATGTTTCCGTTCAATGTCAGATTGTTACTATTAAAGTTTGGACTGACAGTAACTGAAGCATTGTTGCTACCACTGCTCATGTTTATAAATACCTGAGCTGAGATACCTATACCCTGAACATTGAATGAGCAGAATACATTTCCTTTTTTATCGATATTCATTTTCATATCTGCTGAGTTACCATCTACTGTCACACCACCGATACCGTTAGGACCAGGATAAGAGGTGTTGAAAGCTGTTTGTACAGTAGCTCTGTTACCATTCATCAAGACAAAGTTGGTATTGGGGGTAACAAATGCAGTCATACCATTTTTGAAAACAACCTGATTGGCTTCCAGAACAAATTGTTTGTTTTTTAAAGCCTGTATAGCCTCTTGATAGGAAGCCATATCCTGAACCTGTTCTTCAGCACGGAGTTTTGCTCTTTCTGCGTCTCTTTGAGCTTTTCTTTCTGCGCGGCGTGCGGCTGCGTCACTTTGTGCATACATCATTGTGCTTGCACTCACTAATACTAATGCTAATAATGCAATAAACTTTTTCATAACTTTTTTTTGTTTAGGTTTAATACGTTGTCCGTTTATTGCAAAAACAAAGTGTATGCCAGATTGTTCACGAACGTCTTGCAATTTTATATCCGATAGCAGCGACAGCAATACTCATTAACGGGCTGATAATGTTGAAAAAACAATATGGAAGATACACAATTGTGGGGACACTCAAAATGGTTGCTTGCGTCATTCCGCAACTGTTCCAGGGAATCAATACGGATGTAACAGTTACTGAATCTTCGGTAGTCCGACTTAACAAACAACTTTCGTATCCTTTTTTATAATATATATTGCGGAATATGTTTCCAGTTAGAATAATACTAATGTATTGATCGGCAGTTGCCATATTCAGGAAAAGGCCGGAACATACGGTTGAAGCTACTACACCGACAGTATTCTTCATAAAGCGAATAAAGAGTGAAGTGATACTTCCCAACATTCCACTTGCTGTCATAGCTCCGCCAAAACACATTGCACATAAAATCAACCAAACAGTATTCATCATTCCGGACATACCTCGTGTCGAGATTAAATCAGACAAGATGACATTATCTGTTTGCAAATTTGTCTTTCCGTAGATGGTCATCATAAAGCCTTTATATAAGGATTCAAAATTAGATGTTGTAGCTCCTGCAATCTCTTGTAGTAAATCGGGTTGGAGAATCAATGCAAAAATACCGGCTAGTAAGGTTGATAAGAATAAGGTGATGATAGAGGGAATTTTCCGGGCGATCAAAATTCCTGTTGCTACAGGAACAATCAGTAACCAGGGAGTGATCAGGAATTTCTCTTTCAAGGCAGCTGCTACTTCTGGGATATGTTGAGAGTTGCCTGCATCATGTGAGAAACCGGCTACTGTAAATATAATTAAAGTAATGACAATCGAAGGAACTGTTGTGATCATCATATAGCGGATATGTCGAAAGAGAGGTGTATCTGTGACGGATGCGGCTAATATGGTTGTTTCTGATAAAGGAGAGACTTTATCACCGAAGTATGCACCGGAGATAATAGCGCCCGCAATCCATCCTTCTTCGAATCCTTGTGCTTTTCCAATTCCCATCAATGCAATACCAATAGTGGCAATGGTAGTCCATGAACTTCCTGTCATAACAGATATTAGAATGCAAATGATGCAGGTAGAAGCAAGGAAGAAACTGGGATGGATAATTTGCATACCATAATAGATTAGGGTTGGTACTACTCCACTGATCATCCAGATTCCACTTAATGCACCGATAATTAGCAAGATAATAATAGCTGTTGCAACTCCGGCAATGTTATTCGTTATGGCTAGTTCATAATCTTTCCAAGGTTTTTTATAGATAGCCATGCCTATGAAAATGCAGACAGCGGTAGTGGTGAGCAGCGATATTTGGCTTCCACCATTTAAGGCATCACTGCCAAATGTGTGGATAGTACCAAAAAGTAATATTACCAGAACGATGATGGGTAATAGAGAAACGAGAGGGGAAGGGATCTTCTTCATTCTAATTTTATATCGCTTTATTATTTGAAATTATCTTTGAATTATTTGATGTATATGAAATCGTTTGTTATTAAGCATCTATACCGGTGAAAGTTTTCAGGGCATAGCCGATCAGAAAACTGATACCAGCTACACTAAAGCTGAGTACAGCCATTTCGGTAAAACGCTTTCGGAAGCTTTCACCACGAGCTACTGAGTAATAGTAATTGAACAATGCAATAATAATAAGTGCCATTGTAAGCATAATTCCTAAGGCTAGAATTACATTGCTGATAAGTATGAAAGGAGCAACTAAAGCTGCTACAGTTATCAGGTATGCAATACCGGTATATACTGCTGCTTTTACCGGACGTTTCTTTACATCTCCTTCAGATTTCGTAGAAAGATATTCGGATGAGGCCATGGATAGAGCCGCAGCAATACCTGTTATACTACCTGTCAGTGCAATTAACCGGTGATCACTGAGTGCTAATGTGAACCCGGCTAGTGCACCTGTAAATTCTACTAATGCATCATTCAGACCTAAGACAACAGAGCCCATATATTCCAGTCGTTCTTCATTAATTAGGGAGATTAACTTCTGTTCGTGTACTTCTTCGTCACGAGCGAGACGTTGCAGGTCGGGAATATTGGTATATTTATCGTAGTTGTGATGCGCATTCTTTTCGCTGGACTCCATTAATTTAATGGTGAATGTAATCCCCAGTATATGCGCCAGGAAATAAAAGCGGGCAATACGCTGGCGATCAGGTATCACATCTTTTCCTGTATATTTTTTAAAGATTTCATAATGTGATTTTTCTTCGATTGCAATTTGGTGGAGAACTTTACGATTGTTTTCATCTTTTTCGATAGAAGCAAGTCGTTCGTATACAATACTTTCTGTTATTTCATTTCGTTGAAAGCGGATAAACTTTTCAATGTCTTGTTTGGATATGTTCATCTTATTATGATTTAGTTGTGTAATATCTTACGTTTTTGCCACCAGTAGCGTATAAAAAGTATCCCGGTCAGGATCAGTGCTATGGATAGTCCGGTATAAAAGACAGATATGAAACTGTCAGCCAATAAATGCAAACTGCGGATAGTTATGCCTAATGCAATCATGAATGCCATCATAATCCAGCTTTTTACATCGAAAAAAGAAAAAGGGCAGTTTTTTTCTTCTTTCTTTTCTTCAATTCGACGGGTATGTTTATAATACAGCTTTCTGAAGACAAATACAAAGAATAATAAAAAAACGACTGTTGCTTCGCCTATTTTGAACATCCAATCCTGTGTACTATTTATCCAAGTGACAATTCCTATTCGCAATATATTAGTGCCGGCTATAATCCACACGATACCTGCAGTGATAAGTAAAAACTGTCTATTCACTCCGTATTTCATAGCTTACTTTTATTTTCTTATTAAACGGTTTTATCATCTGTTTTGTTGAGTCATTTCTTTGATGAAATCGTAATTAGTAACGAGATACAAGTCAGAAAAGCTCCTACACCAATAACACCATGCCAACCATGAAGTTGCCAAAATGTGCCTGCTAGAAAGGTGCCTGTTGCCCCCCCAATAAAATACGTGGTCATAAAGATAGTGTTTATACGGTTGGAAGCACGAGGATTTAGCTCAAAAATACTGGTTTGGTTGCTGAGCTGGATACATTGCATACCTATATCGATGCTAATAATTCCGGCTATAATACCTATATAACTGTTTTCTCCGATAAAGAATAACAACCAAGAGAATAGAATCAGTCCGCAACCTATAAAATTAAAACGGCGTACGCCTACTCGTTTTACATATTTTCCAACGAAAGAGGCGGTTAATGCACCGGCGATTCCACAGAGTCCCAGAAGTCCAATAGTGTTACTGTTTGCATAGAATGGTGCTCTTCCCATTTTGAAAGCCAGACATGACCACATAGCGAGAAAAGAACCGAAATTTAATGCAGCACGTATGGAATAAATGCTTAGCCGAGGATATTCTTTCAGTAAGGAGAATAGAGATTTCATCAGATCGCTATACTTTCCTTTGAAATTCGGTTGGATATCCGGAAGGATTTTCAATACAATGATTGCACAAACAAGCATCATGCAGGCAGCAATATGGTACATTTCCCGCCACCCGAACAATTCTCCGATAAATCCACTGATAACGCGTGAGGCAAGGATTCCGGTTAAAAGCCCGGAAACAACTATTCCTACGTTTCTTCCTTTGTTTTCAGGACGGGAGAATTGAGAGGCAATCGGTATAAATATCTGAGGTATCACTGAGCAGATTCCGGTAAAAAAGGAGGCAATGAGTATCAGATGAATATTTTTCCCAAATGCGATGGATAGTAATGAGAGAATAAGAATGGCAAAATTAGTGAGTATAATTTTCTTACGTTGATATAAATCGGCGAGGGGAATGATAAATAATAATCCAACTGCATAGCCTATCTGTGTAACCATGGCAATCAGGTTCGTTTTGAATTCCGATACACCTAATTCCTGGCGTATCATATTTAGTAAAGGTTGGTTATAATAGAGATTGGCTACCGATATGCCTGCAACAATAGCTAGGGTCCACAGGATAGAAGCCGGCAATCCTCCGTTTTCTTTTAATGGCTGTTTCATTTTGCAAAGATAGTAAATCTGTAGGTCACTCAATAAAGAATGTTGTGGAAACTGTATTTCCTTCGTTATCTACAGCTGTCAACAAATGTTTGCCGGGTGATGGTTGTAACGAGATATTGTGGAAGTTTTGTGTCTGAGCTATATAACTGTTGTCAAGATGCCAAAAGATAGTTTCATTAGCACTGGTATGTGCTAACTCTACAGTCATGAATCCTTTACTGCCATCCAATTGTTTCGGAAGCTTGATATGCGCATTCATTGATGGATAAATGAACTGCATTGTTTGAATAGCGTCTTCACCACAACCGGCTTTGAAGGGAGGTAACGGTTTGTATTCAGGATGATGTTGTTTGTAATACCATTCCCATACAGGTGGAAGAGTAAACCATGATTTCTGAATAGTTGGCTCTGTATTAGCACAGTTTTCGTAAACGCGGTGACTTTCATCTGCAGATAAGGTGATTTGACGATGATACGGACAAGCCTCTGTCCGTAATCCGACGGGGAGAATCAGGAGAGTATCTGTTTCTTCACAGAATCTTCCTTTCAAATGGCCGGATTGTTTGCACACTTCTGCTTCAACGAAGATTCCGGTAGGACGTTCAAACCAGGATGAAGAAGGAAGAAGGTTAAATATATCGAATAAAACGGGACCGGCAGTTTGTGCACCGACTAAGCCGGGTTTTCCTTCTCCGGTAGCATTCCCAACCCATACGCCGACTGCATAACGAGGAGTAACACCAACAGCCCATGCATCCCGGAATCCATAACTAGTACCAGTTTTCCAGGCGATTGTTTGCATAGAGGGTATTGATTTCCAATCAATTTCTTCCGGGCGATTTACTTCTGTTAATGCGGATAGTGTTTGCCAGGCAGCACCGGAAGCTTCTTTTATTTCTTCCTTTTTTATGATGAATGAACCTTGCTCATTATTAGTATGTTGATTGAATCGTTCGTAAGTATCTGTTTCCTCTTCACCATTCATTTCAAGTAGCATATGTGCCTTTTCATTTTGGGAGAGATTACTGTAAGCGTCATCTTTTTGTACAAGTAATATCCGTCCCATTTCGGCATACGCATTCGTCACATCCCATAAAGTGGCTTCTGCACCTCCCAGAATAAGTGATAAACCATAATGAGATGAAGGTTTATTGATTGTTTTAAATCCTATTTGTTGCAGAAAATGGTGAAATTTAGGTACTCCATATCTTTGTAACATAGTAACTGCCGGTATGTTTAATGAACGCGCAAGTGCTTCTGAGGCTGGAACGGCACCTTCAAATTGCAAACTGAAATTTTGAGGAGTAAATCCATTGATATTGATAGGGATATCCGGTAAAAGTGTGTGTGGTAATAGACTACCTTCTTTTAACATTGCATAGTAGAGGAAAGGTTTTAGTATGCTGCCCGTACTTCTGGGGGCTTGAATAATATCGACCTGATATCCTCCTTTCTGTTGTTCAAAGTGTACATTGCCACAATAAGCGATAACCTGATTGGTGGGAATGTCAATAATCAGAATCGCAAGATTCCGGATATCACTTCGACTGAATTCATTACTCCATCGTTCTGCCATGTCCTCTATTTGAGTTTGGATACCTCGGTCGATGGTTGAACGGGAATATGCTCCATTTCGTTCCTGATAAAAGTGGCTAACTAGGTGAGGTGCTATTTGAGGTAATGGGTGTGGTTCGTCCGGAAGCGGTTCACTGATGGCTAATTCATAGGTTGATGAATCGATTATTTTCTTTTCAAGCAGTTGTTTTAATAATCGGTTACGTTTGGCTAACAGAGTGGTTCTTCTTTTTGATAAGTGGATCATGGCAGGTGCATTGGGTAAAACGGCCAACATTGCCGATTCAGCCCATGATAAATCTTCGGCAGAATGTCCAAAGTAACGCCAGGAGGCTGCATCCAGACCTACAACATTACCTCCGAATGGTGCATGTGATATATACATGGATAGAATTTCCTCTTTAGTAGCCCGAAACTCTAACCGGGTAGCTAACCCCATTTCTATAAGTTTTTCGCTGACGGTGCGTGATTTGTTTCTGGCTAACCGGATTGTTTGCATAGTAAGAGTACTTCCTCCACTTACTACGCGTTTGTTTTTTATATTCTGATAGAACGCTCTTCCAATAGATAACGGATCCACTCCCAAATGATGATAAAAATGTTTATCTTCAAAAGTGATAAGACATTGCTTTATTTTCTCCGGTGTTGTTGTACGTGGAGGAAAACGCCATTGACCGTCAGATGCAATACGGGCTCCCAACAGTTCTCCGTTTCGATCTGTAACGACTGTGGAATAGGGGACATGGAATAGTTGTCTGGGTAGGCAAAAAATATATCCGATCACCAGAAGAGTAATGCAACTAAGCATTACTTTCCGGGTGATGGATAAATGTTTTAAGAATTTTAATAGCTTACCTCCCATAAACTATATGAATGTTAGCGACTAACAGTCGTTCTTCCCGCTTTAGTACGTGCCTGCACAGCTGCGTCGTACATCGCTTCACATTGAATTGCAGGAAGGATAAAGTTACCTGCATAGGTGGCTTGTAACCTTACAGTAAATGTTTTTTGTTCGCCACGACGCAAATTGAAATAAGTTAGTACCCGGTCGTCACGAATATCCTGATAAGTAAATGGACGATTTTTATTTTCTGGAGTACCAGCTGATTCCGTAGTTGCTGGCTCTTCAGGAATAAATATACGTTCATTATATATTTCCCATCCGGATGGTATAATATGTGTCAGAGCCAGATTGTTATAATCGGAAGTTCCACTAATGTTAGATACGGAAGTGATAGCCATAAAGTCAGTTCCTTGTTTGATGTCTTCAATGGAAATAGGTAGTCCTTCTGTACTGACGTATCTCACATCCAGACGAATGTTATCTGACATAGCAGGTAAAGTATCGTTTATGAGTTGGATACGTGTAATAATATCTGCATTCAGAGTTCCTTTGCCCTGATTTTTGATAGAAACAGTTCCGGACTTCGGAGAAGTAGCAAGCTCTTTCTCGAATACAGCTTTAGCCGATTTTACAACAGGTTGTTGTTTGCCATTCCATTTCCATGCAAAATCCAGAGTTCCGGATAATTTTTCAGCCAGACATCCCATTGCCATGAGAGCAAAGGCTGTTGATTGGGTACTGAACCAATTTTCCTCTGCCAGATTTTGAGATACTTTCTTTGCTTGTTGTAAAGCTTCCCGTTCGCGATTCATTAGAAGCAATGTTTCTAGAATCATGGCTTCGTCTCTATCATATGAACCATAAATTTGGTTTGTAGAAGAATAGGGGATTACTGTAGTTTCTGCATTATATACCAGTTCTTCTGCTGGCTTCATCTTTCCGGTTAATGCATAGGCTGCTGCCAGTCTCCATTTTGCCTGAAGAGATAGCCCTTTTTGTTCCTTCATTCGGTTCATAGCTCCATACTCCGGTGCATCGGCTAGCGCAAGGGTGTATAGACGGAATGCTTGTTGCAACTCAGATTGCCATAATTGCCATTCACTGGCATCCTGGGGCATTCGCCAATTTTGTGCGGCTGCTCGTTGGAATCGTTTCCATTTGTTAAATACATTTGGATGAACAGCATATCCTTTTTCTTGTGCAAGTGTCAAGAACATTCCAGTGTAAGAAGTAATCCATTCGTCGGCGACAGCATTTCCTGGCCAATAGACAAATCCTCCGTTAGGAAGTTGGCGTGTGTAAATCTGGCGGATAGCTTCCTGGACATTTGTTTTTATCTTTTCAGCCTCTTTCTTATCCACTGTTTTGAATTGGGAAACAAATAAGAGAGGTAATGCTTTAGATGTTAATTGCTCCGTACATTGGTGCTGATAATTATACAGAAAATCGAATCGACGGTTGATATCTACTGACGGTATACGTGATACTTCCAGTTGTACATGATTGTTGGCAGATGAAGAACCTTCTAAGTTATAAGATAATTCAGCTTCTTTTCCTGTTTCAATCCATTGGCTATTACGTAATGTAACTACCGGATTCGGATTTCGTACTTCTATTTCAATAGTCTCCTGACTCTGTTGTCCTCCGCCACTTGCAGTCAGATGAATGGTTGCTTTTCCTATTTGGTTACCCGTTTTCAATGTGAAGAAGGTTAATTGATCTCCGGGTTGATTGAATGTAAGTGTTTGTTGTTGTGGACCGCTAATCTGTACACCTTCACCGGAAACTTTTAATGATACGGTTACATTCTTTACCTGATTCTCCATTGCAAAGATATTTACTGGAACGGTAATTTCCTCCTGCGTACTGAGTACTCGTGGTAAACTGGATAGCAACATCAGAGGAGTTCGTACAGATGATGTTTTTTCAGCATTGCCGTATGCACCATCTTGTCCGGCAATTACCATTGTACGTACGGAACCTACATACATTGGAAGTTTCAATGTATGTGTCTGTTGCTTGCTTTTTCCTAAATAGAATGGGCCGATAAACTTGACTACTGGTTTGAAACGATTTGCCTTAGTATCTGCTGGTTTCAGTGTTACATCACCACCTATACTGAATAATGAACTGTACTGACCTGCTGAGGCTCCCAATACATTATCATACATATCCCATGTACGGATACCGAGTGCTTCACGTGCATAAAAATCACTCCAAGGATCGGGAGTCTTGAAATTGGTTAGATCCAGTAATCCGTCATCTACGATGGCTAAAGTGTATGTCATCGGTTTTCCTGTTTTCTCACTAACTGTTACATTGAAATCTGTTTCCGGGCGTAATACATCCGGCATTTTGATTTGTGGTTGCAGTATGGTCTGGCTATTGGTCACGAATACCGGAACAATTCCATACATCCGAATGGGTAGGTCATTGACTGTTTGTGCATGTGGTTGCAGCAAACTAATATGTAGGTATACATTCGGAGCCATTTCCGGAGTTGTTTTGAAAGTGATTTTGGTATCTCCTTCGTTAGATACTTCCGTCCACTTCTGTTGTAAAACCGTAGAACCATTTTCTATGGAAACCAATGCGCGTCCTCCTGCAGAGGCCGGAATAATGGCTGTAACTGTTTCTCCTATTTCATAAGAATCTTTGTCCAATGAGAATGCCAGCATTTTGACTCCACTTGGATTACTTCTATTGGAACGTCCACGCCAGTCGGGCCAATCTACATAGATAGTACCTCCTGTTGCATGTCCGCTTTCTTTGTCTTGTACATATACCAGATAACGTCCCCAATCCGGATAATTGACACGAAATTTAAAGGATGCTTTTCCTCTTGTCGTTTGTAGATTGCCACTGGCTACAGGAGTAAAGGAACTGCTATTGATGTAGGTCCCAATTGATGCTTCACTATTATCCCACCACCAACTCCAGTCGATTCGATATATTTTATATTCCAAATTGGAGCGGTCTACCAACTGTCCTTGTTCATCGACAGTTACAATATCGAATATATGGTCTTTATCTGTCTCGATATATTTCCCTTTTGGCTGATTAAGATTAATTCCTACATATGAATCAAATGGGGAGAATGGAACGCTATGAGTGTAAATACTTGCATCTCCTCCTGGTTCAAAAACACGAGCGATGAAGGTGGCATTCAACATACCTGGCGCTTGAGTTGCTGCCGGAAGATTTATACTGAATCCTACCATTCCTTTCTCGTCTAATACACCGTTGAATACATCAGATTTCATTGTCGTAAAATCTGTTGCTGGATTATTAAAAATATATTGGCTGTAATTCTTGAATTGAGTATTAACTTTAGATAAGGTCATTTCAACTTTGGTTTTCAGATGAGACGCCTTAGCACCAGTCAGCCATGCGGAGGTAAGAATTGCATAGGATTCCTTATAGGTAGCTTGTAAAATGGTAGGCATAGACAGGTCGATCTTTAATCGGTTGGGCTTTACGGTTTCAATCAACAGGCTCTTGTGAAAGGTAGTTCCTCCCACTTTAACATACGCATTCCATCTTCCTGTCGGATCACTTGTTTGTGTCGGGACATCAAATGTATAAAAACCATTCATACCTTTAGATGAAACCAACTTGGTGTAAAACTGTCCTTTGGGATTGTAAATTTCCAATGCTACAGGATGTCTGTCAGGGATTCTTTTTTCACGATCTTCCAGAATAAAGGAGATATGAAGCGTATCCCCGGGTCGCCATACTCCTCTTTCGCCATATATAAATCCTTTTAATCCTTTTTGAATATCTTTACCTCCTACGTCAAAACGACTAACGGATTGTTCTTCTCCATCTACAACGCGAACGTATGCCTTTTGCTTATCAAATTCTGCAACAGCAATAAAAGGTACTCCTTTCGGAGAGATTTCTACGAATCCTTCTCCGTTGGTTTCTCCTTTCCCTATTGGCTGTAATTGGAAGTTGTATATGGTTACTTGCGCTTTCTCGATAGGGTTAGTGTCTAATATATTGTTTACAGCAATCCATAATTTATTGAGTGAATTCTTTTTCACAATCATTCCTATGTTGGAAGCGAAAACGTTACAACTAGCTGCCCGATTAGAAAACATATAATAGGATGGGTGACAAGGATTATCACGCTCATTCCATTTATATTGACTCCAATCCATAGCTACACTGCCGTTATAATAGTAATATGCCTCCGGAGTATCCCAAACGGCTTCTTCTTCGTCGGACAATGTTTCGCTACTGATTCTAGTCAAACCGTTTGCTGTATCATTGTTTGTAAACTGTAATTCTTTATTTTCTCCTCCACAAGGATATGCTGAATACTCCTGACGGAAAGATAGAATAACCCGATAAATAGCTCCCGGTTCTTGTCGAATCAGTCCGGCAAGATCAATAGAATAGTCTTCCCAACGATGGATGTCTTTCGATGAATCTTTTGCGAGCCATAGTGTTTTTTTATAGACTAGTCTTCCTGAACGGCGTAATTCATTAGCTGATGAAAGCGAATTTGTCTGCATGAACATTAATACATTATTTTCAAAAATGCGAATAATGTTAATGTCTACTGCGGATAGATTTACAGCACGGAATGGAATAATCAGACTTTTGGAATCGGGTAGAATAGCAGCAGAAGTACCCATTTCTACCTGTGGTTTTAGATTCTGTTCGCTGAATGAGATCGATTGGAATGTATTTAATGTCTTTCCTTGACTGCTTTTTACTCCTTCATGAATTTTTAAGGTTAGTTGATTTAGTTGGTTGGCGTCGAAATATATAAGGACTTTATTGTCTTTAATTTGCGAGATGGAAGATGAGACTTCCGGAACTTCAATTAACCCTTTTAAGTCTTGTGTATTGGAAACAGGATCGGAGAAAATAACTTCAATCCCATTTTCCGGTTGGTCAATACGCTTAGCAGAAAGAAAACGGAAGTTACCTTTGGCAGGAATTAATACCTCTTCTTCTTGTATCCGGTCTATGTCGGCTACTTTTCCATTGGCTGTTATTTTTAACTGATAGTTTTCTTGTTTTCTTGGAACTTGGTTAATGACAAATTCATAGCAGGTAGGATTATCTGTTGCAGTTATTTCAATTGGGCTATTCCCACCATTCCCGATAGTCAACATTTTATCAACTTCTTCTTTTTTTACAGCGTCACTGAAGCGAATCGTTCCATTTATGGTGACTACATCCGGTTGAGTAGCGGTGATCGTTATTGGTTCTGTATGTAAAGTAAAGTTGTGTTCTTGTACCCGGAATGAAAAATTGAATTTTTTCAAGCGTTTATCCACTTCTACGAAGTTTCCTAATTCAAATATTCCTTCGTAAAATTCTCCGGGTTTTAAGGCTCCTTCTTCGGGAATGAATTCAATGGTATTATTATTAATCCAATATGCTTTTCCTTTTATAGAAGGAGAAAAATGAAAAGGATCATCTTTCAACTCGTTGTTAAGATCTACCATTGGTTGCTCTTGGGCTAGTTCAATTCGTATGGTAGAACTTTGTGAAATTACTCCCCCTGTATAAGCATTCACATATGAAGCATACTCAGCAGAAGGTATAATGTCTTTCTGACTGCTACTTGAGCATGAAGATAGGCCTAAGATCATCGAAATAAAAAAGAATAGTCCGGCAGCTTTGCTGCATCTAGTTCTGGTTAGTTCCATAACGAAGGTGTTTTTAAGATTCAATAAGCAAAGTTACTACAAAAAAGTGAAATGCGGAAAGATATAGTGATAGAATTGAGTTACAAGGGTTTTGGTTGAAGTGGCGATAATCCGTGAAGCCATTACAATCCCTGCCGAAGCCAAATCCTGACGCCGCTACGTTACTTGTTCGTAACCATGCCCGAAAATGCGACAAACGGGTACGAATAGCGAAACAAGGCTCTAAGGAATAGTGAGTTATCCATAACTCATGCGAAAAATCAGGTTACGGAAAAAGATTGCGCCGTTCCTCCCCGTTTTGCGTACCAACACCGGACTCTTCACCAACTAATTTTGAAACCCAAAAATTAAGGACAATGAAGAGTACATTTTCAGTAATCTACTACCTCAAGCGTCAGGTAGTGAAAAAGGACGGGACAGTTCCCGTCATGGGACGCATCACGGTGGACGGCAGCCAGACACAGTTCAGCTGCAAACTGACTGTCGATCCGAAACTGTGGGACACCAAAGGTGGACGTGTCACGGGCAGAAGCACGGCGGCACTCGAAACGAACCGTATGCTTGACAAGATGCGGGTACGCATCACAGGCATTATCAGGAAATCATGGAGCGTGACAACTTCGTCACGGCGGAGAAGGTGAAGAACGCCTTTCTCGGACTGGAACACCGCTACCACACGCTGATGCAGGTGTTCCGCCAGCACAACGAGGACTACGAGAAGCAGGTGGAGGCAGGCATGAAAGCCAAAGGCACGCTGCTGAAGTACCGCACCGTTTACAAGCACATGCAAGAGTTCCTCGACATCCGCTACCATGTGAAGGACATCGCCCTAAAAGAGCTTACCCCGGCTTTCATCTCCGACTTCGAGATGTTCCTGCGCACGGACAAGCACTGCTGCACCAATACCGTGTGGCTGTACGTCTGCCCGTTACGGACGATGGTATTCATCGCCATCAACAACGAGTGGCTGACGCGCGACCCGTTCCGCGAGTATGAAATCAAGAAGGAGGAAACAACACGCAGTTTCCTGACCAAAGATGAGATCCGCCTGCTGATGGAGGGGAAACTGAAAAACGCCAAACAGGAATTGTACCGCGACCTCTACCTGTTCTGCGCCTTCACGGGGCTGTCGTTCGCGGATATGCGCAACCTTACGGAAGAGAATATCCGCACCTACTTCGACGAACACGAGTGGATAAACATCAACCGCCAGAAAACGGGCGTGGTGTCCAACATCCGCCTGCTCGACATCGCCAACCGCATAATCGGCAAATACCGGGGACTGTGCGGGGACGGCAGGATATTTCCCGTTCCGCATTATAACACGTGCCTTGCCGGTATCCGTGCCGTCGCCAAGCGTTGCGGCATCACCAAGCATATCACGTGGCATCAGAGCCGCCACACGGCAGCCACGACGATATTCCTCTCCAACGGTGTTCCCATCGAAACGGTCAGCTCCATGCTCGGACACAAGAGCATAAAGACGACGCAGATTTACGCAAAGATAACCAAAGAGAAGCTCAATCAGGACATGGAGAACCTTGCCGCAAGATTGAACGGCGTCGAGGAATTTGCAGGTTGCACCATCTAAAAAGAAAAGCCATGAAACGTGACACAATCATCATCGAGGACAAGGCAGTCAGCGTAACCGGTAACGACGTGTGGATGACCGCCACCGAAATAGCCGGATTGTTCCATACGACCGTCCCGGCAGTGAACGCCGCCATCAGAGCCGTCCGCAAGTCGGACGTGCTGAACGACTACGAGGTGTGCCGCTACATGCAGCTTGAAAACGGGCTGCACGCGGACGTGTACGCCCTTGAAATCATCATCCCGGTCGCTTTCAGGGTGAATACCTACAACACCCACCTGTTCCGCACATGGCTGGTGGGAAAGGCACTCTCACAAGAGAAACGGCAGACATACGTGATGTTCATACAGAACGGAAAAGCCGGGTATTGCTGATTGCACATACCCCATAAGACAAGTAAACGGGTAGCACCACAAAAGGTGTCACCCGTTTACTTTTTCATGAAACCGCCTCACTCCAGCGGCTTGCGGTAGTTCGCTTCCAGTACCCCGCGCAGCCCCGTTTCCGGGTAAAGCACCTTCCCTCCCAAAAGTATGAAGGGCAACACGCGGTTGTTGCGGTATTCCTGCAAGGTGCGCCGGCTCACACGGAGCAGTTCCGACACCTCGCCGTCCGTCAGGTAACGTTCCCCGTCCAGCGGAGGACGGTAGCTTTCCAGAAATGCGGACAGCCATTTCGAGCCTTTGCGCATATCCTGCACCACAGAGGCTATCGGCTCGTCTTCCATCGTAAAAACATCGTTGTTCTCGTTCATCATAACTTCGGATTCAGTGGGTGAATAAATCAAATCATCTGCCGTGCGGATAGAGCGTGCCGACAAGCGGTATCAGCCGCTTCACCTCCTCTGGCTTGTAATAGAACCTGCGGTTTATCTGCGAGTAGCCGATAAGCCGCCTGTCACGCAGCGTCTGCAACGTGCGCGGGCTTATTCTCAACTGCCCGCAGACCTCCTCGCCCGTGAGCCATCTTTCCATGCGCCCCGTGTCGCTTTTGCGCCTCAGGGCGGCGACCTTCTCCGAGAGTGCGCCGAATGCCGCCACCATCATCTCGAAAGTCTTTTTCTCGATAGATACTATTTCCATATTCATGTCATTTAGAGTTTGCCGCAAAGGTAACGAAACGGCATACAAGACGTATCGTTTTCCGCTGAAAGGCTGCCTGTTGCGCCGTTTGACCGGGTTACGGAGCCATCTTCCGCAAAAATCTTACGTGAGTCACGTAGTGAGTTGTTAAAGCCCCTTTTGTTTATTGCCGAATTTTGTCGCAGAAACAAAAAGAAAGGACTGAACATGAAAGTGATAACAATGGAAAGTTCCGCCTACAAGGAGATGATGGCGCAGATTGCGAACATCGCAGGGTACATCCGCGAGGCAAGGGACGAGAAGAAACGGAAGCGGGAAACCGAAGACAAGCTGCTTGACACGGCACAGGCGGCGAAGATGCTCAACGTGAGCAAGCGCACCATGCAGCGTATGCGCACCGACCACCGTATCGAGTATGTGGTGGTACGCGGAAGCTGCCGCTACCGCCTTTCCGAGATACTGCGGCTATTGGAGGACAACACAGTAAGGAACGAGGAAGGGACAATAGACACCCTGTTCCACAACCACACGCTGCGCACGGGCGGCAAACCAAAAGGAAGGAGGACATAGGTCATGGAACTGCTCACACGAAACAACTTCGAGGGCTGGATGCAGAAGCTGATGGAACGGCTCGACCGTCAGGACGAACTGCTGCTGGCGATGAAGGCTGAGGGGAAACAGCCCACTATCACGGAAAGCATCCGCCTTTTCGACAATCAGGATTTGTGCATGTTGCTCCAGATAAGCAAACGCACCCTCCAACGCTACCGCAGCGTAGGCGCATTGCCCTACAAGACGCTGGGCAAGAAGACCTATTACAGCGAGGAGGACGTGCTGACATTCCTTTCCAACCATATCAAGGACTTCAAAAAGGAAGATATAGCCTTCTACAAGGCTCGTATCCATAATTTCTTTCATAAATAACCCATTAAAACATTTTTCAGATGGCAAAGAAAAAAGACGAAAAGGACGTGCTGGTAGTCCGTGACGAGAAGACAGGCGAGATCAGCGTGGTAGCCGGGCTGAACGCGGACGGCACACCCAAGCGCACCCCCGCAAAAGCGGAGAACGCGCAGAGTTTCCTGCAATTCGACCGACATGGCGACGTGCTGGACAACTTCTTCAAGAACTTCTTCCGGCAGTGCAAGGAACCCAGCCGCTTCGGTTTCTACCGCATTGCGGCAGACCAAGCTGAAAATCTCTTAGAGGTGATGAAGCAACTGCTGAAAGACCCCGAAGCGAACAAGGAGCTGCTCGCCCCTCACAAGGTGGACACCTCCGACTATGAGAAGAAGGTGCAGGAAGAGATGGCAGCACAACAGACAGAGAAACAAGAACCTCAAAAACAGGAGAACATGGAACAACGGAAAGAACAGCAACAGGACAAATCCGAACAGATGCAGGGCAAACGTGGCTACCAGCCCATCGACGAGAGTAAAATCAACTGGCAGGAGCTGGAGGACAGATGGGGCGTAAAGCGGGACAACCTTGAAAAGTCCGGCGACCTTACGAAGATGCTCAACTATGGCAAGTCCGACTTGGTAAAGGTCAAACCGACCTTCGGCGGCGAATCATTCGAGCTGGACGCCCGCCTCTCCTTCAAGAAGGACGGTGAGGGAAACATCAGCCTCGTGCCGCACTTCATCCGCAAGGAGCAGAAGCTGGATGAGTACAAGGAACACAAATTCTCCGACAATGACCGGAAGAACCTCCGCGAAACGGGCAATCTCGGTAGGGTCGTGGACATTGTGGACAGGGAAACGGGCGAGATCATCCCCTCCTACATCAGCATCGACCGCAAGACGAATGAAATCACGGACATTCCGGCAAGCAGGGTGCGCATCCCGGAGCGCATCGGCAAGACGGAAATCACCACGCAGGAGCGGGACATGCTCCGCGCCGGACTGCCCGTACGCGACAAGCTCATCGAGCGCAACGACGGCAGAAAGTTCGTCACCACCCTGCAAGTGAACGTGGAGCAGCGCGGCGTGGAGTTCGTGCCGGGAACCGGCAAGTCGCCCCGTACCGCACAGACACAGGAAACCAAAGGCGACACATCGAAAAGTCAGGCGCAGGGCGGGGAAAATGCCGCACAGACCAAGAAGGAGCAACGCCGCAACACGTGGACGAACGAGGACGGCAGCATCCGCCCCATCAGCAAATGGAGCGGCGTGAGCTTCACCGACCAGCAGAAAGCCGACTATGTGGCGGGTAAAGCCGTGAAGCTGGAGAACGTGACCGACAAGCAGGGCTTCCATGCCACGATGTATATCAAGTTCAACCCGGAGAAGGGACGCCCGTACCGCTACGACACGAACCCTGACAATGCACAGCAGGTTGCTCCGTCCAACGAGAGCCGCACGCAGGTGGCGGTGAACAACGATGGCAAGACCAACGAGGCTACAAAGAATCTGAGAGAGCCGTTGCAGAAAGGTCAGACCAACCCGAAGGACGCCCGCCAGCAACAGCAGCAGGAGAAGCCGCAGAAGAAAACGGGCAAGGGCATGAAAATGTAATCCCGTGTCCGCCACTGAATCCAAAATAAAATCCAAAGTATCAACAAAAAAGAAGAAGACATGAAGACAATCATTGCAGAAAAGCCCTCCGTGGCACGTGAAATCGCCCGCATCGTGGGCGCGACAAAGAGAGAGGAAGGATATTTCGAGGGAGGCGGTTATGCCGTGACATGGGCATTCGGACACCTCGTTCAGCTTGCCATGCCCGACGGCTACGGCGTGCGCGGATTTGTCCGTGACAACCTCCCGATTATTCCCGACACATTCACGCTCGTCCCCCGTCAGGTCAGGACGGAGAAAGGTTACAAGCCCGACAGCGGCGTGGTGTCGCAGATAAAAGTCATCAAAAGACTGTTCGACACAAGCGAACATATCATCGTGGCGACCGATGCCGGACGCGAGGGAGAGCTTATCTTCCGCTACCTCTACCACTATACGGGTTGCACCACTCCTTTCGTGCGCCTGTGGATCAGCTCTCTCACCGACAAAGCTATCCGCGAGGGACTGCGGAAACTCGAAGACGGCAGCAAATACGACAACCTCTACCTCGCCGCCAAAGCGCGGAGCGAATCCGACTGGCTCGTGGGCATCAACGGCACACAGGCGTTATCCATCGCCGCCGGACACGGCACGTATTCCGTGGGGCGGGTGCAGACACCAACGTTGGCTATGGTATGTGAACGCTACTGGGAGAACCGCCGCTTTACGTCCGAAGCATTCTGGCAGCTCCATATCGCAACGGACGGTTGCGACGGCGAAGTCGTGAAATTCTCATCCTCCGAGAAATGGAAAGAGAAAGAACCGGCGATGGAACTATATAATAAGGTAAAGGCGGCAGGTTGCGCCACTGTCACGAAAGCCGAGCGCAAGGAGAAGACGGAGGAAACTCCCTTGCTCTACGACCTGACCACGCTCCAGAAAGAAGCCAACGCCAAGCACGGCTTCACGGCGGAACAGACGCTTGAAATCGCGCAGAAACTCTACGAAAAGAAGTTGATAACCTATCCGAGAACGGGAAGCCGCTACATCCCCGAAGACGTGTTTGCCGAAATTCCCAAACTGCTCGCTTTCATCGGCACACAGCCCGAATGGAAAGACAAGGTGCGGGCAAAAGCCGCCCCGACACGCCGCAGCGTGGACGACGGCAAGGTGACAGACCACCATGCCCTGCTCGTCACGGGTGAGAAACCGCTCTTCCTCTCCAAAGAGGACAATACCATCTATCAGATGATTGCCGGGCGCATGGTCGAGGCATTCTCTGAGAAATGCGTCAAGGATGTGACCACTGTCACGGCGGAATGTGCCGGAGTGGAGTTTACCGTAAAAGGCAGCGTCGTGAAGCAAACCGGATGGCGTGCCGTCTATGGCGAGGAAAAAGAGGAAATTACCATCCCCGGCTGGCAGGAAGGCGACACGCTGACACCGAAAGGCTCGTCCATTACCGAAGGAAAGACCAAACCCAAGCCGCTGCATACCGAAGCCACCCTGCTCTCGGCAATGGAAACGGCGGGCAAGGAAATTGAGGACGACGCACTGCGGCAGGCGATGAAGGACTGTGGCATCGGTACTCCCGCCACACGCGCCTCCATCATCGAAACGCTTTTCAAGCGCGGTTACATGGAACGCTGCAAGAAGTCGCTTGTTCCCACCGAAAAAGGACTTGCCCTCAATTCCGTCGTCAAGACGATGCGCATCGCCGATGTTGCCATGACGGGCGAATGGGAAAAGGAGCTGGCGCGTATCGAGCGCGGGGAACTGTCCGACGACACCTTCCGCAAGGAGATAGAGGCGTACACACGTGAGATAACCTCCGAACTGATCTCGTGCGACAAGCTCTTCGGCAGCCGTGACTCCGGCTGCGCGTGTCCCAAGTGTGGCACGGGCAGGATGCGGTTCTACGGCAAGGTGGTACGCTGCGACAACACGGAGTGCGGACTGCCCGTGTTCCGGCTGAAAGCGGGACGCACCCTGTCCGACGATGAAATCAAAGACCTGCTCACCGAAGGGCATACCAAGCTGCTCAAAGGGTTCAAGAGCAAACAGGGCAAGAGTTTCGATGCTGTTGTCGCCTTTGACGGGGAATATAACACGACTTTTGTGTTCCCGGAGGCTAAAAAGGACAAGAAATTTTCAGGACGGAAGAAATAGTATTAACTTTGCCACTTGTTCAGAGTAATGAATTGTTCTTCGATACCGGATTACACTCATACTTTGGATTTAGTGGTGGCACTCGGAGGGATACCGAGTGCCTTTTTCTTCCTTTTTCCAACCGATTATCCCGTTAATTATCAATCCGCTAAATCCAAAGTAATGAACAACAAGAAGAAAAACGAGGGTCAGACCGACTTTTCCTATTACGGTCTGTACCTGCTGGACTATCTCCGCACGAACAAGTTTGAACAGGCTGACGACACCGCTTTCATACGGGAACGGGCCGACCGTGCCGCCGAAACGTATGAGAGGGCACGGCTTGAAGGCTATCCCGCCGATGGTGCGCAGGAACTGGCGATGGACACGCTGCTGCGCGGGCTGCATTATTCCCGTTACGCCATCCTCCGCGAAGTCGTGGAAAACGAGTTTGCCGATGAAGTGCCGGAAGAGAAGCGTGAAGCCTTTGTCCTGAAACTGCTGCCGCTTGTCGGCAACGTGTTCTCCGTCTATGACCTCTCGGATGACAATTTCGCCCTGTCTTCCGATTACGACCTGCTCTACACGGAGCTGACGGGAGCAACCGTCCTTTACTTAGACGAATATGGCGTTTAACCGCAAACAGAAACTGCGGGACAACATCGAGGCGATACGGACGGCATTCATCCTTGACAGGGAAAATAGGACAGCGACAACCGAAGAGCGTGCCATACTTCAAAGGTACTGCGGTTTCGGCGGTCTGAAATGTATCCTCAACCCTGCAAAGGAACTGACGGATGCCGTCCGGTGGGCGAAATCCGACCTCGAACTGTTCGCCCCGACGGTGGAGCTGCACAGGCTTATCCGTGAGAACAGCAAGGACGAAACAGAGTACAAGCGGTTTGTGGATTCGCTGAAAGCGTCCGTGCTGACCGCTTTCTACACCCCCAAAGAGATAACCGACACCATCGCGGACGTGCTGGCAGATTACAGCGTCCGCCCCGCCCGTATGCTCGAACCGTCGGCAGGTGTCGGCGTGTTCGTGGATTCCATGCTGCGGCACAGCCCCAATGCGGATGTGATGGCTTTCGAGAAGGATCTGCTCACGGGTACAATCTTGAGGCATCTCTATCCCGACCAGAAAATGCGCACCTGCGGTTTTGAGAAAATCGAAAGACCGTTCAACAATTATTTCGACTTGGCGGTGTCCAACATTCCGTTCGGTGACATTGCCGTGTTCGACGCGGAGTTTCAGCGGAGCGACTCTTTCGGCAGACGCTCCGCCCAGAAAACCATCCACAACTATTTCTTTCTCAAAGGACTGGATGCCGTGCGTGACGGCGGTATCGTGGCGTTCATCACCTCGCAAGGGGTATTGAATAGCACCAAGACCTCCGTGCGTAACGAGCTGTTCAGTCAGGCCAATCTGGTATCCGCGATACGCCTGCCCAACAACCTGTTCACGGACAACGCGGGCACGGAGGTGGGCAGTGACCTGATTGTCCTGCAAAAGAACCTCAGCAAGAAGGAAATGTCGCAGGACGAGCGGCTGATGACCGTGATACAGACGGACACGAAAACCGCCCTGACCGACAACGCCTATTTCATCCACCACCCGGAACGCATCGTGCATACGATGGCGAAACTTGACACAGACCCCTACGGGAAGCCCGCTATGGTTTATCTGCACGAGGGCAAGGCAGCAGGCATCGCCGGGGATTTGCGCCGTATGCTCGACGAGGATTTCCATTACAGGCTTGCCATGCGCTTGTATTCGGGTTCAATCCGGCAGGCAGGAACGGAAGAAAAAGTTGCCGTTCAAAATAAAGTAGAGCGTCCTGCCATAAAATTGGAAACAGTATCCTCGGCGCAGACGGTGGAAACTCCGACAGAAAAGCCGCAACCCGCAGATGAAAAGCCGGAGATAGAACCGCGCCCGCAATATTCCGCAGGCGTGCAGCTCACCCTGCTTGACCTCTGGGGGATGACGGAAGAGGTCAGCCAACCGAAAACCTCCAAAAAGAAAAAGACGGTGAAAAAGGCAGTTACGGCAAAGTCCACTCCGCCCAAACCGAAAGTCACGGTTACACCGACAGCTCCAACTGCAAAACCCGCAATGGAGAATAAGGAGGTGAAAGCGGAGAACACCGCCAAGCCTGCCGACCCGGACGACATCTATGCCACACTGGACTGGGATACCAATCCTCCCATCAACGGTTTCTATGAAATGATGATGGGTTTGACGCCGGAGCGTAGGAAAGAACTTCGGGAACTGGCAAGGCAGCATAACGAGAAACAAGTGGCGGAAAAGACGGAAGTGAAAGCCGTGCCGGAAACTTCCCGTGAGCAGCCACGACAGGAGGAAACACAGCCGGAGGCAGTCGCCGCACCTGCCGTTACAGATACCCCATCGGAAGCGGTGGGGACTTTCCTTTTCCCCGACATCGAAGCGGAAAAGCCGAAGGAGGAAGTCGTGGACCTTTCTCCGCGTGCCTACCACCGCACGCCGGAGATGCACCTGCGCGAAGGGTCGCTGGTGGCTGACCGGGGGCGTCATAACATCGGCTACCTGAAAGACATCACGCCATACGGGGCGACATTCCAGCCGCTCGACCTGAAAGGATACCAGAAGGAAAAGGCGTTGTTGTATGTGTCGCTGCGTGACGCCTACGAGCGTCTGTACCGTTATGAATCGCTCCGGCGCGAGGCAAATGTTCCGTGGCGAGAGCATCTGAATACCTGTTACGATGAGTTTGTCATGCGCTACGGCAACCTCAACGCCAAGCAGAACGTGAAGTTAGTGATGATGGATGCGGGCGGGCGCGACATCCTTTCGCTGGAACGGATGGAAAACGGAAAGTTCGTCAAGGCGGACATCTTCGAGCATCCTGTTTCCTTCGCGGTGGAGAGCCATGCCAACGTAGGCTCTCCCGAAGAAGCCCTGTCTGCGTCGCTCAACAAATATGGTACGGTCAATCTCGACTATATGCGGGAGATAACCGACAGCACGGCGGAGGATTTGCTCACTGCCCTGCAAGGGCGCATCTACTACAATCCGCTCGTGACCGGTTACGAAATCAAAGACCGTTTCATCGCCGGAAATGTCATAGAGAAAGCGGAACGCATAGAGGCATGGATGGGTGACAATCCCGAAAATGAGCGTATGCCGGAGGTGAAGCAGGCGTTGGAGGCTCTGAAAGATGCCGAGCCGCAGCGCATCGCCTTCGAGGATCTGGACTTCAATTTCGGGGAACGCTGGATTCCGACGGGTGTCTATGCCGCCTACATGAGCCGGCTGTTCGACACGGAGGTGAAAATCGCCTATTCCGCAAGCATGGACGAGTTTTCGGTGGTGTGCGGCTACCGCACCATGAAAATCACGGACGAGTTTCTGGTGAAGGGGTATTACCGGAACTATGACGGTATGCACCTCCTAAAACACGCCCTGCACAACACCTGCCCTGACATGATGAAGTCCATCGGCAAGGACGAGCATGGCAACGACATCAAGATGCGCGACAGCGAGGGAATACAACTCGCCAACGCCAAGATTGACGAGATACGAAACGGCTTCTCCGAATGGCTCGAAGAGCAGTCGCCACAGTTCAAGGAGCGGCTGACGACGATGTATAACCGCAAGTTCAACTGTTTCGTGCGCCCGAAGTATGACGGCTCGCATCAGACTTTTCCCGACCTCAATCTGAAAGGGCTGGCAAGCCGGGGCATCAGGAGCGTCTATCCCTCGCAGATGGATTGCGTCTGGATGCTGAAACAGAACGGCGGCGGAATTTGTGACCACGAGGTTGGAACCGGCAAGACGCTGATAATGTGCATCGCCGCGCATGAAATGAAGCGTCTGAACTTGGCGCACAAGCCGATGATTATCGGGCTGAAAGCCAATGTTGCGGAGATTGCCGCCACCTATCAAGCGGCATATCCCAACGCGAGGATTCTGTACGCTTCGGAGAAAGACTTTTCGACCGCCAACCGCGTGCGTTTCTTCAACAACATCAAGAACAACGACTACGATTGTGTCATTATGTCGCACGACCAGTTCGGCAAGATACCGCAGTCGCCGGAGTTGCAGCAGCGCATCCTGCAAGCGGAGCTTGACACGGTGGAGGAAAACCTCGAAGTGCTGCGCCAGCAGGGAAAGAACGTATCGCGGGCGATGCTGAAAGGTCTGGAGAAGCGCAAGCATAACCTTGAAGCGAAATTGGAGAAGGTGGAACACGCCATAAAGTCACGCACGGACGACGTGGTGGACTTCAAGCAGATGGGCATCGACCACATTTTCATTGATGAATCGCACCAGTTCAAGAATCTGACTTTCAACACGCGCCACGACCGTGTGGCGGGATTGGGGAACAGCGAGGGAAGCCAGAAGGCACTGAACATGCTCTTTGCTATCCGCACCATACAGGAGCGCACGGGCAAGGACTTGGGGGCGACCTTCCTCTCCGGCACGACTATCAGCAACTCGCTGACTGAGCTGTACCTGCTGTTCAAGTACCTGCGCCCGAAGGAGCTGGAACGGCAGGACATTCGATGTTTTGATGCGTGGTCGGCGATATTTGCCAAGAAGACAACGGATTTTGAGTTCAACGTGACGAACAACGTGGTGCAGAAGGAGCGTTTCCGCTACTTCATCAAAGTGCCGGAGCTTGCCGCCTTCTATAATGAAATCACGGACTACCGCACGGCGGAGGATGTGGGCGTGGACCGTCCCAACAAAACGAGATACTGCACCACATACCGCCCACGCCGGAGCAGGAGGACTTCATACAGAAGCTGATGCAATTCGCCAAGACGGGCGACGCCACCCTGTTGGGCAGACTGCCGCTTTCGGAAACGGAGGAAAAGGCGAAGATGCTTATCGCCACGGACTATGCCCGGAAGATGGCACTCGACATGCGCATGATAGACCCGCATTACGAAGACCACCCCGACAACAAGGCGAGCCACTGTGCCAAAATAATCGCGGAGTATTATCAAAAATACGACGCGCAGAAAGGCACGCAGTTCGTTTTCTCTGACTTGGGGACTTACCAGCCGGGCGATGGGTGGAACGTCTATTCGGAAATCAAGCGCAAACTGACGGAGGACTACGGCATACCGCCAAGCGAGGTGCGCTTCATTCAGGAGTGCAAGACCGACAAGGCTCGGAAGGCGGTGATAGATGCCATGAACGCCGGGACGGTGCGTGTGCTGTTCGGCTCCACCTCCATGCTCGGAACGGGTGTGAACGCACAGAAACGGTGTGTGGCAATTCATCATCTCGATACGCCGTGGCGACCGTCCGACTTGCAACAGCGTGACGGACGCGGAGTTAGGGCAGGTAATGAGATTGCCAAACATTTCGCCGGGAACAACGTGGATGTAATCATCTACGCGGTGGAGAAGTCACTGGACAGCTACAAGTTCAACCTCCTGCACTGCAAGCAGACTTTCATAAGCCAGCTCAAAAGCGGTGCGATGGGTGCGCGTACCATCGACGAGGGGGCAATGGACGAAAAATCGGGCATGAATTTCTCGGAATACATGGCGTTGCTCTCCGGCAATACCGACCTGTTGGACAAGGCGAAACTGGAAAAGCGGATCGCATCGCTCGAAGGGGAACGCAAGTCGTTCAACAAGGGCAAGCGTGATTCGGAGTTCAAGCTGGAGTCAAAGACCGGCGAGTTGCGCAACAACACGGCTTTCATAGATGCCATGACGGAGGACTGGAACCGCTTCCTGTCGGTGGTGCAGACCGACAAGGAGGGCAACCGCCTTAATATAATAAAGGTGGACGGAGTGGATTCCGCCGATGAGAAGGTCATCGGAAAGCGTTTGCAGGAGATAGCCAAGAATGCCACGACCGGAGGGTTGTACACGCAGGTCGGTGAACTTTACGGTTTTCCGATAAAGGTGGTGAGCGAAAGGATACTCAAAGAGGGATTGGAGTTCACCGACAACCGCTTCGTGGTCGAGGGGAACTACAAGTACACCTACAACAACGGGCATCTGGCGATGGCTGACCCGTTGGCCGCCGCCCGCAACTTCCTCAACGCGATGGAGAGGATACCCTCCATCATCGACCAGTACAAGGCGAAGAACGAGGTGCTGGAGATGGAGATACCGCAGTTACAGGAGATAGCGGGTAAGGTGTGGAAGAAGGAGGACGAGCTGAAGCAGTTGAAGTCCGAACTTGCCGCCCTTGACCGAAAAATTCAGCTGGAGCTTGCGCCACCCACGCCCGAAGTCGCAGAAAAGGAGAATGAAGGGCAACAGCTCAAGCCGGAAGCGGAAGATGTGAGGAACAGGCAGGCGCAATATCCCGAAAATGCACCGCCGCAGATACGCAGTCCGGCGGATAGTATCGTTGCCAACCATGTCATAATCGGGCGTCCGGGACTGTATGCCAAGGAGGAAACCCGGTCCAAAGGATTGAAAATATAACCTAAGGAATTTTATCTGAAGTATTAATAAGGGCTATCCCAAAAGGTCTAAAAGTAAATTTTATCCTTTCTGCAAGTATCTGTAGGATGGCAACTGCATTTTTTTTCTTTTTGGGCAGCCCTTATTAAAATTTATTCTTATTTTAGGTTATATACATTCATGTCCATTTATGTAAAAAATCCTGCTGACCTTGTTTATGTCTTGTCAGTCACCATTTGCAAAACCATATTTGACCCTCAAAGAGGCTGAATTTGATAAGCAACTTGCTACATACTCATAATAAGGAGCTAAATAGAACACGAATGGGAAATACTCAAATGCCAAACTAAAGAAGATATTGGCCAAAATAAACGTTATACCGAGAGAGAAACTTGATTTTTTTCAACTTCCTAAAACGTTGTTGTTCAAACATTTCTACTTATTTGTACTTACCAGTTGAACCTACGCTTCCCTAATAAAATGTCTATGGTAAAAAAAGTTAAAAAATCCTCCCACTTTTGTTAGATATATTTTTTTTGTGTAATTTTGCAATCGTTATGCGGCAGTAATAATATACATATTAATACGAGTTAGTAATCCTGTAGTTCTCACATGCTACGAGGAGGTATTAAAAGGTGCGTTTCGACAATGCATCTATTGTAGTATATTATTGCTTAATCCAAATGAATATTATAAATTTAGGAATTCTTGCTCACATTGATGCAGGAAAAACTTCCGTAACCGAGAATCTGCTGTTTGCCAGTGGAGCAACGGAAAAGTGCGGCCGTGTGGATAATGGTGACACCATAACAGACTCTATGGATATAGAGAAACGTAGAGGAATTACTGTTCGGGCTTCTACGACATCTATTATCTGGAATGGAGTGAAATGCAATATCATTGACACTCCGGGACACATGGATTTTATTGCGGAAGTGGAGCGGACATTCAAAATGCTTGATGGAGCAGTCCTCATCTTATCCGCAAAGGAAGGCATACAAGCGCAAACAAAGTTGCTGTTCAATACTTTACAAAAACTGCAAATCCCGACAATTATATTTATCAATAAAATTGACCGTGACGGTGTGAATTTAGAGCGTTTGTATCTGGATATAAAAACAAATCTGTCTCAAGATGTCCTGTTTATGCAAACTGTTGTCGATGGATTGGTTTATCCGATTTGCTCCCAAACATATATAAAGGAAGAATACAAAGAATTTGTATGCAACCATGACGACAATATATTAGAACGATATTTGGCGGATAGCGAAATTTCACCGGCTGATTATTGGAATACGATAATCGATCTTGTGGCAAAAGCCAAAGTCTATCCGGTACTACATGGATCAGCAATGTTCAATATCGGTATCAATGAGTTGTTGGACGCCATCTCTTCTTTTATACTTCCTCCAGAATCAGTCTCAAACAGACTTTCAGCTTATCTCTATAAGATAGAGCATGACCCCAAAGGACATAAAAGAAGTTTTCTAAAAATAATTGACGGAAGTCTGAGACTTCGAGACATTGTAAGAATCAACGATTCGGAAAAATTCATCAAGATTAAAAATCTAAAGACTATTTATCAGGGCAGAGAGATAAATGTTGATGAAGTGGGTGCCAATGATATCGCGATTGTAGAAGATATAGAAGATTTTCGAATCGGAGATTATTTAGGTGCTAAACCTTGTTTGATTCAAGGATTATCTCATCAGCATCCCGCTCTCAAATCCTCCGTCCGGCCAAATAAGCCCGAAGAGAGAAGCAAGGTGATATCCGCTCTGAATACATTGTGGATTGAAGACCCGTCTTTGTCCTTTTCCATAAACTCATATAGTGATGAATTGGAAATCTCGTTATATGGTTTGACCCAAAAGGAAATCATACAGACATTGCTGGAAGAACGATTTTCCGTAAAGGTCCATTTTGATGAGATCAAGACTATCTACAAAGAACGACCTATAAAAAAGGTCAATAAGATTATTCAGATCGAAGTACCACCCAACCCTTACTGGGCCACAATAGGGCTGACTCTTGAACCCTTACCGTTAGGGGCAGGGTTGCAAATCGAAAGTGACATCTCCTATGGTTATCTGAACCATTCTTTTCAAAATGCCGTTTTTGAAGGGATTCGTATGTCTTGCCAATCTGGTTTACATGGATGGGAAGTGACAGATCTGAAAGTAACTTTTACTCAAGCCGAGTATTATAGCCCGGTAAGTACACCTGCTGATTTCAGACAGCTGACCCCTTATGTCTTCAGGCTGGCTTTGCAACAGTCAGGTGTGGACATTCTCGAACCGATGCTCTGTTTTGAGTTGCAGATACCCCAAGTAGCGAGTTCCAAAGCTATTACAGATTTGCAAAAACTGATGTCTGAGATTGAAGACATCAGTTGTAATAATGAGTGGTGTCATATTAAAGGGAAAGTTCCATTAAATACAAGTAAAGACTATGCCTCAGAAGTAAGTTCGTACACTAAGGGCTTAGGCATTTTTATGGTTAAGCCATGTGGGTATCAAATAACAAAAGACGGTTATTCTGATAATATCCGCATGAACGAAAAAGATAAACTTTTATTCATGTTCCAAAAATCAATTTATGAATTAATACAAAACAAGAAGAAAATATGAACAAGCAATTCATTATCACGAATTTCGCCGCATTTGCTCTCATGCTGTTCCTGCCGACCGGATGCAGGCAGGCGGACGGCAAGCAGGATGCGGTGCAGAGTTATCGGGTCATAAAGGTCGCGGCAAGTCCGGTGGAAATCTCCGAGTCCTATTCCGCCGCCATACGCGGACGGCAGGATGTGGACATCCTGCCGCAAATATCCGGGCGCATTATCCGTCTGAAAGTGAAAGAGGGTGAACGGGTGAAGACCGGTCAAGTATTGGCTGTAATTGACCAAGTGCCCTATCGGGCGGCATTACGCACGGCGCAGGCCAATGTCAGCGCGGCACAGGCAAAAGTGGAAACGGCAAGAATCGAGCTGCGGGGCAAGCAGGCATTGTTTGACGAGAAGGTCATATCCGACTACGAGCTTTCTCTCGCCCGGAACCAACTGGCAGTGGCGTGTGCTGAACTCGAACAGGCAAAGGCACAAGAATCGGATGCACGCAACAATCTCTCCTATACGGAAATCAAAAGCCCGAGCAACGGAGTAGTAGGCACATTGCCCTATCGCATCGGTGCGCTTGTCGGTCCCAATATGGCACAGCCTTTCACGGTCGTGTCCGACAATGCGGAGATGTATGCCTATTTCTCCATTTCGGAGAATATGCTACGGCGATATTCGGCTCGCTATGGCTCGATTGACAGCATGATAGCCGGGACGCCGGAAGTGGGCCTGCAACTCAACGACGGCAGCCTGTACAAGGCGAAAGGACGTATTGAAACCGTAAGCGGCGTGGTGGATCCTGTTACCGGAACGGTACAAATCAAAGCCCTGTTCCCCAATCCCGACCGCGAACTGTTGAGTGGCAGCATCGGCAATGTCATCCTTCAAAACCCGAAAACGGAGGCCGTAACCATTCCCATGACCGCCACCGTGGAACTGCAGGACAAGATTATCGCTTACCGTCTGAAAAACGGACAGGCGGAAGCCGCCTATCTCACGGTGGACCGCCTGAACGACGGCAACCGGTTTATCGTAAAAGAAGGTCTTTCGGTCGGTGACACCATTGTCGCCGAAGGCGTGGGACTGGTGAGAGAAGGCATGAGCATAACCCCTAAAAACGAAACGAAATGAACCTGCGATTTTTTATAGACCGCCCGGTGTTTTCGGGCGTTATCTCGGTGGTGATTGTACTGTTGGGCATGATTTCCATGTTTTCCTTGCCGGTGGAACAATACCCGACATCGCACCTCCGACCATCAACGTATTCGCAACTTATCCGGGAGCAAACGCTGAAACCGTGCAGAAGGCAGTGATAACCCCTCTGGAAGAAGCCATCAACGGAGTGGAAGACATGACCTATATGACTTCCACGGCATCGAATACGGGAGATGCTTCCATCAACATCTATTTCAAACAGGGAACCAACGCGGACATGGCGGCGGTAAACGTGCAGAACCGCGTGAACGGCGCACTGAGCCAACTTCCGGCGGAAGCCACCAAGACCGGTGTCACCACTGAAAAGCAGCAGAATGCCGAACTGATGACTTTCGCGCTCTATTCGCCCGATGACCGCTTCGACCAGACCTTCCTGAGCAATTACGTGAAAATCAATGTCGAGCCGAGGCTGAAACGTATCAGCGGCGTGGGAAAGGCACAGTTGTTCGGTTCCAACTACAGCATGCGACTTTGGCTGCGTCCCGACAAGATGGCGCAATACGGGCTTATCCCCGATGACATCTCTGCCGTACTTGCACGACAGAACATCGAGGCCGCCACCGGCTCCTTCGGTGCCAATCATCCTACCGCCAATGAATACACGATGAAATACCGCGGACGCTTGTCCGGAGCGGAAGAGTTCGGTGAGCTGGTCGTCAAGTCACTGCCGGGCGGCAATGTGCTTCGGTTGAAAGAGGTTGCCGATGTGGAACTGGGCGATGAATACTACAACTATTCCTCCGAGGTGAACGGGCATCCGGCAGCTATGATGCTCATCAACCAGAAAGCCGGGTCCAATGCATCAAGCACCATCAAGGAGATTCACGAAGTGCTTGACGACCTTAGCCGGGACTTGCCCGAAGGGACGGAATTCGTGGTGCTTACCGATACCAACAAGTTCCTGTATGCCTCCATCCACTCTGTCCTCCGCACCTTATTGGAAGCGATACTTCTGGTCATCGTGGTGGTGTATGTGTTCTTGCAGGACATCAAGTCAACGCTTATCCCTACCATATCCATCTTCGTTTCCATCATCGGCACATTTGCCGTGATGTCCATGATTGGATTCTCCATCAACCTGCTCACCCTGTTCGCGCTTGTGCTTGCCATCGGAACCGTGGTCGATGATGCCATTGTGGTGGTGGAAGCGGTGCAGGCGAAGTTCGATGAGGGCTATCAATCAGCAGTTCTCGCGGCTGATGATGCCATGAAAGGCGTTTCGTCGGCTATCCTGACCTCTACCATAATCTTTATGGCAGTGTTTTTCCCCGTAGCCATGATGGGCGGGACTTCGGGAGCGTTCTACACGCAGTTCGGTATCACGATGGCTGTTGCCGTGGGAATCTCGGCAGTCAATGCCTTCACACTCTCACCGGCACTTTGCGCGCTGCTGCTGAAACCCTATATCGATGAGCAGGGCAACACTAAGAACAATTTTGCAGCCCGTTTCCGTAAAGCGTTCAATGCCGTCTTCGACAGTCTGAGCCGACGCTATGTACGTGGAGTGATGTTCATTATCCATCGCCGATGGCTGTTGTGGAGCATCATAGGCATTTCTTTCGGGTTGCTGGTGCTGCTGGTCAATGTCACAAAGACGGGACTTATTCCCGAAGAGGACACCGGGACGGTCATGGTGAGCATGAACACGAAGCCCGGCACATCCATGGCTCAGACAAGTAAGGTGATGGAGCGTATCAACAGCCGTCTCGACAGCATCGGCGAGATTGAATACAGCGGTGCGGTAGCCGGTTTCTCTTTCAGCGGTTCCGGTCCCTCGCAGGCGATGTATTTCGTGACACTCAAAGACTGGGAGGATCGTAAGGGAGAGGGGCAGTCGGTGAATGATGTCATCGGAAAGATTTATGCCGCCACTTCAGATATTCCCGATGCCACGGTGTTCGCCATGTCGCCTCCGATGATTGCCGGGTACGGCATGGGAAACGGTTTCGAGCTTTATTTGCAGGACAAGGCGGGCGGAAACATCGCCGCTTTCAAGGAAGAGGCGGACAAGTTTGTCGAAGCCTTGTCGCAACGACCCGAAATCGGCGAAGTCTATTCCTCCTTTGCCACGGACTATCCGCAATACTGGGTGGATATCGATGCCGCCAAATGTGAGCAGTCGGGTGTGTCGCCCGCAGATGTGCTTTCCACATTGTCGGGCTATTATACCGGACAATATGTTTCCGACTTTAACCGGTTCTCCAAGCTCTACCATGTGACCATGCAGGCTCCGGCGGAATATCGTGTGAATGCGGAATCCCTGCACCACATGTATGTGCGCGCCTCCGATGGCGGCATGTCGCCTTTGAGCCGGTTCGTGCGCCTGACCAAGACCAACGGCCCGTCAGACCTCACCCGTTTCAACCTGTTCAACGCCATCTCGATTAGCGGGTCGCCGGCGCAGGGTTACAGTTCAGGGCAGGTGCTCGAAGCCATCGGCGAGACGGCACGTGAAGTGCTTCCGTCAAATTACACATACGAGTTTGGCGGCATTTCGCGTGAGGAAAGCAAGACGACCAACAATGCCACGCTTATATTCCTGCTCTGCATGGTTCTGGTCTATCTGATTCTGTGCGCCTTGTATGAGAGCGTGTTCATACCCTTCGCGGTTCTGTTGTCGGTGCCTTGCGGACTAATGGGCAGTTTCCTGTTTGCGTGGCTCTTCGGTCTGGAGAACAACATCTACATGCAGACCGGATTAATCATGATTATCGGCCTGCTTGCCAAGACCGCCATCCTGCTTACCGAATACGCCGGCAAGCGGCGGTCGGAAGGCATGACGCTGGCACAGGCAGCATACAGTGCGGCAAAAGTCCGCCTGCGCCCTATATTGATGACTGTGCTGTCCATGGTGTTCGGTCTTGTCCCGCTGATGATGGCGCACGGAGTGGGTGCCAACGGCAGCCGTTCGCTTGCCACAGGTGTAATCGGTGGAATGATTGTCGGTACTTTGGCTCTGTTGTTCCTTGTGCCGTCATTGTTTATTGTATTCCAATATATTCAAGAACGTGTTAAGCATAATTAAATGAAGAAGACAGTAATATATATCATATTGTCAGGATGGATGTTTGCCGGTTGTGGCACATACAGCCGGTATCATCGTCCTGACCTCTCAACGGAGAATCTGTATCGGGACGTACCGGCGGACATTGATACAACGACCATCGCGTCCCTGTCGTGGCGGGAAATGTTTACCGACCCGAAACTCCAGTCCTTGATTGAAACCGGACTTGAACGGAACACAGACCTCAATGTGGCACGGTTACGCGTGGAAGCGACAGAAGCCGTCCTGATGACTGCCAGACTATCATATCTTCCATCACTGGGACTGACTGCCGAAGGTAATGCCAATAAACATGACGGAGCAACGGCAAAGACATATAATGTGGGAGCGTCGGCAAGCTGGGAACTGGACATCTTCGGCAAACTTACGGCGGCAAAGCGTGGTGCAGCCGCCGCGTTACAAGGAAGCCGTGCCTACCGGCAGGCCGTACAGACACAGCTTGTCGCCACTATTGCAGACAGTTACTACACCCTTGCCATGCTTGACGCACAAATGGCAATAAGTAACCGGACTTTGGAGAACTGGCGGACTACCGTACGTACTCTTGAAGCGTTGAAAAAAGTGGGGAAATCAAACGAAGCCGGCGTATTGCAGGCAAAGGCGAACGTGATGCGACTCGAAGCATCCCTGTTATCCATACGCAAGAGTATTTCCGAAACAGAAAATGCCCTGTCTGCGATACTTGCCATGCCGTCACACTCGATTGGACGAAGTAATCTGGCCGAGGCTGCTTTCCCCGATACTGTCTCGATTGGAGTCCCTTTGCAACTGCTTTCCAACCGTCCCGACGTGCGTCAGGCTGAAATGGAACTGGCGCAGGCGTTCTACGCCACCAATGCGGCTCGTGCCGCCTTCTATCCCAATATTACCCTCTCGGGGACTCTTGGATGGACTAATAACGGCGGTGGCGTAATCGTAAATCCCGGACAATGGTTGCTCAATGCCATCGGTTCCCTGACACAGCCCTTATTCAACCGGGGCACAAACATCGCCAACTTGAAGATAGCCAAAAGCCGTCAGGAAGAAGCCAAACTGTTGTTCCGGCAATCATTGCTGAACGCTGGAAAAGAAGTGAACGATGCTCTGACTGCATGGCAGACGGCAAAATCGCAAATTGAAATCAATGCTCGACAGGTTGAAACATTATGCGATGCTGTGCGAAAGACAGAATCGCTTATGCGTCATTCCAATGCCACCTATCTGGAAGTGTTGACCGCCCAACAGTCTCTTCTCGAAGCGGAAGTGCAACAGCTACAAACTCGTTTTGAACGCATACAAAGTGTAATCAAACTTTATCATGTGTTGGGAGGAGGAATGTAACTGCAATAAATAGAAAAATTTGAAATTATTATTAGTGTTATTCATCTCGGATATTTTTCGTGATTCTGCCGCATGTAGATATTGTACGAAAGCAATATTTGGATTGTAAAATATCAAGCCAATGAAAATACTTTTGCAGCATAAAATATTTATAGGATACTTTCTTTTAATGGCGATCATTGGCAGCATGGTCGCTATTGTTCTGCACGAGCGTAGTCGTGTACAGAAAATAGAGAATGAATCAATCGCTATTTTTCAAACCCAGCACAATATCAATACCACACACCGCTATGTGACCACGTTAGTAACTTATGGTGAATCCGTCATGGTATGGAATGATGAGGATTCTGGGTGAAGTATAAGAATATCAGAGAAGGGGAACAATTGCATTTCGATTTGCATTTTCTTAACCGCATAAAGAAACAGTTCCCGGGGATAAAAGCTATTTCGCCTGAAATAACAGGACCTTATTCGCAAGTGATGAATAAAGCTAAAAGCGGACTTTTTAAGATTATAGGAATCAATGAAAACTATATGGGAATTAAGATACTTAAAATCAACGAAGATGGACGATATTTTAATAAAGGAGATGACGAGAATACCCGTAATGTTACCATTATCGGCGAAAATGTCAGTACGACCTTATTTAATAATCAAAAAGCGTTGGGTAAGTCGATCAACATTGCCGGTATTGATTTTAAGGTGATAGGCGTACTAAAGAATGATGATATTTTCAGCGCTTCGGAAATCAATTCGGTATATGTGCCCTTCTCAAGTTACATAAACTGTATTGACAATAAGACTCCATTGCGCGCTTTCTGTTTATATCTGAACAAAGAAGTTGATTCCAAGCGATTTGAGAATGAGCTGAGAGCCTTCATCGCTAATAAATACCAATTTGCTTATTCTGATAAGCAAGCCTTACAGATAATCAATTTTGAGACACAAACATCTGCTTTTGAGGGACTCTTTGATGGATTGAAAATGTTTATCTGGATCGTAGGAATTTGTTTTCTGATAAGTGGTATTGTTGGAGTAAGCAACATCATGTTTGTCGTGATCAAAGAAAGGAGTAGCGAAATAGGCATCCGTAAGGCTGTAGGAGCAACTCCTAAATCCATTCTTGTGTTAATGCTGACGGAATCTGTCATCATAACTGTAATCTCCGGTATCATCGGATTGATATCAGGTGCAGCTATTCTTGAGATTATAAATTGGTTGCTCGAAAGCGCCCGTCACGCGACAATGATAAAGCATGCAGAAATAGATATAAATGTAGCTGTTCTCGCTTTGGTTATCTTGATTTTGTCCGGTGTCATTGCCGGAGCATTTCCGGCTATGAAAGCATCTGTTATACAACCCATTGACGCCATTAGAAACGAAAATATAGGATAATGAAGACATTTAAGATTATATTAATTTGCATCTTTTCCGCCACACTGGCATTTGTTGCTTTTCGTTCTTCGCTAAGAGGTACAAAGGCAATTTACGAAACTACACAACCACAATATCGCGAGATCAAAGAGGAAATAAACATATCCGGCAATGTTTTTCCGATGAAGGAGATCGAAATAAAATCGCAGATATCGGGAGTCCTGGACAAGATTAATGTTTCGATAGGAGATAAAGTGCGCATAGGAGATTAAATATAAATTCAAGCAATCATAGCCCGTAATTCACTGAATTTGGCTATCTTTGCATAACATTTGAGAAAAACGGCGATTGGCAGGAGCTTTTCGCCGCCAACATATAGGATAAGACCGCAAGGCGTTTCAAGCGAAAATCTGGTAAATTGGAACTACGGAGACGATTGCGTGATGCTTATGCTATGCTTACGCATAGCGTGCATTCACGTACTCTCCGTAAAGGCTTTACCAGAGCCATCGCTTGAAGGTAGTGTGAATTGCACGCTACTTTTTTACCCTTGCCTAACGAAAGGAAACGATTATGGGTAAAGTTCAGATTCTCGCCGTACTGACGATGGACGGATGTCTTTCTTCAGAGTTATATGATAAAGCACATCAGGATTTGTGCCTTGACCGTTGCGGTCTTGATGAAATCAGGAAGAAAGCCTTTTACCGTGTGACACCGGACTATTCCATTTCAATGCTGCACGAATGGAGAAAAGACTGCACAAACATCCGTTACCTCGCGGAAGCCACACCGGACACGGCAGACTATATAAACGGACTGCTGCGGATGCACGCTGTGGATGAAATCATACTATACACCGTTCCTTTCATATCCGGAAGCGGACGACATTTTTTTAAGTCGGCTCTGCCAGAGCAACACTGGACGCTTTCCTCTTTGAAAAGCTATCCCAACGGTGTATGTCGCATTATCTATATCCTTGATAAAAAAGCAAGATAGCCAAAATGTGCGGCAAGCATACATTTCTATTTTCAGGAATAGAATAAATGTTCCGATTACAAACAATTTAAGTCGGAGATAATTTGTCCTTGTGAAAAAATACTGAATTTTATACCTCTGAAATCCAGCACTTTGTAAAATTGAGTGTTGGATTTTTTATTTTCTGCCGCGTTTTTTGCCAATTATATTCATGTGCGCACGCAGAAAACAAAGTGTAATTTTCAAAATTGACAGAACCATGAATTATTTCTTGCTGGCGGAAACCGACTTTTTCCGCCTGATAAACGAAGCCGGCGACTGCAATATGGAAACGGCATACACGGCTTTCGCCACCCAAGTGATCGAACTGTGCAACGGCGGCATGGACATGAACCTTACCGTCATCGCGCTTGCCTACATCGAAATCGAGTTGCAGCACCATCCCGTACGTAATCTGTCAGAAGAAAAAAGAGAGATTGCCGCCTACGTCAGCAAGGCTCTGTCTTTCGTAAGAAAGATGCAGAAATTCCTTGCCACGCCCCAAGTGCCACCACTAATATCCGCCAACAACGCAACAGAAACCACCGCCAGCCTTCTTCAATGGACGGGCAATGCCATCGACCTCGTGGAACTTATCTACGGCATAGACGTGATGGGCTGCATCAACAACGGCAATATGCCGCTCAAACAGCTCGCCCCACTTCTCTATAAGATATTCGGGGTTGATTCTAAAGACTGCTACCGCTTCTACACTGATATCAAACGCCGGAAGAACGAAAGCCGCACCTACTTCCTTGACAAAATGCAGGAAAAACTGAACGAGAAGATGCTCCGTGACGAAGAGATGGAGCGTATGAGAAGATAGACTAAGAATCCCTAAAGAATAACGGGCGGAGCAAGTTTGATACTTTGTTCCGCCCGCTTTCATTGCCTCACGTCAGCCCGGTTATTTCTGCTGTAACAGGTGTTTCAGATTGTCGTCGTTGGCAATCCGCTCCAGTTCCTCCTGAACAATCTGCTTGACTTCCTCCTTGATGCGCCTGTAATTCGCCTGCACCGTTTCCTTCATGTGGTCGTTGCCATCCTCGTCCGTGAAGTCGGTAATGACGGGTATCTTCTTGTAGGCTTTTTCCTCGCGTTTCACCTTCTCTGCATCCACGACAATCTCGCAGTGAAAAATCTTCTGTTCAATGCGCTCGTTGAAGTTATCGGACACAGAACCGACAAACATTCCCTGCGTCAAGCCGGAAATCTTGCTGGGCGGGATAAGCGCGTCCATCTGCGTATTGATAGAGGTGGAAACGTCCTGCCGGTTGATGGAAATGGACTGCCGTTTCTGCAAGACCTTTCCGAAGCGTTCGGATAGCGTCTTGGCGGTTTCACCCACCACCTGCCCGGAGAAGATATTACCGACGGTGTTCATCACGACTTTAGCTTCCTTATCGCCATAGTCGCGCACCAACTGGCTGAAATCCTGAAAGCCCAGACACACGGCAACCTTGTTGCTTCGTGCGGTGGCAATAAGGTTGTCCAGCCCCTTGAAATATATCGTCGGTAGTTCATCTATAATGACCGACGACTTCAGCATCCCCTTCTTGTTGATGAGCTTTACGATACGGGAGTTATACAGACCGAGAGCCGCACCATAAATATTCTGACGGTCGGGATTGTTACCCACGCACAGGATTTTCGGCTCTTCGGGATTGTTGATATCCAGCGTAAACTCGCTGTCCGACATTACCCAATAGAGTTGCGGGGAAATCATGCGCGAGAGCGGAATTTTCGCCGATGCTATCTGCCCTTGAAGCTGCTCAGCCGCCCCACCGAGCCAAGCATCCATGAATGGTGAGAGGTAGTTTTCAAGTTCGGGATATGAAGAAAGAATCGGGAAAATATCCTCGTAACGGCGGTTCAGGAACTCAATGGCATGGGGAAACGTGCAATACTTACCACCCTTATAGATTTTGAGATACCATATAATACTGGCAAACAAGATAATAGGTGATTCCACGAAGAAGTCACCCTGCTTCTGCACATCGGGTAAGTCAAGGGCATTACTGCCCCCTTCTCCCCTAAGAACCGTACGTGAGAGTTTCCCCTCATACGGCTCAAGCAACTCAATATTTCTATTTGTTGTTAGAAATCGGCTCATACTTTCAACAGTTTCGTTTATTTCGCTTGTAGCAGTTGTTATGGACAAGTTGCCGTACAATTGAACCACCAACAGATATTTCATTGACGTTCCATGCTTTTGTACAATCTATCTCCTTGCCGCATAACGGACAAGTCCGCTTCTGCTTGTTCCATAAATATAAGAGTGACTTACGTCCTTTGAGAGATTCCAGCATTTGTTGCTCCTTTCGCTGAAAGAAATAATCATCATATTCCGGGTCGAAAGGGTTTGCCTCCCCCTTGACTTGCTTGTACGGAGTATAATGTATATCCGACAACCTTTTAAGGGTCAGGTAGTTCACTTTCTTGCTTTTTGTTTCATATTTCCATGCAAACGTCCATTTACGCCCCCGAATTTCATGCCAATACTTATCTGCAACCCAAGACTTGCGTTTCTTTGGGTGGCGACGTAAAGCCCATTTCTTTGTGAGGTTGTAAATGTGATTGTCGCAACCGTGAAAAGCATTGGTTGATGCACCATATCGGTAATAGTTTCCCCAACCTGTTATCACAGGATTGAGCATTCGTATCAGCGATTCCTGCTTACACATTTTATGTCCTTTAACGATGTCACTGATTTTTGCCCTAAAGCGTTTCTGTGCATCTTTGGACGGAGATGTGTACAGCCTTTTGTCGAACTTCCTTACATTGAAACCTAAGAAATCAAATCCATCGTATATGTTCGTAATGGTAGTTTTCTCTTCGGATAAGGTAAGACCCCTTTCTTTGAGAAATTCTATCACCATTGGTTTGACCTCGTTTTCCAATAATTCCTTATCTCGACCTGTGATTATAAAGTCGTCCGCATACCTGATAAGATTCACTTTGTAGTGGAATGTCTTATAGTTGATGAAACGTCTTTTGAATCTTTCAGCCAAGAGTGGTTGAAGTCCGTCAAGTGCCATATTTGCAAGTGTCGGTGATATGATACCTCCTTGTGGTGTACCCTCTTCTGTCGGGAACAGTTTACCATTGAATACAGCTCCACATTTCAGCCATTTTCTGAGTATTGTTTTATCCATAGGGATATTTTCAATAAGCCAGTCGTGACTGATGTGGTCGAAGCAACCCTTAATATCTCCCTCCAAAATCCATTCGGGGGAATGCTGGCGATTTAGAACCGTATCAATCTGACGAATTGCGTCCATTGTCCTGCGCTTCTTTCGGAAGCCGTAAGAAAAACGGTCGCCTGTCGTTTCGGCTATCGGTTCCAATGCCATGAGATATAATGCTTGCATCGCCCTGTCTTTCATGGTCGGTATTCCCAACGGTCGGAGTTTACCGTTCTTTTTCTTGATGTGAACCCTACGGAGCGGCTGTGGATGGTAGCCACGACGTCTAAGTTCACCGATTGCTTTGTACTTGCGCTTGGGAGAGTCCCAAAGCTGTTTATCTACTCCAGACGTATTCTTCCCTTTGTTGGAAGTAACCCTCTTTACTGCCAATGCCTTGGCGTAAAAAGAGTGAGTAAGCATCCACTGCAAGGTTTTCACCTTGTTATGTCTGCCTTCTTTCTGAGCCTTTACAATACGCGCTTGTAGCTTTCGGACATAGGTTTCACACTTAGACCAGTTCATACCGTCCCAAGTCAGATTCCTGCTGTCAGCAGGCGCACACGATGTTTTAATCTCGTTCATTTGCTTTCCTCCTTTTGAAAGTTCTAAAAGTTATCTTGTAAAGAGTTACCATATACGGAAGTCTGCCCACTTTCGTGTCGGATGATGTTACCCTCATTAACTCGTGATGTTGGTTCAATCCGTATCCTCCCCATTACAGGGCGGCATTCGCTTTCTCCGTTATCTCATACCTGCACCCCATTCGGCTTGCCTTGCGGTTCGCTTACTCGCATTATTACGAGAGAGATACAGGCTTGCCCTGTTCCACGCAATTGACAAACGGATAGTTTAGGTTCTGCCAAGTCCGCCGGCAGTGCTATGTCCGTGTAACCCCAACATGGGCGAGGGTTATCCGACTGCTTACCTTTTGGTGAGAGCTAAAGTATCTTGCGCTCCTTCAAACCTTACGACGGCTAAAGTCAGTTCACATTACGTTAACCATGCTATCCAGCCTCGCCACTCGACGGTATGATACTAACCGCCCTTGACGTTTCCTCACGGTTCAGTCTTGTCCTTTCGGAAAGTGTACTTTGTCCTATAAGCTTAGCACAACCCATCACTGGAGATGCACCTTATAGTAGGCTACCGCTGACGGAACAGCGGGTTAAATCTTGCAATATACATTGCTGTTTAACAATCAATTACGTGACTTTTCAGGTCACACCCACGTTTTATTGAGATTGAGCATAATCGTGTACGCACTCTCGTAAGCGTCTGTAATATCCTCCATGAAATCCGGGTGAATGGGATTGCACCGATGAGAGCGTCGCGGGTCGTCGAAGTTGATCACATAGAACTTCGGCTTTACCTTGTAGCCGTCCGGGTGGTTCAGCAAATGGTTGTAGGCAATAGTAGATAGGTCGGGATACTTGAAATCGTAGATGTATTGACTAAAGCCCTTTTCAATCTGTTGCTTGATAAAATTGTTTACCACGGCATAGGACTTGCCGCTGCCCGGCGTACCCAACACGATGGACGCACGGAAGGGATTAACTACATTGATCCAACCGTTGTTCCAGCGTTTCCTGTAATAGAAACGTGTCGGCAGATTGACCGAATACTCACTTTCTATGAGCCGTGTTTCCTGCATGAAACTCTCGTTCTCGTTGTTGAATACATCGTCCATGAGGTTGTGCTTCAACAGGCGGCTCATCCACAGACCACCCATCAACAGGCAGACATAGCCCGTTCCAATGGTAAGGACATACAGTCCCGTCACCGCTTCAAGCGGCAGCGGCAGGGGCAGCAACCACCAGTTCAGGAAAAACAGCACGAACCCGACGGCAAATGCTGTCCAGATTCTCCCCCAAGTGATTTTCTCACCCTTGACACCCTTCGTACCCAGACAGGACAAGGCAAGCAAAAGGACGGAAAACAGCTTCGTGTAGAGAATGGAATGGAACAGCCCCGCCGTGCGGTCGAAGTTCAGAAGGATTTTGTCCACCACGCCGATGTTCACGCCCCACAGCCGGATGGCTTCGTAGCAGAACCAGTACACGTTCATGACCACTAAAATGATACTCACGGCACGCAGAAAATCCATGATTTTCGCCAATGCCCTCAAATCGTCTTCTTGTTGTGACATACATTGATTTTTTAATTGTTGATACTCTGATTACATACCCAAGCCCTTGCGTTTTTCTTCTTTTTGCGCTTCATCGCCCGGATGAAGGCTTCCTCTTCAGCGTCCACTGCCGGACCTTCGGGGGCAAACAGGTTCATGCCGCTGGAATGGCTTTCGTATTCCCCTCCGGAATATCCTTGCCTGTTCTCCAGTTCCTCCACCGGAACGGAGAGCGGAATCGGCGGCTGTCCGGCATAAGGCAGCGTGAAGTGTTCCTGCAAGGCGTTGGCAGAAAGTTCCTTGCCCATGCGTGAGCCGTTTAACACGCAGCCCGTGCGGTGGTCGATGAACGTGGCTCCATAGATGCGCCCTTCCTCCGTGTAGCGTAGCACGGTGTCGATGCCCTTCCTTTTGAGCGTGGCAACAAACTTCTCCTTGTCATACGTGCCTTCCAGCACGGAAAAGACGGTGCGTTTCGTCATGTCAGCAAGTTTCCTGTCCTTAATCTCCTGCTTGGAACGGGCAAACTTCTTCTGTACGGCTTCATAGCCGACGGACTTCCCGAACAGTGAGGACTTGAAAGGATTACCGACCTTGTTACCCTTATCGTCCGTGACGGAATAGACCAGCCCGTGATACTCACGTCCGCGCACATTGCCATGCGCTTCCTCCACCGTCATATTATATAAGGAAAGAAGGGCGCGGTATTCGCCCATCGTCTGAAACTTGTATCTGCGGTTCAGTTCTCTAATCAGATTCCCCGCCTGCTTCTTCACGTCGCCCGCAGAAGCGTCCACTTTGCGCAGCGGCGTATCAAGACGGCGGTTCTTGCGTTCCGCGTCGTGCAGCCCGTATTTCCGTTCCAGTTCGCGTGTTATCTGCTTGCTCCGGTAAAAGTTATTCCGGGTGTCTATGCTCCTGCCTTCCTCGTCCACCCTGACCGTCACAATATGCAGATGGTGGCGGTCGATGTCCTCATGCTTGAAAACGAGATACGGCTGGTTGCCGAACCCCATCTTCTCCAGATACTCCCGTGCGATGTCCTGAAGTTCTGTGTCCGTCAAAATATCGTCGGGATGCGGATTGAGCGAGATATGCACCACCGGTTTCTTCACCTTCGACCGCACGGGCATCAGAGCGAGAAAGTCCTCCATAGCCCGGTGGATATCCACCGTCCCCGAACCGTCATTGTAGATGCGGTTGGTTGTCAGAAGCCGCCCTTTCGCCTCGTTGATCTTTTCCCCGTTGTAGGCAAGTGCGCCGTACAACGAGTTTCCTACACTGATTTTTGCGACCATTTTTCCTGCATCTCTCTTGAAAGTTCCACAATCCGGCGGCTCAGTTTCACGAGTTCGACGGTCTGTTGCTCCAGCTTGTAGAGCAACGCCATCGCCTTTTTCTCGGAAAAATGCAGCCTCAGTTCCTTCACGACTTGGTTGTAGTTCGTGCCTATCGCGCGGAACTGCGCATGAAAATCGGACAGTTTGGTGTAGTAATCCACCAGCGTCTTGTCCACTTTCAGCACTTTGAACGGCTGCCCGAAGAAGTGCGCTTTCAGGAAGACCGACTTGGCGTAAACGCCCGACTTCTCGAACATGGAGAGGAAACGGTTGTGTTCCTCCTCGCTGAAACGGACGGTGTAGCGGAACACCGCCGGATCGAGTTTGGGATTTCTCCCGCCTTTGTTTCTTCTTTTTTCACTCATATTACTTTGGATTTAGCGGTTTGACGGCATAAGCCGCCGCTTCGAGGCACAGCACCGCAGGTTTGAGAGGCTTCCCGACTTCGGAGGGTAAGCCCGCCCCCCTGCAAGGGCAAGGCGTTTTCGTGGCTGCTCAAAATATTTTGAGCGGCTGAAAACATACCTTGCTATGTTCAGGTGAACATAAAAATCCGTCGGGGACGGATTGGGGATGATTCCTTTCAAACTCCGGGCTGCGCTACCTGCGGCGTACCCTGCCGTTCGGGTGCAAAGTTACGCCCTTAAGGCGATGTCCGACAGAGGCTTGACCCGGACAATCAGTGCCAACCGGCGCAACGTGCTGCCACTTGCCGGAGAAGTGATACAAGTTCCAAAATATCCTTGTTTATTTGCAGTGTGATTCGGATGTGGGACTGAAAATACACTCCTTCCG
>NZ_BHWB01000008.1 GCF_003865075.1 Bacteroides faecalis | reverse complement strand
CTTTTTCTTCCGTTCCTGCCTGCCGGATTGAACCCGAATACAAGCGCATGGCAAGCCTGTAATGGAAATCCTCGTCGAGCATACGGCGCAAATCCCCGGCGATGCCTGCTGCCTTGCCCTCGTGCAGATAAACCATAGCGGGCTTCCCGTAGGGGTCTGTGTCAAGTTTCGCCATCGTATGCACGATGCGTTCCGGGTGGTGGATGAAATAGGCGTTGTCGGTCAGGGCGGTTTTCGTGTCCGTCTGTATCACGGTCATCAGCCGCTCGTCCTGCGACATTTCCTTCTTGCTGAGGTTCTTTTGCAGGACAATCAGGTCACTGCCCACCTCCGTGCCCGCGTTGTCCGTGAACAGGTTGTTGGGCAGGCGTATCGCGGATACCAGATTGGCCTGACTGAACAGCTCGTTACGCACGGAGGTCTTGGTGCTATTCAATACCCCTTGCGAGGTGATGAACGCCACGATACCGCCGTCACGCACGGCATCCAGTCCTTTGAGAAAGAAATAGTTGTGGATGGTTTTCTGGGCGGAGCGTCTGCCGAAAGAGTCGCTCCGCTGAAACTCCGCGTCGAACACGGCAATGTCACCGAACGGAATGTTGGACACCGCCAAGTCGAAATAATTGTTGAACGGTCTTTCGATTTTCTCAAAACCGCAGGTGCGCATTTTCTGGTCGGGATAGAGATGCCTCAAGATTGTACCCGTGAGCAGATCCTTCTCGAAAGCCATCACATCCGCATTGGGGCTGTGCCGCAGCATGGAATCCACGAACACGCCGACACCTGCCGACGGTTCGAGCATACGGGCGGGGCGGACGCTGTAATCTGCCAGCACGTCCGCGATGGTGTCGGTTATCTCTTTGGGGGTGTAGAAAGCGGTCAGCACGGACGCTTTCAGCGAATCCACAAACCGCTTGTACTCTGTTTCGTCCTTGCTGTTCTCACGGATAAGCCTGTGCAGCTCCACCGTCGGGGCGAACAGTTCGAGGTCGGATTTCGCCCACCGGACGGCATCCGTCAGTTCCTTTGCAGGGTTGAGGATACATTTCAGACCGCCGAAACCGCAGTACCTTTGAAGTATGGCACGCTCTTCGGTTGTCGCTGTCCTATTTTCCCTGTCAAGGATGAATGCCGTCCGTATCGCCTCGATGTTGTCCCGCAGTTTCTGTTTGCGGTTAAACGCCATATTCGTCTAAGTAAAGGACGGTTGCTCCCGTCAGCTCCGTGTAGAGCAGGTCGTAATCGGAAGACAGGGCGAAGTTGTCGTCCGAAAGGTCATAGACGGAGAACACGTTGCCGACAAGCGGCAGGAGTTTATGGATAAAGGCTTCTTGTTTCTCTTCCGGCACTTCGTTGGCAAACTCGTTCTCCACGACTTCGTGGAGCATGGCGTACCGGGAATAGTGCAACCCGCGCAGCAGTGTTTCCATCGCCAGTTCCTGCGCACCGTCGGTGGGATAGCCTTCAATCCGCGCCTTTTCATACGTTTCGGCGGCACGATCGGCGCGTTCCCGTATGAAAGCGGTGTCGGTAGCCTGTTCAAACTTGTTCGTGCGGAGGTAGTCCATCAGGTACAGACCGTAATAGGAAAAGTCGGACTGCCCTCGTTTTTCTTCTTGTTGTTCATTACTTTGGAGTTTAGTGGATTGATATTTAACGGGATAATCGGTTGGAAAAAGGAAGAAAAAGGCACTCGGTATCCCTCCGAGTGCCGCCACTAAATCCAAAGTATGAGTGTAATCCGGTATCGAAGAACAATTCATTACTCTGAACAAGTGGCAAAGTTAATACTATTTCTTCCGTCCTGAAAATTTCTTGTCCTTTTTAGCCTCCGGGAACACGAACGTCGTGTTATATTCCCCGTCAAAGGCGACGACGGCATCGAAGCTCTTGCCCTGTTTGCTCTTGAAGCCTTTGAGCAGCTGGGTATGCCCTTCGGTGAGCAGGTCTTTGATTTCATCGTCGGACAGGGTGCGTCCCGCTTTCAGCCGGAACACGGGCAGCCCGCACTCCGTGTTGTCGCAGCGTACCACCTTGCCGTAGAACCGCATCCTGCCCGTGCCGCACTTGGGACACGCGCAACCGGAATCGCGGCTGCCGAAGAGCTTGTCGCATGAGAGCAGTTCGGAGGTAATCTCCCGCGTGTACGCCTCTATCTTTTTGCGGAAGGTATCGGCGGACAGCTCCCCACGCTCGATGCGTGCCAGTTCCTTCTCCCATTCGCCTGTCATGGCGACATCGGCGATGCGCATCGTCTTCACGACGGAATTGAGGCAAGCCCCTTTTCGGTGGGGACAAGCAACTTCTTGCAGCGTTCCATGTAACCGCGCTTGAAGAGCGTTTCGATGATGGAGGCGCGTGTGGCGGGAGTACCGATGCCGCAGTCCTTCATCGCCTGCCGCAGTGCGTCGTCCTCAATTTCCTTGCCCGCCGTTTCCATTGCGGACAGCAGGGTGGCTTCGGTATGCAGCGGCTTGGGTTGGTCTTCCCTTCTGTGATGGACGAGGCTTTCAGTGTCAGCGTGTCGCCTTCCTGCCAGCCGGGAATGGTAATTTCCTCCTTTTTTCCTCGCCATAGACGGCACGCCATCCGGCTTGCCTGACGACGCTGCCTTTTACGGTAAACTCCACTCCGGCACATTCCGCCGTGACAGTGGTCACATCCTTGACGCATTTTTCAGAGAATGCCTCGACCATGCGCCCGGCAATCATCTGATAGATGGTATTGTCCTCTTTGGAGAGGAAGAGCGGTTTCTCACCCGTGACGAGCAGGGCATGGTGGTCTGTCACCTTGCCGCCGTCCACGCTGCGGCGTGTCGGGGCGGCTTTTGCCCGCACCTTGTCTTTCCATTCGGGCTGTGTGCCGATGAAAGCGAGCAGTTTGGGAATTTCGGCAAACACGTCTTCGGGGATGTAGCGGCTTCCCGTTCTCGGATAGGTTATCACTTCTTTTCGTAGAGCTTCTGCGCGATTTCAAGCGTCTGTTCCGCCGTGAAGCCGTGCTTGGCGTTGGCTTCTTTCTGGAGCGTGGTCAGGTCGTACAGCAAGGGGTTTCCTCCGTTTCTCCTTGCGCTCGGCTTTCGTGACAGTGGCGAACCTGCCGCCTTTACCTTATTATATAGCTCCGTCGCCGGTTCTTTCTCTTCCATTTTTCGGAGGATGAGAATTTCACGACTTGCCGTCGCAACCGTCCGTTGCGATATGGAGTTGCCAGAAGGCTTCGGGCGTGAAGCGGCGGTTCTCCCAGTAGCGTTCACATACCATAGCCAACGTTGGTGTCTGCACCCGCCCCACGGAATACGTGCCGTGTCCGGCGGCGATGGAGAGAGCCTGCGTGCCGTTGATGCCCACGAGCCAGTCGGATTCGCTTCGCGCTTTGGCGGCGAGGTAGAGGTTGTCATACTTGCCGCCGTCTTCGAGGTTGCGCAGTCCCTCGCGGATAGCCTTGTCGGTGAGCGAGCTTATCCACAGGCGCACGAAAGGAGTGGTGCTGCCCGTGTAGTGGTAGAGGTAGCGGAAGATAAGTTCACCCTCGCGTCCGGCATCGGTCGCCACGATGATTTGGTCGCTGGTGCCGAACAGCCTTTTGATGTTTTTATCTGCGACACCACGCCGCTGTCGGGCTTGTAACCTTTCTCCGTCCTGACCTGACGGGGACGAGCGTGAAGGTGTCGGGGATAATCGGGAGGTTGTCACGGACGAAACCGCGCACGCCGTAGCCGTCGGGCATGGCAAGCTGGACAAGGTGTCCGAATGCCCATGTCACGGCATAGCCGCCTCCCTCGAAATATCCTTCCTCTCTCTTTGTCGCGCCCACGATGCGGGCGATTTCACGTGCCACGGAGGGCTTTTCTGCAATGATTGTCTTCATGTCTTCTTCTTTTTTGTTGATACTTTGGATTTTATTTTGGATTCAGTGGCGGACACGGTCTATACTTTCATGCCCTTGCCCGTTTTCTTCTGCGGCTTGTCCTGCTGCTGTTGCTGGCGGGCGTCCTTCGGAGTGGTCTGACCTTTCTGCAAAGGCTCTTTCAGGTTCTTTGTCGCCTCGTTGGTCTTGCCCTCGTTGTTCACCGCCACCTGCGTGCGGCTCTCGTTGGACGGGGCGACCTGCTGCCCGATGTCGGGATTTGTTTCGTAGCGGTACGGGCGACCCTTCTCCGGGTTGAACTTGATATACATCGTGGCATGGAAGCCCTGCTTGTCGGTCACGTTCTCCAGTTTCACGGCTTTGCCCGCCACATAGTCGGCTTTCTGCTGTTCGGTGAAGTTCACGTCGCTCCATTTGCTGATGGGGCGGATGCTGCCGTCCTCGTTCGTCCACGTGTTGCGGCGTTGCTCCTTCTTGGTCTGTGTGGCATTTTCCCCGCCTTGCGCCTGACTTTTCGATGTGTCGCCTTTGGTTTCCTGCGTCTGTACGGTACGGGGCGACCTTCCGGTTCCCGGCACGAACTCCACGCCGCGCTGCTCCACGTTCACTTGCAGAGTGGTGACGAACTTCCTGCCGTCGTTGCGCTCGATGAGCTTGTCGCGCACGGGCAGTCCGGCGCGGAGCATATCCTGCTCCTGCTTGGTGATTTCCGTCTTGCCGATGCGCTCCGGGATGCGTACCTTGCTCGCCGGAATGTCCGTGATCTCATTCGTCTTGCGGTCGATGCTGATGTAGGAGGGGATAATCTCGCCCGTTTCCTTCTCCACGATGTCCACGACCCTGCCGAGGTTGCCCGTCTCGCGCAGGTTCTTCCGGTCGTCGTCGGAGAATTTGTGTTCCTTGTATTCATCCAGTTTCTGCTCCTTGCGGATGAAGTGCGGCACGAGGCTGATGTTTCCCTCGCCGTCCTTCTTGAAGGAAAGGCGGGCGTCCAGCTCGAATGCTTCGCCGCCGAAGGTGGGCTTGACCTTCACCAAGTCGGACTTGCCGTAGTGGAGCATCTTCGTAAGGTCGCCGGACTTTTCAAGGTCGTCACGCTTCACGCCCCATCTGTCCTCCAGCTCCTGCCAGTTGATTTTGCTCTCGTCGATGGGCTGGTAGCCCCGTTTGCCCTGCGTCTGTTCGGGATCTTCCTGTTGTTCTTTTTGTTGCTCCATGTTTTCCTGTTTTTGAGGTTCTTGTTTTTCGGTTGCCAGTTCTTCCTGCACCTTTTTCTCGTAGTCGGAGGTGTCCACCTTGTGAGGGGCAAGCAGCTCCTTGTTCGCTTCGGGGTCTTTCAGCAGTTGCTTCATCACCTCCAAGAGATTTTCGGCTTGGTCTGCCGCGATGCGGTAAAAACCGAAGCGGCTGGGTTCCTTGCACTGCCGGAAGAAGTTCTTGAAGAAGTTGTCCAGCACGTCGCCGTGTCGGTCGAATTGCAGGAAACTCTGCGCGTTTTCCGCTTTCGCGGGGGTGCGCTTGGGTGTGCCGTCCGCGTTCAGCCCGGCAACCACGCTGATCTCGCCCGTCTTCTCGTCACGGACCACCAGCACGTCCTTTTCGTCTTTTTTCTTTGCCATCTGAAAAATGTTTTAATGGGTTATTTATGAAAGAAATTATGGATACGAGCCTTGTAGAAGGCTATATCTTCCTTTTTGAAGTCCTTGATATGGTTGGAAAGGAATGTCAGCACGTCCTCCTCGCTGTAATAGGTTTTCTTGCCCAGTGTCTTGTAGGGCAATGCGCCGACACTGCGGTAGCGTTGCAGGGTGCGCTTGCTTATCTGAAGCAGCATGCACAAGTCCTGATTGTCGAAAAGGCGGATGCTTTCCGTGATAGTAGGCTGTTTCCCCTCAGCCTTCATCGCCAGCAGCAGTTCGTCCTGACGGTCGAGCCGTTCCATCAACTTCTGCATCCAGCCTTCGAAGTTGTTTCGTGTGAGCAGTTCCATGACCTATGTCCTCCTTCCTTTGGGGTTGCCGCCCGTGCGCAACGTGTGGTTGCGTTTCAGTTCCTGCGGTGTCGCCGCGTCCTCGTTGACGGTACTCTCATCAAGCAGGCGGTCGATTTCCGACTGCCGGTAGCGGCATTTGCCGCGAAGCACGACATAGCCGATGCGTTGCTCGCTGCGCATACGCTGGAGGGTGCGGGTACTCACGTTAAGCAGGTGCGCCGCCTCGCGTGTGGTGAGCAACCTGTCGGGCGATGCCGCTCTCTTGTCACCGGAGACGGCACGGACGTGTGCCGCAATCTCCGCTATCTGTTCCGTCAATGACCGGAAGACGGAACTTTCCATTGTTATCACTTTCATATTCAGTCCTTTCTTTTTGTATCTGCGGCAAAATTCGGCAATAAACAAAAGGGGCTTTAACAACTCACTACGTGACTCACGTAAGATTTTTACGGAAGATGGCTCCGTAACCCGGTCAAACGGCGCAACAGGCAGCCTTTCAGTGGAAAACGGCACGTGTCCGGGAGTGTATCGTTACCTTTGCGGGCAAACCGATAATTGCATGAATATGGAAATAGTATCAATTGAGAAAAAGACTTTCGAGATGATGGTGGCGACATTCGGCGCACTCTCGGAGAAGGTCGCCGCACTGAGGCGCAAAAGCGACACGGGGCGCATGGAAAGATGGCTCACGGGCGAGGAGGTCTGCGGGCAGTTGAGAATAAGCCCGCGCACGTTGCAGACGTTGCGCGACAAGCGGCTTATCGGCTACTCGCAGATAAACCGCAGGTTCTATTACAAGCCGGAAGAAGTTAGGAGGCTGATTCCGCTTATCGGTACGCTCTATCCCGGCGGCAGGTAATCTTATTATTCACCCACTGAATCCAAAGTTATGATGAACGAGAACAACGATGTTTTTACACTGGAGGACGAGCCGCTTGCCACCGTGGTGCAGAATATGCGCAAAGGCTCTAAATGGCTCTCTGCATTTTTGGAAAACTACCGTCCACCGCTGGACGGGGAACGTTACCTGACGGACAGGGAGGTGGCGGAGTTGCTCCGTGTGAGCCGCCGTACCTTGCAGGAATACCGTAACAACAGAGTGTTGCCCTTTATCCTTTTAGGCGGGAAGGTGCTTTACCCCGAATCGGGATTGCGTGAACTGCTGGAGGCGAATTACCGCAAACCGATGGAGTAATGTCCTGACATTCCGGAATAAAATGCGTACCTTTGTGGTTAAAACGAATACCATTATGCTTCGGAGTGAATTTGCAAAATTGTTAGAATCCACAATAATTCCTGAAGGAATTGAGCAAGAGGACATAAAATCCCGAATCTATCCTATAAGTGCAGCATTGATGTCAATGTTGCCACAAAAACTGTATAGATATAGGAGTTGTTCAACATTAAACCTTGATGCTTTTGACAAGGATCTGGTTTATGCTGTTACTGCTGATAAGTTTAATGACCCCTATGACACTCTTGTTTATTATAGTTTGGATAATATTCAAGAGCAAATGAGAGCTTGTTGTACAGAAGAATTTCTTGAACAATTCAAACAGATACTTGAAACTAAAGATTTCGAATTTCCTCCAAGTGTAATCCAATTTTTCGGAAGAAACAATTTGACAGGTTTAAAAAAACAGGTAATATCGTGTAACGGCATAAATCCATTGACATTAGCTCTTTTTAGTGTTGTAATGGAAAACATATTGAAAGAAATCCTATTAAAAATGGGGGATACATTAAAGGTCGTATCTACAATAGCATGTTTAAGTGAAAGCATAGATTCTGTTATAATGTGGAGTCACTATGCCCAAAATCATGAAGGGTTTGCATTGGAATATGATTTAAGGTTCTTATTAGAACAAGGAGAAATGAATTGTTGTATCTTGCCTGTTATATATGATAATAACCGCTTTGATGCAAATAGTTTTATTCAATGGTATATAGCAAAGAGCTTGGGGCTGGATGTTAAAAATATAGATTCACTATCGCATTTGAAAATGGCTATTCACAAATCCACACAGTGGGAATATGAAAATGAATGGCGTATTATTCATTCAGAGAAACAACCTGCCGCACATTCTCGTGCAACAAGCCTGAAAATTGTTCCTAAAGCAATCTATTATGGAGAGAGAATTTCAAACATCCACAAGAAAACTTTGCATTATATAGCACAAGAAAAAGGAATTGCGGAATATGATATGTACATTGATTGTGGCTCGTTAAAGTATGAGATGTTATATAAGCCATCTCAATTTTGATACCTCATATTCTTTAGCACATAATTTGTATATTCAAAATTGACTATTTTAAAGTTAAAACGGACAGCTTGATGGTTGTCCGTTTTTAATTGATTTTCATCGTCTTTTCAGCAGTAACCGCCTTTTCCGCTATGTACGAATAACATGTAGGCGGTATGCTTGTCTTTTGCAAGTGCCTTGTCCATCAGCCAGCGGCGGAAAAGATGGGCATGGTATGTGCTCAGCCGAAAGGTGACGGGGATGATTATCTCAAGCGAGTAAACATCCGCATACAGACCGTTTTCAAGTTGGATGTAGCGGCATGCCTCGTAGTCGTTCAGCACGTCCGTTTTGAGGATGGCTTTGATGGCGGCGTTCACTGCCGGGACACCCGTGTGGAACAGTCTGGCGATTTCTCCGGCGGTCATCCATACATCGTTACCGGTTACGCTGACCGCCTTGTCCTCAATGATGATTATGTCACGTTTCATGGCTTCTCTGTTTTAGATGGTACGACCTGCAAATTCTTCGATTTGGTTCAATCTCGCGGCAAGGTTCTCCATGTCTTGATTGAGCTTCTCTTTGGTTATTTGTAGGCTCGGCAAACAACGCCTTTCCGCTTTACAGCGGTAGGTTTTCGCTTACCTGCCCCCGAACCGTACTTACACGTCTCCATGTATACGGCTCTCCATCTGTAACATCATTTTTACTTATCACAGCTCTGGATTTTTGCATTGCACTCCGCACAAACGACCAAATTCTTTCTGTGCATATAGAGCATTTTGCGTTCCCAGTCATTTTTACCTTTTAACTCTTTGAGTGTGCGGACATGGTGCATTACCACTTCTCCGTGCTTGCCACATAGTTCGCACGTTTTTGTTGTAAGCCTTTCTATCAGACTCAACGATGGCGTTTTGAACATGTACGGCAGATTGTCACTTGGGGCTGTTTCACAATCCGTTTTGCGGGCATATCCCTCATTATAGAATACCCTGTACTTGGTTTCTCCTCCCTTGTTTACAAAAGGCACTGCAAAGAGATTGTCCTTGCGGTATCTTTCAATGACTTTTCTCACTGACATATTCAGCTTTTGAGCAAGAGTTTTGTACATGGAGAACTTCATAATACAGCCGAAAGAGCGTCCCAAAGCCGATGCGTTGTTTGCTATTGAGTAATAGTTGTAGAACCCTCGTATTTCGGTATTAAACTGAGCTACAATCTCGTGCGATTCATTGTCAATCATATAAGTCCGGCCTTTTGACACCCATGTTTCCTTGCCGTGTTTGGTGACAACTTTCATGGCTTCGAGGCTGAGCAGCTTGTTCTTTATTACTTCTCTTGAAACGTGCAATATCACGTTCCCGTTGAAGTATCTGCGCACTGTTCCGTTACTGTTTCTCTTTGTGGCATAGTCTTTACGGACATATATTTCGTAACCCAAAAATTTTGCGCTGTCTTGTGCATTTGTAATCAAAGTCTTTTCCTGTGACATCTCCAGCCTTAACTTTTCCTGCATAAACTTGGTGATGTCAGCTTTGATTGTCTCACATTCGTTTTTCGTTCCGATAACTCCGATAAGGAAATCATCGGCATAGCGCACGTATTTCAACCTGCGAAAGTTTACATCCATATCATTGCCACTTGGCATTGTAAGTATCAGCTTCTGCTTTTCGTGCAGTTCTTCTACCATCCTTGTTCTTACGTTTACATCCTCTACTTCATTTATCCTACGTTTTAGATAGTGTACTCTGCTGTTGAGTTTGCAAATATCCTTGTTGCGGCTTCTTGCTGTCCCTTTATTGAATTTGTTGGCATATTCATCCATGTACTTATCGAACTTGTCTAGGTATATGTTTGCCAAAATAGGGCTTATGATACCACCTTGCGGTGTCCCTGAATAAGTCTTGTTGAATTGCCACTCTTCCATGTACCCTGCATTGAGGAATTTCCGTATCAGACGAAGAAATCTGTCGTCTGCTATTCTGCCTTTCATTATTTCTATCAGCACATTATGGTCTATGTTGTCAAAGAAGCCTTTTATATCTCCCTCAATGAACCATTTTGCACCGTTGAAATTGTTTTGTAGACTTTTCAGTGCTGTGTGGCAGCTTCGGTTTGGTCTGAAACCGTGCGATGTCCACTCAAAGTGTCCCTCATATATGGCTTCAAGCACCATTCTTACTACCTCTTGAACCAATTTGTCTTCAAAAGACGGTATTCCTAGCGGACGCATCTTCCCATTCTTTTTCGGAATGTAAGTTCTCTTTGCAGGATTGGGACTATAAGTCTCATCCTTTATACTCTCTATGAGTTTGTTTATCCTATCAATGCTCATTTCATCCTCAGTTTTGCCATCTGTGCCGGGTGTCATGTTGCCCGGCTTTGCATACATACGTTGGTAGGCGACAAAGAACATCTGTTCATTGAATAGAATACGGTAAAGCCTTTCGTATTTATACTCGGGCTCATTGCTGTGTCCAGCTAAAATGTTTAATACTTGCTCTGGATTTCTCATACGTCTCTCACGTTTTCCGTTGTTTGTATTAAAGTTACAGACTACTTCCCTTCGCCATGTACAAGGCTTTCCCTTGCTCAGACTACTACGGAAGTTCCGTTACCATATCGGATATTCAAAAGCTTTCTTTATAGCTGTTTGTTCCAGCGTTCCGACTTAGGTAATCCCCAGTTAGTTCTCTTAATAACTATTAGCACGACATACTGTCGGATGCGACTTTCGTTCTTGTCCGCTTATTGCGGCTGTGTCATAGTCGGTTCTTTATGCTCTGCACTAACGCACAAAATAGGCAGAGTACTATGAAACAACGTATGTATAATAGTCTTCCGTTGTTGCAAGATCTGGTACCACTGAACTATCATTCAACCAATCAAGGCTTCATCCTTATGTATGTCTTTTCGTCTTGCCCCTCAGTCGCCACCTGACTATTAGTGGACTTGGAGCTTTAATCAGTATGCTACACTCCCCATCGGGTTTCCCCTTTGGATAAACTGATTGACGATAGGACTATATCGAACCCAATCCTAACTTCTTGCTAAAGAAGTATTTATTAAGCGACCATTCTGGGCGCACTCGCGTATATCTGCGTTGTCTTTATGCTTTTGTGTCCCAGCATGGAACTGACCGTTTCGATGGGTACGCCGTTGGAGAGGAACACCGTCGTGGCGGCCGTGTGGCGGCTTTGATGCCATGTAATATGCTTGGTGATACCGCAACGCTTGGCGACGGCACGGATTCCGGCAAGGCACGTGTTATAGTGGGGTACGGGGAATATCCTGCCGTCCCCACACAGCCCACGGTATTTGTCGATGATGCGCTTCGCTATGTCGAGCATACGGATGTTGGACACCACACCCGTCTTCTGGCGGTTGATGTTTATCCACTCGTGTTCGTCAAAGTAGGTGCGGATATTCTCTTCCGTCAGGTTGCGCATATCGGCGAACGACAAGCCCGTGAAGGCGCAGAACAGGTATAAATCACGATACAGTTCTTGCTTCGCATTCTTCAGCTTACCTTCCATCAGCAGGCGGATTTCATCTTTCGTCAGAAAGCTGCGGGTCGTTTCCTCCTTCTTGATTTCATACTCGCGGAACGGGTCGCGCGTGAGCCACTCATTGTTGATGGCGATGAACACCATCGTCCGAAGCGGGCAGACATACAGCCACACGGTGTTGGTGCAGCAGTGTTTGTCCGTGCGCAGGAACATTTCAAAATCGGAAATGAAAGCGGGGGTAAGCTCTTTCAGGGCGATGTCCTTCACGTGGTAGCGGATGGTGAGGAACTCTTGCAGGTGCTTGTAAACGATCTTGTATTTGTCAAACGTGCCTTTGGCTTTCATGCCTGCCTCCACCTGCTTGGCATAGTCCTCGTTGTGTTGCCGGAACACCTGCAATAGCGTGTGGTAGCGGTGTTCCAGTCCAAGAAAGGCGTTTTTCACCTTTTCCGCAGTGACGAAGTTGTCACGCTCCATGATTTCCTGATAGTGCTTGTTGATGCGTACGCGCATCTTGTCGAGCATACGGTTCGTTTCGAGTGCAGCCGTGCTTCTGCCCGTGACACGTCCTCCTTTGGTGTCCCACAGCTTAGGATCGACGGTCAGTTTGCAGCTGAACTGTGTTTGGCTGCCGTCCACCGTGATACGTCCCATGACGGGTACTGTCCCGTCCTTTTTCACTACCTGACGTTTGAGGTAGTAGATAACTGAAAATGTACTCTTCATCGTCCTTAATTTTTTTAGGTTCAAAATTAGTCGGTGAAGAATCCTTCGTCGGTACGCAAAACACGGAGGAACGACGCAATCTTTTTCCGTAACTGGATTTGTCGCGTGAGTTGTTAGTAACTCACTATATCACAACGCCTTGTTTTGCCATTCGTGCCAATTTCGTCACCTATATGGTGTGGTTACGAACAAGTAACGTTGCGACGTCTTGACTTGGCTTCGGCAAGGATTGTGGTGGCGTTGGAGATAATCGGCTGCTTAAATGAAACCTCTGTAAATCAATTCTATTACTTCATTCTTCTGTATTCCACTTTTTTGTAGTATCTTTGTTTGTCCCAACCTCCCAAAAAGCCCCGGTTAATTGGACTATACGGTACAAAGCCGATACCCAGTTCTCGACAGGTATCGAGTACCCCGTTTTCTTCCACAATACGATGCATCAAGTGGTACTCGCTCTGAATGGCAGTGAGGGGACATACGATATGAGCTTTACGAATAGTTTCCGCACTGACCTCACACATTCCCCAGCGTTGTACTTTACCCTCTTTCATCAAGTCTGCAATGGTCGTTGCCACCTCTTCCACCGGAACATTCGGATCGGCACGATGCTGATAGAACATCGGCAGCGAATCAATTCGGAGACGACGGAGTGATTCTTCGCAATATCGGCGGATGGTTTCCGGTCGGCTGTTCTGACGCCCCGTGGCTTTACCATCAATTACCTCATGTCCGAATTTGGTCGTTACGTTGATCCGCCCTTTAAAAGCAGACAATGCTTCCCCAGCCAGTTCTTCATTATTCAATGGTCCGTAAATAATGGCTGTATCAAAAAGTGTCACCCCACGATCCACCGCCTCATGCAACAGCCGGATACATTGTTTCTTGTCCGGATGTTGGCTGCGGTTATAGGTCATCCCCATCACACCAAAACCGAGTGCCGACACCTCGAAAGCCGCCTTTCCCGTACCTAGTATACGATATCCTCTAATATGGGCTGCATCGCCATTATTGTGAGATGTTTCCAGTTGTCTCGTTTTAGCTGCTAAAACCTTATCCGGTCCAGTGGGTACGGTCAAGGCCATCCCTGTCAATACCGCCGTCTTAAAAAATCTACGACGACTAATATTCATTTTGTTATTCTCTTCCATAATTCTTATGTATTAATGTTCTGCCAGCAAAGGTAAAAAGAGAGCCTCACAGCATCTTTGTTGCGAGGCTCAATATACTTTGCTATAAAGTTCACTTTGTTAAAGTGATGTTATCATATTACTTTCAAAAATCTCCTATCTCTTCTACTGTTCCTCAATTATTTGTTTCGACCATTCTACTGCTTTTTCAGCACCACTATTGAACAATTTTCCTTCTTTCCAAGTCAAGTTCGGATAGAGTTTTTTGAACTGTTTTACACTATTGGTTATCGAACTTCCTCCTGAAGTAGCAAACGGAATGATGGTTTTACCCGAGAAATCATACTTCTCAAGAAACGTATTGACCGGACGCGGACATAAGTCCCACCATATCGGATAACCGAGAAATATAACATCATAATCCTTTATGTCAATAGTTTCACCACCTAATTCAGGACGTGAATTTTCAGTAGCCATTTCAACGGAACTCCGACTTGCTTTATCGTTCCAATCGAGATCTGCCGATGTATAGGCCGTAGCCGGAGTTATCTGATAGAGCTTACCACCAATTGCTTTGGCAATAGCATCTGCCACCTTTTCCGTAGTTCCGGTACAGGAGAAATAAGCAACAAGGATTTTCATGTCGGACTGTGTATTCTTATCCACTGTTTGTTTCTGTGCTTTCGATGAGCAGCTAAAACAGAGAAGACTCATAAATATCAATATTATATGTTTCATTTTACTTTAATTTTGAATATTCTTCATTGCTAACAGGTTCAAGCCATTCATTACTATTGTTTTCGCCGGGAACCTCTATGGCAAGATGCGAGAACCAACTATCGAAAGCTGCCCCATGCCAATGTTTGACACCTGTCGGAATATAAACTGCATCACCGGGAAGAAGCTCTATCGGTTCTTTTCCCCATTCCTGATAATATCCGCGACCGCCTACACATACGAGTGTTTGACCACCACCTTTGGTTGCATTGTGTATATGCCAATTGTTGCGACATCCCGGTTCAAAAGTAACATTTGCAATGGGAACACCCCCTGCAACAATGGGAGCGAGATAGCTCTGACCAACGAAATATTTAGCGTATGCATCATTGGGCTTACCGATAGGAAAAATAATGGTTTGCGCATACGTATCAAGCGAACTGAGCGCAGTACTGTCAGCACCACTAGTCCAGACCTCCTTAGCCATACGGAATGCTGCCCATGCTTTAGACCATCCCGCATAGAAAGCGGCATGGGTGAGGATCTCTGCCATCTCAGTCTTGGTTACTCCGTTCTTTTTTGCTGATTCAAGATGATATTTGAACGAAGAATCAGTCAGCCCCTGCGACATGAGAGCAACTACAGTTACAATGGATCGGTCCCGGAGCGAAAGAAGATCGTTACGGCTCCATACTTCTCCAAAAAGGATATCGTCATTCAGATGTGCAAACTCGGGAGCGAAATCGCCGAGTGCATCACGCCCAGCCGACTGCTGGATTTTTACTTGTGCTTTTACCATAATCGGAAATATTAAAGTTAATAATAAAACCCATAAAATTACTTTTACTTTCATACCATATGATTTTAATTCGACATTTCAAGATAATCAATTTTATCTTGCTAATGCAAAGGTACGAAACCATCTCTGCGCCAGCTTTGTTGTAAAGCTCAAACTCCTTTGTTGTGAAGATCATATTAGTATGATGGAGCAACACCATAAGCTTCTTTATATATCTTAGAGAAATGTGACAAATTTTTAAAACCCACATCGAAACAAGCCTCTGTTACTTTCTTTTTCCCCGACTTAATCAAATCATGTGCTGCTTCCAAACGTCGTTTAATGATCCATCTCTGTGGTGTCAAATCACTCACTTTTGCAAAATCCCGTTTGAAAGTGGCTAAACTGCGTCCCGTATAACTAGCAATTTCCTCCATAGAAAGGTCGCACATATAATTATCATTCAGATAATCAAGGATGTCTATTTTCCACGGTTCCACAAAATCGAACAATGAAGCATAGAGATTACGGTCGGTGTTAAGTAGTATATAAACACCTTCAATCATTTTTAGTTTCAAAACCTCCTCTGAAGGTTTCACCCCAGAATCAAAATAAGGAATGACTGATTCAAACAGAGAACGGATATCAGGTCTGTTCTTCGGAAGTACACGCAGACTCATCTTTTCACGTTTGGAATCAACCGGAATCTGTTGTCTATTGAGTGTTTGGTAAAATTCTCTCAGGAAAACTCTTGAGAATTTCAGTACAACAGAACGATACGGTTTACCATCTTCAACCTTTTTCTGCAACCACATACGGTTATCACGCCGCATAAAGGCGCAATCTCCCGGGCGCAAAATGGTTTTCTTTCCATGTTCCTCAATTTCCAAATTTCCGGAAGACAAATAAATAAGTGTATGTTCCCGATTTTCGTGAGCACATCCCCTATCATCGGTGAAATAACTCGCTATAAGCACATTTGAGCAATCAAACACATTCAGTTTTTCCATATTGACAGCCTTTTATTTGTTGCAAAGATACTGTGTTGTATTCGCATATTGTTTGTTGTAAAGCTCATTTTTACATCAAAAAACTATTATAGAAGACTCTTAAAAGAGAAGTACTTGGAGTAGTAACAACAACTTCTTTTGCCTGAATCCAAGAACTTCCCCCTAAATTAACCTCATCTTTTCATCCGATCAATAAGTGAAAGTAAATTGACTACATCCATGAGGTTGTGTCAAAATGCTGGCACAACCTTTTTTTATGCGCAAAGCCCAGACTTTCGCAAGCCCGGGCTTTGTTATTACCCAAAATTTTTGTAACTTTAGGCATAAAGTTTTTCGTTATGGCAAAGTTACATTTTCGTCCTTACATTCCCAACCAAACAGTTCTTTTTCCCGGAAGAATTGATGAGAACATAGCATCGAACGATCCGGTTCGCATCGTTAATACAGTTGTTGATAATCTCAATCTTGACAATTTCAAGAAGCTTTATAAAGCAACCGGTCGTTGTCCTTATCATCCTAAAATGATGCTCAAGGTAATTATCTACGCCTACATGAACAATATCTATTCGTGCCGCAAAATAGAGAAGCTTCTCCTACGTGACATCCATTATATCTGGCTTTCCGGTAATGAACATCCGGATTTTATTACCATCAACCGTTTTCGAAACCGTGTAAAAGAAGAAATAAATACCGTATTTACGCAGTTGGTTCTTGTCCTTGCCGACAAAGGTTTTATCAGCCTTGACGTAGAGTATATCGACGGTACCAAGATTGAGTCCATGGCCAACAAATATACTTTTGTCTGGCGCAAGACAGTCGAAAAGAACCGTACAAAGCTGATGGATAAGATCCGCATTCTCCTGGAGCAGGTAGATGAAGCCATAGCCCAAGAGAACTCCTCCAAAGACACATCCGTAGAGTTCACTCCTGCCATGCTCTCAGATATAGTGAATGAACTTAAAGAGGTGCTGGAACACCAGCCTGTAACAAAGGACAAGGAACAAAAGAAAGTCATCCGGGAAAAGAAGAAACAGGTCCGGGAACTTGAGGAGTACCGTGACAAGCTGATGGAATACGACAATCACCTTGAAGTCCTTGGAGAACGTAATTCCTATTCTAAGACCGATCCTGATGCTACATTCATGCGTATGAAAGAAGACGCCATGAAGAACGGGCAGACCAAGCCCGGGTATAATTTACAAACAGGTACTGAAAACCAGTTCATCATAGACTTCCGGCTGTTTCCCAACCCCACCGATACGCTGACCCTGATCCCTTTCTTCCACTCCTTCCAGCACCGCTATAACCGCTTACCGGGTATCGGTGTGGCAGACTCCGGTTACGGCTCGGAAGAAAATTACCGGTTCATGCAAGATAATGGGATAGAAGCCTTTGTCAAGTACAACTACTTCCATAAAGAACAGCGTCCCCGTTATACCCCCAACCCATTCCATGCGGAGAGTCTCCATTACAATGCGGGGGAGGATTACTACGTTTGTCCTATGGGGCAGCACATGAACCGTATAGGAACCAGACGTGACAAAACAGCGAGCGGATACATCTCCGAAAGTGCCCGGTATAAAGCACAAAGATGCGAAGGCTGTCCTTTGCGTGGCAGTTGCTTTAAAGCCCGGGGGAACCGTATTATAGAAGTCAACCACCGGTTAAACCAATACAAAAGGCAGGCACGGGAAAGGTTGCTCTCAGAAGAAGGAATCAGGCATAGGGGCAGGCGGTGTATAGAACCGGAAGCCGTTTTTGGACAAATGAAATACAACATGGCATACAGAAGGTTCCGGCATATGGGAGAAGACAAGGTGACAATGGACTTTGCCTTCTTTGCCATAGCTTTTAATATCAAAAAGATGTGTGCAAAACTGAGAAAGGCAGGAAAGGAGTTCATTACACTTGCTAAATCTATATTTATTGGGCTATTTATAACTCGATACAACGGGAATATAGTAACTTGTTACCAAATGAATGAGAAAAAAGCGGCATAGCCAAAAGAAAAGATAACAGGACTATAAATTTTAGAAAAAGGTTGTGCCAACGTTTTGACACAACCTCATCCCAGATTAATCCTATTGTATAATCTTTTGGATAGTTTACAAGCTTCAGGAGTTAAGTCGTTATTAGCAATAAAATGATCAATTTCAATGGCGTTTACTGGTAAAAATTGAATCGTTTTATATTTACTCCCATCTTCTGCAAAAGAATATAACAATTGTAAGTCACTCAGTGTATCATTGTTTCTATCGTATATTTTCACATAAGAACATATCTCAAACTCCAACCTGTTGTCGCAAATCACTCCAAAATCACATACCCCAAACTCATTTAACATTTTGGTATCAGTTAGATCAATACCATTATCTTTTAACACCCCTCTATGTAAACAATTAAAAATCCCTAAAGAACCTTCTCCTCTATCAATGGGCATAAATGTCTTATCATAACTAAAATGCCACATTCCTGAACAATTAACGTTCTGTGACCTTTGGGTAAATAAAAAAGATTATTGTTATTAATGTTCAACACAATAAATCCCCCTACTCCTATTGAATTAAGAAATGGAACAAATTTATTAATTTCTTCAATTGTTTTTACTTTGAATATATTTTTAATAGCCTTAAGTTCAAGATATAAATTGGACATAAATTTGAATGTGAAATTATCAGTTTTATACACGCGCATAGATAGCTTAACATCTTCACCTGATGTACGAACTAATTTATCAACACCATAAATAATCCTATTTGAACGGTTATTTCCTCTCTTGGCTTCAGACACAAAATATTCAGCCGTTTTATCTGCAACTTTAGAAAATAATTTTTGGATATCAATGGAATAATTATTTTCGATAATTGATAGAAGTCGCTCGTGTTGAATATTTCCACTCATCGAGTGGAAATCAAATCTATATTGCTGCAAATCAGCTTTGTATTTAAAAGGAATCTCGAAACAAAAAAAATCATCTATGTATTCTATATTTATATTATTACGGTTATATTTAGATCTTGCATTATCAACGATATCATAACTTTCATCAGTTTTGTTTACTAAATTATTTCTTTCAACACAATCAGATACGATAATACTGGGATTTAGAATCGTAAGATGTTCAACTTCGCTAATATTTCCCGGAATATCTAGTAACCTTCGTTTACTTGAAACATCCTTTTTACTTAAATTTAATTTTAGAACTAAACCATCACATTTATCAGATATTTGAAGTAGTTTATCTTTTATTTTTGTATTAATATTAATTTCTTTGCTAAAATGTTTGATATTATCTTTTGTCGTCACCCCAAAAACGGCACTTTTTCCATCAGAATAATTATCACATTTATTATTAACATATAGACTATAAAAATCTTGTGAATGTCGAAGATATGATAGTTGAATAGCATTATGATGTAATAAGGATTCTTTTTGAAATGCAATTACAATTAAGAAATCAATATTTTTATATTTATTTAAGCATATATCTTTTACTTCTTTAAAATTATCAGCACAAATCAAAACGATAAAATTTCCGATAATAGTATTTCTGAAATAAACAACTTTTTTTATGTATTTATCATCTTGATAAACTCCTTTGCCTTTATATGGACTATACTCACTATCTGAATTATGTATTTTATGGGTATAAATAACCGAACCATTATATATTATTGGAGATTGATTAAGGATAGAATTTGAATCTTCATAATAATGACTTCCAGCAACAATAATTAGATCCTTATTTCCTTTAGTTAGTTCAACAATGTGAGGTATACATTCTTTAGGTATTGATAATTCTGGAAATACTAATAAATTAACATTACTTGTTTTAGCATAATTAATAACGTTGCATACATTTTTCTTCAAGATTAAATTGTATTTTGGGGAATACCTTTCAGCATTTTCTACCCAATCTTTATCAAATGAGCTATTCCATTGAAACAACATAACTTTAACCCATTCTAATCTTGCATTGCTTTTTACACTAAATGAGTTGTTAATTTCCGTTTTATATTTAATTTCGACTCTTCTCATGACACTATTTTACTTTAAAATCGGCTACAGATGGAAGTAAGTCCAATTTATTGTCAGCTACTATATTATGAATTTCAATGTCAAACAAACCATCAGAAGATAATACTTCCATATTGCTACAAATTGTTTTTTCTTGCTGAATAAAATCTTGATATTTCTTATATAGGCTAAAAAGATCAACACCAATTAACATGCTTTCTTTAAAAGATTTAGCATCATGAGAAATAGGTAAGATTTCTAAATCGACAATTTTTTTATTAAAAAAAATATTATTATAGAGAAACTCAAACAAAATGAAATTTCAAGTCCATATCCTTTAGATAGATTCATTAAATTCCAATTGTATAGAGTTGTACCTTGATTACCATGCAAAATATATCTAAACTTAGAAAAATTACGACCATTAGTTGAGCCGATATTTAAAATTTGACTCAAACAAAAAGAACGACCAATCCTACCTCCAATAATAAAATCTGACAATAAATTATCCTCTATCTTTTTAATTTGATTTTTATCTAATAAATCCCTGATATTTTTCGGAGTAATATATACCTCTTCTGTTATTTTATCTTCTAAATATGAATTGACTACATCTCCATATGAAAGCATACCTTGTTTATCTAAAGAAAGTTGATCTTTGGATAATGGATGAATAAATAATCCTGACCCTTTGACAAATTCTACATTTTGATAATAATCGTTCTCAAAACTTAAAATCCATGGAGTAATTAATGCCAATAAATTAATATAATCATAGATATAATAATCAGAATCTAGTGTAAGTACAAAAGTTTTCAATTCTTCATGTAACCGACTTATATAGAAAAGTGATGAAAACATATTTTCACTCTTACCTTTGCATAAATCTATTTTGTACTCTTCGCTAATCAATTTATGATTATTAATTATTGTTACCTTTCTATTAATCAATAGCTGTTTCATATTATTCTCAATGTTACCTTGAAACCTAAATATATTGACACATTTGAAAGTGGAATATTATTAATAAGATCAACAGTGTTTAGTATACATCTGCCGGTGTACTGCTTATCATGAGAAAGAATGATGAATACTATAGATAAGTCATTATTTATTATTATGTTATTTAATTTTTTGATTAAATGCAAATTTATTGCGTTATCATTAATCACAAGATTATAGTCGCTCCTTATGATGTTTTCACACTCCAAATAATTATATTTTCTTTTCATAATACTATCATTAAAATTAATCTACAGTTTTCTTATAGAATTTATTATATTTTTAAATTTAATAGATTCATCTGTATCTGATAAAAAATAATCATTTATTATTTTACCATAATTATCAAATTCAATTATATATGGAATTGCAGTTGGCATATCTAAGAGAGTTATATCCTCATTGGATATGTTCATTGTATTTTTTAGGATAGCATGTATACTGTTAGCATGTAATACGACCAAAAGTTGATTATAATAATTCAATTCATTCATAATCACATTGTTCCAATATGGAATAATTCTCTCATAAGCATCTAACAACGATTCCGTAAGAGGAAGATGGTCATTAACATTCTTATATTTAACATCTAAGTAAGGACTCCGACTATCATATGTATCCAAGGGGGCTGGTGCTAAATGATAAGAGCTTTTCCACGCATCTACCTGATGTCCATATATACTATAAGCCTCATTGATATTCAATCCTTGTAATGCTCCATAATGTTTTTCATTGAGTTTCCAACATTTTTCTATTGGAATCCAATTTCGATCTAAAACATCTAAAACATAATATAGTGTCTTAATAGCTCTTTTTAAAAAAGATGTATATGCTTTATTAAATTCAAATTTCTCATTTTTAAGGGACAAACCAGCATTAATGGCTTCCTTTATCCCTCTTTCTGTTAAATCAACATCATACCATCCAGTAAATCGATTTTCTTTATTCCATAAACTTTCTCCATGTCTCAATAAGACTATTCTTTTTTTCATATATATGTTTCTAATTAATTATATGCGAATATACAGTAAATATCAATACATTATATTATTACGGTTCATTAATGTTGTTTTTTTTAGAAAAAAAACTTCAAAACTAGATTTACAATATAATTAGTTAATTTATAATATCGACTTCTACCAAAATTCTCTAGCACATCATCTTTCAGCAAGTTGGTTTCATATCTTCTTTTACTTTTTGATTCGTGATTTTGGCATAAATTGGGGTAGTCTGAACAAAGCAATATCCTATTTTTTGGAGAACGTTTCAAGTGGAAACCTTGTGATATGCATACTTGTGTTGCGTATGTGTACTTCCCATATGATAGATAAGTTTAAGCCCTATATTACAGAGTTTTGCGATAACTTTCAGATTTTATCTAGTCTGCCAAACTAAACATCAGGAGCAATTTACCATCTTTGGCAATACCCCTATATCTCTCAACAATCTGTTTGGATAACTCTAATAATGAAATATCACAGAAAACGGTTCTTTTGTCGGTTCGTCCGAATCCATATATCGACAACGGCAATATAAATATATTATTATCAATCAATTAAATTTCGCCTATACCATATAATTTTACTATAGATTGGAATATCCAGGAGTATATCCATCGAATGTTTCATAAAAGATAATACTTTACGCGGTGGCTGTCTTAATCACTTTCCGAACATGGCGGAAAATATCCAAAACAGAATTTGCTTAACCACAAGAGTGCCAAGGCAGCATATAAATATACAGTGCAGTTACAGTTCTTACGATAGAAAGAGAAATAAAGAAAAGTAAAATAACAAGAAAAAAGAGGTTACCGATATTAAAGAAAGCTTTATATTTGAAAAATCAAATTATTGATAATAATAAGCAGTATATTCAATCAAATTAGGATTTTATATCATGATCTTTTTCGATCATATCTTAAATATTTGTTCTTAAAGAAAGTTGCCAGGATTCCTTAAGGATTCCTGGCAACTTGTCCTAATAGAGAGCTTTTTATTGAAAACAATAAAAGCCTTTTCACTAAAATGGACTAATCAGCAATTATAATCACAACCCGGTTCCAGTCGTTAGTCCGGAAAGGTTGTTCTCTATCTTTCATACTTGATACGATGAGACGGTCTTTAGTAATGCCATATTTGTTGATCAGTTGATTGGCAACAGCTTCGGCACGTTGCTTGGCAAGTCTCAGATTAATTTCCCGACTTCCGGTTCCATTATCGGCATATCCCATAATAGTAGCTTTTGCATCGGGAAATTGCTTCATGTAATCAACAATAGCAAGTATGTTAAGTACTTGACTTTCTTCAATATTTGTCTTGGCAAGACCAAATCCCACGTGACTCCTGATACCTCTTACCACTTTTGTAGTAGGTGTGGTCTCAGAATTTATCACTACAGTATCAGTCTTTTGAATAATCTTCTCTACAGTTTTCGCACGCTGTTGATTGATCATTTCATTCACTTCTTCTTCCGTATAAAGCGTTTCAGGGTATTCTTTCGAAATACAAGTAACACATTTGTATCCTGTTCTGAATTTATAGGTAAAGCCTAATCCCAGATTAAAGTAAGTGTCGATAGAATGATCATCACGTCCATTCCAACGATCAGATACACCGTTGGCAGTAGCTTCGATATTAAAATCGAGTGCATCATTCATTCGGAAACTTCCTTGCAATCCCAATCGTCCCATAAAAGAACTCACACTACTACTAAAAGCACGGTTGAAACCTATACCGGCGATCACATTTACATCGAACAAACGTTCGGGATATTTCCGTATCAACTGACTAAGGTTCATCAACCCATCTACTGTAGCAGCACCATAGTAGAATCCATGAGCTTTCTTAGTTATTTCCGAACCAACACGTCCTTGCCAACCGCTAATAGAAAGTCTGGCTCCCCACACAGGCGAGAAATACTTACCAAAAGCAATAGCTCCTGAAGGTGCTATCAACTTTCCAAAGCTCGCATCACTGCTAGAATAAGATGCTCCCAACTGTCCCTGGATAAACCACGGATTCGGATTCATTTCTTGAGCCTTCACGCCTACACAAACAGCTGCAAGTGCCAGAAAAGTAATAATTGATTTAAATTTCATAGTAAACTGTTTTTAACTATCCAACTGTGCTTTTACCAGATCACGGTCTGTATCATTCAAATGAACACCATAGCTCTTATAAATATACTGTCCAAGTACATTGTTTTTATTACTCAGAATCTGTTGTTTATAGAATTCGGAGAAGAGCTGGTTCATTTCCTCTATCGAAATATTTACATCAAGACTTGAACGTAAAGCTTGCAAATCATTTAAGAATTCTTGCATCTGACCATTTAAAGGAGTCCCACTCGTACTGATATACTCTCCAACTTCGATATTAACCTTCCCAGCTTCTACTACGAACGGCATTTCAATGCGATCTATAGAATCAGCCGGATTATTGAGGCTAATAATTGCTACATAAGGCATTAAAAGGCTATCTGTTCGTTCTAAGTTCAAATGACCGTTGGTCACGACGAGCGAATCCAAACACTTGCCCTCCATATTCCTTAAATAACCCTGAGTATATTTAGGATATTCAATTTTCATCTCCACTATGCAACTCGATTGTATATTTTGTTGTTTACTACAACTTCCCACTATCCAGCCACATATAAATAAAAGCAGAAGATATTTTCTCATTTTCGGATTTATTTAAGCAAAGAAGGCGATCCGGCTAAACATGTTAGCAAAACCGCCTTTTCTGCATTTACATACATTACGTTATTATTAACGCACAGTTTCTATTAAAACCGGAAACCGAGTTTCAATACCGGCATATCAATAATTTTTATGTTGTGATGTGACAAATTATATTTGTCGAAGCCTTTGGGAGCAATTTGAATAATATCATAACGGTATGCCAATGGCTGACATTCAAATCCAATAACAAAGCCGTTAGCCAAGCTATATTCAATACCACCCACAAGAGCGCCTTTGATGCCGACCATCTGTCCCACTTTGCCTGCGGGCAGATAGACTTGCTGGTCTACAGCATCGTCTTCATTATCGTCATCTTCACTCATATAAATTTTACCTGTATACGGTTCCATTGTTTCAATACGTGCCATCTGGAGGCCAAGAGTAGCTCCTACATATGGGTGAATACGTGGATTGCTCGTTTTAAAATAACGCTCGGTGCCTACATTCATATACCAATTGTTGGTAGTCTGCGCATTGACATATTTCTGGTCAGGAATAATCATATCGGTCACACTATTGTCACCTTCTATGTAATCTTTCTTTGGAGTAACATTAATATTCATACCCAAAGAGAAATTGACATCCCAACAATCGTTGAAGAAATATTTGGCTTGCAAGCCAACTATATTCACCAAGCTATTATTATTAAACCCGTTAATCTTGAGAAAATCGTTCAGATAACCTGATTGATTTCCATTTGCAATGACATCACCAGAAGTGCTACCTTTGTCCAGAATACCTCCGGTACCACCATTCGGTAATCCGATACTTCCAGCAGCATTATTGTAGTTAGGTAGAAGATAACTTCCTGTATTCTCATTATAAAATGAGTTACTTCCGCCTAACACAAAAGAGATTTGCCATTGACCTTTACGGGGAGCAAACACTACACCACCCTTATCGCCTTTGGCAGGCTGCGCCCAAAGAGGCGCAGCAAGCAAGGCTGATAATAAGATTGTGCAAAGTTTTTTAATCATCTTTATCTTATTATATTATTATTATTTTTCAGTAGATACACCGAGTCTTTCAAGGATCATTTGCAATTCAGCAGCAGTATTGTCTGCAGTTGTCTTAGCTATATCCAAATAATACTTAGCATTGTCCATCAATACCTTCTTAACATCTGCTACATCGATCAATGCACTATTCCAATCCTTCAATGCCTTTTCTGCATCTTTCAATAGAGTACCAGCATTAAATTCAGCATCCTTAGCATCTTTTACATTTGTAGTCCAAGTTGTAATTAAGGCTTTGATAGCAGCTTCATCACGTTTAGCTTCATCAGAAGTTCCAGCTGCATCCATTGCTGTTTGAATAGAAGCAATAAGATCACCTTGCAGTCTGCTCTTCATAGACAATTCGCGTCTTTCAGGTTCAAATGTAGCTTCCAATTCCTTGATCACTTCATTTTGTGCATCACAATTGTTATAAGCTTCCAACACCACTTCACCTTGTGCATCTTTTTGAGCTTCCAAGTCGGTCAAATATTCATTCAAAGTTGCAAGAACGGCATTAATAGTTGGTTGTTCATTAATAAACGCTTTAGCATAAGCGATATCTCTTTCTTTAGCTAATTTCGTACCGAAAGAACCATAGTCTTTATACCAAGTAGGAGCTTCATATTCACGATCTGTCAGATAATGTTCTGTAATAATAATTTTGTCCAATTCTGCTTTTTCAAGCGGAGTGATACGTTCTGCATTCAATAAGCCATTTATTATATCATTATACTGTTGATCATTAGAATTATCAATCATTGAAGGCAAACCGTAAAGCACGCGTGAAGCTACAATCACAAAGTTTTTGCTATTAATTTCCAGATTTTTGATATCAAAAGTTAAGGCAGATTGATTACTTTCAATAAGCCACAAAGCATTCCAATTGATTCCTAATTCATTCGTAATAATAGGAGGATAAATTGATGAAAAGAAGCTAGTACCACTTAAATGATCTAATACATTCTTTTTTAAACTTGTATAAGCATCGTCCATTTCGTTATATAGTGCAATTGTTGCCTCTTTAGCCGATTGATAAAGCTCATCTGCCTTTATCCATGCAGCTTCTGCTTCTTCATAATTTTTCTTTAATTCAGCAACAAATGCAGGATCTAAATTATTAGTCGCAGCCCAGTCAATATTATGATTTGTATAATCTTTCCGAGCCTGAGCCTGAGCGAGGTCGCGTTCTTTGTCAGCTATTGCAATCGCATTATCACGAGTCTTGGCAGCCTTAGCCAAACCTACATTACGGTTATTGCTAGCCTCAGCATAGACCTTTCTCAATCCTTCAGTATCATCAGCACCAAGTTCCTTCTTAGCAGCGTCTAATTGCGTCTTCAATGCCTCATCCGTAAGATTCTGTGCTAATTTTTCTTCCAATAGTGAAATTTTACTCTGTGCCACCTTTATATCTTGCATAGCTTTAGATACAGCATTGTTTAATGTTTGCTCAGTAGCTCTATATGCAGCCCATGCTGTTCCATCTTCCGTTGCACCATTAAACTTATTATTGGCTACACTTTCATATTCTTTCCAAGCTTTGTTGTTAGCCTCATTGTATATAAACCATGCTGAATGTTCATAAGAACCTGTCTTATTAATCCAAGCCTGTTCTGCATCATCTTTAATTTCGGTCTTATCCACCCAATCCACTCTCAAAGGTTCCAGTTTCTCAACCGATGCATTGTAGTTATTAATACGGTTAATAAGTGGATTGTAACCAACATATTTAGAATATACAGTACCGTTACCACTATTATAGCCGTCAACAGCCATTTGCCATGTCTTCAAATCAGCATCATAAGTTTCCTGTAAACCTTTCAGTTCAGCAGTCATCTCGTTAATACTAGCTTGTGTCCATGCTTGGTCATCTTTATCTAATTGCTTATTAGTAAGCTCCAAAATGAAATTCTGAACATTACCTACTGCTGTTGTATACCCATTTTGACCATTATATGAAGTTATAGCCTCTCCATCCTTATCAACATGGAAACCATAAACTTTTTCTTTTATAATTTCGTATTTACCTTCCTGATAACCCGGAATTCCAATAGTCGGAAGTTCGATAGTCAATGGTTTTGCATAAATTTTAGCATCCTCTGTAGTCGTCAAATCATTGTATGCTTTCTGTAAATCTGCCTGTTTTTTATATTCTGCATCATTTTTAATGCGTTCTTCAGCTATCTTCACATTTAGAGCATTCAACTCATCCTGAATATCGTTCCATTTATCTTGTGCTTCAGTTAGTTTAGCAGCAAGTGCACCAGGTACATATGCTTTCACCTCTTCCAATTTAGCTTCAGCCTCTTCCAATGCAAGTTTCTTAGCTTCAACATTCTCTTGTTGGGTTATAACATTCTTCTCAAGAGTTCTTGTATACTGAATATTATCTTGTCCCTTTTCTGCAGCTGCTAAAGCTTTTACATATTCACTTTGTGCATTAGTATAAGCTACATAGCGTGTATTATATTCATTTGCAGCAGCATCGTAACGAGTCTGATACATGCTCAACATTGCAAGTTCATCTGCAGACAACGTATTTTTTGCTTTCTCTATTTCAACAAGAGCACGTTGGTGAGCATCTTCAGCAGCTTGTCTCGCTGCCTCTGCCTCAGCGATAGCAGCTTCTGTTTTAGCCTTTGTTTGAGCAATTTCGGCCTCTATTTGTGCTATTTGAGCTGCATAAACAGCCTTTTCAGCTTCTGTTAAAGCTGCAAGTTGGGCAGCTTCAGCTTTCACCTTTTCAGCTTGTGCTTTTCTCAATTCTGCTTCAGCTTCCTGTACCTTAGCTTCTGCTTCAAGTTTTGTAGCTTCTGCTTTCACACGCAAAGATTCTGCTTCTTCTACAACCTTCTTTGCCATAATAAGTTCAGCCTTTGCTTTTCGAAGGATATTGATACCTTCCGGCTCATCATTGTCAATACATCCGGTAAAAACCGGTGTCGCACCCACTAGCATGGCAGATGCAACCAAAAAAGTCCATTTCTTCATAATAAATAAGTAGTTTAATTGAAAAATAAAAATTGATATTTAACTTAAATTTCTTTATTCCGTAATTTCAAACTTAGAATATGCGATCGGAAGTTTGATGGTGTAATATGTTCAAACTTAGTAAAAGCACTATAAAACGTGCTTCGTGAAACAAAGCCACATTTAGTTGGTAAGCTTTGAATATCGCATTCTTCCTTCTTCAAAAGTTCTTTGGCATAGTTAATGCGATACCTATTAAGTAAAGTCTTTAGATTGCATTTAAAAAGAAGATTAATAACCTTTGAAAGGTAAGTCGTATTCGTAAATAGAATCTGACTTAACTTTGTCAGATTTAACTGAGCGTCAAGATAAACCTTTTTATCTTCAAGAACATAAATAATATTCTCATATATGTCCTTCATCTTTTCATTTATTAGTACCTCGCCGTCTGTATCTTTCATTTCCCCTTTATACAGATTAATATTTGTAGTAGTCATATTGTACAGTTTAGTACCAGCTAATTGTTCCCCATATGTCCCCATACTGTATTTTTTGCTTGATTGTGCAACAAACTTATTGATTTATTTAATAATGAAAGAAAATATATTAGAAATTCTTTAATATCTGATAATATTTTTTAAGTTTCAGGACAAAAGACATTTTTTAGGAATTTATTAAGGACAAAAACAAAGTAAAGTGTTGAATAACTTTCAACACTCTTTTGATTTACATGAGGTGGGAGAATTCATCCATTTATGATTAAAAAAGAAATATCATTTTATATAAGAAGAACGACTCCTCGGTTTAAACCTAACGAATCGTTCATTCCACCCTAAAACAGACACTTTAAAATAAAGTGAGTATTCCTATAAAAATAAATAAATAGTCTTTTAATAAGACCGCTCAAACTTCTTTTGTTTTATATATGTAATTACAAACTACGCTATACTTTTTCATTTCTTCATACTTACAAGTATCTATACAGACATATAATCATGCTATTTAACGGAAAAAACGGAATATTTCCTCAGGACTCTTACCAGAACTTCTTTTGAAATAGGCTTAGTCACAAAATCATTACAGCCAGCTTCTAACGCCTTTTCCTTATCCGTTTCAAAAGCATAAGCTGTCAGTGCAATAATGGGAATATCCTTTGAATAGGACCGAATAATATGCGTAGCATCTAACCCATTCATACAAGGCATCTTGATATCTATCAAAATCAAATCGGGTTGATATTCCTTATACATTTCTACAGCCTCCACTCCATCCTTAGCCCATAACAATGTATAATCCTTCCCTATCAGGTTCTTTACTAAGATGAAATTACTTTCTACATCCTCAGCAATCAAAATTTTCTTGATCAGTTGTGGTCTTTTAACAAAACTATCTTCTTGCTTTTCTTCTGCAACTTCAAAGACTTTGATCCGTTCACGATCTTTATCTTTATAAGGTATAGTAAAATAGAAAGTAGAACCTTTACCTATGTCGGAAATAGCTCCGATCTCACCACCTATCTTTTCTATAATCATTCGGCAGATGGCAAGTCCCAATCCTGTACCTTGGGCAAAAGAGTTCAATTTAACAAAGCGATCAAAAATTTGGTTGATCTTATCCTGTGCTACTCCAATACCGGTATCCTTCACATAAAAGTAGATGTGATCCTCGCGTACTTCAAAACCGTAACGAATCTCACCCGAATGAGTGAACTTACATGCATTGGTAATAAAATTGGTTATGACCTGCATTATACGATTATGATCCTCTTCAATCATCAGGTCTGCCTCCTGATTATCTAAGAATAAAGTTACTCCTTCCCTCACACGGCCTTTATGAACTTCATAAATGGTACGACATAATTCTCCAAGATTCATTGGACACTTGATATATTCTAATGTCCCTGCTTCTATCTTGGATAAATCAAGAATATCATTAATCAATTGCAGAAGTATGTCAGAGTTCTGATTAATGATGTCTGAGTAAGTTTCTTCTTCCTCCGGACTTTCTGCTAAAGGCAGCAGTTTGGAAAAGCCAACAATGGCATTCAAAGGAGTACGTATCTCATGGCTCATATTCGCAAGAAAAGCTGTTTTCAATCTATCAGACTGCTCTGCTTTAAGTCTTGCAGTTATCAATTCTTGTTCTATATTTTTCAGGCTAGTTATATCCCAGGAAATGCCAATTAACAGTGGTTTACGTCCTTCCATAGGAACCAGTGTTTTCAATGTTTGCACAATGCGTGCTTCTCCTTTAGCCGAAATATAGGTTTCCTGCATTTCGAGAGGCTCATGGGTACGAAGTACCTCCAAATCATCCTTATGAAATTTTTCGGCATCCTCATTTTCAGGAAAAACTTCAGTATCCGTATGTCCGATAGCTTTAGACGCCGGTATTCCTGAATGCTCGGTAAATGCTCTATTCCAATATAAATACCTGAATTCGTCTTCCGGGTCTTTCACAAACAGGTAAACAGGGACATTATTTAAAATACCCTCAAGTAAAGCATTGAGTTCCCTAAGTTCATCTTGTTTTTTGATAACATCGGTAATATCTTGGGTAAAGAACCAGATTAGTTCTTTATTATCTTCATTAGTCAGAAATGTGGAAACTTGGTGAACCCCTTTTTTATCATATCCCTTTCGTGTGTAATCAGCACGATAAGAGAAACTACCACCATTATCTCGTATTTGCTGAAGACGTGCTTGCCAAACTTCAGGTGTTTTCATAGAAACAGGTAAATCATATATCTTTTGTACACCAAGTTGTTGGGTTACACCATATTCTTCAATGAATTGTTTATTAGCATAGACTAATGTGCCATCCGCTGAGACGGCAAGAATGCTGTCACTAACCTTATCAAGTACGCTTTTAAAAACTTCCAGTTGACGTTGAGTAGCAATTCGATTAGTAATATCCCGGCACATAATCAATACGTATTCCTCATCCAAAGGAAAAATACGATTTTCATAATAATGATGTTCGCCATTAATGTCTAATTCATGATGTGCTGTTGAAACCGTTCCAGTAGAAATCACTTTTTGCATATTGGAATGTATATTTTGATATGCTTCCGGCGGAACCATATCACACATTCGCATTCCTTCAAAATCCTTATTTGATACGCCTACATGATTGGTTTCTTCATTCGACACCACTTCCACGCCAACTTCATCATGTCTGAAAACAGTCAGCATATCGGGTAGTGAATCTAATATCTTAACTGCATATTTCTCTCTAAAATCAAAAGGGACATGCTCTTTAAAAAAAGAGAGTTGTTTTTTCAATTGCGCATTCTCCTCTCTAAGTGCCTCTAGTTGCTCTTCGAGTGTTGTTTTTGTTTGTTCACTATCCATAAGGTACTGAGATATTTATATACTTAACTGTCAAATGTAGAAAAAAGTTTTAATAATAAAGATATTACAAGACATTTTATTTTTAAACAGTTCCGTATGGGCCGAATATACTTCGGTTGTCCATACGGAAATTCCTATTGAAAACTAATCTTAAAAAACTAATCATCTAAAAAAGTTATTCAATCACCATGATACGGTCATTCAACCCTACCTTCATATTATTTTCTACAAATACCTCTTTTACCGTTCCGTCTGTCGTGGAACGAATCTCGTTTTCCATTTTCATGGCGACTAATACACAAAGCGGATCCCCGCGTTTCACGTCATCTCCTTTCTTAACGTATGTCTTCAGGATGACTCCAGGCATTGGTGCTTGCACTACCTGACGCCCCACAGCTTCAGTAGCAGCACGTGCGTTGTGTATTTTCTCCATTTCTCCCTGTAACTCGATTTGGTAAAGTTCTCCCTTATTCATGATTGTATATGAATTATTGGAAGAAGGAGAAATCTGTACTCCATGAGAATGATGATCGATGATAATTGAATGAATGGAGTCACCTCCCACATTATAATCCACCTCATAAACCTTGCCATTGACCGCTATTTTCTTGATCGGTCCATCTTCCAGAATTTCTACCTTGTATTCTGTATCGGGCATATCCAGAAGTTTGGCATAATATGTAGCTAATATTGTACCCATATTCATATTGTTTTATTACTCTATTTAATAATTGTTGGCAGTCATCTGTAACTTACCATAATACTTCCAGAGAGATTCGCCCACCACCGGAAGAGTTGTTGCCCGGGAAGCAGCTTCTTTCTCTCTTTCATAATGTCTCACCGCAGCAGCAATTACAGCCACCGTAGGGTCAGTATTCTGTCGCCGTTTCAAGTCTTCTTTATCAAAACGGGTATCAATAAAAGTGGTATCATACTTTCCTTCCAGAAATGCGGCATTCTTCAGAACCCGTTGATGGAAAGGAATGGTAGTCTTTATTCCCAGAATTTTGTATTCCCGCAAAGCACGAGCCATGTTAGAGATAGCTGAAGCACGGGTACGTCCCCAACAACAAAGTTTGGCAATCATCGGGTCATAATGCAGAGATACTTCAAAACCGGCATAAGCAGCACTATCCAAACGAAGATTACGGCCTTCGGGAGCCTCACGAACTGTTATCACTCCGGGCGAAGGCATAAAGTTGTTCTCCGGATCTTCTGCATAAATACGACATTCGATGGCAGCTCCACTAAATTTAATATCATCCTGTTTATAAGGTAACGGATTACCTGCTGCAACTGTTATCATATCGCGTACCAGATCTACTCCCGTACATTCTTCTGTCACCAAATGTTCCACTTGCAACCGGGTATTCATTTCAAGGAAGTAGAAATTCTGATCCTTATCCATCATAAACTCCAATGTTCCGGCGCTGTAATAACCTATTTTCTTGCAAGCTTCTACTGCTACTTTCAACATATTTTTCCGCGTTTCTTCTTTCACAAAAGGAGATGGCGATTCTTCGATCACTTTCTGGTTGCGACGCTGAATGGAACATTCACGTTCGTAAAGATGAACCACATTACCATATTTATCTCCCATTATCTGCACTTCGATATGATGTGGATTTTCGATATATTTTTCGATGTAGACTGCATCATTTCCAAAAGACGTCCCCGCCTCGGATTGCGAAAGACGAAGGGCTGTATCTACCTCTTCCTCCGAACGAACCAGCCTCATCCCTTTTCCTCCACCACCGGCAAGAGCTTTCAACATGATAGGATAACCAACTTCTTTGGCAACCCTCTTTACTTCTTCTATACCTTGTACAGGAGCCTCAGTTCCGGGAACAATCGGCAATCCGGCTTCACGCATAATTTTACGTGCCTCAGTCTTAATTCCCATCTTCGAAATGATGTCGGCACTCGGACCGATAAAGATTACTCCTTCTTCTTCACAACGACGGGCGAAGTCTGCATTCTCCGACAAGAAACCATATCCTGGATGAATAGCCGCACCTGTCTTTTTTGCAATAGCCAATATCAATTCCGGTTTCAGATAAGAAGTATCCTCCAACGAATCGGAAATACAATAAGCTTCCTCCGCATATCGAACATGCAAAGCACTACGATCTACATGAGTATAAACAGCTACTGTTGAAATATTCATCACTCTACACGTACGAAAGATACGTAAAGCTATTTCACCCCGGTTAGCAACTAATATTTTCTTAATCATAATTTTCTCCTTTCATCTCTTAAAGTGGAATATTCGAATGTTTTTTAGGCGGATTGGACTGACGCTTATTGGCAAGCATCTCGAAACTGCGGATCAATCGCAAACGGGTAACTGCCGGATCAATCACTTCATCCACATAACCTAACTCTGCTGCCCGATATGGATTAGCAAACTTCTCGCGATAATCTTCCTGAAGCTCTTTCCGTTTTGTTTCGGGTGACTGGGCTTTATCTATTTCTTTGCGGAATAAGATATTTACGGCGCCATCCGGTCCCATTACGGCTATCTCTGCTGTTGGAAAAGCCAGATTCACATCCCCACGAATATGTTTAGAACTCATCACATCATAAGCACCTCCATACGCCTTACGTGTGATAACGGTTACTTTTGGAACCGTAGCTTCACAATAAGCATAAAGCAATTTGGCGCCATTACGAATAATGCCACCGTATTCCTGATCCACTCCCGGAAGGAATCCCGGCACATCGACCAATGTCAGTAATGGTATATTGAATGCATCGCAGAAACGGACAAAACGGGCAGCTTTGATAGAAGCATTAATATCCAATGTTCCTGCCAATACCAATGGCTGATTAGCTACAACTCCCACCGTCTTTCCATTCAGGCGAATGTAACCGGTAACAATATTCGGTGCAAACTCCGATTGAAGTTCAAAGAAGCTATTATCATCTGCTACGGATTCTATCATTTCCTTTATATTATAAGGTTGATTCGGATTGGTAGGAATCAAGTTAGAGAGTTCCGGTGTCAGGCGTGTAGGTGAATCGCTGGTAGCTACGAAAGGTGGTTCTTCCATATTATTTCCCGGAAGATAGGATATCAATTCCCTGATATAATTAATACACTCAATATCATTTTCTGCCGAAAGATGGGCAACACCCGATTTTGTCATGTGAACACCCACTCCTCCCAGATCATCCTTGCTTACTTCTTCCTGTGTCACACTTTTCACGACATCGGGACCGGTAATAAACATATAACCGGAATTTTTTACCATCAGAATAAAATCGGTCAATGCAGGTGAGTAAACCGCACCTCCGGCACAAGGTCCCATTATCGCACTGATTTGTGGAATAACCCCCGAAGCCATCGAATTACGAAGGAATATTTCAGCATATCCTGCCAAAGAACGTACTCCTTCCTGGATACGGGCACCTCCTGAATCATTTAATCCGATGATAGGCGCTCCCATCTGCATAGCCATGTCCATCACTTTACATATCTTTTTGGCATGTGTTTCCGAAAGAGCTCCTCCAAATACGGTAAAATCCTGTGCAAAAACATAAACTAAACGTTTTCCAATCATACCGTAACCGGTGACTACGCCGTCTCCTGCAAATTTCTGTTTTTCCATACCAAAATCGGTGCAACGATGAGTCACCAATTTATCCAACTCAATAAATGACCCCTTTTCTAAAAGTAAATCGATACGTTCACGGGCTGTCAGTTTACCCACCGAATGTTGTTTCTCAATACGGGCATCTCCGCCCCCTTTTTCAGCTTTCCTGTTTAATTCTTCCAGGTTTTTGATTAGCTCTTTCATAGACTGTGTATATTTGATGTTTTACTATAATAAACGTTTCTCCATTATATTTTGTTAGCATTTATGCCCTTAAACATCTTTCCTCGTTTATTCCTGAATATTTTTTTGCCGGTTGTCTCAACAAAGTCCCTTGGTCAGGTGTTTATCGCTTATCATTTTAATAACACCAAGATCCTAACGAAAATGAGAACAATTAAACTTTTACTAGCAGTTGGTTTCCTGCTCGCTTTCGGTACAAGCATTCATGCACAAGTACAACGTAATGAAACCTATTTACCCAAATTTGCCATTAAGACAAACGCTTTGTATTGGGCGACTTCCACTCCCAACCTGGGAATTGAAATCGCACTCTCCAAAAAACTGACTCTTGATGTATCGGGTAACTATAATCCATGGAAATTTGGAAACGACCGACAAATCAAACACTGGCTTGTCCAACCGGAATTGCGTTATTGGCTTTGTGAACGTTTCAACGGTAGTTTCTTTGGTCTGCATGGTCACTATGCTGATATGGATGTCAGCAATCTGAATATTTTCGGAATGGGGCATGACCGTTATGACGGTAACTTGTACGGAGCCGGTATTTCTTATGGATACCAATGGATTATCAGTAAACGTTGGAGTATGGAAGCAACCATCGGAGTTGGATATGCCCGCGTAAAGTATGATAAATATGCCCGCGGTGACGGAGGTGAAAAGCTAGGACATAATACCCGCAACTATTTTGGTCCGACCAAAATCGGTTTAAGCTTTATTTACGTCATCAAATAATCAAAACTTATAATACTTACAATGATGAAAAAGAAACTTATTTATCTAATTATAGCCCTTGCAGCGGTCATAGCACCGGCTCATGCACAAAATTCATGAATGATGCACTCACACTCTCGGATGTGACTTTATGGCAACAGGGAGAATCTTTATATGTAGGAATGACAATGGATATGAAAAATCTAACAGTCGGTTCCGCAAGAAGCTTAAGTCTTGTCCCTCTATTGACAGACGGACAACACAATGTTCCTTTACAAGAAATTATTATAAACGGAAAAAGACGTGAAAAAGCATATATTCGTGGATTAGCCATGAGTAAACAAGAGCCAACGGCTATCATCGTCCCTTATAACAAACGGGAAACTTTAAACTACACACAGGTTATTCCTTACCAACCATGGATGGCAAATGCTTCTTTACAACTCGTAGAGACATTATGCGGATGCGGTAACTACCAGGAAATGACTGCTCAGGAACTGATTACAAACGATGTTTCTACCGAAGCCAAACGACTGAGTGCCATGTCGCCGTTGATTGCTTATATCCAACCAACAGTGGAAGTGGTAAAAACCCGTAGCGAACAATACGAAGCTCATCTGGATTTCCCCGTTAATAAATACGTCATTTTGACTGATTTCATGAATAATCATTCTGAATTAGTGAATATTCATTCTATGTTCGACAAGATTCAGAATGATAAAAACTTGACGGTAACCGGAATCAGTATTGAAGGTTTTGCTTCTCCCGAAGGTCCTTTGACATTTAATGAACAACTTTCCAAGAAACGCGCAGTCGCTTTGAAGGATTATCTGGTAAAGAATGAAAAGGTCCCGGCTAACGTCTATAATGTTACATTCGGAGGTGAAAACTGGGATGGTCTGGTGAAAGCTCTTGAGGCTTCTTCGATGAAAGACAAAGAAACTTTCCTGAATATCATCAAGAATACTACCGACGACATGAAACGCAAACAAGAAATTATGCGCGTAGGTGGCGGTGTTCCTTATCGTACCATGTTGAAAGAAATCTATCCGGGATTACGTAAAGTAAATTGCAAGATTGACTATACTGTTATCAATTTCGATGTAGAGCAGGGACGTATCATTATTCGTGAGAATCCAAAATACTTGAGTCTGAATGAAATGTATCAGGTAGCAAACAGTTATCCGAAAGGTAGCAAGGATTTCGTAAATGTATTCGACATTGCCGTTCGAATGTATCCGAACGATCCGGTTGCCAACCTGAATGCAGCAGCTGTCGCTTTATCTATGAAGGATTTAAATACAGCAGTGAAATTTATGGAAAAAGCAGATCATGCCACTGCTGAATTCTTAAACAATACAGGTGTATATAATTTCCTGAATGGCGATATCCAACGTGCTAGAGCAGCTTTCGAACAAGCAGCTAAGATGGGCAATGAAACAGCTCAGGCAAACTTGCAACAATTACAACAAATCCTTAACATGAAAATGAAATAAATAGAAAAAAAATTCTATTCAGCAGACCAAATGAGACGTTCGTTTGTTATACCTTTAACAAACGGACGTTTCACTTTTTTAAATCTGATAGTTATGACTCTAATCCTTGCTGTGATTCCGGTACTGCTGTTGATCGTTTTAATGGCATTCTTCAAAATGTCTGGTGATAAAAGTAGTATCATCTCTCTAATTGTTACTATCCTTATTGCTCTTTTTGGTTTTTCTGTCACTGTAGACAATCTGTTGTTCTCATTTATCTATGGAGCATTGAAGGCTGTTTCGCCTATCTTAATCATTATTTTAATGGCTATTTTCAGCTATAATGTTTTGCTGAAAACACAGAAGATGGAAATCATCAAACAACAATTTTCGTCGATTTCTACGGATAAAAGTATTCAGGTGTTGTTATTAACCTGGGGATTCGGCGGTTTATTGGAAGCAATGGCCGGATTTGGTACTGCTGTTGCTATTCCGGCAGCTATATTAATCAGTTTAGGATTCAAACCGATTTTCTCTGCTACTGTCAGTTTGATTGCCAACAGTGTTGCCACCGCTTTCGGAGCCATTGGAACGCCTGTACTTGTATTGGCGAAAGAAACGAATTTAGATGTATTACAACTGAGTACGAACGTTGTGTTACAACTTTCTGTCTTAATGTTCCTTATCCCTCTAGTATTACTATTCCTTACTGATCCTAAAGTGAAATCACTACCAAAGAATATATTTCTAGCTCTATTAGTGGGAGGTGTTTCCTTACTCGGACAATATGTGGCAGCCAAATATATGGGTGCAGAATCTCCGGCCATTATTGGAAGCATACTATCGATCATCGTGATCGTTCTCTACGGTAAACTAACAGCTTCCAAAGAAGAAAAAGCACGAAAGAGCACACTTAAAACAAAAGATATTCTTAATGCATGGAGTATTTACTTACTGATTCTATTCCTTATTATTCTGACTAGTCCCCTCCTCCCTGGATTAAGACATACATTAGAAAATAATTGGATTACCAGAATCAGTCTTCCGATCAATGCTTCTACTGTTAATTATACTATCTCCTGGCTTACTCACGCAGGAGTATTACTATTTATTGGAACTTTTATAGGAGGATTGATACAGGGAGCAAAAGTCAAAGAATTATTTATAGTCCTTTGGAATACAGTGAAACAATTGAAGAAAACCTTCATTACGGTAATTTGCCTGGTCGGACTTTCAACTATCATGGATACATCAGGGATGATTGCAGTTATTGCTACGGCATTAGCAACAGCCACCGGAAGTTTATATCCACTCTTTGCCCCTGTTATCGGATGTTTGGGAACATTTATCACAGGTAGTGATACATCCTCCAATATTCTCTTTGGTAAACTACAAGCGAGTGTTGCCGGACAGATTCATGTCAGTCCGGATTGGTTATCAGCCGCTAATACCGTAGGTGCTACCGGAGGAAAAATTATTTCCCCGCAAAGTATCGCCATTGCCACCTCTGCCGGAAATCAACAAGGCAAAGAAGGGGAAATACTGAAAGCAGCTATTCCATACGCATTGGCTTATGTCATTATTACGGGGATTATTGTTTATGTCTTCAGCTGATTTCTAAAGTAATCACCTGACAAATAGATCGTAACAGCGTACAAAACAAAGTGTTCAAAGGCTCGAAACAGAGTGTTTCCCTATTTGAAACAATATGTACAGTGGCTTGAAACAAAGTGTTTATAGTATATGAAACAAAGTGTTCAAAGGCTTAGAACACTTTGTTCAAACGGTTGAAACTAATTTTGAGAAGGTGATTAATTTAAAGTAAAGTGCTATTTAAATAAATTAGATGTGTGCAAGATAAAGTATCTTACACATATCTGCAACACACATCTTGCACACATATTACAGACTAATAATCAATGGATTAACAGTATAACAGTGCAAGGTAACAGATAATTGAGCAATTTAAATAATATAGAGAGAAGACTGAATGTCCCAGCTTTTTGCATTGGAAAGTTCAGTTTAAAATTCAAATCCTGATAGTCCATTTTCCTCCGTCCAGATTCAGTTCCCCCATAGTAGAGTAACCATCAACAACATAGTTTTATTCATCTTCATAATTCATTCTGTTTTTTATTTTGTCACAAAAATAGGTAGGACAAAATAGCCAAATGAGACAAATGTACTTAGTTTACAGACCCAAAATAAGATTAATGGGACATCACCAAACGTGCCATTAAATAGCAAACAGCAGACTCGGCTCCCTGGTTTAGATTAATGTTATTCTCCTCCAGTCCGTCATAACAACCTCCGGTAGTCGGATTATAAACAATCTGATGCAAATGATTATTCCCCAAAAACCAACTAAAAGCATCTGTTTGCATACGAAAATATTTTTCCTCTTTAAAAAACTGATAAAATGTATTCAAAGCAATTACCATTCCTGCCACATCTACAGGTTGTTCACCATATCTGGAATGGCTCTTTCCTTTATTCATCCATCCCTGATTAGAAATCACCTGAATCTGATTTTTCACAAACACCTTCTTTATTAAAAATTCAAAAGATTCATGGGCTATATCTTTATACTCTTCCTTGCCAATAGCCAAATAAGCTAACAACATAGCTTCCGGTAAAATAGCATTATCATAAGTGAGATATGTCTCAAACCATCGCCAGTTTTTTTCTGCCGTTCGATGATAACATTGAGCAAGTTTATTGGCTAGTAACCAAATACATGCATCAGTCTGTTGCGAAGGATATTCACGACTATAATAATACAATCCTTTGAGCATAAAAGCTATGCTACGGGGTGATTCAATACGGTGGAATAATTGAAATGTCCGTTTAAAAACAGCTTCTGCTTCCTCCTTCCAAGGAGCAGGAAAGCAGCCTGCACAAGAGATAAAATAACCCAAAGCACAGATGGCCCTCCCAGTACTATCGTCCAATCCCACTTCCTGATTTTGTGAGGTAAATATCCCATCCTTATCCACATAATTCAAAAAAGAACCATCCTGTTGCTGACAATAACGGATAAAGTTCAGATAAGTCCTGATATATCGTTCTTTCACTTTTCCCTGTCCGGTAGCGACGACTTGAGACATTGCCATTAATGCACGTGATGTATCATCCAACGTGTATCCTGTGGAAGCATCCGGACGATTACCTTTTGAAAACTGAATAACCCCCCATTGCTGACTCATGCGCCTGATATGATAAGTATCTATGGGAGGTAAAGAGTAGATCAGTTCCTCTTTCACCTTTCCTGTTTTCTGAAATAACAATGTATAAGCAATAGCAACATTTTCCCAAGCTGTAGCTGCCGTTTTCTGCAGACCTATCAGCTTCATCTTAGTTCGCAAATCTTCATCAGCAAGCAAATGATGAACAGCCACTGCCAATTGAGCCGAATCTTTAAAGTCGAAAATAATACCGGAATCATCACTCAATAATTCCAATGCGTGCGGAATGGGGGTAGCTATAATCGGGCATCCACAACTGATAGCATATACAAATGTCCCACTTACGGCTTGATTCGGGTCACTTGAAGTGAAAAGATATACATCTGTCAGCTGCAGATAGTCCAATAAGACAGAAAGCTCAAGATATTGATTGATAAAAAGTACATATTCCTCCAGATGCAACTCTTTAATTTTAGTTACCAATAAATTACGATATTTTTCTCCATCTACTTTCAACACTCCCGGATGCGTTTTTCCAAGAATAAGAAATATTACAGAAGGATTTGTCTCTATAATAGCCGGCAAAGCATTCAATGTCGTTTCAATACTCTTACCAGGACTAAGTAAACCGAAAGTAGACAGAACGCGTCTACCTGAAAGGTGATAAAAATCTTTCAATTTGTTCTTGTCTCTGAAAGATACCAGATGAGTACCGTGAGGAATCACCATAATTTTATTCTCATCGGCATGATATTCCTGCAAAAGAATGCGTCGGGAATTTTGTGTCATAACTACCAGATAAGAACAAGCAGCTATCATCCTACATACACTTCGATACATAGCAAGATCAGGCTGTGAAAGCACAGTATGAAAGATTAAAATCACTGGCTTATGAAGCCGTTTCAACATCTGCAAAAAAGCTTCTTCTTGTTCTGCATACAATCCGAATTCATGCTGGACAAGCACTATTTCCACTTCAGGATTTTCGTTTAACTGCTGGGTTAGAGTTGTAAATGCAGAAACATCTGAAATATTGAGTATATATTCAACTTCCTGCTTTGAAGTATAGGTATGTTTTTCTGTATCCGATTCTACCGCACAAACTTTGATGGAGTAAGAAGTTCCAAACTTTGATAAAATAGACTGGACCAAATCCTGAGCAAAGGTGGCTATTCCACATTCGCGAGGAGGATAAGTAGTGATACATATTATTTTTCTCATTTGATTTGTTTAATTAATTCATCCAATAACTCCGTCAGTAGCACTGACACACAAGCCACCCGCTTGTCGGCTGCTCCATAGTAGATATAAAGAATGTCGCCAAACAAAGCAGTACCTGTAGGAAAACAAACTCTATTAACTACACCAGACAGTTCGTATTCTACTTCGGGAGTGAATAATGGATAAGGCAAACGGGCTATTTCAATAGCCGGATTATCTATATCTAACAAAGCCGCGCAAGCGGAATATACATAACCGGAAGGAGTATCATACACGCTGTGATAAATCAAGAGCCAACCGGCTCCAGTCTCAATCGGCGGACAACCAGCTCCAATATAGCTTGATTCATGGTCGTGATAAGGAGCCAATAGAATACGTTTTGCAAAATTCTGATAATATCTTTTCCAGAAATCTTTCGTCAGCATATCAAGCCGTTCTACTGCTACGTATTGTATATCAGGACGGATGCGGTGCATGAAATAAAATTTCCCATTGATCTTACGAGGGAAAAAAACCACATTCTTATCCATCAGATAAAGTGGATGCCCTTTTTCATTGGTTGCTTCACGCTTATTACTTGAACGAAAATACTTACTAATAATAGCCTGCTGCGTACGAAGCAACTCTTTGAATTGCGGATAAGTAATTTTAGAAGTAATGATGCCTTTCTTATCAAAATTTCTCAGATCAGAAGATACAGCCAAAGCTCCCATGGCGCTGTATCCATCATAAGCCGTATAAGTAAGATAATACAGACCTTCAATTTTCACAATACGCGGATCTTCCACACCCTGACTTTCATAATCAAACTTAGAAATGAGTAAAGGAGTGTTATCTCTACATACAACTTTCAAAGGTCCCTCAAGACGACAATAGCCGATAGATGAATAATTTCCTTTTCTTACTGCACGATAAAACATATGGATAACATTTCCTTCAGCTATCACAGCTGGATTCATCACTCCTTCGTTTTCAAACTCAAGCGAAGTGCTTTCCAATATAACACCTTCTCTTTTTACATATATCATTATGTTTTAGGTATTATGCTCATTCCTTTATTACTCTTACTTTGCTTTTCTCTCTGATACTCAGTCAATATTTTTGTCTTATTGTCCGACTTCTCTTTCTTCATTTCTTTTTTTCTTTCTTTGCCTTTCATAATTCATTTTTTTTAGGACAGTTTATATGCGGGAATAAAATAGACGGAATTCTCTTTCTTGCAAGTTACAACATTAATCTCCAGAAATACGACAAATATCTGATTATTATTCTTTTATAACAGTATCATACAATTATAGCAGCGAATGAGACTAAGTTTCATTATAAATACGAATAGTTCGATAACATAATATCACAAAAAAAGGATTACCGTTACTGGTTCGATAAATACACTACTTACGATAGAGGATTTGATACCTTTGACAAAATTATAAATCGAATAATAGACTTTTTCAGTGATGAGACAAAGGAAAATACCCTGACAGATGCTATCAAATTCAACTTAGAAGGTGTAGATATTAGCAACATATCAGAAGTATGGGCTTATAATTAGGATGAAAAACCTTTCAAATGAAAAGCTTCCGATAAAATAAGTAGTAAACAAACTATTAACGAATCGTTAGTATACTACCTCCGGAATTGCAAGAAAAGATATTTATTCCTGTCCTTACCACCCAATCTGAAGGAAGTGGTATCGGCCTAAGTCTTTGCAGACAAATAATCTGTCATCATACACCTCTCTATTTCTGAAAGCCAATCCGATAGAACTGTTTTTCACATCGATCTTTCATTATAAAACAAACCTTTCGGGGGCTTCAGGTGTTTTTATTGTTATATTGTATAAACGAATTGACTACACGATATGAACATTAAAGAACAGTACTGGAAATATTCCCTCATTGTCATTATACTACTGATGGGAGTTATTATCTTCCGTCAAATCACTCCTTTTTTGGGTGGATTGCTGGGTGCACTCACTATCTATATTCTGGTACGCAACCAGATGATTCATTTGACTGAAACAAGGAAAATGAAGCGAAGTTTCAGTGCTTTTCTGATCACTTTAGAAACAGTTCTTGTATTCCTTGTCCCTGTTGTATTGACTATCTGGCTGTTGGTTAATAAGTTACAAGATATTAATTTAGCACCACAGACTTTTATTGCTCCCATCCAACAGACAGCAGTCATGATCAAAGAAAAAACAGGGTATGATGTGTTAGGAAGTGACACATTATCGTTTATAGTATCATTACTTCCCCGGATAGGACAGGCTATAATGGGTGGAATCAGTAGCCTTGCCATCAATTTATTTGTAATGATGTTTGTGCTATATTTCATGTTAATCGGCGGTCAGAAAATGGAGTCGTATATCAATGATATCCTTCCTTTCAATGAAACAAACACTAAAGATGTAATTCACGAAATCAATATGATTGTACGGTCCAATGCCATCGGTATTCCTCTATTGGCTATTATACAAGGAGGAGTGGCCATGATCGGATATCTTATTTTCGGTGCTCCCAATATCTGGCTTTTAGGATTCCTGACTTGTTTTGCGACAGTTATTCCCATGGTCGGAACAGCTTTGGTCTGGGTACCTGTAGCCGCTTATTTTGCATTGAATGGAGAATGGTTTAACGCTATCGGACTCTTCGCTTATGGCGGATTAATCATTTCCCAACTCGACAATCTGATACGTTTTATTCTACAAAAGAAAATGGCGGATATTCATCCGTTAATAACCATTTTCGGAGTAGTGGTCGGATTACCATTATTTGGGTTTATGGGAGTCATATTCGGCCCTTTATTGCTGTCATTATTCTTTCTTTTTGTGGATATGTTCAAGAAAGAATATCTGGATTCACGAAATAACCTCCCTGCAGAATAGCAAAGCTACCGAAAAAATACGTACTTTTGCAGGTATAAAAAACGACGTATAAATTAATGGAAGCATTTACATTCAATACTATCGAACTGATTTTATTATCGGCTGCAGGTATCCTCTTTATTATCCAACTCATTTACTATTTCGGTTTGTATAACCGGATACACAGACATAATACAGCTGTACGCAAAGAAGAGGTTCATTTTTCAAGGGAATTTCCTCCTCTATCCGTTATTATCTGTGCCCGTAACGAGGCTGATAATCTGCGCAAGATACTTCCAACGATTTTGGAACAGGATTATCCGCAATTCGAAGTAATCGTCATCAATGACGCTTCAACCGATGAAACAGCAGACGTATTAGGAATCTTTGAAGAAAAATACCCTAATCTTTATCACAGTTTCACTCCGGAAAGTGCACGATATATCAGCCACAAAAAACTAGCTCTTACATTAGGTATCAAAGCCAGTAAACACGATTGGCTGGTATTTACTGAAACAAACTGTATTCCGGCAAGTAATCAATGGCTAAAACTAATGGCACGTAACTTTACTTCGCAAACACAGATTGTTTTGGGATATAGTGGTTACGATCGTACTAAAGGGTGGTTGCATAAACGGGTGGCATTCGATGCACTCTTTCAATCTTTGCGTTATCTTGGCTTTGCTTTAGCCGGAAAACCTTATATGGGTATCGGACGTAATCTGGCTTATCGAAAAGAATTGTTCTTCAAACAAAAAGGATATTCATCTTACTTAAATCTACAACGTGGTGAGGATGATTTGTTTATTAACCAGATAGCTACAGCAGAAAATACCAGAGTCGAAACTGATTATAATGCAACAGTACGAATACAGCCGATAGAACGTATAAAGGATTGGAAAGAAGAAAAGGTGAGTTTTATGGCGACCGCACGTTATTATCGTGGCATACAACGTTATCTACTAGGCTTGGAAACTTTTTCAAGATTACTATTTTATGGAGTATGTATTGCCGGAATCGTATTCGGTGTTCTTAACTTTCATTGGTTGACCGCAGGAATTGCTTTATTTGTCTGGATACTCCGCTATATCATCCAAGCAATCGTAATCAACCAGACAGCCAAAGAAATGGGCGGAGGAAGAAAATATTATTTCTCTTTACCTATTTTTGATCTGCTTCAACCGATACAGTCACTAAGATTCAAGTCTTGTCGTTTTTTCCGCGGGAAGGGAGATTTCATGAGAAGATAAAAATTAATAGTACTTACTCGTATCTCATTGAACTTGCCGGATTAATTTTAGCAATGATGAAAGAAGGACCTATCAACATAAGTACAGACGAAAGTAATGTCCCCGCATTGATTAACAACAAGAACCAGATATTAAAATAAACAGGAACGGAGTCCATATAGTAGTTGGTAGGATCTAATTTAAATATCTGAAAATAAGATTGGAGAAAACAGAAGGCAAGTCCTATGATATTTCCCAGAATCATTCCTTTACCAATCAAAAAAACAGAGAACCATAAAAAGGTTTTGCGAATGGTGAAATTATCAGCTCCCAAAGCTTTTAGGATACCAATCATGTTGGTGCGCTCAATGATAATAATCAGCAAACCAGAAATCATGGTGAAACCGGCAACACCCATCATAAGAACAAGAATTACCCAGATATTGGTATCCAACAACCCCAACCACTCAAAGATCTGAGGATTCAGTTGTTCTATATTTCGAACATAATAAGTACCGCCCAAAAGATCATGTTGATTGTCTGTATCTTCCGCTATTTTGTAGGTGATATCATCTAAACGATTATAATCATTAACTTCTAGTTCTACCCCACTCACTTGCTCCGGTTGCCAACCATTTAGACGATTAACTGTATAAAGATCCGTAAGCAGGAAGAGATTATCATATTCAGAAAAATTAGTTTGATAAATCCCCGCAATCGTTAATCGGCGAGCGCGAATATCATCCTGAATATAATAAGTATAGATTTTATCTCCAAGCTTCAACTTCAACTTGGTAGCCAGATCTTTGGAAATAAGAACTTTATTAGTAGAAACCGAATCACTGAAAACAGGAACTTCTCCTTCTAACAAATATTCCTTTATAAAATGCGGATCAAACTCAGGACCGACGCCCTTCAATACCATTCCTTGAAAAGCCTCATCGGTCTTTATCATTCCCGGTTTCGTAGAATAACGCTGCACGTGACTTACTTCCGGATAACCGGCAAGTGCAACCATCATGCTATCTCCCACTACAACAGGATGTGTTTCATAAGAATTAACTGCATCCAGATTAGTGATCTGTATATGCGAACCAAATCCTACAACTTTATCCCTCACCTCACTCTTAAAGCCAACGACTACTGCAACAGCAATAATCATTACAGCTAGCCCGACAGCAATACCCGCCATCGCAATGAGGACAGCAGGACGAGATACCTGCTTACCACCATCGCTTTCACGATAAATACGCCGAGCTATAAAAAGTGAAAATGACATTTATTTGTTCCGCAATTCTTTTATTCTGTTCTTCCCGGATACGCTTCCAATGCTTTTTGTAAAACGAAAAGCGCACGCGTCAAATCTTCTTTCTTCAATACATAAGCAATACGTACTTCATTGATTCCTGAGCCCGGAGTTGTATAAAAACCGGAAGCCGGAGCCATAAAGACTGTTTGCCCTTCGTATTCAAAATCAGAAAGACACCATGCACAGAACTTATCCGAATCATCTACCGGAAGCTTTGCCACTGTGTAGAAAGCTCCCATCGGAATAGGAGAATATACACCCGGTATGCGATTCAATCCGTCAATCAGACATTTACGACGTTCCACGTATTCATCGTACGTTTCACGCGAATATTCTTCGGGAGCATCCAAAGAAGCTTCCGCAGCAATCTGTCCGATCAATGGCGGACTTAAACGTGCCTGACAGAACTTCATAACAGCGTCACGTATCTCTTTGTTCTTGGTAATTAACGCACCAATACGAATACCGCATTCTGAATATCGTTTTGAAACGGAGTCAATCAATACAACATTATTCTCAATTCCTTCCAAATGACAGGCAGAGATATAAGGAGATCCGGTATAAATAAACTCACGATAAACTTCATCAGAGAACAGGAACAAGTCATATTTCTTCACCAGATCACGAATCTGATTCATCTCACGACGAGTATACAGATAACCGGTCGGATTATTTGGATTACAAATCAATATCGCTTTTGTCCGCTCGTTTATCAGTTCTTCAAACTTCTCTACTTTCGGAAGGGAAAAACCCTCTTCAATGGTAGTGGCAATTGTGCGGATTTTCGCTCCTGCCGAAATTGCAAAAGCCATATAGTTAGCATAAGCCGGCTCAGGAACAATAATTTCGTCTCCCGGATTCAAACAGGAAAGAAAAGAGAAAAGTACTGCTTCCGACCCACCTGATGTAATAATTATATCATCAGCAGTCAGATTGATATTGAATTTAGCATAATACCCTACTAATTTTTCGCGATAGCTACGATAACCGGCACTCGGACTATATTCCAGCACTTTACGGTCAATACTGCGTATCGCGTCAATCGCGGCCTGAGGAGTGGGCAGATCAGGCTGTCCGATATTCAGGTGAAACACATGGACTCCCCGCTGTTTGGCAGCATCTGCTAAAGGAGCCAGCTTTCTGATAGGAGATGCAGGCATCTCATTTCCGCGAATGGAGATGGTTGGCATAATTTTAATTACAAATTACTAATTACTATTTACTTTTTCTACTTGAAGCTGCAAATGTACGCAATAATTTGAATACAGAGACATAAAAACTTTAAAAACCTTAGCAAGGTTAAAATCGTTATTGAAATATGGAAAGAAAGCTATACATTTGTCATATGGAAAACTTAAAACAATACCATAATGACTATACATCTCATCTCATTCGCTTCGCTTCTTCACAAACAGACTTCACTACGTAGTTCACATGAAGCTGTGTTTAGTGAGCTCGAGAAATACTATACCGTTAAATTCGTCGATTACCAAGATATGGACAAACTGAGTAGTGATGATTTCAAAATTATCTTCATCGCTACCGGAGGAGTGGAAAGACTAGTCATCCAGCATTTTGAACGCCTCCCCCGCCCCGCTATTTTATTGGCTGACGGTATGCAGAATTCTCTTGCAGCAGCTTTGGAAATCTCTTCCTGGCTACGGGGACGTGGTATGAAAAGCGAAATCTTACATGGAGAACTACCTGCTATCATATTGAGAATTCATATCTTATACAATAACTTCCGAGCACAGCGTTCCTTGTTTGGAAAACGCATCGGTGTCATTGGCACACCTTCTTCTTGGTTAATTGCCAGCAATGTTGATTATCTGTTAGCAAAACGACGTTGGGGAATCGAATATATTGATATTCCACTAGAGGCCGTATATAAGCATTTCCAACATATCGCTGATGACGAAGTAGGTGCTTCGTGTGCTGCTGTTGCTTCACAGGCTCTCGCTTGCCGGGAGGGTAATCCCGAAGATTTGATTAATGCAATGAAACTATACAGGGCTATAAAAAAAGTCTGTGAAGAAAACAAGCTGGATGCATTGACAATCAGTTGTTTTAAAATATTGGAACAGATTGATACTACTGGCTGTCTGGCTTTGTCTTTATTGAATGACGAAGGAATCATTGCTGGATGTGAAGGCGATTTACAATCTGTCTTTACCCTACTTGCAGTGAAAACACTGACAGGAAAAGGTGGATTCATGGCTAACCCATCTATGATAACCTCTCGTACGAACGAACTGGTATTGGCACACTGCACCGTAGGACTCAAACAAACGGAAAGATATGTCATCCGAAATCATTTTGAATCGGAAAAAAGTATAGGTATACAGGGGTTACTTCCTACTGGAGATGTGACTATTGTAAAATGCGGTGGAGAGTGTTTGGACGAATATTATCTATCTACCGGAACATTAACAGAGAATACCAACTATATCAATATGTGCCGCACACAGGTACGTATTAAAATGAATACTCCTACCGAATATTTCCTAAAAAATCCACTTGGTAATCATCATATCCTAATACAAGGTAATTACGAAGATGCGTTGAACGAGTTCTTCCAAGCAAATGCCTGTAAAAGAACAGAATAATATTATTCCTGCTCCGCTAATCAAAAAGTCTTTTATATAGTTATTTCCTATGCAAATTAATCTTATATTTGCATAGGAAATAACTATATAAAGGCTATGAAACACAACGACACTATCCGACAGCACTCTTCTATTGTTCTCTTCAGAATCTCTCTATTTATTTTTGTATATATAGGATTAATCGCTATAGGAGTACTGCTCATTTGGCTGGCTTATCGATTTTGTTTTTGGGGAGTTCTACATTTAACGGCTCTCCATTCGATAAGACTAATGCTTTTACTACTTGCCCTTATGGTCGGAGGAATAGGTTTCTCCTTATGTTTGGTATCTATCTCGTGAAATTCATCTTTTCCCGTACAATAAACAACAACGAGAGCAGGAGATTAATTACAGAAACAGAATGTCCACAGTTATTTCAAGCAATCCGCGAAGTTGCTTTGGAAACGCAATGCCCTATGCCTAAAAAAGTATATTTATCACCGGACGTCAATGCCTGCGTCTTTTATAATACTAGTTTCTGGAGTATATTCTTTCCGGTAAAGAAAAACCTGGAAATCGGTTTAGGGCTATTCAATGCTACCAATACAGATGAACTAAAAGGGATACTAGCACATGAATTCGGGCACTTCTCACAAAAAAGTATGAAAGTAGGCTCTACTGTTTATATAGCCAACACTGTTATCTATAACCTTGCTTTTCAAGAAGATAAATGGGATAAATGGGTAGATGAGTGGTGTGTAATTCCGATACAATCTCTTGCTTTTTTTGGTAAATTCACCCGAATATTCACTAACCTGGTCAAGAGAATATTACAATATATGTATAGAGTAGTGAATCATTCCTATTTCAAGCTATCACGCCAGATGGAATATGATGCGGACAGGATAGCATGCGATTACATTGGAAAAGATGTATTTGCTTCTGCATTATATAAAATTGAGATTTTAGCCTCCTCATTTAATGTTACTAAAGAAGCATTAGCCAATTTGGCCGAAGAAAAGAAAAAAGTGAATAACTTCTTTGAGGCATATCAAATCATAACAGATATCATCACTCAAAATAATCACTTATCAATATCCTATCAATCATTGATAGATCAGGAGATACCCACCCTATATCCCCCTTCCAGAATCGTGATTGAGAACACATGGGATACACATCCTTCTACAGAAAAAAGAGTTTCACATTTGACATCACGCAACAGCAAGAAAAAAGTGACTTCTTTCGTCTCTTCATGGACATTACTACCGGAAAACATCAAACTGAAAGTTGCCGATATTGTAGAAAACGAGTTCCAAACATCAGCCGAAGCAGAAACTCTGGAAACAATATCTAATGAAGCGTTTAGACAATGGTATCTGGAATATTACCGCAATAATATCGTTATAGAAAAGTACAGATATTTTCTGAATCGGAATATTCTGGTATTTGACAGATCGGAAGTGGCTGCTAATAAAATAGATACACCCTTTACTGCTGCCAATTGCGAAGTAATTAAAGAATACGAAGTAGCACTCAATGATTGTAATACACTATATAATGTATATTACAAACAAATAGAAGTAGAGAGTATTCGTTATCTCAACGAAGAGTGCTCAATAAAAGCACTTCCAATCAAAAGACACGAGGAGTACGTAGAAACATTATCAGTCAAAGTAAAACAAATCGATAAAGATATCTATCAATATCTGATGTATTGTTGTCAGCTGAATAATAATGCTTTAACTAACGAAATTAATTCTATTTATGATGCAATATTCTTTGCACAAACTAACATAAAAGAACATGACTCAGAGTTAGACATGAGAATCAATGCATTAATTAATGAACTTAACCGCCCCGTCAATCGAACTGACAAAGAAATAATAGAACTCAAAAAAATGATTAACTCCTTAACAAATGACATCAAGAAGATAGTAAGTGCCGACAACTGGGATTTATTATCAACAGTGGGAAATACTAAAATGATAGAACTTCTGCAAACCTTTGTACAAAGTCCTCTTGACGAATCCACAAATTCAGTGATTGATACAGAACAAATTAACACCATGATTCAAGTCAAGGTCATTTATTTCTATCTTCTGAAAACACTGGAACACAAGTCTAAAATCAAATTAGGAGCAAAGATTGAAGAAATTGAAAGGAACTTACCTACTATAGATTAATGGGTATTTCTTCCCATTTCCCTTTATGCCATTCTGTGACTGTCTCAAATCCCGCTTTTCTCAAGGCTAGAAGCGCTTCGTGACGGCTATTATTAATCCGTTCCGGATAATGTGCATCACTATTTACTTGTACTCGGACACCTAATTCTTTTAAGAAAGGAAAATAACGTTCATTGGGATAGAAAGTGCCTAAATCACGATATGACTTGGTATTGATTTCAATAATATAACCGCGACGGGCTATCTCTGCAAAATAATCACGCACAAGAGTGTCATACCAAACCTCATCCAGCAAACCGGGACGATAACATGAAGCATTATAGTGCATTTTATCCGCATGACCTACAATGTCAAATCCACCTAACTCCACCATCCGAAGTAAATTCTTATAATACAGACGAACTACGTGTTCTATATCACCACAAAAATGCGTGTCTATCAGCTGACGGTAAGTATCGGCAGAAGTATCGATATCCACAACTTTCCCCTCCGGTGAATATAACATATGTACAGAACCTATTCGATAATCGAGCGGTAATTCCTGGAAACAGGGCAAAGCCGGATGGCTATCCTCATTTAGATAATCAATTTCAAGCCCGATTGCCAATTCTATCTTATCAGCATATTTTTTCTTCAGACGGGAAAATTCGCACAGATAATCATTCATACGATCCCATTCCATAGTCCATGCAGTAGAGAATGGTAGTGGGGCATGAGAAGAAATACCATAGGAAGAGAAACCCTCACTAATGGCAAAGCGAATGAAATCTTCCATATTTGCTCGTCCGTCACAATAAAGACAGTGACTATGATAATTGGTCAGGTTCGACATGACAGGAAAAGTTATAAATTATTTATTATCAATTACTTGTTTATTCGTATTTATTCAGTTTGTTAGGCTTAACCCTCTATCTCGCTTAACTCCAACCAACGCATTGTTTTCTCATCAATCAAATCATTTACTTCGGGCAAACGTTTTGACTTTTCCGTTAGTTCATCGACAGAAAGCGTACCACTACAAAGCAACTCTTCTATCTGAGTCTTCTCTGCCTCCAAGTCTGCAATTTCCTTTTCCAGAAGTTCAAACTCACGCTTTTCTTTAAAGCTCATCTTTCGTTTTTCGTTCAAGCGGACGCGGACAGTTTTTTCCTCCTGAGGCTTTTCTGCTTCTTTCTCTTTCTGTGCTTTCGCTTCTTTCCAATCCCGGTAATCACTATAATTACCCGGAAAGTCACGAATATCTCCTTGCCCGTTGAACACCAGCAAGTGATCGACTACTTTATCCATAAAGTAGCGGTCATGGGATACAACGATCACACAACCTTTGAAACTTTGAAGATACTCTTCCAGCACATTTAAGGTGATAATATCCAAATCGTTGGTAGGTTCGTCCAACACGAGGAAGTTCGGATTACGCATCAGCACCGTACAGAGGTAAAGTCTACGACGTTCTCCCCCACTCAACTTATAAACATAACTATGCTGAGTTTCGGGCGTAAACAGGAAATGTTGTAAGAACTGCGAAGCTGTCAGTTTCTTGCCGTTACCCAGCTCTATCACTTCAGCAATATCTTGTACCACATCAATCACCTTCATCCGTTCGTCAAACTGAAGCCCATCCTGTGAATAATAACCGAAGCGAACCGTTTCACCGATTTCCAATATTCCGCTATCCGGCTGAACCAGCCCCATCAGTATCTTGATAAAGGTAGACTTTCCGGTTCCGTTGTTTCCCACGATTCCCATCTTTTCGTAACGGGAAAAGATATAAGAAAAATCATCCAGAATCTTCAAGTCACCGAAGCTTTTAGAGAGATGATCAGCTTCGAATATCTTACTTCCAATATAAGAAGCCTTCACTTCCAACTTCACATTATCATTGCGAAGATGTTGTTTGGCAACCTTCTCCAATTCGTAAAAAGCATCTTCCCGATAGCGCGCTTTATGTCCGCGTGCCTGAGGCATACGACGCATCCAATCAAGTTCTGTACGATAAAGATTGTTGGCACGTTCTATTTCCACGCTTTTGGCTTCAATACGTTCCTCGCGCTTCTCCAGATAATAGCTGTAGTTTCCTTTATACTGATAAATTTGCCGGTTATCTATTTCTATAATCTCCGAACATACACGATCAAGGAAATAACGGTCATGTGTCACCATCAACAAACTCAGATTGGTACGACGAAGATATTCTTCCAGCCATTCCGTCATATCAAGATCCAAGTGATTGGTAGGCTCATCGAGAATCAGTAAATCCGGTTCAGTAATCAACGCATTAGCTAATGCAACGCGCTTTAGCTGCCCACCGGAAAGCTGTTTCACCTGTTGGTCAAAATTACGGATTTTCAGTTGCGAGAGAATTTGCTTGGCTTTCTGTTCATATTCCCAGGCTTTCTCGTGATCCATACGTACTAACAGGTCTTCTAATCCGGGATGTCCGGCTGTTTCCATACAACGTTCATACTCTTTAATGAGTTCGACGGTACTGTTTCCATGATGGAAACAGGCTTCGAGTACAGTCAGTTCCTCGGGATATTTAGGATCTTGCTCCAGATAATCTACCCGGAGATCGCGGCGAAATACAATGTTTCCACTATCGTATCCTTCTTTTCCGGCAATAATATTCAATAAAGTCGTTTTACCGCTTCCGTTCTTGGCGATAAGTCCGACACGCTGCCCTTCAGCAATGCCAAAAGATATATTTTCCATCAAGACCAAATCCCCGAAAGACTTGGTCAGATTGTCTACTTGTAAATAAGGTACTGCCACTTAGGTTAGTGATTAGTTGGGTTGTGATAATTAAATTAATTAAGTATGGATTTATATTCCTCAATAACATTGCAAGGCTGACCTGCTTTTATTTTGCTCCAAGCCAATTTCATAGGATCAACCACCTGATCGTGATATTGAAGAACAGGTGTTTCACGGTTTCCATCGATTAACGTTTTCCATTCTACTCCTTCCACTTCATTGGCCAGAATAGAACAAACCGTTAAACCGATTGCCAGCCATTCATCCTTCTTTTTGGGACCTATCTTACCACTATCAATCAATTGCTGAAGCTTATCCAAATCTTCTTCTACTCCCTGAAAGTCTTTCTTCAACTCCTGTTTTACTATAGAAACTGCCCATTCATATCCTTCATTAATCTGGTAAATCTCCGACAGACGAACAGGAATAAGTTCCGCTGGGTACTTCTGTCCTTCCTTACGAGCTTCCAATGTAGCAATGACAGCCTCCGCCTCCTTCACATCGCCACCTTTAGGTACAGTAAACGAGCATTCAAAAGCTAAATCATCTATTCCGACAATCCATAAATGAGAAGTATAGTAAGTCCCTTCCTCCTGAAACATTTCTTTGCTATATGCACATTCCAACGTTCCTATTTTAACCAAAGAAGCAGTTTCATTCTCTTTCAGTTCCTGCCGAACGGCTTCTTTGCCATAACCGGCTTTCCCCTTAAAAGCGGATATACGAAAGTTGCCCGTCCATACTTCGGGGTTATAGAAAAGAAAAGAGCCTTCACCATCCTCAAACTCGTTCCAGTCCGATGGATAAATCATGGAGAACCATGCTCCGGGAGAGATAAATTTCTTGCCTTGCATTCTCTTTCATTTTAAGAATTATGAATGCAAAGATAAAAATAAAAAGTGGAAAATAATTTCAATCACTCAAAGAAAGGCTGATAAACAAGACGAAAAGCAACACTATTTCCCTATAGGCTGTATTTTTCGACGTACATCTTTGGAGATTTCCAAAAACATATAATTCAATTTACCCGAATGAATTCCTTTCGCATTCTCCTTATATTTCTTATTCCCGTATTCTTTGGATTTCTCAAAAGTAAGTAATGACATCTCATTCTGAGATTTACCGACCATCGTAGAGTCCAGCTGTTCATCCGGGAAAAAGTCATCCAAGTCCACATCACCAATCATTGTGGTTTCTAAAAAATTCATATCTTTATGAGAGTTATCCGTATAATAGCCAACAAACATATGTCCCGGCGTACGTACCAGAATCGGATCGATATTAATGGCACGCAGCAAGGAAGCAAAAAGTACGCTTCCATCTACACAGTTAATCTGTGAAGACTCCAAAGAATCATCAAACGTACGAACACGTTGAGAAAAGACGACATTGCTTGAAAGACTTGTATTAGATACGGAGCTATAACGGAACTTGCGTTTTTGTAGTACATTCCAAAGTGCATATACCTGTTTATCAACAGCGCCTTTAACCGGACTCTGATAACCTAGGAAACGATTCACGATACGAGTATTTAATGCTTCGCGAAGCAATTGATCAATCATCGGATTCTCCTCATTGACATAAGCAGCAAAGAAAATACCGGTATCATAAAACTTAACTCCTTTTGCCACATACCCCAACAGACATTCATTAATACTACGCACAGAGAATGTACGGACACGTTGCCCCAGATTCTCTCCATTTATCTCAACTTCCACCGCAACGCTGACGGGCTCTGCCTGCACATTATTTTTCAATGCTTCATAATTCCAAATAATATCCGGATAAATAGTATATTCCGTCCGGGGCTTATTCAATACAAATTCCGATACGGAACGGGAAAAGAAAGGAGTTTCCGCCACTTCAATCCGCACACGACTATAAGCTGTCCTTGATTTTATCCGGATAGCAATACACGATTTAGGATTTCCCAAATACAAAGAATCCGAAGGAGTGATTACTTGTGCATCCGTTGTAGCTACCGACAAGATAGCCGACGGAAAGATATTTCCTCCCAAATCGTCTACAATCTCAAAATCTTTATTGAAAGAAGTATATCTAAAGATGGACATACCTCCTATTATTAGTAAGACCGCTATAATGATACCGATTATTTCGCGTCGATGCTGCTTAAAGTCAATTTTTATCATTGCCTGTTGATGTATATTATAATGTATCTATCACATTTCCCTAACAAAGATAACAAATAGCAATCATTTATTCCTCATACATTCCACAAAAACTATTAAAATCTATGCCGGATAGCGCATTTTGTAGAATGTAATATGAATGTAATATTTGTTTCATCCGCCCGTAACAAAGTCTCCTCATCTTTGCGACAGAATAAAATAAAAATGTAACTTTGTCATATCACATTAATACATATAGATTATGAATGATTACCGCATTTTAGTTGTCGATGATGAAGAGGACCTCTGTGAAATTCTGAAGTTCAATCTGGAAAATGAAGGTTTTGAAGTGGATACCGCAAATTCTGCCGAAGAAGCATTGAAGATGGATATCGGCAGCTATAACCTGCTACTTCTCGATGTGATGATGGGAGAAATCTCCGGATTCAAAATGGCTAATATGCTAAAGAAGGATAAGAAAACGGACAAGGTGCCTATCATCTTTATCACAGCCAAAGATACCGAGAATGATACCGTTACAGGATTTAATCTGGGAGCGGATGATTATATTTCGAAACCCTTTTCTCTGCGTGAAGTCATTGCCCGCGTAAAAGCTGTTTTAAGACGTACAACGACTGCAGAAGCTGAACAAGCTCCCGAACGTCTTGTTTACCAGTCACTCGTGATCGATATTACCAAAAAGAAAGTAAGTATCGACGGTGAAGAAGTGCAACTTACCAAAAAAGAATTTGAAATACTGCTTCTTTTAGTACAAAATAAAGGACGTGTCTTCTCTCGCGAAGATATCCTTGCACGTATTTGGAGCGATGAGGTGTATGTTCTCGATCGTACCATCGACGTAAACATTACCCGTTTACGCAAGAAAATAGCCGAATACGGCAAATGTATCGTTACCCGCCTGGGATATGGATATTGCTTTGAAGCTGAATAATAAACAATTATGAACCTACCTGTCACACATAAACATTTTCTTTCTTTCAGCCGGAAGTTGTTCCTTTCGGTTATATCTCTATTTCTTGTATTCGCCATATGCTTTATCGCGTATCAATATCAGCGCGAAAGAGAGTACAAAATCGAATTGCTGAATACACAGTTACAAGATTACAGCAGCCGGCTATATGAACAATTAAATACCACATCGGCTATCGAAGAGGCAACCAATGAATATATCCGTAATCACTCTTTGAAAGATTTACGTGTAACGCTGATTGATTTACAGGGCAATGTGATATACGACAGTTATCAAACTTCCAATCACCCAATTGAAAACCACCTGAATCGCCCGGAAATACAAAAGGCACTGAAAAACGGTAACGGATTCGATGTACGCCGCACTTCGGAGACAACAGGAGTGCCATATTTCTATTCAGCTACTCGTTACGGAGATTACTTCATACGTTCGGCATTACCTTACAACGTCAGCCTGATTAATAATCTGAAAGCAGATCCACACTATTTGTGGTTCACAGTCATTGTATCTCTGCTATTAATTATCATCTTTTACAAGTTTACCAAGAAACTGGGAACTTCTATCAGCCAACTCCGAGAATTCGCCATGCGTGCCGATCGGAACGAGCCAATTGAGATGGAGATGAATTCTGCTTTTCCGCACAATGAACTTGGAGAGATCTCACAGCATATTATCCAGATATACAAACGCCTGCACGAAACTAAAGAAGCTCTTTACATTGAACGTGAAAAGTTAATCACTCACCTACAAATTTCACACGAAGGATTGGGGATATTCACCAAAGACAAGAAAGAAATTCTGGTGAATAATCTTTTTACACAATACAGCAACCTGATTTCAGACTCTAATCTGGAAACAACCGAGGAGGTGTTTGCCATTGAAGAATTGAAGGAAATCACTCATTTCATCAACAAGAATCAGCAACAGCGTTCCAGAGGTAAAGATGAAAAGAGAATGTCTGTGACGATCAATAAAAACGGAAGGACATTTATCGTAGAGTGTATCATTTTCCAGGACGCAAGTTTCGAGATTTCTATTAATGACGTTACCCAAGAGGAAGAACAGGTGCGACTGAAACGACAACTGACTCAGAATATTGCGCATGAACTAAAAACTCCAGTCAGTAGTATTCAGGGATATCTGGAGACTATTGTCAATAATGAGACAATCCCCAGAGACAAGATGAATACTTTCCTTGAACGATGTTATGCTCAAAGTAATCGATTGAGTCGCTTGCTTCGTGATATTTCTGTACTTACCCGTATGGATGAAGCCGCTAATATGATTGATATGGAGCGAATAGACATTAGTCTTTTAGTGGGCAATATCATTAATGAAGTATCTCTGGAGTTAGAAGAGAAACAAATCACTGTTGTCAATTCTCTCAAAAGAAGTATTCAAATCAAAGGGAACTACTCATTGCTTTACTCTATCTTCCGTAATCTGATGGATAATGCCATAGCTTACGCCGGAACAAACATCCAAATCAATATCAATTGTTTCCGTGAAGACGAAAACTACTATTATTTTAGTGTTGCCGATACTGGTGTTGGTGTATCTCCTGAGCATTTGAATCGCCTTTTCGAACGTTTCTATCGTGTGGATAAAGGACGTTCACGTAAGCTAGGTGGAACAGGGCTCGGTCTGGCGATTGTAAAGAATGCTGTGATTATCCATGGCGGGAGCATTTCTGCTAAAAATAATCCAGGAGGAGGATTGGAGTTCGTATTTACACTGGCTAAAGAAAAATAGATTTTATATAAAACAACTCCTTTCGGCTAAATGATACTTCGCACAGTCACATTTTGCGCATTACTTACAGTTTTTAATGAAGAATGAAGAATTACTTTGCAGCGTAATAGCGTAGCCAATTCTTCATTCTTAGTTCTTAATTTAATTCATTTCTGCACCGTTTGAACCAGCAAAACATGCTACACAATAAAAGATTTGTAGCAGTTTCGCTCTCATGCCCTCACTCTATGCTTGTATCCACCTATTGATCGGCATTTCAGCAGTGAGAGCAACTGTTAGGGCAGAGTGAGAGCAAATACTGGATCAAATTAATTTTCCCGATTGTATTTCTGTCATTTCAAAGCAGTTTTCCGTATATTATCACATTTATTAATACAATATTTCCACTACTTCACTCACTAAACTACCCATAATTTGGAGAGTTTTCTTAAAAACAGAACATCTTCAGCTAAACCATTTTTATATTCCGGAATATTCTTTCAGAAAACACTTTGAAGAAAGTAAAAAGGAAGCTATCTTTGTCTCAACGTATACGAAGAAAAGTTCAACGTAAAAACAGCAAGTTATGAAATCGAATATAAACTTCCTTCCCGTTCTTTGTTTTTTTCTTCTTTGCACTTCCTGCAAAAGCGGGAACGCTTCCAGTCAAAACAAGAATGAAATGCCACAAGATACCATTAAAGCCTTCACTTTGCCGTCCATTCCACAAATGATGACAGCTCCGGAGCAACGTGCAGACTTTCTAGTAAAACATTATTGGGATAACGTAAATTTTGCCGATACAAATTATATTCATCACCCTGACATCACAGAACAAGCATGGGCTGATTATTGCGATATCCTCAATCATGTACCTTTAACAACTGCTCATGAAGCGATTCGAAAGACCATCGAACAGACGAATGCAGATAAAAAAGTATTCTCTTATATCACAGATTTAGCGGACAAATATTTGTATGATCCTAATTCTCCGCTACGTAACGAAGAATTTTATATTCCTGTGCTTGAAGCGATGATCGCCTCACCCATACTGAATGAAACAGAAAAGATACGTCCGAAAAAACGTTTGGAACTTGCTCTCAAAAACCGTATTGGGACGAAAGCACTTGATTTCACATACACGTTGGCTTCTGGTACACAAGGTAATCTCTATAAGCTAAATGCCGATTACATCTTATTGTTCATCAACAACCCCGGTTGCCATGCATGTTCTGAAATGATCGGGCAACTAAAGAATGCTCCTATCATCAACAAACTTCTGAAAGAAAAGAAACTGATACTACTTTCTATTTATCCAGATGAGGAACTTGATGAATGGAGAAAACATCTGAATGAATTTCCTAAAGAATGGATCAATGCTTATGATAAAAAATTCACCATCAAAGAAGAGCAAATTTACGACTTAAAAGCAATCCCTACTCTTTACCTCATTGACAAAGAAAAAACCGTATTACTAAAAGATGCTACAGCACAAGCTATTGAAGAATATTTAGCCCTCCACTCATAACAACAATCTGATTATCTGCCACTTATCCCAATATCAAAAGAACGGATAATCAGATTATTTAAATTCCCTCCCTTTCTTTCTTGCATAAGAAAAAGAAACTATCTATCTTTGTCCCACATTGGTTTGCAACTCTCAAGCGAGGGAAGCGATTAAAAGGGAATCAGGTGTAAATCCTGAACAGTCCCGCTGCTGTAATTTCCATATATTATGTTGTGAGCAACCTAACTCATGAGCCACTGGATTAGTTTTTCCGGGAAGGCGTTCACAACAGGAACAAGTCAGAAGACCTGCCATGTAATCTATTTCACTGCTTTCGAGGAAAAAGCGTTGAATCTAATGAACCGGACCATTCGTCTATCATTTCATTCACCACTCTGATTCAGAGAAAGTATGTAGTAAAGATAAACTCTGCCAAGTTTATTATGCGTGTCCGGTCGAAGGGATTTCGCCCGGACACTTTTATGAAGAATGTTTTATGGATTGTATTTATAAGCAATTTTCTAAAATCAATAAAATATGAACTTAAAAAAACTATTTAAATCGTTTCTATGTCTGGCTACAGTGCTTGTCATTGCATCTTGTTCTAACGATGATTGTGATCTCGAACACATCGAGAAATTACAAGGATTGCCAGCCCTGAAAGAAGGCACTTTCCCAGAAGAAAACCTAACCCTTAATGTCGGAGAACAATTTGTGTATTCACCCAAAGCCAGTAGTCTCTTAGATATATACTATCAATGGTATCAGAATGGTGAGGATATGTCTACAGCCCCCTCATTCACTTTCCTTGCCGAACGTCCAACTCGTACAAAAGTAGTATTGGAGCTTAGCAATGATCTTGGAAAGGTAACTTTGGAAAATAAGGTGATTGTCCCTGGAGCTGACTATTCAAAAGGTTGTTTCGTAATTAACGAAGGCTGGTTTGGACATGAAACAGGAAGTATTTCATTTTATAATTACCAAACTAATAACATGGATCATTGGTGTTATAAAAATCAAAACTTCGGTGATGTTTTAGGGGGCACTACACAATCAGCAACATTATGGAATGGAAAATTATATGTTTGCTCTAAAGAAAATAATCAATTAGTGATGATGGATCCTAAAACTCTTTATGTTGAGAAAAATGCAGGTCGTTTATTACCTAAAGGAAGACAAGCCTATGAATTTATCGGTATCAATGACCGCTACGGTGTAATAACAGCTAATGGCGATTTCTATCGGGTAGACCTAAATACATTCGAAGCAGTAGGAATCTCTACAGGCAATAGCTGGGGAGGTTGTGGAAGTGGTATAGTCTACAATAATAAACTTTTGCTTAATGTAAAAGGACAAAAGATATATGTTATTGATCTTGAGACCTTATGTGGCGACCTATCTCAATACAATTGGCAAAACCAGTTCCCCTTCGAAACATTAGATATAAAAACTACCGGAGGCACTCGCTTTGTCCAATGTGGTAATGACCTCTACACAGTAGAGACAATTAAAGAAAATGTAGAGAACAACTTGGTAAAAATCAGTACAGATTGGAAAATAGAGAAGAAAGCAATTCATAGTAACTACATTCCTTCTTCTTTTGGAAGCTACAGGGAAGCTAATTTCTGTGGAACTCCAGATGGCACCTTCTATTATATTGCTGGTGGAAAAATATACAAAGTAACTTTTGATAATCCTGCTCCTACCGAAGCATTCATTAATTATAATAAGGAAGGATATCACTTCTATGGTGCAAGTATTCGTATCAACTCCGAAACCAATGAATTGTTAGCAAATTATCTGACTGAAGATTATCAGAAAAATCTAATAGTAAGATTCAATGCTAAAACCGGAGAAAAAATATCAGAAGTAGCTTATGATGGATACTACTTCCCCGCTACATTCATTTTCAATTAATCGCAAAAACAGAAACTAATGAATAAATTACATTCAATTTTATTGATAGCATGTGTATCTATAGGCTTTGCCTCATGCAGCGATGATGATTGCGAAGACTTACACCTCGACAATCTGGCACATTACCCAAATGTATTAAAAGGAACATTCCCTACTGAAAACCAAGTTCTGAACATGGGAGAAACATTGGAAATCACTCCGAAGTTACTCAATCCGGAAAATACAACTTATTCCTGGCTCATCAATGGAGAAGAATATTCCAATGAACGCACTTTCAGCTATAAGGTAGAAAAACCATGCCGAGCTAATCTTACCTGTATCATCAGTAATGAATATGGTAAGGTAGAAATGAATACAAGTTTCAATTCTAATCATGACTTCTCAAAAGGATTCCTCTATATTGATGATACTTTTAACTTCTATGATACAGAAAAGAAAGTAAAATATGAAGATTGCTATAGTTCTTTAAATGCCGGTAAAAAGTTAGGAGCCGATAAACCAAGTATTTGCAGCAATAATGGAAAACTATATATTCTAAACAACAGTAGCACAAGTAATGCAGACCACCTTTTTGTTGTTGATTCGAAAACTCTCTACTATGAGAAATCGGCAACGGTTGGAACTCATTTGCATGGTATGGTCATACTGAATGATCAATATGCATTGGCAGGAGGAGATGGAATACGACGTATCAACCTTAAATCTCTAAGCAATGTCAGCCTTACAAAGAACAGCTCCTATAGCCTATTCAATGGAGTTGTATACAATGGAAAAGTTCTAGTGAATGATACTTATGGAGATCCCTCCCAAGTTAAATGTTATAATGTAAGTGACCTATTAGCAGCTAAAGAAAACGAAATGCCTTCAGCTACAGAACCGGGACTTGATATAATACAAAATCAGAAAATAAATTTTGTACAAGCAAAAGATGGCAACGTATACACACTTGAGTCTACGGACGAAGGTTGTAGCATTGTTCAAATCGACAAAAACTTTACAGTACAAAAAACTCCTATCAATTTTAAACCGGCAAAAGGTCCGTATTGGTCAAGCCCCACAGTTGGTATGGTTGCGGCAGAGACAGAGGGAGTCATTTATATTGCGTCTGTTGACAATAACATTTATAAATATGTCATTGGTGATCCCAACTCTATCAAAGAACCTTTCATCTCAGCCGATGAATCCGAATTACCAATTGCTGCGACATTACAATTAAACCAGAAAACCGGCGAACTATACGTCATTTATGGTGAACAATGGGAAGATTATAAAATTGTCACTTATAACAAGAATGGAGAACTAATTAATTCCATTGTTTGTGGTGAGAATGGTCCTTCTCATATAATATTCAATAATTAAACAGATACAAATTATGAAAAAGCATTGGTATGTTTTAGCTATCATAGCTACTATTTTCTCTTCATGTGGAAATGATCATGATGAGCCTCTTCCAAACAATGATGGAGAATTAAAAGTATTGGAGTACTGTCCTGCACCGGGACAGTTTATCAACGACGGCTTCAATTGCCAAACAATGGAAGAAGCAAACGCCTACGCAGAAGAGCGTTTCAAAAAGAAAGGATATGTTTCTTTAGGAGCATTTGGAGGTTATATAACAGTAAAAATGCCAAAAGAAATCAAGAACCGTAAAGGATATGACTTTGCAATTATTGGTAACCCATTTTCCGACAGTTCCGAACCGGGGATCGTATGGGTATCAAGGGATGATAACGGTAATGGAAAAGCGGACGATGTTTGGTATGAACTGAACGGAAGCGATGAAACGACTCGCGACTATTCAGTAACATATTACAGACCTGACGAAATAGGAGACATTCCTTGGGAGGATAATCAAGGAGAATCAGGTACAATCACATACCTTCCTCAATTCCATAAACAAATGTATTATCCCAATTGGATAAAAAGTAGTTTATATACATTAACAGGAAGTATGCTAGAACCACGTACAGAACAGGTTAGTGGAGAATGGCATAACAAAGACTTCGGAGAAGGATATGCTGATAATTGGGGAAAAGATATTGCCAAAGATGAATATGGTAACTATCGTTACAACCAATTCGATCTAGATAATGCTGTTGATTCGAACGGTGATCCGGTGCAACTGGAAAGCATTCATTTTGTAAAAGTACAAAGTGCAATTCTAAAAAATGCAGGAGTAATTGGTGAAGTCTCTACCGAAGTAGCAGGTTTCAAAGCATTCTGAAAAAAAATATATATAACACAAGAAAAGTCGGAGTTTCTCGAAAAGAGACTCTGACTTTTTTCATTCTATCAACCGAAAATATGCCAGTATGCAGGAATTGGCGTAAAGGCATTACCCAATGTATATCCTCCCTCCAGCTACCCAAGTTAATACAAAATCGGAATTAATACGATAACCCACATCAAACAGTTGTTTCTGTTCTGTGACATATTCCCGAAGTTGAAACTGTCCTTCTTTCTGAGGGATAAAAGGGGATAAACAAAGTTTCCGTAAGTCAGCATCGGGATCTTTCATGTATTTAAAAACTGTTTCTTTAGCTGACCAATGTAATAATAATCCCCACGTAATATCCTCTTGATAAGAACCAACCTGTTCATCCGGACGTATAAAACGATCGATGACTTTGTGAATACGTTTTCCATACTGTTCAATATCAATTCCCACCGGTACTTCCGAACTCAGGATGACTGCTACATACCCTTTGGTATGAGAAATACTAATATAAAAGGAACCATCTACCAAATAAGGTTTACCACTGGATTTATATCCGATTTCTTTCTTCTCTCCCAAGAGGGTAAATAACAAAACACGAACCGATAACCATTCCTGTCTCCGATGCTCAGATGTAAACCGTTGGATCTCTTTTTCGTATTCCGCTTTCAACGAAACAGGCAAAAGATTCAATAATTCCTCTATGCCCTCGTCCATCTTCCAGACTGCCCACTGCCAGGAATGTTCTTTATGTTGCAGAAATAAAGCCATCTTACTCTTTTGACTTCTGACTCTCTACTGGATTGATAGTGAATTTGACTTTCAAGATACGCCGACTATCCATTTCCAACACTTCAAACTCATAATGATGATACGTTACTTTTTCATGCAGTGCAGGAAACTCTCCCTTAATTTCAAGCAACATACCAGCCAATGTATCCGCATCCCCTACTACCTTCTCAAATTCATTCTCGTCTACTTTCACAATTTTATAGAAGTCTGTCAGCTGAGTCTTTGCCTCAAACACCCAAGTATAATCATTCAACTTCACATATGTACGTTCTTCGTCATCATATTCATCGTGGATCTCACCAACAATTTCCTCAATAATATCTTCCATCGTCACCAGACCGGAAGTTCCCCCAAACTCATCTACAACAATAGCAATATGTATCTTATTAGCCTGAAAATCACGTAAAAGATCATCGATCATCTTCGTTTCAGGAACAAAATAAGCTGGACGAATCAACGACTGCCAACGGAAATTATCTCCCTTATTAACATGTGGCAGAAGGTCTTTTATATAGAGTACTCCCTTGATATTATCCCTTGAGGCGGAATAAACAGGAATACGCGAATAAGCATTCTCAATGATACATTGCATCACTTCCTTAAAAGGTGTACGAATATCCAAATCGACCATATCCAGACGCGATGTCATCACCTCTTTTACAGTCTCACCACCAAAACGTATAATCCCTTCCAAAATATTGTTTTCTTCCGAGATTTCAGCCTTATCCGTAAGTTCCAGAGCATGAGAAAGTTCATCGACAGAAATATTATGATTCTTCTTAGCGAAATGTTTATTCAGAAAAGCGGTAGAATGCACCAGAACAGAAGCAACCGGACGAAATACCTTTTCAAGGAAATAAATTCCCGGTGCAGAGAAACGACAGAAAGCCAACGTTTTCTGTGCCGAATAAATCTTTGGCATTATCTCACCAAACAACAATAACAAGAATGTAAGAATAACAGTCAATATCAGAAACTCTGCAAAAGGAGAATGGAAAGAAAACACATTCATGAAGAAAAAGTTGCAGAGCATAATAATCGTAACGTTCACAAAGTTGTTCGTAATCAAGATAGTTGCCAACAAACGTTCTGAATCACTCAAAAGTGCACTGATCTTATTGTCAGAAGGATGATTTTGTTCTTCAATATCATTTAGATCCGAAGGACCAAGAGAGAAAAAAGCGATTTCAGAAGCCGAAGCAAAACCAGAAGCAAGCAGAAGAATACCTGCCAGCACTATGGCTATAATAGCAGAGATAGAAGGAGTTTGTACGGTAATACCGTTGAAAATATCAGCCAATTGGCTTAAATAACCATCTGAGTCCAAAGAATATATATTTTAATTAAACAAAAAATAATGCGCCAATGGGTTTATGCAACTCATTGACACATTATCACAGTATTTAGAACGGTAAATCATCCGCCGAACCACCTTGTGCGGATTGTGTCTGAGAAGGTTGCGCCTGTTGCACAAGATTAGATTGCGCCGGAGCAGCCTGTTGTCCGGCAGAAGTTCCCATACCCGAGTTAGCACCCTTAGGGCTCAACATTTCCATATTATCTACATAAACCTCGGTGATATAACGCATCGCTCCTGACTGGTCACTATAAGAACGAGTTCTTATCTTTCCTTCCAGATACAACTTATCACCTTTATGCACATATTTATCTACAATTTCAGCTAAACGGTTTGAAGCTACGATATTATGCCATTCTGTTCTTTCGGGAACCTGAGTTCCATTTGCCAACGTATAAGCACGATCTGTTGTAGCCAAAGGGAAAGTAGCCACAGCCGATCCCGTATCAAAGTATTTCACTTTCGGATCTTGTCCTACATTTCCTAATAATATCACTTTATTTACTGACATATATGTATCGGATTTATCATTCAAAAATTAAATCTGCTGCCAAAATTAAACAGAATAACAATAGAATGCAAGAATTGTTGTTACTTTTATTTCAAACCGACATGCTTCTCAATAAAAGTATGTACTAGCTTAGAAACTGCATACCGCTCGAGTTCGTCCGTTTTTATTTTCTGATAATTAATGAAGGAAGCCGAATCTTCGGGTAACGTTACCTCATAGAAATTAGCATAAATTACCCGATGAGACAAGACGTGCTTCACATCCCTGCAGACAGTACGTACCACTGGCTTCTCTCCCTTGGCAATCAATGACTGAAATTCCGGCAAAGTCAGAAACTCTTCTTCAGTCATAGAAACAGGAGTTTCAATCAAAGGAAACTCAAACAGATTCTTCCAGATATCATTTGCTGTACGTTTATTTATATATGTATACGCGCCCACACGTACATAAATATAATTGAAATAGCGATAGGCCGTTTTCGTTTTATGCTGCTTGACCGGAAGTAATGCCACGCGTCCTGTAGCCAAAGCCGAACAGCTTTCCGCTAACGGACAAAACAAACAGTTGGGCGATTGTGGAGTACACTGTATCGCGCCGAAATCCATAATTCCCTGATTATATAACGCCGGATGTTTCTTATCCAGCATTTCATTCGCCAAAGCAGCAAAGAGTTTCTTCCCTTCCGTCGAATCAATCGGCGTATCTATCCCAAAGTAACGCGAAAGAACCCGGTATACATTACCATCTACCACCGCATAAGGCATTCCATAAGCGAAAGAACAAATAGCCGCGGCTGTATACTCCCCCACTCCTTTCAATGATAACACCTCCTTATACGTTTTCGGAAAAACACCTTTCATACTCCTGGCAGCAGCATGAAGATTACGGGCACGAGAGTAATATCCCAGCCCCTGCCAATACTTCATCACTTCATCTTCATCAGCGTCTGCCAACGTCTGTACATTGGGAAACCGTCCGATAAAACGGAGATAGTAATCATATCCCTGCGCCACACGCGTCTGCTGAAGAATAATCTCGGAAATCCATATCAAATAAGGGTCCGATGATTCTCTCCAAGGCAAATCTCGTTTGTACTCATTATACCACTCTATGATCGTTCTTGTAAATTCATTCATTGCACACAAAAGGATTCGTCTAACAATTATCTTGTATATGCTATTCAAAAGACACACAAAAGTAACTCTTTTGACTCTAAGAAAACTTAATGCCTCCACTTTTTTAGAAAATGTGCAGAATATATTCCCAAGAACTCAAAAACATATATTCGGGATAGCCACTGAATATCAATAAATCGAAATTAGATCAATCATTATTTTGAAAATTATCCAGTCCTTATTTAAACAAGTTAATAAAGTCATCACCTGCTTTTAAGGCACATGATAACACTTTTTCCAGTGGTTCTCCATCATCTCCGGCGTAATATCCGCCTGTCTGTACAATAGTCTGTTTACGCAATACTTGATAACCAGAAGTGTCCAACCAAAACAAATCCCAAACTGACTGATAACATACCATTGTTCCTTGTGATTGCGAAACATTATCTCCTCCCCAAGAATAGGTATGAGGAAAAGCAGGAGGAGATTTATAGCTACTAAATTCGTTTTTAGAATCAAAAGTAAAATTTATATCACGTATAACAGCAACCAATCCGGCATTAAACCGTTTGTTGATATCCTCCACTTCCTGCTCATCGAATATTTTTCTCTTACTCTCCACTAAAGCAGTGGGTGTTTTACTCTTCAAGAGTTCAGTCACCCTACGTGCAATTATATTATTGAAGAATTGATATTCCACACTTCCCTGCCAACGCGAAAAAGAATAGTTTGCCTGATTCGGATTATAACGTTTATATCGATTATACGGAGATTCATACTCTACAGTCGTTTTTTTCTGCTGACTGATATTCAAATCCTTTGCAATCGTATCTTGCATACTTACAATTAGTACACGCATACTGTCCAAATCAATTGAATGACTGTCAATCCGTACAGAATCCGTTTTTTCTACTTGATAAAAAGAGGTGAAAACGCTATACTTCTTACTTGCACATCCTATGAACAGAGCTATAGAAATCATTGATAAAATTATTCGTTTCATTCTAATCATTTATTTAATGTTCTTTATGATTCTGTAAAACATACTGTCCTAAACGTATATCTCCATGACTTGTATAAGTAAAGTACAAATAGTGTTCAAAGTTACCTTTACATTTCTCATTGTACAATTCAACTTGACAACTTTTCATAGAAAGAGTATTATTAGACGTAGGAAGACCATATATTCTAAGTCGGTAAGGTGATAATAACTCTATGGATACAGGAGAAGGATACAATCTTTTTTGTCCATACGTATCTATAATATATACCCGTATCTTATTAACGTCCATATAATTTGCTTCATCATGAAAATGGTTATAATCTTGTGTTTCTATAATTACACTATTTGAGTATCCGTAATCTAACATAACAGAATAGCTCAAATAATCTTTAAAACAATCATTTATAGAACCTGCATCTATGGTCTCATCTGGATTTATCCGAATCACACCTGAAGTATTACATTGATAGCAACTACGACAAGAAAGGCTATACGAAACATCATAGGCCTTATTAGTTGATGATGGTGGAAAACCAATAGTAAACGAACTATTGGCAGAAAGAAAATTTTCTTCTTTGTATATAAATCCATTTTCCCCCCAACATCTAAATGTGAATTCATGATCATTATCATGATTTACACAAGATAAATGCACATTCGCTATCCTTCCTATACCACTGATACTAACAGTAGGAATACATTTATTTTTCGAATTACAAACATAATTATAGTTTGCCAATTCCAATTGTTTCTCACTTTCATTCTCGAACATTTGATCCTGTACACAAGAACTAATACTTATCGAAACAAACAAAACACAATAAAAATAAAATAACTTTTTCATATTCATTTAATTTATCGGTTAATGTATCACTTTTCAATATTTAATCATATTCATATTTACAGCACTGTAACTTTGTTCTTTTTTGATTGGGGCAATGCACTACAAACAATTAACTTACCCGTTTTTAAATTCAACTGTATAAAATTAACAAAAATGAATGTATATCTTTCTTTTAGCAAACCTAGATATTTTTTTAGTAAAACAGTTTTCAAAAATGATATTTGTATTTAAAAATATGACACTTATACTATTAAAGTTATACATTTCTAAGTAAAAACGATTGTAAAATATGAAAACCAATTAATGTCGATAAAATTTGTTTCCCTTCCAAATAATCTTTTTATCCAACTTAATGAGCTATTCAATCGTATTCCATTACCTGTTTTTCAGAAAAATAGAAAACGTTCTATTTTTTATTTCTCTAATCATCTGTTAACATGCCGGCTTCCTATAATGTCAATTGAAACTTTATACCTATTATATATAGATGAGTTCTCTATACCTTCCAGAAAAATTCGATTTCGAATAACAAAGAACATCTCATAATCAACTTAATAACATATAATCTCACGACTTTTTCTAAAAATAGTCCGAAATATATTTTTTAGAGCCACTAAAAAGCTATATATTTGCAGTCCAAAAAATTAGCAATAACAGAGTAATAATATTTTTTTTGAGAAAAAATGACTAAAGCAGATATTGTAAACGAGATTACAAAGAAAACCGGAATTGACAAGGTTACAGTCCTTACAACAGTGGAAGCATTCATGGATGCTGTGAAAGATTCTTTGTCAAAAGATGAAAATGTGTATCTTCGCGGATTTGGCAGTTTCGTAGTGAAGAAAAGAGCACAAAAGACAGCTCGTAACATTTCAAAGAACACTACCATCATCATTCCGGAACACAACATTCCGGCGTTCAAACCGGCTAAGACATTTACAATCTCAGTGAAGAAATAATAAACAAGAGTATTAACCAATAAAATTGTGAAGCTATGCCTAGCGGAAAAAAGAAAAAAAGACATAAAATGTCTACGCACAAGCGTAAAAAAAGACTAAGAAAGAACAGACATAAAAGCAAAAAATAATTTTTAAGTCTGAGTCAAAACAGAATAAAGAACAAACTTGCGAAGCTTATGTCTTTCAAGTTTGTTCTTTGTTTAAGTAGCTGACCTTAATGAACAAAATGTAAAAAAAGTTGTTCATTGTATTGAGATTCAACTAATATAATTTAAGGAAAGGAAACTGTGACAAGTGAACTAGTAGTAGACGTACAGCCCAAAGAGGTCTCCATCGCCCTTCTCGAAGATAAGAGTCTGGTGGAACTTCAAAGCGAAGGAACAAACATTTCTTTCTCTGTGGGTAATATGTATTTGGGACGTATCAAGAAATTGATGCCCGGACTGAATGCATGCTTTGTGGATGTCGGTTACGAGAAAGACGCTTTCCTTCATTATTTAGACCTGGGACCTCAATTTAACTCACTCGAAAAGTTTGTAAAGCAAACTCTAAGCGACAGAAAGAAGCTGAACTCCATCAGCAAAGTAACCATGCTTCCTGACCTTGACAAGGATGGCACTGTAGCCAATACATTAAAGGTCGGACAAGAAGTAGTGGTGCAAATCGTTAAAGAGCCTATTTCGACTAAGGGTCCCCGATTAACGTCCGAAATTTCTTTTGCCGGACGCTATTTGGTACTGATTCCCTTCAACGATAAGGTTTCTGTTTCCCAAAAAATTAAATCGAGCGAAGAACGTGCCCGCCTAAAACAACTGCTAATGAGCATCAAGCCGAAAAATTTCGGTGTCATTGTGCGAACGGTAGCCGAAGGCAAACGCGTAGCCGAACTCGACGGAGAGCTTAGAGTCTTAGTCAAACATTGGGAAGATGCAATGACCAAAGTGCAGAAAGCCACCAAGTATCCGACGTTGATTTATGAAGAGACAAGCCGCGCTGTAGGTTTGCTACGCGACCTCTTCAATCCTTCTTTTGAGAATATATACGTCAATGACGAGGCTGTATACAATGAAATCAAGGACTACGTTACGCTGATCGCACCTGATCGTGCCAACATCGTGAAACTGTACAAAGGGCAACTTCCCATTTATGACAACTTCGGTATCACCAAACAAATTAAATCGTCGTTTGGTAAAACAATCTCTTACAAGAGTGGTGCCTACCTGATTATTGAGCACACTGAGGCGCTTCACGTAGTAGACGTGAACAGCGGTAACCGCACCAAGAATGCCAACGGGCAGGAAGGTAACGCACTCGAAGTAAACTTGGGAGCCGCTGACGAACTGGCTCGCCAACTGCGATTGAGAGATATGGGTGGTATCATTGTCGTAGACTTCATCGACATGAATGAAGCCGAAAACCGTCAGAAGCTTTACGAACGTATGTGTGCCAATATGCAAAAAGACAGGGCACGTCATAACATCCTGCCTCTCAGCAAATTCGGACTGATGCAGATTACGCGCCAACGTGTGCGTCCAGCCATGGACGTAAACACGTCCGAAACTTGCCCTACTTGCTTTGGAAAAGGTACCATCAAGCCGTCCATCCTCTTTACGGACACTCTCGAGAGTAAAATTGATTATCTGGTCAATAAACTGAAGGTGAAGAAATTCTCGCTACACGTCCATCCGTATGTGGCCGCCTACATCAATCAGGGACTCATGTCTCTGAAACGTAAATGGCAAATGAAGTACGGATTCGGTATCAAGATCATTCCTAATCAAAAACTCGCCTTTCTTCAATATGTGTTCTATGATACACATAGGGAGGAAATCGATATGAAGGAAGAAATCGAAATCAAATAACAGAAAAGGCGACTCGAACAGATCGAGCCGCCTTTTGTTATAAAAGAGGATGCCAATGGGGAACATTATAGTGGGCATCCTCTACAGGAGTAGGTTTCAAAGGATATACTTTCACAAGCACAGTCTTCTCCTTCTCTACACCTTATTTTCTTCACACAATCATTATGAAGAAAGGGGTCTTGATAGATATTATTTTGCAATACAAATACTAACGCGATTTTCTTCGGGAGTATCATAAGGTTGCACAGTATCACCTTTAAAATCGATCGTGATTCTTTCCGCTGCAATCCCTTTCGCTTTCAATGCTTCTGCCACATTCTTCGCGCGCATTTCCGAAAGTTTAGAATTAATTCTTGCATTTCCGGTATTCACATCAGCATAACCGGTTACTGTCACTTTTGAAGCAGGATATTTTTCCAGATATTCAACTAAAAAAGCAATCTTAGCTTGTTGATCATTTCGAATTCGCGCAGAATTCAGAGCAAAGAAAACATTTTGTTTCATAGGTTCAACAGTAGCAACTTCTGCCTTTGGTTTCGGTTGTTCCACTACAGGGGTAGGTTTCGGTTGTTCTGTTACCACAGTTTCCGGTTCATAATATACCGGAGCTATCTTTTTATAACTCTTTCCGAGTTTAATACTCAAACCGACTAAAGCATTGATTTGCCAATCACAGTTTCCTGCTTTCTTCGAATTGAATTTATCTGATAATAAATTTGCATTTGCTTCAATATTAATAGCCAGACGATCATTTAAACGGAGGTCACAACCTAATCCCAAACGTCCGGCAACCAAATTTTTACTATTTTTCCAAAGATATTCCATTTCATAGGTTTTCGTATCCAGTGCATTTGCTTCGTCATTATCAAATGCATGATTCAAACCCACTCCAGCAAAGAAATAACCATTAAAGACACGTTTCGGATTGAATCCACAAAACAAAGAACTGAGGTCTGCCATGATATCGGCATTTCCTTGCAAATATTTATATTGATAATCTTGCTTCGGGCTAACCCAACCACCTTTGGCTTGCCAACCGCTGACTCCAATACGTACTCCGAATGCCGGAGCAAATTTATATCCGACATTGAAAGCCGCAGCCGGAGAGATAAGATCGACAAATTTTGCTTCACCAATGGTATGAGCAGCTCCTGCTTGTGCCTGTATGAACCAATGAGGATGAAAGATAACCTTAGCTGGTTCTTTTATCTGCCGTTCTTGTGCAAAAGTCATTGTAGTACAGAGTAATACTACTAAGCTGATTAAAATATTTTTCTTCATAAGTCTACAGTTAATAATAAAGTTCTGCAAATTTCTCCAATCCATCTTATATATTATTCTTTATGAAAGAAGGCATTCTCTCTTTCAAAAGAGAACGCCTTCCTTTTTAGATTTCATTGAAATCCTAATAAGATTTCAATTATTTAGTTTCGCCAGAATTAACAGTCAATACTACGATTGTCATTTCCGGGTCAGCCAATGTCGGAGACCACTTAGTGTTTACATATACAGGAACTGCAATCTGGAATGCCTGTTGGATATGAGCACCACTATTGTTTTTGAATGTCAGAGATTTTGCACCTGCTTCAGACGGAGTAGCTTCCAATACATATTTGTCTTTAAAGTCACTCCATTTGCTTGCTTTAACATCCGGAGAGATAACAATGCTTTCTCCTTGTTTCTTCAAGTTTGTAGTTGCATTAGTCAAATCCCAAGTTACACCACCTACATTGTACCACTGAACTAACTTGTTAGTAGGCTCAAATTCTTTACCGTCAGCCCAAACTGTACGTTTCAAACCGAAGGTTTCTTTGATAGTAGCGATCTTTTCAACGCTGATAGTAGAACCACCAGTCAGCAAGTCTTTGAATGATTCCTTAACTTCATCCAATGTCATAGCCAACGGATTAATGAAATTAACCAGGAAGTGATCAAGTTCAACAGTGATATTTGCACAGTTAGTAGCAACAAGTTTCACCGGAACATTCTTTCCTAACAATTCCTGAGCAGTTGAAGTTGCGAAACTGTGAGCGTTAGCAGAAGGAGTTTCCTCATACAAACGGATGATACCACCATTAATTTCAGCAGCTTTTACGTTGTTTTTGTACAAGCTAGTACCATTGAGACGTACGCTCCATTCTTTACCAAGAAGAACTTTAACGCGTGCTTCATCAAATTGGAACTCTGCGTCATCTGCGTTAGAAACCAGATCAATAACATCTGTAATACCAGTATTCTTATTGTAACCCTTCAACATATCAGCGATCAACTGACAATCATAGAATTTGCTGATACCATAAACAGCATCGTCAGTCAGAGCAGGATTAACCTGGAATGCCTTATTAATGTTGCTAGTAGTCAAATCAGCTGTATTCCAGTATGTCTGTATATAACCGGCAACAAATGCCATCTTATCAACAGTCAATGTCAATACAATCTTGAATGTATAAGTTTCAGCGTCATCGCTCTTTCTGATATAACGTCCGTATACTGTTCTTACAGCCTTACCTGCATCATATTCTTCCTTAGTCAATTGAATATTAGCAATATCCCACTGCAAGTTGAATGTTGTAACAGATCCAGCTGCAGGAACCTCCTGAATAGTACCCAGTGTAGTAACAGCAGGAGTACCAGCCTTAGCAGCGTCCAAACTTGCATAAACATTACCATCCAGCTTGTACAATTCGTGGAATTCTTCCTTGCTGATACCGTTTTGTTTAGCTACAGTGTAGATCTTATCATTCATTTCAGCTGTACCTACGATACCTACATAAGGAGTATTACAAGCAAACTTGGTGTTCGGAGTAAATGCTGCGATTAATTCTCCCAGATCCTTATTTACTCTTTCACTTGTCCAAGCAATCTTAAAGTAACGTACATCTACCACTTCCTTGTTAGCAGTATTTCTCAAAATTACCTGTACCAGAGGTTCACGACCAATAGCATCTCTATTCAGAGCTTCTCCATTACGAGAACGAGAAGAGATAACACCTTCTTTGCTGATTGTAGCAAATTCCTTCTGGTTAGTAGACTGCTCTGCATTGTCTTTCAACAAATAATCTACTAAGTTAAATTCGAAAGCCAATCCGTAGTCTGCAGCATTGTATTTATTTCCTTCTTTATCGCAAACTTCAACCAATGTATTCAGATTCAAAGTATTGTCAGTATATGCCAGATGTTTCAAGACAAATTGTCCTTCTGTAGTACATACGTCAGTTGCTTTAGCAGCATCATGAATAGTTGAATAATTCCAGAAATGAGCAATATCTGCATCTTTCTCAGTTTCAGCTTCCTGATTATGGATAAACGGAATAGCAGAAGTTTCGGCCAAACGTGCCCAGTCAGAAGTTACAACCGGTGAAATACCTTGTTGTTCTTCTTCAGGAGTCAGTGCAATTTCGGCCTGAATAGCCATCATAGCAAATTTCTCTACATTTTCCTTATCAGAAACCTGATTGAATGAACCTTCACTCAATTTCTTCAAGTTTACAGTTACCTTACCGGCAGCACTAATATCAGCAATAGTAGCAGAAACCTTTTCACCAGATCTGGTCTTGATTTCATTAGTAGCATCGTTAGTAATTACGGTCAGCCCCTTGATACTTGACTTTTTAACGCTACTCGGGTTAGCATAATAATAAGCAGTAGTTTTTCCGTCATTGATAGAAGTTTCTTTATTTCCATCAGCCTCGTCAGCCAGCAGTTTGTTCCAAGGAGTATATTTCAAAGTTGCAAAATTGACAACTTCAATACCATTGATGAACTGAGACGGTGCAAATGTCAAGGCAGTCAGACGTTGAGAAAGTAAATCAGTCAACGTGTTCAATCCTGTCTGGAAATTGCTAACCTCAGTAGAAAGAGCTGACAATTCAGATTTCAGATTACTAATGCTTTCTGCATTGCTACTTACTTTTGTTTTCAATTCAGTCATTTCAGCGAGTAATGTACTCAACTTTGACTTCATTTCCGGAAGTTCAGTTCCTAAATTCAGATTCTCAATGGCAGCTTTGAAACTTTCCAATGCTGAAATCTGTGTTTTAAGAGCAGTTTCAGCAGCAGCTAATTGTTCTTTGGTAGCTAATTTATCCAACTGACCGTTGATAGAATTAAGAGTAGCATCAATCGCTGCTATCTTTTCATCATACTGATCCATCGAACCCTTTAGCTCATTGACTAATTTCTGTGCTTCTTCAATAGCTTCAGCTTTAGCAGTAGCAGCAGCTTCTTTTGCAGCAGCCTCAGCTTTCTCTGCACTTGTTTTTGCATCCTCTGCGGCTTTTTTAGCTGAAGCAATTTCTTGCTTAGCAGCGTCCAATGCATTCTGAAGTTCTTTAACCTTCGCGTCCAATGTTGCCTGATTTGCATCCACACGTTCACTCAAACTGTCGATGTCGTCATCATAGTCTTTACAAGACGTAAATGTGCCTGATGAAACCGCCAACAGCGCTCCAAACAGGGCTACACTTAAAAACTTTTTGTTCATAATAAAAAACTTTTAATTTATAAATTAAAAAAAATAAAATATAGTCTCTAGTTGTCTAATTGAAAACCTCCTACCTTGCCTCATTCATTTTCATATAGCCTCCTAACTATTCATTTGATAACAACGAATTTACCCCGTTACTTCGTAGGTAACGGGAACACCTTTGCACCAGCTCTCTGAGAGCCATCTAAACGAAAAACCAGATAAAACGACATTGAAACATATTTACCCCTGCTTTCGAAAAAGAGCAGAGGGGAGGAAAATCTTTGTTATATATTGGAAGGTAACAAAAGTACTGATACAAAGAAATCCGTAGTTTTATTGTGCTATTTTCTTTTTTTTAGTAGTTTATCAGAAAAAATATCATTTTTGTTTGCTTGTTTTCCAAAATATCTCCATATTTGCACCGCTATTAAGTTCCGTTACCTACGAAGTAACAGACTAAAATTCAACACATTAAACCTGAGACAAAGCATTTTACATAATCTATTACACGTTTATTTGCTTCATCAATTTTTTTATTCCTGAAAGGTTTTAGGTAAGTCTCGGTAACAGTAATAGAAGAATGTCCCATAGCTTCAGAAATGATTCCCGGATGAATTTCGCAATAATAGGCAGTTGTAGCCCAGGTATGGCGGGCACTATATGAACTCAGCCTGTCACCTAATCCCAGTATTTCGCCCAACAACATGAGTTGCCGATTGAAACTGCGAAGAGCCAGCTGATATTCACGATACGCTTCCCGAGTACCCTCACGACTTGTCAAAAGCGGAAATAAATACGGTGAGGTGCTGTTCCTATTTACATATCTATTCAAGATCGACATAGCTTCCGGAGTTAATGTCACCGACAAAGGACGCCCCGTTTTACGTCTACGGTAAGTCAATACATTATCACGCAAATCACTTTTGCGAAGATAGACAAGATCGACAAAAGGCAGTCCACGAAGCAAAAACATCAAAACAAATAAATCCCGAGTACGCCGCAATACAGGAATACTGGCAAAAGTATCCGGCAACCTAGTAAATACCTTTTTTATGTCTTCATCGTTCAATGCCCTACGGTGGTCCGCTTTTGTTCCGGTATAGACCGAACGGAACAAATAAGGCACATAAGGAGCCTTACGGCTATCCACCGCCCGATTGTAAACCGCTCGTAAAGTACGCAGATAAGTGGAAACCGTATTCCAACTACATCCTCGGCTACGAAGATGAATTTCAAAACCTTTCAGCCATTCCGGAGTCACTTCCCGAAAAGCCAAATCCCCATTCCCATGAAAAGCAATAATGGCATTGAGACTGCTCCTATATACGTGCGCAGTTCCAAAGTTTCCCCCCATTTGGAGCCTATCGGCTACTTGCTTCATAAATGTCGCTAACTTCATTATTTTACTACTCATTAAAGAATTAGACCATAAATATATATCATATCCCGTTCTCAAACTTTTTCGATAGACATATATTTTGTTATTGATTCAATCACCCGACAGAACGGTTTTTCATCGGGTAGCCAATAACAAATAAGAAGTATAGTTGTTTTCAGACAATAGAAGGCAAACCGTTTTCAAACACTAGATTAAGAGTATATATATTAATAATAGTATAAAAGCGATACCGAATCAGGATGACAGAGTATTAAAAAACATTGAACTGCACACCCAAAGTTGGACACCAAACTTTAGAAGCGCAGTTCAATATGAAATGTAACAGGGATAAAAATTCACTTTCAGAATATCTTCTATTTCACGAACAGATCCCTCTTTATTTCACCAGATTTAAAGACAATCATTTCAACAAGATACCAATAACAATAGTATCAAATAGTATTCATATAAATATTTTCACTAAATAACCCCATAATATCCAACAAACAAAGCAATGATAAGAGTTTATTTACAAAGCCAATCTATAAATCTCTTCACTATCTTTTTGGGTAAGTTGAACGTAGTTGCCAACCAACTCACCCTTGTTACGATGCAAGCTATCAGCCAATCGATCAATATCAGGATTTTCGATACCTAATTCCGCAAAGGTAACAGGTAATCCAATAGATTTGAAAAAGGCTTTCAGACGAGAGATTCCTTCAAGCGCAACAGATTTCTTATCTTCTGATTCCGGCACTCCCCATACGCGTATTGCATATTGGGCAATTTTATCTACATGATGTTCGACCATCCACGTCATCCAGGCAGGGAAAATAACTGATAATCCGGCTCCATGTGTCACGTTATAAATAGCACTTATTTCATGTTCCAGAAAATGGGAAGCCCAGTCTTCTTCACAACCAACTCCACACGTACCGTTATGAGCGATTGTTCCACACCACATCAAGTTGGCTCGCGCACCATAGTTTTGCGGTTCTTTCATCACAGTAGCGGCTTCTTTGATGATAGCAAGCAAAGTTCCTTCACAAAGACAGTCGCCTATTTCCACTTCTTGGGTATTGGTGAAGTAGCGTTCCATAATGTGCGCCATCATATCCGCAATACCACAGGCAGTTTGGAAAGGAGGAAGTGTATATGTCAATTCCGGATTCATCACTGCAAAAACAGGACGAAGCAAACTAGGAACACGAAGACTGAGTTTCTGTAAACCATCTACCTTGGTTATGACTGTGTTACCGGAACCTTCGCTTCCGGCAGCAGGAATAGTCAGTACGACAGCTACTTTCAAGGCCTTCGTCACGATAGATTTCCCGATATAAAAATCCCAGAAGTCACCGTCATAAGGAGCTCCGGCAGCAATGGCTTTTGCGGTATCAATGACCGAACCTCCTCCTACGGCAAGCATCATATCTACCTGTTCTTTACGGCAAAGCTCTATTCCTTCATACACTTTCGTATCAACCGGATTGGGTTGTACACCACCAAGCATACAATAAGCGATACCTGCTTCCTGCAAGGATTTTTCCACACACGCCAGAAGTCCGCTACGAACCACAGAGCCACCGCCATAAACCACCATTACTTTATGTGCACCATATTTCTTTACCAACACTCCGGTCTGAGCTTCCGTACCTCTTCCGAACACAAATTCGGTAGGACTGTAAAAGATAAAATTATTCATTGTCGTACATATTATAAGCCCGACAAATTTAAAAAATTAGATAGAATAAAGAGGAAGTTTGGAACTTAAAATGATTTATTATCGCTTTTATTTCCTATTTTCATTAGTGCAAGTCCGATTACGATCCAGAAGATTTCACGCAAACGGGTGATAAGAGCGGTATATACTCCGTAAGCTCCGGAAAGGGCCAGACCGCTTACAGCAAGGGCAAAGCCTCCTTCACGACCGCCAAGTTGCATCGGCATGAAGAATAGAAGATTGGCAAGCAAGGAAGAAAAAGCCGCAATCAGGATGCAACTGGCAAAGCTGACATTGGTTGTCAATACATTCAGGATAAGCCATATTTCCAGACAACTGACTACACGTGCCATATATTCCAGCAAAAGGGCTGTATAGAAAGTACGTTTCTTTTGTTGATGCAAAAGAGCTATTTGTCGGTCGATATTCTCCAGTTGTTCGTGATGTTTCTCGGCAAAGCGGATAACCCGATGTTTCCAAAAAGGCAAACGGCTTCCCATACGAATGCAAGCTACTGCCATCCCATGTTGATAACCTTTCACAAACAGTACGACAATCAGCAGACAAAATACAGTGATTGCCACAAGTAAAATACCCATTGCCCATCCCACCGGATAAAGACATACATAGAGCAAGACAGAACTCAGCCAAAAGCAAAAATGAGAAAAGATGTGCATCATCACGTAAAGAATCACAGAAGATGTAGCACGCTCTACTCCAATATATGGAGTGAGTTCCATGATACGATATGGCTCGCCACCCATCAGTCCAACAGGGGTTACATAGTTAAGTGCAAACCCAGTAACGGTAAATTTGTAAAGCCGAGCAAAAGAAAATCCCAGCTTACCACCGCTACGAATGATAATGTACCACGATATAGTATTTATCAGGTAGATAAATAACCACAGCAACAGAATCAGAGGTAAATAAATCCCCGCACGTTTCACGTTTTCCCATAACTCCTGATAATTCATATCAAAAGTGAAAACCATTATCAGGACAGCAATTATGCCGAAAGCGAGAAACAAATTACGGTATTTATTCTTCATCTATTGGTCAATAGGTGGTTTCACCACAGATTATTATTTAATGTAATTATAATATCTGTCAAAAAAACGACGGAAGCCGCCTAGTTTCATCAATCCTTTCTCAAAGATCAGAATGCCGAGTAAAGCACAAGATATGCCAAGTAGCACATCAATGATGTAATGATGACAAGAATAAACTGCTGTTCCCCAAATACCGACCATGATAATGGAGAAAAGGGTAATTACATACCATTTACATCTGCGTATGATGGCATAGGCTAACGCTACTACCATGTAAGCCGCATGCAGTGAAGGCACTGCTGCAAACACATTAGCGTTACGTCCATAGATAGAATCGAAAACTGTCAGTCCTGTAAGCGCATCAAAACGACCGAGTCCCGCTACATTACCCGGAGTATTCAAGATCGGTTCGAAACCATAATTGATAGCATACCAAGGTGGAGCAGCCGGATGAATGTAATAGCCGGCAAAGCCTATCAGATTGACCAACAGAAAGACCATTGCAAATCTCAGGTAGACGTTTCTCGACTTCGACAGATACAACCAGATTCCAAATGCAATAGGCACAGGTACCCAGCAGAGATAGAAAATTCCGGCAAAAATATCGGCTATTGCCCAATGATGGGCTGCAAAGTATTCGCAGGGAGTGACAAGCACTCCGCCATCCATCACTCCGAACAGGGATTTCTCTGCATTATACAGCCCTGCCACGTCAATCGGATTCACCTGATAGTTAGGACATATACGCATCCAATCATACGAAATTCCGAAAATAAAGAATGGTAACAATGCTACCGCTAGTTTACGGGTAGGTAATCCCGCAAAGAATAATACAAAGTAGATCGCTGCCATCAACAAGTGTTCAGAACGAAGTCCGATAAACAGACCTGTCAGCAAAAGAAAAAGAGCTAATGCACAGATTACTGTCCAAACCTCTTTCTTTGATGGCATTTTGGTAGATTTTATCATGATTAATTATTTCTTTGGTTCGTTCTGCATCATTACTTTCCGGCAATGATTTACACGCATAAAGGCCGTAATATTAGCAAATAGTGCAACGAATGCTAAAGGAAAGACTAATATCAGAATCGGATCGAAAAGAGTGACACTTTTAAAGATTCCGCAAAACAAAGCTCCCAAACTAGTCAGCACTACTCGTTCCGGACGCTGCATGAAGCCCACTTTACATTCTATCCCCAAACCTTCGGCACGAGCACGCACATAGCTTACCATCAACGAACCGATTAACGCAACAAAAGCAATAACGGAATAGAGAAAATAACCTTCCATCAGCAAGTAATAACAGATACCGAAAAAAGTAACCAGCTCACTGTAACGGTCGAGAACCGAGTCGTAAAGCGCACCGAATGTGGAACTCATATTCCCGACACGTGCCACACGACCGTCCATCATATCGAACAAACCGGCAAACAGTATAATGCCTCCTACCCAACCCAGATATGCGAGTTCACCATGTTCACCATATATGCTGGCATATATCAACACACCTGCGGCAACTACATTCAGTAGAAATCCGGTAGTAGTGATAAAATTGGGAGTAATCCCAATCTTAATCATTCCATGCACTACGGGATTAATGATCTTATAAATCAATTGTTGTAAATAATCTCTGTAATTCATATCTAATTCTTCTGTTTATATTCAATGCTGTTTTTTAAAAAAACCTTTAATGTCCAAATTCCGGTACACAAAGTACCGCTGCATATTGTAATTCCAAAATAACGCAACTATGATTGACACTACAACCTTAGGGATAATAAAAAAGTCACCGAAATGCTGACTGAGCGTATCGCGTACCCAGGGAATTTTCCCGAGCGATTCAGTCAGTGCATACGTCCCCCACGTATTCAGCCAAATACTGCAAAACCATACGATTATAAATTTTACAGCAACGTATATTTTCTTTCCATCTGATTTAAAGGTCCACTTATAATTAATAACGCAATTGACTATTCCTCCGTAGACCGCCCCTGCCAATGTAGCATAGACATAATATACTTCGAATAGTTTAACTAACAAGATAGTCACGAGAAAGTCCGCGATAGTTGCCATCTGGGCAGAAAGCTGTGCCCTCAGAAACATGAAAATACCACCTTTCTGGGAAACCATTCGCGCAAATTTTCTCAGCCAATTACCCATCTTACTCCTATTAATAAGATAAAACTGTATATACCTGCCAGGATATCATCCATCATTACCCCTACTCCTCCTTGAAGACTTTCCATTTTGCGTATCCCCAAAGGTTTAGCTATATCGAAGATCCGGAAAAGACAAAAAGCACCGATCACATACCAGAACCACTGTTCATTAGCAGGAACAGCCAATAACGGAATCCATACACCTACCATCTCATCCACTACTATGCGTGAAGGGTCTTCACCCCAATAGATTTCCAACTTATTGGCAGCCCAAATACCTGCAAAGGTAAAGAGGATGACCAAAGCAGCAGTTACCCACAACAAAATAGAAAAAGGTAGTAAGAAATAAAGGACAATCCAGATAATAGAAGCCAATAATGCCCCAGCTGTACCGGGAGCTACGGGAGAGAATCCTGAGCCAAAGCCTGTGCCTATCAAAACAGGCAGAAAGGGAGGGGTCTTCATTAATTACTAATTACAAATTACTCACTTATTACTAATCACCGACCAACGAGCATAAATTACCTAATAACAGTGCAGAAAATATAAATCATTAGTCGTCAGTTACTTATACGGGATTTCATCAATTGATGTATGCCTTGATTGAAGACAGCAACCTGAGGGTTATGATTAAAAACCAAAAGTTGAGGTTGAGTACCTGTCCCGCCTTACAACAGGGCAAATCTCAATCTCAACTTGGTTATATTGATCTCTTATTATGCTAAATAATCAGGTTCTTTTTCACCGATCATGTTACGCAATGTTTGTTTTACCATTCTCCATTGAGTAAACAAGTCGTGCTCCGGCTGATGTTCGAAATCGTGCATCGGACTCTTACAGAAGAATGACAACCATGTCTGGATACCACACATACCTGCACGCAAAGCCAAGTCACTGAACAATACCAGGTCAAGAGCAATAGGAGCAGCAAGGATAGAATCACGACAAAGGAAGTTTACCTTGATTTCCATCGGGTAGCCCATCCATCCAAAAATGTCAATGTTATCCCATGCTTCTTTATTATCTTTACGAGGAGGATAGTAATTGATACGTACTTTATGGTAAACATCACCATAAAGATCCGGATATTTTTCGGGCTCGAAAATAGTATCGATTACAGAAAGTTTGCTGACTTCTTTTGTCTTGAAGTTGTCCGGATCATCAAGTACCTCGCCGTCACGATTACCCAGAATATTAGTAGAGAACCAACCATTCACACCCAGCATACGAGTTTTGAACATCGGTGCTAATACTGTCTTCATTAATGTCTGACCGCTCTTGAAGTCTTTACCAGAGATAGGCACATTCATCTTCTTAGAGAATTCCCACATTGCCGGAGTATCTACGCACAAGTTAGGAGCACCCATAATAAACGGCGCACCTTCTGCAATAGCAGCGTAAGCATAGCACATACTTGGAGAGATCACAGTTGTATTATCGTCTTTCATTGCTTTTTCCAAAGCGGCAAGTGACTTATGCTCGTCTGACAAAGGAATGTAAATCTCAGTACTTGCAGCCCAAAGCACAGCAACACGATCACACTTATTAGCAACTTTAAAGTTACGGATATCCTGACGGAGTTGTTCTACCATTTCCCAACGGGTAGCAGCTTTCTTAATGTGTGTTCCATTCAGACGTTTTGCCCAGTTGTGGTCGAAAGCAGCAGGCATTGGCTTAATAGCTTCCAACTCTTCTTTTACTCCATTCAGATCTTTTTCTTTCAAGACCTCTGCATACATGGCAGCTTCATATGCGTTATCTGGGAAGATATCCCATCCACCGAAAACAATATCTTTCAAATCAGTCAAAGGCACAACGTCTTTGATGAGTTTCTCTTCGTTGTTTTCCATACGCATCGTAGCAAGCTGTGAAATAGATCCTATCGGTTTTGCCAGTCCCTTACGAGAGGCCAGTGTACCTGTAATCATTGTGGTAGCAACCGCACCACCGACTCCGACAACCAATACGCCAAGACGTCCAGTAGCGGGTTTAATTTCTTGTTTCATTTCTATTCTATTAAAATTAAACTAAAATTGTTGCAAAAATAAGATTAATTAATTACTAAAACGGCTTTTATTTGTCATATATACATTGCAATTAGCAGGATTTAACTTTTAAAAGGTTATGTGGAGACTAATTCTCAAACCTGACTTATCAATATTAGGTGAATCCCTGTATGTTAGCCGCCAGACATAGTCCAGACACAGAACTTTAAATATATTCTCTATGCCAGCTCCGGCTTCTATATAGGGCGTTTTCCCTGTTGAACGAATGTCTGCTATTGGAAAAGTAAACAGTCCGTCACTCATCTCCGGATTGTTTTTATCACTCAGATGACCATATATTCCGCGGCACGAAAGTACTTCTCTCCATTTCACTTTTTTCAGCAACGGAATCCGATTGAATAGCCATCCGTTGAGAAAATAAGTAACATCCCACGAGAAATATTCATTATTCATAAACTCCATCGCATTCATTAATCAATAAGACTCTGGCTGAATAGGTTTGCATTGGGCATAATAAGCAAGAAAAATGGTACTTTATCCCATACTTTCCCCGCTTTCAGGATAACATTTGTTTAACCAAAGACAGAAAATCAAAAGCGTTTCTGAATACCGACTTCTGTATGGTTGTAGATATAGTCACTCCCTAATACACCTTTGCCAGCAATAGTATGAGACAGGGTGAACACTGGAGCATCTAAAGAAACAAGATAACGATTCCAGTGAGTCTGAAAGAATCTCTCATTCGGGGCATAACGTAATTTTACCTCGGCAGTACTCATCGAGAACTTTTTCACTGAGAAATAGCCATCATTCTCTTTCTTTACAAAAGGGATCAGATAAGATGATTCATCGGTTCTTCTCCGGGCTGTCAATTGAAATGAGAAACCGGAATAAAACTCATTGGTATAGGTTATTTCGGCTTGTTGATAGTAGCCGATTCGATCATCTTTTTCACGTTTCAAAGCCAGAAATACATTGTCTTTACCCGTATACAAATAGTTTTAACCATATTGATTAATGTCCGATTCATAGTGCACTTTTAAAGAATGAATTGGAAATTCGTTAGCATATTCCTTTTTTCTTTTTGAAAGAGTATTCTAATTCAGCAAGTCCTTTCAGTCATTCATCTTTAATACCATCCTGTCCTTCTGCTAGTCTAAACTCGACCGTAATGCTCTCATGGTCAAGTAGACGTATCCCGTCTTCTCCCCGTTTGAATTCTTGTTCGAGCAACATATAATCGACGAAGTTCAAATTAATCTTTTTCGGGAAATTGAATACGGTACGCTTGACAAAACAGGTGGAATCAAGGATTACATATAAATGCCCCGTAAAACCGAAAGACTCGGAATTGAAGGGTACAACAGTCAGGTCCGCACAAGGCTCTCCGGCTATTTGCAACGTATCCATTAGATAGTATTTATAAAAGCCTGTACCGATACGTGATAATGGACTAACAAATTTATTGGTGAAGAGCGAGTATTATTATCATATATATATATACGTCTTTGAATGCCTCATTAATGGTTACTTGCATTCCCTGACAGGAAAGAAGTTCATCCACACCCTCTTGCTTACGTCCTTTCACCCATTGCTTTTCTGTACGGGAAGAAATGCTACAGACATTAAAAGAAAGACCGCTAATATCCCTTTAGCTATTAATCTCTTACCTACGTCCTATTGAATTGAACGAGCAAAAGTAGAGGGGATTTTAGAACAAAAAAGGTCTGTTTATAGGAATAACCGTTCTTATTCGCAGGAATTGGGAACGCGTACAGTGAAACGTGTTCCTTTACCAACTTCCGAAGTAACTGAAATTGTTCCTCTCAAACGCTCGACAATAGTCTGACAAATACTTAATCCTAATCCAGCTCCCTGAGTAAAGTTATCGACTTTATAGAAACGTTCGAAAATGTGATCAATTCCCTCCTGAGTAATACCGACACCCGTATCTTCTACAAAAAGAAGTGTATAATTAGGATCTTCATCATCTTCATAGCCGAAAGTAATGAATCCGGATGTCGTAAATTTAGCAGCATTGTTAATCAGGTTATTAATCACTTGTTGCAACCGGACATTGTCTGTCACCAAGTATTTCTTATCTCCTTCAGGTACACGCAATACCAATTCTACTCCCTGAGGCATATTAAGCTGCTGAGAATCATGAACAGTCTTGAGCAATAAAGACAGATTATGACTTGCAAACTGGAATTCCATTGTTCCCGATTCAATACGAGATAAATCAAGAATATCATTTATTAACGCTAACAACAATCCACAATTCTTATTAATAGTAGCAATAAACTGAGCAACTTCCTCCACTGTGAAAGCACTTGTGTCACTCAGCAAATCTGAGAATCCGACAATAGCATTCAACGGAGTACGTATTTCATGACTCATATTGGCTAGGAAAGCTGACTTCAGTTTATCTGCCTGCAGTGCCTTGTCACGCGCCTCTCTCATCTCCTGTTCTGCAGTTTTATATCGCTGAATGCTTTGACATACACCAAGGATATTATATAACGAATCACTCGTTAGTCCTGTTATAACGGAAGAACGGTACTCCCACCACTCATATTCTCCTGTTGCATTACGCTGACGGAAATTCAACCGGGCACAAGTTTCATCTCCTGTCAAGGCTTTATCAAAGATACGACTCATTTCCACCAAATCATCCAGGTGAATCATCTGATCCATCTCATCACGGGAGATAGTAGTAACAGATTCATCATAACCAAAATGCACAAGAAATCCTTGAGGAAAGATGAAAGAATTGGTTGCCACATCAAACTGCCAAGGATAAATAAAACTTTCCTCTAACGCCATATCAAAGAAACGTTTCTGCATCTCTTCATCAGAAACATTACGCGCTGATAAAGCCATACCTGTTATTTGCCCCTTTGAATGAATCGGAACTATTTCGCCGGAAACAGGGAAGTAGTTTTCACTATGTACTTCCTTCATAAAAGCTCCCTTAGGGATCACAACTCTATTTCCAGTAGTTGCTACCTCATTTAGCATGTCACGTAATATCTCCTCACCGTTATAGAATATCTTAAAAATACTTCCAGCCGGCATTCCTTCGTAAGGGCGTGCAGGAGTATCGTAAGGCAAATGAAGCATCTTTAACAAAGATCGATTTGTGAAATGAATATTCAAATCGATATCATAAGTAATAACACCATCACGAATGGAATGGAAGATGTTATCAAACTCATTACGCTGTTCCACCATCTTATTCTGTACTAGCAAGCGTGTCTGAGCATGTATTCTTCGCCTAGACTCCCGACGATTAACACGTACCAGCCATACTACCGAACCAATCAATAAGACCAGAATAGATGAATAAAATAGAATAAATAAGAATTTATACTTTTCCCAATAAGGTTGATTGACGATAATTCCACCGGCAGGAATTCTACTTTGATTGACATGAAAATATTCCAACTGACGATAATCATAGATAAATTCCTGATCAAGTTCTGATATTCCCAATACAGAAGGGGATGTTCCTTGCAACACTTGAGACGCTCTCTGACCTGCCAGATGTGCAGACGCAAAGGCATCAGCATCATAAGCCACAAATACTCCATTTGTGAGTCCTATATTCTGGCAAGAAAAGACCGGAGCTTTAGAGTTCTTTCCCACAAAAGATAGAAAAGGAGACCATTTAGGAGCTATTACGATACTGTTATAACTATTTCGGGGGTAACAAATGGTAGTAATAATATGATTAGTAGTTTCCTGCTGAGTATTATAGATTTTCATCTTATAATCTGGATTCTCTTTATGGAAAATCTCCCATTCGTTCTTAAAATCCTCACGCCCCTTGTTACTAAGGAAACTATTATCTATCACGCAAACAACGTCCTTGCGTTGTGGAAATATCTTTTTTGCCTGACGCAACATAACTGCAAAATCTGGATTGGAAGTATATCCACACACATTAGAATAATTCGCGATTAATTGGTCATCAGGATATTTAATTCCGAAAAACACAACAGGAATCTGCATCGGTAAAGAATCACCGCAAGAAAACAGCGTATAAAAAGCCTCATCGCTAGAAGTTATAATCAAATCAGTTTGCCTTTCACGCGCACGTTGGCAAAAACGGCGCATTATCACTTTCTCCGATTTGAATGCCCAAAAATCTGCATCCAAATATTCAGTTGTAATTTCTACTTTCAATCCACTATCCTTAAATCCTTTGGCCAAACCGCTAGTAAGATCAGCATGCCAAGGAGTCTGAGAGGTATATGATTGAATAAATAATATCTTATATGTGTGTTCAGCAGCAAAAACTCGATTAAAAATAATAATAGAGAGCAAAACTACAAACAAACAATAATATCGTCGGTTCATAAGCAAAACTGCATTGTTTCAACATTGTGCATGCAAATATACGTTATTATATTGAAAACGATGCAAATAGGCTTTTATTTTTTATTCCTTGCCTGGCAACTGTGTTTGTGGCCCTTTAGATACCTCTGAGGTCGGATTTAAATTGTTTCCCCAGTGAGTCGTTGCTTCAACTGCTTCTCTGTCACGAATTTCTTTAGCTTTACGTGCATAGACAATCATACGCATGGATTGATCATAGGTAAAGTAGTTCCATACCCAATTGAGCAATACTACTACTTTATTACGAACTCCAAGGATAGAACGCAAATGAACTACCAGCCACATCACCCAAGCAAACCAACCTTGCATCTTCACTTTATTGAATTCCGCCACAGCACGATTACGTCCAACGGTTGCCATTGCTCCTAAGTTTCGGTAATGAAAAGGTTTCATCTCCTTTCCTTTTTCCAGACGAATCAGATTCTTAGCTAACAGTTCTCCCTGTTGGATAGCTACCTGTGCCAATTGAGGATGCCCATTCGGATAATTTTTATCAGCAAATTGTACACATTGGTCACCAATAGCAAACACATTTCTCATTCCTTCCACCCGGTTAAATGCATCTACCTTAATTCTACCACCACGACCGATTATAGAGGTATCCATATTACCGATAGCAACTCCGGTAACACCACTCACCCAAATGAATGTACGTGTAGCAATTTCACTTCCATCTTCGAGCATGACTTTATGATCACGATAATCAACAACTCGTTTATTTAAAAAAATATTGACTCCCATTTCGCGAAGAAATTGTTCTGCATGAGCTGATGAATCTTCGGACATTCCGGCTAACAGACGTGGTCCTGCCTCAATCAGATAGATGTGCATCAAGCTACTTGGCATATCTGGATAGTCATTCGGAAGTACAAACCTTTTCATTTCAGAAAGTACACCCGCTATTTCTACTCCAGTAGCTCCACCTCCTACCACAACGACATTCAATAATTCTTGTTGTTCTTGCTTATTTGAGCAGGTAACAGCACGTTCCAAATTAGCCAACAAAGCATTTCGTAAGCCCATCGCTTCAGATACATTTTTCATCGGCATGGCCTCTTCTTCGATATGTTTATTACCAAAAAAATTAGTAGTAGTACCTGCGGCAAGCACCAGATAGTCGTACTCTGCTTTCCCAATAGAAGTTTGTATCATGTTTCGCTCAGGATAAATAGCACGAACTTCCGCCATACGGAAATAAAAATCTTTCCGATGTTGGAATATCTTGCGGAAAGGGAAAGAGATGGAAGTAGGTTCCATACCAGCCGAAGCTACTTGATAGATTAATGGAGGAAACTGATGATAGTTATTCTTATCAATCAATACGACCTGAAAGCCTGATTTTCTGAGCTTATTAGCCAGTTTCAGGCCACCGAAACCACCGCCTACTATAACAACGCGTTTCTTATTTGTTTTTGCAATGTTGAGACTCATACCTTAATCATGTTTTATTCATTCAATAACAAATAAGGTATACTTTTAGTTTACTGATAGATCATGAATATTTTTTGTCTCACTCAAACTACATTTTCTCTACTAATATACGTTACATTAACGAAGACGCAGACGATCTCCTACCTCAGGAATATATTCACCATCCTTACGATTCATCTTATACAGATTCTTCAAACGAATAGCGAACTTCTGAGAAATGCCATGCATAGAATCACCGTCTTTTACTATATATACGGTATATGGTTTGGAAGCTTTCTTCTTTTTACTCTTCAAATAAATAATATCCCCTTCCATCAATGTATAATCACGCTGCAGATCATTATACTTCACAAGTTTACGCCAACTGATATCGAACTCTTTATCCAAGCTCTTAAATGTATCACCATTACGTGCTATTATATAAGCAATGCCATTCGCAATATACACCTGATGCGGGTTCAACAACCAAGGCTCTTTTTTCAATTTACGCTCTGAATAGACTCCCTTAGTATCGTATTTGTACAAGGCATAGTCTTCGATGATTGTTATCAAACGGTTAGCGTAAGAAGGATCGGTCGCATATCCCGCCTTCTTCAGTCCACGAGCCCAGCCTCTATAATCTGTGATATTAAGTTTGAAGAGAAAGGCATAACGGGCTCCGCGTCTTAGGAAATCGGAATGGTCTTCATAAGAATCACGCGGATGCTTATAAGCACGAAAACATTCATTACGTGCATCATCATCGTGACGAACTGAACGTCCTCTCCAACTACTACCGCACTTAATTCCAAAATGGTTGTTACTTTTACGGGCAAGCTCACTATATCCGGCTCCACTTTCCAGAAGTCCTTGTGCCAATGTGATACTAGCAGGAATCTTATAGAGTTTCATCTGCTCCACAGCCAAATCGCTATACTTATTTATATATTCTACATAACGGGAATTTCGTCGTTGTGCCTGTACTCCTATGGCAAAGAATAAAATAACCGTTAAAAAAACAAGTCTATACAGTTTATTCTCCATTTTTATTCTAATAGTGGATTACAAGGCACAAAAATCCGAAAAATAATTGGGATTACCAATCTCTTTTCTAACTTTGTAACATTAATTGTAGAAACTAATTCCCCAGTCGATATGAAAGACCTTCAAATAACTGCTATTATCAAAGTATATCAGTACGATGAACTGAATGCAGACGACCAAAAGCTAATAAAAACAGCTATGGAAGCAACTGCCCGCAGTTATGCTCCCTACTCTCATTTTTCAGTGGGAGTTGCAGCATTGCTGAATAACGGAACAATAGTAACCGGCACCAATCAGGAGAATGCTGCATACCCATCGGGGTTATGTGCAGAACGTACTACTCTGTTTTACGCTAATTCACAATATCCTGACCAAGCGGTAAAGGTACTTGCCGTTGCCGCAAAAACAGAAAAAGACTTTATCCAAACACCGATTCCACCATGTGGTGCTTGCCGACAGGTAATTCTGGAAACAGAAAAACGTTATGGGCAACCTATCCGTATTTTGTTATACGGTAAAGAATGTATCTACGAAGTAAAAAGCATTTGCGACTTACTTCCATTATCATTTGACGCATCAGCTATGGAGGAATAAATATGCTACAACAGTATCACACCAAACTAAAAGGAACACTCGCACTCACAGATTCTTATTTGATGGAAAAAGCTCTTCAAAAGAAAAAGGGCTTTATAAGTTCATCTGGGTACGTAAAGGAAGTATCACTGTGGAAATTGACCACCAAGAGATGTTAATCTCAGAAAATGATGTAATTTCATTGACTCACCTGCAACATCTTGAATTCAAATCTATTGACGGAGAATATCTGACTTTATTATTTAATAGTAATTTCTATTGTATCTACGGCAATGATCATGAAGTATCGTGCAGCGGTTTCCTTTTCAACGGCTCTTCACATCTTATCCGTTTTACTCTGAATGAAAAAGAATGCCAGCAATTGAATGACATCACTACGGCTATGGAAAGTGAATTCACAGTTTCCGACAGTCTTCAGGAAGAAATGCTACGTATCCTGCTGAAACGGTTTATCATCCAATGTACCCGCATTGCTCGGCAACGGTTAGATATCACGCGAGAGAAAGAATCCAGTTTTGAGATAGTACGCCAATACTATAATTTAGTAGATGAGCATTATCGGACTAAAAAACAGGTACAAGATTATGCAGATATGTTACATAAGTCTCCCAAGACGCTTTCCAACATATTTTCGACTTGCAAACTGCCATCTCCACTGAGAGTTATCCACGAAAGAGTGGAAGCTGAAGCCAAACGTTTGCTACTTTACAGTAACAGAAGTGTCAAAGAAATTGCTGATATTTTAGGCTTTGAAGACCAGGCTTCTTTCAGCCGTTTTTTCAAAAATATGACAGGACAACGTGCTGTACAATTCAGAAATGAGACTGAAAGGAAGAATTGATAAGTAAAACGGAAGTATTGCCATTGGGCTATTATGGGAAAAGCACGATCTTTGCAATGTAGGTTAAACTCATAAAAACTCAATTAAGATGAAAGAAAAATTTACCACATTACTTACCTTTACTTCAGGTCTTCAGAATTTTGGAATCAAGTTTATCCGTATCGCTATTTTGGTTGTATTCGTTTGGATCGGCGGATTAAAATATTTCCATTATGAAGCTGACGGTATTGTACCGTTTGTTGCCAACAGCCCATTTATGAGCTTTTTCTATGCCAAAGAAGCACCCGAATACAAAGAGTTTAAGAATCCGGAAGGAGCTCTTGTTCCGGAACACAGAGCATGGCATGAAGCCAATCATACTTATATCTTCTCTTATGGATTAGGAGCACTAATTATGAGTATCGGTGTTCTTGTTTTTCTAGGTATTTTCTTCCCGAGAATTGGACTGATAGGTGATACACTAGCTATTATCATGACGCTTGGTACACTTTCCTTCCTTGTCACTACGCCGGAAGTCTGGGTACCTAATCTTGGGGGTGATGAATTCGGTTTCCCATTACTGTCCGGTGCCGGGAGATTGGTGATTAAAGATATCGTAATTCTCGCTGGAGTAGTCGTATTACTTTCCAATTCGTCACAACGCGTACTCAAAACGCTTAAAAACGTATAAGTAGCCTTTCGCAACATAAACAAATATTCTCTTCTGCTGTTTATATGGCTGAGTATAAACAGTTAAAGAGAATAATTTATGAAACAATATGATGCAATAATTATAGGATTCGGCAAAGCAGGCAAAGTTCTTGCTGCCGAACTTTCAAACCGAGGATGGAAAGTTGCCATCGTAGAGCGTTCCAAGGCAATGTACGGAGGAAGTTGCCCCAATATAGCTTGTATTCCTACAAAGGCTCTGATACATGAAGCTGAGATTTCCAGTCTATTTTTTCGTGAAGACTATCCTAAACAGGCAAATATGTATAAACAAGCAATATCCCGCAAGAATAAACTAACTTCGTTCTTACGGGATAGCAACTATGAAAAGCTGGGTAAACGTCCTAATGTTACGATTTATACAGGCGTAGGTTCATTCACATCGGCCAATACGATCAAAGTTGTTCTACCTGACGGAGATATTGAACTGCAGGGTAAAGAAATCTTTATCAATACTGGTTCTATACCTATAATTCCAGCAATAGATGGAATCAAACAAAGCCAAAAAGTGTACACAAGTGCAACAATGTTGGAAGTAGATTTATTGCCTAAACATTTAATTATCGTTGGTGGAGGCTATATCGGACTGGAATTTGCTTCCATGTATGCAGGATTCGGCAGTAAAGTCACAGTACTTGAAGGAGGAAGTAAGTTTATGCCTAATGAAGATCGTGATATTGCCAACAGTGTGAAAGATGTCATGGAAAAGAAAGGAATTGAAATCCGCTTGAATTCGCGTGCGCAATCCATTCATGACACGAATGACGGAGTAACGCTAACGTATTCCGATGTTTCTGACGGTACTCCTTATTTTATAGATGGGGACGCTATCCTGATAGCAACGGGACGCAAACCGATGATCAAAGACCTGAACCTTTCGGTAGCAGGTGTAACAGTAGATGTTCATGGGGCTATTGCTGTCAGTGACCAACTCCGTACCAATGTTCCTCATATATGGGCAATGGGTGATGTAAAAGGAGGACCGCAATTTACGTATCTCTCTTTGGATGATTTCCGGATTATTCGTGATCAGCTTTTTGGAGATAAAAAACGGGATATTGGTGATAGAACTCCTGTTCCTTATGCAGTATTTATTGATCCACCATTGGCGCACATTGGACTTACCGAAGAGGAAGCACTAAAAAGAGGTTACTCTATCAAGGTTTCGCGATTACCGGCAACGGCTGTGGTACGTTCACGTACTTTGCAACAGGTAGATGGTATGTTGAAAGCAATTGTAAACAATCATAGTGGAAAGATAATGGGATGTACTTTGTTTTGCACAAATGCATCGGAAATAATCAATATCGTGACAATAGCAATGAAAACCGGGCAGCATTATACTTTCCTTCGCGACTTTATCTTCACACATCCAAGTATGAGTGAGGGATTAAATGAGCTGTTTGATGTATAAAGTCTATTTAAAAGAGCTACATATTTTAAAAACAAGGAGTTGTTTTTATTAAATTAAAAGCTGCATTTGCAGTAAACAGAGACTGTATTTATAGCAAACAGAAGCTGTAAATGAAAAGAATAGAGGTTGCGTTTATTTCAAGCTCAACCTCTGTTTGATTTTTCAAATATTACTTATTCACTTTTCCTAGCTCAATATTCTGAGGATTTATCTTCTAAGTTGGACACACTTATATTTTTGATAAAAGAAACACGATCATATTGATAGAAAGTATTATCTTTGCACACAAATTAAACTTCATCATTACTCCCATGAGAATATCTAAGTAAGACAACACCTTCTTTAAACATCACTTTTTTTAATATGCTTTTTCATTGTTAAGCATCACGAAATTCGTGTTGTTTAGCTTATATTGTGTTTGTCATTCCCTTCCTTCCTGTGATTCATTTTCACTAGTTTTCCAACTTCAAACTCAATAGTTTATTATTATGCCTATCAGTATTCAACAAATTAGTTATATCCATCCGGATAAAGAAATATTATTCAGCGATCTCAATTTTTCAATCAGTAAAGGACAAAGGTTAGGACTTGTTGGCAATAACGGTTGTGGAAAATCTACCCTAATGCAAATCATTGCCGGACAATTATCTCCATCCAACGGTACTGTGGTCCGCCCAGATGACATTTATTATATTCCGCAACATTTCGGACAGTATGATTCATTAACCATTGCTCAAGCACTTCGGATAGACCGAAAACAACAAGCTTTACACGCTATCTTAGCTGGAGATGCTTCTAATGAAAATTTCATGATCTTAAACGATGACTGGAATATTGAAGAACGTTCTATGGCCGCACTGGACACATGGGGATTAGGAGAGTTTACTTTATCTTATCCAATATATCTGCTTAGTGGCGGAGAAAAGACACGCGTATTTCTGGCAGGAACAGTTATTCATAATCCATCTGTAGTACTAATGGATGAACCAACCAATCATCTTGATTTATCAGGTAGAAAACGTTTATACGGTTGGGTAGAAAAATGTCATTCTACTCTGTTAGTAGTAAGTCACGATCGTACGTTACTTGATCTTCTTCCGGAAATCTGCGAATTGGAGAAACATCAGATTACTTACTACGGAGGGAATTATGAATTTTACAAAAAGCAGAAAATGATCATGCAACAAGCTTTGCAACAACGTATTGAAGAAAAAGATAAAGCCCTCAAATTAGCACAAAAGATTTCGCGTGAGACAGCCGAACGAAGAGATAAACAGAATGTACATGGTGAAAAAGCCAATATTAAAAAAGGTGTCCCGCGTATCATATTGAATGCTCTTCAAAGTAAGTCTGAACAAAGTACAAGCAAACTGAGTAGTATCCATCAGGAGAAAACCGAAAAATTAGTAAATGAACGTAATCAACTTCGGAGCTCGCTCTCATCTGTTACAACATTGAAAACAGATTTCAACAGTTCTCCCTTACATAGAGGAAAAATATTAGTAACAGCAAAAGAGATCAATTTCAGTTATCAAAATGACTGGAATACTAATACAGATCGAAGTACCGATAATTACTCCGATCCGAATCAACCAAAGAATTTTCTCTGGCAATCTCCCATCAGCTTCCAAATAAGAAGCGGTGACCGTATTACGATCGAAGGTAATAATGGAAGCGGAAAAACAACTCTATTGAAGTTAATTACCGGACAAATTCAACCGCTTACGGGAAGTCTGTTCAAAGCCGAGTTTACATATATCTACCTGAATCAGGAATATTCTATTATTGATGACCGTAAAAGTATTTTAGAACAAGCATATATCTTTAATACCCGTAATCTTCCGGAACATGAATTGAAAACCATTCTAAATCGGTATCTATTTCCTGCAACAGTTTGGGAGAAACCCTGCAAAAAACTTAGTGGTGGAGAGAAAATGAGACTTGCTTTTTGTTCCTTAATGATTAATAACAATACACCGGATATGTTTATTCTGGATGAACCGACCAATAATTTGGATATACAAAGTATCGATATCATTACTTCAACGATTAAGAACTATGCAGGAACTGTTATCGCTATTTCCCACGATAGTTATTTTATCAAGGAGATCGGGATAAAACAACGAATATTATTAGAGTAATCCACTGATATTTTACTCTACAAGTTTAAATATCAAATCAGTTTTTTATAACTTCGCGGCGTGAAAGAATATCCACAAAAACATTCGTGGAAAATACCATGAAGAAAATTTTTGAAAAAAATGAGTCAAACAATGCAATCCTGGTGGTTTATCTTTTATAAAGACCAGCTACTACTTGAAAAGAATGAAAATGGAACATTCACTATTCCTTATGGAGAAGTATCTCCTATTAATATCAAAAAGAAAACTACTATACACGATATTACCACACTGGAAAATAGTAATTGCAGAGCCTTTTCCATCGTTTCTCCTGTCGAGGAATCGGAACAATTTGTAATGGTTGGACTTCGTGCTTCGTATGAGTATCTATCAGTAGCTCATTATCAGACAGCGGGAAAAGCATATGAAATATTACATTGGGACAGACACAGCCGTTTCTGTTCTGCTTGCGGGACTCCTCTGGAGCAAAAAGAAACGATTATGAAGCGTTGTCCGAAGTGCAGACAAGAAGTGTATCCAGCTATTTCTACCGCTATCTTAGTTTTGGTACGCAAAGAGGATTCTATCTTGCTCGTCCATGCCCATAATTTTAAAGGAACATTCAATAGCCTTGTTGCCGGATTTCTGGAAACAGGAGAGACACTGGAAGAATGTGTAGCACGTGAAGTAAAAGAGGAAACAGGACTGGATGTAAATCATATCACTTATTTCGGTAATCAGCCATGGCCTTATCCAAGCGGATTAATGGTCGGCTTTATTGCCGATTATGCCGGAGGAGAAATCAAGTTACAAAAAGAGGAACTGAATTCGGGAGCATTTTACAGAAGAGACAATTTGCCGGAGCTTCCACGTAAACTGAGTTTAGCTAGAAAGATGATTGATTGGTGGATAGAAAATCCTACCTCAGAAGTAAAATAATCAATCGTATTCTAGCACGATAAGAACAGGCTACGAAGTACACACAAACTACAAACGAACAACTTATGAGAATGAAACGAAACGCATCCACTCTAAAGCATCAACAAAAACCTTGTGCCCCCGTAGCCTGCATGTTTAAATTGAGATGTTGCAGATAGAACAAGATTCAGAGCAGAAGGATTAGAAAGGGAACTTAAAGAATGCAAAGGAAATGAAACTAACAAAGAGATTATTCATTGGATATTCGCCCAACTTTCTTATATTTGTGAACTACGAACCGAAAAAATTCAACTATGAAGCAAACCGACGAATGGACCACAGTAACACTCTTTATCAGTAGCACATTTGCTGACATGGATACGGAAAGAGATCATATCCGCCGAATAGTAATCCCTCAACTAGAAGAGTTCTTCAATCCTCTACATGTAGCAATCCGAGTCATTGACTTACGGTGGGGAGTAAATACTACTGATGACAAGAATCTAATTGACCGTGACGCTAAGATACTGAAAGTATGTATGGAAGAAATAGACAGAAGCCGTCCTTTCTTTATTGGGTTACTTGGTTCACGTTATGGATGGGTGCCGGATAATATTCGCATCAAACGTTCACTTCCACAGTTGGATATAGACCGATGCCGACATTTATTACAAACTGATAAAATCAGTGTAACTGCATTAGAATTTTATTACGGTTTATTTGAAAAAAGTCATCTGAACCAAAGTATCATCTGTATTCGCAACGAAGAGGTTAATCACGAAATTCCCGAAGAATATCAAAAGAAATATATAGAAACACAACATAAAGCCGAACTCAACAATCTTAAAGAAATTATCACTGAGTACTTTCATCGAAATGATATGGATGAATTATTAGTGAATTATTCGCCTACATGGAATGGAAGGAATTTCGAGAATCTGGATGAATTTGATACAAAACTCTACGAACTATTAAAAAAATGTATTTTAGAAGATGTAGGAGAAAGGCAACTGAATTATGAGAATTGGATAGAAAAAGACATTGCAGAACAAGTTGGGTTTATCCAACAGAATACCCGCTCGTTTATAGGACGTGAATCTATTCTTTCAAAGCTTAAAAGTAATTTAGAGAAGGCAGAGCACCCTATCATTCTGTTTTCAGGAGAATCCGGTTCCGGAAAGAGTTCGATTATGTGTCAACTGGCCAATGAAATACAAACAAAATGGAAAGACAACCCGAAACATTTGCTTCTATTCCACAGCGCATCCGTTTCAGGTAATGCTTCATCCGTTAGCAATATGCTGGAATGTTTCTGTCATCAGATAGCAGCTATCCTAAATCAAACATATGCTCCCGTAGAAGAAGGAGCAGAAATGTCAGGAGAAGAAATTGAAGCATTTTCCAGTTGGGTAAGCACATTCAATGTTATTGGGCAGGAGAAAGTTAATTATATGTCTCATGATCAGATTGTTCTTCACAATTTCGAGAAGTTTGTTAATCAGGCTACCGAGGCAGGAATACATTTAACATTACTGATTGACGCTTACGACTGTTTCAACAAACATTCGCAATTAATATCGCTACGATGGTTATCTCTGCTCGACGTATCAGCTTTAATAAGTACAATCCCTGATTCAATAGAAGAACTACAAAAAATACCTCAAAGTTTTATCATAGAAGTTCCCTCATTCGACGAATCGGATACTCGCGACATGATCACTTCTCTTTGCACCTATAACTGTAAAGAGGTTCATTCCAGTGTGGTCAATACCCTATTGCAACATGGTACTTCCGAGTATCTTTCACACTATTCTCCCTTATGGTTGAAAATGGCTACATCGGGTAAGTCAAGGGCATTACTGCCCCCTTCTCCCCTAAGAACCGTACGTGAGAGTTTCCCCTCATACGGCTCAAGCAACTCAATATTTCTATTTGTTGTTAGAAATCGGCTCATACTTTCAACAGTTTCGTTTATTTCGCTTGTAGCAGTTGTTATGGACAAGTTGCCGTACAATTGAACCACCAACAGATATTTCATTGACGTTCCATGCTTTTGTACAATCTATCTCCTTGCCGCATAACGGACAAGTCCGCTTCTGCTTGTTCCATAAATATAAGAGTGACTTACGTCCTTTGAGAGATTCCAGCATTTGTTGCTCCTTTCGCTGAAAGAAATAATCATCATATTCCGGGTCGAAAGGGTTTGCCTCCCCCTTGACTTGCTTGTACGGAGTATAATGTATATCCGACAACCTTTTAAGGGTCAGGTAGTTCACTTTCTTGCTTTTTGTTTCATATTTCCATGCAAACGTCCATTTACGCCCCCGAATTTCATGCCAATACTTATCTGCAACCCAAGACTTGCGTTTCTTTGGGTGGCGACGTAAAGCCCATTTCTTTGTGAGGTTGTAAATGTGATTGTCGCAACCGTGAAAAGCATTGGTTGATGCACCATATCGGTAATAGTTTCCCCAACCTGTTATCACAGGATTGAGCATTCGTATCAGCGATTCCTGCTTACACATTTTATGTCCTTTAACGATGTCACTGATTTTTGCCCTAAAGCGTTTCTGTGCATCTTTGGACGGAGATGTGTACAGCCTTTTGTCGAACTTCCTTACATTGAAACCTAAGAAATCAAATCCATCGTATATGTTCGTAATGGTAGTTTTCTCTTCGGATAAGGTAAGACCCCTTTCTTTGAGAAATTCTATCACCATTGGTTTGACCTCGTTTTCCAATAATTCCTTATCTCGACCTGTGATTATAAAGTCGTCCGCATACCTGATAAGATTCACTTTGTAGTGGAATGTCTTATAGTTGATGAAACGTCTTTTGAATCTTTCAGCCAAGAGTGGTTGAAGTCCGTCAAGTGCCATATTTGCAAGTGTCGGTGATATGATACCTCCTTGTGGTGTACCCTCTTCTGTCGGGAACAGTTTACCATTGAATACAGCTCCACATTTCAGCCATTTTCTGAGTATTGTTTTATCCATAGGGATATTTTCAATAAGCCAGTCGTGACTGATGTGGTCGAAGCAACCCTTAATATCTCCCTCCAAAATCCATTCGGGGGAATGCTGGCGATTTAGAACCGTATCAATCTGACGAATTGCGTCCATTGTCCTGCGCTTCTTTCGGAAGCCGTAAGAAAAACGGTCGCCTGTCGTTTCGGCTATCGGTTCCAATGCCATGAGATATAATGCTTGCATCGCCCTGTCTTTCATGGTCGGTATTCCCAACGGTCGGAGTTTACCGTTCTTTTTCTTGATGTGAACCCTACGGAGCGGCTGTGGATGGTAGCCACGACGTCTAAGTTCACCGATTGCTTTGTACTTGCGCTTGGGAGAGTCCCAAAGCTGTTTATCTACTCCAGACGTATTCTTCCCTTTGTTGGAAGTAACCCTCTTTACTGCCAATGCCTTGGCGTAAAAAGAGTGAGTAAGCATCCACTGCAAGGTTTTCACCTTGTTATGTCTGCCTTCTTTCTGAGCCTTTACAATACGCGCTTGTAGCTTTCGGACATAGGTTTCACACTTAGACCAGTTCATACCGTCCCAAGTCAGATTCCTGCTGTCAGCAGGCGCACACGATGTTTTAATCTCGTTCATTTGCTTTCCTCCTTTTGAAAGTTCTAAAAGTTATCTTGTAAAGAGTTACCATATACGGAAGTCTGCCCACTTTCGTGTCGGATGATGTTACCCTCATTAACTCGTGATGTTGGTTCAATCCGTATCCTCCCCATTACAGGGCGGCATTCGCTTTCTCCGTTATCTCATACCTGCACCCCATTCGGCTTGCCTTGCGGTTCGCTTACTCGCATTATTACGAGAGAGATACAGGCTTGCCCTGTTCCACGCAATTGACAAACGGATAGTTTAGGTTCTGCCAAGTCCGCCGGCAGTGCTATGTCCGTGTAACCCCAACATGGGCGAGGGTTATCCGACTGCTTACCTTTTGGTGAGAGCTAAAGTATCTTGCGCTCCTTCAAACCTTACGACGGCTAAAGTCAGTTCACATTACGTTAACCATGCTATCCAGCCTCGCCACTCGACGGTATGATACTAACCGCCCTTGACGTTTCCTCACGGTTCAGTCTTGTCCTTTCGGAAAGTGTACTTTGTCCTATAAGCTTAGCACAACCCATCACTGGAGATGCACCTTATAGTAGGCTACCGCTGACGGAACAGCGGGTTAAATCTTGCAATATACATTGCTGTTTAACAATCAATTACGTGACTTTTCAGGTCACACCCATGCCCTGTTTACACTCGACATCTCAGATTTCGAAGCCATTCGCGAAAGAGAAGAGGAAGATAATGAAGTGAAAATAGAACAATATATGCTCAAACTTGTCAATGAATTTCCAAGTACACCGGGCGATATGTTTCTTTATTTACTGAAACGGGCGGCTGAAAATCTCGGAGATAAATTTGTTTATCAGGTTATGTATTATTTAGCAGCTTCACGTTATGGACTTCGTGAATCTGATTTATCCGTATTGCTTAAAGAAGAATGGAATGAACTCACATTCTCCATCTTACGCCGTTGGTTCCGTCCCTATTTTACAGAAAATGGTGTTGATAAGCAATGGAACATCTCCCACCAGTTATTGAAAAACAGACTGAGTGAGCTCAATAAAGAGAATCTATCCGATACTCATCAAACAATATCACGCCATCTAAGTAACCTGAAACCGGATGATCCCATTCGTATCAAAGAGCTAATGTATCATGCTGCCAAAGCAAAAGAGTTTATTTTATTTCACTATACATATTCCTGCCGTCTCCCTGTAGCAATACAAGCCGGAACATTGGTCCTTGTGGATGAATTTGAGAATAATCCGCAATTATTCGAAAGATTTTGTGAGGAAATACGGGAATTATATCGAAGTAATCAAGAAAGTAAAGAGACTTGGGAAAAGGCACATGAGTATTTACTACAACACTTGAATGAAAGCCAAAACACATCTGATAATGATAACAGTTTAGATAAATATCAAAATAATACTTGTCAGTCACGTCATATGTACGACCGCATAGTCAGAACGATGTCTAACCACCTGATGTTTATCGGAAAGGAAGAAATGAACGAAAAAATCCTTCAGATCGTTATTCCTATGATGGAGGGCGATATGGATGATTTAGTAGTAAAGGAGATTCTACTTCCCAATGCATATAAAAATTTAAGGGATATCTACGAACATTGCTACAACACCAAACTAAAAAAGTATTATAACAAAAAATACAAGGAACTCGCAGAAATTGCTTCTCTTGATTTCTCCCGCAACCTTTTCATGGATCTTTCCAAACTAAACGATACGTTGGAGAATGAGGAACATAATCAAATTGTGCAACAGACTGTCGAAATTATTGATAAGGAATTACCGGACGAATGGGAAGCGGATTGGCTAGATGAAAGAGCTTATCTTGGTTTACTCTTGCTACATTATACCCTAAAGAATCCAAATATGGAGGATAAAGAAAACTTTGAAGATTTGTATAATGCATTTATGGAGGATATTATTAATGGAAAGCATGAGAAAAAATGTTCTGAAGGATATCTAAGAACTCTCACTATCTGGGAAGCAAGAGTACCCATCCTAGCTCTATTTATGGAAAATATTGCAAAAGTGATATTACCAATGCACAAACAATTAGCAATAGCTTGCCAACAAGAATCTTGTACCTTATATAGGTCATTATGCGTAGACTCAGGGAGTTTAGAAGATATTGCAGAATATATTCTATCTCTTCAGGCCACCGGTTTATTATATGAAAAAGCTCAAAAGGACGATAAAGCACTCCCAACTTATTTAGAAGCACAAAGATTGGCTAAGGATATATATATGCACAATCCCGATTTTGAAGATGGCAAGATGAGAATACTAAGTATTTCCCGCGTTCTAGGAGACTTTGCCTTCAAAAATAAAAGATATGACACTGCATTAGTCTCCTATCAGGAATACAAAAGGTATGCTACTGAATTATATGAAAACAATCCGCACCGCACACAATGGCAAAGTAGTCTGGTTAATGCACTAAAAGCTACCGGAGAGAGCTATCTGCAACTTGAAAACTATCAATCCGCTCAACAAGAGTTTAAAGAAGCAATCAATCACGTAAATGAATTGGTAAAAAAGACCAATACCGTTCCTTTTTTCTCACTTATGGCAGAGGTTTATCTTTATTTTTCGCATACTTGCTTTCATTTGAAAGACTATGAAAGGTGTTACCATGCTGCACTTTCAGCGAAACAAGTCCTAACAATGCTCAGGAATAATGGCGTACAACCCAATCCGAAAAACATAAAATGGGCAGACAACATTTTAGCGTTTTTTGAAAAACAAGAATAAGTATAAATATCTTTCACTCATTTTAATCGTTAAATAAAAGAGAGCATCAAAACCCTCATAAATAGAAATCACCCTCGCTACAAATATTTGTATTGAGGGTGATTGCGTTGAATAGGGAATTTTAACACATTACCTAAATCTTATTATGTCAAGGATTTCCCAAAAGCCACTTTTTACTTTTTATCAATAAAAGTATCTGAATTAGATCAAATACCTAATGATTTCTTCACTGCTTCAATTTTTTCCATTGCATCCGACTCGGCAGAAGCATAGCAGTTACGACAACCCATTTCACCTTGCACTTCCATGTAGAACTTAATCTTCGGTTCAGTACCTGATGGGCGAACGGAAACTTTACTACCATCTTCTGTGAAATATTGCAGAACATTAGACGGTTCCGGCATATCAATTGGAGTAACATTGCCTTGAGCATCAGTTTGTTTCAAAGTCTTATAGTCTTTGCTCAGAATAACTTTCGAGCCACCCAATTCTTTCGGAGGATTAGAACGGAAATTTTCCATCATTGCTTTAATCTCTTCTGCCCCACTCTTTCCTGGTTTCACTACATTCACTGTGAATTCTTTAGAGAATCCATACTCAACATAAATATCCAATAACAACTGATACAATGATTTACCATTGTCTTTAGCCCATGCAGCAACTTCAGCGATCAGACAGCATGCAGATACAGCATCCTTATCACGAACAAAGTCTTCAGCAAGGAATCCGTAGCTTTCTTCACCACCGCCAATATATTTCTTTTTGCCTTCACGCAAACGAATTTCGCGGGCAATCCATTTAAAACCAGTGTAGCAATCAAGCATTTCAATATGATTCTTATCAGCAATCTTCTTGATCAATTCTGTTGTTACAATAGTCTTTACACAGAATTCATTACCTTTAATCTTACCCAATTGCTTGTATTGGGTCAAGATATAATAAAGGTACATCATACAAGTCTGATTACCGTTAATCAATACCCACTCACCTTTATCGTCCTTACAAGCGATACCTACACGGTCGGCGTCCGGATCGGAAGCCATCACAAGGTCAGCGTCAATTTCTTTAGCTAGGTTGATTGCCATTGTTAAAGCCTCAGCATTTTCAGGATTCGGAGAAACAACAGTCGGGAAGTTACCATCCTTAATCATTTGTTCGGGAACAGTAAACACATTTTCAAATCCCCACATCTTCAATGCACGTGGAATCAACATCATACCTGTACCATGGATCGGAGTATAAACGATCTTCATATCTTTATGACGAGCAATAGCTTCCGGATCAATAGATACTGTTTTCACCATATCCAGATAAATCTTATCTATATCTTCACCGATAATCTGAATCAGATCCGGATTTCCTTCGAACTTGATGTCAGCAGCTGAAGCGATATTATTTACTTCGTCAATAATACCTTTATCATGCGGAGCCAATACTTGTGCTCCATCATCCCAATATGCCTTATAACCGTTATATTCTTTCGGATTGTGTGAAGCAGTCAAGATAATACCACTTTGGCAACCAAGATGACGAATAGCAAAAGACATCTCAGGAGTTGGGCGCATATCGTCGAACAAATATACTTTAATACCATTGGCAGAGAAAATGTTAGCAGAAGTTTCTGCAAACAGGCGGCTATTGTTACGACAATCGTGACCTACTACAACAGATATTTGAGGGAGATCCTTGAAATTTTTCTTCAGATAGTTGGAAAGTCCTTGAGTAGCAGCCCCCACAGTATATATATTCATGCGGTTACTTCCTACCCCCATGATTCCACGTAAACCACCTGTACCAAATTCCAGATCTTTATAAAACGCTTCGATCAACTCTGTCTTATCCTCGTTTTCCAACATACGTTTCACTTCAGCCTGAGTTTCGGCATCATACGCCGGATTCAACCATTTCTCAGCCTTCTCTGTAACCTGTTTAATAAGTTCTTGATTTTCCATTTCTATTTAATTATTAGTTGATATTTTAGTCAGAACTCAACACAATGTCCCGCCAGAAGTAATCCAGCTAACAAGTTGAGCATACAAATGTAAAAGAATAAGTTTATAAATCCTACATTTTACCTAAATTTAATCACCTAAAAAGGGGATTTTGCCCATACTATTATTTGAAATGATACAAGATTAAAACGAGAGTATCATCCATACGCAAACGAGAAGCCACTTCTTTTGCTTTACCGGATAATCTTCCTGATTTATATAACTCAAGTAGTTTTTTCGAATGTATTGCGGATATACAAGTATTTTTCGGAAAATTCCCATTGCTATTTCCCACATTGACAGGAAACGGAGGAGTAAACTCTTTATTTATGAGTATAGGAACAGAAACCTCTTGTGTCTTCAAATCAAATAATAATGATTTATTTTTTACTCCTTTCTCATTGGGAATATATACTTTTTCTATAATATCCATAAAATAAAACGATCAGTCTTTATACTGACTCCTATCAACTTCAGAGGAAAAGTAGAACGAACGGCAGGAGTTCGGCGTAACAAAGCCTTCTTTGTTCCACCATCAAATAAAAAAATAGTATCACAGGCGAAATCTGAAAGAATCACTTCATTTCCATTTTTTATCATCGGCTCGATAGTAATTGTATAACTCAAACTACTAATTTGTTTCTCTTCCCGTACTTCACAAGTAAAAGTATTCGTAATCCGATGCTTCACATAAAACAGAAAAGGAGATATCCCAGCGTCTTTCTTAGATAATTTATAAGAATAAATTCCATTATCAAACCTATCTTTGATTTTGCTTATCCCATCACTAAAAACCAAAGAATCTTTATTATACCCGAAAACTTGATTGAATGATATTGGATAAGAAGCTATCAAACTCCTTTTATACTCACCAGCCAAAGAGTAAACCTCAATCTTATAACAAAGAGTCTTTATAAATATCTCTTGATTCTCTTCATCTCCATAAATTGAAAAAATATAGTCGTATTGTTTCTTTTCTCCCCTAGCATGATTGAATCGATGTAGTTGTTTCCCTGCCCTATCGAATACAAAAACTGTTCCTTTCTTGTTATATGCGAATATCATATTTTCTGATATTGTTCCACGCAACAGATCGAATGTTTTCAACCATTCCGTTCCTTGAAGTTGCAAAGGAATGTATTCGATTTCAGCCTCTTCTGCCAAGTCTGATTTCTCTTTCCGGATAATCAGCGGTGATATCCAGTACCGGTAATGAAGAGTACGGATTAACTGTTACCGATTGACGGCTACATCCTGCCAACAAACTAAGCGAGAAAAGAAACTCCTCATCAGATAACTGCATCGCAACTTCCAATGCCTGATCATAATAACAAAAAATACTATCAGATTGATGCTGCAATAAATTGACTCTGCCAATATTTCGTAATGTGATAGTTCTTTCCACACAAGGAGGAATAGTCGCATATATAGAAGCACCCAGTTTAAACATTTCTAAAGCAGCACTATATATATCGCGATACATATATATAGTACCAAGCCGACTATAAAGAGTAGCCTCCAACCAAGAATCATTTTCACACTTTACTAAATTCAAGGATTGATTATAGAAATTTACTGCACTTTCTTCATCCCCATGTTCCCTACAACTATCACCTTTCTCAAATAAAAATGCATTTCTTCTTGAATATTTTTCTCTTGTGACGAAGATTGACAAGAGAAAAAGAAAATTCCCGAAATTAGCATATATAAAAGTAAGGTGATTTTCATCTTATCATGATTTACTAGTTTATACAAATGTAGGAAGTATCTAGAAAGAAAGCAAATATTATAGATGGACAAATTAAGCGCATGTATTCATTTGATTATTAATAAAATAGAAATCCACATCATTCAAATAATTTGAATGATGTGGACAACATTTTAAACAGAAAAGACGATAATAACAGAATTATTCTGTAACCATGTATCTTTCTCCGGTTTGTTTTACATATTCTTCGAGAAATTCCTTCGGATATCCCGGACGAATGACACCGGCAGGCTGACCGATAGAGTTACGTTCAAATTTTCCATCTTTCATACGTTTTACCACTCCGTCGTTATACTTCACAATAAGGAAAGTTCCGAGTTGTTTCCATGTATCAAAAGTACTTTGAGCAGTCATATTGGTATAATTTGTCAGAAATTCGATGGCAGCATTCTTATCTTTTGCCAATAGCTTTGCAGCCATTTCTTCAATACCATCCTGTGCTTGATTGAAAGTCGTTTCCAATTCTTTTTGAGTAGCACGAATGTCATCTATCATCAGGCTATAACGAGGATATACCATATTCGACACCCAATTGAAAATCCAAAAAGCAGAATTCCAAGAGAAAGTAATATAATCTGCTCCATCTACACGCGTATAGCATAATGGAGCTTTGGTTGAACAACAATAAACAGGAGTAAATACAGTCATGTTCGCATCATCTACACCAAACCAAAGTACACCACCAATCACATCGGGTTTATTTGCACGCATCTGCGCCACAAACACAAAACCGCTTTGCTGAGTAGAAATAGGACGTTCATTAAAGTACTCTTTATCACCAACCTTGAAGTTCAGCGGAGAAAGGCGATAAGGAGTTTTATAAGGACCTGCTCCGAAATCATTAGAAATATCGAGAGGCGTTCCTTCATAGTGATCACGCATCATATCTTTCACATCCTGAACAGAAAGCTTTTGTTTCGGACGGATAAAAAGAGGCATCGGATCGTTTGTCTTACCTTCTATATAAGGAAGATATTCTTTTCCATGATCAGTGAACTTATTAAAATAACTCCATACACGAGCTTCACAGAATCGACGGGCACCGAAATCAAGCGGTGCATACGCATTGGCAAAACTAAAGTCTTTATTGACTCCATTGAAATAACCTTTCTCACGTGCAAACGAAATAACATCATGCGAATACAAACAGTTTTCTTTGTCGCTCATATCAAATTGATGAATACGGGATTGATTAGCATGAGCTGAGATACAATCATCCGGCACTCGTACAGCTACCCAAACCGCTCCACGTACACCAGGACCTTTACCAATCATCTCCATGATCCAAACTTCATTAGGATCGGCAATAGTAAAAGATTCCCCTTCACTATAGTAACCGTATTGTTGCACCAGATCAGTCATTATCTTAATAGCTTCACGCGCCGTACGTGAACGTTGCAGACCAATGTAAATCAAACTTCCATAATCTATAATTCCTGTAGAATCAGCCAATTCAGAGCGACCACCGAAAGTTGTTTCACCAATAGTCACCTGATATTCATTCATGTTACCATTCACATTATAGGTCTGGCGCGCTTGCTCTATTTCTCCCAAATATTTACCAGTATCCCATTCGTACACTTTCAACATCGTTCCTTTCGGATATGTGGCGGCAGGATAGTGATAAAGCTCACCAAACAATCCATAGGAATCAGCAGAATAAGAAACTATAGTTGATCCGTCGGTAGAAGCATTCTTTCCGACAATCAGATTGGTACAGGCGAAAGTATTCGCTACAGCTGTCAGGAATACTACAGCACAAAAGATAATTCTTCTTTTCATAATATATGATTCACATTTTTAATAATTACCAGATAAAACTTTCCTGAGAAATGGTCTTGTTGCCACAATTATCAGTTACGGTAAGTTCGACAATATGCTTCCCTCCCTTCTTGATATGTTTCGGATCGAGCTCACATTCCCAATAAGACTTAACAATATTGGGACGCCCGAAAAGTGCATATTTCCCATCAATCGTTCCACGATAAGAACAGACTCCCGTACCCTTATCTTTTAATCGATAAACAATCTTTTTGTTTTTTGCCCATTGATTCTTATTGATAGGAATAATCTCTGGCGGAATAGTATCAATGTCTACCGTATAAGTACCTAACTCCTGAATATTTGTTTTCATATATCCATTTTCATATTTACCACCCACACTGTATCTTGTTCCTTTAGGAGTAACAGAAGCTATATAATATTTTGTAGTGTCTGCCAATGGTTTCCTCAATAATCCGATTCGTAATTCACAACCGGCATGAAGAGGTGTCGATTCATCATTCAGCTGATAAGTAAGTGCAATAGCCCCACTATCCGCTTTTACTTCATAATGAAGATTCACATCATCATACAACATCCCTTTCGGAACAACCAGACTCAGTCCCGGCTCATGTAGAAAATTCGTTTTATTCCATGCAAAAAAGTATTTATCCTGATATTCCAACGGTTGAATCGGTTGTTTTCGTCCACGTACAGTAAAACGATAACAGGAAGTATTACCAAACACATCTTTCAAAGTATACAAGAATTGATAATCCCGTTCTTCATCGATAGTGATCAGACCACGATTTCCATTTGAAGCTTTTAGCATACGTAAAGTATTCCCCGGTTCAATAAACGATTTCATATATTGTCCGTAAGTCCAGGAATTAATCATTCGGTTTTCATTTTGGGAAAAGCGGTCCACAGTACTACGAAATACTTCGTTTCCATCTACTGATAGTACTACGGAATATACTCCATAATGATTACTCACGCCATCCATATAATCATACGCTTTAATACCTGTACCAATTATACCCCACGCTTCTACAGGTTGTTCACGATTCGCTATGATCGCAAAGTTCTCCTGCTTACCTGCTACTACACCTTTGCCCAATTGGGGAAATAACATGATACCATCCGCTTTAGGTGCACGCGTATCCTTTATTTTCGTTCTGAAGAAAGGCATAGGATCAATAAATTCACCCGATTCTGTTTCGAATACATCCAGATGGAGATGAGGCCCGAACGAATATCCCGTATTCCCACTCCAGCCGATCGGTTGTCCGGCCTTTACAGGGTATTCTTCCGGTCTGGGAATAATCTCCACTTCCCAATTCTCATTTTCATACTGAAGCTTTTCCACTCTTTCGGCAATAGGAGAAAGAAAACCACTTAGATGTCGGTTTATAGTTGAATATCCATTATGATAGCAAACATCAAGTACATATCCCGAACCATTAGTGACGCGGATACGCGAAATATAACCATCAGCCAAGGCATGTACAAGTTTACCGATCACTCCTCCCGTTTTAAAATCTAATCCTCCATGGAAATGATTGGTACGGATTTCTCCAAAATTTCCGCTCAAAGTGAGAGGAAAATCAAAAGGCGTCGTAAAAGTCGCTTGCTTTTTCTCTTGCGCATACCCTTGAATGCAACAAGCAAGCAAGAAAGCAGCAATATATTGTTTCATATAACACATACATTTTAAAAACTCTACAAAAGTACACTATTTTAAGTAGATTACGAAATGTCCCGAAGCGAATGATATACCAGATACTAGTTAATAATTCTTTTATTTTTCGTATTTATCTCTCATTTTGAAAGTAACATATGAATTATATTCGTATTTTTGCAGGCTGTTTCTTATTTTTAATTAATCCCTTAATTCCGCAACACTATTATAAATTAAACTTTTTAAGTACCTGAGCAACAAAAAGTTGCTCAGGATTTTGCCATGTCAGAATTTTCACTTATCTTAGTGTTGCAAAAAAAACAAGAGAATCCGACGATAGACATGGCGAAGATACAAATTAAATCTGAGAGACTCACTCCTTTTGGGGGATTATTTTCAATCATGGAGCAATTTGACTCCACATTATCATCTGTAATCGACTCAACCCTCGGTCTAAGGTGTAGATCGTTCGGTTATCAGTACAGCGAAATCATCCGTTCTCTCATGAGTATCTACTTCTGTAGCGGTTCATGTATTGAGGATGTCACTACTCATTTGATGAACCACCTCTCGCTTCATCCGACACTTCGCACTTGTAGCTCTGATACTATCCTCAGGGCGATAAAGGAGTTGACGCAAGAAAACATTTCATACACATCAGATATGGGCAAGACCTACGATTTCAATACGGCTGACACTCTCAATACTTTATTGCTCAATTGTATATTTGCATCTGGCCAACTGAAAGAGGGTGAGATGTATGATGTTGATTTCGACCATCAGTTCATAGAGACAGAGAAGTATGATGCAAAGCCTACATACAAGAAGTTCCTTGGTTATCGCCCTGGCGTGGCGGTTATTGGCGATTTGATAGTCGGTATAGAGAATAGCGATGGTAACACAAATGTTCGTTTCCATCAGAAGGACACGCTGAAGAGGTTCTTTGCGAGATTTGAACAGAATGGGCTCACTATCAATCGCTTCAGAGCTGATTGTGGATCATGTTCCGAGGAAATCGTGGAGGAAATAGAAAAACACTGCAAGTCCTTCTATATCCGTGCTAACCGCTGCAGTTCGATCTACAATGACACCTTTGCTCTCAAAGGCTGGAAAACTGAGGAAATCAATGGCATTGAGTTTGAATTGAACTCTATCCTTGTTGAGAAGTGGAAAGGTAAGGCATATCGACTTGTGATTCAAAGACAGAAACGGATGGATGGTGTGCAGGATTTTTGGGAAGGAGAATACACATACCGTTGTATCCTGACTAACGACTATGATTCTTCCGTAAGAGAAATTGTCGAGTTCTATAACCTTCGTGGAGGAAAGGAACGTATCTTCGATGATATGAACAATGGTTTCGGGTGGGACAGATTGCCCAAATCCTTCATGGCAGAGAACACAGTGTTCCTTCTTCTTACAGCACTTATCCGTAACTTTTACAAGGCCATTATTCAAAGACTTGACGTAAAGAAGTTCGGGCTCAATGCAACAAGTCGCATAAAAGCGTTTGTCTTCAGGTTTATCTCTGTACCAGCCAAGTGGATCAGGACATCAAGGCGGTATGTGCTGAACATCTATACCTGTAATAATGCTTACGCAGATGTTTTCCAGACTGATTTTGGATAATGCCTACAACTTATGGGAATGATATTGTGTATTGCCTCAAGTCACATTGTGGGGTAAGGGGATATTGTAGGCAGAAGTGGGTGCTTCAAGTTCAAATTATCTGCAAATTCAGTAATGAGAGGACGTGTAAACGCAATAAGGACGTTCAAGGGCTTAGTTGCGGATTTGAGGTAATCGAAAAAAACAATGAGAATTTATGAGAGAGTAATGGCAACGGTGGTTGCCTGCGTACTGCTGGGTGTTGTATGCCCCCACATGGCATCAGCAGATTCCTCGGTCGCAGAACAAGCGAGTTGGTTCAAGAAGAAGAAAAAGAAGAAGCCCGAACAGGAAGAAAAGTCAAAAACAGACTATGAGAAGTTGGTAGAAGGCAGTAAAATTTCCAAAGGAATGTTTACTGTGTACCAGAAAGAAAATGATTTTTATTTTGAAATTCCGACCTCTTTGTTAGGTCGTGACCTATTAGTGGTTAATAAGCTACAACGTGTACCCACAGAGCTGAATGAGGCTGGTGTAAACCGTGGGGTAAATTATGAAAATCAAATGATCAGTGCTGAATGGGACAAAGCCAGCAAAAAGCTAATGTTTCGTCAGCAACGTCCTTTACCTTTAACTCCCAAAACTGATGCTATCTACCAATCGGTGAAAGATAACTTTATCTCTCCCTTGATCGCTGCATTCAAAATTGAAGCAATCAATCAGGATTCTACAGCTTTGGTTATTAAAGTAAATGATATCTATGATGGAACGGAAACCAGTATTAATAATGTATTCACAAATATTAATTTAGGAACCTCAGCCATCAAAAACCTTTCACGTATTCTTTCTGTAAAGTCTTTCCCGAACAATGTGGTAGCAACTTCGGAATTGACAACTAAAGTCACAGAAGGAACAACCAGTGTTTATGTAACAGTAGAGGTCAGCTCATCTATCCTTTTATTACCGGAGGTTCCAATGATGGGACGCTTCGACAATCAGAAAGTGGGATACTTTACTAATCCGCTATTAAGTTTCAGCGATGCACAGCAAGGTACCGACACCAAAAACTATATCACTCGTTGGCGCCTGGAACCTAAACCGGAAGATCGGGAAGCATATCTAAAAGGGAAACTCGTAGAACCGGCTAAGCCTATCGTGTTTTATATAGATAACTCAACACCTTATCAATGGCGTACTTATATAAAAAAGGGAATCGAAGATTGGCAAGCTGCTTTTGAAAAAGCTGGTTTCAAAAATGCAATTATAGCCAAGGAGATTACCGACAGTATGCAAATAGATATGGATGACGTTAATTACTCTGTAATAACGTATGCTGCTTCAGAAAAAAAGAACGCTATGGGACCTTCTATCCTTGACCCACGTTCAGGAGAAATTCTAGAAGCTGATATCATGTGGTGGCACAATGTACTCTCCATGGTACGCGAATGGATCACTGTGCAAACCGGAACAGTCTGCCCGGCAGCACGTAACGTACAATTACCTGATTCTCTGATGGGTGATGCTATCCGTTTTGTGGCTTGTCACGAAGTAGGGCACTCTCTAGGTTTGCGCCATAATATGATGGGATCAGCTGCATTCCCTACAGATTCTCTGCGCTCTGAGTCATTCACATCCAAGATGAATTCCACCGCTTCATCGATCATGGATTATGCCCGTTTCAATTATATCGCTCAACCGGGAGATGGAGTGAAAGTTCTTTCTCCGCATATCGGTCCTTATGACCAATTTGCTATTGAATATGGGTATCGCTGGTATGGTAAAAATACTCCGGAGGAAGAAAAAAATCTTTTGTTCGATTTCCTGGGTAAACATACAAACCGCCTTTACAAGTATAGTGAAGCACAAGATATACGTGATGCCGTTGATCCGCGTGCTCAGAATGAAGATTTGGGAGATGATCCGGTCCGTTCTTCTCTACTCGGTATTGAAAACCTGAAACGTATCGTTCCTCAAATAATCCAATGGACTACTACCGGAGAGAAAGGACAAACGTATGAAGATGCATCCCGTTTATACTATGCAGTTATCAATCAATGGAACAATTACTTGTATCATGTACTTGCCAATATCGGTGGTATCTACATTGAAAATACGACGGTAGGTGATGGTGTTAAGACATATACATTTGTGGAGAAAGAGAAGCAACAGGCTTCCCTGAAATTCCTGATAGACGAAGTACTGACTTACCCAAAATGGTTATTTGATACAGAAGTCGGGCAATATACTTTTTTACTTCGTAACACCCCGCTCGGCAAACAAGAGAACGCACCTACACAGATCTTAAGAAATGCACAGGCATATATCCTTTGGGATCTGCTTGGTAACAATCGTTTGATGCGTATGATCGAAAACGAATCTGTAAACGGTAAGAAAGCATTTACAGTAGTGGAATTTATGGATGCACTTCACAAGAACATTTTCGGTGTTACTGAACGTGGAGGAAATCCTGATGTAATGGAGCGTTCTTTGCAAAAAAACTTTCTGGATGCTTTACTTACAGCCGCCGCTGAACCCGAAGCTGTTAAAATCAACAAGAAATTGGCTGACGAACATTTCCTGCTCGATCACTCCGCTCCTTTCTGCAGTTGCCATGTAGCCGAGCAGCGTACTCTTCATAAAGAAAGCCGAATGGGTGCTCCACGAGTATTGAATTTTTATGGTAGCCAACTCAACCGTATATCTGATGCAATATCTGTAAAACGCGGAGAATTGCTACGTATCAAAAAACTCCTGCAGAACCGTCTCAGCACCTCAGATACTGCAACACGATATCATTATGAAGATATAATATTGCGTATCAATACTGCACTAGGAATCAAATAAAAAATAATAACTTAAGCATATCTACAATTAATGGAAAAAAAACATTTGTGCATACTTATATGCTTTCTCGCAAACGCGATGGCAATGGCTAGTGCCAATAATCGCACTATCACAGGTGTCGTACTATCTAGTGAAGATGATCAACCATTGATCGGTGCTTCTATATTTGTACCCTCCGACGAATTACAAAAAGCCGGTGTCTCTGAAACCTCTTTAGGTACTATTACTGATTTAGATGGAAAGTTTTCTATATCCGTTCCCGAAAATATAACAAATATTCATTGTAGCTATATCGGATACGAAGAGCAGATAATCAAACTACAAACTGGAAAAAACGATTACCGCATCGTACTCCAAACGTCATCACATACATTAGGAGATGTGGTAGTTACAGGTTACCAGGAATTGGAACGCCGCAAATTAACTGCTGCTATTTCTAAAGTAGACGTAACAGATGCTATGTTAGGTTCTGCAAAAAGTATCGATCAAGCATTGGCTGGACAAATTGCCGGTGTAGCTGTAACCAATACTTCCGGTGCTCCGGGATCTCCAGCGCGTATTCGTATCCGTGGTACTGCTTCCTTGAATGGAACTCAAGATCCTTTGTGGGTATTGGATGGAATTCCTTTGGAAGGTACGGATATTCCTGACCTAGGAGACATTGATAATAATATCGTTGATATAAAGCAATCTTCAATTGCCGGATTAAGCCCTAATGATATTGAAAGTATCACTATTTTGAAAGATGCAGCTGCTACAGCTATTTACGGTGCACGAGCAGCAAATGGTGTAATAATTGTAACGACCAAAAAAGGAAGAACGGGAAAACCCGTAGTCAATTTTAATACAAGGCTTACTTATACTCCTAATTTAGACACCTCACGATTAAACTTACTCAACTCTGAAGAAAAGATTAATCTCGAATTAGAATTGATGAAAGAACCGAATGATATGTATGATCTTCCCGGCTATTACCACAAAGGAGGCATAGCATCTATTCTAAAACAATATGATTTATTTGATGTTTACCAACAGCAAGGCTGGAATGGTCTAACTCCTGAAGCACAGAATGCTATCAACCGATTAAAGACTATCAATACAAATTGGAATGATATCTTATTCAGAGATGCTTTCACACAAGATTATAATTTCAGTATCTCGGGAGGAAGCGAAAAAGTAACCTATTACAACTCATTTGGCTATTCAAAAGAAAATGGTAATGTACCAGGAGTAAGCATGAGCCGCTTCAACTTAACAAGTAAAACATCTTATCAGATGAACAAAATGCTAAAAATTGGTATGTCACTTTTCGCTAATCGCCGAAAAAATACAAACTTCGTAACAGATAATTATGGTTATGCTAATCCTATTTATTATGCCCGTACAGCAAACCCATATTTTGATCCTTACGATATAAATGGAAATTATAATTACGACTATGATATTACCACAGGTGCAGAACCTAATTCTAAAGAAGGTTTCAACATATTTGAAGAACGCGCTAATACAAGTAAGGAAACCGTAGTAACAGCTGTCAATGCTATCTTCAATGCAGACTTACGCTTCAATGATCACTGGAAATTAACATCTCAAGTTGGTTTACAGTGGGATCAATCTGATTTAGAACAATATGTAGGAAAAGATACATACACAATGCGCAATATGCGTGAAAATAGCGTGTATGATAATGGAACAAAATATGTGATCCCTGAAGGAGGAATGCACAAAACAACTGGTACGACTACATCTCAAATTACATGGAAAGTACAAGGAGAGTGGACGCAGTCTTTTAGAGATATACACGAAGTACAAGTAATGGCCGGGTCAGAAATACGTAAAAATTGGCTTGAATCATTAACATCCAATGCTTACGGTTATGATCCTAGAACACTTACAACTAAACCGCTTATCTTCAAAGATGAAGAACAAGCAAAATCATATCCGTTACACACAAAATCCTATTTTGAGAACGCTTTCGCTTCCTTTTATGCCAACGGTTCTTATACTCTTATGAGGCGTTATACGTTAGGGGCAAGTGTTCGTATGGACGGTTCCGACTTATTTGGAGTAGACAAGAAATATCGTTTCTTGCCTATCTATTCTGTCAGTGGATTATGGCGTCTTTCTAACGAACCCTTTATGGAATCATCTAAAAATTGGATAGATAATTTGGCATTGAGGCTTTCTTATGGATTACAAGGTAACATAGACAAAAATACTTCTCCTTATCTTGTAGGAAATTATGGCAATCAAACTATACTTCCAGGTAATACAGAACCAAGTATTTCTATTTCTGGTGCCCCAAATGACAAATTACGCTGGGAAAAAACATCATCGTATAATGTCGGACTTGATTTTTCTGTACTTAACTCTGCCATTAATTTTAGTATAGACTATTATTATCGAAAAGGGACCGATCTTATCGGACGCAAAGATTTACCTCTAGAAAACGGATTTACCGATATGACAATCAATTGGGCTAGTTTGGAAAACAAAGGATTAGAAATTAATCTACAGACACGTAATATTACTACCCGCAACTTCTCTTGGTATACAACATTTAATTTTGCCTATAATTATAATAAAGTATTAAAGGACCGTACAGCCTCAACAAGTACAATGCCTGGACTTGAAGGACATCCGGTAGGCGCAATCTTTGCAATTAAGAGTAAAGTTGATCCAGATACAGGGCGAATACTTATTTATCCGAAAGGAAGCAATGAAGCCGTTACGGTAGAACAACTTTTTGATATGAAAGATGAATGGGGAATTGGTTTTTACGAATACAATCAGGATGCCGAATTTCAACGTAATTTATATGATTATGTTGGTACAAGTGAAGCTCCTTATACTGGTGGTTTTATCAATACATTTAATTATCGTAACTGGGAATTAAGTTTCAACTTCGCTTATAACCTGGGAGCACATGTACGTACTAATCCATCGTATAACATCGTTAGCTTTGATCCTGGACATAATGCAAACAGCGATATCCTTGAACGTTGGACACCTGAAAATCATAGTAGCAAATTCCCTGCCCTTCTCAACCGGAATAATTATCCAGCAGATAATCTGCTTTTTGGAGACATACCATCTATATATAGAAACCTTGATATGTGGGTAAAACGTCTCAGTTATGTACGTCTTCAGAATATAAGATTGGCATACACCCTACCACAAGAATGGTTACGCAAATTTAGTATAAATGGAGCAACTGTCGCCTTAGAAGGTCGCAACTTATTTGTTTTTGGATCCAACTACAAGAACTACATGGACCCGGAATCTATGAGTAATCTCTACTCTACTCCAGTAGCTAAATCAATAACATTTAATCTCAGTCTTAATTTCTAAACCTAAAAATTGCAAATATGTACAAGACAAAAAAAATATATATAGCACTCATGTTCGCAGGAAGTTTCTTTATAACTTCATGTAGCAATTTTTTAGATATACAACCTACGGGAAAAGTTATTCCTAATTCTTTAGAAGAATATAGAGCACTCATGACCACTGTATATTCAGAATCATTAACAGACAGAGGGCTTTGTGATATGCGCACAGGTGATATTACTGTCAGAAATGACGAATATGACCAAAACAACTATAGAGATATTGAAAGATGGGTTCCTAATTATACCTCCGGTACAGAATTTGGTTGGATTTCATACTATGAGAATATATATTATTCCAATGCGATCATAAACAAAAAAGATGAAATAACGCAAGGTACACAAGAAGATATCAATCAATTAGTCGGAGAAGCATATTTCATGAGAGGATATATGCATTTCTTATTGGTCAATCTATATGGGCAGCCTTACACTAAAGAAGGAGCACCTGCTACGAAAGCAGTACCTTTAAAACTAACACTTGATTTAGAAGAAGTACCAACACGTAATACTGTGGGACAAATCTATCTTTCCATACTTTCCGACATTGATAATGCCCGTAAACTTATCAATAAGGAACAATGGGAAACAGGGTATAATTACCGTTTCACTACTATAGCCATTGATGCATTTGAATCACGTGTCCACCTCTATATGGGTGAATGGCAGAAAGCATATGATGCTGCCGAACGTGTAATCGCGAAAAAATCGACATTGGAAGATTACAACAGTGCTGATTTTCAACTGCCAACTCTGTATACTTCAGTAGAATCAATTTCAGCCTATGAAAATGTATACAGCACAACGTCGATCACAGCTTCACAAGCTACTGAAACATTTGTTCAGATGTTTCAGGATGGTGACCTTCGCCTTGCGAAATACATTGGTCCTGTAAATACAGACGGAAACTATCCTATCAAAAAAAATGAAGGAATATCAAAATATAAATGTAGTTTTCGTACTTCTGAATTATATTTAAACTCCGCAGAAGCAGCTGCTCGTTTAAATCAATTGCCTGAAGCACGTAACCGTTTGTTACAACTAATGGAAAAACGATATACTCCAGCCGCATACGAGCAGAAAGAAACTGAAGTAAACAATATGAACCAAGCTGATTTGATCACAGAAATATTAAATGAGCGTGCTCGTGAATTGGCTTTTGAGGGCCATCGTTGGTTTGACTTACGTCGTACTACCCGACCGGAAATTAAGAAAGTATTTAATGAACAAACCATCATTCTACAACAAGATGACGTTCGTTATACATTGCAAATCCCACTAAGTGCAACTAGTGCTAATCCTAATTTAAAGGATTAACTATAAAACTTATATTCGATAGATTAATAATTATGCTGAACTTATAGTATAAATTACTATTCAAGTGATAGTTCACTTACAGACGAATAAGGTATTAGAGGTTATCTCAAAATTGAGATAGCCTCTTTTGCTAATCAATCTTGAAAGATAAGAGAAAAACTTACTCTTTATTCTAAAGCATAAAGTACATTCTCTTTTTTATAACATAAATAAAAATAAGCCGCCTTTCATTCTTAGCTCTACACATAATATCATCCACAATTCTCTACTTACATCCATCTCAACTATTTTTTGCAATAATCAAAAAAACATCTTACCTTTTACGTCTTTTTCTCTCCTTTTACGTCATTATAATAGATCGCGATCATAAAGCTTAAAAAAAGAATAACTAAAAATCAGACATGAAACAAGAATCGATCATCAACAACGAAGATGAGCAAAGTCGTGAACTGGCAGAGCTTATAGAAGCAGAAAGGACACACTTACTACGGTATGCCTGTTACAGAATAGGTAATCTTGCCGATGCTGAAGACGCCGTACAAGACATTTTCGTACAGTTGCATACCAGAGAACAGGAACATAAAGGTCAGACACCGGCAAATATGCGTAACTACTTGTATCGAAGTTTGGCAAACTTATGTACCGATCGCCTGCGAAGGCAATGTTTACAATTTGTATCGTTGGAACAAGTTACAAATTACAGCGAAAACATTCCCGAAGACTTTGAACAAGAGTTTTGCCTCATATCAACTCTACTCGCAACTATTCCCGAAGAACAGGCAGAAGTGATACGACTACGTATCCATAGTGACAAAAGTTTTACTGAAATAGCAGAAATACTGGATATGCCTGTATCATCGGTTAAGTCACGTTTTCAATACGGAATTGAGAAAATAAGAAAGGGACTGAAGGATAAACAGTCCCGAAAAGTAAAAGAACAATAAAATTTATAACATTATGAAATGTGAAGAATTCAAGAAGAATATAGTGGAACTGTGTGACAAAAATACAGACCCGAGATTAATAGACGAATGTATGCGCCATATGGAAGAATGTTCCGAATGTAAATCATATTACGAGGGGTATATGGCGACAGTAAATATGTTGTGTCCACGCTATGCACCAATGACTATACAACCAACATCACCTAAGACAAAGATTGAATCATATACTATTGAAGAGAAACACAGTAAAAAACAACACAAAATTCAACAGTTACGTATAAGATTTACGCAAATAGCAGCAGCTCTAATTATCTTTGTAGCAGGTGTAATGACAGGATTAAGTAATCTATTCTCAACAGATGCAAAAGCTGTTACATCACCATCACTAATTTTCGAACAGGCCATCAGAAACGTACATAATGCAGGCAGTTTTATCATCAACATGAATGCACGCACTCTCCCAAACGAGAATATGGCTTACTTTGATCCTGAAGCCGAATTTATCAAGATTAGTCTAAAAGTGCTACATCAAAATGATTCTACCTTCTGGAGATTAGAAAAAGAAGGAGGAAGAACGATTCTATTCGATGGTCGAGAACAATATATGTGGGATAAGATTGGCTCAAAAGTACGTGGCTCAGTTAATACAGGTTTTATGGAGGACTTCGCTTCATTACTCCAGCCCGAGAAACTTCTGGAACAACAAAAAACAGCTATAGCTGATAACAATAAAGGGAATATTAAAATTTCAGAAGATGACTCCAAAATAGTTATAACGACATATACAGAAATGTACGACAATAACCTCTATTCACTCCTTAATAATTCTAAACAGGAAAAGCACAAATGTATAATGGAAAATGTGTTTACCAAGAACGATGGTCTACTCCGCGAAATAAAGGTATGGATAGAACTAGATGATAAAAAAGTTCTGATTCTCAGCAGTTCCGATATAAAGTATAATACATTATTACGTAAAGAAGATCTATTACATCTTCCCAATATCGACAAATCGCAATGGGTACAAGCTGAGGAACCGCTATTAAAAGAAGGAGTACGTCTACAAACTCTGCAAAATGAAACAGCAACAGATGCAGCACGCAGAATTTTAACAGCAATCACTAGCGGGAACTCCGAACAAGCCAAAGAAGCTCTCCGAGCCTACGACCAGACGGAACTCACCAAGAGATTAAAAGGGTGCAAAGTCTCAGAGTTCAGTATGCCTAAAAAGAAGGACGACTATGCAGGTGTATACATATTCTACAAATTGACTCAACCGGATGGAACATCCCAAATGCACTATATAGCTCTACGTCAAAACAATGATCAGAGAATATGGATACTTGACGGAGGAATTTAGTTTCTAAAAATCAGGCACAAAATAAATAGGCAACACGATCCCTGTTGTAAAACATCCCCTTACGAATAACAACGTAAGGGGATTATGCGTATATTCGAACATCTATAATCCTCAATACGAAACATCATGATCATAGGAGTTCCCAAAGAAATCAAAAACAACGAGAATCGGGTAGGTATGACACCTTCCGGAGTTGCCGAATTAGTAAAGCGAGGACATCAGGTATATATTCAGCATACAGCTGGCATTAACAGTGGTTTCTCTGACGAAGCATATCTTTCTGTAGGTGCACAGATTTTACCAGCCATAGAAGATATCCATTCCATTTCAGAAATGATTGTAAAGGTGAAAGAGCCAATCGCACCAGAATATAATCTGATAAAGAAGGGACAGTTATTATTCACCTATTTTCATTTAGCATCAGATAAAGAACTGACATTAGCTATGATTGACACAAGTCTGTTTGTCTTGCCTATGAAACCGTAGAGAAAGAAGACCACTCATTGCCATTACTTATTCCTATGAGTGAAGTTGCCGGACGTATGTCTATTCAGGAAGGTGCACATTTTCTGGAAAATGCTTACTTTGATGCAACCAGGTACAGTACTTGTCGATGTTGCAATTGACCAAGGAGGATGTTTTGAAACATCACACCCCACTACACATAGCGCACCGACTTATGTCATAAACGGTATTGTTCATTATGCTGTGGCTAATATTCCAGGAGCTGTGCCCTATACTTCTACTTTGGCATTAACCAACGCCACCCTTCCCTATGTTATCGCACTAGCCAATAAAGGATGGAAGAAAGCCTGTAAAGAAGATACCTCATTAGCTCTGGGACTGAACATTGTAGGAGGAAAGGTCACATATAAAGCAGTAGCAGATGTATTCGAGCTTAAATATGACCCAATAAGCCTTTAGTCCAGAAAACTTTATAATAAAAGACTATCTTATAGACATTTAGCTCTCTCAACTTTTGCTATTAATAACTTTATAATTAGCAAATAAGAGAAAACATCTTAGGATAAGGAGAAATCTTGTTTTCCTTTAAATGAAAAGATCTTTTTTATTTAAATCAAACTATAACCGCAAGCTTCGGTTATAATTCTATTACAATAAAAATAAGTTTTATTTCAGAGATAAACAAGTAATCTTCCTTCTAAACAGACATTATTTATAGGACTAATATTAATCCTCAATAACCTATAATCTTATAAATTATAATCTTTTCCCACTGCCCTTTGAAAAGCCTCCACCAGTTCTCGCATTACCTCTTCAACATTCTGCTGACGTGAAATTAATGCAGAAACTTGTCCTATTTCCAATTCACCTTCTTCCAAATCTCCTTCAAAGATACCTTTTTTAGCACGACCTTTTCCCAACAAAACACGCAGTTCTTCAACTGAAGCACCTTCATTCTCTGCTTTCTCTACCACATCGCGAAAATGATTCTTTACCAAACGCGTAGGAGCTAATTTCTTTAATAACAATTTAGTATCCCCTTCTCCAAGACTCAAGCAGTATTCTTTAAAAATTTGACTTGCTGAACTTTCATCGGCTAATGCGAAACGAGTTCCTATTTGCACTCCTTCAGCTCCCAACACCATAGCAGCAAGCATACCTTCACCCGTACCAATACCTCCGGCAGCAATTAGAGGCAATGTCGTTGCATTACGTACAGCAGGAATCAGACAAAATGTTGTTGTTTCTTCTCTCCCGTTATGCCCACCTGCTTCGAATCCTTCAGCAACTACAGCATCGACTCCCGCTTCCTCACATTTCACAGCAAAACGAGAAGATGAAACAACATGAACAACAGTAACACCTCGTTCTTTCAACCATCCGGTCCATGTCTTAGGATTCCCTGCAGAAGTAAATATAATCTTTACTCCTTCCTCCACTACAATATTCATAATCTCTTCTATCTGAGGATACATTAAAGGAATATTCACACCGAAAGGATGAATTGTTGCCGCACGACACTTATGAATATGCTCACGAAGAGTTTCAGGATGCATTGATCCAGCACCGATTAGCCCTAAACCTCCGGCATTACTTACAGCGGAAGCAAGACGCCAACCACTACACCAAACCATCCCTGCCTGAATAATAGGATATTGAATTCCAAAGAGAGAAGTAATTCTATTCATAATTATATATCTTTTTTATGTGCTAATTATCAATGTTCCAATGAAAAAAAACAGTGAATTAATATAGCAATTAGTAGATTACTATGTTGTATAATAATAACATTTTCAGCGAGCAATCTGTTCAATAGGAACATTAATCATCACATTAGTCGAATCTCCATATGTACGCAGGACTTCCAGAGTTCTGTCACGAGTCTCCAGCCTCTTCTTACTCCAGAAATCTCGCGTAAACATAGCCATTAAGTCAAGTCCACCAATAGCTCCTCCACTGATATATACACCACCTTTACCAAGAGGGATATTAGAACTCTTAGTATATAACAACTGACGAAGTTCATAAAAAGGATCTCCACGCCAGGTATTTTTAGTAACTCTTATTTTTTTCTGATAAACCGGATCCCAATCATAGGGAGTAGTAGCAGTATAAGGTGTCAATGTAAGAACGACCTTCGGTTTAGGTAAAACCTGAGGAAGAGACTCATCAAAATGCATCCAGCTTTTCTCCTTAGACATCCGAGGAGTTCCTGCCGCATTGCCAAAATCTATCGACTTTACCGCATCAGGATTTAAAATCAGCTCCTGTTCACCATCAAACAAGTTTTTCACATGCAAAGAATCTTTCGAGGTCCATTCTTGTGCATACATTAATAAAGTCGTTAAAGACAGTGCCATAGCTGTAACCAAACGTTTCATCAATCTCTCCATTCTTCTCACTTATGTTTACTATAATCCTTAAGTACGCTTATAGTACGCGTACGCATCCGCTTCTTTCGAAACTGCCAGAAATCTTTAGTAAAAACTTGCAGCAAATCTAAACCGAAAAACAGTCCTCCATCCACCCTGACTCCATTACCTAACGATATACCATCGGGCGGAGGTAAATTGATGCCCATCGATACTACCAATGTATCCAAAGGTAAGGGAACATAAGTTGATTTATAGGTTTCCAACATGATAAAAGGAAGCGTCCTATTGGACAACCGCCGGCTGTCATATAATGAATCTGATTCCACCACTGTAGAAGGAGCAATAACTCTTGGAAGTGATTTGTCAAAACGCATCCATAATTTCTCATTGGACATACGGGGATTCTCCACACTGTTATCAAACTTAATTCTTTTGACAGCCTCTTTGTTCAGATTCAATTCTTCACCATTTTCCAACGAATTCTTTAATCGCAAAGAATCTTCTGCAGTCCATTGAGCATAACACTTCCCTGTCAGCAGTATCAAAACTAACGATATAAACAAACGTGCTGACATTTTTGCTCATTTTTCTATCTGGAAAACATTTTTTGTTATTACCACCAACGGTAACCCGTTCCACAAAGCGGTTCATCATAGCATGGATCAATCGTCCAAGCTGTTCTCGGATATTTCCGTCCTTCCCACCAACGCCTGTAACAAGCAGCGGCATCGAGCACTTCTTCATCCGTCAAGAAATAAATAGCTTCATAATTCTCAGCATTCGCCAATACCATTTTACATCCTAACGACGGTGGTGTTCCTTGCCTAATAAATTCTATCATCCAAAGCATACACTCACCCAAACGGATCTTCCCGTTATTCATATTATAGACTGACGGAAAAGAAGGAATAATGGTTAAATCTTCCGCATACTTCAACAGTTCAGGAATATCTTCTTCGGTGAAGTGAGGTACTTCTATCACTCCTTTTTCATTTTCCATCTTATACGTACCAGCCTTCAGTTGCTTGACAAAAAGGGTAACATCAGGATTATTGTAATCCATTTCTTCACTGCTGCATCCCACCAAGGATATCATCAGGCAAACAGCCATACACAGCATAATAAGTGTTTTTTTCATTTCCATAAAAGTTAATACGTCATGCGAAGCCCGCAAAGCAAATTAAAATTAGTTGGTCTTTTCGTACGTACCGTAGCCAGTTTCGAGTCAGTCTTGAAATGATGTGAAACACCTGGTTCGGCAAAAAGTGCAAATTGATCATTGATCTTATAGTTAATTCCTATACCGGCAGTTACCGCCAGTTGAATAGGTTCTTCCTTAAAACTATTATCAGGCGCTCCGGCTATACATTTATCAGCAATTCCACCCACAGATGCATAAATATCAACCTTCTTTGTATCAGCCAATGTTATATTAAGTTTTACCGGAATACCCAGATAATTCAAAGTCTGTTCATTAGAACGAAGGTTCGAATAGAGTAATCCGGTTTCTATTGCCAAGAATTTATTCAATTTCCGTTCCATTGTTACTCCTGCCGAGACAGGCATTTTATACGCTCCGTCTTCTGCCGGTAGAGCAGTTCCTATCTGAGCTTTCATTGCCCAATTATGTTTTTTATCTACTTTCGCATGATCCAGATGACTCACAACATCATTTTTTTGTTCTGTAACTGCTGCCGACTCCGGCTGTTTATTGGTTGCTTGCCAATAATCCTTGCGTCTTCTCATCCGATTATCATTTTCCACAGAGGTTGTCGAAGAAAGAGTAATCGACATAGATACTGTGATAGAAATAGAATCTTCTCCATCGACATATTGAGAAAGTATTCCATACGTTTTCGGTGCAGGCTTTGCCAATACCGGTTGCACAGGCTGAGGTAACTGATTAACACGTATTCCGTCTCCATCCAAAACCCCTCCTTGTGTCACAGCCAATTGGGTAAACGCTTCTTCAATCTCATCTTTTGGGGAAAGATACCAGAACGTAGCCGATGATGCTGCCAACACCAACAATACGGATGCAGCAGCTGCCACACGGAAAAGCAATAACCGACGACGATGTTGGCAAGCCACAGGAATATCCTGCGAAAGTTCTTCCCAGAATCCCTCCCGGACAGTCATCCCGGTATCGGCAAGACGTGTACGAAACAGGTCGGTTATTTCATCTTTTTCTTTCTTCATACTTCCTATATTCTTTAATTCTTTTTGCTAACAAATATTTGGCCCGATGTAACTGCGAAGTAGATGAATGCTCTTTTATGTGAAGCATCTTAGCTATTTCTTTATGAGATTTCTCTTCAAACACATAAAGGTTGAATACGGTTCGGCAACCATCCGGCAATTCGGCAACAAAAGCCATCAATTGTTCTTCGGAGATCCCCTCTCCTCCTCCCGAGACCGAAATATCCGGAATATCGGGAAGCTGATCTTCATGTATTACCAACTGACTGACTCTTTTCTTACGTCTAAGATAATCGAGTGATTGTGTTACCATCACTCGGGTAATCCACGTACTGAGTGAAGATTCTCCCCGAAAGGAGAAATTGGTAAAAATCTTGATGAAACCATCATGTAGCACATCATGTGCCGCATCCATATCGCCCGTATAACGATAACATATCGCTAACATCTGTTTGGAAAAGAGGGTGTAAAGTTCCTTACGGGCTGAATCCTTTCCTGCCCGACACCCCTTTATCAGTTCTATCTCGTTTTCCAAAGTCAATGTCTTTTAATCGAACGTATGTCTGCGCCGTTTATTCTTTAGACGCAGGTATTAGAAAAATGCTGCAATGAGAAATGTTAAAGAATAAAAAAAGAAACCTTTCTCTGCCCTTCTCCCAAGGAGAAAGAGATAGAGAAAGGCTTCAACTATTCTTTTATATTTTAGCTACATGCTAATAATCGCTCTAAAAGCGTTTAGCATGCCTTAAAACTCATATCAAGTCCTTTCACAGAATGAGTCAAAGCACCTACGGATATAAAGTCTACACCACATTCGGCATAATCACGAAGTGTATCGAAAGTAATTCCACCGGAAGATTCGGTTTCATATTTACCTGCTACCATTTCTACTGCCTTTTTCGTCATTTCAGGCGTGAAATTATCAAACATGATACGATCCACACCTCCCAAATCGAGTACTTGTTGCAGTTCATCAAAGTTACGAACTTCGATTTCTATTTTCAGGTCTTTACCCTTTGCCTTACAATAATCTTTTGCACGAGTAATCGCTTTATCAATGCCACCTGCAAAATCCACATGATTATCTTTCAGCAAAATCATATCAAATAAACCGATACGGTGATTCACCCCACCGCCAATCTTCACTGCCATCTTTTCAAGAATACGCATTCCCGGAGTTGTTTTACGAGTATCCAGCACTCTTGTATGAGTACCTTCCAACTGTTTAGCATATTTACGAGTCATCGTGGCAATTCCGCTCATACGTTGCATGACATTCAACATCAGGCGTTCCGTTTGAAGCAGTGACTGAACTTTGCCTTCCACTACCATTGCTATGTCACCCGGCTTTACTTCATTTCCGTCATTGATAAATACTTCAACCTTCATTGTAGGGTCAAAGCGGTTGAAAATTTCTTTGGCAACTTCGATTCCCGCCAATACACCGGCTTCTTTAATCAAAAGTTTAGATTTCCCCATAGCAGTATCGGGAATACACGAAAGCGTGGTATGATCACCATCGCCAATATCTTCTGCAAAAGCAAGATCGATCAGTTTGTCGATCAGTTCTTTTTCCTTATTCATTGATTTTTTCAATCCTTATTTGATGAATTAAATATTGATCTTTCATTTTCTTCAGGAAGCAGTTCACACGGAATTTTCCTTTGGACGTAGCTAACGTACCAACTATAAAACTCGATTCATCCCGTTTTCCCTGATGATTTACAGTGAAACCATTGACTTTATTTTCAGTAAAGAAATCCTGCATCATAGCTGTAGCTTTCTGCTTGTCAAGGTTTGTCGAGCGACCTTGGAGCACCAAGTTTACCTTGTCTCCCATATACTTACTGAGCTCTTTCGAACTACCTCTCTTAAATGCCGTTATCACGCCTTCCGGTACCTCCTGTGCCATAAGCAATGAGATTGAAAGAAGCAAAGCGGTCATTCCTAAAAGCACTCGTTTCTTCATAAATCCAAGCTTTTTGGTTGAAGTTTAAGCATTAAACTTTCACCTAATGATAGGCAAAGGTAAGCATTAATTGCAGAATAACATAAAAAATGCCTATTTTTGTGCTGTAATCCTAATAACAGGCGCATGAAAACAACTCTGCTCGTCGTTGGACGAACCGTAGAAAAACATTTTATTACTGCTATAGATGACTATATTCAACGGACGAAATATCTTCTTTCGTTCGATATGGAGGTAATTCCCGAACTAAAAAACACAAAGAATCTTTTCTATGGATCAACAAAAAGCAAAAGAAGGTGAACTGATTCTTAAAGCTTTGCAGCCGGGAGACGTCATTGTATTACTCGACGAACATGGCAAAGAGATGCGCTCCATAGAGTTTGCCGATTACATGAAACGAAAGATGAATACAGTAAACAAACGACTGGTATTTATCATCGGAGGACCTTATGGTTTCTCTGAAAAGGTATATCAGGCAGCACACGAAAAGATTTCAATGTCGAAGATGACCTTTTCGCATCAGATGATCCGACTGATCTTTGTAGAACAGATTTATCGGGCAATGACCATCTTGAACGGAGGACCTTATCATCACGAATAAAAAGCATTCCCCTTCATTCCCCCAATTTAAACCTATAATGGTAATTTGCAGAAATGAAGCTATATCAAAATACCGACTATCAGTTTTGATATAGCTTCTTTTTATGCTCTACGACATATTTAATATCTTTTTGCATCTCTCTCTCTTGTTTTTATCTACTCGCCTTTATATTTGATTCAAATCTGAAACAATATTTCAAATATGAAAAATACAATTCCAAATATGAAAAAAAGCAAAGAGAATTATAAGGTTCCAAACTTAGAAAAAGGGATTGCCATACTTGAATATCTGTCCCTTTGTCCTCGGGGAGAAACCCTTCAAGAGATTAAATCCATTCTTGATATTTCTCAAACCACTGCTTATCGTATTTTAAGTACATTGGTTCGGTTGGATTATTTGGTTTATCATGATGACACAAAGCGTTATAAGTTATCCAGGAAATTACTGACATTGGGATTTCGGTCATTGAATGAGCATAATTTATTGGAAACCGTTCTACCGCGTTTACGTGATTTAAGAGATGAAGTGCAGGAAACATCCTGCTTTGGAGTATTGGGAGAAAAGAAAGGAATCTTCATTGAACAGGCACAAGGAAACCATACGTTTCGTTTCGTCCTCTCACCGGGAAAACTTTTTGAATTGCATTGCTCTGCTCCGGGAAAAGCAATCATGGCTTATCTTCCCAATAATGTTAGAGACCGGTATTTATCATATATGGAATTTACACGTTACAATGACCGGACCATCACTTCATGTGAAGACTATTTAAAAGAATTAGAAATAGTGCGCAAACATGGATATGCAATAGACAATGAAGAAGAACTCACCGGAGTGATCTGTATCGGTTCTCCTATATTTAATTATATAGGCTATCCTTGTGGGGCAATCTGGATTTCCGGACCTAAAGACCGTTTATCCAAAGAAGTGATTCGTTCTTCAGCGGCTTGTATCAAGAAAATTGCATTGGAGATTTCGGAAGAGCTAGGATACAGTAAACGATAACACGATATATTATTATGAGAAATAAGTATAAAGGTACATTAAGATACGTATGGCTGATTTGCCTTATTTTTTCCAATATCGCTTTTCTTTCGGCTGGAACTTCCCCCCTGTTTCCAACAAGCATTACTGTAAATGAAAAAGGTGAATTATTGATTGCAGAAAAAGGAACTAAAAAGGTCGATATCTTTTCTCCTGATGGAAAAACGCTCTTACATTCTTTTCAGTTGGATGATACTCCAACAGGAATCTTATCGGACGGTAACAAAATATATGTAACAACTTTTGAAACCATAGGACGTTTACAGATATTATCTTCGGAATCAGGTAAAGTAGAGAAGTCAATTATTACCGGTTCAGGAGCTTGCTATCCCTTGTTTAGTTCGGATAAAAAGTATATTTATGTATGTAATCAGTTTCAGAATACAGTATCTAAAGTCGATATAGAGAAAAAAGAAGTAATAGCGACAGTAAATGTATTACGAGAACCCAAGTCAGCCGTATTAAGTAAAGATGGTAAATATCTGTATGTCACAAATTTCCTACCCGCACAACGGGCTGATGTCAATTATGTAGCAGCGTGTATTTCCGTAATAAAAGTAGATCGATTTACTAAAGTAAAAGATATCCAATTAGCTAATGGTAGCAACGCATTACGTGGAATTTGCATTACTCCGGATGGGAAATATATCTATGTCTCACATAATCTCGGACGGTTCACAGTACCCACTTCCCAGCTGCAACAAGGATGGATGAATACAAGTGCCTTTAGTATTATAGACGTCGCTAAACAAGAATTTCTGGGAGCTGTGGTTGTGGACGAACCGGAACGTGGAGCAGCAGGTATCTGGAGTATCGTTTGCAATGACCAATCAATCTTTATCTCCCACTCCGGCACGCATGAGGTAAGCGTTATCAACCATAAAGCAATGTTGGATAAGTTTTTGAATTATCCCGATAAGTCTGCATTAGATTACGACTTGACATTCCTTTATGGCATACGTAAACGTATACCTTTACGGGGAAACGGACCACGCAGTATGGTTCTGACAGATACCAAATTGATTCTTCCCACATACTTTGCTGATATTTTAAATATGATGGATATCAATACCCATCAGTTGATGACCGTAGAAATGAATCCCGGACGTGAAGAGAGTTTAGAAAATAAAGGTGAACGTTATTTCAACGATGCGTCACATTGTTTCCAAAATTGGCAGAGTTGCAATGGTTGTCATCCGGGAGATGCACGCACCGACGGTATGAACTGGGACTTGATGAATGATGGAATAGGTAATCCAAAGAACTGCAAAAGTTTATTATTCAGTCACGTAACTCCTCCTAACATGATTTCCGGTATTCGCGAACATGCAGAACGTGCTGTAAGAGCCGGTTTTAACTTTATCCAGTTTTATGATGTATCAGAGGAAGATGCAGTCTGTGTGGATGCCTATTTAAAGTCACTTCGCCCTGTTAGCAGTCCTTATCTGGTTAATGGAGAGCTATCGGAGAAAGCCAAAACAGGAAAGGAAGTATTTGATCGGTTGCAATGTGGAGAGTGTCATAGCGGCAGTTATTATACAGACATGAAAATGCACCGAATCGGTGACGACATTGAGTTCGAGAAAGGTTGGGATACTCCTACCCTACGTGAAGTATGGCGCACAGCTCCTTATCTTTTTGACGGGCGTGCAGCAACAATGAAAGAAGTCTTCGAAGTACATAAGCATGGCATTTCTAAGAAGATATCCGAAAAAGACATAGAAGCATTGACCGAATATGTGAACTCATTATAAACCATATTGATCAGTAAAACAACTACTAAAATTTTAAACACTAAAGAATATGAAGTATCTAAAAAAGTACACGAATGCCGACTATTATAAGAACGGTGAATTTCAGCAAGATGTTGCCATAGAAGCCATGAAAGACATGTTTGCATATTATGGAGTACCATTTACAGAACTAATGGCTAAAGACATATGGGTAACAGACTTTAGACTGGGAGATTTTGAGCATGTAGGGATGGGTGGTATTTTCTGGGTAAACGATCCCGAATATAAATACTTCGCCCATGCCATTTATTTATTGCCCGACCAGATGATTCCTGAACATGCACATGTAGCAACCAATTTCCCTGCCAAACACGAATCATGGATGGTAGAAAAAGGCTGGGTTTATAACTTCTCAGAAATAGGAGACGAAACACCCGAAGCTCCAACCATTGCGGCTAGCCATGGTCCTATCAAAAGTAAAAACTATATGATCCAGAAAGTGGGTGATGTACTTCGCTTAAAAGAATTGGGAACCTATCATTTTATGATGGCGGGTCCCGAAGGTGCGGTTGTCAGCGAATGGGCATGTTACCATGATAATGATGGCTTGCGTTTCACTAATCCGATAGCTGCTTTATAACAAGATGTAATACTTTATCATTTGCCACATGAATAGATTTTATTTATTATCACTTCTTTTGCTTATCTCTTCCGTCGGTTACTCCACTCCCTCACAGAAGAAGGCAGAAACATGGATCGAAGCTTGCGTAAGGACGAAAACAGAGATAGAAACAATGCTTAAAAAGCGTGGAATGCCTGTCACTTCTACCTGGATGAAGCACCGGAGCAAAGCCGAACCTTTTACGGTAGATTTGAAAGGAGTGGATAAATTAGTGCTTGTCACTTCCGGCGGACCGGACGGTTCAAGTTACGACCATGCTGTCTGGGCAAATGCACGTCTGATAAAACCCAATGGTACAGCTGTCTGGCTGGATAACATTTCTTATGAATACAGTGTTACAGGCTGGGGAAATCCTAAGCTAAATAAAAATATATACGATAACGACATTGTTATTGCCGGCAAGAAATATGAACATGGCGTCCTTTGTCATGCGGATGGAATATTGATCTATCCGCTTCAGGAACAATATATCCGATTCGAAGCAGAAGTTGGGATTGATGATGCATCCGTAAATGGAAGCGCCTACTTTTCAGCAATGAATATTGCCCCCAATCTTGTCATTAAAGAATTGGTAAATCAATATCCGCATGAAATGGCAATGTTATCTATGGCTGTAGAAAATCTGGAGAAATGGATTATCAGTCCAGATGCATCGATTGAACGAAAAGCAGTAGAGAATGTGATTGAAAAATTAAAGAATAAAGTCTATTACGCCGATGTAGCCAAGCAAATAGCTAATGAGAAAGATATAAATGTACAGATACGCAAGTACTTGGAATTATTGTATAAAATTCAAGGAATATACCAACTTCAAGAGGAACTGGCATGGCTCAATGTTGGTTCGGTTCAAGGAGCTTTCGACGATATGAAAAAGCAAACGGGATATGACATCAACAAGTATGAACCCTTGTTGAAAGAATTATTCCGACTTGAAAAGAAAGGCTTTCAAGGTATTTATAGCGGAGATGAGCAAGCAATAGCCGATGCTCGTAAAGCATTGAAATACAAACATGAGATCTTATTGGGAAATACGTTATTAGATACCAATAAAATAGTTGCCGCCCGTTTTAAATTAGGAATGACGGCTCGTCAGGCAATGGCTCCCGATTTAGGAACACAAGCCAATAACTGGAGTAATCAAGAATCAGCCCGCCGGGAAGGTTTTGATGCAGAGATTGTTGAACTTTCCAATTTACGTGGAGACATCAAGACACGTTGTATTTATAAACCCTCCAACGGTTCTTCCATTTCCGACCTAAAGCTCCACTGGGAAGGAGACAGAGTAATGTTTTCCCAATTACAAAGTGATAAACGGTGGAATATATTTGAAGCGAAACTAGACGGAACCGGTTGTAAACCTCTCTTAGAAAATGAAGAACCGGACCTGGAATTCTATGACGGAACTTATCTGCCTGATGGCCGTATTGTAGCTGTCTCCAATATCGGATATCAAGGAGTACCATGCGTAAATGGTTCCGACGCAGTAGGAAACATGGTACTTTATAACCCGAAAGACAAAAGTATGCGCCGTCTGACATTCGACCAAGACGCCAATTGGAATCCGACTATCATGAATAACGGACGCATCATGTACACACGCTGGGAATACACAGACCTTACACATTATTATTCCCGTATTGTGATGCACATGAATCCGGATGGAACAGAGAACAAAGCACTCTACGGTAGTGGTTCCATGTTCCCTAACAGTACGTTTGACATGCAACCTTTGCCGGGATATGGTTCCGCATTTATCGGAATCATATCCGGTCATCATGGCATAGCCCGCTCCGGACGTCTGATATTATTTGATCCCACCAAAGGGCGTAAAGGAATATCCGGTATGATTCAGGAAATACCTCACCGGAATCGTCCGATCCAGGAACTTATAAAAGACGAACTCGTAAATGATGTCTGGCCGCAATTCATTAAACCGGCTCCTTTAAGTGATAAATATTTTCTGGTTGCAGCCAAACTAACCCCTAATTCATTATGGGGAATTTATCTGGTAGATATCTATGATAATGTAACTTGCCTGATGCAAGCAGAAGGAGAAGGATATATCAGTCCGATTCTGGTACGTAAAACAATGACTCCACCTGCCATTCCCGACCGGGTAAAACTGGAAGATAAAGAAGCGACCTTCTTTATTCAAGATATTTATGAAGGAGAAGGATTGAGAGGTATTCCCCGGGGAACAGTAAAATCCCTCCGCCTGCATGCTTACGAATATGCGTATGTCAATACAGAATCAGACCATAACTGGCAAGGTATACAATCCGGATGGGATATCAAACGCTTGTTAGGTACAGTTCCGGTAGAAGAAGACGGTTCCGTTATTTTCAAGGTTCCTGCCAATACTCCTATTTCTATTCAGCCATTGGATAAAGAAGGAGTAGCCATTCAGTGGATGCGTAGCTGGGTAACCGGACAACCGGGTGAGATTGTATCTTGCGTAGGGTGCCATGAAAACCAAAATCAGATCCCTATTCCCAAACGAGTCATCGCTTCACAGAAAGCCCCGTCTTCCCTTACTTTACCGGAAGGTGGACAACGTTCCTTTACTTTCGACCTGGAAGTACAACCCATCTTAGACAGAGCATGTATTGCCTGCCACACCGGAGAAGGAAAAGCGTTTGATTTACGTGGTGGGAAAAAAGATAAAAAGGGATACGGTACTTCTTATTTAAATCTACACCCCTACGTGCATCGTCAAGGAGGGGAAGGAGATATGGTGGTATTGCAACCTTATGAATATCATCCCAATACAAGCGAATTAGTTCGACTCCTGAAGAAGGGGCATTACAACGTAAAACTGACAGACAAAGAATGGAAGACACTCTATAACTGGATTGACTATAATGCGCCGGACAAGGGATATTTCAACGCAAACGTATTGAAGTATTTCCCATACAAAGGATTTGACCAAGTAGAACGTCGTATAGAACTGAATAATAAATATGCAGGCGGTTCCGGCGTAGACTGGAAGAAAGAAATCACCGAATATGCCGAATATTTAAAGAAACAAGGTACGATAACTCCTGTAATACCTGAAAAAGAAGTGACCCGAAAAGAAAAAGAGATCAAAATCCAAGGATGGCCATTTGATGGAGACAAGGTGAAAGCCATGTTGGCTGATGAGAAAGAAACACGTAAAGTCGTTGAGATAGCTCCGGGAGTGGAAATTACTTTCGTCCGTATTCCTGCGGGTGAATTTGTTATGGGAAATAACAATGGCGAACCGGATGCCCGTCCTACCAGTAAAGTAAAAATAAAGAAAGCATTTTGGATGGCGGAACTGGAAACAACGAACGAACAATACCGCGTTATTTTCCCGGAACATGACAGCCGTTTTGTGGACCAACAATGGAAAGACCATGTAGTTCAAGGTTATCCGGCAAATAAACCGGAACAGCCTGTAATCCGTATCAGCTATAACGATGCAATGGAATACTGCCAAAAATTGAGTGAGCAAACCGGTCTGAAGATCACCCTTCCTACCGAAGCACAATGGGAATGGGCCTGTCGTGCCGGTAGCGATCAGGATTTCTGGTATGGTGACTTGCATACGGATTTTGGTAAAAAGGACAATATGGCCGATAAGACAACATTGTTGTTAGCCGTTTCGGGTATAGACCCGCAACCTATGTCTAAATCTGATTTCTGGTACCAGTATTACACTTTCCTACCGAAAGAAGAAAGTGTTGATGACGGGAATCTGGTTCAAGTTGGCGGAAAGGTTTACGAAGCAAATCCATTCGGCCTGTATTGCATGCATGGAAATGTTGCAGAGTGGACACGCTCCGACTATTTACCTTATCCATATAAAGAAACAACGAAATCATCTTCCGAATATAAGACTGTACGTGGAGGTTCGTATATCGAACGTCCGAAGTTCTCCACCTCATACTCACGTAAAGGTTATTATCCATATCAGAGAGTGTTTAACGTTGGTTTCCGCATGATTATTGAAGAATAATTAAATCCCAAATTCAATGATGGAAAGATAAAACATCCAACCTATTCAATCAAACAACTGATCCCACCCAAAAAGTGAGGTTGTGTCAAAACGTTGGCACAACCTTTTTCTAAAATTTATAGTCCTGTTATCTTTTCTTTTGGCTATGCCGCTTTTTTCTCATTCATTTGGTAACAAGTTACTATATTCCCGTTGTATCGAGTTATAAATAGCCCAATAAATATAGATTTAGCAAGTGTAATGAACTCCTTTCCTGCCTTTCTCAGTTTTGCACACATCTTTTTGATATTAAAAGCTATGGCAAAGAAGGCAAAGTCCATTGTCACCTTGTCTTCTCCCATATGCCGGAACCTTCTGTATGCCATGTTGTATTTCATTTGTCCAAAAACGGCTTCCGGTTCTATACACCGCCTGCCCCTATGCCTGATTCCTTCTTCTGAGAGCAACCTTTCCCGTGCCTGCCTTTTGTATTGGTTTAACCGGTGGTTGACTTCTATAATACGGTTCCCCCGGGCTTTAAAGCAACTGCCACGCAAAGGACAGCCTTCGCATCTTTGTGCTTTATACCGGGCACTTTCGGAGATGTATCCGCTCGCTGTTTTGTCACGTCTGGTTCCTATACGGTTCATGTGCTGCCCCATAGGACAAACGTAGTAATCCTCCCCCGCATTGTAATGGAGACTCTCCGCATGGAATGGGTTGGGGGTATAACGGGGACGCTGTTCTTTATGGAAGTAGTTGTACTTGACAAAGGCTTCTATCCCATTATCTTGCATGAACCGGTAATTTTCTTCCGAGCCGTAACCGGAGTCTGCCACACCGATACCCGGTAAGCGGTTATAGCGGTGCTGGAAGGAGTGGAAGAAAGGGATCAGGGTCAGCGTATCGGTGGGGTTGGGAAACAGCCGGAAGTCTATGATGAACTGGTTTTCAGTACCTGTTTGTAAATTATACCCGGGCTTGGTCTGCCCGTTCTTCATGGCGTCTTCTTTCATACGCATGAATGTAGCATCAGGATCGGTCTTAGAATAGGAATTACGTTCTCCAAGGACTTCAAGGTGATTGTCGTATTCCATCAGCTTGTCACGGTACTCCTCAAGTTCCCGGACCTGTTTCTTCTTTTCCCGGATGACTTTCTTTTGTTCCTTGTCCTTTGTTACAGGCTGGTGTTCCAGCACCTCTTTAAGTTCATTCACTATATCTGAGAGCATGGCAGGAGTGAACTCTACGGATGTGTCTTTGGAGGAGTTCTCTTGGGCTATGGCTTCATCTACCTGCTCCAGGAGAATGCGGATCTTATCCATCAGCTTTGTACGGTTCTTTTCGACTGTCTTGCGCCAGACAAAAGTATATTTGTTGGCCATGGACTCAATCTTGGTACCGTCGATATACTCTACGTCAAGGCTGATAAAACCTTTGTCGGCAAGGACAAGAACCAACTGCGTAAATACGGTATTTATTTCTTCTTTTACACGGTTTCGAAAACGGTTGATGGTAATAAAATCCGGATGTTCATTACCGGAAAGCCAGATATAATGGATGTCACGTAGGAGAAGCTTCTCTATTTTGCGGCACGAATAGATATTGTTCATGTAGGCGTAGATAATTACCTTGAGCATCATTTTAGGATGATAAGGACAACGACCGGTTGCTTTATAAAGCTTCTTGAAATTGTCAAGATTGAGATTATCAACAACTGTATTAACGATGCGAACCGGATCGTTCGATGCTATGTTCTCATCAATTCTTCCGGGAAAAAGAACTGTTTGGTTGGGAATGTAAGGACGAAAATGTAACTTTGCCATAACGAAAAACTTTATGCCTAAAGTTACAAAAATTTTGGGTAATAACAAAGCCCGGGCTTGCGAAAGTCTGGGCTTTGCGCATAAAAAAAGGTTGTGCCAGCATTTTGACACAACCTCACACAGATTGGGTAAAACAGGACATGGGGGAAGGGGGGCTGGATGAAACTGCCTTACTCAAATCTACAATCAATCTTTCAAGCTATCTTTTCCGAGGCAAATTCAGCAAACCATAAACAGCATTACTCAAAGTCGGCTCTCCCTGGAAAGGTAATATAGCCAATGTCTCATAAGCCTTCTTATAATCACCACTTCTCGCATAGGCAGCGGCCAGATAAGAAACTGTGCTCTTTGAAGGGGTCAGTTCAAACGCTTTTTCCGTCAAGGTTATGATAGCTTGCTTTTCTTCATTGGAAGGAGTATAGGTTTCAACAAAAAACTTGCCAATAATAAAAGTATAGATCATTTCCCGATACAAATAAGGACGAATCTTCTCATTTGCTGCTCCAATAGCGGTCGCCTGAGCGAGAGCTTCTTTATAGTTACCGTCAAATATCTTAGATTCCATTTGAATCAAGCTCATATACAACTCTTTATTAGGAAAGTTTTTACTCTCAATCAAATCCATGTACGAACGGTACTTCGTCTCTTCTGTCCGTACCGACATCGGTATCCGTATCAGATTCATATACATATACCTGTCAAAATCAAGAGATTTATCAAGCTCAGACGAATAAACATCATTATATTCTAACAAAGTAGTCCATACTTTATCATTCTCAATAGTACGAGTGAAACGGCACAAAAGTTTACCGATTCTCGGACTTTTCAGTTTTTCAGGAGACAATCCGGTTAAATACTGGTTGAAGAGCGGACGCACCGAATCTGGAAACACTTGCGGTAATACCTCAAACAGGTATTTTTCGACAAAGTCATCTTCCCTATTACCCGACTTCCACTTTTGATTATACTCGTCTATTTGTTTGCCCAATGAACCGGTCTTGGCATCCTGACAAGATTTCAAGAATAATTCTGAGGGCATAGCTCCAGTTTTAGTACTCAGCAACTGACCGTCCTTATCCAACCAATAAAAAGATGGATAAGCTCCCGGACGGAACTTAGTGAAGAAACCATGATCCTTTTCTTTTTCCGCATCCAACTGAATAGAAATATAATTTTTATCCATATAAGCCACTACTTCAGGATCTTTAAAGACTGTAGCCGCCATCTTCTTACACGGAGCACACCAAGAGGTATATACATCTACAAAAATCGGTTTATCCTCTTTTTGGGCACGTGCTTTCAGGTCTTCCCAAGAGCAATTCTTCACAAATGAAATTTGCTGGGCATTTGCTACTAAGACAAATGCCGACAAACATAACAACAGTCCTATTAATCTATTCTTCATAATCAATATTTACTTTCAAAATCCATTATACGATCAGCAAAATTAGGATGGAATACAGTACGCTTCAAGCTAAGCCCACCATCCGTATTAACAGTTAAGCCACAGAAGCCAGCTCTCTTTTCCGACAAGCTATTGTCACGGAATGCTACCCACAAACGATTTCCACCGCGTTCTACTTCAATATGATCAATTACATATTGGGCACCTCCTTCCGCATCATCTTGCAAGTCATATATTACCCCACCAGTGGAGCTTGCCGAATTATATACATAAACTTTACTGCCAGCTACATAAAATAAATAACCGGAGAAAAGAGCGGAAGCAGTGAATGAATTAGCTGTAGCGATGTTCTCACAAGTAAGAACCTCATTACCTAAATCTTTAAAATAAGAGGAAGGTGTGCCATCTGTATAAAATCCAATTCCCATCTTCAATAAATGTCTCTCTCCTTCCGGAGTCTCAAACACTCCCAGATATTCTTTATCTCCGGACGAACTACGCGAAGTAATACCTGCATACAAACATTTCATTCCTACTTGATCCGGATTAAAGAAACCACCATTGACATATGTAAAACCACTTGTTTTAGTTACTTTCGTCAGGAAAGCAGTCGTTATATTAAAAATAGAATAAAAACAAGTATTCTGATTATCATAAAGTACCATACGACTAACCATATCCTCATCATCTATAAAATTAGCATTGTCGGCTATTTCATAAGTTGATCCTTGCACTGACAAACTCGGTTTTACCGTCGTGCTCGGAACCTGAGTGTTCGTAGCACGATCATAAGCCAATCCGTTATCTATCAGATATTCGCGCATTGAACTCTTATAATAAGCCTGTGGCACTATTTCATCAGGAACGATACCAAAAAACATATCTTTATAATCCCTGCGTTTGGTTAAAGTGATATTATCAAGCACCTTTCCTCCTTCTCCATCCTGACACATTACCAACACCTCACTGGTGACATCTGTGGTGTATTTATTAAAATAAATTCGTTTAGGGTGAGTACCTAGCACATCACCGTCATTCAGTTTACCATAAACGTCCGTTACAACCTCATCTTTACCGGGAATCCAGAAGTCAAGTACGGCTTTTCCATCCGTTTCCGCAAGAATCATCAATCCATTAGTAAATTCATTCACCACATTCACCGTAAACTCTTTCTCATAATAGATTTTCGTCACTGTGCTGACAGCTTTGAACTTCATTGTATGTTCTCCCGGAGTCAGACGGATCACTACATCCAGATTTTTTTCTTTTGAAAGTGTATCTGCATCATAACGGGTCGATTTGTCATAAGCAATCCAAAAGAACCTCAGATCAGCTTCCGTATTCAATGTAGTCTTTAGTGTAGGATGAATACTAAATAAGTTGTCTACATACACATCGGTATATTCATCTTCAATCCCCTCAATGATAACATCATTAAGCGTATGAAAGCTCTCATTCGTAGTGTCGTCCACACATGCCCAGCAGGCGAGCAGCATTATATATACTATTAATTTCTTCATCTTATTATAAATTATTAAAGTGGTGACCAATCAGCTGTAATCCATGCTTGCGTATCTTCGTCCCAGATAGGAGTCTGCGTCAGATAACTATAAACCATACGACCGTAAGACATATAATCAGCTATTACCGCATAATCCAGTGCTTCCGGAAAATCAAATCCCTGCAATTGGATACATAAACGATGTTTTGCCTTTGAATAAGCTCCGTAGTATAATGACAGAGGCATATCCCAATAAGAAGGTTTAACCAACTGATCTGTGATCACCAGTTTCGCCTTCAGCGAACCGGCATATCCCAAATCAAAATCCTCACTTGACTTCAGGTTCAGAATCAGTTTCACATCTCCATTCTTCAAATCTTCATTCATCACAGTTATATTGATAGCTGTTTCTATATTACCAGCTTCCAAAACTACTGATTTTGACAGATTTTTATAATGAACCCCTTCTTTAGCAGTCGATACGGGATCTACTTCCACAGAGATAGAACGATCTTTATCGACAGAAGTTCCGATAATCCGTACCGGAATAGAGACTACATCTTCATCTTTCAAACCGGATGCAAAAGAATAGAAAATACTATCTTTTTCTGTCACAGTGCTAAAGTAGACAGCAGGTTTTTCCTCATACAACATTCTTTCATTTTCCTGACATCCCAAAAGGCTAAAGCCGATCAGCATAGCCCATATGTTTATTAATAAAAATTTCTTCATAACACGCTAATCTATAAAATACGTATTTTCCGTAGGAAGCGGAAGTATATATACACTCTCATAGTCGGATAATGCTGTCTTCAATATAGGTTTTTTCTGTATTGCCATACGTTTGTAAGCATAAAACAACTGCCCTTCACCAAGAAACTCTTTGGCATATTCCGAAAGTAACGTTTCTTGTAAGTTTTCTGCGGTCAGTTCCGTTTCGGGAAGCCCGCGATGGTATTGAAGCTGATAAAAGTAATCGTTTGCATCTCCTAATGTCGGAGCAGTTTCCGTCGCAATAAGAAACATCTCTGAAACTTTCAGTAGAGGGACACGTTCCGAATAACTATATTTCGCAATCAGGTTATAAGACCCAGAGTTTTCTACCCACCATTGCTGACGATAATCCATACTCAAACTTGTAGGGAAAATCTTACCCAGGGTTGATTTGTTTATAGACAGGAAATCGGAATTAGAATTACTTACATAGAAATATTTATCTACCATTTCATCTTTTAGTCCACGATATTCCAGCGAAAAAACATTTTCCTGAATAAAACCATTCTTATCCTGGCTCGACAGGTCCGCACCGGAAACAAGTGGAAACAGAGTAGAGTTGATTACTTCCACTGCATAATTATAGGCTTTAGTTTTATCCCCTTCGGCATTTCGATACAATAAAGTACGTGCCAATAAAGCAGTTACCGCGTAATAATTCATCCGGTACTCTCTTCCTTTCCATACTCCTGTAAGATTCTCCAAATCAAATGTCGCATGTTTGGGTCCGTAAGGATCAATCGGAGCCAACAAAGTACGTGCAGCTTCCAAGTCGCCTACAATACGATTCAAGACGCCTTCTGTAGTTAGACGTTCAAAAAGTTCGTTTGTGTAACGGTCTACATAAGCAATCGCTTTCCGGTTTCTGCCATTCTCCATGGCTGGTGAAGCAGCAAACAGACGCAACAGATCTAAATGGATGTACGCTCTCAATCCTAATGCTTCTCCCTTGAAAAGTTCGTATTCTCCGGTTGCAAAGATTCCCTTTTGATCGTCGATACGGTCCAAGAGACTATTTAGGTTGGCAATAATATTATATTCGTTCTTCCAAATATTATCTTTGCGTGTTTCCTCTTTTGTTTCAGAATAATTGTATGCGTACGCATTTTCAAAATTATTGAGGGTAGTGCCGGCTGTGGAATAATATTGCCCGAGCACATCCATATAGGTCATGGTCAGTTGTCCACCATAAAGATCTTTGGTAGCCATTGTACCATAGCAACCGATCAACGCATCTCTGAATCCTTGCGAAGTTTCAAACAGATCGTCAGCTTTCAGTTCTGATTTAGGGGAAATATCAAACCAACTTTCACACGAAGACAGTGTCAAAAGTGGTATTATATAACCTAATATTAGTATCTTCTTCATATTCTTCATTTTAAAAAGTTAATTGAGCAGTAAAGGAGTAATGATGCGCATAAGGATAAGCCGTACCGATCTCACGACGTATAGTAGACATCCTCATAAAGTCATTTGCAGTCACAGCCACTTTCAGATATTGTGCTCCAAAGTGACGGATCCAATCTGTTCGGAACGTATAGGCAAGACTTACAGAATTGGCAGATAGATAATTATCTTTCTCTACAAAGCGGGAAGTCGGTTTCGTTGCCGAACGATCACTGATACGTTTATACATAGCTGCAACTCCCGGAGTCTGCCAACGACTGTAAAGCGCACGCTCATCTACATTATTATAAGGATCCACATTTTCTACTTTATCTACTAGAGTTTGGTTATAAGCATATCCTCCGAAACGGTAATAGAAGTTCGTATTCAGTTCAAACCCTTTGTAGTAAATATTGAAACCAAACGTTCCACTCAATTTCGGATCGGCCGAAGCATAAGGAACATAATCTTTTTCGCTCCATGTTCCGGTATAACTACCGTCTTTACTGATAAACACTTCATTTCCTGTGGCAGGATCAATACCTGCCGATGGTACTACCCAAATGGTATTGACAGAAGCACCTTCAATATATCTTACATAAGGCTTGGTTGAACCGGCCGCATCTGCTTTATCATTGAAAGAACTCAATCCCGAAGAGATCTTCTTCAACGTGTTATTGTAATGCTGTCCGTTTACAAACAAATTCACGCGCCAGTCTTTATTCTGGAAAGCAGTCAATTTCACATTAAAGTCGAAACCTTTGTTCTGAGTTTCTCCCAGATTCTCTTTGTAGGAGTCGAAACCAAGATAAGAAACCATATTGACATCCACCAACAAATCTTTTGAGTTCTCGATAAAGTAATTGAAGTATCCGCTCAGACGGTTTTTGAAGAAACCGAAGTCGATACCAAAGTTTGTCTTATTGGTACGTTGCCACTTCAAGTTCGAGTTACCAAACGCTTTGATTACCGTACCGATATAATCCTGATAAGCCAACTCACTCTGATATTGATACATCATCAATGCCTGATAAGGGTAAAAGCTCTGACTACCTGTATATCCGGTACTCATACGCAGACGGAACTGATCGACAAAAGAAACTTCTTTCATAAATGCTTCATTATGAAGATTCCATCCGATACCAGTACTCCAGAAAGTACCCCACCGTTGGTTGCTGCCAAATAAAGAAGAACCGTCCATACGTATGGAAGCATCTACGAAATAACGATCATCAAAACTATAGTTCACATTTCCGAAGAATCCCATCAGACGAGTCATGGTAGCATCTCCTTTTACAGTACTGCCTTCGAGAAATCCCGCTCCCATAGCAGGATGATCAAGCTGCTGATTAGGAAAACCGTTTATTGTATAGGTACTGTAATCATCAGAAGTCTGCTGGATATTCCAACCTCCGTTCAAACTCAGTGCATGTTTTTTGAATTGCCCGAAATAAGAAAGCACCAAACTGCCGTCATAAGAGCTGGACACTGTATTTCCTTTGGTATAGCTACCTTTGTTCTCTTCCACTGTAGCAAAATCAGTATGATCTGCCGGTTTGAAAACATCTGTTGATTTATTGACACGTTCCAGAGAGAAGTTACCTTTCAACTTCAGGTTATTCAGAATATCCCATTCCACACTAAAGTTATCAACGAAATCATCATAAGCAGTCCGGTCTTTAGTGTTCAGGGTAGAGTTATACATCGGATTGACTACAGTTGTAGAGCCTGAGCTAGGACTGTAGATGGTAAACAGAATTTTCTTCAATTGTCCGTTTTCGTCGTACGGATAATAATAAGGATTCATGTTGGCATAATCACTGAACGATCCGTAAGGAGAATTATTGGCAGTCACCTTATCATAGGTAATCTCATTGCGGAAACGCAAATTACGATAATTATACTGCAACTTGATTCCTGTACCGATACGAGTACGGTCGGAGCCTTTCATCACACCCGATGTTCCATTGTAGGTAAGGTTTACTCCGTACCGGAAACTTTCATTCCCACCTTCCAACTGTACACTATGACGATGGCTGATACCTAAAGAACGTAACGGCTGTGCCAACCAGTCCGTATCATAGCCTTTCTGTACCAGTTTCAGCCGTTCGTTATAACTCCTGCGATATTCTTCATCTACATAAACAGCACCTGTACCTACATACAGTCTTGCCAAATCTTCATATTTCAATTTATCGGAAGCTCTCAGCAAATGATAATCGGAAAGATCGGCAGCCTCAAAGTCCATACTACCGTAATAGTTCAAACGCAGTTTTCCGGCTGCCGGTGCTTTGGTATCAATAATAACGACTCCGTTAGAAGCACGTGAACCATAAATAGCCGTAGCCGAAGCGTCTTTCAATATTGAAATATTAGATACCCGGTTGGGGTCGAGGTCATATACTTTTTCTACACTGACTTCGAAACCATCAAGAATAAAGGTAGGGAGATTGGAGTTACCTTTATATTCTTCACTCAAGCTGGTAGTGGTAGGGAGCGCATTTACACCGCGTACCTGAATATTGGGGACTGTATTCGGGTCGGATCCCATGGCAATGTTATCCACAATCTTAAATGAAGGATCGATGGCAGCAATGGTAGAAAGTAAGTTCTGGTCAGAGATAGCAGCCAGTTCGGCTCCACTATAATTAGTAGCTGCTCCGGTAAATGTTTGTTTGCGTTGTGTGTAGTATCCTGTCACAACGACATCGTCCAATGTCTGTACGTCTGCTTTCATACGAACATTCATCACAGCGCTGACAGGAAGTGACACAGTCTCCATTCCGACATAGGAAAATTGTACCATTGCATCACCGGGCACTTTGATAAGTTCAAAGTTTCCATCGATATTGGTTTGTGCTCCGATAGTTGTTCCTGCTACATGGACTGATGCTCCGATAACCGGCAAACCGTCTTCGACGGAAACAACCGTTCCCTTCACTTTTTCCACAGTCTTTGCCGGCTCTTTTCTTTGGGGAGTAATGTTCACAAATTGCCCGTCGATAAGGAATTTTAAAGGTTTGTCGCCAACCATAAATTTCAGTACCTGTTCGATGGTATGATTCTTCACTTTTCCATCGACTGTGTATTGATTGACATCCTCATAAACAAATAGTATCTTATATCCAGATACATTTTCGAGCCTCTTAAATGCAGAAGACAGACGCTCGTTCTTAAATTCCATCGTAATCCGCTTTTCTTTCACTTCCTGTGCTCCCACACTAAGCGAGCCCAACCAGGAAATAAAAAAGATAATGGCAAGTAACCGATCTTTTTTCATAACTGACTTTATTAAAATAGAATTTCATATTATCAGTTTATATACGGAGTAAAACCTCAAACGGTTACCTTTTCTAACGAATATTTTTCAGAAAGTGATATTTTTTTTTCAGAAGCGACCAAATTGTCATACATCAGTCTACAACTAATGTATTACCTTCCAACCGGATATCAGCTTTTTCCATTCTGTTAAGTAATGTAAGCGTATGTTCCAATCCCTGAAAACGTTCGGAAAGGAAATGTACTTTGCAACCCATCATCTCTGTGTTGCGAAACTCGACTCCTACATTGTACCAACGCCCTATACTTTTCAGCACATCGACCAGCGGAAGATTATCGAAATAGAAGTATCCATCTCGCCAATACATATAAGAATGCAAATCCACCTCTTCCATCGTCATGCTTCCATTTTCACGTATGCATAAGTCCTGCCCCGGTACAATGACCTTGGAACTACCGGAAGCGTCTACCTGTACACTTCCCTCGATCAATGTGACGTGAATATCAGAAGCGGAATAACTGCTAATGTTAAACTCTGTACCCAGTACACGAGTTTCCACCGTTCCTGTTTTCACAATAAAAGGGTGATCTTTATCTTTGGCCACTTTAAAATAGGCTTCTCCTTCAAGAGTCACTATCCGTTCCTTACGGACAAATTTAGTAGGATAAGCAAGACGGCTGCCCGCATTCAAGAAGACTTCTGTACCGTCGGAGAGAATAATCTTAAACATTTGCCCCCTGGGAATGCTCAGAGTATGGATTTGAGTATTGACTTTTTCCTGTTCCGCATTTTTATCGAGGTAATTAATTTCTTTCGTACGGACAGTTGCAGTTTGAGTTACAGGAGTTTTTTCGATTTCTTTCAACGAATAAGTCTCATGTTGTTGTCCTGCATCCTCTACATCCAACATGACTTCTTGTGGGGAAAGATCTGCTTCCAAAACTATATTTGTCGAATCAGCTACCTCAGCGACAGTAACCGGAGACACCTCTGTTTCTCTGTTTAACAAGAAGATACCACTAATAAACAAAGCTGCTACCGCACCGATTGCTATACTCCATCCTATCATACGACGCTTAAGCACTTCGTGTTGCCGTTTCCGGTGGAAACACTGCAATTCCCGGTCAATATCCGGACAAGCAACCGCAGCCTCCTCTTGCAACAAGAAAGAGATATCATCTAATAACTGACAATCTTGCAAAGATTCTCCCTGTAAAGTCTCAACGTCTTCCCTGGTCACCCCTTCAGAGTTCTCCATTACGTCTAATGCTTTCTTTTCCGACTCACTTATTTCCATACACCTATCCATACATTATTTATTATACTACGGACATAACCTACAATCAGTTACCTTTCCGGTGATTCATTTTTAATTTCTTCACGTATCACCCGAAGTGCTTTAACAATATGTTTATGGACGGAGCTTACACTAATGTTCAGTTCATCGGCTACTTCTTTGTAAGACTTACGACTATTATAGCATCTTTCCAATACGTGTCTGGTCAAAGGAGTCAGCTTATTCATTGCCTTACGGATACGCATCATTCGTTCTTCCCACAACAAACGATCTTCCGTATCCGTATCGTCCTGAGTCATCTTAAGAACAAATTCTGCATAATCTTCTTGGGCGTTCTGCTGGCGAATATAATCAATGCAACGCGAACGAACAATGGAATAAAGATAAGCTTTTACGGTAGCAGAGTCCATCTTTTCATAATTCCGCCAAACGTATTCAAATGCATCATGCACAATATCCCGGCTTGCTTCCGTATCTTGCAAATAATGGTTGGCAAAGAAAAACAGCCTTGCAAACCATTCTTTAAACATACGATCAAATTCCGTTCTATCCTCCATGAGTCACTTATCTTTTTAACATATTGGGTCACAAAGTTAGTCTTTTTTAGATAAAAGACAATCGTATTATTCTCTATTCGCCAAGCGATGTTCCGCCATTTGTTCGTATTTTGTTCCCGGACGACCATAGTTAGCGTACGGATAGATAGAGATTCCACCACGAGGAGTAAAAATTCCGGTTACTTCGATATATTTAGGTCCCATCAGGCGGATCAAATCTTTCATTATGATATTAACGCAATCTTCATGAAAAGCTCCATGATTACGGAAACTAAATAAATAAAGTTTCAGACTTTTGCTCTCTACCATTTTAATATCAGGGATATAAGAGATACGGATTTCTGCAAAATCCGGCTGTCCGGTGATAGGACAAAGACTGGTAAACTCCGGGCAATTGAAACGTACCCAGTAATCGTTTTCAGGGTGCTTGTTATCAAACGCTTCCAACACTTCAGGAGCATAATCTTGCTTATACTCTGTTGTTCTTCCCAACAGGGAAAGTTGATCTTTCAATTCAGTCATTTCTTCACTTTAATTTTGATCCCTACACAAAGAAAAAACTCATTTTCCTCTATCACCTATCACCAAAATCCTACAACCGTTTATTCATCGTACTTTGAGAGGTGATAGGTGATATTTTAACCTATCACCCGATCTATCACCTATCACCGGAATTCAAGCGGTACACAAACCATTAGTCTCGCACTAAATCCGGAAACGACCGTTTCTTTCTTGCCTAACATACGCTCAAACCAACAGCTTCAAGCGTACAAACCAACAGTTTCAAGCCTTGAAACAATATGTTTCAACCATTGAAACAAAGTGTTTCAAGCGTTGGAACTAATTGTTTCACCCTATTGAAACTAATTGTTTCAGGCTATTGAAACAAAGTGTTCACCCTATTTGAACAGTTGGTTTCACGCCTTTGAAACTAATTTGTATCTATAGATTCCGGACAATACATCAACGGAAAAACAGAGATTATCCTCGTTTCGATGACAATAAAGTGACAATAGAAGTGACAATAAAACTGTCGAAACAAACTGTTGTCACCGCCTATTGTCACTCTTATTCAGTTAGTATCCAAAAGATTAGCTTCCAAAAGTGACAAGTGACAATAAAAAATGCGTTTTAACTCTCTATGTAGAGAGATTATTCATTCTTACTTTTTAAATACTTTTCCAACCCTTCCTGACGCAATTTACATGCCGGACAATGCCCGCAACCGTCTCCGGGGATACCATTATAACACGTCAATGTCTCCTTGCGAATCACATCCAATACTCCCAATTGGTCTGCTAAAGCCCATGTTTCCGCTTTATCAATCCACATCAACGGAGTATGAATCACGAATTGTTCATCCATCGCCAGATTCAAAGTAACATTGAGCGACTTGATAAACGCGTCCCGGCAATCAGGATAACCACTGAAATCTGTCTGGGAAACTCCGGTAACGATGTGGTTTATTCCCCTTTCGCGGGCATAGACTGCTGCAATGCTCAGAAAGAACAGGTTACGTCCCGGAACGAATGTGTTCGGAACACTATCCGCAGGTTTTTCCTGATCCATTACCATAGTGGAATCTGTCAGAGAGTTATGTCCCAACTTTCCGATAAAGGAGACATCCATCACATCGAATTCTACTTCTGCTTTCCGAGCTATTTCGCGTGCCAGCTCCACTTCTTTTTCGTGTTTCTGACCATATAGAAAGCTCAGTGCATATACTTTCTTGAAATTACGTTTTGCCCAAAACAGGCAAGTGGTTGAGTCCTGCCCTCCACTGAACACAACTAATACATGATCTCTGTTCATGGTGAGTACTAATGCTTTATTATTTTATGGCGATGATATACTAATACTCATAAATAACCACAATGGCTATTCATGCTAAATATCTTTGACTTTCAATACGTTGTAAGAGATATTGGTATCGTAAACGTCGCTGCCATCTATTTTCTTGATCAGTTTGACTACCCGAATCGTTACAGGAAGGATAATGACTTCATACATAGATTTCAGGACAATCTGAAGTCCCATCATCAGAAGCAACTCTTTCCAGGCAATAATACCTCCGAAAGCAATCGGAAAGAAGATTAGAGAATCAGCAGTTTCTCCTACAATAGTTGATAGAATAGCACGCGCCGAGAAGTTACGTCCTTGACTAGCTACTTTCATTTTGCTCATCACATACGCATTGAGAAACGAACCGACAAGGAAAGCAATCAAACTGGCAACAACAATACGAGGTGCCATGCCGAACACAAAGTTAAAGTGTTCTTCTCCTTCCCAGAAAGGTGCAGCAGGTAGGGATACAGCTATCAGTCCGAGAGCCACTACAAAGAAGTTCATGGCAAAACCACTCCAAATAATAAGACGTGCCTTCTTGAATCCCCAGACTTCGGCGATGCAATCATTAATAATATAAGAAATGGGAAAAACTAATAACCCGGCAGTAACCGTCAAGCCACCTACCTGGATCACTTTCGTTTCAAGAAGATTAGCTGCTATAAGACATACATTGAAGAGAATACCAAGCAGCATAAAAGGTACAGATACTTTTTCTTTCATAATTCCTGTTTTTTACGTGGTGTTCTAGAATACACGACCGCTATTCACGGCATCATACATCTTTAAATTCGTTTCGGGCGGCAAAGATAAGAAATAATTCTCTTATTTTACTCCTTCTTAAAAGTATCTTTCATAAAATCACCAGCCTGATCCATCAAATCATTGAATGATTCTTTCAACTCTTTGCTATCAAACTTAGATGCTTCTTTCATCATTTCTTCTTTCCACTTCTTGAGCTCTTTCTGTTGCTCCTGAGTCAAATTCTTAATTACCTGTTTTCCCTTTTTATTCAGTTCCTGATATTCGCTCGCTACTTTTTTCCAATCTTCCTTTGTATAGTCAGATCCATTTTTAACAACCTTCGTTGTCAAAGCTTTCATATCAGCCACATAATCTTTTGCAGTATACTGGCAAGAGACAAACAAGAATCCTGCCAACAACAGGAACACGATTTTTTTTAAATCTTCTTTCTTCATGATGAACTACGGTTAATGATTTACTGATTAACAACCGTTCATGGAAAAAGTTGTTCAAACCAAATTCTTTTCTACTACAAGTAGTAAGACATTTAACAGGTTTATTTCATAAACTCAGTATCTCGGAAGAACGTTAAAAAAGCCTCCCCGTCATTGATCATCAATCTGACAGGAAGGCTCACCACTTTGACCTTAAACTACATAATTATCATAGAGATACGTTATATCATGAAAAATCTTTCAATTCTTCTTTCAATCGTTTACGTATAAAGAAAAGACGGCTCTTTACTGTTCCTATCGGCAAACCTAATTTTTCGGCAATTTCCCTATATTTAAATCCGGCCACAAACATCTGGAAAGGTACTTTCATATCTTCCGGTATAGAATGAATGACACAGTATAGCTTTTTCATATCATAAGCCGATTCAAAACGGTCGGCATCCTCATCTTCTATCAAGCTTTGTTGATGGATGGAGTAAGTATCATCGATAATATTCATCTCACGGGCAGCACGACGATAGTTGTTAACGAAGATATTCCGCATAATAGTGTACATCCAGCCTTTCAGATTCTTAGCATGAGTGAATTTCTCATGATTGTCTAACGCCTGCAACACACAGTCTTGTACCAAATCATTAGCAGAATCACGATTAGCCGTCAATTTGTATGCAAAGCGATGCAAATCCGGTTCCATCGCTAATATTCCTTGTGTAAAATCTCTTTTTTCCATCGTCGTATTCAATTTATCCAATTAGTAGGTTACAAAGATCTGCTTTTTTAGAACGAATATAAATAGCAATTCTTCCGATAAGTTTGGCAATTTTTCCTTCACCCCTCTCAACCATTTCTTGTTTGAGTTGTTGTTTGGGCATTCACCTAAAACTTAACTGATAATGAAAACAAGCATTAAGATGGTAGCGATGCTACTCGGGGTAGGCGTTTTCCCCTTGTGCGCTCAAGCACAGAAAAAAGTAATAATAGAAGATCAGGAGCCAAATTCCATTATGTTTGTCTCACGAGACAAGGCAGGAGATGAAATTATCCGGATCATGAACGACCGGCAACAGTTCCGTTTCCAGGACCCGAACGCTCCCCGTTTTCTATTGACCGACCAAAAAGGAAAATTTGCTCTGGGTATCGGTGGTTATGTTCGTGCTACTGCTGAATATGACTTCGGAGGTATAGTAAACGACGTGGATTTCTATCCGGCATTGATTCCCCAAAGAGGTAGTGGTAATTTTGCCAAGAATCAATTCCAGATGGATATTAGTACTACCACCCTCTTCTTAAAGTTAGTAGGACATACCAAACGTCTCGGTGATTTTGTGATATATACCGCCGGAAACTTTCGTGGTGACGGAAAAACATTTGAATTGCAAAATGCTTATGCACAATTCCTCGGATTCACCATCGGATATAATTATGGTACATTCATGGATCTTTCTGCCTTACCTCCTACGATCGACTTTGCAGGTCCTAACGGCTCTGCCTTCTACCGCACTACCCAATTGAATTACATGTACAATAAAATAAAAAACTGGAAATTAGGTGTTGCCGTAGAAATGCCTTCTGTAGATGGTACTACCAACAATGATGTTTCAATCAGTACGCAACGAATGCCGGATTTTGCCGCTTCTGCACAATACAACTGGAATAGTAACGGTCACATCAAACTGGCAGCTATCGTTCGTAGCATGACTTATTCAAGCGCTGTACATGATAAAGCTTTTTCCAGTACCGGGTTCGGTTTGCAAGCCTCCAGTACATTCAATATCACTAAAAAATGGCAAGTATACGGACAATTTAATTATGGTAAAGGAATCGCATCATATCTGAACGATCTTAGTAACTTGAATGTAGACATCGTTCCGGATCCGGAAAATGAGGGTAAGATGCAAGTTCTCCCGATGTTGGGTTGGTATGCAGGTTTACAGTATAACATTACTCCGAATGTGTTTGTATCCGGAACATATAGTTTGTCCAGACTTTATTCCGAACATAATTATCCAAGCTCCAACCCGGAATCCTATCGTAAAGGGCAATACTTCGTTGCCAATGCATTCTGGAATGTCAGCAGTAATTTGCAGGTAGGTGTAGAATATCTGAGAGGATGGCGCACTGACTTTAGTTCTTCAACCCGTCACGCTAACCGGTTGAATGCTTTGGTACAGTATTCTTTCTAAATATAATAGTCTATAAAAAAGAGAAGCTTCAATCTGTCACTACAGATATGAAGCTTCTTTCAGTATATAGATATAAAAGAATTAATTATCGATTAGAATTTATAGTCTACCCCAAGACCGAACACTTTATTGGTACGACTATAGATCGTATTTCCAGTTGAAGTGATTTTTTTATAATCATCATAATTTGTCCAAAAGTAAGCTACATTCAACGTCAAGTGCTTTGTCATTTTGACTGCAGCACCGAAACCAAGTGAATAAGAATCACAAGAGAAACTGATATCACTTTGGAAATCATCCTCCAAACCATAATCTGTACGTTGAAAACCTCCACTGATAGTCAATTGCTTGGTTATATCCCATTCTGCACCAACCAAAAATTCGTGTGTACCATGTTTCAAAGCATCTTGTTTGTTATTTGCCATACCGGCAGCTTTATCAAAAAAATGATGATACTCTACAGATGCACGAAGTGAGGGAAGAATGTTATATCCAACAGCAGCTGTCAATAAAGCAGGAATATCGTTCGGAGTATTTACACCGTCCTTATAGTCAACCAATGGATTCTTATCATCCGCCACCGGTATTCCTGATTCACGTACTTCAGCTTTCTTAGTCTTATTCTCAAGATTCAGATTCGTCATAAATTCATATTTCAAACCGATATTCCACTTACCAAGTTTTACGTCAGCTCCCAAAATAGGAGTCAAGCCCCAACCAGTCTGGTCACAATCAAGTGCAATACCAGCTAACTCAGCACCACCTATAGAAGGGATATTACTTTTTGCGATTGCGGTCAGGAAACCTTCGTAACCACCAGTAAAATAATTCATACGTCCACCGGCAAAAACTCCTAACCAATCGTTTACCTTATAGGACAAACCCAATTGTACCCCATAAATGAACTGACTTCCGTCCATCGCGCTATTCAGATTATAAAGATCAGAAACAGCACCAACACCCAGAGCTGACTGCAAAGTTTGTAACTTATCACTAGCAGCCAATTTTCCCATAATCATAGAATCGAACATACCCAAACCATTGTCGAAAGAAGCCTTTCCACCACCACCTACAACGGCGAAGCTACCAGAAACAGTCCAGTCACCTTTTTTATATGCACCCTGAAAGCTAGGGATGAAAGGCGCAGAAGCTTTACCTTTATAATAACGTTTGTTTCCTGCTTCCGGAAACAATGGGAATGTTGTTTCTATATTACGAGTTTGATAAGCACTCTGTCCATTCAAAGATAGATAAAGACCGTCACTTGGCAAGAAAGCCAAACCGGCAGGATTGGAATAAACACCATCAATATCAATGGAAGCACCGCGTGCCAACATTCTAAGAAAAGATACATGCTGATTTGTATTTGTCAGGATACCCCCGGCAAAAGTTGGAATTGAAACGATTAGCATCACAATACTAACCAAAGAAATTTTTCTCATCTAAATCTTTTTTAAGTTATTTTGGGCGCAAAGGTACAACAATATTGCACATGGGAAATATATATGTGCACTTATTTTCATTTTATAGGCTAATTTAATTGAAAACAAAAACTGTTTCTCATGAAACGATTCATGTTTATAGAAGATTTAAAGATGAACAAATCAGCTAATCCGAGCGTTTATTATTCATAATAAAAACAGATCATTATGGCCTATACAATTGCTTTCTTCGGAACAAAACCCTACGATGAAGCTTCTTTCAACAATAAAAATAAAGAGTTCGGATTTGAACTTCGATATTATAAAGGACATCTGAATAAGAACAATGTACTTCTTACACAAGGAGTAGATGCCGTATGTATTTTTGTCAATGATGTTGCCGACGCTGAAGTAATGCGCATCATGGCAGCTAACGGAGTAAAGTTAATTGCCCTGCGCTGTGCCGGATTCAACAACGTAGACCTGAATGCGGCAGCGATAAACAACATTACTGTTGTACGTGTACCGGCTTATTCACCTTACGCTGTAGCGGAATATACTGTCGCCCTCATGTTATCATTAAACCGAAAGATACCACGTGCCACCTGGCGTACCAAAGACGGAAACTTTTCGCTTCACGGATTAATGGGATTCGATATGCATGGAAAGACAGCGGGTATCATCGGTACGGGTAAAATTGCCAAAATCCTGATTCATATTCTAAAAGGATTCGGTATGAACATATTAGCCTACGACCTTTATCCTGACTATAACTTTGCTCGTGAAGAACAGATCGTATATACTTCGCTGGATGAATTATACCATAGTTCTGATATAATCTCTCTTCATTGTCCCCTTACCGAGCAGACCAAATATCTTATCAACGACTATTCTATCAGTAAAATGAAAGATGGTGTAATGATTATTAATACCGGTCGTGGACAGTTAATTCATACCAACGCCCTGATTGAAGGTTTAAAAAACAAGAAGATTGGCTCTGCCGGATTGGATGTATATGAAGAAGAAAGCGAATATTTCTATGAAGACCAGTCCGACCGTATTATCGACGACGATGTACTGGCACGTCTGCTTTCATTCAACAACGTGATTGTCACTTCCCACCAAGCTTTCTTTACCAAAGAAGCAATGGAGAACATCGCTATGACAACATTACAAAATATCAAAGATTTTATTCTTCATAAGCCTTTGCTAAATGAAGTGAAGAAATAGAACTTTTCTAATTCTCCTATTGTTTTGAAAACATATAAACATTAAAAAAGGAGAGATTTATGAAAAAAGTAATACATAAAGCAGAAACGCGAGGACATTCGAAATATGATTGGTTGGATAGTTATCATACTTTCAGCTTCGATGAATATTTCGATTCCGACCGCATCAATTTCGGTGCGCTTCGTGTATTGAATGACGACAAGGTAGCACCCGGAGAAGGATTTCAGACCCATCCTCATAAAAATATGGAAATTGTCTCTATCCCGCTAAAAGGACATTTGCAACATGGAGACAGCAAGAAAAACAGCCGGATTATCACTGTTGGAGACATTCAGGTAATGAGTGCCGGAACAGGAATCTTTCATAGCGAAATGAATGCCAGCCCTGTAGAACCTGTAGAATTTCTACAAATATGGATTATGCCAAGAGAACGGAATACTCGCCCCGTTTATCAGGATTTCAGTATCCGGGATCTGGAACGTCCCAATGAATTGGCTGTTATCGTATCGCCTGACGGAAGTACTCCTGCTTCGTTATTGCAAGATACTTGGTTCTCTATCGGTAAAGTAGAAGCCGGAAAGAAACTTGGTTATCATATGCACCAAAGTCATGCCGGAGTCTACATTTTCCTCATTGAAGGAGAAATCGTTGTAGAGGGTGAAGTTCTGAAACGTCGTGACGGAATAGGAATTTATGATACTAAAAGTATCGAATTGGAGACTTTAAAAGATTCACATATCTTATTGATCGAAGTACCGATGTAGAATAATCATGTTAATCGTAACTATTCAATTATGAAAATAAGTCTAGCCGGAATCCGGCAGGAATATACCAAAGGCGGGTTGAGGGAAAGCGAACTTCCCGGCAACCCGCTTTTGCTTTTTGACCGTTGGCTGCAAGAAGCAATCGACGCTAAAGTAAATGAACCGACAGCCGTTATGATAGGTACAGTGTCGGCAGATGGCAAACCATCCACTCGTACTGTATTGTTAAAAGGGCTGAGTGATGGAAAATTTATTTTTTATACGAATTATGACAGCCGAAAAGGAAAGCAGTTAGCACATAATCCATTTATCTCCCTCTCCTTCGTTTGGCACGAACTCGAAAGGCAAGTACATATAGAAGGGAAGGCAACGAAAATTTCTTCGAAAGAATCGGATGAGTATTTCCGCCAGCGGCCTTACAAAAGCCGGATCGGAGCGCGGATATCGCCACAAAGCCAACCTATCGCCAGCCGGATGCAATTGATACGTACATTCGTGAAAGAAGCAGCCCGATGGATAGGTAAAGAAGTGGAAAGACCGGAAAATTGGGGAGGTTATGCCGTTACTCCGACAAGAATAGAATTCTGGCAAGGAAGACCTAACCGGTTACACGATCGTTTTCTATATACTCTTGAGTCAAAGGACAATTGGGAAATCAGTCGGCTTGCTCCCTGATTTCGTCGATTTTTTTTGGCTACTCCAATTAGAATACTTAATATTGCAACCTATAAATGAACAGTGTATGATACTGGATTATATTTATCATAGTGGTTTCGCCATCGAAGCCGAAGGCGTAACTGTGATTATAGACTACTACAAAGATTCTTCGGAAACTGAACGAAACCGGGGAATTGTTCATGACCGCCTGCTTAAAAGACCAGGTAAATTGTATGTATTGTCCACTCATTTTCATCCCGACCATTTCAATCGTGAAATACTAACTTGGAAAGAACAGCGTCCTGATATCCACTATATTTTTTCTAAAGACATCCTAAAACATCATCGTGCAAAAACCGAAGATGCTATCTATATACAAAAGGGGAAACATACGAAGACGATACGATTCGAATCGACGCTTTCGGCTCAACGGATGTGGGAAGTTCGTTCCTGCTTCATTTGCAAGGGTGGAGCATTTTCCATGCAGGCGATCTGAACAATTGGCATTGGAGTGAAGAATCAACGGAAGAAGAAATACGAAAGGCTAATGGAGACTTTCTTGCAGAAGTTAAATATTTAAAAGAAAAAGCACCGAATATCGATCTGGTACTATTTCCTGTGGACCGTAGAATGGGAAAAAATTACATGAAAGGTGCAAAACAGTTCATCGAACAAATAAAAACTACTATATTTGTGCCCATGCACTTCAGCGAAGATTATGAAGGTGGTAACGCGTTCTACAATTTTGCCGAAGAAGCCGGGTGTCGTTTCATCAACATCACCCACCGGGGAGAAAGCTTTGAAATAACCCAATAAACACATAATAATTATGAAGAAGTTAGCAATTCTGTTTCTTACACTGTTTCTCGTAGGTTTGCCGATGGCAACGAGAGCTGAATCTTTAAAAGAAAAAAGAGATGATACCAGATATCTTGCGGGAGCCGTTCCGGAAGTAGATGGTAAAGTAGTATTCTCAAAAGAATTCCAGATTCCCGGAATGAGTCAAGCACAAATCTATGACACTATGAAAAAGTGGATAACAGAACGTCTGAAAGAAAATAATAATCAGGACAGTCGTGTGGTTTATGAAAACCAAGCAGAAGGAACCATTGCCGGAGTAGGTGAAGAATGGTTAGTGTTCAGATCCGCAGCTCTGATGTTAGACCGTTCTTTGATGAACTATCAGATTACAGTTACCTGTATGCCAAACAGTTGTCGCGTTGAGTTGGAAAAGATTCGTTATAACTACCGCGATACGGAAAATTATAAGGCTGAAGAATGGATCACCGATAAATATGCTCTTAAAAAAGATAAAAAGAAATTGGTACGTGCAATGGCAAAATGGCGTAGAAAAACTGTAGACTTCGCTGATGACTTGTTTTTTGATGTAGCCGTAGCTTTCGGAGCACCGGATACCCGTCCAAAAGCCCAGAAGAAAAAAGAGGAAGAAAATAAAGCTACTTCCATTGTTGCCGGAGAGGGTCCGGTGGTTATAGGTCAGGGTGGTAAAATTACTACAACCGGAAAAGAATCTGCAGATATGCCGGGTTATACCGAAGTTGATCTGAAACAAATTCCAGCAGAATTATATGCTTTGATTGGCAATTGTAAGTTAGTGATTTCTATTGGTAATGATGAATTCAATATGACGAACATGACAGCCAACGCCGGTGGTGCTTTAGGTAAACAGTCTGGTAAGGTAGTTGCTTACTGTTCATTATCTGCCGATCAACCTTATGAAACAATGGATAAAGCAGGAAATTACACATTAAAACTTTATGCTCCGAACCAAACTACTCCGACAGCTGTTATTGAATGTAAGAAACTGAGTGTACAAGATGCCAAATCCGGACAGCCTCGCACTTATGTTGGAGAAATCACTAAAATCTTGATGAAGAAATAAATTGGATTAGAAAAAATGGAAATCAAAAGCAAATTCGATCATTTCAATATTAATGTAACGAATCTGGAAAGAAGTATCGCTTTCTACGAGAAAGCACTGGGCTTAAAGGAACATCACCGGAAAGAGGCTTCCGACGGTTCGTTCATCCTAGTATATCTGACGGATAATGAAACCGGATTTCTACTGGAACTGACATGGCTGAAAGCTCATCCGGAACCTTACGAACTGGGAGAAAACGAAAGTCATTTATGCTTCCGCGTAGCCGGTGATTACGAAGCGATACGCCAATATCACAAAGAAATGAATTGCGTTTGTTTTGAAAATACCGCCATGGGGCTCTATTTCATCAACGACCCAGACGATTATTGGATTGAAATTCTTCCGCAGAAGTAATGATATAAAAAAGCGGGGCAGAACATTTAAGTTCTGCCCCGCTTTTTTATATCATTTATTTTATATCATTTGATTTATAAGTAGATATACCCATCCAACAGCAATTGCAAGGTATAGACACCCTGGAAAAAACATAGTAAAAAATTTACGAGTTAACTGCCTCCTCGGTTGGACAAACAAGTTATCTGCATCTTTGGAATCATAATAAACAGTTACCTTATCTCCTACCTTGAAATTCTTTGCTCCACATATAAGACTGTGCTTCTCATTGCGATAATATATTCCGGTTGCACTGATATTACGACAATATGTTTCGTCCTTTCCTTCTAATTTGTATTCAATCTTAGGTTCACATAGCTTAATCTCCTTCCCTGCAAATTCTTTCGTATAGAAATTAACTTCCACTACTTTACCATACACGCTACCATCAAATTTTACCAGAATACCTCTTAAACTAATCCAAAGACGTTCCAATTTAAGCAGCATAAAATAGCCTTTCAATCCTAATACAAACACTAATAAACTAATAATTATATTCATTTCCTCTTATTTTTTATGTCGGTTAGCTCTTTTTCTACGAATCTCGGCTTTCATCTTCGCAGCTCCAGAGCCATGTTGTCCACGAATATATGTTGCCTTTTTCGCTTTCGTTTTCACCTTTTCCTCTTGTTTCGGACCGTCTTTCTTACCTTTAAAAACGATTCCACCCATAATTGCATCTTCTATACTCATATACTAACCATCTACTAGTGATTTATTTTTTCGACTGCAAAGATAACCCTTTTTCTATGGAAATATCTATCTTTGCCAATTAAACAATCTTATACCACCAAAATGGAAACAATCATCCTTCCTGCTGAAAAAGACCCGATGGGTGCTGCAATAGCCGATTATTTCAATCATCGCAAAGCCGATCGTTTGCGTGTATTCTCTTCCCAATTCGATGAGGATGAGATTCCGGTAAAGCAACTTTTTCGTAATATGCAAGCTATGCCTTTGCTGGAACGTACTGCCCTTCAAATGGCTAATGGACATGTTCTGGATGTCGGTGCAGGAAGCGGTTGTCATGCTTTAGCACTTCAGGAAATGGAAAAAAAAGTCTGTGCTATCGATATTTCACCACTTTCTGTCGATGTGATGAAAAAGCGCGGTGTAAAAGATTGCCGCCTCATCAATCTTTTTGATGAGACATTCACCGAATCATTTGATACTATCTTAATGCTTATGAATGGTTCAGGTATCATCGGAAGGCTTAGTAATATGCCAGCTTTCTTCCAACGAATGAAACGTATCCTACGTCCGAATGGATGTATTTTAATGGATTCCAGCGACCTGCGTTATCTTTTCGAAGAAGAAGACGGAAGTATGCTTATTGACCTTGCCGGTGATTATTACGGAGAGATCGATTTTCAGATGCAATACAAGGAAATTAAAGGAGAGACATTTGATTGGCTATACGTAGATTTCCAAACACTCAGTTTATATGCTTCTGAGTGCGGATTTAAAGCAGAGTTAGTCAAGGAAGGGAAACACTATGACTATTTGGCTAAGTTGAGTATTATTTAAAGAATCCGACTTTATTTGGAAAGAGAATAGCAAAGAGGGGAATATACAAGTGATTCATTTTGACTCATCCGATATTTCTTCCCCTCTGTTTCAACGGAAAATAAGAATATTACTGTTTCAGCATTTCATTGATCTTTTCTACAAGTGATGTAAACTCCTCTTCATTATACAAACGTGTCAGCATCACAATTCGTCCTTCACGATCAATCAAGACATTTCTTGTTATTCCTGCATCCCGCAGCGCATATTTTGCAAAAATATCAGCACCGGGATCTAATCCCAAGGGATAAGTAACTCCTGTAGACTTAGCAAAAGCAAGAACTTTATCCAGAGGTTCGTCGCGATCAATGCCAATCAAAGCAAAATCGGCATTGTCCTTATGCTTCAACCAAATATCTTTTTCAATAAATGGCATTTCTTTACGACATACTCCGCACCAACTTGCCGTAAATTGCAACATAACCACTTTGCCACGAAGAGAAGACAAGGTTACTTGCTTACCGTCAGTCAATATGATAGTAAAATCAGGAGCCATTTCACCTACTTTTACTATATATCCTGCTTTATCTGCTTCTACAGCAATTGTATCACTTGCTATTTTCACACTATCTGTCACTGTTTCAACCGTTTCTGTTCCTTTCTTCTGACCGGAACAGGCGATTAAACTGATGGCTAAAAACGCCATACCACATACACTCATCATTTTCTTCTTCATCTTTTATGACTATTAGTTAGATTGCAAATATAAAAAAAGTAAACTTGGTATTTGCAAATTAAAAAGATATTTTTACCTTTGCACCCGCAAAAGAAAAAATGCCTCTTTAGCTCAGTTGGCCAGAGCACGTGATTTGTAATCTCGGGGTCGTTGGTTCGAATCCGACAAGAGGCTCTCTCAAAACCGAATGCCGCTTCATGCGGTATTTTTTATTGCCCCTATTCTAACCTTTGATTTTCCGCTCACGAAATACCACAATACCTACTGCCAATAGAATTAACAAAATACCAACGGCACTGTTCATGGTAAAAAGCTCATGAAAAGCCAAAACACCTATGACTACGGCTGTCAAAGGTTCCATAGCTCCTAAAATAGAGGTTAGTGTAGGACCTGCATATTTGATAGCCTGTACCAGAGTAATATTAGAAATAGCTGTAGCCGGTAAAGCAAGCCCCAAAATAATCAACCAGGTATATCCATCTGTTACCATCCGGAGTCCGGATGTACAGCCGGCTCCTATTAGATAGAAAATAGTTCCCATCCCCATGACATAACAAGTCAGAACGGTGGAATTAATCTGCACTGCTCTCGTTTTCCGAACTCCGATAATATAGCCTGCATAAGAAAAGACAGAAACACAGGCCCAAATTAATCCGATTGCTGTATTTCCATTCTCAACATTCAGCTCTCCTGAAGAAAGCATTGATGCTCCAAACAGTGACATCAAAACAGCAATAATCACCCAAATAGATTTCTTCTCCCCAAAAAAGAACATCATCACTAACGCAACAGCCAACGGATACATAAAATGAATAGTAGATGCAACTCCACTCGCAATATTCTGATAAGCGACAATCAAGCTAAAAGAAGTGGCAGCCCGAAATAAACTTAAACAGAACACGACAATAAAATCCCTTCTATCCAACCGGAAATTACATCCTGAGAGCATACCGATGATTGTCAAAGTAATAGCAGCTACTCCCCAACGATAGGAAAGTACCTCGAAAGATGAAAAGCCTGCCAGCAACAGCGTGATAGAAAAAAACGGAGCCAATCCAAAAGTGGAGGAAGATGCCGCTGCATACAATATGCCTTTTATACGATTCATAACATGATCTGTTTTGTCTTCTATATTCTTATTTTCGATAATAAAATCGAATCTCAATACAAAAATCGTACTTTTTTGCTGATTATCATAATTATTCAAATATAAATATCTAATTTAGCATAAGACTATCTTACTTTCTCCACATCATTTGTAGAACTGGTGTGAAAATAACGGGAAGTCCCTCCCAAACAACAAAAAAATTACATACACGATAACCACCCGTTTTCTTGTATACTCAAATGAATTCGTCCTTTCTGTAATAGTATCTTTATTCATTTTTACCTTTAAGATACTTACTCGAAATAATGTAATAAGTGATAATAGAACTAGATGGTTGGAACCGAAAGAAGTGGAAAACAAGAAACTGTTTAAAACATTAATCGTACTAACAATTACGAATTTCTCGCAAAAAACGATACCTTTGTAAAGATGATACCAAAACTAAATAATTGTTATTTATGATCATACATAGCCTATCCCCTGAAATCTAACAAAACATAAAAAGAGAAATATGGCAGAAGCTTTTAAAAACATGTACAACAAGCAGTTTTTCGATAGATTTACGAAAGACTTGAAATTCGTTATCAACGATTTCGATGCTCATGAGTTTGTGTCCCAAACAATGGATAATGAATGGGATAACAGAGAATACAAACAACGCATTATGCACATTACAACCATCCTAAAAAAGTTTTTACCTACAAATTACAAAGATGCGATTGCTAAAATACTTGAGTTATTGGATTGTGTTAAAAATACACAGCCTGATTTTTCAAGAATAGATGACACAAAGTATGGCTTAACACTAGAATATGGGGCAATTTTGGATAATTATGTGGAACAATATGGGTTGGATGATTATGAAACGTCTGTCAAAGCGATAGAGAGAATCACCCAGTTTACAAGTTGCGAATTTGCTGTTCATCCTTTTATTATAAAATATCCGGATGAAATGATGAAACAAATGTTAGTTTGGTCGAAGCACGAGCATTGGGGAGTAAGACGACTTGCATCAGAAGGGTGTCGTCCGCGCCTTCCTTGGGCAATAGCTTTGCCAAATTTGAAAGCAAATCCTGCACCAATCATTCCTATTTTGGAAAATCTTAAAAATGACCCGTCAAGATTTGTGAGATTAAGTGTTGCCAATAATTTGAATGATATCGCGAAAGATAATCCCGAAACAGTAATTGATTTGGTAAAAAGATGGCAAGGAGAATCAAAAGAAGTAGATTGGATTATTAAACATGCCTGTCGGACACTCTTAAAACAAGGTAATTTAGAAGTAATGGAGTTGTTTGGCTTTAATTCTATTGTAAAAAATATTAATATTGAGAACTTTCAAATTTCAAGCTCTAAAGTTAAAGTTGGAGATTCATTAGAGTTTAGTTTTAACCTATTGAACAACAATAATAAGAAAGCCAAAATACGACTTGAATACGGAATTTACTACCAAAAAGCAAATGGAACACTAGCAAAGAAAGTTCATAAAATCAGCGAAAAAGACTACGCCAAGAATTCTATAACACCAATTACTCGGAAACACTCTTTTCGTCTAGTAACAACAAGGAAATTTCATCTCGGACTTCACCAAGTTGCTGTAATAATCAACGGAAATGAATTTGAAAAATATAATTTTGAACTAATTGAATAATAAGTACTGCGCATAACGAAGGTTTAATCATTTGAAGAGTTATATTGTAAGCCTCCTGTGAACTACATGTTTTCTGATCTGGCTTGACCGCTTACCTTTATCCGCAAATGAAATTACTATGATGACAAAAGAAGAAGTCGCCTCTAAACGGTCAGGTCATTTTTTCTGCCGAGTAGAGTAGTATCCTTGGGTGGCAAAATAGCGCTGATATGCTCCGCAGAATAGATAGACAGTAAGCAACTCTTGTAGAGCAAGATTTATCTTTTGAACTTAATCAATATATCCTCAAATTTATCAATAATATCATTCTTAAACTTCTTCTTTAGTTCAGCGTTTGGAATCATATCTAATATGCTATATAAGCTATCCCTATTCTCATTTTTCTTTTCCTCAAAACTTTGCTCCAAAGATCTATTAACAACAGCCAAAGAAGTGGCATTAAGCTTAATAATGTCAGGTAAAACAATTAATAGTTTCATTGATTTTGCCATTTCAGCTATTGGGAAAGCCTTCATTGTTTCTTCGTGTAATTTTATCACATTATCTATTTTGCCTTTTCTATAATGAATAAAACATTCTCGCAAAGTGGGATTATTGATTGATTGATCTTTTGATAAATCATCGAGAACCTTTTGTGTTTTAATCAGCAACTTCTTAGTTTCAACATCCTCAGAATGTTGCAGATTTGAGCAAATCCCCTTCCAAAATGATTGATCCTTTTGCGCATCATTGTAGCCATATATTCGAGCAAATCCATCATAAAGAATTACGGTAATTCTTCGTAAATTTAGCTGTCTTTCAACGAACGACTCAGAAGTAAAGTATGCTTTTAATGCACAAGCTAAATCTAAATATATATAATGTATGTGTATTCCCGGATATACATCATGTATCAGAGGTTGACAAAACTGTTTAATTGCACCTACATCTATTTGAAATTTTGAATTCATTGTCTTGCCTATTTTTTCAGACAATCTACAATTCCTAATTATACTGTCAAGGCGATTGCTATATGTTCTGATTATCTCATCTGTACTATTATAAATTTTATTATCTTTATCGGGGAAAATATTGATTTGCTTATACATATCAACAATAAAACTAGAACTATCTAAATTTTCAGATAGCATTGATTCATATTTTTTAATATACTTCTCTGTAGTCTGAGATACTACCTTTAATACATCAAACCATTTGATTACTCGACTCACTTCTACCTCTTCGCTAATTTGCTCAAGGAATTCGTAAACTTTTAAAGGATTTTGATCATAATGAAGGGCTAAATCTCTATTTGTTTTATCATTGAGATTGTTGTATAGTTTTAGAAAATCATCCAATGAGTTTTTCAATGACAAAACATCAATACATAATTCACTATCATCATTAGATTGCCCAATTTCTCGTAATATCGACAATTTACTGTGTTTAGTATCTTTTCCAAATCCTTGTATATATTTACACCCTTCTAAAATAGCGACATTGACATATTTTAGATTGATTCGTTTCTCGCATGGATGTTTGGTACGAAAATCAGCTCTTAAAAATGTGAAAATATCTAATTGTATAGTGATGGCGAAAACTTTTATTTCTAACATTGTCAACAATAATTCAGCACGATAATCAGCACTTCTTCTCGATACACTTACTTTTAACTGCTTTATTGTATCAACACAGTTGCACAAAGAAGGAAATAGTAACTCAATATTAACTCCCATATTATTATATAGTAGATTTATTGTTTCTTCCGAAGCCGATTTCTTTTCCATATCTATTAATAGTTTAACGTTATTTCTATGGGATAGATGTAACTTTCAAATATACGACATTTTTTTTAAATAATAATCGGGAGTCACTCAAATATGTTAGACAATTTCTATAAAATACATAGGTTGAGAAAATGACAATTATGCTACTTATATCTATACTATGTAAATATATAGATTTTTATTTATATCTTCGTTGACTAATAAGTTTTTATGGAGTAACCTGCTTATTGAGTTATCTCTACCCATGAATCTCACCAATAAGCAAATTTCTTCGTCTTTTTAAAGAGATAATTTATATAACGAGAAGGATTAATATATGAAATACTTTATTGAAACGCTGACAAGCAACAGTAAGAGTGTAGAAGTGTCCGAAGAGTTTAATTATTTCGGGAAACTGATTGGTAGTTGGGAATTTGATTATACCGACCACAACATATCCTGTTCGACTAAAGGAGAATGGCATTTCTCGTGGGTCCTTGAGGGTATGGCAATACAAGATGTTATTATTTTACCTTCGCGAGAAACAAAAACAGAAATACCACATCCTCTCACCGAATACGGTACGACGCTTCGTGTCTACAATCCCGCTACACACGTTTGGGATATTGCCTATTGTTATACTGGAAAAATCATACGACTTGAAGCAAGAAAACAAGACAATATGATAGTTCTTACGAATATTGACGACAATAAAAAGAAATGGGTTTTCATCAAGATTGAGGATAACACATTTCATTGGCAGAATATTACCGTAAAAGATGACGGTGGATGGCATATAAATGCAGATTTATATGCGGTGCGCATACAATAAGTCTTTTGCACAATAATACAATCAATGATGGCATTAGCAAAATTTGAATGATGGAAATATAGGACTCCTATAAAAGAAAAAACCTCTGAAATGCCTTATTAAAAGCAGCTTCAGAGGTTTCTTCAAAATTCCTGACGATCATTAAATTCCCTCTATAGTAGAACATCACGACCCATAATGACCTATATAATTTATTTGATCATTACAGATAGTTATTCATTACCTTAGTATTACATGTCACTCTATATTATAGAATTGAGATCCAAGAAAAATAGTTCAACTCAAGAAAATGTCAATTAGAAGATTCTATTTTCTCTAATATTCTTAAATAGAACTTCTTTGCAACTAATATTCTATCCTCTGAATCATAATTCCTCCCATCACTAGTCAGTCTTTTCTTTATTGGTTTACTCCACAAACAATGATCAACTTCATCTACAATCAAGCCATCCTTTTCACAGACTTCTTCAAATAAATTATAGTATTTAGTATTTCTTTTCATTCGGAAAAAGACGTGATCTTCATTAAAATATACAACTAACTTGATATTATCTAGTTCTAATTTTCGATCTTCTATATTAGTGTATCCATATATCCATCGATTATTCTCACTACCTCCAATTTGTCCAAATAGCATCTCGATATATACATCCCTATGATACCCATTTAATTGTTTAGAATCAAGCATACGTACATTGTAATCATTTTCCCAGACATATATGCCACTCTTACCCTCAAAAGCCTCAGGATATTTAGCAAAATAGTATCTCCAATCAAAATATAAATCATCTGTCCTATTACTCACAAATAACTCAATTTTTTCTTTAATCCATTCATTAATAGCAGAAGACTTCATTTCATCTAAAGCAAAACAGAAGACTTGCTTAATAGTAGAATTATCTCTATCATAATTCATAAATAGCTCACTCCAATTTTTCAGAAGCCGTCCTCCCATTTTATATCGATCATTTTTTATGTGCTCTGAAAAATCCCCATAAGTTGATAGAATCCTCCCTAACGCTTTCGTAGTATTATTTTCATCCATTTGTGAATTAGCAAAGTAATTGATGAATTTATTAGCTCTTTTCTCAAAGCTATCAAAGTCAAAGCCAACTATTCCTATTCTTCCAGATAGAAGTTCGTGATCCTCTAAATCACATAGTAGAGGATATAAATCAGGATACTGTATTACAAAGTTTTCTTTTTCTATTTCTTCATTTGCAAATCTTCGATTTAAAACTTTTGGATTTGAGGGGAAACTTTCACTAAACAAAATGGATTCCACAGATTCAAGTATTTCTGTCATACTTTCTGTTCTTATTTCATTACCAAGAGAATTCCATACCATATTGCGAACTTGACGAATCCTCCTCTTATCTTCCAGTGAAATTTGCTGATTTCCTCTAGTTAAGAAAGCTACCACAGACCATAATAGCAGCGTATCAGTATAATTCCATCGATTACTTACATTATAATACCAAATAGCTTTAGTGAACAAATTTACATCAGTGTTCAATCTAATACGTTTTCCTCCTGATGTATTGTTTGAGAAAATAGAAGTAAAGAAAATATCAATTTCTCCAACATTCTCCCAACACCCAAAACAATCATAAAGAACTTGCGCATTTTGTTTCGCAGATTCATTCTGTTTAGAAAACAATTTATCAGCTAAATCAAAGTCGTTATAAGAATCTTTATTTCTTATCGAAGAATCTTTAAAAGCTAAAATCTGAGCTATAAATCTATAGTATCTAAACAAACAATTGTCCAAAGAATGCTTTATCGGTTCCGGTTCTACGTCTTCATCAAGCAAAGGTAGAAATAAATCACTCCAATCCGTATCAAATTTCTTAAAAATACTCTTTGATAAATCTTCATCAACCTGACTAATAAGCCCTTCCAAATAGGCTTTAAAATGTTCAAAAGGAGTTAATTCCTTTCCTCTCGCATTCATTTTCACATATATATCCTCTGATAATGACAATATCCGATTATCATAATCATCTTTCATTCTTTGATCATTATCGTCTGGAATAAAATCATCTCCTAAAATTAGAAGATAGAAATAAATTATTTTTTTATCTGTCAATTTATTCCAAAGATCACTTGTACTAGAAAATTTCTTATCAATAGTATCAAGCATAACCAAAATTGATTTTATAGTTGGATCTGTTTGAGTCCAATGTCGTTCACTCCAATACTGATCTAAAATTTCATCACTTATTGACTCGTATTTTTTATCCTTTCCATATGAAAAAGAAGGATTAAAAAGACTAAGAAGTTTGTTTATAAAATCTCTTGAGCTAGCACGAGTTTCATAAGAGAATTTTTTTAAAGATTCAGGAATTTCTACTTTCTCATGTTTTGCAATATACCAATGTAATAAAAACAAAGTTGTTAGCCTTTGTTGCCCGTCTAGTGGTATAAACGTTCTGTCAGATGTACAATAGCCGTATATATAGTCTAAATCAATACTTTCTTCATTTATTAATGCGTTATACAAAGAGTCTATAAAATTTTTTCTAACTTGTGTTATATGCTCATCTCCTTTGCGACCTTGCGCATAGTCTCTTTGTATAATTGGTATTTCAATTTTCTTGATTGGTTTAACAAGAGCATGTCCATCTCCTAAAATATCAAGCAATGAGGCCCTTTCTGTCTTAATTATATTAGATTCCATTATTATTATTTTCTGGGTTAAGATAATCAGTAATAGTATTTTTTATGTTTTCTAAATAAGATTCTCTATCTTTTGCCGTCCAACGTAAAAATTGAGCAACAGCATCATCTGTATAATACTTCAGAAAAATTCTTCTTGTACAGATTGGAATATAACTACCATCCCTATCTAACTCAAGCATTCTTTTTCTCTTTACTGAAAATGGAGCATTGTTGAATGTTGAGTTATCTCTAATGCCCAAAAGTGCCAAGTTTGAAATAGAATGTAAATCATCATCTTCTTCAAATTCCTTAAAAAACTGCTCCATTGAAACAGCTAAATCATTATAATCATCTCGGTTCAATCTTTTTTGTATCTTCTCTTCTAAAGTATTAAATAGTCTTTTAACTTCTTGTTTTTTGTCTTCTTGTCCTTCCTCATCTTGCATAAAAAAAGATGTAGGATTATCAATGATTGTACGCAATGCCTCTTTATACATATTAGCCCATTGGTTCCAATCACTTTCCGTTTTCAATCCAGCATCTTGTTGCGCATGAATATGTTCTAATGACCAACTTTTTCCTTTATGTTTAGCAAATGGAAATAATTGAGTTTCATTCTCCAAATTCATTGTACTTATAACATTGAATAATAGAAGTATATTAAATATTTTGTTTCTTTCTTTAGACTTTAAATAGGATAATTGGTCAAGAGCATTACTTGAGATGTTTAACCTTTCTTTTATCATTTTATCCAACAAAGATGAAAAATCTTTTTTATTACAAGGCTTACTATCCTGCCCAGAATTAAAATATAGGTCTTTAATATCAACTAAAGATTCATTGGTAGCAATCAGATAACCAATTCTATGATATAGTAGCTTGTCAGAATACCATTCATATAATAAGTTGTATGTATCCCATAGCTCTTGCCATAATTCATCTTGCGAAATATTGTCTTTGGCTATTCTATTATAGTAATAATTAAATGTAAAATTTTTAGCAGGATAGACTTCTTTTTCCTTGCGAGAAATTAAGTCAAACAACAATTCTATTCTGTTAGGATATAATACGGGCGCTTTGTTCGTTAAAAAGAACCAAAATTTATCATTTTGAAGCTTTTCTTCAATAACACTCCAACGATATGCCCATTCTATCTTTTTATTATCAGTCTTACCTCTAAAAACGAGAGCTCTAACCAGTTCAGCATCTGTAAGTGGTATTCGGCCAATATTTAGCCTAGTGAATAAAGAAATAGAGTTATAATCTTGTGGAACCTCATACCAAATTATTCGAAGATGGTCCTCAAGAAAAGGATAAAATTTCATCAGCCAACTAACTTTACTATGTTTTTCTGTGGCGAACCATTGTTTGATATTGATGAAAGCATTTTTAATATATGCAAAATCAACATTCATTTTAATACCTGATGCATTTAACGGGTCTTCCAAAAATAATTCTGTTGCTACTCTAGTTTCATAGGCAATTCTAAATTTACTTTTTTCAAACACTGCAGGATAAGCCTCATACAGTGCCAAATATATCAACTTCAAAGTTGTTAATCTTTGTTGTCCATCAATTAATTCATAAGTATTATTACCTTTATCTTTTACTACTATAGGTTGAAGATAATAATCCTCTGCACCCTGTTTTTTTTCTAGGTATTCCTCAATATCATCTAGTAATTGCGATACTTCATTTTTACTCCAACGATACCCTCTTTGATAACTTGGCACAAAAAAGGTACCTTCTATTTCACTTACCAACTTAGGTCTTAATATTATTGCCTTTTCCATATATAAGCATTTAAAAATAATTATTCAAAAGTAGTTATTTTATTTAGACATTCTCCAATTTTAGAACAATATATTCAAAATAAGTTTAGTAAAACATACATATTCTGTAAAATGCCTTAATTGGCATACAAGCTTTATAACCTTTGAAGTTAGCTTACAATGATTCGCTAAATATCTACAAAAAAGACAGTTCTTTCAGCTCAGAGCCCTCAATAATTTGGATTTATTTATCTGTACAATTGATATCTATTAAGTTTTTGCTATTTTCATTTATGTCAATTGTCACATCATACCAGAGAACAACGCTATCAACCTCCACTTCTTCTTCACTATCTCTCACCTCTTCCATTGAGCCATCCACCAATTTCCACCAAACTTGAAGAAGCAAAGTAGTTCAGACGTAAAAACAATCAGATCACTATTTTCGACATCTGGCATTTAAGACTCACAAATTGTGACCAAGAGGGGCGAAAGTCCCTCATTACAAAGTATATTGTTTTATTAAATATCCGATTGTCAAAACGTAAATTGACAAATTTGCAAAGCAGTATCAGCGCGTGGGATGGACCGTATAAAATGCTTGAATAGTATTGTTGAGGTAATTTCGGAAAGGCTGAAACGAGTAAGCGATAACTATTCTATTTCATTGATTCGTTCAATCTGCCTATTCAGAAAATAATCAGCATATAAATTGTAATCTTCTGTTTCATAAAAAGCAATCAATCCTTTTCTGTAATTCAGAATATCAGAATCTTTAGCAGAATATACGGGAATAATACCTGCGTTCATCAAGGCAATACTTTCTATCACTCTCGCAGTCCGTTTATTTCCGTCAATGAAAGGTTGTAAACGAGCAAGATTGCAATGCAAATATACCGCCTTCTCTAAAGGATTGACATATCCTTCTTGCTGAAAAAAAATCTCATTCAACTTACTTTCTATTTCTTGTCGATTCTTTGGTGGGATATATTCTGTGCCACTAATACGAACAGCACGTGCCCGCAATAAGCCCGATTCTTCATTAGACACTAATCCAGCAGAGATAGACTGATGTACTCTAAAAAGAGTACGTTCGTCTATCATTTCTTGATTCTTTTCTTTATGAATATATTCCAGCTCAGAGATAAAAGTATTGTAGAGGTTTTTAAGCATCTGGGCATCTTCGTATCTCTTTTCAGAAGTAATACCGTCTTTCAGTAATGCTTCGGTTTCAACGTAGGTATAAGTATTTCCTTCTATCTTGCCCGAATAGTAGCACCAAACTATTACTAAATCCTTTATTTCATTAGAATAAAGTTCGGATAGCTTAGATAGAGGATTCTCCAAAATAAAAGAAGCCTTCTTTTGTTGCTCTTCGTTGAATATCGGTTTCATATCTTGGCTTACTTAGGTGTTACTTATATATCAGTACAAAAGTAATTATAAAAATCATTTTTACTATGTACTTCTCGAAAACTCAATAAATCATTAGAGAATCATGGATTTTAATCTTAAAAGCAAAAAACCTTGCAACTACACACTGATAATCAGCTAGTTACAAGGTTTTTTAAGAGGTTCCTGGCGGATTCGAACCGCCGTACACGGTTTTGCAGACCGCTGACTAAGCCACTCATCCAAGGAACCATTTTTCCTGTTTGCGGTTGCAAAGGTAGTACAAATTTTGAAACTACCAACTATCCGCAACAATTTTTCTTTGTACTTTTTTTCTTATTCCCGCACTCCTTTTGCTTCTTCTCCATCATATCCTTTAATTCACAACCAGTTACACAAGTAGAACAAGGATTAGCTTTTTCTTTGGTCCGCCGAAAAAAAAGAAAAATTCCATATAACACGCGGATAATACAAAATATAATTAATACCCCGACTATCCATTCTTGCCAATTACTCATACCAACAATCCTCCAATCTGATATACAGCAAATGAAACAACCCAAGCCAATATGGTAGTGTAACCCGCAGCAAAGAATGCCCATTTCCAACTACCGGATTCCTGCTTAATAGCCGCAAAAGTCGCAATACAAGGGAAATAAATCAGAACAAACAGCATATAACAGTATGCAATCAACGGCGTTATCGGTATACGATCCGCCAGACTGACTGCATCCGCATCCGCATCATCAGCATACAAAACACCCAATGTACTTACAACCAATTCCTTGGCTCCCACACCTGATATCAATCCGATACCCAACTTCCAATCAAATCCCAAAGGCTTTATAATAGGTTCTACCGCCTGTCCAATCCGCCCGATATAAGAATTCTCCTGTTGTTCTGCCACAGTTTCATACCTATCGTGATTCGGATAATACCCAAGGAACCAGATTATGATAGAAGCAATCATAATAATACCTCCCATTTTTTTCAGATATTGTTCACCCTTTTCCCAAGTATGACGAATAATAGATTTCGCCGTCGGCATACGATAAGGAGGAAGTTCCATTACAAACGGAGTGTCATCTCCTTTCACCAGGAACTTACTGAATATTCGTGCCAATAAAACGGCCAATAAAATACCCGTCACATAAATACTCAGCAATACCAAACTAGCAGAATGAGGGAAAAATGCACCTACCAACAACAAATAGATAGGCAGTCTGGCACTACAAGACATCAAAGGATTAATCAGCATCGTGATAAGACGACTCTTTCGATTCTCAATGGTACGGGAAGCCATAATAGCGGGAACATTACAGCCAAATCCCATAATCAAAGGAATAAACGACTTTCCATGCAATCCCATCTTGTGCATAATCTTATCCATAATAAAAGCAGCACGAGCCATATAACCGGAATCTTCCATCAAAGATATACAGAAATAAAGAATCAGGATATTCGGCAGAAAGACAATTACTCCTCCTACTCCACCTACGATTCCATCAATCAGCATATCCTTCAAAGGACCTTCAGCCATATTGTTACGAATCAGATTTCCAAACTGCTCTACCAGCCATTCAATGCCCATCATCGGATATTCCCCCAACACAAACGTTCCTTCGAACATCAGATACATAAAGAGGAAAAAGATAGGGTACCCCCAGATACGGTGAGTAACAATCGAGTCCAGTACTTTAGTCGTCTGCTCCTGTTCCAAATGATTATCAGTAAAGGTTTCTTTCAACGCTCCACTGATAAAACCATATTTAGCATCCGTAATGGCCGATTCACAATCTTCATTCATAGTCTCCTGAATGCGTTTTGCCATTTTATCCCGGACGCGAATTATTTCTTCTCCATTAGGCAATGTATGAATAAACCGTTCGATATCCGGATCATTCTCCAATAATTTTATAGAAAGAAAACGAGTTGAATATTTGTGACGGATAAATTCATTTTCAGACACTTCCTCTTTGACAGCCTCAATCGCTTTCTCCAGATCGGGACCATGATTGATGTGAATATGCCGGAATACACGTCCGGAAGAAGGATGTTTATGAACATAATCCTCCATATGATCTTCTTCATGCTCCTTCCGGTCTTCCAAAGAATCATGCCACTCTGTGAGGTCCTTCAGCACTTCCGGATTCATCTTTCCACGCTTATCAAAGAAATCAATCCCTTCGTAAAGATTGATAACTACATGAAACAATGTTTCCACTCCCCTATTTCTCTTACAGACTGTAGGAACCATAGGCACTCCGAATAGTTTACTCAGCAGATGATAATCCAAATTATTTCCACTGGCTTCCAGTTCGTCATAGATATTGAGAGCCACTACCATACGAACATTCATATCAATGAGCTGCGTAGTAAGATAAAGATTCCGTTCCAGGTTAGAAGAATCGACCACATTGATGATCACATCCGGAGTTTCATCAATAATATGCCGGCGTACATAAATTTCTTCAGGAGTATATGCAGAAAGAGAATACGTTCCGGGGAGATCGACAATCCGGAAATGATAACCTTCAAAATCGAAATAACCTTCTTTGGCATCCACAGTCACACCGCTATAATTCCCCACATGCTCATGCGCGCCGGAAGCCAGGTTAAAAAGAGAAGTCTTGCCACAGTTCGGATTTCCCACTAATGCAACATTAATGGTACGGCGTTTTCCCAAAGCAGCCCGTTTCAGGTCTTCCTCTCTCACCGAAACATCTTCAGCCAATCCTTCATGATAAGCGGACTCGATAGCTGTTTTCTTAGTCTCCTCTTCGCTTACTACCTCTATCATCTCAGCCTCCTGCCGGCGAAGAGAAATCTCGTATCCCAGTATTTTATATTTAATAGGGTCCCTTAGTGGAGCATTCAGCAATACTTCAACGGTTTTACCTTTTATAAAACCCATTTCCACTATACGTTTACGGAAACCGCCGTGTCCTAACACCTTAACAATAACCCCCTTCTCACCTGTTTTTAACTCAGATAAACGCATAACTCTCTAAATTTTCGGCAAAGATAATTCATAACTTTCTTGCACGCAAATTATTTAGAATGTTTTTAAATAACGGCATTGATAACTTTCTTATTCATTCATTTTTTTAAATTTAATTCCTCCTTATGCAAACGTTCACACTTCTTTTTATACCGGATATAGCGTAATGTCCATTCACGTGTTTTTTCCATAAATTCTTCTTCAGTAAGCTGTTCGTAGTAATAATTCAGAATGCGTTCGTAAAAACTCAATTTTTTGTCATCCCTTTTTTTAATTGCTCGTAAGTTTCCTTGCTCATTTTTATTTCGTGACACATTTCTGTGATTTTCACGTGTTCAAACTTAAGTAATTCTTCAATAAAAAGCCCAAAGGCATAATGGTGAAATTCTTTTTTCATTTTTTCTTTTCATTTAATTATTAAAACAAAGTTATTATACACTAAATATTTTCACAATGGTTCATACATATCTGAACCGCACCTATTTTATTTATCATAATTTTGCAATGTGTTCTAAAAAACAAAACAATATTTAATTCAATCAACATAAAAAAAATATCATGAAAAATGTTTTAACAAGTGAATATAAGATGTCTTATTTCATGCCCCCTATTGCTCCCATAAAAAATGAACACGGACAGACTATCACACCTGCCACTCTCATCCCCTTTTGCGATGTTTCAGCAAACCAAATATACCAGATGATTACATGTAGCGAAAAACTCAAAATACTGACCGAGCAAGTACGTGGTGCGGCAGATATAAGGACAGCCAAAGCTTCACGACTACCCTATGTAACACCTTGCGGTATATTCACCCGTCGCAACAGCAAATGTTTTGTATTACCTTCCGGCTTAGCGATAGTAGATATAGATCACATGGATTCTTATCAGGAAGCAGTAGAATTGCGCTATGCATTGTTCAACGATCCGTTCCTCCGTCCGGTTCTCACATTTATCAGCCCCAGCGGTCGGGGTGTGAAAGCATTTGTACCCTACTGCGCGACAAGTCAGGATGACAAAGTGAAATGTGTTACAGAAAACATGATTTGGGCGATGCAATATGTCGAGCTAACCTACGGATCGAAAGCTGAGATTCTTGCCAACACACCCACTAAGGGGGTAGACATTTCAGGTAAAGACATAGTGAGAGCCTGTTTCCTTAGTCATGATCCGGAAGCGCTATTTCGAAAATTATAAGTTTTATCAATATGGAATTACAAATTTTGAATTATTATTTATCATCTGAAAAAATGAACAATATTGAATCTTTATGCCGCCTCACCGAGGTGGTAGAAACGGCGGGAACTGATATAGCTCCCACTTATGCCGAGTATGTACAATTGGCATTTGCCATCGCAACAGATTGTGGCGAAGCTGGACGTGAGTTTTTTCATCGCCTATGTAGATTGTCAGCCAAGTATCAACATGAACACGCCGAACGGATATTCTCCAACGCACTCATCAAGCAGCATGGAGACATCCACTTAGGCACAGTATTTCATCTGTCCGAAATGGCAGGAATAGAATTCCCCAAGGAAAAACAGATAAATAACCATATGGGTACAGTAGGTACAGTAAATTCAGCCCTTCCATCGCACACACACGCGCACACGTATCCTAATAAGGCGAATGAAGAGGAGACAGAGGATGCATGTGAACCGGAAGAACTTCTGAAGGGCAGTGAACCCCGCCAGCCATTACCTACATTTCCCATGGCAGACTGGCCACTACTTTTACAGCGTATCATGAGTTACGGAAGCACTGATGCACAATATGACGTCCTCCTACTCGGATCATTAACTGCCTTGGGAGCCAGCATGGAACGGTATGTACGATGTCCTTATGCCGGAAAATTCCAATCACCTTGTCTGCAAACCTTTATTATTGCTCCCCCAGCCTCAGGAAAGGGAATACTTTCACACATCCGTCTACTCATAGAACCTATCCATGACCAAATCCGCCAACAAACGGAGGAACAAATGAAAGCCTACCTAAGAGAAAAGGTAACCTACGAGATGATGGGAAAGGAGCGGGCCAAAGTAGATCCTCCTCAAAAGCCTCTAAACAAAATGTTTCTTATCTCAGGTAACAATACCGGTACAGGAATCCTACAGAACATCATGGATGCCGATGGAACAGGGTTTATCTGTGAGACTGAAGCAGATACCATTTCCACCGCCATAGGTTCAGATTATGGTAATTGGAGTCACACACTCCGCCAAGCATTCGACCATGACCGGTTAGCATACAACCGCCGTACCAACCAAGAATACCGGGAAGTAAAGAAAAGTTTCCTTTCCGTCTTGCTCTCCGGAACGCCTGCACAAGTAAAACCACTCATTCCTTCATCAGAAAACGGCCTTTTCTCACGCCAGCTATTCTACTACATGTATGGCATACGAACATGGATCAATCAATTTGACCAAGATGAAAGAGATCTGGAAGCCATTTTTACAGACATTGGTCTTGAATGGCAAAAGAATCTAGAGTTTCTAAAAGAACATGGCATTCATACACTTCGGCTCACCGATGAGCAGAAACAAGAATTCAATCAACATTTTTCTAACTTATTCAATCGTTCAGACATTGCCAACGGTAGTGAAATGAGTAGTTCCGTAGCACGACTGGCGGTCAATATATGCCGCATCATGGCAGAAGTAGCCACACTGCGTACCCTCGAATCTTCTCAACCCTATCAGTGGCAGAACGTCAATGAGCCATCTTTTACTCCGGACATAGAAATCCCTGACGACAATATCCAAGATAACATTATTCCTCGTTGGGATATTACGATCACTCCCGAAGATTTTAAAGCCGTAATGGGGCTTGTGACACCTCTTTACCGCCATGCCACGCATATATTATCCTTTCTGCCTTCCACGGAAGTCAGCCATCGAGCAAATGCCGACCGCGACGCCTTTTTCGAATCTCTGGGCAACGAATTTACCCGCGCACAGATATTGAAACAGGCTGAAGAAATGGAAATTAAACCTAATACTGCTCTCACCTGGCTAAAACGTTTGGTTAAGCGCAAGGCAATTACCAATGTGGACGGTAACGGAACTTACGCGCGCGTATGTGTGTGTGCGTGAGAATGGGCCGGTAAAAGTGTACCTACTGTACCCATTTACCCATAAAGTGACCCACTGCTTTGTAGGAGTTAAAGCATAGCTTTACGGCATCTATAGCTATGCTTTAGCCTACGCAAAGCAGTGGTTTTATGGTTCACCCAATGCATCTACAATTACCCTTACTTCCAATGGTGTATAAGATCGGCGTTGTGGCTGATAGCCCAAGTCATACAGCCGTTGTTGAAGCCCGGGACATCGGGTAATCCATTTATTCATTTTCCGGTAAGCGGCAATACTAGTCAGTTCGGGAGAATAGAGTTGAGCGAGTTCCATGCGGCCATAAGCACGTATTTTGAATTCTATCATGGCTTATAAATTTCTGATTTATAGTCACAAAAATAGCAAAATATATCCACATTTACAACATTATTCACCGGGAATAAGGGACAATAATCGACTATAAGTGACTCTAACTGCACACAACTGAGCATAACCGACATTCGCGAATTTCAGTGAGTTATCTTTGTATCGTCAAAAGGGAGAAATCTCCGCGACACGATGTTTAACCATTAAATTTTATTGTTTTATGATTCGTTACAAGATTTATCAAAACCAACAAAAGAAAGGAGTGAACGCAGGTAAGTGGTTCGCCCGTTCGGTTGCCGACGAAACGTTTGACTTAGCGAAGCTAGCCGAACACATGTCTAAACACAACACTCCGTATTCCGGTGGTGTTATCAAAGGGGTGCTCACAGATATGGTAGGCTGTATCAAGGAATTGTTGCTCGATGGTAAGAATGTGAAAATTGACGATCTGGCTATTTTCGGTGTAGGGATCCGCAGTAAAGCGGCCGAAACGCTGGATGATTTTTCACTGGAGAAAAACATTACGGGTATGCGACTCAAAGCCAGAGCTACCGGCAATCTATCAACTACCAATTTGAAACTTGACAGCCAGTTGAGACAGCAAGCTGAGTATCAGAAACCGACTACTGCCGGAGGAGAAGGCTCTGGTAATACTCCGAATCCTAAGCCGGATGAGGGTGAATCTCCTGATCCAACTCTCTAATTCTTCTAATCAAATTTTTATCAACTTAAAAATCAAAGTATATGAGTAGTTCATCGTCACCTCGCTCCAAATGGAGTTTTATTGTTAAAGTTATCATCACTATCGCCACCGCTATCGGGGGATTGATAGGCGTACAGAGTTGTATGTAGGTTTATGCGGACCATCACACTGTTTATCATTCATTGCAGTGCCACACCGGAGGGAAAATCCCTCCCGGTGGAGGCTTGCCGACAAGATCACATCCGTCATCGGGGCTTTCGTGACATCGGCTATCATTTTTACATCACACGCGATGGGGAGATCCACCGGGGACGTCCTTTGGAAAAAGTCGGAGCGCATTGTATGAATCACAACGCGCACTCTATCGGAATTTGCTATGAAGGGGGATTAGATATGAACGGAGTACCTAAAGATACACGCACGCTGGAGCAACGAGGTTCTTTACTGGCTTTACTACGGGAGTTACGGAGAAGATTTCCGAAGGCGTTGATAGTAGGACATCATGATCTGAATCCGATGAAGGAGTGTCCATGCTTTAATTGTGTAAAGGAATTTGAGGGGTTGTAAGATAGGATTGATAAAGGGATTTATAAGGTAGGGCCTTATAGGTCCCTTTCAATTTCATTAACCACCATCCATCGTACAAACACATTGATATTTCGTCTCAGTGAAAAAAAGTTCTTATTACTAATTACAAACTAAAATTGGATATGAAGTATTAACCGGCAAGAATTGCTTCTTTAATACACTCAACAATGTAACATACATCATCATCAGTAACGCATGGGCCACTAGGCAGACACATGCCAACTTTAAAGAGACTTTCTGAAACCCCGTTCACATAAGCATCAGCATCGGCATATACTGGTTGTTTATGCATAGGTTTCCAAAGAGGGCGACTCTCAATGCCTTTCGTATCAAGGAAAATACGCATAGCTTCAACATTAGCATTAGGTTCGCAATCGGTATGCAATTCTTTTGCCTCGTGAGTTACACCGGCAGCACCTCCCACTGCACCCTGAACAGCTGACTTATAAGCGTTCTCCTGTCCGTTCACCCTCAATGCAGGGTCAAGAGTTATGGTACAGAGCCAATAATTGCTATCATATTCTCCTGTGGAAGGCTGACTATGAATTGTCACACCTTTAATATCTGCAAGTAATTCCTCATACATCTTTTGAATGTGCTTATGGTGAGAAATATGATCGTTAACCACAGTCATCTGACCTCGACCGATACCAGCGCAGATATTTGACATACGATAGTTATAACCGATCTTCTCGTGTTGGTAATATGGATATGACTCGCGGGCCTGGGTAGCATAGAACATTATTTCTTTCTTATCTTCCGCAGAAGAAGTTATTAGAGCCCCACCACCTGAAGTGGTAATCATCTTATTGCCGTTAAAACTCAACACACCGTATTTCCCGAATGTACCACACATCTGCCCATTATACTTCGAGCCAAAACCTTCGGCAGCATCCTCGATCACAGGGATGTCATACTTCTCTGCAATTGCTATGATTTCATTGATCTTGGCAGGCATACCATACAGATACACTGGCACAATCGCTTTCGGTTTCTTTCCGGTTTTCTCAATACGGTCTTTGATAGCTACTTCTAATAGGTCAGGATCCATGTTCCAGGTATCCATTTCCGAATCCACGAACACAGGCTTAGCACCAAGATAAGTTATCGGGTGCGAGGAAGCACAAAAAGTAAACGACTGCACAATCACTTCATCTCCGGGATTCACACCGCAAGCTATCAAGGCCAAATGTACGGCAGCTGTACCTGCTGACAAAGCAACGATCTCCTTAGTTTCAAGTTCGTCAATACTCGCTGTCACAAACTCTTTCAGGTCCGCCTCAAATCCATTCACATTAGGTCCTAAGGGCACTACCCAATTGGTATCGAACGCCTCTTTAATGAAGCTTTGTTCGTTGCCCGACATGTGGGCAAGACATAAATAAATCCTGTTTGACATAAAACCACAATTTAGTTTACTAGAATTAGAAATTCACCTATACACTTTTAAGTATAGGCATAAAAAGAAACCGACCCGTATGAGTTACGAATCAGACATATAAAAAATGATACAATAATACTTTATTGAATATACTGTCTTTCAATCCAATTATTAGAGATATGCTTTACTCAATACCAATTTTGATTGACAAACACACACAATGTAGTACGTACAAACGATTTCCGTCTAAAGAAAGCATATTGAAGTCCTGTGCCATAAACTGAAAAATGATATGCAAATTGAGGTAATAATTAGCAGATTAAAAAAAGGATTTGCTTACTTTTACCTTACTTTAGCCCAATGTCCAGAGTATACTCTATAGCCATTCTGTTGACTCATTATTCTCAACTTTTCTTCATTTTTCAAAGCTTGATCTTTATTACTTCTTTTCCATTTAGTGAAGACCGGCAAATGAGGAATATAAGAATCGCCAGTAAATAAACATTTCTCAATCAAATAACAGATACAACTAGAATCATGTCCAGGTGTTGGTATACAATTTATTTCTATACCTGCAATTCTTTGCAAACAATTAGATGCAATTAGTATTGTTTGAACATCTTCATCTAACACGAATGGATCTTTATGATATTTTGAGAGATTAACTCGAATATCCTTTAGACCTATCATACAAATCTCTGTCACATAAACTTTACATTGAAAATTAATGCTACGTAAAAGATTATTTAATCCATAAACATGATCATAATGGCAATGGGTAATAAAGATTCCAACAAGTCTTAGACCTCTATTATTTAATTCATTCAAAATAGGTTGTACATCACCACAATCAATTAATATAGCGTCTTGTTCCTCTTCTTTATAAAAAAGAAAGGAACAAGACTGTAATACCGAATTTCTGATTGTTACAACTTTCATTTATCGCACCGTAAAGCCTCCATCTATTATAAGATTTTGGCCTGTTACCCAGCGTGAAGCATCACTTAACAGATAAATACAAGCATTGGAAATATCTGTCGTCTCGCCAAATCCTAATAAATGTTTGGCCTCAAACAGTGTTCGCAATTCAGGATCTTGCATATATGGTTGATTCATATTTATAGGTGTTTGCACAACCCCAGGTGAGACACAATTTACACGTATTTTCTTAGCCGCAAATTCGCACGCAAGAGAGCGTGAAGCAGCAATAAGAGCACCTTTAGTCATAGAATATAGGGATTTAGCACTTTCACCAACACACCCCATGACAGAAGAAAAGAAAACAATACTTCCACCTTCTTTAACAAAACGTTTTACCTTGCAACACTCTTTAGTCAGCATCATAGCTCCAATAACATTCGCTTTAAAAAAAGTATCCATAAGCTCGGCTGTAGCTATTTTAAGAGGCATTGTATTAGAGATTCCTGCACAGTGTAAAATACCTGACAACGGACCACATTCAGTTATCACGTTTTGAACTTTTTCAGGCAAAGTTTTAAAATCCGTCAAATCAACACAATAATACTTATGCCCGTCACCCTCACATAATGAAAGTGTTTGTTGCAAACGTTCTTTATTACGAGCAAGCAAAATTACTCTTGCTCCCATCTTACTGCAATCAATAGCACATTGTGCTCCAATTCCACTCGATGCTCCAGTAACGAGAATGGTCTTTCCTAATAATGAAAACGGATTCATTCTTCTCCTTATTTTATTGTTTTACCATCTTTCACTTCAACGATATCACTTATCTTGCAATCTACAAATGGAACTATTGCAGTTGCCCAAGTCATACCTACTCCAAAGGCACTAAGTAGTAAGGTGTTTTCTCCATTTAATTTATCTTTCAACTCACTTACAATTGTTAGTGGTACAGATACAGAAGATGTATTACCATATTTATGTATAGTAGCAGGAATTTTATCCGCATCTAACTTCATTTTCTTTGCAATGTAGGAATTAATGAAGTTATTTGCTTGATGGAATATTATATAATCCAACTGACTTGTTTCAATTTCTGCATATTTCAACGTATTCTTAACATCTCGAGGTATTTCACGAATGACAAAATTAAAAACATCACCACCATTCATATATCCTTGTTCGTCACTACGTATGTTGCCATATTCATCTACAACCTTTTCTGTTAAAGTTTCTACAGAACTTGGATTTCTATATCCTCCTCCTTTGATCATGATAAGGTCAAATCTTGAACCATCTGAATTTAGAGAAAAGGTACTTTTGCCAAACTTTTCATCGCGCTCTACTAAAGCAGCCACACCGCCATCACCAAAAATAAATGCGCTACGCCTATCTTTTGGAGAATAAACTTTTGAACGAGTTTCACCATCCAAAACCAACGCTTTACGAATACCTGAATTCTGGATCATACTATATGCTACAGATAAACCATAACAAAAGCCAGAACAGCCCAAAGTTATATCAAAAGCGATACATGAGTTTGATAATTTCAGTCTATCTTGCAATATAACAGAAGTTGCAGGCATCCTATAATCAGGAGTTTGAGATATAAATATCAGTAAATCTATCTCTTCACGATTAATATTATTGTCTTCTATCATTTTTTCAACAGCAGCATAGCATAAGTCAGAAGAACATGTGTTTTCGTCCGCAAAACGTCGTTCAAAAACCCCAACCTTATCAACTACTTCCTTGACCTGATCAGCAGGGAAATATTCAGTATATTCGTAATTGTTAATAACACATTGAGGAACAGCTGCCGCCATAGCTGTTACCCCAACGTGTTGGAAAGTTAAAAATGCCATATTTCTATGCAATTGCTAAATTATAAAGATCTTGAATTGTTATACACTCCTTAATAGCACTCGAAGATATTTCTTTTTCAAACTCTTCGTCGAAAAACGCAATAAGTAACATAACAGACAAAGAACTCCAATCGTCCAATTCACGAAATTCTGTCTCAGGCATCAAATTCTCAACACTCTCAATTTCAACGGCCTCTGCCAACCTCTCAATAAAATCTTTGAATTCCATAATTTTATTAATTTAATTATTTACATTAATACTTTACCATACTAGCAGGCACACCCACATATGTACATCCATCTTTGGGTTTTCTTAAAAGAACCGCACCGGCTCCCACTGTAACATTGTTACCCACAGTTTTCTGTTGAATAATTCCGCTGTTAAATCCCCAGAAGTTTTCATTCCCTATTTTCACTTCACCAGAAATTCTTACACCTGGCATAAATGCATTGAAATCACCTACAGTTGTATCATGACCAAAATTACCATCAGCATTCACCACATTAAATTTGCCCAACGACACATTTACACTTATACCAACCCCTCTACACAAGATATTTCCCTTGCCTATAACATTAGTTTTCCTATCAGCAAAGAAACAACTCGGGTCAATTATATTGGGAAAATCCACCTTTGGATTAATAATATTCTCGCTGATACGTCTCAACATTCTAGGATTTCCATTAGCAATACATACATCAATAGAAGTAGCCCATGCATTCAGTTCATTGATTCCTCCTAAGCACACGCCATATTGCATCTGTTTACCCTTTTCCACACCATCATCAAAGAATCCTATAAAATTCCATTCTGGATTATTTATTCGTCTCATGGTACAGTATACCTCTTTACCAAACCCACCAGCACAATATATAGCAATATCTTTCATCTTTATTTCTTTTAGTTTTTACCGTTAAAAGGAATCGTAGTCGCTTGCCCCTCCTTTGAGATATCTTCTCTAAACAAAACTTTCTTTATTGATAATAAAATAACCTTGATATCAGTCATTAGTGAACAGTGGTCTACATACCACACGTCCAACTCAAATTTCTTTGCCCACGATATATTATTGCGACCGTTCACCTGAGCCCAACCAGTTATACCTGGTCTTACTTCATGTCTGCGAGCCTGTTCTTTACTATAGAGAGGTAAATACTTCACTAACAACGGACGTGGTCCTATCAACGCCATGTCACCCTTTAGTACATTTATCAACTGTGGCAACTCATCAATTGATGTTGAGCGCACAAACTTACCTACTGGGGTCAGGCGGTCGGCATCGGGAAGAAGATTGCCCTCGGCATCACGCTCGTCAGTCATAGTCTTAAACTTTATTACCTTAAAAATCTTACCGTTTTTACCTGGACGCTCTTGCGTAAAGAAAGCACCTGCACCCTTGTTGGCAAAATGAAGCCAAATGGTGATAAACAATAAAATTGGCCAGATTATTGATAATGTAGTAAATACGATTATGAAATCAACAATTCTTTTAAAATAGTTTTTATACATTATTGTATTTATTTATAAAGTTGAAGAAGATTTTTCTAACCAACCTTTTCCTATCCGTATTCTATAAAAAGCCATAAGAAGAATAATGAGATATTGATATCGAACTAAAGATAGCAAATGAAAAATAGCCCACTTTCTGCTATCGTTCACTTCTACTTACATATTGCACTGTATCAATAGCGTCCAAATAGACCTTTATTACAATATTTCGATCAAATTCCTTCTCTACTTTTTTTCGAGAAGCAAGCCCCATATTTTTCTTATCTTCCCATGATAAGGATAGAAATTGCCGGACTTTCAACAATAAATCATCGGTATCTTTAATTTTTGCCAACAAGCCATTCACTCCATCGTCTACTGCATCCTTACAGCCATTTGCATACGTGGTAATAATAGGACGAGCAGATGCACAACTCTCTAAAATAACATTCGACATACCTTCATGATAAGAAGGATGAATTAAACAGTGGCTTTGTGCAATATAGGGACGGACATCCAATTGTTTTCCATGAAAAATCACTATATTTTGCGAAACCAGTTCATTGAGTTCTTCTTCAAAATTTTCTTCAAAAGCGCCTACGATATGAAACTCCACATCTTTTCTTTCTTGTCGAATGGTACGTGCTACATTAAAAAGTTCTTTGGTACCTTTGTCATTCATCAAACGTCCGATATAGAGGAACTTCACCACATCATCTTGTGGATAATCCATCGCTTGGAAACGGCTTAAATTGACTCCCGAACCTGGAATAACTTCAATACGATTGGACACCATTCCTTTTGCCAAACAAAAAGCTTTATTATCACTATTTTGGAAGAAAACTTTATGTGCTTTTTTTAATCCTAATTTATACAACAAGATAATTATCTTCTGCAAAAGTCCTTGATTTACTACAGCAGTACCAAGCCCCGTAATATTGGCTATTTGCGGAACACCACTTAGACGACAAGCCATACCTCCATAGACATTAGGTTTGATGGTGTAAGTCAGCACTACCTGTGGCTTAATAATTTTAATTAAAGTTCTATAGGTAAATAACAAACTTATGTCTTTAATTGGATTCGTACTTCTGCGATCGATTTCTGTTGCTATACAATCTGCCCCAAGTGACTTTAATTCGTCCATTCTTTGATCATACGGAACTGAAATAGTCACTTTATGGCCTGCCTTTATGATAGCTTCTACTACTTCTTTTCGAAACGAAAGGAGTCCTGAAACATTATTTGCTAACAGTAAAATCTGCATAATATATTTAAAATAGTATGAGACAGTTCCAAATCTATGCTATACATAGGTAGGAATTGTTTTTGATTTAATTACAATCTTCCGTTAGCTTCTGTATTAGGTAATACCCATTTCACGTCGTAAACGATTGACTTTTCTTTGCCGAATAATTTTACATCCATTCCTGTGAACTCATTGTGAGCAACACCCAGTACTACAGCATCAAATTTGTCAGCAGGCAGTTTATTTGTGATTTCAATACCATATTCATGCATTGCCACTGCAGGATTAGCCCATGGATCGTAAATAGTTAAATTCAAGTTATACTCCTTGAGTGATTTAACGATATCTACAATCTTCGTATTTCTACAATCTGGACAATTTTCTTTAAAAGTGAAACCAAGAATCAAGATACTTGAACCCAGTACTTGAATCCCCTTTTTCAGCATTAATTTAATCACTTGGTTAGCTACATACTCCCCCATACCGTCATTCATACGACGACCAGCTAGGATAATTTCAGGATTGTATCCATGACGCTGAGCACATTGAGCCAAATAGTAAGGGTCTACACCAATGCAGTGACCACCTACCAAACCGGGGCGGAATGGAAGGAAATTCCATTTTGTACCTGCTGCCTCCAAAACTGCCTGAGTATCGATACCCATCAAATTGAAAATCTTAGCCAACTCATTTACAAAAGCAATGTTAATATCACGCTGGGAGTTTTCAATTACTTTAGCAGCTTCCGCTACCTTAATCGTTGGTGCAAGATGAGTTCCTGCGGTGATTACCGATGCATAAACATCGTTTACAACCTTACCTATTTCAGGAGTAGAACCTGAAGTCACCTTCTTTATTTTCTCTACTGTGTGAAGTTTATCACCTGGGTTTATACGTTCTGGTGAATAGCCTGCAAAGAAATCCTCATTGAATTTCAGACCAGATACTTTTTCTACAACCGGAAGACACTCATCTTCTGTAACACCTGGATATACTGTTGATTCATAAACAACAATGTCGCCCTTGCTGATTACTTTACCAATTGTAGTACTTGCCCCGTAAAGCGGGGTTAAATCAGGATTGTTATTCTCGTCTACTGGAGTCGGTACGGCAACTACATAAAAATTACAATCTCTAATTTGCTCAATATCTGCCGTACACACAAATCCATGATTATTGATTGCATCTTGAAGAAGTTCATCACTGACCTCAAGAGTCGCATCGTGACCATCCATAAGGGCATCAACACGATGCTGATTCATATCAAAACCAATTGTTTTATACTTTGTAGAAAAAAGACGTGCAAGTGGCAACCCTACATAGCCAAGACCAATAACGGCTATTTTAATTTTCTTTTCCATAATATATTTATGAGATTAATTATACAAAAAGTGTTTACAAATTCTCTCTATACCAGGCAATTGCCTCATTTAAACCTTTTGTAAAATCATATTGAGGATCATAGCCAAGCATTTCCTTAGCCTTACTAATATCGGCATTAGAGTGCTTGATATCACCTTTACGATCAGGACCGAAATTAGGATCTATATTCTTTCCTAAAGCTTTTGTTAATGTGTAATAAATATCAATGAGATATTCTCGACCGCCATATGCAATATTGAAAGCTTGTCCTGCTACTTCATGTGAGGCCATACATGCTTTTAAGTTTGCTTCAATCACATTTTCAATGTAAGTAAAGTCACGACTCTGTTTTCCGTCACCATTAATAGTGGGCTGTTCATCGTTCAGTAACTGCTTGATAAACTTAGGTAGTACTGCGGCATAGGCACCATGAGGATCTTGTCTGCGGCCAAATACATTGAAATAGCGCATACCATAAGTATCAAGTCCATAATGTCGTGTATACTGTTTTGCCCACTCTTCATCACAGCGTTTTGTCAATGCATACGGAGAAAGAAGGTTGCCTTCCACGCCTTCTTTTTTAGGCAAATTAGCCTCGTCACCATAAACTGATGAACTTGATGCATACACAAATTTCTTCACTCCATTTTGGCGAGCTGCCTCCAACATGTTCAATGTACCTTGAATATTGTTCAAGCTATAGAATAAAGGCATTTCTATAGAACGAGGCACACTTCCCCATGCCGCCTGATTAAGTACATAGTCTACACCCGCACACGCTCTCATGCAGGTGTCAAAATCTTTGATATCTCCCTTAATAAATTCATAATTAGGATTATTTAGAAACAAATCCACATTCTCTTGCTTTCCGGTGCTCAAATCGTCTAAACAGCGTACCTTATAACCAAGATTAAGAATGGCCTCACACAAATTTGATCCAATAAACCCGGCACCTCCTGTTACAAGAAATAGACTTCTCGCAGGAAATTGTAACTCTTTGTAAGTCATATTAATATATTATTTTCTTAGTTTCTTATACTCGTCAATATATTTCTGTGCTATATAATTGATGTCATATCTCTCTGCAAACTGATAGCATCGTTGAGCAACATTATCATAGTGTGTTCTATCACTAATGAGAGATTTTACTACCGAAGCGAGTAAATCTGCATTCTGATACTCAAAAAAGTCAGCTACTCCTGCGGCATTATCATTTAAACCTGGAACATCACTTGCAACAAAGGGTTTTCCACATGCCATTGCTTCGAGCATACTGATACTAAATCCTTCATATTTTGATGAAAGAATAATAATATCAGAGGCTTTCATTACCCCAATCACATCAGATCTCAAACCTAAAAAATGAATTCTATTATTTAAACCCTCATTACCAACAATCCGTCGATGTTCCTCAAGTCCCTCACCATCACCTACACATAAAAAATGTATATTATCTGGCAGATTTTTCATACTCTGAAATACTGTCTTATAATCCTTCATCCATGCAAAACGTGAGACCATAGTTAAAAGAACTGTACTATCAGATAATCCTAATTCTTCTCGAATATTGACCGAAGGTGTCTGTTTAATTGCAGAAATATCTATTCCATTATTAATCACAGTAATTGGTAATCCTATAACATGGTTTTCAAGGGACTCTTTTACTTTTTCAGAGATAGCGAAAATGCAATCGTAGCTTTTATAAAAGAATCTATCAAAAATCTGGAAAATTTTCTTGCCTCTACGACGATTATTAGTGCTATGTTCTGTGTATACTAATACCGGCTTTTTCTTTTGACAGAATTTACAAGCCACAGCAAAATAAAGAGAAGGGAATAGGTGTACATGTACAATGTCAAAATCGTTATCCCTTATATATTTCCAAAGTTTTATAAAATTAAGTGGCGAATAGAGAGAAGTAGATAATTTATCTACTTTAATGCCTACGCTCTTAATATGATTACTAAACTCATCAGTTGAAGGAGCCACAAGATTTAATAATGAAACTTCCACCTCATTATTTTGATGCTCAGCAATAATTAAATCTAATAGAAATTTTTCAGCTCCTCCTCCTCGCTGAAGCCGATTTTCAAATTGTAGTATCTTCATATGTAGCTATTTGATGCCTCCTATTTTTCTTTGTATAAAAAAATCCTGCTAAGTCCGAACACCTCCACAAATGGTGCATAAAATATTGTTATATGATTTAATTATTTTTAATCTCCTCAATTATCACTTCAACATATTGTGTAGCACACTTCGTGCAAATCTATAAGATCATTAAACAAGGTAGGATTATTGATAAACTTTCTCTCCGTGAATCATATGTGTTCCTTTCAAAATCTTAGGATGTATATCCCTTAAAGACCTATACCCTAAAAATGCGTCCCAACATAGTAATCTCATCTTCGAATAAACCTTTTTATTGTGAATGTACGAAAAAATCAAACAGGAACCTTGTTCTATCAATCTTTCAATAAAGATTCATAAGTATACCCTCTGCCCACCACAATTCATATATAGAAGTTGTAAAACTCTAATTGGCCCCTTATAAGTTGTTTTCTATAATTTTTTCATATACATTAGCTACCATATCTTTAGCTATACATTTCCATGAATACTGACCATTCTCGTTCCAATCTGTCTTTATATTTTCAGCATAAACACCTAATATATCTGTATTAGAAACCATCCAATTAAGTCCTGCTGTTAAATGAGAAGAATCATCTGCCCTTACTATCTTTCCATATTTTCCATCTATCACTTCAATAGGTAAATTACCCGCATCGGTACACAACATTGGTTTTCCTAATGCAAAAGCAGATTTTGTAACACCACTCTGAGTTGCAGTTCGATAAGGTAAAACAGCAAACATACTATTTCTTATAAGATTAGCTAATTCATCATTTTCTATATATCTATTAAGGATTATGACATTTTCATTATCCATATTCTTCACGATCCCCACATTATCTTTTCCTGCCAGCACAAGTCTTATTCCTTGCTTTGGCAAGTTTGATTTAAGGTAACTTTCCACTAAAATATCTACACCTTTATAATAGTCTATACGACCAAAGAATAATACATATTTACCATATTGATTACTTATTAAGGGATACGAATTTAAGAAATCATATGCCCCCAATGTAGAATGATATATAGTATGAGGAATATTGTTTAATTGTTTCTTTAGAATATCATCCGAAATATATGAATAAAGCAAAATATTGTGCATCTTCTTTATCACAAAATTACGAACTTTATATAACAGTTGTATTTTAAATGATTCGTTATTCCTATGTTCAATTACATCATGAACAGATAGTAACATTTTTCGTTTGCCATCCATCATAGCAGCAAGCATACTTTTTTGTTTGCCAGTACCCACTAAATGCACAATATCAGGGTTATAAGCATTCATGAATCTAATCATTTTCTTATTAAGACGATAACAAGAGAGCAAAGAGAAGTTGGTGTAATCATTCACAATAAACCACTGCTTACGATCTATCATTCCGTCGTATTTTTCCATGCCAGGATATTCTGTAGCTATAACAATTTCTTCTTTTTTGAGTTGACTATCCAAACTGAATGCTGAAGACTTCAGATTCATAGGTGCTACATACAACAATACTCGTACGTCAGCCAACTTGGATAATTCTCTTATGTAAGAAATCTCTAAATCAAAAAAGTTAGGTGAAGTAAGATATAATATTTTCATTTCTTAATCAAGTAAGCGTCCCAAAGTGAGTATAAACTTTTCTCCATTGAATGTATAAAAGGCACCCACAAAACTTTAGGATTAGTGTTATTTTATATTTTTCAATGATCTAAGCCTATTTACGTAAATATCGTCCCCCTATTTCAAAACAATACATACTGATTATCAAGTACTTATAAAAACGAACAAGTATAGTTATAAAAAAGCTCTTAATCATATATTTTAGCAATTGCATTATTGTAACATGTCGACTTTAAAGGCTTTTCGAATAAATATTTACCCTATTCACATGGACAAAGGGTCTCATATTCGGTTCTTCCTCAAATCAGCTCATGCAGAATCTTTAGGAATATCACAGAAAACCGTATTAATTACGAGGCTCTTTTAATTTCATTTCTTCCACTCCAAATTAAGCCAAGACCAACTATAACAACGGCAGGAAGTGCTATCACTGTATTTTTTCTTTTGGAAAAGAACAGTTCTTCAAAACTTTAATTTGTTTCCGTACTCTCGGCGAGATGTTTTTTTTGAACGAAGAATTTTTGATGATGATATTTTCCGCCTTATTTATATCCAAAATATTTATGACGCAATTTTCAACCTCAATATTGTAACTATTATCCCAAAAAACTAGTTTATGATCAAAACAACAGTTACGTATTTTAATACTTGCCGTTTTATCAAGATTGATAATGGCAAGATCCTTACCCTTGATGTTCTCTCCAAAGCTACATCCATCAATTATAATATTCTCCATAATAGTTTGAGGGTGATTTGGCTCGATATCAATACCAGCACCTGGGGCGGTGAATTTAATAGAACCGATTTTGATAAATTCGCAATTTTTCACAAGGATATCCTTACCTGCGATTATGCTTAACCCTTGACGACGTCCGGATTCACATACTACATTCTGAATGCGTACATTACGACAAATGTTACCTCGCTCTCTTATCGATTGGCCCACATAGATACAGTCGCCCCAACAATTCTTAATTTTAATATCTGTTATGTCAACATTATCAGAAGTCTGTACAGAAATACCCATTCCCATTGCCCTTTATCGCCAATATGGGTAGCAACATCCCCCATTATTATTCCTAAGCCATGCACTACAATATTACGTTTACTATTTATATCAATAATGTTGTAACGTTCAAGTTCGTTACCTTCTAAAATAATAGTTCCATCAAGTATAAGTTCTGTGTTACTATTTAGTACCATAACTGATGGATACTTTTTATCGGCTTTTACTGTATAATTTCCTCTTGCAATATGGATAGTACCTTTGTGATTATCCCCAGTAAGCATGCACATACTTCGGAAATTGCTTGTATTAGCTTCAGTATCTTCATTCATATTAAACCACGTACTATAAATATGTCTCACATTCCAATCACCACTAAATTGAATTCCATAGAATCTAACAAAGGCAACATCGGCTTTAACATTTGAATTGTTACCTTTAAAGAAACCATTACTTATTGAAGCATCGCTATTAAATGAAAGAGAAGCCCCCTTAGGCATAGTAATTGTATCACCCAACAAGTCGTACTTATAACATAGTACATATTCTGCACCAGGTACAGTTAGCATAGACTGTCTAAGTACATTTTTCCCGTTTTCGAAGTTTTGAGGGAGTACTATTTTCTTTGCACTAGCAATAAAAGATATTGATATGCAAAATAAAAGAAGGGCATATTTCATCATTCTACTCATACCTATCATTTCATAAATTTACGAACCATGATTCTATGATACTGCTTTACTGATAACAAGAACAATAAATCTCGCAATATATGACGAAGATTTCTTTCGTATCGAAGACAATGCATCACTATTGATTTACAACTTGTGATATATTCACGATTCATTATACCCTCCGCGTTATTCTCTATCATATCATCTGTGGCACGATAATAAATACCTAATACAATTCCAGCCTGATACTTTACAAAGATTCTTCTTGCTTTTTTATCATCGGAATGCTTGGCAAGTCGTTCAAATCTATCGACTATATATAGTAAACTCTTAAGTCTTTTAGGATTCAACGTTTTGTCTGAGGTAATATTCCCCGATACTCTTCTAAGGTAGCAATAAGAAAAGATTCGCTGAAATACAACAGACTGCGCAAAAATCATCATCCGAGGAACGAACTCCATATCCTCATGTATAAGACCTTCAACAAAGTCAAGTTTGTTATCCAATAGAAATTTCCGTCTAAATACATATATTTGAACGGGAGTATTTATGAATTTTTCATTAAGCATACATTCTTTGCCAGTACAACAATAACCGTCAGGATAAGGATGACGCCTTTCTCTAATCATTCTTCCTTCCTCATCATATTCTTTAATTCTGAAAACGAATACATCCTCTGTCGCTGATTTTAACAGATGAAGAATCTTATCAATACACCCATCTTCAAGCCAATCATCACTATCAACAAACCAAATATACTTACCCTGAGCAGCTAGAAGTCCAGTATTACGTGCCCCGCTAAGACCTTTGTTTGTCTGGTTAATCACATGAAAATTACTACGAGCCTTATCAAACTCTGCAACAATTTTCATCGAATGATCAGGGGTACCGTCATTAACTACAATGACCTCCAGATCTTCATATGGGAACGCCTGATTATAGATACTATCTAAAGTCTTACGTATGTATTTCTCGACATTATATACAGGAATTATAATACTTAGTAACATATGCTTATTTAATTTCGTAAATTAGAAATGGGTTTACATCTGAAACCTTCGCCTTTCGAACACCTAAACCGAGAAAAAAGCTACCAAACATATAAAACATAGCTAAGAATATGAGTATTTTAGATATGGTACTGGCTGCTTTAACTCGAACAAAAGCCATATATGCAAAGATGCCCCAACCTATATTATAGAATATTTTTATATAAGTTGCAAAACGGGAAAAAATCATGTTATAACCCAACAACAAATCAACAATGATTGCCAAGCTACCTATCAGAGCAATATTGTTCATTATTGGATTGCTAAGAAGTCCGCGCTTTCGAAAATAGTAATAACTATATATATATATACCTCGTGTTACACTTAGTGTGAGCATCTGACGTAGATTAGCGCCCGTCGTCTCAGACTGTAACGAATCTAAGGTCGATACATCGTACACTGCCGAATCGAAAAAAAGGTTGAAAAGCACTGTGATTGATTCTGCAGATGAAGCGAGAATATCAAAGAAAACAGAAGATGACACAGTAATCACGAGGAAAGCTGAAACTGTCCATACAGGCTTTACAAACTCTATCTTTTTTAGAAAATAAAACACAGGTATCCAAATGATAGCAGAAAAATGAAGCATGGGTGCTATGCAGGCAAATATCAGTGCCCTTAAATTCTTACCGTCCCAATAATCTCGATAAGCTAAAAGTAAAAACGACATTGCAAAAAATTGTCGAGATATTACCAAAGCCAAATTAGTAGAGGTAACGAAAACGAAAGGTAATACCCATACCAAATATTTTCTATTATCTTTAAAAAGATAACATATAGAAAATATCCACATGAAACACTCTATTACGAACATAGCGTAATAGTTGAATCCCAGTATCGTCAACATCTTTACGAATATGTAAAAACCTGGCTCTCGCCAACCGTTGTTCTCACCTCCCGACTGAATATATTCGTAATATCTTACATACTGACTCCAGTCCTGCATATAGTCATACCTGAATCCGAAAATTACAAAGTAGACTATGCACACTACCCAAAAACGCCCATCTCTTAAAAGACTTTTGTTATATATCTTCTCTAATTTCCCACCCTTAAGATTCAAATATGTAGACGGAACGACAAAGAATATCAGCAAAGTAAAAATGAACAAAAATATAGTCTGAAATTCTTTATCAAATCCTAACAACATTTTTTAATATTTTTTTCAACATTCCAAAATCTATGTTACACGACTATACCCCAATTCACCCTAAGCTACTTATTCAGATTTTTGAAGAGCTAGGGCTGTTGAGTATTCCCGTTAATCAATGTTTCAAGAGACGCAGTAGGGTTAGACACAATTGTAAAATTTATAAGCTACTGTACAGAATTCCAAACATCAAGGTACATTTGAGCAACCTTCCTTGATGCATGGTTAGCCATCACAAATTCTATTGCGTTTTTTGAGATTCGTTCCATTCTGCGAGGGTCATCAATCAAATCACAGAATTGTTTATAAAGAATGTCTTCATCCATACTTGAAGGTATTCCTATTTCTTCCCCTTTGTAATGAGGATATTCTTGCAGACTCTCTTCTTCAAACCCTGCAAAAACTATTTTACCTGCAGCCATTCCATACATTCCGCTAGTAGCTTTGTCATGAGCATAAAGCTGATCGATATAGATATGACACTCTGAGTACATTTTTTGATACTCTTCAAATGGTACGCCTTGTACTATTTGATATTCAACTTTATTCCCATATTTAAGAACGACCTTCTTAATAACTCTATCAAAAACGTCATTTCCTTTACGGTATTCTTTACCTTTCTGCCATCCATGAAAAATTTTAATAGGTTCTCCTTCTTTTATACAAAAAGGGATTCCTATTCTACTCTCATCACAAGCAAAAGGTATCAACTTTGACGTTTTGCCAGTCCATTCATAAGCAGATTTATATACCCATGTCGGTGCTATTATAGCAGTAGTCTTCTTTACAATATAATCCGTTAGATATTTTCCAAAAAACAATTCAAAGATAATCTTATCTCTTTTATGCATTTTATACATCAAAGATTTATTATCATTTGCAAAATACCATCTATCTACATAATAGTCATCACCTAATACTGCCATAAATATTTTTTTATTATGCTTTACTAAGTAACTTACTATATATCTATTGATTAAATCTCCAAATGGGAAAAATCTAGGATTATTAAGCATTACGACGTCATATCCTACCAATTTCATCTTCAAAGATTTCCAAATTTTCAGGAAAAGAAATAATCTCGAAATACCAAGCCTATTCCAAACTTTATAATGCAATATTGATGCATACCTATTAGAAAATGGCTTTACTTTTATCAAATAATCAGTTGGTATATGTTTATAGCTATCTCCGTCAGAAATTCTATAAGTTTCGACGTCTAATTTATTCAAGCCTTTACAAATTTCAAGAAAAGCTCCAGAATACTCACCTAAGAATAATATTTTCATAGATTGACTAGATTTCTTACAACAAATCTTTTAGTTTCTTATATTTAAGTTCACCCAACAATGACTGTATATGTGAATCGTCAAAATAAGTGTGGCCACTCTCCACTCTCCCATCTGCTTCAGGCCATGGCACTGCTACTACATTCACTCCATATTTCTCTGCAAATATTTCAGCGACATCATGAAGGGAATGAGTCTCGCCACCGACATTATAAATCTGATTGTCAGAAGCTGGATTCATAGCACCTTCCACCATCTGATAACAAATATCGTAAAGATGAGTAAAAGTACGTTTATTTGTTCCACCTCCATACATAGTAATATCCTTTCCTTCTGATGCCATTTTTATAAAAAAGCCCACAGTACCAAAACTGTAATTATCATCCAACATATTACCATAAGGCACACAGATACGGAATACAGTAAAAGAAATATCAAAGTTATAACTATAAGCCTTTAGATATCCTTCACAGGCTATTTTATTAACTGCATAAATAGTCTTTGTATCCTTCTCATCTTCCTCTTTCAAGGCTTTATCTACTCCTTTGTATACAAGCCTTGTTGAAGGGAATACTACTTTTGGTCTATATGGAGATTTGCGGATTGCATCTAGTAAATTAAGCAACCCGATCTCGTTTACATCCACAAACTGCTCATAACTATCAAAGCCTGCTTTAGTTCCTGTCAAACCTGTCATCATGAAAATATAATCCACGTTCAGGTCAATACCTGCTACAGCTTCTTTTTCTAGCATATTCACTTTGTGATAATACTCTTCATGAGAATCAACTATATCATATTCTTCGGCAATGATACCTTTATGTTCCTTCAAGTACCAAACCAAGTGACGACCAATGTAGCCCTTTGAGCCTATAATTGCTACTTTACACATAATCCAGCCATATCTCTAAAGTCTGTCAGTAACTTTGCTTCAGTGCCAACTAATTTATATTCATTTTCTCTGAACACTTCATCTTTTATACAAGCCTCAAATTGCTCTATGCTCTTTCGGAAAGCATCATCAACTGGAAGTTTTCTTGTCTCGTAAGCTTGGTTCTTTTTGATGGTGTATTCAGGTTCAAAACCAGCAGGTGCAGTAAAAATACGATTAGAAGTAATTGTTCCTTTACTTCCCCAAATTTCAATGTCACACTTATAGTCATTGTCCATACCAAAAGCTAACTGTGCAGTAACACCTTTATCATTAACCATTGTAGCTGATCCATACATATCGACTCCAAATTCATCGATATAATTGAGTTGCGTAGTTGTTAATTTAGCTGTATCCCCTAGCAAATAGGAACCATACTTAATAGTATACCCCCCTGCATCAATCAAAGCACCTCCGCCTAAAGATTTGTTATAACGGAAATCATTTTGAGCACGACGAGGGAAACCAAAAGAAATACGATAGAGTCGTATATCCCCAATTTCTCCACTTTCCACAACATCATTTATAACTTTAAGTTGCTCATGATAAACAAACATATAATTCTCGTGGAAAGCAAGATTGTTTTTGCGAGCAAGTTCTATTAATCCATTAGTATCAACAGCATCTGTTGTAGAAGGTTTCTCTACAAATACATGCTTACCATGCTCCAAAGCCAATTTAGCCCATTTAAAATGCAATGCTGGTGGTAAAGGAAGATATACAGCATCTATATCATCTAAAGACACTAAATTTTCATATCCTTTGGTTATCTTTCCACTTCCCCATTCATCAATGAAGGTCTGCGCCTTTGCAGTTTCTTTTTCTAAACGGCTCTCCTCTGCTTCTGCATCAAAATTAACTCCTTTACCATACCATTCCTCAGCACTAGCGACACCTATTCCAGCAAAAGTAAAGTTCTTTACTTGCTTTAATGCAGGCAAAAATCTTCTGAATGCTATTTCAGAAGGACATATTATTCCTATTCTTATCATTTAACAAAGCTTATTGCCGACAACAACGAGCGCGCTGCGATATTTAGATAATTGTTATAAGTCACAAACGAAAGCATCTGATTAAGTGTCATCCAACAATAGTTAAGGTCTACCTCCACAGGAAAATCATCCCCTACTTCAACGATAGTATTCAGATTCTGTTCCTGAAAGAATCTTCCTCCTTCTTCGCTCTGATATGTAGAATACCAAATATTCTCTTTTGAAGCATTCATAAAATATTCCAAATAAGGAATAGTGTATTCATTTAAACCCTTACGGTAATTTCCCGTAAGGCACTGAACTGTAGGAGCCATTTCAACGATGTCAAAGTTACCACTCTCCAGTTTAGCTTGAACAAGAAAATGATAAATACCGTTAATTTTCTTCACAAGGAATCCCATCAGACCATGCTGAGCAGAACGTACCATCGGCTGATCCCACGACACAACCTCACGGTTGGCAATTTCACAACGAACACCGATTACATCAAAATACTTATTAGCTTCATGATGGATAGTATTACCATCATAAATCCAATTATTCATCTTAGAAATACCAATTTTCTCTACATCCAATTCATACTTGAATTTCAATGAAGTCATCCATTGTATAATCTCCTCCAATTCATGCAAGTGATTATTATGACTCAACATTGAATATATCAGTTGGTCGTCACTCTTGGTGTTTAACTTCAAGAATGCTGACATCATCTTAAGAGAATGCTCGGAATAATTTCCAAATCGAATACATGAAATTACTGTACGCGAATCCATATTCACCACATTCGGATATCGCATCAGTTCTTTCAATTGACCAAGAGAAAGCCATATAAAATTCTCCTTAATCTCTATTTCCTCATTCTCTGAAATCTCCACTATGATGTTACGATTGCGTTTCTGCAAAAATCTTGCCCCCTGCTCGCTTTGGAGTTGATCAACAAGTACATGTACCTTCCTCACTCCATTGAAATAATCCAAATAATTCGGTTTCTTTCCTCCATGTACCTGCATAAAATTACTCCGAGTAGCCTGCAGTGTTGGAGAAAGTTGAACAATATTTAGGTTTCCTGGTTCTATTTTAGCTTGGGCAAGAAAATGTACAACTCCACCAATCTTCTTAGTGATGAAACCAAGAAAACCTATCTCAGGCTGATTTATAATTGGTTGATCCCACGTAGATACATCGAGATAATTTGTTGCAATTCGTATACCATCAATGGAAAAGAATTTACCAGAATCATGTCGTAACCTATCATCTCTATAGCTCCAGTTTCGAACCTCTTCAAGTGGAATCTGTCCGATATTGCTCACTACTTCATCATTCTGCTGTTTCATCCAGACAAGGACTTTTTCAGTTGATATAACATTGCCTTGACTGATGGCAGAAATAAGAAAATCAAGTTCTATTTGTTCTATATGCATATATTATAAATAGTTTATAAAAATGTTGTGTTTCTTAGATATTCTATAGTTAGCATTCAATTTTGACATGTCTGTCAAGGAAAGCCGCTAAAAGGAGGTTTTCCTATAAACAAAATCAAAAGTTGGACAGTATTTTAGTATTTGTTATTACTTACTCCGATGATCAGTGACAATAAGTTATCATAAATCCCTACGACCTTTGACAATCTCATCGAAAAAAATCCCATATCCACGTCTCCACCCTGTTCATATGTGTATTGGAACTTGGTACAGGCATGAAGTATACAACAGAGATGCTCCACGTCAATCAGTTTGTCGTCGAGATACATATAGACATTATATCCGTCGGACTGAAGGACTTTCGCCTGACTATCCTTCAATATGTGTTTCAACGTATCCCGTTTTCTGGAGCCATCCTCGTAACGATAAATTACAATACTGATCTTTCAAACAGGTCGTAAGAGACTTTGTTCAAGTCACAGAAAGACTCTATTGAGCTCCCTGCCGAAACAGTCACTGCCTTGTAACGGATACAAAGACGTTCAAAATCATTGTAGCTATACATTGCCTTTTGATTTAAAGCTACAAAATTCTATTTTTACTCTTTATATAATACGTCAAAATTGGATGCTAACAGATATCATTTTGGAACGCTTACTACTTATTTAACTATATAAATATTTCAAAGGCTACTCTTACCTTAATATTTTACTTTTTAACACACTAAGTAAAGAGATTCTACGATCTAATCCTTTTAACGAAAAACACACAGAAGAGGCAGCTACAATGCCACCTATAAAATAGGTTTTCAAAGATTCTTTCAATACAAGAGCAATAATTAAAGCAAATATTACTAAAAGCAACTGCGGTACAAATAATTTTCCAAAAGATTTACTAAATGTAAAGTCGAATTTTTTATGTCCTACTATGTAAAGTTGAATTGTGTAAATTAGAAAATATGCAAGAGTAGCTATACCTAGACCTTCTAATCCCATAAAATAGAAACCTATAAGTTGTAGTGGTACCTCATAGAATTTAGCTAATATTTCATTCTTAATAAACTGTTTCGCATCGCCTCTTGCTATGAAATTATATGAGATAGACCAAGAAATAGCTTTAAACAAAATACCCACTGCAGCCCAAATAATATAAAGATCTGCCTCTAAAAAATTTTCAGAATATATCAATCTTACAAATAATGGCATAAAAACAATACATAAAGCTATTAAAGGAGCAACAATAAGAATAGCTATTTCTATTTGGTGATTAATAATTGTATTTCCCTTTTCAATATTCTTATTCACCGCAGCTAATCTTGGATAATAATCTGTTGTCATTGCTGTAAAAACTAGACCAGTATATGTGTTAATGATTGTAAAACCAGCTGCAAAAAGCCCAACATCATCAATACCACCCTGGGTTCTTATAAACCATCTTAGCAAATAAGATATACACATGGTCATAATATTACTCAATGCCATCGTAGCTCCCATCTTCATTATAACTTGACCATCGACTACTGCCTGCTTTATCGTTACTTTTTCTTTTTTTACTTTTACCTTATTAACATAATACCATGTAATCAATAGTGTGGTAAGCGCTGTTAATATTAAAGTTGGGACAATTCCTTTAATACCAAGCCAATAATAAAGAGGAACTGAAACAATTAATCCAACAGTTGCACCTATTGCAGATGATTTTGCTAAATAACTTAATTTTCGCATTCCTTGAAGAATCACTTTTTGGGCTGCACCGATTTGATTCAGTAGCAGAACAATACTCAACAGAATAAAAGGAATTGTATAGTCATTGTTTCCAAAAGTCAATTTGCTCCAATAAGAAGCAAATACTAACATAGATAGCATTCCTAATAAACCTGTAATCCAAACAAGTTTTTGTATAACAGCTACAATATGACTTATCTTTTCAGTACAACCAGATGCATTAGCTGCACTTACATCTCTTACAGCACTCTGTTCAAGTCCAAAATTAGTAAAACCTTGTATAAGACATATAGTACTTTGATAGAGACCCATAATTCCCATTCCTGTTGTTCCAAGAAGAACTGCGATGAATTTTGTTTTAATAATGCTAAGTAGTATATTATACACCTGAACTCCACCAAACAATGATGTTGACTTGAAAATACTTCTATAAGACTGAGTTTCCTCTATATTAGTATCTTTTACTTCCGAGGATATTTTCATAATAAAATTCTTCTTTTTAGTTAACTAACGTTCCAAAGAGGTTTTATGCTCTTTTAGATGAGTACTGAAAACACATATCCACTTTTGTAAGCACTCCAACCTCTAAAATCAGCAAAGCAGAGATTCGAACATTTTAAATTTAACTTTGATTTAACTATTATCAGCATGAAACAACTGATGAAATCAATGTTTCGTAGTTTTTTATTTCCAGACATTATTTCACGATACACATGAGTGATGTATCCCTTGATGTCAAAGAGATACATCTTTATTGTTTCAATAATGGTCAAAAAAGACTAGAGCAATCCTCCCCCTTACCTCTTCACTGCTGAAGTGAGAAGAATTCTTGAGAGATACTATAAAGGACGTACGCATGTTCCTCCACCATGTTATCTATATGTAGGATCTTTAGCTATCTGAAACAAACTATATTTCCCCCAACACATATAGCTCACATTAATTATACGCCACAATCGAATGTCTCCGTTTAGCACTAACATAATCCTTCCAACTTTTCAATGAGCAACTTCAAAGAGGGATAGTCTACATTCTGGTGCTGTACGGTCAGGGTATTACTAAAGACGACTTCCAAAACCAACTTCTGTTTATCCAGCATGACGAACTAGGGGAAAATACGCTAATTGTATGATATCCTCTTTGTTATCATCAACTTCATTCCCTATCATTTCAATAGGAAAAATATCAACATTCTTGCATCATCGCTCAAACAGGTTATAAGGGACTTTGTTGGAGCCGTAGAAAGACTCTATCGAGATTCCTGCCGTTCCGACCTTTGGCTTGCAACAAACAAAAATATGTTCGATAACCACTTCCTGTTATCTTCATAATATTTTTCTTATTGGCAAATTTATTTTTCACCTAAAGAGTTTCCTTTATCCAAGACATCAAACCGGGAGTTTTTAGAAATAAACTCTGGGACAATCCTCTTCATTAAAGCAACTGTATTCATTATCTCTACATTACGAGCAAGATTCTCAAAATCAGCATAAGCTTCTAACACGTCATTATACTCATAACGACGAACTTTAGCAATTTTGATCTTCTTATTGGAAGTTGGAAGAGTGTTCTCCTCAGTGCTCAATAATTCTTCATACAACTTTTCACCGGGACGTAAACCTGTAAACTCGATTTTTATATCCTCATCTAAGCGATAACCGGCCAATTCAATCATACGCACAGCAAGATCTACAATCTTCACTGGTTCTCCCATTTCAAAGACAAAAATCTCATTACCCTGCCCCATCATACCAGCTTCCATTACCAAACGACAAGCTTCGGGAATAGTCATAAAGTAACGAATGATATCAGGATGAGTTACCGTCACAGGCCCTCCATTTTCGATTTGTTCTTTGAAACGGGGAATTACGGAACCATTACTACCTAGTACATTTCCAAAACGGGTAGTGATAAATTTAGTCTTACCTTTGACCTTGCCTTCTTTGATAGCAGTTCCCAAGCTTTGGACATAAATTTCAGCCAAACGCTTGGAAGCTCCCATCACATTCGTTGGATTGACAGCTTTATCCGTTGAGATCATAATCATCTTCTCAGCTTCATATTCCACCGCCATTTCTGCGATCTGACGGGAACCAATTACGTTCACATAAACTGCCTCGCAAGGATTCTCTTCCATTAAGGGAACATGTTTGTAAGCGGCAGCGTGGAACACGATTTGAGGATGATATAGGTCGAAAACCATACGTATGCGTTGTTTCACACGAACATCACCAATGACAGGGACAAAATCAATATTAGGATATTTCTTCTCAAACTCCAAACGGACATTATGAAGGGGAGTTTCGGCAGAATCAAACAAGATTAATTTACGGACTCCAATCTGAGCCAACTGACGGCACAACTCACTACCAATACTTCCGGCTGCTCCTGTTACCAAGATAGTCTTATTACAATATTCGAAAGCAATCTCTTGCATATCGATTTTGATTTCTTCGCGTCCCAAGAGATCTTCTATCCGAATGGGACGAACAAATTGATGAAAGAATCCATCTGTATCAGCCTCACTGATAGAAGGAGCTATCATTGTTTTGATGCCGCTACTTTTACAGTATTCAAGCAAGCGATTTTCTTCTTCTTTGATGGATTCATTACGAGCAAATAGAATGCCCTGAATATGATGTTTTGTTATCAGAAGATCAAAACTCTCTTTATTACTAAAAGAATAAACCCGAGAGTCCACCAGTATTCGACGACTATGGTCAGGACTATAGATACAAAAGCCCACTATTTTATAATGAGAACTATTACGCAAACGGGTTTTAAGAGCAACACTTTTGTCGTCAGTGCCATAAATTAAGATCTTTGTATCTGTTTTACGGACAATACCAATTAAGGATTCATAGGTGACAATGACTAAGACTCGCAGACCTATCAAAGTGACTAGAGTTAGCATTCCGTCAGAAATGACAAATACCAGATTCTGACTGCCGAATAGTTTATCCCCCTCAAAAAAGAAGAAAACAAAAACAGCCATACAAGCCGTTTTAAACAAAACACTGCAGGTGATACGCCACAGGTCCTTTATCTCGGAATAACGAATCGTATTACGGAATGTATTGAATATCAGATCTCCAACTGCACTTGACAATAAAGCAACAGCTATTACCTTAATCAATTGAATCGCATTCCAGTCTATACCTGTAATGTAATGAATGCCGACAAATGTAAACAATGTACATAAACTGGCAATAATTGTATCTACCCCCAAAATCAGCCAGCAACTAAAAAAATTCCGACTGGTGTATTGAAGGAACTTTTCCAATGATTTCTTCATGATGATATATCTATAGATTCCCCTTTAAACATTATACTAGCTCTTTCTTCAGCTTATCCAAAAGATCTTTTGCCCATAGCTTCCACACTGACGTGACAACTACAGCCAAGAATACAAAAAGTATCACATACGTCTTCTTTCCTGTACCGGAAGGTTGTTGTGGAACGACGGCAGGTTCTACTATCGCAAACACAGGTTTCTCTTCCTGAACTTTTGCTCGGGCTACTTGCAATTGATTAGCAACCTGACTATAAACTTGATAGGCTAAACTCATATCATTCTGTAAACGTTCCTGTTCAGCACGAACACTCTGAAGAATCAAATTATCATGAGTATCTACATAAGTCGCATACTTCTTCTGAGCAGTATAATACTCGTCCTGACGCTCTTTAAATAGTTTCTCTAAATATATGCAATCTTCCTTAGCTTTGGAAGTACGATAACCCGTTATACATTCCTGTAATTTATGGACAACCGAATCAGCAACAACTGCAGCAACCTTAGGATTCTGAAAAACCACAGAAACACTAGTCATGGCTGTTTTATTGTCTACTGTAGCCGATATATTTTTCTTTAAAGCATCTATTTTTTCTTTTTCTTCTTTGGTTAATGTAATCATTCCAGATCTCATTTTATCAACAGTACTCTCTTCATTGTCAACAGTAAATAATGATTTCACACCACCTATTACCATACCAGGTATACCAAAAACATAGCTCCACCAAGGAGAAGACTGTGTATCCAAATAAGATGTCAAAGTTGTGTTCCCGCCTTTATCTGAAACAGGAACATTGATCTCTAAAAGTTCCAATAAAAAAGGTGTAGAAGATACAATATCAGACGAAAGAGAGGCATTCAATGCATCCATACCATCACCAACTGTTGCTCCACTACCTAAAAAAGAAGCGGCAAGACCGGCAAGCCCATTGTTTCCTTTAGAGTTTCCCATTTCGGGAGATAAGGTAATTTGAACAGTATATTGTTTCGGAATACTTAAAGCAACTATAATGCCTATGATTAATCCTATCCCAGCAGCCTTATACAAAGTCTTGCGGATACCGATTATTTTGCGTAAAATATCCATCAGATCAATTTCCATCTCATCTGCTTTTGATGTGTTGGAAACAGATAGGGTTTCTTTATCTAGTTTCTGTTCTGTCATAATAGGTATCTATTATTTCTTTATCAAGTTAGCAATAGAAGCAATCATTATGCCCAAAGAACTGAAAGAAGTGGCATAACCCAAAATCTCACCCATATTAGTACGCTTCTTCGACTTGCTCGGAACAATGATCTCACAACCGGACTCAATCTGTTTTCTACCATTACCTTTTACCTTAGTCACCTGACCATTCATGTATACGATAAATTTCTTGCTCTTCTTGGCATTGTCAGAATATCCACCAGATTGGTTTAAATAATAATTAACATCCTTACCTTCTAAGTAAGATACTGTATTTGGCACCATTACAGCACCGTTGATAGTGACTGTATTCGTATTCTTCGGAATGGAAATGACATCACCCTCACGTAGAACAAGATCAACCGAGCTTTTAGGATTAGCTAATGCTTTCTCCAAATCAATGCCTACGGTAAAGGTATCCTCAACATCGATTCCCAAAGAATCAACCATCGCTTCTCCCAACTGACGTCGCATTAAATGAACCACATTCGCCATACGTTTTTTCTCACTGGCATTGGCTACTCGAGTCAGTTTGGCACCACGTAAGTAAGCGTAATTTGTAGCACCGCCGGCCTTATTCACCAAATCAGAGAGACGTTCTTCGCGGCTAGTCAAGGCATAAGTACCACCAAACAATATCTCACCTTCTATACCTACGTTTTGTTGTGCCTGGTAACCCGGACTGCGACGGACATAGACTTCATCATAGGGCTGAAGAACAAAACCGGACTGACCGTCGATGACAAAACCGTCTTTCAAGGAAAAAGAGAACATTTGGCCAATGGTGTCGTTATCGGCCGTACTACGGGGATTCTTGATGCGTCTGGTTACATCAACGCGAACGGTTGAAGCGGCCTCGCGTAAACCACCTGCTTGAATGATCAGGTCCTCCAAGGTCATGTTATCGGCATAAGGATAGGAATCGGGTTTGGCGACTTCACCATGAACGGTGATATTACCGCGGTCGGACAAATCATGAATGCTGGGGATATATAGGATATCGTTCTTTTGCAAGGCAATATTAGGAGAAGTGCCGTCCATGATGGACTTGATATCGATGGGTAATACTTCGGTGGTTAAATCATCATGCTGACGGTATAAAACTGAACGGTTCAGGAAAGCATCACCGGTCAGACCTTGGGCTTCATTCACCAGTTCACGAATGGTATTCAGGGTACCGCTCAGCTGGTAGATACCGGGACGATAAACTGCACCGCGAACTTCAAGCTTGTTGGTGAAGCGGTTCAGGATGGCTTCGGCGGTTACTACATCACCGTTACGCATCTTATAGATGCTATAATCGATATCTTTGACTGTATTTACTTCGTATTCCTCACCATTCTGGCGTACAACACGCAAAGAACGGGTATAGGCGTCGGCATCAAAGCCACCGGCGTATTTGATTAAGGTGGAAAGGGGTTCGTCTGGCTTCATTTCAAAACGCATCGGGCGTTTTACTTTACCGCTTAGCTTTACCAGAACGTCATAGGCAGGAACGATGACAACATCGCCTTCCTGAAGACGGATGTCATCTTGGGCGTTGCCTTTCATGATGAATTCGTAGACGTCGATGGTGGTAAGTTTCTTGCCATTGCGCACTAGTTGGACGTTGCGCAGACTACCGATATCACTCACACCGCCTGCACGATAGAGGGCGTGGAAGACTGTGGAGAAAGCGGAAAGGGCGTAGGTACCGGGCTGAACGACTTCTCCCATGATATTTATCTGGATGGTACGGATATTGCCCAGGGTCAGGCGAATATCGGAACTCGGATCGGTAGCGTTATTAAGGCCGTTATAGATTTTATTCAACGATTTCTTCAGATAATCATTGGCTTCAGAAACGGTCAGACCACTCAGATAGACAGGACCGATCTTCTGGATATTAATCGTTCCGTCAGGAGAGATAGCTTGACGGATGGTATTCTGGCTGGCGCCCCAGATATCAATAATGACTTCATCGCCGGGGCCCAAGCGATAGTTAGGCGGAGTAGCAAGATTGGAACTTGGTTCAAATGTCAGATTTCTAGTATTAAAGATATTGCGTCCGAATACTTGATCTTCGCGGGATAAATCTTGAGTACTGGGATGGTCTTCCAACATGTCGGAAGTGTTTTCTTTCATCTCTTCGCGAAGGCGAGATTCATTTATATCTGTACCGGTAGCATTGGAAGTGTTTACATTATTCTGTTTCTCGTATAATTCTTTTACTCGAATGGCTTGTTCCTTGGTTACACCTTTACGGGCTAATTCTGCGGCCATTTGTTTCTGTTCCTTGCCTTGTTTGATACCCTCTTTGACATATTCAAGGACTTGTTGGTCACTCATAGTCTGAGCCATCAGCAAAGAGGTGCTACTCAACACTAGAACTAATAGAAATAAGCGAAATAGGTTTTGTATTTTCATTTACTAATCAAATAAATATCAATTAATTGAGAATGAGTGTTGTAATTCATTATAAGTTAAAAGAAGGTCTTCTTTTAAAGGTGATGGGGGAAGAAGGGAAAGAATGTTACGGGTACGAAGTAAGATGGTGTGTTTTTTTAATTCGTCTTCGGGATTAGCATACATCGACACACTATATCCCATTAAAAGAGCTAAACACAAAGTGGCTTCCTCCTCCGAAGTTCTCCCATGCTGAAAATATAGCTCATTAATCTGGTCGTGAATGCTTTTATTTAAAAAAGATAGGTCATCGGCATAGATATCCAAGTTACTCCCGTCAGGAAGTAACTTATGAACTGAACTTAACAAGTTGTCGATTTTCTCCTGTAATACGCTCGTATCCATCTTAGACGCTTACCCGGCTTAGCAACGGTTCAACATAACCGATAGGCATATCGACACAGGCACAACCCAACATATCCAGGCGAACGGCAATTTTACTTTTGCCATCCATAGTCACCAGCTCACCAACAAGACCGGCCAAAGGACCTTTGATCACACGAACTTCTTCACCGCGAGCCAAAGGAGTGCTGTTCATGTGAACGGCTTCTTCTGAATAGTCGAGCATGAAACGGAAACGGGCCATCTGATCATCTGGAATGACCGTAGGAGTACTTTCACCGCGCATCACCATATAGCGGCTGACAGTGGAAAGAGTCAGAACTTCCATGCGTTCTTTAGGTGTAACATGGACAAAGACCATCATAGGAAGAAGAACAGCTTCTACTTTTTTACGACGGTCACTCCATTGATGGATTTCCTGCTGAACAGGAATAAAACTGTCAATCCCCATTTTGCCCAAACGCTCGGCGACTTTCTTCTCGTGATGCATACGAACCATTGCAACGTACCAACGTTTTGGGTGTGCTACGCCTTCCCCTGTCCCATAAATAGGCCCAGCAATTACTGATTTTTTTTCTAATGAAATCATATTTTTTACCCCATATTCATCCGTTACTTCTTAGGTAACGGATGAATATGGGGTAGCTATAAAAGAGTATTAATCTTTAGTGATCGAGGGTATTCTTTTGAAAACAAGACATATAACTGCTGAACATGAAGATTGGACCATTTCATGTTCAGATATTTATTTGCCATATATTGAGAAGAAAAAGAGATTTTTATTTGCTGTCTATATATAATTTTGTCTATCTTTGCGCCGAATTCACATCCGTTACCTAAGAAGTAACGCACATAATTCATTACTATAAATCAACAATTTACACAAATTCACTTAGTCACAAAATAATTTTTCACGTAAAATAAATTCTTCCTGTTAACTTCTGTACGATCTCTTAATTCAAAACCTTTAAGGTAAGTTTGAGTAGTTTTGATAGAGGTATGTCCCAAAGACTCACTTATCATTTCGACAGGGACTCCACGATATTTAGCTGTAGTAGCCCAAGAATGACGAAGTGTATAAGATGTGACATGGGAACGTAGCTTCAACGCCCGTGCCAGAGATTTCAGGCTATTATTAAAGTTACGGAGTGCTGATTGATATTCCCGATAAGAACGCACATCTTTTCGTGGCTTGTCACCGCATAGAATATCAAAAAGATAATCAGGGCAACCAGGTCGGGGAGGTAAACGATTACGAAGACTCCTTATTGTATCTCGGGCAGTATCAAGTATCTCTACGCACATAGGAGTTTTAGTTTTAATACGGTTATAATGGAGAATATTCTGTTCCAAAGCCGTTTTCTCCAAGTGAGCAAAATCGGCAAAGGACATTCCACAGAACTGAAACATTAAACCCGCAACGGACTGAGTACGTCGTAAACGTTCCGTACCGGGATCTTCATATAATAATCGATGGAGTTCCCCAACAGGCAAAGCTTTCTTTTGATGAACAGCCACCCCCGTATAAACCTCATGAAACAATAAAGGGACATAGTTAGCATTACCGGACTCTACTCCTCGATTGTAAATACTACGAAGCATACGCATATACGTTGAAACTGTGTTAGGTTTAAGACTACTCTCGTAAAGATAACGCTCATAATGACGCAGGCGATCTCGAGTAATCTGATTGAAAGATACGCCAGACACACCACAAAAACGAGTGAAAGACCTTAATGCACTCTCATACACATGGGCTGTAGCGTGACGACCCTCTCCTCTTAAACGGCCGATGTAACGCTCTGCACACCGGCTAAATCCATCTTTTCTCATAATTTTACTCTTGTTTTATTCATTACAACATGGAAAACAAGCAATGATTACTTCATCCATGAGCAGACAAAATTAACTAAATTACAGTTCTCACATTATTGATGTATCCATTGACACCGAACAGAATCTCTCCTCTTTATACATAATAAGAAAAAATGCTTTGATACACTCTGTATAAGACAGATAGCATTAAAATAATAAAATATGAATACTTACCTCCGATTATTTATTTTTTGCTTTTTCGATAAAAATCATACCTTTGCAGATATGATTGAACAGCGAGTCATACGATACATCGAAAAAGAACAACTATTTTCTCAAAACAGTAAAATACTTGTAGCATTGAGTGGTGGAGCCGATTCAGTGTCTCTATTGCGTATTCTTCATTCACTCGGCTATGATTGTGAAGCTGCACATTGTAATTTTCACCTACGAGGTAAGGAATCTGACCGCGACGAAATGTTTGTATGCCAGCTTTGCCAACAATATAATATTCCATTGCACATCATTGATTTCGATACAATCCGATATGCTGAAGAGAAACGTATTTCGATAGAAATGGCTGCCAGAGAGCTTCGGTACGAATGGTTTGAGAAGAAAAGAATTGAATGTCATGCAGATAGGATCGCTGTTGCCCATCACCAAGACGACAGTATAGAAACAATGTTATTAAATCTCATTCGTGGAACAGGGATCACCGGTTTATTAGGTATACGTCCTATAAACGGGTACATAGTCCGCCCACTTCTTTGTGTCAGCCGGAAAGAAATTATCTGCTATTTACAAAATATCAAACAAAAATATGTTACAGACAGCACTAATCTGGAGGACGAATATACTCGTAATAAAATCCGACTCCACTTACTTCCACTGATGCAGGAAATCAACCCAGCCATCAAAAATAGCCTAATTACAACAAGCAATCACCTAAATGATGTAGCTACCATATATAATAAAAGTATATCGGAAGCAAAAGCCAGGGTGATAACTTCGGAAGGTATTCTAATCAGCGCCATATTGCAAGAACCCGCTCCCGAAACCGTTTTATTTGAAATATTACACCCACTGGGATTTAACCCGACACAAATCAAAGATATCTACCATTCACTCGACGGGCAGTCGGGAAAACAATTCAGCAACAAAGAGTGGAAAGTGATCAAAGATCGTGATTTCCTGTTATTGGAAAAGATACGACCGGAGAGAGAAGATACACCTTCTTTTCAGTTAATCAGAGAAGAAGGTGAATACACAACCGATTTCCAAATTCCCCACGAAAAAGAAGTAGCTTGCTTTGATGCAGATAAACTAAGTGGAACCATTACCCTTCGCAGATGCCAAACAGGAGACACTTTTATTCCATTTGGAATGAAAGGAAAGAAAAAAGTAAGCGATTATCTGACCGACCGTAAATTCTCTATCACTCAGAAAGAACGCCAATGGGTACTTTGCTGCAACGAACAAATCGCCTGGCTGATAGGTGAAAGGACGGATAACCGCTTCCGCATTGATAAAAACACCCGAAGAGTAGTAATTTACAGAATGGTTTGAGGTAATTTCTGCTTTTTAAAACAATCAGATAATATAACAGAAAACGGAGTATCAAATACTCTTGCCTTTTTAGTACAAGATTTCACACATGCACAACACTTGATACATTTATCTGCATCCGTATGCAATTCATCCCCTTTAATAATAGCTCCTACCGGACAATGTGTTACACACAGTCCGCAATGAGTACACAAACTTTCATCTTCCACCCAAGGGGTACGGGGAAGTGGAGTACCACTCTTACGCAATTTAATAACCTTCCGCAGAAAACGAAACAAAGGAAAGAAAGGCTGACTGGGACGACGGATGGCACGTACATCTACCTGATAAAGTTTATCAGAAGTAGGAGCAGCCTGTATCTTTTCCATAACCTTATTTCCAAATTCATTAGCGAAATCCAAATCAGAATCATCCGGACGTCCCTGGGCTATCGGAGACTGAGCTGTACTATAAGAATGCTCTCCAACAAAGGTGGCTCCTGCTATCACTTTAAATCCATGAGGAATGGCAAAAGCATCCAATTCCATCAACGCCTTTTCATAAGCGCGGTTTCCATAGACTACAACCAATACAGCAGGAGTATCTACTCCACGAATATTTTCCAAACGTTCCATAGCTAATGGAGCTACATGTCCTCCATAAACAGGAACTACAATAATGGCCAATGCAGACGCAGGAATCACAGTTTCCTCAGCCATTTGCATAGTTAAATTCACCGGAATCACATTTTTTATGCCTGTTCCCTGAACAATCGCCTTTGCCACTTGTTTAGAAGTATGGGTAGGCGAAAAATAAATTAAATGAGCTTCATTTACTGTCATACTATTTTTTTTATACAGCAAAGATAGGCTTTTACATGGAAAAAAAAGGCTGATTGTATATGAAACCAAAAATATTTATTATCTTTGCCCCGTTGAAACTTTCTACGATTCAACATTAACATCCCTAATTCATAATTAAGAATAAAACATATGCATGCATATCTGTAGCTATCAAGCAACAGTAATGCCGTCCATATTTCAGCTTAAAAAGAAATATTAATAACTTACTATACTATATGTATAACATTATCCAATTAAACGACAAGAATCTGTCGGAACTTCAAGTTATTGCTCAAGAACTTGGCATAAAAAAAGCAGACTCATTTAAAAAAGAAGAACTTGTTTATAAAATACTCGATGAACAAGCGATAGTAGGAGCTACAAAGAAAGTTGCCGCAGATAAACTCAAAGAAGAACGTAAAGAAGATAAGAAAAAGCGTTCGCGTGTGACTCCAGTTAAAAAAGAAAATAAAGTAATGGCTGCAACGAAAGAGGGCGAAGTTACCAAGAATAAAGAAACTGCCCCCGTTGCTAAACCACAACCAAAAGAAGAAATTGTAAAAGAAGAAACTGTAGTCAAAGAAGTTATAAACAAGGAAGCTGCAAATAAGGAAGTTGTTACTAAAGAAAAAGGGACTCCTGTTGCCGAAACTAAGGCAGAGCAAAATGCAACTCCTAAACGCAAAGTGGGACGGCCGCGTAAAGAAGCTAAACCAGCTGTGAAAAAAGAAACAGAAGTAGTTAAACCTGTAGAAAAAGCAGTTGAAAATGCTCCGGAACAAAAAGGAGTTGCAGAAATAACAGTTATAACTACTGTGAAACCCATTCCAGTTGAAACAGAGAAAAAAGTGAAGGTAAACCAACCTATTGCAGAGCAAAAGCCAATATTAAAACCTAAGAAGGCTGAGCCTGTAATCGACGAAGAAAGCAATATTTTATCTGATTCCGACGACGAAGACTTTATTCCTATTGAAGATCTGCCTTCTGAGAAAATAGAACTTCCTACCGAACTATTCGGCAAGTTTGAAGCTACAAAAGTGGAATCTACTCAAACAGAGCCTGAACAAGCTCCACAACCTCAGCAACAACAGGTACAACAACCTCAGCAGAATATTCATCGCCAACGAGTGATCCGTCCACGCGATAATAATGGCAATAACAATGCTAATAACAGCAATAATGCCAACAATAATAATCCTAACAACAGCAACTTCCAACGTAACAACAACCAACGTCCACAGATGCAACGTCCTGTACCACAAAACAATACAGGTGAAAACCTTCCGGTACAACAGGAACGTAGAGTCATCGAACGCGAAAAGCCTTACGAATTTGACGATATCCTGAATGGAGTAGGTGTACTGGAAATTATGCAAGACGGATACGGATTCCTCCGTTCTTCCGATTATAATTACCTTTCTTCTCCAGATGATATTTATGTATCACAGTCACAAATCAAACTCTTCGGTTTGAAAACAGGTGACGTAGTGGAAGGAGTGATCCGTCCACCCAAAGAAGGAGAAAAATATTTCCCACTAGTTAAGGTTTCGAAGATCAATGGACGTGACGCTGCTTTTGTACGTGACCGCGTACCTTTCGAACACCTGACTCCTCTTTTCCCGGATGAGAAATTCAGACTTTGCAAAGGAGGTTATTCTGATTCGATGTCTGCCCGCGTAGTAGACCTTTTCGCTCCGATCGGTAAAGGACAACGTGCTTTGATCGTAGCACAACCCAAAACAGGTAAGACTATCCTAATGAAAGACATTGCCAATGCCATTGCAGCTAATCATCCGGAAGTATATATGATAATGTTACTTATTGATGAACGTCCGGAAGAGGTTACAGATATGGCTCGTAGTGTTAATGCCGAAGTTATTGCTTCTACTTTCGACGAACCGGCTGAACGTCACGTAAAAATTGCAGGTATCGTATTGGAAAAAGCAAAACGTTTGGTAGAATGCGGACACGATGTAGTAATCTTCCTCGATTCTATTACCCGCCTGGCACGTGCCTACAATACAGTATCTCCGGCATCCGGCAAGGTACTTTCCGGTGGTGTGGATGCGAATGCACTCCATAAGCCTAAACGCTTCTTCGGTGCAGCACGTAATATCGAAAACGGAGGTTCACTGACGATCATTGCTACTGCCCTGATCGATACCGGTTCTAAAATGGATGAAGTTATCTTTGAAGAATTCAAAGGTACAGGTAACATGGAACTACAGCTCGACCGCAACCTGTCCAACAAACGTATTTTCCCTGCTGTTAATATCACTGCATCAAGTACACGTCGTGATGACTTATTGCTTGACAAGACAACGCTTGACCGTATGTGGATCTTACGCAAATACCTTGCTGACATGAATCCAATCGAAGCTATGGATTTCGTAAAAGACCGTTTGGAAAAAACAAGAGACAACGAAGAATTCCTGATGAGCATGAACAGCTAAGCAACGATACAATTTAAATAATCGTATCAAAAAGCCGATAACCACTATTATTTTGCATTGTCATTCTAAGGGAATGCAATAAAAATCTACGAATGTTCATCAACATTATAATAAGTATAGTATAGGGCAATGGACAAAATATCCATTGCCCTTATTGTGTATAATATTATCTTATAGTTCCAGCAAGTATAATACTGTTTATCATAAACACTGATCAAGATATCAGAATAAAGCGCTATCTTTGCAAAATGCAAACTTAAACGCCTTATTATGTATACCAACAAACAGATTTGGAGTGTCAGTTACCCCATTTTACTCAGCTTGCTGGCACAAAATGTCATTAATGTCACCGATACAGCATTCCTTGGGCACGTAGGAGAAGTTGCCTTGGGAGCTTCTGCTATGGGAGGACTTTTTTATATATGTATATTTACAATTGCATTCGGTTTCAGTATCGGGTCACAGATTGTCATTGCCCGACGTAATGGTGAGGGACGTTACTCTGATGTCGGTCCGGTGATGATTCAGGGAATCATATTCCTATTAATCATGGCATTACTGCTGTTCGGCTTTACCAAAGCCTTCGGTGGAAATATCATGCGTTTGTTAGTTTCTTCCGAATCTATTTACGAAGGAACGATGGAGTTTCTGGACTGGCGTATTTACGGATTCTTTTTCTCGTTCGTCAATGTCATGTTCCGAGCTCTTTATATTGGTATCACACGTACTAAAGTACTAACCATCAATGCAATCGTTATGGCATTGACCAATGTCGTACTTGACTATATACTTATTTTCGGAAAATTCGGTTTTCCAGAAATGGGTATCAAAGGAGCCGCCATCGCTTCGGTATTGGCAGAAGCCTCATCTATTCTTTTCTTCCTTATCTATACTTATATCACTGTCAATCTGAAAAAATACGGCCTGAATCGCTTACGCACTTTCGACTTTTCATTGCTGATGCGGATTCTCAGTATCTCATGTTACACAATGCTTCAATATTTTCTTTCCATGGCTACTTGGTTTATCTTCTTTGTTGCTGTGGAACGATTGGGGCAACGAGAATTGGCTATCGCTAATATCGTGCGAAGTATTTATATTGTATTATTGATTCCGGTCAATGCATTGGCTACAACCACCAATAGCCTGGTCAGCAACGCTATCGGTGCAGGAGGCATTCAGTATGTAATGCCACTTATAAAAAAAATAGCCCGCTTCTCATTCTTTATCATGCTGGGATTAGTTGTTTTATCGGCCATATTTCCGCAGTTCCTGCTCTCTATTTATACCAGTGAAGCAGCATTAATCGCAGAATCCGTACCTTCCGTCTACGTGATTTGCTGCGCTATGCTTATTGCATCGGTAGCAAACATTATATTCAATGGAATTTCAGGTACGGGAAACACACAAGCCGCCCTATTGCTCGAAACCATCACAATTGCCATTTATGGTTCATACATTATTTTTATCGGAATATGGCTGAAGGCTCCTATCGAAATCTGTTTTACAATTGAGATTGTGTATTATACCTTATTATTAGTGACGAGCTATATTTACCTCAAAAAAGCAAAATGGCAGAATAAAAAGATATAAATACAAGAGATTTTTGTAAATTTGCAGCCTTAATTTAGTAATAAGTAATAAAAATAAATATGTTCGATAATTTAAGTGAGAGACTAGAACGGTCATTTAAGATTCTGAAAGGTGAAGGTAAAATCACCGAAATCAACGTTGCAGAAACGCTGAAAGATGTACGCAAAGCATTGCTCGATGCCGATGTAAACTATAAAGTTGCGAAAACTTTCACTGATACAGTGAAGGAAAAAGCTATCGGTCAGAATGTACTTACTGCTGTGAAGCCAAGCCAGTTGATGGTAAAAATCGTACATGATGAACTGACTCAGTTGATGGGTGGAGAGACCGCTGAAATTGACATTAATGCCCGCCCGGCGGTTATCTTGATGTCCGGTCTGCAGGGTTCTGGTAAAACTACCTTCTCCGGTAAGTTAGCACGTATGCTGAAGGCCAAAAAGAATCGTAAGCCACTACTGGTTGCATGTGACGTTTACCGTCCGGCAGCTATCGAACAGTTGCGTGTACTTGCAGAACAGATCGAAGTTCCTATGTACTGCGAACTAGATAGCAAGAACCCGGTAGAAATTGCTCAACATGCCATTCTAGAAGCCAAAGCCAAAGGATATGACCTAGTCATCGTCGATACAGCCGGACGTCTGGCAGTAGACGAACAGATGATGAATGAGATTGCTGCTATTAAGGAAGCTATCAATCCGAACGAGATCTTGTTCGTGGTAGACTCCATGACAGGACAGGATGCTGTAAATACCGCTAAAGAATTTAATGAACGCCTGGACTTCAACGGTGTGGTATTGACTAAGCTCGACGGTGATACTCGTGGTGGTGCGGCTCTTTCCATCCGTTCGGTAGTCAATAAGCCGATCAAGTTTGTAGGTACGGGCGAAAAGTTGGATGCAATCGATCAGTTCCACCCGGCACGTATGGCAGACCGTATTCTCGGTATGGGTGATATTGTGTCTTTGGTAGAACGTGCTCAGGAACAATATGATGAAGAAGAAGCAAAACGTTTGCAAAAAAAGATTGCCAAGAATCAGTTCGACTTTAACGACTTCCTCAGCCAAATTGCTCAAATCAAGAAAATGGGTAACTTGAAAGATCTCGCTTCTATGATTCCAGGAGTAGGTAAAGCTATTAAAGATATTGATATTGATGATAATGCCTTTAAGAGTATTGAAGCAATCATCCATTCGATGACTCCTGCAGAACGTTCCAATCCTGAGATTCTGAACGGTTCACGTCGTACTCGTATTGCCAAAGGTAGCGGAACGACTATTCAGGAAGTAAATCGTCTGCTGAAACAGTTTGACCAGACACGCAAGATGATGAAGATGGTAACTAACAGCAAAATGGGTAAGATGATGCCCAAGATGAAACGATAAACTTTTTATCTGATAGAATTGAAGTTAAAAACAGGAAAGATAATAGTGAAGAAACTAATTTTACTTTTATTGATATACCTGTCAATCTCGTTTTCTGCTCAAGCAAAAGTTATAAAAATATTAGCTATTGGCAATAGCTTTTCGGCTGATGCAATAGAACAATATTTATACGAATTAGCAGCTGAAGGCGGTGACAGTCTGGTTATTGGTAACGCTTACCGCGGTGGACAAGGTTTTGAGTCACATTGGAAAGTGGTTGAAAAGAATAAACCTGAATTCGAATATCATAAAGTAGTAGGTGGCAAGAACAGTAATCAGAGAAAAACTTTACTGGAGTGTATTCAAGATGAAGAGTGGGATTATATAACATTCCAACAAGTAAGTCAGGATAGCGGTGATTATCCAACCTACGAACCTTGGCTGACTCGTCTATTGGAATATGTAAAACAGCATGTACGCAATCCAAAAGTGAAATATGCTCTACACAGGACTTGGGCTTATCCACAAAATTCTGATCATGGGGCATTTAAGAAATACAACAAAGATCAATTGCAAATGTTTCGGAATATAGTGGATGCCACTAATCAATCAAAGAAGCAACATAAAGAATTCCGTATGATCATTCCTGCCGGAACAGCCATACAGAATGCACGTACAAGCTTTATAGGTGATAACTTTAATCGTGACGGTTATCATCTTACCTTCGGACTAGGACGTTATACAGCTGCCTGCACTTGGCTTGAAAAAATCACCAAGCAAAAGGCTATCGGAAAGAAATTCAGACCGAAAGGTGTCAGTGAAGAGGAAGCACTTATTGCACAGAAAGCTGCCCATTATGCAGTTCGTCATCCGGATGTGATCACTGAGATTAAAATAAAAAAGAAATGATTATATAAAGAGGGAGTTTAGGCTTCCTCTTTTTTTATGTCCGAAAGATTGCCGGGTTCGACAAAATATTCTATTTTTGTCCATCATCAAAAAACAATGTACATGAAACGTACTTTTTTATTAATTTTAATCATCATTTCTGCCTGTTTTTGTTATGCGCAGCAGAAGGTGGCAACGTACATTGTCGAAGGTCCCCTATCCGACCCCACTATGCAGGGAGAAACGATAGTTATGGTGAATTATGAAAATCCAGAAACAGTAAATAGTGCTAAAGTTTTAAATGGAAAATTTCAATTTACCGGAGAAGTAGAAGTTCCTTTTCTGGCAAGAATTTTTGCAGGAAAACATTATGGCATGTGCATAATAGAAAAAGGGACAATTACTCTAGATCTCGAAAAGACTCATACAACTTCTGGTTTTCCAATACTCAATCCGGGCTTCGGAACTCCACTAAATAATGAATTCGCAAATCTAAAGATTTTCGTAGATAGTTTATCATATGAAGCTATCGAACGACTGAACCAATTGCAAAAAGAATCTGCCGACAATGAAACAAAAGCAAAGCAAGAGGAAGAAATTAGGATAAAATTACGTAAGATCATTATTCCTCAATACCAAAAAGTATTTAAACGACATACGAATGATATACTTGGATTTTACACAATCAACGAACTTTCAAAAGAGCTATCTCCTGATGAAATGATGCCTATACTCACTCAGGCAGGTTCATATATTATGTCACTTCCCAGTGTGCAAAATATAATTAAACGGCTGGAGAAACTAAAACAGACTTCGGAAGGAAAGATGTTTGTCGATTTCGAAGGAAAAGACGAAAACGGGCAACCTCTTAAATTATCAAACTTTGTTGGTAGAGGAAAATATACGTTAGTTTCTTTTTGGTCAAGAAGCTGTCATGGTTGCCGGATGGAAATACCTATTATTGATGAAATTTATAAGCAATTCGGCAACAAAGAACTAGAAGTGGTCGGGGTGGCCGTTAATGAAGGGTCTATCAGCACAAAGAAAGCGATCAAGGAACTAAATATAACTTGGCCTCAACTATTTGAAACAGGTTCTCAGCCTTATCACTTATACGGATTTAGTAGCATTCCACAAATTATGTTGTTTAGTCCGGATGGTACAATTATCGCAAGGAATCTGCATGGAGAGGGTCTCAAAGCCAAAGTGAAAGATGTTTTAAAACCATAATAAATAAAGAATATGACATTAATAGACGGAAAAGCTATTTCCGAACAAGTAAAACAAGAGATTGCGGCCGAAGTGGCAGAGATCGTAGCCCGTGGCGGTAAGCGTCCACATTTGGCGGCAATTCTCGTAGGACACGACGGTGGCAGCGAGACGTATGTAGCTGCAAAAGTAAAAGCTTGTGAAGTATGTGGATTCAAATCTTCACTTATCCGTTACGAAAGTAATGTAACTGAAGAAGAACTGTTGGCAAAAGTTCGCGAATTGAACGAAGATGACGATGTAGATGGATTTATCGTACAGCTTCCGTTGCCGAAACATATTTCTGAACAGAAAGTGATCGAAACCATTGATTACCGCAAAGATGTTGACGGTTTCCATCCTATCAACGTAGGACGTATGTCTATCGGTCTTCCCTGCTATGTATCCGCTACTCCTAACGGTATCCTTGAACTGCTGAAACGCTATCAAATAGGGACTTCCGGAAAGAAATGTGTCGTACTTGGACGCAGCAACATTGTTGGTAAACCAATGGCCGCACTAATGATGCAAAAAGCATACCCGGGCGACGCTACCGTAACTGTTTGTCACAGCCGTAGCAAAGATCTGATAAAAGAATGTCAGGAAGCCGATATTATCATTGCTGCTTTAGGACAACCTAATTTTGTAAAAGAAGAAATGGTGAAAGAGGGCGCAGTTGTTATCGACGTAGGTACAACTCGTGTTCCGGATGCTACCAAAAAGTCTGGTTTCAAATTAACCGGCGATGTGAAATTCGATGAAGTGGCACCCAAATGTTCTTACATTACTCCCGTTCCGGGGGGGGTGGGTCCGATGACAATCGTATCACTCATGAAGAATACACTATTAGCCGGAAAAAAAGCTATTTATCAATGAAACAGATTCGGTTTCTGATAATAATCTTACTCTCTTTGTCCTGCACTTCACAGTCGCAGACAAAGAGAGAATCTGGAAATGACATTCCTCTGGACAGTCTTTCTCTTTCTGACAGTATATCACCTACCGACACACTCCGACTACTTTTCGTTGGAGACCTCATGCAACATCAAGGGCAAATAAATGCAGCATATGCAGCTAAAGGCTTCAAAGGATACGATTACTCTTCGTATTTCGAATATGTCAAAGAAGAGATAGGTAGAGCAGATTTTGCCATAGCCAATTTGGAAGTTACTTTAGGAGGTAAACCCTATAAAGGTTATCCTGCCTTCAGTGCCCCAGACGAATATCTTACAGCTATTCATGAAGCAGGTTTCAATGTTCTAGTTACTGCCAATAATCACAGTCTCGATCGTAGGCAAAAAGGTCTGGAACGTACTATACGTCTCATTGATTCTCTGAATATTCCTCATGCAGGTACTTATATAAATAATGAAGAACGGGCAAAGAAATATCCACTTATATTGGAAAAGAATGGTATTCGTATTGCATTACTCAACTACACTTATGGAACTAATGGAATTCCTGTTACTCCGCCCAACATCGTAAATTATATCGATACAACTATCATCACCAAAGATATTGATACTTGTAAAACACTACATCCAGATGTAATTATCGCTTGTATGCATTGGGGAGAAGAATATCAATCGCTCCCCAACAAACAACAGAAATTCCTTGCTGATTGGATGCTTCAAAAAGGAGTGAATCATATCATTGGCTCGCATCCACACGTCGTACAGCCAATAGAAGTACGTGAAGATAGCCTTACAAACGAAAGAAATCTTGTTGTTTACTCATTAGGTAATTATATTTCCAATATGTCAGCCCGCCGTACAGACGGAGGATTAATGGTCAAGATGGAATTAGTGAAAGACAGTACTACCCGTCTCAATAATTGCGAGTATAGTTTAGTATGGACAGCCCGTCCCACACAATCCGGGAAAAAAAATCATCAATTATATCCCGTCAATATACCTACAGATTCAATTCCTATAAATACTCGTAACTCATTGAAAATCTTCACAAATGATGCACGAAACCTATTCACCAAGCATAATCGGGGAATAAAAGAATATTTTTTCTACGAAAAAAAAGAGTAGATTTTTTTGGTAATTTAAAGATTATATCTATCTTTGCACCGCATTAGAGAAATGCAAACATGGTGGATGTAGTTCAGTTGGTTAGAGCGTCAGATTGTGGTTCTGAATGTCGCCGGTTCGAGTCCGGTCTTCCACCCAACAAAACCCTTGTAAGTTAAGTACTTATGAGGGTTTTCTTTTTGTTGGTGGCTAGCATTTTAGGGTGTAAATCAAGCCAAATTCTATCTAATTTCCCTTGCTGTTGACCTATTGTTTACCCCAAAATAGTTCACTGACAACACTGGACAGAATACCGAGAAGCTTACAGCTGACATGCCTATCAATATAATTCTTTTAAAAAAGATGCGAATTTAGGCTTAATCAGCACCCTTGTTTCCTAATTTAAACCCTCGCCATACTCTTGGTTGCTGTGCTTTTATACTGTATCTATTTATTAGATACTATATTAATTGAAGTATATCTATCATTTCTCAGATAGTTTTATTATATTTGCATTAACCACTATAAAACCTATAAAAGTATGAATAGATTCTTAACCTAATCGAACAAATGTATTGACTATTAAAAGAAACCAAGAAGGATGAGATTAAGAATTGATACAACTTACAATAAAAGGTCAATTAAATCATTAGAGATTCTCCATTATTGATTTATCAAAAACAGATATAACGAAAAAATCATTTAAGACTATAAACTAGAAAAATAAAACTTATGGAAAATAAAAAATTAACCCGTTCTTCCAATCGAATGATTGCGGGTGTATGTGCAGGAATTGCTGAATATTTTGGCTGGGATATCACCTTGCTAAGAATAGTCTATGTATTAGTAACTTTCTTTACTGCTTTTGCCGGAGTAATTATATATATTATCCTATGGATTATTATGCCGGGAAAAAGACCTAGCGACGGATATGAGGATCGTATGAATGAGCGAATACATAATGAAAGATAATTCACCAAATAAAGTAAGAATATAAAAGCAGATATTTATTATCTTTTAGATACGGATGATATAAAACTTAAAATATAAAGTTTTATATCATCCGTATCTAATATTAGGAATTCTCCTTTTCCCAACTCATTATTCAAATATTCTTCTTTAACAAAAAAGCCTTAATATACTAATAAAGCTCCAATCCAAATTCATCTTTTAATTGCATTAATGCTTGATTCTTTTGTGCCATCATCTGAAACTTTTCAACGCGCCCTACAGCTCGAACCGTCTCAGTGGGCGCACTTACCCGTACAGTCATCAATACTTTACTATTCTTTAGACCTTTACGAAGATAATCTTGAATTTCAGGAATCAAAGCCGTAAAATCCTTAGCAGCAATCTCATTATCAACTACTACTTCAAAGGAGGTCGAATTACCTATTAGCATAGGATGAAGTCCTTGCATGCGTTTAGCAATAGCTACTTGTTCTTTAGGTAACTGCCCAGCATATTCCTGCCAATAATAATTCAAATCCCGATCGTTAAATATAAAATCCTCTTTCGGTTGCACTTGAACATTGGTAACACTAGTTGTAGTTACATTTTGAGTAGTCTGCTCCCGTTGAGGATGTTTGATAGATACTCCCAAACTTGACATCTTCATTACTGGAATCTTCTTCTCTTCCCTAACTGTAGGTGAGATTCCTGCTCCCTGAGAAGCGACATTCGATGTACCCGCAGAAGGAGTTACAGAATTAGCAACTGTTGTTGCAGCCACCTGTGGTTGTTGAATTGCAGCAGTATTGTTAGGAGCTTTCGTTCCAACCGTTGATGAAGTTGAATGAACTACAGACTGATGAACAGGTGATGCAGTGCTAACCTGTGGTTGCTGAGCAACGGCAGGTTGAGTAAATACGGGGTTTAGAGTCTTTTTAGGGCTACGCCCACCACTCACGTCATCCCCTTCGGCAGTAAGTTGTGCAACCTGTATCAAAGTCAATTCAACCAGCAAACGTTTGTTCTTACTAGCACGATAATTTAAATCGCAATCATTGCACAGCTTCATAGCACGATATAAGAAAGGCAACGGACATTTCTGAGCCTGTTCCTGATAACGTTGGCGTATACTGGCTCCTACTTCTAACAACGAGATAGTAGCAGGATCTTTACTTACCAACAAATCACGAAAATGAGAAGAAAGACCTGTTATAAAATGACCTCCATCAAATCCCTTATTTAACACATCATTGAAAAGCAACAATGCATCACTCACCTTGTTTTCCAAAAAACAATCAGTCAAACGGAAGTAATATTCATAATCCAAGACATTGAGATTCTCAATCACACTTTTATAGGTGATATTTCCACCCGTAAAACTCACTACCTGATCGAAAATAGACAACGCATCACGCATACCTCCATCCGCTTTCAAAGCAATCACGTTTAAAGCTTCCGGCTCTGCCGTAATTCCTTCCTTTGAAGCAACATACGACAGATGTTCTAGCGTATCTTCAACGCTGATTCGGTTGAAATCATAAATCTGGCAACGCGAAAGAATCGTAGGAAGAATCTTATGTTTCTCTGTTGTAGCAAGAATAAAGATTGCATGACGAGGTGGTTCTTCCAAAGTTTTCAGAAATGCATTAAAAGCAGACGCTGAAAGCATATGAACCTCATCAATGATATAAACCTTATAATTACCAATCTGTGGCGGAATTCGCACTTGCTCCACTAACTGGCGAATATCATCCACCGAATTATTGGAAGCAGCATCAAGTTCGTGTATGTTATATGACCGCTGTTCATTGAAGGCAACACAAGATTCACATTCGTTACAAGCCTCACCATCTGCAGTAGGCGTCATACAGTTTATGGTCTTGGCGAAAATACGTGCACATGTCGTCTTACCCACTCCGCGTGGTCCGCAAAACAAATAAGCATGAGCCAGTTTCTGTGTAGCAATTGCATTCTTCAGTGTAGTAGTCAGTGCCCGCTGCCCTACCACTGATTCAAAAGTGGACGGACGATATTTACGAGCTGATACAATATAGTTTTCCATATCCGAGATTCTCTCTGTTTTGAATTTCTGAAAAATAGCGCGAATAAAATAAATTAAAGCATACCTAATCAATGCAGGTAAGACCTTTTATCGCTTTCAGTGCAAATGTACACAAAAAAGTGATAAGTAATAAAGGTTAGATAGAGAAGTTTTAAACCCGAAGCGACAAGTTTTTAAGTTATTAGTTTTATCTTTGCAGATACAAAAAAGAGAATTTATGGGCAAACTCATCACTATCTGGAATTTTATATGCAAGCACAAGTATATTATTACTATTAGTGCATTTGCTGTTATCATTGGCTTTCTGGACGAAAACAGTCTGGTTCGTCGCTTTGGATATGAACGGGAAATCAGCCAGTTAAAAGAAGAAATAGAAAAATATCGGGGAGATTACGAAGAGAACACCAAACGTCTCAACGAACTAAATTCTAATCCAGATGCAATCGAGCAAATAGCCCGTGAAAAATATCTGATGAAGAAGCCAAACGAAGATATTTACGTTTTTGAAGAAAATCAATGAAACAACTAATACCCGCCCTTTTTATTGCAGGAGCTGTAATGGCTCTCACCGGAGCTGCGATTTACATTACCGGTTGGATTTATGCTCCTTACATATATACTATCGGAGCCGGATTTATCGCATTGGCGCAAGTAAATACTCCAGTTAAAGGAAAAAGCAAAACCCTTAAACGTTTGCGTATTCAACAAATATTTGGTGCACTTGCATTGATCTTAACCGGGGCTTTTATGTTTACCACACATGGAAATGAATGGATTGCCTGTCTTACCATAGCAGCAGTTTTAGAACTCTACACCGCTTTCCGAATTCCTCAAGAAGAAGAGAAGGAGAAACAATAAAAAAAACCTATTTACAACTTCACAGTTTTAAACAGGCATACACAAACATAAGCAAAATAAGAAAATGAACTCCTCCCCCATAAATAGGGAAAGGAGTTACTTATGAATATTTTTATTTCTTAGAAGGCGATGAATATCTAGCATTCAACCCATCTACAATTTCTTTAGTAATATTAAAAACGCTATCAGCATAAAGCAGATTATCAAATCCTGTATTGCTGAAAATTAAATTATAACCATGAGTTTTATTATATTCTTTCAAGAAAGCATTGATAGAATCACGAAACATCAAACTGTTTTTATTATTTTCTTCCATCAAACCATTTTGAAGTTTATTACGAAGTGCCTCTAAATCCTGTTCCATTTTAGTCAGACGACTATATTCTTGTTGAGCTCTCTCTTGTGAAAGAAAGGCATTATTCTCATACTTCTTCTGAAAATCCTGTTGTTCTTTTTGCAAAGCAGTAGCTTTTTCAGTCAATGTCAGGCGGATATTCTCGCTCTTTTTCATCATTGCTTCATTCAAGTCAATACAGAAGTTGTATTTAGTCAATAACGTATCTATTTCAACATAAGCAATTTTGATTCCTGCAAGTTCGGCATTAGCTTGGGCTGTAGTAGTAGTAGTAGTAGTAGCAGTTTGATTATCAGCTTTGCCGGCGCATTGTGAAAATAAAATAATGAACGCAAGAGCAGCCAAACCGTTCATGAGGTAGTTCATTCTATTCATAACCATAAAATATTGTTTTTAATTAATTAGTTCATACTATCGTTTAAGGCTTTTTCTAATTCTTCAATAGAAAAACGTGGCTTCTTCTGCGCTTCCCGGTCTTGTGATTGTGCACAACCTATCCCCTTTTTACGCAACGCTTTATTTCCACTCACATGACCATTCGGGAACTTCCCACTCTTCGTAAAGAATACTTTCATCCCTAATAATACAAGGGAAATAGCAACTATTAACAAAGTTATCAGTATAGTCTCAACCATTTCTATTAATTTTGTGAGTGCAAAGATAGGCTTTAATGAGATATGAGTTCAGATAAGTCAATCAAATTAACCATATTTAGCAATAAAAGAGACTGAGAATAGCCTCTCTATTCCTATTTATAAATTAAAATAGCATGGAAAAAAAGATTTAAAGCCAGCTGGCGTATTTAAGTATTTCGAAGAAATTTGTCAAGTGCCGCGCCCTTCGAAGAAGGAAGAAAAAATGATTGCCTACCTGAAGGCATTCGGAGCTAAACATAACCTGGAAACCAAAATAGATGAAGCAGGTAACGTTCTGATCAAGAAAACTGCTACTCCAGGAAAAGAAAATCTCCAGACTGTCATATTACAGTCACATATTGATATGGTGTGCGAAAAGAATAACAATGTTCAACATGATTTCCTTACCGATCCCATTGAGACTGAAATAGATGGAGAATGGCTGAAAGCTAAAGGAACAACTCTTGGAGCTGACAATGGTATCGGTGTAGCCACCGAACTTGCCATTCTTGCTGACGACAGTATCGAACATGGTCCGTTAGAATGTCTCTTTACTGTAGACGAAGAAACCGGACTGACCGGAGCATTTGCCCTTAAAGAAGGCTTTATGAGTGGTGATATCCTGTTGAATCTTGACTCAGAAGATGAAGGAGAAATCTTTATCGGATGTGCCGGAGGTATTGACTCTGTTGCAGAGTTTGAGTACAAAGATGTAGAAGTTCCTGCGGGATATTTCTTCTTTAAAGTAGAAGTAAAAGGTTTGAAAGGTGGACATTCCGGTGCTGATATTCATCTGGGAAGGGGAAATGCAAACAAGATCTTAAACCGTTTCCTTAGTCGTATGGCCGCCAGACAAGATTTGTATCTTTGTGAGATTAATGGAGGTAATTTACGTAATGCCATTCCTCGCGAAGCATATGCCATCTGTGCTGTCCCCGAAGCTGCTAAGCATGATGTCCGCAGTGAACTGAACATATTCATCAGTGAAATAGAAAATGAACTTGCCGTTATCGAACCGGATATGGAACTGATCCTCGAATCAGAGTCTCCTCGTTCCACTGCGATAGACCAAGATACCACATCACGCTTGTTAAAAGCATTATATGCAGCTCCACATGGCGTATATGCTATGAGCCAAGATATTCCAGGATTAGTAGAAACTTCTACAAATCTTGCATCTATCAAGATGAAACCCAACCACATTATTCGTATCGAGACAAGCCAACGTAGTTCTATCCTGTCTGCACGTAATGATATGGCAAACACTGTTCGTGCCGTTTTCCAATTAGCTGGTGCTGTTGTTACTTTTGGTGAAGGGTATCCCGGTTGGAAACCCAATCCGCACTCAGCTATTCTGGAAGTAGCAACCGAATCTTATAAACGTTTGTTCGGAGTAGAAGCCAAAGTAAAAGCAATCCATGCAGGATTGGAGTGCGGTCTGTTCCTTGACAAATATCCTACACTGGATATGGTTTCCTTCGGACCAACTCTTATTGGAGTACACTCTCCGGACGAAAGGATGTTAATCCCTACTGTAGAAAAGTTCTGGAAGCACTTGTTGGATATTCTGGTACATGTTCCAGCCAAGAAGTAACAGACAGATAAGTTCACATAAAGAAGATTATGGCGATAGCAAAAAAGGATTAGCTATTGCCATAATCTTTTTTGCTATGTCTTTCTTTATCGTTTCTCTTTGTTTGGGACAGACCCAAGAAGTGTCTATAAAGACTCGCATACCATTTCGTGTCATGGAATGGAACTTAGAGAATCTTTTCGACACTCATCATGATACTTTAAAGAATGACTATGAATTTCTTCCCGATGCGATCCGCCATTGGAATTATACGAAATATAAAAAGAAACTAAATGACATTGCTCGAGTAATCACAGCAGTTGGAGAATGGACTCCTCCCGCTTTAGTAGGGCTCTGTGAAGTCGAAAATGATTCCGTATTACGCGATCTCACCCGACGTTCCTCTTTAAAAGAATTGGGGTATCGCTATATTATAACTCATTCTCCCGATCAACGAGGTATAGATGTCGCTTTACTCTATCAAAGAGATGTATTCAAACTCTTAACTTCCTGCTCTATAACGATTCCCCCTTTCAAACAACATCGTCCCACGAGAGATCTGTTACATGTCAGTGGTTTACTATTAACGGGAGACACTTTAGATGTAATAGTCTGCCATTTTCCATCACGTTCAGGTGGGGCTAAAGAATCTGAACCTTATCGTCTCTATACAGCTCAAATTCTACATACAACCGCTGATAGTATTTTACATACACGTCTTCATCCCCAGCTAATTATAATGGGAGATTTCAATGACTATCCTACCAATAAATCTATCCAGAAAATATTAGATGCACAAGAGGTTCCCATCACACAACTGATTTCTGTAACTTCAGGAAACTCTTCCACCTCTTCCATACCATCTATTTCTCCATTAAAACTCTATCACCTCCTTGCCCGTAAAGCAAAATCTCACCATTTTGGTTCTTACAAATATCATGGAGAATGGGGGTTACTTGATCACCTGATTGTATCAGGTACATTACTTAATAAATCCAGTGATTTCTACACTAGTGAAGAAAAAGCAGACATCTCTCGCCTTCCATTTCTTCTCACCAAAGACGAAAAATATGGTGATAATGAACCCTTTCGCACCTATAAAGGCATGAAATATCAAGGAGGAATCAGTGATCATCTACCTATTTATACTGATTTTGAATTAATCTTGCATTAATCAATAGATAAAATTCATCATATATAAACACAACAGGATGTTTTAAACGTATATTGTACACATTTTTCAGCACATTACGAAACAATCAAAGCCTATTAATGCCTGAGGAATTGATTATTAATATTTGAGACATAGACTATTAATACCTGAGAAGTAGACCATTAATACCTGAGAAACAACTAAGTAATGGTCTTAAAAAGCTTCTGAAAACTACTTGATGTAGTTGAAAATTAGATACTATGTTCAAAACGTAATTCAAGAAACACTAATCCGAATATTGATAAACCTTCAGATCGAATTTCGTCACCATTGCCAACAAATGATCGAATATATCTGACTGAATGCGCTCATATTCTTTCCAAATTTTATTTCTGGAAAAGAAATATACCTGTATAGGCACTCCGTACATTGTAGCTTCCTTTTGACTGATTATCAAATCCAAATCCTGATTTACGACCGGAAGACTACATAAATATCTTTCTATATATACACGATACACCTGAGAATTAGTAGGAATAACCCCTTGGTCAGGCTGATAATCGGCCATTAAAGGAATTTCTTTCCGATAACGGTCCAACATATCCGGAGTGCAAAATTGGAGTGTTGTCAAATCCAACGTAATATTCTTCATTACCCGACGTCCACCGGATTCCACCATCCCCCTCCAATTTTGAAAAGAACTACTCACCAATGTATAAGGCGGAATTGTAGAGATCGTATTATCAAAATTTTGAATCTTAACCGTATTTAGTGTAATTTCCTGCACAATACCATTTGCATCACCCGAAGGAAGAGTTACCCAATCCCCCGGTCGAATCATATCATTTGCAGAAAGTTGAATTCCTGCAACAAACCCTAGAATAGAATCTTTAAATACCAACATCAAAATAGCAGCAGAAGCTCCCAAACCAGCAAACAGACTAGCTGGCGATTTATTCACAATAATAGAAACGATAACAATTCCACCAACAAAGAAAAGAATTACTTGTAACACTTGAATAAACCCTTTCATCGGTCGGTTCTTCATTGACTTTTTCCCATCATAAATGTCCATTATCATCAATAAGATACCGTTAATAGCTAACAATAGGGAAAAAATAATATAAATGGTACAAGCTTTTTGAGAAATAAGTAACAATTCTTTCCCCCGAATAAAAGCCATTGGCAACATAGCATAAATCAGGATAGCGGGAATCGTATGAATCAAATTATGAAACACTCTACGTTTCATCAGTAACGTATTCCACAAATGTGGTTTCCGACGGGTATATTGTCGCATTCCTCCCACAAAAATCGCCTGACAAAGATAATCCAGTCCAATCGCAATAACAATCATTAATATAGCGATTATCGTTTCGTCAAACTGATTCGCTATTTTGGGTTCCATTCCCCAATCTATCAGGATTTTATTCATCCATTTTCCTAAATCAACTACTAGCATAAGTTCCATCTTTTTTATAAAGAATAACAGACAAGTAACGATTTAGTTTAGAAAAAAAGACCGGCAACCGATTCTCTAATCGAAACTACCAGTCCAACTGCTACTCTCTAAGCATTCCTTTTCTATCTCTATAAGGGCAGACCATAACGACCATCAACTATTTTGTCCAACTGTTCTGCCATCTTCTTAACTAATTCAGGTTTTTCTCCTGCCAAATTATTCTTCTCTACCGGATCTTTTCTCAAATCATAGAGCTGCGGTTCCTGGCTATTTCCCAATTCAATATTCACTTGTTTGTTATATTCCGGACCTTTTCCGGGACGAAGATATTTCCACACGCCATCAGTAACTGATAAATTATTTTGGGCATTCTGGAGCACTAGCCATTCTCTCCCCTTTTTCTGTTTACCCGTCCAAGCCTTCAACATCGGTTCACTATCCGGAGCTGCACCTTCGGGCAAACGGACATTCAGTATTTCTGCGAAAGTTGCAAACCAATCTATCTGGCAAAGCAATGCATTTGAAACAATTCCAGGTTTAATCACATTCTTCCAACTCCAGATACAAGGAATTCGTGTACCTGCCTCATAAGCACTATACTTTCCCCCTCGATAAATGCCCCCAGGTTTATGATCTCCCAATAGTTCTACAGCCTGGTCTTTATATCCGTCATCTACGACCGGACCATTATCACTGGAAAGTATCACCAATGTATTCTTATCCAATCCTAAACGTTCCAACGTATTCAAAATTTCACCCACCGACCAGTCAAATTCGAGCAAACAATCTCCACGAGGTCCCATTCCACTTTTCCCAGCAAACTGTGCACCCGGCACGCGAGGGACGTGTGCATCCTGAGTAGCAAAATACAAGAAGAAAGGTGTATCTTTATGTCTTTCAATAAAGGAAACAGCTTTATCGGTTAATGTCTCCGCAATCTGATCATCCTGCCACAAAGCCGACTTTCCTCCCTTCATATATCCAATACGGGAAATACCATTTACAATACTTTGATTGTGTCCATGAGAAGGGTGCATTTTCAGTAATTCCGGATTATCTTTTCCTGTAGGTTCACCAGGAAAATTCTTTTTATAACTCACTTGTAAAGGATCATTCGGATCTAAATTAATCACCTGATCGTTTTCCACAAACACACAAGGTACTCGATCGCCTGTGGCTGCCATTATAAATGAATATTCAAAACCTATATCATTAGTTCCAGGTTTCAAAGGTTTGTTCCAATCCTGTTCTCCCCCTTTGTCTCCCAGCCCCAAATGCCATTTGCCGACTACTCCTGTACGATAGCCTGCATCCTTAAACATATCGGCCATGGTATAACGCTCCGGACGTATAATAGAAGCTGCGTCACCATCCGCAATTCCCGTTCCTGCCTTTCGCCAAGCATATTCACCTGTCAACATTGCATAACGGGAAGGGGTACTGGTAGCAGCTGCACTATGTGCATTCGTAAAACGTATTCCCATAGCAGCAAGACGCTCCACATTCGGAGTATGAATTGTTTTTGTTCCGTTACAACTCAAATCTCCATAACCAATGTCATCTGCATAGATGAAAACGATATTAGGATGATTCTCTTGTTTTTCTTGTGCTGTTGCCTGAGAAGCCAAACAAGAAGTCAAAGCCAGTGGCAACATTCCGTAAATTTCTTTTTTCATATCATTATTTATTAACTGTTACTCCTATTTCATTCATCTCTATTTTAGCTGTAGTTGAAGTCAGTGTAGTAGCTTCCAGTCTAATAAAACGTGCCGGAACTTTCTTTCCGAAAGAAATCGTTTGGGGCAACGGATTATGCATAATATTGCTGAACTCACCATTAGTAGACACTTCCTGCCATTTTTTACCATCCACACTTACATAAAACTCATAACGATAAGCCATGGTCGGCTTCGCTTCTGCATTCTGTGGTGCATAGGTAAATGCTGACAAGACAACCTCCTTACCAAGATCAATTGTTAATGGAGAAGCTGACAACATTTTCCATTCCGAACGAGGCAATGTATTCCAATTTTCTCCCTGAACCCCTTCCCAAAGGGGCTCTGCATAGTATGCAGCAACCTGACTAATATTTGAATTCAGACGACATTTATCTATTTTGATTCGTAATTGACTGGCCTGGACCGTTGGGAAACGTAACAAACGCTTATACCCTATCGTCGTACCTTTTCCCACTTTTTTCCAACCATTATCCGTCAGCACCTCTACTGTAAAATCTTCCACCCGCTGACCTTTTGTTATATCTTCTTGAATCATCACTACATTAATCTGCGATTTCGGCCTCAAAGCGTATACTTTTTCACTTTCCGGAGCTGCATTCCAATATTTACGACCTTTCTTTATCTTATTATCAGAAAAGACCTGCTTCCGATAGGCAGCAAACTCCATCAAACGTTTAACATCCGCTTCATGAATCAATCCCCTACGATCAGGAGGTATATTCAATAAAAGCACTGAATTATAGCCAACTGATTGAAAATAAATATCAGACAAATGTTTGAGCGATTTCACTTTATTATCTTCTTCAGCATGATAAAACCACCCTGGACGAATGGAAACATCCACTTCTGAAGGATACCAAAACAATTCTGTCGCCTTCTCCAAGATGTCACGACTTCCCAAATCTTTCGACAAGCTAGATATCCCTAAGCGATTATTACTTCCATCCGAACGTTTGTAAATTCCCGGAGCTAATACTGTTGCACTCCATTCCGTTTCGCGTCCCACCCCTTTCTCATTACCTACCCAACGAACATCATCCCCCATTATCGCCATTACAGCTTTCGGCTGCAATCGTTGAATCGTATTATAAAAGGCCTCCCAATCATAAACCTGCTTCTTTCCATTCGGTCCCTCTCCGTTTGCACCATCAAACCAAACTTCATGTACTTCCCCATAATTAGTCAGCAATTCGGTCAGCTGCTGAATAAAGAATTCATTGTACCGAGGAGAGTCTCCATAACATTCGGCATTTCTGTCCCATGGAGAAAGATAAACTCCAAACCTCATATTATACTTATTGCACGCCTCTTTAAGTTCTTTCACGACATCTCCCTGACCATTTCTCCAGGAAGAAGAAGCGACAGAATGTTTTGTTGTAGCTGTGGGCCACAGACAGAATCCATCATGATGTTTCGCTGTCAAAATCACCATTTTGAATCCAGCCTCTTTAAGACTGCACACCCACTGCTCGGCGTCCAATTCGGAAGGATTAAAAAGCTCTGGATTTTCCTTTCCGTCCCCCCATTCACGTCCGGTAAAAGTATTGATACCGAAGTGAAGAAAAGCAGTTAGTTCCATTTGTTGCCAGGCATACTGTTGGGGAGTGGGGGTCAGTCTGGCAGCCAAATCTACTTTCTGCTCAAGAGTAGCATGCTGGGGAAATTCTACATGCTTCACATAGTAGTTTTCTTTCTTCTGTGCCTGTCCGCCTAACGCAATGACAGAGGACAGGAAAAGGGAAATCAGTAGCTTATTCATTTTTTCAATATATTAATTTGACACATCATTTATTTAATGCTTATTTCACCGGACAAAGAGTAAATTCAAAACTCTGTTTTTTTAACGGTACCAGATACTGTGGTAAAACGCCCGGTCCACAGGTTGCAGTACCTACTCCAGCTTGCTTGGCATCCAAATGTACTGTTACCATTCCATCCCGTTCTAATTCATTAATATGACGTGCCTTCTCTAATAATACATCTGAGAACGGAATTATACTCAATTGAAAAGGCAAATTTGATTCAAAAAATAGTCCTTCACCAGATTGATCTGTCAATTTTGCCCAGCGAACATCTGTCCGATTACCTGTTGATTGTGGAGCTACATAGTAGTGAAACATACGTTCGGGAGTTGTTCGATAGATACTGATTTTACCCGATTGGTCACGATCAATATACGTTTCATTATCACCACGTCCCAGATAAGAAATATCATTAAATGTATCGTTCATCCGAAAAGTCAGTCCCAAACGTGCCATTGATTTCACAATTGTCGTATCCGGTTGGAAAGTAGTACGGACTTTCACTGCTCCATTCTTACCAAGAGCATAGATGAATTCCGCCTGTCCGACTTTTTGTCCTTTTGCATTGAGAATTTCCACTTGTGCCGTAGTCGATTCCACATCCTCTTTCAGCGAAACAACCTTCTGCATCAAATTATCCAATCCGGCTTTCCGCCATAGTTTGGCACCGTTTTTATCCCGATTATCATTATCCGTAGCGGGACGGAAAAGACTCAACGTAACAGGAGTAGCTAACAATTCTTTCCCGTCTAAAGTCAAAGAGGTTAAAGATCCTGTTTTCTTATCTATCACAAATGCAGTTTCTCCTGTCTTCTGTGGACAATAAGTGACAAAGTTCTTATTGCCCGGAAGTATAAACTGATCATAAGCCACTTCCCAAGTATCATCAATCATTGGAGAAGGCTCTTTCCTTGTCCAGCTAATATTGAGATAAGCCTCACGAACAGTATCCGGAAGTTTCACGTTACCCAATGCTATGTCTATTATAGCATGAGGTTCACAATCCAACACTTTTGTTCCTTCCATCAGTTTCTCTCCCTGATCGGTAGTTATATTCCAATGCAAAACATATTCATTCAAATTAGAGAAGTCATACCAATTCTTGATACGAAGTTTCATATTTTTCGGAGTCAGCAAAGTGGCCTTGATATTCTGATAGACCTTTTTTACTTCAAGTAAATGCGGATGTGGTTCACGATCTGCATTTACCAATCCATTACAACAGAAATTACCAAAACTAGGTATTCCTTCCGGTCCGTAATCACCGCCATATGTCCAATACCATTTACCATCTTTGTCTATTTCACGAAAAGACTGATCTACCCAATCCCACACATTTCCACCTTGCGCCATCGGTTCATTCTCAAAAACATCCCAATATTCTTTCAATCCTCCACAGCTATTACCCATAGCATGAAGATATTCACAAAGTATAAAGGGACGGGTAATATCTTTTCTGGCTACATAGTCTTTGATTTCGTCCACACTACGGTACATACGACAATAAATATCCGTATTATAATTCAATTCGGCACGCTCATATTGAACAGGACGTGATTGATCTACAGATTTCAACCAATCATAAGTACGTTCAAAGTTGATACCGTTTCCTGCTTCATTTCCCAATGACCATATTACAATCGCAGGATGATTTTTTGAACGTTCATACATTCGTTGTGTACGGTCCATATGAGCTGTCAGCCAAGTGCTGTCTTTAGCTAAAGAGGCAGGACCATACCCCATGCCATGCGATTCAATGTTCGCTTCATCAATCATATACAATCCATAGCGATTACAAAGCTGATACCAATATGGATGGGTAGGATAATGCGAATTACGAACAAGATTAATATTATGCTGCTTCATCAATTTAATATCCTGTTCCATCAGTTCCTTGCTTACCGTACGTCCCATTTGTGAATGTTCATGGCGGTTGGTCCCCTTCACCAATATCGGAACACCATTGATACAAAAACGACCATCTTTGATCTCCGAAGTACGGAAACCAACTTCACATCCTGTCAATTCTGTCACTTTACCTTGTGCATCTTTCAACTCGAGAACTAGAGTATAGAGATTAGGATATTCAGCACTCCAAGCCTTCACTTCCGGTATTTTCTTTTCATCAAAGACAATAAAGTTACTCAAACCACGAGATTTTATGTTAATGTTATCCTGTAGAATAGCTTTTCCTGAAATATCTTTTAATGTATATGATATAGAACCGGAGGCAGTTGAAGGACCTTCCACTGTTACCTCCAACCCGAAAACACCATTCTTATATTTATCTTTATCTAAAGAAGCATCCACTTTATAATCAGCAATATACTGTTTCGGAGTACTATAAAGATACACATCCCGTTCTATACCACTAAGCCGCCACATATCCTGACATTCCAGATAAGATCCTGAACTCCAACGATATACTTCCATAGCTATTACATTCTCGCCTTCGTTCAACACATCAGTAATATCCCATTCGGCAGCAGTTTTAGATCCTTGATTATAGCCGAGTAGTTTTCCATTCACCCATATATAATAAAAAGAAGTTGCCCCTTCACAACAAAGTACTACCCGTCGCCCCTTCCAATCAGCAGGGATATTGAAAGTACGACGATAAGAACCAACTTCGTTTTCTTCAAATGGAACCAACGGTGGATTCTTTTTAAAATGAAACATCTTATCGTCAAATTCATAGGTCTCATTCACATAGATAGCGGTACCATATCCCTGACGTTCCCAATTACCTGGAACATTAGTATCTGCCCATCCTCCCGTATAATATGATGGTTGATAAAAATCTTTCGGACGATTATCCGGATTCTTCACCCAATGGAATTTCCACTTTCCGTTCAGGCTCATATAATATGGAGACCGTTCATATTCTCCGGGCTTCCCGATATCAGAAGCATTAACATATGGCCATACATAAGTATGAGGAGCGACTTTATTTAGTCCTACTGCATATTGACTTTGCCATTCCGGAAGTAACAGTTTCTGTGCTGTAGCCGGAATGATTGTTATTCCTGTCAATAAGATTAGACAAAATCGTTTCTTTAAATTCATCTTTGGATTCTTTTAAGAAGTAGTTAGTAGTCATGTGTGCTACACTACTGTTCAAATATACTTAATTATTGAATAATCACCTCATCAAAATATACTTTTGATTCTTCTCCTGGACGAACATGATTTGCAGGACATACTCCCGCACCTTCAGCAGTCACTTTAACATAACGGGCCGTCACTCCCTTCATATCGATTAAAAGATTCTCTGTGAATGTTCCTTCACGAAATATTTCTTCAGGAGTAAAGCTTAAACTTGCTACATCTCTGTATGCAACATTATCATCCGATACTGTAACATTGATTGACTTTGGCTTATGTACAGCCATGCCATAATTTGTAATGCTACCGATAATAACCTTTTCCAGTTTCTCACCTTTCTGTAAATCAACGGTAAAGGAAATATGATCGTTATTTTTCCAACCACACCACTCAAAATCCGTATATTTCAAACTACCACGCACTCCATTTGTTAATACCGCTTCATTCGGATTATTACCGAGCAATGGCTTACCGGTTACTTTATTATGAAATACAATTAGCGTCAGCATCTCTCCCATCTGCTTCCCCTTTAAGAACGTGGCACATTGAACTACCTCTGTTCCTTTTACTACAATCGTTTTTTTATAAAGTTCCGAATCTGCTGCAGGTTCCTTAATACCTCCCGTAGTAAAGCGAATTTCCACATCCGGTCGAATACATTCTAATTTAACTAATGATGAATCTATCTTTGCCGTTACTGTATGTTGGATGTTGTACATTGAACGGGCAACTGTGATTCCTTTCTTATCCAAATGAGTAGTAAAACAATCCAATGCCCCCAAGAAAGAAGGCCAATCCTTATCTTTAGGCTGTACCCAAGCCACTTCTGCCAATGCTGCCAATCGTGGGAATATCTGATACTCTACATCTTCAGGTTTATTACAAAACTCAGTCCACATGGAAGCCTGTACTCCCATTAACAAAGACGAATATTCTGGTTTCCAATTTTCCTGAATCGGTTCGTAATCATACACATCTTTCAAAGTATTATTGCCAAAGTAAGTCAGCGGCTCAAACCATTGCGGCCCCTGATAACGGATCAAATACATTACACGTGCCGGAGTCATGATAAAACGATGTCCCTCTTCTGCAGCTTTCAATGCCGCCTGTCCGTAACCTTGCCAGCCATAAATAATAGCTCCTTCAGGAAGCTTGCTATTTGTCAGCTCATCCCACCCCATTACTTCTTTGCCTTTACTACGTACATAATCAGCCATTCGATTCATAAAATAACCTTGAAGATCTTCCTCGTCAGCCAAATGTTCCTTCTTTATCCGCGACTGGCAAAGTGGACATTTCTTCCAGTTTGTTTTCCATGCCTCATCTCCTCCTAAATGAATGTACTGCGAAGGGAAGAGAGTAATCATTTCATCAATCACACCCTGAAGAAAAGTGAAAACATAATCATTTCCAGCACAATAGATAATATCGGCATGATCTCCTCCTAAACCAGGAAGTACACCTATAAATTTATCCACCACAGGACAAGCAAGTTGAGGATACGAAGCAAGAGCAGCATTACTATGTGCCGGCATCTCAATTTCCGGTATCACTTCAATTTGCCGCTGAGCAGCATAAGCAACAATTTCTTTCATATCTTCTTGTGTGTAGAATCCTCCTACCGGAGTAGGTTCTCCTAATTTCGGATTTCTGCGAGCAGGGAAAGGTATATCTTTGCGATCCACCCGCCAAGCTCCGACCTCTGTCAAACGGGGGTATTTTTTAATTTCCAATCGCCAACCATTATCGTCTCCCAAGTGGAAATGCAATTTATTCAATTTTAGCATTCCCATACAGTCGATGATACGCAATACATTTTCTTTTGGCATAAAATAACGTGCCACGTCAAGCATCATACCGCGATAACCGAAACGAGGCTCATCTGTAATAGTTAGTGTAGGGATTTCCCAATGTATATCTTCATGGGTTACTCGATCACTTTCAATATCAGAAGGTAATAACTGCCGGATTGTCTGCAAAGCATAGAAGAAACCTTTGTTACTAGAAGCTTTTATAAGTACTTCCTTAGGAGAAACTTTCAATATATAAGCCTCATCTTTCAGCGTAGTGTCTGTTATTAAGCAAATATCACCTTCCTGACTTTCTACTTTTATTTCCGGTGTAAATCCGGCTGCACGAGTGAACAATCCAGTCAGTAGTTCTACTACTTCTGCTTGTTCCTTATTTTCTACTGCAAATACAGTTTTTTTTGAGAAAAGGTAGTTCCCACTACCCGGCACTAATTGTGCCGGGCGCGGAACTAAAGCTACTGAGTGTGTTAAGTTAGCTTCAGCACATCCTGTCAGTAGGGGCGATAGGATGACTGTTAATAATATAAATAAATATTTTATCATCTGATCAATTCAAAAGATTCATTCTTTGTCACGTTCCGGCGAAAAACGAACAGGATCGTTATATTGTTCCTGAAGTTTCAGCAATTCATTTTTCAGTTCTTCTATTACAGGTTCATATTCAGCTTGTCCGTAGAGATTATGCATTTCTGTCGGATCTGCCTGTAAATCATAAAGTTCCCAACAGTCAATATCATTATAAAAGTGAATTAATTTATAACGTTCCGTACGCACACCATAGTGACGTTTCACCATGTGTTCGGCAGGATATTCGTAGAAGTGATAATAAAGTGCTTTACGCCAGTTCTCCGGATGCTCGCCTTTCAATAAAGGAATCAATGAAACGCCCTGTATATCCGCTGGAATTTTCACACCGGCAAGTTCAAGAAACGTAGGTGCATAATCAATATTCTGTACCATCTCAGTTACATCTCCTCTGCGCTCAAAACCCTTCGGCAAACGCATGATTAACGGAGTACGCATGGACTCTTCGTACATAAAACGTTTGTCAAACCAACCATGCTCACCCATATAAAAACCTTGATCAGAAGTGTAAACCACCAATGTGTTATCAAGCAATCCTTTTTCTTTTAGATAATCAAGCACACGCCCTACGTTATCGTCAAGCGACTTTACCGTCTTCATATAATCTCGCATATAACGTTGGAATTTCCAGTTAGCAAGTTCTTCTCCCTGTGGATTTTTCTGGTAGAAATCATCTATAATCGGACCATAAAACTTATCCCAAGCTGCTCGTTGTGCTTCATCCATTCTTCCAAGATATTTCTCGTAGAGAGATTTCAAACGGCTATTCTTGTCTGGTCGTAACATTTTGAGGTCATAGATCATATCCATGTCTTTCACGATACTCATCTCCTGTGCAGCAGCAGCCGGACGCCCTTCGTATTCGTCGAAAAAGTTATCGGGCAAAGGGAATGTCTTGTCTTCATAGAGAGCTAAATTACACGTATCTGCCAACCAGTTCCGATGAATGGCTTTGTGATGAATCAGCAAACAAAATGGTTTATCCGGATTACGTTGATTCTCCATCCAGTCAATGGCATCATCAGTTATAAGATTTGTAATGTAACCATGCTTCTTAATAGTGTCGTTGTCCTGTGTGATGAAGTTCGGATTGTAATAATCACCTTGACCGGGAACGATTTCCCAATAATCGAATCCGGATGGCAAACTTTCCAAATGCCATTTGCCCACTAATGCTGTCTGGTAACCGACTTTTTGCAGTAACTTCGGAAAAGTTTGCTGCGAACTGTCGAACACACAGGTGGTATTATCATAAAATTTATTGGCACAACTATGTTTACCGGTAATCATACAAGCACGACTAGGACCACTCAAAGAATTTGCGACAAAGCTTTGTGTAAAACGTACTCCATCTGCTGCAATACGATCAAGATTTGGAGTTTCCATATAGCGTGTGTCATAGCAACTCATCATTTGAGCAGTATGATCATCCGTCATTATATAGACAATGTTCAAGGGTTTCTGTTTCTCAGTCTGCTGACTATTACAAGAAGCCAGAGAGACAATAGCTACTACTCCGGCGAGAGGATAACATAAATTAGACTTTGTTTTTTCCATAATATTATTTGTTAGATAACCGAAAGCAAAGATAGGGAGCAATCGTAAGACTGATGTCTACAAATAACCAATGAATTTCCAATATTCTCCATTTTTACCGATTTCATCGGAAAATATCAAATAAATGAAAGAGAAATAAAAAAGAATATCCCAAAGTCTACATACATAACTTTTCAGACATGGAACGCGGAGTTAAAGATTTAGTTCCTGAAATCTAAAAAATCCGCGTCTGAAAAACTCTTTAAATAGTTAATTTACTCTTGATACGTTAATAAACTCTTCAGCACATGCCAATGTTTCAGGTTTACCAATATCAATCAGTTGCAAATTTTCGGTAAGATAACCATTATATTCCGTCTCTTGGCAAGTAGCAAGATAAAAATCCATAATAGAAAATTTTCCTTTCCAACATGGAACATCCATCAATCGGAAAATAGCTGGTGAAAGCACATGAATGCCACTGAACGCATATTCTTTATAAAGAGTCTCGTCATAATGAAAACCCGCCGGTTTTACTTGCGCCGTATCCTTGTTAATCCATCCGCAAAGTCTTTTCTCTGCATCAAAAAGCAAGTAACGGGAAGTTTTACGCTGACTAGCCAATAAAGTTGCCACGCCACCTTTTTGAATATGATAGTCATATAACTCTTTCAGATTGATATCCGAAAGAATATCGACATTATGAATTAAAAATGGTTCGTCAGAATCCTCAAAAAAAGAACGGGCTTTCTTGATACCGCCCCCTGTATCCAGTAAGTAATCTCTCTCGTCAGAAATGAGAATATTAATCCCAAAATTATGATTAACTTTCAAAAAGTCAAGGATCTGATCACCAAAATGATGAATATTAATCACAATCTTAGTGAATCCCGATGCTTTCAATTTTAAGATAACATGTTCCAACATGGGACATCCGGCCACTGGAACCAGGGCTTTAGGCATCGTATCGGTCAAAGGCTTCAGCCGACTGCCCAAGCCAGCCGCAAATATCATAGCTTTCATACTGTTGCTTCAAATATCTTTTCTATATTCTGTTCACGATGCACCAATTCAACTTTGACTCCGAATTTACGATTCAGATGTTCAGCCATATGTTGAGCAGAATAAACAGAGCGGTGTTGTCCTCCCGTACAACCGAAACACACAGAAAGATTACTGAATCCACGCTCCATGTAACGCTTTACAGAAGCATCTACTAATGCATAGGCAGAATCCAAAAAATGAAGAATCTCACCATCTTCCTCTAAGAAACTAATAACAGGTTCATCCAATCCGGTAAAAGGTTTATAACGTTCATATTTACCCGGATTATTCACTGCACGACAGTCAAAGACATATCCACCGCCATTGCCCGTCGGATCGTCAGGAATTCCTTTCTTATAAGCAAAACTCATCACCTTAACAGTAAGTTGCCGTTTTTTCAGATCGTCAGTAAATTGTTTCAGTTCGGTTAATTCTCTCAATACTTTGCAAAGATATGGATATTCGGGATAGTCATCTTTCAGTAATTCCCGTAAATTCTCAATAGCATAAGGTACACTCTGAATAAAATGAGGCTTCTTCTCAAAGTATCCCCTAAAACCATAAGCTCCCAATACCTGCAAAGTACGAAAAAGCACAAAATGTCGTAACTGGCTATAGAAATAAGATTCGTCAATCGGTTTATACTTTCGCAAAGCATTCATATATTCCTCCAAAAGTTCTCTCCGCAAACTATCAGGATATTTAGCTTTCGCTTGCCAAAGGAAAGAAGCGACATCATAATAAAAAGGACCTTTTCGTCCTCCCTGAAAATCTATAAACCAAGGCTCTCCGTCTTTGATCATTACGTTACGGCTTTGGAAATCACGATACATAAAGGTAGCAGAAGAACTACGCAACAAAACATCACTCATTTTCTGAAAATCATCCTCCAGTTTATCCTCCTGAAACTCCATTCCAGTAGCCTTAAGGAAGCAATATTTAAAGTAATTCAAGTCCCAAAGTATAGAACGCTGATTGAATTCGGGCTGGGGATAACAACGGGAAAAATCAAATCCATTGGCCCCGGCAAACTGAATAGCAGGAAGCAAACGTATCGTTTTTCGTAACAACATTTTTTCCTCTTCGGAAAAAACACTTGTGGCACGCCCTTTCTCGATAGCATTGAACAGGAGAGTATCATTCAAATCCTCCTGCAGATAATAATTTTTATCGTCTGAAGTACAATACACTTCAGGAACAGGAATCCCAGCTTTCCGGAAATGATCTGCCATATAAAGAAAAGCCTCGTTCTCTTCAACAGAAGTACCGTAAACAGCAATTAATGTTTGTACACCGGTAAGACGAAAGTAACGGCGATTAGAACCGGAAGACGGTAACTCGATAATCGTTTCTGCAGGAACTCCTGTATATTTTTGATATATTTTCTGTAATTCTTCAGTTATCATAGTCGTACATTTTCGAGCAAAGATAGAAATTAAGATTGTAGTTTTAACAAATATTCAGTTGAAAGTAGTATCTTTGTTTCAAATACCTCCAAATAATGAATATTATGAATTATCAATCACTTTCTCTGGTTAGTGGTGCACTATTACTTTCTACATTATCCGTCAGTGCACAAAGAAATAGTACTAAACCAAATATTATTTTCATCCTTTGTGACGATATGGGATATGGAGATTTAGGATGCTATGGCCAACCTTTCATCAACACCCCTCATTTGGATGCAATGGCCAGTGAAGGAATGCGATTTACACAAGCTTATGCAGGTAGCCCGGTCAGCGCTCCTTCCAGAGCGTCATTCATGACAGGACAACATACAGGACATTGCGAAGTCAGAGGAAATAAAGAATACTGGAAAAATGTACCCACCGTAATGTATGGCAATAACAAAGAGTATTCTGTTGTAGGGCAACATCCTTACGATCCTAATCACATTATTTTACCCGAGATAATGAAAGATAACGGATATACTACCGGCATGTTCGGTAAATGGGCAGGAGGCTATGAAGGATCTTGTTCTACTCCCGACAAACGGGGTATTGATGAATATTTCGGTTACATCTGCCAATTTCAGGCCCATTTATATTATCCTAATTTTCTAAACAGGTATAGCAAAGCATTGGGAGATACAGGCACAGTACGTGTTGTCATGGATGAAAATATCAAATATCCGATGTATGGTCCCGATTATCACAAAAGACCACAATACTCCGCTGATATGATCCATCAAAAAGCGATGGAATGGTTGGATCAACAAGGTGGTGAGCAACCATTCTTTGGAGTATTCACCTATACTTTACCTCACGCAGAGCTAGTTCAGCCGGAAGATTCCATCCTGAACGGATATAAAGCAAAATTTAATCCGGACAAAAACTTTAGTGGACAAGAAGGTTCCAGATACAATGCCATTACCCACGTACACGCACAGTTCGCCGGGATGATTACGCGATTGGATTATTATGTCGGAGAAGTATTGAAAAAATTGAAAGAAAAAGGTTTGGATGAAAACACATTGGTTATTTTCTCCAGTGACAATGGACCTCATGAAGAAGGAGGTGCAGATCCGACTTTCTTTGGCAGAGATGGCAAATTACGAGGATTAAAACGACAATGCTATGAAGGAGGAATCCGTATACCATTTATTGCCCGTTGGCCGGGGCACATTTCTGCAGGTACTGTAAATGACCATATCTGTGCCTTCTACGATATCATGCCTACTTTCTGCGAATTAATTGGTGTGAAAAATTATGAAACGAAATATGCCGATCCAAAGAAAGCAATCGACTACTTTGACGGAATATCCTTCGCTCCTACTTTATTGGGTAAGAAAGGACAAAAAGAACACGGCTTTTTATATTGGGAATTTAACGAGACAGATCAAATTGGATTACGAATGGGAAATTGGAAGTTAGTAGTAAAAAAAGGGGAACCTTTTTTATATAATCTCACAGCAGATATCCACGAGGATAATAACATAGCTGCGGAACATCCGGATATTCTAAACCAAATGATCTTTATTATCCATACACAACACACCCCTAATCCACATTTTCAGATTACCTTACCCTAAGTCTGTTTATATTAAACAAATAATTGCAATTGGGCGCGAATTATACAAAATCCGCGCCCAATAACATTCAATATTAAACTATCCATTCACCTTTTTATAATCTTCCAGAAATTTCTTCAATCCTGCATCCGTTAGCGGATGATCCAGTAATCCTTTGATTGCACTTAACGGACAAGTAGCCACATCAGCACCTGCTTCCAAGCACTCTACAATATGTTTAGTATTGCGAATAGAAGCAGCCAACACCTGAGTCTTATAATCATAAAAATGATACATTCGTACAATATCTGCAACCAGCCCTACTCCGTCCTCGCAAATGTCATCCAAACGGCCGACAAAAGGTGATACATAAGTAGCACCTGCTTTAGCAGCCAATAGAGCCTGGCCTATTGAAAAGACAAGTGTACAATTAGTACGAATACCCTTTTCTGAAAAAAACTTGATTGCTTTAATCCCATCAGCAATACAAGGAACCTTCACTACAATATGGGGATTGAGACCTGCAAGTACCTCACCTTCACGAATCATTCCTTCGTAATCCGTAGCTATCACTTCGGCACTCACATCACCATTGACAATCTCGCATATCTTAATGTAATGATCATGCTGATTTTGAACTCCTTTGATACCTTCCTTCGCCATTAACGAAGGATTGGTTGTCACTCCATCAAGTACTCCGAGATCATACGCTTCCCGAATTTGCTCTAAATTGGCTGTATCAATAAAAAATTTCATACATTTAAGTTATTTAAGGATTAACTATCTGATCTCCAAAGATAAAGAATCGTTTTCTAAAAATCAAGCAATAGTAATTGCCGGATCAAGATATACATCCTGAATAGCATTCAACAATTCCACTCCCTTATTCATCTGCTTCTGGAAAGCTTTACGTCCACTGATCAATCCCATACCACCGGCACGTTTATTTACTACAGCAGTTATAACAGCATCCCGTAAATCGGAAGCTCCATGAGATTCCCCACCAGAGTTAATCAGTCCGACACGTCCCATATATCCATTCGCTACCTGATAACGACAAAGGTCAATTGGATGATCAGAAGCCAATTCCGTATACATCCGTTCGTCTATCTTACCGAAATTAAGAACTTTAAATCCACCGTTATTAGTTGGAAGTTTTTGTTTCACAATATCAGCTTTGATAGTAACTCCCAGACGATCGGCCTGTCCCGTAAGGTCAGCTGCAGAATGATAATCAACTCCACCTTTTTTAAAGTCACTATTACGCAAATAACACCACAGGATAGTTGCCATACCCAACTCATGAGCATGTTCAAAAGCCTCAGCGACTTCCACCAATTGACGTCGACTCTGTTCGGAGCCAAAATAAATTGTAGCCCCCACTGCTACAGCCCCCATATTCCAAGCTTCTTTTACTGTTCCGAAAAGAACCTGATCATAGGTATTTGGATAAGACAATAACTCATTATGATTCAGTTTCACCACAAAAGGTATTTTATGCGCATATTTTCGAGCCACAGACCCTAAAATACCGAAGGTAGAAGCCACTGCATTACAACCTCCTTCAATAGCTAATTTTACTATATTTTCAGGATCAAAATAAATCGGATTGGGAGCAAAAGAAGCCCCTGCAGTATGTTCTATATCCTGATCAACAGGTAAAATGGATACATAACCGGTGTTTGCCAACCGTCCATGTCCTAAAATAGTTTGAAGACTATTTAATACCCTCGTATTCCTGTCAGAATCAATCCAGATTTTATCAACCATATCTGGAGAAGGAACATGAATTAACGACTTATCAATAGTCTTGCAAGTATGATCCAAATAATAACTGGCCTTGTTACCCAGTAAATCTATAATTTTACTCATAATAAAAATAATTTAGTTTAGGCAAAATATCTTATATGCTATTTTTTCTTTCCCTGATTAGCTACAGCTTCCATCAGTTTTTTTATTTCTTCCGGATTTCCCAAGAAGTAGTCATTTACGACTTTCAAGTTCTCATCAAACTCAAAAACATATGGAATAGCCGTAGGCAAATTCAGTTTTACGATATCCTCATTAGATATATGCTTCAGATGTTTGATAATCCCTCGCAAACTATTACCATGTGCAACCACTAATAAAGTATTTGCTGTTTTTAAATTAGGAAATATATCCGATTCCCAATAAGGCATAATACGATCTATCGTATCTTTCAGAGACTCTGTACGAGGCAACTCTGCATCCGGCACTTTGTGATAACGATAATCAAAGCGTGGATTTCTTAGATCACTCTCCGATAACGGGTTCGGAGCAATATCATAACTACGACGCCAAATCAATACTTGTTCTTCACCATATTTTTCTGCTGTTTCTGCTTTATTTAATCCTTGAAGGTCACCATAATGTTTTTCATTCAATCGCCAACTCTTTTCTACCGGAATCCAATCCAGATCCATCTCGTCCAACACGCAGTTCATCGTTTTCACCGCACGTTTCAAGTAAGAGGTATAAGCTTTATCAAAATTGAAACCATATTCTCTGAGAGTAATTCCCGCTTTATTGGCTTCTTCAATTCCTTTTTCGGTTAGATCTACATCAGTCCATCCCGTAAAACGGTTTTCCTTGTTCCATACACTTTCTCCATGACGAAGCAATACAATTTTTTTCATTTGTTCTCCTTTCTTTTTTCTAATAGAACACTTTGATTGTCTCATTTATTAAGAACACTTCATACTTTCACAAAGTTCATAAAAGAAAGGAAGAGCATCAATACCTAAAAACTATGATAAACTTAATCACAATTCAACAAAAATGATTATTTTTATCCACAAAATAATACATTGCATAACCTTAAGAAAAATAAGATATTGGAAACTAATAAACAAGATGAATGTGAGTTCCTGCACAAATTAATGAACAATGCTCACATTGGTTGGTGGATAGCAGACTTAAAATCAGAAACCTATCTCTGCTCAGATTTCATAGCTCAGCTCTTAGGACTGGATGAAACCCGCACGATAAGTTTTCAGGACTTTAACAATCGTATTCTCAAAGAGGATCATAATCATACAGCTTCATTATCTTTTCATGAACTGCAACAGACGATCGAAAAAGTTTATCTCCTCGACACTCCGAAAGGAAACATATGGATTCGAAGTAAAATTAGTTACCAAGAAGCAGATGAAGAAGGAAACGTAAAAATATATGGTATTTCAGAAACACAAGACGGTCCTCAAGTCGCTTCTGCTTATCAAGCATTACAAAATAGCGAACACATTCTTCACTACATTTATAAAAATCTCCCTGTAGGCATTGAATTGTATGATAAGAATGGAAATTTAAGCGACTTGAATAAGAAAGAATTAGAGATGTTTCACATATCCGACAAAGAAAAAATATTAGGGATCAATCTATTCAAGAATCCCGTACTCCCAGAAGAAATCAAACAAAAACTCAGAGACCATGAAGACACTGACTTCACATACCGATATGATTTTTCCAAGATTAACGGATACTATAAATCGGCAATAACAACCGGTAGTATTGACCTGATGACAAGAGCTACAACACTATACGACCTTGATCATCAACTTACCAATTACCTATTAATCAACGTAGACCAAACAGAAAACACGATTGCTTATAATAAGATTAAAGAATTCAAAAGTTTCTTTGATTTGATAGGCGACTATGCCAAAGTAGGCTATGCACTCTTTGATGTTCAAAGTCGAAAAGGATATGCACTGGATAGTTGGTACCAGAATATGGGAGAGAAAAAAGGTACACCTTTATCAGAAATCATTGGTTTATATTCCCACTTCCACCCAGAAGACCAAGCACGTCTGCTTAGTTATTTCCCTGAAATATTAAACGGAAAAAAGAATCATGTTTTTGCGGATGTACGAATATGCAGAGAAGACGGAAGATATACCTGGACACGTATCAATGCAATGGTCAGAGACTATCGCCCACAGGACAATATAATTGAAATGATCTGCATCAACTTTGATATCACCGAGCTGAAAGAAACCGAACAAAAACTCATTAAAGCTAAAGATAAAGCAGAAGAATCCGACCGGTTAAAATCCTCATTCCTTGCAAATATGAGCCATGAGATACGTACTCCTCTCAATGCCATCGTAGGTTTTTCCAGTATGTTACTAGAAACAAGCGATGAAGAAGAGAAATTGGAATATGCCAATATCATTGAAGAAAATAATCAGCTCCTATTGCAACTGATTTCAGATATTCTCGACTTATCGAAGATTGAAGCCGGGACTTTTGATATGACTATGGAAAAGGTAGATGCACGACAACTCTGTTCTGAATTAGTCCAGACAATGCGACTAAAAGCCAAGCCTAATGTAGAACTTCGGTTAGCTCCCAATTTGCCTGAACTTAGCTTCATCAGTGACAAAAATAGAGTACGGCAGGTTTTACTGAACTTTATTACTAACGCTTTAAAATTCACCAAGGAAGGTTATATTACCATTAATTACCAGATCGATGGAAAAAATGCAAAATTTGTTGTTCGAGACACAGGAATTGGCATTGCTCCTGACAAACAAAAAAGTATATTCAACCGTTTTGTAAAACTCAATAATTTTATATCAGGTACAGGTCTCGGGCTTTCCATCTGCCAGAGCATCATTACACAGTTAGGAGGAGAATTAGGAGTGGAATCGGAATTAGGAAAAGGGTCTTGTTTCTGGTTCACACATCCATTGAATTAATACATTTTTATACAGCAACCTTAATATATTCCCATTGAAGATGCCAGAAGTATAGTTATCTTCATTCATGGCATTGTGAAGGGTTACTACTGTCCAGACATGGAGAAAGCAATAAAGAGTTTGCCCAGACCAGTAAACGAGCACACATTTTGTATATGCAAAAGAAGATTAAAACATGTTACATACTTCCATAAAATACTATTTTTTAAGTTCCAACAAAGTTACTAAACACAATGCACGTTCAATAACCTGATCCATATTATAATATTTATATTCAGCAAGTCTCCCGCCAAAATACACGCTTACCTGTCGTCGCAATAACTCACTATATTTCTCATAAAGAGCATTATTCTTATCATTATTAACAGGATAATAAGGTTCATCACCTAATTGAAATGTCAGAGGATACTCTTTAGTAATCACAGTATCCGGCTGACGACCGAATTCAAAATGTTTATGTTCAATAATGCGTGTATAAGGAGTTTCCGAATCTGTATAATTGACGACCGCGTTACCTTGAAAATTAGATTGATTTTCTAACACAGTCGTTTCAAATCGCAAACTACGATATTCCAAAGCACCATAACAATAATCGAAGTATCGATCAATCTCTCCTGTATAAACCACCGTATCAGCTAAACTATCCAGATATTCTTTATCTAAAAAATAATCAGTATTCAATACAACCTCACTTTTCGATAACATCTTTTCTATGATAGGAGTATATCCTCCAATCGGAATACCCTGATATCTATCATCAAAATAGTTATTATCAAAAGTAAAACGTACCGGTAAACGCCGAATGATAAAAGCAGGAAGATCAACAGCTTTCTTTCCCCATTGTTTTTCTGTATATCCTTTTATCAACTTTTCATAAATATCCTTTCCCACAAGAGATATAGCTTGTTCTTCTAAATTAGAAGGGACACCAATACCCGCTTTTCTCTTCTGAGATTCTATTTTTTCTAAAGCCGCAACAGGAGTTTTCACTCCCCACATCCAATAAAATGTATTCATATTAAAAGGCAAATTATATAGTTCACCTTTATAATTTGCTAAAGGAGAATTGGTATATCTATTAAATTCAGCAAACGAATTTAAATAATCCCATACTATTTTATTATTAGTATGGAAGATATGAGCTCCATACGTATGAACTGTAATATCTTTCATCTTCTCTGTATAGATATTACCGCCAATATGACTACGTTTATCAATTACAATACATGATTTCCCTTTCTCTGTCAATTCACGAGCAACTACAGAACCGAACAACCCACTTCCAATAATTAAATAATCATACTTTCTCATATTGACTCCTAGTTGATTTTATTCATATTCATCAAATATATTCCTAATGGGGCCCAAATTCCTTTTGAATTTTGTTTCTCATTATCTATAAGATACAAAAGTTTATCAATATCCAGAATGATAGCGTTATCACTCCATTGAAAAAAAAGAATTTGTTGCCATAATATTTTTCTATAAGCTTCGATACTCCAATCTTTATCTTTTAAATTACCCAATCTAGCCATTACTTCTTTTTTCAAAAAAGTAGTATCAGGCATCTGATGCAACAAATTAAAAAGAATAACAGTATCACCATATATATCTTTCTCAATATCTTTATAGTCCATCAAATAAGTTAAAATTTTCCAGATAAGTTTATCAGATTCCCAGACATGAACATTTTGTTTTTTCAACTCTAGAAGAAAGTATAACATTGAATTTATCAGATCCAAAGGCTTCTTTTTATTATCATATATACTTAAACAATAATACCTACAAGTATTCAAAAGAGCTAATACATAAGTATCATAATTCTCCAGCATTTTTTTACCTCCATATTTTGACAGAAGATAAACAGCAGGAGATAACATAGAGAAGTGAATGCCAAAATCCACAGATTCCCCCCAAAAAAGGTTACACTCCAAATCAATAAGAGCATCCTCAGTTACTTCTACAAACTCATTACGAATAAGATAATTTATTCCCCAACCAATCCCAGCAAGTCCCTGTTCAATACTATTAGTACTTATTTTCCCAATTTCACTAAACACTTCATCTAACAAATTATCCGCAATATTATTATAAGTCTCATCATCTATAGATTTAGATAACTCATAATAAAACAATATTACTTCCATTTTCCCTTCGATCAGACCAACACTTCTCATATTCTGTAAACGGATAGCTATCATATCAACAATTTTCAATAGTTCTCTGTTCATACGTATAAAATTCATTTAATCCGTCCAACTTCCAAAATAATAATGTATAGCATAAGCGTCTTTTATACTATATTCAAGACGTTTATCCCAGCTCCCTCTTTTAGCAATACCCGCAAGAGGAAGATCAAAAGGATTAATATAGGAAGGAGGAATAAGATAAACATCACTACGTTCCTCAGTAGATAAACCTTCATATACATCAACCAAGACCCACTGCCCTGTTGTATCAAATACAATATCTTTATTACGAGCAGTGAATGAAAGTTCTAAATTTTCTTTCGAAAATACTTTCTCAATAATATTTTTCAAATAATTATGATATGGAACAGATGCCATTAAAGAATTATTAATTATAAAATTCCGTTTAAAAATACCACAATGAGATATCGGCTCTTGAGGGAAACAGCACTGTTTATCACATAATAATCCATTCAAAGGTTTCAAAGACTCAAAATCAAAATCCACATACATACCCCCCATTTTATAAAGTATCAAATACCTGATAGCATCCCAACGCTGTATATCATAAGGAAAACTGTTATAAATCTCCCAATATTGCGGAAAATGCTCTAATATAAATGAATTCATTTTGTAATCATTCCAATAAATATATTGCCAGTCAGGATAATCATACTTCCAAGTATCCGCCATTTTAAGAAAATGTTCTGGTAATGGTATCTCTTTGTCTGACCAAATCTGATGAATAATCTTAGGTATTTGATTTTTCATATTCTATATAATAGTTTGATAATTCCATTCACTACAAAACATCTTCTTTTTTTCAAATCCGTTTTCTACATAAATTCACACCATGAAAAAAATTAAGCCAAACATTATTTCTTGCCCAACAGAGCATCCGCAGTTTCCTTGATCAAAGTATCATAAGTCACAAAAGGAAGACCCGGTCCTTTATCCAATTTCAATTCTGATATGTATTGCAATCTTTGCTTATTTTGATTGATAATTCCCCGACGCACTTCTTCAAATTGCTGCCGAGGTAGAGCATGATAAAGTACATAATATACATCGACTTCATATACAACAATATCACCAAAGGAAAATGCTGATACTTTTAATTCTTTTGGATGGGCATCAGGTTCACGACGAATTTCCCTCATAAGCTCTCTTCTGATTAACTTTTCCTGGCCTTCTTTCAACAAAGTATAAGAAGATACCAAAGAAATAAACCTGTTTACGACATTCATCGTATCAGTAGGATTATGCCGCTCATGTATCAAATAATCGTTCTTTAGAAAAGATACCATTTCGTTTTTATCATCAGAATAAATTGAAATGCCGCTATCTTCCTCGTTCATAGTTAAAAGCCGATCATTAATATAACCCTTATAAATCTCCTTAAACTTCTCTACAGATCCATAACGAACCTCCAACATTTTTTTAAACGGATACAATTGTGTTTCCCCATCAGTGAGTAGCCCAAAAAGATATTTACCATCTTTTTTTATACCATAAACTCGATATATAGGTAGATATGGTACATTGATCGCCTCATTTCGGAAAGAAACGATAAATACACTATCAGGAGTAAAAAATGGTTTAGTATCAATGTGATTCACTGCAAAAAATTTACTCTTATAATCCCTTAACTCCCCAAATCTGTATTGAACATATAGAGTATCGTCATCTTGGATATATATATTTAAATATTCAATACTATGTATAAAAGATCCATCAATAGCAGGTAAAAAAGCATCGGGAATATACCTGACAACAGGAATGGTTTTATACAAATTATCCCTACTTTGGCTATAGGCTATGCTAAGCACAAAGAATCCCATCAGAAAAAATAATAGTATTTTTTTCATATTTCAACATACTATTTTTTTGATTTATGAGGTAGCTCATATAACAATGTCTTCAATGCTTTTTCATGGTCATAAGACCAATTATTATTGTTTCGATATCTTATTGTCTCATAAAATTTTAAAAGAGACTCTTTCTCTCTTGTTTTCCCCTCATTTGTAAAATAATACTTAAATCCCATAGGCATTCGTCCTGATTTACAAGCATAAATCCCTACACAATATGTATATTTCCCTAAGTAGGGTTCTTTAAGAGGTATTTGTACTATAAAAACCGTATCTGCATTAAACGGTACATCCTTTCCTACAATTCTAATTATATCCTCACCAACAAGATCTATTAAATCTGAAGGAAGTGTCTCTTCTGAAGCCTTTCCCATATCATAAATCATCTGTCTTCGAACAAAATTACAACCACATTCTAACGAAGAAGACTTACCCGTACTCAACATTGCAGCAATAGGATTGGGATACAATATAAGATAGTTTCCATCTTTCGATTGCATTTTTCCAATATAACTGGAAACAAACATCTTCCTCTCCCAACTTCCTTGCATTTTAGGAGATGTTCTTATTGTCTCCCAAATAAAATTTTTAGGTTTTTTGCAAGATACATCTATAGATTTTGATAAATAAGTAGAATAGTCAGAAAAAGAATCTATTAGACTATATTGAGCAAAAATCTCTGTTATCGTAAAATTGAGAAAAAGCACAAACAGCAATATAAATTTAAACGATTTCATATTACACTCCTTTATTTTTATAAAATTATTTTTATCAAACTTATCCTATAATCTACACTCAGTTTTTTTGAAATATTTGTAATCTCTATTCATAAAACACAATTATATGATCTGCAAAAAAGAAAATCTAGAAATATACTTTCCTTAGTTTATACTCTCTACTTTGAAACAAAGTCAAGAAACTAAAGTCAATTCAAACAGTCACACAATTAAATTCTTTTAAAACCACGATATACAAAATATTTCAAAGAACTAATTTAAAACTCAATATATACCTATAAATATAACTAAATTTATTTCTTTCCTTCCACTCTATACAAATATACAATATCAAGGGTAGAACAAGTACCCCCACCACCATTTTGAGGATCAGCATATGTAACACTAGTACCATTAATCTCTGTTATATAAACAGAATGTCCTCCACCACCTGGAACTTTTATGGCAGCTAATAATGTAGGACCCGGATTTTCTCCAAAACGTTGATAATGATAAGGAGGAACAGGGGTAGGACTACCTTTACAGAAATGGCTTAAAGCTTCATAATATTTATCTCCTGGAACCCCACCTTTTCCATATTTACCTTCCAACCATGCTATAACCTCTGCTGGATCTATACCAAGAGCAAACGCGATAGTTTGTCCAACACAATCTGTTCTTCCAATAATAGGATTATCCATATAATACCCATCCGTTTCATATGAATATCCCCCCGAATACCAATAACCATCCCCATAACTATCATTCCATCCAGGATAACCGCTAACATCAGGATAATAATTATTATCCGGTTTATGTCCATAAATTACCACCTCATCAAGATATCCATAATCAATATCCCACCCATAACCTCCATAATCATCTCCATAACTCCCACCAGAGCCACCATAAAAACTATAGCCACCAGATCCATAACCACCTGCTGAGAATGCACTAACTCCTAAATCTGATGACCAAACATCTTCTTCCATCTCATTATCCTCGTCACTTCCTACAGCCGAACAATCATTTATGTCCAAATCTAAAGTATAAGGATTTAAAAGTGCTAAATCACTCTCATCGTACAGAGTAGTAGAGTTACCACCCACATAGCGACGCATCTCTTCTTTGTTTAAAACAGGGTAACGCTGACGCAACCCTTCAAAATTCGCACGAGTAATCTTTTTCATAAAATCATTTTTTTATTAATACAATTACGTATATCTTTACTTTGACATTAACCACAATCCGACAGAAGATAATTTACTATTAATCATTGATATATCATAAAAAGAGTCTTGAATCTTTTTATCTATATATATTTTCACATTTTCGAAGGATAATTTTCTCAGAATAGGTATATTATACAATATTCCCCACCATGCATTATCATACCACACATCTAATGTATCCATATCTACAAAGCAATCTAAACAATCTATCTTCTCCAAAACTGATACACTGATCACTTTCAAATTCACCTGATTTTTTTCTACAAGTTGTTTAAGCAAAATGATATCAATATCCTGATATTCCCCTTCATCAATACTTTGAATACAAAGATTTAAAATATCATTTAACAACTTCCTAATTCCTATTTTATTCACTTCAAGTCTTTCATAAAAACCACAAAGCACATACAACATAGAATTCAATAAAGAAAGTTTTAATTTCCTTTTATTATTAATGCCACTTGCTATTATCGAACGTGAGTTCTCAATCATGCCTGCAATCCAAACATTATCTATATCATCCATTCGCCAAGACATCCGAGAAAGTAAATACATTCCCGAAGAAAACAAGGGAATCGGGAAATTTATTTCTTTCATTAATGGAGACCTTACATCACGAAAAAGAGCTTCATCAACATAATGAAAAACAGATTCTCTTGGATCAACTTCCAGGAATCCATCTTTTATAAGATTAGTTAAACCCAATCCGATACCAAAGCCCCCATCTATGGCACTAGGAGACAAATCGGGCTTTAATTGACCAAAAATCCCATCTAACAGATTGGAAGCAATGTTCTCATATATTCCGTTACCCGAATATTGAGCATATCTATACAAAAAAAGACAGACTCCTATTTTCCCATCAAACAACCCTACTTGTTCCGTATTCGCCAGATTAGCGACAATGGCGTTTGCTGTCTGAAGTAGTATTTTATTCATAAAGTTTGTGCGTTTTGAGTTTTTATAATATATTTGAACAATTGAATAAGATGAGGAACATGATAATCAAAACTAAACACCCTTCTACATTCACACATATATTATCTGTTCTTTTCTACCTTTGACTTTCTTACCACCATCAATGCCATACTCACGACTATCTCTATGATGAGTTGTCCTTACACTTCTATAATCTATCAATTCAACACGAGGACTGACTGATTTACCGAAAACTTTTCGAACTGATTCGTGAAGATAATGGATCAATTCTTTAAAAATTCCTTCCAACTTCCATTTACGGAAATAGAAGTAAACGTTTTGCCAAGGTCCAAACCCTGTGGGAAGTATACGCCACTGACGGCCGTTTTTTGCAATATATATCATAACATTTATCATAATGTTTTCGCTTCCTTTCTTTGGTCTCAGAACATTCTTTTTATAACTTGCTACTATTTATCAATCAGGTTGGTTGGATAATTACTCATAACTTAACTTATGTCTTGCAAACCATAAAGTTACGAAACAGCATACAATTAGCCAACTGACAAACAGTATATTAAATAATTATTTTTTAAAATTCAAAACAGCTTCTAAATAATACAAGTGTATTTCAGCATACTATTTTTTAAATTTGAGATATAATTCATGTAAAATTATTAAGTCTTTTTCATGATCATAAGAACTATTTTTTCGGTACTTTATTGTCTTATAAAACTTCAAAAGATATTTTGTTTCTTCCGCTTTTCCATTATCTGTAAAATAACACTTAAAACTAATAGGAATCCTCCCGGATTTACAGGCATAAATTCCTAGACAATATATATATTTTTCCAAATAAGGTTCTTTAAGAGGGATCTGCACTATAAAAACTGTATCAGCATTAAATGGTGTATCCTTACCTACAATTCTAATTACACCCTCCCCAACATCAGGATAATCTGATAAAAGCATTTGCTCTGAAACTTTCCCCATATCATAAATCATTTGTCTTCGAATAAAACTACAACCACAATCTAATGAAGAACCCTCACCTATATTCAATGTCGCAGCAGCAAAATTAGGATATAATATAAGAAAATTTCCATCTTTCGATTGCATCTTCCCATCATAACTAGAAACTAAAGATCTTTTTTCCCAGGTACCTTGTGTTTCAGCTACTGTTTCAATTTTTTCCCAAATAAAGTCTTTGGGCTTTTTACAAGATATACCCACAGCTTTAAATAAATAAGTAGAATAATCCGAGAATGAATCCATTATACTATATTGAGCGAAAATCTCCGTTACTGTAAAATTAAAACAAAATACAAACAGAAATATAAATTTTGTTATTTTCATGTTATTTCTTCGTTAAAATAAATAATACAATTCAACAGTCCAATTTTTTTATACTGATAGCCAAAATATTATCATCAAAATTCATCAACATTTTAATTCTCTAGAGAATCAACATATTTGAAGAATAAAATCATCCATAATTATAATTATTAAGGAGAAAGAAGTAAAACTTATATATTTGCGATATTTATAAGTATTCACAAAAGTTTATCATTACAATGTAAACCCTATTCTCATAGAAAAAAAATAATTTACAACACTTCTATTCTGTAGAACATATAAGCATTACTTTAACATCATAAAGATACATATATTCACTAAAGAAGATTAAATCTTCCTCCCTATCAACATCCAACTATTAGTTAATCGAATTTCAGACATTTAATGCACTAGTGAGACATCTCATTACATCCTTTAAACCAGCAAATTACAATTCAGAAACATCATCTATAGATTCCATATCAATTGGAAATAGATATTTTTTATTTTTTCCCTTCCACTCTATATAAATGTATAATATCTAAAGTACTACAAGTACCCGTATTCTTATATTGAGGATCTATATATTCAACATGCGTACCATTAATTTCTGTTATAAAAACAGAATGTCCGTTGTTTTCCCCCCATTTAATTGTACCTAACAATGTATATGCTGGATTTTCACCAAAACGTTGATAATGAAAAGGAGGAATAGGGGTAGGACTACCTTTACAAAAATGACTCAAAACTTCATAGTATTTATCTCCAGGAACCCCATCTGTTCCATATTGGCTCTCCACCCATGCTACAACCTCTTCCAAAGGTATATTAAGAGCAAATGCAATAGTTTGCGCAACACAATCTGTATATTGTATAGTAGAAATTCCTACATATCCATCATAAGTCCCATATGAATATTCCCCCCAATAAGAATAACCATATCCATATCCATCGCCCCACCCGGGATAAGCACTACCACCATAGTAACCATAGTCATTATTAGGCTTATTTCCATAGATAACCACCTCATCAAGATACCCATAATCAACATCCCAGCCGTCCCCCTCATAGCCATAACTACCATCAGAGTTACCATAAAAGCTATAACCACCAAAGCCATAGTCATCGGCAGAGAATGCGCTAATTCCCAAATCCGATGTCCAAACATCTTCTTCCATTTCATCATCCTTGTCACTCCCAACAGCCGAACAAGCATCCATGTCTATATCTAAAGTATAAACATTTAAAAGTGCCAAATCACTCTCATCGTATAGAGTGGTAGAGTTACCACCCACGTAACGACGCATCTCTTCTTTGTTTAAAACCGGATAACGTTGACGCAACCCCTCAAAATTTGCACGAGTAATTTTTTTCATAAAATCATTTTTTAATTAATACAATTACACATATCTATCTTTACTTTGACATTAACCATAATCCAGCCGAAGATAATTTACTATTAATCATCGATATATCATAAAAAGAACCTTGAATCTTTTTATCTATATATATTTTTATATTTTCGAAGGATATTTTTTCCAGAATAGGTATATTATACAATATTCCCCACCATGCATTATCATACCACACATCCAATGCCTCCATATCCATAAAGCAATCCAAATAATCTATCTTCTCCAAGACCGGTCCACTGGTCACTTTCAACTCCTCAGGAAGTTTCTTTATGATTTGCTCAAGCAATATGATATCAATATCCTGATAATTATGTCCGTCAATGCTCAGAACACTAAGATTTAAAATATCATTTAACAACTTCCTAATTCCTATTTTATTCACTTCAAGTCTTTCATAAAAACCACAAAGCACATACAACATAGAATTCAATAGAGAAAGTTTTAATTTCCTTTTATTATTAATGCCACTTGCTATTATCGAACGTGAGTTCTCAATCATGCCTGTAATCCAAACATTATCTATATCATCCATGCGCCAAGACATCCGAGAAAGTAAATACATTCCCGAAGAAAACAAGGGAATCGGGAAATTTATTTCTTTCATTAATGGAGACCTTACATCACGAAAAAGAGCTTCATCAACATAATGAAAAACAGATTCACTTGGATCAACTTCCAGAAATCCCTCTTTTATAAGATTAGTTAAACCAAATCCGATACCAGCAACCCCGTCTATAGCACTAGGAGACAAATCGGGCTTCAACTGGCCAAAAATCTCATCTAACAGATTGGAAGCAATGTTCTCATATATTCTGTTACCCGAATATCGAGCATATCTATACAAAAAAAGACATACTCCTATTTTCCCATCGAACAACCCAACTTGTTCCGTATTCGCCAGATTGGCGACAATGGTGTTTGCTATCTGAAGTAGTATTTTATTCATAAAGTTTGTGCATTTTGAGTTTTTATAATACGCCTAAACAATTGAACAAGACGAGGAACATAATAATCAAAACTGAACACCCTTCTACATTCACACATATTATCTGTCAATTCTTTCATCATAATCTTATTCTTCAATTGGGAACACAATCTCAAATTATTATCAAAAAGAATACCGACATGCAATGTTTTTACAAGTTCCTGCGTAGCTACAATATGACCAGAATTATCACGCAAAATTACTGGCAATCCTGCCGCTGCATATGTACTGATTCGAGCTGGAATATTAAGATCATCCCATGAGGCTTTCAACAAATTACCATTGTTGTGACTTTGCAGACAATGCAACCATCCAGCATCATATTGAGACAACTCTTTAGTCCAATTATCTGCAGAGACATGATCATGAACATGAAAATGCTTAGGAGCTATCCGAAGTCGATAAAGATTCTCCTTTTCACGATTATTATGGTAGTTTTCCGTATACAAATGAACATGTATATTATTTTGTGCCAAAAACGCTAAATCATCTCCCGACATTCCGATCATTCTTCCAGTTACTACTGTATGCACCGCACCGTCCTGCGCTGACAGTTTAGGAGAAAAATCATTCTTAAAGTAATCTCCTTTAGGTAAATCACCATCCATAATAAATGATAAACTCTTAGTGGGTGGTAAGTATTGTTCAAACCAAGCTTTCACTGTATCATTCAAGAATATTTTTCCCGCAGCATGAGTATATAAGTATATTAATTTATCCCACATACCTTGTCGAAGACATATAGATGGTCCTTCCTTAAAATGCCAAACAAACGGAATATCCGGACATGCTTTCATTACATCATAAGCCAAATGAACTGCACCAAAATTCAGCATTCCATAAATAATATCAGGCTTTATTTCTTGAATCTTCTCTTTCCAGTTTTCAAAAGGTATATCTTCCACATGACCAAAAGGCAAAGGTCCTACAGTAGAAAAACAAAATATTGGATTCGGAATCCAAAGCCCGTATAACTTATGTCCAGCTTGTTCTAAAGCATAGATACGTTCCGGATTATATGCAAGCTCTCCTAATATCAATATTTTTAAAGGAGACTCGCAAAGAGGACACTCCATTCTAAAATCAGCATATAATTTTTCTTCATCAACAAATTTATATTTGGAGACTCTCATTTTAATCGGAGACTTCACTTGATAGTGACTTCTGTATTTATTTAGACCTCCACCATATTTTTCACCAATTAAACGATGACGCTGGGCAGGATGAGAAGTCCAATAACAAGTAATTTCATTCGTCATATCGAAACTCCCAAGAGATGTCAGCTTATACCAAAACATAGCAAATAAATCTTCACTTACCCACTCTTTTCTCTCCACCCAACGTTTATTATTATTCCTGTGAGCAGTCTGAACTAATTGCAAACAATAGTTTTTCCTTAATCCTTTACTTTCTGTAGAATCCGTATAATATAATGTATCTGTAGAATCAAATTTCATTCCTGTATATACAAGAAATATATTATTATTATCCT
>NZ_BHWB01000007.1 GCF_003865075.1 Bacteroides faecalis | reverse complement strand
GGGCGGCGGTGCCATTCCCCATATCGTCACCGAACGGGATTACCAGACCAGCGTTCTTGTACTTTCTCACCTGGCAATCTCCAGAGTATGACGGTTATCCATAACAATCCCGTCAGTGAGATCACATTCCACAACGGAAGCCCTGTTCTCTACAGTAACGTAAGGGAGAGGTGGAAGGCGGCGGTTCCGCCCTTGTGACAGAGTATGTCTACCATGTGCCTTGCCATGAGTACAACAACGTACTGGAATGGGACCAATATGATCCTGAGTTGAATTATGTCAAAAAAGAGAAACAAGTGAATGATTACCTGTTAAGTCACTCTTACAAAGAATTGAAAGGCCTCGTATGCCCCCTTCCCAACAATCCGGGAAAGCATCCGGATGAATACATCAATATGTCCGACGACCAATGGCTGGCAGGAAAACTGAAGCGAGTGGACCGTTACAAGGATAATGGCTTTTTTTTATCCACTACGGAGTATGAGTACGAACATGTCAGTACGGGAGGCGTGGTCAGCATCGACATCCCGGTACGACATATCTCTGTCAGCCGGGAAGTCTGCGAAAATAATCCGGGAGATTATTCCTGGGATAATGTATTCAATACCGGCAGGTTCTATCCATCGGAAGACGGTGGGCTAGCCCAGACTACCTTCTATCTGGATCCCGGGTCGTATACATTCCTCACAAAAGAATATACCATAGAAACTCGTGAGCAGGTACCTCATGACCAGCCCCCTTATGAGTTTGAGTCTTACAAGGAAAATAAGACATTCGAGTATAAGTTTTCCCATCTGTCGGGAACTTCTCTGGCCCCCCGTAAGATAACCACTGTCCGCAGTGACGAAGGTCTCACTATTGACGAGTACGATTATCTGGACGGGCAATTTCCGGGAATACTTTCGATGCACCGTCATACGGAAGGGGGCAGCCGGAAAGAGAACCGTATCCTCTTCAAGGAAGGTACAAGCCTTCCCGAGAGAGTGTTTTCCGCGACGGACCGGGAAACAGAATTTCGTGATGAGGTGGTTTATACGGCTTACGACTTATATAACAATGTGGCAGAGGTACACAGCAAGGACGGAACTCCCATTACGTATCTCTGGGGATACCGGGGCCGCTTCCCGGTTGCTATGATAGAGAATGCCACACGATCGGAGGTACTGGCCGCCATGGGAGTGGACGCCGGTGAGGCAGACGGTTGGGCAGGAGACATGATGCCTGGCCCGGCCATGCTACAGGCCCTGCAGCTTTTGCGTACTTCTTTACCGGAAGCGAATGTGTACACCTGCGAATACGAACCGTTGCAGGGGGTGATAGCTGTCACCGATCCCAATGGAATCACCACCCGGCATGAGTACGACGGTTTCAACCGGCTGACAAGGAGCTATTACCTGGACTCGGCCGCGAACAAGGTACTGCTGCAACAGTATCTCTACCACCTGGGGGAGAAATAACGGGAATCAGGTATGCTGAAGGCCGTATATGCCTGTGGCGGATTCACCAAATGCGACTACGGCTTTTCGGCATAGCTGATAAAGTAAGCTTGTGAACAAGAGTAATACAAGAGTAAAACAAGAATCAAAAATAGAATCAACAATAGCATAAATAACGAATAATTCAACAATAGCATAAATAACGAATAATTATGAAAGCGATACGAACTATCAGAAATCTGCGGACATTGGGAACCCTCCTTTCGTTCCTGGTCCTGTCCCTATATCCCGTCGGTGCTTCCGCCCAATCCCGGGACACCCTGTACATGCACACCAGTGCCGGACAGCCTCACATCATCACTGTGACTCCGCGGATAAAGACTTCCGGACTTGCCGGACTGAGTGAGAACCAGATGCGGCGTGAAATCCAATACTACGACCGCTTCGGTAATCCTAACCTGAACATCCTGCATGGCCTCTCCCCTAACGGAGAAGACCTGGTAAACCTGCAAAGCTATGACGGGCTTAACCGGGAATCTTTCCGTTACCTGCCTGTAGGCGCGAATACCTCCGGCGGCAAATACATGGAACCTTACGTGGTGGGGGACATAGCCCGGGCGGCCGCTTACTACGGCAAAGACACTGCCCCCTGGAGCTATCCCGTCCACGAGAACTCCTCTCTGAACCGGATCAGACAACAGTTCGGTCCAGGAAAGGACTGGGAGGAACATCCGGTGCAGACCTCTTTCCTTACCAACCAGAACCGACAAGGACTGGCGCATTACCTGACCTTCTATCCTAAATTGAGCGCGCGTATCTATTCCCTTTCAGCGGACAGCCTCACCTACCGTCAGGACTATGCGACAGGTACTCTCGACTGTACGCAGACTACTGACGAGGACGGACACATCACCCTGGAATTCAAGGACCGGGCTACGGACCGGGTACTCCTTTCACGCGTAATGGACGGGGAGGTGATGCTCGATACCTATTACGTTTATGACAACTACGGGAATCTACGGATGGTATTACCTCCGGCAGCTTCGGACTTGCTGACCTCGGCCACTACCCCCGCTTCCTGGACCGAGACTGCGGCAGCCATCCAAAAATATGCTTACCTCTACAAATATGACGGACGGAACCGTTGCATCTACAAGAAACTTCCCGGTTGCGATCCCGTCTATACAGTGTATGATTCAGCCGACCGTCCTATCTTCGTACAGGACGGAATGCAACGTTCCAAAGGGGAATGGTCCTTCAGCATACCCGATGTTTTTGGAAGGATCGTCTTGACGGGAACCTGCAAGAATACGCTGAATCATGCAAATGATCCGTTAAAGAACGTAGTGGTGAAAGCTACCCGGTTAACAGGCACGAATCAGACTAATGAGCTGAAAGGATATACGCTTCCCTCAAAAGTCGCCTTGACCACCCCTGTTATATTGAGCGTAAATTATTATGACCGGTATAACTTTATAGGATCGAATGGAATTCCTTCGGGCGCTTCCACTGCTTACGAAAAAGTAGCAGGGTATGACCAACTCAGGACAGTGGGAGTCAAAGGCTTGCTTACAGGCACACTGACGGCTAAGATATCCGGCAATGGGACGGTATCAGGATACCTGTACTCGGTGATGTATTACGATGAGAGGGGACGTATGATCCAGCAGCGGGGAAACAATTCTCTGGGAGGAGAGGATAAGATATTTACTGCCTACGACTTCCCGGGAAATCCTACGCAAGTCAGGAAAGTACATACTGTCGGGTCGGACACCCGGACAGAAGTATATACCCATACCTATGACCCGGCGGAACGTCTGTTAAAGACCACCTATCAGTTGGATAATGCCGCGGCAGTGACTCTGGTGGATAACACCTACGATGAAGTGGGACGTTTGAAGTCGGACGGGCGAAACGGGAATGCTAGGCTGAAAACGGAGTATGCTTATAACATTCGTTCTTGGACGAAGAGTATTACAGGGACGCTGTTCAGTCAAACGCTGAATTATCAGGAGGCAATAACGGGGAATACCCCTTGCTATAATGGCAACATCAGCAGTATGTTGTGGAAGGCAGGAACGGAAACGATCCAAAGGGGGTATCGTTTCACGTATGACGAGCTTTCCAGATTGAAGGATGCCCTCTACGGGGAAGGCGCTACGCTTGCCTCTAATACGAATCGATTCAATGAGCAGATTACCGCTTATGACAAGATGGGAAATATCTTAGGCCTGAAACGTTACGGGCAGACGGCTGCAAGTAGCTACGGGCTGATTGATAATCTGACTTTGACGTATAACGGTAACCAGTTGCAGGCGGTAAAGGACGTTGCCACAAGTTCGGTTTATGGTAATGGAACTGAATTCAAAGACAATTCCAATCAAACGGTGGAGTATGCTTATGATAAAAATGGTAATCTGACCAAAGATTTAAACAAGAATATTAGTAGTATTGGGTATAATTTTTTAAATTTGCCTGATCAGGTAATCTTTGCGGATGGTAACAGCGTGCAGTATGAGTATGCAGCTGACGGAACGAAGCTTCGTACGGTACATAAGACGGGGGCTACTACCTTAACAACGGATTATTGTGGTAATGCGATCTATGAGAACGGGGTGTTGAAGATGTTGCTCAATGATGCGGGTTATGTCAGTTTCCCGGATAGGAAGGTTCATTTCTATTTGAAGGATCATCAGGGTAATGTAAGAGTTGTAGCAGATAAGGATGGCAATGTTGAGGAGACGAATGCGTATTATCCTTTTGGTGGTACTTTTACATCAACCAATAGTGTTCAGCCTTTTAAGTATAATGGTAAGGAGTTGGATACGAGGAATGGATTGAGCTGGTATGATTATGGGGCGAGACATTATGATGCGGTGATAGGGAGGTGGCATGTGATGGATCCCAAATGTGAAAAGTACAATTATTTGTCTATATATATTTACGTTTTTGTATTTAATCTATTTGGGTATAAAAAAGAAGGTGCTAAGAGGCAGTTTCTTCGCTCCTAGTCACCTTCCGGTAATCCTGTATGTTGATTATACTTTATAGTTATTTGCTATAAGCTGCCCAATCTGTATTTTTCATATCACCACTCTTAGCAAGTTCGGCATGCATACCCAATGCTGCTTGAATAGCGTGTGGAGTCTGCGCTTTGCTTCCTGCCAGTTTGAGGTAATCCCAAAGCAATTGTTTGTAGTCAGGATGAGCACAGTTTTCGATGATAGCTTGTGCACGTTCTTTCGGGCTCTTTCCGCGCAGGTCGGCAACACCTTGTTCGGTGATAACGATATTTACAGAGTGCTCGCTATGATCCAAGTGAGAAACCATCGGAACAATTGCACTAATCTTTCCTTCCTTCGCAACTGACGGACAGGTGAAGATGGAAATATAAGCATTACGCGTAAAGTCTCCCGAACCACCAATACCGTTCATCATCTTTGTTCCTCCGATATGAGTAGAGTTTACATTACCGTAAAGGTCTACTTCAATAGCAGTATTGATAGAAACAATACCGAGACGGCGAACCACTTCTGGACTATTGGAAATTTCCGAAGGACGGAGAACCAATTTGTCGCGGAAGAAATCCATATCATTGTAAACACCTTCCAGGCAGTCATTGGTAACAGTTAAAGAACAAGCACTACCAAACTTGATACGTCCTTCGCGAATCAAACCGATTACAGAGTTCTGGATCACTTCAGTGTACATTTCGAACGGAGGAATTGTTTTGTCACGTCCCAATGCACCAAGTACAGCATTAGCGATATTTCCTACTCCTGATTGCAAAGGCAGAAAAGTAGATGGTATAATGCCACGCTTCATGTCAGCAGCAAGGAAGTCGGCAACATTCTCACCAATCTTATCAGTCAAAGGATCAGCATCCGCAAAAGAACGTGCTTCGTCCGGCTTATTTGTTTCTACCACACCGATAATCTTTTTCGGGTCTACCTGAATATAAGGTAATCCGATACGGTCACTTGGCTTGTAGATAGGAATTTCGCGACGGTAAGGCGGGTCCAACGGTTCGTATACGTCGTGCAACCCCATACCTGTTTTGCTATGTGCGTTGTTCAACTCAACGATAATCTGGTCTGCCAAACGACAAATAGTAGGAGCAATCCCACCGGCAGCGGTCAGGTAAATCTTACCATCTGGAGTCAGCTCGCAAGCTTCGATGATGGCAACGTTTACTTTACCCATGAAACCATAGCGAACCTCTTGTGCCATTTGCGATAAATGGATATCGTTGTAAGCAATCTCTCCGTTGTTTACAGCTTTGCGGAAGTCGGAATTCGTCGTGTAAGGAGCCCGGTAACGAATTGCTTTGGCGCGTGCCATCACTCCGTCACATGATTCTCCAGTAGAGGCTCCTGTGAAGATACCTACTTGAAAAGGATTTCCTTTTGCATGTTCTGCTTCCGCAATTTTTGCAAGTTCGGCTGTAACAGCCTTAGCGGTTCCTGCGGGAGTAAATCCGCTCAAACCGATGTTGTAGCCATGTTTGATCAGGCTCGCAGCTTCTGCTGCTGAAATACGATTGAATGACATAAATAGTATAAATTCGTGTTAGATTACAATTTTCTTTTATGGGTTCTTACTTTCTCATTAATACTTACGTTGCATGATTTCTCCCCAGATGATAGCACGACGTGCTTCTTCTACGGAGTGGATAGTAAAGTCCTCTTCGCTTTCTGAGAGTTCCTGAGAAACGGTAGATGAAGAAATATGCGGGTGACTCGATTGAGATTCGGTATTCTGTTGTGCAACGTTATTTTCGGAGCCAAACTGTGCGATATGCTTTTTCTGGTTCTTTGGTTTTTGTGAAGGAGAAGTAGATTCCTTCGGAGTTGTTGCCGGTTGGAAGATATCTTTCGGTGTGAATATGTTGCCCCACGCCTCAGGCAAGGGAACAGCATCCGGAACTGTTTCGGCAGTCGGTTGTGTAGGAGGGACAGAACGTTTATTTTCTGTATTATCAACTGTTTTTTTCAACGATTTGACTATTCCTACAATAATAACACCTGCTAGCAAGAGAAACTTAAAAATATCTTCCATAATGTTGCATTTCTAAATAGTTGTCCGCCAAAGGTAAATATAATATCTGATTCAGGCTAACTTTTTGGTATGAAAAAAGGGCAGCTTCACAGCTCCCCTTAATTTTTTTAACCTAAACCTTAACTATGAAAAAATCTAATGTTTCTTTCATTGCACAAAAGTGAAAAATAAAATTAAAATTACCAAGAAATAAGCTGGGAAATGTTTATTCTATTAACATTAATTACAATTCTATCCCTTAATATACAATTTTTTGCCTTATTGGGGGCAAATAAAGTAGAAGAGACTAATAATTCTTTGTACGATACTTATATACTATATCCTTAAAGGTATAATCATCATTTTAGATATTGGATTTTACTGATTCGTACAATTAGCTTCTAAAATCTCTACTTTTTGGGGATTGTCTTCGTAATTTCCTGCATCTCTTTAAGTGTGAAACTGCCCAATAGGCGCATGACCGTAAAATCATCCTCTGTCGAATCTGCTATCATAACCATTTCGCTGATAAGATTCCCTTTCTGTTTGATATAGAAATTTACTTTTGCATTTTCGTCTTTTATCCGCATCAGTTCTTCATAATCCTTCTTCATCAGGGCAGTAAAATCTTTCTTCATACTTTCCTTTATCCTTTTGTCTTCAGAGGTGAGGATATGGAGGGATTCTATTTTGCCTTTCATATTCTCTAAGTTCAATCCCGGAGTACTAACAGAAGGCATCATCTGGAACATTTTTTTCGTGATGAAGATAGAGGTCACATTATCTTTGTCGGCATATTTGTCGAACAACGTATGTTGGGCAAAACAAAGATTTGCGCAAAACAGCAATACTAGGGTATATAAATATCTCTTGGTCATATTATTCATTGTTTAATTGTTTATTTAATATTTTATTCACCTTATAAATTTCTTCACTGGTTTTATTGACTTTGGTAAGTCCCTTGTTCAAGTTTGCCGACATCATAGCCAATGCATTTTGAGCAACGATTGCTGCTTCTTGCGGGTCAGTATATGTATCGGTCAGAGATGTTTCAGTACTATTTGTTTCAGAAAAGACAAATAGTACGGCACCGAGTAGGGTGGCAGCTATTCCTCCTGCCCAATAGCATAATCGTCGTTTAGGTGAGAATCGCTTACCGGCATTACTTGCCTTGCCGACTTGCATTTCTTCCTTCGCCAGAAGATCAATCTTCTGTTCCAGCCTTTCCGATAGCCCATCCGGTAGAGATGATTTCTCCCGTAATGCTTTGTTTATTAATTCTTCTATTTTCTTCTCATCCATAACTGTTTGATTTATCAAATTTCTCTCGAATAAATTTCCTTGCCCGAAAGAGCAAGGTTCGTATGTTCGCGGTACTTAGTCCTGTTAGTTGCTCAATTTCCTCGTAGGAATAGTCTTCCATGCTGTATAGACGAAGTACTTGTCGCTGATTATTAGGCAGCAGTTCGATTAACTTTTGCACATACCGGATATCATCTTTTTCCTCTTGCTCTTTCTCCGGTGACGAATCGGTTGCAATCACAATCCTTTCTAATGATTCCTCCCCTTCATCGTGTCGTGCTCTTGGTGAGCGAAGAAAATCCAGGCAGAGATTCTTGACCAGTGTTACCGAAAATGCTTCCGGGTTCAAGATACCTTCCAGTTCCTCCCGTTTGTTCCACAACTTGCAGTATGCTTCTTGAAGGATATCTTCTGCATCTGCCTGGTTCTCTACTAAAGCGTAAGCAATCCGATAGAGTTTAGGGTGAAACGGGAGAAACCGTTTTTTGAATATCTCAACGTCCATTGTCTTTATGGTCATTGATAAACTTTCCCATATGTCGAGGATCCATATTTCCTTTGAGGCGAATGAGTGCATAATCATCTCCGGTTGTGAGAATCACTAGTTCCCGAATCTTGTTCTCCTCTATTTTGACTAAGATTCTTGTATGACTGTTATTCTTGTTGGACTTGATCATTGTTTCGTATGCCGGATCTTTCAGGTTCTTGATTGCGGTGTCCAGACGTTCCTTCACATTCTGTTCACAGTCATTGAATCTTAGAATTTCTATGCCTTCCACTCCCATTGACTTTTTGAATAAAGCAAGCTTCGTTGCTATGGTATCCATATTGACAGAAGTAATGTCACTCTCTGTCCGGAAGTTATTGAATAACTGGTCCACCTTCTGTTGTCCGTAACTCAATTGGGCAATAAGAGCGATTATAGCTATCACAAGTATTTTTTTCATTGTACTCAGTATTTTATGTTAATATTTCATTTTTTCGATAGCCCTTCGTTTGCGCGCTTTTTGAGGGACTTTCAATAGGGAGACGAGATAAGGAAAGGGTTTGTTACAAAATAAATGAAAAAATATGAGTGATCCTCTCTTTCTAAGAAAAACAAATTGTGTTTTCTTGCTCCGCTTTTCGATGAATTTTAACCTGTCTACCTTGAATTTCAGTTCATTTTTACGATGAATTGAAAGCGAAGCCGTATCTTTGCAGACGAATTTAACAAGAATAACGTATGAATGAACTGACGGAAGCGGACTTTAAATCCGCAACTGCTGATGACAACAAGAAGTTGTTCATCGAAACTTATGGCTGCCAGATGAATGTAGCCGACAGTGAAGTGATAGCCTCCGTAATGAAAATGGCGGGTTATTCGGTGGCCGATACGCTTGAGGAAGCTGATGCAGTGTTTATGAACACTTGCTCTATCCGTGACAATGCGGAGCAGAAGATTCTTAACCGCTTAGAGTTTTTCCACTCACTGAAGAAAAAGAAGAAACACCTGATTGTGGGAGTATTAGGTTGTATGGCAGAACGTGTAAAGGATGATTTGATAACGAATCATCATGTAGACCTGGTAGTAGGTCCGGACGCTTATCTGACACTTCCTGATTTGATTGCAGCTGTAGAAGCCGGCGAGAAAGCAATTAATGTGGAACTTTCGACTACCGAAACTTACCGCGATGTGATTCCTTCCCGGATTTGTGGAAATCATATTTCGGGATTTGTTTCTATCATGCGCGGGTGCAATAATTTCTGTACGTATTGTATTGTGCCTTATACGCGCGGGCGGGAACGTAGTCGTGATGTGGAAAGTATCTTGAATGAAGTAGCCGATCTGGTATCGAAAGGTTATAAAGAAGTTACTTTGCTGGGACAAAACGTAAACTCCTACTGTTTTGAGAAACCTTCAGGGGAAGTGGTAACATTCCCGATGTTGCTCCGTACCGTAGCCGAAACCGCACCGGGAATACGTGTTCGTTTCACAACTTCTCATCCGAAAGATATGAGTGATGAAACGTTGGAAGTTATCGCTCAAATGCCAAATGTTTGCAAACATATCCATTTGCCGGTACAGAGCGGAAGTTCTCGTATCTTAAAACTGATGAACCGTAAATATACTCGTGAATGGTATTTGGAACGGGTAGCTGCTATCAAACGTATCATTCCCGAATGTGGATTGACGACTGATATTTTCTCCGGTTTTCATTCAGAAACAGAAGAAGATCATCAATTGTCTCTTTCCCTGATGGAAGAATGTGGATACGATGCTGCTTTTATGTTTAAATATTCCGAACGTCCGGGTACGTATGCTTCCAAACATCTTGAGGATAATGTGCCGGAAGATGTGAAAGTTCGTCGTTTGAACGAAATCATTGCTTTGCAAAATCGTCTGTCGGCAGAGGCTAACCAGCGGTGTGTCGGCAAGACCTATGAGGTATTGGTAGAGGGGGTATCCAAGCGTTCGAGAGATCAGCTTTTTGGTCGTACAGAGCAGAACCGGGTGGTTGTGTTTGACAGAGGAACACATCGAGTCGGTGATTTTGTGAATGTGCGTATTATGGAAGCGAGTTCAGCAACGCTAAAGGGAGAAGAAGTGTTATAGACTTTTCCCTCCTTCTTTCTATTAAAAGTCCTTAAAGAAAGGTTATTACGTCACTTTTTATTTGTTTCTTTGCACCAAATTAGGGTATAGTGTTGTCTTTTGATTGGAGGGCAACACTTAATTTTGTGCAGAATTAATGGAGAAACTCACTATAAATGCTTGTCCGTTGTGTGGTGGTACACACTTGAAAGGTGTTATGACGTGCACGGATTTTTATGCTTCGGGCGAACAGTTTGAACTGTATTCGTGTGAAGATTGCGGATTTACATTCACGCAAGGTGTTCCGGTAGAAGCAGAAATTGGCAAGTATTATGAAACTCCCGATTACATCTCTCATACTGATACGCGCAAAGGCGCAATGAATTCCGTTTATCACTATGTACGTTCTTATATGCTGGGCCGTAAAGCGCGTCTGGTAGTAAAGGAGGCACATCGTAAAACGGGGCGTCTGCTCGATATCGGAACGGGGACCGGTTATTTTGCAGATACCATGTTGCGTCGTGGATGGCAAGTGGAAGCGGTAGAAAAGAGTCCGCAGGCACGTGCTTTTGCATTAGAACATTTCGACTTGGAAGTAAAACCGGAATCGGCTTTGAAAGAGTTTGAACCGGGTAGCTTCGATGTAATTACACTCTGGCATGTGATGGAACATTTGGAGTCACTCAATGAAACATGGGAGTTGCTTCGTGAACTGCTGACTGAAAAAGGTTTGTTGATTGTGGCAGTACCTAATTGCTCTTCTTATGATGCGGAGCATTATAAAGAATATTGGGCGGCGTATGATGTTCCCCGTCATCTTTGGCACTTTACTCCTGCTACTATACAGAAGTTGGCTTCCCGTCATGGTTTTATTATGGCAGCCCGCCATCCGATGCCGTTTGATGGATTTTATGTATCCATGCTGAGTGAGAAACATCGTGGCAGTTCGCTCAGCTTCCTGAAAGGTATGTATGTGGGAAGCATGGCTTGGCTCAGTGCAATGGGGCGTAAAGAACGAAGTAGCTCTATGATTTATGTATTCCGGAAAAAAAGATAACGCATGGGAAATAAGAACAGACATAAATCGACCTCACTTTTCGACATGCAGTTTATCACGTCGAGTATCAGTACGACACTAGTATTGTTGTTGCTGGGACTGGTTGTGTTTTTTGTGCTGGCAGCGCATAATCTTTCTGTATATGTACGCGAAAATATCAGTTTTTCTGTTCTGATCAGCGATGATATGAAGGAAGTAGATATCCTGAAACTTCAGAAGAAGTTGAATAAAGAAGCTTTTGTGAAGGAATCCGAATATATATCAAAGAAACAGGCTTTGAAAGAACAGACTGAAGCCATGGGAACTGATCCGGAAGAGTTCCTTGGCTATAATCCTTTTACGGCTTCTCTCGAAATAAAACTTCACTCTGATTATGCAAACTCGGATAGCATTGCGAAGATTGAAAAGATAATCAAAAAGAATTCTAACATACAGGATGTGTTGTACCGGAAAGAACTGATTGACGCTGTTAATGAGAATATTCGGAATATCAGCCTTGTGCTGTTGGCGTTGGCGGTGGTACTGACATTTATTTCTTTTGCATTGATAAACAATACGATCAGGCTTGCAATTTATTCCAAGCGTTTCCTGATTCATACGATGAAGTTGGTGGGAGCCAGTTGGGGATTTATCCGGCGTCCGTTCCTTCGGAAAAATGTGTGGAGTGGAGTGTTTGCAGCGGTGATAGCCGATACAATATTGATGGGTACTGCTTATTGGGCGGTGACGTATGAGCAGGAGTTGATTCAGATCATTACTCCCGAGGTGATGTTGATTGTATGCGGAAGTGTGCTGGTGTTTGGAATAGTGATTACTTGGCTGTGTGCTTACATTTCTATCAATAAATACTTGAGGATGAAAGCAAATACGTTATACTATATTTAATATAGATGTAATGTTAAGGGGGATTTATAATGGTTGATTCTTGGATTTTTAATTTATAATTAAATAAAACTATGGCTGACAAGCAGAAATTTGCTTTTGATAAGGTAAACTTTATCTTACTGGCAATAGGGATGGCGGTTGTTATTATCGGATTTCTATTGATGACAGGACCTTCGTCGTCCGAAACGGCTTTTGAGCCGGATATTTTTAGTGTACGTAGAATCAAAGTGGCACCTGCAGTTTGCTTGTTTGGTTTTTTATGGATGATTTACGCTGTACTGCGCAAACCGAAAACGAATCAAACTGATTATAACAACACGACTGATATTAATAAAGAAGTACAATGAGTTGGTTAGAAGCATTGATTCTTGGATTGGTTCAGGGATTGACTGAATATTTGCCTGTAAGTAGTAGCGGACATTTGGCTATCGGATCGGCACTGTTTGGAATAGAAGGGGAGGATAATTTGGCGTTTACAATTGTTGTTCATGTGGCTACGGTATGTAGTACGCTGGTTATATTGTGGAAAGAGATCGATTGGATTTTCCGCGGACTGTTTAAGTTTCAGATGAATGAAGAAACCCGCTATGTGATTAATATAATAATCTCAATGATTCCAATAGGAATTGTAGGCGTGTTCTTTAAAGATTATGTAGAAGAGATATTTGGTTCGGGATTGTTGATTGTGGGTTGTATGTTGTTGCTGACAGCCGCTCTATTAACGTTCTCTTACTATTATAAACCACGTCAGAAAGATAAGATCTCGATGAAAGATGCGTTTATTATCGGTCTGGCACAGGCCTGTGCAGTTATGCCGGGATTGTCACGTTCGGGATCTACTATTGCTACCGGACTTTTATTGGGTGATAATAAGGCGAAGTTGGCGCAGTTCTCTTTTCTGATGGTAATTCCCCCTATTTTGGGAGAAGCAGTGCTTGATGGCATTAAGATGGCAAAGGGAGAATCAGTGATGGGAGATATTCCTACGTTATCACTGGTAGCAGGCTTTTTAGCTGCTTTTGTTGCCGGCTGTCTGGCATGTAAATGGATGATTAATATTGTGAAGAAAGGAAAGCTGATCTATTTTGCTATTTATTGCGCAATTGCAGGATTGGTGACGATTATACTGAGCTGATGAATTTTAAAAAAGGAGAAGTACTATTTTTCAATAAACCTCTCGGCTGGACTTCATTTAAGGTAGTCGGTCATGTCCGTTACCATATTTGCCGCCGCATAGGAGTGAAAAAACTAAAAGTCGGTCATGCCGGAACACTTGATCCTCTCGCAACGGGAGTGATGATTATCTGTACCGGGAAGGCTACAAAACGGATTGAAGAGTTTCAATATCATACGAAAGAGTATGTTGCCACACTTCGGTTAGGCGCTACTACTCCATCCTATGACTTGGAACATGAGATAGACGTTACTTACCCTACAGAACATATCACAAGGGAGAAGGTAGAAGAAGTATTGACGCACTTTATCGGTGCTATCGAGCAAGTTCCCCCAGCCTTTTCTGCCTGTATGGTAGAGGGTAAACGGGCTTACGAATTAGCACGTAAAGGCGAAGATGTAGAGCTGAAACCGAAGCAATTGGTGATTGACGAAATAGAGTTGCTGGAGTGCCGGTTGGATACTCCTGAACCGATGATCCGGATTCGTGTTGTATGCAGTAAAGGAACCTATATTCGTGCTTTGGCACGTGATATTGGCGAAGCGCTCCAGAGCGGAGCCCATCTGACAGGATTGATTCGTACTCGTGTCGGCGATGTCCGGTTGGAAGATTGTCTGGACCCGGAACATTTTAAGGAGTGGATCGACCAGCAGGAAATAGAAAATGAAGAAGATAATAATTAACGTAATAAAGAATAGATATGAAACTATCACAATTCAAATTTAAGTTACCCGAGGATAAAATCGCTTTGCATCCTACGAAGTATAGAGATGAGTCGCGCTTGATGGTGTTGCACCGTCGTACTGGTGAAATTGAACACAAGATGTTCAAGGATGTGCTGAACTACTTTGATGATAAGGACGTATTTATATTCAACGATACAAAGGTATTTCCTGCCCGTTTGTATGGTAACAAGGAGAAGACGGGTGCTCGTATCGAGGTATTCTTGTTACGTGAGTTGAATGAAGAGCTTCGCTTGTGGGATGTACTAGTAGATCCTGCCCGTAAGATTCGTATCGGTAATAAGTTGTACTTTGGCGAGGATGATTCTATGGTTGCCGAAGTAATTGATAATACGACTTCACGCGGCCGTACGCTTCGTTTCCTTTATGACGGGCCTCATGATGAATTCAAGAAGGCATTGTATGCGTTGGGTGAAACTCCCCTGCCCCATTCTATCATCAACCGTCCTGTAGAGCCGGAAGATGCGGAACGTTTTCAGTCTATCTTTGCTAAAAACGAAGGTGCGGTTACCGCTCCGACTGCCAGCTTACACTTTAGTCGTGAGTTGCTGAAGCGTTTGGAGATTAAAGGCATTGATTTTGCTTATATCACATTACATGCCGGACTAGGTAACTTCCGTGATATTGATGTGGAAGATTTGACAAAGCATAAGATGGATTCCGAACAGATGCTTGTTGATGAAAAAGCGGTGAATATGGTGAATAGTGCTAAAGATAACGGTAAGAGTGTATGTGCGGTAGGTACTACAGTAATGCGTGCCATAGAAAGTGCAGTGAGCACAGACGGACACTTGAAAGAGTTTGAAGGTTGGACGAATAAATTTATTTTCCCACCGTATGACTTTACGGTAGCTAATTCGATGATTTCTAATTTCCATATGCCTCTTTCTACTTTACTGATGATTGTGGCTGCTTTCGGTGGTTATGATCAGGTGATGGATGCCTATCATGTAGCATTGAAAGAAGGTTACCGTTTCGGTACTTATGGAGATGCAATGTTGATTCTGGATAAATAAACGGAGCCTTATGAAGATATGTCCGGAATGTCATGAAGAAGTAGAAGATAACTTCGATATCTGCTGGAACTGTAACTATAGCTTTCCAGACGGTCGGGTATTGGGTATAGCAGAAATTTCCGGTGAAGGACAGTCTGTCGATCATGAAGAAAGGTCAATAGATTGTTTACGTTGTCATGTCAAAATGGAATATTCCGGGAAATATGAGTTTCATGAGGGTATGAATACCGGTTTCTTTGGAAACTTCTTTGAACTATTTCAGAATCGTGAAGCGTTTAATTTGTATGTTTGTCCTCAGTGTGGCAAAGTAGAATTCTTTGTTCCTATGGATAAAGAGTATGTTATTAAAACATTTTTTGCCGGAAAGAAGTAGTTTACGATGTCAAAAGTATATTTGGGACTCGGTACAAACCTGGGCGATAAGGAACAGAATCTCTTGATTGCCGTACAAAAAATAGAAGAGCAGATAGGGAAAGTGATTTCCCTGTCTGCTTTTTATGTAACTGCCCCTTGGGGGTTTACTTCTGATAATAGTTTTTTGAATGCTGCCTTGTGTGTGGATACAGAGTTATCCCCCTTGGAGGTATTACACAAAACGCAAGGGATAGAATGTGATTTAGGACGTATCCATAAATCGGTTAATGGAACTTATAGTGACCGGGTGATTGACATAGACTTATTGCTTTATGATGATCTGGTTCTATCCGTTGAGTCTCCTTCAGGTGCTGAGTTGAATCTCCCTCACCCTTTAATGGCGAAGCGTGATTTTGTGATGCGCCCTTTAGCAGAAATTGCACCTGACCTGATACATCCAGTTTTGGGAAAGACAATGAAGAAGATTTTAAGTGATTTATAAAGCTTTCGTGGTATCTATATATTCATTGTGCTGGGCATATATAAACACCCTGCTGTATCTATATACCCACTAATTGGCTTCTTATATATTGATTATCAATTGATTATTTTCTCATCTTCTCTGCAATGAAGCGTGGCAGATATGCTATACATCCAATCAAGGTTGCATATAGCAAGTGAATATCTTCAAATTCGATATCCATAAAATGACAGACAATTGCATAGATTGCAATGGTAAACCCCACATAGAGTGCCAGAACAAATATTGTTTTTAATTTCTTATTAATGACCATTGAACGATTTAATTTTGAAAGAGTACCTAACATACTTACGTTCTATAAAACGAATATTTATATGTTAAACATTGCCCAAAGATAAAAAGAATATTCGAATAATACTTATCTTTGTGTCCGAAATGAAAGTGTGGACAGATTTGAGTAGCTTGCAACCACGGAAAAAAATGCTAAAACATAACTTGTTGATGCCCTTCCGGCTGGTTCTTGCAGCACTCACCTCTCCTACTCATTCATTGATCATTTTCTAGTTTTAATTCTTAATTTATAAGAAGATGGGATATTTATTTACATCCGAATCGGTGTCAGAAGGACACCCCGACAAGGTAGCCGATCAAATATCGGATGCCGTACTTGACAAACTGTTGGCTTACGACCCCAGTTCGAAAGTAGCTTGCGAAACACTGGTAACTACCGGACAAGTGGTACTAGCGGGTGAGGTGAAAACAAAAGCGTACGTTGATCTTCAACTCATCGCACGTGAAGTAATTAAGAAAATCGGTTATACCAAAGGAGAGTATATGTTCGAAAGTAACTCTTGCGGTGTGCTTTCTGCCATTCATGAACAGAGTCCCGATATCAACCGTGGTGTAGAACGTCAGGACCCGATGGAACAGGGTGCAGGCGATCAGGGAATGATGTTTGGCTATGCAACCAATGAAACGGAAAACTATATGCCGCTTTCACTTGATTTGGCACACCGTATTTTACAAGTGCTGGCTGATATCCGTCGTGAAGGCAAGGTGATGACTTACCTTCGTCCCGACGCTAAAAGCCAGGTTACGATTGAGTATGATGATAACGGAACTCCTGTCCGTATTGATACGATTGTGGTTTCTACGCAACACGATGACTTTATCCAGCCTGCTGATAATTCTGACGCTGCTCAACTGAAAGCTGACGAAGAAATGCTGGAAATTATTCGTAAGGACGTGATCGAGATACTTATGCCGCGTGTCATTGCTTCTATTCATCATGATAAAGTATTGGCACTGTTCAATGACCGTATAGTCTATCATGTAAATCCGACCGGTAAGTTTGTGATCGGCGGCCCGCATGGAGATACCGGTTTGACAGGACGTAAGATTATTGTAGATACTTATGGTGGCAAAGGTGCTCATGGTGGTGGAGCTTTCTCCGGAAAAGATCCTAGTAAGGTAGACCGCAGCGCAGCTTATGCAGCCCGGCATATTGCAAAGAATATGGTTGCAGCAGGTGTAGCTGACGAAATGTTGGTACAGGTTTCTTATGCCATTGGAGTTGCTCGCCCGATCAATATCTATGTAAATACTTACGGACGTTCTCATGTAAGCATGAGCGACGGTGAAATAGCTCGCGTTATCGACCAACTGTTCGATCTTCGCCCGAAAGCGATTGAAGAACGTCTGAAACTTCGTAATCCGATTTATCAGGAAACAGCTGCTTATGGCCATATGGGACGTGAGCCTCAGGTAGTGTCGAAGACTTTCCACTCTCGTTACGAAGGTAATAAGACAGTAGAAGTGGAACTGTTTACATGGGAGAAACTTGACTATGTAGATAAGATAAAAGCAGCTTTCGGTCTGTAAGCCGGAATTAACCTTATAGAAAGGTCGCCCGTTTTCGGTCTGCGTATGATTTTTGCAGTCACGAGAGGGCGACCTTTATTATTTTTTCCTAATTTTGCACCCACAACCGTAAACCCGTAAATAGTGATGAATCAGATACATTCCGTATGCGTATACAGCGCTTCCAGTACAAAGATAGATCCTGTATATTTCGAAGCTGCCGAACAACTTGGACGTTTGCTTGCCGAACATCATATCCGTTTGGTCAATGGTGCGGGAAGTATCGGTCTGATGCGTTCTGTAGCCGATGCAGTGCTCAGTAATGGCGGAGAAGTGACAGGTGTCATTCCTCATTTTATGGTAGAGCAGAACTGGCAACATATGGGGCTGACGGAATTGATCGAAGTAGCTTCCATGCATGAACGTAAGCAGAAGATGGCAGACCTGAGCGATGCGGTCATTGCCTTGCCCGGAGGTTGTGGAACGCTGGAAGAGTTGCTTGAAATAATTACCTGGAAACAGCTTGGCTTATACCTCAATCCGGTGGTGATTCTGAACGTCAATGGCTTCTATGATCCTTTACTCAATATGCTTGGTAGGGCGATTGATGAAAATTTCATGCGTCGTCAGCATGGTGATATCTGGAAGGTAGCCAACACGTCTGAGGAAGCTGTCGAATTGCTTTATACCACTCCTGTCTGGGATATCTCTATTCGTAAATTTGCTGCGATATGAGACCCGGAGCACTCATACATCCCACAAGTACTCTTGCACAGTCGCCGAATGATTCGTTGCAAACGGACTCGACGGCAACAATGTTGCTGAGAGATACCACATCTGTGGTTCCTGCGGATACATTGCCTCTTTTCTATCAAGGGCAATTTGTGTCGGCAGATAGTGTTCAACTGACGGAATATCATTCCGTACAAGAATATGCCCCCGGTTTTGAAGGAGAACCCCTTTCCTACTCTCCGCGTACAGATGATGTGATCTCTTTGACATTGCTGGTATGTTTCTTTCTTTCTTCCATTGCATTGGCAAGAGGAAAGAAATTCCTCACACAGCAAGTGAAAGACTTCATATTGCACCGCGAACGAACCAGTATTTTTGATAGTTCCACAGCTGCCGATGTGCGTTACCTGATTGTACTTACTGTCCAGACCTGTGTGCTTTCGGGTATTGTATTCTTCAATTATTTTCATGATAAACAACCGATGTTGATGGAGCGGATTCCTCCCCTGCTTCTTTTAGGAGGTTATGTCGGTTCTTGCTTAGTTTACTTTTTCCTGAAATGGATCATTTATATGTTTCTGGGGTGGGTTTTCTTTGATAAAAACAGGACAAATATATGGCTTGAATCTTATTCTACACTCATATATTATGCTGGATTTGCACTTTTCCCTTTTGTTCTATTTCTCGTTTATTTCGATTTAAATCTAACGAATCTGATTAGATTTGGGCTGACGATTCTAATTTTTACTAAAATATTGATGTTTTATAAGTGGATAAAGCTTTTTTTTCACCAATTAAATACTCTTTTCCTATTAATTTTGTACTTTTGCGCTCTTGAAATAGTACCTTGTCTGTTACTCTATCAAGTACTAGTTCAAATAAACAATATATTGCTAATAAAATTTTAGGACGTTGAAAATTAAAAAAGTACTGGTATCGCAGCCTAAGCCTGCGTCAGAGAAATCTCCCTATTACGACATTGCTGAAAAGTATGGCGTAAAAATAGATTTCCGGCCTTTTATCAAGGTGGAAAGCCTTTCGGCGAAGGAATTCCGGCAACAGAAGATTTCGATTCTTGACTATACTGCCGTAATATTTTCTTCCCGTCATGCAATTGATCATTTCTTCCATTTGTGTACAGAACTTCGTGTCACAATCCCGGAAACAATGAAATATTTCTGTGTAACCGAAGCGGTTGCACTGTATATCCAGAAATATGTTCAGTATCGTAAGCGTAAAATCTTCTTTGGTACTACCGGAAAGATTGAAGACCTTATTCCTGCTATTCTGAAGCATAAGACTGAGAAATATCTCGTGCCTATGTCTGACGTTCACAATGATGATGTGAAGAATTTACTCGACAAGCATAATATCCAACATGCTGAAGCTGTGATGTATCGTACAGTCAGCAATGACTTTACAGCCGAGGAGGATTTTGATTATGATATGTTAGTGTTCTTTAGTCCTGCCGGAGTAACTTCTTTGAAGAAGAACTTTCCGGATTTTGACCAAAAAGAGATCAAAATCGGTACTTTTGGTTCGACTACGGCACAAGCAGTACGCGATGCCGGACTTCGTCTGGATCTTGAAGCTCCTACAGTGAAAGCTCCGTCGATGACTGCTGCACTTGATATGTTTATCAAGGAAAACAATAAATAATTCATAGTGAGTTTATATACTTTGCGTAAAGCCGAAAGGCTGAATAGTAAAATTCTGGTCGGAAAGATGTTTGAAGGAGGTGTTTCCAAATCCTTTTCCATCTTTCCGTTACGCATTGTATATATGCCTGTCGAAAAAGGAGAAGCTTCGGTTGCTATTCTTATCAGCGTCTCGAAACGGCGATTCAAACGGGCGGTAAAACGCAATCGGGTGAAACGTCAGATTCGTGAAGCTTACCGCAAAAACAAACATCTGTTGCTAGATCAGCTACAATGCTGTAATCAACATCTTGCCATTGCTTTTATTTATCTTTCGGACGAATTTGTTGCTACTTCCGAATTGGAAGAAAAAATAAGAATTGCGCTTTTGCGCATTTCTGAAAAGCTATCATTATGAAAGCTTATGTTCGCTGGATATCAGTCATCTGGAGAAATATAAGAATGGTTCTTAAAAAAGTATTTTCATTTTTATTGTTACTTCCCATCTACTTTTACCGGGTTTGTATTTCACCTCTGACTCCTCCTTCCTGCCGGTTTACTCCTACCTGTTCGGCTTATGCTGTCGAAGCAATAAAGAAACATGGCCCTGTTAAAGGACTCTTTCTGGCTATCCGTCGGATCCTGAGATGTCATCCCTGGGGTGGATCCGGCTATGATCCGGTACCTTGAATGATTCGATAAAGATTTAGAATATGAGAAAGGTTGCAAAAGAAAATACAAAAAAGATTCTGGACATTCACACACATAATTTGAAGAGCGATGAACGTTCTATTTATAACTATCCTCTGTTGTGGATTTCTCCAATACATATGCCGCTGGCACCTAATCAGGAAGCTGATATAAATAGAAAGCTTGCTTTACAGCAATTGATCTCGGCAAAGCCTTCGGAAGGAGGTTTGTTGGATGGACCGGTTTTCATTAACAAAGAAGCGTTGAAAAAAGAATGCTTTTATTCAATGGGAATTCATCCATGGGAATTAAGTCAGAATAATCTGGAAAAACAGTGGGAGCGTATGAGCGAATTGCAATCTTCCAAGCAAATGATTGCTATCGGTGAGACGGGACTGGACAAACTGGCTCAGGCCCCGATGGATTTACAGCTTCCTATATTCAAGGCACATGTAGACGCTTCCGAAACGTTCAAGTTGCCAATAATTATTCATTGTGTGAAAGCAATGGAAGAACTGCTGGCTGTAAAAAAGGAATTTCGTGCCAAACAGCCTTGGATCTGGCATGGTTTCCGAGGAAAGCCGGAGCAGGCAAAGCAGTTATTGAAGCTAGGTTTTTATCTGTCCTTCGGAGAGTATTATCCGGATGAGGCAATGTTGGCAGTACCGCCTGAACGTTTGTTTCTGGAAACAGATAATAGTCAGCTTGATATTGAAGAGCTTCTTCAACGGGCAGCCAAAGTACGTGGAGTGGAAGTAGAGATGCTACGGGAAACGATTCAGGAAAATGTACAAAACGTCTTTTTTAAGGCGTAAGAGTTGTATCTTCGGAGAAAGAGTCGTACTTTTGCCGAAAGTGGAAAAGAAAAACAATAAAACCTAATAAAAAGAGTAATACGATGAATTTTGTAGAAGAATTAAGATGGCGCGGTATGTTGAATGACATGATGCCGGGAACAGAAGAGTTGTTGAACAAAGAGCAAGTTACGGCTTATTTGGGAATCGACCCGACTGCTGATTCGTTGCATATCGGACACCTTTGCGGTGTGATGATGCTTCGTCATCTTCAACGTTGCGGTCACAAGCCATTGGCGCTCGTGGGCGGTGCTACAGGTATGATTGGTGACCCTTCCGGTAAATCGGCGGAGCGTAACTTGCTAGATGAGGCAACGCTGTATCATAACCAGGAATGCATCAAACAGCAACTGGCTAAATTTCTTGATTTTGAATCGGATGCTCCGAATCGTGCCGAGTTGGTGAACAACTATGAGTGGATGAAGAACTTTACTTTCTTAGACTTTGCCCGCGAGGTAGGTAAACATATCACTGTGAACTACATGATGGCGAAAGATTCAGTGAAAAGACGTCTGAATGGTGAGGCACGCGATGGTTTGTCATTTACAGAATTTACTTATCAGCTGTTACAAGGTTATGACTTTCTTCATTTGTATGAAACAAAAGGTTGTAAGCTTCAGATGGGTGGATCTGACCAATGGGGTAATATTACTACCGGGGCTGAATTGATTCGTCGTACTAATGGAGGAGAGGTATTTGCCTTGACTTGTCCGTTAATTACAAAGGCGGATGGCGGTAAGTTCGGTAAAACGGAATCCGGTAATATCTGGTTGGATGCCCGTTATACTTCACCTTATAAGTTCTATCAGTTCTGGTTGAACGTAAGCGATTCTGATGCAGAACGTTATATTAAGATCTTTACTTCTATCGGTAAGGAGGAGATTGATGCGTTGATTGCTGAACATCGTGAGAATCCGCATCTACGTGTACTTCAGAAACGTTTGGCAAAAGAAGTAACGATCATGGTTCATTCTGAAGATGATTATAATGCAGCAGTCGATGCATCTAATATCTTGTTTGGTAATGCTACCTCTGAAGCTTTACGCAAACTGGATGAAGATACTTTGCTGGCAGTGTTCGAAGGAGTCCCTCAGTTCGAAATTTCTCGTGATGCGTTGGCAGAGGGAGTGAAGGCTGTCGATCTGTTTGTGGATAATGCGGCTGTATTTGCTTCAAAAGGAGAAATGCGTAAGTTGGTTCAAGGTGGAGGTGTTTCGTTGAACAAAGAGAAGCTGACGGCTTTTGATCAGACAATTACAGTTGCTGACCTGCTGGATGAGAAATATTTGCTTGTTCAACGTGGCAAAAAGAACTATTACTTGCTGATCGCAAAATAAGAAAAAGAGGGTTTCTGATAAAAAAAATATCGAAATATTTGGAGATTTAGTTGGATAACCCTATCTTTGCACCGCTTTTTAACAGAAAGCACTCGAGTTTGTCCTATGGTGTAATGGTAGCACAACAGTTTTTGGTTCTGTTTGTCTAAGTTCGAATCTTGGTAGGACAACTGCTAATTAAAGAAAAGCCCTGGAAGGTAATACTTTCGGGGCTTTTTCATTTTCGGGAATTGGAGAAAGAATATAAAAAAGGCACAATATGAAAAAGAGTTTGTTATTATTGTTTTGTTTGTTGGGTTTGGCTGGTGCTTGCATTGCGAAGACAACAAAGACATTTACTGTTTTGCAGTTGAACCTGTGGCATGAGGGTTCTAAGGTACCTAACGGCTATCAGGGAATTGTTGATGTATTGTATCAGGTGGATGCAGATGTTGTTTTCTTGTGCGAAATCAGAGACTTTAATGGGAATAAGTTTATGCCTCGTGTATTAAAGGATCTGGAAGCCCGAGGGAAGCATTACTACGGAGAGACCTTAGGTATGGTAGTCGGTGTACTGAGTAAGTTCAAACCGGATAGTCTGATAAGATGTTGTATTGTGCCCGGTGATGAAGTTCGTGCTATGCTGAAAATGGTAACTACGATAGACGGACAACCGGTCTCTTTCTACTCTTGTCATTTAGATTATTTGCATTATGAATGTTATATGCCGCGTGGTTATGATGGCAATACTTGGAAGAAGATGGATAAACCGATTACAGACGAGAATGAAGTTCTAAAAGCAAATCGAATGGCTTATAGAGACGAGACAATCCGCTCTTTTGTTCAAGAGGTTCAGTCTGATATTAAGCAAGGGCGTCCGGTAATCATGGGTGGAGATTTTAATGAACCTTCTCATTTGGATTGGCAAGCAGATACGAAGGATTTGTGGGATCATAACGGGGCAATTATCCATTGGGACTGTTCTATGATGCTTCATGAGGCAGGCTTCAAAGATACCTATCGAGAGAAATATCCGAATCCTGTTCAATATCCCGGATTTACTTTTCCTGCCGGAAATAAAGTGGCTGAAGAGGCTAAATTAGAAATACTGGCTTGGGCTCCCGACGCTGACGAGCGAGATCGTATTGACTTTATCTATTATTATCCGATGAACTCAAAGCTTTCGATGAAAGACTGCTTGTTGGTAGGTCCTTCGGAAACTGTTATTCGTGGAAAAATAACAGAAAACGATTCTAAAGATAAATTTTTAACACCTTCTTGTACTTGGCCAACAGATCATAAAGGGAATCTTGCTACCTTTAAGATTCGAAGAAAATGATTGTTTGGAATAAGAACCTGTGAATTGAGAGGTATACATCTTTTCAAAAAAACTGTTCAGTAAATCTTTGAAAATGATTATTGGCCAGCAGTGCATATATGTGCCGTTTTCGCCAATTTGCATATAAATGGTATCTTTGGTTCATATCCAATGGGAAGCAGATAAGAAGATAAACTATATGTAAATTGATATAGAGGAGGAGTGTCTTGTTGTAAGGAAAATGTATGATAAACAAATTGTTAGGTCGAAATAAGTCAAAAACAACGCGCATTATCAATGTGAAAGCATTTATGTTCATCGTCATATTTTTGTATATATCGCTAATATACAAATGATTGCATTGCGTCATCTTTTTATTATGATTTCTAGACACAATAATATAGAAAGTAAATAGACAGATCAAAATACAGGATACGGTTATTCGGAAAATGTCTTAAAAGAGTCGTGAATGATTGTGACATTTCATGTAAAAAAAGATGGCGCAATGCAATCAATTGTATATTAGCGGAATATATAAAAATATGACAATGAAGCAAAGTCTTTTCATTTATTCAAAATAAGCCGTTCTTCCCAAAAAACATTGAATAGATTGTTATCAAACACCGTAATGTTTGAAAAAAAGATCGAATAGATTGAAAACAATCTTCTTATAGATTATAGAAGAATAAACTAGTACTTGAGTTACCTGACTCTAATACATCTTTCGGCTAATTCTAGTATTTGAGTTGGTCAATTGTAGTACTTCAGTTGTTTAATACTAGTACATGTTCCAGATTGTTCTTGTACAACATTTGGCGAAACTGTCAAAGGGTTATTCTCTTCAAGATGACGATGGATTTGGGATTAGCTTCTTCGATACGATATAACTTAAAATGGGGTGAATAACCCGGATATGTTTGTTTTGATAGCTTGCGGACTATATAACTTTAAAACCAACCACAAATTGAAACAGGTAATAATTTAATCGATATATTTTCCATTTTGCGTCCATAATTTTAGCAGGAAATGTGTTACCCCATCCTGTCTGTAGTTACTTCGGTTATACTGTTTTCGTGCATTAGCGTGATAAAAAAGGTCGTTTATGTAATTTATTAAAAGAAATATTCTCCCAAAAAGACCGTTTTTCATCAAGACTTTAGTACAAAAAGAGGAGTTGGTCCGAAATGGTCAGCCCTCTCTCTTGCTAAAATACAATGTATTTGTTATTTTTGTTCTGTTCAATTGAGTTTGTCATACTGAAAAACACTTTATTTATTCTTATGAAAAAGGAGTATTACTAATTTGATAATTACTTTGAAAGACAAATCAATAAAATCTCCTTTATTAGTTTAGATTATGTAATAAGAAGGTGACCAATGAATCTAATACAATGATAAAACAACAAAAATGAAAAGTGCGTTTACTTTAATTCTATTTTTATGCTTGGCAATATCTTGTCATGACTCAAAGAAGAATCAGCTCTCCAATTTAGTAAAAGAATGGAACGGGAAGGCAATACAATTTCCATCCCATTTAGCTTTTACAGTTCAAGGCAAAGATACGGTTAATTTTGACTATCTTCATTCTATAATAGTCCGTTAAAAAATCAACATATCGTCTAAGCTGCTTCTGCCACTATGCCAAAGAGTTCTTTGATAAGTTTAGTATTAAAAGTTCTGTTCGGTTTCAGACCGGACTTGCTAAAAAATCTTTTGAGCATATAAATATTACTCAGATATTCCTTTAGCAATCCGCTGGAAAGCGCCGGATAGTATCGTTGCCGCATTACCTTTGCGATGTTTACCGAGGCCGGTGAAGCATTGAAAGCGAAGTCGAGTTTCTTCAAGTCTCTTGTCTGACAATCATTGAGTCCGGTAAACTGCTTGGAATCCCGAAAGCAAAACTCAATCTGGAATCGTGTACGGTAGTATTCGATGATGTCTTTGGCCGACATGTCAAGATCGGTGGAGAAATAGATTTTATGTCCTCCTGATTCCGGATAATGAACCACGACTTTGATGTTGCGTTTCATAGCCTTTGAATAGGTCTTGACTGAGTAAGCCCTTCCTCCTTCAATGTCGAGAATCTCGCAATGCTGAAGGTCGAGTTTCTCAAAATCAATCTTCTCGCCTTTGATACGCGGTCGTCCCCGTTTGCCTGTGCGGACACCGTTATGTGAATACCACAAGGCGGCATCATCACGCAGGCGGCTGATGACATGAAATCCCATCAGACAGGCTTCATTGACGAACTTTGCCTTTGAGAACCAAGCATCCGCAACGATATAACGTGTTATGCCAAGCAACTTGTCCTTGTATTTGCGGAGCACGTCAAGATACCAGTCCACAAGGTTATAATCTTCGCCTTGCTTTTCCAGATACGCCTTGTTCGGTGTCTGTTCCGCACGTAGCATCATACAGTCCCGACTATCAATGTCGATAATGCCGATGCCGAGAATTTCCAATCCTCGTTTCATTGCAGAAGCGCATCCCGACCAGAACTTGCCGATATAAGGAGTCTTCTTTCCCGACTTTGAAATGTAGCTTGCGTCTATGTCAATGGCTTTTCTAGTACTTTCACCAAACCGCTCCCGCATAAGGAAGAGATTGAACTGCATCCAGTCAAACCCACGTTCAAACAACTGCCGGAAGCGTTGTTCCGAGCTATCTGAGTAACGCCCCATTTGTGTGAAATTTATCTTTCTTGGTAGTACCATATACAAAATTATGAGTTGGATGAATGCTGTTTTAAAACTTTTGCGTAACTTCGCTGAACAACTTTTCAAAGCATCGGTTACGATTTCCTCATATTGGTTAAGTGCTGTTTTGTTCATTGCCTTAATGTGTGGTAGGATACCATTAAAGGTAATGAAAATCAGCCACTTGACCTATTTATTTTGCTAAACTTTATCAATTAACTTATTTGTTATCAACGGATTAGTTATAAATTTAACGAAGTATTAATATAAATACAGGGCAGGAAATAGGTGCTTTTTGCAATAAAGGAGGAGGTCCCGATGAATTTTATTCTTTAAGTTTGATTTATCAATTATTTAAAGAAAAGAATGAATTGAAAGCCCTTTTGTTTGAGGCGCATAAGGAAAAGATTTTAATTTGGAATGTAAGTCAATCGATAAGAGAAGGTAAAACAATTATTGAAACTATTCCTTATACTTGGAAAACGGAAAATAATAATGCATGTTACAATGGTTTGTTTCTTAAAAGTAGAAATGAATTATTGGCAAAGGTTGCTGCCTTTCCTATAAATAAGAATGACGCAACATTACCATTTTATCAGAAAAGGTCTATTGATACCAATCAGTGTTTAAGAACTTATTCAATTTATAAACAGTCGATTAAAAATGGTGAATCATCTATTATACCAGAAGCCTTTTTTAATTCTAGTGATGCTTTTAAACCTGATGGAACGAAAATAGCACAAGCCATGGTTCATCTTCCTCAACTTAATATTGTCGATGTGGAGACCGGCAAGATAACAGGATATCGTTTAGAGAATGGGGAAGATTTTTCTGTTTTCAAAGGAAAAAAAGAAATTAAGAACCATTTTGTGCGTTTAGCTGCAGATGATAAATTTATATATGCCTTATATTGGGGAAAGTTGCCTTGGGGCGCGAGAGAAATTCCGTATATTAATACTATTTATATCTTTGATTGGAAAGGGAAGTTAGTGAGCAAGATCACTACCGATCATGATGTCGATAAGATGTGTGTAGATACTGTCAGGAATAGAATTTATATTATTGGGCCAAAGACGGATGATGTTTTTTATTATGATTTGGATGAGCTTAATAAAAGATTGGAATCCCGTTAGTTGTGTTTCCCAATCATATTATAGTTCGTTAAAAAGATATATATCACATCAGTTCTGAACATTTTGATGGATAATTAAAACAAAATTGTAATGCAAAGCCATTTTCTTTTGCTATTTTTGCATCGTGTACGCAAACGGAGTGCGTCTAGAATAGAGAAGTTATTCAATAATTAAAATAATAGGATATGAAAACGAACTATGAAATTCGCTATGCTGCGCATCCGGAGGATGCAAAAAGTTATGATACTCAAAGAATCCGCCGCGATTTCTTAATCGAAAAGATATTTGCCCCCAATGAAGTGAATATGGTGTATTCCATGTATGACCGTATGGTAGTGGGAGGTGCGTTGCCGGTAGGAGAGGTACTGACTCTTGAAGCGATTGATCCACTAAAAGCCCCATTCTTCCTGACTCGTCGTGAAATGGGTATTTACAATGTTGGCGGACCGGGTGTGGTAAAGGCTGGTGATGCAGTTTTTGAACTTGATTATAAAGAAGCCCTTTATCTGGGCTCAGGAGACCGCGTGGTGACTTTTGAGAGTAAGGATGCTTCCCGTCCTGCTAAGTTCTATTTCAACTCTTTGACAGCACACCGGAATTATCCGGATCGTAAAGTGACAAAGGTGGATGCAGTAGTAGCCGAAATGGGTTCATTGGAAGGCTCCAATCACCGTAATATCAATAAAATGTTGGTGAATCAGGTACTTCCTACCTGCCAGTTGCAGATGGGGATGACAGAACTGGCTCCGGGAAGTGTTTGGAATACGATGCCGGCTCATGTGCATAGTCGTCGGATGGAAGTTTATTTCTACTTTGAGATTCCCGAAGACCATGCCATCTGTCATTTTATGGGTGAAGTAGACGAGACGCGTCACGTATGGATGAAGGGTGATCAGGCAGTTCTTTCTCCTGAATGGTCTATTCACTCGGCTGCTGCTACCCACAATTATACCTTTATTTGGGGAATGGGTGGAGAGAATCTTGATTATGGCGATCAGGACTTCTCATTGATTACAGACTTGAAATAACAATTAAAATAATTCTCTTAATTTAATAACAAAAGATTATGAATCAGTTTTTGAATTTTTCTCTGGAAGGTAAAGTAGCTCTCGTAACAGGCGCTTCTTATGGTATTGGTTTTGCTATTGCTTCTGCTTACGCAGAACAAGGCGCTACTGTCTGTTTCAATGATATCAACCAGGAATTAGTAGATAAAGGAATGGCTGCTTATGCCGAAAAGGGAATTAAAGCTCATGGCTATGTATGCGATGTAACAGACGAACCGGCTGTTCAGGCGATGGTTGCTTCCATCGAAAAAGAAGTAGGTAGCATTGATATTCTTGTAAATAATGCAGGTATCATCCGGCGTGTCCCTATGCATGAAATGGAAGCTGCTGATTTTCGTCGTGTAATCGATATTGATTTGAACGCTCCTTTTATCATGTCTAAGGCTGTTTTGCCGGCAATGATGAAAAAGGGGCATGGCAAGATTATCAACATCTGTTCTATGATGTCAGAGCTAGGTCGTGAAACTGTATCAGCTTATGCTGCTGCCAAAGGTGGTTTGAAAATGCTGACTCGTAATATCTGTTCTGAGTATGGTGAATACAACATCCAGTGTAATGGTATCGGTCCGGGTTATATTGCTACGCCGCAGACTGCTCCTTTGCGTGAAAAACAACCGGATGGAAGTCGTCACCCATTCGATTCATTTATTTGTGCCAAGACTCCTGCCGGTCGCTGGTTAGATCCTCAGGAACTTACAGGTCCTGCTGTTTTCCTGGCCTCAGAAGCTTCTAATGCGGTCAATGGACATATACTCTACGTAGACGGAGGTATCCTTGCATACATCGGTAAACAACCAAAATAGTTTTTTAATGGATCATTGATAATGGGTAATAGTGGCTGTGTGGTCATGAATATCCATTATCAATTTCTTAATTTTTAGTCCAAACTTCATTATTTATCATTCAATGGAAGTGAGCAAGATATTAATTCTAACAGCTGTTATCATAATGAGTTGTGTTTCTTCTTGTGCAGATAGCAAACAAACAATGACGGTGACAGTGTCTAATCCTTTGGGACTAGAGCGTACGGGTGAGATGGTTGAGGTGGCAATGAGTGATGTAGTTGCTAAACTGAAATTGGCAGATACAGCACAGATTGTGATTCTGGACATGGATGGTCGGCAAGTTCCTTACCAGATAACCTATGATCAGAAAGTTATTTTCCCGGCAACGGTGAAAGCCAATGGTACAGTAACTTACACTGTTCAGGAAGGTATGCCGGAGCCTTATAATGTGATAGCATGTGGCAGATACTATCCGGAGCGTTTGGATGATGTAGCTTGGGAGAATGATTTGGTTGCTTTTCGTGCATATGGTCCGGCCTTGCAGAAGCGTGGCGAACGTGGGTTCGGTTATGATGTGTTTACTAAGTATAATACAACAGAGCCTGTTGTAGAAGCTCGTTATGCCAATGAAGTAAGCAAGGAAAAACGGGCAAAAATAGCAGAATTGAAGAAGACCGATCCTAAAGCTGCCGGAGAACTGGAGCGTGCTATTTCCTATCATATCGATCATGGCAATGGAATGGATTGTTATAATGTAGGTCCTACACTGGGAGGCGGTACATCTGCTTTGATGGTGGGGGATACCATTATATATCCTTATTGCTATCGTACACAGGAGATACTGGATAATGGTCCGTTACGTTTTACTGTGAAATTGGAATATAATCCGTTAGTGGTACGTGGTGATTCTAATGTTGTGGAGACTCGTGTGATTACGTTGGATGCCCATTCTTATTTGAATAGAACAGTGGTTTCTTATACGAATCTGAAAGAATCAGTACCCGTAGTTACCGGAATTGTTCTTCATGAGCCGGATGGGACCATAAAGACCGATGTTGCTAACGGATATATGACTTATGTAGATCCGACTGGAAACCCGAAGGCCGGTAATGGTAAGATATTTATCGGCGCTGCTTTTCCTGCTCAAATTAATGAAGCCAAGGCCGTACTTTTCTCAGAGAAGGAGAAGAAAGAAGAGCGTGCCGGAGCAGATGGTCATTTATTGGCGGTCAGTGACTACCAGCCAGGTGCTGAATATACTTATTATTGGGGTTCTGCATGGGATAAGGCAGCTATTAAGACAGTTGATGCTTGGAATGAGTATATGGCTCAATATGTGCAGAAACTGCATGCTCCACTTATTGTATCCTATTAATGAATTGATTATTTAGATTCCGGCGATTCTTTTACGATACGGATATTTCGCATTAATCCCGAATATTTAACCCTTTTCACGGCACTCCCTTTGAAGAGGGTTTTATATTGTTCTTCTGTTAGACTTTGCCAATCACTTTTTTTCATTTGCAGCAGAGAAGGAGAGGGGTGAAATTCTTCTGTCTTGCAAGGAGTGGAATAGCGGTTCCATGGACAAGCGTGCTGGCATTCATCACATCCATATATCTTTTTATTCATTTTTTGCCCCATATTGGGCGAAAGGTCCCCACGATATTCAATGGTAAGATAAGAAAGACATCTCTTGGAATTAAGCCGGAAAGGGGCTTCTAAAGCTTTTGTTGGACAAGTGTCAATGCAACGCGTACATGAACCACACCGACTTTTTTGTGGAATATCATAATTATCGGCTGCTATATTGATAATCACTTCCCCTAAAAAGAAACAGGAACCAGCATGAGGAATGATCAGTTGTGTGTTTTTTCCTATCCATCCGAGTCCGGCACGCCATGCCCAATACCGTTCGAGTATAGGTGCTGTGTCGCAAAAGACGCGACCGCTAACCGTTAGGGGAGAAGTAGCTGGGGCGATTGTTTCTGCACTAGTTGATGGAAGTATGATAAATTCCAGTAGAGCATTGAGTTTTTTCTTCATCACATCGTGATAATCCTTTCCGTAGGCATACCAAGCAATCTGATACTCCTCTATCGGAAGTTTAGTATCCGGATAGTAGTTTAATGCGACGCTGATGACTGTGCGTGCTCCTTCGACGAGTAAACGAGGATCGAGGCGTTTATCTTCATAATTTTGCATATAAGCCATTTCTGCCTGGCAGCCGTCAGCCAACCATTGGCGGAAAGAAGTTGCAACAGTTTCATTGACAGCTTCGGCAGGTGCCAGTCCACAAGCGGAAAAGCCGAGGCGGGTGGCTTCGGCTTTTATTTGTTCGGAAGAGAGAAGTTTATTCATATAAAAATACTTGTCTCGTTATAAATTTCTTGTGGTAACCACGGGTTTAGTATCTTGCAGGTTATAATACTTTAAACTCGTATCCTTCTGCTTTCAGAAACTCGATGGCCCGGGGAAGTGCATATTGAAGATTTCCGTTATTCCAGGACTTCAGAGAGTCGTGGAAGGTAATGATAGAGCCATTTCTTACATAGCGTTTCACATTATTCAGGACTTGTTCGGGACGCATCCGCTTACTGTAATCGCGTGTTACAAGGTCCCACATAATAATCCGGTAATAATGTCGCAATGTGTAGTACTGCCGGAATCCCATGTGTCCATGTGGTGGGCGGAACAGTTCGGAATGAATCATTTCGTCTACCTTTTTGGTGTTTGCCAGATATTCCGGATTGGAATATTCGAATCCTCGGATGTGGTTGAAAGTGTGGTTACCAATGCGATGTCCGTGTTCTACCACCATCCGGTATACATCCGGGTGTTTGCGGATATTATCACCTACCATGAAGAAAGTGGCTTTAATATCATGCTTTTCCAGCAACTCTAACACCCATGGAGTTACTTCCGGGATAGGTCCGTCATCGAAAGTCAGATAAACTGCCCGTTCGTTCGGGTCCATACGGAAGATGGCTTGTGGGTACAACGCTCGGAAAAGCCAAGGCGGTTGTTCTATAAACATAAACTAATTGAATAAAGAATGCGGAATGAAGAATGAAGAATTCAGTGCGACATAAGGGGCGCAACCAATTCTTCATTCTTTATTCTCATACTTAATTTATTATTGTTTTCCTTTCATTATCGTCACGTACTCGTTGTATAATTGTTCGAGTTGTGCGGAATAATGTTTTGCGAGTTTTTCTGATTTGTATTTTTCCATCAGGCGGACTTCAGCGTCAAGCAAGCTTGCATTGTACATGAAGTTTTCGCCTGAGATAGCGAGCTGGTTGTCATTGAGACTGAGATACCAAATCATATATTCGAGCGACTTGTTGGCAAGTGCATCGATTATCTTATCTGCTTTTTCAGTCTGCCCCAGTTGATAGTATGATTCTGCCATTTGGAAAGCACCGTTTCTCCAGTCGTAAGGTACGTTGTAAGCAGGTATCATCTTTTCAGCGTAGTCAAGTGCGGCAAGAGCTTTGTCTTTCTTACCTTCCTTGATGAGTTGGCCGACAAGCTGAGTGAAGATACGACGGTGAGTATCACACATACGCATCACATTTTCATCAATATAAATACCCGGTTTGTCGATACCTCCGAATTTGAATTTGTTCATCAGGTTGTCGTACATCTTTTCACTGTCGATTTTGCTATCCAGCTTATCAGTATCAAACGGAGTGAAACGGTAGGCAAGACCTTCTTGTATGAAATGATTGGTCATACCCAGGTTGTTTTCGCTACCTACGGTGATTGCCATATAGATAGGACGTTCCCAGTTAGCGTTGGCAAGCATTTCGAGCATCATCAGTTCACTCTTGTAGAGTGCACGTTTTGGACTACCGTTTGCATCTTTCAGTAAGATAGTCATGTATTCAGGAATAGAGTCACCCAAAGCTTCCGGTATCTTCATTCCGGAGCGGCGGACAGCCTCTTCATCGATCTTCATGACAATACTGTCTGTAGGAATAAGCGGTAATTTGATGTCCTGTCCTGTCTTTTTGAGCAGTTCTTTAAGCTGATCATTCTTGCCGAGTATCCAACGGTTAATGATTTCCTTCAGTTCATAAGGATTTTCACCAAAGATGGAACGAACAAGTGACAGTACGGTAGTATCTCCTTGGGCAGCTAATTCATTTGCTTGTTTGAAATAGTTGTCGATAAGCGATCTTACCTCCGGGTGGATAGGGATATATTCATTCTGACCTTCTACGTATTCCACACGATCCCATGTGATAGGGAGTGAAGGTGAATCGTAGGCCGGACGTTTCATTTGGTCGATGTACCAATCGGTCTGCAAATAGCTCAAATTACAGGTACGCGCATCGGTGCGGAATCCTTCTGTTTCCTGATTGTACCACAGAGGGAAGGTATCGTTATCACCATTCGTATAGATGATCGGATTGCCTTCTTCCTGAAGGGTCATCAGGTAATTCTGACCAAAATCACGCGCAACGAAGCGTCCGCTACGGTCGTGGTCATCCCAGGTTTGTCCTGCCATTTGAATAGGAACCAGTAAGCAAAGTACGGAAGCTAATGCAGCCGCCGGAAGTTCTTTCATCTTGCAGTATTCCCGTAACAAGTGGATGATACCCGCTACTCCCATACCTATCCAGATGGCAAAGGCATAGAAGGAACCTGCATATGCGTAGTCACGTTCACGAGGCTGTGCAGGTGTTTGGTTGAGATAGAGCACAATGGCAATACCTGTCATAAAGAATAGGAAGAAAACAACCCAGAATTGTTGAATACCGCGTTGGCTGTGATAAGCTTGCCAGAACAGGCCGATCAGACCAAGTATCAATGGTAGACAGTAAAAGACATTGCGTCCCTTATTGTCTTTTAGATCTTGTGGTAGTAATTCCTGGTTGCCTACTAATAGGTTATCTATGAATGGGATACCTGTGATCCAATTGCCATGTTCGATTTCTCCACTACCTTGAATATCGTTTTGACGTCCGGCGAAGTTCCACATGAAGTAACGCCAGTACATGAAGTTCAATTGGTAAGAGAAGAAATATTTGATGTTTTCCCATTGCGTCGGCATGTTTACCATCACCATTTCACCGCATTGGTCGTAAGGAACATCATAACCTTTCACATCTACCCATTGTTTGTAGAGTCCGGCATGTGAGGCACTGTACATACGGGGGAATAGCATGTTCTGTGCATATTCGTATTCGATGCGTCCGGGAAGTTGGATATAAGAGTCTTTTTCGTCCGGAGAAGTCTTTTCCTTACGGATATATTTTACTCCGGTTTTTGATTGGCGAGGTATGCAATAGCCATCTTTTGTGTCGAGTGCTACTTTTGATGAGTAAGCAGGACCGTAGAAGAGCGGACGTGTTCCGTATTGCTCACGACCCAGGTATTCACCTAATGTGAAGATGTCTTCCGGGGAGTTCTGATCCATCGGAGTATTGGCTGTAGAGCGGATTACGATCAGTGCATAAGACGAATATCCGATCACGATCATCATGGTACACAACAAAGTTGTATTCATGGTGCGTGCGGAAATACGCCATTTCTCTTTTATCTTTTCCTGCACTTGTGGAGCAAGGTAGATAGCCAATACGGCGATCACTAAAATACCAATCAGGATACTGCTGGCTCCATGTCCGTAGAACGGAATACCCAATAGGGCAATAGTGAGGATAAAGGAGATAGCCATACGTAGTCTACTTTTTTCCGTATAGCTTTCGTATATGCCCCAGATAAGGGAAGCTGCCAGAATGATAATATAAACCACTACGCCTGTGTTGAACGGCATTCCTATTCCATTGACAAACATGAGTTCAAACCAACCACCTACTTTCACGATACCCGGAACGATACCATATAGTACGGCTGCTACCAGTACGCCCGATCCGATGAGGGCAAGCAGCGAACCTTTTGCAGTGGCATTTGGTGTTTTCTTGTAGTAATATACCAATACGATAGCCGGTAGACAAAGTAAGTTCAACAAGTGAACGCCGATACTCAATCCCGTCAAATAAGCAATCAGGATAAGCCAACGGTCACTGTGAGGCTGGTCGGCTACGTCTTCCCACTTCAAAATCAGCCAGAATACGACGGCAGTGAACAGGGAAGAGAAAGCATATACTTCGCCTTCTACTGCTGAAAACCAGAAGGTATCGCTGAATGTATAGACCAGAGCGCCTACCAGTCCACTACCCATAATTGTTATGAGTTGCCCTTTGGTAATGTTATTTTCGTCGGTGATGACTAACTTGCGAACTAAATGGGTAATACTCCAGAAGAGGAACAGAATACAGGCACCGCTCATCAGGGCACTCATATAGTTTACCATTTTAGCAACAGTTGTTACGTCGGAAGCAAATTGAGTAAACAAATTTGCCATCAGCATAAAGAAAGGTGCGCCGGGTGGGTGACCGACTTCCAGTTTGTAGCCGGTGGTTATAAACTCGGGACAATCCCAGAAACTAGCAGTCGGCTCTATTGTAAGGCAATAGACCGTTGCTGCAATGATGAATGTAAGCCAACCCATCAGGTTGTTTACGGTTCTGTACTGTTTCATTAGCACTTATCGTAGTTTATTCGTTAAAAACAGATTAGACGGCCGCAAAGATAATGATTTACGGGCATAAAGTAGAAGAAAGTAAGATTTATTAAGTATCAGAGGGATGATTTCCTAGTTTGTGGGCTATTAATAGTCTACGTGACAGGTATTAATGGCTGAAGTGACAAGTATTAATAGGTGGGAAATTGGGTATTAATACCTGATAAGTTGCAGATTAATGGCTGAAATATTGTGGTTAGAGGTTGATAAAATGAGAATTATGATTTTGTACTTTTTATCAAGGAGTATCCTTAATGATGATGGTGGCAATGTTCTCCAAGAATGCGGTGTGGAAGCGTTCCATGTCCAAGTAATTCAATCGGACAATCAAAATTCTTTTCCAACCATTCTGTGGTGACTTCTGTATCCGGATGATAGTCCAGAGTCTCATTGACACAAGCAATGGATTTCACTTGTTGAAGTACCGTACCGATATCATGGCTGACGAGAATAATGGCACACTCTTTATTGATTTCAGCCAATAATTCGTACAGACGTGCTTCGAAACGTTTGTCGATATAGGTGCTTGGCTCGTCAAGGATCAAGGCGGAAGGATCGGAGATAATGGCACGCCCCAATAAGGCACGTTGTAGTTGTCCACCGCTTAATTGCCCGATAGCGCGATGTTCGAGACCTTCCAGTCCCATACGGGCAATGATTTGTTTTCCTTTCTCTTTTTGTTCCGGGGTGAAGCGTGAGGTTAGCGATTTCTGGATGCTTAAACCTGACAAAATTACTTCTTCCACTGAAATAGGAAACTTCCGGTCGATAGTGTTGTACTGTGGAAGATAGCCGAGAGAAATTTGTGAGCTGGAAGTTGGAAGTTGAGAATGGTTAGCACTTTGTCCGATATGAAAAATTATTTCCCCTCCGGTAGGTTTCAACAGACCTAGAATACATTTGATCAATGTCGTTTTACCTCCTCCGTTGGGACCGATAATACCTAAGAAATCCCGTTCGTAGACATTGAGGTTTACATCATGAAGAACGGTACGGCCGTCGTATCCGGCAGAAAGATTCTTTATTTCGATGATTGGAGTTGTAGCCATAGTTACTTCCTACTTGTAGCTTGATATTATTGGAGCAAAGGTAAACAATTAAATGATAAAATCAACATGATGTTAGTCAGACAGCTACGCACCCAAGCCAATGAAATCTTCAAAGAATTTTTGGGTGCAGATTGTCCGTTTATCAGGGTTTCTCAACAGGCATAAGCGCATTTGCTACATTTAGCATTTCCGCTTCCCAATCATAGCTTAGCGGATTGATGGGGACTACGCGTGTTCCCGTTTGCTGCGCTATTGTCTCCGCATTTCTCTTGTCAAACTCCGGTTGTACGAAGATAACTTGTACGTTTTCTTCTTTGCATAAGTCTATCAACTCTTTCAAATGAGCAGGAGAGGGTTCTTTTCCTCCTTCTTCGATAGAAATCTGATGTAATCCGTAGTCGCGGGCAAAGTAGGAGAGAGCCGGGTGATAAATCATAAATGCTTTAGCCGCTTCAGGCTTTGACAACTGCTCACAAATGATACTATCAGTATATTGTATACGTTGGCAGAGAGAGTCGTAACGTGCGAAGTAATAGGCTTGATTGGCTTTGTCGAGTGTACAGAGCGCTTTATAGGTGTTTCCGGCAATGATCAAAGCATTGGTTGCAGAATTCCATATATGAGGCTCTATAGAGTGAATATGACCATCATGAGACGTATGTCCATGTCCCGGATCTTCATTACTTAGGATAAGATCTACCCCTTTTGAAGTATCGAACATCTGTATATGCGGAGTATTATTCATTAAACGATCCATCCATGTTTGCTCAAATCCGATATAGCCGATTCGGAAATATGCCTTACTATCTCCCAGAGATACAAGCTGCTGCGGAACAGGATCATAAGTCTCCGGGCTGGAACCTTTGGGAACCATGCTGACTACCTTAAACTTGTCGCCGGCAATTGCTTCGGTGAAGTAACGTTGCGGTTCCAGGGTAACCGTAATAACGGGTTTTTCGCCTTCTTTATCGTTTGACTTGGATGAACTTCTTGTGCAAGCTGCCAGTAAAAGGCAGGTGCTGAGCAACAAGAAAGTACATTTATTTTTTAGTTGTTTTTTCATGACTGGTTTTATTAATATCTTTGATTGTTATACTTGTTTGCGGGCTCGTAATATTTCCCGTTTACCTCCCGGAGGACCCGGTAAACGTTCGACTACAAATCCTGCGGTTTGTAACATCCTCCGGATCACTCCTTTGGCACAATAAGTGGTCAGAATCCCATCATTGCTTAATAAAACATACAGGCGGTTGAATAGTTCTTGCGACCACATTTCCGGCTGTTTTTCGGGGGCAAATGCATCGAAATAGATGATATCAGGGCTGTCTGGCAGAGAACGGAAGATCCATTCGTTAAAGTCTGCCTGTACTTTCCGCAGGGTGAAGTGTGGACTGAGACAGACTTCTTCTTCCCAAGGTGAAATGTGAAGCTGTTTAAACAGTTCGATGACTGTTACCGGTTGGTTATTTATGGTTAGTTGCTCGCTATCCCTGACATAGCCTAGTTGTTCTATTATCGGCCATTCCAGAGGATAGAGTTCTAATCCTGTATAGTGTATATTCCGGTGGCTTCTTTCCGCTTCCTCAAGTGTAAGCCAGGCATTTAGTCCTGTGCCGAAGCCAATTTCCAGAATTCGGGGTGAGAGCATATCAGATGCGTCCAGTCCCATGTGGATGAAAATGTGTTGCGATTCTGTACGTGCCCCTTTGATTGAATGATAATGTTCATTCAATTCGGGTACAAACAGAGTTGCACTTCCGTCGTCGGTCTTTTCAATTACTCTTTTCATCCTATTTTAATTTCTAATCTTTATGTCTCTTTTCTTTTATCCTGCAACTATATTCCAAGCATTTTCCAATACATATAGCAGAAGAATGTAGCGCAATAATTTGCCTACAAACATGGAGATGAGAGTAAGCCATGTATTGCTTCGCATAAATCCCAGTGCAATGGCCACTACTTCGCCAATGGCTGGCAAGAAAGCAAAGAATGCCATCAATGCTCCTTTCCCTTGCAGGAAGGTAACCATCTTATCTATTTTCTCTTTCTTTACTTTAAAGTATTTCTCAATCCAGCTTATTTTACCCAGACGGCCCATGTAATAACAAGTCATTCCACCCACTGTATTACCAAGTGTAGCGGCAAGTATGCACGCGGTAGGATTTAGTCCGAGTTTTACTAATGTAACTAGCACAAGCTCGGAGCTGAAAGGTATAATACTACCTGCTAACAAAGCCGAAATGAACAATCCCGGCAATCCCCAATCAATGAGAAGCTGTATGGTTGAATCTATAAAAGCGTCCATATATTATAACCGAATAAAAGGATGAGGCTGACCATCGTTATGATGAAAAACACATTGGATGTTTTACTGTTGGTCAGCGCAAAAAGGTGTCCGATCAGGATACTGCTGCTTATCATTAGAAGTGGTAACAGGTCGCTGCACTGTATCGGTTGTAAAGCTATCAGCAAAAAGAGGAAAGCAGTCAGCTCAATGAGAAACTGCAAATAGGCGCGAGTGCGTATCTTGTCTTCAAAACCGGCAACAATACAGTGAGCTGTGCTGACGATATACAACACAAGCAGAAAGCCGAGTGTCGCGAATTCCCAAGGCTGTAAAGCTTGTAAATCGAAGACATTCCCAAATGTAATCAGATCGTAGAAAGGCCGGTAGAACAAGTCCATTTGACCGTAGAAGAAGGCGTGTCCGAATAACATCCAGTAGGGAAACATCCATCCCAATATCGCTGCACAGAAACTACGTGGGTTGAGCGATTGAAAACGGTAAGCTTCGAGTAACCAAAGCACTGACAAGAAAGTGAGCTGAGGAAAAAAGATACTTCCTGCTCCGATAAAGAAGAAGGAATAAAACAGATTGCCTGATGCTTGCGATTGTTGATAGCTGTTGAATAAAAAATAGAGGGAAATCAAGAAAGCAAGGGCAGCAATGTCTCCGGCATATAACAGGTGCATTTCCGGGCAGACAGTGACTAGCAGAAAGTAAATTGCTGTCTGTACGGAAGCTCGCATACGTATGATGGTGAAACGGTTGTTTATTTCGATCAGGAAATAGCCGATAATTGCATATACCAGATAGCTGACAATACGGTCCGCCCATGAGGGGAGTAATAGGGAACGGGTAGACTGCCAGATAGTAGAACCTCCTTCTTTGCCTAATGCGGGAGTGAGGTCGGGCAATAAGAAGAAAGTCAGCACCCAGAAGAGAGTGCAAATAAAGATGACGGCTGGTAATGTCCAACGTCCTGCTGTTATCTGGCTTTGTAATCTTTTGTTCCTCATTAATTAAAGTTTAGCAAGACATTTATTGTGTATTTCATCTCTGTCTTTGAGTCGTTTACTATCCCTATATGTATACCGTAGTGGGTATATAGATCCACCGTACCGTACATATATACCCACCATGGTGAGTATATATGTTTACCAAACGGTTTTACTATCCCCTGTTTTACAGGTCAAATCCAATGTCGCGGCGGAAGTATTTCTTGTCGAAATCTATCATATCTGCCACTTTATAGCTCTGAGCCAATGCTTCTTCTTTAGTTGCACCGTAAGAGCAAACTGCAATAACACGTCCTCCATTTGTTACCACCTGACCCTCTTTCACGGTTGTTCCGGCATGGAAAATGATACTGTCTGTTGCGGCAGCTTGTTCCAGCCCGCTGATAGGGAATCCTTTCTCGTAAGCTTCGGGATAACCGCCACTAACAAGGATTACACAACCTGCGGAACGTGGGTCCATTACCAATTCCTTCTCGTTAAGATTGCCTGTGGCTGTACTTTCCAGCAATTCAACGAAGTCGCTCTGGATACGAAGCATTACACTCTCTGTTTCCGGATCGCCCATACGAACGTTATATTCGATGACCATCGGTTCATCTTTCACTCTGATCAGTCCGAGGAAGATGAAACCTTTGTACGTGATATTTTCTTCTTTCAACCCGTTGATGGTAGGTTCGATGATGCGTGTACGTACTTTCTCCATAAACTCTTCGTCTGCAAACGGGACAGGAGTTACGCTACCCATACCACCGGTATTGAGGCCTTTGTCACCTTCTCCGATACGTTTGTAGTCTTTGGCAACGGGAAGTACTTTGTAGTTCTCTCCGTCTGTAAGTACGAATACGGAACATTCGATACCACTCAGGAACTCTTCGATAACGACAGTTGCTGATGCAGAACCAAACATTCCACCAAGCATTTCTTTCAATTCTTTCTTGGCTTCATCCAACGTAGGTAGGATCAAAACACCTTTTCCGGCACAAAGACCGTCTGCTTTCAGTACGTAAGGAGCTTCCAGCGTTTCGAGGAAGGACAGTCCTTCCTCAAGGTTATCGGCTGTAATGCTTTTGTAGCGTGCTGTCGGGATATGATGACGCATCATGAAACCTTTGGCAAATTCTTTGCTTCCTTCCAACTGTGCTCCTTTGGCAGAAGGACCGATAACGGCAATATGTTTCAATTCGGGATGATTCTGAAAATAGTCATAGATACCTTGTACCAACGGATCTTCCGGACCTACAACAACCATATTGATATTCTCTTTTACAGCAAAAGCGCCGATTGCATCAAAATCAGTAGCTTTGATGTTTACGTTTTCGCCTACGGCAGTGGTTCCTGCATTTCCCGGTGCAATATACAATTTTTCTACTTTCGGACTTTGGGCAATTTTCCATGCAAGTGCATGTTCGCGGCCGCCCGAGCCTAATAATAATATCTTCATAATCAGTAGGTATTATAAATGTTCTTCAAAATATCGGGTAATTTTCTCGTGCAAGTGTACGCGGTCACGACCTGAGACATTGTGCTTATGGCAGGGGTAAATGAACAGGTCGGGATAAGTGCGGGCATCTACACAGGCTTTCATAAACGAAAGCGTATGCTGTGGCACACAGGTATCGTCATGGTCGTCATGAATGATTAGAAGACGTCCTTTCAGTTGTCCTGCAAGGTTTTTAAGGTCGCATTCCTTATATCCTTCCGGATTACTTTGAGGTGTGTCCATATAGCGTTCGCCGTACATTATTTCGTAATATCCCCAATCAATAACGGGACCTCCGGCTACACCTACTTTGAATATCTCCGGGTAACGGAGTAGGAGAGCAGTGGTCATGTGTCCTCCGAAGCTCCATCCATGTACACCGATACGGTTACCATCTACATAAGGGAGAGACTTCAGATATTCGATTCCTTTTACCTGATCCTTACCTTCTTCGATACCCAAATGGCGGAAAGTAGCATTCTCAAACTCTAAACCTCGGTTAGAACTACCCCGGTTGTCGATAGTAAACATGATGTAGCCTTTGTTTGCCATATAAATATCCCATCCACGTGCACCGTTCAGCCATCCGCCTGTGACACATTGTGCGTGAGGACCACCATAGACATAGACAATGACAGGATATTTCTTGTTCGGATCGAAGTCTGCCGGTTTCATCAATCGATAGTATAGATCAGTGGTACCGTCAGCTGCTTTGATCGTTCCGGTTTCGAGAGTAGGCATTTGATAACCTTCATACGGGTTTTTAGATTGAAGTAGATTGATACCTTTGAAGTTTTTAGTATCTATCAAATCGATAGTACGGGCTTCATTTTTAGCAGAAGAAAAGTCTATGAGATAGGTGCCCGAAGCATTGAGTATCCCGTTATGCAGACTTTCTTTGCAAGTATCGAATGGCTGATTCATCTTTCCGTTGCTGACATTAACAGCAAAATGTCCGCTTTTCAGACCTTCTATGGCTGTGAAGATAACTTCTTTCTTTTTTGTATTAAAGCCCAGCAACTCACTTACTAGCCAGTTTCCCTTTGTTAGTTGTTTCAGTAGCTTACCTTCCGTATTATACAAATAGAGGTGATTGAAACCATCTTTCTGACTTTGATAAATGAATTTACTATCGTCCCAAGGCAGGAAAGTAATCGGATGTTGTGGCTCTACATATTTGGGGTGACTTTCTTCGAACAGAATCTTTACCAAGTCTCCCGTTTCTACATTGTATTGGCAAAGTTTGGCATGGTTCTGGTCACGATTCAATTCAATAAGATAGAGGCTTTTTTCATCCGGTGCCCAACTAATATTAGTGAAATAGCGATCGGTAGGATCACCTGCATTCAGATAGATACTTTTTCCTGTTTCCGGGTTGTAAATACCTACTTTTACCTTATGACTAGTCATTCCCGCCATTGGATAACGGATATTGTTTACTTCTCCCACACGTGCCGTAATGTCTACAAGCGGATATTGTGTGACCATGCTTTCATCCATGTGGTAGAAAGCAAGTAGGTTTCCTTTCGGACTCCAGAATGTACCTTTCTCGATACCGAATTCATTGCGGTGCACCGATTGTCCGCAAACGATTCCTTCAGGTTCATCGGTCACTGCCTGATCGTTTACATACAGGTTGTTTCCTATGGTGTATGCCACTTTTCCACTAGCTGCACAATAATCTTGATTATTTGCTTTCTCTTTCAGTTTGAGTGAATTGACTAGTTGATCTGTTTTAAAGTCATATACAACATATTTACCCGGTAGAGTCAGCAGTAATTGTGACTTGTCCGCCCAGGGGAAGCTAACAGAATATAAATGAGATAGCTTTCCTAAATTGTTAGCTTCTAGCACTTTGTTGATCTGCTCCCGAGTAACAAGCATTGTTTCTTTACCCGTTTGGGGTTGAATTGTATAAATTGTATCAATACCCGGTTTAATGCATTCATCCCCCCACCATTGTAGCGCGTAGAGGTTTTCTGCATATCGGTATGTTTCGCCACCCGGAATTAAGTCTTCCAGTGTCAGCTTTTTCATTTCTTGTGCCATAACATTGATTACCATTGGCAGTGCCATCAATAATAAGATGGTTCTTTTTCCAATTTTATTCATTGTTTTCTTCTTTATTATTTATTTTAAATCTATCTATCGTTACTCCTCCAAGAGTGGTCGTTTTTATCTGAACGGCCGCACTTAATTTAGCGAAAGCCGAGAATAATTCATCAAATTGCTTTTCGTAGCTCTCTCTGTCAGACGATACATCTTCTTCTAAATATTCGATTAGACGAAGGCACGCATGATGTTGATATTTTTGTTATTTAAGCTTTCGGTTACAATTTGTGACCTAAGCTGTATATCAATTAGTTAATGAGGATTAATGATTGAACCTGTCATTAATTATTTATTCTAACTATTCTTCATCCTTTTTAGGAATTCTAGGCTCCCGGTTACCTCTGAACTCTCTCGGTGCTTTCGAATCTCTTCTTTCATGGAATTCTCCGCGTGGCTTTCTATCTCTTCCTTCCTCTCTGGATTCGCCATCTCTGCGCGGTTTAAACTCTCCTTCTCGTCTTGGTCTGGATTCACCATTTCTGCGTGGCTTGAACTCACCATCCCGTCTTGGTTTATATTCTCCATCTTTACGTGGCTTGAACTCACCTTCTCGTCTCGGTCTGGATTCTTCGTCTCTACGTGGCTTAAATTCCCCTTCTCTGCGAGGTCTGAAATCTTTTCTCTCTTTGATTTTTGGAGTAAAACCTTCTTCTCCCTCGTTTTTATCTTCTCCACCTTCTTCTGTTTCCTGACTCTTGAATTCTTTGTATTTTCCATCAAAGATTTCATATTTCCGGAACTCACACTCCAGTGGACCATTGAACAATGGAACCTTTTCACTTGCTTTCAAACCTATCTGGTCGAAGCATTCTTCGCGGTAGGAGAGTACCCACGCCTCATTTCCAACGAAAGCATGTTTCAGACGTTCACCAATCATCTGATACAATCCGAGCAAGTCATTCGTAGAGATACGTTCACCATAAGGAGGGTTCGTTATGATAATTGATTTCTCTTTCGGTTGCTCGAATTGCTGGAATGGTTGCAGTTTCAATACTACGTCTTTGAATACACCGGCAGCTTTTATATTGTGAGTTGCAATCTCATTAGCTTTCGGGTTATTGTCATAACCATAAATCTTATGTTCAAATTCACGTTCTTGACTATCATCATTATAGATCTCGTCGAACATATCCGCATCAAAATCCACCCACTTCTCGAATGCAAATCCTTTGCGGAAGACTCCTGGGGCAATGTTTCGAGCAATGAGCGCTGCTTCGATAGGAATTGTACCCGAACCACACATCGGATCGATCAAGTCACATTCTCCACGCCATCCGGTCATCAGGATCATGCCTGCTGCCAATACTTCATTCAATGGAGCTTCTACCGCTTCCTGGCGATATCCACGACGATGAAGAGACTCACCTGAAGAGTCTAATGACAACGTACAAGTAGTCTGTGCAATATGTATATTCAATAAAATATCCGGATTATTTATGCGTACTGACGGACGTTTCCCGGTTTTATCACGAAAATAATCTACGATGGCATCTTTTACTTTGTATGAAACGAACTTCGAATGGCGGAACTCTTCACTAAATACTACCGCATCTATAGCAAATGTTTTGTCAGTGTCCAGATACTCTTCCCAAGGAATTTCTTGAATCTGACTGTAAACCTCATCGGCATCTTTGGCGGTAAAATGTTTAATTGGTTTCAGGATGCGAATGGCAGTACGAAGGCAGAAATTTGCTTTGTACATCATACGCTTATCTCCTGTAAATGAAACCATGCGGCGTCCTATCTGAATGTCGTTGGCTCCTAATGTTGTCAGTTCTTCTGCAAGTATCTCTTCCAATCCTTGGAAAGTCTTGGCAATAATTTCGAATTGTTCGCTCATATATTGTAATTTGAATTTATTTCTTAGCTTTAGTTTGTACTATTTTTGCACCTGCAGGTACATTTTCTGTTACCCAGATATTACCTCCTACAGTGGCGTCTTTTCCTATGGTGATTCTGCCTAAGATAGTGGCGTTGGAATACACAATAACATTGTCTTCCAATATCGGATGGCGGGGAATGCCTTTGATGGGTTTTCCGTCTGCATCCAAAGGGAAACTTTTAGCTCCTAATGTAACACCTTGATATAGCTTGACGTTATTTCCGATAATGCTTGTAGCACCAATTACCACACCCGTTCCATGGTCAATCGTGAAATAACTACCTATCTTAGCTCCCGGATGGATATCAATACCTGTTTCGCTATGTGCCATTTCCGTAATGATGCGGGGAATCAATGGAACACCTAACTCTAATAATTCATGTGCGATGCGGTAATTACTGATCGCTTTAATAGCAGGATAGCAACAAATTACTTCACCATAACTTTCGGCAGCAGGATCACCATTGTATGCGGCTTCTACGTCAGTTGCCAATATTTTTCTCATACAGGGCAACTTACTGATAAACTTAGCGGCAAGTCGGGAAGCTTCCTCTCTTTTTGAATCGGAACAAGTATTACATTTACCTTCTGCCGTTCCAAAACATAGCCCTGCCAGGATTTGCTCAGATAGCAAATCATATAGCTTTTCGATATTTACACCGATGTGGTAATTGATTGTATGACTGTTGATTGTAGAATTGCCGTAATATCCGGGAAAAAGAATGGAGCGTGAAAGCTCGATAATCTCATACAAGACTTTAGCAGAAGGCAGTGGTTCGCCATCTTTATGTTGATGAAACAGTCCTTTGTAAGATTCGCTTTCCGATAGCTCATCGACTGCCTGTGTCAAAATGTGGGTAAAATTCAATGGACTCATTAGGTCAGTTACTCATTTTTAATATGATATGGGTACAAAGGTATTAAAAAAATGATTAATATCGTTGATATTCAGAATAAAATAAATCAATTAGATCAGTCGTTTCATTTCCAGTTACTTTGTACTTAACTCCTCTGAAATATGAAAACGCCATTTCTTCATCAGAAACGGCGTCCTCTATTTGTTAGAATATTAGAATGAGAGAGTTTTGTTATATATAGATTTGTTTTGCTTTATCTTACTATTGTTCAGACATAGAACCATACAAAGTATATATTGTAGTCCCATTTTAGATAATTAGTGTTGCATACTTTCTTGAATTCTTTCTTTTGTCTACTAATGTATCTGTTTTTCTGTTGCAAAGGTATATATAAATTTGATATAGGAATGGTTGCGGCGAGAAATGTTATCAAAGTGTTATCAATGCTTGGTTAAAGCAACTTGCTTTTTGATAAAATTGGTAGTAAAAAAATATCCGGCAGTAAGTTGCCGGATATAGAATATAGCATAAAGTTGTATAAATATTCATTTCTCTTGCTTTCTGAATACTGAGTTAAATAATGTTATTGCCCCTTTGAAGCTTTGTTTTATCTCTCGAATATGCCTTCAGTAAGGAGTTTTAATGAGCTTCAAGCCAATTTTTACCCCACCCGCAATCAGCTTTTAAAGGAACATGCATACGATAAGCGTTTTCCATTTCCTCGATAACAATCTCTTCGACCCGTTCCTTTTCATTGATAGGAACACTGAAGTTCAATTCGTCATGCACTTGAAGAATCATCTTGGCTTGAATTCCTTCTGCCCGGAATCTTTTGTAAATACGTGCCATGGCTACTTTTATAATATCGGCGGCACTTCCCTGAATAGGTGCATTAATGGCATTACGTTCTGCATATCCGCGAACGACTGCATTACGCGAGTTGATGTCCGGCAAGAAGCGTTTTCGATGGAAGATTGTCTCCACATAACCTTTTTCGCGAGCTATTTGTATGCTTTTATCCATATAAGCCTTCACTCCCGGATACGTCTCAAAATAGCCGTCAATTAGTTCTTTGGCTTCTTTACGGTCTACATTCATCCGTTCGGCAAGACCGAATACGGATATACCGTAAATGATACCGAAATTAGCAGTTTTAGCTTTGCGGCGCATATCCGATCCTACCTCTTTCAGATCAGTTTTATAAATCTTGGCTGCTGTAGCAGCATGGATATCATAATTACTGAGAAAAGCGTCAATCATATTCTTATCTTCGCTGAGGTGTGCCATGATGCGTAGCTCAATCTGAGAATAATCGGCAGAGAAGAAAAGGCTACCTTCATCGGGAATGAATGCTTTGCGAATCTCTTTACCGTTTTCATCGCGGATAGGAATGTTCTGTAAATTTGGATTACTTGAACTAAGTCGTCCGGTAGAGGTTACAGTTTGATTGAAAGACGTATGTACCCGTCCCGTACGAGGATTGATAAGTTGGGGAAGCGCATCGATGTATGTTCCCAGTAACTTCTTCAATCCGCGGTGTTCCAAAATCTTTTCCACTATGGGATGTTTGTGACGGAGACTTTCGAGTACTTCTTCCGATGTAATATACTGGCCGGTCTTAGTCTTTTTGGCTTTCTCTACAATCTTTAGTTTGTCAAACAAAATCTCTCCGACTTGTTTCGGAGAAGCAATGTTGAATGATTCTTCTGCTAATTGGTAGATTTCTTGCTCAATACTTTGCATTTGGGCTGTGAAATGAGCTGACGACTGTTTGAGTGCTTCTGTATCCAGCAGTACTCCATTACGTTCTATATTAACTAATACCGGTACAAGAGGCATTTCAATGTCATAGAATAAGCGTTCGGCATCGTTAGCTTTCAACTCTTTTTCGAGAACATTCTTTAGTTTCAGTGTCACATCTGCATCTTCACACGCATAACGGTAAACGTCTTTAGGGTCCAGATCACGCATGTTTTTCTGATTCTTGCCTTTCGGACCAATAAGCTCATCAATATGGATAGTCTGATAATGGAGATAAATTTCTGCCAGGTAATCCATCCCATGTCGAAGTTCCGGTTGAAGAACATAATGAGCAATCATTGTGTCGAAGAGCGGACCTTTTACTTCTACTCCATAATTCTGGAGAACGATCATGTCATACTTGATATTCTGTCCGATTTTCAAAGAATCTTCATTTTCAAAAACCCGGCGGAACTCATTGACGATTTTTAACGCTTCGTCTCGTTCCGGTGGAACCGGTACATAAAAAGCTTGATTTTCTTCAATAGAGAAACTCATTCCTACTAGTTCGGCGTCCATTGGTTCGGTTCCCGTGGTTTCCGTATCTAACGAAAGAATTTTGGATGTAAGTAACTTTTGAATAATTTCACTTCTTTTCTCTTCTGTATCAATGAGTTGATAATTGCATCCTAGCGTTTCTAACGTATCTAGATTTGTTTTTTTTGAGTCGTCTGCCCCGTTGCCCGCAAATTTCGCAAACAAATCGCCTTGTATTGGTCCTTCTTCGTCGGGAAAAAGAGGAAGAGGAGAGAGGGGACTTTTACTTATCGTTTTATTTCCATTTGCTGTTTCACTTCCGAAGTTCTCTGTTTTGAGAACACGATCGATGAGCGTTCTAAATTCCAATTCTTCAAAAATCTGACGAAGTGAATTTTTGTCTACCTGTTCGCGAATGAGTGAATCCATTTCAAGTTGGATAGGAACATCAATTTTGATCGTTGCCAGAAATTTGGAGAAAGTGATCAATTCCCGATTCGTTTCCACTTTTGTTTTCAAAGCTCCTTTCAATTGATCCGTATGCTCCAACAGATTTTCGATACTTCCGAATTCGGCAATCAATTTTTGAGCAGTCTTTTCTCCGACTCCGGGACAACCGGGAATATTATCCGATGAATCCCCCATCAGACCAAGCATATCAATTACTTGAGCAGGAGATTGAATGTCGAACTTTGCTTTTACCTCTTCGATACCCATTACTTCAAAACCACCGGTGTGTTTAGGGCGGTACATGAATACATGGTCTGTTACCAACTGACCGTAATCTTTATCAGGAGTCATCATATAAGTAATGATACCCTGCTTTCCGGCTTCGGTGGCAAGAGTTCCGATCACATCATCAGCTTCGAAGCCTGCGACTTCAAGGATAGGTATCCGATAAGCACGAATGATATCTTTAATAATAGGTACGGATAGGCGGATGGCTTCCGGAGTTTCTTCTCGCTGTGCTTTATATTGCTCAAAAGCTTCATGGCGAAAAGTAGGACCGGCGGGATCGAAAGCTACTCCTATATGGCTAGGATTCTCTTTCTTCAGTACTTCCTCAAGCGTATTGACAAATCCGAGGATAGCTGAAGTATTAAATCCTTTGGAATTGATTCTAGGGTTTTTAATAAAGGCATAATATGCCCGATATATCAGTGCGTAAGCGTCTAAAAGAAATAATTTATTGTCTGACTCCATAGATTTATTTAATTTTTCATGGTAAAAGTACAAAAAAATACCGTATTAAACGTTTTATTATTACATTTGTACTCAAATTGTGTGTGAATGGATAGTATCACTTGCATCAAAAAACCAATAACGACTGAACTTGAGGATTTCAGAGACCTTTTTGACAGTTCTCTCTCCAGTTCGAATGCATTGCTCGACAGTGTAATAGCTTATATACGTCAGAGGAATGGTAAGATGATGCGTCCTATTCTCGTCCTTTTAGTCGCACGCCTCTATGGTGCAATCCGTCCAAGTACTCTTCATGCAGCTGTAGCTTTAGAACTTCTTCATACTGCCAGTCTGGTACACGATGATGTAGTGGATGAGAGTACCGAGCGCCGGGGACAGCTTTCGGTAAATGCTGTTTTTAATAATAAGGTGTCGGTATTGACAGGAGATTACCTGTTAGCTACCAGTCTGGTTCATGCCGGACTTACTAAAAGCCATGATATCATACAAGTCGTATCTTCATTGGGGCAGGATCTTGCTGAAGGAGAATTGCTTCAGTTATCGAATGTAAGCAACCACAGTTTTTCCGAAAAGGTCTATTTTGATGTGATTCGTAAGAAGACGGCAGCTCTTTTTGCGGCTTGTACAAAAGCGGCAGCTTATTCGGTAGAAGTAGGAGAGGAGAATACTGAATTTGCCCGTCTATTGGGTGAATATATAGGTATTTGTTTTCAGATTAAAGACGATATTTTTGATTACTTTGATAGCAAAGAGATAGGTAAACCGACGGGCAATGATATGCTTGAAGGAAAACTTACTTTACCCGCTTTGTATGTGTTGAATGCAACTCAGGATGCGCGAATGCGTGAAATTGCATTCAAGATAAAAGAGGGTACAGCCAGCATGGAAGAAATAGCTTGTTTAATTGCATTTACCAAAGAAAATGGGGGAATTGAATATGCCATTCAGACAATGAATGCATATAAGCAAAAAGCTCTTGATTTGTTAAGGTTATTGCCGGATTCAGAGGTGCGGGCTGCTTTGGAGACTTATCTGGATTATGTAGTCGATCGTGAGAAATGATCATTTCCTGAATTTACTCAAAAGCGAATAGCATAAAATTAGTTGTTCCCAATCTTCTATTCTATCTGATTTTATAGCTCTTCCGATAAGACAGCTTTTATCTATTTCTTCTGGAGTACTAAGGACTTCGGCGTAAAAAGTGTTTGCTTGTTCGATGTATTCCCAAGTTTCATCTCTAGTTATATATCCACACTCATGTGCTGCGCGGGCGATTGTGACTGCTAATCCCATATCACAGCCGATAATTCCTCTTTCAAGATCATTTATCCAAATGATTGGATCTCTTCTTTCCTCTGCGTATTTTACGAAGTTATATAGATTCTTGCCTTGTTGAACAAACCGTTCTACTCCGAAAAAGCGTTTACGTATTATCGTTTCAAACTCATTCAAGTTGTCTGTTGATAGCAAAAAAGGAGTTTGTATGGCATAAGATATTCTGTCTCCTTCGTTCATCAGGAATTGTAACATATTGCGGGTCGAATCAGTATCAACACAGTTGAATTTATTGGTGAGAAATTTGATAACTTCTTGTTTGGGTACCCTTGTCTCAATACTATTGAGGCAAAAGTTTTCAAGTGTAGCATGCATATAGCCGATACGTAATCCTTGTTTTCTCTTTGTATTGAGAAGCAGATTTAAAGGGTTATGATTAAATCGTAAGGTCTTTAAGTGTATTTTCATCAATATACTTCTTATTATAATATGGTGTAGGATTTACCGAAAAGCGTGAGAACTGCCACTTGATATCTTTCCTGGGGCTTCGGCAAGCCGTTATGACGATACAAGCAACAGTCCCACGCTCCGTTCGATATATAACAAAAATGTATACGTGAAGGTGCGTGAGACCCGTTTGCTTATCACCGCTCATAACTTTGAATTTTTGCCGAATTCCAGGAGTAGGCAATAAATAAAACGTTCTCTATTTCAAATAGTTATAGAGAAATACTATAACTAAATATATCACAAAGATAATGAAAAAGTAAATAGTAGCAATAAGTAATTTTAGTTTTTCTTAAATAAATACTACCGTACAACACTCATCTTTATAACGAGAGTTGTGCGGTAGTTATATGTAATTGTTAATCTGTCTTTTAGAAAAATTTGATATCTTCGCCTTTGATATCAGAAAGCAGAAGGTTTGCTAACCGGCTTGTTCCCAGACGGAAAAGTTGATTGTTTAACCATCCCTCTCCAAGAATTTCTTTGACGATTGTATAGTAAATGAGTGCATCATTTACAGTATTGATACCTCCGGCGGGTTTGAATCCTATTTTATTTCCTGTTTTTTGGTAGTATTCTTTGATAGCTTCGCACATCACATATGCAGCTTCGGGGGTAGCGGCAGGCTGTTGTTTCCCAGTCGATGTTTTGATGAAATCTGCACCTGAGTACATGGATAGGATAGAAGCCTTTTTGATGTTGGAAGCGCTTTTCAAAGCACCTGTTTCAAGAATCACTTTGAGATGGTGGTCTTTGCAGGTATCTTTCAGTTCTTGGATTTCGTCGCACATCGTTTCATAGTCACCACTCAGGAATTCACCTACAGAGATTACGATATCTATCTCGTTTGCTCCGTCGGCGATGGCTAATGCAGTTTCTGCAATTTTCACTTCAATGAAGGTTTGAGATGATGGAAAACCTCCTGATACACAGGCGATATTGACATCTTCTACTTCTAATGTATTCTTAACGATGGCGGCGAAATTAGGATATACGCAGATAGCCGCTACATTCTTCAGCTCGGGAAACTCATCATCGAATTGATTCACTTTTTCAGCAAAGCGCATGACGCTTTCGTCGCTGTCTGTAGTGTTCAGTGTGGTCAGATCAATGCAGTTGAACAGGAGCTTTTTAACCTCTTCTGTATTGTTTTCCGGCACTTTATTTTCAATCAGATCGGCTACGCGAGCTTGTATATCTGCATCATTCAGATTGGTATTGTATTTCGCCAGAGCGATTTCATACTTACTAGGTTGTGAATTATTCTCTTCCATGATCGTTCAGTTTTGGATTATTAATATGTCTTTTATTGTCTCTCTTTGTTTTCTTTTCCAGACTTTTCTGGAAAGCGTCAGTAACATTGACGCCTGTTTGATTAGCGATGCAAAGAAGTACCCATAAAATGTCGGCTATTTCTTCATCAATGTTGTTTTTTTCACCTTCCTTGAAGGATTGGTCACCATATTTTCGTGCCATGACACGCGCTAATTCTCCGACTTCTTCGGTCAGGACAGCCATATTGGTTAATTCGCTAAAGTAACGGACACCGTATGTTTTTATCCATTGGTCTACTTGCTTCTGAGCTTCTTCCAGAGTCATAATATAACGGTTTAAGTGGATTGAATCGTCGATAGGAAGGAATTGATTCCTCTCATCACAGATTGATTTTATTCTTTATTTTTAGTGTCCATGCATATAGTAACAGGACCATCATTTAAAAGTTCAACTTTCATATCTGCACCGAAAGTTCCTGTGCCGATTTCTTTTCCTAATGCACTGCTCAGATCTTCACAGAATTGTTCATAGAGTGGGATAGAGATCTCTGGTTTGGCAGCTTTGATGTACGAAGGACGGTTCCCTTTTTTAGTGGATGCGTGTAAAGTGAATTGGCTGATAACTAAAATATCACCTCCATCTTCCAGAATAGATTTATTCATAACACCGTTTTCATCATCAAAAATGCGAAGGTTTACTATCTTTTTGCAAAGCCAGTCAATGTCCTCTTTTCCGTCAGTTTCTTCAATTCCAACTAATATCAGCATTCCTTTACCGATAGAAGACTTACAGTGCTTATCGATAGTTACTGAAGCATGGCTAACACGTTGAATTACTACTCTCATTGATTCTTTTGTTATATTTACGGAAGGCAAATTTACGAAATTCGGCAGATAAAATGATGGAATAGAGGAAATATTATTCTCGTTATATTTGTTTGAAGATTTAAAGAGGATGAATTTAAAACTCAATTTTAGAGAAAGAGGACTTTTAATCTGAAACTTGGCCACCCTTATCAGCAATGAAAAGAGCCGTATCATTACTCAAAAATCGAGTTTGATATAGCTCTTTTATACTTGTTAATTGCAATCTAAAACTTTTTAGAGTGGGCATCTTAGTTTTGGCACACTCAATATCTCTGTCAGCGTAAGCCTCTGGTTAAGCAAATTAAGAAAGTTTTTTTAAGTTAATTACTATCCTATATAGAGAATAAACTCTATTTACTGGAGTCTAGTTCTTGCTATTGTTCTTAATATTGAAAAGCAGAACCATTGGATCGAGATATGATAGTACTTTACCCGTTTATATACAAAAAGTATTTCAGATACTAAATATTCTGGTTTAATCCCTCCTTTACGATTTTGGCCTTTGCTTCACCGATGATTGCAGATATATCTTCTAATGACGCTTCTTTTATTCTTTTTACACTTTTAAATTCTTTCAATAAAGCTGTTTTTGTCTTGTCACCGATACCTTTAATGGTATCTAATGCAGAGGCTACTTGTCGTTTACTGCGTTTATCCCGATGGAAAGTAATAGCAAAACGGTGTACTTCATCTTGTATTTGGGTGAGTAGACGGAATAGGGGACTATGCTGTTTGATTCCGATGGTTTGTGGTGGAAATCCAAACAATAGTTCTGAAGTACGGTGACGATTATCTTTAGCTAGTCCGGCGATAGGTATATTCAACTTTAATTCATCTTCAATAACCTCTCTGACAACCTCCATTTGGCCTTTACCACCATCGGTAATAATCAGGTCCGGAAGCGGTGATTGCTCATCAATGGCACGTTGATAACGTCTTCTTACTACCTCTTTCATTGAAGCATAATCATCAGGTCCCATTACAGTTTTTATATTGTATTTACGGTAATCTTTCTTTGATGGTTTGGCTTTTTTGAATACAACACATGCCGCTACAGCGTCCGAACCTTGTATATTGGAGTTATCAAAGCATTCAATTTGCATGGGTAATCTATCTAAATGTAGTTCTTGCTGTATTTCCTTCATTAAGCGCATGCTTCGCTGTTCCGGATTGAGCTTCTCCGCTTGCTTCATACGGTCAGCTTTATATTGCTTTACGTTCAAAATCGAAAGTTCTAATAGTTTCTTTTTATCTCCGCGCTGAGGGACGGTAAAGTTAACGTTATTCAGCTCCATATCCAATTCAAATGGAACAATGATTTCTCGAGACAGGCTTTTATAGCGTTCCCGCATCTCAATGATACCGAGTGTTAGTAGCTCCTCTTTTGTCTCGTTCAGTTTCTTTTTATATTCGAAAGTAAATGCCTGATTAATGGCACCATTTGTGATATGTAGATAATTTATGAAGGCTGAATTGGATTCATCTTCTTCAATGGAAAAGACATCGATATTATGCAGAACAGAGCTAACCACTTCAGATTTCGAGCGATAATTTTCTATCAAAAGGTATTTCTCCTTCATCTTTTGTGCCTCTTCAAACTTCATCTCACTTGCCAGTTCTTGCATTTTTTCTAGCAGCATACGACTAATATCCTGAGTATTTCCCTTTAATATCTCCTTGATTTCATCGATATTCTTTAGATACTCATCCTGTGATTGTAGTCCAACGCAAGGTCCTGCACAATTTTTAATGTGATACTCCAAGCAGACATTGAATTTACCAGCCCGAATATTTTCAGGGGTAAGATTTAGATTACAGGTGCGTAATGGATATAGGTGCTTTATCAAATCGAGTAGAGCATACATGGAAGGGATATGGCTGTATGGGCCATAATAGGACGAACCATTTCTGATAATCTTTCTTGTTTTGAAAACTCTGGGAAAATACTCATTTTGTACACATATTGAGGGATAAGTTTTATCATCCTTCAATAGTACATTGTAGCGGGGTTTATACTTCTTTATCAAGTTATTCTCCAATAATAGTGCATCTTCTTCCGAATTGACAACGATATAGCGGATATCGGCGATTTTGCTGACCAATACACGAGTCTTACCCGGTTCGTGTTCTTTGCTAAAATACGAATAGACTCTTTTCTTTAAGTTTTTGGCCTTTCCAACGTATATAATGATACCTTCGGTATTTAGATACTGGTAAATACCTGGCTTTTCCGGAAGATTTGCCACAATACCTTTCAGGTATTCGCTGGTTGGGTTTACTGAATCTGTATTCATAATCTTTAGAGATGAAGAACTGAAATAAAAAGGGCGTAGCTATACAGCTACGCCCTGCAAATATAATCAATAAGTTTATAATGACAATACTGATTCTACTTCTACATCATCTCCGAACATTGAGATACCATTCAAATCTTTTAGTTCGACGATGAAGTTTACATATACTTTTTTAGGCTTTAACTTTTTCACAAGCGCGCAAGCTGCTTTCATAGTTCCTCCTGTTGCTAATAAGTCGTCGTGCAAAAGGATTATGTCGTTCTCGTCGATTGCGTCTTTGTGGATTTGTACAGTGTCTTTGCCGTATTCTTTATCGTAGCTTTCTTCAAGAGTTTCTGCTGGAAGTTTTCCCGGCTTGCGAATTGGAACAAATCCTGCATTTAAGCGGGTAGCTAGTATAGGCCCCATAATGAATCCTCTTGATTCTATACCTACTACTTTAGTAATACCTTTATCCTTATACATATCAAACATGATATTGGATAACTCTTGCAAACACCAAGGGTCTTTAAACAGGGTGGTTACATCATAGAACAAGATTCCCGGAATAGGGAAATCTGGTATTTCACGAATACTTTTGATTAGCGTTTCTTTGCTCATAATCATTGCTTTATATCGTTTCTTTAATTCTTTTGTTTCACGTGAAACGTTGCCGCTTATCGTCCTGAAAGTACTAGTAATACGTTGATATCGCTTGGCGATACTCCTGGAATTCTGCTTGCTTGGGCAATTGTTTCCGGATCTATTTTTGCCAGTTTTTGACGGGCTTCCGTAGATAGAGATTGGATAGAAGCGTAGTCGAATTTGCCCTTGATTTTTATACTATCCAGACGGGCAAGCTTTTCTGCAATCATACGTTCCCTATCGATGTAACCTTGATATTTTATTAATATCTCAGCAGCTTCAAGGATTTCTTCTTTACGATCCGTATCCGATGCTGTTACTCTATCCAGTTCTTTTTGGAATGCAGGAACATATTGTGCTATGTTTTCTATTGTTACTTGCGGACGGTTTAGAATTTCGATCAGCTTGCATCCTTGGCGTAGGGGAGTTGTTCCTATCTTTTCGAGTCCATCATTAATTAATGCCGGTTTCATCGAATAACTATGCGTGAAGGCTATGATTTGATCTACAGCTTCTTTTTTACTCTTGAGCAGCTGGTAGCGGTCTTCTTTGACTAATCCTAGTTTATATGCCCGTTCGGTAAGTCTCATATCTGCATCGTCCATGCGAAGAAGGATTCGATATTCTGCTCGCGAGGTAAACATACGGTAAGGCTCGTCTACACCTTTGGTTACAAGATCATCGATCAATACGCCAATATAAGCTTCGTCACGTGCAAGTGTGAAAGGTTCTCCACCATTGCAATTGATGTGGGCATTGATACCGGCAATTATTCCTTGTCCGCCTGCTTCTTCGTAACCGGTAGTTCCGTTCACTTGTCCGGCAAAGAATAGATTCTTAATAATCTTCGATTCCAACGAATGTTTTAGTTGGGTAGGATCGAAGTAATCATATTCGATGGCATATCCCGGTCGGTAGATTACTAAATCTTTGAAAGCCGGAATCTTTTTTAGTGCGGCGATCTGTATATCCATTGGGAGGGAAGAAGAGAAGCCGTTGAGATATAACTCTTGTGTAGTTTCCCCTTCCGGTTCCAGAAACAATTGGTGCTGGTTTTTATCCGGGAAAGTAACGATTTTGGTTTCTATACTCGGGCAATAGCGTGGACCGATACTTTGTATTTGTCCGTTGAATAGAGGAGAATCCGGTAATCCTTCACGAAGAATGTGGTGTACCTCTTCATTGGTATAACACGTCCAGCATTGCAGTTGTTTTAAATGGCTGACACTGGTATTCATGAATGAAAACTTGTGGAAGTCAGCTTCTCCTTCCTGTGTTTCCATTTGATCAAAATGAACGCTGCGAGCATCAATACGTACCGGCGTACCGGTTTTCATTCTACCATAATCAATACCATGACGAGCGATGGATTCGGTAAGTTGGTAAGAAGCCGGTTCGGCCATTCTTCCTCCTGGAAGTTTGTGGCGACCGATGTGCATAAGACCGTTTAGGAAAGTTCCTGCTGTAAGTACTATGCATTTGGCTTTGAAGGTAACGCCCCAGGCTGTAACTAATCCGGTGACTTCTCCATTTTTAACGAGAAGTTCGCATACTGTATCTTGCCAGATATGAAGGTTGGGAGTGTTTTCAAGTTTCTCACGCCAGGACCAAATGAATTTGGCGCGGTCGCATTGAGCACGCGGGCTCCACATGGCAGGTCCTTTCGAACGGTTCAAGATTCTGAACTGAATGGCGGTTTCGTCAGTCACTAATCCCATCTGTCCGCCGAGTGCATCTATTTCGCGTACTATTTGTCCCTTGGCGATTCCTCCTACGGCCGGGTTGCAACTCATCTGGCCAATCTTGTTCATGTCCATTGTGATGAGACAAGTTTTGGAACCAAGATTTGCAGCGGCAGCTGCTGCTTCGCAACCAGCATGTCCGGCACCAATTACAATAACGTCGTACTTAAAATCCATTCTATCTTATTTATTATCTAACGCTGCAAAGTTACGGAAAAGTTGCGAGAGTTGTATCCGCTGCCCGTTTTTGCTTCCAAAAATTGCGGCTAGGTGTCGGAGAGAATAAAAAAATCTCTTTAATTTTAAATTAGAAATATGCAGAATGTCGTTTTACTTGGAATAAATTGTGGGTGATATTTACTTTCTAATCGGTAATATTTTGAATTTATGATTTTGAATCGTCGTTATTACTGTCTTTTTGTTACTTCGAACAGGATCGGATTTTAAGTGTAAATAGAAAATTGGTGAACCCCATTTTTAGAAAAGAGAGTAAAAAAGAAAGGTAAAAGTCATTTTGCACTTAATCTTCTCCTTTTCTCTTGATATAAGTCAATAAAATAAGCTATTAACTGTTTTTTAGAATAGGAACTATTGCATTTTTCCAAATCCGACGTAACTTTGCAGCGTAGTTGTGAAACTACTCTATAGTTTAGTTTTAGTTTAAAGAATTTTTAGGTATTAGAAAAGGTGAAAAAGGTATTAAGTATTAGTTTATAAAATTAAGGATTAGATTTAAGATTAGTTTTTAGGTAGCAAGGTAGTTTTTATTAGGTATTTTGAGTAAAAGAGTAGTTTTTCAGGTAACAAGTAAAGTGAAGATGCAGAAAAAAAGAATCCCATTTATGGGGGATTCTTTAAAGGTGGGGCGGAATTATTCGCTCTTTTTTTGTTTTTAGTCCTTTCCTATTCGTTAGTATTTTCTTTAAAGTGTTTATCGATTGTCTTTGGTTTGGAGGTATTATGGATCTTTTATTCAATAATGCGGGTCTTTTTATACGAATAAAAGCTGTTCTATTATGTCAAAGAAATCAAGGTAAAGAGACAATAAACGTATGGTATATATCTGTTCCTGTTTTCGAGCGTATAAACTACCGGTTTCAAGCGGTGAAACTATTGGTTTCAAGCCTTGAAACTTTTAGTTCCACGCTTTGAAACCTTTAGTTTCACTTGTATGAAACTTTTGGTTCCAAAGGATGAATCTACCGGTTTCAAAAGTTTTTAGATTTTTTTTGCCAGGTGATGGAAATTGTTTCCATCACCTGTCGTCACACCTTATCATCACGCTATTAAGTGCTTTCATTCAGCTATTTATGTATAGGAGTGTGATGAGTGACGGAAAAAAAACTTTTTCATCTTTATGTGTAGAGTAGATTTTCTGTTCTATTTAAAATAGCTTAACTGATGTTTAAAGAAAAAACAATATATTTGCATTCGAAGTCGCGAAAGCAGTTTCCGGGCGATAGATATCCTTTTTTATTAGAGGAGAACATTTTATTAGAGGAGAATAGCAAAGCAATATGAAAGACAAAAGCAGCATTTTAGTAGCAGAGTTGAATCGGAAGGATGAAAAGATATGGAGCGTTTTTTATGATCGTTTTTATGCTGCTTTATGCGTTTATGTTGCTAAAATATTACCTGTACCGGATGCTGTAGAAGATTTAGTACAGGATGTTTTTATCTCTGTATGGGAAAGTAGGCGTACTTTCACTGATATAAAAGAATTGACCAATTATCTTTATCGAGTCTGTTATAATAATGCCTTATTGTATATTCGTAATAATCAAATCCATGATTCTATTTTAAACTCTCTTGCCAAGGATGAAGATTCTCAAGACGAAGATATGGTTTATGTATTGACGGTAAAAGAGGAAATCATCCGTCAGTTATACGTTCATATTGAAGAACTTCCTGCTGAACAGCGTCGAATTATCTTGATGAGAATTGAAGGGTACACTTGGGACGAGATTGCAGAACGTTTGGGAGTGAGTATTAATACCGTCAAAACACAGAAGAGCCGCAGCTATAAATTTCTTAGGGAAAAGCTGGGAGACTCTTTTTATTCTATTCTTCTTTGCTTATTCTTTTAAAATATTAAAAAGTTAAATTGATACTCGTTTACATTTATATTAAATAGTTAAGACTTCTCTTCTTGGCTATAACTGTTTGTCATATGCATATTTTGCTGACATAATGATATGTTTTGTCTGCAATATGTTTTTGTTCTTTTTCATTTATTAGAAAAAATATCATCTTTTTGTCACCCCTTTTTGATTGCTGTGTATATTTATAATAAACGATTAGAAAGAAATGATGATTAATTTTAAATAAAAAAAGGATAATAACATGAAAAACAGTGAGAATATTTATCAGGATGCTGCATTAGTGAAAAAGATCTTGCTGGGAGAGGCTAATGAAGTGGAACGACAAGAATTCCAAAAAAGGCTGATTCATTGCCCTGATTTACAGAACGTTTATGAGGAATTACAAGACAGTGAAACGTTGAAAACTGCATTTGATGAATATCAGAATTATTCTTCGGAGAGAGCTTATTTGGCATTCCTTGAAAAGATAGAATCAAAGAAAACAAAATCACGCAAATCTTTATTACTTCGGGTTGCATGGTACTCAGCTGCTGCAATTGTTATTCTAGCTATTGGTTTAGCCTTTTTTCTCTCGGAAACTAAACTCCCCCAAGAAGAAAATGAAATTTTGATTCAACCCGGAACACAGCAAGCACAGCTGACTTTATCGGATGGAAATACTATCGATATACATGAGAAGAAGGTAGTAGATGTAGTAGTCGATGGAGTCAAGGTGAAATATAAAGAAGGAGTATTAACCTATCAGCAAACTGCTACAACGGAACAGGAAATAAAAGAAAACATAGAAAAAACCATCAGATCAAATGAATTGGCGATACCGCGTGGAGGAGAAAATACAGTAGTTCTTGCAGATGGGACTAGGGTTCATTTAAATGCAGGTTCCAAGTTGATCTATCCGACACAGTTTGCAGGGAAACGTCGAATGGTAATCCTCGAAGGGGAAGCTTATTTTGATGTCACGAAAGATGAAGAACATCCTTTTGTTGTACGGACTCATTTGGGGGAAGTTACGGTGTTGGGAACTGCTTTTAATGTGAACGCATATAGGGATGCTTCTGTTTGCTACACTACATTGGTACATGGGAAAGTAAGTTTTTCTACTCCGGAAGATAAAACAATCACTCTTTTGCCGGGTGAGCAGGCGGTTATCTCGGCGAGTGAATTAAGCAAACGTTCGGTAAACGTGGATGAATATGTTGGTTGGGTGAACGGTGTTTATAGCTTTAACAACCGCACTTTGGGAGAGATTATGCAAACATTCGAACGATGGTATGATATACAAGTTTACTATGAAACACCGGATTTACGCGACATTGCTTATAGCGGCAGTGTAGAGCGATATAGGGCAATAAACACGTTTCTTGATGCTTTAGAATTGACCGGCGACATCTACTATAAGATAAATGGGAAAAGAATATTGATTTATAAGAATGAGTAATATTGAGTTAGGATTGTAGTTATGGAGAAAAAAAAGATTTGTATGTTATGTCTGTTTGCATTGAGTATGATCCTTAGTGCATGGACGCTTCCTTCTGACGAGAGGAAGGTGACTCTTGATTTAAAAGAGGTAACAATGGAGACTTTCTTGAACGCGGTCAAAGAAAAAGCAGGAATTAATATGCTTTACAACTCGCAGATGTTTGACGGGGTTTCATTAGTAACAGTGAAGGCTACCAATGAGCCTTGGAATTTATTGTTGAATCGGGTACTTTCGCCCAGGGGGTTCACTTATGCAACAAAGAATGATATTGTGGTCATCAAAAGGAAAGAGCAGAAAAAACGTGTACTGGAAGGAAAGGTGGTCGATGATATGGGAGATGAGGTATCAGGAGTAACGATACTGATAGTGGATAAAGACCAGAATGTGGGTACGATGACCGATCCGAATGGTAATTTCTCTCTGGATCTCCCAACTGACAATACCATAGTACGCATCTCTTTTGTCGGTATGAAAACATTGGAAATTAATACTGCTAAACTGAATTTGGAGAAAAAGCAAACATTCCAACTGGTGCCGGATGCTAAATTACTGGACGAGATAGTAGTTACTGGTTATCAGGAGATTGATAGGCGTAAACTTGCCAGTTCTATTCTTTCTATCAAAGGATCTGATCTGATGGGTGGAGAGTATATGTCCGTCGATAAGATGTTGCAGGGACGTCTGCCAGGTGTGGCAGTTATGAATATGTCGTCTACTCCCGGTGCAGCTCCTAAAATCAGAATCAGAGGATCTTCTTCAATTACGGGAAATAGAGAACCGGTATGGGTGGTGGATGGAATTATCCTTGAAGAGCGTGTTAATATCTCTACGGAAGAATTGAACAGCCCCGACAAAATAAACCTGATCGGAAATGCTATCGGTTCTTTAAACCCGGAAGATATTGAACGTGTAGATATTCTGAAGGATGCAAGTGCAACGGCTATTTATGGTGTTAAAGCGGCTAATGGTGTCATTGTGGTGACTACTAAACGCGGAAAAGCACAGAAACCAAGTATTTCCTATACTGCTACCTTGGGAATGACGGCTCCACCAACTTATGATAAGATGTTCCGCATGAACTCTGCCGACCGAATTGATATGTCTATGGAGATGCAGGAAAGAGGATTGAGCTTTGGAAGTTACAAACCTTCGGATATCGGATATGAAGGGGCTTTGCAACATTTGTGGAATAAAGATATTACCTATCAGGAGTTTCTAAATCAGGTGAAAGTGCTGAAAGGGTTGAATACGGACTGGTATGATTTGTTGTTTCGCAGGGCATTTACTCACCAGCATTCCGTATCCGTTACAGGTGGAAGTGAACAAGGTGATTATTACATGTCTGTTGGGTATGCCAATGATGAGAGTGTCACGACAGGAGAGGGCTTGGAACGCTATAATGTATTGGCTAAGATAAATACCAAGATTAATCGCAATATTCGTCTGGGATTGAAGGTAAGCGGTTCTCTTTCTAAAACAGATCATCCGCATACTTCTATCGATGTATACGAATATGCATATAATACTTCACGAGCGATTCCTTTGAGAACAGCTTCCAATGATTTGTACTTCTATGCAAATCAAAGTGGTTATACGGGTAGTATACCATTTAATATCATTAATGAACTGAATCATACCGGAAATAAAAATGATAATTCTTCCATAGATGTGGCTATTGATTTGGATTGGAAAGTTGCTTCATGGATGCGTTTTTCATCTTTATTGGGTGTTTCCAGAAGTAATGTGGCACAAGAAGACTGGGCCGACGAACAGTCATTTTATATTTCTTCTATGCGAATGACACCTTATGGAACGATGTTGCCGAATCCCGCAGAGGATACTCAATTTTCTACAAAGGAATGTCGACTTCCTTTCGGGGGTGAATTAGTAACTACCAATACCCGTAATACATCATATACGTGGAGAAACAGTTTGTCTTTAATACAAAGTTTCGGAATACATGAGGTATCCGGAAGTATCGGACAAGAAATTCATTCCTCTAAATATGATGGATTAAAATCCACACAATACGGCTATTTACCGGAGAGGGGGAGACGTTTTGTAGATATTGATCCGACTATCTGGGTAAGATATAACTCTTTATTGAGAGGGCACCCGGATGTGGTGACTGACACGAAGAATAATATGATTTCACTTTATGCCACTGCGGCATATGTCTATGACAGCCGATATATCTTTAATTTTAATATCCGCACAGATGGTTCCAATAAGTTTGGTCAAGACAAAAGTGTGCGTTTCTTACCGATATGGTCTGTATCTACACGTTGGAATGTGATCAATGAGAAATTTATGAAGAATGTCAATTTCCTAAATGATCTGGCAATTCGTGCTTCCTACGGAATTCAGGGTAATGTGCATCCGGATCAGACACCGAACCTTATTGCGAGTCTGGGAGCATTGGAAACATTACCCCAAGAATACATATCCAAACTTTATAAGTTACCGAATAATAAATTGAAATGGGAAAAAACACGTTCATATAATCTTGCTGTTGATTGGGCTTTTTGGAACAACAGAATCTATGGATCATTGGATGTATATTACAAAAAAGGAGTCGATCAGGTAGTAACGAAAAATGTAGCGCCTTCTACAGGTGCATCCAGCGTTTCTATCAATGATGGAGATGTGGAGAACAGAGGTTGGGATTTAGCGGTTTCTTTCGTTCCTATTCAAACTAAAGATTGGATGTGGAGTATGTCGTTCAATACGGGAAAAAACTACAATAAAGTCCTGAATGCAGGTAATTCAGCACTCACTTGGCAAGATTACATCTCAGGATCATTGGTGAGCAATGGACATGCTGTAAATAGTTTCTATTCATATAAATTTGATAAATTGGATGCTCAAGGTTATCCTACTTTTAAAGATACGAACGAGAAGGATGAAAAGGGAAATGCAGTGGTACATTCGCAACAGGAAATGTATGATCACGCCTTTGTTTTCTCCGGAAAACGGGAACCGGACTTGACCGGAGGTTTTTCTACTTATTTGAAATATAAGAATATCACATTGAATGCATTGTTCTCATTTAGCTTTGGAAATAATATCCGTTTGAATGATTTGTATGAATCCTCCGGACAACTTCTTCCATATCCTGACCAGAATATGTCTAGTGAATTTGTAAATCGGTGGAGAGAACCGGGAGATGAAGACAGAACTAATATTCCGGTGTTGTCCGATAAAAGTTTAACTATAAACAATAAAGAGGTAACCTATCGTATTGCTGACAATAAATGGGATATGTATAATAAGAGTGATCTCAGAGTTGTTTCCGGTAGCTTCCTCAGATGTCGTTCGATGTCTATCCGTTATGACTTGAAGCGTGAATGGTTGAAATCTATTTATTTGAAAGGTGCTAGTGTTAGTTTTGATGCGGGGAATGTTTTTGTAATCAAAGATAAAGCTTTGAAAGGAAGAGATCCCGAACAAATTGGGTTTGGTTCAAGAAGTATCCCGCCACAGCGCTCGTATTCACTTCGTTTTAATATAATCCTCTAATAATGAAAAGACGATGAAACAATATAGAATCTATTTTTTAATGCTTATATGCATGTTGTCATCTTGTGGTGACTTTCTGGAAGAAAGCTCACAGGATTTGATGATACCCAAGTCGGTTAAAGACTATAAAGAGTTATTCTTTGGTGAAGTTTTGAACAATGAAGAAAATCTACATCCTTATCTGGAATATATGACAGATGATGTGAAAGACCAATGTTATTATGGGACCAATCCCAAGTTTATATCAAATGACTTTAGAGAGAAAATGTGGGCATATTATACCTGGCAGTCGAACCCTGAAATTGGTATTACCAATGAGTTTTATGCTGATATTGCGTGGACTTCTTATTATCATAAGATTTTGATGGTTAATATTATGATAGATAATCTTCCTGCAATGAACGGAACCGATATAGAAAGGTATGATTTGGCCGGGGAATCTTATTTTATCAGGGCTTTCTCATATTTCATGCTTGCCAACTTGTATGGGCAGCCTTATGAAGTTGCTACAGCAGATAAGGATCTTTGTGTGCCGATTAATGAAGAAATTAGTTTGTCGGATAAGATGATGAAAAGATCTACTAATGCAGAAGTGTATGCGAAAATAGAAGGTGATATCAATCGGGCTATCCAATGTTTCAAAACAGTAGGAGGTGAAAAAACTATATTCCGTCCTAATTTACCTAGTGCTTATTTGTTGGCATCCCGTATTGCTCTTTTCCAGAAGAAGTATGATAAAGCGATCTTGTATGCTGATTCAGTGTTTAAATCGACTTCCCAGCCTCTTTATAAACTTAAGGAGAATGATGATCATTATTTTTTTTCTTTACTTAATAAAGAGATTCTTTGGTCGTATGGTAGTACAGTAATTGAGGAGTATATGAAAGAAGATTATAGATATATGGGAGAATTTGTGGTGTCTGATGAGTTGGTGGAACTCTATTCCGGAGACGATTTACGGCTGACTAATTTCTTTAAATTTACCAAAGGTATGCAGAAAAAACCGGTTGCCAAAGAATGTACTCTTTATACTCCTTTAAAGTGGAGCCGTAATTCACCTACTGTATATTCGAATGCATTTCGTCTTTCGGAGGCGTATCTGAATCGTGCCGAAGCAAATGCGGAATTAGGTAATACAGAGATGGCTCTTGCCGACTTGAACGAACTCCGCGAATACAGAATGAAGCCGGGAACAACTGCTTTGACTCTTGACGAAAAAGGCATTGTCGAGACAGTACGTAAAGAACGTCGCCGGGAACTAGCTTTTGAAGGATTCCGATGGTTTGACTTGCGTAGATATGGAGTGTTGCCCCTTCAGCATACTTATACATCAAAAGAAACTGAAGGTGCCGGTGATGTCTTCAAACTGGAAGATAAAAAAGCTTATGTACTTCCGATACCTAAAAGTGAGAAAGATAGAAATACGGAGATTGAATTATTTGATCGTCCGGAAAGTGAACCTGTTAAATAATTGACCGATTATGAAGAAACTTATACTATTAATCAGTTTGTTGGCTGGGATGTCTTCCTGCTACCATGAAGACGCATTAATTATTCCCGACCAACTGGATAAATACAATATCCTGAAAGATGATCCGTCGGACCCGACTCAACATTTCAGGTATCAATTCTATCAGAAGTATCAAACAGTGATCATTACTAATCCTACCGGAGCGGATTATGAATTTAATTTCACTTCGGATAATGGTATTAAGATTATGGCTCCTGAACAAAATAAGGAGGTGATAAATGATGGAATTGACTTCTTGCAACGTACTTTATTAGATTTGTATCCGGATAATTTTCTGAAAAAGAATCTGCCGTTTTCTATTATTCTGGCAGAAGAAGTACGAATGGATTCTTATGGTGAAACAGCGATTCTGAATTGCTATGCCAGTGGAGGCTTTATTGCTTTAGGCAATGTGACTGTTGGACTAAAGACGATGACTCAGAAAGAATTTTATAAAATCAGGGCAGATGTAAATGCTAGTTTTTGGGCAAGGTATATGTCTCAGGTTAGAGGACTGTTCATTATCTCGGATGCATTTTATGAGGCTAGTGAGGAGGTCGAACCAGATATTTATAGTCCGAACTGGTTTTATTTTGGCTACGATGCTACCCCTTATAATACAGACTTCTATCATTATGGTTTGATCAGTTATGACCCGGAACGTTCGTTTGTGGATGAAGCGGATCCCGATTTTCCTTGGTATTCGCTGTATGCCCCTTCAAAAGAAACGGATTTATCTCAATGGATGAACTTTGTTTTTCTGAAGACACCTGTCGAAATACAAGAGATTTGCGATAAATATCCGGTCATGAAGAAAAAGTATGATATTATTCGGGAAGCCATGTTGGAAAACGGATTTGACTTATCTAAATTGGAATTATAGACTTAAAACAATAATATATGAACAATCTTTTTAAACTATTAATTGTAGGGTTATTGACAACCGGAGTGGTGACTGCTAATGCTGAAACCCAAATATTCAAAAAGAAAAAGAAGAAAGCGAAGGCGGAAACAGAGCAGGCTGCAACCAAAGACTCTACTAAAAATAGTACAACGGAGTATAAGAAGCTATTGAAGGATGCCAAGACAATCGATGGAATGTTTAAGATCCATATTGTAAAGGATAAGTATTATTTTGAAATACCTAAAAAACTGATGGATAGGGATTTTATGATAACGTCCAGAGTTTCCAGTATCAGTAATAATAAGGACGTTTCCGCCGGACAGATGCCTCATAATCCTGTATTGGTGACTTTCTCGGCAGATAAGGATAAAGTATATATGCATAAAAAAATGGTACGCAATTTATGTGATACCACTTCAAATATGTATGCTGCTTTTCAACGGAACTTTATAGATCCTATTTGGGAGGCCTATAAAATAGAGAGTTTGTCTCCCGACTCCTCAGCATATGTCATTGATATGAGTGCACTGTTCATAACTGATGTTCCTGAGTTTAGTCCTTTCCGCTCAGAGAATATCATGGATGTGTTGATGAAGAAGAAAGCTTTGAAAGGAAGCTTGTCCGCTACAAAGTCTTCTATTTTGGGAATGAAATGTTTCCCCATGAATATCAATATTAAGACGTTGATGGGGTATTCGGTGGATGGAGCTCCATTTACTGCTACGATGACACGCAATATAATTCTATTGCCGGAGAAAACAATGCGCCCCCGGTTAAGTGATACCCGCATTGGCTATTTTGACGAAGGCAAAAGGCTTTATACAGAGAAAAAGGATGGTTTGCAAGAGTTCTCTTATATCGATAGATGGAATTTACAGCCAAAACCAGAAGATTTGGAGCGATACAAACAGGGAGAGTTAGTGGAACCGGAGAAACAAATTGTTTATTATGTAGATACAGCCATTCCCGATAAATGGAGGAGCTACATTAAAAAAGGAATTGAAGATTGGCAACCGGCTTTTGAAGAGATAGGATTTAAGAATGCAATTATTGCTAAGGATTATCCGAAAGATGATCCCAACTTTGATCCCGATGATATTCGTTATAGCTGCTATCGGATGATTACTACTCCTGTACAGAACTCGATGGGCCCTTCTTGCGCTGATCCGCGTTCCGGTGAAATCATTCAGGGGGATGTGCTTTTCTATTCAAATATTGTACAATTACTACATAATTGGAGATTTGTGCAAACGGCTGCTGTTGATCCGAAAGTTCGCAAAGCAGTGTTTGATGATGAAACGATGGGAGGATCATTGCGTTATGTGGCTGCTCACGAAATCGGGCATACATTGGGATTGATGCATAATTTCGGAGCTTCTTATTCATTTCCGGTAGACTCTTTGCGGTCGGCTACTTTTACTCAAAAGTATGGTACGACTCCTTCCATTATGGATTATACCCGTTTTAATTATATTGCTCAACCCGGTGATGAAGGAGTGGCGCTGACTCCACCGACTTTGGGCGTATACGATAAGTTTGCGATCAAATGGGGATATAAACCTATCTTTGAGGCTGAATCACCCGATGCAGAAAAAGCTACGTTGAGTAAATGGATTAAAGAGAAAGACCATGATCCGATGTATAAATATGGTCCCCAGCCTTTTATTAATGAAGTAGATCCTTCCTGCAAGTCTGAAGATCTTGGAGACAATGCAGTAAAAGCAGGTATATATGGTCTTAAAAATTTGAAGGTTATCATGAAGAATTTACCGGAATGGACTAAGGAAGATGATAATCACTATGAACATCTTACTGAAGCGTATCAGGAAGTTATTATGCAGATGCAGCGTTATTTATTACACGCAATGGTTTCTGTTGGCGGTATTTATTTTGATGAGCCGCGACGGGATAATGTAAAACCAGTCATACGTTTTGCCCCCAAAGCTGAACAAAAGGAGGCTTTGAAGTTTGTGTTGGAAACTATGATGGAATTACCGGACTGGTTGCTTGATAAGAATATCATTGAATATACGGGTCCAATCTATTCGCCAAGTACTCTGCAATCTATTGTTATTAGCCGGTTATTCTTTACTTCTATTACATCCAGCCTTGTATTGTTTGAAGAGATCTATCCTAAGGAGGCTTATCGTTATAGTGAGTTTATGGATGATATTTATAACTTCGTGTGGAGGAAAACAAAATCCGGGGCTAAATTGGATATGTATGACCGTAATCTACAGATAACTTATGTCGATAAATTGCTAAGGGAATCCGGTTTGTCTAAACAAAAAACTTCCATATTCGGGTTTAAAGACCTGAATGAAGTAGAAAAACAGTTAGTGACAGATAATGTTGATTGGCAGAAAGCAGGATTTGAGTTAAATCCGTTAGGAAATGTAGATATGATAAAGAATCCCGCGATACATCAGAAACTGATAGAGAGTTATAATTTAATTCGTAGTAAAACCAGAGTGGGAGATAACACCACTAGAGCTCATTATCAGAGTTTGGCGCTTAAGATAAAACGGGCATTGACTAACAATGAATAGCTTGAAGTTCTTATCGTAATTTGAATTTCTTAAATTTAAAATGCACCCCAAAGGTTTTGTGTCTAACTTTTGGGGTGCAATCTTTATGAATACGGAATATAGTTAGATAAACCAAAGATTTCAATGTGAGTTCCTTATATCAGGCTTAATTATGCGATATAAAATGGACGTTTTGTTATATCTTTGATTTTCTTGATATATTTCTAAGATATTATTTTATCTCATAGCTAATGCCTTATCTTCCGCAGCTTCCATAATCTCCCGTTCACCGGGACCTTTGTCGTTGATTCCGCAAAGATGAAGAATTCCATGGATAATTACCCGATGCAATTCGTCATCATAAGACGTTCCGAATTGTTCTGCATTGGTTCGTATAGTATCCAAACTGATGAATAAATCGCCGGACAGACGATCTCCTTCACAATAGTCAAAAGTGATAATATCTGTGAAATAATCGTGTTGCAGATATTGACGGTTTACTTCCAGTATCTTTTCATCCGAACAGAAGATATAGGCGATTTCACCCAGCCTTTTTCCATAAGAAGCAGCTACGTTTTTAATCCATTCCGTTGTTTCCCTTTTCTTGAGATCCGGCATTTTAATGCCTTCCGATTGATAAGTTACAGCCATAATAAAACTGATTTAAAAGAAAAATAAATAACTGATTAAGATAGCGGCAATTATCCCTGAAAAGTCTGCAATTAAGCCGCAGGTAACTGCATTCCGGGTTTTGGTAATTCCTACGCTACCGAAGTAGACGGCAAGGATATAAAATGTAGTATCCGAAGCACCACGTACTACACAACTCATTCGACCGACAAATGAATCGGGACCCAACTCTTTCATTGTGTCTATCATCAATCCATTAGCACCACTGCCACTAAGTGATTTCATCAATGCAGTTGGGAGGGCACCTACAAAACTAGTATCGATTCTAAATAAGCCGACAAAAGATCCGATAGCTCCTACCAGATAATCCATAGCTCCTGAAGTGCGGAATACAGCAATGCCTACGAGAAAAGCAACCAAATAAGGAATGATACGTATTGCTGTTGTGAATCCTTCTTTAGCACCTTCTACAAACGAATCGTATACATTGATTTTCTTACGGACTCCCGTCAGAATAAACAAAATGATGACTCCGAACAAGATGATATTGGCAATTAATGTAGAATAAGTTCCCATTTCTTCGCGGGAAATATTCAAAAACAAATAAATCAAACCTGAAAAGAACAGGCAGACAATACCCATTAATATCAGAATCGGTTTATTGATCAGGTTTATCTTTTGAGCAATGCTGACCGCAATGACTCCTACCAAAGTAGAAATGAATGTACTCAACAAAATAGGAATAAATACATCTGTCGGTTGTGCAGCACCCATCTGTGCACGATAGACCATGATACTGATTGGAATAATGATGAGGCCGGAAGTGTTGATAACCAAAAACATAATCATCGGATTGGAAGCCGTATCTTTCTTTGGATTCAATTCTTGCAATTCTTTCATGGCTTTCAACCCCATTGGGGTAGCTGCATTATCCAATCCCAGCATATTAGCAGACATATTCATAAAGATGGAACCTAATACCGGATGTCCTTTAGGAATATCCGGAAACAGCCGGCAAAGCACCGGACTGAGAAAACGTGCCAATGAACTTATTAATCCGCTATTCTCTCCGATTTTCATAATTCCCAACCAAAGAGCTAATACTCCGGTTAGCCCTAAAGAGATCTCGAAGGCTGTTTTCGAAGAGTCGAACGTAGAATTCATAATAGCAGTAAATATCTCCGTATCTCCCAGAAATAGCACTCTTGCAAGGGCTATCACAAAAGCTATGAGGAAGAAGGCTATCCAGATATAATTCAGAACCATAGTTTTGATATATGTATGATGTGGATGCAAAAGTAAGTATAACGTTTCAAATAAACTAGCAGTGAAGGAAAGTATTCTTTAACAAAAGAGGTCACAATCTCTTTGTAGATTTTCCACTGGGAGCTTGATTATATGTGTAAACAAGGATTTATAAAACTATTCTTTTATGAAATAACGCTTATAAACCGATATTTTTCAGTAAGTTTGTACTGCATAAATTCCTTTTAATCGGAAGGAAACTTGTTCTTTCAAGAGCTAAAATGTGTTTTTGTAGGAAAGAAGCTATAGCCGCAAGTTCTGATTATGAAACCGAAGCCTTTGATTATATAATCAAAAGTTTCAGTTATATAACCGGAGCTTGCGGTTATAGTTTTGTATAAAGGAAAAGAAAGTTATCACTTAATAGAGAACAAGTTATCTATTAGTAGGGAGCAAGTTTTCTATTAATGAACAACAATCTATTTATTAATGAAATAGAAGAAGGAACTAAGTTTATGGTATATTGGGGAGTAAATGGCTGACATACAAGAAACGAGAAAACGGATACTTTATCTGAAACAAACAAATAGTGTACTCAAGTTTTGTCAGTGATATGCAATGTAAATTTCTTTGTAAATTCCTTGCGGAAACGGCTGTAGCCTTTTTCTGTTTCCATGGGTTTCCTCAAAGTTTTCTTCTACTCTATTTGCTCATGTTCTTTACGTAGCTCTTTGTACTTTTCCAGCGTGAGAATGATGGCAAGGTAACAAATCTATTAACTCTCTAAAAAACAACTAATGCAATGATTACAGACTATGGTTTTCTAAAAAAACGAATGAAATAGGGGTAAGATGCCCTAATCCTTCTACTCTCAAAATAGTATGTGTAATATCTGGAAATCAGTGTGTTATGTGGATAGATAGTTAAATGAAAGTGACAATAGAAATGTTATAAATCTCTATTGTCACTCTATTGTCACCTATCTATTATCACCACTTTACCATTGATTATCTGAGACTTAATTCCGAAAAGTGACAAGTGACAATAAATAATGGCTTTATACTCCCTAGAGATAAAGTAGATCATACCTGAATCAGGACGTACCCCCTGTGTGACATATAAGATGAATCTTTTTCAGTCATTTAATATATTGTTGGGGCTTTAAAAACTTATTCTCACGCTTCGGTTAATTTGCTATTGTTAGTCTTTGAGTTAGCGAATATCTTGCTGTAATTACAATTTTTCTTGGTTTATTTGCGTATTATGCTTACATATACTGCTTTTTAGCTAATAGTTATTAGTTAAATAGTATAAAATACTAATATTATATTTGGTATTTACAATATAGTTAGTATATTTGCATTATGACAATGTGTTTAGTTAGTATTTGCAATAGATAAACTTGATAGCTACAAATCGATATATGAGTTTTATGCGCAGATATACTAACTGTTTTGATCATTTAGAAAGGAGGAATAAATATGAAACATAATACACTGAGGTCTTACAGTTGTTTGGCAGCACCAAAACTAAATTTTGTTAAAAGCCCTGCTCCAATCGAATTTTTTACGGCCCCATTAGTAATATATAATATAAGGCTTTCATTTTCTTGTGGCTTGCATCGATCCTCCCCGAGTTACGTGTATCAGCATATGGTAACAGTTAGAAATAAAACCAGTATTTTAAAATATAAACACCCTAATAATAATTATACCATGAACAAATTAACTATTCATAGAACAACAGACTGCTCCTTCTTCATTAGGAAAACCGAAGAATTGCAGCTTGTCAGCAAAAAGAAATTTGAAGTACTACAAGTTCAAGACTATTCATGCACTCCCGTACATATCTTACTTAATAATGGTCATCCGAACCGATGGAAACTTTATCAGCAACAGTGCCGGCCCCCTCCGTTCCCGTCCCTGTAATATTTATTCGTCAGCACAAAGTGTAAGAATGACTTGATTGAACGGCCGAAGACTGTAGCACCTCACAAAGTAGATAATTCACTTTAAATAATCATATTATCTATTTATCATGACGGATGATTCCGCCATGACAGGGAACAGTACACTCAATTTGCAACATATAAAGAATATCCAAATCTCTCAAAACCACTATTGAATGTAAATTAATACAACTATTTAAAAGCATCAGAAAGGAGGTGTACGACAATGGCAATGAAAAAATCAGTATGGGATATCATCCTGAAAGCGATTATCGCCGTAGCTTCAGCAGTCCTTGGAGCGTTGGGTGCCAATGCTATGAACCTGTAGAATTCTTCAACAAGCTGAGTCATTGAATTCAGTGAACAGATTCAAGACACAAACACCGGTACAATCCCACTGTGGATACGAGCTCTATTCCGGCAGAGGGATTGTTTACCGATAGTTATTAAAAAACCAATTATTCAATTTATAAAAATCGACTTCTTATGAAAACCAATCCTACAAAAAATAACAAACTCCGGATTCCCGGACAATTATTCCGGCTTCTTATCTTTGCATGTCTTCCCCTAGTACCGACATTCGGCCAAGTGGTCAAGCTGGACATGCCCCAGATCTTCCCCGTTTCCCCCGAAGCCGCCGTTTTGGACAAATTCCATTCCTATCCGGTGGACTATTGTACGGGCGTACCCCAAATCAGCATTCCTTTATATGAAATCGTAGCGGGAGACATCACGATCCCCGTCACCTTATCCTACCACGCCTCCGGCCTCAAGCCTCACGAAGGTAGTGGACTGGCTGGCACCAACTGGTCACTCAGCCTTGAGCCCTCTGTCAGCCGGGAGATACGTGGGACGGACGACATTGGCAATTATGGCTGGCTGTGCGATGGCAGCTATCACCGCGGTATCCCTCCCGGATTTTCACGCATGGACCAGATCAACTTTATGGACGAAGTCGTTCGCGGCATACGCGACAGCCAGCCGGACCGTTTTACCTACACCCTGCCTCATGGAGGAGGAAGCGGATATATGTTGTATCGGGGAAGCCCCATGGTCACCTGTCCCCGCACCAATGATGTAGTAAACTGGGACAGAAGCGATAAAATGAGCATCACCGACGATAAAGGATACTATTATGAGTTCGACGGCGTGGTAGAGAAAGTATTCTATACCCAATCCATCAACCGTTGGCACTGTACCAGTATCCGGTCGCCACACAGAACCACCCCGTCCGTTACCTTCGGATATGATATCCTTTCCCACCAGTCATCCGGAACCAACAAAGGATGTATGGGGTTTGGAGAAGTAATCATCAACAAGAACCCAACCGAAGACGGATATAATCTGACCGAACATCTTCCTCTTCAGGAATACAACTATGCCTTAGTGCCCGATTATAATGCCGGTTCGGACGCTTACTATTACGACTATAAGGCGGAATTGAGACGTGGTTACTCCGAAAGTCTCCACATTGATAATTCGGGCAGCATCCTTCCCAACGATGTTGAAGTTCCGCGGCTGACCGATATCCGTTTCCTGGGCAATACGATGAAAATCAGTTATACCTCGGTAGGCGGTCCTGAGTACTGGAACGATGCATACGATACCATCGAAGTGACCGACGAACATGGCAATCCGGTACGCAGCATCCGTTTCTACCTCAGTACCTACAACTCCCATACCAGCCTGACCAAACTGGATTCCGTCAGCATCTCGGCACCCGGCGTGGAGACGAAGACATATAAGTTCAATTATAACGGCGGCCTGAATGTCCCTTCCATTGATACAAAGGTGGTAGACCATTGGGGATTCTGCAACGGTCCTGAAAACCGGTATGTCGTCAATACAGTCCCCAGCTTCCGCAAGATATTGACTTACAGTAAAAATGGGCAGCAAATACGTCTGCTGTTGGATTATAAAGGAGCGAACCGGGAGGCTGATGCCACCTGGACCAATCTGGGAATGCTGATTCAAATCACCGACCCGCAAGGCTTGGAAACACACTTCGAATATGAGGGAAACCATGCAGCTTTCGCCATGGGCTATCCCGGTCCGGAGGAAGAAGGTGCGATGTACCTCCGTCCGGTTGGCGGCCTTCGGGTCAAGTCCATCCACACCTACGACCCCAAGGAACAAAAGACGGTCCGCAAAAGATACAGTTATGGGCTGGAAGGATCCATCGGCTGGGGAGTTATTTGGGGTGGCGGTGCCATTCCCCATATCGTCACCGAACGGGATTACCAGACCAGCGTTCTTGTACCTTTCTCACCTGGCAATCTCCAGAGTATGACGGTTATCCATAACAATCCCGTCAGTGAGATCACATTCCACAACGGAAGCCCTGTTCTCTACAGTAACGTAAAGGAGAGTGTGGAAGGCGGCGGTTCCGCCCTTGTGACAGAGTATGTCTACCATGTGCCTTGCCATGAGTACAACAACGTACTGGAATGGGACCAATATGATCCTGAGTTGAATTATGTCAAAAAAGAGAAACAAGTGAATGATTACCTGTTAAGTCACTCTTACAAAGAATTGAAAGGCCTCGTATGCCCCCTTCCCAACAATCCGGGAAAGCATCCGGATGAATACATCAATATGTCCGACGACCAATGGCTGGCAGGAAAACTGAAGCGAGTGGACCGTTACAAGGATAATGGCTTTTTTTTATCCACTACGGAGTATGAGTACGAACATGTCAGTACGGGAGGCGTGGTCAGCATCGACATCCCGGTACGACATATCTCTGTCAGCCGGGAAGTCTGCGAAAATAATCCGGGAGATTATTCCTGGGATAATGTATTCAATACCGGCAGGTTCTATCCTGCGGAAGACGGTGGTCCGGCCCAGTCTACCTTCTATCTGGATCCGGGGTCGTATACATTCCTTACAAGAGAATATACCATAGAAACTCGTGAGCAGGTACCTCGTGACCAGCCCCCTTATGAGTTTGAGTCTTATAAAGAAAATAAGACATTCGAGTATAAGTTTTCTCATCTGTCGGGAATTTCTCTGGAACCTCGTAAGATAACTACCAGCCGCAGTGACGAAGGTCTCACTATTGACGAGTACGATTATCTGGACGGGCAATTCCCGGGGATACTCTCGATGCACCGGCATACGGAAGGGGGTAGCTGGAAAGAAAACCGTATCCTTTTCAAGGAAGGTACAAGCCTGCCCGAGCGGGTGGTTTCCGCGACGGACCGGGAAACAGAATTTCGTGATGAGGTGGTTTATACGGCTTACGACTTATATAACAATGTGGCGGAGGTACACAGCAAGGACGGAACTCCCATTACATATCTCTGGGGATACCGGGGCCGCTTCCCGGTTGCCATGATAGAGAATGCCACACGATCGGAGGTACTGGCCGCCATGGGAGTGGACGCCGGCGAGGCAGACGGTTGGGCAGGAGACATGATGCCTGCCCCGGCCATGCTACAGTCCCTGCAGCTTTTGCGTACTTCTTTATCGGAAGCGAATGTGTACACCTGCGAATACGAACCGTTGCAGGGGGTGATAGCTGTCACCGATCCCAATGGAATCACCACCCGGCATGAGTACGACGGTTTCAACCGGCTGACAAGGAGCTATTACCTGGACTCGGCCGCGAACAAAGTACTGCTGCAACAGTATCTCTATCACTTGGGGGAGAAGTAACGGGAGTCGGGTATGCTAAAGGCCGGATATCCCTGTGGCGGATACCGACTGACGGATTCACCAAATGTGACTACGGCTTTTAGCATAGCTGATAAAGTAAGCTTGTGAATAAGAGTAATACAAGAATGATACAAGAATCAAAAATAGAATAAAATAACGAATAATTATGAAAGCGATACGAACTATCAGAAATCTGCGGACATTGGGAACCCTCCTTTCGTTCCTGGTCCTGTCCCTATATCCCGCCGGTGCTTCCGCTCAATCCCGGGACACCCTGTATATGCACACCAGTGCCGGGCAGCCTCACATCATCACTGTGACTCCGCGGGTAAAGACTTCCGGACTTGCCGGATTGAGTGAGAATCAGATGCGGCGTGAAATCCAATACTACGACCGCTTCGGTAATCCTAACCTGAACATCCTGCATGGCCTCTCCCCTAACGGAGAAGACCTGGTAAACCTGCAAAGCTATGACGGGCTTAACCGGGAATCTTTCCGTTACCTGCCTGTAGGCGCGAATACCTCCGGCGGCAAATACATGGAACCTTATGTGGTGGGGGACATAGCCCGGGCGGCCGCTTACTACGGCAAAGACACTGCCCCCTGGAGCTATCCCGTCTACGAAAACTCTTCTCTGAACCGGATCAGACAACAGTTCGGTCCCGGAAAGGACTGGGAGGAACATCCGGTGCAGACCTCTTTCCTTACCAACCAGAACCAAAAAGGATTGGCGCATTACTTGACCTTCTACCCTAAATTGAGCGTGCGTATCTATTCCCTTTCTGGGGACAGCCTCACCTATCGGCAGGACTATGCGACAGGTACTCTCGACTGTACGCAGACTACTGACGAGGACGGACACATCACCCTGGAATTCAAGGACCGGGCTACGGACCGGGTCCTCCTTTCACGGGTAATGGACGGAGAGGTGCTGCTCGATACCTATTACGTTTATGACAACTACGGGAATCTACGGATGGTATTGCCTCCGACGGCTTCGGACTTACTGACTTCGACCACTACACCCGCTTCATGGATCGAGACTGTGGCAGCGATACAGAAGTATGCTTATCTCTACAAGTATGACGGCCGGAACCGCTGCATCTACAAGAAACTTCCCGGTTGCGATCCCGTCTATACAGTGTATGATTCAGCCGACCGTCCTATCTTCGTACAGGACGGAATGCAACGTTCCAAAGGGGAATGGTCCTTCAGCATACCCGATGTTTTTGGAAGGATCGTCTTGACGGGAACCTGCAAGAATACGCTAAATCATGCAAATGATCCGTTAAAGAACGTAGTGGTGAAAGCTACCCGGTTAACAGGCACGAATCAGACTAATGAGCTGAAAGGATATACGCTTCCCTCAAAAGTCGCCTTGACCACCCCTGTTATATTGAGCGTAAATTATTATGACCGGTATAGCTTTATAGGATCGAATGGAATTCCTTCGGGCGCTGCCACTGCTTACGAAAAAGTAGCAGGGTATGACCAGCTCAGGACAGTGGGAGTCAAAGGCTTGCTTACAGGCACACTGACGGCTAAGATATCCGGCAATGGGACGGTATCGGGATACCTGTACTCGGTGATGTATTACGATGAGAGGGGACGTATGATCCAGCAGCGGGGAAACAATTCTCTGGGAGGAGAGGATAAGATATTTACTGCCTACGACTTCCCGGGAAATCCTACGCAAGTCAGGAAAGTACATACTGTCGGGTCGGACACCCGGACAGAAGTATATACCCATACCTATGACCCGGCGGAACGTCTGTTAAAGACCACCTATCAGTTGGACAATGCCGCGGCGGTGACTCTGGTGGATAACACCTACGATGAAGTGGGACGTTTGAAGTCGGACGGGCGAAACGGGAATGCTAGGCTGAAAACGGAGTATGCTTATAACATTCGTTCTTGGACGAAGAGTATTACAGGGACTCTGTTCAGTCAAACGCTGAATTATCAGGAGGCAATAACGGGGAATACCCCTTGCTATAATGGCAACATCAGCAGTATGTTGTGGAAGGCAGAAACGGAAACGATCCAAAGGGGGTATCGTTTCACGTATGACGAGCTTTCCAGATTGAAGGATGCCCTCTACGGGGAAGGCGCTACGCTTGCCTCTAATACGAATCGATTCAATGAGCAGATTACCGCTTATGACAAGATGGGAAATATTCTGGGGTTGAAACGTTACGGGCAGACGGCTGTAAGTAGCTACGGGCTGATTGATAATCTGACTTTGACGTATAACGGTAACCAGTTGCAGGCGGTAAAGGACGTTGCCACAAGTTCGGTTTATGGTAATGGAACAGAATTCAAAGACAATTCCAATCAAACGGTGGAGTATGCTTATGATAAAAATGGTAATCTGACTAAAGATTTAAACAAGAATATTAGTAGTATTGGGTATAATTTTTTAAATTTGCCTAATCAGGTAATCTTTGCGGGAGGTAATAGTGTTTTATATGAATATGCTGCTGACGGAACAAAGTTGCGTACTGTACATAAGACGGGGGCTACTACCTTAACGACGGATTATTGTGGTAATGCGATCTATGAGAATGGGGTGTTGAAGATGTTGCTCAATGATGCGGGTTATGTTAGTTTCCCGGATAGGAAGGTTCATTTCTATCTGAAGGATCATCAGGGTAATACTCGTGTGGTAGCAGATAAGGATGGCAATGTTGAGGAGACGAATGCGTATTATCCTTTTGGTGGTACTTTTACATCAACCAATAGTGTTCAGCCTTTTAAGTATAATGGTAAGGAACTGGATACGAGGAATGGATTGAGCTGGTATGATTATGGGGCGAGACATTATGATGCGGCGATAGGGAGGTGGCATGCAATAGATCCCAAATGTGAAAAGTACAATTATTTGTCTCCATATGTTTATTGTAACAATGGGCCGATTGATAAAATAGATCCTACCGGAGAAGATTGGTATCGCGACAATAACGGAAATTATCGTTGGATAGAAGGCGACGAAGAAATTGAGGGATATGAAAGACTCGGTTCATCCGTTTCTATATCGTTGGGAGATGGTCTGTATCTAAACGCCTATCAGAATGGTGGTATCATTGCGAATCAAGCAGTAAATGCATTCGACTTAATTTCTGGCAGCGGAAAATTACAGAAGCAGTTCTTAGGCAATCAAAGTCCTCTGTCTGAAGACTCAAAATCAGCATTGTTCAATGGACTAACCAGCAGAGGAGTTGATGCAATAGCCCGTCCCGTAGGAGAGTTTCTGGTAGAACAGGGAACTGTTTTGCTGGGAGGCAAACTATTAAGTTTGGGAATTGGAAAGTTAGTCGGACAATTTGCCTCCAAAAGCGGTAGTAGTATTGCCCAAGCTGCAGAAGCTTCTTCTATTGGTAATGAAGCGGCTGTTGGAACCCATTCTGTTTATACGGGGGTAGACGCTTCGGGAACGGTTCGATATGTAGGCATAACAGGGCGTGATCCATCCGTCAGGTTTTTGGAACATTTGCATTCAGGAACGGCAAGAGCTACATTAAAGTTTATACCTGTTAAAGGCGCTGAAAATCTGACAAGGACTCAAGCCCGGGTATGGGAGCAAACTCTAATTAACCAGTATGGAATGGGAAAAAACGGAGGACAATTATTAAATAAAATCAATTCAATCGCCCCTAAAAACTGGGGACAATATGGTATAAAATAATATGGTAGCAAAAAGAATCAGAACAAAAATTGGAGATGTCTTTTCTGTGAAAGTATCAGAATCCGGTATAAAGTATTTCCAACTGATAGCATTTGATTTAACTCTATTTAATAGTGATGTTATCAGAGCTTTCGAAAAGGTGTATACTTTGGATGAACATCCTACTTTATCAGAAATAGTGAATGGCGAGGTAGAGTTTTATGCTCATTGTATAACCAATTTGGGTCTTAAACTCTCTTTGTGGGAGAAAGTGGGAAGTATCGCTGATGTAGGGGATACAAGTCATATTTTATTTAGATATTCAAGTGATGGAGCTCTTAAATTAGGAGAAGAGCCGGTTAAGATATCATATAGATGGCGCGTATGGCATATCAATGACAAGACCTTTACTGATGTTGGAAAGTTAGAGGGAGAAAACAGAAAAGCAGAAATTGGGCTTGTTGTAAGTCCTTGGGATATTGTAGATCGTATAAAAACGGGAAAGTACAATTTTTGGCATCCTGATTTTGAATAACTGATCATTTGTCTTACCCTGATATAGGTTGTCTGATTAAAGATAATTTATATCAGGGTATTTTATATATTGGAATGTTTATTTTATAAATGTTTACCAACTCTACCTGTTCAATACAGCGTACATTCTGTGCAAGCCTCTTTCCTTACCAACCAGAACCGACAAGGACTAGCGCATTACCTTACTTTCTACCCTAAATTGAGCGTGCGTATCTATTCCCTTTCTGGGGACAGCCTCACCTACCGTCAGGACTATGCGACAGGTACTCTCGACTGTACGCAGACTACTGACGAGGACGGACACATCACCCTGGAATTCAAGGACCGGGCTACGGACCGGGTACTCCTTTCACGCGTAATGGACGGGGAGGTGCTGCTCGATACCTATTACGTTTATGACAACTACGGGAATCTACGGATGGTATTGCCTCCGGCAGCTTCGGACTTGCTGACCTCGACCACTACCCCCGCTTCATGGACCGAGACTGCGGCAGCCATCCAAAAATATGCTTACCTCTACAAATATGACGGCCGGAACCGTTGCATCTACAAGAAACTTCCCGGTTGCGATCCCGTCTATACAGTGTATGATTCAGCCGACCGTCCTATCTTCGTACAGGACGGAATGCAACGTTCCAAAGGGGAATGGTCCTTCAGCATACCCGATGTTTTTGGAAGGATCGTCTTGACGGGAACCTGCAAGAATACGCTGAATCATGCAAATGATCCGTTAAAGAACGTAGTGGTGAAAGCTACCCGGTTAACAGGCACGAATCAGACTAATGAGCTGAAAGGATATACGCTTCCCTCAAAAGTCGCCTTGACCACCCCTGTTATATTGAGCGTAAATTATTATGACCGGTATAACTTTATAGGATCGAATGGAATTCCTTAGATATTTACTGCCTACGACTTCCCGGGAAATCCTACGCAAGTCAGGAAAGTACATACTGTCGGGTCGGACACCCGGACAGAAGTATATGTTCATACCTATGACCCGGCGGAACGTCTGTTAAAAACAACTTACCAATTGGACAATGCCGCGGCGGTGACTCTGGTGGATAACACCTACGATGAAGTGGGACGTTTGAAGTGGGACAGGCGAAACGGGAATGCTAGGCTGAAAACGGAGTATGCTTATAACATTCGTTCTTGGACGAAGAGTATTACAGGGACGCTGTTCAGTCAAACGCTGAATTATCAGGAGGCAATAACGGGGAATACCCCTTGCTATAATGGCAACATCAGCAGTATGTTGTGGAAGGCAGGAACGGAAACGAGCCAAAGAGGTTATCGTTTCACGTATGACGAGCTTTCCAGATTGAAGGATGCCCTCTACGGGGAAGGCGCTACGCTTGCCGCTAATACGAACCGATTCAATGAGCAGATTACCGCTTATGACAAGATGGGAAATATCTTAGGCCTGAAACGTTACGGGCAGACGGCTGCAAACAGCTACGGGCTGATTGATAATCTGACTTTGACGTATAACGGTAACCGGTTGCAGGCGGTAAAGGACGTTGCCACAAGTTCGGTTTATGGTAATGGAACAGAATTCAAAGACAATTCCAATCAGACGGTGGAGTATACTTATGATAAGAATGGTAACCTGACTAAAGATTTAAACAAGAATATTAGTAGTATCGGGTATAATTTTTTAAATTTGCCTGATCAGGTAATCTTTGCGGATGGTAACAGCGTGCAGTATGAGTATGCTGCTGACGGAACGAAGCTTCGTACGGTACATAAGACGGGGGCTACTGCCTTAACGACGGATTATTGTGGAAATGCGATCTATGAGAACGGGGTGTTGAAGATGTTGCTCAATGATGCGGGTTATGTCAGTTTCCCGGATAGGAAGGTTCATTTCTATTTGAAGGATCATCAGGGTAATACTCGTGTGGTAGCAGATAAGGATGGCAATGTTGAGGAGACGAATGCGTATTATCCTTTTGGTGGTACTTTTACATCAACCAATAGTGTTCAGCCTTTTAAGTATAATGGTAAGGAGTTGGATACGAGGAATGGATTGAGCTGGTATGATTATGGGGCGAGACATTATGATGCGGCGATAGGGAGGTGGCATGTGATGGACCTGATGAGTGAGAAAAACAGTGTCATGAGTCCGTATGTTTATAGTGTCAATAATTCCGTGAATTATATAGACCCTATGGGCTGTGATACTGTGCCTGATGATGAAATCTGGGATTACAATTTACTAAACTTTAGAACTAATGGTATGGGGTTATTAGCAGAGGAATTTATTCCTATAAAAATAAAAGGAGGAGTTAAATATATACTACGTGAATTTGTTTCTGGAGAAAATAAAGGGAATTATGCTGCAATTGAATTATATGGAAAAGATCCTGAAACAGGATTTGATTTATACGAATATAAATATGTAGTAGGAGAAAGTAAAGTAAAAGATTTTAAAAATGGTGATACAGATCCAACAGGCTTTCAATATAATTTTGTGAGATGGGCTGCAGATAATGGTGTAAATGGAAATGAAAATGTTTATCAGAACATGTTTAGAGGTTATTTGCAAATAGTAAAAAATCCTATGAACTGGATTCCTACACCATTAGATCCTACGAATCTAATTCCAAAATCTTGGTACACGATAAGTTCTCCTTGGAATAGATTCCAGATGTTAAATAGAGGTAAATATACTATAGAAAATTATGGGACACATCAAAATGCTTTAAAAAATAGAAGTTTAGATTATCAAAAATGGAAACAACAATAGTAAATGAACAATCTTATAAATTAGAAATATCAGAGAATGGTATTTGTTTGTATTTATGGGGCGAAGAATCCAATAAAGTGGCAACTAATTTGCTACTAATTCCCCCTATAATTATAAGTTTTATACTTATAGGTTCATTTGTCTATATGGCAAGTCTTGGGGAAGGAATACCTATAGGATTTCTTATTTCCTGCATTGTTGGCTTAGGTACTTCAGCTTATTTTATGAAGCTATTTCTATGGAATAAATATGGACAAGAAGTGTTTTTACTTGAAAAAGATAAATTCATATCGTATGATGATTATAATTTTTTTAAAGACAACTATCAATCTCATGGTTCATCTTTGTCTCAGTTTTATATAGTAAACGGGATGACTTTATCAAAAGTACCTAAAAAACTTTATTCTAAATATAAGAATGGAATGTTCCAAATTGCTTTTTTAGTAAATGGTGTACGTATTGTTTCTAAAAATAAACTACCTATTGAAACTATTATGAAGATAAGAGAAGCTATTGATCACTGGAAGTAGACTCAAATATTCCCAAGAGTGTCTTACCCTGATATAGGTTGTCTGATTAAAGATAATTTATATCAGGGTATTTTATATATTGGAATGTTTATTCTATAAATGTTTACCAACTCTACCTCTTTCAATACAGCGAAAATCCTGTGCCAACTTCTTTCCTTACTAACCAGAACCGACAAGGACTGGCGTATTACCTGACCTTCTACCCTAAATTGAGCGCGTATCTATTCCCTTTCAGCGGACAGCCTCACCTACCGTCAGGACTATGCGACAGGTACTCTCGACTGTACGCAGACTACTGACGAGGACGGACACATCACCCTGGAATTCAAGGACCGGGCTACGGACCGGATCCTCCTTTCACGTGTAATGGACGGGGAGGTGCTGCTCGATACCTATTACGTTTATGACAACTACGGGAATCTACGGATGGTATTGCCTCCGGCAGCTTCGGACTTGCTGACCTCGGCCACTCCCCCCGCTTCATGGACCGAGACTGCGGCAGCCATCCAAAAATATGCTTACCTCTACAAATATGACAGGCTTTCCAGGTTGAAGGATGCTCTCTACGGGGAAGGCGCTACGCTTGCCTCAAATACGAACCGATTCAATGAGCAGATTACCGCTTATGACAAGATGGGAAATATCTTAGGCCTGAAACGTTACGGGCAGACGGATGCAAACAGCTACGGGCTGATTGACAATCTGACTTTGACGTATAATGGCAATCAGTTGCAGGCGGTAAAGGACATTGCCACAAGTTCGGTTTATGGTAATGGAAGTGAATTCAAAGACAATTCCAATCAGACGGTGGAGTATGCTTATGATAAAAATGGTAATCTGACTAAAGATTTAAACAAGAATATTAGTAGTATTGGGTATAATTTTTTAAATTTGCCTGATCAGGTAATCTTTGGGTGGTAACAGTGTTGAATATGAATATGTTGCTGACGAACTAAGCTTCGTACTGTGCATAAGACGGGTGCTACTACCTTAACAACGGATTACTGTGGGAATGCGATCTATGAGAATGGGGTGTTGAGGATGTTGCTCAATGAGGCGGGTATGTGAGTTTCCCGGATAGGAAGTTCCATTTCTATTTGAAGAATCATCAGGGGAATGTAAGGGTTGTGGCGGACAAGGATGGGAATGTGGAGGAGACGAACAATTGCTATCCGTTTGGTGGGACTTTTACTTCTACGAATAATGTTCAGCCTTACAAGTATATTAAAGTACAAAAAGGCGTGTCAGGCTGCTGACACGCCTTTTCATTAATCTTTATCTGCAACGAACCGGCCTTCTTCTCAGTCTTCCTTATCCAGAGAGTCAGTATACTCCATTTCTCCCTGAACCACAAAAAGAATTTCTTCAGGATCAAACTCACCCATTTCGTCCTTTTTGGCTTCTTTCACGATATACTCAACAATAGCATCCAAGTCTATCTCAACGTAGCCGTCTGCATCAGGTTGAGCATCAAGGATACCACTTTCTGAATAGTATTCGTCAATTAAATCGAGAAAATAGTAAAGCTCATCGTCCGAGAACTTCTCTTTCAGTTCTTGCGGCAGATAATTCCTAATGTATTCGACGGTCTTTTCGTCATCAACATCCTCAAATAAAAATTCGTCTTCCACTCCCATGATTTTTTAAGTGTTAAGTGATACATTTATAAGTATAATGAAAACTTCCTTTACAAAAGTTTCTTCACTTTCTCCACAAATACCGGTTTGCCGACAGCACCTACCTGCTTATCAACAACTTCTCCATTCTTAAAAAACAGAACAGTCGGGATGTTACGGATACCGTATTCAGCAGCCACATCACTATTTTCATCTACATCACATTTACCGATGAGTACCTGTCCTTCAAATTCGATTGCCAATTCCTCTATGATAGGAGCTACCATTTTACAAGGGCCACACCAAGGAGCCCAAAAATCTACCACAACCGGCTTACCTTCTGCAATAAGCTCTTTATAGTTGCTATCTGTAATTTCTAAAGCCATTTTATTTAAATATTAAGTGTTAATTATAAATGATTCCTAATTGATTTCCGCTACAAATATAGTCAATTTATACGGAAAGCTAGTTCAGGACGCTCTTTTAAATAAGTTATTAAATCTCTACCGACCGAAAGTTTTATAGGACGAGAGATTAAATCAACCGACATACGATTGGCATCAGAATCATCCGTTACTTTAAAATAAAGTTCCGTTTTACCGGGATGCTCCTTTGTTAATGTAGCCAATTCTGTTACTAATCCCGAGTTGAGTATTGATAAAGGAATCAATATAGTGATTTTCTGTATCAACTCTTCTTTTACGTCCGGCAACAGTTCCATTGAGGTTATTTTTATCTCTAATTCATCCTGTCGCCATTGCTTAGGCTGGCAACGAGCTTTGATATACAGGAACGTTCCTTCATTCAGATATCCCTGATAAGTCACCCAATCATTTCCCCAGAATGGCAGTTCGGCAGAACCGGAATAATCTTCAATCTTAGCAATTCCATACGGATTGCCGTTTTTACTAACACCTCTTCGCACACTGGTTACAATACCTCCCATTGTTATCTCACGCCTTGCTAAATCCGCTTTATTATCCAACTCGGCCATGCGTGTATTACAAACATGTTCCAAAACAATAGAAAATTCATCCAAGGGATGAGCCGAAAGGTAAATACCAACCAAATCACGCTCACGATTCAAACGATCCAGATCACTCCAACGCTCCACATCTTGAGGGATTTCAGGAGTAGCCACATCAATCACATTTTCACCGCCAAAAAGAGAATTGACAGCTGCTGATTTATCCGCCTGATAACGGTTACCATAGCGCATTAATGTTTCCAGGAACACTTCACCCTTTGAATTAACAGCAAAATACTGTTCACGTTTTAACTCCGGAAAACTGTCAAAACCTCCGGCAAGTGCCAGGCATTCCATATTTTTCTTGTTACAAGCATTCAGATTGACACGTTGCACAAAATCAAAGATACCTGTAAAAGGCCCGTTCTTCTCGCGTTCCTCCATTATACTTTGTACGGCAGCTTCACCTACGCCTTTCACTGCTCCCAATCCGAAACGGATATTACCATCATGGTTTACCGTAAACTTAAGGTTACTCTCATTCACATCCGGTCCCAGTGTCTGAATCCCCATTGCCTTACATTCGTCCATCAACTTGGTGATATCGGTAATATTCGACAAACTTCGGCTCATCACAGCCGCCATATATTCCGGTGGGAAGTTTGCTTTCAGATAAGCAGTTTGATAAGCAACCCACGAATAACAAGTAGCATGTGATTTATTGAAAGCGTAAGAAGCAAATTTCTCCCAGTCGGTCCAGATCTTCTCAAGCACCTTCGGGTCGTGACCGTTCTTTCGACCGCCTTCGATAAACTTTGGTTTCATGTGATCCAGTTTATCACGCAGCTTCTTACCCATCGCCTTACGAAGCGCATCCGATTCGCCACGGGTGAAGTCAGCCAACAAACGTGACAAAAGCATCACCTGTTCTTGATATACAGTAATACCATACGTATCTTTCAAGTACTTCTCCATCACCGGAATATCATATTCGATCGGCTTACGACCATGTTTACGATCGATAAAGTCAGGAATATAATCCATCGGTCCGGGACGATAGAGAGCATTCATGGCAATCAAGTCCTCAAAAGTAGAGGGCTGCAACTCACGCAGGTATTTTTGCATACCGGCAGATTCAAACTGGAAAGTACCAATGGTACGTCCATCACTATATAGCTTATAAGTAGCAGGATCTGTAATATCTATCTGGTCTACATCAATCTCCAGGTTACGACTCAAACGGATGTTTTCGACTGCCTCCTTTATAATAGAAAGAGTCTTCAATCCGAGAAAGTCCATCTTTATCAATCCCGTATCCTCAATGACTGAACCTTCATATTGAGTAACGAGCATTTTCTCTCCCGTTTCCTTATCGTCCGCCGTACTTACAGGTACCCAATCGGTGATATCATCACGACAAATAATTGTACCACAAGCATGTACGCCTGTACCGCGAACGTTTCCTTCAAGCATTTTAGCATACTTAATCGTATCCCTTACCAGAGGATCGGAAGATGCCTCAGCAGCTTGTAATTCCGGAACATATTCAATAGCATTCCGTAAATTCAGTTTCTTATCGGGGATTTTATCCGGGACCAGCTTTGCCAAACGATCAGATTCGGAAAGAGGTAACTTCTGCACACGCGCAACATCTTTGATTGCCAGCTTGGTTGCCATCGTACCATAAGTAATGATGTGGGCTACTTTCTCCTGACCATACTTATTAGTCACCCAACGAAGTACCTCACCACGACCATCATCATCGAAATCGACATCAATATCAGGCAATGAGATACGGTCCGGATTCAAAAAACGCTCAAACAGCAAATCATACTGGATAGGGTCGATCTTTGTAATCCCCAGACAGTATGCAACAGCCGAGCCGGCAGCCGAACCACGTCCCGGTCCTACCGATACCCCCAATTCCTTACGGGCAGCATTGATAAAGTCTTGCACAATCAAGAAGTATCCCGGGAAACCCATCGTCTTCATGATGTACAACTCAAAATTCATACGTTCCTTAACCTCATCCGATAGAGGTTCACCATATATTTTTTTGGCTCCGTCAAAAGCCAACTTGGCCAGATAATCGCCTTCCAGTTTGATACGGTACAATTTATCATATCCCCCTAGACGCTTGATTTTTGCTATTGCATCTTCCTCGCTCAAGACTACATTACCATGTTCATCCTGAGTGAATTCATCAAAAAGATCTTTTTCCGTAAATTTCTTCCGATATTCTTCTTCTGTTCCGAATTCTTCAGGAATGGCAAAAGTAGGCATAATAGGAGCATGGTCAATAGAATAGATCTCCACCTTGTCCAAAATCTCTAACGTATTGCTCAAAGCTTCGGGTACATCCGCAAAGAGTTCATTCATTTCCTCACGGGTTTTCATCCACTCCTGTTTGGTATATAGCATACGGGACGGATCATCCAAATCCTTACCTGTACTCAAACAGATCAATCGGTCATGTGCTTCGGCATTTTCTTCATCAACAAAATGGACATCGTTGGTACAGATCAACTTTATGTTGAACTTCTGTGCATATTCCTGCAAGTACTTGTTTACTTTTACCTGTAACGGGTAACATTCGTGATTAGCACGAGGAACCGTTGCCTGATGCCGCTGCATCTCCAGATAAAAATCATCGCCGAACAGATTCTTATACCATTGGATGGCTTCTTCTGCTTCAGCAAACTGATCATTAGTAATCCGTTTGGGTATCTCTCCACCCAAACAAGCCGAGCATACAATCAACCCTTCGTGATACTTTTCCAACTCACTACGGTCGGTACGTGGACGCATATAGTATCCACGTGTCCACGCGTGCGATACTAATTTAATAAGGTTATGATAACCTTTCTCATTCTTGGCTAACACAATCAAGTGATAGCCACTTTGATCGGGTTTACCTTCTTTCAGTTCCATTGTGCGGCGTGCCACATACATCTCACAACCGATTATCGGCTTGAAAATCTTATTCTCCGCCTCTACTATTTTAGCTTTGCAAGCAGCAATCTCCGCTTCTTTGTCCTCACACTCTACCGTACCTGCTTCAATTCCTGCAATTTTCTTTTTCAGATCCTTGATTTCTCCTTTCGGACCACTGTTTTTCTTATTGACGTAGTTCGTAAATTCCTTGATACCGAACATATTCCCATGATCGGTCACGGCAATACCTTTCATTCCATTTTGCATGGCTTTATCAACCAGGCGAGCTACGCTAGCTTGACCATCCAAAAGAGAATATTGCGTATGGACGTGTAAATGAACGAAATCCTGCATAATGATAAGTAGTTAAATTGAAGGCATAAAATTACTACCTCCCTTGTTATAAACAAAAATAATCCTCAAAAAGTTATCAACACTTGCATTTCTATGCTCATTTACTTGCTGATTTTTTAAATTAAGTATATTTTTGCACACAATATCATTAAACAGTATTCATGGGCCGACTAAAGAAATTAAAAAAGATACGTATTCACCACGAAGGAACACATATATTATGGGCTAGCTTCTTGCTATTGCTACTAATCAATGCGGCTCTTTATTGGGGAATTGATTGTAAGATACCTTTTTACGTAATGGCAGTAGCCAGTATTGCAGTTTATCTGCTAATGGTCAATTTCTTCCGTTGTCCTATCCGTTTATTCGGAAAAGATACAGAAAAAATAGTTGTTGCTCCTGCTGATGGTAAAATTGTTGTTATCGAAGAGGTAGAGGAGAATGAGTATTTTCACGATCGCCGATTGATGATCTCCATTTTCATGAGTATCGTAAATGTACATGCCAACTGGTATCCGGTAGATGGTACCATTAAGAAGGTGGCACATCACAACGGTAACTTTATGAAAGCTTGGCTGCCGAAAGCCAGCACAGAGAATGAGCGTTCTACAGTAGTCATCGAAACCCCTGAAGGAGTGGAAATACTTACCCGCCAGATTGCCGGAGCCGTAGCACGTCGTATCGTTACCTATGCAGAAGTGGGTGAAGAATGCTACATTGACGAACACATGGGATTTATCAAATTCGGTTCACGTGTAGATGTATATCTCCCTATCGGCACAGAAGTCTGTGTCAGCATGGGACAATTAACTACGGGTAACCAAACGGTTATTGCCAAACTTAAATAATTCGGTCACAATGACAAATGTTATTAAGAACAACATACCAAATACAGTAACCTGCCTAAACCTTTTCTCCGGCTGTATCGCTTGTATCATGGCTTTCGAAGCCCAATATGAGATGGCACTGCTTTTCATCATTTTAAGTGCTGTTTTCGATTTTTTTGACGGTTTGCTGGCACGTGCTTTAAATGCTCATTCTGTAATTGGAAAAGACTTGGATTCTTTGGCTGACGACATTAGTTTCGGTGTGGCTCCTTCAATGATCGTATTCTCTTTATTTAAAGAGATGTACTATCCGGCAAATATCAGTTTTATAGCAGCTTATCTGCCGTATACCGCTTTCCTGGTTTCTGTTTTTTCAGCATTGCGTTTAGCTAAATTCAATAACGACACACGTCAGACCAGTTCTTTTGTAGGTCTGCCGGTCCCGGCAAATGCTTTGTTCTGGGCTTCTCTAGTAGTAGGAGCACACGATTGGTTAGTTTCAACTAACTGCCATCCTGTCTATCTGTTGATTCTGGTTTGTCTGTTTTCATGGTTACTTGTGTCAGAAATTCCGATGTTTTCTTTGAAGTTTAAGAATTTATCATGGAGCAGCAATAAAATAAGTTTCATTTTCCTGATTGTATGTATTCCATTCCTCATTTTCCTAGGTATAAGTGGGTTTGCTGCAATCATCGTCTGGTATATTCTACTTTCACTTTTTACAAGAAAAAGTAAATAAACAATCTCTTGGCACGTTTGTTGTACTATAGATTTCATCAATGTACAATATAAAAATCATAGCCCAATGTATATAATTTTATTCTTCCTTATATTTCTAGGTGTTATTATCTTATTTGGTCTTTCAATTGTTGGAGCCATTTTAAGAGCTATTTTCGGATTTGGACGAAGTTCTTCCTCTCGACCAAGACAAACCGGATATAATAATAGCAGCCAGCAACAACGTTCCGGTTATAATTCTGCAACCAATAATTCATCCGGTAATGCGGAAGAAGTTGTCACTGACAATAATAAGCCTCACAGGCATAAGAAAATCTTTTCTAAAGATGAAGGTGAATACGTAGATTTTGAAGAGATAAAGGAAGATAAATAATTAATTATGATCTTTCCTTACTGATTTGATCATGTATTTAAATAAGTGTCTTTCACTTTCGTTTAGACAAAAAGAAGTCTTTCATCAACCTTGCACATTCATCTGCTAACACGCCCTTTATTACAGTTGTTTTGGGATGCAATGCCTGAGTTGCATATTTTTGATAACCACGCTTTTCATCCTCGGCACCAAAAACCAGTTTCCCCATCTGCGCCCATGCAATAGCACCTGCGCACATTACACAAGGTTCTACTGTAACATATAGCGTACATTCGTTCAAATACTTACCTCCCAGCACGTTGGCAGCAGCAGTAATCGCCTGCATCTCAGCATGAGCAGTTACATCATTCAAAGTTTCTGTAAGATTATGTGCACGTGCAATAATCCGCTCTTTACAAACCACTACAGCACCAACAGGAACTTCTCCCCGTTCGCCTGCTTTGCGTGCCTCAATCAGAGCTTGTTTCATAAAATAGGTATCGTCCAGCATAATATCAACGTCTCATATCGTGTTCTCCGAAAAGTGTAGGGTAATCTTCTTCCATATTTTTATGAATAAACATGAGAATCGTTTCACGAAGCCAACGCGATTTGTTCGTTATCTTATATTTCTCCAGATAACGATCAACAATCTGCTGTTCATCTTCGCTTAACAAAATGCTCATACGTCGTTCCCGTTTAACACTCTCGACGTGCATCTTCAAGCACTTTTTACTTCTTTTTCTCATATCATCTGCAAAATTACTTTTACTTCTGTAAAAACAAAGAATAAAAACAGTAAATTTGCGAAAAAAGATGGCTGAACATAATGAATTAGGGAAGGCTGGTGAAAATGCCGCAGTTGCTTATCTCGAGGATAACGGTTACGTCATTCGGCATCGAAACTGGAGAAAAGGACATTTCGAACTGGATATTGTTGCGGCAAAAGATAACGAGTTAGTAATCGTGGAAGTCAAGACTCGTAACAACACACAATTTACCATGCCGGAAGACGCTGTTGATCTACCCAAAATAAGACGAACTGTACGCGCTGCCGATACTTATATAAAATTATTTCAGATCGATGCCTCCGTACGTTTCGATATCATTACGGTAGTGGGCAACAAGACCGATTTTAAGATAGAACATATAAAGGAGGCATTTTATCCTCCTCTGTTTTAATAAAGTATATGTATGAATGTAGAAATAATCAGAGAATATTGCTTGAGCAAAAAAGGAGTAACTGAGTCTTTTCCTTTTGATGATGTATCACTCGTCATGAAAGTGATGAATAAAATGTTTGCTCTTATCGATTTAGAAGAAGCAAAAACAATTTCATTAAAATGCGATCCAGATCGGGCTATCGAACTACGTGAGCGTTATTCCGGGATAGAAGGAGCCTATCATTTCAATAAGAAATACTGGAATAGTGTCCGTTTTAACAGTGATGTGGATGATAAATTAATGAAAGAATTGGTTGATCATTCCTACGAAGAAGTTATCAAGAAGTTTACTAAAAAGTTACGTGCCGAATATGATGCTCTCCTCTGATAAATTTCCTTTCCACGTAGTTCATTTGAACGAAACAAGTTCTACAAACAGCTATCTGCAAGCACTTTGCAGCCAACAGGCAGTAGAAGAACTAACTACAGTCATTACCGACTTTCAAACAGCCGGAAGAGGTCAGCGTGGCAATTCCTGGGAATCACAGATCGGTAAGAATCTTCTATTCAGTTTTGTCCTCTTTCCAAAGTTTCTGGAAGCACGTCGGCAGTTTCTTATTTCCCAGATTATATCTTTAGGAATTAAGGACGAATTGGATATTTATACTACGGATATCTCTATCAAATGGCCGAATGATATTTATTGGAAAGAGAAAAAAATATGCGGTATGCTGATTGAAAATGATTTGATGGGAAAACTGATTAATCAAAGCATTGCAGGAATTGGTATCAATATTAATCAGAAAGCATTTTTCAGTCAGGCTCCAAATCCTGTATCATTACTACAGATTACTCAGAAAGAATACGATATATTTACAATACTAAAAAACATTATGATCCGTATTCAGGATTATTACACTTTACTTCGACAAAATCAGGTTGAATTGATTGCCAACCGTTATAAAGAGTCTCTTTTCAGAAAAGACGGTTTACATCTGTATAGAGATGCTAATGGAATATTTCTTGCACGTATTGTTCAGGTAGAACCGGAAGGAAGATTAATATTAGAAGATGAAGGACTGAAAAAGCGAGATTATATGTTTAAAGAAGTAGAATATATCTTAGAAAGATAACTAGTTATAAAACAAAACATTATCTTTGAGGAAAATATTATACTAAGAAAGCTCTGATTTATGAAAACAAGATTAATTTTCTTATTACCACTATTACTTTTATTTATTAATTGTACTGATTCTGATACAGATTCCAGTTCATTGAAACTTTCCGAATCTACTTTTAAAAATGTAGATGGAAACGGTGAGACATTAAGAATAAATATTGAAAGTAATTCTGCTTGGAAAGTAAGTAGCGATCAGCAATGGTGTATCCCTTTTAAAGAAAAAGGAGATAGCGACGGAGAATTAGTTCTATCTGTTGTCGCCAATCTGGATGGTAGCTCCAGAGATGCTACGGTAACAATTATGAGTAGTAAAGCCAGCAAAAAGATTCAAATAAATCAGAAAGCTTTAAACAGTACAGCTAAAGAGTATCACTACAAGCTTCCAGTTATCTTTCATGTCTTTTATGAAGACAAGGCAGATGCCTTGCAATATGTCAATCCAAACATTCTTTCCGAGATACTCACAGAGGTCAATAAACTTTATAAAGATGCCAATAAAAGTATAGATATGAATCTGACTTTTACACTTGCAACGATTGATCCCGAAGGGAATAAGATGACTACTCCGGGCGTGGAATATATTAAATGGCCGGAGAGTTATTCAATAGACTGTGAGAAATTCATGGAAGACGAAACTAAAGGATATGTAAATTATCTATGGGAACCTAACCTTTATATTAATGTAATGGTTTACAATTTCAAACGGACTAAACCCAATACTATTATTTTAGGTATATCCAACCTACCCTTTTCCACCAAAGGAAAGAATTTTTTGAAAGGACTTGTCGAGACAGACAAATCATTTCTCAGGAAAAGTAATTTGAAATTTCCGTATTGTGTATCCATCAACAGTATTTATATCAACGATCATACCATGGATGGAAATATTAATGCCACTGTAGCACACGAACTTGGACATTATTTAGGATTACATCATGTATTCAATGAAAGAAACGGTGAAACAGTAAATGCTTGTATCGATAGTGATTATTGTGAAGATACTCCCCCTTATAACAAGTTTGAATATGATAATTTCGCAAGAGAGAATTACGGTTCCTCTTTCTCGATACTCGCTCTACGGGTTAATTGCAATACGGGAGAGGAATTCACCTCGCGCAATATAATGGATTATTCTTATAGTTATTTGAATCAATTTACTTCTGACCAATTCGCGCGTGTCCGTCACGTATTGATGTATAGCCCATTAATACCAGGGCCCAAGATAGGACAATCTACAAGTGCACGTGCTGCAAGCGATGGACCACTTGATTTGCCAATACGTATTGTGAAATAAATAACAGAAAAAGAAAGAGGTGAACCGTATCAACGATTCACCTCTTTCTCTATAGATAGTATCTTATCCAACGTCTTTTTAGCTTCTGTAGAAGGAAATTTCTGAACTACTTTTTTCAAAGAAGCCCTTGCCTTCTCATATTCAGTGGAAAACAGCCGGAACAATCCATCCCGATAACGCGCATACTGCATCTTTGTAGGAGAAGAAATCTTATTATATTCATTTTCCATTTTCTTCTTTTCCTGTTCTCCCATCAAAAAGTAATAATTACCCAGAAAGATATTTGCAGCCAGATTATCGGAATCAACCTTCAGTAATTGCTCATAGATACGCAAGGCATCTTTCTCTTGTCCCCGGCAAACCTGCATCTCAGCACAGGCCTCGAGATAATCAACATTACCGGGACTTTTCTGTAACAATTCCTTATAAAACAAATATGCTTTATCATAATTACGGTTCTTTTTAAAAGCTGTCGCCATCTCATTCGCCAACTTGGGACAAATGAGACTATTCTTATCCACAGTTGTCCAGTAATACATTTCAGATCGGTTAATTTCCAATTTGATAGCTTGACGAAAATAACTAACAGCCTGTCCCTGCTGATCTGCTTCGATAGCAGCTGATACCTTAGACAACATATCTTCTACCGTTTGAGCATTCAGCATCAACGGCATTGTCAATAAAGAGAAAAAAAGGATAGTTAAGGTTCTCATAATCTGTTATATTGTCATTTAGTTTGCAACATCACAAAGATACAATAAAAAACAAATATTGTTCGAGGAATAAGCATTTTATTTAAGTGTTTGTTCAAATCCTCCTCAATAGTAAATTCATTCATTGTTGAAGTTATGAATCTTCCCTTCGTGTTAAAAAAAAAGAGATTCTTCCCTTTATTCTGAATGACAGATACTTCTGCTTATCATTATTGAACAACCTCACTTTGCCTTAGTAATAGCAATACAGGACAATAGAGATATAAACTAATAAGTATTTTACAATTCATGATACGTAAACCCTTATTAATTATTAGCTTCAAAGCTTGAGATAAAACTATCCAAAGTTTGCCCTTCACTAGGTTTGGCATTATAGCGTCGGGCCAATCTTACAAATTCAGCCCAAGTTCCATCTTCTATAGATTTCTTTCTATTACGCACACTTTGTAAGTATAACAGTTGCATACTCACTCGCTCTACACGTTCTTTTATTGTATCGTTTTCTGCATCTTGTTTGGCACCATTAATAATCGAAAAGCCTTTCTGAATAAACTCATCAGAGTATATTGGATCATTCTCTCTAATATAGATACCAAAGTGAGTCTGCGGATTAACCAACGACTGACAAAGTAGGTAATATTCCATAATTTTTGGTGCTGCGTTACCATAGTAACCATCTATGAAATCTTTTACCAATACGTTAACATCCTGTTGTGGATTCCATAAAAGTTTATTTGCCACCCATGCCTTCATCTCGTCAAACTCGGCTCCACCGGATTGATATTGTGCTTCTTCGAAGACACCAATGACATTATGTTCACGAAATGCTTGAATATTTGGTCCCAGCACCTGAAAGTTCGGCCATGGAGCTATGTATTGGGCATAATCGACAATATAATCCCAAATAAACAGATGAGGAGCTATTTTACTCCAAGCCTTCATATCGTCTACAAATGCTTTATTCTGAGGACATTCTGCTGTAATCGGATGAGCAAAGCAACACTCTATACTACATAAGCGTACTACTACGTTGTCCTTTGGACGAATACCTACAGGTGGTTTACGGGAATACTGATAAGCAAAAGTACCAATATATTTCTGTGGAAACAACAATTGGGCTTCGTCAGCAACTTGATTTACAAACCATATAATAAGCCCTGAATGACCACCATAGCGCTCTTCCATGGCCTTGCAATTAGGACATTCACAGAAAGACTGATTATCGTTTTGTGAAAGACTAAATATTCTGTATCCCGGCAACGATTTCATCTTTTCAAATAACCGTTTCTTGCAAATGTCCAACACATTAGGATTCGATAAACATAGCTGTCCATTATCAATACGTTTACCATTTCTTAGTGCGAAATATTCCGGATGTTCTTTGAAAAATTCTTTAGCTGTAACCAGCTGTCCCATGGTATGTGCATTCCAGTATGCTTCTATATTTCCATATAAATTATCTACCGGTCCCCATTTCATATTTTCTTTATTGTGTGCACTCCACTGTGACACATTTTCTGTCACAAAATAATTAGAATAGCGATATTGAATAGCAGGCTCCTCGCTATGATGTAAAGTAACAAAATTCCATTTCTTTAGTTTGGGCACTTTTGTGCAATTTGGTGTGTACCATCGCACTCCAAACTGATCTTCCAGAAAACTAAATACTCCATACATGGTGCCACGCTTACTACCTCCATATATGATCAGATGCTTCCCCTTATTACAGTAAGTGAAACCCTCATAGTCAGGTGTGATATCTTGTTTTCCAACAAGTTGGCTGACTCTATCATTATAACCTACAAATATCTTTGGACCATTAGAATTCAGCGAGTTAGTAATAGGAAGTTCTACTCCACCTATCTGCTTAATGTATGCTTGTAACTCCTTAGCAGCAGTTTGTTCGGATGAAGAGGCTTCAGCAGAGATAGCTATCTGATATTTTGATTTCCCATTTTTGAACAGTATATTACTTGCCATTGTACTCGTTGTGCAAATCAAAACACTGCATAATATAATAATAAATTGCATACTATTCTTATCTCTCATATATAAAGAAACTATTATGGTTTAACAAAGGAATTTATCAGCGGGCCGTTGTTATCTTTCTTCCTTTTAAATATAACGATCCAATCGTATGTAAAGAATCACGGAGTATTATGTATAGACCAGACTGATAAACAGTGGCAAGTTATAGAAAATCCTTCAGATAACAAAGAACATAAACCTAAACATCCTCTTCATTTTCTTTTTTATGCCAATACGCAGTCCCTAAAGATATTTTGAGATTTGACAAGAAGTAAAAGCAAGTCCGGCAAAGATATATATAGAATCATATACATGCTATGCCAGACATATGCAAACAACACGCTTATTATTATTTATTTCCCTTCACTAAATATTGCTCTTCCTTATATGTAAATGTCACAAACAGAAATGCCAGCGCACAAGCTATCAACATCATGATGAAATACCAATTCCATCCAAATTGATCAACTACAAATCCGACACCTATATTAGCCAGTAAAGCTGTACCAAAAAAATAGCCGAAGAATCCGGTCAGACCGGCTGAAGTTCCCGCTGCATTTTTAGGGGCAAGATCCAAAGCCTGAACTCCGATCAACATGACAGGACCATAGATTAAGAAACCAATCATGATCAGGCAGATAACATCGATCATGGCATGTCCCGAAGGATTAAACCAATAGATAGCAATAAATATGGCAGTCAGCACCATATAAATCATAATCGTAATGGCACGACGTCCTTTAAAAATCTTATCACTCAACCAGCCACAAATAATTGTCCCCGGAATGGCTGCAAATTCATAAGCAAAATAAGCCCAGCCAATATCCTTTAAGTTATACCCTTTCACATTCTGCAAATAAGTAGGAGCCCAATCCAGACAACCATAACGTACCATATAAATGAAAGCATTAGCAATCGCTATAAACCAAAGAGTACGGTTATTCAAGACATATTTGAAAAAGATCTCTTTCGTCGTCAGTACCTCTTCACTCTTAGCACTATAGTTTTTCGGGTAATCATTTCGATATTTCTCAATGGAAGGCAATCCACAGGATTGAGGAGTATCACGGATCAACAGATAAGCAAGTATAGCAATAAATAGAGCCACAAAAGCCGGAAAACAGAAAGTTCCGAAACGCCAGCTTCCCGACCAAATCAGTCCATAAGCCGCCATTGGTCCTACCAACGCCCCTCCTACATTATGTGCACAATTCCAAATAGACATCTTAGTCCCCCGCTCTTTGATCGAAAACCAATGGGTCATCACCCTCCCGCAAGGAGGCCATCCCATCCCTTGAAACCAACCAATCAGGAACTGAAGAATAAACATCATAATAATGGATGATGTCCCCCATTGAGTTCCCAGAACAAAGGTTACTCCGGCTGCAAGCAACAAACCCAATGGAAGAAACTTCCGGGCATCACTGCGGTCAGAAACACTACCCATTAAAAACTTAGACAAAGCATAAGCTATGGCATTGGCAGAAATGGCAAAACCAAGAGCTGCGTGGTCATACCCCATCTGCTCTAATTCCGGCATAGCCATCGTAAAGTTTTTACGTACCAGATAATATCCGGCATAGCCCACAAAGATTCCTATAAAGACTTGTAAACGAAGCCTTTTATACTGTTTATCAATTTTTCCTGCCGGTATTTCAGCCTTAAAAGCAGGGGGAGTGAGAAAGTGTGACATAGTATATCGTTTTTCGTAATGTGTTTTCCGTTTTTATATTTTAATACCATTCAGTGCAATAGTTGCTTCCACATCCAATGCATCAGCTAAAATGGAGATCGGATTCATGACACGTGTCGGAGTAGACATCTCAATTTGCCATTTGCAAGTTTCGCAATCGGTAGCAACATAACTGACATGCGACTCCTGAATCTGGCGAAAAAGGGGATTACCGATTCCTTGTGAAGTTTCGTAATTCTCTTTTTTAAATCCATAGGTTCCTGCAATGCCGCAACATTGCGAGTTAAGCATTACACAGTCCACCCCCGGGATCATTCGCAACAAAGAAGTGGAATAAATAGACCATCCTAATTTCTCCATATGGCAGGGAGTATGATAAGCAATCCTGTTGTGATAATCTTTCTTGAAAGCTAGTTTTACCTCTCCCGACTCTACCAACCGGAATATAAAACGAGTAGCAAGTTCCGTACTCTGCCGAACATCCGCATTATCAATATCCAGCAAATGAGGATACTCATCACGCAGAGTAAACACACAGGTAGACGAAGTCGCCAACACAGGACGATTATTCTCAATCACCGACTGACGAATCGCCTTTATATTGTGCAATGCCTGCTTCTTAGCTTGCGAAATAAGTCCATTAGAGATCAACGCCACTCCACAACATTTTTCGTGTTCCAATAAATGCACTCCATAACCGATTGCATTCATTATCTTCACCAGATCTTTTCCTAGCTGCGGAAAATTATAATTCACGTAGCAACCATGAAAGTAACTCACATGACGCTGATAAGAATCCTGTTTTGCTTCCGCTTGCTGATGATACCAACTTTCAAAAGTTTGCGAAGCATATTGGGGAAATGTACGCCGATGATCTATCCGAAGTACAGCATCCATTACCTTTTTTACCGAACTCAACTTAAGGGTTGCATTCACTACTGGAGCCAACTTAGTAGACATCGTTCCTACTATGTCAGTGTTAGCTAACATCATATCACGTAGTTTCGGTTTCGAACGATTATACTTAATTCGTGCTGCCTGAATAATATCGCCAATCCGTACCCCAGAAGGACAAGAAACTTCGCAGCGTTTACAATTCAGGCAATATTTAAGAGTCGGATCAAAAAAGTCGGGCGTTTTCAACCGGAAACGCTCTCCGTCCGGTCCTGCCTGTTTGGGACCGGGAAAATCATGATTGACAGGTACTACGGGACAATACACCGTACAGATCATACATTTGATGCATTGCTCGAAGTTGTTGTTACTTATATTATATTGCTGTGAGTTCATAATACTCTTATTTAACTATTTTATCGGCTACGTTCATGGCAGACAGGATGGAAACACCCGCTCCACACCCTTCTTGCATGGGATTGAATCCCGACAGAATAGAGCCGATAGCATATAAATTATCAATTTTCTTACCTTGCATCATCGGATGAAAATCTACATCGGTTTTTACGCCAAAGTTCATATAAGGTTGAGAAGCAAAAACATCGGTTTGATACCATTTTGCACGATCTTCATCAAAGTAAACGTCTACATTAAACACCGGTTCATATACAGAATCAGGACGGGCAATAATCCCCCGGCTAAAGAAACTTCCGGAAGCCAGTACATAATTATCTGCCGACAATTCAATATCACCGTGATTCGTCGTAACTATTCCTTTTATCTGTCCGTCTACAATGTTCCCACGTTCTACAGTATCTCCCATCATAAAGGTTCCTCCTAATTCAATAAAGCGGCGAGTTAATTGCTGTTGGGTACGTATTCCCGGCACGGAAGGGGGCATTGTAGCCACTAGACAAAGTGGTTTCGCCAAACGTTGTTTCAAATATTGCATCGGTATGGGAGATGACAAACCAAAAACGGCAGGAAGCACCAACATATCTACTTCGTCACACACCGGTTGAAGTGTCGCAACCAATTGATTAATTGATTCATACGAATCAAATACACGCGCTATATTAGCCGAACGCATTTCCGTAGGATTAGATCGCAATTTCTCTACGGGAGGCAAACTGATAGAAGAAACTGTACACATAGCTCCATGCGCCTCAAATGAGTCTGCAATAAACTGTGTGTAAAAATCCAGAAATCCTTCAAAATTAATAATGGCTACACGCGACCAGAGAAACTTCTCACGATTCTCAAACGTAGTAAAGTCTTCAAATGTAAGCCAAGTTTGCTTCAACATTCCCATCGGAGTCAGCCGATAATGATTTCTATCCGAATTACCTTGTACCAAAATTCCACAACGTTCCATGAACAGATTGGTATCTTCTACATATTGCTTTACTTTCTCAACCCCAATCTTTCGATAAGGATGAAACTCTTCCAATTGTCCAATAGCCTCCAACGGATGAACGACTTCGGAACCATCGGGCAACTTACCCAATAAGTCCAAAGATCCGGAAGAAAAATGCAATGCACTTTGTCCGGTGGATATAATAACGCAGTTCTGTCCTTTCTCTTGCAAACGGATACCACAGACTAATCCAGCAAGCCCTCCTCCTATTATGATTGTATCAAATTTCATAAGTCTTTATCATATTTTGTCAGTCGAGCCTAAATCACATACATTGTCATACACCCACGCCGAAAACTGACTTTCACGCAAACATTCACCCCAGGCAATGGGATACATACCTTTCCAACGCTCATTCAAAAAAGCAACCAAGTCCGCTTTTGCCCGACCGGAACACTGATGTGCCTTCCCCAATAATCCGGCAGCCCGACAAGCACAAAGTTCTCCCTGGCAAGTCCCCATCCCCAAGCGAGTACGACGACGAAGTGCAACCAACGTATCAGCATCCAACTCATTAAAAGCATAATCTACTTCACCGACCGTTACACTTTCGCACTCACACACAAGACTGTCATCAAATTTATTATTATTGGCAATCCTGCTGGCAAGTTCACCATGTCGTCCTTCTTCCGCCTTTCTCACCATTGAGATAGTGACAGATTCTTTCTTATCCTTTATGTCTACCACTCCTCTTGATCCGGGTAACTCAACTTCAGCCGTCCGACAAACCTTATCTACACTTAGTTTCTTACAAACCAGATCAGTTGCCCATTCCGCCATCAACCGGTAAGTCATTAGCTTTCCGCCCGTAATGGTTACGAATCCACCAAGTCCATCGCGTTTTTCATGATCCAACAACACAATACCCCTGCTAATACTTCTACCGGAAGGATCATCATCGGCAGCCACCAAAGGACGAACTCCGGCATACGCACGAAGAATACGGGTAGTAGCCAATGAAGGTGCCAGCTTCTCTCCTTCTTCCAAAAGGATTCTGACTTCATCCGGTGTAACATGCATATGGTCAATTTCATCATATGGAATATGACTGGAGGTAGTACCAATTACACAAATAGTATCCCCCGGCACCAAAATATCCGCATCGGCAGGTTTACGGCAACGGTTCAACACAACATTATTCACACGATGACCGAAAATCAACAGAGCTCCCTTAGCCGGGAACATATTTACTCTGACTCCTGCCAACTCTGCAATATGATGCCCCCAAATACCTCCGGCATTTACTGTGACAGGTGCATAGAAGTTTTTCTTTTCCTTCGTTTTATGATCAAGCACACAAACACCCACTACACGATCCTGCTCTTTGATGAATTCAATCACTTCATGATAGGTTAGAGTAGTTGCCCCATGCATACGTGCATCCAGAATATTGGCAATAGTCAATCGGAACGGATCAACAGAACCATCCGGGACTTTTACCGCCCCAATCAAACTAGGATTTGCCGAAGGCTCCAGAAGAAGTGCTTCCTTCGGATCAATCGCTTCCGCTTCAATTCCCGCTTTCCGGCAACTGTTTATGAATGTTGACTGATAATTTATATCATCTTCCGGTAAAGAAATAAATAAACCGGAAGTCCCTTCTACACAGTGACTTGCTATACGGCGCAATATTATATTCTCTTTAATACATTCAGCGGCCGATTCATGGTCGTTTACAGCATACCGGGCGCCACTGTGCAGCAATCCATGGTTACGACTGGTTGCCCCATTCGTGTAATCAAAGCGTTCCAACAGCAACACACGCAATCCACGCATCGCACAATCGCGAGCTGTGCCGGCTCCTGTCGCGCCTCCCCCAATGACAATTACATCAAATTGCTCTTTATTCACTCTATTATCCATCAATATTTATGTTTTTAGGCATGAAATAGCCCTTATATATTTCGATTCACATATCTATCATTTCGTTTCGATGCAAAAATAGATATTATTTTCGATATTACGAAACATTTATATTTTCTTTTTGCCATTATCTGCATACTTTTCATCCCCAAAGAAAACCTGATTTCTCAGAAAAAAACAAAAAAACTTTCTTTTACGAAAAAAGAAGGGTTATTTTATCAAACTAATTATCTTTCTATGTATATTTGTAGCCTTCATAAGAACTAATAAGCGAATGAATGAAAGTAGAAAACGAAATTTAGTTAGTCAAATGAAATGTTTAACCTGATTATATAAAGGAATTATGGAGAATATTGAAATCTCAATTGAATTTAACCCTGAAATCATCCAACGGATTTATTCCATCATAAAAGAAGATCCGGACTATAAACCGAAACCATATAGACGAGGCATGTTAAGAATAGAACAAGCCTTGGAAGCTACCAGTGACACCAGAGCACTCCGTCTGGGAGATGGAATACTAGAAGAAGTCGCAGACTTGTTCGCCAAACAATTCCCACGAAGAAAAGCAATCATTGTAGCCGATACCAATACATACGCTGCTGCCGGCAAACGAGTAGAGGAAGCTCTTCGTAAAGCGGGCATCGAACAAGAATCTCCATTCATTTTCGAATCATCAACCTTACATGCAGAATATAGTTGCGTGACCGAATTAGTGGAATGCTTTAAGAAATGTGAAGCAATACCTATCGCAGTCGGTTCCGGCACAATTAATGATCTGACAAAACTTGCCTCTCATCTGGTAGGGAAAAGATATATGTGTGTAGCTACTGCTGCATCGATGGACGGATACACAGCTTACGGAGCTTCTATTCGTACAAACGATATCAAACAATTATTTCCATGTGTCGCCCCGCAAGCCGTTCTAGTAGACACAGACGTCATTTTGCAGTCACCGACAAAGATGACTACTTCAGGCTATGCCGACTTACTCGCAAAAATGACTGCCGGTGCCGACTGGATTATTGCGGACTGGCTGGGAGTAGAGCCAATAGATGAAAAAGCATGGAAAATCACCCAAAGTGGTTTCCATGAAGCTTTACTACTGACCGAGAAGGCTTCTGTCCAGGATGAACACACCACGATAGCTAAATTAATGGAGGGTCTTATGCTAGGCGGATTTGCTATGCAACTAGTAAAAACAAACCGTCCCGCTTCAGGTGCCGAACATTTGCTTAGCAATTTTTGGGAGTTGGAACGCCGGATCAAAAAGACAAAAGCAGTCAGTCATGGGGATCTTCTCAGCATTGGCATTCTTGCCATTACAGCATTTTATGAATGGGTAGTAAACGCCCCGCTTGAAGATTTGGATATACAGAAATGTTGTGCCAACTGGCCGGATGCAGAAGCATATGAACGCCAAGCTAAAGAAGCCATTTCCGAAATCGGTTTAAATGTTTGCATTCAGGAAGCAAAAGCAAAATACATCTCTCGCGAGCAACTTGGTATACAGCTTCAACAATTAAAAGAATACTGGCCGGAGATCCGTGAACGTTTGTCACAACAACTCATTCCTTACAAAGAAATGAAAGCAAAGATGAAACAAATAGGTCTACCCACCAATCCTGAAGAAGTCGGTATCTCAAGAAGCCATTTACGACAGACATTTTTATGTACTCAATATATGAACCGTCGTTTCACTGTACTCGACCTGGCACTTCGCACCGGATATATGAATACCTGGCTGAATGGTTTATTCGGCAAAGGAAAAATCTGGGAAATTTGATTTCACACATATTATATAAGGTATAGACATTGAAAACGCTAGCCTGAGTTTATCTCTTATCAGTAAACTCAGGCTATTTTATTCATTAAATTCCCAATTTACTCTTGTAATCGAAAAGTAACAGAATCGAAGCATTTACTTTCTTTTTATATTTAAAATCCACATACAAATCCATTTTATAAGAAAAAAAACATCTTTTTCCATTGGCAAACATTTCTTTTTCCATATATTTGCGACATATAAAACAAATCAAACCGTTTAATCGAAAGTATTCGAAACACTAATACTTCAAAACGGTTTAATCTGGCAGACTAAAAAGGCATCTGTTACTATGATGAAAATACACCTTTAAAATAAAACAGGAAAATGAGACAACTTACAACTACGCCTCAAGACGTTGCTAAAAAATTCCAATATTGGCAAACCCGGACGATTGTAGCTACAATGATAGGATATGCAATGTTCTACTTTGTTCGTAAGAACTTGAGCATCGCCATGCCAGCCATGCAACTCGAACTAGGTATCACCAAAACAGACCTAGGCTTATTTCTAACCTTACATGGATTGCTCTATGGCGTATCCCGCTTTGCAAACGGTATCTTAGGAGACCGAGTAAACTCCCGCTATTTTATGGTTACAGGTCTGATTCTCTGCGCATTTTGTAATATTCTCTTCGGTTTTTCTTCCACTGTATTAATGTTAGGTACTATGTGGGTACTAAACGGATGGTTCCAAGGCATGGGATTTCCTCCTTGCGTACGATTGCTGACGCATTGGATTCCCCCTAAACAACTGGCCACCAAGATGTCTATCTGGAACACATCGCACTCAATCGGGGCAGGTTTGGTTGTTATCATCTGCGGTTATGTAGTTAACCTGGGATGGCGTTGGTGCTTTTTCTTTCCTTCCATAGTTGCTTTGTTAGGTGCAATATTTTTATGGTTCGCCCTACGGGATACTCCTAGTTCAGTAGGACTCCCCGAACTAAACATTACCAAAAAAGAAAAGAAGGATGAAGGCTCGAAAGAGTTCAAGCAAATCATTCGCAAACGAGTATTTTGCAATCCTTATATCTGGGTATTAGCTTTTGCCAACTTCTTTGTATATACCGTTCGTTACGCTGTGCTCGACTGGGGACCGACCTTATTGGGAGAATGGAAAGGTATTTCCATTGAACACGCCAGTTGGATGGTAGCAGGTTTTGAGATATCCGGTATTATCGGAATGTTGGTAGCGGGATGGGCAACCGATCGTTTCTTTGGTGGACGCGGACCACGCGTATGTGTTATCTGTATGATTATGTCTACCGTATTTATCACTCTATTTTGGGGATTAAATCATCCGCCCATGTGGATGGCAGCTTTGATTCTAGGTTGTGCAGGTTTCTTTATTTACGGACCACAAGCTTTGGTAGGAATTGCCGCAGCCAATATCGCAACACAAGAGGCTGCCGCAAGTGCAGCAGGATTCACCGGACTGTTTGGTTACGCAAGTACATTAATCTCCGGTTGGGGGCTGGGACTACTAGCTCAAACAATGGGTTGGAACTATGCCATCGGTGCTTTAATTATTTTCGGCTCCATGGGAGCAATTGTCTTTATGTTCGCCTGGAAAGCTAAAGCTAATGGCTACGAAGAGGACGGAAAGAAATAGAATAGTTTTATTTTTAATATCAAATAATATGATGAAAAAATTTGTATTTTTTACAGCATTTACATTTGCAATGTGTACAATGGTATGTGCACAAGTCAAAGTGGTAGCCCACCGAGGCTATTGGACTGCTCCGGGTTCCGCTCAGAATTCTATAGCCTCCATCACAAAAGCTGACGCTATCGGTGCATTTGGTTCTGAATTCGACGTATGGATGACTACAGATGGTAAACTGGTAGTCAATCACGACAAAAACTTTAAGGGCGTAAACATGGAAACGACTCCATTTGCAGAAATACGCAAAGTATATCTGGATAATGGAGAACAGTTACCGACATTAGATGAATACTTAAAACATGCAGCAACCAACACAAAAACCCGTCTTGTGCTGGAAATGAAATCATTAACAGATATCAAAAGAGAAGATGAAGCCGCAGCTAAAATCGTGAAAGCTTTAAAGAAATATAAGGTACTGGACCGAACGGACATTATCGCTTTCTCTATTAATGCTTGCCTGGCTTTTAAAAAATTACTTCCCGACACTAAGATTTATTACTTAGAGGGAGATATGGAACCGAAAAAGATTAAAAGATTAGGCTTTGCAGGTATCGATTATTCAATAGGAGCCATAAAGCAACATCCTGAATGGGTAAAAGAATCTCATAAACTCGGTCTGGAAGTAAATGTATGGACTGTAGATAAAGAAGATGATATGAAATATTTCATAAATTTAGGTGTAGACTATATCACCACCAATCAACCGGAACTATTACAGAAATTATTGTCTAAATAAAGAGATTGCTTTAGGAATAGCTAACAAAAGAGTACTTTTGCTGTTGTTTTAACAAAAGAACCAGATAAATATTACCCGGGAATGATTAAGATAAAGCAAAATACCGTAAATAAGCGTATTCTTCAGATAGCTATTCCATCCATCATCTCCAATATTACCGTACCGTTATTGGGGCTTATCGACGTAACAATTGTCGGTCATTTGGGAGCACCTTCCTACATTGGCGCCATTGCAGTGGGTGGTATGCTTTTCAATATCATTTATTGGATTTTCGGTTTCCTGCGTATGGGAACCAGTGGAATGACTTCGCAGGCTTTCGGTAAGCACGACTCAAACGAGGTAACACGATTATTAATCCGATCTGTAGGGATCGGATTATTTTTAGCTTTCTGCTTACTTTTACTCCAATACCCCATTTGCAAGATAGCCTTTATGCTTATACATACTACTGACGAAGTTAAAGAGCTAGCCACCCTCTACTTTTACATTTGCATCTGGGGAGCTCCCGCTATGTTGGGTCTATATGGTTTTGCCGGCTGGTTCATCGGCATGCAGAATTCCCGTTTTCCGATGTACATTGCCATCACTCAAAACATTGTGAATATTGTTGTAAGTCTTTGTTTGGTTTACTTGCTGGATATGAAAGTAGCAGGTGTAGCCACCGGAACTTTAATAGCACAGTATGCAGGCTTTTTAATGGCAATCTTATTATACTTCCGATACTATAATCCTCATAAGCAGCACATTATCTGGAAAGAGATTCTGCAAAAGAAAGCAATGAACCGTTTCTTCCAAGTTAATAGAGACATTTTCTTCCGTACACTTTGCCTAGTAGTTGTAACCATATATTTCACCTCTGCGGGGGCAGTCCAAGGCGAAATTGTATTGGCTGTAAACACTCTACTCATGCAATTATTTACTTTATTTTCTTACATCATGGATGGTTTCGCGTATGCCGGAGAAGCATTAGCCGGACGATACATCGGTGCCAGAAACCAACTTGCTCTCCGCCAGACTGTCCGACAACTATTTCTTTGGGGAATCGGCCTCTCGTTAGCTTTCACAATCCTTTATTGGCTAGGAGGAAAAGCCTTTCTTAGAATATTAACCAATGAAACCTCTGTTATCAACGAAGCAAATAATTACTTTTATTGGGTTCTCGCCATTCCATTTACAGGTTTTTCGGCTTTTTTATGGGATGGAATCTTTATTGGTGCCACTGCTACCCGTCAAATGCTATCTTCCATGTTAATAGCCTCTGCCTGTTTCTTCGGAGTTTATTATATATTCCACCACGCGCTTGGTAATCATGCATTATGGCTAGCCTTTCTGGTATATTTATCGATGCGTGGAGTGATACAAACCTATCTGGGAAAACAAATAATATCTCCAAAACCAATAAAAACAATCTAATTCGGTAGTTCCTTATCTTCCCAAAGCAAATATCAGCTCTTATATATCCTATTTTTCAAGCCAACTTAATAAACTTGTAATATTTCTGTAATCAGCACGAATATATTTTTTCGTTTTATTTCTTTTTTATATAAAAAGTTTGCCTTTCATTTCGAATTACATATCTTTGCAAATACTAATTCCCTTTTCTAATGAAAATCGTCTTATTATATCTATTACTATTATTTGGAAACTCATTTTTAGCATATAGCAAAAAAGAGGCTACAACCACACTTACTCGTCTGGATAAGATATTAGAGAAACAAGATTCTTATGTTAAGCAAAAAGAATCTCGAATAGATAGCCTGAAAAAACAATTAGGTATTCCAAATTTATCTTTAGACCAGCAATACATATTACTTAAGGATATTTGTAAAGAATATAAATCATATATTTCTGATTCGTCTCTTGTATATGCAATGAGAAGCAATAAAATTGCCCGGCAACTAAACAATAAAATTTGGAAAGACGAATCTAACATAAATACAATGTTTGCCCTTATAACAAGGGGAATGTATAAGGAAGCAATTGAAGTTCAACAGAAAATAGACAGGAATACGCTTTCGGACAGTCTATTAACTCTCTGGTATCATTGTCAGCAACAGCTCAATCACGCCCTTGCTCTTTACACCTACCCATCTCCTTATACTCAACAATATACTAAACTAGACCATAATTACGGGGATTCTTTGCAGGCCACTTATCCGCCCAGTTCAACTATATCCCAATATAATAAAGCCAAAGGACTCATTGTAGATAAAGAATATAAGAAGGCAGAGGACATACTTCACTCATTATTAAAACAAATTCCTAATTTATCAGATTTGCGTGCTCCGATCTTTTTTACGTTAGCAGATGTGTACCGTAAACAGAATGAAAAAGATAAATATCAAGAATATCTTGCTTTGGCAGCAATCGCCGATATCCGAACTGTAACGAAAGAAAATGCAGCTCTATATTCACTTGCAATACATCTTTATAAAGAAAAAGATATTAAGAGAGCATATAAATATATCATGTATTCATTGGAAGATGCGGTTTTGTGTAATGCTAAATTGCGAACAACAAGAATTTCACAAATACTACCGGTTATCAGCGATGCATATAAGTTGCAAGAGACTCAACATAAAAAAATGATTTTCACTTTCATGATAGCAACAAGTATTCTTTCTTTATTTCTCATCATTGCAATATTCATGACTTACAAACAAATGAAGAAATATTCCATGGCAAAAGAAAAACTAAATAACGCAAACTTGGTCAAGGAAGAATATATCAAGCATTTCCTTTATTTATGTTCAGCCTATATCGGCAAACTACACAATTTCCGACGAACCGTTAATAGAAAAATCACAGCTGGACAAATAGATGAATTACTAAAAATGACAAAGTCCTCAGATATGGCTGAAAGTGAACAAAAAGAGTTCTACAGTAATTTTGATCTTGCATTTTTGCATCTATATCCTGATTTCGTAGAAGACTTTAACACACTGCTTCAACCGAACGAACGTTTTATATTAAAACATGATGAATTATTAAACAATGAATTACGAATCTTTGCATTAATCCGTTTAGGAATTAATGATAGTTCCAAGATAGCCAGTTTCCTACACTATTCTGTAAACACCATTTATACTTATAGAAACAAAGTAAAAAATAAAGCAATCCATAGAGAAGGATTTGAATCACAAATATTAAAAATCGGTAAACCATAATCCGCAACGACAAGAATATAGTATACCAATTTTACTTTATATAAATTCTACCCGATCTGCATATAACAAACCTGTTTCTATTCTATTACAAACCAAATACAAAAGGCAAACAAACAACAAAAAAGCATTATAACAATATAATATAATTCTATATCCAACTCATATTCCAAAAACATAACATATTAATAATAAATATATTATCATTACAAGTAGTTATATTTCATCTTGATTTAATTCACATTTACAACATCCTCATCTACTTTTGTCTATTTTTGCTCCGTAGTGATTCAGCAAATGCAGTTTCATCTTTATCAGATTTAAAAACGAACCAAATACGTAAAACATTATTCACACTATAAATTAACAGACTTATGTTAAAACACACACTTGTATTTCTTATAGTTCTGGGAAATTGTATAGCTGCTTATACTTCCAATAAATATAAGAATCCACTTGTATTCGGCAATAACCGTATCACGTTAATCACTCCTACCCTATTCCGTTTGGAGTATGCTGAAAATGCAAAATTCATTGATTCTCCCACGATGTTCGCCTATAATGATCGGGACGAACATCTTCTACAAGATTTTAAAGTAAAGGATTTAGGAAACAATCATTATGAGATTACCACTTCTACCTTACGAATGGTTTATCATCACGACGATTTTCCTTTTGGGCTACACAATTTTAATGTATATTATACAATAGATGGGAAAGAAAAAAAGTTCACCAATCGCAATATACAGAAACAAAACCTGGGTGGTGCTATTTCAACGCTTGACCGTGTAAGCAAAGAGATTCCGTTAGACGAAGGGCTGTTAAGTCGTGACGGTTGGTATATCATCGACGATGAAGGCAAAGATTTGATTATTAACGGATGGCTATCACAACGCCCGGATAGCCATGTTCAAGATCAATACTGTTTCGTTTACGGCAATGACTACCGGGCTGCCTTATCTTCTTTGGGAGCTGTAAGTGGCAATACTCCAATGACACGTAAATATATTCATGGAGTATGGTACTGCCGTTATTGGAATTATACTTCCCAAGACTACATCGATTTGCTAAACGAATACAAAGAAAATGATTTTCCTCTTGACAATATGGTATTCGACATGGGTTGGCATACCCAAAAAGAGGCTGTCACAGGAACAGGTCATGCCAGCAATCGCGGTTGGACCGGATACACCTGGAATAATAAACTAATCCCGGACCCGGCAGCACTCATCAAAACATTTCATAATGAAAATATCACCATTTCATTGAATGACCATCCGCACGACGGAATTCGTCCCCATGAAAGTATGTACAAAGAGTTTATGGAAAGCATGGGTGCCACTCCTCAGGAGATATCATCAGGTAAAAATATCCTTTTTAATCTAAAAGACTCCGTCTACATGAGTAAATTCTTCAAGGCAGCCCATGGAGAAAGCGAAAAGATGGGAGTAGATTTCTGGTGGCTGGATTGGCAGCAAAACTACTTATATAATTATGTTCGCGGTACACACACACCAAGTCTGGCATGGATTAACAAACTCTATTTTGATCAATCAAAACGTAATGGCAAACGCGGTGCAGGATACAGCCGCTGGGCAGGATTTGGCGACCAACGATACCCAATACAATTTTCCGGCGATGCTGTAGCCAATTGGGAAATGCTTGCATTTGAAGTAAAGCTGACAGCAACTAGCGGAAATGCGGGATGTTATTATTGGGCACATGATATTGGTGGTTTCTATGGCGGTGAAGATCCGGAAATGTATGCACGCTGGACACAATTCGGTGCATTATCAGCAGCATTAAGAATTCATTCCGTAAAAGATCCGAAACTAGATCGCCGTCCCTGGCTTTGGGGAGAGATGGCCTTGCAATCCATGAAGAAGTCCTACCACTTCCGCTCTCAGTTGATGCCTTACATTTATTCAAGTGTATGGCAGACTCATCAAACAATGGTACCGTTAAACAGAGCCATGTATATTGATTACAACACCGATGAACACTCTTATCAAAATCCGCAAGAATTTATGTTTGGCGATCTTCTGTTAGCAGCCCCGATCACAAATGCCGGAAAAGGGGAACAGAAAATAGCCGGTCAGAAAGTATGGTTTCCAGAACATAACATCTGGTATGATTACTTTAATGGCAAAGCCTACACAGGAGGAACAGAAACCTTTATTGAAAAGGACATCGATGAATTTCCTCTTTTCGTGAAAGGCGGTTATCTATTGCCAATGCAGCCTTATACCCAACGTCCGGCTACCACCCCGCTTGAGGAACTGATCTTACGTTGTTATCCGGGGTTGGATGGTTGCGATAATACTTACTATCTATATGAAGATGATGGTATCAGCCAAGAATATGAGCAGGGTAAACAGGCACTTACAAAGCTGAACTACAAGCAAGAAGGCAAACAAGTTACTATCACTATCAGAGCCGCGCAAGGGACTTATGACGGACAAGTGCAACACAGAAGTTACACACTGGAATTACCAGTAACAGAAATTAATGGAAAAATAAAGACCAACTGCGGATCCGTCATAACCCAAAAAGATTCTGAAAGTGGTATCTGCCGGATCTATATAAAGAAACAGCCGATTCAAAAAGAGGTAATTATCAAATATAGTATGAAATAAATCCTTATTGTTAAACTTATAAAAACAGAGCAGTTATGAAAAAATTCAAAAAGAGCTATTTCTCTTTAGCCTTCTTTACTTTGTTGCTCGCCGGAGCTTTGGTATCCTGCATGGAAAACACCGCAGAAGATGCTTCTCCGCGCCTGAAAGTAGATAAGACTAATATCACAGTCATCCAAACCGGACGACTGAGTACCGGAACCAAACCAAGTGTAAATGTCACGGCTAACCTTGGGTATGAAGCAAGCAGTGACGTAGAGTGGATTACTCCGGACAAACCAACCGGAAAAGGCATCACCGACATAACACTGAACATCAAAGAAAACACGACAACAGATTTGCGTATAGGGCACTTGACTATAACGAGCCATGGGCTGTCAGAAACAATCAAAGTTACACAAACTTTAGATCCTGACACAGATGACGGCTTAGAGATAGGAACAATTTATCTGGAAGAAGATTTCTCTTTATTCGACAGTGACAAATACACAAATGCAAATGGAGTAGCAACAGACCCCGTAGCCAATCCTTTCGAAGAAAACACCATTGCAATGAGAGATTTCAAAGATTTAATCAATGAATTCAGCAAAAGAGGATACAGTTTCTATAACAGTGACGATATCCAAAGCGTATACATTGCAAGAAATTACTTCAAGTTAGGCAAAACCAACGAACAATGTGGGTTGTCAATGTCACTAAACGGAAAAATACAAACCGGAAAATCTACAAATATCACATTAACATTCGATGTTGCCCCGTTACTCAAAGTGAATAAGACAGACAAGACAGTCACAGGTTCTGACCCAACCATTATTGTAGTAGAAAAAATGGAAGGTCCCGGTAATGTCGGTACTCCTACATCTACCATCAGTCAGGAATTATCATTATCCAACATCCAGTCTTACGGACAATGGGCACATTTCACAGTTCCGTTATACGGAGTCACATCCAAAACCCGTATCGTTATCCGTTCGCTCCAGCAGGGGATGACCACCAGTGGAAACAATCAATTCCGTTGGTTCCTGGACAATATCAAAATGGTAAAAGCTTCCAGAGAGTAATTAATTAAAGAACTTAAAAATGAGTCATATGAATAATAGAAAACCAAATACTATATATTTCTTTTGGATGCTCCTGATAGCAGGTCTGTCGTTCGGTGCTTGCTCTGACGATGAGAAAACAGATGCATATCTGGAAGCATCTACAGACTTGATTAATCTTGATTATCAAGGTTTGTGGGAAGGTAGCAACGAAAATGCCAGCTTTGAATTAGGAGCGAATGTTTCCTGGAAAGTTACTTCTGTCAATGAATGGATCACACTCAACCACATGGAAGGGAAACGAGGACGTACAACCATTTTTATTACAGCTGAAGAGAATCTGACAGGAGAAGATCGTGAAGGTCTTATCATCATTGAAGGAAACGGTTTATATCAATTCATCGATATCTACCAAACGTTGAAATCAGAAGAGCTAACAGTAAGACCAACCAGCATCACTGTCACCAAGTCCGGTAAACTAGAATCCGGTGAACAAGCTTCCATTGATATTGAGACAAATAGCAATTGGGAAATCACTGAATGTGATAGTTGGATTAAGCCGGATAAGATGACCGGAAAGACCGGATATACTGCCGTTAATCTGGATGTTGAACAGAACAAAACCGGTAATGTTCGTACTGGTAAATTCATAGTAGTAAGTGGCAGTAAAAAAACAGAGGTAACTCTTACACAGAATCTTGAAGGACTGAAAGTAAACCCCAGAACCATAGAAGTAAATATTGAAGGAGAAATAGAAGGAGAAGATGCTGTTAAATTTGATATTGATGCAGCCGAATCCTGGACTATTGATAACAGTGCGACTTCTTGGATAACTCCATCAGTCACAAATGGTGATGCTGGTAATACTATCATAACATTATCTATTTCTAAAAATGGAACGGGAGCAGTACGTACCGGTAGTTTAAAGGTCATAACGACCAGCGGATTGGAAGACGAGGTTATTGTGACGCAAACTCTTCGGACACCTGCAACCATTTTATATTATGAACCTTTTGATTGGTGTACCAATGACATCAATAAACCGGGAAGTGCGGACATCCAAGATCCGGTAGGTACCAACGGGAAACAAGGAACAACCTTTAATTTATTTGATAAGAAATATACCGGAGCGAAAGAGGCGTTCGAGGCAGCAGGACTCACTTGCAGCAACAGTGAAACTTCTATCTACATTGCCCTGGGCTACCTGAAGTTCGGCAAAACTAAAGTACAAACTGGAATAACATTACCGGCTATCACTTCATTACAAACAGCAACTGATGCCGTTATGACTTTCGATGTCTCAACCTGTTGTACGGGAAGTCTAGTTCCTGATAAAACAAAAATAACTGTAGAAATCACTGGCGAAGGAAGCTTAAGCAGAAATGAAATCGTGAAAAAGATAGATAATATCGACACAAGCGATGGTTACAAATGGAACGAAAGAACAGTGAACCTATATGGCATTAACGCAAATACAAGAATCACGATCCGTTCTACTCAACAAGGCATGACGGACGCAGGCGCTGACCAATTCCGTTGGTTCGTAGATAACATAAAAATCATTCAACCATCCAATTAATCAGAACAAAATTAAATAACTGAAGATGAAAAAAGACACATATATAAGTATAAACATGAATCAACTTCATAGAGGGATGATTCTGTATGCCATCATCTTTTTGGCTACATTACTGCCCGGAACTCTGTTTGCACAAACAGGCACAATTACCGGTACGGTCACAGATGAGCAAGGCGAACCATTAGTGGGTGTAAATATTGTTGTAAACGGAGAACAAGTTTTTGCAGTCACTGACTTGGATGGAAAGTTCTCGATAAAAGCTGCTCCTACCGCTACTTTAAAATTCACTTATATTGGTTATACTAATAAAGAAGAGGCTGTCAAGGGACGCAAGCAACTAAATGTGGTAATGAAAGAAAATTCAGAATTGCTGAAAGAAGTAGTTGTTATCGGTTATGGTAGCATGGAAAAACGGGCAGTTACTAGTTCTGTTGCTTCCATCAAGGGAGACGAACTGAACATTGGTGTGGGTGGTGCTACTATTGCAACCGCTTTACAGGGAAAAGTTCCCGGACTAGTTATTTCCGGCACTTCCAGTCCTAACAGTTCAAATGGTTTCCAGCTGCGTGGTGTAGCTTCAGTAAACGCCAGCAAAGGCCCGTTAATAGTCATTGACGGTATCCCCGGAGGCGATATCCGTGCCCTGAATCAGGAAGATATCGAGTCTATCGATGTATTGAAAGATGCTTCTGCCGGTGCTATTTATGGTACACGCGCAGCAGGCGGTGTAATCTTGATTACTACCAAACAAGCTAAAGAAGGAAAAATCACAGTCACTTATACGGGTGAAGTTTCAATGGAATCAGTTCGTAAGCGTCCGGAAGTGCTGACTTCTGATGAATTTATCGAATATGGTTTAGGACAGGATTTCGGATCAGATACGGACTGGTACTCTGAACTGGTGAATAACAACGCGGTTTCAAACCGCCATGTGGTAAATATATCCGGAGGAAATAAAGATGTACGCTTATATGCAACGCTAAGTACGCAAAACCAGAAAGGTATTGTTATCGGGGATAATCGTAAAGACTACTCTGGACGTATCAATGGTACCTTTAACCTCTTCGACGGAAAGGCACAGATTATCACGAATGCAGAATATCGTGAAGCAGAAAGAGACCAACGCAACTCAGCCGGACTATTCAATATGGCTTTATGGCTGAATCCGACCATTCCTCTTTATAACCCGGAAATTCCGTCAGAATATAATGTGAATGGATATGGTATTGCAGGTACTGACTTTAATCCGGTTGCCGATGTCATGCTACGCACCAATAACGGAAAAGATACTTGGTTATTGTCTAATGCCACATTGAAAATCAACTTAACCGATGAGTTGAGTGTGCAGGGAACAATTGGCTATCAAAAATCACAATGGCAATTATATAAGTATGTAGATGCCAAGCACAAAGAATCTTTATCCGGAGGATATCGTGGTTCTGCCCACCATAAATTCAGTAAAGACGAACGTTTATCAGCAGAGGCTTACGCTACCTATAATACCATGATCAATGACGACCATCATATCAATGCCGTTGCTGGTTATAGTTTCTGGCAGGCAGATGGCGAATCATTCAACATGACTAATTACGATTTCCCTGTGAACGGAGTCGGACCATGGGATATGTCCTCGGGCACTTATATAACTATAGGCAAAGGAGCCATGGATTCTGCAAAAGACCCTCGTGAACGCCTTTTATCTTTCTTCGGACGTATCAACTATTCTTATCTTGACCGTTATATGGCTACAGCTAGTTTCCGTCGTGAAGGTTCTTCCAAATTCGGTACAAACAATCGTTGGGGAGACTTCTGGGCAATATCAGCAGGATGGCGTATCTCGGAAGAAGAGTTTCTGAAAGATCTTAAATTCATCAATGACTTAAAACTTCGTCTAGGTTATGGTGTGACCGGTAACAATGGTTTTGGAAACGGATATACGACTCGTATGTACAAAGCAGATGCCTCTATGTGGCCTACCAACGGTTCATGGAGTTATACATATGGCTCTATCCGCAATATCAACCCAGACTTAAAGTGGGAGCAAAAAGCTGAATTCAATGTTGGTCTCGACTTCTCAGTCTTAGACAACCGGCTTTATGGTAAGTTCGACTGGTATGTGCGTAATGTCAGCGATATGCTCTATAGCGTCAATGCACCACAACCACCCATGGTACACGAAACCATCATGAAAAATATCGGTAACCTGCAAAACAAGGGATGGGAATTTGAAATAGGAGGAGATATCGTCCGTACCAAAGACTTCAACTATACCTCTAGCATGCGTTTCTCCAAAAACAAAACAAAACTGAAAAACATCGGTTTAGGAGATAAAGAATTCATCGATCAAGTAAAATTCCCTTCACCGGGACAACCGGGATATGGCGCTCGTATGCAGAACAATATGGAAATCGGACAATTCTTTGTTTACAAACATGCCGGTATAGACGACAATGGTAAATGGCTAATCTACGACAAAGATAACAATGTGGTTCCTGCAACAAATGAAACCCTAGTTACAGAAAACAAACGTTTTATGGGTAATGCTATCCCTAAACTGACTATTGCATGGGATCATAATTTCCGATATAAGAATTGGGATTTAGGTATTTCTCTACGTAGCTGGATTGATTTCGATATCTATAGCCAGATTCATATGTACTACGGATTGCAAACAAACACTCAGAACAATGTACTGAAATCAGCTTATGGTAAAAATAAAAATATCCATGATGAAAAAATCTTGTCCGACTACTTCCTGGAAGACGGTACTTTCCTAAAAATAGACGCTGTTACTTTAGGCTATAGACTCAATATGAAGAAATATAACAAATATGTAGATAATATCCGCTTATACCTTACTGCACGTGATTTAGCGGTATTCACTAAGTACAGCGGTCCTAATCCGGAAGTAAACATCAACGGATTGAATCCGGGATTTGAATACATCAAAGAAACGGATTCTATGTACCCGCAAACAATGCGTTTCACGCTCGGTGCTCAAATAACATTCTAAATTCTAACTAAGATGAAAAAGAAAAACTTTACATATTATATAGGGCTCAGTGCAATGCTTTCAATTGCTGTGAGCAGTTGTGAACTGGACGAGAAATTCTTTTCCGAAGTGACTCCCGATACATTTATCACTACTCCCGAAAATACTTACGCAGTAATGGCACGCCCGTTTACTCACTGTAAATGGTATGCAGGAAGTGAAAGATGGTGGCTTCAGGAACTGACGGCAGATGCAATGTGCTGTCCGCAACGCGGAAGTGACTTTTCTAATGACGGAATGTATCACCGTTTGCACTACCATACATGGACGGCAGAAGACCGGGCTATCGAAGAAACATACATTGGAACGACCGAAGGAATTGCCCGTGCGCTGGAAGCTAAAGCTGACCTCGAAGGAGTTGATTATGAAAAGATTGGGATGACTCCGGAACAAAAAGCAGACCAGATACAGCAGTTGGAAGCTATCATTGCCTATTACTATATGAAGGCACTGGACTATTTCGGAGGAATGCCTATTTATACATCTAACAATGATGAGCTAAAAAGTCGCAGCACAGATGTAGAAACATTTAATCATATTGAGGACTTACTGAAAACAGCAATTCCAAACCTGAAAAAGAAAACGACTTTGGGTGCTTCTGAAGATGGCTATATTAAGCAAGCGGCAGCCGCAGCTATGCTTGCTCAGCTCTACTTCAATTCGGAAGCCTACACCGGCACCCCTCGTTTTGACAAATGTGCCACCATCTGCCAGGACATCATCGATGGAGAGTATGGAACCTACCAACTGGACAAAACATGGTGGGGACCTCACGGATTCGACAACGACAAATCTCCTGAAATGATTTGGAATATGCCTTCGGAAAATGCTAAAATGGAGTGGAACTGGTATTATAAATATTTCTATCATTACGAAGCTTACAAGTACTTCGATATAGAAACTGCCGGATACAACGGATATATGCTGACTCCTTCTCTCGATCCGACAGGCAAACTGTTTACCCAAACCAAGTCTTGGAAACTAGGTAGCACATTTGCCAAATTCCATGATAATGATTTACGTAAAAAACCGTATCACTATTTGGGCAATAAGAAATATGAAGGTATGTTCTTAATGGGCGAACAGATTAATCCTGATAATCCTAATTTAAAATGTATGGGAAGCAAGAGCCATAAAGGACAAGTTATCAACCTTGTAGATCAGGTTGCTTTACTAAAAACCGGTGGAAAACCTGCAAGTGAACTGACTTCCACTGTTTATGACGGAGAAGAGAATTCAGGATTCAGAGTTGTCAAATCACCTCAGCCTAATATGGCGGATAAGACATTACGATACAATCCGGACTGTCCGATGATTCGTTTATCCGAAATCTATTTCATGCTGGCAGAATGCAAACTTCGCGCAGGTGATACAAAAGGAGCGGCAACTCTCATCAATGACGTACGCAAGAGAAATTTTGAAAACAATATTGATCCGGATCCAGCGACAGAAAATAATCTGGATAAATACCGGATGTTGGACGAGTGGATGACAGAATTCCTGGCAGAAGGTGCCGGACGCAGACGCACTGATTTAGTTCGTTGGAATATGTTCGTTACTGAAGATTGGTGGGATCATAAAGCTTCCAATAATAAGAACCTGAATCGTTACCCGCTTCCTAACAAAGCTATTTCTGCCAACAACCTGTTGAAACAGAATCCGGGTTACAGCGGAATCACAGAATAAAAACAGTGAGTTAAGTTTCTGACAAAGTATTAATTACATAACACTACATATAATGAAAAAGACCTATTCATTTTTTATAAAGTTTTTTGTCCTCGCTATATTATGTACCACAACATTTGCTTGTAGTGACGATAACGATGGCAAAATAAATGGAGCCGGAGGAATTGATGTCCAACCGGGTATGAACGTAGTAGGTAGAATTACAGATGGCACCACCCCTATGGAAGGGGTGGTAGTTACCGACGGTTATTCCGTTGTAGCTACCGATGCGGACGGAGTTTACCAAATACGTGCCAGCCGAAAAGCAGAATTCGTATATATATCTGTCCCAGCCGATTGTGAGATTCCTATGGGAAGCGACGGTTGCCCGGCACATTATCAACCGATAAAACTCCAGACCAACAAGGTATTATACAAAGACTTCACTTTAAAAAGAACCGGAGTGAAGAAGAACTTTCGTTTGTTGGCTCTGGCGGATGTACAGATAGATACGGAAACTCATGTGACACGTTTGGAAAAAGAAATGCCTAAAATTGTGGAATATGTGAAATCACTCAACGATCAACCGGTCTATGGTATCTCTTTGGGAGATTTGGGATGGGATAATATGAACATCTACCCTACTTACAAGAAATATGTCAATCAACTCAATATCCCAATCTTCTCGGTTATCGGCAATCATGACCATAATCAATTGATGGTGGACCAAGATGCAGATGCAGACGCTGAATTTAAAGAAGCTTTTGGTCCCACTTACTACTCATACAACATCGGTGACTGCCATTTTGTAGTCATGGATGATGTGCTCTACAAAAACCGGAAAGAGTATGATGCCACTCTTACCACCAATCAACTCAACTGGTTGCAAAAGGATTTATCTTATGTGGATAAAAACAAATTAATCATTGTCGGAGTACATATTCCTATCGAAAGAAGAAACAGAAACAATCAGCTGACTAATAAAGATAAATTATATGAGATATTGGATGGATTCAACCATGTCAGAGTTCTATCCGGACATTCACATAACAATTATACTACCACTCATAAAGAAGCTCCGCGTATCGAAGAAAACACTTTAGGAGCTGTCTGCGGTTCTCTTTGGTACAAAGAAACTGAAATTTGCAACGACGGTAGTCCCAGTGGCTATGCTATCTACGAAATTGAAGGCAATACTATCAAAAACTGGTATTACAAAGGTAACTCAACTCCTAAGGATTATCAAATGATACTTTACAAACCGGGAGAAGACAAATCCGGAAGTTATCCCAACGATGTACTTGTCAATATATTCACCTGGCATACTAACTGGAAGAGTGTCGAGCTTTATGAGAATGGCACACTGAAACAGTCGCTGACCAAAAACATCAAAGTGGTTGATCCTACTGCATATACAGCTCTCGACGGAGACATGACCCGAATAGAAACGAACAATGACCACATGTTTAAATATACTCCGACAAGTAGTTGGTCTACCATCGAAGTAAAAGCAGAAGATCCGTATGGTAATAAATACGAAGGAAAAATCACCAAATAACGGTTCATGAAAAAAGTCATTATTCTATCTGTCATAGCGGTTTTGGCAACTTGTAGCTTGATTCATGCTAATAATGTTCAAGAAGCACGCGGAGTTATTCTACGTGCTGTCGGCTACTTTCCAAAGAATGTGGTACTGACTTCTATCTCACGTGACGGAGATACTGACCGTTATGCCACTTATACCCGCAAAGGAATTTTATACGTGGAAGGTTCATCGGCTGTAGCTATTTGCCGGGGCTTCTATGAATATGTATCACAAAACGGGTATGGTGTCTACAACTGGTCGGGTAGCCGTTTCGATTTCCCCCAACAGTTTCCTGATTCCAAGCGCCGGGAAGTACGCTCCCCATTTAAACACCGTTTATACATGAACGTATGTACATTTGGCTATACTTCTCCTTTTTGGGATTGGAAACGCTGGGAAAAAGAGATAGACTGGATGGCTCTTCATGGCTTCGACATGCCGCTAGCCCCGATAGCGAACGAAGCGATATTCACCCGTATCTGGCATGAAATGGGACTGACCGATCCAGAGATTAATGTACTCTTCAGCGGTCCCGCCCATTTACCCTGGATGCGTATGGGAAATATGAGTGGAGTAGACGGTGCTCCTACTGAAGCTTGGCACAAAAGCCAGATCGCACTTCAGCACCAAATACTAAAACGTATGCGTAACTTGGGAATGAAACCGGTTTGCCAGGGATTTGCAGGATTCGTTCCCCCGGCAATGAAGAAGCATTTTCCGAATATAAACCTGACCGAAACGAAATGGTCGGGGATGAAAAACTGGATGCTTTCTCCTATGGACGATCTTTTTGTGGAAATCGGTAATCGCTACATCCGTGCATGGGAAAAAGAGTTTGGTAAATGCGATTATTACCTGATTGATAGCTTCAACGAAATGGATGTTCCGTTCGGAGAGAAAGGTAGTAAAGAACGATTCAACACATTGCAGAAATACGGAAAAACGATTTATCATTCGTTAAGCGGAGCCAACTCGGATGCTGTATGGGTAATGCAAGGGTGGATGTTCGGATATCAACGCGATATCTGGGACCCGGAAAGTGCACGTGCTTTGCTCTCAGGAGCACCAGAAGGAAAGATGTTAATTTTGGACCTTGCCGTAGATTTCAACCATTACGTATGGCGCACAGAGAAAAGTTGGGATTACCTTTCGGGATTATTCAACCGTAACTGGATTTACAGTACAGTTCCAAATTTCGGAGGACGTACAGCCCTGACAGGAGCTATTGATTTCTATGCCAACGGACATCTGAAAGCACTCCGTTCTCCTAACCGCGGACAACTGGTTGGTTATGGTACTTCACCTGAGGGAGTAGAAAACAATGATGTGGTCTATGAGATAATTGCAGCAGCAGGTTGGAGCGACCGGGAAATCGATGTACCCCAATTCTTACACAGGTTTTCACAAGCCCGCTACGGAAAAGCCCCTGCCGATATGGATCGGTTCTGGAAAGAAATGAAACAAGCGTCCTATGGTGAGTTTACCAATAATGCCCGTTTTCGCTGGCAGGTCCGCCCGGGATATCACCGAATGCCGACAATGGGCATTAATGACCATTATTACCGGGCTATCGAACATTTCTTTGCTTGTACCGATGAATTGAAAGATAGTGAACTGTACCGCACAGATGCCATTCAATACGGAGCATTATATCTTGCCGCCAAAGCTGACATGGTATTAGAGGCTATTCATTGGGCTTGTCTGCAAAATCGTGACAAAGAAGCACGTCAATTGGAACAACGATTCTTTAGTCTGTTGAAAAACGCTGATCGTTTGTTGGCTTCCCATCCGATATTTCGTCTGGATTATTGGACTGACCAAGCCTCGAAAGCCGGTTGTACTGATGAAGAGAAAGACCGCCAAATTGGTGAGCTCCGCCGACTAATGACCATCTGGGGAACCGGATTATCACTGAACGACTATGCGGCACGTGTTTGGTCAGGTTTAATTCGTGATTTCTATATACCTCGTTGGGAGAACTATTTCACTGCATTACACGGTAGACGCTCATTCGATTTCGTCAAATGGGATGCGGAATTCTATACTAAACGCAAAGTATCTCCCGTAGTTCCTTTTTCCGATCCTTTGAAAGAAGCGAAACGACTAGTCTATGAAGCAAGTAATCTGACTCCACGTATCATTGCAGCTCCGCCCGGTTCAGTCAGCTACTGGACTCCAATGGATTTCAGAAATGCTAAAACGTCTTATAGCTTCACTATCGGATATCAGGATTATGAACAGATGAACTCCATACGTCTGATTATGTCGAGAGGAATGGATCCATTGGAGGTAGACCGGATTACTTTCCGTTCCAACCATTACACATGGGCTGAAATGAAGCCACAGGAAACGCTGGATTCAAAGAATCGTATGCTTGAAATAAAATTAGATAAGAAAAACATCACAGAGTCTCCACTAGCCAAAGAAGTAACTGTCACCATTTACTTCCGAAGCAAACCTACAGCCGATTCCTTCGGCTCGGTAGAAATTTTGTAATTCAGGGTAGCTTGAGGCATGGATCAAGTGAATTAGATATTTTGCTCTTCACAGCAATTGTATAATTCATATAATCCATGCCTCTATCATTTTATGATATCAGCTCATTCTCATTCTAAGAATTATCTTTATCTTTGCGGTAAACTAATAGAAAACAATATGGCAAAGTATAAAAGAATCTTGTTAAAACTAAGTGGGGAAAGCCTGATGGGCGAAAAACAATACGGCATCGACGAAAAAAGATTAGCTGAATATGCCTCGCAGATAAAGGGTATCCACGAACAAGGAGTGCAAATCGGTATTGTAATTGGCGGAGGTAATATCTTTCGCGGATTGAGTGGAGCCAATAAGGGTTTTGACCGTGTGAAAGGTGATCAGATGGGTATGCTGGCTACTGTTATTAATAGCCTTGCTCTAAGCTCCGCCCTAGTAGCCGCCGGAGTAAAAGCCCGTGTATTGACTGCCGTACGTATGGAGCCTATAGGTGAATTTTACAGTAAATGGAAAGCTATCGAATGCATGGAAAATGGTGAAATCGTTATTATGTCCGGTGGAACGGGTAATCCTTTCTTCACTACAGACACAGGTTCTTCTTTGAGAGGCATCGAAATCGAAGCAGACGTTATGCTGAAAGGAACTCGTGTGGACGGCATTTATACGGCCGACCCTGAGAAAGACCCAACTGCCACCAAATTCCACGATATTACTTATGACGAAGTTTTAAAGCGTGGTCTGAAAGTGATGGACTTAACTGCCACCTGCATGTGCAAAGAAAATAACCTGCCGATTGTTGTATTCGATATGGACACAGTAGGGAATCTGAAGAAAGTGATCAGTGGAGAAGAAATAGGTACGATTGTACACAACTAATCCCTAACATTGGTTTATCACCACGAATAAACATGATTTTTATAATCAGTAATCAACGAAAAGTCACGTTATTCGTGGTCCTTATTATTTCCCCTTCTCTATTTTATATCCCAAATGCTTTACCAGCTTTATTGTATTCAAAGCTGTATTCCGATCATATTCTTTCTCCCCTTCCGGCAAGTCCTCATAAGGAACCAGGCAAGGATGTTTTTTATGTATATCATCACGTTCCGGGCCATAAGTCCATCCTTCATCCATTCGGGATTTAGACCATACCTCATGTACATTTTTCGCAATCATTTCCGATAACTCAATAAGAGATTCGGGTAACTCTACTGATGAAAGGTCCATCGGAGAAGGAATATAAGTCTGTTTACTCTCTTTCATATTTACTGTATATTTATAGCGTCTTTTTGTAATATATAGAATGATAACTCACAAAGATAACACTTACTCATTAGAATAAATTCAATCCGAACAGATAAAAAAATAAAAAATCGGATAAGTTCAGGCTTCCCGACCTAATCTTATCCGATTTATATATTCAGTAGCATTCCTTAATCAGCCACCAAAGGAGTAATACGTATATTCTTAATATCCATATTTTCTGTACGGAATTGCAGACGTTCTGCTGTCAGTTTTTCACGATAAGAAACCATGGTACGCTTGCCGGCAATCTCCGTATCCACAAGAGAACCGTCGAATTTTTCAGAGGCTTTGACAACCATACGTACTGTAAATGTTTGATCTGTATCTAATAAATTCTCAATGGCATAATTACGTCCTTGCTGTGGAGCCCCCCCTTCACGTAAAGAACTTTCACGAGCGGTCCAATCACCGACAAAAGAGTATTGTGCTCGCTTTTCAGTACCATCCAGTTTCCATTCACAGGCATCCTGCATACCTTTATCAGTAGCGGGCAACAAACTGACTGACAGTTTTCCGTCAGAAGTAACCGGAGTGACATCAAAAGTCAATAAGAAAGAATTAGAAGGCAAAGTTTCTATCTTCGTCGAATTCTCCGGAATCGTTGTAACTTCCGTTGAGGTAACAGGTAGCAGTTCATCCATCCATTTCGTACCAATACGTCCGTCAGGCAATTGTACCAATTCATGAATTACCAGCGGTCCACCCCAGGCTTTCATCCACATCCATCCTGCCATCACAAAACGGTTGTCGAATATTTCCGTAATAGTCGGTACACACGAACCATTATAAAAATCCCGACCTGTTGCTACAACATCCTGATAAGCAGAATCCGGTTGCGCAGTTTGCTTAGACCATAGACGGGTGAAACCTCCGATGATGTAATCATAATCTCCCCAATGGAAGAAGAAAGTACAGTCACCTCCTAAAGGGAAGTTCTCGTCCAAACAACGCCAACCACCACTCACAGAATCAGAAGCCCACGTGCCACGAGCACCATAATTGGCCAGCATCTTCAAATCTCCTTTCGGATCAACATAGATACTTGGATTTTCACAAGGGTGAAACAAGACACCTGTCTTACGGAAATGAATACCATCATCACTTATCGAATAAGAAGATCCTGCTGCAACGCCCGACATCTGATGGCGATCAAAGTTACCTGTATGTCCATTGTCCTCCAAGTATTTATACAGCTCGGGAAGTGTAGTTTGTTCACGAGGATAAATACGGGTGGTATGATAACCATAGCTAATGCAAAGCTGGTTATTGAAAACAAAAGGAGTACCTGTACCAAAGGTTTCCCATTGTTCTTCAATAGGCACGGCTGCCTCGTGCTCTGTCCAATGCCGGAAATCCTTCGTTGAAAGATGTTCGAAATAATGTCCGCCTCGTCCGAACTTACTTTGATGTCCGCGACGATCATATAAATAGAAAAGATGATAAGTTCCGTCATGATACAGACTGACAACATCTCCTACCCACGCATTATGTCCGGTAGGAGTCCAGAATTGTACTTGGGGCTGTAATCCTGTTTCTGCTCCGTCCATTCGTTCGGGTTGTATAGCCGGATAAAACAACTCAGCTTGTGAAACAAATGCTGTGTCTATCTTCCAACGTTCCATTTTCTCTGCTAAAGGATACCCTAAAGGGAAATCATTATCCAACAATTGCCCATCTACATACATACTCCAACGAACACCGGAAAAGTTTAAGACTACTTCGTGTTCTCCCCACGGTTGTTCCAGCATAGCCAACGGAATACCAACGGTCATTCGTTCCATATGTCCATCTACCGGAGACTTTAATTCCAAGCCGGCTTCCAGAACCGGAACAGTGCCATCCTGCATTTTATATGCCGGATAATTCTGCTTATTACGGTCGAAAGGATTATATTGCTTAAGGCAAACATCCAGCACTCCCGGTATTTCTATAAGATGACGATCAAAAGTCGGTGTACACAAGTTTACCTTACATTTAATCGTAAAACCTTTCTCTATATCCGTAGGAATAGGTAGCGTACCTTCAACCGAATCTCCATTTAATTCCGCTTGCGCTACGGTAGGCACATTTAAATTCCAGTTATTATTCAGTAAATGTATTCGTGCTCCTTCCTGATTATCCCCGGGTTGTTCGCAAGAGGTCATTCCTCCCGTCATTAGGGTACAAAGACCAATTATCCATACATATTTCTTCATACTTTCAATTGTGTTTCTATATAAATAAATTAATTATCCAAATGTTAATTCTATACACTTATTAGCCAATTGGGAACAGTTTACATAGCTTCTAGAGTAGCTTTCATTATTTCCTATTATTCTAACAATAGCATTATTTATGTTCTGTATCCGTAAAAATAGCAGGCGGAAAATCATATAATGCAGCCTGATCATCCGAAGGATTTGTCATGTGCGTGTCCAAATCACCATACCAAAATAAAGTTGAAGCATAATCTACCTTACCCCCATCCCAACTGATCAGTTCAAATTCAAACTTCAAATGTTCATTAAACGGTACATTATCCAGATTACGGGTACGGACAAAAGTATTATATCCCCGGGATGCCTCATCATCTTCTCTCGGAGCTCCTCCAAACGGATTAAAATAGACATGAATAGGGGCGAAAGTCGTGTTATAATAATCCTCCGTACCACATCCGAAATGAGAAGGGAAAGTGTCGTTATCTACCCAAATATGCTCGTCACCCTCGCCATACCAGCGTGAAGAATAATTATAAAGAGACAACATATCGCCTTTAAAGACACCTCTTCCTTTCAAAGTTCCCATATTATAGTCTATTCCACAATTCGTAGGCAAGCCATTTTCCTGTCGCCAGTCAGCATGAAAATAGAGTGTATTATTCTTCCATTTCCAATCGGAAAGACATGCTTTTACTTCCAAAGTAACCGGATAGTCGGAAATATTATTGACTTCAATCCTCGCTTGTTCCTGATAAGGCATCGCAAATCGTAAAAGCACTTTACCTTTGCCATCTGCTTCCAAATAATAACTGTCCACAGCAGGAGCACCCATACCGGCACCAACAAGATCGCTTAATGGTACACGAACCGTTCTTTTGCCATCAAAAGAAATATTCACGATCAGTCCCCTCATCAATGAAGCATAATGAATGGAATCAAATTCTGAAACTTGGAATAGAAGACTACGGATGGCTTTTCCTCCTTTTGGTAATTCCATAAGGATAGATGCTCCGGTAGCGATAGACTCCTTCCGACCGATCGGATTATCTCCATAAGTACGAGGGTACATCAACTGATTGCTCACTTGTTGCGCTTTCGCCTGCAACTCATTCGCTTCTTCCAAAGTAAAACTCCTGACTTCCGTATTCTTTGGATAGGTACGGCACGAAGCATGGAAGAAATAATCACGATCTACGTTGTCTACCGTAATCTTGCAGCTTTTCGCATAAGGAAGCGGATAATAAAAACTGCTGCCTTGTGTCGTGTCATAATGTTCGTGACGATAGAGTAATCCTTCAGGAATTGCCAATGGAAATTTAGCGATGTCATAAGCGGGAATTAAAATAGCAGCTTCTTTCGCTCCATCAAAGTAGATACGCAAATTCGCTCCGTCCGCACCACCCGTTGTAATCATACGGGTAATGACTCCCGGACCTTCTTCGTCAAACAATACCTTTTCTACCCGACCGTTATTAGACTCATAACGAACAAAACCTGTGTTATCCCGATTTGCGTGCCACGAAGAAGTGCCCGGAAGTATAGATCGCCTATCATAGCTAGAGACATGCTTGGTAGTAAAAGTCGGTACCGGAAAAGAAACGTCAGCCTCTACAGATACCATTTCATCCAACAAATTCTCTAAAGCTATACAATTAGTCTTATCATTTCCCGAACTACATGAACTTAATGCCATTAAGCAAGAACATAATACTATCCATAAGAAGCATAATGCTTTCACATACAAATTTCTTATTACCACTATACTCATACTTTTACTTATTATTTCTTGTTAATTCTTGTCTGATACCATATTGCAAACACATGCACCAAAAGCTGCTTCTTCCTGTACATTGGATAAATACAAGGAATAACCAAAGCGTTCTTCAAGCGCCTGACGCATTAACGGATTCTTTTTTATACCATTTCCCGATCCAACCAATATTGTTTTATTCCGTCTGACTGAATCAGGAATTAGCCGGAAGTAATCATATAAGCTCTGACTGATACCTTTGACAAATCCCCGTATCAAATTCTCAGGAGTAAAATTAGAAAGAGATATATGATCTATTTTCCCTCTTTTGCCCGGTTCCAATCGTGTTCCGCTAAATAAAGTTTCCACTACGATACTGTCATTAGTATTCGTTTGATAGGAAATAGAAATCATACGTTCATACAGTTCATCACCACTTTTCTCTATTCCTGCAAAGAGCTTCACCGTATCAGCAAAAAAATCCTTTAGCATAGCAAATGAAGTACCACCACATAAAGGAGCACCAACCAGAATATATCCTCCTCCGGGCAATGGACGGATATCCAACCCTTCAATTTCCACATACCGATCTGTGTAAACAGATATTTGACTGCTAGTACCTATCGTTATATGTATGGAATGCTCAATATCTTTCACTGATCCTAAAAATGCAGCTTGATTATCACCAATCGCAACGTATACAGGAATATTTTCACAATACCCCACCAATGAACCGGACGGTATAACTTCCGGCAATAGGATTCTGTCTAAATGTATGGCGTCGCAAGCCGATACATCGAACAACAAACGTCTTTTATCGAAAAGTCCTAATCCGGCAGCATTGGAATAATCGATAAGCGGTTCATTTCGACGGCATAACTTCATAGCTACATAATCCATAATGGTGCACAGCTTATTGGCAGACGAAGGAACCAGGTTGTTTTGCTCATTATAAAAGTGAGTCACCAATCCATACCCCGTAGCCATCGGATATCCTGTTTCCTGAGTCAGAAAACTTGCATAGCTTTGCTCTTCTTTATAAATCTGATTTCCTCTGCCATCCTGCCACGTATATAACGGACTGACAGCTTCACCGCATTTATCCACATAGAGCATACCATGCATCTGTCCGGAGAATCCGATTCCTTTTATATCAGTACATTGCAGTCTGAATTCCGACAGTATTTCTTCTACAATATGAAAGATAGCATCCGCATCCTGTGTTTTCTCCCATTGATTGTCAGATATAATACTTGTATTATTATCCTTTACAATAGTGATGCAGTCTTCTGTCGATAGATGATAAGCGACACCACAAACAGAACTCGTACCTATATCAATTCCTACGCAATACATATTTATCAGTTTAGTTTCAACTACATGAGATAAGGTAAAGGACTTACTACTTCTTCTTTACCTGAACTTTCATTTATCTTGGCATCCAAATCTCCATACCAATAGTTTGTCACTGCATAATCCACTTTACCCGGATTCCAGCTCAACATTTCAATATCAAACCGATATAATTTCTGAAATGGAATGCCATCCAAATTACGGGTACGTACAAAAGCATTAAAACCATGTGAAGAAGGATTGTCTGCTCGCGGTGCACCTCCATAGGGAGTGTAGAAAGGAACTACCGGTGCCCAAGAACAGTTGTAATGATCTTCCGTACCCGTCCCATGATGGGAAGGGAAGACATCATTATCCACCCATATTTTTTCATCTCCTTCACCGTACCAATCGGGAGCATAGTTAAACAATGAAAGCAAATCACCTTTAAAAACTCCTCTACCATTAATGGTGATATAGTTCCACATATGATCACCCTTATGGTCATCATATCGGTTTGACAGTTCAATACCTCGTTCCTGCTTCCAAGTCGTATGAAAATAAAGTGTATTCTTGTTCCATTTCCAGTCTGAGACATGTGCTCTGACATTCATCCAGACGGGGAATTCAAATAAGTTCTCCACTTCTATTTTGGCATTTTCTTTATAAGGCATTACCCAGCGTGATGTGATATGTCCACGACCGTCTGCATCCATATACCAGCTATCTACCTTCGGAGCTCCCAATCCTGCTCCTGAGAAATCTCCTAACGGTGCCCAGACTGTTTCTTTTCCATCAAAAGAAATTTTGAGAATCAACTGTCGCATCATCTTCGCATAATCTCCTTTCCGACAATGCACATCAATAATCAATGAACGAACTGCATGACTTCCGGCAGGAAGTTCCAATGAGCTTTTCTGATTAGGAGCAATATCCATAGCAAACTCACGACGTTCGCCACCTTTAAAAGTCTGAGGATTCCAAAGTGCCTTATTTACATCCTGTATCTTTTCTTGCATGCTGTGGGAATGTACCTGCCCCGGATGAAATGTTTCGACTTCTGTTCCTGGGGCATACGTGCGGTATTCAATTTCATGATATCGCGGTGACCAAGTGTTTCTATCTTTATTGGGCTCTTCAAAAGTAATCCGACAGCTTTTTTGATAAGGAAGTGGAAACATAAATGTATTTCCTCCTGCACCTTCAGGTGTGTAATTGGTATGAATTAAAGAAAGTGCATCACCTACCCTGAAAGGAACACGTGTCATGTCGTAAGCGGGAATTACCAGTCGTGGATTTTCTTCGCCATCAAAATAAAAACGAAGGGTACCATTCTTTACATTTGTAGTCAGCCAGATACGTGTAACTACTCCCGGTCCTTCATAATCGAACATGACTTTTTCTACGCGACCTTGAATCGTATCCAGTCTCATGCAGCCGAAACCATCGTCATTGGCATACCACCAGTCTTTATCAGGAGATACCGTACGGCGGTCATAACTACTAATCATTTTACACGTATAATAAGGATCCGGAAACTCCGCCGCCTTTTCGAATGAAATCATTTCATCCAACAAAGTACTTATTGTCACTTTATCAGATGCTATAGAACGACCTCCTATAATAATCAGTAAAGCCGTTAAACATAACCCTTTAATTCTATTCATAATTTTAGTTTATTAAATATCCGGAGATGAGTATTACAAAAGTACATTATTTTTCCACAAGTGCATCATTACAATTAATTTATAGTTGATACTCATTGTAGATTTCACCTCTACCCAGATAAAAACATCATTTCCTCTATCAACCTATCACCAAGACGCTGTATTCCTTTATTCATCGGGATTTAAGAGGTGATAGGTTATTTTTATTACCTATCACCTTCTCTATCACCTATCACCGATTTACTTATTGCTTCTTATAGGGAAAACAAAGTGTTCCATGCCTTGAAACAAAGTGTTCCATGTCTTGAAACAAAGTGTTTTGTACTATGAAACAGAGTGTTATATGATTTTTACCTAATAGTCTCATCCTTTGAAATCAAGTGCTTCATACTATGGGCTGCCTCAAATTCCTTATGGTATATCTGGATGGATTGAGATAACCTATTCGACTCTTTAGTCAACCCCGCTTTGAAAACTGCATTATTCTACTATAATTCTAGTCCTTTTATTGACCGGAACCGAATCCATGGTAACAATATCGCTTGAAATAGGATATACATAGGCTGTAAAATCAACATAATAAGTCTCCCCTTTGCTCAACTGCGGAGCAGGCAGTTTCAATTCACTCACACGATTCAAACTCGTTACATCTGTATTTTTCAGACATCCCTTTGTAACAACTTCACTTTCATCTTCCGATATTATTTTATAATCAATATAACTATACTTACAGAATGCCATACTGACAGCCGAAAGTCCGGCCCAATATACGTTTGGTACCCCATCTACTTCAACATAAGAACAGGTAGGTGGAACCAAATTATCCACCACCGTCTGAGAAATAGGTAAAGCTGTAATAGTAGCAGGCACAGAACGATTACCGGCATTATCCAAAGTATATACAGCAAAATCATATCCCGTAGCAGCATCCAACCCGTCAATTACAACAGAATCCACCATATGGTCAAATAATTTCTGCTGTTTATCTGCTCCGTACTCAACCAAAATTTGTTTTGACTTTTGATCTTTCGGAATATCCCAAGCTAACGCTATACGTTCAAATCCGATGTAACTCCGCAAAGCCTCAACCTTACCGGAATAGTTATATTCCTGCAAATACTGTTTATAGTTATTATCCATATCTTCACAGCCGATCAGCCCGGTAAATAACAACAAACTTCCTACTATATAAATATATTTACGTTTCATAATTATCCGTTTTTATTTAGATTAATCATTCACCTTCCAAACCATATAACGTGATCTCAGAACCTACAGACACCATTCTTTCCGAGAATCCTTTAATAGCTTTGAATCTCAAATAACGGAATGGTTTAGTGTATTTGGTTTCTTTCGGATATAAGATAAACTCATGTCCGGCTATTGCCTCCTGATCTGCTTCATAAGAATCCGCCGGTTTAATGATTTTATATGTTCCTACGAATTCCCAGTCTGTTATACCATCCGTCGGATCCTTGTCATCACTGATATATAGTTGGAATGTTTGTACATTCTCATTACCATATTTATCGGATAAGCGTTGCCAGTAGCGTACACGACTTCCTCTGACCGTTCGTCCCAAATCAATGAAATAAGAATATGGATATCCCCATTCCCCAGTATTAAAAATGTTATAATTTTCCGGGTTCATCTTATAAGTTACATCATCCCAGAACTTCTCGATACGTCCTTCATAAGCAGCCGGTGGTGCGTTTCGCAAACTATCTTTTGTAAAGGCCCCTAAATACTCATCATAAGGTTGCTGGTTATCCGGGTTCGGATCAATATCATAGTTCCAACGATTTCCATACAACTTTTGATTAGCAAGAAAAGTCCAACTTGATTTACTCAAAGGAGCATCTGCCAACGGTTTCAGGACTCCGCAATCCTGTACTCCAGAGACATTTCCGTACTGGTCTTTCACATAGGTAGAAACCGTATAATCCTTATTCTGCAAGTTTTCTACCAAAAAGAAACCGTCTTTTGAGTTGGATGAGAGTACTTTTTCAGCAACTACTTCCCCGTCACTTAGACGTACATATACGTCTACCGTTTGCTTCAATTCATTGGTCCATTCGGCAATCAATGCAGAGAAGCCCGGACGTATCTTCAATGTGGAAGCTACCATATTCGTATTGGCTTCCATCGGAGTGATCGTTTCAATTACCGGTGCAGATACGTTGTCGTTGCGGTCTACAGAGTAAAGTTTTACTTCATATTCTTTCACCTGTCCGAATCCTTCGATAAACAATGTGTCGGTATATGTACTGCTCGTCTTAGATATTTTCTCACCGGAATCTACCGTATAATCGGCACGTACATATAAGAAGTCCGGGTCGTCCGGGATATCATACAAGAAATATCCTCCACCATAATTGGGAACAAAACGTACATTAGAGATTTGTCCCGGGGCTGCCTTATCATTCCCCCCTTCGTCATCGTCCGAACAACTTACAGTGATCATAAACATTCCGCTTAAAAGCAACATTAAGCCATAATATATCTTTTTCATGTTCCTATTTATATTTTGTGAATACTTACTTTCCCCATCCCGGATTCTGCACCAGATTAGGATTTTTGTTAATATCATCCAGCGGAATCGGGAACAAATAATTCTTAGGAGTTTCCCATACGCGCGCTTGCAACTCGGTCACCTGATAGAAGTCTTCATAGGTACGACCGGTACGGGCATTCCACCCTTTCACCGACGATACAAAAAACTCATTAGCACGTTTCCAACGACAAAGGTCAAAATAACGGTGTCCTTCAAATGAAAGTTCAATCAACCGTTCTGTCTGTATGATTTCTCGCAGTCCTTCTTGTGTCTGGTGTTTGTTTACATTCTTCACAATAGACGCATCGCTCCAAACTGTTTCTACTTTTGGTAGTCCGGCTCTTTTCCGCACTTCGTTCAAATAATGATAAGCGTCTTCACCCGGTCCGTAATACTCGTTAGAAGCTTCTGCATACAGCAAGTAAAGATCCGCCAGACGGATAATCGGATTCGGATAGCGAACCATACGAACTGCATATTCATTCAACGATTCCGGATGCACCAGTTTCTTGATAGCAATACCCGACCAATAAAAGTCATCCTGTTTCGTACCGTAACGTCCACCGGGATATTCATCGTACTTCATATGCATCTCCAATTTATTCTGATGATTACGCCAATAACAATTATCAACGGCAATCCAACTGTAGAAACGTGGTTCGCGATTCAAGTATAATTTAACAGTTTTCTCATTTGCCTGCATATAACCCATATGATAAGTATCATCCGGAATAGTGACTATATCCAGACGGTTGTCATAATCAAAGGTCTGATCTTCATTGATGGGTACTCCATTTTTTGTATAATACAACTCACCCATCCGGTAAGAGGCACACAGCCATTGCCAACTATATTCCGACATTCCTTGATTGTCCATACGACGGCATTGAGAAGCATGTTGGAAAGTTCCTTGATCGAAGCCACCAACATTTGAGTATCCCCATATTAATTCATCATTCCAAGGATCGACAATGGAATAACGATTATTATAACAATATTCTATAATCTCCGATTTTCCCCAAATGTCTTTATCAAAAAACTCTATATTCGCTCCACCTTCAGCATTATATCTATACAGTTTTTTGTTTCTTGCATGAGCCGCATCGATAGCAATCTTTATGGCATCCAACGCTTTCTTCCACTTCTCGTTATCTTTTTCCATCGGGAAAAACAACTCACCATCTACGTTTTTAAAATTACTATAATACTCAGCATTCCCATTGAACAACGGACTGGCTTGAGTCACTAATATAACAGCCTTAATCGCTTTAGCGATCGTACGGTCCACCATTCCCAAAAATTCATTGGGACGATCGTCTTTCAGGTCTGTTTTCTCATTCCCGTTCTCATCATATAATACCTCATCAATCAAATCGACCGCATATTTGAAACAAACATCCACAGGCTGACGCTTCAAACGTACCTCGCTCGGTGAAGTGGAAGGCGTCAGATTCTTGTCTACAATACAAATAGGACCATACAGACGAGTCAGATAGAAATGGTAAAAAGCTTTCAGTACCTTTACCTGCGCAATCCAATCTTTTCGATCTTCCTCTTTAATGTCTTTCACCAGATGAATATTCTCTAAGAAAAGATTACAATAACGGATACCGACATACAAAGAGGCCGCATTTTTATTTCCGTTCCAATAACTCAAAAAAGGATCCTGAGCACTGTTCCATCCCTTCATTAATTTCTCGCCGGGCATACGGTCACGATTTCCTGATTCACCTCCGTCCAGACGAACAATAAATTCATCTCCTGCAAGGTTCATAGAATTATTAAGCCACCCGTAATTAGGCATATACTCATAGCAAGCTGCCAATGCTCCATAAGCTTGTTGCTGCGTCTCGAACATACTTTCCAACTCAATGGTATTATCTGGAACAATATTCAGATAATCGCAACTGCCCATCCCGAGGACGACAGCCATCGCTCCTATAATATGTTTTAATGAAAATCTCATTGCTACTACTTTTTAAAAATCAAATTGAACACCTACATTATACACTCGCTGCAAAGGATATCCCAGTCCGTTGTCTCCCATTTCCGGATCCCATAAATCAAACGAACTGAAACAAAGTAAATTCAAGCCTGTGAAATAAAAACGTACATTACCCAATCCCACCTTACGCAAAGCGTGTTTAGGTAAAGAATAGCCAAGCTCTACGGTTTTCAGACGGAGATAACGCCCGTCACGCAACCACCAGGTTGATTCTTTTTTATAGTTATTCGAATTATCCTGTGTACTCAAACGAGGCCAAAATGCGTGGCTGACCGGATTATTCTGACTCCAATGATCGTCAGCAATATAAGATACTACATTCCGGTAATTCCTGAACGGAGATATTTTATAAGGATCTATAAAGAAAGAAGAATGTCCTTGTCCCTGGAAGAAGAAAGAAATATCCCAGTTTTTATATCCTGCCGATAAACCGAAACCATAGCTCAACTCAGGTACTGACGGATAACCGATAGGAACTTTATCATTGTCATTGATTATTCCATCATTATTAATATCCTTGTATTTAATATCTCCCGCCTGAGCTTTTGTTCCTAAATTCTGAACCGGAGAATTAGCTACGTCATATTCATCAATAAACAAACGTTCGGCTATTAATCCCCATTGCTGTCTCACCGGCCATCCTACAGTTCTCAGATATTCATCACGATAAGCGGGTTCTTCTCTCTCTGTAACCTTATTTTTTGCATAAGTAAAATTGAAACGACCTGTAACCCAAGAATCCTTATTGATCACATAATTCAGATCGGCTGATCCGTCCCATCCCCATGATTTTACTTCTCCGACATTTCCCCAAATATCATTTATAATTCCCATCGTTGCCGGGATATGTGCTCGTTTCTCATACACTTTCTCACGTTTTTCCATGAAATAATCCAGTTGAATATCCAACACTCTCCATAGATTAACTTCCACACCCAGATTCTGTTTACGAGCGATTTCCCATGTGATTTCCGGATTAGCATAACGATTCACTTTCAATCCACTATAAGATGTCAGAAAATCTTTTCCCCATGTATATCCGCCTTCTCTCTTTATATCCGATAAGAAATAGAAACGATCTCTCGGGTCCGAAATATTATCATTTCCTACCAATCCGTATGAGTAACGGATCTTGAATTTTTCCATAACCTCTGACAAAGGTTGCCAGAAATCCTCATTCGAAATCATATAACCTACGCCCATGGCAGGAAAAACACCCCAACGATGATCTGCATCAAATTTTTCAGAACCATTATAAGTTACACTGGCCTCTGCCATATATTTAGACTTATAAGCATAATTCGCACGAGCGCGAATGGCCTGGTTACGTTGTGGCAATGTAACCTGAATACTTCCTTCTGCCGCCGTATTTTTATTTTCTTCCTGTGTATACACCAAAACTGCTCCCAATTCATGATCTTTATTAAATACATTGGCATAACTCAAGCCTGTTTCAAAATAAAAATGACTGTTAGCTGTACGAGTATTAGCAGGATCACCCAGTACCCTAGTACCTTCTGCTATTTGAGACAAAGAATAGATATTAGACAGTTCGTCGTAATCTTTGATATTATAGAAATACGGATTATATGAACGATTGCTATCGTGTGAACTATCCGTCTTGATAGAGACTTTGGCATGAAAAGCAAGTCCATTAGTTAAAAAGTCCAACTTCTGGTTAAGAGAAAATTGCGACAAGATGTTACTTGAGAATCCATCCTTATACCCCTTCACCATATCAGCATACGGATTGGCCATGCTATTACGGGGATTCATCCCGAAAAGTACATGCTCATCATAACGGTGTTCTTCATCCGTCAAATAATATTTAGGAAATTCGACCGGATTGGCATCCATCACTCTGTTAAAGATATCATTCGCCTCAACCGAGGGACCTGTATAATTCTGAAAACGAGAATTCATATTAACCTCAAAAGAAGTCGTTTTTGTCAATTGCAGATTGACTTTCGCCGTTACATCATAAGTACCGATATTAATATTATTCTGAAAATTATTCTTTTTTTCATTCTTCAAGATACCGGTTTCATTGGTATAAGCAGCCGCCAAATAGTATTGAATATCTTTGCTACCCCCACTTACATTCAAATAATAATATTGATTATATGTAAAGTTCTTAAATAACTCATCATACCAGTCTACATTAGGATAAGCGTATGGATTGACTCCGTTAATCGTATTTTGAATCTTTTGTGCTTCATAATAAGGAGGTAACAATGGATTGTCATTGAACTGTGCCTCATTATACAATTTCATATAAGTCACCCCATCTACAGTTTCAGGAATCTTAGTAGGTGTAGAAAAACGTGATTCATGACGGAAAGACACCCGCGGCTTTCCTTCCTTTCCTTTTTTAGTTGTCACCATAATAACACCATTTGCACCTTTCGATCCATAAAGTGCGGCAGCAGTCGCATCTTTCAATATTGAAAACTGTTCGATATTATCTGGTTGTATGCGAGCCAAATCATTCGCTGAGATTTCAAAACCATCCAATAAAATCAAAGGAGAAGATGAATACCCGAAAGTGGTCACACCACGTACAAAAAACTCTGCATTATCTTTACCCGGTTCTCCACTTTTTTGATAAGAGATCACTCCTGCCAATCGTCCCGCCAAAGCAGCTGTTAAGTTTCCTGTCGGTAGCTTAAGTTCTTTAGGATTAATGGTTTCGATAGCCGAAGTCATACTCTCCTTTTTTTGTTTACCAAAGGCAACAACTGTCACATCCTGCAATTCATTGGCCTTCGTTTCAAGTTTTACAACTAAAGACTTCTTATCGCCGATAGCTACTAACTTTGTTTCATATCCCACATAAGAAATAAGTAGTTTGTCTGTCGGCAATACTTCAATTTCAAATTTTCCATCCAAATCAGTAATAACACCTTTAGTGGATTTGTCTACCTGAACTGTAGCTCCCGGAAGAGGAGTATCCAATTCATCAAACACAACTCCTGTTACTTTCAACGGTTCTTGATCAGCTGCCGCCAGCACCTGATTAAAAACGGAAGTCCCCGCAATACATAGCAACAGTAAAAACAGTTTAAGAATACCGACCGGTTCTTTTTTTGTGTTTTTAGAATGTTCCATAATTCTACATTTAATGATTAACGATATGTTTATAAATTCAAATTTTACAATCTATTTCACATCAAAAGGTCATTGTTCCTCGATGTAAAATCTATCAATACCTGATTTTACAGATCAAAACAGAAATAAAATTTAAGTAGTATTCATAATAATAGTGTTTTTTGTAGTTTACATATTAAGTATAATTTTGGCACAAATCTATGAATTTGATTAGCTGAGAAATATAAAATTTATTTCAAATGCTATCAAATTTGATACTTTACACTAGCATTTACCTATTATTTATTACACATATGTAAATATTACAAGCAGAACACATTTACAAATCAAGTTATCCTAAAAACAATCCTTACCTCAATCTCACCAAATCTCGTTACTCCATTGACTAATCTTTATGTCTTTAATTTCCACGCTTCCATTTTTAAGGAAAAAGAAAAGTTTATGCCCTTTTTTCTCCGGCAAACGATTGATTATTGACCTTTTACCATTAATATTCATATCAATAAATTCATCTTTCAGTATCAGATCCAATGTAATTTCTCCCCTTAAATCTTTTACCGTATTTATTCCGGTGTTATAAATGAAAGCACTCTCCTTATTAGCGTTCAATTCAACCTTATATCCTCTGTCTCTTGAGTCAGTAGCTCTGACAAACAAACCGATCTCATCATAATTGGTTAGTGGCTTTATTTTCATTGTGATCCTATAGTTCACCGGTAGTTCGGAAAGAGAAGCGACACTGGTCCCATTGGGAGAATTCAAAGTCAATTTACCGTTCGAATATGAAACCGTTTTACTGTCGGCAGGAATTTCAACTTCCGGCATCCTGATAGGAGTCATGGAAGGAAGAGACTCTGATAAGAACTTTGTATTCAATGTACCATCCGGCTCTTGCACTACTTCTCTCAGAAGCATATTTCCACCCCAGATAGGTCCATCAAAATCCTTATTATTACTCCTACAAGGCATGTACGCCACTGCTATCCTTCGATTATCTTTATATTCCGCTGTCTTATACACACTTGCCCACGATTCCACGAAAGCTTGCGTTGTAGGATATTCCCACGGTCCATAGGGTTTTCTTGACTTAACGTAATAAGTATCTCCACCTATACTATATAATAAATAATACCAGCCATTCCACCTAAAATAGTCGGAACACTCAGGAGTAGCCACTTGCCCTGTCAATGGCGAAGCTACTTCCTTCCAATCTTTCAGATTGGTTGATACAAGATGAACCAGATATCCTCCGAACCCCTCTAATTCAGGCTCCTTTTTATATCCCGAAATAAAAAGATGGTACACACCTTTATCATCTTTGAAAACTTTGGGATCACGAAAATCCCGGCTTACGCATTCTTCAGGAGCATAATAAAAAGGATTGGGTTCTTGCTTTACAAAAGAAACTCCTCCGTCTTCACTCATCGCATAGCTCAATTGCTCATGTACTTTTCCATCATTATCTTGTACCCGGGTTGAGTAAAAAGCGTAGAATTTACCTTTGTCAGCAATCACTGAGCCTGTACAAATTGATTTCTCCCAGTCTTCATCAATACCAACAGCTACCGGATAATGTTTCCACTCCACAAGATCTTTGGAAGTACTCAACGCCCACTGATGCCCTCCCAAACCACCGAGTCCGGCATGATGTCCTTCATCCAGTAACCAATAGATATAGAATGTACCCTCATGATAATAGGGCATACAATCACCTGTGAATAAACGTTTTTCCACAGGCTTGAAATACTGAAGATTGGTAGTTCGTTGAATATCAGGATTATAATCTTTCACTACTTGCGCAGATATATTCATTGCAAATAAGGTCAGTGACAACAGCAGTTTGATTCTCATAATATTATTATTTTAAGCGTTTGTAAGTTTTACGGCAGCAAATATAAAGTATATTTTTATAATAAGCAAACACATATGTAATATTTTAAAATAAAAACAGCATTCATTTTAATGACATATATGAAAACAATAAAATTACATATATTCTTTTTTATTAAATATAGATTCGATATCATTTTTGCATTTATTCAGATATAGGACTCACAAATCCACAAAATCTTATTATATTTGCAAAATATATCAAAGAAAGAATTAGAGCAATGGAAACAAAATCAAGCTACAAATCAATATATAGCATAGTAAAAAAGGATATCTTAAACGGCACATTCCCAACAGGTTCTTTATTACCTACAGAACTTACATTGGCTGACCAATACTCAGTTTCAAGACCAACTATTGCAAAAGTTTACAATCAATTGCAAACAGAAGGTTACATTACGAAAAAAAAAGGATTAGGTACTATTGTAAATTATAAACAGACTTCCAAAACATTAACTTTCGGATTATTGCTTCCCGGAGCAGGTGAGTCTGAGATATTTTCCATTATCAACGATCAGCTGCTTAAACAATCGGAAATACGCAATTTTAAATGTTTATGGGAAGGTGCAACGGCAAGTAATGCAAATATCAGAAGAGAGTTAATTGACAGTTGCTGCGATAATTACATAAGCAAAAAAGTAGATGGGGTATTCTTTTCTCCTTTGGAAAGAGTAGCTGACGCTAATGAGATAAACATTCGTATTTGTGAAAGGATGGAAGAAGCGGGAATTCCACTCATTCTAATTGATAGAGATATATTCAAGTTCCCTAAAAGAAGTAATTTTGATATTGTTTGCTTAGATAATTTCAGCGCAGGTTGCATTATGGCCCAGCACCTTATAAACCAGGGATGTACGAATATTCATTTTTTCCATAGACCCGATTCCGCCTATTCCGTTGATATGCGTTTAATAGGTATTAAAGAAGTTATGCTGCAAAATAAACTGCCGTTCAATTTATCAGATGTTCATTGTGGAAACCCCGAAGACACAAACTTTGTCAAACAAATGCAAATAATTCCAGGGAGAACAGGTATTATTTGTGCAAATGACTCTACCGCAGCTGTATTGATGTCATCTTTAACAGACATCGGTTGGAAGATTTCTTCAGATCTTCTTATTTGTGCTTATGACAATATGAAATATTCTATGCATTTGAAACATTCACTGACCTCTTTTAAACAACCTTGCGAAGAGATCGCAAATGTCAGTGTTGAACTAATGTTCAGAAGAATCAATGACAAATCCGCATATCCCGTAACGGTAAACCTTGCTGGTGAAATTGTAATTCGCGATTCAAGTAAGTTTATGGAATAAAAGAACTATTCAAAGAAAAGCGTGTTACCTCTTCCCCATTTTGGGAACAAGTGATTACCCGTTTTTCAAAGAGAAAAAAGATGCTTCATTTTATTCTCCTGAACGACAGCAAAATATAGAGAAATATGACAAAACGAAAAGATGATTTCATTTTATCGAATAAGCTAACTTTTAGAGAGGAAGATTGAGATGTTTGAAAACAAACTTCTCAATGATTGAAAAAAGTATTGGGAAAAGTGAAATAAACTTCCTATATATTGGGACGAACAATAAAGCATTCAATTCGCTCAAAACAAGCAACCGATTTCAGTGAAGCAATAACCCGAATGCAACAACTTGATAAAGCACTATTCCTGTCCTTCAACTCAAGTACTTCAGTTAATTACCCCTAGTCTTCTTTCAACTAAACCTAATACACCTCTCTTGAGTAAATCTTGTGCATCATATTTGAATAACTTTAGTACTTATTCCGGATCCCCTAGTATTTATTGCAATCAAAAGATTAAATTATACTATCAGCGACATAAACGCTTGTTTTTCATCCGCAAACTCTTTACTTTTGCACGCTATTTTAGAAGGTGCAATTAATGAATAACAAAACCAAAGGTTTTATCTACGGAGCGATTGCAGCTGCCAGCTATGGTATGAATCCTCTTTTCGCACTCCCTCTATATGGGGCGGGCATGAGTGTCGATACCGTATTATTCTATCGTTACCTGCTTGCAGCCATAGTCCTCGGCATTCTGATAAAGGTACAGGGAGAGTCTTTCGCCCTTCAGAAAAAGAACATTCTCCCTTTATTCATCATGGGATTATTGTTTTCTTTCTCTTCGCTACTCCTGTTTATGAGTTATAATTACATGGACGCAGGAATTGCTTCTACCATTCTATTTGTCTATCCGGTAATGGTGGCAATTATTATGGGGGCATTCTTTAAAGAAAAAATTTCCGCAATTACCATTTTTTCCATTTTGTTGGTATTATCAGGAATTACTTTGCTTTATCAAGGTGATGGAAATAAGCCATTATCAACAATTGGTATTATCTTAGTATTACTTTCTTCTCTTTCTTATGCGATTTATATCGTAGGAGTAAACCGATCGTCTTTGAAAAACCTACCTACGACCAAACTAACCTTTTACGCAATTCTATTTGGATTGTCAATCTATATCATACGTTTGCATTTCTGTACGGAGCTACAAATGATACCTAGCGGATGGCTTTGGGCAGACGTTATAGCATTAGCTATATTGCCAACTGCGATATCATTGGTTTGCACTGCACTAGCAATTCATTATATAGGTTCTACTCCTACTGCTATTCTTGGTGCTTTGGAGCCAGTAACAGCTTTATTCTTCGGAGTACTTTTATTCCATGAGCAACTAACTCCGCGCTTAATGACTGGTGTTTTAATGATTATTACCGCTGTCACCTTGATTATCTTAGGAAAGACGCTTATAAAAAAGATGAGTATGCTGTTGCAGATAAATAAAAAATAGTATACTTTTGCTAATCAATCAACCCAATAGCAACTTTTAATTATCAAAAATATGGTAGATGTAAAGACTTGTCTTGGCAATGCACAAGAAAAAATGGATATGGCTATAATGTATCTAGAAGAAGCGTTGGCACATATCCGCGCCGGAAAAGCGAGTACCCGATTGTTGGACGGTATCCGTGTAGATTCTTACGGAAGCATGGTGCCCATCAGTAATGTGGCTGCAGTTACTACTCCTGACGCACGTAGTATCATCATCAAGCCTTGGGACAAAAGTATGTTCCGTATCATCGAAAAAGCAATTATCGACTCCGAACTAGGTATCATGCCGGAAAATAACGGTGAAATCATTCGTATTGGCATCCCTCCTTTGACAGAGGAACGTCGTAAACAACTAGCGAAACAATGTAAAGGTGAGGGCGAAACTGCCAAGATCAGTGTTCGTAATGCTCGTCGTGATGGTATTGACGCTTTGAAGAAAGCTGTTAAAGACGGCTTGGCTGAAGATGAACAAAAGAATGCCGAAGAGAAACTGCAAAAGATACATGATAAGTATATCAAGCAGATTGACGAGATGTTGGCAGAAAAAGACAAAGAAATTATGACTGTCTAATATAAATAACGGATACATAGAAATGACTATGCAGAGAAATAATGCCTGTATAGTCATTTTCTATTTTCCACTATCCATTAAATAAATGAAAGGATTAGTAATCAAGAATACAGGTAGTTGGTACCAAGTAAAGACCGACGACGGACAATTTATCGAATGTAAAATCAAAGGGAATTTCCGGTTAAAAGGTATCCGCAGCACTAATCCTGTAGCGGTAGGCGACCGTGTTCAAATTATACTAAACCAAGAAGGAACTGCTTTTATTAGTGAAATAGAGGATAGAAAAAACTATATTATCCGCCGTTCCTCCAACCTTTCCAAACAGTCTCATATTCTTGCCGCCAACCTTGATCAATGTATGCTGATAGTAACGGTCAATTATCCTGAAACCTCTACTATTTTCATTGACCGTTTTCTTGCATCCGCTGAAGCATATCGTGTACCTGTCAAGTTGATATTTAATAAAGTAGACGTTTACGATGAGAATGAATTACGTTATTTGGATGCACTTATCAACTTGTATACTAATATCGGATATCCTTGCTTTAAAGTTTCTGCAAAAGATGGAACCGGAATAGACGCGATTAAAAAGGAGTTGGAAGGTAAGATTACTCTTTTCTCAGGACATTCCGGAGTTGGTAAATCAACTTTGATCAATGCTATCCTACCAGGTATAGAAACAAAAACCGGAGAAATCTCAACCTATCATAATAAAGGGATGCATACTACTACCTTCTCTGAAATGTTTCCTGTTCCGGAAAATGGATATATCATCGATACGCCGGGAATCAAAGGATTCGGAACTTTCGATATGGAAGAAGAAGAAGTGAGTCATTACTTCCTTGAGATTTTTAAAGTTTCCGCGGACTGTAAATATGGAAATTGTACGCATCGGCATGAACCGGGATGTGCTGTACGTAAGGCGGTGGAAGAACATCTTATCAGTGAGTCACGATATGCTTCTTATCTGAATATGTTGGAGGACAAGGAGGAGGGAAAGTATAGGGCAGCGTACTAAGGAATAATAAAAATGATATCCTAATAAATGTCCTGAAAGCCTAAGATGGCTTATGTAAATGCTTCTCGTATCTTCATTTGACATACTATCTTTTTTCTTATATTTCGCGACGATAAAAATGAATTATAAGGGCATAAAGTTACGGATGATTGGTAGTGATAATATCAGGCAATCCTGTTTACTTTTTATTGTTTTTTTTAATCATCAAAACTGCATTGTATGTATTCCAAAAAAATCCAAAGTATTTTCATCTTATGATTTCTGATCTTGGTCTTGGTGAGAAAATCATGTTGATTACGTATGCCCAAACTACCATAGAAGAACACAAACCCAACTAATTAATAATGAACTAGTTATCTCATGTCGTTCATTTGAGGAATATCCTTAAAAAATCCCTTATCTTGTTCATTCTATAAAATGAAACAAAATAAGGGAATTTATTATAAATACGCTACGAACTTCCTATAGTTCAAGTTCAATCATTTACCAGTCCAGACCTGGTTCTCCAACACTATAAATAAGACTTACTGGCTCTCCGAGATCAACTCCCTCAGATTTCCAAATACGTCCGTTCCAGATAGTATATTGAGCATTCTTTACTGATAATACTTCAACGGTTCCATTCTTTAAAGCAACGCCCAAGATTTCACCCCAATAGTTAGAAGCGTATGTAGATGCCATACAAGCAATTTCCGAATCAAAAGTACACAGTAATCTTACTGTAAGCTCCTTTTGGGAAGGATCGTCATCGGCAGCAACAGAAGTTTTGGCATTTGTAGTTGCCGCTATACGATTATATACATACAATGAATTTCCTTGACCAATCAGAGTCAAATATCCATTATATCCATACCCTAAATAATTTGTAGGTAAAGTAAAAATAACATTTTGCGGATTATCAAACAAAGCAGTCGCTTCTGGATTCAGTTCAACGAATTCAATATCTACCATTTTTCCATCACTGGTCGTAGCCAAGTGCATAATAGCTGAGCCATACTCCTGTTCCAAAACGAATTGATAATGATATAATTTACCTGTTTCCGGATCTTTCAACACCGAGAAATAATAAGTTTTTGCACCTTCCCCCCACATAGAAAATTCAGTCCGAAAAGATGCAAGATGAATTACCTCATAATTAGCAAACGCATCTTCGATAGTCGGAACATTTTGCGGCCAACTTACATTTGCTGTTTTTAAACTCGAATTTACATTCTCAATCTTTCCGACAGAATATTTCCCATAATAATCTTTAAAATCCCAGATAATCAATAACCGCTTTTTATTTTTATCATATAACAAACAATGCTGAGCAGGCAATGCCGATGGAATAAGTTCAATACCACGTAATTCTTCTCCTTCAAACGAAGTCGGTGTCGGAAGAAACTCATCTACATGGAAAAACTCATTAGTCGTTTTAATACGCGTATACAAACGTCCTTCTTCATCCGTAATCATGTTCAGGAATTGCATAAAATGAACATCTGCAATCTTCAGACCTCCCGGATATCCACCACCAAACAAATCGGTCGGTTTAGTATTTACATCCTTAAAACTACCTGGTTTTACTTCCGTCACTTGGTCAGGAGAAACAAACATCAATTGGTTAACAGCCTTCGTACTAGAGCTACCCATTGTTTTCTCCAACGCATAATGTTCATACAATTTAAAAGCATTCGAAGGCAAAGTAGCACCCTCATTCTCCAACGAATAGATATTTGTCAAAGCATTGTAATACCTGTGACCCTCTTCATCATATTCTTCCTTTATCATATGAGCACATTTCTTGCCGTCTTTTTGTGACAACACAAAGAAACCAATGCCATCATATGGTTCCAACACAGACACCCCATAAACGCAACGATAAACCATATCAATTTTATTATCGGTTATTTCAAGCAGCAAATTATATGTACTCCCCTCTGTGTAACGATCTGCCACCCATTCCAACACCGGCTCCGTACTAATAACCTCTCCTTCCAGTGTCCACGAATATGATAAGTCCATGTTAGAATCTTCCTTTGAGAAGGTATAATCAGGAGTAATCTTCAATGTTCCTCGTATGGGAACTGTATATGTCCCCCCCGTCGGAGCCATATCGATTCTCGTCAAATCTTTATAATCATAATTACCCTTATCCTCAAAACAACCGGACAAAGTAACCGTCAAGCTAACGCCTATAAACAATAATTTTATTAATTTCATAGCTAATACAATTTAATTCATAACAACTTCTATCAAAGAACCATCTTCTTCTGTCCATCCGTTTTCTTGAATATCTCTACTAAATTGCTGAACGATCAGCCTGAGTTCCGTAGATGTATAGCCCGTTATATCCGTTATTCCTGAACTTTCGATGAAACGCGCATATTTCGCATCCGAGTATTTTCCTAGAAAACGACTGGTGATAGTGTCATCCCACCAATCCGGCTTACTTAACATATCACAGAAAGTGACTGAACAAGAAATTGATTCCCGCACAGTAGGCCAGTAAGGATCTCCGATATAAGAACCGACTCCGAAATTTTCATTAGGAACTAAACGAACTGCTAAACGAACTTTTTCATTAGCAAGATGCGCTGTCCGATGTAACTTAATACTAAGATAGTCAGACCACACACCAGCATGAAAAGTCTGTTCCAACTCCACAGTATAGTCTTCGGGAAGGGCTGTTGTTCTTTCTTTAATAATCTCCAAGCGATAAGTTTGGTCCTCCTCTAATTGCTGACCATTCAATATCACAGAAAAACGAATCTCATAATCCGTTACATCTGCATATTGCCTGAAAGAGAAATAAGTAGAATCAATCCCCTTAATCGTTTCCCCCATTTCACTTTCCATCTCAGTTGGTATATAAAGCGACCGGGTCGATTGGTCATAGTTCAATAAATCTTCTTGCGAACATGAGCCTAAAACTATCAAAAACAGACTCATACACCAGATATATTTCTTTATCATAATAATCACTATTTTAAATAATTATAAAGCTTCATTTTGTGGATAAGGCAACACAAAATTCTTCGTATCTCCCATGCCCGGGATCTTCTCACCTAAACGCTTATAATAGAAGAACAACTGTCCTTCACCTATAAATTCGCGTCTAGCTTCATTCAACAATTCTCTGTTGAACCACGCATCACCACCTGAAGTACTAACATACTCTTGATTACAACCATGTCCACGTCTCACTTTGGCAAACTCCTCTAAAGCCTGTTTCTGTAATGCCTCTTTTGCATCCGGTTCCAGATTATCTGCCAAACTCAAGTGATTATAATACTCTGCCCGAATATAATACATTTCGCCCAATCGAAGCATAGGAATAATATCCATCGCATACTTTTTAAGTGTACCTTCAGCTGGTAAATATTTACTACTATAATAATCCCATCCTTCCTCAACAAGCAACTTATAACGAATATCATTGGCATCTCCTGCAAACCATCCACTAAGTGGTGACCAATTTGAGAGATACAATTTCTCATTACCGGAACGATAAGTGCGATAGTCTTCTTCCAGTCTCTGATTGGAAAGAGCAAAAATTATTTCGTCATACAACTTACTGTTTCCAGCAGCCATATCACGACTATTGGTAAAATTGAAGATATATTCCTGATACTTTTCCGCTACAGCATTCACAACAATCTCTGTTTCACGAAAAGCCTCTTCATACATTCCTTTATACAAATAAACCCGTGCCAACATACCACAAATGGCATAATAATTCAAACGATAACTACGATAAGCAAAGAACAAATCTTCCGGTACTTCTTCTGCTGAAGATATTAATCTTTGATAATCATTCTTCCAGCGCACCTCCGACATCATCCATGAAATCCGCGGAACATCAAACTTCGCCAACAATTCTTTCGCCTGTTTCAGATCTTTTATAATCAGATCCGACACTTCTTCATTCGTCCCATACTCTTTAAAAGTACATGGATACACATCTACAAAAGGAATTTGCTTCATCGGATCATTCATTTGTGCCGATGCAAACAAGCGCATTATATCAAAATGTAAAATCGCACGAAGAGCCAAAGCTTCTCCCAAAATCACATTCTTCTCGTCAGCACCTTTCATGAAAGTAGTCACCGGTTCTTTTTGAGTCCGCTGAATGAGATTGTTACAATTAGCAATACAGTTATAAGCTGTCGACCAAAAATTTTGAACCACAGGATAAGCATTGGTACCTGTATACTCATACCTTGAAAAATAATACTCATTAGTTCCAGTCGATGGAGTATAATACTTTGCCATCGCATCCAAAGCCCCCCACGTGAGTTCTTTTCCATACATACTCGAACCGGCCATTTGTCTGTAGACACCATTCAAGGCATTTCGGAAACCTTCACCAGTCTCAAAAAGTTGATCATCCTCAGTGGTGTCTTGGGGTTGTATATCCAACCAATCACTACAAGCAGACAACATAGAAAGCGAGATCAGTCCTATTAAATATTTATATATTTTCATACGAATAAATCTAGATGATTAAAAACTTGCCTTAATAGAGAAATTAAAAGTCCGGGAATAAGGATAACTTAATCCACGTTCCTGTTTCACAGAAGAGATGCGAAACAAGTCATTTGCACCAATCTCAAAACGCAACATAGTAAGGCTCAACGGAGCAATCAATTTTTGATCAAAATCATACCCCAAATTTAATGAGTTTAAAGAAAGCCAATTATAATCCTGTACGAAACGTGAAGTAGCTTGTGTTGTATGGATATTATCACCAGTTTCCAGTTTCTTAAATTGTGCATTATCACCCGGTTTTTGCCAACGTTCGGTAAAGACACGTCTATCTGCATTCACCTCATAAATATTCACATTTTCTACTCGGTCAGCCAAGGTCTGATTATACCGTTGTCCTCCCCATTCATACATAAAGGTGGCATATAAACTAAAGTTCTTCCAACGGGCATTAACACCGAAACTACCTTGAGCTGCAGGCTCTGTACTACCTACCACAACTTGGTCGGCAGAATTCCAAGTATTCGTTATTTTCCCATCAGGAGTCAGGAAAAGTTCCTCACCATTCGCTGGGTTAATACCCAAAGAACGCATGGCCCAAATAGAACTTTCCGAACCACCCTCTACATACTTCTTATAGCTCTTGGATCCCGTAGCATTACGAGCTTGACGCTGACTTAAATTATTCAAGAAATTATCTACCCGGTCGTTATAAGCTTTCAAACTCTCAGAAACTTTTAAGATAGTATTTTTGTTATGTGCCAAATTTGCATAAACAGACACAAACCAATCTTTTGTATTAAGAAGCTCGGAACGTACATCCAACTCAAAACCTTTATTTTCAATCTCGCCTACATTGTTTTTGTAGGTTGTAAAACCAGTATGACTAGGAATCGTTACATCATTTATCAAATCGACAGTACGCTTGTTATAATAGGAACCACGAATATAAATCAGCCCGTTAAAAAGACGAAGTTCTCCACCAATATCCAAAGTATTGGTAGTCTCCCAAGTCAAATCTCTATTTCCCAATGCAGCTAACACAGCACCATAACCGGTTTTATACCATTCATCAGTAAGAATATTATAAGTAGTCCGTGATTCATAAGAGCTAAAGCTTACTTTACCCAACTGACCATAGCTAGCACGTATTTTCAACAAATCAACAAACCCTAAATTCTTCAGAATTGGATAATTGTGCAAGTTCAAACCACCTCCTAAACTCCAAAAAGGAGCATATCGGCTATTCGTTCCAAATTTAGATGAACCATCCATACGCAAACTCGTATCGAACAAATAAATATCCTGGAAACTGTAATTCACAAGTCCCGTTACACCCATCAAACGTGAGTGAGACTCACTCACTGTCGGTTTATTGACAATTTCCTGTGCATAATTGGGAGAGTTCAAAGACCCTGAAGGAAAGCCTCTATAAAAAGCAGAAGTGTTAGTAGAACGATCTTCTATCATATTCCAGTTCAACGCCACGTTAATATTGTGTTCTTTGATAAAACGATTATAAATCAAAGATGCCTGCCAATCCCAAGTGAACAGGTTTCCACTGCCGGTAGTCAATTCACCCGATGACAAATTTATAGAACTCAAAGGATTTGAATTTCTTTTCGAATTAGGATCTAGAAAATTCTCACTCGAATTGAATTGTCTTGTAAGCCCTAATGTACTCTTAAACTGCAAATAATCAATGATATTCCATTGGATACTCAAATTATTGATCAATTCCTCATAAGAAGATTCATTCCGATTCTTCAAGGTAATTTCATACAACGGGTTATATGGTATTACACTACCATGCCATTGTTCCAGCATTTGTAACGGTTTGCCATTCTCATCCTCATAGATATTATAAGGCAATTGACTAGTATAATCAGAGAAAGAGCCATAAGGAGATTCCATAGAATTGGTAACATTATACGTTGTATGATTACGTACCTGCAATCTACCGATCCGATAATCAATATAGGCACCTGTTCCCCACACATTACGATGAGAACCTTTCATAACACCATCATTCTTATTTATATTCACCTCAACACCAAAGCGAACTTGCTCCGTACCCCCATCTATATATAAACTATGTACTGTGTTGAAAGATGTACGCAAAGGTTTATCCAACCAGTAAGTATCGACTCCATTTTTTACATTATACAGCTTACGAGCGTATTCTCTTTGTAAACGTGACCAGTCACTTAAATTCATGCCAGCTTTCATATCATATTGCCCAGACAATCTTTCCGCTTCCAAATGTTCAGCTGCATTCATCAAATCATAATCACTCAGGTCAGGTGCTTCAATCTGTCCTGTTAAACTATAAGAAACATTCAACTTTCCAGGTTTAGGCGCTACTGTTTTGATAACTACAACACCATTAGCTGCACGTGAACCGTACATCGCGGTAGCCGCCGCATCACGTAGAATGGTCACACTTTCAATACGAGAAGGGTCAAAGTCATAAAGCTTCGTTACACTAATCTCGAATCCATCCATAATAAATGTCGGAAGGTTCGGATTATTCTTCAATGAAGATTTATCCGTAACATTCATATCCAGTTCCTTTTGACCAAAAGCAGACTTACCACGTACATACACTTCAGGTAATGCATTCGGGTCAGATCCCCAAGTTACATTCTCCGCAATACGAAAAGAAGGATCAAAAGCTTGAAGAGCCGCAATAACATTTGTCTTATTCACTTTAAGAAGTTCGTCTTTTTTTATCGTTATGGTATTACCCGTAAAACTTTCTTTACGTATATCAGCCATACCGGTAATAACCACTTCATTGAGCTCATTCGCATCTTCTTCCATACGAATTTGAAGATCTTTCTTTTGACCAGCTTTCACTTTTACTTCTTGAGGTTTCATACCAATATATGAGAACGTCAGAGTAACATCCTTTTGTGGAGCACTGATCTTAAAATTACCATCAATGTCACAGACAGCACCACCTTTAAATCCTTTTACAACCACATTCACTCCTGGCAAAGAGTGCCCTTCTAGATCAGTAACCTTACCCTTTATGATACGGTTACTTTCATGTTCCACCTTAACAGTAACCGTTGTTGTCTGTGCACTCAAAGGAGAAGTACACACCAACAAGGAGGCTGCTAAACAACAACCAATTACAAAACTTCGCTTATCTCTCATAAAAAATGTTTAATTAAAAACAGTTATCCAACAAATCTTATATTCTAATTACTTCTTACGACGGCGCCACCAAGTAATGACGTAACCAGCCAACAAACCAACAGGTATGAGTCCCATAAAGACAATCTGTACCCAGATCAAAGCTCCTTGCCCGATGTACATCTTATCGTCAGCCGGATGCGGGCGGCTGTCATTGACAGGGAATTCATCATTCGACAATTCGCGGAAGACTTCGCTGATCAACGTAAAATTGGAAGTAGGCATATTATCTCTGTTAGTAGTCAATTCACTATTGGCCATGCAGTCTGCATCTCCACAGACATAAATGCGTTGTTGTTTGTCCCCCACCTGACGAACCAAACGTGTTACCAAAGGAATAGAATCCATTCTCTCACTAGTTTCCGGATTAAGGGATGGGATATCGTCTACAAAATCTGTTGTTTGTAATTCATTCCATGCTTTTGAAGTAGTAGCAAATAACACAGTAGATTGGAATCCGCAACTATCACTAACCTGATATTCTACCGCACCCGGCATCGAAAGCTTAGAACCATATCTCGACATACGATAGAATCCAGAATTGGCTTTCATAGCAGCTGCCGTTGGGTCAAGAAACAACTGGTTGGCTGCATATCCTTGGGTCTCTTCTACTACCGTTCCCGGCATAAAGGTAATACCTACTTTCTCTACTAACGGATTCATTAATGACTGACGGCGAGGTTCACAAGCGATAATCAAATCACCGCCACGAGCCAAAAAGCGTTGCACCTTCGCTACCTCTTCCGGAGTATAAGCTTCACGTACATCTGCAATAACAAGTACATCAATATCTTCTGCTATATCAACAGTAGCCGTATCTGCTTTTAAGTCGAGCGTACTAATTCTAAATCCCTGATTAATCAAAGAATAACGGAAAGTCAGGTTCTTGGCAAAAGCACTGTAATCTCGTTCTCCACCTTTATAGATATCACGTTCTCCATGTCCGGTTACAAAAGCAACCATAGGAGCTTTCACAACCATTGTTTTTAAAGCAGAAGAAATCTGAGATTCCTGAGGATCACGCTGGGTATCATCATAGAGACGTAAGAAAGCTTTCTGTCCGTTTTCACGTTCGAACAAATAAACGAAACGATTACCTTCCTCTTCCAGATTAATACCTTTGGATTGGGCCAGTTCTTTAATTTCTTCCGGAGAAAGAAACATATCGAAGTCGAAATCGTAAGTATCACATAAACGTTGTGCGATTTCCTTATCCGTCAATCCCGGATACCGGGCATAAAGTCGGGGATTATCCACATGATCGTAATAGTAGACATACTTCATCTTCATCTCCGGTTTGAAACGAATGTAGTCTTCAAACTTACGCATTTCCCAGTTTCTACTGCTAGGCATACCACGACTAAAGTTGTCATCCAGCAGATTGACAAACGTAGTCAGGGTAAGTCCCCCATCCAGTTTGCTTACTACTTCCTGACTGGGAGGGGTCAATGTATTTGCTTTGGTAGCAGTGGCATCATAATAACCCATCAATTGAGGACGTGAAGTGGCATAGCCGAGTAACAGTGTAACACAAACCGCACCTGTATACTGAAGTGTCTTACTGATCTTACTTGTGCTAGTACGCTCAAATTTCAGTCTCAAGATAGAGAGAGAAAGGAAAAAGAGAACAACAATTATGAAATAGAATACATCTTCACTACAAATCATTCCACTCAAAAATTTAGCTGAACGTCCTGACAAAGCTAACCAATAGGTCAAATCACGAACAAAATCGATATCCTGTCCAACTGAGTTCATGAAGTTCAAGATAGCAAGAACAGTCAAAGTACCCACTGCTGCCACTACCTGATAAGCAGTCAGAGTAGACATGAACAAACCAATAGCAGCATAAGCACATACCAACAAAAAAATACCCAAAACTGCAGTTAATGCAAACGGATAATCAAAGTTCTCTACAATACAAGCTGTATAAATAAAATAAGCAAATAAGATAGCCACCAAAATCAAAGCATAAACCAACATAGATATATATTTACCTATGATAATCTGTACATTCGTAATAGGTGAAGAATATAATAGTTTGATAGAGCCACTACTATATTCCTTGCTCATAAGTCCCATAGTAAGCAATGGTATATAAAGATATAAGTTATTCTGCATATCAGAATAGACACCTCTATACCCCGCCAACAAGCTCGATGTTAAGTTATAAGGACGATAATTTAATGCCAGATAACGTAATTGATCACTAATCAGATCGGAAAAGGTAAGTCCGGCCTGAAATGCGAATATGATAAGGATTAACCATGCAATAGGTGAACAAAAGAGTGTATTCAGTTCAGCCTTTGCTATTTTCCATATAGTTTTCATACTTATTTCTATTTTCAAAGTTTATGATTACCTCTTTCCCGAAAGACGAGCAAAAATCTCATCCAATGAAAGACGTTCTAACTGAATCTCTTCTAACTGCCAACCTTTGGCGACACTAGTAGCAATCATTTTCTCAGTAATATCCTTTGGGTCTACAAAATGGAAACGATAATGACAATCGCCCAAATCATCTACAGCGGTAATTCCCTCTAATTTGTTCAAATCATCCACAGCAGGAGCTTTGCGCAACGTTGCTACAAAAGAAGTTGGAGCTACATAGTTATCAAAGTCATCGATGGTCCCTGAGAAAACTACCTTGCCTTGTTCAATCATGCGAATTTCATCACAAGTTGCCTGAACTTCAGGAAGGATATGCGTAGAAAGCATTACGGCATGGTCAGTAGCGAGTTCTTTAATCAGATTACGGATTTCGACAATCTGGTTCGGGTCCAAACCATTAGTAGGTTCATCCAATACCACAAACTTAGGACGGTGAACAATAGCTTGTGCAATACCAATACGCTGTTGATAACCACCTGACAGGTTACGCAGCAAACGGGAACGGAAATGAGTTACACCACAACGATCCATGGCGCGCTCTACTGCTTTTCCGATCTCCTCCGGTTGCATCAAATGCAAGTTGGCACAATAAGTCAAATATTCCTCGACAGTCATATCAGAATACAAAGGAGGACGCTGTGGCAAGAACCCTATGAACTTTTTCGCTTCTACAGGATTCTCACGCAAACTGATGTTATTGATCCAAACATTTCCTTCTGTCTGGTTCAAAACACCGCATATGATATTCATCGTAGTAGACTTCCCGGCACCATTGGAACCCAACAGTCCAAAAACTCCCTTACTTTTTACTTCAAAATTTATATCGCGAATCGCCCAGTCAACACTGTAACGATGAGACAAATGTTCTACTTTAACAATTACTTCTTCCATGATACATTCGTATTTTATAGGATACACATTCTATTATCTTCTCTTTCTGCGGACCAAAATAGTAATGCCGATGGCAGCCAATATAATTGGCATTACACCATACCACCCGTATCTTACCAACTTACGTGCATCACGACCGACATACACCTCATCATCCAACGGACGAGGACGTTCCGTATCCAGTGGATATTCATCATAAGAAAGCCATCTGAAAGTTCCGGTTACAATTGTAAAATTAGTAGATGAATATCCATTACGACTTTTACTCATTTCACCATCACTTATACAGTCTGCATCCCCCGAAACAACAATACGCTGTTCTTTATCTCCTAGCTTACGACTCAAAGCAAGCACAGTAGGTATCACTCCCTGCTTTTCACCTGTTTCCGGATTATATTCAGGAGTACCATCCAAGAAATCAGTTGTTTGCAATTCATTCCAAGACAATGAATCGGTTACAATAACCGGAATGGCACTAAAACCTTTGGAAGGATCGAAAGACAAACCGACTGCATCCGGCATTGTCACTGTATAACCAAATTCATAAGGACGAGCATAGGGTTTAAAATGTTCAGCCGCATCTTTAGTAATCTGACCAATAATTAAGGACGGTGAATCATTTTCTTTGATTTCAACCAATGTTCCAGGCATACAAGTCACTCCAAACTGCTCTAAAAGTGGATTCATTACTTCCTGCCGACGGGCATCTCCTAAAATAAAAAGATTACCTCCTCGATCTACATACTTACGCAGGCGTTCTTGTTCAACCTCATCGAATGGAGTCTTCACATCACTAATCACAACGATATCCACATCTTCCGGCATTTCTTTTTCTGCCAAATTCAAAGTTTCAACATCGAAACCTTGCGTAAGTAATGAATGACGGAAAGTCTGACGTTTCGCAACACGATTATAATCACGATCCCCCACTTTATAGATATCACGCATATCGTGACCTTCAAGGAAAACAACCTTCGGTGATTTCACGACAAAACGTTTAAAAGCAGCAGAGATTTCTGTTTCTGACGGATGTTTTTCGTTATCATCAAATAAACGTAAGATACTTTTCTGACCATTACCACGTTCCACTACACGTATGAAACGGTTACCTTCTGCAGATAAATCGATTCTCTCTTTAATCTCGTCTGGCGTAAGGAACATCTTAAGATCCAAATCGAGGATATTTGACATTTTTTCTGCTCTCTCTTCAATCGTATTACAACCTTCCAAACGGAAATCCAATTGTGAATTAGCTTCATCATAGTAATAAACGTAATCCATCTCCAAATCCGGTTTGAAACGAATATACCGTTCAAACCTTTCACGATCATATTTCAATTGACTCGGTAAACCAATAGCATAATTATCATCCAACAAATTGACATAGCTGGTAATTTTCAGCTTCCCATCCATTTGTTTCATAATGTCTCGGCTCACTTGCGTTAATGTATTGCGTTCGGTAGCGGTAGCATCATAATATAACTTCATTGAAGGCAAAGTCGAAACATAACCAATCAACAAAGCAACCACAACTACAGCACTGTAGGTTCCCCAAGTTTTAGCGGGAGATACTTTACTACGTCCAGCACGGAGTTTTAAGATGGAAAGAGTCAAGAACAACGCTATAATCAGGAAGAAATAAAGCAGATCTTCACTACAAATCATTCCGTTAATAAATTGGTCAGCACGTCCGGAAATAGAAAGCCAATAGGTTATATCACGTACAAAAGCATAGTTCTGTCCTACATCTCCAATATAATTCAATGCAGCCAATACAGCCAGTGTACCCATTGCTGCAACTACCTGATAAGAAGTGATACTGGACATAAACAAGCCAATTGCACCATAGGCACAAATCAATAAGTAAATTCCTAAAATACCTGTAAACAGCAATCCGAGATCAGCTTCTTTAATAAAGATACTACAAAAAAGAGCGATCAGAAATAATGGAAGGATCAGCACCAAGTTATAAATAAGTACAGATACATACTTTCCAAATATAATTTGACTATCCGTGACCGGAGAGGAGAAAAGCAGTTTGATAGAACCACTGCTATATTCGCGACTCATCAATCCCATAGTCAATAAAGGAATATACAAATAAAGATTACGCAGGAATCCGGGGAAAATACCTAACCAACCGGTAAAGAGGTTTGCCGTCACATCCCAAAGTCCGCTTCCCAATGCTTGCCCCAATACCTGACGGTCAAAGGCATTTCCAAATGCCACACCTACCTGTACAGCAAAAATAACTAAAATGAGCCATGCCACCGGAGAACAAAACAACGAACGTAATTCGGCAATAGCTACTCGATATGTAGTTTTCATGTAAATGTTTGAATTATATGATTAATCAATTTTGATTCCTTTTCCAGACAATTGTGCAAAAACTGTATCCAAAGAATCCCGTTCTAGGATTATTTCACTGGGACGCCATCCTTTTTCCACAGCCATTTCTGTGATGCGTTTGGTCATGGAATGATCGTTTCCGTCAAAATGGAAACGGAAACGAGTTGTTGTCAGTTTCTCTACTTTGAGAATACCTTCGATTTTCTCTAATTCATCTGCCAAAGGAGGATTCTCAAGAATAGCAACAAAAGTACTGGGAGCCATATAGTTGTTGAAATCACGAATCGTACCTGAAAACACAACATTTCCATGTTCAATCATTTTAATCTCATCACATGAAGCTTGTACTTCAGAAAGAATATGAGTGGACAACATGACGGCACGATCAACGGCAATTTCCTTAATCAAATTGCGAATTTCTACAATCTGATTCGGATCAAGTCCGTTAGTCGGCTCATCCAATACGACAAACAACGGATTGTGTACAATTGCCTGAGCTATACCTACACGCTGTTGATATCCTCCAGACAAATTACTAATAAGACGTTTACTAAAGTGCATGATACCACACTTTTCTTTCGCAAAGTCTACAGCGGTTCTGATACTTTTTGGTTCCATTCGGCGAAGTTGCGCACAATAAACCAAATATTCGTCTACCGTAAAATCAGAATACAAAGGCGGTTTTTGAGGAAGGAAACCGATGTATTTCTTAGCTTCTACCGGATTTTCTCTCAAGCTGACGCCGTTTATAAAGACTTCACCCTCTGTCTGATTCAATACTCCACACATGATGTTCATAGTAGTCGACTTCCCCGCACCATTGGAGCCCAACAGACCGAAAACACCTTTTTTCTTGATTTCAAGATTAATGTCCCGAATAGCCCATTGCACACTGTAACGATGTGAAAGATGCTCTACCCTCACAATAGATTCATTCATAACACTTGTTGATAAGTTAAATATCTTATAAATACATTAAACTCAAAATTGAATATATTAGGCTATTATAAATAAAGAATGTGTATTTTAACTTTGTGTCGTTCTCGTTTATAAATTCCTAAAAACTCTGCGAAATTATAAACCTTTATAATTATACGCAAATTTTTCAGGTTTTAGTTTTATATGCACTTTTTTTTCAGAAACTTAATAAGTAACATATAGTCAGCAATATATTTAATAAACAGGCAATATTTACCAGAATACACATCAAATAAGCCTAATTCTCCAAATATTTAATTTCTAAAAGTCAAAAAGCCGCATCTAAAGCTTTAACTTTTATTAATTCTTAAGTTTGAATTTGTCTTTTTTAGTAAATTTAATAAAAAAGGTAAACTCATAATGAACAAAAAGAGAGATGCTATCCTTTAAACATATTTCGTCTTTTTCTTAAATTACTTAACTAAATTATATCTTCCTTCCCCATTAAACCTTTGGTACCTGTTCTTGTCTAATTGAAAAGAATAAAAACATATCTATTACGATACTAAACCATGAATAAAAAGACAAAATGGGGCATCATTATCTTAGTAAGTGCCGGAATCATCGGTGGAGGAATTTACTCCCAATTACCGAAAACAAACGACGAACTGGCTGCTGCCGACAAAGTACTGAACAATAACAAAAAGAATGGAAAGAAAATTCTGAATGTTAATGCTAAGGTCATAAAACCACAACTATTAACTGACGGATTTCCAACTATTGGTTTACTCAAGCCTGACGAAGAGGTAGATTTATCTTTTGAAACATCTGGAAAAGTAATTGAAATAAACTTTGAAGAAGGAACTGCAGTAAAAAAAGGACAGCTTCTTGCTAAAGTTAATGATCGTCCATTGCAAGCACAATTACAAAGATTACTTGCTCAATTAAAATTGGCAGAAGATCGTGTGTTTCGCCAAGATGCCTTATTAAAGCGGGATGCTGTCAGTAAAGAGGCTTATGAACAAGTAAAAACAGACTTAGCCACCCTCAATGCAGATATAGAAATAGTGAAAGCAAACATTGCATTAACAGAACTGCATGCCCCTTTCGACGGAATAATTGGTCTTCGACAAATCAGTGTCGGATCATACGCTTCGCCAACCACAGTGGTTGCTAAGCTAACTAAAATAGCTCCACTAAAAGTTGAATTTTCCGTACCGGAACGTTACGCTACGCAAATTAAAAAAGGCACCAATCTTAGTTTTAAAGTTGAAGGAAAGCTCGATGCATTCAATGCACAAGTTTATGCTGTGGAATCTGCCATTGATCCTGATCTGCATCAGTTTACCGCACGTGCACTTTATCCGAACACTAATCGCGCATTACTTCCCGGTCGTTATGCTAACATCTTATTAAAAAAAGAAGAAATACCTAATGCCATTGCTATCCCGACAGAAGCCATCCAACCGGAAATGGGTAAGGATAAAGTGTTCTTATATAAATCCGGCAAAGTTGAACCAGTGGAAGTAACGACAGGAATCCGTAATGAATCCGAAGTACAAATCATCCGGGGATTACAAGTTGGAGACACCATCATTACTTCTGGAATCTTGCAACTTCGTCTGGGCTTGCCCGTCACTTTGGATAACATTGACTAAAATCTTCCCAGTATGAATATATCTGAATTAAGTATACGCCGTCCGGTATTAGCCACGGTACTCACTATCATTATTCTTCTTTTTGGATTCATCGGATACAACTACTTGGGTGTTCGTGAATATCCATCGGTAGATAATCCAATTATTTCAGTCAGTTGTTCCTATCCCGGTGCTAATGCTGATGTAATCGAAAATCAAATTACCGAACCATTGGAACAAAACATTAACGGTATTCCGGGAATTCGTTCTCTATCCAGTGTCAGTCAGCAAGGACAATCCCGCATTACAGTGGAGTTTGAATTATCGGTAGATCTTGAAACAGCAGCGAATGATGTTCGCGACAAAGTGTCTCGTGCCCAACGTTATCTTCCTCGTGACTGTGACCCGCCTACAGTTTCAAAAGCTGATGCAGATGCCATGCCTATCTTAATGGTAGCACTTCAAAGCGATAAACGTTCACTACTTGAGTTAAGTGAAATTGCTGATTTGACTGTAAAAGAACAATTACAAACCATTTCTGATGTAAGTAGTGTGTCTATTTGGGGGGAGAAACGTTATTCAATGCGTCTTTGGCTGGATCCAACAAAAATGGCAGGCTATGGCATTACACCTATTGACATAAAAAATGCGGTAGATAATGAAAACGTAGAACTTCCTTCCGGTAGTATCGAGGGAAACACTACAGAATTGACGATTCGTACATTAGGACTGATGCACACAGCAGAAGAGTTCAATAATTTGATCATTAAGGAATCTAACAATCAGATTGTCCGTTTCAGTGATATAGGGCGGGCGGAACTAGGTCCGGCAGATATCAAAAGCTACATGAAAATGAATGGAGTACCGATGGTGGGAGTTGTAGTAATTCCACAACCTGGTGCTAACCATATCGAAATTGCCGATGCTGTCTATCAGCGTATGGAGCAGATGAAGAAAGATTTGCCGGAGGATGTACATTACAATTATGGGTTCGATAATACTCAATTTATTCGTGCCTCTATCAATGAGGTTAAGTCAACGGTATATGAGGCATTCATATTAGTTATTATCATTATTTTCCTTTTTTTACGCGACTGGCGTGTAACATTGGTACCTTGTATTGTGATTCCAGTATCACTGATCGGTGCATTCTTTGTAATGTATTTGGCTGGATTCTCCATCAATGTACTTTCCATGCTAGCCATTGTACTCTCTGTAGGACTTGTGGTAGACGATGCAATCGTCATGACGGAAAATATTTACATACGTATTGAACGTGGGATGAGTCCGAAAGAGGCAGGTATCGAGGGAGCTAAGGAAATCTTCTTTGCCGTCATTTCAACTACTATTACGTTAGTAGCTGTGTTTTTCCCAATTGTTTTCATGGAAGGTACTACCGGACGATTATTCCGAGAATTTAGTATTGTAATCTCCGGTTCGGTAATCATCTCATCATTTGCTGCATTGACTTTTACTCCAATGCTGGCAACCAAACTACTCGTAAAAAGAGATCAGAAGAATTGGTTTTATCGTAAGACCGAACCATTCTTTAATGGGATGAACAATGCGTATAGTCGCTCACTGGCAGCTTTCCTAAGCAAACGCTGGATTGCTATTCCTTTCACCCTCATCACGATTTGTGTAATTGGATATTTATGGAACACAATTCCAGCAGAAATGGCACCATTAGAAGACCGGTCACAAATCACAATCAATACACGTGGTGCTGAAGGTATCACTTATGAATATATCCGCGATTATACGGAAGATATCAACCAACTTGTGGATTCTATTCTGCCGGATGCAGAAGCGATTACAGCCCGGGTATCGAGTGGTAGTGGAAATGTCCGCATTACCTTGAAAGATATGCAAGACCGTAACTATACCCAGATGGAAGTTGCCGAGAAGATATCTAAAGCCGTACAAAGTAAAACAATGGCACGTTCGTTCGTGCAACAGCAGTCTTCTTTTGGGGGAAGACGAGGAAGCATGCCTGTTCAATATGTGCTACAAGCAACAAATCTGGAGAAATTGGAGGAAGTTCTGCCTAAATTTATGGCTAAGGTATATGAGAATCCGATCTTTCAGATGGCGGATGTGGACTTGAAGTTCAGTAAACCGGAAGCACGTATTCAGATAAACCGTGATAAAGCGAGCGTTATGGGTGTAAGTACTAAAAATATAGCGCAAACATTACAATACGGTTTGAGTGGTCAGCGAATGGGATATTTCTACATGAACGGAAAGCAATATGAGATTCTTGGCGAAATTAATCGTCAGCAACGTAATAAGCCGTCCGATTTGAAAGCGATTTATATCCGAAGCAATAATGGAGAAATGATACAATTAGATAACTTGATAGAGTTAGTCAATGGTATCGCTCCGCCGAAGTTATACCGCTACAATCGTTTTGTATCTGCCACTATATCCGCCGGACTTGCTGATGGAAAGACCATTGGCCAGGGATTGGAAGAGATGGATAAGATTGCGAAAGAGACGTTGGATGATTCTTTCCGTACAGCACTGGCCGGTGACTCCAAAGAGTATCGTGAAAGTTCTTCCAGCCTTATGTTTGCTTTCATTTTGGCTATCCTGCTGATTTATTTGATTCTGGCTGCTCAATTTGAAAGTTTCAAAGACCCATTGGTAATCATGCTGACAGTACCTTTGGCTATTGCCGGGGCTTTAGTATTTATGCACTTTAGTGGAATCACGATGAATATTTTCAGCCAGATCGGCATTATCATGTTAATTGGTCTGGTAGCAAAGAACGGTATCTTAATTGTAGAATTTGCCAATCAAAAGCAGGAAACCGGAATTGACAAGATATCAGCTATTAAAGACGCAGCCTTACAACGTCTTCGTCCGATTTTGATGACAAGTACTTCTACAGTATTGGGACTAATTCCATTGGCATTTGCCACTGGTGAAGGTTGTAATCAGCGTATTGCCATGGGTACTGCAGTAGTTGGTGGTATGGTGGTTTCTACCGTGCTTACGATGTATATTGTTCCTGCTATTTATAGTTACATTTCAACTAACCGAATAAAAACATTAAAAGAATGAATCTAAAAGTAATTTGCATGAAACGCATTATATATATCATTACAGCCTGTGTCTTTATGCCGGCTTCTTATGCAAAGGCTCAGTCACAGGTTCGCACATTAAAAGACTGCTTGGAAGAGGGATTACAAAATAATTATTCGCTGAGTATTATCCACAATGAAGAACAAATCAGCAAGAATAATGCAACATTAGGAAATGCCGGATACTTGCCGACACTGGACTTTTCAGCCGGATATAAAGGTAATCTGGATAATATTGAAACGAAATCACGAGCAACCGGAGAGATTACCAGCAACAACGGTGTGTACGATCAGACTGTTAATGTAGGACTTAACCTGAATTGGACTATCTTTGACGGATTCAACATCAGTACCACCTATCAACAATTAAAAATATTGGAACGCCAAGGTGAAACCAACACTCGGATTGCCATCGAAGATTTTATAGCTACTCTGACATCCGAATATTACAATTTTATCCAACAGAAGATTCGTCTGGAAAATTTCCGATATGCCATGTCACTATCTAAAGAGCGCCTGCGTATTGCAGAAATAAGTCATCTTGTCGGCAAGTTTTCCGGTTTGGATTATCAACAGGCAAAGGTGGACTTTAATGCAGACAGCGCACAATATATAAAGCAACAGGAGTTACTTCGTTCTTCCTGTATCCAATTAAATGAGTTAATGGCTAATAAGAATGTAGATCAGTTTATTGTAATCAAAGATTCCACGATCAATATAGACAGCAGTCTGCAATTCGAAGAATTATGGAAATCGACATTGACTATTAATGCCTCTTTACTGAGAGCTGATCAAAATACGACTCTCTCTCAATTAGATTATAAAAAGATAAATTCACGCAATTATCCATATCTTAAATTAAATACCGGATATGGATATACTTTCAATAAATATGACATCAATGCAAATACCAGAAGAGGTGATTTAGGCTTTAATGCAGGAGTCACTATCGGCTTCAATATATTTGACGGTAATCGACGTCGTGAAAAACGGAATGCAAGTCTTGCCATTAAGAACAGCCGTCTGGAGCGCCAGGAACTTGAACTGGCACTTCGCTCGGATCTTAGCAACCTATGGCAAGCCTATCGCAATAATCTTCAATTATTAAACCTGGAACGACAAAATGTTATAACCGCTAAAGACAATCATGAGATTGCTATGGAACGTTATATACAAGGAGACATTTCCGGTTTCGAAGTTCGTGAAGCACAAAAGAGCTTACTGGATGCAGAGGAACGCATCCTTACGGCTGAATACAACACTAAACTTTGCGAGATTTCATTATTGCAGATCAGTGGTAAGGTTATGCACTATCTTGAATCAGGAAATTAAGTTTTACTATTTTACCAATTCAAACGGATTTTGCGCCTCACCTGTATAACGGTAGAGGCGTATATTACTCCCCTGTCCTTCTGCAGAACGATAATTCTGAGAAATGTAGAAGTAACCTTCTCCCAATGAGCAGATTCCCGTCGATCCGATAGTAAAGTTCCAGCCTCGGATACCTGTTGATTCATCCTTCAATCCTTCTGCTTTGAGAGGTACAACAAAACCTTTCTTGAGATAAGGTATACCTTTGAGAGGCTGCTTCACTGGACGTTCCGCACCATCTATAGCGTAAAGAGAATAGTTTGGAAAATGCTTCTTCTTACCACTGTATACACACATAAACCAGTTACTAGTATGAGGGTCGTACTCCAAGTTTTGCACGCCATAAGTGGTATTACCTGTCATGACAAAATACTCTCTGTCAGGTTGAGCAGGACCATTAGTATGCATATTTTCCTGTGAAAGTGGCGCCTCATATTTGTGCCACTTACTCGTATCATATTGCAACAATACTTGATAGTCGTTGTCAGAACGGTCTACTTCACCATAAATACCATAAGCTACTGTGAGGTACTCCTTGCCATCCTTCTTTCCAAAGCGAGGTCCGAAGCTCACACCATCTATGCCACTACAACCAAAGCGATGTTGTTTCTCACCCTCATTCGTAGTAACTTTAGCCAGATAGTCGTCTAATACAGTAGGTAGATAAACCGTAGTCATAATACCATCCTTTTCGGCGTCCATATCCATATGCGTGATACGTTTCACATCAAAGATAGCTATATAGAAGGCATTGTCCAATTTACGGGCACTCTTCTCCATCTTCAAGATGCCCTTGCCAATGCCATCATCTTTATATTCCAGTGAACCATATACACGACCATCTTTCGCATTAAAATCCAAACAACCAAGATGTCCCAAAAGACCTTTCACCGATCCTACTACGTTTCCGTTAAGGTCCGCCTTAATAAGCATAGTGGTATACGAAAGATAGATATATTTTCTCTCGGCATCTACCGCGATACCTTGTATGTGACCGGCCTTATAGGGTCCTGATTTGATAGTGGTAGGTAAGTTTTGTAACTCTGTAATCTTGCTTTGTGCTGAGACGAAAAGTGTATTCGAAACAGCTAGTAAAGCCGCTACTGCAAAAATAAAAAAGCGTTTCATATTAATTGATTCTAGATTATTTCCGCAAATATACGAAAAGATACGTAAACCACAAATTTTCTTTTTATAGTTAAATCGTTTGGATTATACTTTCATTTCACACTATTATAATGATATCACAGGAAAAAGTGCTCAATAAGCCATTCATTTTTGAGCACAGACCGAAGGTTATCCCACGATGTATTTAGCAATCCTTCCTGTACGATAAATGAGTCGCACCAACATCCACGAAACGATAAAAGCAACTACGGCAGCTACAGGTATCTGCAAAGGAATTGGTACATGAATGGCTCTCACTAATTCTACCGAAGGTCCGGTAAAGAAATAGTGAATCATATAAACTCCGAAACCACAAACAGTAAGATTTGCCAAGGCTTTTCTCACCTTTTCCGAACGTACTTTGGCCTTTTTTGCCAGCATAAAGACGGGTATGGTCATCATTACTACGTTGATAGAGCAGTAAGTAAAGAATAGTTCAAGCATTTCATCTGTAAACTCCGGCAAAGCTGTCATATGGCGGAAACCCAAAAAAGTCACACAGTAACCAACCGCAAACATCGGAATACCGATAAGCAGTGTTTTACGCATACTCCATTCAATATTACGCAAATAATGTCCCAGCAATAAATATCCATTAAATCCGGCAAAAGCATAAAGCATACCAAATGAGTTCCATGAACAGGTACCCCACAGATATCCGGAAACAAATTGATAATAATAAGGAAGAAGTAACGTCACTCCCCAAGCCACCAGAAATATTAGTTTAGCACGTTCCGAAGCTTTTTCAACCCATGCGGAGAAAACAGGCAGATAAAGATAAAGTCCGATCAGCAGATAAATATACCACATATGTACTGCCAGAATAGAGAAGTTAAACGGAATCGACGCTATATATTTCATAGCGACAGAGAAAGACTGACGCATCACATCCTCACCTGCATAGGGAAAGAAATCAAGAATAATCCGAGGACTCAATCCTAACAGCCCCGTTATCCAAGGGAAAAGATTATAGAGTACGGACCAGATCAGAAACGGAAAAAACACACGAGGAATACGTTTCTTATAAAAAGTAGATGCATCTCCTCTAACAGGCAGCAATAACGCTCCTGTAATCATCACAAATAGAGGTACACACGGACGCAATGCCGCACCATAAATTGCTCCCCAGAATTTTATTTCTCCAATATTGGGAGCGGTACCGGGATAAAAGTTAAAAGGATCGGTGCAATGACAACAGACTACTGTAAACATTGCAATTAGACGTACTACATCCAGCCAAACGATATGCTGATTGTTCTGATTAGGTAGTTTCATCGTGGATTGGTTCATCAGATTACAAGTATTAGAAAAGAAAGTTAGTAAAAAAGGGATACCTATACGAACAATGACAAGTATCCCTTAAATTCTTTAATTAAGTTACAGTAATTACTTACTACCGCTTAAAGTACAACGAGGTTTAATTTGTTTGAAGAAGTCATTACCCTTGTCATCAACCAAGATAAATGCCGGGAAATTTTCCACCTCAATTTTCCAGATAGCTTCCATACCCAATTCAGGATATTCCACACATTCTATGCTCTTGATATTGTTTTGAGCCAGAATAGCAGCCGGGCCACCGATAGAACCTAAGTAGAAACCACCATGATTTTTACAAGCGTCCGTCACTTGTTGGCTGCGATTACCCTTTGCAAGCATAATCAAGCTACCGCCATGACTCTGGAACAAATCAACATATGAGTCCATACGTCCGGCTGTAGTCGGTCCCATTGAACCACAAGCCATACCTTCCGGAGTTTTTGCCGGACCTGCGTAGTAGATAGGATGATCTTTGATATATTGAGGCAAATCTTCGCCACGATCCAAACGTTCTTTCAGTTTAGCATGGGCAATGTCACGACCTACGATAATAGTTCCATTCAATGACAGACGGGTAGCTACCGGATATTTAGTAAGTTCTTTCAGAATCTCCGGCATCGGACGATTCAAATCGATCTTCACAGCATCACCTTCGCCGGCCTGACGCAGTTCCGCAGGTATCAGACTACCCGGATTGGAGTCAAGTTTTTCGATCCAGATACCTTCTTTATTAATCTTACACTTAATATTACGGTCAGCAGAGCAAGATACGCCTAAACCTACCGGACAAGAAGCACCATGACGAGGTAAACGGATGATGCGAACATCGTGAGCAAGATATTTACCACCGAATTGCGCACCTAAACCAATCTTATGAGCTTCTTCCAACACCTGTTTTTCCAATTCAACATCACGGAAAGCGCGACCGAATTCATTTCCTGTAGTCGGCAAGTTATCATAGAAATGAGTAGAAGCCAATTTTACAGTCAGCAAGTTCTTTTCAGCCGAAGTCCCACCAATAACAAAAGCGATGTGGTAAGGAGGACAAGCCGCAGTACCCAATGTCTTCATCTTCTCTACCAAAAAAGGCACCAATGTGTTCGGATTCAAAATTGCTTTTGTCTCCTGATACAGATAAGTTTTATTTGCAGAGCCACCGCCCTTCGTTACACAAAGGAATTCATATTCCATGCCCTCAGTAGCTTCGATATCAATTTGTGCAGGAAGGTTACATTTTGTATTTACCTCATCATACATATTAAGAGGCGCGTTTTGCGAATAACGAAGATTTTCTTCCGTATAAGTTTTATAAACACCTAATGAAAGAGCTTCTTCATCGCAGAAACCTGTCCATACCTGCTGTCCTTTTTCACCATGAATAATTGCCGTACCCGTATCCTGACAAAAAGGTAATACTCCTTTAGCAGCCACTTCTGCATTACGCAGAAAAGTCAGTGCCACATATTTATCGTTTTCACTAGCTTCCGGATCACTAAGAATCTTAGCAACTTGTTCGTTATGCGAACGACGAAGCATAAATGACACATCACGAAAAGCCGCATTAGCCATCGCAGTCAAACCTTCTTTCTCAACTTTCAGGATAGGATTGCCTTCAAACTCGCTTACTGATACATAGTCTTTTGTAAGCAGATAATACTCAGTTGTATCTTTCCCCTTTTCAAACATGGGCTGATACTTAAACGGAGGTGTTGCCATAAGTTTCTTATTTTATTACGTAATATTAGTTAGTGAGGCAAAGGTAATAAAAAGGTAATAAATATGAATGAAGAATGTAGAAGGAAAAATGAAGAATTAAGAATGAATAACGGAGAGCCCTGGTGTTCTAGTTTGTTTCAGTTAGTTGAAACAAACTGTTCTATTACTTGAAACAAGGTGTTCCAAGTACTGAAACAAAGTGTTTCAAATAACAAAACACTTTGTTTAGAGGCTCCGAACAAAGTGTTTAGGCGCTTTAAACAGTTGATTCAAGCGGTTGAAATAGTTGGTTTGAAAGGACAAAGTGACTACTTTGATAGGTTCAATATTCTGAAATAAAAAAGAGTTAGTTGCCAAATAAGTGATTGAGAAATATAATCCCATACAGGGGATGTGATTAAGCTAGATCATATTTAGTCCCGAAACAGACTATTAATAGTCGAAATATAGACTATTAATAGCTATCATGCAGAGGATCAACAGTTATCAAACTGGATATTAACAACTGATATACAACAGATTACCAGTATACAGACAAAGGAAAAACGACTGTTGCAGATACTTTATCTGCAACCGATCTGTCACAGTATCTTGCACACCATTAAAATTCTATATATCAAATAAATACATACGATTTGGTGCAAGTTGCAGATAAAAATCACTTTTAAAACTCTATGTAGTATAAAAACCGGATGATTAAAAATCATTCAATATATAATCCCGATGGAAATCCGATTGATAAAACATGGGCTGAAAGCCTAATTTACACATAGACTTTCAGCCCAATATGAATATACATTATTCAATGAATATGTTTCTTCAAAGAATCTAAGAGTTACTCTTCAATATGCTCAATCCTTTTGATAAGTTCATCTCCCAAGGCAGTTTTATCTTCAATATGTTTCAGTACTGCCGTCACAAACGTATTACTTTCGAAATCCCCGCGAACTTGTTCAAAATCCTGTTTCATTTCATCATGCGAACCGTCAGCACCGAATCCGGTCATGGAAGAAAGAGAGAATTCTTTCTTGGCGTCTTCATACACCATCTTATCCAGACCGACTACTGCTTCTTTCCAAGATTTCACAATACGAATCACGTCTTGGGCAGTAATAGTTTCCGGATTCAGCCCATAAAATTCCTGAATCTTATCATATGCCCAACTCCACTCATATGTATAATAGTTCTCATGCATTTCAGAGAAACAAGCATTTATTGACTTTAAACGATTAATCGATCCACTCTCAATACCGTCCAACAGTCTGTCGATCTCACTTTTAGGAGCTATCAATCCGGAAATATCCACCCATTCACCCTTACCTATTTCGGTATCCGGCTTCAACCTCTGGCGTATTTCCTGGTTACTCTGGAAGTTGATACCTTCCAGACGTTTAATAATAGAGTTACCCAGGAATTTATGAATGGCGATCTCATAGAAACGTATCCCATTATTCAGAGAAGAGTTCTTTATTTTTGCACTCTGGAAAGAATATGTTTCAGACGTTTCACCGGATACCCGTCTAAGATCCTTTAAAATAGAACGCCCTTTGAACATCTTCTGAATAGTATACGGACTCAAAAGATTATAATTTATATAATCCAGACGATTCGGATCTTTTCGTTTATCACGCTTCGGCCACTTCTGGGCGTCACGAATGGTTCCGACACTTCGCAGGTTCACTCCCGGAACCAGATAAGTAGTATTCCGTTGCTCAATCAGGTAAGAGAAAGGAAGATTTGAAGTATCCGCATGATTCACATGACGTCCCATCACCAAAGAAAAAGCTCCGACACGTGCCGGCCACAAAATGTATGAATCAGAAGTTGTCTTAGCACCTCTTTCCATCGTTCCCTGATGGATAGGTCCCAACTTATACATATGATTACTCTGATTAGAACCCGAACCTGCATTCATAAACGAAAACATTCCGGCAATCAGCAAGGTAGACTTATGATGCGTCACCGTAAAAGGACCTGCAAAGATGGCACATGCTTCACCATTCTCCCCCTGACAATTGCTGAAAAACAAAGATTCGGAAGCAGAATAATTATGTCCTAACTTACAAGACTGCCCAACAAAACAGCGGGTCAGCATTGATCCATCATCCACATGGGAACCGGAAGAAATGATAAAGTCATCACAAATCACTCCATGACCGATCCGTACAGGAGCTGTCACATTACTGTTGATACTTCCATTGGTCAGACGACAGGTTCCGCAAATATGCGAATAATCACCGATACGAACGTTTTTAATGGAGCCTGTATTAAGAATCATTACATGATCTCCTATACTTCCCACAGTAGCAGCGTGCTTGTTGGAATAATAATCCGTTATCGATTTCATTCGATTGATCAGTTCCGGGCGATGGCGATACAAAGCCATTATATACGCCTGATGAGCTGACAACTTATCGTTTATCAACACTTCCCGACCACCGGTTTCATTGAGGACGGCAACTTCTACCCCATTACCAAAAGTGCTCAACCCGTCTACCAGAATGATATCTACATTTTCAATAAAAGTATCATTCCCAATCTCATAGTTTGCAATGTAGTTTTGGATGTTCTCAATGCAGCAGTTATCCCCTACTACTACATTATGCAAAGTAACATGCCGTAAACCCGAGTGTTTTTTGATTCCGCCCGGCAAGGTAAATTCGGCGTCGAACACGCCTAGCTTCACTTCGCCCGAGAATCGAGTGTGATGAACGTATTCACTATTAAAACCTTCGGCAACCAGCACATTCCCCCAATCATCAGCCAGACACGACTGGCTCTTCAGCTGAAGCACCTCGTCTTCAGTCAGTCTACGATAATCTTTCATATAGATATAAATTATGTACCGCCTTCCCCAATTTGCAAAGCGGTACATTAGATTAATTACTCTTCCTCTTCGTAGATCTGATAAAGAAAATCGTTATAGGGGTATTTCTGAACGTGCAATTCTTTCACTCGTTGATATACAACACTTTTCAGTTCGTCTATATTGATTCGCTCGCGGGCGGAAATAAAGAGGCAATTATCCTCCATCTTAGCCATCCACGTCTTCATCAGTTCTTCGAGTGTTAAGTTTTCCTTTGTTCTGGGGGTAAGGTCGTCCGACGCTTTCTCCACGTAGGTATAGGCGTCTATTTTATTAAATATAAGAATCATAGGTTTTCCGGAACCACCGATATCGGCTAGTGTTTTATTCACCACTTCTATCTGTTCTTCAAATCCCGGATGAGAAATATCGACAACATGTAGCAACAAGTCAGCCTCGCGCACTTCATCAAGTGTCGATTTAAAAGAATCTACCAGATCCGTCGGCAATTTACGAATAAATCCGACTGTATCGGACAATAAGAACGGCAGGTTATCAATGATGACTTTACGGACAGTCGTGTCCAGTGTTGCAAACAGTTTATTCTCTGCAAACACCTCACTTTTTGACAACAAATTCATGATGGTCGATTTTCCTACATTGGTATAACCTACCAAGGCAACACGAATCATTCGTCCCCGATTTTTCCGTTGAGTTGATTTCTGCTTATCTATCTCAGCCAGACGTTCTTTCAACAATGACATACGGTTTAAGATGATACGGCGGTCCATCTCGAGCTGTGTTTCACCCGGTCCGCGAAGACCTACAGAACCACCTTTACCACTTCCGCCTCCGGAACCACCTCCCTGGCGTTCCAAGTGCGTCCACAATCGTTGCAAACGGGGCAACATATATTTGTATTGGGCAAGCTCTACCTGCGTTTTAGCATTAGCCGTCTGCGCACGCATTGCAAATATATCAAGAATCAGAGAGGTACGGTCGAGTATCTTTACTTTCAGTTCAGCCTCAATATTACGAATCTGTTTAGCGGAAAGCTCATCATCAAAGATCACCATTCCCACTTCACGTTCTTCTTCGGCTTCATTCTGAATATATTCTTTTATCTCATTCAGTTTACCTGTTCCAACATAGGTCACCGAATTAGCGGTCGGCAACTTCTGCGTAAATCGTTTCACTACTTCCGCCCCAGCCGTCTCGGCAAGGAAAGCCAGTTCGTCCAGATACTCAGTGGTCTTACGTTCATCCTGCGTTTGAGTGATGATTCCCACCAGTACAGCTGTTTCAACCTGAGCTTCGGAGATTACAAATTCTTTCATTTCTTCTGTTCTATATAAAAATATGGCGGCAAATATAGCAAAAAAAAGAGGACATTGTTGTATTCCTCCTATTTTCATATTACTCCGATCTTGTTTTTCATATCACTCGCCTCCCGAAAGAGTGGTCCGCTCCAAATCACGCACAATGGTAATATCCATTATATTCGTGTAAATCTGAGTCGTTTTCACACTTTTATGTCCGAGTAATTTCTGTACAGTTGTTATATTTATTCCGTTATAAATAAGCAAAGTGGCATTGGTATGACGGGCGGTGTGAAAAGAAATATGCTTATCTACTCCTGCCAGTTTAGCCAACGCATTCAATTCTTTATTCACATTTGAATTATCTTCCAACCGGAAAAAGTCATTGAGGGTATCCTTGTAACGTTCTAAAACCAGAAGTCCTTTCCCGCCAAATAACAGATATAACGGAAGACGTACTTCAATCTTGGTTTTAACGGATTTATAAATCAACCAAGTCTCCTGATAAAGTTCTACAATATTAGCAGCTGTCAGATTCACAAAGTCGGAATATCGCAATCCGGCATAACAGCAGAATAAGAAAGCGTCTTTGGAATGCTGTAACTTTGCAAACCGTCCTTCCAGCTCCAGGTCTTCTATTTTACGAAGTTCTTCCGGAGATAAATGTGTATGCTTTCCTTCCACATTTTTTATTTTATATTTTCTGAAAGCATATTTCCGGATATCCATGTATTCTTTATTGATAGCCACATTCACGTAGCGTTTCACATGTTTCATATGTTTGGCTATTGTATTAATATGATATCCTTTCGATTGGAGAAAAGTATCAAATGAAGAAACGAATTCAAAGGTTAAATCAGCAAAGAGAATCTCTTTTTTAAATTCCTGCAACAGATGAAGAGTAGAAAGATGGTTCTGTTTGGTACATTCTTTTAATAAGGAGTTTTTTATTTCTTCTTTGACAAACGTCAGAAATGAAATTCGCCTGTCTGTTGTTGGTCTGATTACCGTATCCTTTAGTAATTCCAGCGAAATTGTTTTTCCCTGTTGCCAAAGTTCCAGTTCTTTTTGTTCGAGGGTAGCTACAACTCCATAAAGCATACGATTCAAAGCTTCTTCATTAGGATGATCTTTCACCATTCTCCGTTTAGTGTCCCATTGTTCAGGCCGGAGATAAACTCTGGTTGAGAAATAAATCTTCCGTCTATTCAGATAAGCTTCCACTTGTACAAGTGCATTACCCTTCTTGTTCAGTTTCTTTTTCCGGTTATATACAAGACTATAGCTAATCTTTCCCATACTTTTAATTTTAAATTAACATTATGAACAAATTAGATGTAGCTATGTATAATTAATAAAAAAGAATAAGCCTTACTATCTGCAAAAACGTTAGTGAATCATTCCTGACATCCCCTCTTTCACAATATCCGTTAATATTGGCTTTGCTCCGCTCACAAAACATTCTACCGCAATTACCATCAGGATCAATCCCATCAAACGCATCATTACATTATTGCCGGTTTCTCCCAACACTTTCACCAAACGTGTAGAAGCGCGAAGAATGAAATAAGTAATGAGATAAATCAAAGCAATTATTCCAATTAGAACACCTTTCATTTCAAAAGAATTCGCGTCTTGCATCAATACGATTGCATTGGCTATCGCACCCGGTCCACACAGCATTGGTATCCCTAAAGGGGTAATGGAGATATCGTCAGCGTAAGTTTTGATTTCTTCGTCCTTCAGTTTCATCGGTGTATAACGGGCTTGCAGCATGTCAAAACCTATTTTAAAGATAATAACGCCTCCGGCGATACGAAAACCATTGGTTGATATACCAAAGAATTTAAAGAGGAACTGCCCTGCAAAAACAAATACCATAATTGTTATAAACGACACAATAGTCGCCCGACGTACAATTGCCCGACGTTCTTGATCTGTCATTCCATGTGTCATGGTGAGAAATACAGGCATGGTTCCCAGAGGATTAGTCAACGTGAAAAACGAAGTAAAACAGAGCAAAGAGAACGGAAGAAGCGTACTATCCATAACTTTATCGCATTTTTATGCATTTATTAAACGCAGCAAAAATACGACTTAATCCATTAAAACTATAATAAATCCATTAAATCTTTCAAAGAATGAATCTGATAAGTAGGATAGAATGGGAAAGAATTCCGCTCTGCCACATTATAATAAACCTGAGACATTCCAACTCCGTATGCACCAGTTATATCGGCTTCCCAACTATCCCCTATCATTAGTGAAGTACACAAATCGGATTGAGTAGCTGATAAAGCAAAATTGAAGATTTCCGGCTTGGGCTTCAACACACCTATATCTTCCGATAGAATCACCTTTTTAAAATAATGACCGACTCCTGCCGAACGCATTTTATGTGATTGCAGTTCACGAAAACCATTAGAGAGGATATACATATTATAACGAGGAGATAAATACTCCAATACTTCATGTGCATAAGGCATCAAACCGCTCTTGGTAGGAATAATTGCAAAAAAGTCTTTTGAGAATTGTTCGGCTAAAACCTCATCATTCACTCCAACCGATTGGAGAGGAAACAAAAAGCGCTGATGGTTCAGCTCGTCTTTCGTTATCTTTCCATCACCGTATTCAACCCAAAGTTCGGTGTTCCGTTGCTGATAAAGCATATAGTAATGGTCGAATGAATCAAAGTAACGATCCAACGAATAGTTATGGTACACTTCTTCAAATGTTTCACGAGCGTTCTGAGAGAAGGCCCAGATTGTATCATCAAGATCAAAAAATAAATTCTTATAGTTCATTAGTAGTTTTATATCGATATAGAAAATAAAAAAGCCAATGTGCTAATTACTCAGACATCTAGGTATCAGCACATTGGCTATTAAATAAGGGTTATCTATCTTATTTCACCAGGATAACCAAGTATTTTGATACGCTCCAGAAATCAGTAGGATTGGTAATCTTCAAAGTCAGCTGACCTTTATCGTCCTTAACAAGTTCGTAAGAACCTGCAGGATGAGTAGTCAATAACTCAGCACGTTTAGAATACAGTTTGATTTCTTTGGTTGTACGAATGTCGATCTGAGTAAAGTAGTCTTTATTGAAGTCTGCACTCTTTAGTACATCTCCGCTTTCCAGAATCTTCTGGGCTTTCAATTCGGATTTGGTACCAAACACAAACCATGCAGCGTTCAGACTCTTTTCCTGTTCAGCAACGGTCTTAGCTTTTGCCTCATTTTCTGCTGTCAGAGTTTCTTTAGTAGCAGCTAAATCACTAACTGCTGCATCCAATTCCTGAATACGGATATTCTTGGAAGCTAATTCAGTTTGAAGTTCTTCAATGCGTTGTTGTTTAGCATTCAATTCTGCTGTTAAAGCTTCTACTGCTTTTTTCAACTGAGCAGAGTTAGATTTGCTGCTTTTCAACTGTGCTTGTAATTTTTCAATCTGATTTCTGTTTTCATCCATCTGCTTAGTGATAAATTCGATATCAGAAGCAATCTGTTGTTTAGCACTAATTGCATTTTCAGTAACAGTACCGCGCTGCAAATCTACACGACTTTCAGCTGCATTGATCTTACGGAAGCCTTCCTGGATTTCATTGAAAGTTCCCATCATATCATCCAATTCAGCATTGCGCTGTGTTAATTCCATCAATAGAGAGTCATTTTCAGCTTTCAGGTCTTTACTTCCCCCCTTTAAGCCATCACACGAAGCCAATATGGCTGCGCATACAAATAAAATTGCTAACTTTTTCATACGTTTACATTTTACGTTTTTAAATGAAGTTATTTTAAATGTCTATTCCTGCAAGTACTATCACAATCTCGCCACGTGGTTCGGTAGCGGTAAAGTGCTCCACCAATTCAGCCAAACTTCCACGCACTGTTTCTTCATGGATTTTGGATATTTCACGCGATACAGTTGCCTGACGTTCCGCACCGAAATACTCTACAAACTGAGTCAGTGTTTTCAACAACCGATGAGGGGATTCATAGAATACCATCGTCCGATGTTCTTCAACCAATGCTTTCAATCGTGTCTGTCGTCCTTTCTTCTGAGGAAGAAAACCCTCGAAACAGAACTTTTCATTCGGCAAGCCCGAAGCTACCAACGCCGGAACAAAAGCGGTTGCTCCCGGAAGACATTGTACTTCGATACCGTTACGAACACATTCACGAACAACCAGAAATCCGGGGTCCGAAATACCCGGCGTACCGGCATCCGAAATCAGTGCAACTGTTTCACCGCCCTTTATTCTATTAACAACGCTCTCCACCGTTTTATGTTCATTAAACTTATGATGAGATTGCATTGCATTCTTTATTTCAAAGTGTTTCAACAAAATTCCGGAAGTACGTGTGTCTTCCGCTAATATCAGATCGGCCTCTTTCAACACTTTAATAGCGCGAAAAGTCATATCTTCCAAATTTCCTACCGGTGTAGGCACTACGTATAACTTTCCCATATATCTTATGCTGATTGATTAAAATATTTCTTTAATAGCTCCAGAAAGTCATTGTGAGCTTCATTTTCTTCATTGATATTGACCTTCGAAGAAAGAAAAGCCATGGCTGCTTTATAAGAACTCATTACCGATATTTGTTCAATGACACGATTCATCAAGCTACTGTCTCCGTCAAACAGTTCACGCGAAAAGCGGAAAGAGTCATTCAGACTTATGGAAGAACGTAAACCTTTCGATATTTTTATGCTTTCTCCCAAAACCGAAGTTTTAACTTCATCTTTCAGAATGGGTATGTTACTTTGTTCTTCCACGATAATTTGTGCTCTTTCTTCTGCTTTTTCGCAGATAAGAACACTCTCTGTAACAGGAGCTTCTTGCACAGACAGTTCTTCCTCAATCAGAGGTTCTGTTTCTATATTCTTTTCTTCTAATTTATGAGGTTCTTCTGTTTTTGGAAGTTCTTTAGCTATTTGAGGTTGCTCTTCCACATATGATTGTTCTGCTGTTTGAGATCGATCTGTTATTTGAGATTGTCCAGTCCCTGTCACTTGCATTTGCGGCTGTTCTTTTATCTGGGGTCTTTCAACAACAAAAAATTCCTTCACAGCAGGAAGTTCTTCGTTTCTCGTCTCTGTTACTATAACTTCTTCTGTCAAAGTTGTTGTAATTTCCTCCACTTTTTCTTTAACAACAAGAGGTTCTTCAACCAAAGCATTCTTTATGATAGAGACTTCTTCTTTAACATCGGAATTCTCTATAACAGGAATAAAACTTTTTTCAGTCTTTTCGGTAGCTATAGAAGTCAAGGGAATTTCCCGGTCAGAATCTAATTCTTGTAGCAGTTGTTCCAAGCGCCCTTGCATCTGCAAGATATTACGCTTCAACAGTTCTTTTAAAGTCAAGTTTGGTTCCTGAGAAAATGACTTCATAAGGCATTTCAACTCCTGAACATCCAACTCTATATCTGCCAATAGTTTCTGTTTCATGTCCCTTTATCGTTATTTATTATGCGAATTTAGAAATAAATTGCGCAATAACTTAAAATAAAGAATAATTTAACAGTTCTTATATATAAGAGATTCTGCTTTAAAAGCTTCACTTAAACATATATATGGAGATTTTCCAGTAAAATATCAGAGATATTTTACAGTAGATATACGAATCTTATTTCTTACCACCAGATTAATAAAGGGATATGAAAAATAAAAAATTCTCCATTAACAATGAAATTTCCAAGGTTATATTACCTTTGTACACATATTCATTTAATAAAGATAACACAAAATCACATGGTTTTATTTTCAGAAGATCACATACTAGAAACTAGAAGAAGAGGTAGAATAGAAGTAATTTGCGGTTCTATGTTTTCAGGGAAAACGGAAGAGCTGATTCGAAGAATGAAGAGAGCGCAATTTGCCCGGCAACGTGTAGAGATATTTAAACCGGCCATTGACACACGCTACTCTGAAGAAGAAGTTGTTTCTCACGACAGTCATTCTATTGCATCTACTCCCATCGACTCATCGGCTAGTATTCTATTGTTCACTTCCGAAATAGATGTTGTCGGCATTGACGAAGCACAATTCTTTGATAATGGGCTAATTGATGTATGTAATCAACTTGCCAACAACGGTATTCGTGTAATCATCGCAGGATTGGATATGGACTTTAAAGGAAATCCATTCGGTCCGATGCCCCAATTATGCGCTATTGCCGATGAGGTTTCTAAAGTACATGCAATCTGTGTAAAATGTGGTCAGCTAGCCTCCTTTTCTCACCGTACAGTGAAAAATGACAAACAATTTCTTTTAGGTGAGACCGCAGAATATGAACCTTTATGCAGAGAATGCTATCTTCAGGCATTAGAGAAAGATAAACAAGTATAGTTTCAATAAAAACAGATATGGAAAGGAAGAAAATTACATTTGACAGTTTTATACGTGGTTCCATCGGATTGGCTTTAGCAATAGGAATATTAATGTTGGTACAGCGTTTAAGCGGAGTGCTATTACCTTTCTTTATTGCTTGGTTAATCGCCTACATGATTTATCCTTTAGTAAAATTCTTCCAATACAAATTACGTTTAAAGAGCCGGATTTTATCCATTTTCTGTGCTCTGTTTTTGATTACAGTTGTCGGAGTTGCTTTATTCTATCTGTTAGTACCACCAATGATCACAGAAATGGGTAGGATGAATGATCTTTTAGTTACTTACCTCACTAATGGAGCAGGAAATAATGTCCCCAAGACGCTTTCTGAATTTATCCATGAAAACATTGACTTACAAGCATTAAACCGTCTATTGAGTGAAGAGAACATTCTTGCAGCTATCAAAGATACGGTTCCTAAGATGTGGGCTTTAGTGGCAGAGTCCCTCAATATTATTTTCAGCATTTTCGCTTCTTTCATCATACTATTATATGTTATTTTCATATTATTGGATTATGAAGTTATAGCCGAAGGATGGTTGCACCTGCTCCCCAACAAATATCGTAAGTTTGCCTCTAATTTGGTTTACGATGTACAGAACGGCATGAACAAGTATTTTCGGGGCCAGGCTTTTGTAGCATTCTGTGTTGGAATCCTTTTCAGTATTGGTTTTCTAATTATCGATTTCCCAATGGCCATCGCCCTGGGACTTTTCATCGGTGCTCTAAACATGGTTCCTTACCTGCAAATAATAGGTTTTTTCCCTACAATTATATTGGCTATCCTCAAAGCTGCCGATACGGGACAGAATTTCTGGATTATCATAGCATGTGCATTAGCAGTCTTTGTCATCGTTCAAGCCATACAAGATACTCTCCTTGTTCCTAAGATCATGGGAAAAATTACAGGGTTAAATCCTGCAATTATCCTTTTGTCACTCTCTATTTGGGGATCATTAATGGGAATGCTAGGTATGATCATCGCTTTACCACTTACAACTTTAATGCTTTCCTACTATCAACGCTTTATTATCAACAAAGAACAAATAAAATATGACGAGGTAGAAGTTACTGATAATCAAGAAACAAGCAATAAAGAAGAAAAATAATTAGCACTTTTTTCTACAAAACACTTGCAGATTAAATAAAAGTCACTACCTTTGCACCCGCAATCAGGAAATAACTGATTAGCAAATAAGGATTGATTCGCTAGCTCAGCAGGTAGAGCACAACACTTTTAATGTTGGGGTCCTGGGTTCGAGCCCCAGGCGGATCACTGAAAACAAAAGAAAAATCAAGCAAATCCCTGATAATCAAACATTATCGGGGATTTCTTTTTTCTAGCAGGTGGCAGAAAATAGCCGTTTCAAGCATATTATTGGTGGATAAATCGTGGGACTAAAATTTAGTTCAAAAAAGTCCCACAAATTTGCATCTTTCTCACTGATTCATAGTGTTTTGCATAGTACTACTTTGGAAGAGAATACATAGTTTTGTAACTCTAAAAACGATGTAAAAATGGCTCGTAAATCATTTTCTGTATTGTTCTTCATCAAGAAAGGCAAATTATTAAAGAACGGAGAAGCACCTGTGTGCATGAGAATTACCGTAAACGGCTGTATGGTAGATATTTCTATCAAAAGAAGCTGCCCTGTAAACTTATGGAATCAAGCAAAAGAAAATTCAAAAGGTAAAGACCGTATGTCGGTGGAACTGAACCACTACTTAGAAATCACACGTTCACGCATACACCAAATTTATAGGGAACTGGAAACTTCCGACAAGGTTATCAATGTCGATCTGGTAAGAAAGTTGTTTTATGGCGTGGATGAAGAAAACAAAACGCTATTGCAGGTATTCAGAGAGCATAACGAACAAAGTCGTAAGCTGATCGGCAGAGACTTTGTTAGTAAAACTGTTCAACGGTATGAAACGACTACCCGATATTTGGAGGAATTTATCAAGAAAGAATATCAATTATCGGATATTGCCCTAAACAACTTGGAAGCTAACTTCATTTCTAAGTTCGATGCTTTTTTGAAGATTGAAAAAGGTTGTGCGCAGAATTCGGCTATCACCCGATTGAAGAACTTGAAGAAGATTATCCGCATTGCTTTGGAAAACGATTGGATTAAGAAAGATCCATTCGCTTACTACCGCTTCAAGTTGGAAGAAACCGATCCTGAATTCCTGACAATGGACGAAATCAAAATCATTCTCTCTAAAGAGTTCACGATTAAGCGAGTAGAGCAAGTACGGGATATTTTTGTTTTTTGCATTTTTACTGGCTTGGCATTCAGCGATGTAAAAGATTTATCTCCTGAACACTTAGTAAGAGACAACAAAGGGGAACTTTGGATAAGGAAGAACCGCCAAAAGACAAAAATCATGTGCAATATTCCTGTGTTACCTGTGGCAGCTTCTATACTTGAAAAGTATAAAAATGTGGCAGAGTGTACCGGAAAACTATTACCTGTATTATGTAATCAGCGCATGAATAGCTATCTCAAAGAAATTGCAGATGTATGCGGATTGCAGAAAAATCTGTGCACACATTCAGCCCGGCACTCCTATGCCACCTCTATATGCCTAGCGAATGGCGTGAGTATGGAAAATGTAGCCAAGATGTTAGGTCATGCCGATACCAACGTAACGAAACACTATGCACGGGTACTGGATCAGAATATTCTAAAGGATATGCAGAAAGTAAATAGCTGCTTGTCAGAGTTGGCTATATAATAAAGGTAGTAGCCAATACTGAAAAAGGATTGGGAAGAATGAATTTCATTTTCTCAATCCTTTTCTTTTGAAGTAAGTTTTCCAGAACTCAATATGAAGCATCGACAAAGGTAAGTTCCATATTTAGCCTGTTCAAGTCCAAGCCTTCGGTTTAGATAAAAATCTTCCTCTCATTGCATTTCGAGCGTATTTTTTATCTAAAGACTTGCACAGACTAAATACTTCACTGGAAAAGTCAATGATTCAAATTAAATTCCGAAAAACAATGTTTTTGAGGGTAGCAGGTTATTCTTTCCAGCTTTCAAAGTAGTGCTTTTGCAGTAGTTTGTCAATATCACTTTGACGATATATGATTTTACCTTTTATCTGGATGAAGGGGATTAATCCCGTATCTCGCCATTCTTGTAGAGTTCGCAAACTGACATTGAGCTTTTTAGAAACCTCATGATTGGAAAGAAAACGTTCTCCGTTCAGGTGGGGCTTATAGTGTTTAACAATTGATTCAATACCGTTCAGCATTGAATCGAGCGAAGAAATAAATTCTTTGACTTGGGGTGTATCTTTATTTATTAATTCCATGATTGAAAGATTGTTTTATTGAAATATTGATTTCAAAATTGCTGGATGGCTAATCAGTTAGATGATTAGCTGGTTTATAGATTAATTACGCAGATAGTCACCCAATGATGAAAGGTTAAGTACATCTTTTACTGGATCATAATCTATGTAGATCCGTTTAGGAGCAGGATCAATAAAATATAGACTACCTTCTTTCTGTATTTCATAAGTGGCGGGTGAAGCCTGTTTGGTGGTTTCTGATACATAGATAATAGAGAGAAGATAATCTTTGTCGTTCCGGTAGATGATAACCGTAGGATTCAGATTGACGCTTTCCCATGTGCCAACAACGGAAAATAGGTTAAAGGTCGGATAATCTTCTTTAGTTCTTTTCATAAGGCATGATTTGTTTGGGTGATTGATTTTGTGTTTCACTCTCTACAATAATTCTTTCAATATCAGAAGACTTATAATAAATCTTGCTCCCGATTTGAGAATAAGCCAGTCGTCCACTACTTCGGTAATATTGCAGCGTTCGTTTACTAAAGCCTAACAACAGGCACACATCCTGACTATCAAGCCATTTTTCTACTTTCTGTGTATGAGTGCTGCACAAACTGTCTATTCGTTTGGCAAACTCGGTGAACCGTTCGCAGACATACGAGAATGTTCTTTTTTCGATGGTTACTACTTCCATACATTTAATTTTTAATGGTTTATAAAACGTGTTGATTCTATTTTCACCAGCAAATGAAAGAAGAATCAAGAGCCGTTTTCAAAACTGTCTGGAAGTGTCCCCACAAGGCATGATTAGGCATATTGCATACTATAGAACTTCCTGAATATGATTTAAATAGGTATAATATTCCACCAGTGCAATATTATACCTATTTTTGTTGTTCAAAAAAAAATCATAGATATAAAGGAATTGATAATAGAAAAGGTTGGGTTACCAAATAGCTCTTATGAGAGATTAATAGACATAACAGAAAGAATATCGTTAAAAAAGAAAGATTTCCTTTTGCAACAGGGTAAAGTATGCACTTTTATTGGCTTCGTTGAAAAGGGAACACTTCGCTCTTATATAGAAAAAGACGGTGAAGAATATATAAGTGATTTTTACACAGATGGTTCTTTTACAACATCCTATAGAAGTTTCCTAACAAAAGAACCGAGCATAGGAAGCATACAGGCATTAGAGGATTCTCTTATGCTTAGTTTATCCAAATCTAATTATGAACTCTTATTACAAGAATCTTATGAATGGTATAAACTAGGAAAGTATATTGCAGACACACTATTTATCAGAAAGTGTCGTAAAGAGTCATCACTACTAATGGATAGTGCATTAGATAGATACAAATTGCTTTTACAAACATTTCCGCATATAGAGCAACATGTATCACAATATCATATTGCATCTTATCTTGGTATTAAGCCTGAATCTTTGAGTAGGCTTAAATCTCTTAACATAGGTCAATGAAATAACTATCTCTTTCATCCTAATTTTGCAGCAAAACAAAGAAATCATGAATAAAGTATTGATATTCACCTTATTTTTATCACTAAGTAGCTGCATTTGTATGAAAAAGAATACAGTAACAAAAACTGATCTTCTAACAGTTCATTTACATGATAAACAAAGTTTATCAAAAGTAGAAATTAAAAAGATTATGATTCCTCAAAATGGGAAAGCGGATTATCATCTTCATCACTGCTCAGTCGTGGGTTATGTCGTTTCAGGAACTCTATTATTTCAAGTGGAAGGGCAACGTTCATATCTGATAAAAGCAGGTGAGGCTTTTTACGAACCAAAGAACCAACCCATTTTACATTTCGACAATATATCAGATTCAAGTCCTCTAATATTTATAGCTTATTATCTATTGGAAGGCGATGAAGATTTAATAACACTGCTACCACATAAAAATGAATAAGAGAGCCATTATTGCAACAGAAGCATATATCAGGTAATAAAAAACCAATTACATAGTTCTATTTCCCTGAAAATGTATACCTTTGTATGTATTCAACAAGTTAATATATTGTTCAACTTATGAAATGGCAACTCTGTATATAGCTTAAATGCTTCAGGGCGGTCGGAGAACTAATAAGTCTTCGACCTATATTTTTATACCCTATTCAAAACACAGAGTTTTCTCAATTACGTTTCTGATTATGATTTATGGCACTGCAAAAGTAGTGCTTAACGGTCATGTTATATTAAGTTGAATAATGAATTATACATATAAACAAATATGGCTCATCAACTTGCCTATCATGGTGAGCCTACTCATGGAACAATTGATTAATTTCACAGATTCCATTTTTCTTGGTCATGTCAGTCAGATAGATTTAGGAGCATCGGCACTGGCTACAATGTATTACACTGCCATTTATATGCTCGGCTTTGGATTCAGTCTTGGAGCACAAGTTGTTATCGCAAGGCGAAACGGTGAAGGGCGATATATGGATGTTGGCAGAGTATTTTATCAGGGATTGATTTTCTTATCTGTTTTTGCCATTATCGTTTTCATATTATCCAAACTGTTTTCTCCTGTATTACTTCGCATGACAATTTCGTCTGATAGTGTCTATCAAGCCACCATGAAGTACATGGGATGGCGTGATTACAGTTATTTGTTCGCATTTCCTTTATTGGCAATTCGGGCTTTCTTCGTTGGAACAACCAATACCAAAATACTTACAGCTAACTCTATTGTTATGGTAATCTGCAATATTATATTTAACTACTTGCTAATATTCGGGAATGCAGGTTTTCCGAAATTGGGTATTAGTGGGGCTGCTATGGGATCATCACTTGCGGAGCTTGTCGGATTATTGTTTTTGATTCTATATATGTGGAAGCGTATAGATAAGAAACGGTATAGATTGCGTGCAAGTTTTGATTTAGGATTATCGCTCCACCTCTTAAATATTTCTGTTTGGACGATGGTACGTTCATTTTTTTGCATTGCCCCTTGGTTTTTATTCTTTGTAGCAATTGAACATTTAGGTGAATGCGAACTTGCAGCAGCAAACGTAGTAAGAAGTATCTCAATGCTCTTTTTCGTGATTGTCAATTCATTTGCGACTACTGCTATTTCATTGGTTAGTAACCTTATTGGAGCAAATAAAATTCCAGAAGTTATGCCACTTTCCCGTCGTATCATATTACTAACTTATGGAATGGGTATTCCATTGATTCTGTTATCTTTTGCTTTGTCAGGAACTCTTTTAGGGCTGTTCACTAATGATGAGATAGTTGTTCAGAAAGCATTTTACCCATTCTGTGTAATGCTTTCTACGTTTATCATCTCTGTGCCAGCTTATACATATTGCAATACAGTAATAGGCACAGGCAATACGAAAGTAGTTTTTGTATTCCAGATGATTAATATTATTATCTACCTGTCATATCTATTTGCTTTGTCCCAATTTCCGAATATTCCGCTTGCAGCATATTGGACTTCCGAGCAAATATATGTGTTAGTGTTATTACTGATGTCTTATGTTTATATGAAAAAAGGCAGGTGGTTCAATAAGAATATTTAATCCTAACAACGATTTATCTATGTGGGATATTCTGGAAACAAAGCTATTCAAGCTCTTGTCAGTTTCTAATACAGAAAGTGATCCTGAACCGCAAATCAAAGAGGCATATAGAGAGTTTGTGGAAAGGTTAATCTTCTATTTAGATTCAGAGACAGATAATATGAAACGTATTCGTACCCTCAATTTGATTCATATAGAGATTGAGACGGTTAAATCTTTAGAGGTTTCGTATGGAACGAAACAAGATGTATTGAAACTTATCTATTGTGATAAAGTCTTGTCTTTCGTTCAAAAAGAGTTAGAGCTAATCCATAAACAAATGGAGTTTCCAAAATACTTTATTAGGATAGAAGCCGCATGGCAATCACCGCTTTACCTAACTGATAAAACTAATCTCATTGAAGTTATGGAGATGGTTAGCGGATTGTTTCTATCTAAAAGAGTGGTTACTCACAACGGAACAGAATCACCACTGACAGAAATCGGACGAGCCTTTGAATATCTATTCAATATTAAACTAGGGGACATTCACAAAAAGCATGAAAATGTAATTTCTCGAAAAGCCAATAAACGCACCGAGTTTTTGGATATACTTCGGAAAGCTATTTCCGAAGAAAGTAAAAAGAAAGGATATCTATAAATCAGCCACTTATGAACAATTATTGGGGGTGTAGTATATCTACTCCCCTAATTTAATTTCATCCGTTTACCGAACTTTGCTTCATCAATCGATTGAAAATAATAATGTTGAACTTAAAATTGAAGCAAAATGTATATAGACAACGAAAACTTCGAGAAGTGGATGGAGAAGCTATCCAAGAAACTCACCGAAATCGGACAAGACTTGAAATCTCTTATCAATACCGATACTGTATTTGATGAAAACGAAAGGCTGTTGGATAATCAAGATTTAGCCTTTCTGTTGAAAGCATCTTTCAGAACCCTACAACGCTATCGGGCAAAAGGTGTACTTCCCTACTTTACCATTGGACGGAAAACATATTATAGAGCCAGCGATATTCGGGCTTTTGTCCGTGAATATGCTGATTCTCAAACCTACAAACAGTTTGAAAAAGCCAATCAGTTAGCAAACCAGCCCTGATAGCAAAAAGTAGCAAAGGAAAGAAGCCTGTGTTCAGGCTATTCCTCTGTGCCACCACCCCGATTTAGCACAAACTGCCTCACCTATCGGTTCAGCCCGTTTCGCTAAATCGAGCAAGAGGGAACCGGACAAGTCCTGTTCTTCCCTCTTGCCCTGCGGGGCAAAGCCTTTGGCTTTAGCGTGTTACAAGAACACGCTGTAATGACACCTGTAATAAGTATTTTCTTTGAAATGCTTATTATCAGGTATTTATCTATTCAAATTTCTATAAAAAAGTAATTATCATGCCAAACAGCAGTCGAAAAACGATATTCACTACCATTTCCATAGACAAGGAAACGGCAGCTTTGGTAGAGAAGATATGCAAACGCTGTTCACTGAAAAAGAGTGAAGTTGTAAAGTTGGCGTTCGGGTATATAGATAAGGCGCATATCAACCCATCCGAAGCACCCGAATCCGTAAAATCAGAACTGGCGAAAATAAACAAACGACAGGACGACATTATCCGCTTCATCCGCCACTATGAAGAAGAACAGCTAAATCCCATGATACGGACTACAAATTCTATCGCTTTGCGTTTCGATACTATCGGCAAAACTTTGGAAACTCTTATTCTCTCTCAACTGGAAGCTAGTCAGGAAAGGCAAACAGCCGTACTCAAAAAATTGAGTGAACAGTTCTGCAATCATGCCGATGTGATAAACAGTCAGTCCAAACAAATTAACGCACTTTACCAAATACACCAGCGGGATTATAAAAAGTTGTTTCACTTAATACAACTCTATTCAGAACTTTCTGCTTGTGGGGTGATGGATAGTAAAAGAAAAGATAACCTAAAAGCAGCAATCAACAATCTGATAAATACCTAGGATTATGCACATAGACTTTGCCCCACCATCGAAGGGTACATATAATAATGCAGGCAGTAGCCGGCTGTTAGCCAATTATTTAGAACATGAGGATTTAGAACGAATGGAAAAGGGTATCTATACAGAAGGCTTTTTCAATCTGACAGATGATAACATCTATAAATCAATGGTTATAAAAGATATAGATAGTAATATCGGGCAACTCCTAAAAACGGATGCTAAGTTTTATGCTATTCATGTCAGTCCATCGGAAAAAGAACTCCGAGCGATGGGTAATACGGAACAGGAACAAGCCGAAGCAATGAAGCGATATATCCGTGAAGTGTTTATTCCTGAATATGCCAAGAACTTCAACAAAGAACTATCTGCATCGAATATAAAGTTCTATGGCAAAATTCATTTTGATCGCAATCGTTCAGATAATGAATTGAATATGCACTGTCATTTGATTATGAGCAGGAAAGACCAAACCAATAAAAAGAAGCTATCACCGCTTACCAATCATAAAAATAGCAAGAACGGGATAATCAAAGGAGGTTTTGATCGGGTGAATCTAATTAAACAAGTGGAACAGAGATTTGATAAACTGTTCGGCTACGAAAGACAGTTAACCGAATCTTTTGAGTATAACAACACGATGAAGAACGGCAGCATTGCCGAGCAACTTAAAATGCAGCAAGGACAGATTGCAAATACGGAGATACAACCAATTAATCAGCAAAATGTTGGGACAGCGATACAGCCGGATATACAAACGCTACAACAGGCTGATAATATGCAGATTAATATTAATGTACCAGATTTAGTATTATCTTCTTTGTTGGGCTTGCCCACTCCTCAGCCAAACAACAGCAATGAAGAACAACAAATCCCGATGAAAAGAAAAAAGAAGAAGTCTAAGCGAGGATTCAGGCGATAGCCCTGTTGTTACCGAAGTTATTTCTTGTACCTATGTCAGTTATTCCCCACTCATGCTTCCTTGTCCGTTTAGAGGGCGAAAACTCATGGAAAAAACGCCTAATACCATGAGGTTACAGAACGAAGTAAAAGAAAGTAAATCTATAATTAGTGTTCATCAGCAGTTTTGCTAGACTATTAAAAAATATTTTAGATGTAATTATGGCTGTTTTTCAAATATTTACTAATTTTACAAGCAAGAAGGGAATCACTTTAGGACAAAATTTTCCTTTTTCTGCATTAAGTCAGTTTTCCTAATGCAATGTAATAATAATGTAAAGTTAAAATGATAACAAATGAGTAGATTACAAACCATAGAAAATGCCCTTGCAAGTATAAACGAAACTGTTTTTCAAGAATTATGCGATAGCTTTTTAATTCTTAAAAACGAGAATTATCGTGCTTTTTCGAGAGTTGGAAGTCAGAGCGGAAAACAAAAAACAATAAAAGGAACACCTGACACTTTTTTGTTGTTGCCTAATGGTAAATATGTATTTGTAGAATACTCAACCAATATTACAAAAGGTGTATCAAAATTGCGAGAAGATATAGAAAAATGTCTTGATACTACAAAAACAAAAATTCCGATAAATCAGATTGTAGAAATAATACTTTGTATAAACTTCAACTTAAATGTAGATGAAATTCAATCTTTGAAAAATTTACTGGGAAAGACTAAAATTGCATTAACAATTTATACACTTGATTCTCTATCACTAGAACTACATTTACAGCATAGAGATATAGTTCACAAGTATCTAGGATTACCTTTGGATACAGGACAAATTGTTTCTATTAGAACTTTTGTTGATGAATACAATAAAGCATCTAAAGGTATAGCAACACCTTTGAATAATACGTTTCTGCACAGAGAGGAAGAATTGGAGAACATTAAACAAGTAATCAAACAAAAAGATTTTTTAATAATTACTGGTATTGCAGGAGTTGGAAAAACTAAAATAGCTATTGAAGCAATTAATAGTTTTTTAGCGGAAAACTTATCTTATAATGCTTTTTGTCTTTCGTATAAAAATTGTGAATTGTTAAGTGATTTATATCAACATTTTGATGACAAGAAAGATTATATACTTTTCGTTGATGATGCTAACAGAATAGATGCTTTTAATCAAATTACCGGTTTTTACAAGTCGCAACGGCAGGGGAATTTGAAGATTGTTATTACTGCAAGAGACTATGCTTTGCCAATTGTTGAAAGTTATTGTTTTGGATTTGCACCTGTCAAATACACTTTAAAAAAGTTCTCAGACGAACAAATTACTGATATTATTAAGGCAGAGCCTTTTAATATCTCAAATTGGCAGTTTCATAAAGAAATTATTCGTATCGCAGATGGTAATCCTCGACTTGCAATTATGACAGCATTGCTTGCAAAACAGGAGCAAAATATTTATGCTTTAGCAGACGTATCCGATTTATTTGAAAAATATTTCTCAACATTTATAAATGATGATGGAGAGTTCTCCAATCAGTTTAATATCAAATGCTTGGGGATTATTGCTTTTTTCAATGCAGTGCCTTATAAAGACAAAAATACAATTGAACTAATTTTACTAAATTTCCATATTGATTATTCATCATTCATTGATGCAATAGAAAAATTAGACAGATTGGAACTAGTGGAAATTCGATATGATTATGTGAAAATTCCCGAACAAAATCTAGCAATTTTCTTTTTCTATAAAGCATTTATAAAAGATAATTTGCTTTCATTTGAAACACTTTTAAAGAAGTATTTTAATGAAAATAAAAATCGGTTTAAAGATTGTGTTATTCCTGCAAACAATACATTCGGTTTTGAAAATGTGATGCAAAAACTTCAACCTATTCTTCGAAACTATTTAAAATCAATTGAAAATAAAGAAGAAAGAGCATTTGAATTTTTAGAAACATTTTGGTTTTATCTGCAAGAAGAAACATTGTTGTATGTTTACAATGAAATAAACCAACTGCCTTTACCTCGTGGCATTAATTATGAAGTAAAATATGAAACAAACGATTTTGCTTATAGTCAAAATTCTGTTATTGAATTACTTGGTAACTTTTTTCGATTTCAAAATAAGCTCAAAGATGCTATTGAATTGACTTTTGAGTTTATCAGAAAGAAACCAGAACACCTGCCCGAACTAATACATAAAATAAGAGAAGTATTAACTTTTGACTGGACAGATGAACGCTTTGGTTTTGAAAGGCAAAACATACTTTTTCAAATTTTAATTGAAGGTTTAGCAAAAAAGGATGTTTTGTATTCAACAGCATTCTATGAATTGTCAAAAACATTTCTTGCTTTTAAATACCAACAAACAAAAAGCGAAAGACATTATGCAATATCTTTTTATCAGTATCCCATTCCCAATAACCAATGGATTAGGTTATTTCGAAAGAATATTTGGAATAATGTAAATGACTACTTTAGCGTATTTCCTGAGGAATCTCTCGGATTATTACAGAGTTATGCAAATGTTAGCCCTGATGTTATAAAAGAGATAATGGAATATGACATTCAATTCTTAATACCTATTATTGAAAATTATTTAATCCCTGACTCATTTGTACATTGTCATTACGTTCAAGAACAGATTAGATGGTGCAAAAGAAACGGAATAGAACATTCTGAATTTGTTTCTTTATCTCAAAAATTCACAAACCCAACTTATGAAAAGTATCTTATTTTAGATTGGGATAGATTCAGAGACAAGGAAAGCTATGATTTTGAAAATCACCAAGAATATGAAAAATTGAAAGAAGAAGAGATTAGGAAATCTTTTATTTTCAATGACATTAAAGAAATTGAATTATTTTACAACACTTTTATTTACTTAAAAAGCATTGCAAAAAATGATTGGGGCTATAATAATTCATTTGATTTAATTGTTGATGAAAATTGTTCGAGAAATTTCGAATTAGGTTGTCAGTTTTTGACCGAAGTGATAAATGCAGATAATCAGACTGGTTATGTGCCAAGAACTATCTTCAAGAATCAACTAACAACACAAGAAAAATCTCAATATATTTGGAACATTATACAAGGAAACGATTTTAAGTATAGATATTCTTGGGAGTTATCTTTTTATGACAACTTGGCAGATAATTTAATTAATGAGAAATATATTGAACAAATTAAAGACACTATAAAAAGATTGCCGGATAAAGCTTCAATATGGTTTGGAGGGTTAAAGCGATACTTAAGTATTGAACCAAATTTATTTGTAGAATTATTACAAATAATCATTGATAAAAACGAAAAACAAAACGAAACAATTTTTGTACAATTCAATATTATAGAAGACTACTTTGAGGAATTAGGAAATGACATTGATTTAATAAAGAAACTCTACTTGCAACAAGATTCAATAGACAATCATTTTGATCTAACTAGAAAAGGATTTTCTAAGATTATACAACGAGATGAAAATTTTCTTATAGAGTATCTTGATAATTTGTATTTAAAAAATGAAAATCAACATTATTTGCATGAAGACAGATATTTAAATGTCATTTGGGAATCCACTAAAATCGAGCCAATACTGAAAAATATTTTTGATTTTCACGATAAAAAAGAAGTATATTTAGGAATTGGCGAGCATTTCTACAATTCTTTTTTTTGGAATTTGTCACAAGAAGCAAGTATACGTGCCAAAAACTTCCTGTTGAATTATTGCAAAGAGAATTATGACAGTTATAAAAAAATGAATCTTATTGTAGATATAGCAAGACACTCAATGAAAGAGTTATTCGAAGATGTGTTATTGCTGTTTATATCATTAACACAAGAAATTGATTTATTTTCTAAAATATGGTGGCGAGGAAATGGCGGAACAGTTGTTTGCGGTGATGTCAATCTCGGCGATTTAGAGGCTTCTGATTGGCGGAATATTCTTTCTATTGTGGAAAAATCAGATTTGGGAATAAAACTAATACCAATAAAAAAGTATCTTAATTCTCAAATTGAAAACGCATTAAGATATGCAGATTGGGAAAGAAAGAGAAAATTCATTGAAGATGATTAAGTTTAGAATTATAGATTTTGTAAATCAGAAGAAAAGGTTTATCTTTGTTTCTAATATTCTCCATGAGCAAACTACCGCAAAAGCATATAGTAAATTAGTGGGATAATTCATGGGATATGCTTGAAGCTAAAAATATAAAGTTTTAAATATCAGCATGGTAACTTCCACAGGAGAATCCCAGGCGGATCACTGAAAAATCAAGCAGTTGTCTAATTCAGATAGCTGCTTTTTTCGTTTAAAACACTACATTTTTACACTTGTCCATAATATTGTAAGCATCCGATAAAGTACACATTGTAGACCTAAAAACTCTTCTATTACTTTGCGTTCAAAAACGTAGTTATGAAACGATCAATGAGTAAAGAAGAGTTTTTAGCGCTATATCAGCGCCAACAGTCCAGCGGACTAACCATAAAGGATTTCTGTGATAATGAATCGTATCCTGCTTCCTGTTTTCATTATTGGAAGAAGAAATATGGATTGAGTCACCCATATACCAAACACACCGAACCTACAGGTGATTCGTTTATCCCTCTTAATATTAATCATACTCCTGCCATTCCCACTTCATCATGTGGTGACAGGCATGTAACCATAGAACTTCCATCCGACATAAAGATCCACCTCAACATCCTAAGTAATCCGGAGATTATTTATGGCCTGATCAGTAAATTATGTAGCCATGTTCTGCCTGAATGATACGATGCGCTACTTCCTGTGTCCCGGGAAGACAGATATGCGCAAAGGAATAAATTCCCTTTGTGGGCTTGTTCATGATAAAATGGGATATGACGTTCGACTTGGCGATGTGTTTATCTTTGTCAACCGAAGCAGAACAACCATGAAACTTCTGCATGCCGAAGACGGAGGTATGGTTTTATACATAAAACGCCTTGAGGAAGGTACCTTCAGACTTCCTTCCTATGATAGTGAAAGCCGTTCCTATCCCATGGAATGGCGTGATTTAGTACTGATGGTGGAAGGCATAACCGATAATCCGAGTGATAGACTCAAACGTCTTAAAGCCGGTCGAAAAGAAGGATTTTATTGATTAAAAAGAGCTTCCTAAACTTGTATAGCTGTACGATTTTCAGTATCTTTACATTATAATAAGATACTAAAAAGAATGATTCATACAGATACGATGGAACTAATAATCAAGAATCAACAGGAGCAAATAAAAGGGCTTCTGGAGACAAATCGTACCCTTGTAGAATCAAATCAGAAACTTATGGAACAGACGGGAGAACTGCAGCAAAAAGTACAGGAACTCCTGTCGCAAGTAGCCTGGTTAAACAGACAGCTTTTCGGCAGAAAGAGTGAAAAGCTGGCATCCTTGGATCCCAACCAGCTTGCCTTGTTTGATACCTTGGCTAATCCCAGGCAAGAGGAAACGGATCTTGTGGAGACTGGCGTAGGCACTAGGACATGTAAACCGGACGGAAAGAAAAAAGAATCCCGCCGTAATCGGGAACTGTTAGAGGGGCTGCCCGTTGTGGAAGTCATTGTCGAACCTGATAATGTGGATCTGAATCGATATCGTCGTATAGGTGAAGAGCGCACACGTACGCTTGAATTTGAACCGGGAAAGCTATATGTCAAAGAGACAGTACGTCCCAAATACGGACTCAAAAATAATTTAAGTCTTCCCAAAGAGGGTGAAAGCGGTGTCATAATAGCACCGCTTCCACCTTCCCCTATATACAAATGTCTGGCAGGACCTTCCTTGCTAGCCGAAATACTTCTGCAGAAATATGAATATCATGTTCCCTTTTATCGTCAGGTAAAGGAATACAGACATTTGGGTGTACGACTGCCGGAAAGTACTTTAAGCGGGTGGTTTAAGCCGGTATGTGAGTTATTAAGTCCTCTTTATTCGGAATTAGTAAAGCTCGTAACGGGCAGCGGATATGTTCAGGTCGACGAAACCACAGTACGGGTCATCAACAAAGGAAAGGGAAAAACCGATAAGGAGTATTTATGGATGGTCAGGGCAGTTATGGAAAAACAGGTCATCTTCCATTATGATGACGGTTCCCGATCCGGACAGACAATCAGAAATTTATTAAAGGACTTCAAAGGATATCTTCAAAGTGACGGATACAGTGCCTACAATGCGTTTGATGGCACTAAGGACGTGTGCCTTATTGCCTGTCTGGCCCATATCAGAAGACATATGGAGCTGGCACTGGATGAAAATAGATCACTTGCTGAATATGCTCTTAAACAAATACAGGAACTATATCATATTGAGCAGATAGCAGATGCCCGGAAACTCGATGCGCAGGGACGATGTGCACTCCGCCAGCGTTTGGCAACTCCCATACTTGACTCCTTTGAAAAATGGGTGGAACAGACTTATGGCAAAGTACCACCAAGAAGTCGCATGGGACAAGCTATTACCTATACTTATCCTCTTTGGCCAAGAATGAAGAATTACCTGAAAGATGGAAATCTGAAAATCGATAATAATCTGGCGGAAAATGCGATTAGACCACTTACTTTGTCCAGAAAGAACTTCCTCTTTTGTGGTAACCACGAGGCTGCTGAAAATACAGCAATCATATGCTCACTATTAGCTACCTGTAAAGCACAGGAAATTAACCCAAGGGAATGGCTGAATGATGTCATAGCCAAACTTCCATACTATCTGGAAAAGGACTCCGGGAAAAATGTTCGTGAACTTCTTCCGGATGTTTGGAAGTTAGAGAAATCCAACACGAATCCAATTGGAGTTTAAATATTTATGTTGAAGAATAAAAAAAACTCGATATTAGCTTTTGACTAAAGTTGATATCGAGTTTTCTATTTTATGAAAATACAATGTGTACTTTATCGGATGCTTACATAATATTTCTCAAGATAGCTTATCCTTTATTTGGAAGAAAAAGTCGTTATCCCTGATGAGTATTTCCACCTTCACTTTATTCCAAAAGCTTCTTTCCCGAGATTGAAATACAAAATTTCCTTATACGTGGAAAAGCGGTTTATTTGCGTATCAAAGTCGACGTTGGGAAGCTCCTACAACACAGACCTATATTCGTGATTGGACTTTAGTAGCCTCCGGCACTCACATCACAGCAGAGTTCGAAGCTTTTTTAAAAGAATTACTTAGACAATCATGCCGTTAGCTGCCAAAGCATAACTAAACATTATTGTATGGATGGCAAACAGCTTCAGAGTCAACATAAAGAACATTTAAGTGATTATAAAGACTGAGAGCAAAAAACATGCGGAAGACTATATTCTTTATCCCCAAAATGTCGGTTACCGTCTTTGTATAGACAGCCCTGTAAACTGCACTCTAAATTTCTATCATAACTACAAATATAATCTTATATACCCTGTATTAATTCTTTTTCCTTTTTAGAAAGAGATTTATAGACAATATCGTAAGACTGTTGTACAAGTCCTTTAATTGTGCGATCCGGAACATCTTGATTAAAGTAAACACTTATCCAGTGATGCTTATTCATATGCCATCCCGGTTTTATACCCATATAGGAAGCTTGAAGTTCTAAATTTCTATTCGGTGCACATTTCAAACAACAAAAATCGAATATTTCAATATTTACAAAACAAAACCATTTACTCCCGATATAAAAACAAAGAACATCACGACTGTATTTATCCGAAACATCCGAAAAAGGCATCTTTTCCTGTACCCCTTTAAAAGACTGGCAATAATCTCTAAATTCTTCTATATTCATCATTCCAAGTTCTAAAATTCCGTATTTACATCTATTTTCCCGAAAGCCTTTTATAAATCACGCTTCATTAAAAACATCCGAATACTGCAAATGTACATGATAATTTTCACAATCTCGTCTTGCAAACTACAATATTTATTAAAGTAAATAGGTAAGTAACATTAGTGGAAGTTACTTCAATATGATTTCTTCTTTCAATTACAAAAAGGTAACAAATCAATACATTTTACATAGACAACAATTAAATATAACAAATTGATAGAAAGACACTTTAGATTAAAATTAATAGTAAAATAGTTGGAAATGCAAATCTTTTTTGTTAGTTTGTATTTCAGCAAATAGCGGTAGTCTGTAAGAACCAACGAATTTGTAACTTTAAATAAAATACATTATGGAAAAGGTAAAACTATTAAGTTTGTGTTTTTTATTGGCTGGAGGTATATTCTCGTGTACATCCAAGGATAAAAACAATGCGGCTACCGCTAATAACAGTAGTGAAAACACACTCACCTTGTGTGATTACAGTAAAGTGACTGACACAATTGATGTACCTCTGAGTGAATGGGTAGAAGACTGTCAGCTTGTTCATTTCGACAACAGTGAATCCGCATTATTTAAATACTGGTGGCCAACAATTACCGATCACTATATCGGTATCCGTCAGCATGGAGGAGTCTACAAACTGTTTGACCGAGAAGGTAAATATCTATATGACATCGGAAAAATAGGACAGGGCCCGGGTGAGTATAGTGGCTCTCTCTACAGTGAAGTAATTGACGAAGCAGGTAAAGCTATTTACTTGGCACCTTTCTCTAACAGTTCTAAGTTGTATAAGTATAATATAGACGGTACTTTTGAGAAAACAATTGATCTTAAAAGTGACCTAAACAAACCTAAGATTGCATTAAATAGTGATGGAGGTATTTCTTTAGTCAATCTTTGCTTTGATAAAGAAGGAATATTTTCAGCAGTTATTGATGCCAACGACCAAGTAACTACATATCTTGGAAAAGCGGGAGATATAACCAACCCATTGGACAAAAAAGGTAATTTCTCAGGTTTTAACAATGAAATCTGGTCATATGGAAATACCTCAGACTTAACTTATATGATTACTGGTAATGATACTTTATATGTATATGATGCGCAAGCCGGAGCTTCCAAGCCCCTATTTGCATTAAGTAATCTGCCTGAAAAAGAGGATTTCTTCAAAATCTATTTTGATCTTCCACAAAAATATATTATAAATCTTGGAAGAAAAGGTGCGATTGCGGTAGATAAAAAGACACAAGATACACATTATATCCGACTGAAAAACGACAAATTTGGAGGAATAGGTGCTCCCCTTTGTTTCACAAACGGTTATTTCTTTGCAATGTACGAACCTATCCACTTAATGAATGCTATTGAAAAACGTTTATCGGAAAGCAGTTGCACGGAAAATGATAAAAAAGTATTGAAAGAATTATTAGGTTCTCTGAACGAAGATGATAACAATGTAATGTTTGTAGGCAAGTTGAAAAAATAAAAATTCTTTTTTATTTGTAGATATCCCGTTCCGCCTGCCATAATTAATAGACGGAACGGGATTTTTATAATCATTCGACATATATCACCTCATTACAAACAATACCCTTTAATGGATTTTTCATTGACAAATCTGTCGCCATCTTACTTTTTTGCTTTACTTTGCAACATTATCAATCGTTAATAAATTGAATGGATATGAAGTTGAAGTTCGCTAAAAGGATGTCTTATATAAAAGCTTCAGAAATAAGAGAGATACTTAAGGTCACAGAACAAGAAGATGTAATTTCATTTGCAGATGGTTTACCGGCCCTTGAGCTTTTCCCTATTGAAGAAATTAATGAAATAAATCAGATTGTTTTAAAAGAAGCGGGAACAAAAGCACTTCAATACAGACTACGGAAGGGTATGCTCCTCTGAGAGAATGGATTGCCAATCGAATGAATGAACGTTTGGGCACTACATTTAATAAAGATAATATTTTGGTTACTCACGGTTCGCAACAGGGATTAGACCTGTCTGGAAAGGTGTTTTTGGACGATGGAGATATTGTTCCGTGCGAAAGCCCAACATATCTTGCAGCAATCAGCGCATTTAAATCATATGGATGTAGTTTTATTGAAATTCCTACTGACGAGAATGGTATGAATATGGAAGCTTTGGAAGAAGTTCTAAATAGTACTGAAAACGTAAAACTGATCTATGTAATTCCCACCTTCCAAAATCCGACTGGGAAAACATGGAATCTGGAAAGACCTAAGAAACTGACTGAATTATCTGCAAAATATAATGTTGCGGTAGTAGAAGACAATCCATATAATGAATTCAGATTTGAAAGAGAAACTTTGCCGTCAATTAAATCTTTTGATACTGCAGGTAATATTTTGTGTACAGGCAGTTTTTTAATATTCTGTCCAGGTTTCCAAATTGGCTGGATCACCGGAGATAAAGATATTATCCGTAAGTATGTTCTAGTTAAACAGGGAACGGATTTACAATGTAATACAATAGCTCAAATGACTATTGCCGAATATTTGAAACGATACGATATTGATAAGCATATTAGGAAAATAGTCAAAGTGTACAAAAAGCGTAGAGATATTACTATTAAGTGTATGGAACATTATTTCCCCGACAATATAGAATTCACCCGTCCTGAAGGTGGATTATTTACTTGGATAGAACTTCCCGAAGAAATTTCAGCACGGGAGATTTTAAGTAAATGCCTTGAAAGAAAGATTACATTTGTTCCATGTGGTTCTTTTTTCCCTAATAGAAATAGAGAAAACACATTCAGAATAAATTATTCTAATATGCCGGAAGATAGAATAGATTTAGGGAATTGTGACTGGAATATTTATGGTAGATTTTATTATTTCTCCGGATTTATTGGTTATCTGCTCCTCGCCTATTATCTGGTAAAATACCCATTAAACTGGAGTTGAAAAAAACTTGGTTAATCACAATCCCAATATTTATGATTAGATATCTCATCACCTCCTGTGGTCATGTACTCACTCAGAATTATTTTTCGGGAAACTATGCTTATCTGGAGATTGTATGAATGTATATATGATGACTCTCCCTCTCTTTGTAATCATACAGGAAATTAACCGTCATTAACCTAGCTTTCACATATGGCAAGCCTATCTTTTGGCATTTTTTATGCCATTACACATTCTGATCTATCACCTATGATCTTTTTCAATATTTCGACGCTCCTTATATCATCCGTATTCTCGGTATGGCATGTATAACCTTTGCCGTATGCTATCTAATCGTATGGATCATGTCTTTATCTAAATTTACCAATCGGTTTATAAAATAACAACCAACAAAAAAACAACATAATATTTCTAAAGCGGGCATCTAATAATCAATTGCAAATGATTATATAGATACTCGTTTCTTTATAAAGTTAAGTTAGGACAAACAAATTCCCATCTCATATAAATATAAAGAGCTGCATTCGTTTCACCTTTCATACTAATTCCGTATATTTGCCAACATACAAGGAATGATATATCTATATTCGTTTCGAGTAAAACATTAAACAAACCATAATCGGGGGAAAAAACTAAATAGGACTATAAACCAAAACTTAAAAACATGAGAACTAAACATTTATTCGGGATATTCCTGTTACTTCTCTGCACTATCAACTTTGCAGGTTGTAGCGATGATGATCAATCACCTATCACGCTTGCATACGAAGATCCACATATTATTTTCAACAACGAAGATTGTTCTATAACCTTAACACCCTTCAGTGGAGAAACTACAGCTCTATATATTAAAGGTGGTGACGGCAATTATACAGTGACCAATAGTAATAAAGAAGCTATCCAAGCCAACTTTGATGGTGAAAAAATAACCTTCAAGCCTGTTGGATTAGGAATTGCATCGATAAAAATTGAAGATAAATCTAACAATGTATACATATTAACTATTACAGTAAAATACAGGGAAGAGAATAATACTGTCTATCAAAGAATATATATCATTCAAGGAAATAACTTAACGGTAGGCGATAAGACCAAACTAGAAAAGGAAATGGAACAGTCTGATACGGAAAAAGGATATATATTTACCTATAAAGAACCTGCTGAAGTTGGAGGAATAATACGGATATATTATCAGAATGATCAGCAAAAAGAAGCAGATTTTGAGAAAGAATATATTATTTTAGATGAAGAAAATGCTATCACCATTGCAGGAAATACCAAACTTCGTGATTATTGGCGTGTAACAGTCAAAGATGATAATAGTGTTTTCTATATTACACGAGATTTCTTCTCACTCATTGGACAACGGAGTGCAAGAGCCAACTTTACTCCTGCCCCAACCTATTGCTATATCAAAGATGTAACAAAAGAATACATAACTCAATATCCGGCTCTAGAACACGCATATATCATACAGGAAGTTGTTGGAAAAAGGCAATAAATAACTTTATTAAGCGGAAGAGTAGCTAATTCAGACAAATATTAGTAATGTTATCAACAGATCAATATTTTCAAGTTGTTTATAAATAGTAACTAAAAATACATAGACCACTATTAAACAATTAATTAACCTGTTGATAACATTGTTTATTATCTATCACTTTCCTATCATATCAAAAGTAAATTATACCATTCTCAGCATTATATCTGTTCAATCACTTTCATTATTTTAATAAAGGTAAGCGATTTAACATATTCCTAAAATTTAATGGCAATACGTGGCATTGGCTCTGCAATAGTAAGTCCAACCAAATCGTATGTTTCAGCAATCTCGTTAATAGCTCTCACTACTTCTTTCATTTTCGTTCCATTTGGTCCCCCCACTCCCGCTATAATTTCAGCAGGGGCCAATACATCCAGATCAAAATGAATAACGACTTTAGACACACCAGTATTTTTCAACCATTCCAATATTATTGAGCTATTATCGGCAACTTCCGCTGATGACACCCCCACAATGCCTAATTCCTTTTGACGTTCTTTCATCCCTTCATCACAAACTATCAACGCTTTCGAAGCCATTGCATGATAACCTTTATATTCATTGTATGACAAATCCAAATCAGGATATGCGTCAATCCAAACAATAGCAACATCATCTTATAATAGTTATATTTTTATAATCAACAATATCAGTTTTGAAGGTTCCAAAAGTAAATCCTCTCCCCTGAACTTTCCATCCTTACGGAACGTTATAACTATGTAACTTAAAACATTGCAGTTATGGAAAAATATTTAATACACAGTAACGAACTACATCTGATAGAAACTGAAAAAATCCATCAGGCAGTAGAAAAAATGGTAGAATCACTTGATATGGCCGCAGGATCAACCAGTAATTTTGATCTCTATCAAGTCGTGGAAAAGTACTTTACGGATCTGGAAAAGAGAAAGAAGATTAATCACCTACTAGGGATTAAAGAAGACAAGTATGAATTGGTTGAAGATTTCGGCATACAATAAAAGCTTGAATAACGAATCACACCAGACATAACATTTATATCAAAAATCACCACAGATTACACATTCATACAGATAAAATTCAAAACATTTGATTATTATATTTCCTATTCTTTGAATATTTGCGTAATCTGTGGTGAAAGCTTTTTGTTATACTTTATAAGTTTGCCAACTTCAATAAAGTTTATCAGTTACCCTTATGTACCGTAAGTTGCGGGAATGGGAAATCGATACCTTTCTCATTGAAAGTCTCGTAAATCGTCTTGTTGATATCAAAATAAACTCCCCAATAATCTTCGCTTTTTACCCATACGCGAGCTACTACATTCACACTGCTATCACTCAGTGCATGAAGAGCAACAAACGGAGCAGGATCAGCCAAGATACGTTTATCAGCTGTTAGAATATCGCTTACAATTCGTTCCACTTTTTCATAATCCTCACCGTAATCAATACCTACGATCCATTCTACACGACGAGTTGTCTGATTACTATAATTAGTCACTACTCCGCTACTCATAGCTCCATTCGGAACATAAATTACTTTATTATCTGCGGTAGTTAAAATAGTATGGAAGATCTGAATCTCTCTCACTGTACCGATTACATTCTGACTTTCAATCAGATCACCAACCTTATAAGGTTTAAACAATAAGACAATCAATCCTCCGGCAAAGTTCTGTAAGTTACCAGACAAAGCCATACCGACAGCGACACCGGCAGACGCCAGCAAAGCTGCAAATGAAGTGGTTTCGACTCCTAATGCACCAACAACAGAAATAATCAATAAGATGGTCAGCAGAATATTCACCAGACTTCTAACGAAGGTCTTGATACTTATATCAACTTTTCTCTTCTCCATCAACCGCGCAACAAATTTGTTGAGCAACGAGATAAGGAAACGACCTACAATAAAAACAACGACCGCAATTAAAATACGTTCACCGGCACGTATTCCAAAGTCAATCAGTTGTTGGGTAATAAGCGACAGTTTGTCCAATCCGTCTGCATCAGCAATCGCTTGTTTCATTAATTCATCAGCAGCTACCTGTGTAGAGTCTGCCGCCAAAGTTGCTTGAAATAATAACATAACCTACATAAATTAAAATAAATACTTGTTCATTTACATCTTTCAACAAATTACAAAGTTACATTGTTTGTATCAAATTTAAAAGTTATTTTTGTTTTACTCCTGCAAAAGCTGTAATTTCGCAGTCGATTCACCGAAGAGGGGGTGCCTTAATATGACGGGCTGAGAACATACCCATAGAATCTGAACCGGGTAATGCCGGCGTAGAGAATTAATAAATAAGCGCAATGAAAAAAATGATTATGATGACCACTGCCTTCTTAGGCACAGGCATCGCTGTCCATGCACAAACGAGTGTGACTTCAGACAGTCTGAAAGTAATAAATCTGCAAGAAGTGCAGGTGGTATCTACACGTGCCACCTCAAAAATTCCTGTAGCTTTTACCAATATCGGTAAAGACGAACTAAAAAAAATAAACTTCGGACAAGATATTCCTTACTTGTTAAGTATGGCACCTTCTACTTTAACGACCTCAGATGCCGGAGCAGGTATTGGTTATACTACACTTCGTGTTCGTGGTACGGACGGTACGCGCATCAACATTACTGTAAACGGAATACCTATGAATGATGCCGAAAGCCATAACTTATTCTGGGTAAACATGCCGGACTTTTCTTCTTCCGTAAAAGACATACAAGTACAACGTGGAGCAGGAACATCCACCAATGGCGCAGGTGCTTTTGGTGCCAGTGTGAATATGCAAACTGAAGGTGCTTCCATGAAACCGTATGCAGAGTTCAACGGCTCTTATGGCTCGTTCAATACACATAAAGAAACTGTAAAAATAGGTACAGGATTACTAGACAATCATTGGACTTTCGACGCACGCCTCTCAAATATCGGTACGGACGGATACATTGACCGTGCCTCCGTTAATCTCAATTCATATTACCTGCAAGGAGGATATTTTGCCGGAAACACATCGATAAAGTTGATCACATTTGCCGGAAAAGAAAAAACATATCATGCCTGGGGATATGCCACTAAAGATGAGATGAAGGAATTCGGAAGACATTATAATCCTTGTGGAAAGTACACAGATAAGGATAAAACAGTTCATTATTATGACGATCAAACGGACAACTACCTACAAAAAAACTACCAACTACTTTTCAACCATACCGTCTCTAGTGCATGGAATCTGAATGTAGCCTTGCATTATACTAAAGGAGATGGTTATTATGAAGAGTATAAAGAAGACAGATCATACCTGGAATATGGTTTGAAACCTTTTATATATAATGAGAAAGAAGTAGAAGAAAGCGACCTTGTACGTCAGAAAAAAATGGATAATAAATTCGGTGGCGGAGTATTTTCTCTCAACTATGTAGCCAATCGTCTGATTGCTTCTTTCGGTGGTGGGTTCAGCCAATATCGGGGAAACAACTTCGGAAAGGTAACTTGGGTAGAAAATTATATAAGTGAACTTTCTCCAAATCATGAATACTACAGAAACAAATCGAAAAAAACGGATGGAAATATTTACCTGAAAGCCACTTATGATCTGATTAGCGGGTTGAGTGCTTATGCTGATTTACAATATCGCTATATTGATTATACGATTGACGGAACAAACGACAAATACGACTGGAACAAAAATACTCCTCAGTCGTTAATAGTAGATAAGAAATTCAAATTCTTTAACCCAAAAGTCGGATTAAACTGGAATATTACTCCCAATCATCGTGCTTATGCCTCTTTTTCTGTTGCACAGAAAGAACCAACACGAAACAACTATACAGAAGGTAATGCCGATTCTTATCCTAAAGCAGAAAAATTACTTGATTACGAAGTAGGATATAGTTTTTCAAATCCTTGGCTAACTGGAGGAGCCAACTTCTATTATATGGATTATACCGACCAACTTGTCCTGACTGGAGCATTAAATGAGATAGGCGAACCATTGACAGAAAACGTTCCGAACAGTTACCGAATGGGATTAGAGCTGATGCTAAGTATCAAACCATGTGAATGGCTTCAATGGGATATCAATGCTACATGGAGTAAGAATCGGATTAAGAATTTTATAGAAACCATTCCTATATACAACACGAAAGGGTATTTATCGGATGTTGTTAGTACTCAACATAAGAGTACCTGTATTGCATTTTCCCCCGATTTTTTGCTCAACAATCGTTTTTCGTTCCATTTCAAAGGATTCGAAGCAGCATTACAATCTCAATTTGTGGGAAAACAATATATGACGAATGCGGAAGTGGAAGCACTAACATTGGACAAATACTTTGTTAGTAACCTGAATCTTGCCTATACATTCAAACCAAAGAAATTAGTAAAAGACATTACTTTCGGAGTTACTATATATAATCTCTTCAATGAGGAATATGAGAACAACGGCTGGGCCTCCAGCTCTTACGAGAATGATGTGAATCATAGAATAGATGTTGCCGGTTATGCTGCACAAGCAGGAACCAATGTTATGGCAAATCTTTCCTTCCATTTTTAATTATATTATATGGAACTAAATTATCTCGAAATATTCGGAACAATCGTTGGCCTGGTCTACCTATGGTTAGAATACCGGGCAAGTATCTATCTGTGGATTGCAGGTATTATCATGCCTGCTATTTATATCTTTATTTACTACAAAGCAGGACTTTATGCCGATTTTGGTATAAATATATACTATTTGATTGCCGCTATTTATGGCTGGTTTTTCTGGATGTGGGGACACCGAAAAGAAAAAACAGAAACAGCTAACAAATCCACAGAATTACCCATCGTACACGCTCCATGGAAATATTATCTCCCACTGACATTGGCTTTCATTATTTCTTTTTTCGGCATTGCCTGGATACTAATTAAATATACGGATAGCAATGTCCCATGGCTGGATAGTTTCACCACTGCGTTAAGTATAGTAGGGATGTGGATGCTGGCACGTAAATACATTGAGCAATGGTTTGCCTGGATTCTTGTTGATATCGTTTGCTGTGGACTTTATATTTATAAAGATCTTTATTTCACCTCTGCATTATACGGAATTTACTCCATTATTGCTATCTTTGGCTACTTCAAATGGAAAAAACTGATGAAACAACTGCAATGATAAATGACCAATTTATACCAGAAGCTGTGGTACTTGCCAATGGTGAATATCCAACGAGTCCCCTTCCCATAAAGATATTGAAGGAAGCTAAGTTTGTAATTTGTTGCGATGGTGCTGCCAACGAATATATAGCTCAGGGACATATTCCTGATATTATCATTGGAGATGGTGATTCTCTTTCACCTGCCAATAAAGAGCGTTTTTCCTCTATCATACATCATATCTCCGATCAAGAAACAAATGACCAGACAAAAGCTGTCTATTTTCTTAAAGAAAAAGGATTTCATAAGATTGCCATTCTAGGAGCTACTGGAAAGCGAGAAGACCATACTCTTGGGAATATTAGTCTGCTTATTGATTATATGAAAAGTGATCTGGAGGTCCGGACAATCACGGATTATGGCATGTTTATTCCGGCACAGCATACACAGACTTTCACCTCACAACCAGGTCAGCAAGTTTCTATTCTTAATTTCAGTGCCAAAAACTTAAAGGGAGAAGGTTTAGTTTATCCATTAAGCGACTTCACAAATTGGTGGCAAGGCACTTTGAATGAGGCCCTAACTAATGAATTTACGATACATTGCAATGGAGATTATCTTGTTTTTCTCGCCTATCAATTTTGAAAGAGAAAATAGACTTTCCATCTACAGTAGTTTTAAAGAACTATACTATAGACATGAGCTAATCTTTTTAGACAAAAGAAAATATTATTAGGAGGTGACTTAAACTCTCTTTATACTTCATTCCTTATTGTGCTTTTGTGCATATATTTAAGATAGACTCATTTCTTCACTTCGTTTATTACATCTATCAATACCTTTCATTATCACCGAAGAGTTACAAGTGGCTTAAAATCGCGGAAAGAGAAGAAAAGGATGATTACTGTATTCCCTGAAATTTCCTTAATTATCCAGGCTTTTCAGACCATTATTATGGAATTATTTATTGTAGTTTTTTAATGTCCCAATATAAATTAACGCTTAACGTTATCGCACACGAAGAAAAAACACTATATTTGCTACCATTAAAAACAACTTATTTCGACACATTTAAAAGACAACTTATATTACTAATATCATGGAGAAATCAAGAAGAACATTTCTTAAGAAGAGCCTTGCCGGCGCTATCCTTTTGGGAACAGGCGGCATGGCTCATGCAGAATTACCGGAACCGACAAAATCAAAGGCTCCGAAGTCTGTTAATCCATTCCATTTAGGAATGGCAGGTTTTACGTTTGCTAAATTTGACTTGGATACTACCTTAAAGACTTTGGAACGTCTGGACGTGCATTATCTATGCATCAAAGATTTCCATTTGCCATTCAATAGTACCGATGAACAAATTAAAGCTTTTCACGAAAAATGTGCGACTCATAAGGTTACAGGATATGCTGTAGGGCCTATCTACATGAAAAGTGAAGCAGAAATAGATCGTGGGTTCGAATATGCCAAACGTGTTGGTGTAAAAACAATTGTGGGAGTACCTAATTATGAATTACTTCCTTATGTCGATAAAAAGGTTAAAGAATATGATTTTAATTATGCTATCCATCTGCATGGTCCCGATATTAAAATATATCCTGATGCTACAGATGTTTGGGAACATACAAAAGACTTAGATCCGCGTATTGGCATGTGTTTGGATATAGGCCACGATTTGCGTAACGGTTGTGATCCGGTTGCAGACTTAAAGAAGTATCATACTCGCGTCTTTGATATGCATATTAAAGATGTGACGGGTTCGACAAAGGCCGGACATGCCATTGAACTCGGACGTGGTAAAATAGATTTTCCTGCATTGATTAAGATGATGCGGAAAGTAAAATATACAGGAATGTGCAGTCTGGAATATGAAAAGGATATGAGTGATCCATTTATGGGTATAGCCGAATCAATCGGTTATTTCAAAGCTGTATCAGATATAGTTTGAGAAAAGACTATAATACAATAAATCACAAATTCCGGGGTTTGCGTTCGAACAGTTCGAATACAAACCTCGGAATTATTATTTATAATTCATGAATTGCATAAATGAGAATATTGCTCTACGTAACCTGCCAATAACACACTTATTCTCAACATACAATTCAACTGATTTATTAGTTTGAAATTAAGATATAACATATATTTCGAGTTCTGCCCATTGAGATTTGGACACCGAAAAGAGAGAACTACGAGTGATTTTTCTATTATCACTAGCATAAAAATCAAGGCATTTAGCTAAATTTGTGCAGTTATATAAAATAAAGCATACTTCTAATACTATGAAAATGAAAAAACTCTACTTGCTTCTTATCAATGCTTGTCTATCTTTCTCCGGACTTCAGGCAGGAGAAACCGACTACACAAAGGGACTTTCTATCTGGTTTGACGCTCCTACCCCCTTGCAAGGATATGCCATTTGGTATAATGGAAGACCGGACATACCGAGAACGCAAGATGAACTGGAAGCGGCCGGGAGTACCAATTATAACCAGGACACCAATTGGGAATCAAAATCACTCCCCATCGGAAATGGCAGTATCGGAGCGAATATCTTGGGGTCCGTTGAAGCGGAACGTATTACTTTTAATGAAAAAACACTTTGGAGAGGAGGTCCCAATACATCGAAAGGAGCAGATTATTACTGGAATATCAATAAACAATCAGCTCATGTTTTAGATGAAATACGAAAAGCATTCACAGAAGGAGACCAACAGAAAGCAGAGAGGCTTACTCAACTCAATTTCAACAGTGAAGTAGCTTACGAACCTAATGGAGAAAAGCCTTATCGCTTTGGAAGTTTTACAACCATGGGAGAATTTTATGTAGAAACAGGATTGAGTACTCTTAATATGAACGGATATAAGCGTATCTTATCTTTGGATTCTGCTATGGCAGTAGTGCAGTTTAAAAAAGATAATGTAGCTTATCTACGCAGTTACTTTATCTCTTATCCAGCCAACGTAATGGTAATGCGTTTCAGCGCAGATCATCCGGGAATGCAGAACTTAGTATTCAGTTATGCTCCTAATCCTGTGTCTAAAGGAGAAATGAAGATGGACGGTCAAAACGGTTTAGTGTATACTGCTTCTTTAAATAATAATGGAATGAAATACGTAGTACGTATTCAAGCAAAAGCTAAGGGCGGAGAATTGACGAATAAGAATGGAAAGTTGATTGCTAAAGGAGCGGATGAAGTCGTGTTCTATATCACAGCGGATACTGACTACAAGGCTAATTTTAATCCGGACTTTAAAGATCCGAAGACTTATGTAGGGGGCAATCCGGCCGAAACAACACGCCAATGGATGGACAATGCTTTAAATCAAGGATACACAACTTTATTTAAGCAACACTATGATGATTATGCAGCATTATTCAACCGGGTGAAACTTAGCCTGAACCCTACTGTCAAAACGAATAATTTACCTACCGAACAGCGCTTAAAGAACTATCGACAGGGACAGCCGGATTATTATTTGGAAGCACTGTATTATCAGTTTGGACGTTACTTGCTTATTTCCAGTTCCCGTCCAGGCAATATGCCTGCCAATCTACAAGGAATCTGGCATAATAATGTAGGCGGTCCCTGGTCTGTGGATTATCATAATAATATCAATATACAGATGAATTACTGGCCTGCCTGTTCCACCAATCTAAATGAGTGTATGCTACCTTTGGTTGATTTCATCCGTACGCTAGTGAAACCGGGTGAAAAAACTGCACAAGCATATTTCGGAGCAAGAGGATGGACAGCTTCTATCTCTGCCAACATCTTTGGATTCACCACTCCACTGGAAAGTCAGAATATGTCGTGGAACTTCAATCCGATGGCAGGTCCCTGGCTGGCTACTCATATCTGGGAATATTATGACTATACGAGGGACCTGAAATTTCTGAAAGAGACAGGATATGAACTGATAAAAAGCAGTGCGGATTTTGCTGTCGATTACTTGTGGCACAAACCCGATGGTACTTATACGGCTGCTCCGTCTACTTCTCCTGAACATGGTCCCATTGATCAAGGAGCTACCTTTGTACATGCTGTGATACGTGAAATTTTATTGGATGCTATCGAAGCAAGTAAAGTGCTGGGAGTAGACAAAAAGGAACGTAAACAGTGGGAACATATACTTGCGAATCTGGTACCTTACAAAATCGGACGTTATGGGCAATTAATGGAATGGTCGGTGGATATCGACGATCCGAAAGATGACCATCGTCATGTAAATCATTTGTTTGGACTACATCCGGGACATACTATTTCACCAATTACCACTCCGGAACTGGCAAAAGCTGCTAAAGTAGTTCTGGTACATCGTGGTGATGGTGCTACAGGTTGGAGTATGGGATGGAAACTGAATCAATGGGCACGTTTACAAGATGGTAACCATGCTTATACTCTATTTGGTAACCTGCTAAAAAACGGAACATTGGATAATTTATGGGATACCCACCCTCCTTTCCAAATTGATGGAAATTTTGGAGGAACGGCGGGAATAACTGAAATGTTACTGCAAAGCCATATAGGATTTATTCAGCTTTTACCTGCTTTACCAGATGCCTGGAAAGATGGTTCTATTAGCGGTCTGTGTGCAAAAGGTAATTTTGAGATAGCTATGGTATGGGAAAATGGAAAATTGAAAGAAGCTACTATTCTATCAAAAGCCGGAGAGAACTGTACAATAAAGTATGCAGGTAAAACGCTGTCCTGGAAAACAACCAAAGGACGCAGTTATCAACTTAAATATGATGAAATAAAAGGGTTGTTCAGAATTTAATAAGATTAATAAAGAGCATTAAGCTTTTTATCATTAATATCTTATTTTCAACACATTACACACTAAGTAAAAATGAGTTGTAACAATTAAGGAGCCGCATCGTTACTTTTAAATCGTCGTTTTGCACTCCGTAAGTACTTCATTGCCTGACCATTTTCCGTTCCACTATAGTGGAACGATAGTTCTATTATAGTAGGGCGCTAGTTCCACTATAGTGGAACGAAAAATAATTAGGTAACAAGAAAAATAATTCATGCAGAGGAAAGAGTTAAATATAATATCGAAAACAATTAATTGTTGCTAGATTATATTTAGTTCATTCGCAATATGCTATTTTATCCATTTATAAACAGGAATAATGTATAAATTAAAAAAGTTTGCACTACCTATATCTATTCTAATCCAAAAGAAATAACTAAAAAGATAATACTAAAACCAAACGATCAAAACTATTTGTACTTTTTAGATATTGAATCAAATATAAAATTTGCACAATATAAATAAACAAGATACTATTCTTATAAAATCATATTATTTAATTATACACACAAAAAAATATTGGCAATAGCTTGTTTATATAAAAAATATAGTTTACCTTTATTATATATTCATTTTTTCAAAGAAAACTTAACTATAAGATCTTATGTTTTGTCTTTCAAATATTGTTTAACCATATAAAAAACAATGCTTTATGAAAACAAAAACCAAATTAAAACTATTCCCTGCATTTTTTCTATTGATCTTATTTTCTTGCAAAGACGTTGAAATAATAGAGGAACAACCCAAAGTTACACCTACGGTATCTACAACTAGGGCAGTTGACACTACTTCTGATGAATACAAACATCAAAATCAATCTAATGTTGAAAATATGCTAATGGACCAGATCATTTATCAAGACTCGGTTTATATACTGAATCTAAGTGCGGAAGAAGCTGTGGATCTGAATATTCCGGATAGCTTATATAATGTCTATACTCAATTAGTAAATGAATTAAATACACTACAATGAAAATCAAATATTCTATATTTATTCTGATTATCTTTTTTACTACGACGTTTAGCAAGTGTGAAAAAGAAGTCTATGATGCGGTGTTTAAAAATAAAAGTTTCGTGGAATGCTATATTAATGGTGAATTTGTAAGAAGTGAAGGATTGAGTAAAGCTTTTGAAGTTCCGCCGACATTTCACATGAATTATTCATATAGTTCTAAAGATGATATTTTTACTTTTAATATTAGTAAATATATGGATTCCAAAGATGGTAAACGATTTGATCTCAAAATATCTTTTGCTCAGAAAAATTTACCAATAATAGGAGAAAAGTATTACTTCAGAAAAGAAGTTGATAATACAAAGATCTATGGTTTTGAAGATGATTTTTACGTTGCAACAGTTGGAGTTGATCCTTATCTCTATCAATGTGCAGACACTTCTTTGATACCTAAAGAAATTAGAAAAAAAAGGATAACGTTAAGAACGAATACTACAACTAGTGGCTATATTGAATTTACTAAAATAGACGTCAAGAAAAACGAACTGGCGGGTTTGTTTGAGTTTGAGGCATCAGGTGTAAGCAAGGATGTACCCGAAGCTACATATAAGGCATCAGTAACTAATGGCAAATTTGAAGCTCTATTAGTAGAAAAAGATAGGACTTATTACGGAAAGGAATTCTTATTTGATACTGACATTATATATTAAATTACCACACTTATGAGAAATATTATATTTTTTATATGCTGCCTCGTATCTTTTCCGATATGGGCGCAATCGGTAGAGGATAATCCAGAAGTAAGAAGCTGGTTAGATAAAATGTTCCAACATCTTGATAAGACTAAAGTTCCCCATGGTTTATTGCGTGATTATGCTTTCGAATTGGCTGATCTGGATATATATAATGGTAAAGAACTTAATGATAGCAATTATGTAAATAAAGTCGGTTATGAGAATCTATTGAGAACTATCCGTTCTTCTGCTGTAGGAATAAAACCTTTTGATGCTGAAGAAGTATTAGCAGCACAATATGCCCTTAATGAAAAAGGTAAAGGTGTTATGGGAATTGTTCTGTATCAATATTCATATATTAAGGAAGATGCTTTAACCAATAACCTTATTAGATATGAAAATGAGCAGGTATTCGATAATGTAATCAATGGCGTTTGGCAAAATCCTTATGCTACAGGATATACATTAGGATTTTCTGTTCAAGATAGCACATTATATGGTAGTACCATTACCTATTCTTTCCCTGCTACTATTTGGAAGAGCAATATTACAGCAAGTAGTGTTGAGTTTGATGCAGATGACGGTAGAGGTTATATACTTATAACAAAAGGAGGAAGTCATTCTGTAACTTATAGTAGTGGTGGAGTCAAACATTTGAAAATGAGAGCAAAACTTTCGAATGGTTACTGTTTATATAGCCACAGCTTGGCGAAAATCATTTCTGATGCAGAAATTTCAACGAGAGCAATAAAAGATGGTGTGATAGAACCTGATGAAACGAAAGATTTTGAGGTAACCTTACCCTATAATGGTATAATAACCAAAGGACGAATCTCCTATTTATTTGCTGCAAACACCGAAAAAAAGATAAAGAAACCTTTTATTATTATGGAAGGATTTGACCCTATCGAACTTGTGAAAAAGGAAGAAGCATACCGCGGAGATATAAAATATGGGACTACCAATTTAAAAACATTTGTAACATATATGCAAGATAGATATTCTGCATACTATAAACTTACAAGTGAATACGACATTATTTATATTGATTTATTTGACTGTAAATGTAGTATTCAGGCAAATGCAAGATTGTTTGAACGTGCTATGGAAATAATAAATGAGAGGAAAATTCAAGAAGGTTGTACGGAGAAGAACATCGTTTTTGCTCAAAGTATGGGAGGCCTAATTGCTAGATATGGATTAAAGGAGATGGAGAACCAAGGCAAAATTCACGATACCTCTCTCTTGTTTTTCCAGGATACTCCGCATCTTGGTGCTCATATTCCCATAGGTATATTGCAAGGAATGAATGGCCTTTTAAGTTTTTATTATGAGAATAAAATCTTTGGGAGATTGGATTTTGGTGATGTTAAGTCGAAGTTAGCTCCGATTCTTTATAGTGATGCCGCCAAACAAATGCTTATCAATTTTGTAAATAGCAATGGCGATGTTGATAATTCAGTCCACAATGCGTGGCAGCGCGAGCTATCTCAGATAGGATATCCGCAAGGAGACAATGGTTATAAAATGAGGATTGTAAGTATTAGTAATGGACAGACTCCCGTTGTAACAGTTAGTAATCCTAAGTCTTACATTTATGTGGACGGTAATGCGTCTACATCATTTTTAGGTGAGTTTTTGCTTAAGGCTTTCACGCCTTTCATGCTAATGCCAGGCTTGATTTTTGATGATTGGAGAATATTTGTTTTAGGAGGGCTTCCGGGAAGCTCCACTCTTGATGTACATTTTGAAGCAAATTCTCCTTCTGGAACGAACCCTATCTGTTATATGCGTCTCCGTTATGTTAAGAAATTTTTGTGGATTATAAAAATAGGAAGGACTATTTTTTCATATCAAAAATCCTATCCTTCTAACATGATGCGTTATGATTATATGCCAGGCTCATACTACGCAGTACCGGGTCAGGATTCTGGGACCAAAGATGATAGTGGCGATATTATGGAGATCTTTGGAAAATACAACTTGAAAACTTCATTTAATAACAAGATGATGTTTATTCCCACAGTTAGTTCGCTAGATATTGGTGAAGGTAAAATTGATCTTATGCAAAGTGATTATGAAAAAAAATACCTGATGGATTTTCCGCCACAGGCTCCGAAACACACTCCGTTTGATGCCTTTTATATTACGGATGGTTCGACATATCATACATCATTTGAACCAACCATGCTCGATTGGTTAATGGAACAAATGAAAGTAACGATAGATGGACCACATGTAGCAATGAACGGAAGCAAGTATGGAATACGAAACAATACTAAAAATTACCAAATAAATTGGAGCAGTTCTGATGAATCCGTAGCCACAATTGATAATTCGGGAACCTTAACGATGAAAAAACATGGTGTCATTACAATAACAGCTAGTTGTGTTATTAATAATATCACAACTAAATTCTACAAAAAAATAATGGTAGGATTTCCCCCATTTGTACTAGAATGTTCTCTTGATATGGCTTATACTGTGAGTGCTAGATGCATAAACCCTGACGCAAAATCTTTCTTGAAGTATTTACTATTTGAATGGAAATTAAAAAAGATACAGGAACAAGTAGTACTGATTGGAGCCAATCTTTAAATTCAACATTCAACATTGCTCCTTTAGAAAAGTCGAATAAAATGACAGTATATATGAGAGTAATTAATGCGGAGGGAATAAAAGACGATCCGATCTATTTAAGTATAGATGCTACAACACCAATAGTATTTGAGCCGTCGGGCGTATACTATGTTTACGGTACAAGTTCTTATAGTAGCTACAGACTAACATTTCGCCCTAATCCACAATATGAAGATCAAGAAGCCTTAAATAATGACGAACAATTTCAAGTGGTAGCAGTGGAATCGAATCAAGGTAGTAGACAACCAAAACTGGGTTTTTATATAGATACGCCTAGTATAAATAGTTCAATTCATCTTGAGAATTTTTGGGCGGATAGTTATTTTGAAAATTGGTATAGAAACTGTATGACAAATAGGAGTGGGCCAAACTCTGATTTATTAGCTCAATTATATTTCAAAAACAAATTCGGTAGAATTATTGCATATAGAACTTTACGCTGCGTGTTTAGAAAGAGCTTTTAATAAATCGAAGATATTGAATAAGTCCTCATTTTGGACATATTTCTACTTTTGAGAATATTACATTCAAACTTTTTAATTGGAAGAACCCCTTATCTAACTTTGTTCCATAAATCAAACAAGGCTAAAATAAGGGGGCTTTCTTCTAAATACGACCAATATCTTTTATCAGATAGAAAGCAAATACTGCTTAAAATCCGCAAACTCCTTTTTCATCGGTAGACTCTTCTTCTCTCCTTTCATAAAAGCCTGTAATTTAGCAGGAATTTCTACAGCTTCACCAATGATACCCTCGACTGTCTCAAGGAATTTGGCAGGATGAGCTGTTTCAAGGAATACTCCTGTTTCTCCCGGTTTCAGTCCTTCTGTCAGAGCGCGATATCCGCAAGCTCCATGAGGATCGAGCAGATAATGATGTTCTTTCCAAGTAGTTTTCACAGTTTCACGAATTTGCTCATCATTGTAAGTCGTACCAGAGATTTCAGCAGTAATATCCGCATGAGAATTTCCGTATAAATCAAGAACGCGAGCAAAATTACTAGGATCACCCACATCCATTGCATTTGCAATTGTTACAACAGACGGACGAGGATTATATTCACCCGTTTGCAAATATTGATAGAAAATATCATTACGATTATTAGCAGCAATGAAGCGTTTTACAGGCAATCCCATTTTCTTGCCAAATAGACCGGCAGTGATATTACCAAAGTTTCCACTAGGCACACAAATGACAGCATTATCAGCTTTTCCGACACGTTTCAACTGAGCGTATGCATAGAAATAATAGAATGCCTGGGGCAGGAATCGGGCAACATTGATGGAGTTAGCCGAAGTTAGAGATAAATGCTCGTTCAGTTCTTTATCCATAAAAGCAGCTTTCACCAATGCTTGACAATCATCGAAGGTTCCATCTACTTCAAGAGCTGTGATATTTTGTCCTAATGTAGTAAATTGCTTTTCCTGAATCTCGCTAACTTTTCCTTTTGGATAAAGTACATATACATGAATTCCTTCTACTCCCAGAAAACCATTAGCCACAGCACTTCCCGTATCACCGGAAGTAGCAACTAATACATTCACATTTTTCTGTCCTTCTTTCCTGATAAAATAACCCAGTAAACGAGCCATGAAACGACCACCTACATCTTTGAAAGCAAGTGTCGGTCCATGAAATAATTCTAATGAGTAGATATTCTCCGTTACTTTCACTAAAGGGATATCAAAGCTCAACGTATCATATACAATTTGCTTCAAAACATCTGCCGGAATATCTTCACCAAAGAAAGCATCGGCTACCCGATAAGCGATTTCCTGAAAAGACAATGTATCAATTGTATCATAAAAGTCTTGTGGAAGAGGTTTTATAGTCATAGGCATAAAAAGTCCTCTGTCGGCAGCAAGTCCTTTCACCACAGCTTCTTGTAATGAAGCCATCGGTGCTTGTTTATTTGTACTGTAATATTTCATTATACTATATTTTAGAGTTCAACACAAATTATACAGATTTACACAGATACCAAATATCTGAAAAACAATCTACATAACCCGCTGTGAATCACTTCATAAATTCTTTTATAAACTCGTCTTCTTTCATAATCCCGTAACTACCATTACAAGCAGCCACTTCGTCAAAGGTCTCTACTTCATCAGGTTCAATTCCCGGATACCAAATAAAGAACGGGACAGGTTCAGCAGTATGAGTACGAAGTTCACAAGGAGTAGGATGATCGGGTAATACAGCAATTGCTACCGGTTCGTCCCAATCTTTTACAGCTTCATAAATAGGTCCAACAGCACGTTTATCAAGATTCTCAATCGTCAGAAGTTTTAAGTCGATATCTCCCTCATGACCAGCCTCATCGCTGGCTTCAATATGGAGATAAACAAAATCATCTGTCTTCAAAGCGTCCAATGCAGCAGCAACCTTATTCTCATAATTCGTATCATAGAGTCCGGTGGCACCTTCTACGGTAATACGACGCAGTCCGGCATAATAACCAATTCCGTTAATCAGATCCACAGCTGAGATAACAGCTCCTTTCTTTATCTGCGGAAAAGTCTCGGAAAGTTTAGACATCTGCGGACGATATCCAGGACTCCAAGGCCAGATACTGTTTGCAGGATCTTTGCCTTCTGCTATCCTTTTCTTATTCAATGGATGATCTTTCAGCAGCTCCTGAGACTTTAGAATCAAATCATTAATCAAGTCTGCTGTTTCCTTAGCCTCCGGAACCAAAGGCTTTACCATCAACGGACGAAAAGGTTTCAATGGAACATCATGTGGAGGTGTACAATCCAATTCTTTATTCCCTCCTTTAATCACTAACAAATGACGATACTGCACCCCTGTATGAAAGCACACTTTGTCATTTCCCAACTTCTCTTGCAGATATTTAATTAAGATATCCGCTTCTTCCGTAGAAATATGACCGGAAGAGTGATTCTTCAAAATATCCCCTTCCACACAAATCAGATTACAACGCATAGCCATCTCTCCCGGTTGTAGATCAATGCCAATACTAGCCGCTTCTAATGGTCCGCGACCTTCGTATACCTTCGGAAGATCATATCCCAATACAGACATATTAGCTACTTCACTACCCGGATGAAATCCTTCGGCCACAGTCATCAACCGCCCGTTTCGCCCCATTCGGGCCAATTTATCCATGTAAGGCGTCTTCGCATATTGCAGGAGCGTCTTTCCTCCTAATGACTTCACCGGCCAATCGGCCATCCCGTCACCCAATATAATAATATGTTTCACTTTTACTTAATTAAGAATGAAGAATGATGTTAGACGTTTGCGATACTCATGATATCAGCAAATACTCCGGCAGCCGTTACTCCAGCACCGGCACCGTATCCTTGAATCATCATCGGATATTCTTTATAACGTTCTGTAGTAAGCAAAATAATATTGTTACTGCCTTCCAATCCGTAGAACGGATGATTGGAGTCTACTTCCTGCAAACCGACAGAAGCTTTTCCATTCTCCAGTTTAGCTACAAAACGCCAATGTTTATGCTCTTTCTCCAAAACCTGGCGACGAGCCTCGAAATCAGCATCAAGACTTGGAACCTTCTTCCAGAAATCTTCTAACGTACCATCAAAGAAATCATTCGGAACAAAAAGATTCTTTTCAACATCTTCCTGCTCAATACGATATCCGGCTTCACGTGCCAGAATCACTAGCTTACGGATAACATCCTTACCACTTAAATCAATACGTGGATCGGGTTCAGAATATCGTTCTTCCTGTGCCATCTTTATCGTACGGCTAAAAGGAATATCAGCGCTGATTTTATTAAATATATAGTTCAATGTACCCGATAGTACAGCTTCAATTTTCAGAATCTTATCACCACTATGAATCAGGTCATTAATCGTATTAATAATCGGAAGTCCCGCGCCTACGTTTGTTTCAAACAAGTATTTTACTCCACGCTGACGAGCAATTGTTTTCAATTCACGATAATTATCGTAAGCCGAAGAAGCAGCAATCTTATTGGCAGCTACTACAGATATATTATGTTGCAGGAAGTCCTTATAGAGTGATGCAATCTCTGCACTTGCCGTACAATCTACAAATACCGAATTAAAAATATTCATACCAATCACTTCATCACGAATGCTTTGAAGATTACTATCTTCTCCTTTCTCATTCAGTATCTCACGATAATTAGCCAGGTCGAAACCGGCACGACTGAACATTGCCTTTGTAGCATCTATAATACCTACAACATGCAACTTCAATCCGTTTTCCACCATCAATTTCTCTTGCTGAGACCGTATCTGTTCCACCAAACTTCCTCCCACTGTTCCGATACCACAAATAAACAGATTGAGTACCTGATATTCGGACAAGAAGAACGAATCATGAATAACGTTCAACGATTTACGCAATGATTTTCCATCAACAACAAAAGATATATTTGTTTCTGAAGCACCTTGTGCACAAGCAATTACATTAATACCGTTACGTCCCAATGTTCCGAACAGTTTACCTGCAATACCCGGAGTGTGTTTCATATTCTCACCTACGATAGCAACTGTTGCCAAATCTCTCTCAGCAAGAATGGGTGAGATCTCACCCATTTCTATTTCCTTAGCAAACTCTTCATTCAATACTTCGCAAGCCAGATCTGCATCAGCATTACGAACACCAATAGAAGTACTATTCTCGGATGAAGCCTGTGAAACAAGGAATACACTAATACCATTCTTTGCCAAAGCCTTAAAGATACGGTAATTGACTCCGATCACACCTACCATACCGAGCCCCTGAACAGTAATCAAACTAGTATCATTGATAGAAGAAATACCTTTAATAGCTTTGCTGTGAGGATTGGATACTTCTTGTTTAATGATGGTTCCTACTCCTTCGGGATTGAAGGTATTCTTAATTAAAATAGGAATATTCTTATGGCATACCGGATAAATAGTAGGTGGATAAACTACTTTAGCACCAAAATTACAAAGCTCGGTAGCCTCTACATAACTCAATTCAGAAATTGTATAAGCAGTAGAAATGACACGCGGATCGGCAGTCATAAAGCCATCCACATCCGTCCATATCTCTAAAGCATCCGCATCAAGCGCAGCAGCTATAACAGCAGCCGTATAATCCGAACCACCACGACCAAGGTTCGTCACATCTCCCGTCATTTTATCGGATGAAATAAATCCCGGCACCAAAGCTACTTTCGGTATGGAGCGAAAAGCTTTCTTTACCAACTCATTAGTCAGATCAGCGTCGATAGTATGCTTATTATGTTTTTTTTCAGTCTTAATAAAAGTGCGTGAGTCAAACCATTCAGCTTCGTCAATCAATTCGGCAACGATGATAGAAGAGAGACGCTCACCATAACTGACAATGGTATCCGAAGTCTTCGGCGAAAGGTCCTTAATCAGATAAATCCCCTGGAAAATATCCTTTAATTCATTTAGCAACTCACCGATCTGACGTTGCAATGCCACTTGTCCTTCCCCGGCAGGAATAACCTCCTTTATCATTTCCACATGACGATAAACAATCTCACGGAATTCACCTTCATAAGCAGAATCCCCGGCTGCTGCCATCTTCGATGTATTTATCAATTTGTCAGTGATGCCTCCTAATGCGGACACAACTACGATTACCGGCTCACTTGCCGACTCAACAATTCTCTTTACGCTTAAAATGCTGTTCACGGAACCTACGGACGTTCCGCCGAATTTCATTACTTTCATGAAGATACTTATTTAAATGCAATGTCCTGTATATATCTTAAAATACAGTACGATTGGTTGTTTTACGAAAATATTATAAATTGAATTTTGCCTTTTTCCAAGGCGTGAATCACGTAGACACACAAAACTATCCTCAACCCCTAAGGGTCATGGTGCACATGCACATGGATGTGACTGTATGTGGATAGTAATTCATCATTGTCCTTTGTTCTACTATTGTTTTTGATAAGTGTCGCAAAAGTAATAATAAAAACATTCAATCTATCACATTTTTCTATATTTTTCTAATAAAAAGAATCTTTGCTCTTTCTCACTCTCTGGAGTGCCCTCGCACTTTTATGACATATTGTTATTGAATATGGATTATATTGCTATATTTGCAGAAAATATAAGCATAAAATCAACCTATGAATTCACCATATACTTCCGTATTGTTAATATACACCGGCGGCACGATTGGAATGATCGAAAACGCTCAAACAGGCGCACTCGAAAACTTCAACTTCGAACAACTGCAAAAACAGATACCTGAACTACAGAAATTCAACTTCCCAATCGACACATATCAGTTTGATCCTCCTATGGATTCTTCGGATATGGAACCGGATATGTGGAGAAAATTGGTACATATTATCCAAGAGAACTACAATCGTTATCATGGCTTTGTTATTTTGCACGGCACAGATACGATGGCTTACACTGCTTCTGCATTAAGTTTTATGTTGGAAGACCTGGAAAAGCCCGTTATATTGACCGGTTCTCAACTCCCCATCGGAGTATTACGAACGGATGGAAAAGAAAACCTAATGACAAGCATTGAAATTGCAGCTGCACAAACCAAAGAAGGGAAACCTCTTGTACCAGAAGTCTGCATTTTCTTTGAAAACCATTTAATGAGAGGAAACCGTACTACAAAAATGAACGCGGAGAATTTCAATGCGTTCCGTTCGTTTAATTACCCGGTATTGGCGGAAGCAGGTATCCATATTAAATATAATAATGTGCAAATTCGTACTTATAAAGAGGAACGGAAATTAAAACCTCATTATTTACTGGATACCAATGTGGTAGTACTTAAACTTTTCCCTGGTATTCAGGAAAATGTGGTTGCTACGATTCTGGGAATTGAAGGATTGAAAGCTGTGGTACTCGAAACATACGGTTCAGGTAATGCTCCACGAAAAGAGTGGTTTATACGGCGGCTTTGCCAGGCTAGTGCACAAGGAATTGTGATAGTCAATGTAACACAGTGCAATGCCGGAATGGTAGAAATGGAGCGGTATGAAACAGGGTATCAATTGTTACAAGCAGGAGTTGTCTGTGGTTATGACAGTACAACTGAATCAGCAGTAACCAAATTAATGTTCCTGCTGGGACATGGTTATACACCGGATGAGGTACGTGACCGAATGAATCGATCAATGGCTGGAGAAATAACGATTTAACAGAAAGAAGGTCGGAGCCATCTTTATTAACCGAATAATTTTCTCTGCCAGTTTACAAACAATCAGTGAGATTTGTTTTGTGCTTTGAGGTATTTATACTTACTTTTGTCCAAAAAGCAACCTGAGTAAAGTTATTTTCTAACCTGAATTACAAAATAATGGCTAAAGAAAAGACAGTATATATATGCAGCAACTGTGGGCAAGAGTCTCCCAAATGGGTAGGAAAATGTCCATCGTGTGGAGAGTGGAACACGTATGTGGAAGAGATTGTACGAAAAGAGCCAACGAACCGACGCCCGGTTTCCGGTATCGAAACTCAAAAAGCAAAACCTCTTACTCTCGGCGAAATAGAAGCAGACGATGAACCGCGTATTAATATGCACGATGATGAATTAAACCGTGTATTAGGTGGCGGACTTGTACCGGGCTCATTAGTATTGATTGGAGGCGAACCAGGAATCGGAAAATCAACTCTAGTAATGCAAACTGTCCTCCGAATGCCGGAAAGGAGGATTCTTTATATATCAGGAGAAGAAAGTGCCCGGCAATTAAAACTTCGTGCCGATCGTCTATCCGATATTTCCAGTGATTGTCTCATTGTTTGCGAGACTTCATTGGAACAGATTTATGTGCATATAAAAAACACTTCTCCGGATCTGGTCATTATAGATTCTATACAGACTATTTCAACGGAAAATATAGAATCTTCTCCCGGAAGCATTGCTCAGGTACGCGAATGCTCAGCTTCTATTCTTCGTTTTGCCAAAGAAACCCATACTCCGGTATTTTTAATCGGACATATAAATAAGGAAGGAAGTATTGCCGGACCGAAAGTGCTGGAACATATCGTAGATACTGTCCTTCAGTTCGAAGGAGACCAACATTATATGTATCGTATTCTCCGTAGCATCAAGAATCGTTTCGGAAGTACAGCGGAATTGGGTATTTACGAAATGCGTCAGGATGGTTTGCGTCAGGTTAGTAATCCTTCGGAATTATTACTAAGTCAGGATCATGAAGGGATGAGCGGTGTTGCTATTGCTTCCGCCATCGAAGGAGTCCGTCCGTTTCTGATTGAAACACAGGCTTTGGTGAGTTCGGCTGTTTATGGAAACCCTCAACGTTCGGCAACCGGCTTTGATATACGAAGAATGAATATGCTGCTGGCTGTGCTTGAGAAACGTGTCGGCTTTAAACTGGCACAAAAAGATGTTTTTCTGAATATTGCCGGAGGACTGAAAGTAAATGATCCTGCTATTGATCTGCCAGTCATCAGTGCTATTCTTTCTTCCAATATGGATGCAGCTATCGAACCGGAAGTTTGTATGGCAGGTGAAATCGGTTTGTCAGGAGAAATACGCCCGGTAAACCGAATCGAGCAACGTATCGGAGAAGCTGAGAAGCTGGGATTCAAACGATTCTTATTGCCTAAATATAATCTGCAAGGGATAGATACCCAAAAACTCAAAATAGAATTAGTGCCGGTGAGAAAAGTAGAAGAAGCTTTCCGGGCATTATTCGGATAAAATTAAATAAGCTAGAAATCGTAATCATATAATAAATCGACTATTAATGATCCAAGAATATCAACTCCGCATTCTCCCCGAAATTGCAGCTGACGAACAACTATTAAAAGAATATCTTGTGAAAGAGAAGGGGCTGAATCTCCGTAACATTACTGCTACCCGTATATTAAAACGTAGCATTGATGCTCGCCAACGTACTATTTTTGTCAATCTGAAAGTCCGCATCTACCTCAATGAGATACCTACAGACGATGAATATGAACATACTATATATAATAATGTAGAAGGGAAGCCACAAGTAATCGTAGTCGGTGCAGGTCCCGGAGGATTATTTGCAGCATTACGTCTTATTGAACTCGGAATGCGACCGGTAATTGTGGAACGTGGAAAAGATGTACGTGAACGGAAAAAAGATCTGGCGCAAATCAGCCGGGAACACCTGATAAATCCTGAGTCCAATTATAGTTTTGGAGAAGGAGGTGCGGGAGCTTATTCAGATGGTAAACTCTATACCCGAAGCAAGAAAAGAGGAAATGTTGATAAAATTCTGAATGTATTCTGTCAGCATGGAGCTGCTACTGCTATATTAGTGGATGCACACCCACACATAGGGACAGATAAACTCCCACGTGTCATTGAGAACATGAGAAATACAATTATCGAATGCGGCGGTGAGGTACATTTTCAGACACGAATGGATGCTTTAATTATTGAGAATAACGAAGTTAAAGGAATAGAGACAAATACAGGAAAAACATTTTTAGGACCAGTAATACTGGCAACAGGACATTCTGCAAGAGATGTATACCGTTGGTTAGCAGCAAATAGTGTGACTATCGAAGCAAAAGGAATTGCCGTAGGTGTTCGTTTGGAACATCCGGCTATTCTTATTGATCAGATACAGTATCACAATAAAAACGGAAGAGGGAAATATCTCCCTGCTGCCGAATATAGCTTTGTCACTCAGATAGAAGGACGTGGAGTATATAGTTTCTGTATGTGCCCCGGTGGATTCATTGTCCCCGCAGCCAGCGGACCAAAACAGGTAGTGGTAAACGGTATGTCTCCCTCTAATCGGGGTTCACGATGGAGTAACTCGGGAATGGTTGTGGAAATCCAACCGCAAGAGGTGGCAAATGAAGAATTAAGAATGAAGAATGAAGAATTGGCTGCACAACAGGATGAGCAGTTGCTTGCTTTTAATCCGGCTCTTACAAAGGCACAACTTTCAACTATTAATTCTCAGATTCTTCCGGTTTTGCATTTTCAGGAAGAATTGGAGCGGCAATGTTGGTTGCAAGGAGGCAGACGGCAAACAGCACCGGCACAACGAATGTTGGATTTCACTCGTAAGAAGTTAAGTTATGATTTGCCGGAGTCTTCTTACAGTCCGGGATTGATCTCTTCTCCACTTCATTTCTGGATGCCTGAGTTTATTAGCAAGCGATTGTCACTTGGATTTCAGCAATTTGGTAAAAGTTGTCATGGATTCCTTACGAACGAAGCTGTTATGATTGGTGTGGAAACACGTACCTCTTCTCCTGTCCGGATCGTACGGGATAAAGATACATTGCAGCACGTAACTATTCGCGGGTTATTCCCTTGTGGAGAAGGTGCCGGCTATGCAGGTGGGATTGTTTCCGCAGGAGTGGATGGGGAGAGATGCGCAGAAGCTGCCGCTCTCTATCAGGAAACTAAAATATAGCTGATTCACAATAGAAAAAACTAACAAAAAAAATAAGACATGAAACACACATTTATTTTCATTGGACTAACAGTAGGGTTACTGTTCGGAATGATGTCTTGTACATCCAAAAGCCCTGGTAGTAATACACAAACGGTTGCTATGGCTGACAATAATAATACAAATGTCGAAATTACAGAAGTAATACCGACACAAAGTGTTGATACTGTAGAAGCTACCCTTACAGATTCGATTGTGTCCACACCTACCAATTCTTTAAAGAAAAGCATTTACCGTTATGCAAAGAAAGGTCCATTTGTAGAAAATGATACCACATTTTTATATCGGTCTGCAACAAATGCTTACAATGGGTGTCCTGAATATGAAGATATCTATATTGAAAGAGATCGCCAATCGAAAAGTTACCAACAAGTACTTAATTATGCCTCTACATATCTATCAGATCATTCGGATGTAGAAGATTTTGATTATCAATTAAAATATCTCCGAGAAAAGCATCCACAAGCTTTCCCTAAGCATACATTATCCGATGACTTTCCAAAAACCTGGATTCCAATTTGCTCTTTTCAAAACACATATTATATGAATGAGTTATATGCTTATTACACTTCTTTCTTTACTGATTCCTTATATATTAAACGAGATATGGACGGTCCAGTTCCTTACATCATTCAATCATTTAAACGAGTTAGCCCAACTCACTATCTTTTTGATTTAATACGCTATGATAATCGATGTCATCTTGACTTGCAAATAATAGATGCAGAACGTAAAATAGCTATTATCACAACGGATGATCAAGAGAGTGGCAGAAAATGGCACACATTATATATAGCTAAAGATACAGCTCCTCTACTCGATGCAATATGCTGGAATTCTACTGATATGCCAGAAGATACCAATGTTGATTTTGATGAGATTGACTTCGATTCTTTATTTAAACAACAGGAACAATAACATAATATTTCAGACAATCTTATAAAACATTTGTATATAACAACTGATTTATCGAACTTAGCGCGCTAATTAGATTACTCACAACCTTTTACTAAACAATTCATTAACCAATCAATCCCGCTAACGGATTTTCATGTAACACATAAAAATGATGAAAACAATATTGCTTACTATATTAAGTGCCCTATTCTTAAGTGGAATCATAGGCTGTCAGCAAGTAAAAGTGATAAAATGTGCCCATACTCCCAAAGAGTTCAAAGATACTGTGCTCAATGATAATTATAATATAATTGTTATGGGACATTTTATTGAGAATGATACCACTTTCTTCCTCAAAGAGTTTGATAAAGAAGATGGGAAAGAATACTTGAATGCGAACATTTTCATTGAACCTGATAAAAACTCTATATCTTATAAAAAGATATCTCAGCCTATATTTGATCCCGAAAACGACATGAACCAGTTGGATGGATGGAATAGTTACAGACTAGAGCAACAAATGCCACCATTACATAAAATTGACCTGCTTGATTTACCAACCGACTGGATACCTCTGCACTTATACCAAAACCAATATTATATCTTCGATCCTTGTGAAGTAGATATGCCTTTCCGACGTTTCCTTACAGATTCCACATATGCATATTATGGTATGGAATACTATTTCTCTGGTATACAGAAATTAGAAAAGAAATCTGAGTCACTTTACCACATTGAACTGGAGAACAAAATACAGGACTCTCCCACCGAACCTAGTCAAATATACATCCATATAATCGATGTTCAAAAGAAAGTGGCAATCTGGGAATACCGGGAAAAAGACAAATCCAAATATGAGCTAATGATTCCAATTGAATCTGCAAAAGATTTTGATATGATTATATGTGACTGTCCAAGACACAAATTCTTCAATGAGAGTGTTTTCAAATTTGATGAAATAGATTTCGAAACATTGTTTAAACAACAAAAATTATGAACCATCAACCGGAAATAGCTATTGTAGAGGCAAACACTCTCACTTGCTTAGGGTTAAAGTCCATATTGGAAGAAATCATTCCAATGGCAATCATCCGTATTTTCCACAGTTTTAATGAATTAATGGACGATACCCCAGACATGTATGCTCATTATTTTATTTCAGTACAAATCTACGTAGAACACAATGTTTTTTTTCTTCCGCGGAAACGAAAAACAATTGTACTGGCAAGTGACAGTCCACAATTCCAGCTTTCCGGAATTCCGGTTTTAAATATCTACGAACCCGAAGAGGAGCTAGTAAAAAACATTCTGAAACTGCACCAACACGCTCATCACAACGGTTATCCGGTAAAAGATATGCCACCAATCCATACAGTTGAGCCTCATCAGGAAATTCTTTCTCCTCGTGAGATTGAAGTACTCGTACTCATCACAAAAGGGTTAATCAACAAAGAGATAGCCGACAAACTGAATATCAGCTTAACAACTGTTATTACACACCGGAAAAATATTACAGAAAAACTCGGAATCAAATCTGTATCCGGTTTGACAATCTATGCAGTGATGAATGGTTACGTAGAAGCCGACCGGATATAAACAGTGAAATCAGCATGTAGATGCAGAATTGTATACGAGTATCTATCAGACATCGTTCAGGATAATCACAGAATTTACTATCCGAAGCCAATATCCTAATAAATGAGGATTGACTAACCAGAATATTTGTCTTTAATTTGCACCTGACAAAATAACTGCAAATGAAGAAAAAAAATATCCTGATTGTCCTCACTCTTTTAACGACAGGGACAGCATGGGGAGAAGATTTCCCGAAAGACTCACTGAAAGTAGTAGATATTGAAGAAGTAGTAGTGATTGCCGCTCCGAAAGAGAATCGTAAACTGCGCGAATTACCTATGGCCTCAACACTCTTGTCTCAAAAAGACATGCAAGCCAATCAAATAAAATCTGTCAAAAACCTGTCAGCCATTGTTCCCAATCTATTCATTCCGGATTATGGTTCTAAATTGACTACCTCTATTTATATCCGCGGAATCGGTTCACGCATCAATACTCCTTCCGTAGGACTTTATGTAGATAATATCCCCTATATCGACAAGTCGGCTTTTGACTTCAACTATTGTGATATTGAACGTATCGATATTCTTCGCGGTCCTCAGGGAACACTCTACGGACGTAACACAATGGGCGGACTTATCAAAGTACATACTAAATCACCGTTCACCTATCAAGGAACAGATATTCGTATGGGAGCAGCGACCTATAATGACTATAATGTTTCGTTGACTCACTATCATCGCATTTCCGACAAATTTGCTTTTTCTACCGGAGGATTTTATGAGCATACAGGAGGGTTCTTCAAAAACGTAGCGCGCAACAACGAAAGAGTAGACCGTAGTAATACAGGCGGTGGACGCTTTCGTGGAATCTATCTTCCAACGGAGAAATTGAAAGTAGACATGACTCTCAATTATGAATATGGTGATCAAGGTGGATATCCCTATGAATATACAGGAGCCATAACAGGAGAAGAAAAGCGTCCGGAATATATCGGTAAAATATCCTATGACAATCGTAGCAGTTACCATCGTGGACTATTGAATGCAGGAGTAAATCTGGAATACCAGGCTAATCAATTCATTCTCAGTACAGCCACCGGCTACCAAAACCTAAATGACCGCATGTTCCTCGATCAGGATTTTACAGAAGAAGATATTTATATATTGGAACAAAAACAAAGAGCAAATACGATCTCAGAAGAAATTACTTTCAAATCGAAACCGGGAAGTAATTGGCAATGGGCCACCGGTGTTTCTGGATTTTACCAATGGCTACATACAAGCGGTCCGGTACAATTTCGGAGAGATGGGGTGAAAACAATGATCGAAAAGAAAACAAATGATATCTTTAGCGGTTTAACAGGCGCTCCGCCAATGAAAATGACTGCTAATAATCAAACTTTAACAGTAGGTGGCAAGTTCGACACTCCCATATTGAACGGAGCAGTTTTCCATCAATCCACCTTTAATAATATTCTAACCGAAGGATTATCAGCCACAATCGGATTGCGACTAGACTATGAAAAACTAAAAATGGACTATAACTCTGTCAGCGACCCTTTAAATTTCGATTTCTCAGTAGCAAGCCTTAGCAGTAGTGGTCTGGAAGCTATGAGTACTTTTATGGGTAAGGAATCCATCGACTATATGCAATTACTTCCCAAGTTCGCTATCCAATACGAATGGAAAAAAGGAAATAACATATACACCACAGTCTCTAAAGGTTATCGTTCAGGGGGCTATAACATTCAAATGTTTTCCGATCTGGCAACCGGTGCTCTAAAAAATTCAATGTTAGACGCATTAGCTGCCGATCCCAAATTCTCAAAAATGGCAGGTATGATTCAAAAACTAAAAGATAAACTTCCGGAAGTTAGCAAAGCGACCCAATACAAGCCTGAATATTCCTGGAACTACGAAGTAGGAAGTCACCTCACTTTGTGGGAAGGTAAACTCTGGGCAGATCTTGCCGCTTTCTACATGGATACACGCGACCAGCAAGTTGCACAATTTGCCAAAAGTGGTCTTGGACGTATTACTACCAATGCCGGAAAAAGCCGTAGTTATGGCGTCGAGGCCGCCCTTCGCGCCAGTCTGACAAACGCATTGAGTTTAAACGCCAGCTACGGATATACGTATGCTACCTTTACCAACTACGTGATTATGCAGGAAGATACCGAAGGCAATCTCGAAGAGAAAGAAAACTATAATGGTAAATATGTACCATTTGTGCCCAAACACACCTTGAATATAGGTGGTGAATATGTTTTCACTTGTAACCCACGTTGTATCTTCGACCGGATCGTTCTCCAAGCAAACTACAGTGCTGCCGGACGTATCTACTGGACAGAACAAAATAATGCAAGCCAGTCTTTCTATGGCACACTGAATGGCAGAGTAAATTTCGAAATAGGCAATGCTATGATCAGTTTCTGGACACGCAACGCGCTAAACAAAAATTACGCTGTATTCTATTTCGAAACTATGGATAAAGGTTTCAAGCAACAAGGACGTCCAATACAATTAGGAATAGATCTCCGTTGTCGTTTCTAAATCGCTCCATTTTTTTTGTTTAGCAATAAAACCAGAAGTGTTGTTTCAATCAATCTCTGTATAGAACAACACTTCTGGCTTGTCTCCAATTAAAGGTTGATGAGAAGATAAACAGGGTATTACTTATTAAGAGCGAGTATACAGCTATTTATTTTTATACTCTTTCGGAGACATCCCCGCACACCGCTTAAAGAACTTTCCGAAAAAAGATTGATTCGGGAAATTCAATTGTTCACTGATCTGTTGGATGGTCAACTTTCCCGATTTCAATAACGTTTTCGCCTCCAGAATCACATAACCATCAATCCATTCCCCTGCCAATTTCTGACTGACCTTATATATAACAGAAGAAAGATATTTAGGAGAAAGACACAGCAAATCCGCATAAAACTTCACACTCCGCTCCTTCCGATAATGGGTTTCCACTGCACTGACAAAATTATAAAAAATCTCTTCCTGGCGTGTACGTGGATACTTCGACTGCAACTCTGCCTCTTTGATCACTACCGGTGCCATCCGATAATACATAATCTGAACGTACGATTGTGAAATAGAAATTCGGAAAGGATGTTCCTCATCCAGCAGAGTCTCTTTTATAGCACGATATACCTTCACAAACTCCGGCACATCTTTCTCTTCAAAAGTAAAGCAGTATTTTTCCTGCAAGCATTTATAAAAAGACATCACTTGCGTCGTTTTCTCCGTGACAGGCATAAAATCATTCCGGGTAGCCACCATGAATCCCCGAAAATCATCCGAAGTAGAAAGTACCTCGAAAATAATTCCGGGGATGATGATTACAAACATATTCGGATGCAGCACATATTCCTTCAGAGCAATTCTAATCTGTAGTTCCCCCTCCAGACAGAATAACACCATAGACATTCTGGCTTGCACCGGAAAACTATTGTGCGGCTGTTGTGCCATTTGTCCTGCAGAAGACGAATCGATATTATCCAACAATACAATCTTTCCTTCAATAAAAGTAGCCATGTCTATTTCGGCGAGATGTGAGATATCAAGCAAAAAAATATTTTGGTCCATGTTTATATGAGAATTAGAATAATTGACGACAAATTTAATCTATTTGGAATATAAAATCCATATTATCCGACTAAATGACCAAAAAAGCATTCCTTTTTACCTTGAATCATACCTAAATAAAAGAGAATTTTGCAGTCGAAAATGAAATGATTATTTTTCAATCAAACAAAAAGCGACAACAATGAATGTAAAAAGGTGGTTTATGCCGGCAATGATTTTGTTACTGGCAGCTTGTAATACCAACAAGGAAGAAAAGTTCGTACGAAGTGTAAAACTAGTCCAACCAGTAGCGTTAGGTAATGTATCTTATAAAAGTTTATCGGGAACAGTAAAGGAATCGCGGGAAATTAGCCTAGGATTCAAAACCGGCGGACAAATTGATAAGATATTAGTAAAAGAAGGTGATTTTGTACGTCAAGGACAAACTATTGCCATGTTGGATCAGGAAGATTATCAACTCGGAGTAGACGCTTATCAGATTCAATATGACCAGATGAAAAACGAAGTGGAACGTATGAAACAATTGTACGAGGCAAAGAGCCTTAACGGAAATGACTACGAAAAGGCAATGGCAGGACTGGAACAACTTCGGGTACAATTACAGATAAATAAGAATAAACTGGAGTACACAACTCTAAAGGCTCCGGTCAGTGGCTATATACAAACAGTAAATTACGAAAAAGCGGAAATGGTACAAGCCGGTTCGCCCATTGTCAATTTGCTGGATGTTTCTAAAATTGAAGTAGAAGTTGATATCCCAGCCAGCCTTTATATGCAGCAGGATAAGTTTTCAGGCTTCTCTTGTACTTCTTCGCTGTCACCAAATGTCAGCTATCCTCTTACGCTCATCAGTATTAACCCAAAAGCAAGCAGTACACAACTTTATAAAATGCTCTTGTCTCTCACCGACAATCACTCTACCAAACTTACGGCGGGTATGAACGTAGTGGTAAATATCTCACTGACAGATGCACAGCCGGACGCAAGCAGATTTACCCTTCCGGTAAACTCAATCTTCAGCGAACAGGAAAAGAGTTATGTATGGGTATTAGAAAATGATTCCACCGTCAGCAAACGTGAAATAAAATTGCAAGGAATAGATACCACAGGAAAAGCCATCATCACACAAGGTATCCAGGGTAATGAACAAATTATCAAAGCGGGAGTGCATTCTCTCACCGAAAACGAGAAAGTTCATGTGCTTCCCGAATCAGACAAAACAAATGTAGGAGGACTATTCTAATGAAATTTGCCTTAACTGAATATTTCATCAAGCGCCCGACACTGTTCTGGTCGCTAATGGCAGCTTTACTCATTGCAGGAGTACTGTCTTTCGTGCAAATGCCGAAACTCGAAGACCCCGCCATCGGAGTAAAACAGGCGATGGTCGTAATCGTATATCCTGGAGCTACGGCCCACGAAGTAGAGTTGCAGGTTGCACAAGTCATGGAAGACGAATTGCGCACAATCCCTAACGTAAAGAAAATCAGTTCGGAATGTACTAAAGGAATGGCACAAATCACTGTTGAATTTCAGGAAACAGTACTGATGACAGCCATCGAACAGCATTTCGACCAACTCCGCCGTAAGGTGAGCGGTGCTGTAAACAAATTGCCGCAAGGATGTTATGAACCGATTGTGATTGACGACATGATGGACGTCTACGGCATGTTCTATGCGCTGACTTCCGACGGTTACGAATATCCGGAAATGTACAAGTACGCCAAGATGATCCGCCGAGAGTTACTCGGTATCAAAGGTGTAAAGAGAATCAACATTTATGGCAACCGGGATGAAGTAATCAATATTACCCTTTCGAAAGAAAAGATAGCCCGCAACGGTATTATCCCGACACAGATTATGAGTGTGCTGCAAGACGCTACTAAAACAGTGGATGCAGGAAACTATCAAGACGGTGACCAGAAGATACAGCTACGAATCACAAACCGATCACAGAGTGTGGAAGATGTTAAGAATCTGATTGTTCAGACTTTAGACGGTAAGCAAATGCGTATTGGTGACATTGCCGAAGTAGAACGCACCTACAAAGATCCGCAAGAGAACGGTTTCTTTGTGGATGGAGAGCAGGCACTGGCTATTTGTATCTCTATGGAGAACGATGCTATCGTACCGGATGTTGGAAAAGCAGTGGAAGCCAAACTGAAAGAAATCATGCCCAATGTACCAGCAGGAATGGATATGGAGAAAATCTTTTTCCAACCGGATAAAGTAGATGAAGCAATTAGCTCCTTCATGGTCAATTTAGTGGAATCCGTTCTTATTGTTATCATTGCCCTCATCTTCACAATGGGCCTCCGAAGCGGATTGATCATCGGTGCCGGTCTGGTATTAACTATTGCCGGCTCCTTCCCTATCCTGCTGATGTGCGGCACAACGTTACAGCGTATTTCGTTAGGTGCCTTTATTATTGCAATGGGTATGCTGGTCGATAATGCCATTGTTATCATCGATGGTATCTTAGTAGACCGGACACGAGGGCTAGGACCGAAAGTCTACCTTTATCGTATTTGTAAAGCAACCGCTATGCCGTTATTAGGAGCAACCCTAATTGCAGCTTCTGCATTCCTGAACGTATTCTTATCCAAAGATACCGCCGGAGAGTATGCCCGTGACTTATTCCTTGTACTTTGTGTCAGTTTGCTCGTCAGTTGGATATTAGCACTGACTCAAGTTCCGATGTTTACCAAATACATATTGCCTCTTCATGTACGCAAAGTCGGATATGAAGAGCAAATTGGCAAGATGCAACGGGTTGTCAGAAAGATTATCATCAAACTGATCAATTATAAAAAGCTGACTATCGGAATCTCAGTAGTAGTATTGATAGCCTCGTTCCTCGGTATGACCAAGATCAAGAATTTGTTCTTTCCAGACTTTAGTTACAAACAATTCGTCATCGAATATTTCACCCCTTATCAGACTAATCCTGAGCAAGTGAAACAGGACTTGTTGGAAATGAGCAAACTGGTGAAGGAAAATCCGAACGTAGAACGAGTAGCAGCTCCAATGGGAAGTGCACCTGCCCGCTATTGCCTGGTTCGTCCAATGACAAGTGGTGGGGGTTGTTACGGGGAACTAATTATCGACTGTCCCGATTATGAGACAGTGGTAGAAGAACTTCCAAAAATACGCCAACAACTGCGCGAACGTTATCCCGATGCCTATATCCGTGCGCGTAAATACAACTTCTCTATATCCAGTACGCACACCGTCGAGGTGGAATTTACAGGTCCAGACCCTGCCGTACTCCGTGATCTTGCCAAACAAGCAGAAGAGATTATGCGTAAATGCAAATACGTCGATACCTATTCGGTACAAAACAACTGGAAGCCGACAGGCAAAGCACTGACCGCTCAATACATGGAACAGGAAGCACGCCGTTCGGGTATTAGTCGTGCTAATATTGGGAATGCATTACAAGCAGCTACCGACGGAATGGTTTGTGGAGTGATCAATGATCAAGACCAGCAAGTAATGCTCAACTTCCGTATTCGCAATGCAGACGGAAGTAAGATTCAAGATCTGAACGATATTCCGGTATGGACAGACATCAACATCAAGGTAGACGATAACGATATTAACCAACTGATTACAGGTAGCAAAAGCTCCGGCGCTATTCAGGACGATATGTATAAAAGTGCACCTATGAGTAATGTCACCCGCAATATCGACCTTGGCTGGGAAGAACAAATGATACTTCGCGTGAACGGCTCCCGTCATATTGAAGCAGAATGTGATCCGGACTATACGCAATGGGAAGCTACTCCTGCCAAAGTAAAAGCTGATATTGAAGACCAAATCAACAAGATTAAGTTACCGGAAGGTTATACAATAGGCTGGTCAGGCGAAATAGCCAAACAGGGTGATTCCATGGAAGGATTGATGAAGTACGGGCCAATTACTCTATTCATCATTCTGACCATCTTACTATTGCTATTCAGCAACTGGAAGAAAGTGATTCTTATCCTGCTTTGTTTTCCGTTCGTTCTCTGCGGTATCACTCCGGCATTGCTCCTAAGCAAACAGCCATTCACATTTATGGCAATTATCGGTGTGATGGGATTGATGGGAATGATGATTAAAAATGCCATCGTTCTGGTGGACGAAATTACACGTCTTACCAACGAAGAGCAACAACATCCTTATGATGCGGTAATCAATGCGACAGTCTCACGTACTCGCCCGGTTATAATGGCCTCTGTTACCACGATTCTTGGTATGTTGCCATTAGTCACAGACCCAATGTACGCGTCGATGGCAGTCACCATCATGAGTGGCCTTGCTATGGGAACCATTATTACACTGGCACTTTTGCCTCTGTTCTATACGGCTTTCTTCCATATCACACCACCTCGTACACGACCTAAAACAACTAAAACCACTAATGAATAAAAGAATATCCCTGAATATATGAAAAGGACTATTTTATGGATAGCATTGGGGCTGGCAGTCAATCTGCCTGCCTCTGCCCAACTTCAACTTTCTCAGGCTGAATGCCGGAAAATGGCATTGAAGAATAACGAAGAAATGAAGATAGCGGAAAACTCTTACAGACAGGCGAAACTAGATAAAGAAATCGCCTTCGCCGCATATCTTCCCGAACTGGAAGGTTCACTGACCGGCATCTACCGCAAAGATATGGACCTAATGGGTGCAGAACTGCAAATGCGTGGAACGTATCTGGCAGGACTCACCTTGACTCAACCCATATTTACTGGTGGAAAAATCGTTGCTTCCAACAAACTTGCCAAAATTGGCGTAGATTGTGCAGAAGAATCACTCCGGAAAACGGAGATGGATATTATTGCAGAAGCTGATAACGCTTATTGGACATACATTGCTGTAGGGGAAAAAGTTAAACTACTGGAAGCTTATCAAAAGCAACTGGACGAATTACATCATCAAATAGCCAAGAGTGTGGAAGTCCAGATGGCTACTCAGGCTGACCTGTTGCGGGTAGATTCCAAACGTAGCCAGATACTTTATCAATTGAAAAAAGCCAAAAATGGGGTCGAACTTTGCCGAATGTCTTTATGTAGTACATTAGGAGTTGATATTCATACCACCATCCAAGCTACTGAGACAAAAATAGAAATCACCTCACCTCAGCAATTGGAGAGCAGCATTCTCATGCGTCCCGAATATAGATTACTGTTAAATCAGGTAGAAGCCCAAAAGCAACAAATCAAAGTGGCACGTGCCGATATCCTCCCGACTTTCGGAATTTCCGCTCAGTATTCTTACTACGGTAATCTTAAACTTGCCGGACAAACGGAAGACGGAACACCCTTCAAACAGGAATACAAAGATGGTTCTCCCATGCTAATGGCATCTATCAGTGTTCCTCTTTTCAGATGGGGAAAAGGTATGAAAGGAATAAAGAAAGCCAAACTGAATTACCAAAACGCTCAGTTGGACTTGCAGAGAAACGAACGTTTACTCAATATAGAACTGCAACAAGCTATTCAGAATGTAACAGATGGCTATAACCTAGTGGAAACTGCCAATGTCGGAATGTCACAAGCAGCCGAAAACTTACGTAATATGCAAAACAGTTACGATGTAAGTATGTGCACATTAACCGATTTATTAGATGCACAGACACAATGGCAAGAAGCATACAGCAACCAGATTGAAGCAAAGACTCAGTATAAGATTTACGAATCGGAATATATGAGAGTTTCGGGACAATTAAAACCTTAACTGTAGGCAGAACGTACTCGCTAAAAAAAGAAATTTCGTTTTCAATCCTACGTTAGTTATCTGCATAAAAGCAGTATCGCTATACATCAGATGCAAACTTATCATAGTCTCTCAGTCCGCCGGAGTTCCGGATGAGAGAGATCAGACTATGATTAAGTTGCAACTGATTTGATCTCCAAAACCTACTTTTCTTTGACTTTCTATTTAAAACAAGGAACACTAGAAAGAATCTCACATTATTATAGTACCACTCACTCCTCATTGTAATATCATAAAAAGCCACTTATAACATAAAAAACCTTCATAACCAATATAATTAGAAAGAAAAATAGAAAAACTTTCATCTTATTTCTCTATTTTTGTACAACCCTACATTTATAGATGTTATGAAATACATAATCTTATTTTTTATATCAATCTGTCCGGTCATCCTTTTCGGACAATCCAAATGGGTAAAAATATCTTCTCTCAGTGGTGATATAGAAATGCCGAATGGTGGTAATCAGCAGACTTGTTGTACCGTTGCCGATTTTAACAAAGATGGAATAGCCGACTTTGTTATAGGTGAAAGAAGCAAAAGCCCATCGATGGTTGCCTACATTCGCACTAAAAAGGGATGGGACAAGTATATTATTGATGATCAACTCCGTACTCCCGAAGCTGGTATCTGCTCTTTGGATATTAATGGCGACGGATATCCTGATATTGTAGCCGGTGGCGATTACCAATCCAACCAAGTATGGTGGTATGAAAACCCCGGACGAAATTTAACACCTTCCATTCCTTGGAAACGACACATTATCAAAGACTGGGGTGCTACTAAACACCACGATATAATGGCTATAGATTTCGATCGAGATGGAAAGCAAGAAATAGTATTTTGGAATCAAGGTTGCCAAACTCTTTTCTTTGCACGTATCCCCGAAGACCCAACAGGAAAATGGGAAGTGAAACCTGTCTATAAATATGAACGGAAAGAATATCCTCCTCGTGCCCAATATAAATTCAATGACATCAATGAGCATGAAGGCTTAGATCAAGCTGACATAGATGATGATGGAACACTTGATATTGTAGGTGGAGCTACTTGGTTTAAGTACTTGGGACAGGATCGTTTTGAAGCACATATCATTGATTCTACCTATCATTATAGTCGCTGTGCCGCAGGACAATTAATAAAAGGAGGTAAACCTGAAGTAGTACTGGTAGTAGGTGATGGAATAGGTCCGATGCTTCTCTATACATATAATAAAAAATCAGGTGAATGGAAAAGTAAAACAATTATTGACAAAGTAACCAATGGACACTCACTGCGTCTGATAGATATCGATAAAGATGGAAACCTCGATATTTGGTTTGCCGAAATGCGTCTGGACGGAGGAAACGAACAGTCACAGCACTGCATCCTATATGGCGATGGGAAAGGGAATTTCAATAGAAAAGAGATTATTTCGATAGGAGAAGATCTGCACGAATCAAAAATAGCAGATGTAGATGGCGATGGTGATCTTGACATTATAGGAAAAGGTTATAATTTAACCGGAGGTAACCTAAATATTTGGCTTCAAAACGGAACCAAAAGAAATAAACAATAAAAACTAAAAGTGAAATATAATGGATTTCCAAGGCTGGAATGAGATTTTATAAAGAACAGCTTTATAATCATATTAACAAATACTTAATAATTTACTAATGAAGAAGTTACTATTATTATTTATTACTGCTACAACTATAATGAGTTATGGAGCAGAAAAGACTTCCATTGAGATTAGTCTACGAAAAACCCAAGACTCAGTTATCTTTGTAGCACCGCCGATAGAGGGTATCACATTAGGATTTACAGACACATTATATGTTACAGAAGGGAAAAAAGCAACATTGCAACTGGAGATAAACGATTTATCATCTGTCTATTTACGACATGGGAAAACATTTTGTAATGTCATCGTGGAACCAGGCAAAAATTATTCCGTATGTTTTGATTATGAAGCCGAGCCCATTATTCAGATCAGTGATCCCGTACAGATGTTGAGAAACAAAGTATTTCAGGAAAAGAATTTTTATAAGTATGAATTTGTGAGAGATTATAAAGTCACTCCACTTGATACAGTGGGTACCAAAATGCGCGCTAACTTCGATTCTTTGCTAACGGCTGATAAGAAACAATTTGAGAAATTAGAAATGAGCCAGGCTATGAGAAAGTTTATAGAACTGGACTTGGAATTGTATTGGATGGGGTCAATGGCCAAAGTGATAAGAGCAAACTTTAGTGATTGTTCCAGTAACGAAAAGCAGATGTATAACGATTATATGAAAGAGTGGTCCCAAATATACAAAGATTATCCACTGACAACACAAATGATTCCTTCACAATACTTTAAATCCTATGTAGAAATAGCCGCAACTCTCAAATCAGCAACAGATGGAAAGGTTCGTGACTTTAAAACTGCTCAGGAATATTATGACTATTTATTCAACAATGTGCGATTAATAAAAAACCAAAAAATAAAACAAGCATTTTGGGCACAAGCTTTGTTTATGGAAGCCTTAAACAACAAGCGATTTGAGAAGATATTGAAGAAATATATAAATGAATTTCTAACTACATACCCTAATGAAGGTTTCAAAACAACTTTTATTCCATTTATAAAAGCAATAGACCTTTTCCACGCAAAAGTTGATAGCGAATTTGATAAGAATGTTTCTTTTGTGGAAAATGGAGATAGTATTAAGACACTCCAAGAATTGCTGGCTAAGTTCAAAGGAAAACCTGTACTTGTGGATTTCTGGTTCAGTACTTGTGGACCATGCGTGAGCAATTCCAAAAGATTTGGAAAAGAAATGGAAAGATTTGCCGAGCAGAATGGTATTACATTACTTTGCGTTTCAATAGACGAAGATATAGAGCAATGGCATAATGCTATAAAATACTATGAAATTGGTGGTAATCACATCAAAACCTGCAAAAGTCTACATGAAGATATTTACAAAGCCTATAGTATATATATGTTTCCACACTATATGCTTGTAGGTTCCAATGGTGAGATACTGATTAACAGGTTAAAGGACCTAAGCGAAGGTAACGACTTCTACAATCAAATCCATGATGCATTAGAAAAAAATAATGTTTCATTCATTTTGGAATAGTTTTGAATTAACCGAAACATGGTTACACCATAAAAGATTTGTAGCAGTTTTGCTCTCACGCTCTCACTTTATGCTTGTATCTGCCTATTGATCGGCATTTCAGCAGTGGGAGCAAGTGTTAGAGCAGAGTGAGAGCAACCGTTTGCTCTCACTCAAGGCAAATTTTGGAAATGATTAGTATATATTACATAAAAGCTAGCTTCCCATTATCAGGGAAGTACATACATAAAACACTAATAACTAATAGAATACAAACGTCTACAATTGTGAACTTATTTGTTCACAATTGTAAGCTTATTTGTTTACTACTGTAAGCTAATAAGCTCACAGCAGTGAGCTATTAACAAATAAAGGATCTTAATAGAAAGAATATAAGGAGATACCAATAAAAGTATCCTTAGTTAAAGTAAAACTTACCTAAAATCAGAACGATACAAAGTGAGGGCAAATGGCTGCTCTCACTCATCTCTAATAGTTGCTACCACTCCCGAAACATCTATAAACAGGGAGATACAAACGAAAAGTGAGAGCGTGAGAGCAAATGTTGAATCAAATTAATTTTCCCCAATCGTATTTCTGTCATTTCGATGTAGAATGCCATCTGTCATTCTGAGAAGCAGAGCGATGAAGAATCTCTTCTTTGTGCTTACAGAAGAGAAGATTCTTCCTCCTTTCAGTCATCTAAATGACAGGTACACTTGACTCATATTTGCATGCTAATGTTGAAACAGAGTAATTATCCGAATTTATAGCGTAAAAGTTAAATAATCAATGCCACAACCTTTATTGAGTTCTTCAATTTTCTTCATATTCTTTAGTTATTTGCCTAACTATCAATCAATACACAAGATTTCTTTTATAACTCCTGTATTTCATTCTCATCAAAGGAATTTTCAAAATGGATAGATTTTTTAAGTCTTTCCGTCTCACTAATATCTTCATCACCTTCATAAATGAGAATGCTGATTCCTTCTCCATTTTTAACGAAGACAGCATCATAATTGATTGCCAATGTTTCAAGCTCTTTCAAAAAACTTTTTTCTTTTTTGTTAATGCTCTTACCATAACTATTAAATTTAGTATTTTCAAAGTTCTCATTTATTTTAAACATTTCCGTATAAAACAATATTCTTTTTACCACTATTCTTGTCACATTTACCACATTTTTTTGTATATTTGTTTCGAATGAAACTTTTTTATTCATTCATTTGTTGGATAATAAAAAAAACAATAAAAATAGAAACTGAAGAGTTTACAATCGGGAAAGTCCACCATAAACATAATATACGCCGTACGCGCATCGAAAAAAATTGAGCCAAAGTGGACTAGGTAAACTAGTAAACCTGTCTCAGTCTGCTGTATCAAAATATGAGCTAACTAAATTGATTGACGATGAAATGTTACAACGTTTTGCGCGTGCCTTAGAAGTACCTGCTAAATATTTAAAGAATCTAGAAGAAGACGCACAAACTGTGATATTTGAAAATAACACAGTAAACAATACTAATTCCGACAACTCACAACAAAGTACAAATAAATCAGAAAGCATCGTTAATGTCGGTCTTATAGAATCTTCCTTATCATCTAAAGATCAGGATAATAGAGTCAGCAATTACCATCCAATTGAAAAGATCAGCGAACTCTACGAACGTCTCTTAAAAGAAAAAGATGAAAAATACGCTGCTTTAGAGCAACGTTTGCGGAATATTGAGCAAAGTATTCAAAAATAGAGTTTCTCTTTATTATTCCTATGCAGATCCAATGTAAAGCAAAACAAGTTAAGAAACTAAATTCTAAAATATTCCGAAGTATTCAATTCACTCCGAAAAAATATATTATTTGCCTTCTGCGCTCATGCTAGGAGACAAATACATTTGATAAGCAATACGTTCTGTACCATTCTTCACGTAAATAATGCCACAGCGCTGAAAGCCATGCTTTGTCAAAATGTGTTGCATCACTTTATTATCGCAATGTGTATCCACACGAATATTACTGCAATGTTGAAAGCACCAATCTAAACAGACTTCCGACACCCCTTTTTGCTTACCACTTGCTGCCATTCGATGAATCACTCCGTAAGGCTCATCATTGAGCCAAGCACCATCATAAATATGCTGATAAGTAGGATCTTCTCCCAATATAAAACAAAAAGTTCCCAGAATTTTATCTTGTTCGTCTGTACAAACAAAACTATGAGCGTCTTCGATCTCTTGGCGAATCAAAGTTTCGGAAGGATACCCATCAATCCATTGAGTAGTATTTCCATTTGCACGCATAAAAGCACGTGCATAATCATAAATATTCATTACGATAGGAAGATCTTTCAGTTCAGTAACTCTGATTTTCATGTTTCAACCGATTATTAAAAAATGGGGATTAGGTAAACTAAGATATTATTCATTGATCGCACCACAATGTGGACATATACCTTTCTCTTTTATTTTCTCTCCGCAATGCCCGCATCGGTATTTATAACCAATATTTCGATGCACTTTCTTGGCAAATACCCAGACGAAAAGTGCCAGAAAGAAATAACCAATATAAATATGAGTCGTCAGGATAAAGAAGAAATAACAGAAGATACAACAAGACATTAGTCCCAGCAAATAGAATATAGCTGTTGCCGGAGTTAATTGACGGAACAGATCATCGAGTACTGCCAAAGCAACAATCAGGAAAAGCCAGATACTCAGCAAGAAAATAGAAAGAATAAAAGGAACTTTAAAAGGAGATAACGTCGGATTATAATAGAAGTGTTCCCACGTGCCAGGAACAAAAACTTGTATCGATTCATAAATTGTGGCACTGAAAGCCATCAACAAACACAGAAACAACGGATAAATACTGGCAATATCATTGAAGTAAACCAACTGCAACTGTTTACGACGAAAGGCACGAAAGAGATATACCCCAACAAACAATGCAAAGATAATCACAAAATACGAGGCATGGGTATTACTAAAGAGGTGAATTGCTTGCGAAATGCTATCTGTAGGCGCAAAAGCTTTTTTCAGTTCCGTCTCCCGTATCCAACCTTGTTCCTCCTGTGTATGCGCCAGTTTCACCCAGACACTATCTATACTATCAGCCGGATGTACAGCAAATTCGGCTACTACAACGCGATCTCCCCTATATAATGTGATGTACTTTTCTTTAATAGGTAAACACTCCAATACCGAAGAATCTACCATTACTTCCAAGTTTGTATTCCATGTATAATGCCGTTCGTAAAGATAATCCAAAGAATCTTTTATTTTCTGCGAAATCTCTTCCGAAGACAGATCGGGACGGGAATAAAAACAAGATGAAAGAAATAACAGGCAAAACAGCAAATTCATTACATAACGGCAAAAAGAGACACAAGGTTTCTTCTTGGATGAATCAACCTTCGTGACACTCTGTGCTACTCTGTAGTGGAATATGCTCATTGCGCTGCTTTTACTTTCATTTGACAATTCTTACAATCAAACTCAAGACGGAAGCGTTTTCCGTCGTTCGATACCAGATAGTAAGGCTCTTTATAAGGTGACCTCTCCCGTTGATGGATAGGGCACCAGCCCATACTATAGCGCAAACAATGTTTACAAAACATCAATACAGCGTCTTCTATCTGTGTTTTTTCGTAAGCTTCGGCAACACGTTGCACTCCGTGATCCTGATAAAAAGAAGCAGCACGTGTATTCATCACATTTCCCAGATACGTCAAAGTGGTCTGGGGAAAAGCATGAGTAGTTTGTTTCCACACTGCCAACTCTTGACGATAATTAATCTTTCTGGTAGTAATCAGCTTTTCTACCGCCTGACGACGAAAATCAGCTAACACAGAAGCCGGAAGGAACCAATTCTCCGAAAAAGAGATTTCTATCTTTTTTGCTTCGAACGGGGTATTACCCAATTTACCCAGTTGAGCCTTCAGATTCTCTTCCTGTGGGGTACGAGCCAGTTCTTTGTCACGAGGAAGGGAAAGTGTAATGCTATTATCGTCTTCATCTGTGAAAGTCAAAGAGAATCCGAAATTATTATCAGTAAGAAGGATATCAACTATTATCTTCCGTTCGGCCGATTTACGGGAAAGCAATCGTTCAAACTCTTGATCGAAATTACGATAAAGAACGGTTCGAGGTTTGATATGCGGCATCTCTTGTGGATAAAGTTTATTACCATCCACCCGGTTAACCCGGAATCCCTGCAAACGTTCCTGCTCGTCTATGTAACAGACTCCATCTCCATTGTTAAATGATTTCAGTCCAGCGACTGTCAGATAATTGTTACGGGCTTCTTTCATTGTTCCCATCTCTTCTCCTAATGATTTCGGGGTATCAAAAGAAAAGATATCCCGGTCACGATCATGTAAAAAATAATGAGTAAATCCCCGACTGAAACTTTTGTCCAATTGTGGCTGAAATTCAAAACGGGATGTCCCCGAAGAAGCACGTACATATTCGGAACGACGGGCAAAGATGGCATCCAGTTTTTGCCGATAGGCAGCTGTCACATTTTTCACGTATGAGACATCTTTCAAACGACCTTCTATTTTAAAGGAAGAAGCACCGGCATCCAAAAGTTGTTCCAGTTCATCGCTCTGATTCAGATCTTTCAAAGAAAGTAAATGCTTATCTTTTACAATCACCTTTCCTTCGGCATCGACCAGATTGAAAGGCAACCGACAAAATTGCGCGCATTCTCCACGATTCGCACTACGCCCGAAACAAGCTTGACTGACATAGCACTGCCCACTGTAACTCACACAAAGAGCACCATGAACAAATATCTCTAAAGGAACTTCCGGACAGGTTTCATGTATCTTTTTAATTTCTCGAATCGACAATTCACGCGCCAACACTACTTGACGAAATCCGGCTTCCCACAAGAATTTAACCTTCTCCGGTGTGCGGTTATCCATCTGTGTACTGGCATGAAGGGGGATTGGCGGAAGATTCAGTTTCGTAATTCCCATATCCTGAACAATCAGCGCATCGACTCCAATCCGGTATAAGGCATGAATCATTTCTTCTGTCTCCTTCAATTCTTCTTCTTTCAGTATCGTATTGACAGTGACGTAGATACGGGCGTTATACAAATGAGCATGATTCACCAATGTTTCAATGTCTTCCAATGAATTCACCGCAGCAGCACGAGCACCAAACTTAGGTGCACCGATATAGACAGCATCCGCACCATGATTGATAGCCTCGATACCACATTCCAGATTCTTCGCCGGAGCTAGAAGTTCTATTTTACGCTGTTTGATCATTCAGTATTATTCGATATCATTAATATTATAAGGAGTCTCCTGATAAACAAAGTAGTTCAGCCAATTGGAGAATAAGAGATTGGCATGAGCTCGCCAACGCACCAGAGGGCCTTTTTCCGGATCATTATCAACATAATAATTGCGAGGCATTTCAATAGGTAACCCTTTGTTTAGATCACGACGATATTCCGTATCCAACGTCAAAGGAGAATACTCCGAATGTCCAGTCACAAAGAACTCACGACCACCGCGAGCTACCACCAGATAAACGCCTGATTCCTTAGAATCTGAAAGCAAAGTAAGTTCAGGAACTTTCAAAATGTCTTCTTTCCGCACTTCCGTATGGCGGCTATGAGGCACATAGAAGCAATCATCGAATCCACGAAAAATCGGATGTAATGGTTCCAACACACAATGCTCAAAGATACCAAACATTTTCTGGTCCAAAGAATATTTGGGCACTCCGTAATGATGATACAGTCCGGCCTGAGCCGCCCAGCATATATACAGAGTAGATGTGACATGTGTCTTCGCCCAATCGAATATTTCCGTTATTTCCTCCCAATAGGTCACCTCTTTGAAGTCCATCTGTTCTACAGGTGCTCCGGTTATAATCATACCGTCATATTTCTCATTGCGCATCTGGTCAAAGTCCGTATAGAACGCCTTCATGTGCTCTACCGGAGTATTTTTGGATGTATGACTCTTGATCTTCATAAACGATATCTCCACCTGAAGAGGAGTGTTTGAAAGTAATCTCACGAGATCTGTCTCTGTTGTAATCTTCAACGGCATCAGATTCAATATTACAATCCGTAGCGGACGAATATCCTGTTGCGTAGCACGGGAAGCGTCGATCACAAAAATATTTTCTTCCTTTAGCAATTCTATCGCAGGGAGTCTATCAGGTAAATTTAAAGGCATATTATTGCTATGTATTAGTAATTTGTCTGCAAAAATACGAAAAATATAGCACAAATAAGACGTGTCTCTTATTTAGAAGAAATACAAATTAAATCATTTTAATCATAGAATCATACCAAGTAACAAATAAAACGCTTATTTTTGCCAAACGAATTAGTACTAATAATTTAAATCTTAAAAAAAATGGCTTACGTAATTAGTGACGATTGTATTGCTTGCGGAACTTGTATCGACGAGTGTCCGGTTGAAGCTATCTCTGAAGGTGATATCTATTCTATCAACCCGGACGTATGTACCGATTGTGGTACTTGCGCAGACGTTTGTCCGTCTGAGGCTATTCACCCAGCTGAATAATACAATCTACAAAGAAAAAGTGAAGGCTGCTTTCCACGGAAAGTAGCCTTTTTATTTATAGGTACATTCAAAAAAAATACGGCGGACTATTTTCCTCTTTGGAAAACGTCCGCCGCAATGATTTTATTTCATCTATCGATTATTTCAATTTAGCCAATGCTTCCTTGATACGGCAAATAGACTTTTCAATGTTCTCATCACTTGTAGCATAACTCATACGAATGCAGTCAGGAGCACCGAACGATGCACCGCCTACACAAGCTACATGAGCTTCTTCAAGCAAGTACAAAGCTAAGTCATCTGAATCTTTAATCGTACGTTCACCACAACTCTTACCAAAGAAGCTATCGCATTTCGGGAACAGGTAGAAAGCACCTTGCGGTACATTTACTTCGAATCCCGGCACTTCTTTTGCCAACTTAACGATCAAGTCACGACGACGTTGGAAAGCCTTCTGCATTTCTTTAACCGGCTCCTGTGTACCTGTATAAGCAGCCTCAGCAGCTTTCTGAGATACAGAACAAGGACCTGATGTGTATTGACCTTGTAACTTATTGCAAGCTTTCACCAACCATTCCGGACCGGCAATAAAACCGATTCTCCATCCTGTCATTGCGTAAGCTTTAGAAACACCATTTACAATCACTGTACGTTCCTTCATTTCTGGGAATTGAGCAATGCTTTCGTGTTTACCGATATAGTTGATATGTTCGTATATTTCGTCAGCAATTACTATTACTTGCGGATGTTTAGCCAACACAGCAGCCAATCCTGCCAATTCTTCCTTAGTATATACAGATCCGGTCGGATTAGACGGAGAGCAAAGAATCAGCGCTTTTGTTTTCAGAGTAATGGCAGCTTCCAACTGTTCCGGAGTAATCTTGAAATCTTGTTCGATACCTGCTGAAACAATCACAGGAGTACCTTCTGCCAATTTCACCATTTCTGGATAGCTCACCCAATAAGGAGCCGGTACAATTACTTCTTCACCCGGATTTACCAACACCATGATTGCATTACAAACAGATTGCTTTGCACCATTCGCACAAGAAATCTGAGCGGCAGTATATTCCAGACCGTTCTCTTTTTTCAGTTTCTCAACAATCGCATTACGCAAAGCGGGATAACCCGGTACTGGAGAGTAGCGAGAGAAATTGTCGTCTATAGCTTTTTTCGCAGCTTCTTTGATGTGGTCAGGAGTATTGAAATCTGGTTCTCCTACACTTAAGTTAATAACATCAACGCCTTGTGCCTTAAGCTCATTACTCTTTTGAGACATGGCAAGTGTCGCCGACGGCGACAAGCTGTTCAAACGATCTGATAATTGATTCATTTTGTATCTATTTTATTGTTGTTGAGTGAAATTCGTTGCAAAATAAGCGATTTTATTCGATATATGAAAACAGAATGACAATTTACTTATTAAAATGTAATGTGTGGCCCATTCTTTCTTTTTTCGTTCTCAAATACCGTTCATTATACTGATTAGGAACTGTTTCAACAGGAACATTTTCGACAATCTCCAATCCATAGGCTTCCAAACCTACACGTTTTACAGGATTATTTGTCAAAAGCTTCATTTTGTGTACTCCTAACTCTCTAAGAATCTGTGCACCTACCCCATAATCACGTTCGTCAGCCAAATGTCCCAAACAGATATTTGCATCCACTGTATCCATTCCATCTTCTTGAAGTTTATAGGCTCTCATTTTCTCCATCAAACCGATGCCACGACCCTCCTGATTGAGGTAAACAACAACTCCTTTTCCTGCCTGGTCAATCATCTCCATGGCTTTGTGCAACTGTTCACCACAATCGCAACGTCTGGAACCGAAGATATCACCTGTTACACAAGAAGAATGTACACGTACCAGAATAGGTTCGTCTTCCTTCCAAGTGCCCTTAAATAAAGCTACATGTTCCAAACCATTTGATTTCTGACGGAAAGGGATCAGACGGAACATGCCATGTTCGGTCGGCATATTTACCTCTACTCCTTTTTCTACAATGGATTCTTGTTTAAGACGATAAGCAATCAAATCGTTAATAGAAATCAACTTTAATCCATGTTCATCTGCCAGCTTACGAAGTTCCGGCAAACGTGCCATCGTACCATCATCGCTCATAATCTCCATCAAAGCGCCAGCAGGATAAAGTCCGGCAAGACGTGCCATATCAATCGTCGCTTCTGTATGTCCTGCACGACGCAGCACCCCTTTTTCCTGTGCATAAAGCGGATTGATATGTCCCGGGCGACCGAATGTAGACGGTGTAGAAGCAGGATCTGCCAATGCCTGAATCGTTGCAGCACGATCACTAGCAGAAACTCCGGTTGTACAGCCTTCTAACTTGTCAATCGTAATAGTGAAAGGAGTACCCAATACAGAGGTATTGTCACTCACCTGATGTGGTAAGTCCAATTCTTTGCAACGAGATACTGTGATAGGCGCGCAAAGTACTCCACGCGCATACTTTAACATAAAGTTTACTTTCTCAGGAGTTATCTTTTCAGCAGCTATAATTAAATCACCTTCGTTCTCACGATCCTCATCATCCACTACTATGACGAACTTACCTTCCTTGAAATCGGCAATCGCATCTTCTATTTTATCCATTTTAATCTCTTCCATAACATTTATTTATTAATATTCTGTATGATGAATTGAATTTGTTCATTGTTCTTAATGATCCGCTCCATATCTTTAGATAACCGGACACGGAATGCCCAGATACGGAAATAAAAGAATAAACCAATAGGAAATATGACTCCAACAAGCAGATTCATCCAATATTTATGGAACGGACGTATATGAGCAGAAACGGAAATAATGGGATAATTGTTTAATGTATTCACTAAAGTAACCGACTTCGTGTTGGACATTTCTTCTACTAACGATTCTAGTTGTTCGTTGATAGCCACCACTTCATCGTCTTTCTCACCCACCATCCATAGTTTGAAATAATTCGGTGCTTTAGTCAAGCGATTCTTAGCCATGTAGGTTTTGCACTCAGCAGTAAGACGGTCCAATTCTCCAGGTAAATGTTCATAATCAGGATCGTTAATTACTACTTCCTTCTTAAACAAATGACGTAAACTCCGGATACCGACGATCTTCTTGAACCAATTAATATAAGCATCTGCATTAAGCACCACTGAGTCTTTATTCGATTTGTAGGTAAGGAAAAAACCTAAAGGAGCCAAAATGGCACTACTGGTCCACATTCCCATCCATACAATCCATTTACCGTCGCGTGCCATCTTATAACCTGTATTATCTATAATGTAATAGATAATAAATACCATTACAGACACAATCACAGGCATACCAAGTCCCCCCTTACGAATGATACCACCTAAAGGAGCCCCAATGAAGAAGAACAATAAACAGGACAATGATATGGTAAATTTCTTATGCCACTCCGTCCGATGTCTACGGATACGGGTGTCATTGTCTGCCATCTGGAAAGTCTTGAAAGAGATATCATTCGATATATTCTCTGCTTTACCTGCTGCTGCTGTAATCACCTTTTGTTTCTGCGCCAACGATGATACCTCATAAAGACTGTCTACATTATATGTACGAATATCCGCTTCTTCTATCTTTATTGTATCTTCCTTACTCAACGTGTAAGATGGACGAAAATTACCCTGTGACACTTCCGTATAATATTGCCGTCCGATACTATCACCTACTAACTTCATTGAGTCAATAGAAGCTTCCAACTGTTTCATATCTTTGGCTGAGGACTGCTTACCCATAATATCACTATCCACCATATTGAAGTCGGAATTAAACTCAATGATCGAATGTTTTTCACGAAATGATTCACGACGGTAAGGCACATTCTGCGCTTTCACATTCTGTGCTCTCAAATTTTCGAACAAGTCACCACTATATAAATGTAACCAAAGATGTTGCTTATCAGCTGTCATCTCCATACGGCCGGAGTCTGCGTAGATAATATGCGCGTTTTCAAAACCATCGCGCAGATTATAGATCAACACATCATATAGCATCCCGGTTTTTCGATCCTTCTTGGCAATCTTCAGGTTGTAATCCGGTATTTCGGAATAGAACACTCCTTCCGGGATATCTACTTCCGGAGATTTTTGTTTCATCGAAAGTATCAGAGTCCCCAGTTTAGCCTGAGCGATAGGTCCGACAACATTCTGAAAATAAAAGGAGACGCCCACCAACCCACAGACAAAAATTGCAAGCGGACGCATGATTTTGAGCAAAGAAATACCTGCTGCTTTCATTGCAAGTAGCTCATAACGTTCACCAAAGTTACCGAAAGTAATCAAAGAAGCCAACAACACAGCTAATGGCAATGACAATGGCACCAACGTTAAAGCGGAATAAAAGAAGAACTGAGCCATGACACTCATTTCCAATCCCTTTCCAACTAATTCGTCTACATATCTCCATAAAAACTGCATCATGAAAATGAAGAGACAGATGAAGAATGTACCGATAAAAAGCAGAAAAAAGCTCTTAACGATAAATATATCTAATTTCTTTATGCGTAGCATCTTAAACAAGTTCTTCGTGCATTTAAGATGCAAAATTAGTATAAAAAAAGTAGCCTAGAAAATTTTTAATTGAAAGTTAACTAAAATCCACATGTTCTTCGCAATTTAGTCACTTGCGACTCCCACAATTCTTTCATGTCATTTACTTCATCCGGTTCAGCGAAATCAATAATTTCTAATACATAGTCACTTGTCAGTTCATTATAAGTCATCTTTATTTCGAAATAATCACGTTCGTTATCGTCGTCCAGCCAACGGAAACGGATAAAGGAAAAAGCACGAATTGCTACAATCTCGGCATCTCTTTGTTCCGTTTTCCCCCAATGAAACTCTACAATTTTGTCGTCGGATACCACTCTATCAGCAAACCAGTCCTCCAACCCGGTCGGTGTACTAATAGCTGTCCAAATAATATTTTTAGATGTTGCATTTAGCAAATACTCCAAATGAATTTTCTCTTTTTTCATAGCAATTTCAAATTGTTTTGAGTGCGCCAAGATAAATACTTTTTTCTAAATACATAGTATAAATCAAGCACTTTATTTAAAACTTCTTTCATCTTTACCCCTCAAACTCCTTAATTAAAAGAGAAAGTAAGGTTTTGTCATATAGAAAAAACACAAAAAAGTACTCAATTGTTTTGGAGATTATAAAAAAACAGCTATCTTTGCACCCGCAATCGAGAAACGATGGCGGGATAGCTCAGCTGGTTAGAGCGCATGATTCATAATCATGAGGTCCCCGGTTCAATCCCGGGTCCCGCTACTTAATAAAAGAATAAGGCATTTGAGAGGCTTCCACTCTTGGGTGCCTTTTTCTTATAAAAATACCCCCGAAAGTCCTTATATTTAACTTTCGGGGGTACATATCACTTTCAGAAGGTGATTCTTTATTCTTTTATTCCCATTCTATAGTCGCATTAGGTTTCGGCGACATATCATAGCAAACACGATTTACATTCTTCACTTCTTTCAAAATGCGATCTGTGATTTTCATCAAAATCGACCAATCTATCGGTTCAATAGTAGCTGTCATCGCATCTACGGTATTGACAGCACGAATAATAACCGGCCAATCAAAAGAACGGGCGTTATCACGCACACCAACAGATTTGAAATCAGGTACTACGGTAAAGTATTGCCATACCTTTTTATCTAAGCCGGCAATCTGGAATTCCTCACGCAAAATAGCATCAGACTCACGTACTGCTTCTAAACGATCACGCGTGATAGCCCCTAAACAACGAACACCTAAACCAGGACCCGGGAAAGGTTGACGGTAAACCATCTCATAAGGCAAGCCTAATTCCAAACCACAAGCACGAACTTCATCCTTAAACAATTGACGTAATGGCTCTACTAACTGGAATTTAAGATCTTCGGGCAGACCACCTACGTTATGATGAGACTTCACCATTTTAGCAGTCTTTGTTCCGCTTTCCACAATATCCGGATAAATAGTACCCTGACCTAAGAAGTCGATACCATCCAGCTTGCGTGCTTCTTCTTCAAATACACGAATAAATTCTCCACCGATAATTTTACGTTTTTGTTCAGGATCTTCCACCCCTGCCAATTTATTCAAGAAACGATCTGCAACATCCACATAGACAAGATTTGCTTTCAATTGATTACTGAAAACTTCGACTACATTTTCAGATTCACCTTTACGCATCAATCCATGATTTACATGCACGCATACCAAGTTATCACCAATCGCTTTTAGAAGCAAAGCAGCTACTACAGAACTATCAACTCCACCCGACAGAGCTAACAATACTTTCTTATCACCAACCTGACGCTTGACCAACTCGATCTGGTCGTTCACAAAGTTCGTCATATTCCAGTTAGCCTCAGCTTTGCAAGTATCGAAGACGAAAGATTTTACAGCCGCCTTAATAGCTTCGATATCATCTGTAAATTCCACAAGTTTCACTGCACAAATCGCTTTATCATGACCGGCAGCCATGACAGGAATGCCCATTGTATAAATAGACGGATTTACGTCAATAGCAACACCATCAATCACATTGTTCGGTCCACCATTGATAATGATACCCTTTACGTTGGGTAATGCTTTCAGTTCTTCCACTGTGATATCGTGAGGATAAATCTCACTGTAAACTCCTAATGCACGGATAGCGCGAGCTAATACCGTATTCTCATGACTACCCAAGTCAAGGATAACAATCATGTCCTGTTTCATCTGATTCTGGTTCTTTTAAATTATTTTATTGCCAATAGTTTGACTTTATTTCCAAATTATCCGCAAATATAAAGATTTTCAAAGTTGTAGCAATGTATTGATTCTGCAAAGTTTCATTTCAAATTTAATTGAATGAAAAATTTCTTTATAGGTTTTCTAGAACTATTCATGTAATAGTAGCACATTTATTGCTGATAAACAGATATTTAAACAGAAGTCAAGCAAAATAAAAGCTGGTAAACAAAAACTTAGTAATATCTCTTAATCATGAACTCCGCAATCCAATCTTATACCCTGCTTCTTTACAAATTAAGATATCCGATAGATCTTCCTTTTAAAGCAGGATGAAAGAATTTCTGTGTGAAATGGATGTTTTATATAAATTATTGACACCGTTACACAACAAAAAATTAGCAAATTTGGAAAACTACTCATTTTGTTATAACTTTACGCTCCACAGAAAACAAAATTTTCTGTGGTATATAATTCAAATCATAATAGATAAAATTTATATATTATCCCTTTAAATCTATTACTATCATGAAATCTAGTTTAATCATAATTTTAGGAGCAATATTTGCCACTACAACATATGCTCAAAATCCAACAGTCAATAGCGATAACTGGGTTGCTACCGATGCACTCGGAAGAAAGGTCAAAGAATATAAAGAAACCGGGGATAAAAAGAAAAATAAATACGTAGCTATGTTCTACTGGACTTGGCATCAAGGCATAGATGACACGACATATCCTATTAAAAATATAACTGAAATCGTTCGTCAATATCCGGAAGCAATGGCTTCATATGATCATCCAGCATGGGGAAAGAATAAACCAGGCTTTTTTTATTGGGAACAACCACTGTTTGGTTATTATAGAACGACTGATACTTGGGTGCTACGTAAACATGCAGAACTATTGGCTGACGCAGGAGTAGATGTAGTCTTCTTTGATTGTACAAACGGGAGTTTTACTTGGGAAGAGTCTTATGAAGCTTTGATGAAAACCTGGGAACAAGCTCGCATAGATGGAGTAAATGTTCCGAAGATTGCTTTTATGTTGCCTTTTGGACCCGCTCCCCATTCTTTAGTCTCTCTCCGTCAACTTTATCGAGATATTTATAAGCCTAACAGATATAGTGACTTATGGTTTATATGGAAAGGGAAACCTTGCATTATGGCTTACCCGGATAATTTAACAACCGACAAAACTGATCAAGAAATCGCTAACTTTTTCACCTTCCGCCCGGGGCAACCGGATTATGTCAATGGACCAACTAGAAAAGATCAATGGGGATGGTTGGAAATGTATCCGCAGCATGGTTATGTGGCAATAGGCAACAACAACTTCGAACAAGTAACAGTCGGAGTAGCTCAAAATGCAAATCCTATAAGTAAAGGTCATTGCAGTGCCTTCAATTTACCAAATGCTTATGGTAGGAGTTTTACGGTAAGTAAAGGGGTTGATCCTCGCGTAGATGGCTATTTATATGGTTGGAATTTCCAAGAACAATGGGACAGAGCTCATGAATTAGATCCTGAACTAATATTCGTAACTGGTTGGAATGAATATATTGCAGGTATGTGGCTGCCAGAACATGGTTGGACAGGTAAACCATTTTCTTTCGTCGATCAATATAATTGGAATTGCAGTCGTGATATAGAACCTAATAAAGGTTGGGGAGACAAAGGAGATGTCTACTACTTGCAACTTGTTGATAATATCCGAAAATTTAAAGGAATGGATAAACCAGAGAAGCCTTCAGTTCCTAAAACGATCAAACTCGGGAAACTGGAAAGTTGGGAGGACGTGAAGCCCTATTACACATCTTACAAAGGAAACACTGTGCATAGAGACTGTGCCGGCAGATATAATACCTATTATAAGGATACAAGTGGACGTAACGATATAATCGGTGCAAAAGTAACTCATGATGATAAATATATCTATTTTTATGTAGAAACTGCTGAAGCACTGACCTCCTGCAAAGATCCGAATTGGATGATGTTGTTTATTGATGCGGATAGAAATAAAAGTACGGGATGGAATGGATACGACTATATAATCAACCACCAGACTCCTACCGGAAAGAACGTGATTATTGAAAAATGTGATAAGAATAAATGGATATGGAGCCCTATCGGTAAAGGGACATTTTCTGCTAAAGATAATATACTCGAAATAGCAATAGAAAAGAAACTACTAGGTTTAGATTCCTCTGTCAATATAGAATTCAAATGGTGTGATAATATGCAGGACGAAGGGAATATCATGGACTTTTATGTCAGTGGAGATGTCGCTCCCGGAGGACGTTTTAATTATGTTTATACATCTGACTGGCAAAAGTAATGGCACTACACAAACCCTTATGTATAGTGCCATCTTATAACTTATTTATCAAAATGTATTAGTCTCAGACCTTTTCATTCACTTTGATAAGATAACTATTTCACTTCTTCAATATCAATACTTAAAAGACCTACAGCTGCGTCTGGCTTTGGTTGTATCTGCAAACGAAATGCATCAGTGATTATCGGTTTCCCGGGATGTACCATATTATACTGATTCTTTTGTACCTCATATTCATCAGTAACATACAATGGGAAATCATTCCATTTACCATCACTCTTATACTCCAGCTTCCACGACTTTGGGATTTGTACGCCACCATTATCATCATACCAATATACCGACAGGCTTTGTAAATTGAGAGGAGTTTTCAGTTCTAATTCGACCCATTGTTTTTTCCCTTTTTCCGGCCAACTTGTCCATCGTTCAATAGAAGTATCCGATGAACTATCCGGATATTTATTAGCTACCATGGCATACATATTATCCAATTCGAACGTATGAGATGTGTTCACTTTAGAAATATATTCAGATATAACAGGAACAGATGCTCGAGCCAAATCCTCAGTTTGAGGGAACCATACAATCATTGCATCATCTCCACGATTATCCCAAGCATAATAAGGAACTAAAGTAAGCTGTTGAATATTAGAATCAGAGACAGAAGTGGCCGGTATTGTGATAAGATCAATATTCTTGAGTACCCCTTCAGTTTCTTTACGCACAGTTTCTTTCTCTGAAACATTAACCACATAACTACTCACTAACGCAGCATTATCGATAGCCTCGGCACAATAGACCAAAGGTCCCCTAGTGATGCATACGCGATCACGATCTGCTTCCACCTCATGAATAGCCATATTATAACGAACAGGCATAGGTAATTTAAGCTCTATCCGGTCCCCTTTTTTCCAGTCACGATTGATAGTAACAAATCCTTTTTCTATTTGAGCAGAAACCTTTTTGTCATTAAGTATCAACTCCCAATCAGCATTTTCATTATTAAGATAGCTATATAACTTACCGGGAACAAATTGGCTAGTCACCCATGTAGGTATACGAAAATGTATTGCAAAAGTTTGTCCATCACGTTCCGGAGATATCTCAAAACGCACTGATTCATCAAACGGATAGTTTGTTTCTTGCTTAATATTGACCTTACCCGTACTCAAAGGAACTGTAGTAGATGTGCCGGCATATAGCGTACAATAAATATCATCATTATTATGCGCATACATCATACCTGCTATCTGAGGAATAAGCCGGGCAATATTAGAAGGACAACATGCACAATCAAACCACGGTGAACGGCCTTTCCTACCTTGATTGAAACCTTTAGTCCCATTTGCTTCTAACGGATTGACATAAAAGAACTTATTACCTTCAAGATTCACCCCTGCCAAAACATTATTATATAATGCAACTTCTGCGACATCAATGTATTTAGCATCTTTTTCGGCCATGAACATACGATAGTTAAACATCACATTCCCTACCGCCGCACAAGTCTCATTATACGCTTCCTTATTCGGTAGCACATATTCCGGTCCGAAACCCTCAATTCCATGAATGGCTCCCAAACCACCAGTAATATGCATTCGAGTATCCACAATATTAGCCCAAATGCTATCTAAAGCAGGTTTTAAAGTTTCATCGCCCGTTTGAGCAAGTACATCAGCCATACCGGCGTAAAGATAGGTAGCTCTGACTGAATGTCCTACAGCTTTTGTTTGTTCACGTACCGGCAAGTGTTGTTGAGCATAATCCGGTAACATTACTCCTTCTCCTTCAGGTCTATAGGTCACTCCACGTATATCTATAAACTTCTTAGCCATTTGGAGATAAAGCGAATCATTTGTAGCTTGAAATAGCTTAACCAATGCTAATTCTATTTCTTCATGCCCCGGTGCCTGATTAATAGGTTTGCCATTATTATAGTTCGGATCTCCTTCAAAAAACACATGATTAATATGACGGGCACTTTTCTTTGCAATATTCAACCACTTATCTTTGCCGGTTGCCTGATAATAAGCTACTGCTCCTTCATACATATGTCCCATATTGTACAATTCATGACTATGAACAACCCATGAATAAGGTTTTTCTCCCATTTCATCCTTATGCTGGGCTGCCACACCTGTTGTATGGGATTCATACAAATATCCATCCTCCTGTTGCGCGTCACCAATCAGATCAATGATACTATCCATCGTATGTTCCAACATTGAGTCTTTTTCCAGAATAAGCAGATAAGCAGCTCCTTCCATCACCTTATACAAATCAGAAGCAATAAAACGATGAGGAAAAGGTAATTCATCTTTGATTCCTTTCAAGAAATTACCGGTTTTCCTCAAGTTATCCATAGCCGGCTTGGTTTTCTCCAACGCAAACGGAACAAGCACCTCTTTCTGAGTCTTCAAACGAGGTAACCAAAAGTCATCTTCCAAATGCACTTGATGAAAAGGAACAGATTGCAATATCTCCGTACTTTCTTTTTTTACCATAGAAGCACAAGATGCAAACAGTAACAAGACTCCCAAATACATCCATTTAAGTAGTTTTCTCTTCATATATAATTTAATTTATTATAGTAAAGGAATTACTGATTAAGAATACTATCACAATCCCATACAAAGTATGTAGCAAAAATACGCCTTTTTCCGGATAGATTCTGTTTCCTTATACTATAAAATATAGATAAAGTGCAATTTGAAAAAAATTGCAGAGAAAAAGATATGAAAATCACATAAAGAAATTTCTATATATACCAATGCGCATAAAGATTAATATTTCCACTATTGATCAACACGCTCTAAGATTATATTTTTAGAACAAATAAAAGGTCCGAGCTTAGGAAAGTTCGGACCTTTACAAAAAATGAAGGGCACCCAAAAACTTGGATACCCCCTTCATTTATAAATAGCAAAGGACTAACGCATACAAACAATGTTATTTATTCACCTTTTGCTTTTTTCATATCGAAATAAAAAACAGTAGGAGTAAATTCAACAAGTATTGGTTCCTCACCCCCACCTAATACAACTTCATCTGCTCTAAACTTGAACTTCATATTTGTACTACTGAGTTCATAGCTATTAACATATTCTTCTACTGCAGATATTTTAACCTCCACTTTAATTGGAGTAACTTCTTCACCTTCTTTAGGAGCAGGTTCAGGAATCACAAATTCCAAATTCAAAGATTTAGGATCTAGAGTAAAACAAACGCTGTCTTTTGCAGCATTCAACTGAGCTTTGTAACCAACTTTATATTTAACATCCCCTATTGCTTCAATAATCTGATTTGTTTTCTCTTCATCTTTAATAATAGAGAATACGATATCTTTAATAGGGAATTTATCGAAATATACAGTATCATTGTCCACTTTAGCAGAAATATCTGTCCCTACCGGAGTTTCATCCTGATCCCCATTTTCAGTTTCAAGAGGGTTGATCGAAAAAGTAATCATTTTACCATCAAAATTACCATACATTACCTGTGGAGTAATTGGTGGAACAAATGGGATTTCGTCATCGTCACCACAAGATGTAAATCCTAAAGAACAGCTAAGTACCACTGCTGATACAAATAGATTTTTAAATACAAATAATTCTTTCATAATGTCAGGTTTTAAAATTTAATATTCCAAATAGTTAGTCGCTTTACACTTTATAAATGCTACATGATAAATAATGCTGCATAGCAATACGTTAAAGAAAGCAAAACAAATTAGATTATATTATTAGAACGCTGATTTAGAAAGATTTAAGAACTTACATAAAATTAGTAATAAAAAGTGTATAAAAAGATTTGTCTCTCTATCAAGCCTTCAATCGCATCACAAAGCGACTACCTTTACCCAACTCACTTTCTACTGTCAATGTACCACCATGAGCTTCCACAAAGTCTCTGGATATAGACAATCCTAAACCACTACCTTGCACTTTGGTACCCGGAACACGAAAATAACGGTCGAAAATACTCTTATGATAACGCGGATCAATACCTTTTCCGAAATCTTGGACATAAAGTTCAATTATATCTACCTCTTGTTTAGCACCGATAATCACACGACCATTTTCTTTGGAATAACGGATAGCATTGCTCAATAAATTAGTCAATACCCATGCAATCTTTTCACTATCAACAAAAAGTTTTTCTATTTTCTCTTCCGGATATTCTACTTCTATCTGAATATTAAACTTGTCCGCTTGTACCTGATTTGCCTTAATCGCATATTCTATCAACTCGATCGGTTTGGTAATCTTCGGTATCATTTGCAGTTTTCCAGCTTCTACCTGAGTCATATTCAACAATTCTCCTGTAATATTCAACAGGCGCTCACTATTTTCTTTTATACTTTTAGAAAGTTGTTCCTGTTCATCGTTCAATACCCCTACACGCTTATCTTCTAATAACTGAAGACTCATCATAATAGCCGCTATCGGAGTTTTCAACTCATGAGAAATCGTAGAGATAAATGTAGTCTTAGCAGAATCCAGCTCTTTAAACTCTGTGATATTCTTCAATAAGATGACATCTCCCAATTTACAAGGTTCATCTTGCTCCGCTTCTGTATTTATAATGGGAATATAAGAAGCTTTAAAATAACTTTCCTTATCATCGGCATATATTTTCAACGGTTCCTTTTGATCACCCGGGATCACCAACTCCCGAATCAACCGACGGAGCAGATCATTCTTCAAAGAAAGTTCTTCTGCTGATTGACGAATCACATACTCTCTTTTCAAATTCAACACACTCAATGCTTCATCATTGATAAAGAGAATCTGCCGATCGATATTCAAGCCTATAATCGGATCATCAATACTATTTACAATTGCCTCGATGAACTTTTTAGCGGAAAGAATATCAGCCAGTGTACTTGCACGATATTCAGTCAGCCGTTCAGCCATCCGGTTAAAACTCTCAGCTACTTCCCGAAACTCTTGATTGTTGTTCATTTCCAGCCGTTCTTCATAATTATGATTGGCTATTTCAAGAATTCCTTGCTTCAAGTCCTTGATCGGCTTACTAATAGAACGGGGTAACCAATAGAGCAGACACAATCCTGTCAGAATACAAATACCTCCTGTAATAGAGATCCACAGCAAAGCACGCTCTAGTCCGGGCATGGCAGCAGGGCTATCCGGTTCGGTAGCTGTCAATATCTGGAGATTCACAACTGAAAGTGTTACCAGCAAAATAATCATTCCCGCCAGCATCCCGATGCCGAGAATCAACTTCGTCTTTATATTCATAAGGTTCAAACTATTAATATTATGCAAGTATAATCAAATCTACATTAGTTCGCGACAAATTATTTAAATATTTTCTATATCCCATTATCGAAAAAATAGCACTAGGCAATCTTAAATTAGGTGTTCCCATACAAACTGTCGAAATCTGTTTTTCCTGACAGACTTTGACAATACTATCCAGAATATCTTTTGACTGTACTTGAACAACCTCACCGCCAAGTTCGGCCACCAACTTAAAATGATTCAACAAATAACGTTGATTGGCCAATCCGATCCGATCCATGCTCTCATTGGGCGTTTGTACATATAGAGCAATGAAAGTGGTATTATAACGAGTAGCCAACTTGGCCGCTTTTCTGATAATCCGACGTGGTGTTTTCTCATGGCTACTGATGCATGCCATAAACTTTTCATGCCTAATACCGACAGCAACACCCATTGCTACTTCGTTCTCTACTTTTTTCTCAACACGCAAAGCTACTTCCTTCAAAGCCAGCTCACGCAATTGCAGTATATTCTCAGTACGGAAGAAATTATCCAAAGCAGTCTGAATTTTGTCAGGACGATATATCTTACCAGCTTTTAAACGGGAAATCAACTCTTCTGCCGTCAAGTCAATATTTACCACCTCATCCGCCTCTTGAAGCACACTGTCCGGAACTCTCTCTTTTACCTCGATACCCGTAATCTCCTGTACCTCTTCATTCACACTTTCAATATGCTGAATATTGATCGCTGAAATCACATTAATTCCTTCATTCAGCAATGTCATCACATCCTGCCAACGTTTTTCATTCAAACTACCTTCCACATTAGTATGTGCCAGTTCATCTACCACCACAATCTCCGGATGAATACGGATGATCGTATCCAGATCCATCTCTTCCAACTCTTTCCCTTTATAGAAAATCTTACGTCTCGGAATGACTGGTAATCCTTCCATAAGAGCTTCCGTTCCTGCACGACCATGCGTCTCGATGTAACCAATTTGTATATCGACTCCATTCTCCAATAGTTCGTGCGCCTCCTGAAGCATACGGTATGATTTACCTACACCGGCTATCATGCCAATGTAAATCTTAAATTTTCCGCGATGAGATTTTTTTATCAAATCCAGAAAATGTTGTACACTTTGTTCTCTTTCATCCATATCTTTATTCAATCTCGTTATAAAGTATATTAACCCGTAACAATCATCACGATCATCACGGGCTCCATTCAACTTAAATTCATGAGTTCACTTTTATGGCCTTAAAGTTATGCCAAACACCAAAAAAGCATCTTCAATACATGGATTCCATATAGCTTGCGCAAATATCGGCAAAGAAAACTTATCATTAAATTTAATTTCCGTTATTCCTTTCAATGCTACATTAGTCACCGCAAAACCATTGTTATTATACATATTCGCTGCCTTGTATGGTACAGCACCACACGTGACATTTAAATCTACATTCTTCACACTGAAAGGATAATTCAATTCCAGATAAGAAGAATAATTCTGTTTCAACTCACCTATATCATTCAGTTTTTTATCTTTTCCTGCAAACATCGTGTACCATGCGATAGAAAGCGGAAATCTTTCTACAGGTAATGTATATGATAATCCTGCTTCAAAATGATGACCGGTTTCATGACTTTCAAAGTTAAAGTATTTATATGCTCCTTCGCCTTCCCACCACAAATCAGCAACAGTCAAGGTAGGTCCTGTTTCACCCAATTTATAAGCGAGTGTTAAGTCCAATTCCTTATTTCCTCCACTAAAATTGGTAGATCCCCAAGCTGAAACAGAGAAATTCCCAACACCCAAACCTAAAGTAGGTTGAAAAGCAGCACCACCTCCCTGATACATTCCACGCCAAACATACGAACTGACAATGTCTCCTTGTACGGTAAATTCCTGTGCCTTCACCTTCGTAGTTCCCATCAAGCATATAACCATAACAGCCAATGAGGCTAAAGTTATCTTTTTAATCACAAAAGTCTTCATAATTCTAATTTTATTTCATGTTATTCTTAAAAAGGAAGCGCCTTATCCACCCTGTTTTTTAAAATCGTACAGCACTCTTACTAATACGATTCGGATAAGAACGCTACCTTAAATGTTTACTTATTTATCACCTTTTTCTTCAAGTGCAATATTCAATTTCAGTACATTCACTTTTTCTGTTCCAAACAGTCCCATAAATGGTTTTTCAATACTTCCATCAACTACTTCTTTCACTTGTTCTTCGCTCAATCCACGAGCCTGTGCCACTCTTCGTACCTGTACATAAGCACATTGCGGGGTTATATTCGGATCGAGTCCTGAAGCACTAGCTGTTACCATTTCAGCCGGCACTTCCCTACGGCTCAGGTATGGATGATGTACTAAGAACGTATCAATACGAGCTGATACCTCATCCAGATATTCTTGATTAGTAGGTCCTTTGTTACTACCCGATGAACTAGTTGCATCATATCCGTCACCTGCACATGAAGGACGCCCCCAGAAATAAATATCCTGTGTAAATACCTGACCAACATTTGCTGCTCCTACAATCTTACCATCCAATGTGGCTACTTCTGCATTTCCCCTATTGGGACTTGCCACTTGTGCAAACAACCACAGGACAAGGATATAGAACACTGAGAAAAAGACACAAAAAGCAAGTGTTATTTTGAATGATTTCAATAAAGTTTTCATTGCTATTGTTTTTTTAATTAAAAGAATAAACTCACTAATAAGTCAATTAATTTGATTCCGACGAAAGGAACAATCACACCACCTACACCGTAAATCAATAAGTTACGACGAAGCAAAGCACTTGCACCAATCGGTTTATACTGCACACCACGTAAAGCCAATGGAATCAAGATTGGAATGATAATCGCGTTAAAGATTACGGCTGACAAGATAGCACTTTCAGGACTATGCAAATGCATGATATTCAGTGCTGCCAATTCTGGAATTGCAATCATAAACAATGCCGGAACTATGGCAAAATACTTGGCTACATCATTGGCGATAGAGAAAGTAGTCAGCGTGCCACGTGTCATCAACAGTTGTTTTCCAATTTCTACAATTTCAATCAGTTTGGTCGGATCATTATCCAGATCGACCATATTACCAGCTTCTTTCGCTGCCTGAGTACCACTATTCATTGCCACACCCACATTTGCCTGAGCCAGTGCCGGAGCATCATTTGTACCATCTCCCATCATAGCTACCAACTTACCGGCTTGCTGTTCTTTCTTGATATATTCCATCTTATCTTCCGGCTTGGCTTCTGCAATAAAATCGTCTACACCTGCTTTCTCTGCAATGTATTTAGCAGTCAGTGGATTATCACCGGTCACCATCACCGTCTTCACCCCCATCTTACGTAGACGTTCAAAACGTTCCTGAATACCCGGTTTGATAATATCTTGCAACTCGATAACACCTGTTACTTTCTGATTGACGCATACGACCAGCGGAGTACCACCATTGCTCGAAATTGCAGCAATAATATCTTCTACTTCTTTCGGGAATTTATTTCCTGACCCCTCCACTATCTTACGGATAGCATCGAAAGCACCTTTACGTATTTGAGTACCATCTGCCAGATTCACTCCAGAACATTTAGTTTCAGCCGTAAACTTGATCATGTGAGCCCCTGTAGTGTTCAAATTACGCATCCTGATACCGGACTCCCGTCCTAATTCTACAATAGATTTACCTTCCAGAGTCTCATCAGACAAAGAAGAGAGTAGGCAAGTCTCTACAAAATCATGTAGTTGGATACCCGGTGCACAATGAAAGTGAGTGGCTTTACGGTTACCAATTGTTATAGTTCCTGTTTTATCCAACAGCAGTGTATCGATATCACCAGCCGTTTCTACAGCTTTACCAGATTTAGTAATAACATTAGCACGAAGTGCACGATCCATTCCGGCAATACCAATAGCAGACAGTAGCCCACCGATAGTCGTCGGAATTAGACAAACGAACAACGAGATTAAAGAAGCAATAGTGATAACAGTATTACTATAATCAGCAAACGGTTTCAACGTTACACACACAATGACAAAACAAGTGTGAAACCGGCCAACAGAATAGTCAATGCTATCTCATTCGGTGTTTTTTGACGGGATGCACCTTCTACCAAAGCAATCATCTTATCCAAAAAACTCTCTCCCGGTTGAGTCGTCACCATTACTTTTATATGATCGGATAATACTTTTGTACCACCTGTTACCGAACTTTTATCTCCTCCTGCTTCACGAATCACAGGAGCAGATTCACCTGTAATCGCACTTTCGTCGATAGAAGCTAATCCTTCGATAATTTCACCATCAGACGGAATTATATCTCCGGCTTCACAAACAAACACATCGCCTTTTTTCAGCTGTGAAGAACTTACAGCAACAATCTTATTACCTTCCAACTTCTTGGCAGGTGTCTCTTCGCGCGTCTTACGCAAACTGTCTGCTTGTGCTTTACCACGTGCTTCTGCAATTGCTTCGGCGAAGTTGGCAAATAACAATGTAATAAACAGAATAAAAAATACGGCTATATTGTAACCAAATGAACCTTGTGAAGGATTGACAATAGAGTAAAGTGTAACAAATAACATGACTGCCGTTGCCACTTCCACCGTAAACATAATCGGGCTCTTTATCATCATTCGTGGATTCAGTTTCACGAATGACTGTTTCAAACTTTCTATAACTTGCTCCTTTGGAAACAAAGAAGCTGATTTATTATATTTCATATCTTCTCTAATTCAGTATTACAAACTAAAATGTTCAGCAATCGTACTTAAAGCATGTACCGGGAAGAATGACAGAGCAGCAATAATGAAAATAACAGCAAATGTCATCACTCCAAAGGTCAGTGTATCAGTTTTCAATGTTCCGGCACTTTCCGGAATAAACTTCTTTTGAGCCAGCAAGCCTGCAATAGCGACTTGTCCTATGATAGGTAGGAAACGGCTGAGAATAAGTACAATACCACACGTCCAATTCCAAAAATAAGTATTGTCACCCAATCCTTCAAAACCGGAACCGTTGTTGGCAGCACAGGAAGTATATTCATAAAGCTGTTCACTTAATCCATGGAATCCCGGATTATTCAACCAACCGCCTTCACTCGCTACAAAATCCGGATGATGTACATATAAATAGCTTGAAATGGCAGTAAATACCAATATTACAAACGGATGAAGTAAAGCAACAATGGTAGCAATCTTCATTTCACGAGCTTCAACCTTCTTTCCCAGAAATTCCGGTGTACGTCCCACCATCAAACCACTAATAAATACAGCGATAATAATAAAGGTATAATAGTTCATCCATCCCACACCGACACCACCAAACCAAGTGTTAATCTGCATATTCAGCATTTCCATCATACCAGATAGCGGCATTGTTGAGTCGTGCATACCATTTACGGAACCGTTGGAAGTAACTGTAGTGGTAATACTCCAAAGTGCCGTTGCAGCAGCACCCAAACGTACTTCTTTACCTTCCATTGCACCATTATCCTGAGCAATTCCCATTTCATCAATACGAGGATTACCGCCCATTTCCTGACTAACATTGATACAGACACCTGCCAGATAAGCAAAGAGCATCACTCCAAAGATAACATATCCCAATTTCCTCCTACGTGTATAGAATCCCAGTGCAAGTACCATAGCCATCGGGATAATCAGAATAGACCAGCATTCTGCAATATTTGTCAGGTAAGTTGGATTCTCCAACGGATGTGATGAGTTTACACCAAAGTAGCCACCCCCATTCGTACCCAATTGTTTAATAGGAACAATAGCAGCAGTAGGACCTTGAGATACCATTTGTTCCTGACCCTCAAGTGTTGTCACGTTCATCTTTCCATCAAATCCCATTGGAGTTCCCTGAAGAATCAGGATGAATCCTACAATCAAAGAAAGTGGTAACAAGATACGCGTACAACTTAATACCAGAAACTGCCAGAAGTTACCGATTGTTTTTGTTGTTTTAGCAGCAATACTTTTCATAATACCTGCCATTGCGGCCATACCGGTTGCAGCTGTAATAAATTGGAAGAGCATGATGACAAACAACTGAGTAAAATAAGTCAAGCCACTCTCACCGCTATAATGTTGTAGATTACAATTGACCATAAAACTAATGCAGGTATTGAAAGCCTGATCAGGAGTCTGTGGTCCGTTACCATCCGGATTTAAAGGTAACCATCCTTGTGAAACCAATAACACCATCCCCCATACAAACCAAAAAGCATTCAGTATCAATAATGATTTCAAGAACTGTTTCCAGTCCATTTCTTCGTTTGGATCGATTCCACATACTTTATAAATTATTCTCTCAATAGGAGCCATAAAGTCCGACCAGGTCTTTTCTCCTCTATAAACTTTTGCAATGTATTTTCCCAATGGATAAGCCAATACCACCATCAGGACAATTTGCAAAATCACGCCTAAAATTTCTGTGTTCATACTTTTACCTTAACTGTGTAATTTAAAACTTTTCGGGTCTGATGAGTACATACATCAAATAACCGAAGATTGCAATACCTAATACAAATAGTGCTGTGTACATAAATTAATTCTCCTTTACTTTAAATCTTTTCAAACCAATCAACACATTTCCAAAATAGCCAAAAACAAGCGATACCGCTTAACAGGCAAAAAATGAATGATAGTGTAATTTCCATCTTCTTTCTTTTTTATGATTAACTATTAAAATTATCTGCCATGTATTATGCCAAATACGTGCCAGAAAAGTAAAATGAAACATAATTAATTATCAATCAAGCATGTACGACAAGATTAGTCATTTATTATACCTAGTAGCACCCTTTCATTTTGAAAAAGAGTATTCTATTTTGGAAAAAAGTATTTGCACGGAAAGAATAAAAACTGAAATTCCCAAAATGAAAGACATTTTCCATTTTGATAAGCTTATTACAAATTTACATTTCAAGATAACATACTGATTATAAGCGCATAGCAAAGTTTTATCATTAGTTGGTATGTACTTTGCTTATTAATAGGTATGAAACTCTATATTATAGCAAACAGATTACCCGTAAAAGTAGCCAACCCTGACGGGACATTCGTCTTTTCACGTAGTGAAGGTGGATTAGCTACAGGATTAGATTCTCTCCAGACTTCTTATGAAAAGCATTGGATAGGTTGGCCGGGAATATGTACGAACAAAGAAAAGGACAAAGTAGAGATAAATACAAAGTTGGAAGAAATGAATTTCCATCCGGTCTTTTTATCCGATGCAAACATTAAAAACTATTATGAGGGATATAGCAATAGTACAATCTGGCCTTTATGCCATTACTTTTTTGCTTATACCTTATATAAATACTGCTTTTGGCAATCTTATCAGGAAGTAAATCAGCTTTTTTGTGATGAAATATGTCGCCTGGTACGTCCGGGGGATAAAGTATGGATACAAGATTATCAATTGATGTTACTTCCCGGTATGTTGAGAAAGAAATATCCAGATCTCTGTATCGGATATTTTCATCACATCCCTTTCCCTTCTTATGAACTTTTCCGCATTTTGCCAGAACGGGCTGAAATACTGAAAGGATTATTAGGTGCTGATTTCATTGCATTCCATACTCACGATTATATGCGTCACTTTATCAGTGCTGTAGAACGTGTACTACATATCGACTTCAAACTCGATGAAGTTCAGATTGATAACCGGACAGTAAGAGTTGATGCATTACCCATGGGTATAAATTATGAACTTTATCATAAAGCATCCTATAAACCCGAAATAAAACAAGCCATCGACCGGACTCGGAAGTTGTTCGGCAATCATAAATTGATTTTATCAGTAGACAGGCTAGATTATAGTAAAGGTATTCTCCATCGGTTACATGGTTTTGCTACTTTCCTTGAACATCATCCCGAATATCACAATAAAGTAACACTTGCCATGGTCATAGTTCCCTCACGTGATCATGTAGGTAGCTATGCTGAACTGAAAACCAAGATTGATGAAGAGATTGGCTCCATTAACGGACGCTATTCTACTATAGATTGGACTCCGGTTTGCTATTTTTATCACGGATTTTCACTTGAGGAGCTCACTGCCATGTATTATGTAGCTGACATCGCTTTGGTCACTCCGCTTCGCGATGGTATGAATTTAGTTGCTAAAGAATATGTAGCTACTAAATACGAAAATACAGGCGTACTTATCCTTAGTGAAATGGCAGGGGCTATCGTAGAACTGACTGATGCCATTCAAATAAATCCGAATGATACGGAACAAATAGAAAATGCGATCTGTCAGGCTCTTGAAATGCCGGAAAAAGAACAAAAAGAACGGTTAAAACGTATGCAAGCTATTTTATCCGTACAAACAGTAAACAAATGGGCTACAGATTTCGTAAACGAGATGAATACAATTTGTGCGAAAAATGAGTGGCTAAGAAAAAAGCATATCACAGCCAGTACCATTGCACAAATCAAATTAAAATATAACCAAGCCAAACAACGTCTTCTTCTTTTGGATTATGACGGAACTTTAGCCGCTCTAAAACTACATCCAGAGGATGCTCAACCAACACCAGAGTTAATCAACCTTTTACAGCAACTAACCAGTGATCCGGCAAATCATGTTGTTATCAATAGCGGTCGGGACCACATTACACTCGAAAAATGGCTAGGTTGTCTTCCCCTATCCATGGCTGCTGAACATGGAGCATTTTATAAAGAAAATGGAGCATGGCATAAGAATACGGAAAAGTTTGAATGGGGAACAGGAATTTTATCCATATTACAGATGTTTGTAGACAGGACACCACGTTCTCATTTAGAAATAAAAGAAACAGCAATAGCTTGGCACTATCGTGAAAGCGATGCATGGCTGGGAAGCCTCCGAGCACAACAATTGGTCAGTGCATTGGTTTCTATCTGCACCAGACAGAAACTACAAATCCTACAAGGAAACAAAGTAGTTGAAATCAAATCACCTGATTATAACAAAGGCTCTGAAGTAAGACGTCTATTAGTCAATAAACACTATGACTTTATTCTGGTAATGGGAGATGATACTACAGACGATGATATGTTTCAAGCTGTTCCCCCAAATGCCTTCACTATAAAGATAGGGGCTGTATCGGAAACAGCTAATTATAATCTGTCTGCTCAATCGGATGTACTTCATTTCTTGCGTGCTATTCTTGGCAAACAGAAGATGACTCTAGCGGATGAAAGTAGCAAGAACCTCCTCATATCCTCTTTCAGCTTTCTCAAAGATCTATTATTACCCAACAAAAAATAATCACTATGAATCGTTTAAATTATGGAGTGATAGGCAACTGTCGTACAGCTGCCCTTATTTCCCTGAAAGGGGACATTGAATGGATGTGTTTTCCAGATTTTGACTCACCTTCAACATTTGCACGGTTACTCGATCATGAGAAAGGTGGGTATTTCGGTTTTGAAGTATCCGAAAATTATCATATTACTCAAAGTTATATACCGCATACCAATATCCTTTCCACACAATTCAGTTCAGAGGAAGGAGAGTTCACCGTATTAGACTATATGCCCTGTTATCGTTCAAAAGATAATGCCGGACATTATATTCCCGCAGAACTATATCGTTATATTCATTGGCTCAAAGGTAAGCCACATTTCAAAGTGAATTATCATCCGGCTCCAAACTATGCACAAGGGAAAGTAATTCACAATATCACACCTCAATATATAGAAACCTACTGTTCTTCTAACAATAAGGACAGACAATATCTGTACTCCTCGCTTTCACTGTCAGACATTTCGGAAGAAAAAGAAATCATTCTCGAAAAAGATGAATTTATGCTACTATCTTACAATGAGAAAGTAATTCCTATTGATATAGAACGGGAAAAGATAGAATATTGCCGTACACTAGTTTACTGGCTAAATTGGACTAACCGAAGTAAAAAGTATACTCTTTATAATGATGTAATAGAACGTAGCTTACTTGTTCTTAAGCTGATGTCCTATCACAATGGTGCAGTATTGGCAGCATTAACTACTAGTCTTCCCGAAGCTATAGGGGAAGTTCGTAATTGGGATTATCGTTTTTGTTGGCTTCGGGACGCTTCCATGTCCATCGAAACAATGTTTCAATTTGGACATTCAGGTGCCGCCAAACGTTTCATGAAGTTCATACAGTCTACATTTGTTGCCAAGCATGAATACCAAATTATGTATGGTATTCGCGGAGAGCGCAAATTAACTGAAACTATTCTCGAACATTTATCAGGCTATAAAAATTCAAAACCTATAAGGATAGGAAATGATGCCTATCATCAGAAACAAAATGACTCATTCGGTTATCTGATGGATCTTATTTATCAATATTACTGCCTAATGCCAGGCACCCTGGATGAAATAGAAGATATGTGGGAAATGGTGAAAACAATTCTAAGTACAGTGATAAACGACTGGAAAAAACCAGATAAAGGTATTTGGGAAATCAGAGGAGAAGGACAGCATTTCGTCTCTTCTAAAGTTATGTGTTGGGTCGCCTTAGATCGTGGAGCAAAAATTGCTCAAATGATGAATAAATATAGTTATAGTGAATGCTGGAAAAACGAAGCTGATAAGATAAAAGAAAACGTTATAAAATATGGTTGGAAAGAAGAGATCCAGAGTTTTTCACAAACTTACGATAATCTGGCCATGGATTCTTCTCTTTTACTGATGGAACCCTACGGATTTATTGCAGCAAATGATATACGTTATCATAAAACTGTAGAGTCCGTTAAAAATGCTTTATTTCATAAAGGACTAATGTATCGTTATAACAGTAAAGATGATTTTGGGATGCCAACTTCTGCTTTCACCATCTGTACATTCTGGCTTATACGTGCATTATTTATGACCGACCAGAAAGAAGAAGCCAGATGCTTGTTTGATGAAGTTCTAACCTATTCCAATCATCTTAGTTTATTTAGTGAGGATATTGATTTCGATACAAAAGAACAATTGGGAAACTTTCCACAGGCTTATTCACATTTAGCACTGGTGAACACAGCAATTTTGTTTGCAGGAGAAGAAAAGAAATTATCTTTTATTCGTCCTTAAAAATACATTGTATTTCTTATTTCTAGGGATAATTGTAATTTGACATCACTTCATATTCTCAACAATTCTGATATTTCCTTTTTTGAAAGTGAGCTTACACTTATCCCTTCAATAGTTGTTCTTTTATATTTATAAATGCCTAAATACTTGAAATTAATTTCAGTAGAAACCTTCGGACTTATAAGTAATCTCATCATACTTTTATCATATAATGGTGCACTTTCTTCCTGCTCCTTCGATAATACCTCTAATTCATTTGGAGAAATAGGAGCGTGTTCACTTCCACATCCATAAATATTAAGCGGGATGAATCCAAATAGGTAGGTCACTTCTGCTGTCTCTTTATAAGCACCTAGGCGATTATAAGATATAGTATCCAACATATTTGCATTTACTTTTGTCTCTCTATATTTCTTTAAAGGTGAATGAGATGTACAGCTATAGATTAGTATTCCTAACAATATAACTATGAAATATCTTAATTTTTCCA
>NZ_BHWB01000006.1 GCF_003865075.1 Bacteroides faecalis | reverse complement strand
TTTGATAGTCGGTATAGAGAATACGATGGTAACACAAATGTTCGTTTCCATCAGAAGGACACGCTGAAGAGGTTCTTTGCGAGATTTGAACAGAATGGCTCACTATCAATCGCTTCAGAGCTGATTGTGGATCATGTTCCGAGGAAATCGTGGAGGAAATAGAAAAACACTGCAAGTCCTTCTATATCCGTGCTAACCGCTGCAGTTCGATCTACAATGACACCTTTGCTCTCAAAGGCTGGAAAACTGAGGAAATCAATGGCATTGAGTTTGAATTGAACTCTATCCTTGTTGAGAAGTGGAAAGGTAAGGCATATCGACTTGTGATTCAAAGACAGAAACGGATGGATGGTGTGCAGGATTTTTGGGAAGGAGAATACACATACCGTTGTATCCTGACTAACGACTATGATTCTTCCGTAAGAGAAATTGTCGAGTTCTATAACCTTCGTGGAGGAAAGGAACGTATCTTCGATGATATGAACAATGGTTTCGGGTGGGACAGATTGCCCAAATCCTTCATGGCAGAGAACACAGTGTTCCTTCTTCTTACAGCACTTATCCGTAACTTTTACAAGGCCATTATTCAAAGACTTGACGTAAAGAAGTTCGGGCTCAATGCAACAAGTCGCATAAAAGCGTTTGTCTTCAGGTTTATCTCTGTACCAGCCAAGTGGATCAGGACATCAAGGCGGTATGTGCTGAACATCTATACCTGTAATAATGCTTACGCAGATGTTTTCCAGACTGATTTTGGATAATGCCTACAACTTATGGGAATGATATTGTGTATTGCCTCAAGTCACATTGTGGGGTAAGGGGATATTGTAGGCAGAAGTGGGTGCTTCAAGTTCAAATTATCTGCAAATTCAGTAATGAGAGGACGTGTAAACGCAATAAGGACGTTCAAGGGCTTAGTTGCGGATTTGAGTTAATAGTATTACCATTGGGATTTTGTACAATGTATTCGTCTTTGTCTATTTCCGATTGGGGGATTGGAAGAGATAATAACTCTTTCTGAAATTCTTTTTTCGAAAACAGTACGTTCATAAAAACCCTTCATCTGTAAATTGATACCGCATCCAATTCATGCCATAGAAAGGTCCACCATCTGTATCTTCGGCAATCAACCAACGTCGTGTATCAAATAGCGTAACTTTCAAAACATAGCTCCACTCTCTTTCATGCCGTATTTTCTTTCTCATCACATCTTGAGACAGACCTTTGGGTACTTCGGGAATCCCGCTCTCTCACGAATCAGATTCAGATATTTACGAATATCCGTGTTTTGAGGATCATATTCATTCAGTGCTTCAACATAATTCAAAGAATTTCAGCATAACGAATCATCACATAGGGACGCGTGACATATTTACTGGTCTTAGGATTTGAATCAGGAGATACTTCTGATAGAAATGTAGCCTGTGCGCGGGAAATCCCAAGAGCCTTTCTTGCCATGGTTTTGTCCGTGAAATATAATTGTATTCTATTTTTTGGTCCCAATCCAGTAAGCTCCACTGAAACCAATAGCTGCATAAAACCGGGGTTCTCTGTTTTACATACATTTATAAGTACCTTTAGGAGCAAATACCCAACCGGTTACAGGATCTTTATAATCAGCAGTACTAAATCCTTTTTCTACATAGCTTGTTCCTGCATCTTTAATACCTTTACCGTCTTTCATCTCGAATTCGTCTACTAATTGTTGGGTAGCTCCCATACTTTCATATCCATTGGTAAACGTGGAGTGCATGAACGTTCATAGGCAGAAAGTGAATTGCTGGTGCGGACCATGATGAGTTCATCGTTCCACGTGTCTAAGAACATTCCGGCAAGAAAGGTAAGGATCTAAATCTCCATTTTGTTTTTAACTTTATACAAATCAAAGATGCCGAGATCAATAATGTCTTTCGCTGCTTTAGCGGCATCTTTCCATTTCTGTTCATTGTATGCCTGACTGAACAGGTGAGTGCCGTCTTTGTTTATAACATCTTTGTATGCTTGGTTACCATTGAATTGTGGACTTGCAGCTAATAGCAAAACTCTATTTTTAGTAGCCATACACATCGCTTTTGTAGCACGTCCGTAGTCAATTTCAGGCTGTTCTGTAAAGTGCAAAGGAAGATCATGAGATGCAATCTCCAATTCATTGAGTATATACTCAACACATTTGTCATAAGGACTTCTAGACAACGTCATTTGTACATCGTCGTTTTCCAGGTCGCCTGCAATCACTTCATCACCAATAATAACAAAAGGTCCGTATTGTCTTAGCAGGTTATAGTAAAACCAGGCTCTTAGGAATCGTGCTTCTGCTTTATATTGGATAATTCTGTCCTGCTCACCATTTGCAATCATTTCCGTATTATTTTCGATATGATTCATAAAATAAGTTGCAGAACGTATTCCTCTATAGAAATGACTCCAGAATTCATAGTAATTGGAAGATGCACTCCAATTACCTAAATTCATTTTATAACTATTATAATCTGCACGGTCGTAAGTAACATCCAGATCGTCCGAACAAGGATCCCAAGGGACTGTGTTGGTTCGGTGTGACTCATCTTTAATATAACTGTACACAGTTGCCAGATATTCTTCGGAATATTTACGTCTCTGAAAAACTTCCTCAATCGTCAGGCGGTCATTCGGCACTTGATTAAAGAAGTCGTCATTGCAACCGGTGCAAAGGATAATGAGTAATCCTAATACAATATTTTTCATGTTATCTATGTTTACCATAAGAATTAAAAGTTAAAGTTAATACCTATATTATAAGAAGCGATATTAGGATAGTTATCTCCACGCCCGTCTCCTTTCTCCACATCCCATAATTTGAATGGGGTAATAGTGAATACATTTACACCCTGCAGGAATATATTAGCTCCGTTCAGATTAATCTTCTTTAGAAAGTTTTTGGGTAATCCATAAGTTAACTGTATGTTTTTGAGACGCAGGTAATTTGCGCTTTTCAGCCACCAAGTGCTTGACTCGAAATTCATATTTAAATTACCAGGCATAAGGCGAGGATAAAAAACATCTTGGCTTGGATTACTTTCTGTCCATCTGTTGGTGATATTGCTTAACAAGTTTCCCCGGCTAAGCCCTTGTGAGAAAGGCATCACTCCCTCTCCGGATAATTGAACATCTACGTGAGTTGCTCCTTGAAACATAGTAGATAAAGACATATTTTTATAAGCTAATGTAAATCCGAATCCGTAAATAATTTCAGGTACGGCTCCCCAGCCGATAGGGGCTTTATCATTTTCATTTATTTTACCGTCTCCGTTCAGGTCTTTATACTTAATATCTCCTGCGCGGGTATCTCCGGACTGTATAGGGGAAGCGATAACATCTTCGTCACTTTCGAATAATCCGAGAGCAATATATCCATATCTTTGGCCAACTTTTTGTCCTCTTCTATCTAGCCACGGATAAGGATAAACCATATCATTCTCTATTACCTTATTCCTGTTAAAAGAAAAATTACCCATGGCACTAAGCGACCAGTTTTTCCAGGTGTTATTATAAGTAAATGAAGTTTCAATACCTTTATTATCTACTTTTCCAATATTTCCTAATGGAGTTTTGATCATACCGACGTACGCAGGAATGCTTCCACGTGACAGAAAAATTCCTTCCCGCTGTTCTTTGAATATATCTATTTGAACATTCAGCTTATTATTCAAAGTCATGATGTCAAGACCAATGTTTGTTTTATTGGCCGTTTCCCACGTCACATCCACATTATAATCGCCAATAGCTTTGGTAGCATATTTTTGATTCATGTCTTTACCAAAAATATAAGAAGTAGTTGTAGAAGCATCCACGGTTGCGAGGTATGCAAATCGGCGTCCCGTTATTTTTGCATTACCAACTTTGCCCCAGGTTCCTCTTAACTTCAGATATTGAATGACAGAGCTCAGTGGCTTGAAGAATTTTTCGTTGGAAATAACCCATCCGGCGCCAAACGACGGGAAAAATCCAAAACGTTTGTCCGGTGCAAAGTTTTCGGAACCATTGTAGCCAAAGTTAAACTCGCCAAAATAACGTCCACCATATGAATATGTAAAACGTCCGGCCAATCCTCTGAAACGGTATGGAAGAGCTTCTTCTACAGAGGATGCTTTGGTGTTCAACTCGTCACTTTGATTGAATAGTAACATACCTGTCACGTCATGCAGTCCGAATTGACGTTTATAGTTAAGGGCTGCTTCCAGATAAATGCTGCGGTTACCTTCGGAGTTGTTGGAATAAGAGAGCGTCTGAGTTCCTGTATAAGTTTGTGTATATATTAGGTTGCCATTCTTATCTCTGCCGGTTGCTATATATGTGTCGGGAGTACGGGTGAATCGATTGCTGGTATAGCTGTATGCATCAAAAGAAAACATACCGGTTACTGACAGTCCCTTGATAATGAAGGGTAAATCCTGTGTCAGACGTAGATTTGAGAAAATCTGGCTTCTCCATTGATTAGCATATCCCGTTTCGTTTAACAGTGCATATGGATTATCAACACCACTACTGGGGCGATCGCCTATTTTCCCATCCGGATAGACTGGCGCGACATAATTAGGAGTCATGTAGAATGCTTTGCCAAAAATTGTTTCACTACCGGTTGCCGGATAATTAGCATGTGCCATGTAACCCTGAATGCCCAATTTGATCTCTGTGGTACGCGTTGGAAGTAAAGTTACATTCGAAGTGACATTGTATCTTGTATAATAAGTATTTGCATTATAATCATGTGTTTTACTCATTTTATACAATCCTGTTTCGTCGTAATATCCCAATCCGATGTAGTAAGTTGCTTTATCCGAACCGCCGTGTATGTTGGCATTGGCAGTACGATTGTGACCGAAATTATTGAATAAAGTAGAGAACCAATCCACATTTGGATACAGATAAGGGTCTTCTCCATTGCGTGTCATCCTGATTTCATCATCGCTGTATTGTCGTGGATTTCCGCGAGTGACCAATGCCTCGTTTGATAAATCCATATAGGTCGGTGCATCTACGAACTCCGGATGAGCTGTGAAATGAGTGAATCCTTCGGTATACCGGATATTAAATTGAGGTTTCCCAGCACGTCCCGATTTCGTGTTGATGATGATAACACCATTCGCTCCACGCACACCGTAGATAGCTGTTGCCGATGCATCTTTTAGGATGCTGAAACTTTCGATGTCTTCCGGATCGACATTTGAAAATGAACGGGGGACTCCATCTACCAGTGTCAAAGGTGCACTCATACTGGCAGTCAATGTAGAGATACCACGGATATAAATATTGGAATCATCGAATCCTGGTTCACCTTTTCTTTGGACGGAAACCAGACCTGCGATTCTACCTCCTAATGAATTAGTAAGGTTGGCAACGGGTACTTTCATATCAGCAGCAGAAATACTTTGTTGCGAGCCGATAATACTAATCTTTTTTTGTGTACCATATCCTACTACGGTAACCTCATCCAATACCTGATCATTTTCGTTCATGGTTACGTCAATGGTTGTTTTTCCTTTCACCGGAATGTCTTGTGTGATATAGCCAATATAAGCAAACTCTAGCACATCACTTGATAGCACATCAATCAGGTATTTACCATTAATATCTGTTGCGGTTCCAGTCTGTGGGCGACTTTTAATGCGAATATTTACACCTACCAATGCTTCTCCGTTCGCACCGTCTTTTACTATACCTGTGATACGGTAAGTTTTCTTATCCTGTTGTGGGGCAGTTCCTGGAGTGCTTTTTTGTTTGATGTATATTTGTCTGTCAGTAATGGTATAAGTATTGTTTGAGTTTTTGAAAAGCTGATCAAGTATAGCATTAATGGTTTGGTTTTGTACATCTATCGACACATTTTTATTTATGTCCAATATGTTATCATAGTAAAAAAATATAAATTCACTTTTACTTTCAATTTCAGAAAAGACTTCTCGGATAGACTTGTTCTCTATTTTTAAGGATAACAGTTTACTTTGAGAATACTCTTCTTTCGCATTTTCGGCAAAGCCATTACTATTCCATCCTAAAATTAAAAATAGGACTGTATATTTAATAATTTGAAAAAAACTTTGATTATTAATGACTTCTCTTGTGTTATTTTCTGATTTTGTCATACATTTGTAATAATTCTAAGGTTTTAAACTAAAGGTAATTTGTTTTTGATTTTAGAATTTACCGGATGATACTAGGAATATTGTCCGGTTTCTTTTTTCAATAGTGTTTGATTTTTATGTTTTCATAGGCATTCTGTTTATTGGTTTTACAAAGGTTTAATTTTCTGCTTTTGTCAGATAATATGTTCCGTCCTCCTGAAACCGGTATTGAATTGGCAAAGTTTCAGCCAATCCATTCAGTAACGAATCTAAATCTTTTTCCAGATCTAATTTTCCTGAGCAACGGAGCGAACTGATTTCCGGCTGACAAGTAATCTTCTTTCCGTAGAATTTTTCTAACTGAAGTATCAGTTGAGCAATTGTTTCGTTTTCGCAGACATATATGCCATAGATCCATGATATATATTTGGAAGTATCTATGACTTTTACAGATTCGGAGTGATTGGCTGATAAAAGATACATCTCATTTGGAACCAGTTCCTTTCCGGAGAAGATCTCACTTTTGTTTTCCGGTGTCACTCTGACAGAGCCGGAAGCAAGGACAACTGTCGTTTGATTTTCCACTTCATAAGCTGAAACATTAAATTTTGTTCCCAACACTCTTACATTTATATTTTTTGTTTTTACTATAAAAGGCTTATCTTTATCATATGCTACTTCAAGGTAGATTTCTCCATCGATGAATATTTCTCTTTGTTTATCGTCAAAGCGTACAGGATATACTAGGCGTGAACCTGCATTTATCCATATTTTAGTTCCATCCTCCAAGGCTAATATGCTCTTTTTTCCATAGGGTACGACTAGCTGATTGTAGGAAGCAACATTCTTTTTATCAATTATTTTATCTTCATTTATTCGGATATTCTTCTTATTTGAATATGAGATGGTAGGTTTTTTATTATTCAACTCAATTTTTTGCTTTTCAGAAAGAATTAGTTGTATGTCCGATAAGTCTTTGATATTTTCCGGAGAATTAGATGCAAATTGCCGGATATTTGTTAAAGAAGAATTATAGGAATTAGTGATATACCATATCCCTATAACGATAATCAGTGAAGCTACAAATCCTCCGGCGTATAGAAACATACGCCTGTATGACCGAATAATCGGATGATACTTGATCTCTAAATTACGTTGTTTAAGAAGTATTTTAGTTTTCTTCAATGCTTCCTCCGGATTGAATTCTGTTTGCTGTGATAAACTCCACGAATCATAAAAAGATAGAAACAATTTTTGATTCTCTTCCGATTCTTTCAACCAGAGAGATAATTCTTCTTTCTCGGCAGGGGTGATATTTCCCTCCAAAAAGCTGACAATAATAGGTTCTATTTCTGCTTTCATATATATAATACGATTATGAGGGGAATAACCCTACCTCAAAAATGATTTATTTTATAGAAAAGATAAATAAAAGAAAGTAGGAGATGATTTTATTATTCTGAAGTCCTTTTCTTAAAGTGAAAAGTGCTTTTGTTATATGTTTTTCTACTGATTTGATACTTATATTCAAGTGAATAGCAATTTCTTTATTAGACAAATTTTGTTGTCTGCTGAGTGTGAATACGGTTCTGGTTTTCTTGGGTAATGAAGATATTAGTGAGTAGATGGTCCGGTTTAATATCTGGTAGTCATACTTTTCATCCACTCTATTAATAATTAGTTGGTCTACATATGATTCCAGTTCTGTATTATTCAGATAATTGTCTAGACATTCATGTTGATTACCTACATACTTCAGGTAATCAATTGCTTTATTACGCGTACATAAATATAAGAAGGAACGAATGGAATCCATGTTGTATATTTCTTCCCTTTTTTCTAATAATCGGCAGAATACATCTTGTACGATATCTTCTGTAATTTGCCGATTACGGACATACCGGTACGCAAATGCGCAAAGCTGACTGTAATATTTGATGAAAATATTATTGAAGTCTTGGTCACTAATATACATTTCTATTTTTTATAGTATTAGAAAATTTATGGCAATTTAGATAGAAAAAATGTGATGTGCAAGAAAGGAAACGAAATTTGTGATTTTCGTTTTTTTTATTGTTATTATACTGTTGCAGATGAATTACTTATTAAATAACGTGAGTTCGATATACTATCAAAAAATAGTAAGTTGCCCATCGTTGATAAAATTCACATCAATGGCGGGTCTCTTTTTCAAAAAACAATAAGCAGCGATAGCTGCCAAAGCATTTGCAATGAAGTTATTGAAAGAACGATGTCTGGAAAGTTCGATCTGTGCAATGTTCTTTAGTTCATCATTAACAGGTTCAATCAAAGTTCTTTTTCTGAGTAGAATCTTATTGGCTATGTTCATCAGGGAATTCTTCATGTTGTTTTTGACTTTAGTGACAAGCTGTATGCCGTCTCGGAACAAATTCCCGAACAGGTCTGCCCGATATATCCTTTGTCAGCACATAATTCCCCCTTTATGTTTTCAAGGAACTTACCCTATTTCAACGGTTCCCGATCATTGACATTCTCGGGAGTAAACATGAAATTGAGAATTTCACTTTTGTCATTGATTATCAGATGTAGCTTGAGTCCGAAGAACCATTTCATTGAACATTTTCCACGCTCGGCAAGTCCCTCGAAAGTCTTGTGAATCCATATCCGCTGATTACGGCAAACGCGCAAGGGAGTGGAGTCGACAAAGCTGATACCCGTTCAGGTTATAAGATACACATCGGGGAAATAAACCTTTCAGATGTTTGTAGATATACTCCTTGTAAAAATGCTTAAAGCAGCAAGAACCACCAGAAGGAAATAGAATAAGTCGGCATCATTCATACGGTTGTGCTTGTTGCGATGTTTGAAATGTTTGTCTTTAACCATATATTTTCCTGTTGTCTCGTAAATTCTTTACAAGAATCACCTGCCATACAATAAATCTCTGTAACTTTAACCTCTGAGAACATAGCGGTAATTGTTTAAATGTTATAATTCAGCACTTTTTATCGTTATGTTCCTATTTATCAAAAGATTAGTTTTATTCTTATATCGAACTCACGTTAAATAGTTACTTTCAAATATTTTTTTGTCATTATTCAGAAAATAAAAATATCAATATTAGACAATTCAGTATCTTTAGATTTAATTATTTTCTTTATTCGTAATACTTATAGAAAATTAAATGAATTGCTATTTTACTAGCTAGTTATATCATTTTAGAAAGGAAAAAAATCATTATTAACAGGTTTACTTCATTAAGTATCTGCTATTTTTGCAATTTTACATTTAATATAAAATCTGAATGCAAATAAATTAAGAATATGATGAGATTTTTATAAACATCAACAACTAATATTTTTTATGAAACACATTTTATTACTATTATTCCTATTTGGAATTCTTTTTTCTTTAGAAGCGCAAAAAAAAGAGGTACGACAAAAATACGATGTTGCAGCTTTTTTATATCCTGCCTATGCGTCGGATGATCCCCGCTTACGTCCCTTCTGGCCCATGGGTATTGGAGAATGGGAAACTGTAATGACTATGCAGAACCGTTATCCCAACCATTATTGGAATCGAAAACCTCTATGGGGATATATTAATGAAGCAGATCCGACAGTAATGTCTATGGAAATTGAAGCAGCTACCAATCATGGGGTAAATGTCTTCATTTTTGACTGGTATTGGTATGATGGACGCCCCTTCATGGAAACAACCTTGGATAATGGTTTTCTAAAAGCTGATAATGTTTCTAAGATGAAATTCTATCTGATGTGGGCCAACCACGATGTACTAAATTTGTGGGATACGCGTTTAGCACGTGTCAATGAAAACAACGTCATCTGGACAGGGAAAGTAGACCGACAGGAGTTTGAGAAGATTTGTAAGCGTAACATCGAAAAATATTTCAAGCATCCTCAATATTATAAGATTGATGGAAAACCGGTATTCATGATCTATGATATCCCTCAGTTGATTACAGGATTAGGTGGAATCAAAGAGACTACCGATGCCTTAAACTGGTTTAAAGAAGAGACAAAGAGAGCAGGTTTTCCAGGATTGGAACTCCAAATAACAATGTGGGGAGTTAATTTGAACTATAGTGGATTTGATGCAGGGAAAAACACCAGTCCTGAAAATGAATTTGTGAAAACACTTGGTTTTACAAGTGCCACTCATTATCAATTTGTATATTTCACTAATGTGGATGATGAGTACCCTAATATAGCGGATCGGGCAGAAAAAGAATGGTATCGTATTGATTCCATATTCGATTGTAAATATTATCCTCATGTCAGTGTAGGATGGGATAATAGTCCGCGTACGGGACATAGTGCGGTAATGAGGAATAATACACCGGAGAATTTTGAGAAAGCTCTGAGAAAAGCACGTGATTTTGTAGATAGTCATCCCCGGCAAGCTCCTCTTATTACAATTAACAGTTGGAACGAATGGACGGAGACAAGCTATCTGATGCCTTGTAACGTGTATGGATATGGCTATCTAGAAGCAGTGAAAAATGTTTTCATGAAATAATTCATTTCAATTCTAAGTAAAAAATAATATGATGCACTTTGAGAGACAACTGAAATTTTCTTTCCATTATTTATTGTTCACAGTAATTGCAAGTGTCTTTATACAATGTATGGCACAGAATAAAATGGAAACTGAATTTAAAAATCCTCCATCTTCTGTACAAACCGGTACTTATTGGTATTGGATTGAGGGTAATATCTCCAGAGAGGGAGTAATAAAGGACCTTGAAGCAATGAAGGCTGCCGGTATTAACCGTGCTTTTATTGCCAATATCGGCGGTGCGGGAACCGGTGATCCTAATGCGTCTCGAAAAGTGGAGTTTATGAGTGAAGAATGGTGGGATATCACCCATGCTGCACTCAAAAAAGCGACTGAACTGGATATTGAAATTGGCATATTCAACTCTCCCGGCTGGAGCCAGTCGGGAGGTCCTTGGATAAAGCCGGAAGAGACGATGCGTTATCTGGCTTCTTCACAGAAAATACTGAAAGGCCCGGGAAAGGTTTCCGTTCAATTGCCGCAACCTACAGAACATTTTGAAGACGTAAAGGTACTGGCATTTCCAAATCCCACCCCTGAAGGAACTGTATTGGATATGGCAAATGCTGATATTACTATTACTCCGCATACGGAAAATGTCGCAAATCTGGTAGATGGCGACAATCATACCGGAATGTCTTTTCATGGTGAAGGAGGAGCTAGTATTGATATAAAGGCTAAACAACCATTTACAGCACGTAGTATCGTGATTCGGCCTACATCAGTTCCTATCTGTACGGATGTAGAACTACAAGCAAAAAGTAATGACGGAACATATAAAACAGTCAGCCATTTTCAGATCAACCGACTCAGAGATTGGAAGAAAGTCGGATTTGATCCCTATGCGGATGTTGCGATTACTTTTGAACCGACTACCTCTAACGAATTTCGAGGGATTTTTAGTTCAACAGGTAAAGGTACCGGCCTATCCGAACTGACGATCTCTTCCGTTCCACGTGTAGAACGCTTTAAAGAAAAGTCGTTAGCTAAACTGTTCCAGACAGAGGTTCCGGCATGGAGTGAATACTTGTGGAGAGAACAACCGGAAAAAGACGAGAGAAAATATACCCTGAATCCCGGGCAGGTCATAGATATCTCTGATAAGCTCTCGGCAGACGGCTTGTTAAACTGGGAAGTTCCGGAAGGTGAATGGATGGTTATTCGTACAGGTATGGCTCCTACGGGTGTCGTAAATGAACCGGCCTGTCCCGACGCAACAGGTTATGAAGTAGATAAAATGAGCAAGAAACATGCTGAAACCCATTTTAATGCGTATGTTGGTGAAATGCTGCGACGTATTCCGGAAAAAGATAGAAAGACCTTTAAAGTGCTGGTGCAGGATAGTTATGAAGTGGGAGGACAAAACTTTACAGATAACCTGATACCAGATTTTAAGAAAAGATATGGATATGACCCTACACCCTATTTACCTGTCCTGAATGGCATTGTAGTAGGTAGCCAGCATGATTCCGATGCTTTTCTTTGGGACCTGCGTCGGTTTATAGCAGACAGAATATCATATGAATATGTAGGAGGTACACGTGAAGTAGCACATAAACATGGCTTAACCACTTGGTTGGAGAATTATGGTCACTGGGGATTTCCCGGGGAGTTTCTGCAATATGGAGGTCAAGCAGATGAAGTGGGTGGAGAATTCTGGGCTGATCCTCCTTACGGTGAGATTGAAAATCGTTTGGCTACCTCTTGCTCGCATATTTATGGTAAGAAGCTAACTTCTTCGGAGTCGAGCACAAGCGCAGGACCGGCCTATTTACGTACTCCGAATGATTTGAAACAACGCATGGACCGTTATTTTACCTATGGAATTAACAATACGGTACTTCATCTTTATATTCACCAGCCCGGAGAAGAACGGCTCCCGGGTTCGAATGCCTGGTTTGGTACGGAATTTGACCGGAATAATATCTGGTTCAAGCATATGGACTTATATACCACTTACATCAAGCGTTGTAATTATATGATGCGCCAAGGTTGGTATCAGGCAGATGTCGCTTATTTCATTGGTGAAGACGCCCCTCGTATGGTAGGGATTATGGAGCCATGGATACCCGCGGGATATCAGTTTGAACATATCAATGCGGAAGTTATCATACGTGATCTCAGCGTGAAAGACGGTCGGCTGGTTTTACCTCATGGAGTATCGTTCAAAGTCCTTGTATTGCCTCCCGAACTTAAAACTATGCGTCCCGAATTACTTGAGAAAATTGAAAAACTGGTAGCGGATGGGGCTATCGTTTTAGGCCCTGCTCCTGAGCGTTCACCAAGTTTAGAAAATCAACCGGAAGCTGATCAAAAAGTAAAAGCATTGGCTAAAAAACTTTGGGGTGATGTAGATGGTGTGAATATGAAGCAACGGCAATATGGTAAAGGGAGCATTTGCCATGGAATGAGTTTCGAAGAGCTTTTCGCACAACTTGACTATGTTCCCGATTGCAAAGTACCGGCGGGTACATTAATTTATCAGGGACATCAGAAAGATGGTAATACGGATATTTATATTCTTTCAAATCAAGAAAACCATGCTGTCACAATGGATGTGGAATTCAGAGTGACCGGTAAACAACCGGAATTATGGATTCCTCTAACAGGAGAAATACGCAAGCTGCCCGCTTTTACCTATAAACAAAAGACTGCGGTCGTACCGATGAAACTAGAGAAAGGTGAGTGCGTGTTTGTGGTATTCCGTGAAACGGGAAAACCGATGCTCCATAGTGTAGAGGCTAACTATCCGTCTCCTGTTTTGATACAGAATGTACAGAATATCTGGGATGTTACTTTTGAAAGCGCATTTAAAAATCCGAGTCCGATAAAGATGGATATACTCCAAGACTTGGCAACAATGGCTAATGATAGTGTGAAATATTTCTCTGGAACAGCGACTTATAAGACAAATGTTGATCTGAAAAAAGCAAGTAAAGGAGAGCGTATGTTTATCAATTTTGATAAGGTTGGTGCAATGGGCAAGGTTTACATCAATGGAAAATATGCAGGAGGTGTATGGACCATTCCATATCAGCTCGATGTAACAGACTTTGTGAAGAACGGTATGAATGAGATTAAAGTCGAAGTTGTGAATACATGGGTAAATCGCATTGTAGGTGATCTGAATGCACCGGAAGGTGAACGCCAAGTATATTGCTTTATTAATCCTCATCGTCCGGACTCTCCGCTTCCTGCTTCAGGATTGATAGGGAAAGTAACTTTTGAAACTATTAAATATTGAAACATTAACCTAAATACACAATAGTATTCAATGGAGAAATCTACAGCTCTACTATTGGCAATCCTTTTCAGATTAAACGGATATGCCCAAAGAGGTGGTTTGCAATATGAATTGATTACTCTACTGGAAGAAGTGGAAACCAATATGTATTGCTAATGGATGTATGGTAATATATCAAAAGAAGGGGGACAAGGATTTACAAGAGATGAAAAGGAATGGTATTAACCGAGTTTTCATCGGACACAATGATTTTGATCCTTATATCGGTGGACGTAATGTAAAATTAATGAGTGATGATGGTGGGAAGTACTACATACAGCAGTGAGAACTGCCGGTGAATTAGATATCGAAGTGGGTATGTTCAACTCTCCCGGATGGACACAAGCAGGTGGTCCTTGGGGGGAAACCCGAAGAGTCGATGCGATACCTGAGTGGTTCTGAAATACAAGTAAAAGGTTATCAGAAGTTAAACACAAAGCTGGAAAAAACACATCCGGATTTTCAGGATGTCAAGTTGATAGCTTACCCTGTCGTAGAGACCGATGTGTCTTTATTGAATGCAGCAAGTGCCCGGATCACTGTAACCCCCGCTATCGAACAGTCGGATAGGATGTTTGATGGAGACCGCCTGTCAGATATCCGTCTACCGCAAAATGTGGACTACTGCATTGATTGGAAGACTGACAGGGATTTTACGGCACGAAGTTTGACTATTTACCCGTCTCATTGCAATATTAACGTTACCTTTGAGTTGCAGGCTAAGATAGGAAATAAAAAACTACCCCGTAGTAGTTGGCTCGAATACTTATGTTGTGGATTCTTGTAGAAATTGGAAATATTATTATAATCTAAACAATCCATTCGAAGGATTAGAGTTTGTATCTCGAGAGGGCAAAATTAGGAAAGTTACTGTTATGGGAGAAAGATCTGATTCTATTGCAATGGAGGTGTTGAAACCTTACTATACAAAAAAAGTGAATATTCTGTCTATATAAGAGCGAATTATGATTTAAAAGGTGAAATGAAGTTTCTTGAATTTGGCTTCTCTACTAATATGCATATTCCTATACAAGTGTTTGAAGAACTTGAAAATCGAGTGAAAAAGGAATCTCACCTTAAATTAGATTATGATCCTGAAAGGGCGAAAGGACTTAACTATATTCAATTAGTTTGGATGTATTAGAAGAAAATGTTCTTGTTGGTTTCAGTTTAGAAAATAGGTTTTATTGTCATTTTTATTTTGAAATTAAATATAAGCCTTTACTTATTAATGTCTGAACAATAAGGTTCATGGAAGCTGCAGTCTGGAATAAATGAGGACTTTAGAAAGAATTTGTTTTAATAGCCTTCTAATATTTGTTATCCTACAATAAAGTTTTATCTTTGTAGTATTGGAAACTTGTATGACACCTGGGTCTCGTGCTATACGACACCCGGGTGTCGTCGTGTTTAACACCCGGGTCTTGGTATGTATGACACCCGGGTGTCGTACAAGATTGAATTACTAACAAAAAAAGAAAGGAGTATAAGCTAATGGGAGTTCCTTATGTAGTACGAAAAAAAGTGGATATGACATCCGGAGAAAGAAAAGAATTATGGTATGGGGTACCGAGGAAATTGCAGAAGAGAGGAGGTGTGAATAACAAGGAATTAGCAGCGTGGATGGAGAAAACAAGTGGCTTCCATCGGGGACAGATAGAGGGTATACTTACCGAAATGGTTGCTAATATTCTTCAAATGCTTTCCTTGGGAGAGTCGGTGACCATTGATGGCTTGGGAACTTTTCAAACGGCATTAACAAGTGCCGGGTTTGAGCATCCGGAAGAAGTGACACCGGGAAAAGTATCTGTCTCTCGTGTATACTTCGTTGCGCATCCCGATTTTAGGCGGGAGGTGAAAAAGATAAAATGTGTGCGCATTCCTTTTAAATATTATATGCCGGAAAGTATGCTGACGAAGGAGATGACGAAAGTGGATATCGAGCAGGAAAGAGAAGAGGCCGGTGTGGAAATGTGGGGCGAGGAAACTGGTGAATAATTGAAGAAACAAAAATAAAACCCTGATATAGGTTGTCTAATAGATAACTTATATCAGGGTTTTGTTTTATATTAATAATGTCTATTTGTATGAGTGTGCATTTTTCTTCTTTTTAAAAAGACTTTTTCCTCCTATGAAAAGCAATCGCGGAATCCACAATATAAAATAGATAAAAAGGCTGATGACAAACACATAGCCTATCTGGGAGAACATTTCCACCCATGGGCGTGTGTAAACAATGATAGCAATAATATTGATGATGAACGCAAGGAAAAAGCACAATATATAGATATTTCTTTCTCTCTTGATTTTTTTTGAAGTAATGACGATATCTTTCATGGCTTAAAATTTCATGTATGGTATTTTATATTCATCCGGGAAAACAATGCAACGTTCTTCTTCCATAGATTGGTTACCCAGTAAGCAAAGTACTGAAGAACAGTAGGCTTCTTCTACAACATCTTTTGCTTTTTCTCCGGTGATGCATGACTGACAGAAGGAAGAAAGAATAGTATCTGATCCGTCCTTCTCGAATCCAACCATACTCAAACCGTTGCTGACGTTGCTACCTCCATCGATTACGAAGTGCGGTATATATTCCATCTTGGTTTCCGGACGCCAGCTAGGACCGGCTGTAGGGATAGCGGCAAATACTTTATCCTTTACCTGATCGATTAATTGGCGGATACCGGTGGTGGAATGGTCTTCTTCCAGATAATATAGGCCTTTTGACAAATCCATTGTACCTTTATGTCCCAGAATTTGTTCTTCCATACCATTGAATTTGTTGGAGATCAATGATTCGTAAGCAATCTTTGCTCCGTTGGAATACCGATAAGTCACATTTACACTATCATAAACTTCCCGGCCGTCTTTCCAGTAAACGATGTCGCCCATACCCATAATATGTGTCGGCATCTTATGTATTGCCCAGTTGCAGACTTCCAATTGATGACTACCCAGTTCAGTCATTAAACCACCGGAACTTTCCTTATAAAGTCGCCAGTTGATTTTACGTTCCAACTCTGGGGAAGGAACAGGACGTCTCCAATCTGCATTACGGAACCAATGGCATCGCATTCCTACCACCTCTCCGATAAGTCCGGAATGAATCATTTGCATTGCTTTGATGTATTTCTCATCATACATACGTTGCATACAAAAGTAAAGCACTTGGTTGGTATTCTGATAAGTATCGTAGACTGTTTTACATTCTTCTAGAGTACGCGCCATTGCTTTCTCGCAAAATACATGTTTGCCGGCGGAAAGAGCATCCAATGTAATACATGCATGCCAATTAAGAGGAGTAGCGATGATAACTCCGTCAATATCTTTAGATTCCAGTAATTTCTTGTAATCCGTATAAGTTTTTGCATTCGGGAATAATTCCTGTGCAGCTTTCAGATTGGGAGGATAATTGTCGCAGATAGCAACTACCTGCGCATGGGGGATCTCTTTGAGGTTGTGGAGGTGGTATTGTCCTCTGGATCCTGTACCGATAACAGCTACTCGCGCTTTTTCACTGCTGATTTCTTTTAGTTTTTCTGGTGTGCAAGAAGTGAGCCAGGGAGTACTCGCCAATAATGCGCTTCCTCCGGCAATGTATCCCAGACTTTTAATGAATTGTCTGAGACTAAGATCTACACCTTTTTCTGTATTGTTCTTCATTGTTTATAATGTATATATTGTGTTTATAATGTATATATTGTTCCTTTTATATTTTTGAAATTCGTGTTGATTTGTTCCCGTTGTTGTTCATTGGCAATCATCCAGACTGTGCTAAGTACTTCGGCGTCTAGAGGATCTTCGGAAACTATGGTACTGGCTTTCCGTTGTTCGTCATAGATACCTGTGAGTGGATTAATAATATGTCTGGTGTATTGCCTGGTATTTCCTGAGGTAGATAACGCTGTATCTTTGAGATCGAATTCACTTAACGGCATTTGGTTGTATGGGTTGAGAAAACTAACTTTCCAGCATTCTCCGTAAGGATGATGTCCGATGCCCATAATGGAACTGTTGCCAAAATCGACAAACGCATTCTTTACGTTTGCGCAAACGATCATCTTCCTGATTTTTTTTAGCGCATATCCCTTAGCAAATCCTCCAAAGTCGAATGATAAATCCGGCTGATTGGAAGAAATGAAACAGTTGCTATGGAAATTTACCTGTGAGAAGTCTTTCAGTGTTATATCGAACAAGTGAAGTGTTTGTTCGTAATATTGGCGGCAAAGCTGTAACATGCTCCATAGCTCTGTGCTTATTGGGGTTTTATTCACTGAAAGATGTTTGTTTAGAAGAGCCACTTCACTTTGAGGGTTGAAACGATCGAGCATCTTCTCCAAACATTTCAACTCATCTACAATAGCTGACCATAACTTGTCGGCTAATGTAGAGTCGGGATGAAGGAGTAGGATGTCGAGCCGGGTTCCCATGATGTGATTCATAAACCCATGAAACATGGATTCACTTTCATAATATGTACTTTGGACTTCTAACATGTAACGGTTACTTTCTAATTGTCGTATTTCGAACTACAAATATATGAGAAATCCTTTGAAGATGTTCACGAATAAGATAAATTAATACCCTAGCTGTCTTATTTATGAGATAAATACCTATCTTTGTGGCACTTTTTAGTAGAAAAGCAAACTCAAATTAATAGATAGATATAAGAAATGGCACAAGAAGACGTTTTTAAGAAACTTGTATCGCACTGCAAGGAATATGGTTTTGTATTTCCTTCGAGCGATATCTACGACGGACTAGGCGCTGTATATGACTACGGTCAGATGGGCGTTGAATTGAAGAACAACATAAAGAAATACTGGTGGGACAGCATGGTACTGTTGCACGAAAATATCGTTGGTATTGACTCTGCCATCTTTATGCACCCAACTATCTGGAAGGCTTCCGGACACGTTGATGCATTCAATGACCCTTTGATTGACAATAAAGATTCTAAAAAACGTTATCGTGCTGACGTATTGGTTGAAGATCAGTTGGCTAAATACGATGACAAGATCAATAAAGAAGTAGCTAAGGCTGCAAAGAAATTCGGTGATGCTTTTGATGAGACTCAATTCCGTTCTACTAACGGGCGTGTATTGGAACATCAGGCAAAACGTGACGCATTACATGCACGTTTTGCCAAGGCATTGAATGATAATGATTTCGAAGAACTTCGTCAGATTATTCTGGATGAAGAAATTGTATGTCCGATCTCCGGAACAAAGAATTGGACAGAGGTTCGTCAATTCAACCTGATGTTTTCTACCGATATGGGATCTACTTCGGATGGTGCTATGAAGATTTATCTTCGTCCTGAGACTGCACAGGGTATTTTCGTGAACTACCTGAATGTACAGAAAACAGGCCGTATGAAGGTTCCTTTCGGTATTGCTCAGATTGGTAAGGCTTTCCGTAATGAGATTGTTGCCCGCCAGTTCATTTTCCGTATGCGTGAGTTTGAACAGATGGAGATGCAGTTCTTTGTAAAACCGGGAACAGAACTTGACTGGTTCAAAAAATGGAAAGAGATCCGTCTGAAATGGCATAAGGCTCTGGGATTCGGTGATGATCACTATCGTTATCATGATCATGATAAACTGGCTCACTATGCAAATGCTGCAACTGATATTGAATTCTTAATGCCTTTTGGTTTCAAAGAAGTGGAAGGGATTCACTCTCGTACTAACTTTGACTTGTCGCAGCATGAGAAATTCTCAGGAAAGAGTATTAAGTACTTTGATCCGGAATTGAATGAATCTTATACTCCGTATGTGATTGAAACTTCTATCGGTGTAGATCGTATGTTCCTGAGCATCATGAGTGCAGCTTATTGCGAAGAACAACTGGAAAACGGTGAAAGTCGTGTAGTACTGAAGTTACCTGCTGCGTTGGCTCCGGTTAAACTGGCTGTTATGCCGTTGGTAAAGAAAGATGGGTTGCCTGAGAAAGCTCGTGAGATTATCGATGATTTGAAATTTCACTTCCATTGTCAGTATGATGAGAAAGACAGTATCGGTAAACGTTACCGTCGTCAGGACGCGATCGGTACTCCTTACTGTGTAACTGTCGATCACCAGACATTAGAAGACAATTGCGTGACATTGCGTAATCGCGATACAATGCAACAAGAGCGTGTAGCTATCTCTGAACTGAACAATATTATTGCAGACAGAGTAAGTATCACTTCTCTATTGAAAACTTTACAATAAACCTTTGACGAATGAGTAAAAAATTCTATTTATTCTCTTTAATTTTGTTGGCTTTGGCCTTTGTTTCTTGCGAAGAAACTGAGGAGGTTGGTCGTTATGATAATTGGCGTGCACGGAATGAGGCTTTTATAGACTCATTGGAGAACGTTTACGAAACGGTTCCGAATAGGGGCGGATTAGAGCGATTCAGCATGTACATAGATCCAGGAAGATTTATTTATTACAAAGTAAAAACACCTGTTACAACAGATAAACTGAATCAAGATATGATAGGACGGAGACCTACAAGTGCTTCAACGGTTACTACTTATTATAAGGGTATGAATATCCTTCGTGAACGTTTTGATGGCTTCTCGGGGGATAATCCGAATCTGAATGAGTCAAATGCCAATGAAGGAGAAACAAAGGCTTCAAGTTTTGAACTGGGAAGTGTTATTTCCGGTTGGCAGGAAGCACTTCAACATATGGTTGTAGGTGATCGTTGGGAAATTTATATTCCTTGGCAATATGCGTATGGAAGTACTGGCGATTCTAAAGGGCAGATAGAGATTTTAGGTTATTCTGCATTGATCTTTGACTTACAGTTGCTTGATACAGATTATCCGGCAACAGTGGATGAAGAATAAGATATACGGAGATAATAAAAGAATAACGGCCTGCTTCTCGAAAAGAGACAGGTCGTTATTCTTTTATTCCAATAAGATGGGATATTCAGTAAATGTCCCTAATTATACTTCAAACTTTTGGGGGATTATAGGAAAGTTTGAAGTATGTTCTGAATGTATTGTGGCATTTCAATAAGGTAGTTAACGAATTCGATAAGCTTCGATTGCTTTCTTCACCGACCCATGTAGTAATAATAGTTTCTGGGCTTCTTCGTGATTCAATCCTAACTCCTCCATAATCATTCGAGTTCCCCTTTCCACTAGTTTATGGTTACTGAGTTGCATATTTACCATCTTGTTCCCCATTACTCTCCCAAGTTGAATCATGACGGAGGTACTAATCATATTCAGAATCATTTTTTGTCCTGTACCAGATTTCATGCGGGAACTTCCTGTCACATATTCCGGACCGACGATCATTTCGATAGCTACATCTGATTCAGCAGCCATAGGAGAGTCTGGATTACTGGTGATACATCCAGTCAGAATACCGTTTCTACGAGCTTCCCGTAAAGCACCAATTACGTAAGGAGTGGTACCGGATGCAGCAATACCAATTACTGTATCTTTATCGTTGATATGATGATCTGTGAGTTCTTTCCATCCTTGAACCGTATCATCTTCTGCACCTTCCACTGGATTTCGTAGAGCAGAATCACCACCGGCTATTAATCCGATCACCCAACTAGGGGGCATACCGAACGTCGGGGGAATTTCGGAAGCGTCGAGCACTCCCAAACGTCCGCTAGTTCCGGCTCCCAGATAGAAGATACGTCCTCCTTGTTTCATTCGAGGGACAATCTGATTGACAAGCTTTTCTATTTGAGGAATAGTTTGTTGTACTGCAAGTGCAACTTTTTGGTCTTCCCGATTGATATCTTCCAATATCTCCCGGACGGATTTTCTCTCCAAGTCGTTATAAAGTGATGATTGTTCTGTGATTAGCATAATTATCTTTTTTTAAATGTATTACAAGTGAAGAGACATTATCGATGATATTGAATTAATCCTTCCATTGGACTTTGGAGTATTTTCCCTAATTTTAAATCTGTTTGTTGCATAGCCTCTTGCAAAACCTCTTTATAGTAATATGCAATAGAGCCGATAAAGTGTACCGGATAATATTTATAATCATACTGCATCACATTTCTGCGAAGGAAGGCGAGAAAGCTGTTGAGTACTAATGAATGAACAGCAGGTTCTTCAATATGTTGTGCCAGAAATGGAGATAGGCTGGCAAGAAAGCGGTTAGGGAAGGGTTGGCGGTAGACACGATCTATAATTTCAGGACTAGTTAAATCAAACTGCTTCAGGAAAGCTTCTTTTAGTGCAGGAGGCAATTGATTTTTTAAGATATCGCCAACTAACAGTTTACCTAAAACAGCACCGCTTCCTTCGTCTCCCAGAATAAATCCCAAAGGAGATACATTATCCACAATTTCTTCACCATTATAAAAACAAGAGTTTGACCCTGTACCCAGAATACAAACAATTCCGGCTTCATGTCCACATAAACTATGGGCAGCAGCCAGCATGTCCGAGTTTATTTTAATATTCCCAATGACGGGTAGACTGTCAGCGATTGCACGACGGATGATAGGAGCTTTCTCAGGCGTGCAACCGGCTCCGTAAAAGTAAACGGCGTCTAACTTCCCTGCTGGCAATTGAGGTAGAAGGGTGGCGGTTAGTTCACGTTGAATATCTTCTTCCGTTTGGAAGAAAGGATTAAATCCTTTTGTTCCTATTCGTTGAATGGGCGTACCGTTGAGTGCAACACACCAGTCGGTTTTAGTAGAACCACTGTCTGCTATTAGTATCATATCATATTTTCTTTTTAGGTAGAATATAACTTCATTTATACTTTTCTGCCGAATGATTCATCCAATCGTTTGTGAATCATCCATGCAGCGATAATCCCCGGAATGGTACAAATACAAACCCAGATAAAAAAATAAGTATAGCCAATATGCTCTTGTATCCATCCGGCAGGCATACCCGGGATCATCATACCAAGTGCCATGAAACCGGTTCCGATGGCATAATGGGCTGTCTTATGTTCTCCGTCAGCAATGTATATTAAATAGAGCATATAAGCTGTAAAACCGAATCCATAGCCTAACTGTTCAATGGCTACACAAATAGATATGAATAGGGGATTACTGGGAGTGGTAGCAGCCATCCATACATAAAGCAGGTCAGGCAAGTTGATTGCCAGTGCCATGGGTAATATCCATTTTTTTAGACCGTCACGTGAAACAAGGAAACCACTAATAATGCCCCCAACTAACAGAGCTACTACACCTATTGTTCCATAAATCATGCCGACTTTTCCGGTGGAAAGAGCTAATCCTCCCAAATCAGCTTTGTCGAGTAAGAAAGGGGAGGCTATTTTTGCCAGTTGTGATTCTCCCAACCGATAGGTGAGGAGGAAGAAAAACATTAGGGGTAGATTTTTTTTTCGAAAGAAAGAGAAGAATGTTTTAAAGAAGTCTTCCAGCAATTTCCCGGGTGTTAATCCTTCACGTTTTATGTCTGCCTCAGGATGTGGAAGAACTAACCGATGATAAAGAGTCAGAGCGAGGAAAAGTCCTGCCATCAGATAGAAGACAATACTCCATGCCAAAGGGATATTGCCTTGAGATGTTTCTAACCAACCTGCCAGCATGACAAGTATACCTTGGCCGAAAATATTGGCAAAGCGATAAAACATATTTCGAATGCCGACAAAAAAGGATTGTTCTTTGTTGGTAAGTCCAAGCATATAGAATCCGTCTGCTGCAATATCATGGGTAGCGGAACTGAATGCCAATAACCAGAAAAAGGCAAGAGTGAACTGTACATAATGTGTTGTCGGAATAAAGAAAGCAATTCCGGCAAATCCGGCAGCGATAAAGCTCTGCATAGCGATAATCCAGGCACGCTTTGTTTTTATCAGATCAACAAAAGGACTCCATAGGGGTTTGATAATCCAGGGCAGATATAGCCAGGAGGTATAGAGTGTGATATCAGTATTCGATAATCCTAAACGTTTATACATGATGACAGCGATAGTTACCACTGCCACATTGGGGAGCCCTTCTGCAAAATAGAGAGTGGGAATCCAGCTCCAGAGATTTTTATTTCTTGTTGTCATCAGGATGATGTTGTTTTATTAGTATTGTTTTTCAATAGTACTTCCCGGGTAATAGTGGGATAGTATTTCATTATATGCATATCCTTGTTCTCCCATAACGGCTGCGCCAATCTGGCAAAGTCCGACTCCATGTCCCCAACCGGCTCCGGTAAGAATAAAGCGGGAAGGAATTTCTTTTTCCCCTTCTTTATCAATGACAAAAGCGGAACTATAGAGGTGAGAGGAAGAGAGTGTACGACGTATTTCCAACTCTTTTCCTATGATAAGAGTACGTAATGTTCCTACTATTTTTAGCTTTATGATACGTCCGGAGGTTCCTCGTTCTATTGGGATTAAATCTATGATTTTTCCAAAATCGATTCCTGAACGGTCGTATATCAATTCAGAAAGTTCTTGTTGTGTATAAGCTACTTTCCAACGATAAAAGTCTGCAGTTTCCTGATCATAATTGTTGAGTACCTGACTCAATATTTTCTTGTCTTGTGTATTACAGAAAGCAGAAGGAGAGGTACGAATCCACTGATCTGCTTCTGCTTCTATAGTCAGATCGGGAAGTTCGTTTGCTGTTTTATCATCCCTTTTACCAACCAGATAGGGATGTTTCACATTCTCCCAGCAATTTTGAAACTCCTCTAAAGCACCGCCGCAACATTTAGAAAACCGAGCATCACAAATGTGATTCTCGAACATAAGCACTTCCCCTCGCGTAGAAAAAATTGCTTCGATAGCTTTGGAAGTAGAAGCACGCGTAATTCCTTGATAACGTTGGCAATGATCATCAGCACAAACATCAAAATGAGTGTGTGCTTCGTGGTCGTACCACTTGATAAATGAAGAATGAAGAATGGAGAATGAAGAATGGGCCGCGTTGTCAGTTTTCATCTGAGGCTTTTCATTATTTCTTATTCTTAATTCTTCATTTTCAGGTTTATTTATCCTTAATTCTTGATTCTCAGTTCTTGGCTTTTCATTTTCTCCTTCCCGTTCTTCGATTTTGTTGAGTAGCCAACTTCTGGAGATTACAGCGTGCGCTTTTAGTAATTCTAAAGAGGCGGTTGCGCTCATTTCGGATGAAATAACACTTGTCAGGTAATCTTCTATGGAAATAATGTTGATAGCGGTGAGTTTCTCCTCTTCTATAATCAGCTTTAATGTTCCTTTGAAGCGTTGGAGCTCTTTGCGTTCCCAGTGGAAGTTGATACCAATGGTGACATCTTTCAATTCAAAGAATGCAGAATTAGAAAGTTGAGGTGAAAAAGAGATTTCATCATACAGGCTCCCCTCCCAATATATTTTTCCTTCTTTATAGACAGCCTTTTGATCTCCTACGGATTCTATTTTATCAGAGGAAACAAATGTTTCCGGAAAAGAGAATTCAATCTCTTTTCCGGAAAGGATTCCGACTGTTATTAGAGGTTCTCTCATAAAGCTGTTTTAAGACGTTTGATAATTTGTTCCAACTCTTCTTTGGGTATAGAGACTTCACGACAGATAGAATGTATCTTTTCAGGAGTCAATTTAGGGATATCTTCTTCACGTGCAATCGGGAATAGTCCGCTCATCTCGGCAATAGCTGGGCTGATAAGTATTTGCTCATCACCTTCTGCATAGTAGCAGTCGGGTCGGTGTTTGCTACGTAGAAAGAGGATGCAGTTATAACGAAGCGTCAGGTCATGCATTTCTTCTTTATAGTCACGATAGAAGTCTTTATTTTTTTCCAGTCCATACCAAGCGAGGATGTTCATCAGGGGCTCCTTACCATTATTTTCAGTTGCAAGGATATCGTAGATGACTTTGAATAGGTGAGACATCTCCTTTTTGTTTTTTGTTTTGAGGTAAAGAGCGCTGACCGGGTCATCAGTATAAGCCAGAGCTTTGCTGTCAGTTTCAAATAATTCGCTTACATGCCAGTCGTTCCATATCAAAGCTGATAGATTCTCTCCTTTAGCAGCAGCTTGGAAATGAGCATGATCAGGAGCAGAGGCTCCACATTCCGGACCATTGTACATGAATAGATATTCTTTCAGGTTTTCTGTCAGTTCTATTAAGTCTTCAAAGCGGGTGGCGATAGATTGGGGTGTATGATTAATTGCAGCTATTGTTAGGTGCTCTTCGAATATAGGATAAGGGTTGACTAATATCTGATAATTTTTATAATTAACAGCCTTTTGTTCTGCCGGGCGGTTTTCCTGACAAAGAAAGCAGGGGCGAGCCTGAATAGAAGAGGCATCTGTTTGAGCAGCTGTGGAAAGAATTCGTTTGGGATTTGGGAATGCATCCACGTATATCCACCAGCTTTCTTTATACTGTTTGATTGATTTCGATTGTCTGCGATAGCCTCTGAGTGCGCGATAATTCTCCTTTGCTAATTCCCAAGAGTGAATTTGTTCTGTAAACAGTTGTTCTACCTCTTTGGAAAGATTCTGAATCCCTTTCTGTTGCAGAATTCTCTTTTGCAATTCCCAACTACGTAGGCGGTCTTTATAGATATTATTTTGATTGACTTTTTCAATAGGAAGTGCCGCATCCGAATTTCCTTCCCAACGGCGGCACAGATAGACTACATCATATACTCGTCCTATCTGATAATCTCGTGAGATTCTTAGTCCGAGAGCATAGTCTTCACCGTAGCTTGTGTTTGGAACATTGATTTCACGAAGTAGCGGAGTGAAGAATGCGCGGGGAGCTCCAAGTCCATTGATGCGTAATGCATTATTTCGTCCGTTTTCGGGTGTCCATTCTTTGTGGTCTATGATACCGGGAGCAATTTCATTCATATTAAAGTCCGTCATCATGTAGGTACCAATCACCATAGCGCAGTTCTGTTGATAGAATGCGTCTACCATGATTTGTAGCGTATGTTCGTCTTTATATACGTCATCGCTATCAAGCTGAATGGAAAACTTACCGCATTTTTCGTGATGAACACCTACATTCCAACAACCTCCGATACCAAGATCCTCTTTTTCAGGAATTACATGAATCAGTCGTTTGTCTGCACTGAGTTCACGAAGTGCTTCGGTAGTTCCGTCTGTAGAATGATTGTCGATAACAATAACATTAAACGGAAAAGATGTTTGCTGGCACAAAGCCGAACGGACTGCATCTTTGATAGTACGGATACGGTTACGTACGGGAATAATGACGGAAGCCTCAACATCAAAAGTAGAAGATGAAAAATTAATCGGCTGAAAATCGGGAGCCAGATATCCGCCAATAGCTTTCAGATGATTGGTGCATACCTTTTCCATTTCAATCTGTACTTCTCGGTTCTTCGGATTAACATAGTCAAATTGTTTCTCTCCACTTTTCCGATGATCATTTTCTATTTCTGTATATAGATATTCGTTGATATGTTCCAACTTGTTTTTCTGAGAAATCTTGAGTCTCAGATCATATAAACCTGCATATTGGTAGTTCTCTTTAGAGCTCTTTACCGCTTTCTTGAAAACATCGGATTGAAACAATAATACTGAACCGAAATCAAAATCATCACGTAAACTACCCAATTGATAATCAATGACAGGAGCTGTTTTCTGAGTTCCATCTATCTGCTGAAAATGATCGGCATAAGTCATACCTGCTTGAGTCATTTCCATAACTTGCACCATTCGTTCAAGAGCAAATTGCCCGAGTTTCAATTCTGTGGGCTTAGTGTATAATAAGGTGTATGGAACATCGGAATGTGCTGCAATAGCTTTCATTGCTTGTGTAGACTGGAAGTTATTGACAGAGATCAGTTCACAGCCAGGAATACAAACATTGGAAATTTCCGGTGCTATTAGATAGATTTTGTTCACTAACTCCGATGCACGTAATTCTTTTACTGTTTGCATACTTTCTTTTAGTCTGCTAAAAGGAAGAAAACAGTTGATTGTTGCTTTCATTTTTTTATTTGTTATTTTATGGTACGGGTGGCAGATACTACATGTTTCTCTTTTCTTTTGATGAGCAGACAAAGTCCCAGGAAAGTAAAGAATGCATTGAGTATCAGTAGCTCGTAACTAATTTGATATCCATTGAACCATGCTTCCGAATTACTTTGAAGGATGTAGCAAAGTATAGGAGAAAGAATGGCTACGAATGGAATATATTTATCGTTTATTTGTTTCTTGGTGAAAATGCCGAAAGCGAACAGACCGAGAATTGGTCCGTATGTATAGCTGGCTAAAGTATATACAGCATCGATAACACTGGTGTTATTGAGCAAACCGAATACAAATATGACTATCCCCATCACAACTGCCATGCTGATGTGAACCCGTTTACGAAGTTTGCTCAAGGTTGCTTCTTCTTTGCTTTTAGCGTGCAATATGTCTACTGTAAAAGAGGTAGTCAGAGCTGTTAATGCTGATCCGGCAGCGGAATAGGCGGATGAGACTAACCCTATAATAAACAAAATACCGACGATACCGGGGAAATAACTACTGGTTGCTATCATAGGAAAGAGCTCGTCACTCTTTGAAGGAGCAGTAAGCCCTTGCTGCGCAACGAAAGTATAGAGTAATACACCTAACATCAGAAAAAGTAAGATGACAAAGAATTGTGAGATACTGCTGGTGATCATATTCTTCTGAGAATCCCGGAAGTTCTTGCAACTCAGATTGCGTTGCATCATATCCTGATCTAAACCATTCATTGCGATGACAGTGAAGACTCCTGCCAGAAATTGTTTGAAGAAATATCGTTTGTCGTTGATATCGTCAAAAAAGAATATACGTGAAAGCTCACTATCTGAGATCGTATTTACTAATCCTCCGAAATTAAGTTTCAAATCCGAAGCTATATAATAAATGCACAGCACAACCGAAACAACCAGACAAAAGGTTTTCAGAGAATCTGTCCAGATCAGCGATTTTACTCCTCCGCGGAAGGTATAAAGCCAAACCAAAGCTACAGTAATAGCTACATTCAGGATAAACGGAAGATGGAAAGGTTCGAATACAAGCAATTGAAGAGTAAGGCATACCAAGAAAAGGCGGACGGCTGCTCCCAACATCTTAGAGATAAAAAAGAACCAAGCCCCTGTCCGATATGATGAAGTTCCAAACCGATTTTCCAGATATTCGTAGATGGACACCAAGTTCATTCGATAGAAAAGAGGGACAAGTATAAACGCAATGATGAACTGTCCGACAATAAACCCAAGTACCATTTGGAGATAGGAGAAACAACTGCTCCCTACCATGCCCGGTACAGATACAAAAGTCACTCCGGAAATAGTAGAACCTATCATAGCAAAAGCTACTACATACCAACTTGACTTTCGGTTGCCTACAAAGAATCCTTCGTTGTCTGCTTTCCGTCCCGCAATGTATGAAACGGTGAACAATAATGCAAAATAGGCAATGATGGTGATGGTTACGGCAATCGGACTCATTTTGTGTTATTTTTCATTTCTTTCCTACAAATGTAGATAAAATCTCATAGATACACTTATTCTTGAGAGTTTTTTATTCCGGGAGTGCCACCGGTCGCATTTTTTGAGGAGGTCCAGTTCCTACTGAAAGCAGAAGCTAGCTCCGGTGATTTTTTCTCTAGGGATACACCTTGTTTCCTTTTTTTGTCGGTATGTATCTGGTCGGAATAGCCGCATTTATCAATAAGTCGGGGCTGTTCTTCATTGGTGACTATGGCAAGATAACCTCCTTCATTGTTTATTCGTGGAAACTTCGTCGTTTCTATCATTGTTTCTCCACTTACTTTATGCTTTTTAATCAAAGTACTTACGGATTTGGTGAAACAAATGTATTCATGAGACGGAATATTTATGACTAGACTACCGTCAGATGGCTCTAACACCGCTGTTGTAGTGGTTTGCGTTGTACCGGATTCATCAGCGACATATCTTAATAATTTGAATGGTGGAATAGAAACCATCTGATCCGAAGGATTGTAAAGCTCTATATATTCTGCACCATCTGTTGCGTTATCATACATGACTTCATTGAACACTAACAGATTTCTCACATCTTCCGGATAACTAGGTATATCAGGATCTTCCGGAGTATCCGGTTCGTCGGGAGTATCCGGATTATCGGGAACCTCTTCCGATCCGTCCGGATCAGTGGTCGTTGCCACATCATTTGAGAGTTGAATGTGATGAAACGTGAATCCGTTGCAACGACTTTTGGTATAAACACAGTATATGCCACAATATTCAGAACTTTGGATGCTTGTATCTCTTATCTGTTTTTCTCTCGTATATTCATTTTCTGATTCCAGCCGCGTCCAGAAAGTCCAGTAACCATTGTTGTCACATTCCACTTTGATATACAGTTTGGGAGAGTTGTTTCCTTTCATTAGTTCTCTTCCTGAAGCGAGTAATACAGATTTATTCTCATTCTGACGATAAAGAGCGACATTATCTTTAGCTCCTCCAATTTGGAGATAATAACCATTTAGAGTATTGGACAAAGTTGCTGTGGAAGAGGTAAGATAAAAGCGGGCATAATTATTGGCAGAAGGATTAAAAGTTAGTTTCACCCCGAATTCCCAACGGGTATTTCTTACCGAGGAAGAAGGAAAAGCGAGATAAGCTGTTCCGGCGGCTTCTTGTGGATCATCCAGCCGTACTCCCTCTTTTGAAGTAATTGTAAATTTGTCGGTTTCTCCCGACCAGGCAAGTTGAGTTACAGAATCATCATTTCCCTCTTCTTCCTTTTCTTCATCTTCAATGTTTAGTGCGCAGCTGCCGAGGATGAGGCAGCATATCATGCTGAATAATTGATAGAACTTCATACGGTCGATTTTATTCGTTGTTTAGGGCCGTATGGGCTTTTCTCGATTTCGGCTTTTGATACCACAAAGATACAGTAGAACTTTCGGAATATGTTTATGGAGTCAATCTTTTTTGTCCCAAAAAGAAAAAATATGGTTTATTTATCGCTTTTTGGTGGAAATGTAACGAGCTACACCGAGATTGTGTAGCTCGTAGTGGGAAATAGTCTTTTATTCGAAGTGAGGCATTACATATTTATTAGCATAAGAAGTAAAACTAAGACCGGGTATTGAATGATTGGTAAATTTCTGTTCCAGCTCCTTTATCAATGAATAGTCGTCTGCATTCAATGCATAATAATTATCAGTTTCAGGAGTTGTAACCCGGACTGTCCAGTCGAACATGTTTCCTATGATAGTCATAACATCTGTTTCCGGATTGAATGAAGGGACTCCGGTTTTTACCAGATCGTATGTCCGATTCCTCAAAACATAGAATCTATTATTGACATCCGTCATCAAAGCAAGAGTCTTTTTGTTTTTAAACTCTGTCAGATAAAGATGTTTCAAAGTTACTCCTTCCGGTAATTTGATGGCACGTACATAAGGACGTCCTTTCACTTGTTTCAGATGGAATAAATGACGGTCGGCGTCCAGTAATAGATACCCTTCGTCATATTCTTTTTTCACAGTCGGGTTTCCGGCGATGCTGGTAGCAGGAAAATGGAACCCTTTCTTTGCCATAGCCTCGGTGAATTGAAGACTTTTCTTCTCCTTCACACTGTTGGAAGCCATATCGATAAATTCTATCCCTTTGGAGTTTATACGGAATACATCATCGGGCATTTTTAAATCCACACGTCCGGACATGGATTCCAAGAGTGGATAGAGCCCGATAATCGGAGCATTAATATCTGAAGGCACACTTCGGAAATTAAAGTTTTCGGTCTGTACCATTTTGGGAGTTACTGCTATTCCATTTATTGTATCTGGGAAACGTTCATCAGACATCAACTGACGAAAGTAAAACATGGGAAGGATACTGTCGAAAGCTGTTTCCGAATAAATATTCCCTGCAAGATCGCGGCGAACCGTTCCTTTTCCTTCCTCTTGTCCTATCTGTACGAAATCATTCATCACGAAACTATAAAGTGTAAAAGGATTCTTTTCCGCCTTTACGAAAAAGAAATTGTAACACCATGGCAACTGCCAAAGAAGCAGAAGGGCAATGGTGGCATAAAATAATATGTTGCTGAAACGTTTCATCTTCATTTAATTCTTCATTTTTAGTTCTTCATTCTTCGTATCTTCAGTCTTGTTTGCCGACTTTAAATCGTATGATGGAAAGCCATGAGAAAGAGGCAGTCAGCAATGTGTAGACCAACAGATAGGGTAGAAATTTATTGTAAGCTTCCGGCGTGGGTGACAGAAAGAAAACGCGCAGCAGTAATACGGTGATCACAAGATTGATGATGCGACGTTTCCAAGCTGGTTCGAGGCAGACCCATGAGATCAGCAAATAACCGGATATTCCCGCAAGATACCATGTCAGAGCAGTTAGTAGAATATGGTTTTTCAGCTCATGGACTAATACAGTATTCAAGTAAATCTCCATTAATAGGAAATTGGAAGCGAAGCAAACCAATAGAAGTATCAATCCGGAAAGTAACATGTTTCCTGTCATTTTTAATTCGGGATAAGGCAAATGGAGAGTTAATTTCAGACATTTGCGTTGCATTTCGGGGACAAATTGTACAATCGCCATCAAGATGCCAGCAATCAATGGTATATATTGCATCATATCAATGAATATGGCATCTCTTTCCAGCATGACCTCCCATACATGCGCAACACCTTTCATTTCTATTACTCGGTTGATGCGGAGCATGCAATATCCCGTAAAACCTAGCGTCGTGACTACGGCAAGTAGGAAATACCACCGTGTCTTTATCCATTCTTTATAAAATATAGCGTACATTCTTTTTTAGTATTTACCTGTCAGACCGATGAAAGCGTCTTCCAAGTTCACGTGTTTACTATGCAGGTCTGTATAAGGCACTGCCATTAATTTCAGTTTGGTCTCTGCCTCTTCCGGTGAAAGGAAAGAAAACGTTTCCAATTGGTTTCGCATGATGGAGGGATGATAGAAATCGTCAGAGGCAGGAAATTCATACCCTTCGGGGACAGTGCAAGTGTAGCAGCGCCCTTTTTCCAGCAGTTCTGCAATAGGTTTCTGAATCAATATTTTCCCATAATCCATCATAATGCAGTCATCTATCAGGCGTTCCATATCCTGAATAATGTGCGAAGTAAGAAAGACTGTTTTACCTTCAGAACGGGCATAATCACGTAAATAGTCTACAAACAGACGGCGATAGCCGGGATCGAGTCCGAGCGAGAAGTCATCCAATACCAACAATTCGGGATTCTGTGCAAGGATTAACCCTAAGGCTACTTGCGAACGTTGTCCGCAAGACATACGTGAGATTCGCTGTCCCGGAGCTACTTTCAGTTTATTCATCAGTTCGTAGTATGCCTCTTTCTTCCATTGTCCCGGATAAAAGGCTGCATAGAATTTCTCTATCTGTGTGATGGTCATGAACTGATATTGTACATGACCTTCAATCAGTAGCCCGATATTACGACGTAAGGCCGGAGATATTGTTTGTATCTCCTGACCGAAGATGCGGCATTCTCCCGAATGTGGTTTCAGGTAGCCGCTCAGAATATTAATAGTCGTGGTTTTACCGGTACCGTTTTTTCCTAAAAGTCCCAGGATACGTCCTTGAGGCACTGTGAAACTTAGATTTTCGTAAATCAATCGTTTGCCATAGTAATGCGTCAGATTGTTACATTCTATAATTTGTTCCATTCAATTTTATTTATTATTCTATTCAAAAGAAGAGAAGGAAAAGAATCGGAATGAGGACTCCGGCCACTAGTTCTATTCCCCCTCTGCCAATAATGCCTTTATTCCCTTTCAGCATAATGATACCGGAAAGAGTGATGATAATGAGTCCGACAGCAAAAATATCTGCGAAGTACGTCCACCATTTCCCGGGATTGTAATGCAAACGAGACATTGCACCGATTAACGGGCGACGGGTTACAGATTCGTAAACTGCTTCTCCCGTCTGAACGTTTACTTGCAGATTGGAGCCACCTTTCAAAAATACTTTCATCAGTTCCGTTTTCGGAAAATAATGTTTCGTGTAGTTGTTCTCTTCTCCCAATGGTTGAAGTAATGTGAGTACTCTGTCCTTGCTCATTCGGGCTTTGTCCGGCAGTTTCTCAGTTATCTTATATTTTTTTCGTTCAATGGAGAAATTGGGATTGATGGTATCACGGTGATTCATTACAATTCCGGAAATGGCATATATCAATACCATTCCGGAAAAGAAAAATGACAAGTCACGGTGTATCAACCGGCTCCATTTACGAATCTCACTACTCAACTTCATAGGAGGTAGCTTCCATGAAATAGAATGATAAATACTCCTTACCGGTTTTTGTCTTTTGGTCAGCTATTTTAGCCCGGAAGTCAGCGATACGTGCTTCGGGAGTGTTGGCTGTTTCACCACGAGCTTTCTTTTCAGAATCGCATCCGGCTTCTCCGGTTCCATGATTCTCTGCAGCTTGTGCTTTAAGTTGAGCTTCCCAGTTCTGGAGATAAGCTTCGTCGATGCGTTGTTCTTTCAATGTTCCGGTAACACGTACCATGGAGTTTACACACTTCGGGTCGAAAGCTCCTAATTCTCCGGATTCTACACGAATTACTTGTGTATCGTCACTACCCATCAAGAAGATTTTCTTTGCTCCGTGTTTACAGGTATGAGTGCAAACGCCTTGGATGGTTACTTCTTTGTTTGCCAGGTTTTCAGCGTTTGCAAGTAACGAATCTATTTCCAGAGCAGACGAGGTTGTTTGTTCAGTTGTAGCTTCAGATACGTTTTTCTGTTGTTTGTTTCCACAGGAAGTTCCGATAATAGCAATCGCAAATAAGGCGATTGCAAGGCTTAGTTTTCTTGTTTTCATTATTATAGCTTTATTTTTAGTAGTATGTAATTTGTTGAATATTTATAGATTTGTTTTTTATTTCTGGTCTTTTACACAACGAAGCGTTTGTCCACTAAGTACACTTATATAAGCTAAGGTTAATCTACCTTCCGGATATTTAGCTAAAGTGAAAGTGCTCATTAGTCCGAAGAACTGAATATTAGAAAGTATATTAGTAGTACTATTATAACTAGGCTTATATGCAGTTGAAGTCATATAGTAGTTCATTGCGGGACTTTCATACCATTCAGTTTTGGTACTATTTCCCTTACCAATTACATTAAGTTGATATTTGGGGGTACTTGTATAGCCTGTTGACATACGAACTCCGGAAAATTGATAATTTAATCCCGCATCAATGAATGATTGTATTTTAGCTCCATCATAATCTTTATTATAGAAAATGGCTTTAGCTTTTTCTGCATCTGACGGAGTATTACCATCAACATCTTTTGTGGTGTTGCCTACAAGAGCAAGATATTCTGCATGTGTGGGGATATGCCATCCTTCGGGACATATACCTTGTGTCCCTTCAAATTCATAACAATTATCTTCTGTTACCTCTTTGCCTCCGAGTGCTGCATACATATCGTAGAGATATCCATGTTTTTTAATGGAAGTTTCGTCTTTTAGCACTTCAAAATTGTCTGCATTGATAGTGTTATTACCTTCGTTTACTATTAATCTGTATGGATACCATATATGAGAATCAGTTGTAGGATCACCTGATGGAGTATATCCTTCCGGTACATACCGTAATGGTTCCGCCATCCAAGTCGTCCCGTTAGCAAGTTTAACAGTTTTGTAAGTTTCTCCATGATAAATGAAATAACCATCATGTTCTTCAAAGACGGAAGTTTTTCCAGAATCATCTCCATCGTCTTCAGGCAAGTTTTCATTATTATCACTACAAGATGCCATAAAAGCTGCTGCGAGCATAAACATTAAATACTTTTTCATATTTCGATAAATTTAAATTATATAATAGATTTATTAGTTTAAAATGTATAACCTAACTTGATTGCTTCATTCCACCGACTTGCTCCTTCTATATACTTCAAATTGAAGCCATGTGTGTAACTTGTCTGAATCTCTGCATAAATACCACGATGGAAATTATATCTTACGCCAAGATTAAACATGACACGTGAAGCCGTCGCATATTCATTTTGCAGATTATAATAATCCATCAAACGATAAGGAGGATCGCCGGCTTCTGTGTTTGTATTAGCTGTCTTATCCTTTTCTGAATAGTTTCCGGTAGAGAAACTACCTGTAACTTTCAGATCAAATCGTCCGAGATGGACTGTTCCGGAAAGATACGCATCTCCACAAATCATTGTTTGTGAGACAGAATAGGGAAACATTTGAGTTGTGAGACTTTTGGATGCAGTTATATTCATTCCGGCACGTAACTCTCCACATCGGTTTATCAACTCGTATTCTGGTTGAACAGAGAATATATTTCTTTCAAAGATACGGTTGGAGCCATAGACATAAGTGGTTGTCACCCCATTGGAAGTCTCTTCTCCCAACACATTTTCATTATTAACCTGGTGTGACCAAGTTAAATTCAAACGTATGAAATGTTCGGCTTTCCCTCGTGTGAAACGATAATTCAGATGTGAAGTGATCCGGTGTGTAGGGAACTTGAACCAAATACTCTCTTTCTCTCCGGCTGAACCGGAAGAATGACTATATTCCACATCTCCATAGAACGACTTCCACTGTAGTTGGACAGCTATTCCGTGAGATAGCTCTTTGATAGGAAATCCATTGATGCCCGATTCATTCAGATGAATACCACTACCTTCCCATGTTTCGTAAGCTCCATACATCAGCCCTTTATCCAGAAAAGCATAATAAGGTGTTGAGGCTGTTCCTACTTCTTCAGCTTTGACAGACTCACTGTTCTTTCCGAAAATATAAGAAAGTCCGATTGCATAATCATTAGAATAATACATAATTCCCGGAGCCACTTTAAGATCTAACCGATAGTTGGTATGTCGTAGATCTTTGCGCTTTGAATAGTTGGCAGAGGCGAAATTCATCTTACCACCGATACGCCAATGGGGAGCGATGTTTGTTGCAATACCCCCCATGAAGGAGTAGGTTTGTAAGTCTTTGCGTCCGGGAGTAAATTCCAATATATCTACCGGATAAAATCCCGGATGAATAAACATAGAACCACACATGTTTTTGTCGGAAGTCTGATCGAATGAGAATGAACCTGTCAGAGAATAATTTTTCAGATGAGTGATCGATTTGGCTACTGCCCCGGCACTCCAAAGTTGGTTTGCCTCATAATAATTGCGGAAATCACCATGAGTGTTCTTTCCATATAGTTCGGCATAGGAGGTAGTAAGGCTGTCCAACATGATACCTGTAACGTTTGTACCTGCATTCCAGGGGTTCCGACGTTCTATAATGTCATATGATTGTGCTGAGATACCAGATACCATGCACAACAGAAGACATCCTATATATATTCTTTTTTTATCAGTCATGCAAAGATTGTTTTTCTCGTTCATAAAAATCGTTGGAAGAATTGTTGGTGTCTTCCAATATTTCGTAACCAGCTTCATTTGATGCTTCCTCATCTGTGCGACGGAATAGCGTTTTTCCGTCATACAGAGCACTTTGAGTTACGTACCCTGCATCGATAGAGGGAGACAAACGTTTCTTATTATTTGAAGAACCGCCATAGTATATTTCTACACCGTCCAGTATCCATTCATTCGGTATTTTTACAACCCGGTCTATGGTACTTCCCGGTTTTTGAATCACATTGTTTTCGTTGTTTACAAATTCTTGTATAGTGGTATTTTGCGCTTTAAAAATAACCGTAGCAGGAGAAAAAACGGAGAAGGTATAGGCATTTGCTTGTCCGGTCTTTATCACCACATTCAGGTAATGATCGGGATTAATCTGATCACCCGGTGCCGGATGATATAGCGTATTCCAGAAATATACAGGATTGTAGCAGACGAAATATCCGGGTTTATTCAGATTCACCGATAAGGGATATTGGGCAGCATGGTTAATGGCTCCGCCTATCACGACCACTGCATCTTCTCCCGGAGCCATAGGAAAAGATTGTCCATCACCGCCGAATTGCCAGATACTTTGGGCAATAGGTACGAATTCGGGGAAAATTGTAACTCCTGTGGTAGGGTCTTGTGACACCCAGACATTGGTTGCCTGTGAATTGTAAGGGTCCAGTGTACCAAAACACAGCTGGTCCAGATATTGTGTTTCAGATGTATTATTGTGTAGGATAATGTACTTATCGGACTGATAATTACCTTCAATCGGAAGCTTGGTACATCCTCCGCAATAAATCTCTTTGATAACAATAGCACCGGATCTGGAGTGAGTCAGAGGAATGTTGAGCGTGATATCTCCATTTACAAGTTTTACATTGTCTGCCAATCCATTGAAAATATCGCGGTCTGCTCTATCACTGACTTGTACCCGGTATAGTCCGTTGGTCAGATCAAAAGAAACAATTCCATTCTTGTCTGTTGTTGCTTTATAAGTATTTCCTCGATTGATATCTTCTATTTTTACAGTAGCTCCTTCCCGGAGATAACTACTGTAATCTTCAGGATAAATTGCCGTTATCCGGAGTGTGTGCAATTGATCATCATAAGGATTGTCCTTGTTGATGTCCATACAACCACTTATAGTGAGAATCGTTATAAATATGTATGATAAATGCTTCATTGTTCTAGAGTTTTATGCGACAGGTTAAGCCATAATAGAAATTAGGGGTGAAGATAGCACTTACTCCTGTGGCGTAAGAAGTAACATATTTCCGCGAATTTGTAAAGTTGATAGCGTTAAGTGACAACGATACATGATCACCAATTTCTTTGGTAATATTTATATTGGCTGAAAAATAAGGATCATATCCATCTGCGGCAAATGTGTACGCATTTCCCGATTTTCGTATCAGGTTTGCGAAAGCAGCATTCTTTGCTTCTTTTTCGGTGAAGGGGTGTACTTCATTATTAAGGTCGAGATAAGCTACCGGATAAATTGCCGTATATGAATTTCCATCATAAATACTGCCTCCTGTTGTGGCATTACTACTTTCACTGACATTAAAAGCATACTCTTTACCGTTGTATTCGGACAGGTTTTGCGACCGTTTCAGTAGCGAAGCTTCCAATCTGAATGAAAAAATCAGTCTGGCTTTTGGTATATGAGTGGTTGCTGTGATATTGGCATCCAATGAATGGGTACGTTTTCCGTTGGCTGTGGATGATGAATTATCTCCACTAGCATAGATACCTACATATTGGTAAGAGCGGTTGGGGATACCGGTATGCGACCATCCTGTTTGATAATAGTAAGAAAGAGAGTTATCTATATACTTTGTATAAGTATAAGCTGCGTCCAAGCGAATCTGTGTACGGAGAGGAGTTATTTCGGGGAAATCAACAATCATTTCCGTTCCACGTCGGGTAATATCAGGTCCGTTATCCGGAGAAATAGAGTTAATGAATGTGCGGTTTGTAACTTTTACATCCATCGGGGTCCAGGCTTCCGATTCATTTCCGCGGATATACACCATTCCGGTTTGACTATCCACATTAATCAATGGATTAGTAGGCATATTGAATCCATCTGGTAGTTGGAGGACATCATAAGAAAATGGTGTATAGGCATTGCTATATTTATAAGGATTCTTGGTACGGTTGAAGTATCCAACCAGTGAAACTTTTGTTTTTGCGATATCCATGTCAATTCCCAGTTCCGCATTCTGGTTTCGTTGCCAACGGAGATTACTATTGTGTAATAATATATAAGGCTGACTATAATAAACATAGGATGTCTCGTTACTATTATAAGAAACTCCGAAAGTCTGTATATCACGATACTCCTGTCGAGGGTAGAGAGTATAGTAAGAAGGTAACTTTTCTGCGACTCCCCATCCTCCCCGGATAGCAATGTTCCGGTTCAACTCCCATTTGGCATTGAAACGTGGCGATAAGGTATTCAGACTTTTATATTCAGTTCCGCTAATAAATAGATTTTCCCAGCGTAGACCTGCCATAAGTCTTAACGTCGTATTTCCAATGGGGACTGACAGACTTTCTTCCACATAGAATGCCACATTGTGCATATATGGATAAGATGTATAGGAACGGGGACGATATCCGTTGGGAGCTAACGAAGGATCTTTATAATACTCTCCTTTTCCCACATTGCCTGTTGCTTTCCATTGAATTCCTGCTGCCAGGCTATTATTAATTTGTTTGAAACGACGGTTCCATTCATATTTGAAAGAAGCCGCATAATCCAACTCTTTAGAATTGATAATCTGATCGGCAAAAAAAGAATAAGGTAGTTTGCCGGCAAGGAAATAGCCTTCTGCTTCGGTATGTACGGCTGGTTGCTCAGAAGCATAAGAGTAGGGAGTATGTGCATGCGAGTAATTGTCGTTGTAATATACTGATGCATCAAACTTAACGTTTGTAATCCATGATTTGTTAAGTAACCAATTCAATGATGTGTTTACGCGGAATACATTGTCTCTTACTTTAGTGTATTCACCGGTGTATGCATCCGGATCATCTTTGGTATTCATACCTCCGATATTACCGGTAAATCCAATGTTGAAACGGAAAGCTTCTTGGAAAGTATTGTTATAGCCTACGGAGAAACCTCTTCGTGTATAAGAGCTGTAGGGTGAAGACAACTTTTGAGTTGCTTTGGTCCACTCCCCACTGAAATTGACAATGCCTTTATCATTTTCTAAATCGATCCCTTTGGAGAATGAAAGTTGTTCAGTACGAGGATTAATGGCTAGTAGAATTTCCCAGGGTGTTTTACCTTTCTTGGTACGGATATTGACCATGCCACTGTTCAAATCACCATACTCCGCCGAGGGTACTCCCGTCATGACTTCTACTGATTCAATGTTTGCAACAGCAATGCTACGCGTGTCTATTCCGTTCATATTGCCGAAAGAAGCATTGTTTCCCATGCGTATTCCGTCTACCGCTACTGCTGTGCCGAAAGCTGCATTTCCTGCGGTTGATCCACCGTCTCTCAATGAAAATACATTGTTGGTAGTTAAGTCGGGCACTTTTGTCTTTCCACCGGGAAGGAGAGAGGATATGTCACTAACATTAGAGACTTGAAGATGTTCTAAAGCGTTACTCCCAATGATGAGAGTTGTATTTAATTCGTTTTTAGGCGCTTGTGCAGTAATAACCACATCGTCTAGTGCCAGAGTATTCTCTTTGAGTTGTATATCTAAATCTTTGATGTCTTCATGGACATTAACGGGAACGATGGCAGTTACATAGCCTAGAAAAGAAACTTCCAGTTCATATTTCCCTTTCTGAACTCCCTGTATTGTGAATTCTCCTTTTTGGTTGGACACAGCCCATAGATAAGAGCTCTTAACTGTAATGGATGCGCCAGGCAATAGATAATGAGTCTTCTCTTCGGATATACGACCCGAAATCACAAATACATCCGGCTCAGCGGCAACTTTGAATATAGTAAAACAAAAGAGCCCTAACAGCATTATTTTTAGTCGGAAAGATCTCATCGTTAAATTTTGTGCAAAGTTCACTATAGAATTGCTTTCTGGCAATCACAATAAATAGTGGTTTTTAGGTGGAATGATACCTATAATTAGCGATGAGCGAACAATAATAATTGATTTTCAACTATTGATGCGTTAAATAAACAACTGCTGTTGTTCCTAAATAACTAATAAATTATATGCTATAATTGTTTTATTTAGAAGTACCTGATGTCGCGACTTTTTTGTTAATATAATCTATAGCAGCTTCTAATACCTTGTCACGTCCTTCACGAATCCCCTGAATGCTGCTTTTGACTTCAATATCCGGTACAATACCAATTTCTCCTCCAATAGAACTACCCATGTATAAATCATAGAATATTTGATGGAAAAGTAGTAATAAGTGGATAAGTTTTTTGAACCATAGTAAAAATAATATCTTTTGAAGATATGCATTTTATTTTTGTTTTATCTGATATGCCATCTTTTTCATAATCTTCAATTTTTATGTAGAATAAAACTTTATGGCAGTTGTAAACTTTCTATTTTTAATTTGTCCTCAGCCTTTCATACTTCAACAATTTCAGCTTTCATTTTCTGAGGATAAATCAAGTAACAAAATGGGATAGAGGGAACCTTATATTGGTCTCTTATTTCGTTGATCTTTCCGTTTACACTCAATGATCGCCAAGGAATTTCTTCTTCTTTCATGAGTTTATTCCAAGCTGGTAACTGCTTAGGGTCATCTAAAGTAATATACACGAAATCAATTACATCTTTCTTTTTTTCATGGAGTTCTTTTAAAAGAGGAATTAATTTGTGACATGGACCACACCATGAAGCGGAAAAGATGAGTAGGGTATATTTGTTTTCGTTACTGATAATTGTTTCTTTCTGCTCCGTCAGGCGGTTTATTAGCTTCGTGTCAGAGAATTTATCAGTGAGTATTTTAATATATTCATTGAGCTTTTGTCCATAATGGCTTTGTTTTTGCTGCTTTGAAAACAAGTTTCTGAGTGAAATTAATTGTTCGGTAGAGAATGATTCCTTTTTATCATAGAGTAGCAGAGTATTGCTATGCGAATCAGGAGCTTGTGAAATCATATGGTAAAACTTATCATAGAGTTGATCTGTTGTCAAGTCTTTGTATTTTACGTATAGGTCGTTCTTGTTAGTGAGAGTTCTTCGTAGCTCAGAAGAAGGATTTATAAGATCAAATCTAGGACTTATGATAACATTGTTTATACCATAAAAAGTACTGTTTCTGATTGTGTCTTGATACACAAACTTAGCATGTATGAATAAAGTATCAGCATTGTCCAGATAAGAAAGTGCTGTGAAAAAGAGTGTTGAGTCTTTATCTGCAATAACTCTGAAGCATGGATGCATGAACTTAATTTTTGGTGAGTCATTACGTTTACCAAAGAATTGAAAGTATTGGGCTTGATCAAGAATAGAATCCGGGATCTGATACAACCAACTATTTGTATTAGCTTGGTAATCGCCTAAGTATTCTGTGTTTTCTGTCAAATTAGATGTTGTTCTACATTTTCCTCAAATCCGCAACTAAGCCCTTGAACGTCCTTATTGCGTTTACACGTCCTCTCATTACTGAATTTGCAGATAATTTGAACTTGAAGCACCCACTTCTGCCTACAATATCCCCTTACCCCACAATGTGACTTGAGGCAATACACAATATCATTCCCATAAGTTGTAGGCATTATCCAAAATCAGTCTGGAAAACATCTGCGTAAGCATTATTACAGGTATAGATGTTCAGCACATACCGCCTTGATGTCCTGATCCACTTGGCTGGTACAGAGATAAACCTGAAGACAAACGCTTTTATGCGACTTGTTGCATTGAGCCCGAACTTCTTTACGTCAAGTCTTTGAATAATGGCCTTGTAAAAGTTACGGATAAGTGCTGTAAGAAGAAGGAACACTGTGTTCTCTGCCATGAAGGATTTGGGCAATCTGTCCCACCCGAAACCATTGTTCATATCATCGAAGATACGTTCCTTTCCTCCACGAAGGTTATAGAACTCGACAATTTCTCTTACGGAAGAATCATAGTCGTTAGTCAGGATACAACGGTATGTGTATTCTCCTTCCCAAAAATCCTGCACACCATCCATCCGTTTCTGTCTTTGAATCACAAGTCGATATGCCTTACCTTTCCACTTCTCAACAAGGATAGAGTTCAATTCAAACTCAATGCCATTGATTTCCTCAGTTTTCCAGCCTTTGAGAGCAAAGGTGTCATTGTAGATCGAACTGCAGCGGTTAGCACGGATATAGAAGGACTTGCAGTGTTTTTCTATTTCCTCCACGATTTCCTCGGAACATGATCCACAATCAGCTCTGAAGCGATTGATAGTGAGCCCATTCTGTTCAAATCTCGCAAAGAACCTCTTCAGCGTGTCCTTCTGATGGAAACGAACATTTGTGTTACCATCGCTATTCTCTATACCGACTATCAAATCGCCAATAACCGCCACGCCAGGGCGATAACCAAGGAACTTCTTGTATGTAGGCTTTGCATCATACTTCTCTGTCTCTATGAACTGATGGTCGAAATCAACATCATACATCTCACCCTCTTTCAGTTGGCCAGATGCAAATATACAATTGAGCAATAAAGTATTGAGAGTGTCAGCCGTATTGAAATCGTAGGTCTTGCCCATATCTGATGTGTATGAAATGTTTTCTTGCGTCAACTCCTTTATCGCCCTGAGGATAGTATCAGAGCTACAAGTGCGAAGTGTCGGATGAAGCGAGAGGTGGTTCATCAAATGAGTAGTGACATCCTCAATACATGAACCGCTACAGAAGTAGATACTCATGAGAGAACGGATGATTTCGCTGTACTGATAACCGAACGATCTACACCTTAGACCGAGGGTTGAGTCGATTACAGATGATAATGTGGAGTCAAATTGCTCCATGATTGAAAATAATCCCCCAAAAGGAGTGAGTCTCTCAGATTTAATTTGTATCTTCGCCATGTCTATCGTCGGATTCTCTTGTTTTTTTTGCAACACTAAGATAAGTGAAAATTCTGACATGGCAAAATCCTGAGCAACTTTTTGTTGCTCAGGTACTTAAAAAGTTTAATTTATAATAGTGTTGCGGAATTAAGGATTTTAAAACATCATACGGTGGTATATTATTGAGTGTTACTTTTATTACCCGTTGCTGAGCATGTGTGAACATGCAACAAAATGATAGTATAATTGAAAGAATTACTGTTTTCATATGTCTGATTTAATTTGAGAAACTTTGTATTATTACAGATTTTATTTGTCGTCTTTCTGATTTTTATAAATTGGTAATAAAGATATATCAAAAAAGGTGTTCGACAACTAAGTTCTATGTTCTTTAAAGTATTTAACGGGCATTTTTAATGAATTCTAAGTATGTAAAATTACTTTCCTTCATAGCTGACTGCATCATTTGTTATAATTGACTGTTTCTTTTTAATGAATTGACCGTATCTTTAGTCGTAAGTATAAATCAAATGATACTTTTTCATATACTCTTCTTATATAAAATGCAAGTTTTGCAATTCCTGAAATAAGTGTTTAGTCATATATTGCTTTATTCTTTAAATTTGATCAACATTAATACCGGATTGTCATCTTCTTTAAGTTTCGAAGCAATCTCTTTCAATTCTCCTTCCAATTTACCGTCGTTATAATCTTTAAGTAATCTTTCAGGAGTTATACGACAAAGTCCTGTATTATGGGGTAAAGCTATTTTGCCGCCTTTCATCGGGAAGGAAATAGGAAGACGCGTAGCAAGTCGATAAAACTCGTCAGACTGTTTGTCGTAAATTATATTAATAGACGATATGCGCTCTTGGAATTCCTTCTTACATGCTAATAAGGAGATATATCTATCGGTAAAAAAATCAACTCCTACCAACATTGGGGGATCCATTTTATGTGTTGATGGATTCTTTATCATTATAGGTATTAACTTTCTATCTTTCAAAGAATAAAGGGTGTCGTCTGCAAATTCTGTAATCATAATATTCGGAGTGTTTTGGGATAAAGGAAATAGACCTATATCTAGAATTGCTATTCTTTGTCCATTCTTCATTTCGTTGGATTGGCTGCCCATTCTGTTAGGTATGTAATAATTCAAAGGAGTTATTTCTCCTGTTTGTTTCGAAATAAAAAAGTAAGGGTTATCTCTCTTACTGTAATCTTCCTGATTCATTTTTTCCCCAGACTCCTCTGTGTGATCCAGAAAATAAACGTTATGGCAAAACAGGTAATCTTTATCATAATTCATTAAACATTCAGGAAAAAATTTTCTAGGTAAGGCTAAGCTGCGATTAAATTTCCCATCAATTGAATAAACGAAGATTTTGGCTTTATGAATATCATTAACAAATAATTCTTCTTTTTCTTCGTCTAGAATGATGTTACCATATATGCTAATATATTCTTCCGGCCCTCCTCCTCTGTAGTTGAAAGAATATAGACTTTTTCCTTTCCGGTTGAACACAAAAATCTGACCATTGCTATTATGATATATAATATAACGGTCTGAAACAACATCTGGACGAGGACGATTAACTAATGTACTATCATTTGTTTCTAACGGGATATATTCTATATTTGCGATTTTTTCCAGAACTAGTATCTTTTCAGGAGTTTTTGTTATATCAATGACTACTGGGTCTGTTCTGATGTTTTTTATTGAATCATTTGTAGGATTACTAGAACTACCTGTCGTAGATTTAGTAGAACAACCTGTTAATGCTAATATGGATAATACTATAATGATCAGATGTTTCACATGGCGTTTTAATAATTAGATTCGGAAAAATGGTAACAATAATAATCTCTAGCTCACTTGTCATCATGGCATTGCTGGAGAGGAGTTCATAATTATATATATCATCTAACCAGATCCTATCTTAATTATTATAGGAGTGTTGTTCATAGCTTTTATTTATGTGTTTTAAGTCTTAGATTCCTTTTCCGTTAAATATAGTATTAAATTTAATATATCTGTTATAAGTTGATTGTAAGCATTTGGTAACCCCCGTCTCACGAGGTCTTTAAAGATATTGAGATATCTCTTAAGAATTCCGACTTTTCTCTGAAAAAGTTCCAGTTTTTAAGAGACATCTCTTACTTTTTAGGAGATTCTTAAATGATTGCACGCTCTTTGAGCGAGTGAGGAAGCAACTCAGCCAAGTCCTTTGAGTAATCATTATCATACTCATGAACGTGGTTAAGTAAGTAGTTCATCCACTCATTGAAGTCTACGCCTACCGCTTTGCAGCATCCCATCAGAGAGTAAATCACAGCAGCATCTTCAGCTGCTTCATGATTGCCGCAGAAGAGATAGTTCTTGCGGCCCAAAGCTACCGGGCGTACACTATTTTCGATGAGATTATTATCGGGCAGATATCGACCATCCATGGTATAACGCACCAGCTGACGTGAGTAATTCAAGAAGTAGCCGATGGCTTTTCCTATAGGGCTCTTGGGAAGCACATTGTTCTGTTCACATATACACCATTTTTCAAAAGCACGTATAATGGGATAAGCGAGTCGTTTGCGTAACTCCATGCGTTGGATGGTATCCATATTTTGATCGTCAGCCATTCGTTCTACATCATAGAGCATGCCGATTTGGGCTAACGCATGTTCCGCTCTAGCCTTATCATGGGTTAACGCTCTGTCAAAATAGCGTCTGGCATGCGCCCAACAGCACAGGGTGGTGATACCTTTAAACTTTTCCAAGATGTTATATCCAGCGTAACCATCTGTTTGTATGGCTCCTTGATAATCTTTAAAGAGTTGGATAACCACTTTTTGGCCTCTTGATCCTTCGTTATAGGAAAAGAAAATCAAATTGTTTACTACACTCCGAACCAACCATAAGTATCCTTTTACCGTTTGATGCTTCTCATTATTAATAATCGGAACCGTGGTTTCATCAGATTGAACGTAATCTGTGGCTAAAACGAGTGCTCTTAATCGATAATAAGCAGGCCGCATTAAATCTGCTACATCATGGAACCAGGATTCGATGGTTGATGGAGGTATGCTAACCCCTAATCGCTTATACATTTGGACTTGCCTGTAGAAAGGAAGATGATCTACATACTTTCCAACCATTAGGTCTGTAAGTAGCGATGCGCTTGCGTAACTTTTGGCAATGGGTTCATTCTGTACAGGAGCGGTTAGTATCTCCTTCGTGTCTTTGCGCATACCTTTGTGGCGGATAGTCACTCGAACATATAATTCAGCAGGATTAAACTCCAAGTGTTCAGATGTCTCAGTATCATCAAACAGTACCCATTCATCCTCATGCCCTTTGTACCCATCAGGATAGATATGTTCTTCTACACGAGGAAGGCTTTCAGGTAACTTCTGCCGAACAGGGACTCGCTTTTCGTGCTCTTTGACTGTTACTTTTTTGTAGTCGGTAATTTCTTCAATGGCCTTTCGAGCGGTTTCCTCCTCTTCAGGCGTCATCTCAAGTTGTTCAAAGTCAAGTTTGAGTTGATTCGGATCATCGGGGATTCGTCGTTTTTCCGACATGGCTCCCCACATCTTCCGTTCCAGATAGAGAAGTTTCTGTTCCAGTTGGGCGATAAGATTGTCTTTATCTTCAATCGTTTTATCTCGTTTCTGGAGAGCTTCCTCTTTTTCTGCCAGCTTAGCCTCGTACGTAGCCTTCATTTTCTTTGCATCGCTCAATTCCTTCAGCTGTTGTTCTGCTTTAGCAGCACGACGATATTCCGCGTCGCGGTCGCGAAGCAGCTGGTCAATGAGGGTTTGTTGATTCGGGCTTTCTGACATCTTTTAGTTCTTTATTTATGGTGTAAAGATACGAAAATCAGGCGTTTTTCCATGCTTTGTGATGCCAAAAAGTCACAATAAACACTACTATTTCTTAGGGTTCCAACGACTGCATCGCTTAACATCTGAAGTTGATATTCCTTGCACAATCATCATCAAGTCAGACCACTTTATATTTCTTGAGGTAGCCGTATCATCCGAGTCTATTTCGGGAAGTTTAAAGGCTCCTCTCTCGAGCTTCATATTATAGATAACCAAGCCCCCATATTCAGTATGAAGTATCTTTAAACCGGTCAATGATTTATTGATGAAGATGTAAGCATCTCCATCCTGAACGTCCATACCCATGTGATTGGTTACGATACCACTTAGTGAATAGAAGCTTTTGCGCATATCCGTGGGATATGGGTATAGGAAGAATCGGTTTGAGTCATTTAGATTAAACATAGACTACTGGCATAAAAGGATTAAGGAGCGGAGCATCTCAAGCGGCATGTCGCTATTCACTCGAAGGGTCACACCATTTTGGTATACTATTTCACAAGCGACATTGTTCTCCATCTTCACTTCTGGAATGATGGTGGTGCCCATAGTGATTTTTCCATTTTGACGGTTCATCTGTACTGGTACAAATCCCTTGCTTTGCGGTAACAATGACTCTGTAAGCTTTTTACGCCAATAGTAGAATTTACTTTCTTCAAAACCTGTATTACCACAATAGTCGCGAATGGAAAGGCCAGTAGATTTCCAATCCTCATGAATCTTTTTGAATTCATCTAAAGTTAAGTTCTTCATATCTTTCACGTTTTATAATTTGCGCGCAAAGGTATGAAGAACTATATTGGCCTATAATACGCGGTTTGCTGAATGCTTACAGTTGATTGAAGTTTGTAATAGATTAACAGATCAATTATATAAATACAAATAAACTCTGCCGAACCAATGAATAAGTTATTGATTCGGCAGAGGAAGTTGTAAAATGGGTATCTATCGAGATGTTATTGAATAAAGTCTAGACCGCCTTGTAATGTTTCATACAATTTGCTGAAGAGCCCATCCGGTTAAACCATTTAAAGATAGATCATCCGGTGTTAAATTTATTAGTTTCTCTTTTATGTATTGTTCTACAGCCTGTTCGTTACAAGATAGTTTGTTACTATTTAAAATAGGAGCATATATCAAGATTTGCCAGTTTGCCACGATTGGAGTTATTATCTCATTGGGCAATAAATTATTCCAGTTCATGGATTGTTGAAAGTTGGCTTTTTCAACTAATAGTTTTAAGATACTTCTATCAGATTTCGTATAGAAATTAGCTTGTAAGGCTTTTGTTGTATGTAGATAGAATAACTGCTCAAATTCTGATTGGCTGTTTTTCTGTTCGTTGAAAGTAGAAGCCAAATACACATATAAAATGGAATTAAGGAATCCAATAGGTAATGTTCGTTTCTCTGTTAGTTTTAATATTTTTTCCAGATAGGATATTTGGGTAAACTCTTCTTCCTCCTTTGTATGAGTATATAATGCATAAAGTCCATTAGTATAAACAGGATTGTGTGTTGTGTCTAATTCTTGTATGCAATCATTTAAAGTGCGGTTATAAATGATTGTATTGTAATTTTCAAACACATCATCATCGGCTTCTATGAATGAATTATCTATCAGATGGCGGATACACCAACAGACTCCTGCAATTCCATTTGAAAAATCTGGACTAATTTTAGTGTGGGTATTGTTTAAGATTTGTTCAAGCAGATAATCACCTAATTCTTCATATTGTTTCCATCCGCTTTTACGGGCGTACTGATACATAAACCATGTAATTCCCATTCGCCCATCCTGTAATCCAATGGATTCTACTTGGTAATGATTTAAATATAATGTATTAGCAACTTGGCATAGTAGATCTGTTTTCATCATTTTTTTATTGATTGTTTCTTATAGTGGATGACTTCTCTGAAAAATTGTATCAATGGTACGACATATGTATCGAATGCAAAATCCATACGACTCATCAACACATTTTGCTGTAATTGTTTTAAACGCTCATTATCATATAACTGATCCGCTAAATCTTCATATGATTTGAAAAAGATTCCTATGTCTCGTTTTTTTACATGTGACTGCATTGCCACAATGTGCTTGGAGTTATCCTTTTGTATCATAGGAAGTCCTGTTGCTGCTAATGTATTCATACGTGCTGGCATGTTTAAATCGTCCCATGAAGCTTTTCGTAATGAGCCATGATTTGTGCTGTCAAAACAATGTAACCACCCGGCATCATACTGGGAAAATTCTTTTACCCATTCTTTGGGTGAGCAGCGCGTATGTAGATGGAAATGATCGGGGGTAGCGTTGAATGCTCCTTCTATGAAACCTTTTTTATGTTCCAGGTAATTCTCTACATATAGATGTACATGTACTTTACGACTTGCCAATATAGCTAGATCTTTAAATCCAACCCCCACTAATCGTCCTGGAGCTACAGTATGAATTTCTCCGTCAGTTTCAGATAATCGGGGCGAAAAATCATCTGTAAAATAATCGGCTTTGGGTAAATCACCGTCCATTACAAATGATAAACCTCTGGGAGACACAAACTGTTCGTACCATTCTTTTATTTCTGGATTAAGATAAATATTTCCATCTGCCAAATGATATAGAGAAAGTAGTTTGTCCCATGTACCGTAACGTTGGGCAACCATTGGGCCTTCTTTAAAATGCCATACTAATGGGATTTCAGGGAATTTTTGGGCTACAAGATAAGTCCATTCTATGGCTTGATAATTCAACAAACCATAAATAATATCGGGCTTAATTTGTCTGATTTCTTCTTCCCAGTACTCTCGTGATATATCGGTTATATGTCCGAAAGGTAAAGGACCTACTGTGAAGAAATTTGCATTTGGTTTAGGAATCCATAATCCATATAATTTATGCCCAGCTTGTTCTAATGCATAAATACGTTCAGGATTATATGCTAATTCACCCACAATCAATATTTTTAGAGCATCTTCTTTCACGGGATAGATAGCTCTGAACGATTGGTATATTTCTTCTTCATTCACAAAGTTAATGGCAGATACCCGCATTTTTAGAGGTTCTTTCACTTGATAATAACTGCGATAAATATTCAAGCCGCCGTTGTGTTTATCATCTATTTGTTTATGTCGCTGGGTAAGATGGATTGTCCACGAACAGGTTTCTTGGTCTATATGTAAAAAACTTCCATATCCGGTTAGTTTATGCCAGAACATCTGAAACAAATCTTTCGTTACCCATTGGCTTCGTTCTATCCATCTGTCTACCGTTTTTTTATGGGCAACTTGTACCAATTGTAATCCTAATCCGGCGAACAATCCCGCTATTGTATGATTTTTATTATACTGATACGAATCTATAATTTGTGACGAAGCATTTGTATAGAGCAATATCTGATCTTCTGATTGTTTGAAGCGTTCTTTTATTATTTGCAAATGTTCTTCATAATAATAATCGTCAGAAGGTAAATAGGCTATGTAGTTGTTTTTAGCTTTATCTAATGCCTGATTCAAAGCATACCCCAATCCTTGATTGGGGGTATATTTTATATAGGACACTCGTTCATCTTGTAGATAATCTTGAATAAAATCTTCAGTAAGATCAGTACAGCCATCATTCACAATAATCAATTCCCAATTTGCGTATGTTTGAGCAAACAGGCTGTTGATGGCTCTACGAATATACATACATTGATTGTATGTAGGCATGATAACGGTAAATGAGATTTCTTTCTTTTCCATAATATTCTATATTTAATTCGGCAAGGAATTCTATACTTATTTGTGGAATGCTTACATTTATTCCATTCCAAAATTATATCGAACTCAGTTTTTTAAGACTATTCCTGTATAAATCAAATAGATGAACTCAATCGAGAATCTTATTCTCATGTAATCCATATTCAAGTGAGAGTAACTAAGGTTTGCCTGATTTTGTTTGGTTCACCATATTGAACCTTGATTCTAATGTGTATTTTTTTAATGCATTCCAAAAGTTTATGTTTAACTTTTGGAGTGCATGTCAAATATCCTGAGACAGTTATTTATAATTCATTTCATAAATATAGATTATCTTGCAGCATAAGATTACAAGGATTAAATCAATAATATTTCTTTTATTGCTTTATATGGCAAAGATTCTGTTTTCCTATTTCAAATTCATAACATGATGGAGAAGGACAAATCCATTTATATCTGCAAGTGTTACAAGCGCCCTGTTCTCTAAGTCGTAACCATGACTTACCATATTTTATTTCCTTACTAGCTAACTCCCTTAGATCCGCATTCATTATATTTCCCCAAGTTGGAAGATATGGATTCCCTTTTATGTCTCCATTAGGGAAAATGATGATTTTTCCAAAATCATAAGAATTAAATATTTGATGTTGGAAAATATCGTCTTTCGATATACAACTTTCCAATAAACTTTCTGGAGTATTAAATACAAACTTTTCAAAAAACTGAATATTATTGTTATAAATAGGAATTAATTCATAACTGAAAATGTGAAGTTCATTGATTATTGCATTTGCAATTTCATAGTCATCCTCGTTAAAAACTAAAAAGATGTATGTAAATGTTGATGATAGTTTGTTAGAACTTTTGATAATATTTTTTAGTATTTCTTTTTGGATTGGAAATGTTATGACAATCTTAAAATCGAAAATTTGAAAATTTGTATTCCATGCAAATTTTAGATAATCAACACAAATTGTGGCCCTTGGTAGATTGGGTATTAAAGAAAATACATTATGTAATGAAAAATATGACATGATATCAGTGCCTAAAAAAGTTAGGTGGCATTTCGATGGTAGTATTGACAATATTTTATTTAGGATTTCTATTGAAAGTTCAGATATAAGCTCATCGCTAACCAAAAGTTGTGTCTGATTAAAAATCTTCTTGTATAAATAAACATTTGAAGATGGAGATATGTCAGTAACTATCTTCACCTCATTTAAATAAGAAAAAGCGTTATGAGCATCTACTTCTTTATCTTTTTGAAAATTGCATATAGGTGGAATTATAACTGGCATTTCTGTTAATAATTCTTTGTCTATTAAATCCCCCAAAACAGTTCTCTCACTTTTTCAATGAAGTAATATACACTTTGGTCTTCCATGATTTCTTTAGAAAGTTTTATACGTCTCATATTAGATGGATCATCTAATTTCAGAATAAACTTTAATAGTGGTTGGGTGGTTGGAAATTCGACAGAATCGTATGTAATAGAATTATATAGTAGTACATTAGTGTTGTCATGAAAAATAAACACAAATGATTCTAGGTAAAATATATTATTTGTAGTCATGAGAGTTTTATTTTTAAAATATTATTATAGATAGATGGAGTATGCTCTAATATACCGAGTAATTTACCAAAGGTATAGTAGAAATCTTTTAGATCCATATAAGCATTACATTTAGGATGGTTACTATCAATTTGATCGATAAAGAAAAAACATTTTCCACAAAACATTTTCCCATGGCATCGATTACATTGGTGATTAAGAATCTCAAATATTTGGTTATACTTTTCTGCAATTAGTTCTGGATTGATATTGACACATTTATCAGTGACTTCTCCTAATGCATATTTATGAGATACTTTTTCACAAGGAAGAATTTTTCCATCACATGATATATATATTTTTTTGTGAAAGGAGGGCAAGTTCCTGTTTGCATAAGTATTTTCTTTTGTAGATGTTTCAACAAAAAAAAGTAATAATCTTTGTAAATAACGCCAGAATAGTAATAAAGAAATGAAAATATGTTACGGATAATAGGAGAATTCTCAAAATAAACTTCATTGTTGCTTATATTTATTTCTTTAGACATGTTTTTATACATTCGATTAAATTTATCCATTTTACTTTTATCTATTTCTGAAGATGTTAGTTCTCCTATAGAAGGCTTTTTATTAAATTGTTGTTTAAAAAAAGAGTAGATTTCATTAACCGAATTCTTATTGTGCAAAACAGAATTAAATGAAACATTTCTTTCGAAATATTCTGGATACTTTTTTCTTAGTTTATTGATGTTATTAAGTACAATATTATAACTAGATAAATTATTTTTTAATACTCTATACCCATTGTTAAATTCATTTCCATCCAAACTTATCAATAAATTGAAATCATGTTTTACTAAGAAATCCATATATTTATCTAATAATATGGCATTGGTTGTCATGGAATATTTGAAGATAATATTAGATTTTGCTGCTTTACTATCCACATAATAAATAATATCTTCTATTAATTTTATGTTTAAAAGTGCCTCTCCACCATAAAAACCAATATTTTGTCTTTTGTTAAATGAAACATAGTTTTTAGAATTCCATATGTTAAATAAATAATCTATAATATTTTTAGCTTTGGCAAAAGTGAGTGTATTATTAGGAGAATATTCTAAGTTGTCATAACATTCACCATATGCACAGTAAGCGCATTTCATATTGCATTTTGTTGTAACTTCAAATACAAGTTGAGATGAATTAACAAGATTCTGTATTATGTCATTTGGTGTATATCTCTTGAATTCTGTCTCTATTGGTTCGTTCTCTTGGAATATATATTTCTTCATATATACATATTTTCTTTGATAATATTCAATATTTTCAATTGAAACTAATGGGAATTCTTTTGCCAAAGTTTTAATATCGATTGGATTCCCTGAGTTTTTAGTTCTGATTATAGAGTATAGAATTGGATGTATATATACTAGAACTTTACTATTATTATTATAATAATAAATATTATTGTAATTTGTAAAAAATAATGGTTCCATTATCGTTCTTTTTTTATAATTATAATCGGATTATCTTCTTCTCTTATTTTTTTTCCACTTTTGGAAGTAATCATATTTATTTGCTCCTTATCCAAATCACCAGGCCAGATATATGATCCCTCCCCACAAATACCATCGATATCTTTTTGAATATTATCTAAAACAAATGTGGATTTATTCGTTTTATTGTATACAATAGTTTTATGTTCCATGTTATATGTGATATTGAGTTTTAGATACTTCTTATATTCATGAATTGTTATTATTTTCATGTACATTCCCCTTTTATAATCAGCAGGCAATGTGTTTTTGATCTCTTTAAAATCTTTATACTTACCAAAATCAACAATATAACGCGGATAATCAATGCGTCCTTTTTTTAATGCGTATATAGTATCTCGGATACCATCATAATAACTCATTGTATCATTATAAGTCCAAAACGCATCAAATGGTACTCCAGAGATATGTTTTATTTCTTTTAATTCTGATAAACTAATAGATGTATGTTTATAAAGAGTATCCCCTTTTTCCACTCCTATTATTATATAACTATACTCGCAGCTTTCTGGAGTTCTACTGAGTAAGCCTCTCCTATTTGTAATAAGCAATTGATCTTTATCAATTAAGAAGAAGTTATTTCTAAACGTGGGCACTGGAATAGATCTTAAATAATGGTTATTTATATCATACACATGGATATAGTTTGTATAATTATCAAGCGCATAAAATTCCTTACGATCCTCATTAAAAAGCTCGTCTTTTACTGATATAAATTCGCCCGGTCCTTGTCCTGTCTTTCCCAATTTTACAACAAAATCTCCTTTTTTATTGAAAAGAAATCCTCCCATGAAAATAAAGTTATCAGTAATATGGTAATTGGGAATTTTATCTACCAGATATTTATTATTAGTTTCAAGGGGAATATATTCAACATTGGAAAATAATTCACTTGCATTAATAACTTTCTTGTTATTATTATCCCATGCTTCAGCAATATCTATAACAGGGATTTCAGGGCTTAAGTCGTTTCGACTATTAGAATGACATGATATAAATAAGCATGTAAACAATATAATTATATAGTGTGTTTTCATTTCGCTATATTGAAAGTTTGTTTAATAATAGCTCACTAAGTAGTATCAGACTACTTAGTGAGTTTTCATTTACTAGCCTCTACTTCCTGTGTCCTCAGATACATATTTATCTAAATCATAGTCCCAATGCATGAGCCAGCACATACCAGGACGATCACCAGTTATACTACCATACCAATCCCCTGGAGTGTCTAAAAGATAAACAGAATTGGCTGCAAGATTGTCTTCTGTTGAAGACGGTCCCAAGCATCCGCAACCACAGCTACCTTGTCCGTTACCATAATACACACCTCCTTGCAGGAGGAGCATCTCATTTTTACTTAAGCTCATTTTTTCTAAGCGGCTTAAGTGGATTTTACTTAATTTTTTCATTACTTAATTTTTTAATTAGCTTACACGCTTAAGGCCTTTCAGCATTCACCCTTACTATATTTTTATTTATTATAGTATCTATATTTATTGTATTCCTATTTCAAACAAAGACAGTTTCTAAATAGTTAACATTATAAATTTCCTCTATATATGCTTCCAATATTTTTACTTTTATAATAATTTGAGTAACTAAAGTTAATCATTAAAGTGACACACTTAGTCTGGGTTAAGAGCCTATTTAATTTTATTCAATTGTGCATACAAAATACGATAATTGTGAAAGCGTTAACTGAATATTATTGGTAAAGACATAAGAAAATGACTTTTTACATATTATTGGCATATAGTCGGCTGCGAAAGTCAAACTTCTCGATAAAGATTCAACATTTTTTCTCGGAAAATCATCAGATCATATTTCTTCAGGAATCTTTTTCGAGCGTTCTCTGCCAAAATTTCCGCATAGCCGGGTTGTTTAATCAGTTGTATCATTTTGGCTGATAATGCTTCAGCATCAATTACTTGTTGTTTACCATCGTTCATTACAGGTATTTTCAATCCTGAAATGTCATTTTCTACAATCTCCGATAAGCCTCCTGTATCTGATACAATAATAGGTAACTGGTTCATCATCATCTCAATAGCAACAAATCCGAACTCTTCATGGAGGGAACTCACAATCCCCATATCTGCTATATGATAAAGTTCATATAATACATCTTTCTCTAGCCTTCCGGTAAAAGTTATTTGTGACCAGATATCTTTTGCTTCTTTCAACCATCGGTTGAAGTTTCCATCGCCTGCAATCAGTAATCTGGCATTTTTATATGTTTCTAATACTTTCCTGAATGCCTGAATGAGGTAAGCGATACCTTTCACCTCATCCAGACGTCCTGCAAAAATTAAGAGAGGAACTCCTTCCTGAATGTAATATTTATGCCTAAGGATTCGTTTTTGCTCTTCGTTTACAGGTATATAACAATCTTTTAGTGCGTTGTTTATTAATACGATTTTCTTTGCATCTATCCGGCAGATACTTGTAAATGATTCCATAGAATGGCGGGCGATGCAAACAAATTTGTCACATTTAGTAATCATTTTGGTATCTTCTTTTATGTCTTTAACGATATTCTGTTCGCTATAATTGCGTTTTTTAGGCCTTTTTTTCAGAATTTGTTGAAGCTTAAGATTATCTCCCAACAGAGTAAAGCTCCAATTAGAATAATGTGCAACTAATATGACTTTACATTTGAACATCTTTCTCAGGTTGCTGACCAGTGTCGGATTATTCATAAAATTCAGATGGAAAATATATTCTACCCCTTTCTCTACTGGAATGAATTCTTTCAGCAAATAAGCAATATTTCGTGTATAATACTCACGACCGCGGGAATTACAGGAGTTCGTACTCGGAATAGATATTAATTGATATCCTTCTTTTTCTGTAACTGTAACTTCCTCTCCTGCTGCATGAATATAAATGAGCCCAAATTCAATCTCTTCCTTTTTTAGACAATCAATCAATTGTGCAATATACGTTCCAATTCCATATATAGCAGCACGCGAATTATTGTTGAATATATAAATCTTCTTTTTCGTCATACACTTTCCTCCTGCATCATTTTAAGTCCTATTCCTGCATGTCCTTCTTTGATTCCTAAGTTTCTATTTACAATAAAATTAAGGGGATCGTTTACATGAATTTGAGCAATGAAATTATCAAGGAAATCCATTTCACAGGATGTTTCCTTTTTGTTGATAATATCCTGTAGGATACCGATAAGGCGTAAGCATTCTGTGTCATCGGGTATATTGGTTTGTAAAGAGTGTACTAAATCAATGATATAATCTTTGAAAATGGAAGAATACTCTCTGCCTGCGCAGCGGCTAATTACATAAATAGCAATTCCTTTCAGTCCATTTTCTATTGAAAAGTCTTTCACTCTCCTGACATCTCTTTCTAAAATTCGATAGTCCAATTCTCTCAGAACCTCATCCGGATCCGCTTTTACAAAGTTATTTCTTATTAAATACTCCATTCCCCAGGCAATACCTGCCAAGCCATTTCCGAAGTTTGGTGAGCAATCGATATGTATTTCTGCATAAATCTCGTCAATGAGCTCTCCTGCAAACTTTTCATATCTTTTGCAACCTGTATACTTGGAATAATTCATGAAAAACAGGATAATTCCCATTTTTCCTTCAAACAGCCCGATTTTGTCCATAAAGCTACTGTGTAGCATCAAATATCTGGCGATACGTTGTAGCATTTCTTGTTTATTATTCATAAGTTCTCAGTTAATATTTTTTTTATCGGTAATAAAATACGTTCCAACAAAGACATATCATCAGTGATGATATCTGCCTGACCCTCCATTTCCGAAATAAAAGGCAGTTCTTTACCATAAGTAGTAGTAAGCCCATCCGGCAGATCGATTTCAACTACATAATGATTTTTAGTCTCCACCTTGATCGCGATAAGAGAGATATTTCGTACCTTTCCTTTTACTAGACCGAATTCGTTATCCGGGTAATTGCTAAATCTTATATTCACCTTTTGCCCAACTTTTACCTTCCCTGAACGTTCGGCAGGAAGTAAGGCTTTTCCAATCAAATGATTGTTAGATGAAGGAATCACATTAAATGCGATATCACCTGAAATGATATTTTGGTTCTCAATCCAATAATTAGTGAATGTAACTTTTCCGGGTATGGGCGCAATCAATGCATAGCTTATTTCCCATGCTTGTATTTCTGTTAATAGCTGAATGGTTAACGACTTCAGTTGAGTAGTCAGTGTACTTTCTTTATCGATGTACTGATATTCTGTATCGAGCAAATTTTCTTTCATTTCAGCCAGTTGAATATGCAGGTTCTCAAGCGTAGAATGCATATTCTCCATAGAAAGCTGTCCTCCAATATATTGATTGTAAGTCGTTTCCAAAGCTTTGCCCGAGACTGCTCCCTTTATGTGTAAAGTCGAATCTCTTTGATATTGTTTATATGCGATTACCAGTTGTTGGCTCACCAGTTCTTCCTGATACAACATATCTTGGTAGCGTTTTTCATTTCTGCTAATCCGATCTTTCATCATATCTATCTTGTCCTGATAGTACCCTAGTTTTCTGAACTGAATATATTGGGATAATGCCAGATAATAGGATGAATAAAGTGCTTGACAGAGTCCCAGATTCATATCTTTTAGTGGCAATGAAACGATTGAATCGGGGTATGACATATATTTATGCAAGAATTTCTTCAGATAAAGAATGTCTGCTGTTTTAGCCGGATTCTCTATGACTGCAAGATAATCTCCTGTCTGTACAAGTTGATTGTCCTGTACAAATAACTCTTGTAGCTTACCTGATGACTTTGCTACGATATTTGCAGCAGGCTTGCTTCCGGTGAGCGTAATGGCAGATGTGATGGTATCCGGGTATTTGAATATGCTACTGCCGATTAATAAAATAACGACGATGATAGCAACAGTGGTAATACCCCAGCGTAGTATCCATGGGGGGATACCACTCAGAACTTCTTGGAATTCTTCACTTCTGAGTTCTATTATATCTTCTTCTTTTTTTTCTTGCTCTTTCATCATATTATACTCCCAACTCTAACTGGTTTCTCACTAAGGTATAATAAGCTCCTTTCTTCTCAGTCAGTTCTTTATGTGTTCCTTCTTCGATTACTTTACCTTCATCCAGTACAATAATATTATCTGCATTCTGCACAGTACTAAGCCTGTGTGCTACAATCACTACCGTTCGTCCTTTATAGAATTCCTTTAAATTATCTAATATGATTCGTTCATTATTGGCATCCAGTGCATTGGTCGCTTCGTCAAAGAATATAAACATCGGATTTTTATAAATAGTCCGCGCAATCAATAGACGCTGTTTTTGTCCTTGACTGACACCGTTTCCTTCCATACCTATTTTACTATTGTATTTTAAAGGAAGTGATTCAATAAACTCTTTGATATTGGCTGTTTCTACGGCATACAATAGTTTCTTTTGGTCAACAGTTTCTTCACTCAGTGCAATGTTGTTTGCAATGGTATCGGAGAAAAGGAATCCTTCTTGCATCACAGCACCTGTATTCTGCCTCCACAAGTGGGGATTGATGTCTGTAAGCGAGTAGTTGCCTACTTTTATTTTACCTTTTACCGGTTCGTAAAAGCCTAATAATAACTTTATGATAGTTGTTTTTCCACTACCACTGGCTCCTACAATCGCTGTTACTTTATTTTGGGGAATAGTTAGGTTCAGGTTTTCCAGTACATATTCTCTTTCTGCACCATCATAGCTGAAGTTTACATTTTCCAGTTTGAGTGTTTTATCTTCCGGAAGTGTGTTTATTTTGCTTTCCACGACAGCAACCTCGTCTTCCTTATTATTAATCTCGTTCAGTCGCTCCAAGCTGATTTTAGCATCTTGTAGAGATTGGCTGAAACCAATCACCTGACCGATCGGACCGGATAGCTGACCAATGATATAACTGATAGACATCATCATACCCAATGTGATTTCTCCGTCTACAACAGCTTTAGCTGCCAAAAATGAAATGAGTAATGAGGTTGTCCGGCTGAAAAAGAGAGAACCGACTTGCTGAATCTGTCCCAAAGCAGTTCCTTGGATACTGATTTTAAACAGCTTCACTTGGATAGATTCCCATTTCCAGCGTTGTTGCTTCTCACAATTATTCAGTTTAATTTCCTGCATACCGGTGATAAGTTGTACCATATTGCTTTGATTGGCGGAAGCTTGCGCGAATCGGGCATTATCTAATTTACGGCGATAACGCATAAAGGATAAAATCCAGGTCACATATAACGCATTTCCTACCAAAAAGACAACTAATATGGTCAGGTTATAATAGGCCATTATAAAGGCAAAAATAAAAAAGTTGAAGAATGAGAATATAGTGGTTAAGGTCGTTCCTGTCATGAATGACTGAATACGCCCGTGATCTCCAATGCGTTGCAGAATATCTCCTATATTCTTCGCGTCGAAAAAACGAATGGGTAACCTCATCAGTTTGGCAAGAAAATCAGAGATTAGAGTAATACTTATTCGGGTGTTCATGTGCAGACTGATCCAGCTTTGGATGAAACCGACCCCCATCTGAGTGACTGATAAAACCAACTGGGCAATAAGTATCAGAGTGATAAAGTTAAGATTACGGTTTCCGATACCTTGATCAACCATTGCTTGTGTAAGAAAAGGGAGAATAAGTGAGAAAACACTTCCCAATAGCATTCCGACTACAAGTTGGCAAAGCTGTGACCTGTAAGGAAATAAATAACGAAGATAAAAGGATAAATTCCTTTTCTGTTGCTCCTGATCATCGATTTGCTCGTAGAAATCGGGGGTTGGAGATAATACCAAAGCTGTGCCGGAATCTTTTCCTTCTTTTCGAGTGCTTATCCAGCATTTTTCGAATCCGGTAGTGTTCATATCATATTTTCCTTTACCAGGATCGGAAATTTTGAAAATATCTCCTGATTTTCTCTTTTTAATAGCATACAGCACCACAAAATGACTCTGGTTCCAGTGGAGGATACAAGGTAAAGGTACATCCTCGATAAGTTGTTCCAAGCTAATTCGTACTCCTTGCGTTCTAAAACCAATGCTTTCAGCAGCATCGCTAATACCCAACATGGAAACTCCTTGCCGGGTAATAAAGCTCCTTTCCCTCAAATTCTGTAGGGAATAACTACGACCATAGTATTTGGCAATCATGCGTAAACAAGATGGACCACAGTCCATAGAGTCGAGTTGCTGATAATGAGGAAAAGGTTTAATCATCACTTTTTCTGTTATTGGCTATTTTAAAATAGTTTAACGCTAAATGTTTTTATCATTATACCCAAGCATTGAAGAAATAATGAATAGAATATGCTTCTTCCAATTTGTTTTCTAGCTCCTCGGATTCATATCCCTGCCGTATTAGTGAAATTTCATTAGCAGTGTAAGGAGACACATATTTGGAAGGAATTAGGTGGATAGTGTCTTTATCAGTATATTCTTCATATAGTTTTATTATTTGAAGAGGACCAGTGGTATGAAAGATTTCTAATACTCTATTTCTTCGTGACAAATCATTCGGATCTGGTTTCTTATATTGAAAAACAGTATCTACAATTTTCTTCATAAAAGGATGTCCTGGTACACATGCCATCATAGCATTATTAAAGAAGAGTTCACGCCCAAACCGTTTGCCATGTTCTTTAGGTTCCATTGAGAAACAACAGGTTTTATCTTTAAGTAAGTCGTTATGAGAAGCTAGACATTCTGTGTCAAAATCAACGTACATTCCCCCTATCTTATCTAGAATAAGATAACGTATAGCGTCCCATCGCTGTATATTATATTGAAAACTATAATATACATCCCAATAGTTGGGATAATACTGTTTAATAAAAGATTTGATTCGATTATTGTCCCAGAATTCATAACTCCAGTCAGGATGATATTCTTTCCAAGTCTCACTTAATATTTTAAGATCTTCAGGTAAGGGCTTTTCTTCTCCTGACCATAACTGGTGGATTATTTTCGGAATGTTGTTCATAGTATTAAGTTTTTCATATTAACAAAGTGTTTTGTAAAATAAAGTGTATCCTATTGCTTATATAGAATGATCCATAAATTGAATCATCTAAATGTTCAAGGACTCTTGTGCTTTTCTGAAATGCAAGGTAGGAAGTTTGGGTTATCGAAGCAAATAAAACGGCTGACCATTTCGGACCAATATCTTTTTTGTTAAAAATATTCCATTTCATCGGGGATTTTCTTGTTGATAATTCCTATTAATATTTGGCTAATTTCAAATTCGATGAGTATTTGTTATGATCGTCATTGACATATTTGGCTTTGAATTTCATTTATTGAGGTGAAAAAATGTCTAGGAAGACAAATCGACTGAATAGTTTAGGTCAAAGATGAGTCTAATTTCTTATGGTGGGAAGGGAGGGGAGGAGGCTTGAAAAAATAATAGTCGGCTTACATTGTAAATATTTTACGCTGTAAGCCGACTTTTTATATAAGTCTTAGATTTCTTCTATTATACGTTCTTTACTTTAATCAGATACTCAGCAATCTGTACCGCATTCAGTGCAGCACCTTTCTTAATCTGATCACCTACAATCCAGAAAGTCAATCCGTTTTCGTTAGTCAGGTCTTTGCGGATACGTCCTACATAAACAGGATCTTTACCGGCAAGAAACAAAGGCATCGGATATTCTTTTTCAGCCGGATTATCTTGGAGAACCAAACCATCACCTTTGGCGAATGCTTCGCGAGCTTCTTCTACAGAGATTGGACGTTCAGTTTCTACCCAGATACTTTCAGAGTGAGCACGTAATGCAGGAACGCGAACGCAAGTTGCACTGACTTTGATGTCAGAATGCATAATCTTACGTGTCTCGTTGAACATCTTCATCTCTTCTTTGGTATAACCGTTTTCAGTAAACACATCAATCTGAGGAATCAGGTTGAATGCCAACTGATAAGCAAACTTTTCTACAGTAACAGGTTCGTTAGTCAATACCTGACGATATTGTTCGTACAGTTCGTCCATGGCAGCAGCACCTGCACCGCTGGCAGCCTGGTAAGTAGAAACATGTACCGTTTTTATATGAGAAAGCTGTTCGATGGCTTTCAGTGCAACTACCATCTGGATAGTTGTACAGTTCGGGTTGGCAATGACGCTACGTGGACGCTTCAATGCGTCAGCGGCATTCACTTCAGGTACTACCAAAGGTACATCAGCGTCCATACGGAAAGCACTAGAGTTATCAATCATCACAGCACCATATTGGGTGATGGTCTTTTCGAACTCTTTAGATGTTCCTGCACCAGCGGAAGTGAAAGCAATGTCTACACCTTTAAAGTCATCGTTGTGTTGTAAGAGTTTAACCTCGATCTGTTTACCGCGGAAAGTATAAGTTGTTCCGGCACTACGTTTAGAACCGAACAAAACTAACTCGTCCATCGGGAAGTTTCTTTCATCGAGCACGCGCAGGAACTCCTGTCCTACGGCTCCGCTTACGCCAACAATAGCTACTTTCATCTTTTTCTTTTGTTAAATGTGAATAAATTGATTATCTACCTATTCTACCGAATAGTAAAGAATTGGCTGCAAAATTATAACATTTTGCCATATAATCCGCATTTTATTCGAAGAATTATTATGTATTCTCTTTCTGTACGAATTGGAGGTGTGCGAACTTTTTTGTTCCTTTGCAGTGAAATCCTAAAACCATGGACGTATGAATCTGTTTGATTTTGATTTAACTATACCAATCACTGACCCGACCTGGGTGTTTTTTCTTGTATTAATAATCATCCTTTTTGCGCCAATGATTCTGGGACGTCTGCATATTCCTCATATTATCGGAATGATCTTGGCTGGTGTCCTGATTGGAGAACATGGTTTTCATATCCTGGATCGTGATAGTAGTTTTGAACTATTTGGAAAAGTGGGACTCTATTATATCATGTTTCTTGCCGGATTGGAAATGGATATGGAGGATTTCAAGAAAAACCGGACGAAAGGTATTGTTTTCGGTTTGTTTACTTTTGTTATCCCGATGGCGCTTGGTGTATGGAGTAGCATGAGTTTTCTCGGTTATGGTTTTACTACGGCTGTTTTATTGGCTAGTATGTATGCTTCCCATACGTTGATTGCTTATCCTATTATTAGTAGATACGGACTTTCCCGACTTCGCTGTGTCAATATAACAATTGGTGGTACTGCTGTAACCGTTACCCTTGCATTGATAATTCTTGCTGTGATTGGTGGAATGTATAAAGGTACGATTGACAGCATGTTCTGGGTCCTGTTGGTAGTGAAAGTTGCCTTCCTGGGTTTCCTGATTATATTTTTCTTCCCACGTATCGGTCGCTGGTTTTTCCGAAAATATGATGACAGTGTGATGCAGTTTGTGTTTGTGCTGGCAATGGTCTTTCTGGGAGGTGGTCTGATGGAGTTTGTGGGAATGGAAGGGATTCTCGGAGCTTTCTTGGCCGGTCTTGTCCTGAACCGCTTGATTCCACATGTCTCGCCACTGATGAACCGGCTAGAGTTTGTAGGAAACGCCTTGTTTATTCCTTATTTCCTGATTGGAGTGGGAATGATTATCGATATCCGAAGCCTTTTTATGGGTGGGGAAGCATTGAAAGTAGCTTTAGTTATGACAATAGTCGCTACCTTTAGTAAATGGTTGGCTGCATGGCTTACTCAGAAGATTTATCATATGCAACCTAACGAACGGAGCATGATGTTCGGATTAAGTAACGCACAGGCAGCGGCTACTTTGGCGGCAGTGCTGATTGGACATGAAATCATTATGGAGAACGGGCAACGTTTGCTGAATGATGATGTGCTGAACGGTACGGTTGTTATGATACTTTTTACGTGCATCATCAGTTCTCTGGTGACCGAACGTGCCGCCCGTCGTTTTGCCATTAACGAAAGTGTTCAGGAAGAAGAAGGCGAAAAGAAATTGCAGGAACAGATTCTTATTCCAGTTGCCAATCCTGAAACGATTGAGGACTTGATAAACTTGGCTTTAGTCATAAAAGACGCCAAACAAAAAAATGGATTGATAGCGTTGAATGTGATTAATGACAATAACAGTTCCGAGAATAAAGAATTGCAAGGAAAACGTAATCTTGAGAAAGCGGCTATGATTGCTGCAGCAGCAGACGTGCCGGTGACGATGGTGAGCCGCTATGATTTAAATATTGCTTCGGGAATTATACATACTATAAAAGAATATGAAGCTACGGATGTTGTTATCGGTCTGCACCGGAAAGCTAATATAGTCGATTCCTTCTTTGGAAATCTGGCGGAAAATCTGTTGAAAGGTACGCATCGGGAAGTGATGATTGCAAAGTTCTTGATGCCGGTGAATACACTTCGCCGTATCAATATTGCAGTACCGCCGAAAGCGGAGTATGAAACCGGATTTCAGAAATGGGTGGAACATTTCTGCCGGATGGGAAGTATGCTGGGATGTCGGGTACATTTCTTCGCCAATGAACATACTTTAATGCGTTTGCAGCAATTGGTGAAAAAGAGACATAGCAGTACACCGACTGAATTTTCGATATTGGAAGAATGGGATGACCTGCTGTTATTGACAGGGCAGGTGAATTATGATCATTTGCTGGTTGTGATTAGCGCTCGTCGCGGTTCCATTTCTTATGATCCTTCTTTTGAGCGTCTGCCGGGACAACTTGGGAAATATTTTGCCAATAATAGTTTGATTATCTTGTATCCGGATCAGTTTGGAGAACCGCAGGAGATTGTTTCGTTCTCCGATCCGCGCGGATATAATGAATCACAACATTATGATAAGGTAGGCAAATGGTTTTATAAATGGTTAAAGAAAAGTTGATGGAAGAGAATTGGCAACAACGGACAGAGCTCCTGTTGGGAGAGGATAAAATGAAACGCATCCGGGAGTCGCACGTGTTAGTCGTAGGTTTGGGTGGTGTAGGGGCTTATGCTGCTGAAATGCTTTGTCGTGCGGGAATGGGACGGATAACGATTGTGGATGCTGATACCGTACAGCCAACTAATATGAATCGCCAGTTGCCCGCCATGCACTCTACATTGGGCATGTCGAAAGCGGAGGTGCTTGCAACAAGGTATAAAGATATTAATCCGGAAATAGAGTTGGTAGTAATGCCTGTATATCTGAAAGATGAAAATATTCCGGAACTGTTGGATTCTACCAAGTTTGATTTTATTGTTGATGCGATCGATACCATTAGTCCGAAATGTTTTCTAATTTTTGAGGCAATGAAACGTCATATTAAAATTGTTTCGAGCATGGGTGCAGGGGCAAAAAGCGATATTACACAAGTTCGTTTTGCCGATCTTTGGGAGACTTATCATTGTGGATTGAGTAAAGCCGTTCGGAAAAGATTGCAGAAAATGGGAATGAAACGGAAATTACCAGTGGTATTCAGTACGGAACAGGCGGACCCGAAGGCTGTATTGCTGACGGATGACGAACGGAATAAAAAGTCCACTTGCGGGACGGTGAGTTATATGCCGGCGGTGTTTGGGTGCTATCTGGCGGAATATGTTATTAAACGATTATAGAAGGTTATTATGATAAGATTAGAAGGAATAACCAAAAGTTTTGGTTCGTTACAAGTATTAAAAGGAATCGACCTTGAGATTAATAAAGGGGAGATTGTCAGTATTGTAGGACCTAGTGGAGCCGGTAAGACGACTTTATTGCAAATTATGGGAACGCTGGATGAGCCGGATGCGGGGACTGTTGAATTTGATGGTACGGTTGTGAGCTGGATGAAAGAGAAGGAACTTTCTGCTTTCCGTAATAAGAATATCGGTTTTGTATTTCAGTTCCATCAGTTATTGCCGGAGTTTACGGCTTTGGAGAATGTGATGATTCCGGCTTTCATAGCAGGTGTTTCGTCCAAAGAGGCCAATGAACGTGCTTTGGAAATATTAGAGTTCATGGGGCTGACTGAGCGTGCTTCTCATAAACCGAATGAATTGTCCGGTGGAGAGAAACAACGGGTGGCTGTGGCAAGGGCTTTGATTAATCATCCTGCGGTGATTTTGGCCGATGAACCTTCGGGAAGTCTGGATACTCACAATAAAGAAGAATTACACCAGTTGTTCTTCGACTTGAGGGAACGTTTAGGACAAACCTTTGTGATTGTCACTCATGATGACAACCTGTCGAAGATAACCGACAGAACGGTCAATATGGTGGACGGTATGATTAAAAAAGTTTAATAAAAGGACCAAACTTCTAAAAAGCAATACCAAATGGCGAGAGGATGATGGCTGTTTTATCTTTTAGCTATATCTTTATATCGCTTCTCTACGGAAGTCTGTGAAGATGATAGTAGAGTGTTTGTTTTGTTTGTGTGTGATGCATTCTTATCTGGTGTGATGGGAATGCATCTTTTTTTTATTAATTCAGACAAATATAAGGGGAAATTCGCTCAAAATCTGCCGGAGTGAACTCTTCATATAAAGTCAGTTCTTTCAGACTTTTTAAAGATCCTTTCTTTTTCTATGTTCATTGATGACTTTGGCTTGATAGTAATTGATGTATGGATGGCGCATCATCTGTTCTGTACTCGCTTTATTGATGTTGATTCGGTGTATAAGGGCTGTATCGATGGAGAACCACGGGCGGAGCCTGTCTACTTTCAGATGAATATCCTGCAATTGCTCTATCCGGTAGAAAAAACCTAAACGATTGCGATAGTTTACAATCATCCGGGCAATACCGCTTCCAATTCCCGGAATTTTCTTGAGTTCGGTGGTGTCTGCCTGATTAAGATCGATAATTGTACCTGACTGGTATTTGAATAATGTGTCTCTTTGTACCTTTTGTATCGTGAGTAGTTGAGTCGTATCTTTGGGAATCACCTTTTCAGTAATCTGGATATAAGGAAGAAGTGTTTGATACTGTTCTTCTGTCAGTCCATATATTTTCCGAAAATCTTCGGGATGACGGAACTTGCCTTGCCTTTCCCGATAATGTAAAATGTTCTTAGCCATCCACGAAGGTAGACCGAGAGTTAAAAAAGTGATAGAGTCTGCGGTATTGGGATCAAATACCGAGAGTTTAATTTCTCTTTTGGGATAGGGAAGAGTGGGCTTTTTAGTGTACTTACTACTGCGCTTTACTTCTTTGAGCGAAGCCATAAATTTATCATATTCCTTTTCAAATTTTTCTTCTTCCGGATTGTTCTCTTCAGCGGGAAAAAATAACTGAAAGAGTTGGGGGACAGAAAATGTTCCAATAACAAGAACGACAAGGACGATAATGCCTTGTCGTTCTGTTTTAGTAAAATAAAATAAGTCTTTCCACATTATTATAGTTTGATCAATCCCAATTCATTGATGAATATCAGTGATATGGCGATCGGAGCAATATATTTAAGTATAAAGATAATCAATTTATAGATTGGGACTTTAAGGGTACCATCGTTTGTAATCTCCGACCAGACGATTTTCTTGTCCAGATACCAACCGGTAAAGAGAGAGATGAAGAAACCACCGAGAGGTAACATGATCTTAGCTGTAACAAAGTCGAAGAGGTTGAACATATTTAATCCGAAGATGGTAAATCCTTTCATGACTCCGAGCGATAACGAACAGATAACTCCGAGACAGATACATCCTCCGGTCACAAATCTGGCTGCTTTTCCGCGACTAAATTTGAATTCCTCATGCAGATAGGCAGTTGCTACTTCATGCAAAGAGATTGTAGAGGTCAGTGCTGCCATGGCAAGTAATACATAGAACATGACAGAGAATATATAAGCTAGTACCGGTACTCCGCTAAATGCCTGCTGGAATACATTAGGAAGTGTAATAAAGATGAGGCTCGGACCTGAGTCGGGTTGTATACCAACAGAAAAAGCGGCAGGGAAAATAATGAATCCGGCTAATATGGCTATAAATGTATCAATGATTCCGACGCTGAAAGCTGTTTTCGTAAGGTTTGTTTCTTTACTGAAATAGGAAGCATAAGTACAAAGACAACCCATTCCCAGGCTGAGGGAGAAGAAAGCCTGTCCCATGGCTCCTAGAAATACATTTCCATTTACCTTACTAAAATCGGGTTTCAACAGGAATTCTATACCTGCACCTGCTCCCGGAAGAGTTACTGAACAGATCACTAATATTAAGATAATGATGAATAGGGTAGGCATCATAATTTTAGATGATTTCTCAATCCCTTTTTCCACGCCTTTTACAATGATAAAATGAGTTGCCAATAAAAAGAGAACCAACCATAAAACAGGTCTCCATGGATTACTGGAAAACTGCTCGAACGAAGAGATAAATTCACTCGACGTTTTTCCGGAGAATCCGTTGGTTACGGCTTCGAAGATATATTCAAGCGTCCATCCGGCTACTACAGAATAATAACTAAGAATCAGAAACCCTGCCAGAACTCCCATACGACCCACCCAACGCCAACGGGTTCCGGGTGCTAATTTTTGATAGGCTCGGGCTGTATTGGCTCTTGAACGTCTTCCGATAAGGAACTCGGCAATCATGATGGGAAGTCCCAGAAGCAGGATACATCCCAGATAGATCAGAATAAAAGCAGCTCCCCCATGATTTCCTGTTTCGTAAGGGAATCGCCAGATATTACCTAATCCTACTGCTGATCCGGCGGAGGCGAGTATAACACCTAATTTACTGCCGAAGCTCGCTCTATCATTTTTCGTCATAAATCTTGTTTTATCTTACAAATCGTTATAAAATACACATCATAAAATGCAAATATAGAAAATGATGCTTATATTTGCACGAAATCTGTAATTTTATTTAGATATGCTATCTTATATTAAGAAATATCCAATTTCTCTTTTTATTATTCTGGCAGTAATTTATCTGTCTTTCTTTAAACCTCCTCAGACGGATTTGAGCGAGATTCCTAATCTTGATAAGCTAGTGCATCTTTGTATGTACTTCGGTATGTCCGGGATGTTGTGGCTAGAGTTTCTGCGTGCACATCGTAGGGATAATACTCCATTGTGGCACGCATGGGTGGGCGCATTCCTGTGTCCTATACTTTTTAGTGGTTGTGTAGAATTGCTTCAGGAATATTGTACCGATTATAGGGGAGGGGATTGGTTGGATTTTGCAGCTAATACCACTGGAGCTGTGTTGGCCAGTTTGATTGCGTATTTTATAATCAGACCGAGGATGATGAAAAAATAAAATGGTGGATTATAAATAATCCACCACTGTACTAAGTTTAATTCCATTAGATCCTTTGATTAGGATGGTATATCCATTAGGTTCCTTATTTTTTATTTCTTCTATTACTTCTCCTGCATTTGCATAAGTTTTAAAAGAGTGTTGTGCAGCTGCAAACTGATCTCCTACAAGCCATACTTTTTCAAAATTACATTCTTTGATGTAATCCACCATCCTTTGGTGTTCTGCCGGACCTTCAGCACCCAATTCACGCATATCTCCCAATATAAGCATTTTATGAGAGACAGTCATGTTCCGGAAATTTTCCAAAGCAGCCATCATACTGGTTGGATTGGCATTGTAGGCATCTATAATAAGGATGTTATTTCCCGTTTTCTTTAGTTGCGACCGATTGTTTTGAGGTGTATATTCGGTTAAGGCTTTGTCAATCTTCTCAGGATTTACCCCAAAAAAATGACCGATGGTAATAGCAGCTAACGCATTGGCGAAGTTATATTCGCCGATAAGTTGGGTTTCTACTTCGTGCCGTACACCTTCTTTCCCGGCTTTCCATTCAAAAGCAAGATACGGAGAATTTCCGGTCACATGTCCATTCACATATAAATCTTCCTGACTGCCGTAAGATATTTGCTTTAATCCGTAAGCAATCTTCATTAAATAAGGATTATCATGATGAATGAAAATAGTAGAATCTTCTTTTTCACGTAAGAAATCATATAATTCGCCTTTGGTTTTAATGACTCCTTCGAAAGAACCGAATCCTTCCAGATGGGCTTTCCCGACATTGGTGATGATACCATAATCCGGTTCCGCAATATCAACTAACTCCTTGACATCTCCGGGATGGCTCGCCCCCATTTCAATGACAGCGAGGTCATGTTCGGCTTTCAGACGAAGCAATGTAAGGGGGACGCCGATGTGGTTGTTCAGATTACCTAGCGTATAAAGTATCTTGTATGATTGAGACAGTACCGCAGAAATTAATTCTTTGGTAGTGGTCTTGCCGTTGGTCCCGGTAATTCCGATTACCCGCGTGCCTAATTGGCGGCGGTGGTAATTGGCGAGTTGTTGCAGCATTTGTAAACAGTCATCTACAAGTATATATCGTTGATCATCTTTCACGACATATTCGGCTTCGTCGATAACGGCAAATGCACATCCGGTTTCCAACGCTTTTCCGGCAAAAGCGTTTCCGTTGAATGATTCACCTTTCAAGGCGATAAACAATGACCCTTTCGGACAGTTTCGGCTGTCGGTGGTCACTGATTGACAATCCAGAAAAATCTGGTAAAGAGCAGAAAGTTTCATAACCTGATCCTTTTTAAAACGGTGCAAAGATAGACTATTCTTTCGGATTTATTTCTCAATTTTAATGTGAATACTTGCTTTTTTTCTATACATTTGCAACGATCTAATTGGAATACAATCGATGATGAATCCTACTTCTCCTATTTATATAAATGTAAATGGACATTTGCTAGACCTGGCTACCCCGCAAGTGATGGGGATTTTGAATGTGACTCCCGATTCTTTTTATTCCGGGAGCCGGATGCAAACAGAAGAAGAAATAGCGACCAGAGCTCGTCAGATCATTGATGAAGGTGCTTCTATTATTGATATTGGAGCCTATTCTTCGCGTCCCAAAGCCGAACATATTTCGGCAGAAGAAGAAATGAGACGGCTTCGCACCGGGTTGGAAATTATTAACCGAATTTATCCGGATGCAATAATCTCTGTAGATACTTTCCGTGCTGATGTTGCAGAACAATGTGTGAAAGAATTTGGCGTGGCTATTGTAAATGATATATCTGCCGGTGAGTTGGACGAGCGAATGTTTGAGACAGTAGCCCGTCTGGGAGTTCCTTATGTGATGATGCATATGCAGGGTACTCCGCAAAATATGCAGAAGGAGCCTCATTATGAGAATCTGATTAAAGATGTTTTTATGTATTTTGCCCGTAAAGTTCAGCAACTACGGGATTTGGGTATGAAAGATATCATACTTGATCCGGGATTCGGTTTCGGAAAAACATTGGAGCATAATTATGAATTGATGGCACATCTCGAAGAATTCCGTATTTTTGAGTTACCTTTGTTGGTCGGAATTTCCCGGAAGTCGATGATATACAAATTATTGGGGGGGACTCCTCAGGATTCATTGAATGGTACTACCGTATTGGATACGGTTGCATTGATGAAAGGAGCAAACATTTTGCGGGTGCATGATGTTCGTGAAGCAGTAGAGACTGTCCGGATTGTGGGAAAGTTGAAGAATTGGTAATTTATAATACTTGTAGTTATAGTGTTAGAGTTTAGTATAAAAGATTTTATTGATATTTTTCTGGTTGCTCTCTTGTTGTATTATACATACAAATTGATGAAAGCGTCCGGTTCTATTAAGATTTTTACCGGTATTCTGGTTTTTATCTTGATTTGGTTGGTAGTGACTCAGGTCTTGGAGATGAAACTACTGGGCTCTATTTTCGATACGTTAATGAACGTGGGGGTAATCGCTCTGATTGTTCTCTTTCAAGATGAAATACGTCGATTCTTATTAACTTTAGGTTCTCATCGGCATGTCAGTGCCTTAGCTCGTTTTTTCAGTGGTTCTAAAAAGGAGTCGTTACAACATGATGATATTATGCCTGTGGTGATGGCTTGTCTCAGTATGGGAAAACAAAAAGAGGGCGCATTGATTGTGATTGAACATAATACTCCTTTAGATGAGGTTATTCGTACGGGTGAAATTATTGATGCAGCAGTTAATCAACGTTTGATTGAAAATATATTCTTCAAGAATAGCCCTTTGCATGATGGGGCAATGGTGATAAGTAAAAAACGCATTAAAGCAGCCGGATGTATTCTTCCGGTATCCCATGATTTGAATATTCCTAAAGAATTAGGGTTACGCCATCGTGCGGCTATGGGGATTTCTCAGCAATCGGATGCACATGCTATTATTGTTTCTGAAGAAACAGGGGCTATTTCCGTTGCTTATCGGGGACAGTTCTATCTCCGTTTGAATGCAGAGGAATTGGAGAGTCTGCTAACAAAAGAAAGTTGAAGTTACTTTTACCTGAATAGATCCAGTGAATGTGAAAAGGTTCTTTATTGATATAGTGAAATATCTTCTGATAGTAGTATTTGTTTATTTCTATATAGGGAACACTGCCTTTATTCACACGCATATTGTTCATGCTTATCTCATCGCTCACTCGCATCCCTTTTTTATCCGGAATGCATCATTCACACAGTCAAATCGAATTTGAAACGTTGTCCTTATTCAATGCTCTGTGCATGGATATGTCGACAGCTTTATCGATAGTTCCCTTTATCCAATTCTTTTTAGGATTTATTTATTCACAAAGCAAGGTAAGGACTGCCGCCCGGCCGTCTTTCTTTGTTTCATCTCCGTTCTCCTCCTCTGAATAACTGATAGAATTGACTATCATTTCACTCAAAACTACTTTGGAAATGACAGAAATACAATCGGGAAAATTAATTTGATCCGGTATTTGCTCTTACTGTAAACGGACCGGCAATCCTAGGTAAGTTTTACTTTAACTAAGGATACTTTTATTGATAACCCTTTATGTTCTTTCTATTAGTATCCTTTGTTTGTGAATAGCTCACAGCAGTGAGCCTATTAGCTTACAATTGTAAATAAATAGGCTTATTATAGTGAATAAATAAGCTAACAATAGTAGACGTTTGTATATGATTAGTTATTAGTATTTTATGTACCTATGGTTTTACTAATAGGAAGCTAGCTTTGGTATCAGATATGCTAATCGTTTCCTCGATTTGTCTTGAGTGAGGGCAAACGGTTGCTCTCACTCTGCCCTAACAGTTGCTCTCACTGCTGAAATGCCGATCAATAGGCGGATACAAGCATAGAGTGGGGACGTGAGAGCAAAACTGCTGCAAATCTTTTATTGTATAGCATGTTACGGTTGATTCAAAACGGTGCAGAAATAAGCTTTTTAACTAAATTGAAAGAGAACAAACCAATTTAGATTATACATAATAACGACAAAAATGAAATATATAAGTATATTGTGCTTGATCTGTATGATGATGTACAGGCACAATATATTGAGACGCTTTTCAATTATAATGCTGCATTGGTAGAATTGGAACGAAGTAGTGGTATCTGGAATATGCAGTGATAAGATGATAAATATCATTGCTGTCCCATTAAAATCTAAAATAGCTCTTTGAAATATTTGAAATTTAGTTAGTTACAGCGTTTTTTCGATTAAACGGATTTCAATTTGCATTTTTGCATCTCTGAAAGGAGATTTGCAAATGCATAAAGAAAAATACGTTTTCTCTCAACTAGTGTCATTCTTAGATAGGAATAAGTTCAACTACATTGTGCGCAAGTATGATGGCGACAAATATGTGAAGCACTTCACCTGCTGGAATCAGCTACTTGCTTTGATGTTTGGTCAACTTTCTAATCGTGAAAGTTTGCGAGATTTGATAGTTGCTCTTGAAGCTCATCATTCCAAATGTTATCATTTAGGGATGGGTAAAAACGTATCAAAGTCATCGTTGGCAAGAGCAAATCAAGATAGAGACTATCATATCTTTGAAGAATACGCTTACTACCTGGTTAGCGAAGCACGGCAAAAGCGTGTTAATCATATTTTCAAACTTGGCGGTAACGTTTATGCTTTTGATTCGACAACTATCGATCTGTGTCTTTCAGTCTTTTGGTGGGCTAAATTCCGCAAGAAGAAAGGAGGTATCAAAGTGCATACATTATATGATGTAGAAACACAGATCCCTGCGTTTTTTCATATCACGGAAGCATCCGTACATGATTCTAAAGCTATGATTGAAATACCTTATGAACCAGGTTCTTATTACATCTTTGACCGCGGATACAACAACTTCAAGATGCTGAATAGGATTCATCTGATTGAAGCCAACTTCGTTGTCAGAGCAAAAAAGAACCTTCAATGCAAATTCATCAAATGGAAACGCAGACTGCCTAAGAATGTGCTTTCAGATGCGAGTGTTCTTCTGACTGGATTCTATCCTAAACAATACTATCCAAAGCCTATTAGACTTGTTAAATATTGGGATGAGGAACAAGAAAGAGAGTTCATATTCATAACCAATGCCATGCATATATCTGCGCTTCAAGTGGCTGAACTTTATAAAAACCGCTGGCAGGTAGAGCTGTTTTTCAAATGGCTCAAGCAACATCTTAGAATCAAAAGATTTTGGGGTACTACAGAGAATGCAGTTCGAATACAGATATATGCTGCAATATGCACTTACTGTTTGGTGGCAATCATTCAACACGATATGCAACTGGATAGAAGTACATATGAAGTGCTACAAATATTGAGCATCTCATTGACTGATAAAACTCATCTGAAAGACCTTTTTGACAAAACTAAATTTCAAAATGACAAAGAACGATTCGGACCAAATGGGCCAAGTTTATTTAATTTTTAATTTGTCCCAATTTTAATGGGACACTAGTGGATAAATATATAGAGTCAATTGCTAAATTCTATTTTTAGCGAATGACTCTATATTATTTACGGGCATTCTTGAGAAGTATTATAGTATGTGATATTCATTCCAAAAACATTGTCTCCACAATTCACCGCACAATGGTCCGTTTAATTTGGAATTGACATATACGCTATCGGACAATCAGATTAGAGAAATCAATCCCAGCTTGAACGGCACATTCGTTTAGAGAAGGAATTAATTCGAAGCCCTGACCAAGTTTCCGCTTCACCGTACCCTCAAGTTTTATATCTTTAATTGCCCCTGTACGTGTATCAGTGATTTTCCAAAGAGCGGTGTATCTCATAATAATATTTCCCAACGAACTTCCATACACACCTCCTGACTCATAGGCAGCATTAGTCATAACCACAAAGGACTATTATATGCCGAACCTCCCGATTGTCTTTCTCCGGATACCTGAATCGAAAAAGCACTCAAATCAAACCATACATCGGGATGATAGTCATTCGTTATTTGTTGAATATTCAAAGTGTTATCAGGGTTACGATATTCATCGCTTCCAATATAAACTTTCCCTTTTCTGGTATCTCCCTTCTTATAGGCAGTTTGTAGAGTAGAAGTTACCAGGTATTGAGACTGGATGAGTGTATCCACTTTAGCAACACTGGAAGAAGAACCGGATAACTTCAAATCTCTATCCAAATGAACGAAATCAGCCGATTTTTTCTTTTGCAGAATATTCATATCAGGAAGGATGTAATCGTAAGAGGAACTAGTTATATAGAGGGTCTGTCCTTCCGGGAGTAGGTAACTCTTTGGTACAATAGAATCTAAAGTTGCCATATCGACAGCTCTACATATAATCGTGTTTTTACTGGAATGACAAGCACAACATAAAAACAGTAATAGCGTTATAGAGGTTGGTTTCATAATTCTATTTTTTAGCAGTTTATTGGTTGAGGTTTAATGGCTTCTTATTAAATTAAAGTAAGGAAAGGTTGGGTTATCCTTTCAAAATAAGTTGCATACAAGTAATGCCTATAATTATTTTCACAAGTGCTACTATAAAACCTAATTTCATAGTGACAGCCTGCGTTATAGGAATAATTTATAACCGTAACATCTGGGGCTACTGACCCGGACTGAACCAGTTCCAACTCTGAATAAGATTTTTGTTTGTATATTTTGTAACTATCTACTTTCATGTAGTTTTTCTTGTCCGCTAATATAGATCCAGAACTTTCTGTTTTTAGAATTATGCTGGAATAATTACACTGCATGGAATATGATAAATAATTCCTTTGACAATCTCCTAATGGACCGAGAGCTCCGGAGTCTTCCTTTACAACTAAATAGTAAGTTTTCTTACATCTAGAACAACTATAAAAGGTCGGTTCTCCACAGGAAAAAGTACAAGTAAAAGTATAGTTTGTCGAGTTATTTGATAAAAAAAGACTACCACTCGGACGAATACTTTGGGAAGTATCATAACCAGATTCCAACTTATATGAAAATATAAGATTTTGATGAGTATTGTATTCATCATTCCATGTAACCATGGTTCCAGGAGTCGATGAATATTTATTCAGATGTGTGACTGTAACTACAGGCAAACACTCCCCATTTCCATTACAAGAGTATCCGGCAGACAACTCTTTCAAGTCTTTTTTAGATTCCTTTTCTGATGTTAATTCATCATACTCATTAGTGCAACTAAACAGAAGCAAACTAAAAGTAAATAACCTACAGTAAGATGAGATTTTTTTCATAATAGTTCAATTTAATATTAGAAATATAAATAATATCTAGTATATGGTATTAATCATTTATAATAGCAAATGAATATAGCTTAAATTCTTCCATTTGTAATTTTACAAAAAATAATTGATATATCCTCTTTTTTTTAAGAAAAAAAAGGCTTATTCTATAATCTGAGCGAAAGTAAGGAGGTTGTGTCAAAACGTTGGCACAACCTTTTTCTAAAATTTATAGTCCTGTTATCTTTTCTTTTGGCTATGCCGCTTTTTTCTCATTCATTTGGTAACAAGTTACTATATTCCCGTTGTATCGAGTTATAAATAGCCCAATAAATATAGATTTAGCAAGTGTAATGAACTCCTTTCCTGCCTTTCTCAGTTTTGCACACATCTTTTTGATATTAAAAGCTATGGCAAAGAAGGCAAAGTCCATTGTCACCTTGTCTTCTCCCATATGCCGGAACCTTCTGTATGCCATGTTGTATTTCATTTGTCCAAAAACGGCTTCCGGTTCTATACACCGCCTGCCCCTATGCCTGATTCCTTCTTCTGAGAGCAACCTTTCCCGTGCCTGCCTTTTGTATTGGTTTAACCGGTGGTTGACTTCTATAATACGGTTCCCCCGGCTTTAAAGCAACTGCCACGCAAAGGACAGCCTTCGCATCTTTGTGCTTTATACCGGGCACTTTCGGAGATGTATCCGCTCGCTGTTTTGTCACGTCTGGTTCCTATACGGTTCATGTGCTGCCCCATAGGACAAACGTAGTAATCCTCCCCCGCATTGTAATGGAGACTCTCCGCATGGAATGGGTTGGGGGTATAACGGGGACGCTGTTCTTTATGGAAGTAGTTGTACTTGACAAAGGCTTCTATCCCATTATCTTGCATGAACCGGTAATTTTCTTCCGAGCCGTAACCGGAGTCTGCCACACCGATACCCGGTAAGCGGTTATAGCGGTGCTGGAAGGAGTGGAAGAAAGGGATCAGGGTCAGCGTATCGGTGGGGTTGGGAAACAGCCGGAAGTCTATGATGAACTGGTTTTCAGTACCTGTTTGTAAATTATACCCGGGCTTGGTCTGCCCGTTCTTCATGGCGTCTTCTTTCATACGCATGAATGTAGCATCAGGATCGGTCTTAGAATAGGAATTACGTTCTCCAAGGACTTCAAGGTGATTGTCGTATTCCATCAGCTTGTCACGGTACTCCTCAAGTTCCCGGACCTGTTTCTTCTTTTCCCGGATGACTTTCTTTTGTTCCTTGTCCTTTGTTACAGGCTGGTGTTCCAGCACCTCTTTAAGTTCATTCACTATATCTGAGAGCATGGCAGGAGTGAACTCTACGGATGTGTCTTTGGAGGAGTTCTCTTGGGCTATGGCTTCATCTACCTGCTCCAGGAGAATGCGGATCTTATCCATCAGCTTTGTACGGTTCTTTTCGACTGTCTTGCGCCAGACAAAAGTATATTTGTTGGCCATGGACTCAATCTTGGTACCGTCGATATACTCTACGTCAAGGCTGATAAAACCTTTGTCGGCAAGGACAAGAACCAACTGCGTAAATACGGTATTTATTTCTTCTTTTACACGGTTTCGAAAACGGTTGATGGTAATAAAATCCGGATGTTCATTACCGGAAAGCCAGATATAATGGATGTCACGTAGGAGAAGCTTCTCTATCTTGCGGCACGAATAGATATTGTTCATGTAGGCGTAGATAATTACCTTGAGCATCATTTTAGGATGATAAGGACAACGACCGGTTGCTTTATAAAGCTTCTTGAAATTGTCAAGATTGAGATTATCAACAACTGTATTAACGATGCGAACCGGATCGTTCGATGCTATGTTCTCATCAATTCTTCCGGGAAAAAGAACTGTTTGGTTGGGAATGTAAGGACGAAAATGTAACTTTGCCATAACGAAAAACTTTATGCCTAAAGTTACAAAAATTTTGGGTAATAACAAAGCCCGGGCTTGCGAAAGTCTGGGCTTTGCGCATAAAAAAAGGTTGTGCCAGCATTTTGACACAACCTCTAGGTTTGTTTAATACCTCCTTAGGCAATACCTTGTATCTTGTAGTCAATTCGCTATGTTTTATTTTATAAGTGGTACATCATAATTAATTAATACTATAGTTGATGTTACGAAGATTTATAGTTCTTCGAACTAAATTGTGTAGAGAAGAAATATATTTATAGAGTAGTTTCAGATTAACTATAGCATGAGGATTTATAAGAATCTACATGGACCGGATTTGAGGTGGTAGTGTATACTTTATAATGTTTCGCTGGTTTTATCAGTTCTGGTATTTCACTAATAAAATGGATAAAAACTGATTGCCAAACATTGTTTGAATGACTAATCCAACATCAAGCTCATAATTGGGTGTAACGGTTGAAGAATCTTATTTGTTAATTCACTTATGTTCATTTGAATGGATGTGCCGGGCAAAGGTTCATTGCTATATTCGCATTTCCCTTTATGTATGAGATAGTAACCATTGTTCATAGATAATTGCTCGTCTGTTAGTTCAATTTGCATTTCTTCTTTTGGAAAAGCTGAAGCATATAATTGTAGGATCTTTTTTGGATTGATTATCCTTGCCATACCGAATGATTGCTGAGGCTGTTCATTATTGGGAGGCAGTAACCTGATTATCTGACTATGTACGCAATGTTGTTGCAAATAATATAATAGGCTGTTTTCTATATCCTTTGTTTCGGCAAAAAGTTCATTAATAATCAGACTCTCATCCGCATTATAGGCAATAGCTAGTCCATTGATTACGTTCTCCTGTTTGGCAATAACTAGAATTCCATCGCTAATGCCCAAATCGGTCATAATCACTCGAAAATCATCAGAGATATGCTGTATACAGCAAGACTGTTCAGACAGTTTTCTATTTAGGTATTGATATACTTCTTCCTGATAGTCAGATATGAAGTTTATTTCTATTTCAGAAGAAGGGATAATTGAAGGCAATGTGATTTCTTCTACCGAATGTTGGAAAACAGGAGCATATCCCATTTGTGAATAATAACTGAATAACCAAGGCTCGGCAGGTATTAGTGTACTGAAAGAAATGCCATTTTGAAACATTCGGTCGAAAGCTAGTTTGAGAAGTTCTCGCATTGTGCCTTTCCCACGAAAATCCGGATGGGTGCAAGCACCTGAAATATAAGAGGTTTGCACAATATGTCCACAAAAAGTCATCGGGTAAGGAAGCATTTGCAGAGCCGAGATTACCTCTGTATCTTTTTGAATGGCAACATTTACTTCATCGGTATAACGTAGTTGAAAGTACATATCAATAAATGCTGTACTATCATTGAAACATCGTTTCCATAATGCTTTTACTTTTTCTCTCATAATGCTCAGTTTTACTGTTTAAACAAACAAAGATAAATATTCGTTTTCATGTTGCCTAAATAATTTGTGATCAATAAGTAATTATGTAACGTTTATATTTTTATTACTGATATTAAATTGTTATATTTGTGATACTTGAAACATTCATTGTGAAACAACTTGCTAAAATAAATATATTATGAAAATGAAATTATTTTGCCTGATTTTAATTCTATGTGGTTGTTTGCCCGTTTCTGCACAACAGCATAGAAGATTTATGCCGAAGGTTGATGAGAACGGAGTTTACTTCGTAGCCGAGAAAATGCCAGAATTTCCGGGTGGACAAGAAGCGCTGATGAAATATTTGAGTATGAATGTACGGTATCCTACTGAAGCTCAAAAGAACAGAATCGGTGGTCGTGTTATTGTCCAGTTCGTAATAACGGAAGATGGGAGTATAACTCAGGAGAAGATAGTAAGAGGGGTAGAAGCGTCATTAGATACCGAAGCGCTTCGTGTAGTGAGGCAAATGCCTAAATGGTCACCGGGAATGGAAAAAGGAGAACCGGTGAAAGTACGTTATAATATTCCTATCTTCTTTCGTATGCCAGATGAGTGGGTTGCTCCTAAACCAAAACTAGAATTGGTATTTCCTGTGGGACAGGAAGTGAAAAATACAGCGTTGGAGGGAGTGTGGCAGTCATGTTCGCTGAAAATGGTAGATGATAAATATCATGTAAGACTGGAGCCCGTATTGAAAATATTGTCCTCTGATGGTACATTCATGAATATCTTTACAGGTGATAATAAAGTGGGTGCAATGATTTCAGCTCAAGGAACTTATAGCAAGGAATCGGATGATACTTATGTGGAATTGTTAGAGAAGTCAGCGATAGACCTTTTTAAAGAAGGCTCAAAAAATGCAATTACTTTTAATTTTCTGAATGATAATCTGGTGAAATTCACGTTTGTAATTCCCAGAAGGGATGCGTTGTGGGAGGAGTACTGGTTCAGGGTTTCTCTTCCTGAAATAAAGCTGATGGCAGAATAGTTTAAATATAAATCGGGAAAAATAAAATGCACATGCTGAGTCGTCTCACATGTGCATTTTGTATTATAAAGTATTTACCACTTCACCATATCCATTGGATGTTCTTTCAGGCAAGCCATGTATTTTTCAAGAATAGCAACTGGCTGATAAGAAAGCTTTGCTTTGCGTAATCCTTCAATTCCTAAATCTTCTTCCCGATTTATATAAGTATATTGTTCGGGAATATGATTGGCAAATTCATAATTGATCATTGCATAAGCACCATCAATATTTGTATCAGCTTTTTCTACATGTACTCCGAATGTTTCGTGATTGATCGGCATACCAAAGGTGAAGGCAACTATTTTTCCATCCACATGTAGAATGCCACCAGTCAGGCCTAAGGCTTCAAAATTATGGAGTGCATAGATAAGCGCCCGACGTTCGTTGCCGGTTCCTTCCTGTTGGTCACAATTATTCATTTTACACCATTCGGCTTCCAAATCGAGACATTCTTGAATACGGTCTGGAGTGATTGGCGTATATTCATAGTTGGGATAAGTATTGCGGAATCGGTTGATGTGATTTCTTTTAGCCTGGAACTTCTTGCCTTTCAGTGTGGCAAGATCACTTCTCAAATAGATATAATCGGCATAGTCCCGATCTTCCGTAAAGATGAACTGTCCGGGTAGGATTTCCTCAAGATCAGCTCGCATACAACTGCAAACTCCCAACATGCAGTACTGTTGTTTTTCCTTCTGTGCATCCTCTATTAATTTCCGAAGAACAGCTTTCAAATCTCCTGTTCCTACAGGCATCATATAAGCCAGTTGCCCTTCGACCCAGAATTTAAAAACCAGAAAGTTATTCACTACTGCAAATTGGGTGTCATATAAGAATCTCCAACTACAAAGATTGGAGAAAGAGAGATCGCAGTTCCGGCGATTGCTGTTCATCGTGAATGCGGTAATTGTGTTTTTATCAGCTAGCGTGATGTCTTTAAATGCAATCATGAGGTCATTTTTTGAGTTTAACTTTAATATAACGGAAAATGGAACGATTTTGTTTTACAAGATTCCTAATAAATGAAGAATCGTTGGTGTTAATAAAGCTGTAAATATTCCATTTAATGTGAGTCCTAAACTCGCATAAGCTCCATATTTGCTACTGATATCCATAGCCGTGGAAGTTCCGACGGCATGAGCGGCTGTTCCCATTGATAGCCCTTGAGCAATCGGGCTGCCAACATGCATAATTTTCATTGTTTTGAAACCGCATATGGCTCCTAGCAATCCCACTGCTACTACGACGGCAGCAGTTAATGAAGGAATACCACCAATTGTTTTGGTAACTTCCATTGCAATAGGAGTGGTTACGGATTTGGGAGCTAAGGAAAGAATAACCTCTTGAGAAGCTCCCATTAATTGGGCAATTGATACAACAGAAATTACTCCCACAATACAACCTGACAGTTGGGAGAGGAGAATGGGTAATAATTGCTTTTTTATCATTTCTAATTGAAGATATAAAGGAACACCTAAAGCTACAACGGCAGGGCGTAACCAAAACTCAATGAGATGTCCCCCTTTGTTGTATGTATCATAAGATACATTCGTCATCTTTAGAAAGATGATAAGAATCGCAATAGTAAGTAATATAGGGTTTAATAGTAATATTCCTGTTTTCTTCTGAAGTATTTTGGCTAAGAAGAATATTCCGAAGGTAATAGCCAACAGGAAAAACTCATTTTCTAAAAAGCTCATTGATTTTTATGTGTTAAGTGGTTTTTTGATTTCCTAACAATCTGATGAACCCATCCTGTGACGGAAAGAACAAGAATCGTGCTAACGATAGTGGCTACCACTATCGGCCAAAACTCTGCTGCAATCACATCAAAATACAACATTAATGCAACTCCGGGGGGAACGAAGAAGAATCCTAAGTTTGCGACTAGGAAGTCGGATAATCCCTGTACCCATTGCAACTTAATCCAACCTAATTTTAAAAAGAGGGTGAGCAGCAGCATACCTATGATGCTGGAAGGGAGTTTAATGCCCGTAAAATAAACGATTAACTCACCCAAAGCCAAACAGCCAAATAAAATGGCGCACTGACGTATCATACTAATTACCTATTGATTATTGAAAACGGTGCAAAGGTAGGAAAAATAGAAGTACAGTGTTAAATATTATAATAATTTAGACTTGGGGGTGAAAATAAGGCTGAATTGTAATGTGGATGTTGCAAAATTGAGTACTTTTGCGGCGCTAAAGGCAAACAACTCGAAAGTTCAAAACATATTTAGATTATATAGATGCTTAATTTAATCAACCAAATTGTGGCGCGTGCGAAAGCCAACCGCCAACGTATCGTACTTCCGGAAGGAACAGAAGAACGTACACTAAAAGCTGCCAATCAGATTTTGACAGATGAAGTTGCTGATCTTATTTTATTGGGCAAGCCAGACGAAATCAATGAGTTGGCTGTAAAATGGGGATTGGGAAATATCAATAAAGCTACCATTATTGATCCGGAGACTTCTCCAAAACATGAAGAATATGCACAATTGCTGTGCGAACTTCGCAAGAAGAAAGGGATGACTATCGAAGAGGCTCGTAAATTGACGAGTGATCCTTTGTTTTATGGATGTTTGATGATTAAAAATGGTGATGCAGATGGTCAATTAGCAGGTGCACGTAACACAACTGGTAATGTATTGCGTCCGGCTTTGCAGATTATTAAGACAGCTCCGGGCATTACTTGTGTTTCGGGTGCTATGTTGCTCCTGACTCATGCTCCTGAATGTGGAAAGAACGGTATTTTGGTAATGGGGGACGTTGCTGTGACTCCAGTTCCTGATGCAAATCAATTGGCTCAGATTGCTATCTGTACGGCTGAGACTGCTAAAGCGGTGGCTGGTATAGAAATTCCTAAAGTAGCTTTGTTAAGCTTCTCTACTAAGGGGTCTGCGAAACATGAAGTGGTAGATAAAGTGATAGAAGCAACCAGGCTTGCTAAGGAAATGGCTCCTACATTAGAATTGGATGGTGAGATGCAGGCAGATGCTGCTTTAGTGCCGGAAGTTGCTGCAAGCAAAGCTTCCGGATCACCGGTTGCCGGAGAGGCAAATGTGTTAATAGTGCCTAGTTTGGAAGTCGGTAATATTTCGTATAAGTTGGTTCAACGTTTGGGACATGCTGATGCTATCGGACCAATTCTTCAGGGTATTGCTCGTCCGGTGAACGATTTGTCTCGTGGTTGCTCCATCGAGGATGTATATCGTATGATTGCAATTACAGCTAATCAGGCTATTGCTGCAAAAGCTAACAAATAATCTTAATCATAAATCAACGAAAAAATGAAAATTCTGGTATTGAACTGTGGTAGTTCATCTATTAAATACAAGTTATTTGATATGACCACTAAAGAAGTAATCGCTCAGGGTGGTATCGAAAAAATAGGTTTGAAAGGATCTTTCCTGAAATTGACTTTACCGAATGGTGAAAAGAAAATTCTGGAGAAGGACATTCCGGAACATACTATAGGCGTAGAGTTTATCCTAAATACGTTGATTAATCCTGAATATGGTGCTATCAAATCTTTAGATGAAATCAATGCAGTAGGTCACCGTATGGTACATGGAGGTGAACGTTTTAGTGAGTCTGTGTTATTGACAAAAGAAGTGCTGGATGCATTCGCTGCTTGTAATGATTTGGCTCCATTACATAATCCTGCCAATCTGAAGGGTGTGAATGCTGTGGCTGCTATCCTGCCGAATATACCGCAAATTGGTGTATTCGATACAGCTTTCCACCAGACAATGCCTGACTATGCTTATATGTATGCGATTCCTTATGAACTATATGAGAAATATGGTGTACGCCGTTATGGTTTCCACGGAACTTCTCACCGTTACGTTTCTCAACGGGTATGTGAATTCTTGGGAGTTAAACCGGATGGACTGAAAATCATTACTTGCCACATTGGTAATGGTGGTTCTATCGCTGCAATAAAAGACGGAAAATGTATAGACACTACGATGGGATTAACTCCGTTGGAAGGTTTGATGATGGGTACTCGTAGCGGTGATATTGATGCGGGTGCTGTTACTTTCATTATGGATAAGGAAGGACTGAATACAACTGGTATTTCAAACTTGTTGAACAAGAAAAGCGGTGTATTAGGGATATCCGGAGTGTCAAGTGATATGCGTGAATTGGATGCTGCTTGTAAAGCAGGAAATCAGAGAGCCCTTTTGGCAGAGAAGATGTACTATTACCGTATTAAGAAATATATTGGTGCTTATGCTGCTGCATTAGGTGGTGTAGATATCGTATTGTTTACAGGCGGTGTGGGTGAAAATCAGTGCTCATGTCGTGAAACTGTTTGTGAGAACTTGCAATTTATGGGTATTGAAATAGATAAGGCTGTGAACTCTAAGATCCGTGGTGAAGAAGCTGTTATTTCTACTTCCGGTTCTAAAGTAAAGGTCGTAGTTATCCCGACAGACGAAGAATTGTTGATAGCGTCAGATACAGTTGCTATTCTGAATAGATAACTGATAAATACTGTTTGTCATAAAGAAAGGGATGGACTCATTGTGAGCTCATCCCCTTTTCTCATCACTTAACTCAATAATCACATGAAATTGTAATTCATGTATTTGTTTTATCCTTGCATCGTTTATCTCAGTCATAAAATGTTTTCTCGATGAAAGGAGCATGAATGAGGTTGAGGTAAAAGAAACTTAGACTAATTTTTTTGATATTCAGGCGGATGTAGTTGGGGTAATGATCCGAAAGTACATTCGTTGTCTTTTCACGAAGTACATCCGAATAGGTACAATCATTCGCCAGATTCTTGTTCAACATAATATAATCATATCTGCATCCCTTATTTTCGGGGAACTCAGTGGTGCTGACCGGAATACTTTGTTTGAAGTGACCATTGCTGTACAATGTAAAGGCATCCTTGAATCCATTGTCCAGTAAGAAATCCGTTACTTCATAGCTGAAAGTAACAGTTGGAGAGAATTTCAGTCTTTCCGTTTCAAACTTCGGACCATAGGCCTTTGCATCATAAGCATTATAAGAGTTAAAGTCTCCTGCTACCAAAACTTTCGCGTCTGCTGGTAGCTGCTTGATCTTTTTATCCACTATGTTTGTGATTTCTGTAATACGATCTTTTAGCTCAAATGGTGAGAGATGGATAACGAATATGTCTATACCCTGACATTTGGCATGGATAAATCCATGATAGGTATATATGTTGGGATCGCTGCCTCTAAGAACCTTTTCAACATCAGTAATAGGATATCTGGATGTTAATCCTGTTGGGTATCCTGTCTCTTTAGTGATATAAGCATACTCGTGTCCATATTGTTTGGCAAACTCCAATAGACTCGCTTCAGTGAAATTGTTCAATTCCTGAAAGAGCATGATGTCCGGATCATAAGTCTGTATCCATTCGAGGAAACGTTGCTTTTTATTCACTTTATTATCAAATCCGTTTAATACATTGTAAGAAAGAACACTTATAGACTCTGTAGATTTCAATGTTATTTCCAGTTTCGTTTCATATTTACCGTCGTATGAAAAACGTTCTTTACATGGTTCGTATTTGGGAGAAACTACTGAGATATAACCATCTACACTTCCTTTATAGTATGGAAGCCATTTTCCGTTCACGTCAGAAAGACCTTCTCCCATAGTGATCACCCGGTTCTTTTCCAGACCGGACATTACAACGAAAGCATCTTTGACAGGTTTTCCTTCCGTATCTTTCAGATAAACGGATAGCTTTCCTAAGGTTGCATTATCATTGCCATCGTCACTATCAGAGCATGAATAGCATATAATGCACAGTAAAATAACGAATAATTTATTTATATTTTTCATAATTGACTGAATTAAAATTCTTATTAAAAATGGTGGCTATAATAAATACTAATACCTATTTTAAACTTCTTATTTTGAATTCACCTATTGCTTGCTTATTTTGGCAGTGTATCCTCCACCCGGATACATCTTAATTTTTATTTTCTTGTTATTCGGTAAAATCTTCGTTTCTTTTTTATAATCTTCCGCGTTACGATCCGCATTTACTCCGTCACGGAAAACTTCCATTTGATACTTGCCATCCGACAGGAATGATAAGTCTATTTCCAGTTCGCGTGTTTTCCAATCATTCATAGCTCCTATATACCAGGTGTCTTTGCTACGGCGTGCCATGGTAATGTATTGGGCGATTTTACTGTCTAAAGTGACGGTTTCATCCCAAATAGTAGGAATGGAGGTGATGAAGTCGGTACATTCTTGTTCATCCATGTAGTTAATAGGAGTATCACATAGCATGTTGAAAGGAGACTCAAAGATCACATATTCAGCTAATTGACGGCAGCGTGTCCCCTGACTCATAGGCTCGCTATAATTAGGAGCGTAACCTTTCTTTGTAGCGTTACGCATAGCTCCTTGTGTGTAGTCTACAGGACCAGCCAGCATACGGATGAATGGGAAGGTCAAATCATAAGTTACTTGGTCATAACCTTGTGGTTTCCATTTAAGTTGTTCCAGTCCATTGACTCCTTCGAAGTTGATAACGTTCGGATAAGTACGTTGTAATCCGAAAGGTTTGCAGGTTCCGTGATAGTCAAGTAGCATTTTGTGGTTAGCACAAACTTCGGCAGCTTCCCACATGAAATCAACCATCTTCTGATCATCACGATCCATAAAATCTACCTTAAAGCCTTTGATACCCATATCGGCATAGTGTTTCACTACTTTCTCCATATCACGATGGAAAGCCCAGTAACCGGCCCACAGGATCAAATCAACATTCTTGGATTTTGCGTATGCACTTAGTTCCTCCAGATTGATTTGGGGGATAATTTGAAGCATATCTGCTTGTTTATTGATGGCCCATCCTTCATCCAGAATAACATATTCGATATTGTTTTTGGCTGCGAAATCAATGTAGAATTTATAGGTGTCATTATTGACTCCAGCGCGGAAATCCACTCCTTTGAGATTCCAGTTGTTCCACCAATCCCAAGCTACTTTGCCCGGTTTGATCCATGAGAGGTCTGTCATCGTGGAAGGTCTTCCTAATAAGAATACCAGGTCGTTATCCAAAAGTTCCTTATCATTTTCAGCAATAGCGAATATTCTCCAAGGGAAAGAACGTTTGCCATCTGTTTTGGCAATATAATCTTCTCGTTCCTTCACCATTTTCTGTAACATATTATGTCCACCTTGTTCGGTTACTTTCGGAACTGTGGCATATACTCCATTCATTGTAAAAGTATTGGCTTCACTGCGTAGGAACATACCCGGATAGTCATATAAATCACTTTCAGTGATACATACTTTTTTGTTATTGACAGGTAACTCAACCAGGAAAGGGAGAATAACCAACCGTTTGTCGTTCAATGATGAAAGTGACTGATAATCGTAGGTGTTCTCAAACGAGTTCAGAAACTGGCTGTCGATATTATCGTCTTTACCACGGTTACTATAAGCAGCATATCCTTTACTTTGATCGGGGAACTTGTATTCTGCTTTCTCGTTAATTACGGTGAGTGGAGTTTTGCCAAAATCTGTTTTAAATTGGTAAGCGACTCCTTGATCGTAACAACGGAATACGACAGAGTATTTGCCTTTGAATTGAACAGTCAGTTCATTATAATTCTCCTCAACTTCACTTTTTTTGTAAATAGGTGATACAATTTTCTGACCGGAAACAGACCGTTGGCTGACTTTCGTCACTTTGGGTTGTATACCTATCTCACCGATTTCCCGAATATTTATGCCAATAGGAGAGGACTTTAATAGGGTAGTTCCGTTTTGCAAAATACTAATAGTTAATTCGTCCCCGGCCGTAACCTGAAGTTCGATTTGTTGGTTAGGTGACTCTAATTGCATCACTTTCTGGCTCCATCCCATAATGGAATGGAGCGCTAAAAAGAAAAGGATTGTTGTTTTTTTATTCATAAAATAAGGGTGTATAGTTCAATGGCTATTTACTTAATTGTCCGTATGCTCTCAGCTCTTGAACAGAAACATTTGCACCACGGTTACTTTCAGTGATCACCATCTTAATGTATTTTCCTGTCACTACTATCGGGCAATAGAATGAAACATATCCCAAACGTTTCTCTGTTCCAAAATCGAATGTAGTAGCTTTTGTCCAGTTTGTTCCATCTTCGCTGATCTCAAAATATCCGCCTTTTAAGTCTGTATTATATGTATCACCGCGTCTCAATATCTCAAATTCGGAAATCGCATAGTTTGTATTCAGCTTAAAGACAAATGTTTGTGGAAGTCCCATAGTACCTACTCCGGAATTATTGTATTTAACATGCCATCTGGTATTATCATTGTTATCAATCATATTTTCCGGTTTTTCAGATCCTTGATAACTTGTATATGATTCTACTGACCATTGTGTATAAGGAATTTGTTCCATACGGTTTAGCACAGTGACTACACAAGTACTTTGTTCTTCTTTGATTTCAAACTTAGAAGGATTACTCAAACGAATAGGAATTGCAAACCAACCGTAGCCTAATTTCTCTTTATCGAGAATCAGTTTCAGAGTCTGAGTATTTTTTCCTGCAACCAATTTCTGTTCCCCAACCAATTCAAAACTTCCGCTGATAGGCTGAGTATATTCCAGTTCATTCTTTTTGTTCCATTCATCCAATAATGTCTGATCGATGGATGCAGTGAAGTCAATATCCCACTGATTAGAAAATGGGGCTTCTATCGGTAACGCTATTTCTATTTTTCCAGAAGCGGTGGTTGGAATAACCTCTTGCAAGGTATTAGCACAAGTAAAGCCAAAAGTGGCAGGTTTCACTACCGGGGAAACGATAACAGAACCTTTGTTTGAGTTAATTTGTACTTCTCCTTTGCTACTCAGTGATAAAGGCAGGATATAGTTATCCCGATTCGGATTCTCGCTTAACAGTGAAGTTTTGAATACTACTTGCATATTCCCTTTCTGTTGTGAAGCTCCCATCGTTTGTTTACTGTTTACTATCTGATAATATTCAGCAGGTAGTAACTTGGCAGAAGTATTATTTTCCTGATTATACAGTTCTATCAGACTTTCATCTACTTCTAATTCAATATTGGCTTCTTTTTCAATCAGACCGCTTTTGAAAATAGGCATAGTGTACGTGTGGTTTTCTCCTGTATTATACAGATCCAAGGTGGTTTCTCCATCATTAATGAAATAAACCAATGGTTCGGATAAGTTATTATCGCGATTGCTGATATCACATCCGGCGAGTAGCAACAATCCACTTATCATCCATCCGACGTTATATATTCGTTTCATAGTTTTTGAATTTGATTTGTTGTTTACCATAAATAGTTCTGAGTGATTTTCTTGTTTCTATCCAATGCTTCCTGAGAGATAGGGAACAAATAATGTTTTTTGTTGAATATTCTTTTTTCGGCTATTGTACGTTGCCAGAATGCACCTCCAGGCTTATGATCAGTAGTCATTACGTTCATACCGTATACCGGACCTCTTTCTGTTTCTTCGGCGATTCTCCAAGTACGCGTATCAAAGAAACGATATCCTTCGAATGCAAGCTCTACCTGACGTTCATGGCGTATTAACTCACGCATCTTATCTTGGTCTTTTACCTCTTCTGGATATACTTCCTCCAGATTCGGTACACCTGCTCTTTCACGGATTAGATTGATATATTTCAGAATATCCGCATTGCCGGGATCACATTCGTTCAATGCTTCTGCATAGTTTAGATAGATTTCACCTAAACGGCAGATTGGCCAAGAGAAACGTCCATATTCTTTGTTTGCATGATTAAGAGAATGGTCGCTCATCTTACTGATTAGATAACCGGTTTTTGAATAGTTGTGTGATGATCCCGGACCACTATTTCCTCCATAATAGAACTCTACGTCGATAGTCTTAGAACCGGCTTTCCATTTTTCACCGCTCCAACATACACTTACATAGAATCTAGGTTCACGATTCATATACATCGTATTTGTATTGCTGTATGTTATACCGTCCGCAGGGTTTTTCACATTCTGGAATTTTCCTTCTGTATAGTTTGCCTCCGGGTCAAAAACCGGATTTGCACCATTGTCGGTATATCCAATGATTGGATAACGTCCATTGTCCATTGCATAGGCATCTACCATTTTTTGTGTAGCTGCTACTCCACCATACGAAAGATCTCCAATACCTCGTGGGGTAGTAACGTATCTCCATTCTTTAGCGTTGAGCGCACGTCCGAAGATAACTTCGTTATTCCAAAGTGACAGATAAATACCCGCATAGGATTTGTATGGATCTAAATTTCCGTTCGTGTATTCTTTGTATAGATCATAGATACCCAGATCGATAACGGCTTTATTCGCTTCGGCAGCCCATTCCCATTTCTTTGCATTATATGCTTGTGGAAACAAATGTTTTCCTTCTGTGGAGACGATGTTTTTGTAAAATGAGTCGTCACTATTATATAGTTTTCTGGCTGAGTAAAGTAACATACGGGCTTTGAGTGCCAATGCAGCTCCTATGGTCGGTTTACCATACCAGTTGGTTTCCTGTTTCTCAGGTAATATCTCGGCTACTTCATCAAATTCCTTGCAGATGTAATCCATACATTCCTCCCAAGTAGAACGTTCTTTGCCTAAGTCCAAATCTGCCGAAGTAATATCTGCTACTTCATCACCAAGTAGAATGACCGGGCCATACATACGCATCATCATGGCATAGTAGTAAGCACGTAGAAAACGTGCCTCAGTTTTCCATTGCAACTTCTCTTCAAAATTGATTTCAGGACATTTATCTACGTTCTGCATAAAGAAGTTTGCTTCACGGATTCCCTGATAATATGACTTCCAGAATGCCTGATAAGGGGGGCTGTCCGGAGACCATGAGCCATTGTTCATATAACAATAACCTCTTTGAAGATAAGTGATACAAGCTTCGTCTGATGCTCCCAACCACGGTGTGTTCTTAGCGGTATGTGATTCATCAATCATATAACTGTATACATTGAATAAGTACTGCTGGGTAGTCGCACGTTTCTGGAAAATCATTTCGATAGTCAGAGCATCGTCAGGCTGTCTGTCCAGATATGAATCACATGAATTCAGCATCAGGGCAAAAGCAGAAATTCCTATATATTTTATAATGTTCTTCATTTTTATATCTAATTTATAGTGTTAAAAGTTTACGTTAATACCGAAGTTAAAGACTCGGTTTGCCGGATAATTAGAACCTTGTCCTTGCAGTACTTCCGGATCCCAAAGTTTAAACTTGCTGAAAGTCAGTAGATTTACTCCGGACAGGTAGAGACGCAGACCACTAATGTGCATAGGCTCAATCCATTTAGTAGGGAAGTTATATCCAATTTCAGCTGTTTTCAAACGGAGATAGCTCATATCTTTTTGCCAAAATGAGGAACTACGAAAGTTATTCTCATTAGAACCAAGAGATAAACGAGGATATTTTGCATCTGTGTCCGGATTACTTTCCGACCAGTGATTGTAGTAAATATCTTCATATACACCACTTTCTACCATGTTGCGGCCTTTGAATGCTTGGATGGCCGAACCACTTTGCATTAAACTTACATGACCTGCTCCCTGGAAGAATACAGAGATGTCGAAACCTTTCCATGCAGCTGACAAACCGAAGCCATAAACGATTTCCGGTACGCCGGCCCAACCAAGCGCTTTCTCGTCATTTTTGTCAATCTGACCGTCACCATTGATATCGATGTATTTGATATCACCCGGTTTCACATCTCCGAAAGTCTGTTTAGGCCAAGAGTCAATATCTTCCTGAGACTCGAATAATCCGGCTGCTACTAGTCCGTATTGTGGCCATAATGTTTGTCCTCTGCGGTTTAAGTACGGATATTTCCAATCCGGTTCGTCGTTGTCTACTATTTCATTGTGAGCGTAAGTGAAATTGGCTTTTCCAGACAAGCGTACTTGACCTACTCGTTGATTGTATTCCAGAGAAGTATCAAAACCTTTGTTTTTCATTTTACCTACATTTACATATGGTTTGGTTGTGATACCCATATATAAAGGTAATGAATTACGTTCCAAGAAAATGCCTTCACGTCTTTCTGTGAAGTAGTCGGCTTGAATTTTTAAAGCATTGAAAAAAGATACTTCTACACCTACATTCATTTTCTTAGCACGTTCCCATCCTACATTCGGATTGGCCCAGTCTCCTACACGTATTCCTTTTTCAGTATGTGAGTTTAAACCGAAGTCATAGCTTCCACTATCTACTACTGTTGCATTATAGATGAAACGTCTGCCACCACCAATCTGGTCATTTCCGACTTCACCGTATGAACCTTTAATTTTAAACATATCAATAGTACTTGCCAAAGGTTCCCAGAACTTTTCATTAGAAACCAACCATCCGGCAGCTACTGACGGGAAGAAACCAAATCGATTACCCGGGCTGAAGTTTTCAGAACCGTTGTAACCAAAGTTTCCTTCAATAAAGTAGCGGTTATCATAAGCATAGGTTATACGTCCTGCGATACCTTGATGGCGATAGGGGAGTGCATCTTCTGCATTATCTACACCGGTTTTATTTTTTTGTTTCTGGTTATACAGGAATAAAGCTCCAAGTGTGTGTACTCCAAATGTACGGTTGTAATTTACAGATGCTTCGATATAAGTCGTTGTATAGCCGGTATTACCTTTTGAATAATTCAGATTTTCTTGTCCAATATTACCTTGAGTATACAGTATTTCACCCTCTTCGTCGCGTCCGTTGGCCATAAACGTCGGCACTTGTTTCGAACGTTTAATCCAATTATAGTTCTGTGCGTCAAAAGAAAGTTTGACGTTGGCTGTTAATCCCGGAGTGATTAGTTCGGAGAAATCCTGTGTCAATCCAATCAGTGATTGGGCGTTGTTCCAGAATCTTTCGTAATATCCGGATTGAGTCAAAAGGTTATAAGGGTTGTTTCCTTCAGAAGTAGTAGGACCGGAGAATTTTCCGTCTGAGTAACGTAATGGGAAAGCGTTCGGTGCAGTGATATATGCATAATTCCAGATGGTTGAAGCATCAGCACCCGGTCCGTTTAGTTTCTCAAATACGGAGGACAGATTTACATTCAAAGTGGTAGTCCGATGTAGTTTTACATCTACGTTAGAACGGAAATTATATCGTTTGAAGTAAGTCGATGTATTGTATTCGTTCATCGAGTCGCTTTTGAACATACCTCCTTCATTATAGAATGCTCCGGAAATATAGTATTTAGCAATGTTACCACCACCACTAACGCCCAGGTTCACTCGTTCACTGAATGCGTAATTGTTATAGAGTTCGTCCATCCAGTCTACATTCGGATACAGATCCGGGTCCTCTCCTGTACGGTATTTTTCAACAGCTTCTTCATTGTAGTAGTTCTTTCCGTCGTTGGCTGAACGATAGGCTTCGTTGTACATTTCTACAAATTGCATAGCATTTACCATTTTAGGGCGTTTGGTCGGGCCTAACATTCCGGCTTCTGCGCGGAAAGAGATTCTAGGTTTTCCTTCTTCACCTGTACGTGTTGTGATCAGGATTACACCGTTGGCACCACGAACACCGTAGATAGCCGTTGCAGCAGCATCCTTCAACACTGAGAAAGTTTGAATATCTTCAGGATTTACAAGGTCCATATCCCGTTCGATACCGTCTACCAATACCAATGGTTTCTTGTTGGCTCCGAATGTACTGATACCCCGAATCCAGAATTCTGTACTTGCACCCGGTTCGTTATTCTTCTGTAGTGTAATAAGCCCTGAAAGCTGACCGCCTAGATTATTACTTAATTTAGATACAGGCATTTTCAGAGCGTCTACTTTTACACTGGAAATGGAACCGACTACACTTTCTTTTTTCTGTGTTCCGTATCCTACTACCACTACTTCATCCAACTGCTGAGTATCTTGTTGAAGTTTGCATAAAATAGGCTGATTACCTTTTATTGTGATTTCTTCGGTTTTGTAGCCAATGTACGAAATAACTAATATTCCTACTCCACCTTTCGCCTTTAACTCAAATCCTCCGTCTATATTAGTAACTGTTCCGTCCGGAGTTTCTTTCAACCAGACTTGAGCACCAATGATTGGTTCGTTTGTTTCTGCGTCCAACACTGTACCTTTTACTATTTTTAGTGTCGTGTTTGCCTGCGTGATAGACTGTGGAGTCGTTTTTACTAAGATAATGTCATTCGATTTAATAACATAAGTTAGCCCTGTGCCGTCCAATGCTTCATTAAGGATTTCTTCGATAGCCCCTTTTGTTTCGTTGACATGTACGGAAATATTATCGATAAGCCCTTTCACATATGAAAAACGATAACTGCTGGAACCTTCTATCTGTTGAATCAGATCTTTTAGGCTCTTAACTTGTTTTGTACCAGTTAAATGTATCTCCTGTGGTGATGTCTTATCTGCACTTACCGGGATGGAAAAGCAGAAAAGGAGTGCTAGAAACGACCATAGTATGGGCCGTCTCGGGAAAAGAAATAGTTTCATAAGTAAAAATGTGTGTTAAATTATTTTTTTAGATATATGGTATCGTTAATGGTTTGAAAATGTGTTCCGGTTGCCAAGGTTATGACATCTAGCGAGTGCTTTAATGAATTGGTCCGGTCAATACATCCGGAGAATACAATATTCTGACTTGCTTCATTGATAACTACATTGGCATTATAAATACGATTGAGAATTTCAATTACTTCTTTTAAGCTTATGTCTTTGAATGTATATCGTCCATTTCGCCACTCTGTATCCTCAAGATTGGTCTTTTGTACAACCATTTCTTTATTAGCAGTATTGTAAACTAGTCGTTGTTCAGGTTTCAGAGAAATACTTTTTTTATCTGCACAAAAAACGATTGCTCCTTTAACTAAAGTGGCTTCTACTGTTGAATTGTCCTGATAGGCACGAACATTGAATTCTGTACCTTTTACTACAATTTGTGTACCTTTTGAACGTACTGCAAATTCATTGCCATTCATTTGTTTCTTCACTTTGAAAAAGGCTTCTCCATCTAAATTCACAACACGTTTTTCGGAAAGAAAATCACTGGAATACGATAATTTTGAGTTAGAGTTGATGATCACAACAGAACTATCTGGTAACATCACTTCAGATATAGATCCTTTCGGAACAGTGATTTCACTTAGGGTGGAAGAAGAATCTGAAGATGTCAGATGCATTACGGCCATTGTACTGACGATTCCCAAAGCGAAAACAGCTGCGTATTTCCACATTTTACTGAGAAGAGAGATTCTATGAATCTCAGTCGTTGACTTTTCTGGATGAGACTCACTTTGACTGATATTATGCTTGATTCTCTCGTAAATGGCTTTATATTCAATCATGTTTTCCGGTAAAGAATCAACAGATACTTGTGTCGTTGCAAATAGGTACATTTGTTGATTCGTATGGCTTTTTTTTCTCCATTCCTCAATTAACACCTGCTCTTCTTTACTGAGAGTAGTGTCTTTAATGATTTTGGATAAAATGTCAAATGCCTGATTATTTTTCATAATTTTCTATTTGTATTATTTTGTAAGGCTAACATAACGCTTTTGTATCGTTTTATATAGTATGGACGAAAGAAAATGAAAAATCCCCTATCGGAAAAGCATATTTTTTTTAAAATGATAATATATTTTTTTTTTGAGGTGAAAAACTATATATTTGCACGAAGTACACAACGACAAATTTGATGGAAATAGACAACCAGATCTTAATTCAATTATATGATAAAATACGCCAAGATGATTCGAAAGCTTTCGAATCGCTCTATCATCTAATGTATAAACGACTGTATAGTGTGGCTAACATGATTCTGGAATATCGGGAATTGAATGAGGAAGTGTTGGAGGAGGTATTTACTTCATTATGGGTTAATCGCCATAAGTCGGTCGTTGAGAATGTTTTTACTTATCTGTATGTCTTGACAAAAAATAAAGCCATTGATACTAAGCGGAAAGAAGATCGTTGGGCATATCTTACATTGGAAGATGTACATGACGATTTACTTTGTACTTCTGCTACTCCTGAAGCGGCTATTGTTTCAAAGGAAGAATTACATATCATACATTCTATTATTAAAGGTCTGCCCGAGAAAAGAAGAAATGTACTAATGCTTACTAAATATCATGGTTTAAAAATAAAAGAAGTAGCTGATATCTTAGGTATTTCAGTGAAGACTGTAGATAATCATTTGGCAGCTGCTATTCGGGATATTCAGGAAGCCCTTAAAGAGAAAGGAATAGATAAAACTAGTCAAATGAGGATTATGGGTTGGCTGCTTTGACTCTATAAATTTTTATTTTATTGCAATTATAATGTATATCCTACATTAATTTTATTAATATACCATTAATCGGGAAATAGTGAGAAAATCGTTTACGGCAATTTTGTTTGCTTTGCTTTGTTGCGCTTTTACAGTAAAAGGGCAGGAATTGAAATATTATAATGCCGATAATTTCCCACTTATCGGAAAAATGTCTGATGCTATTGATGGATGTTACGCACTTTTGCCACTTTCTTGTAAGGATGTGAGTGAGAAGTGGGTTTGGATATTGGGGCAGGATACACCCATTAAAAAAGAAAGGTTATAAGAATCTGCATTATTTGAAAGCAGATGGTTTGACAGGAAAAGATGGAGAAAGTACTGTCGATGGTGAGCATTTTACAGACTTAGGTTTTTATCGGTTTGCCGAAGGGATATCTCCTATGGTAAAGAAACTAATGAAACGTGCTGAAAGATAGTGCGTATAATTTTGATAAACAGATTTCTGAGAATAAGGTAATCATCTGCAAGCTGCCGCTATAAAACTCTGAAAAGGTTTATGGGGAGCCGTAAGGCAATGGCAGGCAGCCACAGATGATACTTGTGATAAGTCAGAATTTATCGTTTAATAGTTGAAATATATTGCTCATATAATGTTTGGTAACAACTAACCAAATCCTTAACGTCCGGATATTGGGATTCGTACATGAATGGACCTTTATAGTTGACTTCATTAAGTGCAGAAAGTATATCTACCCAATTATTTTCTCCTTTGCCTGAACAGGGAAAATAATGACACTCTTTCTTCCCATCACCATCCGAGACATGTACAGACTTTAATCGTTTCCCTAAAGCGCGAATCAGTTTTTCCGGGTTCTTGATGTGGTTCATATCAACTGCGGCATAAATGTTTTTAGGAAGGCGATTCATAATTGTCATCATTTCGTCTACTGTTCTGCATAGTGGACGTTCCCGGTTTTTGTCTTTTAAAAGTTCATATCCTAACATATTCTCGATTACCATTTTAGCTCCGATCTTTTTGACTTCCTTATTTAATTCGATTGCAGATTGGATCATTTGATTCATTCTGACATCTCTTTCGTTCAGTCCAAGGTAAAAGCTAGGGTGAAAAAGAATAATTTTAGGCTTTAATATCCGGCAATATTGTAAGACAGATTTATGGTATTCAACAACACTTTTTCGTTCATTCTCATCTGCTTTAGACAAATCCACATCATTTCCGAAAGGCATGTGGATGGACCATATTTGAATGCCTGCTTCATCGGCGATTGCTTTGGCTGCTTTGACACGACGGATGATTTCTTCTTCGCTACATTTCCCCTTTTCTACTATAGCATTGAGTGATGTTTCAATACAAGTAATACCGGCCGCTTTTGCATATTTCATTTTTTCAGTCGTGATACCGTTAATTCCTACGGAGTAACCAACTTTTAAAGGTTGAGGAGCTTGTTTTGATTTGGACTGAGTACTTTCGGATATTAAAAGTAAACAGAATAATAGCAATGTTTGCAAATAAATCTTTTGTTTCATGGTTATATTGGTTTGTTTATACAGCATGGACGAAAGTAAAAGAAAAGTCTACTATCCATAATTATTGTTTTATTAAAAAGTAACAAGTCTATCATCTGTTAGTTTCACCTTTAGACAACTATAAAAGTCGTCTAAAGGTAATTTTAGAAGGATTATTCTTCTGGTGAAGAATTTGAATGGTAGATTTAATAAAATCAGCGTCTTCGCATGTATATATATTCACAAACTGTTGTGGATTACGATCTATGAGAGGAAACCAGGTACTTTGTATTTGTACGACAAGCCGATGTCCCTTTTGGAATGTATGGGCAATATCCGGCATTGTGAAACGTACTTTAGTTGGCTGTCCCGGAACAAAGGCTTCCGGGTGTTCAAAGCTGTTTCTGTATCTTCCACGCATGACATCTCCGCGTACCAACATTTGATAACCGTTCATCAAATAACGGTATCCGCTTCCTTTTCCATCCTTTTGATCGTTGTATGCAAAATCTTCAGGAAATTCGTCGATGACTTTGACGACAAAGTCTGCATCTGTTGTAGTTACAGTCACTTCCAGTTCTACTTCCACTTCTCCACCAACTGTCAGAGGCTGTTCTAATGTTTCGGTTTTGAAACAGAGTACGTCGGGACGACGTTCGGCAAAACGTTGGTCATCAGTCATATACTCTTTAGCCCGGGCGTATGTTGTTTTGTCCGTATAAGGGACGGGCTTCGCAGGATCGGAAACATATTCCGAATAAGAAATCGTTTTATTGGGAGTATTGGTACTAAGTGTTCCTTTTTCATCTAAATAATAAGATACTGCCTGTGCTTTTTTGTTTGGCCAGGATTCAAATTCTTTCCATTGATTTTCTCCGGAGAAGAATATATTAACTTTACGTGAATCGGTTATTGGAGTCCCTTTCCCATTCAAATAATATTGTAAAAAAGGATATTCTATCTGCTCCTGATAATAAGGTACATTTTTTGAACCGAAGCGGACATTACCTAGATAACTACCGTCGTTCCCTCCCCAGGCACCATGATACCATGGACCTACAATTAAATGCAAGTCAGTATCCGGGCTTTGTTTATGAATGGCTTTGTATAATTCCCAGGCACCGTAGCAATCTTCAGCATCAAACAATCCTCCTACAACTAATATAGCCGGTCGAATATTGTAACAGGAACGACGTGTGTCTCTTTGTTGCCACCAACTGTCATAATTAGGGTGAGCCATTAAGTCATTCCAATAAGCAATACTATCACCTAATAGACGAGTGAGGTTTTTCAATGCGCCTGCTTTCAAGAAGAAAGAATATTCATCTGTTTGATAATAAGGTTTTGCCGGAGTACTTTCTTCCGTTGGTACGGGGCGAGGGCGATTCATAGAAGCAGCAAATCGAAAACCGTCACAAAGCATGAAAGCACCATTGTGATGGTAGTCATCTCCTAAAAACCAGTCTGTGACCGGCGCTTGTGGGACAGCAGCTTTGATAGCAGGATGTGTGCTCAATGCTCCCATTATTGAATAGAAACCAGAATAGGATGAACCGATGATTCCGACATTTCCGTTATTCTTTTTTGTATGGTGCAGAAGCCATTCAGTGGTGTCATATACATCACTCGCTTCATCAATATCTTTTTTCTTTTTCTTATTGGCAATAAAAGGACGTACATTTACAAATTCTCCTTCACTTTTCCAGCGTCCACGTACATCTTGAATAACAAAGATATATTTTTCCCGCGCATAATTTTGCCAGGTCCCCCAGAGACGACTATTCATTTTCTCCCCATAAGGAGAAGCTTTGTACGGAGTGCGGGTGATCAGGATAGGAGATAGCTTTTCTTGATGAACAGGTTCGTAAATTGCAGTATATAGATGTATACCATCCCGCATCGGTATCATTTCCTCTCTTTTGGTGTAGTTTTCTTTTATCCATGCTTCATTTATCTCCTGTGCCGACAAACAATCCCCAATAAGAAGGAAATAAAGAAGTGGAACAAAGCAGAAAACTTTGCTCCACTTATTAATATAATAGGTCATTGTGTTTTTCAGATAGAAAGTTAAAAGTTATACGATCATCAGCTCTATACCCATCTCTTCAATGGATTGAGCCATAGATTTAGATATACCGGAGTCTGTTATAATAACGTCTATCCGGTCCAGATTACAGATCTTACCGAAACCTCTACGTCCGAATTTGGAGGAATCTGCAAGAATGATTGTACGGAGAGAAGCTTCGATCATTTTTTTATTAAGAATTGCTTCTTCTATGTTTGAATTGGTGATACCATATTCCAAATCAATGCCGTCTACTCCCAGGAAAAGTTTAGAACAAGTGATTTGCTCAAAGAATTGTGAAGTATAATCACCTATAACGGAGAATGAGTTTTTTCGAACAGTTCCTCCTAGCTGTATAACTTCGATATTATTGACGGCGTTTAATAATAATGCCGTTTTAAGAGAAGCTGTCACTACTGTCAAATGGCTGGTCGGTATAATTTGCTCAGCGAACATATGTACTGTAGATCCCGAAGCGATAATAATAGAATCATTTTCTTCGACTAATTTAGCTGCTTCAATTGCGATTCTTTTCTTTTCGTCTTTCCGTAGTTTCTCTTTTTCCTGAACATCTATGTCAGAAGTCAGCGGGTTAATAGGACTTGCACTTCCGTGAGTGCGGTACAATAGCTTCTTCTCTTCCAGATATTTTAGATCCTTACGGATAGTAACTGGGGTAACATCCAGCTCTTTAGCGATGTCAATCACTTTGATGAATCCATTCTTGGCTAAACTTTCAAGAATATACTTGTGTCTTTCTGCTATACTTGTCATACTCTCATATTTTTTCTTACAAAGATAAATTAAATATTGATATGTGGCAAATGAAAGTCGGAAAAGTTTCATAATATAATGAAAATAGTTGTTTTAGTTGAGGGAATATCTCGTAAAAGAAAAATAATTTGCATATTTTATTGCATTGTATTTCTTTTTATGTATATTTGCGGCAGTGTATAATGATAAAGAAAAGAAAACGAAAAATAAAGAGCAGGAAATTGCTACTTTTCTTTAGGTGTACTGATGGAGGTGATTGTTGCTTTGATAAAGAAGCATAAGGCGGATGAACATGTCATGCTGACTGTTCATCTCGGAGCCCATGGCAGAATATGATTGCTTATGTGGAACCTGCTATCACTCCGGAAAATCAGAAGATATGTGAAATGCTTCGTGCGCGTGGATTGCATTGTATGATTAGTGTGGCTTCGACGCATGATAAACTGAAGACGAAAGAAGAACGCGCAGCGGAATATAAAGAAGAGATTAATAAACGACCGGATATTATAGAATCTGATATACCAGCTGAGGTATGGAAGGTTTTACAATTGGGTAAGTAAATTTTAATACTGTGAAGATGTCAAGAGTAGAAGAAGCTTTGAAGGCTGCGAATGAGACACGTGCCCTTCGTATAGGTAATGGAATATTAGAGGAAGTTGCCGAATTATTTAAAGAACAGTTTCCGGGAAAGAAAGCGGTTGTAATAGCTGATGAAACAACCTATCGTATTGCCGGTAAGAGGGTGGAAGAAGAATTGAAACAAGCAAAAATAGAAACTCTTCCTTCCTTTATCTTTACGGATTCTGATTTATATGCAGAGTATTCATATATAGATCGGTTGGTGGATTCATTGAAACAACATGCTGCTATTCCAGTAGCTGTAGGTTCCGGTACAATTAATGACTTGACTAAGTTATCATCTCATCTTACGGGAAGAAGATATATGTGTGTGGCAACAGCTGCATCTATGGATGGATATACCGCTTTTGGTGCATCTATAACAGCAGATGGTGCGAAGCAGACCTTTAGCTGTCCTGCACCACAGGCGGTTTTGGCGGATACATCGATTATAAGTAAAGCACCCGGGCCTATGACAGCTTCCGGATATGCGGACTTGTTTGCAAAGGTTACTGCCGGTGCAGACTGGATTTTGGCAGATGCGTTGGGAGTGGAAGCTATTGATGAAAAGGCATGGTCTATCGTTCAGGATGGTTTGCATGATGCCTTGTCATCTCCTAAAAAGGCTGCTGAAGGAGAAGAGAAAGCGATTTCTCAACTGATTGAAGGATTGATGTTAGGAGGGTTTGCCATGCAATGGTCGAAATCGAGCCGTCCGGCTTCGGGAGCTGAACATCAATTCAGTCATCTTTGGAATATGGAACACCATCTGAATAATGGTGAGCATATTTCTCATGGCTTTCAGGTGAGTATAGGTATGTTAGCTATTACAGCATTTTATGAACAAGTATTGCAGACTCCATTCGAACAGTTGGATGTAGAGGCTTGCTGCGCAGCTTGGCCGGAACCTGAAGTAGCAGATAAAATAGCCCTTGATATGTTTGTGGGTACTGATTTCCCGAATATCGGTTTGCAGGAAACAAAAGCAAAATATGTGAATCGCGAACAGTTGAAAGTTCAACTTCAACAATTGAAAGAAAACTGGCCGAAGATAAAAGAGCGTTTGTCCGAGCAACTCATTTCTTATAGTGAGGTTAAACAGAGACTTCAACTGGTAGGAGCTCCGACGGAGCCGGAAGAGATTGGTATAACAAGAAAGCGTTTGCGTGAGGCATTTATTCGTGCACAATTTATTCGTCGCAGGTTTACAGTTCTTGACCTTGCTGTACGTACAGGATATATGGAAGCCTGGCTGGAAGGACTATTTAGTAAGGGTAAAATCTGGGAAATAACAGACTAAATACGAAAAAGATGGAACTACAAGGAATGGCGCCTGAAGTGGCAAAGAAATTTAAGTATTGGCAGACACGGACCATTATTGCGAGTATGATAGGATATGCATTATTCTATTTTGTTCGCAAGAATCTAAGTATTGCCATGCCTGCTATGCAGGAAGATTTAGGTATTACAAAAGGAGATCTGGGACTATTTCTAACATTGCATGGCCTGTTGTATGGTGTGTCTAAGTTTGCAAATGGTTTTATAGGTGACCGAGTGAATGCCCGTTATTTTATGGTGACTGGTCTGGTACTTTCCGCTGCCTGTAATATCCTGTTCGGATTTAGTTCAGCAGTGATAATGTTTGGAATCGTGTGGATGTTGAATGGTTGGTTTCAGGGAATGGGCTTCCCTCCTTGTGCCCGCTTGCTGACTCATTGGATTCCTCCTACACAATTGGCTACCAAAATGTCCGTATGGAACACTTCGCACTCTATCGGTGCAGGGCTGGTGGTAATTGTCTGTGGCTATATTGTTAGCATGGGATGGCGTTGGTGTTTCTGGATTCCTTCTATTATAGCTTTGGTAGGTGCTGTCGGATTATGGTTTGCTTTGCGCGATACTCCACGTTCGGTAGGTTTGCCGGAGCTAAATCAGAAAACGTCGGGTGATGAAAAAGAAGATACTTCTGCCGAGTTTAAGCAATTTGTACGGAAGAAAGTTTTTGGCAATCCTGCTATTTGGGTATTGGCCATTGCTAACTTCTTTGTATATACAGTGCGCTATGCAGTACTTGATTGGGGACCGACATTGTTGGGCGAATGGAAAGGAATTTCTATTCAGCATGCCGGATGGATGGTTGCAGCTTTTGAAATCTCAGGAATTGTAGGAATGCTTGTAGCCGGATGGGCTACCGACCGTTTCTTCGGTGGGCGTGGTCCACGTGTATGTGTTATTTGCATGGCGTTGGCTACAGTCTTCATTGGTTTGTTTTGGGGAGTACCTCATCCTCCGATGTGGTTAGCTACCCTGTTGCTGGGAGCAGCCGGATTCTGTATTTACGGTCCACAGGCGTTGGTAGGTATTGCTGCGGCTAATATTGCAACGAAAAAAGCGGCGGCAACAGCTGTCGGATTTACCGGATTGTTCGGATATGCCAGTACGCTGGTTTCCGGCTGGGGATTAGGGCTTCTGGCACAACATTACGGTTGGGATTATGCAATCGGAGGATTAATTCTGATTGCCATTATGGGAACTTTGATATTTTTAGCTGCATGGTCAGCAAAAGCAAATGGGTATGATAACGATTGAAAATAAGGTAGAAGAGTCATTGAGTATGGAAATGGCGACACGTTTAAGACAGATAAAACATATTGCGCTGGATATGGATGGTACAATCTATAATGGAAGTACGTTGTTTCCTTTTACTATCACCTTTTTGAATAAGATGAGGGAATTGGGAATTGGTTATTCGTTCCTGACTAATAATCCTTCGCGCAGTACTGCTGATTATTTGTACCACCTGAAAGAAATGGGAATTGAGGCGACAGCAGATGAGTTTTATACTTCTGCGCAAGCGACTATTGATTATATACACACGCATCATCCGGAATATAAGAAGCTCTTTTTGCTGGGTACTCCAAGTATGATCCGGGAGTTTGAAGAAGCGGGTTTTATTTCTACATCAGATGATGCTGAAGATGAACCGGATGCAGTAGTAGCTAGTTTCGATATGTCATTGGTGTATCCAAGATTGTGTCGTGCGGCTTGGTGGGTTAGTCGGAAAAAGTTTTATATTGCAACCAATCCCGACCGGGTTTGTCCTACGGATAAACCGGTGGTACTGGTAGATTGCGGTTCCATTTGTTCTGCATTGGAATATGCTACGGGCCGTAAACCGGATGTGATTGTAGGCAAGCCTGATCCACGTATGTTACATGGAATTATGGAACGTCATGGATTGCGTGCCGAACAGATCGCTATGGTAGGTGACCGTATTTATACGGATATTTTGATGGCTCAGAATGCCCAGGCTCTTGGTGTATTGGTATTGTCGGGAGAGACAACTTACGATACGGCCATATCTGTTCAGCCCGGTCCGGATTTAATCCTACGGGATTTGGCTGAACTTCAGGAATTAATTATATTTGCTCAAAATATAAGTTAGTGAATGCGAAAGTTAATTATTTGTGTCCTGCTATTTTTACTTGGTAGTGGTGAAGGTAGCATGTTGCGGGCGACAAAGTCGTCCGCAACAGTTTTTTTGAAAGCCTTGCAGATGAATATCTGGAAGGGAGGTTCTGGAGTGGAAGGTGCGGTCGATATGATTGCGGACGAAATCATTCATTCGGGTGCAGACGTTGTATTTCTCAATGAGTTGAGTGATTACAAAGGTGAGAATTTTATTCTTCATATGATAAAAGAGTTGAAGCAGCGTGGACATACGTTTTATGGAACAGAGACATCATTGTCTGTAGGGATATTAACTCGTTATCCGATTGAAGAACAACGAATTGTCTGTCCTCCCGGAAAGGGGAGCAATGGAGCGGTTGTGCGTGTGCTGTTATCAGTTGCCGGAAGAAAAGTAGCTGCTTATGCTACACATTTAGATTATCGTCATTATGCTTGTTATATGCCTCGTGGTTATAACGGGAGTACATGGAAAAAGATGGATGCTCCGGTGACCGATGAAGCAACTGTTTTGGAAATGAACCGAAAAGCTTATCGTGAAGAAACAATTGCTGATTTTCTGCAAAAGGTACAGCCGGATATCGAACAAGGTTATGCTGTGTTGCTGGGGGGAGACTTTAACGAACCTTCTCATCTGGATTGGCAAAACGATACGAAAGACTTATGGGACCATAATGGTGCAGTTGTGAATTGGGATTGTTCCAAGTTACTTTATGAAGGAGGATTTAAAGATGCCTATCGGGTGGTTCATCCTAACCCTGTTACTCATCCGGGTTTTACATTTCCAGCCGGTAATAAGGCCGTCTCAGTGGATAAACTGACATGGGCTCCTGAGGCCGACGAACGTGACAGGATTGATTTTATTTATTATTATCCTACCACTTTTATGACTCCTGAAAAAGCTTGGGTAGTTGGACCTGAATATTCTGTAATAAAGAGTGAGATCAAGAAAGAGAAAACTCGTGACCGTTTTCTTCGTCCGAAGGGTGGGTGGCCTACCGATCATAAGGCGGTAATGGTTTCTTTTAAAATGAAATCTGCACCAGAAAATTGTAGGGGAAAACAGATGGATAAATCTGATAAAACAGATGATATGTCTTTTAATACAAAATACTTTAATAAGTTGTCTGCTCCACTTTCTGATGACTTGATATATAGTAAGGCTGTATATTTGAAAAGGAACCGAGTCGTTCAGTGTATAGATATAGCTAGAGATGGGGATATTTACTATGTGCAAATTGCCGGATCAGATGAGCATCAGTTGAATGTGTTGAAGGGAGCTCCTAATGCAACGAGACCCAAAGATTGTATGGTGCTAGAATATTTTGGACATGGAACTAATATGGCAATTGAAGAAACTAATGGAGAAGCTTATGTTTGGATGGGGAGCCATGGAAATAAAGGAAATGATGGAGCTTACGGAGGTTCTCAGACCATTTCTCGTGTGAAATACGAACCGGGGAAGAAAGTGACATTAGCGGGTGGTGATGTTTTTCATTTGAAAGGAACCAGGAATATACACCCTGCCGTAAATCCGGAAAAAGATTTGCTTGGCGTACAATATTCTAAAAATATATCCGGAGTGAATAATCGTTTCTTTAAAGTATATCGATTAAGTGAAGCTATGAAATTACCATTGTCGGAGGTTAAGCTGGAAACTCTGAAATATGGAGGCGATCATTCCGGCAACATACTTGAAACTTTGGTAGAACTGACTATTAAGGCAAAAGAGTTATCTCAACTTCAGCCTTTATATGAGTTTTCTGTACCTGATGGAGAACTTTATTTTCAAGGATATGATATCGATGATAAATTCGTTTATTATTATGAGGGAATAGGGAATGATAATAAGATAGATACTCCTTCAAGAGCTTGCGTGAGAGTGTATGATAAAAAAGGGAATTTATTGGGACGTAAGAAAGTAGCTGCTATTTCAAATATTATTAGATTAAAGGAGTTAGGACTTGCTGACAGGGGGTATATGGAAGCAGAAGGTATTAAGATTAAAGGGGATACAATGTATTTAGGTTTTGCTTCTCGGAAGATGAATGGTAAGGCGGATGAACGTTTGATTAATGTACTGAAATACACGAATGACTAGCTTGGGTGTTTGGGGGAGTATATAGTAATTGGTTAATTATTAAATGCAAATAACACGGATGATGCGGAGTTCATATTGGAACTCATCATCCGTGTTATTTGCATTTAAAAGATATATTATTGTGCATTTAATATAATGATAGCTTGATAATGAAATATTGATATTTTCGTTTTGTTTATATTTATCTTTTGAATCCTTTCTTATATGGCTTTGGCCAGATCTATAATAGCCCTTTAAATACGGTTTTTTCTTTTGCCTGTATTGATATAATACTATATTTATTATTTTTTATAGAAATGCTGTTATTTCGATTTATTTCTATTCGTAGATTAATTATGTTTCTATTATTAATTATTTCCTTTTTTATTTGTTTGTTTTGCGTTTTATATTTATATTTCTGATTATCCGTTTATGCACCTGTTATATTCGCAATTACTAGTCTGTCAAAGAGTTTGTCTCCAAAATACCGTCTGTTTAATTTGTAAATAAACTCGTTGAGATACAACTGTAAGTATTTCCTTTTGATTTTATGGTAGTTGCCCAGCAATGTCCGTTTTGCATTACTGATTGCGATATGCACCCATTTGAGTGTTTCCTTGGTGGTTTTGGCGTCTGATTTCTCGGTGACGTGCAATTCCACCAGATCGGAGATGTCAACGTAAGAAGTGCTTTTGTCCGAAAATACGATGGCATCATCCTCCATGCAGTCCCTGACCACGCCGTTGATTCCTTCACTTTGATGGCTATCCAGTACCCTGGCCTTGAAATAACGCACATGCTTCTCCTTTTTGCCCGTTTCGATATCTTCCAACGGGGTGCTTTCGGCCATCACCGCAACGTTCTGCTTTCCCTCGGCTCCCCGGCCACGTGTACCCTTGCCTCGCTCGATTTCCTTACTGGCCACCGAAAAGTAACCCTCATCCAGTTCTATCATCCCTTCCAGTGTATACCTTGCATCCCGGTTGCCCATCGCCCTGCGGAGTTTGTGTACCATCGCCCATACCGGTTCGTAACGCTTCAATCCTAATTGCTTCTGGAGTTCGTTGGTGGAGAATCCCTTTTTTGTGCAACTCATCAGGAACATCGTTTTGTACCACACCAGAAACGGCAGCTTGGAGCTCTCCATGATCGTACCGCTGCGCAACGAGGTGCGGAAACGGCAACCTTTGCATTCATAACTCCATTTACCCTGTAACCAATAATGGGAAGTGCCCCCGCATCGCTTGCAGACAACCCCTTCCTTATCACGCTGCTCCTTGAAATGCAAACGACAATCTTCCTCCGAACCGAAATGAGCCGTAAAACTGAATATGTTCATAATCCCTGCTTTTTGAGCGCTAATATACTAAAAATATTAGGTGTGTTTGCGGAGAATCAGATTTATATTTGTCGCAATGTAGCCTTGAAACGAAAATAGTTGCTGCTCGGTAACTTATTATATGATTATTAATTGTTATATCAAATATTGATAGCTATGAAAAATTTATGTTGTATTGCGCTTAAGATGGCGCTTCTTTTGGGATGTTTTTCTCCCTTTTTGATAGCATGCGACGATAATGATTCTGAAGGACCAAGTAAGTTGGAACCTATTGCTTTTAGTGAAAAGTATTTTGATAAGTTATCTACCCCCTTAACGGATGAATTAGTGTACAGTAAGGCTGTATATTTGAAACGTAATTCTGTGATACAAAGTATAGATGTTGCTAACGACGGAACAATTTATTATGTGCAGATTGCCGGAACAGACCAACATCAGTTGAATGTATTAAGAGGAGTACCCAATGAAACTAAACCGACAGATTGTATGGTGCTGGAGTATTTTGGTCATGGAACCAATATGGCTATTGAGGAGACAAATGGTGAGACTTATATTTGGATGGGAAGTCATGGGAATAAAGGCAGTGATGGTGAATATGGAGGTTCCCAAACCATTTGTCGTGTAAAATATGAAGCGGGTAAGGTTGTTCAATTAGCGGGTGGCGATATCTTTCATTTGAATGGAACTCGCAATATTCATCCGGCGGTAAATGCCGAGAAAGATTTATTGGGCATACAATATTCGAAAACAGTTTCAGGAGTAAATTCGCGTTTCTTTGTAGTATATCGGTTGAGCGAAGCAATGAAGCTATCATTGACTGATGTTAAACTGGATGCTTTAAAATACGGAGGAGAGACTTCGAGTGATATTGTTGAGACTTCGGTAGAATTGACGGTTAAAGCAAAAGAATTGTCCCAACTCAAGCCTTTATATAAATTTGCGGTCTCCGATGGACATGGAGGGGCAGTTGGTGAACTTTCTTTCCAAGGATATGATATAGACGAACAGTTCGTTTATTATTATGAAGGAATCGGTAATGATAATAAGGTCGATACTTCCTCGAAAGCTTATGTAAGCGTATTAGATAAAAACGGACGATTATCTGCTCGCAAGGAAGTGAATGCGATTAAAGATGTAGAGAAACTGGAAGAATTAGGATTGGCCGACAGAGGCTATATGGAGGCAGAAGGAATCAAAATCAAAGGAAATGCGATGTATCTTGGATTTGCTTCCAGACGGATGAATGGTAATTCAGACGAACGTTTAGCCAATGTCTTGAAATATACAAATAATTGATTGAAATTTCTTTTCAGTCCACAAAAGCCATCATTTAATATTAAACACTATGAAACATTTTTCTTTAATGCTACTCTTGTGGGGAGTGCTATTTACTGCATGTAATGACGATGTGACTCCTGAACTCACTGTAATTAAAGAGTACACTCTCACAGTAGTTGATAAAGCGGACATACCGGTAACTAAAGCTACTGTTAATGTCTATATGAGCCATAAACCGGATTTTCTGGTAATGAATAAAACGACGGATATTTTTGGTAAAGTACATTTCCTGAATTTGAAACCGGGAAATTATATGGTAACTGCAATGATAGGCGAGAACAAAGTGGCGCAATCAATTATACTGGTAAATACTGATAATTCGTTAAACCTCTCAACTTTGAAAGCTAATAATTACGTAGTGAAGACCTCTGATTATAAAATAATTGTTCAGAGCGATAGAGGTGCAGCGATTACGGAGCGAAAAGTGGATTTAGTGACTAAAGATGGAGGGATTATTTATAAATCAGGACTGACCGATACCAATGGAGAACTTGTTTTTGCAAAGGTTCCATTGGATAAATATTTGGTAAAGGTTTATGATGAAACAAATGATAATTATCTATTGACAGAAGAAATAGAAGTCGTAGAAGATATTGCTAAAAATGAATCTAACGTAGAGATTGTTAAGTTGGTACATAATTCGGATATTGTTATCACAGGTATGATGGTAGATCCGAAAGGAACGAATGACCCGGTTATAGGTAGCGTTTCCGGTGGTGGCTTTACTCATCCGGGAGGGTATCAGTATATACAACTATTGGCTTTGAAAGATATAGATTTTGGTGAAACTCCTTATTGTGTAGTTACGGGTAATAATGCAACCAGTCCGACCGATAAAACATATCCGGCTGCATTGAAGGGATGGGTACAGTCGAAGGGGCAAAATAATAAGACGACTTATCAGATGAATCTTACTGAAGGTAGCGTGAAGATGGGCGAATTCTTTTATGTTGGAGGTCTTTCTTATATGATAGCCGGTTATTATAACGACTGGGGTAGTCCGATGGTTGGGAAATCCAGATGGTGGGCTTTTGATTACCGTAATAAGAGAGGTTCGGAAGATAATGGTGCTTCTAAAGGTGGTTCGGGAATCTTTAATACGCTGAATAGTGATAAAAAAACAAATGTGCCCGATGGAATTGCTGTTTTTAAAGGGACACAGATCGACGAAAATGCGATTCCGCAAGATGTTGTTTTCTACGGTGGCGATTCTCCTATTCGTGAGGAAGACCGTTATCAGATTGCCGATAATGACCATTATCGCCGGGTATCTACTAAGGGCACTGAACAGTTCTTCTTCGGAGCCGGTACTAATAGTTGGTTTGCTAAGCAAGGTTACCACGATGATGGATGCTATATCATGATGGGAGGGGAAGTGACTCCGACCGAATGGTTGAAACCACGTACCGGAGTAGCTTATAAACTGAATGTACAAAATGGTCCGGAAAGTGTAAGCCTGGCAGATATAGAATCGAGAGAAGGGGTAACGGTGTTTGTTAATAAGTAAATCTGAAAATATGAAAAATATAAATCGGAATAGGGCTTGCCGTATAGTGGCAATCTCGTTAGTGTGCTGTCTGACAACATCTTCATGGGCAGATGAAGTGAAAACAGAAAATCTATCTGCTCGTAACGAATCCCAGGTGGTGTTGCAAAAACAAACCGTAAAAGGATGTGTCCGTGATCAGAATGGAGAACCGCTGGTGGGTGTAACTGTAAAAATACAGGGAACCTCTTTGGGAACCATTACCGATATTGATGGTAATTATAGTCTGCCTGTACCTAATGATCAGGTTAAAATAGAATTCTCCTATGTAGGATACAATACGGTACTGATGACTCCGGGAATTCGTAAAAAACTGGATGTGATATTAAAGGAAGATGTAAAGGCATTGGATGAAGTGGTAGTAGTAGGTTATGGCACCATGAAGAAACGCGATTTGGTGGGAGCCGTAGATCATATCAATTCAGATGCATTAGAAGGACGTGCGGCTCCTTCACTGACTCGTAGCTTGCAAGGACAAATACCTAACTTAAACATTTCGATGCGGGATGGTAAACCCGATCGTGGAGCCACTTACAATGTGCGTGGTACGACATCCATTGGAGCAGGAGGCAGTGCATTGGTATTAATTGACGGAGTTGAAGGGGATCCGAATAGTGTGAATCCTCAGGATATCGAAAGTGTATCAGTGTTGAAGGATGCGTCTTCGGCTGCTGTTTACGGTGCTCGTGGTACGTTTGGAGTGGTTCTGATTACTACAAAAAATGCAAAAAAGGGAGGTGTAAAAGTCGATTATAGCGGTAGTGTATCTTTTAGCCAACGTACTGTGAAACCTAAGCTGATAACAAACGGTTTACAGTGGACCGATGATTTTGTAGAGTCTTTTGTGAATAATAAAGGTACAATGCCTACTTCCATCAATAATATATTCCCTTATTCACCGGAATGGCACGAAGAGTTGCGTCGGCATAATGCCAATCCTGATCTGCCGGAAGTGCAGATTAATGAGAATACGGGCAAGTATGAGTACTATGGAAATACGGATTGGGATAAGTTACTTTATAAGGATGTGGTTTCGGGTACTGACCATTCTATGAGTATTACCGGTGGAAATGATATTGCCAGCTTTTATGTTTCGGGAAGATATTTCTTACAAGATGGTATTTATCGTCAAAACTCCGATGATTACAATCGTGCAAACTTTCGTGCCAAAGGTACGATTCAGATTAAGCCTTGGCTGAGTATTGACAATAACTTCGATATGATGCACAAGACTTATCATTATCCATTGATTTCGTATGATCAGACACTTACCGTTCAACGTAATATGGAACAACAAGGCTATCCGATGGCGGTACTCTATAATCCGGATGGAAGTCTGACATATAGTTCTGTATATTCCGGTGTTGGCGACTTTTATAGTAATAGCTCTTATCAGGATCAGACTACTTTGCAATATAAGAATACTTTTGGCGTGAACCTGACTCCGATTAAAGACATACTGAAATTTCGTGGTGATTTTACTTATGTCAATACCGCTTATAAGCGCAATCGTGTGATGAATTACGTGCCTTATAGCACCGGACCGGATGAATTTGCGGAAAAGGGAAAGAGTATTATGATGGATAATAAAGACGAGACCCGCTACATGGCTGCCAATATAAATGGTACATGGACACCGAAACTGGGAGATGACCATTCGTTCTCGATGATGGGAGGGTGGAATCTGGAGACTTCCAATAAGGATACTTTCTATTCTGAGAGAGATGGATTCTTATTTTCGGACAAACCTAATTATGATTTGATGGATGGTATTAACTATAAATTGGAACAGGGAGATAAGAACTGGGCATATGTTGGTTTTTTCTATCGGTTGAATTATGGATATAAGGGACGTTATTTGGTGGAAACGAGTGGGCGTTATGATGGCTCATCCAAGTTTCCGAGTAACCAGATGTGGGGATTCTTCCCTTCCGGTTCTTTGGCATGGCGTATTTCTGAAGAGAACTTCATGCAATCTACTCGCTCTTGGTTGGATAACTTTAAATTAAGATTCTCTGTCGGTACTCTGGGAAATGGGAATGTAGATCCATATATGTATTTGCCGACGATGGGAATTAGTAAGTCAAGTGTCATCATTGGTGACGGACAAGTGAATTATACTTCCTATCCCGGATTGATTCCAAGCAGTCTGACATGGGAAAAGGTAACTACGTATGATGTAGGATTGGATATGGATTTGTTTAAAAATCGTTTGACTTTAGGTTTCGATTGGTATCGTCGTAATACTACCGATATGTATACAGTAGGTCCTACTTTGCCGGATGTACTTGGAACAACCCAACCTAAAGGTAACTATGCCGATCTTAAAACAAAGGGATGGGAACTAACTATCTCTTGGCGAGACAACTTCAAATTGGCTGGCAGTGATTTCCATTATGGAGTAAAATTCATGTTATGGGACAGTCAAAGCTGGATAACTAAATATAACAATACTACCGGTAAGTTGAGTGATTATTATGAAGGATACCGCATAGGCGATATTTGGGGATATAATATTGATGGACTGTTTAGTAGTTATGATGAAATAGCCAATCATGCCGATCAGGATTATATAAAAATTTCGGATACCCGAATCTGGCAACCGGGAGATTTGAAGTTTGTCGATTTGAACGGAGATGGAAAAATTGACAAGGGAGCCGAAACACTGGCAGATCATGGTGACTTGACCATTGTCGGCAATGAAGAAGAACGCTATCATTATGGAATCAATCTGAATGCAAGTTGGAGAGGAATCGGTATTTCTGCTTTCTTCCAGGGAGTCGGAAAAAGAGACTGGTATCCGGGACAAGAATCCGGTTACTTTTATGGAAAGTACAACCGTCCTTATGGATATTCTTTGAAAATGCATGAGAATCGCTGGACGCAGGAAAATCCGAATCCTAATGCGTATTGGCCGCGTATGGTTGCCTATTCGTCAGAAAATGGTGGTCGTCCGATGGGGACTCCTAACAATCGTTATATGCAGGATGCTTCTTACTTGCGTTTAAAGGCTTTAACTATCGATTATTCATTGCCACAGGCTTGGGTAAGCAAATTAGGGTTGTCGGGTTTGAAGATCTATTTTACAGGCGAAAACTTGTTTACCTTCTCTAATATTTGCGAGAATTTCGACCCGGAAGTCATCAAAGGGGGAGATGTGGATTTGAAAGATCGTAAGGGAGAAGAGCAGGGATATAGCTATCCGATGCTGAAAACTTATACAGTAGGATTGAATGTATCATTCTAAACAAAGGAGAAAGATTATGAAAAAGATATATTTATATGCGGTAGCATTGGGAATGTTGGTTACATCGTGTGAAGATTTTCTGACCGAGTATCCGGGAAATAAAATAACGCCTGATGATTTCTTTAAGAATGAACGGGAAATCAATCTGTATGCAAACTCATTCTATCAGAGAGATATGCCCGGAACGGAGATTGCTTCGGGAGATAAAATATCGGATATAACAGCAGTTGTTTCAGTAGATAAGTATCTGACAGCAGGTTTTAGTCCGGCTGATCAAGGAGGCTGGGGTTGGAGCGATTTGCGTAATATTAATTATTTTATTGATAGAGTAAAGAAATCACCGGTCGATGAGGCTGTGAGAAATAAGTATTTGGGATTGGCAAAGTTTTGGCGTGCAAAGTTCTATTTCGAGAAAGTGAAAACTTTTGGCGGAGTACCTTATTATGATTATTGTCTGGCAGAAAATGATCCGGCATTGTACAAAGGTCGGGACTCTCGTGAATTCGTGATGGATAAAGTGTTGGAGGACTTGTATGAAGCTGTGAAATATAGTTCGGATACCAAGGATGAGACTTGTACGACAGTGACCCGCTATGTTGCATTGGCGATGAAAGCAAGGGTTTGTTTATATGAAGGTACTTTCCGGAAATATCATACGGAGATGAATTTACCCGATGCGGATAAGTGGTTGAAAGAAGCGGCTACGGCGGCTGAAGCTATAATGACTTCCCAAAAATATAAATTAGTGAATACCGGAAATCCGGAAACAGATTACCGCGCTTTGTTTACGGCAGAAAACCGTTCCGGAGTTCGGAAGATAATTGATGAAGTGATTTGGGCACAGGTATATGATACCGAATACCGTCGCTGGCACGATTTGACTTGGGCATATAACTCTGCAACAGCAGGTTCGCGATGGTCGCTCATTCGTCAGTTTGTCAATACTTACTTAATGTTGGACGGTAGTCGTTTTACGGATAAAGCAGGGTATAATGAAATGACCTTTCCGAATGAAGTGAAGAATCGTGATTATCGATTGAAACAAACGGTTAGAACTCCGGGATATAAGCGCTCAACAGGTGCGGTAGCACTACCGGATTTTGCGATTACATTGAATGGATATCATATGTATAAATGGAGTTTGGATAATCCTTTCTATGACGGACAGGCTGAAGCAACCAATGCGGTTCCAATTTTCCGTTATGCCGAGATTCTGCTAATCTATGCCGAAGCAAAAGCTGAATTGGGAGAGTTTACTTCCATTATCTGGGATAAAACGATTAAATTACTTCGTGAGCGTGCAGGAGTGATTGGCAAAGAACCGGAAATGGCGGATACTTATTTGCAAACAACTTTCTATCCGGGCATTTCGGATAAGTATTTATTGGAGATTCGGCGGGAACGCGCCATTGAGCTGATTGCAGAAAATCATCGGTTTGATGACTTGATGCGTTGGAAACGTGGAGACTTGCTGGCAGAGGATGCAATGCAATGGACCGGTATTTATGTGCCGGAATTGGGTAAAGGATATGATATGGATGGTGACGGAAAGGCAGACGTGTGCTTTTATACTGGAAGCAAACCGAGTATTCCGGGAGTTACTTTTGTTAAACTGTCTGATACCTTTACATTGACTGATATTGCTAATAATAAAGGTAACCTGATTTGGGCGAAAGGAGTACAAAGATCATGGGAAGACAAAAAATATCTGCATCCGATACCTCGGAATGTAAGAGTGGTTAATCCGGCTTTGGAACAGAATCCGAATTGGGGAGATTAACGAAAATATTTGTGCTTATTATAGTTAATGGTTGAGCCGGATTAACGCTCATTTCTTCTGTGAGAGAATAGATGAAGTGTTCCGGCTTCTATTTTATTTCAGTGAATGCTTAAAGGTATAAAAATGCCAAATATAAAACTCGGATAACAGAAGGCACTATCGAAGTGAAACTTTGTTCCCGTAGTTATTTCCAAGTTATAGTTTAGTTATTTGTTGAGTGGTGATGTTTCCCCCGAATCATGATACGATGTGATTTGGGGGATTTTGATTGTATAACTTTCTTCTATTCCGTTTTTTTTATTTTAATTTGCAATCTGAATCTAAAATAAGGCAAATCGTTATGCGTTATTCCGTTATTGTTCCTGTTTATAATCGTCCCGACGAAGTGAATGAATTACTTGAAAGTCTTACCAAACAGCATTTTAAGGATTTTGAAGTGTTGATTGTAGAAGACGGATCTTCCATTCCTTGTAAAGAGGTAGTAGAGTGTTACGCAGACCGGCTGAAGATTAGATACTTCTTTAAATCTAATTCCGGACCGGGGCAGACGCGCAACTATGGTGCAGAGCGTAGCGAAGGCGATTATTTTATTATATTAGACTCGGACGTTATTTTACCCGAAGGGTATTTTGAAGCAGTGGAGAAAGAACTCCAGACTTCTCCTGCCGATGCATTTGGCGGTCCCGATCGGGCACACGATTCATTTACGGATATTCAAAAAGCGATTAATTATTCGATGACCTCTTTCTTCACGACGGGCGGTATTCGTGGTGGAAAAAAGAAAATGGATAAGTTTTATCCCCGTAGTTTCAATATGGGTGTCCGTCGTGAAGTGTACAAAACTTTGGGTGGCTTTTCTAAGATGCGTTTTGGCGAAGATATTGACTTTAGTATTCGAATCTTTCAAGGAGGATATATTTGTCGTCTCTTTCCCGATGCCTGGGTATATCATAAACGCCGTACTGATCTAAAGAAATTTTTTAAGCAGGTTTACAACTCAGGAATTGCCCGCATTAATCTTTATAAAAAATATCCGGATTCACTGAAACTAGTGCATTTGTTGCCGGCTGTGTTTACATTAGGAGTGGCTCTATTATTGCTTGGTACTCCTTTTTGTCTGTTTAGTTTTACCCCAATTTTGTTTTATGCATTATTAGTATGCATCGATTCTACCATTCAAAACAAGAGTTTAACAATCGGTTTGTATTCTATAGCTGCTGCCTTTATTCAGTTAATAGGTTATGGTACCGGATTTTGGTTTGCATGGTGGCAGCGTTGTGTTCGGGGAAAGGATGAAGTTGAGGCTTTCCGCAAGAACTTCTACAAGTAATTTCAACTCTCTCCTAGAGATTTTTTTTCATAATTTTCCGTCACCATCACATAAATGAAGATAATGTATTAAGTATAAATGTATAAGCATGTGATGGATAGGTGTGATGGCAGTGTGATGGAAAAATAACCGTCACACTTTGTGTCTCCTGGTTTTGCTTGTCTGAAGTAGATATAAAAAACAAGCATTAGTTATATCGTTCTTATTTCAGTCGAGTTTTTCTATCTAAATATAGTACGCTGATAGTTTCATGCTGTGAAACCATTAGTTTCAAGTATTTGAAACTTTTGGTTTCACTATATGAAACAAGTAGTTTCACTCTATTGAAACTATTAGTTCCATGGGTTGAAACTAAAAGTTTCACTGTATGAAACCAATACTTTAAGCGGTTTATTTGTCTCATGTGCCTAAAGAAGAGAGACACCTCACGTGCCCCTCTTCCGTTAATGAGAAATTCTATCTTATAATACTATTGGATATTATTTATGATGAACGCCAATCGGTTGTTTATAATGGGGGGCATAATTCAGATTATAATATCTCCATCTTTCGAACTGTTGTTGCAACCTTTGGGTATAATCTTCCCAACTTCTGTTTTCTAAAAGAGTCCATCCAATCTCGGCTACTGCATTGGCGCGAGGATAAGTCATATACTCTACCATTTCCGGAGTACGGAGATATTCACTCCAGACATTGGCTTGTATACCTTTTATATGTGAAGCCTCTTCAGGAGTCAATTCATTGGGAATAGGATCGTAGCTATATGTCCATTCTAAAGAAGCTACCCGGCCGTTACCTAGAGGGGCTATATCCATATTTGTCTGATAATGATCCAGATATACATGCGTATTGGGAGTCATTATCACAGGATGACCTGATTTGGCTGCTGTGATACCAGCTGCAACGCCACGCCATGACATCAGAGTAGCATTGGGTGCTATTCCACCTTCCAGGATTTCGTCCCAGCCAATCAGTTTCTTTCCGTTATCATTGAGGAATTTTTCCACTCTTCTGATCACATAACTTTGCAGTTCATGTTCATCCTTCAAATTTTCCGCTTTCATCTTAGCCTGACATTTCGGGCATGCCTTCCAACGGGTTTTAGGACACTCATCTCCTCCGATATGTACATACTCACAAGGGAACAGTTCGAATACTTCTTTTAATATATCCTCAATAAACGGATATATCTTTTCGTTTCCGGCACAAAGAACATCATCATAAATGCCCCATCGGGTTCCTACTTCGTACGGTCCTCCTGTACAACCCAACTCTGGATATGTAGCCAGTGCAGCAAGCATATGACCCGGAAGATCGATCTCAGGAATAACAGTTACATACCTTTCTTTAGCGTATTGGACGATTTCTTTTATTTCCTTTTGAGTATAGAAACCTCCATAAGGTGTGTTGTCGAATAGGAGGGGGCCCTGAGCTGTATAACGGTTCTTTATCGTTTCTTTTCTCATCGAACCGATTTCCGTTAGTTTAGGATATTTTTTTATTTCGATTCTCCACCCTTGATCGTCAGTCAGATGCCAATGGAAGCGGTTCATTTTCTGCATGGAAAGCAAGTCAATATACTTTTTGATAAACTCTACCGGATACAGATGACGACCAACATCCAAATGAAGTCCGCGATATTCAAATCTGGGTACGTCCTTAATCTCTACGGCCGGAACATCCCAGGTACTGCAATCTTCCCGTTGTGAAGAGTAGATTTGGCTGGGGAGAAGTTGTAATAAGGTTTGGACGGCATAGAAAAATCCGGATGGCTCATTCGCTTCGATCTGAATATTCCTCTTGGTAGCGCGAAGTGAATAACCTTCTTTGCCAAGACTGGGGTCATTGGTCAGACTGAAGATGATGGCATTATTGTCATCTTTGGTTGTTTTGATAACGGGGAGTGTTAAGTTGGCAACTGTTCCTAATCGGTCAGTGAGGAAATGAAGAGGTTCTTTGGCTTTGGGGGTTCTTACGATAATACGTGTTTGTTTGTCGATGGTGAACCATTCTTCATTTTTGATGGGGGTAATTGAGTTGGGTTGGGGGATAATACATAATCTATTTGTAGGAATAGTACCTTCCAGATAAAGAGTACCGGGTATCCGGAAAGTGTATGTTAGTTGTTTCCCGTCCGTAAGTCGTGTATTCTGTACTTTTGCAGAAATCAAATATTCATATTGGTCGATTGGATTTCCTGTAAAGTAGATGATTGTTTCTTTCTTTCCGTCCAGAGACAGGGTGTTTTGTTCGGTTTGTAATCCGTCTGTCTTTTCGATGGAAAGCTTATATGGAAGACTACTTTTATTTGTGATGCTGACCATCAATTTATGATTGTTGCTGATCAGTCTGGAGTGTATTTCCAAAGAATTATCGATGAGTTTTTTTATCCATTGGGGAGCACCATAAAGCGTGTCGCAAGCATACTCAACGAAGCATTGGTCAATAATGGCGTTGCGGGTGTAGCCATCGCTGCGTTCACGAGCGAATACGAATGTAGTAATTGGATGATTTTTATAAGGGACAATTGATTTGTATTTCGATAAAGTATAGTTGCTCAGGGGGATTATTCCTTTATCGTTTGCTTGCTCAACCAATGTACGCTCGTTGGCAGTATAAATAGCATTGAAACCTGACTGAAGTGCATCTTCTATCTGTTGCTTGTCTTTTATTTTAGTATGAAAGTCACACCTCATTAAAGTGAAATCCATCAATTCCGGGATGAGAAGCGGATTATCTTTGGTTTGCGCATTGGCATAGGGAGTGATCAATAAGCAATACATTATAAATAATAGTATGCTTTTCCTGCTTGTACTTTTCATAATATTAAACTTTAAACGATTGTCTTTATTTTACTTTCTTTCTATTTGAGCTGCGAATATATTTAAAAAGAAAACAATATGAAATATTATTTTCTTTTATTTTCCTTTTTGTGGTAATATTAAGCTTGTTAAACGAAAGGAAATAAAAAGTTATGTACCAAATCTTTTTTTATAGTACATATTTCTATAATAAAGGTTACCTTTGTAGAGCTAATTTTATAAGAATGGAAGTTAAACACAAACTATCCATCAATCAATGGGCACTGGAGGACCGCCCACGCGAGAAAATGATGGAAAAGGGAGCAGCTGCCTTAAGTGATGCGGAGCTACTTGCCATATTGATAGGCTCCGGAAATACTGATGAAAGTGCTGTCGAACTGATGCGCCGAATGTTGCTTTCTTGTGATAACAATCTGAATTCGCTAGCAAAATGGGAAGTGAAGGATTATTCCCGTTTTAAAGGGATGGGACCGGCAAAGAGTGTAACCTTAATGGCAGCTCTTGAACTCGGCAAACGGAGGAAGTTGCAAAATATCAAAGAACGGACTCGAATAACCCGCTCGAAAGACATTTATGCTATTTTTCAACCTATCATGTGTGACCTGGAACAAGAAGAGTTTTGGGTCTTATTATTGAATCAGGCTATCAAAGTGATAGATAAGGTGCGTATCAGCACAGGGGGGATCGATGGAACTTATACCGATGTGCGCACTATTCTTCGGGAAGCAATCTTGCAAAGAGCTACACAAATAGCAGTTGTACATAATCATCCTTCGGGCAATTCCCGTCCGAGCCAAGCGGATAAAACTTTGACGGAATACATCCGTAAGGCTGCTGATACAATGAACATTCATTTGATAGACCACGTTATTGTTTGTGAAGATAAGTTCTATAGTTTTGCTGACGAAGGACTGCTCTGAATAAATTTATTCTTATATTTGCAATGTATTAAAAAGAAAGCCCTATGGAAAAATTTGAAATAGAAGAAAAGATCGTGGCAATGCTGAAGACTGTATATGACCCGGAGATCCCGGTAAATGTATACGATCTCGGTCTTATTTATAAGATCGATGTAACCGACGAGAAAGATGCTATAATCGATATGACTCTGACTGCTCCCAATTGTCCGGCTGCTGATTTTATAATGGAAGACATCCGTCAGAAGGTGGAATCAGTGGAAGGAGTACGTTCTGCAACCATTAATCTGGTGTTTGAACCGGAATGGGATAAAGACATGATGAGTGAAGAAGCCAAGTTGGAACTTGGATTCCTCTAAATAAGTATTATCTTTGAGAAATAATCCCTTTTGCTGATTGTAATAAGGAAGCGGTAGCTTCTATATGTTTAGTAACTAGTAATTTGTAAAATAGATGAAGAACGTTTATTTCCTTTCCGATGCTCATCTTGGTTCGCGGGCAATAGCTCATGGGCGCACTCAGGAACGGCGTCTGGTGAATTTTCTCGATAGTATAAAGCATAAAGCTTCTGCTGTCTATTTGTTAGGAGATATGTTCGATTTCTGGTATGAGTTCAAGTTGGTTGTTCCCAAAGGATATACCCGTTTTCTTGGAAAAATATCCGAGCTTACAGACATGGGTGTGGAAGTGCACTACTTTATTGGTAATCATGATATCTGGTGTGGCGACTATTTAACCAAAGAATGTGGAGTCATCATTCATCGTGAACCACTAACTACCGAAATTCATGGGAAAGAGTTTTATCTGGCTCATGGCGATGGTCTGGGTGACCCGGATAAGAAGTTTAAAATCCTTCGCAGGATGTTCCACAGCCAAACGTTGCAAACATTATTCTCCGCTATTCATCCCCGATGGAGTGTTGAGCTGGGACTGAATTGGGCAAAGCATAGTCGTGAGAAACGAACCGATGGGAAAGAACCTGAATATATGGGAGAGAATAAGGAATTCCTGGTGCTCTATACGAAAGAATATCTGAAAAATCATCCCAATATCAATTTCTTTATTTACGGGCACCGGCATATTGAATTGGATTTAATGTTAAGTGTGACTTCCCGTGTGTTGATTCTGGGAGATTGGATCAATTATTTTTCTTATGCAGTGTTCGATGGTGAGAATCTCTTCTTGGAGGAATATATAGAAGGGGAAACACAGGTTTGATTTTTACTGATTAATATAGGATGTGCCAATTGTTTGACGGGTAATAACCGCGTAACAATTGGCACATTTTTCTATCATCTAACGGGACTTGCCTGTAAATTATTTCTTGGATACCGTCACTTTGGCTTTCACTTTATTAAAGTATAATTTGATGGTGTAAGTACCATCTTCTGTTACTTTGAAATTTCCATCGTTACCAGTCTCAAAATCTCCATCTACAGTATCGGTGGCAAACTGATTAGCCCAACCTTTATCATTATCGGCACGAATCTTCCATTCATTGTCAGCTTTCAAATCTAAAGTGGCAGTTAAGTAATAAACTCTGTTGCCTGAAGTATCCGATTCGTAAGCTAAAGTCATAGGTGTATCACTCGTTGTTCCCCAGTTATTGTGTGTGCCGCAAACGCCCCATGTATCTACTGAAGCTTTTGCTGACAATTCCAACGTCTCTTTATTGAAAGAGAATTTGTAAGAGAACTTATTATAACATGAAATGTTTCCCGTACCGGTAGCCAGCGTGATGGCAGCAGGATTCTTTATATCCACTTTGTCATATCCCCAACTGGTATCCCATGAAGCTTCCGGAGAAATTTTCCACCCGTCTGCTGCTTCGTTTCCGAAGACGATCCAACCTTCATATTTGCCATCGTCATTGGGAGAATATAACAGTTGGCATTGTTTAAATGAGTTGTCCGGATCTCCCCATCCACAATATTTGCCGGGGAGATATACTTTCGGATATTCGGACTCACCAATGAATGGCGTGATTTGTGCGGATTCTACATTTGAATAGAAAGAATCTGTAGCTTCCGAGATGGAGGAAGAAATACGGAATTCAAATTCATACGGTTGTACCGCTACTTCCATTCCATACGATTGAAGTAGTTTAGCTATTTTATCATTCAAGTTTTTCGTCGTTATGGCATAAGGACCTTTGTCCGGGGAAGAGTACAAGGTAGTAGCACTTCCAAAGTTCTTGCCTTTTAGATCCATTTGTAAAGCGTTGATGATTTTAGCTTGGTATCCGGTTTGAGGTTTTGTCCAGTTAAACTCTATTGCGGTGGATTGAACTTTGTTTACATCCAGTGTATAAGTACCGGCTACACCGGACAGTACAGCCGGAGTTACTTCACTTTCGTTGTAATATACTTTATTCAAATCACTGTCGCAGGCACTGAATGCGAACAGTGCGCAACAGATGGCTGATATATTTCTTAATATTTTCATAGATGTAAGTCGTTTTTGTGATTAATAACCTTCATTTTGTTCCAGTTTTCCGTTTACACTCATGTCCGAAACAGGGATAGGGAACAGGTTGTATTTGTCCTTGACACCTACACCGCTGATTACACCGCCTTTGGCCGGCCAGGTGTAAGAAGAGGAGGTATATTGTCCGAAACGGATTAAGTCAATCCTACGGACACCTTCCCAATAAAGCTCACGTCCTCTTTCATTCAATATATTCTGGTAGCTGTCGGCTTTTAACCAGTTTGCATCAATAGGGGTATGTTTCGTGTCGCCATAAGCACGATCACGTAGTTCGTTCACATATCCCACTGCAATGTCTATATTACCGCCTTCACCTCCACGCGCAACGGATTCGGCGTACATCAGATAAACATCAGCCAAACGGAAGAGTGGGAAATCGGTATCCACCCACAGCACATCCTGTCCCGGATTTCCTTCACTGGTCAGGTTGGTAAACTTGATGGCTCCCCAGCCTTCGGTATCAAAGTTACCTATTACGCCTGTTGTTATCTGGTAGTTACACTTACCGTTGTAGTCATCGAAGATACCCCGTTTGTCTACTATTTCACCGGGCTTGCGGTCTGCGTTATTTTTAAACTCGAACAACTCAACCAAGTTCTGTGTACTACGGAAAACACTCCAGCCTTCACGTACTCCACCACCTGCTTCTTTGCGTGAGCCGACAATAAGAGCTGTCATTCCCCAGGATTGCGTTTTCTTGCCGTCGAATATAACCGGATAAATGATTTCTTTCAGCGTTTCAGGATTTTCTCCGTTGTCGGCTTTGAACAAATCGGCATAGTTCTTTGCCAGAGAATAATGCGGGATGATACGTTGGCAAGCGGCAATACAATCAGTGTATCTGGGTTGTCCGGTATAAACTTCGGCATTGAGGTACATACGTGCTAGTAAAGCGTCTGTTACGGTTTGGTCGGCACGTCCGTACTCTGTGCGGGTGGCAGGTAAGTCCGTTCTGATGGCATTCAGTTCACTTTCAATCCAGTTGAATAGTTCCGAACGTGATAGTTGCGACGGATTAAGTGAATAGTTCTTCTCTGTGATAAACGGAGGTCTGCCGAAAGCGTCCATCAGTACGTAATATGCCAGTGCACGGTTGAAACGTGCTTGTGCAGCGTAGCTTTTTCGGTCTATCTCTGCGGGGGCATGGTCAATGTTCTTTAGGAATTCGTTGGATAGTGCGACAATGAACATACAACGTTGGTACACACCTTCTATCACTTCATTTTTGCTGTTACTCCATGTCAGTCCGTTGATTTCACTTACCCAGTCTTCATTAGAAGCATTTTTGCATTCGTCGGTAGTTTGCTCCTGCATGGTCCACCAGCAGCGCATTAGTACCGTTTTACCTCCATCGAGATCCGCAATGTCGGAGTCACTTCCGTTCTGTCCCGAAAGTGCCCAAACAGAATATATTTTATTTAATCCTTTGGTGTAACTTGCCGCATCGGTATAAGCTCTTTCCCCTGTTACTACAGTGGAGTCTAATGGCTGTACATCCAAATCACCTATGCAACCGGTGAAACAGATGAGGCAAGATACTACGATAGCTACTATATAATATTTCTTTTTCATGATATTCAGGTTTTTAGAAGTTAAGATTGATACCTACATTGAATACACGAGGACGAGGCCACATATTGCCATCTATGGCTGAGACTTCCGGGTCCAAACCACTATATTTGGTAATTGTAAACACATTCTGTACCGAAGCACTGATACGTCCCGACAGGCGGTTGGTGAACAGCTTTTTGAATGAATACCCCAATGTGATGTTGTCCATCTTGAGGAAGGAAGCGTTTTCGAGGAATAAATCACTGGCTCCCTGTTCCGTACTGTTGATCTTGGTGAATCCGGTTTTATAGATTCCTTCGTAATAGTTTACTAAGAAACCTTTGCCGCCATAATTGTTGGTGGTACTGTTGCCTGCGGCAAGAGCATTAAAGACATAGTTACCGAAGTTGGCACGCAGATTGAAACCAAGATCCCAGTTGCGGTAGGTAAACTCTGAACTCAATCCCATGAATACTTTTGCCATCGGGCTTTTTCCTGTCAGATAACGGTCTGCTTCTGTAATATTCCCATCACCGTTACGGTCTACAAAGGCATTCTGAATAGGTTTCCCGTTTTTGTCATATACCTGCTGGAAGAGGTAGAAAGTATTAGGTTTCTGGTTGATCTGATGCTTTTGATTGGTTCCGGCGTTGATACCTTGATATTCCGGATTGTAGTTGGCGGTAAGTTTGATGATCTTGCTGTCATTCCAGGTTACGTTATAGCCCAGATTCCATGAGAAATCTTTGCTTTGTATAGCCATTGCGTTGATATTGAACTCAACCCCTTTATTTTTCATTTCACCTACATTAGCTGTAATCTGGTTGGTGAAGTTGGTTCCTGCCGGTGCACTGACCGTATTCAGCAAATCTTTGGTATGCTTCTGGTAATATTCGAGGCTACCGTTGATGCGGTTGTTCAGGAAACCGAAATCAATGGCGAAGTTGTAAGTGGCTGTCTGTTCCCATTTCAAGTCGGGGCTGTAGCCGTTGGGTTTCAGTAGTGTCGTACCTAAATAAGTATTATTGGGGTTAGTACTGAACGAATAGGTAGTCAGGTATTGGTAGTCACCAATTTCTTGCTGGCCGGTGACACCATAGCCTATACGGAGTTTTAATTTAGATAACACGTCCTTTGTGGCTTCCATAAAAGCTTCGTCACTTACCGTCCATGCTAATGCTGCCGAAGGGAATAATCCCCAACGGTTGTTTTGGGAAAAACGGGAAGAACCATCTCGACGCAAAGTTGCAGTAAGCAAATAGCGACCCATAAAGTTGTAGTTCAGACGGCCGAAGAAGGATATCAGGTAATTTTCGTAAGGGATACGACGGTGGTCCTTACGGATGTATCTACCTTCCCCCTGATCATATACATAACCTTCTTTGTCTCCTTCACTTCCATCAGTTGGGTTAGAATAGGTGATGTCATGGTTAGCATAATAGAAATGTTGCCAAGAGTAACCTGCCATTACGTCGATATGGCTTTTGATGGATGTGATATCTTTGGTATAGTTCATATAGAAGTCCAAAAGATGGTTGCGACGTAGATTATTCCAAGTGTTGCCTCCTCCCAAGCTGGGGAAATTGGTGTCTTGAACACTCTGGATGGAACCGGGCAGCACAAAATTACGTCCAGTCGTTTGGGCGATGTCATAGCCTAGGTTCAAGTTGGCATGCAAGTCTTCCAACCCATGAATCTTATAATCTAGTTGGATATTTCCTAAGCTGCGGTTGGTCTTTCCATTGTTATCTTTGTCATATAATAAAGACAGCGGGTTGTAAGTTGCTACTGATTGAACAGCTCCCGGGACTTCCGACCAGTTCCAATAACCGTGATAATTTCCACTTTCTGTGTACATCGGCTTTGTAGGATCGAAGAAGGCAGCAGCACCTACCGCTCCCGAATCGGCAAAACGGTTTTTGTTGATCGTACCTTTTACGTTGATGTCCACGCTCAAATGTTCCTTAAAGAATTTAGGGTTGAGGTTGATTGCAGCTGTATACCGTTCGTAGGTAGAGGTTTTGAGTGTACCGCGTTCGTTATTGTAGCCAAGGCTGACACGATAAGGTAAAATACCTGTTTTACCGGAGATGGCAATATTCTGGTCAGTACTCAAACCTGTCTGATAAATGGCATCTTGCCAATTGGTAGATTGATTGGGATATTTGTTTAATATATCATTTATAGTATTCTCTTGCGAAGTTCCTTCGTACTGATTGACTAACACTTCACGAAACTGATCAGCATTGAGTGTCGGTACACGTTGATAGGCGTCTTTCACTGTGAAACTGCCGGAGTAGGAAATCTTCACTCTATCTTGTGAACCTTTCTTGGTAGTAATGATGATGACACCATTGGATGCACGTGAACCGTAGATAGCGGTGGCCGAAGCATCTTTTAGAACGGTGAAAGTCTCAATATCATTGGGATTGATAGTAGCCAATGCGTTAGGAGTACCCGGAGCGGCGTCATTAGAAGTGGGAACACCATCAATCACGATCAACGGATCGTTGGAGGCATTCAGTGAAGCTCCACCCCGGATGCGGAGTGTAGAACCTGCTCCCGGACTACCATCGCCCGGAGCAACGAACAGTCCCGGAACTTTGCCCTGAATCAATTCTTGTGGTGAAGTAACAGCGCCACGATTCATGTCTTCTGCTTTAATAGCGACTACAGAACCACTTAAATCACTCTTCTTTACTGAACCGTAACCAATGACGACGACATCATTTAAAACCTGGCTATCGTCTTCGAGGATAACTGTTACAGAAGGAGCAGCTTTTACTTCTATAGGTTTATAACCGACAAATGAGATAGAAAGTATGGCATCTTTGGCAGCATTCAGTGTAAAGTTACCGTCGAAGTCGGTAATCGTACCTGTTGTAGCACCTTTGATGATGATATTTGCACCAATCACCGGTTCTCCTGTAGTATCTTTCACATGCCCCTTGACAGTGACTTGCTGTGCATAGACACCTAGTGATAAGAATAACCCTACTAATATGGGGAGAACCATTTGGTAAATTCTGAAATTAAATTGCTTCATGTATTCTTATATTTAAAGTTTGCAGTATAATAATATGTGCATATCCTTAAAAACATCTTGTTATAAATACCTATTGAAAACGTATCTTGTTGAAGAGCTCAATTTATACTAAGTATATTATCATAATTAATTTATAGCATTTGTCATTCTGAGCGTAGTGAAGAATCTTTTCTCAGTTTACATACAAAGAGGAGGTGCTTTGCTATGCTCTGCATGACAGGTAGTATAAGATAATTAGATGTTAGTATTCAGTTTTTTTAATCCTTTGCTCTCTGAATTATCTTTTACCTCTTTAATACTGATTGCATATCCTCCACCATTAGCTGCACGCAAGTTCAGTTTGCTCTTACTTGTCAGGATTCCTTTTTTGATGGTGTATGCTTGTGGGTTTTCTTTCCAGTCAGCGTCTTTGGCATCTGCATAAACTGTGGCGATGTACTGTTTACCCGGAGTCAGGAAGTCGAATACTAGTTCAGAAGTATGACCGTTTTCACCAGCTGTACAACCGACATACCAATTGTCAGTACCTTTTGCTTTACGAGCGATAGTGATGTATTCTCCCGGTTCAGCTTCCAGATATTTGCTTTCATCCCAGTCCATGGCAACATCTTTGATAAATTGGAAAGCGTCCATAAAGCGTTCATAGTTTTCGGGAATATCGGCGGCCATTTGCAAAGGGCTGTACATCGTGACGTACAAAGCCAACTGGCGAGCGAGTGTTGAACGTACCTGGGAATTATTGTCCGGGTTCATTTTGTTACAATGAGTCTCGAAAATACCGGGAGTGTAATCCATCGGACCACCAACCAATCGTGTAAAAGGTAGGATCGTAGTATGATACACTTTATTACCTCCGAATGATTCATATTCGGTTCCACGTGCCGATTCGTTGCCGATCAGGTTGGGATAAGTGCGGCAGATACCTGTGGGACGAGTTGCTTCGTGTGCATTGACCATGATTTTGTAGTCGGCAGCTTTGGTTACTGCATACAGGTAGTGATTGTTCATCCACTGTCCGTAATGGTGTTCTCCACGAGGGATCATGTTACCGACATAACCGCTTTTTACAGAGTTGTATCCATTGTCTACCATAAACTGGTAAGCTTGATCCATGTGACGTTCGTAGTTGCGGACAGATGCGGAAGTTTCGTGGTGCATCATCATCTTGATACCTTTACTTGCGGCATAACGGTGAATTTCCTGTACGTCGAAGTCAGGGTAAGGAGTAACGAAGTCGAAAACATAATCTTTGCTGTTGCCAAACCAGTCTTCCCATCCTTCATTCCATCCTTCTACCAATACTGCATCGAATCCATGAGTTGCTGCAAAGTCGATGTAACGTTTTACATTGGCTGTATTGGCTGAGTGTTTGCCATTTGGCTTAGTTTTTGAATAATCTGTTTCACCCAATTTCACACTGGTCAGTTCGTCAGTATAAGCCCATGAACCTTTTCCGGTGATCATGTCCCACCATACACCGATGTATTTAACCGGTTTTACCCAAGATGTATCTTCAATTTTGCAAGGTTCGTTCAGGTTTAATGTGATTCGGGAAGCGAGGATATTGCGTGCATCATTGCTGACGATAACAGTACGCCAGGGAGTGTTGCAGGGAGTCTGCATATAACCTTTATCTCCTTTTGCATCGGGTGTCAGCCATGATTCGAATATCATGTTCTTATCATCCAAATTCAGATTCATACAAGAGTAATCGATCAGGGCTGCTTCATGAAGATTGATATATAAACCATCGTCTGTTTTCATCATCAATGCGGTTTGTACACCTGTTGGTGAGAATGGTGTTTGCGATGTGTTGGGAGTAATGGCTTGTTTCATCAAACCTCTGATTTCAGATAGGCGGGAGATCGTATAATCATACTCTTGTGTATCATAGTCGCCCGGTATCCAATAAGCGATATGGTCACCTGCCATTGTGAATTGAGAATGTTCCTCTTTTATCACGAAGTAGTTCAGTGACTTCTGCTGCGGAAATTCATAACGGAAACCTAATCCGTCATTGAACAAGCGGAAACGTAGAAGCATGGAACGGTCATTGGCTGGTTGATACAGGGTTACTGCCAGCTCATTGTAGTGATTGCGTATTTCTTTTTCTTCCCCCCAAACCGGTTGCCAGGTTTCATCGAAAGTAGAACTTTGGGTATCTTTCAATTCAAATCCGTTATAAAGGTTTGTCTTTGAATCGAGTGTATTCATATCTCTGCGGTCTACCCAGTCGAAGTCTGTTTTAGTCGCATTCTCTTTTTTCAGTTCCAAACCTAATTTACTTGGTTTGATAACTGCCTTTTCATTGTAATTCAATTCGTACGTTGGTGCACCTTCTTTATCTAATTGGAAGGTCATTACCAGATTTCCATCCGGTGAGGTCAGTTTCTGTTGTGCATTCGCAATAAACGAAATGCAGAGTAAGGCAATAGTTAATAAATTCTTCTTCATTTTATTTATGGTATTAAATTATAATTCAACTCTTAATGATCGTTTTCTAAGGTCTTGTAGGGTGTTTTTAGCCCGCTTGTTAAGTATTAATAGTCTACTTCTCAGCTATTAATAGTCTATAGATCAGTTATTAATAACTGACAACTCAAACTATTAATAGTCTACATCTTGATTATTTGTATCCTTAAAAATAGCTTGTGGCCGTCTCAAAAGATCGCTTGGTGCACTTATAAAAATTGAAGGTTGGTAAATTAGGAAACTTCGCTTTTCTGGTGCTTTGTGTTAGGTATACCGCAAATGTAGATAGTATATTTTCTGTTAGAATTGACTAGAGAGAAAATATAAGTATATATAAGATTCAATTATTTGATATATAATGTATTATAATTTATAACTCTCTAGTAAATATAAGTCCTTGTGAACTTTCTCAGAACGAAAACACCCATATCCCCCGACTTTGAAGAGTAAGTTTTTCTCCTAGTTTTACGGTTTCATCAGTCAGTATACTGTAAGCGGAAGAAGCGGGCAATATTTCCTTGTAATTTGCTAGGTCTATTGTTTGTTCCCGATTGTTTCCATTCATGAATACAACTACCGATTCGTTTCCATATTTACGTTCATATACATAGATTCCTTTATTGGGAGTAAAATGTTTTAGTTTGCCTTTAGCAATCACTTCATTACCTTTTCTCCATTGAAGCAATTTCTGTAAAAAGGAGAAAGCTTCGTTCTGTTGCGGTGTACGGTCAGTCGCATTAAAACAGTTGGTTGTGTCACCTTCCCAACCACCGGGGAAATCACGACGGAGGAGTCCGTCACCATCTGCTTTATCCCCAGCCATCAGGATTTCAGTTCCGTAATATATCTGAGGGATACCACGTGTTGTCAGTAAGAAAGTCAATGCTTGTTTGTATCGATCCAAATTCTTGGTAGCTTCGTCTGAACGATAGAAACGCGATGTATCGTGATTATCAAGGAAAGTAAGCAGATTCATTGGATCGGCATATACGATGTCTTGCGCCAAATAGTCATAAAGGCGGCAAAGACCTCCGTTCCAGTCTGTTGTTTCTTCATCAAAAGCACTATTCATCTGGTCCATCAATGGAAAATCCATGACGGTACGTAAGTTTGAATTTTTAGGAGCAGAAACTTTACTGTCTTTCTGCCAATAAGAAACAAGTACATTACTGCCTATCCAGGTTTCTCCAACAATATTGAAATCCGGATATTCATTAGTAACCGCTTTGCACCAGTTGGACATCATATCAAAATCAGCATAAGGATGTGTATCTTGACGGATACCGTTGATGCCTGCATACTCGATCCACCAGATACTACTTTGTATTAAATAGGTAGCTACATGACGGTTGCGTTGGTTGAAGTCCGGCATACACTGGGTGAACCACCCATCTACGACTGTTTTCTTTGCATCTTCCGAGGCATAGGGATCTGATGGAGTAGCCGTTTTGAAAGTTGTCTGCACATAGTTTCCTTTGAAGTTGAACCAATCTTTGGATGGCATATCTTTGAAAAGATAGTTTTCATCTCCACAATGATTGAAGATCATATCCATTACGACTTTTAAACCTTTATCATGAGCTTTTGTCACAAGATTGCGAAACTCTTCGTTACTTCCGAAACGGTGGTCTATCTGATAATAGTCAGTAATCGCATAACCATGATACGAACCTTCTTTCATGTCATTTTCCTGAACCGGATTGAGCCATATACTTGTTGCTCCTAATTCTTCAATGTAGTCCAAGTGATTCTCTATTCCCTTCAGATCACCACCATGGCGGGCATAAGGATCATTACGATCAACTCTTGCTTCCAACATTCCGGGAATGATATCGTTGGAAGAATCACCGTTTGCAAAACGGTCCGGCATGATGAGGTAAAGTACATCTCCGGAGTTGAAACCTTCTACTTCAGAAGCTTTTGATTTTCTTTCTTTTAGTTCATAAGGAATCTCAGTGCTTTTCTTCCCTTCTCTCAGAGTAATAGAAAAGTTTTGTGGAGCAGCTTCTGAGAGGTCCAGATATAAAAGTAGATAATTGGGACTTTCCAGTTTTACTACTTCTTGTAGAGTGATGTCTTTGGAAGAGATACTGACTTCTGCAGATGATATATCATCACCGTATAATAAGACTTGTAGTTCGGGGTTTTTCATCCCCGCCCACCAAAAAGTAGGAGCTACTTTCTTAACGATCGTTGTAGCAAATGTCTGATGACAACTAAATAGCACAAGCAAGATTGCAAATAAAAAATTCCGTTTCATGGTAGCATAGATTTTAAATGTTCGCTCGGAAAACCGATATCGCAAATGTAAAGGGATGAAGAGTGCTAAGTTGGGATTAGAATATAAATATAAGTCTCTGAATTGTTTATTGTATTGATAATTATGATATTATCTATTTGTTGAGAACTGGAAAATATAAGTGATAATGAAAATAGTTATTCATATATATTTCATTATCATTACTATATTCATTATATTTGTGACATCTTAAAAAGTTCTTTATGAGAAATGTGACCTGTTATATTCTCTTTTTCTTGTTAGTTTATCCGCTTTTGTCTTTTGCAGAACATACGGATAAGAAGGCAATACTTAAAAGGCTGGATGATGTTATAAGCAGAAAAGAAATATTTCAAATTCTGAAAGAAAGGGAAATAGATAGCTTAAAGGTACAATTAGCTCATGCTACCGATTCTTCTGATAAGTATCGGTTATGTGATGCTCTGTTTGATGCCTATGTTCATTATCAGGCCGATTCTGCACTCCATTATGTCCATGAAAGAATGGATATCCTACCTCAATTGAACCGCCCTGAACTGGAAGATGAAATTAGTATTGACCGGGCAACAGTCATGGGAGTGATGGGTATGTATATGGAAGCTATAGAGCAGTTGAAAAAGATTAATCCTAAGATATTGAATAAAGAAACCTTGTTATCTTATTATCAAACCTATCGTGCTTGCTATGGGTGGCTTGCTGACTATACTACTAATAAAGAAGAGAAAAAGAAATATCTGTTGGAAACGGAATTATACCGAGATTCTATTATCAGTGTGATGTCTCCGGAAACGAACAGAATCATTGTTGCTGCAGAAAAGTGTATTGTTAACGGAAGGGCTGATACAGCTTTGATTATGTTGAACGATGCGCTGAAAGAGGTCGTTGATGAACGTCAGAAAATCTTTATTTATTATACGATGTCCGAAGCGTATCATATGAAAAAGGATACGGAAAAAGAAATTTACTATCTGATACTGACCGCTATTGCTGATTTGGAATCTTCTGTTAGAGAATATGCCTCATTGCAAAAGCTGGCTTATTTAATGTATGAACAAGGAGATATTGATCGCGCTTACAAATATTTGAGTTGTTCGATGGAAGATGCTGTTGCGTGTAATGCTCGCCTGAGGTTTATTGAAGTGACAGAGTTTTTTCCGATCATAGACAAAGCCTACAAATTGAAGGAGGAAAAAGAACGCGCAGTTTCCCGTACTATGTTGATTAGTGTGAGTCTACTTTCTTTATTTCTTCTTATTGCCATTTTCTTCTTGTATCGTTGGATGAGAAAACTGTCTGCTATGCGTCGTGACCTAAGTTTGGCAAACGAACAAATGTTAGTGGTGAATAAAGAACTGGAACAGACTGGTAAAATCAAGGAAGTATATATTGCCCGTTATCTGGATAGATGTGTGAACTATCTGGATAAGCTGGAAGCTTACCGCCGTTCGTTAGCAAAATTGGCAATGGCATCCCGTGTAGAAGATTTGTTTAAAGCGATTAAGTCCGAGCAGTTTATACGGGATGAACGGAATGAATTTTATAATGAATTCGATAAGGCATTTCTGAAGTTGTTCCCAAACTTTATTTCTTCCTTTAATAATTTATTGGTAGAAGAAGGAAGGGTATATCCCAAATCGGATGAATTATTGACCACCGAACTCCGTATTTTTGCTCTTATCCGTCTGGGAGTAGTAGATAGCAATCGAATTGCGCATTTCTTGGGGTATTCTTTAGCAACTATCTACAATTATCGTAGCAGAATGCGTAATAAAGCTGTCGGAGACAAAGAACGATTCGAACAAAATGTTATGAACTTATAAAAATGAGGTTGTGTCAAAACGTTGGCACAACCTTTTTCTAAAATTTATAGTCCTGTTATCTTTTCTTTTGGCTATGCCGCTTTTTTCTCATTCATTTGGTAACAAGTTACTATATTCCCGTTGTATCGAGTTATAAATAGCCCAATAAATATAGATTTAGCAAGTGTAATGAACTCCTTTCCTGCCTTTCTCAGTTTTGCACACATCTTTTTGATATTAAAAGCTATGGCAAAGAAGGCAAAGTCCATTGTCACCTTGTCTTCTCCCATATGCCGGAACCTTCTGTATGCCATGTTGTATTTCATTTGTCCAAAAACGGCTTCCGGTTCTATACACCGCCTGCCCCTATGCCTGATTCCTTCTTCTGAGAGCAACCTTTCCCGTGCCTGCCTTTTGTATTGGTTTAACCGGTGGTTGACTTCTATAATACGGTTCCCCCGGGCTTTAAAGCAACTGCCACGCAAAGGACAGCCTTCGCATCTTTGTGCTTTATACCGGGCACTTTCGGAGATGTATCCGCTCGCTGTTTTGTCACGTCTGGTTCCTATACGGTTCATGTGCTGCCCCATAGGACAAACGTAGTAATCCTCCCCCGCATTGTAATGGAGACTCTCCGCATGGAATGGGTTGGGGGTATAACGGGGACGCTGTTCTTTATGGAAGTAGTTGTACTTGACAAAGGCTTCTATCCCATTATCTTGCATGAACCGGTAATTTTCTTCCGAGCCGTAACCGGAGTCTGCCACACCGATACCCGGTAAGCGGTTATAGCGGTGCTGGAAGGAGTGGAAGAAAGGGATCAGGGTCAGCGTATCGGTGGGGTTGGGAAACAGCCGGAAGTCTATGATGAACTGGTTTTCAGTACCTGTTTGTAAATTATACCCGGGCTTGGTCTGCCCGTTCTTCATGGCGTCTTCTTTCATACGCATGAATGTAGCATCAGGATCGGTCTTAGAATAGGAATTACGTTCTCCAAGGACTTCAAGGTGATTGTCGTATTCCATCAGCTTGTCACGGTACTCCTCAAGTTCCCGGACCTGTTTCTTCTTTTCCCGGATGACTTTCTTTTGTTCCTTGTCCTTTGTTACAGGCTGGTGTTCCAGCACCTCTTTAAGTTCATTCACTATATCTGAGAGCATGGCAGGAGTGAACTCTACGGATGTGTCTTTGGAGGAGTTCTCTTGGGCTATGGCTTCATCTACCTGCTCCAGGAGAATGCGGATCTTATCCATCAGCTTTGTACGGTTCTTTTCGACTGTCTTGCGCCAGACAAAAGTATATTTGTTGGCCATGGACTCAATCTTGGTACCGTCGATATACTCTACGTCAAGGCTGATAAAACCTTTGTCGGCAAGGACAAGAACCAACTGCGTAAATACGGTATTTATTTCTTCTTTTACACGGTTTCGAAAACGGTTGATGGTAATAAAATCCGGATGTTCATTACCGGAAAGCCAGATATAATGGATGTCACGTAGGAGAAGCTTCTCTATTTTGCGGCACGAATAGATATTGTTCATGTAGGCGTAGATAATTACCTTGAGCATCATTTTAGGATGATAAGGACAACGACCGGTTGCTTTATAAAGCTTCTTGAAATTGTCAAGATTGAGATTATCAACAACTGTATTAACGATGCGAACCGGATCGTTCGATGCTATGTTCTCATCAATTCTTCCGGGAAAAAGAACTGTTTGGTTGGGAATGTAAGGACGAAAATGTAACTTTGCCATAACGAAAAACTTTATGCCTAAAGTTACAAAAATTTTGGGTAATAACAAAGCCCGGGCTTGCGAAAGTCTAGGCTTTGCGCATAAAAAAAGGTTGTGCCAGCATTTTGACACAACCTCATTCATGATTGATATAATTTCTATTATTTATATCCTGCCGCTTTGGCTATTCTTTGAGGTATTTCTGTATTGTCAATCTTGTTACCGAACAAATGAGAACCGGCACCAATAGCAAATACTGGAACATACCCGGCAGAATGTCCGCCGCTTGCCCAATTTATCATAGCAATATCATTTATTATTTCCTTTGCACAGGCAGCTATTGGTTCGCTTTTTGAATACATACTTTCTGCAAATACTACTTTATTCTTAACGAATGACTCTTCGAACTCATCACGTAATTCTCTTTCTTGTTTCCACGAAATGGGTACTTCTTTCCAGAATCCCATTTCTTGACCAAGAAATTCTTTCATTTCTTCCCAAGTTACCCTATTGTTTTTTGACTTTCTCAGTTCGCTGATACGTTTTGAAAGTCCATCCGTAGACTTTTTCTGGTACTGAAGAGCTTTCAGATTCAGTTCATATCTTCCTCTTCCTAAGGCGATTCCGCCTGTCTCGTGGTCTGCAGTAATAACAATAAGGGTTTCTTTCGGATGTTTTTTGTAGAATTCGTAGGCTACTTTTACAGCTGCATCCATGTCTTTTACTTCATTGAATACTGTTGCCGCATCATTACCGTGCGCCGCCCAGTCAATCTTCCCTCCTTCTACCATAAGGAAGAATCCTTTGTCTTTTCCTTTCATCAAAAAGTCAATTGCACTTTCTGTTATTTGTGCTAATGTCAGGTCATTTTCCTCCCGATCAATAGCGTAAGGTAAACACCCCGGATCTTTACCCTCTTCTTGTATCAGAATCATTTTTTGAGCTTTATCCGCTTTAGCTTTGTAGTCATTATAACCGCGTGCTAAGGTATATCCCGCTTCTTCGAAAATAGGGAAGATGCTAGGTGCATCTTTCTTATCATGAGTTTTTGTAGGTTTCAAGAAGCCACCTCCTGCATAAAAATCGAAGTTTGCTTTAGGGAGATCTAAGGCTATCTCATAATACATATTCCTATTAGGCTGGTGTGCGTAAAATGCTGCCGGAGTTGCATGGTCAACGCTAACGGAAGTAGCCACACCTACTTTCTTTCCAGCTTTTTTTGCTTTCTCGGCTACAGTTTCCATAGGTTTTTTATCTTCTCCTACAGAAATAGCACTGTTATAAGTCTTTTTACCAGTGGATAGAGCTGTACCCGCAGCAGCAGAATCTGTCACCGAATTGGTTGCAGAAAAGGTAGTAGCCATAGTTGCTACTGGAAATTGGGTGAATAACAATGGCTCAACGCCGATTCGTCCATTTTGTAATTCGGCATAATACATTTCGGTACCATTTACTTGATTGACTCCCATTCCATCTCCGATGAAATAGAATACGTATTTAGCCTGTCCGTTAGCTACAACGGAAATGAGGACAAAAAATAACGTATAGATTAGCTTTTTCATTTTGAATATTTAATATTGAGTTAGTGATTGTGCAAAAATAGTGAAAAAAGAAAAATAGGATATGAGTATTCTGTAAATAAAATCACTACTTTTAGGTATTTTATATGCTTATTTTTGTTTTTTTTGCTGTTTTTTTTGCTGTTTTTTTGCTTTTTATGTCAGAATAAGTATCTTTATGCACTTTTTATTGAATAAAACTTTAGATAATGCTCTATGTGTAAGAAAAATATAAACTTAAAGAGTTGAGTTTATTATTAAGGAGAAATAGAATGAAAATAAGTCCATTAATTTAGAAGAGAGTTGTACATGTTGAGAGTTGTAAATTTATTGTGTGTGGTTATGTTTGTGACTGCTTCTATGTTTGCGCAAGGCAATAGTGCAAAAAAGAAAGAAGATAAACAAGCACAAGAGCGCATATTAATGGGGGTCGTTAAAGAAGCCTCTGGTGAACCTTTGCCGGGAGCGACGGTTTATGTAAAAGGAGCTATGCAAATTGGTGCTGCAACCGATCTGTATGGGAATTTTGTTCTGAAAAATATTCCTGCAGGTAAGCAAACTATTCTTGTTTCTTGTATTGGAATGGAAGGGAAGGAAATTACTTATACCGGACAAAAATCTGTACTTGTAATTCTCCAAGAGAAAGTTACAGAAGTTCAAGATGTAGTTGTGACGGGAATATACGTACGTAAGAAGAACAGTTTTACCGGTTCGGCTACTACTTATTCCAAAGATGATTTGAAGAAGATTGGAACAAAGAATCTGATTCAGAGCTTAAAAACGCTTGAACCGGCTTTAAATGTTATTGAAAATACTAGTTGGGGCTCGGATCCGAACCGTATGCCGGACATGGAAATACGTGGGAAAACCAGTATTGTGGGAGAATTGTCTTCCGACTATGATAATACTGCCAATCAACCTTTATTTATCTTAGACGGAGTAGAAGTGGATATTGATGATATAATGAAACTTCCGATTGACCGTATTGCCAGTGTTACAGTGTTGAAAGATGCTGCTTCTACTGCTATATATGGTTCGAAATCAGCTAATGGAGTTATCGTTGTAGAAACCGTACGACCTGAACCGGGACGTCTTCGTGTTTCATATTCGGGAAACTTTACTTATCAAACACCCGACTTGACAGATTATAATCTTATGAATGCTTCCGAAAAACTAGAATTCGAGCGATTGGCGGGACGCTATACTGCAAAGACAATTTATGATAGCCAAGATGAGTTGGATGCACAGTATTATAGTCGTTTGAAGGAAGTTAGACGCGGGGTGGATACCTATTGGTTGTCTGAACCTTTACGGGCCGTTTTGAATCATTCTCATAATTTATATATTGATGGCGGTGATGAGGCTATGGTATATGGTGTGGGAGTCTCTTATAGTAATGAGGATGGTGTAATGAAAGGCTCGGATAGGGAAACGATGAGTGGTAATCTTAAATTAAGTTATCGGGCTAAATCATTGATTTTCACAAATGATTTTAATATTGATGTAACTAATTGGGATCGTGAACCTGTAGATTTCTCCTATTTTGCACAAGCGAATCCTTATTATCGTAAATATAATGATGACGGAACGGTTCCTGAGTTATTGGAATCTATGGATATTGCCAAAAATACCATTTATAACCCCCTTTACCTATATAATATTGTCAATACCAATAAGACTGGCGAAATGACATTGAGAAATAATTTCAGTGTTGTATGGCGTTTTTGGGATGCTTTTCAATTACGTAGTAGGATAGGAGTAAATAAAAGCATTGCTAAAAATGAGATGTTCAAGTCACCTAATCACCCGGATTTTCTGAGCGAAACCCGTAAAGGAACTTATAGTCGTGAAGATAATGATAACTTCTCCTACAATGGTGATTTTACATTGACATATGGTAAAGTATTTAAGGATGTACATTTAGTAAACCTCGTCGGTGGTTGGACCTTCAGTCAGAAACAAACACAGGAAAATGGATTTATGGTATCTGGATTTACTAGTGATTTACATCAGAATCCGCAGTTCTCGGCTGGTTTTAATCAAGGAGATAAACCAACATATCGTAATACAATCAGTCGTTCGACCAGTTTTTATATGAATGGTAATTATTCATTCCGCAACCGATATATGCTGGATGCCAATCTGCGTTGGGATGGTTCCTCAGTATTTGGAGCACAGAAAATGTTTACAGGTACATGGGCCATTGGTTTGGGATGGAATATTAACAACGAACGTTGGTTTCGCGCCGAATGGGTTGATTTGTTGAAACTTCGTTTCTCTATCGGTAATCCGGGTAATCAGAATTTTGATGCTTATCTTTCTTCGGGTACTTATATCTATAATTCGGATTATACCAACCATTTTGGAACAAGTGCTATTATTGAAAAGTTTGCCAATAAGAATCTGGCTTGGCAGAAAACAATCGACAAGAACTTTGGTCTTGACTTTGAATTCTTTGATAGCCGCCTACGTTTATCAGGTGATTATTATCATAAAGTGACAGATCCGTTGCTGGTTTCTGTTGCAATGCCTCCTTCTGTTGGTCTTAGTAGCATTTATACCAATTTTGGCGGTCAGGTATCCAAAGGATTTAATGGAAGTATCATGTTCAACGCCATAAAACGTAGTGATATGCGTTTGAATTTGAACTTAAATTTCCGTCATGGTACAACCGAATATCGTAATATAGGTGATAAACTCGATTTTATGAATGAAAAGGGAAGTGGTAACTCATATCGTCGTTATTATGATGGTGGTAGTCCTGATGATATTTGGGCAGTCCGTTCGGCAGGAATTGACCCGGCTACCGGACGAGAGATATTTATAAAGAAAGATGGTACATATACTTTCCAATATGATGCGAATGATGAAGTAGTCGTAGGATCTACCGCCAGTAAGTTGGAGGGAGTATTCGGAGTATCCATGTATTACAAACAATTCTCTGCCAGTATCAATTTGCGCTATGTGCTGGGAAGAAAGGTATTTGCTTCTGCTTTATATAATAAGGTAGAAAATATTACGGAAGACGGCATGTTTTATAATCTGGATAAGCGTGCATTGTATGACCGCTGGAAAGAACCGGGGGATGTAGCTCGGTTTAAAGCTATTGACAACTTTGAAAGTACACCTATGTCATCCCGTTTTGTGGTGAATGATAATGTGATTAGCGGTGAATCAATTAGTCTGGGATACGAAACTGCTGCGAAATGGTTACGTAGTATTAGAGCATCAGGTGCTTCTATTCGATTGTATATGAACGATATATTCCGGCTAGCTTCTTTCAAGGAAGAGCGAGGTCTTGAGTATCCTTTTTCCAGAAGTGTGTCATTGTCAGTAGATATTAGATTCTAAAAAAGAACAGGATTATGAAACAATATACAATTATATTTTCTCTTTTTCTTCTTTTACTTGCTACTTCGTCCTGTAAAGAATGGTTGAGGACTGATTCGGAAGACCGGATTATGGAAGATGCTTTGTTTAGTAATGAAGAAGGTTTTAATACAGCACTGAATGGTGTGTATATCGGATTATTGAATACCAATCTTTACGGTCAGAAATTAACAACAAGTACTTTTGATATTCTGGCTCAGTATTATGATACCTCTAAACCGCTGAATACTCATGTCTATCGCAATTTGACAAATTTTGATTATCAGACAACGAAAGATGCAGTGAAAGATATTTGGACTCAGGCATATGCAATGATAGGAAATCTGAATACAATCTTGGAACATTGTGAGACAAACCGGGTTGTGTTGTCCGATAAAGGTTATCATTTAATAAAAGGAGAAGCTTTGGCATTGAGAGCAATGCTTCATTTTGAAGTCTTCCGTATTTTCGGGCCTGTTTATAAATATGAACCGGGTAAAGAATGTATACCTTATAGTAATGATACAGAAAAAGAGGTGAAACCGTTGCTTGCTGCTACAACGATTGCCGAATATATCTTGAATGACCTGAAAGATGCATTGGATTTGTTGACAGGATTTGATCCGGTCATAACAGAAGGAAATGTGATAACTGACAATGATAAAGGAGATAACAGGTATCGTTATAGAGGGCAGCGATTGAATTACTTTGCAGTAAAAGCATTGATGGCACGCGTATATCTTTATATCGATGATACCGAGAATGCAGGTATATATGCGAATCAGGTGATTGATGAAGCTGCAAAATTCTTTCCTTTTGCAACCCGCGAGCAAGTAAATGGGCAAGCTGCTTCGGGAGCTGTGAGCCAAAGTTCTGAAAACCGTATATTTTCACCCGAAATTTTATTTGGATTGTATAACTCTAAGCGACTGACAGACACATTTGATAAGTTATTCTCTAACAAGCTAGAACCGAAAAATGTCTTGAAGATGACTGATGCGGGAGCTGCTCAATTATATGATGAAGAAGGTGATCTTCGTACTTGCCAGTGGCAATCGATGCGTGATATCGAAGCGAATGACGGTCGCTTTTTTGTGAAATACGGTGAAGTAACGGATTTAGGTTATGAATATGCCAACCTTATGCCGATAGTGAGAATCTCAGAAATGTATTTAATTGCAGCGGAGTGTGACCGGAAGGTAAATCGTCTGGATGAACTACGTGCTGCAAGAAAGATTTCTCAGTTGCATTCAACAGCAGGATTGGATGCTTATATTGAAGATGAATATGTACGTGAGTTTATAGGAGAAGGGCAGTTGTTCTGGTATTACAAACGTAAGGGAGTTACTACACTTCGCCGATTATACAATCCTAGTTTGGATGATATGGAAATTAAGATATCGAATTATCAGTTTGATTTGCCGGATGAGGAGCAAAAACGCCGGCAATAAAAAATAGTAAATTATGAGAACTATATATATTACTTGTCTAGTCTTGTTGGGCATTTTGCAAACAGGATGTCGTGAGAATATTGAAGAGTATTCAGGTATTGCAGGTATTTACTTTGCTATGTCTACTAAATATGGAGGTTTGGACGATAGTGAAGAAGATTATACCAGCGTTTCCGATATTCCTTTTGCTGTAGATGAGCGTGAGGATACCATCTTATTGGTTCGTGCCAAAATCATTGGTGAAGTAGCTGGGCACGATCGTGCAGTATCTATTAGAATCGTACCGCAGGAAGATTCGGAAACTGAAGCTAAAGAAGGGAGTGATTTTGAACCGTTATTTGATACTTATTATGTGAAAGCCAATGAGGTATATGCCAATATCCCTATTCACTTTTATAAGAAAAGTGATTTAAAAGATAAGGAACGTATACTGAAACTGGAGTTATTGCCAAATAAAGATTTTAATACGCCAATGGCAGAATGGTTACGACCGGGAAGTTCTGATAAAGAAGGAATCGATGTGTTGCATCACACAATTACTATTAGTGATAAGTGGATTAAGTTGCCGGGATTTAATGAGTATTATTTCGGAACTTATTCGGAGAAGAAAAATCGGTTGATGTGCGAGTTATTTAATCTGACTCTGAAGGATTTTGAGAAAACGATGTCTACTGTAAAATGCAGGACATTGGCAGTTAAACTAGATCAGTATCTGAAAGAACAAGAAGCTAAAGGTGAGACTGTATATGAGGATTATCTGGATGGAGAAGGTAAACCTGTGAAAATGACTGTCGGGAAAGGGATAGATTATTAAAAGTGCAATTATGAAAAAGATATATATAACGACTTTATTGATATGCTCGATGTTTTCTTCCTGTTTCAACGATAAAGGAAACTATAGCTATTCGGTTATTAATGATATCGAAATAGGAGAAGAAGGTTTTAGTGAACCTTATACTGTCCGAACGGATGTAGATAAACTGAATATTGAACCTGTAATTATCAGTACTACAGATCCGAACCTCAACGAAAATTATACATATGAATGGGTGGCTGTCAGTACTTTGAAATCCCCTAGTACACGTTATACACTAAGTACTGACCGGATATTGAATTATGATGTAAAACTTCCGGCAGATGAATATGATTTATTCTTTAAGGTTACGGATACGAATACAGGGCTTGTGTTTAGCAATGATGTATCTCTAACGGTTAATGGTTCTTATACCAGAGGTTGGATGATTGTTGGAAATGACGATGCGGGAAAACTGGTGTTGGATATGATGTCAATTAGTAGAGATACGTTACATCTGAAAAATATATTGAAAGCTGGTATTACTCATCTCGATCCAACATTTGTATGGGTAGACAATAGTCTTGATTCTTATGATGAATATATTTATGTATGTACGAAGCACCATACCTATAGATACGATCGTGAAGGATTGGACACAGCGGAAGAATTGCAAATCTTTGATCCGGATTCCAAAGGATATAGGAATAACATTGTAACATCTGACATTCAGCGTGTAAAGGAGAAACGTTCAATGTTTCTGTGTGATGGATATGCCTATGTAAATACTACTTTGAATGAAGGGGAATTTGGAAGTCCTAATAATTATTATCTAACAGATGCGGGGTATGAATATTTCTCAATAGGGGGTAAGATTGCCTGCAATCGTACCGGTGAAATAACTTCAGCGGCAGCCATTGATCAATATGTTTTATATAATACGTCAGGTAAAAAATTCTGTTATTTACGACCATTGGCTAAAAATATGTATGATCTTTTGGATAAGGATTCTGAGGAGCCTTACAGTTGGGATACAACTAAAGATTTTGCTCCCAATGGATTGGAATATGTAACAACTATCAATTCGTTGTTTAGTAGCGGGCAGTCAGCCACTATACTTAGAAATTTAAGTAATGGAAAATATTATATTTACACCTATGCGATTACTCGTCAGGGAGGTGTTGTGACAAAAGGAGGACGCTATGAGGTTTCCACAGCTGCAACCGGATTTGGAGAGTCGACTCTGTTTTCTATGACCACCCGTCAAGGATATTTAATTTATGCAGTTGATAATACTCTTTACGGATATGATTTTCGTAGAAACAATCATCCGGTAGTACTAGCCACTTTTCCAGATGAAGAAATAACGGCTATCAATAATGATATTATCTCCGAACAGCAGATGGAAGACAATTTTTATATTGCGACATATAAAAAGGGAGCGGAAGAAGGACGAGGTGGTTCTGTACGGAAATATTCGGTTGCGGATACTCCTGAACAAATTAATATTACTGAAGAATTAGTGTGGAAAGGATTTCCACGTGTCGTCAGTCTCTGCTACAAGCAATTTTAAAGAGTTTATATTTAACTAACTAAAAATAAATAGGACAAAAAAGTATGAAGTACAAAACGCTAATTTTGTGGGTTGCATTAGCAACCTTATGTTCAGGTGTACACGCAGAAAGTGACATCTTTAAAAAGTGGAGAAAGAAGAAAAACAAAAACAAAACGGAACAGACCGACTCAATAAAGCCAAAGGATAAATTTGATAAGGCTATTGATAAAGCTACTCCATATGAAGGAACAATTAAAACATGGATAACTCCTAAAAATGAACTTTTGTTTGAAATTCATAAAGATAACCTGGATAAGCTTTACTTACTCGCTAATCGTGTGTCTTCTATTAGTGAGAGTTCAAACTTTACAGCCGGAGAGATGATCGGAGATCCATTTATGTTCCGTTTATCTGCTGATACTGCTAATGTGTATATGCATACAGTACAGTCATTTGAACGGGTGAAACCTGGAGATCCTATTGAATCTTCTTTTAAGAAAAACTTCTCTGATCCTATCATGAAGACGTTCAAGATAAAAGCTTCACGTAAGGATACTTTGTTGATCGATATGACCTCTTTCTTTGTGTCGAATGAGAAGTGTATTACTCCTCTTCAACAAAGTGTACGTACGCGTGCCACAAAACCGGCCTCTTTTGACTCTTCGGCTTCTATGCTGCTGGGAGTAAAAGGGTTTGAGAAGAATGTGGAGATTACCAGCCGATTGAATTACACTTCAGAATCTGGAGCGTATACGGTAAATATGCGTCGTTCTATTGTGGAGTTGCCGAAAGAACCGATGAAAATGCGGTTACAGGATAATCGTGTAGGATTTTTCAGTACGTTCTATTACTATTATACTTCTGACAAAGATAAGATTCCAACAAAAGAATTTGTGCATCGATGGAGAGTGGAACCTAAAGAGGAAGATCTGGAGAAATATTTTAATGGAGAATTAGTAGAACCTAAGAAACAGATTGTGTTTTATGTTGATTCTGCTTTCCCTGCAAAATGGAGAAAGGCTGTTAAAGATGGTATTGAAGATTGGAATAAAGCGTTTGAGACTGCCGGATTTAAAAATGTAGTTGTGGCAAAGGATTATCCTACCGATGATCCGACATTCGATCCGGATGATATTCGCTATAACTGTGTACGTTATATGACAAACAATGTTGCCAATGCTGCAGGACCGAGTTATATTGATCCTCGTTCCGGAGAAATTTTGGTTGGAGAGGTAATGTGGTACCATAATGTGATTTCTTTAGTTCATAATTGGCGATTTGCTCAGACTGGTGCAGTTGATCCGCGTGTTCGCAAATTGGTGTTTGATGATGATGTGATGAGTGAATCTCTGCGTTATGTGGCTTCTCATGAAATAGGACATACTTTAGGATTGGAACATAATATGGGAGCTAGCTATGCTTTTCCTGTAGATTCGTTACGTAGTTCTTCGTTTACACAAAAATATGGTACTACGCCTAGTATCATGGACTATGCACGTAATAACTATGTGGCACAGCCGGGCGACCTTGAAAAAGGGGTACGTATGGTTCCGCCATTGATTGGTGTATATGATAAATATGCTATTAATTGGGGATATCGTGTGTTTAAGGATACACCGACACCGGAGTCAGAATATAAATATCTGAATGCGATGATCGAGGAGAAGAAGGATGATCCGATGTATCAATTTGGTGCACAACAACTTTTCTTAACTGAAGATCCGACAGATCAGACTGAAGATTTAGGTAATGATCATATTAAGGCTAGTAACTATGGTATTAAGAATCTGCAGTATATTATTGCTAATGTCGAAGAATGGTTGAAGAAAGAGAATACTACTTATAATGATATCCATGAAATGTATATGGCATGTGTAAGTCAGTATATGCGTTACTTGACTCATGTGATGCCATATCTTGGTGGAGTGGAATTTACTGATTTGGTGCAAGACGGAAGCCAGAAATATGATACCCGTTATATTACAAAAGATAAACAGAAGAAAGCGATGGTCTGGTTGGTGGATCAGGCATTAAATTGCCGTAAGTGGTTGTTACCGGAAAGTATTATGCGTATAAACGGGATGGAGTCTAGTGCATTTGATAATTTCCAATATTCCATTGTTGGTAAGATTCTTAGCCCGGCTACTATGGGAATGATTTATGAAGGTGAACGCTCTGGACAAGAGAATATTTATACATTGGATAGCTATTTCAACGATGTTTACCAAGTGATCTTTGCTAATACAATCAATGGGAAATCATTGACCCAGGAAGATATGAATTTGCAAAGTGCAGCTGTAGCTGCTTTGATGAAGTATTCTAATTTAGATCCTTCTATGAATAAAGGATTAGGTGGGGGAGCACCGGGTGGATTAGCTGATCCGGAAGCAGCTTGGAAAGAGATGGTAGCCAAAGTAACAAAGCAGTCCAATCAATTCTGCAATGTCACTTCATGTAAACATGAACATTTGGATGCGGAAACTTCGTATGCGCGTCATAATATGACTCCTGCTAAGTTGTCAGCTGGCGTAGGACGTCCTGTTATTACTAGTACACTGAAGAAGGTTCAGAATCTGTATAAGTCAAGACTTGGATCAGGTGATGCCCGTACACGTGCATTTTATGATTATCAGGTGACAATTATAAACATGTTATATAAGAAATAATTGATTGAGTTTAATTAAATATTAGAGTAGAGTTATGAAAAAATTAATGAATTATTGGATGATTGCTGCAATGGCAGTAACATTAACAATGGGAGTAAGTAGTTGTTCTAGTGATGACGATGAAGGAGAAAAAGACCCTGTTACTTATGAATTGAAGATTGTTAATCAGGCGGATGCTAAGTTGGACGTTGATCCGGAAGCTTTGTCTGAGCAGGTTATCAAGATTCAGACGAATGCTGCACTGAAAGATCTGAGCTTGGAAAAGGTAAATGAGCAATCATGGTGTACTGCCAGTGTGAAAAGTACAACCGAGATTACTGTGAAAGCAGGAGCTAATCCAAATACAACAGACCGTGAAGCTAATTTTAAGTTAGTAGCTGGTGCATCTTCTGTTACATTCTCTATTACTCAGGCAGGAAAGAACTCTACAGGATGTACTTTATCAATAGAATCGAGTGATATTGATGAGCAATATGGTATGTATATGTATATGGGTGATAATTCAGGGAAAACTATTTCTGTGAAAATAAATACAACTGCTAGCCGTTGGAAAGTGGTGACCGCTGATATGATGGGAGAAGGTGATGGCTCAGATTGGATTCTAATCAAGAATCCACGTGGTAAGAATGGAGAAACGATGGAATTCTCCTTAGCACCTAATGTGGCTGGTGATGTTCAATCCGGAACTATTACTATTTCTGCTGGTGATGCGGAAGAAATTGTTATCTATATTAATCAGATGGGTATGGCTCCGGCAACTTCTTATAAACTTTTCACAGATGATAAGAAGGCCCAGGAATTTGCTAATGGAACAGCTTTAAGTTTTGAAGCTACCTATGCTGCTGAAGCAAAAGAACGCATTAAAACACTTTATGTAGAAACGGATGGAGGTTATATTACACTTATATGTGAAACAGGCACCGATAATGAAGTTGAGGATGAAGATTCATGGTTAGGTGCAGGTGGTGACTTAGACCAGCTACTTATTAATGTGAAGAACGATAATACTACAGGTGTAGAACGCACATTGGATCTAGTGATTCTCGATTCAGATTGGAATGCAGAACTATTCCGTATTCCTGTGACTCAAAAAGCAAAATAAATATTGTAAATTGCTTTTAAATAGAAAAACGGTTATCTTGACTCAAGATAACCGTTTTTCTATTTAGAGATGAATTTGACGTGCTTTTATTTATATGAACAAGAAAATCATAGGTATTAATATTCCTATAATCAACTCAATGCCCCCACGTCCAATAATGCCATTTTTACCTTTGTTCATAAACAATCCGGTAAGAGCAATGATAAGTAGTGATACGGCAAAAATATCAGAGAACCAGGTCCACCAGCGAGCCGGATTATAATGTAGACGGCTAAAATAGCTAAGTATCGGTCGTTTTTTTACTGATTCATAAATAGCTTTTCCTGTATTCATATCTATTACTAAAGAAGAACCACCTTTTAAGAAAACCTTTAATTGTTGTTCACCAGAGTAGTAATGTTTCATATAAGCATTTTCTTCGTTGATCATTTTAAGGAAATCAAGTGTCTGTTCCTTACTGACCTTTTCAGTCTGTGGAAAATTACCCTGAATTTGTAGCTCAGTTTTGGTAATTTTGTAGTCAGCGTTGAACGTTCGCTTATGATTTAATGCAATACCTGATACGGCATATACAATGATTACACCAGTAAATAAAAACGAAAGGTCCCGGTGGATAATCCGGAACCATTTACGTATTGTTGTTGGCAAGCTATTTTTCGATTTCATACTCAGAAGCAATAATATGGTACTGGCTATAGTAGTTCTTATTTTCTTTCTTTGTACGTTCTGCAATTTCAGCTCTGATTTGTTCAATTTGTTTCTTAAGCATAGCTACTGCTTCCGGATTACCTCCATCAGGAGCTTTTAGGCTTTCATCCAAACGTTGCTCCCAATTTGACAGGAAAGCCTCGTCTACGCGTTCTTCCGCTATAGTAGCTTTCACGCAAACATTATTGTTTAGCACTCCTTTGTCGAACGAGACCAGTTCTGTGTTAGCTTCTACATTTACAAATCGGGTAGTATCACTACCTAACAAAGTGATATGATTACTTCCATGCCCGCATACATCTACACAAAAACCCTCTAACATAAAAGTGTCTCCGATAAGAGCGTCTTGTATGGTTAATATGCTATCAACAGAGTAAATTTCTTGAGTAGCTTCTTTGGGAGAAGAAGGTTTACAGGCAATAATAGAGATCAAGCATAATAGCAAGACAGTGACATTTAAGATTTTCATAAGTCTGTTTTTTGTATTAGAAAATTAAAAGAGCAAAAAGCCTTGACTAAAAAGCAGACTTTTTGCTCTTTTAATATATGTATATTAAGCCTTAACGCGACCTACATAAGAGCCGTCACGTGTGTCGATTTCAATTGTTTCGCCTTCATTAATAAATAAAGGAACACGTACAGTTGCACCAGATTCTACAGTTGCAGGTTTCAGCGTGTTAGTTGCTGTATCTCCTTTTATACCCGGTTCGGTATAAGTGACCTTCATCTGAACCTTGATTGGCATATCTGCGTAAAGTACAGTCTCAGTTGAAGCATCGGAAACAACTTCCAATACTGCGCCTTCAAGCAAGAAATCAACTCCATTGATCAAATCATGGGCAATAGGATGTTGGTCGTATGTTTCTTGATTCATGAAGATATAGTCTTCTCCTTCTTTATATAAAAATTGGTAGGGACGACGTTCTACACGTACGTCTTCCAGTTTTTCACCGATGTTGAAACGACGTTCGAGAACGTATCCGCTAACTACGTCTTTCAGTTTTGTACGCATGAAAGTGTTACCTTTGCCTGGTTTTACATGCAGAAATTCGATACAGAAATAGAGCTTTCCGTCCATACGGATACAAGTTCCGTTTTTGATGTCTTGAGCATTAATCATACTGCTGTTTTCTTTATTTATATTATTGTTATTTAATTGTCGCTATCCTAATTCGAGTGCAAAAGTAATCTAAATCAGTAAAAAACACAAAAACTTTTGAGCAAAAATGAGTTATCTCTTGGTTAATTTAAAAAAAGTGTCTACTTTTGCAACCCGATTACGTAGAATAATAACATAAAAACAAGATACAGTAATGAAGAGAACATTTCAACCCTCTAACAGAAAGAGAAAAAACAAACACGGTTTCCGTGAGAGAATGGAATCGGCTAATGGTCGTAGAGTTTTAGCTGCTCGTCGTGCGAAAGGCAGAAAGAAACTGACTGTTTCTGACGAGTACAATGGCCAGAAGAAATAAAAATTGTCAGCCATTAAGGAAGCAAGAAAGGCAGAGTTTTAATTAACTCTGCCTTTCTTGTTTCCTTTTTATAAGTCTTGTAACTCTTTATGAAAAGCGAGTTTAAGGAAGAATATGAATGAAAACTCAGGCTTTTCCCTGCTTAATTTTCTATGTTAAAAAGCATTATTCCGTTTTAAATATCTTTCTTTTTACCTTCCTTTGCGCAGAAATATAGAACGAAACAAAGTGATCTGATGATCTTATTAAGACATTGGAAAACGATATAAAGAAATATAGGGTTGTTGAAATCTATAGGAGTGGGGATTATAGTTGCAACAATTGTGGCGGTGATAATGTCCTTGCGTTTCAAGGAAGGATATTTTCATCGCTTTCTTTTTAAAAATTCAACTTATTTGTCGTATCTTTGGCGCAGATTAACAGCAATGCGTATGACAATTAAAGAATTCTTTTCTTTTAAAACAAATAAATACTTCTGGCTGAATATCATTGGCATGGTTGTGGTAGTGATATTGCTATTATTTGGTGTGATGAAGTGGCTCGATACTTACACCCGCCATGGTGAGGCTGTTGTTGTTCCGGACGTGAAAGGAATGACTGTAGAGGAGGCAACAAAGATGTTCCGTAATAATGGGTTGGTATGCGTTGTTTCGGACTCTACTTATGTGAAAAACAAACCTGCAGGTATCATTCTTGAGCTAAATCCGGGAGTCGGACAAAAAGTAAAAGAAGGACGTATAATCTATTTAACTATTAATACTCTTAATATTCCACTACGTGTAGTTCCTAATGTGGCAGATAATAGTTCTCTTCGCCAAGCTCAGGCTAAAGTATTAGCTTCTGGTTTTAAGTTGAATGAACCGGAAATGATGAGTGGTGAAAAAGATTGGGTTTATGGCGTAAAATATAAGGGCCGTTTGTTGTCTGCAGGAGAAGAAATACCTTTAGGGGCTTCTTTGACGTTAATGGTAGGAAACGGAGCGGAGGATATATTGGAAGATGACTCATTGGAGAGTGATGTAACAGAACCTGTTACATCAGAATCGTCATCTACTCAGGATGATAGCTGGTTTTGAATGTAAACAACTGAAATAAGCTCGCATGATAGAGGAAGAACTTCCGGATGACTTGGAGAATGACTTGGATGATATAGAACCGGTCGGTGATGAGGCCCAACTCTATGAGCATTTTCGTGTGGTCGTAGATAAGGGGCAGGCGATGGTAAGAGTAGATAAATATCTATTCGAACGTATTGTCAACGCTTCGCGTAACCGTATTCAGAAGGCTGCCGAAGGTGGGTTTGTCATGGCTAATGGTAAACCGGTAAAGAGTAGCTATAAAGTGAAGCCCCTTGATATCATCACTGTGATGATGGATCGTCCGCGCTACGAGAATGAGATTATTCCAGAAGATATCCCCCTTAATATTGTTTATGAAGATCCATATGTCATGGTGGTAAATAAGCCTGCCGGTTTGGTTGTACACCCCGGACATGGAAATTACCATGGTACTTTGGTGAATGCATTGGCATGGCACTTGAAAGATGTGCCTGATTATGATGCCAATGATCCGCATGTTGGACTGGTTCACCGAATTGACAAAGATACTTCCGGTTTACTGGTAATTGCCAAAACGCCGGATGCCAAAACAAATTTGGGCCTTCAATTCTATAATAAAACGACTAAACGCAAGTATCGCGCTTTGGTATGGGGAAATGTAGAAAAAGATGAAGGAACGATTGTCGGTAATATTGCCCGTAACCCGAAAGACCGGATGCAAATGGCTGTAATGTCCGATCCGGCTATGGGTAAACATGCGGTAACTCATTATCGTGTGTTGGAGCGGTTGGGATATGTAACTTTAGTAGAATGTGTGCTTGAGACAGGGCGTACACATCAGATTCGTGTCCATATGAAGCATATAGGGCATGTCTTATTTAATGACGAACGCTATGGCGGTCACGAGATATTAAAAGGTACTCACTTTAGTAAGTACAAACAATTTGTAAATAATTGCTTTGACACTTGTCCTCGACAAGCTTTGCATGCAATGACGTTGGGCTTTGTTCATCCTGTTACAGGTAAAGAGGTGTTTTTTACTTCTGAACTTCCGGATGACATGACTCAACTTATCGATAAGTGGAGAAGCTATATAAGTAATAGAGATATAGAATGAAACGCACAATTGCTATCGTAGCCGGAGGAGATACCTCCGAATTTCATGTATCCCTGCGTAGTGCACAGGGAGTTTATTCCTTTATTGATAAGGAAAAGTATACACTGTATATCGTTGAAATGCAAGGACTCCGTTGGGAAGTCCAGTTGCCGGATGGTACGAAAGTACCTGTAGACCGCAATGATTTCAGTTTTATGTTAGGGATGGAAAAGATAAAATTTGATTTTGCCTATATAACTATTCATGGAACTCCGGGAGAGGATGGTCGTCTTCAGGGATATTTTGATATGCTGCACATTCCATATTCCTGTTGTGGAGTATTGGCTGCTGCTATCACTTATGATAAGTTTACATGTGGTCAGTATCTGAAAGCATTTGGTGTACGTATTGCCGAATCATTGCTTTTACGTATGGGACAATCCATTTCCGATGAAGATGTATTGGACAAGATCGGCTTACCTTGTTTTATTAAACCGAGTTTGGGAGGATCAAGTTTTGGAGTAACAAAGGTGAAGACAAAAGAGCAAATACAACCTGCCATAGCTAAAGCTTTTGAAGAGGCTCAGGAAGTTTTAGTGGAAGCTTTTATGGACGGAACGGAATTGACATGCGGTTGTTATAAGACAAAAGACAAAACTGTAGTCTTCCCGCCCACAGAGGTTGTAACTCATAACGAATTTTTTGATTATGATGCGAAATACAATGGCCAAGTGGATGAAATAACTCCAGCACGCATTTCGGATGAATTGACGAATCGGGTGCAGTTGCTGACCTCGGCTATTTATGATATATTAGGTTGTTCCGGTATTATTCGTGTGGATTATATTGTAACTGCCGGAGAAAAAATTAATCTTCTGGAAGTAAATACGACTCCGGGAATGACTACTACCAGTTTTATGCCCCAGCAAGTACGTGCTGCCGGTCTGGAAATAAAGGATGTGATGACTGATATTATCGAAAATAAATTTTAATTCCTTGCTATGGATATAACAGAGTTTAATGAGATTCGTCCTTACTATGATGAGGAACTTCCTCAAATTCTGGAGGAACTGATTGCTGATCAAGCTTTTCAGAAAGCAGCTTGTAGCGCAATTCCGAATGTTCCTTTTGAACTTCTGGCACAAAAAATACGTGCATGCAAGACCAAACTGGACTTCCAGAAAACATTTTGTTATGGTATTCTGTGGAAGATAGCTCAGGAACATACTGATGGTTTGACTTTAGATCATACGGCATTGCCGAATAAAGAAAAAGCTTACACTTATATGTCCAATCATCGGGATATAATTTTGGATTCCGGTTTTCTCTCTATTTTGTTGGTCGATGAAGGAATGGATACGGTTGAAATAGCTATCGGAGATAACTTGCTCATTTATCCTTGGATTAAAAAGTTAGTGAGGGTCAATAAATCATTTATTGTACAACGTGCATTAACAATGCGTCAAATGTTGGAATCTTCAGCTCGTATGTCTCGTTATATGCACTATACTATTGCTGAGAAAAACCAGTCTATTTGGATAGCTCAACGTGAAGGGCGTGCCAAAGATTCAAATGACCGCACACAAGATAGTGTGTTGAAAATGTTGGCAATGGGAGGAGATGGTGATTTGGTAGAACGTCTGATGGAAATGAATATTGCACCTCTTGCTATTTCCTACGAATACGATCCTTGTGACTTCCTTAAAGCTCAGGAATTTCAACTGAAGAGAGATGTAGAAGGATATAAGAAAACGACACAAGATGATCTGATTAATATGGAAACAGGACTTTTCGGATATAAAGGAAGAGTACATTTCCAGATGGCTCCTTGTATTAACGACAAGTTGGAACAGTTGGATCGCTCATTGCCGAAGCCGGATTTGTTTGCTAGAATTTCTACTTGTATTGATCAGCGGATTCATTCTAATTATCGGATGTATCCAGGCAATTATATAGCTTATGACTGGTTGAAGGGTAAGGCGGAGTTTGAGCAAAATTATACACTGGAAGAAAAGCAGCGTTTTATTGATTATGTTGAGCAGCAATTGGGAAAAATAAAGATTCCTAATAAAGATGTGGACTTTTTGCGTGGAAAGTTGTTATTAATGTATGCTAATCCTTTAATAAACTATTTAGCTGCACGCCAATGAAAAGAAACAAACTACATACTATTTGGTTGATTGGACTGCTTTTGCTAGTAGCTGCTTGTGGAGATGACGAATATTATTATCCTTCTGTGAAGTTAGAATTTGTCACAGTGAAATCAGGGACGGATGGTAAATTGCAAACACTTCTTCCAGATAAAGGGGATGAAATGCTTGTATCAAAAGACCGTACCAACTCTACTATTTCTCCTAATAATTCGAAGCGTGTATTGGCTAATTATGAAGTGCTTTCTTCCAATGGAGTTGCTTCTGCCACCATATATTCTTTGCAATCTCTGATAACCATGACACCTAAGTTTAAAGGTGAACCGGGTTATGGAGAACTTACAAAAACGGACCCGGTAGATGTAGTGAGTATTTGGATGGGACGAGACTATCTGAATATAATTCTGAGTTTGAAAGCAAAGGGAGATGTGCAACATGTTTTTGATCTTTTAGGGGAAGTACAAGAACAGTCGGAGAATGGTGAGAAGGTCGTTTTATTATCTTTATATCATGATGCACAGGGAGATGCACAATATTATAATCGGAGAGCTTATATTTCAGTTCCTCTAACCAAATTAGTTGGAGAACCAGATCAAATAGTTCGTGTAAAGTTTAAATATTATACCGCGGATAAGGATGGTAATATAATCGAATCGGATAAATATTGTAATCCTGACTTTGAAGGATTTGAATATATTCCGAGTGCAAATTGAGTAATGAAATATTTATGTTAAAAGCGAATCAATTAGTTGTGGGAATCTTGTTATTTCTTTCTTCTCTTTTCTCCTGTCAGCAACAGAAAGAAGATTTCAAATCAATGAATGTGGATGAATTTGACGCATACATTCAGGATGAAAATGTGCAGCGTTTAGATGTCCGTACCTTGGCAGAGTATTCTGAAGGGCATATTGCTAAAACTATCAATATTAATGTCCTTGATGATTCTTTTGCCACCATGGCTGATTCGTTACTTCAAAAAGATAAGCCGGTAGCATTATATTGCCGTAGTGGCAAGCGGAGTAAAAAGGCAGCAAAGATACTTAGTAAAAAAGGATATAAAGTTTTTGATTTGCATAAAGGATTCAATGCTTGGCGGGATGCGGGAAAAAATATAGAACAATAAAAAAACAGAAGATTGTGAAATAGTGAATATTGAACTTGTATAAGTTCGATGTAATGAATAAGTAAACGGTGAACAATAAAGGTCTGAAACATTCATTCTCCACCGTTTGACATCTATTGATTGTATTTATTTCAATCCTTCTAATAGTCTCTTTAGAACAACAGTTGCTGAAATTTCCCGATTGGCAGCTTCTGGAATAACAATAGATTGAGGACTCTCAATCACATCATCTGTCACAATCATATTTCTGCGAACAGGAAGGCAATGCATGAAGTAAGCATTGTTGGTAACTGCCATTTGTCGGTTGCTAACTGTCCATTCACGATCTTTACTTAAAATCTGGCCATAATTATCTCCTGTATATGCAGCCCAGTTCTTTGCATATATAAAGTCAGCTCCTTCGAAAGCTTTCATTTGGTCGTATTCTACTTTTGCATTTCCTACAAATGCAGGATCGAGTTCATATCCTTCCGGGTGAGTAATCACAAAATCATAGTCAGTGGCATTCATCCATTCTGCGAAAGAATTGGGAACAGCTTGTGGTAGTGGACGTGGATGTGGTGCCCAAGTCATAACTACTTTGGGTCGTGCTGTCCTTTTGTATTCCTCGATAGTAATCAAATCAGCGAAACTCTGAAGTGGATGGCGAGTGGCAGCTTCCATCGAGAATACCGGACGACCGGAATATTTGATGAACTGGTTGAGAATCGTTTCTTCATAATCAAAGTCACGATTTTCAAAACGTGCGAAAGATCTTACTCCAATCAGATCACAGTAGCAACCCATTACAGGAATAGCCTCTAAAAGATGTTCAGGCTTGTCACCATCCATGATTACACCGCGTTCTGTTTCCAGTCTCCACGCACCTTGGTTGATATCCAACACCATAACATTCATTCCTAGATTGAGTGCGGCTTTCTGCGTGCTGAGCCGGGTACGTAAACTAGAATTGAAGAAGATCATCATCAATGTTTTATTGCGACCCAATTCTACATATTTGAAACGGTCTTTTTTTATTTCGAATGCTTCTGCAACGGCAGATTTTAAATCACCGATGTCCTGTACACAAGTAAATTTCTTCATGTTTCTCTATAATTAATCGTTATTGTTCAATTGTTCTCTTATAGTATATACCCATTTATAGGGTGTTTTACCATCTGGTTTGTCCCTCTCCTTCAATGATCCATTTATAAGAGGTGATTTCTTCTAACCCCATCGGACCGCGAGCATGTAATTTTTGGGTACTGATACCGATCTCAGCTCCTAAACCGAACTGTCCACCATCTGTGAAAGCCGTAGATACATTACTATATACACAAGCAGCATCTACTATTCGGGTAAATAAGGTTGCTCGTTCTTTGTTTTCCGTCACGATGCATTCGCTATGTTTAGAACTATATTCTTGGATATGTCCTAATGCATTTTCAAAACTATCAACGGTCTTTATGGCTAATTTGTAATCCAAAAATTCGGTGCCAAAGCTTTCGGTGGTTGCAGATTGTAAAAGTTCAGCCGGATAATGATTTGTCAGTGCTTGATAGGCCTGTGTGTCTGCATAGATAATTACTTGACTGTCTTTTAACTTCTCACATAAAAGTGGCAGGTCTGCAAGTCTGTTTTTATGTATAATAAGACAGTCCAACGCATTACATACACTAACGCGGCGAGTTTTTGCATTATGGATGATAGCTGCTCCTTTGCTTGTATCTCCAAATTCATCAAAATAGGTATGGCAAATGCCTGCACCAGTTTCGATGACAGGAATACTTGCATTGGTACGGACAAAATTGATTAAGCTACTGCTACCTCTGGGTATAATCAGATCCACATACCCCACTGCATGTAACAGTTCATTTGTTGCTTCCCTGTCAGCAGGAAGCAATTCTACGATATGGGGATTGATATTGAACTTCTTCAATACTTCGTGGATGACGCTGATAATAGCCCGGTTAGAATAATTAGCATCACTTCCTCCTTTTAATATACAAGCATTTCCACTTTTCAAACAAAGAGAGAAAACGTCGAAACTAACATTTGGACGAGCTTCATAAATAATTCCTATTACTCCAAAAGGGACGCTCACTTTGGATAGTTTCATTCCATTAGGGCGAATCGTTTCTTTCAGTATCTTTCCTAAAGGAGAAGGAAGAGTCGCCACATTACGTGTGTCGGTTGCAATGCTTTTCAAACGTTCTTCTGTCAGCTTCAGTCGATCATATTTGGGATCTTTCACGTCCATACGTGCCAGATCCTTTTCATTTTCAGCCAGAATCACCGATGTTTCACTTATTGCTGCATCCGCTACTGCATTTAATATCTGGTTGATTGTCTCATCACTCAGCAAGGCCAATTCCCGACTAGCTGCTTGCACAGCAGCAAAGGTCTTATTTAAATTTGTAGTCATTTGCTCTCTTTTTGCGTTAAATAGAAAGATAAATAATGCAAATATAGTGAATCGTGTGAATAAAACTTGCTGAAATTTGAAATAAATGCATCGCTTTATTCTTTTGTCCAGATTCTAAGATTCAGATTCAACTCGTCTACAATCTGCACGAGTTCGCTGACAGTCTGGAATTCCGATTCCAGATTCTCGCGGGTTAATGGGCTCCATAGACTGGTTTCGAAATGATTCTTGGAGTCTGGAATAGCGATATATACATTGGAATTGCGGAAACTAACAGTTATTCCATCACCTAATCGACGATTCATTGTCACTAAACGCTCCATCATAGAAGTAGACAATATATAACGTGCTTCAATCTCGTCGGTAGAGTAAGTGTCGAAACAGTGTTCAAATTCGTTGTTCTCTAGTTTTACCCGCTTCTCACTACCGAAGCGGAACTTGAACCATGAATTCCGGTAAAGTATCGTTTGTCCGGAAAAGTCTTTATGAAAGTCGGCGATAAATAAAAAGCCTTTGAAAATATCAGTCCAATACTCTTTTGTTCCATTTTTGGATGTTTGTACATGTCTTTCTTCTGCGTGTATTTCAGAAAAACATATATCTGTTTTGTCTACCCGTCCTGAGATGAAGTCTTCAGCTGAATAACGATCCGGTGTAGGAAAGAGCTTACAGGAACGAAATGTATCTTCTGATATTCCCATTTCCGGTTCATAGCTTGCACCGGGAAGCACACTCTCAAGAATAAGTGGAATGATATCTTTTTTATAGTATTCGGTAAGTTCTTTCGATTGGGCATTAGCTATTACTCCTCCGATAATTAAAGCAATAACCGCGATTATCCAAAACATATTCCCCAATGAGGGAAGGAATAAGAGTCCGATGGCTAGGATAATTCCGACTGTTATACCTCCATTTCGGATTCCTTTTGATTTTAGTGTTTTGCGTTTGGTTTCAAAAGTAACGATGTGTGGTTCTAGCTTGCTATAGACTGTATTGAATGAAATTGCCATAGTTGTGGATTAAATTAAGATTGAAATGTGTTTCCGATGGTGGGATTTACCCGCTCTTCTGCTGGTATGGAAAAAAGATTTCTGGGTGTGAATCCGAACATACCGGCAATCATATTAGACGGAAAAGTCATCACTGTGTTATTAAAGTCTGTTACGTGGGCATTGTAGGTTCTTCTTGCAGCCGACAGTTGTTCTTCTACTTCGTTCAGTGTACGTTGCAGATGCATAAAGTTGTCGGAAGCTTTCAACTCCGGATAGCTTTCGGCTACGGCTATGAACCGGCGGCTTGCTTGTGTAAATACTTCGTCGAAGTTTGCTTTGTCGTCATTGTTCAGCTGTTCATATCCTTTAGAACGTAGCTCGGCTATGCGTGCGAAAATAGTCTCTTCGTGTTTAGCATACTGCTTCACTGTGGCAACGATATTGGGGATTAAATCAAATCTTTTTTTTAGCATTACATCAATGCTTCCGAAAGCATTTTCAATACTATTCCGTTTTCTGACTAATGTGTTATAAACACCAATTATAAATAGTAGACAGATGGCAACAATGATTCCTATGATAACCATAAATAGTGTATTCTTTATGAATTCGACAATTAGATTAATTATTTGATGCAGAAGTGTGGTTCCTCTACTCTTCGGCAAAGATAAAATAATAGAATGATAAAACAGATGCTTGTAAGGGATTAATCTGTTTCTTACTGCGATATAATCTTTCCTTGCCTATCGACCACGCCCTCACTTTATGATTTTATCTTCCTCTTTCATGCTACATCTATATAAAAATTGTATCCGTTGGTTGAATTTATAATATTACAATAGCTCGTTAAACTTTCCATTAACTCTTATGTAGCAATTACTGCAAATTCAATATCCTCTTCCCATATTCTTCGGCTTATTTCCGAGTCCGGTTTTCCATATCCATATTTTCACTATATTATTAGTAATGGGCAGAAGTATTAATAGATTAGTTCTTCTTCTCCTATAACAAACTTTATTTTCTTTAATAGTAAAGTTGTTTTTTATTAATTACAATCTATAAACAGAACTTCCATTTATATAAATGCAAGTTCTGTTTATACAAATGCAAGTTCTGTTTATACAAACGAAACTTTCATTTATAGTTTATTCCTAATAAAGAATAATTTCTCTATCAGAGGAAAAGAAGTTAGGTATTAAAGAACAGAAAGTTTGTTATTAATGAAATGGATGTTTACTATTAAGGAGTTTAAAAGTTATCTGTCATCCATAAAACGAAGAGGATAAATAGCAGGAACCGGCAAAGGTGATAGGTGATAGAGGAGGTGATAGGTTGATTCCCAACCTATCACCTCTTGAAAGTACGATGAATAAGGGAATACAGAAGATTGGTGATAGGTTGATAGAGAAAATGATGTTTTTTTGTTAGGAAGCGATTCAAAACGATGCGGAAATGTATAAAAAGGTGACCGAGCAAAGTTTTTCTTGCTTTTACTGATATCAGGAAACTGCTCCCATCCGCGTTTCCTGAAAAAGGTGTCTTTCTGATAGGATTGTTTGACCTTCTAGGTTACACCTCCGAAAAATAAGAGATAACTTACAAAGTAGTGGAAAGAAAGAATGGTTAGTGAACTTTTTAGTATATTTGCTGCATAAAAATAGAATCTAAATGATAGATATGGAGAAACTATCTTATAAATTGAAGCAATATTGTAGGCCTGCTTCTCATTTTGGCTGGTGGGTTTCGTGGGGAGGTATTTTGATGGGTTGTACTATTTTGGCGGCAGGTTTTGTGTTTTTTATCAATCCTTATAACATTGTGCCGGGAGGGGTGTATGGAGCTAGTATCGTTCTTCACAATTTATTTCCCTCCATTCAGGTGGGAACATTCGGCTATATGTTCGATGTGCCGCTTTTAATTCTCTCGGTCATACTGTTGGGAGCTAAGTTAGGTTCCCGAACATTGGTTGCTGCATTGATTACCCCCTTACTGATGAATGGAATGTCTCGTTGGGCTTATCCCACACAAGAGGCACTCCAACAACTTGATCCGACGAAACTTCTTGGTGGTGCTATGGATATGACAAGTCATCTGATGCTGACTTGTATTATTGGTGCGGCGATTATCGGTATCGGTAGTGGTCTTGTTGTACGCAATCAGGCAACTACAGGGGGAAGCGATATTATTGCGATGATATTACAGAAATATTTTCATATTCGTTTCTCAAATGCCATCCTATTCGTTGATGCTGTAGTTGTTTGTTTTGGTCTCCTGGTTATCGGGTTTGGTGTGGGTAATGCAGATGATGCGAGTCAGCCTTCATGGTATTTATCTCTCTATTCACTAATTTCCATTTTTGTTATTTCGAGAGTGGTGGCTTATGTCATTAATGGGGCAAAAGAGGATAAACTGTTGTTTGTTATTAGTGATAAAGAAATGACCGAATTACATCGTTTCATTCTCAAAGATCTGGATCGTACAGCTACTTGTATTAAAAGTAGTGGGCTTTACACTGGGGCAGAAAAAGAAATGCTTTTTTTGGTCGTTAGCCATAAAGAAGTAACCAGTGTGAAGCATAAAATCAAAGAAGCCGATCCGCGTGCTTTTGTTGTAGTGACCGATGCTTACGATACGTTTGGGGAAGGTTGGAAGCAACTTCCTTCAAAGGATGAGCTACAACCGGAATAGCATGACCGGATGATATGGAATGGTTCGATAAGTCCTGTACTGTTTTTTGTGTTTTTGTCCGAGATTAAAATATTCATTTTACAAATGTGGAAGTTTACTGATTGGAATGAAATAAATGAAAAGTGTGAGTCTGAAAAAATATTGATGCTTTTGAAATAGATGGATCTCTGGCAACTCAATATCCGTTTGTGAAGGAACAATGCCGAAGAAGTACGTTTAGATGGTATTACCCAAAAGGTGAACGAACTGATGGAAAGTAAAAACATGAGTTTGATAAATAATATAAATGAAGATCTTAACAGATTATTAGATATCTAGTACTATTAATCTTGATTATGATGAATTATTCTATATATAAGTAGTCATAATGTACTACTGCTTTTTTCCCATGTTTTCCAATAGTTTCCCGTGCTTGCGTGGAATCGCAATTTGCTTTCCCAACCCCCATTTGGTTTCCTTGATCATCAATGATACGCACAATGTCGTCTTTTTCAAATTCTCCTTCAATACGTGTAATTCCTACTGGAAGAATACTAACAGCTTTCTCTGAGTTCAGTACTCTTGTCGCACAGTCATTAATATGGATTTCTCCTTTTGCGAATCCTTCACTATGTGCGATCCACTTTTTGACACTGGATACCGGTTCGCTGGAGGGAATAAAGCGTGTACAAAGCGTCTCGTCAGGATGTTGGAGCAGGTCTACTAGAATATTGTCACGCTTTCCATTAGCAATGATCACTGTAATTCCTTCATCAGCTACTTTCCGGGCAATGTTCGTTTTAGTTAGCATACCCCCTCTTCCAAAACTGGATTTAGAGGTCTGGATATAGTTGGATAGATCTTTGCCATGACCTATCTCGCGGATTACCGATGATTGGGGATCTGCCGGAGAACCATTATAAATTCCGTCAATATTACTGAGAATGATAAGTGCTTGCGTGTTCATCATAGAAGCAATCAGCCCTGATAATTCATCATTATCGGTGAACATAAGCTCGCTTACCGAGATGGTATCATTCTCATTGACAATAGGGATCACACCATTTTCGAGCATCACTGTCATACAGTTTTTTTGATTCAGGTAATGGCGGCGAGTACCAAAACTTTCTTTGGTGGTCAATACCTGACCGACAGGAATACCATGTTCCCGAAAGAGTTCGTAGTAACGGTTGATTAGTTTGGCCTGACCTACGGCTGAGAATAACTGTCGTTGATCTACACTATCGAGCTTCTTTTGAGGGTGTATTTCACTTCGTCCTGAGGCTACTGCTCCCGAAGAAATGAGAATAATCTCTACCCCGGCATTATGCAATTCTGCAATCTGATCGACGAGAGCCGACATACGGGTAACATCTAATGTTCCATCCCGACGTGCCAATACATTACTACCTACTTTTACTGCAATTCGTGCAAATTCTTGTTTCATCCTAACTAACGATTTGAAAGCACAAATATAGAACTTTTTGCCGATATGTTACAAAAACAGGCCGAAAAGAATTATCTTTGTCATCCAAAAGACAAAAGAATCACAATGAAACATTTCAATCCTCAAGTAGAACAAATGACCTCCTTTATTGTAATGGATGTATTGGAGAGAGCAAATGAATTACAAAAACAAGGTATTGATATTATTCACCTTGAAGTAGGAGAACCTGATTTTGATGTACCATCTTGTGTCGCTGAATCTGCGAAGACTGCTTATGATCAACATCTCACTCACTATACTCATTCTTTAGGGGATCCTGTACTACGTCAGGAAATAGCAGCTTTTTATCGACGGGAATATGGGGTGATAGTCGATCCTGATTGTATCGTTGTAACTTCTGGTTCTTCGCCGTCTATTCTTTTGGCGTTAATGTTACTTTGTGATACAGATAGTGAAGTCATACTTTCTAATCCGGGATACGCTTGTTATCGTAATTTTGTTTTAGCAGCTCAGGCGAATCCAGTATTGGTTCCGTTGTCAGAAGAAAAAGGATTTCAATATGATATAGAGGCTATTCGTAAATGTGTGAATTCACGTACTGCGGCAATATTTATAAATTCTCCAATGAATCCGACAGGGATGTTGCTGAATGAAAGTTTTATGAGAGAAATTGCATCATTGGGAGTGCCTGTAATTTCTGATGAGATCTATCATGGATTGGTATATGAAGGACGTGCACATAGTATTCTTGAATATACCGATCAGGCCTTTGTCTTGAATGGATTCTCAAAACGATTTGCAATGACAGGATTACGGTTAGGTTATTTGATAGCACCAAAATCCTGTATGCGTGCTTTACAGAAATTGCAGCAAAATTTATTTATATGTGCATCCAGCGTCGCTCAACAAGCTGGAATAGCAGCATTAAGACAGGCAGAACCGGATGTCGAACGGATGAAAGGGATTTATGACGAGCGTCGCCGATACATGATTTCCCGTCTTCGTGAAATAGGCTTTGAAATAAAGGTTGAGCCTCAGGGCGCTTTTTATATTTTTGCCGATGCACGTAAATTCACAACAGACTCATATCGTTTTGCTTTCGATGTTCTTGAGTCTGCACACGTAGGCATTACTCCCGGTGTTGATTTTGGTACGGGAGGTGAAGGATATGTACGTTTCTCCTATGCGAATTCATTGGAGAATATCAAAGAAGGTTTGGATCGAATTAGTCGGTACCTTGCTCGTCACGATTCTTTATAAGCTCTGTGGCTGCTTCATATTCGTCTTCAGTAACAAGGACTGAAACAGCAGGAGCTATATAAGGAGCCAATGTTCCCATAATACCATCTTTAACAACGCAACGAATATCATTGCTTTCCAATAGACCTTTGATAATTTCTGCTTCCCAAGGAGAACCTGAGAATACTTCTACTGCCTTGCTATAATCTTCTTCTTTCATAATTGTGAGTATTAAGAGTTGCTTTCTTACAAATATAACAAAAAAGATGAATAAATGGATTTATTTTTACTTATTTATTCTAATGAAATTCGTTGAACCTCGATAGGACAGTTCAGGAAGGTGGTAGCCGATTCGATAAATTTCTCTTCTGCTTCTGTTGTATAAAACTGGCAGTTGCCGTTTTGGGTACACTTTGCATCCATCTCCGGGTGTCTTTTTAAATAATCCTTGAGACTTCTGGCTACATATTCTCCTTGAGGAATTATATGAATCTGTTCTGGTACATACTTCCGTATTTTGGGAAATAAGATTGGATAATGGGTACAGCCTAGAATTATAGTATCGATCTGGGAATCTTTTTGCAATAGTTGATCTATGTATTTTTGGATAAAATAGTCTGCTCCTACATCTTGCGCTTCATTGTTTTCAACCAGTGGTACCCACATAGGGCAAGCTAGTCCGTTTACATGGATATCCGGAAATAGTTTGTGTATTTCTAATGGATAAGATTCGGATTTAATAGTACCTGCTGTCGCCAGTATACCGATATGTCGGCTTTGAGTAATATTGCCTATACATTCTGCTGTAGGTCGGATTACCCCAAGAACACGTCGTTCTGTATCAATATTCGGAAGATCGTTTATTTGTATACTTCGAAGGGCTTTAGCAGAGGCCGTATTACAAGCTAATATAACCAAATGACATCCCATCTCAAATAGTTTATTAACGGCCTGTAAAGTAAATTCATATACAATCTCAAAAGAACGGCTGCCATAGGGAGCACGTGCATTATCTCCTAAGTAAATATAATCATATTCAGGTAGAACCTCTCTTATTTTGTTAAGGATAGTAAGACCGCCGTATCCGGAGTCGAATACTCCGATTGGACCTGGTGTATGAGATAGATGTTCTTTCATGACAAACTGGAATTTATATACGCAAATGTACATGAAAAAAGGGAAAGAGAAAGAAGTATATACTTCTTTTCCCTTTCCCTTTTGGTATTTTTTAGCTTATTGCTTATTTAATGCCCAATTGTGCTTTTACCTTTGGAGTAAGATTAATGCTTTGTGCTTCATTAATGTAAGGTATAGCAGTTCTGGCAAGATCGAAAATGTAGATCACACCTTCAGAAGCACCAACAGCTTTAATGGCATCATCTAACTTCTTATAGATTGGAGCCATCTTGTCACTTTGTGCTTTCTCCATATCTTGCATTGCTTTTTGACGGAATTGATCTATTTTCTGACTCATGTCTTGTAGTTCATTTTGTCTTCTTTCAGCAATGTTGGCAGGAAGAGAATCTTTAGCCATTGCTTGTTGGAATTCCTGATATTTTTTGCTGAATTCTTCGCTAGATCTTTGTAATTCGTCAGAGAGTTGTTTTTCTAATGTTTGGAGCTCAGTCTGAGCTTGAGTAAATTCAGGCATCACAGTAATAATCTCTTGAGCATTAACATGACCGAATTTCAAATTTTGTGCAAATACACCCATTGGAAGTGCAAGCAACATTACAAGTGCAATTTTTTTTAGCATAGTTCTATTATTTATTTGAATGATTTTTTAGTTATTTCCGATACAAATGTATGAAATTAATTTGAATATCCTAATTTTCTCAATACTTCATCGCTTATATCTATTTGTGGGTTTGCAAAAATGATACCGGTTGCAGAAGCTCTGTCCATAACAAGGTCATATCCATGTAATTGTGAAAGCTCTTTCACAACATCATAAATGTCATCTTCAATAGGGGCAATTAACTCCTCTCTCATTTTTACAAGTTCACCTTCCGGACCGAAATAAGTACGTCTCAATTCAGCTGCAGCTTTTTCTTTCGCTACGATTTCATCTTCTTTTTTAGTCTTTTGATCGGCAGAGAGAGTCGCTGCTTTTGCCTGATAATCCTGAAACATTTTTTGCGTTTCTTTGGCTATGGCTTCTACCTCTGCCTGATATTTTTTCGTAGCTTCTTGCAATTGCTCATTAGCGCTTTGATAGGCCGGAATATTCTTGAGAATATATTCCGTATCAATCAGTGCAAACTTTTGTGCACTGGCTGCCATACTGATGGCAAACAGTAGCATGATAGATAGAATAGACTTTCTCATAACGTTTAGTTTTTAATGATATAATTAGAACTCTTGTCCTAAAATAAAGTGGAATTGGCTTCCACCATATTCTCTGGAACCATTAATCTTGTCGAAACCATAACCCCAGTCGATACCCATCATACCAACCATTGGCAGGAAGATACGTACGCCAAAACCGGCAGAACGTTTCAAGTCGAACGGATTGAACTTCTTGACATCGTGCCATGCATTACCAGCTTCTAAGAACCCTAACACATAAATGTTGGTACTTGTTTCAAGCATAAGCGGATATCTTAATTCAAGACCTAAACGTGCATAGGCATAACCTTCTTCTCCCCATGGAGTCAATGAACTATTTTCGTAACCACGCAAAGCAATACTTTCTGTTGCATAGCTTGAATAACCAGTCATACCGTCACCACCTACGTCGAATGTTCCGAATGGAGATTTTTTGTATTTATTGTAGTGACCTACCAAACCAAATTCAGTACGTGTCATCAATACCAGAGGTTTTTTGAATTTCTGGTAATCCATTAATGAAGTATAGGTTTTAGCTTTAAACTTCCATTTATGATATTCCACCCACTTATAGAGTTTATCTGCATTTTCCTGAGAACTTACCGAACCGTTTGCATTATAATAGCTCTTATAATCTTTTCTGTCAAATAAAGAATACGGAGGTGTTAATTGAACAGATAATGAGAAATCCGAACCGCTACGTGGGAAAATCGGACTATCATAAGAGCTACGGGCTAATGTTAAGTTGAGGCTAAGGTCATTACATTTACCATTCTGTACGATGAAATATCTCCAATCCTTCAATGTATAGCGTTGGTAAGCTAACTCTGCAGAAAGGGTGAAAAAGTCATCCGGCCAGTTCAAACGTTTACCCCAACCGGCAGAAAGTCCCCACATCTTAATGGATTTATCTGGGTCATAGTAATTCTCATAGCTGTTGTAGTTATTGTAATTGTAACCGTAACCACCGTAAGACATGTAATTGTAATAGTTGTTAAAATAACTAGAATTGTAATAACGATCACTAATATCAGTCTGTATGGAGAAGAAAGCTGATAAAGAGAATGAATTCGGACGTTTGCCACCAAACCATGGATCAAAGAACGAAACACTATAAGATTGATAGTATTTAGCATTCGTTTGTCCACTGATAGTCAATGTCTGACCATCACCTTGAGGCAAGATACCGCGATAATTCTCTCCCGGGTGCAGTAAGTTGGCAACTGAGAAGTTTGTAAACTTCAAACTCAATTTACCGATAATACCTGTTTGGCCCCAACCGGCAGAGAATTCTACCTGGTCATTGGCTTTAGAAGTCAATGGTAAACCTATGTCTACTGTTCCATTTACCGGATCCGGCTGAATATCCGGTTGTAGATTTTCCGGGTCAAAATGTCCCATTTGCTGGATTTCACGCAAAGAACGCATTAAGTCTTCTTTGCTGAATAACTGTCCCGGACGGACACGAAGTTCACGACGAACTACATTCTCATATAAACGGTCGTTACCACTAATCTTTACTTTATTGATGGTTGCTTGGCGACCTTCATAAATTCTCATTTCAAGGTCGATAGAGTCACCTACGATGTTTACCTCAACCGGGTCAAGGCTATAAAACAGGTAGCCATTATTATAATACAGATTACCGATAGCATCTTCATCGGAAGATACACGCTCGTTCAATAATTTCTGGTTATATACATCACCCTTCTTCATGCGGAGCAATTCGCTTAAAACTTCTGATGCATAAAGAGTGTTACCAACCCATGTAACGTTGCGAAGGTAATATTTTTGACCTTCGTCTATTTCCATGTAGACATTAATGGTCTTGTTGTCAAATTGAGAAATGCTGTCTTTCGTAATTACAGCATCACGATATCCCAATTCGTTATATTTGTCTATGATTAACTGCTTATCAGCTTCATAGTTTTCCGGTACAAATTTCTTGGTACGGAACAGGTTGAGAAGTTTACCTTTTTCATTCGTTTTCTTCATAACCCGTTTTAGTTTGGATGTCTTAATAGCGTTGTTACCAACAATTTGAATTTCGTGTACTTTCACTTTTTCTTTCTTGTCGATATTTACGTCCACAATCACTTGATTTTCATTGGCTGGATCATCCTTTTGGTTGATGATTACTTCAGCGTTTTTAAATCCTTTGTCGTCAAAGTAACGTTTAATCAATATTTTGACACGGTCTACAGTATTCGGAGTAATCTGCATACCTTTTGCCATGCCCACCCTGGCTTCCAGATCGGAGCGTTCGGACTTCTTCACTCCGTTATAGCGTATATCAGAAATACGGGGGCGTTGTGTCAAATTGATTTTTAACCAAATTTTGTTACCCTCAATCTTTTCGGCGGTGATCTGAACGTCCGAGAATAAACCATGTTTCCAATAGTTTTTGATGGCACCTGTAATTTCATCACCAGGAACAGAGATTACTTGCCCGACTGAAAGACCGGACAAACCAATCAATACATAATCTTCATAATTCTTCACGCCTTCGACTTTAATGTCTGCTATTTCATACTTTTTAGGAGTTCCGGAGTATAAGATAACCGGCTTAGAGTCTTCTTCTGTGTTGGCATTCTGCGCAAAACCTGTTGCTGCAAAGCAGAACAGGCAGATAAACGTTACGAATATAAAGGAAATACGATAATGCATTTATTTTATAATTTGATGTTTCAATTTATGTTAGCTGATTTGTTCACTTGTCTTGCCGAAACGGCGTTCTCTTTGTTGGTACTCATAAATAGCTTTTCTGAATTCTTCCTTATTAAAATCAGGCCAAAAAGTATCACAAAAATAAAGTTCCGAGTAAGCACATTGCCATAATAGGTAATTGCTCAACCGGATCTCTCCACCTGTTCGGATCAGTAGATCCGGATCAGGCATAAAACTAGTTGTCAGATAAGAACGAATATACTCATCTGTTATTTGTTTGGGAGTAATCTCGCCGCTTTTTACTTGTATTGCAATTTGCCGGACTGCCTCAGTGATTTCCCAGCGGGAAGAATAACTAAGAGCAAGAACCAGACACATTCCTGTATTTTTACTTGTATGCTCTATGCAGGCAGATAAACTATCCTGTACCTCTGTTGGTAATTTCTCGAAGTCGCCAATGACGCGGAAACAAATGTTATTTTTCATTAGTGTTTCCTCTTCGATTGAATTCAATAATAGATTCATCAAAGCTGCGATTTCGTTTTGCGGCCGATTCCAGTTTTCGGTAGAGAAAGTGTATAAAGTCAGATACTTAACTCCTAAACGAGCAGCTTCCTCGGTGATGTTCTGTACGGTTTCTGCACCTGCCTGGTGACCAAAAGTACGTTCTTTCCCCTGTTGCTTAGCCCATCGTCCGTTACCATCCATAATGATAGCTACATGTTTGGGTATCCGAGTTTTGTCTATTTGCTCTATATAGGACATGGCAAACGTCTAAATTATTGTTTAGGAGATTTGGCAAGATCGAACCAAAGTTGGTTTAAACGACCGCGCCATACTTCTGAATCATGATTGTATGGACCTCTGTCTACTAGAGTATTGCTTCCTGCAACTTTTATGTTCTCGGAAAATGTTATACCGCTTTCACTGCCGAAGAGAATATATATATATTCATTCTTGGTGTCTTGTACAGTTGCATAATTCTTTCTACCTCTGAATTCCGGATCATCAATCGTAGGTCGGAGAATAACGCCACTTGCACTCCAGTTGTAATTCGGGAAAGAAAACTTAGTAGCTTTTTTCCATGCAAGTCCGGATTTAGAAACGTAGAATGACTTAAATCCATCTCCAAAAATATAGAACTGATCGTTATAGTAAATAATAGATGGATTTTCTATTTCCGGGCAACTACTGGTAGTATTATTGGGAGCAAAAGATACCCAAATGTCTCCCATATATCCCCATGGAACGATTGTTTTTGTATTGCTGTCTCCTACTGTAGGTTGATTCTCATACTTTCCAATAAGCATAATTCCTTCAAGGTTTGTTGCTGTAGAATAAGTAGTATAAGATATATTACCAATTGGGAAATCTTTAGGAACTTCTTGGAGTTGTTCTTCATCTGTAATTTTTGCCTTCTTTATTTCATCTGTTGAATTGAAGAATTTTTTACCGTTGATCGCTTCAATAAATGTAATTTTATTGCTTAACGGAGCAAGGAGCAGGTTCACAGAACTATTGCTAAAAAGTTCAGATGCAGTCCATGTTGTTCCATTAGTAGATTCATAAACAATTCCATCATTGGTGCTTGAAGTAGCATACAACTTTCCATCGTAGGATAATATGGATGTTGGAAGGGTGTTATTGAAAATATCACCTTCTACTAAGGCTGAAGTCCATGAAGATTTGCTTCCGATTTGTCTCCAAAATACATTTAATTTATTATTAAGTATTGTATAGTTGAGAATATCATCACCTAGAATAACTGCTTTTTGCTCTCCGGTGATAGTATTGTCAATTCCTCCCATGTAGTTCCAACTCAAAGAGTCGGGATCATATTTATGTACCCGTACATTAATAGTATAAGTCTTAGTTTGTTGATAATCTGGAGCATAGACTTTCAAAGTAACAGGCTTCCTTAAATCCATTGAATCCATAACTTGATTACCGTCCATAATAATGATTGAATCCTGATCATCTTTGTTCTTCATCGTTATGATTCCCGATGCAGTGGTCAAAGTCTTGATAAGTATTCTATCGATAATAGTGTCAGCATGTACTGGTAGTGAGTCTTCATTATAGATTTCACCTTTTTGTTGGTCTATTGTGAATTTATAGTTGATACCATAAATAGTGTCAAGTTCAAACGCATGTATAGTCGCATCCGGGCTATATTCTACATCGTTATCGTCGCCAAAGCATGACGTTATAACGAATGACACCATGAAAAGACTCGCAATGATTGATAAAAACTTTATTCTCATTTTGAAAGATTGTGTTTATTTACAAGTTGCAAAAATAGAAACATTTTTCCCGATAAAGAACATTCTAGGCAAGTTTTATATAAAATTATAGATAATAAAACTGATTTTATCGACCTAAAACTCCTTGAATAGGACTATTTTAGCTTATTCTCGTGGATATGATGTAAAATCGTCCTGCCGAAGTGCGTTTCTACTGAATAACTAAAATTATTGCTTATTTCAGGTGCTTTAACACCGGAATGTAGCATGGTAGGACACTGTTCTACAAAAACTTCATCCCAAAGATTGGAGTTGATAAAGGCTTGCAATAGCTGCCTTCCCCCTTCTATTAGTACTGATTGTATCTTACGTTGGAACAGAATACTCATTATTTGTGGTAGGATGTCCTGTGTAAAATCAATTTTGATATACGTAAGATTGTGTTGGCTTGGATGCTCCTTTTCTGTAAAAATGAGAGTTGCTACGTTTCCATCTAATATATGGAGAGAAGTGGGTAGAGACAACGTGCGGTCTAAAACGATTCGCACCGGATCTTTTCCATACCAATTACGGACAGTTAAGGAAGGATTATCTAATATTGCTGTTCGTCTGCCCACCATTATAGCATCATTTTCTGCTCTTTTTTTGTGTACCAACATAGTCGAAAGGGGGGAGGAAAGGACGGCAGGAATTCCGTCTGTTCGTTCTCTGTCGATAAAGTGATCGGCAGATTCAGCCCATTTGAGTGTAATATAAGGGCGATGAAGCGTATTAAGTGTAATAAAACGACGAATCAGTTGTTTACATTCTTGCTCTAGTACTCCCACGATGACTTCTCGTCCCGCTTCGCGTAACTTTTTAATTCCACGTCCGGATACTTCCGAAAATGGGTCTTGGCAACCGATAACAATACGTGGTATTTGTTTTTCGATAATCAAATCTGCACATGGGGGCGTTTTCCCATAATGTGAACAGGGTTCCAGGCTAACGTAAATAGTCGACCGCTTTAATAGGGAGGTATCTTTTACGGAACGTATAGCATTGACTTCGGCATGGCCTTCTCCGCAACGGATATGATATCCTTCACCGATAATACGTCCGTCGCACACAATGACGGCACCTACCATTGGGTTTGGTGCTACATTACACAAACCATTTTTCGCTAATTGAATGCAGCGTTTTATATATTTTTCTTCTTCCATTGATGGTCTTCGATTTATTATTCTTAATTTTGCACTCCCAAAATGTAAACATGAACCATATCACTGCATACATCCGTCTATCATTAAAGGATATTTATCCACCGGAAGAGGTAAAAACTCTTACGATGCTAATTTGTTGTGATATATTAGGGTTCGATGCGCTTGATATTTACATGGGCAAAGATATAACTTTATCCGAATGCAAACAGCGTAAATTAGAAAACATTATATTCCGTTTGCAGAAAAATGAACCGATACAATACATTCGTGGAATTGCTGAGTTTTATGGAAGGCAGTTTCGGGTAGCTCCTGGAGTATTAGTGCCTCGACCGGAAACGGGTGAACTTGTTGATTTGATTATAAAGGAGAATCAGGAAGCTAAAAGTATATTGGATATAGGAACCGGAAGTGGTTGCATCTCAATCTCTCTTTCAAAAGAGTTGCCGGATGCTATGGTTACGGCATGGGATATATCCGAAGAAGCATTAGAAATTGCACGTTGGAATAATGAACGTTTGTCCGGGCGGGTGGTATTTGAAAGGCAAGATGTGCTGTCTGATATTGTGTCAGAAACACAACGGTATGATGTGATAGTAAGTAACCCTCCATATGTGACGGAAAAAGAAAAGGCTGATATGGATCCGAATGTACTTGAATGGGAACCAGGCTTGGCTTTGTTTGTGCCAGATGATGATCCGTTACTCTTTTATCGCCATATTGTAGTGCTGGGACAAAAGCTATTAAACCAGGGAGGAAAACTCTATTTCGAAATCAATCAGGCTTATGGAGCGGAAATGGTTCGCTTACTGGAAATGAACCATTATCATAATATACATGTTATAAAGGATATTTTTGAAAATGATAGAATAGTTACAGCCAATCGATGAGTGCACAAATAACTGAAGAGGAAGCTTTAAATAAGGTTGCTTCCTATTGTTCTTCTGCCGAACATTGTCGGGCAGAGATAAATGATAAATTACAACGATGGGGAATTGCTTATGAAGCTATCGCCCGCATCCTTCATCAGCTAGAAACTGAAAAATATATTGATGATGAACGGTATTGTCGTGCTTTTGTCAAAGATAAATTTCGGTTTGCAAAGTGGGGTAAAGTGAAAATAGCCCAGGGACTTTATATGAAGAAGATTCCTTCAGATACAGCTTGGCGTTATTTGAATGAGATTGATGAAGAAGAATATCTTTTGACATTAAAGGGATTATTAGCATCCAAACGTAAGAGTATTCATGCACAGGATGAATACGAACTGAACCAAAAACTCATTCGCTTTGCCATAAGTCGTGGATTTGAGATAAAAGATATCAAACGTTGCATAGAAGTATCGGAAGAGGATGTATACGAAGAATGAAAAAATAAACGAATTTCTTCTTTTTAATTTCATTCTATTTCCGTAATTTTGCAGCGAATAATTAATAGTTAGTTTAGTTATGAAAAACTTAGAGAGACTGTTCGCGGAGAAACTACTGAAGATTAAAGCAATTAAACTTCAACCAGCCAACCCTTTTACATGGGCTTCCGGATGGAAATCCCCCTTTTACTGCGATAACCGTAAAACTCTGTCTTATCCTTCTCTACGTAATTTTGTGAAGGTTGAAATTACGCGTTTGGTATTAGAACGATTTGGACAAGTAGATGCGATTGCAGGTGTGGCTACAGGTGCTATTCCTCAGGGAACCTTGGTGGCCGATGCGTTGAATCTTCCGTTTGTATATGTTCGTTCTACTCCTAAAGATCATGGATTGGAGAATCTAATTGAAGGAGAACTTCGTCCAGGTATGAAAGTTGTAGTTGTAGAGGATTTGATTTCTACCGGAGGTAGTAGTCTGAAAGCTGTAGAGGCTATTCGTCGTGACGGTTGTGAAGTAATTGGTATGATTGCTGCTTTTACTTATGGATTTCCGGTTGCGGAACAGGCATTTAAAGAAGCAAGAGTTCCTTTGGTGACATTGAGTAATTATGAAGCAGTGCTCGATGTAGCACTTCGCACAGGCTATATTGAAGAAGAAGATATTGCAACGCTGAATGAGTGGCGTAAAGATCCGGCCCATTGGGATGCAGGAAAATAAAGTATCTTTTTGATAAAAATATGTATAATGTGGGAAAGAACCATCTGGGTAGTTTTTTATTCGGATAGTTCTTTCTTTGTTTTTTATAAATCAGGTATATATGACTAATTTTGAGAGTAGTGTAAAGGTCATTCCTTATAGTAAGGAACGTGTGTATGAGAAACTTTCCGATCTCAGTAATCTAGAGAAGATTAAAGACCGTTTGCCGGAAGATAAGGTGAAAGACATGAGTTTTGATACGCTTAGTTTCAGTGTGGCTCCGGTAGGACAATTGATTTTGAAGATTGTGGAGCGTAAACCATGTGACTACATTAAGTTGGAAACCACTAATTCTCCGCTTCCTTTCAGCCTTGTGATTCAGTTGATGTCTATAGGTGAAGGGGAGTGTAATATTAAAATAACCATTAGTATGGAAATTAATCCTTTTATGAAAGCGATGGTACAGAAACCTCTTCAGGAAGGATTGGAAAAGATGGTTGAAATGTTGTCACTCATTAATTATTGATAAAGAAACACCTTCTTATATATATGGCACAAAAACTTTGGGAAAAATCCGTTCAGGTGAATAAGGATATTGAACGGTTTACGGTAGGACGTGATCGTGAGATGGACCTCTATCTTGCTAAACATGATGTGTTGGGCTCGATGGCGCATATAACGATGCTTGAGAGCATCGGGCTGCTAACAAAGGAAGAATTGACTCAGTTGCTTGCTGAACTAAAAAATATTTATGCTTCTGCAGAAAAAGGTGATTTTGTGATTGAAGAAGGAGTAGAAGATGTACATTCGCAAGTTGAATTGATGTTAACGCGGCGTTTGGGGGATGTTGGGAAGAAGATTCATAGTGGTCGTTCTCGCAATGACCAGGTTTTGCTTGATTTGAAACTCTTTACACGTACTCAGATTAAAGAAATTGCAGAATCTGTAGAGCAACTTTTCCATGTGTTGATTCGTCAAAGTGAACGCTATAAGAATGTACTGATGCCGGGATATACACATTTGCAGATTGCAATGCCATCTTCATTTGGCTTGTGGTTTGGTGCATATGCTGAGAGTTTGGTAGATGATATGCTTTTCTTACAAGCTGCATTTAAGATGTGTAATCGCAATCCATTAGGCTCTGCTGCCGGATACGGTTCTTCGTTTCCATTGAATCGTACGATGACAACTCAATTACTTGGTTTTGATTCATTGAATTATAATGTAGTATATGCACAGATGGGGCGTGGTAAAATGGAACGTAATGTGGCATTTGCTTTAGCCTCTATTGCTGGAACTATTTCCAAGCTTGCTTTTGATGCCTGTATGTTCAATAGCCAAAACTTCGGTTTTGTGAAATTGCCGGATGAATGTACGACTGGTTCTAGTATAATGCCTCATAAAAAGAATCCGGATGTATTTGAGTTGACTCGTGCCAAATGTAATAAGTTGCAATCATTACCTCAGCAGATAATGATGATCGCCAATAATTTACCTTCCGGTTATTTTCGTGATTTGCAGATTATCAAGGAAGTCTTTTTACCTGCTTTCCAAGAACTGAAAGATTGTTTGCAAATGACGACCTATATTATGGAAGAAATTAAGGTCAATGAGCATATATTGGATGATGATAAATATCTTCTGATTTTTAGCGTTGAAGAAGTAAACCGATTGGCTCGGGAAGGAGTGCCTTTTCGTGATGCATATAAAAAAGTAGGTTTAGATATTGAAGCTGGTAAGTTTACTCATAGTAAAGAGGTTCATCATACACATGAAGGTAGTATTGGTAATCTTTGCAATGCTGAAATTTCAGCTTTGATGCAACAAGTGGTCGAAGATTTTAATTTTTTTGGTATGGAAACAGCCGAAAAAGCTCTTCTTGGTCGATAAAATGAGAAATTGGAGGATTGTTTTTAAACTTTCCTCCAAAAAGATTTGGCAGAAAGAACTAATCTCCTTATCTTTGCACCCGTTGAAAAAACGCGGAAATAGCTCAGTTGGTAGAGCATAACCTTGCCAAGGTTAGGGTCGCGAGTTCGAGTCTCGTTTTCCGCTCTCTTCTTTGAAAGGATGCTCGAATGGTGGAATGGTAGACACGAAGGACTTAAAATCCTTTGGCCATTGCGGCTGTGCGGGTTCAAGTCCCGCTTCGAGTACGAGTATTCTTGATTAAAAGCTCTGTAAATCTTTGATTTATGGAGTTTTTTGTTTATGTACCTGTCAGGATCTATCCTGTTTCTGGTCTTTGTTTAAGCTGGATTCTAGTCTGATTAATGAAACTTATGTAAACCAAGATGTAAACCAGAAGTGCGTATGAAAGTGGTAGATACTATGTTGCGTTACAGGGGGAAGATTTAGAACAATGGAGGACAACTATTGATTATTGTGTGTAACGGGATATCTTGAAATCTCTGTAAATCCTCAATCTTAGGGATTTGAATAAGAATAGAACAAAATGTAATTGTTCGAATTGAGAACCGATTATGAAAGTTATCAATGGGTAAGAGTGGAGGTATTTTATTCCTGACAAAGATAAAAAGAATGAATAATTACAATTATTTGATTAGTAGTAAAATTTGTAGCAGTTGGTGTGTTATGTAGTAATGAGTTGTGATTACATAGAGACGGTTTGTGCAAAATCTAATGTTATGTAGATTATTATTAAAAAAAGGACATAAAAAGTAGAGAATAGACCTTGTTAGACATAAGTGTAATGTGTAACTTTACAAAGTTTTTGTGTGTTAAACGATTTATAATTAAAGTATGAAGATTATGAAAAAAAGTTTATTCTATTTGTTTATGCTTATTTGTTCAGTCAGTCTTTTCACTGCTTGTAGTGATGACGATGATGAAGGTAATGGTAGTGGAAATCAATTAACCTCTCAAGTAATAGGAGGCTATAAAGGTACATTAAATATTTATTTGGCTGCTGGTAATGAAGAAATGCATATTGGGGTTGATATTCCTAAAAATATCACTATTGCAGAAGCTAGCAAAACATCTGTAAATATGGAATTGAAAGATTTCAGTTTTATGAATATGGATTTAGGTACTATATCTTTGCAGAACTGTGAATTAACGAAGGATGGAGATAATTATAAGTTTGCTGGTAAACAAAAATTGACTGTACAAAAATATTCTTTGGTTGCTGATATTGATGCCGAAGGTATTATATCGGGTAATGTCGTTACTGTAAATTTAGACATTGCTGCAAAATTATCTGATTTAACTCAAAATGTAAGAGTTGTTTATAGTGGAACTAAACTGACAGGTTCTGAGAGTAGTGAGGCAAAAATTACTAACTTTATTTTCGATAGTGATGTTGTAACAGAGCAACCTGTGATTGATGAGGAAAAAGGTATAATTACTTTTACCGTAAGAGGTAATGCGACAGTGGATCAATTAAAGTTAATTCCTGAAATTACAGTATCCAATAAGGCTACGGTGACTCCAGCTTCTGGTGTTGAACAGAATTTTGGTCAAGAAGTAAAATATACAGTGATGGCGGAAAATGGTAATACCAGAGTATATAAGGTCATAGTCAAGCATATCATTAATAAGTTTGATTTTGAAAGTTGGGAAGAACAAAAAGGAGAGGGTGACGTTTCATTAGGATTTTATTCTCCCGTAGGAGGATATTGGGATACATCTAATACAGGTGTGTATTTGATAAAAGCTATGTTGGGAGAAACGTATCCTGAGCTTGTAGATACTCCTTTTGCAGTAGAAAAAGTAACTGATGCTCATTTAGGTACTGGAGCGGCTAAAGTTTCGACTATAGATTCAAAAGGAGCTTATGGTATGATCCCTAAAATTACTGCAGGAACACTATTCTTAGGTTATTTTAATACTGAGTATGCAATGACTAGTGCTTTGATGTGTACACGTTTTGGATTGGTTTGGAATGAGAAGCCGTTAAAGGTTACTGGATTCTATAAATATTTACCGGGTGATGTGTATTATCGTTGTGATGATCCTGAAGGAGCAAAAGATATAGTTGTCGAAGATAAAAGCATGAAAGATGCTTGTATGATTAGTGCAGTACTTTATGAGATCTCAGATGAGAGTGAAGGACAGTATTTAGATGGGACTAATATTTATACTTCTTCGGACAGAGTTGTTGCCCTTGCTCAGTTCTCTACTGACGAAAAGGTAGATGATTATGCTCCGTTTACTTTAACATTAGATTATGTCAAGGAATATAATTCTGCTAAGAAATATCGTTTTGCAGTAATTGCATCTTCGTCTGCTAATGGAGATAAGTTCAGTGGTGCACCGGGTAGTGCTCTTTATCTTGATGATATTGAGATTATAAATGAATAATTTGTATTCTCTTAAATGAAATAAAAGTAAGGTTTCCTCAAGTAGGATATCCCTTACTTTTTATATGATTCTGTTTGATTAGGAAGAAATAATAGAAATGTAACTGTTATTTAGTCATCTCCTAAAATGCATATTTCGGCAAAGAAACGACTCTTTCAATGAGTCCTTTGCTGAAATATGCTTTTAAAGTATAGGTAGAATGCTTGTAAATGAAATACTTACTGGATGCAATTGCAAAAAACAAACAACTAATTTCTAAACAATTGAAATATATCAAGGAATAAGTACCCAGTAATGATAATTACTATTAAAATAAAAATCTTTCCTCTTTCTCTTTTTTTATTAAGAATAGAACACAAAATGCAGAAAATAGACCTTGTAAAGAATGGATTTAATATGTTACTTTGTAGCGATTTTTTGTGTTAGATTTGTAACTAAAGTATGAAGATTATGAAAAAGAGTTTGTTTTGTTTGTTTATGTTTATTTGTTCAGTAGGTCTTTTCACTAGTTGTAGTGATGATGATCCGAATTATTCCGCAGCTATCGAGGGAGAGATTGTAGGAAACTATAAAGGAACATTGGAAGTTAAGCTTTTTGGTGAGTCGATTGGAAATCCTATAATCCAGAAAATAACTGTATCGAAGGCAAGTAATACTTCTATTGACCTGTCTTTGAAGAACTTTAGTTTTATGGGTATAATAACTATTCCTGAAATTAAACTTAGTAACTGTAAACTGACAAAAAACGGGGATACTTATAGTTTTGTAGGAACTCAGGAATTAGAAACTGGAGAGCTTTCATGTGTTATCAATGCTACAGGTACGATAAAGAATGGTAATATTGATATTGATATGGATATCAAGGCTGTCCTTGATGGTCAGAATCAAGATGTTGATGTTACTTATAAAGGAGCTCGTTTGAGTGGGACTGAAAGTAGCGAAGCCAAGATTACAAGTTTCATTATTGAAAATGATTTTGTTATTGGATCATCTGTAATTGATGATGCTAATGGTACAATAACTTTCAAGGTTAGTACTAATGCTACTGATGAGGATTTAAGTGAATTGATACCAGAGATTATGGTTTCTAATAAAGCTACAGTGAACCCTGAAAGTGGAGTTGCTCAAGATTTTTCGGCAGGTAAGAAAGTTACATATACTGTGTTGGCAGAAGATGGAACAGTAAAGACATATGTTGCTTCAGTAGATGGTAATATTTTAAAATATTCATTTGATGAATGGAGCGATGTTGCGCAAGGAGGAACACATCCTTATTATGATCCACTTCCAGCTAATGAGTTAGCTAACCCTAATAAGGGCGTTGCCCTTCTGTACTCTGTAAGTGGATATAAAGGAGATTATCCGGTATTGCAAGAAGAAGCGGGATTTGCAGGTAAAGCTGTTAAATTGATTACTCGTTATACTAAGAAACAAGGAGGATTTATTAATTCTCCAACTATAACTGCTGGCTCACTATTTACAGGAGAAATGGTAATTAGCATATCTTCAATGAGTAAACCACTAGAAGCTACTCATTTCGGTATTCCTTATAATAAGAAACCTTTATTCTTCAAAGGATATTATAAATATACTCCAGGGGAGATATTCCGCGAAGGTGCAAAGGATGGTAGTAAAGATAATATTATAGAAGGTCAAATTGATGAATGTTCTATTGTTGCAGTACTTTATCAGATAGAGAAAGATGATGAATATTTGGATGGCACTAATATTAATAGTTCTCCAAAGCGAGTAGCTGTTGCTTATTTGGAAGATGGATCTGCGAAGAGTGAATTTACTCCTTTTAATTTGAAATTCAACTTCTTACCAGATAAATCATATGATCCAAATGCTAAATATAAGATTGCTATTGTTTGTTCAGCAAGTAAAGAGGGCGATAGCTTTAAAGGTGCTCCAGATAGTACTTTGATTCTTGATGAGTTGGAAATAATTGGGGAATAATTGAATTATTTGCCATAATAAAGAAGAAAATTCGAGGAAATCAGAAGAGGGTTTGTCTGACTTTAAAATCGGTCATACCCTCTTTTTTATGGACTTTTTCTCAACGTTTCAACTTACTAAATTGCTTAGATTTACTTTTGACTAGGGAAGGCGAAAATCTGAAAAGTTAGTTGTATTGTTATCGGTAAATAAACAGGTGCTTCTTATTCTTAGTCTTGTTATTTGAAGAGATAAATGTTTGGTTGAGTTAATTAATTAAATGGTTTTGTCAGAAGATGAATATTTTATACGAGATAACTATCAGTTATAGTGAGCAATTAATTTAAAGGCTGCCTGAAAGTCATCTATCATGTAGACTTTTCAAGCAGTCTTTGAATAACCCGAATTTTCCGGTTTTACTTAGAATGCATATCCGAAACCTACATTCAGATAAATAGGATACATTGCAAATGTGATAGTGTCAAAGTTCTTTTTAAAGATATCATTCAATCCCCAAGTCAAATCAGCATATACATTCAGATGCTTGAAAGCTTTCCATTCACCACCCAGTTGCAGACCCCATTGGAATTTACGCAGATTTTCAGAAAAGTCATAAGTAGCTATACTTTCACCTGTAAAGTCTACCCTAGAACCTGTTTGATCAGGAGTGCGGAGGTGTCCTTCGTATACATGTCCAGAGAAATCGCCTTCAATAAGATAAGAAACATAAGGACCAGCCGATACTTTCCAGCGATTGCTTATTCTATAATTGGCAACCACCGGAATAGTCAGATATGAGTTCTTAACTTTTGTTTTTACTCCTCCGGTCCATAGGCCTTGTAGCTCTCCGCCATTAGTATTAATAATCTTCATACCGTAGTTTTTTACGGTAGCCTCAGTAGTCATATTTTTATTCTCAAGACGAATACCGGCCGTCATTCCCCATTTTTTTGCTTCGTCGAACCATTTAGTTGCATTCCCTTCGATGGAGATAGCGATGCCAGGAGCATAGCTGTCTATTTTACGGATCTCATTAGGCAAAGGAAGGGGAGAAGTGCCGCCTATGTTGAAGCCAGCTTTGATCTCGTATTCCCATCCGTGCAGATACATCCAGACAAGACTTCTTGTTCTTTCTTCTTGTGCCTGTATTGCAAGTGTACCGGCAAACAGCAGTATAGTTATAATACTGATTAATCTATGTTTTTTCATTGTACTATTTTTTATTCTTCACAAATAAGTTCTACTTCATCGATATATAATGTGCTTCCAACAGCTCCTTCGAAATAAGCGCCGTCTACGCTGGAAGAGAATACAATACCTAATTTGTATTTACCTTGTTGTAACTTTATGTCGTCAATTGTTTTTCCATTAACAGGTTTAAATGGCAAATTAAATTCTTTCCAATCATTAGTTTCGACAGCACTTTCTGAATCAATACGTGCCAATAATACTACTTTATTTGAAGTAAATACATTATCTCCATCCAGCATATCTGAATTATTGTCAATTTCGTACATGACAGCGTAAATGTCAAATTTATCTTTCTTATCGGCTTGAACCTCCCCTTTTGCAGTATAAACATCTCCTGCTTTGAATTTATAAAATCCTTTAAGTGATATTGGACGTTTATCAAATTGAAAACCGAACTTTGTGGCTTTTCTAGGATCTTTCAAGGCATTTCCTACATCGAACGAACCAATGAAAAGATTACCTGCTGCAATATACATTTTTACTATCGCACCGAAACTACCAGTATTCCGCGTTTCTAATTTTACTCCTTTACCCTGATAGCCGTTTATTGATTGTACTGTCGGATAGTCTTCATTAGTTTTGGCCATACTTGTCAATTCGTATCCTTTGTTACCGCTTGCCCATTGCACTACTTTTGATGCATTCTGAGAAGTTCCCGGTTGGAATTCATAGAAAACATCATAAGGATTGGATGACAATAATCTTTCAAAATGGAAAGAAGTTGGTAGTTCCGTAGGCACTACATTCACAGTATAAACTGCTTTCCATTGCCCATCTTCTGATGTAACGGTAAACTGGCGGGAATGTGGTTCCTCTGAGAAATCGTAACTTGATTCTGTATCCCCTGTGATTTGGCTATTTACTTTGATAGTAGCTCCTTCAGGTATCGTGAATTTTAATTCCTGTTTAGACAGATCAACATTTTTGTGCACATATACATTGATTGTCTTGGAATTGGTATCAATGTTTGCTAATTGTACATTACTGCCTGAACAGGCATCGATAGCGGCTTCAGAGTTGAGCGCTTCATCTTGTATACAAGAGGATACACTGCTTGCAAATAAGAAGCAATAAACTGCCAAAGTTTTAAATTTCATTTGATTTGATCTTTTTTAGTTACTAATTCAGTCCTTTATGGTAAAACTAGGATGCAAAGTTAAGTTTCTTTTTTGAAATGAAACGTTTTATTGCTTATAATAAAACATTTTATAACGACTCACGATCTAAATCCTTATGTTGATTCTTGTTACTTATGAGGTAATTTAGAGGCAAATATTTGCTTAAGACCATAGTGCTTTCATTATATGAGTTGGCTATGATATTTTATTGTCATTTATCACTTTTTGATGCTAAATTATTGATATCCAAAGGTGAATAGATGATAATACCTATGTGACAATAAGGTGATAATAGAATTTTTAGTTTTCTATTGTCACCATATTCTTTTATGATTGTGCTATTAGGTGGCTAATTATCAGTATATAACAATATTATTAAATATAATTCTCTTATTTCCTGAAAACTTGGTTTTTATCAATTAGTGAAGTTAAAAAGTGCTTTTTCGTTCAATAAAATACCTAATATAGTATGTTTTTGTATATATTGCGATGATTTATGGCTAATATGTTTTCTTTTTATAGATGTGGAATCCTTGATTAATGGAATAAAGACTAATAGATTTAATATGAAAATGTAACTTAATTAATCTTTTTGATTAGTTGTATCTTTCAGTTTCACGTACGTGAGCATTCGCTCTACGTGCAGTAACTATTAGGATCATGAATGTGGCCCTATGGGATCACGTGCGTAAAACGATTGGTTATTGTTGCAACAATAATCTTACTATGTAAACGGTTTAAATATTATAATTGAAGCCGATTTAAACAGATTGGGAGTATGACTATTTATTTTTCATCCGTTATAACCTTATTGATATGAATTAATATAAAGAATTTTAATTAGGGATGCATATACATTGGGGGATATATAGAAGAAAGCCGGTCACGATCTCACATCGTAACCGGCTCTTATTTTCTATCTACTTCTTAAAACTTACGAAATTCTACTGCTGATAATACGCATAGCAGCTGTATAGCATTCACATGGGACCATAATTTGAATGCAGTTCAAACCTTTATCTTTCATTGAAGCTTTAATGTAGGCTGCATTCAGGAGTCTTTTTACACTAGCTACTTCCCATGGACTGCCAGTGAAAACATTTACTTGGGAAATCTTTCTACTCGTAATCATCTCTTTTTTGTGTTTTGGTTTTAACTGTCGCAAATATAAAAGAGGAAATTGACTAAAAAGAAAAATAATACTTCATATAAGAGCACTTTTGAGTCAAATATGAATAATGACCAATAATTGCTATAATTGAGACAATTGTTGTATTGGTAAAAAAGAATCCTCCTTAATCGATTTATAAAGTCGTATTAAGGAGGATTTATCGATGAATAGGTTATTTTTTATCTATTTCTCATCATTCTTGCGGATTTCTACCCTGCGAATCTTACCACTGATTGTCTTCGGGAGTTCATCTACAAATTCGATAACACGGGGATATTTATAAGGAGCAGTTGTTTTCTTTACATGATTTTGCAATTCTTTGACCAACTCTTCACCTGCACGCGCCTTGTAGTCTTTAGATAAGACAATAGTTGCTTTTACTACTTGTCCCCGAATTTCATCAGGTACTCCGGTGATAGCGCATTCTACTACAGCAGGGTGAGTCATCAGAGCACTTTCAACTTCGAATGGACCAATACGATAGCCTGAGCTTTTGATAACATCGTCTGCACGACCTACGAACCAAAGGTAACCGTCCTCATCTTTCCAGGCAACGTCTCCCGTATAATAGATGCCATCGTGCCATGCTTCGTGAGTACGTTCAGCATCCCGATAATACTCTTTGAAAAGTCCTAAAGGTTTTCCATTGTTAGTACGGATCACAATCTGTCCCTGTTCACCAGCTTCAACAGAACGGCCTTCGTGGTCGATCAAGTCTACGTCGTATTGTGGATTAGGCAATCCCATACTTCCCGGTTTCGGTTCCATCCAAGGCATGGTGGCAACAGTCAATGTAGTTTCCGTTTGCCCAAAGCCTTCCATAAGTTTGATACCTGTCAATTTCTTGAAAGTCTCAAATACAGCTGGATTTAAAGCTTCGCCTGCAATAGTACAATATTTGAGAGAAGACAAGTCATATTTTGTCAGATCTTCGTGAATTAAAAAGCGGAAAATAGTGGGAGGTGCACAAAGAGAAGTCACATGATAGTCATGTATTTTCTGTAAGATATCTCCCGGAGTGAATTTCTCGTGGTCGTAAACGAAGATATTAGCTCCTGCAATCCATTGTCCATAGAGTTTTCCCCATACAGCTTTTCCCCATCCTGTGTCGGCAATAGTAAGATGAAGACTATTTTCATCCAAGTTGTGCCAAAAGCTACCGGTAACGATGTGTCCTAACGGATAAGTAAAATCGTGTGCTACCATTTTGGGCTCACCGGTGGTACCGGATGTAAAATACATCAATGAAATATCATCATTTGTATTTGCATGTTTAGGACGAGTAAAGGGAGCGGCATTTTCTATACCTTTATGAAAGTCTTGAAATCCTTCCGGAACTTCTGGACCGACACTAATCAGCTGTTCTACACTTGGACAAGTAGGTAGAGCATCTTTGATATGTTGCAGGATGACACTTTCTCCAGCAGCTACAATCATTTTGATATCAGCGGCATTACAGCGATATACGATGTCTTTTTTCGTCAGCAAATGTGTTGCCGGAATAACAGTCGCACCTAGTTTGTGAAGTGCAATGATACTGAACCAGAATTCAAAGCGACGTTTCAGAATTAACATAACCATGTCTCCACGACCAATATCTAAACTTTGAAAGTAAGATGCTGTCATGTCCGTATAACGTTTCATGTCGGCAAACGAATATTGGTGGCATTCACCTTGGTCGTTTGTCCAAAGTAAAGCATTCTTGTCGGGTTGTTCGGCAGCCCAAGCATCTACTACGTCATAACCGAAGTTGAAATTTTCCGGGACGTTTATTTTCAGATTCTTGATAAAATCTTCTTGTGATATAAAAGTGGTCTGTGATAAAAATCTTTCTACCATAACTTTTTGAATTAAGAATTATGAATTATGAATGAAGAATTTTTCCATGCGGATCGTTTATATAGCGTAGCATAATTCTTCATTCTTCATTCTTCGTTCTTCATTTTAAATATTACATAATTACTGCGAGAAAACGTACCGTTTTGCCGTCGAGCGCTTTCATGCCGTGTGGAAGTTTTGAATTAAAATAAATACTGTCACCTTGATTTAGGATGATTTCCTTGCCTTCAATGCTGATAAGCATACGGCCTTCGATTACAAGATTAAATTCTTGTCCGCTGTGGCTATTGTAATGAATAGGAGTATCATCTCCTTTTGGTTCAACTGTTACGATAAACGGGTCGGCGGCACGATTCATAAAACCGGAAGCCAGTGACTGATACTTATAGGCTTTGGTACGTTCGATACTTATTCCTTTGCCTGCACGAGTTACGAAGTAACTGCTCATTTTGGGCTCTTCGCCGAACATCAGTGCATCGAGTGCAATATTGTAGGTACGAGCAATTTTTTGTAGCATACTTACGGAAATATCATAATCTCCTGTTTCTGCCAATCGGTATTCTTCGGCAGAAATGTCACAGTCGCGGGCTATGTCTTCAGACGTAAGTTCCAATACATCGCGTAATCCGCGCAGACGTTCTGCTATCTGTTTAATTTGGTCATTCATATAATTGAGTGATTAGTGATTTTATTTATGTTTGGTTATTTGGATGCCAGCATTGCTTTGATAATTGCAGAAGTGAAACCACTATGTTCCAGTTCATTGATTCCTTTAATCGTGATTCCTCCTGGAGTGGTCACTTTATCTATTTCTATACTTGGGTGAGTATCGTTATTTAGGATCAATGCAGCAGCACCTTTTACGGATTGGGCTACCATTTCCATTGCATCTTTGGGACGAAGTCCCATTTCAATGCCTGCTTGCATAGCAGCTTGAATGTATTTTAATACATATGCAATTCCACAAGAAGCCAATGAAGTGGCAGCAGCCATCTTGTCTTCAGGAATAAGCATTGCCTTTCCCATTTCGTTGAATAGTTGAAGAATGAACTGATTTTGTTCATCGCTTGTATTGCGTGTTGCGATCAGTGTCATACTTTCCAGTTCGCTGATGGCTGTATTCGGGACAACGCGGAACATTGGCATTTCCGGTGATACGACATAGTGGGACAATTCTTCAAAACTAATCCCGGCAGCAACGGATACGAGTATTTGCTTACTTTTTACTTTTAGCTCGCGCACCACTGAATTGATAAGCCAGGGTTTTATAGCCAAAATAATAATATCTGCTCCAGTTATAGCTTCTACATTGTTATGTGTAGTGGCGATTGCCGGGAATTCTTTTTTCAATTCTTCCAGTTTGCCGGCACTGGGGTTGGAAACGATAATGTTTGAATCGTCTATTAAACTTCCCTTTGCCAGACCACGGGCAATAGAACCTCCCATGTTTCCTGCACCGATAATAGCTATTTTCATATGCACTTGTATTTTTATGATTTGTTACTGACAAAGGTAACGGTAAATAGTGAAAAAACAAAAAGCACCCTGTTAAGAAATAATTTTCTAGTTTAGGCTGCTTTTATTGTTTGCTATTTATTAATCAAATGTAAAGATCAGAGTATTTTTTTGAAGCGGACAAGAAATTCGTCTGCTTCCTCCATACTAAGACAAAGAGGGGGAAGTAAGCGAAGTACATTTGTTCCACTAACTCCGGTAAATACGTGCTCATCATAGATGAGTCGGCTACGTAATTCTTTGATCGGTTCATCAAACTCAAGTCCGATCATCAATCCGCGTCCACGTACTTCTTTGATTTGAGGAAATTTCTTCAGTTCTTCCAGCAAATAGTTACCGACTTTAGCTGCATTATCTATCAGGTTTTCTTTTTCTACAATGTCCATTACGGCCAAGGCAGCAGCACATGCAAGGTGGTTACCACCGAATGTCGTTCCTAGTTGTCCGTAGATAGGTGTAAACATTGGGCTGATTAATACTCCTGCCATTGGGAACCCGTTTCCTATCCCTTTGGCTACTGTGATAATGTCTGGCTGAATACCTGTATATTGGTGCGCAAAGAATTTTCCGCTTCTTCCGTAACCGCTTTGGATCTCATCCAAAATTAAAATAGTACCAGTCTCAGTACAAGCTTTGCGGAGTTCCTGCATAAACTCGGTAGTTGGTATTTTGATTCCTCCGACTCCCTGTATTCCTTCAATAATAACGGCACATACATCTCCTTTTGCTAATTCTTGTTTCATCGCCTCGATGTCATTCAACGGGAGATAAGTTACGTGGCCATTGTTATTGATTGGAGCAATGATAGAAGGATTGTTTGTTGCTTCTACCGCCAATGAAGTACGTCCGTGGAATGCTTTGCTAAATGACACGATCTTAGTACGTCCGTTGTGGAAGGAGGCAAGTTTCAGAGCATTCTCGTTTGCTTCGGCACCACTGTTGATCAGGAAGAGACTATAATCTTTGTAACCGGAAAGTTTGCCAAGTCGTTCGGCTACTTGCTGCTGAAGCTTATTGATCACTGAGTTTGAGTAGAAACCAAGTGTTGCAACTTGATTACTTATCATCTCTACATAGTGTGGATGAGCGTGTCCGACAGAGATTACGGCATGGCCTCCGTAAAGGTCCAAATATTCTGTTCCGTTCTCATCCCAGACTTTGCAGCCTTTTCCTTTAACAATATTGATATTGTATAAAGGATATACATCGAATAATTTCATATTTCTTTTGTTTTAAAAAGCGGACGGCTTCAAACGTAATCCTACGGTTTCTTCCAGGTTAAACATCAGGTTCATATTATGAACAGCCTGGCCGCTTGCACCTTTTAATAAATTGTCGATACATGAGATAACTAACAGTTTATCACCGTGTTTTTCCAGATGTATCAGACACTTGTTTGTATTTACCACTTGTTTCAGGTCAATGTTTTTATCGACAATGTGTACAAATGAATCTTTCTCGTAGTACTCTTGGTACATCCGGACGATCTCTTCGAGAGATACTTTCGTTTTAATTACAAGTGTCGCAAATATACCACGTGGAAAGTCACCCCGGTAAGGGATAAAATCAATTTCCGAATCAAAGCTGGTTTGCAATTGTTTCAAAGATTGCTTGATTTCCGGTATATGTTGATGATCGAAAGCCTTGTAAACACTGATATTATTGTTTCTCCAACTGAAATGACTGGTAGCACCCGGTTTTACACCGGCACCTGTACTTCCGGTGATGGCGTTTACCATTATATCGTCTGTCAGCATCAGGTTTTTGGCAAGCGGAAGAAGTCCTAACTGAATACAAGTCGCAAAGCAACCCGGATTAGCTACATGCTTTGCTGTGCAAGTGGCACGCCGATTCAGTTCCGGCAGACCGTAAATAAAATCATGATCATCGCTTTTGATACGGTAGTCCATAGAAAGGTCGATGATTTTCAAATCTTCCGGTATATTATGGCTTTCTATAAATTTCTTTGTATCTCCGTGAGCCGTACAGAAGAAAAGGACGTCAATTTCGTCCAATGGTAATTGGTCGGTAAACCTCAAGTCTGTTTCTCCGTAAAGTCCTTCGTGTACATCGGTAATTCTGTTGCCGGCATTACTACTGCTGTTAACAAATACGATTTCGGTTTCCGGATGATTGAGTAACAGACGAATTAATTCGCCTGCTGTATATCCTGCGCCCCCAATGATTCCTGCTCTAATCATATTTCTTCGTCTTTATGGTTATTGTAGTATACACGTAGCGGAGTAGACGTTACCTTAATAAAGCCTTTGGCGTCTTCGGCAGTCCAACCTTTCTGCATCTCACCATACTCTCCGAATTTCGTTTTCACAAGGTCGTCTTTCGATTCTACACCTACGGTAGAGAAGGATAATGGACGAAGTTCGAGAATAGCTGTTCCGTTCACGTTACGTTGGCTTTCCTGTAACATCGCTTCAATGTCACGCATCACCGGTTCCAGATATTGACTTTCGTGTAGAAACATTCCGTACCAGTTGGCTACCTGGTCTTTCCAATATTGTTGCCATTTGCTCAATGTATATTTTTCAAGGAAACGGTGTGCTCCGATAATTAACATTGGAGCGGCTGCTTCGAAGCCTACACGACCTTTGATACCAATGATTGTATCACCTACGTGCATATCACGTCCGATACCGTAAGCAGCACCAATTTCTTCTACCTTTTGGATGGCTTTGATCGGATCATCGAATTTCTCATCATTGACTGCTTTCAGTTCACCTTTCTCAAAAGTAAGGCGAAGTTGCTCGCTACCTTCTTTTTCTACATGTTTTAGATAAGCACTTTCCGGTAATCCTTGTGCCGAGTCGAGAATTTCACCTCCACAGATAGAAGTCCCCCATAAACCTACGTTATAAGAATACTTCAGTTTGGTGAAATCTGCACTGAAACCGTTTTTGTTCAGATAATCTATTTCTTCCTGACGACTCAGGGCCATGTCACGGGTTAATGTGATGATCTCTACATTAGGAGCCAATACAAGAAAAGTCATATCGAAGCGAATCTGGTCGTTACCTGCTCCGGTAGAACCATGTGCTACGGCATCCGCACCAATTTCGTTGGCATAGCGGGCAATAGCAAGACCTTGGAAGATACGTTCCGAGCTGACAGAGATAGGATAAGTACCGTTACGCAGCACATTTCCGAAAACCATGTATTTCAGACTTTTTTCGTAGTATTCCTGAGTAACGTCCAATGTGACGTATTTTACTGCTCCCAGTTTATAGGCATTCTCTTCGTTAGTTTTCAGTTGTTCTTCACTGAAACCGCCTGTGTTGGCACAAGCAGCATAAACTTCGTAACCTTTTTCTTTAGCGAGGTACATAACGGTGAACGATGTGTCCAGACCGCCGCTGAATGCCACCACTACTTTTTTCTTTTTCTCTTCCATAGTGCTGTATCTATTAAATGTTATTTCTTTCTTGTTCTTTTTTTATGTTTTTCGGATCTGTGGGATCGTACAACATGGCTGTACAAATACAAAATTTCCGATTTTTGGCTACCAATATATCATGATTGATACATCCTTCACATCCTTTCCAGAAGGATTCGTCATCTGTTAATTCATTGAAGGTGACAGGAACGTAGCCTAGCTCTGTATTCATCTTCATTACCGCTGCTCCGGAGGTCAGACTAAAGATTTTAGCCTTCGGCCATCGGAGACGTGCCAATTGAAATGAAGCTTGTTTGATGCGTTTGGCCAATCCTAATCCACGGAAATCAGGATGGACAATCAGACCGGATGTGGCTACATATTGTTTGTTGCCCCATGATTCAATGTAGGTGAAACCTGCGAATGTATCACCACATAATGCGATAATTGCTTTGCCCTCCTTCATTTTTGTTGCAACATATTCGTGTGTGCGCTCTGCGATACCGGTTCCACGAACTGCTGCAGCTTTCCTGATTGTATCCAAAATAGTGTCAACGTATACCTCATGTGAGGCGTCGGCTACCATAACATCTATTTGTTGAGTATCCATTTCTTTATTTAATATATAAATATGTATAGTTATTCGATATTCGGAATGATGAGTGACAAAAGCTGGCGCACTTTACTTGCTGAAACTCCTTCGCGCAATACCAACATAATGGTGTCGTCACCGGCAATGGTTCCCATAATCTCGTTGAATTCATGGTTGTCGATGTCATAAGCCATGCTGCTTGCATAACCGGGACGGGTACGTATCACAGCTATGTTGCCGGAAAAATCCAGAGAGATAAATCCATTGTTACGCAGCATTTCACTGGCGCTTTGGTCAGTGGAGCGCTTATACATGATGTTGTTCGGCAATACATAAACGTATTTGCCGTTCATGCTGGCAGCTTTTGCTACTTTCAGTTGTTTTAAGTCACGGGAGAGGGTGGCCTGAGTCAGCTCGAAGCCCTCACGGTTCAGCTCTTGCAACAGTTCTTCCTGAGAACCCAGTTCTTTGCTTGAGATAATCATTTTGATGGCGTCTAACCGATTTGCTTTCTTCTTCATTGTATAATTATTCTAAGAATGGTGCAAAAGTATGCAATATTTTGGAGAAAAGATGCATAAAACTAAAGTTTTTTTGCATAAAAGTGAGAGAAAAATGAATAAATGCTCAAATATCTTTGTTTTAAAGAGAATTTTATCTCGATACCTAACCGATTTTTTTTGTGTACTAATGGAAGTTGTTCGACACCCGGGTATTGAGCAATCTCCGTTAGTAGTAAAAAAAGGATTGGTTAGTAGTAGAATAAAGCAAGCTATTCGTGTCAAAAAGTGTACGCTTTCTATCAAAAAACATAAGGGACAAAAGCGGGACATCGCCTATCTTTGTAACATCAGGTAAATGAATACCTTAATATTGAGACAAAATACCATGAAACAAAACTTTTTTGCAGTCGATTTGGGGGCGACAAGTGGTCGTACCATCTTAGGAACTTTTACAGAATACGGATTAAATCTGAAAGAAATCAATCGTTTCTCCAACCATTTGATTGAAGTGGGTGGACATTTTTATTGGGATATTTATGCATTATATCGTCATATTATTGATGGATTGAAGGTGGTAGTACATAGTGGAGAATCTATCGCTTCTATCGGAATAGATACATGGGGCGTAGATTTTGTTTGCGTCGGAAAGGATGGAAACCTGCTTCGGCAGCCTTATGCTTATCGTGATCCACATACGGTAGGTGCACCGGAAGCTCTTTTTACCCGTATCCCTCGTAGTGAGGTGTATGCAAAAACGGGTATACAAATAATGAATTTTAATTCAATTTTCCAATTGGATACGTTAAGACGTAATCAGGATAGTGCATTAGAAGCTGCGGATAAAGTTCTATTTATGCCGGATGCGTTGAGTTATATGCTGACCGGGGAGATGGTGACGGAATATACGATTGCTTCAACAGCGCAATTGGTGAATGCGCATACCCGTCGTCTGGAGCCGGAACTATTGGAAGCGGTAGGATTGAAGGAAGAAAACTTCGGGCGTTTTGTTTTTCCCGGTGAAAAAGTAGGTGTATTGACGAAGGAAGTACAAAAAATAACCGGACTGGGTGCAATTCCTGTAATTGCAGTAGCCGGGCATGATACAGGCTCTGCGGTAGCTGCTGTTCCGGCACTCGACCGTAACTTCGCTTATTTGAGTAGTGGTACTTGGTCGTTGATGGGAGTTGAAACGGATGCTCCTGTGATTAATGCTGAAACAGAGGCTTTAAACTTTACGAATGAAGGAGGAGTGGAAGGAACGATCCGTCTGCTTAAAAATATTTGTGGAATGTGGCTGCTTGAACGTTGCCGCTTGAATTGGGGAGAAACAAGTTATCCTGAATTGATTAGTGAGGCAGAAGCTAGCAGACCATTTCGTAGTCTGATCAATCCGGATGATGATTGTTTTGCAAATCCTGCCAATATGGAACAGGCTATTATGGAATATTGCCGTACTACCGGGCAACCCGTCCCTGAGCAACGTGGACAAATGGTACGTTGCATTTTTGAAAGTCTTGCTTTACGCTATAGACAGGTGTTGGAAAACTTGCGTACATTGTCTCCACATCCGATTGCAACATTACACGTCATTGGAGGGGGAAGTCGGAATGATTTGCTAAATCAGTTTACGGCAAATGCGATTGATATACCGGTAGTGGCCGGTCCGTCCGAAGCTACTGCAATTGGTAATGTGATGATTCAGGCGATGGCTGCAGGAGAAGCAACGGATGTGGCGGGGATGCGTCAATTGATCCATCGTTCTATTCCGTTGAATACTTATCAACCAAAAGATACAGAAGCGTGGGATGCGGCTTATATTCAATTTAAAAATTGTATTCGCCCCAATTAAATAAACGACAGAATATATTAACTATTAAAGAATAAGAATATCATGAAAAAAGAAGAACTGATTCAGAAAGCGTATGAAATTGCTGTAGAACGTTATGCAGCTATAGGTGTAGATGTAAATAAAGCATTGGAAGATTTGCAGAAGATTTCATTGTCATTGCACTGCTGGCAGGCTGACGATGTAACCGGATTTGAATCAGCCGGAGAATTGACCGGAGGTATTCAGGCAACCGGTAACTATCCGGGAAAAGCTCGCAATATTGAAGAACTCAGACAAGATGTTTTAAAAGCAGCTTCTTATATTCCGGGTACTCATCGACTGAATTTACATGAAATTTATGGAGACTTCGGCGGACAGTTTGTGGATCGTGATCAGGTGACGCCGGAGCATTTTGAGAGTTGGATACAGTGGGCGGCGGAACATAATATGAAGTTGGATTTCAACTCTACTTCTTTCTCTCATCCGAAGTCAGGTAATCTGTCTTTGTCAAATCCCGACAAGAGTATTCGTGACTTTTGGATTGAACATACTAAACGTTGTCGTGCTATCGCTGAGGAAATGGGTAAGCGTCAGGGAGATCCTTGTATCATGAATTTGTGGATACATGACGGTAGCAAAGATATTACGGTAAACCGTATGAAATATCGTGCTTTGTTGAAGGATTCTCTGGATCAGATCTTTGCTACAGAATATAAGAATATGAGAGACTGCATCGAATCTAAAGTGTTCGGTATCGGTTTGGAAAGTTATACAGTAGGTTCGAATGACTTCTACATTGGCTATGGTGCAACTCGTAATAAGATTGTGACATTGGATACTGGTCACTTCCACCCGACGGAGAGTGTAGCGGATAAGATTTCTTCTTTGCTGTTGTTTATTCCGGAAATTATGTTGCACGTGAGCCGTCCGGTTCGTTGGGATAGCGACCATGTAACTATCATGAACGATGATACTTTAGATCTGTGCAAAGAAATCGTACGTTGTGATGCTCTCAATAAAGTTCATATTGGACTTGATTATTTCGATGCAAGTATTAACCGTATCGGTGCTTATGTTGTAGGTAGTCGTGCAACTCAAAAATGCTTGATACAAGCATTGCTTGAACCGTTGGCAAAACTCCGCGAATATGAAGCAAATGACCAGTTGTTCGAACGTCTGGCTCTGCTCGAAGAATCTAAATCGTTGCCTTGGAATGCAGTATGGGATATGTTCTGCTTGAAGAATAATGTTCCGGTGGGCGAAGATTTCATTGCTGAGATTCAAAAATATGAAGCTGACGTAACCTCTAAACGATAAGTGATGGATATTTTAATTGGTTTGATAATTATAGCTATCGGCAGCTTTTGCCAGTCCAGTTCCTATGTACCTATTAAAAAGGTGAAGGAGTGGAACTGGGAAAGTTTCTGGTTGGTTCAAGGTGTGTTTGCCTGGTTAGTATTTCCGTTCCTCGGATCATTGCTGGGCATTCCGCAAGGAAGTAGTTTACTTGATTTGTGGAGCGCGGGAGGTGCCGGAATGAGTATTGTCTATGGTATATTGTGGGGAGTGGGGGGATTGACTTTCGGGCTTTCTATGAGATATCTGGGTGTTGCGTTGGGACAAAGTATCGCTTTGGGTACTTGTGCCGGATTTGGAACGCTCTTTCCTGCTATTTTTGCCGGAACGAATTTATTCGAGGGTAATGGACTGATATTGCTTTTGGGAGTTTGTATCACGTTGGCAGGTATCGCTATTATTGGTTATGCAGGTGGTCTGCGTTCACAGAATATGAGTGAAGAAGAGAAACGTGCTGCTGTTAAGGACTTTGCTTTGACAAAAGGATTGTTGGTAGCATTGTTGGCCGGTGTAATGAGTGCATGTTTTGCTTTAGGATTAGATGCCGGAATACCTATTAAGGAAGCTGCTTTGGCAGGTGGAGTGGATGGGCTTTATGCGGGACTTCCTGTTATCTTCTTAGTCACTTTGGGGGGATTTCTGACTAATGCAGCTTACTGTTTGCAGCAGAATATTACCAATAAATCCATGGGGGATTATGCAAAAGGAAAGGTGTGGGGAAATAATCTGGTGTTCTGTGCCTTGGCGGGAGTTCTGTGGTATATGCAGTTCTTCGGATTGGAAATGGGTAAGAGTTTCCTGACAGGAAGTCCTGTGTTATTAGCTTTTTCATGGTGTATCCTGATGGCATTGAACGTAACCTTTAGTAACGTTTGGGGAATAATCTTGAAAGAGTGGAAGGGAGTGTCTACTAAAACAATTGTTGTCTTAGTCTGTGGATTAATAGTGTTGATCTTCTCACTAATCTTTCCGAATTTGTTTTAAAATTTCAGGTGCGGATTGTACGGATGATGCAGATTTTCAAATAGTGATTGAATCTGTGAAATTCTGTGTAATCCGCATCCAATCAAAAATAAAGATGTAATGAAATCAATTTTAGAGAATCGTCCGGCATTAGCTAAAGAAGTAAATAAGGTAGCTGAGGTGGCCGGATACTTGTGGCAAAAAGGATGGGCTGAACGTAATGGTGGTAATATCACTATTAATATAACTGAGTTTGTAGATGATGAAATTCGTGAGATGGAGCCGATTAGTGATGTAAAAGCTATTGGGGTGACATTACCTTATCTCAAAGGGGGGTATTTTTATTGCAAGGGAACGAATAAACGTATGCGTGACCTGGCTCGTCGACCGATGGAGAACGGTTCGGTGATCCGAATCCTGGATGACTGTGCCAGTTATGTTATCATTGCGGATGAACCGATTGCCCCAACTTCGGAATTACCTTCTCATTTGAGTGTGCACAATGATTTATTGAGTAAAAACTCTCCTTATAAAGCGTCAGTACATACTCATCCGATTGAGTTGATTGCAATGACGCATTGCCGGAAATTTCTGGAGAAAGATGTAGCTACTAATTTATTGTGGAGTATGATTCCCGAAACAAAGGCATTCTGTCCTCGTGGTTTGGGTATCATTCCTTATAAATTACCCAGTTCGGTGGAATTGGCGGAAGCTACTATTAAAGAACTGCAGGATTATGATGTAGTGATGTGGGAAAAACATGGTGTGTTTGCTGTAGATTGTGATGTAATGCAAGCTTTTGACCAGATTGATGTGTTGAATAAATCGGCGTTGATTTATATTGCTGCCAAAAATATGGGCTTCGAACCGGATGGAATGAGTCAGGAGCAGATGAAGGAGATGAGTGTTGCCTTCAAATTGCCTAAATAATAGTTTTAAGAAATAGACTCTCTTTAAAAAATACAACAAACTATGAATCGGATTATTTTAAATGAAACTTCTTATTTCGGTGCCGGATGTAGAAGTGTGATTGCTGTTGAAGCTGCCCGGCGTGGCTTTAAAAAAGCATTTTTTGTGACTGATAAAGACCTAATTAAGTTTGGTGTTGCTGCTGAAATTATAAAGGTGTTTGATGATAATCATATTCCTTATGAACTCTATAGTGATGTAAAAGCTAATCCTACTATTGCCAATGTTCAGAATGGAGTGAAAGCTTACAAGACTTCCGGTGCTGACTTTATCGTTGCATTGGGAGGAGGTTCTTCCATAGATACGGCAAAAGGTATTGGTATTGTAGTTAATAATCCGGATTTTGCAGACGTAAAGTCGCTGGAAGGGGTAGCTGATACTAAAAATAAAGCGGTACCTACTTTTGCATTACCTACAACGGCGGGGACTGCTGCCGAAGTGACTATCAATTATGTGATTATTGATGAAGATGCTCGTAAAAAGATGGTTTGTGTAGATCCGAACGATATCCCTGCTGTGGCTATTGTAGATCCCGAATTGATGTATTCTATGCCAAAAGGTTTGACGGCTGCAACAGGAATGGATGCTTTGACTCATGCCATTGAGAGTTATATCACTCCGGGTGCTTGGGCAATGAGTGATATGTTTGAACTGAAAGCTATTGAAATGATTGCTCAGAATCTGAAAGCAGCTGTAGATAATGGTAAGGATGTGGCTGCCCGTGAAGCAATGTCTCAGGCTCAATATATTGCCGGTATGGGATTCTCTAATGTAGGCTTGGGAATCGTACACTCAATGGCTCATCCGTTGGGTGCTTTTTATGATACTCCGCATGGTGTGGCTAACGCTTTGCTATTGCCTTATGTGATGGAGTATAATGCTGAGTCTCCGGCTGCTCCGAAGTATATCAATATTGCGAAGGCAATGGGAGTTAATACGGATGGAATGACAGAAGCTGAAGGGGTGAAAGCTGCTGTTGAAGCAGTGAAAGCATTGTCTCTTAGCATTGGTATTCCGCAGAAATTGCATGAGATCAATGTGAAAGAAGAAGATATTCCGGCATTGGCGGTTGCTGCTTTCAATGATGTTTGTACAGGTGGTAATCCACGTTCTACATCTGTGGAAGAGATCGAAGTGTTGTATCGGAAGGCTTTCTGATATGGATCGAATTTATTAGTAAGTTCAGCGTGCTTACTTCTTTTATACTAACTATTTAATAATATACTTTCCGGTAGAGTCAAATATACGCTGGTTTGGCTTTACCGGAGGAGATAAAGCATAAGAATGAAGAACACAATTTTAACTTTTCTGTTGGTGCTGTTATTTGTAGGTTGTAAAGTGCAAAATGGTGGTCCTTTGGAAATCTCCGGACTTACTGTTGAAATGCAGAAAAATCCTGAGGGCGTTTCTACGTTTCATCCCCGTTTTTCGTGGCTGTTGGCAAGTGATAAACAAGATGTGATGCAGACAGCTTATCAGATTGAAGTTGCAACCTCGGAGAAAGATTTGAAAGATAGTACTAATTTGGTTTGGAATACCGGACATGTAGTTTCTGATCAATCGTCAATGGTGGAATATGCAGGAGCACCTCTTGAGTCCAATAAGAAATATTACTGGCGTGTCACAGTGTGGTCAAATACCGGTAACAAGGCTGAAAGTAGCATTCAAAGTTGGTCGATGGCTTTGTTGAACGATTCGGATTGGAAAGCTCAATGGATCGGATTGAATGATAGTATAAATCTGAAGCTGGATGGCGACAGGTCGATTTTGCCGGCTCGCTATTTGCGAAAAGAATTTGATTTGCAATCTAAGCCGAAACGTGCAGTGCTTTATGTTTCGGGGATAGGCTCTTCTGTATGTTATATGAATGGTGAAAGGATTGGAAACGATGTATTCGGTCCGCTTCCTACATGGTATGATGCTTCTGTTCCTTATTTGACTTATGATGTTACTTCTATGATCAAGAATGGAACTAATACGGTAGGAGTAGCTTTGGGTAACGGTCGTTATCTTTCTATGCGTGCACATTCAATGCATGGTTTTGGTTTACCTCGTCTCATTGCACAATTGAATGTGGAATATGATAATGGTGAAACAGTATCTATTATCAGTGATGAATCTTGGAAAGCGACTAGTAAAGGTCCTATCACCGAAAATAATGAATTTGATGGTGAGAAATATGATGCTCGTCTCGAATTGGGTAAGTGGACAGAAAATGGATATGATGATTCCGCATGGACGAAAGTAGATTTGATGGAGTCACCAAAAGGTAAGTTGGTTGCTCAGATTTCTCCGAGTTTGAAAGTAATGGAGGAAATAAAACCGGTATCAATCAAATCAGTAGGAGAGGGAAGATACATTGTCGATATGGGACAAAATATGGTCGGATTGCAGCAAGTAAAATTAACCGGTAAAAAAGATAAACCGATTACTATGCGTTTTGCTGAGGTACTGAAAGATAATGAAACCGAATTGTATCTGGATAATCTGCGTAGTGCACTTGTGACGGATGTCTATACTCCGGCAAGTGATGGTGAGTTTGTTTGGGAACCCACGTTTGTTTATCATGGTTTCCGGTTTATAGAGATATCCGGTTTGGATTACGAGCCTTCAGTTTCCGATTTTGTGGGTAAGATTGTTTATGATGAAATGGCGACAACCGGTACTTTTGAGACTTCTGAGGAATTGATTAATAAACTTCATAAGAATGCTTATTGGGGAATCCGCGGAAACTATCGGGGGATGCCGACTGATTGTCCACAACGTGACGAACGCCTTGGATGGTTGGGCGACCGCACTACCGGAGCCTATGGGGAAAGTTTTGTTTTGGGTAATGCTTTGATGTATAAGAAATGGCTGATTGATATTGAAGAGTCCATGAGTGAAAATGGAAGTATCTCTGATGTATCTCCCCGTTATTGGACTATCTACAATGATGATGTGACTTGGCCTGCTGCATATTTCTATGTAGCCGATATGCTTTATCAACAGTATGGGGATGATTATTCGATCAAACATCGTTATCCGTCTATGAAACGATGGGTTCAATATATGGTTGATAACCACATGAAAGATTATATTTTGATGAAAGATACTTATGGTGACTGGTGTATGCCTCCCGAATCACCGGATTTGATCCACTCGGAAGATCCTGCACGTAAGACGAATGGAGAGGTGTTGAGTACAACTGTTTTCTATAGTATCTTGCAGTTGATGGAGAAGTTTGCACAGATGAATAATGCGCCGGAGGATGCCAAAGAGTATGCAGATCTAGCTCTGAAAATAAAAGAGGCATATAACAACAAATTCTTTAACCGGGAAACTGCGCAGTATGACAATAATACAGTGACAGCCAACTTATTGTCTCTCAGACTTGGCTTGGTTCCTGAGGGATATGAAGAAAAGGTGTTTACTAATGTTGTTGAGAAGACGGAGAATGATTGCAAAGGACATGTAAGCGTTGGAGTATTGGGAATCCAACATTTGATGCGCGGACTTACCGAATATGGTGGATTGGAACTTGCATATAAGATTGTGACTAATGATACTTATCCTTCCTGGGGATATATGATTAAGAATGGTGCTACTACAATCTGGGAATTGTGGAATGGTGATACTGCTAATCCGGCTATGAACTCAAGAAATCATGTAATGCTTTTAGGGGATCTGTTGATTTGGTTTTATGAGGATTTGGCGGGTATAAAGAATGATCCGTCTTCAGTTGGATTTAAAAAGATTTTGATGGAGCCTGTATTCCCTGAGAAATTAACGTATGTAACAGCTTCTCATGTTTCACCTTATGGTAAAATAGAAAGCTTTTGGAAACGTAATGGTGATAAACTGGAATGGAATATTACGATTCCGGTCAATACAACTGCTACCATTAAATTGCCTTTGAAGTTTAATGTTAAAGTGCCTCACGATCCGACGGGTATTCATTCCGTTAAGGAACGTGACGGTAAACTGGTTGTGGAGTTGGGTTCTGGAAAATATACGTTTGCCTCTGAACAATAAATAAGATGTTCTTTCAGATATAATTATCGGAAGGAATATTGAATGTGAATAATCTTTTGGATTTGTTTTTTTAACATTCGGATATGTCGAAGCAGACTTTCCGAATGTTTTTTTATTGTTTGGTGTGTTTTTTCTGAAAATAATTTCTACTTTTGTGTCTATTCAATTGCATGAAAACACACTTGTATGACTGAAGATAATGGTTTAGGACTGGAATTCAAATATTTGATAGTGAATGATATGGATCGCAAATTCGGTTTGTGGGTAAATACTGTTGGCTATCAATCAATTCCTCCTGGCTCCCCTTATCCTCTGAAAGACCATCCTTCCGGTTACTTTTTTAATACAGAAAAAGGACGGGTGTTGCGGGAGTATCAACTGGTCTATATAACCAAAGGTCGTGGTTTGTTTACTTCCGACTCAACTTCTGAAAAGCAAGTTTGTAAAGGTAGGCTGATTGTTCTATTTCCGGGACAATGGCATACGTATCGTCCGCTTTGGCAGACAGGATGGACGGAGTATTACATCGGTTTTGAAGGGTCTGTCATAGATACAATTGTCAATGATGCTTTCTTATCAAAAGAACAACAGATATTGGAAATAGGAATTAATGAAGAATTGGTGTCTTTGTTCGTTCGTGCTCTCGAAGTAGCTGAGGCAGATAAAATCTCAGCACAACAGTATCTTTCCGGTATTGTGCTTCATATGATGGGATTAGTTCTTTCTGTTTCTAAAAACAAAGTCTATGAAATGGGCGATGTCGATCAGAAGATAGAACAGGCTAAGATAATAATGAATGAGAATGTTTCCGGGAATGTGGATCCTGAGGAGCTGGCGATGAGGCTGAATATTAGTTATTCATGGTTCCGGCGAGTGTTTAAAGAATATACTGGTTATGCACCTGCTAAATATTTTCAGGAGTTGAAGCTACGTAAGGCTAAACAGCTATTGGTAGGAACCTCCCAGTCGGTAAAAGAGATTTCTTTCTTTCTAGGTTTTCAGTCTACTGAATATTTCTTTTCTTTTTTCAAAAAGCGTACGGGGCTGACTCCATTGGAATACCGTTCTTTTGGTCGGGAAGAATAAAAGTGTTAATATCTGTGGAACAGGCCAAGAGTTCTCTTTTGGCACATCAAAAAGACACTTGCAGAGGTTTTAGTCCAGATAACGCTGGAAGTCTACTGCTGCTTGTTCATATTTCGTATAGTAGCTAAATTCATGGAAAATCTTTCTCATTGGGGCTCTTATTTAGTTCTGATAATAGTTTGTTTAACAAAAGCGATTCATATGTTTAAAACTATATGGGAATGGTGATATCTTGTTGGCAATAAGACAATTAACCTGTTAATAACTTATGAGTGTTTCGGTTGATAACTAAGAAAAGGCCTGTGAATAAGATTTCTAGATGTATATCTTCAGGAATAGAATGCCTGATAATTATAAGCAAAAAAGGAAGGAGCGGCATAAAAAAAGAATCACTTGAAAAGTGATTCTTTTAAAAGTTGCGGAGATCCGACTCGAACGAATGACCTTTGGGTTATGAGCCCAACGAGCTACCAACTGCTCCACTCCGCGATGTTTAACGGGTGCAAAGGTACGGCTTTCTTTGGGATAAACAAATTATTTGCAGAATATTTTTCAATAAAGTAATGCTTAAATTTATATATGGCTGATAATGAGTCAAGTAATGCCTGAACTTTTTTAGCACCTATTAATATACAAATGTTAATATTTTGTCCGTTTTCTTGTATGGTCTAAAGAAAAGAGTTACTTTTGCTCAAAATATTCAGCAATGTGCAATTTGTAACCTATGACCGTATCCAAGACAAAAGCCAAGTTAGTAGATGTAGCCCGTCAGCTTTTTGCAAAGATGGGTGTTGAGAATACTACAATGAATGATATCGCTCTTGCTTCTAAAAAAGGTAGACGAACACTCTATACCTATTTCAAAAGTAAGGATGAGATTTATTTGGCTGTTGTGGAATCAGAATTGGATATATTGTCGGATATGATGAAGCGGGTGGCTGAGAAAGATATTTCTCCGGATGAGAAGATGTTGGAAATGATCTATACCCGGTTGGATGCAGTGAAAGAAGTTGTTTATCGAAACGGTACATTACGTGCAAACTTCTTTCGTGATATATGGCGGGTAGAGAAAGTCAGGAAAAGATTCGATGCAAAAGAAATACAGCTTTTCAAAGCAGTACTGTTGGAAGGACAGGCAAAAGGAGTATTTCAAATTGATGATGTCGAGATGACGGCCGAATTGGTACATTATTGCGTAAAGGGAGTTGAAGTACCTTATATTCGTGGGCAAATCGGTGCCCATTTGGATGACGAAACTAGAAATAGATATGTGTCTAACATAGTGTTTGGCGCACTGCATAGAACAAAAATTTAATTAAATAACTTTTAGTATGGGATTATTAGATGGAAAAACAGCTATTGTAACTGGTGCTGCTCGTGGTATTGGTAAAGCTATCGCATTGAAGTTTGCTGCTGAAGGAGCAAACATCGCATTTACTGACCTTGTAATTGATGAAAATGCAGATAAAACAGTTAAGGAACTTGAAGCATTTGGTGTGAAAGCCAAAGGTTATGCTTCCAATGCTGCTAATTTCGAAGATACTGCAAAGGTTGTAGAAGAGATTCATAAAGACTTCGGTCGTATTGATATTTTGGTAAATAATGCAGGTATTACTCGTGACGGCTTGATGATGCGTATGAGTGAACAACAATGGGATATGGTGATCAATGTAAACTTGAAGTCAGCGTTCAACTTTATCCATGCTTGTACACCGGTTATGATGCGTCAAAAAGCAGGTAGCATTATCAACATGGCATCTGTTGTTGGTGTTCATGGTAATGCAGGGCAGGCAAACTATGCTGCTTCTAAAGCTGGTATGATCGCATTGGCGAAGTCTATCGCACAGGAACTTGGTTCTCGTGGTATACGTGCTAACGCTATTGCTCCGGGATTCATCCTGACAGATATGACTGCTTCTCTTTCTGAAGAAGTAAGAGCTGAATGGGCAAAGAAGATTCCTTTGCGTCGTGGTGGTACTCCTGAAGATGTGGCAAACATCGCTACCTTCTTGGCATCAGATATGTCATCTTACGTATCGGGTCAGGTGATTCAGGTAGATGGTGGTATGAATATGTAATCAGGCAGAATGACTGTTGTATACGAAGACAACCATATCATTGTAGTCAATAAGACCGCTTCCGAGATTGTCCAGGGAGACAAAACGGGAGATACCCCTCTTTCGGAAACTGTAAAGCAATACTTGAAAGAGAAGTATCAGAAACCCGGAAATGTCTTTCTCGGTGTACCCCACCGACTGGACCGCCCTGTAAGCGGTCTTATTATTTTTGCAAAGACTGGTAAGGCGCTTACCCGGCTGAATGAAATGTTCCGGACAAGTGAAGTGAAAAAGACTTATTGGGCAGTAGTAAAGAATCCTCCGAAAGAACCGGAAGGTGAGTTGATTCATTTCCTGGTGCGTAATGAAAAACAAAATAAGAGTTATGCTTATGATAAAGAGGTGCCGAATAGTAAAAAAGCGATTCTACATTACCGGTTGATCGGACATTCGGAAAACTATTATTTGCTGGAAGTTGATTTAAAGACGGGACGGCATCATCAGATTCGTTGCCAGTTGGCAAAAATGGGATGTCCTATCAAGGGAGATTTGAAATATGGATCTCCACGGTCTAACCCAGATGGAAGTATTTGCTTACATGCTCGAAAAGTGAAATTTATACATCCTGTTTCCAAGGTACAGATAGAACTCGAAGCTCCTCTTCCCGAAGGAAATTTATGGAAAGGATTTGAACTGCTTTAATCAGTACAAATCCTTTTTCTTTTGCCAAAAGAGTTAAATTCTTTGCCATATCTTTAGTAAATTCTAGCGACAGCTTATTTATTCGGGAATAGCGATTATATTTGCATCATGAAAACTTTAATTAATCAAGTAGATCATACCATGAAACAAATTTTGTACCTATTGTTGGGATGTCTGATCCCTTTCCAATTTCTAACAGCTAAAGTTTATCGTTCACCGGAAAAAGCTCCGGTAGATTATGTTAATCCGTATATTGGAAATATCAGTCACTTGCTGGTGCCGACTTATCCTACTGTTCATTTACCTAACAGTATGTTGAGGGTATATCCTGAACGTGAGAACTTCACAGGAAATACGATTAACGGTTTGCCGCTTATTGTAACCAGTCACCGGGGAAGTTCCGCATTTAATCTGAGCCCCTATCAGGGAGAATTGTCTGAAGTTAAAAGTACCATACGTTACGGATACGATAATGAAGTCATCAAACCTTATTATTACAGTGTAGATCTGGATGATAACGGGATATACGTTCAGTATGCTCCTTCACATCAGTCGGGTATTTATCAGATTGACTTTTCTCAAACAAATAAGCCTGCCTATCTTATTTTCAATACAGGCGATGGAGAATTAAAAACGGATGGCAAGTCGATTAGTGGTTATCAGAAATTAGGTAACCGGACACAAGTCTATATATATGTTGAAACAGATAAAGTTCCGCTTAAAATAGGTACTCACAAAGGAGCGTCTATCGATACTAACGATAAGACAACTAAGGGAAATAATGCTTTCTATATAATGGAATATCCGAAAGGAACTTCTTCTATAAATCTTCGTTATGGAGTCTCTTTTATTTCTGCCGAGCAAGCCGAAAAGAATCTTCATCGTGAAATCAAAGACTACAATCTACAATCTGTAGCCGATACCGGACGTAAGATATGGAATGAAACTCTGGGAAAGATTCAGGTGAACGGAGGTACGGATAATGAGAAAGCTGTGTTTTACACGTCATTGTATCGTACCTACGAACGTATGATCTGCATTTCCGAAGACGGCAAATATTTCAGTGCTTATGATGGAAAAATACACGATGACGAAGGCACTCCTTTCTATGTAGATGATTGGATTTGGGATACTTATCGTGCAACTCATCCGTTGCGTCTGATCATTGAGGCCGAGAAAGAAAGTGATATGGTCAATTCATTTATCCGGATGGCTTATCAGTTGCAACCTAACTGGATGCCTACTTTTCCTGAAATTAATGGAGATAGCCGTCGTATGAACTGTAACCATGGTGTCGCTACCGTACTTGATGCTTATAACAAAGGTATGCGTTCATTCGATTTGGAGAAAGCTTATAAAGTTTGTAAGGCTGCTATTACAGAGAAAACACTCTCGCCCTGGTCGTCCAAGCCGGCCGGAGTGTTGGATCAGTTCTATAAAGATCATGGTTATTTTCCTGCGCTTGCAGTAGGCGAGAAGGAGACAGTTCCCGAAGTTCATTCTTGGGAAAAACGCCAACCGATTGCAGTTACTTTGGGAACCGTCTATGACGAATGGTGTCTGGGAAATATTGCTAAACTATTGGGTGACAAGAAAGATGCAGATCATTTCCTGAAAAGAAGTTTGAATTACCAGACTGTTTTCAACAAGGAAACCGGTTTCTTCCATCCGAAAGATTCATTTGGCAATTTCATTCAACCATTTGATTATCGTTTTTCAAGCGGGATGGGCGGACGTGAATCGTATGATGAGAACAATGCTTGGGTATATCGTTGGGATGTTCCTCATAATGTGAATGATCTGGTAAATTTGATGGGTGGCAAGGCTCGTTTTGTGGAAGAATTGGAACGGATGTATAACACTTCTTTAGGAAAAGCGCGTTACGATTTCTATTCTCAATTTCCCGATCATACGGGTAATGTAGGTCAGTTCTCGATGGGAAATGAACCTTCCATGCACATCCCTTATCTGTATAATTACGCAGGAGAACCTTGGCGTACGCAGAAACGTATCCGTAACTTGCTGACACAGTGGTTCCGTAATGACTTGATGGGTATTCCCGGAGATGAAGATGGGGGTGGATTGACTTCATTCGTTGTGTTCTCAATGATGGGATTCTATCCGGTAACTCCCGGTTTACCTATGTATGTTATCGGAAGTCCGGTGTTTGAAGAACAAACCATTCAATTGAGTAATGGGAAAACATTTAAAGTGGTTTGCAAGAACTACGCACCGGAAAACAAGTATATTCAATCGGCCAAATTAAATGGAAAAACATGGAATAAGTCATGGTTTAGCCATGAAGATCTGATGAAGGGCGGGGTATTGGAATTTGTTATGGGTAGACGTCCGAATAAGGCATGGGCTGCCGGAGATGATGCGTTGCCGCCTTCTTTTGAAATGTAATGAACGACCTAATAGAAAATGAATTTATAACAAAATACAAATGAACACATTTAAGCTATTAATGGCAGCTTCTTGTTTGCTGGTAATGTCGGCCAACGGAATTGCCCAAAAAGATTATTCAAAGAGCGAAGGATTGTTACAGTATGTCGATCCTACTATTGGCTCCGGTTATCATGGACACGTATTTGTGGGTACGAGTGTACCTTACGGAATGGTGCAACTCGGTCCGAGCAATATCCATAAAGGTTGGGACTGGTGTTCAGCTTATCACCATTCCGATAGTATTGTCATTGGTTTTTCACATACTCATTTGAGTGGTACAGGATGTACCGACTTAGGGGATGTCTTGATTATGCCTTTGAATGAAATCCGTACACCCAGAGGGAATCAAGATGATATACGGGATGGATATGCTTCCAAGTATTCTCATGCAAATGAAGTTGCACGCCCTGAGTATTATTCTCTTGTTTTAGATAGATATAATATTAAAGCGGAATTAACGGCAACTGACCGGGTAGGTTTTCATCGTTACACTTATCCCGAAGGGAAACCGGCTTCTATTCTGATCGACCTGCGTGAAGGTAATGGTACTAATGCATATGAAAGCTATATCCGTAAGGTGGATGACTATACGGTAGAAGGTTATCGTTATGTAAGAGGTTGGAGCCCGAGCCGGAAAGTCTATTTTGTCTTGAAGAGTGATAAAAAGATAGAGAACTTTACTGCTTATGATGACAATACTCCGAAGCCTTGGGATCAGTTGAAAGTGGAGTCTGTGAAAAGCGTACTGACCTTTGGTAATGTAAAGGAAGTAAAGATTAAAGTTGCCATATCTTCGGTAAGTTGCGACAATGCGGCAATGAATCTGCAAGAGGAACTTTCTCATTGGGACTTTGACAAGGTTGTGAAAACGAGTGCTGACCGTTGGAACGAGCAGTTACAGAAAATGATTGTCGAATCGGATGATGAAGCTGCCAAACGTGTATTCTATACAGCACATTATCATACGATGATCGCTCCTACACTTTTTTGCGATGTTAATGGTCAGTATCGGGGAATGAATGATATGATTTACACAGATCCGAAGAAAGCAAACTATACTACTCTTTCTCTGTGGGATACTTATCGTGCTCTGAATCCGCTGATGACTATTACTCAAGCCGAACGAGTAGATGATGTGATCAACTCAATGCTTTCTATTTACCGCCAACAGGATAAACTTCCTATCTGGCCTTTGATGAGTGGAGAAACGAATCAGATGCCCGGTTACAGTTCTGTTCCGGTGATTGCCGATGCTTACTTGAAAGGATTTACAGGATTCAATGCCGAAGATGCTCTTCAGGCTATGAAAGCGACAGCTACTTATGAAAAACAGAATGGAATTCCTTTTGTAGTGGCGCGTGAATATATCCCTGCTGATAAAGTTCATGAAGCTACTTCCATCGCCATGGAATATGCTGTGGATGATTGGGGAATTGCTGCAATGGCTAAAAAGATGGGAAAGACTGCCGATTATGAAACATTCGCGAAACGTGCTCTTTATTATAAGCACTATTTTGATTCTTCCATTAACCATATCCGTCCGAAGATGGAAGACGGTTCATGGCGGACTCCTTACGATCCGGCACGTTCTATTCATGGAGTCGGGGATTTCTGTGAGGGTAATGGGTGGCAATATACCTTCTTTGTGCCTCAAGATCCGTATGGGCTGATTGCTCTGTTTGGTGGTGACAAACAGTTCACAGATAAACTCGATAATTTCTTTAAAAATACTGATAGTATGGGTGAAGGTGCTTCCAGTGATATTACCGGATTGATCGGACAGTATGCACATGGCAATGAACCGAGTCACCATATTGCTTATTTGTATACGTATGCCGGTGAGCAATGGAAGGCCGCAGAGAAAGTTCGTTTCATTATGAATGACTTTTATACAGATAAACCGGACGGTATCATCGGTAATGAAGATTGCGGTCAGATGTCTGCATGGTATCTTCTTTCGGCTATGGGATTCTATCAGGTAAATCCGTCAGATGGCGTGTTTGCTTTCGGAAGTCCTCGTTTTAAGAAAATGGAAGTGAAAGTACGTGGTGGAAAGGTATTTACTGTAGAGGCTCCGAATAACAGTAAGGAGAATATTTACATTCAAAAAGTTTATTTGAATGGCAAGCCATACGATAAGAGTTATATCACATATGATGATATTATCAATGGAAGTACCCTGAAATTCGTGATGGGTAAAAAGCCAAATAAGAACTTTGGTAAGGTTCCGGCAAGCCGGCCTATCGTTTTGAACTAATGTAAGTTCGATAGATAGTTGGTAATTCAATAAATGTTGAATTGATAATAACAAAGGCTTTTTAAAATACTTGAGTTAATAAAATTGCCGTTACTACATATTGTAATAACGGCGATTTTTGTTTTAGGAGGTTGAATATTCTCGCCTAAATATTATAATTAATCTTATTATTGTACGAATCTTTCGATTGTAGACTACACTTTTAGGAATATCTTGTGCTTATAGAGGAAATAGAGAAAATACCAACATACTCCGATATAGAAAATACTGCTAACGAAACTGTTCAGATAATCGGGAACAATTGCAATGAATCCTTTACTGAAAAATTCGGAAGCTTTTGTAAATCCAATGATCCGTTGTGCCAGATAAATAGTGATAGAATTCATTCCGATAACCGTGAAGAAGAAAGACCATTTCTTGAAGTTCAATACATCAATCACATAATAGAATAGGGCTATATGTATAAACCCAAGACCTCCTACGAAACATACAAATGAACTAGACCACAGTTTCTTGTTGATAGGCATTAACTCACCCCACAACTGTCCAACGATTACCAATGCAATGCCGATCAACAGCAAGTACAACGCTTTTTTTGCAGGAGTAACTTTGTCTGTTTCCCATTTTATGAATCGTCCTGCTTGCATTCCCAATAGAGCGGTTGCAATAGCTGGAATAGTGCTTAGGATTCCTTCAGGGTCCTGATATTTGCCCGCCCAAGTTCCGAACAACAGTATACGGTCTATCCATCCCGCAAAGTTCCCTTGTGGACTGAAATTGCTCGCTCCGGCAGGAGCATCGGGAGCTGGGACGAAAGCAATTAAGAGATAATATCCCACTAATATAGTTGCTATCCAAATAAGGCGTGCCCGTTGCTTAAAGTCCGTGTAGATCAATGCTCCGAACATCCATGCCAAACCGATACGTCCAAGTACGCTCATATATCTCATATGAGGGAAATCGAAGTTGAGCCCGTTATTATAAAGTATTCCTAGTAGAAAAAGGATAATTCCACGACGGAATATATCTTTCTGGATTTGGAATTTAGTTTCGTTCTTAGCCAGTTTATTAGCTAATGAGAAGGGAAAAGAGATCCCGGCAATGAAAAGAAACAGTGGGAAGATGATATCATGATGTTGAAATCCATCCCATTCAGCATGTTGCATTTGAATAGCGAGCCAGTCTGTCACAGGATTACTCCATATCTGCGATAGGGCACCCAAAAGTCCGGCACCTCCCATAATGAAAAACATATCAAATCCTCTCAGTGCATCTAACGAATGAAGTCTGTTCGATTTTTTTTGTTCCATGGATAAATGTGTGTTTTTAATGTAAATTAGAACTAAGTATAAAATTTACGATAAAAATAGTAATTTATTTCTTTTAGTGCATATTTATCTGCATGAAAAATGAACTTTTTTCGTATAAAGTTTGTAATATGAACGATTTTGCTATGTGTATAATGCAAAATGTTTGTTTATGGAACTCTTTTCTTTTGATTTGTTTTTCGGTTCGTTTCTTTTTAGGCATCTGTAAGCATGCTGATAACGATTCGAATGTTCTAGCTTTTATTTCTCTTCTACCAACCATTTTTCGATATTTCGTGTTGTAGGACTGAAATTCACACCAATTTTGAAAACCTTTTTGTTGTTGAGTTCAAAAGGTAAGATATAATGTTTATCGTTGATTTGCTGTAAAGCTTCCTCAGCTGTACCGTTCTCATACCAATCGCATTAGACACAGCTTTGCTCACTTTATAATTTCTTTGAACAAAAGTATGTGGTAAAGGACATTAACCCCCTATTATAGTGTATGCTGGATATTTTTTATTTCGTTATTTCATAAACATAAATAGAATATGGTTCATCAACACTTAATGCATACAGTTTATTATTGATAACAGTAAATTTACGGAATGGTCTATTAAAACAAATTCTTCTAAGTAAATCTCCTTCCCAACTCCATATTTGCAACTCCGGAATTATTTTGCCTCCTTCATTATACAACTGATTATTTGTAACATGTTCATAATATAATGAATACACTTTATCATTAGTAGCAAAGACCTTTCCCCTATACGGTTGAATACTACCGTCGTTAATTTTGTCAAATACATTTTTTTTATCTTCAATACCTTCCAAACATATCTCTTGAAGTAATTCCCCATAAATATTATATTGTCGAATTAAATTACGATATTGGTAAAAGTCTAAAATCACTCCTTTCTCTTGTAATCCTGCAGTGAATTTATAATTAAAAATTGCTAATTCTGTTCCATTCAAATAACCGTCTGTTATATACTCTCCAAAATCTGTATATTCTCCATCCTTATATAATAAATGTTCTTTTCCTTCTCCCGTAGTTAAGCCACTCATTATATAAATACCGTTATCTAAATGTACCAATTGGTTTATTGCATCGGGGATAATTATAGGTTTATTTAGTAAAATTAGAATAGAACTATCTTTTACCATTATTTCTCTCTCGACATTAGAGTCTAATAAATAAAAGCTAGAATCTGACAATGCAAAATAATCACCTCTAGGATTAATCAATTCATTAGGCCCTCCTCCTTTATAGCCTGATGAAAACTCATATTTCAAACTGTCCAATGACCAAAAAGAGATTGTGGGGTTAGTCATTGGCTCTATTAAAAGTATGTGGTTATTAAAACTATGAATATCCGTTGGATAAAGGATTTTTGATGAATCAATACAAAATTCATCAAATGTTCTATGCTCTAATTGCACACTATTTATATCAACCCTTCGAACATCTTTCTTCACAGTACATGATATAAATAATAAAAGTGTAAATATATATGTGTATATCTTCATTTTTTTTATATTTATAAGGGCTAATCAAGATTCTAAAAAGTTACTTTTTATCTTAAACACAGAATGTGTAAAGAATTGATTGTATGAAGTTTATCTTTTTAATTAGCCCTCTTTTATTTACGGTTTACATTTACCTCGATCTGAATAACTGACACATCTTGTATCTGCACAAGAACCACAATCTTTTACTGTACAATTGGCGTCATTATTTCCCTTTCCTGTAAAGCTAGAATAGCAAGTTATTTTACCTGAATCTACTTCGTCATTATTTGCTAACGCTTCAACATTGTTAATAATAGCCAAAGTCTTAGTTATAATAGATTGAGATTTGTAAAAATTATAACTTATCAATGATATCAAAAATATACATGATATAATATAAATATATTTTTTCATATTTCTACGTTTGTTTTTTTATTTAACATTCTAACTCTGTATTTATTCTTTCAACAGAACAGCAAAACACATTTGCTACTAAATAATATACTTCCTATCTTTGCTACATCTCCTTTTTATATAGTTGAAAAGCTGACAAGTGTTAATTTAGTGAAATTTACAATTCATCATCCTTTTCTTTTTAATAAAATTATTATCATGTTTTCAACCAAGAAATTAATCTGTTATTGGTTATTTATTAATATTTTCTATAAAATTAATTAATTTGAGTCTAAAAGTACAAAACAAGAAACAAAGCACCAATAAAAAAGGTGGACCATTTCGGACCAAATATTTATTCTTCAAAAAACATCCATTTCATCGATATATTTAAAAACAATTTTTTGATAAATACTAGTCAAAGATGTTAGTGGTCATTGCTAGATATAATATTTTTATCTTTTGAAGTTTCAATTTTCTGATTATAAGAGTACAAAAAGTCTATATCTTATATAAATTAGTAATTGAATTTTATTAGAAATAGGTGCTATGATACTGATTCTCATAATCATTGATTAGGGTACTGGCTTTAGAAAGTTATAAAAAAAGAATATATTACCAAATAAGTATTAGAATATTAAGTGATTGTTTTTGTTTGAAAAAGATTTTTTATCAAAAATAGAATTGGCCTTATTATGTTGAATGTTATATCACCCTTAGAGCTATAGTATTACTAAGGAATAGTGAAAAATAATTAAGAGATTGTTTAAGGGTAATTGTAGTAAAAGATAAAACAGATTTCCAAATCAGTTTGCCTGGAGAATGCTTTATTTGAAATGACCAAACTTGTAAGTATGGTCATGTACTTAGGAATAAAAAAGGTGACCGGGGAATTCATCCGTATACGAAGGTTTTCGTATACAGATTAATTCCCCGGTCACCAAAGATAAAGTTACTAAATCTACTTGCTGTTCTTTTTTACGATTTAGTAAACTTCCAGTTCATAAATTCTGGCAGCGTTCAGTCCGTTATCTTGTGTAGATTGTGTAATCAGCAATCTGACATAGCGGAATGAAGCCGGTTTGAATTGGCGTATCACTGTGTTCTTGTGATTGTCAATTAATGCATCGATTGTCTGCCATTCTTCATTCGGATTGTTTCTACCTTGCAGGAAGCAATCACTAGTGATGAATGAACTACCTTCATTTCCGGCATTTACCAGTTTCCAGCCACTAATTTCCTGTTCCTTTCCGAAATCGAAGTCGATGAAGTTGGGAGCTTTGTTTATATCGCACCATTTCGTTTCCAAATCTCCGTCAATAGCGAATTGAGCCTGTTCTTCTTTATTAACTTCACCCGAGCATTTGATGAGTTTAGCCTCTTTCAATAGGTTAACCTTAGCTGATGTATTAGAGGTTCCGGTTGTTTGCAGGGCTGTGCGGAACAATTCGGATGCAGGAGTTACAGAAGGATATTCTTCATTGACCAAAGTCATTGCAAATACTACAATATTAGGATTGTCGGGCAAAGTGATTGCAGTAGCACCTTTAGGAATATCCATGCCAAATTTAAACATATAAGTAAATTCATATGCTTCGTCTTTCTGTGATGAATGACGGTGTGTGCCTACATAAGCAATTTCTGCATCTTTCAAGAATCCTTCCGTATGTCCTAAGTGTCCCCATTGACCGATGAAACCGGTATAAGAAGGTACAGTTATTTCTTGTGCTGCATTACCTATGTTGAAAGTTGCAGTAGCGTCAGTACTTGTAGAAGCTGCTAAGAAGTAAATACGATTATAAGTATTTCCTGCGGGCAGTTGGATTACGTTACCTTTGCAAGTTACACCGTTAGCTACTTCTTTTTCTCCCAAACGGAAAGAAATACCATTAGCAGTCAGGATAGAGTCGGGAAGGAGTTCGGCTGCATAGCTGTAACCGGATTCGAAGTTACCCTCATGACGGAATTCATTCCAACTGAAACATTTACGATCATAGTCTAATGGTAAATATTCATATTTCATAGCCGGAACAACAGCGTCTTTTTTCTTCAGTCTTACTTTGAATGTTTGGATGTTGTATGGTTTGATAGATACATTCAATTGATTCTTGTTGAAGTCGGCAGTTCCAATTGTTTTCTCCGTTCCGTCTGCTAATACAGCATTTTCTATTTCACCGGCAAAGGTAATAGTAGCCTTTTGAGTTTCTTTACCACCTGTTTCGTATACGCGTACTACATATTCATCAGAAACTTCTGCCTTTTTCAATGCCTTGATTACTACCTGATCATTGTCTGAACGTACAAAAGCAAATTCTTTGCCCAATTTTCCGGCATGTTTCGGACTGTTGAATGCTTTGATCGGCTGGTTCAAGATTTCAGCTTTGATAGCAGTTGCAGGTTTGTTAAGGGCTCCGTTGTGACCTACAATGCTGTAAGTAAATGTGTGGAATCCAAAATCCTGTTGATCTTGATAAGCATAATTTCCTTTTGTTTCAGGAGTATGAAGAAGAGTCAAACGGATGGTGTGATTGTTCGGTTTATCCCAGCCATATTTGCTGTCGTTCATTACAGACACACCGTAGCTGTTGTCCTTGTCAGTCAGGTCAGCCCATTGTTGAGCGTATACTTCGTAAGCGATTTCAGTGTTATTTCCACGCTCAATGCTACCAATTCCTAAATCGTAGGTTGCTTTTTCATTCTCGATGTTTAAAGGAAATTCAGCTTTGAGCAATGCGTTTGGTGAGTTCCAGTTGATTTCATTATAGAAGTCGATTCGGTCGGCACGGTCACCTTCATAGAGGCGAATGTATTGCTTGAAGAGTGATTTCCCGTGTTTTTTTTCTATGCAAAGAGCTTTACGGAGCGTGCCATTTTCTACCAATGTCACTTTCACATCGTCTGTGATAGAAATCGGATCATGGTCTGTAGTCTCTTTCAATACTTCCCATGCAGGCCATGAGTATGATTTGTTTTCTGTGAAGAGTGCCAGACGGATTGCTTTTCCATCTTTAACCATTTCTTTGTTAGCACGCTTATCAATCAGAGAAGTAATGTCTCCGTTTTTGTCTAATGTAAGTTTATAGACTGAGTTCTCCAATGTATTGGATGCAGATGGCGTGATTGTTTTACCGGCTCCTCCTGTACGTACATCATATACGGAATATCCGTTGGCGGGAATATTAGCTGCTACCAACAGATGAGCTTTTCCATTTTGGTAGCCAATCAGTTGTGAAGAAACCTTTTTGCCTTGTGCATTATAGACAGTAAAACCGTTCGGAGCTTTCGGCATTTCAAGGATGATTTCTGCCAGGTCGGATACGGGGAAAGCATTTGCATTATAAAGAATAACTGCTGTACCCTTTGCACGTGTATCCATTTGTTTGGCAATGGCATTTACTGAAGAAGTAAGTGCTCCTGCAAACTCTTTTAATGAGATCAACTCATCGTTCCATGAGAATTCGTATGCACGGGGAATACTGGTTCCTGTCAAGTCATCGTGGAATTGGTGGAAGATGAATCGTTTCCATGATTCTGATAATGCCTGTCCGGGATAGTCTGCTACACCCAGCCATTCAGCGGCAACAGCAGCTCTTTCGGCTGCATCACCTAACTGTTCGTTTTGGCGATTGTATAGTTTCATGGCAGCTTGTGAAGTGTAACAGCCTGTACCGTGAACGTCCATCAACAGTTCTCCGTCAAATACCGGAAGTTCAGAATGTTTGTCATAAGGCAGGTAGTCTTTATAAAGCTGGTCACTGGTAGCACTGATAATCTCTATCGGTCCGTTTCCATGCACTCCTTTTTCCAAAGCACGTACACTTTCCAGCGTAGGTGAACCTCCTGTGTCTCCCGCACCATAATAACGGTATACGGTGTTGAGAGGTGTACGTTTTACCAGATCTTTCAACTCTTTACTTTCTGAGAGATCTTCGTCTTTCCAACGGTGATTGTAGTCGTAACCATGTGCCAACATCACTTGATTTCCATCTATTCCTTTCCAAAGTCCGATGGTGAAAGGGTGTTTGCTTTTTCCGTAGAAAGGATGATTACGCCAATCAAGTTTTTGTGAAGAAAATCCGATCAATCCACAATGCGAAGCAATGGTAGGAAGTGTCCATCCGAAGCCGAAGCAGTCCGGCAGAAAGATGTCTGTTCCTTCTTTACCAAATTCTTGGCGATAGTAAGTTTGTCCGAGCATAATATTACGGATAGCCGATTCGACGGAAGGAACTAGTGCGTCACTGGCTTCCCAGCTACTTCCGGCAATATGCCAACGTCCTTCATTGATGAATTTCTTCATCTCTTCATATTGCTCCGGATAATATTCTTTCATCCAGGCGTATTTCACACCTCCTTCAAAATTGAATATGTAATCCGGATACTTTTTCAGCAGAAATAAGTTTCGGCTGATAGTGTTCCATACATACTCGTTGATTGTTGTCTGAATATCCCAGTTCCATTGAGTATCCAGATGAGCGTCAGCAACAAGGTAAGCTTTTGCTTTTTCGCCCTTTGCACTGTTTTGCGCAAAACTGCCTCCGCTCATAACCATAGCAAGAGCCAGAAAAGCTACTTTTTTATTCATCATGTTTTTAGTGGTATTATTATGTTTGAATGTTAATAATAGCAACAAAGGTAACAGAATTAATTTGGTATGATAGTCTGAATCGTAGTTTTTTACAAAGGTGGCATGAAAAGTTACTTTTCTGGCAGAAAAGGATATTACTTGGGTTTCTATTGACGACCTTTCGATAAGAAGGTAAGGAGATTGGAAGTTAAGGTAATATCGTGTTGTATTACCTATGTCTATGGATACTCCTTACACAATGAAATAATAATTGAAATTATCTTGCACCTTACACCTTAATGCTACTAATAAACTGATTATCAGAAAGAAGATAGTGTGCAAGATATATGTTGCAGATGTGTGCAAGATAAAACATCTTGCACACATCTGTTTATTTAATGAACATGTTGTTTCAAATCAAGAACTAGATAAAAATGTTGTTCCAGCTGCTTGAACAAAGTGTTTCAACCGTACAAAACACTTTGTTTCTCTAATGAAAACACTTTGTTTCAAGCTTTGGAACACTTTGTTTCTCTAAGGAGAACACTTTGTTTCAAAGCTTGGAATACTTTGTTTGCATAGGATGAAGCTTTCATTTTATACGTGGTTACGATTAGTTCATCAGGTGATTCTTTTTTATTGTCTTTTCTACCGTTTTTAGGGTGATAGGTGATAGATGGGGTGATAGGTTAGTTTATAACCTATCACCCTCTGAAACTACTATGAATAAATGGATACAGAAGGTTGGTGATAGGTTGATAGAGAAAATGATGTTTTTTGTTAGGAGGACCTGAGTTTGAATATTAAGATATAAAAAATAAGCCCTTGCTTTCGTTCATTGAGATAACGGGATGCAAGGGCTTTATAATTGATTATTATTGGATACTGTTCAGCAAATCCACTTTCCCTTCATTGACAAGTTTCAGTATCAATTCTCCAAACAGCGTATTTTGCCAGGCAAACCACTTACGTGTAAACTTCTTCGGATCATTTTTGTGGAAAGATTCATGCATAAAACCGGTGTCAGCGTCCGTATCCATCAACATTTTAATGCAAGTTTTGATCTCTGCATCGTTTTGGCTGGTGAATGCCTTCATCATAATACTCATCGGCCAAATCATGTCATATCCGATGTGGGGACCTCCGATACCTTCACCGGCAGTTCCTTTGAAGAAGTAAGGATTGTCCTCACTCCAGACAAACTTGCGGGTATTCTGATAAATCTTATCGTTCACTTTCACATCTCCCAAATAAGGCAGAGCGATAAGGCTGGGTACATTAGCGTCATCCATCAATAACTGATTGCCGAATCCATCAACTTCAAAAGCATAGATTTTGCCATATTTCGGATGCTTGTATACTGCGTACTTCATCAAAGCTTTTTCTACTTCATCTGCCAATGTAGTACATTCTTTGGCTAAAGCAGGTTGATGATTGACTGTCTCCAGAATCTCGGCTGCTTTGCGTAAAGAAGTTACGGCGAAAAAGTTGGAAGGAACGAGGAATTGGAAAGTAGTGGCATCATCAGAAGGACGGAAAGCTGAAGCTATCAGTCCGACCGGTTTCACCGGATTTCCCCAGCCGTCGTTAGTCATAGTATCAAGTGCACGTTCTGTTTTACGTTGGAATTTATACGGACCTTTCGGATTTTCTTTGCGTTGTTGTTCTTTGAATGTTTTCAGAACGTTTGCGATAGCCTGCAGCCATTCATCTGTGAAGACGCTTGCATCACCGGTAGTCTTCCAGTAATGATAAGCCAAACGGATTGGATAACAAAGTGAGTCAATCTCCCATTTACGCTCGTGAAGTTCCGGTTTCATATCTGTCAGGTCACTCATCCAATCACCTCCTTCGGCTCCCATGTTGAAAGCATTGGCATACGGATCGATATTGATACATTTAAATTGGCGGTTGATTACTCCTGCCAGCATTTTCTTTAGCTTCGGGTCTTTGTTGGCGAGTTGTACGTAGGGCCAAACTTGTGCACCTGAATCACGTAACCACATGGCATGGATATCACCGGTATAAACGAAAGTATCGTCTGCTCCGTCATAATGTACGGTAGTATCCAACGTATTGGGAAAACAGTTTTCAAACATCCAGGCTAGCTTGGCGTTAGTTAGCAATTTCTTGATATGGGCAATCTGCTCTTCTACTGCTTGTGATACAAACAAACGTTTGGATGCTTCCGGGCGTTTGGTCTGAAAATCAGTCACTCGGATATTGTCTTGCTTGGTGACAAATTCATAGGTGTTCATGGCCTGTACGCCGGCAGCTCCGGAAAGTGCCATGCAGAGGCAAAGTGTTTTAGTTATGTTCATTCTATTTTTTCTTTAAATAATTAGTAATCTGATTCTCCCATAAGGGAGGGAAAGGTTACATTTTATTCGTATATCTTTGTGTCAGACGATTAGGGGTAAATCAATCCATTTACTTTTGATGACGTTTGTCAAACTCCAATTCTACTTTTACCGGAAAGTGATCCGAAGGAGTACGTGCCTGATAAGCCTTGATCGTAATCTCCTCCGGGCAGTCTTTTGCGTCTGCCTTATTCCCACTACCTTTACTACGGTAAGTATCAGTCAGCACACCATATCTTTTGACATGGAAAACCGGTGAAACGAACACATGGTCGATACGGCTTTCGGTAAAGTTGTTCGGATTGAAACTGTTGAACGTTCCATTCGTTGCATAACGGAAATCGCATTTCTCATAGGAATCGCAAAGTACGCCCTTTTCAACAAAAGCATTGTAGGATTGGTGGGTCTGATCCACATTGAAATCCCCTGTAAGGATTGCCGGAAGATTGGCTCCCAGTTCCTGCATCTTCTTCTGAACGAGGAAAGCACTTTCAACACGTGCTTTCTTGCCGACATGGTCCATATGCAGATTGAAGAACAGGAACTCGAATCCGGTATCTTTGCACTTAAAGTGTCCCCAGCTACAAACGCGGGGCAACACAGCATCCCAACCTTTACTAGGCACATCCGGTGTCTCCGACAACCAGAAGTCTCCTTTTTCTATCACATCAAATTTGTCGGTGCGGTAGAAAATAGCGGAGTGCTCGCCTTTTTCTTTTCCGTCATCACGTCCTACTCCAATATAATCATAGCCGGGAAGAGCTGCTTTCATGTCTTGTAACTGATGAAGGAAGCATTCCTGTGTGCCAAAGATATCGAAATCATGGTATTGTACCATTTTAGCGACTACAGGATAGCGTTGTCCCCAACCATTTCCATTAGCAGAATCAGACTTGTTGGCATTTCTCAGATTATAAGAAGCAACAGTAAAACGGGTCGGCTGATAGCTTTGGCAATTGCAAAAGACTATAGCGACTAAGACGATTAGTAAAAGTTTTTTTAATTTCATGTTTTTAGTTTATCAAAGTAGATAGATCAATTGTCAGGTGTCAAAATTACAACTTTTTATTCAAATGAGAGAGAATAAGGAGCATCTTTTTCATTTGTTCCACGTTGTTTGTTAGGAACAGGACTCATTTGATATTGTATATTTGCACCTTTCATCAGCTGATCGTGTGTCAGATAGTTGTGGTTATACATCTTTCCGTTTACTTTCATATCTTTGACATAGAAGTTATCCATACTATTGTTGTTGGCGTTGATTGTAACAGTCTTTCCGTTTTCCAGATGTAGTTTTACTGACTTGAAAAGTGGAGTTCCCAACACATATTGGTCTGTTCCCGGACAAACGGGGTAGAAACCAAGTGCAGAGAATACATACCAGGCAGAAGTTTGTCCGTTATCTTCGTCACCACAATAACCGTCAGGACCGGCTGTGTAAAGCTTGTTCATGATTTCACGAGTTCTTTGTTGAGCTTTCCAAGGTTCACCGGAATAGTTATAAAGATAAACCATGTGCTGGATAGGCTGGTTACCATGAGCATATTGTCCCATATTCATAACCTGCATCTCGCGCATTTCGTGAATTACACCACGACTCTTCATTCCTAAATTACTTGGAATTACGAATACAGAATCCATCATAATGTTGAACTCTTTCTTGCCTCCCATCAAATTGATTAATCCTTGTGGATCATGGAAAACACAGAAACTCCAATGCCAACTGTTGCCTTCGCAGAACTCGCCGCTCCAGTCTACTGCATTGAATTTAGGATTGAATACGCCTTTGTCATCCTTACCTACCATGAGTTTGCGTTCCGGATTGTATACGTTCTGGTAGTTTAAAGCACGTTGCTTGTAAATGTCAATTTCACTTGCCGGTTTACCTAGCTTTTTACCTAATGTATAGATCGTCCAGTCATTATAAGCATACTCCAATGTACGGGCAACATTCTGACCTACTCCGATATTGGTTGGTACATATCCATATTTATTGTACGCCTCATAAGCTACACGTCCGGAAGCTGTTTTCGGAAGATGTGCATTGGCGTCATGTTTCAATGCTTCCCAAAGAGCCTCAATATCATATCCACGCAAGCCTTTGATATAAGCATCGGCTACTACAGAAGCTGAGTTGTTGCCAACCATACAGTCTCTATGCCCCGGACTTGCCCATTCAGGCAGGAATCCGCTTTCTTTGTAGGCATTTACCAATCCTTCTTGCATCTTCTGATTCATAGACGGATACATCAGGTTCAGGAATGGGAATAAACAACGGAAAGTATCCCAGAATCCTGTATCTGTGAACATATATCCCGGCAATACCTTACCATTGTAAGGGCTGTAATGTACTATTTGTCCTTTGGCATCTATTTCATAGAAACTACGTGGGAAAAGCATTGAACGATACAAGCAAGAGTAGAAAGTACGCAGATTGTCGATGTTGTCATCTGTTACTTCTATTTTGCTCATTTCACGATTCCAGATGTTTCTTCCTTCGGCAACCAGTTGGTCAAAACTGTTATTTCCCAGTTCTTTGAGATTTAATTCTGCCTGTTCGGGGCTGATGAAAGAGGAAGCAATGCGGGCATGAACTGTTTCTCCCTTTTTAGTTGCGAATCCAATAATAGCTCCGGCGTGATTACACTGTACTTCTTTTTCGTTAGTAAGAATCTCGTTATCTTTAACGGCAGAAGTGAATGTGAACGGTTTGTCGAATTCAATTACAAAGTAATTCTTGAAATTTTCGGGCACACCCCCACTGTTTCTGGTTGTATAACCAATAATCTTGTTCTTTTCGGGCATAACCTTTACATAAGAACCTTTATCGAACGCATCGATAACAACGTATGAGTCCTTTGTTTCCGGAAAGGTGAAACGGAACATAACGGCACGTTCAGTTGGCACTAATTCAGTAGTAATATCATGATCGGCAAGATATACCTTATAATAATAAGGTTTAGCTATTTCCGCTTTGTGAGAAAACCAGCTGGCGCGTTTGTCTTGGTCGAATACTGCCTCTCCTACAATCGGCATAATGGAAAACTGACCGTAGTCATTCATCCATGGACTTGGCTGGTGGGTCTGTTTGAATCCCCGGATTTTGTCCGCATTGTAAGTATAAGCCCAACCGTCTCCCATCTTACCGGTTTGCGGTGTCCAGAAGTTCATTCCCCATGGTAGCGCCGTGGCGGGATATGTATTTCCCGTAGAAAGTTCGAACTTAGATTGTGTACCTACCAAGGTACTTGCATAGTCTACCGGATTTTTGATGGCAGAAACTTGCAGACTACAGAATACAGCACTTCCCCAAATTAGCAGGTGCTTAAATGATAAATGTGTCATCATGAATCAATAAAATTATATATTTAAATAGTTTCTACGACGAAAATAGGGAGAATACAGAAGGTGGCATTAAGAATAGAGAATGCAAATCACATATTGGCGCTATTATTAACTATTATGGCGCTGTTTTTTACTTATATCCTGCCAAAAATAGTGATTTGAAAGATTTTTTCTATACCTTTGTCATAGAGCAATTCTATGAATGAAACACTATGAAGAAACACTCCATTTTACTTCTGTTTTTTATTGTAAGTCTGTCGTTGAATACAGCTTATGCCTATAATCTGAAGCAGATTGCAGATAAGGAATATATGTCCAACAGTGCTATAACTTCCTTATGTCAGGATGAACGCGGACTAATGTGGATCGGAACTTGTGACGGTTTGAATATATATGATGGACAAGAAATCGAAGAATTTAAGCCCCATGACAAGGGTGAATATTTATCTGGCAATCTGATTGACAAAATCGTTTGTACTGGCGAGGATATTTATTGGATTCAGACTTATTATGGACTGAATAGGCTGGATCGCAAGACAAATAAAATTACCCGATATAATGAATTTCGGAAACTGTTTTTTATGAATAAAGATAATAACGGTACTTTATTTATTATTCAGGATAGCAACAGTATTTACTATTACCATAAAAGGGAGGGTGTCTTTAAGAAAATCAATATTACGGGAATTCCCGTTTCAGACATTATCACTTTCTTTTTTGATATATACAATCGTATGTGGGTCGTAATGAGAGGGTATAACCGTTGTTACGATGTACAATTAGAGAGTTCAACAGGCGATATAACTTTAATTCCCCAGAAAAGCGGTTTAGATTATCAAACATCATTGCTTTATTGTTTCAACGATGAAGAGTCTCTTTTCTATGTTGATAAAGAGTATAACTTCTATGTTTATCATATCCCGGCTAAAAAGAATGAATGGATTACAAATTTAGGCAAGGAAATACAGACGCGCGGCAAAATCTCTTCCATTATTAAGTATCATAATAACTATTTTGTGGGTTTTATAATGGATGGTGTTCTGATGTTGGAGAAGCAGAAGGATAGTAATGAATATCAGATTCAGCAATTACCTATTAATAGTGGGGTCTTCTGTTTGGCGAAAGACCGTTTTCAAGATGTGGTATGGATTGGTACAGACGGTCAGGGAGTCTACCTTTATTCTAATCCTTTTTATTCAATTAAGTCAATTGTCTTAAATAATTATACGGCAAAGATCGGACGTCCGGTGCGTGCATTGTATCTGGATGCAGAGAAAACTTTCTGGGTGGGTACTAAAGGAAATGGTATTCTTAAGATTTATGATTACGAAGTGAATAAAAATATTTCCGATTGCCGGACGGAAACGGTGACTACTGCGAATAGTGCATTAGGTAGTAATGCTGTATACTGTTTTGCGGAAAGTTATCGGAATGTCTTATGGATAGGTGATGAGGAAGGACTGAACTATTATTCTTATCGAGAAAAACGCATGAAGAAAGTACCAATTTTAATTGGTAATGAGAATATTAAGTATATACATGATATCTATGAAACCACTGAATCGGAACTTTGGATGGCAAGTGTCGGAATGGGAGTAATCAGAGCACGCATTGCAGGAACACCGGATAATCCGGTTCTTGAAGATGTACAGCGTTATGTAATCAATGAAGGAGAATTTAGCTCGAACCACTTCTTCACTATTTATTCGGAGAGTGATCGCAACTTATTGTTTGGTAATAAAGGATATGGAGTGTTTAGTTTCAATGAAATAACCAATGGCTTGGAACCGTTTTCAACTCATAAATATTCAAATATGACATTAAACAATATTCTTGCTATCAGTAAAGACAGTAGTAATAATTATTTGTTTGGTACAAGTTCCGGATTAATAAAATATACTTCAGAAACTTCATACCGGCTTTTTAATGTCAAAAATGGCTTCTTGAATAATACCGTTCATACTATACTGAAAAATGCACCTGATGATTTCTGGATGAGTACTAATCTGGGATTGATTAATTTTGATTCAAAACGAGATGTGTTCCGTTCATATGGCTTCGGAGACGGACTAAAGGTTGTTGAATTCAGCGACGGAGCTGCTTTTAGGGATCCGCAAACGGGAACTCTGTTTTTTGGTGGAATCAACGGTTTTGTGACGATTCAGGCGGATGGACTCCCTGAACAACTTTATATGCCTCCAATCTATTTTGATAAACTTTCTATTTTTGGAGAGCAATATAACTTAGGTGAGTTTATCACTAAGAAGAAAGAAGACGAAGTCCTGAATTTGAAATACGATCAGAACTTCTTTGCCGTATCTTTTACTTCCGTCGATTATTTAAATGGAAATAATTGTGTTTATTTCTATAAATTGAAAGGACTAAGTGATCAATGGATTAATAAAGGTAAAGAAAGTGCAGTCTCTTTTATGAACATGGCCCCCGGTGAATATACCTTATTAGTAAAATACTATAATAGTGTATTCGACAAGGAAAGTGAAGTCTACTCTTTAGTGATTCGCATTGCCGATCCTTGGTATGCCTCTTGGTGGGCTTATCTAATCTATGCGATATGTCTGCTTTCTATTACTGCATTATTGATACGCTCTTTCATCCTCCGTACTCAACAAAGGAAACGGGAGCTGCTGAATGAAATAGAAAAGCGTCATCAGAAAAATGTTTTTGAATCAAAACTACGTTTCTTTACGAATATAGCTCATGAATTCTGTACTCCGCTAACATTAATTTATGGTCCCTGCGGACGGATTCTTTCTTCTAAAGGACTTAGTAAGTTTGTAGTAGATTATGTGACAATGATTCAGACAAATGCTGAACGACTGAATAACCTTATACATGAACTTATCGAATTCCGCCGTATTGAGACAGGTAACCGGGAAGTACGTATTGAATCATTGAATGTTTCTTCCATCATGAAAGGCATAGCTAAGACTTTCGTTGAAATGGCTAAATCAAGAAATATCTCTTTTTTAAGTAAGATCCCGGAACAAGTAACTTGGAATTCCGATAAAGGTTTTCTAAATACTATAATTATTAACCTGATTTCCAATGCTTTTAAATATACTCCGGACGGAAAGGGAATCAAATTAGAGTTGGATATAACAGAAAACAATCATCTACTTTTTCGCGTTGCCAATGAAGGGAGTTATATTAAAGAGGAAGATTATCAATATATCTTTAACCGTTACGCTATACTGGATAGCTTTGAGAATCAAGATGATAAGAATTTCTCCAGGAATGGTCTCGGACTTGCTATTTCTTATAATATGGCTAAACTCTTGGATGGTACTCTGAAAGCAGAGAACACTCCGGATGGATGGGTCTTGTTTACCTTAACTTTGCCGCAATTGGATTTGACAACAGAAGTGAATACTTCCGAGCGGATAGCTTCTGAATATATTCCTAAGATAGATACACAGCCAAGACTAAAGTTACCTGTTTATGAGTTTGATAAGATGCGCCCTACCTTGTTGGTAATTGACGATGAAGTGGAAATGCTATGGTTTATTGGTGAAATCTTTTCTAGTGATTTTAATGTATTGACTCTGCAAGATGCTTCACAATTAGACCAAGTTATGAATGAAGTATATCCGAATGTGATAATTTGTGATATTATGATGCAGGAAGTCAGTGGAGTTGAACTTATTAAAAGAATAAAATCAACGAAAGAAACTTCGCATATACCTATTATTGTAGTCTCCGGACGACATGAAATGGAACAACAGATGGAAGCTCTTTCTGCCGGAGCAGAAATGTATATCACGAAACCTTTTAATGCAGAATATTTACGTATCTCTGTAGGGCAAGTGATGGAACGTAAAGAGGTATTGAAGAATTATTTTAGTTCTCCAATCAGTTCTTTTGAAAAGTCCGATGGAAAATTAACTCATAAGGATTCTAAGAAGTTCCTTCAATCTGTACTAAAGATTATAAATGATAATATTACGAACAAAGAACTTTCGTCACGTTTTATTGCAGATAAGTTAGCTATTAGCTCTCGTAGCCTATATCGTAAGATGGAAGAAATAGGTGAAGATAGTCCGACGAACCTAATCAGGGAATGTCGTTTGCATATAGCAAAAGACTTATTACTGACGACTAAAAAGACGATTGATGAAGTTGTATTTGAATCGGGTTTCTCAAACAAGGTAACCTTTTTTAAATTATTTCGTGATAAATATGAATGTACTCCAAGAGAATTCCGGGAAAAACATTTGGGGGAAGTAGAACGTAATTGATGTTCTTTTGAATGATTATTTATCTGTAAATAGTAGGCATTCATTGTTTAATCTTTCATTATTTTGCATTTCATAGCCGTAACAATATAATGTAATTGTGCCAAAATAGTAAATATACGTGCCTATTGTTCTAAAATATGTTCCCTTTGTACTGAAAGGTAGACTAATATCTTAATTTTATCGATGAATTAATAGAATGAAAAACATGTTTAAATTTTATCTTAAAACGATGAATCAATACTACAATCCTTTGTCTGCATTTCTTTAATCAATAGAGTTGTTATCTTTTTATTTCGTTCGAATTAAATTTAATGTATTATGAAATTTACAAAGTATTTTATTTTCGTCTCACTGCTTTGTCTTTGTGCATGTAGCGATGATGACGATAACCAAAACAATGGAACACCTGCTGATATGGTTGAGCTGAAAGTCGATGCCAATGAAATGAATATTGTGCAGGGCGAGACCCGACTAGTTAATATTGTGTCTGGCAATGGAGAATATACTGTGACTTCTGCGAATGAAGAAGTCGTTACAGCTGAAATCGACGGTAATAAGATAAAACTGACAGCTGTGCCTGGAGAAAATAATGCTCAGGGTGTAGTATATCTAAAAGATAAGTACTATCAGCGTGTTAAGATCCAAGTAAATACAGCTGCAGAGTTTGATTTAAAACTCAAAGAGACCTCGTATACACTCTATTCGGATGTAGAAGGCGAAGATGAAGCTATGGTCGAAATATGTACAGGAAACGGAGGATATTCATTAGAAGTAGAGGATGAGAATCAATGTGTTGAAATTTGGGGTAAAGATCAGCTTGAAGATACTGAAAAGTTTATTGTAAAAGGTATCGGACAAGGCAGTGCGGAGATTAAGATTATTGATAGAAAGGGTAAAGAGGCTTTGGTTACTTTAGAGGTAATTGCTCCGAAACCGATTCTGACAGACACAGATGGAGATGTTATATTAATTAAGGCGAATCAAGGAAGCCAACAGATGAAAATTACAAGTGGTAATGGGGAGTATAAGATTCTGGACGCAGGAGATACAAAAATTATCCGTTTGGAAATTTATGGTAATACGGTTACAGTATACGGAAAAAAGGCTGGAGAAACGTCATTCACTTTGACTGATGCTAAAAAACAGGTATCACAATCTATCCGTGTAAAGATTGCGCCGGATAAACGCTATGCCATGAACTTAGGTAGAGATTATGCCGTCTGGACTCACTTTGCTGAGATGTCTGGTGCTGGAGCAGATGCATTGAAAGCAAAAAACAATAACTTCAAATTAAAAAAGATGACTTGGGAATTAATCTGCCGCATTGATAATACTTATTGGTTACAGACACTCATGGGGAAGGAAGGGTATTTTATTCTTCGTGGTGGTGATGATGGTGATCAAGGAGTAGAAGGAGGGAACCAATGGAGAGTGATTGATTTGGTTGGAACGGGAGACAAGTTGAAGTTGAGGACTAGACATGATGTAATTAAACTTGGAGAATGGATGCACCTCGCATTAGTAGTAGATTGTGATGTGGAACAGAATGATCCACAAAACAAGTACAAACTTTATATTAATGGCAACAAAGTGGATTGGGGTGAAATAAAAGAGAATAGTATAAATTTCTCTGAAATAGACCTTTGTGCAGGTGGCGATGATGGTAAAATCTCCATAGGAAAGGCTTTTGATAATGTACGGTTCTTTGGTGGTGCTATGCTTGAAGCACGAATTTGGTCGGTTTGTCGTACGGAAGATCAGCTTAAAGCTAATGCTTGGAATTTTGTGGAAGAAAATCCGGAGGGGCTGTTAGGACGTTGGGATTTTTCGGCCGGTGCACCCGTTGCTTTTATTGAAGATGGAACTAACTCCGATCATGAGTTATTGATGCATGTATGTAAATATGATAGTTTTAATAATATAGAATTCCCCATGGATAAGTTCGAAGAAGTTCCTGTAGTAGTGCCTTTTAAGTAAACTTTAAATTAAAGAAGTATGAAAACAATATATAAACTATTTATTTTAAGCCTTTTCGTCTTATTTGTTTTCCCGTCTTGTAGTGATGATAAAAAGGAAGATGTTGAGATAAGTGATCCGGTGAATGGTAGTATATCTCCGGTAGGTTCATTTACCGTAGAGCCTACCAGCAATGAGAATGAACTTCTTGTGAAATGGGTGAATCCTACTAATCACGATTTGGATTTGGTAGAGATTTCTTATAAAGAAATAACCATGGATGTTTCGGCTCATGCTTTTACTCCGGGACATGTTTTATTGCCGGCACAGAGTGAGAAAAAGAATGAGTACTTATTGAAAGTACCCTATTTTGCTACTTATGAAGTTGCTGTAGTAGCTATTAATAAAGCGGGTAAACGTTCGGCAGCTAAAAGCCGTACAGTAGCTCCTTACCATGAAAAGGAGGAGGAACCGGAATTAAAATTACCTGCTATGTTAGATCGTGCACATTCTTATATGACTTCCGTCATTGCATTGTATTTTGGTAAAAGTCCAAGAAGTTGCTGGAGAGGTGATTACCCTTACAATGGTGGTGCTTATTGGGAGGGTGATGCTTTGGTGTGGGGGCAAGGTGCAGGTCTTTCTGCATTCGTTGCTATGCGTGGAGCTACCAAGGGAAGTGAGATTGAGAATGAGTATAAGTCAATGGACGAAAAGATGTTTACGGGAATACAATATTTCTGTCAGATGGATCATAATATTCTGGCTTATTCTGTTTATCCGGATACCGGAAATGACCGTTTCTATGATGATAATGTTTGGATTGGTCTCGATATGATTGATTGGTACACAGAAACCAATGAAATGCGATACCTGACTCAGGCTAAAGTGGTATGGAACTATCTGAAAGACCATGGGTGGGACGAGACTTGCGGGGGAGGTATTCATTGGAAAGAATTAAACGAACCTAGCACAAGTAAACATTCCTGTTCCACCGGACCGGCAGCAGTATTAGGATGCAAGATGTATCTGGCAACTCATGAGCAGGAATATTTAGATTGGGCTATCAAATATTATGATTATATGATTAATATCTTGCAGGATAAGTCTGATCATCTCTTCTTCGATAATGTACGTCCGAATACGGAAAATCCAAATTTACCCGGTGATATTGAGAAGAATAAATATTCCTATAATTCTGGACAACCTTTGCAGGCAGCTTGTCTATTGTATAAGATTACCGGTGAGCAGAAATATCTGGATGAAGCTTATGCCATAGCTAAAAGTTGTCATAAAAAGTGGTTTATGCCTTATCGTTCGAAAGAGTTAAATCTTACTTTTAATATTCTTTCTCCTGGACATGCTTGGTTCAATACAATTATGTGTCGTGGATTCTTCGAACTTTATTCTATTGATAATGATCGTAAATATATTGATGATATAGAGAAATCATTGCTTCATGCTTGGAGTAGTAGTTGTCATCAAAGTAATAATCTTTTAAATGATGACGATTTGCGGGGAGGGACTTCAAAGACTAGCTGGGAAATATTGATGCAAGGAGCATTGGTTGAATTGTATGCTCGGTTGGCTGTATTGGAAAGAGAGAATCGATAATTCTTGAATAAAAAAAGCCATCCCCGGAATAGACTGAAGTAGGGATGGTTTTTTTGTAGTGTGCTTACTATTCTTCGGCAAACTTTGTTCCTGTGAGTTTTGGGTGAGGTTATTCCTTGACAGGCTCAGCTGTTGTGCTGTCTTTGGCAACAGTGTCTGTGACTACTGTGTCATTAACAACAACAATTGCTTTCACTTCTGTCGGGGCTGTCACAGCTTTTTCAGAGTTACTCTGAGCCTTCACAAGGAATGAACCACCACAAACAAACATAAACATCGCTACTACTAATACTAATTTCTTCATAATCGTTTGCTTTAAAGATTATTAGACATATGTTTTCAATTCTCTTCTATAAGTGTTAAGGAATCGGTTGTTTCGTTTTACGCTTACGTTCAAATATGTTTCAAAGTACGTGCCAAAAAGAAGAGAGAGAGGGTAATGGGTTGATATATAGTAATATGAATAAGATGAAGAAGTGACTAGTTGTGAAAAGGTCTGAGGAATGTGTGGAAAATGTAGACAGGGAGTGTGGAATTATTCCACACTCCCTGTCTACATATATGTATTTTGATAAAGCTAATTTATGTCATCCGGCCAAGGGCAAGGTTTACCTGTAGCTTTGAAGGTAGGACGTTGTCCGCCAACTTTTCTCAGATAACTCCCTAATTCTTTGGAGAGACGTTTTACAATATCCGGATGCAGAGAGCTGAGGTCATTATTCTCGCTTATGTCATTAGGGATATTGAATAGTTCCTTTTTCCCGGTAGCGTAATAATAAATCAGTTTCCAGTCCCCGTTGCGAACTGCACAATTAAAGTTGATTCCTGGTCCGTCATTTCCCCAGTTATTAGGCATATTCCAGAAAAGGCTGCGTCCTTTAGAAGGATTACCCGTTTGTTTTAATAAAGGGATGAAACTGATTCCGTCTATAGGTTGTACAGTTTGATATTTTTTTATACCGGCCATTTCAAGTATTGTTGGATAAAAATCTTCTATTAAAAGATAATCATTACATCGGCTGCTAGGAGCTACTACACCGGGCCAGCTGACAATCATTGGCTCACGAATGCCTCCCTCATAAGTCGAGCCTTTACCACTGTTTAAAGGATAATTCTGGGTATGTAATTTACCGTCACGCCAGGCAGATTCAGAGGCAAGACCACCATTGTCACTCATAAAAATGATAATAGTATTATCCGCTTCCCCATTCTCTATCAGCCAATCCATTAAGTCTCCCAGACTTTTATCCATTCCTTCAATTAAGGTGGCATAAGCTGCTTCATGGTCGGTCATTCCTTTTTTCTTATATTTTTCATAGAAACGCATATCTTTATCCAGTGGGACATGGATGGCATAATGTGACATATAAAGATAAAACGGTTGATGGTATTTCTTTGCTTTGTCTAAGGCTTTAATGGCTTCCAGAGTCAGTGCTTCGGTAACAAAGGTATCTGTTCCCCAATATTTTTCGAGCCCGGGAACCGACATGAGTGAGACAGGTTTTCCGTCTTTGGTATGACCGTAATTTTCCTCTCCGAGATAGCTGGCGAGTCCTCCTGCTGCGTGGCCGGAAATATTCACCTCAAATCCCCAATGATGCGGATCTTCTCCCGGAGTGTCAATAGCACCGAAATGTGCTTTACCGCAATGAATTGTATGGTAACCGTTGTTTTTTAGTAATTGCACAAAAGAGGTCCCGACAAAGGTGTTATTAGTGCCGGGTACTTGGCTGACACCATTATTATTCCAATCAGGTACTTCCAATAGGCTGTCTTTGCGGTCTGTCATTCGGTCTTTTTGAAGTGTCCAATTAGTAACCCGGTGACGTGCGGCATTCGTTCCGGTGATAAGACTACACCTTGAAGGAGAACTAATACTGCTCGCATATGCTTGTGTGAACATCATTCCTTGTTGGGCAAGACGTTCCATATTAGGTGTCTCGTATAATTTATTATAATTAGTCTTTTCAGTCCAGAAAGGAAGTGATGTATCTTGCCAACCCATATCATCTACCATGAAAAGGATAATATTGGGGCGTTTATTCGTACGTTCTATTTGCAAATCTTTTTGTGCTTGCAAATTAGTGGATAGTAATGGTATAAATGCAAGAGGAAATAGTGTTTTTTTGTTCATTGGGGGGATTTTTAAGGTTATGAGAAATATCTTTTGCTATGGGTCGATATTGTAAAGCTTTAATTTATTATATAATGTTTTTCGATCTATGTTTAGTAATTGGGCAGCCTTACTCTTGTTGTTTCCTGTTTGTCGTAATGCTTCCAATATATGTTCTTTTTCAGATTCTTCATTTCTTAAAGCCATACTTGTGGTATTAGCCACAGTAGTCTCTAATAGTTCTGTTCCCAGTTCGGCAGGGGTGATAAAACTGCCCTGAGCTAATAAAGTAGCACGTTTTACAATGTTCTTCATTTGGCGCAGGTTACCAGGCCAATGGTAATCCATTAGCAATCTGGATGCTCTGGAATCAAAACCAATTAAATGTTTATCCAATTCTTTGTTAGCTTGATCAAGGAAAAAGTTGGCAAACAGTAAGATATCTTCATTACGATCTTTCAGATCCGGCATTCGTAAGGTAAACTCATTGATTCGGTGATAAAGGTCTTCTCTAAAGGTACCTTTCTCGATAGCTTGTTCCAGATTCTCGTTGGTTGCGGATACAAGGCGAATATCTACCGTTATTTCCTGAGTTGAACCGACAGGACGTATTTTTCGTTCCTGTAAAGCCCGGAGAAGTTGTATTTGTACCTCATAACTGAGATTTCCTATTTCATCCAAAAAGATCGTACCTCCATTTGCAGCGACAAAAGCACCGGCTTTATCATTCAAAGCTCCGGTAAAAGAACCCTTCACATGACCAAAGAATTCGGAAGCTGCCAGTTCTTTAGGAATAGAACCACAATCTACTGCGATAAATGGTTTATCATTTCGTTTGCTAAGTTGGTGGATGCGGTGAGCTACATATTCTTTTCCGGTTCCACTCGAACCGTTGATAAGTACAGACATATTAGTGGGAGCTACTAAACCAACATAATTATATAGCTGTTTGGCAGCTTCACTTTCTCCTTCCAGGTATGTCCGGTGCGATTCTGTAGCTTCTTTAGCAGCAACTTTTTTAGGCGAAGATTTACTAGCAATGGGAGTGGCAGGAGTTTGTTCTTCTTGCAATGCTTCCGATATTTTCTTCAGTAGCTCTTCCGGATTTACTGGTTTTGCGACATAATCTCGTGCCCCCAATTTCATTGCTTGTACAGCTGATTGGATGTCTGCATAGCCTGTCATAATGATAAGAGGAATATTTTTATCCTGCCCGTTCATCCATTTCAAGAGATCGATACCATCTTGGTCAGGTAGACGTAAATCTGATAAAATCAGGTCTGTTTCCTGGCTTTCGATATGCTTGCGCGCACGGGCAATATTGCTTACCGAAGATACTTCAAATCCTTTTTTGCCTAACCAGGTTTTCAGCATCATCCCAAAAGTGATATCATCTTCGACGATTAATATAGATTTCATCATATCAGGTTTTTCCTCTTTTATTAAGGTACAAAGGTAAGAGGATTTAAGTGAAAGTCGTATATTTGCAAACTTAAATTAAATAAAAGTGTTATGAAAAAGATTGTATTGATACTATTAACCATATCGTTTTTCGGGCTCATGGCTTGTAAAACAGGTAACAAAAAAGGAGATAATATGGATAAGGAAACATTCGTAAAGATTGAAACAACTTTGGGCGATATCAAAGTTAAGTTGTATAATGAGACACCGAAACATCGGGATAACTTTATCAAGTTGGCAAAAGAAGGAGTGTATGACGGAACATTATTCCATCGTGTGATTAAGGAGTTTATGATACAGGCCGGTGATCCGGAATCAAAAAATGCTCCGAAAGGAAAAATGTTGGGTACTGGTGATGTCGGTTATACCATCCCGGCAGAATTTGTGTATCCGAAATATTTTCATAAGAGAGGTGCTTTATCTGCTGCCCGTCAAGGAGATAATGTGAATCCGAAGAAAGAGTCATCCGGTTGTCAGTTTTATATAGTAACAGGTAAAGTTTACAACGACTCTGCCCTGATAAATATGGAACGGGGGATGAATGAAAATAAGGTCACTCTTATTTTTAATAACCTGGCTCAGAAACACATGAAAGATATCTATAAGATGCGGAAAGACAATGATGAAAAAGGTCTTCTTGAGTTACAGGACAAATTGATTGCCCAAGCAGAGGAAGAGGCTGCCAAACAACCAGAATTCCGTTTTACTCCCGAGCAGGTAGAAGCCTATACTACAGTAGGAGGAACTCCGCACTTGGATGGTGAATATACTGTGTTTGGCGAAGTAGTAGAAGGAATGGATATCGTAGACAAGATTCAGCAGGTGAAAACGGATCGTAGTGACCGTCCTGAAGAAGATGTGAAGATTGTAAAAGTAGAAGTAGAATAAATGAAAATAAACAGGCATATTCTTGACAATGGGTTACGTCTGGTACACTCGCAGGACGAAAGTACGCAGATGGTGGCCCTTAATATATTATATAATGTGGGATCTCGCGACGAACATCCCGAACATACCGGCTTTGCCCATCTGTTTGAACATCTGATGTTTGGTGGCTCGATGAATATCCCCGATTATGATATGCCGCTTCAATTGGCGGGTGGTGAGAATAATGCCTGGACAAACAATGACATTACCAATTACTATCTCACTGTACCCCGGCAAAATGTGGAAACCGGTTTTTGGCTGGAATCCGATCGTATGCTGAGTCTCGATTTCAGTGAACGGAGTCTGGAAGTACAGCGGGGGGTGGTAATGGAAGAGTTCAAGCAACGTTGTTTGAATCAACCTTATGGAGATGTGGGACATCTTTTGCGTCCCTTGGCTTATCGGACACATCCTTATCAATGGCCGACCATCGGAAAAGATTTATCGCATATTGCTAATGCGACTTTGGAAGAAGTAAAAGATTTCTTTTTCCGTTTTTATGCTCCGAATAATGCAATACTGGCCGTTACAGGAAATATTTCTTTTGAAGAGGCGGTGACGTTCACAGAAAGGTGGTTTGGACCTATTCCTCGTAGGGAAGTACCGGTAAGAAATCTACCACAGGAATTGGTACAAACAGAAGAACGCCGATTGACGGTGGAACGCAATGTGCCGCTTGATTCTCTATTTATGGCGTATCACATGTGTGATCATCATTCTCCTGATTATTACGCATTCGATATTTTATCAGATATATTAAGTAATGGACGTTCTAGCCGACTCAATCAGCGTCTTGTACAAAAGAAACAACTATTCTCTAGTATTGATGCATATATTGCCGGTAGTGTAGATGCAGGTTTGTTCCATATTTGTGGAAAACCGTCAGCCGGTGTGTCTTTGGAACAAGCTGAAGCTGCTGTACGGGAAGAATTAGAACTTTTACAGCAGGAAACTGTGGATGCACAGGAATTGGAAAAAGTAAAAAATAAGTTTGAATCGACCCAGATATTCGGAAATATCAATTATTTGAATGTAGCGACTAATCTAGCCTGGTTCGAACTGCTTGGACAGGCGGAAGATTTGGAATCTGAGGTGGATTGTTATCGTAGAGTAACTGCAAAGCAGTTGCAGGATGTAGCCCGGTCAGCTTTTCGAAAAGAGAATGGGGTTATATTGTATTATAAAAAACAAGGCGTTTAAAAACAATGTTCTATAAGATATACAAAGAACACTATAAAGCATTAATCTATCTGGGTTTGCCGATTGTGATCGGGCAAATTGGGGTTATAGTATTAGGTTTTGCCGATACTTTAATGATCGGACATCATAGTACGATAGAACTGGGAGCAGCTTCTTTTGTTAATAATGTGTTCAATCTGGTTATTATTTTTAGCACAGGATTTTCGTACGGATTAACACCTATTGTAGGAGGGTTGTATGGTACCCATCAGTTTGCTCCTGCCGGTCAAGCATTACGTTGTAGTTTATTGGCTAATTTATTGATAGCTGTTTTGCTTACAATATGTATGTGTGTCCTTTATCTCAATCTGGAGAATCTAGGACAGCCGGAAGAACTGATTCCCTTAATAAGACCTTATTATCTTGTTTTGCTTGCTTCATTGATTTTTGTTATGCTTTTCAATGGATTCAAGCAATTTACCGATGGTATAACTGATACACAAACGGCCATGTGGATATTGTTGGGTGGAAATGTATTGAATATCATCGGGAATTATATTCTGATTTATGGCAAACTTGGTTTCTCTGAGTTGGGATTATTGGGGGCAGGTATTAGTACTTTGTTTTCCCGCATTATGATGGTCGTTATTTTTGTTTTAGTCTTTTTACGAAGTCACCGTTTTCTTCGTTATAAAATAGGTTTTTACCGTTTGGGATGGTCGCGTGCGATATTTGGTCGTCTGAATGGTTTAGGTTGGCCCATTGCCTTGCAAATGGGAATGGAGACAGCCTCTTTCAGTTTGAGTGCGATAATGATCGGTTGGTTGGGCACTATAGCTTTAGCCTCTCATCAGGTTATGTTAGCAATTTCCCAGTTTACTTTCATGATGTACTATGGAATGGGGGCTGCTGTGGCTGTTCGTGTTAGTAACTTCAAAGGGCAAAATGATATTCTTAATGTACGTCGTTCAGCCTATGCCGGTTTCCATGTGATGATGGTTTTAGGGCTTGTACTTTCGTTAATAGTCTTTTTATGCCGTAATCACTTGGGTAGTTGGTTTACAGATAGTCCGGAAGTTGCAGCTATGGTGACATCTCTGATTATTCCATTCCTGGTATACCAATTCGGTGACGGTTTGCAAATATCATTTGCCAATGCTTTGCGGGGGATTTCTGATGTGAAACCGATGATGTTCATCGCCTTTGTCGCTTACTTTCTGATTTCTCTTCCTGTCGGCTATTTTGTGGCTTTATTATGGACTGGGGAATTGTAGGTGTCTGGATGGCGTTTCCTTTTGGGCTGACTAGTGCAGGGCTTATGTTGTGGTTACGTTTTCGTCAGAAGACGAGAACTCTGGCAGCAAATTCATCCTATTTATAATCTATGTCTTCTTTTCGTTTTACTAAACTGAAAATCACCATTGGATATACTCTATTGTTGGCGATTCTTCTTTTCTCATTGATATTTGTACATCATGAGATGGAAAAGTTGTCGGCTGCCGATAACCAGCAAAATCTGCGGACAGATAGTTTGATGTCGCTTCTTCATGAGAAGGACCAGAATACGCTTCAAATGTTACGGGTATTGAGTGAGGCAAATGACAATTTGCTGTCTACTTCAGAAATTGAAGAAATTATTTCGGAACAGCAGGATTCGGTGATAACCGTACAGCGTGTGCAGCACCGGGTGATTACAAAACGTGACTCTTTATTGACCACTCCGAAGAAGAAAGGTTTTTTTAAGCGTTTGGCCGAAGCATTTGTACCTTCTAAACAAGATAGTGCCGTATTAGTGAATACTTCTTTGGAAGTTGCAACAGATACAATCTTGGAACCGGCTGCTTCAACAACCGATTCCCTTCAACAGAAAATTCGTATGGCGAATGAAGAGAAACGTTTGCAACAGAAAAAGAGTATTCGGCGTACCAGTACGAAATATCAACGGGTGAATAATCAACTGACGGCAAGAATGGACAGCCTTATCAAAGGTTATGAGGAGGAAATGTCTATTCGTGCCCAACAGGATGCAGAATTACAGCAAGCTGTGAGAATGCGTTCAGCACGTATCATTGCGGGAATTGCCATTGGTGCAGTGTTACTGTCCGGCTTTTTTCTGGTGCTGATCGGTCGGGATATCACTCGCAGTAATCGTTATCGACAACAACTGGAGGAAGCTAATAAACGAGCGGAAGACCTGCTTGTCGCGCGTGAAAAGCTAATGCTTGCCATAACTCACGACTTCAAAGCGCCATTAGGTTCCATTATGGGCTATACTGAATTACTTTCCCATTTAACCGAAGATGAAAGGCAACGTTTCTATTTGGAAAACATGAAAAGTTCATCAGAGCATTTGTTGAAGTTAGTTAGCGATCTGCTGGACTTTCATCGACTTGATTTGAACAAAGCGGAAGTCAATCGTATTGTTTTCAATCCGGCCCAAATGTTTGAAGAAGTACGTGTTAGTTTTGAACCGTTAACAGCTGCAAAGGGGTTGGCTTTGAAATGTAATATAGCTCCTGAATTATCGGATAGATATATCAGTGATCCTTTACGTATGCGTCAGATCGTGAATAATCTTTTGTCGAATGCAGTGAAATTTACTCAAAAAGGAGGAATCACACTGGATGTTTTCTATTGTTCATCCAGATTGACAATTGCTATTACAGATACAGGAAAAGGAATGGCTCTCGGAGATCGTGAACGAATATTTCAGGAGTTCACGCGACTTCCCGGTGCACAGGGAGAAGAAGGTTTTGGACTTGGTCTGTCTATCGTGAAAAAACTGGTTACTCTTCTTGAAGGTGAGATTGATGTAAAGAGTACATTGGGGGAAGGAAGCTGTTTCACAGTAATCTTGCCACTCTATCCTGTGGGCAGATCAGTGATGGAAAATAAATCTTCGGAGGTAGTAGAAGAGAAATCTGTAAATCTCGAGACTGCTAATCCTGAAAAGGCTTTGCGGATTCTTCTTATCGATGATGATAAAATACAATTAAGTCTGACTGCTGCCATGTTGGCACAGTCGCAGATTGAAACGGTTTGTTGTGAGCAATTAGAAGAACTGATAGAACAGCTTCGCTCTTCTGAATTTGATGTATTATTAACCGATATACAAATGCCCGCTATTAATGGATTTGACTTGGTGAAATTATTGCGTGCATCCAATATTCCTCAAGCACGAACGATTCCGATTATAGCTGTTACTGCACGAAGCGAAATGGATGAGGAGGCTTTGCAAGAACATGGATTTGCCGGTTGTTTACACAAACCTTTTACTATCAAAGAATTGCTTTCTGTAGTATATGGTGGACAGGTAGCATTGGATAAAGAGAAACTTCTAACTGATGAAGTAAAAACTCAATCCCTAAAAGCGACCTCTTGTAATTCGTCTGAAACATCTTCGTTGAATTTTTCAGCCTTGACTGCCTTTTCCGAAGATGATCCGGAAGCAGCCCAAAATATTATAAAGAGTTTCATTGAAGAAACGATAAAGAATACAGCCCGGATGCAACGCTCTTTGGATAATAAACAAGTAGATGGAATAGCAGCTATGGCTCATAAACTCCTTCCTCTTTTTACTTTAATTGGTGCTGTTGAAATAGTTCCAAAGTTGAGCTGGTTAGAAGGACGTCGTAGTGAAGAGTTTACTCAAGAAATACAGATAACGACAGAAGAAGTGTTGAACTTAATTCAGACAGTAATCCATTCGGCGCAAAACTACAGGAAACGTGATTCTAGTTGATAAAAAAGTTTTGCCTTGTCGCCAAACCTTTTTTCAAATTTAATTGTTTACTTTGTATCATCTTTATACACTGACACATCCTGCATGAAACGAAAATGGATAAGATGGGTGAGCTGGATACTGCTTACTCCCGTATTACTCTTTGCGATACTGATGGTATTGCTCTATATTCCTCCCGTACAGAATCTTTTACGTCGGGAGGTTACAGCATATGCTTCAAAAGCAACCGGAATGGATATTCAAATTCAGCGGATTGATTTACGTTTTCCACTTAATTTATTAGTGCGCGGGGTAGAAGTTATTCAGCAACCGGATACCTTATTGTCATTGGAAAGCCTGAATGTACATGTACAGGCAATGCCTCTTTTTAAAGGAAAAGTAGAAGTGGACGATATAACCTTGAAGAATGTAGTGGTTAATTCTGCTAATTTAATTAAAGGTATGAAAATTCAAGGCGTTTTAGGACAATTTCTATTGGAAAGTCATGGGGTTGATCTGCCTAATCAAATAGCTGTTGTCAACCGGGCAGAGCTTTCTGACACCCATGTGCAATTGGTAATGAATGATACTATAACGACGCCTAAAGATACTACTGCCACATCACCGGTAAATTGGAAAATAGACCTTCATCAACTGAAATTAAATAATATATCGTTCAGTATGGAACTTCCTACTGACTCGATGAAGATGGCTGCTCATATTGGAGAAGCTACGATCAATGAAGGTCATGCAGACTTGAAGAATCAGTCTTATGATTTGAAACAGTTTCTTCTATCGGGTGCTTCCGCCAGTTATGATACAGGAAATGCTGAGCCGGCGAAAGGTTTCGATGCTTCTCACATTGCAGTTCGTGATATTCAGATTGGATTGGATTCTTTGCTTTATCAGGGGCGAGACATGAATGCAATCATTCGTGAAGTTACGATGAATGAACGCTCAGGTTTAAGTATTACTTCACTAACCGGGCATTTATTTTCTAATGATTCTATTATTCGTGTTCCCAATCTGATTTTAAAGACACCTCATTCAGAGATGAATTTGACGGCACAAACTTATTGGGAACTTATCAATATTCCAACTACCGGACGATTAACTGCCCGTTTCAATGCTTTTATCGGTAAAGAAGATGTGCTGTTGTTTGCAGGAGGATTGCCAGATAGCTTTAAAAAAGCTTATCCTTTCCGCCCTCTCGTTATTCGTGCAGGTACGGAAGGAAATTTGAAGCAAATGCAAATTTCCGGTTTTACGGTTGATCTACCTGGAGCTTTTTCTGCTAAAGGTGGAGGATTCATGGAAAATTTGGCGGATAGTCTGACTCGTTCAGGAACAATAGGTTTGGAAATGAGGACAGGTAATCTGAACTTTCTGACTGCTTTGACGGGTACTGCTCCCAACGGTACGTTAGTGATTCCCGATAGCATGAATTTATCGACTAAAGTAGAAATAAAAGGACCACAATACAAGGCCAAATTAAAGTTGAAGAATAAAGGAGGTACGATCGATGCGAATGCGGCTTTGAATACATTAAGCGAAGTATATACGGCAGATCTGAAAGTAACGGATTTACAATTGCATCATTTTTTGCCAAAGGATTCTTTGTATGAACTTTCATTTTCCGCAAAAGCAAGTGGACGAGGATTGGATATCATGTCTTATCGTTCTCGAGCAAATTTAGATCTTACTGTCGATCATTTTCGGTATGCTCAATATCATATTTCCGACATTCGTTTGACAGGAGACATTAAAAGTGCTTTAGCTACTGCCCATCTGATAAGTGACAACACTTTGTTGAAGATGACGGCTGATGCTGAATATCATTTGGCGCATAAATATCCCGATGGAAAAGTAACAATGGACGTTACTCAATTAGATTTGCATGAGTTAGGAATTGCTCCGAAACCGCTGAAACGTCCGCTCGCATTTAATTTTACCGCGGAAGCTCGTAAAGATCGGGTGTATACTCATCTGATAGCAGGTGATATGAAACTTAATTTAAGTGCACGCGCCGGAGTTTATCCGCTGATTCGTCAATCTACTCATTTTGTCGATATACTAATGAAACAGATTGATGAGAAGTCGTTGAATCATGCAGAGTTGCGCGAAGCTTTGCCATCGGCTATATTTTCTTTTTCTGCCGGGCAGGAGAATCCATTGGCATATTTCCTGGCAACACGAAATATTTCATATCATGACGCTTCTTTGAAATTCGGTTCGGCACCTGATTGGGGAATTAACGGCAAGGCTGCTGTTCATGCTTTGAAAGTCGATACTTTGCAATTGGATACTATCTTTTTTACCGTAGCACAAGACACAACCATGATGAAGTTTCATGGAGGTGTTATTAACGGGCCAAAAAATCCGCAATTCTCTTTCTCTTCTTTATTGATGGGAGAGATACATGATAAAGATGCCGAATTAATGGTTGAGTATAAAAATGTGCAAGGAGAAACCGGCGTTTTATTAGGAGTTAATGCCCGTCCTTTAGGCGGTGGAAATGGCAAAGGAGATGGTATTGCCTTTACATTAATTCCCCAAGAGCCCGTTATAGCATTCCGTAAGTTCCATTTTAATGAAAACCATAACTGGATTTATTTACATAAAAACATGCGTGTATATGCTAATGTAGATATGCTGGATAATGAAGGAATGGGGTTTCGGGTTCATTCTGTACAGGGAGATACCGTATCCTTACAGAATCTCGATATCGAGGCTCGAAAGATACGTTTGGAAGAGATTAGTAGTGTATTACCATATTTCCCGGAAATCACCGGATTGTTCACCGCCGAAGCCCATTATATACAAACGGAGAAGGATCTAGAGCTTTCTGCCGAGGTCGCTATTGATGAACTTACTTATGAGCGGCAACGGATCGGTGATATAACTTTGGGTGCGACTTGGTTACCAGGTGAAAAGGGTAAACAGTACATAAATGCTTATCTGACTCATGAACAAGTAGAAGTAATGGTGGCAGATGGGAAATTAATACCTACCCGCACCGGTAAAGACAGTCTTGAAATAAATACTACATTAGAGCATTTCCCGTTACGTGTTGCAAACGTCTTTATCCCGGATCAGATGGCAACACTGGCAGGAGATATGGATGGGGACATACATATAACAGGAAGTACACAACAGCCTTTGATAAATGGAGAGCTGATATTGGACAGTGTGACTGTTCTTTCCCGTCAATATGGTGTTAATTTCTTGTTTGATAATCGTCCTGTAGAGTTGAAGAATAATCGTTTGGTATTTGATAAGTTTGCCATTTATACTACTGGAAAGAATCCGTTTACCATTAATGGTTATGTGGATTTTCGTGATATGAGCCGTCCGATGGCAAATTTAGATATGCTGGCACAGAATTATACACTGTTGAATGCAAAACGTACTCGCGAAAGTCTGGTTTATGGAAAGGTGTTAGCAGATATCAAAGCAACAGTGAAAGGTCCATTGGATGGTTTGAATATGCGCGGAAATATAGACTTATTGGGTAGTACTGATGTATCGTATGTACTGACAGATTCTCCATTGACAGTACAGGACCGCTTGGGAAGTTTGGTGACCTTTACTTCATTTAGTGATACCACTACAGTAGTTCAACAGGAGGTGCCAACCGTATCTTTAGGAGGTTTGGATATGATCATGATGGTACATATCGATCCATCTGTCCGTCTGAAAGTCGATCTGGATGCAAGCAGTGATGACCGTATCGAACTTGAAGGTGGAGGTGACCTTTCTTTGAAATATACGCCACAAGGTGATATGACGCTGACCGGGCGATACACACTGACTGGTGGTTTGATGAAATATGCTTTACCTGTGATTGCAGCTAAAGAATTTGCAATAGATAATGGTAGTTATGTAGAATGGACCGGAAATCTAATGGATCCACTATTGAATTTTAAAGCAACTGATCGTATTCGGGCTTCTGTGTCCGAGGGCGAAAATGGTGGAACGCGAATGGTAAATTTCGACGTATCTATTATTGTCAAGAATCGGTTGGATAACCTTTCCTTTGCTTTCGACGTATCTGCTCCCGAAGATGCAACGATACAAAATGAACTGACTGCCATGGGAGCAGAAGAACGGGGTAAACAGGCACTCTACATTATGGTTGCCAAGACATATCTCGGCACTGGACCAATTGGTGGCGGTGGAGGAGGACTGGGTAGTTTGAACATGGGATCTGCCTTAAACTCGGTACTTAGTAGTCAGATTAATGCATTGATGGGTAATTTGAAGAATGCAAGTGTGTCTGTAGGTATTGAAGATCACAATGCTACGGATACAGGAGGAAAGCGGACGGATTATAGCTTCCGTTATTCTCAACGTTTCTTCAATAATCGTTTTCAAATTGTTATTGGCGGTAAAGTGTCTACAGGTGAAAGTGCTACCAATGATGCAGAGTCTTTTATTGATAATATTTCTCTTGAGTATCGTCTTGACCGTACGGGAACCCGTTATGTCCGTTTGTTCTATGATAAGAATTACGAAAGTGTACTTGAAGGAGAAATAACTGAAACCGGAGTCGGTTTGATTCTACGCAAGAAATTAGACAAACTGGGTGAATTGTTTATCTTTAAGAAAAAGAAGTAAGAATGAAACATAACTATATTGCAATATGGATTTGTAGCCTGATGGGCATTTGTTTCCTGATGGGATGTTCGCTGACGAAAAATCTCCCGGAAGGTGAAATACTGTATACAGGGCAAAAGACAGTTGTGTTGAACGAATCGAAAACACCCGTAGGTGACGCGGCTATTACCGAGGTATCGGCTGCTCTTGATAAAGCTCCTAGTACCAAAATATTAGGTTTTTTCCCATTTCCTTTTAAAGTATGGATGTACAACGATTTTGTGAAGTATAAAAAGGGCTTTGGTCGATGGATGTTTAACCGTTTTGCTGCTAATCCTCCCGTATTTATCTCTGCCGTCAATCCCGAAGTGCGTATGAAGGCAGCTACTAATTTGCTTCATGATTACGGGTATTTCAATGGGACGGTATCTTATAAAACTGTAGTCGATAAAAAAGACAGTCTGAAAGCAGATATTCTGTATACAGTAGATATGAAGAACCCTTATTTTATTGATACGGTTTATTATCAGCGTTTCACTCCTCAGACTGTGCAGATCATGGAGAAGGGGCGACGTGCATCCTATCTGACACCGGGTGAGCAATTTAATGTAGTAGACTTGGATGATGAACGTACCCGCATCAGTAGTTTGTTGCGTAATCGCGGCTATTTTTATTTCCGTCCCGATTATATGACTTATCAGGCAGATACCACTCTTGTTCCGGGAGGAAACGTTAGTCTTCGGTTGATTCCAATCCCCGGATTACCGGCTGCTGCTCAACGTCCTTATTATGTGGGAAATGGTTCAGTCTATCTGTTCGGAAAGAACGGAGAAGAGCCTAATGACAGTTTACATTATGGAAACCTGAATATACATTTTTATGATAAATTGCGTGTGCGTCCTAATATGCTTTATCGTTGGTTGAACTATCAGGCTTTTGTACGAAATGAACGAATGCGGGCCGCTAATAGTACCCGTCTTTACAGTCAGTATCGTCAGGAGCAGATTCAACAGAAAATAAGTCAGTTAGGGATATTTAGTTATTTTGATTTACAGTATGCGCCTCGGGATACAACAGCTGCTTGTGATACATTGGATGTAACGATGCAAGCTACCTTTGCCAAACCTCTGGATGCGGAACTTGAATTGAATGTAGTAACCAAGAGCAATGACCAGACAGGGCCGGGTGCTTCTTTTGGTGTTACCCGTAACAATGTATTCGGAGGAGGAGAAAGCTGGAATGTAAAACTAAAAGGTTCTTATGAATGGCAGACCGGAGGAGGTGAGAAAAGTTCTCTAATGAATAGCTGGGAGATAGGAGTTTCTACGTCATTAACTTTCCCAAGAGTACTTTTCCCACATTTAGGTAAACGTGAATTCGACTTTCCGGCGTCCACTACCTTTCGTTTGTATATTGATCAGTTGAATCGTGCCAGATATTATAAACTGTTATCGTTCGGGGGAAATGCTACTTATGACTTCCAACCGTCACGAACGAGCCGACATAGTATTACCCCTTTCAAACTGACATTTAATGTTCTGCAACATCAATCTGATGAATTTCGTCAGATTGCTACTGCTAATCCTGCATTGTATGTTAGTTTACAGAATCAGTTTATCCCTGCAATGGAGTATACGTATACCTATGACAATTCTCCGTTGCGTTGGGTGAAGAATCCTATCTGGTGGCAGTCTACCGTCACCTCTGCCGGAAACCTGACTTCTGTAATTTACCGTGCCTTGGGCAAGCCTTTTGATGAACATGGTAAGAGTTTGTTGGGCGCTCCTTTTGCACAGTTTGTGAAGCTGAATTCCGAGATACGCCATCTTTGGAATATGGATAAAAATAATAAAATAGCCAGTCGTCTGGCTTTGGGGGCAATCTTTACCTATGGTAATTCCTTGGTAGCTCCATATAGCGAGCAATTTTATGTAGGAGGAGCCAATAGTATTCGTGCGTTTACGGTACGTAGCATCGGACCGGGTGGATATCATCCGGCAGAAAGCCAATACTCCTATTTGGATCAAACAGGTACATTCCGTTTCGAAGCTAATATCGAATATCGTTTTCGTATCTTTAGGAGTCTTTGGGGAGCTACTTTCCTGGATGCGGGAAATGTATGGTTACTTCGTAAAGACGAAGATCGTGCAGATTCTCAACTTCGCCTGAAAACTTTCCCTAAGCAAATTGCATTAGGTACAGGAGTCGGCATTCGTTATGATATGGATATTCTTGTGTTCCGTCTCGATTTCGGTATCCCTCTGCATCTTCCTTATGATACTGATAGAAAGGGGTATTACAATGTCACAGGAGCTTTCATGAAGAACCTGGGAATACATTTTGCCATCGGTTACCCATTTTAATGTTCTTTCTTTGTTTCAAGACAAAGAAAGAACCAAAGAAAATTCAAGGCTGCGTTTTTCCGGTTACTCCGGTATTCCCTCGAGCTAAAGGGCAGAAACTCGCTATGCTCAAACAGTCTGCCCTTCTTAACGCCCGATGAAAAACCTGCGCTTGACCTCGGAAAAACGAGGCCGGAGAACCTTTCGGCATGTTCGTTGTATAGATGCTTTTGGCATGTTTTTACATTCTGTATAATATATCATTTATCTTCTTTTCCATTTTGTATATCTTTTTATCTTGTATATCTCTTTATTTTGCATAGATTCCCAATTTATATCAGTTCGTGCTCCCCTACCTTTCGCATACTCTTCTTCTCCTTCCCCTTTTTTATTTGTATAGCCTTATACGCCGCATGGTCTCCGACCTACTTTTTTCTCCGTTAAGCGAGGGACCGTAACGAAGCGTTAAAAAGGGCAGACTGTTTGAGCGTAGCGAGTTTCTGCCCTTTAGCATAGTGAAGGGAGTGAGTAGGAGAAAAAAGTAAGTCTTGAATTTTTCTTTGGTTCTTTCTTTTGTTTCAAGACAAAAGAAAGAACATTTTTTGTACATTTGCAGCAGAAACTGATGCCGATGACATCACTAACTTTTTAATATTACACAAATTATGAAACCAACTTTATTCTTATTGGCAGCCGGTATGGGTAGCCGTTATGGTGGCTTGAAGCAATTGGACGGGCTAGGTCCTAATGGCGAGACTATTATGGATTATTCTATTTATGACGCCATCAACGCCGGATTTGGCAAACTTGTATTTGTGATCCGCAAAGATTTTGAAAAGGACTTCCGTGATAAAATTATTTCCAAATACGAAGGCCATATTCCATGTGAACTGGTGTTCCAGTCTATTAATGATCTTCCTGAAGGCTTTACTTGTCCGGCAGATCGCACAAAGCCTTGGGGCACAAATCATGCTGTAATGATGGGTGCTGATGTGATTAAAGAGCCGTTTGCTGTGATTAACTGTGATGACTTCTACGGACGCGATTCTTTCCAGGTAATGGGTAAATTCCTTTCAGCCCTTCCGGAGGGTTCAAAGAATGTTTATTCAATGGTAGGTTTTCGTGTGGGAAATACATTGAGTGAAAGCGGTACTGTATCTCGTGGAATTTGCAGTACAGATTCTAACCACTTGCTGACTTCCGTAGTAGAACGTACTAAGATTCAACGTATTGACGGTAAAGTGAAGTATATTGATGATAATGGTGAGTGGGTTGCTACTCCTGATACGACTCCGGTAAGTATGAATTTCTGGGGCTTTACTCCTGATTATTTCCCATATAGTGAAGAATTTTTCAAGTCTTTCTTGAGTGATCCGAAAAATATGGAGAACTTGAAGAGTGAATTCTTCATTCCATTAATGGTGGATAAATTGATTAATGATGGAACTGCAACTGTAGAAGTATTGGATACTACTAGCAAATGGTTTGGTGTAACTTATCCGGAAGACCGTCAGAGTGTAGTTGATAAAATCCAGGCATTGGTAGATGCTGGAGAATATCCTGCTAAATTGTTTTAATAGCTTGTAACTAGCTGAAAATCCAGCCGATAAGCTAATGGAACTCTTGCTAATTTAGATATATAGCGTAGATAGTGCGAATACTAAGCATTTCTACGCTATTTTTATTTCTTTTTCTCCCTAATCTTATTACCTTTGTATACTAATGCTAATTCGAATCACTATAGTTGAACGGAAAAATAACTATAGTGTTCTTATCGTTCAACTATAGTGTTCTGGAAAGTATAATATAGTTAAATGAATTAGAATTAGTAAATTGACTACTTCCGGATAGGGAAGTAATTATTTAGAGATACCTATAAAAAACGTTAGTAAGTATGAGCATGCATTATGATCTTTATGAAACGCCGGATATTCAAAAGACAGGAGAGGAACAACCTCTTCATCCTCGGGTCGTTTTTAAGGGAACTATCGATCAAGATGAATTTCTGGATCGTGTTCATTTGTTTACAGGAATGAGTCGTAGTATGTTGTCGGGTGCTCTGCAATCTTTTCAAAATGAGTTGAGGGATTTACTTGCTGAAGGGTGGATTGTAGAGATGGGAGATATGGGTTACTTCTCAGTATCCTTGCAAGGACCTCCTGTGATGAAAAAGAGCGATGTGCGGGCACAGTCCATTCAATTGAAGAATATTAATTTTCGTGTAAGTAGCCAATTTAAAAAACAAGTGCGTGGACAGATGAGGCTCGAACGTGGAAAATCATTCACTCGTCCCGGAAAAAAGGTCAAACGTAATGAGGAAGAGTGTTTGGAAATAGTTAATACTTATCTGAAGAAAAATCCCTGTCTGACCCGTGCTGACTATTGTCAGCTAACGGGGTGTGACAAAAGATCCGCTCTTAAGGAGTTGAATACCTTTATTGAACGCGGAGTACTGATGCGCTATGGCAGCGGGAAGCAAATAGTCTATGCGAAAGTGATGGAGTAAACTGTTATAATCGTGCACTTCTATCTACGATTTTAATCAGATTGTATAGTTCCTCTACTTCGTCAAGATAAATTTTGTAATCTCTGAACATATCATTGAGTGAATGACAAGTGATGATACCATGCTCCACATCATGGTCTATAATCTGTTTGATGGCAATACCTTCCGTCCGGTGGACGATGATGAAATACCAGTCGTTGATGTGAAGTCTGTATCTCCATAAATCCCGTTGTATTTCTCTTGCTAATACGATGTCTCCATCGCAGATGGATTCTTTGGTACCGTTATCCATGCTATCTCCTTCTGCTTCAAAAAGCATATACTTACCGTGGTAAGTCCGGTCTACAATGACCGGCAAATTGGGAAGGCTTTCCATATACCCCTCATCGTTGTATCCGTTTAAATATCCACACTGGGCGCGGACATGTACTAAAGGCACGTTCATGAATCCTGTTGTATCCAGGCGATGGGCATTGGGAGAGACAAAAAGATTGGGATTTTTATTTCCTTCTTCAGTTGAAATAGTAGAGTTAGTGCTCTCTGGCTCTTTCTTTGCATACATATCTCCTGTTCCGGAAAATAACCAGTCATAACTGTATTGCGGAAACTTATCGATTATTTTTTGGCAAGTAGCCCTTGAAGGACTTCTTTTTTCATTGACTAAACGAGTGATAGTCACATTACTACTCATGCCGATAGCGGTACTGAAGGAATTTTTGTTGTATCCTTCGGTTTCCATAATGTATTTTACTCTTTCCCAGCCTTCCATACTTACATTTGTTTAATGAGGTTATATGATTAGTTAGCGTGTTTGCATACGCCAAATACTTCTTTTAATGCAAAGAAACAAATAATATTTGATAGATACAAACACATGCGTCGTTTTATTCAATAATTTACTAACATTTAATTAGTTTTTTGTCAAAAGGAGATTCAATTATGTAAATGAAGTATAGAATACTCTTAGGAAAGTTATTATTGTAGTAACTTTATGATTCCAACAACTTTTGGATACTGAAAATGATTTTATAAGTTACAGGTTAATGTAAAAGAGAGGGTATATGACGATGAATAAACCCTTTTTTTATTTACCAACAACTTTCTTTTTCATCTATTAGGTGCTTTTTCCGCAGGGATGCGTTATCTTTGCAGTCCAAAATCTTATTAATCAGAGACAGAAGTGATTTCAGTAGAAGGATTATCAGTAGAATTTAATGCAACGCCGTTATTCGAAGACGTTAGCTATGTTATTAATAAAAAAGATCGTATTGCGTTAGTCGGTAAAAATGGTGCAGGTAAATCGACTATGCTGAAAATTTTAGCAGGTTTGCAAATGCCGGCACATGGAACGATAGCTGTTCCAAAAGAAGTAACAATAGGGTATTTGCCACAAGTTATGATTCTCTCTGATAACCGTACGGTAATGGGAGAAGCAGAACAAGCTTTTGAGAATATATTTAAACTTCAGGCACAACTGGAACAGATGAATCAGGAATTAGCCGAGAGGACTGACTATGACTCAGAAGAATATCATCGGTTAATAGACCGTTTTACTCATGAGAATGACCGTTTCCTGATGATGGGAGGCACAAATTATCAGGCAGAGATAGAACGGACTCTGCTTGGACTAGGATTCAGTAGGGGAGACTTCCAACGTCCGACTTCTGAATTTTCCGGTGGGTGGAGAATGCGTATAGAATTGGCAAAACTACTTTTGCGCCGTCCCGATGTACTTCTGCTTGATGAGCCTACTAACCATCTTGATATCGAAAGTATCCAATGGCTGGAGAACTTTCTTGCAACTCGTGCCAATGCTGTTGTATTGGTCAGCCATGACCGCGCTTTTCTGAATAATGTAACTACTCGTACCATTGAAATCACCTGTGGACAGATTTATGACTACAAAGTGAAATATGATGAGTTTGTTGTGTTGAGGAAGGAACGTCGTGAACAGCAACTTCGTGCTTATGAGAACCAACAAAAGCAGATCGGAGATACGGAAGCTTTTATTGAACGCTTTCGATATAAAGCTACAAAAGCGGTGCAAGTGCAGAGCCGTATCAAACAGTTGGAGAAGATAGATCGTATTGAGGTTGATGAAGAAGATAACTCCTCATTGCGTTTGAAATTTCCTCCTGCTAGCCGTAGTGGAAGTTATCCTGTAATATGTGAAGATGTTCGAAAAGCTTATGGAGAACATGTTGTTTTCCAAAATGTAAATCTTCGAATCAATCGTGGAGAGAAAATAGCGTTCGTCGGTAAGAATGGTGAAGGTAAATCTACGTTGGTGAAGTGCATTATGAATGAAATTGGTTTTGATGGTAAATTGACAATTGGTCATAATGTACAAATCGGTTACTTTGCGCAGAATCAAGCACAAATGTTGGATGAAAATCTGAATGTCTTTGATACGATTGATAATGTTGCTACAGGCGACATCCGTCTAAAAATACGTGATATCTTAGGTGCCTTCATGTTTGGCGGTGAAGCTTCCGATAAAAAGGTGAAAGTGCTTTCCGGAGGTGAACGTACTCGTTTGGCTATGATTAAATTGCTGCTTGAACCTGTAAATCTTCTGATTCTGGATGAACCGACCAACCATCTTGATATGCGTTCGAAAGACGTATTGAAAGAGGCCATTCGCGATTTTGACGGAACAGTGATTGTTGTCAGCCACGACCGTGATTTCTTGGATGGGCTTGTAACTAAGGTTTATGAATTTGGTGGTGGTGTAGTACGTGAACATTTGGGAGGTATCTACGAATTTCTTCAGAAGAAAAAGATTGATAGCCTGAATGAACTTCAAAAAGGGGCATCTCTTTCTTCTTCACCTACGACATCTTCCAAAGAAACGGAATTGGAAACAACTCAGCCTTCTGAGAACAAACTATCCTACGAAGCTCAAAAGGAACTTAATAAGAAAATTAAAAAGCTTGAACGTCAAGTCGCTGAATGTGAATCGTCTATTGAAGAGTCGGAAGCTGCGATTGCCATCCTGGAAGAAAAAATGGCAACTCCTGAGGGTGCTTCTGATATGCAACTCTACGAACGACATCAAAAAATGAAACGACAATTGGACGATATTGTCGAGGAATGGGAACGTGTCTCGATGGAATTGGAAGGAGTAAAAGGCTAATATGACGATAAGTTGATAGACAAAAATGATAATTGAATATAAATAAATTATTCACAATGAAAATAACCAAGTATTTACCAATTCTTGCAGTATGCCTTATGACAACTGGATGTAATAGTAAGAAAGGCGCGGTGCTTGCATCTGGCATCGACCTTGCGAATCTGGATACTACGGCTTTGCCGGGTACTAGTTTTTATCAATATGCCTGTGGAGGCTGGATACAAGCTCATCCGCTAACAGACGAGTATTCACGTTTTGGATCTTTTGATATGTTGAACGAGAATAATCGGGAACAGTTGAAAGGATTGATTGCTGAACTTGCCGCAAAGAAAGATAATGTTCCGGGCAGTGCAGCTCAGAAAGTGGGTGACCTTTATAACATTGCAATGGATAGCGTGAAACTAAATCAGGATGGTTTTACTCCTATCAAAGAAGAACTGATTGAAATCGATGGTCTTAAAGGTAAAGAAGATATATATGTATATCTTGCTGAAATTCAGAAGAAAGGTATCCGTCCTTATTTCATGCTTTATGTAGGTGCGGACGAAATGAATAGTTCCATGAATATTGTTCAGACTTATCAGGGAGGTTTAGGAATGGGACAACGTGACTATTACCTGGAAAATGACGAACAGACCAAAAAGATTCGTGATAAATATCAGGAACATGTTGCTAAGATGTTCCAATTGGCAGGTTATGATGAGGCTACTGCAAAGAAAGCTGTGACTGCTGTAATGAATATTGAAACACGCCTTGCACAGGCTTCCCGCTCTCAGGTTGAATTGCGTGATCCCCATGCCAACTACAATAAGATGGAAATCGAAAAGTTAAAAAAGGATTTTCCGACTTTCAATTGGGATGTTTATTTTACAAATTCCGGATTGAAAGATATTAAAGAAGTAAATGTTTGTCAGCCTGACGCGATAAAAGAAGTAACGGCTATTATCGATACCGTACCTCTTGAAGATCAGAAACTATATCTGAAATGGAATCTGATAGACGCTGCCGCCGGTTATTTGAGTGATGATTTTGTAGCTCAGAACTTTGAATTCTATGGTAAAACAATGTCTGGTAAACAAGAAATACAGCCTCGTTGGAAACGTGCGGTAAGTACGGTAGATGGTTCTCTTGGTGAGGTTGTTGGACAAATGTACGTAGAGAAATATTTTCCTGCTGCTGCCAAAGAGCGTATGGTGATGCTGGTTAAGAACTTGCAGACTTCTTTGGGTGAACGCATCAAAGAATTGGAATGGATGAGCGAACCAACCAAAGAGAAAGCATTGGATAAATTGGCAGCTTTCCATGTAAAGATCGGTTATCCTGACAAATGGAAGGATTACTCTGCGCTGGAGATAAAAGATGATTCTTATTGGGCGAACATCGAACGTGCCAATCTGTGGGATTTCAACGAAATGATTTCTAAAGCCGGAAAGCCCGTAGATAAGGATGAATGGTTGATGACTCCTCAGACTGTCAATGCTTATTATAATCCAACTACCAATGAAATCTGTTTTCCGGCTGCTATCCTGCAACCTCCTTTCTTTGATATGGATGCTGACGATGCTGCTAATTATGGAGCTATCGGAGTAGTCATTGGTCATGAAATGACTCATGGCTTTGACGATCAGGGACGTCAATATGACAAAGAAGGAAATCTGAAAGACTGGTGGACGGAAGAAGATGCTAAAAAGTTTGATGAACGTGCGCAAGTAATGGTAAATTTCTTTGATAGCATCGAGGTCGCTCCAGGTGTACATGCAAACGGTAGTTTGACTCTGGGTGAGAATATTGCTGATCATGGAGGTTTGCAAGTCTCTTTCCAAGCCTTCAAAAAGGCTATGAAACAAACTCCGCTGGAAGTTGTGGATGGATTTACTCCCGAGCAACGTTTCTTCCTGGCTTATGCTAATGTGTGGGCGGGAAATATCCGTCCTGAAGAAATCCTTCGTTTAACGAAACTTGATCCTCACTCATTGGGAAAATGGCGTGTAGACGGAGCACTGCCTCATATTGGTAAATGGTATGAAGCATTCAATATCACAGAACAGGATTCTATGTTTGTACCGGAAGATAAACGGGTAACTATTTGGTAATATTTTATTAATTAGATAGCAAACGTAAAGAAGCGTTGGCTTTTCCTCGGGAAGAGCTAACGCTTTTTTTTATTAATTCCTACCTTATTTATTACGTACGATAAACAATATTTCGTAACTTTGCGCGTCAAATACTTAATAAGCAATTCAATGTCAGAGTCTAAAAGAATAAAAACCGCATTGGTATCTGTATACCACAAGGAAGGTTTGGATGAAATTATTACCAAACTTCATGAAGAGGGAGTAGAGTTTCTGTCTACAGGTGGAACTCGCCAGTTTATTGAATCATTGGGATATCCTTGCAAAGCAGTGGAAGATTTGACCACATATCCTTCTATTTTGGGTGGTCGCGTAAAGACATTGCATCCGAAGATTTTCGGAGGTATTCTTTGCCGTCGTGGTTTGGAGCAAGATATACAACAGATCGAAAAATATGAGATTCCTGAAATAGATTTGGTCATTGTTGATTTATACCCGTTCGAAGCTACAGTAGCTTCCGGTGCATCTGAAGCAGATATTATTGAAAAAATCGATATAGGCGGAATCTCTTTGATTCGTGCCGCAGCTAAGAACTACAACGACGTAATAATCGTAGCTTCTCAAGCTCAATACAAACCACTGCTGGATATGTTGATGGAACATGGTGCTACTTCTACACTTGAAGAACGCCGCTGGATGGCAAAAGAAGCTTTTGCTGTTTCTTCTCACTACGATTCAGCTATTTTTAACTATTTTGACGCAGGTGAAGGTTCTGCTTTTCGTTGCTCAGTAAACAATCAAAAGCAACTTCGTTACGGCGAAAACCCACATCAGAAAGGTTATTTCTACGGAAATTTGGAAGCTATGTTCGATCAGATTCATGGAAAAGAAATTTCATATAATAATCTGCTTGATATCAATGCCGCCGTTGATCTGATTGAAGAGTTCGATGATCTTACTTTCGCTATTCTGAAGCATAATAATGCTTGTGGTCTGGCTTCTCGTCCGACTGTTTTGGAAGCTTGGGAAGATGCATTGGCCGGTGATCCGGTTTCTGCTTTCGGAGGAGTTCTGATTACGAATGGCGTGATAGATAAGGCCGCTGCAGAAGAGATCAACAAGATTTTCTTTGAAGTAATCATTGCACCGGATTACGATGTGGATGCGCTCGAGATCCTGGGACAAAAAAAGAACCGTATTATCTTGGTTCGTAAAGAAGGTAAATTGCCGAAGAAACAGTTCCGCGCTTTGTTGAACGGTGTACTGGTTCAGGATAAAGATACAAATATTGAAACAGTAGCTGATCTGAAGACTGTAACAGATAAAGCACCTACTCCGGAAGAAGTAGAAGATATGCTGTTTGCCAATAGGATTGTGAAGAATAGTAAGTCAAACGCCATTGTATTGGCAAAAAACAAGCAATTGTTGGCAAGTGGTGTTGGTCAGACATCACGTGTAGACGCCTTGAAACAAGCAATCGAAAAAGCTAAATCATTTGGTTTCGACCTGAATGGTGCGGTGATGGCTTCCGACGCCTTCTTCCCCTTCCCCGACTGTGTGGAAATAGCGGATAAAGAAGGTGTTACAGCAGTTATTCAACCGGGTGGCTCTGTAAAAGACGACCTGTCTTTCGCCTATTGCAATGAACATGGAATGGCAATGGTGACTACCGGTATCCGTCATTTTAAACATTAATTATTAATGAAGAATGAAGAACTAATAATGAAGAATTGCCGTACGGTAGTATCCTCATTCTTAATTCTTCATTCTTAATTCTTCATTTAAAAAGTATGGGATTATTCTCTTTTACACAAGAAATAGCGATGGACTTGGGAACAGCCAATACCATCATCATCACAAACGGTAAGATTGTGGTGGATGAGCCTTCGGTTGTAGCCTTGGATCGTCGTACGGATAAGATGATTGCCGTGGGAGAAAAGGCAAAGTTGATGCATGAAAAGACCCACGAAAACATTCGTACCATTCGTCCATTGAGAGATGGAGTGATTGCCGATTTCTATGCCTGCGAGCAAATGATGCGCGGTCTGATTAAACAAGTAAATACTCGTAATCACTTGTTCTCACCTTCTTTACGTATGGTGATCGGTGTGCCGTCGGGAAGTACGGAAGTTGAACTCCGTGCTGTACGTGACTCTGCCGAACATGCTGGTGGACGTGATGTTTATTTGATATTCGAACCAATGGCAGCAGCAATCGGTATTGGTATTGATGTGGAAGCTCCGGAAGGGAACATGATTGTCGATATAGGTGGTGGTTCTACGGAAATTGCCGTTATCTCTCTGGGAGGTATCGTTTCCAATAACTCTATCCGTATTGCTGGTGATGATTTGACTGCTGACATTCAGGAATATATGAGTCGTCAGCACAATGTGAAAGTCAGCGAACGTATGGCCGAGCGTATCAAGATCAATGTAGGTGCTGCCTTAACAGAACTGGGTGAGGATTCTCCAGAAGATTATATCGTTCATGGTCCGAACCGTATTACTGCACTTCCGATGGAAGTTCCTGTATGCTATCAGGAAGTAGCTCACTGTTTGGAAAAATCAATTTCCAAGATTGAGACAGCTATCTTGAGTGCATTAGAAAATACACCGCCCGAATTGTACGCTGATATCGTACACAATGGTATTTATCTTGCTGGTGGTGGTGCATTGCTTCGTGGTCTGGACAAACGTCTGACGGATAAGATAAATATACCTTTCCATATTGCCGAAGATCCCTTGCACGCAGTAGCTAAAGGTACAGGTGTGGCATTAAAGAATGTAGACCGTTTCTCATTCTTAATGAGATAGGCAGGAGATGCGGAATTTAATCAACTTCCTTTTGAAATACAATTACTGGTTCCTCTTCATCGTATTAGAGGTAGCCAGTTTTGTTTTGTTATTTCGGTTCAATCATTATCAGCAGAGTGCTTTCTTTACCTCTGCAAATGTGGTTGTGGGGGCTGTTTATGAAGTTTCCGGAGGAATTTCCTCTTATTTTCACCTGAAATCGGTCAATGAAGATTTGTTAGACCGGAATACGTTGCTCGAACAACAAATCAACAACTTGGAGAAGGCATTGAAAGAAAGGCAACTCGATTCTATCACTATCAATAGTATCAAAGAAATACCTCAAACAGATTATCAACTGTTTAAGGCGCACGTTATCAAGAATAGTCTGAATCTGGCAGATAATTATATTACTCTTGATAAAGGTTCTTTGGCTGGGATTCGTTCAGAGATGGGCGTAGTGGATGGAAATGGAATTGTAGGAATTGTATATGAAACTTCTCCGTCTTACTCGGTAGTGATTTCGGTATTAAATAGTAAATCCAATATCAGTTGTAAGATTATTGGCAGTGATTATTTTGGTTATTTGAAATGGGAACATGGGGATTCGCAATATGCTTATCTGAAAGATCTGCCTCGCCATGCTGAATTTAATTTGGGGGATACTGTAGTGACAAGCGGTTTTTCGACAGTCTTTCCTGAAGGTATCATGGTAGGAACGATAGATGATATGTCCGACTCTAATGATGGCTTATCTTATTTGTTGAAAATCAAACTGGCTACAGATTTCGGTAAATTAAGTGATGTACGGGTTATTGAACGGAAGGGACAACGGGAACAACAGGAACTTGAAAATAAGGCTGCTAAACAATGATAATTACTTTTGTACATAGAATAGGATGGTTTATCGGATTGGTGCTGCTTCAGGTATTAATCCTGAATAATGTCCATATTGTCGGATATGCTACTCCCTTTCTCTATATTTACTTTATTCTGAAGTTTAGCTCCGGTACTTCCCGGAACGAACTGATGCTGTGGGCTTTCTTTTTGGGGCTTACTATCGATATTTTTGCCGATACTCCTGGTATGAATGCAGCAGCAACTGTTTTTCTGGCTTTTCTTCGCCCTTCGTTGTTGCGCCTTTTTACCCCGCGTGATACCTTAGATAGTATCATTCCTTCTTTTAAGACAATGGGGATATCTCCCTTTTTGAAATATACGACTGCAAGTGTCTTTGTACATAGTCTGGCATTACTCACCATTGAGTTCTTCTCGTTTTCCAGCATACTGCTGTTGTTATTACGGGTGGTTTTATGCGCCCTTCTGACTGTAACCTGCATTATAGCTGTTGAAGGCATTAGGAGATAGAAATGGCAAAAGATTATATTTTAGAGAAACGAAAGTTTGTGATGGGGGGAGTTGCCGTCTCAATCGTATTAATTTATTTGATACGTCTTTTCGTATTGCAGATCACTACTGATGACTATAAAAAGAATGCTGATAGCAATGCTTTTTTGAATAAAATTCAATATCCTTCACGCGGAGCGATTTATGATCGTAATGGTAAGCTATTGGTATTTAACCAACCGGCATACGATATTACTATTATTCCAAAAGAAGTAGAGAATCTGGATACACTTGATTTATGCCAGTCATTGGGAATCACTAGAGAACAGTTCCTGAAAATCATGGCAGATATGAAAGATCGTCGTCGAAATCCTGGATATTCGAGGTATACCAATCAAGTATTTATGTCCCAGCTTTCGGCGGAAGAATGCGGTGTCTTTCAAGAAAAGTTGTTTAAGTTTCGTGGCTTTTATGTACAGCGTCGTACCATTCGCCAATATTCGTATAATGCAGCTGCACATGCTTTGGGAGATATTGGGGAAATCTCTGCGAAATTGCTTGAGGCAGATGAAGAAGGTTACTATATTCGTGGTGACTATGTAGGTACGTCCGGAGTTGAGAAATCGTATGAAAAATACTTGCGTGGCGAAAAGGGAATTGAGGTTCTGCTTCGGGATGCTCATGGGCGTATACAGGGACATTATATGGATGGACAGTTTGACCGTCCTTCTGTTCCTGGAAAGAATCTGACTTTGAGTTTGGATATTGATCTGCAAATGTTAGGTGAGCGGTTATTAAAAAATAAGATTGGTAGTATTGTTGCTATTGAACCGGCAACAGGAGAAATTCTTTGTATGGTAACTTCTCCTAATTATGATCCTCATTTGATGATTGGTCGCCAACGTGGAAAGAATCATTTGATGTTGCAACGTGATAAGATGAAACCTCTTTTGAATCGTGCAATTTCAGGAACATATCCTCCGGGTTCTACTTTTAAAACGGCACAGGCATTGACATTTCTACAAGAAGAAATTGTAACTAAAGATAGCCCTGCTTTTCCTTGTTCTGATGGTTTTCATTATGGACGATTGAAAGTTAGTTGTCATACACATGCTTCTCCATTGCCGTTGATTCCATCTATTGCAACATCATGTAATGCTTATTTTTGTTGGGGATTATTTCGTATGTTTGGTGATCGTAAGTATGGCTCACCTCAACAAGCTATTACTGTTTGGAAGGATCATATGGTATCTCAAGGATTTGGCTATAAATTAGGTGTTGATTTACCGGGAGAGAAACGAGGATTAATTCCGAATGCTCAATTCTATGACAAAGCTTATCGGGGTCATTGGAACGGACTTACAGTGATCAGTATCTCTATCGGTCAAGGGGAAGTTTTGGCTACTCCTCTTCAAGTTGCTAATTTGGGGGCTACTATTGCTAACCGAGGACATTTTATTACTCCGCATATTGTAAAGGAGATACAAGACAATCAATTAGATAGTGCTTATCGTGTTCCGCTTTATCCTACCATTGAGAAACGCCATTATGAATCTGTGGTGGAAGGGATGCGAGCCGCAGTTACTGGAGGAACCTGTCGTGAGTTATCATTGATGATCCCTGATTTGGAAGCTTGTGGAAAAACCGGAACTGCTCAGAATAAAGGGCACGACCATTCTGCTTTTCTGGGTTTTGCACCAATGAATAATCCCAAAATTGCAATTCTTGTTTATGTAGAAAATGGTGGATGGGGGGCGAAATATGGTGTGCCTATTGGTGGATTGATGATGGAGCAATATATAAAGGGAAAGCTTTCTCCTAAAAATGAAATAGTGGCAGAAGAATTCAGTAACAAAGTTATATTATATGGTAACGAGGAACGATAGTTTGTGGAAAACACTGGATTGGACAACGGTTTGTATTTATCTAATTCTGATTGTTGCTGGGTGGTTTAGTATCTGCGGGGCTAGCTATGATTATGGCGATCGCGATTTCTTGGACTTTTCGACTCGTGCCGGCAAGCAGTTTGTTTGGATTGTCTGTTCGTTTGGACTCGGCTTTGTGCTGTTGATGTTGGAAGATCGGATGTATGATATGTTTGCCTACATTATATATATAGGACTCATTTTGTTACTTATCGTCACCATTTTTATAGCACCGGATGCAAAAGGTTCCCGTTCTTGGTTAGTAATGGGACCTGTCAGTCTGCAACCGGCGGAGTTTGCCAAGTTTGCTACAGCGTTAGCACTTGCCAAGTATATGAATTCCTATTCGTTCAATATAAAGAAGGAGAAATGCGCCTTGGTGCTGGGACTAATTATACTTCTTCCGATGTTGTTAATTATTGGACAAAAGGAAACTGGTTCGGCATTGGTATATTTGGCTTTTTTCTTGGTTCTGTATCGTGAAGGAATGCCCGGAGTTGTGTTATTTGCCGGAGTATGTGCGGTTGTATATTTCGTAGTCGGAATCCGTTTTGATGAAATATGTATAGCAGATACACCCACTCCTTTAGGAGAATTCATAGTATTACTACTGGTTTTGTTTTTTGCTGGTGGAATGGTTTGGGTATATCGTAAAAAGTGGGAACCAACACGAAATATAATCGGGGGAAGTATGCTTATTTTGCTTATTGCCTATTTTTTATCAGAATATTGGGTACATTTTAGCTTGGTATGGGTACAATGGGGATTATGTATCTTTATAATAGGTTATTTATTTTATCTGGCACTAAGTGAACGGCAACGCTCTTATTTTCTAATAGCCCTTTTTGCGATAGGCTCTATCGGTTTTTTATATTCCAGTAATTATGTGTTCGACAATGTATTGGAACCTCATCAGCAAGTCCGTATCAAAGTCGTATTAGGATTGGAAGAGGATCTAACAGGTGCAGGTTATAATGTAAACCAATCTAAGATTGCTATTGGCTCCGGTGGTTTGACGGGAAAAGGTTTTCTGAATGGAACGCAGACCAAATTGAAGTATGTTCCGGAACAAGATACTGATTTTATTTTCTGTACAGTAGGAGAGGAGCAAGGTTTTGTGGGGTCAGCAGCTGTCTTGGTAGCTTTTCTTGTGTTGATTCTCCGACTGATCGCTTTGGCAGAACGGCAACCTTCTACCTTTGGACGTGTGTACGGATATTCAGTAGTCAGTATTTTCCTTTTCCACCTGTTTATAAATGTTGGAATGGTGTTGGGATTAACCCCGGTCATTGGTATTCCTTTACCGTTTTTTAGTTATGGAGGTTCCTCTTTGTGGGGCTTTACGATATTACTATTTATATTTCTGAGGATTGATGCAGGACGAGGTAGAAGACTTTAATCATGTTTCTTCTCAATGCGGATACCAATATCATTGAGACCCTTTAGTTTCTCGTCTTTCATTCCGCTTACAATTCTGAATGTATAATTTCCGGGATATAATGGACGAACAGATTTAAAGAATACAGCCGATTGGTAAATACTTCCCCAACCATTTCCTAGCCATTTCCCTGTGGAATCTGCCAAGTTAATTGTGATTGTATCCGTAAGAAATACAGTGGAATCCTGTAAATTCTGGCTAATGAATAAATAAAGATTGTAATAGGGATAATTACTCTTGTTACGAACCTCTGTAAACAATCTGAATGTAGGTGGAATAGAATCAGTAATAGGAATCTGAAAAGAGAGTGTATCACTCTTTGCCCATCCCTCATCGGGAAGGGATTGGTAAGAATGATACACTGTATTCTCATTGCACGCTGCTGTCAGGCAAACGCTGAATAAACAAAATATACTATTCCTGAACAGGCTTCTCATTATTTTGTGGCTTCTCTTGATTTCTGTTTCTTTCCGGTTTTGGAGAGCGTTCCTGATTAGACTGATGGTCTTGTACTTGAAGGCGTTTTTGCCCACGTTCCTGATTAGGTTGGCGTTCGGAATTCGGATTTTGTTGTCTTTCAGGATTCGTTCCCCTCTCAGGACGTCTGTTTTCATTATTCCGTCCTTGATTCTGTCCTCTATTCCGGTTGTTATTCTTGGAACGATTTTCTCTGTCCCCCCTATTCATATTCTCATTTTCAACAACCTGCGGACGTTTCTCGTTGTTATCCCGTGGAGCTTGTTGCAGACGATTCCCATATTCAATTTCCTGTTGTGGGCGATTCCCATTTTCAACTTGTTGCTGTGGGCGGTTATTGTTTCCTTTTTTCTTCTTTTTATTCCGGTTACCGTTATTGTTTCCGTCTTTGTTCTTGCTGCGGTCAAAGCGAGTTAAACTTTCCTGTTCTAGCAAGTCTATTGGCTTTTTCGGTTCTTGTTTGTTTTCAGCTTCCAACAAACTATCTGGTTTCATGCCTTTCTTGTTCATTGCGATCACTTCAAAAGCACGTTTCCCGCTGATAGTAACTAGATTAGCTGGGAAATTTTTGTCGGTTGAATAAGAAATTTGATTATTCAGAATATCTGCTTTGAAGAAATAGAAAGTACCATCCTTAGTTTCCAGTTCGATTTCTTTGGAAGGAAGCCGTTTTTGGGCTTCTACATAACAATCTACCTCGTAATTCAGGCAACATTTCAGTTTGGCACACTGTCCGGCAAGTTTTTGAGGATTCAGAGAGATATCCTGATAACGAGCAGCACTAGTTGAAACTGAAACAAAGCTTGTCATCCATGTCGCGCAGCAAAGTTCACGACCACAAGGACCGATTCCCCCGATACGTCCAGCTTCCTGGCGAGCACCAATTTGCTTCATTTCAATGCGGACGCGGAATGCTTCAGCAAGTACTTTAATCAGTTGGCGAAAATCTACACGTTCGTCAGCAATATAGTAGAAGATAGCTTTATTACCGTCTCCCTGATATTCCACGTCACCAATCTTCATATTCAGATTCAGGCTCAAGGCAATCTGCCGTGCACGAATCATTGTGGCGTGTTCTTTAGCCTTAGCTTCATTGAATTTCTCCATATCCACCGGTTTTGCTTTTCGGTAGATTCTTTTGATTTCGGTATCTGCTTTGAAATTAGCCTTCTTCATTTGCAGAGGAACCAATCTTCCAGTCAGTGTTACCACACCAATATCGTGTCCCGGTGCAGCTTCCACAGCGACTACATCCCCTTTTTCAAGTTTAATCTTATTACTGTTGCGGTAATACCCTTTCCGGGTATTTTTGAATTGTACCTCAACCATATCACATTCCTCTGCGTTGCCCGGTATGTCCGCCAGCCAATCATAGGTGTTCAATTTATTATCTTGTCGGGAACATCCTTTGCAGCAAAGACCGCCGCTCCCATTATGAAGTTTATATTCCATAGTTTTATATATTAATTTATTGCTTCAACAGTACAATCATTTTCAGTGAGAAATCGAAAAATACCATCTTAGCATTTACATTCTGTTCAATATGTAGTTGCGCTTCGCTTAGTTCGTCCATGATTCCCATAACATTGCGTTCATTGACGAAGGGAGCAAAGCGGGATGCGAAATTTTGTTCGTTGATCGTCATATAAGTCAGATCGCGTTGATGCAGGTTGTAGATAAAGTTTTCCCGAATCATGCGCTGACAATATTCCAAAAAGTTCTTTTGGCGTTCACGTCCCATGGCAGCTACCTGTTCGCTCCACATTTTCATCTCTCTGATTTTTCGTTGGTAGGACAATCGCATCAGGCTGACGAATAAATCGAAGAACAATTGGTTTTCTTCATTCAGATGAATCGTTTCAAGTGCTTTAATAAAGTTTCCGTTTGCCATATGGGCAATGGAAAGACTATCGGCAGGTTGAATACCATACTTGGTTTGAAGTACTCGGTCAATCTTGTTTTCATCTATCCTCCGTACATTCATCCGTTGCGTACGGCTTAAAATAGTAGGAAGAATCATCTCCGGTGCTTCCGATACAAGCAGAAAGATGGTCTTTTCCGGTGGCTCTTCGAGTAGTTTCAGTAGCTTGTTGGCACATACCGGGTGCATCTTTTCCGGTAACCAGACAATTGTTATCTTGAATCCTCCTTCGCTAGACTTCAAACTGAGTTTCTTCATAATCTCATCGCTCTCTTTCGCATATATCAATGCCTGAGAGTTTTCTGCATCCATTTCGCCTAGCCAATGGTTCAGGTTGAAATAAGGATTATTCAGAACAAAGGGGCGCCAATCCGCAATATAATCATCGCATACTTCCCGTTTTCCTTTCGCACTCTTGACGATAGGAAAGACAAAATGTACATCCGGATGAACGAGTTTATTAAATTTTACGCAGGACGGACATGTACCACAAGCATCAGTTTCTCCACGGTTGGTACAACTAATATAGCGTGCATAGGCAATAGCTAGTGGCATTTTCCCGACTCCTTCCGGTCCACAAATGAGTTGGGCATGTGGAATCCGTCCTTCATTCACTTCCAGAATAAGTCGTTGCTTAATTTCTTCTTGTCCGATTACGTCTCTAAAAAACATATCAATAAATGGCTTTTGCTACTTCTTTAATACTGTCTACTGCTCCAATCGAGTAGAAATGAATACTTGGAACTCCATGAGCCATCAACTCCTTGCATTGTGCTACACACCATTCAATGCCCACTTGTTCAGCTTCCGCATCGTTTTTGCATTTCAAAGTTTCTTTTACCAACTCTTCCGGCAAGTCTACTTTGAATGTTTTTGGCACCATACTCAGTTGAGACAGCTTTTTGAAAGGTTTAATCCCCGGAATAATAGGAACATTGATACCTGCGGCTTTCGCTTGTTCTACAAACTTGAAGTATTTCTTGTTATCATAAAACAGTTGTGTCACAGCATATTCAGCTCCAGCTTCCACTTTCTTTTTCAGCCAATAGAGGTCGGATTCTATATTGGGTGCCTCTTCATGCTTCTCTGGGTAACAAGCTACTCCAAAAGAGAAAGGAGAATTGGTAACTTTCATCTCTGACCCATCAACAAAAATACCTTTATTGAAATTATTAATTTGTTGTTGTAATTCGATTGCATGATGGTATCCGTCACCCTCAGGGGTAAATACCGATTCATGTTTTGCCTTGTCGCCACGCAGGACAAGCAGATCTGTAATGTTCAGAAACTGTAAGTCTAGCAATACATATTCAGTCTCTTCACGAGTGAAACCACTGCATAAAAGATGAGGAACTACCGTAATATTATATTTATTCTGAATGGCAGCCGCTACAGCAACTGTTCCCGGACGTCTTCTTAAACGGGTTCGTTGGAAAAGCCCGTTGCCTAAATCTTTGTATACGTATTCACTGCGGTGAGTGGTGATATTGATATATTTCGGATCAAATTCTCGAAGAATATCGATTGTTTGATACAGTTTTTCGATTCCGGTTCCTTTCAGTGGAGGAAGAATTTCGAAAGAAAAAGCTGTTTTTTCGTTGCTATGTATTAAGTCAATTACTCTCATTCTTTTTTATAAATGTTCGTTGTTTATTTATATTAAACATGCATATTGGGACAAAAATACGAAAAAAGAAAGATTTCTCTCCTGTTTTTTTCTAAAATAGTTTGGTATCAATGCTATTAAATTGGTGAAAGGTTGCTTGTTTGTTGATGAATGGATAAAAATATGTGAGATATTCTGATTTATATGATAATTTGGTTGTATATTTATAGCATATTTTCCTAACACAAGTAATCATTGATAATGATAAGTTAATGAGGTAATCGATGAAATTATACTATGATTATTTTAACGCACCGGGCATTTTGTTCCAATGTGTTTATACAATTCTGCCATTAGTTGATGGATCCTTGTGGAATTCTAAAAAGTCGGATGAATAAATACTAAAGTAAAATAATAAATAATTTGCTATATGGACAGATCGTTTTTTTCTGAAATAATTTGTACTTGTTTACTGCTTTTCTTTGCTTCTGTTGCGGAAGCTCAAAATAAGATGGAAAAAGAAAACAATGTAGTAACAGTCGATCCCTCTTCATGGTGTGCAATAGACGGACAGGGTAATAAGATGGATCCTGGAACTACAATTTATCCGGATAAAACTGAACGAAATAATAAGTTTGTGGGTATTTTCTATTTTATTTGGCATGGTTGCCATGGATATGATAAACCTGCCAATTATAATGATGTCCAAATACCTGCTGCTACAGATGTGAAAAGCCCTTATGATCTGTCGAAAATATTAGCAAAGGACTCGGTAAACCCTCAATGGGGACCTGCTCATGCCATGCATCACTGGGGAGAGCCTTATCTTGGATACTATGTATCAAATGATGAGTGGGTGATACGTAAACATGCTCAAATGTTATCGGATGCAGGCGTGGATGTGGTTGTTTTTGATGTAACCAATGCATATACATATATTCCTGTTGTGAAAAAAATTCTGGATATTTATACTCAAATGCGGCATGAAGGAAATTTGACTCCTCAGTTTGCTTTTATCTTGAATTCTTCATCGTCCAATACATTTAATATTCTGTATTCGGAGATATATGCGAAGAAATTATATCAAGATTTGTGGTTTCGATGGTTGGATAAACCTTTGATTTTGGTAGACCCGAGTGCAGTTCCTGTTGCTTGCAAAGATATGTTTACCATACGCCATTCTTGGTATTTATGGAATAATAAGGGAGTGGATACTTGGTTTGGAGATGGAGTAGACAAATGGCCATGGGCAGGATTGTATCCTCAACAAGCTGGTATCCATGAAGGAAAGAATGAATTTGTATCGGTGGCTGCTGCTACTCATCCTATATCAAATATCGGGCGTAGTTTTGATGTAAAGACTAATACTGAACCTAAGGTCTTTTCTTCAGGTAAAGGTACTTATTTTCAAAGCCAGTTTAATCGGGCGATGGAATTGGATCCTTCATTTTTGTTTTTTACAGGGTGGAATGAGTGGACTGCCCAACGCCAGATTGCGTCGCAAAATAATGAAGTTTCGATGCCTGACCGGAATGTTCAAAAAGGAGATACCTATTTTGTAGATCAATACAATCATGAATTTAGTAGAGATATTGAACCTGTCAAGGGGGATTTCGGGGATAACTATTATTATTTGCTTGTAGATTATATCCGGAAGTTTAAAGGAGTTCATAGACAGCCCGTAACAGAAAAAAAACACAAGATTAAGATTGACGGGAATATGATGGATTGGCAAAAAGTAAATACTGTATATGCTGACGATCAGGGAGATACAAAACATCGTAATCATTTTGGTTGGGGACGTCTGGGGACACTTGTCAATACAACGGGGAGAAATGATATCATTCTATCAAAAGTAGCAACTGACGGTACAAACTTATTCTTTTATGTGAAAACAGCTGAACCCATCACACCTTACAATGATTTGAACTGGATGCAATTATTTATTCAGGTACGAGGAAATAATGCTCCTTCGTGGGAAGGCTTCCAATTTGTGGTGAACAGAACAGATGTGGGTACTGATAAAACAATATTAGAGAAATGTAAAGGTGGATGGGATTGGGATAAAGTGAAGTCGGTTTCTTATCGCATTAAGAATAATGAAATGGAATTATCTATTCCAATAAGAAGTCTTTCAATCGTAGATACTACTAACTTTTCTATTGATTTTAAATGGATAGATAATGCAGCTGCCGATGGAGACATTCAGACTTGTATGAGTGATGGTGATTCGGCTCCTAACGGACGTTTCCGATATCGTTTTGTTTATAGTAAAAGATAATTGAACTTATAACTAAAAATATTAAAGTATTCCAGATAAATACCAGTATTTAATTACTTGAATATAAACTTAACCTGAGTTTACATAAGGTTTCTATGAGATTTTGATATATGGAAACTTTTGGATGTGTGAACTCAGGTTAAATTAGAACCTACTTATCAAGGAAAGACTTCTTCATTCTGGCAATATCTGTTAAATAATCCTGTAAGTCCTGCTCATGTTCTTCTTCTTCTGCAAGAATATGTTTTGCAATGTCACAGGTTGTAAAATCTTTGCCATTAGTGAAGTTGGCAATTTCCTGATAGCGTAGAATTGCACAACGTTCAGAAGCTACATTGTCTTTTAGTAAACTAACCGAATCGAACTCATTAGGAGCGTCATATTTACATCTAGCCAATTCAAACCATTTTTTAGGGTCCAGTACGGGGACACCTTCTAATTCGATAATTCGGTTGGCAAGCAGTTGAGCATGATGGCGTTCTTCTTCTGCGTGTTCTTCGAATTCACCCTGCACATCGGCACGCATTGCTCCTTCTACTACCAGTGCACCTACCCAATATTGATAGTATGCTAACCATTCTTCAGCTAATGCTGCATTTAATTGTGAAATCAAACTTTCAACGTCTAATTTTCCCTGTAAGATTTTTACACTTTCTCTAGCCATAATTTAATGTTTAAGTTATATGTTTAAGTCGTTTTGGTAACAGCATAAAATATGCTTTTGTTTGCGATTTGTGGAAGATTTAACAGAAATAATCTGAGATGTGATTGAGGTTAACTGTATACTCTAATCTTTTACATAAAAAAATGGAATGATAGGAATGTTGATCGAGGAAATTGTTTACTTTTGTATTGTGTTTCATTAAGAAATATATTTTGTAGACTAGGAGATATCTAGTTATTATCTGCCACTATAAATCTGGTAAATTTGTGCATACGCAGATAGTAAATGAGAAATCTTCATGTTCAGTTCGATTATAACTTAGGTTATATATCCTCTGGGCGTGGAGCTATTGCTCATTGTCCGTATGCGGGTTTTACCAGAACCTTTAGTGGAATAATAGTAATAGTTCCTGCGCCCTTTCCTAGGGGAGCGCGGAACGGCAATTAAAATTTTAAATGATGGAAAATCGCGTTTATTCTTGCCGTATGAAGGTTGATTTGGAGAGGTCAAGTGATAAGATTATGTTTTTGAAAGAGAATTGGGTCTCTTTGTTTGACGACATAGAATGTGGCTCAATGGGGACTAAAGACGATGTTTGTGCACGTTGTTTGCTTAGTACTGCACTGAAATTGATTCAGAATGAACGAAAGCGTTCTATATTTGATACGCTAAAAGTGAAATGGAACTGCTTGTTTCATAAGAAGCGCTAAACAAATATACGGAATCAATTATTTATTCTAATTCTGCAATTAAAACTTGAATTCAGCGTACTCAACGTTTTTTTTGCTCGTTTTATTGTCACTTGTCACTTTTATGAGATAATATATTGATAATTAATGTAGTCTTTGTGATAATAAAGTGGTGACAATAAGAAATTCGTACGTTTTATTGTCACCTTACCTAGTCTTATTATCACCTTTCTTCATCATCATTATATTTTACTTTTATTTTGAATCATTTATTAATAATCAATGATTAATGCAAACAGTCAAAATAATCTTCTAATCTCTCTTTCTATGTTCATAAGGCGTTTTCTATTGTTTTTTTCGTTCAAGCACGAGTGGTAAAAGTGCTAAATATTAGAAAATAATGTTTTTAGTGTTGAACATATTCATAATATTGGATGAGATCTCCTATACATTGTATCTTTGTCATATATATATTGATTGTTTCAAACGCTGAAACTAATAGTTTCCCTTAGAGAAACTGTTTTATCCTTTATAGAAAAGTATGGATCCTTCTTACTAAAAGTAAAATATATTTTAATGATTTATTTGATTTTACTGATTTCAGTAATGTGACGGCAAGTTTTTTCGTCACACTTCCATCACATATTGCAATCACACTATTAATTGCAGATATTCAGTATTCTATATATTCATACGTGGCGGGTGATGAATATATAAATTTTAATTCTATATGTGTACTGAAGCTGAATTCACGTTTCACCTTATTTTATACCTGATGCTTTTTATAAATGCATCCGTTTTCTCACTCCTTGTAATGTGGTTTCTATTCTAGTTCTTAGTTCTCTTCTCCCTTTTTTGGATAATTCGTTTTTCGTTCATTCAATTTTATCCCCTCAACTCTCTCTCTCTCTCGAATCTCTCTCGCTTTAAATATAATAATGAGTCCCCCTATTCCCCTCCTTCCTTCCCCTCTCCAAATTATGTTATACAACATCCCTCTCCCTCAGCCATTTATCCCCAATCTTAAAAAAACTTGCATAAAAAGTACTCTAAAATTAGGATCATATCTTAAAATCCCCTACTTTTGCACCCGCTTTCCAAGAGAAGAAAGCCTTAGTTACTTGACAAACTGCAAAAGCGTAAATCAGGTTAAGACAAAGAACAAAAAAACTTCCAAAAAGTTTTGGAAGCAATAGCATAAAGTTCTTATCTTTGCACTCCGATTCGCAAAGAAACCGGTTTATCCCCAGTTCCTTCATCTTGTCCCTTCTTTCCCTTTCGATAAGAGAGCCTTAGAAAGAGCCAAGAGAAAAGCTGAAAAAAAACTTTTCCAAACATTTGGTAGTTTCAAATAAACCCCTTACCTTTGCACCCGCTTTTGAAACCAAAGCAATTAAGTTCTTTGACATATTGATAAACAATACAAGTAGTACAAGAAAAAAAATAGAACCGTCAATACCTTTTAAATAGGTATTAGATTGAAGTCAATAAAACGTACGGCATCCGGCAGAGATCACAGATATCCTTTTTGGATATTCAAAAATACTTTTACAATGAAGAGTTTGATCCTGGCTCAGGATGAACGCTAGCTACAGGCTTAACACATGCAAGTCGAGGGGCAGCATATTTCTAGCAATAGAAACGATGGCGACCGGCGCACGGGTGAGTAACACGTATCCAACCTACCTTTTACTCGGAGATAGCCTTTCGAAAGAAAGATTAATATCCGATAGTATAAAAAAATCCCATGATTTTGTTATTAAAGAATTTCGGTAAAAGATGGGGATGCGTTCCATTAGATTGTAGGCGGGGTAACGGCCCACCTAGTCATCGATGGATAGGGGTTCTGAGAGGAAGGTCCCCCACATTGGAACTGAGACACGGTCCAAACTCCTACGGGAGGCAGCAGTGAGGAATATTGGTCAATGGGCGTAAGCCTGAACCAGCCAAGTAGCGTGAAGGATGACTGCCCTATGGGTTGTAAACTTCTTTTATATGGGAATAAAATGCTCCACGTGTGGAATATTGCATGTACCATATGAATAAGGATCGGCTAACTCCGTGCCAGCAGCCGCGGTAATACGGAGGATCCGAGCGTTATCCGGATTTATTGGGTTTAAAGGGAGCGTAGGTGGACAGTTAAGTCAGTTGTGAAAGTTTGCGGCTCAACCGTAAAATTGCAGTTGATACTGGCAGTCTTGAGTACAGTAGAGGTGGGCGGAATTCGTGGTGTAGCGGTGAAATGCTTAGATATCACGAAGAACTCCGATTGCGAAGGCAGCTCACTAGACTGGTCACTGACACTGAGGCTCGAAAGTGTGGGTATCAAACAGGATTAGATACCCTGGTAGTCCACACAGTAAACGATGAATACTCGCTGTTTGCAATATACCGCAAGCGGCCAAGCGAAAGCATTAAGTATTCCACCTGGGGAGTACGCCGGCAACGGTGAAACTCAAAGGAATTGACGGGGGCCCGCACAAGCGGAGGAACATGTGGTTTAATTCGATGATACGCGAGGAACCTTACCCGGGCTTAAATTGCAACTGAATATAGTGGAAACACTATAGCCGCAAGGCAGTTGTGAAGGTGCTGCATGGTTGTCGTCAGCTCGTGCCGTGAGGTGTCGGCTTAAGTGCCATAACGAGCGCAACCCTTATCTTTAGTTACTAACAGTTGACGCTGAGGACTCTAGAGAGACTGCCGTCGTAAGATGTGAGGAAGGTGGGGATGACGTCAAATCAGCACGGCCCTTACGTCCGGGGCTACACACGTGTTACAATGGGAGGTACAGAAGGCCGCTACCTGGTGACAGGATGCCAATCCCCAAAACCTCTCTCAGTTCGGATCGAAGTCTGCAACCCGACTTCGTGAAGCTGGATTCGCTAGTAATCGCGCATCAGCCATGGCGCGGTGAATACGTTCCCGGGCCTTGTACACACCGCCCGTCAAGCCATGAAAGCCGGGGGTACCTGAAGTACGTAACCGCAAGGAGCGTCCTAGGGTAAAACTGGTAATTGGGGCTAAGTCGTAACAAGGTAGCCGTACCGGAAGGTGCGGCTGGAACACCTCCTTTCTGGAGCGATGTCGTTACCGTTGCATGGCCGTAGATAGCTTCTCACTCCTATTCTATAAATAGAAATGATTATCATTCTACCTCAACCATCCAACATATAGACTATCAAGGTTCTATTTAATGTACTACTAGTACTTGTTTATTTATAACATATAGATCAAATCTATAGAAGTATAGATAGAGATAAACAAGAGAAAACAGAAGCCGAGTCTAACGATGGTAGACAAGGTTGAATTATCGAGCAAGAGATAGCATAAGCGATGCTTGCATCGATTATGCCGAAAGCAGCCGATAATGCGTAGAACACAGTCCTATAGCTCAGTTGGTTAGAGCGCTACACTGATAATGTAGAGGTCGGCAGTTCAACTCTGCCTGGGACTACTTCGAAGAAGCAAAAAGGAACACGAATGGTATGAATAAAAACAATACCTCCCTCCTTATTCTTCATAATCTTCGGGGGATTAGCTCAGCTGGCTAGAGCATCTGCCTTGCACGCAGAGGGTCAACGGTTCGAATCCGTTATTCTCCACCATCTCGCAAGAGAAACGATCTTTGACATGATGAAACAAAAAGTAAAATTTAGTAAAGAGCTAAAAGTATATATCAAGCCGCACACTCTTCATTGGATCAATTGGTATCTTCGTAGCAATACAACGATTCCCATGCCAACCATGAAGAAGTCAGTTTGAAAGAAAGTAAGCAAGGGCGCATGGCGGATGCCTTGGCTCTCGGAGGCGATGAAGGACGTGATAAGCTGCGATAAGCTCTGGGTAGGTGCAAATAACCCTTGATCCAGAGATTTCCGAATGGGACAACCCGTCATTCTGAAGGAATGACATCCATCCTCGATGGAAGCTAACGCAGGGAACTGAAACATCTTAGTACCTGCAGGAAAAGAAAATAATAATGATTCCCCTAGTAGTGGCGAGCGAACGGGGACTAGCCCAAACCATAGTTGTTACGGCAATTATGGGGTTGTAGGACCACGATGTCGCATGACATCTGGTGAGAAGAACGATCTGGAAAGTTCGGCCATAGACGGTGATAGCCCGGTATTCTAAACCAGACGAAGCGTAGTGGTATCCTGAGTAGCGCGGGACACGAGAAATCTTGCGTGAATCCACCGGGACCATCCGGTAAGGCTAAATACTCCCGAGAGACCGATAGCGAACCAGTACTGTGAAGGAAAGGTGAAAAGCACTTCGAATAGAAGAGTGAAATAGTCCCTGAAACCATGCGCCTACAAGCGGTCGGAGCTGTTAAAACAGTGACGGCGTGCCTTTTGCATAATGAACCTACGAGTTACTTTTTCCGGCAAGGTTAAGTGTCTAGAGACATGCAGCCGAAGCGAAAGCGAGTCTTAATAGGGCGTCCAGTCGGAAGGAGTAGACGCGAAACCAAGTGATCTACCCTTGGGCAGGTTGAAGGTTAGGTAACACTAACTGGAGGACCGAACCGATAAGCGTTGAAAAGCTTCCGGATGACCTGAGGGTGGGGGTGAAAGGCTAATCAAACTTGGAGATAGCTCGTACTCCCCGAAATGCATTTAGGTGCAGCCTTGTGAGTTACTAATGTGAGGTAGAGCGACTGATAAGATGCGAGGGCTTCACCGCCTATCAAGTCTTGACAAACTCCGAATGCGCATTAGTCCAATCACAGGAGTGAGGGCATGGGTGCTAAGGTCCATGTCCCAAAGGAGAAGAATCCAGACCATCAGCTAAGGTCCCCAAATAAACACTAAGTTGAACTAACGAAGTCAGATTGCTAAGACAGCTAGGATGTTGGCTTGGAAGCAGCCATTCATTTAAAGAGTGCGTAACAGCTCACTAGTCGAGGAGTTTGGCGTGGATAATAATCGGGCATTAAGTGTTTTACCGAAGCTATGGGATCAGCAATGATCGGTAGGGGAGCATTCCACTCCGCGTCGAAGGCGTAGCGTCAGCTATACTGGAGCGTGTGGAAAAGCAAATGTAGGTATAAGTAACGATAAAGGGGGTGAGAAACCCCCTCGCCGCAAGACTAAGGTTTCCTGATCAACGCTAATCGGATCAGGGTTAGTCGGGTCCTAAGGCTCAGCCGAACGGCGAAGCCGATGGCAGAACAGGTTAATATTCCTGTACTACCTTAAAGAGTGATTGTGGAGACGGAGCAGTGACAATACCGCGGACTGACGGAATAGTCCGTTAAAGGGTGTAGATGCTGATCATCCCAGGCAAATCCAGGATGAGAGTCGAACCTGATAGTATACCGAATTCTTCGGAATGAAGTAATAGCGTATGTAATCAAACTCCCAAGAAAATCCGCTAAACTTAATCTTTGAGGTACCCGTACCGTAAACGGACACACGTAGTCGGGTTGAATATACTAAGGCGCTTGAGTGAATCACGGTTAAGGAACTAGGCAAATTAACCCTGTAACTTCGGGATAAAGGGTCCCAGCTTTTCGGCTGGGCGCAGAGAATAGGTCCAGGCAACTGTTTAACAAAAACACAGGGCTGTGCAAAATCGAAAGATTCGGTATACAGCCTGACACCTGCCCGGTGCTGGAAGGTTAAGAGGAGATGTCATCGCAAGAGAAGCATTGAATTGAAGCCCCAGTAAACGGCGGCCGTAACTATAACGGTCCTAAGGTAGCGAAATTCCTTGTCGGGTAAGTTCCGACCTGCACGAATGGTGTAATGATCTGGACACTGTCTCAACCGTGAGCTCAGTGAAATTGTAGTATCGGTGAAGATGCCGATTACCCGCGATGGGACGAAAAGACCCCGTGAACCTTTACTATAGCTTAACATTGAATTTGGGTAATTAATGTGTAGGATAGGCCGGAGACTTTGAAGTTCAGACGCCAGTTTGAATGGAGTCGCTGTTGAAATACGGCCCTTTGATTATTTGAGTTCTAACTCGTAATTTCGAGGACACTGTTTGGTGGGTAGTTTGACTGGG
>NZ_BHWB01000005.1 GCF_003865075.1 Bacteroides faecalis | reverse complement strand
GCAAATCGTCATTGTCCTCCACAATAAGAATACGCTGCCGGTCCCCGCCGGTCATTGTTGGAAGGATCTCACGCATGGGGCCGCAATCCGGTCCCATGCGGGTTTCCCCGGTATCCTGTTTCCTGGGCGAAGCAACGGGGCATGCCTTGTCAAGGCGTCTGCTCCTCAGGGGAAAAATAACACATACCATGGTCCCCTTCCCCTCGGTACTGGTAACGCGGACCCTGCCTCCGTGCAGCCTTACCAGCCTATGTACCATCATCAGTCCGACACCGTTTCCCGCCACTTGCAGATTGACGGCATTACTGCCCCTGAAATGGTTCCTGAACAGTTTCTTCCGTTCCTCAGGTGGAATGCCAATCCCCGTGTCTTCCACTTCCACACCCCATACATGCCGGTCCACGAAGGCACGGATCTGGATACTCCCGCCCCGTGGAGTGTACTTCAGTGCGTTGGACAGTATATTCTTCAATATAGAGTCCATTTTGTCCTTGTCAAACCGGACATTCAGGTAAGGGAAGCCGCTCTCACGGGTGATATCGATGTCCCTGATGGAGGCATATGTGCGGAATGCCTCACAGGTCGTCTCCAGATAACTGTTGAGCTCATATTCCGAGACATGAAGTCTCAAGGTGTAGTTGTCCGTACTCTCGAAATCTATCAGGCTGGTGACCAATCCCAGAAGTCCGTCCACGCTTTTCAGGGCCATCCGTACATTGTCCATCCCCTCCGCCTTCACCATGTCTTTCTCCACCACCTCTTCCAGCGGAGCCTTGATCAGCGTAAGCGGAGTACGGACATCATGGGCAGTATGTATGAAGAAGCACGTCTTTTCGTCTGATATCCTTTTCTGCCTGCGCAACATGGCAACGCGAAAAGACACCACCCCAGCCAACACACACAATGACGCATATCCGGCAATGGCCCATGTACCCGCCCACAGCGGCCGGGCGACACTCAGACCGAGGCTTCTTTCCTCATACACCTTGTATTTCTCCTCATTGGAGACGGCACGGATACGCAGGGTGTAGTTGCCTGGGGGCAGGCTCGTGAACTGTATCCGCCCGCTCTGGACCGGATGGCTCCAGCCCTCGTAGAGCCCCTCCAATTTCCATGAATATAGGATGTTCGAGGGATAGTCGTAGTTGATGGAGACAGCTTCCAGGGAGAAGGTATTCTGGTCATATGCAAGTTCCAGCCTGACGGTATTGTCAATATCCTCCCTCAAGGGGGATCCCTTGTCCCCGGGATAGACGGGGCGGTAGGAGATCATGAAATCCCGCAGGAGCATCCGAGAAAAATGCGGGGCGGGTATCCTCATGTCGGAGGGGAACATGACGGCTCCGGTGTTACTCCCGAACACGAAGCTTTCCCCGTGCCGGAAAGTGGATACCCCGGCATTGAGGCATACGCTTGCCAGCCCTTGTTCTGCCGTCCAGTTTCTGAAAGTGCCGCTCTCACGCCGGAACAGGGCCACGCTGTTTTCGGTCCCCAGTAGCAGGGTGCCGTCCGCACGGGGGACAATGGTATGGATGTTATTGGATATCAGGGCGCAGTTCTCGGTCTGGTATTGGCGGACGAACCTGTCCTCCACGCTGTCATAGACGAGAAGTCCCGCCCCGCCGGTGCCGATATACAGGAGCCCGTCCGGTGCCTGGTACAGTGCATAGACATGAACCGCCTCGACTGGAAAGGCGATATGTCTGCAGGTCCCCCCGTGCCCGTCAAGCAGGTACAACCCCATGCCGGTACCGATCCACATCCATTCCGGAGCCTTCTCCAGTATGGCGGTGATGGGGCCCGGGACCGGGTACAGGCGTACTGTGCCGTCATGGGGATCGAAACGTTTGAGATTGTGGCAGCCCCCTGTCCATATACATCCTCCGGAATCTTTTCCGATGTCATTGATATACTGGTCTGGACGCCCCTCTGCTGCAAAGGAGGGGGGAAAGTATTCCACCCTCCCGGTTTTCTTTTCGATCCTGTACAGGCCCGAAGCGTACCCGCCGGCGCAGATGACACCCGGCGAGACCTCGCAGAGCGTCAGGAAGATATGGTTCCCGCCATCCTGTATCCCATCGGACCGGCTGAGAAAGGAGCGCCACCGTCCTACCGCAGGCTGCAGCAGGCTGATCCCGTTGCTGGTGGCGAACCACAAGTCGCCTTCGCTGTCTTCGATGACATCATGCACCTGATCGTTAACCAGCGACCGGCTGTTGCCCGGTGAGTGCCGGAACCATTCATAGCTCTGGTAGCGGTTATTCCGGATTGTGACTCCGGCGGGGTAGTTGGCAAGCCAGATACGGTCCCCGCCATCCACATAAATGTCATTGATATTGTCTCCGTTCATGCCGTTGTGGCTGGCGTAGTCGGCGGTTATATAGGGTTTGGGCACTAGCGAGTCCATATCCATCCTGTATACCCCCCTTCCGCCCGTGGCTATCAGCAGCTCCCGGTCATTGAGAGGGGTGATCCGGTTGACGGCCACATTCCGCAGCGTACTGCCTGCGGACACTCCGTATACAAGTATGCCCTTCCTGAAGGTTCCCACGAACAGTTTCTTCGAACCGGGGTGGTAGTAGAGTTCGCTGACCGGCGTCCGGATGCTGTCCGTGTCCGCAAGCGCCTCAAGGACACCGTCCCTTTCCCGTACCGGAAAAAGTCCGTTCACGGTACCGATGAAAAGGTTTGTACCGTCCGTCTCGCTGATAGCGGTTATATCACCTCTTAAACGGGAGACCAGCCGCTGCGCAATGCCTGTGCGGGTGTCATAGCGGATGATATGGTCACCCTGACAGAGCCATATGCGGTCCCCACGGTCCATATAGGCGTAACAGAGCATGCCCGTGGCGAAGTCATCCTGAAGACCGGGTATCCTGTATACCATCCGGAAACGGTCATGGAGGGTGTCGTAATGGAAAATACGGCCTTTCCTTCCCACAACCCACAGCGTGTTCTCCGTGTCGGTGTAGAGCCAGTTCAGATTGACTTGCGGGGCCACCTTCAGATTGCCGTCAAGAACAGTGTAATGCCTGATCCGCTTGCCGTCATAACGGTCCATCCCCTCCTGGGTGAGGAACCACATGTATCCCCTCCCGTCTTTTTGGATACGGTAAATCCTCCGGTTACTCAATCCGTCCTCTATTCCCAAGTATTTATATATCTGGGCTCCGCACATGGAGGAAATTCCCAGCATGAGGAATGCGGACAGTATTCTTCCCATATTCCGAACACGTGTCATTCTGATGTAAATTAGACAACAACTGTTGCAAATATATAAAAATATAAATTAATATACAAATTTAAACATAACCTCGGATGTCGGCATCAGGCGGTATGTCCTCAATGTCATGTACCCCGGAAAATAGCTGCATACGGGACCGGCCCATGATATGAACATATTCCGAGAGGCGGTTGTTCAATTGACCCGACGGAATTATGGCTTGCCGGGCTCGGGACTGTCCGCAAGGGTACGTTGGTCCGGTGTGCGGAATACCATCCATACCTCCGGTCCGAATTTATATCCGCGGGTGGTACAGGTGCCGGTCGAGGTTTGGCAGCCCCCAATAAAGCGGGCCGAATTGTTTGTAAGCACTCTTACCCTCATGCCCGATTTATAGATAATCTTCCAACAGTAAGAAGTTATAATTCGCATTTAAGAACAATGGCGGGCATTTCTTGTTAATATTATAATCATATAAAAGAGGCGCATCCGTTAGTGCCAGATTTGTTCACCACTTTCATCGTTGCGTATCGTATTGCGAGTTGTCCGTATCAGATGTTTATCCCCTCTTTCTTAAGACTTCCTGAGAACTGCCTGGGAAAGGACGGCTTTCCGCATTGCGACTTCATCCACAGCCCTTGGCGGTATAGCCATGCCTTTCACGGGGACTACGGTTGATTCATGCGACACAGCAGATTCCGGTGCTATAACAGGGTTGCCTACATACTTGTGCCTCTTTTCAGCTTGCTGTCCAGATCCGAGTTGCGCACTTTACCCGCAGGTTGGACGGTTGTACATAACAATATTGATCTTTTTGGGGGCTAAAAGTCGAATATCCCCTTAAAGTAAGCGCCTGAGTAAGTACATCTTCTACAGTTCATTTTCCCTCCTTACTTTTGCTGCAAAAAAAATAATATCCTATGATGCAGCGACGTAAACACATGATGAGCAGAGAAAAATTTATCTCCGTTCTTTTCCGTCAGCAGCAGAGTGGTTTGTCCATTGCTGATTTTTGTGAGAATGAAGGTTATAGCCGTAGTAGATTCTATCTTTGGAAACAAAAATACGGTATAACGGAGCGGGAGTTATTGGCAGAAGCCTCCCGCTTAGGGGTTAAAGACAGCTTTGTCCCCATAGTAATCAATGGCGACACGCCATCCCCCGGTATATCTCACGAGGCTCCCCTGCCATCTCCCCAGCCTAGCGTCCCCTTTCCCTTGAAAGGAAAGGACAGCTCTGAAATATCCTTGGAATTACCCAACGGATTGAAGTTGAAGTTTAAAGGGTCTTCCGGCTGTGAAGCTGCCCTGAATCTGATCTCTAAAATATATAATGCCAATGTTCTGCCTAAATGACAGCATGAGATATTTCCTGTGCCCCGGTTATACGGACATGAGGAAAGGTATGTTCACTCTTTGCGGCCTTGTGCATGAGAGGATGGGAGGCGACATCAGAAGTGGGGAGGTATTCATTTTCTACAACCGTTTCCGGACCAAGATAAAATTGCTCCATGCCGAACCGGGCGGTCTGGTCCTTTATGAGAAACTGCTTGAAGAAGGCACCTTCAAGATACCCGCCTATAATCCTGCCACCCGTTCTTACCCCATGACCTGGAGTGACCTGGTCGTTATGGTGGAAGGCATCAATGAAGATGTCAGCAAAGGCAGGCAAAGACGGCTTTCCAATTTGAAAAAGCATTGGTAAAACAGTTGTAAACAAACAGCTTGAAGGCTTGTTTTTCTTGTTGTTTTTGACTATCTTTATATCATCAAAAAAAAGATATTGAATGGCAAAAGAAGATGCAACCGGACAAGCTGTGGAACCCTCAATGGAGCAGCTGCTGGATATCAACCGTAAACAGAGTGAGATCATCTCAGCCCAGGCAAGGACCATAGAAGAACTCCGGGGTACGATAGTTGAGTTGAACGCCTCCCTGGCATGGCTGAAGAGGAAGGTGTTCGGAAAGATGAGTGAGAAATGCAAGCCTGTCGATAACGGAGACCCGAAGCTCCCTTTTGACTATGGCGACCTGGAACAGATAGAGGCGGAAATCGAAGATGCCCGGAGCAGGGCGGCTGAACAGATTACCGTCCCCAAGTCCCGGGCCGCCAATAAAACGCCGCGCCGTAACCGGGTCGTCATGGATAACCTTCCGGTTGTAACAGTCGTCATCGAACCGGAGAATGTCGATTTAAGCAGATACGTCAAGATAGGCGAGGAACATACCAGGACCCTTGAGATGAAACCCGGCTACCTCTATGTGAAAGACACGGTACGTCCCACATACGCCCTGAAAAATGAAATGGAGGCCGTTGATAACGGAGAAAAGGCTGTAATAACCGCTCCCATGCCACTGATGCCCATATATAAAGGTATGCCAGGGGCTTCCATGCTCGCTGAGGTCCTTTTACAGAAATACGAATATCATGTCCCGTTCTACCGACAAGTGAAACAGCTGGAACATCTGGGTGTGAAACTGTCCAAAAACACATTGGACGGCTGGTTCAGACCGGTCTGCGAGCTTCTCAGGCCACTTTATCTGGAACTCAGGAAGAAAGTACTGGCCGCAGATTACTTCCAGGTTGACGAGACCACGCTTCCGGTTATAAACCACGACAGGCATAAAGCCGTAAAAGAATACATCTGGATAGTCCGAGCGGCTGTGCCGCGTCTGCCTTCTTCCATTACGACAACGGATCGCGTTCACAAAAAGTTGCGGTCAGGCTTTTGAAAAACTTCAAAGGATATCTCCAAAGTGACGGCCATCCCATTTATGACGCCTTTGAGGATGGGGAGGACGTATGTCTGTGTGGGTGTCTCGCGCATATCCGCAGACATATAGAGCTGTGCAAGGAAGAAAATCTGGAATATGCCATGCAGGGACTCAAATTTATCCAGGATATGTATAATGTGGAATACATGGCGGATAAACAGGAACTCCCGTATGAAGGACGTGCTGAATTACGCCAACGTCTATCCAAACCGATGCTTGACAGCTTTGAACTCTGGCTTAAAAACACATACCCTAAAGTTCTAAAACGAAGTCTTATGGGAAAAGCCATAGCCTATGCCTACTCCCTGCTGCCAAGAATGAAACCGTATCTCCATGACGGAAGAATTTTCATTGACAACAATCGCTGTGAGAATGCCCTGAGGCCACTGGTCATATCAAGAAAGAACATGCTGTTCTGCGGAAACCACGAAGCGGCTGAGAATACGGCTATAATCTGTTCCTTGCTTGGCTCATGTAAGGAACGTGGTGTCAACCCCAGAGAGTGGCTGAATGATGTGATCAGTAAACTCCCCTATTATCTGGCTCCCAAATCAGACAGAGACCTGAAGGAACTGCTACCGGATGTATGGAGAAAATAATCAGGACAGTTCCGGGAAAATGCAGGAAAAAACGGGAAAAAGCGAGACTGACACTCAATGACAACCCTGAGATAAGTTGGTATATGGAAATTGAGATGCACTTACAATGGAGTGCATCCCACTGAAAAATTGAATGCACAAGATGTAGTTGAGCAGTCGCTTACCCCTTAAAAACAAGGAGCTGACGCATGTGTACAGCCCCTTATTTTTTGTATAGCCCGGCCTCCTCTGGCATATTGCCGTTGCTTCCATCTGTAACAAGCAAAATCAGAATCTATATGCGGAACTTTTTGTTCCCGTAGCTGAGAAAGTCCTTCGTGGCATATTTCACACTGAATGGTCCGTAGTCACCGAGAGCCGAATGCGCAATTTGCTTGTCCGGTTCTGTCACATGCTCGACAGGTTCTCCCGTAGTATCAGTATCCTTGTATGACATAGGCTGCATGCTGGCGATGGCTGACCCGGTAGCCACCGCACGCAATTTCCTGAACGCATTGGAGAGGATTCCGTCCATCATTGACCAGTACAAGGCGAAGAACGAGGTGCAGGAAAAGGAGGTCTCACAGTTGTAGGAGATAGCCGGGAAGGTATGGAAGAAGGAGGACGAACTGAAACAGTTGAAGTCCGAACTTGCAGCACTCGACCGAAAGATACAGTTGGAGCTTGAGCCGCCTACGCCCGAAGTCGCCGAAAAGGAGAATGACGGACAGGAGGTCAAACCGGATGCGGAAGGTGTACGAAACGTATCTCCACAACACACCGAAGATGTGCCGCAGATACGCAGCTCGGTGAATGAACGCAGTCCGTCTGGCAATTTTATTGCCGACCACATCATCATCGGGCGGCCGGGATTCAACGTCCGTGACGAGTGCAAACCGAAAGGTATAAAAATGTGAACGAGTGTGCGGATATATATGGCAGGATTGGGAACATACCATTCCTTTTCCTGCTTTTTCCATCAATATGACATAATGGCAAGGATACCATACAACAAGCCCTCGATTATATCAAAATAGGGTGTTGAAAGTAAATCGTCATGGCAAATCCGCCATATATTCAGTATTTTCGCTAATTTTGCATTCAAAATAGTTAGGCATAATAAAATGGAACCATCTATATACAGTTATTCACTTTGTATTGCGCTACCGTTGATGTTGTTCTTCGGCTTTTATTTTTTGTTGGCTCCAACCTCGGAAAAAGCCATTTTCAATAATTATCTGCGTTCCCGGCGAATTATGGGGGTAGCCACTGTTACTTGCCGCCAACTATTCGGTACATTTCTTTTTTGGAATCAGGTTCAAGAATACCGATGCCGCCATCCTGATGAACCTGTCCACCTATTTTTTGTGCTACTGGTTGTTCAGTTCGGCCCTCACCACTCTGCTTGACCGCTTTTATATCACCAAACGTCGGTTACGGACGCATATCTGTCTATGGATACTGTTTTCCATCCTTTCCGGCATCATTCTGCTGTTGTTACCAAAAGGTGGTTTACAGACAACGGTGATGTTTGCCTTGGCCGCATGGTTGGTTATCTATGGGCTGTTCTTGACCCGTAGGCTTCTCCGGGCCTATCACAGGGTCATCCGCATTTTCGATGACACCCGTGCGGACGACATCGGTGCCTATATCAAATGGCTTTCCATTTTCACCTACTGGGCTGTCACATTCGGGGTGGGATGCGGACTGCTGACATTCCTGCCTGATGAATACGTCTATATCTGGATTCTGTCATCGGTACCGTTTTACATTTATCTCTTCCTTTGCTATCTGAACTATCTGCTGTTTTACGAACAGGTGGAAAACGCGATGGAAGATGGCATGACTTCTGAAGAGGAAGACCTGTGTGACACCACAAACCGGGAACAGGCACAGAGGCAGGATACTCCTTTTTTCCATGCCGAAATAGCGAAAAAAATCAAAGGTTGTATCGATGCGGACGGTTATATCCGGCCCGGCCTTACCATAAAGGAGCTTTCAGATGTGCTTCATACCAACCGTACCTACCTGTCCGGGTACATCAAAACTACGTATGACATGTCGTTCCGCGATTGGATTATCGGACTTCGTATAGAATATGCGAAACGTCTGCTTGCGCGATATCCGAGGTTGACGGTTGCCGACATCTCCGAGAAATCCGGTTTTTTGTCACCAAGCCATTTTATAAGGCTGTTCAAGGAAAATGCGGGCTGTACCCCTAAATGGAGGAAAACAGAGGCGGAATAATACGGTGTGTTATGGATGGAGGAATAGCCCAAACGACAAAAAATAGCCTAAACTACAAAACTAAAATGTTCTAAACCACAAAGATGTGCGATTCTGACAATTGAGACAATTTTTATAGGCAAGAATCGGGCTGAATTTAAATCTTTTCGCTTATTTTGCACTTGTCGGTTGAGCCTGCGTCATCTCCAAAAAGAGTAAAACAGGGTTTTATGGGTGATTTTAACGTGTGTAAAAGAAAATGCTACCCAAATAACTTCAAATAAAGACAACTCTATTTCAAGCGGCAAATGAGTTCTACAGCTTGAATTTGAATAATACAAACAATAGGATTCTCCTTTAAAAAGTCATGAAAAAGATTCATTTACTTCATTACTTATTGTTGTGCTACATGGTTCTTGCGGTAGCTACATCGTGCGGCGATGACGAGGATGACTACGCCCCCGACAATGTAAATGATCCCGAGAAACTAACTGATCCTTTGCCTACTACCGACCAGTTAGGCGTAACACACAACAACACGCTTTATTACCTTTCGTTCTGGAGCAAAGAAGACCATATGATATCCGAGAACATGATAAACCGTTACAAGGAGGCGGTTCCTTATGCTCCGGGAAAGAAGATGGAGGTTGGCGACGCGTTCTTCTTTACCCGGCAGGACATTGACCGGATTCAGTCGGATACCGATTTGCTGGCTGACATCAAGGATATGTTCCATAAGCGGAGCATCGTGATGATGATGGAGGGAGGAACGAACGAGGATTTTAATACCGTCTGCACGTTGCTGGATTGCTATAATCCTTATGCGAAGGAAGATGAGTCTTATTCGGACGAACTGCCGCTGTGGGTATTTTCTGGACCGCTTCCGTCGGCGAGCGGATTCTATTCCAAGCTCAATGCGCTCAGTACTGCTACCGGAGCTGATGGCAAAGAATCTGTACAGACGATTAATGAATACGGGCAGGGATTTCATTGCGACATGACAAGTCAAAGTTTACAAAGAGCCCTGGAACCGAAAGCTCCGTCAAACGGTTCGTCGGATTTGAAAAACTTGATATCTGCCTATATCGTTATCGGTCAAAATAGCTATACCGCACCTCCTGTTCATGGACATGAAGGTAAAGGGACAACCGATAATTTTCAAGTAGAAGCTAAGATATGGACCGCTTATAGCAAAGACCGGAAAGAACATTTTTATTTGGTAAATCTGGGTTTTATAGCCTATGTAGAACCTTCTTTTTATGGAGAATGGCATACCAAGGTCAGTACTCTGAAAATGAAAGGGTATGGCTTTTGCCTGACTGACGTAAATTTGGAATTCGCTCCGGTTCACCCGAATGGTGCCATTATTCATGCACATTCCCCGCAAACTACGGAACGCCAGAGCTCTTATACCAGCAGTGTCTCTTTCGAGTTAGGAGGAAGTGTCAGTGTCACTGGACCAGAGATTTCAGGAGGAATAAGCATTTCCAATAGCCATACGGAAACAATAAATGATATTGAAGTTATCAATAGAACCAATCCGGCCCAAGGAAGCCCACAGCTTAGGTGGTAGTTTAATTTACGCGAACCTTCTTCACATTTTAATATGTTTTGTTACGCGTCGAGTGCTGTCAATGGAGGTGCTAAGGCCGGGATAACCACTTGTAGCTTGTCCACAGATTTTATTATTTCTGTACCTGATGGAGCTGACAACGAATGGAAAGTAAGCATGTATCCAACACTGAAAACATATTTCTTTAGTGACCTTTTTGGATTCCATGATCAATATGAAACGCTATTTGATGATGCGGCAGAAAGCTGGATTGGCATCGAAAAAGTTTTTAACTTGCCGACTGTCGATCTGAAAGATGAATGATTTGTTACGTTGATATTAATAATTTCTAAAGTTATTGGATTATGAGAAAAACATTCTTGGTGATGAGCAGGCTTATCGATTTATTTGTGGATATCTTGCCTATAGATGAGCTTGGGTTTAAACATGTCAAACTTCAATCAGAAGGGAGACCACCGTATAATCCTGCAACATTACTAAAATTGTATTTATATGGTTATAAGCACTCAATAAGATCATCAAGAAAGTTGGAACACTTCCTGTAAAGTAAATGTGGAATTATGGTGGCTATTAGGAGGCTTAATGCCCTCTTTTCGGACAATTGCTTATTTAAAAAAAAATAATGCGGAGGCTTTTAGAAAAGTCTTTAGGCAGTTTGTCCTTATGCTAAAGGATATGGGTCTGATAGAAGGCGAAACCATAGGTATAGATTCTTTCAAGATATTTGCCCAAAATAGTCTCAGAAACAATTATACACAAAAGAAGATAGACAGACATCTTGAATATATAGATAACCGTATTGAAGAATTTGAAGTAGCTTTAGATAAGACTGATAAAGAAGAAGAAAAAGAACTTCTTAAATCTAAGATTAAATTACAACAAGACAGGCGTAAGAAATACGAAACTCTTGATACGGAATTGAAGAATAGTAATGATACTCAAATAAGTCTAACAGACAAAGATTCAAGAGCATTAATGTTAACCAATAATGTATCAGGAGTTGAATATGCGGTTCAAGCAGCCTTTGATAGTAAACACAAATTATTGGTTCACTCTCATATTGGAGCATCAACTGATAAAAGAGAACTATCAACAGCGGCATTGACCGTCCAGGAACTACTACAATTAGATTCGTTCAACACACTTAGCGATGCCGGTTATACTAGCGGCGACCAACTACAAGCCTGTAAATATTCAGGAATATGTACTTATTCATCGCCTATGCCATCAACATCACCTAATTCGAATTCCATACCACTGGCTGAATTTCATTATATAAATGACGGAGATTATTATATCTGCCCTTGTGGAGAACAAATGACAACAACAGGGAAATGGAGAATCCGTCCCAATTATAGATCAAAAGTATATAAAACATCAGCTTGTGTAAATTGCTCAATAAGAGAAAAATGTACTCAAAATCAAAATGGCAGAGTAATAGAAAGAAGTGAATATCAAGATGTAATAGATGAAAATAACGCCAGAGTTATGAATCATCTGTTGCAAGGGCGCGCAGCAGACATTCGTAATGTCGCACAACTTCCGCCTCTTCACCGCCCTGACGGGAACTGCCACAGCCCCCCAAAAACAGTCCAAACAAAAAGACTAAAACAGTTGATCGTTTCATGGTGCTGTTTGTTTAATGGTTAAATTACTGGTCATGCACACAACGGACACTACCGCCCAGCAGATAATGATAACCATAATATTCATTAAACCCTGCAGGTAACCCGGCCGGACTATGAATGTCATTACCGGCACCATGCATTAAGGCCCATCTATTACGATTAACCCTATATGTGGGCGCTGTTTTTCCAGCTCCGATATCAGGATTCCAATATATTCCTGTATGTAATACAGAGGCAGGAGAATGTCGTTGAGGTGATGAATATATCATTGGAGTTTGTGTCCAGATAGCTAAAACGCCTTCTTCATATCCACCATCGGGGGCAGATATGGCTGGAAAAGACTTAGCTATTCCCGCACCGCTTTCTATCAATCGAGTAAATACAACAGGATAAGAGCCTGTTATAGACTGTATCAGATTAATAACCTCCCAAGCCGTAGGGAGTCGCCAGCCATCGGGGCAGGCACGTTGGGGAATACTGCCATAATAAATGGGTCCGACCATAGCTGGTGCCAAAGAATATGAACGAGGACGAGCAGCCATATTAGGACCTCCTTCCCTACTGGCGTCTATCATCCAACAAACACCACCATTACCCATACGGGTAGTCTGATAGTTACTGCCACCGATACGCATAAGTTTCATGGAATTTCCGAAACCACAAGCCGGTTGCTGGCTTACATGCAAACGATATTCCAATTCGTTAGCAGAATTTCCTGTTCGTATGGAAAGGACAGCACTACGCATATTCTGGGTAAAGTTCTTACTGTTTGCCGAAATAGTAACCGTGGCTGGTACTCCCGCTGTACCCGAGGTTTGGCTGAGTGAAATCCATGAAGGTTTTCCGGTTATTTGCCAATTGGTATTCTCTGTAGTTATATTTACGGGTAATGAAGCGACACCTATTTGGATATCACCGTCAAAAGCGAACACCCGTTTGTCCACCGTCAGCCGTTTGTTCCCTCGTACTATTACTTCTTCTTGTACCTCGTTCCACGGCACGATACGGCATTTAAGGGTATGGTTTCCTTTGAAAGCTTCCTCGGGAGTTTGGGCCGGCAACCCGTCCACACTTTCCACTTGTACTTTATATTCATGATTACGCAGAATATCCATCGGCACTCCCGAACCGTAGTCCTTGAAGTCGAGGCGGTAGTAACCGTCTACCGACGGCTTAGAGCCGGTGAGATACGGCTTCACGTGCATAACCAGACAAAGGTCGTCCAGCGCATTCCCGCCCGAGGGGCGGTTCTTGTTGTCCACCTCGCACAGGTAGAACGTCTTTTGTGAGCCGTTGAAAATACCGATATTCCCGGGTGACACATCGCTGTTCAATGAGGTGAATGTACCCCGTGTCTGCCGTGCCCCGACGGGTACGGTGGGAGTATTCACTTGCTTGCCCGTCACATTATAGTTGTCCGGTGCAATGCGTCCTTTTGCCCGGTAATTGTACAGCCGCAGATCGTTGTAATAATAGAAAAAGCCTTTTAGGTCGGATTCAAGAGGATTGATAAGCGTGAACTTAGCTACCGCACGTATCATCGTCACCTCTTGGGGAGCGCCAGAGGGAGAGAAACCTTCGCCCACCGCTTGGTTGGGAAGCTCGCCCCACATGGGTATGCCATTCGTAAAGTCGGGTGCGGCATCCGTTCCGACATCGAATGCCAGGCGGTTCATTACCCCCTCTTTCTGTTCTCCGAATGCAGCAGCAAGGGTATTCACCTGCTCACGGACATTGGCAAGCACCACGAGTGTCTGATGTTCGGGAGCTCCCATCAGCTGTACACGTACGGTTTGTGTGCCGATATCGTATGTACCCTGTGCACGGTAGAAGAATGTACCTTTCTTTATATTCGTAGGATCTGCAGGATCAACCTTGAATGAAAGTACATCTACAGTATTGATTCCATTTTCATCTATAGCACGTGTCAGCGGCGCACGCGTTTCGGAACTTTGCGAGGTGTTCATTTCAGCAGCCTGTTTTGAAGCACCGGTTTTAAAGTTCAGGTAAATAACGGCTGTATGTCCGTTCGCTTGCGGCACCGACTGCTCCGCATCATCACTGCAAGCGGTCGGAAGGAGCGCCGCCATTGCAATCCACAGCACAGCTGAGGCATGTCGCCTCCACAGATATGCCACACGGGTGAAACCGGATAAACCGGAAGTCTGAAATCCTATATTCATTTTTCTTCTTTTTTTAGTAATATATCTATTTTTTATATCAACTTTCTTACAAACTAAATTGCATCGGTCATATACCGTCTTACTTATTTATCGGCGAACAGACGAACGGAAAACCCGTGGTGTTTAACGTCTCTGTAGTTCGCGAACGCAGAGTACGAGTAGAAAGACACGTTCCAAGCATTGCCGAGGAGGCTGGGAAACTCCGTGCTCGACCAATACCGACCATATTCGCCTCGGGCTTCGAGCAAACCACTCGAAATGAACGTTGGGAAGGAGATATAACCGGCAGTCGGAAAAATACGAACGACAGCCTCGGAAGTATGGCTATCCCACCAAGAATCATTATTGATAGTGCTAATGTTTCCTGTAAATGCGCTGCCCAAGTAAACACAATCCACTTTCAATAGGGAAGTAAAGTCATGGTTGGCAAACGAACCCACGCGGGTGTAACGGTAAGCACAAACCATATTATTATCAGTAGCAAGAGGGAAATCGGATAGGGAAGAATCATCGATAGGATTACCGGTACCTTGTTTGAAACGCAGAGCGTAACAAACACCGTTACCCGAAGAGAAATAATCGTTGGCGAAAGTTTTTTTGATGCCACCGAACTCAATAGCCTCGTTGACATTAGAAGTATTAGTAGGGGAATCATATTGGGTATTACCGCTGTAGGAGAAAACGCCCGTCAACTCCCAGCGGGAAGGCAGGTGGTAACCATAACCGGGATGCCCCAGTTTAAAAAAGACATCATCAAAGAGCTTCTTGGCATTTGGATTGTAAGTATCATTATTCTCTCCTGTGAGCACGTACCAATTATAATAACCGGATTGGTCATTGCTATGGCTCGAAGCCCAATGAAGATTAGGGTCAGTCTGGGCTGCAGTGGGAGAAATACCCGGAGGAACGGAAGAAATGAAAGGAGAATTATAGATAGAGCCACCGGCGAGGTTATATTCGGCAACATAATCCAAAGGCGTACCGATCTGCTTAATATTGATTTTAGTATAAAGTCGTCCAGCCCGTATCTACAGATAACCATCCTTGAATCCCTTGCCATTCGTGATGGCCTGCAATTCCTCCGTAACCGGATTGGTGAGAGTGGCGCCAGCCGCCCCACTGTTTTGACTGGGTTTCAGCCATGAATTAGAAACTGAAATTGTTGTTCCGTCGGCATTATAGGCACCGACCTTCCACCCACTGGGGTAATTGGTGCGCACAGAAAATTTGTTCTGTGTGCTTGTGGCATCGTGCTTGCCTTGAAGTGTCATCGCCGTTCGGGTCACTGCCAAGAAATGCCCCGATTCATTGAACGTTATATCTGTGAATGCGTCTATCACGATGGGCACTACTACGATGTTATGGTTGGTAAAGTTGTCCGGGCTGGTTACAGCCTCGTTCAAAGTGGCAAACCCCGGCCCTTTCACTTCCTTGATGGTGAAAATATAGCGGTGGTTGCGCAGAATGGGCATGTATTTACCCTTTTCGTAAGGACTCGTGCCACCGCCCTTGATACCGTCCCATGTATAATCCATTCAGTAGTAGTATTCTCTTCCTTGATAGGCAAGATTTATAACTATACAAGGACGGCTGCCGCCGGAGATAGCCGACTGTTCATTCAAATAATAAGTGATGACATTCGGAGATGCGGTGTTTGCAGTTCCCTCAAGCGGGTGCCCGCCACTGACTGCTGGCTGCGATGTGGCAGGCAGTGTGGGAGTCATGTATCCCGACTGTGAAGCGGTGGTATTGTATGTAGCAAGATCTACCCAAACGCGTCCGTTGCCTACGGAATTGACGAAGTAAACCTTTCCCGCAGCTGTCGTGGCTCCCGAAGTTGTAGGATTGATGATATCCACCTTCGCCAGCATGCGGATAAGCGGTATTTCCTGCGCAATGGTTTGCGACACACCGGCTTTCAGTTCAAAGCCTCCCGCCGGGGCATGCTCGCCGTACATGGGTATGTATGTGCCCGTACCTTCTTGTCCGAACCTACCCACGACTTCCACTTGCTTAAGAGCATCATAGGTGGAACCGGCTGTTATATTTGCCAGTTCTGTTTGGGCATTAGCTATGAGAGCTATACGTTTGTATCTGCCCGCAATAACGGGCACAGAGAAGTATTTCGTATCCGAAGAGCCTGAAAGTGTATGCAACGAGCTGCCCAGAATATCATATTTCACCTTGACTTTCTCCGTACCGCCTTCATCGGCAAACATCAGTACGGTAATCTCTGTTATCCCTTTCTCGTCTACACCACGAGTATTCGCCGCCCGGAAATCGGGAATCCTGACAGAAAGTGTCACTTCGGCCGTCTCACCTTTGCCGGACACGGGCGGAACAGGAAGAATGAGTTCGTCTTGCCGGCACGAAAGTACGAGCGGCAGTAATAACAGGACCGACAGCAGGTTGCGGAACGGTATGATGATTGAACTACTTGGCATAATATATTGTTTTATGATTTGCATTTCATGATTGACCGGTGCGTTTTTTACACTCCTCCGGGTTTTACATTCTGATTTTCCCAATTCCTGATCGTTATTTTCGCATGACCGTTTGTAAAGGTAATCTCGATAGGAATGGTTACTTCAATATCTTCCTCCATCGGTATGTGGTAGCGGGCAATAAGCCCTGCCAACGAAATCGGGGGCACGATATGGTTTCCCGTGGTGGGATCGATAATTTCCACCATGCCGGGGGTATCGGCCTTGAAACGGGGGATGTCAGTCGTGGCATTAGCATGGCGGTTGGTGACATCATATGCTACGGCAGGCTGGAATGTCTTGTTCCGGCTTACGGACTGGAGACGCCATGTGCCCGAGGTTTCGTCGAACACCGGTCGCAAGGCTGACTCCATGCCCGTGATGTGTACCACAGGCTGCACGCTCACACCATCAAGGTGAAGACTTACACGGATAGTGCCGGGGCTGAAATTGACAGTATGGTCTCCAGTCTCGTGCTCACTGACCGTAAGTGGCGTGACAGCGAAAAGAAGCCGATCAAGCGTGGGGATGGAAGCGGAAGTCTCCGCATGCGGGTGTGAGGCGGAAAGGTTCCTTATGGTTTCTCCTTCGGAAAAGCCGCCGAGCTTGGTCTGTGCATCCGAAGCATTCGCCCAGAGCACGACAGTGTAGTTTCCCTGCGGCAGATACATCTCAACACCCTGCAAACGGTCAAGTTCACTCTTCTCCAGCGTCTGCATATGCTCAATACTGCCATCGGGACGGTACACACACAGCCTCACCCTCTGAACACGCTCTCCGAAAAGGTCAGCGGCAGAGCCGCGAGGCTTGTAGGTAAATCGTAACAGGGTATCCAGAGGGCAGCCCTCCAGGGACTCCCTGATGCACCTCGACAAGACTAAGGTTAAAATACCGGAAAGCATCAGGAAGCGTATAGCTTTATACAATTTCATGCGTAGTATCTTTTAGGTGAATAACTGTGGTTATGACTTTATATGAATATACGTGTTATGATTTAACAGGTTATAGAAATACAGGTCGTGAGGTCAGGGCAAAAGACACCCACGACCTGCTTACATTCCGCCGTGCGAGAGGAACTGGTGAACTAGTAAAATGAGCTAAAAATCTCCTCTACGCAAACGGACTTGTAAAAGAAACAAACAAATACAATATACCTTGATGGTATGACAGTTAGAGATTAGGCTTGACAGGAACGACCGTCCAGGCTTTTACCGTCACCTTCAACCAAACGCTGACAGCACTGGTATTAGGTATTGTGGAAAGGTTGCTCTCGTCAAATGTAAAGTCGGCTTTCGAGATAGTATAAATCTTTCCTTTTTCCAGTTCTACAATATTGCCACTGCCATCTTTGAATCCTCTCACGGTGATAAACTGGTCACCTGTGCCGAAATTCACGCTGCTGCCGGCCTTAGCAGCCAAATTACTCAACTTAAATACGAGCTGGAGTTGCTCGTTCGCGTCAGTACTGTTACCGTTAGGAACAACCTGATATGCCCAACGTTGCCCTGCAGTTGGCGGAATGACTTCCTTTGGGATACCTGTAGCAGCGACGGCAGACTGGTCAAAGAGTTTTCCAGCGTTAGCAGGGGTGTAAAGCCCCTGTCCTTGAGCATAGGCAGCAGGAGTAGCACCATATTGTACTTTCGTTCCCACAACGGTACCGGCCAGGTTGAACTTTTCAAAGAAGTTATTCACATAGATTCCTTCCAGCGTAAAACCATCCACCGCACTGGAGGCCGTAGTCGCCAGACCTTCGATTTCGACACGTGCCACGGCAGGACCGATTTCCACTTCGGCATACTTGTCACCGTCCGTTATTCCAGGGGCATAAGGCAGGGCCGGACTACCGGTAGTCCATGTCTGCAGGGGTTTGTCATCGCCGCTCAACACCACATCCGCAACTGCAGACTGGCTTGTGATTTCCAGTTGTACAGCTTTCAATGCAGCTACGGTTCCACCTGTAGGCAATGAAGTTCCGGCAGGAATATTACCACATACCGTTACAGTGGTAGCCGCCGCGGGTACATCCGTTATTTGGGTACCGGTAGTCAGATTCGCAATCGTGATGGGAGTGGTTGTAGTCGCGTTCACATATTTCAGAATGCTGGTCCCGTCATGGAAGTATACATGCAGATTACTTACCGTAGCAACCGTTCCCGAGGCTACAGGAGGCTCGGTCGATCTCGTCAGCGTCGGCAACTCCAGCTTCATGAATACGCTTCTCGCTTCCCCGTTCTTTACGTCAGGCACTTCGATGTCATCGTTACTGCACGCGGTGAATGCTGCAGCCATAGCAACCATTGTAAACACGCTTAACAAACTTTTTTTCATAATCATTGTAATTAAATTGTTAATAAAAAAATAAACACTAATAAAACACTTGTTAATATTTAATTCGTACTTATACTTTTTTTCCTGTTTTGTTCTTTCTACTTTTTACTATTTCCCTTCCGCTATCCTGTCCAGTTCCATACGGAGCCCGAAGAACTTGGGAATGAGGTCCGACAGTTCCGGATCCAGGGGAATACGCAGGACAAGATTGGGATTCATGCGGCAGGCCGCAAGCATATGTTCCACTGCTAAGTAATCATCGCCCTGCCGGGCGCTTACCACAGCATGCAGGTATTCCTTGCGGGAATCTACGGGTAACTGGTCTAAAAGAGCGGAAGCCTCTTTATGATAACCGAGCTGTGTCAGGCAAAGGGCGGTGTTATAGTCAGGCCGTTTTTCCAATATCGGCAAGGCTTGCCGGTATTGTCGCTCTGAAAGGAGCCGCAAGGCTTCGGCATACTCTTCTCCCTGCGGAGTATATACGGGACCGCTTGCCGCAAGAGAGTCTGTCTCCGCAGAAGCTATGACATATTGGTCCAGAGCGGAACGGTCAACCAGGTCGCTAAGCGAGGCCACAATGAAGAGCAGCGTGTCCGAGGCGGCAGGCCGCCATGTGCTGCGGTCGGTGGCTTCCACGATAGACTCTAGCCGCACACGGAGCTTTTTCATTCCATCGGTGACGGGCAGAGAATATACATAGTTGTAGATATAATCATGTCCGGAAACTGAATCCGAATTCTGGCGGACCATCACGGAGTCGATATAGGGGAAGGGAATCATACGCCGGCGGATTTCATCACGGTTACGGTCATTCATCTCATTTTCGGCAATCCGGTCGTAGAAATAACGGTGGCGGGAGATGTCCATCGAATCGGTGGCGGTGAGGACATAGTTGTGTATGTTGGACAGGCTGCGCCCCCCCGTTATAAAGGTCACGGAATTTCGAAGGTACACGATCGGCGGTAAGCTCGCGTTCCAGCCGGTACATCGGCCAAAAGGAGGCCGTACGATGATATTTACGGTCATAGGAGGCCCACAACCCGAGCGTGTCACGACCAGCCACATAGCGCCGTACGCTTTCTTCGATCCGCTTGCGTTCCAGGCGGTGACGGAGTGTCGCACGGTTGGCCTGCGTACGCGTGTTCCAGAAATTCTGGCGTTCAAGGGCAAGGCGTTTCCACTTCTCGTAGGCAAGCTGACGGTCGCGCTCCTTGCCGTAAAGTTCATAGAAGAACCTCTGCCGGCAGGCGATATCCTTATTGATGCCTTTACGGTCAAGATACACACTATCATAAGCCGAAGGATCGACAATTCCATTAAGAAACAGCCTGTACGCCTTATAGTCCGCTTCCTGCATGCGGGTAAAGGAAGAACCGGAAAGCACAACAGGTGGTAGCGGGAAGCCTGAACTGTCAGAGGTGCAGAGCATCGGGGTGAGTGTGACACGCCAGCAACTGTCAATCAGGAGGGAAGGGACATGGATATTGAATTCCAAACGCACGGAACCTTCCCGCATGGTGACCTGCTTGACGACCGTGCGTGCAGCGACGATGTCAACACCGCCCAGGTGTATGGTTTTCCATACGTCATCCGTACTGTCGGAGACCTCTTCGAACTCACCGGGAAGAGTGTCCGAAGAAGTGGTGAACCCCACCTGTTCGGCAAGCACTCCGGAAGGTGCGCTCTCCTCGTGGGGAAGAAAAATATTAGGACGGCCGGACTGCATAAACAGCCGCATAGTCCGCGGTTCGCGGGAAGTGGAACAGGACACGGCCAGTAACACTCCCGCGCAGAAAGCGGCGGCCGTTATGTGGGATTTGAGATACTTATTCATCATTCAACTTTTTATATCTTGTTTCAACAGATAAGATGGTTTCAGAAAAGATAAACCAGATTAACGGCGGTACGTGTGGGTGTCACATAGACACCGGAGCCCTTGCCGGTACGCTTACCGCAGTTCACGCAACGGTAACGTTCCCAGTCGGCCCAGACAACACCGAGACCCAGTTCGAACTCCAGATTCCAGCGACGCGAAAGGGGGCGCACCAGCCCCGCAGAAAGCCCGCCGCCGAAAGCTGTGCCTTCGTAACGGTAGCGATGTCCGAACAGACCACCCGCATTATATATGGAGAACACACCGTGGAGCCCGATAAAACAACCCCTTCCGTAAGTTTCGCGCATCCAATAACGCACACCAGGCTGGACTGTGAAGTTTTTAAGCTTGCCGTCATCCCAAAGACGGAAAGGATTGTACTGTACGGGAAGATGGGCGGACCAATGCGTGGAAAAAGCCATGGAACCCTCCACATTCAGATTCCCCGTACCTAAACCCACCAGATTGGTTCTGACAGAATAAAACTGCGCGGAAACCTTGTCTGAATACACAAGGCAGGCCAAGACACAGGCAAAACATAAAAAGTACTTTTTTCTATTCAAATTCATAATTCAAACTAGGATAACTCAAACTTTAAGTGGATAAACAAAACATGCACCCAAAGTAAACGGATGAAAAGCTGTGTCATCATAATAAGACTGTTCTTATTCTACGTGCAACCTGTAAAAATGAAGTATTTTAATGAACAAGAAACAGTTTTATATTATCACATCTGTTTTGTTTTTCCTGGTTGCAAAAGTAATAACACATAAATCACGAGTTACAAAATGAAACCACAAATCTAACGTCCGCATTGCATAAAACATTATAATACAGAAACATAAAGACTTCGTTCTTCTTATTTTTCTAACACGACGCTAACAGATGATTTACAACCTTAAAAAATATAGGGCAATCAATAAGTTTCTGACAATTGACTGGAATAGTAACAGATATTATAATGAAAGCATCTTCATACTTTCCGGACATACCTCCCAGGAGAATTAAACCTGTTATGGCTTACCTCCATGACAAAACCATTCTACAATTACATCATTCCGGTATTATGGCAAAAACAATCTGAACATATTCTAGATTTAATTACCGGATGATGCATTAGTCATTGGAACCTAGTATAAAGTTGAAATACCTATCCCAGAAGGCTTAAGAATAATTCTTTATTAGCTGTTTCCGTAGATTTAATACGTGATTTGAGCCGTGACTTGCGAGCGTATACATTAGCCACCGTATCCTTCATGAATAAGCTAATTACTTGCGGTGAAAATCCTACAAAAATATAGCATAATAACCTGGTGTCGGAAGCTTTCATAGTTGGAAAATCTTCCTTGAGCTTGTACATGGCATTGTCATGACAAGTGTTTACGATTTTTTCCAGTTCTTGCAGTATGCCATTGTTTTCTGCAAAATCTGTAATTATCTGCTTTACTTCATTAAATATGACTGACTGTTGCGATGTTGTATTTTCACGTTCATAGTAGGTCTTTCCAAGTTTATCGACAATGTCAAAGCGTGAAGCAGCCAATCCTCTTAAATAACTTTCCGTAGTCTGCTGTTTTTTCACGCGTTCAGTAAGAGCCTTGTACTCGGAATTGGCTTTCTCTGTCAATCATTGCTGTCCCATTAAAATCTAAAATAGCTCTTTGAAATATTTGAAATTTAGTTAGTTACAGCGTTTTTTCGATTAAACGGATTTCAATTTGCATTTTTGCATCTCTGAAAGGAGATTTGCAAATGCATAAAGAAAAATACGTTTTCTCTCAACTAGTGTCATTCTTAGATAGGAATAAGTTCAACTACATTGTGCGCAAGTATGATGGCGACAAATATGTGAAGCACTTCACCTGCTGGAATCAGCTACTTGCTTTGATGTTTGGTCAACTTTCTAATCGTGAAAGTTTGCGAGATTTGATAGTTGCTCTTGAAGCTCATCATTCCAAATGTTATCATTTAGGGATGGGTAAAAACGTATCAAAGTCATCGTTGGCAAGAGCAAATCAAGATAGAGACTATCATATCTTTGAAGAATACGCTTACTACCTGGTTAGCGAAGCACGGCAAAAGCGTGTTAATCATATTTTCAAACTTGGCGGTAACGTTTATGCTTTTGATTCGACAACTATCGATCTGTGTCTTTCAGTCTTTTGGTGGGCTAAATTCCGCAAGAAGAAAGGAGGTATCAAAGTGCATACATTATATGATGTAGAAACACAGATCCCTGCGTTTTTTCATATCACGGAAGCATCCGTACATGATTCTAAAGCTATGATTGAAATACCTTATGAACCAGGTTCTTATTACATCTTTGACCGCGGATACAACAACTTCAAGATGCTGAATAGGATTCATCTGATTGAAGCCAACTTCGTTGTCAGAGCAAAAAAGAACCTTCAATGCAAATTCATCAAATGGAAACGCAGACTGCCTAAGAATGTGCTTTCAGATGCGAGTGTTCTTCTGACTGGATTCTATCCTAAACAATACTATCCAAAGCCTATTAGACTTGTTAAATATTGGGATGAGGAACAAGAAAGAGAGTTCATATTCATAACCAATGCCATGCATATATCTGCGCTTCAAGTGGCTGAACTTTATAAAAACCGCTGGCAGGTAGAGCTGTTTTTCAAATGGCTCAAGCAACATCTTAGAATCAAAAGATTTTGGGGTACTACAGAGAATGCAGTTCGAATACAGATATATGCTGCAATATGCACTTACTGTTTGGTGGCAATCATTCAACACGATATGCAACTGGATAGAAGTACATATGAAGTGCTACAAATATTGAGCATCTCATTGACTGATAAAACTCATCTGAAAGACCTTTTTGACAAAACTAAATTTCAAAATGACAAAGAACGATTCGGACCAAATGGGCCAAGTTTATTTAATTTTTAATTTGTCCCAATTTTAATGGGACACTAGTGAATACATATATAAATTTATTTGTTAGATTTAAAGTTTTTTTTTATAACTGTAAAATACAGATTTAGCCTTATATTTACAATATGATATTATTGATTTTATCTAGTAAAAAAGCTTTTGCATTATAAGGACATTCAATTCTTCTTCCAGAATTGTAGTATATGTTTTATAATCATACCAATAAGATAAAAAAGATAATGGTCAAAATAAAGCTCTCAAAACAAAATACTTGTTGTTCAATTATCTTATAATAGTAAAAATGAATTTGTTGATTCCGCAAAAGAGTTTGTATCAGATGTTGAGGTTTCAACAATATTAAATATTACTTTTATTTATAGTAACTAATTTGCATTAATATGAGAAAGGTATTTATTCTTTTGTTTATTTCTTTAGCATTGTTATCCTGTCAAAAAGAGGAAAACAATAGAAAAACAGAGTATCAAGTATTAACAAGTAAGGACGCATCCAAACCGTTTAGCTGTCTTGGAGAGAAACGTATTATTACGATTACGATTATAAAAAAAACATTAATAGATGATGTTTTAAGTTCAGAGGTTCCGATTATTCCCAGGGATGTTTCGGTAGAATTTGATAAAACTCTTTTTTCTGATATAGAAACAAAAGTGGAGGGCGATCAGGTAGTATTAAATATAACCTCAAATATTAATAAAGAAGATAAAATTTTGAATGCTGATTTACAGATTTCTTACTCTACTATTAATGGCATAAAAGTAGAAAAAATTCCACTAATTATAGATAAAGGAAAGTTGACATTTGTGTATAAAATCCATTCGGAACAGAATCCTTTTATTCTACCAGCTGAAGGTGGTAGATTTGAGTCACCTTTTACTTGTAAAAAACAGACATATTTGAATGGCCAGTTTATAGAGGAAACTTATTCATCATTAAACGGATTGAGATTTAAAACGATAAGTAGTGGTAATGTCTGGTTCCTTACAGTCAGAAAAGACGGAGAAAAAATTGGTTTTTACAAATTTTCTTTTGTGGGAGAAGGACCATATAACCAAAAAACAGATCCAGAGTGCTATTTTAACATATATACCCATGATGCAGATTTAATTACAGATAATCCTACAGAAATATTCAGACAAGATTTTATACAACCCCAGACCCCGGGTGAGGATTATTATAAACCTTCCCGGTCCTCTTATAAACATGGCACTTTTGACTTTTAACGTATTCAGTATTAACCTTAATTATATTAATTATAAAACAGTATACACGTTTGTTGATTTTGACAATTATGTTTTTAACTTCATATTTCGATGACAGAGAAGTAATGAAACAAGAATCTTCGCCACCATCTTTAGTAAAAAAAACTCGGCTTATCGTAACTAGTGTATATTCACTACTTTCTATATACTAATGCACTTCTTAATGTAGGTTATGTAGTAATTCATTATTTGAAAGCTGATAAAATATTTTTTTTTGAATATTTTATCAGCTTTGTATATTGCATAATATGATATAAATGAGATTTATTTTTGCTGCCTCTTGGCACGCAGCATTTCTGCCGCCTTCATTTCCGTCCAACGCTCGAAGTCCTCCACCTCTTTCCTTATTTTCCGTATCAGTTTCCTGTCCCTGTTCCACTCGAAGCAGTTCTCCAGTATGTCAAGCACCTTAGCGTCCATTCCCCCGTCACAGACAGCTTCCCCAACAAAACCCGTTAAATCATTGTGTTAATATATATTTCATGTATCTTTGCGGCATAGATATCTGTTGTGAAACAGGAATCTGCTTATATTATTCTTGCTTGTGACAAGCCGGAATCTTATAACTTAGTACAAAATAAAAAAATAAAAGAGGAGAGCTTCCGTTCTATGGAGCTCCTCTCACTTTTTATCTCTAGTGCCCGACTGCCTTTTATCTTTCTACTTTCCCAAAAGGAGTATCCTTCCCGCCAGCATACAGCACAGCGAAAACAGTATAGCCACTAAATTCTTCTCATTTGTGCAACCCCTTCTGTATTCATCTTCCAACCTTGTATATCGCTACCGAGATAGAAAATGGACAGATGCACAGCTGGTACGTCAATTATCAATACCAATATATACCAGTTCATACGTTCTCCCCAATAAAAAGATCCCCTAATTTATTTCTAGTTCACAGTCCAAATTTATACTTTCCTGTAAAATACAGGATATAGTCAAGTCTTCAAAGTTTTTCCCCTAAAGACACAGAAATATTACAAAAATCAATTATCACATTATATCTTATTTCTGATGATACAAAAGGAGATGGCAATCTATTTTTTAATTCTTTAGATGACATAAAGAATGCCTTTAAAATTAATTATTCAGAATCTAATTTGGGACTTCCTATTTTTTGTAAGGGATATTACAAAAAACAATTCCGTTTTTACTTTAACTATAAGTTCTGGTAGGGACCATCCAAACATGTTACCAGACCAACAAGACCAAGGGGAAGAGTTTAGAAGGATGTATTACAGCTACTAAAGATGATAAATGCCAAAACCAAATTCATTGCAATTGGAATTGGGGTAACAGTTATTTTTTATTTTTAGTTCAATCAAGCCGGGAAGAATGATTAATAATAAAAGAATCAAGTCTTTAAAGGAAGATATCAATAAATAACTCTTGCAACATGCAGTTTCTTTCTGGCTGAATTTGCGACTCTGGAGCTATATTCTGAGGAACGGTTTGGCGGTGGAATATGCCGTTAAACCGTCCGGTTTTCGTTAAACGAAAACACAACTTGCTGTCCCCTCTACGGGGACAACGTTTTTAAGTAGAACTGTAGATTGCCCCGACTGGTGCCTCCCTCCCGATGGCAACCTCTTCCGATTTCGGTCTGCTTCTTCAGGAAAGTTGGCGTTTTTTACCAATATTCCGGAGGCGGAATAGGCTGTGCTTCCTGTAATAGTAGAGCATTCTACGATTATCCGACACATCAGATAGCTTCTTTTTCGTGATAATTGAATATTCAGAGAACTGAATATTTTGATAATCGGATAATCCGAATACTATTATATCTGTAGTCTCTTGGAATGTTACACAGTGACAACTGGATAATTGGCGTTTTGGATATTGGGATAATTGGGTATTTGAATATTGCTATATTCTGATATTTGGATATTCAGATAATGGGTAAACAATTATAAAAGACTACATTTATAAAAAGCTACAATTATAAAAGGCTATTATTATACATTCCCCATCAGAGAGAAAGTTCCTTGAGCCTGCTGCCGTCCAGCCGATGAACGGATACCGTACCGTCACAGTAAATAGCGAATGTAGGCATGTTCCCATCCTTCGGGAAAGTGATGGAGCCGGTATTGCAGACCACTGTATGCTCTTTCCGTTCAAGTTTCCACCGGTGGGTGTGACCATAAAAAAGACAATCGAACCTTCCCTTCGGCAGTCTGTCCTCATTGTAGATATGTCCGTGGGTGAGAAAGAAACGTTTTCCATTATCCACCAACAGGGTGTAATCGGACAGGATGGGAAAGTCCAGCAGCATCTGGTCCACCTCCGAATCACAGTTTCCACGGATGGCGACAATCTCACCGGCCATCGCATTGAGACGTTCTGCGATCCCTTTCGGGTCAAGTCCTTGAGGTATCCCGTTCCGGGGACCATAATTCAGGATATCTCCCAAAATACAAAGCATTCCGCATTGTTGCTCCCGATAAAATGCCAGCACTTGTTCCAGTGCCGGTAACGAGCCATGTATGTCGGACACAATCAGGTATTTCATCATAATCTATTCGTTATCGGTTAAGTTTTCGCAGCACAAAAATAAGCATAATTATCTAATCTCCCTAACCGGGGAAACGATGAGAAAAAAGACAGGTTCCCTGAACTGTAGATTGCTGTATTGCTGTCCTTGTAGATTGCTGCAATGTTATAATCGGATACATAAAATAAGGGTATTTAGCCTTAGCTAAACTAAGCTAACAGTCTGACAATAAGGATTCTAATACTATGATATGTGGGTTTATTATGCTACCTTAGTGGTATAATAATAAAGGATAAAAAGCTATGAACGAACAAGTTAGAAATATCTTAGAACAGAGTACCACCAAGACGAGCAAGATTGAGCAGCTGCTCCGTCTGGGCCTGACGCGCAGGGAAATTGCCGATTTGGTGACACGCGGCAACTATGGTTTTGTATATAATGTTGAGAAGAAAATGCTTGAAAGAGAAGGTGGAGTCTTGCTGAACAGGGCAGCAACCACCCTGATGGATTACACCTTCACCCACAAGTTCGGTATTGAGATTGAAGCCTATAACTGTAATATGGAAAGACTGGCACGCGAATTGAGGGAGGCCGGCATCCATGTTGCCGTTGAGGGTTATAATCACACGACCAGGGATCATTGGAAGCTGGTGACGGACAGCAGCCTGCAGGGAAATAATACTTTCGAGCTGGTCAGCCCGATACTGGTGGGTGAGAATGGCCTGAAAGAGCTGGAAACGGTATGCTGGGTGCTTGACATCTGTAATGCAAAAGTGAATGACAGTTGCGGGTTCCATGTCCATATGGATGCGGCTAGTTTCAATCTGGACACCTGGAAGAATCTGGCTTTGACCTACAAGCATCTCGAACACCTGATTGATGCCTTTATGCCAAGGACACGCCGGAACAATACCTACTGCAAAACCCTCTCCGGTGTTTCCGACGAGAGAATCAAATCGGTAAGGACGATAGACGGCCTGCGGGAGGTCTTTAATAATGACCGGTACCACAAGGTCAATTTTGAGGCTTATTCCAGGCACCGGACCGTTGAGTTCCGCCAGCATTCCGGTACGACTAATTTCACAAAGATGGAGAATTGGATCCGGTTCTTGAACGGATTGATTACCTTTGCGAAAAGATCCAGCCTTCCCAGCCGGATGACACTGGAGGGGTTACCCTTCCTGGACGGGAAACAGAAATTATTTTTTAAACTTAGAACTAAAAAGTTAGCGGTATGATACAGACTTATCATTTGCTGGATGGCGGTCAGATAACCGCCTCCAGCCCGGAAGAGTTCGTCCGGCTGCTCCGTGAGGGGAGCCGGTTCGACTATGATTGCACGGATCAGGAGTATATGGAGAACTTTGCCCGGCGTTACGGGGAGCTGCATGGCGTGTCAGTTGCCACCGATACCCCTGAACATTTCCTGACGGACTTGCAAGCCGCCGGTTATGTCCGGTAACCGGTATCGCTCCTTTATTATTAGTCCCTGCTTCAAAGATGAGGCAGGGATTTTTCTTTTTTCATTGCAACCTTTCCTGTCTGCCTGACGGCATTTCCTCCTGTCAATTCCTGACTATCCATGACTATCCGTGACAGGGTATTTCATCTTTTCCCGGCATTCCTTTCTTTTGCAGTGTAGAACGATATACAATTATAAGCATTACAGTTTTACAGCATTATATTTTTATCTGATTATATAAAGAAAGCGTATGAAAAAAGAACCGTTATTAATTGCCTTTGCCAGCCAGAAAGGAGGAGTCGGAAAGTCTGCCTTCACAGTTCTGGTGGCCAGTATCCTTCACTACCAGAAAGGTCTGAAGGTGGGTGTCGTGGATTGCGACTCCCCCCAGCACAGCATCTCCCGGATGCGTGACCGGGACATAGAAAGCGTGCAGGAAAGTGATTTTCTCAAAGTGGCCCTCTACCGGCAGCATGAACAAATCCGGAAACGTTCCTATCCGGTAATCAAAAGCAATCCGGAGAAAGCTATAGAAGACCTGTACCGCTACATCGAAGAGCAGGATGCCGTCTTTGATGTCGTACTGTTCGACCTTCCGGGAACCCTCCGCAGCGAAGGGGTTGTCCATACCATTTCCGCAATAGATTACATTTTCATCCCCCTAAAGGCAGATAATGTCGTCATGCAGAGTTCCCTCCAGTTTGCCGAGGTGGTGGAGGAAGAACTGATTGCCAGGCACAACTGTAACCTGAAAGGCATCTATCTTTTCTGGAACATGGTCGACAAGCGTGAACGGACAGAAAGCTACGAGTCCTGGAACCGCGTCATACAAAAAGCGGAGTTACGCCTGCTGGAGTCACGGATACCGGATACCAAACGCTATAACAAGGAGCTGAGCTCCCTGAAGAACAGTATCTTCCGTTCCACACTGTTCCCTCCCGACAACCGCCAGATAAAAGGTTCGGGCCTCTGTGAACTGATAGATGAGTTATGTGCCGTAACACATCTGGATACCACCCATACCTTATAATAAGGGGAATTATGGACAGCGGAAAAAAGAGATTTGACCCCCGGAGCATTGACGAGAAGGCCATATTGGATATTGTCGCCAGGAAAGGGACGATACGACCGGACTCCCCTGCAACGAGTGCATCCCCGAAGCCGGAGGATACGGTAGAGGAGATTGCCGGGAGTAGCGAAGCTCCGGTCTTTACCACCGGGGAAATCGACGCTTACAGGGCGTCCTTCCTGAATACGGTCAGAACCAAATCCCGTAAATCATTGCATATCGATGCCGGCCTGCATCGCCGCATCTCGTCCCTGGTATGGGCGGTAGGACGTGGCGAAGTGACCGTAGCCGGTTTTGTAAACCAGGTGCTGGCACATCATTTCGAAGAGAACGGCGGATTGATAAATGCCGTGCTGGAGAAGTATTACCAATCACTAAAATCATAAGGACATGGAATACCTTTTTATTATCCTGTTCATTTATGCCTCTTACCTGAGTATTGAAAAGTATGTGCATACAGGCAGCATTTTCACATGGAGAGGCAGAAAGGACAGGAAGGAACGTCGGGCTACGCCTGTCACCATCCATCCGGCAGCTTCCTCATCCGAGACGGAAATAATAGGCAAAAGCCGATACCAAATACGACAATCACTGACAATAGATGACAATAGCGGACAGCCTGAATCAGGCATAGAAAAGAGTGATACCTTTACTCCCGAAAAGAAAACAGAGCCGGTTCTCCGAGTGCGCGAACCCCTTGATAAGAATACGAAATTCCCGGAAGTCCCGGCTCCTTTTCAAAAACTGAATTATCCTGAAATTGATTATATGCGGGAGGCCTCTCCTTCTTCCGGTGAAGAAAAAGAGGAGATTCCCGAACGCTACGAGATTACAGGATACGTACAGCGGAGCAATCCCCACCGGGCAACCGGTGTCACCTTTGACGATATGGATATGATTGAGAAAGCAATGGCATCGGACGAACTTACGGAAGCGGAACAGGAACAGGCCCGGCAGACTTTCCAAAAGCTGGAAGGCACGAACATGGAAAGGGTACTGCAGGCGAGCGTCCTGGGAAGCAGCGATAAACTGAAACGCTATATGCGCTTGTATGTGGACCGGGGCGAGCCCCATTTATTGACAGGAAAGAATAGGGACGACATTCTCCGGGAATTTGATATTAGGGAGCATGTGCCCGAATAAATAGAACAAGTAAGGAATATGAGACAGTATTATGATTCCGGTTGATCCGGGTGCAGCGAGTTTTAAAACAGAATGTATAACCTAAAAAGACGAAAAAGCATGAAAGATTTCTTTGACTCCGGTTGATCCGGGCAGGACGGGTTCTTGAGACGTAGTGTATAACCTGTTAGAAAAGAAGATATAGAGATATGAGAGGCTTCTATGATTCCGGTTGATCCTTTCCCTTTACCGGAGCGAACATTAAAAGAGTGATTAACCCCTTAAAAACGGAGGTACCTATGATTGGTTACTATGACTCAGGTTGATTCTAAAAAGACATCGTGGTTGCAAGAGACAAATCCGCAGGAGGGCAACTTCCTGCGGATTGTTTGAAACAAGATTTTTATTCACACTAAAAAATTAGATTGCATATGAAAAGACATTTTAAAAAGACGGTTGCGCTTATCGCATGAATAGCTGTTTCCACCTTGGGTGCCTATGCCGAAGGGGACGGAAGTGCCGGTATAACAAAGGCTACATCCATGCTTACCGGTTATTTTGACCCCGCCACCAAGTTGATATATGCGGCAGGGGCTATTGTGGGGCTGATAGGTGCCATTAAGGTATATTCGAAGTTCAGCAGCGGCGACCCCGACACAGGTAAAACCGCCGGGAGCTGGTTTGGAGCCTGCGTCTTCCTCATCGTCGCGGCGACAGTCCTTCGTTCCTTCTTCCTGTAATATAGCAGACTATGGAATACAATATCAACAAGGGAATCGGCCGCAACGTGGAATTCAACGGCTTGCAGGCACAATACCTGTACTTCTTTGTCGGGGGCTTGCTGGCCATTTTCCTGCTGTTCGTCATCTTCTATATGATAGGTATTGACCGGTGGTTCTGTATCGGTTTCGGTGTCCTCTCCGCTTTCTCTCTGATCTTCGGGGTGTTCTACCTGAACAAGAAGTATGGTCCCAACGGCCTGATGAAGCTGGCCGCAGTCAAGTACCACCCGTCCTATATCATCAATCGCAAACGTATATCTTCCTTATTTAAAAAACGCATTCATGAGAAATATATTAAAAGCCGCAACGCTGGAAAGTAAGTTTCCGATCCTGTCCGTGGAGGAAGGGTGCATTCTCTCCAAAGACGCGGACGTGACCATCGGCTTCAAGGTCTTTCTGCCGGAGCTGTTCACGGTCACTTCCGCAGATTATGTATCCATGCACGGCACATGAACAAAGGCAGTCAAGGTACTGCCGAACTATACGATAGTACACCGCCAGGACTGGTTCCTGAAAGAGAATTACAGGGCCGACACGCATAAAGACGGGATGAGCTTTCTGGATCGTTCTTTCGAGCTGCATTTCAATGAACGGCCTTATTTAAATCATTTTTCTTACCTGTTCATCACTAAGACGACTAGGGAGCGCAGCCGTAGCCGGAGCAATTTCTCCATCCTCTGCCGGGGGAATATCATTCCGAAGGAAGTCCGGGACAAGGATGCGGTCAGCCGCTTTCTGGAGAGTGTCGACCAGTTCGAGCGCATCCTGAATGACTCGGTCTTTATCCGTCTGGAACGGTTGACCACCGATGAGATTGTCGGCACACCGCAACAGGCCGGACTGATCGAGAAATATTTTTCTCTTTCACAACAGGACACGACCACACTGAAGGATATACAGATGAGCGCGTCCAAGATGCGCATCGGGGACAATACGCTCTGCGTGCATACGCTTTCCGACGTGGATGATCTTCCCGGCAGTGTCCAGACGGATACCCGCTATGAGAAATACTCCACCGACCGCAGTGACTGCCGTCTGAGTTTTGCCGCTCCTGTGGGGCTGATGCTCTCCTGTGACCATATCTATAACCAGTTCCTGTTCATTGATGATTCGGCAGAAATCCTGCAACGCTTTGAGAAGACGGCACGTAACATGCACTCGCTTTCCAAGTACAGCCGTGCCAACCAGCTCAACAAGCAGTGGATTGACGCGTATCTGGACGAGGCGCATTCTTTCGGGCTGACCGCCATCCGTTGCCATTGCAATGTCATGGCATGGTCGGACAACCGGGAGAAGCTCAAGGTGATAAAGAACGATACCGGTTCCGCCCTGGCCCTGATGGGATGCAAGCCCCGTTACAATACCATTGACGCGCCTGCCTTGTATTGGGCGGGCATTCCCGGCGGTGAGGGGGATTTCCCTTCGGAGGAGTCCTTTTTTACTTTCATCGAACAGGGAGTCTGCTTTTTCACGGAAGAGACGAACTATGCGGATTCCCTGTCGCCCTTCGGTATCAAAATGGCAGACCGGACAAACGGGAAGCCCCTGCATCTGGATATTTCGGACGAGCCGATGCGTCGCGGTATTACAACCAACCGTAACAAGCTGGTCATCGGGCCATCCGGTTCGGGCAAGTCGTTTTTTATGAACCATCTCGTCAGGCAATATTGGGAACAGGGCACCCACATTATATTGATCGATATAGGTAACAGTTACAAGGGCTTATGCGACCTGATCCATCAGCGTACAAACGGTGAGGACGGTGTGTATTATACCTATAGTGAAAAACGCCCGATAGCTTTTAATCCATTCTTTACCGAGGATAAGGTCTTTGACCTGGAGAAGAAAGAGTCCATTAAAACACTGATCATGTCACTCTGGAAAAGGGATACGGAAGTCATTACCCGTGCCGAGGAAGTAGCCCTTTCAATGGCGGTTAACCTGTTCCTTGAAAAGATAAAGGAGGACAATGAACTGGTTCCTTCTTTTAATACTTTCTACGAGTTCGTACAGGGAGAGTTCCGTGGAATACTGGAGGAGAAGCATTACCGCGAGAAGGATTTCGATCTCACTAACTTTCTGAATGTATTGGCTCCATACTACCGTGGTGGAGAATATGATTATCTGCTGAATTCGGATGAGCAGCTCGACCTGTTGAACAAGCGTTTTGTGGTATTTGAAATTGACGAAATTAAGGAGCACAAAATCCTTTTCCCGGTCGTGACTGTCATCATCATGGAGGCGTTTATTAACAAAATGAGACGTTTGCATGGGGTTCGGAAGATGATAGTTGTGGAAGAAGCTTGGAAGGCTATCGCACGGGAAGGCATGGCCGATTATATAAAGTTTTTGTGTGCGCCCGTAAAGGTTGCATCGTAAATATCTCTTTGGCAAGAGATTAGGAAAGTGTTCTTTGAAAATGACCTATCATCAGCCGACTTATCTGTTTCGGGAAAACTTAACCGAGCAGGGAGTGTAGCATGTCGGAAAAGTCATAAGTCAGTTAGTTACCAAACTGCGACTGAATGGCGAGATGAAAAGATAGATATGAGGATAAAGTCCGAATTGATTGAACGATAGTCCGAATGGTCCCCCTTGAGGCTATGGCGTAAGGTAACTATCAATCGCCATATCGTGATACTACTTCAGTGTATAGGAATGAAGGTAGCAAGAACTTATCACGACACAACCGCAGTAAGCGAGTAAAGGACGGAAGTCGTATCCGACAATCTATCATGCCAACAGTTACGATGTAATAAACGGGGATTACCTATCCCGAAGTGCCGAAAGGCTATTAGGTTCGACCTATGAAAATTCGGAGTGGTAACGGAGCTTCCATAGTAGTTTGAGCAAGGTAACGCCTTGTACATGGCGAAGGGAAGCAGCTAATTATTAATACAATTAACGGAAAATGTGAGAGACATTATGAGAAGTCCAGAAAGAGTATTAAACAGTCTATCAGAACACAGTAAGGATGCAAGCTATAAGTTTGAACGTCTTTACAGAATTTTGTTCAATGAGGAAATGTTCTACGTTGCCTATCAGCGTATCTACGCTAAAGAGGGTAACATGACTAAAGGTTCAGACGGTCAGACCATTGACAACATGAGCCTGAAACGAATTGAAAAGTTGATTGATACGTTAAAAGATGAAACGTACCAGCCCCAACCGTCAAAGAGGGTGTACATACCGAAGAAAAACGGTAAGAAAAGACCTCTTGGCGTGCCGACTTTCAATGACAAGTTGATACAAGAAGTAGTAAGAATGGTACTGGAAGCCATATACGAGGGAAATTTTGAATACACCTCGCATGGTTTCCGTCCCAATCGAAGCTGCCATACTGCATTAACTCATATCCAAAAGGAGTTTAATGGTGCAAAATGGTTTGTGGAGGGAGACATAAAAGGCTTCTTTGATAATATAAACCATGATGTATTGATAAACATTCTCTTGGAGCGTATTGCGGATGAACGCTTCATCCGATTGATACGCAAGTTTATGAAAGCGGGATATATCGAAGACTGGCAATTCCACAATACTTACAGTGGCACACCGCAAGGGGGTATCATCAGCCCGATATTGGCTAATATATACCTTGACAAGCTGGATAAGTATATAAAGGAATACACAGCCAAATTCGACAAAGGGAAGAAACGAAAATTCAGTAGAGAAAGTATGGACTTTGGCAATGCAAGAAAACGTATTGTGCGAAGATTGAAGTTCGTAAAAGACGAAAGGCAAAGGACAAAGCTAATCCTTGAACTGAAAGCAATAGAACAAGGACGGGCTAAATATCCCAACGGCGAAGAAATGGATGCCGATTACAGAAGAATGAAATATGCAAGATATGCAGATGATTTTCTTGTGGGAATTATCGGAAGCAAGCAGGATGCGCAACAGATAAAAGAAGATATTAAAAACTTCCTTGCTGACAGACTGGCATTGGAGCTGTCCGATGAAAAGACACTTGTCACTCACACGGAAAGACCGGCCAAGTTTCTCGGATATGAAATCACTGTAAGAAAGTCCAATGACCAAAGACGGGATAAACGGGGTAGATTGAGAAGAACCTATGGTAAAAGGGTCTGCTTGAATGTCAGTACGGAAACAGTCCGTAAAAAACTTTTCGATTGGGGAGTCTTGGAACTGACAAACCGTAACGGAAAGGAAATATGGAAACCGAAATGTAAATCGGGACTGATATTCAATGACGACCTTGAAATCCTTGATAGTTATAATCGGGAAATCGTGGGGTTCTATAATTACTACTCCATAGCCAACAACTGCGCCCATGCCTTGAATAATTTCAAGTACATCATGGAATACAGCATGTACAAAACGTTTGCAGGCAAATATAAGTGCCGAACACGTAAGGTAAACAAGAAATATCGTAAGAACGGTAGGTTTATCGTAACGCACATGACTAAAACTGGTGTAAAGGAAAGATACTTTTACGACGGTGGCTTCAAACGAAAGAAGCCCACCTATAAATCGGAATGTGACATTATGCCACGAACAATTTATACTGCGGGGCGGACAAGCCTTGTTGAAAGGCTGAAAGCCCGTGAGTGTGAATTATGTGGAGCGACAGACGACCTTGTTATGCACCATGTAAGGAAACTAAAGAACTTGCAGGGAAAGGAAAGCTGGGAACGACACATGATTGCCCGTAAACGCAAGACGATTGCCGTGTGCAGGAGTTGTCACAAGAAGATACATGACGGAAAGATAGACTGAAATTAGTGGAGAGCCGGATACGCTGAGAGGTGTAAGTCCGGTTCGGGGGCGAGCATTTGGAAACCTACCATAGAAATATGATAAGGCGCTGGGTGCTTAGCCTACACAAAACGGTTAGAAAGTACTTCGGTGAGGCTGTGGTTGTCACTCAAGAGTTGGATGATATCGTGTCAAGTCCCATTATCAAGGACACCATCATCAACAATGCCGATTGCAAGATTCTATTGGATCAGCGAAAGTATATCAACAAGTTTGACTCCGTACAGTCCCTGCTCGGACTGACCGACAAAGAAAAAGGACAAATCCTGTCTATCAATCAGGCTAACGATCCGGCAAGGAAGTATAAGGAAGTTTGGATTGGTCTGGGTGGTGTCCAGTCTGCTGTCTATGCAACAGAGACCTCTGTCGAGGAGTATCTCACCTATACCACAGAAGAAACCGAAAAGTTGGAAGTCACACAAATGACCGAGAAGCTGGGCGGTAATATGGAGCAGGCGATCCGCGTGTTGGCTAAAGAGAAGAAAAAGAAAAAATAAACGATTAAAATCAAGAAGCAATGAAAAAGAGAATTTTAAGCATGTTGTTTGTCCTGTCGCCCTTTATGGTACCGGCAAGCGTGCAGGCACAATGGGTGGTCAGCGATCCGGGCAACCTCGTCCAGGGTATCGTGAACAGTGTCAATGAAATGGTGGAAACATCTGAAACGGCTCAAAATGCACTTTCCACATGGAAAGAGACCTCAAAGATTTTCGAACAGGGGCGTGAGTATTATGATAAACTGCGTAAGGTGAATGACTTGATCAGCGGCAGTGAGAAAGTAAAAGAGTCCGTCCTGATGCTCAGTGACATTTCTGAAATTTATGTAAACAATTTCGGCAAGATGCTGACCGACAAGAATTTCAGCCAGCGGGAACTGAATGCGATAGCTGCCGGTTATAACACCATCATGAAGAAGAGCAGCCGCAGCATTGCAGAGCTGAAGAATATCATCAACCCCACCGGCATGTCCATGAACGACAAGGAACGCATCGACCTGGTGAACCGGGTATACAGGGAAATGACACATTACAAGGAATTGGCCAACTACTACACCCGCAAGAACCTGCATGTATCCTACCTGCGTGCCAAGGAGAAGAACGAGCAGCAACAGGTATTCGACCTGTACGGCAAGGATGAGCGTTATTGGTAGTCTACAATTTTAAAAGAATCAATTATGGTATTATTATCCATTTCATTTGAAAATATGCACCAGATTCTTCGGAATCTCTATGATACGATGACCAAACTCTGCCACCCGATGATGGACATGGCGATGGCACTCGCTGCATTAGGGGCTTTGTTCTATATCGCTTACCGTGTCTGGCAGTCTCTCTCCCGTGCGGAGCCCATCGATGTCTTTTCGATGTTACGGCCTTTTGTCCTGGGCATGTGTATCCTTTTCTTTGACGTGATGGTGCTGGGAACTCTCAACGGTATCTTTAGCCCCATCGTTCAGGGAACCGGAATGCTGCTCCGTGACCAGACCTTCGACTTGCAGAAGTACCAGCAGGAGAAGGACAAGCTCCGTGCGGACATGATGGCTAAGACGATGATGACCGGACGTGTCTTTGCTTACAATGAGGAGCTGGATGCGGAACTGGATAACATGGGCTGGAGTGAGGAGGAACATACGGCCTTGCAGACCATGTATGAGGTTTCGTATGCCTTCTCCCTGCAAGGTATTGTCCAGATGGTCATGCGCAAATTGCTGGAGATTCTCTTCCAGTCTGCCTCGCTGGTCATCGACACGATCCGTACCTTCTTTTTGATAGTCTTGAGCATTTTGGGGCCGATAGCCTTTGCCCTGAGTGTTTTTGACGGGCTGCAGAACACGCTCATCCAATGGCTGGCACGCTATATCAGTGTCTATCTCTGGCTGCCGGTATCAGACCTATTCGGGGCGATGCTTGCCAAGATACAGACGCTCATCCTGCAGGAAGAGATGAACCTGATGGCCGATCCGATGAGTATCATCGACGTAGACGGTTCCTCGGCCATCTATCTGATATTCATGGTCATCGGCATTATCGGATATTTTTGTGTGCCGACTGTTTCGAACTGGATTGTCCAGGCGGGAGGTATGAGTTCCTATAACCGGAATGTCAACAATACGGCATCCAAGGTGACCAATGTAGCCGGTGCTGCGGCGGGTGCTTCAACGGGAAACGTCGGTGCCGTATTATTGAAAAAGTAGAAATTGAAAAAACATAAAATTATGGAATTTAAAAGTTTAAAAAACATCGAATCCTCGTTCAGGCAGATCCGTCTGTTCACGTTGGTCTTTCTGGGCATTTGCGCCTCGCTGACTACGTATGCCATTTGAAGGTCCTATCTCTTTGCCAACCAGCAACGGGAGAAGGTATATGTATTGGATCAGGGCAAGTCACTCATAGTGGCGTTATCCCAGGATGCGGCATTGAACCGTCCGGTGGAGGCCCGCGAGCATGTGCGCCGCATGCATGAACTGTTCTTTACGCTGGCTCCCGATAAGGCCGCTATCGAATCCAATATCAACCGGGCCATGTATCTGGCGGACAAGAGTCTTTATAGTTATTACCGGGATTGGAACGAGAAAGGCTATTATAACCGTCTGATCAGCGGCAATATCAACCAGACTGTCCTGGTGGACAGCATGCAGTGTGATTTCGATAACTATCCGTACCGGATCACCACCTTTGCCCGGCAGATGATTATCCGAAACAGCAATATCACCGAGCGTTCCCTGGTCACCCGTTGCTTCCTGCAGAGTACGGTCAGGTCGGATAATAATCCGCAAGGCTTCATGGCGGAACGCTTTGAGATTTTGGAAAACAGGGATATAAGGACCGTTGAACGCTAATATAATAAGGTAATGAAAAGCAGGAAGATAAAGACAGAGATCAGCGAAAAGCTAAAGAACGTTTGCGAGGAGCTGTCCGAAAAAGAGCGTAAGGGAGTGCTTGTGGGCATGCTGGCTATCAGTACCGTTCTATGTGCTATCACCGTAACACGCGCTTTCGGGCGTTTTCTCTCCCACGGCACACAAAAGGAGTTGCCGTTTGTCCATCCGGCGGACTCCATCCACCGGGCGGATAAAGACAGTATAATGTATCACCCTAAAACCCACGAGTAATGGAAGATAAAGATTTGGAAAAGCCCGAAGCGGCAGAAGAAACGGCGGTACAGCCGGAAAACGTCAGAGCCTTGAAGGAAGAACCGGAAAAAGAGAAGAAGGTGCTCACACCGGAAGAGATGGAAAAAAGAAGGAAGTTCATTGTGATTCCGGCCTTTGTGCTGGTCTTCCTGGGAGTCATGTACTGAATATTTGCCCCCACCGGCAAGGAAAACGGGACGGAAGCTCCCGGAAATTCAGGATTCAATGTGAACGTGCCGGAGCCTACCACGGCCAAACTGGTTGATAAGAAGACCGCCGCCTATGAGAAGCAGCAGGCGGAAGTGGAGGAAGAAAGCCGGATGAAGTCGCTGGAGCAGCTTGCCGGGACATTGATGAATAATGGAAAATCATCCGATACCGGTGAAAAAGAAAAGGACGGAGACCGGTTGCAACAGTCTGTTAATACCTACGAGCAAATCTCCGGGCAGTTGGATGATTTCTATGAAACTCCCAAAGAGACGGCAAGCGGCGATCTGGAAAGAAAAGTGGACGAACTGAATAAAAAACTGGAAGAGGCGGAAAAGGAAAAGAGCAAGGCGGCTACCCGTGAAGAACTGATGGAGCGTTCCTACAGGATGGCGGCAAAGTATCTGAACCCTGACAAGGATACGGTTCGGGAGAAAGCTGTCGGAGAAGAACCCACGGAAGTTGTTCCGGTTCAGCGGGCGGAGTATCAGACGACTTCCGGCCTTTCACGACCTGTTACGGATTCCGCTTTTATCGCTTCGCTCACTGTCGAGAGGAATTACGGTTTTAATACTGCTGTCGGGAGCAGCTACCAAATGGGGACGAATACCATCGCCGCCTGCATTTCGGAGAACCAGACCATTGAGCAGGGAGGCAGGGTAAGACTCCGGTTGCTGCAACCTCTGCAGGCAGGAAGTATTACCGTTCCGGAGAACAGTCTGGTAACGGGTGCGGCGGTCATACAGGGAGAGCGTCTGGATATCCTGATCAGCAGCATCGAGTATGCCGGAAATATCATCCCCGTGCAGTTGGCGACTTACGATATAGACGGGCAAAAAGGGATTTTCGTTCCCGGATCGGAAACCCGCAATGCGGCAAAGGATGCGGCTGGGACGGTCAGCGAGAGCATGGGAAACAGCGTATCATTCGCACGTTCTGCCGGACAGCAGGTGGTCATGGACCTGACGCGCGGAGTCATGCAGGGCGGCACGCGGTTGATTGCCGGGCGGGTCCGTGCGGTCAAGGTGACGCTGAAAGCCGGATATAAGGTGCTGCTGGTCACAAAGAAACAATAACGGATTATTCACTTTAATAAAAAAGATAAGACAATGAAAATAGTAATAGCATTATTGATGGCTGTACTGGCCTCGGTATCCGGTTTCGCACAGGAAGAAAGACCGGCAAATCCCGTCAGGATTCTGACGGCGGGCCAGCATATCACTCCTTATAAGATAGAGGTCACTTTCGGAAAGACGGTGCATATCCTCTTTCCCACTGAAGTTCGTTACGTGGACCTGGGAAGTAACAATATCATCGCAGGTAAAGCTGACGGGGTCGAGAATGTGGTGCGTGTCAAGGCGGCGGTGAAGGAGTTTCCGGGCGAGACGAACTTCTCCGTGATTACGGGAGACGGTTCTTTCTTTTCTTTCAATGTGGTTTATAAGGAGGAGCCTTCCACGCTGAATATCAATATGGACCAGTGGATGAACCCGGACGAGGGAGAAAAGAAGGGAGGCAGTTCCATCCGTGTCACGGAACTGGGCGAGGAAGATCCGACGGTCATTGCCAGCGTGATGTACACCATCCACCGGCTGGACCGTAGGGACGTGAAGCATATCGGGTGCAGGCAGTTCGGGATGCAGGCTCTTTTGAAGGGCATTTATGTGCATAAGGACCTGATATTCTTCCATGTTTCCCTGACGAACAATTCCAATGTGCCTTTCGATGTGGATTTCGTGCGGTTTAAGATAGTGGATAAGAAGATAGCCAAAAGGACGGCCCGGCAGGAAACTTATATTGAACCGGTACGCACGCTCAATGCCCTGACACGCATCGTGGGAAAGAGCACGGGACGTATCGTGTATGCCTTCCCGAAGATTGTCATTCCTGACGACAAGTTGCTGGAAGTGGAAATTTACGAGAAAGGGGGAGGCCGTCACCAGCGGTTCTATATGGAGAACAGTGATCTGGTGGATGCGCGTATTGTGAATGAATTAATCGGTGAGTAATCATGAAAAGAGTTTTATTTATTATGTTATGCATTTGTCTGCCCTTTGTGGCAGGCGAATGCTTTGCCCAGCGTTACCTGCCGGGACAGAAAGGTATCCAGCTCATGTTAGGCGGTGTGGACGACTTCGGTTCGAATGTGAAGCATCTGCGTGGTAACTTTCAGCTCGGAGTGGCTCTGAGCCGGTATAACCGGAACCATTCCCGCTGGCTGTTCGGGGCGGATTATGTGAAGAAGCACTATTCCTACAAGGACATTGCGATTCCCAAAGCGCAGTTTACCGGAGAGGTAGGCTATTTCGTGCCGTTCTTCTCGGACCGTGGCAGGAACGTGTTCTTCTCTGCCGGTCTTTCCGCTCTGGCGGGTTATGAGACGACCAACTGGAACTGCAAGCTGCTCTATGACGGGGCGACTTTAAAGAATGACGGATGCTTCATTTATGGTTTTGCCCCGGCTTTCGAGATGGAGGCGTTCCTTTCCGACAGGCTGGTTTTTCTTTTCAATGTCCGCCAGAGGATATTCTTCGGATCATCCGTGGGGAATTTCCACACGGCGGTAGTTGTCGGTGTCAAGTACATTTTTAATTAGCGGCAATAGTATGGAACAAGGCAATTGGAACGTGGATGAGATGCTTCATTGGCTGGATATGAAAATAAACCGGGAAGACCGGGACATACGTGAACAAAGCAAGAAGATGAATGGGAATTTCCTGCACTTTTTCGAATGGAATGCGGAGAGCCTGTATAAGTCTCATTTTATGTCCGGGTGTTATAAGATACTCCGGCAGGCGGTGGACGGGGCAAAGGACATGGATACGGTTCGGAATATTGTTGAGGACAACATTGCTTACTGTGAGAGCAAACTGTTGAACGGTCAGGTGGATTGTAACAGTTCCAGCCGGACAACGAATGTTGCCCATTTCCTGAAGTTGGAGTGTATGCAGCAGTTGGTTAGGGATTACCGGGAATTCGCGAATATCCTTGCGCAAACGCCTCCCGAAGAGAATTTGCAACAGACGGCTAATAAAACAGAAAAGAAGAGAGAAGAGCCGCCTGAAAGAAAGATAAAAACGGGCATCAGGCGTTAGCCGACAACGGACTCAATCAAGTAAATTATTCATTTAGTAATACGTAAAATCATGAAGATGAAATTAATAATAAGTGGTATCATGCTCACATTGCTTTGCCTGCTGGGTGGCTGTGATGATAAATTGGAAGTACAGCAGGCTTATGATTTCTCGCTAACGTCCTGGTATCTCCAGAAGACCATTTCCCCGGATGAAACCGTGGAGATTCGTCTGACACTCAATCGTAGCGGAAACTATGAGGAAGCCGGCTATCAAATCGGTTATATACAGATGGAGGGCAGCGGCGAGGTGTACGACAAGAAGAAGGTCTATCTGGTGAACCGGGAGATGCAACCGTTGGATTCGATAGCGGAGTTGGATGACAGCGATCCCTGCCGCCAGGTATTCACGCTCTTCTATCATAACCGAAGCAGCAAGAATGCGGAGATTAAATTCGTGATAGCGGATAATTTCCATCAGGAAAGAGAACTGGATATATCCTTTCAGAGCAAAACTGAAACGGACATGGAACTATAAATCGGACAACAATGGATAAAAGTGATTTAAGGATCGAACAATTGCAGCAATATCTTGACAAGAAGAAAGGGGTTGTGGAAAGCGATATAAAAGAGTATAACCAGCAACTGGGAAAAAACTATCTTCATTTCTTTGACTGGCATGCCGATGACTTGTATAAGGCCTGTTATATGGATAAGAATTATAAGGCCATTCAGGAGGCGATTGATGCCGCTGAAACGCCGAAGGATATTGAAGGGATTTTGAAGCGTTATACCCTGTATATAGAAGATGATCTCCTGAACGGTCCGCTTGTCAAGAAAAGTACCAGCCCGATGTCGAATATGGCCCATTCCCTGGAGATAGAATGCAAACAGAAATTGCTGAAGGACCTCCGGTATTTAAACAGGCTTCTTCAGAGTGAGACTGTAAGTGAAAGGATAAGGCCGCAAGAAGCACCCCGACAAGAGATTGTGCCTGTGAAAGAAAAGAAGAAAACGGGACCACGGTTGAGATAGTATCAATTGAAAGCAATAAAAAAGCTACTGAATTTTTGTTTCAGTAGCTTTTTTATTTATCCCAGTCTTATATTCCGGCTATACCAGATAAGCCTCAAAAAGATAATGTATGAATAACCGACCCTTTTCCGTCCAAACGGTCAACATGGCCGTGCCGGTTTCTCCTGTGCGGCTTTCCCATACATGGGTCCGGGTTGCCGTATAGCCTTGATTCTGATAAGGAGCTTTGAGCAGCCATTGACCGGATTGACGGAACTGGATGCCTGCCCATCGAAGCCGTTTGTTCAGCATACCGGCAGTCATTCCCAATTCTTTCGCTATCTGTGTGGTCGTGTAGGTGCTTTGGGATTGGAGGACTTTGTCATAATACTGAACTTTTGGGGCCTGTAGCTTGAGTTTCAGGATAGCATAGTTGTTCTCCTTCTCCAATGCTGAAATACGGCTGTCTCGCTCTTTTATACGGTTCTGTGCGAGCAATATGGCACGCGCAAGTAGTTCATTATCCGTTTCGCCATTCTTCTTAAGAAGATAGCCACCGTTCTTTAGTGTTTCGGGAACCAGTTCATCAAATATCCAGCTTTCGAATTTCTCAGCGGAAGGCAGCTTGCTACCGGCAATCAGCCGGTATACGTTCCCTTCGCTGATGTACTTGATTTTCTGGACGGCACTGCGTGTAGGGGTGTCGTAAACCACGACGCCCATTGGTTTACAATGTCTTACGACGGCATCTCTCGGATTGGAGTAGCCAAGTGCGGCGGCAACATCTGAGGCGCAGAACCATATTTTCCCGTCAATTTCCAGTGTCCGGATGCGTCCGAACTCAGGATGTTCAAATATTGATACTTTATTCATGACTGTTTAATTTATAGGTTTCTTCTATTGCTTTAAATATCTCGTAGACTACCTGGGGGACGATAGCGTTCCCGTATCCTTTAATGGATGCCTGTCTTCACCGAGAAAAGGAGATACCGTCCAGTCGGGGGGGAAGCCCATCATCTCGGCTACAAACAGGGGATTCAGCTGGAAACTCTTTCCAGTCCGGGCGAAGAAATCGGGCAGGCTGTTCTTTTCCGGTATCCGGCCTCTCTTCTCCAGACTTTCCGGGCTTGCCGCGCCCTTCCAGTCCCTCGCTGTCGGAGTGGGCAGAAGCTCCGCCATCCTCCCAAGCCCTACACTCCAGACATGGCCTTTCTGATTGATCTTTCTCACCTTTCCTTTCGGTGTCACTATGATCTTGTCGTTTTTCCCCATTACCGCACCCACACCGGCATCGCTGGCTACCGGGGTGGGCAGCAGCATCCCGTAAAAGTCCAGAAAGTCGCTCAATCCGTTGGGTTTCTTCTCCCCTTTGAGCTGGCTGTGCAGGGATGGAGCATGGGCCTGTTTCCATTTGTGAACCCTTTCCGGATGGTGTATCTCCGTAGCCAATGGAGTGGGAAGGAGTATTTCATGGATCATCTCCGGCAATCCCTGCTGGCGGCTGTTCGGTCCCCTGCGCTTGTAATCCTGGGCTGTCACGGTGGGCAATAAACCATACCCGGTCCCGGCGGTGGGGAGCTCCGACGGCACAAGCCGGTATAAGTACCGGCTGGACGGAATATCCTTCACGTTCAAGATCACGGCAAATGGTTTCAACAACATATTGCTGCCGTCTTTTAAATACAGGCTCACTCTCTCCGAATAGAGTGGACTGACTTCCCACTTCAGTCTCCTGGCCGGGCTGTACCATCGTGAGGATGCCAGCAACGTTCTCACCAATGACCCAATCGGGCCTGATCTCATGTATGGCCCTGAGCATATGAGGCCAGAGGTAACGGTTATCATCCGCTCCTTTTCTTTGGCCTGCGACAGAGAATGGTTGACAAGGAAAACCTCCTGTAAGGACATTGATTTTTCCTCTCCATTCTCTGAAATCTGTCGTTGCGACATCTGTATAACTTTTTGCATCTTTAAACCAGTAATTTAAAATGGTATTACAAAAATCGTCTATCTCACAATGGAAGGCATTCTGCCATCCCATTCATTCGGCAGCCAGGTCTGGGGCGCCGAATCCACTAAACAGAGAAGCGTGTACCAGACGCTTCCGCTGTTTCTTGTCTTGCTCTTCTTCTTTCATTGTTTATTCATTATTTAGAGGTTCGAGATTCATTACTTTTTTGTCGATCTTACGATAGACACTCCCCATCTCCAGCATATTCTCCAATCGGAGCAGGTCCGTGATTTCATAGACGGTCATCCCTTTCTGTGTCGTGAAGCGGATATATCCTTTCTGTCGCTGTATCTCCACTTCCTCGGGAGTCATGTGCAGGACTTCACAGATTTCCTGCAAGGTCAGGGTCAGGCTTACTTCCTTAACTGTGTAGATGTAGGTCAGGATGTTCAGCATCTGAAGACATTTGCGGTGTGATTTGACAAGTGATGCGAATTTGTTTCGTTCTATGACGATTACTTTAGCTTGATTTTCCATGTGAATTTTTATTTATGAGTTAATAGAATCGGATATGAAATCTTCGTTTAGACATTCTTCTCTCAGGAATTTATATACGTCAGAAGCCCAGAAGTAAATCTTGCCGCTGAGTTTGAAAAATGGGAGTTTGCCGGAATTACGCCAGCGGATCAGTGTCCGGTCGCATACTTTCAGCATCAGGCGCATATCCCGGCTGTCCAGCATTTGCTTGCCGTTGAAACTGGTTACTGCTTCCAGAGCCGTTTCCAGCTTGGCAATCAGTTTTCGTTGTTCCTCAAAGTTTTCCTTTATCATTGCTTTGAGTATCTCAATATCATTTCTGTTCTCTTCCATAAAATATTCCTTTGTTCCAATGGGTTATTTTTCTTTCTTCGGTTGCAAAGTTTTCAAAATTGGGCATGAAAAAATAGGGCTGACGGTAACCGCCAGCCCCATATTTTCTTTGTAACTTACTTAGTATCAATGTCGATTTACAGAATGCTTTTTTTCTTCCTTTAAGGTAGAAAGAAAAATAGCAGTAGTTACCATTCTTTTCAAAAAGATATTTATAGGTAAACAATATAATGAAGGGCACCCCAAAAATCAGATTTTACTCTTCTCAGAACTATCAGTAGAGGGGTAATTTTCTATAAAAAGTTTTTTAGTACCCTCCAATTAATACCAAGCCTTCTAATAAATTCAGATTAACTTGTAACCGTCAAAAACATTAATTACATTTGTGTTAGAGTAATACTTGAAATTGTACAGAGCAACAGAATATGTAGCTGGATTGCGCTACTACAATACTGTTTCTGCCAGTTTTAAAGCAGTAAAATGATTTTTCCTTTGTTTTAAACTAAAAATTATGACGAAACAAGAACTGTTAATTGGGAAGCATCCAGATAATTCACATCCTTATGGGAAATGGCTTGCTGCAAATGATTTGCCAGATTCCTATATGAAATGCCACAGGGAACTTACTGAAATTACAGCTGTAGATGATGAGTTAATAGAATGGATGGCAAAAAAAATAATTAATCACCATTATACTCAGTTTAGAATATCTAGGTTAAAAGAAAAATATAAAAGTTTAGGCTTTGCTAAATATGCAGAGCAGCATAGAAAATTACCTATTACGGATAAGGTGAAAAAAGGTAATGCTACGGAAATATTACTTACTGATTATATTCAAGCATCACAAAAAAAAGAATTTATCAAGGTATATAAATTGAAATATAATCCAAATGTTGATCAAGCCATTAAAGGAGATGACACTTTGATGGTTGATTTATTTGAAGAAAATGGTAATGAGAAAATCAAAATTTATTTGGGAGAATCGAAATTTCGCACTACTCCTCAAAAGAATGTAGTTGAAGATATTACCAAATCTTTAAACAAAGATACTTTGCCTTTATCGTACACTTTCTTAGTAGAAGAAATAGCAAAATCAGATGAATTACTTGCTCGAAAGCTGGATGATTATATAGTGCAAGATATAAAAGATAGAGGCGACCTTATTTATGTTGGTTTGTTACTAAGTAATACCAAGACTTCAGAAACAGTTGAAAAACATTTGAATAGTGATAATTCAAATTTGGTTTTCATTTCTATTGGAATTGGTCAGCCAGAAGAGTTTATTAAATCCATATTTGAAAAAGCAGAAGAACTAATATCTAACCCTGATTTATTATGAATATAGAGCATGTTGAAAAAAGCTACCAAGAATTAGAATCAGATTCTACTTTGCAAAACTTAATAGCTCAAGCTAACGCTAGATATATCCTATATAATACGGAAGAATCTAAAGAAAATTTTCCTCGATATACAATTAAAGATGAGCAGCTAAATATCTTAGCTTTCAAATATCTAAATATTGGATGTAATTATTTTAGTGAACATAATTATCTAAAAGCATCTCATTCTCTAGAAAAAGGAGCTTTAATACTTGAGTATATACACGGTTCTATTCATATTCAGACAAAAAATAAGAAACTATTTTGTCTAATCTCCGCTCTTTCTTATTACGTTTGTTTTCAATACTCTAAGGCATTTATACTTATAGGCAAACTTGAGAGTGATACAATGATTTCAAGTTTAGTATCTCTATTTCTTAATAGAAAATTTGATCAGTTATTAAGTGAAATCGATAAACTTATTACAAACTCCAGTTATGGGGATGAATATCTGGCTGAACATTTTGAAGAAGATAATGCTACAAAAATTTATGAGATAATTATAGCAAAATCATTAAATTATTATGTGCAATTTTATCAGACAGGAAACAAAGATTTTTTAGAAATTGCAAAAAAGGATCTTGTAAATCTTCAAGAAGTAGCCGCAATGAGAGGTGAACCTGATGTTTGGTGGGTTATTCGATTATTACTTCTCATTATAGATGGATTTAAAGAATCCTCATTATGGTATGTATTAGGAAATTATTTTAATACGGAAGATAAACTTCCGTTAAAGTATATACAATCATTAGTTTATAAAAATGGCAGTATAACAGAATTGTTTCTTACTCAAAGAAACTCTTTACCAAAGGTTTTGAATAATAAGCAGGGGAGTATTGTTAGCATTCCTACAAGTAGTGGAAAAACAAGAATTGGTGAAATTGCGATTTTAAACTGTCTATTAAATGAACCTAAAGCGAAAATTCTTTTTATAGCCCCTTATAGATCACTAGCTTACGAAATAGAAAATTCGTTTGATGAGATTTTTAGCAATCTTGATGTTTCAGTCTCACATCTATATGGTGGAAGTTTATTTAGTAAGCTTGATGAAAGAATTATAGACGAATCATCCGTAATTGTAGCAACACCAGAAAAGGCCAAAGCACTCTTTAGAAGCAATGAGGATATTTTATCATGTATCAAACTTGTAATTATAGATGAAGGACATTTATTGGGAACTGATAAAAGACTCATAGTTAATGAAATGTTTTATGAGGAATTAAAGTATCATGTAAAAGCTAATGGTGGAAGATTCTTGTTATTATCTGCCGTTTTACCCAATGCAGAAGATCTATCTGAATGGCTAACGGATTCTACTGATAATGTTTACAAAGAGAATTGGCGACCTTCTGATGAAAGAATCGGAATAATGGAATGGAATGGAGTTTCTGTGAATTTAAATTGGAAAAGCACTGATGCAGAAAGAAATTCATTTAATCCTAATTTTATTATGCGACAAAAGTTGCCTAAGAAGCCTAAAGAAAGGATAATGCATTACTTTCCTGAAAATAAGAACCAAGCCATAGCTTCTACTGCATATAAACTAAGGAAGTTTGGTCCTGTTTTAATATTCGTTGGAATCAAGAAATCTGTTTTTGCCATTGCAAGAGAGTATGAAAAATGTATTCAGCCTGAAGAACAGAAGTTTAGATTTAGAAACAAGGCCAATTGGAGAGCCTTTAAACTGGCTTGCATAGAATCTTATGGTGAAGATACGGAATGGGTTAAGTTTGCTAAACAAGGAATTTTCTGTCATAATGCAGATTTGATCTCAGATGTGCGAATTCCCTTAGAAAGATTAATGAGAAGTGAGAAGCCAAGAGTTATTATAGCGACTTCAACATTAGGACAAGGAGTTAATCTTGGAGTTTCTACTGTAATTTTCTCAACTTTGTATCAATCAGGTAATCCTATTACGAAAAGAGATTTTTGGAATATTGCTGGTAGAGCGGGGCGTGCTTTTGTAGATCATGAAGGCAAAATTTTAGTTGCTCATGATATAACCAAAAAAGACGAGAATAAAATAAATTGGGAAAGAAAAATGATTTCTGCATATCTTAATAAGAGTAATATAGATAGAGCAGAGAGTGGTTGTTTGGAACTAATAAGGACACTTAAAACAGTGGCTCAACTTAACGGAATAGCATTTGATAACTTAATTAATTTACTTGCTGAAAATCGTATTAATGAAATTGATGAGTCTTTAGATGAAGTTAATGATCTTCTTGATTTGATTGATGACGGATTATTATCATTGCATAATTCGAATAATTTTGAAGGAAACACATTGGAATGGATTGATAGTTATTTTACTAAATCCTTAGCCTATATACAAGCTCAATATTATGAAGATATTACTGGCGATGAAGTTCTCGATTTTATAAAGGCTAGAATTAAAGGTATAACAAAAAAGGTAGGGATAGAAAAAAGTATTTGGGAAAGTATTGTATCTTCTGGTATTCCAATCAATTCAGATTTGCAAATAGATGAGAAGCTTAGCGAGATTATTAGTATTGTTCAAAGCTATATAGTAAGTGATAAAACATTAGAAGAACGCATTTCACTTCTTGAAAATATAGAAGACGTCATTAGAGATGTGAATATATATAAAGAAAAATTTGAAGATAGTGTTGATATAAAAGAGATACGAAAAAAGTGGTTAAGTGGAATATCCATGTCAGATATCGTTCAACATGAAAATGCAGTTAATATAGTAACTCAACATTATTCTTTCAATATGCCTTGGGTTCTCAATGGTATTTCAAAGAAAATGAAGAAACAGAATTTAATTGAAGAAGCGGATACTATCGAAGAATTGGCTATTCTTGTAGAATTAGGATTACCTAACATAAAATCAGTTAAAATCTATCAAGCAGGAATTCGCTCAAGGATTTCTGCCTATGAAATTGCCAACTTATATGATGATGATCTTTGGGAAAAAAGCATTAGAACATATAAACAAGATTTAATAGACCATGCTGATTACTATAAAAACCAAGTATCAGAAAATGCAGCATTATGGATCGATTTATTAGTAAGATTTTCGAAGAGAAAATTTATAAAAATTAAAAAAGTTCCTAACTTCAGATATGGAAAAGTACATAAAAGAACAAAAAGGTTAATGGCAAGAATAATTAATGATAAGCAATATTTAGTTAGTCCGAATTTTAGTGTTATAAATGAAATAGGTGAATCAGATATTGACTTTTCTAAAGTCAGTAATATTAATGGAATTTACTTTGATTATGACGAAGATGATAAACTTTGGAAAATAACTTGCATGAATCCTTATGTGGTATTTACGTAATTACTATATACTTTTGGGAAGAGATGAGAATAAGTATTTAGACATTATTAGTTGTTAATTTATCGCTATAAGGCTTATTCTTGAAGCATTAAACAACCAATTACAAACTAAAATAAGTTTTGATTAACTTGTAACTATTAACAACATTGACTATCTTTGTCGTAGAGAGATATTTGAAATTATGCAGAGCAATGCAATGTGTAGCTGGACTTCCACTACTATATCGTTACTTGCATCTTTATAAAAACACTTTTAATCGCTGATTTATAAAAGATTAAAACGAACTACACTCTTTTTTATGGAAGAACACACTGTTTCATATAGGAGAACACTTTGTTTCATATAGAAGAACATATTGTTTAAAACGTATAAACACTTTGTTTTGTATGCTTATTCTGAAATTTGAATCAATTCAATTCCTAATATGAAGGTATTATCAGCCTATTAGTTAGCTATTAATACTCTACACTTAGGGTATTAATAGCTGACATCTCAACTATTAATACTTTATATTGGGGTTATTAATACTTGAGAAAAGATATATATGCTTCAAGAGTTTAGTAATGTGTTATAGTATCAGTGGTGATAGGTGATAGATATGGTGATAGGTCTTTTTTCAACCTATCACCACCTGAATGTCCGATGAACAGGGGGATACCGGATGCCGGTGATAGGTTGATAGAGGAAATGCTGTTTTTTTCTTATGTAGAGCTATCTATGTACTAAGTTTGACCCTTTTACAGTTTATGGGATAAATTTCAGGCAAACCGGTCGATCTATTTTGATATCTTTATATATATTTTTAATCAATCCTGTTTCCGGATTCCTTTCGTATACTTGAATGACATCGCTATCTCTGCAAGCAACTAACAGAAACTTTCCGTTAGGGGTGATAATAAAATTCCGAGGATGAATGCCTGTTAGTTGATAACCCACTTTCGTTAATGTTCCATCATTCGGATGAATACTGAAAATTGCGATTCCGTCTGCTTTCAAACGATTGCTGGCATATAGGAATTTCCCATCGGGACTAATATGAATATCTGCGCTTCCCTTCGCTCCAACCGTATCTGCAGCAATTACCTGTGTCTCTTTTAGTATCCCGTCAGTGTATTGAAAAGTGATAACTGTACCTGAAAGTTCGTTAATAAGGTATGCGTATTTTCCGTTCGGTGAGAAAGTCAGATGGCGGGGACCGGAACCGTCAGATACCTGAAAAGAGGCCGGATCACCTTCTTTTAAAAAGGTTTCTTTATTTTCTGAATCAGCATTAGGATGGATAATGAATTTGTGTATCTGATCTGTTCCTAAATCATCAGCAAACAGATATTTTCCGTCAGGAGTAATGCAGACACAATGTAGATGAGGTTTTTCCTGACGTTCTTTATCTATTCCTGAACCTTGAAACTGTATAACATCGGATGCAGGCAAGAGAGAGCCGTCTTTGCTGATAGGGAAAACTGAAACACTTCCACCACTGTAGTTAGCTGTTATCACATTCTTTCCATTGCTGATGAGGTAACAAGGATCTTCGCCTTTTGTCTTTTGTGTGTTTAGGAGACGGAAAGTTCCTTTTTCTTTATCAAAAGCCAGTGCATTTACGGCAGCCCGTTCATCATTGAACTCGCTCACTGCATAAATAAATTTACCGTCAGACGATGGAGTAAGGTAAGACGGATTTTCAATGGCTACTTCGCTAAGTGGAGTTACTGTTCCGTCATCTTCGTTGAAGCGGAAACTATAAATGCCTTTGCTTTTACTATCTCCAGTAGTATAGGTGCCTACGACCATAGTCAGTTCGTGATTCACTTCTTCCGAATTTTCCTGTCGAGGCGTTCTTTTGGGCGTGCAACTTGTGGCAGCCATACCGATTATACAAATAGTAGCAAGTGTTTTGAGCATAAGCAGGTGTATTTTATGGTTATTATTTTTTTATTTCAGGTAACTACTTTACTTCTGCGATGCCAATCCCGTTGTTTCTGCCGAGTTACTTTGACATCCTTTTGCGAGACAAAGATAATGTAATCTTTCCTGTTACCTTTCCAAGAAGCAGTTAATTTATTTCAGATAACGTTATTAGCTGTTTTCTCATTTCATCCTGATAACCTAATAAGGTGACTTAGCGTATACTTCTTCATTATGTTTTCAGCGTTAATCATATCTTACGACGGGAATGTGATTAAACGTAAATGTAACTCATTGAGAAAAGTTAGTTGTTTTCGTACGAAAAAGTTCTAATAGTAGTTCATGAAAGCTTGATGAATATAATATTTGCTAATAGCTCATCGTAAATCCGAAAACATTTTCTATCTTTGTGCCCTCGGAAAGAGTTCTGAAAACTCGCTATTCTGTACGGGTGAATTCTGGGGTTGACTGGATTTGACAGCGGGCAGAAATGGTAGGTAAGCATGCAGTGGGTCGGTAATTTCCACTTAAATATCAGTTATCAAAATTTTATCTGGCGAAACTAATTACGCTCTTGCTGCTTAATCGAATCATAGTAGATTAGCTTAATCCAGGCACTAGGTGCCAGGACGAGACATCACTCGGAAGCTGTTGCTCCGAAGCATTCCGGTTCAGTGGTGCAGTTACATCGGGGATAGTCGAAAGTAGCCTCATGCTTTTGATGAAACTTTAGAGGATAAGGTTGGAATTGATGGCTTTGGTTCTGTTCCAACACGAAAATTTAGGCAAAGATAAGCATGTAGAAAGCTTATGATTTCCTCGTTTGGACGAGGGTTCGATTCCCTCCAGCTCCACTTCCAGGCTAATTATTGGTCGATTTTTAAATAAACAGGGTGTTGCAAAAGAATAACTTCGGCAACACCCTGTTTACTTTATATGAGTAGAGACTGACCTTAAACTAAATAGTGCCGGCAAGGATCTCTACTTACCAAGATAATTTTCCCTGTACAATCGTATCATTTATTCTGATTATGGTAGTAGGGAACAGTTTTTTTATTCGTTCTATTCCTTCTTGCGTAATTTTTCCGGATAAATCTAATTTCCCTATCTTCACCTTTGATAATTCGTCCGGTATGTCTATTTTATCTTTGAATTGTAGTTGTAGGTTTTTGATATTATCGAGCTTCAATAAAATAAGAGGAAACTCTTTTACTTTGAGTGAAATGCCATTATAAAAACCGGAATTATCCTTTTGGGCATCAAGTCTTAATTTTTTCTCTAGCCCGCTATCATTAATATCTTTTTTTCTGACCATCCAACCTATCTGAGGTCTTAGAGCAAAATTTTCAGTATTTTGTTCCAACCCGATAAAACCGGACCAAAATTCTAATTCAGTTTCTATAATAGAGTCATTGCCTGCTTCTATGTACTTGACATCGACTTTCACAATTTCGTTAGGTAAGTTTTTGCCACCCTCCAACTGTTTCAGATCATTTCTTTTATCATCTTTATCATAAGGAAAAAACTTGACTATCCATCCATCAATGATATTAGGAGCTCCGTATTTCTTTTGTGAATGATATTTAAACATATTCTGCCAAAATTCTTTATTAATGTCTCCTTTTGAGGCTTTTACAAATTCCTGCAAAAGAGGTTCCAGTTCGGAAATCCACCATTTGAGATTATACTTTTCTAGTCTCTGGGTTTTATTTAAAACCTTTTCCCAGTCTTCCGGTGTTCCTTCAAGTGTTATTTCCGGGATTCCGCATCCTGCATATAGGATGATAAATTCGAAGTAAGGTTTTACTGCTTCCATGATGGTTATTTCGGAAGCGATCTTCTCTACGGATGTGGTCGTTGAAAAATTGCAGGATAGTAACTCGACTAACTCATCTCCGGTATGCTGTCCGATCTGATCAGTAAATCTAGGGAAAATTTCTTCCCATGCAAGAGTCGGATCATTTAGTGGCTTATATGATTCTACAACTAAAGATAGTTTTCCGTCGAAATCGACAAAAAACTTTCTCATAGACTCTGGATTGGCTTTTACATGTCTTGTAAATCCTTGACTGATTAATAACCAAATCATATCGGGAGATAAGATAAATGGTCTATGATCTGAGTATGCCTCATACATGCCGTAGAAGAAGGAGTTATAATCATAAGTCACCAAATAGTCGGGAGCTTTGCTTTTTGCAAGAATATTATAGGGTATATTTATATTTTTCTCTTTCACATCAAAAGGCGTGAAGCCGGTATCTGACAGTATAAGACTGGGATAGATTTCCTCATAAGATTTTGTCTTAAGTATTTTCTCGGGCTTTGAAAGCTCTTCAACCTTGAAAGTGATCCCTTTTTGAGCGTCTGTAACAGTTATCTTCTTTTGTGCAGCTGTTCCACCCACTACGACTTCTTCCCATACGTCCTTAGCAGATTCTTCCATCATCACATTTATTTTCTCAGACTTAACAATCACCTCTACTGTCTCATAACCTATATATGAGAAACATAAAATTCCACCTTTAGCTACTTGAATGGAGTAAGCTCCTTTGATATCTGTAATAGTCCCGTCTTTTGTTCCCTTAACGGTTATATTACAACCTATCAACGGATTATTCTTGTTATCTACAACCGTTCCTTTTACTTCTATAAGCTGTGCACTTACTTCTCCCAAAGAAATAACTGCCATTAGCAGTACGAACATGAACGCCCTAAATTGATTTGTTTTCATAACTACAAGTATTTAATGTTATTATTAATTCACTTTTACTATAGAGATGCAGAATACACACAAATTCCATAAGCAGACTAAAGTTTTTTATTTTTCTTCTGTCCGTTGTGATTTATCATTTCTATTCGTATCTTTTAGTATAGTTGAAGTGATATAACATTACCATCTGTCCCCGTTTATAGTGAGTTTAGTGTTAGGGAACAGCTTTTTAATACGCATCTTTCCTGCAATACTTATTTTTCCGGATAATACTAATTCTTTAATATCAACTTTAGATAGTTCGTCCGGTATATTGATATCATCAACAAACTGTAATTCTAATCTGTTTACTGTAAATTTCTCAATTCTGTTTTCTGAGATTCTTAGAAGTTCAGATAATACAACAGGAGGGAATTCTTTCACTCTTAGACAAATACCGCTACCAGGAGTAAAACTTGTATCTTGAGCATTTATGTTTAATTTACGTGCTAATTCGGTATTTTGATTCTCTTTCTTTCTGACCATCCAACCCATTTGAGGTCTTAAGGCAAAATTATCCTTATTCTGTTTCAGGCCGATAAAACCCGACCAAACTTCCAATTCAGTTTCTTCGGTTAAGTTATCATATACTTCAAGAAATTTTACATCAACTTTTACAAATTCATTAGGCAGACTATCTCCTCCTTTAATTTGCTTTAAATCATTCTTTATTCCATATTTATTATAAGGGAAGAATTTAACAATCCATCCGTCAATTATTTCTGGATCTCCACATCCCTTAGAATGAGATTTAAACATATTACGCCAGAATTCTTTGTTTACTTTCCCTTTTGAGGCTTTTACAAATTCTTCTAAAACAGGCTCCAGTTCAGAAATCCACCATTCAAGTTTATATTCTTTTAGTTCTCTGGCTTTAGCCAATACCTTTTCCCAGTCTTCAGGTGTTCCTTCAAGAGTAATTTCCGGAATTCCACAAATAATGTATACGACGATAAATTCGAAATAGGGCTTCATTGTTTCCATGATTGTTATCTCAGAAGCGGTTTTTTCTAATAAAGTTGTTGTTGAGAAATTGCAGGTTAGCAATTCAACTAGGTTATCTCCGACATTTTTCTTTATCTGTTCGGTAAATTGAGGGAAAATCTCTTCCCATACAAGATCTGGATCATTTAGCGCCTTCTCTGATTGTGCAGTTAAAGATAGTTTACCTGAGTAATCGACAAAGTAGCTTCTCATTTCTTCTTTATTTGCATTGATGTGTTGTGCAAATCCCTGACTGATTAGCAACCATATCATATCTGGAGATAGGATAAAGGGCCTATGTTCTGCATAGGCAAGATGCATACCCTTAAAAAAGGCACTATTGCCGGCATTTACTAAATTATCGGGAGCTTCATTTTTTGCGATAATATTATAAGGGTATTTATTATTTATTGTTGCGGAGCGAGGTTCTAGACCAGCTTCAGATAATATCATTTTTCGGTAAAGAATTTCATCAGATTCTGTCGGGAGTAATCTTTCAGGTTTTGAAAGTTTTTCAACATTGAAAGTAACTCCATTTTGAGCATACGTACTGGCAATACTATAAAAGATTAAAATACAGATTAGTAGTTTTCTCATAATAGTAAATTTTTTGTTTGTAATAGATCTCTAGTTATAAAGTTACATCATTTATAGTGATGTTTTACAAATATAATATTATTAAGAATATAATTGAATATAAAAGCTTGAATATTTCCGGATATTCTTGCTCATTTAATCGATTATTGATAGCTTACACCACTTTTGATGCACTTTTCATCTTTTTTTAATAATGTATTGAAGGTATATTTATTGAAAAGAGATTTATTCAAAGTTGTTGTATAATATAAATTTAAGAAGTATGGTAAACACAGACGATCCTGATAAATATTTAAAGATAATTAGAAAAATCACCTTCATTATTTTAATTATGATAACTCTTGCAAGCCTTTGGAGAGTAATTATCAAGCAAGATAATTATAGTCTTGTTCTTGTAATTAGCGGATTATGCTTGTTGACCGGATATATTGAATTTAAGCGACATTGGTTACATGTAACAGTTGTGATAGTGAGAATCATTTTAATAGTCTCCGCATTTCTTGTGATTTTAAATAATCATTCTTTGGTGTAAATAACTTTTAGGTTTAATATATAAATTGAATAGATTATATCGCTTTGCATTTAATCTCAACAATAAATAAATAGCAGTGAAAAAGATGTTTTATTTATTCGGAAATTTGTAGTAAGTTTGCTCTGCTAACTGAATAGAGAATGGCTTTGCGAAAGATCATACATATAGATATGGACGCATTCTACGCTTCTGTAGAGCAGCGTGATCATCCGGAACTTCGTGGAAAACCTTTAGCTGTAGGACATGCTGAAGAGCGGGGAGTTGTAGCTGCTGCCAGCTATGAGGCACGTCGGTATGGTGTTCGTTCTGCCATGTCCTCTCAGAAAGCAAAGCGTCTTTGTCCTCAACTGATTTTCGTCCCCGGCAGAATGGATGTTTATAAATCCATTTCCCGCCAGATTCATGAAATCTTTCATGAGTACACAGATATCATCGAACCTCTTTCGTTAGATGAGGCTTTTCTGGATGTGACGGAGAATAAAAAGAATATCTCTTTGGCTGTCGATATTGCAAAAGAAATCAAACTTCGTATTCGGGAACAGTTGAATCTGGTTGCATCTGCAGGAGTATCTTATAACAAGTTTCTAGCTAAGATTGCCTCTGATTATCGCAAGCCGGACGGACTTTGTACGATCCATCCGGAACAGGCACTTGACTTTATAGCTCGCCTGCCTATCGAATCTTTTTGGGGAGTAGGCCCTGTTACTGCCAAGAAAATGCATATGCTTGGAATTAGTAATGGACTGCAACTTCGGAAATGCTCATTGGAGATGCTGACTGCTCACTTTGGCAAGGTTGGTGCACTCTATTATGAATGTTCCCGCGGAATTGATGAACGACCTGTTGAGTCTATTCGTATCCGAAAATCCATCGGTTGTGAACGGACCTTAGAAAAGGATATTTCTATACGCTCTTCCGTTATCATTGAACTCTATCATGTGGCTGTGGAATTGATCGAACGTCTTCACCAAAAAGAGTTCAAAGGGAATACTCTGACATTGAAAGTCAAATTCCACGATTTTAACCAAATTACGAGAAGCATTACTCAATCACAAGAATTGACGACGTTGGATCTTATTCTTCCACTTGCCAAAGAATTGATGAAAAGTGTTGAATATGAGCAACACCCTATCCGTCTCATCGGACTTTCTGTCTCTAATCCGAAAGAAGAAACGGATGACCAACACAGAGCTTGGGAACAGTTGAGCTTTGAATTTAGTGACTGGGACTAAAAACGAGGGGGCTGTTTCCCTCTGATAGAGGGGCTGTTTGCATGAGACAAAAGTCTGTCTCTATAAATGAGACCTTCTGTTTTTCTGTCTACGCTTTTTTATCACCAGGTTTACATGATTTGTTTACCTCGTTTTCAATTAGATATACTATCTTTGTATTACTTGAATGAATAAAAACACCTTGAATCGAATGAAACATCTACTTTGTATTTTTTTAGTGGCAGCCTTTGGAAGTATCCCCTTTAAGGCAAATGCGTATACCGAACGCAATATGCTGCAAAAAGCAACGGATGAAACTACGTTGAAAAATGTATTAGTAATGCAACAAGCATGGGTACCTTACCCGGCTTATACGGATCGTACCGCATGGGATGCACTGATGGGACCTAACAAACAACGTCTGATCGAAGCTGGAGAAAAACTTCTCAATTATAAGTGGCAACTAATTCCTGCCACAGCCTATCTGGAATATGAACGTACAGGAGATCGTAAGGTAATGGAAAATCCCTATGGAGCTAATACACAGGCTCTGAATACGCTCATGCTTGCTGAACTTGCCGAAGGAAAAGGACGTTTCATTGATCAACTGCTTAATGGAGTATATATGAGTTGTGAAATGAACTCATGGGTTTTATCCGCTCATCTGCCTTACCAAAGTAGTAAACGCTCGTTACCTGATTTTCGTGAACAGGTAATTGACCTAGGTTCGGGTGGTTACGGTGCTTTGATGGCATGGATACATTTTTTCTTTCATAAATCTTTCGACAAAATTAATCCTGTCGTTTCTTTGCAGATGCGTGCAGCAATCAAAGAACGTATTTTAGATCCGTATATGAATAATGATAAGTTATGGTGGATGGCTTTCCATTGGAAACCGGGACAAATCATAAATAATTGGAATCCTTGGTGTAACTCTAATGTATTGCAATGTTTCCTTTTAATGGAGAATGATAAAGACCGTTTGGCTAAAGCGGTATATCGCACCATGCAATCTGTTGATAAATTCATCAACTTTGTAAAATCTGATGGCGCCTGTGAAGAAGGAACTTCTTATTGGGGGCATGCAGCGGGTAAACTTTACGATTACCTGCAAATCCTTTCCGAAGGTACCGGAGGTAAAATATCTCTGTTCGCTGAGCCTATGATTCGTCGTATGGGTGAGTATATGTCTCGTTCTTATGTTGGCAATGGATGGGTGGTGAACTTTGCGGATGCTTCAGCGCAAGGGGGAGGAGATCCCTTATTAATCTACCGTTATGGTAAAGCTGTCAATAGTAATGAGATGATGGGTTTCGCTGCTTATCTTTTGGAAGGTAAGAAACCTTATGCGACGATGGGAAATGATGCATTCCGCTCTCTTCAATCATTACTTTGTTATAACGATTTGGAACGAGTTACTCCAAAACATGATACTCCCAACATAACTTGGTATCCTGAAACTGAATTCTGCTATATGCAAAATAAGGATGGTTTATTTTTAGCAACGAAAGGTGGTTTTAATAATGAAAGTCATAATCATAATGATGTGGGTACATTCTCTTTATATGTGAATACGATTCCTGTTTTTATTGATGCAGGAGTAGGCACATATACTAAACAGACATTTAGCAAAGACCGCTATACTATTTGGACTATGCAGAGCGATTACCATAATCTACCAATGATTAATGGTATTTCGCAGAAGTTCGGTCAGCAGTATAAAGCTATAAATACTACTTGTAATGAAAAGAAACACACTTTCTCAACTGATATAGCAGGAGCATATCCGGCAGAAGCTAAAGTTAAAAGTTGGATACGTTCCTATACATTGGATGGGCGTAAGTTGACTATTGCCGATAATTATGTACTGAGTGAGGTACTTGCTTCAAACCAGATTAATTTCCTGACATGGGGGAAAGTAACCTTCCCGTCGGCAGGGAAAGTTTCTATCGAGGTAAAGGGACAGAAAGTAGAGTTGAATTATCCCTCTCAATTTAAAGCTGAACTGGAAACAATCAAATTAAACGATCCCCGTCTTTCCAATGTTTGGGGAAAAGAGATTTATTGTATCACATTAAAAACGGAAGAAAAGAAGGAGACAGGAAATTATAAATTTGTAATTCAACAAATGAAATAAAGAATTGAGTAGAACTTATTGTTGGTAAAGTAGTGTGTCATGATTAGTTGTCAGTATGCTCTTTGTCATACAGAGCGTAGCGAATCATCTCTTCTTTGTTTTGATTTTATAGTCTCATGCTTTGAGATGAGTTTTTGAGATCGTTTCGCTTCTTTTCTGAGGAAGATAGCGAGCTATCTGACGATGAAAAGAAGTGGAACGATCTCAAAAACGCTCAAAGTATAGACAAAAGTAGAAAGAGAAAGTACGTTTGTAGAAAATTAAAACGGTTTTTGAATATTTCTATTTCTCCAAGCTCTCATCATTACGTAAGCTAAACATCCTATTATTGGGATAGAAGTTATGATTAGAATATTAAATATTTTCTTCCAAACTGTTGTTTTTTCCACAATTGCAAAGACCACCACAATAAAAGATATAGTGTACATTATGATGGAAATGGTTCCCCAATAACTCAAAACGAAGCCTAGATCTTCAGCAGGATTTATTGTCTGATTCATATTTCTACTAATAGTTTTTTCATTGAAAGGTCTTGAATTCTTTTACTAAACAGGCTCATCACCTGAAACAGAGGTTTCTCGTCTACTCACCTCAAACAAATCGGTTTGTATAAGAACATACCATTTTATAATGCCTGTGATTGCATAATTTATAGAACTGGAGGATCTCCAATTAGCTACACCAGCAGTTTGTGTCCAAGATGAAAAGACCCAAGTATTTTTATTATCACTTGAAACAGAAATAGGACCACTTCCTTTTTTCTCATATGCTAAATGTATTACAATATCATATCCCTTCCCCAGTTCAGCATCTACATTTGTAATTCCTGGCAAGTCAGGTGCTTCTGCTCTTGTTTTAAGTCTTGGTAGTTTTGGTATTTCAGATGAAAAGGATACATTAAGTTCAACTTTGTCTAATTTTTCAATGAGCGTATACAGTTCAGCTTTACTATTTAATCTTAAAGGTATTACTTCTGCTGGCAATTGCGATTGTGATATTTCAGTAATTCGTTCATTCATTTCAGGATTAATAGAAAAATCGTCATCCTTTTCACATGCATTAAATACGATCATAAAACCCAATAATAATATTATTAGGGGGGGGATACCATTTAATTTTCTCATTACAATTTACTTTTTAAATTAATATTTCAAAATTTACTTTAATTCAAACCCTTTTCTTGATATACAAGACGCTAGATAATAGATACCCAAATACTAGAAATGCTAAACGAGCAAATACTCCATGCTAGTTATCATAAAAGGAAATAATTTTTATACTTCATTCCAGTATTTATCACTCAACAAAGGTAAGGCTTATATGATAGCAGAACAAGAGGGCGTTACAGGTATAAAATATAAAGCGCTATTTCTCAAGTATATACAATCATAAGAAAATCTTATATTCACTTATTTGTAACAAAAATCCCTTGTTTATCAGCGATTTTTATCACTGTTATCAATTAAAACTGGCAGTAAGAGATTCCTATTTGATAAGATCATACCAAACTCAGTTAGAAGTATGCATTTCGTTATTTGTGAAATAGCACATTTATGGAAACTAAAACATATTTTAATATCTCAATCTTTTCAAAGGTTGTCAGTCTTTTAATCTTCATCCTAACGTTTTTAGTCCCTGTTTAAAAGGACAATTTAAACATAATGTATTATAAAAAAAAGCGGAAAAACCATAAGGTTCTTCCGCTCTTAAAATTGTATAATATAGTGTGTGTTTATTTACATGGCAGGCTGCTGATTCAGCAGTTTTTGAAGTTTACCATTCAAGGCTTGGCACATTGCACCGTTTCCCATTGCTTGATAGCGTTTAATACGGTACTGTAACATCATTACTTTTTCATTTGCATTCTTTTTCATAATTTGTTTCCTCTTTTTTTGCCCTTCACGTTTTGAAGAGCGGTTTTACATTTTGTTTTCTTTATTAACGCTACAAAGGTACGAAAAGTTTTTGAAATATATGCTGTAAAACATAAAATATTTCTTTTTCGTCTGATTTTTCTTCTTATAAGGGGAATAAATGCAGAGATATTACAAACCTATTACATACAAACAAGGTAACTTGCAATTACTTTAAGAAAAAATCTTGTACCTTTGTACGTAAGTACCCTCATACTTTTATATATATGGAATACATAAGCATGAAAACACAGATTCAACTTCTGTTTGTACCGATATTGTCGGTAATGATATTATCTTGTAGTGAACCCCACTTTCTGAAAGAGGAAGCCTATCGGAATCAAGTCATTCAAGATTTTGAGCAGAAACAACAAGCTCTTCCTAACGGAGATCTATTTGCTATATTTTCTAATAAAGACTTAACGGGTTCCGAACGGGAAGCCCTCATGTTTTTATATGCCTATATGCCAATAGGTGATGTGACCGATTATCCGGGAGATTATTATCTGGAAAATTTCCGTTTGTCTGAGCAGACTCGTGGGGAAATGCCTTGGGGAAAAGTAGTCCCTGATGAGTTATACCGCCATTTTGTACTTCCTATTCGGGTGAATAATGAGAATCTGGATGATTCCCGTAAAGTATTTTATGGAGAATTAAAGAATCGGGTAAAGAATTTATCCATGAAGGAGGCTATTCTTGAAGTGAATCATTGGTGTCACGAGAAAGTTGTATATCGTCCAAGTGATGCCCGTACCAGTTCTCCGTTAGCTTCGGTGAAGACGGCTTACGGTCGTTGCGGTGAGGAATCTACTTTTACAGTGGCTGCACTTCGGGCAGTTGGGATTCCTGCAAGGCAAGTGTACACTCCACGTTGGGCACATACAGATGATAACCATGCTTGGGTAGAAGCTTGGGCGGATGGTAAATGGTACTTTTTCGGAGCCTGTGAACCGGAACCTGTATTAAATCTGGGATGGTTTAATGCACCTGCCAGTCGGGGAATGTTGATGCATACTAAGGTCTTCGGACGTTATAACGGACCGGAGGAAATTATGCTTGAAACACCTAACTATACTGAAATAAATGTAATAGATAACTATGCTCCGACTGCGAAGGCGTTAGTAACAGTTACTGATACAGACGGTAAACCTATTATAGGTGCTAAAATAGACTTTAAGGTCTATAATTATGCGGAATTCTACACTGTTGCTACAAAATATACCGATGCCAACGGACAAGTCTCATTAACTGCAGGTAAAGGAGATATGTTAGTATGGGCTTCTAAAGATGGACAATTTGGATATAGTAAGTTATCTTTCGGAAAGGAAGATACGCTTGTTCTTACGTTAGATAAGAAAGAAGGAGAAACATATACTCTTGATTTGGATATTGTTCCTCCTGTAGAAGGAGCTAATCTTCCGGAAGTGACTCCCGAACAACGGGCAGCGAATGATCTCCGTTTAGCGAAAGAGGACTCAATCCGTAACGCTTATGTGGGCACCATGATGACAGAAGAACGTGCAAAAGCTGCTCTTTCTTCTTTTAAACTAAATGAGTATGAAATCGATAAGATGGTTAAAATATTAGTAGCTTCACGCGGTAATTACCAAACGTTAATCGATTTCTTGAAAAATGCTGCCGGTGAAGGGAAAGAAGACCTTGCGATAGAATTGTTACGAGTACTTTCAGCTAAAGATTGGAGAGATGTTTCAATTGAAGTATTGAAGGATCATTATCAGAATGCACCTGATCCACAGAAAGTAGGTCTGGGTACGAGTGTGGAAATTGTTAATCCACGTGTAGCAAATGAAATGCTGACTCCTTACCGTAATTTTCTACGTAATGCGATTCCACAGTCGGATGCAGAAACTTTTGTGAAAGATCCTACTCGTTTAGTGGAATGGTGTAAGAAGGAAATTAAAATAGATAATGATTTGAATTCACAACGTATTCCTATTTCTCCGGAAGGAGTGTGGAAGGCGCGCGTAGCAGATGAAAAATCACGTGATATATTCTTTGTAGCGATGGCACGTACATTAGGCATTCCGGCATGGATCGATGAAGTGACAGGTAAAGTACAATATGTGGATATGAATCCTTTTATGGAAAATGGAAAGCAAATAAATTTGAAAGAAGGACGGACATTAGATGTAAATTTCAATGCAAGTGCTCCTGTTCAGGCTTCTACCGGATTATTGTATGCTACTTATCATCCTATTCCTTCTTTATCTGATCCTAAGTATTACTCTCATTTTACTCTTTCTAAATATAAGGATGGAACGTTCCGACTTTTGAATTACGATGAAGGTGATGTGGATATGGGTGGAGGTGCTACCTGGTCAAATCTTTTGAAGAAAGGTATAAGATTGGATGCTGGTTACTATATGCTTGTTTCAGGAACACGTATGGCTAGCGGAGCGGTACTATCCCAAGTTAGCTTTTTCAATGTAGAGCCGGAAAAAACAACTACAGTGGATTTGGTAATGCGTGAAAGTAAAGACCAGGTTCAGGTAATCGGAAACTTTAATTCAGAGTCATTATATCGCCCTGTAGGAACTGAAAATGGAGACAATCTGACTAGTGAAAGTTGTGGTACTGTTCAGGGAGATACTAAGGATATGGTATCACAAAGTCTTCTTCAGGCTTGCGGACGTGGATATTTTGTTGTCGGTGTGCTAGGAGTAGGGCAGGAACCTACTAACCACGCATTGAGAGATATTGCCGCCTTAGGTAGTGAATTTGAAAAATGGGGTAGAAAGATGGTATTTCTTTTCCCTTCCGAAGAACAATACAAAAAGTTTCGTCCTGCTGAATTCCAAGGATTACCATCTACTATAATGTATGGTATCGACATCGATAACAGTATCCGGAAACAGATTGCTGAATCTATGAAATTATCCAATCAAACTATTCTTCCGATGTTTATCATTGCTGACACATTTAATCGGGTAGTTTTTGTTTCACAAGGATATACGATTGGGCTGGGAGAGCAGTTGATGAAGGTGATTCATGGATTATAACCGACTAAAAAAATAAACTGATACGATAAATGCAATAATAGTTAATTCTCTTTGGAGAACACATTTTTCTAAGAAATAATTACTAGGTTTGTACAAGTGTTATGATGAAGCATTTGTTTTATATACTATCGTATGTATTTCTACTTATTGGATTTTGCCAGTTGTCCAATAGAAATGATTTGCAGAGATTCCAGGAGCCAACCGGGATCTCTGATTTCTGTACTTTGGGAGCAACTGTCTCTTCAACGGATTCCTCTTCTTCTTTATATGTAACATCAGATGATCAGGCTTCTTCGATGGCATTATCTTCAGCAGTGGCAGATTGTTATTCTAAAGGAATACTGACTGCTATTTCTATTCCGAGAGGTGTGACGCCAGTTAAAACACTGAAGTTTAATGATATTCCAACGATCGTTCAATTATTAAGTTCCCAAGATTCCCGCTTATCTGGGAATCAATGGAAGATTCTTGATTTCGATACAAACTATCTGAAATATACCACGAGGTATTATATCTATACTTTGTCCCATATCATAATTTAGTCACTTTTCTTATAACATTCCCTATTTCTAAAATCCTATATTAGGGTGATTTGTCAGTCCGGATAAGCTTTGTCTTGGACATATTATGTTTGTGCGAATGATTTGTATAACCTTTTTTTATATGTAACTATGACTAGTTTATTACTATCTACATTAGCTATGATGGGATTAACCTTTCTCATCGGATTCTTTGTTGCGGCTGTAATTAAGCTGATTGCTTATGCTGCCGATTCTTTTGATTTTTATAGTTCCCACCGCCTGGAACTACTTCGTTTACGTCGATGGCAACAACATCGTCAAAAGGTGGAAAGACTTATCAGGCAATTGCCTCCTGTTGAAGAAGAAAACTTTATGGGAGATACCCGTGAGGACTTTAGTCGTGGAATCAATCGGAATTTCACAGGTTATGTCGGTTATTATCATGGTGTGAGCCCGGGAGCTTCGGAAGAAAACCTGATGGATTATTATTATCCGCGGGATACACACGATTTTTATCTTCAGGAAGAAGAACGTGCGCATGTTAATAAAAAAAATACAAAGAAATCTACTACCAACAAATAACAAAAAGACTCTTAATTTATGGAAAATATTGACTTTGCCACCCTGTTTCAAGGGATTGGCACAATGATAGCAAGTGGCTGGTTCCTTTCTTGTGCCAGAATCTTTCTGGTACTTCTCGGTTTGATGCTAATTTATTTAGGCTGGAAAGGTGTTCTTGAACCTATGGTTATGATTCCGATGGGATTAGGAATGGTTTGCCATCAATTGTGGAACACTGATGATGCCCGACGGAACCTTAGGTAATCTTTTCCTTGATCCAATGCTTTCGGATACGGATGAGTTGATGAATACTATGCAAATAGACTTCCTGCAACCTGTCTATACATTGACGTTTAGTAACGGACTCATAGCCTGCTTTGTTTTTATGGGTATCGGAACTCTCCTGGATGTAGGTTTTCTACTTCAAAAACCTTTTGCCAGTATCTTTCTTGCCTTATGCGCAGAACTAGGTACATTTCTAACAGTACCCATTGCTTCAGCTCTCGGACTGACATTGAAAGAAAGTGCTTCTGTAGCTATGGTAGGTGGGGCTGACGGTCCAATGGTGTTATTTACTTCATTGGCATTAGCAAAACATTTGTTTGTTCCGATTACAGTAGTTGCTTATCTTTATTTGGGATTGACGTATGGTGGTTATCCTTATCTGGTGAAATTGTTAGTACCGAAACGTTTCCGGGCAATTAAGATGGTAACAAAGAAAGCTCCGAAAAACTATGATGCGAAAGTAAAGCTGGCATTCTCTGCTGTGCTTTGTGCAGTTCTTTGTTTCTTGTTTCCGGTTGCCTCTCCGTTGTTTTTCTCTTTATTTTTAGGTGTTGCTGTACGTGAGTCAGGTATGAAGCATATTTATGATTTTGTAAGCGGTCCGTTACTCTATGGTTCGACTTTTATGTTGGGCTTATTGTTAGGTGTACTTTGCGATGCACATTTATTGCTTGATCCGAAGATATTGAAATTACTCGTGTTGGGAGTGGTAGCATTGCTGCTTTCCGGTATCGGAGGTATTGTTGGCGGCTATATTATGTACTTCATTAAGCGAGGAAACTATAACCCTGTAATCGGTATTGCCGCAGTTAGTTGTGTACCTACTACCGCAAAGGTGGCTCAGAAAATTGTAAGCAAAGATAATCCGGAGTCATTTGTCTTGGGAGATGCTTTGGGAGCTAATATCTCAGGAGTAATAACTTCGGCTATCATTACTGGTATTTATATAACGATTATTCCTTATCTATAGACTTGAATAAGGTTTGAATCGTATCCGTAACTCTTCGGGCGGTCGTTACATTTCGTTCGTATTCGTCGATATGTACAGTGCCGCCCATAGATACTGATTCATTTTTATAGTTCATATCACTTTTGATCGTTTCGCGGGCTGAAAAGTGGAATTCTTCAATTCCAGTTTCTTGAGCAATATGGGAAATATTCTTCTCATTTACTCCACATCCCGCAAGTAAAATGATTCTTCCTGCTGCTTGTATCTGTAGTTCTTTGAGGAGAGGAATACCAAGTTCAGCTGTAGGTTGTTGTCCTGAGGTTAAGATGCGATTACAACCTAATTCTATTATTTGTTCTAAAGCTTTCTGGGAGTTACGACATACATCAAAGGCGCGGTGAAAGGTGACAGATAATCCTTTGGAAGCTTGCATTAATTGTTTCATTGCCGGAAGATCGATTTCTCCCTCAGCCGTTAAACAACCAAATACAACTCCATCTGCTCCTATCTTTCCAGCCATCTCTATATCCGTTAACATCGTTTTTATTTCAATGGGAGAATAAAGAAAGTCTCCTCCCCGAGGGCGGATAATAACATGTAGACGAGTTGTTGTCAGTAATTCACGTGCAACGAAGATTTCTCCATAAGAAGGAGTTGTTCCTCCTTCAGGAATACCGGCGCATAGCTCTACCCGGTCAGCTCCGCCGGCTTGTGCAGCCAAACAGCTTTCTATTGAGTTGGCACAGACTTCAAATTGATACTTTTTCATGAGTAATACTAGTATATTTAACGATAGGACCAGATATTAAAAAAGGGCGAATTCCTTCGCCCTTGTATGAATCTTCTTTTGAATGTTTTTATTTAGCGAAGCTTACCGCACGTGTCTCACGAATTACGGTGATCTTCACTTGTCCCGGATAAGTCATTTCATCCTGGATTTTCTTAGCGATTTCACCGGATAAGCTTTCTGTTTGCTTATCGTCGATCTTGTCAGCACCAACGATTACACGAAGTTCGCGTCCAGCTTGGATAGCATAAGTCTTGGTTACACCTGTATATGACATAGCCAATTGTTCCAGATCATTCAAACGTTTGATGTATGCTTCTACAATTTCACGACGAGCACCCGGACGAGCACCGGAGATAGCATCACATACCTGTACGATAGGAGCTAACAAGCTAGTCATTTCTGTTTCATCATGGTGAGCACCGATTGCATTACAAATATCCGGTTTTTCTTTATACTTCTCAGCCAATTTCATACCCAGCAATGCGTGTGGCAATTCCGGTTCTTCATCAGGCACTTTACCAATATCGTGCAATAGTCCGGCGCGTTTTGCTTTTTTCGGATTCAGCCCTAGTTCAGATGCCATAACAGCACAGAGATTGGCTGTTTCACGAGCATGTTGCAGTAGGTTCTGACCATAAGAAGAACGATATTTCATCTTACCAATGATACGGATCAATTCAGGATGCAAACCATGGATACCCAAGTCGATTGTCGTACGTTTACCTGTTTCAATGATTTCTTCTTCCACTTGTTTACGCACTTTGGCAACTACCTCTTCGATACGTGCCGGATGGATACGTCCGTCAGTCACAAGCTGATGGAGTGCCAGGCGGGCAACTTCACGACGAACTGGGTCAAAGGCAGAAAGTACGATAGCTTCCGGAGTATCGTCTACTACGATCTCAACACCTGTAGCAGCTTCCAACGCACGAATATTGCGTCCCTCACGACCGATAATACGTCCTTTGATTTCATCCGATTCAATATGGAATACAGTTACCGAGTTCTCAATAGCAGTTTCAGTAGCTACTCGTTGGATGGACTGAATCACAATACGTTTAGCTTCCTTGCTGGCAGTCAGTTTTGCATCATCCATTATATCGTTGATGTACGACTGTGCCTGAGTTTTGGCCTCCTCTTTCAGCGACTCTACCAAGCGTTCTTTAGCTTCTTCAGCAGACAAACCGGAAATAGTTTCCAATTTCTCGATTTCCTGATGTTGCAGTTTATCCAGTTCTTCCTTTTTCTTATCTACTATGACAAGCTGAGCTTCCAGGTTTTCCTTTACGGCTTCCGCTTCCATTTTTTTACGTTGAATCTCTTCCTGGCGCTGACTGAGGACCATTTCACGCTGTTTCAACTTGTTTTCAGCTTGTTGAATCTTCTGGTTACGCAATGCCACTTCCTTTTCCAAATCAGCTTTCTTGTTCAGGAACTTCTCCTTCACTTCCAGTAATTTGTTTTTCTTAATTACTTCCGCTTCTGTCTCTGCTTCTTTCAGGACATTATCGTATTTGGATTTTAAACCGTATCTAAACAATACATACGACAGGACTCCTCCTACGATGAAGCAAGCAATTGCTGTTGATATTGTTGCTATCATTCTACATTATAATTTAAGTATATAAATAAAAATGCACCGCCAAATACCAGAACAATAGAATGTTCGGATATTGTGCAGTGCGTGGTTGTTTTCTCTTATCAGCGAACGACTGGGATTTCTTATTCCTCTTTGAAATAATTTTCCAGCAATTCATTTAGTTCTTGGACCTTTTCCGTAAACGGACTAGTATCATTACGTTGCTTCAATTGCAGTTTCTCCAACGAAAACTGATAGGCCACCATGGCAATAATCTTTTCCGGTTCAAGATTCTTATAATATCCCCGGTACGCATTAAGCCTGATGTTTACCTGTTTAGCAGCTTCCCGTACCATTTCTTCTTCCTCTCGGTTGATAGTAAGCGGATAGTTAGAATCTGCTATTTGCAGGTTTATCTTTATTTTATCGTTCATACATCTTACTTATTTATTCATTTAATAAAGCGATGCATTTATCGACTTCACGCACTAATTTTGACAATCGCAGTTTCGTCTCTTTCACGTCACTGCCGTTAAGGCTGATTGCCGTAGCTGTTTTTAGGTTTGTATAGCTGACTTCTAATTCATCATACTGAGCTTGTATCTTCTCGTTCTTCAGTCTTTCAATCTCAAGAAGTCTTTTCAACTCGGCATTTTCACGTTTGATTTCATTATGCAAAAAATCAAATGCCGTAGCTGCGTTTCAAAGGTACTCAATAACTTTTTATCTTCTTCTGTCATCACTACACCAAAATTGTACACAAAAATACGATTAACTCTGATATTACAAAAACTTTTTTAGAGAAAATGTTCTTTTTTGCTTAAAAATAGCCGGAAGCAATGAAGAAAGGGGGAGATGAATGTATCTTATCACACAGTAAGTCGTATATATACTCTAATTTAAACTAATGTATATTCTATATTAATTTTATAGTTATTCTTATTCGTTCCACAGTTGTTATCTTTTGGTTCCATATCTGTTTCCGTTTCGTTCCACAGTTATGGAACGAAACGGAAACAGTTGTGGGACGAAATAGTGATCGTGAATCGAGATGTTAGATTTAGCTTTTTGATTCATTCCCATAGGGCTTTAAATAACTGTCGTGTTTTTAGTGGTATTGAACTTTTTGATCGTTTCAATAATGATGAAATTTACATGGAATGTAAGGCTTCCATTGATAAATTAATTAGAAAAGAGAAATGTTACTCTTTAAGGGGTAAATTAACTTTTTATATCAGATTTATTCTGATTTTATGTGGTTTTGAATCAATTTTTTCCTTTATTGAATAATAGTTTTCCCATTTCATCGATAAATTGCGTTATGTTTGCAAACGAACTAACAGACCAAATTTTAAACATAAACATTTGTATTTACTAACCATGAAAAAGAATTATTTATTTTCTTTTGTCGCGGCTTCGTTGATTGGGACGACCTGCATTCAATGTACTTCTCCGAAAAACAACAAAGTGGCGGAAAGCCTTCCTCAGGAGAGTGAATTATTTATGAAACTGCCGGATTATTGTCCTACACCGGATGGTATGGCAATTGCTCCTAATGGGGATTTAATTTTGGCATGTCCGAATTTTGCCGATATTACTCAACCAGCTTGTCTGATGCGTATTACTAAAGACGGTAAAATCTCAAAATGGCTGGATGTGCCTGTTTTGGAAGAAACCGGATGGGCTTCTCCGATGGGAATTGCTTTTAATGAAGAAGGAGACTTATTTATTTGTGATAACCAAGGTTGGAGTGGAGCAGAAAAAGCTAAAAACAAAGGACGAATTCTTCGTTTGAAGTTTGACAATGATCGGTTGGTGGAAACCATTACAGTGGCTTCCGGCATGGAACATCCTAATGGTATTCGTATCCGTAATGGAAAGTTGTACGTTACTCAAAGTTCTCTATCACAGATTAAAGATCCGTCTGGTTTGCTGGTCAGTGGAGTGTATTGCTTTGATATGAACGATCGCGATATCGTAGTGACCAATACAAGCGAAGATAAGAATTTGATTACGGCAGTAGTTACTCAAAATCCCGAAGTACAGTACGGACTGGACGGAATTGTTTTTGATGAAGCGGGAGATTTGTATGTAGGAAACTTTGGTGACGGAGCAATTCATCGTATCAAAATGGATGCAGAGGGAAAAGTTCTTAGTAACGATGTATGGGCACAAGATACCACACAATTACGTACGACAGACGGTATGTGTATGGACGACAAAGGAAATATCTGGGTTGCAGATTTCTCTGCAAATGCTGTTGCTCGTGTAGACAAAGAGGGTAATATTCAACGTATTGCTCAAAGTCCTGATAGCGATGGTAGTAAGGGAGAATTGGATCAACCGGGTGAACCGATTATGTGGAACGGTCAGATGATCGTATCATGTTTTGATCTTGTGACCGGACCGGACAAAGTGAATACTAAACATGACAAACCCTTTACATTGGCTAAACTAGCATTAGAATAACATAGAATAGTCACAAACCGGAAAACACGTAATTAAAATGAAAAAATATTTATCGACGTTTGCAGGAGCTGCCATTTGTGGCGGGTTCGCATTCGGTATATGGCCGGAACTTTGGAAATCCTATGGCCTGATGGGGGGATGGATAGCAGCGACGCTGATTATCGGTATCATGTGGTATATGAACCATTATAATGGTGCTATACTGAATCCTCCGGGAAAAATCTGGCTGGATCAGGGATGGTGTATCGGCTCTGCCGGTATAGCATGGGGAATTGTCCGTTTTCAAGGTGATATTTCCAATTTCCTGTATGCTCTGCCAACATTAATCTGCTGTTTGATAGGAGGGGCCTTGGCGGGAGTATTAGTGTGGAAAATCCGTTCGTGCGATTGTGCCCGAAAGATAAATTAAGGAGGAAAGAACAATGAGCGAATGGTTACAAACCTATAACGAATGGTTCGGCATGTATCATGCAGGAATCATCACCTCTATTTTCGGCGCTTTTGCCGTAACATTCACTGTATTGATGAGCTGGCCTAAACTGGTGAAAGACTTCGGTCCGATAGGCGGATTTATGGCAGCTGCCGTTATCATTGGTACTTTCTGGCTAGTTAATCATAAACTACCCGGATTCGGCTTTTCAACTGGACTACTGAATGATGCAAACGGCTTGCCAATGCAATTCAGTATGATTCATCAGGGTAATCGTGGTAGTGCCCCATGGGTAGACATGGGATGGGCGATTGCGATGGGATTCGTTCTGTCTGATGTGCTTTGTGCACCGAAAGGTACGCGTGCCGGATTGCTGAAAGAAGCATTCCCTCGTTGGATAGTAATTATCCTGGGTGGTATTGTCGGAGGAATCTTCGTAGGACTTACCGGTTATACGAATGCCGCACTCTAATTTTATTTATTAAAATAAAGAAAAATATAATTATGTATATATTAGCACATGACTTGGGTACCAGTGGCAACAAAGCAACTTTGTTTGATGAATCGGGCTTACTGATCGCTTCGCGTACAGCTGCTTACCCTACGGATTATGCTACCGGCAATCGGGCGGAACAAAATCCGCACCATTGGTGGAAAGCCATTGTGGATACGACACAGGCTCTTCTGGAACTTGTATCTCCCAATGATATTGCAGGAGTAGCGCTTAGCGGGCAAATGATGGGCTGTCTTTGCGTGGACAAAAACGGGATTCCGCTTCGTCCGCATATGCTCTATTGTGACCAGCGTTCTCAGGAAGAAGAAGCTGTGCTTTCTGAAAAGATTGATCCGCTTCATTTTTATGAGATTACAGGACATAGAATCAGTGCTTCATACTCGATCGAAAAACTGATGTGGGTAAAGCGTAATGAACCGGAAGTTTTTGCGCAGACTGCCAAAGTTCTGAATGCAAAGGATTATATTAACTTCCGTTTGTGTGGCACTATTGCTACTGATCCTTCGGACGCTTCGGGTACGAATGCATACGATTTGAACCGCTGGCAGTGGAGTGAAGAAATTATAGAAGCTGCAGAGCTTGACCTTTCTCTCTTTCCGGAAGTCCGCTCATCTATCGACGTGATCGGTGAGGTTACAGTTCAAGCAGCTAAGGAGACCGGATTATTGGTAGGAACCCCTGTTATATGTGGTGGTGGAGATGGTAGTTGTGCCGGAGTAGGCGTGGGTTGTGTGGCTCCGGGAAGTGCGTACAACTACTTAGGCTCTTCCTCATGGGTGGCTCTTACAGTTGAAAAACCGATTGTGGACGAACAACGCCGTACCATGAATTGGGCGCATGTCGTACCGGGCATGTTACATCCGTCGGGAACGATGCAAGCAGCAGGATCTTCTTACAACTGGATGATCAACGAACTTTGTCAAAACGAACAGGCACTGGCTGCTCAGTCGGGACGTAGTGTATTTGAACTGATTGACGAGCAGATACTTTCATCTCCGATTGGAGCCAATAAGCTTTTGTTCTTACCTTATATGCTGGGTGAACGTACTCCGCGTTGGAATGTAGATGCCAAAGGTGCATTTATTGGTTTGACATTAGGGCATAAGCATGGAGATATGTTGCGTGCTGTGATGGAAGGCATCACTCTCAATCTCGGATTTATCGTTAATATTTTCCGTAGACATGTTCCTATTGATCAGGTTACGGTTATTGGCGGATGTGCTCAGAATCCTGTTTGGCGTCAGATGATGGCGGATATTTATCAGGCTGAGATTCGTGTACCTAACTATCTGGAAGAAGCAACTTCAATGGGGGCAGCTATTCTGGCAGGTATCGGTGCGGGAGTCTTTAAAGACTTCTCCGTAATCGACCGTTTTGTCCGTATCGAACAAACAGTTCAACCGATTCCAGAGAACGTGAAGAAGTACGAAACTTGGATGCCTGTTTTTGATGAAGCTTATCATGCTTTATGTGGAATGTATGACGAGATAGCGAAAACTAAACTATAATTGATAATAACTGAAAATGACGACAATGAAAACAGTAATTGTGCCGGCTCCCGGTAAAATAGAAATACGACAGGTGGAAACTCCTGCTATCAATGCCTATCAGGCTTTGGTGAAAACAGAAATGGTCGCTTTATGCAATGCAACGGATAGTAAACTGATTGCCGGAAAATTTCCCGGAGTAGATACTTATCCTTTGGCTTTAGGACATGAAAATGCCGGAATCGTAGTAGCTGTAGGTGAGAAAGTACGTAACTTCAAAGTGGGTGATCGTGCTATCGGTGGACTGATCTCTGATTTTGGTGCTCAAGGTATAAATAGTGGCTGGGGTGGTTTCAGCGAATATGTGGTAGTGAACGATTTTGAAGTTTTGAAAGAAGAAGGGTTGGCTACACCTGAACAAGGATGTTGGGACAGCTTTGAAATTCAGAATTCAGTTCCCGAACATGTGCAGCCGGAAGAAGCTGTTATCTCTTGTACATGGCGTGAAGTTTTGGGAGCGTTCAAAGATTTCAATCTGGCTCCGGGGAAAAAAGTCATGGTAGTGGGTTCAGGTCCGGTAGGATTAAGTTTCGTAAAGCTGGGTAAGCTGTTCGGACTGGGACAGATTGATATTGTCGATATGCTTCCTTCCAAACTGGAAGTGGCTCGTAAGATGGGAGCTGACAATGGATATACACCGGCTGAAATTAGTACTCCTGAATTTATTGCAGCAGCAGGACGCTCGTATGATGCTGTTATTGATGCAGTAGGTCTGGATGTAGTGGTTAATTCCGTATTGCCTTTAGTAAAGATGGGCGGTGACGTGTGTGTATATGGTGTAATGACAAAGAATCCGACATTCGATTTATCAAAAGCGCCTTATAACTTCGACCTGCATATGCATCAATGGCCTACTCGTTCGGAAGAGAAAGCCGCTATGATAACTTTGTCACAGTGGATTAAAGAAGGTAAACTTTCAGCAAGTGATTTTATCACGCATCGTTTCAAGATTGAAGAAATAGAGGAAGCTTTTGCAGCCGTAAAACGGGGCGAAGTCTTGAAATGCGTATTAACTTTTTAATAATCAATTAGAATAATCAAATTAAACGAATTAAAACAATGGAAAAGAAAAATATAAACGAAGTAATTGCGAATTTATCAGTAGAACAGTTAGCCGGAATGATCGACCACACTTTCCTGAAACCTTTTGGGAATGCAGAGAATATTGAAAAACTTTGTGCAGAAGCACGTCAGTATAAATTTGCAATGGTGGCTATTAATCCTGCTGAGGTGGAAACTTGTGTGAAACTGTTGGAAGGTTCGGGTGTACGCGTTGGTGCAGCCATCGGTTTTCCTTTGGGACAGAACACTGTAGAGTGTAAAGCATTTGAGACTCGTGATGCTATAGCTAAAGGTGCTACGGAAATAGATACGGTAATCAATGTACGTGCTTTGCAGAAAGGCCAGACTGAGATCGTTAAGAAGGAGATCGAAGACATGGTTTCTATTTGTAAACCTGCCGGTGTTATTTGTAAAGTGATTCTTGAAACTTGTTACCTGACAGATGAAGAAAAAGAAACCGTATGCCGTATTGCTAAAGAAGCAGGTGTTGATTTCGTGAAAACTTCTACAGGATTCGGAACAGCAGGAGCGAATGTACATGATGTAGCATTAATGCGTCGTGTTGTAGGCCCGACTATTGGTGTGAAAGCAGCTGGTGGTATTCGTGATTTGGATACAGCGTTGGCATTGATTCAGGTAGGTGCTACCCGTATCGGAACTTCAAGTGGCGTTGCAATTGTAGAAGCTTATAAAGAGTTGAAACGAGGCATGTAATATCTATTTCAAGAGGTAACAAAGGTATATTAAGATATTAATATGATAAAATCAAAAATAATAAGGTTATTGAAATGGGGAGTAGCGTGTTGTATGCTATTCACCATTGTTGCCTGGCAAACCAAAGATACTTCTTTTCAGCCTACGGACGCGAAAAGTTTTATCACTGAGATGCAGAAGCAATTTGCAGAGGTTCAAGTGATAAGGGAAAAAGAGGATCATAAAGAGGAGCTGGAGAATAAGATAAAGGAAGCTCATCAGGTGTTGATGAAAAACTATCCGGTATATTATGACTGGTGGTTACAGGATGGAAGAAATGTACATTGGTTTAAAGGTTCTTTCAGCCAGCAACTGTCTCGTCGCTTGGGTGAACTGAATCTTGCGACTAATGTAACTGAAACTCCGGAAAGCATTGAAACCGCATTTCTGTCTTATCTGAAAGCCTGTGAAAAAAGACGTGCAAAGCGTTTGGCTTCTTTCACTGCCGATCAGCCGGAGATTGTCTTTACGAAATTTAGAACGTTGAGACCTTCGTTCTTTGCATATACCGAAGGACTGTCGGATGCGCGTGCCGAATGTAATTACATTGCAGGCGGTTCATTGTCAAAGATTAAAATGAACGGTATTTGGGCAAAAGAGGAGAATTTATTGTCAGATGAAGATGGAGTCTATCGTGATCCGAATCTTCATTTTGATGGTCAGCATCTGCTTTTTGCTTGGAAGAAGTCTGCAAAGGAAGATGATTTTCATTTGTATGAAATGGATTTGAAGACACGTGAAGTGAAGCAAATCACTTCAGGGAAAGGACATGCTGATATTGAAGGAATTTATTTGCCGGATGAAAATATAATGTTTAATTCTACTCGTAGCGGAAGTGCTGTAGACTGCTGGTTTACCGAAGTCAGCAATTTGTATCTTTGTGATCGGGAGGGACGTTATATGCGTCAGATAGGTTTCGACCAGGTGCATACAGTAACTCCTACATTACTTGATGACGGTCGTGTGGTTTATACCCGTTGGGATTATAATGATCGTGGACAGGTTTGGACACAGCCATTATTCCAAATGAATCCTGATGGAACCGGACAGGCAGAATATTATGGAGTGAACAGTTGGTTCCCGACAACGGTGGCACATACTCGTCAAATACCTGGTACTCGTAAGGTAATGGCTACTTTTATGGGACATCACAACCCGCAACATGGCAAGTTGGGTATTATTGATCCCGAAGCCGGTCGTGATGAGAATGAAGGTGTGATGTTTGTCGCTCCCGTTCGCAAACCGGAAGCTGAACGTATTGACAGTTACGGACAATTTACCGATCAGTTCCAACATCCGTTCCCATTGAACGAAACAGAATTTCTGATTTCTTATACTCCGCTGGGATATTATGTCGGACATCCGATGATGTTCGGTATTTATTGGATGAATGTTGATGGAGAGCGTGAATTGCTAGTTGCCGATCCTGAAATTTCTTGCAATCAACCGATATTGGTTGCTCCTCGTGAACGTCCTTTCCGTCGTTCATCTACAGTAGACTATACAAAGAAGGACGGTGTATATTACATGCAGAATATCTATGAAGGTAATGGTTTGAAAGGTGTAGAACCCGGAACTATTAAGCAATTGCGTGTTGTTGAGATTCAATTTCGTGCAGCGGGTGTAGGCGAAGTGAATGGTCAGGATAAAGGAGGAGGTGCTTTAGCCAGTACACCTACCGGAGTAGGGAATGCGGCTTGGGACGTGAAGAGAGTGTTGGGGGTGACGGAAGTATATCCCGATGGTTCTGCATTTTTTAAAGTTCCTGCACGCAGACCTTTGTATTTTCAGGCCTTGGATGCTAACGGACGTGTAGTGCAGACTATGCGTAGTTGGTCTACCCTCCAACCCAATGAGGTACAGAGTTGTGTCGGATGTCACGAACATAAGAATACTGTTCCTGTGGCAGGTCATGCTGTATCCATGGCTATGAATAAAGGTATCAAAGCATTGGAACCGGAAGATGAAATGGGAGAACGTAACTTCAGCTATTTGAAGGAGATTCAACCAATCTGGGACAAGCATTGTATCTCTTGCCATGACGGAGTAAAACAACCTATGAGTTTGAAAGGAGAGTTGAAGGTGGTAGATCACCAGAGTAAGAGAAAATATACAGATTCTTATTTGAGTCTGACTCATGCTCGTCCTGATGGAGAAGACCGGGCTTGGAGAGGCGATCCACATAATCCGGAAGTGAACTGGATCAGTTCTTTATCCGAACCTACTTTGTTACCGCCTTATTTTGCGGGATCTAATAAGAGTAATCTGATTAAGCGTCTGGAAAATGGTCATGGTGGAACGAAACTGACTCCGCAAGAAATACGTAAGGTTTCTCTTTGGATTGACTTACTTGTTCCTCAGATCGGAGATTACCGTGAAGCGAACAATTGGTCGGATCAAGATCGCGAGTTTTATGATCGTTATGATAAAAAACGGGAAGCTGCTCGTGCGGAAGACCAGGAGAATATCCGTCAATACATTCAATCTCTTCAAACTAAAGAACAGAAAAAATGAAAAAGATTTTGATACCTGTTAGTATCGTAGCTTCTATACTTCTTTGCACCAGTGGGATAGAGCCCACTGGTACTATTTCACCGGATCACCTGTTTCTGGCTGATAATGGAAAATCCTTATTCGTGACGAATAGAGCGGGAAGCGAACTATTAAAAATGTCGTCCGACGGACAGGACATCGAACAGAGAGTAACTTTCTCTTCTCCGGTGAATGCAATGACACAAGATCCATCCGGAAAGCTGTGGGTGGTTTGTGATGGCAATTCCGGAAAGATGTACGAATTGGATGGAAAAAGGCTGTCTATACTTTCAAAGCAAGAGAGTGGAGCAACTCCAACGGATATATTATACAATCCATTGTCGAAATCGCTTTGGGTGACTCAGCGGTTCAACAATGAACTCTGGGAGATAAATCCGTCTAATCGTAAAGTAATAAATAAAATTGCTATCGGTCGCGAACCGGTAGCAATGGTTTCTTTTGCCGGAGATTCTTGTTTGCTGATAGGAAACAATCTACCGGAAATGGCTTCTACTGCTTATCCCATTGCTGTACAATTGGATATCGTAGATGTACTCTCAAAGAAGGTAGAGAGTCGTATCATGCTCCCCAACGGTTCAACGGACGTCAAGTCTATAGCAGTGGATAAAAATCGTCAGTATGCGTATGTTACTCATCTGATTGCTCGTTACCAGTTGCCTACCAATCAGTTAGACAGAGGCTGGATGGCGACAAATACCTTATCCATTATTGATCTGAAAGCGAAGAAACTATTAACTTCTGTATTGTTGGATACCCCTCAAAAAGGAGCGGCCAATCCATGGACGGTTATAGTTACTCCGGATGATAAACAAATCATAGTTGCGGCCTCCGGTAGTCAGGAATTGGTTCGAATCGACCGGATTGCTTTGCACGAACGTCTTGCAAAAGCAAAACAGGGAGAAATGGTGACTCCTTCCATGAAGTCATGGGGTAACATTCCGAATGATGCCGGATTCTTGTATGGTATTCGTGATTTTATTCCGACCAAAGGAAAAGGTCCTCGTTCAGTAGTTGCTACTGATAACAATATCTATACGGCCAATTATTATACTTCGGAATTGGTTTCTATGGACTTGAATGGCAAGAATGTGAGAACGGAAGTTCTGGGTGCTCCGTTGGCATTTACTAAAGTAGGTAAGGGTGATATGTATTTTCATGATGCCACACTTTGTTTCCAAAATTGGCAAAGTTGCGCAACTTGTCATCCGAATGATGCACGTATAGACGGACTCAACTGGGATTTGCTGAACGATGGTATGGGTAATCCGAAGAATACAAAAACATTGTTACTTTCTCATCAGACCCCTCCTTGTATGGTGACGGGTATCCGTAAAGATGCTGAAACAGCCGTACGCTCGGGAGTGAAGTATATTCTGTTTGGGGAGGGAGATGATGAAGTTTATGAAGCAATTGATGAGTATCTCAAGTCATTGAAGCCATTGCCAAGCCCTTATCTGCAAAAAGGTAAGCTTTCTAAAAATGCAAAGAAAGGAAAGAAAATCTTTGAAGAAAACTGTGCCGGTTGTCATTCCGGAGAGTACTATACAGATAAGAAACAGTATGAGGTGGGATGGACTACCGGACCGGATAAAGGATTGAAGATGGACGTTCCTGCTTTGAATGAGTGTTGGCGTACAGCTCCTTATCTTTATGATGGTCGGTGTTATTCAATGAAAGATATGCTGAAAGTCCATGGCCCAAAGAAACCTGTAACCGATCAGGAGTTGGAAGAGTTGGAAGAATACATATTATCACTGTAAGCGCCAACACTTAGTTATTTTATACTATCTATCATTCAGAACGAAGTGAAGATTCTCGATTCTTTGCACACGTAAAAAGTAGATACTTCGCTACGTTTTGAATGATAAATGTTATCATACTATTTAATAGTGATGATCTGTTTAACATAGAAAACTAATTATGAATAGAATATATATTATTGCATTTGTTTTATCACTTTTCTCGGTGTCATTGATTGCACAGACCAAGACATTTGTCGGAGCTGATTATTCACAAGGTATCGTGTTTGTGATGGAGAATGAACAGATTATCTGGAAGCACAAGGCTCCGGATTCCAATGATTTATGGGTATTACCTAATGGCAATATTCTTTTTACTACCGGACATGGAGTGCTTGAAATGACTCGTCAGAATGATACAGTATTTCATTATCAGTCACAAAGCCCGGTGTTTGCTTGCCAACGTTTGAAGAACGGTAATACATTTGTAGGTGAGTGTACCACAGGACGGATGTTGGAAATTTCTCCGAAAGGGAAAATTGTAAAAGAGGTATGCATCTTGCCAAAAGGAGTGAAGGATGGAGGCTTTGCGTTTATGCGTAATGCTCGTCGCTTGGATAATGGTCATTTTCTGGTGGCGCATTATGGAGATCAATGTGTGAAGGAATATGATACAAATGGGAAAGTGGTATGGGAATTGTCAGTCCCCGGTGGTCCTCATTCATTGACCCGCCTTCCTAATGGAAATACGTTGATTGCCGTAGCGGACAAAGACCAGAATCCCCGTTTGATTGAAGTAACTCCCCAAGGAAAAACAATTTGGGAAATATCCAATGCAGATATTCCCGGCAAACCGCTTAAATTCTTAGGAGGTTTCCAATACTTCTCTGACGGACGTTTCTTGATAACTAATTGGACCGGACATGTAAATCCGAAAGATAAAGTACATATGTTGTTGGTAGACCGCCAGAAGAACGTACTTTACTCTTTGGAAAATCATCCTGGATTGCAAACGATGTCTTCTGTATATAGTGTTGATAAACCGGAAGGTGTAGCAACCTATCATTAATTCCTGTATGTCGTATGGTATATCATCGAATAAAATGTGAACTATATACAGCGGAAAATAAACCCTGGCAACGGATGGCGGAAGAACTACTGGAATCTGTCTTCCGTCGGGAAAATGTAATTCGTCTTATCTTCTTTACACTCTGTTCGGATAATCAGGAATATCAACTTCAACGGAATTTTCTTGAACAATGGGTGGACAAACATTTCGTTGCTCCCCGTCCACTGGTTTCGCTTGTTGCACAGAAACCTTTGGCAGGAGAGTTGATTTTGGAAGTACATTCGTTGGAGCAAACAGCTGATGAGGCAGTAGTAATAGAAGAACAGGAAACCGCATGGGGACATTATCTCCGTATTAAAGCGGCTGATTACTTAGAAGTTGTAGCAGGAGGACTTTGTGCAGGTGATTTGAACCTACCGATTTGTGAGCAATCGGAGCAAGCATTTCGTAAAGCAGAAGAAATCCTTAAGACGGAAGGGATGAATTTCGGAGATATTGTTCGTCAGTGGAACTATCTGGAGCGTATTACAAACTTGATTCATGGAAATCAGTGCTACCAAGATTTTAATGACGTGCGTTCCAGGTTTTATGCTTCTTCGGAATGGTTATATGGATATCCGGCAGCTACGGGAATCGGAACACAATATGGTGGTGTGCAGATAGACTTTAACGCTGTTAAAGGAAATATTGACATTGTGCCTTTGGACAATGATTGGCAGAGAGCAGCCCATGATTATTCGGACGATGTATTGATAAGCCATCGGACCGATACGGAAAAAGAAACTCCAAAGTTTGAAAGGGGAAAGCTACTGACCGATCAAAGTTTAGAAATGATTTATATTTCCGGGACAGCTGCTATTCGGGGTGAAGAGAGTATCATAGATGGGAATGTACTTTCGCAGACAGAGATTACACTTGAAAACATCCAGCATTTGATTGGCTTGGAAGAAGGAAAGAAGAATCTTCCCGAACATTCCGGCAAATTGGAGCTTCTTCGTGTGTACCTGAAGAATGAAACGGATGTGCATGTAGTGAAAAAAGATTTGGATAAACTTTGTCCGGATGTTCCTATTGCATATCTTTATGCCGATGTATGCAGAGAAGAGCTACTGGTAGAAATTGAAGGTATTGCTTATTTATAACATAAAACTAATGAAACTGATTCGTTTGATAGCCTCACCTGTTCTGATGTATGTATTGGCGGCACTTTATGCAGTGATATTGGCAATCGCTACTTTTGTGGAGAACTCATACGGTCCTGCTGTAGCCAGGGAGTATTTTTATTATGCCCCTTGGTTTATCTTGTTACAATTGCTGCAGGCTATCAATTTGTTGAGTATGTTTCTTCAGGGAAGCTATTTCAAAAGAATCAATAAAGGTAGTTTGTTTTTTCATGGAGCTTTTATTTTTATGTGGTTGGGGGCAGCTGCCTCTCATTATGTGGGTGTAACAGGAATTGTGCATATCCGTGAGGGGGAAACGGTGAATTACATGATGAGAGATGATGGGGCAGGGACTGGAAATACCTCCCTGCCCTTTTCTGTTAAGCTCAATGATTTTAGGTTGGAACGTTATCCCGGGTCACACAGTCCGATGTCATACGAGAGTGATTTGGTAATAAAGCAGGAAAACGAACCTTCTTTCACTGCTACTGTGCGTATGAATAAGGTGATAGAAGTAAATGGTTACCGATTGTTTCAATCTTCGTTTGATCGGGATGAATTGGGAACGGTTTTGTCTGTGAGTTATGACCGTCCCGGTATGCAACTGACGTATACGGGTTACTTCTTATTATTTGTAGGTTTTGTGCTCACGTTGTTTAGTAAGAATTCTCGTTTTGGCCGTTTACGTAAAGAGTTGAGTGCGATGAAAAAGAATGTGCCATTTTGTTTGCTGCTTCTTTTAGGATTATCCGGTGGTATATTCGGTACGCAAACATTGCGGGCACAATCTCCAACTGTCTCTTCTTTACATGCGGAGAAATTTGGGCAGTTGGTGGTACTCAATCCGAATGGTCGTTTAGAACCGGTCAATAGTTATACGTCTGCTATTCTGCGTAAGCTTTACGGAGCGGAGAAAATGAATGGTCTTACTTCAGACCAGTTCTTTTTGAATCTATTATCTTTTCCCGAGGAGTGGGGGAAAGTCCCTTTTATTAAAGTAGATAATAAGGAGATTCTGAAACGTTTCGGAAGAGATGGAAAGTACATGGCATGGCAAGATGTATTTGACAAAAACGGGAACTATGTATTGGCTGATGAAGTGAATGCAATCTATTCAAAATCGGCAGCAGAGCGTAAACGCTTGGATTCGGACTTGTTGAAACTGGATGAATCGGTGAATATTATTTACCAGATTATGCAGCGTCAGTTATTACCTCTTTTTCCGGACGAAAATGATGTACGGGGTAAATGGTACTCAGCCGGTGACAGTTTGAATGTTTTTCAAGGAAAAGACTCTATGTTTGTTTCTAAAATTATGGATTGGTATCTCTATGAGTTGAATAATGGAGTACGTTCCAATGACTGGAAAGAAGCGGATAAGGTAGTGGATATGATTCAAATCTTCCAGCAAGCAAAAAGTAAAACTCCCGTTATCGATAATCAAAAAATAAAAGCGGAACTTCTTTATAATCAGTTGGACCTGTTTTTGGGGTGTCGTCTGGCTTATCTGATTTTAGGCGGGATACTACTGTTTATTGCGTGTGGAGAGATGATGACGGACTTTAAATGGGGTAGAAAATTAAATATTCCCTTGATTACTCTTCTAGTAATAGCTTTCTTGGCACATACAACCGGAGTACTGTTGCGTTGGTATATTTCCGGTCATGCACCTTGGGCGAATGCCTATGAATCGATGGTATGCACTTCATGGATGTTGGTTGGTTGCGGATTGCTGTTTGCTCGCCGTTTTCCTATTCTTCCTGCCTTGGCCGGATTATTGGGAGGAATCATGCTCTTCGTAGCCGGATTAAATCATTTGAATCCGGAAATAACTCCCCTGGTTCCAGTGCTTCAGTCGTATTGGCTGATGTCACACGTAGCTATTATCATGATTGGATATGTATTCTTTGCACTTTGTGCCTTAACAGGACTATTCAATCTGATCTTAATGAGTTTACTTTCAACTGCTAATCAGTTAAGACTTCGATTTCGTATTCGTGAACTGACATTGCTGAATGAAATGGCAATGATTCTCGGTCTGTTCTTTATGACCGCGGGGACATTTTTAGGAGCCATCTGGGCAAATGTCTCTTGGGGAAGATACTGGGGGTGGGACCCGAAAGAAACATGGGCGTTGATATCAATTGTGATTTATGCACTAGTTCTTCATCTACGTTTTGTACCACTACTGAAAGGTAAAACAGATTGGTGCTTCAATCTGCTTTCTGTGGTCTCTATACTTTCAGTCTTAATGACTTGGTTTGGAGTGAATTACTATTTAAGTGGCTTACACTCTTATGGTAAAACTGAAGGTAGTGGAGGAGGATTGTGGATTTGGGGAATAGGATTGTGTATTGTCCTTGCCTTGTCTATGTTGGCTCGCAAACGTTTCAGGCAAAACTCTTAATCATATATTAAACGTATGTTTTATTGATGCTTGCTACTTCTAATAATAATTAGGTCCTTAATAATCAAAGATTGACTGATAGGGAGTAACTCATTTTAGGGGTACTTTATTATAACATATCTTCCTTCTTTTTCTTGAAGTATTTTTTTGATAGCTGTGGATGGAGATTGAATACCATATTTTTCCGATAGTAATACGTCTCATGATGAGTACTGCTATCACTTCTCTCACTTCCTTGCGACGAAGGTTATAGTGTATTTAGGGCTTTTGGCTTAGAATATGCTATTTTTTCAGGTACCGTCTAATAGATATAACTTACAAGCATCTCATACATTCTCCAAATAATCGAAAATCCGGCAACGGTTTTATGTATATTCACCACACTATTCTCGTGGCACAGTAATCACCACCATTGGATTAGAATCTTCATTTAACTTTTTTAATGCAGATAGTTTCTTATTTTGGACCGCCTCCGGATGTTCTTCTAACCATATCAAGACTTCATTCGAACTTTTCATCATACCATATTCGCCCAGAGAATTATAAGTCTGGGGGCAGAAAGCCATGAATCCGTTTAGGTCGTCTATAAACCCGGCTTTTTCCGGATACATACGGGTGGTACCGGCTTTACGGTCATAAACGCCATTGTAGGTTTCCGGTTGGTCGCTATAGACTTCACGTACGGATTGGAAGAAAAGAGTCAGGTTTGTCTCAAATACCGTTGTCATTAGCAGACGGTTGTGATTGTCTTTAGAATCTGTACGCGCCTCTGCTCCCCAATGCCATTTTCCAGTAGAAAATGCAATGTCAGGAACTAGCCGATTTCTCTCCAGCGTATAAATCGTATCGATGAAAGCCTCTTTAAAACGAACTTTACTACCTTGTTTCCATAAGAAAGACAAATCGGTAATATTAGCCGAATAACTGTCATCTTTGAACTCTACTAGAACGAAGTTTGTCAATCCCTGTTTTCGCACAGAAAATCTTTTAACATCGCCAATGTGTTTCTCAGGAAGTACAGGCAATAGGCTGGAAAGCGTATCTTTCTGTTCGCCCCGAGTATTGAAGAATACTAACGAACGGCTACTGAACTCTTGTCCTATGCTATTGTAATGTCCTATCGCGAATGAATCTGTAAAAATGAAATCATTCGGTACAACCGGATGAGTGGGTATCATCATCTTTCCCTGGTATTTACCTTGCAAGTCATAACGCTGAAAGATATTCGGTTCGCGTTTGAAACATAACATCTTTTCCACATCATTATAGATAGGCTTGGCATCGGAATAGGCTTCAGGGCTATCACCGCCATACCCCACTTTGGAAATGAACTTACCGTTAGTTTTATTGAACAGAAAGCAATCTTTACGTGTATAGACAACGATGTGTTTGTCCAGCAACAACAGTTTCGGGTCATTGCCTATCAGACAAGAATCAGTAGTTTCCAAAGGGATATAACAAACATCATTGCCCAAGTCGGATATCTTCAGTTCTGTCTGGTTTTCCATAGCACTTGCTACATCCACAAGACATAAACCTTCAGTTGTAAAGTGCTGAGATTCTGTACAAGCAGCCATCAGACAGATGGTACAGACTGCATACATCCAAAACTTCTTCATAATTTGCGTGTTTTTCATTTAACTTAATGTGAATTCTAAGACTTGTTTAAGTCTTAGAATTCACATTATTATATGCTTATCCCATAATATAGTGTGCCTTCTTAGGCATTAACTTATACATAAGTGCTGTGAATGCCCAACTGCAAATGAAGATACATACAGCCATCAAAGGTACTTGCAGTGGAATAGGTATTGCAGAAGGACCTATCAGTAAGAAGAATGGACCTACTACAAAATAGTGTACCATATATATACCAAAGCCACATTTAGTCATATTGGCCAGTGCTTTTACTACAATTGGCGTATTGATTACTACTTTTTGTAATATGAGGAATACTGCCAGAGTCATTAATAGTACATTCGGGCTACAGAAAGTGAAGTAAAGTTCCATCTCCGTTTCGGTAGCATTCGGATTGGCAGCAGTTGTGCTAAAGCCCGTATAAGTGACATAATAACCGATGGCAAACATGATTGCGCAGATGAGAAATGTTTTTAGTACACTCCAATTGTTTCCTTGTTTTACATAATGTCCCAATAACAGATAGCCATTGAATCCGGCAAAATAATAGAACATACTGAATTCATTCCAAGTATCAGTTCCAAATACATAACCGTTCCGGTCGAAAAGGAAATTAGCTACATATTCACGTATATAAGGGATAAAAAGAGAGATAATCCAAATAAACAGGAATGTTTGTTTGGTTTTATTGCTTGCCTTTTCTATCCAACCGGAGAAGAAAGGCATATAAAGATACAATCCGATAAGCAGATAAATATACCACATGTGATTTTCCTTATGGCTGAAGTTGAATGGAATCATTGCCACGTCTTTCAGAGAATCCATAAGACTTTGTGATTCATGTCCTTGTGTGTAGCAAAAGAAATCTCCGATGATTTCTTTCGGCAATCCAAGAAGACCTGTAAACCAGGGGAACATACTATACAAGACTGACCAGAGGAGGAAAGGAAACAATACACGGTAAATACGTTTCTTGTAGAAATTTCCTAATGGTTGTTGCTTAATAGGAAGCAAGAGCAATCCGGTCATCATTACAAATAGTGGAACGGATGGACGGAGTAATGAGCCGTAAATAGCAGCCCAATGAGTATATTCCGGTATCACCCTCATTGTGGGAGAAATGTAAAAAGGATCGATGCAGTGTACACCGATTACCATCATCATGGCTATGCAACGGATAACGTCCAGCCAAACCAACCGATTTTCGGTAATAGCGTTTTGAGTCATTGTTTTATGTGTTTAAGTTTCCTGCAAAGGTAGGAAAGATGGAGTCTTGAAAAGGAAAATTTTCGTTCATTTAAAGATAAAAATAGACCAAAATACTTGTTTTTTCTTTGTTGATTAGCCATATCCATAAACTTCTGATTCTTCTTCCTTGATGATTTTTACTTTTATAAGTTGTCCTAATAGAAAAAACTTTGTATTTTTGGACATTGTCGTAAGTTATTGGGGATTAGTGTGAGATTTAACCTGTCCAGTCATGGTATGTTTCGACATTATCCTAATGCTATGGTGAATAACAAAGAAATAAAAGAATCCTTATGTCAGCTCCATTTATTGTTCGGGTATTTTTGGCTTCCAGTGAAGAACTAAAACAAGATCGTGAGGCGGTCACTCTATTAATTCAAAGATTGAATGATGTCTATGATGGAAAAATCATATTCAAATTAGAAATCTGGGAACATTTTGATAATGGGTATAATGGAATTCCATCACAGGATAGATATGACGAGAAAGTAAAAACAAGTCAATTGTTTATAGCATTATTTCATCGTAAGGCAGGTCGTTATACGATTGAAGAACTTTATGAAGCTCGAAAAACACAACAAAAACAAGGATTCCCTAACATTTATGTTTTTCAGAAAAGCTTAAATGAAGGGGAAGAGGAAGAAAGAAGACTTCGTAAATTGAAGGCTATTATAGGTAAAAGATATAACTATTATATTCCTCCCGCATATAATCATTCATCACAACTGTGCTTGGATGTTAATATGAGTGCACAGAGATTACTTAAAGCACTTCAGAATAAGGAAGGGAATAGACTATTGCCATATCTGGACGGTACAAGTGATATGGAGATAAGAGAGTCCAGTATCATGTTGGGCAATACTTGTATCGGAGATGTAGAACATCTGTCTTTTTCTGCCAACAATAGTGAGGTTATCAAACTCAAGAAAATCCAAAGTGAATGTCGTGAATCTCTGTCCAAAGTTAATAATGAGATTCTGGAATTGCAAAATAAGATAGAAGAGAAAGTTACGAGGCTCAGTAAATATGAAAGTATTGAGCATCCCGGATCTCCCAAAGATGATTTTAAAGAAGAGTGGGAAGATGCGAAAGATTATATAGAGATGCTAACCCTGAGGCTGACAGAGAAACAGCAAAAACAAAAACATTTATTGAATCAAATTAATCAGGCTCAGGAGGATTTGGAGCAACAGAATAAGTTGCTGTTGAATATTGTGTATCAACTGAACAAATTATCTGCGGAAACTTCAAGTCTGAGATTACAAAAAGTAGCTTTTCTTTTGGAACATGGGGATGATAAAGAGGTGGCTCGGATATTGAATGTAGATGATATAAATAAAGAGGGAGATCATCATCTTGATAAGTACAAGCAAGCGAAATTAGTATTGGAAGATGCCCGGAATTTATTGAAGAACAATGTGGAAGAGTTACTGCTATGCGCTAAAAGCCGTCTGATTGACCGTTCCAATCCAAATCGTTTCAGAGAAGCTTGTATAATAAGAGAACGTGCTATTCAAGTAGCAAAAGGATGTCTTTCAGGAGAAGAGAGTGCATATCTTATTTATAAGTATGCACGTTTTCTTGATAAGAACAATCGTTTTGAAAAAGCGTTGGATTTCTATAACGAAGCTATTGAGCTTTATTTGTCTTTACCGGAAAATAAATATTTGCAGACTTTTCATTTGGATTTTATCAATTTACTTCCTCCATCCCCAAACTTATCTCTTATTGCCAGAAGCTTTAATCTTGTGGGTAATTTATATAATCGATCAGGGCAATATCAAGATGCGGAAGCCAGTTATCAAAAAGCTCTTTTACTTTATACAGTGTTGTCCAATCATTATCCCGAAAGTGATTATGATCATTATATTTTTCTTGTTAAGAGTAATTTGAGTGTTCTATATTATCAAAATAATAAAAAAGAAGAAGGTGAAAAGCTGAATCAAGAAATAAGGGATAAATATGAAAGCTTGTGTGAAGACAAGCGAAAAAGATATAAGGCTGATATTGCAATGGCGTGGATGAATCTTGGGTGCTTTTATAAAAATGATACTCGTAAGCATCGCAGGGCACGTGTCTTTATTTATTATGCGTTAAGGGTTTATCGAGAACTTGAAGAGTTGAATGCCGGCAAATATACTTCCAATATTGCTCAATGTTTGTATAATCTGGGTGATTTATGTGCTGAAAATGGATGGACGGATAGTGAGTCTCTATTATTAGAATCTCTGGAAATCAGAAAAGGATTGGCAGATAGAAAACCGGAAATTTATTTGCCGGAATTGGCAAATACTTACTTGACACTTGGGAAATTATATTGGTATCAAGCAGAGAAAATAGCAGAAAAAATGGAAACAGTATCTCCACTGTCGGAGGATTCTATTAATGCTGCTAAAGAAAAATATAATGAGCGTATATCATCCGCTATTAAGATGTATGAATACACTCTGAGAAGTTATTTTGATATAGAAACAGAAATTTTGAGAGATTCTGATAAATGTTATACTGCTTACACAGCAAAGATCGCATATCTTTATTTTTATTTGGGTAAACTTTATATGGATATTAAACAAACACAAAAGGCCTTTGAAGCTTATAACCAATCATTGGAAAAATTCAATATGTTGGCAAATCAAAATATGGCTTATAAACATATGATACAAATTATCAAAGGTAATTTGCAAAATAAATCGTAGGTGATTGGGAATGATACATTCAAAATCTTTATAAAGAGATGGTAAATTCTTCATGGATGATATACATATATCATTCATGAAGTTTTTTGGGGTATCCGGGTTAATTGTATCAATTCTTTTTTCCTTTATTTATATTTTGAGATGTTCTTATCGAATTTCTTTCTTCCAGCAGCCCTTACAGCTGATAATGTTTTATAAATCCTGCGAATGTCAGTTATGTTCAGTTGTGATCTGCTGCTTAGGCTATCAGCTACAACGCCGATCTTATACACCGTTGGAAGTAAGGGTAATTGTAGATGCCTTGGGTGAACTGTAAGGCCATTGCTTTACGTAGGCTAAAGCATAGCTATAGATACCGTAAAGCTATGCTTTAACTCCTACAAAGCGGTGGGTGGTTTTATGGGTAAACAGGTACAGTAGGTACACTTTTACCTGACCTTCCTCACACACACACATACGTACGCGTAAGTTCCCTTGCCGTCTACATTGGTAATGGCCCTGTGCTTTATCAGATGCTCTAGCCTGTTGAGGGAGGTATTAAGTTTAACCTCCATATCCTCATCTTGTTCCAACACTTGTATGTTGATGATAAATTCGATATCCATCGTTTCGAGGGAGGCATTGCAGTGGGGATGGGTTTATTAATATTCATGGAGTTTTGCTGAATTTCTGTATGGGTATTGTTGCCTGACATGAGAAACATTCTGTTTTGAAGTGTTTTTGTATTTTCATTTTTCGCATTATAATGTACGCATATGCATGTGTGTGTGAATTGATGGGGGATATCTTCTGTACCTACTGTACCCATCAGACTATTCATAATTTTTTTCCAGTAGAGCTTACTAATCATTTTAGTTATCTCGATCAGGCAGAGTAAGGATTCAATATTGATCATTTTTTTGTATAAATATAATAATGAAATAAAATTAATCACTAATGTTGTAGAGTACGAATATTTTCGTCTTTCAAGAAACACTCTGTGAAGTTAGGGTAAACCAAAGAAATACAGTTCGGATATGTCCGGACTATTGTGAAAATATTTAGTGTTTAATCACATTATTTTAATAATTAAATTAGAAAGAAATGAAAAAAGAATTTCATCATTATGTCTTTGGGCTTTTTATTGAAGAATTGCTTAAGCTTGAGCACGTGAAAATCATAGAGATGTGCCACCAAATAAACATGGGTAAGGAGACTTACGGAAAGTTAAAAAAAGATGATAAATGCTTGAGCTTTTACGAGCGCATTTTAAGCTATTATTATGAACTTCTTACAGAAGAAGAGTTTATGGAGAAAAGGCGTGAATGGACATTACGCTATATCCGATATAGGAAGAAATATGACCATCTACATGATGATATCAAGTGACTATGAGAGCATAGTTAGGGCTGTAATAGTGAGTAAGTATCATAAAAAAGGATGCGTCAAAATTGGGCGCATCCTCTATTATGATAGCTTTTTATATAATCAGGGAATTAATATCTTCCACCGCCATAACCGCCTCCACGGTTTCCACCACCGTAACCACCACCGCGATTTTCACCGCCGTAGCCGCCACCACGATTACCACCACCGTAACCACCACGACCACCTGAAGGTCTTTCAGTTCTTGGACGTGCTACGCTTACTGCAATGTTTTTACCTTCAAATTCAGTCTCATTCAGTTCGTTAATAGCCTTTTGACCTTCTTCATCATTCGGCATATCAACAAAACCGAATCCGCGTGAACGCCCCGTTTCTCTGTCAGTGATGATGTTGGTTGCTATTACTTCGCCAAACTGTGAGAATAATTCCTGCAAGCTGTCAGATGTTGTACCCCAGCTTAAATTTGCAACATAAATGTTCATTTTTTACTATTTATTTACTTTGTTAATAATTGAGATGCGCACGGCGTTCATTCCCCGCGTACCACGTTCTATTTCAAATGTTACTATATCTCCTTCCGTAATGTCATCCGGAGCCGAAGTAATGTGGAAAAAATATTTCTCATCATTTTCTGCATCCTTCACAAAGCCATAACCTTTGGATTTATTGAAATGTTCTATTCGTCCGTTAAGAGGAAGCGGATCTTCCATTTCTTCCTGCTTGGAAACTGAGACTGCAATCTCACTGGCATCAATTTCCGTTCTGGGTTTTTCCTGTGGTGTAGAATGAAGTACTCCATTTTCATCCACATATGCAAGCATTTCTTCAAAGCTGCGGCTCCCATTATTCAGGCGTTCTTCTTTTCTTTTTTGTTTTTCTTCTTTCTTAGTTTGTTTTACTTTTTCTCGATCTCTTTTAGTTGATGTTTCTTTTTTTACCATATATAATTGTTTATGTAATTACTTTTTGCATTTTACCATTGATGTCATCATCAATCTTTCAATGCTAAATAATCAAAGTTCAAAATGGATATTCTCTAGACAAAATGGACTAATAATTGAGATCGATCTTGAAAATGAAAAAGTCCACTGCAGACAGTACGGAGTCAAACACAAACAAAGAAGAATCAGAATAAACCCAATTGCTTATCGAGCAAATATACGGATTATATTTCAAAATCCTATAATTACACGAAAGTTTTCGTGTTTTATTTAGAAAAGAACTGAAATCAAAGAATCTTTTGACTTGATAGTGGAGTTTTTATAGTTCTAATTCTCTCTTCCGAATGTTTTTGGGAGCAGGTATTGTTTGGTCGTTTTATGTCCGGTGAATATGTGGTATCTTTCTGGATTGATATACTATAGGCGGTTTGGAATATAGAGTATGCTGATATTTTTTTTACATACGGAAGATAGAGGAAAAAATCAATAAAATGATTACTTTTGTACATTCGATTTTCGATTGATAAGTTTATAAAAGAATAGAAATCTGTAAAATAAAAACGTTTATGTTGAAAATATTGGTAACCTATGCTGTTCAAGGCGAATTTGTAGAGATTAAATGGCCTGAAGTGGAACCTTATTATATTCGTACAGGTATTGGTAAAGTGAAGGCAGCTTTTCATTTGGCGGAAGCGATTCGGCAGGTGCAACCGAATTTAGTTTTGAATCTTGGTACGGCTGGAACCGTTAATCACCAAGTAGGAGATATCTTTGTTTGTCGTAAGTTTGTAGACCGTGATATGCAAAAGATGACAGATTTTGGATTGGAGTCGGAGATTGACTCGTCTGCTTTACTCAAAGAAAAAGGTTTTTGTCAACATTGGACGGAAGAAGGAGTTTGCAATACAGGAGATAGTTTCTTGACAGAGCTGACCCATGTCACTGGAGATGTCGTAGATATGGAAGCTTATGCGCAAGCATTCGTTTGCCGGGCGAAAGAAATACCTTTTATTTCGGTGAAATATGTGTCGGATATCATCGGACAAAATTCGGTGAAACATTGGGAGGATAAGCTGGCAGAAGCCCGTCAGGGACTTTCGCATTATTTCAACGTTTTGAAAGAAAGAATATGATAAGTGACTCCTGCTGCTATCAGTGCAAGGAGTATTTTTACCCATAAAAGTGGGATCAGGAAGAATATACAATAAGACATGGTTCCCCACATTAGAGTGAGAGAAATGATTTTGGCACGTAAAGGTATTGCTTTGTTTTCGCGGAAGTTACGAATGTATGGCCCGAAATGCCGGTGATTTAGTAACCAATTATATAACCGGGGTGACCCTTTGAAGTAAAGGGCAGCGGTGAGTAGTAAGAAAGGAGTAGTAGGCAATAGCGGCAAAAAGATGCCGAGAATGCCGAGTGCCAGAGAAATACTTCCTATAACAATACAGAGGGTTTTCATGTCGCAAAGATAATGCAAACTGGATGTAGAAGCAAATTTATTTGTGTGCTGAATTAGATGAAGAAAAAACACTCCTATTTGTCGAATAAACACTCTTTTTGTATTACCTTTGTCCTTGCATCGAGGTGACATTAGGTGCAGGAAACTTATTAAATACTTAAAACAATGTTTACAGTAATTAAACGCATGGAGATATCGGCTTCCCATAAGCTGGTACTTCCGTATCGCAGTAAATGCGCCAGTCTACACGGTCACAATTGGATTATCACTGTCTATTGCCGTTCTACACGGCTAAACTCAGAAGGAATGGTCGTAGATTTCACCCGTATCAAAGAGTTGGTAAAAGAAAAGTTGGACCATCAAAATCTGAATGAAGTACTTTCATTTAATCCGACAGCTGAAAATATAGCACGTTGGGTTTGCAAACAGATTCCACAATGTTATAAAGTAGAAGTTCAGGAGTCGGAAGGGAATATAATCATTTACGAAAAAGATTATCCGGAAGATGAAAAAGAATCCGAGTGAGAATAATTTAAAGATGCGAATGAACGATGAGAAAGATTAACGAAATCTTTTATAGTTTGCAAGGGGAAGGTTATCATACCGGAACCCCTGCTGTCTTTATCCGTTTCTCCGGATGTAACTTGAAATGTAGCTTTTGTGATACACAGCATGAAGAAGGAATCATGCTGACTGATGAGAAAATTATTGAAGAGGTAAGAAAATATCCCGCTACTATGGTGGTTCTGACAGGGGGAGAGCCTTCGTTATGGATCGATAATGGTTTTATTGACCGTTTGCATGAAGCGGGTAAATATGTTTGTATCGAAACAAATGGAACTTGTGTGTTGCCTGAATCGATTGATTGGGTAACTTGTTCGCCTAAGCATGGCTCTAAACTGGAGATTGCCCGGATGGATGAAGTGAAAGTTGTCTATGAAGGACAAGATATCAGCATGTATGAATCACTTTTTGCCGAACATTTTTACCTTCAGCCTTGTTCTTGTAATAATACTGCTGAAACAGTAGACTGCGTAATGCGACATCCCAAATGGAGACTTAGCTTGCAAACGCATAAACTTATCGACATCCGCTAAATAGATAAACGGATGGACTGGAGGAGCTTATAATATTTTACATATACATTATGAAAGTAGGTTTGTTTATTCCTTGTTATATCAATGCCATCTATCCGAATGTGGGAGTGGCGTCGTATAAGCTATTAAAAAGTTTAGGAGTAGATGTCGATTATCCGTTAGACCAGACCTGTTGCGGACAACCGATGGCAAATGCCGGTTTTGAGGATGAATCGTTGAAATTGGCACTCCGGTTTGATGAATTGTTTCAGAAGTACGATTATATTGTCGGTCCTTCTGCCAGTTGTGTGGCTTTTGTGAAAGAGAACCATCCCGGTATCCTAAAGAAAGAAGGACATATTTGTCAAAGTGCGGGTAAGATTCATGATCTTTGTGCATTTATCCATGATGTACTTAAACCTTCGAAACTACCGGCACGTTTTCCGCATAAAGTAAGCATTCATAATAGTTGCCATGGTGTGCGCGAACTACTTCTTTCTGCTCCAAGTGAGTTGAACATTCCTTATTTTAATAAATTGCGTGATTTACTTGATATGGTAGAAGGCATTGAAGTTTTCGAACCTGCTCGTGTGGATGAATGTTGTGGATTTGGAGGTATGTTCGCTGTGGAAGAACAAGCGGTATCTGTTTGTATGGGACGGGATAAGGTGAAAAATCACATGGCTACCGGTGCCGAATATATAGTAGGAGCCGATAGTTCCTGTTTGATGCATATGCAAGGCGTTATTGAAAGGGAACATCTTCCTATAAAAATCATTCATATAGTAGAAATCTTAGCTTCGCAGTCATGAGTACCAAACATGCAAAAGCTGCAGAGAAGTTCTTGCAGGACAGCAAGATGGCAGCGTGGTATAACGAAACCCTTTGGATGGTTCGTGTCAAAAGGGACAAAATGAGTAAAGAAGTTCCCGAATGGGAGGAACTGCGTGATAAGGCTTGTGAATTGAAGCTTTATTCCAACAGCCATTTGGAAGAACTTTTGGTTGAGTTCGAAAAGAATGCTACTGCTAATGGTGCTATTGTTCATTGGGCGAAAGATGCAGCCGAATATTGTGCCATCGTTTATGATATATTGAATGAACATAATGTCCATCATTTTATCAAAAGCAAATCTATGCTTGCCGAAGAGTGCGGGCTGAATCCTTTCCTGATGGAACGTGGAATTGACGTTGTTGAATCGGATTTGGGAGAACGTATTCTTCAATTGATGCATGAGGCTCCCAGCCACATTGTAATGCCTGCTATTCATATCAAACGGGAGCAAGTAGGCGAACTTTTTGAAAAAGAGATGGGTACGGAAAAAGGTAATTTTGATCCGACTTATCTGACTCATGCGGCTCGTAAGAATCTAAGACATCTTTTCCTCAATGCAGAAGCTGCCATGACGGGAGCAAACTTTGCCGTAGCTTCTACGGGCGATATCGTTGTGTGTACAAATGAAGGTAATGCAGATATGGGAACATCTTATCCGAAACTGAATATTGCTGCTTTCGGAATAGAAAAGATTGTACCGGATCTGGAATCTTTAGGAGTATTTACACGTCTGTTGGCACGTTCGGCTACCGGACAGCCGGTGACAACTTATACTTCTCAGTATCGCCGTCCACGCGAAGGGGGTGAATATCATATTATTATCGTGGATAACGGTCGAAGTGAAATACTCTCTAAGACTGATCATATTAAAACATTGAATTGTATCCGTTGTGGTGCCTGTATGAATACTTGTCCGGTGTATCGCAGGAGCGGAGGATATTCTTATACTTATTTTATTCCCGGACCTATCGGTATTAATCTGGGGATGGCACATGATCCGGAGAAGTATTACGATAATCTTTCTGCTTGTTCATTGTGCATGTCCTGTTCTGATGTCTGCCCGGTGAAGGTAGATTTGGCAGAGCAGATTTATAAATGGCGCCAGGATTTGGATGGTTTAGGAAAAGCAAATGCCGGAAAGAAGATAATGTCCGGTGGCATGAAGTTCCTGATGGACCGTCCGGCATTGTTCAATGCGGCTTTGTGGGTAGCTCCTGTTGTGAATGGTTTGCCACGCTTCATGAAATATAATGATCTTGATGCTTGGGGTAAAGGACGTGAACTTCCGAAGTTTGCTAAAGAGTCGTTCAATGAAATGTGGAAAAAGAATGAAGTACAGGGAAAGGAGGATAACAATGAGTAGTAGAGAAGAAATATTAGCGAGTATCCGCAAAAATACACAGGTTCGTTATGACAAGCCGGATATAGTAGATATGAAACGGCTGTCTTATCCTGATAAGCTTGAACAGTTTTGTGCGATTAGTCGTGCTGTAGGCGGTACTGCTATAATATTAGGGGAAGGAGAGGATGTGAATCAAGTCATCCGCCGAACTTATCCGGCTGCAACACGTATAGCTTCTGTGTTACCGGAGGTTTCTTGTGCCACTTTCAATCCGGACAATCTCGATGATCCGAAAGAATTGGATGGAACAGAGGTGGCAGTAATTGAAGGAGAGATAGGGGTTGCAGAAAATGGAGCCATATGGATTCCACAAAGAGTCAAGTATAAAGCTATTTACTTTATTTCCGAAAGCCTGGTAATTTTACTCGATCGGAATAAAATTGTAAATACGATGTTTGATGCTTATTGCGGATTAGTCGGACAGGAATATCAGTTTGGAACATTTATTTCCGGTCCGTCTAAGACGGCTGACATTGAACAGGCATTAGTGATGGGGGCTCATGGGGCGCGGGAAGTATTAGTTATTTTGAAATGAATGACGGAGAGGGGTGACAAATTAGATTTTTAACTACTAAATCGCATAAATAATTATAATGTAATGTATGCAAATAAAGTAAAGAAAATAGCGGCTGTTCATGATCTTTCGGGGATGGGACGAGTTTCATTGACGGTTGTAATTCCCATTTTATCATCGATGGGATTTCAGGTTTGTCCACTTCCTACAGCTGTATTATCTAATCATACACAGTATCCCGGTTTTTCCTTTTTGGATCTGACCGATGAAATGCCGAAAATTATTGCTGAATGGAAGAAATTGGAGGTACAGTTTGATGCGATTTATACCGGTTATCTGGGATCTCCCAGGCAGATTCAGATTGTTTCTGATTTTATTAATGATTTCAGAAGATCGGATAGTTTGGTAGTGGCAGATCCGGTATTGGGAGATAATGGACGTCTATATACTAACTTCGACATGGATATGGTCAAGGAAATGCGTCATCTCATCACAAAAGCAGATGTGATAACTCCGAACCTGACCGAGCTTTTTTATTTGTTGGATAAACCATATAAAGCTGATAATACAGATGAAGAATTGAAGGAATATCTGCGTCATTTATCCGATAAAGGACCGGAAGTCGTTATAATAACCAGTGTTCCGGTGCATAAAGATACACGTAAAACTTCCGTTTATGCCTATAACAGGAACGGAAATCGCTATTGGAAAGTGACCTGTCCGTATTTACCGGCTCATTATCCGGGAACAGGAGATACTTTTACGAGTGTTATAACCGGTTCTTTGATGCAAGGAGATAGCCTTCCGATGGCATTAGACCGTGCAACACAATTTATTTTGCAAGGGATTCGGGCTACTTTTGGGTATGAGTATGATAATAGGGAAGGGATTTTGCTGGAGAAGGTTTTGCATAATTTAGATATGCCTATACAAATGGCTAGTTACGAACTGATCTAGTGAAATCATGAATTGAACGGAAAGAACAAGATCCCGGTTCCTTAATAGTTATCTTTTGACCCATTTTCTTTTAATGTTTATAAACTTTTGTAATTCAGATTTTACTGTTATTTTTACCGCTATTATTAAGTAATCCTGAATAAATCTATTTTATGACTCAAACACTTAAAACGACTGAACGACTTGGAGTAGTAGATGCTCTGCGTGGATTTGCCCTTTTAGCTATTGTATTGTTACATAATCTGGAACATTATAATTTGTTTCTACCATTGGAATTTACAGTACCGGCGTGGTTACAAACGATAGATAAGTATATGTGGGATACGATGTTCTTCTTGTTTGCCGGAAAAGCGTATGCTACTTTCTCTTTATTGTTCGGGTTTAGTTTTTATATCCAATTACGTAATGCCGAAAAACGGGGTACTGACTTTCGTGGACGTTTTGCATGGAGGCTATGTTTGTTGTTCTTATTTGCACAGTTACATGCCTTGTTTTATAATGGTGATATACTTTTGTTATATGCAGTAGTTGGCTTTGCTCTGATTCCGGTATGTAAATTAAATAATAAAACGGTTTTCTGGATTGCCGTTATATTGCTTTTGCAGCCTTATGAATGGGGACGTGCTATTTATGCGATGATAGATCCAAATTATGTACCTGTGACAGGTCACTTTATCCCTTATGCTGAACGTGCCCAGGTAGTAACAGCTAATGGTAGTTTCCTGGAAGTACTTCGTTCTAATATTACTGACGGGCAATTGTATAGTAACATTTGGCAAGTAGAAAATGGTCGTCTGTTTCAGACCGCTGCTTTATTCATGTTCGGAATGTTGCTGGGACGCCGAAAGTATTTTATTAAAAGTGAAGAATCTATATGTTTCTGGAAAAAGATGCTGAAATATGCTGCCATTGCTTTTATTCCTCTCTATTGTTTGAAGACCTTCGTGCCCGATTTAATAACCAATCCTTCTGTTTTGGTTCCTTATAAAATAGCCGTACCTTCTTATACAAATTTTGCTTTCATGGTTATTCTTGTTTCTATTTTTACATTGCTTTGGTTTAAGAAAAATAGTGGATATGGTTGGCAAAGTCTGTTGATTCCATATGGACGTATGAGTTTGACCAATTACATATCCCAATCTATCATGGGAGTTTGTATTTATTATGGCTTCGGACTCTCTATGTATAGATATGCAGGAGCAACAGGAAGTCTTCTTATTGCAGTATGTATCTTTACTGTTCAACTGATATTCAGCCGTTGGTGGCTTGCGCGGCATAAGCAAGGTCCTTTGGAGTTCTGGTGGCGCAAGGGTACTTGGATTGGAACCGGGAGATAATAGTATCCCCGGTTATTTGAATTTTACTGTAATTTCCGCAGAAGTGTTTCCATAAGTCCAATCCGGACCATCCAGGATTAGGCGTATTGCTTCTTTATCTGCGGATTCGCAAAGTCCTTTCTTTACTTTAACGTAGTTGGGACGTCCTTTTTTATCGACTGAGAAAGTTAATATGACCGATCCTTTCATTTCGCCACAGGTTTCATCCGTAGGAGGTACCAGGTTCTTTTTCAGGTATTTTTTGTACTTTTTCATTCCGATTACAGGTTTCGGAATTATCTGTTTGGTTACTCCTGCTATATTTCCTGCCAAAGCATTGGTAGGAGGCGCTTGTTTCAGATCATCTACGTTTACGGATGTGATAGCACCTGTAACAGTCATCTTCTTCTGTGCACTAGTTCCGGTTATTATAACTTCGTCAAATTTTGATTGACTACTTTCTTTCATTGCTATGAGTATGGGCTGAAGTGAGTCCTTAATAGTGATGCTGACAGGATCATACCCAATGTAACTTACTTTCAATTTCCCAAAGAGGTGCTCTTGGGGAATGGTAAACTTTCCGTTAATGTCTGTGATAGTACCGTCAATTTTTCCTTCATGCGTTTTTACGGTACCATAAAGTAGAGACTGATCTTTATTATCCCTTTCATTTGTTCCAAAAGTTATATTAGCACCAACAAGAGGCTGACCTTTTTCATCGATCACCATTCCTTCTATAATATTGGGGGCATTGGCACTCAGTTTGAGCCTTTTTGTATCTTTCTCATTACTAGGTAAGATAAGTGTATCTATGGTACTAATAGAGTGTTCCTCATCTTCTATTTCTGTGGGCTTTACAACCTCTTCTTTTATAGTAACAGTATTCTTGGCAGGAAGTTTCTTTTTTGCAGCAGATGGGGAATGAATAGTTTCTTCCTTGGGAGTTTTCGGATTAATTGGAATTTCAGGAGTTACTGTCGTAGTATTAGTCGTTTCTTTTGCTATGAATGTATCTTCCGGCATGTTATTTTTCAGGAATAAGAAATAACTACTGATCCCAATTCCGATGATCAGACAAGCGGCAATACTCCAAGTGATGGCATACGAATATCTTTTCTTTGTAGAACGGGCTGTAATAAGATTCTGTAGTTCCTTAATCCGTTCTTCATGATTTCCCTCTACTTGCTGGTATCCATCCATGGCGTCAGCTAGAAAAGGGTCCCTCATCGACTCTTTTTCCAGTCGATGGGCTTCTTTCCCTTTGCGTAATCCTCGTATGTAATCCAATAGTTTCATAGGGTTTGTTTCTTAATACAGATTTTTAAATTTCGCTTTCCGTTTTGGATATAGCTTTTCACATTATTCAGAGTAAGTCCGGTTTGTTCGGCAATGTCAGCATAAGACATTTCTTCCAGAAAGAAACGGGTAATGCTGGTTCGTTGTTCTTCGGGCAACTTTTCCAGGCAAATATGCAATGCTTTGAGTTGCTCTTCTGAATTATCCCCTTCACTTAAAAGATGCAGAAATTCATCAGATTCCATAATATTAATGGTATAATCTAGTGAAATTTCTTTGTTTCCCTTTCGTAACAGTTGCAAGCAGTGGTTTTTAGCTACTCGATAGAGCCATGGTTTGAATATTTTTATATCATAATTGTTCATTTTGGGGATTAGATCCTCAAATAGTTGCATGACTGCATCTTGTGCATCATCTTCATCTTGTAGATATTTCAGGCAGAGACCATAAAGCAACGGTATATAACGGTTATATAATTCACCGAAATATTCTGTATTCCCGGACTTGGTATAACATGTTAGTAGTTCTTCGTCCGATAGCTTTGATATGTCTCTTCTAAATATCAGAATTCTGTTTTTGTTGCCAAAGATAGAAATAGAAATGATAAATCACAACGGACAGAAGAAAAATAAAAAAAAATCTAGTCTGCTTATGGAATTTGTGTGTATTCTGCATCTCTATAGTAAAAGTGAATTAATAATGGCATTAAATACTTGTAGTTATGAAAACAAATCAATTTAGAGTGTTCATGTTCGTACTGCTAATGGCAGTTATTTCTTTGGGAGAAGTAAGTGCACAGCTTATAGAAGTAAAAGGAACAGTTGTAGATAACAAGAATAATCCGTTGATAGGTTGTAATATAACCGTTAAGGGAACAAAAGACGGGACTATTACAGATATCAAAGGAGCTTACTCCATTCAAGTAGCTAAAGGTGGAATTTTATGTTTCTCATATATAGGTTATGAGACAGTGGAAGTGATTGTTAAGTCTGAGGAAATAAATGTGGTGATGAAAGAATCTGCTAAGGATGTATTAGAACAAGTTGTTGTGAGCGGAACAGGTAGACAAAAGAAGTTGACTGTTACAGGCGCTTTAACATCTGTAAGAGTAGAGGAACTAAGACATGCAGGTTTAACCAATGCATTGGCAGGGGGAGTAGGAGGAGTAATAGGTATAAATAGTGAAGAATATAAACCGATCAATGAAAATGGTTACAAAGAAGTTTCGGATGCACCACTGTCTACTTTCTCCATTGATGTGGATGCAGCCTCTTATAGTAACATGCGTCGTTTTATTAATAGAGGCGAACTTCCCCCTACAGATGCTGTTCGTACGGAAGAATTGGTGAATTACTTCACTTATGAATACCCGAAGCCAACCGGAGATGATCCGGTAAAGATAACAATAGAGGCCGGTGACTGTCCCTGGAATACTACTCATCGCTTGGTACGAATCGGATTGAAAGCGAAAGAGATTCCAACAGATAACTTGCCTGCTTCTAATTTGGTCTTTTTGATTGATGTCTCCGGTTCTATGTGGGGAAAGGAGCGACTGGATTTGGTGAAGTCATCTCTTAAAATGTTGGTCAATAATTTGCGTGATAAAGATAAAGTCGCAATTGTGACCTATGCCGGTAGTGCGGATGTAAAAATGGAATCCGTTTCCGGGAGTGATAAACAGAAGATACGTGAAGCAATAGATGAACTCGTTGCCAGAGGTTCTACAGCGGGAGGCAAAGGTATTCAATTGGCTTATAGTATCGCAAAAAAGAATTTTATTTCTAATGGAAACAATCGAATTATTCTTTGCTCGGACGGTGACTTTAATGTAGGTGTTTCTTCCGAAAAAGGTTTGGAGCAATTGATAGAAAAAGAACGTAAGAGTGGCGTATTTCTAACTGTTTTAGGGTATGGAATGGGTAATTACAAAGACAGCAAAATCCAAACACTGGCCGAAAAAGGAAACGGAAATCATGCTTATATAGATAATTTACAAGAAGCCAATCGCGTTTTGGTAGGTGAGTTTGGAGGAACTTTACATACTGTTGCAAAAGATGTAAAACTTCAGGTTGAGTTCAATCCTGCGCTGGTACAGACTTATAGATTGATAGGTTATGAAAGTCGTTTATTGAAAGATGAAGATTTTAATAATGATGCGAAAGATGCAGGAGATATGGGAGCGGGACATACAGTGACTGCCTTATATGAAGTAATTCCGGTAGGTGTAAAGAACGATTATGTGGGAAAAGTAGATGATTTGAAATATCAGGAGAAGGAGAAAACAATTGTGAAACCGACAGGCTCTAATGAACTGCTAACAGTGAAACTTCGTTATAAATCTCCGGATAAAGATAAAAGCAAAAAGATGGACCTTCCTTTTGTTGATCCTAAAGGAAATAACGTTTCTTCCGATTTCAAATTTGCTTCGGCTGTTGCCATGTTCGGACAGTTACTAAGGAATTCCGATTTCAAAGGGGATGCTACTTATGATAAAGTGATTGATTTGGCTAAACAAGGCTTAGACAATGATGAAAAAGGATACAGGAGAGAGTTTGTTCGCTTGGTAGAGGCTGCTAAGGGGCTGGATACTGATAATTAAAAAAGGTAGTACTCTCATTCATTCGTTCCACAGCTGTTATCTTTTTAGTTCCATAACTATGGAACGAGAGGGTAACAGTCATGGAACGAACAAATTTAGATAAGGCTATCTTTTACAATGCAGTGTTCAGAGATTAAGATATACCTTTCCTTATTGGAGATCAGAAAATATATATCAAACTGAAAAGCAATGAAGTAACTCACGTGGATTTGAACGTGAAGAAGCTGACTGCCATTTGGATAAAGCTGTTTGATTAATATGAATGGTATGATGTAATTGATGGAAGCGGAGTAAAAAAACTCCGTTTTTTTGTTTTCATGTTTTTCAAATCTTATCTTTGTCTGATGACTATAAAAATTGTACAAATGAAGAAAATCTTAACTTTAATTGTTGTTGCATTGTTTTTCTCCTTTTCAAAAGGTTTTGCACAGGGAAAAGATTTGCGTCCACTTTTTGAAAAGTATGGAATATCAGTAAAAGATCAGGGTAGTAGGGGAACTTGTTCTATATTTACCATTGTTGGTTTAATAGAATTTGAACGCGCCCATGTTTTGAAAGATAACACACCGTTGTCGGTAGAATATCTGAACTGGTCTGCCAATCAGATAGAGGGAATAAATGCCGATGGTTCGTTCTTTAATTATGCGATAGACGGAATGGCAAAATATGGAATCTGTGCAGACGATTATATGCCTTACGCTACGCGTTTCACAGAGAAAGTAGAACCTTCTGAGTCGGCAAAAAAAGATGCGATGTCTCGTAAAATTGGTAAACAGATATGGATTAAACAGTGGAATCCTAAAAATGGTATTACAAAAGAGCAGTTGCACGAAGTGCAAAAACAATTGGACGCTAATCATCCGGTTGCGATCGGTTTTCAATGGCCTAAACAAGGTGAAGCTATTGGGGAGCATGGCGAACTGGCGGTAGTAGAGCGTGAAAATGTATTTGATGGGCATAGTATCCTGATTGTTGGCTATCAAGCTGATGATAAAACACCCGGTGGAGGATATCTCATTTTTAAAAATTCATTCGGAGAATCTTTTGGGGATAAAGGATATGGACGCATTCCCTATGCTTATGCCTTGCTTTATGCTAATGATGCAATGGCACTTCATCTGAAATGACCAGTCGCTGGATGTAAACAATAGAAATCAATATATCGATATTTTCTAATATGTAATTGGGGTAAAGAATCTCCATGGTTGAAGTTTGTTTGTTATAAATGTACTGATTCTCTTAAACACTTCCTGATTGATTTCTTAGTTTCAGGTTATATAAGTGTTAAATAATTAACTTGAAGGCAGATTTATCTGTAAAAGCTTTGTTAATAAACAAATGTTTATTGTATTTGTACTGTGTTTTTAAAGCGATGTTTGACAATCAGGATGAGCTAAAGGCTCACATAGAACATGTAAAGCGATGCTTGCAATTCTATGCCCCAAGTGCGGAGGAATTGTTAAAGCAAGGATACTCACGAAGAGAGTTAGAGAGGTTGATCGATATTCAGCTGGATAAGTTGATCGAACTCCTCAAACAACTGAAAGACTAACATTAACCCCCTCATGTAGTGAAGGGGTACTTTAAATAACAAATTATATAAAAGTGTATGGGAACAGATAGGGAAATAAATAATTTGTTGAATGAATTTCTCCAGTTAGAGACGGATGAACAACGGAAACAATTCCGGGGTAAAATAGCTCATACGTTATCTGGGAAAACCGAGGAGGAAAAACGTGAGTTTGCTGAGATCCTTTCTTCTAAAGCTCAGGAAACAATTGATCTGTCACAGGCGTTAATTGATGAGCATGATTTCAAGCAAGCGCTGAAAGATATTGTTCCAGCTATAACTTGGTTTTACATTGCTGAACAATATTTTAATAAGTCACGTTCTTGGTTCAGTCAGCGTTTGAATGGTTATCATGTTAATAATAAGGCTACTGTCTTTACTAACGAAGAAATTGATTTATTATCAGATAGTTTACTTGATTTGAGTGAACGAATAAAGAGAAGTGCTCTCCGTTTGAGGAAGCATCGCTTTTAAAAACACAACTTTCGGATGAAAGGCTTTCATGAACTGGAGGCCTTTTTTATTTTTTTAGTATAAAGAAGTACAAAATGAAAAAGGGGATCAGTTTAATCTGGAAAGAGCACGTGTATTTTCCATTTGAGTAAAACGTAGAATATATTCTCCTTGAGGGAGGCTTGTTTGCTGGCTCTTCGGTATATTTTTACTTTCTTTCAAATCGGAAAAACGTAAGCATTTGAAAATCACATTTTTAAAAGTGTCCCGATTTTGTCCCACTTTTAAATTAAAATAGCTGTAAATTATTGATTTACAGTTATTTAATCTTGCACGGGAGGAGAGGCTCGAACTCCCGACACCCGGTTTTGGAGACCGGTGCTCTACCAACTGAGCTACTCCCGTATTTGCGGCTGCAAAGGTAGTAGAAACTTCTGAATCTGCAAGCGTTCGGATAAATAAGTTTTTAACTATTTTAATTTTTCCCACTCTTCGGGTTTGAAACCAACTAGTACAGAGCTGTTTGTGACTATCAGAGGGCGTTTCACTAATTTACCATTGGAAGCAAGTAATGCAATTTGTTCTTCTTCGCTCATGTTGGGAAGTTTTTCGCTAAGCTTCAATTCTTTATATACTACTCCACTCGTATTGAAAAATTTCTTTAAAGGTAAACCACTTTTCGGAATCCATTCTTTGAGTTCTTCCACAGTAGGATTATCTTCAACGATCAACCGGTTTGTGAATTCAATATTATTTTCTACAAGCCATTTCTTGGCCTTTTGGCATGTACTACACGCCGGATATTGCAAAAATAAAGGTTTCATATTCGATGATTTATATTTTAAAACTAGATATTTATTACTTAATTACATTAACATTCCCAAGTCTTGATACATAACCCGGTAAGCAGACGCTTTTTTATCCAGTGCCAACGGATAGGCGCGCGACGAAGAAGGCATTCTGTACAGTCTCATGGCACGTCCCTCAAAGATAAATTCGGAGAAATCACCGACTTTCGGTTCTTCCACTTCCAATTGTTGCCGGAGCGTATCAGTCGCTTTTTGCCCCGTAGTAACTATTGCTTTACATAAGGGAATTTGACGAATCAATGTTGCTATATCCGTAGGTTGTACTACTTCCAAAAACTTATCTGAAGCATTATCCTGCAATCGTCTAATGGATGAGGCGGTATCAAACAACGCAATACCTTTCTCATTCAGAAAATCAATGATCCGGTCACGACAAAACGCTTTTCGTGTCTCGTTCAGAAAATAATCCTTGTCGTTGAAGAACAAAAATCCAACAATACGCCACATATCATTGTTCAGGTTCGGATAATAAAAATCCATAGACCAACGTTTCTTCTGTGGCGGAAAACTCCCTAACATCAGCAATTTTGCGTTTGATGGAAGAAATGGTTCTAATGGATGTGTTTCAATTTCTATTTCCATTTCTCTTTTAATTTTCTACAAAAATAATGATATTGTTCTTTTCTCTCAAAATCGATGCGAAAAAATGTTCTTTTAAAAATATTTAGTTATTTTTGTCCGTCAATGTTTGAACTCTTCATAAGATGTTATTGAAAATAAGAATAATTCTAAGTTGCTTTATTATCATTCTGTTCTTTTTCTCAGGTGAAAAAAGTTATGCTTCAAAACAATTGGGATTTAAAGAAATAATAGAAGTTTCCACCACTACTGATTCGTTAGTGAGAGGGTGCGTTATTGATATGAATGGTGAGCCGTTAATTGGTGCAAATGTCCGTGAAAAGGGAGGGATAAAAGGGACGGCAACTGATGTGAAAGGCAACTTCATTTTATCTGTTCCGGACAGTGCTATTTTGGAAATCTCATTTGTGGGTTATAAGCCGACGGAGGTAAGTGTGGCAGGTAAAAAGACACTTGAAGTATGTCTTGCTGAAAACACATTGATACTCGATAAAGTAATTGTGACTGCTCTGGGACTTGAAAAGAATGAATCTTCTTTGGCATATGCCGTCCAGAATATAAACGGAAAGGAATTGAATCGGGTGAAAGAAGTGAATATGATCACTGCTTTAGCCGGGAAAGCAGCCGGAGTACAGATTAATAAGAATTCTTCCGGTATGGGAGGATCCGCTAAAGTAAGCATTCGCGGAATTCGTTCGGTATCCAGTGACAACCAGCCTCTTTATGTGATAGACGGAGTACCAATGCTGAATGAAAGTTCGGAGCAGGCTTATTCTGCTATTGGTGGGACGGCAAACGCTGGTAACCGGGATGGAGGTGATGGTGTCTCTAATCTGAATCCGGAGGATGTGGAAAGTATTAGTATCTTAAAAGGAGCTCCTGCAGCTGCTTTATATGGTAGTCAGGCTGCCAATGGAGTCATTCTTATCACAACGAAGAAAGGTAACTCGGTGGGACAAAGGAATATTAATTTTTCTACCGGATTGACTTTTGAAAAAGCTTTTACTCTTCCTGAAATGCAAAATCGGTATGGAGTAAGCGATGTCGTGGATAGTTGGGGAACCCGCTCCAATCTAATAGCTTCCGATAACCTGAATGATTTTTTTCGTACCGGGGTGACATCTATCTCTTCTTTGTCTGTTAATTATGGAAATGAAAAACTTCAGACCTATTTTTCTTATGCCAATACGACCGGAAGAGGTATTATTGATAAGAATCAATTGGTGAGACATAATATCAATCTACGGGAGACAGCAGTCATGTTTAATAAACACTTGAAACTAGACGGTAATGTGAATGTTATGAGACAGATTGTCAAAAATAAGCCTGTTTCAGGAGGCTTTTACATGAATCCGTTGGTAGGGTTGTATCGTTTTCCGAGGGGAGAAGATCTATCTTATTATAAAGATCATTTTGAAGCATACGATGGAGATAGAAGACTGAATACGCAAAACTGGCATACTTTTACCGAGGATTTTGAACAGAATCCTTATTGGGTGGTGAACCGTATTCAGAGTAAGGATACACGTATGCGAGGTATCGTTTCTATTGCGGCAACTCTGAAAGTGAATGATTGGATGACTATTCAGGCTCGGGGTAATGTGGATTATCTAGCCGATAAGTTACGGCAGAAGTTTTACGCTTCTACAGCTCCCGCATTGTGTGGAGCGAATGGACGATATATTGAAATGGATTATCAGGAAACATTGATCTATGGTGATGTCATGATGATGGGAAAAAAGAAATGGGATGATTTTACATTAGATATGGCTATTGGTGGAAGTATCAATGATAAAAATGTGAATTCTATCCGTTACGATTCTAAAAATGCTTCTTTAAAATATGCCAATGTTTTTAATCTTGCAAATATCATCATGAACGGATCATCCAGTATTGATCAGAAAATAGATGCCCGTCGGCAACTGCAATCTGTGTTTGGTACGGCTCAATTGGGATATCGGGAGGGAGTATATCTTGATCTGACTGCCCGTAATGACTGGTCGTCTACTCTTGCCTATACCAGACATGAGAAAACCGGTTTCTTTTATCCGTCTGTGGGAATTTCTTTTTTGATTGACAAATGGATTAAGTTGCCCGAATGGATTTCTTTTGCCAAGATACGTGGGACATACAGTAAAGTGGGAAATGATATTCCTCTATTTATTACCAATTCTGTCTCACATATTACTGCAGGGGGAGAAATGCAAGCCAATGACGCTGCTCCTTTTGAAGAGATGGAACCGGAAATGACCCGATCAACGGAGATTGGTACGGAATGGAAATTCTTACAGCATCGTTTAGGATTCAATTTTACATATTATCGTACGAATACTCATAATCAATTTTTCAAGCTTCCTGCTCTGGCCGGAGATAAATATGCCTATCGCTATGTCAATGCCGGAGATATTCAGAATCGGGGATGGGAAATGGCGGTAGATGCTACTCCGATATTAACATCCGATTATACCTGGAAGACTTCTCTGAATTTTTCTTCCAATAAAAATAAGATTCTTGAATTGCATGAACAGTTGAAGGAATTTGCCTATGGACCTACCAGTTTCTCGTCCAGTTATGCGATGAAACTTGTGAAAGGTGGTTCTATTGGTGATATTTATGGTAAGGCGTTTGTCCGTGACAACAAAGGGAATATTTTGTACGAAACGGAAGGGGATTATAAAGGACTCCCTCAAGTGGAAGGTGATGGCAATACGGTGAAAGTAGGAAATGCTAATCCTGTCTTTATGATGGGATGGAATCATACCTTTTCTTATAAAGGTTTTAGTCTCTATTTTTTATTGGACTGGCGTTATGGGGGTGAGGTTCTTTCACAAACTCAGGCTGAAATGGATCTTTATGGTGTTTCGGAAGTAACGGCTCAGGCACGCGACAGAGGATATATAATGTTGGAAGGAAACCGTATAGACAATGTAAAGGGTTTCTATAAGAATGTAGTGGGAGGACGTGCCGGAGTAACGGAATATTATATGTATGATGCAACCAACCTTCGTTTGCGGGAAGTCTCATTGAGTTATAATTTTCCCAAAAAATGGATACAGAGAACGAATGTTCTGAAAAATCTGCAACTTTCTTTTGTTGCACGTAATCTTTGTTTCCTGTATAAGAAAGCCCCGTTCGATCCCGATCTGGTGTTATCTACAGGTAATGACAATCAGGGCATTGAAGTTTTTGGTATGCCTACTACACGTAGTCTGGGCTTTACTGTGAAATGTGAGTTTTAAAGGTAGGAGGGGAGATGATGAAGAAGTACACATACATATGCTTGTTGGGTGTCCTGTTACTGTCTGTCGCATGTACCGGAAAGTTTCGTGAGTTCAATACAGACTTATCCGGTATTACCGATGAAGATTTGATTATTGACGACAATGGTTATGGGATTCGATTGGGAATTATTCAGCAAGGCATTTATTTTAATTATGATTATGGGAAAGGGAAAAATTGGCCTTTCCAGCTGATACAAAATCTGAATGCAGATATGTTTTGTGGGTATATGCATGATAGTAAACCTTTGAACGGAGGTACGCATAATTCTGATTATAACCTGCAGGACGGTTGGAATAGTGCCATGTGGACAAATATATATTCTTATATTTTTCCACAGATATTTCAGTCGGAAAATGCAACTCGTCATGAGCAACCGGCTTTGTTCGGCATAACAAAAATACTAAAGGTAGAAGTAATGCATCGTATGACAGATTATTATGGTCCTGTTATTTATAAACACTTTGCTGACGCACAAAGTCATTATCAACCTGATACTCAGAAAGATGTTTATTATGAGTTTTTTAATGAGCTGGATTCTGCTGTGGTTGCTCTTACTGGTTATATAATAGAGGAGAAACCCGAATCTAACGGATTTGCTCGTTTTGATATTTTGCTGGATGGTAAATATTCCACATGGGTCAAGTTCGCCAACTCTTTACGGATGCGTTTGTCCATGCGCCTTTCTGCGGTTGATCCGGATAAAGCCCGTCTGGAATTTCTCAAAGGATTGGAGAATGAATATGGTGTTTTTGAAGCTGAAACAGAAGGAGTAGCAGTCTTAACAAAATCCGGTTATACCAATCCGTTGGGTGAATTAAATCGTGTCTGGAATGAAACTTATATGAGTGCTGCTATGGAATCTATTCTGAAAGGTTTTGAAGATCCGCGACTAAAAGTCTATTTTGAATCTTGTACGGATGAAAAGTATAAGGGGGAATATCGTGGAATTCGTCAGGGAACATGTTTTGCACACAATCATTATGCCGGACTCTCTAAATTATCTTGTAATCAAAGTACGGATGCGCCTCTGATGACGCCTGCGGAGATTTGGTTTCTGCGTGCCGAAGCTGCTTTGCGTGGATGGACAGATGAGGATGAAGAAACCTGCTATCGAAACGGAATAATAACTTCTTTTCACCAATGCGGTATATATCAAGTAGAGGACTATTTGAATTGTGAACGGACAGCTATTGATTTTGTGGATACTTTTGAAAGTGCCAATAATATAGAAGCTCGTTGTAAAGTTTCACCGAAGTGGAATCCCCAAGACGATAAAGAGATAAAGCTAGAAAGAATCATCACTCAAAAATGGATTGCTATGTTTCCTGAAGGTTGTGAAGCATGGGCAGAGCAACGGCGGACAGGATATCCCCGTTTGTTCCCTGTACGTTTCAACCATAGCAAAAACGGAAGTATCGATACGGAGATAATGATACGTCGTCTTTGCTTTCCCGGTACGCTGCAAACGGAAGATCTCGAACAGTATCTCGCTCTTGTGAAAGCTTTGGGGGACGATGATAATGGAGGTACGAGACTTTGGTGGGATACAGGAAATAATAACCTGAAATAAAAATTGGTCATAGTAATGTGTATATGTGTGTCCGTTTAACTATTTTTGTACCTTCATTAAAACACATCTATTATGAAACAGATCATTTTTGCTCTTTTTCTGTGTATGCTCTTTTTCGCGGTGCCGGAACTCAAAGCGCAAAACATTCAGCTACATTATGACTTCGGGCGTTCGTTGTACGACAAAGATTTGAAAGAGCGTCCTTTATTCACTTCTACTGTCGAGAAATTCCAACCGGATAACTGGGGTAGCACTTATTTCTTTGTGGATATGGATTATACCTCTTCCGGGGTTGCTTCCGCCTATTGGGAAATTGCACGTGAATTGAAGTTTTGGAAAGGTCCATTCTCTGCACATATTGAGTATAATGGTGGTTTGGCAAAAGGTTATTCTTACAAAAATGCATATCTGGCAGGAGCTACTTATACCTACAATAATGTTACCTTTTCTAGAGGTTTCACATTGACAGCCATGTATAAGTATATTCAAAAACATCATTCACCCAACAACTTTCAGCTGACAGGTACCTGGTATCTGAATTTCTGTCGTGATCTACTCACCTTTTCCGGTTTTGCCGACTGGTGGCGCGAGGAGACAAACTACGGAAAGACTATCTTCCTTTCGGAACCTCAGTTTTGGGTAAACCTGAACCGCATTAAAGGTGTGAATAAGAATTTTAATTTGAGCGTCGGTTCTGAGTTGGAACTAAGTAACAACTTTGGAGGAAGAGACGGTTTTTATACCATTCCGACTTTAGCTTTGAAATGGACATTAAAGTAAGCGTTGAATTGCTATCTTAATGTGTGAACCTAACATGAATTATTGAATAAACTATCGGATGAAAACTGATTTAATCTATGGCGTGGAAGACCGCCCCCCTTTTAAAGAAGCCCTGTTTGCTGCATTACAACATTTGCTGGCTATTTTTGTGGCTATCATTACTCCACCTCTTATTATAGCTAGTGCTCTCAAACTGGATGTCGAAAAGACAGGCTTTTTGGTATCCATGTCGCTTTTTGCCTCAGGTGTTTCCACCTTTATTCAATGTCGTCGTATCGGTCCCTTCGGAGCAGGTTTACTTTGTATACAAGGAACCAGCTTTTCTTTTATCGGTCCGATTATAGCTACAGGGATGGTAGGGGGGCTTCCTCTAATATTCGGTTCCTGTATGACGGCAGCTCCTATTGAAATGATTGTCAGTCGTACATTCAAGTATCTGCGCAATATCATTACTCCACTGGTATCCGGCATTGTCGTATTATTAATCGGGTTGAGTTTGATAAAAGTAGGGATTGTATCTTGTGGCGGAGGTTTTGCTGCCATGGATAACGGTACATTCGGTGCGTGGGAAAATCTTTCTATCGCTGCATTAGTGCTATTGAGCGTTCTGTATTTCAATCGTTGCAAAAACAAATATCTCCGCATGAGTTCTATCGTCTTGGGACTCTGTCTCGGTTACGGTCTTGCTTTTGTTTTGGGAAAAGTCAATATGAGTTCCTTGAATGCGGAGATGTTGATGGGTTTTAATATTCCCCAACCTTTTAAATACGGCATTGAATTTAATATTTCTTCTTTTATTGCTATTGGTTTGGTCTATCTGATTACTGCTATTGAAGCTACTGGAGATGTGACCGCCAATTCTATGATTTCCGGTTATCCTATTGAGGGAGATGCCTATTTGAAACGTGTTTCCGGTGGTGTAATGGCAGATGGATTCAATTCTTTTCTGGCAGGAGTATTCAATTCATTTCCAAATTCCATCTTTGCACAGAATAATGGCATTATTCAATTGACCGGAGTTGCCAGCCGTTATGTTGGCTATTATATTGCCGTTATGCTTATTCTTTTAGGGCTATTTCCTATTGTAGGAGCCGTATTCTCTTTGATGCCCGATCCGGTATTAGGAGGTGCAACCTTGCTGATGTTTGGTACGGTAGCTGCTGCCGGTATCCGTATTATCGCATCTCAGGAAATAGGACGGAAGGAAACATTGGTTTTGGCAGTGAGCTTGTCTTTAGGACTAGGGGTAGAATTAATGCCGGACGTATTAAAACAAGCTCCGGAAGCAATTCGAAGTATTTTCTCTTCTGGAATTACTACCGGAGGTTTGACTGCAATTATTACCAATATAGTAATACGGGTGAAAGAAGAAAGTAAGAAGAATTAAATCATCAGGTTACTCATTCTTTCTGTCATATGGAAGGAGAAGTCGGGATACTCGTATAAACTGAAACGAGGTTCGGTTTCCCCTTTTGTATAGTTCCAGATAGAAGCATACTCTTCCGGATCTTCTCCCATTTTCCCTAATTGACGTAGATAGGCAGCCAATGATTTATTCTCTACAATATAGATTTCACCCATCTTTCCGATAATCGGGCTATGACGACGTGTTCCGTCATGCTCAAAGCGAAGAATACGTTTTCCATCCTCAGTCAGTCCTACCAACTGGAATGTCATGCTTTTACCGATGGCCGGTAAATTTAAGACACTGCGGTCAGTGGCCAGAAAAGGTAGATGATGTTTTTTCATAAAGCGCCTGATCAAAGTAGCGGTACCTTCTTTGGGCTCTTTTTTTATGGTTGCTTGAGACTTCTCATTACCATTCTTGATATCTTCATTTGTTTCAGTTTTAATTTCCAGCAGTTTGTATAACTCTTCTGCCTGTTCTGGAGTCATTCGTCCGTATATTTTCTCTTCCATCTGTTCCTGCATCGAACGGCTATTGGGTGTAAATACCGCATAGTTCTCATTAAATCCCTTCACAGAGAAAGTATAATAACATACTACACCTAATGAGTTGAGTACTTGGCGAAGTCGTGTCGTATGTCCCCGACGGGAAGCGGCAACCGTATACACCAACTGATTGGTAATAGTCCATCCACCGGAAATAATTTTTCGGATAGCCTCTTTTGCTTCAGGAGTAACCTCCAAAGGAGTCTGGAAGTGAGTCTGAATGATAAATTGTTTGACTCCGATAGCCGAAGCCTTTTCTTTAAATTCCCGTAAGATATCAATCAATTCATCATTAATACGCATCGGCAAATAGGCCAGTAGGCGGGAGCCTAACCGTACTCGTTGTAACTCTGCATATTTCTCTCCGTCCGGACGTTCGAGGTTTGCTTTCTGTTTGCGTACCGCCATGCGGTAGACAGCCTCCAAAATATTTCGTAGTGTCTTGTTTTGACTCATTAGCGCATCACCTCCGGTGATAAGAATATCTCTCAACTGGGTGTCTTCTTCAAAATAAGTCATCAATCGGCGCAATTTATGTTCCCAACTTTCCTTCGGTTTTAAACTTTCAAATTCAAAATTCAACCGTTCACTTTGAAAGTCGTACATACGTTGGCAAGAAGCACAAAGTCCTCCGCAAGCACGCCCCATGGTATCCGGAATTAAAATTGCTACTTCCGGATAGCGTCGGTGAATGTTATGTCCGGGGATTATCCATCCGGCGGCATTCGGCTTCCCGGCTTCTATAATATCTTCCTTTTCCCAGGCGTGGATATTTCCATAAGTCTCCACCAACCTCGGTGAATAAATGATGTAACTTCGGATTGCTTCATCATTGTAGCCTTCTCCACTCACATTAAGCAATGAAAGGTAATAGGGTGTTGCAAAGAATGGCATTTCTTTCTTCCGGGCTTTATAAAGCAAATACATCGTTTCGGAGGAAAGTGAATTCCCTAAAAAGCGATTTAACTCAATCGGACTTTTTATTGCCATTGCCAGATGAAAACGGAAATCATTCCACCACTCACTTACCAATTGGTATTTCTCCTCGTAACTCATTCCTTCTTCAAAATGAAACCGTACCGAAGGTTTTGATTTCCGGTTCTCTATTTTTTGGATTAGCAAATGTAACATCCGCTCTTTATTTTCAGCACGTATCTCCTGTACTTCTTCATCCAGTCCTGTAGCCCAGCGATCGCTGCGGTTTTTGATACGTTGGGGTGATGGTATGGAAACCTCTTCCCCTTTCAGCCTCTTGAACAGCTGAAAGATTTCTATAAACAAATCCGTCGGCATTTCTACATTCTCCAACATCCCTGTCAGAAACTGATAAAGCAACCGAATTGTCTGTACTGGCATATCCTGTCCCATAGACAGTTCATGGACATTTAGCCCATCATAATGTAGTAAGAGTCGAATTTGCTCTCTTGCCTCTTCCGCTATTTCTCCATCTATTTTGCAGGTATCCAGATATAGTGATAAGTTAGATTTGAAATCCTCAATAGTTGAGTTTCTTGTTGCTATTTCCATCAACTCCGGTATGTCCTGGCTATAGATCTGTTTTAACTGTGAAAGAGTAAGTGTAAGCATTTTCTTTTGTTTCATAAGCGATTCTTCTTTTATTGGTTAATTAATAAGTCTAAAATTGATGTAGTAGATACTTCTATTTGTCATTATCGATTTGTCTAGCTTTCGCAAGTGTGTCGATAAACCCGTTCCTATATCGTTTACAGCCTGTTTGCAGACTATTAATAACTGAAATGTAGAGTATTAATAGCTGGAATGTAGGTTATTAATAGTTGAGAAGTGGACTATTAATATTCAACAAACAGGTAAATAATGTCCTTCTGAAGCTTTTGGGGATCTTGCGGAAGTAAAATACTCTATAAAGATAACAAAAAAAGCGGAGTTTATCTAACTTCGCTTTTCCTACCATATTATTCTTTACGATTATTTTTTTCTTTCTAACATTTCGAACGATTTATTTTTTCGTCTCTGTGTCGTCATCTTTCCGTTTAGGCTCTTTTTTAGCGAGCATTACGATATTGTACACATATTCCGTCATCCAATCTTCCGAATATCCCAGACGTTCTTTGTATTGGCGGACAGCAGTGGCAGTCTTGTGCACGTCGTCAGCTTTCCATACTAATTTAGTACATACATCGTGTACTGTTTTTTGGGTCATTCCATAAAGAGCTTTCTTAAAAATAGAAGGCATACGGAATTTCCATTGCATCAGGTTACCCATCAACATCATCAGGTCGTTAGAGAATCCTTGATACATAAATAAGTAAGACTGGATATCGTTCTGAGTGCGGCAGTTCCGTTTAACAGATGCATCAATCTCTTTAAAAAAGCCTTCGCTCAGACCGTAATCCTGCATCAACATTTTGCGTGAAGCAGTTTTTTCGGCAAGTCCCAGTTTTCCGTTTTGCGTCGGCACTTTAAAAAGACGTTTGAAGTTAGCTACATCAGGTAAAAAACGAATGTTTGTGATACCTAGGTTCGTAGCAATTACTGATTGGAAATAGACCCGGGTCAGTGATATAAAATCTTCTACGTTGCCGACTTTTGTTTCATCGGATTTTTTCTTGAATAAACCAAATAAGCCCATTGTTATGTTTACAAATTACAGGTTACAAATTAGAGAATAAAGTGCACAGGATCAAACGATATTAGTTTGCCGTTCACTAATTTGGATGCAAAGGTAAGAAAAACAGTTGGGTTTCACCAACATTCGATGTCCTTTTCGATGTCCGGCATTCTTTCTTTTTTGAAAACTGGGCTTGAAATACCGGCTTTCTTCTGGGCACGATAGTCAGCGAGCAGACGAATTGCATATTTCCCGAGGAAAAGGATAGCGATCAGGTTACAGATTGCCATTAGTGCCATGGTAATATCGGCCAGACTCCAAACCATGTCTAGCGTGGCAAGTGCTCCGAAAAGTACCATGCCGCTGACTAATATCCGGTAAACATAAAGTACCCATTTTCTTTGGGTGATAAAACGAATATTGGCTTCTCCGTAATAATAATTCCCCAATATACTGCTAAATGCAAAAAAGAAAAGTGCTATGGCAACAAAGATACTCCCCGACGCACCTATTTCATTTGTTAATGCTTGTTGGGTTAGTTGCACACCATTGGCAGAACCATCCAGCGGAGCATCACTAAACAAGATAATGAATGCCGTACAGGTACAGATTAATAAGGTATCCGTAAACACAGCCAATGTCTGTATTAATCCTTGTTTAACCGGATGCGAGACGTGCGCAGTAGCCGCTGCATTCGGTGCAGAACCCATTCCGGCTTCATTACTGAATAGTCCACGTTTGATACCTTGCATCAATGCGATACCGACTCCTCCGCCCAAAGCCTGTTCCCAACCGAAAGCATCACCGATGATGAGTGAGATAACTCCTGGTAAATGGGTAATATTGAGCAAAACAATAATGAAAGCCAGTCCTATATATCCTAATGCCATAATTGGCACAATAATGCTACTGACACGCGCGATGCGATGAATACCTCCGAAGATAATAACCAATGTCAGCACAGTCAGAATGCTACCTAATATAATATGATCAAATCCGAAAGCGTGCTCTGCTGCAGCGCAAATGGTATTGCTTTGTACGGAGTTGAAAGCAAAACCGAAAGTGATGCTGATAAGTACGGCGAAGAGCATGCCCATCCAGGGTTGTTTCAATCCTTTTTTCATATAGTAGGCTGGTCCGCCGATGAAGGAGTCTTTTCCACGTATCTTGTATAACTGTGCTAAAGTGGATTCGATAAAAGCACTCGATGCACCGAGTAGGGCGATAACCCACATCCAGAATATGGATCCGGGACCTCCGATGGCAATTGCCGTAGCTACTCCTGCCAGATTACCTGTTCCTACACGACTGGCGATGGATATGGCGAATGCCTGAAAAGAAGATACATGTTTCTCACCCTGTTTACCTTTTCCGGCAGATTCACTCAGTAATATAATCATTTCGCGCAGCATACGGAATTGTACGAATCGAGTGCGTACACTGAACCAGATAGCACAACCAAGTAGCATGATTATTAGGATGTAAGTCCAGAGTAAGTCATTGATTTCGTTGATAAAGCCCATAATTAAGTATTAAGTATCCAATCTGGAATAGCGATGTGTTTTTTTATTTTTTTATACGGAAGTAGAATTTGTGGTTTTCGAACACAGGTTCTACGATGTCATAACGAACAAATTTAGCCAGCAGATGTTCGGCAGAACGGCGGGAAATGCCGGTTTGCCGACAATATCGGTTGAGAGAGAGTAAAGTGCCTTGTTCCAACTGGTCGAGTAGGAGTTGTTCACGTTCGGTATAGCGAATCAGTTCGCCACGTGGACTTTCACTTTGTTGCCAAACACGCAAGTGAACAGGTGTTGCTAAAATATTTTCATCTTTAATGCGAAGATAGGCGAGGGGTTTACCGTTTTCATCTTTGGCATAAACCGGTTTATGCAGACTTTCTTCAATAGTGACTACCAATACCTGGCGACCTTCCACAATATACGTTTGCATTTTATAATCCACTTCCGGCAAACAATAAAGTTGGGCAGCTGCTTCGATCATATATTTTTCTTCTTCCGAGCGTACACCGGCAATCCGTCCATTATCCTTTACACCGATCAATAATCTGCCACCATCCGTATTTGCAAAAGCCGATAGTGTTTTTGCTATCTTACGGGCATCTGATATTTCGAATTTAAAGTCCTGCTGTTGATGCTCTCCTTCAGCAATCAAAGTATGTATATAGTCGGTATCTGTAAGCGGTTTCATGGCTACAAAGGTAGGTAAAAATGCTGAAAAGCCCTTTTTTTAGGTATTTTTCGCAGATTAATTCAAAAAAAATATTGTTTTTATGCGTTTATTTCAGGAAACAGTGTATTTTTGCGACACATTATTAACGAAAAAATAAAAGGATTATGAAAGAATTGGTAGAAAAGGTAGCAGCTCTTTATGCTGACTTCTCAAAAGATGCAAACGCTCAGATTGAAAATGGTAACAAAGCAGCAGGAACTCGTGCTCGTAAGGCTTCTTTGGAAATTGAAAAAGCAATGAAAGAATTCCGTAAAGCATCTTTGGAAGCTTCTAAAAAATAAGATTAGGAGTCTACTCAGATATCAGAAAAAGAAAAGGGCATGTCGTTTTGGCGACGTGCCCTTTTTCCTTTATATTTGCGAGTCTAATTCTATAGTAAGTCGTGAACGAAAATGTCCTTGCCAAATTAAAGATACTAGCAGAATCTGCCAAGTATGATGTATCTTGTGCTTCCAGTGGTACGGTGCGCGCTAATAAACCGGGCACTTTAGGTAACACAGTGGGCGGCTGGGGTATTTGTCATAGTTTTGCTGAAGACGGACGATGTATCTCCTTACTCAAGATCATGCTTACCAATTATTGCATCTATGATTGTGCCTATTGCATCAATCGCCGGAGTAACGATCTTCCGCGGGCAACTTTTGCAGTCTCGGAGTTGGTAGAACTTACAATCGAATTTTATCGCCGCAACTATATCGAAGGATTATTTCTTAGTTCCGGAGTCGTCCGTAATCCGGATTATACAATGGAGCGCCTCGTACGAGTAGCCAAAGATCTCCGTCTAGTCTATCGTTTTAATGGATACATTCATCTTAAAAGTATTCCGGGTGCCAGTCGCGAACTGGTCAATGAAGCCGGATTGTATGCCGATCGTCTGAGTGTCAATGTAGAAATCCCCAAAGAGGAAAACCTGAAACTCCTAGCTCCGGAGAAAGATCATAAAAGTGTTTTCGCTCCGATGAAGTATATACAACAAGGAGTACTTGAAAGCAAAGAAGAACGTCAAAGGTTTCGTCATGCACCGCGTTTTGCACCGGCCGGACAGAGTACTCAGGTAATTGTGGGGGCCACTTCTGAGTCGGATAAAGATATTCTTTTCCTTTCATCGGCACTCTATCAAGGACCTACCATGAAACGTGTTTATTATTCCGGATATGTCTCTGTGAATACCTACGATAAGCGTCTTCCTGCTCTCAAACAACCACCTTTGGTACGTGAAAACCGTTTGTATCAGGCAGACTGGCTGATGCGTTTTTATCAGTTTAAAGTGGATGAAATAGTAGATGACGCTTATCCGGATCTTGATTTGGAGATTGATCCGAAATTATCGTGGGCTTTGCGCCATCCGGAGCGTTTCCCGGTAGATATCAATAAGGCTGATTATGAATTGATTCTTCGTGTACCTGGTATTGGAGTGAAATCGGCTAAATTGATTGTTGCTTCCCGTCGCTTCTCCCGTTTAGGCTATTACGAATTAAAGAAGATAGGTGTAGTGATGAAAAAAGCACAATATTTCATCACTTGTAAAGAGTTACCTATGCAGACGGTGCATGAATTGACTCCGCAACGGGTACGTAGTCTTTTAATCCCGAAACCTAAAAAGAAGATTGACGAACGTCAATTAACATTAGATTTTGGTATTACTCCAATACTAGATACTCCATGATCGTTTTTGTCTACGATAAAACCTTCGACGGTCTGCTGACTGCTGTCTTCGATGCCTATTTCCGTAAGACCTTTCCCGATGTATTATTGTCGGAAGGTGATCCATTGCCTTTATTTTATAATGATCTGCATATGGTCATTACAGATGAAAAGAAAGCTACCCGCGTATGGAAAGGTTTGCAGAAAAAAGTATCTTCTTCAGCTTTAGGATGTCTGACACAAAGCTGGTTGTCGGAACTTCCGGAAGTGGGAATGTTGCTTTTTCGCTATATCCGTAAAGCTATTGATACCCCCCGCTCTATAGAAACTAATTTTGCGGACCCTGATGTACTTCAACTTGCCCATATCTGGAAAAAGGTAGATGGCGAACGAGTGCATTTATTACAATTTGTTCGTTTCCAGAAAGCTGCTGACGGGACGTTTTTTGCAGCATTTGAACCACAGTTTAATGCGTTACCACTTACAATCCAGCACTTCAAAGATCGTTTTGCAGATCAGAAATGGATTATTTATGATATGAAACGACGTTATGGCTTTTATTATGATCTGCAAGAAGTTACCGAAGTATCTTTCAATGATGATAGTCGTGAAGCACATCTTATTACCGGTATGCTGGATGAAAGCTTGATGGATAAGGATGAAAAACTCTTTCAGCAACTCTGGAAGACATATTTTAAAGCTATATGTATTAAAGAACGGCTTAATCCACGAAAACATAAACAGGATATGCCTGTCCGCTATTGGAAATATCTGACGGAGAAACAGAATTTTTCTTCTCCTTCTTCCCAAAAGTAGAAATCTCGTTCCAGTGTCTACTCAATTCGCTGTACCGTTACATCCGGAAACTCCTGTATGAGTGAGAGAAGATGACCTTCGTCATTATTACGCTTTGATTTGATCACCATTGTGACCTGATAACATTCCGATTCACCGGAATGTTGAGTTTCCATTTCATAGGAAACGATTAGATAATCTTTAGAGTTAAATTTGTCTGCTATTCTTTTCAATGTGTTCTTATTGTCGGTAGAGAAAGTAATCATTGAACTTTTCATACCGACACTTTTGAATATATAACTCAGAAGTTCCAGTCCGATCAGTGTCAATATCATTGCTGCGATACCGATAGTATACATTCCTGCACCGACAGCTAAGCCGATACCGGCTGTTGCCCATATACCGGCGGCGGTAGTCAGTCCGCGGACAATTTGTTTTTGGAAGATGATGGTCCCCGCACCGATAAAGCCGATACCACTGACCACTTGTGCTGCTACACGACTAGGATCAAGCGTAACACTACTCTCTTTGATAATTTCCTGAAATCCGTATTGTGAAACGATCATAATCAGGGCACTACCCAATGAAACTAGAAAATGAGTCCGGTAACCGGCTTCTTTGGCACGATATTCCCGGTCTAATCCGATGATGGCACCTAATATTCCTGCCACCAATAATCTCAATACAAAATCGAAGTTCAACATCATAGGCATAATCTCCTTTCTACTTTTATAGGATGATTAGATCACTAAAGATACAATTCTTTTCCCTTTTGAGCTCATTTATTTAGGAATAATTGAACATGACAACTGTATTTTATCGTATATTCGCAAACCAAAAGCTATTTATTTCCCAGAAAGTTGAAGAGATTATGAAGAAAAGGATATTTTACATTATTAGTTTTATTGTACTATTTTGTGTTGAAGTATTGATTGCTTTATATGTACACGATAGTTTTGTACGTCCCTATCTGGGGGATGTGTTAGTCGTGCTGCTGGTTTATAGTTTTGTACGGATCTTCCTGCCGACGGGAATTCCCCGAATGCCTTTCTATGTTTTCCTATTTGCATGTTTTGTGGAGATCTTACAATATTTCCAGTTGGTAGAGACATTAGGAATCACTAATCGGCCGGCAAGAATTATTCTGGGTTCAACGTTTGATTGGAAAGATATTGGTTGTTATGCAGTGGGATGTCTCTTTATCTTAATATTCGAACATTTCTGTAAACGTCCGAAACTTTCCTAAGGTACACTTATTCTTCCAGATTGTGCCCGCAATATTTGCAGAATTTTGCATTATCTTCATGTCCCGAACGATGGCAGCTGGGACATTCTTTTTCCATTCTTCGTTTATATTCTTTCATCATGGTAACGGATACGATTCCGGTAGGTACGGCAATAATCGTATAACCGATTAACATAACTATAGCCGAGAGAAACTTTCCAAATCCGGTGACCGGAGTAATATCCCCATAACCAACGGTGGTCATAGTGACGATCGCCCAATAAATACTATTCGGTATGTTATTGAATTCCGAATTAGGTTGTGTACCTTCTATCATGTACATCAGAGTTCCGATTGATATTACTAAGATAACGACGAAAAGAAAGAATACTGCAATCTTCTTACTACTTTCCCGAAGAGAGGCAAGTAAAAGTTCTCCTTCATTTAGAAATTTAAAAAGTTTGAAAATGCGAAATATTCGTATCAGACGGAATGCGCGGATAATTAATAAGTAGCGTGCTCCCGGGAAAAGCAGACCCATATAAAGTGGGAGAGTTGCCAATAAATCGACAATACCGAAGAAACTGAAAATATATTTTCTAGGTTGAGGCGAACAGTAAATTCTTGTTATGTATTCGAAAGTGAAGAAAGCGGTGAAGATATATTCCATGATGACAAACGGAGTTGCCAAATAAGTAGGAAGTCCTTTCAAACTTTCGATGATCACTAATAATACACTAAGCAGGATGAACCAGATAAGAATCACATCAAACAGCTTTCCGGCAGGGGTGTCCGATTCGAAAATGATAACATATAATTTATGTTTCAGTTTCTGATCATGCAAAAAATGATGGATTCTTTCTTTCAGTTTCATTATTACGTTTTTAATCAATTACCCAATTCTTGTTATAGGCTTCAGTTTTTTTCGGGTCATAATTCATACCTTCTTGTGTAGGTATTTTAAGAACGTATTTTTTTCCACTTTTGTTTTTTAAAGAATGTTCCCGTAACCAGGGATTCGCATCTCTCAGTTGGGCATAAGTGATCCCTTGTTGTTTGGCATAGTCGTCCAGATTATCAATTTGCGTGGTAACTTCTATTTCTTTATAAGGGATAGGGGGATACAGATGTTCCTTTTTTAACAGAAAACCGTAACGTTGCGGATTACTAAGAACTTCCTTAATAGCAAGCAGGCGGAACATATAACGGGAAGTTTCTTCTACTAACCAAAGATCCATGGCATGGCTTGCAAGTTGTTGGTCGAGCTGGGAAGATATACGTCCCTGTCCTGCGTTGTAAGAAGCGGATACAGCCATCCAGTCTCCGTACTTGGCGTATGCTTGTTTGAAGTATTTACATGCAGCTGCTGTTGCTTTTTCTATATGATAACGTTCGTCTACATTATCGTTTACTTCTAAACCAAATTCTCTTGCAGTGGCAGGCATAAACTGCCATAATCCGGCTGCACCAGCCGGAGAACGGGCGATCTCATTCAGATTACTTTCAATAACCATCAGGTATTTGAAGTCGTCGGGGATACCGTTTTCTTTTAGCAAAGGTTCGATAATTGGAAAATACCGGTTGGCTCGCTTAACCAATAACATTGTTGTTGAGTGCATGTAAGTAAATGACATCATTTCACGATCCATCCGCTCCCGACGGTCATAACGGCGTAGATCAATAGTCTCACCATCAAAAGAGACTTCATCGGGAACAGTCGGAGGAGTGACACAATAAGGAACTTCCGACTTGGCGGAATGTTGTTCACTGACCATACTACTGCCAATCAGCGTGGGAAGCATGGTGCCGATACCAAACACTAGAATAAGAGAGAGAATATAATTAATTCGATACTGTTTCTTCATTTCGTTGTTAAAAGTTTAATTCTAAATTTATTAATCAGAGAGTGTCTGACATCCCCGGCAATAATAGATGCTGCCTCCGAGATAATTTTCTTTTATAATCGTTTCTCCACAGCGGGGACACATTTTGCCAGCCGTATCTTTGGATAAACATGCTACATACTTGCCATTTTCTCCGAACAAGTCTGTTTCTGTACTACGCCCACCTTGCTGATAGATGTCGTTCATTGTCTCCTTCACTTGATAAAACAAATTTTCCTTCTGTTTGTCGGTCAGTTCACCGATTTTTTTCTTTGGGTGAATGCGTGCATGATATAAAATATCCTGTAATACTCCATTTCCGAGTCCCGGAATAGTCTGTTCCGTTGCTAAAAAAGCCTTGGCGGATTTTTTCTGTGCGCTATCTTGGCAGATGAGGTTAAGGAAATATTCTTTGTTAAATGCTTCTGACATTACTTGTGGCTTGTTGCAGGCTGTCAGGTAATATTCAAAAAGAGGAACATTACATTTTCCTTTCAGGAAACACATCAAACCGCCATACATACGTACGGAAGCTATGAGACAACTTTCATCCTCAAATCCTATCAGGAGTTGATGTTTGGCAGGCAACTTTGCCCCCGGAGCATAATAACGCAAATTTACTCCATCCGTAAAGACAAGCATTCGGTCCTCTATGGATATTTCCACCATTCCTCCTTGCGACCGGGCATGGCTAATGACCTTTCCTGTCAGCCATTCTGCATATTCTTCGGGACTTCCGGAGAACCAGGCAAATTTATGAGGCGTAAATTGGGCGAACACATTGGTGATCCGTTTTCCTTTAACAGTATTGTCTAGTTGTTCGCACAGATGACGTGCTTCGGGTGCTTCGATCATATTTTTCTTTTTTATATTTCGAAAATGTTCTCTTGCAAAGATAACCTCATTTTACTTTTTTCAAAGAACTTTTCTTGCTTTTTATACGTTTTCTAGTATAGTTAAAAAAACAATGGATCAATATGAATATAGCAATTACCGGAGCCACCGGATATATAGGCAAACATCTTTCCAAGTTTCTGACTGAAACGGAGGGGCATCGGATAATTCCGCTCGGGAGATCGATGTTTCGTGAGGATATGTCCGGTCGTCTGATTCAGACATTGACCCACTGTGATGTTGTTATCAATTTGGCTGGTGCTCCTATCAACCGACGTTGGACTCCCGAATATAAGAAAGAATTGTATGATAGTCGTATTAATACAACTCATCATATTATTCGCCTTTTGGGGACCATCAAAACGAAGCCGAAACTGTTTATTTCCGCTTCTGCTACAGGATATTATCCTTCAAAGGAAGGAGAAGAACCGGGTGCTGATACAACTGTGTTCGATGAATATAGTAAAGTTCGGGGAGAAGGATTTTTGTCAGATTTATGTTATGCTTGGGAGAAAGAAGCCCGTCGATGTCCGGCATCAACGAGAACGGTGATTACTCGCTTCGGTATTGTACTTTCTCCTGACGGAGGAGCTATGCAGCAAATGCTGAAATCTCTGAAGATGATGAAAGTAGCTACTGTGATAGGTCCCGGTACGCAACCTTTCTCATGGATCAGTATTCGTGATTTGTGTCGTGCAATAGCTTTCATCATTAATAACGAATCATTGCAGGGAACTTTTAATTTAGTTGCTCCCCAACAAATTACCCAATTGGCTTTTACGAATGCAATGGCGAAAGCATATCATTCCTGGATGACAGTTACAGTTCCCCGTACAGTTTTTCGTTTGCTTTATGGTGCGGCCGCTTCATTTTTGACCACAGGACAATATGTTCATCCTACACGCTTACTTGATGCCGGTTTCACTTTCTCAGTGCCGACAGTGGAAAAATTATTGGAAGGAACAGATCATCATACTGTCAATAATTTGGATCTTTCCCACTATATGGGACATTGGTATGAAATAGCCCGTTTTGATAATCGTTTCGAGCGGGGACTTATTGATGTAACGGCTACTTATACATTACGTCCTAACGGAACGATTCGAGTGGAAAACCGCGGATGTAAAAAGAAAGCTCCGTATAATGTTTGCAAAACAGCTACCGGACGTGCTATTATCCCCGATCTGGCTCAACCTGGGAAATTGAAGGTTTCGTTTTTTCCCGGAGTTTATTCCGATTATTATATTCTGGAATTGGATGAGGAGAATTATAATTATGCTCTTATTGGAAGTAGTACTGATAAATATCTTTGGATATTGAGCCGTACTCCACAACTTCCGGAAGAAGTGAAGAAGAAACTGGTTACCGCTGCTGAACGTCGCGGTTATGATACAACACGTTTGAAGTGGATTGAACAACTCTAAAACTATAGTAACATGGATTACAAAATTATTCATCAACCGGAACAGAAATTGTTTAAAACGGAAGTAGACGGTCGTACTGCTTTTGTTGAATATCGTTTGTTAGGCGATAGCCTTGATATTATTCATACAATTGTCCCTCCACCCATTGAAGGGCGTGGAATTGCTGCCGCATTGGTAAAAGCTACCTATGAATTTGCTTTGCAAACTGGATTGAAACCTAAAGCAACCTGCTCTTATGCAGTGAAATGGTTGGAACGTCATCCGGAGTTCTTATCACTTTAATGAAATACTCCAATTCGGTAATGACAAGCAAATCTCATAGTCATTCAGAGTTGAGATCATTTTAAGAAAAGTAAAACAGTAATGATGAGTATTAATATCTGTCCTTCTAATCCGGTATCACTCTAGAAAAATGGAACAAATCTTACAGGATTTTATGATTGCCACCTTTTGAGTAGCGGAAAGAATTCCTTCATACTTGCGCGTGCCTCATCCAAGGTAAATTTTACTTCTGAATCCTTATTAAACTCATTGAGGAATTTTAGATTGTGTTCAATCATTTCGTCCATTGTGCAATCCATAGTAAAATGTCCGTCTGCATAGCAATAATGGCAATACTCATCATTATTGCTACCATCTGCTTCTTTTCCAAAAGTAGAGTCATCTATTGGCATACCACAACTTTGGCAAATTTTCTGTTCCATTTTATTTCTTTTTATATTGTTCGGGAACAAATATAGGTAGTTTTATTAGAAAAGGAACTATCTAACCTTGTTAATTATCAATTCGTTCTTATCGGCATTCGTTTCCATATCCATCGGGGAATCATTTGCCAGAAGAATACGAGAATCCGATAACGTGTGTCTATAATCGCTACCCGTTGTTTTCTTTTAATAGCCTTAACAATACTATATCCTACTTTATCCGCCTTCATCAGCATTGGATAATGTTTTCCGTCGTTCAATAAAGCTGTCGCAACGAATCCCGGACGGATATCAGTGAAATGAATATTTAATTTTTGCAGGTGAGCCAATTGTTCGAGTGCATCGATATAGGTGTTTTGAAAACGTTTGGTTGCAGAATAGGCGGGAGCCACTCCCAGTCCTTTTGTTCCTGCTATAGAACTGATAACAGCCAGATGACCGCCACCTTTTTCTTTGAAATAAGTAAAAGCACTGTCTACCATCCGGATAAATCCTTCCACATTGGTGCGTGCTGTGTCCAACTCTATCTTGCTATCTAAATTTATATTTTGATAACCTATGCCGGAACTAAGCAGGAATAAGTCTATACCTCCTAACTTATTGATAAGTATTTGCAATTTATCAGTTGCTTCTTCTTGGGTAATGTCTAATTCTTCGATTTCTATCTGATCTGGTGCTATCTGCTGAAAGATTTCGAGTGCAGATTGACGTCTGCCAGCTACTCCCAGTTTCCAACCTTCCAATAAAAGTATTTTTGCTACTTCTTGTCCGATACCTGAAGTGGCTCCTATGATAATTGCTCGTTTCATGTTGATAAATATTAAGTTGATGATTACTCTTTTATTCGGGATCCTGGAAGAACCGTTGATTTTATCTTAATAAATGGCGGATGGCTTCCAAAGGAGCATATATAAGCATTCTCGGACCGGAGAAACGCATTACTTGTCGCATTCGTTCACGCATAATAGGTTTGTAGCAATGGACAGTACACTGTTTACATGAACTTTTAGTTTCTCCAAAAGGACAACGATCAAGACGGGCGTGTGCATATCGGAGCAATTCTTCACACTCCGGGCAAAGCGTGACATTCTTCTCCTTTTTCCGACAGTAGAGGCGTATCATTATCTCAACCGTCCTTTTTTCTTGTTCAATGCGCGATTTCTTTCTTTTCTCCATAACTGAATATGGGGCAAAGATAATAAACTGACAGAAAACTATTGTATCTTTGCAGCATGAAAAAGCTATTGTGTCCGCAGTGTAAGATTGCTGCTATGTATGTGAAGAATGATTTGGGAGAAAGATTACTGGTTTATGTAATGGAGAATGGAGAGGTTGTTACGAAACAGCAAGGGACTTCTATGGAAGGTTTCGATTTGACAGAGGTCTATTGTTTAGGTTGCTCCTGGCATGGTTCTCCTAAAAGATTGGTAAAGAGCTAATAGATCTATGCTCCGTTCTTTTTTTGATTTAAGTCAATGAAAGAGGCGAAGAAAACTAAATTTTATTCGTTGGATTCTCCGTATCTTTGCGCCTGATTTTAGAACATAGACGTATGGCAACTTCTAAAGAAATGACGGCAGGGCCGGCATTACCTCTAATTTTAAAGTTTACACTGCCGTTATTACTCGGCAATCTATTGCAACAAACATATTCACTTGTGGATGCTGCAATAGTTGGAAAGTTTCTGGGAATAAACTCATTAGCTTCTGTTGGAGCAAGTACATCGGTTGTCTTTCTTATTCTGGGCTTTTGTAATGGTTGTTGCGGCGGATTTGGGATTCCCGTATCACAGAAGTTTGGTGCACGAGATTACAGTACAATGCGCAGTTATGTTGCCGTCAGTCTGAAACTGGCTGTCGGGATGTCTTTGGTCATTGCTGTTATTACCAGTATCTATTGTGCCGATATACTTCGTATAATGCGTACACCGGAAATTATTTTTGACGGAGCTTACGATTATCTGCTTGTAACCTTTATCGGCATTCCGGCAACTTTCTTCTATAATCTTCTTTCGAGTATTATTCGTGCATTAGGGGATAGTAAAACGCCTTTCTGGTTTCTGCTCTTATCCACCGTATTAAATATCGTTCTCGATTTATTCTGCATTCTGGTACTTAATTGGGGAGTGGCGGGGGCTGCCATTGCCACTGTCTTCTCGCAGGGACTTTCGGCGGTTCTATGCTATATTTATATGCGCAGGAAGTTTGAAATATTACAGAGTTCTCCAAAAGAACGGCGATTCCAACCGAAATTGGCTAAGACATTGCTTTATATAGGTGTACCTATGGGATTGCAGTTTTCCATTACTGCAATTGGCAGTATAATGCTTCAGAGTGCTAACAATGCGTTGGGGACGGCTTGTGTAGCGGCATTTACATCAGCTATGCGTATCAAAATGTTCTTTATCTGTACATTTGAGAGTTTGGGTATTGCCATGGCAACTTACAGCGGACAGAATTACGGAGCCGGTAAACCGGAACGTGTTTGGTTAGGAATTAAGGCCAGTATACTGATGATGCTAATTTATACAGCCTTGACTTTTGTACTGTTGATGGTAGGATCTAAGTATTTTGCTTTGATATTTGTAGATCCTTCGGAGACGGAAATTTTGAAAAATACGGAACTCTTCCTTCATATTGCTTGCTGTTTCTTCCCTGCACTCGGATTACTTTGTATTCTCCGTTATACCATTCAAGGAGTAGGATATACGAATCTTGCTATGTTTTCCGGTGTTTCGGAAATGATTGCTCGTATATTAGTCAGTATTTATGCAGTGCCGGCTTTCGGTTTTATAGCTGTTTGTTTTGGTGATCCGACCGCATGGATCGCAGCGGATTTATTTTTAATTCCTGCATTTGTTTATGTTTATCGTAGGTTAAAGAAAAGTTGTCTCACACCTATATCTTCTTCCAAAGAAAAAGAGCTGGAATATTCTGCTCAATCTAGTTAATAACCGATATAAGGATTGACTTAAAAGAAAGAGCTTTGACGAATTGTCCTTTATATAGACAATGAAATGTCCTCCTAAAGTTTTGCGTTTTACTTTAGGAGGACATTTCACTGTTTGCAGAAGGTGTAAAATTAGATTGTCAATCTTTGGGTCAATTTCGTGTAATAAAGATCTTTCAAACTTCTTGCTTCCTCGATTTAATTCTGTATTGGATAAATGGGATTACCACTTTCGTCCACATCGGTCCATTCTTTTACGCTAACATTAGCAAATGAAACAGAATTTTCATTGATGATCGCTCTGAATAAATAAGAATTCCCTCCTTTCAGGTTATTATCGGGTGGGGTGACGGAAGCGATATAAGTACGTACGGTGTTTTCTCCGTTCACCAATAGTTCCAAAGTTAAAGTCATAGGGTCGGAACTTTTCAGAGGAAGCATAATATACTGTATGGTAAAGTTATTGATTCCCATTGCTGCTGCTTGAGCATAAGCTGTTTCGGAGGAAATAATTCCAGTTGATAGATCCATAATAGCTCCGGGTTTTGTAGGAGTGATAGTGGCCGAGATTATTTTATTGAGCGTAATATTTTCGCCTCCGTCTATCGTAATAACCACTTGTGTGGCTGCATGTTGAAAAGAAATCGGGATATTTATTTGAGAGCTTGTTACATCCTGATGTAAGGCACTCCACCAGAGGTAATCCACTCCGTTGGATAAGGGTTCGGATATTCCTTTTGTAAAGACAGGAGCAGGATTTTTAGTGTTACAGGATACAGCATAGAAACTGTAGATATTGTTGCTCAAATACATTTTATATCCTTGAATTCCTGACAATACTCCGGGAGAAGAAGTAATATAATCTCCCTCTTCGACAGGAGCACCGTTGATTGTATCTCTGGTATTGGATTTGTATGCAGACAACCAGCTCTGTAGACCTTTACCCATGGGAGACATAGCTCGTGTCATGTTTCTGCCTTCCACAGAAGCACTGAATGTTACCAACGTTTTATCTTTGGTCGGATCTCCGTTGTCATTATTATTATCACTGCCGTTACCTCCGTTATTTTCACTTCCATCCGGGACGGTAACGTCAATGTAGATATTGTTTTTGGAACATGATCCTAATAGTAGTATCACTAAGGCTGATACGGCAAAATGCTTTGTAAGTCGAAACTGGATGTTCATAGTTAGGTTCTTTTTGAAAATTAATAATTGTCTTTATATACATTTCAAAAAGAATTTAGTTCATTACAAAGAACGTTTTTAGAATTCCGCCTCTTTTTGCAGGCAGATTGTTTCGCCATAAACAGGATGGCAGAACTCAATATATTCGGCATGCAAGTAAAGTCTGTTGGCTTTCATTCCGTAAAGTTCATCTCCTACGATAGGACACCCCAGACCTTGCGGATGGGCGGCATGTATGCGTAACTGGTGTGTGCGTCCGGTTTGTGGATAAAAGAGGATACGGATATATTCTCCGGAACTTTCCAATACCTGATAATCGGTGATTGCAGTTTTACCATATTCTTCGCTGACCATTTGCCGGGGGCGGTCTAATGGATTCAGGCAAAGAGGAAGTTCGATCCTTCCATTTTTCTTTATTGGTTTTTCAAGTTTGCTTTCATCGAGTAGAGCAATATATCGTTTCTTGATTGTATGATTTTCAAATTGTGCTTGTAAATGTTGATGCACTTCTTTGGTTTTAGCAATGAGTAATAATCCGGAAGTTGCCATATCCAGGCGATGGACAATCATTGGTCCGGTTGCATTTGGATATTTCTCTCGCACACGTTGATAAACAGAGTCTGCTGTTTCAATTTTACCTGGTACAGATAGCATTCCGGAGGGCTTATTGACTACCAGCAGCCATTCATCTTCAAAAACAATTTCTAAATCCATGTGTGGACATATGTCAGTGGTAAGAGGATTTTCATCCATTTCCAATCCTTGTAGCATATGTTTCAAGATGGGCTCACATTTGCCTTTACAGGAAGGATAATAATAACCATGATGCCGTACTTCCGTTTTAGGTGAGTTTCCCCACCAAAATTCAGCCATTGCTAAAGGTTTCAATTGGTGTAGATAAGCATATTGTAATAATTTAGGTAATGCGCATTCACCAGCTCCTCCGGGAGGAATCTTATGTACCGTTTCTTTAAAAATAGTACATAGGTCTTTTACTTCCCCTTTCGCATTCAGCATTCGGAACTGCTCGAAAAGTTTCTGTTGTAAGGTAGCGGAACGTTCTTTCCTTTCCATCTTTAAATCTTCTATGGCTGTCTCGAATGCTACAACTTCTGCCTTTCGTTCCTCTAATAACTTTTTCCATTCCCGTTCCAATCTCTTGAAATTGGCTTTCTGAAACTGGCTTTCTTTGATAAGAGCTGTTTGTTCTTCTTCAGAAAGAGAAGCTACGGATCGACGTCGAAGCTCCCTTGCTTCTTTGTTTGCTTTTAGTTCGGCTTTGGCTTTGGTTAATGCAACGGTTGCTTGTTCAATTTCTGTTTTTAGTCTTTGTTTTAAAGTCAGATAGGTGGGGGCAGTTTCCAATTCTTTTATTCGTGAATTGATAGTAGAGATCTGTGCTTCTTCTATCTTGAAAAAACCTTGTGGTTGTAATAGATCGTAGACAGGAGGGACAAAAAAAGGATGTAGATTCTTTCCCGCCAGGTTGCCGGAGAAAGCTGCCAGATAACTTATCACTTCTTCATTGTCCTGCACAATTAGAACACCGAACATTTTACCCAACGATAATTCTTCTTGCCATTCCACTTGTGTCTCAATAAATGCTTTTACCTCTTCTGTGGCTAATACGCATAATGGATGAGGCGTATAATGAAAAGGATATGTGAATTTCTCCGGTAACGGAATGTGAGAAATCGATTGGCTGAAAAAATGTTTCATCAGTTCGTATATAGCTATCTTTACGGATACAAAAGTAAACTAAATCTGCGAAATTTGTTCTATATTTGTTTTAGAGTTTAAAAGGTATCGAAGAATTGTATGGAGAATAAACCAAAATTTGCTTTTGTGGGCAACAGTCATATGGCATTCTGGGCTTTGAATGTCTATTTTCCGCAGTGGGAGTGTTTCAATTATGGTGCTCCCGGTGGAGGATTGTTCTATGTGGAATCATTTGATAAAGATACTTCTGATTGTCAGGTCGTTATTCAATTTGGTACAAATGATATTTATCAGTTGAATGAGGAAAATATGGATGATTATGTGGAACGATATGTGAAAGCTGTACTTGCTATTCCTTCCTTGAAAACATTCCTGTTCTGTATTTTTCCTCGTAATGATTATGATGATTATAGTACGGCAGTGAATCGTTTTATACGTATTCTTAATCAGAAAATACAACTTAAACTGGCAGGAACAGACATTGTTTATCTGGATGTATTCGATCAGTTATTGTCGGATGGACGATTGAATCCGGAAATGACTATTGATGATTTACATTTGAATGGAAGAGGATACAGTATATTATCAGATACTCTGAAACAAGCTGTTCGCGAATCCAACGAGTCATCTTTGTAAAAAATAGCTTTTGTTCTTTATTGAGAGCCATATCATTTATTTTTCCTATTTTTGCAGTCAATAATTGATGTATAATCTGCATAAAACAATAAAAACTATGGCTCAAGTAATTATCAACTCGTATGAAGAATTTGAAAAATTGGTTGGACAACAAATCGGTGTTTCCGATTATGTAGAACTTTCTCAGGAACGTATTAATCTTTTTGCTGATGCAACTCTGGATCATCAATGGATTCATGTGGATACAGAGCGTGCTAAAGTAGAAAGTCCTTATAAAAGCACCATCGCTCATGGTTATTTAACTTTGTCTATGCTTCCTTATTTGTGGAACCAGATCATTCAGGTGAATAATTTGAAAATGATGATCAATTACGGTATGGACAAAATGAAATTTGGTCAGGCTGTGTTGTCAGGTCAGAGCGTGCGTTTGGTAACTACGTTGCATTCATTGACAAACTTGCGTGGTGTGGCAAAAGCAGAGATCAAGTTTGCTATTGAAATAAAAGACCAACCTAAGAAAGCATTGGAGGGAATAGCTGTATTCTTGTATTATTTCAATTGATAAGTAGGTCTTTACCTTTAATTGATCATACTTTTCTCTTACGGATTAAATAGATGATGCGATTCTGATATTTCAAAATCGCATCATTTGCGTAGTCCATAACTGATATAATGTTATTAAGCAAACCACTAGTCAATATGCCTTTGCCTCATATTCTTCATTTATCCCATTTATTCTTTTTGTTTTTTCTTTTTCGATAGATTCCGTATCACCGATTTCACAGCTGCTGATCCTTGTTCTTCTTTAGCCATTTCTATCATCATCCAAAATTCTTGCAATAATTCCGGAATCGGTTGGCAAAGCTTGTAAGCCAGTTTGATACAAAGACTTTGTATACCTGGTGGTTCTTGTTTAGAAAACATGTGGTTCAGGCAGAAGTCCAGAAAATCTACTCTAGTGATATCTTTAAAAGACTGTTTTTCCAATAATTGCAAAAGAATCCGTCTTTTTCCGGAATGGGGACAATGGAGAACTTCATCGATAAGCTCTTCCTGTTTGTTTTCCAACCATTTTCTTTCCGAAGGAGGAAAATGACTACATGTCCAAAGAGCCTGATAGGAGGTATAATTGTCTTTGTCAAAGATCAGTTGGTAAAGCTCTTCTTTACGTGAACTGTTGTATTTTATTTGATATATGAGAGAGTGAATATCCTCGATATGGAAACGTTTGGATAACTGATTGACGAAAGGGGCTGTTATTTCCATGTGTAAAATGGGAAAAGGTTTGCCGGAAGGGTCCGTTGCATCACGTCCTATTACATCAAATCCTCTTTTCAAATAAAATTGCAACGCTTTTTCATTCTGTTCATTTACATCGACCTTAGTTTTCTGTTTTTTATTTACGGCAAAGTCAATCAATTGTTTGCCATATCCTTTTCCTTGTGCATCAGGATGAACAAACAGCATTTCAATTAATTCATCGCTTAATCCCATGAAAGCAACGATTCGGTTATCTTCACGACGTATGATGTACAAATCTACAGCCGGCAGATATTGTTCCCGTACCAATGGTTTATAATACTGAATGTTCTCTTCCGTCAAGAAATGATGCGTACTACGGACTGAAGCTTCCCATAACAGAGTCAGCTCATTATAATCTTGCGGAGTGGGTTGGGAAATCATGTGATTGTATCAAGTCTTTATTATTTATTCATGCAAAGATAGTTTTTTTATGGAGATATTCGATGTCAGAATCTGTCAATCATCCTTAAAGGTACGAACAAAATGCGGATAGATAGGTTTTAATTGCCTGAAATCAAATTAAAGTAGTTATGAATCAGTCTGTATTAATTAATGGAGTATTAATCTTCGACGGAATCAATGAGAAGGTTATCAAAGGGAATGTTTTAGTGGAAGAAGGACATATTCAGAAGATCTCTGAGTTACCGATATCTGCTGAAGGGGCAATGGTGATAGATGGAAAAGGTAAGTTTCTCATGCCGGGATTGATTGACGCTCATTGGCACTCGTATATGTCATGCAATACTATGATGGATTTACTGACAGCGGATGATGCTTATACTCAGTTTAAAGCGGGGCATGAAGCCGGAAAGACATTGTTACGGGGATTTACTACCATTCGAGATGCAGGCGGGCCGGTTTTCGGATTGAAGCGTGCGATTGACGAAGGGATATTGTCCGGACCTAGGATTTATCCGAGTGGCTCCATCATCTCACAGACCGGTGGGCATGGTGACTTTCGGGCAGTTTATGAAGAACCTCGTCCGTTTGATTGTTGTGGACTGACACATACCGAAGAAATCGGAGCTGCGATCATTGCGGATGGGGTAGATGCTGTCACTGTGGCTGCCCGTAACAATCTTCGTTTGGGAGCCAGTCAGATAAAGTTGATGACGGGTGGGGGAGTTGCTTCACTTTATGATCGTTTGGAAGATACTCAATATTTTGAAGAAGAGATTAATGCAGCGGTAAAAGCTGCGGAAGATGTCGGTACTTACGTGATGGTTCATGTATATGTGCCGAGAGCAATTTCCCGTGCCATTCATGCGGGAGTGAAAAGTATTGAACATGGTCATTTGATTGATGAACCAACGATGGCACTGATTGCAGAAAAAAACGTGTGGTTAAGTATGCAGCCATTTACTTTGGAAGATAATCAATATCCGACAAAAGAACAACAAGCTAAGCATGAGATGGTGGTTCATGGTACGGATAGTACTTATCAGTTGGCAAAGAAATACAAGGTAAATCTGGCATGGGGAACCGATTTATTGTTTAATCCGGCTAATACAGTTAATGAGAATAAAGGAATTGGCAAATTACAAAAGTGGTTCAGCAACTTTGAAATATTAAAAATGGTTACTCATGATAATGCCGAGTTACTTGCGCTCTCCGGTTCACGAAATCCCTATCCGGGTAAGTTGGGAGTAATTGAAGAAGGGGCTTTGGCTGATCTGATTCTGGTAGAGGGTAACGCTTTGGAAGACGTCACCCTTTTGGAAAATCCGGAAAAGAATATACTTTTGATTATGAAAGGCGGACAGATTTATAAGCATACCCTCTCATCGAGCGAGTAAATAGTAACACAGATGGTCATATACCTGTCCGTCATGACTCAGTTCTGCTTTATGAAGTATTCCTTCATAAATGAACTCGTTCTTTTTAAGAACATTTTGTGAACGTTCATTGTGTGGATAACAATTGGCAGATATGAGTTGGAGTTTTAGTTCTTCAAAGCCATATTGAAGTACTGCTTGCGTGGCCTCAGTTGCATATCCATGTCCCCAGTGCGATTCGTCAATCCAATAACCCAACATGCGGGTTTGTGGATTTTCTCGTTTCGGATCGGGGACAATCCCGATGGAACCGATCAATTGTTGTGTGTCTTTCAGCGTGATTGCCCAAATATTTTCTTGTCCGATGAAAACAGTTTGAAGAATAGTAAAAGACTCTTCAAAAGTTTCATGCGGCTTCCATCCTGCATTGTTTCCTAAATTGGGATTCTGGCAAGAGATAAAAAACTGCTCTGCATCACTTTCGAAGAAAGGGCGTAGCAACAAACGTTCTGTATGGAGAGTGGGTGATACTATCATTTCTGTTTTCATATCTCTGAACTTCTGTTTTTTAGGTTATTATTTTACTTTACGTATTCATAAACAATACGTGAAACTTCTGCAATAATTTTACTATTTGTTTGACTATTCTCCTCCGAATCTTTCACGAAAACCGCAATACTGTAAGATCGTCCGTTAGGTAATGTCACAAATCCGATGTCATTGCAGCCTATTTGTTGTCCTTTGGCATTACGGTCTCCTGTTCCTGTCTTATGTCCTATCGTTATCCCTTTATTCGCTAAAGGTGAAACCAGGCGATCTTGTCCTGTCTGGCATTCTACTAAAGTCTGATAAATAAATTCCTTATATTTATTGGCAAACAATTCTTTCTTACGGAATATCTCTAATAACTCAGCAGCAGCAAGGGGAGTACTCCAATTTTGATAACACAGATCTAAATCCTGATGCATATCGTTTTCTGTAGCAACGATGGCACAATCTCGGATTCCCAACGAGTGAATATAATCATTAACAGCTTTGGGCCCTTTTCCCTGATAGTGGAAAAGAATATCACAAGCATTGTTATCACTCTGTTGTAGTGTATATCTTAATAAGTCGGCAATACTCAATTCCTCCCTGTGGATATTTATCACGTAATGGGCTATAGGTATTCGGTTTCAGATCTGATTTCGTGATAGGTATCTGAGTCTCTAATGATAACCCTTTTTTATTCATGTAATCAGCCAATGCCAATGCTTGATGGAACTTGAATACACTCATCAACGGGTAATGTGCCTGGTTGTTAATCGTTATAGTGTCTTTTCCGTCAATAATAACAGCAATTCCTGTTTCCGCCTTTTTCCCTTCAATGGCTTGCTTAAGTTGAGTTTCAAGATTGAAATTTTGTGCATGAAGAGATGGAATTATAACTGATAGGATAAGGATAAATACCGAAGTTTGCATTTGGGTTTAGGTATAAAGGGTGAATGATCATTTATATTGGCACAAATATAGAGATTTCTCAAAGAACAAACGAATTCGGATAAGAAAAAACAACGGACTAAAGTAATGAATTGTATCTACTTTCCATCAAATGGGGCTATATAAAAAAACTGTGTCAAGCAATGCAAAACGCAGATTGCTTGACACAGCTATGATATTTGTTAATTTAGATAATTATCCTATTATCCATTTGCTGCCTGGTATGAATGAGATAATTTTTGCAGTTACGTAACAGCTAATGAATGTACTCACTGCAATACATGGAATGGCAGCAACAGTTGGTAATGCCAGTGTGCCTTTGAATACTGTTACCCAAAATCCGAGCCAGAATATGTGCATAAGGTACATACCATAGCTGAGTTTTGATAATTCTGTTATGATTCGTGGAGACTTCGAAGCGTTTATACATGTGAACATAAGGAATGTTCCTGCAGTGAGAAGTACACAATTGATTGTGCAGAAAGCCCATCCAATTTCTATTATAGGCGTGGAATGAGTTATTCCAGGTATAGCCTGAACATAGAATGAGTAGATGGTCCATGCAGCACCGACAACCATTAAAATGGCTCCTATAGTGAGACGTTTGGAACGGTTCCATGTAAGGTGTACATGTATGTAATGTGCCAGTACAAGGTATCCCAAGTAACCAGAGAAGTACCACAACATGTGATATTCATTCCAAAAACATTGTCCCCACAATTCACCGCACCAACGGTTGAGATACGGCATACATGTTGATAACAGGAATAACCCTATGAAGAAACGCTCTTCTTTTGCCGTAGCTTTTTTTAGCCATGGTGATATAATAGGTATGAACAGATAAATGCTGATCAACGGATACATGAACCAAAAATGTCCGGCTTGTGACGGGAAGTTCAGTAATAATCGTGATAAATCCTGTATTGATGTTGCTCCATCTATTTGTCCCCATAATAATGGTAGGGTACTGTATAATATCATGAATATGAAAAACGGTGGCAGAATACGGAGGCAGCGTTTACCATAGAATTGCCATGTAGTCTGTCCCTCCTTCATGGGAGCAAGAAGAAAGGCGGAAACAATTATAAACAATGGTACTGACATGCGGGAAAAACCGTCATACAAAGATACCCACAACCGATCTGCCTCACTGGCTAAAAAAGATTGCGGACCTGCCATGTCTGTGGAGCCGGGAGCACCGTAAAAGTTTTCACTAGCGTGGACAAGCATGACGAGAAAGCATGCAAATACGCGTACATAATCCAAAAAAACAATGCGTTTCATTTTAGTTTGAGTATTCTTGTTAGTAATAGTAAGATGATTTCAGTTTTGTCTTTTTATACGAAGCATGCATTCATGATAGGGATACTTTGTTGATTTTCCGGATGCAGCTTATCGGAGGGCAAAGATATAAAAAAACTTGATATACATAACAATATATGGGAATAATCAGGGCATCAGATATAAAAAACAGCTTCTCTTGTATGTTGAAAAGTGAAAAATATCCGTCACGCGTCACAGAACTTAATGTGATATGTTGTATATCAGTGAATAATGACGTGATGGCAAACTGTGATGGCAGTGTGGTGAAGAATGGTGCCGTCACAGTGATTTATAAAAAAAGAGGATGCCCGAGGGGAAGGCATCCTCTCTGGGGGAGAGAAACGGGAAAGTATTCTAAGTCTTATTTGTAATTACATTCTCCAATACAATTGCTTGAAGAAGACTTTTTGCTATTATCTACTTATTTAAAATGACTTCAATTTATTTGATTCATTCATACTTTTAATTATATGAATTCTTTCCAATTCAATTGCTAGTAAGTTGATCGACTTTACTAATTAATTGATACTATAATCGAAACAACTTTATTTAAACTCATTAGTGCAAAACCAAAATTAAATACAATTACTCTGGCGTCGTCATTATAATCATAAGCTAACTTTTCCGGGACGTATCAAATACGTTCCATTAGGATATCATTGATAAGAGGATAAGATGCACTATTGAAATAATCTACTAAATTATATAATAGTTTATAGGCGGTATCAAATTTATTATATGATAAATCATCTATTGATTTATATATAATAGGATTGATGCAATAGAAAGATGAGATTTTTTTTTATCTGCATACATAGTCTATTGGGGGGTGCCGCATCATTTCCAAATCTCAATTCACTTTAACTTTCAATTGCAAAGGTAATACTATATTTTTATTAAACAAATAATATGAACTTTTTTCTTGTTTTTCTATATAAATTTCTACGTTTTTGGGTAAATGAATTTGTTCTTAAGTGTGTGTTTAAGTCATAGATGCCCATACTTGCAGGGTTTGCTTATTTGCAGTTAATGAAATTATATGGATATAAACTAAAGTGGTTTTGGAACTTACAACTATTATCTACTGTTTATTATAAGGTAATAGAAAAAAACTCTCTCTACTATATACGTAATGTCTTCATATACAGTTCAAATCATTTTATTATGCAGTTGAAATGGGTTTTATATACGGTGAAACTTTTAGTTCCATATGCTGAAACCAATAGTTTCAAGCAGGTGAAACCTTTAGTTTCATATAGCAAAACCAATAGTTTCAAATGCTTGAAACTTTTAGTTTCATCCGATGAAACCAATAGTTTACTACTATGAAACTAATTGAATAATAGGTCGTTTTTTTTCTTATTAATATAAGATGGATAAGTTGTTACATTATTTCTATGATTATCTTGCCAAATTGAAAAGTTATAGCTACTTTAGCAGGTTCAACGTCCAAAGACGCTGCAAAAACAACTAATTTATTTTGAAATCAATGAAAATAACTCAACTTCGTAACAACGGAGACATTACCACACTTAGCGCGGTGGACTTCGAAACGCTGGTAAATAAAGTACAAACCGAAATAAAATCCCGTCCTGTTTCTACTTTTCGAGAATATCTAAGATATGCATTACCTGGTGATCGTTGTGATTGTGCTGACAAACTTCCTAAGATCATTCCTGCTGCTGAGTTCAGGAAAGTGGGTGGCGTGAGACAAATGAAAGCTTACAACGGTGTTGTAGAACTGACTGTCGGACCGTTATCCAACAAAGCCGAAGTAGCATTAGTGAAACAAAAGGCAAGTGAACAACCTCAGACTCGTTGTGCTTTTATGGGATCGAGTGGAAAAACCGTTAAGATATGGACTACCTTCACCCGTCCGGACAATTCACTGCCAAAGACGCGGGAAGAAGCGGAAATATTCCATGCTCATGCCTATCGGTTGGCTGTGAAATGCTATCAACCTCAGTTGCCATTTGATATTTTGCCTAAAGAACCTACTTTGGAACAGTATTCACGTTTGTCTTATGATCCGGATATAATGGTTCGTCCCAACTCCGTACAATTCTATTTATCTCAACCCATGGCGATGCCAGACGAACTTACTTATCGTGAAGCAGTACAATCCGAAAAATCTCCATTGGCTCGGGCCATACCTGGTTTTGATTCGGAAGATGCATTTTCGATGCTATTTGAAGCTGCATTGGGAAAAGCATATACTGATCTGGAGGAAGCGGACTGTGAACTGAATGCTGACGATTGGCAACCATTGACTATTCAACTGGCAAGAAACTGTTTCTCTTCGGGGATTCCGGAAGAAGAAGTGGTGAAACGTGCTGTTTTTCATTTTTATAAACGCAGGGAGGAAGTGCTTATCCGGAAGATAATAAATAATATATATACGGAATCCAGAGGTTTCGGCAAGAAAGTCAGTTTGAGTAAAGAACAAAGGCTGGCATTGCAGACCGAAGAATTTATGAAACGCCGTTATGAGTTCCGCTTTAACACACAAATCGGGGAGGTGGAATACCGTGAGAGGCATTCTTTTCATTTCCGCTTTAATCCTGTCAGTAAAAGTGCCTTGAATAGCATTGCTTTGGATGCACAGATGGAGGGTATTCCATTGTGGGACAGAGATATTAGTCGTTATATTTATTCCAATCGTATACCGGTATTTAATCCGTTGGAGGATTTTTTATATAGGCTTCCGAAGTGGGATGGGGTAGATCGTATTCGCGTTTTAGCTAATACTGTTCCTTGTGCAAATCCATATTGGGCGGACTTGTTTCATCGGTGGTTTTTAAATATGGTAGCGCATTGGCGTGGAATGGATAAGAAATATGCTAATAGTGTTTCACCTTTACTGGTGGGTGCACAGGGAACACGTAAATCTACCTTTTGCCGTAGTATCATGCCGCCTTCGGAACGTTCTTATTATACGGATAGTATCGACTTTTCACGTAAGAAGGACGCTGAACTTTACCTGAACCGGTTTGCATTGATTAATATTGACGAGTTTGATCAGGTAAGTACTACGCAACAAGGTTTTCTGAAGCATATTTTGCAAAAGCCAGTGGTGAATGTGCGTAAGCCTTATGCAACCGCAGTTCATGAAATGCGCCGTTATGCTTCATTTATTGCTACCAGTAATCAGAAAGATCTCTTGACCGATCCTTCGGGGAGTCGCAGATTTATTTGTGTGGAAGTGACGGGAGTGATTGATACCAATCGTCCGATTGATTATGAACAACTGTATGCCCAGGCTATGTACGAGTTGGAGCATGGAGAGCGCTATTGGTTCGATCAGGCAGATGAGAAGATTATGATTGAAAATAACCGCGAGTTTGAGCAGGTTCCTCCCGAAGAACAACTTTTTTTCCGTTATTTTCGTGCAGCAGAACCAAAAGAAGAAGGAGAGTGGCTGGCCCCGGCAGAAATAATGGAGCATATTCAGAGAAATAGTGGAATTTCGATGTCAGTTAAGAGAGTGAATGTGTTCGGAAGGATATTGAGGAAACAAGAGATTCCTGCCAAACATACACGAAAAGGTGTTGTATATCATGTAGTTAAGTTTATTGACTAATATGATGGCACTGTGACGGAAAAATTACCGTCACAGTGCCATCACGCTTATTCGTCACCGGCTTATTGGCTTATTCTTAATTAGTTATCTTCTCTCATGTGACGGGTGATGGAAATTTACCAAATATATTCTTCTGTGTAGCGATCAAAAGTTGGCTTATCAGCAATTCCTTTGTTATGGAATACCTGTTGGATGTACTTTTGATCTTTAGGCAACAGGTAACGTTCTTCCCGGTAGAACCGGTAGTAGTTTGTTTTGCCAAAGTACCAGATTAGGTGTTTACGGATACTGACTGCATCTTCGTAAGGCAGTCTTTCCAGTAATCGCTTGATTCCCCAAGCCACTTGGACTCTTTCGGCAGTGTGAAAGTATGGGCATTTGTTGGTGTTTTCCGGATAACAGACTGGACTTACGGCAGTGATAAAGGGAGTGTTGGGTGTGTCATTTTCTGTAATTAAATAACGCAGACATTTGGAAGCTTGTAAACATTGGACGTTGAAACAACGGGCAAAGCTATAAGGAGCTGATTGGTTAGTTTCTTGTTTCATTTTATGTGAAATACTATTTTTTACAAAGGTAGGAGTTTAAATTAAGAAAGAGAAATATTATGGGGGATCTTTGTTGAAAAAAGTTTGAGTAACATGGTAATAGTGAGAAATCTTAGCCTATATATATTTTAATACGTTATTATAATAAGATAAATGCCTGATAATCGTTGTTTCAAAAGAAAATGGATAAATTATGAAACTATTTTAGAGACCTTTTGTTCTCACGACAGATACAGTTGCAATATGGGATGGAGAAACAGGATAACAATAATATTGGCTGTCATCTTCCAGCTTTGTGTTGTAAGTTGCATCCGAGATAATGAGCCTTGTAATGAGTGTGAGAAGAAAGAAACTGTTGATGTTGTAATCGCTGACTTACTCCCCGATGCGCTGGCTGCATTTGAGGACCTGAACATGCGTACAGCAAGTCTGGTTTTTTATCCTTTGTCCGGAAAGTCTTCGTTTTCAGAAACTTTGCCAGGTGAAAACGGTAAGATTAGTTTGCCTTGCGACTCTTACTCTCTGTTAATCTATACATCGGATTTCTTTGAATTGGATGCCAATTACTACCGGGGTATGGAGCATCCCGAAACTGCGGAATCTTATGTACGTCAACAGATTGAAAATGGGATAATCTACGTGGATGAACCAGACCCCTTGTTTAGTTCGTACGTTGAAAATTATAATCCAGAAGAGGCTTCCGAAAAGCTGTCTGTCACTCTTTGTCCGCGAGTGTTCACCTATCGGTTTAAGATTGTAGTGGAAGGGATACAATATTTGCAGTCGGCAACGGCAACCGTAACGGGGATGTACACATCTGCTTTTTTGAATGATGGACACCATCGGGAAGGTGAAGAAGGAACCATGAAAGTGGTATTGAAGAAAACAGAGGTGAATCCAGAAAAGAATGAAGGGTATTTATATGGAGAGTTTCGCTCATTTGGTCCTCATCAGCGGAAAGATGTAAAACATCATGTATCAATAGCTTTAACTAATGGTGAAACCAAAGTTGTGGAATTAGATGATCTTACCACTCCTATTAAGAGTTTAACGCGTGGTGGGGAGTTTGTCATTAAACAAAAGATTGTTATCAAAGACAATGGGGGCGGTGGACAAGGGAGTGATTTTAATCCTGGGGTAGTTGATTGGGAGGATATTGAAATTCCTGTTCCTGCTTGATGTATGAATTAATATAAAGAAAACTAAACTCCAGAAATTATGAAAAAGATTTTATTTTGGACTGCTATTGCGGCCTTCGCAACCATCAGTTGCACGGAAACGGATTCTCTTGATGAGTTAAGTAAGAATCCAATCTCATTTGATACTTCGGTTGGTAAGTCTAACCGTGCTATAATCAATGGAACTGTATATCCTACTACGGAGATTTTCGGTGTCACTGCTTTTTATAAGACAACTACAGGTTCGTATGATTATACCGCTAATGGAAAGTATTTTGATAATTTACAGATTAGTAATGTAAGCGGTACTTGGAAAAATTCATCAGATCCATATTATTGGCCTCCTACAGGTAGTCTTAGGTTTGCCGCCTACAGCCCTTACGGCTCGGCGACTTATGCCTATGATGCAACCAATGGATCACAGTTTACAGGTTTTAGTCAGAATCTTTCAACTCCAATAGATTTAATGTATGCTGAGTCGGCTGTAGACTTGACAAGCGGACCCGTTGCATTGGCTTTCAAACATGCACTGACACAGCTTTATTTTACTATAGCAACGGTGCAGAAAGGATTTACTTTCCAGATAAAAGAGTTGTCTCTTACTACTTTATACAATACGGGTAGTTTTAAAACGTTGAGTTCACCTACGTGGACAACATCGGGTACTACAGATCCAGTTTTCTCTGTTTATTCTGATGTGACGGGTATTGCTGTTAATGCTGCTACAAGTACTCCTTATGAATTTACAAACCGATTGGCTGTTATACCACAGAGCGCCGCTGGAGTTAAAATTCATCTTAAGTTCGATTTAAAGATAGGTACTGCAGTGGTAGAAGCGGATCAAGTAAAAGATGTGACATTAACCGGAACTTGGGCTCCCAATCAACGTGTAAAATATGCAATAACCATTTCACGTAGCGGTTTGACCGAGATTACTTATACACCTACAGTTACTGACTGGGCAGCTGATACTAATACACCTGTGACAGCGAACTAAATGAAAATAATGAGTATTTGGCATTAGGCAGGTGATTTAAATAATGTGTAATCGAATGGATAACTTAGACGATTATGAAAAAGAAGTTTTTAGGGGCTGCTATAACAGCAGCCCTTATAATAATAAGTTGTTCCAAGTCTGATTTTGAGGAAGAACAGCGGCAGACTCCTATCATTTTTACACCCTTGATAGAACAAAATACGCGGGCCATCATTAGTGGTACGACTTATCCTACTACAGAGACTTTTAATGTCACTGCCTATTACAAACCATCAGGAGGTTCATATAATTTTGCAAATGCGGGAAAGTACTTGGATAATATGCAAATAAGTTATGTTACTACTGGCAGTGCTTGGAAAAGTACGGGGGGGACTTATTATTGGCCGCCTCAAGGAGCATTGAAATTTATAGCTACCAGTCCTTATGGTGCGGTAACTCCGAGTTATGATTCAACCAATGGCATTCAGTTTCCTAGCTTCCGGCAGGGTACAACTCCTGTCGATTTGATGTACGCCGAATCTGCTAATGACTTAACAAGTGGTTCTGTTGCACTGACATTTAAACATGCACTCACTCAGTTGTATTTTACTATTAAGATACAAGCCGTATTAGGTCTTGCTTCATGTAGAATCAAGAAAATTGATGTGCTGAATGTTTGTAATGGAGGAAGTTTTAAGGCTTTACCAACGCCTACCTGGACCAAAACAGAAGGCAGCAACTCTATCTTTAATGTTTATGATAACGCGACGGGAACTTTACTTGCTCCTTCAGATCCTGCATATGAGTTTCCAAATCGACTTTTGCTGATTCCCCAAAGTGTATCAGGCATAGTGATTCGTATTACTTATGACTATACGACGTTACTCGGCTTAGTAACTTTGGGTACAACTAAAAACGTTACTTTGAGTGGAAATGCCTGGCAACCTAATCAACGCATTAAATATGCCATCACTATTACACAGTTACTTTAATCTGTTACATATACTCCGAACGTAACAAACCGGAATGCTGAGGCTGTTCAATGGTAATTGTTTTCATCTGAAGAATAGCATGTGTTTTGAATATTATTTATTTTCTTTAATTTTCTCTACTTATTTAACCATAATGTTTCTTTTTTGTTATAACTCCATAATAATATATAGACCTATTGATTATGGACGAATTATCAAAGATGTCATCTGACCGATTGACAACAAGTGAACGTAAAGAACTTGATACTTCTGAGTTTGGAATACCGGAACTCAGAGAGTTTCCCATTCCTGATGCAGCTCATGTACGTGCTGCTGAGGCCTATTTTAGGTATGCTCCTGAAGAGTATAAGGCTCAATTGGCACGTAATATTTTGGCAAAAGCACATTTGTTTGGGGTGAACGTGAAAAGTCCGACTATTTTGGAGTGGGCTGAGAAATAAGATAAGTTGCTTTGATAGAGAGTTTAATAATAGCTTAAGATATCATTTAAAACAATGAGTGTTGAAGGTACCCTTTTCGGATACCTGCTAATAATGTGAAGGGAATTCTGGATTTTGCGAATTGTCGCAATATTTTGTTAGTAAACAGTTCTCCCACGATTTATAATGTGTAAGATTATCGTTATACCTAATTTATTGAGTAAAGATAAGCGGTCGAACACACAGTTCATTCTGCTATTATTATATAATCAAAAATAAGAATAAATGAAAGAAGAAATCTCTTTGGCGTTTGTCCGAAGAATGATGCAGCTGTTGGAAGGAGAAAGAATTGCTTCCAGTAAATTTCAGGTTGATGTAGTAAAAGAGCTATTGGATGAAGATATATTGGTAGTTTAGTGGCTATGGAAGAAGTTATCGATTGAGAGATCCACAAGGATTGCATATTTACCTTGCACAACGTTATGATGTTGATGGTAAATTGGAATAATGGTATGAGATAAAATCAAGTGGGGGAAAATCCGTTATTCCCAATCGAATGATTTGCGTTCATGGTTACAGATGATACCTAACACTATATCCATTTTGGAGATTTTGATTTGGCTGGTGTATCTCAATATGACCGCTATAAAAATATGACTGTTGCTGACAAACGTTTAGAATCGATTATTGAAATGATTCATCCTTATAAACGTGGCTATGAACAGGAAGGGTATATAAGAAGCGGTTAAAAATACTATTATTGGGGCCAAATGTACACTTATTATGGAAGCTTATATATTGTATGATAAGTTGGCATTGACCGATTTTCGTTTAAAGCAGAAATAAGGAAATTTAGTTTCATTATTTAAGAAGAGTAGTGAGATTTTGGAATGTAGTTAAATTAGAAAAACATTTTGTATAATTTAGTTGTTTCTAATAATAGAAAAACATGTATAGTAATATAACACTATGTCAAAAACAACTGATAAATTTATGAATGACAAGGAGTTGATACTTCGTGATCATTTAGCAGTCGAGAGGACTAGGCTTGCCAATGAAAGGACTTTGTTTGCATATATCCGTACTTCTTTTTATCTCCTTACCGCAGGAATTGGAATACTTCAAATTCAAAGTATCTCACGTTTGGGTGGTCTTGCGTGGGTATGTATTATATCAGGTATTGTATTATTTTTCTTTGGATTTGTCCGCTTTTGGCAGGTGAGAAAACATTTGAAACGGTACAGAGAGGAGTGATTATTGTGGGTTGCTTCACGTCTTTTCAGGAACTACTTTTCGTTCTCCTGTCCATCATATCCCCATTTTACATAAATAGCTCCCCAAGCAAAGCCTGCTCCGAAGGCTGTGAAAATCAGATTATCACCTTTTTTGAGCCTGTTTTCAAAATCCCAGATACAGAGAGGAAGTGTTCCGGCACTTGTGTTGCCGAAACGTTCGATATTAACCATGACTTTTTCAGATGGAACTTCCAGGCGTTGGGTGACAGCACTGATAATCCGCTGGTTTGCTTGATGAGGAATTACCCAATTGATATCGTCTTTACTCAGATGATTTCTTTCAATGATTGCTTCACAGGCATCAGACATATTAGCAACGGCATACTTGAAAACTGTACGTCCTTCCTGATAGATATAGTGCATACGGTTATCCAGTGTATAATGCGACGACTCACATACGGATCCTCCCGCTTTTATATGTAAAAAAGGTAGACCTTTTCCATCTGTCCTCAGAACAGAATCCATGATACCTAAGTTTTTAGTAGTAGGTTCAAGCATGAAAGCAGCACCTCCATCAGCGAAAATTGGACAAGTTGCTCGATCTGTATAGTCTATAATTGTTGACATTTTATCAGCTCCTACTACAATCACTTTCTTATATTTTCCTGAGCGTATGAAATTTGCTCCAGTTTCTAAAGCATAAAGGAATCCGCTACAAACAGCTTGCATATCAAAGGCAAAAGCATGTCTCAATTCTAATTTGTCGCATAAAATAGAAGCTGTTGAGGGTAAACGATAGTCGGGAGTGGTTGTAGCTACAATGATTAAATCAATATCATCCGGACGAGTTTGAGTACGTTGAAGTAACTGTTTTACTGCTTTACGTGCTATGTATGAAGTGCCAACTCCTTTGTCTTTCAGAATATGTCTTTCTTTTATGCCAATGCGTCCCATGATCCATTCGTCAGTGGTATCTACCATTTTAGAGATTTCATCGTTGGTTAAGATGTAATCGGGTACATACCCTCCGACTCCTGTGATTACGGCATTGATTGTCTGCATTGGTTTTATCGGTTTATTGATTTTTTTAATAAAGCTTATCGTATAAAAGAAAATGCGGGCGCAATATACAGAAAAGAGGAGAATATACAATAGTGGGCTGATAAACACGCTACTCTTTTATCAATGTAAAGGAAACTTTGACCAATTTTTAGCTATATGGTTGGTTTGGGTATTTGGAGAGGTTCTATGTTGAAATATAGAATAAATAGGTATGTTCTTACAGTCAATTTATAGTATGATGGTCTTGTTATTCTGAATAATTTCTTTTTGTACATGCAATGGGATGATTTTTCGCAGAGTTGCTAATGGTCTGGTTGTAATATCAGGAGAGTGATATCAAAGATCATTGTATCTAATATAAATATACATAGGAATGGAAAATTTTGTGTACGTTTGTAATTGTATAACATATTGGTTTAATAAACAAGGAAGATATTATGCTTGCATATACATACGTTGAACATGGAAAATTTGAACTACAGGAAAAAGTAAAACCAGAGATACAGAACTCGCGGGATGCAATTGTGCGTGTAACGCTTAGTAGTATCTGTACTAGTGACCTTCATATTAAGCATGGCAGTGTACCACGTGCGGTTCCCGGGATAACGGTTGGACATGAGATGGTAGGTGTTGTGGAAGAAGTAGGATCAGATGTCACTTTAGTAAGACCTGGAGATAGGGTGACAGTAAATGTGGAAACTTTTTGTGGAGAATGCTTTTTTTGTAAAAGAGGTTACGTTAATAATTGTACTGATCCAAATGGTGGTTGGGCATTAGGATGCCGTATTGACGGTGGTCAGGCGGAATATGTCAGAGTTCCATATGCGGACCAGGGATTAAATCGTATTCCTGATATAGTCAGTGATGAACAGGCTTTATTTGTAGGCGATGTGCTTGCAACAGGATTTTGGGCAGCTCGTATTTCGGAGATTTCCGAGGATGATACGGTTCTCATTATCGGTGCCGGTCCTACAGGAATTTGTACTTTGTTGTGTGTGATGTTGAAGAAACCATCTTGTATCATCATTTGTGAAAAGTCGCCTGAAAGAATTCGATTTGTTCGTGAACATTATCCTGATGTACTGGTCGTAGAACCGGAAAAATGCAAAGATGTTGTATTGAATAATAGTAACCATAGGGGAGCGGATGTTGTATTGGAAGTAGCTGGTAGTGAGGAAACTTTTCGCATAGCATGGGAATGTGCTCGTCCTAATGCTGTTGTCACAATTGTGGCTCTTTATGACAACCCCCAACTTCTCCCTTTACCTGATATGTATGGTAAAAATTTGATATTTAAAACAGGTGGAGTGGATGGTTGTGATTGTGCCGAGATTCTTAGTCTAATAGAGAAAGGCAAAATAAATACGATTCCTCTTATTACACATAGGTTTCCATTGAGCGAAATTGAGACAGCTTACCGTATGTTTGAAAATAAGTTGGATGGTGTTATCAAGGTGGCTATAACAGATAAATAAGAAACAAATAATAGAGTTTAAAAAGTATATCATTGTTTGGATATATTTATTGTTGGTCTTTGATATTGGTTGATTGTGATAAAGCCAGTCTGAAACGGGAATAAGAGATAACTCTTTCCTTTTCTTGATTTCCGATACATAGAAATACTCACATCTACGGAGAAAAACTCTGATGGCAGGAGTACATCTGAACAGCGACTGTACATTTCAAGCCTGGATAGCAGTGCAGAGCGGCTTAGTCAGATAACCAAACAGCATTGGGCTATTGAAAGCATGCACTGGGATCTTGACCGCAACCTCCGGCAGGACAGTATAAAGCGTAAGGCTGAACGAGTGGCTAGGAACCTGGACACAATTCAAAAAATGGTGTTGGCACTGATTGCCGTTTGGAAGAACAGAAGGAAAAAAATATCAGATAAGCAAAAGAGGACGGCGCAGATAATAAGGGAGCTAGCGGTAAGCTTCACTAACGTGTTGCATTTTCTGGCTCAAAAATGAGAAAAATTCAGATTTGATATATTCGTAACGTATTGATTACCAATAACGGTATTCCCGCCCATGCCGCACTGGCATGGGTAGGGGAATGGTACGCCCAATTCAAAGATTAAATGAAAAAGCCGTGACAAACGTTTAGCGAGAAATCTTTCCAAATCCAGTAAAATTCACGTGTGTTATCCATATTTTGAAATGTTTTGTTAGCAGTTGTACCATCGTTATCCGAGTTAAAACTTACACTTCATTTTACCATCAGTCTTTGCTGTAATTTTACGAATTTCTTGTACTTAGGCAGTAAAAAACTATCATTAGGGGTGTCAAAAAGTGAACAAAACACTATTTTTATATATCATTTATGCTAAAAAACATAAAATTCGTGTAGGGATTCATATAATTTTATTAACTTTGTGCCATATTTCTATATATTAATAATGTATATATGGCAAAAGAAAAGGAAGGCAATAGCAATGTCAATCGCATCAAGGCGGTTCTTGCTGATAAGATGAAAACCAACAAATGGCTTGCAGAAGAGTTGGGCGTTGCCCCTACTACGGTCAGCAAATGGTGTACGAATGGCAGCCAGCCACCGCTTGAAACCTTAGTCAAAATTGCTAAAGCACTCGATTGCGAGATTGGTGATTTGGTAAGGATGGATTAAGACGAAGTAATATTATTAGACAAAAAGAATATATATTTCACAAATGAGAGCCAAGAATACATTTACGATACACACTGAGCTGATAGACGGTACGCTCGTGGGTGCCAGGAATATCTACATGGGTGCCAATAGCACCTGTCACCTGTATGTCATTCCTCGCGAGGAGATAACCCTTGCCAATAACCTCACGGACATCTCCGGTCAGCCAGCGTTCTACATACTTCTTGGCGACACAGACGAGCCTCAGCCACAGGCATACATCGGACAGACAACCGACTTTGCCAACCGCAAGAACGACCACCTGCAGAAGAAAGGCTGGTGGCAGACGGCACTCGTGTTCATCTCCGACAACCACAAGATTTACGGCGATGACGTGAAGTATCTGGAGTATCTCGGCATTGAGGCAGCACAGGCGGTAGCATCCTTCACCCTGCTGAACGGAGCCAACCCGAAGAAGCCAAACATCGCACCCTTTCGAGTGAACGACATGGAGGTGTTCTTCCGTGACATCCAGTTGCTCACACGCTTCTACGGCTGTGGAATCTTCGATGCACCCAAGGCGCAACCCCAGACGGAGCATCTCTTCTACGTCAAAGCAACCGACCGTCGAGCTCACGGCATCGGTCATTATGACGCCCCCCCCCAGCAGTTCATCCTGCACCGAGGCAGCATCTTCGCCCAGAAGATAGTGAACAGCTACAAGCCCATCGTATCACGCAATAAGTTCATTGCTGAGCATTGCAAGACCGACAAAGGTCAGATCATCCTTCAGCATGACGTGGCGCTCGAAAGCCCAAGCGGAGCCAGCGGCTTCATCCTCGGCCGCCCAAGCAACGGATGGGATGATTGGCGCGATCAGGACGGCAGGAAACTCGGTGATGTCGTGAAACGAAACTAAAAGAAATAATGACATACGGAGTTGACATACAAGAAGACGTGATGTTGTCTTGGGGGCATGAGATCCTCGAGATTCTTCTTAGTGACCATACCACTGGCGAGCATATCATGTGGGCAACAGATGATTATGCAGAACGTGGGGATGGTTACACCTTCTATGACCAGATCACAACGGAAAAGATTTGTGGTGAGAATGGTCATATAATTGTGCCTCGTGTATTGAAGAACAAGGAGCACCAGAAGACAAGAGCTCGCAAGATGGCTGAGGTTTTCACCCCTTCTTGGCTTTGCAATCAGATGCTCAATGATGTTGATGAGAGATTGTTTGGTCGCAAGGATGTGTTTAATATCTGTTCCAATCAAGGCAAGGAATGGCAACCGACGGAAGGTTGTGTATTCAAAGAAAAAGACACAATCACTTGGAAGGAATACGTTACAAAAACCGTAATGGAGATTACTTGCGGCGAAGCTCCTTTCATAGTAAGTCGTTATGATACTGTAACAGGTCGTTTCTTTGAAGACATAAGCCAAAGAGTTGGATTTCTTGATAGAAAGCTCCGTGTAGTTAACGAAAATGTCAAAGCTAAAGAGGACTGGATTCATTGGGTGAAGATTGCATATAAATGCTCATTTGGCTATGAATGGCAAGGTGATAATCTCCTACTCGCAAGGCAGAATCTATTGATGACATTCTTCGATTATTACGAAACAGTATGGAGCGAACAACCATCTATGGAACTTGTAGCAGAAATGGCTGAGATTATTTCATGGAATGTTTGGCAAATGGATGGATTGAAGTATGTTCTGCCAAATAGTTGCAAGACGATTGTCCATGAGCACGCAGACATCTTCGGTAATATTACATGTACCGAAACACCATGCGAAGGTTGCAAGAAAGACCTGAAGCATAAGCACAACGGAATATATGCAAAGATGATGGATTGGTCAAAGAATGAAGTCGTTGATGCAATAACCTTCCTAAATCAGAAAGAGAATGACAAATAGTCCTATCATAGATAAATTCATAACAGGACGTGTAGAACCTCACATCTATGCGTTCGAGACAGGTACTGTGCCTAACTATCTGAAGATTGGCGACACTTACCGTCCTGTTGAAACACGTCTGAATGAGTGGCGCAGATACTTTGCTGATTTACAGAAGAAGTATGATGAGCCAGCAACGGCAGGTGATGAATATTTCCGTGACTTGTCGGTTCATGAGTTTGTTATTCATGAGAAAGGAAGGAATCGCCTTGAGCGTAATACCATTCCTGACCTTCCATATTATTCTAATGAGTTCTTTGAGAACGCGACTACAGATGACGTTGATGAAGCTATTCGTGACATCAAAAGAAGTGTTCAGGAAAAAAATGGTCGCTATAAGCTCTACTCTATGCAAGACGGTAGAGTGCCTGTTGATTTTCATTATGAGCGTGGAGAAGAACCTATAGAACTTCGCCCAAACCAAGCAGAGGTTGTTCGTAATTTCATCAACGCAAAGAATAATGGTCGCAAGCGCTTGCTGATGTATGCTGTAATGCGCTTCGGTAAGTCGATTACGGCAATGAGTTGTGCTAAAGAAATGGGTGCAGAACTTGTTGTAGTCGTATCCGCAAAGGCTGACGTAAAAACAGAGTGGAAGAAAACCGTAGAGAGTTACAAGAACTTTGAGGGATACGAATTTAAGGATGGCGATGACTTGAAGCGTAATGAATCGTTAGTTACAGAGGCAAAGGCAAACCATCAGAAACTAGTCATTTGTCTTACTCTCCAAGACTTATGCAGCGATGAAATAAAGGATAGACACAAAGATCTATTCAGCCAGAGCATTGATCTACTTATTGTTGATGAAACTCACTTTGGTGCTCGTGCAGAGCATTACGGGAGAGTATTGCCAGCTGTTGAAGGAAAGAAACTCGCTCAGGAGAAGAAGTATGATGAAGACTCTTCTGATGATGTTGACGAGCAGATAACTCAACTTAATGCAAATATCCAGCTTCACCTTTCTGGCACTCCTTACAGAATCCTTATGGGTGATGAGTTTACCGATGAGGATGTGATTTGCTATTGCCAATTCTCTGATATTGCTCAGGCAAGTGAGGATTGGGACAAGGAAAATCTTGACAACAAAGACGAATGGGAGAATCCTTACTACGGTTTTCCTCAGATGGTTCGTTTTGCGTTCAATCCAAACGAATCTGCATTGCGCAAACTTGCAGAAATGCAGAAGAACGGAATAACCGTTGCATTCAGCGAATTGTTCAAACCAAAGTCGATCAAGAGGTCAAACGATGGTTTGCATCAGCAATTTGAGCATGAAACAGAAATACTTGATTTCTTGAAGGCTATTGATGGTTCAGAGGAGGACAATAATATTCTTTCATTTCTTGATAACGAGAGAATTCAAGATGGTAAGTTATGCCGTCACATTGTTTGTGTTCTGCCATTCCGTGCATCTTGTGATGCCATGGAAACCTTGCTCACCACCCATTCCGCTGAGTTCAAGAATCTATCTAAATACGAGATTGTTAACATTGCAGGTGTAGAAGATGAACATCGTTTCAGAAACGTTGATGACGTCAAGAAGCATATTGCATATTGCGAGGAGAACGATAAACCTACTATCACGCTTACTGTAAACCGAATGCTGACGGGTTCAACTGTTCCAGAATGGGATACTATGCTCTATCTCAAAGATACAGCATCACCACAAGAGTATGACCAGGCAGTATTCCGTTTACAGAGTCCTTACATCAAGACGTACAAGGATGAAGAAGGTAACGAGATAAAATACAACATGAAGCCTCAGACACTTCTTGTTGACTTCGATCCTAACCGAATGTTCATCTTGCAAGAGCTAGGGGCGCATATTTACGATGTAAACACTGATGCGAATGGTAATACCAATCTCCAGCACCGATTAGAGCGTGAATTGCAGGTTTCTCCAATAATATGGATGAACAAGCAACGTCTGCAAGAGGTAACTCCTTCAAATATTCTTGATGCCGTTCGTGCTTATTCCAAGGAACGTAGTGTGCTGGATGAAGCACAAGACGTTTCTGTTGATCATTCCCTTGCTGATATTGAAGAAATCAACAAGGAAATCATGAGGCAACAACCAATCGGCTCTCGTGGAGGATTGAAGGTTAAGCCTACAGAAGACGATGAAGATGATGACTTTGATGTGCCTGATACTGGTGATGATACTGGTGGTGAAGAACGACAACCAAAAGATGACACCGAGGACAAGAAAGAAGACAATTCCTTTGATAAACGTTTTGCAACATTATGTTCGAGAATCCTCTTGTTCGCCTTCTTGACTGATGATGAAGTGATTTCCCTTCAGGACATAGTTACAAAGGGCAACGAAGGTGATAACAATCAGCGAATACTTGCAAATCTTGGTCTTAGAATCAAAATCTTGAAGTTGCTGTTGGAGAATCTAAATCCAAACATTCTTCATCAACTCGACTATAAGATTCATAACATCAATACGCTTGCTCATGATGAAACGTTGACTGCAATCGAAAGAGTTGAGAATGCCATGCGCAAGTTTGGTCGTTGGTCAACATCTGAAATTGTAACGCCTAATGCTTTGGCAAGGCAGATGCTCTCTGAACTACCTCGCGAACAGATAACCCGAGACAGCATGTTTATGGACATTGCTTCAAAGGAAGGCGAGTTTGCTTATGCTATTCTACAGGAGTTTGGCGAGCTTTATAAAGACAAGGTTTATTCCATCCCGACATCATCCATTGCATACGAGTTTACTCGCAAGGTATATGAGGCACTTGGAATGCCAATAGAAAATATAGAAGACAAATTTAATTCATACGACCTCATCGGTGACAATGCCGAGGAGCACATAAATAAGATACAGAGTATGTGTATAAATATAGCAGTAGGAAATCCTCCTTATCAGGACGAAGGTGGTTCTGGTGGTACTAACGATGCGCCAATTTTCCAGGAGTTCTGTAGAGTAGCAAAGGAATCAACATCATCACTATCTTCATTGGTAATACCATCTAAATGGTTTACTGGTGGTCGTACAAATCTTATAGAACCATTCCGTCGAGACATGCTTTCGTCTAAGCAGGTTTCGAGAATTACTGCATACCATAATCCTCGTGAACTTTTCCCTGATGTAGAGATCAAAGGTGGAATCTGCTATTTTGTCCGTGATAAGAACTATGACGGTGCTTGTGACTATTCTCTGCACAAAAATGGCAAGTCGGAAAATGTTGTTCTTGAACTCAATAAACTTGATGTGATCATTCGAGAACCACGTTTGGCAGCTCTCGTTCAGAAGATTGTAACACTGGCAAAGGAAGAAGATGCAAGTTTCGTTGAGGGTATAATATCATCTGATACTCCGTTTGGTATTCCAACAAATCCACGTACAAGTAAGAAAACTCCATTTGACGTGAGTGATACTCAGACAGATGAGTTTGACGTAATGCTATACTACCTTGAGAATAATGTTCGTAAAATTGGCTATGTGCGTTCTTCAAATATCAGAAAGAATAGTAATGCGATAGCTGGCACGAAGGTTTTTATTCCTAAGGCTGGTGGCTCAGGTAATGACCAGATGATTCTTGGTCAGCCAATCATTTCAGATGGAAACTCTGTTTGCTCACAGACATACGTTTATGCTCCTTTCAATACAAAGGAGGAAGCAGAGAACTTTGTTTCATACCTAAAGACACGCCTATTTAGAATCCTCGTATCATCAATGAAGATTACACAGGATGCACTTGCTGGTGTGTATCATTATGTCCCTATGCAAGACTTCTCTCATGCATGGACAGACGAAATGCTTTATGAGAAGTATGGTATAACAAAGGAAGAACAGAAGTACATCGAAAGCATGATTAAGCCAATGGACAAAGGTGAATCATTGCAGTTGACGATGGATTTCTCGGATTAATTATTAACAAGTGCCGTGCAGCACTATAAACTCGGCGTTAGAAAAATGAAAACAAAAGCAACTTACCTTGACCCTAAACGGGTATTGGTGGAAACACCACAAGGAGACAAGTTCATTATCGGGTTCCATTCCGAGATGAACTATCAGTGGGAACAGCAAGCAAATATTCCGTTTACAGACTTTCTGGCATCTCTCTTTGATAAGATATACAAGGGGGATGAAGGTGTAATCATGGGCGAGATTAACCGTCAGCTCATGATCAATCGTTTTGAATCAGTCTTTTCTTATCAGCGTGATCCAATACAGAATCGCATGCTCATGGGTGACAGAATCCGTGAGTTGCGTGAGCAGAAGCAGTTGGATGTGGTGACGCTGGCTCTGAAATCGAGCATTCAGCCTAATACCCTGAAGCGTATTGAGGCTGGTAACTTTTCGGTTGACCTTGATGTGCTGACTCAGATTGCACAGGGGTTAGGCATGAAGATAGACTTTGTTGAACTCAAAAACGATGAAGACCACGAAAGCATATCTGACATACGCTCTTAACAGAGAGGGTGACCTCGTCCACATTGACAGTGTGGAGAATGGCAATGAGTGTGGATGCTTCTGTCCGGCCTGTAAGAAACCTCTACAGGCAAAGAATGCCGGTTTAATTCGTGAGCATCACTTTGCACATCAACCTGGAGTTGATTGTCCAACTGCCCTTGAAACTGCTTTGCACTTTCTTGCAAAAGATAAGATACAAAAGGCTTTCTACGATAAAAATGTCTTCAACATGGAGTTTGAGTATCATTCATACTGCAAGAATGTACAGACATGTAAGTTTGTTAGATATGATGACTGCGAGAAATATGAACGCAAGGCTTTCAACCTAAAGGAGTTCTATGATTCATGCGAACAAGAAATTCCTTACGATGAAATAAGACGTCGTTCTGATTTGAAGATAAGGTCAAAAGCTCATCCAGAAAGAGAACCTATCTACATTGAGATTTTTGTTACTCATGCGAGTGAATCTGAGAAGCTGCATAGTGGGTGTAAGATAATTGAGGTCAAGATTAAGGACGAGAGTGATATTGATAATGTCGTTGCTAACGGGTTTTGTGAAGGAAAACGAATGACTAACCATCATCGTGAGTCCGTTGTTGCTGCTAAAACGGCTTTCTATGGCTTCAAAACAGAGGATCACAATAATACGAGCATAAATCAAGAGATTGCCTTCTCACGTTACATTCTCTACCAGTCAAGAAAATTCCAATGCTATCAGGATGCTTGTCTATGCAAGGAATTGAAAAGAGAACGAAGAAATGCACTGTGTGAGATTTGTTTTCATACGGATGTGGCATTCGGCATTTATGAACTTGCTAAATGGATGGGGTATCAGAGGTTCGGAATAAAGAACTGTCTGCTTTGTAAGAATTATGTGGATAGTTACGATGGTATGGGCAAACTGTGCCGATTATACAAGTATCTTGGACTGAATCGTTTTGAGCCTCATGATACAGCAAAAGCAAAGACATGTGCATCTTTTGTACTTAATGAAGAAGAGATGAATGAGTGCTTACAAGAATGTAACGAGGGGATAGAACTCCAGTAACAGAATTATAAACAAAGAAAGGAATACACAACCATGCTAAAGAACGATTCTGCATTTGCTCCATTTATGAGCACCAGCCACTCGCTGAGCGTAGGACTGAATCCACTGGGTATGCGTACAGCATCCGAGCAGTTGTTTACTACGCTGTTACCCGGAATGAACGTTGTGACGTTGCGTGTGAGATACTATAGCTTTTACTGCTGGTTGCTGAAAAACTTCTATGCCGAACGTGAGAATGCTTCGTTGGGCGAGTTCCGTAAGCATATCAGAATGTCAGAATTCCTAATGGCTCTGATACATGCCAGTAGCGATAACAGCCAAGGTATTCCTGGTATTACGGTGGCTACTGAGGTAGTTAATGAGGGTGGCGACATAATTGATATAGCGAAGAGTGCAACACCAGGCGGCAAGAACTCTGGTGGATACTGGAAGGGTACGTTAGGTGCCCTTGGTACTTACTATGTGGCCTCATTGCAGGAGATGGGCTTGATTGCACCTATAGCAGATAAGCCACACTTCTATAACATCACAAAGAAGGAAGATTCGGATTACATCTGTGGCGAAACGCTTGCAGATGCTTTTGAGGCGAGCATCGGGAAGAAGTGCTCAGAGCTGTTTTGCAAGTGTGTCAATGTGGGACAAGTCACATTCAATGAATTGGAAGACTTGGAACATGCTTTTCAGTCGCATGATATGCAGGAGGGTGAGGAACGTACTTTGTTGCGACAAATGCTGTTGCAAGAGGATCGTCCAGCAAGCGGCATGGCAAGCACGATGCGAAAGGAAACTATCTATCTCCTTCTCCGATATTTTGCAGACAATGACGTGGAGTCGCTTTCAGAACTGGAGTATGCACGATTCATCTATCAACAGTTCAAACAAGGCAAGGTTAATTCGGCTGCAGCTGTGGGATGGTATGCATACTACCTGAATGACAGCCGTCAGTTTGAGGCACTCAACATATTTGTCGATGTGCTTGAGAAGCTGAGGGAATCAGCAATGCCTGGAGGATGGGAGAATATAGATCAGTTTGCTGAACGTATGTCAGATGATGTCTGCGATGAAATGGGCATTGGCAATGAGTTGCTTGATGAATTGCTTGATGATTGGGATTCCATTGAGGTACCAGAAAGCAAAATGTCGAAGGCTTTCTACCAAATGCTTGATAACTATGTGCAAAACAAGGAATATCTCGAACACAAGGAATTGTTGAACGAGTTCTTCCATGACGTGAGAAACGATGCCTTGGATTCGTTTGAGGTATTGGAGGATAAAATGGGAATGCCATTCCATGACTATGTAAAGATGTTCCTTACCGATTACATCATTTACAACCACTACACCGAAGCCATGCGTAAGTTCAGCCAAAATGGTGTACCTACGCAGAAACTGGCTATAGAAAACGGTTATGTAAGATGGCTGGATGGTTACTTCTCTACGCACAGTTCACCTCGTATCAACACTTTGTATAACTTTGTGTCTGACCTTCGCCTTGTAGAGAACTACAAACTGACTGCTGATGGTGTTGAACTTCTTAAAGAACTGGCAAAATGATTGAACGTAAGAACATTATCAAGATACTGGGCGAACGAGTGAACGTGTATCATTCGGCAGTCATAACTTGCTATAACTTCGACCCTATATTTTTTGAGTCAGTTTATCTGCCTACATTGAGGCGACTTGGTATTACGAATGTAGTAGTGTTGACCGACGCTTCTATGTATGACCAGTTGTTGTCGGACGCATCGTATAGCTGCCATCAGGTAAAGATGAACGGCTATCAATTGGTTCGTAAGGAGAATCATTATGGTGGCGTGTTCCATTCTAAGGTCATCATGCTTTTCGGTATGGATGAAGCGGCATTGATTGTCGGTTCGGGTAACATTACCTTTAGCGGTATGTCGAACAACGAGGAGGTATGGAATGCTTTTCATGCCAAGGGAGAAAGTTCGCCTAACTTCGCGATACTGAAGCGTGGATGGGAGTATGTAAAGTCACTCATTTCCTCATCTTCATCGCTTGTACAGCTTCAAATGGAATGGATTGAGGAGCAATGTGATTGGATAAATTCAGAAACCGATGACGATGAGATACTGATGGAGTCAGGCGAAACAGCTATGCTACTTTACAATGACTCAGAGGACACGATTATGAACCGTCTTGTAGAAACTATCGGTGACGCAGAGGTTGAAGAGATAACCGTTGTTGCCCCTTTCTATGACACTCGTGGTGATGCCATAAAGTGCTTGAAGGATGTGTTTGACCCTGAAGAGTTTCATTGCGTCATGGATCTGTCAAGACAGAGTGCTCCATACGAACTAATCAAGAAGAATGAAGGTGTAGAGTTCTATAGCTATACAGACAAGCAATCGCCATTGCACGCCAAGATTATTGAAATTCATGCATCCAATGATACATGGTTGTTGTCAGGTAGCGCCAACATCGGTAATATGGCACTCGGAACAAATAAGCGCTCATTCAATGACGAAGCCTGCATACTTGTACATTCTGATGAGCGGAAAGAATATATCCGAGAGTTAGGTTTGGAGGAGAAGTTTGAACCACTGTTTAACGATGATCTGAAGAAGATTGTACCGCCTAAACGAGACGATACACCTTCAAGCAACCGCCAAGTAACGCTGATGTCTTGTGAGAATAAGGAAGAGAAACTGCATCTGACGATTTCTACAGAAGGCATTACTTGTACATTGCAGGTGAAAGATTCCGACCTTGAAGTAGTTCAAGAAGTTGAGTTGGTGACAGCTCATACAATGGAGATAGACATTGAGAGTGAATCTGATGCGCATCTTGTGGTGCTGACGCAAGATGAGGAAACCATCTCGAACTATTGCCTTGTCGTCAGCGAGGTAAACGTGGAGAGCTGCAATCCTGATCCAAAGCGCAGAAAGTTGTCGAGCCTCTTGGATGACTCGGGATTGATGGACAATATCAGTCATATACTTGGCTTCATTGAGTTTGATGATGGCAGCAAGACCGTTAACCTTCGTGTTAGCGCAAAGGAGAAACGCAAGAAGACTGATGATGAGAGTGAGTCAATAAACAGAGAGCAGTATGACGACCTGAAGGATGGCAGTCGTTTGAACCTGAGTATGCACTCTGGTGTTCGTATTCTGTCATTCCTGCAAGGCATATTGTTTAAGACAGAAACAGACGAAGAAGCAAGCGAAGATGATCTGTTTGACTTGCAGAAAGAAAATGAAGGTAATGACGATGTGCAATCCGTTCTTGTTGATCAGGAGAGCAAGGAACAGAGCGAGGCAGAAGAGGCAAAGAAACTGAGGAATGACGTGTTTTCGTATCTTGTGAAGATGACGGATTATCTCTACGCCAAAGCAGAGGATGAATCCATACAAGAGGAAGGAAGCAAATCAATGCCGGTAAATGGCGGTGGTCATCTACCAAAACTCATCGGTAAGGCTGGATTGAATGAAAGTTCATCGTTTGCCGTGGCGGCTACGATTGTATCTTTCCTAATGCAGAATCATGGTAAATCGGTCATCAAGGTCAATGAAGTGCGTGACAAGTTCTACGAGTGTGCTTGTATGTTCTTCGTCGTCTATGGTCAGCATTTCACTCATGAACAGGACACGAACAAGAAGCGAAAAGTTCATGATATGCTCAAGGATGCTACCACAATGCTCTATGTTTCGCTTTGCTATTTCAGTTTTAGGAATGAAGAGTATGAATTGATTCTGACTGTCCTCAACAGCTTTGATGTATGGAAGAAGGAACCTGATACATTGGATGAAATAATCATTTCTTTCCGTGAGAAGTTGGCAATCCTGGAATCGGAAACGATTGATAACAAAACGTATGCAGTCATTAATCACTTATATGAAATTTATAAAGTTGGTACTCCAATTCGTGAACTATCAAGGTACGATGAGGAGATTTACCTATACAGACAAGGATATGGATTTATTTACGCATACGATGTGGCGATGGAAACTGAATCATGGAAGTTTACTTATTTTCACCCAAGATACGCGAATATCACTTATTCTCTAAGGGGCATGACTAAGTACAAAGGCTATAAACAAAGCGAATTGGTTTAATTTCGCTAAAGTGCTACAGTAGAAAATCAATTCACACTAATCAATAATGGCAGACATCATTCAGATTATAAAATGTATAGACAAGTGGCTTGAAGACAATCATCAGGCAGAAATCGCTCCACCAGAAGCGAATGTACTTCTGGATAAATACGGTTTGCTAAAAGAACGAAGCGAGAGATCTGGTCAGTATCTCCGTCGGCTGTTGCGAGATGGAAAGATTCCTCATGCGTACCGAATTGGCAACAAGTGGCATATTCCACATTCCCAAGGAGCAATAATAAAGCTACAAGAAGAGGTTAATAAGAAGCCGATTTCTCAAACAAACCCCACTAATAAAGGGAGAAGAGATTCGGACGAATACTATGTTGTCTCGCTTTGTAATGAGATTCTCGGCATGGAGGCATCTCAACAACACACCTTTGATTTTCTGCGTGGTGATGCAAGCGAAGGTAAGCAAGGCAGGTGTCTTCCTGTAGATGCTTACTATGAGTCGTTGAATCTTGTTATTGAATATTGTGAGAGTCAACACACAGAATCAGCTTCATTCTTCGACCCTAAAGCAACTGTGAGTGGTGTTTCTCGTGGAGAGCAAAGAAAGATCTATGACCAACGTAGAATGGATGTACTGCCACAACATGGAATAAAACATGTTCAGATCCATTACAGCGATTTTGGGGCAACGAAGAAGATAAAGTGAAACAATAATCATGATATTGAAGTTGTAAAAGAAATACTGGCATCACATGGAATTATTTGACGTACAGATAACTACTGACCTTGGAGAGACGATTGTAATTCAAGTATCAGCATCCTCTCCTGCAGAAGCAGAAATGACCGCCATATCTATAGTTGAAAGTGGTCAAGCAGGAACATTAGGTATATCTGTTGTAGATTGCTTTGCGTTAAAATAATAAAAGAAGAACCAATGAACAAAATAAGACTCGTCGTTGGTGACATAACAAAGTTGAGGGTGGATGCTATCGTGAATGCTGCTAACCGTTGCCAAGGAAAAGGGTATCAATAGCATCGCTTTCCCTTGATTAGTACCGGGGTATATGGTTATCCAAAAACAGAGGCTGCTGAGATTGCGTTGAAGACTATCCGTGAGAGTGACTACGACGGAGAGGTCATCATCTGCTGCTTCTGTGAGTCAGATGTCACCTACTATAATATATAAGGACAGAATATGTACAAATACCACAAAACGATAAAGAATGGATCCGAGAAACTTATCGATGGCATAGAGAACATCGAGATGTTTCTTGACGATAACAACGATTGGAACTTTCATGACTCTGAGATACATTCATTCCATTGGGACAGAGATACTAAGACGTTTACAGTATCTGTGGAATTGATAGGTTGTGGCTTTCCCGAACTTGAAGGTTGGGATGGAGATGCACCAGTCATCCTTGACTTCCACTTCGAGGGATGTGTGGAGGTTCACATGCCGAATGTTGACCTGTGGTCACCACAATATATCTACGAGATAGGAATATCAATATACAACAAATATCTGGAGTGATAGGTCTTGTCCTTTCAGATTGCGCTTCGAGGGTGGAAATTCTTATGACATTATGCAGGATCCCCATTGTGTGACATACCTGTGGGGTGGTTTCTTCTATAGAGATAAAGACCGCATAGTACTTGAACTTGAAGGCTATGGAACCATAAGTGCTGACCGTGTGAAGGTCCTGGAGTTCAAGGTTAACGAATAAAAGCAGAAATACAAATGAAACGAACAATATTCCCGTATGACTTTGCTCCTTACTATCCGGTAGGAGTGCAGCCATGTCCGATGTATGTGGATGTGAATGAAGGCTTGCTTGACTTTGTTTACAACAAGGATAAGGCAAACGACTACTTCAAACTGAAGCATGTGCTGATTTGGCTACGAAGGTCTTATCTACTTTGCTCACCTCTTTCTGAAGATCGTTATTACGAGCTATATGATACATACGAGGAGAAGTTCAAGAAGAGCGAGGCTGCTTATTATGTAGAAACTACCTTCTCTATGACAACAGAGATTGGCCCTATGGCGCTTGTACCTCATCTGTGGTTGGCAGACATGTATTATTATCATGGTATGCATGACGAAGCAGACAAGCTGCATAGCCTTCGATATTGCCAGCAGGATTGTTTCTTGGTAAAAGAGGCAAATGCTGAGTATGTTACGTTGAAAGACTCGAAGGGGGATGAACGCAAGCTGAAGAATGTGTATTCCGACCTGTTTCGCACGGACGCATACATCTGTACTGCTCTTGTAAAATATGGCGATAACGATTGGGAGGTAAATGGCGTGCTGTTCAAGTCGAACAGGGATGTGTACGACAAGATGTGCGAACGTAACAAGCAACTTGAAGTATCATACGAGAGTGTCTATCCACTCTATATGGAGCGCACGAAAGCCAAACGAATGGCGTTCTTCGAGAATAAGAGCGAACTCAAGAAATGGTTGAGGAAAGTGGCTCCAGAGATTGACATTGACGAAATGGAACATCAGTTGCCATCAGGTTCACAGGTTGCATTCATCTCCAAGAAAGCCGGAATCATCTTCGCTCCGAATATGATTTACGCCATCAAGTGCAAGGATAATCCTTATTACAAGAAGTGTGATGCTCGTAAGCTGCAGACAGAAACCATGGATGCCGTTTTCAACACTGAAGCCATGCATCCCGAAATGCTGAACTACCTGCTGGAGAACAAGATGCTGGAGGATGGCGGCCTGAGCTGTATGATGCCAAGTGAATTGGGCAACCATATCTTCACGATGAATATTGACTTCATAGCACGCAATCATCGCAGGCACTATTACCACGATCATGATTATTAAAAAAACGATGCGTTCGATGAGTATGATGATTGACTCTCAGACGCATCGGTCGTTATAGAAGTGAAGTGGTTATCCTACGAGTTCCTGAGTCAGATTCTCAAGGATCTCTGCAAGGTAGGGCTGGACAAGTTCATGGCTTAGGGGATTCTCTGCGCCATAGAGCATATCAGTCTCTTGTGGCTCGTCAAAGATCGAGTGGCCCGGTACCAACTTACTATTGAAAGGAGAGCAAAGTATGTAAGGCTCATGATACACCTCGATGTCAGCATCAGGATCTCCAAGTTCCAAATAGATGTTATCCATGGCGTCCATTGCTCTGTCGCTGAATGCATTCGATGGAACCTTCATGTAGAAACGATTGTGGCTGATGAGTCCACAAAAAAGGTGGAACTCGGTTGTGCCATCCTTCATGTCATTGCGGAAGCAAACAAACTGGTCGAAGGTGGAACCCAGATCAGACATTGATGCCAACCAATAGTAGAAATAATAGTCAGCATCCTCGGTGATGTTGTACACATGGAGATCTCTTTCGGTGGTGAAACGGAAGTGGAAGTCCACGAGTGTGTACTCCAACTCAGGACGCTCACGATGACCAAAGCCGAGGTCAGCCTTGTTGGTTACACGTTGTGCGAATATAACTTCACACGAATCCGGATTCTCAGACTTGGTTACACGTGCCAAAGCCTCGTTGGCAGTAGTGTAAAAGGAAATGTTTATTTTCATTGCGATGAAAAATTGTGATGCACTCGATGATTATGATGCCAACCACCGAGCGCATCGGGGTTAATAACTGTGATTTACTTACGATGAGGAATACTCAGGTATTTCTCGATGTAATACTCAAGTGCAGCATTCTGCTTGGCCAGATTGTAACTCTGCACAGCATAGCCAATGGCAAGAGCACTTGAGAATACCAGATAGAAAAACAGGACGAGCACACGGAAGTCGGTCAGGAACTCCTTGTTGAAAAAAGTAAGAGGGTATCCTTTTTGGACACCCTCTTAAGTCTAATATCTAATAATTTGTAATCGTTGATAATTATGGGTTACTTTCCGATGCAGAAATTCCTAAATATATTCTGCAACACCATATCATTTGTAACTTCTCCCGCAATATCCGAAATATGAAAGATTACTTCTCGAATATCCTGACTTAGGAAATCACCAGAAATCTGCACATCTAATCCTTCTTGTACTCGGTGTATTGCTTCCAATGCCTTGGTTAAAGCTTCATAATGTCGGACATTCGTGACAATAATATCATTCTGTGTAATATTTGGTAAGTGAGCAGCATTGACTAACATCTTTTCCAATTCATCAGTGTGTAACTTTTGTTTTGCAGAAATAAAGATCATATCCGTATGTTCCTGCAAGAAGTTTTGTTGGAAAAAAGTTCTTAGAGAATCCTTCTGGGTCTTGTGTATGATCTCAGCTTTGTTGAATACCACGATTAAGTGTTTACCTTCACAACGAGGCAGGATCTGTTCAGATAGTTGAATAATCTGAGAATTTGCATCTGTGGCATCTACTATCCAAAGTACAATTTCTGCTTGATCTAACTTTTGGAAAGTACGTTCGATACCCAAATTTTCAATCATATCGTTTGTTTCACGAATTCCTGCTGTATCTATAAAGCGGAAAGTGATACCACCCATATTGACAGTATCTTCAATCACATCGCGGGTAGTACCATGTATATCACTAACAATCGCTTTATCCTCATTCAATAATACATTCAGAAGAGTGGATTTTCCAGCATTTGTTTCACCAATAATAGCAACGGGAACACCATTTTTGATAGCATTACCTACATTAAAAGAATTGACCAAACGAGATATGACTTCTTCTATTTCATCTGCTAATTGACGTAAAGCTTGTCGATCGGCAAATTCCACATCTTCTTCACTAAAGTCAAGCTCTAGTTCTACCATCGAAGTGAAATCTAATAACTTACCACGTAAGTCCGTTAATTCTTTACTGAAACCACCTCGCATTTGGCTCATTGCTAATCGGTGAGTGGCAGCGGATGATGAGGCTATCAAATCCGCTACAGCTTCCGCTTGACTTAAATCCATTTTTCCGTTGAGAAAAGCACGTTGTGTATATTCACCTGGTTGTGCCATACGGCAACCATTTTTAATGAGCAATTGCATTACCTGTTGGAGAATGTACGATGAGCCATGACATGTGATTTCTGTACAATCTTCTCCTGTGTAGGAATGAGGAGAACGGAATAAGCTTACAAGTACTTCGTCAATGATTTCTTTCCCGTTGTAAATACGTCCGAAAGTTAGTGTATAAGGCTTTTGTTCATTGAATTTTCTGTTAGATTTTCCCGGTTTAAAGATGCGGCTAGTAATGGAAATAGCTTCTGGTCCGGAAACACGAATGCTTCCGATAGCTCCTCCTTGGGCAGTAGCGATGGCACAGATTGTATCTTGATTCATTGTTTTTTCTTTATGAATGGACAAAGATAGTTTTTTCTTAGTAAAAAAAAGAAGAATAGAGACAAGTTGTGCTTTATTTGTTTATATTTGCTGCGACTCAAAAACACACAACAATACAAAACGCAATAATCGCTTATGGAGCCAGATACAAATTTATATTCACTAAACAAGAATAGTGAAATTATACGTGAAAATTCACAGAAAATACGATCTGTGCTTTCAGCTCATCAAATAGCTTTATGGGAATATGATATACCTACAGGAAAGTGTAGTTTTACAGATGATTATTTTCGTATGCTTGGCTTGAAAGAAGTAGGCGTTGTTTTTAAAGATATTGATGATTTCTATCAGTTTGCACATCCCGATGATATTGCTGCTTATAAGGAAGCGTTTGCGGAAATGCTTGCATCAGAGTCGAAAACGTCTCAGATGAGGGTTCGCTGTATAGGTGAACATGGAGAAATAATTTGGCTGGAGGATCATTTCTTGTCTCATAGAGAAGATAGTGACGAAGGTCATCCGGATAAATTGTTAGCTTATACTGTTAATGTCACTTTGCAGTGTGAGAAAGAGCAACAAATAAAACATCTCGAAATATACAATCGTAAAATAATAGAAGCACTGCCTGAATTCATATTTATCTTTGATGGTAATTTCTTTATAACCGATGTCTTGATGGCACCGGATACAATTTTGCTTCATCCGGTAGAAGTGTTAAGAGGAGTGGATGCCCGGAATATCTATTCCAAGGAAGTGAGTGATTTATTTATTTGTAATATTAGTGAGTGTTTGGCAGATGGAAAACTCAAGGAGATTGAATATCCATTAGAAGTCGATGGCAGAAGATATTACTTTCAAGCTCGGATTGCTCCATTTGAATCAAATAAGGTATTGGCACTGATACATGATATCGGTGACCGGATTCGTCGTTCTCAAGAATTGATTGAGGCTAAGCGTCGGGCAGAAGATGCAGACCGGATGAAATCGGTTTTTCTAGCGAATATGAGTCATGAAATTCGTACCCCTCTTAATGCTATTGTAGGTTTTTCAGAGATTATGGCGGTGACAGAAGACGAAGAAGAAAAACATGAGTACCTAGAGATTATACAGAAAAATAGTAATTTGTTGTTGCAGTTGATAAATGATATTCTTGATTTGTCACGTATTGAATCAGGGAAGTCTGAAATGCATTTTCAGCAAGTTGAGATTTCCGGTTTGATCGATGAAGTGGAAAAAGTACATCAACTTAAGATGAAGTCCAATGTTGGATTGGAGGTTGTTCGACCGGAAGAAGAATTCTGGACATCTACTGATCGTAACCGGGTGATGCAAGTGCTTTTCAATTTCCTGTCGAATGCTATTAAAAATACTGAGAGTGGGGTTATCACATTGGGATTGAAGCATGAAGGAGACTGGCTAAAACTTTTCGTGAGTGATACTGGTTGTGGAATACCGGAAGATAAGCTTCCACGTATTTTTACCAGATTTGAAAAATTGAATGATTTCGTACAAGGCACTGGATTAGGACTTTCTATTTGTAAAAGTATTGTAGAACGTTTAGGAGGTAAGATTGAAGTGAGTTCTGAGCTAGGAAAAGGAAGTACATTTTCACTTTATCTACCCTATTTGGAGATGCCGAAAGAAGTGGCTGAGAGAATACTTACTTCTAAGAAGGATTCGCAGTCTGAACAGCATAAGAAGATATTAATTGTTGAAGATATAGAATCCAACTTTGCTCAATTGAATATTTTATTGAAGAAAGAATATACGATTCTGTGGGTGCGTAATGGCCAGGAAGCTGTGAATAGCTTTATTCGTGAGAAACCGGATCTGATATTGATGGATATTCGTATGCCTGTAATGGATGGTATTCAGGCGACGGAGAAGATACGTACTATCTCTCTTTCAGTTCCTATTATAGCGGTTACAGCATATGCTTTTTATACGGAACAACAACAGGCTATTCAAGCAGGATGTAATGCTGTAATATCCAAACCATATTCATTGGAACGACTGAAGGAAACTATAGAGTCTTATATTGGCTAACTTATCTTTCTTTGAGGGATCAACATTTTAAAGATCGTAGTGTTATTAGAAATAGTAATAACAATCTAATTTTTGTTGGAATATGAAGAAAGTGAAAAAAATCGTCCTCATAGGTGCTAGTGGTTTTGTCGGATCTGCCCTTCTGAATGAGGCTTTGAATCGTGATTTCGAAGTAACAGCCGTAGTTCGTCATCCGGAAAAGATAAAAATTGAGAATGAGAAACTGAAAGTGGTGAAAGCAGATGTGTCTTCGCTGGAGGAGGTGTGCAAAGTATGCAAAGGAGCTGATGCTGTGATCAGTGCATTTAATCCGGGATGGAATAATCCCAATATATATGAAGAAACCATAAAAGTTTATCTGACTATTATTGATGGAGTGAAGAAAGCGGGAGTGGATCGTTTTCTGATGGTAGGCGGAGCCGGTTCATTGTTTATTGCTCCGGGATTGCGGTTGATGGATTCGGGAGAGGTGCCGGAGAATATTTTACCAGGAGTAAAAGCTTTAGGCGAATTCTATTTGAAATTCTTGAAAAAGGAAAAGGAAGTGGATTGGGTGTTTTTCTCTCCGGCAGCTGATATGAAATCGGGAGTACGTACCGGACGTTACCGTTTAGGAAAAGATGATATGATTGTGGATATTGTAGGCAATAGTCATATTTCTGTAGAAGACTATGCAGCGGCAATGATTGATGAATTAGAATTTCCTCAACATCATCAGGAACGGTTTACAATTGGCTATTGATTCTTTTGAAACAGACTCACCTTATTTTTAAGAAATCCGGTGGAAGTCTGCCATAAGTCAAGTTATTAAGCTAAGTAGTACATCATAATTAATACTATGGTCAATTATAGTATCTGTCATTAGCCTTGCTCAAAACATCTTTTGATTTTAATATTAAGGTATAGTCAGATGACCATAGGGAAGAAGAATCTCTTCTTTGTATATGAAGAAGAGGAGATTCTTCACTCCGCTTTGAATGAAAAGATACTATCGAAGATCATTCGTATATAGCAAACTAATTTTGAAAGAGTACTTATATTTTCATTTATACACATCTATAGAAGGACAAAGATATTCTTAACAACTTTAAGAGTCATTCTTAATTCTAGATTCTATCCAAAACTGTTTTTACCAATATGTCGATTGTATTTTTATAACCAGTATTTGCTTCTTTTATCAGTCGGTTGGCTATTACCATACAAACAGTCATCGCTTTATGGCCCATTAAGCGACTAAGCCCTGCCAGTGCTGAACTTTCCATTTCGAAATTGGTAATCTTAAAACCTTTGTATTCAAATGCTTCAATTTTATCATTTTGCTTGGGATCTGCTAAAGGGATACGTAATTCACGTCCTTGCGGACCAAAGAATCCTCCGGCAGCAATTGTGACACCACGTACCATATCATCTTTAGCGATTCGTTCGATCAATTCTTCGCTGGCGTCAATAACATAAGGAGCCGGAGCACATATATTGCCTGACCATCCCATATGGTTGATGAAAGTACGTTCAAAAGGAAGATCACATACTGCATTACGTCCAGCATAGAAATTCAAAAGTCCGTCAAATCCAATAGATTTCTGTGAACAAATGAACGTTCCTACCGGAGTATTAGGCTGTAAACCACCACAAGTACCGATACGTACTAATTCTAGCTGGCGGAATTCATCCTTTTCTTCCCGGGTTTCAAAGTTGATATTGGCGAGAGCGTCTAGTTCATTCATCACTATATCTATGTTATCGCAACCGATTCCCGTAGATACCACTGTTATTCGTTTTCCCTTATAAGTTCCGGTAACAGTTTTAAACTCGCGGCTTTCCACTTCGCATTCTTTGTTTTCGAAATGAGAAGCTACGAGTGCTACGCGGCCGGGATCACCTACCAGGATTACTTTGTCAGCCAACCATTCGGGCTTTACATGAAGATGGAATACTGAACCGTCTTCGTTGATAATCAGTTCTGAGGATGGAAAGTACTTTTTCATAATGTTATGATTTAAAACATTTGGGAACTGGCTAAAAAGTTAGAAACTTCATCTTACTCCCTTTACTGCTCGCAAGAGAGGGCTAAAAGATTCTTTTTTTAATCAGTTCCCAAAGCTATAGTTTATATTTTAGTGGAACTTTTACTTGTGTTCTATAAAATAAGAACAATCCTGACCAAGAAAAGTTTTCTTAGAATATCAGTAGTAAATTTCCACTTTCCTTATCTCTTTTGCCAAAGAGAAGTCTCTTATTTACTCAATGGTTGATTCGTATTGCCACTAGAAGTTGGTTTTGCAATATTTTCGCGCATTGAAGTATCAGCTTCGATATTTTTCATCCGATAATAATCCATAATTCCCAGATTACCACTACGGAAAGCTTCTGCCATTGCTTTCGGAACTTCTGCTTCTGCCTCGATCACTTTTGCACGAGCTTCCTGAGCCTTAGCTTTCATTTCCTGTTCGGAAGCAACAGCCATGGCACGACGTTCTTCAGCTTTAGCCTGAGCAATATTCTTGTCAGCATTAGCCTGATCGATTTGTAAAGCAGCACCGATATTTTTACCTATATCAATATCCGCAATATCAATGGATAGAATTTCGAAAGCAGTACCTGCATCCAAACCTTTACGAAGTACAAGTTTGGAAATAGAATCCGGATTTTCGAGTACTGACTTGTGACTTTCAGAAGAACCGATAGAAGAAACGATCCCTTCACCTACGCGGGCAAGAATTGTATCTTCACCGGCGCCACCGACTAACTGGCGGATGTTGGCACGTACTGTTACACGTGCTTTGGCAATCAACTGGATACCATCTTTTGCAACAGCTGTTACAGGAGGAGTATCAATAACTTTCGGGTTTACAGACATTTGTACGGCTTCGAATACGTCACGTCCAGCCAAGTCAATAGCAGTAGCCATTTGGAAAGGTAATTCAATATTAGCTTTCGATGCAGATACCAAGGCATGTACTACCTTTTCTACGTGGCCGCCCGCCAGGTAGTGAGCTTCCAGTTCGTCTCGCGTAATATTTTTCAGTCCCGCTTTATGAGCTTCAATCATTCCCGGAACGAGAATATAAGGAGGAACGTTACGGATACGCATTAAAAATAGCTGTATCAGCGAGATATTAACTCCGGATACTTTGGCCGACAACCAAAGGAAGAACGGCACGTAATGGAAAAATATTATCACGAAGATAATACCTCCGACTATCAGAAAGATAGGCAAATAAAAAGATGTGTCCATTGATAGTTTGTATTAAAGTGAATATTTAGTTTTTTAGCTTCTCAACCATGATTGTACCATCGGTAATCCGGCTGACAATGATCGGAGTTTTCTCATTAAGGAAACCATCCATTGATTTTACTTCTACAATGTTGCCGTCAATGTCGGCATAGCCGATTTGTGCCAGACGAGTTGTACTGATTCCAGTATCACCCACTTTTATTCTTTTTTCTGCACTACGGTCTATAGTAGAGTCGATGTTTTTTTTCAAAGCCAGTTTGTCCAACATCTTTGATCGCATGAACCAGACCAAAGAGCCGATACAAGTTACTGCCGATATTCCTAAAGTGATAAATCCGGCCGCCATGCCCAGATTTGCAAACGCATAGAAGTTGGCGTAGACAATACAGACAAGTGCTGAAATACCTGCCAGGCTAATACCTGGGATCACGAACAGTTCAACTAAAAATAGTATCACTGCGGCAATAATGAGAACGGCGATAATTAGTATATCCATAGTTTTGTTTTATTTAGAGTTCGTTTTTTCTGCATTACGGATACTTACAGCAAGAGTATCTAGTTCTCCGGACATTTGCAAGACTCTTTTCTCTAAATCAAGGATAGCCGGAGACATTCTATCTTTACCTTGTTTGTTTGCTTGGGCATATTGCTGGCGTTGGTTCTCCAGTTTGTCTACCTGTTGCAAATAATCTTTTTCAAGTTGTTGATAACGTTGGAAAAGCTGTTTGGCTTTAGGAGATTTAAAGTCGTTCAACAGATAATAAGTAGTGTTATCATCAATAACAAATTCAAAATCTATCGTACGACGTTCCTGAGGTTTATGATTAATTGCCTCTTGCAAACGTTGCAAAGCTTCATTGACTTCATTCTCATCTTTCCAAGTTTCTTTTAGTGAATGAATCTGGGATAATCGGATGATTTGCTGCGTATCCATCGCTTCATAGTTGTATGTTTTCTTAGATGAGTTAGGGATAAACACATAAATACAGACTTTACCTTCCGGTTGAAAACGGTCCGAAGCAAACCATCCTAAGTTATTGTATTCGTCGATCACATACATATAATCATTGTACGGAGAATTGAACGGCATACCTACATTTTCCGGAGTCAGATAACTATCCGTGTTGGTATTGTAACGAGTGACGAAAATATCATAGCCGCCTAGTCCTTCACCATCTGTCGCATAATAAATAGTCAGTCCGTCTGATAAGACAAAAGGATAATTGGCATTTCCGGATTCGTTGATACTACCGGGCAATGGACGCCCATTACTCCATTCATTCGCAAGTTTGTTCTTTGAAAATATATCTAGATTTCCTCTTTCTCCTTGCTCGCTGTAATATATTTTATTTCCTATTTCAGTTTCGTATACCGTTCCCGGATGATTTCCTTCTGTTTGGAAGAATTCGTTGAAAGTAAATAACTTGCCGGATTCTTCGCTGATTTTGTAGGTTGCCAAAAAGTTAGTTTTATTTACTATAAAACTATCAATAATACAAACTTCCTCGACACCTTTCAACATGCGCAAGTCCGATTTACTTTTTTCCAAAAGCGCTTCAACATCTTCTGTCGGTTTTTTGCGTTTATTCAGTTCTTCAATGTACTCTTCGTAGCATTCTATTGCGTCTTCGAATTGATAGCTATCATTGTATGCCTGTCCCAAATAGAGTTGTCCGGTAGTAACACGTTTCTTGACAGCAACCTCTAAATATGGAATTGCTTCTTTAGGCTCTCCGGTTTTCAAACAACATACTCCATACCAAAAGTTATAGTTACCATTTGACGGTTGGGATTTAACATATTTCTTAAAGACTGGTTTGGCTTCTTCATAATTACCTTTAGCATATAAGGCACGAGCCTGTTCTATTGTTTGAGCAGAGATTCCACTTAGAAAAAAACTGCAAATTAAAAGTAGAATATATTTTCTTTTCATTGTTTTTAGTGTTTATAACTGATAGATTTATGGAAGACAATCGTTGTCAGTTATTCATTAATCCATCAACTGTTCAAAAATACAAATTTATTAGAAATAAACTCTTTTTCAGAGATTCTATTATGTTAATTCTTCTTTAAATCATTCTTTTCGTTTACTTTTGCAGCCGATTTTTGAAGTTATGACACAATTTACCGAGGAAGAGAAGATGATTCGCCGTATTGAACGGCGTTTTAATAAAGGAGTGGTGCAATATGGCCTGATAGAAGAAGGAGATAAAATCCTCATTGGTCTGTCGGGTGGAAAAGACTCGTTAGCACTTGTCGAATTGTTGGGTAAACGTGCCCGTATTTATAAGCCACGCTTCTCAATAGTGGCAGCTCATGTTGTGATGACAAATATTCCTTATCAGAGTGATACAGAATATTTGAAAGCGCATTGTGAGACATTTGGAGTACCTTTTGTACGGTATGAGACTTCTTTTGATCCTGCTACAGATACGCGTAAGTCTCCTTGTTTCCTTTGTTCCTGGAATCGTAGGAAAGCTTTGTTTACGATTGCTAAAGAACAAGGTTGTAATAAGATTGCTTTAGGACATCACATGGATGATATTCTTGAAACTCTTTTGATGAATATCACATATCAGGGAGCTTTCAGTACTATGCCACCCCGACTGGAGATGAAGAAATTTGATATGACGATCATTCGTCCGATGTGTTTGGTGCATGAATCAGATTTAATAGAGTTGGCTGCTTTACATGATTATCGAAAGCAAGTAAAGCATTGCCCTTATGAATCACAATCCAGCCGAAGTGACATGAAAGGAATTCTACGACAGTTGGAAAAAATGAATCCGGAGGCACGATTCAGTCTTTGGGGAAGCATGACGAATGTTCAGGATGAATTATTACCGGATAAAATAGATTGATATAATTTTTACATTATGAAAGCGACATACACCATTTTATTACTGATTGTCTCTAATGTCTTTATGACATTTGCCTGGTACGGACATTTGAAGTTGCAGGAAATGAAAATTATTTCGAACTGGCCTCTTTATACAGTCATATTGTTCTCATGGTGCATTGCACTTGCAGAGTATAATAAAATAGAAAAACCCAACTGGGTATTTAACACTTTACGTTGATATATAATAATGTATAGTAGAATTAGAATAATATGAAAGCTCTCTACACAATTTTATTGCTTATAGTATCGAATGTCTTCATGACTTTTGCTTGGTATGGTCATTTAAAGATGAAACAGGAATATTCTTGGTTTGCTGGTCTTCCATTGATAGGGGTAATAGCCTTTAGTTGGTCAATTGCTTTTCTTGAGTATTCTTGTCAAATTCCAGCGAATCGCATTGGATATATTGGTAATGGAGGACCATTTTCCTTGATGCAGTTGAAGGTTCTTCAAGAAGTAATAACTCTTATTATATTCACAGTTTTTACAACCGTATTCTTTAAAGGTGAAGCTTTGCACTGGAATCATGTAGCTGCCTTTGTTTGCTTAATATTGGCTGTCTATTTTGTATTTATGAAATAGTTATAGAAGAGAGCAGCATAAGAGTTTTCTCAAATGCTGCTCACTTTTAGTATGAATAAGTCCTTTATTCCACTCTCTGATAAGAGTACTTCTGACCTGTGGGGGTAACTCCATCAGCTTCCAATTCCTGCACTGATAAGGTCATTGAATTAAGTAACAGGATATCATTGATAATCCATTCATCTTCATCACTGTACATTTCATAGAGTTTCTTACCGTCTATCTTGTACTTGCCCACTTCGTTATAAGAGCCATCTTCTGTACTTGTGTATTCAAATGTACCATCATTCTTATAAGTTACATGGGTGGCAACAGCATTACCACTTGTCATCTTCCATTTACCTATAATGAGGGAAGCATAATCATCCTGTCCTTTGATTGTACCATTATCAGTATCTACTTCAAATGTTACATTCTTCTTAGCCCCATCATAATGTGTAATATTGACATTGAACTTCCAAACTGGCGTAGATTTATCTTCTACACTGACCTCAATCTTGGCATCAGCAGGTTCATCGTTAAGCTGTGGTACTTGGATATGCCATAAATCCTCTCCCAATTTAAAACTTCTTTTACCCACGAAGAAGCCTTTATTATCTCTATGACTGTAGATTGCTTCTTCATAAGATAAAAGTTCAGAAGTATAGAGAGTTCCTACATTATTGGAAAATCCAAAACCTTTCTCTGCTACATAGATAGTATCTCCAGACAGCGAGTAGCAACATCTGTTGTTTATGATAGAGTTTTCGTACCATAAGCCTATGCCGAAACCACCCTCTTTAATTTGAACTTCTTTAGTTTGTGAACTCTGTTTGAAAAGTAAGGCATAGTAGCTATAGTCTTTTCCAAAGCTGTAACTTAATGATGCGACAAAGTCTTGATTGAATGGCATTACTTGTAACAGAGTTATCTGTTGAATCGTAACATCTTCATATTCTCCATAGCCTTTGTAAATTCTGCGATTCCTGTTAAATGGCAACTCGTCAGTCCAATTAATAATAGGTGATTTGTTCTCTACGTTGAATGATGCAAGCCATAGCTTATCATCCTTTAGTCCAGAGAAGTTTGCTTGACCTAAATTGATAATAGTATTATTTCCATGTTCAAACAGACTTAGCAATTCGATATTCTTATAGTCTGTAATTCCATATTCCAAGCACATTTGTTCTACATTGGTTAAAGGTGGATTTACCTCCAATTCATCGTCCCCACAGGAACAAACTCCCATGCTTAATGCAACCAATAGTGAGGTTGCCAATAATCTAATTGATTTCATTGTTATTATATTGATTTCATTGTTCTAATCATGCCTCTATCTATAGCGTCATAAATTCTGCGTGTTTCATATTTAGGGCAACAATTATATTCACCCCCTTCAGACAGGTATTCAATATATGCTATGCCCCAATATATTTGTAGATATTTATAAAACTCGAATGAGCATTCAACTTTAAGATTTCTAATTTCACTCTTAGTATCTCCTTTCTTAGTGGTTTGAACATATAATGTACCCTCTTCTGGAAAATATTCTATTTTATATCTACAATATTCTCCCACATGATTAGCTATAGGGACATAAGTTCTAGGTGGCTCATCAAAAGATTTAATGATTAAGCATCCATCTTCATCAATAACAGGTGGGTATGCTTTTTGAAATATGTTACATAAAGTCTTGAAGGAATCAGATAATAAGTAATCTACTTCATCTTGAGATATGCAAAAGTCTGTACATTGACTCATGCAGTTATATAAGAATCTAAGTTTATCCCATTCTTTTAGAATATATTTTTCTTCTCGTTCTTTCTTACTTATTCTGCCTTTAGTAGTGTATTCGATATATGGTAACTTAAAGGATTTCTCTAAGAATGATGAAGGCATATATAATCTACACCCTGTATCATAGCATAGAGGACTTTTGGCACTTAAACTATTAACTAATTCCATAATAATGATATTATGCCTACCTGTTCCCTATGGATAAGCTATTTAAAATAAAAAAGGTGTGGGAACTATATATGTTTTACCCTACTGACTGGCTTCTCGCATTGCCTTTGGAGTGGATAAAACAATAGCCCCACACCAGTTTGAGATATAGAAACCTTATAAAAGGTAGGTATATAACAAATGATGTGGGTGCTATTGCTACCATCTTCACTCCATTTCAAATTTTGCGAGAATTTGTCAGTAGAAGATAATTTCAATAACACCTTTCGTTAAATATGTCCTTCCAACTCCCTATCTCATTAGTTCATTGGAATTGGTGCAAAGATAATGAAAGGTTCTAAATTAATAAGCATGAAGTGTGGATTAATAGTAATTATTGTGTTACTAAACAGGGTATTAATGGAGTATTTAAGCAGAATTGCATCTGAACTCTCCAAATCCATGTGGGTATCAAATTCACTTCTCCCCATATAAGGACTAAATTCTGAACATTCTTACCCACCTTGAATTACCGTCTTTAAGTCAGCATATTGTTGGATATTCAAGAAGTGCTACCTGTAACATGACTAATAAGAGTTGAGATAATCCTAAAGTCTGTAAAATTATGGAATTGACTTACTTCTATAGGGCTGAAATGCCAAACTGCCAAGATTGGACTTTAGATGTGCCTAAGCTCAATATTCTATTGATTTGGGACAGAACCATTCAGACCACTATAAAGATGTATCTTAATAATCCTGTCCCAATTATTAGAAGCTCAAACAGTCATAAGTCTGTAGAATCTCTTCCTGCCTTAACCCCAAGTATCTTTTAGTAATGGCAACAGAGCTATGATTGAACAGTTCCATGAGTTTTACTAAAGCAAGTTCAGCATTATCACTGTTCATGTTATAGACCTGTCTGCCGAATGTCTTTCTAAGAGAATGGCAACTAAAGTTCTTAATCTTTAATCTGTACTTCTTCTTCACCTCTTTAAGAATGATGTTAATTCTCTGAACTGTGAAGATAGTGCCTTTCTGACTTATAAGAATTGGCGCATTTATTCCAACTGGATTTATATGCTCGTAGCACTCTTTAATATGCTGCTGTAATTGTGGGTTCAATCTGATAGTCCTTACCTTGCCTGTCTTTTGCTCAATTACTGTAAACTCGTCAGTACCTAATATCTGCTTCCACCTTAGAGATAGAATATCAGATATTCTTAATCCTGTGAAGCATCCCAAAGCTATAAGAAGTGAGATTTTATAATTCTCATCTTTGGCTAACTTCCTTATGAGGTTCATTGCATCAGACCAAACAAGATAGTCTGCCGTTGTGCTTGAATATTTAAGTGACATAATGTTCTGTTTTATAATGAAATAAATAGAAGTGAATATTAATTCTGAGTTGGATTTACTAACTCATTGATTACTAAAGGAACATTCACTAATTATCAAAGTGAATATGATAAGGACACCCAACTTAGAAATTGAGTGACCCTTACCTTATTATAATTCTCCCTCATCAGCGAAGCTGTAATATCCTGCATCTGTAAGTATGAGGTGGTCTAAAACTGTAATTCTCATAAGTTGGGCTGCATCCTTGACCTGCTTTGTCAATCTTAAATCTTCCTTGCTTGGTTTCAGATTACCGCTTGGGTGATTATGTGCAAGAATGATAGTTACTGAATTGGTGAGCAATGCAGCTTGCAGGATAACTCTTACATCAACGGCTGTGTCTGTTATTCCACCCTCTGATATAAGAGTGTAGCCTAAAACTTGGCTGGCTTGGTTCAAGAACAGAACTTTGAAGTATTCTTTGTAACAGATTGTACCCTCCTTATAGGTAGGAAGCAAGTATCTATAAGCATCCTCTGAACTGGCTACCTTATGCAGACTTTTGAATTTTGGTTTGTAGGACAGTTCCACTTCTCCCACAGTATAATCTATATCCATAATGTACAATGTTTAATAAGTTGGTAGAAATAAAGAAAGGACAACTAACCTAATAGCTGCCCTTTCCTCTCTCAATCAATAAGCTCATTTAATCAATGAACCACTTATAGCGTTCGTCACCATGTAAAGCTGCGTTGATTCCTGTTGCCATTTCAGTAGCATTTAAAGAACGGTCTAAGAATGAATCAATGTAGCTTGACTTGTTAGCTCCTGTAAGCAAGTTATAGAACTTCCACATATTAAGCTCACTTCCAAAGCAACCAAAGTTATCATCGTGAATGTATGCTTTGGCTACACTGTTAATCTGCGTGTCAGTGAGCAACATTCTTGGCAATGCCTTTTGATAGCCTGTTGGCAAGCATTGGTAAAGTCTTGCCTTGCCCAATAAAGTAGCAAACTGATGTTCACTCATAGAAGTGTTGCCCAACTGTTGCATCAAATGCAGATGTTTGGCAGGATTGTAGTTGTTGAACAGTTCCAATGCTGCACGATAGAGTTCACTTGTACTGCTCACTCTTAAATCATCCTTGTAGCCATTGGTAAAGATGCACATATTGCAACAGACTTGGTTTTTGAAGCCAATCGCAAGACGGAACAACTCTGGAACTTTTTTGCTGTATAAGTTCATCTGATTATAAGCTCTCACACCTACGATAGACAAGTTCAGCTTATTTCCACCTACTGTTTCATAAATGGTAGGAACATCAATGCTGAATGCTGCCCTTTCATAATAAATGGTCTTATCAGATTCCAACAGTTGGTTAGCTGGTTTATGAATAGCTTCAGGGACTCTACCTTTGATAATGTGGCTCACACGAATATCTGCCTGTTCCACTCTCTCACCACTAAAGAATGATTGGGCTGCATCCTGTATGGTTTCCACAAATGCAGCATGGTTAATGGTAAGTTCGTTGTCTTTGGAGAACACAGGGGTAATGCACTCATGCTTTAGATGATGCAAGGTTGCTTCCTGTGTGTTGGCTTCAATGAAATGGTTTACTCTCTTGGGTGCTGCAACTTCTTCCACAATGATTGCTTCTTCTGCAAACTCACCCATGTTTAATGATTCTCTACGCTGTGCCATAGCTGGCATAATTACTAAATCTCTCATAATGAAATTGAATTAAATGGTTATTGATTGAATGGATTTAACAAGAACAAACCTAAAACACAAGTGAATTACTTCGTTTGCATCTTAGGCTGTTCTATGTCTTTCCCTAAAGATTCTTTCAAAGGGAATGAGGAGCATTAGTAAATTATTGGTAAGCAGTGGTAATAGTGCATCGTGCCTGTTCTTGGATTAATAAGAATGCTTATTCCTGCCAGCTATCAGACTGCATTACTAAAGCATTCTTTTTATTTAAGAGCCATGAGGGGGCGTTTATATGGATAGGGGTGTCTCGTGCATAACTCTTTAGAATTGGAAACACTGCCAATGGTACGCTTATTGATGATTGCTTAGGCTGATTCATAGAAATAGGTCTGTTAGTTCTTCCTTGTCCTTTACTTCCTGCTTCCTGCCTACCAATCCACTTGATAATGATTTCATAAGAGCGTGCATATCCTTTACTTCCTCAAAATTATTCTCCTTGTACTTCTTGTAAATCATGCACTCCCTTGAAATGGGGTTTCCTCTGCTCTCATTAAATGCTATCATGTGTTCAAAGTCTGCTTTCACTTCCTTCACATATTTATCTTTGGGTAGGTCTATAAGCAAACCTTTAGCCTTTAAAATGATTGAATCTCCAACTTCATCCAATAAGTCCATCTCCCTTAGTTGGTCTATGTAGCTGGAGATAGTGCCATGTCCCATGTGGATTAGTTCTTTCAGTATTCTTACAGATAAGGTAATAGTATGACTGTATGGCTCTGCTGCACTGAACAGTTTAAGTATAAATCCTCTGAGCTTTAAATCCAGAGTATTGTTGTATGAATCGTAAAACTCCCTGTTAATTCTTCTGTAATGTCCAAAGCTGACAGGAAAGAATATATAATCAGTCCAAGTCCTATCTTTCTTACCACTGTCCTTATCCTGTATGCTGACTTCTCCTGTGGCTCTTAACTTGTCATTGAATGATTTGGAACTCTTACCACCTTTATAGTTGGCAGGTTTATCACCAACGAATGATGCAAGTTGGTCTATTGTAGTGTCAGTGGTCAATGTATATTTGTCTGCTGTCAATAGTAACACATATGTCCTGTAAACATCAGCACAACCTAACTTCTGAATCAGATTGTTGCTCATTACTGTATACTCCTTGAATGGTAATTTCTCGTAACTCATAAGGCAATCGCTCAATATGTTTAATTAAAATGATTTGGTTGGTCTTTAATAAGAATCTCACTTTAGAGGAACTTAACCTGTTGGATTTTCTAAGTTCGCTCAGCTTGTTATAGAAATGATTGTTATAAATCCACATATCATTGATTTTAGTCACTCCCAGCTTACAGATTACCTGTGCGGTGTCCGTAAGGACATTGCATGGGTCTTATTGGAATGTAGCGTAGGAGTGTAGAGAGGGGGTGTTTAGACACGCAGTAAAAAGTGAATAAGCACACCCCAAAGATTTAACAATATGAATCTCTCTGCTTCAATTTTTATCTTGTCAATAAGCCAATTTTTGCAATGAGATATAATAGGTAGTAACCTTTCCATTCTTCTTTCTCCTTGTCTTTAGATAGTTATTAAAATTAGCCCATAATCCAATATGAACCTTATTATCTTTTATTCCCTGTTTAAGAGCCTTAGCCCTTATCTGCTCATAGGTAAATTCTTCCATTTTGATATTCTGAATAGTTTGTAGTCCGTCAATCTGTGTGGTGGGATTATCTGTCTGTGCTACTGTAAAAGTAGTAATTCCACAAGTGGGGAACTAATGATAAGACCACAATTCAGAAGTATTAAGTAGGCAGGGAAACCTCTCACATTTCCCTGCTCCTTGTCAATCCTCCTTGTTATGTTCAAAACATAGGACTAAGTGTATAATTCCATTCTCATTCTTGAAAGCTATTCTTGGATTATTAACTTCCTTATATGTAATGGAAGTTATAATAATGGGGAACAGTTCATTTTCATTATAAAGTTTGAGGCTATTTGCAATATATTCATTAGAACTATATTCTGGGAGAATGAAACTGAACAAGTAGAGCTTGACATCATTGTATTGCTGCATTTTAGCTCTTAGTATTTCTTGCTTAGCAATTATTGCTTCGTAGATAGTGCTTAAATATAAACTGGATTGTATGATATATGGGTTCATTGTTTTATTATTTAGTTGGTTAAGAATTAAGCCCACCTGTCACATGGGCTTTATTGTTAGTTGGTTATGCAGTTTCTACAGACTTGTTGTTACTCTCATTCATATATTGGAACCATTTTTCAAAATTCTTGTAATATTGTTTGGCTTCTGCACTACCGTCTGGCTTCTGACTACCAAACCACACATCTTTGCTAATCATGGCGATTAACTGCTGGAGTTGGCTAATCTCTGGTTTGTATTCATTGTAGAACAGCTTAAATCCTTTTGCTAATCTTCCATTATCGTATGTAGATTCAGAGATTTTACTGCTTTTAAAAGCCTTTAGAACTTTATCGCCTAACTCTTGGGTGGTTGCATTTAACTTTAAAGATTTGGGTAGTCTATTTATGCCCAATTTAAGGTCTTTGGCGACATTAGCTTTAACCTCTGGTTGCCCTAATGTATAAAAGCTATAGATTACGTCAGACTTCAATCCTGTTTCTTGAATTTGTGCTTCAATATAATCAATTCTCTCGTCTCCTGTTTGGAACTTTGATTTGCTAAAGTCTTTGTAATTCCAAGGTCTGCCGTTATTGATAGAGGCTGTAAATAATGCCAAACTCATATTCTCTGGTTTCTTAATGGTTTCAGTCATTTCTTCTTCATTAAAATCAATATAGCCTTCTACCTCCAGTATGAACATGGCTATCATCCTGTGTTGTCCATCCACTGGGGCTTTAGCTGCTGCTCTTTCAGTGGCATCTGTAACCTCTTCTGTATTCAGCATCCAGTTGTCTATTGAAAGAGGTTTGGCATTGGACTTAGGAACAATGGAAACCTTTAATAATTTCTCTCCTGTTAAATCCTCGCTGCCAACTAACTTAATCTTACCCATTGCAGCATTAAAGCCATATTTCTCAATCATTGAATAGCACTTCTTTACATTCTCTGCTACGATTTCACGATTGCTGCCATAAAAATAAATAGTCATCATATCTTCTTTGCTGTTTTTAGACTGGTGCGCTCCAGCTTTTGTTAATTTTGATATTGCAAAGCTACTGGCTTCTGGGCTGATTAAAAGAGAGAAATTAATGAGTGGTTTTATTTCCCCTCTAAATTGGTAGCTCGTCCGCTATCGTTTTGACGATGCAAAGATGGGATATAATGGTAGGATTAAAAGAGAGAAAAAAAGTCCTGCTTTTATGTACCCTCTTAATGGTACGGAGCAGGACTTGATTGGTTATCAGTGTGTTATTAGAAGTATATGCTATTCACAGTATTAATTCTCTTGTCTTTATATTGCTTGATGTAGCCTTTTAGGACATCTTCATCATCTGAGAATTTACTATGTTTAGATAGCTTGGTGAAGTAGATAAGCCTTGATATGAGCAATGTCTTACTGAGTGATATGGTGCCTCCTTTCTTTTGTCTGACATTAAACTGCTTATTGTATGGGGATAAATTGAAGAAGTCATTGAACATCTTATAGAACAGCCATATCTGAACGGATTCCTTTTCTTCTGCATGGGTGTCCATGCTGACTTGTTGGCTCTGCATCCAAGGATGTTCCTCTATCTCCTTTAGGTTATTGATGATGGTAGTAGCCAAGTAGCCTATGGCATTGGCATTGTCAATTACTATCTGATGCTTGCCTTCAACCTTTACAGAGACTGTAATAGGCTTCTTAAAACTTACTCCAAATTGGTTAATCTCCTTATGGTTGTCAGCTATGGCTTTGGCAAATTTGGTAAGCTGTTCTATTCCAATGCCTGTTGCTTTCATTCCATCTAAGCACGTTCCACAAGTATAGTCAAAGATGAATAGAAGCAGAAACCAAAACTTATCTATATCAACACCCAAGCCTTTCAGCGTATTTTGTATGTCCTCATTGGCTATATAATCTTCGTATGTGAAGTTACCATATAGTTTATTCTGATTGTATCTTCTTATGAATAAGGGCAAGGCGGTTGTACCATAAATATATTGTTCTCCTGTTTCATGGTCTATATCATAATCTGGTACATAAAGTACTGCTACCTCCTCCATGTATTCAAGTAACTCTATGCCTTTAGGGAAATAAGTTTCTTCAAGTCTTTCAATTGGTCTCATATCTTTGCTTATATGGTTTGGAAGCAAAGATAATTAAAAAGGATGAAGTTATTCCTTTTTTAATGGTCTGAGCCTACCATCCAACCCTGCTTTATGTAGTTCTTCTAAATATCTTTCTCTATAACTAAGGTCAAGATGCAAGGCTCTTTCTTTTGCAAGGTCTGATTTAAGATATTCTTGTAAAGTCATAGTCTTTGTTTTCCTAATCATTTCTATGCTAAAGTTCTTCATATCACAGGACTTTAAAGTATCATAGTTCGCTGTTATAATTCCTTTTTCATCAATCGTCCAGTTGTCTAATAGGAGAGAAGCCATTGCAATGCTTCTGACTTTCGTAATAGCTATATAGAATTTAATTCCATTAAGGAACTGTACAATATAATATCCCTGCATAGTAGTGACAGGAATATAATTCACTCTCTCCAAATATTTATGATATAGTTCTCCTTGTTCTTCGATGCTGAGGTTTTGAAGCTTCTCTTTACCATTATTATCTTTAATCCTTTCGATGTCTGCTATCTTTTTACTTTGTGATTTTTTATATCTTATAATTTCTTTATCAATAGATTTTATCTTCTCATCTAACTGGTTCTGTTTCTCTTGGATAATGTTTAAAAGGGTAGGATTGGTGGTTAGTAGAAACTTGTTGGCATTTTCTTGACTTTCATTAGATAAGTTCTCTTTATCAAGATATAGGGTAGATAAACGTTTCTCAATTCCAGCTATTTCCTCTTGTAGCTCTGTAACTCTATTGTCTGTTTGGTTCCTAAAGAAGTTGATATATTCTGCTGTGTGCATAGATTTGAAAAGACTATATAATATTTCATTCGTAAGGTCGTAAGAAACTTCATCAATATTATATTTACAGAAGTCTGGATGAGATTTCCTATCAACACAGCTACATCTATATGTTAGTTTTGAAATTCCTGCTGCTGGCTTTTTGTCTTTTACAGTCATGGCTCTCCCACATCTACATCTGATGATTCCTTTTAATGGATTATGATTGACTTTTCCAGTTGGAGTATTTTTATAGTTGTTTTTAATCAGTTCTTGTGCTTTCATAAAATCCTCTTCACTGATAATAGGTTTTATTCTAACCTCGATGGTATAAGGTTCTTCTCTACCTAATCTCTGTGTTCTTCTTCTGATTCCTCTATAAATATCACTATGGATATAGTTGCTTAGAATGGCAACAGTGCTGTAATATCCTCTAAAAGTAATATTCCTTTCATTGAAATATCTGGCTACTGCTCCCAGTGTCTTACCAGAGTTTACTAAAGCGAAGAGTCTTTTTATATTCTCTACTTCTTCTGGTACTTCTTCTAAAATATATTTAGGACGTTTCCCATTGGGGTTAGGAACTGCTTTATATCCATAAGGTATTTTTTGGTCTACAACTGCATAAGGATAAGCTTGGAAGAGAGCTTGCTTCCCATCTTGGTTCTTCTTTTTAATATCCAATCTTTCTTGTGCTGCTGCCCATGCTTTGATAGTGAGGATAAGTATTTCTGTAATGTCTAAAAGTTTATTAGCTTCATAAATTTTACTGGGACTATCTAAGAGTATTACAGATAATCCTTTATTAATAATCTGTTGAATGTTGTAAACTGTCTCTGTTACATCTTCTTGCCTGCTCAAACGTGATAACTCAGAGATTACTATCATGTCTGCATCTTTGTAGGTTTTACTTTGTAATTCGATATAACCTTTTCTGTCTGCAACCACACCAGATATTCCAAAGTCCTCAATAATTTCAATTAACTCATAATTGTTGTTCTCACAGAACTCCTTAATCTTTAGCTTTTGTCGAGATAAGTCTTGTTTTGTAGTAGAAACTCGTGCGTATCCTATAATTTTTATCATAATGTAATATGTTGATTATGAAGTAAATATAGGTGTAAAATTTCACTTGGGCAAGTCTATTTAGTTAAGTGAGTACTCTTGTCAAATTCCGGCAAATCGAATTGGCTTTATCGGTAATGGAGGTCCGTTTACTTTAATGCAGTTGAAAGTGATTCAGGAAGTGATAACTCTTATTATTTTTACTATATTTACTACTGTCCTTTTTAAAGGCGAGGCGTTGCATTGGAATCATTTTGCTGCATTCGTCTGTTTGATTGCAGCTGTGTATTTCGTATTCATGAAATAGTTTTTTTGATACCTTTTAAACGGACGCTCTGTTTGATCGAAACAGAGCGTCCGTTTGGACAAAAACAAAGGCTCTGTGTACATGAAACAGAACTTTTGTTTTATTCTTTATTTTCTCTTTTTTATTTGATTTCTTTTATGTACTTCTTCATCCCTTCTGTGAAGTAGGTTTCAAACTTTCCATCTTTTCCACTATAAATAAAGTAAGCATCAATGTTGGGATCCGCTTTGCAAAATTTCTCCGCTTCTTCCAATCCCATTACCATAAAAGCGGTAGCGAGTGCATCAGCAGTCATACAGTCTTTAGCTATCACCGTAGAAGATAAAATACTGTGTTGCACAGGATATCCTGTTCTGGGATCAATCGTATGTGCATATTTCTTGCCATCCTTGTAATAATAATTACGATAGTTACCTGAAGTTGCCAGACCGGCATTCGTAATTTCAAGTATGGTTTGCAAGTCTTTTTGTCTGGATAGAGAATCGTCAATAGGTTTATTAATTCCGATACGCCATAAACCGCCTTGAGCATTCTTTCCTTTTACCACCACTTCGCCACCTATATCGACAATGTAATTCTTGATACCTTTACTATCCAGAAAATGCGCTATCACATCTACCGAATATCCTTTAGCTACAGCACTACAACTCAACATCATGCGAGGGTCGTCTTTGATTACTTTACCATCTACCAATTTCACCTTATCATAACTAGTTATTTGTAATAAACTGTCTATCATTAATGAATCGGGAAATGTTCCCTTCTTGAAACCGAATCCCCAGGCATTTGCAAGCGGAGCTACTGTAATATCAAAAGCACCTTTTGTCTCGCGGGAAATCTCCATGGAACGGTTAAAACATTTTTGGAAGAAAGTATCTGTTACCAGTTCTTCATTGCGATTGACTCGACTGATTACTGAACTATCATTGAATGGCGATAAAGAAAAGTCGAAACGTTTTAACTCAGCTTCGATTTCCGGTTTTAAATCACCTTTATATTGATAGGTAATGTTATATACTGTGCCGAATACCAAACCGGTAATGCTGTTATAGTCATTCTGTTGATTGCGTCTGACCAAGATCCAGATTGTAGCTAAAATCAGGAAGGCCAGCCAAATGAAACTTTTCTTTGTTTTCATACGTTGTTCTATTTAAAGTAGATTTTATTGAAGGAACAGATGTTCGATCAATATTTTAATTCCGATAATAATAAGAATAATTCCACCCCATCGTTCGGCTTTCAATTTTCGTGCGCAACCGCACCCGCATCGGATACCGAAAATAAGTCCGGCAAGAGACATGATGAATGATACCAATCCGATAATGAGGATGGGAGAGAGGATATCTCTATAATCTCGTATTCCCAAAAAAGCAAAAGAAACACCAATTGCCAATGCATCAATGCTTGTTGCTATGGCCATCGTAAGCACCACTTTCGGACTTGCCGGATTAAATTCCTGTCTGCATCCTTCTTCTTTAAAAGATTCGTAAACCATTCGTCCCCCAAGAAAAGCCAGAATGGCAAAAGCTATCCAGTGATCTACACTTTCTATCAAATGGCTGAAAGTATTGGCACACATCCAGCCAATAAAAGGCATGATAGCCTGAAAGAAGCCGAAAGCAAATGCCATCACTAACATTGGTCGCCATTGAATACGTTTCAAAATAATACCGCTTGCAATCGAAACAGCGAAACAATCCATCGCCAAACCTATTGCAAGCAGCCAAATCTCTAGTCCTGTCATTGTTTTTTAAAGAGGTAGTTTGTAAATGAGGGAATAAGTGATTCCCATATTATTTGATTTGAACTTTCCGTAGCCCGGCACATACCAAGGATTGCCGAATTCTCCCGTAGATGCGCTTGTCTTATACTTCATGCGTACCGACCAGCCCATGTTGAAATTCTTGTAAATACGTACTTTTACACCTAATACAATCTCGATCCACTGGACAGAAGCCTTCATACCCGGATGGTTAAAAGGAACACTTCCGCCCCAATAGTCATCTTCCAGACTTGGATTATTGATATTGTCTCCCCAGATCGGATCGTGAACAGGCAGAGTGGATACATCATATTTAAAGGAACTGAATGCATAGCGCAGGCCGGCATACAAATAGCTGTTTTTTTCCTTCTTTTTTGCCATTGTGTTATAGTCTACACCAATCCGGAAGAAGGGAGCCATTTTACTTTTATAATGTATTCCTGTTTCGTTCCAAGTATCTGTTCCACCCATACCGAATTCGATGGTTGGGATGAATCTGTTTTTAAGATTAACTCCGACACTGATTTCGGAACTCAAGAAGTCACCTCCTAAAACTTTACTGCCAATACCGTATAAGTCCACACCAATATATGTTCCGTTGTATAACGGAATGGTATCGACTTTCGCAGCTTCCTCTTTTTTCTGTTGCTTCTGACTTTTCTGAGGCGTCGCCTTCTGGCTGGGTTGTTGTGCTGCTGCCGGGAGTCCGATACAAAAGAGCAGAAGCAGGCTAATCAATCGCAGGTGTACGGTCACGGTACTTATAGAATATCTGCAAGTTCTGAATTTCATTTGTATTGGCTTCTTTATTTCGTAAATAGAGAGAATCTATCCGATCTGGCTGAGACGGTCTTCCCGGTTTGCCGAATTTAACACTCAAAATGTTCTGTTTCATCATGTAGCCACATTCCATAGACTGGAAATACGGAGTGTTTTGTTGCACTATGTATAATGTATCTACATTTTTTGGCTGACGTTTAAGGTCATAATAAAAGATGAATATAGTAGAATCATTTGTGTAGCGCAGTGGAAGCATCAAGGTATGTACTTTCTTCTCATTGTTGAGAATGATAGAATCGGTTCCGAATGCTTTGATGGTCAATGAATCGAGCGTGTCATTCAACATAGCTCTTGTGTCCGGATCGATTGTGTATAGTGTACAATACATCATGGGACGTCCTGCCAGCGAGCAATCATTTTCATCCGAACATGAACTATAGATACTGATAGTACTGCCGGTGATGATTAATAATAGAAAGATACGAATTAAATTCTTCATAATCGGTTATTGAGTGTGAGTCAAACTTTCTTTTCTATTTGGTAGTTATTTCGTTCTGGTGCATTGCGTGAGATTAATTCGCCCAAAAATCCTGCAAGGAATAGTTGAGTACCAATAATCATCGCTGTCAGCGACAGATAGAAATAAGGAGAGTCAGTTACTAATCGGTAAGGTAAACCGTTGTACATGGCATATAGTTTGCTGACGCCTACAATGATAACAGAAATCATTCCGACCAGAAACATCAATGAACCCAGCAATCCGAAAAAGTGCATGGGCTTTATTCCGAATTTAGAAAGGAACCAGAGAGAAATCAAGTCCAGGTATCCATTTACGAAACGGTTTAGTCCGAATTTGGTAGTACCATATTTGCGGGCTTGATGATGTACCGCTTTCTCACCTATTTTCTTGAATCCGGCATTTTTAGCCAGATAAGGGATATATCGGTGCATTTCGCCATAAACTTCGATATTCTTCACTACCTCTTTGCGATAGGCTTTTAAACCACAGTTAAAGTCATGCAGATTTTTAATTCCGGATACTTTGCGTGCTGTAGCATTGAAAAGTTTGGTTGGTAGTGTTTTCGATAATGGATCATATCTTTTTTGCTTCCAACCGGATACCAGATCGTAACCCTCTTTCGTAATCATCCGGTAAAGTTCGGGAATCTCGTCCGGACTGTCTTGCAGGTCGGCATCCATTGTAATGACTACATCGCCCTGTGCTTCTTCAAATCCGCAAAAAAGCGCCGCAGATTTACCGTAATTGCGGCGGAACTTGATTCCTTTTACGCAGTCCGATTGGGCTTTGAGCTTTTCTATCACTTTCCACGAATGGTCAGTGCTTCCATCGTTAATGAAAATCACTTCGAAAGAGAATCCATTAGCTTTCATTACACGTTCAATCCATGCGTAAAGTTCAGGCAACGATTCTTCTTCGTTAAACAATGGTATTACTATTGATATATCCATCTTTATATTAATAACTAATTATTAATTACAAGTCATGATTGAGACGACTCGTTGTTTCTACGGTTTGGCTTTCTTCATTACCAGAAGTCCGGTAGGAATAGCCAGAATGCTTCCCCATATCACATTTAGAGACAATTGTTGCATTGTGATATTGATAGGAGTCCATGAGTTAAGCGAATCTATCATGCCATTTATAGCTTCTTCATTTTCATTTGGCTTTATGAACTTTCTCAATTCTTCTATGATAGCGTTTATAGTGGCGCCATGATCGATAAACTGGAAATAAATGTAATATGCCACAGCTAATAAAAGTGAGGCAAACATATACATAAACATAGTGAAAAGAACTGCATGTGAAAACTCAATACTTCCTCCACATATTTTATTGCGATACATTTTCGCATAATAATAACCAATGAAAGGCACTGCCAATGTTAAGATTATGAATAAAATTGAGAGGAATGGGATATGCATTGCCAATGGGAATAAAATGAATTTCAGTATCCAATAGACTCCCATATATGTACCAAAGTGCATGGCGTATTTTTGTAGATAGTTTCTGTTATCTGTCATCTTTCTTTATAAATAGTGCACAAAGGTACAAATAATATCGGTTGATGGAGGAAATATGGTTGTTAAAGTTAATAAAGCAATAAAAACCATCTATTGAATATTTTTTTTGCAGATTTAATTGCTTGAAAAGTAATTGGTTAATGATTTTGAAAGAAAAAAGTTCTAGAAATCTATTGCAGAATCCAGAAATATATCTACCTTTGCAACCGCAAAACGGGTAAGTCCTATACGGCCAGCTCCCTTCGAATCCTCCAGGGCTTGATCGCAGCAAAGGTAGTTGGTTGTAGCGGCGCGATATAGTAAGCTTACCCACCCCCGCCTCTTTAGCTCAGTTGGCCAGAGCACGTGATTTGTAATCTCGGGGTCGTTGGTTCGAATCCGACAAGAGGCTCAAACAAGGAAAGCATTCAGGTAATTCTCCTGAATGCTTTTCTTATTAAAGTAATACCAACCTCATCCTTTTATTTTTTCACTTTGTAGGTGGGAAAAGATGGCGGGAAATCTAAAAGACGTAACTGTCTTGTTTGGATCTCCCGCTTTTTGTGATTATTCAATCTTTGAGTTGTAGCTTTTTAAACTGGTATATTTTAAATCAATAATGAAGCTGTTTAGTTCAAATGCTTTGGAACTAATAGTTTCAACCCATGAAACCAATAGTTTCACGCGGAGAAACTCTTTGTTTCAAGGTATGAAACTAAAAAGTCTTAATAATCGAACTGAATTAATTGATTATAGGTATTGAATCACATTAGTTATAAATGAAATGATCTATTCTGTCGTTAGTTTCGTTCAAAATATCTTTTGATTTTAATATGATGGTATAGTCAGACGACTGCAAAGAGGAAGAGTCTCTTCTTTATGTTTACAGAAGAGGAGATTCTTCGACAGGCTCAGAATGACAGATACTGTTGCTCGTCATTATCGATTTATTTTACTTTGTTTAAGTAGTGGTGTTGACTCAGAAAGATAAATATTACGATTTATCCTGTTATTAATTATGATGTGCAACTGTTTTAATAGAATCATATTAAAAACTATGATTATCGCATTAGTATATATGCATTTTTTAGAGTTGCTTATTCGCTTGATACCTTATTTACATTCTTTCTTTTAAAGATGAGAGTTTAGAGCTTTGTACTAGAATCATTCAAAAGAAGGTTCTTGTGAAACAAAAAGCGTAGTTTTTGTATTTATCGATAGAAAAAAGGACTTTTCATGAAGAAAAGGTTGAAATATGAGAATGAAGGTTTTGTGTTGATAATCAGATGTATATCCCTGATTCTAATAATTGAAAAGTGACAATAGAACATTGTCTTTGGTCTATTGTCACCTTATTCTCACTTCTTATTATCACTAGTTTGTAATTGATAATTAGATCTTTATCTTACAAAAGTGATAAATGATAATAAAAAAGATGTTTAAAAACTCTTAGATATGAATATCTCCCTTTGTTCTCTGCATCTTATGAATGGAAGGATGCGGAACACATAAGGGAGAAAAACATTATTAGATTTTCTTGTATCCGTAAACGGCCAGATCACCAAGTTCTTCTTCGATACGGAGTAGCTGATTGTATTTAGCCATACGATCAGAACGACTGAGTGAACCTGTTTTAATCTGTCCACTATTAGTAGCTACAGCGATATCGGCAATTGTAGAATCTTCTGTTTCTCCGGAACGATGAGAAGTAACAGTAGTGTATCCATGACGGTGAGCCATTTCAATAGCATTCAGTGTTTCTGTCAAAGAGCCGATTTGGTTTACTTTAATCAGAATAGAGTTGGCACATCCTTTTTCAATACCTTTTGCAAGGAAATCAACATTTGTCACGAATAAATCATCGCCTACCAATTGGCAACGGTTACCAATACGTTCTGTTAGTTTCTTCCAACCTTCCCAGTCGTTTTCACTCATGCCGTCTTCAATAGAATCTATCGGATATTTGTTAATCAATTCTTCCAAATAATCGATTTGTTCATCAGCGGTGCGTTTCTTACCTTTCTCACCTTCAAATTTAGTATAGTCATAAATTCCATCATGATAGAATTCAGAAGAAGCACAGTCCATACCGATCATTACATCTTTACCTGGTTCATATCCTGCAGCTTTGATAGCGGCAAGGATAGAGTTCAGAGCATCTTCGGTCCCTTCCAACTCAGGAGCAAAACCACCTTCGTCACCAACGGCGGTAGTTAATCCGCGGTCTTTCAATACAGTTTTTAGTGCGTGGAAAACTTCGGCACCCATTCTTAAGCCTTCTTTAAAAGAAGGAGCCCCTACCGGACGGATCATAAATTCCTGAAATGCGATTGGTGCGTCACTATGTGAACCGCCATTGATAATATTCATCATCGGTACAGGCATCACATAAGTATTTGTTCCACCTATATAGCGATAAAGAGGAAGATCTAGATAATTAGCAGCAGCTTTTGCTACAGCAAGCGAAACGCCCAGAATTGCATTAGCACCCAGTTTGGATTTAGTCTTGGTTCCGTCTAATGCCAGCATTGTATAGTCAATTCCTCGTTGATTGAGAGAAGACATACCGATCAGTTTCGGAGCGATGATTTTATTAACATTCTCAACAGCTTTTTGTACTCCCTTACCACCGTAACGCTTTTTATCACCGTCGCGGAGTTCCAACGCTTCATGCTCACCGGTGGAAGCACCTGACGGAACGGATGCACGTCCCATAATGCCGGATTCCAATGCTACATCAACTTCTACTGTGGGATTACCTCTTGAATCGAGAATTTCTCTAGCTACAATTTTTTCTATTTTCATCGTTTCTATTGTTTATGAATAAGATTTTGCAAAAATACGGACTTGACGGGAAGTGGAAAATCACTATAAATAGGTATTATTTCCGATTAGTTTCCCTAAATGTCATTAGTCCTATCTTATTAATAACAAAGAGACAATGCTTTTTGTTTGAATGAGATGCAATGAATTTTATGTGAGATTAGTCTTCGATAATAACTCCTAACAATGGAAGTAGATCCATGGCTTGCAAAGAGGTGATGATCGCTCCTTTTAAGTCACTGATGTTTAAGGTTAATCCACTGATGCGTGAAGTACGCAAATCGATTCCTCTAAGTAGAGTATGAGAAAAATCAGCTTCGACCAAATCACAACTTTCAAAAGCTACTGATGTCAAGCGGCAATCATGGAAAGTGGCATTCCTGAAAAGGCTGTTTGTGAAACGAACCTGATTCATTTTACTCATGGCGAGATTGATATAACTTGCGTTACAGTCGTGCAATAATACATGATTGAGAGTCGTTCCTGATAAATTAGTTCCCAATAATTTACATGAAATGAACTCCACCCGATAAAGAGAACTTTCGGCAAAAGAGATATTGGATAAGTCGCAATATTCAAAGCGTATATCTGTCAATTGCGAGGAATTGAATTGGCATTCGCTGAATATTTGATATTGGAAGGTACAGTTCTTGATACTTTTATGGGAAACATTAATCTCTTCTTCTTTATTTCTGCTGAATAAAAGATCGGAGATCGTTTCTTCTTTCTTGAGCCATTCTCGTATAGTGATTGTGCTGTGTTGTTGATCTTCTAAAATAGGAGGTGCAACTCGAACAGGTTTAGAGCTGTTTTTCTTTATCATGTGGTAACGATTAGTTGGTTTTATATTAAAATTGCTTCCCTAGATATCCTCCCGCTATTACAGCAACCAATCCTATACCTACACTTAATAATGTATATAGAATGAACGTACCATAAAATTCTCCTTTCAGCAAACTTAAGCCGTCATTGGAGAAAGTAGAAAAAGTGGTGAAACCACCACAAATACCAACGGTAAGAAATAACCGGATTTCCATAGACAATTGCCAGCGTTCGGATAAGGAATAGAAAAGTCCGATTAAAAAACAACCGATGATATTGACGGAAAATGTTCCCCAAGAAAAAGGAAAACCAACATCGGAAGTCCGTTCATTAATGGCTATTTGCCCTAAATAACGGAGTATACTTCCAATTCCTCCACCTATAAATATATAGAGTATTTCTTTCATTCTATTCTTATGGTTGATTTTGCAAAGGTAATATTTTTGTAATTCTAATGTAGCTGTATCTATGTTTTTTGTGTGTTTCCATTTATAGATATGTCTATTGTTTCCTTCACAATGCTTCTCTTCTGAAAATTGGATAATAATACGTATTTCTCAAAGAAAACTAAAACTTTGGCAAGGACTTTTTTTATCGGTCGGATTCTTTTTTGTAATTTTGCGCCATCTTTTTTAAAACATTATCAATAAAGAGAACAACATGGGAGGTTTTTTCGGAACAGTCTCGAAAACGAGCTGTGTGACTGATTTATTCTACGGCACAGATTATAATTCACATTTGGGAACGAAGCGGGGAGGACTCGCTACCTATAGTCAAGAGAAAGGTTTTATCCGTTCTATTCATAATCTGGAAAGTACTTATTTTCGATCCAAATTTGAAGGAGAACTCGACAAATTCAAAGGAAACGCCGGAATCGGCATTATTAGCGACACAGACGCACAACCTATCGTTATCAATTCTCATCTCGGGCGTTTCGCCATTGTTACTGTTGCTAAAATAACTAATATCCAAGAACTGGAAGAAGAGCTTCTCAGTAAAAATATGCACTTCGCCGAACTGAGTTCGAGCAATACCAATCAAACCGAACTTATTGCACTTCTTATCATACAAGGTAGAACTTTCACCGAAGGAATCGAAAACGTATTTAAACATATTAAAGGATCATGCTCTATGCTTCTTCTGACAGAAGATGGAAGTATTATCGCTGCCCGCGACCATTGGGGACGTACTCCAATTGTCATTGGTAAGAAAGAAGGAGCTTATGCTGCAACGAGCGAATCGAGCAGTTTTCCAAATCTCGATTATGAGATTGATAGATATTTGGGACCGGGAGAAATTGTACGTATGCATGCCGATCATATCGAGCAACTTCGCAAGCCGAATGAAGGAATGCAGATTTGTTCGTTCCTGTGGGTATATTATGGCTTTCCAACGTCTTGTTATGAAGGAAAGAATGTCGAAGAAGTTCGTTTTACCAGCGGTTTGAAGATGGGACAGAAGGATAAGTCGGAAGTAGACTGTGCTTGTGGTATTCCTGATTCGGGCGTTGGTATGGCTTTGGGATATGCAGAAGGAAAGGGTGTGCCTTACCATCGTGCTATCGCTAAATATACGCCGACATGGCCTCGTAGCTTTACACCAAGTAATCAGGAATTGCGCTCACTTGTTGCAAAGATGAAGTTGATTCCTAATCGCGCGATGCTTGAAGGGAAGCGCTTGTTGTTCTGTGACGATTCAATTGTTCGTGGAACGCAGTTGCGGGACAATGTAAAGATTCTGTTTGAATATGGAGCAAAAGAGGTACACATGCGTATTGCGTGTCCACCGTTGATTTATGCTTGTCCATTTATAGGATTCTCTGCTTCAAAAAATGCGCTTGAACTGATTACCCGCCAGATTATCAAGGAGCAAGAGGGAGACGAGAATAAGAATCTGGAAAAGTATGCTACTACTGGTTCTCCTGAATATGAAAAAATGGTCAGTGTGATTGCAGAACGTTTCGGATTGACCTCTTTGAAATTCAATACACTGGAAACGTTGATCGAAGCGATAGGTTTGCCTAAATGCAAAGTTTGTACACATTGTTTTGATGGTAGCAGCCATTTCTAAGGAATATTATAGATAAAAAAAGAGCCGTGAATTGCTTTGTAATTTACGGCTCTTTTTTTACCTTTACGGCACTATAAACTATCAATTTGTAATTTGTAATTAATAACCAGTAATTAAATAACATGACTTTAGTAGACAGATTTTTTAAGTATGTAAGCTTCGATACACAATCTGATGAATCGACAGGTCTTACTCCCAGCACTTCCAAGCAAATGATTTTTGCTGAGTATTTGAAAACTGAACTGGAATCTTTGGGATTGGAAGATATAACATTGGATGAGCATGGCTATCTTTTTGCCACTCTTCCGGCTAATATAGATAAAGAAGTTCCGACTATCGGGTTTATTGCTCATATGGATACCAGTCCTGATATGACAGGCAAGGATGTGACTCCGCGTATTGTAGAAAAATATGATGGATCGGATATTATCCTTTGTGCTGAGGAAAACATTATTCTTTCTCCTGCACAATTCCCAGAACTGCTGGATCATAAAGGGGAAGATTTGATTGTAACCAATGGTAAGACACTATTGGGAGCTGACGATAAGGCCGGTATTGCAGAAATTGTATCAGCAATGGTTTATTTGAAAGATCATCCTGAAATCAAACATGGAAAGATTCGTATCGGTTTTAATCCGGATGAAGAGATCGGTGAAGGAGCTCATAAGTTCGATGTCGAGAAATTTGGCTGTGAATGGGCATATACGATGGACGGTGGTGAACTGGGAGAACTTGAGTTTGAAAACTTCAATGCTGCTGTAGCTAAGATTATCTTTAAAGGACGTAATGTACATCCGGGATATGCTAAAGATAAAATGATCAACTCTATTCGTGTTGCCAATAAATTTATTTCGCTGCTACCTGCTCAGGAAGTTCCGGAACAGACTACTGGTTATGAAGGATTTTATCATCTGATTGGTATTCTGGGAGAAGTGGAGCAAACAACTGTTACTTATATTATTCGTGACCATAATCGTGAGAAATTTGAGGACCGTAAAAAGGAAATGGAACGTATGGTTGCACAAATCAATGTAGAATATGGGGAAGGTACAGCTACTCTGGAATTGCGTGATCAATACTATAATATGCGCGAGAAGATAGAGCCGGTAATGCATATTATCGATCTCGCTTTTGCTGCAATGGAAGCTGTTGGTGTAAAACCAAACGTGAAACCAATTCGTGGTGGTACGGATGGTGCGCAACTCTCTTTCAAAGGTTTGCCTTGCCCGAATATCTTTGCAGGAGGACTGAATTTCCATGGACGTTATGAGTTTGTTCCTATTCAGAATATGGAGAAGGCGATGAACGTTATTGTGAAGATTGCCGAATTGGTAGCCTCCAAATAAGGATCAATAAGTGTAGTATCATTAACACCTAATACTTAATTCTTAAAATAATATCGATGAAAACCACTCCGTTTACAGAGAAACATATTGCACTCGGTGCTAAAATGCACGAGTTTGCAGGTTATAATATGCCTATCGAATATTCCGGTATCATTGACGAACATCTGACTGTTTGTAATGCTGCCGGTGTGTTTGATGTATCCCATATGGGAGAGTTCTTGGTGAAAGGTCCCCATGCTTTGTCTTTTCTTCAAAAAGTGACTTCTAATAATGTGGCATCTCTTACTCCGGGAAAAATACAATATACGTGCTTTCCAAATGAAGAAGGAGGAATTGTAGATGACTTATTAGTATATCATTTTGAACCGGAAAAATATTTATTGGTAGTTAATGCTGCCAATATTGAGAAGGATTGGAATTGGTGCGTTTCTCATAATACGGAAGGAGTAGAATTGGAAAATTCTTCGGATTGTATGGCGCAGCTCGCTATACAAGGCCCAAAGGCTATTCTCGCTTTGCAGAAACTGACTGATATTGATTTGTCTGCTATACCTTATTATACATTTACGGTTGGTAAGTTTGCGGGAGAAGAAAATGTGATTATATCAAATACCGGCTATACCGGTGCAGGAGGTTTTGAACTCTATTTTTATCCGGAAGCAGCAGATAAAATCTGGAAAGCTGTTTTTGAAGCAGGAGAGGAATATGGTATCAAACCTGTTGGGCTGGGTGCACGTGACACTCTTCGTCTGGAAATGGGATTTTGTCTTTATGGTAATGATCTGGATGATACAACTTCCCCTATAGAAGCAGGCTTAGGATGGATTACTAAGTTTGTGGATGGTAAAGATTTTATTAATCGTCCGATGTTGGAGAAACAGAAAGCGGAAGGGGTTACTCGTAAGTTGGTTGGTTTTGAAATGATCGATCGCGGAATTCCCCGTCACGGTTATGAGTTGGTCAATGCGGAAGGGGAGAAGATAGGAGTGGTTACTTCCGGAACGATGTCGCCTACTCGTAAGATTGGTATTGGAATGGGATATGTGAAGCTGGAATACAGTAAAGTCGGAACGGAGATTTATATTAATATGCGTGGGCGCAAATTGAAAACCGAAGTGGTGAAGCCACCATTTAGGAAATAAATAGGATCGATTAATATAAAAAAACTAGTTGTAGGTGACGTGAATGATGTGGATTTTTAGCTTTAAAGGAGTTTAATAAATCTATGTTGTTCACGTCATTCATGTTTTGAAGTATATGATCATACCTTCTGATATTCATTCATGGTAAATATATCCTTAAATGTTGTTTATACCATAGATTTATTCTAATTTTGTCAGCAAATTAAGATAAATCGATGTCTCAATTACCTACACTTATAGCTGATCTGGCACTGATATTAATCTGTGCAGGTATCATGACCTTGCTATTTAAAAAATTAAAGCAACCTCTGGTATTAGGGTATGTAGTAGCTGGGTTTCTGGCAAGTCCGCATATGCCATACACCCCTTCGGTGATGGATACTGCTAATATTAAAACATGGGCGGATATAGGCGTTATCTTTTTATTGTTTGCACTTGGACTGGAATTTAGCTTTAAGAAGATTGTTAAGGTTGGAGGTTCTGCTATCATTGCTGCATGTACTATTATTTTTTGCATGATTCTACTAGGGATAGGTGTCGGTATGAGTTTTGGCTGGCATCGTATGGACTGTCTTTTCTTAGGTGGTATGATCGCTATGTCGTCTACTACAATTATTTATAAAGCCTTTGATGATCTGGGATTAAGGAAGAAACAGTTTACCGGGCTTGTATTAAGTATTCTGATTCTGGAAGATATTCTCGCCATTGTATTAATGGTTATGCTTTCCACGATGGCTGTGAGTCATAACTTTGAAGGGACTGAAATGCTGGAAAGTATCGGTAAATTATTATTCTTTCTTATCTTATGGTTTGTGGTGGGTATCTATCTGATCCCCGAGTTCCTGAAGCGTTGCAGGAAATTGATGGGAGAGGAGACGCTACTTATTGTTTCGCTGGCACTTTGTTTTGGAATGGTGGTTATGGCTGCTCATACAGGATTTTCTGCTGCATTTGGAGCTTTTATTATGGGATCTATTTTGGCTGAAACGATTGAGGCTGAATCCATAGATCGTTTAGTAAAACCGGTGAAAGATCTTTTCGGAGCAATTTTCTTCGTGTCGGTTGGTATGATGGTAAATCCTGCGATGATTGTGGAATATGCTGTACCTATTATTGTGATAACGATTGCTGTTATTTTAGGACAGGCTACCTTTGGAACTTTCGGAGTGATTCTTTCCGGAAAGTCTTTGAAGACAGCCATGCAGTGCGGTTTTAGTTTAACACAGATTGGTGAGTTTGCTTTTATTATTGCTTCTTTGGGAGTCTCTTTGCATGTGACGAGTGAGTTTTTGTATCCTATTGTAGTGGCAGTTTCTGTTATTACTACTTTTCTGACTCCCTATATGATTCGTTTTGCAGAACCGGCTTCTACTTTTGTGGATGCTCACCTCCCTGCATCTTGGCGAAAGATGTTATTACGTTATACTGGTTCACAGACGGCAATGAATCATGATAATCTGTGGAAAAAATTATTATTGGCGATAGTACGAATCACTGTTGTTTATTCAATAGTCAGTATATCTGTTATTGCACTCTCTTTCCGTTTTGTGATTCCGCTTTTTAAGGAGAACTTGCCTCCATTCTGGGCTTCATTGCTCGGTACGGTATTTATTATACTTTTTATTTCACCTTTCCTGCGCGCTATTATGGTGAAGAAAAATCATTCAGTAGAATTTATGACTCTATGGCATGATAGCCGGGCTAATCGTGCACCATTGGTTGCTACGATTGTTATTCGGATGATGATAGCGGCATTATTTGTCATTTTTGTTATTTCAGGTTTATTCAAAGCTTCTATCGGATTGGTAATTGGTGTGGCTGTATTGGTGGTACTACTGATGGTATGGTCTCGGCGTCTGAAAAAACAGTCCATTTTGATTGAACGACGCTTTTTTCAAAATTTGCGTTCTCGGGATGTTCGTGCAGAGTATTTGGGAGAGAAGAAACCGGAATATGCGGGGCGTTTATTGTCTCATGATTTACATTTAGCTGATTTGGAAATTCCTGGAGAATCACCTTGGGCTGGAAAGACTTTGATGGAGCTAAATCTGGGGAAAAGATATGGAGTACATGTCGCTTCTATCCTTAGAGGGAGAAGGAGAATTAATATTCCCGGTGGTGCCGAACGTTTGTTTCCATTGGATAAGATACAAGTGATTGGAACAGATGAACAACTGAATAAATTTAGTGAAGATATGCAAAATGGTGCGAAGATTGACTGGGAAGTATATGAGCAGAGTGAAATGAGTTTGAAACAGTTCATTGTTGATACTGATTCTATTTTTTTAGGTAAGACTATTCGCGAATCTGGAATTCGTGATAAATACCGGTGTATGATTGTGGGGGTGGAACGAGAGGATGGAACATTGGTAGCACCGGATGTAAATGCACCGTTTGAGGAAGGTGATGTGGTATGGGTAGTAGGTGAAAAAGAAGATGTCTACCAATTAGTGAACCCCAAAAATGAAAAATTACAAGTAGGATAAAGGTAGAAGAACTACTTTTATTTATTTACCGAAACATAAAATAATAATATTATGAAAAGCGATCCGAAAGAATGTCTGTATTGCCAGAACAACGAAACGTTGCATAATCTAATGATTGAGATTGCACAGTTGAATGTGTCACGGGTGTTTTTATTTAAAGAACAAACCTATCGTGGACGTTGTCTTGTTGCTTACAAAGATCATGTGAACGATTTAAATGAATTGAGTGATGAAGAACGTAATGCTTTTATGGCAGATGTAGTTCGTGTAACTCGAGCTATACAGAAGGCTTTCCAACCGGAAAAAATAAATTATGGTGCTTACTCTGATAAGTTGTCTCATCTGCATTTTCATTTAGTTCCAAAGTATATAGACAAACCGGATTACGGAAGTACATTTCAAATGAATCCGAGAAAGGTTTATTTGACAGATGCTGAGTATCAGGTATTAATTGATACTTTGAAAGCTAATTTATAATCTTGATTTGATAGTGAAGGAGGTAAACAACAGGTCAATTTCCTTCAATATATTATATTCCATATATGGTTTATATGGATAGATAGAGACTTTATTGGTAAGTTCAATACTTGTGATGATATATTTATCTATATAATCTATCTCTTTTTGAGAGAATCATAAGAATGGCAAAATTTACTTTTGCCATCTTCTTTTTTATTTTGTGGATCTTTGATAAGTAAAAAGTTTCTGATCATTATCTCATCTCGGAAGTCGATTCGTAGAGAGACTTTAATCTTCGCTATCAAAATCAAATTCAAAATCGAAGTCGTCCATAAATTCCGGAGTCGTGAATTCTTCCAGGTTTCGACGATCTTTTTTAGTAGGACGCCCCGTTCCATGTGCACGATCTATAAATCCGCTTATTTTACTCATCTCTAACAATTCATATTGATCGGGAGTTGTTACATTCTCCATCATTTCTGGTACAAGCTTTGCACCGACGCGTTTCTCGATGGTTTGTAAAACTTTGAAAGAATAAGTGATAGGTGGCTTTTTTACTTGTATCACATCACCGGGCTTTACCATTCGGGCTGCTTTTATTTGTGAACCGTTCATGGTGACGCGACCTTTCTTGCAGGCTTCAGCTGCAATTGTGCGTGTCTTGAAGATTCGTACAGCCCACATCCATTTATCTATTCTTGCTTCAGCCATAATGTTAATTGCAAAATTAAAAGTTTATTAATAAATCAGACGATTATTTCTTGTTGAACTGGTTCATTGTAATATCAATACCGGCAAGGCAGAAACTTTTGATAATCTCTCCTGCTGTTTCTAAACGTTCATTCATTATTTTCCAATCGTCATCGGTAAAATGTCCGAGTACATAATCTACTTGTCCTCCCCGAGGAAAATCATTTCCGATACCAAAACGCAGACGAGCATAATCTTGTGTGCCCAAAGTTGCTGCAATGTGTTTCAGTCCATTGTGTCCTGCATCGCTTCCTTTTCCTTTTAAACGTAGGGTTCCGAAGGGCAGCGCTAAATCGTCCACTATTACCAACACATTCTCCAATGGAATGTTTTCTTTCTGCATCCAATAGCGTAAGGCTAATCCACTTAGGTTCATGAAGGTTGAAGGCTTAAGGAGGATTAATTGGCGACCTTTAACGGAGAAACTTGTAGTAAAACCATAACGTCTATCAATAAAAGGAGGAGCATTGTTGATTTTAGCCAGTGTATCTACTGTCATGAATCCGATATTGTGTCGGGTTTCATGATATTCGGGACCAATGTTTCCTAAACCTACAATTAGATATTTTATCATTACTTTTTCTAAAGAAAATGTTTCTTAAATATAAAAGAGAAACGCAGATTAACACAAACTAATGCAGACTGAACATCTGCTTTAATCTGCATTAATCTGCGTTTCGGTATATCTCTGTTATAGGGATAATCTCAAATTACTTGCCTGCTGTAGCAGCTGCACCTCTTGCTGCACGAGTTAATTTAACTGCACATACAACAGCTTCTTTAGCGCTGATCAGTTCAAGACCTTCAAAGCTTAATTCACCAACTTTCACTGTTTTACCTAAGCCCAGGTGAGAAACGTTGATAGTAAGTTTTTCAGGGATAATGTTGTATAAAGCTTTCACTTTGATCTTGCGCATCTGCAAAGCCAATTTACCACCGGCTTTCACACCTTCTGCAAGACCTTCCAATTGTACAGGAACTTCCATAACGATAGGTTTAGCTTCGTTGATTTGATAGAAGTCTACATGCAGGATAGTATCCTTTACTGGATGGAATTGGATATCTTTCATAATAGCGTTTACTTTTTTGCCATCGATAACCAAGTCTACTACGTAGATATGCGGAGTGTAAACCAAGTTACGAAGATTATCGCTAGTTACTGTAAAGTGAATAACTTCATTACCTCCGTAAAGTACACAAGGTACACCACCATTACTGCGAATTTCTTTCAAAGCTCTTGCTTGTTCTGAAGAGCGTTCTGCAATTGTTCTTGCAGTTCCTTTTACTTCAATTGATTTCATTTCTTTAAAAAATTGTGTTACTCTAAATTAAGTTAGTTTGCTTAATTCACCATCACACGATGTGGATTATCACACGATGTTGCAAAAAAGCGGTGCAAAAGTACGATTTCTTTTTGAAATATCAAAGAGTTACTTACTTAAAAGTCAATATCAATCTTAATTTCATTGTCCAGTTTCTCCTCTTTCACCTCTTCCAAAAGAATATCTTGTTGTTCCGATTCATTCAATAAACAATCAGGATCACTAGTCTGATGAAGATTAATGAAGTCAATAGCTTGTGTCAATCCTAATGTGAACTTTTCAAAATCCTCCTTGTACAAGAAGATTTTGTGCTTCTCAAAACTAACCTGGGAATCATCCCCTTCTCCCATTACCACTTTTTTACTTTCTGTGATAGCCAGAAACATCTCGTCTTTACGGTTTTTCTTTACGTCGAGATAGTAAATGCGTTTACCTGCTTTAATAGATTTGGAGAAAACGATCTCCTTATCATTCATGTCTACACCCATTTTCTTTTTTAATTCTTCCATATCTTTCTGTCCGTTTATAATCGGCTTCAAAATTGGATATTTTTTTTAAACTGTCAAAAGAAAAAGAGCAGAGAATGAAATACTGCATTAAAAAATGTGATTTATTAGTGGAAACTCATTAAAAATATCTACTTTTGCAGTTCGATAATAACAGTATTAATTAGAATTATGATCAACAGAGTTCTTATTCGTCTTAAGATTATACAGATCGTGTATGCCTATTATCAGAACGGCAGTAAAAATCTAGACTCAGCGGAGAAAGAGTTATTCTTTAGTCTTTCAAAGGCGTATGACCTTTACAACTATTTGCTAATGCTGATGATAGCATTAACAGAGTATGCACAAAAACGTATCGATACGGCAAAAGCAAAACTTGCACCTACTAGAGAAGAGTTGTATCCTAACATGAAGTTTGTAGAAAACAAGTTTATTTCACAATTGGAAGTAAATAAACAATTAACGGAATTTATTGCCAATCAGAAAAGAACTTGGGCTAATGATCAGGATTTCATCAAAGAGCTTTACGAGAAGATTGTAGAATCCGATATATATAAGGATTATATGGCATCTGATGATAAATCTTACGAAGGTGATCGTGAATTGTGGAGAAAGCTTTATAAGACATATATATTTAATAATGAATCTCTCGATCAGGTTTTGGAGGACCAGAGTCTCTATTGGAATGATGATAAAGAAATAGTAGACACATTTGTTTTGAAAACAATTAAACGATTTGAAGAGAAGAGGGGAGCTAACCAGGAATTACTTCCTGAATTTAAGGATGACGAAGACCAGGAATTTGCACGTCGTTTATTCCGTCGTACCGTTTTGAATTCAGATTATTACCGCCATCTTATTAGCGAAAATACAAAGAACTGGGATTTGGATCGTATTGCATTTATGGATATCATCATTATGCAGACTGCTTTAGCAGAAATTTTAAGTTTTCCGAACATTCCGGTCAGTGTTTCGTTAAATGAATATGTAGAGATTGCAAAGTTGTATAGTACAGCGAAGAGCGGTAGTTTTATCAATGGCACTCTTGATGGAATAGTTAATCAATTAAAAAAAGAAGGTAAGTTGAGTAAAAACTAATACCTTTGTCCATATAATAGAAACTAAAAAACTGATTATTTATGAATTTATTGACTGTATTTATGCAAGCTCCAGCTGCGGCAGGAGGTGGAAGTATGATGTGGATCATGTTAATAGCAATGTTTGTTATCATGTATTTCTTTATGATCCGTCCTCAAAATAAGAAGCAGAAAGAAATAGCTAACTTCCGTAAATCTCTTCAGGTAAATCAGCAAGTGATTACTGCTGGTGGCATCCATGGAACAATTAAAGAGATTAATGATGATCATGTAGTCCTTGAAATTGCTCCTAGCGTAAAGATTAAAATAGATAAGAATTCTATTTTTGCTGATGCTTCGGCTGCTCAGCCTAAATAAAGATTCGTAAATAAATGTCTATGTTAGATCGTAGGAAAATACGATATACATATTTAAAACAATCTAAGAGAATTAAGGATTTCCTGCTTAGTGATAAGAGTAGGGAGTTCTTAATTTTTTTGTTTTTCTTCCTGATAGCCGGTGGGTTCTGGTTGCTTCAAACATTGAATAATGATTATGAAGCAGAATTCTCAATTCCAGTTCGGATAAAAGACATTCCCAACAATGTGGTGCTAACTTCGGAGCCTCCTTCCGAACTTCGTGTTCGGGTGAAGGATAAAGGAACTGTACTTTTAAATTATATGTTAGGGAAAAGTTTCTTTCCTGTAAATTTGAACTTTGCTGATTATAAAGGAAAGGATAATCATGTGAAGATTCCGGCAGCAGAGTTTGAGAAAAAGATTTTTAGTCAATTAAGTGTGTCTTCTAAAGTCCTTTCAGTGAAACCTGATACATTGGATTATATTTATTCAACGGGTAAATCTAAAGTAGTTCCAGTGCGTTTTCAAGGAAATGTGACGGCTGGTCTTCAATATTATGTATCTGATACGATTTGTAGTCCCGATTCTGTATTAGCTTATGCTCCGGCGGCAATATTGGATACAGTGACGGCTGCCTATATTCGCGGTGTAGATCTGGAAAATATATCAGATACGATTAGACAGCAAGTAGCTTTAGCTTCAGTGAGAGGGGTGAAGTTTGTTCCTAGTATGGTTGAGTTGACTTTTCCTGTGGATATTTATACCGAAAAAACAGTAGAAGTCCCATTACATGGAATTAATTTCCCAGCAGATAAAGTGCTAAGGGCTTTTCCTTCTAAAGTTCAGATTACTTTCAAAGTAGGCATGAAGCGTTTTTTGAGTGTAAAAGAAAGCGATTTTGTGATAAATGTCTCCTATGAAGAACTACTAAAATTAGGTTCGGATAAATATACAGTTAAGTTGAAGTCTTTTCCTCGTGGAATCAGTCAGATACGTATTGTGCCCGAACAAGTTGATTTTTTGATCGAACAAGTTTCTACTGATGGCAATTAAGATTGGTATTACCGGTGGTATCGGTAGTGGAAAAAGTGTGGTTTCCAGATTGTTAGAAATAATGGGAATTCCCGTTTATATTTCTGATGTGGAAGCAAAGCGTATTACTCTTGCTAATGAGACCGTTCGTCGTGAACTTTGTATGTTAGTAGGACAAGAAATTTATCAAAAAGGAGAATTAAACCGTTCTTTGTTGGCAACTTATATGTTTGGTCATCCAAAACGTATAAAGGAAGTGAATGAGATTATACATCCCAGGGTAAAAGAAGATTTTCAGCAATGGAGTGCTTGCTTTGGTGCAGATAAAATTGTAGGTATGGAGTCTGCCATACTTGTGGAAGCCGGCTTTGGAGATGAAGTGGATTTTCTGGTAATGGTATATGCACCTTTAGAAACAAGAATAGAACGTGCAATTAAACGTGACTGTTCTTCAAAAGAGTTGATAATGAAACGCATTGAGTCGCAAATGAGTGATGAATCCAAGCGGGAACAAGCTGATTTTGTAATTCTGAATGATGGTGAAACGCCTTTAATCCCGCAGGTTTTAGAACTTATTTCTTTGCTTTCTAAAAATAATCATTACCTTTGCTTCGCAAAAAAATAATTAATAAACAAAAGAATATATACTATGTTGAAGACTATCTTGTCTATCTCCGGAAAACCGGGATTGTACAAACTTATTTCGCAAGGAAAAAATATGTTGATTGTAGAATCAATCAGTGCTGATAAGAAACGTTTTCCCGCTTATGGTAATGAGAAAATTATTTCTTTGGCAGATATAGCAATGTACACTGATGATGCAGAAGTACCGTTGTGCAATGTATTGGATTCTATGAAAACAAAAGAGAATGCTGCGATTGCTGCTATTGATCCAAAGAAAGCTACTTCGGAACAGTTGCGCGAATATATGGCAGAAGTATTGCCTGACTTTGATCGTGATCGAGTGCACATAGCTGATATCAAAAAACTGATTTCTTGGTACAATCTTTTGATATCAAACGGGATCACAGAATTCAAGGCAGAAACAGAGGCTGAGAAAGAAGAAGTTGCGGCAGAGTAATCTGCTAAATATAAATAAAAAGTAAAAGGGTGATAAGCATGTGAAATGCTTATCACCCTTTACTTTTTTAAAGATGTGTTTTCAAACAAAACGTTCCTTCTGCTGTTCTTCTGATAATCTTGTCTTTGCATGAATATTTTCAGGTTTCTCTAGTCAGAACCACTGTTTTTATTTATCTTTGTTGTGTTCATTCTTGCCGAAGCGTTGGTGGTGGATAAAGATAAGAATAAAGAATAAAAGCGTTTTTGGAATATTATTCTATACTTGGAATCTGGACAATTTCATGCTATTCAGGAATAATGAGACAGACGCTCATGCTCTGCTGTATATGCAAATATATAGTGTTGAGCGTGGGCTGTTGTACATTATTTGAATAGCGGCAGTCCAGAGCCTCAAGTATGATAATGACAGCAGTTCCCACGCTTTTTTATAATAAAGGCCTTCAAAGGGAACTGGAAGGTAAGATACAGAGTATGCAAACAATTACGAATAAAGGGCAAGTGTCTCACTTGATAATGAGACTTTATATGTGAGTGGCTTGTTAGTGGATACAATGCTGTTTTTGTATGACTCACAAGGGGAATTATGTGGTAAATGTAAGTTTACCATGCCTTCTGTTACCTTAACTATTCCCAAAAAGGATACGTATGTTTTGGTTATGAGTCATCCTAATTGCCAACCGGAAGTTAGAAGAATTGTATATTCGAATATATAAAAATGCCGATATACCTCTGAAGGGTATACCGGCTATTTTTATGATGTCAGATAAATCTTAGTTTCGAAACACTAGTCCGTCGCCACTCGCATCAACGATGATTGCTTTGCTGCGATCTACTTCCTGAGACAATAATTTCTTTGACAAGTCGTTCAGTAAGTAGCGTTGAATAGCTCTTTTGACCGGACGGGCACCAAATTCCGGGTCATAACCAACTTTAGACAAGAAGTCTAGAGCGGTGTCTGTCATTTGAAGTTCTACTCCATTTTCGGCAAGCATCTTCTGTACACTCTTGATTTGGAGAAGTACAATTTGCTTGATTTCTGGCTCTGTTAGTGGTAAAAACATAATAGTTTCGTCGATACGGTTTAAGAATTCCGGGCGAATAGTCTTTTTCAACATATTCATCACTTCCTTCTTTGTTTCCTCGATTACTTCTTCTTTATTTTCTCCATTCAATTTTTCCATCTGACTTTGTATATAGGAACTTCCCATATTTGAAGTCATGATAATGATGGTATTCTTGAAATTAACAACTCTACCTTTATTGTCAGTCAAACGTCCGTCATCTAACACTTGCAAGAGAATGTTGAATACATCCGGATGTGCTTTTTCGATTTCATCAAATAGAACAACTGAGTAAGGTTTTCTACGAATTGCTTCAGTCAGTTGACCACCTTCATCATACCCAACGTATCCCGGAGGCGCTCCAACCAGACGTGAAACACTATGTTTCTCCTGATACTCGCTCATATCAATTCGAGTCATCATAGACTCGTCGTCAAACAAGAATTCCGCCAACGCTTTAGCAAGCTCTGTTTTACCAACACCTGTTGTACCGAGGAAGATGAACGAACCGATTGGGCGTTTTGGATCCTGCAATCCTGCACGACTTCGACGTACTGCATCTGCAACGGCTTCAATGGCTTCATCCTGACCGATTACCCGTTGGTGAAGTTCTTCTTCCAGATGTAGCAATTTGTCTTTTTCGCTTTGCATCATCTTGCTAACAGGAATACCCGTCCAACGTGAAACAACGTCAGCAATGTCTTCGGCATCTACTTCTTCCTTAATCATTGCTTTGTCACCTTGCATATCGTGTAACTTTTTCTGAGTATCCTCTATTTCTTTGTTTAGCTCCTGAAGTTTACCATAACGAATCTCAGCTACTTTTCCATAATCACCTTCGCGTTCAGCCTTATCCGCTTCGAATTTCATATTCTCAATTTGAATCTTATTCTGCTGAATCTTATCCATTAAAGTCTTTTCACTCTGCCATTTTGCTTTTTGAGATTTTTCCAGTTCTTTTAGCTCTGCCAATTCCTTGCCGATAATTTCAAGTTTAGGCTTGTCATTTTCTCGTTTGATGGCTTCGCGTTCGATTTCCAATTGCTTGATTTTACGTGAAATCTCATCCAAATCTTCCGGAACGGAATTTACTTCCATACGTAATTTAGCTGCTGCTTCATCCATCAAATCGATAGCTTTATCCGGCAAGAAACGATCTGTAATATAACGGCTACTCAGTTCTACAGCTGCGATGATAGCATCGTCTTTGATACGAACCTGATGGTGGTTTTCGTAACGTTCTTTTAAACCACGCAGGATGGAAATTGTACTTAAATTATCTGGCTCGTCTACTTGTACAATCTGGAAACGACGTTCCAAAGCTTTATCTTTTTCGAAATATTTCTGGTATTCATCCAGAGTGGTTGCACCGATAGAACGCAGTTCCCCACGTGCTAAAGCTGGTTTTAATATATTTGCAGCATCCATTGCTCCTTCACCTTTGCCTGCACCTACCAATGTGTGAATCTCATCAATGAACAGAATGATATCTCCTTCTGATTTTTTGACTTCATTGACTACTGATTTCAGTCGTTCTTCAAATTCACCTTTATACTTGGCACCTGCTACTAACGCTCCCATATCCAATGAATAAACTTGTTTGTTTTTCAGGTTTTCAGGGACATCACCCCGAAGGATTCGGTGTGCTAATCCTTCTACAATTGCAGTTTTACCCGTACCCGGTTCACCAATCAGAATCGGATTGTTTTTGGTACGTCGGCTCAATATTTGAAGCACACGACGTATCTCTTCGTCACGACCAATTACTGGATCTAATTTACCGCTACGAGCGGCTTCATTCAGATTTATAGCATACTTTTCCAGTGATTGATAAGTATCCTCACTTGATTGAGAAGTCACTTTTTCCCCTTTTCTCAGTTCATTGATAGCATTACGAAGTTCGTTTTCCGTCATTCCTGCATCTTTCAGGATGGTGGAGACGGTACTTTTTACTTTTAGCAAGGCCATTAAAATGTGTTCCAATGAAACGAATTCATCACCCATTTCTTTGGAATACTGTGTTGCTTTCTGTAACACTTCGTTAGACTCACGACTGAGGTATGGCTCTCCACCGGATACTTTAGGTAGTGAATCAATTTGTTTGTCTACTACTAAAGTTACCTGTTGTCCGTTCATCCCCAGTTTTTGGAAGATAAAGTTTGTGACATTTTCGCCTACTTTCATCACTCCATACATGAGATGAACAGGTTCAATGGCCTGTTGTCCCCGACTTTGCACCAGGTTTACAGCTTCTTGAACTGCTTCTTGAGATTTGATGGTAAAATTGTTAAAATTCATATCGTTGTTCTCCTTTCTTTTTCATCTTTCTAATAACACCTTAAAGGGCTCAAAAGATTTGCCAAGTAGGAAAATACGACAGAATTTCATTTGTTATTAGAAGTTTAAAGACAAAATGACTTCTTTTAACGGGATGATACTGACGAATTTACTACAAGATGTTATTAATATCTTTCAATGTTTTCTAATAACTATTTGTCCTCGGATGTACATCTGGGGAAACACGTTATTTAATGAAAGAAAATGAATCTTGTAAGGCTTATAAATAAAAGTAATGTAGTATCTTTATCCGCTGTATCAATATAATAATGTATATGACTGATAAATCTCAAATAAAGCTTTCGGAAACAGTAGTATTGATCGATACTGCTTTTTTGAATTTTGTGATTACTGATATGAAAGGATATTTTGAAGAGACTTTGCAACGTACTTTGCAAGATATTGATCTTTCGATGCTAACCACTTATCTGACTTTGGACGCGGGAATTGTTGAAGGAAAGAATGAGGTGCAATTTCTTTTTGTTTATGATAAGGACTCTAATAAACTGCAAAATTGCCAACCTTCTGACCTGAAGAATGAATTGAATGGAGTTGCATTCCAGAGTCCATTCGGAGAATATTTGTTTGCTAGTGTTCCTTCGGAAGGAATGGTTTCCAGAGAAGATTTATTTCTGGATCTGTTGTCTATTATTTCTGATTCGGCGGATGTGAAGAAGATGATTATTATCTCTTTCAATGAAGAGTATGGGGATAAGGTTACAACGATTTTAAGTGAAGTAAAGGAGAAAGAGGTTATCCAATTTCGAATGAATGAACCGCAAATACCTGTAGAGTATAAGTGGGATATGTTGGCTTTTCCTGTTATGCAAGCATTAGGTATTAGAGCTGACGAGTTACAATAGTTGGTTTCAGCTAAATTTTGAACAATTAAAATAGTTAGCTCAATGTCTGATTTTCGTTTAAAAGTGTTTCAGAGTGTTGCGAAGAATTTGAGTTTTACCTCAAATCCGCAACTAAGCCCTTGAACGTCCTTATTGCGTTTACACGTCCTCTCATTACTGAATTTGCAGATAATTTGAACTTGAAGCACCCACTTCTGCCTACAATATCCCCTTACCCCACAATGTGACTTGAGGCAATACACAATATCATTCCCATAAGTTGTAGGCATTATCCAAAATCAGTCTGGAAAACATCTGCGTAAGCATTATTACAGGTATAGATGTTCAGCACATACCGCCTTGATGTCCTGATCCACTTGGCTGGTACAGAGATAAACCTGAAGACAAACGCTTTTATGCGACTTGTTGCATTGAGCCCGAACTTCTTTACGTCAAGTCTTTGAATAATGGCCTTGTAAAAGTTACGGATAAGTGCTGTAAGAAGAAGGAACACTGTGTTCTCTGCCATGAAGGATTTGGGCAATCTGTCCCACCCGAAACCATTGTTCATATCATCGAAGATACGTTCCTTTCCTCCACGAAGGTTATAGAACTCGACAATTTCTCTTACGGAAGAATCATAGTCGTTAGTCAGGATACAACGGTATGTGTATTCTCCTTCCCAAAAATCCTGCACACCATCCATCCGTTTCTGTCTTTGAATCACAAGTCGATATGCCTTACCTTTCCACTTCTCAACAAGGATAGAGTTCAATTCAAACTCAATGCCATTGATTTCCTCAGTTTTCCAGCCTTTGAGAGCAAAGGTGTCATTGTAGATCGAACTGCAGCGGTTAGCACGGATATAGAAGGACTTGCAGTGTTTTTCTATTTCCTCCACGATTTCCTCGGAACATGATCCACAATCAGCTCTGAAGCGATTGATAGTGAGCCCATTCTGTTCAAATCTCGCAAAGAACCTCTTCAGCGTGTCCTTCTGATGGAAACGAACATTTGTGTTACCATCGCTATTCTCTATACCGACTATCAAATCGCCAATAACCGCCACGCCAGGGCGATAACCAAGGAACTTCTTGTATGTAGGCTTTGCATCATACTTCTCTGTCTCTATGAACTGATGGTCGAAATCAACATCATACATCTCACCCTCTTTCAGTTGGCCAGATGCAAATATACAATTGAGCAATAAAGTATTGAGAGTGTCAGCCGTATTGAAATCGTAGGTCTTGCCCATATCTGATGTGTATGAAATGTTTTCTTGCGTCAACTCCTTTATCGCCCTGAGGATAGTATCAGAGCTACAAGTGCGAAGTGTCGGATGAAGCGAGAGGTGGTTCATCAAATGAGTAGTGACATCCTCAATACATGAACCGCTACAGAAGTAGATACTCATGAGAGAACGGATGATTTCGCTGTACTGATAACCGAACGATCTACACCTTAGACCGAGGGTTGAGTCGATTACAGATGATAATGTGGAGTCAAATTGCTCCATGATTGAAAATAATCCCCCAAAAGGAGTGAGTCTCTCAGATTTAATTTGTATCTTCGCCATGTCTATCGTCGGATTCTCTTGTTTTTTTTGCAACACTAAGATAAGTGAAAATTCTGACATGGCAAAATCCTGAGCAACTTTTTGTTGCTCAGGTACTTAAAAAGTTTAATTTATAATAGTGTTGCGGAATTAAGGTTTTACAAAAGCTTCGCAAGAATTGTTTATCAGTCAGCCTGCTATTACTAAACATATTCAGGAGTTGGAGAATTTCTATCAGGCACGTTTGTTTGAGCGTCAGGGGAGTAAAATTTTATTGACTGAGGCGGGGAGATTGTTGTTGAGACACAGTGAGAAAATCCTGGATGATTATAAACAGCTGGAATATGAAATACATTTATTACATAATGAATATATCGGTGAATTAAGATTAGGAGCCAGTACTACAATTGCTCAATATGTTCTTCCACCTTTGTTGGCTAATTTTATTTCTCAGTTTCCACAGATCAATCTGTCTCTTTTAAATGGAAATTCTCGAGGGGTAGAAACGGCTTTGCAAGAACATCGAATTGATTTAGGATTAGTAGAAGGTATTTTTCGTTTGCCTAATTTGAAATACACGCTTTTTTTGGAAGATGAACTGGTGGCTGTTGTGCATAGTAATAGTAAATTAATAAAATCGGATGAAATAACTCCTCAGGATTTACTGAATATACCGTTGGTTTTACGCGAAAGAGGTTCTGGTACATTGGATGTATTTGAACGTGCTTTGTTGCAGCATAATCTTAAACTTTCTTCATTAAATGTTCTGATGTATCTTGGTAGTACGGAAAGTATTAAACTTTTTCTGGAACATACAGATTGTATGGGAATTGTTTCTATTCGTTCTGTTCATAAAGAACTGGTTGCAGGTCGTTTGCGTGTTATTGAGATAAAAGAAATGTCTATGAATCGTGAATTTCATTTTGTTCAGTTACAAGGGCAGGATGGAGGATTATCTCAAGTATTTATGCGATTTGCATCGCATCATAGTAAAAACTTGTAGTTTGTTTACATAACTTTTGTGAATATAACTTTTAAAAATAAGGAAATATATGGGTTGTTTAATGAATATCTTGTGGCTACTGCTCGGTGGCATATTTACTGCAATAGAATATCTTATTGCAAGTTTAATGATGATGCTTACCATTATTGGTATCCCTTTTGGCATACAAACACTGAAATTGGCAGGACTTGCATTATGGCCTTTTGGTAAAGAGGTAAGGAGTGGAGCACGTTCGGGTGGTTGCCTTTATATACTGATGAATATTTTATGGATATTTCTGGGAGGTATCTGGATTTGTCTTTCACACTTGGTTTTTGGGGCAATATTGTGTATTACTATTATTGGTATCCCTTTTGGTTTGCAGCACTTTAAGTTGGCAGCGTTAGCATTGACGCCTTTTGGCAAAGATATAGTGGCATCGTAACTAAAGAAATCGACTCCATAACTAAAAGTTATAATGTATAAATAGAAACGATTAGCCGGTTTGAATGATTTACCATACCTTTGCACCCGGAAACAAATTAAAGATAAAAATATGATTTTAACGGCTACAAAAACATTGCAGGCAAAAAACAAGATGATTTATGTTGTTCTGCTTTTCAGTTTAACTTTTTTTCTGTTTTTAGATTATATTCCGGGTTTGCAGGCATGGTCGGCATGGGTGACTCCTCCAGTTGCTTTGTTCCTTGGACTTATATTTGCATTGACTTGCGGGCAGGCTCATCCGAAATTTAATAAGAAGACTTCTAAATATCTATTGCAATACTCTGTAGTGGGATTAGGATTCGGAATGAATCTCCATTCTGCTTTAGCTTCTGGTAAAGAGGGGATGGAATTTACTATTATATCTGTGGTTGGTACATTAGTAATCGGATGGCTTATAGGGCGTAAGCTTTTCAAAATAGATAGAAACACATCATATCTGATTAGTTCGGGAACTGCTATTTGTGGTGGTAGTGCTATTGCAGCAGTTGGTCCTGTATTGAGAGCAAAAGATAGTGAAATGTCAGTTGCATTAGGTACTATTTTTATTCTGAATGCGATTGCACTTTTTATTTTCCCAGCGATTGGGCATGCATTAAATATGACTGAACATCAGTTTGGTACTTGGGCAGCAATAGCTATACATGATACTAGCTCTGTTGTAGGTGCAGGAGCTGCTTATGGTGAAGAAGCATTGAAGGTAGCAACTACTATTAAATTAACTCGTGCCCTTTGGATTATTCCAATGGCGTTTGCTACTTCTTTTATCTTTAAAAGCAAAGGACAGAAAATTAGTATTCCATGGTTTATCTTCTTTTTTATTTTGGCTATGGTAGTGAATACTTATTTATTGAATGGTGTTCCAGAATTGGGAGCTGCTATTAATGGAATTGCCCGTAAAACATTAACAATTACTATGTTTTTTATTGGTGCTTCTCTTTCTTTGGATGTGCTGAAAGCTGTTGGTATCAAGCCACTAATACAAGGAATATTGTTGTGGATCGTAATCAGTCTAAGTACACTTGCATATATTTATTTTGTATAAAAGTTTATAGTTTATAAGATAAGAGGTCATTCTGAGATTACTAGAATGACCTCTTGTCTATTATTTTTATCCTAATGTGTTTTTGAGAAGTCTTGTTGGAGAAACATGGTAGAAATCCTTAAACTTTTTACTGAAATATTTTGCATCGCAATAACCTAACATAGTCGAAATTTCTCCAATACTGTAGCTTTGTTCCAATAAGTAAGCTCTAGCTTTTGCCATCTTATAAGTTAGCATATAGTTTGCAGGTGGTTTCCCGGTAATTTCCTTCATTTTGTTATAAAATCCGGTACGGCTCATACCCATATCCAAACCTAGTATATCTACGTTATATTTTTCAGTCGAAAGATTCTTTTCAAGGAACTTTTCCACTTTTCTTAGGAACTGAGCGTTTTCATCGTCTTTAATATCATCTTCAGGATGATTGGCTAAAGTGGTGTCTGATAGTAGTTCTTTGATTTTGTTTTGTTGAGCAATCCGCTTTTTTATTAGAATTTGGATGTCAGCCTGAAGTGCATAAATACTTACTGTACGCAGTTCTAATCGATCTGCTCCACTATTGATATATGTGAGATAGTTTTCACTAATGTTCTTGTTCAGTAGTAAAACAATAGGAGTATCGGACATTTCAGTATTGGATTTTATTTGGATACAGAGATCATTTCCATAAGTACCATTGACTATCTCGTCTATAATTATAGTATCGGGACCTCTTTGACAAGCAAAAGAATATACTTTATCGGGCTCTTCCAAAAGAGTTACTTGATAAAAAGATGAAAGTGCTTCGCGTAAATAGTCACTAAAATCCTTATCCGACATCACCAATAAAATATGTGGCAATTTACTAGCTTTTAAGATTGATTTTATTTGTTTTGCCGAGCTTGCATTAATAGGATAAGCTCCATTGTTTTCTGTTTCGGATTTTTCTGTTACCATGTATTTCTTCATTTTACAAAGATTGTGTATTGGGATTTGAATCTGAAAACAGATTACTTTTCCATGTTTATTGCCACTTAATTTCCCACCATGTAGATGGATTATCTTTTTAATACTTCGTAGGCTACCACAACAATATACTGGCATAGGTACGGAATTTAGTGAATTTGTATTTCTATTATCAATCTCATTATGTGCGCAATTCGTTATTTTCATACTCCAGTAATCATTTAGCTGCGATACTGTTATTTCAATGCAACCTTTACAAGGAGTTACATCGATTATTTTGTTCAAAAGACATTGTAAAGCTGCATTCATGACAGTTTCATTAATCTGGCATTTAATACAGTTGAAGTCTTTAATTATTTTTAATTCTATCTGACGTGCATTTGCATAAATAAGACATTGATTAGTGACTGTATTTATAAAGGTAGATAGATCAAATTCATTATTTGAAGTATCGGGATGTATTTTTTCCTTTACCTTATCCAATGTAACAATATTCTGATAACAATTGATTACATGATTAGTGTATCTGAGTATCTTCTTCATTTTTTTCGATGTCGATTCGGATAGTTCATTGGAGTCCATATCTTCTAATAACCTTTGTATTAATGAGAGCGGAGTTTGAGTTCTTTGAATTAGATACAATACAATTTCTAGTTTCTCGTGAGAGAGTAACTTCTTTTTATGAAGCATCCTGTGGCGGGCCATTAGAGATATCAATAGACCAATGGTAACTCCTTCCAAAGAGTAGGACCAAGAAGCTTGCCATAACAATGGCGGCGAGATGAATTTTGATTGTTGTGTGTGTTTTGTTGAATAATTGAAATAACTGTTATCTTCTAATTGATAGGGGGATTGTTTATAAGCCTCAAATCCGCAACTAAGCCCTTGAACGTCCTTATTGCGTTTACACGTCCTCTCATTACTGAATTTGCAGATAATTTGAACTTGAAGCACCCACTTCTGCCTACAATATCCCCTTACCCCACAATGTGACTTGAGGCAATACACAATATCATTCCCATAAGTTGTAGGCATTATCCAAAATCAGTCTGGAAAACATCTGCGTAAGCATTATTACAGGTATAGATGTTCAGCACATACCGCCTTGATGTCCTGATCCACTTGGCTGGTACAGAGATAAACCTGAAGACAAACGCTTTTATGCGACTTGTTGCATTGAGCCCGAACTTCTTTACGTCAAGTCTTTGAATAATGGCCTTGTAAAAGTTACGGATAAGTGCTGTAAGAAGAAGGAACACTGTGTTCTCTGCCATGAAGGATTTGGGCAATCTGTCCCACCCGAAACCATTGTTCATATCATCGAAGATACGTTCCTTTCCTCCACGAAGGTTATAGAACTCGACAATTTCTCTTACGGAAGAATCATAGTCGTTAGTCAGGATACAACGGTATGTGTATTCTCCTTCCCAAAAATCCTGCACACCATCCATCCGTTTCTGTCTTTGAATCACAAGTCGATATGCCTTACCTTTCCACTTCTCAACAAGGATAGAGTTCAATTCAAACTCAATGCCATTGATTTCCTCAGTTTTCCAGCCTTTGAGAGCAAAGGTGTCATTGTAGATCGAACTGCAGCGGTTAGCACGGATATAGAAGGACTTGCAGTGTTTTTCTATTTCCTCCACGATTTCCTCGGAACATGATCCACAATCAGCTCTGAAGCGATTGATAGTGAGCCCATTCTGTTCAAATCTCGCAAAGAACCTCTTCAGCGTGTCCTTCTGATGGAAACGAACATTTGTGTTACCATCGCTATTCTCTATACCGACTATCAAATCGCCAATAACCGCCACGCCAGGGCGATAACCAAGGAACTTCTTGTATGTAGGCTTTGCATCATACTTCTCTGTCTCTATGAACTGATGGTCGAAATCAACATCATACATCTCACCCTCTTTCAGTTGGCCAGATGCAAATATACAATTGAGCAATAAAGTATTGAGAGTGTCAGCCGTATTGAAATCGTAGGTCTTGCCCATATCTGATGTGTATGAAATGTTTTCTTGCGTCAACTCCTTTATCGCCCTGAGGATAGTATCAGAGCTACAAGTGCGAAGTGTCGGATGAAGCGAGAGGTGGTTCATCAAATGAGTAGTGACATCCTCAATACATGAACCGCTACAGAAGTAGATACTCATGAGAGAACGGATGATTTCGCTGTACTGATAACCGAACGATCTACACCTTAGACCGAGGGTTGAGTCGATTACAGATGATAATGTGGAGTCAAATTGCTCCATGATTGAAAATAATCCCCCAAAAGGAGTGAGTCTCTCAGATTTAATTTGTATCTTCGCCATGTCTATCGTCGGATTCTCTTGTTTTTTTTGCAACACTAAGATAAGTGAAAATTCTGACATGGCAAAATCCTGAGCAACTTTTTGTTGCTCAGGTACTTAAAAAGTTTAATTTATAATAGTGTTGCGGAATTAAGGATAAGAAGAATTTGTTTGATGTGGATATAAAAATCCAACGATAAATAATAAAAACATGTTCATAGGTCTCATGTAATAATTTAAATGAAAGTTAAACAGCTTTTTTAGGGATAGACTAATTCTAGTGATATTTTTCTATGAATTAAAATACCATTGTTAATAGTCTTTCCGCTGCAAGTATAGAGCTTTTAATAGATCTTGATAGGGTATAATCTTTCAAAAAGTATGGGTAATATCTATCAATAAATTATTTAGTAGTTATTTGATACATTCTTTTTGAAGAAATTATATCATAGTTGTAAATTGTGACTATGCTAATTGCTTTATGTGTTCGGTCATATTTGTTCTGTTGATCTTTTATGTTTATTTCCTTGAATGTTGTTATTGGAAAATGAAGATGTTTTTAGCCTGGAATATAAACTTAGATAATGAGTAGAAACATGAAAAAGGCTAAAAGAGAAATGTTTTTGGGGGAGGAAAAAAGATACTCAAAGAGCACAAAGAAAGGCTGTCTCTTAAAATAAAAGAGAGAGACAGCCTATAAATGAAGTTTTCTTACTCAAAATCGGTAACTGATTATTTATGTTTCAGTGCTTCGAAAATCAACTTTTCCAGTTCTTCTGCTAGTTCCGGATTATCTGCGATACATTGTTTGGCTGCATCACGTCCTTGTCCTAGCTTGGTATCGTTATAGCTATACCATGAACCGCTTTTTTTGATGATTCCCAGTTCAGCTCCCAGGTCTACTATTTCTCCAGAATGGGAGATACCTTCACCAAACATGATATCGAATTCTGCTTTACGAAATGGAGGAGCCACCTTGTTTTTTACAACTTTTACTTTAGTTAGTTTTCCAAGGATTTCTTCGCCATCTTTGATTGGTTGGCTACCACGAATATCAAGACGTACGGAAGCATAGAACTTCAATGCGTTACCTCCTGTTGTGGTTTCCGGATTACCGAACATTACACCGATTTTCTCACGAAGCTGATTGATGAAAATGCAAGTGGTACGCGTTTTGCTGACAGTAGCAGTCAATTTACGTAATGCCTGTGACATTAAACGTGCCTGCAAACCTACTTTATTATCACCCATATCTCCTTCGATTTCCGATTTTGGAGTCAATGCAGCTACAGAGTCAATTACAATGATGTCAATAGCGGAAGAACGGATCAACTGTTCGGCAATTTCTAATGCCTGTTCTCCGTTATCCGGTTGTGAGATCCATAAGTTATCGATATCTACACCTAGTTTAGCTGCATAGAAACGGTCGAAAGCATGTTCTGCATCAATAAAGGCAGCTATACCACCGGCTTTTTGTGCTTCGGCAATGGCGTGAATAGCCAATGTTGTTTTACCGGAAGACTCCGGTCCATAGATTTCGATGATTCTACCTCTGGGATATCCTCCTACGCCAAGTGCCACGTTCAAGGCAATGGAACCGGTAGGGATTACTTCTACTTGTTCAACGCTTTCATCACCCATTTTCATGATAGAGCCTTTACCGAAGTTTTTCTCTATCTTTTCCATGGCGGCTTGTAAGGCTTTTAGTTTTTCGCTTGATGCCATTTTATTATCTGTTTCAAAATTAAGTTCGTCTTTTTTAGCCATACCTTATTATTATATAGTTAGATGGATTTTATTGATTTAATATCTGTGCGGCATGTTCTTTAGTTTTCACTTCTTTAGGAGTGATGATCCGTTCTATAACTCCTTCTTCATTAATGAGAAAAGTAGTACGGAAAGTTCCCATATAGGCATGTCCGTATAGTTTCTTTTCTCCCCATACACCGAATTCTTCTACCAACTTTTTATCAACGTCGGCTATCAGTGCGAAAGGAAGATTATTTTTCTCAATAAATTTCTGGTGCGACTTTTCATTGTCTACGCTCACGCCGATCACTTCATAACCTGCCTTACGCAATTCTGTATAATTGTCGCGAAGATTGCAAGCTTGAGCCGTACAACCTGATGTATTGTCTTTCGGATAGAAATACAATACAATTTTTTTTCCTTTATAAGCACTTAAACGAATCTCTTCACCTTTTTCATTGGTACCTAAGATTTCAGGTGCTTTATCTCCTATATTCATATTTTAATAATTAGAAATGAAAAATAAAATCGTGTAACGCAATTATTCTTCATTCTTAATTTTTTATTATAGTTCCAGATCTTTGTCGAATACCTCATGCCATGGCAGTCCTTGTTTATTAAGCTGCTCCATGAAAGGATCCGGATTGAATTCTTCTACATTGTTTACTCCAGGGCGTTTCCATTCTCCTTTTAAGAACATCATTGCTCCGATCATTGCGGGAACACCTGTGGTATAACTTACTCCCTGCATACCTGTTTCTTTGTATGCTTCTTGGTGGCTGCAATTGTTATAAACATAGTAGGTGCGTTCTTTTCCATCTTTAATACCGCGGATACGGCAACCAATGGAAGTTTCACCTTCGTAGTTCTTTCCTAAATCTTGCGGATTTGGTAATACTGCTTTTAAGAATTGAAGAGGCACAATTTTAGTACCATTATATTCTACTTCGTCGATACGAGCCATACCGATATTTTGGATAACGCGTAAGTGAGTCAGGTATTCCTGTCCAAAAGTCATCCAAAAGCGGGCACGTTTAATAGTTGGGAAGTTCTTAACTAGTGATTCTAATTCTTCGTGGTAAAGAAGATAAGAGTCACGTGGTCCGATGTTAGGATATGTCAAGTCTTTATGAATTTCCAACGGACCGGTCGTTATCCATTTCCCATTTTCATAATAACGTCCGTTTTGAGTAATTTCACGAATGTTAATTTCCGGATTAAAATTAGTGGCAAAAGCTTTATGATGATTTCCTGCATTGCAATCCACAATATCCAGATATTGAATTTCATCAAAATAATGTTTGGCAGCATAGGCCGTATAAATACCACTTACTCCCGGATCGAATCCGCAACCAAGGATAGCAGTCAATCCGGCTTCTTTGAAACGGTCTTGGTAAGCCCACTGCCAACTATATTCAAAATGAGCTTCATCTTTTGGTTCATAATTAGCCGTATCAAGATAGTTTACTCCTGCTTTCAAACATGCTTCCATGATGGTCAAATCTTGATAAGGAAGAGCAACATTGATAACTATTTCCGGTTTGAAATCGTTGAAAAGAGCGACTAGTTCATCTACATTATCTGCATCGACTTTCGCTGTTTTTATATTGGGATTGCCTATTGCCTCGACAATTTTGTCACATTTTTCCTTTGTGCGACTGGCAATCATGATGTCTGTAAATACATCGGCATTTTGTGCCACTTTGTGTGCTACGACAGTGCCAACACCACCTGCACCAATAATAAGAACTCTACCCATTTCTTTAATTAAGAATTAAAATTTAAGAATTAAGATTTGTTGATGGAGCAAATATACGGGATTATTTTCAGATAATCATTCGTAGACACTCCTTTTTATTTGAAACGTTGTAAGATACCGTTTTCAAGTTCCAGGGTCCTACCATTATAAAACCAGGTCTCGAAACGAGTATCTTTTTTAAATCGTATTTCTATTGGATTGCCTATGGATAAACGACATTCTTCTGCACTCATTCCTTCTTTCAGTTCTCCTTTTGAGATGATTCCCCAGTGTTCTTCGGTTATACCCGGATATTTTTGATGGATATTTCCAAACTCGAAGAGGTCTTCAATATAATTATCGTTTTTGATGATTATGTCATATTTAAGATCTACTTCAATTTCATAGACTGCTCCATTTTCATCAGTCACAGATAAGACAGCTTGTGTATTTGGAACAGAAGAGATAATAATATCTTTTATATTCAAAATCGTGTATCGGGGTAGATGTATCCGGGACTTTGTAGGACTGTCTTCATGAAAGGTGATTCGCTGGGCTTCCAGCATCTTTTTAGGATAAATGGTTAATCCTATATATTTATTCTTTAATGCTTCTATATTGTCTAATCTTTTATTAGTAAAACTGATAGCATTAGAAAAGTATTTCATTTTCTTTTCGGCTTGGAAATTGTTTAAATCCATGCCAGAATTTGTACGTGAGAGAGCAAGTTCCAGATAGAAAGAATGATCCTGATTATCTTTGAAAATAATTTTGACAGGATATGCTTGGCTACCAACTCCAATAGCAGTAATTGTTGCTTCTAGATTGGTAGGAATAGCAATATCTTGATAACCTGAGTAATTGTTTGTGTCATCTATACGAGCACTCTCAGACTGTATGTATACTTTTCTTCCTATCAGCAAATCTTTTGCCGTATCCACATCTTGTAAATATACCAATCCATTGATACAAGCACGTGGATTTTTCTCGCAAATTTCATCTAATCTTATATTTTTAAATTCGTAATAATACTTTTTCCCTTCACATTCAAATAGAAAACGCGTAAAATAGTTTGTTCCGATTGATAATTCTTTAGATCTTTCTTCAGTACCCACAAATGTGATTATTTTATGCTTAAGCGTTTTGCTTTCTACTTCTTTTTCACTTTCGCAAGAAGAAAGGATAGGGAGAAATTGATCACGTCTGGAAGGATTGAACATGAATTTTATTCCAGGCGTCCATTTACATAGGAGTTGCAAAGGGAAATTTTGTTTTATGAATTGTTCTTCTTCACTGACTGGAATCTCTTGGTTGACAGAAGTGGAGACGAGGTAATCATTTTGAGCTGCAATATTCAATATGCAACAAAAAAATAAAAGCAGAGTCAGGATGATTATTCTCATGGTAGTTTATTTAAAATGAACTATGTAAAATCTCCGTTTGTTTTATACCTGAAGGCAAATGTATACATTTTATATTATATTGGGTTAAATTTCCCAATCTTTTTGATATCTTTGCCCCCGATTTTAACTTAAACGTTATAACAAAAATGAAGAAAGTATTTGTTTCGATTTGCGTTGCAGGTGTAGCACTTGCAATGTTTTCATGCCATTCTGTAGAAAAGGCACTTCCTTTATCATCTATCAATGGTGAATGGAATATCATAGAAGTTAACGGTTCAAAAGTTGCTCCAGATGAAAGTAAAAATCTTCCGTTTATAGTGTTTGATACTGCTACAGGACGAGTGTCTGGTAATAGTGGTTGTAACCGTATGATGGGTAGTTTTGATGTAAATGCTAAACCTGGTAATATTGACCTTAAAGGAATGGCAAGTACTCGAATGATGTGTCCGGATATGACAACTGAAAATAATATATTGAATGCTTTGGGGCAGGTGACAGCATATAAGAAAGCTGGTAAAAACAAAATGTATTTGTGTAATGCATCCAATCGTCCAGTAGTGATACTTGAGAAAAAAGTGTCGGATGTGAGACTTTCTGTTTTGAGTGGAGAATGGAAAATTAAAGAGGTAAACGGAGAAGCTGTTCCTTTTGGTATGGAAAAACAACCCTTTATAGCTTTTGATGTGAAGAAAAAAACAATCCATGGAAACGCCGGATGTAATCTGATGAACGGTGGTTTTGAGACAAATGTCGATAATGCCAAATCTATTTCCTTTCCAGGAGTAGCTACTACAATGATGGCATGTCCTGATATGGAACTAGAAGGTAAAATTCTGAAAGCACTGAATGAAGTGAAATCCTTTGATGTATTATCCGGAGGCGGAATTGGACTATATGATGCTAATGATGCATTGGTTCTCGTTTTAGAAAAGTAAACCTTATATAAATAAAAAATAGGCTCATGCTGTTATAAGTAAAATGAGCCTATTTTACATTCCCTTATTTTATAGATATTAATCTGGAAGTGTTATAGCTTATCTAATGATTCCCAATCTATTTCAGGTTCTTTACCGGTTGGCTCACAGTAGAATTTTGTTCCCATTGAAACAGATTCATTGAAGAAACCTCCCATCTTTAGATAGAATCGATTATTTTTTGTATTACCTCCCTGATAGTCTAATCTAACTTTGGCACTAGCAGTTGCATCATGAGTGAAGGTGGCTTCGGTCAATTGGGTCCATTTTCCCTCTTTACTTCGTGCCCACTGATTGCCAAAGAATACTTCACGTGATAAATATCCTTGTTCCGGACTGAAATTTTCCAGAAAACTATGGGGATATTTGTACCACGTGTCAGTCATTGGGCGTTGGAAACTGGCTATTAGTCTCCAGCATTTTTCTTCTGCACCATAAAAATAGGCGGTATAGATTGTGTTACCATTCCCATCTGGTTTTACATGCATTAAGAATTTATAGGTATTACCGGCTTTCCATGGATAATGTAGATAACTTTGTCCTCCAGCCCCTTCATTGCCAAATTCTCCGATATGCACATCTTTACCTCGTCGTAACATTTTAATTCTTTGGTTTTCTGGAATCTTTTTAGGGTCTTGTGTATCGAAAGGGCTCCATACAGAAAAAAGAATCCGTCGTTCAGTTGGAGAGTTGTATTGCATACCGAAATATCCTTCGCTAAATCCGGTTGCCATATAATAGCTGTACATAATTTCGCCTTTTTTCGGAACAGTAACTTCGTTGTAAAACCATTCTGTATCTCCTTCTGGTAATGTATATCCTAAATGTACTGAAGGACCACGACGTCCCCAATACTCAGAAAAGTCTTTTACATAGTTGCTTTTACCCGAGACATTGTCTACTATCAATTGTTGTATTTCGCCAAAGTCTTCTCCTTCTTTTGATATACCTTGTAGATTGATTTGCACATAACCAGAGTGGGGGATATCAATACTTCCTACAGGAATTTTTGTATATTCATTTGATTGGAGATTTATTTTGAAAGTTCTTTTTCCGTAACTGACTTTAATTACTGAATGTCCTTTTGCATAAAGTGACAAATCGGCTGCTGTTGGCTGTTGCAGATAAAAGTATATACTCACAATGCTTGCTGGATTTGTCCAATTCGAGAGTCCAGATTGTGTGATTCGGGCACCATCCCTTTGAGTGGTTACATAACCATTACCAGCAACACCGATTTTGAGTTGTTGAGACTGGGCAGATAATGTAATACATACAAATGTGGCAAATAGGCATAGTAGTGTTTTCATTTTATTTCATTTTTAGAATATAATGCTGCAAAAATAGGAAATTCTTTTCTTCATTGAACCAGAGACGCTTACATTTGTTTAAAGAATCAGTTGCCGGCTTGCTTATTTATGCGGAAGGTAACGGTGGAGTATTGTGTAACTGTCTTTTTGGCAGATATTATGTCATGTATTCGTCTAATTCCTTTTTGGCACAAGGTTTGTCTTTTTATCAATGTCCGTTTGAGACGTGTCTCTTGATGAAAGGAAGAAACCAACCGGACAAAAAGAAATTGAATAATAATAAATAAAAATAACAATCATGGGAAAAATTATTGGTATTGACTTAGGAACTACAAACTCTTGTGTTGCCGTATTTGAAGGTAACGAACCTGTAGTAATTGCGAACAGTGAAGGTAAACGTACTACTCCTTCTATAGTCGCTTTCATAGATGGTGGTGAACGTAAAGTTGGTGACCCTGCTAAACGTCAGGCTATTACTAACCCGCAACGTACAGTTTCTTCTATCAAACGTTTCATGGGTGAAAATTGGGATCAGGTACAGAAAGAAGTTTCACGCGTTCCTTATAAAGTAGTAAAAGGTGAGAATAATACTCCACGAGTTGATATTGACGGACGTCTGTATACTCCACAAGAAATTTCTGCAATGATTCTTCAGAAAATGAAGAAAACAGCTGAAGATTATTTGGGACATGAAGTAACAGAAGCTGTCATTACCGTTCCTGCATATTTCTCTGATTCTCAACGTCAGGCTACTAAAGAAGCTGGACAAATCGCAGGTCTTGAAGTAAAACGTATTGTAAACGAGCCAACTGCTGCAGCTCTGGCTTACGGTTTGGATAAGGCTCATAAAGATATGAAGATTGCGGTATTCGACTTAGGTGGTGGTACATTCGATATTTCTATCCTTGAATTCGGTGGTGGTGTGTTTGAAGTTCTTTCTACTAATGGTGATACTCACTTGGGTGGTGATGACTTCGACCAAGTAATTATCAACTGGTTGGTACAGGAATTCAAGAACGATGAAGGTGCTGACTTGACTCAGGACCCAATGGCGCTGCAACGTTTGAAAGAGGCTGCCGAAAAAGCTAAGATTGAACTTTCTTCTTCAACAAGTACAGAAATTAATTTGCCGTATATCATGCCGGTAAATGGTGTGCCCAAGCACTTGGTTAAGACTTTAACTCGTGCGAAATTCGAATCATTGGCTCACGATTTGATTCAGGCTTGTTTAGAACCATGTAAAAAGGCAATGAGCGATGCAGGTTTGAGTAATTCTGATATTGATGAAGTAATCCTTGTGGGTGGTTCTTCACGTATCCCAGCTGTTCAAAAGTTGGTAGAAGATCTTTTCGGTAAAGTTCCTTCTAAAGGGGTGAATCCTGATGAAGTAGTAGCTGTAGGTGCTGCAGTACAAGGTGCAGTATTGACAGATGAAATAAAAGGTGTTGTATTGTTGGATGTTACTCCGTTGTCTATGGGTATCGAAACAATGGGTGGAGTAATGACTAAATTGATCGAGGCTAATACAACTATTCCTTGCAAGAAGAGTGAAACGTTCTCAACTGCTGCTGACAACCAGACAGAAGTTACTATCCATGTATTACAGGGTGAACGTCCGATGGCTGCACAGAATAAATCAATTGGGCAGTTTAACTTGACAGGTATTGCTCCGGCTCGTCGTGGTGTTCCTCAGATTGAAGTTACTTTCGATATTGATGCTAACGGTATCTTAAAAGTTTCTGCTAAAGATAAAGCAACTGGTAAGGAACAGGCTATCCGTATCGAAGCTTCCAGCGGTTTGAGTAAAGATGAAATTGAAAAGATGAAAGCTGAAGCTGCTGCTAATGCAGAAGCAGATAAGAAAGAACGTGAAAAGATTGATAAGTTGAATCAGGCTGATAGCCTTATTTTCTCTACTGAAAATCAGTTGAAAGATTTGGGTGATAAATTGCCAGCTGATAAAAAAGCTCCGATTGAAGCGGCTTTGCAGAAACTGAAAGATGCTCATAAAGTTCAGGATTTAGCTGCTATCGATTCTGCTATGGCTGAAATCAATACAGCATTCCAAGCAGCAAGTGCTGAAATGTATGCACAGCAAGGTGGTGCTCAAGGAGCACAAGCTGGTCCTAATGCTAGTGCAGGTGCTGGACAGCAGGATAATAAACATGGTGATAATGTCCAAGATGCTGATTTTGAGGAAGTGAAATAAGCACATAGAGAAATAAGAATACAATATCAAATGGAAAGCGTGTAGCTCAATGAGTTACACGCTTTTCTTGTTTTTGGCCGTACACAATAATATTGCTATCTTTGCGTTATTATTATAAACATCTGTACCTTATTTGTACCTGTAAGAAAAAGTAGATATGATGAGAAGAATAGATATTAAGAACTACAAAATGAATGAATTATGGCAGTAGCAAAGTATAAGATAGTACGGAAATGTCCTGTGTGCGGAGAAGAGTTCTTCGCAAGGACTTTGGAGTCCTGGTATTGTTCACCCAAATGCTCCAAGGTGGCGTGGAAGCGTAAGCATGATGAAGAAAAACGCCAACTTGAACTGGACAAGATTGTAAGCAATATGCCCAAGTCTAAAGAGTATATCAGCATAACGGAAGCGTATGCTATGTTTGGTGCAAGCCGCTCAACCATTTATAGGCTCATCTACATGAAAAAGATTTCCTTCATTGAGCCAGAGAAAGGAATACGACTTGTATGCAAAGGAGAACTAATGAATCTGTTTCCGTTAAGACAGTCTCCGCTTGACACCAAGCCAAGGAAACCAGTTACCATGTACCGCATGGAACCAGAGGATTGCTATACAATAGGTGAGATTTCCAAGAAATTTCATCTGGATGACAGCACCGTGTATGCTCATATACGAAAATACTCAATACCGACCCGGCAAATCGGTAATTATGTGTATGCTCACAAGGAATCAATAGACAAACTTTATAAAGATATAAAACCATTATGAAAAGATTAGATTATACTAAAGTCTCCGTCAAATTAAAGAAAAGTGAGTGGAGAGATGAGTGGTTCATCTATCTTGAAGCTTATCCTGTTTATGAGACGGGAAATGACAAACCCAAACGAGTGCGTGAATATCTCAGGAGGTCTATTACTACCCCTATATGGGATAAACGACGAAGCGAGCGAGCCGTTGCTGGTAGAATAAAGTACAAGCCCAAGCGAGATGACAATGGCGTTATTCAGTGTAAATCCAAGCAAGATATGGAAACTTGCCTTTATGCGGATGGCGTTCGAGTCCTGCGTCAAAAAGAGTACGACAACATGGCTCTCTTTACTGACCAGCAAATGGAAATGGCAGAACAAAGCGAACGCTCAAAATGCAATGTTCTGGAGTATATTGAGAAGTTAATCAAAGAAAGAGAGGAAACTGCGTCAGAATCGATAGTTGTCAACTGGCGCAGATTGCACACACTGTTGTCAATGTTTGCCAAGTGTGACTACATACAGTTCTCGCAGATTGACATGAAGTATATTGAGGCATTCCGTTCCTTCTTGATAAAGGCACCGCAGGGTGGTTCTAAGAAAGGAACTATTTCAAGGAATACGGCATCGACGTACTTCTCTATCTTCAAGGCGGCACTCAAACAAGCTTTCGTGGATGGCTATCTGAATTGTGATATTGCTGCCAAGGCTAAAAATATCATGTTTCAGAGTGCTCGAAGAGAGTATCTGTCACTGGAAGAACTTAATATATTGGCAAAGACTCCGTGTGATGATATACTAAAACGGGCAGCCTTGTTCTCTGCACTGACAGGAATGCGACATAGCGATATTCAAAAGCTTAAATGGTCAGAGGTTGAAGAATACAATGGTGGGTACCGTCTCAATTTCACTCAGCAGAAGACTAAGGGCGTTGAATACATGCCTATATCGCCACAGGCATACAAGCTTTGCGGTGAGCGCAAGAAAGACGGAGAACTGTTGGTGTTTGCCGGACTGCCTGACCCTTCATGGATATCTAGGCCTTTGGAACGGTGGGTAAAAGCATCAGGGATTACCAAGCACATCACCTTTCATTGCTTCCGCCACACCTATGCAACGTTACAATTGGCTAACGGTACAGACATATATACCGTAAGCAAAATGTTAGGGCATACCAATGTAAAAACCACGCAAATCTACGCAAAAGTAATTGACAAGAAGAAAGATGAAGCTACAGAAGCTTTTAAGTTGGACATAGATGAATAGTGATTATCATTTGTAAGCACTTAGTATAGAAGACCACTTGTATCAATAAGTCCTTTATTGTACAGGTGGTTTTTAGTGCCTTTCATTTTCAACATTCTATGTAATGATGCTATTGTTTTGGCACTTTAACCTTTCGTGGAAACCAAACATTTATAACAATAAACAGATAAAAATGAAAAAAGACAGCCTTTTTTGGCTTCTCTCTTTTTGAAGAGAGCAAGCGTGTCCACAAACATGTGGAGTGTACAGAAGACTTCTACAGAGAACTGTATGAGTTGTTTGAGATCGCAAGAAGTTGGTATCTTCAAGCTGAAAAGAATCATATGAAGACAGAGTACTTCATAGAACTATTTGAGCGCAGTCACCAATATATTGACTGTGATTGTGCACGTTGTAAGAACTCGCGACAGATGGCAATTGGCATTATTGGTACTTTGTTTAGAGACTCTAAGTGTGTGTCAATAATCAAGAAAAAAGAAGATTATTCCAAGCAGGAACTTATTGAGTTGTTTCTTCAACATGTGGGTACTGGTCTGCCAATCCTTACCCGAAAGAAATCGTCCATCCTCACTTTGGGATGCCAATTGTCAGACAGACAGATGGATTTGTTGGTAGAACTTGTCCAAAGTCACGACATATTTGATTTTGCCGACAACAGTGATGTGCGTAGCGAGTTGTGTCGCCTATTCAAGTGCGACTTGGACGCATCTATCCGTGTAAAGAATGTACGTAATGTAGCCGTACTGTTTGACGCTATGGCTCAATACCATTTGATAAACAATAATTGGCAATATGTCATGGGAGAAGGTCGCTTCTTAACCAGTATCAAAAAGGATGGAACAGAGAAATTCATAACTTCAAGTTGTCTTTCCTCTTCTCTTTCAAGGATAAGAAGAAACGTTTCCATGACAGCAAGTCAATATGCCATCTGCAAATCCATCGAACAGATATTAAGAGAGGAATAAATCACAATAATTCTGCTAAATGAAAGTAAAAACGTGATAGTTTGGTTGATACTGCCTTACTATCACGTTACTTTTTCTATTTAGTGACAGTCTCCCCATAACTTTGCATCAAAAATCATAAAAAATAATTAGCATGGAAGAAAATAGTATAAGATTTGAAGATATTCCCAACGCTATAACGGGGGTACTGAAAAAGCTGTCATCATTAGAAGACAAGATTGATGGTATATATGAACTTGTTCAATCAGAAAAAGAAGAAACATGGTTTACGGTTGCTGAATTATGTGCTTATCTCCCAACACATCCGGTAGAGCATACCATATATTGCTGGACAAGCAATCGGGAAATACCGTTTCACAAGAGAGGCAAACGCATCATGTTCCTCAAATCTGAGATAGATGAATGGCTTCAAGGAACCAAGGGCAAATCGAAGAACGAGATTCAAAGAGAAGCAGAGGAATATGTACTATCTACACAAAGAAAGAATAGACGGCTAATATAACCGTGCTACTGTCTGTAAACAATTTAATTAAGGTACGTGACACATGAATGAAAGACATTTTAGACTCTATGAGCGAATTGTCGCAATAGAAGACAGTTTGGAGGCTTTGGGACCTATTGACAAACTAATAGAGCGAATCGAGGAATTGGAGAAGATGGTCAAGCAGACCAAAACCGTCTTGGGGTTTGACGAAGCATGTAAGTATATTGGTGTTTCTGAAAGCCTGCTATACAAACTTACAGCCGCAAAAGAAGTTCCACACTATAAGCCAAGGGGAAAAATGCTGTATTTTAATAGAGAAGAAATCGACAAGTGGCTGCTCCAAAACAAACAAGAGGTCATTGGAATGGTAACGAAAATAGAAATTGATAATCCGAAAGAATGAAAATGGAAGAAAATAACAAACATGTACAGCCTAACTCAAAAGAGGAAGGAGTACAGCGTCTCAATCGCATATTGAGCGAATCGTTGATAAAGGCAACAGATACTTATAAAACACCTCCTCAGATTATATGGGTTGATAATTCCAGCATAGCCACATTGGGCAACTTCAGTGCTTCTACTGGTAAGGCAAAGGCGAAAAAGACCTTCAACGTGTCTGCCTTGGTAGCCGCTTCCCTCGCCAACGGCAAGGTACTGAACTATCGCGCCAGTCTGCCAGAGGGGAAACGCAAGATACTGTATGTAGATACGGAGCAGAGCCGCTATCACTGCCATAATGTGCTGGAGCGCATCCTGAAGCTCGCTGGTCTACCTACAAGCATCGACAACGAGAACCTTGACTTTATCTGTCTGAGAGAGTACACGCCCTCCGTCAGGATAGAGGTCATAGACTATGCGCTTGCCCAAGACCAAAGCTATGGACTGGTCATCATCGACGGAATCAGAGACCTGCTTCTCGACATCAACAATGCGGGAGAATCGGTCGAGGTCATCAACAAGATGATGGAATGGTCATCAAAGTATGACCTGCACATCCATTGCGTATTGCATCAGAACAAGGGCGACAATAACGTGCGCGGGCATATCGGTACGGAGATGAACAACAAGGCAGAGACGGTGCTTGTCATCACCAAGAGCACCACCAATCCCGACATCAGCGAGGTGAAGGCGATGCACATCCGTGAGAAGGAGTTCAAGCCGTTTGCCTTTACAGTCAATGAGGAAGGGTTGCCAGAGATTGTCGAGCACACGCCGGAGAAGGAAGAAGGTGACAAGCAACCGTCAAGGTTTACTTACCAAGACTTGACATCCGAACAGCATAACGAGGCGCTGACGGCTGCATTCAAGGAGAAACCTATCAAAGGATTCGATCGCATGGTGGAGGAATTAACGCAAGCCTATGCAGACATTGGCTTTAAGCGTGGCAGAAGCGTCATCATCAAAATGCTGAAATACCTGATTAACGAGCAAAAGCTCATAGTGAAGCGGGATAATCATTACTATTTCGGATATACACCTGCCGAGATTGACCTGTTCCATGAAGAGGAATAAAAACAGTTCAGAAACCAGTTTAGTTTACGTCCGTACCTATATATAAGAAATAAGGCCAAAGTAAACCGAAATCGGAGGCTGAATTGGGAAGCGGAAAAGTAGTTTAGCAAATGGTTTAGTTTACGGGTGTGCCTATATAGGAGAAAGGGTAAAGTAAACTGTTTCCATGGACAAAGTAAAACCGAACAAATGAAAGTACAATGAATATTGAACAATCGAAGAAACTGAGCATTATAGACTTCTTAGACAAGGAGAATGTAACGCTGAAAAAGAAGAAGGGCAATGCCTACTGGTATCTGTCACCCTTCAGGGACGAGAAGACCGCATCGTTCAAGGTCAGCAAGAAGGAGAACCTGTGGTACGACTACGCCATTAAGGAGGGCGGTGACCTTGTGGAGCTGGTAAAGCGTATGTATAACAAACAATCCGTTTCCGATGCCCTTGCCTACCTTGCGTCCAAGAGTATTGCCACTGTGGATAAGGCAATCGAGACCGCTATCGCAGCCAAGGAATACACGACAACCAAGATGAACGATGTGAAGCTGCTCCCACTGAGCAACCATTCTCTGCTGTCCTATTTCAGTAGCCGACGGATAGACATCACCATTGGCAGGATGTATTGCAGGGAGATACACTACAAGGTTGAGCAAAAACATTACTATGGCATTGCCTTTGGCAATCTGAGTGAAGGACATGAGGTGCGCAATCCCTATTTCAAGGGCTGCATCGGGCATAAGGACATCACCCTGCTTGCCCATACGTTCAACGAGTGGCAAAACGGTTGTCTGGTCTTTGAGGGCTTCATGGACTTCCTTGCTTATATGACCCTCGTTAAACAGCAAGACCGATGGTTTGTCGTTGAAAGCCCTTGCGACTATATGATACTGAACTCAGTCGCCAACCTCAAACAGGCATTGCATTACCTTGACCGTTACACCCACATCCATTGCTTCCTCGACAACGACCAGGCAGGACGCAAGACGGTTGAGAGCATCAGCAATGTATTCGAGTACAGGGTGACGGACGAGTCCTTCAGATATGCCGACTACAAGGATGTCAACGACTATCTGATGAGGAAGAAACGAACGGCATCTGAATGACATTATAAAGACGAAAACACCATCATTTGATGCAAAAATGGCTCAAATGCATTGAAATTACATATCAAATCTGCACTTTTTCGCCCAAACATGCTTGATTCTCAATTATTATCCTTATTTTTGCATCGTTTTAATACATTATTAAAATGTAGCAGAATGGAATTGAAAAAAGAAATAAGGATATTGGGCAGACGCTTTGAGGTGGAACCTCGTGCCAAGGAAAGCCTGAAAGGCATCACGGTTGGCGAGAAACTCTCATACCGTTTCTATGATGGCACATACCAAGGCACGCCCCTGCTGTTCGTTGAGCCCAAGAAGGGCAATCCCTCTCCACGGACTTGCGCCATCACGGGCAAGCGGTTGACCGAAGCCCTGGGACTGCCTGCGGTGTTTATCCTTGCGCCCGGACCCACCTACGAGCGACACAGACTGGCAGACAAAGGAGTCTTCTTTGTCATGTCCGAGGAATATGCCCATCTGCCAGGCATCATAGCATTGGAGAAGACAAGCAACAGGAAGATTGCCGAAGTATTGACCCCTGTGGCGCAATACATACTACTCTATCACCTACAGGTGGGCAGTATTGAAGGAATGTCGCCAAGGGATATTGCACCGTTGCTTCCATATTCTTACGAAAGCGTCACGTTGGGTGTCACCTGTCTTGAAGATGTAGGACTGTGTCAAAAGATTCAGAACGGACAGCGCAGCAAGGTGGTACACTTCGAGTTGAAGGGCAAGGAACTGTGGGACAAGGCTCAGAACGTCTTGCTGTCACCTGTGGAGAACCGCATCTTTTGCGATGACATACGCTTGGATGCGGAATACCCCGTATGCGGCATCAATGCCCTGGCACATTATTCCATGCTTAATCGTGACCGGGAAGAGATGATAATGATGACAAGCAAGGAATATCGTGCCGTCAAGTCGGCTGATGTCATGGAGAATCCCAACATCTATGACGGCAACTATATCATAGAGGTATGGAAATACCCTGTTGTCAGCAAAATGGGCGACAAAAGCCAGTGGGTTGATCGCCTTTCCCTTGTCCTTTCGTTGAGAGATGATGATGATCCGAGAGTAGAAAAAGAAGTAGAACGAATAATCAGTGAACAGAAATGGAAGGATTAGTCAAGTTCCGTGAAGCATTTGCGGAATACTCAGAAAACTATGTGGTGATAGGCGGAGCAGCCTGTGACATCACCATGACCAATACCGTGGTGCGTCCACGCGCCACACACGACATCGACATGATAGTCATCGTAGAGAACATGACCGAGGCTTTCGCCAATCGCTTCTGGCAGTTTGTGCGGGAGGCTGGCTATCGACCTGAAAAGAGGAAACAGGAGGCTGGTGAGCCACCAAGGTATGAAATGTATCGTTTCCTTGATGGTAAAGACGGCTATCCCGAGATGATAGAACTGCTGTCACGCCACCCCGACGTGCTTGGAGAGCCAAAGGGATTTGTCATAGAACCTATCCCGACCGATGAAGATGTGTCGAGTCTTAGTGCCATCATCATGGACGATGATTACTATCACTTTACTATCGCACACAGCCAACTGACTGATGGCATACGCCATGCCAATTCCGCTGCCTTGATAGCACTGAAGGCAAGAGCCTACCTAAATCTCATGGCAGACAAGCGGGACGGCAAGCATGTGAACACCAAAGACATCAAGAAGCACCGTTCGGACATCCTGAAAAATGTGGTCATAATGACTGAGGACAACATTGAGGCTCCTGCTTCAATAGTGGCATGTATAAGGGAGTTTGTCGCCTCCATCAGAGCCGACTGGTCAACTCTCGCAGAACCATTGTCAAAGTCACTCGGTCAAGACGAGGCATTTGTGACCGGACTGTTAGATCAACTGGATGAATTGTTTATAGAAGCATGACCAATATGAAGATACAATACGCATCCGACCTGCATCTGGAGTTTGCCGACAATTGGCGGTATCTGAAAGCCCACCCCTTGGAGGTGACGGGCGACATACTGCTGCTTGCCGGCGACATCGGCTATCTCGGCGATGACAACTACTCCAAGCATCCCTTTTGGGACTGGGCATCGGAGAACTACAAGGAGGTGCATTGCTGCATGGGCAACCATGAGTTCTACAAATATTATGATGTGGCGACACTGCCCGACGGCTATCTCTTGGAGGTACGTCCCAATGTATTCAGCCACTACAACGGTATTGCGAGGATTGGCGACACCGACATCATCCTCTCCACCCTTTGGTCGAGGATTCCTTTGGAGGACGCTTACTTCACCGAGCAAGTGATAAGCGACTTCCGCCGTATATTATATAAAGGTGAGCTGATGACCCATGCCCAATTCAATGCTGAGCATGAACGTTGCCTCACCTTTATCAAGGATGCAGTGGCATATTCGCAAGCAGCCCATAAGATTGTTGTCACCCATCATGTACCATCGTTCCGTATGCTCCACCCAAAGTTTCAAGGCAGCAAGGCAAACGTGGCGTTCACCGTAGAGTTGGAGGACTATATCACCGATAGCGGCATAGACTATTGGATATACGGACATTCGCACACCAACATCGATGCCAGGATAGGCAACACCCAATGCTTGTCCAACCAGTTGGGCTATGTTTTCTCTAACGAACATCAGGACTTCTCCCATGGCAAGTACCTGACCATATAGCCATCCACATTTTTTTCATCCACCCTCTTTACAAGCTCTTCCCTATCGGAAGGGCTTTTTTTGTGCCTTTCGAGTTTGATTTTTGAGTATGATTGCGAGTGTAATCAAAATTAGAGTTAAGATTTGGCTCCGCGGAAAGTCATTTCGGTTTAAGATTGAAGAAAAGGTAGTTCCTTTGCATCGGCAATAAGCCAAACCATAGTAAAATCAAACTTGAAAATATGAAGTCATTTGTAATATTCGCCATTGTCGTGACCATAATCTATGTCATCTACTATACGGTCATCATCGTGCAGGATCTGTACGGAAAGCCCAAGGACGAGAAGTCACAGGGCGAGTCGTTTGATGTCAGTGACATGACCGACGAGGAAGAGTCGATAGCGGTCAGCGAGAGCGACGGTGGTTTCAGCGTAGGCGACAACCAATATGAGACAGCCTACGAGGAGAAGCAGCTTGCAGAGCCTACAGAGGAGGCAGCCGCCACTGCGGAAGAGAGCAAGCCTCATGTGCTTGAAAAGATACAAAGCGCAATCGAGAAGAAGATGGAGGAAGTGAATACCACCTATTCCGACCCCATGTATTCGGAAGAATTGAACAACACCATCATCGCCCGCGGTCTTCGTCACAATGGACGTGACATGGTCAAGGTGGAATCACTCAATAATGAGATATGATGTCAAAAACAAGAAGTGCATTTCTATCATTATATGCCGCTTTAACCCCAGCTCTGGCCAGTGCTAAGTGTGGCAACGTGGACTACAGCTGGGGAGCGGACGCACTTGCGAGTGCCCATGACTATGCCGTGACGATGATGCTCTATATCGTTTATCTGTGCTATGCAGTGGCGGGCATCGTGGTCATAGTCAGCGCCTTGCAGATATATATAAAGATGAATACGGGCGAAGAAGGAGTGAAGAAGAACATCATGATGCTGGTGGGAGCCTGCCTGTTCCTCATAGGAGCGACCATCGTCTTCCCCGCTTTCTTCGGTTATCAGATTTGAGATACAGGTGATACGAGATAAGATAACTCAAAGTGTAACAAATTAAAAGGTAAAAAGAATGTTTGAAAGGATTAACAAGAAGGTGAAGGGATTCTTCTCTTCACAGCGCATGAAAACGCTCGCCCTGATGTTGCTTGTCGGCACCACCGCAGCAATGGCACAGAACGCAGCCGGCGACTACTCGGCAGGAACGACCGCGCTTACCACAGTGACGGAGGAGATTGCCAAGTATGTACCTATCGTGGTGAAGCTCTGCTATGCCATTGCAGGTGTCGTTGCAATTGTCGGAGCCATAAGCGTTTACATCGCCATGAACAACGAGGAACAGGACGTGAAAAAGAAGATCATGATGGTCGTCGGCGCATGTATTTTCCTCATTGCAGCAGCCCAGGCACTGCCTCTGTTCTTCGGCATTGGAGGTTAAACGCAGCGTGAGATTGTGAGTATGTAGAACGTTAAAACACTGACAGTTATGGCAGATACAAAGCAAGAGCGTTTTCCGGATTATCCCATTTTCAAGGGACTGCAACGTCCATTGGAGTTCTTCGGGTTGCAGGGACGCTACATCTACTGGGCGGCAGCCACCGCAGGAGGAGCCGTTGCGGGTTTCATCCTCGGCTACTGCATCTTCGGTTTCGTGGCAGGACTCGTGCTGCTAGTCCTCGCCGTAGCTGTCGGTGGCGTTCTCATCGTCATGAAGCAGCGCAAGGGCTTGCACAGCAAGAAGAGTGACAACGGCATATTCATCTATGCCTATTCAAAGAAAGTGTAAAACAAAAAAGAGAATCCATTATGTCCAAGTGGAAAGCTATCAATGATTGTAAGTGAATGGAGGTGGGGGCATCACGCATGAGGGTGCGCCCGCCTTTTTGCGATTAAAAAAGAAAAAGAACAATGACCCTATACATCATACTCATATTCTCAGCCATCTGCGTGGGCATGGCCATCAGTGTCAAGGCATTCGGCACGGGAGGGAAGCGCAAGCGCATCTTCCAGGACATCTACTTCTCCATCGAGGAAGTGGATGGCATCGGCGTGCTCTATACCAAGACGGGCGAATACTCCGCTGTTCTGAAGATGGAGAACCCTGTGCAGAAGTATTCCGCCAACATCGAGGCCTACTATGAGTTCACCCACCTCTTCGCCGCCCTTGCCCAGACCTTGGGCGAAGGCTATGCGCTGCACAAGCAGGACGTGTTTGTGAGGAAGGCATTCAAGGAAGAGAACGGTGGAAATCATGAGTTCCTGAGCGAGAGTTACTTCCGCTATTTCAACGGCAGACCCTTTACCGACAGCGTCTGCTACCTCACCATCACACAGGAGAACAAGAAGAGCCGTCTGATGTCGTTCGACAACAAGAAATGGCGTGACTTCTTGGTGAAGATACGCAAGGTGCACGACCAGCTGAGGGATGCCGGCGTGAAGTCCCGATTCCTCGGCAAAACGGAAGCCTGCGAGTATGTGGACCGTTTCTTCTCCATGAACTTCCGTGACAAGGTGGTGTCGATGACCAACTTCAAGGTCGATGACGAGACCATCGGCATGGGGGACCGTAGCTGCAAGGTGTATAGCCTTGTGGATGTGGATTATGCCAACTTGCCGTCGGTCATCCGTCCCTACGCAAATATCGAGGTGAACAACACCAGTATGCCCGTTGATCTCGTGAGCATCGTCGATAGCGTGCCCGGAGCCGACTGCGTGGTGTTCAACCAGATGGTGTTCGTGCCCAACCAGAAGCGTGAGCTTGCCCTACTCGACAAGAAGAAAAACCGCCATGCCTCCATGCCCAACCCCAGCAACCTGATGGCTGTAGAGGACATCAAGCGTGTGCAGGAGGTGATAGCCCGTGAGAGCAAGCAGCTCGTCTATACCCACTACAACCTCGTGGTGGCAGTGAGCGGCGACACCGACATACAGAAATGCACCAACCATCTCGAAAACTCCTTCTCGCGCATGGGCATCCACATCAGCAAGCGGGCCTACAACCAGTTGGAGCTGTTCGTCAACTCTTTCCCCGGCAACTGCTATGGCATGAATGCCGACTACGACCGATTCCTCACCCTCGGCGATGCCGCCACCTGTCTGATGTACAAGGAGCGCATCGTGCATAATGAGGACACCCCGCTGAAGATATACTATACCGACCGCCAAGGTGTGCCCGTAGCCATCGACATCACAGGAAAGGAGGGAAAGGAGAAGCTGACCGACAACTCGAACTTTTTTTGTTTGGGTCCTTCGGGCAGCGGCAAGTCGTTCCACATGAACAGCGTGGTGCGTCAGTTGTGGGAGCAGAACACCGACATCGTCATGGTCGATACGGGTAACTCGTATGAGGGACTCTGCGAGTATGTGGGCGGCAAGTACATCGCCTATACGGAGGACAAGCCCATCACCATGAACCCCTTCAACATCAGCAAGCGGGAGCTGAACATTGAGAAGATAGACTTCCTGAAGAACCTGATACTGCTGATATGGAAAGGCTCGGAGACGCAGATACCCGAACTGGAGTTCCGTGTCGTGGAGCAGTTGGTGACGGAGTATTACGATTTCTATTTCAACGGTGTGCAGCCCTATCCTTCCTCACAGAAGGAGACACTGAGAAAAAACCTCTCCACCATGGAGAAGCGGCGCGGCACGGAGCTGACGCAGATACACGACAAGGTGGAGAAACTCATCAAGGGACTGGAGGAACGGCGCATGGCATTGAGCGTGAAGACCCTCTCCTTCGACTCATTCTATGAGTTCGCCTGTGAGCGTCTCGACCAGATCTGCATCGAGAACAACATCACCACCATCGACTGCGACAACTTCGCCTATATGCTCCAAAACTTCTACCGTGGCGGCAAGTACGACAAGATTCTCAACGAGAACGTGGATAGCACCTTGTTCGACGAGACCTTCATCGTCTTCGAGGTGGATGCCATCAAGGAGAACAAGCAGCTCTTCCCCATCGTGACGCTCATCATCATGGACGTGTTCCTGCAGAAGATGCGCCTGAAGAAGAACCGCAAGTGCCTTGTCATCGAGGAGGCATGGAAAGCCATCGCCTCGCCGCTGATGGCCGAGTACATCAAGTACCTATGTGCGCCCGTAAAGGTTGCATCGTAAATATCTCTTTGGCAAGAGATTAGGAAAGTGTTCTTTGAAAATGACCTATCATCAGCCGACTTATCTGTTTCGGGAAAACTTAACCGAGCAGGGAGTGTAGCATGTCGGAAAAGTCATAAGTCAGTTAGTTACCAAACTGCGACTGAATGGCGAGATGAAAAGATAGATATGAGGATAAAGTCCGAATTGATTGAACGATAGTCCGAATGGTCCCCCTTGAGGCTATGGCGTAAGGTAACTATCAATCGCCATATCGTGATACTACTTCAGTGTATAGGAATGAAGGTAGCAAGAACTTATCACGACACAACCGCAGTAAGCGAGTAAAGGACGGAAGTCGTATCCGACAATCTATCATGCCAACAGTTACGATGTAATAAACGGGGATTACCTATCCCGAAGTGCCGAAAGGCTATTAGGTTCGACCTATGAAAATTCGGAGTGGTAACGGAGCTTCCATAGTAGTTTGAGCAAGGTAACGCCTTGTACATGGCGAAGGGAAGCAGCTAATTATTAATACAATTAACGGAAAATGTGAGAGACATTATGAGAAGTCCAGAAAGAGTATTAAACAGTCTATCAGAACACAGTAAGGATGCAAGCTATAAGTTTGAACGTCTTTACAGAATTTTGTTCAATGAGGAAATGTTCTACGTTGCCTATCAGCGTATCTACGCTAAAGAGGGTAACATGACTAAAGGTTCAGACGGTCAGACCATTGACAACATGAGCCTGAAACGAATTGAAAAGTTGATTGATACGTTAAAAGATGAAACGTACCAGCCCCAACCGTCAAAGAGGGTGTACATACCGAAGAAAAACGGTAAGAAAAGACCTCTTGGCGTGCCGACTTTCAATGACAAGTTGATACAAGAAGTAGTAAGAATGGTACTGGAAGCCATATACGAGGGAAATTTTGAATACACCTCGCATGGTTTCCGTCCCAATCGAAGCTGCCATACTGCATTAACTCATATCCAAAAGGAGTTTAATGGTGCAAAATGGTTTGTGGAGGGAGACATAAAAGGCTTCTTTGATAATATAAACCATGATGTATTGATAAACATTCTCTTGGAGCGTATTGCGGATGAACGCTTCATCCGATTGATACGCAAGTTTATGAAAGCGGGATATATCGAAGACTGGCAATTCCACAATACTTACAGTGGCACACCGCAAGGGGGTATCATCAGCCCGATATTGGCTAATATATACCTTGACAAGCTGGATAAGTATATAAAGGAATACACAGCCAAATTCGACAAAGGGAAGAAACGAAAATTCAGTAGAGAAAGTATGGACTTTGGCAATGCAAGAAAACGTATTGTGCGAAGATTGAAGTTCGTAAAAGACGAAAGGCAAAGGACAAAGCTAATCCTTGAACTGAAAGCAATAGAACAAGGACGGGCTAAATATCCCAACGGCGAAGAAATGGATGCCGATTACAGAAGAATGAAATATGCAAGATATGCAGATGATTTTCTTGTGGGAATTATCGGAAGCAAGCAGGATGCGCAACAGATAAAAGAAGATATTAAAAACTTCCTTGCTGACAGACTGGCATTGGAGCTGTCCGATGAAAAGACACTTGTCACTCACACGGAAAGACCGGCCAAGTTTCTCGGATATGAAATCACTGTAAGAAAGTCCAATGACCAAAGACGGGATAAACGGGGTAGATTGAGAAGAACCTATGGTAAAAGGGTCTGCTTGAATGTCAGTACGGAAACAGTCCGTAAAAAACTTTTCGATTGGGGAGTCTTGGAACTGACAAACCGTAACGGAAAGGAAATATGGAAACCGAAATGTAAATCGGGACTGATATTCAATGACGACCTTGAAATCCTTGATAGTTATAATCGGGAAATCGTGGGGTTCTATAATTACTACTCCATAGCCAACAACTGCGCCCATGCCTTGAATAATTTCAAGTACATCATGGAATACAGCATGTACAAAACGTTTGCAGGCAAATATAAGTGCCGAACACGTAAGGTAAACAAGAAATATCGTAAGAACGGTAGGTTTATCGTAACGCACATGACTAAAACTGGTGTAAAGGAAAGATACTTTTACGACGGTGGCTTCAAACGAAAGAAGCCCACCTATAAATCGGAATGTGACATTATGCCACGAACAATTTATACTGCGGGGCGGACAAGCCTTGTTGAAAGGCTGAAAGCCCGTGAGTGTGAATTATGTGGAGCGACAGACGACCTTGTTATGCACCATGTAAGGAAACTAAAGAACTTGCAGGGAAAGGAAAGCTGGGAACGACACATGATTGCCCGTAAACGCAAGACGATTGCCGTGTGCAGGAGTTGTCACAAGAAGATACATGACGGAAAGATAGACTGAAATTAGTGGAGAGCCGGATACGCTGAGAGGTGTAAGTCCGGTTCGGGGGCGAGCATTTGGAAACCTACCATAGAAATATGATAAGGCGCTGGGTGCTTAGCCTACACAAGACAGCCCGAAAGTTCTGGGCGAGCGTGGGCGTAGTGACACAGGAGATACAGGACATCATCGGCAGTCCCATCGTGAAGGAAGCCATCATCAACAACTCCGACGTGGTGATGCTGCTCGACCAAAGCAAATTTCGTGAGCGATTCGACGAGATCAAGGCGATATTAGGATTGACGGATGTGGATTGCAAGAAGATATTCACTGTCAACCGCTTGGATAACAAGGAGGGAAGAAGTTTCTTCCGTGAGGTGTTTATCCGACGTGGATCGACGAGCGGAGTGTATGGTGTGGAGGAGCCGCACGAGTGCTATATGACCTACACCACCGAGCGAGCTGAGAAGGAGGCATTGAAACTCTATAAGCATGAACTGAAGTGCAGACATCAGGAGGCTATCGAGCGGTATTGCAGAGATTGGGATGCCAGTGGCATCGGGAAGTCGTTGGCATTTGCGCAGAAGGTCAATGAGGCGGGGCATGTGCTCAATTTGACGGACGATGGAGCCACTCGCCGCTGACACGGCGAGCACGGGGGCTGATTGATGGAAACGGAAATCCCGGAATAGACGTAAAGCCCAGATGCCCGAAAGCAAAACTTTCGGGAACGGTGGCTGGGTAGTATTTACGATTAGTAGTAAATACGATTAGTAGTGAATACTACCAATAGTAAATACTACAAGTAGTAAAGTAGTGGAATAGTAGAAACTGAAAGTAGTAAAAACGTAAAGTAGTGAAGCAATGAGACGTTTATACCTTATTATAATATATATGTGTCTTACACTTGTCGTGGGAAGGGTTCATGCGCAGTATTACAGCGTGAACTACGACAAGCAGATCGTTGCCGCCATGGCTGCCGCATTCGGTGCTGGAGCTATGGCAGAGAGCTATTATAACGAGCAGGTGGGCGAAATCTTGAAGCACTACAATGCCGCAGAGGTTGCCACTGCCGGCATCTTCGCTGCCAAGTTCTTGGAGCGCAAGGCATTCACCGACCTCGGCATTTGGAGCAGTAGCACGGAGAACTACTATTACCGCCGCATCCACAATATGGTGGCGAACAAGATTATGCCCAAGATATGGACGGTGGCAGGAATGATGCTGAAAAGTCCGCAGACCGCCCTCTACTGGGGCAGTTACCTGATGAAGATATGCGCCGACACAAAGTCGCTGTGTATGCAGTTTGAGAGTGTCGTGACCAACAGTAGCTTGACCTTTGCCGACATTCAGTTCTTGGAAATCAACCAAGAGATAGCCGCCATCCTCAAACTCTCGGAGATAGGCAATGTAGATTGGCAGCAGCTGTTGGATGACATCGCCAGTGTGCCCGGCAACTTCACCGTGGAGAACCTCACCGCCGACATCGAGACGCTTTACAATATGGGAGCATCGTTGGCGACGGCAGGTATCAACGGGGCATCAGGCGCACTCTTGCAGCAGAGTGCCTTCAACGACCTTTTCAATGGCAAGGTGAGTAAAATCATCGACATCTATGACAACTACCATGACCTCTATGAACAGGCAGAGAACGGCATCGGCAGCACACTCCTTAGTCTGGTGGGTGGCGAGGACAACGTGGCAGCCCTCTTCGACCTCTCCAACTACAACATCACCTCGTGGATGACAGACTATCTGAGCGAGACGCAGGGCAACTACTATACACAGCGTTGGTACATTGCCCGACGAGACCAAGGCAGCGTAAGCCTCTGTGACTACTATCCGCCGACCGATGACAACAGTATTCTGAACGGTGACCATTGGTATCGTATCAACACCTCCGACCCCAACTTCTACCCTAACAGCACGCAGCGAGAGCAGATACTGGCCAACTCGGAGAACCATGCCGGATGGAGCCGCAGCCGTGTGCAGCAGCTCAACGCCCAGAGCGACGGCTTCACCTATACGATGAACTATTGGATGTCGTCGTACATCATCAGCCGTGGCGGCAAGCAGACCAAGAAGGCCTACGCCTACGAGATACACGTTACCAAGAGCTGGAACAACGTGGAAGAGGTGTATGAGGATGTCTTCGACTCCTACAGCATGGACTTGAATACCTTCAAGCGTCAGTTGCAGGCACGTCTCTCGGAGTATAACGACAACGAGGAGGGCTATGTCTATTACATCGGCAGTGACGCACGCCGTTACTATCAAGCCACCGATGCCGCCAAACTGAAGGGCGTGGAGAGCGTGACCATCAGCGTCACCTGTTCGGACGGTGTCACCCTCGGACAGGGCAGCACGCAGTACAAGTGCCGTGAGTGCGGCGGTTCGCTCAATGCCCACAGCAAGGAATGCGCCATGAGGACAAGCGTATCAGAAAATAATCTCGACCTATCGGAACTGGACGAGAAGGAACGTGAGGCGAATAGCAAGATAGCCCTGTTGGAGGCGCAGATAAGCCAGTTGGAGACAGAGAACAGGAACCTGCTCACGCAGATAGCCAATGCCTCTGTGGAGGAAGCCCCTGCCTTGCGGCAGCAACATAATGTCAACAAGACGAAGATAGACAACCTGAAGAAGGAATTGGCGACATGGCAGCAGCAGTTGGCAGACATACAGAATGCCAAGAGCGAGGCGGCTAACGACAATGCCACCTCCACCGATGACTACTACCGCATCCCTGCCATCATGCAGGATGTGAAGTCAGCCTACAATCTCACGTGGCAAGGTGCCGGTTCGTGGAACGGCTACACCTACGTCCGAACTGCCACCATGCCCAACATCAACGGCATTATCACCTTCAAGGCGACACTGTCCATTGCAAGGAAGCCCAAGTACTTCCTTGGCATCAAGATACACCGTGCGATACTGCAAATATCGTGGGAGCTGACCTCGGAATACACCGACACACAGGTGGTGGATGTGCTGACCCTTGACCCGAATGCCTCTGACGAGGAGAAGACGAGGCAGGTGAACAGCCGTATCTCGGAGATAGCCCAGGAGTTCCCGTCGTGCAGCATCACCACAGAATATGCCAAGAGCGAGGCAACCCAGACCGCCGACAATGACGATGTAATACACCTGCTCTGGTCGAGCGACCGTCTGGAGATAGCCCGTGAAGTAGATAGCCGTATCACCAAGATTTACGCCGACTTGGTATCATTAGAAAAAATGATGCACTACAAGCGCAGCATCATTGACGTGCTGAAGGACATTCTTCCTTCAATCGACGCAGACCAAGGTCGCAGAAGGACACTCATTGAAGAGTGCTACGAGCGATGGAGAGAGAATGCAGACCCTAACAGAGGGAATGGTGAAGATAACGAGAACGAAAACTGAGGGAGGAACGGAGAATGAGACATACCATCATCATAGCTCTCCTGCTGATTACCCTCTTCCCCAATACAGCCTTGGCGCAATGGGGATTCGATGCGGTATCGGTGGAAGCATACATCAACGACCACAAGAAGCAGCGCAGCCTCTTGCTGGCACGCAGCACTTTGGAGTACAGCAATCAACTGCTGCATGAATACAGCAGTGAAGAGGTGGGCAAATACAAGGAACTGAATGTGGATTTGGACAAATACACCCGGGCCTTCGACATCATCGATGTGATGTACCAGTCGTTGCGCACGGTGCTGAACGTGAAGAGCACCTACCAGACGGTGAGCGACCGCATCAGTGACTACAAGAACCTGTTGGAGGACTTCAATGATAAGGTCATCAAGCGGAAACACATCGAACTGGCTGACACGATGCTCATCAGCATCAACAAGAAAGCCATCGACAACATATACAACGAAGGAAGCCAACTCTACCATAGCGTCAACGACCTCGTGTTGTATGCCACAGGAGCGGCAGCCTGTTCAACTTCCGACCTGCTGATGGTGTTGGACAATATCAACAATTCGTTGGACCTGATAGAAAAACATCTGAACCAAGCCTACTTCCAGACATGGCGGTATGTGCAGCTGCGCATGGGCTATTGGAAGGAGAAGGTGTATCGGACGAGGACGAAGGAAGAGATACTGGAAGATGCCTTCAGCCGATGGAAAGTGGCAGGAAAACTTGACTATTGACGGATTGTAAACAAAAGAAGAACGGACATGAAGAAGACAATGATACTCATCATGGCGGTAGCAACCACCATCAAAGCCACAGCCCAGAGCGTGACCTACAACCACGACTCCTCCAAGCAGAACCAGATAACGGTGATGGAGACAGGTGGCGGTTCTCTCACCCCTGAGTTCTATTATTGGCTGTTACATAACAACTATAAGAAGACAGCGGCAGAGAAGAACAAGTTAGGTTTCCGCACTCTTGCCGGCATCAACCTCTACAACCAAGTAGATGATGCGGAGAAGATAGACTCTGCCCTCACCAAGCGTGCTGAGGTGGAAGCCTTGAACGTAGCCGACCGACAGATAGACCTCGCCTGGCTTGCCGAAAGCAGCAAGATCAACGGTCAGTTGGACAAGATGAAGGCGAACATAGACCATATCATCCCTACAGGAGGCACCATCAACGACAAGCGTCGGTGGGAGGAACTGTACAATATGTACCAGTGTGCCGTGAAAGCCACCAAGGATGCCTATATGCCCAATGCACAGAGAAAGCGGCAGTATCTTAGCATCTATGCCGACCTGACGACACAGAACGAGACACTACTGAAATACCTTGTGCAGCTCAACACCCAAAGCCAGACTACCGCCCTCTTGGCAGCCACCAACGACCGTGTAGTACATAAAGGCAGCATCATCAGCGATGCCAAGAGCCGTTGGCAGGAAAACATGAAGGGCGTGAGGAGCTCGACAGGCACTGACGGCGATGATGCCAACAGCGGTGAGGGTGAAGAAAGTGTGAACAGATAGAAATAAGGGAAGAGAAGAAATAATCACAAAACAGCATAGAGATATGAACGATATTCAGATTTTCAACAACGAGGAATTTGGAGCAGTCCGAACCACAGGAACACCAGAGCAACCCTTGTTCTGTTTGGCTGATGTGGCAAGAGTTCTTGGACTAAAAACCAGCAAGTTGGTACAACGACTTTCGGATGATGTACTTTCAAAGTACCCCATCTCGGATAGTCTTGGAAGAGAACAGGTTACAAACTTTATCAATGAAGACGGACTGTATGATGTCATCCTTGACAGTCGCAAACCCGAAGCCAAACGTTTCCGCAAGTGGGTGACATCGGAGGTGCTCCCCTCTATCCGCAAGCATGGTGCCTATATGACACAGCAGACCATCGAGAAGGCATTGGCAGAGCCAGACTTCCTGATACGGTTAGCAGTCAATCTGAAGGAAGAACGACAAAAGCGTCTGCTTGTCGAACAGGAGTGTGAACACCAAAGGACACGCATCGTTGAGTTGGGATCCAAGGTGGATGACCTGCAACAGGAGGTGACGGAGATGAAGGACAAGGTGAGTTACCTTGACATCATCCTTGCCACGAAGAGCAGTGTCCTGGTCACACAGATAGCACAGGACTATGGCGAGTCGTCCATCCGCTTCAACCGACGTCTGAAGGAGATGAACATCCAGTATCAGCGTGGCAAGCAGTGGATTCTGTATGCCGACTACAAGGACTGCGGTTATGTGACCAGCGAGACCTACCTCATTAAACACAAGGACGGTACGGAGGATGTGCGCATGAACACCAAATGGACACAGAAAGGTCGCCGCTTCCTCTATGAGAAACTGAAGAGCGTGGGAGTCATTCCTGTTATCGAAAGAACATAAAATAAAGAAATAGCTATGGAATCAATATCAAAAATACAGTTACGTCTCTATGCCGCCAAGAGGAAAAACGGCAAGTGGCAGTTGGAGATGTCAAGGATGCCGAAGCGAATCAGCGTTATCGGCAGGACACCCATCGTTGATGAGCATTATATGCCATCTGATTTAGAGGTAGTTTCAATGTCAAAGCTTCACAAATATGTCGGAAGTTACTACGGCAAGATTGTGAAGACCCTCAAAGAGGAAGGCATCATCACCAAGGAATATGGAATGTGGAAACTGCGTGAAGACCTTCAGGACAAGGGCATTGCGGTATATGTCACAGGCAGGATGCGCTGCTTCTACCACTTCTATCTGTCATGGACACCGAAAGGCATAGAGTTTATCAAAGAGATTATCAACAATAGAACCAGGCACTGATGGCAGACAACATACTCAGCGATTTCGGCATCAACATCCTCGAAGAGGAGATTGACGATGTGATATTCCAGACCAACGAGTTCCTGACCGATGCCACCTTCACAGGCTCACAAGGGCCGTTCTGGTGGATCCTCCAAATGTGTATGGCATTGGCGGCACTGTTCTCTATCATCGTGGCGGCAAGCATGGCCTACAAGATGATGGTGAAGAACGAACCGTTGGACGTGATGAAACTGTTCAAGCCCTTGGTGGTGAGCATCATCCTCTGTTGGTGGTACCCACCTGCTGACACAGGCATGACCAACAGCGGCAGCAGCTGGTGCGTATTGGATTTTCTATCCTATATTCCCAATTGCATCGGCAGTTACACCCACGACCTCTATGAGGCAGAGGCGACCCAAATTTCCGACAAGTTTGAGGAGGTGCAGCAGTTGGTATATGTCAGGGACTCGATGTACACTGACCTCCAGGCACAGGCAGACGTGGCGCATAAGGGCACATCAGACCCCAACCTGATAGAGGCGACGATGGAGCAGACGGGCGTGGACGAAGTGACCAACATGGAGAAGGATGCCAGCAAACTGTGGTTCACCTCACTGACGGCAGGGGCCGTGGTGGGCATCGACAAGATAGTGATGCTGATAGCCCTGATCGTGTTCCGCATCGGTTGGTGGGCGACGATATACTGTCAGCAGATATTGCTCGGAATGCTCACTATATTCGGTCCAATACAATGGGCATTTTCGTTGCTGCCCAAGTGGGAAGGAGCGTGGGCGAAGTGGCTAACCCGTTATTTGACAGTTCATTTCTACGGAGCCATGCTCTACTTCGTCGGTTTCTACGTCCTGTTGCTGTTTGATATTGTGCTCTGCATACAGGTAGAGAACCTGACGGCCATCACCGCCAGTGAGCAGACGATGGCAGCCTATCTGCAAAACTCGTTCTTCTCGGCAGGCTATCTGATGGCAGCGAGCATCGTGGCGTTGAAATGCCTGAACCTCGTGCCCGACCTTGCGGCATGGATGATACCAGAGGGCGACACCGCCTTCTCAACCCGAAACTTCGGCGAGGGCGTGGCACAACAAGCCAAGATGACGGCTACGGGAACCATGGCGACCGTGATGAGATAACATGTGAGTGTGCGGTGAGTCACCGCACCTCCTATTGAAACAAATAAAAGTAACCATCAAGAAAAATGAAAGCAAAAAATGAAATTGAGCGTTGGCTCAAAGATGAGAAATTCATGGCGTTTGCCAACAAGCGTGCAAAGGAAGAGTTTTTCAATTCCGAAAACAACTACATCGACCCACAGTATGAGGAGATGGCAGAAGGCTTTGAGGATAACGACGAGTATGTAGTGCCTATGGTAGATTACCTGAGTTATCGCTTGCATCGTGCCAAAATCTACAGAAATCGACGGAGACGTGAACGTGACATCTGGTGGGTGTGGATCCAACTGAAATACGAAGGCATCTACGTAGAGGCTTGCATCAAGTATTACGCCAAACTGGTGGAAGAAGTTGAGAAGGACATATACACCATCCTGCACCGTGAATATGTGAGAATGAAGAGAAATCAGACCTCAAACAAGCAGTAACGTATGGTAATCAAGAACTTAGAAAACAAAATCAAGCTGGTGGGCATCATCTGCTCTGCGTTCCTCATGGGCTGCATCATCATCTCGGTGTCGAGCATCTGGACGGCGCGCTGCATGGTGACGGACGCGCAGCAAAAGGTGTATGTATTGGACGGCAACGTGCCCATACTGGTGAACCGCACCACGATGGAGGAAACGCTGGATGTGGAGGCAAAGAGCCATATCGAGATGTTCCACCATTACTTCTTTACGCTTGCTCCCGATGACAAGTACATCCGCTATTCGATGGAGAAGGCGATGTATTTGGTCGATGAAACTGGTTTGGCGCAGTACAATACGCTGAAGGAAAAGGGCTTTTACAACAATATCATGGGTACGAGTGCCGTGTTCAGCATCTTTTGCGACAGCATCAAGTTCAACAAGGAGAAGATGGAGTTCACCTACTACGGTAGGCAAAGGATAGAGCGAAGGAGCAATATTCTGATGCGTGAATTGGTGACGGCGGGACAGGTGAAGCGCGTGCCGAGGACGGAGAACAATCCTCATGGACTGCTCATCACGAACTGGAGAACCTTGCTCAACAAGGATATTGAGCAGAAGTCGAAGTCAAACTTCTAATATCCTAGCGGTATGAGTGTAAAAGGAATCAGACGGATGCTTGTGGGCGAGGATATGCCCGACAAGAACGACCCCAAGTACAAGAAGCGGTATGAGAAGGAGGTGGCGGCAGGGCGCAAGTTTGCCAAGACCGCGAGGATAGACCGTGCGGCGGCTAAGGTGCAAGGCTTTGCCAATGCCCACAAGACGCTGTTTCTCGTCATCGTCTTCGGCTTTGTCGCCACGTGCTTCGGCATCAACATCTACAGGATGGTGCGGTATTACGGTCATCGGACGGAGGCTGCAAGTGCCATCGAGCGGCAGGAAGGGCGCATGAAGCAGATGATGAATGCAGCCCATTGCATCACTCCTCCCGTGACGCATCGAACCAACGAGGAGAATCGAGACAAGTCAGTAACATCAAAATCAGACAGCGATGAGAATAACAGATAAGATAAACTTCCGTCAGCCGAAGTACATGCTGCCAGCCATCGTGTACATCCCGTTGATTGCCACAGGCTATTTTGTCTTTGACATGTTCAATACGGAGGTGGCGGAAACGCAGGACAAGAACCTGCAGACCACCGAGTTTCTGAACCCCAACCTGCCCGGAGCGCAGATTAAGAATGGTGACGGCATCGGTGGCAAGTATGAGAACATGGCGAAGTCGTATGGTCGCATAGCAGACTATTCGGCTGTTGATAACATTGAGCGTGACAACGAAGAAGAGAAAGAAGCGTATGAATCCAAGTACACAGAAGAAGACCTTGCGGAACTCGTCCGTCAGGCAGAAGAGAAGGACGATGCAGCCGAAGTGGCCGATGCCAAGGCGCGAGAAGCGGAAGCACTCGAAGCACTCAACAAGGCACTCGCCGAAGCGAGGCTGAGAGGACAGGCGGCAGTTGCCCCCGTGGCCCAGGATACCACACAGGCTGGGCCTCCCAAGGAGCAGATTGAGGTGAAAGGTCAGATTGCCGAGGACAGCAAGGCGGTGAAGGCACTGGACGAGGAGGACAAGGCACAGGAGGTGGTGAAGAAGGTGAAGGTGACTTCGGACTATTTCAACACCCTGACGCAGAACGAGCATGAGCCAAAGCTCATCAAGGCCATCATTGACGAGGACGTGAAGGCTACGGACGGGTCGAGGGTGCGGCTGAGACTGTTGGACGATATTGAGATTGGTGAGACCGTGGTGAAGAAAGGGTCGTACCTCTATGCCACCATGAGCGGTTTCGGTTCGCAGCGAGTGAAGGGTAGCATCAACTCCATCCTTGTGGATGACGAGCTGATAAAGGTTTCGCTTTCGCTTTATGACACGGACGGACTGGAGGGACTGTATGTCCCCGGCAGCCAGTTCCGTGAGACCACGAAAGATGTGGCGAGCGGTGCTATGCAGAGCAACATGAACATCGACCAGAGTGGAGCGAACAACAGTTTCTCGCAATGGGGAATGCAAGCCGTGACCAATGCCTACCAGAAGACAAGCAATGCCATCAGCAAGGCTATCAAGAAGAACAAAGTGAAGCTGAAGTATGGGACGTTTGTTTACCTTGTAAATGGGAAAGAGAAAAGGAAATAGACACTGCCCGACAACGGAATTGTCGGGAACGGTGGCTCATAGAGTATAAACATCAAAAAATCAACTAATATGAATTGTTTTCAGAAAATGAATGTCTGTGCATTGCTTTCGCTGAGCGTGCTTTCAGCCAAGGCGCAGACCACCTACATGGAGATGGAGCAGCTGACGGTCAACGACCAAGTGACCACCGTCATCACCGCCTCCGAACCCATCCGCTTTGTCGATATATCCACAGACAAGGTGGTGGGCGACCAACCCATCAACAACACCATCCGCCTGAAGCCGAAGGACAACGTGTATGCCGACGGTGAGGTGTTGGCGATAGTGACAATCGTGACGGAACGCTACCGCACGCAGTATGCACTGCTCTATACCACGAGGATGCAGGAGGCAGTAACCGATAAGGAAATAGAATGCTCGGAGCGCAATGCCTACAACAATCCCGCTGTAAGCCTGTCCACTGCCGACATGACCAAGTATGCACGTCAGATATGGTCATCGTCTGCCAAATACCGCAACGTGGCGACGAAGATGCACCGCATGGTAATGCGCCTGAACAACATCTACAGCGTGGGCGAATATTTCTTCATCGACTTCTCCGTGGAGAACAAGACCAACATCCGCTTCGACATCGACGAGATGCGCATCAAACTATCGGACAAGAAGCAGAGCAAGGCTACCAATGCGCAGATAGTGGAACTGACCCCATCTCTTGTGTTGGACGATGCGAAGACCTTCAAGTATGGCTATCGCAACGTGATTGTGGTGAAGAAGATGACCTTCCCCAACGACAAGGTGCTGACCATCGAGCTGTCGGAAAAACAGATAAGTGGACGCACCATCTCGCTCAGCATCGACTATGAGGATGTGCTGTCTGCCGATTCGTTTAACCATATACTGTTGGAGGAGGAATAATGAGAATTAGGAATGAGGAATTAGGAGTGAGGAATTGGCTTGTGCATACCTTACTCGTTGTCATCTGTTTTATGGCAAGCATGACTCCGGCAATGGCGCAGCAGAATAGCGACCGCATATCCTTGGGGTTCGGATGCCTGTATGAGCGAGGACTGGACGTGACGCTGTCCTACGAGTATGAGACGAAGTACCACAATGCGTGGGAGTATTTTGCAAACGGATATATCAAGTGGAACGAGTGCGCATCGTGCGGTCATGTCTGTCCTGAGAGTTTTTGGAACAACTACCGCAGTTATGGTTTCGGCTTTGCCTATAAGCCCTGTGTGGCAAGAGGACGCAACCACCATGGCAACATGCGCATAGGAGCATCGGCAGGTAGCGATACTGACAGGTTCTTGGGTGGCATCCACCTCGGCTATGAGCAAAACTATACACTCAGACACGGCTGGAAGCTCTTCTGGCAGGTGAAGACCGATGTGATGATCAAGGGTGAAGACCTGTTCAGAACGGGTATTGTCCTGGGTGTGAAACTTCCTGTAAAATGACTATGCGTATGAAGAAACTGTTTTCAATCTTGGCAGTTGCGGCAACGGTGTTGCTGACTGCCTGTGACGAGCATCAGGACTTTCCCGACACAGCCATGAAGGTCACCCATATCTTGACCACTGACGGCAAGGTGATGCCCTACGAAACCTACGAGCAATCGTGCAAGCAAGCCATTGCAGTGGTGTTCAACGTCAATCAGAGGGAAGAAATGGAGGGAAACGGATATGCCGTCTATCTGTGGGACATCGCTCCCGAAGCCTTTGCTGACAGTATCGGTGTGGAACAGGACACATCCTGTGACCTCACCGCCTACGACGGCAACAAGAACACTTTTGCCCTTTATGGCACGACCGATGTGAAGTCGCCTTTGGCTGAGCGTGTCTTCGACATGTGGCGTTACGGGCAAAGTGCCTATATCCCCAGTGTGGCACAGATGCGTCTGCTCTATCATGCCAAGGACATCATCAACCCATACATCCTGAAATGCGGCGGCACACCTATCCCCGATGAGGATGATGACTGTTGGTATTGGACTTCAACGGAGGTAGAAGGACAAGCGACCGCCAAGGCATGGCTTTACTCACTGGGAAGCGGTGCCATACAGGAGACTCCCAAGTGGCAGCCGCATAAGGCGAGACCCATCATCACGATTATGGATTAGCCCATATACAGACATCGAGTATCACCCGTATCATCATCAAAGTACAACAATTAAAAAAGAAAAAGCATGAAAAAGAATTTGTTTCTAATGTTGGGACTTGGAGCCATGCTCCTCACGTCCTGTGACCAAGACATCGTCAATGAGATTTACCTGCCCGGTGGCGGAGGTTCTGTGGTCGTGACCGACAGCACATCAACCAAGCAGCTTCAGGTATTCACCAATCTGGAGATGCTGCAACCTGCCGTTTCCACACGAGCCGTTGACAACCAGTGGGAACTCAATGATATGATTGGCATCTCTTCCACAGGGATGATCAACAATATGAAGTTCACCCGAAGCGGCGGCACGAATCAGTTTGTGTCAGCCAACAAGGTGTTTTTCACGGACACAGACACTCACACCTTCAATGCCTACTATCCCTATACGGCAAATCCTACCAACGACCTCATAGAGTTCCAAGTGCCGGAGGCAGCTGTACAGAGTGAGCAGAAGGTCAATGATTTTCTGTTTGCCAGTGGAGCGGCATCATACGCCAATCCGAGCCTTACATTGAACTTCACCCATCAGATGGTGCGTGTCATCATCAAGGTCTATACCTCACCAGAATACGGTTTCACCACCAATGATTTTGCAGGAAGCCTACTCACGTTCGTCGGTTATTTTGACAGCGGTACTTTCAACATCAAGACCGGAAAGGTAGAATGCAGTGACGAGTCGGTGACGACCTATTATTTCGGCGACCCACAAAGTGACCACATGGAATATACGCTTTATGTTCCTGCACAGGTTATGCCAGACATGACATTGCAACTCAGCAATGGGGAGAACTTCGTATTCCTCACAAACGACACGTGGAAAGCGGGTCATTCCTACAGCTATTCATTGAAGCCTGTACGCAACACCTTGGAGGTCATATCTGCAACTATTTCTCCGTGGACAGTAGAGTCTGAGAAGACCATCAACGGCTACGAATAAAACTCATAAGAGGATTGGAGGGTGTCCACCGTGGCATCCTTCATCTTTTCTCATTATCACCCAACATCATCGTAAAGTAAATGGAAGAAAGCAAAGAGTTACAGGGTTTTTACAAGATATTCAGGGCGGTGATTTATGTCTCCATCCTGATGGAGTTCTTCGCCTACGCACTGGAGCCGGAGCAGTTGGACTTCTTGGGCGGCGTAGTGACGGATATCCACACTCGCATCAAGCGGTGGATGATTTACCATGACGGCAACCTCGTGTATAGCAAGGTGGCTACGTTCCTGCTGATATGTATCACCTGTGTGGGAACGCGCAACAAGAAGCATCTGGAGTTTGACGCTCGCAGGCAGGTGCTCTATCCGCTGCTGTCGGGAGTGCTGCTGATTGTGCAGTCCGTATGGCTGTTCGGTCATTCGATAATGCCCTGTTTCTATACCCTCCGTTTGAACACTTGGCTCTATATGCTCACTTCCATCGTCGGTGTCGTATTGGTGCATATCGCCCTCGACAATATCTCTAAGTTCCTGAAGGAAGGGCTGCTGAAAGACCGCTTCAACTTCGAGAATGAGAGCTTTGAGCAATGCAGGGAGTTGCAGGAGAACAAGTACAGCGTGAACATCCCTATGCGCTATTATTACAAGGGCAAGTTCCGCAAGGGATGGGTGAACATCGTCAATCCGTTCCGTGGCACATGGGTTGTGGGTACTCCTGGTTCTGGTAAGACCTTCTCCATCATCGAGCCGTTTATCAGGCAGCACAGCGAGAAGGGCTTTGCCATGGTGGTGTACGACTATAAGTTTCCCACTCTCGCCACCAAACTCTACTATCATTACTTGAAGAACAAGAATGCCAAGGACAGCAAGATGCCCCATGGCATGAAGTTCAACATCATCAACTTTGTGGATGTGGAGTATTCGCGCCGTGTGAACCCCATCCAGTTGAAGTACATCAACAACCTTGCCGCAGCGAGCGAGACCGCCGAGACCCTGCTTGAATCCCTGCAAAAAGGCAAGAAGGAAGGCGGCGGTGGCAGCGACCAGTTCTTCCAGACCTCTGCCGTCAACTTCCTTGCCGCCTGCATCTATTTCTTCTGCAACTACGGCAAGGAGCCCTACGACAAGGACGGAAAGATGCTGATTGCCGAGCGGCGTGAAGACCCAAAGACGAAAAGGCTGATACCCACAGGACGGGTGTTCGACCATTCGGGCGCGGAGGTGCAGCCCGCTTATTGGTTGGGCAAGTACAGCGACATGCCACATATCCTATCGTTCCTCAATGAGAGTTATCAGACCATCTTCGAGGTACTTCAGACCGACAACGAGGTAGCCCCCTTGCTTGGCCCGTTCCAGACTGCCTTTGCCAACAAAGCCATGGAGCAGTTGGAAGGTATGATTGGCACGCTACGTGTCTATACCTCCCGTCTCGCCACCAAGGAATCTTACTGGATATTCCACAAGGACGGCGATGACTTCGACCTGAAGGTCAGTGACCCGAAGAATCCAAGTTATCTGCTCATTGCCAACGACCCCGAGATGGAGAGCATCATCGGTGCACTGAATGCCTTGATTCTCAACCGCCTTGTAACGAGGGTGAATACAGGACAGGGCAAGAACGTTCCTGTCAGCATCATCGTCGATGAGTTGCCGACCTTGTATTTCCACAAGATAGACCGACTGATAGGCACAGCCCGAAGCAACAAGGTGAGCGTGGCACTTGGCTTTCAGGAACTTCCGCAGTTGGAAGCCGATTATGGCAAGGTGGGTATGCAGAAAATCATCACCACCGTGGGCAATGTGGTGAGCGGTTCGGCAAGAGCCAAGGAAACCCTCGAATGGCTGTCGAGTGACATCTTCGGTAAAGTAGTGCAACTCAAAAAGGGCGTGACCATCGACCGTGACAAGACCTCCATCAACCTCAATGAGAATATGGACAGCCTGGTGCCTGCAAGCAAAATCTCCGATATGCCCACAGGTTGGATATGTGGACAGACCGCCCGTGACTTCGTAGTCACCAAGACCGGGATGAACGGAAGCATGAACATCCAGGAGAGCGAGGAGTTCAAGACATCCAAGTTCTACTGCAAGACCGACTTCGATATGACGGAAATAAAGAAGGAGGAATCGGAGTATGTCCCTCTCCCTAAGTTCTATAAGTTCAAGTCGAAAGAAGAGCGAGAGCGCATCCTCTACAAGAACTTCGTTCAGGTTGGGGAGGACGTGAAAGCCATGATTAAAGAGATTCAGCAGTTCCGCACTATGATGTAGTGATATTGATTAGAGTGCGGTGAGACATCGCACCTCCTATATAAAATAATGTAATGAGAAGATACATCATCGTACTATTGAGCATGTTGGCCATCTGTAGCGTGCCCTGTCAAAGCCAAACCATTGACAGGGCACTGTTTGAACGGATGGTAGCCATTACCAAACACTTCGAGGGTTGGCACGACCCAAAGACCACACCGGGCTATGTGGGCTATGGTCACCAGCTACAGAAGGGAGAGCGTTTCCCGAAAACACTGACACGTCAGCGTGCAGATTTGCTGTTACGGACAGACCTCCTCCGGCACCTGCGCCTATATGCCCGTTATGGCAGGGATGCTTATCTGCTTGCCACCCTCTCGTACCAGATTGGACCAGCCAAGTTGTTAGGCAATGGACGATACCCGAAAGCGTCCCTGCTCACCCGATTGGAACGTGGCGACAGGGACATCCTGCCACTCTATCTGAGCTATTGCAAATGGAGGGGAAAAGCAGTGGCATCCATTAGGAAACGGAGGTGGGTGGAATATCAGCTGTTGTATGCCGAGCGGTGAGGCACCATCCCTCCTATACCTGTTTGTCTGTCACTTATATTATATATAAAGGTAATAATTGCAATTTCAATGTTAAAGTCAGAGCATTATGGCATCCATCAAATTAAAGTTCAGAACATCATCTGTTCAAGAGAAAGAGGGTCGCCTGTATTATCAGGTGATACACAATCGTGTGGCACGTCAGATCCATACAGAGTACAGAATCTATTCCTCAGAGTGGGATGCGGACCATTCAAACATCATTTTGCCAACTTCCGTCACTCCACAACGTCAAGCCTATCTTCTTTCCTTGAAAGATACATTGGATGCTGACAGGAAGAAACTGCTGTTGGTCATTGCACGGTTGGACAAGGAAGGGCAGTCATATACAGCAGACACCGTCGTTGACAACTTCCATGAGGGAAAAGAATTACATGGCATTATCGGCTATACGCTGGAGTTGAACGAAAAACTGAGACGCATCGGCAAGAAGCGGATGGTAGCAAGGTACAAAACCACCCTCAACAGCCTCCAGCGTTACCTGAAAGGAGGCGATGTGCCATTGGAGGAAGTCGATGGGACAACGATACAAGGCTATGAACAGTGGCTGAAAGACAGCGGACTGTGCCGCAACACCACCTCTTTCTACATCCGCAACCTGCGCACCATCTACAATCATGCCGTAGATGACGGACTGGTCATCTCTTCCTCACCGTTCAAGCATGTATATACCGGCATCGACAAGACCGTCAAGCGGGCACTCCCCTTGGAAATCATCAAGCAACTGAAAGAGCTGGACTTGAGTCTGAACCCCCGTTTGGAGCTTGCAAGGGATATGTTCCTGTTCAGTTTCTATACCCGTGGGATGTCGTTCATCGATATGGCACAACTTACACCAAGCAATCTGCATGGCAGTACGCTCATTTACCGCCGTCAGAAGACCTCACAACAGTTGCACATCAAATGGGAACCTGCCATGCAGGAGATAGTGGCGAAGTACAAAACAGATGATTCTCCCTACCTGCTCCCTATAGCAAAAGGAGAGGGAGCCATATTCTGGAGACAGTACAAGAATGCCTATAGCCGTATCACCAAGCAGTTGAAGAAAATCGGAGAAATGATAGGCCTGTCCGTACCCCTGACCACCTACGTAGCCCGCCACTCCTGGGCAAGCATAGCCAAGAGCAAGAACGTGCCCGTATCTACTATCAGCGAGGCATTGGGGCATGACTCCGAGAAAACCACACAGATATACCTCTCCTCATTGGACACCTCTGTCGTTGACAACGCCAACAATCTCATCATCAATTCTCTTTAGGAGGTGCAGCGTCTCACTGCACCTTTATTTCAATATTTATAACTATTGTATTGCGGTGTGATACCGCAACTATAATAAAAAAGTCGGGGATTGTTGAGCAAAAAGGTGTTTCTCTCTTTAAGAGAAACTCTTCGGGATGCAAAAATATGAAAATAACTCCAATTCACCAAATTATATAGCGACTTTTTTACAAAAATGCTAAAATTTGTTGATTTCCGTCAAGCAATTGTTGAGCAAATATGTCTTTTACGATAAAATGATACCTCAATATCAACTGTTTAGCAAAACGATATTTCTCTTAAAGAGAGAAACATCTTTTGCATACCTTTTCCGACCGAATTTTTATGTCGTAAAGAGGGGCTTTGCAGGGGGTGGACTCAGAAAGATGAGAATAGATGACTATTGTAGTTGAAACACATAGAAAGTTGCTGATATACAGACCGATACGCATATCGGGATGAACCATGAGTACGTTCTTTTCTCAAAAAACACATGTCAAAACAGTATGGTGAATGTATTGGACAAGGATAAGATACTGTGGTATGTCATGCGGGTCTACAAGAACGAGAATAATCTTGAAATTCTAACATCCGAAGCAGGGTTAGAGGAATTAATGAATAAATATTCGAAAAGAGATGCAATAAATTAAGGAGGTTTTCTAATGAACAAAGTAAATATAAAAGATAGTCAAAATTTTATTACTTCAAAATATCACATAGAAAAAATAATGAATTGCATAAGTTTAGATGAAAAAGATAACATCTTTGAAATAGGTGCAGGGAAAGGTCATTTTACTGCTGAATTGGTAAAGAGATGTAATTTTGTTACGGCGATAGAAATTGATTCTAAATTATGTGAGGTAACTCGTAATAAGCTCTTAAATTATCCTAACTATCAAATAGTAAATGATGATATACTGAAATTTACATTTCCTAGCCACAATCCATATAAAATATTTGGCAACATACCTTACAACATAAGCACAAATATAATTCGAAAAATTGTTTTTGAAAGTTCAGCCACAATAAGTTATTTAATAGTGGAATATGGTTTTGCTAAAATGTTATTAGATACAAACAGATCACTAGCATTGCTGTTAATGGCAGAGGTAGATATTTCTATATTAGCAAAAATTCCCAGGTATTATTTCCATCCAAAACCTAAAGTGGATAGCGCATTAATTGTATTAAAAAGAAAGCCAGCAAAAATGGCATTTAAAGAGAGAAAAAAATATGAAACTTTTGTAATGAAATGGGTTAACAAAGAGTATGAAAAACTGTTTACAAAAAATCAATTTAATAAAGCTTTAAAATATGCGAGAATATATGATATAAACAATATTAGTTTCGAACAATTTGTATCGCTATTTAATAGTTATAAAATATTTAACGGCTAAAAACAATAGGCCACATGCAACTGTAAATGTTTAGTTATAGGTAGGGTAGCATAAGTTAAAATGCTATTCTGCCTTTTAAAAGTATGGTATACATTCCAGAGAGAGATTGGATATGTTCCCGCCTACCGATAGTGCCAAAAACGTAGTGGATATGTTTCCGAGAACGGATACGCTCAAATGACATTCATTCTGTCCTCTCGAGCCACGTTGAGTGTGTTGTCTTGATGTCGAGGGTGGAGAAATATGACTAAACAAAATACTGATAAATAAAGGGTTTCCTGACATTGAACTTTTCCCATCGCTACTTTGCCGAGGATGTTAATGTCGGGAAACCCTTATTTTTATTTTTAGAGGAAATATATCAACTCTCCTTAAAGTGATAGGGTTGAGTTGATAGATTAGATAACTTCGTGGGGTTGTGGAGATATAAATGCTAAGATAATAATGTACAGAGTTGCTAATATGTCTATGTATAATAGAAGGTAAAATTTAGCACAGTATTAATGGTGATTAATATGATTTATATGATAAACATTAATACTGAAATATTTTTAAGATCAGTAAAAGATTTAAATAAGCTAAAACTTTTAGTCGAGGTTAATAATTGGGATAGACCTAATTTTAGTGCCATAGCTAGAGAATTAGGAGTGGATAGAAGAACAGTTAAAAAGTATTATGATGGAGATATAAAGAAAGTTAGAAAATCTAAAAAATCAAAGATAGATGATTTCTATGATATCATTTCGAGTTTGCTTTCAGCAGAAACGGACCAAATATTTTATTATAAATCTCATCTCTATAGATATTTGGTTAGAGAAAAAAGGATTAGATTGTTCAAGAAGTAATTTTAATTATTATATTTTAAAACATGAAAAATTTGCAGAATACTTTAAACCAAACAAAAAGAAAGATGCTGTAAAATCTGAAACTTCCTTTGGAAAACAAGCACAATGGTGTTAGTATAAAGTAGTGGACACATTAAATCGAACTAAGTAAAATAATATTTAGTTAAGAAAGGATGTGTCCATTATGGGAAAGGGCAGAAGATACGATCAAGAATATAAAGATATGATAGTAGAATTATTTAAGTCAGGAATGAGCTTAGCAGAGCTAAGTAGCGAATATGGCATTGCAAAATCAACAATTAACGGCTGGGTTAAAGATGTAAAAGAAATTAAAGTAGATGAAAATGAAGTTATGACATTAAAGGAAGTTAAGGCTTTAAAAAAAGAAATGGCAAGAATTAAAGAGGAAAATGAAATATTACACCAAAGGCGGGCTTTAGCCAAAAAAGCTATGGCCATATTTGCAACAAGAAATTAGATGAATTAATAGAATTTATAAATAGCAATAAAAACAAACATGATATTAAGACTATATGTACCGTTCTAGGCGTAGCCAGAAGCACATATTATAAATCTTTTGATAAAACTAAATCTGCAAGAGAATTAGAAAATGAGGAATTAAAATCAGCTATTAAAAGGATATATAAAGAGAATAAAGGCATATATGGTGCTCCTAGGATTCATCATATACTTGGTATAGAAGGATTCAATGTATCATTGAAGCGAGTTCAAAGACGAATGACTGAACTTGGCCTTTGTGCAGTAACTGTAAAAAAATACAAACCTCATTCAAGTAAAAAGGTAGCAGAAGATTTAGAAGACGTTTTGAAAAGAGATTTTACTACTACTTCTATTAACGAAAAATGGGTAGGAGATATTACATATATTTATACTATCAAAGATGGTTGGTGCTATTTAGCTTCAGTTCTAGACTTATATTCTAAAAAAATAATTGGCTACGCTTTCGATCAGAGAATGACTAATGATTTAGTTGTTAAAGCCTTAAAAAATGCTTATTACAGCCAATTTCCCGATAAGAATAAGCAATTAATATTTCATAGCGATTTAGGCTCTCAATACACTAGCAATGATTTAAGGGAGCTATGCAAAGAGTTTAATATTATACAATCGTTTAGTAAAAAAGGTTGTCCATATGATAATGCTTGTATAGAATCTTTTCATTCATTAATAAAAAAGGAAGAAATATATAGAAATACATACCGTACCTTCGAAGAAGCTAATATGGCTATTTTTAAATATATTGAAGGTTGGTATAACAGAAAAAGGCTACACTCTTCTATTAATTACATGACTCCAGATCAATGTGAATTATTAGCTAGAAGTGCAGCATAAAAAAGTTTGACTTTTTGTGTCCAAAATATTGACATAAGACCAAGGTACCCATACAGAGGATTCTGATATAGATATCGGAATTTATTACAATCAAGAATCATTTGACCTGACAGCGATTAATCAAATTGCTACAGAATTGGATGATGAGAATAGAAACGACCTTGTTGTACCTCCCGGAGCGTGGGGGGATTGGGTTAATGGCGGCGGATGGTTAGTTATAAACGGGTATCATGTTGACTTGATTTTACGTGATATAAAACGGGTGGAACAAATAATCAAAGATACGGAGCAAGGAATTGTTACTGCCAATTATCAGACTGGGCATCCCCATGGTTATATAAGTGCTATGTATCGTGGAGAATTGGCGATCAGCAAGATACAATATGCTAAGAATGAAAGCTTATGCGAATTAAAAAATCAGGCAGAAATTTACCCTGGTGCTCTAAAGAAGAGCTTGATAAACTTTTTTATATTTGAAGCAGAGTTCTCTTTAATGTTTGTAAAAGCAAATGCGGGAGCAGAGGATAAATATTATATTGCAGGCCATGTTTTTCGTATTATTTCATGCTTAAATCAAGTACTATTTGCATGCAATAATGCTTATTGCATTAACGAAAAGAAAGCTATAAAACTGCTTGAAACTTTTGAATATAAACCTGAAAAATATGCCGAAAGGGTTAATCATATTTTTGAAGTACTCGGTCTTTCACTTTTTGAATGCTACGATATGACCGAGAAGCTTTATAAAGAAGTGAAAAAAATTGCAACGGAGATAAATAACTTTTTAAACGAGGGGAATTCAGATGAAAGAAAACAAATATGATGATAATATATTTTTTCAAAAATACAGTCAAATGAGTCGCTCACAGCAGGGACTAGCCGGTGCAGGAGAATGGGAAACATTGAGAAAGCTGCTGCCGGATTTTAAAGATAAGCGTGTGCTTGATTTAGGATGCGGCTATGGATGGCACTGTATTTATGCGATGGAACACGGTGCTTCTTCTGTTGTAGGTGTTGATATTTCTCATAAAATGCTCGAGGTAGCCAAAGAAAAAACACATTTTCCACAGGTTGAATATAAATGCTGTGCTATAGAAGATGTGGAATTCCCAGAGGAGAGTTTTGATGTAATATTAAGTTCACTTGCGTTTCACTATGTAGCAGATTATGAGATTTTAGTAAAAAAGATATATAGAATACTGAAGTCTGGTGGTAAGCTAGTTTTTACGGTTGAACATCCTGTTTTTACTGCCTATGGAACACAAGACTGGCATTATAACGAAAAAGGAGAAATACTGCATTTTCCGGTGGATAATTATTATTATGAGGGCAAACGGACAGCTGTGTTTTTGGGAGAAAAGGTTACAAAATATCATAGAACACTGACCACATATCTAAATACACTGCTTTCAAATGGTTTTATAATAAATCAGATTGTGGAGCCGCAGCCGCCGGAAAACATGATGGATATTCCGGGGATGCAGGATGAAATGCGCCGTCCCATGATGCTGATTGTAGCGGCCAACAAAAAAATGGATAGATAGAACTAAAACACCTATAAGGTATAAATGGAGGTAATTTATGTTTAAAGAAAAAATTATTATAGAGATGAAAGAAGTATTCAAAGAAATTCCTTTTGGCATAGAGCATACTCTTAAAGTTTTGAAAAATGCAGAAGATATAATGAACGGAGAAAATATCGGAGAGGAAGAAAAAGAATTCATCAGTATTATTGCTATACTACATGATATTGGTGCGGTTGAAGCACAAAAAAAATACGGTTCTATTGATGGTGTCTATCAAGAAAAGGAAGGACCAGCAGTAGCGAAAGAAATATTAAAAAAGGTAGGCTATAACAAAAATATTGATAGAATATGCTTTATAATAGGCAACCATCATACTCCATCTAAAATTGATGGACTTGATTTTCAAATACAATGGGAAGCTGATTTGCTTGAAAATTTAATGGTTATGGATAAAGAAAAAGAACAGGAAAAGATAAAAAAGTGTATAGGTGAAAACTTTAAAACAAACACAGGGAAAAGGATAGCTTATAATCGCTTTATTTTAGATTAGTAGTAGATTATTACAGTTATGTATTTTACTCAAGTTTCGGATTTAGGTTTTATGCAGTCTGAGCGATCAGTTGCATGGCCTTGAACCTGCGGTTATCCCGTATAATTTGCTCCATCAATTCGTTCTCGTCAATGGTAAAAATCTCAGCCACGATTGCTATTACATCAATAATGATTGACCAGATCTTTTCCACGACGGTGAGCTCGTGTACGCCTTCATATATATCGGCGAACAATCCTCCAATGGTCTCTTCACCATGCTCTTCAGGCGCTCAAGCTTGGATACGAAATACTCTTCCTTGCGTTTTTCGGTCTGGCAGTCTCTGTCACGCTTGCGGTTGTAGCGCCTCTCGCGCTGCCGGGCCGTAAGACCTTGTTCCTTGCCATCGACCTTCCCTCTCTCGCCGTGAATCGAGAAGTCCACGACAAATTGAGAGCGGCCGTCGCTCCAGCACAGGGCCAGCAGCTTGTAGCCGAGAATGCACCGCTGAAACACGTGCGAGAATATCTTGCCAATACACTCCATCCTCAATCCGGTCTTCGGCAGGTCGGAATCATCCACAATAAGCACTGCCGGAAGATGGCTCTTTTGATAGTCTTTCCTTATGGTCACGGCCTTGATGAGATGACAGGCGATGTGCCAGATGATGTTGCTAGTCTATATTGTCCTTGGCCATAAACGAATAGAGTAGGTCCTTCTTACCCCCGAACAGTTTCGAGATTGACGATCCGGCATAATGAGAAAAACCCGGGACGGCCATAAACGGCAGAATCAATATGATCTGGAAAAGTTGAAGGTTGGTAAGCTGACAGTTCTCACGTTTTTTCCCTCCGAGATCTTTGTCTGAAATCCTCATCCCCTCAAGGAGGGTCATAAACTTGGAAAATGCGGGATTGATTCGTTTTCCCGTGAAAAAGTTGCGGATCTCCGATGGAATTTTTGTAATTTTGCTCATGGCTTTGAGTGATTGTAATTAGTTGTTTGGGCACCTCTAAATTACTAAATTTCCGTGACATACGGAAATCCTCAAAGCCTTTTTTATGCCCAAATCTATCCTCTCAACCTAAATCCGAAACTTGAGTAAATTATAATTATGAGATGCTACGTGCTTTTGTTCAATATACCCTAAACGTCGATTTAAATGCGCCTGTGATAAAGGATTTAGTTGAAAAGTATAAGGATATAGAACAATTTAATAGGAGCATAACAGATAAATACGTTGCAATATGTAAACGCTTTTAATATTTGAATTTAGCCGTTTATGTAGAATGAAGGTGTGCAAACAAACAGACCCTGAAAAGGGTCTCACCCCCGTTAACCGCAATGTCAAAGACTTGCGGATGGCCAGATGACTCCTATACATCCGACCCCAACGGGGTCGAACCATATAATCTGTAGAAAGGTTCGACCTCCGTTGGGGTCGTGGATTGGGAAGGCACTTCGACCCGCACATTGTATCATGTGCGGTTACTTGAAGTTCGACTCCCGTTGGGGTCGATGGCTCGTCGTTATTCTGAATCTTAGCAAATCCTCTCTTTTTTAATGAACTGTGTGCTTGATCACTGAAAATAATCCTTATTTTTGCCACGAGAGTTTTACGAAAGATAAATAGATAAAGTATTGGAAAAGAAACATAACTGTCAGCAGTGCCCACTGAGGCGGCGATACGACCGTTCACCCAAGTCATTGTTGGGTCGTTTTTGGCGATGGCACATCAATTTCTGTCCGGGATGGAAAGCCTATTTCCTGTCGCTGAGCGAAGAGGAACGGCATGTATTGAGAAAGCAATACGCTTTTCATAAGCCTCAAATCCGCAACTAAGTCCTTCATCGTCCTATTTACGTGTACACGTTCTCTCATTACTGAATTATTAGATAAATTGAGGCTGAAATACCCACTTCTGCCTACAATACCCCCTTACCCCACAATGCGACTTGAGACAATACGCAGTATCATACCCATAAGTTGTAGTCGTCATCCAAAATCAGTCTGGAATACATCTGCGTAAGCATTATTACAGGTATAGATATTCAGCACATACCACCTTGATGTTCTGATCCATTTGGCTGGTACAGAGACAAATCTGAAGACAAACGCTTTTATGCGACTTGTTTTATTGGGTCCGAACCTCTTTACGTCAAGTCTTTGGATAATGACCTTGTAGAAGTTACGGATAAGTGCTGTAAGAAGAAGGAACACTGTGTTCTCTGCCATGAAGGATTTGGGCAATCTGGACCATCCGAAACCATTGTTCATGTCATCGAAGATGCGCTCCTTTCCTCCGCGGAGGTTATAGAACTCGACAATCTCTCTTACGGAAGGCTCGTAGTCGTTGGTCAGGATGCAGCGGTATGTGTATTCTCCTTCCCAGAGGTCAAGCTCACCGTCCATCCGTTTCCGCCTTTGAATCACAAGCCGGTATGTCTTGCCTTTCCACTTCTCTACAAGAATGGAATTCAGCTCAAACTCAATGCCGTTGATTTCTCCCCTCTTCCAGCCTCTGAGAGCGAAGAGGTCATTGTAGAGCGAACTACAGCGGTTGGCACGGATATAGAAGGTCTTGCAGTGGGTGGCAACCTCTTCCACGATCTCTTCAGAGCACGAGCCGCAATCAGCTCTGAAACGATTGATAACAAGATTGTTCTGTTCAAACCTTTCGAAGAATCTCTTCAGCGTGTCCTTCTGATGGAAACGGACGTTTGTGTTGCCGTCGCTGTTCTCAATGCCGACAATCAAATCTCCAATAACCGCCACACCTGGTCGATAACCAAGGAACTTCTTGTATGTATGCTTTGCATCATATTTCTCTGTTTCTATGAACTGGTGGTCGAAATCAACATCATACATCTCACCCTCTTTCAGCTGACCAGCTGCACACATACAATTGAGCAGTAAGGTATTGAGGGTGTCAGCCGTATTGAAATCGTAGTTCTTACCCGTATCTGACGTGTATGAAATGTTCTCCTGCGTCAGTTCCTTTATCGCTCTGAGGATAGTGTCAGAGCTGCAGGTACGAAGTGTCGGATGAAGCGAGAGATGGGGCATCAAATGAGTTGTGACATCCTCAATACATGAGCCGCCACAGAAGTAGATGCTCATGAGAGAACGGATGATTTCGCTGTATTGATAACCATACAGCCTGCATCTTAGACCGAGGGTTGTGTCAATTACATATGACAATGTGGAGTCAAATTGCTCCATCATTGCAAATATTCCTCCAAAAGGAGTGAGTTTCTCAGATTTTATTGCTTTCTTTGCCATGTCTGTCGGGTTTGATACATATTTTGATTTGCAACACTAAGATAGGTGAAAAATCTGACATGACAAAATCCTGAGCAACTTTTTGTTGCTCAGGTACTTAAAAAGTTATATTTATAATAGTGTTGCGGAATTAAGGTATATAAAAGATGTGTTGGGACTTGCTGACAAAATCAAGAACTTGTCGAAGATATACACCTATGCCCGCAACTTCCTTTATCTCGGTCGTGGGTACAACTACCCCACCGCCCTTGAAGGTGCGTTGAAGCTGAAAGAAATATCCTATATCCATGCGGAGGGTTATCCTGCTGCGGAAATGAAGCATGGACCGATTGCACTTGTAGATAGCGAGATGCCCACGGTGGTCATTGCTCCAACGGACTCGCTGTATGACAAGATAATCAGTAATGTAAGGCAGGTGAAGGCGCGTGGCGGTACGGTTGTCGCCATCATTACCAAGGGCAATGACGCAATGAAGGACATCGCCGACCATTGCCTTGAAGTGCCCGACGTACCCGAATGCCTTACACCTCTCGTTGTTTCCGTCCCATTGCAGTTGCTGGCCTATTACATCGCCATCAACAAGGATAGGAATGTTGACCAGCCAAGAAACCTTGCTAAATCAGTTACCGTAGAATGAATAGAATATTATCACTTATTGTTACCATCCTCTTTGCGTTGTGCATTGAGGCTGGCATCTTTATGCTTATTGCCCACTGGTGGGGCATGACTGCGGCCATTACCGTGATAGCCATTGAATGTGTGTTAGCCTTATGGACAGTTTACGAAATGAGACATGCGAGTGATGAACCAGTTGATGAATAACATTGCAGGCTGTGGTTAGAACGAAAAAGGCTAAAAACAAAAGGACGGGTCGATGATTCGTCCTATTTTTGTGTCTTTTTGGTGGCGAAATGTAGCGATTTAGCAAAATAAACATAAATTCCAGTGATATTCAGCATGAAAATTCGCCCATTTAAGTGAAAATGTGTAATTTTGCAACGCAAAATTGTGCCTAAGCATTTGCATCAAAACAACAATAGTTCAATCGAGGCTGATATGAAAGTAGAGATTAACAAGAAACGTTTAGAATACCTGCTGGCATTATACAAGATGTCGGTGGATGACTTGTTGTCTCTTCTGAACAAAGGCAGGAAACGGATAACAGGAGCCGCAGACATCAGTGGAGATTCTATTGATTTGGGGGTGTTGAAGCGTATAGGTGAGATATTCGACAAAGAAGTCAGTTTCTTTCAAGACTATTCTAAGTTGTCAACCAATGCAAGCAGCAGTATCTTCTTCCGCAAGACCTCATTCGGAACAGAGCTGAACTTGGAGTCGATCCGTACTGTAAACCGATTCGAGAGTCTGAAAAACGCTTTGGATGCATACAACAAACTGTCGCAACTGGATGTGAAGTTTGACATAGAACACTACACCCTACAAGATGACCCTAAGACAGTAGCCGTACGTGCAAGAGATTTTTTTTATCCCGGGGAAACTGTCAATCATAGGCAGTTTCTTGTGAAGATGATAGAAAAAATCGCCGATCATGGCATTTTTGTCTTTGAATACATAGAGACATGGAACAAGAAAGAGAAAACCAACATTGACGGTTTTTACCTTAAGCCCAATGTGATAGTGCTTAAGCATCATAAGCATTACAAGCGAGAAATATTCACTCTGGCGCATGAATTGGGGCATTGTCTATTGGGGATTGAAGAAGTGGAGTCGGTGGACATGATGGACATCTCGGCACAGACTTCATACAGTGATGTCGAAAGATGGTGCAATGATTTTGCATATCAGTTCATTATGGGACAAGAAGCAGAAACACTTGCTAACATAGCATGTGTAGATTCCCGTAACGACTACTGCATTGACCTCTTCAAGGCTATCAGTGCACGGACGCACATTAGCCGTCTTGCCTTATATACAAGGATGTATATCGACAGGAAAATCAGCTATTCGAGCTACAGCAATGTCAAGAGTGAATTGGCAGAGGAATACAGAAGAAGAGAGGAACAGGAAAAGTTGAAAAACTCTGAGAAGAGAGGCGGGCGAACACCAAAGCCCATCATTTCTCCGCTATTCTTGAAAACCATGCAATATGCCTATTTCAATGGAGTGGTCAACGAGACCACTTTCTGTTCGAGACTCAATGTCAAACCAGCAAATTTTGAGAGGGAGTTATGGCGATAGTTGTTGATACATGCTCATTGGTGATGATTGCCAAGAATTATCTTCCCTTGGATAAGGACGGACAGTTGTACTCATTCCTGGAAGAGGCGTTCTCCCGCAAGGATTTGATGCTACTTGATGTGATTCTGGATGAATCAAAACGCACCTCCAAAGGAATTGCAGTTGAAAAGATGCCTTTCCTCAAAGACAAGAAATTGGTCATTCCGACAAAGGATCTATTTCCATGTGCCCCAGAGAGATTCAGCAACATGATAGACAACAATTTCTGTGTAAGACTGAAGAAGCAGGAACTGACTGAAGAAGAATACATAGAGCAAAAGGAAGAATACCTTAAAACAGGTGATGCTAAGATTATCATTTATGCACTGAATGTACGACACTCGGACGCTATCCATCTGGAAGAGATGCAAGTAATGACGGAGGAAACAAGGCAGCAGAATGACGGTAAGTTGTTCAAGAAACTTCCTTTGTTGTGTGAGCAGATAGGGATTGGAACACTAACCGTTTCAGAATATCTGCATAGAAACGGGTTCTTTATTGACAAATAGCATAGATATTAGTATCATCTTATGACATCTTTCACGAAATCATATTATATTCGTGAATAAAACACTTGTTTTTCAAGAATAGAAATTGTTGAGGATTAGATATTTAAGACATTATTGCAATGCGGAAGGGGTGATGTGAACGACAAAAGACAAGGCGTTCTATTAGAGTGGATGCTTGATAAGATTGAGAAGAATGGACGGGTCGATGGCTCGTCCTTTTTTTGTGTCTTTGAGTGTGAGGTGCAGGTGGGGACCAGTACTGCGACCACTGTTGCCTGTCAGCGCGATGATGATGCCGGGACGGACGTGGGTGCCTTTGGTGACGAGAGTTTGGGAGAGGTGGCAATAGCTGACGGTGAAGTCGCCGTGACGGAGGGTGACATAGAGGCCTGAACGTTTGTCCTTGCCTACCTTGATGACCTCGCCGTGCATCATGGCGTATGTGGGTTCGTAATTTGCCTTCAAATCAAGCCCGTTGTGTAGGGCTTTTCTTTTTGTAAATGGGTCTCTGCGGTAGCCGAAAGGGCTGGTGACAGAGATATGACGGAGTGGACTGACAAGTGCCGTGTGGCGGTCGGTCTGCTCCGTTTGGGTTTGTAATGGGGCAAAGGCAAGAGAGTCTCGCCGCTGATGCGGCGAGCACGGAGGCAGTTGTTCGGATGTTGCGGACTGCGTCGTTTTTGGCACAGCCTTGCGGTGTACCTTAGTCTGTGTGACGGTATTGAACTGAGCGCATACTGTTGCTGATGAACAGAATATTGCTGCTATTGTGATGAGTAGAAATCGTTTCATGGTGCAAAAGTAACAAGCAATTCTTTGACTGGCATAAAGAACAAAGGGAAGACAAGAAGATTGTAACATAATATAGCAATCGAGTTTGATTTTTGAGCAGAAATCAAACTCAAATAATAATAATCGTCAAAAATAACACGCATTATCTTATGCAATTCTGCTTGTCTCTGAATAGGTATATAACTTTGCATGAGTTTAATTTCAAATTCAAAGTTAAAGTATGAAGCAAGTACGATTTGAAGAGAGCGAGGTGCCTTATCAGACACTGGCTCGTTTTGGTCTCACACAAGAGAAGATTGAAGACCTGCCCATGTGGGCGTTGGAAGATATTGGTCAGGGACGACGTTCACCGTTGCTGCCCATTCAGGTGAATAATGATGAGGGCGAGACATTGAAGAGCCGCACCCGATTTGCGTTGGTCCGTATGGAGGACGGCAAGGTGGATGTGGTCTTCTATCCGCAGTTGGAGAAATCACCATTGGAGGCTTTTACTCAGGAACAGCAGGAGGACTTGCTGGCTGGAAAGGCTATCCTTGCCGATGTTAAGGATGCTGATGGCAGGAGCAGCAAGGCTTTCGTGCAGATTGACACGGAGACCAATCAGGTGATGTCGGTACCTACGCCTGTCATCGGGCGCAACTTGGAGGTGCTGAAGGATGAACTGAAACTGAGTTCGGCAGAACTGACCGTGATGCAGAAGGGTGAGCCGCTCACGCTCATCATGGAGGACGAACAGGTGACGGTGGGTATTGACCTGAACGATAAGACCGGCATAAGGATTAATCAAGGCGACAGTCAGAAGTGGAAGGAGAACACCAAGCGAGAGTGGGACAAATACACCTTCGGGTGCTATGGCTGTTGGGTAATGGGCGATGACGGTAATCTTGACTATGTGCCTGAAGAGGAATACACGGAAGAACTTTGGAATGAGCAGAAGAAGAATGGAGAGCGCAACCGCGCCTCTTTTTCCATGCACAAATAATCTACACATAATATAATAAGTATATGGCATCAAATAAATATTATCCAGAGGATGTGCTCGTCGAGAAGATACAGAGCGGCGAGTACGGTTGGTTGGAGTATGTCAACCATCATTCTGCTGAATGGCAGGAAGAATATGAGAGCTATTGTCTGAACAACGGACTCTGCATTTGTGAAGAGAGTGCGGAGCAGTTTGTCCATCACAAAGATGAGGAACTGGAGAAGGCAATAGAGAACGGTGAAGCATGATAAATGAAGAGTGAAGAATGAAGAGTGAAGAATAAGTATGGCGATAAGAAAGAATACGAATCCCCAACAGATGGACCTGCAACCAGAGATGCGTGACTTGCTCATGCGCAATGGTATGCAGGCTCATGTGGTGAGTAATGGCAGCGGCTATCAGCTTGTGGTGCAAGGGCATGACAGTCCGCTGCTTACCTATAACATCACCGAGAAGCAGATGTTGGCTCTGACCGACTGGGGTACGAATCATGCCAACAAGTTAGCCTACAATACCTTTACGGGCATTGTGGGCAACGACTTCTATATGCCCAAGAACTTCGTTCATGCACGCAATGCCAACGGTCGTGTAGCTATGGGGCTGCACGGCTATCGTGTTGGTATCGGCGAGTATGGACGGATGGGGCGCATCGATATGCCACCACCCTTTTTAGGTTGGACACCACGCAGTCAGGAGGGATTCCATCTTCGCAGAGTTGGAGGACGATTGTTCTTCCCCGAAGCCCCGATTGTGCCTGAACGTTGGGACGGCAGAATGAAGCCTGGCGAATTGCAGAGCGGCGGTTATGGGTTCTATTATAAGGGACAGCAACAGAGTTATAGCCCTCAGCAACAGGATGTGCTGAAAGATTTGGAGGGAATCATAATGCCTTCCATCAGCCGCACGAGAAGCACGGAGCCAGCCAAGCCTTATAAGGAACTGATTACCTCGCCTGTCTATTTCACCAATGAGAAGTGGCAGGAGTGTCTGGCATCGCATGGCATCATCATTGATGAGAATGCGAAGACGCTGACCATTCAGTCGAACAGCGTCAATGCCGACATGGTGTATGACCTGACAGATGAGGAACTGAAGAAACTCACCTCCAACTCCATCAAGGAAGTGCCCGTCGTTCAACGCTTGGAACTGCTGAATGGCATCATCAAGGACGACTTTGCTGACAAAATCCTGATGGACACACTGAATAGCAAGGAGCGCATCGACCTGCATCTGCATCCCGAACTTGAACAGGAGTTGCAGCAGCGTCAGCAACAAGACGAGGAACGGTTGCTTCCGTTGGAAGAGGACGAGACTGTCAGACGTGACGTGTTGCAAGGCGATGCCATGGTGAGAGGTGAAGACCTTGCCTTGATTAATGAGAACAAGGGTTGGTATCGTGAGGGAGCGCATGGGCGTGAAGTGAAAGTCGGTGACATCATGGTGGAGAAAGTGCCTCCGATGGAGGGAGATAAGAAAGGCGAAGATAAGTATCGCATGACCGCCATTATCAATGGAGAAGCCATCACGCACGAAATCAAGCAGAAGGACTACGACAAGTTCTTGGCGGTGGATGACTACCATCGCATGAAACTCTTCTCCAAGGTTTTCAGTGAAGTGGATATGAAGACACGCCCCGAAACCAACGCCGGACTGGGCACGAAGATATTGGCGGCTCTGACGGCAGGAGCAGTCGTTACAGCAGAGGTGGCGCATGACATAAGCCACCATCATCACCATCCAGCCCCGGAGTTCTATGCAGAGCATCATGGCGGTCCACGTCCTTACTTCAAACCGGGAGTGGATTCGCCACAGGAGATTGCGGCAAGGTACTTTGAGGCAGAAGCAAATCATGTTGCCACGGAGATAAGGAGAGGATATTAACAATGTATAATTTACAATTTATAATTTATAATGAGTAGTGAACTGACATACGATGACTTTCTGGACAGGTTGAGCATACAGGAAGTACTGGTGGACGCAGGGTATCATCTGAACAAGAGAGATGGCTTGCGTTATCCGTCGTATGTGCGTACTGACAGTGAGGGCAGACGGGTGCGTGGTGATAAGTTCATTGTCACGCAGAATGGGAAATGTTGCTTCCAACCACCGCAGCAGAAGGTGTATAATGTCATTTCGTTCATCAAGGAGCATCCAGAAATGTTTTCAGAGAACAAGGTGGGAATGTCTCCTGACCGACTCGTCAACCTCGTCTGCAACCGACTGCTCAACCAACCCATAGAGGACAGACCATCGAAGATTACAGAACCAAGAAAGGACGGAAAGCCATTCAACCTGAATGACTACGACATCCACAAGTTCAATCCGCAGGACAGGGAAACGCAGAAAAGGTTTTATCCCTATTTTAAGTTCCGAGGCATCGACCTCTATACGCAGTATGCTTTTCATCGGCATTTCTGTCTGGCTACTAAGCATCGGACGGATGGACTTACCTTTGCCAACCTTGCCTTTCCGCTTGTACTGCCCAAGACACCCGACAAGACTGTGGGCTTTGAGGAACGAGGACGACCGAAGATGGACGGTAGCGGCGGTTACAAGGGCAAGGCAGAAGGAAGCAACAGCAGTGAAGGACTGTGGATTGCCAACCTCACGGGCGAGCCGTTGGATAAAGCAAGCGAAATTGTATGGTTTGAGAGTGCCTACGATGCCATGGCAGAGTATCAGATAAATCCTGTAAAGATGGTGTATGTATCTACGGGCGGCACACCCACCGAGGGACAGATGCGAGGACTTCTGTCCGTTACTCCCAACGCACGGCACTATTTGGGTTTTGACAAGGACGATGCAGGGCGGCAGTTTGTTGCAAACTTCAGGAAGGTGGCAGCAGAGATGGGCTTCCGTCACGAGCATGTGCAAGCCTATCATCCATTGGGTTGCTACAAGGACTGGAACGATGCGCTGCTCAACAAGAAATCAGCAGAACTGATTGCCAAGGGCGAACCAGATACCTTCGACTATGCCGAGTTTATCGCAGCCGGCAAGGCAGAGAAACAAAGGGAAAAAGAAGAAAAGAACACATATCATAGAAGCGTATGAGACAAGAAGATAATAGCATCATCACCTTGTGCCCCAGCATCGGACAGTTTTTCATCAACGAACTGCCTCTGTTGCTGTTGTGCGTGGCAATGCTCCTAATCGGAGGATTGCCCGGTTGTGCATATAGTACCCTGTTGCTTGTCTTCAGCCTCCTGTTCTCCCTCTGTTTACTCTACCGATTCATCTATCTGAGGAGTATCCGCTACCATATCGGGAGCGAGCAACTCATCTGTGAGCACGGAGTGTTTCAGCGGAGCGTGAACTACATGGAGTTGTACCGAGTGGTGGACTTTGCCGAGCATCAGACATTGATACAACAGTTATGCGGACTGAAAAGCGTGACCGTGTTGTCGATGGATAGAACGACACCGAAACTGGAAATGACCGGCATCAGCAACAGCTATGACGTGGTGAGTGTGATACGAACAAGAGTAGAAACGAACAAACGAAGAAAGGGCGTATATGAGATTACGAATAGATAAGATTTGGTTCATTGTCGTGGCATTGGTACTGAGCGTGCCGTCAGCCCATGCACAGATTGTGACTGCCAACCCTTTGGAATGGATGGCATTAGCAGAGGGCAACGAAGCCATCAACGGTGAGATAGAGAAGGAAATCAAAGGTCAGACCAAGACTGCCCTGTTGCAGAATACCATCGCCGCAGAGTTCACCAAGATACACGAATGGGAGAAGAAGTACAACAGTTATCTGAAAACCGCCAGTGGTTATGCCTCTTCCCTCAAAGCCTGTACCTATCTGTACGACGATGGAGTGAAGATATTCATCACCTTGTGTAAGATGCGCAAGGCCATCAACAATAATCCGCAAGGCATCGTTGCCACCCTCTCGATGAACAACCTGTATATGGAGACCGCCACGGAATTGGTGTCCGTCTTCACACTGCTGAAAGATGCAGTCGCCAAAGGAGGCAAAGAGAACATGCTGACTGGTGCGGAAAGGAGCAAGACGCTGTGGGCACTGAACGACAAGCTGAGTGCCTTCAGCAAGAAGCTGCATCGTCTTTATCTGTCTATACGATATTACACCATGACCGATGTGTGGAACGGCGTGACGGCAGGGATGATAGACCGAAGCAATGGAGAGATAGCCACCCAAGCCCTTAGCAGATGGCGCAGAGCAGGACGTATGACCATCAGTGATTAACGATAAAGGAATCAGTCATGAAGTATTTCATATCAATTGCCATTTTTATGTTTATATCATCTTTTGCAGGAGTGCGGGCGCAGAACGACCCGACTCTTGCGGGGATGATTCTGATGTACACCAACAAGGCGGAGAAAGAACTGAAGAATCAGGAGAAAGTGATGCTGCTACAATCCACCGGCCATATCTGGACCAAGGAGGAAGTGGAAGCCACTACCGACCTGCAGCGGGAGTTCAACAACTATCTGGACTCCTTCCGTTCCATCGTCAGCTATGCCGCACAGATATATGGTTTCTATCACGAGATAGGTCAGTTGGTGGACAATATGGGTGGATTGGTGGCGCAGTTGGATGCCCATCCTGCCAACGGACTTGCCGTAGCCCTGTCAGCCAAGCGCAACAAGATATACCGCGAGCTGATTATGAACAGCATCGAGATAGTTAATGACATACGCACGGTATGCCTGTCGGGCAACAAGATGACCGAGAAGGAGCGTGTGGAGATAGTCTTCGGCATCCGACCCAAACTGAAGAAGATGAACAAGCAGTTGAAGCGACTGACGAGGGCGGTGAAATACACCACCATGGGCGATGTTTGGATGGAGATAGACGAAGGGGCAAGACCCACCAAAGCGAACAAAGCCGAGATAGCAGCGGCTGCCAAGAGGCGGTGGAAGCAGGTGGGCAAGAACGTAAACTGATGGAGCAGCGAGAGCAGAGCCGAACTTGTTCGAGCTATGCCGAGTCGTGACAGAAGAAGACGAAGTCAAACCGTGATTAAAAAACGATAAGATATGGGATTTTGGAGTTCATTATTGAAATATGGTGGCAAGGCGGCACGAGGTACTGGCCATGTCATCGGAGTAACTGGAAAGACCTTAGGCAGTGCGGCACTCCACCCGCAACGCACCCTTATGGGAGCCGGCAAGGCTATGCAGACGGCCGCAGTGGGTAGTGCCGCAGGCTATGTGACATGGGAGAAGCTGACCACAGACAAGAGCGTGGCACGCATCGTAGGTGATGCTGTCATCGGCGAGAATGCCACGGAAGCGGTGGCACAAACCGCCAACGATGTGCAACGTCTGACGGGCAAGGCTGGTGAAGCCGTTGATGCGGTGAACACTGTAGCCGGAAAGATGGACACCCAGTTCAGCGGCATCAGTGATTTCTTTAGGAATATGTTCGGAGGCGTAGGATGCGACATGATAGGCAATCTCTTTGGCAATATCGGCAAGGGCAACGTGTCGGGTATGAGCATCGTCGGACTGGTGGCTGCCGCCTTCATGGTATTCGGACGCTTTGGTTGGATGAGCAAGATTGCGGGTGCCCTGCTTGGAGCGATGATCATCGGGAACAATTCTAAGGTGGCGCAAACTCTGCCTAACAGAGGCGGTACGTCTTCACATGGGCAGAACATGAAAGAAGCAGAGACCCAAAGCAGAGGGATGAAACGATAACCAATATACAGTGATATGAGATATACAGAAGAAATGATACTGCGCTCATCGAGCGGCTACTGTATGCCGTTTGAGGAGCCTATAAAGCAGGACGTGCAGATGTCCTTGGGTTACGGAGAGCAGAAAAATCCCGTGACGGGAGAAACATTCTTCCATCACGGCATAGACTTCTCAGTGAACCATTACCTGCTGTCGGCGGTGGCAACGGGAACCGTCTCTGCCATTGGGTCGGACGCGGAGCATGGCATCTACCAGACCATCCGCTACGGCAAATACGAAGTGACTTACAGGCATCTCTCCAATGTCTTCGCCAACTTCTCCCAAAGCGTCAAGGCCGGTCAGACCATCGCCATCAGTGGCGACCTGCTGCACATGGAGGTGAGGTTTGACGGAGAGGAAATCAATCCGTTGGAGTTCCTCACCATGCTCTACGGCAATATCAAGGCATTGGAGCACAATTCCCAAATGGGCATCAATGAACTGGACATGAACATCCCTTCACCCTACGACACCGACCGTCAGGAGATAGAGGCATTGATGCTCCGCTTCCTTCCCTCCTACTTCGAGGACCTTCAACAAGGAGCATACTCTCTGCCCGAACATACGGAGCAGTCGTTGAGAAACATCTTCTCGTTGGGAGCGAGCAAGCATTATTTCTACGAGACCATGCCGAGCATGGCTAATCCCTTGGGCATCGGCAACCGCTGTATGCCTTTGGCGACTAAGGTGCAGAACCTGCTCATTGCCGACTTTCTCAACTATCTTGCCATGCGACATCAGGTATATCTCTCCACGATGGACGAGGTGTTAAAAAAAAACTCCAAGAGCAAGCCCTGACGCATGACGGCATCATCGACCCTCTTGCCGACTTGGACGTGGATATCCAGAGCTTCGACATTCCGAGGATAGTGAGCGTCTATCCCGACCGGGCTGGCGTGAGATGGTGGACAAAGGCATGGTTCAATGGTAAGGAAGAGGGGGAACCCTCCGTGGAGATTGAGGAACGTATGGCCGTGCAGTTCATCCACTGCCAAGTGGACAAGGACGCATGGTTGGAGGAACACTATCCTAAGCAGATGGAGATATATCACAATGCCATCGAGCAGACAAAGGAACAGATATTACAGCAGTATAATATATAAACAAGGTATATGGCAGTTAAGAACAGTCAGCGATTCGCAGAGATAGAGCGTCTGATGGGCGACTACTTCGGGTGTCACCTTGCCCCCGTGATGGGCAGGGTGCAACGGGACTTGTCCAACAGACAGGCAGACGAGATGCGAGCCTACTCCAACAGTACGGCTGGCATCCTACGCTCATTGGCCACTGCCAATATGCCTGGTGATGACCCATACGCCACGCTGAAGATTACAGGCAAGTGGAACAGCAAGACCACCGAAGACTATCTGGCGATGTGCAAGGAGGCTATTGTCGGCAACAAGGATATGCAGCGTGACCTTGCCGTGATGGCTGAGGAATGGCGCAAGGCGGTGGTGACGGAGATAGGACGAGAGCGGTACGATGCACTCTCTAAACAACTCGGTTGTGATTTGGCATACGCCTATATCGATCACCGCATGGAGCAGCTGATGATAGAAAAAATGGTGAAAGACCGTATGCCAACATCTTCTGCCGACTATATCATCCGCAAGGCGGCACAAAGCAGTCTGTTCGGTCTGCCCTACGAACTGAACAAGTCACCCCTTGCCGCAGAGATAGAAGCCAAAGGAGAGGCAGCCTATAAGCCCTCTCGAACAGAGAAGGCAGCGGGATGGGCAGCCGGAGCGGGTGCCGATGTCGTGGCCATGGGAGGGATTGGCTCATGGGCAACCTTCGCCAAGTTTGTCGGTATCGATATGGTGATGAATGTCGGCATGGAGCACCTAAGCAAGAAAGGTAGCAGCCAAGAGGTCTGTGTCGAGGAGTGTATCAGCAAGGGAGTTTTCGGTACGGGCACCAACGTCTTCGCCTCATTCCGCAAACAGGCAAAAGTCATCAAGAACCACGAGAACAGCTATATCAAGGCTACCAACAGCCATTTCAAGAACAAGATTCCCACGAGCAATATCACTTTTATGGATTGGACGAAACAAACCGAGCAGACCTCTTTTCCTTGGAACAAAGGTACGTTCCTTGACCCTCAGAGAAACGAAGCAACCAAACGTACAGGCAAGTACAAGGATGTGCCCTTGATAGTTGCGCCTGGACAGGAAGACGAGTATCTGGAGGTTAAGGCGAGACTGGATGCAGAGGCTGAGAAGGAGAAGAAGGCAGAACCGAAAGAAACTCCTGATTCATCGACTGAAGAGGCAACACCATCTGTAGTCCAGCAGGAGGAAACAGCCTTACAAACAAACGAAAATGGATGGGACGGGCTGTTGCAGAGTTTTGGACTGAACGGCTTTTCAGACATCGGCAAGAACCTTGGTTATGTGTTGGCGATGCTGCCCGATGTACTGGTGGGACTGTTCACTGGCAAGACAAAATCGCTGAATATGGACAATAGCCTCCTTCCTTTGGCCTCTATCGTGGCTGGAATGTTCGTGAAGAATCCTATACTGAAGATGCTGTTGATGGGTATGGGAGGTGCCAATCTGCTCAACAAAGCGGGACATGAGGTGCTGGGCAGGAAACAGCAGGAAGGCATTGCACCTACAGTTAGTCCTGCTGCATCTCGCATTCAGTACCGCCAATATCCTGATGAACCACTCAATCCTCGTATCAGCAACCCGATGCTGCAAGGGCGGTGTCTCGTTGCCAACATTGACCATGTGCCTTGTACCATTCAACTGCCTGACAGTGTGATTGGGGCGCATCAGTCGGGGGCATTGCCGCTGAATACATTGGCTAACGCCATACTTGCCAAGAACGACCAGATGCGACAGATGGCAGCAATGCAGTACGAAGAGCAGGCACGGGAGAGCGTGGTGCGACCGAGGGGAATACAGTGAAGCCCGACAACAAAATTGTCGGGAACGGTGGCTTGGTAAGCCAATTATAGAATGTGATTGAGATAAACAAAAAGATAAAAGCATGAAAGAGAAATCAGAATTTGAGAAGCGGACGGCGGAGAAGCAGGTGTCGCTGCTCACTGAGGCACTGACGAGTGCGGTGGATGCCAAGGGACATTGGTTGAATGCAAGCGGCAAACTCTATCCGAAGCTCTATCCCAAGGGCTTTTCGGTCAGTCCGTTCAATGCCCTTGTCCTTGCCCTTGACTCCGATGCCAAGGGTTGCAAGAGCAATCTGTTTACGCAGTTCTCCGAAGCGAAGGCACGGGGTGAGAGCGTGAGGGAGCATGAGAAAGGTGTGCCGTTCCTGTATTACAATTGGAATAAGTACGTCAACCGCAACAATCCCGACGATGTCATCACCAAGGAGGCATACGCAGAACTGTCGGAACAGGACAAACAGCAGTACAAGGGAGTGAAAAACCGTGAGATCCGTGTGCTGTTCAATATCGACCAGACGCTACTGCCTATGGCTAACGAAACAGCCTACACTACGGCATTGAAGAAGGATGGCACGGTGGAGGATAGAGGTTATGGCGACAAGGAGGACAAGCAGCTGCATGGGTGCGTCAACGGATTCCTTCAGAAGATGAAGGACAACCTCGTGAATGTACGTCAGGACGGCACGGGTGTGGCGCACTACGACACCGAGAAGGATGTCATCTACCTGCCACGGCAGCGTGACTTCGAGCACTACAATGACTATGTACAGGAGATGATGCGTCAGTTGGTGTCTGCCACCGGTCATCAGCAGCGGTTGGCACGTGAGGGCATGGTCATGAAGAACGGCAAAGCCCCGTCGGAGGATGCCGTGAAGAAGGAACGACTCATCACTGAGATAGCTTCGGGCGTGAAGATGCTCGAACTGGGACTGCCTGCCCGTCTGTCAAAGGACAGCCTTAGCATGGTGGACTATTGGACGAGGGAACTGAAGGAAGACCCTTGTCTGATTGATGCCATCGAGAGTGAGGTGAACGGTGCGCTGAAGGTGTTGAAGAAAGCCGAACTGGGTGAAAAGGTGGAGTATGCCACCGACCAGCATCAGCGAGAGACGGCGCAGATACAGGTGCAGTTGCCCAACCACTACTTCGTAGCAGACGAAATCAAGCAGCATCCCAACGAGGAGCAGCGTACTGTGGTCATCGTGCGTGATGATGCCAGCAAGACCGCCGATGTGGTGCTGCCACAGGGTGCATCGTTGGAGGTGAACAACGAGATCAAGGGCATGAACAAGCAACGCTTCACCAATGCCTTGCAGAAAGAGGGTTATGACAACGTGCGTTTCTACAATCCCGACGGAGCCTTGGGCTTCCGTCCCGACGACAGTTATTTCGCCGACAAGAAAATCACGGTATCAAGACTGCGCAACTGGTCTATCGAAGACCTATCCTCGTTGGATGCTTCTGAGGCCGTAACCCACAGCCGTGACATCGGTTTCGACAATGTGCAGTTGGTAAAGGATGACAAGGAGCGGTGGGCATTGTACATCAAGCCCGAAGGTAAGGAGGGCTTTGCCGTCTATCCCGACAAAGGAGACCTCAATCATTTCTTCACCACCTTGAAGCAGTCGATGGACAACATCGAGCGTGTGCGTGAGGAACTGGCACAGAAGTATTATGCTATGGCAGAGGCGAAACCCGACCTGAAGGTGGACATCTTCGGAGGTAATGAGCAGGAGGTTGATTTGAACCGCATCCAGCGTGTGGCAGTATTCCGTGCCAAATCGGGCGAATGCCTGTGTGCAGCCACTATTGACGGCAAGAAGTTGCAGCCGAGAAGTGTCAGTCCGTCACAATGGCAACGATTGTGGGTGGCTCCTGACAGGGATTCCTACAAGCAGAACCTTGCCGCCTCGCTGTTTGCTGATGTATTGCAGAAAGACAACAATGTCGAGCAAAGTACACAAGAGAAGCAGGAAGAAGCGACGGAGGTGAAGCAAGCGGAGACGGCAATTGTCGATAAGCATGATGAACAGAAGGAAGTGGTACTTAAGGAAGATAAAAGCTCTGAACAAAGGGAAGAGAAGAAACAAGAGGAAAAGAAAGAAGAAAAGAAGGATGAAAAGGCTGTCAAGGCTGCTGTCTCTCCCCTTGTCCAACAATATCTTGACTTGAAGAAGAAGCATCCTGATGCCATTCTTTTGTTTCGCTGCGGTGACTTCTATGAGACCTACAAGGATGATGCGGTGAAGGCATCCAAAATATTGGGTATTACGCTGACAAAGAGCAATGGGCGCAAGGATGATGAAGGCAAGCCGTTGGCAATGGCAGGATTCCCATATCATGCCCTCGACACCTATCTGCCGAAGCTCATTCGTGCTGGTGAACGGGTGGCCATCTGTGACCAGTTGGAAATGCCGAAGCAGACAACATCATCGAAGCGTGGAATTACGGAGATGGTGTCACCTGGAAAAGAGACAGGAAAGCAGATGGCACAGGAAAGTCAAGAAACAGAACAACACACCAGTCTAAGGAGATAGGCTTATGGGAAAGAACGCAGCGTATGCCGCACAATATGCGGAGGAAGCCAAAGAACAGATGCGGATGTATGGGATTCCTGCCTCCGTCATCTTGGCGCAAGCCATACTGGAGAGCAGCAACGGACAGAGCCAACTGTCGCGCGAATGCAACAACCACTTTGGCATCAAGGCTACGGCATCGTGGTTGAAGAATGGCGGAGAGTATGGAGTCTATACGGATGATAGGCCCAACGAGAAATTCTGTAAGTACAAAAGCGTGGGTGACAGTTATGAGCATCACTCGCAGTTCCTGAAGCAGAACAAGCGTTATGCGCAGTGCTTCACGCTGTCGCCTGACGACTACAAGGGATGGACGAAGGGCATTGAGCGTGCCGGCTATGCCACGGGCGGCGGTTATGCTGCAAGTCTGCAGCGCATCATTGAAGCCAACGGACTGGACAAGTATGACAGTGAGGTGATGGCTGAGATGCGGGCAGAAGGTCGGTCGTTCGGGGTGGAGAATAATCCTCGTAGAGAAATGCCTGCTGCCCATGTACCGCAGTCTGCCGGGTATTCCTTTCCTGTGGAGCGAGAGGAGTTTCTCTTCATCACCTCGCCTTTCGGCAATCGCCAGGATCCGATGGATGCCACCAAGCAGCAGATGCACAAGGGCATTGACATCAAGACGAACCATGAGGCGGTGTTGGCCACGGAGAACGGCGGCAAGGTGGTGGCGGTGAACCATAATGCGAACACGGCAGGAGGGAAATCCGTCACCGTGGAATACAGCCGTGAGGATGGCAGCAAGGTGCAATGCTCCTACCTGCATCTGTCTGACATAGCAGTAAAGGTAGGTGACGTGGTTAATGCCAGTCAGAAGTTGGGGGTGTCGGGAAATACCGGCACCAGAACCACTGGCGAGCATCTGCATTTCGGAGTGAAGAGTGTATCGGCTGACGGCTCAAAAAGGGATATGGATCCAGCCGCTTATCTGGCAGAAATCGGACAGAAAGGCAACATCAAGCTACAGGCCCTGCATAACGGCAATGACCTGTTGGCAAAATACAAGAGCAATGCGCCACAGGAGCAGAAGGTTTCGTCGGAGGACTGGATGAAGAAAATCCTTTCCTCGGAGGACAGCGGCGTGGGCATTTCGGGAACGAATGACCCTATACTCGACATGGCGATGACCACCTTCATGTCGCTGATGATGTTGGCAGCGCAGATTGACAGCAATGATGAGGAACGACAAAAAGGACTTATCTCTGCCATGGCAGCCAACCGGCTCGTAGATTTGACCTCGCTTGTTCCAGGCATGAGGCAATGCACCATTACTGTGGGTGAGAACGGCAAGACTGTGCTTCATGCAGAGAGCGGTACGGTGAAGATTGACCGTGAACTGACCTCCTCGGAGATGAACCGCCTGTCGCTCATTTTGGGCAATGCCAATCTGTCGGAAGAAAGCAAACGGACGAAGATTGCGGGAATGGTGACAGGCATCGTGGCGACACAGCAGGCTTCGCAGAACTTCGAGCAAGGGATGGAGGCTGAGAGTCAACAACAAAATCTGCAAAGGAAATGAAAAGGATAGCAAGTCATCTGTGTACATTGCTGGTGGGTATGGTAGCTGTGGCAGGACACTTCATGCTTACCCAATGGCTTTTCGGTCAGACCGTGGCCATCATCTATCTCGGCTTCCAACTTATCATAGCAGCGTGGATAGTCTATGAACTGATACGTGCGCTAGTATATGATGATTGAAAAGAGATTATTGTCATTGCTAAGACATTTCACTTGGACGATGGATATGTATAATTCAAATAGTATCGAGCAATGATCAAATGTAATGTAACAGTGTGCGGAACGGTCAGCAAGGCTGCGACCTGCCGCACGAACAAGGAGGGCAAGGCATTCGTGAGCTTTGCCATGAACGTAGTCATTCCAGCGAAGAGCGGGATTAACAAGACCATCGAGGTGTCGGTCATCAAAGATGGGACACTGACGGAGGTGGGCAGCTGCAACATCGGCGAACGCATTGAGGTAGCCGGTGTATTGGTACCAAGAAAATGGGGCGATGTCCTTTATTTCAACCTGTCGGCAAGCAGCATCAGCCACCAGCCTGACGAGGCAGAGGACTGCATCAAGGGCGTGATGGAGTTCCGCGGCAAGGTGGGCAAGAGCATTGAGGACAAGACGGACAAGAATGGTGTGCCGTACTGCCAGTTCTCCGCTTTCAGCGCAGAGAAAGTACAGGACGGATTTGAATACATCTGGGTAAGTTTCTTCCTATTCGATGGCAAATGCGAGGCATGGCTGCAACCAGGCGTGAAAGCGAACATCAAAGGGGCATTGTCTGTCAGTGTCTTCAATGACAAACTGGACTTCTCCTGCCGAGTGTCTGAAATGAGCGAATATGTTCCGCAGCCCTATAATGGTTAATTGACTATGGGAAAGCCTTATGCTAAGGAAGGTCCGAGTGCCGAAGACAAGGCACTCGACCTGTTTGCCGATATGATGATTGAGCGTATTCAGTCGCTGTCGGGCAAAGACGGATGGAAAAAGCCCTGGTTTACTGAAGGTGCGTTGCAATGGCCGAAAAACCTGAACGGACGAGAATATAATGGCATGAACGCTATGATGTTGCTCCTGCATTGCGAGAAGGAGGGTTACAAGATTCCTCGCTTCTGTACCTTCGACCGCATACAGCAGTTTAACAAAACTGGCAAGAAAGACGAGGAACAGAAGCCCCGTGTGTCAGTACTGAAAGGTGAGCATTCTTTCCCCGTGATGCTCACCACGTTTACGGTGGTCAATAAGGAAACAAAGGAACACATCAAGTGGGAGGACTACAAACTGCTCTCTCAGGAAGAGCGCGAAAAGTACAATGTATATCCAAAGCTTCAGACTTACCATGTCTTCAATGTGGCGCAGACCAACCTGAAGGAGGTCAGACCAGAGTTTTGGGAGAAACTGGAACAGGAATACTCGATGCCCAAGGTAGAGAAGGACGAGCAGTTTGCCTTTGAACCCGTGGATAGGATGATAGCGGACAACCGTTGGATATGTCCCATCAAACCGATGTTCGGTGATTCCGCCTATTTCTCCATCAGCAAGAATGAGATTGTGATGCCTGAGAAAAGGCAGTTCAAGGATGGGGAGTCTTTCTACTCGAACCTTTTCCACGAGATGGGACACTCCACGGGTGCGGAGGGACAGTTAGACCGCATCAAGCCCGCTACCTTCGGCTCGGCAGAGTATGCACGCGAGGAACTGGTGGCAGAACTGACGGCTGCGCTGACCGCTCAGCGGTATGGCATGACAAAGCATCTGAAAGGAGATTCGGCTGCCTATTTGAAGTCTTGGCTGGATTCGCTGAAGGAGTCGCCGCAGTTCATCAAGACCACGCTACTCGATGTGAAAAAAGCTACCTCAATGCTCACGCAGCATATCGACAAGATTGCTATGGAGATAGACCAGGAGAAAAAGGCTGAGCAGGAAAACGGGCAAGGGAAAAGTTATCTATCCATAGATGACGGCGACCATGCAGTCTTGGCATATAATGGTTCTGCTGTATATATCCAGCATCATGAGAAGGAGGACTCTGTAAAGATTGCTGTGCCGACGAGTAACGGTCTGGAAGTGAAACTCTCTGTTCCTTACGACCACGGCAAAGACCTTGACACCAATTATCAGGAGGCTTTTGCCCAGTACAAAAGCCTGACAGAGCCTTCACAATCGAAAGAAAACGTCTATTATGCCTCCATCGCCTATCTCCAATCAACGGATGACACATCGGAACTGGATAAGCTAAAGGAGAAAGGTGACTATCAAGGACTGCTGACGCTTGCCAAGGAATACTATGACGGGAACGGCATGGACGAGGAGCAGACCTACAGGAAGCCGTGCCAGAACAGAGGCGATGACCTGCTAATAGAGGACAAGGACTTTGCAGTGGTCTATAACGGGAGTGTCGGCGGTACGTATGAGGTGTTCCTGAAGCATACGGAGCAAGAAGTGCGTGACCATATCACTCGCTATGGCATAGGACGTGCCAGTGAGGACGTGAAGGCTGTGGCGAGGGAGATGACCGCCGAAGAGTTTTCGGAATTGGCGCAGCGAAAAATGCCGATATTCCAAATGCCGAATGGTGGTTTGCTGAACCTGCAATATAACAAGGATAAGGATAGCCTGGATGTGGGGACTGTGACCAATGCAGGACTCTCTGTGAAGCATACCTTCCCTTTCAGCCACAACCATTCTATGGACGCAAACATCAGCTCTGCGTATGAGCAACTGCTTGACATGGAGGAGTACCAGAAGGAAGAGGTACAAGAGGAGCACGTTGCCAAGTCCGCTTTCCGAAGATGAGAGTAGTATCGTAGTATATACTAATCGTAGGCTTTACTACTCATAGTAGGTACTAACAATAGTCAGCCGCAAGGAGTAATGTCCCTGCGGCTGATTTAATTTGGGGTCATTCCATATTATGAAGGAATGCTTGTAAATCCTCGTCTGGAATGCTCTTCAGTTTCACCGGCTTGAAGCCGTCCAACTGCTCCACTTGAAATATCTCGTCCACTCCATATTTGGAGCCATCCACCTTTACGCTCTCCATTTCATTGACGGAGGTATAGCCATACTCCGTTTCATGCAGACCGCATACGATGGTGAACAACGTGGTGTCGTTACCTTCCGGCTGTCCTTCAAGTACGAACCAACGGACGTGTCCGATGAAGAATATTGCCACACAAACGGCATCCTTGCCTTTGCCGTCCTGTGAATACAGAGGATAGGATTTCAGTATCTCCTCCAATACGGGTGTAATCAATCTGCTTGCCATAGTCAATCGTTGTTAAGTGTTCTGTAATACATTCTGTTCTCTACAAGGTGTTCGATGGCCTCTGCTGCCAATCGGCACACCCACTCGTCACGCTGGTCATAACGACCTTTTTGATAGTCGTTGGCAAGGCGTTCCAAGAAGGCAAACACCACCTTGCCCTTTTCGTTGATAAGATAGCGATGGTCATCTGCAAGGGCATTGCCTACCTTGGCGGCTGACCCCATCTGACCGTTTACGAACCGTGAGAAGCACTCGACAAATGCCTGCTCGTTTTCTGATAATCTGTGTAATTCCATACGCAAAGAAATTATTTGTTCAACTTGTTTTTCTTCCCTCCTTTTGAAGCCTTTCGGCTCCTCTTGTCGGGAACTGATTTTTCGTGCATCAAAAGACTGCGGAATGAGGGCGATAAGGCAAGAAAACAGACGGAGGAGTTAATGAAATACCCAAATCTTTGATTTGCGGAAAGCTGTCGTTCAGTCCTCTGCCTGTTAGCATGGCGGTACTTGACCATTCGCCCGGGCAGTAACTTTGCAAAGAAAAATGGGCATCGGCAAGTGGAATAGACACTACAAAACAGGAAAATCATTGATTTTTAGTGCATTTTTCTTTATTTCTTTCTTTGATTTAGGATAAAATATATAACTTTGCCTCCGAAAAAGTGTCACAAGTGACAGTTTTTCGTAAAATATGATAGTAAACAGATATAGATACATAGAACAGTTGAGCCGTTCAAAGAACAACGGGCTCATAAAGATAATCACAGGATTGCGACGTTCAGGCAAGTCGTTCCTTCTGAAGAAACTCTTTCATCAGCATCTATTGGATGAGGGCGTGAGAGAAGACCATATTCTCGTCATCGACATGGAGAGTAGGAAGAACAGAGAGTTCAAGAACCCGGACTACCTGTTGGACTGGGTGGAAAAGATGATGATTGACTATGAGACTTATTATATCATCATCGACGAGGTGCAGGAGGTGGAAGACTTTGTAGAGGTGCTCTCTTCCTTGTCAGTTACCGAAGGGGCGGATGTGTATGTCACAGGCTCCAACTCGCGTTTCCTGTCCTCTGACCTGGTGACGGAATTCCGAGGCAGAGGTGACGAGATACATGTGTGGCCACTATCCTTCAAGGAGTTCATGACGGTGTATGATGGTTCGAAAGAAGACGGTTGGGCTGAATACAGACTGTACGGAGGTTTGCCGCAACTACTTACACAGGTTGGGGATGAGAAGAAGGCTGATTTCCTGCGTCGCCTTTATCGCACGGTATATCTACGTGACATCTACGAGCGGAACAACATAGAACTGAGACCTGAATTTGAAGAATTGTCGAAGACCGTAGCATCCAGTATAGGAGCACCTGTCAATGCACTGAATATAGCCAATACGTTCAAGTCCGTAAGCAATGTGCAGAGCATAACCGACAAGACAGTGTCGGCTTATCTGGAATATATGCAGGATGCTTTCCTTATCGAAAAATCCGAAAGGTTCGACATCAAAGGACGGAAATACATAGGTTCGTTGTCCAAGTATTATTACCAGGACGTAGGTCTGAGGAATGCTATTCTGTCGTTCCGTCAGAGCGAGCCGACACATATCATGGAGAACGTCATCTACAATGAGATGCGTATGCGAGGATGGCTCGTGGATGTGGGTAACGTCTATCATCGAGTGAGGAATACGGAAGGAAAGCAGCAGAGGGTGACATTGGAAGTGGATTTTGTCTGCAACAAAGGGAGCGAGCGGATCTACATCCAGTCGGCGTGGCGTATGCCCGATGCAGAAAAGATGGAACAGGAGAAACGGTCGTTGCGTCTTGTAGATGACTCTTTCCGCAAACTGCTGATCGTGGGAGAACATACCAAGCAGTGGAGCGACGAAAACGGCATACAGATAATGAGTATATATGACTTCCTGCTTGACTGGTCAAGTACTGAGAAACACGGATAAAAAAAAGATATGCGCATAGAATATGCGTTAATACATATATGATTAAGGGAGGGCCTATCCATCACGGACAAGCCCTCCCTTTCTAAAATTTATCAATGAAAAAAAAGTTTTAGTGCTCTTGTTCGGAGCTGTATGTCTGGCTATAGATACAGCAGGATTCTGGTATGGCGGTTCGCCTCATTGGGCGAGTAATCGTCAATGCCGCCATCGAAAATCTGAGAGATGGTGCCATTTTCCATACCACGTTTCATCAGTTCCTCTGCAATGAATCTGGCACGGGAACGGCTGAGGTTATCATTGATGGCTTCACTGCCTGTGGCACTGTCGGCAGCGCCGATGACCTTAACTTTCAAGCCATATTTCTTGGCGATGCGTGCTACTTCGTCGAGATTGACGAGCTGTGACCTGTTGAGCAACCTGTCAGTGCCAAGTTCAAAGAAGAAATAGATGGGCGCACCTATGCAAGCCTTTCCTGAGTGGATGAGCGATAGGTAATCGTCTTCCGGCTCACCTTCAGCATTGCCATATTCTTCTGTACAAGAGGCGGACTCCATGACCTTTGTCTTTTGACCATTACCATACTTGTCTCTCATTCTTGCACGCAGCGAGTTGAGACCGCTGTAGTCGTTTCGAGGATAGCCATTTGTGACGGAAGAAGCGGCATCGTCAGAAAAGAGGTGGCCGTACTTGTCCAGAAGTCCCTCGATGGCAAGAATCTTGCGCAGCTGCTCCAGAGTCTGACAATCTCGATCGTGCTGGGCGTGATAGCGGCTGTTGCTGTCAGAAAGGGATGAGGCGTATGCCGAAAGCCATTCGTTCTGTGCGATGTACGGGCGAGCGTCTATCACTCGCTTCCAGCCAGTCTTGCCGATGCGGACAGAGAGGCCGAGGGATGCGGACAGCAGATGGTCGCCAAGGCGGTGTGCCTTGCCATAGCCGTCAAAATCCTGCATGGTGGTCATGTTGCCTATCTCTGCCGTAACAGCAATGCGTGGGGAGAGATGATACTGCCCCTGTATGCCGTAGGAAATGGCAAAGGGCTTGTGGGCATTCACCTTGTTGTGCAGCATACCCACGCCCACGTATGGAATGACACTCCATCTGGCAAGAGTGTGTACATCGTCCTTGTAGAGGTTGCCGAGGACATTCCACATGAAATCAGCACGCAGGTACTGGTAGTCCTGCGAGGAGTTGTTGCAGTCGTTGAACTGCATACCGCCATAGTTCAGACGACCGCCGACGGAAGGTGTGAACCATTTGCCGATCGACACGGAGAATGCCGGTTTCATGCGACCGAATAGGTCGTTGCATCCGAGCGGTTTGCCGAGGAAGACCGTAGTTCCTCCTGCCGCTTGGACAAACCAGTTGTCCGTCCATGGCGAAGCTACCAATGCCCCTTTCATGTAGGAAGGTTTAAGCGGACGAAGCATACCGTCTGCCGAAAGTCTGCATACAACGGTGGTGGTGTCCGCCGTGCGGTGATAGTCTTTGGCTTGCGCACCCAATGAAAGGGCGAAGCCAAGGGATAGAATAAGTATTTTTCTCATGTTGTTCAATTTAATCTGGTGAATACTATAACAGGTGATACGTGACAGTGCCGCTTATCGTTTCTTCCTTTTGCCGGAAGAGGGGCGCATCATGCGTGCAGCTTTCATCATGCAACGGCGTGCCCAAGCGCGTTCATCCTCGTCATCGTCACGTCCCCATTTGAGGTCGGACGAACTGCCGCCACCGCCATGACCTTCGGCAAAGGTGGTGGCATCATCGACGTAGCCGAGGAATAGAAGCGTGGCACAGTACATCACCTCCGTTCCATTCTCCGCAAAGGCCTGAAGCAGGGAACCGTCAAACACGTCCTTGCCCTCATTGGAAAGCCGTGCCACACGTTCGGAGAACTCGCTGACCATGTTTTCGAGAAGGGCATTTCTGAGAACGGTGTCCGCACCTTGTCGGATAGTATCGGAATATCTGTGTGCCTCCTGCCGCAACTCCTCCGTGCGCTCCTTCATGGCGGTCATCTCCTCACGCAGGGCATCGAGCTTGCGGTCAGCCTCTGAGAGCTTCTCCTGCTTGTCGTCCAGTTTCGACTGGATAGCGGACAGTTCCTGCTCCAGCTCTTGGACTTGCTGACGGAGAGCATCAGGATTGTCGTGACCTGCAAGAATCTGCCGATGCAATTCAGCAAGTGCCGCCTCCTTCTCAGCCTTCTCCTGCAAGAGGTTGTTGACCATTGAGGTGAGTCCTTTTACTCTCCGCTCTGCCAGACGGATGTCCGATTGGAGCGAGGCGAGTGTCCGCTGATGGGTGGCGACGGACTGCTCAATGGTGGTGCACTGTTCTGACAGCTGGCGGCGGTATTCTTCGGTGGTGCGGTGGCGTGCTCCCGTCTCTGAGACGGAAGTTCCGCGCTCCATGCCCCAACGCTTGTTGACATCGGCAAATTCGCTGTGCAGGGCTTTCATCCTGGCAGAAAACTCGTACTTGTCCTTTCCGGCGAATATCTGTTTGTATGCAAACTTGCCGTCCTTGATTGGCAAGAGGGTGCAGTGAACGTGCGGATTGGTTTCGTCCAAGTGTAAGATGAAAGCGACGATGTTCTCCTCACCGTATTTGTCCGCAACAAAGCGGTAAACATCCTTTGCCCATTCCTCAATGTCCTTGCATCGGGTTAGATGCGAATTGTCCGCTCCGTGAGTGAGATTCACCTTCTGGTCACCGAATGCCAATTCTGTCATACGTTCTCGTGAGCCTCCGAAGATGAAATTGACCACTGTGCGGAAGCGTGGCTCTGCCAGTCCCTCGTTGGGGTCTTTGATTCCACGGCTCCGCAGGATGTCTGCCATGCGCTCCGGGATGCTTCGGCTCTTGTCTATAGGACAAACCTTGCCGCCCCGAACCTCGAAGTTGAGCCGCTCACGGCTGCGGTCGTAGTTGCCTGTTGATTCAGCGGATCCCCAACCCTTTTCCGTCCAACGGCGTTGGTGCTCGTTGCTCTGTGCTGTGGTGATTCCCTTAGATGGTCGGAAATCCATAACCTGTTTTGGTGTTGCCATAACCTATTTCCTTTTATGTGTGTACAACTCTCCTGTCTCCAGCTTGCTGCTTGTAAGGACAGCCTCCCGATGGTCGGAGACCAAGAGGGGTATTAGGCTACCCAAATTCCCTCATTTCCGACCAACGGGCAAGCCCGATTATTTTACAGCAATGGCAGACGTGTAAACACTGTGCCAGTAGAAAAGAAGAAGCGTTGTACGGTGATTATTAGAGGTTAATACAGCCTTTTGATGGACAGGAGCCCTCTTGGTTGGCTACAATGGCAAGGAACGGTCGGCAGAGTGACTGAAACTGTGACTTGATGGCTGCGCTTTCCTGATGCAAGGCTGGTGAGCTGCCATCCAATGCCAATTCTGATATTGCCTTTGCCGCCTCGATGAATGAGAGCCAGTCTCCTCCCAGGTCTTTGTAAAAGAAGGGAAGAAGGGAGGTAACGAGGGCGTTATCTGTTTCCTGCGAAAGCACCTGATGGAAGGTGGCTTCGCAGACAGCTGTGAGTGCAGTCATACAAAAGGCGTGTCCTACAGATTCGGGAATGTTTCTTCCGCATGGCACCTTGCCAATTGAATTGCCATTGTCGGCTTTCTGCAAGATAATGGCTACTTCCTCTGTTGCATCTTCGTAGAGTTGTTCACATTCCGAGGCGCAAGCCGATGCGGACATCTTGCCGCTTCGCCATTCGTCCAATGCGGTACACATCTTCTGGCGGAACACATCCAAGGCTGCGTCAATCGGAGAAACGGCAGGTGTCTCAGCCAACATCGGGATGGTGATGATTTGGCTCTTCGTGAGACGGGTGACGGAAATCTGGTTCATCTTCTCCAACTGCTCGATGAAGGTGCGGACAGTGGCGCGGTGCCAATGCCAGCATCCTGCCAGTTCGGTAATGGTGATTACAAACTGCCCGTTGGACAGGCTGAACTCCTGCTTGCACAGATCCTTGGGGATGTACTGTACAGAAGCCTTGTCTACAAGGTCAAGGTAGGCTTCGAGCTTCGACAGCCTTATCCCGGACCTCTCTTTCAAGAACTCCAACAGGGACATCCGTTCAGACATCTTGCCGGAACTCGTTCTATGTTTCTGTTTCTTCATTTCAATAATCTGTTTGGTGAATACTGTTGTTTGTCGCCAGCTCCATTATACAAAAGGAACGGCATGATACAGGTGATACTTAATAGTAGTATATGATGAGCATTTCTGTGTCTTCGAGGAGCATCTTGCGGTCAGCCTTGTTCTTCCACAGCGATATGACTATGCGCGAGGGATAGAACAGTGATGCCAGAAGGACAAAGGAGATGGTGACAGCAAGCGTGAACAGATGAGGAGTGAAGACAAACACCACTGCCGCCAACGCGGCGATGCAGAAGGGTGTCCGCTCCTCGTGCAGACGCTGTAGCCACCTCTCCACATCCATAAAGACAAAGAATATGGCAAACGCTATGGTGGAAGCCACTACGCCTATGTCGTTATAGTGTACACAGAGGTAGAGGAAGTGGAACACGTACAGCAGGATGAGCAGCATCAACCGGTAGAGCTTCCTTGCTGTCACAAGCGCGGTCATGCGCAGATAGAACCGTGTCATAAACTGTCTGCGGCTTCTGTGCAGAATCATCGTCACAAAGAAGAACGCTGACATCAGGATGAGAAACAGTATCTTACTTGTCATAATATGTATAGCATGTGAATAATGGAAGTGGACTCAGGTCGGGCTGGACGACACCGTGTGTGGCAGTGGATATGATACGCTCCACATCCTCCAGTGTCAGTTCTCCCTTGATTATTCTCTGACGGAAAGCTCCGTCGGTTGTCCGAAGGCTCTTGATAGCCTGTTCCAAGTCGTACTCGGCTATCTGCCACACTTGCCCTCTCGTGTAGGGGAAATGATGGTGGATGGCCTTGACCACAAGCACACGGCTGAGGATGTCGGTCATTCTGCCGTTCCTGACTATCGTGTGGTTGCGGACAGTGGCGATGCTCTCAATCTCCAGCCATGTGCGGTGACGGTCGAGAAGATGGATAATCTTCATGTAAAGCGTTTCCTTCATCAGATGGTCGGGAGCTTGTGGCATGACTTTGGCCTTTGTTGTGGACAACAGAATGGAGCGTTGTTGCGGTAGAACAGGACTGTCATCTGGCAAATGTAACTTTCAAATGAAGTCGAGCAGGACTTCCTCCTTGGGCTTCATGTATTTGAAGAACCCGTTCTTGCAATGCAGACTGAGGTCGAGGCATACATCTGCCGACATGTGCTCCAGCGAGTCATAGATGGTCACTTTTATCTGGCTGACCATGCCACGCTCATCTGTGGAGCCGTTGACCTTGAACATCCGTCCGAAAGAAGGGTTGGAATAGGCACAGCAGCTGTGTCCGAACTCCGTATGACGGCTTGGAATGTGGTGATAGAGGATTATCATTTCCATCTCGTCTTCGAGCATATCCATCACCTCCTCTATCGTGAAAGGGGTGTTCAACTGGAAAGTAAGAAGCACGTAATCGTCATACTTGACAGGCTTCTCCATCTTGCGCTTGTCCAGCAGTTCTGGCAACTGCAAAGGCACGACGGCAAGGAAATCATCGCAAAACTGTTCTAACATAATCGTATTCTCTGTTTGGGGTGTTTATAATCTTGTGACATAAATCTTCATCATGAGCATGGGCATATCCGACAGGCGTTGCTTGTCGAGGTGCAGTTTCTTGGCCAGACCGTCCATCTCCTTGGGGAGCGCATCGGCTATTTTGTAGAGGTCTGCCTTGTCCTTGTCGGAGAGCACGCTCACGGAAAGGTCATCCATCGTCATGAACGGCTGCATCATCATCAGGAGGTAGGCGTGCATGGTGTGCTCGTCCTTTACCCTGCCACTATTCAGATCCTCGATAGCCGCTTGTGCGTTGCGCAGCAGACGGTGGTTGGTGCGCATGGAGAGGTATATCATTGCATCCTTGTGGGACAAATCCTTGCGGTCGGCGGCACGGAGTATCTCCCGACAGCAGTGTTCGGTGTTTCGTCTGATGTCACCGATGTCATCGTCAGCAAAATCCGGCAGGTATTGCAGGAAGGATTTGAAATACAAATGCTCTTCCTTGATGAAAGCGAGCAGGTCTTCCTTGCCGTGAATGCCTTGCTTGGCGGATTTTTGCAGGAACAGCAGGTAACGCTTCAGTACCGCCTGTTTACCACCTTTATTATATATAGGCAGGCTATCCAAGGAAGCGAAGAATGGCTGTGCTTCCTTCACGGCTTGCTGTAGTTCCTCATCACCAACATGGGAAGAGGTCTGTTCTCTGAGATAGAGCAGGTCGTGAAAGGTGCGTTGCTTAGACATCGCCATACGGCACAGCTCGATGTGGATGGAGTCGTTCAACTCATGATATACCGTGAACGGGTATGAGTGGGCTTTCCTGACAGTGTCACGTGAGATGCACGATGTCACGGAATCGTCCAACACGCGCCATTCGTTGACAATCTTAACTAATGTCTGAATTGAGACCTTGCCGTTCTGTCGAAGAGTGGTCAGAAAGCCATGATACTCTCTGATGGCTTCATCGCTCGAATGGAACGACTTCGTGCCGTTTCCGTCTGAACATGCTGTCAGCATGACTACGGCAAACGCAGTGGCAATACAAATGGCAAGTCTGATACAGCCATGCGAGTTTGATTTTGCATTATGCAATATTTGCTTCATGCAATGGAGGTTGGTTTGTCCTCCGAAAAGTTGGGTTTCATATTTCATTGTTGTCATTATTTTGAGTCTGATTTTGAAATTGACGGTGCAAAGTTAATGCGTTTCAGCGATATATTTGCAAGAATGACAGTAAGTTTAATCTTATTTGTGTATCATACTTGCGAGTATGATTTTCAATGAAATCAAGTGAAAAGAAAATGGCAAATTATCGTGTTTAAGTATGATTTTTCGTTCAAGTATGATTGTTTCTCGGAAAAATAGTGTACCTTTGCACTTGATTTCATTTAATAGCGTACAACAGTATGGCAAAAGTAGGTTACATCTTTATCGCCACCAATGGCGAAGAGTATGCAGAAGACAAGGCTTGGATGCAGCAATACGGCTGTGTTCAGGTGATAGAGGAACTGTCCGAACACGAGAGGCTGCGCCCGATGTGGAAGCAGCTCATATCGAGTCTGGAGCGCGGCGACGAGCTGGTGGTGTCGAGGTTCAGTAACGCACTGCGTGGCACCCGTGAACTGGCTACATTCATAGAATACTGCCGTGTGAAGGTGGTTCGCATCATCTCCATCCAAGACCGCATCGATACGTTTGACGAACTTTTCCCCGACACCAAGCCCTCACAGGTCATCCGTATGTTCGGGTCACTCTCTGAGGAGTGTGCCGTGCTGCGCAAGGCATCGGCACACATCATCCATCTGCAACAGAATATCCGGCCGCCCAAGAAGTCGGAAAGGGCACTGTCGAAACTGGAGCGTGAGAAGAATATCGTGAACATGTACAACGAGGGGCACAGCATAGATGACATCTTTGCTATCAGCGGCTTCACAAGCCGAAGTTCCGTGTTCCGCATACTCAACAAGCATGGTGTGACGCTGAACCGTGGACCTCATAGTGGACCGCTGAAGAAAAGGAATAAAGAATAAACAAAAAACAGATACAATGAATAAGACATTCAACATCTACTGTGATGAAAGCACCCACATGGTGCATGACGGTCATCCCTACATGCTTTTGGGATGTACAAGTATAGCATACACACAAATCCGCATGGCAAAAGATGCCATAAAAGATATTAAGAAGAAGCACGGCTATAGTGATGAGCTGAAATGGACAAATGTCCACGAGGCCACGTATAAAGTCTATGCAGAGCTTATAGACTGGTTCTTTATGAATGACATGGAATTTAGGGCTGTGGTTGTTGACAAGAGTCAGATTGACGAGAAACGAGAAGACTATACGTTTAATGATTTCTACTTTCGCATGTACTACCAATTGCTGCATCACAAGATGGACATGGATTATACATATAACATATATATGGATATCAAGGACACATGCAGTAGCGATAAGCTGGAGAGGCTCAGAAAAATAATGGAATACAACTCTTCCATTGGCAGGTTTCAGTTTATACGTTCACACGAAAGTGTCTTCATCCAATTGGCAGATGTTCTAATGGGAGCCATCAACTACAACCTTAGATATGAAAAGGGAGAAGTTGAAGGAAGGGTGAGAGCCAAAATGAAGCTGATTGAAAAGATAAAAAAACACAGTAATATCAGTCTCAACACCACAACTCCCAAATTTAGAAAGAAGTTTAATTTGTTTTTTATCGCACTGAAATAGCCAATGAGCAGTTTGAATATTATCAAGAAATACCCTGAGCTGCTGGAACTGGCATATCTCAGTGAACGAGAAAGAGAGCATGATCTTCATGCAATATTCAAGCGTGATATAGAAGATAACTGTCAATTCTCATTCAGAGGGTGGCGCATCTATCCTATAAAGACAGATGGCGAGATTGACATGGCAAGATTGTTCAAGCATCTTACCTGTGAAGAAATCATGGTTGAGAACGAAGACGGTACGACTTATCCAAAGCGAGTATTCGAGATGGCTCGTTCACAAAGGCTTCATTGGATAAATCACCATGTGAGAGAATTGACACCAGACAATCTGGATGTATTTACCATAGAAGAGAGGGACGGCAAAAAGCGTAAGGTCAAGAAAACATACATCTATGATAAAGTGGAAAAGTATGTTATTGTCTTGGAACAACAACGTAGCAACGGATTCTATCTGTTGACAGCATACCATCTTAACAAAGAGTATGGACTAAAGGCTTTGGAAAAGAAGATGAAAAAGAGATTGCAGACACCACTATAAAACGCAAGACCCGAATTGCATCAAAGGCAACCGGGTCTCGAAACTCCTTCTATCTATAGATGAGCGCTGCAAAGGTACGAATATTCTTTGAAATAACGAAGGTTTTTCATTGAATTCTTCTCGATTTTAACATTTGCAGGGCAGTATTGTAAGATAACAGGAAAGAAAATAGCATAATTTTACAGAAAATCGTAATGGAAACATTCAAAGACGTTATATCAAGTGACCAACTTGTCTTGGTCGATTTCTTCGCCACCTGGTGCCAGCCATGCAAGATGATGCACCCCATCCTTGAGCAGGTGAAGGAAGTGTTGGGTGACAGAATCCGCATCATCAAGGTAGATGTGGACAAGTATGGGGTGACTGCAAGTCAGTATGGCATACAGTCTGTGCCCACATTGATGCTGTTCAGACGCGGCGAAGTGTTGTGGAGGACGAGCGGTGTGATGCAGAAATCAGAGTTGCTGGCAACGATTGACCCGTTTTTAAGATAAAAGAGCAGAAATGTCAAAATCTAAATTAAAGTCTGTCCTCATGTCCATGGACAAGAGTGAAATAATAAAAATGGTATTGGAACTTTATTCTGCACGGAAAGAGGCAAAGGAATATCTTGACTTCTATGCAGAGCCGAATGAGGGCCAGAAGCTGGAAGAGTATAAGCACATCATACGGGAAGAGTTCTATCCGAGCAGAAACAGAGAGCCAAAGACACGCTTCTCAGTGTGCCGCAAGGCATTGTCCGACTTCAAGAAACTGAAGCCTTCGGAAGATTCAGTCGCAGAATTGATGGTGTTCTATATGGAGAATGCCTGTCAGTTCACTTATGACTATGGAGACATGTGGGAGCAATTCTATGATTCTGTTGAGAGTAATTTCGACAAGACATTGCGCCACATCGTGCTTTATGACCTTTGGGACAAGTATGATTCCCGAATCAAGCAATGCCTTCGTTGGGCAAGCCCTTGTGGATGGGGATTTCCTGACGCACTGAATGATATGTATGAGGAAATGAAGGCGCAAAATGAGGAACTCCGAAAGAAATACAGGAATTTCAAGATGCCCATCAACGCTGATTATTAAACGAATATACTCAAATGGGGAAACCAAAGAAAAAACATAAGAAAGCGAAACAACTGCCCTTAAGCAAAGAAGAGCAGATTTTTCAAGCGGCAAGAGACCTTGCAGCTGAAATTGGCATATCCTATTCTGAGGCATTAGGGTTTACTTTGGGCATAAAGGACGTAACGTATGGTTGGGAAGAAGACTATACGGAAGAAGAGTTTCAGGCACTGATTGACCACGCTGTGGGAGACACTGATTATGAGCACACCCTCTATTGAATCATCTACACGAGAGGAACGTTTGGATTACGTTCTGAATGAATGGAGATGTCTGCACAACTGTGAGCTGTGCGGTAAGTGCCATATTCTGAAAGGCAGAAGCGAAGAAATACTCTATGCAGACTATATAGACGGCAAGCGGTCATATATGGATATAACATTAGAAATCAGAAGCAACAGATAATGATGTCACAGAAATACATATATCCATCGTTGTTCCAAGAGGAAGAGCCGCAAGAAAGCGTTCCTGGTGATAAGAAAGAGTATGACCTGACGAATCTCTTTGAGAGATTGGCAAAGTCTGATTTTCGCAGCCGGTTCCATCTGTCCAAGCAAGACAGGGAGTATGTAATGGAAAAGGGATTGCCGACGATACGAAAACACGCAGAGGACTTTGTGGCAAAAAGACTTGCTCCGGCTGTCATACCGAACGACGGCAAGCAGACTCCCATGCGTGGGCATCCTGTTTTCCTGGCTCAACATGCCACTGGCTGTTGTTGCCGGGGATGCTTCTTCAAGTGGCATCACATCTCAGCAGGCAGGGCACTGACCAAGGAAGAACAGGAATATGCTGTTGCCGTATTGATGGCATGGATTGAAAAACAGATGAATAAAGGATGAAGATAGAAGAAGCCATAGTATATGTGATGGTAAAGCGAAATGGCGGCATGACAACCGACCAGATTGCCGATGCCATCAATCGTCATAGGCTGCACCTGAGAAAGGACGGTCAGCCTGTGACAAGCAAGCAGGTGTATGCAACAATCTGCCGTTTCCCTGAAATGTTCACAAAAGAAGCTGGCAGAATCATGTTAATGATATGACGTAACGATATGACAATAGATACAACCAACATGTGCTCACACCTTCAGAAGAAGTTGTTTGAACCAGAAGGTGTGTATTATCCTATATGGCAAGCCATGCAGGATGATGAGACCTTGACAGCAGTGGTACGAAGCAGACAGCTGCACATCTACAGAAACGGGAAGAAAATTCTCGTTCTGGCAGGTAAGGCACAACCGAAGATTATAAGGGAAGACAAAATACAAGAGTTAATAACAAGATTATAAACAAAACATCAAATCATCAAAACAATGGACGCAAAAGAAAAAGTATTGGCAACAATGAAAGAGGCTGGTCAGCCTCTCAACGCAGGTAAAATCGCAGAACTCAGCGGTCTCGACCGCAAAGAGGTAGATGCAGCCATGAAGCAGCTGAAAGCAGAGGGTGCAATCGTCTCTCCTGTGCGTTGCAAATGGGCACCTGCAGAGTAAGGTTTATACTGCTGTCTTGAAATATAGGCAGCAGTATCTTTATTTTTATCAAAATGTTAAGGTGAGGAATCTGAATATCCTTGCCTACGGACACAATTATCCGCTGCATCTTTTTGGGGTAAGGTGCAGACGTATGGCTGTCAGCGTATCTTGGTTTAAAGACGCTTAGCGGTCACGGCGGAAGTCGTTTCGTCTCTCTCCGCCGAACAAAGCTCTGAGCACATTGCCCAAAGCTCCGAACACGAAGTAGCAAACGATGATTGCAACAATATCGTCCATAAGCATTTTCTGTTTTATGGGTTATACACTATTATGAAGATTCACTATGTCCAATCCCTGCCTCTTGGCTTCTCTGACGGTGTAGAACGTGCCGCCCTTGGGATTGCCATCGAAGTAGGCTATGAGACGTGAACTGCGGTTGACCATATAGTCGTTGCGCCTCAGAAGGCAGCCATTGTAGTATTGCTCGCTCAATACGACCACGTCATCCACGATGCGCAGGATGGCATCATACTTGGCTTGCTCTTCCTTGCTCCACCGGTCAGACTGACCACGGAACGGCACAACGGCTATCACCTGCAAGTCCTTCAACTCGCATTGCAACGAAAGGGCGGCTTCTGCCGCCAGCAGGTCAAATCCCATTGCCATGCCACAATAGAAATACCGGTAGCCGTCGGCATACGCCTTGGCTATCTCCGATTTGAGACATTGCTTCAACTCCCTCCGCTTGGCGAAAGGTACGCTGCGGTGTCCGCTGAAGCATACGGACACTGCCTTGTCGTACTTTGTCATACTTTACCTTACTTTATAATGTGTGCGTGCGAGGAACATACCGCCAATAACACATGCCCCGAGCCTTTCGAGTTGGTTGGCATACTTGGCATAGCTGAGACCCTTGGTTATCACATCGTCAAAGACCAACACCATTTTGTTGTCGAAGAACGGCTCATCAAACTCAACGACATTCGCCTTGCGGACTTCATCCTCGTTCTTGCGGTTATCGTGGATGGTCTTACGCTCTCCGCATACCCTCACGTGCTCGTAGCCGTTTTCCGCTCCTGTCAATTCACACACCCTGTGGCAGAAAGCCTTGTAGCGGAGTTCGTTGCTCTCGCTTGTGGATGCTGGAACGGGGGCGAAGACGATGTTCACGCAACCCTTGCCGTAGAGTGTCAGCATATTCTCTGCGGTGCGCTGCGCCACTTCCTCGTAGGCTCTTCCGTCCTTGAAGTCAAACACTAATTGTCTGTCGGCAATCTCCTTCTCACCCACATTGCGGATGCGTGCGGGATAGTATTTGCAGAACCAAGTCTGAGGCTTGTCTAACTGCTTTTGGATTTGATAGTCATTCTTGTGTGCCATTGCTCTTATGTTTTTTCTTCCCTTATTTCGGAGGCTTTTCCTGCCTGCCCAAGGGATATTTTTTGCTTTCCAAGAGTGATGGCGATCAAAAAGCCAAATCGGGAGCGAAAAATACGCTCTGCACGCAGAGGAAGATTTTTCGGTCAAATGCAATGGACGATTTGGTGTTTGAACAATCGCCAGCATTACCTTTGCAAAACAATATCCGCAGCGGCAAGGCAGGCGAAAAGAAATCTGTTATGTAAAAGAGGAAACGGGCGGGATGGCGTGGGGCGAAGCTGTATATGGGGAAGGACGATAGTTGATATGAGGGAAAAAGAGAAAATCTTGTAATAGGGAACGACATTGCCTTTTATCAGCATGGAGACAGTCCTACAAGCAGAGAAAACTATTGCCCTAAAAATGAGTTGGATAGTATTTTCTAAAAGTAGTATCGACTACGAATAGTATAATAGTCGAATAGTTTTTACTACCATACTACGGATAGTAAAGTCTGTTTATAGAAGAGATAGCGGTATCATCGTCTGTTCGGCGATGATACCGCGCGGCACTCATGTGTCATGCCGCTTTAGGTATTCTGTCATTGCCTCATTGACAATATCACGCAAGGACATCCCTTTCTTGATGGCGAGGTACTTCATCCTCGTGTGGATGCTCTTGTTGATAAGGAAATTGCAATGCACCGGCACTTCGGTAGTCTCAGAAACAGACACAGGTGGTGCTGGTGTAGTTTCTGTGACTATCTGCTCCTTACTCGGCTTCTTTGTGGAAGAAAGGAGTCCGTTGAGACCGCCTTTCATTCCCTCTTTCAACATACTGCTCTTGCTCATGGCTATGCTATTTTAAGTTTAACACTTCTTTTGCCAAAGACATATAATCACTGGCACCATTGGATTTGGGATTATACTCAAAGATAGTCTTGCCGTTGATGGGTGCTTCTGCCAAAGCCACATTATCACGGATGACGGTCTTGAAAACCTTCTCGTGAAAACTGTCATTGACGATTTCCCTCACGCTTCGGTTCAACGTCTTGCGGCGATCGAACTGGGTGATGACGATGCCGCCCACTTTAAGGTTGGAGTTGAGCCGCTCCTGAACGATGCGGATGATGTCCATCAACTTTGCCATACCTCTCATGGCAAGGTATTGCGCTTGAACAGGGATGATGATGTAGTCGGCTGCGGTGAGGGCATTCAAGGTCAGCAAGCCCAATGACGGTGGACAGTCGATGATGATGTAGTCGAAATGCTCTTTGGCGATGGCTTTGGTGATAAGTCCCTTCAAGATAAGCTCCCGTCCCGGCTCGCTGATAAGCTCTAACTCAGCCGCAGACAGGTCAAGGCATGAGGGTGAGACGGTGATGCCGTTGTGCAACTTGACCAACGGCAAGGTGTACTGTCCACACATTGCGCCATAGACTGTCTGTTCTTCCTCGATGGACAATCCCAAGGCTTCCGTGAGGTTGGCTTGTCCATCCATGTCAATAGCCAAGACGTTCTTCTTACTCAGTTGCAGAGCTGCCGCAAGGCTTACTGCGGTCGTACTTTTCCCTACACCACCCTTGTGATTTAATACTGCAATTATCTGTGTCATAACATGATACTACTATTAGTGAATACTACTTTACTATTCTACTACTGATAGTACATACTAACCATAGTAAAAGCGGATTTACTACGATTAGTACGTACTACTCTCAGTTGATACTACCCTCAGAAGGGAAGGTCTTCGCTCTTGTCCTGCGGTGCATCGGCTGGCGGTACGGGAGCCTCGCCCTCTGCCTTGGCTGCCTTGCGTGCCTTTGTTGCAGGTGTGTCGGTTGCATCCTTCTTCCCTGCATTGACAAAGGCGATGGAGTCAGCTATGATGCTATGCTGTATGTGGTTCTCTCCGTTGCGGTCTGTCCAAATGGAAGAAGTCAGTGTGCCTTCCACAAGCACCATACGACCCTTGGTGAGGTATTCAGCCAAACGGATATGGTTCTCCTTGCTGCTCTTCACCCTTACCCAAGTGGTGATTTGCTTGCCCTTACTGTAGTCGTCCACTGCGATGTCAACAGCCATGAATGTTCCGTGTGTACCTGTGATGACGCGGCAATCCTTTGCTCCGATGCGTCCGATAGTGTGAGTGTAAATCATAATGTGAAAATGTTATAGTGGCAAGTTGGTTAGACTTGCCGTTACCTTGTTATTTAAATGACTTTTCTTGTTGATTGAACATAAGCTATTGCTTCATTCATAATTTCTGCTCGTGACCTACTCTTGTTATCTTGCATCCACTCATCAATTTCAGATTTGAGGAACATGATACGTTTCCCCTTCTTATGGAATGGTATTTGTTTATTGCTTGTCCAACAATAGATTGTGTGTTCAACTGGATGGGTAGGGAGATACTCACTCAATTCGGAAACACTAAGCCATTCCAATCCCTTATCGGGCTGAATTTGAGTCATTAGTGTGGAAAACTTTTCTTCTAAAATCTCCAGCTTGTTTATTACTAATGACAATGCTGATGGCAAGTCATTAAAACTCAATATTTGCTTTTCCATATCAATATATGTGTGGCAAGTTGGTTAGGCTTGCCGTTACCTTGTTATTAATATCCTTTCTTCGTCTGCCTTGTATTGGCGACAAAAGACTTGTTGCTGCCTGTGAGACTGATAGAGCCGCAATTAACAAACTCTCCGTCGGAATAGACTCTGTACTTCTGTCCGCTTACCTCATGCTTCTGTTTGATGCGCTCTCGCATCCACTTCTTGGCTGCGGTCAATGAGCAAAAGGTCTCGCTCTCCTTGGTCGTCTCGTCATATACGATGCACTGGGTCATACATGCTCCTACTTCATCCATGCACCTATACTCGACGTGACATAGTCCAACTGACCGCCAAATATGTCGCTTGGCTCTATGTCGTATTGTCCATCCCTCACTTCCTTGTCCTCTCCAAGAAGCGACAAGTTTCCGTCGGCATCCAAACGTGCTGCGTCTATGACGATGTCACGAGGCTCGTCAAAGAGATAACCTGCCACGATGGGCTGCTCTCCCTCGAAATGCACCTCAAAGCCTCCGTCCACCTCCGTGCCGTACTTGCGAAGAGCCGCTTTCAGCTCGTCCTGCTCCCGGTGCTGCAATGCCTGGAGTTGTCCGTGGATAGTGAGGTCTTGCAGTTCTGCCTCTCGTTTGGTGTGGGTTGCCTCGCCGGTCTTGCAGTCGATGTCATACTTGTGGTAAACCACTGGGATATGGTCTGCCGATGTGACAAGCCATGTGATGTTGTTCACTGAGAAGCCCTGTCTGGTGAGGAACTCCTCGATGTCTGAGCCGAGAAGGTGGTCGGCTACGTCAAGATACTCGATGCGTGCGTCAGCATCATGCAGGATGATAATCTTCATTGCCTTTCTATTTTTAGTGATACAAATAAGTTTGTCGCCCATGTCGCTGGACTTGTTTAACTACGTTGAAGAAACTTACGCTCAGCATAGTGAATAAATTCCCTCTGCGTTCGCTTAACCGTTTCTTTCTCTTCCCTCCTTTCGAGACCTTTCAGCCTGTGGAGGGATATTTTCTGCTCCCACAAGCCGCAAGAAAAGACATAAAGACAAATTATGTGTGAAGAATACTCTTTTCCGAGGAAAAGGAAGATTGTTCACAGTCACAAGACCTCAAGCAGAATTTGACGATTGTCTCAGACGCGGCTAACTTTGCAGGAAATATGCCTACCACTGCGCTGATTGGAAGAAGATTATTGATATTGGCTGCAAGAGGAATGATGTGTTATATATAAAGAGGTAAGAAGAAAGATTGAAACAGTAAGGGTGGGCAGTGAAGTGTTTGCAGGTCTGCTGTACCGACATAAAGCGAGTGTGTTGGCTGACCGGGATGCAAGTCATCAAAGCTTCAGCCTTGATAGCTTGTAGCACGGACAGACAATTCTCTCGCGTCGGTACTTCGGCATACTGTCAGCTTTGGCTAATAGCAACGTGTTGCCATCAGCCAAGGATGTCTGTATGACGACAGACCATGTAACGCTTCGCAAAGGCGTGGGGCAAAGCAGTATAATTTAGAAGTAGATAGTAACGTATATCAGGCAAGAAGAGACAGTTGCGCAACGGACAAATCGGGCACTCCTGTCAGCATGACAAATGTGCCTTGTCCTTGCCGCAGGACACTGAGGCAGATTGGACGTAGCAGACATGTCTGCCACATTCAATATGCCTGAGTGGACAAGAACTGCCTCTTGTATAGCAGAAGAGAAATTGTAAAACAGTTGATTAGTGGTAAAGGTGGTATGGGTGGGCAGAATGGCATTACACGGACATTGCCGAAGCCCGATAATGGGACAGCCAGACAGCAATAAAGGCAGTTATCAGAAGTGTCAGTTTCTGATAGTGACATTGTTGGCTGCCTGTCACATGGGATTCGTGCGGTGTCCGTACAGTAATGCCGTTCTGAAGGTGTGGGGCGAAGCGATACAACGCACTTGGACGAAACCACCGCTTATAACAGAAAATATTTTGCAGTCAAAGAGAAGAAGAATAGTAAAGCAGGTGTGGGTGGGTAGTGAAGCTGTCGCAAGATTGACGGTCTGAATATCAAGGCGAGTGGATAGCCAGTAAAGGACACAATTATCAGAAGCCTCGGCTTCGGCATCTTGTGGCATAGATGGCAGTCCTCTCGCGTTCAGACCTTGGCATACTGTCTTTCTTGGCTAATAGCGACTTTGTCGCCATCAGCCGGGAATATCTGTATGCCAACCATCTTGGTGACGTTTCGCAAATGGTGAGGGACGAAGTGGTTAGAATAAAGGAAGACGGCGTTGCCGTTATGGTTAATAAATGCACATGGTTGTTATTAGAGAAGATTATCACACGCTATAACAGCAGATTGATGTCCCTGAGCAAAACAAAAGCGACCCGAAGGTCGCCTTGTTATGGAGAGGAAAGGCTATTTCTTGCCTTTCTTGGTTGCTGGCTTGGCCGGCTCTTCCGCAGGAGTCTCCTCCTTGTCGGGACACTCGTAGAACTTGGTTGCAACCATGATGATTCTGGAGTGCTTCACGCCATCCTTGTCTGTCCACTCCTCTGGCTTGAAGAAACCCTCGACGGTGAGCAACGTGCCCTTGGTGAGCTTGTCGAATGATTCGGTGTGCTCGTTCTTGCGCCATGCCTCCATATTCATGAAAGCCGATACGCGGTTGGTTTCCTCGCCGTTCTTCTCCTGACGGCCTACTGCCAATGAGAAGCGTGCTACGCTGGCGTTTGCGAACTGACGGATTTCTGCATCCTTACCTACGAAACCTGAAACTGTGAAGTTGTTCTCGATCTTTTTCATTTTGAATTGAATTTAAAAGTGAAACTTAATTTTTACATGCATTCAAAAGCAGGGATGTGGCACCATGTGGGAAGCACCATGAAAATCGTTCGCAATACTCTTTTTGTCGTTGGCGGTAAGGGAGAAAAAGGAAGATTACGCACTATTTTATTGGTCACAGCGATAGCGGCCACACAAGAAGGAGGAAGTCCTTCGCAGCATCACGCTACCTTTGCATGGTAAAAATAAGTGGCTTTCAAATAGCTCAATTCAGAAAAAGACGGGGCCAAACAATGGAACAAAGGTTGTAAGCAAGGAGGCAATCCGTATGCAACAGACAGGGGCACTGCTATGGCTGTATGCCTGGAGAAACGAAGCGGGAAATCCGACCTTACAGCTGTATCATCAGAAGAGTGAGGAGCATGAACACTGATGCACGATGAACGACAAGCCTAAGGGTCAGCTTAGCAATAGAGGCATCAAGCCAAAAGAGGACAGACATCAGAGGATTGGCGATAGCACTGTCATCATGCTAAGACCAAGTTCTGTGTCCGACAAGGAAGAGTCGCAAAAGACAGACGAGTAAAACCAAAAGGCGAAATGACCATTCCTATAACAAGGTACAGAGACGCTTAAAACGGCGAAGGGACTTTGGCGACGTATCGCTATACAGGTGTCGAAGCATCGCTTCTATAACAGGACTGGAGCAAGTGAGCAAACCGCACAACTTGCTCCCAAGGTATTTCAGTTACAACAGCCATAACCTCATTGGAGGATTGTCCTAAAAGAGTTTTTGCAGTCAAAGGAAGAAAGAGTCTGCAAGCCACATAGCCAACAGACTCTCTCCTGATTATTCACAGATGACAACATCATCCTTGTACTCCGTCACTTCCTTGCCGTTGATGAGCTGGACAATGACCTCACAACCCAAGTCCTCGACAATCGTTCCCTCTGTCTGACCTCTTCGGGGATAAAGCAAGGTGCAGAAACACCCTACAACGCCGTCCAACTGCTCCATGTCTATCGTTGCCATATCCGTTCCTCCTTGTTAGCCGAATGTGATTGGATTGATGCAGAAATTCGTGTCCTCTGCCTCATACTCGTATTCATTGATGAAGTCAATCATCTTCTGTTCGCTTCTTCCGTCCTGTGAGACACCAGTCTTCTCACACCACAACTTGATAGCATCACCAAAGGTGGAGTAAGCACCCTCACAATCCTCAAAGAGTTCTCCGTATGCAGTGACGTAGCACTCTTCGGGGAAGAAGTCGTTCTCATCGTGCGTATAGAAGATGTCGCAACCTGGCTCAACCTCTCGCCAACTGATTGAAAGTTCATCGCCAAGTGCCTTGTTCACCTCCTCAAAGAACAAGTCGCATGAAGACCAAGCACTTTCGGTGTCAAAGGACAAGAGGGCATAATCGTCTTCCACGTTCTCCTCATACTCTGCCCAATAGATGTGTCCTCTCACCGAGATGCCTTTCTTCTCGTAGTCAATGCCATAGTGTTCTGCCAAGAGATACAGATACACATTATTACTGTTCACCTCCAACTCTTGGAGTGTGTTCCAAAGGTCTGCCACGGCTTTGCGTGAGCCTGTCACCTTGTACTGAGTGTCGCAAATGTTAGCCATAAGATAAAATTTTTATTTTCTTCCCTTATGTAGAACCAACTACCATCGGGATTGATTAAAGAATTATGTTGCCCCAAAAGGTGTTATGGCTCATCAATGCAAGGTTTTGCCGTCAAATACTACCTCTGCCACAATCAGAGCGTGGAGATTTCACGGACAAACCACAGGCACCGACCTTGCAGGATGAACGCCATGACAGGTACCTTTGCAACACAATTCTTATCAAAGCCCGATGGGGTGGTACATGGCAGACTGCATGGTACAGCAGTGTGAAGTGACGTTATAGGTGGAGATAAGGCTATAAGAGGTTTTTGCAGTCAAAGGAGAAAAGAGTCCACAAAGTGCAGTATCTACAGGACAAAAACACTTTAGTTTACCTTGGTTAGCTCTTATATATATGCTAACCTAAAGTAAACTGTATATATGTCCGTCTAAAACCCGAAAACCGTACGGGTCAGCTTACGTCAGAAACAGAAGTATAGAACCATAGAAGTGGTTCAAGAAGTCTTTCTTCCTTTGACTGCAAAATATTATCTTTGCACGAATCATAATTGCCCTGTAGGATTTAATATAATTTAACACTCTTTGTTGAATGCAAGGAAGAACAGCTTCAATATGCTGAATATCAGTAGTATAACATTGTGTTAACCCTTAATCTGTAGAAAAGGATGTTATCATACAAAGTAATGTCCATTTGTACTTTTTCTATATGGTTTTATACTTACATTTGCATATCATTTGTATCTTGATAACAGTAACTAACTGATTATCAATATACTTTATATTTGAGGAAGTCAAATGATTCCGATAAGGAAACAGATAATAAACAATAAGCAAAAGCGTGCAGCTCAATGAGTTGCACGCTTTTTGCGTTTATGGGGTTCATGGTTGCTATGCGTTTTCTATGTTTTTTTTTATCTCTTATTTGCGACATGTTTGCGACAAGACAAAAAAGTAGATAATGTGGTACTTAATCACACTTATACACACTAATACATACTTAAAAGTAGATAACATGCCAACAATCGGATTTGAAATCAAACGGAAGTGCAAGGTCTGTGGCAAAGTGTTTGTCGCAAAAACACTTGACAGTCACTATTGTTCCCCTAAATGTGGTAAAGTGGCTTGGAAACGCAAAAAGGATGCAAAGGATAGAAACGCGAAGTTAGAAGCCATTGCCAAACAAGTATCAGACATCAGAGAGTACATTTCTGTAAAGGAAGCCGTCGCTATGTTCGGGGTGGAACGTAGCACTCTGTATCGCCTGATTAAATTAGGACGTATTCCAACTATCAATATGGGTACAAGGCTCACACGTATCAAACGCTCTGAAATGGAACGGCTTTTTCTAAACAGACCGGAAAGTATTGCGGAGAAAGAAAAGCCTGCTCCTAAAATATACAGCTTGGAGCCAGAGGATTGCTATACCATTACTGAGATTTGTAAGAAGTACCATATTAATGACAGTTCAGTATGGGCACATGTTAGAAAATACTCTATTCCCTCAAGACAAATAGGAAACTATGTGTATGTACCCAAGCAAGAAATTGATAATCTATATAAGTCAGAAGTAGAATGAAGAAAGCATTACCTAATACCAAAGTGACCGTCAAACTCAGAAGGTCGAATTATAAAGAAGAATGGTATCTGATTATAGAATCATATCCAGTTTATAAGCGAGGTTCAACCCGTGCAAGCCGTGTGGTAGAATCCATTAACCGAACTATATCTACACCAGTTTGGGACAAATCGTCCATAGCACGTATCTTACCGGACGGAACATTCAACTATAAGCCTAAGCGTGATTTGAATGGAATTATCCAATGTCGTTCAACGATAGACCAAGAGGCTTGTATTTATGCCGACAATGTGCGGAAGTTACGACAGCATGAATACGATAGTGCCATCCTTTACACTGATAAGGAAAACGAAATAGCTGCACAGAATGAGCGGAGCGAACAGGATTTTATCAAGTATTTCAATGGTATTATAAGCACACGTCATCCCAATAGTTCTGATTCGATTATAGTCAACTGGAGGCGTGTAGGCGAATTATTGAAAATGTATTCACAAGGGCAACCAATTCCATTCAAGGCGATTTCCGTTAAACTGCTTGAAGATATTAAGATGTTCCTTCTCCGTGCTCCAATGGGAGGGAATAAGAAAGGTACTATCTCACAAAACACAGCATCGACTTATTTCTCTATACTCAAAGCCGGATTGAAACAGGCATTCATTGATGAATATCTGACCGTTGATATTAGTGCGAAAGTAAAGGGAATAACAAACATTGAGAAACCTCGTGTTGCGCTTACTATGAATGAAGTACAGATGTTGGTTGATACTCCTTGCAGGGATGATGTTTTGAAACGTGCGTTCTTGTTCTCTATTCTCACTGGATTGCGGCATAGTGATATTCAAACTTTGAAATGGAAACAAATTCAGCAAACAAGCAAGGGCACATGGCAAGCAGTCGTAATTCAGCAAAAGACAAAAAGGCCCGATTACAAGCCTGTCATTCAACAAGCACTTCAACTATGCGGCATACGTCCAAACGATGATGAAGCACTTGTTTTTGAAGGATTGACTGATGCCTCTTGGATTTCTCGTCCGTTGAAAGTCTGGATAGAAGCATCCGGTATCAAGAAGCACATCACCTTCCATTGCTTGAGACACAACGCCTTGTCTTTATATTTGAAAATGAACAGTTTGCAGAAATTTGTTTCTTAATGGGTAACGATTTAGAAACGAGCGAGGCTCTGTATTCTGCCATGTTTTGCATTACATCAAAAGAACGCTTCCTGCTTGCAAAGATACAAAATCTTCACCGTTCGCACAAGATATACGTGCTATTTTCACGGAAATACGGATATAAAACTCAAAATATTTGCAGTTTTAAGAATGAGGATGTATCTTTGTACCCAAATTGAAGTATGCATGATAGAATCATTCACGATAAAGAATTATAGAAGTTATCGCAACTTTACAGAATTATCATTTGTTGCGTCCAAAAAAGAAGGTGGTAAAACTAAGGATTTACCTCCTATTTGGTATAAAGAAATAAATGGTAAACGTATATTGCGTTTGCTTTTGTGCGTAGGCTTGAATGGAACAGGAAAATCTAAGATGTTTTCTGCTTTGAATTATTTCCGAATGATTGCAACTGCAAAACCGCAAAAGCCATCAGATAAGCCCGAATATAGACCCTTTTTATTAGATGATTATTCTACAACCCAACCGACAGAACTTGCATTGACATATTATATTGAAGATGTTTGTTTCAACTATAATATTGTTGTATCATCCGAGCGCATAGAGGAAGAAGAACTTAAGATAGTTCAATCAAGAAGTTCTCGTGTATTTCATCGTGTTCATAATAAGGACTTAGATAGAGTTTTAATAAGTTTTGGTAATGCTTGTGACTTATCTAAATCTGACCAACACGATTTAGAAGTAAATACACTTTCTAATGCCAGTGTACTTTCAACATTTGGTGCACTTAACATAGAAAGTCCTATTTTAGGTAAGAATTTTGATTATTTTGAGAATCATATAAGTATGGTTCACAAGTCTGACAAAAGTCTTGCTGACAAACTTCAAACAGGCGATGCTGAAAAAGACAAGGCCTTAAAGAAATTACTATTGCGATTACTAAATGATGTTGGGACCAACATTTGCGATTATGTCATAGAAGATGCAAGCTTGAATATAGCGGAACTGAAAGCAAATGGTGCTCCTGATATTGTAATTAAGGCGATGTTAGAACAATACCCGTCAGGAATAATTACACATAAAAATTTGCGATTCATTCATTCAACAAAAGAAGGAAAAAATGGATTAGATTTTGAATTGGAATCTTTAGGGACAAAGAATATCATCAGATTGTTAGTTGTACTGTACGATGTCATCATTAGCGCAAAATCTACATGTATAGATGAAATAGAATACGGCATACATACTAAAGCACTTGCTTTTATCCTAAAAATGTATTTAACCATAGCGGAAAATTGTCAACTTATAGTTGCCACACATGACCTTTCATTACTCAATGCGGACTTTCTTAGACGAGATGCAGTAAGACTTTTCGAAAAAGACGAATACGGTTCAACCAATGTCAGACGCAGGGACTACCTACATAATACAATAAGTTTCTACAAAACGTACGAGAAAGAGGTTTCTCCACAAATTGATGACTTAATGCGCAGAATTGAAATATTTATCAAATACAAGGATGATATAAGCGAATAACTTGGTTGTTATACGTTTTTTACCCTGGCCTAACCTGCTGGGGTATTTTTATACCCAATACAACAAAATAATCACGCAAAATACGATTATATACACCGTATGTAAATAAAAATAGCCGTAATTACGTGAAAATTCCACGTCTTTCTTGTTTGTTGCAAAATTATATCGTACATTTGCAGTGTCAATTCGAAATTAAGACCCTGGCTAACGGACCAGAGAGTTGACTTTCTTTTATTATGAGTGATTTTTACTATGTAAACAAAATTGCCCAACCTACGGGTGAACACGAAGTCCATGCATCAAGTTGCAGGTATTTGCCATCAGTAGAAAATCGGATCTTTTTGGGATATTTCACAAATGGTAAGGAGGCTGTAAGAGAGGCAAAGAAACATTACAGTAATGTTGACGGATGTTTCTTTTGCTGTCCTGAGGCACATACAAGGTAAAAAATTGATGAAATGAACAAAGAGTGGCATACAACACCTAAGTGTACCGTAGCGGAAACGGTAGGTCACCGCATAGTATTAACTGCAAAATTCAGAATATGGCAAAAACTGTAGAAAAAGGCAGGAGTGCAGAAACTGGTAAATTTGTATCTATCGAATACGCACAAAAGCACCCGAGCACAACTGTAGTCGAAAAGGTCAAAGTAGGGCCAACAAAACGTAGAAAATAATTATTTAGGATGTGCCTAGACGATGTGAATCGTCTAGGCTTTATTTTTTCAATCCAACTATCACACAATCGTTTGTCATTCTTTTGAGTCAAGAACATCTTGTATATAATGTTGATTCCTGTCATCAATACCAAACAATTTATAAAGTTGAGCATTCACATCCCCATTATAATCAATGACGCCATTAGTGTCAGTGTAATCCAATAAGTCTGGAACTTTCTTAGCCAAAGAGGTCAAAGATTCGTCAGTAAGTAAGAAGGCAAAACGGATTATCTCACTTGTGGCGTATTTGAAGAAGTTCTTGGCTTCTTGTTCTGTAGCAAATGTTTTCAATGCTACACGAGAGCGACCAAATGCACTATGGTCATCTACGATGGCGATTTGATTACTACGCTTTTGTCCTCCAGCATTAGCACTTGAAACAATGACTTTCCATCTGTTTAAATGTTCACGCCCTGTTGTGATAACATCTTTATTTGCTATGTACCATTTGGCTCTACCACTCTTTCCTGCTTTGTCATTTGTGAAGAGTTTTATTTCTGATTCAGGGTCATAATTGTCACCTTCGTGATAGTCTCTCACTAGCATAGGATTCTTTTCAACGAAATCACTTTCGATAGAAAACAGACTACGAGGTAATATGGCATCATGTAAACATCCATATTTTATAATAGCGCAATTCAAAGAATCTGTGATTTCATTATCAAGAGGATTCAAAGAGAATAATTCTTCTTTCGGATTATTGGCTTCAATCGTCACCTCCTTACCTTTTTTAGAATAGACGTATCTAAATCCATTACTCTTCTTTTGCGTATCTTTCATCACTATAGACAAACCATCAGCGATTCCAACTTCTTTGAATACATCTGTTGAATCAGGGAAGAATTTCAGAAAGCACAAATGTGGATCGTTTATTTGTGACATACCAAACTGCTCCAGTCCTTTTCCGGAACGATGAATCCATCTTGCTCCGGGATAGATAAGAGAAGTGTATCTACCTAATCGGTCGCTTATTGTTTGAAAGTATTGGAATATACTAACACTAACTTTTTGCCCATTTGCAGTTTCCTTTTGTGCAACAACCTCTTGATATGGCGGATTACCCACTATCGCATTGATTTTCATATTCTTTATTTCTGCTCTATCCGTAATGAATTTATCTACCTGCTTGATGAAATGTTCCGGTTTGTTCTTGATTTGATTGATTAAGTCCTCGAAGTATCGGGTGTTTACCTTCGCTTTGCGGAAACCTATAAGGGTGCGTTTGGTGATGCTCTTTGCCATCGGAGTTTTGCAGATGACAAAGATGTTTTCAGCCACTACCTTGTCCCAAATGCGCTGTTCATCCTCAATACTAGACACCGAAAACAGGGAGTCCTTGAGCCTTGCACGGTAAATGCTGTATGCCATGTATAGAGGATATAATCCGGATTTGGAGTTGATTTCAAGAATCCGGGAATCCGGGGCGAACACATTAGCTGTCACTTCGCCACGGTCAATGAAACGAGGCTCGGATAAAGTGGTTTCATAACCCTTTTCAAAGAAGTTATATCCTCCCAGACAATCGCCAAGGTGCATATTGACGACACGCCAAGGCGTGAGCACCGTTTCCTTGTCGGGATTGCGGAATGTGCTGAATATATCCGTTATACGCTCGATGCGTTCCTCCACACTAAGTTTGTCTGCGGCACGGGCCATAGCACGGATGCGTTTGCCTGCCGCACAGAATATCTCCGGGTCATAGTATTTCTTGATGCTGTTGAACTTCTGTTTGGTTACGCCCTTGGGCATGAACTCCTCCCACGACTGCGGGTCGATGAGCGAAGCGAAGTTGTCAATGGTTATCTCTTGTGATTCATCTTGTAACTCTGCACCGTAGATAAGCAATGGCATACGGATGGAGATACCCCGAAGAATGGAAATGGCAGCCTCGCGGTTGTTCTTTTTCTTTTTCAATTCTTCAAGACGTTTCTTCTCCTCTTCCGTCAAAGGTTGCTTGTCCTTGCCTCTCTTCTTGGATTTCTTTTCAAGGTCTTCAAGTTCCTCGTATTGCTCATCGGTCAGTCCTTGGTTGTTGATGTCCACCTGATTGGTCTTTGGCATTGCCTTGGTCTGGCCGATAATCTTTTTCAAGTCGTCAAACTCCTGCAATTCCAAGTCGTTGAGCTTCATCAACTCGTCATTATACAGGCTCCTGTCCTCGAAACCGTTGCGGACAACCCTTTCCACATAAACACGTTTGAGTTGCTCCAACATTTTGGGTACATCGAACTGGCTCATCTTGGAGCCTTCGATGGAGATAATCGGACAGAAGTTCAGGAACTCGCCCATAATCTTACGGTCATTGCCGCTGGTTTTTCCTGCCTTGGAAGAAATCTTTGCTGTCTCGGCAATGACTTTCAGTGTTCTGTCCGGCGCAAAGTCAAACACATAACACTGTTCCTTGACTCGTCCATTGATGGTGGCAGGTGTCTGCACACGGAAGATGGTCTGCATATAACTTGATGCGGCTGTATTATAAGAGCCAGACAACATGAACACACCCGTCCACGCCTTGACACTGACACCCGTGGTCAATCGTCCGCAAGACAAAGTAATGGTACGGGTGGCATCAGGGTCTTTGCCGATGGCTTCTTCCACCGCAGCAAGCGCATCCTTGCTCTCTTCGTCCTCGTCACCGTCTCCTGCCACATTCACCACCTTGAAATGCTGGAATACAGGATGTGATTGCAGTAAAGCACTCATGGCGCGAGCCTCTTTCACACCTGGCAACATCCATAGCGTATGACGGAAAATGTTACGGTATTCCTCGTTGGCAAACGGATAGCAACTATCCTTGTCCTCCTTGGAGATAAGATTCAAAAACGCCTTCACATCCTTTTCATGAATAAAGTTTCCGGCTTCATTGACCCGAAAAAACTCGCGGAAGTTGAAAGCCACATCTTCATCCACGAACTCATGGAGTAACCGTCCAAGGTCGTAGGTATAGATGTTCATCGTAGGTAGAGAGGCGTATGGATTCGGATCACCGAAATGGGTCAAATCCCATGAAGCCTTTGCCCGTTGCTCCATCACATAGTCCCAGGTATAAATCTCGTCCTCCTTGAAGTCGTCCAACAGGTTGAACGGAGTGCCGGAAAGACGCAGTATCTTGGTGTTTGCTTTAGTCAGTTCCTGCATGACAGCCTTGCCGAGTTCAGTCTGTGTCCCTTCGTGCGCCTCGTCCACGATGATGCAATCCCAAGCGGTGGCAAACACCTCATTGTTCTTGTCGAAGTTGCCGCCCACAAGTTCAGAACCGCGCAAATCCTGCATGGAAGCGAAATAGACATATTGGCATTTACCCTGCTTCGCTCTCGCTTCAAGTGAAGCATGGCTGTCACCATTGTTCTTTGAGCCGTATGCAAAACAGGGACAGTCATAGAATATCTTGCCGAAATCCTCGAACCAGCCGCTATCCACCACAGGGCGATGTGTAAGAATCAAAGTGCGACTGAAATCCATACCCTTCACCACTTGCAATGCCGACAACGTCTTGCCAAAACGCATCTTGGCATTCCAAAGCATCTGATTACCCTTCTTGAATTGTTTCTTGGTCTTTTCAATGGCTTCCCGTTGTTCCGGGCGGAATACAATCGGAGTCTGGTCGTGTGAAACTTCGGCGGAAGAGAGCGATTCCCGTCCCTCCTTTACGGCAACTATTGCCCGTTTGACAGTCTCAAGGTCGGTAATAAACCACTCGTTGGCTTTGTTCTCGGTATCGAATATCTTTTTCCTAATGCCGGAACGTTCCAGAACGCTATGCACTTCCTTGTCGTTGAAAGAGCACAAGCCCTTTTTGCTGTTGTATATCGTCAGTTCCGTATATAAGAGGTCGTATGCGATACCAGCCGTCTGCGTATATTGGTTGATGCGTTTCTTCGCGTACTCGTTGAGAGCCTTGCTGTTCGGGGCAAGACCGAAAACATTGTCATTGTCACAAGTGGCCTCGCCCACTTTCAGGCATCCCCTATGTGCGGCATCATCGATGCGGAACACATATATCAGTTTTAATTTTAGTGAAGATGTGAATTTCATACTGCACTATTTTATGAGGTCGATAAATCGGATTCGTTTTCCCATCTTTCCCGTTTTAGGGTCTTTGGCCCGCCAGTCCTTGATTTGGCAATAGATACCGTTGTGCCTGCGGATGTCATCTTTCTGACAGCCTTCGCATTGACTGACTTCTTCCCTTGTCCCGAACAAATCAGCTACAACAGTCCGGCGCTCACCGCAGCTGTTCGGGATGACACCTTTAAGCCCGTCCATCTGCCAGACGTTCCATGAAATGATGTAGGCGATATAATTGATGGATTTCAACAAGGGTCGCTTGCCGAACTTTTGTTGATAGTATTCGATAAAGGAGATAAGCATGGATTCACGGGCAATCAGCAAATTGTCACCTTGCCATTCGTAAGCGTATATACTTTTGTACGCTTCCTGCGCCCACTCCAACCATTCGCCGGAAGTTTCCGTGTTTTCGCCAACTACCCGCAACTTACGGTCAAGCAAACCAATGCGTTGTTCCAATGGAATCATCTCTCCGGTGGTGGTGTCGTATCGGCTGACGATATAGGGAGCTTCTCCACAAGTGATTTCTAAACGAGTATCACGCACATAATCTTTCCAAGTCTTACCTTCGGGAAAGGTTATCGGATTCGAATTGGTATGCCAGCGATGGTTGCCATCTTCATCCGTATATTCCGTATTGAGCACATCCTTTCGTCCGAACCATGCTTCATCAATCAGGTTGTTCTGTGCATTGCATATCCATGACGGAGTGAACACCTCCGCCATATCACGGGAACGTGCAGTCTGTGTGTCACGGCTTTTCAGGACACGCGGCATGATGATATGGCCGTTGTCCCCGGTGATGAGATGCGAGAAAATAGGAGCATCGTATTCATACTCTTCACTCAGGCTTTCATAATCAGAAGTCGCCCAAAAGATATTGCGCTGAATACCCTCCTTGCTCATGGTATGATCTTTGAGCAGGGTGTTCAGCAAGTCGGGCGAAAGCCTAAAGATACTATCTTCCAATATGTCAACTTCAACGGGCATTTTATTTCAAGTTTACGCCCGTCTCTTATAGAAATAAGGGAAAAAGGTTCTTCTCTTACCAAGAGACGGATATTACAATGCAAAATTACGCAAAATAATGATTTTTAGGATATAAAACGCTGAAAATCTTACTTATTGCCATGCTTTTGTTTTGCGAGGAATATCGGATGTTTTGCGAAATTATCCATAAAGAGGGAAAAATACAACTCAATATCAATGGAATAAGGCAACTCATCCGTCTCTTGGTAAGCGTTGGACTGATTCGCAAAACATTCATGACTTTACAGCAAATCCAGTATCTTCTTATTGGCTTTATCCACCACTGTAGTATCTAATGATGCAAGATAAATCTGCGTGGTGTTCTCGGAATCATGCCCCATTCCTTCACTGATGACAGAGATAGGCACATTACGGCTCTTGGCAACACTTGCCCATGAATGTCGTCCGACATACATTGTCAAGGGTATCGGCAAATCCAGCTGCTTCCCGATTTTCTTCAGCAAATGGTTCACCAGATGAAGTTCGTTGGTATATTGTTTCCGATAATCTGTGTCCCGTTGTGTAATAATGGGTAAAAGATACTCTGTTTCGTTTATCGGATATTTGTCAAGAATCCCTTGCATACACTTTTCCCATTTAATGAATAGTTGTTGTCCTGTTTTGCGTCTGCGATAAGAAAGAATCCCGTTCTGCAAATCCTTCTTCCTCAAATAAGCCATATCAATGAACGACATTCCTCTTGTATAGAAACAGAACAGGAACATATCACGCGCATAATCAAGATTGGGCTTCAACGACAAGTCTAATCCTTTGATGCGTTTAAGGTCGTTGAGCGATATGGCTCGCTTCATGGTTTTCTCCACTCCTGTATAAACGGACTTGAACGGATGCCGTTGCTCGGTCAATCCGTCTTCCACCGCACGGTTATAAACCGCTTTCAGGATACGCATATAAAAGGATATGGTATTGGGCGTATTTCCCCTGCCTTTCAAATAAGCCTCGTACTCAGCAAACAAATCTGCGTTAAGCTGGCCAAACAAGACCTCCTTGTCATTCATAAAACCGCTGAAACGCCTGAGAGCGGCAGTGTAGGTTTCCGAAGTACGTATCTTCCCCAAGCGTTTCAGCCTTGCTATCTGCTGGCTGATGTAAGCGTTGAACGATAATTCTTGCCTGTTGTCGTGAAAGCGCATGACTATATCATCCGTCACAAATGTGCCGGACTGGGATAACGCATGTATAATCTTGTTCAGCCTGTCCTTGTCCCACTTGATGCGTGAACCGATTGAAAGTAGATAGTTGTTCCGCTCTTGTCCTGTTGATATATGATGTAAGACAACCGTTTCGGAATGGCGGTCCCATTCCGAAACGAAAAGTTTATACTCGGTGTTTATCTGTCTGACCACACGATTGTGGATGACCTGATAGTGGAGTGTACCCTCCCTGCCGTTCACGGTGGAGGGACGAAACTTGACCTTTACCGATGCCATATCAATCGGATTTTGATTTGATACTCTCCTGCATCAGGCTGTCGGAAACCGCTTTCAGGGATGTTTCATACCCATCAGCCTGCTTCCGTATCCACTCAATGGCCTTCTCGTCTCGGTGGATGTCAAACACCTTGTTCAACCAAAGCAAATCATTGGCATCACATCCACCCCAAGAGCGGATAGCACGGAACCTCAACGCATCATCGGAATACTTCCTATTGGACTGCCATTGCGAGATATTGCCCCACAGGGATAAGGCACATGCCACACCCAATCCCACAACGAAAGAAAAAACCTTGCTTGACTTGATGTCAAAACTATGCCGGTGGATATGCTCCTGCGGTTGTGGCTCTTGTTGCACACCTTGTTCATCCTGCGACTTCTTGATTGTATCAAGGTGATGCAGTATCAGGGTGGAAATCTGTGCGTAAGCCTTCCAGTGCTTATCCAACAAGCCCTTAATTTCTCCAGACTGAGCTTTTGCCGTTTCCACAATAGCCTCCTTAATTGGAGATAAATCCGGTTCATTATTTTCTATTTGTGGTTGTTGTCCTGCCACCTTGGGCAATGCTTCCAGCTTGCCATTTATGCCTTTTAAGGCGGTCTTGATTTCCTCAAAGAGGATGAATACATTGTTGTCTGCCATGATTACCAGTTGATTTTACGTTGTTTCTTCTTTTTCTTGTTTTTCAGATACGGGTCGTAAGGTTGTTGCTCCTCCGGCATATTGGTTGGTGTGAACAAGCCTAATGAGCCATTGATAAGTTCGCCGCCGACACTTGAAGTCGGGCTTATTTCTTCCCGATTAGTCTGCGATTGAGTTTGCATCTTCCACTCCCCGTAATTGTTGCGGTTCAATGCCGCATCAATCTTGGAGTAGCTGAATTGCCTGTCCACCTTTGAACCGTTGAAGCGATAGCCGTTCATCGTAAAGATGACACCTTGAATTTCAGTCGTCTGTCCCTTATATTTGAACTGCACATCTACGCCTTGCCGTTCTAATCTTTCAAGCAGGGTATTCCAAACCTTGCATCTGCTGACCTCCGTCTTCAAGATTTGGTACAACTCATACCTCGTCTTATCCGGCTCACGCAATCGGTCTGTCTTCACTTGCTCCTTGCCATTGGCAAAATGAAGCCCGTACATCTTGGTAAGTTCCTTACAGATACGCTCGCTGCGGAAGCGGTCGTTCCTGTCGGATATGGTCTTGCCATTATTGTCGATGCGGTTGAACGCAATATGCACATGCGGATGCTCCTTGTCAAAGTGCCGCCCGATGATGTACTGTGTGTTCTTGATACCCATCCGTTCCATATACTCACGGGCAATCTGCGCCATGACTACGTTGTTCAGTCGTGGCGCATCTTCCTTAGAAAAACTCAATGCGATATGCCCGACAACCTTTGTTACCCTCGGATTCATCTGTGCTTGCCCGATAAATCCTTGCGCTATCGTGTCGTTATTTTCCAGAAATAAACCGTCCGCATCTATGATTTGAGTACCCTTCTCATCATTCAGGATATAGTAAACCACACCCTTGAAGTCCGAGCCTTTCATGATTTTTGCTATCATAGGCGTATTCGGTTTACAAGATTGTCTATCTCTATCATCAGTGTGCGGCAGGGAATAAACACGGAGGCGTACCCTTCCGCATTCGCCTTTCGTGCCAGTTGGTTCAGATTGTTCGCCATACCGCAGAGTTTGCGGATAAGTTCGCCATGCTCTTTCGATAGCCGTTCTTTCACACTGCCTTCTGTAATGCAACTACGAATGAATTCACTGGCAGAAACACCTGCTGACTTCGATTTTGACTTCAACAGGTAGTAGTCTTCCGTTGTCATCTTCACCGTGATACGGTATTTCAGTTTCTCGGTGGCTCCTTTGACGGGACGACCTCCCTTGTTGGCTCGTTCCCGTCTGTTACCTTTTATATTATTCTTTCTTTTTTCGTTGTCCATGATTTTCTATTCTTTAGTTTAATCACTGATTGTAATAATTGTGCATAAGATAGACCAACGGGATGTGCCTTCCCTGCGAGGTTTGGAGCGGGGCAAGTGGTTTCGGGCTGCCCGAAACATAAACTTGCCCCTCCAAACTTCGTTACAAGTGATTTAGAGCAACCCTGAAAGATGCCCTAAAGACACTCGGTCGGTCTTGTCTTAATTCCTACAATTTACGCCATTGCTCGATGTCTTCCCCGTAGGCTTCCATGTGCTGACGGGCGAGGTTCTCAATAAGCCCTGATACACTCATGCCACGTCCACCAAGGCGGCGCACAATCTCGTCCAACCTGTCACGAACCTCCCCACTGACAAACACGGGCTTGCGGTCGGCAATCTTGGGCACTCGCAGATAGGTGGCACGGTATTCGTCCAATGACAGTCTGCGCTGTTTGCTGCTGATACGTCTGGCGACAGTTCGTTCCACGGTAACGTTATCCGCCTCTGTTTCCCTTGCCTCATTGTCTGACCCTGCGCTTGTTTCCGGCTCAGTTACCTGTTCTGCGGATGTTTCCGGCTTATCCAATACAGGAAAGAGATTGCCAGCTTCCATAACAGTTTTTTGTTCTACTGCTACGGAAAAACTGTCTTCCTGTTTGTGTTCGGGCATGGAAGGCATATAGTCTTCCAATTTGAAGTTCTTGAACGCTTCATCGTTCTCGATGTTTTTGAATTTCTTACTCATTGTCGTTTCTTGTTAAAGTGAATACTTGTTGGTCTGTATGCGCATAGTTGACCGTTTGTCGGGAGCAAAGTAAGAGGCTTTAGTTCAGGCAGTCAAGGACTTGGATTCTGTTAGGCAATTTTGTGTAGTTTTGCCTTATGGCGGTATGAACAATGGTGCAGACTTCTTCGATTTGCCGGATATGAATCACAGGAAGAACAAAGATGTATTTACGGGTAAATTTGAATTAAGCCCTTATTTTGTTCTTGGCATTCTTGCTAAAATCCCCAATTAAGATGATAACGATAAATAGTACCCTGGACAACCTATGCCATACCGGTGCCACATGCTTCCACTTTTAGAAAATCCATTGTCGGATAACTGATTATATATTCCTTTGCGGCAAAAGAAACAATAACATCAAAGAATAACGTATATGGAAATCGTATCTATCGAAAGAAAAACCTTTGAGGCGATGGTCGCCAAATTCGACCGCTTCGTCCACCGTATGGAAGCAATCTGCCAGCGGCACGGCGAAAAGAGAATAAGTGAGTGGATGGACAATCAGGACGTGTGCCGGATGCTGAACATCAGTCCCCGCACGTTGCAGACTCTGCGGGACAACGGTACGCTTGCCTACTCACAAATAAACCATAAGACGTATTACCGTCCCGAAGATGTGCAGCGTATCGTTTCCGTTGTGGAGGATAGACGAAAAGAAGCGAGATTCAAAGGACGGACGATATAATCTCAGTGCAATAAATAAAGTATAATAACAATACCCGCTAAATCCAAAGTAACATGAACGAATTGATTAACAAAGACAACGAGTGGATAATCCACTTCATGGGCAGCCTTGACCGTCTGCTGGACAACTACGAGCGCCTGACCGCCAACTACCGCCCGACATTGGGCGGAGAACGTTTCTTTACCGACAAAGGAGGTTTCAGCACGACTGAAGGTAAGTCGAAGAACACTTCAAGACTACCGCAACGAAGGACGGATAGCCTATATCCAATTAGGTGGCAAAATCCTCTACCGTGAATCCGACATAGAGAAGATGCTAACTGACGGCTACCGCTCCGCCTACCGACAGAAGGCAATCTGATTTTCTTGAAAGAGTGCAGTTTGCCGTCTGCCCTATAATTTGCGGTAGTAATGGACTTGACAGCAAAAAGAAAAAGGAACGGTTTACGGATGAAGCATCAAGATTCCGCTTCGTCTGTTAGCCGTTCCTTTTCTTTGTCTTCTGATTTCCCGTCAGTCGCTTGTTTCCGTTGCCGGATGCCTTTCGAGCGTATGGTCGGCAGAGGCAAGGTTTTCGGGCTGAATACGCTCCGCAGGAGGAAGATTCTGCCCGAAACGGCTTTGCCGCCTGACCTTGCCACTGCCATCAGTGCCATGCGCTACCTTTGCATCCGAGCATCGGGAACAGGTGACTGATGGGATGAACCTCAACTATACCATAGGTTGCTTCCTCTGCCACAGGATACAAACAATGTTATTGAGTTCTCTTTCTTAGTGGCGTAGATTTCATTTATCACAAACCGTCTGAACAAGATACTTTCTCTACTGCATATCCTGAATGCAATGGCTATAACCATTTCAAAATTATAAACATCATAACTGATACCATCTGGTTGCTTGATATATTTCATCGTATCACATTCGTTTAACTCCTTATTCCTATATATAGCCTGAATCGCTTTACGGATGCCACAAGAGAATACTCCAAACAGGTCGGCGATTTCGAATTGTGTCATCCATACGGGTGCGGTCGGAATAGTGACCATACCCGCTTCACTGATTGTGATTATACCTCTATCCATAATATATTGTATTGACATTGTTTAGTTACTTTGGTTTGTCTTTTCGCCGGTAGATTGTTTCTTCCGGCGTTCCATCAGTTTGTCCATATCCTTTGAGATTTTGTCATCGGTTATACGTGCATATCCCTGTGTCGTCCGAATATTGGAGTGCCCCATCATCTTGGCGATACTCTCTATCGGTATATCCGCTGAAATAAGGAAAGTTCCGAAACTATGTCGGCTTTGGTGGTAGGACAAGTTATCCTCTTTGCCTATGATTACACCTAACTCATGAATTTCAAACCACAAGGCGTCACGGTTAGGAAGCGGAAATACGGGCTGTTCGTCATCGGCCGTGTTGTACAGCGACAATATCTGTTCCGCTATGGGATGCAGGGGTATGAACGCTTCCACCTTTGTCTTCTTGCGGTTGATACGGATATACCGTCTGCCCTCCGCATTCATCCCGATGTGGTGGGGATGCAACAACTGTATATCCACATACGCCAATCCCGTCAGGCAGGAGAATATGAAAGCCCGTCTCGCCAACTCCAGCCTGTTGTCATACATCGGGGTGGAAAGTATCTTCTTGAACTCATCGCGGCTGATGTATCTGTGCTTTGCCTCCGGTTTGGTTTCATATTCCAACTCCTCGCAGGGATTCACTCGGATTATCTCCTTATCGACTGCCAGATACAACAGGCGGTTCAACCATCGCAGACAATGGTTGGTCTGAGATGCCCCGAAGTTCTTGCATCTTTTCAGATATGCCTTATAAGATTTGCCGAAGTCCTCTGTAACTTCTTCAAAACAGATGTCCTTTTTACCCGATGACACAATATAGTCTGTCAGGTACTTCTGGTAATACATTGAACTTCGATAGGAGGAGGTTGAATCTATTTCCTCGGAGTGTTTCTTTAACCGCTCCCGTTCCCATTCTCCCATTTGCAGGAGGGTAGTCGGATGAATGTTGTTTTGGGTGATGTGGCTCTTCAACATCTCTGCACTGACTACACCTTGCGATTTCAGTATTTCCTCGTATGCTTCTGAAATGATCCGGAGATATTCCTGCAAGCGGTTGTTTTCCCTTGTGGACTTTATCTCGTTCTTCTTGCCATTCCAATCTTCGGGACGGCAATAGATACTTGTGCTTATGACCGTCTGTTTCCCGTCAATGGTTATGCGGCAGAGAACGGCGGTCGTACCGTCAGCCTTTACCTTGCTGCGGTTGATATAGGGTAACAGTGAAAATGTACTTCGCATATCGTTTGCCGTATTAAAGGGTAAGTTTGAAATCCTCGGTAGCTTTGATGAACCTGTCCATGTCCTCAAAGAGTTTTTTCGGACTGACACGGGCGTACACCTGAGTGGTGGAAATATCGGAATGCCCCAACATCCTACTGATGGTCTCAATCGGCACACCAGCTTCGAGCGTAATCAGCGAGGCGAAACTATGCCTCGCCTGATGGTAGCACAGGTCATCCTTGATGCCTGCCAGTGCCGCCAACGCTTTCATGTGCCTTCTAAGATTGGGCCAGCGAAGTAAAGGAAACAAGGTTTCTCTGTCCTCACTGCTATACTTATTGATAAGCGCAATTGCTTCGGGCAATAGTTTTACACTAGCACGGAGTTCGTTTTTCTTTCTGCGGTATTTCAACCATAATGCCCCGTCCCCGTCTGTCTGCAAATTAGCATGGGTAATCGAAACGACATCCGCATAAGATACACCTGTGTAACATCCGAAGAGAAACATATCCCTTGCCAGCATATGGGATTTGCGGTATGCAGGTATTTCCACGTCACGAATTTTCTCGAATGATTCACGGCTCAATGCCCGTGGAATCGTTTCCGTTTTCTTCGGCAGGGTAAAATGTTGGAAGTGGATTTTATCGGCATGTCCCTCTTTATAAGCTAGACGGCAAATCTTCTTAAGTATGGCAAGATAATGTCTGGCAGTATCGATTGCCTGTCCTTTATCTTCCGTGACAAATGTCTGATAGTCGTGGATGAACTGTTCCGTCAGTTGCCCGAAAGCCAAATCCTTGACCTTGTACTGATGCTTGATGAACTCTCCGAGTGCCAGCCGCATATAGTGATAGCCGGGATAAGTACTTTTGGCACGGTCAATACCGATACGTGCCTTGATGTCATCACAGACAACATCGGTCATTTTCATAAGGGTCATCTGCGTTTCCATGCTGCCTTGAAAAAGGTCTTTCACATCGGTGGCATCGAAATCAATTTTGCGTTCCACAAGATTGTCGAATGCCATGTTTACCGCCAGTAGCAACTTGTCAATCTTGGCATTAGTCTCCACCGCCTCGCGGCTCTTTCCGTTCAGACGGCTTTCACGGGGATTCCACAATTCGGGAGTGCAGGACAACTTGCATCCGAACTGTGCCATCGTGCGGTTCACTGTAATTCTTCCCATTATCGGGGCTTTGCCCGACTTGCCCAGTCCGCTCTTTTTGAGGTAGAGCAGCACCTTGAATTTTTCTACTTTCATACGCTTATATTTTAGGTGCAAAGTTACTTGCCACATAAGCGTTCCTTGATAAGCAAAATGCTGAGTACGAGTGCAAAGAAAACGGTGAGGATTTCTTTTCATTGCTTTCCGTTACCTGTTCTCGTTCCGGTAACTGCCCGGCTAACGGTCTGGTAACTGAACAACCTCAATATTACGTTGTCATTTGCATTTTCTCAATTTGGCAAAATACTGAAACAATGCTCATTTCAAACGGTTTACGTTTAATCTTCTTCTGTCTGCTTTTCCTTGCGTAGCCTATCACTTTCCATTGTGGCCGCCATAGCTACGCTTCGCTGTTGCTGGAAAATGGAGTTGACATATATACCATCAAGTCTTTGATGGGACATACTAATGTCAAAACCACGCAGATTTATACGCATATTGTAAACGAACAAAAAGAGAAAGCCGCCAATACGCTGCATATAGACAATTTGGATTTATAGGTTGTGGTGGAGGCTCCCACCTCTGAGCACCAACGACTTATGTGATACCTATCATGTATTTACCACCGTTTACCCCTCATGAAGCATCGGCTTTTTGAGGGGTATTTTGTAGTATTGAGGCTTTCGGTAAGGAATGTGTTAGTCCCAATAGTGGTTTATTCTCCTTTTATTATGGCTTCCAATAAATTCTCGTATTAATGAAACTTAAATCTGTCAGTGGTAAATGAGCGGTTGATAGGTGGCGGTCAAGCACCTATTTAGCACCTATAAGCATCCCTATACTTTTGCGGCATAAACTTTAATACGAAGAACAAATGGCCTATAAAGTAAATTCATTGGAGGAAATGCCGAATGCGTTGTCCTACCTGATTGAGTCCGTAGAAGCACTGCAATCCAAAGTGAATGCCTTGCAGCATAAACAGGCAAGTAACTCACCCAAGTGGATGGATATAGACGAGCTTTGCGCTTATCTTCCATCACATCCAGCCAAGCAAACGGTTTATGGATGGGTATCAACCAAACAGATTCCCGTACATAAAATAAATAAGGCATTGGCTTTCTTGCAATCGGAAATTGATGATTGGCTGAAGAACAAATCGTATAAGACACAGGATGACTTAATGGAAGAAGCCAGACGATTTGTCGAATCTAAAAAGATTATCAGATGATGGAAACGACAGATTATTGCTTTTCGTTCTTTCGCAAGCCCATTCAAAACATCGAGTCGATAAGGGCGGTAGGCATTGTGGATATGTATCGTTATATCATAGGGCATTATGCCCAACCACAAACCGAAGTCCTGCGGTTGATGATGTCTTCTCCCGAAGCCAAAAAGTACAAAACCACCCATTTCGACTATTGTACTTTTTCGGGATTATTCCGAAAACGGAATGAAAAGGAACTGATTATGCACTCAGGGTTGATGTGTTTGGATTTCGATCATGTGGATAACATAGGGGAGTTAAAACAGCAACTACTCAACCATGAGTATTTTGATACGGAACTGTTATTTGTCAGTCCATCCGGTAATGGATTGAAGTGGATAATACCTGTTGACTTGAAAGGCTGGGAACATTCCCGGTACTTCAAGGCTGTTGCCAACTGCATCAAAGCAACAGGTTTGCCATTAGTGGATATGTCTGGCAGTGATGTGGCTCGTTCATGCTTCTTATCCTACGACCCACAAGCATATATTAACCATAAATACAAAGATGATGTCGAAGAAAATATTTTCCGCCCAAGATTGGGAGAATGTCCCTTCTGAAATACAGCAAATACATACGCCAAGTATTGCCCCTATATATAATAAGGTGGAGGATGATGTGGAAAGTGTTGTTCGGGAGATAGAACAGTGTGCCATTGATATAGCCCCTCATTATAAAGATTGGGTGGAGTTGGGCTTTGCGCTTGTGGATGGATTGGGAGAGAACGGGCGGGAGTATTACCACCGCATCAGCAGGTTTTACCCTACCTATCAAAGGGAAGAAACGGATAAACAATATACGCATTGTCTGCACTCCAAAGGGCAAGGCATTACTATCCGTTCTTTCTTCCATTTGGCAAATCAAGCCGGAATCTCATGGGCTCCGTTCAGTAAAGAGCATTTATCCATTTTGCCAAATATCCAAAATGGTAAAACGGGTAAATGGATAAAATCAGAAGAAGAACTTCCTGTATTTCCTGAATGTGTGTTTGAGCATCTTCCTTCTTTTCTAAATGAGGTTGTCAATAATTCCATTTCAGTAGATGACCGTGATACGATACTGATTGGGGCTATTGTGTGTTTGTCGGTCTGCTTTCATAATGTTTGTGGCGTGTACGATGAACGTATTGTTTATCCGAATCTATATCTGTTCGTGGTGGCAGATGCCGGTATGGGAAAAGGAGCATTGACCCTATGTCGAGAGCTTGTAGCTCCCATCAATCGTAATTTGCATGAACTTTCCAAGCGATTAGAGCAGGAATATAAGGAAGCATTGAACGCTTACATCAAAGGCAAGAAAGATGGTGGAATGATTATGCCAACCGAACCGCCCATGCGAATGCTTGTCATTCCTGCCAATAGCAGCGCAAGCTCTTTCTTGAAGATATTGGGAGATAATGACGGAATCGGACTGTTGTTTGAATCGGAAGGCGACACATTAAGCCAGACTTTGAAGTCGGACTATGGTAACTATTCCGATGTGTTGCGAAAGGCATTTCACCATGAGTTGGTAAGTTTGAGTCGGCGCAAGGACAGGGAGTATTGCGAAGTAGCTAATCCGAGAGTTTCGGTAGCTTTGGCTGGAACTCCAGAACAAGTACGACGATTGATACCTAATGCGGAGAACGGATTGATGAGTCGCTTTTGTTTCTATATTATCCGCTTCAAACGAGGTATAAGAAATGTGTTTGCCACAAGTGACATTTCTCAATCCAAGAATGCCATGTTCAAACTGTTGGGAGATAAATTCTGTCATTTGCATGAGGAATTTGTACGGCAGGGTAATTATTCCTTTTCTCTTCCCTCTGATTTGCAGGAACACTTTATAGAATATCTCAGTCGGGTGAATGAGGAATGTTGTGACGAAGTGGATAACAAGATGCAAGGAGTAGTCAGACGGATGGGACTGATTGCTTATCGTATAATGATGGTGTTGACCGCTGTCCGACATTTGGATAATGTGATTCACAAATCTTCTTCTGACGAGACTGTACAATTGGTTTGCCATGAGTTTGACTATTTCATAGCCATGAGTATTTGCGACACCCTGCTTTATCATGCCGTATTCATTTATCAAAAAATGTTAGGAAATCAGTCTAAACGATTCAATACCGCTTCGCAAGAGACGGGCGTGTATGCACGAAGGAACACCCTTTATAATATGTTGCCTGACGCTTTCACAAAGAAAGATTATGATGCGGTGGTTTTAACTTTGGGCGAGAATGGAAGTACGGCAAATAAGTGGATAGAAGCCTTTATTAAAGATGGCAAGCTATGCCGGATAGAGCAGGGGAAATATAGGAAGATTTTTTGAGTGGCAAGTTTGTGTTTTAGTGCCACTAAAACCTATGGGGCAAGCGATAGACCTGCCACTCTCAAAAAAACAATTTATCAATATCGAGAATCAATATGAGTATAAAGGAAAAGAAACTTGGTGGCCGCCCAAAGTTGGCGAGCTATCAGAAACGTACCAAATGTTTTCGAGTAATGTTTACTGAAAACGACTACATTTATATCCAATCCAAAGCGGAACAGACAGGATTGTCTGTCAATGAATTTTGCCATCAGGCAGCAATGGATTGTCAGGTCTGTGAGCGTATCAGTCCGGAAATGGTATCGGCAATTCGTGACCTTTCCGGTATCGCCAATAACGTCAATCAGATTGCCCATCAGATGCACATCTATGGATTGGAAACAGTCAAACAACAGTGTTTTTCGATTATCTCGGAAGTTAGTAGAATTATCACCCAAGTAAAGAATACCTGTCATGATAGCGAAGATTAAAACAAGAGTTGATTTCGGAGGTATTGTAAACTATGCCAACGACCAAAAGAACAAGAAGAAATGCGCTACACTTTTAGCGCACGAAGGAGTATGTGCCATTAGCAATAAGTTGATTGCCGATTCTTTTTACCTTCAAGCATCCATGCGCCCGAAAGTAAAGAGTCCTGTGAAGCACGTATCACTTGCTTTCTCTTCGCAAGATATTAGCCGTTTTCCTGATAATGAAGAAGGGGATGCGCTTATGGTGGAGATTGCTAAGAAATGGATGGAACAAATGGGGATTCGCAATACTCAATATATCATAGCCCGGCATCACGACACGAAACATCCTCATTGTCATTTGGTATTCAATCGGATAGATAATGATGGTAATCTCATTTCTGACAGCAATGAAAGAATACGCAATGCAAAAGTTTGTCGTGCTTTGACTAAAGAGTATGGACTTTACTTTGCTCCTAAAAATAGCAAAGCCAGAAATAAGAGCCGTTTGCGTCCTCATCAATTACGGAGGTATAACCTTCGTTCCTCAGTGCTTGATGCACGTGTAAATTCTCGTTCTTGGACTGACTTTATTAGTACGCTCAAAGGTCAGGATATAGATATGCGTTTTAATCATGCTGAAAACTCTGATAAAATTCGTGGTATATCCTTTTGTATGGATGAATTTAGCATTGCAGGCTCTAAGCTTGACCGTGATTTGAGTTTCAACAGCCTTTGTGCTACATTGGGTGATGTAACTGCGGAACTGATTATTCAACCTCATCAAGCTATAACTCTCGGTGGAGGTGGAGGAACCAACAATGAACAAGGATGGCGAGACGACAAAAACAAGGATAACCCAAGAAACGAACCTTTCTATAAACCCTCAAAATGTAGAAGATAATGAAAGAAGATGTAGTATCTGCAAATCTTGCAAATTTGCGCCAAAGTGTCAACGAACTGAAAGAGTGTATTGAAAAACAGAATACTACAGTTCTTAAACCAGAACAATCTGTAAAAGTGGACTTTGACGAAAAGATCATTTATAATAGAATCGCCAAAAGTTTCTGTTCCTGTTGGAATGATGCGTTATCAGTGGTGAAGAAACATATCTGGAAGCAGCAACCTGATACATTGCCGTTTTCGCTATGGTTCCCGAAGCTTATTGAACTATTCAAGCAAAAGTCTAAATTTCTTGAATATCTTTATAGACACGTTTGCGATTACAATCTCAATCGTATGACTATTGAAGCAAATACCGATTACATATTAAAGCGGCAGGACGAGATACTTACAAAAATTAATGAATTGAAAAGCCTTGTAACCGTTATTCCACCCAATATCAGTGGGATGTTTATACATGGATATCATATCAAGCTACGATATGTTGTGGTCTTCGTTGTCGTTATTCTAATGTGGACTGTTGCTGCTTCTATTAGTAGTATGAAATATAAGGAAGAATCCTTTGCACATTATTCCATGTATCGGGTGGTGAAAGAACAGCATCAGTACTTGATGGAAATAAATTATGCTAAATCTAAGACTAAATGAACAATGCTATTTTCACCCTGCGTTTTTGAATTTTGATCAGATATTGCGAGATAGCCAAAGAAAGATGTGTATATGGAAATAAATTCAGGTTAAAGTCTGTAGCTAAATATTTTTCGTCTGCTTGACTGCTGTTTCAGAATAATTTGATACCTTTGTATATAGATAACAGCAAAATCTGAAAATGACCAGATGACAGACAAAGACATACGGTGTATACCGAATTAACTTTGAGACTCCTGAGTAGTCGTTAAGGGCTTTGGTCAGCCTTCAGATGCTATGAGGGAGTTTTTATTATATGGCAAACGAAGATTTACGAACAGCCCAACAAGGCAAAAATGATGAGTTCTACACTCAGTTTCATGATATAGAGGTAGAAATGAACGCATATATCGAGTATAATCCCGATGTGTTCCGTGGCAAGACAATTCTATTGCCTTGCGATGACCCAGAATGGAGTAACTTCACAAAATTCTTTGCTCTTAAATTCGAGGAGTATGGGATTAAAAAGTTAATCTCTACCAGTTATGCCCCTGAAAGCAAGAAAATGATTTTAGGTGATTTGTTCTCAGAATATGAGCAGTCTTCGCCTCAATTTGATGCAGACAAATCCAAAACTCATGGTAAGATTTTTATACTTGATAAAGATCTTAGCGGTGATGGACACATCAATATAGATGACCTTCATTGGGATTATCTTAAAGGGAGTGGTGATTTCCAAAGTGCAGAAGTTACTGCGCTACGCAATGAAGCGGATATTATAATTACAAATCCGCCGTTTTCATTGTTCCGTGATTTCCTTGCTTGGATTGTTGAAGCCAACAAGCAATTTATTATTATTGGAAATATAAATGCCGTTTCTTATAAGGAACCTTTTCTGTTGATAATGAAAAATTTAATGTGGCTCGGTTCTACTATCCATAGCGGTGACCGCGAGTTTGAGGTACCTCAAGATTATCCCATAAAAGCAGCAGGATGGCGTATTGATGAAAAAACGGGGCGAAAGTTTATTCGTGTTAAGGGTGTTAGATGGTTTACAAATATAGACCATGGACGACGACATGAACCACTTCCATTAATGTCCATGAATGACAATCTTCGTTATAGTCGGCACAAAGAACTGAAAGGAAAAACAGAGTATAACCGTTACTTCAACTATAATGCTATTGATGTCCCATTTACTGATTCTATTCCATTTGACTATGAAGAAGTTATGGGTGTTCCTATAACTTTTCTTGATAAATATTGTCCTGAACAATTTGAAATCTTAGGGTTAGGAATAGCAAATTTAGGTCTACAATCGGGTGTTAAACCATATACCTCCGAACATAAAAAATATCGTAAAGAGGTACAAAGAAGAGGTGCTGTTGATGGTGATTTATATATGATACAAAATAATGAAGTTGTTGTTCCCTATGCTAGAATCTTAATCCGCAAGAAAAAATGATAGCTAAACTACATACAGAATGGACTGTACGTGACATTTGCCAAGGATTTATCTATAATGAATATGAAGGCAAAGGACTGTTGGGGTTGAATGGAAAACTTACTATCCAACCTAAATACCAACGTCACTATATTTATAATGACGGTAAAAAAGATGTTGCAGTTATTGATTCGCTGTTGAAAGAATATCCCCTTGGACTAATTTACTTCAATAAAACCAAGGATGGTCAGTTTGAAGTTCTTGACGGACAACAACGCATCACATCGTTTGGCCGTTTTGTCACAGGAAAACTCACAATACTGTTTAATGGAAGAGAAACCGATTTTACTGGACTTCCGGAAGAGAAAAAAGAGTTGGTGCTTAATTCAAAACTTGTTGTCTTTGTATGTGAAGGTGAGGAAGGGGAAATACTTGAATGGTTTCAAACGATTAACATCGTAGGGGTCAAACTTAACGATCAGGAAAAGAGGAATGCTGTATTTTGTGGACCGTTTGTTGATGCCGCAAAAGCGGTTTTTAGTAATACACTAAATGCCAATATTCAAAAATGGTCGCATTATATTCGTGGTGATGTAAAACGACAGGATTATCTAGAAAAAGCACTTCAATGGATAAGTAACGCTAAAGGTGTTAGCGTTGACAAATATATGAGTTGTTATCGCTACAACACATCTATTGCTGAATTGGAATCATATTTTAACTCTGTAATTGATTGGATTGCAGGTACATTCCAAATGGATGATTATATGTGTGGACTTGAATGGGGACGACTTTATGAAGAATATCACTCCAAGCATTATGATTTAATCCAACTTAATAATAGAGTACGTGAATTGCTTTTGGATGAATCAATTGGTAAATGTGGTAACATTTACGAATACGTACTTGGTGGTGAGGCAGAGCCAAGACTTTTGGAAGTTCGAATTTTTGAAGATTCTACGAAAAAACTTGTGTATACACGGCAGACAGCACTAGCAAAAGAGCAAGGCATTTCCAACTGCCCATTATGTGCGCTTAGCAATGATTCAAATCGCACACGTATATATAAAATAGGAGAGATGGATGCTGACCATGTAACTGCTTGGAGCCGTGGTGGTGCAACTTCAATAGAGAATTGTCAAATGCTTTGTAAAACTCATAACCGTGCAAAAGGGAATAAATAAAAAGTGATTGCAACTATTAAAAATGATGACATTGATGTCATGTTTTAGAGAATTGGATTTTGGTGTTTCTGCCGTCCAAATAGTTTATAATCAAAGAACACTCTATACTCTATGGCACCTAAAATTAAAATTGAGGAAATATTAATCAGATTGATGTCACATCTGATGTGGTTGCTATTGTCGGACAGCGAACTCTTGCTGTTCTTGCATGGTACAAAGTTGCCAAAGAGAATCTATCATCTGCAGAGTTATTATTAAAAAACAAAAAAGTATCTCATGCGATATTTTTTATTCAACAATGTGTAGAATGTATTGTTAAAGGTGTCTTTTTAGAATCTGGAGTACTTAACAATGACACCACAAGACAAATAAGCCATTCTCCTGAAGATGCTTACAAATTGTTGTATAAACAACTTGATTATTCGTGCGGTATATATTATTGTGAAGAAATTCCTAGGCAGTTGAATAAAGGTATTTCATTTGAAGAAAAGCTCAGAATCAGTGCAAATATTGCCAATCAGTTTACAGAAGACTATGAGAGAAATTTAAAAAATGCGTCATGTGATGCTAATAATATAGCAGACATGGATCCTATAGCCTTGGGGTTACCTCCGAGTGCAACTCAACTTCAATGTTATTTGTGTTTTTTGATTACTATGTATAATATGAATATGCTTTTATTGTTTTCTTGCTTATTCTCCCATAAAGTAGAACAAAATGCAGGATACCCTCAAATCAATGCACAAAAAATAGTAGTTCCTTCTGATGTTTTCAATACACTGACTATTGAAAAAGGATTGCAAACCATTATTCCTATTTTAACTAAAATTCTTAATGATATTATTGGATTAACTATATTATAGATTGTGGCAATGTCGTTTGGTTTCCTTGGACAAAACAAAAATATTATTTTTCGAACTTAAATGCTAAGTGTAAATTGATACACGAAAGAATTTCTCAATACTCCCCCAAATGGTTATTAGTAATTTAGAAATAACGGTTCTAAAGGTTGATTTAGGTTTGATATAATTTTAAACCTAATATTATATAGTCAAAGTTTTAAGTTGAACTGGATGGGTTTTCTTCTTTCCTTTTCTCTTTTCCAATCCCGGCATCTTTTTAGCCAATGCACTTTCTCCAGCAGGAAAATAGAGAGGAAAAACTTTATATAAGAAACTCACAATTTTACTACGGCTTTTATCCATATTGTAAAAAGCAGAGCAAACAAAGTACATTAGTTCTTGCTGACTACATGTTTCTTTGGGCTGTATGTTTATTGAGGGAGCAACTATCAAGTCATGTTCAGCAAATGATAGAGCACTGGCAAGAATAGCTTCCTGTTCTTCTTCGGTAAACATCTTTATTTTCCCAGCCAACCATTCAAACTCTCTTTGCTGAAGTGCTTGTTGCTTTTCGTTTTGATGCTCCAATAGGATTGCTACATTTTCTTGTTGCTTTTCTGTCAAGGCGTTTTCTAATGCTTGGTTCTTTCGTCTAAGGACATTGAATTTCAATAAAGCAGCAATGTACATACAGAAATATCCTACTGCAATATCGAATATTAGGACAAGCAGATAGTTGCTACTTGAGTTTTGTGTGTCACCAGCCATATACTCACTAATAGGGATAACAGCTAATAGCATGATGATGGCTATTGCATAAAGTACTTTGTATCGCGTTTTATGGTTTACCTGTGGCAAAGAGGCAAACAAAAAGGCGATAACCAAAACGGCAATTATTGCACAGAGTGGTATGAAAGAGGTTTCCATAGGTTTATTGTTCTGTTTATGGTTTAACAATAATGCGCCAATAACCGGATTTGTCAGAACCTTCGTGTGTAAGAATACCTCTTTCACGGAGATTTTTAATCTGCTTCTTGACACCATCCAAAGAGATTCCTAATTTATCAGCCATTTTCTCACGAGTTATCATCGGGTTAGATATAACCATATCTATAATACGTTGAGCCGTTCTACCAACAGGTTTGTTGGTGTTTCGTTTTACAGGGTACTTTTTGAGGGTACTATTTTCGTTTACAGGGTACTTTTTCTCCGAACTTTCTTCGTTTACAGGGTACTTTTCGAGGGTACTATTTACCCTGTTTGCCACTTCCTCAACAGGTATTCTTCCATTCTCCCCCCAGTTCAAATTATAGAATGTGGTGTAGAAAGAAGTCGCTTCCGTTTGATATTGCGGCTCTTTACCTTGCAGGAAATTGGGTAGCTTCTCTGTAAGCTCTCGCATTTTGCGTAAGCCGGAACCGGGTTTCTCCATATAGTCCAATTGTGTAAATACATCTGCAATGACAGGGTTGCGACGCATGGATGGTACTTTGTATATGTCACGGTCTTGAATTTGTGTACCGTCAAGCATTGCACCGGGTGATACCAGTTCTACACGGTTATCGTAAATGTCAATATGTACTTCACCGCCCATCACGGTGTAATCTCTATGGATAAGGTGGTTTACCAATCCTTCGAAGATGGCTCGGTCTGAATAGTCTGGGAGGTTAAGGCGATAGTTTGGCATCTTCACCCAACCACTCATGGTATAGTTCTTGATGAAGTCCATGCCGTACTTCAATAGCAATACAAGGTTAGCCCGATGCTCTATGGAACTGATGGCATCATCTTTATAGAGTCCAGTCCAACGGGTACAGAAAATACGCGATTGGAATACGGTGCAATTATCCACAAACAGCAATCCTGCATTGGTCAGTTTGCCGTCAGGAGTTACCAGTCCGAATGATTGCAGATACTTGTCATTCCATTCCTGATGGGTTTGCTCACGGAAAGTATTGGCAAGAATGATGAAAGAATGTTTGCTGGCATCCACTTGGGTAGGCAGTGAATCTCAAGTCATGTGAGTGCCTTTTAATACCAACGAAAGTAATTGTTGGGAGTTGCATTCTACACTTTCATTGCCAACTCGTACATATGCGGTACGTGTCCCATCTTGATAATAGTAATAAGGTGTAAGCGTTCCTGCCTTTACTTTCACTTCAAGCAGGGTATGCCCTTCATGTTCTATTGGAATAAGTTGAACTTCCGGCACAGGGTCAAGTCGTGCCTTTATCATTTCACTGATAAAATCAGCATCGGCTTGTGGATTCTCCAACCCTACAATTATGCCGTCATCATTCACTCCATAGAACAAACTGCCACCATCCGTATTAGCGAAAGCCGACACGGATTTAAGCCACGATTTTACTTTCTTACGTTCCAACATTTCCTTGAAATCGTAAGCTGAGCATTCTGTTATCAATGTATTGTTATGTATCTGCATTATTCGTATAATATTTAATTCTTATCACAAAGGTAGTGATAATATGATAATTTCAAGTGTTTTAACTTACAAAGAAAGTCTCAAGTCTGCTAAGAGAACAGCCGTTTCCGTTTCATCTTTTGGTGCATCTTTGGACTTCCATGCCACAACAAACCGTACAGATGCAGATTGCACCTTATAACCTCTTTGTTCCCATTCAGATAACGTGTCCTGCATTCTTGATGATAATTTTGCTATAGGTTTATCGGCCGATGAACTATACAAGAAGAAATCATTGTAAATTAAAGAATCTCCTCCTCTTAGTGCTAAAACCTCTTGTTTCCGTTCTTTGAAGAATCCTAAATAGACATCTTTGTGAGAGAGCTGTAGTATAATTTCTTCAGGCATATCATAGTGTTGTTGGTCAATGAAGTATTGGTTTGCACTTAAATGATTGAAGCAATCGCCGTTTGTATGTATGAATAGTCTGTTTTTTGCACGGGTTATTCCTACGTAGTATCGACGCATCAGATGGGCATCCTTTACATAGTTGTCGGATATGAGCATATATACATCATCAAACTCCCTGCCTTTGGCCTTGTGGATAGTTGATACCACGACATCGGTGCCTGATGTGTCGCAAAAGTCTTCTACTGACGACTCAAATACAAACTCCTTGAAGTCACTGAAATATTTTGTTTTGTTGGTTTGTTCAAACAGTTCCACACACCGCTTCACATACATCAAACTCAGACTTCTGTCATAAATAGAAAAGGTTGCATGCTTGGCTTCTTCCCACAGCTCTTCCGTGATTAACGGTGTTTTTATCCGCTTGTTTATATACCTCAGGAAATATCTCATTTCGGCCATATTCCAAAAACGTAGGCCATCCATTGATTGTATCAGTTTACTGTTTATGCCATGTTTCCGCAAAAGAGCCATCAGGATAACGGCCTCTTCATTTGTTTGGGTCAGTACACAAGAAGTTCCTTTATCCCTATGTTGAAGCAAGTTTTCGACGAGCGGCTGATACATATATTCCGATTGATAGCGTATCACTTCAACCCAACCCTTTTCTTTTCTCATGGAGATAATTGGTGTACTTTTTATCCTTTTATGTATGTTTTTCAAGAATCCGTTGGCAAAATCCACCGGCTGGCGCGCACTGCGGTAATTTTCGGTCATTTCGACAAACGTGCTTCCGCTTTCCTGTGCCAGTCGGTACATATAACCGGAATCGGAACCGCGGAATTCATAGATGTTCTGGTCATCGTCTCCCACTGCTATCACACGCATCTCCTCATTATTAGTCATTAAAGCCTTTACAAGCGCATGCTCTTCAGCTCCCATATCCTGAGCCTCATCTATGACTAACACCGTCTTGCCAATCTTATTGGGTTCCACTTCTCCTTGACATATCATCTCGGCTGCATTTGAAACGACATTTCTTGATTCTTCAAGATTTCCTATCCGTCCCAATAGGTCGAAACAATAGGAGTGGAATGTTTTTATTTCGACAAAGTGGGCGGCGTTGCCTATCAACTCCATGAGCCTTTGTTTGAATTCTGTAGCGGCTGCCCTTGAAAAGGTCAGCATCAGGAGCTGTTCGTGTTTCACATCTTCAAGTAGCAGAAGTGAGGCCAGTTTGTGGACCAATACACGTGTCTTTCCACTACCTGGGCCGGCTGCGACTACAATGCAACGTGAACCCTTATCGGAAATAATATCCATTTGCCGTTTGGATAATTGTCCGAACAATTGTTTGTACTTCTGTGGTGTCAAGTTACGTTGTATCTCGTTTGCTCTGTCTCCTTTGAAATATTTTATGACAAACTTTCTGTAGTCCATTTGGAAATAGTCCTGAACATATTGCAAGGCCGCATGATAATCTCTTACCATCAAATTGGCATATTCGCCTACAATATGCACTTGCTGGATTTTCAACTTGTAGAATTCGTTGAGCATCCGATAGTCGTCTTGCTTGTATCTCGACTTGTTGTCCTTTATTCTTTGGATATTCATGGCATTATAAAGTACCAAAAATCCGCCTTCAAGTTTTAGTGAACCGATTTTCGACAAATACAGAAGTGCTTCTTCCACGTCTTCTAATTGAATGTCATCAAGTCCGCCAAAAAGGGATTGGGAATTTGATTTTATTCGGTTCAGAAGCTCTACTACGGAGAACTGGATAGCTTTGTCGAGTGCATTCTTTTTTTCTGCATCAAAAGCTAATTTGTATAGCCATTTCACGGCAAAGCGACTTATTTCCAATCGTTTCTCAAATCGCCTGATGGTGGATTCTAGGTCTGCCTGACGACTTATCTCCATGTTACGAGCCGCATCTTCTTTTTTACGCGTATATCCCTTGACGGCGAGGAAATAGAGTAGTGTCCGGATATCTTTTTCTTTGGATGTATTGATGCCGTCGTTCACTGCATTTTCATTCAGTTGCTTGCATGATATTCGTAAAGCTCCGTCGGGAATATGATTAAGGATGTATTGTTCAAGTTTTGCAAAGCGTTCGAGGAGAATTTGTGACTTTCGTTCCGAATCACCTGCATCCTGCAAATAGGCAGATATATCTTTGCTGTCTGCCAATATACCTTCCTGTCGCATGCGCTCCACTACAGATATAACATCTCTTTTGCTTAGTCCCAAAATGTCTGCCAGATAATCGATTCGTGATTCTGCTTCCGAATCCTGAGCCTTGGCGATATGTTTTTGAGAAATTAATGACTTGATGATACGGACTGCCTTTTCTATTTCATCGCTGCCAAAAAGTAGTGATGCTGCTATGCGTTCTCTTGCTTCGTCCATATTCTTTACCATTATTCCCGTGGCATATACATGAGGTACATTGTTTCCTCTTACCAAGTATCCACTTTGTTCCAAAGCTGCTAATGCTGTCCGTACACGGGTCTCAATGTCAGATACCGAATCATCCCATCCTGCTTGCCGGGCAATTTCCAACGCAGAACAGTTGACTTTCATACGGTGTTTGGTAAGGTCTTTGACGGCTTTCCATACCTGTTGTATTTCACTAATGCTAAGTTTCGTTTGGTTTAGCAATATAAAATGCTTGTCCAAATCATTGTCACTGTAAAGCACATAACAACGTGCGCTAAGATCAGGATCACGACCTGCCCTGCCAGCTTCCTGTACATAATTCTCCAGCGAATCGGAAATATCATAATGCACTACAAGACCGACATCTTTCTTATCGACTCCCATACCAAATGCAGACGTGGCCACGATGATGTGTGCCTGATCGTTCATAAAAGCATCTTGGTTGGCAATTTTCTCATCGGCTTCCATTTTCCCATTGAAAGGGAGTGCCTTGTAACCGTCACGAGTCAGTTTTGCAGCCAGTTCCTTTGTCCGTTTAGTGCGTGACACGTAAACAATTGTCGGACAATCGGCTTCTGCTACAAGTTCTCTCAGTTTTAAATATTTGTCATTGTCATTCTCTACATGTATGACGGAATAGTGTAGATTTGTTCTTGAGGCTGTTGATGCGAATAATTCCAAGTTCAAATCCAAAGTCTGCTTGAAATAGTCACAGATGTCTTGGATTACTTTCTGTTTTGCCGTGGCCGTGAAACAGGATACAGGAATCGGGGTTTTGCTTTTTTTCTTTTGCTGGTATTTTTGGATGAATTTGCTAATGTAGAGATAGTCAACTCTGAAATCCTGCCCCCATGAAGAAAAGCAGTGCGCTTCGTCTATCACAAACCTTACAACGTGGCGCGCCATCAATATTTTCTCGATTGTTTTTGAACGGAGCATTTCGGGAGAGATATACAACAACGAGGCTTCTCCGTCTTGTACTCTTTGTATTGACAGTGATCTTGTGATGGGGTCTAACATCCCATTTATGGTTACGGCATCCGTGATGCCTCTGTCGGCAAGGTTGTCTACCTGGTCTTTCATCAAGGACTGCAAGGGGGAGATGACAACCGTAAGCCCGTGCACGGAGTGTCCCGCCATGAGTGCAGGCAGTTGGAAGGTAAGTGATTTACCACCGCCGGTAGGAAATATTGCCAGCAGCGATTTCCCTTTTACCGCAGCTTGGGCAGCACGTTCTTGCAGTGGCTCGCCTTCGTATGTTCGGAAGCGCTCATATCCGAAAAATGTTTTTAGGTTATGGAGCACATCCAATTGCGTATGGCAGTAGTCGCAGCCTTCTTTGCAAGTAGTGTGTCGCAGGAGTTTTATGATAAATTCCACTTCCGGATAATTATAAAGTACCCATCCGGGAGTGATGGAGCGGTAATCGGTGGTGTCAATCAGAGCCAATGCGTATGCCAATCCGCATGGATATTGGTTGATGAGCATGTCAAGATCGGCATGTTGGCAAATCTTTCCGGCATAAAGTTCTTTAATAAGTTCAGGTATTCCTTTATGGATATACTCCGCACTTACCATACTGAGAAATCCTTCAAATTCCTTCTTGTCCTTCAGCAGCGATGCAAATAGTATACGCTTTTCTTTCGGTAATGAATGCCAGCATGCTATTTCATCCAACAATAAGTCTTTTGCTTTCTTGCAATCGTTCACCGGATTGTTCATTTGTTCGCTCATCAGTTTGTCATCTTTCACAAGCCTGTGGTAAGGGTGTTCAGGGAACAGTAAAGGCGAAACATAAAGTGTATCAACTAAAATCCAGCGGCATATTTTGTCCGTAAACAGGTATTTAGCATCATGGTGAACGATATTGTGTCCGCAGATGTAGTCTACATCGTTTAAGAAAATGAATAGTTCTTCTTTTGAGGTTTTATGAAATGTCGTGTTATCATGCTTGAGGGCTCCTATATCATGGATTCTATGGTCTTTCAAGCCTATTTCAACATCTACTATGACATAATTGTGGGCACTACATGGTACAGAGGTGGTTTTATTGCCGATGATATTGTTTCTATCCTCGGTTTTCTTGATTCCTATGAGTTTGCTCCATATTGACATATCTCAATATAATAAATAGTTTTACAACTTGAATTTGTTATGTATCTGCATCGTTTTCTTATTGTTGTTTGGGTATAACATCCCAATATCATACACAAAGGTAAGGATAAAACCGAAGAATCTGTTAAAAACATCGCTTTCTTTTGATTTTTATGCGTTTACATCTCGTTATTTATGGATAAAAATCGTACTTTTGTGAGCAAGAGCATGTGTTGCTTATGGATGCTTATTTTCGGATTTGCGTTATATTTGCAACACGCGCACGTAAGTTGCTGATAGAGATAATAGGTTGATTTTGAGGAAGTGAAGTAAAAACAAAAATAACGATAACAAACTATAGTGAAATGGAGTGTAACTTATTGAGTTGCACTCCATTCTGTTTATTAAACTTTATTGATGGCTATTGTTGTTTTCGGATTTTTATTGTATATATGCACTATATTTGTAATGTCTCTTAATTAGAGGCATATACATTTGACAATGAGCGATAGTCTCGAATAGCCAAAAGGTGATAGTATAAAACATAACCCAGACAAACGGATGCAACCGAACGTCTGGGCTTAGAAATTGTGTTTAAGTTACTCTTACACCAAACCGAATATCATAAGCATAATAAATACTTCTGTATATTTAGCAAACCAATTCTTTTTATCAATTTTCTCAATACCCATATCTACTGATAAAATTTTCTCAATATCTTTGGCTGAAATATCCGTTTTAAGGCAAATATTGCCATTTTTTATTACAATAACCTCATCAAAAAGGGACAGATGATTACGGAAATACATAAACTGATTTTTTACTGTAGTCGCTTTTGCGCCCCAAATATCAGTTTCCGTGAGAGAAGTTGTAAAGTGATTATTCAACACCTCTAGAATTTGAGGTTGGTTTGCCATGTTAATAGCTTCCAACTTTGGATAATTCTTTCTCAAATATTTGATGTCTTCAATAGCAGTCTGTATAGATTCCTCTGTACTGTCATACATAGGATAAATACAGAAAGCAAATTCATTGAATGTCAATGGTTCAAAAGACTCAAGTCCTTTTAAGATCTCTAAACATGCGCGATAAGGGAAGAGGATTCGTTGGCTCCTCTGATCCTCCAGTGTATTAGAATATCTTAACATCTGTTTCTTAAACAAATCGCGTGGTTTGATTTGTCCGTCAAGGTAATACTCACCAAGTGGTGTAAGTTTATAGTTCTTACCATCCTTTTCTGTTAAGCCGAGTCTAAAAGTATGGCTCACATTGTTGTGGTTATACTTGAGATCTGTACCCGACATGATGTTCCGTTTTTTATCCCTAAATATGTTAATCGTTGGATCAATGAGGTTTTTTATAAAGGATTCAAAAGAAAAGTCGCCAATAGTTTTAAAGATTCTTGAATGGCCTGTCTTGCGTTCTCCTTTACCAAATACCTGTTTCTTTTGTGTATCGGTTGGGTTTGCATTGACTGTAGCAATCTGAACATATAGCTCTTCTGAGAATTGCTGAATATCAACGCCTTCTATTTGAACAGATACAGGATCATATCCTGAGGGACTTCTGCCAATGCGTCCCGTTGCTATATATTCACTATTCAGACGGTTAATCCAATCTTCCAATCTGTTGTCTTGATCTCGCAAAGCCTGAATAATGTTATAAACAATTTCAAAATCTTCGGAGTGAAGTATATCTGAAGCTACAGATGACTCAGGAATCAAAATCGGAATGATGAAATATGCGGTCTTGGCAACACCCTTTTTCGTTCGCAATGCTCGTCCACATGCCTGGACAATATCCACAAGAGACTTCTTTCTATCAATGAAATATACACTGTCAATGATAGGAACATCGACACCCTCCGTGAGACACTTTGCATTTGATATGACAGAAAACTCAGAATTCCTGAATTTATCAAGGATTTGTGCGCGAGAACCAGCATCTATTTGACAATTTATGTTGTCAATATAAAGATTTGACGATTCAATATTCTGATTGAATTCTCTAATGACGCTTGATAAAGAAATTTCTTCTCCGTTTTCTGAAACGAAATTTTTTGCTCTTTGAATAGAAGAATGGAATGAGATTGTTTTTTTGATAGAAAACTCTCTCATTGCTTTAGCCAAAAGAATCTTTGAATATAGTATTTCTGCGGATTGTGTTTTTGAATTCTCGTCAAGATCCTCTACTTTAAGGTGCTTATTTTCCGCGATATAATTATAAACCTCGCTTTCTTTTACACCAGCCACGATTATTTTGTAATCAGAGATTGTCTTGTCAAGAATAGCTTTGCCAAAGTTGTATTTTGAAAGAAGTGGGCCATAGGTATTCTCATCATCCATTGAGAAAATCACTTTTCCGCTTTCTTCAGCATTTCGTTTAAGCAACGGCCTAACCATTCTTTCTGTTGCAGTCATGAAAAGTCTTTTCTTTGAACGAATGAATTGGTCTTCAAGTGCCAAAGAAAAATTTGAGCGTAAACCAGCTGTACGATGAGCTTCATCGCAAATAATCAAATCAAAAGTATCTTTGGCTATCTTCTGAGCCTCTGAAATCTTATCTGTAGATTGATATGTTGAAAAGATGTAACGAACCTTTCCTTTTGTATTGTCCAAAAAGTTGGCGATTTCATTAATGTCGGTTGTAACAGGAACGCCTAATTGTGATACGCTAATATCAGCTTCGTCGTCATTAATATTTGAAGAAACAGTATTGTCACTACAAACACACAAATAAGTAAATGGAATTTTCGCCTGATCGGCCCAAGATTCAAGTGTCTGTTTTACAAGGGATATACTCGGAGCTAAGAACAAAACAGTCTCAGCTTTCATTGTTTCAACAATCCATAATGAAGTAAGCGTTTTACCGGTACCGCAGGCCGCAATAATCTTACCTCGATCTTCTACTGAAAAACCTTCAATAACCTCATTAATGATGCGTTCCTGATAAGTATGGGGGTATGGAAAACCTTGTTCTTCTTAATATTCTCGTTGTTTACAAGATCAAAAAGAAGATCGAAAAAGGTTTTGTCCAGCGTGTCAAAGTCTTTTGCCAAAACTTGAAGGTTCTCTTTATGTTTGTCAGAAAGATTACTCACAGAATAAGAATTGACAACAGTGCAGCAGAAGTCGCAATAACGTCCATCTGACCAGAATTTTGTAAGCTCTTCATAGGTTGGTTTTACTCGTCCGGAACGAAACTTACATTGATAGGCTATTGATTTACCCTCTTTTGTAATAATCAGGCCATCAACACCACTGTCTTGGTGTTGTTTGTTGCCAAGTTTCAAACTTTTTCTATATTTGTCAGGAATGTCTGCAGAAGTATAAATTTCTGCAACTTGATACATCTGCGCCTTTATCGTAAAATATGCAAATGTAAACTCCTCAAATACGTTACCTCTCGCTTTCGCTGTAGGCAATGCTTCGATGGCCTTTTCTAACGAAAGCCAGTCTTGATAGTGTTTTTTTAAAGTACTGGAGTATATCATAATTATTTGGAAATTTGAAGTTCAATTACTGATTCTCTCATTAAATTGTCAAATTCTGAGTTCAGAATATGCATTTGTTGAGAAGAAGAACGTATTTTGCGTGCGTGGTAGATATTACAAACTTCATAACCATATTTTTCTGCAATGTCTGCAAGAAGCAAATCGGTTGGAACCAATATGCCCTTATATCCAGAGTTTGCAACTACAATATAACATTTAGCTTTATCAACAAGGATTTTGGACAAGTTTTTTATCATCAACTCCATGTCATCAAAATACCCTCTAATCATATCTGGTATATTTTTATTCCAAATGTTGAATGAAGATATAAGTGACGCTACAGTATCAACATCCTTGTTGCTGTTCGTAAAATCATGACTGAATTTTGAGTTTACGTGCGAACGCAACGCCATTGATCTAAATCGTTCAAAATCGTCATATGATTGAACAAACCCACCAATCCAAAATTCAAGCTTATAAACCTCACAATAATCAAAACAGTTAGCATATGGAGGTGAGAACACACACAACCCCACAGGAATATTCTCTACCTGTTTGAAAGCGTCCTCAGTTATCATGGAACCGAAAATTATCTTGCTCTCATTGTCACTGTTTGACAACTGAATATCAGATAACATTTCTGCAGCCTTATCTAAATAGCACTGAACCAAATCAGGTACAGCCTTATAATTCTTCTTGAATTTCAAGCCATTGCCATCTTTTACTTTTAGGGAGCATTTGTCTATAATAGAAATCAAAGCAAGCCTAAAGAAATCCTGAACAGGGTTATTATCTATGCTATCTACAAAGAATCGAATTTTAAGTAAGATTTCAAGAACATCTTCCATAAAAGAAGTTTGAATGACGCGACCCACTTCAATCTCTACTCTTGTATCAGGTAGTATGAAGTTTTCTATATACTCTTTAATCAATGAAATTTCATTTGGAGAATAGTGATGAATTTTGGCTTTAGTTGCTAATATGGCCATTGGATTTATATCAAATCCAACAGTTTTATACCCTAAATTAATCGATGTTAGATTAGTTGTACCAACACCGCAGAAAGGATCCAAGACATAATGTTCTTTTGATGGCTTTTCCTCTTCTATGATATGTTTTACAAGCAATTCAGAATAGCCTTGCTTATAATCATACCACTTGTGTTTTGGAGCTATCATGTTGGTCTTGAAGTTCACAAGACCTTCATAGAAACTTCCATCAACAACGCGATATTTTGATGCAAGGCGTTCGATGATTTCTTGATAATCAGGAAGCTTCGCTTCAAATAACACTTGATTAGTTATGGCTTTAGATTCACTCGTCCTCATTTTCAGAATCGTATAATTTTGCTAAATATTTTTTGTTGAAATGAGTGTAAAGATGATGAGTGCCGTTTGCTCGCAGATATGTCTTTGCGAACGCATCAATCAAAGGTATTGCGTCAACAAACATCTGCAATATAACCTCGTTCCTGTTCTTATTATTGCAATCAATTTTTTGAAGAAAAATATTATCAATGTCATGAATAAAATCTTCTTCATTCTCATATACCTTCACAGGATTATTAGCAACCTTTTTGAATGTGTAAATAAAATCTCCATAAGGCGAGCCTTTTGCTTTCGTATGTGCAGTTTGGCGATAATTCTTAACCCCATCCTGAAAGTACATATTATCATATGTAAATCCTGCTTTGAGTATAGAGAACAATAATGCCAACCAAGAGCAAATATCTTTGTTGTTAAATGTTAAAGACAAATACCTCATAGGCTTAAGAACTCGGTATGCGTTCTTAAAAACTTCATGCAAATTGTCTTCATAATCATATTGGCTCTTTGCACCATTGAATCCCTTTTTTCTATTGGCGACCGCTTCGATTTCAAAAATAGGATAACGATCGTATAGATCTTGGTTCCAAGGATACCAGAAATGCGACAATTCTAAATATTGCACATTGCTACCATATGGAGGATCCGTAATAATGGCATCTACACTGTTTTCTGGTATATCTGTATGGCCAACAGGTGCATTATAGAGTAAGACATTAGCTTTATTATTCAATAAATCGTCTATTGATGTTGTTTTAACTGGTGTATAATCAATACTATTATTGTAATTAATTGAGGCCAATACTCTTGCAACAGACTTATCAAATGCAGGTATGATTGAAACTTCGCAAAATTGATTAGGAATCCAATAAGCGTGCTTACTCCACGTTGTTGGAGATCCGCTTTGCCATCCTGCATTTGTAAATGACATGATGTTACAATCTTTCAGGATATTACTGAACATTATTCTGACAAGTTCGTACTTTTCTGTTCCAAGTTTATTTTTAAAAGAATTGATTTTATTCTTTAAGAGCAACAATATCATTAAGTTCCTTTTGGTAAAGAAATCTTGGAAATATAAGATACCTTTTTTGGCAAGACCATCTTCAAATTGACGATCCCAGTCCATAGGAATTAGGTCACGAGGTATATTTATATTATTAGCAATTATTTCTTTTTTTAAAAAGATCATATGTGCCTTAAAACGAATTCTATCATCCTCTTTGTAAAGTTTGATAATTCGTTTCTTGTTTGCTGCACTTACCAGGAATATGTACTGCGGTTCAGTTCTTTCACATAACGCAATATCAATTTCACCTTCTTTGTTTAGCTCGCAATACTTATTTAAACAATGGTATTTGCCATTTTTGATTTTTAAGTCATTTGTGAGTGTTGATGGTCTTCCACACTTAGGGCATTTAATTGTCAAAGCCATTTCTGCCCAAGACAAGTCGTATCTCTGTTTGTCCAATTCAAAGAACATATAGTCTTTGGTAAGAGATTCAAGATAACTGCGTAATTCCCTAAAGCAGTCTTTTAGATCTGAAATTTCCTCAGATTTTTTTATCATATTTCTTACGATAAATATCGATAGAGGATTAAGATCACATCCAATGACGCGTCTTTTTTGAATGACCGCTTCATAAATGGTAACACCTCCACCACAAAAAGGATCAAGTATAACTTCCCCTGGTGAAGTGAAATTTTCAACAAGCTGGTTAAATACGTTATGAGGACGACGTGCAAAATACTTATGGATTTTATATGGTGGCGTATGTGCCTCTGCAATTATAGGAGTATATGTGAATGATGGCATGATTACAATATTTTTTTTACTTCATTAAGAGCATCTTTCGCAGCTGGTTCATCTTTAATTACGTTATAGACCTTATCGGCCAACCATAATTTTGCCAAAGAGTCTTTTTCAAGTCCATAGAATTTTTCAAGAACTGAGATATGTTCTTTTTTTAATGTGAATAGGCCATTTTCAATTTTGCTGTATGTTGCTGTATCTATGTCTAATATCGCTGCAAGTTTTCTCTGTGGCAAACTTGCATCTTCTCGTAATTGTTTCAAGCGTATTGCAAACATATATTTGAACTTTCCTTTTAAGAATGGTTTCTTCTTGAAGAAATCATGCAAATGTACGAAATTACCTTGACTGTTGTATCAATACAGCCTATCTTTTTACAAAAAAACAATAAGCCCTCCTCTTCATCTCAACGAAATGAACTACCACTCTCGTAACGGTAGTTACACACTATGGTATTCTTGAATCATCCAATAAAATCCCCCCCTAAAAAATTAACTTGCAGGTAAATAAATTCCGTATCTGATGTCTATTTGTAGCGTTGTTTTTTGTTTCCACAGAAAGTTATAGGATAAATATCATTCATAATATAATGTCTTTATATAAATCCCCGTTATATCCTCTGTATGATGAACCTTTATATAAATCTATTAGCAAATCACAATACTTACCTATTTGTGTGTTGGATATAGATGAAATATTGCTTGCTAGCAATCCACTTCCCAATACTCCTGGAGTGCAGGGTTGAGTATCTGGCTCAATTATTTTTAGAGTTAATTCATGGCAAGAAATAGAATGTTTATTTTCTAATTTGCAACTACTTCTAATGAGCTCTTCAAGTTCTCTTTTTTCATTGTGAGTTTGGTAGCCATACCATAATAAACATTTTAAATCGAGTTTAGTAGCCTCAATAAATATATCAAGATAAGTAAGTCCATTACTTCCTGGTTCGTTGATAACATATGGGTCGATATGTATAAACGCATTAGGAGATAGCTCAGGTAGTAACTTCATCATTCCTGTTAAGGAATCAATATTATGCAATATAATCTGTTTGGTAAGAGTTTGTTTTCTACCAAATTCTTCAATGTTCTGTAAAGCTTCCGTGTCCAAATCAAAAAAGATATATTGACAAGTATCTTTTAAAATTGACATAGCTAGTCCTGGAGAGCCTATATATTGATTCATCTGCATAGCTTCGTTTTCTAATCGGAAATAAATACTGTTATTAACGGGATTTTCTTTTCCTTTTTCTATGAAATGGTAGATTCCATATTGTTGTTCGGGTGTATGAGTTAAAGTATAATTGGCAGATGCAGAGTTAGTTTCTATATATGTGGTCGGTTGTTCTTGTGCAATTATATCACACAAGGGCAGGTGCTTCCATACTTCTGCTTGTTTTCCATAATGTGAATATCCCATAATCATTTATTTTAGGTTGATGAAAGTTGCAATATACCATAAATCTGGGAGAATAAGATATGAATCTTCTATTTTTGAAGATATTTTATAGATATGTATATTTTGATTGGTATTTATAAAAAGAGAAAACAAAGAATAGGCTGCACAAAAATTGAGTACAGCCTGTTTTTAGAAAATGAATGAAGTGAATAGAATTATTTTTTGAGTGGTAAAGGAGATACCAATCAATCTTCAATTCTTAAAATAAAGAAATAACAAAGTAGATTCCAGCAGCTAAAAGTCCACTAACAGGGATTGTCAGAACCCATGCAATCATTAAACTTTTTGTAACTCCCCAACGTACAGCTGATAAACGTTTAGTTGCTCCAACTCCAATAATGGCTCCTGTAATAGTATGGGTGGTACTGACAGGTATTTTGAGCATTTCGGTAATATAAAGAGTAAAAGCACCGGCTGTTTCTGCAATAACTCCTTCTAATGGAGTTACTTTAGTAATCTTTGTACCCATTGTTTTTACAATTTTCCATCCTCCGGACATTGTACCTAATGAAATTGCAGTAAAACAAGAAAATGCTACCCAATCTGGTAAATCATTGATACTATTTATTCCCATACCTATTCCCATTGAATGAGCAGCAATCATTGCAGCCGCAATGATACCCATTACTTTTTGTGAGTCATTCAAACCATGACCGACGCTGAATAGAGCAGAAGATACGAGCTGTAATCTTTTGAACCAGACTTCGGCAGTATGTGGATGCGCCCGGCGACAAATATAAAGTACCAATAATGTAAATCCAAAAGCGATAACCATACCAATAAGAGGTGCAAGGAAAATGAAAGCTGCAATTTTAAGAATGATATTAAGTTGTATAGCTTCAAATCCATGTGCCATAATAGCTGAACCTGCAAATCCACCGATAAGAGTGTGTGAAGAGGAAGAAGGAATACCTTTCCACCAAGTTATTAAGTTCCAGACAATTGCAGCAATTACTCCTGCTAAAATAATTGGTAAAGTGATATATTGTTCAACAACTGTTTTGGATACAGTATTTGCAATACCAAATCCACCAATTATGTATTTAGCGATGAAAAAAGCTACGAAGTTAAAGAATGCTGCCCATAGAACGGCCTGAAAAGGGGTAAGCACCCGGGTTGATACAATAGTAGCTATTGAATTTGCCGCATCATGAAAGCCGTTGATATAATCAAATATCAAAGCCAATATAATGATAATTACTAATAATTCCATGTGTTTCGCTCTGTTTTATGCGTACTTTACAATTAGGCTTTTTAAGATTTTGCCAACATGTTCGGCGGCATCAGTCGTTCTTTCAAGTTCATGCATAATTTCCTTGATTTTAATGAGTTCGATGCAGTCTTTTTCTTCTTCGAATAGCTTTTTGATGAAAAATTCATAAACATCATCTGCTTGATTCTCTATATCATGCAATTTGGTACAGTATTCGCGAAGTGCTTTGGGTGCTTTGCGGAATGTTTCCAGTTCATCCATTGCTTTACAGATATAGAAAGCTTCATCTTGAATGAGTTTGCTTAGTTCTTTTCCACTATTTGAAATGGGATGAGGATTGTAGATAGCAATACGTTTGGCACAACTATTTATTCCGTCGATAACATCATCCATGCTGGAAGCTAAATCGTGAATATCTTCACGGTCAAAGGGAGTGATGAATGTAGTGCTAAGTTCGTCAAGAACCAAATGTGTCAATCTATCTCCTTCTCGTTCAAGGTCTTTTATTTTCTTATAGTAATTTGCTCGTTCGTCTGGCAGATCGTGTTGTAGACTCTCTACTAGAATAGCTGCAGAAGATGCTAAAACTTCAGATAGCTGTTTTAATAGAGGGAAAAATTTGGGCTCCTGGGGAGTAAAACGACTAAAAAAGGAATTTTTCATACGTGTAAAGATATTAATTTATAATATTGTTATATGTTAGCTTAAATAAATAGGGTGAAATACCTGCATTTTCTATTTCTTTGATTTTAATTTAGCTCGTATTATTTCTATCAAAGCTGGTAAAATAGAGATAAAAATAATAGCGACGATCAGTAATTTTAAATTCTCCTGTACAAATGGCAGGTCACCGAAGAAATAACCGGCATAGCAAAAAAGTGCTACCCAGATAGCTCCTCCAATCAGATTATATAACATGAAATAGTAATAATGCATTTTTCCCATTCCGGCTACGAAAGGGGCAAAAGTGCGAACAATAGGAATAAACCTGGCTAAAATGATCGTTTTGCCACCATACTTTTTATAAAATTCATGTGTTTTGTCCAAATGACTTTGTTTGAATATTCTGGAATTGGGATTATTAAAAAGTTTTCGTCCGAAATAATGTCCTATCATATAGTTGCATGAGTCACCCAATACAGCTGCAATAAATAGAATAATGACGAGTAAATGTATTTCGATAGGCATATTGGGTAGTGCGGATATAGCTCCAGCTACAAATAATAATGAGTCTCCAGGTAGGAAGGGGGTGACTACCAATCCTGTTTCACAGAAGATGATAATGAATAAGATGGTATAAGCCCAAGTGTGGTAATCCCTCACTATGTCAATCATATATTGGTCTATATGAAGGATAAAATCTAGTATAAATTCCATTCTTTTATAGTTGATTTTTTGTAAAAAAGGAAATGATGGGGTATAATACGGACATAATTTGTCCAGAAAAAGAGGTAAAAGAATGGTTAAATGAGTATACGCCCTAGAGTATAGATATAATATCTATATGTTTGTTTGGTAATGTTTGTATAAAGAAAAAGCTTTTTGTTATTGTCTTTGGGTTGTTGAGCAATCAAACTACTTAAAGTCAGAATTGCTAAAGTGGAGGCATTAAATCTCAGTATTTTAGGAGAGGAGAGCCCTCGGTATGACAATGAACTTCCTGGCAGACCTTTGTTAATGTTGTAACTGTAGTTCTTATTGAACTCTTTTTTGCATGAAGAGTGATTCGCGTTGCAATCCTGATGAGTGGTAGATTCTGATATCTGATGATTGGATTGATTGTATGATAAAGATGTGTCCATACTTCCCATTTCCGTTTGGAACTCTTGCAGTTCTTTATTAAAGACGGAATGGAGTACAGATATTAGAAAGATACCTAATAACATACAAAATATGTACTTCATCATAATGGTTACAAATGTAGAAACAATTTTTATGAGAAATATATATAAAAGCAAAATTAATAGTTATATGTAATATCATTGTATTTTAATAAAGGAATGACATGCATAAATCTTTTTTTGTCAAACAGTTAGGCTATTTGGTAACTATGTAGTATTTTTGTACCAAATTTTAAAGAATAGATAAAGATGGAATTGCCTAAAGACCCGATGATGTTGTTTAGTGTCATTAATATGAAACTACGTGATTGTTATTCTTCACTTGATGAACTTTGTGAAGATATGCAAGTGGATAAGACTGAACTTGTTAATGCATTAAAGGCTGTAGGATTTGAATATAGTCAGGAATATAATAAGTTTTGGTAATTTTATATTGGAGTTACTGAGTTGACACTAAATAATAGTCTATTTGATGAATATTTTGACAGATAATTATCATTTATAAGTTAATGTCCACTTTCTTAGATAGATATTGTATTAGAAGATAATTACAACTTTCTCTTCATATTTATGTCCCCATGGTGTTCATCAGAAACGATGGGGAGCTTTATAATAAGGCTCTATAAGTTAATAAATACAAAAGACTTTCTTTCAGATTTAACTTCGGCTTCTTTCTTCGTTCTAATCTAACAAAGCCCAGATGAACAGATGATAAACGAAAATAAGATCCGGGAAGCTTGTGCCTCCAATCGCGATAAAGGATTCAAGTTGCTAATGGATAACTTTCAGGAACCGATATATTATTATATCCGACGGATAGTAGTATCTCATGAAGATGCTGAGGATATACTACAGGAAGTCTTTATAAGAGTATTCCGTTACTTGGATCACTTTCGTAATGAAAGCTCATTGAGTACATGGATTTACAAGATTGCTACCAATGAATGTCTTCGTTTTCTTAATGCTCGCAAGGAAGGAGTGATTTCAGCGGAAGAAATACAAGAAGAACTGATTGGTAAATTGAAAGCCTCTGATTATGTAGATTATGAAAATGAATTGGCAGTAAAGTTTCAGGAGGCCATCTTAAGTTTACCGGAAAAGCAACGGCTTGTTTTCAACTTACGTTATTATGACGAATTGGAATATGAAGAAATTGCACGCATTCTAGGTAGTAAGGTGGAAACACTCAAGGTGAATTATCACTATGCAAAAGATAAAATAAAGGAATATATAATAAATAGATGATATCATGGATAAAGATTTTGACTTTGACAATATTGGTAAGCAGACTCCATATCATACTTCTGATAATTTCTTTGAGGAAGTTCAGCAGAAAGTCATGAAACAAACCGGCATTGTACGACGTCGGAAAAGACGTCGCTTGCAAATGGTTGTAGCTACAACATTTGCTGCAGCAGCTGTGTTGGCAGGATTGTTGTTTGTTCCATCATTCCTTCCTGTGGATTCTCCATTGTCAGATACAAATGTATTAGCTATTGATAATGTAACTCTTTCTATCGATCCGGTAGATAACTGGATTAAGAATCTTTCAGATGAGGAGTTGGAAGAGCTCGTCAGCTTCTCTGAGAATGATATATTTTTAAATTAAGTAAGTGAATCAATTAAAAAGTTAGAATTATGAAAAAATTTATGTATGTAGTATTAGCTATGCTGTTAATAGGAAGTCAACTTTCTCTCTCTGCGCAGAATAAAGACAACCAAGAGAAGAAACAACGTCCTACGCCTGAACAAATGATACAGATACAGACCAACCAAATGGTAAGAGCACTGATGCTGGATGATGCCACAGCTGCAAAATTTACTCCTATATATCAGAAATATGTGAAAGAACTGCGTGAATGTCGCATGATGAACATTAAACCTAGAGTGAAGAAAGATGCAACTCAAGATGCTGAGGCTAATAAAACTCCGAAGCCTGCAATGACTGATGCAGATATTGCAAAAATGTTGAAAGACCAATTTACGCAGAGTCGTAAGATGCTAGATATCCGCGAGAAATATTACAATGAATTTAGCAAAATACTTTCTCAGAAGCAGATATTGAAAATATATCAGCAGGAAAAGAGTAATGCAAGTAAATTCAAAAAAGAATTTGATCGTAGAAAAGGGCAGAAATCGGGACAAAAAACCGGTCAAGGAAATCGTCAGAAGCAACAAAAACAGCATGTTCAACGTCATTTACAGAAATAGGTTATTAGGTTTATTATAAATTACTTCTACTAGATCAACACAAGGTGAGCATAGGCAGACATATCTATTCTTTTCAGTTTTGTTTGATTACTATTTATGTGATATTACTGAATAGCGTGGATGTTCATGCTCAGTCCGGTAGGGAGAGTTTTGCCGGACGAGTGGTTGATACAGAAACACAACAACCGGTATCGTTTGCTACGGTCCGGTTGTTGTCATTTTCGGATAGTACGATGCTGGTAGGTGGTGCTACTGATGATAAAGGAATATTTAAACTGACTCCTTTCGAACACAAAACTACAAATGATTCAAAAGAGAAGGTAGATTCTCTGTTTCTACACGTTTCTTTTGTAGGATATAAAACCATTTATCGTACTATCCCTATTTCTTCTAAAATTTCAGTTTCCAATTTAGGGGATATTCATTTGTATCCCGAAGGGTTTATGTTGGGGGAAGCTGTGATTGTCGGACAAGCACCTATGGCTATAACCGAGGGTGATACAACTGTCTTTAACGCGTCTGCCTATCGCACTCCTGAAGGATCGATGTTGGAAGAACTGGTGAAACAACTACCAGGTGCGGAGATAGACGAGGATGGTAAGGTGCTGATTAATGGAAAAGAGGTGAAGAAGTTTCTGGTAGATGGTAAAGAATTCTTTTTCGATGATCCGCAAGCTGCACTCAAAAATCTGCCTGTTGAAATGATAGAGAAGCTGAAAGCCTATGAGCAGAAGTCTGACTTAGCACGTTTGACTGGAATAGATGATGGTGAGGAAGAAATGATTCTCGATCTCTCTGTGAAGAAGAATATGAAACAAGGTTGGAGAGAAAACTTCATGGCAGGAGTGGGGAGTAAGGATCGCTATGAGGTGGCTAACACACTAAACCGTTTTCGTGATAATTCTCAACTGACCATTATCGGAAATTTAAATAATACGAATAATCAAGGTTTTTCGGAACTTCAGAAAGAATCATCCAGTTCTAGTGGTAATGTTCGTGGTAAGAATGGTTTGACCACTTCCCGTTCATTAGGAGTCAATACTACTTATAACTGGAAGAATGTCGAGCTTCGATCAAATATCCAATATATGGGAACGGACCGCTCAGAGGATAGTCGGACGACTATAGATAATTTTCTTCGCCAAGATAAATCAATTACAAATGGTACGAATAGCTCCTATACGAAAAATCATAACTTGGTTGCCAATGCTTATATGGAATGGAAGATAGATACAGTTACCACTTTGATCTTTCGTCCACAATACAATTTCGCCAAGAACAACAGAGAGAATGTAGGTACTCAGGAAGGATGGGGAAATGATGTCTTATTGAATAAAAAAGAATCATCCGGAAGCACCAACAGTTCCCGTTATAATGTGGCAATGATGTTGCAGCTTAGCCGTAAACTCAGTCGTCAGGGAAGAAATATTGCTTTAAAGATAGATTATGGAACCAATGCTTCATCTACTGGTAGAAGAAATCTCTCTACTACACGATATTTAAAAATAATACAAAAAAGATTCAGAATCAAAAGATAGAAGATGAGGCAGACGGATATAATTATCGATTACAGATGGTTTATGTGGAACCGTTGCTGTGGCTGCATTTTCTTCAATTCCGTTATAGTTATCAATATAAGGTGAACAATTCTGATCGTTTTGTCTACAACTGGGATAAGGAATTAGAAGATTTCACTCCCGATTATGATGAGGATGCGAGTAACTGTTTTGAGAATCAATATAGTAATCATTTGTTAAATCTCTCCGTACGTACCAATCGTAAGAGGTACGATTATAATGTTGGAGCAGATGTAGAGCCACAGAAGTCAGCCAGTCATTCTATTTTGAAGGATGCTCCGGAGAATCAGTTGGAAAGATCAGTCATCAATTTCTCTCCTACTGTTAATTTCCGCTATAAGTTCTCTAAGCGTACTCGTTTGCAGATTGTATATAGAGGAAAAAGTCGTCAGCCTAGTGTTCGTGATCTTCAACCGGTAGTCGATCAGACAAACCCTTTATATATACGTGTTGGAAATCCATCGTTAAAGCCTTCTTACACAAACACGCTTACGATGAGTTTTAATTCCTATAATACGAAACCCGTCGCAATATGGCTGCTGTTCTTTTGGCAGAAAATACAATGAATAGTGTAACCAATCAGGTGACTTATGACGATGAAACAGGAGTACGGACTACAACCCCCGTCAATATGAATGGAAATTGGCGTGTTTCAGGATCTTTTTCTCTTAATAATCCTTTTAAGAATCGTATTTGGATCTTCCGTAACAATTCTAATTTCCAGTTTAGAAACCAGAATAGCTATACAACGATTAATAAAGAAGCACCTGTAAGAGAGAGATAGTATCATGT
>NZ_BHWB01000004.1 GCF_003865075.1 Bacteroides faecalis | reverse complement strand
CACTACGAAAATGCCCGTATCAGTTACGAAGCATTAGCTAAAAACCATTCAGCTGGTGGTCAGAATATACCTTCCCCCATTTCGGGATATGTGAAAAGTATTTTAGTAAAAGAAGGTGATTATGTAACGATCGGACAGCCTTTGGTTAGTGTAACGCAGAACCGTCGCCTCTTCCTTCGTGCAGAAGTTTCAGAAAAGTATTATCCATATTTACGTACGATCACTTCTGCCAATTTTCAGACTCCTTATAATAATCAGGTATATGAGTTACAACAGTTAGGTGGAAAACTTCTTTCTTTTGGCAAAGCTTCAGGAGACAATTCATACTATGTGCCCGTTACTTTCGAATTTGACAACAAAGGAGATATCATTCCAGGAGCATTTATTGAGGTGTTCTTACTTTCTTCTCCAATGGAAATGTTATTTCTGTCCCTCGTACGGCACTAACTGAAGAACAAGGAATATTCTTTGTTTATCGGCAATTGGACGAAGAAGGCTATAAGAAACAGGAAGTTACCCTAGGAGCCGATAATGGCAAAAGTGTACAAATCCTGACCGGATTGAAAGCGGGCGATCGTGTAGTTACCGAAGGAGCTTATCAAGTACGCCTGGCAAGTGCAAGCAATGCAATACCAGCTCATAGTCACGAGCATTAAGAGTAATTGTATTTGATTCTACCAATCAATGAGAGATTAAATCATAATCAATAATTAATAAAATCATCCTTTCCCTCCTATATAAAAAAGAGTAAGGTGAGGCTTATATAATATGCTAAATAAAATAATACATTACTCCCTGCATAATCGTCTGGTTGTGCTCTGCGCGGCTATCCTTCTGCTCATTGCAGGAACATATACCGCCATGAATACGGAAGTAGACGTATTCCCCGACCTTAATGCCCCAACGGTAGTCATCATGACCGAAGCCAATGGTATGGCAGCCGAGGAAGTGGAACAACTCGTTACTTTCCCTGTTGAAACAGCTGTAAATGGAGCTACCGGTGTACGTCGCGTACGCTCATCTTCTACTAATGGTTTCTCAGTAGTCTGGGTAGAATTTGACTGGGGAACAGACATTTATCTGGCACGTCAGATTGTAAGTGAAAAATTGGCAGTAGTCAGCGAATCTCTTCCGGTCAATGTTGGTAAACCGACTCTTGGTCCACAATCTTCCATCTTAGGAGAAATGTTGATTGTCGGTCTGACTGCCGATTCAACTTCCATGCTCGATTTACGTACAATTGCCGATTGGACAATTCGTCCAAGACTTTTGTCTACAGGAGGTGTGGCACAGGTAGCCGTATTGGGTGGAGACATCAAAGAATATCAAATACAACTTGATCCTGAACGGATGCGGCACTATGGAATCTCCATGGGCGAAGTAATGACCGTAACTCAGGATATGAACCTGAACGCTAATGGTGGAGTACTTTATGAATTCGGTAATGAATATATCGTACGTGGAGTACTTTCAACAACCCAAACAGAACAGTTGGGAAAAGCAGTAGTAAAAACAGTAAATGGTTTCCCTGTTACTTTAGAGAATATTGCTGATGTAGTTATTGGTCCGAAAGCTCCGAAATTAGGAACAGCTTCGGAACGTGGTAAACCAGCTGTACTAATGACTGTAACTAAACAGCCTGCCACCAGTACATTGGAGCTAACAGACAAATTGGAAACATCGCTGAAGGACTTACAGAAGAACCTACCTCCTGATGTGAAGGTATCGACAGATATTTTCCGTCAAAGCCGGTTCATCGAAAGTTCAATCGGAAACGTGAAGAAATCGCTTTTTGAAGGAGGTATTTTTGTTGTCATTGTATTGTTCCTATTCCTGGCAAATGTACGTACAACTGTTATTTCATTAGTAACACTACCACTCTCTCTCCTCGTTTCTATCCTGACGTTACATTATATGGGGATGACAATTAATACAATGAGTTTGGGAGGTATGGCTATTGCAATCGGTTCACTGGTAGACGATGCCATTGTCGATGTGGAAAACGTTTACAAACGTCTGCGAGAAAATCGGCAAAAATCAGAAGCGGAACGGCTTAGTACTCTTGAAGTGGTATTTAATGCTTCCAAAGAAGTACGTATGCCTATTCTGAACTCAACTCTTATTATTGTAGTAAGTTTCGTTCCGTTATTCTTCCTTAGTGGAATGGAAGGTCGTATGTTGGTTCCACTGGGAATCGCTTTCATTGTGGCATTATTTGCTTCTACTGTGGTGGCCTTGACACTGACTCCGGTACTTTGCTCGTATCTCTTAGGAAGCAAAAAGACAAATAAGGAACTGAAAGAATCTTTTGTAGCCCGCTGGATGAAAGGTGTTTATGAAAAAGCATTAACATGGGTGCTAAAGCACAAGCGGATCACATTAGGAAGTACAATTGCTCTCTTCCTGGTCGCCCTGGGAATGTTCTTCACACTGGGACGTAGTTTCCTCCCTTCTTTCAACGAAGGTTCATTTACAATCAACATCAGTTCTTTACCTGGCATTTCACTGGAGGAAAGTGACAAAATGGGACATCGTGCCGAAGAATTGTTGTTAAGCATACCGGAAATTCAAACGGTTGCCCGCAAAACGGGACGTGCTGAATTGGACGAACATGCACTTGGCGTGAACGTATCAGAAATCGAAGCACCATTTGAATTGAAAGATCGTCCGCGAAGTGAAATGGTAGCTGAAGTACGTGAGAAATTAAATACTTTGACTGGTGCGAATATCGAAATCGGACAACCGATTAGTCACCGTATTGATGCAATGTTATCAGGTACTAAGGCCAATATTGCCATTAAGTTATTTGGCGACGATCTAAATAAAATGTTCTCACTCGGTAATCAGATAAAAAATGCAATCAGCGATATTCCTGGTATTGCCGACCTCAATGTAGAACAACAAATAGAACGTCCACAGTTGAAGATTCAGCCCAAACGGGAGGTATTAGCCAAATACGGTATCACATTACCCGAATTTTCAGAATACGTAAATGTAGCACTCGCCGGAAAAGTGATCTCTCAGGTATACGAACAGGGAAAGAGTTTCGACCTTATCGTAAAAGTGAAAGATAATGCTCGTGACGAGATGGAAAAAATACGTAATCTGATGGTAGATACAAGTGATGGGCGGAAAGTTCCTTTAAGTTATGTGGCTGAAGTGGTATCTGCTATGGGGCCAAACACCATCAACCGTGAAAATGTAAAACGTAAAATAGTGATTTCTGCCAATGTCGCCGATCGTGATCTTCGCAGTGTGGTTAATGATATCCAGAAACAGATTGATACTTCCATTCAACTACCCGAAGGATACCACATCGAATATGGTGGTCAGTTTGAAAGTGAACAAGCTGCAAGCCGGACGCTGGCATTGACTTCTTTCATTAGTATTGTCGTAATTTTCCTGTTACTTTATCATGAGTTCCGCAGTGTCAAAGAATCCGGAGTCATCTTACTAAACTTGCCGCTTGCATTGATCGGTGGCGTATTTGCACTGATTATCACTACAGGTGAAGTTAGTATTCCTGCCATTATTGGGTTCATTTCACTATTCGGTATAGCTACACGTAATGGTATGCTGCTCATCAGTCACTACAACCATCTACAAAAAGAAGAAGGCCTGGGAGTATACGAAAGTGTAATTCGAGGTTCACTCGATCGTTTGAATCCTATTTTGATGACAGCATTATCTTCAGCTTTAGCTTTGATTCCACTGGCCCTGGGAGGCGATCTTCCGGGTAATGAGATTCAAAGTCCGATGGCTAAAGTAATTTTGGGTGGATTATTAACTTCGACTTTCTTGAATGGTTTCATCGTTCCGATTGTTTATCTGATGATGCACCGGAAAGATAATTCTCATACTCCATCGGTTGAACGAGAGGATGGAAATTGATCCTTAATAAGAAAAACTTATTATCATCCTATTGAACAAATTAAGAAATCAATAGAACGAATTAATGAAAAGAAAAATATGAAACGAATCATTATCATAAGTTCTGTACTCCTTGCCTTAACAGGCGGAGTACAAGCTCAAAACGGAATCGATCAGGTATTGCGTAATATTGAAACCAACAATAAAGGTTTACAGGCAAACGCACAACTTATCGCTTCTCAAAAACTGGAAGCTAAAACGGAGAATAACTTAGCCGATCCGACACTGTCGTATGCCCACCTGTGGGGAGCAAAAGACAAAAGCGAAACAATTGGTGAACTCGTAATCTCACAAAGTTTTGACTTTCCGAGTCTGTACGTAACACGTAATAAACTGAATCGCCTGAAATCAGGAGCATTCGATAGTCAAGCAGATGTTTTTCGCCAGAATATGCTATTGCAGGCTAAAGAGATATGTTTGGATATCATCATGTTACGCCAACAAAAACAAATTCTGGAAGAACGGCTTCGCAATGCGGAAGAGTTATCCAAGATGTACGCCAAACGTTTGCAAACAGGGGATGCAAATGCACTTGAAACGAACAAGATAAATCTGGAATTACTGAACGTCCGTACAGAAACATCATTAAACGAAACAACGCTGCGTAACAGGTTACAGGAACTAAATGCGCTAAATGGTAATGTTCCGGTGGTCTTCGAAGAGACAATATACCCAGCAACACCTCTTCCCGCTGATTATCAAATTCTCAAATCGGAAGTTATGGCTTCTAATCGTACTCTTATGGCACTCGGTAATGAAAGTCTGGTTGCCCGTAAACAAATTTCGGTCAATAAATCGCAATGGTTGCCCAAATTGGAATTAGGATATCGTCGGAATACTGAGACGGGAGCTCCCTTCAATGGTGTAGTAGTAGGTTTTTCATTTCCACTTTTTGAAAACCGAAATAAGGTAAAAGTAGCCAAAGCTCAAGCATTGAATATTGATTTGCAAAAACAAAATGCTACTCTTCAGGTGGAATCGGAATTAACGCAACTCTATCGGGAGGCTCAATCTCTACATGCTTCAATGGAAGAATATCAGAAAACATTCCAGGCACAACAAGATCTTGAACTATTGAAACAGGCATTAACCGGAGGTCAAATCAGTATGATCGAATATTTTGTCGAAGTTTCAGTATTGTATCAAAGTCATCTGAATTATCTCCAGTTAGAAAATCAATATCAGAAGGCTATGGCACGAATTTATAAAAGCAAATTATAATAAGTACCTCTGCAAAATAACTTTATAAAAGGTGCGGATTACATAGAGTATACAGATTCTTTCATTTACTTTATATCTTTGTTTGTGCCATAGTATTGGCACAAATTGCTTCTATGCGATTGATAAGCCCTCCTAATAGAGATAGACGAATTCTATTTACTAGAAAGAAGAATTCTGCCAAGAAACTACAGTGTTTTCACTTCTTCCGGCAAGTATCCGCTACGGATACGCCACTCTTGAGGATATAGATTATTGGCACGATTACCAATATTCTTCACAAACCCCAAAGGAATATTCCGGTAAGTAAGTAAAATATAACCACGAGAGGCTGTTACTGATAAAGTAATAGCCTCTTTTCTTAAATAAGCAATAGCTTGCTCATAAGTAACTTCTTCGGTAACAAAAGCTCCTTGACGAAGTACAGAAGTACTCATTGCCAACGCATGAGCCGGAATCAAATCTTTACCTTTCACTTCTCCAACAGCAGTTCCCGCCTGAATGACACGAAGATTCTGCTTCAAAATGGCAAGTTCATTCTGATATTGCCGAGAAAATGCACAAATAGTAGTATCTTCCGTAGTTAGAACATACTTATCCAAGATATCTTTTCTCAGCCAGTTTTCAGCCATTTTCAGATTTTCCCTAGACACAGGTGAGGCAGAAGTAGTTCCTCCTCTTTTATCTTTCTTTTTCTGATTTTTACTCTTAACAATATCAAGATTAAAAATAGACTCATCATCTGACATCGGTTTGCGCAAAGCAGCCAAAAAGAATCCTTCGCCTTTCGTCTTATGAGGTAAAAAATGGTAAACAGGCAATTTTTCTTCTCCTAGAAGATCTCCGGTAATATTCCATTCAGCCTGAATATCTAATGATAATAGTTCTGCCCCGAATTCTTCTCGTATCCAACAAACATTTTCTTCGTCCTCTTTTGTATTATAAGTACATGTGCTATATATAAGAATCCCACCTGGTTTCAGACAAGCCCAAATATCCGAAATAATTCGTCGCTGACGCTGCCAACAGATTTCGACATTCTCAGGGCTCCATTCTTCAATAGCCACCGGATCTTTTCGGAACATTCCTTCACCGGAACAAGGAACATCAGTCAGAATGATATCGAAAAATGAAGGTAACTGTAAATAATCGGATGGATCATTATTAGTTACTACCACATCCGGATGTCCCCACTTCGTCAGATTCTCTGCCAGAATTTGCGAACGGTTCCGAATCACTTCATTTGCCACCAACAAACTACCTTCGGGAAGTACACTCCGAAGATGTGTGGATTTTCCGCCGGGAGCTGCACAAAGGTCTAACATGATTACAGATTCTTTGACGTATTGACGAAGTATCTGTTCCACAAACATAGAAGATGCCTCTTGCACATAATAGCATCCTGCATGAAACAATGGATCAAATGTAAAAGTCAAACGTTCATCAAGATAATATCCTTCAGAAGCCCAAAGCACTTTTTTAAATGAATAATCATCATGACTCATCATCCATTTTCTATTATTTATACGGATACTGACGGGAGGCTCCTGTTGTAAAGCAACAGCTAACTTTTCATATTCTTCATTGCCAAGTAAGGCACGTGTATAATCGATAAAAGAGACAGGTAAATTCATTTTTCATTTATTAATTCCTGCAAATATCAAAAATATTTCTTCTCTTTGCAACTTTCTCAGATATTAACTACGTCTAACCAATAAAGAAACAAATAATAAATAACCATATGAAACAATTTATCATGGCCCTCTTCGCTGTATTATCTTTGTGTACTTCAATATATGCACAAGATTTTTTGATAAACAGCACTACAACAGCTCTAAATGCTGCGAAGAATAATATCAGTACACAGACTTTACTAATTCAAAATTCGAATGGAAACATTTCACTCCCTTTCGAGCTTAATGATGTCCTCAATGATGTCATTGAAAAAGGTATTATAGTCTCTATCATTAGTACGATTGTCGTATTTGCATGTCCGGTTTTTATATTGTTTATTATCTTTTTCTTTCGCTATAAAAACAGGAAAGCACGTTATCATCTTGCGGAACAAGCATTAGCAGCAGGACAACCTTTACCAGATAATCTTATCAAAGAAAAAAAGACAACTGACCAGCAGACACAAGGTATTAGAAATACTTTTACCGGAATCGGTATATTCATCTTCCTTTGGGCGCTCACCGGTAAATTTAGTATCGGAGCTATTGGACTACTCGTTATGTTTATGGGGATTGGTCAATGGATTACCGGATATAAACAGCAAAAAAAGAACTCTGAAAACAAATGAGCCAACTCAATGAAATCTCATTAGTCGCACAGGTTGTGGTATTAAAAAACACCAAGGCCTTTGATCAGTTAGTGCAAAAATATCAGTCGTCCATCCGGCGTTTTTTCCTGCACTTAACTTGTGGAGATAGTAGTTTGAGCGATGATTTGGCACAAGATACATTTATCAAAGCATATACTAATCTTGCTTCTTTCCAAAATCTGTCTAGTTTCTCTACATGGTTGTATCGGATTGCTTATAATGTATTTTATGATTATATTCGCAGCCATAAAGAGATGGCTGATCTGGATACTGGAGAAGTAGACACTATTCATTATACCATACAAGAAAACATTGGGCAGAAAATGGATATTTATCAGGCACTCAAAACACTCAAAGAAATGGAACGCACCTGTATTACCCTATTTTATATGGAGGATGTAAGTATCGATAAGATAGCAGGTATTATGGAAATTACGACGGGGACCGTCAAAAGCCATCTGTCACGTGGAAAAGAAAAATTAGTTGTATTTTTAAAACAAAATGGTTATGGAAGAAATAGATAATGATAAACTTTTGCATGATTTCTTTGCTGAAAACAAGCAGGAAATAGCTGATAACGGATTCAGCCAACGTGTTATGCATCATTTGCCTAGCCAAAGCGATTGGCTTGCACGTATCCCAACAGCTCTAATTGTAATCATCGGAACTACACTTTTTGTATGGTTAGGTGGGGCGGAAGCAACTTTGAGAAATATGCAGGAAGTAATTGCTAACATAGACCAAAAATCTTTTATAATCATAACTATAGTATTGCTGTACTTAGGTGTGAAGAAAATCTGCTCATTGGCATAAAGAAGTTTCCAAACAATGCTTAAAAGTAAGAGATATGTTAAAACATGATAAATATCCCCTTTACTTCAAGTTGCCCAAAACATAGATATACTATCTTTGTTCCTCTGTAAACTAAAAGAGAAAAAAGAGTTTTGAAGCTACGTATATTTATTTTATTTCTGTTCTTATCTTTGCTCCATGTACAGGCAGACATTGTCGATAGCCTAAAGATACAACATAGGGATTCGGTCAACTTGACAAGTGATTCCCTTGTCCTTTGTTTTTTTTCAGAAGCAGGTCTCCCAATTTCTAATAATAACAAAGTAAAACTACTGAAAAGCGGACACGAAAAGTTTATTGATTTATTTGAAGCCATCCGAGAAGCGAAACATCATATTCATTTAGAATACTTCAACTTCCGTAATGATTCCATTGCTAACGCATTGTTTAATCTGTTAGCCGATAAAGTAAAAGAGGGAGTGGAAGTGAGAGCTATGTTTGATGCTTTTGGTAATTGGTCAAACAATAAACCACTAAAAAAGAAACATCTTAAAAAGATTCGTGAGCAAGGAATAGAAATCGTTAAATTTGATCCGTTTACTTTCCCATATATTAATCATGCTGCACATCGAGATCATAGGAAAATTGCTGTCATCGATGGAAAAGTTGCATACACTGGAGGAATGAACATTGCAGATTACTATATCAATGGACTTCCTAAAATCGGCACCTGGCGTGATATGCACATGCGTATTGAAGGAGATGCAGTAAACGATCTTCAAGAAATCTTTCTCACTATCTGGAATAAGGAAACAAAGCAAAATATCGGTGGAGATGCTTACTTTCCGGAACATAAGAAAGTTACTGACAGTACTGATATTGTTATTGCCATTGTAGACCGTACTCCGAAGAAAAATAGCCGTATGTTAAGCCATGCTTATGCCATGTCTATTTATTCGGCCCAAAAGAATGTGCATATTGTCAATCCTTATTTTGTTCCAACTTCTTCCATCAAAAAAGCATTGCAAAGAACGATTGATCGGGGGGTAGATGTTACTATTATGGTATCATCTGCCTCTGATATCCCATTCACCCCCGATGCTGCATTATATAAGTTGCATAGATTGATGAAAAGGGGAGCAACTGTGTATATGTACAATGGCGGATTTCATCATTCTAAAATCATGATGGTAGACGATCTGTTTTGTACAGTCGGTACAGCTAATTTAAACAGCCGTAGCCTGAGATACGATTATGAAACAAATGCGTTCATTTTTGATCAAAAAATTACAGGAGAATTGAATGATATGTTCTACAATGACATAGAACATTGTACTAAACTAACGCCTGAGTTCTGGAAGAAACGTTCTCCATGGAAAAAATTCGTAGGGTGGTTTGCAAACCTATTCACTCCATTCCTCTAAGAAAAATGAAGAATAAACAATTACTATGCGCACATGATGAGCAGTAAATTCTCCATTCTTCATTCTTCATTCTTCATTCATTTCACTACCTTTGCAACATCTATCAAATAGCAATAACCATAGGACAATGAAACAATATTTAGATCTACTCAACCGTGTATTGACTGAAGGTTCTGAGAAAAGTGACCGTACTGGCACAGGAACAATCAGCGTATTTGGTCATCAAATGCGTTTTAACCTCGATGAAGGTTTTCCATGTCTAACCACCAAAAAACTACACCTTAAATCAATCATCTATGAATTGCTTTGGTTTCTGCAAGGTGATACTAATGTGAAATATTTGCAAGAACATGGTGTACGTATCTGGAATGAATGGGCAGACGAAAATGGCGACTTAGGCCATATTTACGGATATCAATGGCGTTCATGGCCTGACTACAATGGTGGATTCATCGACCAAATTAGCGAGGCAGTCGAAACAATCAAACACAATCCGGATTCACGCCGAATCATAGTAAGTGCCTGGAACGTAGCTGACCTGAATAACATGAATCTACCTCCTTGTCACGCTTTCTTTCAGTTTTATGTAGCCAATGGACGTTTAAGTTTGCAACTTTATCAACGCAGTGCTGATATCTTCCTCGGAGTACCTTTTAATATTGCATCATATGCTTTATTATTACAAATGATGGCACAAGTTACCGGACTTAAAGCAGGAGATTTTATCCATACTCTTGGAGACTCTCATATTTACCTGAATCATTTGGAACAGGTTAAATTGCAATTAAGTCGTGATCCACGTCCGTTACCACAAATGAAAATAAATCCAGACGTGAAGAGTATCTTCGATTTTAAGTTTGAAGATTTCGAATTAATTAATTATGATCCACATCCACATATTGCTGGAGCAGTAGCTGTATAAATTATGAGTAAAATATCTATTATTGCCGCTGTAGACAGCCATATGGCAATCGGTTTCGAAAACAAGTTATTATTTTGGTTGCCGAACGATCTGAAACGTTTCAAGGCATTAACCACAGGAAATACGATTATCATGGGACGAAAAACCTTTGAATCACTTCCCAAAGGTGCACTTCCCAATCGAAGAAATGTCGTATTATCTTCTAATCCGGATTTACATTGTTCGGATGCAGAAGTATTTACATCTCTCGATTCTGCTTTAAAAAGTTGTCAGGAGAATGAACATATATTTATCATAGGAGGGGCAAGTATTTATCACCAGGCACTTCCCTTAGCTGATGAACTCTGCTTGACAGAAATAGACAGTGTCGCTCCACAAGCAGATGCGTTCTTTCCGGAAGTATCGCCAATAATATGGCATGAAAAAAGCAGAGAAGTTCATCCTGCGGATGAAAAACATCTCTGCCCATATGCTTTTGTCAATTATGTTAGAAAGTAATTTGAAGTTCCCAATTATTCTTCGTCTACATCTACCATAATCGGCATTTGCCGTTTAATAGCTTCGTGGAAGGAAATCAGAGTCTCTGTACGTGCCAGACCTAATGGCTGCAATTTATCATGAATAATACTCAGCAAATGGTGATTATTCTTCGCATAAATTTTGATAAACATATCATATTTGCCAGTAGTAAAATGACACTCTACTACTTCCGGAATGGCCTCCAAAGCTTTCGTTACTGAATCAAATGATTCAGGATCCTTCAGATATATACCAATATAAGCACAAGTCTCGTATCCGACTTTCTCAGGATCAATAACATATTCAGATCCTTTCAATATTCCTAAGTTAGTCAATTTTTGGATGCGCTGGTGAATCGCTGCACCAGAAACATCACATGCTCTCGCCACTTCCAAAAAAGGAATACGTGCATTTGCTGCTATCAGTTTCAGAATCTGCTCATCTAAAGCATCTAATTGATGATGTCCCATATTGAATCAAATTGTTTTAATCAGTGAATCTTTTATGCAAAGTTAGCGATTTTCCGACAACAAATACTATGAATTATTACTTTTATTTCCAAATATCGGATAAGTCATCAATTGTTTGTACCTTTGTCTAAAACATAAATATACCATTTATATGAAACCTTTTTACTGCATACTCCTTTTTTTACTGATTACAGCAGGAAGCTATGGACAGAATTATTCTGATCATTTCCTGGATAAAACACTTCGGGTAGATTATATCTTTACCGGAGATATTAAACAACAATCCATTGTTTTGGATGAACTATCTGAACTCCCTACATGGGCAGGTCGCCGTCATCATTTGTCTGAACTTCCATTAGAAGGTAATGGGCAAATTACTATAAAAGATCTATCTACTAAACAATGTATCTATAAAACCTCTTTTTCTTCTTTATTTCAAGAATGGTTATCAACCGATGAAGCTAAAGAAACAACTAAAGGATTCGAGAATAGTTTCCTCCTTCCCTACCCTAAACAGCCTGTAGAAGTTGAAATTATTTTATTAAACCCACGCAAAGAAGTAACGACCAGTTACAAACACATTGTTCATCCTGACGATATTCTAATTCATAAAAGAGGGACATCACACATTACTCCACATCGATACTTACTTCAGAGTGGAAATGAAAAAGATTGTATAGACGTTGCTATTCTCGCTGAAGGATATACGGATAAAGAAATGGATATCTTCTATCAGGATGCTGAGAAAGCGTGTGAAAGTCTATTTTCACATGAGCCGTTCCGTTCAACAAAAAATAAGTTTAATATTGTAGCAGTAGCCAGTCCTTCAATAGATAGCGGTGTCAGTGTCCCTCGTGAAAATACATGGAAACATACAGCAGTGCAGTCTCATTTCGATACTTTCTATTCGGATCGCTACTTAACAACCAGTCGGGTGAAGTCAATTCACAATGCATTGGCTGGTATTCCATATGAACATATCATCATACTTGCCAATACCGATGTATATGGTGGAGGAGGTATTTATAACTCATACACACTGACTACTGCACACCATCCGATGTTCAAACCTGTTGTAGTACATGAATTCGGACATAGCTTTGGAGGATTGGCTGACGAATATTTCTACGAGGACGATGTCATGACAGATACCTATCCCTTAAATGTAGAGCCATGGGAACAGAATATTACTACACGTGTAGACTTCTCATCGAAATGGAAAGATATGCTCCCTTCTGATGCTCCAATCCCAACTCCTGTTTCTCAAATAGAAAAATACCCGATTGGAATATATGAAGGTGGCGGATATTCTGCCAAAGGTATCTATCGTCCAGCATTCAATTGCCGGATGAAGACAAATGAATATTCGGAATTTTGTCCTGTCTGCCAACGTGCTATTCGCCGAGTTATCGACTTCTATGTCCCTTAATTGTTATATCATACAGACAAACTAAAAAACAATATATTGTTAAACTCAAAAAACAGGTTTTATGATCAGACTTCAACCGATTAATACATCGGACATTCAACATTACAAATTTATGGAAGAACTTCTAATAGACTCTTTTCCTGCAGAAGAATACCGGCAATTGGAAGAATTACGTGAATTCACTGACCGAACAGGAAACTTTCATAATAACATCATTTTTGATGATGAACTGGCTATTGGATTCATTACATACTGGGATTTTGAGCATTTCTATTATGTAGAGCATTTTGCAACTAACCCAGCTCTACGTAATGGTGGTTATGGAAAACGTACTTTAGAGTATTTATGTGACTATCTAAAACTTCCCATCGTTTTAGAAGTTGAACGCCCCGTAGAAGAAATGGCTAAACGGCGTATAAACTTCTATCAACGCCATGGGTTTACATTATGGGAAAATGATTATTACCAACCGCCGTATAAACCTGGAGATAATTATCTTCCAATGTATCTTATGGTACATGGTGCATTAGATGCAAAAAAAGACTTTGAAGAAGTAAAACAAAAACTCTATACTGAAGTTTATAAAGTTAAAGAATAGCCAGTATAACTATAATGCTAAAATCTAAAAGAACGAACAGAAAACAGATAAGCCTGTCTCGGAAATCATACCATCTGGGGCAGGTCTAAATTTCTCATACCTTTATAATAAACGAGAGTTCCCATCTTCATATAAAACATCTACCTATAAAAGCATATAAAGCCATATGTACAAAATTAACCTCACTTCAAAGAAATCCAAAAAGAAAAGGGTATCCCCAAAATGGATACCCTTTATCTTTTATATATCAAAACCAACTATTTATTATCTTTTTTCTTTGAAGAATAGTTAATTTTCAAAGCAGAAGCTTTTCTAAGAGCATTTTTCACATCGGTAACAATACCCATCTTAGTTTTTTCATCTACTTTCAGAGATACTGTCATTTTACCCCGATCACTCTCATTCATATTCGAACGTTCCTGGAAGACAAAATCTCCTATTTGATCTACTTCAGCATAGCTATCATTCAACTGAATACGACTTTCAGTACCCATTTTTCCACGATATTCTGCAGAAGGTTCACCTATATAAATGAATGTTACCAGCGACTTCTTCTCCAATTTCTCTAGTTCAGTACCCACAGGGAGACTTATCTGAACCTTCAATGTAACCTCACGCATTGTTGTTACAATCATAAAGAAAAACAACAAAGTAAAGATAAGGTCAGGCAACGAAGAAGTATTCAATGCCGGCATTTCACGTTTACCAGTCTTATTAAATTTTCCCATTACTTCTTATCTCCGTATTTTTTAGGTTCTGCTTCAGAAATTCTCTGCGGATAAACTTCACGGATAGCTTTCTGTTGTTTATCATTCAGTTCCGCATATGGTCTCTGCCATTTTTCTTTAGCTAATTCATCTCTCAACTCATTGTATGCAGCAACCAATTCGTTCTGCACACTTATATACGCCTGATATGAAGACCCACGGTCATTTTGCAAAGAAATTACGTGCTTATCATTAATAAGAGTTGTACCTAAGAATTCCACATTTTTTTGTGTTTTCTCCGGCTTATGTGCTTCATTATTATAATTAGCTATAAATTCTTTGGCTTTAGCTCTTAATTCTCCAACAGCAATATATTCACCACCGCACATCAATTCATCATTCTTATTTAGATATACCTGTAAAATATTGCGTTCTTTAATTTTATCAGTTTCCCGATTCTCTTCATCAGGGGGAGGTGGCAAAAGTCTTGCTAAACCTTGGTCCGTATCCATTGATGTAGTAATCAAGAAGAAGATAAGCAATAAGAAAGCTATATCTGCCGTAGAACTGGAGTTAATATCAGGAACTTTTCTTTTTCCTCTAGCCATTTTAATTACTTTATTAAATTTAGCTTAATTGATTATGATATTTTTTTCTTTATGCCACTCGCAATGATTGCAACAATTGTTACAAACAACAGAATGTAAATAGTATAAAGGAACATATCAGTTATCTTCAGCCAGAAAGTAACGTTGTCTGCACCTTCATAACCACGGATATTCATTGGAGTTCCATCCCCTATAGCCCAAGTTACAAATAGAATCACAACCATAAGTACTAATCCAAGCAAAGACTTAACAGCATTAGCCGGATTATCTTTCAAAGCTGCACCAAATTGGAATACTGCAGCAACTACAGTAGCTGCAATAGCTATACCAAACAAAGCATACATTAAATAAAGTAAAGCATCTGTTTGAGCCGGTTGCCACATTTCGGGATCTATTCCCGGAATCGCCGCATCGCCTGTTGCGCTTCCTCCTAAGAAGAATAGCACCATAACGATTAGGATAACGGCAAACATCGCATACAATGCATAATACGATGCTTTATATGTAAGTTTACTCATCTTGAATTATTTTTTGTATTTCAAATTATATTTGATAACCATATCAAGCAAAGTGATAGAAGAATCTTCCATTTCACTTGTAAGAGCTTCAATTTTAGAAAGTACGTAGTTGTAGAATACCTGAAGAATCAAAGCAACGATCAAACCAAAGATAGTTGTAATCAAAGCTACTTTCATACCACCTGCTACAACCGTCGGAGAAATATCACCTACAATTTGAATTTTATCAAATGCCTGCACCATACCGATTACAGTACCCAAGAATCCGAGTGACGGAGCCATCGCGATAAACAATGTGATCCATGAACATCCTTTTTCAAGATAACCAGCTTGTACACCTCCATAAGATACTACAGACTTCTCAACAACATCAATACCTTGGTCGATTCTCATCAAACCTTGATAATAAATAGAAGCAACTGGACCTCTAGTGTTACGTGCGATGTCTTTAGCAGCTTCAACGTCACCTTTTTCCAAAGCAGCTTCAATAGATGCCATAAACTTCTTTGTGTTAATTTCAGCCAAGCTCAGATAAATGATACGTTCGATACAGAAAGCCAAACCAATTACCAAAGCAATAGCTACCAAACTCATGAAGGATGCAGTACCTTCAATAAACTTGATTTTGATTTCTTTGTGAAGACCAGTTTCTTCTGCAGCAGGAGCAGCAACTTGAGTAGCAGCCGGTGCAGCAGCTGGAGCAGCCTGTTGTTCAGTTTGTTCTGCCGCAGGAGCATCTTGAGCCTGAGCAAGTTGAGTTGAGCCGAATGCCAAGGCCCCAATCACAGCAACAATTGCAAATAACTTTTTCATTGTGTGTCTAATTTTTAAGATTAATTAATTAATTATTATTTATTGTATTTACTTTACGTTCTTTTTTATCTTGCGGAGAGAGGGGGATTCGAACCCCCGATACACTTTTGGCGTATACACGCTTTCCAGGCGTGCCTCTTCAACCACTCGAGCATCTCTCCCTACGGTTTTTTCGAATTTTCAGCTACAAATGTATCCTTTTTTTTCTTTTCATGAAGCATTATCCCTTTTTTATCTCGAATAAATACTGCAAATTAATAAAATTTAAAACCTTTCTGACCTTATTTGGAGAATCCAAACACTTTTAATGCGTTTTCCGAAGTGACCTGTGAAACACGTTCCGGACTTACCTGATAAATTTCTGCTACTTTCAAAAGAGTATCCTTTATATTTGCACTTTCATTTCGTTTTCCACGATTCGGAACTGGCGTCAGATAAGGAGAATCTGTCTCAAGCACCAAGCGTTCTAACGGAACGGAAGACGACAAAGTTCCTGCTAACAATGACTTCTTAAAAGTAACGACCCCATTAATACCTAACATAAATTTTTCGAATTCCAAACATTTCACAGCTTCCTCCAATGTTCCGGTAAAACTATGAAAAACACCTCTTAAAACAGTATCTTTATATGGTTCCATTACCTTATATATATATTCGTAAGCATCTCGAGCATGAATTACGATAGGCAAGTCATATTCAAGCGCCCATTTAATTTGCTTTTCAAAGACCAACAACTGTTCTTTTAGAAACGTTTTATCCCAATATAAATCGAGTCCTATCTCTCCTATCGCTATAAAGTTATTAGGAACTGACAGATATTTATGAACAACCGCCAACTCCTCTCCATACGACTCATTCACTGAAGTTGGATGTAATCCGATCATAGGAAAACAAAAGTCCGGATAATCAGCACAAACAGACAACATAGGTTTAATAGTTGTACTATCAATATTAGGCATAAATATAGATGAAACACCGGCTTGTCGGGCACGTTCCATCACTTGTGGTAAATCTTTGGAAAATTCTTCTAAAAAAAGATGAGAATGAGTATCTATCAACATATTCAATCGTTTTTTCCTAACTTTATTTTTTCACCAGAACGGTAATAATATACTAAACCATAATCTCGACATTTCTCCAAACGATCTTCATTAGGCATTACTTCCTGAAATTTATTTTCTACCTGATTCCATATATCACGAATCAGTTCATCGGCACGATCCCTCATAGAAGCAAGTTCCTCTAAACTACGATTAGTCAATGCCTGATAAGCTTTTTGACGTTCATAACTATCTAAAAAGATATCATAATGTACTTTAACACGAGCAATAGTCGGATTATAAATAGGTATTCCTCCCTGGGATACCCTTCGTTGTTCACCATCAATAATTTTTCGTCCCCACTCCACCAATGCAACTTCACTCAACAAGTCTGGTACAACATTTGCCTCAGGCAACTCGTATAATTGTTTATTTCCCACTTTTATTTCATCACGAAGCACCGCCAAATTTAGTACTTGAATAAAATGAGAAATATACAATCGTGCCATTTTCACATTTCCCTGATGTTTACGACTAGCCCTAGACTGGTTCTCATAACATTGCATATAATAATTTTGAGCAGCTTCAAATTTCTGCAAAAAATTACGAGCATCAAATAAAGTTTTCAAAGTAATAGCCAAATCACGTACATTATATACATCGCCCTTTCCGACCGCTGCTTTCAGCGCCCGAACCCTAGCTTGATCGGTATTTGGTAATCGTCTATAAGGCATCTCTTAAAACTCAGTTATATTTCACGATACATCAGTAATTTCACTAAATTTTTTAATTCTTTCTTCTTTTCTTCGGTAACTCCAACAGCTTCCAAGCTTTTCATTGCAAGCGTATAATATTCGCGCATTTTATTTTCACATATACCACGAATATTAAGTTCATTGTAGAGCGTAGTTACCGCATTAATTTTTTCATCGGGCTCATAAGCTTCAACATCCAACCATTGCTTCAACTCCTTATGCTGTTTTTCGTCAGCACGTTCCAACGCTTTTATCAGCATATATGTTTTCTTGTTACAAAGAATATCTCCACCTATTTTTTTCCCGAACACTTCCGGATTCCCATATACATCTAATAAATCATCCTGTAATTGAAATGCGACTCCCATCTGCATTCCAAAATTATATAAATTCGTAGCATCTTCTGCAGGCGCTCCTGCCAAAACAGCACCAATTTTAAGACTAGCAGCAAGCAATACAGCTGTTTTCAACCGGATCATTTCTATATATTCACTTTCTGTAACATCACTTCTCGATTCAAAATCCATATCTAACTGTTGTCCTTCACAAATTTCAAGTGCAGTCAGACTAAACAAATCCATTACTTCTTTTAAATACGAAGGTGCAGAAGCACTCATATATTGATAAGCCAATACCAACATAGCATCTCCCGACAAAATTGCACTATTATCATTCCAGACTTTATGTACAGTAGGTTTACCTCTACGTACATCTGCACGATCCATTACGTCATCATGCAACAGCGTATAATTATGATATACCTCAATCCCCGTAGCCGGATCATAAATTGAAGAAACGTCCTCACGATATAAATTATATGCCATCAACATCAATACCGGACGTATCCGCTTCCCTCCTAGAGAAAGGACATACTCTACCGGTGCATAAAGTCCTTTCGGACTCCGAGCGAATTGAATCTCAGAAATACGACTATTTATTTTATCAAGTAATTGAGAAGCTGTAAACATGATAGTAACAAAGATTTAGTGAATAAAAAGAGGCTGCCGAAAGCAGCCTCTTCATTTTATGATAGGATACAAATTATGTCAATCTAAACGCTACAGGAACAGTAAACTTAACGCGAACTGGTTTACCACGCTGTTTACCTGGTGTCCATTTTGGCATGGTATTGATCACACGAATAGCTTCCTTATCCAAATATGGATCTACACTACGTACAACTTGTGCATCTACAATACTACCATCCTTATTCACCACAAACTGTACAATAACACGGCCTTGTGTACCTTGTTCCTGTGCAATTACCGGATACTTAATGTTTTTATTCAAATATTGCATCAAAGCAGCAGTTCCACCCGGGAATTCTGGCATTTGTTCTACAACTTCAAAGATAGTCTGCTCCTCTGGTTCTGTTTCAACAACTTGTACCGGCACATACGTTACATTTGTCTTTGCTTGTGTAGGGAGATTATCTTCGGTAAGAATATCTGTTGATTCTTCAACATCTGAATTATCATCAACAATTTCCAACGTTTCAGCAACTTTCGGAGCTTCAGCGGGTGGCGGAGTATTCGGCTCTGGAGGGGTTTCTGTAATAGGAATAATTTCCTCCTCAAATACGACTTCAGTTACAGCTTGAGCGACATCGATTTTCACGTCACGTTTAGTCCATTCGAACGCTACGAACATGAAAGCCAATACGATCACGTAACCGATGAGCAACCAGGTAGACTTCTTGCCTTCCAGGTCTGCTTTGGGTGATTTTTTAACTTCCATAAGTTTAATTAATATAATTGATTAAAAAAAGTGTCTGCTAAAGGTTTCTGGGCAAATATAGCACATTTTCAAATAACCATCCCTCTCTTCCTATCTTTTTATCCAGCTTTTTAACTTTTTTAATTTTTCCAGCATCCCACTTTAATGCTTTTATAAGCAATTGTTGGGTTATTATTCAAAATTACCTGTATCTTTGGCGAACTAAATTAGAAGAATTTATCAAGATGAAAAAGATAACTATCGCAATTGACGGATTTTCCTCTTGCGGAAAAAGTACGATGGCCAAGGATCTTGCTAAAGAGGTGGGCTACATTTACATTGACAGCGGTGCAATGTATCGTGCAGTCACTCTATATAGTATAGAAAATGGAATCTTCAATGGAAATGCCATTGATACAGAGAAATTGAAACAAGATATTAAAAATATCCGGATTTCCTTTAAGCTGAACTCCGAAACAGGACGCCCGGATACTCATCTCAATGGGGTAAATGTAGAAAGCAAAATCCGTTCAATGGAAGTTTCATCTAAAGTTAGTCCAATCAGTGCCCTCGACTTTGTACGCGAGGCAATGGTTGCCCAGCAACAAGTTATGGGAAAAGAAAAAGGGATTGTAATGGATGGACGTGATATTGGTACTACTGTTTTTCCTGATGCTGAATTAAAAATCTTTGTTACAGCTTCACCGGAAATCCGTGCACAACGACGTTACGATGAGTTGAAAGCCAAAGGACAAGAAGCCAGTTTCGATGAGATTTTGGAAAACGTCAAGCAACGGGATTATATTGATCAACATCGTGCAGTGAGTCCGTTACGTAAAGCAGAAGATGCGTTATTATTGGATAATACAAATCTGACCATCGAACAACAGAAAAAATGGTTATTTGAACAGTTCAACAAAGTCACCGGATAGCTTATACATTAAATATATGATTAAGGTAGAAATCGATGAAGGTTCCGGATTCTGCTTTGGTGTAGTTACAGCCATCAATAAAGCAGAGGAAGAACTAACCAAAGGCGAGACTCTCTATTGTCTGGGAGATATTGTACATAATAGTAAGGAGGTGGAACGTCTCAAAGAAATGGGACTAATCACCATCAATCATGATGAATTCAAGCAATTACGAAATGCAAAAGTATTACTTCGTGCACATGGAGAGCCACCTGAAACTTATATGATCGCTCGCGAAAATAATATAGAAATTATTGATGCCACCTGCCCGGTAGTTTTACGCCTACAAAAACGTATCAAACAAGGTTTTCTGGAAGACAACCAGAAAGAGAAGCAGATCGTCATTTATGGGAAAAACGGACACGCTGAAGTATTGGGATTAGTGGGACAAACCGATGGTCAGGCTATTGTTATTGAGAAAGCAGAAGAAGTCAAAAAGCTGGATTTCAGTAAGAGTATCCGTCTTTTTTCACAGACAACAAAGTCGCTGGATGAATTTCAGGAAATTGTAGAATACATCAAACAGCATATTTCCTCTGAAGCCACCTTTGAGTATTATGATACCATTTGCCGTCAGGTTGCAAACCGAATGCCTAAGCTTCGGGAGTTCGCAGCTTCACATGACTTAATATTCTTTGTAAGTGGGAAAAAAAGTTCGAATGGAAAGATGTTGTTCGAAGAATGCTTAAAAGTGAATCCAAACTCCCATTTAATAGATAGCCAGGAAGAAATTGACGCTTCTTTGCTTAAAGATGTAACATCTATCGGTGTATGCGGAGCGACTTCCACTCCCAAATGGCTAATGGAAAAAATATCACGCTATATTCAAACACAAATTAAAGAATAGGTAACTCATCAGCAAAGAATAAATTGATTGAAGAAGAGTGTGATTTGAACAATTTTAATATTTTCTTCATATGAAAACGAAGTTCTAAAATAACGTTTTCAACTTTTTATTGTACTTTTGTCGCAGCAAATTAAATAAAAAGATTGTTATGGGAACAGTTAAGTGTATAGGCATATTAACCTCTGGGGGGGATGCTCCCGGAATGAACGCTGCTATTCGTGCGGTAACACGTGCAGCCATTTATAATGGATTACAAGTTAAAGGTATATATAGAGGCTACAAAGGTCTAGTTACAGGAGAGATCAAAGAGTTCAAAAGTCAGAATGTTAGTAACATCATCCAACTTGGTGGAACTATCCTGAAAACTGCACGTTGTCAAGAGTTCACTACACCTGAAGGGCGACAACTTGCTTATGACAACATGAAAAGAGAAGGAATCGACGCTTTGGTTGTTATCGGTGGTGACGGTTCTTTGACAGGTGCACGTATTTTTGCACAGGAATTTGATGTACCTTGTATCGGATTACCCGGTACAATTGACAATGACCTTTATGGTACTGATACTACGATCGGATATGATACAGCCCTGAATACAATATTAGATGCAGTAGACAAAATCCGTGATACTGCTACTTCACATGAACGTCTGTTCTTCGTTGAAGTAATGGGACGTGATGCCGGTTTTCTTGCATTAAATGGTGCAATCGCATCAGGAGCAGAAGCTGCTATTATCCCAGAATTCAGTACAGAAGTAGACCAATTGGAAGAATTCATAAAAAATGGATTCCGTAAATCAAAGAATAGTAGTATCGTGTTGGTGGCAGAAAGTGAACTCACCGGAGGTGCCATGCATTTCGCAGAACGCGTGAAGAACGAATATCCTCAATACGACGTACGCGTAACTATTTTAGGTCACTTACAACGAGGTGGTAGTCCAACAGCACACGATCGTATTTTAGCAAGTCGCTTAGGTGCGGCTGCCATTGATGCCATTATGGAAGATCAACGTAATGTTATGATTGGTATCGAACATGATGAAATCGTCTACGTACCCTTCAGCAAAGCTATCAAAAACGACAAGCCAATTAAAAAAGATCTTGTCAATGTATTAAAAGAACTCTCTATCTAAACGAGAAACAAGAATATATAACGAACGGCAAACGTCTGTAAAAACAGATTGTTTGCCGTTCGTTATTATCATTCAGTCTCCGCCAAAGATTAATACTTGTTCAGCCAACGTTGTAATAGATGCTCCGTTTCCTCCCAAAGTTGTTTCTTTTGCATATGTCGGATATATTTCTCAGACAATACTTTCCGACGGCTGCTAGCATAAAGCTGTCCAGTCACACCTGCTTCCTTCGCATTCAGCAACAATCCAATGGCTGTTTCCGCTCCTTGCCGAGGTGTACGGATAAACGGTCGGAATAAAATATCCGTCAAAGGGTCAAACCATTGATGCATGGTTATAATATTCGTAGAAACAATTCCAGGGTCAGCTGCATTCACAGTAATCTCTTTGTCTTTTAGACGGTCAGAAAGTTCAAGAGTAAATAACATCAAAGCCAGCTTTGTGTTACTGTAAACAGGAATTCTGAAAAAACGTCCTTTCTTCCCTCTCAAATAGAAATCCGGAAAATCAAGATGTCCGATAGCATATGTACAGGAAACCATATTGACAATACGTGCCCCTGGCACTAATATGGGTAGCAGTTTATGCGTGAGCAGGAAGGGTCCTAAATAATTAACGCTAACTGTACGTTCGAAACCATCAGTAGTAATATGAAGCCCCGTTTCCATTGTACCTGCATTATTCATCAACAATGAAACAGACAAATTGCGTTTTATCACTTCATTAGCAAAAGAAATGACCGAGTCCATAGAAGACAAATCAATAGCTAATACTTCTAAATGTGGATTTCCTGTTTCCTTAACTAGTTGTTGACGGATCCCTTCAGCCTTCTTAGGCTGATAACAAGCCATCAATACATGATAACCAGCTTCAGCAACAGCACGAGTAATTTCTGTCCCCATTCCCCCATCAGCACCGGTAATAATTGCCCATCTTACTTCCTTCATTGTTTCTCTAATTTTTCGATCTCCTTTTGTAAACAAAGGGGCAGTTTTTCTTTCAAATGTTGATGACAAGCCATTTCGATAGTATACATCCGTCCGATACAATAGTTACTGTGTCCACAAGTACAACGTGCTAACTCTTCTTGTCTCATCCGATTTACAAATCCCGGTTCATTCAATAATGCACGTGCCATTTGTACTGCATCAAATCCTAAATCCAGTACTTCTTCTATTTTTTCCCGGGAAACCAGACCACCCACATAAATTAATGAAGCATCCGGCAATGCTTCACGAAACTTCAAAGCATCTTCAAGAAAATAAGCTTCTTTAAAAGGAACAGTAGGTATCATCCATTTACCAAACATTCGAACGCCATATTTTAACCACCAACAATCCATATAATAAGACATAGAACGAATCGGCATTGCTCCTCGCATAACATACATCGGTGCCTTACTAACAAAACCTCCACTTAACACCAAAGCATGAGCCCCCAATTCCAATAAACGCTTAGCTACCGGAATCGTTTCATCCAATTCCATTCCTCCCTTAAATCCATCCCGCATATTCATTTTGACGATGACTGCCATATCATTACTTGCCACCTTCATCACTTCACCCATTACCAGATCCATAAATCGCATTCGATTTTCCAACGAACCGCCATACTCATCTTTTCTATGATTTGTAGATGGAGAAAGAAACTGACTGATCAAATACCCGTGACCAGCATGTACTTCGACTGCATCAAACCCAGCTTCTCTAGCCAAGTTCACGGCCTGTCCATATGCTTTAGCCATTTCAAGCAGTTCCTCTTTCTTCATTCCCCGCACAAAAGTAGGAGAATAAAGATTGAAACCGGAACAGGCTGATATCGGAGTTACTCCACAAATCTTTTTATGAGACATATTGCCACAATGTCCTATTTGGATTCCGGCAGCAGCGCCTTCAGCATGAATGGCATCCGTCACTTCTCGTAAACCGGGAATAATTTCCGGACGTAACCATAACTGACGATCGAATGAAAGCCCACTTTGTGTCACAGCAGCATAAGCAACTGTTGTCATTGCAACCCCTCCCGCAGCTACCGAACGATGATAATCAAGTAACATTTGAGAAGGAGCATTTCCCGGACACATACTTTCAAAAGCTGCCGAACGAATGGTACGATTTCGTAAAGTAAGAGGCCCGATTGTGACTGGAGAAAAAAGTAATTTCCGTTGTTCTTTCATATTATTAGTCGACTTCATAGATTCTTATTTACAGAAATTTAAGTGCAATATTCGCTAAAATTATTTATATGAACAAGCTTTTCAGTATTAAAATCAGATAGAATCAAGGGCAACTTAATACAGATACGGGAATACTCGTTTCCTTCGTCCAACCTTCTCTCCAAATTCTTCCCGATAACGGTGCCAGATAGCATTAGCTCGGGGAACAAGATTAGCAATTGTCCACCAAAAGAAAACAAGTCCGGAAAGGGAACAAGTCAATACGGCCCAACCTAACCATTCCACAATTTCACCAAAATAATTAGCAGAAGTAATATAACGATACATTCCTTTCTGAGGTAAATAATGACGTGTATCACCGGGTTTACGCAAATGACGAATCACATAATCGGCATGCCAATTCACAAACATTCCTGTAAAGAAAAGAAGTGTACCTACTATAAACCAAGGGGTAGAAAACCAATCAGATTGATACATATCTTTCGGAGCAAGATAAAAAATCCATTCTCCTTGCATATAACCATTCAACAAATTAAAAAGTATTCCCATTGACATGATAGCCAACGGCATTTTACTCTTTCCATTCAACAAGAAAGGAAATACAAAGGCGCGCTGAAAATAATGAGTTTGAAAGAATAGAAAAAATGTTAGAACGACCGGATCAAAACGACGTTCCGAATGTATCCACATCCAACACATCACTATAAAGACAGGGGCTTCCATAAATACCCAAGCCAACTTATTGGAAATAGCTACTCCCCACGAATTCGTACGGAACATTCCATACCCGGCTTTTACAAAGTAAAGTGCGATAAAAACGATCAAAGCAATCAGGCTCATACTACCCAAAAAGCAATAAAAAGAATCTATATTCATAGTAAACTTATTTTCAACATGCAAATATAATAAAATCACTGCAATATGCCAGAGCTTATATGAAATAAGAAGCAAGTATTATTCTTCATATCAAGACTATCATTTTTTTGGCAAACTTAAAACTATTAACTAATTTTGGCGTCATAAATAACTCTTTGATAGTAAATTCTTACTACGGAACAACACAACAATAAATTCGACTATTTTCGAAAACAACAGTACTAATAATATGAAGAAAAGAAAAAACAAAGATCTTGTAACAAGAATACTGGCTATCGCGTTAATGATATGCATCTCTTTAATGAACGGACAAGTTTCGGCAAAAGATATAAAAGGCAACTCCCCCACTCCTTTCTTAGAATTATCTTTTGATGAAACAGATGGATATATTGCACATAATAGCGGAAGCTCCGGAAAAAGACTAAATGCTCAGGTGAACGGAGGAACCATCACATGGGTACCGGGATTATTTAAAGGAGCATCCCAATTCAGTAATAACGGGTACTTCAAATTACCGGACGGGATAATGGAAAATATCACAAACTTCACTTTATCCGTATGGGTCTATATCAATGATCAGGTTCCTAATCAAACCGTATGCACATTTGCCAACGGAACGGAACAATACCTCATTTTAACCACTCAAAGAGGAAATGAAGAAAATGGAGTATCGTTAGTCATGACCAAAAAACATAGCGACCAAGAAGGACATACCAACAAAGAAGAAAGAATCTCATACACCAAACAAAAAGATAAATTATCTGCAAACGCATGGCATCATCTGGCTTTTACTCTGGAAGGTAACACCGGAATACTTTATGTAGATGGAGTTAAAGCAGAAGTAAAAAATGATTTTACTACTAATCCTTCTGTATTAGGGCACACCACAGATAACTATATCGGTAAACCAACTTGGCCCGATCCATACTTCAACGGAATGATGGACGATTTCAGAATATATGACTGTGCTTTAACCGAAAAACAAATCTCGGAACTTTCTTCAGCAGCAGACCCTTTATTAGTACAAGAGGATAAAGAGAAACTTTCATTAGGTGACTTATCAGCAGTAACTTCTGATATACTTCTTCCATTAGTAGGAGAAAGTGGAAGTAAAATCTCATGGAGTTCAAATAAGACTGAATATATAGGCAATCAAGGAACAGTTCACCGTCCGGATGCAGGGAGCAGTGATAAAAAGGTAATTCTTACAGCAACTTTACAAAAAGGAAAAACTTTATTAAAGAAGAATTTCACAGCCACAATAAAGGATATCTCCACAGCACCCGAAGACTTAAATGTATTCTCTATGCAAACGGGGAATCCTACCGTACCAGCATATCTGGCAGATGCATCCTTTTATTACGACCCAAAAACTGATTTATTCTATGCTTATGGTACGAATGATGGGGCCGGAGGAGGTAATGTTTACCCGACACAAGTATGGTATTCGAAAGACTGTAAGACATGGAAAAACAAACCTATAACTTTTCCTAAATCGTGGACTGATTATGCAGGTACAACTGCCGTATGGGCTCCCAGTATTGAATACAATCCCGATACGCGAAAATATTATCTGATGTATAGCATTGCGTCACATACTTTTGTTGGTATGTCCGATCATCCGTTGGGACCATGGGAAGACGCAAATAGCATTGCACCCGGAAAAATGCTCTTCCAAGGATACGATGGACAGTTTTTTATAGACGATGACCATACGATGTATATCACCACAGACTCATGGCATTTTAAGATCATGAAACTAAAGTTTGATAAAGTAGGGAAAATATACATCGATAATGAGGACCCCAAATATGAGCAAACAGCTTCCAACAAATTTATCGGAACCTACAAATATCATCAAGTCGATGAAATTAAGAATGCTTTCGAAGCATCCTACATCTATAAGAAGAATGATTTATACTACTTAATGTGGTCTTTCAATGGAAGTGAAAACTACAATGTAAGATATGCAGTATCAGAACACATAACGGGTCCCTATCGGGAGATCAACCAGTCAATGACTATTCCTATCTTGCAACGTGATGACACCAATCAGATCTTAGGCTCGGGACATCATTCAATGTTTGATTATAACGGACGTACATTTATTGCTTACCACCGACAACACTATCCTTTTGTCGATAGCAAACGGCAAACATGTATCGAGGAAGTATTTTTCAACACTGATGGAAGCATACAAAAGATTAAACCTACACACAAAGGAGTGACAGTAGTAAATACAAAGAAAGATTCTCGTAAAAACATAGCATTAGGCAAACAAACCAAAGTGTCATCTGCCAGAGAATATGACAGCTCAGCTTTTTCCGGTCGTTACCGTACCAATGACATTTCATTCCGTTATTCCGGTAACTTTGCTGTTGATGAGAATTACGGTACACATTGGGATGCTGGAATCGATGTCAAGAATCCATGGATCATCGTAGATTTGGGAAGTAACTGTCGGATAGATGAAATAGAAACTATTTTTGAATTTACAAGCCGTACTTATAAATACAAGATCGAATATTTACAGCAAGAAGAAGCAAGTAATCTGGATATTGCATCAGAGAGTAAAGCTTGGAAAGTTTTTGTAGACAGAACTATGAACGGAGTACCTCAATCTCCTGTCACAGATACTCTCCCAAATAAGTCCTCCGTACAAGGGCGATTCGTTCGTCTGACCATTCTCGATGGTATAAATATTCCGGAAACGGCAGACGGAATCGATCTCATCAATGCTAAGAATGCATTGAGTATCTTTGAATTAAAGATTTTCGGAGAAGACAAAGCAGATGATATTAACCGCACTCTTGAAGCTGAGAACTTCCATAATCTCTATGGATTAACCCTCGAAAAATGTACTCCTGATGGGCTGGATATTTGCAAAGGAGGAAACAACGATTATCTCCTATACGAAAACATCAATTTGGGAAATGGAGCTACTACTTTTTCAGCAAAAGTAGCTTCAGGAACAAAGGGAGGAGAACTTGAGATTTATCTTGATTCCATGCTTAGCAAACCTATTGGTATTTTAAAGATAAAGAATACAGGTGGAGAACAAAAATGGACTATTCAATCCACCGGATTAAGTAAAAACGCAAAAGGTTCTCATAAGAAGCTTTATCTAGTATTCAAAGGAAAGGCACAAGAGGATAATCTTTTTAAATTAGATTGGTTTAAATTTGAAAAATAAAGTAATTCAAAGAAATAAGACAAGCACAAATTATGATTTTGACTCCATTTAGATAGTCAGGAAATTTAGTAAATAAAGAATTCAACTGCTTTACAATAAAGATGTTGGATTCTTTGTATATTAACTAATACAGGAAACATAAAAACAATACAACTAGCACTTCAAATATAAAATTCTAATCATCTATTTTTATCCACCCTGATTTTATCAGAACCGCTTTTATCATTTCAAACTATTGCAACTTTAATCATCTATAGATAGACATTTTTGAATAAAACCTTTTAGTTCTTTTTTATCTTGTGATACTTCAAATATATATGTATCTTTTATTATCAATTCATTATCAACAATCAACATTATAGAATACTAGAAAAGTTTATTAATCTTATATATTTCCATAGCACACTGCTCATAATTCATTGCATAAATATAGTTTTTATTAGCACAAATTGTATTATATATTTTACCAGGTAAATGACAAACATAAAATGGAGTTAAATCCGAGTTTAAAATTAAGATAGTATTTACTCTATATCCTTTTTCCCAAGTAGCACACAACAGATACAATTTACCTTCATCCCAATAAGCATCACATAAATATGTGAAAAAGCTTCTAGGAGACGTACTCTTCTGTTTTATATAAGATAAATTATCTTTAATAATACCAATATCTGACAAATCGCATGAAGCAAGTAGTTTGTTTTTACGCAAATCATATTTTTCTACAACAGGATAACTTGGACATATAGCATACAAACAATCTTTACCTTTTACTAAATGACGCTGATTACGTAATATATTCATATCTGCATATTCTGTCATAGAAAATACATCTCCACAAAATTGTATATCATTATTATTCACACGATCCCAATTTCTTGCCGTCTTAACATAACATGAACTATCCGTCACCGTTGTTGCATAAACAGTATCATTATCTATAAAGAAACGGAACTCATTACATGTTGGGACTGACACAGATTCTATAAATCCTTTCCCATCATAAAGTTTCAAAGCCATTGCACCAGCATCTGAGATATAAACAGTGTCTTTATATACATAAAATCCTGTTGGTGACACCACTTCTTTAGGACCTTCTCCGAATTTACCAACAGTATAGAAAATATCTCTATCAATATCTAAAACAGCAACATCAGCCCTTGACGGATCAAACATATAAAGTTTATTTTTTTCAAAGAACAAGCATGATATTCCCTTAAAAAATGTTGAATCAGGATAAGTAGTAAAAGAAGAAAACAAAGAACATTTCAGCTCTTCAATATTCATTTCTTCTTTACAAGATATGATATTAAACACAGTCAAAATAACACAAATATATAATATTGACGTTCTCATTCCTTATTTTATTTAGCAATACGTTTTTAAGCCGTCACATTCAACCCACCGTTTTTCTTTAATTATAATAGTACCACTCTTATCAATTCCTCGGTGACATTTTACAGTTCCAGTACAACTAATATCCCCATCTCTCTGACCTGCTGAATTTATACAATCATAACTAATAGAACACGACCGAGTTTCAGTTTCAGGGTTTCCTAAAGCCTCAATATTTACTAAATCCATTAAACTAAAATGAGAATTAGTTGAATTTGTGTTATAATAAGCCCATGAATATACACTAACAACACAAATAGCCAATAATACATTAATTGTTTTCATAATCTTAAATTTTAAGATAAAAATTGCATCACAAAGTTACTACAAAAAAGTGAAATGCGGAAGAATATGGTAATGGATTTGATTTACAGGGGTTTCATTTACGCTGCCAATTATTCCGAGAGCCATTACAATCCACGCCGAAGCCAAATCAAGACGGAGCTACGTTACTTGTTCGTAACCACGCCCAATAGGTGACGAAATGGACACGAATAACGAAACAAGGCTTTAAGGATTAGTGAGTTACTGACAACTCACGCAAAAAATCCGGTAACGAAAAAAGATTGCGCCGTTCTTCCGCAATTTGCGTATCAGAGGAGGGCTCTTCACCAACTAATTTTGAACAAAAAAAATTAAGGACGATGAAGAGTACATTTTCAGTTATTTACTACCTCAAACGTCAGGTAGTGAAAAAAGACGGGACGGTTCCCGTCATGGGACGCATCACGGTGGACGGCAGCCAGACGCAATTCAGTTGCAAACTGACCATCGATCCCAAGTTGTGGGACACCAAAGGGGGACGTGTCACGGGCAGAAGCACGGCGGCACTCGAAACGAACCGCATGCTTGACAAGATGCGGGTGCGCATCAACAAGCACTATCAGGAAATCATGGAGCGTGACAATTTCGTCACGGCAGAGAAGGTGAAGAACGCCTTTCTCGGACTGGAACACCGCTATCACACGCTGATGCAGGTGTTCCAGCAACACAACGAGGACTATGCCAAGCAGGTGGAAGCAGGCATGAAAGCCAAAGGCACGCTTTTGAAGTACAAGACCGTTTACAAGCACCTGCAAGAGTTTCTCAACATCCGTTACCACGTGAAGGACATCGCGTTGAAAGAGCTTACCCCCGCTTTCATTTCCGACTTCGAGATGTTTCTGCGCACGGACAAACACTGCTGCACCAATACCGTGTGGCTGTATGTATGCCCACTTCGGACGATGGTGTTTATCGCCATCAACAACGAATGGCTCACACGCGACCCGTTCAGGGAGTATGAAATCAAGAAGGAGGAAACGACACGCAGTTTCCTGACCAAAGACGAAATCCGCCTGCTGATGGAAGGTAAACTGAAGAACGCCAAACAGGAACTATACCGCGACCTCTACCTGTTCTGCGCCTTCACGGGCTTGTCATTCGCCGATATGCGCAATTTGACGGAAGAGAACATCCGCACCTACTTCGATGAACACGAGTGGATAAACATCAACCGCCAGAAGACGGGCGTGGTGTCTAACATCCGCCTGCTTGACATTGCGAAACAAATCATCGACAAATACCGCGGGCTGTGCGAAAACGGCAGGATTTTCCCTGTTCCCCACTACAACACGTGCCTTGCCGGAATCCGTGCCGTCGCCAAGCGTTGCGGCATCACCAAGCATATCACGTGGCATCAGAGCCGCCATACGGCAGCCACGACGGTGTTCCTCTCCAACGGTGTACCCATCGAAACAGTCAGTTCCATGCTGGGACACAAGAGTATAAAGACAACGCAGATATACGCGAAGATAACCAAAGAGAAGCTCAACCAAGACATGGAGAACCTTGCCGCAAGATTGAACCAAATAGAGGAATTTGCAGGATGTACCATCTAAAACAGAGACGCCATGAAACGTGACATAATCATTATAGAGGACAAGACGGTCAGCGTAACCGGTAACGAGGTATGGATGACCGCCGGGGAAATCGCCGAAGAGTTCCATGCCACCGTCCCGGCAGTGAACGCCGCCATCAAAGCCGTCCGCAAGTCGGACGTGCTGAACGACTACGAGGTATGCCGCTACATACAGCTTGAAAACGGCCTGTACGCGGATGTTTACTCGCTTGAAATCATCATTCCAGTAGCCTTCCGGCTGAATACCTACTATACACACGTGTTCCGCATGTGGCTGGTGGAAAAGGCACTCTCAAAGGAAAAGAGGCAGGCATACGTGATGTTCATACAGAACGGGAAAACCGGATATTGCTGAACACGCATACAGATAACGAAAAAGGAAACGGACAACGCCATCGGGTGCCGTCCGTTTCCTTTTTTTCATGCAACCGCCTTATTCCTGCGGCTTGAGGTAATTCGCCTCCAACAGTTCACGCAGTCCCGATTCGGGATAAAGCACCTTACCTGCCAGAAGGATAAAGGGCAGCATCCTGTTGTTGCGATACTCCTGCAAGGTGCGGCGGCTTACCCGGAGCATTTCCGCCACCTCCTTGTCCGTCAGGTAATGTTCCCCGTCCAGTGGCGGACGGTAACTTTCCAAAAATGCGGAGAGCCATTTGGAGCCTTTGAGCATATTCTGTATCGCGGTGGCAACCGGCTCGTCCTCCATTGTGAAAACCTCGTTGTTCTCGTTCATCATAACATCGGATTAAGTGGTTAATAAAAACAGAGTCATTTTCCATCGGGATAGATCGTGCCGATAAGCGGAATCAGCCGCCTGACCTCCTCCGGCCTGTAATAGAACCTGCGGTTTATCTGCGAGTAGCCGATAAGCCGCCTGTCACGCAATGACTGCAACGTGCGCGGGCTGATTCTCAACTGCCCGCAGACCTCCTCGCCCGTGAGCCACCTTTCCAGCCGCCCGCCGTCGCTTTTGCGCCTGAGGGCGGCGACTTTCTCCGAGAGGGCGTTGAATGACGCCAGCATCATCTCGAAGGTCTTTTTCTCGATAGATACGATTTCCATATACCAAAACATTTAATGATTTACCGCAAAGGTAACGCAGTCGCCTTGAATGCGTGCCGTTTTCCGCTATACGGCAGCTTGTTGCGCCGGTTGTCCGGGTTACGGAGTCACTTTCAAAGAAAATCTTACGTGAGTCACGTAATGAGTTGTTAAAGCCCCTTTTGTTTATTGCCGAATTTTGCCGCAGAGAAACAAAAGAAAGGACAAAATATGAAAGTGATAACGATTGAAAGTTCCGCCTTCACCGCCCTGACGGAACAGATAGCCGAGATAGCGGTCTATGTGCGTGCCGTTTCCGGTGAAAGGAAGGGAGAGTCTTCCGACATGCTGCTCACCACCCGCGAGGCGGCGCACCTGCTGAACGTGAGTACCCGTACCCTCCAACGTATGCGCAGCGAACAGCGCATCGGCTATATCGTGCTGCGCGGCAAATGCCGCTACCGCCGGTCGGAAATAGACCGCCTGCTCGCAGACTGCACCGTGGCAGAAGATGCAGCGACACTGACGGAACTGAAACGCAACCACACGCTGCGCACGGGCGGCGGCAAACCCAAAGGAAGGAGGACATAAGATATGGAACTGCTTACACGAAACAATTTTGAGGACTGGATGCAGAAGCTGATGGAACGGCTCGACCGTCAGGACGAGCTGCTGCTCTCCCTGCGACCGTCCGGCAAAGCCCCGAACCCGATGGAAAGTATCAGGATGTTCGACAACCAAGACCTCTGCATGCTGCTCCAGATAAGCAAGCGTACCCTGCAGCGCTACCGCAGCATCGGTGCATTGCCCTACAAGACGCTCGGCAAAAAGACCTATTACAGCGAGGAGGACGTACTGACATTCCTCTCCGAACACGTAAAGGATTTCCGCAAGGAAGATATAGCCTTCTACAAGGCGCGTATCCATAATTTCTTTAATAAATAACCCATTAAAACATTTTTCAAATGGCAAAGAAAACAACAGAAAAAGACGTGCTGATAGTCCGCGACGAGAAGACGGGCGAGATCAGTGTGGTAGCCGGGCTTAATGCCGACGGCTCACCCAAGCGTACCCCCGCAAAGGCGGAGAACGCACAGAGTTTCCTGCAATTCGACCGCCACGGCGACGTGCTGGACAACTTCTTCAAAAACTTCTTCCGGCAGTGCAAGGAACCCAGCCGCTTCGGTTTCTACCGTTTCGCGGCAGACCAAGCCGACAAACTGATGGAGGTGATGAAAGATCTGCTGAAAGACCCCGAAGCCAACAAAGAACTGCTTGCGCCCCACAAGGTGGACACTTCCGGCTACGAAAAGCAGGTAAAGGAAGAACAGACCGCCGGGATGCCGGAACAAAAACAGGAAGGACAACCCAAAGAAACCCAAAAACAGGAAGAAATGGAAAAGAAGCAGGAACAGAATCAGGAAAGCCCGCAACAACAGGCGCAGGGAAGACGTGGCTACCAACCCATTGACGAGAGCAAAATCAACTGGCAGGAGCTGGAAGAGAAATGGGGCGTGAAACGTGACGACCTTGAAAAGTCCGGTGATCTGAACAAGATGCTCAACTACGGCAAGTCCGATTTGGTGAAAGTGTCGCCCAAGTTCGGCGGCGAGGCTTTTGAACTGGATGCCCGCCTTTCCTTCAAGAAGGACGGTGAAGGCAATGTCAGCCTCGTGCCGCACTTCATCCGCAAGGAGCAGAAACTCGACGAGTACAAGGAACACAAGTTCTCCGACGAAGACCGTAAGAACCTGCGTGAAACGGGCAATCTCGGCAGGGTCGTGGACATCGTGGACAAGGAAACGGGTGAAATCATCCCCTCGTTCATCAGCATAGACCGCAAGACGAATGAAATCACGGACATTCCTGCAAACAAGGTGCGCATACCGGAGCGCATCGGCAAGACGGAAATCACCAAGCAGGAACAGGATATGCTGCGTGCCGGGCTGCCCGTGCGCGACAAACTTATTGAGCGCAACGACGGCAGGAAATTCGTCACCACTCTTCAAGTGAATGTAGAGCAGCGAGGCGTGGAGTTCGTACCGGGAACCGGCAGGTCGCCCCGTACTGCCCAGACGCAGGAAGCCAAGAACAATCCCACACAAGGACAGGCTCAGAGCATGGAAAATTCCGCAGCTCCACAGAAAGAGCAACGCCGCAACACGTGGACGAACGCAGACGGCAGCATCCGCCCCATCAGCAAATGGAACGGCGTGAACTTCACCGACCAGCAGAAAGCCGATTACGCAGCGGGTAAGGCGATAAAGCTGGAGAACGTGACAGACAAACAGGGTTTCCATGCCACGATGTATATCAAGTTCAACCCGGAGAAGGGTCGTCCTTATCGCTACGACACCAATCCTGACAACGCACAGAAGGTAGCCCCCTCCAACGAAAGCCGCACACAGGTGGCGGTGAACAGCGAGGGCAAGACCAACGAGGCGACCAAGAACCTGAAAGAGCCGTTGCAGAAGGGACAGACCGCTCCGAAAGACGACAAACAGCAAAAGCAGCAGGAGAAGCCTCAGAAGAGAAACAATAAGGGCATGAAGATGTAACATCCCGTGTCCGCCACTAAATCCAAAGTAATAATTCATAAAAAAGTAATTAGCATGAAGACAATCATTGCAGAAAAGCCATCCGTGGCACGTGAAATTGCCCGCATCGTGGGCGCGACAAAAAGAGAGGAAGGGTATTTCGAGGGAGGCGGCTATGCCGTGACATGGGCATTCGGACACCTTGTCCAGCTTGCCATGCCCGACGGTTACGGCATACGCGGCTTCGTCCGTGACAACCTGCCCGTCATTCCCGAAACCTTCACGCTCATTCCCCGTCAGGAAAAGACAGAGAAGAGTTACAAACCCGACAGCGGCGTGGTGTTGCAGATAAAAATCATCAGCCGCCTGTTCAACGGCAGCGAACAGATCATCGTGGCGACCGATGCCGGTCGCGAGGGCGAACTTATCTTCCGATACCTCTACCATTACATAGGATGCGCCACCCCTTTCGTGCGCCTCTGGATAAGCTCGCTTACCGACAAGGCCATCCGCGATGGACTGCGCAACCTCGAAGCGGGGAGCAAGTATGACAACCTCTACCTCGCCGCCAAAGCGCGGAGCGAATCCGACTGGCTCGTGGGCATCAACGGCACGCAGGCTCTCTCCATCGCCGCCGGACACGGCACGTATTCCGTCGGACGGGTACAGACACCCACGCTGGCGATGGTGTGCGCACGCTACTGGGAAAACCGCCGCTTCACGGTGGAACCTTTCTGGCAACTCCATATTGCCGCTGACGGAGGCGATGGTGATACCGTGAAATTCTCTTCCACCGGGAAATGGAAGGAGATGGAGCCTGCCACAGTCTTATATAATAAGGTAAAGGAAACAGGCACAGCCACCGTCACGAAAGCCGAACGCAAGGAGAAGACGGAGGAAACACCGCTCCTGTACGACCTGACCACGCTCCAGAAGGAAGCCAACGCCAAGCATGGCTTCACGGCGGAACAGACGCTTGAAATCGCGCAGAAGCTCTACGAGAAGAAGCTCATCACCTATCCGCGAACCGGAAGCCGCTACATTCCCGAAGACGTGTTCGCGGAAATCCCCAAGCTGCTTGCCTTCATCGGCAGCCTGCCCGAATGGAATGGCAAGTTGCAGCCGAAAGCCGTGCCGACACGCCGCAGCCTGGACGGCGGCAAGGTGACAGACCACCATGCCCTGCTCGTCACGGGCGAGAAGCCGCTGTTCCTCTCCAAAGAGGACAGCACCGTCTATCACATGATAGCCGGGCGCATGCTTGAGGCTTTCTCCGAAAAATGCGTCAAGGACACTGCCACCGTCACGGCAGAGTGTGCCGGAGTGGAGTTCGTGGCAAAAGGCAGCATCATCAGGCAAGCCGGATGGCGTGCCGTCTATGGCAAGGAGAATGGAGAAGAGAACAACAGCCAAGAGGAAACCGCCGCCATTCCCTGTTGGCAGGAAGGCGACACGCTGGCACTGAAAGCCGCCTCCATCACGGAGGGAAAGACCAAACCCAAGCCGCTGCATACCGAAGCCACCCTGCTGTCCGCGATGGAAACGGCTGGCAAGGAGATAGAGGACGACGCATTGCGGCAGGCTATGAAGGATTGCGGCATCGGCACGCCCGCCACCCGTGCGTCCATCATCGAAACGCTTTTCAAGCGCGGCTATATGGAACGCTGCAAGAAGTCGCTTGTCCCCACCGAAAAAGGGCTTGCCCTCTACTCGGTCGTGAAGGCGATGCGTATTGCCGATGTCGCCATGACGGGCGAATGGGAAAAGGAATTGGCACGCATCGAGCGTGGGGAACTGCCCGCCGATGACTTCCGCAGGAAGATTGAGGCATATACACGGGAAATTACCTCCGAACTGCTGTCGTGCGACAAGCTGTTCGCCCGCAGGGATTCCGGCTGCAAGTGTCCCAAGTGCGGAGCGGGGACGATGCAGTTTTACGGCAAGGTCGTCCGCTGCGACAACGCGGAGTGCGGTCTGCCCGTGTTCCGCCTGAAAGCAAACCGCACCCTCTCTGATGATGAAATCAAAAACCTGCTCACCGACGGACACACGAAACTGCTCAAAGGATTCAAGAGCAAGCAGGGCAAGAGTTTTGATGCCGTAGTCGCCTTTGACGGGGACTATAACACGGTTTTCGTGTTCCCAGAAAGGAAAAGTAAAGCGACCTCTGCGAAAAGAAGAAAATAAATGTTTAACTTTGCCACTGGTTCAGAGTAATGAATTGTTCTTCGATACCGGATTACACTCATACTTTGGATTTAGTGGTGGCACTCGGAGGGATACCGGGTGCCTTTTTCTTCTCGTTTTCCAACGATTATCCCTATCATCATTATCAATCCACTAAATTCCAAAGAAATGAACAACAAGAAGAAAAACGAGGGTCGGACCGACTTTTCCTATTACGGTCTGTACCTGCTGGACTACCTCACCACGAACAAGTTCGAACAGGCAGCCGATGAAGCCTTCATCCGAGAAAGAACCGACCGTGCCGCCGAAGCGTATGAACGGGCAAGGCTCGAAGGCTATCCTGCCGACGGGGCGCAGGAACTGGCGATGAAGGTGCTGACGGAGGGCCTTCGCTACTCCAGGCACGCCATCCTGCGCGAAGTCGTGGAGAACGAATTTGCGGGTGAAGTACCGGGAGAAAAATGTGAAGCCTTTACCCAGAAGCTGCTGCCGCTTGTCGGAAACGTATTCTCCATCTATGACCTCTCGGACGACAATTTCGCCCTGTCGCCCGAATATGACCTGCTCTACACGGAGCTGACGGGAGCCGTCATCCTCTATATCGAAGAGTATGGCGTTTAACCGCAAACAGAGGCTGCGGGACAACATCGAGGCGATACGGACGGCATTCCTCCTTGACAGGGAACAGCGCACACCCACCGCACGCGAACGGCTCTTGTTAGAGCGTTATTGCGGTTTCGGGGGACTGAAGAGCATACTCAACCCTGCAAGGGAACTGACGGATGCCGTCCACTGGGCGAAGTCCGACCTCGAACTGTTTGCCCCTACCGTGGAACTGCACAGGTTGCTGCGGGAGAACACAAAAGACGAGACGGAGTACAAACGGTATATGGATGCCATGAAGCAGTCCGTGCTGACCGCCTTCTATACCCCGCCGGAGATAACCGGGACCATCGCGGACGTGCTGCATGAACACGGCATCCGTCCCGACCGGGTGCTGGAGCCGTCGGCAGGTGTCGGTGCATTCGTGGACGCCGTGCTGGAGAACAGACCGGACGCGGACATCATGGCTTTTGAGAAAGACCTGATGACGGGCAAGATACTGAAGCACCTGCATCCCGGACAGAAAGTAAGGGTACAGGGCTTCGAGAAGATAGAAAAGCCGTTCATGAACCATTTTGATTTGGCTGTCTCCAATATACCGTTTGGCGATGTGGCGGTGTTCGACCCGGAATTTTCGGGCAGCAAGGATCCTGCAAGGCACTCGGCGGCACGGACGATACACAATTACTTTTTCCTGAAAAGCCTTGACGCGGTGCGTGAAGGCGGAATCGTGGCGTTCATCACCTCGCAGGGGGTACTGGATGCCCCGACCAACGCGCCCATACGCGAGTATATGATGAACCATACCAATCTGGTGGGCGTAGCCCGCCTGCCGAACAACCTCTTTACGGATAACGCGGGAACGGAGGTGGGCAGCGACCTGATTATCCTGCAAAAGAACAGCGGAAAGAATGGTGAACTGTATTACAACGAAAAACTCTTCGTGCAGACCGAACAGACCCCTATCGGCACTTCCGTAAATGGGTATGTATGGAGCATCGGCTCGCTTTCACACACGGATTTGATCAGAAGTACCGACCCGTACGGGAAACCAGCCTATAAACTCCTGCACCGTGGGGACATCGCACAACTGGCGGAAGACTTGCGGGAGCATCTGAAAATAGAACTGCAACAACTTGACAGGAAACTGTATGAGAAACACAGCCTGCATCCGACAAAGGAGGAAAGCACGGCTGCGGAAGTGCAACCTGCTCCGAAAACAGAAAAGGTATCACCTTCTGTAATAGCCCCCGTTTCTGTAATTGAGCCTGTCAAGGGAGTGGAGAAGCCGCAGGCACAGCCCATAGAGGAAAAGCCGGAGATTGAGCCGCGCCAACCCAACCATTCGTCAGCCGTGCAGCTTACCCTGCTCGACCTTTGGGGTATGCCCATAGAGGAACCGGCAAAAAAGAAAAAGGCAGCGAAAAAGGAAAGCAAGCCGAAGCCTATGCCGTCCACGCCTAAACCGCAGGTCAAAGTTACTCCACCCGTTGAAGCCGCCAAGCCGGTAAACGGTAATAAGGAAGAAAAGCCGGAAAATGCCGAAAAGCCAAACGACCCGGACGACATTTACGCCACTCTGGATTGGGAAACCAATCCTCCCATCAACGGCTTCTATGAGACAATGATGAGTCTGACAGCGGAACGGCGCAAGGCCCTACGGCTTGAGGCAGAACGGCACAGGCAGGAACAACTGAAAAAGATGGGTATCAAAGACACGTTGAACCCTGCTTTTGCGCCTTCTTCGGACAATATGGATAAAAAGCCGGAACAAACGGAAGAAATAAAGCAACCTGAAACACCGGCAGAAGTTGTGCCTACTTCCGAAACGGTTGCCACTTCCCTGTTCCCGGAATTTGAAACGGAAAAGCCGAAAAAAGAAGCCCTCGACCTTACGCCGCGTCCCTATCACCGCACGCCGGAAATGCACCTGCGTGAAGGGTCGCTGGTGGCAAACAGGGCACGCGACATCGGTTATCTGAAGGACATTACTCCCTACGGTGCAACCTTCCAGCCGCTTGGACTAACCGGTTATCAGAAAGAGAAAGCGTTGCTGTATGTATCGCTCCGTGACGCATACGAGCGGTTGTACCGCTATGAATCGAACAGACGTGAGGAAAATGTACCTTGGCGTGAACACCTGAACACCTGTTACGACGAGTTTGTCATGCGTTATGGCAACCTCAACGCCAAACAGAACGTGAAACTGGTGATGATGGACGCCGGAGGGCGCGACATCCTTTCGCTGGAACGTGCGGAGGACGGCAAGTTCGTCAAAGCGGACATCTTCGACCGTCCCGTTTCCTTCTCGGTGGAGAACCATGCCAACGTCGGTTCTCCGGAAGAAGCCTTGTCTGCATCGCTCAACAAGTATGGTACGGTCAATCTCAACTATATGCGGGGGATAACAGACAGTACGGAAGAGGAGCTTCTCAATGCCCTCAAGGGGCGTATCTTCTACAATCCGCTCGTAACCGGTTACGAGATTAAAGACCGCTTCATCGCGGGAAACGTGATAGAGAAGGCGGAGCGTATAGAGGCATGGATGGAAAATAATCTGGAAAGCGAAAGATTGCCGGAAGTGAAACAGGCTTTGGAGGCTTTGAAGGAAGCCGAGCCGCAGCGTATCGCCTTTGAAGACCTCGACTTCAACTTCGGTGAACGCTGGATTCCCACGGGCGTGTATGCCGCCTACATGAGCCATCTTTTCGACACGGACGTGAAAATCGCCTATTCCGCCAACATGGACGAGTTTTCCGTGGCGTGCGGCTACCGCACCATGAAGATCACGGACGAGTTTCTGGTAAAGGGCTATTACCGGAACTATGACGGTATGCACCTGTTGAAACACGCTTTGCACAACACCTGTCCCGACATGATGAAAAGTATTGGCAAAGATGAGAACGGCAACGACATCAAGGTGCGTGACAGCGAGGGCATACAGCTCGCCAACGCCAAGATTGACGAAATCCGCAACGGGTTCTCGGAATGGTTGGAAGAGCAGTCGCCGCAGTTCAAGGAACGGCTCGTGACAATGTATAACCGCAAGTTCAACTGTTTCGTGCGCCCGAAGTATGACGGTTCGCACCAGACGTTTCCCGACCTCAATCTGAAAGGATTGGCAAGCCGGGGTATTCAAAGCGTTTATCCGTCGCAGAAGGATTGCGTCTGGATGATAAAACAGAATGGCGGCGGAATATGCGACCATGAAGTCGGAACAGGTAAAACACTGATAATGTGTATTGCAGCGCATGAAATGAAGCGTCTGAACTTGGCGCACAAGCCGATGATTATTGGTCTGAAAGCCAATGTCGCGGAGATTGCCGCCACTTATCAAGCTGCCTATCCGAATGCCCGCATCCTCTACGCTTCGGAAAAGGATTTCTCGACCGCCAACCGTGTGCGTTTCTTCAACAACATCAAAAACAATGACTATGATTGCGTCATCATGTCGCATGACCAGTTCGGCAAGATACCGCAGTCACCGGAGTTGCAGCAACGCATCCTGCAAGCGGAGCTTGACACGGTGGAGGAAAACCTCGAAGTCTTACGGCAGCAAGGCAAGAACGTGTCGCGGGCGATGCTGAAAGGATTGGAGAAGCGCAAGCACAACCTTGTGGCGAAGTTAGAGAAAGTGGAACACGCCATCAAGTCGCGCACAGATGACGTGGTGGACTTCAAACAGATGGGCATCGACCACATTTTCATAGACGAGAGCCACCAATTCAAGAACTTGACTTTCAACACCCGGCATGACCGTGTGGCGGGGTTGGGAAACTCGGAGGGGAGCCAGAAAGCCCTGAATATGCTTTTTGCCATACGAACTATACAGGAGCGTACGGGCAAAGACTTAGGGGCTACGTTCCTTTCGGGCACGACTATTTCCAACAGTCTGACGGAATTGTACCTGCTCTTTAAGTACCTGCGCCCGAAGGAACTGGAACGGCAGGACATCCGCTGTTTCGACGCATGGGCGGCTATCTTCGCCAAGAAGACGACCGACTTCGAGTTCAACGTGACAAACAACGTGGTGCAGAAGGAGCGTTTCCGCTACTTCATCAAAGTGCCGGAGCTTGCCGCCTTTTACAACGAAATCACCGACTACCGCACGGCGGAGGACGTGGGTGTGGATCGTCCGCACAAGAACGAGATACTGCACCACATACCGCCTACACCCGACCAAGAGTATTTCATCAAACAACTGATGGAATTTGCCAAGACAGGTGACGCGACGTTGTTGGGCAGGTTGCCGCTGTCTGAAACGGAAGAGAAGGCTAAGATGCTCATCGCTACCGACTACGCGCGGAAGATGGCTTTGGATATGCGCATGATAGACCCCAATTACGAAGACCACTCCGACAACAAGGCGAGCCACTGCGCCAAAATGATAGCGGAGTATTACCACAAATACGATGCGCACAAAGGAACGCAGTTCGTGTTCTCCGACTTGGGTACATATCAGCCGGGGGAAGGATGGAACGTGTACAGCGAGATAAAACGCAAGTTGGTGGAGGATTACGGCATACCGGCAAGTGAGGTGCGCTTCATTCAGGAGTGTAAGACGGATAAGGCTCGTAAGGCGGTGATAGATGCCATGAACGCAGGGACAGTGCGAGTGCTGTTCGGCTCCACAAGTATGCTCGGAACGGGCGTGAATGCGCAGAAAAGATGCGTCGCCATCCATCACCTTGATACACCGTGGGTGCGACATGAAGTCGCATAGATAATTGTTGGAATGATACTTACGGGTATCAGCTTTAACCCGCTGTTCCGTCAGCGGTAGCCTACCGACCGATGCACCTTAATGTTGTATTAAGCGGTCGGGACGAAGTACACTTTCGCAAGACAAGACAGAACCGTGAGGGGAAGTCAAGTACGGTTAGTATCATACCGTAGAGTGGCGAGGCTGGATAGTATGGTTAGCGCAAGCGAACTGTTAGTAAACTTCGTAATGTCACGAAAGAGTGTAAGATACTGGCACACTCTACCCAAAAGGGAAGCGGTCGGTTAATCCTCTCCATGGTAGGATTACACGGATATAAGCACCGCCGGAGGATGAGACAGAACCTAACCTATCCGTTAGTTATCTATGTGGAACATGGTAAGCCTGTATATCTCCTGTCATGTAAAAATGACAGGTAAGCTGACAGCAATGAAAGCCGAATGGTGTGCAGGTATAAGATAACAGAAAAAGCGAATGCCGTTCTGTAATGGAGCGGATACGGATTGAACCGACATCACGGGCTGATGTGGGCGACATCATCCGACACGAAAGTGGGCAGACTTCTGTGACGACATTAGGTAGGCAATCAAACCGAATGTTGTCAAATGGTGATTCTTTACAATTAACTTTTAGAACTTTCAAAAGGAGGAAAGCAAATGAACGAAAACAAGACATCGTGTGCGCCTGCTGACAATCAGCAAACACTTTGGGACAGAATAGACTGGACTAAAGCGGAGTTGGCTGTCAGAAAGCTACAAGCACGAATTGTAAAGGCTCAGAAGGAAGGCAGATACAACAAGGTGAAAGCCTTGCAGTGGACGCTGACCCACTCTTTTTACGCAAAAGCCTTAGCCGTAAAGAGAGTTACTTCTAACGGAGGTGGCAACACCCCCGGAGTGGACATGGAAACATGGGAGAAACCCGAAGCAAAAACACAAGCGATAAGCGAACTCAAACGCAGAGGCTACCAGCCGAAGCCATTGAGAAGAGTCCACATCAAAAAGAGTAATGGCAAACTGCGACCGTTGGGAATACCGACAATGAAAGACAGAGCCATGCAAGCACTCTACCTTATGGCATTAGAACCAGTGTCGGAAACAACAGCCGACTCACGTTCATACGGTTTCCGCAAGGAACGCCGCTGTATGGACGCGGTAATGCAATGCCATAACATTCTCCGAAAAGGCTATTCTCCCGAATGGATTCTGGAGGGTGACATAAAGGGGTGCTTCGACCATATCAGCCATGAATGGCTGCTTGCCAACATCCCTATGGACAAGGCAATACTCCGAAAATGGTTGAAATGCGGCTATATCTTCAACAAACAGATGTTCCCGACAGAGGAGGGAACGCCACAAGGTGGCATTATCTCTCCCACGCTTGCCAATATGACATTGGACGGATTGCAGAAAGTCCTTGCAGAGAAATATAAACGAGTTAGAATCAAAGGTAAGTTATATTCGCCAATGGTGAATCTTGTCCGTTACGCTGATGACTTTATAATTACCTGCGAGAACCGTGAAACACTTGAAAAGGAAATCAAGCCATTGGTAGCCGACTTTATGTCTGAAAGAGGTCTGACCTTATCAGAAGAAAAGACGGTGATAACCAATATCCGTGACGGTTTCGATTTTCTCGGTTTCAACATCCGCAAATTCGGCAATGAAATATTGACCAAGCCGACCAAGAAAGCCGAAAAACGCTTTATGGAGAATATCCGTAAGGTGACAAAAGGTCATAAGGGTTGCAAGCAGGAATCATTAATCAGGATGTTGAATGCTAAAATTCGAGGATGGGGAGCATATTATCAGCATGGGGCGACACGTGATTCTTTTCACAGAATCGACCATCAGATATTTCTCGCCTTGTGGCAATGGGCTAAACGCCGTCATTCCAAGAAAGGGAAACAGTGGATAAAAGACCGCTATTGGCACAATATCCGAGGGAACAGCTGGACTTTTGCGGCTAAGTTCAAGAAATCAAACGGCAAAGAAGACCAACTTACCTTGTTGAAACTGGCATCTTCGTTTCCTTTTCTGCAATATACGCAGATAAAGGGGGACATGAATCCGTTTGACGCAGACTGCCGCCTGTACTTCAATAAAAGAATGAAGTCAAAGATGCTTGTGACGCTGAAAGGACGTAAATCCCTGCTTTACCTATGGGAAAAGCAAGGTCGGAAATGTCCGATATGTGGTGAACCGATTGACACGCATAAGGCATGGAATGTAATGCCGACCGTACAAGACGGACGGAAATGCAATCTGTTGGTTCATGATGAATGTTTCAAATTATCCCGTAAAAACAATGGAAACAAGAAGTAGGATGAGCCGGTCTCTGCACACGAACAGAGACTTTGAAAAGCTTGAGCCGTATGAGGGGAAACCCTCACGTACGGTTCTGAGGGGGGAAGAGGGCAGTAATGCCCTTGACCTACCCGATCGACCGTCCGACTTGCAACAGCGTGACGGACGCGGAGTTAGGGCAGGTAATGAGATTGCCAAACATTTCGCCGGGAACAACGTGGATGTAATCATCTACGCGGTGGAGAAGTCACTGGACAGCTACAAGTTCAACCTCCTGCACTGCAAGCAGACTTTCATAAGCCAGCTCAAAAGCGGTGCGATGGGTGCGCGTACCATCGACGAGGGGCAATGGACGAAAAATCGGGCATGAATTTCTCGGAATACATGGCGTTGCTCTCCGGCAATACCGACCTGTTGGACAAGGCGAAACTGGAAAAGCGGATCGCATCGCTCGAAGGGGAACGCAAGTCGTTCAACAAGGGCAAGCGTGATTCGGAGTTCAAGCTGGAGTCAAAGACCGGCGAGTTGCGCAACAACACGGCTTTCATAGATGCCATGACGGAGGACTGGAACCGCTTCCTGTCGGTGGTGCAGACCGACAAGGAGGGCAACCGCCTTAATATAATAAAGGTGGACGGAGTGGATTCCGCCGATGAGAAGGTCATCGGAAAGCGTTTGCAGGAGATAGCCAAGAATGCCACGACCGGAGGGTTGTACACGCAGGTCGGTGAACTTTACGGTTTTCCGATAAAGGTGGTGAGCGAAAGGATACTCAAAGAGGGATTGGAGTTCACCGACAACCGCTTCGTGGTCGAGGGGAACTACAAGTACACCTACAACAACGGGCATCTGGCGATGGCTGACCCGTTGGCCGCCGCCCGCAACTTCCTCAACGCGATGGAGAGGATACCCTCCATCATCGACCAGTACAAGGCGAAGAACGAGGTGCTGGAGATGGAGATACCGCAGTTACAGGAGATAGCGGGTAAGGTGTGGAAGAAGGAGGACGAGCTGAAGCAGTTGAAGTCCGAACTTGCCGCCCTTGACCGAAAAATTCAGCTGGAGCTTGCGCCACCCACGCCCGAAGTCGCAGAAAAGGAGAATGAAGGGCAACAGCTCAAGCCGGAAGCGGAAGATGTGAGGAACAGGCAGGCGCAATATCCCGAAAATGCACCGCCGCAGATACGCAGTCCGGCGGATAGTATCGTTGCCAACCATGTCATAATCGGGCGTCCGGGACTGTATGCCAAGGAGGAAACCCGGTCCAAAGGATTGAAAATATAACCTAAGGAATTTTATCTGAAGTATTAATAAGGGCTATCCCAAAAGGTCTAAAAGTAAATTTTATCCTTTCTGCAAGTATCTATAGGATGGCAACTGCATTTTTTTCTTTTTGGGCAGCCCTTATTAAAATTTATTCTTATTTTAGGTTATATACATTCATGTCCATTTATGTAAAAAATTCCTGCTGACCTTGTTTATGTCTTGTCAGTCACCATTTGCAAAACCATATTTGACCCTCAAAGAGGCTGAATTTGATAAGTAACTTGCTACATACTCATAATAAGGAGCTAAATAGAACACGAATGGGAAATACACAAATGCTAAACTAAAGAAGATATTGGCCAAAATAAACGCTATACCGAGAGAGAAACTTGATTTTTCAACTTCCTAAAACGGTGTTGTTCAAACATTTCTACTTATTTGTACTTGCCAGTTGAACCTACGCTTCCCTAATAAAATGTCTATGGTAAAAAGTTAAAAAATCCTCCCACTTTTGTTAGATATATTTTTTGTGTAATTTTGTAATCGTTATGCGGCAGTAATAATATACATATTAATACGAGTTAGTAATCCTGTAGTTCTCATATGCTACGAGGAGGTATTAAAAGGTGCGTTTCGACAATGCATCTACTGTAGTATATTATTGCTTAATCCAAATGAATATTATAAATTTAGGAATTCTTGCTCACATTGATGCAGGAAAAACTTCCGTAACCGAGAATCTGCTGTTTGCCAGTGGAGCAACGGAAAAGTGCGGCCGTGTGGATAATGGTGACACCATAACGGACTCTATGGATATAGAGAAACGTAGAGGAATTACTGTCCGGGCTTCTACGACATCTATTATCTGGAATGGAGTGAAATGCAATATCATTGACACTCCGGGACACATGGATTTTATTGCGGAAGTGGAGCGGACATTCAAAATGCTTGATGGAGCAGTCCTCATCTTATCCGCAAAGGAAGGCATACAAGCGCAGACAAAGTTGCTGTTCAGTACTTTACAAAAGCTGCAAATCCCGACAATTATATTTATCAATAAGATTGACCGTGCCGGTGTGAATTTGGAGCGTTTGTATATGGATATAAAAACAAATCTGTCGCAAGATGTCCTGTTTATGCAAACTGTTGTCGATGGATCGGTTTATCCGGTTTGCTCCCAAACATATATAAAGGAAGAATACAAAGAATTTGTATGCAACCATGACGACGATATATTAGAACGATATTTGGCGGATAGCGAAATTTCACCGGCTGATTATTGGAATACGATAATCGCTCTTGTGGCAAAAGCCAAAGTCTATCCGGTGCTACATGGATCAGCAATGTTCAATATCGGTATCAATGAGTTGTTGGACGCCATTTCTTCTTTTATACTTCCTCCGGCATCAGTCTCAAACAGACTTTCAGCTTATCTCTATAAGATAGAGCATGACCCCAAAGGGCATAAAAGAAGTTTTCTTAAAATAATTGACGGAAGTCTGAGACTTCGAGACGTTGTAAGAATCAACGATTCGGAAAAATTCATCAAGATTAAAAATCTAAAGACTATTTATCAGGGCAGAGAGATAAATGTTGATGAAGTGGGTGCCAATGATATCGCGATTGTAGAAGATATAGAAGATTTTCGAATCGGAGATTATTTAGGTGCTAAACCTTGTTTGATTCAAGGATTATCTCATCAGCATCCCGCTCTCAAATCCTCCGTCCGGCCAAATAAGCCCGAAGAGAGAAGCAAGGTGATATCCGCTCTGAATACATTGTGGATTGAAGACCCGTCTTTGTCCTTTTCCATAAACTCATATAGTGATGAATTGGAAATCTCGTTATATGGTTTGACCCAAAAGGAAATCATACAGACATTGCTGGAAGAACGATTTTCCGTAAAGGTCCATTTTGATGAGATCAAGACTATCTACAAAGAACGACCTATAAAAAAGGTCAATAAGATTATTCAGATCGAAGTACCACCCAACCCTTACTGGGCCACAATAGGGCTGACTCTTGAACCCTTACCGTTAGGGGCAGGGTTGCAAATCGAAAGTGACATCTCCTATGGTTATCTGAACCATTCTTTTCAAAATGCCGTTTTTGAAGGGATTCGTATGTCTTGCCAATCTGGTTTACATGGATGGGAAGTGACAGATCTGAAAGTAACTTTTACTCAAGCCGAGTATTATAGCCCGGTAAGTACACCTGCTGATTTCAGACAGCTGACCCCTTATGTCTTCAGGCTGGCTTTGCAACAGTCAGGTGTGGACATTCTCGAACCGATGCTCTGTTTTGAGTTGCAGATACCCCAAGTAGCGAGTTCCAAAGCTATTACAGATTTGCAAAAACTGATGTCTGAGATTGAAGACATCAGTTGTAATAATGAGTGGTGTCATATTAAAGGGAAAGTTCCATTAAATACAAGTAAAGACTATGCCTCAGAAGTAAGTTCGTACACTAAGGGCTTAGGCATTTTTATGGTTAAGCCATGTGGGTATCAAATAACAAAAGACGGTTATTCTGATAATATCCGCATGAACGAAAAAGATAAACTTTTATTCATGTTCCAAAAATCAATGTCATTAAAATAATGGAGCGGTCAGGAAATTTCTATAAGGCAATACGGTTGGGATATATACTTATCTCCATTCTTATCGGATGTATGGCATATAATAGCCTCTATGAATGGCAGGAGATAGAAGCATTAGAACTTGGCAATAAAAAAATAGACGAGCTCCGAAAAGAAATAAACAATATCAATATTCAAATGATAAAATTTTCTCTATTGGGTGAAACAATACTGGAATGGAACGATAAAGATATCGAGCATTACCATGCACGGCGTATGGCAATGGACAGTATGCTCTGCCGTTTCAAGGCCACCTATCCAGCAGAGCGCATCGATAGTGTGCGCAGTCTTTTAGAGGATAAGGAACGACAGATGTTCCAGATAGTCCGGTTAATGGATGAACAACAATCTATTAACAAGAAGATAGCCAATCAAATTCCGGTTATTGTACAGAAAAGTGTGCAGGAACAGTCCAAAAAGCCAAAACGAAAAGGTTTCTTAGGCATATTCGGCAAAAAAAAGGAAGTAACTCCAGCAGTATCAACCACTATCCTTCATTCGGTCAATAGAAACGTAATCAGCGAACAGAAAGTGCAGGATCGCCAATTGTCGGAAGAAGCCGACAGCCTTGCAGCTCGTAATGCAGAACTTAACAGACAACTGCAAGAATTGATTTGCCAAATAGAAGAAAAGGTACAAACCGAACTGCAAAGCCGGGAAAACGAAATAGTTGCCATGCGTGAAAAGTCATTTATGCAAGTAGGCGGTTTAATGGGATTCGTTCTTCTATTGTTGTTAATTTCCTACATCATCATACATCGTGATGCAAAAAGCATTAAACAATACAAGCACAAGACAACTGATTTGATAAGGCAACTGGAACAATCCGTACAACGGAACGAGGCACTGATAACGTCAAGGAAGAAGGCGGTACATACTATCACCCATGAACTGCGCACACCGCTGACAGCAATAACAGGCTATGCCGGACTGATACGGAAAGAACAGTGTGAGGATAAGTCCGGGCAGTATATCCAAAACATACTGCAATCCTCCGACCGTATGCGGGATATGCTTAACACTTTGCTTGACTTCTTCCGCCTGGACAACGGCAAGGAACAGCCCCGTCTGTCACCCTGCCGGATTTCAGCAATCACGCACACACTTGAAACGGAGTTCATGCCTGTTGCCGTGAACAAAGGGCTGTCCTTGTCCGTGAAGACTGGACACGATGCCATTGTATTGACCGACAAAGAGCGAATAATACAAATCGGGAATAACCTGCTGTCAAACGCTGTCAAGTTCACAGAAGAAGGCGGTGTTTCTTTGATTACTGAATATGATAATGGAGTTCTGACACTGGTCGTTGAAGATACAGGTACAGGCATGACAGAAGAGGAACAGAAACAAGCGTTCGGTGCGTTTGAACGTCTATCAAATGCCGCCGCAAAGGAGGGTTTCGGGCTTGGGCTTGCCATAATGCGTAATATTGTGTCGATGCTTGGCGGAACAATCCGTTTAGACAGCAAGAAAGGGAAAGGCAGTCGTTTCACAGTTGAAATTTCTATGCAGGAAGCTGAAGAACAGCTTGGATATACAAGCAATACACCTGTTTATCATAACAATAAATTCCATGATGTTGTCGCCATTGACAATGATGAGGTATTACTTCTGATGCTGAAAGAGATGTATTCCCAAGAAGGAATACACTGCGACACTTGCACCGATGCTGCGGCACTGATGGAAATGATACGCCAGAAAGAATACAGCCTGTTGCTGACAGACTTGAATATGCCCGATATAAACGGTTTCGAATTGCTGGAACTGTTGCGTTCGTCCAACGTGGGCAATTCACCAACAATCCCGGTGGTTGTGGCAACCGCTTCGGGCAGTTGTAACAAAGGGGAACTATTGGCAAAAGGCTTTGCCGGATGCCTGTTCAAACCGTTCTCCATATCGGAACTGATGGAGGTTTCCGACAGGTGTGCCATAAAAGCGACACCGGACGGGAAACCGGACTTTTCCGCCTTATTGTCCTATGGCAATGAAGCCGTCATGCTGGAAAAGTTGATAACTGAAACAGAAAAGGAAATGCAGGCGGTACGGGATGCAGCAAAAGAAAAAGACCTGCAAAAGCTGGATTCCCTGATCCACCACCTGCGCAGTTCGTGGGAGGTGCTCCGTGCCGACCAACCGCTGAATGTACTTTACGGATTGCTTCGTGGCGATGCTCTCCCGGATGGTGAAGCGTTAAGCCATGCCGTGACTGCCGTGCTGGATAAGGGAGTGGAAATAATACGGTTGGCAGAAGAGGAAAGGAGAAAATACGAAGATGAATAAGACAAAAATAATTGTGGTGGAAGACAACATCGTGTATTGCGAATATGTCTGCAATATGCTGTCACGGGAGGGCTACCGCAATATGAAGGCTTACCACCTCTCAACCGCGAAGAAACATCTGCAACAGGCAACAGATAATGATATCGTGGTTGCCGACCTGCGTCTGCCTGACGGCAGTGGCATAGACCTTTTGTGCTGGATGCGAAAGGAGGGAAAGATGCAGCCCTTCATCATTATGACCGACTACGCCGAAGTTAATACCGCCGTGGAAAGCATGAAACTCGGCTCGATAGACTATATTCCCAAACAGCTTGTGGAGGATAAACTTGTCCCCCTGATCCGTTCCATACTGAAAGAACGTCAGGCAGGACAACGCCGTATGCCTATATTCGCCCGTGAAGGTTCCGCCTTTCAGAAAATCATGCACCGCATAAGGCTGGTAGCCGCCACCGATATGAGCGTGATGATATTTGGTGAGAACGGCACGGGCAAGGAGCATATTGCCCACCTGTTGCATGACAAGAGCAAACGTGCAGGCAAGCCATTTGTGGCGGTGGACTGCGGTTCACTCTCCAAAGAGCTTGCACCGTCGGCTTTCTTCGGACACGTCAAAGGTGCATTTACAGGTGCGGACAATGCCAAGAAAGGATATTTCCATGAGGCGGAAGGCGGCACGTTGTTTCTGGACGAGGTAGGAAACCTCGCGTTGGAAACCCAACAGATGTTGCTCCGTGCCATACAGGAGAGGCGGTATCGCCCGGTCGGAGACAAGGCAGACCGGAATTTCAATGTCCGCATCATCGCTGCTACCAATGAAGATTTGGAGGTATCGGTGAATGAAAAGCGTTTTCGGCAGGATCTTCTGTACCGCCTGCACGACTTCGGGATAACCGTTCCTCCGTTGCGTGACTGTCAAGAAGACATTATGCCGCTGGCAGAGTTCTTCCGTGATATGGCAAACAGAGAGCTGGAGTGTAGCGTGAGCGGGTTCAGTTCCGAAGCACGTAAAGCGTTGCTGACACACGCATGGCCGGGCAACGTGCGGGAACTTCGGCAGAAAGTTATGGGTGCTGTATTGCAGGCGCAGGAAGGTGTTGTCATGAAAGAGCATCTGGAACTTGCCGTGACGAAACCGACCTCTACTGTCAGCTTCGCCTTGCGCAATGACGCGGAGGATAAGGAGCGGATATTGCGTGCGTTGAAACAGGCAAACGGCAACCGGAGTGTCGCCGCAGAACTGCTCGGCATAGGCAGGACAACACTATACAGCAAACTTGAAGAGTATGGACTTAAATATAAATTCAAGCAATCATAGCCCGTAATTCACTGAATTTGGCTATCTTTGCATAACATTTGAGAAAAACGGCGATTGGCAGGAGCTTTTCGCCGCCAACATATAGGATAAGACCGCAAGGCGTTTCAAGCGAAAATCTGGTAAATTGGAACTACGGAGACGATTGCGTGATGCTTATGCTATGCTTACGCATAGCGTGCATTCACGTACTCTCCGTAAAGGCTTTACCAGAGCCATCGCTTGAAGGTAGTGTGAATTGCACGCTACTTTTTTACCCTTGCCTAACGAAAGGAAACGATTATGGGTAAAGTTCAGATTCTCGCCGTACTGACGATGGACGGATGTCTTTCTTCAGAGTTATATGATAAAGCACATCAGGATTTGTGCCTTGACCGTTGCGGTCTTGATGAAATCAGGAAGAAAGCCTTTTACCGTGTGACACCGGACTATTCCATTTCAATGCTGCACGAATGGAGAAAAGACTGCACAAACATCCGTTACCTCGCGGAAGCCACACCGGACACGGCAGACTATATAAACGGACTGCTGCGGATGCACGCTGTGGATGAAATCATACTATACACCGTTCCTTTCATATCCGGAAGCGGACGACATTTTTTTAAGTCGGCTCTGCCAGAGCAACACTGGACGCTTTCCTCTTTGAAAAGCTATCCCAACGGTGTATGTCGCATTATCTATATCCTTGATAAAAAAGCAAGATAGCCAAAATGTGCGGCAAGCATACATTTCTATTTTCAGGAATAGAATAAATGTTCCGATTACAAACAATTTAAGTCGGAGATAATTTGTCCTTGTGAAAAAATACTGAATTTTATACCTCTGAAATCCAGCACTTTGTAAAATTGAGTGTTGGATTTTTTATTTTCTGCCGCGTTTTTTGCCAATTATATTCATGTGCGCACGCAGAAAACAAAGTGTAATTTTCAAAATTGACAGAACCATGAATTATTTCTTGCTGGCGGAAACCGACTTTTTCCGCCTGATAAACGAAGCCGGCGACTGCAATATGGAAACGGCATACACGGCTTTCGCCACCCAAGTGATCGAACTGTGCAACGGCGGCATGGACATGAACCTTACCGTCATCGCGCTTGCCTACATCGAAATCGAGTTGCAGCACCATCCCGTACGTAATCTGTCAGAAGAAAAAAGAGAGATTGCCGCCTACGTCAGCAAGGCTCTGTCTTTCGTAAGAAAGATGCAGAAATTCCTTGCCACGCCCCAAGTGCCACCACTAATATCCGCCAACAACGCAACAGAAACCACCGCCAGCCTTCTTCAATGGACGGGCAATGCCATCGACCTCGTGGAACTTATCTACGGCATAGACGTGATGGGCTGCATCAACAACGGCAATATGCCGCTCAAACAGCTCGCCCCACTTCTCTATAAGATATTCGGGGTTGATTCTAAAGACTGCTACCGCTTCTACACTGATATCAAACGCCGGAAGAACGAAAGCCGCACCTATTTCATTGACAGGATGCAGGAAAAACTGAACGAGAGAATGTTGCGTGATGAGGAGTTGGAGCGGATGAGAAAATAAAAAAATATCCATTACATATGAGAAGACAGGAATACTCGTATCCTGTCTTTTTATTTTCATTTAATTATATATTAATTAGCACAATATATGTGAGTTTTTCATTCCTATAAGGACAAATTTCAGAAACGTATGTCTGGTAAATTATTGAGTCATCATAGTATGAACATATATCATTACTAAAAACAATGAAACAACTTCCATAAGATTGTGGTTGTAAAAATCGCCATTTAATAGCCCGTTTTTTTTGTAAAATTCGCCAATTAAAAAAATATGATTATCTTTGCATTATATTTTATAAGGTATGGAAACAGTAAATAGAATACTTCAAGAGAAGATTACAGCACGAATCGCGCCCAATAAAGCAGTACTGATTTTTGGTGCTCGCCGTGTTGGTAAAACGGTAATGATGCGTAAAATTGTGGACAACTATTCAGGTAGGACGATGATGCTCAACGGCGAAGACTACGACACATTAGCACTATTGGAGAATCGCTCAATAGCCAATTATCGGCATTTATTGGATGGTATTGATTTGCTGGCTATTGATGAGGCACAGAACATACCACAAATCGGTAGTATTCTGAAGTTGATAGTTGATGAAATACCGGGAATAAGTGTCTTGGCAAGTGGTTCTTCGTCATTCGATTTGCTGAATAAGACTGGTGAACCGTTGGTCGGCCGCAGTACGCAATTTCTCCTTACACCATTCTCGCAACGGGAAATCGCACAGACGGAAACGGCACTTGAAACCCGCCAGAACCTCGAAGCGCGCTTGATTTACGGTTCCTATCCCGAAGTAGTAATGATGGAGAACTATGAACGTAAAACAGACTACCTACGTGATATTGTCGGTGCATACCTGCTTAAAGATATCTTAGCAATTGACGGCTTAAAAAATTCGAGCAAGATGCGCGATCTACTGCGATTGATAGCTTTTCAGTTGGGCAGCGAAGTTTCTTACGAAGAGTTAGGTAAACAACTCGGCATGAGCAAGACGACCGTTGAAAAATACCTCGACCTATTGGAAAAGGTCTTCGTTATCTATCGTCTGGGGGCTTATTCGCGTAACCTACGCAAGGAGGTTACAAAAGCTGGCAAGTGGTACTTCTACGACAACGGCATTCGCAATGCCATTATCGGGGCTTTCTCACCGCTGGCCATTCGGCAGGATGTCGGTGCGCTGTGGGAGAACTACATCATCGGAGAGCGGCGCAAAGCGAACTTCAATGAGGGACTGCACAGGGAGTTCTATTTCTGGCGCACCTACGACAAACAGGAAATCGACCTGATTGAGGAGAGTGCCGACAGTCTTACCGCCTTGGAGTTCAAGTGGGGAAATAAAATGCCGGCCGCACCGAAAGCCTTCCAAGAAGCCTATCCCTATGCCGAGTTTCATGTGGTAAATCGGGAGAATTATTTGGAGTTCGTATAATCAATAAATTACGTATATGGAAACAAAACTACAATCCAAACAGCAATATCCGCGGTTTATCCAAAATAAACCGTGTGGTATTGACAAATTCGATGGAGGTTCGCAAGAAAGGTTGGCAAAAACTATTGCTCGCCATTTTTGTCAGAATGATTCATTGGATGAGGAATGTACTTTACCTCGAATTATCGGCATCGAAGGTATTTGGGGATCTGGAAAATCCAACGTGGTTAAAATGTTGGAACGTGAATTATCAGACGACTATTACTTTTTTGAGTATGACGCATGGGGACATCAAGAGGACTTGCAACGCCGCTCTATATTGGAATTGCTTACAAGCAAACTTATTGATGATGGTATCCTATCTGGAAATGCAACAATAAAAGTCAAAGGTGGAGGTACGAAAACCGTATCATGGTCTGAAAAGCTGAAATATTTATTAGCCCGTAAAACGGAGACCGTAACCGAAAAATATCCCCTTATCAGTAATGGTATGGTTGCGGCATTTTTGGTTGCAGTTTTAACTCCGATATTTACATTTATTGCGTATGCAGTAAAACCTACACCCACAACATGGTGGTTTTCTTTATTGTCTATTATCATAGCTGCACTGCCAGTTCTTATTGCATTGTGCGTTTGGAAATGGGCATATAGCAAAGATCATAAATATGGATGGAGTTATATGTTAGCTATTTATCAAGATAAAGTCGAAAAGGACGTTTGCTATGAGACTTTGAGCGAAGACGAACCAACGGTTTACGAGTTCAAAACATGGATGCAAGACATTTCTGATTTTATCAAGGAAAAAGGACAACGTAAATTAGTCCTTGTTTTTGACAACATGGATCGTCTCCCCGCTGAAAAAGTAAAAGAATTATGGTCTTCTATCCATACGTTCTTCGCCGATAGCGGTTTTGAAAATGTTTGGGCTGTTATTCCTTTCGATGAAACACATTTAGCTTGTGCATTCGGAGATGAGACCGACGAACAAACGAAACAACTGACCAAGTATTTTATCAATAAAACTTTCCCTATTGTTTATCGTGTTGCTCCTCCTGTTATTACCGACTATCGAAGTATATTCAACAAACTGTTTGTTGAAGCATTTGGAGAAACAGAAAATGAAGCGAAAGAAACTATAAATCGGATATTCAGATTGGTAAATCCTAATGCCAATGTTAGGGAAATTATATCATATATCAATGAGATGGTCGCTCTTAAACAAGAGTGGTGTAACGAAATTTTGATGATAAACATAGCATTGTTCTGTTTGAAGAAGACGGATATTCTGGCAAATCCAGTAGAACAAATATTGTCCGGCGACTATCTGAATGGCATTCAAACAATAATTAACAATGATCTGCAAACACAACGCGAAATTGCAGCTTTGGTATATGGTGTCGATGTTGAAGATGCTCGACAAATTCCATTGAAAAAATATATTGAAGGCTGCATCAACGGAGAAGAAGACCACGACATAAATCAATATGCAGAGACTAATAAACAATTTGACACTGTATTAGAAGAAGTTATACAATGTATGGACAATGCGCTTATCGATAAGATTATACATTGTTTGCATAAATTAACTCGAAAGAGCGATGTTATTCTGCGTGTATGGCAAAGAATAGCACAATTGAAATTAAAAGAATCCATAGAGAAGCAGGTGTTCCCTGTCGAATACCAAGAACTGCTGTTGCATTTAGACACGGAAAGCCAAAACCATGTGATTGCTCAATTATATAAGAAGATAGTTCGGTTCAATGACTTCAATGGCGGCGACTATTTCAAAACGTTAGATGCAATAGACAGGTTTATTGCGCAAAATAAGTTGGCGTGCGATTTTACGTCATTGATTGAAGCAAAAACAGTCAAGCCAAATACATTTATCGATTATATTCAAGCTGCAAATGCAACAGATGCTGCCTATCGGGATAACGCGACAACTAAAGCATATAAATATTATCAAGTAGCAACAAATTCGGAGGCGCTCGATAATTATTTGGCAAACTTACTACCCGATAATTTCGACCATGCAGATATTGTAAAACGTTAAAAGATAATTCTACCTATACGTTTCCAACGCTTTTGCAAGCGATCACGAATTGCATTGATGAACAGAATGTAAATAAAGATAATATAGGGGCTATATTTACAACCTATCGTTTATTGGCATCTGACGAAGAAAGACCTTTACCTGTAACGTTAGATTCAACCTACATAAATCAGTTGCATTCTGAATTAGAAACTGATGGCCGAAACATTAAAGAGTCTGGATATTACGATTTAGTCGCCATGCAATTGGCACATGGTCATTCCGTTTCCTTAATAGAGGGTGGAGATATAAAATATGTTGCAGAACTCATGGACTATTATGTGGATCATGGAGACTTATTAGTAAATAGTGTGGGATGGAATATACCGCTATTAAATGAAACACTACAATACATGGTAAATCATAAACTTGGCTATAAATTATTGCTCTCAGACATATTGCCCCAATTTGAAGATATTAAGAACAGAATAGGTGTAACGGATGAGGTATTTATCGAGCATTTAGCAGAGTGGAATACCGATTTGGATAAGTATATCACTAAGAACAATATTAAAGATGTAATTCCTGACGCATCTTTTTACGATTTGACCACTAAAATAAGCAATGTCCTGACCGATCATATCAATAAAATAGCGTTCGAAGCGTTGTCTGAAATAAGTGTTGATACATTATACGCCCAAAGAACAGCACATACATCATATTATTGGTTTGTCGCAATAAAACATTTACTGGCTAAAATCAAATCCTTGCCAGATAACTTGACTGAATTTGGCAAAAAGATTCTGATGGATATTGCTTCTGGAACTCAAAGTTTGAATCCTTTCCCTAATTGTTTCAAGAATATAGTTGAAAGATTGGATAAACGAAAAATTAAATCGACAGTTACCGATATAAGAAATGATTTCTGCATCGGTAAAAAGACTATCAATGCAATAAAGTTTCAATTTTTCGAAACATGGCTTAGATCGCATGGTAATTTGAAAAGTCAAGCTGGAGACGTTATTGATAAAATAGTGAAACCTGTAATTTCCGATGGGGCATGCCGTTCATTGATTCTGCAAAACAAAGATTTTTATATGGATTTAATAAATACAGCAGGGGATGATGCTTATGAATTGAAAAAGAGTCTCCGAAACCTCATACAAAAAGATTCAGATCCGCAATTGGTTAAATTTGTCAATTCGATAGATTCAGTACCTGAGGTTGAAACCGCGTAAGTATTTGTCTAACAAGTCCGAATTTTACGATTTTACCCGTCAGAACTGAAGTGCCCCCCAAAAAAATTGTATCCAACTTTTGGGGGTCACTTCAAACTTCGATAGGGATAATTTTCAATTTTGGGGACTTGTTAGACAGTCTCATTATCTGGTAGCAGTTTACACAGCACCGGATCGTTTTTGATACGCTCCAGTTCCTCCTGCACAATCTGCTTCACCTCTTCCTTGATGCGCCGGTAGTTCGCCTGCACCGTTTCCTTCATGCGGTCGTTGCCGTCCTCGTCCGTGAAGTTTGTAATGACGGGAATTTTCTTGTAGGCACTTTCTTCCCGTTTCACCTTTTCGGCATCCACCACAATCTCGCAATGAAAAATCTTCTGCTCGATACGCTCGTTGAAGTTGTCGGATACAGAACCGACAAACATTCCCTGCGTAAGCCCGGAAATCTTACTCGGTGGAATGAGCGCGTCCATCTGCGTGTTGATGGAGGTGGAAACATCCTGCCGGTTGATGGAGATGGACTGCCGTTTCTGCAACACCTTACCGAACCGCTCGGAGAGCGTCTTGGCTGTTTCCCCCACCACCTGACCGGAGAAAATATTGCCGACAGTGTTCATCACCACTTTCGCCTCTTTGTCCCCGTAGTCACGCACTAACTGGCTGAAATCCTGAAAGCCCAGACACACGGCAACCTTGTTGCTTCGGGCGGTAGCTATAAGATTGTCCAACCCTTTGAAGTATATTGTGGGCAACTCGTCGATGATGACCGATGACTTCAGCATCCCCTTCTTGTTGATGAGCTTCACGATACGGGAATTATACAGACCGAGTGCCGCACCGTAGATATTCTGACGGTCGGGATTGTTACCCACGCAGAGGATTTTCGGCTCTTCGGGATTGTTGATGTCCAGCGTAAACTCGCTGTCTGACATCACCCAGTAGAGCTGCGGTGAAATCATCCTCGAAAGCGGGATTTTTGCCGACGCTATCTGACCCATGAGCTGCTCCGCAGCCCCTCCAAGCCACGCATCCATGAACGGCGAAAGGTAGTTCTCCAGCTCCGGATAAGAGGTCAGTATCGGAAATATATCCTCGTAACGGCGGTTCAGAAACTCGATAGCATGGGGAAACGTGCAAAACTTCCCGTTCTGATAGATTTTGAGATACCAGATAATACTGGCAAACAGAATGATAGGTGACTCCACGAAGAAGTCGCCCTGCTTTTGCACCCACGTTTTATTGAGGTTGAGCATTATTGTGTAGGCACTCTCATAGGCATCCGTAATATCTTCCATAAAATCCGGGTGAATGGGATTGCACCGATGAGAGCGTCGCGGGTCGTCGAAGTTGATCACATAGAACTTCGGCTTTACCTTGTAGCCGTCCGGGTGGTTCAGCAAATGGTTGTAGGCAATAGTAGATAGGTCGGGATACTTGAAATCGTAGATGTATTGACTAAAGCCCTTTTCAATCTGTTGCTTGATAAAATTGTTTACCACGGCATAGGACTTGCCGCTGCCCGGCGTACCCAACACGATGGACGCACGGAAGGGATTAACTACATTGATCCAACCGTTGTTCCAGCGTTTCCTGTAATAGAAACGTGTCGGCAGATTGACCGAATACTCGCTTTCGATAAGCCTCGTTTCCTGCATGAAACTCTCGTTCTCGTTGTTGAAAACATCCTCCATCAAATTGTGTTTCAACAGGCGGCTCATCCACAGACCACCCATCAACAGGCAGACATAGCCCGTTCCAATGGTAAGGACATACAGTCCCGTCACCGCTTCAAGCGGCAGCGGCAGGGGCAGCAACCACCAGTTCAGGAAAAACAGCACGAACCCGACGGCAAATGCTGTCCAGATTCTCCCCCAAGTGATTTTCTCACCCTTGACACCCTTCGTACCCAGACAGGACAAGGCAAGCAAAAGGACGGAAAACAGCTTCGTGTAGAGAATGGAATGGAACAGCCCCGCCGTGCGGTCGAAGTTCAGAAGGATTTTGTCCACCACGCCGATGTTCACGCCCCACAGCCGGATGGCTTCGTAGCAGAACCAGTACACGTTCATGACCACTAAAATGATACTCACGGCACGCAGAAAATCCATGATTTTCGCCAATGCCCTCAAATCGTCTTCTTGTTGTGACATACATTGATTTTTTAATTGTTGATACTCTGATTACATACCCAAGCCCTTGCGTTTTTTCTTCTTTTTGCGCTTCATCGCCCGGATGAAAGCCTCTTCCTCGGCATCTACCGCCGGACCTTCGGGAGTGAGCAAGCCCATACCGCCCGATATATCTTCACTGTCGTAGGCGGTCTGCCCGTGTGCCTTGTCCGCAGCATCCACAGGGATGGATAGCGGTATCGGCGGTTGTCCGGCGTATGGCAGGGTGAAGTGTTCCTGCAAGGCATTCGCCGAAAGCTCCTTACCCATGCGCGAACCGTTCAGCACGCATCCCGTGCGGTGGTCGATGAAGGTAGCCCCATAGATGCGCCCTTCCTCTGTGTAGCGCAGTACGGTGTCGATGCCCTTCTCTTTGAGTTGGGATACAAATTTGTCCTTGTCATAAGTGCCTTGCAGCACGGAAAGGACGGTGCGTTTCGTCATGTCTGCCAGTTTCCTATCCTTGATTTCCGATTTGGAACGGACAAACTTCTTCTGTACGGCTTCATAGCCTGCGGACTTCCCGAAAAGCGAGGATTTGAACGGGTTGCCCACCTTGTTACCCTTGTCGTCCGTGACGGAATAGACCAGCCCGTGATACTCCCGTCCGCGCACGTTGCCCCTCGCTTCCTCCACCGTCATATTATATAAGGAAAGGAGCGCACGGTATTCGCCCATCGTCTGGAAACGGTACTGCCCATTCAGAGCCTTCACGGTGTTGCCTACCTGCTTCTTCACATCACCTGCCGATGCGGCCACCTTGCGCAACGGATTATCCAATCTCTGATTTTTACGTTCTGCCGGATGCAATCCGTACTTCTGTTCCAGTTCCCTGCGGATACGGTCGCTGCGGCGGTAGAGAAAATCCCGGTTGAGCCTTTTCCCGTTCTCGTCCACGTTGACCGTCACGATGTGCAGGTGGTGGCGGTCGATGTCCTCGTGCTTGAATACAAGATAAGGCTGGTTTCCGAAACCGAGTTTTTCCAGATACTCGCGGGCGATATTCTGCAACTCAATATCGGTCAGCACATCCTCCGGGTGCGGGTTGAGAGAGATATGCACCACCGGCTTCTCGATCTTCATCTGCGGTGGCAGGAAGGTGAGAAAACCCTCCATCGCCTTGCCTATGTCCACCGTTCCCGAACCGTCATTGTAGATGCGGTTGGTGGTGAGAAGCCGCCCCTGCGCCTCGTTAATCTTCTCCCCGTTGTAGGCAATCGCGCCGTACAACGAACTTCCTACACTGATTTTTGCGACCATTTTGCCTCCATTTCCCTTGAAAGTTCCACAATCCGGCGGCTCAGTTTCACGAGTTCGACGGTGTGTTGCTCTAATTTGTAGAGCAACGCCATCGCCTTTTTCTCTGAAAAATGCAGCCTCAGTTCCTTCACGACTTGGTTGTAATTCGTACCCACGGCACGGAATTGTGCATGAAAATCCGACAGTTTGGTGTAATAGTCCACCAACGTCTTGTCCACCTTCAGCACCTTGAACGGTTGCCCGAAGAAGTGCGCTTTGAGGAAAACAGACCGTGCATAGACACCCGATTTTCCGAACATGGCGAGGAAACGGTTGTGTTCCTCCTCGTTGAAACGGACGGTGTACCGGTACACCGCCGGATCAAGTTTGGGATTTCTCCCTGATTTGCTTTTCCTTTTCTCTTTCATATTACTTTGGATTTAGCGGATTGACGGCATAAGCCGCCGCTTCGGATTACAGCACCGCAGTTCTGAAAGGCTTCCCGACTTCGGAGGGAAAGCCCGCCCCCTGCAAGGGCAAGTGCTTTTCGTGGCTGCTCAAAATATTTTGAGCGGCTGAAAAGACATCTTGCTATGTTCAGGTGAACATAAAAATCCGTCAGGGGACGGATTGGGAAAATACCTTTCAGGACTCCGGGCCGCGCGTCATCGGCGAACCCTGCTGTCCGGGTGCAAAGTTACGCCCTTAAAGCGGTATCGGACAGATGCTTGACCCGGTCAATGACTGCCAACCGGCGCAACGTGCCGCCACTTGCCGGAGAAGTGATACAGGTTCCAAAATATACTTGTTTATTTGCAGCATGATTCAAGAAACGAACGATTTGAAGATATGATAAACGGAACATTCAAATACCCGGAAATCCGCTTCTTCGGATACTTGCCGAAACGGATACCCGAACCGTCGGAAACCCGGTTCTCCGACAATTCGGTGACGTATGGATTCAATGACTTCATGACGCAATGTCGTCAATCACCATTTGTCCGACGCACCGCTTCACCACAGAACCGGATACGCGACGACCCGCCTGCGTGTGTAGTCACGGAAGCGGATGGTGCGACAGCCAAATCCGTATGGAAACAGAAAAACAAATCATCAACAATTAAAATAAATGGAACTATGAGTAAGGAAATCTTCGTTGCATTCGCAACACAGAAAGGTGGCATCGGCAAATCCACTGTCACGGCACTTGCCGCCAGCTACCTGCACAACGTGAAAGGCTACAATGTCGCCGTCGTGGACTGCGACGACCCGCAGCACAGCATCCACGGGCTGCGCGAACACGAAATGGGGCTTATCGACAGCAGCACCTACTTCAAGGCTCTCGCTTGCGACCATTTCCGCCGGATCAAAAAGAACGCCTACACCATCGTCAAAAGCAATGCGGTGAACGCCCTCGACGATGCCGAGAGGATGATTGCCACTGAGGACGTGAAACCCGACGTGGTGTTCTTCGACATGCCCGGCACACTCCGAAGCAACGGCGTGATAAAGACGCTCTCGCAGATGGACTACATTTTCACTCCGCTGAGTGCCGACCGCTTTGTCGTGGAGAGTACCCTGAAATTCGTCACGATGTTCCGCGACAGGCTGATGACTACCGGACAGGCGAAAACAAAGGGGCTGCATCTGTTCTGGACGATGGTGGACGGCAGGGAGAGGAACGACTTGTACGGCATCTACGAGGAAGTGATAGCCGAAATGGGCTTTCCGGTACTTTCCACCCGCTTGCCCGACAGCAAGAAGTTCCGCCGTGACCTTTCGGAAGAGCGCAAGAGCGTTTTCCGCTCCACCATCTTCCCGATGGACACGGCACTGCTGAAAGGGAGTGGCATCCGGGAGTTTTCCGAAGAGATAAGCGACATCATCAGACCGCAGTGAGCATGGGCAGCAGGAAAGTGAACACGGAAGGCATCGACGAGGAACTGCTGTTAGCCTCCATCGGGCGGCGCACACAGGACGGGACACTGCGCCCCGCACAGGAAGTACCCGCAGCTGCACCGACCGAAGAGGACACCGCCGCACCGGAACCATCTCCTGTGCAACCCGTAACACGGGAAAAAGCGCAGAGGGAAAGTGGACGCCGGAAAAGGCAGGACGAGGACTACAACGAGCTATTCCTGCGCCGCAACGAGATAAAGACCCGCCAATGTGTCTATATCAGCCGTGACGTCCACGGCAAGATCCTCAGAATCGTGAACGACATCGCCGGAGGGGAAATCTCAGTAGGCGGATATGTGGATACCGTGCTGCGCCAGCATCTGGAACAGCACAAGGAGAGAATCAACGAACTGTACAAGAAACAACGTGAAGATCTGATTTGAAAATGGAAAAAGAAATGACACCGAATGAAAAAAGACCACAGCAAGACTGCGGAGGTATGTTTACCCAAGTGCAGGCGAGTGTGGAAATACTGTCGCCTGTCCCGGTAAGCGGCAAATGCAGTGAGAAGGACTATGAACGCCTGTTCATCCGCGACCCGGAAGTAAAGGCACGTGAGGGGAAGATGGCGTATGTGCGCCCGGAGTACCACGAGCGTATCATGCGTATCACCCGTGTAATCGGGCATGACCGGCTTACGCTGTCCGCTTACATCGACCATGTGCTGACGCACCACTTCAACCAGTGCGAAGATGCGATAAAGAGCCTTTATGCCCGAAATTACAATTCAGTATTCTAACCAAAAACGGAAGGATATGAATTACACAATCAGCATGACAGACATTCTGCTGGCGGTATCGGTCGGCTGCAACCTCTGGTTCCTGTTCCTGCTCCTTTACGAGCGCATCATGGACACGCGGATTGTCCGCTTCTTCAAGGGCATTGTCGGATTATGGCGGTCACTGGACGGGAATGAGGCTAAACGCATAGCGGCACACGAGGAAGTCCCTGCGGAAAAGGCGGACATCATCGGCAAGAGCCGTTTCAGGATGGCATCCACCCGGACAACCGCTGCCATACCGACGCAAGAAGCCGCCACTATTGAAAAAGGCATTGAGCTGTCGGAGGAAGAGGCTACTTTTGACGACGGAAAAACGGGAAACGCATCCCGCCCGGCACAAGTCCCGGAGGAAAAACTCGATGAGACCTTCACGAGCATACCGCCGGAGGAACTGGGATACGGGGACGACGAACCGGAAGAGGACGCCTCGGACACGCCACGGGCTTCGGGCAGCAGCTTTGACGAGATTGACGACGCCTGCAAGACCGCCAAAAACCCGGACGCGACACAGGCGGAACGTGAAAAGGCGGCTAAGGTGTTCACCGACATGGAGGGCACGGAGTTGTACGAGAAAATGATGGAAGGCTCTTCGGAGATAGGCATCCGCATCAAGGGGCTTATCGAGATTCGGCTGAAGAAATCTGAAAAGGAGTTCGTCGTGCCGGACAACATCGAGGAGTTCGACATTCGCAACTATGTATGACAACAATAAAAGAAATGAACATGAAAGAATGACATCAACCCACGCGGCGAGGAAACGCAAGGCGCATCCCCATCCGCAACGGACACGCCCACGTCCGTGGAAACAAACGGGCATCCACTAAAACCAAAGTAAAGAAACAAAGTATCAACCGCCCGACAAAGGACCATCCACCCTTTTGACGGCAAAAAACAAGAACAGTTTATGAACAAGAACATCTTGAAAAACAGAAAAGCAATCCTCTCCGCGGCACTTGTCATCGCCGCAACCGCCTCCGCTTTCGCGCAGGGAAACGGCATCGCGGGCATCAACGAAGCCACCTCTATGGTGAGTTCTTATTTCGACCCCGGAACTAAACTGATATACGCCATCGGTGCAGTCGTCGGGCTTATCGGGGGCGTAAAAGTGTACGGCAAGTTTTCATCGGGCGACCCCGACACCAGCAAGACAGCCGCCTCGTGGTTCGGCGCGTGCATCTTCCTGATTGTTGCCGCCACCATCCTGCGCTCATTCTTCCTTTAATAAATAATGTATGGCTGAATACCCAATCAACAAGGGTATCGGCCGTCCGGTAGAGTTCAAGGGCTTGAAGGCACAGTACCTCTTCATCTTCTGCGGAGGTCTGCTGGCTCTCTTCGTCCTGTTCGTCATCCTCTACATGGTCGGTATCGACCAGTGGATATGTATCGGCTTCGGCGCGGCATCGTCCTCCCTCCTTGTATGGCAGACCTTCGCGCTGAACGCCCGGTACGGTGAACACGGGCTGATGAAATTAGGAGCGGCACGGAGCCATCCCCGATACCTTATCAACCGGCGGCGGATAACCCGTCTGTTCAAACGACAACGAAAGGAAGAAAGACAATGAGGAATACATCGAAAATGACAACACTGGAAAACAGGTTCCCACTTTTAGCGGTGGAGCATGGCTGCATCATCTCAAAGGACGCCGACATCACGGTGGCTTTCGAGGTGGAACTACCGGAACTTTACACCGTGACGGGTGCGGAGTACGAGGCGATACACAGTTGCTGGTGCAAGGCTATCAAGGTGCTGCCGGACTACTCCGTCGTCCACAAACAGGACTGGTTCATCAAGGAACGCTACAAACCGGAGCTTCAGAAGGACGACATGAGCTTTTTAAGCCGCTCTTTCGAGCGTCACTTCAACGAGCGTCCGTACCTGAAACACACCTGCTACCTCTACCTGACCAAGACAACAAAGGAGCGTAACCGGATGCAGAGCAATTTCAGCACGCTGTGCCGGGGACATATCATCCCGAAGGAGCTGGACAGGGAAACCACGACCAAGTTCTTGGAAGCCTGCGAACAGTTCGAGCGCATCATGAACGACAGCGGGCTTGTCAGGCTGCGCCGCCTCTCCACCGATGAGATTGTGGGTACTGAGGGAAAGACGGGACTTATTGAACGCTACTTCTCGCTCATGCCGGAAGGTGACACCACCTTGCAGGACATCGAGCTTTCGGCAAGGGAGATGCGCATCGGCGACAACCGCCTGTGTCTGCACACCCTCTCCGACGCGGAAGACCTGCCGGGCAAGGTGGCTACCGACACCCGTTACGAGAAGCTCTCCACCGACCGGAGTGACTGCCGACTGTCATTCGCCTCCCCGGTGGGGCTTCTGCTCTCCTGCAACCATATCTACAACCAGTATGTGCTGATAGACAACAGTGAGGAAACCTTGCAGAAGTTCGAGAAGTCCGCCCGTAACATGCAGTCGCTATCTCGCTATTCAAGGAGCAACAGCATCAACCGCGAGTGGATAGACCAATACCTGAACGAAGCCCATTCCTACGGACTGACCTCGGTACGGGCACACTTCAACGTCATGGCGTGGAGCGACGATGCGGAGGAACTGAAGCATATCAAGAACGACGTGGGCAGCCAGTTGGCAAGCATGGAATGCGTGCCGCGCCACAACACCATCGACTGCCCGACACTCTACTGGGCGGCGATACCCGGCAATGCGGCGGACTTCCCGGCGGAAGAGAGTTTCCACACCTTCATCGAACAGGCGGTGTGCCTGTTCACAGAGGAAACCAACTACCGCAGCTCGCTCTCGCCCTTCGGCATCAAGATGGTGGACAGGCTCACGGGAAAACCGCTGCACCTTGACATCTCCGACCTGCCCATGAAGCGAGGTATCACGACCAACCGCAACAAGTTCGTGCTGGGTCCTTCGGGCAGCGGCAAGTCTTTCTTCATGAACCACCTCGTGCGCCAATATTATGAGCAAGGCGCACATGTGGTATTGGTGGACACGGGAAACTCCTATCAGGGCTTGTGCGGCATGATCCGACGCAAGACAGGCGGAGCGGACGGTGTGTATTTCACCTACACGGAAGATAAGCCCATCAGCTTCAACCCGTTCTACACCGACGATTACATCTTCGACGTGGAGAAGAAGGACAGCATCAAGACCCTGTTGCTGACGCTCTGGAAGTCGGAGGACGACAAGGTGACAAAGACGGAGAGCGGCGAGCTGGGCAGTGCCGTGAGTGCCTATATTGAGCGCATCCAATCCGACCGTAGCATCGTGCCGTCGTTCAACACCTTCTACGAGTATATGCGTGACGACTACCGCAAGGAACTGGCACAGCGTGACATCAAGGTGGAGAAGTCCGACTTCAACATCGACAACATGCTCACCACCATGCGGCAGTATTACCGGGGCGGGCGTTACGATTTCCTGCTCAACTCCACGGAGAACATCGACCTGCTCGGCAAGCGGTTCATCGTCTTCGAGATAGATTCGATTAAAGAAAACCGCGAACTGTTCCCCGTCGTGACCATCATCATCATGGAAGCCTTCATCAACAAGATGCGGCGGCTGAAAGGCGTGCGGAAACAGCTTATCGTGGAAGAGGCTTGGAAGGCCCTCTCATCGGCGAACATGGCTGAATATCTGCGCTATATGTATAAGACGGTCAGAAAATATTACGGCGAGGCAATCGTGGTGACGCAGGAGGTGGACGACATTATCAGTTCTCCGGTGGTCAAAGAGAGCATTATCAACAACTCGGATTGTAAAATCCTGCTTGACCAAAGGAAATATATGAACAAGTTCGACCAGATACAGGCGTTGCTCGGACTGACGGAAAAGGAGAAGTCGCAGATACTCTCCATCAACATGGCGAACAACCCTTCACGGCTCTACAAGGAGGTGTGGATAGGCTTGGGCGGCACGCAGTCGGCGGTCTATGCCACGGAGGTCAGCGCGGAAGAGTATCTGGCGTACACCACCGAGGAAACGGAAAAAGTGGAGGTTTACCGTCTGGCGGAGAAGCTGGGCGACGACATCGAAGCCGCCATCCGGCAGCTTGCCGAAAGGCGGAGAAACAAGGAATAACTAAAAAACAGAATGTATCAACCAAAAAAGAAAAACGCGTATGAATTTACCAAAAGTGAAAATGCTGCAAGTCAGCAAGTGCCTTATCGGATTGGCGGTCATGATGCTGCAATCCTGCGACGTGGCCGACAACCGCCGCGACATGCTGTGCGGGAACTGGGAGAGCGTGGAGGGAAAACCTGACGTGCTTATCTACAAGGAGGGCGAAGCCTACAAAGTGACGGTGTTCCGTCGTAGCGGTCTGCGCCGCAAGCTCAAGCCGGAAACCTATCTCTTGCAGGAGGAGAACGGCAACCTGTTCATGAACACCGGCTTCCGCATCGACGTGTCCTACAACGAGGCCACGGATGTGCTGACTTTCTCGCCAAACGGGGACTATGTGCGGGTGAAGCCGCAGCCGGGACATCCGACCGAAGAATAACAACCACTAAAATCCAAAGTAACATGAGAACAAGAATAACAATGATTATCTGCCTGTGCCTGCTTTTCGCGGGCAGGGCAAGCGCACAGTGGGTCGTAAGCGATCCGGGCAATCTAGCGCAGGGCATCATCAATGCCTCCAAAAACATCATCCATACCTCCAAGACCGCCACGAACATGGTGAGCAACTTTCAGGAGACGGTGAAAATCTATCAGCAGGGCAAGAAGTATTACGATGGTGCGCCCGTATAGGCGATATAATAAATATAGCATTGGCAAGCTATTAGGTAAGTGTTCCAATATTTACCTATCATCACCAGCTTATCTGCCCACGAAAGGACGGCAGGGAGTATAGCACGCTGGAAAGCCATAAGTCAATTAGTTATCAAATTGCAACTGAATGGTGAGATGAAACAGATAGATACGAGGATAAAATCCAAACTGATTGAATGATAGTCCAAGTGAACCCAGTATGTTTTATAGTGAAAGATAACTTAACTCGCTATACCGTAATACCTCTGTTGCGAGCGTCGTGTAGTAGAGGCAGGAACAAATTACGGCACAACCGCAGTAAGCGGTAACGGGCGGAAGTCATATCCGATAATCTATCATAGCCATGTTATTATATCGTAAACGGGGATTGCCTAAATCGGAACGCCGCAAGGCTATTAGGTACAGACCTATGAAAATCCGACAAGGCAACGGAGCTTCCGTAGTAGTCTGAGCAGGGGAAAGCCCTGTACATGGCGAAGGGAAGCAGCTAATAATTTTAATGCAAATAACGGAAAATGTGAGAGACATTATGAGAAGTCCAGAGTATGTATTAAACAGTCTAACGGAACACAGTGAAAATTTGAATTACAAGTTCGAACGCTTGTACCGTATCTTTTTCAATGAGGAAATGTATTACGTTGCCTACCAACGCATATATGCGAAACCGGGCAATATGACAGCAGGTGCAGATGGGAAAACCATTGACCAAATGAGCCTGAACCGAATTGAACAACTGATAACATCGTTGAAAGATGAGAGTTATCAGCCCCAACCCTCAAAACGGGTGTATATCCCAAAGAAAAATGGGAAAATGCGTCCATTAGGTGTACCAGCTTTTAACGATAAATTATTGCAGGAAGTGGTCAGAATGATATTGGAAGCCATCTATGAAAGACAGTTTGAAAAAACGTCGCATGGCTTCCGACCCCTAAGAAGCTGCCACACTGCCTTGTCTGATATTCAGAAGACATTTTCGGGCGTGAAATGGTTCGTAGAAGGTGATATTAAGGGATTTTTCGACAATATCAATCATGAGATACTGATAGGTATTCTGAAAGAACGTATCGCTGACGAAAGATTTATTCGCTTGATTAGAAAATTTCTGAATGCAGGATATATCGAAGACTGGAACTTTCATAACTCCTACAGCGGAACACCGCAAGGCGGAATTGTCAGCCCTATCTTGGCAAACATATACCTTGATAAGTTGGATAAATTCATGAAGGAATACACTGAAAAATTTGATAAGGGGAAAGAACGGAAAAGAACCAAACAGGCAGTATCACTTGAAGGCAAACGACACCGTATTCTGAAAAAGTTGAAAGTGGTAAAAGACAAAAATGAAAGGTCAGAATTGATAAGACAATATAAGGCTTATCAAAAAGAAGGTTTGCAGTATTCTGATGGTGACGAAATGGATATGAACTACAGAAAACTCAAATACGTGAGATATGCGGATGATTTTCTAATTGGAATCATTGGCAGTAAACAAGATGCTATCATCATCAAAGAGGACATAAAGAACTTCCTCTATGAAAAGTTGGCTCTTACACTGTCCGATGAGAAAACACTTATCACCCATGCTGAAAACGCTGCAAAATTTCTCGGATATGAGATTTTTGTAAGGAAATCCAATGACACCAAAAGAAGCAAATACGGAGTACTAAGACGTGTCTTCAATAAGAGGATACAATTGGCACTTGGAAAGGATACGTTTAAGAAAAAGTTGCTCGAATATCGTGTTTTAGAAATAAAGATACACAACGGCAAGGAGTATTGGAAAGCAAAATCCCGTCCCAAACTTTCAAACAACAATGACTTTGAGATACTTGACAGGTACAACAAGGAAATAAAGGGCATTTACAATTACTATTGTTTGGCTAATAATTGTAGTAGTCTGTCAAAACTTGGGTATATCATGAAATATAGTATGTACAAAACATTTGCGCAGAAATATCGGACAACGATGTCGCAAATCCGAAAAAAGTACACCAAGAATGGACTTTTTTCAGTTAGATACTATTTAAAGAACGGTACTGCCAAAGACTTGACCTTTTATCATGGTGGGTTCAAAAAGAAAAATCCAATGAACATTAAGGATTTAGACAACTTGCCCAAATTCACATATCATCCTACAAACACAAGTCTTATAGATAGGCTGAAAGCGGAAAAATGTGAATTATGTGGAGTAGTCGATAAGTTAGTGATGCACCATGTGAGAAAATTAAAAAATCTTCAAGGGAAAACTACCTGCGAAAAACAAATGATGGCTCGCAAACGAAAGACTATTGCCATATGTGGTAAGTGTTACAAAAAACTCAGTAACAATGAATAGATTGATATTATTAGTAGAAAGCCGGATACGCGGAGACGTGTACGTCCGGTTTGGGGGCGAGCTTCCGAAAACCCACCGTAGTAATACGGCAGGGCGTTGGATGCTTAGCCTACCCCTCAAATCGGTGAACAATCTGGTCAAGGACGCCCGCAAGGTGCAGCAGACCATCCTGATGGTGGGCGACATCACAGACATCTATGTGAACAGTTTCCAACGGATGCTCCGTGACGGGAATTTCAGACCCGAAGAGCTTTCCGCAATCGCTTTCGGCTACACGAAACTGCTGGAGGAAAGCAACGAAGTGTTGACGGAACTCAGGAACGTGGTGAACATCACCACGCTCTCCATGACCGACAAGGAGCGCATGGACGTGGTGGAACGCTGCCACTCGAAGATGAAGCGTTACCGCAACCTCGTGAGCTACTACACGAACAAGAACATCTCCGTGAGTTACCTGCGTGCGAAAAAGAAGAACGACCTCGACCGCATCATGGGGCTGTACGGGAACATGAACGAAAGATACTGGTAGCCTATGAAGTTCGACAACCTTCATCAGATTTTACGTTCACTTTATGAGCAGATGATGCCGCTGTGTGGGGACATGGCTGGTGTGGCGAAAGGCATCGCCGGGCTGGGTGCGCTGTTCTACGTCGCCTACCGGGTATGGCAGTCGCTGGCGAGAGCTGAACCGATAGACGTATTCCCGATGCTCCGTCCTTTTGCCATCGGTCTGTGCATCATGTTCTTCCCGACTGTGGTGCTGGGCACGATAAACAGCATCCTCTCACCCGTCGTACAGGGCACGGCAAAGATGCTGGAGGCGGAAACGCTGGACATGAACCGATACCGGGAGCAGAAGGACAAACTGGAATACGAGGCGATGGTACGCAACCCCGAAACCGCCTACCTCGTGTCCAACGAGGAATTTGACAAGCAACTGGAGGAACTCGGCTGGTCGCCCTCCGACATGGTGACGATGGCGGGAATGTATATCGACCGGGGAATGTACAACATGAAGAAGAGCATCCGCGACTTCTTCCGCGAGATACTCGAACTGCTGTTCCAAGCCGCCGCCCTCGTGATAGACACCGTCCGCACCTTCTTTCTCGTGGTGCTGGCGATTCTCGGTCCGATAGCCTTCGCCCTGTCGGTATGGGACGGTTTCCAAAACACGCTCACGCAGTGGATATGCCGCTATATACAGGTCTATCTGTGGCTACCGGTATCGGACATGTTCAGCACCATACTGGCGAAGATACAGGTTCTGATGCTGCAAAACGACATCGAGCGGATGCAGGCAGACCCGAACTTCTCGCTGGATTCGAGCGACGGGGTGTATATCGTATTCCTCTGCATCGGCATCATCGGCTACTTTACCATTCCCACCGTTGCGGGCTGGATTATCCAAGCCGGAGGCATGGGCGGTTACGGTCGCAACGTGAACCAGATGGCGGGACGAGCCGGAAGCATGGCGGGCAGCGTGGCGGGTGCAGCCGCAGGAAACGCAGTCGGACGTGTCGGCAAATTGCTGAAATAATCAATGTGCAATCATAAATTGGAAAATATAAATGGAATTCAAATCACTTAGAAACATCGAATCGTCGTTCAGGCAGATACGCCTGTTCGGTATCGTCTTCCTCTCGCTGTGCGCCGTGGTGACGGTGTGGAGCGTGTGGAACTCCTACCGTTTCGCAGAGAAGCAACGGGAGAAAATCTATGTGCTGGACAACGGCAAGAGCCTGATGCTCGCCTTGTCTCAGGATTTGTCGCAGAACCGCCCGGCGGAGGCACGGGAACATGTGCGCCGTTTCCACGAGATGTTCTTCACGCTATCACCTGAAAAAAGCGCGATTGAACACAACGTGAAACGTGCCTTGCTGCTGGCGGACAAGAGCGTGTACCACTATTATTCGGACTTCGCGGAGAAGGGGTACTACAACCGCATCATCGCCGGGAACATCAACCAAGTGCTGAAGGTGGACAGCGTGGTGTGCGACTTCAACGCCTATCCCTACCGTGCCGTGACCTACGCCACACAGAAAATCATCCGGCAGAGCAACGTCACCGAGCGCAGCCTCGTGACCACCTGCCGCCTGCTGAACGCATCGCGGTCGGATGACAACCCGAACGGTTTTACCATCGAGGGTTTCACCATCATTGAGAACAAGGATTTACAGACTATCAAACGGTAACAGGACATGAAAAGTATCAGAAAATCAATGTGGGGCATGTATTGGAAACTCCACGACAAACGGAAACGCTTGGCGGCAAGTCTCAAAGGGTATCTGGACGGCTTGCCGCCGGAAACACGCCGCCGCATCGTGCTGGGGATGTTCGCCGCCTTCGCGGTGCTTGCCCTTTACACCTTCGGCAGAGCCGTCTATGACATCGGCAGGAACGACGGCTCACATATGGAAACGGGACACGCCGGACGGGTGGAACTGCCGACCCCGGCGGAAACAGGCAATCACTTAACACCTTATTTATATGGAACAGACAAAGAATGAACCGACGAAAGAGAACAAAGCTGCTCCCGAAACGGGGAAACCGAAAAAGGAGCGCGAACCGCTGACAGAGGCGCAACGGCTGAAACGGCAGAAGATGATCGTGCTGCCCGCTATGGTGTTGGTGTTCATCGGGGCGATGTGGCTGATATTCGCCCCGTCCTCCGGCAAGGAGCAACCGCCGGGAACGGACGGATACAACACCGAGATGCCCGACGCTGACAAGGCGAACCGGCAGATTATCGGCGACAAGCTGAAAGCCTACGAGCATGGGGAGATGGAAGAGCGTCAGGAGAGCCGCAACCGTGCCATCGGGCAGCTGGGCGACATGTTCGACCGCGAGATAGCGGGAACGGAGAACGGAGTGGACTTCGACCTCGCCAATCCGGGCGGCAAGGAAGAAAGGGCAAAGCCAGCCACGCCGCAGACCATCCAGTCCTCCGCAGCCGCCTACCGTGACCTGAACGCCACGCTCGGAAACTTCTACGACCAGCCGAAAAACGACAATGCGGAGATGGACGAATTGTTGGAGCGCATCGCATCGCTGGAGTCGGAACTGGAAAGCGAGAGGGGCAAGGCTTCCTCTATGGACGAGCAGGTGGCTCTTATGGAGAAGTCCTACGAGCTGGCGGCAAAGTACATGGGCGGTCAGAACGGAGGACAGCCATCGGCGGAACAGAGGGCAGAGCCAACTACCGTGCAGAAAGGGAAGAAGAACAAGGCAATGCCTATCAGACAGGTGGAGCATCAAGTAGTTTCTTCACTCTCACAGCCTATGAGTAACGCGGAGTTTGTCGCCGCCTTATCGCAGGAACGCAACCGGGGTTTCAACACGGCTGTCGGCACGGCGGAGGTATTGGACAGGAACACCATACCGGCGTGCGTGCATGGGGCGCAGAGCGTGACGGACGGGCAGACGGTAAGGCTGCGCCTGCTGGAGCCTATGGCGGTGGCAGGCAGGACAATACCCCGGGGTGCGGTGGTGGTCGGCACGGGCAAGATACAGGGTGAGCGGCTCGACATCGAGATTACCTCGCTGGAATACGACGGCACGATTATCCCCGTGGAGCTTGCGGTCTATGACACGGACGGACAGCCCGGCATCTTCATCCCGAACTCGATGGAGATGAACGCCGTCCGGGAGGTCGCCGCCAACATGGGCGGCTCGCTGGGAAGCAGCATCAACATCTCCACCAATGCCGGGGCGCAGCTCGCCTCCGACTTGGGCAAGGGGCTGATACAAGGCACGAGCCAGTACATCGCCAAAAAGATGCGAACCGTCAAGGTGCATCTGAAAGCCGGGTACAGGGTCATGCTTTACCAAGAAAAATATTGAAAACAATAAAAATTACCACTAAAATCCAAAAGTAATGAGAAAAGTAATCATCATGTTTGCCCTCGCTATGGGCATCATAACTGCCAACGCGCAGGAGAATGTAACCGTTGAAACGACCAACGGAAGTGAACAACCGACCTTGACGAAGGAGGTCTATCCGCAGAAGGAGGCGGACGGCGACCTATATCACGGGCTGTCACGCAAGCTGACCTTCGACCGCATGATACCGCCGCACGGTCTGGAAGTGACCTACGACAAGACCGTCCACGTCATTTTTCCGGCGGAGGTGCGCTATGTCGATTTAGGCTCGCCCGACCTGATTGCCGGGAAAGCCGACGGAGCGGAGAACATCATCCGTGTGAAGGCTACCGTAAGGAATTTTCCCAACGAAACGAATATGTCCGTCATCACGGAGGACGGCAGTTTCTACACCTTCAACGTGAAGTACGCCGCCGAACCGCTGTTGCTCAACGTGGAGATGTGCGACTTCATCCATGACGGCAGCACGGTGAACCGCCCGAACAACGCGCAGGAAATCTATCTGAAAGAGCTGGGCAGCGAAAGCCCGATGCTGGTGCGCCTTATCATGAAGTCCATCCACAAACAGAACAAGCGCGAGGTGAAGCATATCGGCTGCAAGCGTTTCGGCATCCAATACCTGTTGAAAGGCATCTACACGCACAACGGCTTGCTTTATTTCCACACGGAGATAAAGAACCAGAGCAACGTGCCTTTCGATGTGGACTACATCACTTGGAAAATCGTGGACAAGAAGGTTGCGAAGCGTACTGCCGTGCAGGAGCAGATTATTCTGCCGCTCCGCGCGCAGAACTACGCCACCCTCGTGCCGGGCAAAAAGAGCGAGCGCACGGTCTTCACGATGGCGAAGTTCACCATCCCCGATGACAAGTGCCTCGTGGTGGAATTGAACGAGAAGAACGGCGGCCGTCACCAGTCCTTCGTGATTGAGAACGAGGATTTGGTACGCGCGGGTACCATCAACGAACTTCAAGTACGCTGACCATGAGAAAGTACATCGCAATAATCATCGCGTCGCTTGCCCTTTTTACAGGGCAGGCGCACGCCCAGCGGTGTCTGCCGAAGATGCAGGGCATCGAGGTGAGGGCGGACATGGCGGACGGCTTCAATCTCGGCGGCAAGGACGGCGGGTACAGCTTCGGGGCGGCTCTCTCCACCTACACGAAGAAGGGGAACAAGTGGGTGTTCGGTGGCGAATACCTGTTGAAGAACAATCCCTACAAGGACACCAAGATACCCGTGGCGCAGTTCACGGCGGAGGGCGGCTATTACTTCAAGATACTGTCGGACGCCCGAAAGATTGTTTTCGTCTATGCCGGGGCTTCGGCTCTCGCCGGATATGAGGCGGTAAATTGGGGGAAGAAGGTGCTGCATGACGGCTCCACGCTGCACGACCGGGACGCCTTCATCTACGGCGGTGCGCTGACGCTCGATGTGGAGTGTTACGTGGCAGACCGTATCGCCCTGCTTGCCAACCTGCGGGAGCGTTGCCTTTGGGGTGGCGACACACGGAAGTTCCACACGCAGTTCGGGGTCGGTATCAAGTTCATCATCAACTGACACGGGCATGGAAAGGACGGAAATAGATGCTGTCAGAAGGATGCCGCTTGCGGATTTTCTCGCACGGCTGGGGCATGAGCCTGTCAGAAGGAGCGGTAACGAGCTGTGGTATCTTGCCCCGTACAGGGGCGAGCGCACATCCTCTTTCCGTGTGAACGTGGCGAAACAGCTCTGGTACGACTTCGGTTTGGGCAAGGGCGGCGACATCTTCACGCTTGCCGGGGAGTTTCTGCAAAGCGATGACTTCATGAAGCAAGCGAAGTTCATAGCGGAAGCCGCCAATATGACGGTTGCCGGATGGGAAAAGCCCGTCTATCTCTCGAAGCCGACCGAATCCGTTTTTGAGGATGTGGAGGTCGCTCCGCTGCTCCGCTCACTGCTGACGGAGTATTTAGAGGAACGGGGCATCCCTTACGCCATCGCATCCCGTCACTGCTGCCGCTTGAACTACGGTGTGCGTGGGAAACGGTATTTTGCCGTTGGCTTTCCGAACATGGCAGGTGGCTATGAAGTCAGAAGCCGATATTTCAAGGGTTGCATACCTCCGAAGTCTGTATCACTGGTAAAGGCGAATGACATCCCGGCTGACGAGTGCCTCGTGTTCGAGGGCTTCATGGACTTTCTCTCTGCCGTGACGCTTGGTGTAACCGGTAACGCTGACTGTCTTGTGCTGAACTCAGTCGCCAACGTGGAGAAGGCGGCGGGATTGCTGGACGGATACGGGCGCATCGGCTGCTTCCTCGACCGTGACGAAGCCGGACGGCGGACGCTTGCCGCACTTACCATGCGATACGGGGAACGTGTCACCGACCGTTCCTCCCTCTATGACGGTTGCAAGGACTTGAACGAGTACCTGCAACTGACAACGAAAAAACAGAAAAACAACCATCTAAAAATCGAAGAACAATGAACATACTGAACAACAGAAACAAGAGAACATCAATATTCAAGGCAGTGGCGTTATGCCTGATAGCCGCCATGTCATTCACCCTCGTGTCATGTGACGATGACATGGACATCCAGCAGTCCTATCCCTTCACGGTGGAGGTCATGCCCGTGCCGAACAAGGTAGTAAAGGGGCAGACAGTGGAAATCCGCTGTGAACTGAAAAAGGAGGGCGACTTTTCGGGTACGCTCTATACCATCCGCTATTTCCAGTTCGAGGGGGAAGGCTCGCTCAAAATGGATAACGGCATCACCTTCCTGCCTAACGACCGCTACCTGCTGGAGAACGAAAAATTCCGCCTGTACTACACGGCGGCGGGTGATGAGGCGCATAATTTCATCGTGGTGGTGGAGGATAACTTTAGCAACTCCTACGAACTGGAATTTGACTTCAACAACAGGAATGTAAAGGACGACGATCTTACCATCGTTCCCATCGGCAACTTCAGCCCCTTGTTGAAATGATGCGTGTATTCATGACAATGCTCTGTTCACTTCTGACGGTCTGTTCTGTGTCCGCGCAGATCAGCCGCCAAGAGGGAACGGACGGGCAGGCGGCAATCTACCGACTGCCGCTTATGGAACGTGCTTTTTTATGCTGCCGCTACTTTGAAGGCTGGCACTCAGAAAAACACTACCCATACGTCGGTTGGGGTCACAAACTTTTGCCAAACGAGAAGTATTCGGCACGAACCATGACAAAACGGGATGCGGATGAACTTTTGCGGAAAGACCTGCGCAAATTTGTCGCCATGTTCCGTAAATTCGGGGTTGATTCGATTTTGCTTGGCACGTTAGCTTACAATGTGGGACCGGCGAAGCTGTTAGGCAGCAAAACAATCCCCAAAAGCACCTTAATCAAGAAGCTGGAAGCTGGTGACAGGAACATCTACCGTGAGTATATAGCCTTCTGCAACTACAAAGGAAAACGCCACGCCATGCTGCTCAAACGGAGAAAGGCGGAGTTTGCGCTGTTGTATATCCCATAAAAGGACTGACAAAACTGGCAAAAGACGTGCCATATTTAACTTGGCACGTCTTTTGCTCTATCACTTGATAGATTATCGTAGGATTTTCTCGTTAATTGACATCGTTGAGCCATTTTTGCCTATCGGTTTCCAAATAACACTTCAAGTTGTAAGTGTTGTGAGAGCAATACAAAACATAGTTATTAACCATAAAAAGTATAGCGAAATTATGAAGAAAGTATTTAGGAAAATTCAGAAAGGAACAACAAAAATGATTGAACGTATCAAATCGTTGGGGGAAATGGAGACGAAGCAGAAATGTGTAGTTCAACGGTTCGAGATTATCATTCCCCTCCACCAAAAAATAACGACCCAATATATAGCCTCCGCAAGTTTTACTTGCGGATTTTTTAGTTATCGCAGATTGGACAAAGGTTTCTTTGCTACTTTCTTTGTCCGCCATCATGCTCACTGAAAGAAAGTAGGGCGGCTCTCGCCGCCCCGCCACTCAAAAGCGTGTGTAAAGTCCCGTCACCATCGTGAACATTTCCTCCAGCATATCAAAATAGATACCCTCGTGTACGGCAATGTCCTTTGTCTTGCACTCAAAGGTCTTTTTGCTGAACGTCCTGCGGTAGAAGCGCATATTGTAGAGGTCTGCCCCTTCGTCATAGATGATGTCAAGGCGGTTGGCACTTGTTTTGTTCCTTGCAAGGCTCATCCGTAAGCCGTTGCCCATATCTATGAAATCACGGCTACCTGTCATGGCGGTGAAGCGTTTTCCGCCTATCTGCTGTAATATCGTCTTGGCTATCATATCTTTTGTTTTTAGGGTTTTAAGTATTGGCGGTGCGGACACCGCCATCCCGTTCAAAATTCTCGCATTTCGGAAATGGGGGTCTGCCGTTGTAGCCACTCTTTCACACATTCCATATTGTACTCGCTCGTGATGACTGCCGTATGGCTGTCGGTGGCGGTGAAACGTGTGCTTTCGTAATCATCTATCCACCCCTTGAGGGTGTCCGTTCCCCACGCTCCGGTATCGTCAAAGATACCGTCCAATGCCGTGATAGGTTCGCTGAACTTGACTATCAGCGTTTGATAGGTCGTGTTCATAGTCTGTCCTCCTTTCCCTTCTTTGCGTTCAGCCACTTGTCCCGTGCGGCTCGGCACTCGTCCAACGTGGGTTTGACACAAGAGAACAATTCTCTGTCTATGGGGTGGCGGTAGTCGTACTGCACAAGTGTCCGCCTGCGTCTTCCGATACCCGATTGGAAACGCTCGTATTTCTCCGTACCTGCTTCCGCGCAGGTGCTTACTCCGTTGATGGTCATTCGTGTTGTCATAATGTTGCTTTTTAGATGGTTAAAAATGTACTGACAGAACTCTGTTCTTCATCACCATTTCGGGGTTGCTTGTGTAGCGTTGGTGCAGGTAGAAATGGTGTGAGCCGAAGCCGTAAAGGAAAAACTTGTCAAGTTCGTGCTTCTCGGCAAACTCCTTTACGCTCTTTCTCAATTCCCCCTCACTCGTTGTGAGAGTGAGGAGGTTCACAAATTCAAGGAACATCGTGGGGATTGCATCATCCCACACACAAATCATACTTTCAATTCTTACTTCCATATCAATGTTGTTTTAGGGGTTATGCTATGCCGCTTTCATCCGCTCACGGATAAGGTTGGCGTTCTTGTTCACAAGGTCTATGATGCGCTCGTGATATTCGGTGTCCTGGTTGTGCTTGCCGTGGCACTGCACCACTTCGAGGGTTCGCAAGTCCACCTCTACGGTTTCAATAATCTCATCGCCAATCCTTGCCGATAGTATGAGGGTGTCGGCTTTCTTGTAGTATCCACTGCCAAACACGCAGATGCCCTGCGTCTTGCCCTCGTTGTAATACTCGTCTATGCTTTCAAGCACCTTGACGATTATTTCCTCGTCCGTGATTACCAAGCCGAAGAATTTGGATTTGTTGGCGATGAAATCCTCCGCATCTTTCTTTCGTTGGAGTTGTCGCTGTTGCTCACGCTCACGCCTTTCAATCTCCCAACGGCGTTGCTCTGCGGCTCTTTCCTTCTCGTGTATGGCTTCAATTTTTCGGGTTGCGTTGTCGTGTGCCGCCATGAAATCTTCGGGACAGATGTTCTTCGGGTTACGGAGGTCTTGACCGAGTTTTTTGAGCATACGCAGATAGTCGCACCACATTGAGAGGTTGTCTATCTGATACTTGTGACGCTTGGCAATCAGATATGATGCCCAACATTCATCGGCAGTACGGGTATTGAAAAGAAAGTGTTTCATGACCTCAATCTCACCGCCTTTCATAAGGGTTTCAATTCTTGGGTCTGAAAGCAAGGCTTTGAAAAGACGCACGGGGGAGATGCCGTGGAAATCGCCCTTGAAGCCGTTACGTCTGAGTTGGGGCAATATCCTCATCTTTGGATATGCACAGCTTCTTGCCACCACATCATCGTATAGGCTGTTGTGCGGTCTTACCTCCATATCGCTGCCTAATGCCCACACATCGCAATAGCAGAAAAGGAAGCCACGGAGCAACGCCATGTCCGTAACCTTGCCGTCGGGTGAAATCCAACGCTGCACGACCTCGTGGCAGTAGAAACGCATCGGTTCGCCTTTCCTGCTCTCGCATCTGACCTGCGCCACGCGGATTACCTGATACCCTTTGCAGGTGGTTATCACGCTGAAATTCTGCGTTTCCTTGTAGATGCGTCTGCGTGTGTCCTGCACTTTGAGTTCGGCATGGCATTTGGGGCAGGTGCAGCCTTCAAGGGTGTCGCATAGTCCGCTGTCGCTGTGCCACTCGTGACCGCAGTCGGAACAGGTGATGTTCCCTTTCTTGGTGCGGTAGCCGATATGCTCAACGCAGTGGCGGTATGCCCAATCTATTTGTGTCGCTGATATGGGGCGAAGGTTGGCGGAAAGTCTTGCCACCTCTTTCTGTATCTTGGTCTTCGGTTTCATAAGCCTAAATCAAATAATGAGGGTTGGGGTTGGTTTTCTTTTCTCGCTGACGGTCTGTGGCGGTTCTGCAACTTGCGGAGTTCCTCCTCTTGGTATTTGCGGACAGCGTTCTGACGTGCCTCCGCCTTTTCCTCTGCCGTGAGTTTCACAACGTGGTTCACAACCACTTGGCAGTCCATCGGTTTGCCCACCTCTATCTCGTTTTCCTCATAGTAGTGGATGGCTTGCCCGAATATCTCTCCGTCCGTGAAACCGTTGCAACCGCTTTTCTGCACATAGTTCAGAATGTGGGTCACGCACTCGTCCATGTTCTTGGCAGGGTTGCGGTACTTCTTTGCAAATAGCGCATCTTCCTCCGCACGCTGTTCCAAGTACATATATATCGTTCTCTTGAAATGGTCTGTTCCTTTCATATCGCTGTCATTTTTAGATTATCTGTTTCAGTATCTCTCTCCAATAGGTCGGCTCTACCTCGCTGAGAAGGAAGTCCATGAAATCCCTCCGTGCGTCCTTGTTCAGTTCGTGGTACAATCTTCGGAAAGTTTCAAAATTGCCGTTGATGTACGTTTCCACCATATACACGAAGATGTTGTCCACCTCGTAATATCTGCACTGCTGCGCTGCCGTCTTGCTGTTTCTTTTTGCCATGTCGGTAAGGGTTAAAGGGTGAATAACCAAAGGATGAAGCCAAAGAAGGCAATGGTGGAAAGGATAACCACGATTACACCTATCGCCACTCGGAACACTCCGTTTACAATCTCTCTGATGATGCCCCAAAGGATGCCGAACACCCCGAAGGCGGTGCGCATCATCAAGCCGCATATCGCCAACCCGATGTGTTGCGCCATTTGTCTGAAATTTGCCGTTGCCGTCATATCTTCGCTGTTTTTGATTTTTTTGTTTTTAATGCGGATTCAAGAGCTGAGGGAGTTGAGTTTCAAACTATCTTATCTGCCTCTCGTTTATCCGACATTTTTTTTATGCGTCTTTCTGTCGCATCGGTCGTTTTCGTTTCGGGTGCTTGAAAAGGTAGGGATTAGGGAATGCAAGGTTTTTCGGTCAAAATACTACCCGCAGGGCTGGAGATTTTTACCGAAAACAGGAGGCTTGACCTTGCTTTCCCGTCCAATCCCGGAATTACCTTTGCGCCCAGAACGAAAATGACTGACTGATGCGGCTTACTGAAAGGCGCAAAATGGAGGTAAACGAAAACAGAGGCAGATTGTGTAGAAAAAAACTTCAGGGGAAAATCCGTAAAAAAAAGAATCACCAAAAGGAAAAAGACATCACCGGAAGCGTGAAAAGGGCAAACCACAACAAAGGAAGTATGATTGTTTCCGATCCGACGGAACTTGTTCAGCCGGGTGGCAACAATCATTCTTCCCGGTTTGTCCGGCTGTGTGTGGGCGCCTGTTTCATTCATGGGGCAGGCTGACACACTCTGCATTCACTTTCCGCTTCCGGCAAAAGAGACAGCGAAAAAAGAAAAATCATTTGAAAACCCGTAAAAGCACCTCTTGGCATAGGCGCAAAAGAAAGGGGCATTGCTTCATCTGTCTAAACATCGTTTAGGCGTGAGGCAATGCCCTTTTCTCCAGCTATGCGGTAGTCGGCACACGTTTGTTCCAAACTCGTTTTGGGCAATGGTGTGCCGACGGACAATACCGCTTTTACGGAAAATTCTTATGAATGAGGGGATAAAAAACGGGAGTTTATATCAAAATCTCGAATTAAATAGCTACTTTTGCATACGAAGAGTTCTTTGAAGGTTACGCAACGCGCAGAAGGATAATGCAGTAGATAACTAACTAAATCGTAACCTATTACTATCAAGAGCAATTAACCTACGCTCATTTCCAATAAATTACACTCTTTTCGTAACTTCATACTGCAAATATACAGATTTTATGGAAGTTTCTTCTTATTTTTGTATAAAAATAAATTCTGTAATGGGAAGAAAAGAAGAGTATAAAGAAAAGAATCTACAGTTTCTTAGTGAACTTTCCCGGCAAGAGGGAATTTGCTCATTGCCGTGTAATATATATTATAAAGTATTGGAGAGTGGTACGGCAAATATTTCACCTAGTGTACATAATATTGTAACAGTACATTATAAAGGCTGTTTGATAAATGGTAGAGAATTTGATAATTCTTATGAACGTGGTTGTCCGGAGGCTTTTCGTCTTAGTGATGTGATAGAAGGCTGGCAATTAGCTCTTCAGCAAATGCACATAGGGGATAAATGGGTTATTTATATTCCGTATATGATGGGATATGGTTCGCGTACTTCTGGTCCGATTCCCGCTTTTTCAACATTGATATTTGAGGTTGAATTGTTGGGGATTGCTTGATATGATAGGCAATAGATATTTTAAAGTCTTGGAGTATTTTAATTGTAAATAGTACTTTTGGCTGAACTTTGGTTGTTGATTAATTAAAATCAGGAGTTGGTAATATGAAGAAATGGTCTGTTTTTTATTAAATATTAAGTAAATGGTTTCATTTCAGTGATAATAATAAGATATTAATGCTTTTTTGTATTATTTTTATATTTCTTTGTATAAGTATGCTTTCATTTTCTTACCAATTGCCGTACATTTGTTGCGTAGCTACTAATAGACATAAAAATATGAAACACGAATCTGCTAAGATATTTAAAAAAGACCACATATTTCTAGGATTGTCTGGAAGTTCAATATTGACTTTTATACCTTATTATATAATACTTTGAATAAATAAACAGAAGTAATATGAAAATTAAAGTTGGACTGATCGGTTTCGGTCGCATGGGACGATTTTATTTAGAAGAAATGCAAAAGAGTGGTCGATGGGAAGTTGCGTACATTTGTGATGTAAGTGCTGATTGTCGTGAACTAGCTAAAGTACTTTCACCGAAATCTAAAGTTGTAGCTGATGAACAAGTTATATTTGATGATGAAAGTGTGCAAGTAGTTGGACTTTTTGCATTAGCAGATTCTCGTAAGAAACAGATTGAACGTGCTATTCGTAGCGGAAAACACATTATTTCAGAGAAACCAGTTGCAGACACGGTTGATAGAGAATGGGAGGTTGTAGAACTTACGGAAAATAGTGACCGCCTTTCTACCGTTAATTTATATCTTCGAAATTCTTGGTATCATCGGGAAATCAAACAATTTATAGACAAAGGTGAAATCGGTGAATTAGCAATTTTGCGTATTTGCCACATGACTCCCGGATTAGCACCGGGTGAGGGACACGAATATGAAGGTCCTGCTTTCCACGATTGTGGAATGCATTATGTAGACATCGCTCGCTGGTATGCTGGTTGTGATTATAAAACGTGGCATGCTCAAGGTATCAATATGTGGAATTATAAAGATCCTTGGTGGGTACAGTGTCATGGAACTTTTCAGAATGGAGTAGTTTTTGATATCACACAAGGATTTGTATATGGGCAGTTGTCTAAAGATCAAACCCATAATTCATATGTGGATATCATCGGAACAAAAGGTATTGCCCATATGACTCATGATTTTCAAATGGCAAAAGTAGATCTTCATGGGGTTCATGAGACTATTCATTTGGAGAAACCTTTCGGTGGGAAAAACATCGATGCTTTATGTGATTTATTTGCAGATTCTATAGAAACAGGAATACGTAACCCTCGGTTGCCGTCTATGCGTGATTCTGCCATTGCTTCGGAATATGCCTGGACCTTTTTGGAAGATGCTCAAACACATGACTTGCCTTCTATTGGTAATTTGAGGACACTGGAAAAAATTCGCGAACGTAGAAAAAATATGAAAAATGGATATGGATTATTGCAGAATAATAATCTATAATTAATCCTTAATACTATAAATTATGTCAAACATTTCGAGGAGACAATTTATCAAAACGGGAGCTGCAGCGTTAGCAGGTATTTCTATTGCTCCTAACACAATTTTAGGTAAAAGCCATGGTCATGTGTCGCCAAGTGACAAAATAAACATTTTAGGTGTCGGGATCGGAGGCCGTGGTGCTAGTGTACTGAATGGTTTGTCAAGTCAAAACATTATTGGGCTTTGTGATGTAGATTGGAACTATAGCGATCATGTATTCAAGAAATACCCGAAAGCAAAACGATTTCGTGACTATCGTATTATGTTCGATAAGTTAGGAAAATCTGCAGATGCTGTAATGATAGCAACGCCTGATCATACTCATGCTATAATTGCGTCGGAAGCTATTATGATGGGGAAGAACGTTTATTGTGAGAAGCCACTAACTCATACGGTATATGAATCACGCTTATTGACAAAATTGGCTGAAAAATATAATGTAGCTACACAGATGGGTAATCAGGGGTCTTCGGCACCGGGTGTTCGTAAAGTCTGTGAATGGATATGGAATGGTGAAATTGGAGAAGTCACTAAAGTGGAAGCGTTTACAGACCGTCCTATTTGGCCACAGGGACTTAATCGTCCGGAAATAAGTGAAGCAATTCCTGAATCATTGGATTGGGATTTATTCCTTGGCCCAGCTCAATATCGTGATTATAATTCATGTTATACTCCATGGAACTGGCGTGGTTGGTGGGATTTTGGAACAGGCGCATTAGGTGATATGGCTTGCCATATCCTTCATCCTGTATTCAAAGGATTAAAATTAACTTATCCTACTAAAGTACAAGGTAGTTCTACATTATTGTTATCTGACTGTGCACCAAGTGCTCAGATGGTGAAATATACTTTTCCTGCTCGTGAAAATATGCCGAAGGTAGCAATGCCGGAGGTTGAAGTTATTTGGTATGATGGAGGTTTAAAACCAATGCGTCCTGAAGGATTGCCTGCACATAAAGATCTGAATGATCATGGTGGTGGTGTCATTTTCCATGGAACAAAAGATACTCTTATCTGTGGTAGCTATGGTATTAATCCATGGTTATTGTCAGGAAGAAATCCGGATTCTCCAAAAGTGCTACGTGAAATTCAGGAATCTCACGAAATGGATTTCGTACGTGCATGTAAGGAAAAACCGTCTAGTCGTATACAGACTGCATCTTCGTTCAGCGAAGCAGGTCCTTTCAATGAAATGGTAGTAATGGGTGTACTTGCTATCAGATTGCAATCGCTCAACCAAGAGTTGCTGTGGGACGGACCGAATATGACGTTTACCAATATTGATCCGAATGCTACTGTTCGTTCTGTCATCAAGGATGGTTTTACTATTAAGAATGGTCATCCAACCTTTGATAAAACTTGGACAGAACCAGTTAATGCACAGGCTTTTGCTCAGGAACTGATCAAACATACATATCGTGAAGGATGGAAATTACCTGATATGCCTAAATAATAAAAAACTAACTCAAATATTAATTTAATAAATTGAATTCATGAAAAATCTGTTTTATCCTTTAGCTTGCTGCGTAATTGCCGGTGCGTTGACATCTTGTGGCGGTGGCAAGAAAAATGCTAATACTCAAGAAGAGCAATCATCTGATATGGTTACCCTTGGGTATTCAAAATCATTAAAAGCTGCCGATACTGACAGTCTACAATTGCCGATAGACAAAGATGGTTATATTACTATTTTTGATGGAAAAACTTTTAATGGTTGGCGTGGTTATGGTAAAGATAGAGTTCCATCTAAATGGGTTATCGAAGATGGCTGTATTAAGTTCAACGGTTCTGGTGGTGGAGAAGCTCAGGATGGTGATGGTGGAGATCTTATCTTCGCTCACAAATTTAAAAATTTTGAACTGGAAGTAGAATGGAAAGTTTCTAAAGGTGGTAACTCTGGTATCTTCTATCTGGCTCAGGAAGTTACTTCTACTGATAAGGATGGTAATGAGAATTTGGAGCCTATTTACATTTCAGCTCCTGAATATCAGGTGTTAGATAATGCAAATCATCCGGATGCAAAACTTGGTAAAGACAACAACAGACAATCAGCTTCTTTGTATGATATGATTCCTGCTGTTCCTCAAAATCAAAACCCATTTGGTGAATGGAATAAGGCTAAGATTATGGTATTCAAAGGAACTGTAGTTCACGGTCAGAATGATCAAAACGTTCTTGAATATCATTTATGGACACCGAAATGGACTGAAATGCTTCAAGCAAGTAAGTTTAGTGAAGAAAAATGGCCTTTGGCATTCCAATTGCTGAATAATTGCGGCGGTGATAATAGAGAAGGATTTATTGGATTCCAAGATCATGGTGATGATGTTTGGTTCCGTAACATTCGCGTTAAAGTTCTTGATTAATAAGAATACTTACTCTATAGGATAACTTCATTGAAGGATATATTTTGATATTTCTTCAATGAAGTTATTAATATGGAGTAATGATTAAGTATTTCACTAATGAAATTTAGATATTTACTTATATTATTGGCTTTTTTGATCGCATTGCCTCAAGCACTGGATGCAAAGAAAAAGAAGGAGGTTACTCTTACTTATTCTAAGTCGTTGAAAGCTGCCGATACTGGAAAACTGCGATTGCCGATAGACAAGGATGGTTATATCACTATTTTTGATGGTAAAACTTTTAATGGCTGGCGTGGCTATGGTAAGGATCGAGTTCCATCTAAATGGATTATCGAAGATGGTTGTATTAAGTTCAACACTTCTGGTGACGGTGATGGTGGTGATCTTATCTTTGCCCACAAATTTAAAAACTTTGAATTGGAAGTAGAATGGAAAATTTCAAAAGGAGGAAACTCCGGTATTTTCTATTTGGCTCAGGAATTAACTACTACCGATAAGAATGGCAATGAGGTTTTGGAACCTATTTACATTTCTGCTCCTGAATATCAGGTGTTGGATAATGCAAATCATCCGGATGCGAAACTTGGTAAAGACAACAACAGAAAATCAGCTTCTCTGTATGATATGATTCCTGCTGTTCCTCAGAACCAAAAACCATTTGGTGAATGGAATAAAGCTAAAATTATGGTACACAATGGAACCGTAGTTCATGGTCAGAATGATCAAAACGTTCTTGAGTATCATTTATGGACACCACAATGGACTGAAATGCTTCAGGAAAGTAAGTTCAGTGAAAAAAGATGGCCTTTGGCATTTCAAATGCTGAATAATTGTGGTGGTGATAATAAAGAAGGATTTATTGGATTCCAAGATCATGGTAATGATGTTTGGTTTCGTAGTATCCGCATAAAAATTCTTGATTAATAAAGATAATTAATTAACAACTTCGTTGAATATCATATATAGATAGTTATTCAATAGAGTTATATCGTTTTATAATTAAACATTTTAAACCATGAAATTTAGATATTTGCTTATATTATTTGCTTTTTTGATCGCTTTACCACAAGCAGCAGATGCAAAGAAGAAAAAAGATGTTACTATCCAACTTTATTCAGTTAGAGATTTAATAAAAGAAGGATCTGATTTTAATGCTTTATTAAAGAAATTGGCTCAGATGGGATATTCAAGCGTAGAAGCTGCCAACTATAACGATGGTAAGTTTTACGGTTTAACTCCAGAAGACTTTAAGAAAGCCGTTGAAGATGCAGGTATGACTGTTTTGTCTTCACATTGTTCAAGAGGTTTGTCAGATCAAGAATTGGCTTCCGGTGATTTTACTGAATCACTGAAATGGTGGGATCAATGTATTGCTGCTCACAAGGCTGCTGGAATGAAATATATTGTAACTCCTTGGTTAGGAGTGCCTAAAACAGTCAAAGATTTGCAGACTTATTGTAATTATTTTAACGAAATAGGAAAGAGATGCAAGGAGAATGGCATGTTATATGGATACCACAACCATGCTCATGAATTTGAGAAAGTAGAAGGTAAAGAAGTAATGTATAACTACATGCTCGAAAATACTAATCCAGATTATGTCTTTTTCCAAATGGATGTATATTGGGTAGTAAGAGGCCAGAATAGTCCGGTTGATTATTTCAAAAAATATCCGGGACGTTTTAAAATATTGCACATCAAAGATGATCGTGAACTTGGTCAAAGTGGTATGGTAGGATTTGATGCTATCTTTAAGAATGCAGCAACTGCTGGTGTTCAGAATATTGTAGCTGAAATTGAAAGATATAGCTGCCCTGTGGAAGAAAGCGTCAAAGAAAGTATTGACTATCTGTTAGATGCTCCTTTTGTAAAGGCTTCGTATCGTAAGTAATATTAATGATATAAAATGAAAAATCCCTGTAGTTGAAAGACTATAGGGATTTTTTATTGGTAATAGATTAAGCCTTTGTTTTTTTTGAACGCTCGTTTTGATCTAGTTCCTTAATTTCTTTATTTAGAAAAACAGAAAGTATTGTTCTCACAATAACCACTCCACCTAAGATGGCTAATTCGTCTAAAGTTGGATCTACTACAGTTTTTAAAATATCTGAAGCAATAAGAAATTCTAGTCCAAGTAGAAGATAACTGCCAAAGTCAGTACGTAATTCCCGGATGTTATTAAGGGAGTATGTACCGTTGAATCGTTTTATTTCATTGCGTAAAAAAGCAATGAAGCCGACAAATACTCCATAGGTGACGATCAGTAAACTGATAACACTGATAATCGTAGCTAACGTATTTAAGAAAGTGAGTAGCATCGTTCATGATGTTTAGTTATGATATATCAACAAATGATGGACTACAATAGTTCTTATTTTCTTTTATACTTATTTTCTACCCAGTACAATCTTATAAGTCAGTAGAATCTAGCTCTGAAATATAATAGCTGAAAAAGTCATGATTTAGTATTTGGCTTATTCGTAATAAAAGTTCCGTATCTATACTTTTTCTTTTAAATATAGAATATACATTCGTCCTATCACAATAGAGTTTGTTTGCAAACCATGTGACAGGGCGTTCTTGACGATGAAGCTCTGTTTCAATTATTTTACCAATGTGTATCATTTGCGTAGTATTGTGTTCTATATAATTTTATTCCCCAATTTTAGACTTTATATACTCATTTTTGGGCTCACCCTTTTGATTTCTTCACCAAAAATAATGTATTAGTTTAGAGCATAAAAATAAAAAGTGTCTCATTTTTAAAATGAGACACTTTTCTATATACTTGTAAAAAGAGATATGTGAGATGATTTACTGTTTAATTGAATGATTTTCAATGTATTTTGATGGTGATACACCATATTTTTCCGAAAAGTTACGATAGAAAGTGGCACGTGAGGTGAAGCCACATAAATACATTAATTCCTTCACGTTTTTATTGGAGTTTTCTGTTGCCAGTTGCTTAAAATATTCTAATCGTCTATAATTGATATATTCTCTAAAACCTGTAAAACCTCCACTCTTGATTGCTTCTGAAATGGAATATTTTTTTTCACCCAAAAATTTAGCCAAACATTCTATATTATAATTCTGATCTGTATATGGGTGTTCTTCTTTAAAGTATGTTTCGATTGTTGTGAAAAGTGGTAATGTTTGAGGTAACTTTGTATATGATTCTTCTTTGCTCATTTCACAAATCATATCTATATGGTCAGAAAATGGATTCTCGTAGCGTAAATATTGTATGGAAAATAAGATAGTGAATATAATGGAAATAATTCCGAATAAATTGAATATAAATTCATTGATATTCAAGGTAAACAGTATGTATATACCCAGAAAAAGAAATAGGAATGCAATGAATGCATACATGTTATTGTTAATCTTGCGGTAGGTTTTATTGCTGATTATTGGATAGACTAGAAAAGTCAGTGGAATGAAAATTGAAAGCAGGAATATGGTTAGTCTTAATTTTATATCCAGTTCTCCAATATTGGGAATAATTTCATTTAAAGAATTAATAGGAGTGATTTTTCCATTGAAAAAAAGATAGCATAATCCTACGGTTATAATAATGATGGGTGGAAGTAAGAAAGTAAATATTCTTAAATAGTTAAAGTATCCGGGGGATAATGATATGATCGGAAAAAGACATACAATACTGGCTAATGAATACCATTTAAGCATTTTCTCGATGTTGAGGAGGTCTGTGAATTCATATGTGGGAGTATCTGTGACTATCATTAGCCATCCAATATTTTCCCATGACATCACTGCGCCAATGGCAAATGCTATTATTCCCCAATAAAGTCTTTGATAGTTGTCTTTTGCTCGAAAAATGAGTATTACTCCCATTGCAAGAGCAATTAGGTCAAATGTAAGTTCAATAGATAAATATGTTATTCCCATAAATAAAAAAATAGGAGAGTACTTTTATGAAAGAAAGTACTTTCCTCTACGGATTTATACCAAATATGTTAAAGAATTTATCTCTAAATTTTTAAATAATGTTTCTGAATAAGCCGTATTGTTAAGAAATATTCAGAATCTTAATTTCTTGGCAAAGATAGTGAATTTATATTTCTCTTAATCTGAATGGCATATCAATAATTTATAAATTGTTGTTTTTACCATAAGGATGAATTAATCAAAAACTGAAATTTGACGCAATTACTATTATGTTGATGCATAATTGGAAATAAGAAGTGCATCTCAAAAGTATTCTTATATAGCTTTTGAGATACACTTTATTTTGATACAATTTCTTCTTTTATTATAGTATCAATTCTTCGTTCAGTCTTATCTGTTTGAAGAATGTTGTATTGTTTTAAACTTACTATCTTTTCTTATTGATTTTACAGAACGATAATCATAGTCTTCATTGTATTCGTAAGTCATATAGATAGTGCCTCCGTTGGCTTTGTTTCCAGTGTAGGAATAAGTACCTCTTTCTTCCTCTTCATCCCATGCAGATGGATTCTTACCGTCTGCACTTGCAGAAGTTCTATAATACAATTGAAATGTTTTGTCTGCTTTGAGTTCAATTTTGTTGTTATAATATTTGTTGCCGTCTTTTTCCCAATCAGACATAACATAGGCTCCTACAGGAAATTCCCCTTTCGATTCATAATCACAATAAAAAGTCTCGTCATAAGCTATAAATTCACAACGGTTTCCGGTGAACGAATAAGTAAATTTTGCAATGTTTTCTGTAGCTCTAGAACATGCCTGTAATTTATTAAATGCGGCTATAACATCGAATTCTTGCATCACTTCATATGGTAAATTATTGTATAATCTATATGTTTCATCCACTATTTTAATCACTTCATCGTAATTTTCTGAACTAATTTGATTTGGATTAGGTAATGTGTTGGCTTTTTGTATAAATTTCGCCTTCAATTCATCGATACTGATGACTTTTAGTGTTACAACCTGAGAGATTGAAGGGAATTCTGCAGATGAAATGCTAATATTGATTGTGCTACCTGCTGTGAGCGCAGGATTGATCATGAATGTTATGTTATGTTTATCTTTAGTAATTTCACCTTGTGCCCAAGTCTCGAGATTGTCATATGTAAAGTTTACATCACTATTGGTAGCTTCTTCACCATTGGCGTCTAATCCAATAGCATATAAGTAAAATGGATTCTCAGAATTTGTAGTAACATAAATTAATCCGTCGACTGGCATAGGATCAAATCCTAATTTAGAGGTTGCACGATAAGGTTTGGCTATTAATTGATTGATGGCATTAATTAACGCTTGGTATGCGTTATAAATTTCTGTGGGAGTTGGATTCTGAGAGATAGCAACTACTTTAGCAGCTTGTAGTTTGCTGTACATAACTTCGTAAGATTCATCTTCGTAATTATTATCATTCAACTGAGTAGCTTCTTTAATTAACTCATTTAATGATGTGAGAGTTATTTCTGTCCATTTGGCATAGAGAGTAAGATCCTTTGTGATTGGAGTACTGAAATCATATGCATTTGTCAAAGCAGCATCCGTATACCATCCTTCAAAAGCGGCTCCTTCTTTTGTTGGGGTGAGTGGTTTTACTGCAAATCCGCCTTCTGCTACCCCCTGAGGGTCTATAGCATTACCTCCATTAACGTTGAAAGTAACTGTGTAATCGACTTGTTGCCATTTAGCATAAAGAGTGATATCTTTCACTACTATATCACTTTCGAATTTCCATATATTAGTATAATTTGATTCTTTATACCAACCAACAAAAATTGATTTGTCTTTAGTAGGAGCAGTAGGCTCTTTTATTTTTGCCCCATCGTTTACAGTTTGTGGACTTACATTACTTCCTCCTTGTGAGTCAAATGTAACAGTGAATTGTTCGGGTAGTTTATTGTCATCATCACTTCCACAGCTTATTATAATAACTGTAAGTAAGGCAATGGCGCATACTTTTGAAAAATAATGTTTAATAGTTTTCATTTTCTTTTATTTTAGTAGTTAATAAAAATCTTTGTTCAAGAAGGGGATTATTGTATATATACAGAATAGCTATTTTAAATGTGGATAGATGACTTTGATCATATAAAACACTTAGCTTGCTTGTTCTTTTTTGTGCCACAAAGGTAGTCGGTATGAGAAGAGAAATGTAGAATTACCGTAGCGAAAATTTAAACATACTTGTAGAATATAATTCACGTCTTCTATGGGATACTTTAATTGCCTCTTTGGGAGCTTGGGGCATCTTTTTGGACTTATGATTGGTGTTTTGAAGAATTTATAATTTAATATCGGCAGGATAATTCTTTTTGATATATTTAAGAATTTTAGAGATACATAATAGTAGCTCAGTATCAATACTTTGTCGATTGAATATTTTATAAATATTTGTTCGGTCACAATATAGTTTTTGAGCGAATCAAGATATTGGTCGGTTTACACTTAATGACATCCATATACTTTTGGTGATAATCTCTTTGATATTAAAAAGCCATTCAAAGGCTTTCCCTAAATCCGTCAAATGAACAGGTTTTCCATTCTGATATATTATGCGTTTGGAAAGAAATAAGCCACTAACTATTCCCATGATGTCAATAAGGCTTGTCTTATTTGCTAAGTGGAGAGAGGAAATAAAGAGCCTATTTGTATGTTGCTGAAACTGTTCTGGATATTTTATGTGCAGTTTGATAATACGCATTTTATTGTTTAGCAATTCTATTGCTTCATCAATCAAATGTAAATAGAGTATTTTTTCTTGCTCAAACCGTAAACGATACGATTTAAGACGGGGTAAACCAAAGGAAAAACAATGTAATAAAACGCTATAATCCTGTTCGTTGATACTGAAATCGGCTACATGAGTAGCTAATTCCTCAATAGCTTCTGTTAATTCATTCGCAGAAACTTCACGCTGTGAGTATTCCGACAATAGCCGAGAAAATTTCAAGTTTAACAACTCTTTCATTATGTAAATGGTAAATGTTAGGGACTTTATATTTTTAAAGTCCCTACTGAGTATTTTGTAATTACATTCTTGTAATGGGGATAATCATCGTTTAAGCACACTAATAAAAATAGTTTTGCATTCTTTATTGTGTGAAGTGAAAAATATTGATTTTCCCTTGTGGTGGTTTAAATACTATGCGTCTTTATGGAGTTTACAAATAATCTTCTCTATGCGGAGTAAAAACATCAACAACTTCTCCACCTGTTATAACTTCAAAGGAATGAGGCGTCTTGCCCGGTATAGCGTAACTGTCACCCGGATTTAGAACAATATCTATATTTTCAGGACTTTCTATCTTTAATCTATACTGACCTGACACCACATATCCGCATTGTTCATGTGGATGCTGGTGAGTAGTGACAAGATTACCTTTAGCATAGTTCATCTTGGTTACCATTGACTTTTCACCAATTGCCAAGACATCAAACAACACACCTTTGAATGTTTTTTGTTTGACTTCATTCTTCTTTACTACTGTTTTTTTTACAAACATAATACATTTAATTTTATTGTTGATTTAAAACTAATTCCATTTGGATATCACCTCTTGCATAAGATGGATGATATTCTCTAAGTTCTTTAAAACCTAATTTGCGATAAAGGCTAATTGCAGGTTTTAAAATTGTGTTACTTTCCAAAAATAGTTTGGTTGCGCCAAGTTCTTTCGCTTTGTTTATAGCCGCATCACATAAAATACGTCCTATACCTTTCTTTTGAACATCGGAAGCTACTGCCAACTTGGCTAATTCATAATCATAAGTTGGATGGTCCAATTTACATAAAGCACATACACCTACAGGTTCATTCTTGTAAAGAGCCACGAAGATATACCCCCCCTTATCTAAAATATACTCTTGTGGATGATTTAAAGCCTTAGAATCCGCATCTTCTATTTTCCAATGAGCAGTTATCCATTCTTCATTTAGAGAACGGAAGGCAGATTGATAGCGATGTTCATAAGGTATTACTTTTATGTTTTTACTCTCTCGTATTTTCTTTTCTTCTTTTACTCGTTGCAATAATGATTTTTCTGATAACAGATTTTCCCATTCCTCAATAGCCCTCCATAAATCATTTTGAGTTTGTTGGGTTATCCGCTCAACAGCTGCCGTAACATCTGCACATTGTTCCGCAAATAAGTCAGACATTTTTTTCCCTTTAACAGATAACAGTACCCTGTTTTTTCTTCCATCAGACTTATCTTTTGTTTCTTTCACAAGCCCTTTTGCAACCATTTCTTTAATGATGTTGCTCACCGAGGGATGAGAATGTCCTATTTCTTTTGCAATCGAAGTAATTGTCATCGCCTCTCCCTGTGATAAAACAAAAAAGACAGGAAACCATTTCGGTTTGAGGTCTACTCCGAACATTTCATAAATTAACGCCGCGTCTGCTGTTATTTTATCAGTCAGCATGCGCAGTCTACTACCAATAGCCAATTTGCCAGTCTTATAAAAAAAGTCTGCATTCATAATATATGTTATTAGATACGTAATTGATTACGCAAATGTAGAGAGCATTTTTTATATGTGCAAACTTTTGGGGTAAATTTTTCGCTGAATGATATTTTGCTTATATTCAGGGAGCTACCTCCCCCCCCCCTTGTACTTGTCTAGTATTAGCTTGGTAATGGGAAGTAAAGGGATTCTTGATAGCACACCTGTTTTTACTCTACGTTTCTTAATCCAAATTCTATCTTTAACACCCTTCTCAAAGTGTTCTGCTGTTAGAGTTTTGATGTCAATGTAGCTAAGACCAGTGAAACATCCAAAGAGGAACATGTCTTTTGCTCTTTCAAAGCGTGGAATAGGGGTATTAAAGTTGATAATCTTCCTCAATTCTTCTTCATCTAAGAAATCTATCTCTACGGATTCACGTTCTACTTTATAGGTAGAGAATGGATTGAATGCCATGTAGGAATTGGCTACTGATAGATTGATAATCTTCTTTAGTAGCTTTAAATGTTTGGTGGATGAGTTCTGTGCCATTTCCTTTATTTATTCTTGGAAATGAATGAAAGGATTGGATGAAGTTTAGATTCAGTTCACGTAAGTATAAATCTTCTCGTTTGTACTTCTGTTGAATAAACTCCTTTAGTAATCTGATGGTATAAACAGGTACCCAGTAAGTAGCTTTAGAAACTCCATTATCTATGTTCTTTATTATGCTCTGTAAAAACATCAAATAGACTTCTTTCTTTAATGGATTCTGCCTTGTCATAAGCATCACGCAATAGCTCTGCTGTGATAATAAAACCTCTATTTAATAATTCAGCTTCTTTCTGGTAAGTTTGGTTTTGATAGCTTTTAGATATTAGATAATTGTTGAGGCTTTGAGCTTCTTCGTCTCTACCTTTAACCTGCTGTTTTGCTTTTTCCCATTTATTAATGGCTACTTGTTTGCCTGTTGAAATGGACACCTGTTACCGTTTACTGTAATTGTAGTCTCAATAGGAGCTTTACCGCTCTTTCTTGTTTTACTTTCTCTTATAGTAAAGAGAATAGAGAATGAACTTCTTACCATAGTTTAATTATTTAAAATTAGACATAGGAAAGTTCTTTAAATACGATGTATCTATTTGTCTATTAGTATTATACGACTGAATTTGAGACCACTTGTTTAGATTTTGTAAAATGGTCGCAATTTGGTCGTAAGCATAGCTTTAATTTAGCTCCATTTTAAGGATAATCAGCCACACTTTATACTTGTCAAGAGAACTGATTTTGAGCTATCATTTGCCTCAATCGCATCACTCAATCATAGTCATTTATAAAAAGGATAGTAAATGAGAAGGAATGTCAGAATAGGGGAGAAGTAGCGTAGTATAGTTCCAATAAAAATCCCCATAACTCATAGAATTACAGGGATTTATTGTGTTGTAATTATCTAAATTACTTAGCTAAAGCCTGAGCTACGTCTACAGCACAAGCCACAGTACAACCTACCATAGGATTGTTACCAATACCTAGGAATCCCATCATCTCTACGTGAGCAGGAACTGATGAAGAACCGGCGAACTGAGCGTCAGAGTGCATACGACCCATTGTGTCTGTCATACCATAAGATGCAGGACCAGCAGCCATATTATCTGGGTGAAGAGTACGACCTGTACCACCACCTGAAGCAACTGAGAAATATGGTTTACCTGCAAGAACGCGTTCTTTCTTGTAAGTACCAGCAACCGGATGTTGGAAACGAGTCGGGTTAGTAGAGTTACCAGTGATAGATACATCTACACCTTCTTTCCACATGATAGCTACACCTTCGCGAACATCATCAGCACCGTAGCATTTTACTTTTGCACGAGGACCGTCAGAGTAAGCGATTTCGCGAACAACTTTCAGTTCACCTGTGAAATAATCAAACTGAGTCTGAACATAAGTAAAGCCGTTGATACGAGAGATAATCTGAGCAGCGTCTTTTCCAAGACCGTTCAGGATACAACGCAATGGTTCTTTACGTACTTTGTCTGCTTTTGCAGCGATTTTGATAGCACCTTCAGCTGCAGCGAAAGACTCGTGACCTGCTAAGAATGCGAAACATTTAGTTTCTTCGCGCAGCAACATAGCAGCTAAGTTACCATGACCGATACCAACCTTACGGTCGTCGGCTACAGAACCCGGAATACAGAATGCTTGCAAACCGATACCGATAGCTTCTGCAGCTTCAGCAGCGTTTGTACAATGTTTTTTCAGTGCAATTGCAGTACCTACTACATACGCCCATTTTGCATTTTCAAAACAGATAGGCTGAGTTTCTTCACAAGTTTTATAAGGATCAAGTCCGGCAGCTTCGCAGATTGCGTTAGCTTCTTCGATGTCTTTGATGCCGTTAGCGTTCAAGGCAGCAATAATACCCTTGATACGACGGTCTTGGCTTTCGAATTTTACTTCTCTAATCATAGTTTTTTCCTCCTTATATTATTCGTGACGTGGATCAATATGTTTAACTGCTCCCTGTTCTGCTGTTACACGTCCGTAAGTACCGGTAACTTTCTTCAATGCTTCGTTAGCATCGGTTCCTTTCTTGATTTCATCCATGAATTTACCCATGTGAACGAATTCATATCCACAGATTTCATCATTCTTATCCAAGAAGATATTTTTGATGTAACCTTCAGCCATTTCAAGGTAACGGGGACCTTTAGCCAAAGTACCGTAAAGAGTACCTACTTGGCTACGCAGACCTTTACCCAAATCTTCCAGACCGGCACCGATGATCAAACCACCTTCAGAGAAAGCTGACTGAGTACGTCCGTAAACGATCTGCAAGAATAGTTCACGCATAGCAGTATTGATAGCATCGCAAACTAAGTCTGTGTTCAATGCTTCAAGGATAGTTTTACCCGGAAGGATTTCAGCAGCCATAGCAGCTGAGTGAGTCATACCAGAACATCCGATAGTCTCCACTAAAGCTTCCTGGATGACACCTTCTTTAACGTTCAGTGTTAGTTTGCAAGCACCCTGTTGAGGAGCACACCAACCAATACCGTGTGTCAACCCTGAAATATCAACAATTTCTTTTGATTTTACCCATTTGCCTTCTTCGGGTATGGGAGCCGGTCCGTGATTAGGACCCTTCTTTACAACACACATGTGTTCCACTTCGTGTGAATAAGTCATAATTAGCTCTTTTTTAAATGATATAATTAAAAATACGTAGTCGTGATTCTCTAAATCGCCCACAAAGTTAGTCGATTTATTTGTTTCTGCAAATTGCCATTTATTACTTTTTTGTGAAAAGCAAGAAATAGGTTTACGTTTCTCTTTCGTTTGCAAAGTCGGGATTGCATTTCTGAAAGATTGAAACATATTGAACTATCTGTTTACGAGGTTGTTGTTATCTGAAACTAAATCTTATGGAACTAAATCAGGTAGACATACATTATTTAATAGCAGCGATTTGCGTAATTTCATCCGCATTGATTTTTTATACGATTGGTGTCTGGGGAGAACGTCTTCAAAAGAAATTAAAATTTTGGCATATTGTTTTTTTTCTATTGGGATTGGTTGCCGATACGGTTGGAACTAGTCTGATGGAGCACATCGCAGAATTGACTCACTTGCATGATGAAATTCATATGGTGACGGGGACAATTGCTATCCTTTTGATGTTTGTGCATGCTTCGTGGGCGATATGGACTTATGCGAAGGGGTCTGCTAAAGCTAAACAGCATTTCAATCGCTTTAGTATTGTTGTGTGGTGTATTTGGCTTATACCTTATTTAATAGGAGTGTATTTGGGAATGCATTTGCATGAATAAACGATTTTCTTCAGACGTACATCTGGGGAAAATCGTTTTAGTAAGATTATAGAAGTATCGTTATAGTAAATAGAATAAAAATTCGTAGCTTTGTTGCGAAACTTATAGGACAGAGCTATGATAGAGATTACAGATGGGGCTTTACAGGCTGCCGCAGGTGAAGGCATGGATGAATTTATCCAAGTATTCACAGATAAATATAAAGAAGTGATTGGCGGTGAATTGGCTGCTGAAACAATGTCTTTGCTGACGGGAGAGCAACATTCGTTGTTGGCTTATCAGATTTTTCGTGATGAAATAATGGTTGGTGGATTCTGCCAGTTGATTCAAAATGGTTATGGAGGATATATTTTTGATAATCCATTTGCAAAGGTGATGCGTTTATGGGGAGCTGATGATTTTTCTAAATTAATATATAAAGCCAAGAAAGTATTTGATGCCAATCGTAAGGACTTAGAGAGGGAACGGACCGATGATGAATTTATGGCAATGTATGAGCAATTTGAGGCTTTTGATGATCTGGAAGAAGAATATCTGGACATGGAAGAACGGGTAACTGCAACGATTGCTAGTTATGTAGATGATCATTTGGAACTTTTTGCAAAAATAATAAAGTAGTGGATGCAGTATTTTTTAAGTGATAGCATTTATTAATTGTGAATTAGAATTTATATCTTTGCAAAATCTAAAAATATGTTGTTTATGAAACAAATGAAATTTTTCTTGGTGACCTTAATGGTTGTTTTAATGGGGGTATCTGTTACTTCTTGTTTGAAGGGTGATGATAATACTGAGGTACAGGCTTATACCGTAGCAAAAGTAACGGATAATATGTTTGCCTATGTATCATTTCTGGATATCAGTGGATATAAAATGATTTCAAAAAATATTGTGACAGAACTATCCAATGTAAATTCAGGTGATTTTATATATATGTTGTATACTTATGATAGGAAGACTGATGTGGATCCGAATTCTCAGACTATCAATATAACAGTCAATGCAGCTCAAAAGATTTCAGGGAATAGTGTTAACGGTATTACAGAGGAAATGGATGCTGATGAAACCTATGCATCTGATAAACCTGTTATAGAGATTTCGGATGAATACTCTAAGCCGCTAATGTTTGATAATTATAATTTGGTTATACCTATTCAGTATTATGCTAAAGAAAATATTGATAAACATAAGTTTAGTTTGGTATATTATACTGATAAATTGAAGGGTAAGGAAGAGAACGCAGGCTTGACTTTGTATTTGCGTCATCAATCGGAAGAAACAGGAGAAAGCCTTAGATATTTTTCTTATAGAACTTTTGATTTAAAAGAGGTTCTGTCTGCATATAAAGAAGAATATGGAAGTTTTCCGGCAAATATCATTATTCAAATAGAGAAAAATTCTCTTTCAAATGGAGAAATTCCGACAAAAACAACTCCAGTTTCATTTGAATATAAATATAACGACAAACTTTGAATTACAAAGAATTATTTAACATCGCAATGAAATTGATTTCCTCTCCGGTCAAAGCTTGGGAGGGAATTTTTATGGAAAAGGATAGGCGAAAAGTATTTATTACCTTTGTCTATCCTATGATAGGTTTATGTGGCTTGTCTGTTTTCATTGGCTCTTTGCTGACCAATGGATGGGGAGGACCTCAAAGTTTTCAGATAGCTATGACTAATTGTTGTGCCGTAGCTGTGGCCTTGTTCGGTGGTTACTTTTTGGCTGCTTATGCTATTAATGAGATGGGGATTAGAATGTTTGGCTTGTCGGCAAATCTTTCATTGGCACAGCAGTTTGCCGGATATGCGCTTGTTGTACCTTTCTTATTGCAAATCGTAACTGGACTTTTGCCTGATTTTAGAATTATTGCCTGGTTATTGCAGTTCTACATCGTTTATGTGGTGTGGGAAGGTGTTCCCATAATGATGAGAGTGGAAGAAAAACAACGATTGAAATACACCCTTTTGTCGTCTCTATTGTTAATACTATGTCCGGCAGTGATTCAATTTGTGTTCAACAAACTGACGGCTATACTTAATTAATATGCAAAGATGAAACAACCTCCTGTAAATATAAAGAATAAACGTGCTACATTTGATTATGAATTGGTAGATACCTATACAGCAGGTATTGTACTGACAGGTACAGAAATCAAATCTATTCGTTTGGGCAAAGCTAGCCTAGTAGATACATTTTGTTATTTTGTGAAAGGCGAACTGTGGGTGAAAAATATGCACGTCGCCGAGTATTTCTATGGGTCGTATAACAATCATACGGCACGTAGAGAGAGGAAGTTGTTGTTGAATAAAAAAGAAATAGAGAAACTTCAGAGAGGAACTAAAGATCCCGGATTCACTATTGTCCCTGTACGCCTGTTTATCAATGAAAAAGGTTTGGCGAAACTGGTTGTAGCCTTAGCGAAAGGTAAGAAAGAATATGATAAACGCGAATCAATAAAAGAAAAAGATGACCGTCGGGACATGGCAAGAATGTTTAAGCGGTAAGATATATAAGGTTGTAGTCTAGGATAGGCTATTCTTGGTCTGTGAGCAATAAATGGCAGAGTGCTAATAGGTATTAAGTGAAAAGGTAATAATGAAAAAGACAATTTCTCAGATTGCACCTGAGCGTATCCTTATTTTGGATGGAGCGATGGGTACAATGATTCAACAATATAATCTCAAAGAAGAAGATTTTCGTAGTGAACGTTTTGCACATATTCCCGGCTTGTTGAAAGGGAATAATGATTTATTGTGCTTGACCCGTCCTGATGTTATTCAAGATATTCATCGTAAATATTTAGAAGCCGGTGCGGATATTATTGAAACCAATACATTTAGTTCTACTACAGTATCTATGGCTGATTATCACGTAGAAGAATATGTGCGTGAGATGAACTTGGCAGCAGTGAAACTGGCTCGTGATTTGGCTGATGAATATACGGTAAAGACTCCGGATAAACCTCGTTTTGTGGCAGGTTCTGTGGGACCTACTAATAAAACTTGTTCCATGAGTCCGGATGTGAATAATCCGGCTTTTCGCGCTTTGACTTACGATGATTTGGCTGCATCCTATCAACAGCAAATGGAAGCAATGCTCGAAGGGGGTGTTGATACAATCCTGATTGAAACGATCTTTGATACGTTAAATGCTAAAGCCGCTATATTTGCTGCCGAACAGGCTATGAAAACGATGGGAATAGAAGTGCCTATCATGCTTTCTGTTACTGTATCCGATATTGGTGGGCGAACATTGTCCGGACAAACTTTGGAAGCCTTTTTGGCTTCGGTACAACATGCCAATATTTTCTCCATCGGTCTGAACTGTTCTTTTGGAGCTCGTCAGTTGAAACCTTTTTTGAAACAGCTGGCTGCGCGTGCACCTTATTATATTAGTGCATATCCGAATGCCGGACTTCCAAATAGTCTGGGGAAATATGACCAGACTCCTGAGGAAATGGCTCATGAAGTGAAAGAATATATTCAGGAAGGACTGGTTAATATCATAGGTGGATGTTGTGGTACAACAGATGCTTATATTGCTGAATATTCAGCTTTAATAAAAGGCGCCAAACCTCATATACCTGCTGCTGCACCCGATTGTATGTGGCTCTCTGGACTAGAACTGTTGGAGGTAAAACCTGAAATAAACTTTGTGAATGTAGGTGAACGTTGCAATGTTGCCGGTTCGCGTAAGTTCCTTCGTCTCATTACTGAAAAAAAATATGAAGAATCTCTTACCATTGCTCGTCAGCAAGTAGAAGATGGAGCTTTGGTAATTGACGTTAATATGGATGACGGCTTATTGGATGCTAAGGCGGAAATGGTAACTTTTCTAAACCTAATTATGTCTGAGCCGGAAATAGCTCGTGTTCCTGTAATGATCGATTCTTCTAAATGGGATGTTATTGAAGCCGGATTAAAATGTCTGCAAGGTAAATCAATCGTTAATTCGATTTCTTTAAAAGAAGGGGAGGGAAAATTTCTGGAACATGCACGTATCATCAAACAATATGGTGCTGCGGCTGTAGTGATGGCCTTTGACGAAAAAGGACAGGCTGATACAGCAGCGCGTAAGATAGAAGTTTGTGAACGGGCTTATCGCCTTTTAGTAGATAAAATAAATTTTAATCCCCACGATATTATATTCGATCCAAATGTCCTTGCTGTTGCTACGGGTATTGAGGAGCATAACAATTATGCTGTAGATTTTATTGAGGCAACTGAATGGATAAAGAAAAACCTTCCGGGAGCACATATTAGTGGTGGAGTAAGTAATCTTTCTTTTTCGTTCCGGGGTAATAATTATATTCGTGAGGCAATGCATGCTGTATTCCTTTATCATGCTATTCAAAAAGGTATGGATATGGGAATTGTAAATCCTGGAACATCCGTTCTTTATAGTGATATTCCGGCTGATATCTTAGAAAAGATAGAAGATGTTGTATTGAATCGTCGTCCCGATGCAGCGGAGCATCTTATTGAATTGGCTGAATCTTTGAAGGAAAGTATGTTAGGAACTTCGGGACAAGCAGTTGTTAAACAGGATGCATGGAGGAAAGAAACTGTGCAAGAACGTTTGAAATATGCTTTGATGAAAGGAATTGGTGATTACTTGGAACAAGATTTAGCAGAGGCATTGTCCCTTTACGATAAGGCGGTTGATGTAATCGAAGGACCGTTGATGGATGGAATGAATTACGTCGGTGAACTTTTTGGAGCTGGTAAAATGTTTCTGCCTCAGGTTGTAAAGACTGCTCGTACAATGAAGAAAGCTGTTGCTATCTTACAACCAATTATCGAAATGGAGAAAGTAGAAGGTACTAATTCTGCCGGAAAGGTATTGCTTGCAACCGTGAAAGGTGACGTACATGATATTGGAAAAAATATTGTGGGAGTAGTCATGGCTTGTAATGGTTATGAGATTGTGGATTTAGGAGTGATGGTTCCCGCTGAGACAATCATTCAACGAGCGATCGAAGAAAAAGTGGATATGATTGGACTGAGTGGTTTGATTACTCCTTCTTTGGAGGAAATGGCACATGTAGCTGCCGAATTAGAGAAAGCTGGTTTGGATATTCCTCTTCTTATTGGAGGAGCCACTACTTCTAAGATGCATACAGCATTGAAGATTGCTCCGGTTTATCACGCTCCGGTAGTTCATCTGAAAGATGCTTCTCAGAATGCTGGCATAGCTGCCCGATTGTTGAATCAGCAGGCAAAAGTAGAATTGGTTAGTGAGCTGGAGAAAGAATATCAGCACCTTCGTGAAAAGAGCGGTATGTTACGTCGTGAAACCGTATCATTAGAAGAAGCACAGAAAAATAAGTTGAATTTGTTTTAGTGTATAAACAGTAATGAAAAAGATTTTTTCTTTCCTATATATTATGATGGTATTAGCTGCTGTGATCTCTTGCTCTTCATCCAAAGAACGTAAAGAGGGAGCAGTTACTGGAAATCCTACCTTAGATAATATCTTTGCTCGAAAAAGTGTTCGCATTTATCTGGATAAGGGGGTAGAGAAAGAAAAAATAGATTTAATGCTTCGTGCTGGTATGGCTGGACCTTCAGGAAAAGACACTCGTCCCTGGGAATTTATTGTAGTGTCCGATCGTGCTATACTCGATTCGATGGCTGCTGCCCTTCCGTATGCCAAAATGCTGACACAGGCACGTAATGCGATTATTGTTTGTGGAGATTCTACACGTTCGTTCTATTGGTATCTTGATTGTTCGGCTGCTGCCCAAAATATATTGTTGGCAGCTGAAAGTATGGGATTAGGTGCTGTTTGGACTGCTGCCTATCCTTATGAGGATCGGATGCAGGTTGTTCGAAAATACACAGCATTACCTGAAAATATTCTTCCTCTTTGTGTCATACCTTTTGGCTATCCTGCTACAAAAGAGCAGCCGAAACAGAAGTATGATGAGAGAAAGATACATTATAATCTGTATTAGTGAACAAAAGTTTTGTTTTTTCAATAAATTCCTTACATTTGCGCTCTAATTAATATCTGATATGCAAATGTTTGGAATAGACGACCCTTTGATTATTTTACCCTACTTCCTTTCAGTAGTATGTGTGATTTTTGCTGCCTGGTTCGGGCTGAAATATTGGAATAAAGACGACGAAAAAGACAAAACACGATGAATACATTTACACTTGGCTTGATTGTGATAGCCTATCTGCTGTCACTAGCTTATCTCGGCTTTTTGGGGTATAAGAAAACTACCAATGCCAGTGACTATCTGGTAGGAGGAAGACAGATGAATCCGATTGTGATGGCGCTTTCGTATGGAGCGACATTTATTTCAGCTTCCGCTATTGTTGGCTTTGGTGGTGTTGCTGCTGCATTTGGAATGGGGATTCAGTGGCTTTGTTTTCTGAATATGTTTGTTGGGGTGATTATCGCTTTTATCTTTTTTGGTTTACGAACCCGGCGTATGGGAGCTAAACTAAATGTAAGTACTTTCCCTCAATTGTTAGGACGTCATTTTCGTTCGCGTAATATACAGGTATTTATTGCTGCCGTTATCTTTTTGGGAATGCCGCTTTATGCTGCTGTGGTCATGAAAGGAGGAGCTGTATTCATAGAACAAATTTTTCAGATCGATTTTAACGTATCATTATTGATATTTACATTAGTCATTGCTGCCTATGTGATAGCAGGAGGTATGAAAGGGGTAATGTATACCGATGCATTGCAAGGGGTTATTATGTTTGCCTGTATGTTGTTCTTGTTGTTTTCTTTATATCAGATACTTGACATGAATTTTGCTCAGGCAAACAAAGAATTGGGTAATATATCACATTTGGTACCAGAAAAGTTTAAGGCGTTGGGACATCAGGGATGGACAGCTATGCCGGTGGTGGGATCTCCTCAATGGTATTCGTTGGTTACTTCTTTAATTTTGGGAGTTGGAATCGGTTGTTTGGCTCAGCCGCAATTAGTAGTCCGTTTTATGACTGTGGAGAGTAGCAAACAGTTAAATCGTGGAGTTTTTATTGGCTGTTTCTTTTTGATTATTACAGTAGGTGCTATTTACCATGCGGGAGCATTGAGCAATCTTTTTTTTCTAAAGACTGAAGGTGTAGTTGCAACTGAAGTAGTGAAAGATATAGATAAAATTATTCCTTATTTTATTAATAAAGCAATGCCGGATTGGTTTGCAGCACTTTTTATGTTGTGCATTCTTTCGGCAAGTATGTCTACCCTTAGTTCTCAGTTTCATACAATGGGAGCCTCGGTAGGGTCCGATATTTATGGTATTTACAAACCACGTTCACGTGGTAAACTGACGAATGTCATTCGTTTAGGAGTGCTTTTTTCTATTTTGGTAAGCTATATCATTTGCTATATGTTGCCGAATGATATCATAGCTCGCGGCACTTCTATCTTTATGGGAATCTGTGCCGCTGCTTTCCTCCCTGCCTACTTTTGTGCACTCTATTGGAAGCGTACAACAAAACAAGGAGTGATGGCAAGTTTATGGGTCGGAACTATTGGGAGTCTTTTAGCTCTTGTATTCCTGCATCAAAAAGAATCTGCTGCATTAGGTATCTGTAAAGCAATATTTGGTCGTGATGTATTGATTGAAACTTATCCGTTTCCTGTGATCGACCCAATATTATTTGCATTGCCATTATCTATAATAGTAATTATTCTGGTTAGTTTGCTGACTTCTAAAAAATAAATGATGTATCAATAATTTTGAAAACTTTATTCTTGATGCCTTAATTGATCTTACAACTTAATTTTTTTCTTATAAGATTCAAATCGTGACATTATATCACGCACGAAGTTGTAAGTCTCAATGCCGCGGAAATATCCGTTTTTACAGACAGGATCGGTGAAGTATTCCTCATTACTTTTAAGAAGGATGAAGTTTTCAACATTATCTTTCCAGACTAATTTGTTCTTACCATATTTCTCAGCTAATGCCATTGCGTCATAGATATGTCCCAAACCAGCATTGTAAGAAGCTAAAATGAAGTTCAATCGTTCCTGTTTATCAGGAATCATACTGAAACTGCGGTCAGTAGCCATGATATACTTAATAGCAGCTTTAATACTTTCTTCCGGATTTTGTTCTTTACCGGGAGGTACTCCCATAGCGCGTGCGGTAGCAGGCATTAATTGCATCAATCCTTTTGCACCGGCCCAAGATACTACAGTCGTATCAAAATTAGATTCTGTATAAGCAAGTGATGCAAGCATACGCCAATCCCATCCGATTTCTTTGGAGTATTTTTTAAATAAGGGATCAAAATGAGAAATCTTTCCTTCTTTTAATGAAAGAATAGGAGAGTGGGGCATCATTTTACTATTTTCGAAATAACGTTTCATACTCGCCGTATAAGCAGGAGAAGTCATGTTTTCTTTGTGCCATTTATTAGCTGCTGCTGCTAGTTCAGGACTATCCTTTCTTACTGCCCATGAGGAACGTTGGTCAAAACTGATAGAAAGATTGATATTGAGGTTGGGATAATAAGTCTTGTTTAATTTTGCCAAATCATTATCTGATACAGTGTATGGAATTTTTCCTTGGGCAACTTGGGTGATCAAGTCTTCTGTAGTAATACTGTCATTGGTTACTTTATGAATCAAGATTCCACCGCCTAGTTCATTATTTAGATTAACTAATCGGTCGTAATATTTTCCGGGTTTAACATAGATGTTTTTTCCTATAAGCTCTGTTACGTCTTTTAGAGGTCCTTCCTTTCCATTTCCTTGTTGCACAATGACTTGATGAGTAATCACATCTTCACCACAATAGATTAGACTATCCTTCCATTCTTTGGTTATTGGTAAATTATAAGCGATCATATCACCTTCACCTGCCAATAGTTTTTGTATTAATTCGTGAACATTATTAGCAACTTCGATTCTGAGCTTTACTCCCAGACTTTTGGCAAACTGTTCGCTAAGTTCATATTGGAATCCCATCTCTTGACCACGATAAATGAAATAGGAAGTAGAACTGTAAAGTGTCAATACTACCAACTCTCCACTATCTTTTATTTGAGTAAGGTCACGATCGTTCCCTTCTTCTTTGCTATGATGATTCTTCCTACATCCGGAGATGCAACAAATAAAGATGAGAAACAGTGGCAAGATGAGCGACTTGGCACTTAGTTTGAGTTCCTTTACTTTCATTATTCGTTTTTCAAATGTTTCTGGATATACATGGTCAATATATCAATAGCGACTTGATTGCTGCCACCTTCCGGGACAATCAAATCTGCATAACGTTTGCAAGGCTCGATAAATTGCAAATGCATTGGTTTTAAAACTCTTGTATAACGTTCCATAACAGCTTCTGCTGTGCGACCCCGTTCGATGACGTCTCTTTGGATTACACGAATCAGTCGCTCATCAGGATCGGCATCTACAAATATCTTAAGGTCCATCATATTGCGTAGTCTCTTATCACAGAGCGCAAGTATACCTTCAACAATTACGACTTCTCTTGGTTCAATATGAATCGTTTCAGATTGACGGGTACAAGTCAGATAGGAGTAAGTGGGCTGTTCTATGCTTTTACCCTCCTTTAACATCATGATATGTTTGGAAAGCAAACTCCATTCGAAAGCATCCGGGTGATCGAAGTTGATATTCTGACGCTCTTCGACGGGAACATGGCTACTGTCTTTGTAGTATGAGTCTTGTGGTAACAGTACTACTTCTCCTACGGGAAGACTCTCAATAATTTTCTTTACGACGGTGGTCTTTCCAGAGCCAGTTCCACCTGCTATTCCGATAATTAACATCTCTTTATAGTATTATTTGAACTAAAAAAAGTAATTTTGCATTATTAATGCGACTCTTTAATAAGACAAATATAGAAACAATTCATTAAAATAACAACGTAATGGTAAAGCACATTGTATTATTTAAGTTAAAAGATAATGTTTCTGAGGCAGAGAAACTAGTCGTAATGAAAAAATTTAAGGCGGCTATTGAAGCTCTCCCTGCTAAAATCTCTGTGATTCGTAAAATTGAAGTTGGATTGAATATCAATCCAGATGAAACCTGGAACATAGCTCTCAACAGTGAATTTGATACACTGGAAGACGTTAAGTTCTATGCAACGCATCCTGATCATGTTGCTGCCGGAAAAATACTGGCGGAAACAAAGGAAAGTCGTGCATGCGTGGATTATGAATTCTAACCTTTTTATAAAGATAAAAATGAAAAAACTATTTTCTCTACTGTTCCTCTGTTTGGTAATGGGAATGGTACAGGCTCAGATACAGGAACCTGTAAAGTTTAAGACAGAGTTGAAAACTTTGTCTGGTACAGATGCGGAGATTGTCTTTACAGCGGTAATTGATAAAGGATGGCATGTTTATTCTACGGATTTAGGTGACGGTGGCCCTATTTCTGCAACATTTAATGTTGATAGTAAATCGGGTATTGAAGTTGTAGGTAAACTGAAACCCGTAGGTAAAGAAGTTGCAGTTTTTGATAAGCTTTTTGAAATGAATGTGCGTTATTTTGAGAATACAGCACAGTTTGTTCAGAAAATAAAATTAACAGGTGGAGCATATTCTATTGAGGGATATATGCAATATGGGGCTTGTAATGATGAAAATTGTTTGCCTCCTACTGATGTTCCGTTTAAGTTTTCTGGTGAATCAAAAGCTTCTGAGACTCCTGCTGTAGAACCTGTAAAGCAGGAAAAAAAAAATGATGTAACAACTAAAGAAAAAGTTGAAGATACCGTTGCAATGATGGAATTGGTATCGGCAACTGTTGATTCAATAGCTACCGTATCATCTGCCGTTGCAGTTTCTGATTGGTGGAAACCGGTAATCAGTGAATTGCAAGCTTTAGGTGAGAAGCATAACCAGAAAGACTCTTCATGGATTTATATTTTCATAACTGGTTTTTTGGGTGGATTATTGGCTTTGCTTACTCCTTGTGTGTGGCCAATCATTCCAATGACTGTTAGTTTTTTCCTGAAACGGAACAAAGATAAGAAGAAAGGTATTCGTGATGCGTGGACGTACGGTGCATCAATTGTAGTGATTTATGTAGCATTAGGTGTAGCTATAACGCTGCTCTTTGGTGCTAGTGCTTTGAATGCTTTGTCCACAAATGCGGTATTTAATATATTCTTCTTCCTGATGTTGGTGGTTTTTGCTGCTTCATTTTTTGGAGCTTTTGAAATTACCTTGCCATCAAAGTGGAGTACTGCGGTAGATAGTAAAGCGGAGTCAACAACTGGGCTATTGAGTATCTTCCTGATGGCTTTTACTTTGTCATTAGTATCTTTCTCTTGTACTGGTCCGATTATTGGCTTTTTGCTGGTAGAGGTTTCTACGACGGGTAGTGTTGTTGCTCCTGCTATTGGAATGTTGGGTTTTGCCATTGCATTGGCCTTACCGTTTACGTTGTTTGCTCTTTTCCCGTCTTGGTTGAAGTCAATGCCTAAATCGGGTGGATGGATGAATGTTATTAAAGTAACTTTAGGTTTTTTAGAATTGGCTTTTGCTTTAAAATTCTTGTCTGTTGCCGATCTGGCATACGGTTGGAGAATACTTGACCGTGAAACCTTCTTAGCTTTGTGGATTGTGATTTTTGCATTGCTCGGTTTTTATTTGCTTGGCAAAATCAAATTCCCACATGACGATGATGACAATAAGGTTGGTGTAAGCCGTTTCTTCATGGCTCTTGTTTCTTTGGCTTTTGCTATGTATATGGTACCGGGATTGTGGGGAGCACCTTTAAAAGCAGTAAGTGCTTTCGCACCTCCTATGCATACGCAGGACTTTAATTTATATGAAAATGAAGTGCATCCTAAGTTCAAGGATTATGAGAAAGGTATGGAGTATGCCCTTCAACATGGTAAGCCGGTTATGATTGATTTTACTGGAAACGGTTGTGTTAATTGTCGTAAGATGGAAGCTGCCGTATGGACAGATTCTAAAGTGAGCGACATCATTAATGACGATTATGTATTGATTTCATTGTATGTGGATGAAAAAGAAGCATTACCGGAACCAATTAAAGTTGTAGAAAATGGTAAAGAGCGTACATTGCGTACTGTTGGAGATAAATGGAGTTATCTGCAACGTGTGAAGTTTGGTGCTAATGCTCAACCTTTCTATGTTTTGCTGGATAATGAAGGTAAGCCGTTGAATAAATCATATGCTTATGATGAAGATATTTCCCAGTATATCAATTTCTTGAAAACAGGTCTGGATAACTATAAAAAAGAAAAGAAATAATATTCTTGATATATTTATTAAAAAACGAGACTTCTTACGGTCTCGTTTTTTAATGTATAAGGTAAAAGTGAAATCTGTAATCATTTTGCCTTGAATGACAGAATAATAGACTTATCAGACTTTTGACATACTTCTTATTTTATTGGGTGAATACTTAGAAGCTTATCATATCTGTTTCAAAGCATAGATGCTTCAATTACCCAGAAGTTGAGTTCCATATCTGATTTCATAGTAAATTCCTTTTTTCAGATTTATTTCAGAATTATGTTTTTTCTTTGTCGAATATAAATTTATTATCTTTACACTTTCTAATCTGATAAATGATGAGTAAAATATTTACGTTTAGAATATTGATAATTGTATACTTTGTTGGAATTGTTTCTACAGCGTGGGCTCAAAAAGATGATTTTACTACATGGACAAAGTTAAAGTTAAATCATAAAATAGATTCTCGATTTTCAGTTTTAGGTGCTCTTGAACTTCGGACAAAAGATGATATAGGGATGATTGATCGTTGGGGAATTGCTGCGGGAGGGGAATATAAAGTTTCTTCTTTTTTGAAAATGGATCTAGGATACGAACTTCATCATCGAAATTTAGGTGACTCGGATTGGAAATTCAGGCATCGTTATTATATGGGTGCTACAGTCAGTTTTCGCTACCAATGGTTAGCTGTCTCTTTAAGAGAAAGATTTCAACAGACTTTTGATCGTGGTAATACAGAATCCCGCTTACGTTCTCGTTTAAAACTTGCTTATGCTCCCTCAAAAGGAATTGTTTCTCCTTATTTCTCTATTGAAGTCTACCAAAGTTTAAATGATGCTCCTTTTTGGCGAGCAGCTCGTACTCGTTATCGTCCTGGCTTTGAGATTGATTTGGCTAAACGTTGGGTGCTGGATACTTTTTATTGTTATCAATATGAATCTCCGAAAGGTAAACATATTGTTGGAGTCGAAGTAGGTTATTCCTTTTAAAATATTAAGACTGCTTATATAATAATGTGTAGTTCTTATTCATCTATCTTTTTATATTAATTATTAATGAATTGATTTTTTGTTAGTTACATATAAATAATAACTTTTTTAAGGATAATGCATTTATTATTAAAATAATAATACTTACTTTTGTTACAGCATTTCATACTGATGTGCTGATCTTTTATGATTCAACAGATACAACAGACGTGTTGTATGATATCTCATGACCGAAGCGAATACTTCCTTTTATGTCTTACCTTCTGCTTAATCAGGAATTTCGAATTAATAATTAAATGATAAAAATATGAAGGTATTGTACAGCCGGAAATGGGGAATCGGCTTAATTTTAATTCTTCCTTTTTTCATAATGGCTTGTGTAAATCATTTTTCAGAAGATGGAGAAAATACGACGGATGCTGGTAACATTCCATTGAGATTTACGGCTGATATTCATAAAATAGTTAAAACGCGTATTTCAGATAATACTTTTGATAAGGATGATGCAGTTGGATTGTTTGCATTGGCAGGTTCTACGACCTTAACTGAAGAGAGATATGCGGATAATCTACTTTTTAAACGATCAGAAAATGATATTTTTGAGACAGAAGAGACTGTGTATTATCCTGATGACGGAGTTGCAGTTAATTTAATCAGTTATTATCCATATAATGAAGAGGGAATAGATATGGGAAAAACGACTATGCAAGTATCTGTGGCGACAGAACAGGAGCTTCCTGAAAATTATTCTTATTCAGATTTTTTAGTTGCAACTTCTGGTGATTTGATAGCAACTTCCGAACCGGTTGCTTTATTTTATAATCATAAATTTTTTCGATTAAATATAGTTCTTGTTCCGGGCAAAGGGATTACTATTGAAGAATTGCGAGATGTTAATCCGCAACTTACTATAGAAGGTTTCTTTACGAAAGCCGTTTATGATTTTCAGAATGATTCTTATGCAGAATATGCTGATGAAAAAAGCATAATTCCTATGGGCGAATGGACAATAAAAGAAAATCGTCTGATTGGTAAAGAGGTTATACTGATTCCACAGAAAACCAAAGATGATTACCAGTATATAACATTGAAAGCCGATGGAAAAGAGTATCGTTGTTTGTTATCTTCTGCTTTGGAAATGGAAAGTGGGAAACAGCGAGAACTTGAAATAACCTTTGTTCCTGTACAGGATATCTTGATTGGTAGTGTAAATGGGGAAATCGGTAATTGGGATGAAACAGGTACAGATCAGTCAGAAGCAGGAATTGTATATGGTTGTGTGGATATATCGAAATTGACTTTCGAAGAATCCAGTGTATATAAGGTCATGAAAGGCGGGCAACAAATTGCAGAGATTTGCAAAGAATACATCTCAACTTCAGATTTTGCTTCTCCTGCGATTGTAGCCTATCCTATGAAATCTGATTATACGGTTGATTTGACAAAGGGAATTGTTTTACAACTATTGGGACATACGGGAAATGTACATGGAGGAGCTATGGTATGGAATATGGAAAATCATTCATTGTCATATAAGCCTGGTACATTGGAGTTAAGAAATTATCTTTTTGTATTGTCTGGTGGACAAAATTATATGTCTGTAACTCCTGCTGAGAATTTATTATCAGTTTCTCCGGATTTATTTTGTGATGTTCGTGGAGAAACGATTCATAAATATCCCATTGTGAAAATTGGAACACAATATTGGATGAGAAGTAATTTGGAAGCTATACTATATACCGATGGAGATGCTATTCTAGAATTAATGAATATGGTGGAGGATGCAACTGGATATTTATCGAATAATGGAAATTATTTTTATACTTCTAATGCAGTTCTGACCAATAAGTTATTGCCTGCAGATTGGAGGATTCCTACTTGGAATGATTGGAATTTGCTAAATACATATTTGGGAGAAGATGCTTCTTTGTTGAAATCAGGAGAGTGGAAACTTATAAAAGATGAAACTGTCTTAGGAGAAGCATCTAATTTATCTGGTTTCAATGCACTACCAGTAGGTTTGTGGTGGACTAAAGGTAAGATTGCCGATTATGAAGGAAGATATTTGGGATATTGGACTTTGGATAATACTGGATTATCGGTAGATGAGGCGTTCTTACTGAAAAGTAATAGCAACACGTCTTCTCCTGGAAGTATTAGTACGGAAAAAGCCTATGCTCTTCGTGCTCTCCGAAAGTAAATTGATAAGAAATTATTTTCATTTTTATATTTTGCTTATATTTGAAAGATAAAACCTAAATGAAGTAAGAGTATGAAGAAAATAATAAATCCTTGGAAAGGTTTGAAGGGATACAATTGTTTTGGGTGCGCTCCAAATAATGAGTCCGGAGTGAAAATGGAATTTTATGAAGATGGCGATGAGATAGTAAGTATCTGGAAGCCGCGTCCTGATTATCAAGGCTGGATTAATACATTGCATGGTGGTATTCAAGCCGTATTATTAGATGAGATCTGCGCTTGGGCAGTGCTTCGTAAATTACAGACAACAGGTGTTACTTCGAAAATGGAAACGCGTTATCGGAAACCAATTGATACACAGGATTCTCATATAGTATTGCGTGCATCCATAAAAGAAGTAAAGCGGAATATTGTAATAATTGAAGCGAAACTATATAATAAGGATGGAGAACTTTGTACAGAAGCTGTTTGTACTTACTTTACTTTTTCCCAAGAAAAGGCTAAAAATGAAATGCACTTTTTGCAATGTGATGTAGAGCCGGAAGAGATACTTCCTTTAATTTGAAATGAAAAACGAACTTTTTGTGATAATTGTTTGGAAGTATCGAACAAATGCTATACTTTTGTCGCAGTAACTAAAGAATATGAAATATACAGCTACACATCATCATCATCATTTTCCTAACGAATAACTCGGTGGGCGTGGGAGATATTGTGTATAACTTTATAACGATAACGAAGGCTTGCCGAATACGGTAAGCCTTTTTTTATTTCTCAAATGCAATTTATAAATTCATAATAAAATAAAGTCATGTTAAGAATCGCAGTACAAGCCAAAGGACGTCTCTTCGAAGAGACTATGGCACTTTTAGAAGAGTCGGATATTAAATTGAGTACAACCAAGCGTACCTTATTGGTGCAATCTTCCAATTTTCCTATCGAAGTTTTGTTTCTTCGTGATGATGATATTCCTCAAACAGTAGCTACAGGAGTAGCCGATTTAGGCATTGTAGGTGAAAATGAGTTTATGGAAAAAGAAGAAGATGCTACAATTGTAAAACGATTGGGATTCAGCAAATGCCGTTTATCACTAGCTATGCCGAAAGATATTGAATATCCAGGTTTATCATGGTTCAATGGTAAGAAAATAGCAACCTCTTATCCGGTTATATTGAAGAACTTTTTGAAAAATAATGGAGTAAATGCAGAAATACATGTAATTACCGGTTCGGTAGAAGTATCTCCGGGTATTGGATTAGCAGATGCAATCTTTGATATTGTAAGCTCCGGATCAACATTGGTTAGCAATCGTTTGAAAGAAGTTGAAGTTGTGATGAAGTCCGAAGCATTGCTAATTGGCAATAAAAATATGAGCGACGAAAAGAAAGAAGTATTGGAAGAATTACTATTTCGTATGAATGCAGTGAAGACTGCTGAGGACAAGAAGTATGTATTGATGAATGCACCGAAAGATAAGCTGGAAGAAATTATAGCTGTTTTACCTGGTATGAAAAGTCCTACTATTATGCCTTTGGCACAAGAAGGCTGGTGTTCTGTCCACACAGTATTGGATGAAAAACGTTTCTGGGAAATTATCGGGAAGCTGAAAGGACTGGGAGCAGAAGGTATTTTGGTATTGCCAATTGAGAAAATGATAGTATAAGAATGAAGTTAATAAAATATCCCTCAAAGGAACAATGGTCGGAGCTTCTGAAACGTCCGACATTGAATACGGAGAACTTGTTCGATACAGTTCGTACTATTATTAATAAGGTAAGATTTGAAGGTGATAAGGCAGTTCTGGAATATGAAGCTACTTTTGATAAAGCTGTTTTATCTACATTGCCTGTAACTTCAGAAGAGATAAAAGAGGCAGAAGGCAAGATTAGTAATGAACTAAAGGCAGCTATCTCTTTGGCAAAGCAAAACATCGAAACGTTTCATGCTTCCCAGCGTTTTGTTGGAAAGAAGGTAGAGACAATGAATGGAGTTACCTGTTGGCAAAAAGCAGTAGGCATTGAGAAAGTCGGACTTTATATTCCCGGAGGAACAGCACCGCTTTTTTCTACTGTGTTGATGTTGGCTGTTCCTGCTAAAATTGCGGGGTGTAAAGAGATCGTGCTTTGTACTCCTCCTGATAAGAATGGAAATATTCATCCAGCCATACTTTTTGCGGCTCAATTAGCGGGGGTAAGTAAAATATTCAAGGCAGGTGGAGTTCAGGCTATTGCCGCCATGGCCTATGGAACTGAGAGTATCCCTAAAGTTTATAAGATCTTCGGTCCGGGTAATCAGTATGTGACAGCTGCTAAGCAGTTGGTGAGCTTACGTGATGTAGCAATTGATATGCCTGCCGGCCCTTCCGAAGTAGAGGTATTGGCAGATGCTTCTGCCAGTCCTGTTTTTGTTGCAGCAGATCTTCTTTCGCAAGCAGAACATGGAGTAGATAGCCAAGCAATGCTGATAACTACTTCTGAAAAACTTCAGGCGGAGGTTGTTCTTGAGGTTGAACGTCAATTAGCGAAACTTCCTCGTAAAGAAATAGCTGAGAAATCATTAGAAAATAGTAAATTGATTCTTGTCCGTGATCTGGAAGAAGCATTGGAATTAACAAATGCTTATGCACCGGAACATTTGATTATAGAAACTGAAAACTACCTGGAAGTAGCTGAGCGTATAACAAATGCAGGTTCAGTTTTCCTGGGATCTTTGACTCCTGAGAGTGCCGGTGATTACGCTTCCGGTACCAATCATACGTTGCCAACTAATGGTTATGCAAAAGCATACAGTGGAGTAAGTCTCGATAGTTTTATTCGTAAAATAACCTTTCAGGAGATTATCTCGGATGGGATACAAGCAATCGGTCCTGCTATTGAGGAGATGGCAGCCAACGAACATCTGGATGCACATAAAAATGCAGTAACAGTTCGTTTGGATTCTTTGAAATAAAATTTTAGTGATTGGTAAAGTAGATTCAGCAATTAAAAGAATAATAAAGTGAAAACGTTACAAGAACTAACCCGACCGAATATATGGAAGTTGAAACCTTATTCTTCGGCACGGGATGAATATAAAGGAGTTACGGCTTCCGTCTTCTTGGATGCAAATGAGAATCCGTATAATTTGCCTCATAACCGCTATCCGGACCCGATGCAGTGGGAGCTGAAAACTCAATTGTCGAAGATTAAGAAAGTATCTCCGGAACATATTTTCTTGGGAAATGGTAGTGACGAAGCCATTGATTTGGTATTTCGGGCTTTCTGTGAACCTGGTAAGGATAATGTGGTAGCCATTGATCCTACTTATGGTATGTATCAGGTCTGCGCAGATGTGAATGATGTAGAATACCGCAAAGTACTGTTGGATGGTAATTTTCAGTTTTCAGCAGATAAATTGTTGGCGGCTACTGACGAACATACCAAACTGATTTTCCTTTGTTCACCCAACAATCCGACAGGGAATGATCTGCTCCGTGCTGAAATAGAAAAACTGATTCGTGAATTTGAAGGTTTGGTCATTTTGGACGAAGCATATAGCGATTTTTCGGAGGCTCCTTCTTTTCTGGAGGAATTAGATCAATATCCTAACTTGATCGTTTTACAGACATTCTCCAAGGCATGGGGATGTGCTGCTATTCGTTTGGGAATGGCTTTTGCTTCCGTAGAAATTATTGGTATTTTGAACAAAATCAAATATCCGTATAATGTTAATCAGCTCACTCAACAACAGGCAATTTCTATGTTACACAAATATTATGAAATAGAATGTTGGGTAAGAACCTTAAAAGAAGAACGGGATTATTTGGAAAAGGAGTTTGAGCAACTTTCTTGTACGGTTAAAATATATCCTTCTGATGCAAACTTCTTTCTGGCTAAAGTTACAGATGCTGTGAAAATCTATAATTATTTAGTTGGTGAAGGAATCATTGTGCGTAATCGAAATTCCATCGCATTATGCGGCAATTGCTTACGGGTAACAGTTGGTACACGAGTAGAAAATAATACATTGTTGGATGCTCTCAAGAAATATCAAGGATAATTTATGAAAAAGAAAGTACTATTTATAGATAGAGACGGAACGTTGGTAATCGAACCGCCTGTTGATTATCAACTCGACTCTTTAGAGAAATTGGAATTTTATCCTAAAGTATTCCGAAACTTGGGATTTATCCGTAGCAAACTTGATTTTGAGTTTGTGATGGTAACTAATCAGGATGGCTTAGGTACCTCTTCTTTTCCGGAAGAGACTTTTTGGCCTGCTCACAATTTAATGATGAAAACTTTGGAAGGAGAGGGAATCACTTTTGATGAAATTCTGATTGATCGTAGCTTTCCTGAGGATAATGCTCCAACACGTAAACCGCGCACCGGAATGTTGAAAAAGTACATTGACACTCCGGAGTACGATCTGACAGGAAGCTTTGTAATAGGTGATCGTCCTACTGATGTGGAGCTGGCAAAGAACTTAGGTTGTAAAGCTATTTATTTACAAGATTCTGTTGAATTATTGAAAGAAAAAGGATTGGAAGAAGTCTGTGTATTGGCAACAAAGGATTGGGATAAGATTGCAGAATTTCTATTTGCAGGAGAGCGAAAAGCTGAAGTGAGCCGTACGACAAAAGAGACAGATATTTATGTAGCTTTGGATTTAGACGGAAACGGTACCTGTAAGATTTCTACCGGTTTAGGATTCTTCGATCATATGCTTGAGCAGATAGGAAAACATTCCGGTATGGATTTAACTATACAAGTGAAAGGTGATTTAGAAGTGGATGAGCACCATACAATCGAAGATACGGCTATCGCTTTAGGTGAATGTATTTATCAGGCATTAGGAAATAAGCGAGGTATTGAGCGATATGGTTATGCTCTCCCCATGGATGATTGTCTTTGTCAGGTCTGCTTAGATTTTGGAGGACGTCCTTGGTTAGTTTGGGATGCAGAATTCAAGCGTGAGAAAATAGGGGATATGCCAACTGAAATGTTTCTTCATTTTTTCAAATCGTTGAGTGATGCTGCGAAAATGAATCTGAATATCAAAGCGGAAGGACAAAATGAACATCATAAAATAGAAGGGATTTTTAAAGCCCTTGCCCGAGCTTTGAAAATGGCGTTGAAACGAGATATTTATCATTTTGAACTACCTTCCAGTAAGGGAGTACTTTAATTTGAATCCGGTGCGTTGATTTATGCAGAAACATCTTTTATTATGCTTTTGGGGATTTATATTATCACTGGCTATTTATGGTCAGAATGTCAAAGCTGAAAAAATTATTGTTCCCGGTAGTAATCTGATCAATATGTATAAGATTGATACAGATATATATCGTTCGGAACAACCTACAGAAATAGATTTTAAAGCTTTGCAGAAATATGGGATTCATGAAGTTTTGAATCTCCGCAGATGGCATAGTGATGATGATGAAGCGAGAGGTACAACGTTGCAACTACATCGTTTAAAGATGAGGGCTGGTTCTGTCAATGAAAAGCAGTTGATAGAAACATTACGCATTATTTATAATCGTAAAGGACCTATATTGATTCACTGTCACCACGGTTCCGATCGTACAGGTGTTGTTTGTGCGCTTTATCGTGTCATTTTTCAGGAAGTTTCTAAGGAGGATGCAATCAATGAAATGACTGGAGAAAAGTATGGCTTTCATGGAATTTATAAGAACCTTATACGGATAATCCAAGCAGCTGATATCGAACGGATTAAAAAGGCTGTAATGTCGAAATAAAAATGATGAGTGCCACGATTGTCTCCTTGTGTTGGCACAACTGTGTCATCTTGGTGGAACAGTTGTACCAATGTAAAGACACAGTTGTGCCATCATAGTGGCACGAACTCAAGCTATAATAGAATACTATAAATTCTCTATTTCCTTCAACCACATTGCTGAACTGGCATCACTTGGCATTCGCCAGTCACCACGTGGACTGATGGAAATACTTCCTACTTTAGGGCCGTCAGGCAAACAAGAGCGCTTAAACTGTTGATTGAAGAAACGGCGGAAGAAGGTAGACAACCACTTTTTAATTGTCTCTTCGTCATAAACTCCTTTGAATACAAGATCAGCCAGAAAATAAATTTTAGAAGGACGGAAGCCATAACGCAAAAAATAATAAAGGAAGAAATCATGTAGCTCATAAGGCCCTACCAAGTCTTCCGTTTTTTGTTTTATTTCTCCGTTCTCATCAGCAGGAATAAGTTCCGGGCTGATAGGGGTATCTACAATATCTAATAAAGTTGTTTTTGATTCTTCATCCATTCCATTTTCGGCTACCCATTGTACCAAGTATTTTACCAAAGTCTTTGGAATACTTGTATTGACACCGTACATAGACATATGGTCTCCGTTATAGGTTGCCCATCCTAACGCAAGTTCAGACAAATCGCCTGTGCCTATAACCATACCACAAGTTTGGTTGGCAATGTCCATCAGTATCTGAGTCCGTTCACGTGCTTGTGAATTTTCATATGTAACGTCATGTACATTGATATCATGATCAATATCCTTGAAATGTTGGATACAAGCCTCTTTTATACTGACTTCACGAATTGATATTCCTAACGATTTCATAAGATCGATGGCATTGTTATAGGTGCGGTCAGTGGTTCCGAAACCAGGCATTGTAATTCCCAGAATTCCTTTTCGTGATAATTTGAGTTTATCGAATGTCTTTACACACACTAATAGAGCCAAAGTAGAATCCAATCCTCCGGAAATGCCTACTACTGCCGTTTTTGCTTCTGTATGTAATAGCCGTTGTGCTAATCCGGCTACCTGAATGGAAAATATCTCTTCACAACGTTCATCCAGTTCAGCTCCTTGCGGGACAAAAGGATGAGGATTAAAACTACGTGTGAGCGTCAGTTCTTTGCTATTGACAAATTCTGTAGTGATAGATATTGCTTTCTTGTCTCCTAAATTAGCTTGGTTGGCGGCAAAAGTGGTGTTAATCCTTCGTTCTGCACGTATGCGCTCTACGTCGATTTCACTGATAATCAACTGTTCCTCCATGCTGAAACGTTTACTACGTGCCAGCAGTGAACCATTTTCATAAATCAGTCCATTTCCGGCAAAAACTACATCTGTAGTAGATTCTCCGAAGCCACAGGATGAAAATACATATCCGGCAATGCATCGTGCAGATTGCTGGCTGATCAAAGAACATAGATAATTGTTTTTTCCGATACCTTCATTATCAGCAGATATATTGAACAAGATTTCTGCTCCTTGTAGAGCGAGTGAAGAACTGGGAGGAATTGTAGACCAGAGGTCTTCACATATCTCAATTCCAAACGTTGTATCCGAAGTCTCAAAAAGCAGGTTAGCACCTATGGGAACCATTTGTCCGCATAAACGTACATTATTAGTTGTCAATTGGAGAGCAGATGTAAACCAACGTTGTTCGTAAAACTCCTTATAATTAGGTAAATAAGTTTTAGCTGTGACGCCTAATACTTTCCCTTTTTGAATCACTACAGCAGCATTGATTACTGTTGAATTAACAACAACGGGCATACCTACAATAGAAATAATATCCAATTGGCGGGTATTATTCAGAATTTGCATGAGCCCCATTTCAGCTTCTTCAAGCAAAAGCTGCTGTCCAAACAAGTCACCACATGTATATCCGGTGATACTCATTTCGGGGAATGCAATGATTTGTACCCCTTTGCCCTCCGCTATTGCAATCAGACCTTCTATCTTCTCTGCATTGAATTTACAGTCGGCCACCTTAACGTGCGGCACAGCTGCTGCTACTTTTACGAATCCGTAGTTCATCTTATACCTTATTTATATATAGTGGTTGCAAAATTAGGAAATAGTTTTGAATTTCTATCTTTTCGACTGCAAATCCTCAAAATGTGGCGATAAAGGGAGATAAAACTTATTGAAAAAAAACTCGATTTTATTTGCAAATAAAATAAAGGCTTTTTATCTTTGCATCAAATTTATAATTGTAATGAGTACAAATTTGGAAAGAAGAAGATAATGGGTGCATACGAACAATTATTAGAGTACAACATAAAACCTTCCATGCAACGTATTGCCGTAATGGAGTATTTGATGAAACATCGTACGCATCCGTCGGCTGATGAAATATATACGGCTTTGTCTCCTTCTATGCCTACATTGTCAAAGACTACCGTCTATAATACCCTGAAACTTTTTGCAGAACAGGGGGCAGCGTTGATGCTTACCATTGATGAAAAGAATGCCAACTTTGATGGAGATACTTCAGCACATGCCCATTTTCTCTGTAAATGTTGCGGACATATTTATGATTTGAAATGTCTGGGAGCAATTAAATCGGCAGAAGATCAGGAAATTGATGGTCATCATGTATCAGAAATACATTATTATTATAAAGGAATTTGTAAGAACTGTTTAAACGAACAATAATATACGTATTTGACTAATTAATTTAAAATTGAGAAGAAATGAAAAAATTTAGATGTACTGTTTGCGGTTACGTTTATGAAGGTGACGCAGCTCCTGAGAAATGTCCTTTGTGTAAAGCTCCTGCTAGCAAATTCGTTGAAGTTGTTGAAACCGAAGGTGCTGCTTTGGCTTTTGCTGACGAACATGTTATTGGCGTAGCTAAAGGTTGTGACGAAGAAATGATCAAAGATCTGAACAATCACTTCATGGGTGAATGTACTGAAGTAGGTATGTATTTGGCAATGAGCCGTCAGGCAGACCGCGAAGGTTATCCTGAAGTAGCTGAAGCTTTCAAACGTTATGCTTGGGAAGAAGCAGAACATGCAGCTAAATTTGCAGAATTGTTGGGTGACTGCGTATGGGATACTAAGACTAACCTGCAAAAACGTAAAGATGCAGAACAAGGCGCATGCGAAGACAAGAAACGTATTGCAACTCGTGCTAAAGCATTGAATTTGGATGCTATCCACGATACTGTACACGAAATGTGTAAAGACGAAGCCCGTCACGGTAAAGGTTTCGAAGGATTGTACAACCGCTATTTTGGTGATAAGTAACAAACCTTATAAATAACTCTAAAAAGGTCTGCATCCCGTTGCGAATGCAGGCCTTTTTTCGTTTATTTGTTCATCAACTTTTAAATGTCACAGATATGAAAAAAGTACAACTAATTTTGATGTGTTTATTGTTTACAGTTGCAGTTTCTGCTGCTGACAAGGTAATTAAGTTACCGAAACCTGATTTGAACCGTAAAGGTGGTACAGTGATGAAGGCTTTGTCTGAACGACATTCTACTCGTGAATATGCTTCGAAAGCATTGAGCTTATCCGATTTGTCGGATTTATTGTGGGCGGCAAATGGAATCAATCGTCCTGACGGCAAACGAACGGCTCCTTCTGCATTGAACAAGCAAGATGTGGATATTTATGTGATTCTACCTGAAGGCAGTTATTTGTATGATGCAAGAACTCACCAACTAAATTTAATAAGCGAGGGAGATCATCGTGACGCTGTGGCAGGAGGTCAAGCGTTTGTGAAGGGAGCTCCGGTAGCTTTGGTGTTGATTAGCGATGTTTCCCGTTTCGGTGATACTAAGAATACGCGAAATCAATTGATGGGAGCTGTCGATGTAGGTGCTGTTTCTCAAAATATCTCTTTGTTTTGTTCTACAGCTCATTTAGCCACAGTTCCGCGAGCTTCAATGGATATTGATAAACTGAAAACTGTATTACAGCTGAAGGATAGTCAGATTCCGATGATGAACCATCCGGTAGGGTATTTTAGATAAATATTGTTAGATATATAAAAAGGAGGTTGTGTCAAAACGTTGGCACAACCTTTTTCTAAAATTTATAGTCCTGTTATCTTTTCTTTTGGCTATGCCGCTTTTTTCTCATTCATTTGGTAACAAGTTACTATATTCCCGTTGTATCGAGTTATAAATAGCCCAATAAATATAGATTTAGCAAGTGTAATGAACTCCTTTCCTGCCTTTCTCAGTTTTGCACACATCTTTTTGATATTAAAAGCTATGGCAAAGAAGGCAAAGTCCATTGTCACCTTGTCTTCTCCCATATGCCGGAACCTTCTGTATGCCATGTTGTATTTCATTTGTCCAAAAACGGCTTCCGGTTCTATACACCGCCTGCCCCTATGCCTGATTCCTTCTTCTGAGAGCAACCTTTCCCGTGCCTGCCTTTTGTATTGGTTTAACCGGTGGTTGACTTCTATAATACGGTTCCCCCGGGCTTTAAAGCAACTGCCACGCAAAGGACAGCCTTCGCATCTTTGTGCTTTATACCGGGCACTTTCGGAGATGTATCCGCTCGCTGTTTTGTCACGTCTGGTTCCTATACGGTTCATGTGCTGCCCCATAGGACAAACGTAGTAATCCTCCCCCGCATTGTAATGGAGACTCTCCGCATGGAATGGGTTGGGGGTATAACGGGGACGCTGTTCTTTATGGAAGTAGTTGTACTTGACAAAGGCTTCTATCCCATTATCTTGCATGAACCGGTAATTTTCTTCCGAGCCGTAACCGGAGTCTGCCACACCGATACCCGGTAAGCGGTTATAGCGGTGCTGGAAGGAGTGGAAGAAAGGGATCAGGGTCAGCGTATCGGTGGGGTTGGGAAACAGCCGGAAGTCTATGATGAACTGGTTTTCAGTACCTGTTTGTAAATTATACCCGGGCTTGGTCTGCCCGTTCTTCATGGCGTCTTCTTTCATACGCATGAATGTAGCATCAGGATCGGTCTTAGAATAGGAATTACGTTCTCCAAGGACTTCAAGGTGATTGTCGTATTCCATCAGCTTGTCACGGTACTCCTCAAGTTCCCGGACCTGTTTCTTCTTTTCCCGGATGACTTTCTTTTGTTCCTTGTCCTTTGTTACAGGCTGGTGTTCCAGCACCTCTTTAAGTTCATTCACTATATCTGAGAGCATGGCAGGAGTGAACTCTACGGATGTGTCTTTGGAGGAGTTCTCTTGGGCTATGGCTTCATCTACCTGCTCCAGGAGAATGCGGATCTTATCCATCAGCTTTGTACGGTTCTTTTCGACTGTCTTGCGCCAGACAAAAGTATATTTGTTGGCCATGGACTCAATCTTGGTACCGTCGATATACTCTACGTCAAGGCTGATAAAACCTTTGTCGGCAAGGACAAGAACCAACTGCGTAAATACGGTATTTATTTCTTCTTTTACACGGTTTCGAAAACGGTTGATGGTAATAAAATCCGGATGTTCATTACCGGAAAGCCAGATATAATGGATGTCACGTAGGAGAAGCTTCTCTATTTTGCGGCACGAATAGATATTGTTCATGTAGGCGTAGATAATTACCTTGAGCATCATTTTAGGATGATAAGGACAACGACCGGTTGCTTTATAAAGCTTCTTGAAATTGTCAAGATTGAGATTATCAACAACTGTATTAACGATGCGAACCGGATCGTTCGATGCTATGTTCTCATCAATTCTTCCGGGAAAAAGAACTGTTTGGTTGGGAATGTAAGGACGAAAATGTAACTTTGCCATAACGAAAAACTTTATGCCTAAAGTTACAAAAATTTTGGGTAATAACAAAGCCCGGGCTTGCGAAAGTCTGGGCTTTGCGCATAAAAAAAGGTTGTGCCAGCATTTTGACACAACCTCGTATCATTACGATAGTGTAAGTATCCTAAGAGGATAGCTACATTCTTTTTACTTTAAAAGAAATTCATCGATAGCCTTCTTATAAGTCGCCTTATCTGCCGCTCCACGAAATAGTTGCGGATCTCCTTTCATAGGAATGAATACGAACAACGGGATGCTCGTTGCATTGAAAAGGGCAGCCAATTCTTTTTGTTTATCTACATTTACTTTATAAATAACAATTTTTCCGGCATATTCCTTAGCCAATTCTTTCATGATAGGAGCAGTTTGACGGCAAGGACCACACCAATCGGCATATAAATCGATGATGGCAGGTTTAGTGCCTTTGTACTTCCATTCTTTTGATTTCTCAAAATCGAAGACATCTTTTATGAACATTGCTTTGTCCATGACGATGACTTCACCGTTACCTGTTACTTCTTTTTTACCTTGATTGTTTTCTTCTCTGTCATTGAAAGCATAAACGATTACGCTTATCATAACGAGAGCCACCATTAATAATACCTTTTTCATTCGTTCTTTTTTCTTGTTTTATGAGTAATGTTTTTCAATTACTCCTTTCAATTCACTACTGTGGATTACTCCGGAATGTCTCCATACCGCCTCTCCGTTCTTAAATAAAATAAAAGTCGGCACTGCCTGTATGCGATACTGAGTGGCTAAATCTTGATGTTGGTCCACGTCAATTTTGACAATACGGGCTTTATCACCAACGATTAATTTTAATTCTTCCAGAACAGGTTTCATTGCCTTACAGGGCCCACACCATTCTGCAAAGAAATCAACTAAAACAGGGGTAGGGGATTGTATTAAATCAGCAAACTTTTCCATAATCTTTTCCTTTCTTAATGATAATACTCAGCCTCTGAAGACTGGCAAATATAGATTCTTTTTTCTTATATAACGGCAAAATCCAGTTTTTGTTCATGAAATAGCCAATGATAGAAGTTATGAATGAAATAATAGAAAAAATGTAAATGGTAGAGGAATTTTTTATTCTTCTACCGTCAGTTCATCGATGATATGTGAAGCACCCGCAAATTTATCAATGATAAATAGTGTATAACGGATATCTACACAAGCAGCACGCTGTGAAGAAGGGCGGAAGGCAATGTCACCTGTCAGACCTTCGTAATTACGGTCAAAAGCGGTTCCGATTAATTGACCTTTACTGTTGAATACAGGACTACCTGAATTTCCGCCGGTATTATCTGTATTTACTATAAAACATACGGGCATTTCACCGTCTTTACCATAACGTCCGTAATCTTTGGCGTTATATAAATCCTTTAATTTCTGGGGAACTACAAACTCCCAATTTTGGGGATCTTCCTTTTCCATCACACCTTTGAGAGTGGTATAGGTATTATAGACCACACCATCGGCAGGTTCATAAGGGAGTACCTGACCGTAAGTTAGTCTCAGGGTTGAGTTTGCATCCGGATAGATTGGAATACCTTTTTCCTGTTTCATGTCCATCATGCCTTTTACCCATACTTTATGAGCCGCATCATAATTTTGATTTACGTCTTTCATGGCGATGGCTGTCTTCAGAATCCCGTCAGTAATGGAATATTTGAATAAGATCATCCAGTCATGTCCAATCTTATATAAACTTGGCTTTGCAATGAACTTAGCAAAGTTTTCCGGATTGCCAAAGATCGAGTACTTAAAACAAGCATCCACAAATGCATCTGTATCTCCTTTAAAACGAGAATTAATGATTTCGAATATGTTGATACGCTGTTCTTCCGGGATATATCCTGCATACGTTTTCAACATTTCTTTTGCAACCATCCGCTCTACTTCAGGGAAAGGGACCGATGCAAAGTATTTTTCGCCTTCCAGTTTCAGTTTTAAAGTAGCTTTGTTGATTCTTTCTTTATCTTTGGATTTGAGAGCGGATACTATTTCTGTAGTAGAGGGAAGTCTCATAAAGTCGAGTGCAGTGACCAGTGCTTCATTAATAGCTTGTTGGTGATAGATAGCGTCACGTCGGTGAGCTACTATCGAGCGTATTTCATCGAATGCTTTCTGGTAAGAATCATCTCCTTTTTCACGTCCACGAGCAAGAAGTTCCTCTTGTTGTGCACGTTTCGTATCCAATACTTTCAAACGGACCAAACCTTCGTTCATCCCAATCGCATTTTTCCAATAGTTAGCGGAAGAAGCATATTTACTAGCATAATGAATACGTACAGTAGGATCTTTCAGCATTTGTTCCATAAGAACTTTTTGACGTGCTCCGCGTACATGCTGACGCATGAAATTCGTTGTCTGCATACGTTCTTCCACTTCGTCGGAGATCATGTATCGCCAGTTACGTCCCGGGAATCCCATTGCAAAGGTGAAATCACCTTCTTGTACTCCGGCAAGGCTGATAGTCAGGTGTTTTTTTACTTGTAGGGGTACATTATCTTTAGAGTATGCTGCCGGTTTTCCGTTTTTATCTGCATAAATACGGAAGAGTGAGAAGTCACCGGTATGACGCGGCCACATCCAATTATCAGTATCTGCTCCGAATTTACCAATAGAAGAGGGTGGGGCGCCTACCATACGTATATCATTATACACAGTTTTAATAAACAAGTAATATTTATTGCCACCGTAGAAAGCTTTAAGCTCAAGTTTGGTTGCAGGAGTGATTTCGATATTCTCATCTTTGGCAAAACGCCCTGCTACGATAGTCAGGTAGCTAGGAGACAAATAGTTTGTTCCTTGAGGGTCTTTATCTTTCTTTAATTGTTCCTGGACATAACTCGTGACATCAAGAATACGGTCAATAAAAGTGACAGTTAGTCCCGGAGTAGGAAGTTCGGCGTCGCGGTTCATAGCCCAGAAACCGTCAGTCAGATAATCATGTTCCACATTACTATGCTGTTGGATAGCTCCATAGCCACAGTGATGGTTAGTAAGAACTAGTCCTTGTGAAGAGATGACTTCTCCCGTACATCCTCCACCGAAATGCACGACAGCATCTTTCAGAGAAAGTCCGTTAGTATTGTATACTTCTTCTATAGGGATCTCAAGACCAAGCTCCCGCATGGCAACTGCGTTTTGTTCTTTTAGATCAGTTAGCATCCACATGCCTTCGTCGGCGTGGATGCTGAGAGTTGCCAATGAAAAAAGGGCAAATAATAATTGTTTCTTCATTTATTCTACGATAGTCATTTCATTAATCAGATGACCGCAGTTTCCTAATTTTTCAAGAATGAATAGGACGTAGCGGATATCCAAGTTGATACAACGTTGCAACTTATTGTCGAAGTTGATATCACCACTCAAAGATTCCCAGTTACCATCGAAAGCACATCCGATTAATTCACCGTTTTTGTTCAAAATCGGACTACCGGAGTTACCACCGGTGATATCGTTGGTTGATAAGAAGCAAACAGGCATATCACCATTCGGTAATGCGTAACGACCATAATCTTGTTTTTCAATCAGTTCTTTCAGTTTGGCAGGTACTACGAATTCACGATCTTCCGGATTTTCTTTCTCAAGAATACCTTTGGTCGTTGTGTAATAGTTATAATGTACACCATCTTTCGGGTCATATGGTTTCACGTTACCATAAGTGAGACGGAGTGTAAAGTTTGCATCCGGGTAAGAAGGAACAGGCAGTTTCATTTCACCCAGTCCGCGGATATATGTTTTGTGCAATAAAGCCAATTCTGTTTGAAGTGAACTTATCTGTGAAGCTAATTTCTCAAAAGCTTCATATTTGGACTTGGTATATTGCATTGACAAATCCTGATCGATGGCTTTAACTGTTGGTTTTTTGAGGAATTTTTCAAAATTCGTCCGGTTGGCAAAGATGGAACTGTTATACATATCATCCACAAACTTGTTATAATCGCCTTTGTATTTTTGTTCGATCACTTGATAGATAGACGGACGTTGTTCGGTTGGAATCATTTCAGCATAAAGAGGTAATAGAGCTTTGGCCACTTTACGGTCTACTTCATGATCGTAATCTTTATTGTGGATTCTTTGGTAACTCTGTTCTAGACCTTTCAAGCGAATTTTGATCAGAGAATCATTCTTTTCTTCAAGTGCTTCGCGTGTTTTGTCCAATTGGATATTGCCAAATTCAATCCCTCCGAAGAACACTTCGCGTAAGCAAGTCATTTGATAATTGAGAGGAGATGTTTTAGCTACTACATCATCGATTTTATTGACTACCGTAGCATATTCTGCATTGTTCTGTGCTTTGGCAAATTCTGCAAATTTAGCTTCCTGTTCAGCTTTTGTTTCCAACACGTTATTGTCGATGATTGCCTTATTCATACCAATCGAGTTTTTCCAATAGTTGCTGGAACCGGCATATTTGTTGGCATATTGAATGCGAATTTTATCGCTGGCATTCATTGCTTCTTTCAATACATCCTGACGTGCACCACGAATGCGGATACGTGGCTCATTGAGTGATTCCATACGTTCTTTCACTTCGGATACGGTCAGGTAGCGACTGGTACTTCCCGGGAATCCCATAATCATGGCATAATCCCCCGCTTCCAACCCCTTGATAGAGATGGTCAGATGTTTTTTAGTTTTCAGAGGAACATTAGTAGGATTATATTTCGCAGGTTCTCCGTTAGCATCAGCGTAGATGCGGAATATTGAGAAGTCACCGGTATGACGAGGCCACATCCAGTTGTCTGTTTCGCCCCCGAATTTTCCGATAGAAGAAGGAGGAGCAGCTACCATACGTACATCTTCATATACTTTCAGATAAAACAAATAGAATTTATTTCCGGCATAGAAAGGAAGAGCTTTCGGCATAATTCCCTTTTGACCTTTGAGATCACTCTTGTTATAAAGTTCCATTGCCAGTTTATTAAGGAACTCTCCACTGAAAGATTCTATTTCGGAAATTTCTTTGGCGGCAATTTTGGCATTGACAAGATCCGTTACATCTTCGATACGTTCTACAAATGTAAATACTAATCCCGGAGTCGGGAGTTCTTTGTCTCTGGAAGTAGCCCAAAAACCGTCAGTCAGGTAGTCGTGTTCTACGCTACTATGTTGCTGGATGGAAGCATATCCACAGTGATGATTGGTCAGGATCAATCCTTCCGGTGAGATGATTTCTCCCGTACAGCCTCCTCCAAAGATACCGACAGCATCTTTCAGAGAAACGCCATTAGGATTGTATATATCCTGTGCTTCCAAGTTTAATCCTTGTTTTTTCATCATATCGATAGAATGTTGTTGTTGCATTAGTTGCAATAACCACATACCTTCATCCGCTTTTGCGGAACACGCAATCAGCGCGGTCAGCGCTAACAAATAGAATTTTAATCTGTTCATTTATACTAAGAAATTAGAAAATATATTTGATGTTTGATATTTAACTCTCGATGTTTAACTTACCGCTTTTCAAAGCCTCCATAATATTGGCAGGCGGACGTTGATTCATTAATTCATTTTTCATGAAGTCCATGTAGGGAGCCACATGTTGGAAAAACTGGTAATAGCCCTTGCATAAATAGTTCAGGCCCGGTTCGCCTTCAGAAGTCCGGCTGAACCTGTTTTTAGGACATTCACCGTTACAGGCAAACAAGAAATTACATCCTTTGCATTGACTAGGCAACGACTGGTGTTTCATCGCTCCGAAATTATTCTGTTGTTCGCTATGCATCATTTCAACAAGCGTTTGGCTGTAGATATTGCCGAGTTTATATTCCGGAAAAACAAAGTGGTCACATGAATAAACGTCCCCGTTGAATTCCATCACACCTGCATGGCCGCAACTCTTTGCCATGGTACATACACCGGGCTGTTCACCCATCCAATTGGCAAGAGTAGAATCGAATATCTGTATGTAGTAATTGCCGACGTCTTCTTTCACCCATTCATCAAAAAGTGTGCAAAGGAAATTTCCCCATTGCTCCGGGCTGACTGAAAAATCGGCGAGTTCACTTTCTCTGTCTTCTGCAAGAGAAGCTAAGTGACGTCCGTCCTCATGTGGAATGATACGTTCTACAATGGGAGCAAACTGAATGTAATGGCAACCTATTTCTTTAAAGAAGTTATAAAAATCAAGCGGATAGTCTGCATTGAAATCATTGACTACTGCCATAGCGTTCCATTCCACTCCATGTTTTTTCAGGAGGTTGATGCCTTGCATAACTTTCACGAAGGAAGGTTTACCCATTTTGTTTTTGCGATATTCGTCGTGAAACTCCTGCGGACCGTCGATAGATACACCTACCAACCAATTGTTTTCACGGAAGAATTCGCACCACTCGTCGGTGAGCATAGTTCCATTTGTCTGGATACAATTGTCGATAGAACGTCCACGTGCGTATTTCTTTTGAAGTTCCATGGCCTTTTTATAGAAAGAGAGCGGACGCATCAATGTTTCTCCACCGTGCCAGGTGAAAAGTACCTGAGGCATGGTTTGTGAATTGATATATTCTTCGATAAACTTCTCCAAAAGTTCATCACTCATTACGTGTTTGGGGTTTTCTTTATAAAGATTTGCCTTTTCCAGATAGTAGCAGTATTTGCATGCAAGATTGCATACAGCTCCTACAGGCTTTACCATGACGTAAAGCGGTTTGGCAAAAGGGGCATAAGTTATTGTGTTCATACATGCAAATTTAGATAAACTAAATGAAATAGAATACTTCCTACCTTTGTTTATAAGGATTATTAAAGAAAAGAGTCTTACAAATTTTAAATATTGATAAAATGTTTCTTTTGATTCTGAATCGGTTGTACCTTTGTACCCAGAATAATAACACATAGATGAACGTGAATAAAATTTTGCCTATATTGCTTTTGCTTCCTTTTATGGCATCGTGTACCCATATGTATAAGATAGAAGGAACCTCATCGGTGAACAGTCTGGATGGAAAAAAGTTATATCTGAAGACTGTCCAAGATGGGGAATTGGTTAAAATCGATTCGGCCGAAGTAATTCACGGTTTGTTTTCGATGAAGGGTAAGATGGATTCCGTACAGATGGTAACTCTTTATATGGATGATGAAAGCATTATGCCTATTGTGTTGGAGAGAGGTAAAGTTACCGTTACGATCAGTAATATGGAGATAAAAGCGGAAGGTACACCTTTGAATACTGCTTTATATGAGTTTATTCGTAAGAGAAATGATTTGGAAGTAAGTATCGGAGAGTTGGAACAGAAAGAAACCCGTATGGTAATGGACGGTGCTGACTATGAAGAAATTCACCGACAATTGGTTTCAGAGGGAGATTCGCTTGTAAATGAGATGAACAAGTATGTGAAGAAATTCATTTCAGATAATTATGAAAATGTATTGGGACCTAATGTGTTTATTATGCTTTGCAACTCATTGCCTTATCCCGTTATGACTCCACAGATTGACGATATTATTAAAGATGCTCCTTATTCTTTCAAAGAGAATAAAATGGTAAAGGAATACCTGAAGAAAGCGAAAGAAAACATGAAGTTGATAGAGGAACATCAACGGATGCAGCAGAATAGTTTGATGAAGAAATAAGGAAATCGGAAAGATTTAGAATATATTAAAAATTCCATGTATTGAATTTGTGTTTTCAATGCATGGAATTTTTGGTTTGTACTAGTCTTGATCTTCGTTTTTTATCATTCCCTTATGTTTCTCCGGCAGAGCACTTTCTACAGCTGCATAAGCTTCTGCCATTGTCGCTTTGATGTTTTCTATCCCTTTCCCTTTAGGAGGAATTGGATCGTGGATAGTCAGGATCATCCGATGACGGTGTATCCATTTGCCTGTACGCGGAAGTATTTCAAATGAACCATCTATGGTGACAGGAACTACTGCCAGTTGCAAGTCATCTGCCAGTTGGAAAGCTCCTTTCTTGAAATATCCCATGTGTCCGGTAAAGGTACGTGCACCTTCGGGGAATACTACCAGAGATACTCCATCTTTCAAAGAGTCCTTTGCCTGTAGAATCGTTTCCAATACTTTTTTGGGTCCGGAACGATCCACAAAGATATGTCCTGCACTTTCGCAAGCTTTGCCTACGAAAGGTAGTTTACGGAGACTTTTTTTCATCATCCATTTAAAGTTTCTTCCGATGAATCCGTAGATTAGGAAGATATCAAAAGAACCTTGGTGATTGGGAACGAAGATATAAGATGTTTTGTCATGCAATTTCTCACGACCACGAACTTTCACGGGAATCAGCAGAAAAAGACAGATTAACTGTGACCATATTTTTCCCGGATAATATCCCCAGAAATGAGCTCCTCCCACTAAAGAGCCTATAATGGTAACAATTGCAGTAAGAATCGTTAATACTAATAAGATTGGTAAAGCTATACAAATCTGATAAATATAATATAGTATTTTCATGGGTTGTATTTTTTTATATATTGCAAACTTACGAAAAAATACTTGATTTCTATATTAATCCAATAAAAAACAAAACTACTTCCCTTTTTGTCATGATGATAAAAACAATAAATACAGTATTTATAAACGAATCGGCTTACCGCTTTTAGCACTTTTGATAGAAGAGTCAAGTATCTCGACAACAATTAAATTATTTTCCAACGAAGACAAATCAGTAGGAAGTACTTGAATTTCTTTACGGACGGCGGCTTTCAGATAATAGAAAGAATCGTTATATGGAGCTTTCAGTTTGGGAGGTTGTATCGTTGTCTCTTTCCGATTGGTAAATATACGCATGGATGTAGGTGTATCCTGATAAATATATCCCTTACTACCATAAATATGCATATCTTTTCGTCCTTTAGGCCAATTCCATGACCCCATTATCTGTACGGTTGCAGAAGGATATTCAATTAGGATCGTTGCATCATCATCTACTTTGGGATATTTATCCGGCTTTAATTGTTTCAGGACGGCATAAACGCTCATAGGCTTCTCTCCGCCCATTAGCCAGGTAACCAGATTGGCACCATAACAACCGAAATCAATCACGGCACCTCCACCGTTCAGTTTAGGATCAGTCAGCCAGTCAGTAAATTCTTTTCCACAACCAATCTCAATGGGACCTTCGTGGCCATCATATACTTCAATACGATTTATTTTGCCTATCACATTATCTTTTCTGATCAAACGGTAGACCTCATGGTTCGTATTGTACCAAGTTGTTTCATAATTAGTAAGTAACAATGTATTGTTTTTGCGTACTAGTTCCGCCATTCGGTTGGCATGTTTCATATTGACTGCCAAAGGCTTTTCTACCATCACATGGATGCCGCGCGGAGCACAAGCTTCTACTACGGCAAGATGATCGTAAATAGAGCCGTAAGCAACAACAACTTCAGGCTTTGTTTGATCAAGCATTTCTTCCAGATTTGCATAAAAAAGAGAGTAATCTACTCTTTTTCGAAGTGGATTATTGGCTCTTAACTGTTCATCCGGTTCTGCAACACCTACAATTTCAAAATCACCTCTATCCATACGGATAACTACTTCATGAAGATGTCCGTGTGATACACCTGCCACTCCTAAACGGAGTGGGTTTGAAGTTTGAGCATTTAATATAAAAGGCAAGCAGATTGCTGATAAAAATAAGAATGTTCTGATCATTTTTTGTGGATTCATTGTCTGTATAATAGAATTATTTGTAACAAAGATACTTGATTTATCGGTAAAAAATATAAGTTGATGCTATATAATCTTTTTGTTTGTACTATTTTTGTCTCTTATTTATATTGAGAGGTCGAATGATATGATACGTATATTACATACAGCTGATTGGCATTTAGGTCAAACTTTCTTTGGTTATGATCGCACTGAAGAACATAATATATTTTTGGATTGGTTGGCAAAAAAAATCCATGAAAAGGAGATTGATGCGTTAATTGTCGCTGGAGACGTATTCGATGTTTCCAATCCTTCTGCTGCTTCCCAACGAATGTATTACGAATTTATCTATCGGGTAACGGCTGAAAATCCAAACTTGCAAATTGTTATCGTAGCCGGGAATCATGATTCTGCGGCACGATTAGAGGCTCCTTTGCCATTGTTACAGGCCATGCGGACAGAGGTAAGAGGAGTGGTGCGGAAACTGGATGGAGGAGAGATTGATTACGACCATTTAATAATAGAATTAAAGAATCGTCAGGGAGATATGGAATTGCTTTGTATGGCAGTTCCTTTCCTGCGGCAGGGGGATTATCCGGTTGTACAGACAGAGGGTAATCCTTATGCAGAAGGAGTTCGTAAGCTTTATACACAACTTTTGCAAAGAGCATGGGAGCGTAGGAAAGGGGGACAGTCTGTTATGGCAACAGGACATCTACAGGCTACAGGTTCGGAGATTGCGGAAAAAGACTATAGTGAACGGACGGTTATTGGTGGTTTGGAATGTGTGTCACCGGAGGTTTTCTCTGAGCAGATAGCTTATACTGCTTTGGGACATATTCATAAAGCGCAACGGGTATCCGGCAGAGAGAATGTACGTTATTCAGGAAGTCCGATTCCGATGTCATTTGCGGAGAAATATTATCATCATGGGGTTGTGATGGTAACCTTTGATGAAGGTTGTGCGGTTGATATAGAGCGGCTTGAAGGTCCGAAATCGGTTTCTTTGGTGAGTGTACCGGATGGAGAAGCGGAGCAGCCGGAATCAGTGTTGAAGACTTTACGAGAGTTACCTGAAGTAGATGGAGAAGCTCCTTATCTGGAAGTAAAAGTTTTGTTGGATGAACCCGAGCCTATGCTTCGTCAGCAAGTTGAAGAAGCACTGGCAGATAAGAATTACCGTTTGGCTCGTATTGTTTCTACTTATCGTCAAGATGAAGGTAAAGTAGAAAAAGAAAATGATGTTTGGATGAAAGGCTTGCAGGAGATGTCTCCTTTACAAATAGTACAATCTGTGTTTGAGAAGAGCTATCAGACAGAAATGCCTGGTGAATTGACTGAATTGTTTCAGGAAGCTTATGTGTCGGCAACTCGTAAAGAAGAGGAGGAAGAAGGATGAAAATAATAGCGATTCGATTGAAGAATCTTACTTCTATAGAAGGAAGTGTAGAAATAGATTTTACGGAAGAGCCTCTTCGCTCTGCGGGAATATTTGCTATTTCCGGACCGACAGGTGCGGGAAAGTCTACTTTATTGGACGCTTTGTGTCTTGCCCTCTATGATAAAGCTCCCCGTTTTGCAAATTCAGTGGAGAGTATTCCTCTTTCAGATGTGGGAGATAATCAGATCAACCAGTCCGATGTAAGGAACTTGCTTCGCCGGGGAACGGGAGAAGGATATGCGGAAGTCGATTTTCAAGGAGTAGACGGACATCGATATCGCTCTCGTTGGTCGGTTAGACGGACTAGATCTAAATCGAATGGTTCTTTGCAGCCGCAGGTGTTGGAGGTGAAGGACTTGGATACGGATCAAGAATATCAGGGCACTAAAAAAGAACTGTTGGCTCAGTTGGTAGAGTTGGTCGGATTGACTTATGAGCAATTTACCCGAACGGTATTATTGGCTCAAAATGATTTTGCAACTTTCTTGAAATCCAGAGGTACGGCAAAAGCCGAATTGCTTGAAAAGCTTACAGGTACAGGAATTTATTCCAGAATTTCGCAGGAAGTTTTTGCAAAGAATAAGGCTGCACAGGAGGAAGTGGCCCTCATTCATAGTAGGATGAGTGTGATTGAATTAATGCCCGAAGAAGAACTCCTCGCCTTACAAAAAGAGAAGGAGCAATTGACAGAAAGACGTGATGCAGGAATTAAGTTGTTAAGAGACTTGAATACTCAATTAAATATAGTTCGTTCACTGAAAACACAAGAGGAGCTATGGAAGAAAAAAGAGGAAGAAGAACAGTCCGGACAAGAGAATATGGTGGCATTGCAAAGATCGTTGCAATTGCAGGAAGAGGGATTGATACATTTTAAGGCACAGTGGGAAGCGATACAACCGGATTTGAAGAAAGCTCGTCAATTGGATATACAGATTCAATCGCAACAAACCGGCTATGCCCAGTCGCAAAAGATATTGAAGGAAGCTCGCCTACGGGTAACAGAATATGGAAAGGTAGTTCAATCTGCTACAAGTCAGTTGCAAATGTCATATCATTCGATGAATCTTTTGCTGAACCATGTGGGAGGAGAGACGTTGGAATTGGAGCAGGTAGAAAAGATTCTCCAAAAGGAAGAAGAATTATTGGAGAGTCGGCTGAAAGTGCATGAGGAATGCCAGCAACGTTTAAATGCTTTCGGCTATCCGGCGTTGGTAGATACTCAGAGTAAGCTGAAAAATGAATTAGTACGGCTGCAGAATATACGGCAACTGACTGAAACTGAAATGAAAACGAAAGAGGATATAGGGAAGTTGGAGAAAGAGACTGTGACCTGTGCACAAGAATTGGCTGAGCAGGAGGTTGCTTTGAAAACAATTCAACGTCTTTATGAGAATGCTCGTATGGCAGTAGGAAAAGATGTAACAGCTTTGCGGCAACAGTTACAAGAGGGAGAGGCGTGTCCGGTTTGTGGCAGTACAACGCATCCTTATCATCAGGAGCAAGAAGTGGTAGATACTCTTTTCCGAAGTATAGAACAGGAATATAATGCGACAGCTGCAACTTTTCAGCAAATTAATAACCGGAATATTGCTTTGCAACGGGATTTGGCTCATTTGAAACATGTAGAAGAACAGCTAAAAACACAATTAGTAGCTTTGCAACAGGAAAATCCGGAAAGCGGGAACGAGGAGCAGATAAAGAATCAGTTGAAAGAACTGGCTGAACGAATTCTTGAATATGGTAATCTTTACGCAGAATGGCAACAGAAGGATGAAGAGATCAAAAAAATGCGGGCTCATTGTACAGCTTTACATGAGAATGTCTCTCGTTACCGTTTGGCGATGCAGAAAGCTGCTTCTTCCAAAGAGCAGTTGGCTATTTTGGAAACTGCTGTTATTACCGAACAGGGTAGGTTCGATATCATTACAAAAGCACTGGAGGAACTTCGTCTGGAAAGATCACAGTTATTAAAAGGAAAGAATGTGGACGAAGCGGAAGCTGCCGTTGTCAGAAGAGAGAAGGAACTGAATGCAACTTTGGAAAAAAGCCGGAAAGATGTGGAGATGGCACAGAACCGACTTGCCGGCTTACAAGGAGAGAAGAAGCAACTTTCTGTAGTTATTAAAGAATTGCGGGAACAACAAAAACATATCGAATTTCCCGATCAACTGCCGGAAACTATTGCAAAGCAACAGGATGAAAATTCGAATACTGAGAGTAGTCTGGCTTCTATTTCAGCAAGGTTACTGCAACAGGTAAAAAACAAAGTAATTGCTGGACAAATAGCAAAAGAACTGGCAGAAAAACAATTGAAAGCTGAACGCTGGGCAAAACTGAATAAACTGATAGGCAGTGCTGACGGTGCGAAGTTTAAAGTTATTGCACAGAGCTATACCTTAAATTTATTGTTGTTTCATGCTAACCGGCATTTATCTTATTTATCTAAACGATACAAATTGCAGCAAGTACCGGGTACTTTAGCACTTCAGGTAATTGATTGCGATATGTGTGATGAAGTCCGGACAGTTTATTCACTTTCCGGAGGAGAGTCGTTTTTGATTTCTCTTGCGCTGGCTTTAGGATTGTCTTCCTTATCAAGCAATAACCTGAAAGTAGAATCACTCTTTATTGACGAAGGATTCGGTTCGCTCGATGCAAATAGCCTACGGACAGCAATGGAAGCATTGGAACAATTGCAGATGCAAGGACGGAAGATCGGAGTTATTTCTCACGTACAAGAAATGAGTGAACGTATTTCTGTTCAAGTACAGGTACACAAGAAAGTCAATGGAAAAAGTGTGCTTACCGTCGTAGGGTAAGCACCGTTATTTCCGGCCAAGCACCGAAACGGAAAGGCAATCCGACGTATCCGATTCCTAAATTTACATACAATCCTCGTGCCTTTTCCAGATACATTCCACACCATTCCGGATAAATATAGGAAGCAGGAGAATAATCTCCCAATTTCATTTGCATACCATGCGTATGTCCGGCCAACATCAAGTCTACATTCGATTGGGGAAGTACTTCTCTTCTCCAATGTGTCGGGTTATGGCTCAGCAAAATCTGGAACATGCCTTCAGTACCCCGCATTGCTTTGGTTAAATCACCATGTTGGGAAAAAGGAGGTTCGCCTTCGTTCTCAACTCCTATAAGTGCAATGCTATCGTTACCTTGTTTCAGGATATCGTGTTCATTATTTAGTAATTTCCATCCCATGGCTGCTTGCCTTTGTTTGAGGTCTGACAGATTTTCTGCTTCTGCCCGCTTATCTCTCCAATGATAATAAGGACCGTAATCGTGATTTCCCAATACGGAGTAAACTCCATCTTTTGCTTTTAATCCGGCTAGCGTTTCTTGAAAGCCGTCCAACTCAACTGCACGGTGATTGACTAGATCCCCTGTGAAGACAATAAGATCAGGATTTTGTTCATTTACCAGATTGACTAGCTTTTGAATGGCAGAAGCATTTCCATGCCAACTTCCGATATGAATGTCGGATAATTGAACAATGCGATATCCGTCAAATGCCTGTGGCAAACGGGAAGAAGTATAAGTGACTTCTTTGACATCAAACTGTGTACGTCCGATAAAAGAACCATAAATAATAATGATGATAGAGATAAGTCCCAATGTCAGCCCTGTACATATAAATGGAGTTCGGGGCCAGCGCAGCCATTTATGAAAAGGTACTCCCGCCAACGTACAAAGAGCCAGTATCAATTTAGGAGCTGTAAATAGAAAAAAGAGGATGGAAAACCAGCCGATTGCTAATTGGAACTGTTGCTCAGCTTGTATATTTTTTGCAAAATATCCCAGATAAGTAATTCCGGCAGTCAGCAAGATACATGGAATCCAATAAAGAATGCGTAACCAGCATTTAGTCGTCAGCTTGACTATAAATCTGAAATACAGATAGATGTCAGGCAGAATCAGAAAGATTAATAAAAAGATAAATAAACGTTGTAGCATATTTCGCGTATTTGAGAATTATTTATTCTCTCATTCTGTGTATGAATGTATTTAAATTTGAGTTTTAGTTGTACGAAAAAAGAGGTAAATCATAAGCTAACTCTTGGTTATTGCAAATTGGCAGCCAGGAATTTGCGCATTTCCTCAATACTTTTCTTTCGTCTTCGTGCATAGTCTTCGAGTTGGTCTTCTCCAATTTTCCCTACAGAGAAATATTCGGAGGCGGGATGTGCAAACATAAGGCCGCAAACAGAAGAATGAGGATACATCGCTCCATTTTCTGTGAGACTGATTCCTATTTGTTTCATATCCAGAATTTCGTCCAACAAGAAATTGACTGATTGGTCGGGGAGGGAAGGATAACCTACGGCAGGACGGATGCCTTGATAGTTCTCTACCAATAAGTCAGGTATTGTCAGATTCTCATCTTTGGCATATCCCCAGAATTCTTTGCGTACATATTCGTGCATTTTTTCTGTGGCAGCTTCTGCCAAACGGTCTGAAAGAGTTTGAACGAGTAGATGTTTATAAGGATCTTGTTCGTATAATCCTTCCATGTCCGCATCGATACAGGAAGCAAAAACACCCATTGTGTCCGGAATACCGGAGGATAGGGGACGGATGAAATCGCTCAGACAGATGAAAGGGCTACCGTCCCGTTTGGGAGTTTGTTGGCGGAGTAGTGGGAAAATAATTGTTTGATTTTCTTCTTTCTCAATCACCAGATTATCTCCGTCTGAATTAGTCTTGCAGAGTTTGAAGATTGTTTTTACTTCATAGTCTGCATCAAGCATATCGAGCATTCGGTTGGCTTCTTTGAACAGTTGCATGGCTTCTGAAGCTTTGTTTCGCTCTTCTTCCGGAAAAGTCGTCAGCCAAGAGGCGCGACATGCGTCGCAACCATGAATATTGGCAATGGCTGCATAACGCGGTTGGAATCCCCAAGCATGGAAAAAGTAAATCCAATTAATGTAGGGGGCAACATCATGTATTTTATAAGATAATATCATAAACTACTGTATTAAATGAGTCAAGACTGATTTATTCTTTTCATTCCAATTCTTCTTCTACATAAGAAAAAACTGCATTTTCTCTATCAACCTATCACCAATGCTCTGAATCCATTTATTCATCGGTGTTTCAAGTGGTGATAGGTTGATAAATAACCTATCACCCGATCTATCACCTATCACCGGAATTTGGGAGATCTATAATGATATTATTGAAATGAATGGATCGGAGTGTTAGTTTCAACGTTTCGAACTTATGGTTTCAAGGCTTGGAACTATTGGTTTCAATGGTTGAAACTTTTAGTTTCAAAGCGTGAAACACTTAGTTTCAATAGGGTGAAACTATTTGTTCCAAGGCATGAAACACTTTGTTTGGCTATATGGAACAGAGTGTTCTTCTATATGAAACACTTTGAAACTATTTATCTTTCAAAAAATAGTTCTTGTCCGCGATACTCTTCATCAATAATTCCATTGTTGTATAACAGATGTCCGTTTACAAATGTTTTTTCTACTTTCCAGTTGAAAGTATGTCCTTCCAGTGGGCTCCATTTACATTTGCTCAGGATACAGTCGGTAGTAACGGTCCATTCATTTCCGGGCCGTACTAAGACAAGGTCTGCGAAATAACCTTCGCGAATATATCCCCGTTTTTGTATATTGTACATTTGTGCAGGGGCGTGACTCATCTTTTCGGCAACTTTTTCAATTGTGAATACTCCCTTGTCTACCAATTCCAACATACTTACCAGTGAAAATTGTATCATTGGCATACCAGAGGTGGCTTTTAGTGCTCCTCCTTCTTTTTCACTCAATAAATGTGGAGCATGGTCGGTGGCAATCGCATCAATCAATCCGCTGACTACTGCCTCTTGCAAAGCCTTTCGGTCACTAGCCGATTTGATAGCAGGATTACATTTGATACGTGCACCCAAAGTTTGATAGTTATCCTCTGTGAAAATCAGATGTGAAACACATGCTTCAGCGGTGATTTTCTTTTCTGCTAAAGGAATATTTTCAAATAAACTTAGTTCTTTAGCTGTGGAGATATGCATGATGTGTAAACGTGCATTCGTTTCACGTGCTAATTTAACTGCCAATTCAGAAGAACGGTAACAAGCTTCTTCCGAACGAATGACGGGATGCAGTGCTAAAGGAACATCATCTCCGTATTCTTTCTTATACTTATCTGTATTTTCTTTGATGATTCCCTGATCTTCGCAATGAACAGCAATCAGCAAATCGGTACCTGCAAATATGTTGCGCAGACTTGCCATTCGGTCTACCAGCATATTGCCGGTACTGGACCCCATAAACAGCTTCACTCCGCAAACACGGTGTTTATCCAACTGGCTGAATTGTGTGTAATTATTATTGGTAGCTCCGAAATAGCAGGAGTAATTGACTGCCGACTTTTCTGCCAGCAGAATCAACTTCTCATTCAAAGCTTCCAAAGTCGTAGTCTGTGGATTGGTATTAGGCATATCCATGATAGAGGTAACACCACCCGCAGCAGCTGCACGACTTTCAGTGGTAATATCTGCTTTATGGGTCAGCCCCGGATCGCGGAAATGAACATGTTCATCGATAGCACCGGGCAGAAGATAGCAACCGGTTGCATCGATGATCTCATCACAGGGGGCAACTGCTTTTTGGTCGCCTACTAATATTTCAGCAATCTTTTCGCCTTCAATAACGACGGAGCCTAATACTTTTCTTCCTTCGTTGATTATAACGGCATTTTGAATCAGAATACGTTTCATTTCTTTTGTGGGAATTTATGGAACCAACTATTAACTTTTAACTTAATCACACCAAATATGGCTTCGCCAAAGATACTGCTGTTCATCTTCGAAGTACCTAGTTCTCTATTGATGAAAATAACAGGAACTTCAATGATTTTGAATCCACATTTATAAGCGGTAAACTTCATCTCTATCTGGAAAGCATATCCTTTGAAACGGATATGGTCCAGATCAATCGTTTCAAGTACTTGCCGACGGTAACAAACAAATCCGGCTGTAGTATCATGCACAGGAATTCCTGTAATGAAACGTACATATTTGGAGGCAAAATAAGACATCAACACTCGCCCCATCGGCCAATTGACCACATTCACGCCACTTACGTAACGTGACCCGATAGAAACATCTCCTCCTTCTTCCGAACAAGCTTTATATAAGCGTGGAAGATCATTAGGATTGTGACTGAAGTCAGCATCCATTTCGAAGATATACTCGTAAGCATGTTCCAAAGCCCACTTAAAACCGGTAATATAAGCGGTTCCCAATCCTAACTTTCCTTTGCGCTCGATCATGAAAAGGCGTTCGGGAAATTCTTGCTGTAAGGTTTTCACAATAGCTGCCGTTCCGTCCGGCGAACCATCTTCTATGACCAGAATGTGGAATATCTTGTCTAACCCGAAAACGGCACGGATAATATTTTCGATATTTTCCCGCTCATTATAGGTCGGGATGATAACAATGCTGTCCGATGTTTGCATAAATTCGATAATTTAGATAACAAAAGTAGTTCTTTTCCTTTAGTTGTGGGATATACTAAGGAAAATTTAACGTGACATTGTGTTGGGATATTCATAAAATGATGGCTATTTTTACTCATAACATTGTATAAGAACTAAATTGGCTTGATTTAGTAACACGTAAGTTGGGATATATATCCTGATGAGTTTTCTGTTTGTGAGAAGAATTAATATAATACAATCTATCTGTTCTGTATGAGATAGATTCACGTAAAATTCGTGTTTTGCAGAGTAATTTTATATATATGACTATAACCGAGTTACAACAACAATATGCCGTTCATCCTAATATGGCCGTTCTTAAGCGTTTATTAAAGGATACTTCGATTCAGACTATATATTGGGAGGATTGTGTACCTCCGCTGCATCTTTGTTTTCATCTGTTTTAGTGTAACAGGATGTTTGTCTTTTCGTCTTTGTTTTAGGTGGTCTGGAATAAGCAGGGTATTTCTATCATGGTTTGACACAAGTGTTGGGAACAGAAACAGTGTTGTTTTTCCCTTCTTTTTTTCGTCGTTCTGTTAAATATGGACAGAAAGATGGTTCTTTTCGATAATAACGAAGTGCTTTTTTAATACTTGCCGATTATCCTTAGCAGCTCGCAAGGAGGCCTCTAATATTGATATTGGTTCTTCTTTCTTCGCAGTTAATAGATTTGTCATTTGCCATCCAAGCACGATGATGAATACAATTTGGATAATCTGAAATCCATAGCGCTTTATCATAATACTGTTTCCTAGCCGTTACTTTGCATTTCCCGTAACTTTCAACTGAAAAGGAGAATCTTTCGCATTGCAATAGATTGTTATGGTTTTATCAAAATGTTCAGGATACTCTGCTTCGTAAGTTATCCTTATATTTGCAGATTTATACTGGTTAATAGGTTTCTTATCAAATTCTGCAGTCATACAGCCACAAGAAGTAATCACATCATTGATGACTAAAGGTTTTTCTCCGGTATTAGAAAGAGTAACTTCTGCTTCTTGTTTCTGTTTCCATGGGAAATCCCCCATATTTATATTGTCTTTTGATAAAAATGCAAAGGTTAAAGATTGACTTCTAGACTGGGAAAATGTCTCTTTTCCAGAGATAATATTTAAATATAACTCTTTCACCAAAGGACTATGAATCGGATTACCAATTGCAATAACTTTAGCATTTTTATCTAACAAAAATGTCTGAAATGTCATATCAGTAGATAAATGATTCAATTTATTAAATGAATCTGTTTCATCAATGCAAACAGGATAAGTAAAACGTTTACGATACAATAAGTCGAGTAACATTTCTTTGTTTTTAGGATGAAATATTAAAAGACACGAGACTTTCTCTTTAAAAGAATCATCTAAATGACTAATCAACAATTTCCAATCTTGCAACTGTAACTTACAACTCATACATCCTATCGAATCAACATAAGATACAATTGTATATTCACGAACCGGCATTTGTAAATTATACATAGAATCTTTTTTAAATGAGCAAAATTTCAGGTCAGCAGGATAATAAATTATCCTACCATCCCATGCCTTAACTAATTGCTCTATATGATCTTTTTGAGATTCTCCACATGAGCATAATAATATCATAATCAAAATATAAAATACACTCTTAAAACATACTTTTCTTTTATTCCAGCACATCATCTATAACAATATATAATTAACATTTCTCTATTCACCCTAATTAAATTTTAAATAATATCAGACTATCACAGAATTATTTTTTATGTGGAACAAATAACACCAAAACATTTATCTCTTTAACAATTTTGGTATGATCAGGATATGTACCAAGAGCTACAATTCTAGAATGTCCTATTTGACATATGATATTAACATCCACATTACTGTTTCTCACAATTTATTATTCTTCAATTAAAAAATAGTCACTAAAGATTCAGAACATAAATTCTAGAAATTAATATACTATAATACTACTCCTCACTAAAATAATGTATTAGTAAAAAAGGATTATATTCTTCACTGATAAATACACCTTTGAATTTCTCTCTTAAGTTTTTAACCTGAATAGGATACATACTTTCAAAATCATTATACTTATCTTTACCTACAATAATTTTATTTACAGATTCAGCAGTTACCAAAGAGTAAATAGCATTTTCATCCATACCTATTATTTTTCCAAATGAGATAAGATATTTATCAGAATAAGAACTCGGCTTTGCCACATAAGTTTCTCTAGTTTTTTTATTATAGACACCCAACAACTCTTCATTTTTAAAAACTGTCCTTGTAATCAAATAATTCTGTGTTTCCTGAAATGTGTAGAAGCCGCCAATGTATCTATCAGGAGAACTTTCATTAATCCTCTTTATATCTTCATATTCTTTTATGTCTGAAGGCCAAGTATTACTCCCTAAATCATATTTATAAGAAACTTTATTCTCTTTTTCATCAACACAGTAAATATTAAAATCATAAGGTTGAATATAATATACTTTATCATTGTATCTAGAAAATGGTTGAATATTACCGGAAGCTATGCTATTCCAAGAAGATGGAATTTTAAAAAGACTATTTTTTAATTCGAAGCTGCTAGACATAGTCCACAAATTGAAAGGTTTATTATCATCAATAAGATTATTCATACATCCTGCATATCCATTTTCTATATTACTTAAGAAGAAAAAAGGCTTTGGTAATTTTTCAACAGACATTAAATTCAGATTATCCAAGTTATATTTTAGTAACTTTCTGTCCGTTCTACTAACAACCGCTAATATATTTTCTTTCTTATCAACAAAGATATCCATAGGTTGTAAACATTCCTTTGGTCCTTTTCCAATAGTCACTAATTGTTTTATGAAATTTCCTGATAAATCATACACAAAGACAGACTTAGTGATAAACGCATCCAACAAGAATATACAATTATTATGTTTTACAATTTTATCAACTTGCCCCAATATTGCATCATTACTTAATCTCAAGATATCTATGCTATCAATAAGACCAACATCATGAATATCAACTGAATTGTTAAAATTGAGTTCAATAACCAAAGAATCCTTATCATTTTGCATATTCTTATTATTCACACAATTACTTAAGAGAACAGCTAACGAAAATATTAATACAATTCTTAATTCTTTCATTTCTACGTTTTATTAAATTATTCTTAAAAAACAGTTTTGAGATATCTAAAATAAAAGTATCTCAAAACTGTTTAGTTATAATCAACAATTTTGTGGAATACACAATTCTTTGCCATCTAATATACAACGAACTTGACCATCCTTCTTATTATAACGATATTCACCACTACTATTAAGTTTAACTGTGCCTATACCTAAAATTTCCATAGTAGAATTAGCTTTACCCGTAACCACTATTTCACAGTCTGAAGGAACTCTAGAATATCCTTTTTCATTATCACTTTCATCCTTTGCCAAAGCTTCTATGTTAGCCAATGCCAATAAAGATACTTGAGTTTTATTAGTGTTCAATTTAAAATTAAGAACAGTAACAATTACAACAACGCATATTAACACTATACCTAAATATTTCTTCATATTAGTTTATTTTTACATTACTAAAATATAATTTTGTTTACTGCATTTATCATTTCAACAGAACTGCAAAACGCATTTGCTATAATTCGAATTTATTCTTATCTTTACCCCACCTCCTTTTTACGGGGTTTAGGAGCAGATGATGTCAGCAATCCGACTAGATTCAACATTAATCATCTTGCTCCTTTTTAACCAAATTAACACTCTCTTTTTAGCTCATACTAAACCTTAATATCAGCTGACCATTAGACATACAACATAAATACACCTACTCCCGTCAAATATTCATTTTATTTCGCTATATCTTTAAATATTGTCAATTTATCAAGAAGTAATGAATCACCATAACAAAGGAAAGCAATAATATGTTAGTCATATTTTTCAAGACTATATCCAATATAGATAGCTCGCACTTTTACACTGCTACCAGGACAATCCAAAGTACCCATACCTGCACATGTATAAGGTTTATCAATTTCTCCTGCTGCCAAAGCTTCTACATTTTCCAATAACATCGGACTTGCCGTATATTTCTTAAAACTAAATTTCACTCCTAAGACTGCAACTAACAAAATAAATAATAAGATAAATTTTTGGCTTCATAATATATAATAGTTTAATCGGTTAATACATGCTACGAAAGTATGCAATAGAAAGATAATATTGAAATATAATTCCTAACAATTTCTAACAATCAGGATCTAACAATTACCCAAATTCATCATTAAAATGCAATTCAAGCCAAAAGCATCGATTTCATCGAACATTTTCCTATTTAAGAATTTTTAATTGATAACCTGACATTTCATATCGATCAATCACAATAGGTGTCACTTTTGCTAAAAGCTTACGCAAACGTCCTATAAGAATATAAATGTTGTTTGTATTATCAAACTTATCCGTCCAAAAAAATGAAACAATTTCTTCATCTTTCAAAATATAATCTGGAGTGTCTAAAAAATGCTGCAATAAAATGGCACATTGTGGGTACACAGAGATCTCTTTATCATCTAATATTAGTTTTCTCCGGTCTGCATCAAAAATTACACTTTCAGATAGTTGGTAAATTTGAGCAGGTTCACTTCTCACATATTCAATTTTTTGTTCCATCAAATTATCTTCTCCCTTTTGATCCAAAATTGATATACTTTTCTCTTTTCTTTTTAGATAGATTATAATTCCATAAATGCCAATAATAAATAGCCAATAAAGTAAACTATAAGCAATTCCTTTTATCCCTACTAACTGTCCAAAAGAAGGAGAATAAAACCCCAATATATCAACTTCACAGCGATAACCAATTGTCAGTCTGAAACATTGTACTAAGTTTTCTCCTAAAGAAACTTTCGGAAAAACAGAAGTAGTAATACTGTCTTTTTCATCCGAAACAAGGAGTTTTAACACAAAAGTACCAGATAAGTTTTCTCTCTTCAGATACTTCTGCCATCCCTTATATAAAGAATCTACAACGACAGGATGAGCAGATAAGAATTCCGAATGTATAATGCGTGCATTGTGATCAGACGTTATATTTTTGCTGTTTTTTTCTTTATCCAAAGGATATGCCTGCATACCTTCATCATTATATATATAAATTGTATCTGGCAACTCATTCGGTTGTGATGTACGCCTACTAGCAAAAAGATAACATTCAAAAGACTCATTCTGCAATTTATCCTGCAAAGCGTTTCTGAAAGCGTCCTCTGCCTTATAATTAAACATATCCTTCCTTGTATCATAATACATCTGCCCAAGAAAGAAGAAGAATATCCCCCCAACAAACAATACAATTAAAAGTATGGATAGCTTTTCTCTTTTAACTAATAAATTACTTAAACTAACAATAGTTATACATTTCATAATAAATTTAGATTTTAAAGTTAATCAAATGAAACACAAATAAGAAATAAATCATTATTATAAAATGATATATGTTTTCTTTTGACTACAAAGATAGCCTATCATATTCAAATAAACACATTATTCGAAACAATAGAATGAAAGGAATTAAACTCAAACAGAAATATACGATAGACAAATATTATCTTTTTAGAGCCTGTTTAAGTTTATTGGTTTGAACTAAAAAGAGTGCTTCTTCTTTCCTACAAGATGATTATTTTTAGTTACCAAGCTTCAAATAATTATGTATTGTACGGATTTAGAAGAAACACAGTGACAAGTTATCAAGAAAATCTTGAACCTGCAAGAAAGGAAACGAAAATATGATTTGCGTGAAATATGGAATTAGTTGAGTTATTGTTAAAAATATAACTTTAAAAAGGATAAATGACGGTGAAAACAGACTTTATTTGTTCTGTTTTCACCGTCTTAGTTTTATAGGCCTGTATAATCGTACATTTCGTATGAGATAGATTCATGTAAAATTCGTATTTTTGCAGAGTAATTTTTTAGATATGACAATAACCGAGTTACAACAACAATATGCCGTTCATCCCAATACGGCAGTTCTTAAGCGATTATTAAAGGATACTTCTATTCAGACCCTATATTGTGGAGGATTGTGTGCTTCCGCTGCATCCTTGTTTTCATCCGTTTTGGTAAAACAAGATGTTTGTCCTTTCGTCTTTATTCTGAGTGATCTGGAAGAAGCGGGGTATTTCTACCACGACCTGACACAGGTATTAGGAACAGAAAGTGTATTGTTTTTCCCTTCTTCATTTCGTCGTTCTATTAAGTATGGACAAAAAGATGCAGCTAACGAGATTCTGCGCACCGAAGTCCTGAGCCGCCTGCAAAAAGGTGAAAAAGGATTGTGTATTGTCACTTATCCCGATGCATTGGCAGAGAAAGTCGTTTCTCGTAAGGAGTTAAGTGACAAAACCCTCAAACTGAATGTCGGAGAAAGAGTCGATTTGACGTTTGTGACGGATATGTTGCATAGCTATGGTTTCGAGTATGTAGATTATGTATATGAGCCGGGGCAATATGCTGTTCGTGGTAGTATTATCGATGTCTTTTCTTTTGCTTCGGAATATCCTTATCGCATCGACTTTTTCGGAGATGAGGTAGAGAGTATCCGGATATTTGAAGTCGAGTCGCAGCTTTCGCGTGAAAAGAAAGAAGGGATAGTAATTGTACCGGATTTGGCAGTGGCAGGTGATGTAACTACTTCCTTCCTTGACTTTCTTACGAAAGATACTGTTCTGGCAATGCGTGATTTTCTTTGGTTGCGTGAACGCATTCAAGTAGTACATGATGAGGCACTTACTCCACAGGCAATAGCTGTACAGGAAGCTGAAGAGAATGGAAGAATCACTTTGGAAGGCAAGTTGATAGATGGCAGTGAATTTACATTACGTGCTCTTGATTTCCGCCGGATGGAGTTCGGTAATAAACCGACAGGAACACCGAATGCCAGCGTGATGTTTGAGACTTCCGCACAACCTATTTTTCATAAGAATTTTGATCTGGTAGCTTCTTCTTTCAAAGATTATTTGGAGAAGGGATATTCACTCTATATCTGTAGTGATAGTGTGAAACAGACGGATCGAATCAAAGCTATTTTTGAGGATAGAGGTGATAAGATACAGTTTACACCGGTAGTACGTACGCTTCACGAAGGATTTGTTGATCGGACATTGCGACTTTGTATTTTTACAGATCATCAGTTGTTCGACCGTTTCCATAAATATAACCTGAAAAGTGATAAAGCCCGTTCCGGAAAAGTGGCTCTTTCGTTGAAAGAATTGAATCAATTTACTCCGGGAGATTATGTTGTACATACCGATCATGGTATCGGACGCTTTTCCGGGTTAGTACGTATACCGAATGGAGATACCACACAGGAGGTTTTGAAGTTGGTTTTCCAGAATGAAGATGTAGTCTTTGTTTCTATTCATTCTTTGCATAAAGTATCCAAATATAAAGGAAAAGATGGAGAACCTCCCCGACTGAATAAGTTGGGAACCGGTGCATGGGAAAAGCTAAAGGAGCGTACCAAGAGTAAAATTAAAGATATTGCTCGTGATTTGATTAAACTCTATTCCCAGCGTCGTCAGGAAAAAGGATTCTCTTATAGTCCTGACAGTTTTTTGCAACGAGAACTGGAAGCTTCATTTATTTATGAAGATACCCCTGATCAGAGTAAAGCGACTGCCGATGTGAAAGCAGACATGGAGGGTGACCGTCCGATGGACCGTTTGATTTGTGGAGACGTAGGCTTTGGAAAGACTGAAGTGGCCATTCGTGCTGCTTTTAAAGCTGTGGCCGACAATAAACAAGTTGCTGTTTTAGTCCCGACTACCGTTCTTGCTTATCAGCATTTTGAAACGTTCCGTGAGCGTTTGAAAGATCTGCCATGCCGCGTGGATTATTTGAGCCGTGCCCGTACGGCAACTCAAACAAAAGCTGTGTTGAATGGCTTGAAGCAAGGAAAAGTGAATATCCTGATTGGAACTCATCGCATTTTAGGAAAAGATGTCCATTTTAAGGATCTGGGATTGTTGATTATCGACGAGGAACAGAAGTTTGGAGTTTCCGTTAAAGAAAAACTGCGCCAACTGAAAGTGAATGTAGATACACTGACCATGACGGCTACTCCTATTCCCCGTACGCTCCAATTTTCTTTGATGGGAGCGCGTGACTTGAGTGTGATTTCTACTCCGCCGCCCAACCGTTATCCGATTCAAACGGAAGTACATACATTTAACGAAGAGGTCATTACGGATGCAATTAATTTTGAGATGAGCCGTAATGGACAAGTATTTTTCGTCAATAATCGAATTGCGAATTTGCCGGAATTAAAAGCAATGATCGAACGTCATATCCCTGATTGTCGTGTAGCTATCGGTCATGGACAGATGGAACCTGCTCAGTTGGAACAGATTATATTTGATTTTGTCAATTACGATTATGATGTATTGTTAGCGACGACTATTATCGAAAGTGGAATTGATATTCCGAATGCCAATACTATTATTATCAATCAGGCTCAGAATTTTGGATTGAGTGATCTTCACCAGATGCGAGGTCGCGTAGGACGAAGCAATAAAAAAGCTTTCTGTTATCTGTTGGCTCCACCGTTAGGCAGCCTGACAACGGAAGGCAAGCGGCGTTTGCAGGCAATTGAAAACTTCAGTGATTTGGGGAGTGGAATCCATATTGCTATGCAAGATTTGGATATACGTGGAGCCGGAAATCTACTTGGGGCCGAACAAAGCGGCTTTATCGCTGACTTGGGATATGAGACTTACCAGAAAATCTTGTCTGAAGCTGTTCATGAACTAAAGAATGATGAGTTTGCCGATCTGTATGCGGATGAAATTAAGGGAGAAGGACAAATCAGTGGTGAGCAGTTTGTGGATGAATGTCAGATAGAAAGTGATCTTGAATTGTTGTTGCCGGCAAATTATGTAACGGGAAGCAGTGAGCGTATGTTGCTCTATCGTGAATTGGATGGATTAACACTGGATAATGATGTGGAAGCTTTCCGCTCCCGTTTGGAAGACCGTTTCGGTCCGGTTCCTCCGGAAACAGAAGAGTTACTTCGAATTGTTCCTCTTCGTCGATTGGCGGCACGATTGGGAGCAGAGAAAATATTCCTGAAGGGGGGGCGTATGACGCTTTTCTTTGTTTCCAACCCCGACAGTCCATTCTATCAAAGTCAGGCTTTCGGCAAGGCTATTGATTATATGATGAAATATACTCGCCGTTGTGATTTGAGAGAGCAGAATGGAAGACGGAGTATGTTGATTAAAGATGTGACTAATGTGGAGACTGCGGTTAGCGTATTGAAGGAGATTGTGGCGTTGCCAAGTTCTTCTACATCGAATCCGTCATAAGATATAATATCATAGCCTGGAAATGGAATATGCCTGAAAGAAATCTTAGCGTTTATTTCCAGGCTTTTTTCCGTATAGTTTATCTATCAAATCTTGTCGCCCGATACGCCGAAGCTCATTGATGATGTTTTTGCGTTCTTCCGGTTTATACCAGAAAAAGAATTGACGCTGTGCTAATTTCTCCCGTTGTGTCTTTGCACTGAATACTGGTTCTAAAGTGTATGGGTGAAATCCTGTATACCATGCTTCGGTGGCGACTGTCATTGGCGTAGGGGTGAAGTCCTGCACTTGTTCCAAGTGAAAGTCTAATTGCTTGGTAGTTACAGCGAGTTCCGCCATATCTTCTTCTTTGCATCCCGGATGAGAGGATATAAAATAAGGAATGAGCTGTTGACGCAAATTTTCTTCCCTGTTGATACGGTCGAATATCTTTTTGAATGTTTCAAATTGACTAAAAGACGGTTTGCGCATAATTGATAATACACGGTCGCTGGTATGTTCGGGAGCAACCTTTAATCGTCCGCTAACATGCTTGATGATCAGCTCACGAGTATATTCGGCAGTACTCTTATTGATCTCAGCGTCTTTACTCTGATGGAGAAGTAAGTCATAACGTACTCCGCTACCGATAAAAGACTTCTTGATACCGGGCAAAGTATCTACTGATTTGTAGATATCTAATAAAGGCCGATGATCTGAATTTAGATTCGGACATACTTTGGGATGAATACATGAAGGACGTTTACACTTCTTGCAGACTGTTTCATCTTTACCTTTCATCTGATACATATTAGCAGACGGACCACCCAAATCACTCAGATATCCTTTAAAATCCGGTAATTGCATTACCTCTTTTACTTCTTTCAGAATGGACTCTTTACTACGACTGACTATAAACTTTCCTTGATGTGCGGAAATAGTGCAGAAAGCACAGCCACCAAAACAACCTCGGTGAATGTTTATTGAAAACTTGATCATATCGTAGGCCGGAATCCGCTTCCCTTTATATTTAGGATGAGGCAAACGGGTATAAGGAAGATCAAACGAATGGTCAAGTTCTTCCTGACTCATCGGAGGATAGGGTGGATTGACAACTACGATTTTATTGTCTACAGCCTGTGTGATACGGGAAGCTGCATATTTGTTAGATTCCTCTTCGATATGTCGGAAATTGCTGGCTTGCTTCTTTTTATCAGCCAGACATTCTTCATGTGAATAGAGTTGAATATCATCTGATGCAGGTGTCCATTCTGTAGCACGACAGAGATAGGCTACCTGAGGAATGTTTTCTACTATCTTTTTAAGATCTCTGCTAGTCAATGGGGTTTCATCTTCGGAAAGTAGACATTTCATCTGTCTTACTAAATCCACCAAAGGTTTTTCTCCCATTCCATATACCAGTAAGTCGGCATTACTATCGCACAAAATACTTTTTTGTACTTTGTCCTGCCAATAATCATAATGACTTAACCGTCTCATACTGGCTTCAATGCCTCCTAAAATGACAGGAGTGTCCGGATAAAGTCTTTTTAAAATCTGACTGTAAACAATGGAAGGATACTCCGGACGCATATCTGGTCGTCCGTCAGGAGTGTAAGCGTCTTCACTGCGCAGGCGCTTGTTAGCAGTATATTTATTGACCATGGAATCCATACAACCACCAGAGATACCGAAAAATAAACGCGGACGTCCCAGTTTCTTGAAGTCGCGTAGATCATCACGCCAGTTAGGTTGGGGGATGATAGCAACTTTCAGACCTTCTGCTTCAAGGATACGTCCGATAACGGCAGCCCCAAAAGAAGGATGATCCACATATGCATCACCACTGAGGATTATAATATCCAACTCATTCCATCCGCGAAGTTCCACTTCTTTTTTAGTAGTCGGTAACCAGTCTGTTAATCGATATTCTTTCATGCTGCAAAGATACGGATAATAAAAAACATCCCAATGATTTTTTTACTCATTGGGATGTTTAACATCAATCATTAGGAAGTTTTAAAAGAACTTCTTATGGATTGTAAACTGTAATGTCATCTGTTCTCCGTCATAAATCTCCCGAAAACCGGTTCCTTGTTCGGATAAGTATTCTTTCAAATCCTGAAAGGCTTCGGCATTGTTCATGATAATTTCGAGCGTCTCGCCGGAAGAAGCATCACACATCGCTTTGATTGCTGGAATCAATGGACTATAAGCCGTTGTTTGGCAAGTGTTTACAGTAGTCATTATTCCTCCTCTTCTTCCGCATCCTGGGAAGTAAGCCAAGTTAGGTAGAGCTTAATCAACTGTTGCAGACCGAATGCTTTCATGTTATTATGATAAATCACATCGATGCAAAGGTCTAGCAGATCTCTACTGTCTTCTTCTTGACTGGCTATCAGGGAACGAATATTAAGTTTTAGTTTATCCAATACGTCCTCATCTACAATGCCATTACTGTCGATGAGATGGCGGAACAAAGCATATTTTTCGATAGTTCTCAGATTTTCATTAGATACTTCTATGCTGCGTGTACCGCTGGGATTTGCTTGTATAGTATACATTATTTTCTAGTTTTAAAGGTTATTACTAGGAGCAAAGATAGAATTTAAAATGAAAAACAGATTATAAAAGTCCGGATATTTTTGGTGGATGTGGAAAAAGTGATGCAAAACTTACTCTGGTTTATGGATACAAGTATTCTAGATTAGTAAGAAGTTTTCCTCAATCAAGAATGTGATTTTGTATCTTGTGGATCATCTTGTTCTTTTTCTTGCTGTTGGTTCTGCATAATACTCATGAATGTAGAACTGATGATACTGGTAGGGAATGCGATTAGCAATCCTTATAAGACTGATAATACTGCTAAGTATTTTTTCCAACGGGGTGACTGGATATATATCGCCATAACTTACGGTGGTGAATGCAACGATTGACCACCATAATCCGTCACCGATATTGGCAAAAGCCTCGGGTTGTGCACCACGCTCTATGTAATACATTAATATGGGTAGAGAAACAGACCATAATTCCGCATGTCGTGTATACGGTAACCAATTTACTTTCTGCTTTGTGCAATACATCACCGATAAGACGAAAAGATTTGGAATAGCGGATTAATTTGAAGATATAGGGCAAAATGATCAAGTGTGACACTTCAGTATTCCAATATAAATATATCAAAAGAAAAGGTAGTATAGCCACAAAATCGACAAAGCCGTAAAATGAGAATGAGTAACGAAATCTCGCCTTAAAGGTGCTTAACTCCGGATGGTTGGCAGGAGCTGCTATTATTCGTAGTGCATATTCAATGGTGAATATGAATGCTGCAAGATAAGTGATTCCGAACAGAGAGAACTGATAGAAAGCTGCTGATTCAAAAGTAAGAAAATATAATAGTCGTAATCGAAAGAGATGATAAAAAGTAGTATGGTGTAATGAAACAATTTACTCTTTAGACTGCGTTGTATAAGTTGGTAAAACTTAATATGTTTCAAGTTTTTGGCTAACTTATATCTGGAAAAGTCGAAAACTTTCTGTGCCATAATTAATGTGATAAAAACTTTAATATTCCTGCCATGATAGTAGCTCTATCGACCTCCGACTGAATACTCTCGAATGGGAATCCTAAAACGAAAGTTTTATAATCTCCTTCATAAGCGATACCTGCACTCTGATTTCCGGATGTATATACAAATACAGGGAAGGCGGGTGCTACTGGAATAATACAATCTGGTGTGCTGACAGCATAACTGTTTTCATTCGGTAAACGTGGAATGGTTACAGTACGTCCCATTCCATTAATCTGTCCGGATGTTTGGTCTGTAAGGCTTCCTTGATAGTTATATTTTAGTATTTTCTCTGTAAATTCCCGATTCCCTTGTGTTCCGCTCATATCACTTCCTACATAAGCACCACTAACAAACAGACTACCTCCTGATTGGCAGTAGCTTGTAATAGCTCGTTGCATTGGAGAAGAGAATGTTTTATAATAGGCTTTATCTGTCGGAGACTCTTTTTCAAGTCCTAGAATATAATCTACAATCGGATAATCTTCTAAAGATATGATGCCATTTTCAACAGCTTCATCACTGCATGAAACAAAGCTATACTTTCCTGTTGCTTGAATGGCCTTTCCATGAATAAAAGGATAATCAAACGTATTTCCAGCTATTTTCATCCCTTCCAACTCATTACCACTATGTCCCAGACTACCGGGACCTTCTTTGCCTGCTTGTTTGCGATCGAATCCGATCTGTGCTCCACAGAAAGAAATATTGTAGAGGTAAGGAACACCCGGATCTTGATTTAAATCAAAGCCGGCTTCATCGGGAGTATTGATAATAGCCGGACCACTGATTCTGTCGAATCCATTGACAATCAATATTTTTTCACGTTCATGTTTGGCTTTGTAAGCCGATAAGATCTCAGAAGGAAAACTCTCGCCACCTTTATTTACGGCTGTTACCTTGAACGAATATACGAGTCCCGGTTCTATTTTCATCGTGTAGGATGGTTTGTTGACTAATGTTCCGTTGTCAAAACCTCCGTATCCGATACGTGTGTAAACGATATAATCTTTAGGACGAGCTGTTGGTTCCTGAGGATCGTCTTCTCCTTTCCAGGAAAGTTCCAATGTGTTTTTCTTTTTTCCGAAACGGACTGCAAAGTTACTTACGGGTAGGGGTTGCACTACGTATTCTTTGCCATGTTGGCTGCTCAGGAATTGTAGTACACCTTTATAAATAGCACGTCCCACTGTGAACTTGAAATTCGGATCATGTCCCAATTGTAGATCTGCGAAGTTTTGATGGGAGAGTAGTTCGATAATAGTAGACGGATTGGCAGGAAGTCGTGTTTCACTGTAGTTACGGTTCCACATACTACGGCGTGTCCATGGAAGATTGTAATTAGCATGAATATCTTTTTGAATCTGAGTCAGCAGAATATCTGTTAAGTCACGTGAGGCATATCTATCCAAACCATTATTTAGCTTCCCATTATTGAAATCAGTTGTATAAATACCGAGAGAGCCGATAATTTCGTCTGTTTTACTGCATCCGGCATCACTATGTAGTGCCATTGTCATTTCCAAAGGAACCCCCAACCCCTGCTGGCTGGGATTATAGACAGAGCCTCCTGAAAGATAGTTGATTGTATTAGAACGTACATTGATGTCATCTGTATAATCGTTCTCTCCTTTACGCCCGGCATAAATATCATAAGGCATTCCTGCCCACTGCGCTGAGTATCGCGCTCCTTCCAGATAACGGGGAAGACCGCTAATACTTCCTCCACGGGAGATATTCCCCATTCCTCCTCCGAAACGGACTGCATCGGCACAAACGACACCATGTTCGTTACTCTCATTGCTGAGTATGACCATACCATAGTCGTTGTTGCCTTTATCAAATTCGAAAGTACCAAGATATACCCAAGTACCACCACCTATCTTTTGATTCACTTTAAATTCTGTGACTCCTCCATTGTGAAATACAAGATATTTGGCATCGCTCACACTGTTGGGTAATGTCTGGTAAGAAACATACACTGCATATTTTCCTGCTGCCGGTAGAGTAGGAACCCATTCGGCAAATGCTTGGTCTTTCTTTTTTTTCTTCTCCGTTTCAATTATTCGGCATGTCCCTGTGACAAAAGGATTCTCTCCATCTTGATAAATAGCTTTCTTTTGTGCAAAGCCATTAATGGGCGCGGGTGTCCAGCGAGCTTTTTTACTCCCAACTTCCAGATAGAGAGAAGCGTTAGGGGTATCATTATCTACAATGATCTCATTCTTTTGTGTATCTCGTTCGCGGGGAGTATAAACAATAGCTCCGGCATTTTCTAACATCGGGATGACATAAGGAAGGATGAAAGACTGTGTGAATTGGTCCTCCGTCGTACAGAACAATCGGGGGCGTTGCCACCCCCATTCACCTTTGTCGTTTTTGAAATAACTTCCATGACTTTGCCATAATCCAATATGCCGGTCTTGCAGTCCGTGGGAGATTTCATAAGGACGTGAGTCGTTCTTCACCCAGGGAGCGCCTTTGTATTCAATATCCAGAGACATCCGGGCTTTGTCTTTTTTCTTACGATAAAGATTAGGGACTAACTCTTCAATCGGCTTACCATCGGCATAAATTGTGATTTTATAATAATGTACGGGGCCGGGTAAAAGTGCTATCACCTGATTATATATTAATTCTACGGTTTCAGGTGTAAATGGTTGATAGGCAAAACTTTCTGAAACATAGATATTCATCATCTTGTGATCGTAGTCGATATCAAAACTATTCAGTTTGGGAGTACTGATTTTCGTTGTAGTAGTGTATGTATTGAAATAATTTGTAAGCCGCTCTCTTACATTTCTTTCAATGTCCTGTGCAAAAAGGAAATTTGCAGCTATTGTCAAGCATAAAACAAGTACTATTATTTTTTTCATTATTCAATTTTTAGGTTCTCACAATAACTATCTTCATTAGATTCTGAATCCATGTCTTGAATTTACACTAACATAGTTTAATCAGTGCTAAATCGTGTAGTGAACTTCTCTGCAAAAATAAGCAAAAAAAGAGTGAGAAGTATGGAACTCCTCACTCTTCTATTTTTTTAATACATCTTATTATAGTGGAATGTATTCAACAAATGCTTCCATAGCTTCGTAGGAAGCCAATCCTAAACGGTCGTACAAAGTAGCTGTGCCACGGTTGCGGTCTTCACTACGTTGCCAGAACAGACGTTCGTCATTACCCAGGAATGGAGCACTTTCCATTTGCGACTGGTGTTTCAGGATAGAGTTACGTTTTGCACGAAGTTCTTCCGGACTGATAGGCACAGCCATTTCAATGTTTTCAATTTCCCATTCAGCCCAAGCGCCACGATACATCCAGATACGACAGTCTTTCAACCATTTGGCACCCTCTTCTTTTTCAAGATCGATAGCTGCAAGTACGGCGTCCGTACATACGCGATGAGTTCCATGCGGATCGGCTAAGTCGCCTGCTACGAAGATCTGATGAGGCTTTACCTCACGCAACAGATTGCGTACAATTTCTACGTCTGCCTCACTAATCGGATTCTTTTGAATCTTACCGGTTTCGTAAAATGGCAAATCCAAGAAGTGACAACGATCCAACGGGATATTATTGTAAGAGCAAGCGGTACGTGCTTCACCACGACGAATCAGTCCTTTGATAGTCAAGATATCCCGGCTGTCTATATCCCCGTCTTTTTTCTCTTTCAAGAACTTACGGATTTCTATATATTTTTCATTAATAACCAGATCTTCGCTATTATTGAAAATCTGGTTGAATCCATTGATGAAGTGAAGGAAACGAACAACTTCTTCGTCGCCTACTGCAATGTTACCCGAAGTTTCATAAGCAATATGTACCTCATGTTTTTGTTCAACCAAGCGGCGTATGGTTCCTCCCATGGAGATAACGTCGTCATCAGGGTGCGGAGAGAAAACAACAACGCGCTTTGGGAATGGTTTTGCACGTTCCGGACGATAGGTGTCGTCAGCATTCGGCTTACCACCCGGCCACCCGGTGATAGTATGCTGCAGATCATTGAATATCTTGATATTTACATTGTAGGCAGAACCGAAGAGAGCCAGAAGTTCACTCAGGCCGTTTTCATTGTAATCTTTGTTAGTCAGTTTTAGAATTGGCTTTCCTGTCAGTTGGCATAACCATACGATAGCACTACGAATAAGCTTATCATTCCATTCGCAAGAAGTCACTAACCATGGACGTTGGATACGTGTCAGGTTCATGGCGGCCGAAAGGTCGATAGCTACATGTGCATTGTTGTGAGTCTGAAGATAAGATGCCGGAATGGTATCGGTGATAGTGCCTTCCACGCATTCTTTTATCATTGCAGCTTTATCTTCACCCCATGCCAACAAGAATATTTTCTTTGCACCGAGAATGGTTGATACACCCATTGTGATGGAACTGATTGGCGTATTCTCTATCGTTCCGAAAATTTTGGATGCTTCGTTGCGTGACGCATTATCCAACAAGATCAAACGAGTATTAGAGTTCAGGCGTGAACCCGGTTCGTTGAATGCGATGTTACCAACACGACCGATACCTAACAATGCTATATCAATGCCACCGAAACTTTCGATGCGCTGTTCGTACAGGCGACAATATTCAAAGATAGTGTCTTTGGCAATAGTACCGTCTGGAGAGAATATATTCTGTTTATCGATGTCCACATGATCCAGCAGCATTTCCTTCAAAGCGTTAAGGTTGCTATTGATTGCATCAGCGGTTAATGGATAATATTCATACATATTAAACACAATAACATTGCGGAAGCTAAGACCCTCTTCTTTGTGCATACGGATAAGTTCCGAATAAACGTGGCTGGGGGAATTACCTCCGGGGAGCGCCAAAACACAGAAGCGTCCGGCTTTTTGTTTTTCGCGGATAGTTTGTGCAATTTCACAAGCAATATAGTTGGCGCCTTCCTCTACAGATTCATAAATATCTGTGGGTATTTTCTCGAGTCTTGTCAAGACTGATTTTTCAAATGCATTCTCCGGTCTGTAGTATCTGGGGGAGACCCGATGGAGAGTGATTTGAGAACTAAGATTTGTTTTCATAAAGTTGTTAATTAAGTTATGTAAGATTAAAGTCCTTACGAGTGTATTTTTCTAACGACAAAGATACAAAAGAAGTCTATATAATTAACTACTAACTTTTAGGTATTGTTGCCGTAATAATTCGTTTTTAACATTTGTTTTATTAAGATTCACAGTTGGAACAAGTCTGCATCTTTCCAGACTGGAAATTTTTCTCTGAATCTCTGAAGAGTTGTTAGATTGATAGTAACGGTAGTGCTGTCGTTCTGTCCGTCAGGAAGCGAAGTAATTTCTTCTCCAAGAGCTGAATAAACGACACTGCCTCCATTGTAATGAAGATGATATCCGTCTGTACCTATTCTATTGACACCGCATACATAACATTGATTTTCCAATGCCCGCGCACGCAGCAATGTATCCCAGGCCAGACGACGGGGTATCGGCCAGTTTGCTACATATATCAATAAATCATATTCGTTATTCACGTTCCGGCTCCATACCGGGAAACGTAAGTCATAACATACAAGCAGACAAATATTCCATCCTAAATAAGAAATTATAAGTCGTTTATTTCCGGCGGAGAAATGTTCACTTTCTTGTCCCATACGAAATAAATGGCGCTTGTCATAATAATATTCTTCTCCTTCGGGAGTAAGAAAAAAAGCCCGGTTGTAAAAATGTCCTTTGTCTTCTGCTATATAACTTCCGCAGATAGCTACTTGGTATAGAGAGGCCCATTGTTTGAGTGTAATTATAGTAGTACCGGTAATAGGCTCAGCTAGAATCTCGCTTTGCATGCTGAATCCTGTGGAGAACATCTCCGGTAAAACAACAATCTCCGTTGTTCCACAGAGACTTTTCAGTTTCTTGTGGAGCAAACGGAGATTTTCCTCTTTATTTTCCCAAACGATATTGGTTTGTATGATAGAAATTCGAATGGAATCCATATCATTGGTTTATTAGTAATTTTCCTTCAAAGTCTTCCATGACGAAATTATATATCTCCAAGTACAAAATTCTCAGGATATTTCCCTTTGAAATCTTTGAAATAGAGTTTAATTTCTCGCATATCTTTATTAATATCACCTGAAGGCATAATTGCTTTTGTTGCTGAAATCGTTTTCGTCTCATAATCAATACCAATCAGTACGATAGGCACTTGTGCTTTGAGAGCGATATAATAAAATCCTTTTTTCCAATGCGGATTTGCCTTACGAGTTCCTTCGGGTGTAATAGCTAAATGAAACTTTTTGTTTTCGGCAAAACGTTTTGCCATTTGGTCTACCAATGAAGTCTTTCGTCCCCGATCTACAGGAATCCCGCCTACTGCCTTAAAAAGAAGCCCTAACGGGAAAAAGAACCATTCTTTTTTCATCATAAAACTGGTTTTACGGCCAACAGCTCCATAAAACAGTTTCCCAATAAATAAATCTAAGTTCGTTGTATGTGGGGCGGCACAGACTACACATTTATCATAATTAGGTACCGTAACGTTTGTCTTCCAGCCTAAAAGGCGGTAATAGATAAAGCTATAAATGGCTTTCTTCATCCTGTCTTTTAGTTCAATTTTCCGATAGCGTCAATAATCTCGTTCTTTTTTGCATTAAAGTCTGCTCGGAATTTCTTGTAAAAACCTTTTATATTTCCGGGTTCGGTATGACTGATGCGGCTGATAAATTCATCCTGCATTTTCAGAATATCCGCCATAATCTCATCGGCCTTAGCTTTATCAGTACCAGGGATAAACATGCTGTTGATCAAACATTCGGTGAATAATTCTCCAGCAATATAATTTACGTTTTTCTTGAGCTCTCTTCTACTTGCCATAATATTTACATTTAGTAGTGAATAATAGAAAATAATTTGTGTAAAGATAGAGACTTTCTTTGATTCTGACGAATAAATGAAGTGAAATGTTTAAAATGTTATTCAACTCTTCACTTTCTTCCTGTATCTTTTATACATAGGTAGAAAGCGGATGAAGAGTTACTCTTTCATCTTTATACAGAAAGATGAAATTTATTATTTTCGTTACAAAATTTTGTTTATTTATCAAATTTTATGGCTACGGACAACCCTGTAATTACCTGGTAACGCAGGGAAGATGTATTAAATTTGTTGTATTTGATTTACTCAATGTGCTAAAATGGAGGGTTTCGAAAGATCGTTGTACTACTAATATAAGTTAATAGTAATGTTTTTCGTTTATTTTATGTAAATAAAGTCTATCTTTAACGCCTATTACAACATAGGACATAAAAACACGTCATGAGTATAATTATTAAAAACCTCAATAAAATATATCCAAACGGAAATCATGCATTGAAAGATGTTAATCTAGAAATCCCGGCAGGGATGTTTGGTTTATTGGGACCTAACGGTGCAGGTAAATCTACTTTAATGCGTATCCTTGTAGCTCTTATGGAGCCGACTTCCGGACAAGTAGAAATATGTGGATACGATTTGATGAAGCAGCGAAAAGAAATACGTGCTATTCTGGGATATTTGCCTCAGGATTTTCGTTTCTTTGCTAAATATAAGACGTATGAATTCCTTGATTATGCGGCTCGCCTGTCTGGAATGACCCATAGCAGACAAAGAAAACAGGCTGTCGATGAAATGCTCGAAAATGTAGGACTGTTTGACGTTCGTGAACGATATGCTAATAAATTATCCGGAGGTATGAAACGCCGGTTAGGAATTGCACAAGCTTTGATACATCACCCAAAAGTAATTATTGTAGATGAACCTACTACCGGACTTGACCCGGAAGAGCGTATCCGTTTCCGTAATCTTCTTTCTGAGGTAAGTGAGAATGACGTAACTATTATTTTATCTACCCACATTGTTGGTGATATTTCCAGTACCTGTAATAATATGGCTTTAATGAACCGGGGACAAGTTTCTTTTAATGGTTCTCCACAAGAAATGCTGAAGATTGCAGAGGGTAAAGTATGGAGGATTAAAGCTAATGGTGACCAGTTGCATGAGATTGATAAAAAATATCCGGTAATCTCTACTATTCCATCGGGTACGGGTTGGGAGGTACAAGTAGTTGCTGATAAAGTAGAAGGATATGAAGTAGAGCCGTTTCCCCCCAATTTGGAACATGCTTATGTGTATTATATGGAGAATCAATTAAACCTTTGGACTAACGACTAAACATGATATGCTGTTATGACTTTTATATCTAATATACAATCAGTAGCAAAATATGAAAGCAAATTATTAATAAGAAGTTGGTTCTTTAGGGTATTTACAGTGCTCGCTGTAGGTATCATTGCTTTTTTAAATTTCCAGTTATTCGTGTCGGAAGATATGGGAGGTTTATGGATTGCTACATCTATCCCGTCAAATATTCCTTATTTAATTTTATTGTTATTGAATACAGGACAGGCTGTCATAGCAATCTTTTTGGCTTCTGATTTTTTGAAAAGGGACAAAAAGTTGGATACATCGGAAGTTTTTTATGTTCGTCCATTAAGTAATGCAGAATATGTTATTGGTAAGATTTGGGGAAATCTACGTGTCTTTTTGATCCTGAACTTAATTGTTATAGGTATTACAGCAGCATTTAATTTGACAGCAGGAGAAGTGGATTGGATGTCCTACATCATTTATTTTCTGTTAATCAGTGTACCTACTCTTATTTTTATTATTGGATTGTCTATTTTTCTAATGTTGGTTTTGAAAAATCAGGCACTAACATTCGTAATATTATTAGGTTATATCGGATTGACGGTTTTCTATATTGAAGATAAGTTCTATTATCTTTTTGATTATATGGCCTATAGTCTTCCTTTGGTGAAATCTACTATTGTAGGATTTTCCAATTTGGGAGTGATCTTAAATCATCGGGCTATCTATTTATTTGCCGGATTGGCATTTGTCTTTTTTACAATATGCCTATTCCGTCGTTTGCCAAACTCTTCCCGAAGTAATGTTTCATGGATGTTGCTTGCTTTCGGTGTTATTCTGTTGAGTTGCACATCGGGGTATTGGCATATACATTCCATTTTATATCAAAGTGATATACGAGCGATGTATACGAATATTAATAATCAATATGTTGCTACTCCGAAAATGGCTATATATCAATACGATCTTTCGGTAGATCAACATCTTGATAACTTTTCTTCGGAGGTTACAATGACAGGAACTGCCTTGGAGTCTTCAAATGTATTTACGTTTTGTTTGAATCCCGGTTTAAATATTCGTTCGGTTCATTCTGGGGAACATCCGCTTGAATTCAAACGTGACAGGCAAATTGTATTAGTGGATTTCGGAACTGATGTAGCAAAAGGAGATACCGCTTCTGTGACATTCGAATATGACGGGCAAATAGATAAATCGTTTTGTTATCTGGATATTCCGCCAGAGATGCTGCAGGCTCCCAGAAAGAAGTTTTTGTTTAATATAGATAAACAGTACTGTTTCCAAACAAAGAATTATTTATTGCTGACTCCTGAAACATATTGGTATCCTCGCGCGGGAACAGGTTATAGTGATAAGAATCCAGATTGGCAACAAACTTATTTTAGTAATTATAATTTAAAGGTTAAACCTCTTCCGGGGTTGATTCCTCTTTCTCAGGGTGAAGGAAAAAGTGATGAACATGGAGTTTATGCATTTAAAGGAGACTTTCCTTCTCAAACGATTTCATTGATTATAGGAAACTATCAGCAGAAAAGTGTTTATTCGGATAGTATCTTATGTAGTATTTGGCATTTGGAAGATCATGATTATTTCACGGCAGCTTTTGATTCTATTCAAGATACTATTCCTTGGCTCATACGTAATTTGAAAGAACAGTTGGGACGAGAATATAAATTGGAATATCCTTTCAAAAGGTTTTCCATCGTGGAAACACCGGTACAGTTTGCCAGTTATGAACGTGCCTGGTCGCAAGCGCAGGAAACTATGCAGCCGGAAATGGTATTATTTCCTGAGAAAGGATCCTTATTGAATTTAGATGTAAAAAGGGAAGTGAAGGATCACATCCGTTGGTCAAAACGTGGTGATCGTGAGATTGGCGAAGCGGAAGCTCAGATGCGTACATTTAATAACTTTGCATGGACATTTATGCAATCAGAAGGCAATTATAATTTTTCATTAGGCAGTAGGGGACGGGGAAATCTTTCGTCGGAAGCAAATCCTTACTTTCTTTTTCCGCAGATCTACAATTTTCGTTATAATATTTTTTCTTCGGAATGGCCGGTAGCTAATCGGGTAATTGAATTGTATTTGCAGAAAAAATCAGAGAATAGGGGATGGGAGCGCGAAATCAATGGTATTAGTAATAATGAAAAAGCGATTCTATTGTTGGAAAAGCATACGTTCAAAGAGTTATTAGCTGATGTCGAACTACGTGATTTGCAAAATAATATCGTTGGACTGGAGGCAAGCCGGCTTTTTGCTGTCCCTGAAATGAATATAGGTGTGAAGGCTTTCAGAGATTCATTGTATTCATTGCTGAAACGCAACACTTTCTTGAATATAAATTTTGAGAATATGCTTGACACACTGGGGAATATAGGTAATGCGGATATTTGTTCTTTTTTAAAAGAATGGACAGAAACGACTCCTTTACCTTTCTATTCTATTGGAACTCCTGAATTAACTAAAGTTACCAATAGGGGTGGAGAGGAGTTCTTTGTTTTGAAAATGTTGATTAGCAATAATTCGGATTATGACGGAATTATTCATATTAATATTCGTCAGAATGACTGGTGGAATCAAGCTGTGGAAGATCCCAGAGCAAGTAAAAAAATCGAGATGCCTGCTCACACTAGTAAAGAGTTCGTGTCGATTTGGGAAGAACAAATCCGTAAGGTTGAAATCAATACGATGGTTTCGGGAAATCTTCCCAATGTGATTGAACAATCTATCGGTAATATTAAACAAGTACAAAATAGGATAGTTAAAGACAGTATTTATACATTGCCGGAATCATCATTTGAATTGCCGGGGGAAGTCATTGTGGATAATGAAGATTCTACTCTTTTTGTTCTCTCAACTCCTGCTGTCGTGGGACTTTTACCAAAATGGATGGACGAGGTGGATAACACATCCTTTAAATATGTCGGTACACCTTGGTGGCGTCCGCCTTTGCAGTGGACAGCTACGACCAATGAAAAATATTATGGGAAATATATTCGATCGGCTTATGTGATCAAAAGTGGGAACGGTGGTCAGACTGCCACGTGGAAGGTTCCTGTGCCTGAGTTCGGTCAGTATGATTTGTACTATCACGTATTCAAAGATAATGAATTGCGATGGAATAATCGTGCACGTGGGGAGTATCACTTTAAAGTGATGTATGATGATGGTGTGGAAGATGCTTATATTAATTTAAGGAAAGCTAATGATGGCTGGGAGCAGATTGGTACTTATTTTATCAATTCTGACACAATTAGTGTGGTGCTGACAGATGAATGTAAGCTGAGAACTGTTACAGCTGATGCGGTAAAATTGGTGAAACGATAATTATTAAAAAACAGCAAACTATATGCAAAGTGACTTACAACTATTAAAAAAGGTGCTATTGACTATCGTAGCTTTTATGGGACTTGCCTTGCCATCGCAAGGACAAATACCTTTAACGATTGACAAAGCGATGGAGATTGCACAAGAGAACAGTCCTTCTCTTCGTAGCTCTCATATGAATTTGGAGAGATATAAACAGAATCTGCTTGCGCAGAAGGCTTCTTTGAAATCACGGTTTTCATTGGATTTGATGCCGGTGAGTTATAGCAAAGACAGGTCTTTCGATAATTATAATTCGAAATGGTATACCGGTGAAACATTTAATACGAATGGTACTTTTAAGATTGATCAGCCTATTTTATGGACAGATGGTACTATTTCTTTAATTAATAAATTCGGTTGGCAGGACAATAGTTCAATTCGGGATGATAAGAAAAATAATAGTCAAGTATTTAGTAATAATCTTTATCTGCAATTAAGTCAGCCTATTTTCACTTATAACAAGCGAAAGATGGAATTGAAGCAGATTGAATATGATTACGAAAATGCCAATATCAGTTATGCTTTGCAACGTCTGAATACGGAGAAAAGTATTACTGATCAGTTTTATGCCGTTTATATGGCGCAAAGTAATCTGGAAATTAGTCGTGAAGAATTGGTTAATGTCCAGCAAAGTTATGAGATTAAAAAAAATAAAGTGGAAGCTGATTTGGCTGCCAAAGATGAGCTCTATCAAGCTGAATTGAATCTCGCCACAGCACGTTCGTCTGTAGATGAAAGGCTGGTTAGTCTGGAGAATGCAAAAGACAAGCTCAAACAGACACTGGGAATGAATCTGGATGAAGATATCCTTGTGTTTGCCGAAGTTGATATTAAACCGATTCAAGTAAATTTAGAGCAAGCTATTACGCATGGACTTGGGTCACGTCTTGAACTTCGTCAGCGTGAGATTAAAACTAAGGAACTGGAATTTGATATGATTAAGACAAAGGCCTTGAATGAATTTAAAGGAGATATATCTGTATCTTTCGGATTGACTGGCGATAATAAGAATTTGAATAAGATGTTTGATAATCCGACACAAAATCCACGTGTCTCAGTCAGTTTTTCTGTTCCTATCTTTGATTGGGGGGAAAAAAGAGCTAGAATCAAAGCGCAACAGATAGCACAGCAGATAAATGAGCTTGAATTTCACGAAGAGAAAGTGGATATTGAACTGAATATCCGTCAAGTATGGCGTAGTCTTGAAAATCTACGGACACAGATTAAGATTGCTGAGCAGAATGTGAAGAACGCTCAATTGACTTATGATTTGAATCAAACTCGTTATCGGGAGGGCGATATTACCGGTATGGAAATGAGTCAATTCCAAACTCAGCTTTCAAATCAAAAAATCGCTTATACGCAATCATTGATTAATTACAGAATAGAATTACTTAACCTCAAAATTCTTTCATTATATGACTTTGATACAAATAGTCCTATTGTTCCAATGAAAGATATGATCGATAAAAAATAAGCAGGCCATGAAACAGTATTACATTTTAATTGCATCTACTTTATTAGTAACTATATCATTAATTAGCTGTGGTCAAAGACCGCAAAATGCACCTAATGACATCGCCACTCCTGTATCTGTGATCGAACTTAAAAAAGGGTCGATCAGTAAATTAATAAATACAACTGGGACTGTACAGCCTACTTATGGGGTGTCTTTGAACTCAGAAATGAGTGGGAGTTATAAACTTCAGAACAATCCAAGAACAGGAAAACCCTTTAAAATGGGAGACCGGGTAAGTAAAGGACAACTGATTATTAAATTGGAAGATAGAGAGTATGAAAATGGAATTGCTATTGATGCTAAAAAGTTAAGTCTTGAAATAGCAGAGCAAGAGCAAACCAAGCAGAAAGCTCTTTATGAAAAAGGGGGAGTAACCGTGGGTGAAATGCGGAATTCAGAAGTAAAAGTGACCAGTGCCCGGTACGATTACGATAATGCTCAGCTCAATCTGGAAAAGATGAAAGTAATAGCTCCATTTGATGGCGTTATTGTTGATCTACCTCATTATACGTCTGACAGCAAGGTCGAGCAAGGTAAACCAATGGTAAGTTTGATGGCTTATGACAAAATGTATATGGATATCAATTTGCCGGAAAGCAGTATTCGTTATGTTAAGGAATCACAACCGGTATATATCACTCATTATACCATACCAGGTGACACATTGAGAGGGAAAATCAGCGAATTATCTCCGGCAATCAGTACAGAGACCCGTACTTTTAAGGGAAAAGTCCTGATTGATAATGATCAGCTGAAACTGCGGCCGGGTATGTTTGCCAAAGCGGACATTGTGGTAGATAGAGCTGATAGTTCTATTATTATTTCCAAAGACGTCATTTTGTCTAATCGTCGTCGTAAATATGTATATATAGTTGAAAAGAACACTGCAAAGATACGTAATCTGGAAACCGGTTTGGAGGATGAATATAACATTGAAATTTTATCCGGTCTTAATGTAAACGATAATCTGGTAGTGAGAGGTTTTGAGACATTGAAAGAGGACGCAAAAGTGAAAATTCAAAAGTAATTTGTTAGTCTGATGAACAAATACACCTCTCAAAAATAGGAAACACGTATGAAGAATATAATCAAATTTGCAGTAGGCAATCCGGTTACGATTTGTATGATTGTATTTGCCCTTTTGTTGTTGGGAAAAGTATCATACGATCAATTGAGTGTAGACTTATTGCCCGATCTGAACAATCCGCGCTTGTTTATCGAGCTGAAGGCTGGCGAACGTCCTCCTGAAGAAATCGAAAAACAATTCGTGAAGAATATGGAGGCTATGGCTATTCGACAGAGTGATGTTACGCAGGTCTCTTCCGTGATCAAGGCGGGGACTGCCCGAATCACTGTTGAGTATACTTGGACAAAAGATATGGATGAGGCTTTCCTCGATTTGCAGAAAGCTATGAATCCATTTGCTCAAAACAAGGATATTACTGAATTGAAAATTACTCAGCATGATGCTAATCTGTCACCCGTAGTGCTGGTAGGTATGTCGCATCAGAGCATTACAGATATGGCGGAACTGCGGAAAATAGCCGAAAGTTATATCCGGAATGAATTGATTCGATTGGAGGGTGTTGCCGAAGTTACTCTTTCGGGAGAGGAGGTGAGTACGTTGACTATTCAAACAGATCCTTATAAACTAAACGCATTCCAGCTAAAGATAGAAGATGTCGCTTCCCGTATCGAATCAAACAACCAGAGTATATCCGGGGGGCAGGTTAGTGAACTGGGATTACAGTACTTAGTGAAGAGTTCAAGTTTGTTCACAACAGAGGCTGATTTTGAAAATCTGATTGTGGGTTACAAGCCGGTGCAGCAACAAGGTACTTCTGGAAACAACTCTTCCGAGGTTGTTGATGCAAATAAAGCACCTATCTTTTTGAAAGAAATAGCAACTGTGCAGTTTATGAATGCTCGTCCGGAGAATATCGTTCGTATCAATGGCCAGCGTAGCATCGGTTTGTCTATTTATAAAGAGATGCGTTTTAATACGGTGAAAGTGGTAGATGAGGTAACCCGTAAGTTGGCTGTGATAGAGAGTGCGCTCCCCGGTTATCATTTTCAAGTGATTTCCAATCAAGGTACGTTTATAAAAAGTGCGATTGGGGAAGTAAAAAGCAGCGCTTTATTGGGGATAGTTCTTGCTATTGTTGTATTGTTCATATTCCTTCGTCGAATGGGGACGACATTAATTGTCAGTCTTGCTATCCCAATTTCGATTGTAGCTACTTTCAATCTAATGTTTTTCAATGGACTTACATTGAATATTATGACGTTGGGAGGACTTGCTCTTGGTGCAGGTATGTTGGTGGATAATGCCATTGTAGTGATAGAAAGTATTTTCCGAAATCAGGAGAAAGGGCTGAGTATCAAGGAGGCTGCTATTACGGGAACTGCTGAGGTTGCCAATGCGGTAATAGCTTCTACTTTGACGACTATTGTAGTATTTCTTCCGATTGTTTATCTTCACGGAGCTTCAGGTGAATTGTTCAAGGATCAAGCGTGGACGGTTACTTTTTCGCTTTTGTCTTCTTTGTTTGTAGCTATTTTGGTGATACCCATGCTGTATATCCAGCTTTCCGGTAAGAAAGTGAAGATGGAGGAGGTGAAATCAATCCGAATGACAGGATATAGCAAAATACTTCGCAAATTGGTTCAGCATCGTTGGTGGGTGATTGGTGCTGCAATATTATTACTTATAGTAACAGGTTTGCTGACTCCGTTTATTGGAACTGAATTTATGCCTCGGACTGAAAGCAAGGCTTTTACTGCTGTCGTTAAAATGCCCGAAGGTACGCAGATGGAACGTACTTCTGCGGCAATAGGCAATTTAGAAGAATTGTTGTACACTATTGTCGGAGGTGATTCATTGTGTACGGTATATAGTCACGTCGGAGAAGGGAGCGGGTCTGAAAATGCGATCTTTGAGGGAGAAAATACGGCAATGATGAAAGTGATCCTTTCACCGGAATGTGCTCTTTCATCGGAAAAGGTAATTGCTCAATTCGTCGAGTCAGCGAAGAATCCTGATGGTTTGGAAGTGACGATCCGGCAGGATGAGAATTCTTTGAGCTCGCTTTTAGGCAGTGAAGGAGCTCCTATCATTGTAGAAGTTAAAGGTGAGGAACTGGATGAGATCGCAGAAATCACTGAAGAGGTAAAAGATAAAATGTTGGGGGTAAACGGGCTATATGATGTAAGTACTTCTATAGAAGATGGTGCTCCGGAAGTTGTAATTTCCATCAACCGTACCATAGCCGGTATTAATAACTTGAGTGTTGCTACAGTAATTGAACAGCTAAAGCAGCAATTAAGTGGTAAAGAGGTTGGAAAAATGGAATATCGTGGAGAGATGCGTGATATCGTAATTAAGGTTCCAGACATACCTTTGAGTTCTCTTGGGTCGCTTGTCATCAAAAGTGGTACACAGGAGTTTCTATTGCAGGAAATTGCTACCATTACTCATGGGCAGGCTCCTAAGGAGATATTGCGCCGCAATCAAAGCCGTATTGGTAAGGTAATGGCAAATATGGATGCCAGTAAGTCACTGGATAAAGTAGCAGAGGAGGTACGTCAAATGGTTAAGGAAATTGACCTGCCCGCAAATTATACTATTACGGTAACTGGAGAAGAGGAGAAGCGACAGGAGTCTATGAATAGCCTATTGTTTGCTCTGATACTCTCTGTTGTGCTTGTCTATATGGTGATGGCTTCTCAGTTCGAATCATTATTGCATCCTTTCACGATTCTGTTGACTATTCCTTTAGCTGTAGTAGGTGCTATTTTACTTTTCTTCATTACAGGAACAACCATTAACATGATGGGGGTCATCGGTATTGTGATGTTGGGAGGTATTGCTGTCAATAATTCTATCATTTTGGTAGATCGTATTAATCAGCTTAGTCAGGCGGGAATGGAATTGACCGATGCGATTGTGGAAGCAGGACAACAACGTATCAGACCTATTATTATGACTACGCTGACTACTGTTTTGGCGATGCTTCCGATGACATTTGATTTTGGTGAAGGTGCTTCTTTGCGTTCGCCGATGGCTATTGCTGTAATTGGAGGTTTGATTACTTCTACTTTGATGAGCTTGATGGTTATCCCTTGTGTATATTATGTCTTGGAGAAACTCAAAAGGCGTATAAATCACCGAACTAAAAACAGCTAAAGATGAACTTTTTACTAAATAGGAGAATTACGATTTGTATGTTGTTTATTGCGCTTAGTCTTTTGGGCTATGTGTCGTATAAACAACTTCCGGTGGAGTTGTTGCCTAATGCGGAACTTCCGGTATTGTTTATTCAAGTTTCGTCACAGCAAGATATGGATCCTTCGTATGTAGAGTCGGAAATCGTTATTCCACTTGAAGGGGCAGTCAGTGCGATAGGAGGAGTAGACAAACTGCAATCTAGAATTGACAGGAGACAATCGAGCATACAAATTGATTTTAAGAAGAATATCAACTTTAAGATGACCTCTCTTAAACTACAGGAGAAGGTGAACGAGATTGCCGCTTCTTTTCCTAGTGGCTTCACCGTGCAGGTGCAGAAAGTTGATATTGCTCAAATGAGTAATAACTTTATGGTACTTCAGGTACGTGGTTCCGGGGGAACCGACCGCGTTAGAAATTTAGTGGATGATCATATTCGTCCTGACCTGGAGAATATAGATGGGGTAGCTTCTGTCAATGTATATGGAGGACGGCAAAAGGCTATTGAGGTGCGTCTCAATCCGGAAACATGTAAGGCCTTGAACCTCACGCCATCTAAAATAAGCAGTCTTCTTTCGCAAAACACGCAGGAAAAAACATTTGTAGGTTTTGCTAATGAGCCGGATAGTAAGAATTTCGTCCATGTCAATGCTATGTATACGGAAGTGGCTGATTTGGAAAATATTGTTGTGGCACCGGGACCTATTTTACTGAAAGATGTGGCAACGGTATTTTTTGATTTGAAGGAAGAAACCACTTATAGTCGTGTTAATGGGAAGGAAGCTGTTTCGGTTGCCTTGATTAATGATTCGCAAGCTAATCTGATTGAACTTTCACATCGTGTTTCCGATGTGGTGGATACGCTGAATGAGAAGTTGGCTCCATTTGATCTGGAAATAGTGGTTCAGGAGAATAAAGCGGAAACTATGGAGGATAATATCGATCAAATCATTAACCTGGCGTTAGTGGGCGGTTTGTTGGCTGTGTTTATTCTTTGGCTTTTCTTGAAAAATATGCGGTTGGTATTTTTCATTGCACTTTCTATTCCTATCTCTGTTTATACGGCTTTCAACTTCTTTTATGCTTCAGGAATTACTATCAATAGTCTTACATTGGTAGGAATGGCGTTGGCGATCGGAATGTTGTTGGATAACAGTGTGGTGGTGCTTGAAAATATTTATCGCTTGTCAGGGAGTGGTTGTACCCCCGAACGTTCGGTTACTCAAGGAACCAAAGAGGTGTGGCGTTCTATTGTGGCAGCTACGCTGACCACAATTACTGTATTCTTGCCGTTTGTCTTTTCCGATAATTTCTTGATCAAGTTGATTGGTCATCATATCGGAGTTTCTATTATCTCTACTTTGACTATCTCTTTATTTGTTGCTTTACTTTTCATTCCCATGGTTACTTATCTGATCTTGAAAAAGAAAAACGGTAATAGTATCATTTATGAAAAGGTATCGATTGTGCAGCGTCCGATGCAGATTTATCTGGTTTTATTAAAAACTTGTATGCGCAATCCTGGAGTCACTATTTTCGGATCTGTGGTTTTGCTTTTTACGACTCTCATACTATCGCTGACATTGAATGTGCAGCAGATGAAAGAAGTAGAATCTGACCGGTTCGATATTAGTGTAATGATGAATACCGGAAGTACTCTTGAAAATACAGATAAGATAGTTCGATTATTGGAAGAACGTTTGGCTGATGTACCCGAAAAGAAAGATTTGATTTGTCGTGTTCGGGAAAAAGAGGCAACTCTTACCCTTGTTTTACAAGATGATTATCAGAAGATAGCTAAACGGAAAATAGCGGATATTAAATCGGATGTACAGAGTAAAGTCTCAAACATAAACGGAGCTGAGATATATGTTTCTGATCCCATGGGAGGGGGGGGAGATAATTCTGCTCTGAGTAGTCTCGGTGGTTTTATGCGTTTATTGGGTATAGGAAATAATCGCGAACGGGTCGTTATCCGAGGGGCTGATTTTGAAATGATGCAAATGGTAGCTGAGGAGGTGCGTTATTTATTGGATGGACAGGATTTTGTGCAAGGTACTCACGTATCTTTTACTCCTCGGCAACCGGAAATAAATTTGAATTTTGATCCGATCTTACTGACTACTTATGATATTAACCGCAACAATATTACTTCGGGATTGACATCGCTCAATCGTGAGTTCTCTTCAGAAGCTACTTTTAAGGTAGGAGATGATACGTATGATATTATCATTCGCGACGAAATACCGGAAGAAGAAACTGAAGAGGAGGCAAAAGAAAAGGCTCAAAAGGAAAAAACAGTAGATGATTTGCGGGCTGTTCAAATAGAGAATGCCAATGGCGGCATGCATAATTTGGAAGATATATCAACCATCAACTACGGTCGTGGACGTTCCCGGATAATACGTGTCAATCAGGATAAGCAGATTGAGGTATATTATAATTTTCCAAGAGATGTTCAGTCTTCAAAAGATTTGCTGGAAGGATATCGTTCTGATATTGATCAGTTGATCGCTAACTATAACCTTCCTGCCGGAGTAGCTGTGCAAGTATTTCATGAAGAGGATGAGTTCGGAGATTTCAAATTTCTCATATTGGCAGCATTTATTCTGATCTTTATGATTCTTGCTTCTGTTTTTGAGTCTGTCGTGACGCCTTTTGTATTGCTTTTTACTATACCATTGGCGGCTATCGGTTCTTTGTTGGCATTGCTCCTTACCGGTAATAGTTTAATGAATGCGAATACATTGACAGGATTTTTGATATTGTTGGGAGTGGTTGTTAATAACGGAATTATATTGATCGATTACGCTAACATTTTGCGCTCAAGGGGGTATCATCGTAACAGAGCGTTGATGATTGCCGGTATGTCCCGTATTCGTCCGATTTTGATTACTTCCATCACAACGATTGCTGCTATGCTTCCGTTGGCTATGGGAGATACAGAGTATGCAGGAGCTATTGGTGCGCCATTTGCAATTACAGTAATCGGCGGACTTCTTTTCTCTGCTTTATTGACACTGATTTTAATTCCTACTGTTTGTATGGGATTGGAGAATGTGCTTCAGTGGTATCGTTCATTATCCCTTAAGATATGGATAGCTCATCTTGTTCTTTTTGTAGTCGGTATAATTAGTATTTGGTTGTATGCCGATGGAATGCTCTGGCAAACAATCTATCTGGTAGCATTAATTGCAGGTATACCAGGTATGACCTACTTTGCACAGACTAGTCTCCGACGAGCAAAATCGAAGGTAATAGATCCGAGTGAGGAGATACATATTTCTGTCAGGAATCTGGTGAAAATATATGATTGGCCGGGGCGTTTCAGCCGTCAATGGCGTAGTGGATTGCAAATACGTAAACATTTGGGATTGAGTAACGAATATCATTCATTGAAGGATTTTGTGAATGTATTGTGGCAATTTGGCATTCTGGTATTCGGTATTTATTTCACTTATTTCTTTATTCAAAACAGACTTTGGATATTCTTGTTCTCATTTGCCATTTATGCATCTGTTCTGTATTTGTGGAAGAAAGTGCGTTCTTATTTGTATTATCGTTATGAGAATAGTGGGCGAGTGAAGATGGTCAATCGTGCGATATTCTGGAGTCTCCCTCCTATAATATTGTTTGAGTTATTCAGGAAGATGGATAATAACGGTCTGGTGATCATGATCGGATTGTTATGGATTGTAGGTATTGCCATTTATGTTACTTCTCAGTATTTATATGATCATAATATAAATATAGAGCGCGTGTCCGGACGTTATGCAGGACTTCGTCGTTCCTATTTCCGTATGGTAAAAAGTATCCCATTGATTGGAAAACGGCGCAAACCTTTCAAAGCATTGCGTGGTGTGTCATTTGAGATTCAAACAGGTATGTTCGGCTTGTTGGGACCTAATGGAGCCGGAAAATCAACTTTGATGCGCGTGATTTGTGGAATATTTGAACAAAGTTATGGAAGTATATGGATCAATGGTCTGGATACTCGTATCTACAGGGAAGAATTGCAGAGCTTGATAGGGTTTCTGCCTCAGGAATTTGGTACTTACGAAAATATGACATCGTGGGAATTTCTTGATTATCAGGCTATATTGAAAGGTATTGTTGATGGAAAGTTACGTAAGGAGCGTTTAGATTATGTTCTGAAAGCAGTGCATATGTATGAACGTAAAGATGAAAAAATCGGTTCATTCTCAGGCGGTATGAAGCAACGTATCGGCATTGCGCTTATCTTACTCCATTTACCACGTATTCTGGTTGTAGATGAGCCTACGGCAGGGTTGGACCCACGTGAGCGTATACGTTTTCGTAATCTATTGGTCGAGTTGAGTAAAGATCGTGTGGTCATATTCTCTACTCATATCATTGAAGATATATCCAGTTCTTGTAATCAGGTAGTGGTGATCAATAAAGGTGAACTGAAGTACTTTGGTAATCCTTCGGACATGGTAGAAATGGCTAATGGAAAAGTATGGCAGTTTAATATTGATAAGACAGAATTTGAAAAGGTGCTGGATAAATCATTGGTAATACATCATATTCAACAAGATGACTCTATTTTGGTACGTTATCTTTCTATAGATCAACCTTATGAGGGAGCTGTGGAAGTAGAAGCTAATTTGGAAGACGCTTATCTTTGTCTATTGAAGAATATGAATTAAAAGAAGAGAAGGATATGACATTGAATCAAATTATACAGTTGTTGCCCAAAGTCGTAAAATATAACCTGAAGATTATATTTGCCGGGAAGTTTATCTGGTTTCTTTTGGCGGCATTTAGCTTTTTTGCCTTTTTTATGTTCCAGAATGCATGGCAACGGGAGGAAATTAATGAAGGACTTATCTATGGTATCCTTCTATTTCCATGTATATTGCTTATTTTCTATCCGGCTGTGTTCGGTATTCAAAATGACGAAGATAGCCGGATATTGGAAATTCTTTTTGGCATTCCGGATTATAAATATAAAGTCTGGGGGGTGCGGTTACTTATGATATATGTAGCTATTTTTGCTATTTTAATTGTTTTTTCATATGTGGCTATTATTTTATTGTATCCGGTCAATCCGCTTGAGATGTCTTTACAGTTGATGTTTCCGGTACTTTTCTTCGGTAATATGGCTTTTATGCTTTCTACTATTACACGAAGTGGAAATGGGACAGCCGTATTAATGATTATCATAGGTATTGCACTAATCTTTGTTAGTAAAATGAATGGTATGGATCGTTCTTTCTGGAATGTCATGTTGAATCCTTTTGGTATGCCTGAAGGTTTTCATCCGATGATATGGGAAAGTGTCCTCATAAAAAATCGTATATTTCTTTTTTCTGCTAGTTTAATCTGGGCGATGATTGGATTACTGAACTTACAGAAAAGAGAAAAATTTGTGTAGTATGGAAATATATTATTGAGTTTTTATGCAACGACCTCTGAAACTTAAGTTAAAAATAATACCCTAAATTTACATAACAGCTTCCTTTATCGGTTCGATTGGAATATCCAAATGTGATTTCCAACGGACCGAAGATACTGTCCATGCCATATCCCGCACTGATCCCATACAGTTGTTTGCCTCTTAGGATATCGAAGAAATTGCTATCAGTCAATCCATAATTACCAGTCAGGGTGAGATAATGAATACTTCCCATCCGTTGGCGAAACTTTATTGAGGCAATCATAATAGAATTATCCATTAACTCTATATTCGTAATTCCTGCAAAAGGCAGTTGCTGGGGAATATACAGGCCATACACTTCGCCACCGATTGCATTTTGTATCGGATAAGGAAAATCTTTCCCTATCAATATACGTCCATAGATGGAAGGTATGATGGAAAACCGGCGCGTAACGGGGATAACGCTAGCCCAAGAGCCTTTTAATGCAGAGAATGGAGCATGGTCATTATACTGTGCCATATTATCTGTATAAAGTGAATAGGAGGCACTGAAATCACTTCCTTTAGAAGGAAAATATCCCTTATCATATGTATTATAATGGACTTGAGCAAAGTAGCTCAAGAGGTGTTCTGATTCAATACCCAAATCGGTTAACTCAGACTTTTTAAACAAAAAGTCTTTGTATTTATAATATTCGAAGCGGAAGCCGAGTCCGAACCGGAAATTCTTATACCAAACGTCTGAAAAACCAAATTCTGCCAGATGGTATTTGTAAGTTAGGTTATAGGAGCGGTCACCTTTATCATATATGTTGATATCATTATACTGAAACATATATGAAAAATTGAAGTTACGTTGTTGCATAGGTTCAAGAGTATAATCAATCCGTGCGGCATACCGTTTACCCAATCGTCCGGTAAGGGAGATCCGGGAAGGTATATGAGTCTTAATATCTGCGGTGCCATTGATTAACAGAGAAGCTATTTCTTCCGAATCGAAGCGAATTCCAAGGTTGATTCTTTTTTCATATTTTTCTTCAAGTATGAAAGTCAGGTGATATCCTTCAGAAGTATGCGTCAGTTTGTAGCTGGCACTGGAATAGGATTGACTACCCCGTAACTGGAATAGAGCTTGTTCTATTTGTTGGGTGGTGATATCACTGTCTTCTTTTAGATTACATTTTTTCATCAGCCATTTCTTATCCTTTGCTTCTACACCGGAGAAAGAGATTTTTGTCACGAAGATTGTGCGGGAATTTGAGAGAGAGGAATAGGGACCGTGTTGTTTGGGAACATAGTCATCTGAAATCCCAATCTTCTTTTTTAGGGCAATCAAAGAATCCCATTGTGCTCGTGCTGCTTCTTCTCCGCGTTGCATCAGAGAATCGATAGCTGCCGGTGTGAAACTGGCTGAAGAATATCCATCTACATTCACATGAATATAAGTATCTGTTAGGTCTACGTTCTTTTCATGATTAGTTTGACAAGTCAGATCAACAATTTGTCCTAGAATATCAGGGGCACTATTGAGCTTGTCGGCACTTTTCAGAGCGTTTTGCACATCCACTCCGATAATTATATCAGCGCCCATAGCCTTAGCAACATCTGCCGGATAGTTATTGACGATTCCACCATCTACAAGTACCATACTGTCCATTCGTACCGGAGTAAACACCCCAGGAATGGCCATACTTGCACGCATAGCGGTTGAAAGCACTCCTTCATGGAACACAACCTGGTCACCATTAACAACGTTTGCCGACACACAGGCAAAAGGAATGGGCAATTTATTGAAACTGATGGAATCATGATAACCTACCGTTAGGTCGGAGAATAGATTGGCAAGGTTTTGTCCTTTTATAAGCCCACCGGCAATCTCTTTTGGATTCTTTGTGAATGGAATAGAGACAATATGTTTTTCGGAACGCTCGCGATCCGTAAGCGACATGGAACTACGTTTGATACGGTCACTTAAAAGAAAAGTCCAGTTTTGTTTTCGTACCATACTGTCCAACTGTTCTGGAGTATAACCGATTGCGTAAAGTCCGCCTACTATAGAGCCCATACTAGTGCCTACTATATAATCAATGGGAATTCCTGCTTCTTCGATGACTTTTAGTGCTTTTATGTGAGCCACTCCCTTTGCACCGCCGCCACTTAGCACTACACCCACCTTTTTTCGTTGTTGCTGAGCGTGAACAGAAAAAGGAATTAATAAACCGATTAATAAAACCAATATGGGAAATAGTTGTTTTTTCATTATAGTACGGTTTGAAATTAACGATCATTTTATACAATACAAATGTAGGAGATAATTTGTTTAGTTGTTGAAGTGTAAATCAGAAAAAATGTTCCAAAAGTCGTTATTGTGGATTAATTCTACATCTTTAAAGCGATTTCCACATTTTGTGTATATTATGTCATTTTTGTAATATATTGATTATCAAAGAATAAGTATTTTGCGGAGAAAATGGAACGATATTTGTAAAATGCAGAGTAGACAAACATAAGTTAATTTAAATAATTGATTCGATATGAGATCATTTTTTTCGAAACGAGAGTTGAAACTGAGTAGAAGTAGAACCATTGCTGCTATTATTTGTATGATTTGCGTATTAGCAACATATTGGATATTGACTCGCCCTCAGAAAGTAGAACCGGAGATTCCAACAGTAATATTAGAACCAGCTGTAAAAGATGATGTGGAAATTTTTGGAGAGTATGTAGGACGTATTCGTGCCCAACAATTTGTAGAAGTACGTGCTCGTGTGGAAGGTTATTTGGAGAATATGCTTTTTGCAGAAGGTACTTACGTGAATAAAAACCAAGTATTGTTCGTTATCAATCAAGATCAGTATCGTGCAAAAGCCGATAAGGCGAGAGCCCAGTTGAAGAAAGATGAAGCGCAGGCATTGAAAGCGGAACGTGATTTGAAACGTATTCGTCCATTGGTTGAACAGAACGCAGCCAGTCAGCTTGATTTGGACAATGCAGAAGCAGCCTATGAAAGTGCTGTTGCAACGGTAGCCATGAGTGAGGCTGATTTAGCTCAGGCCGAACTTGAATTAGGATATACAGTAGTTCGTTCTCCGTTATCCGGTCATATCAGTGAAAGAAATGTGGATTTGGGAACATTAGTAGGACCGGGAGGTAAATCTTTGCTCGCTACCATTGTTAAGAGTGACACGGTATTGGTAGACTTTAGTATGACAGCACTAGACTATTTGAAAAGTAAGGAACGTAATATTAACTTGGGACAAAAGGATTCAACTCGTTCCTGGCAGCCAAATATTACTATTACTCTGGCTGATAATACCGTATATCCATATAAAGGATTTGTAGACTTTGCTGAACCGCAGGTAGATCCTCAGACTGGTACATTTTCTGTACGCGCGGAAATGCCCAATCCTAAACAAGTATTATTACCGGGACAATTTACCAAAGTAAAACTTTTGTTAGATGTACGTGAAGGTGCAATTGTAGTACCGATGAAAGCTATTACGATTGAGAAAGGCGGAGCATATATTTATACAGTGCGTAAAGATGATACGGTGGAGAAACGTTTTATAGAATTAGGTCCTGAAGTAGGAAATAGAGTGGTAGTAGAAAGAGGGCTGGCCGTAGGCGAATTGGTTGTAGTAGAAGGTTTCCATAAGTTGACTCCTGGAATGAAAGTAAGATTCGGTGAGTCGGAAGAGGAAATAATGATTAATGCCAAAGAAGAATAATTTATGAAAGTTACATTTTTTATAGATAGACCTGTATTCTCAGCAGTAATTTCCATCGTTATTGTGATTGTCGGAATCATTGGTTTGACCATGCTTCCGGTGGATCAGTATCCGCAGATTACGCCGCCGGTGGTAAAGATTAGTGCTTCTTACCCGGGTGCAAGTGCATTGACTGTCTCACAGGCTGTGGCAACTCCGATTGAGCAGGAAATCAATGGTACTCCCGGTATGCTTTATATGGAATCTAGCAGTTCCAATTCCGGAGGATTTTCGGCAACAGTCACATTTGATGTTTCCGCTGATCCGGATTTAGCTGCAGTAGAAATACAGAATCGTGTGAAATTGGCAGAATCCCGTCTTCCGGCAGAAGTTATTCAAAATGGTATTTCTGTGGAGAAACAGGCACCTAGCCAGTTAATGACTCTTTGTTTGACTTCTACTGATCCTAAGTTTGACGAAATTTACCTGAGTAACTTTGCGACTATCAATGTACTTGATGTAATTCGTCGAGTTCCTGGAGTAGGGCGCGTTTCAAATATTGGTAGTCGTTATTATGCGATGCAGATCTGGGCTCAACCTGATAAGTTGGCAAACTTTGGATTAACTGTACAGGATTTACAAAACGCCTTGAAGGATCAGAATCGTGAATCTGCTGCCGGTGTATTGGGACAACAACCTGTAAAAGGCTTGGATATAACTATTCCTATTACTACTCAGGGACGTCTTTCTACTGTAGGACAGTTTGAAGATATTGTGGTACGTGCCAATGCTAATGGTTCTATTATCCGATTAAAAGACGTAGCACATGTCTCATTGGAAGCTTCTTCGTATAGTACGGAAAGTGGTATTAATGGTGAGAATGCCGCAGTACTTGGAATTTATATGTTACCGGGTGCGAATGCTATGGAAGTTGCGCGGAATGTGAAAGAAGCGATGGATGAAATCAGTAAGAATTTCCCTGAAGGATTAAGTTACGAGATTCCGTTTGATATGACGACATATATATCAGAATCTATTCATGAAGTATACAAGACCCTATTTGAAGCATTAGTACTGGTAGTATTGGTCGTATATCTGTCGTTGCAAAGTTGGCGTGCAACTCTGATACCGGTTGTAGCAGTACCCATTTCATTAATCGGTACCTTTGGTTTTATGCTGATATTTGGTTTTTCATTGAATATTTTGACATTGCTAGGATTGATCCTTGCTATCGGTATTGTGGTGGATGATGCGATTGTTGTGGTAGAAGGGGTGGAACATATCATGGAAACAGAAAAATTGAGTCCCTATGAAGCAACAAAAAAAGCGATGACCGGATTATCAAGCGCATTGATTGCTACTTCACTAGTGTTGGCAGCGGTATTTGTTCCGGTTAGTTTCTTGAGTGGAATTACCGGACAATTATATCGTCAATTTACAGTGACGATTGTGGTATCCGTACTTATTTCTACTGTTGTAGCTCTAACGCTGAGTCCCGTTATGTGTTCTTTGATTTTGAAGCCGGATAATGGAAAGAAAAAAAATATCATTTTCAGAAAAATCAATGAATGGTTGGGAATTGGCAGTAATAAATATGTGTCTGCTGTGACACGTACAATCAAACATCCACGTCGGATATTAAGTGCTTTCGGAATGGTGTTGATTGCTATTCTACTTATTCACAGAATTATTCCTACCAGTTTTTTGCCAGTAGAAGATCAGGGTTATTTTAAGATAGAATTAGAATTGCCCGAAGGAGCTACATTGGAACGTACTCGTGCTGTGACCGATCGTGCTATTGCCTATTTGGAAAAGAATCCATATATCGAATATATTCAGAATGTAACAGGTAGTAGTCCACGTGTGGGAAGTAATCAGGGGCGTGCCGAATTAACAGTGATTCTAAAACCCTGGGAGGATAGAAAAAGCACTACTATTGAGAAGATTATGGATACGATAGAGAAACATCTCAAAGAATATCCGGAATGCAAAGTATATTTGTCTACGCCTCCTGTTATTCCGGGATTAGGTAGTTCCGGAGGGTTCGAAATGCAATTGGAGGCTCGTGGTGAAGCTACTTTCGATAATTTGGTGGATGCGGCCGATACTCTGATGTATTATGCCTCTAAACGTAAAGAACTGACGGGATTGTCTTCTTCTTTACAATCGGAAATTCCTCAACTTTACTTTGATGTAGATCGGGATAAAGTAAAAATGTTAGGAGTACCTTTAGCTGATGTGTTTTCTACGATGAAGGCTTATACCGGTTCGGTATATGTGAATGACTTTAATATGTTCAATCGTATATATAAGGTCTACATTCAGGCAGAAGCCCCTTATCGTGAACATAAAGATAATATCAATCTGTTTTTTGTGAAAGCATCTAATGGAGCAATGGTACCACTGACTTCTTTAGGAAATGCATCGTACACCACAGGGCCTGGTAGTATTAAGCGTTTCAATATGTTTACTACAGCTGTTATTAGAGGTGCTGCTGCACAAGGATATAGTTCGGGACAAGCGATGGAAATAATGGAGCAGATTGTTCGTGAACATCTTCCTGATAATATCGGTTTGGAATGGAGTGGATTGTCTTATCAGGAAAAAAAAGCTGGAGGTCAGACAGGTATGGTTATGGCATTGGTCTTTCTGTTTGTCTTCTTGTTTCTCGCTGCACAGTATGAAAGTTGGACGGTACCTATTGCAGTACTGTTATCTTTGCCGGTAGCTGCTTTAGGAGCTTATCTCGGAGTTTGGGTCTGCGGTTTGGAAAACGATGTCTATTTTCAAATTGGATTAGTGATGTTGATTGGACTTGCAGCTAAAAATGCGATCTTAATTGTGGAGTTTGCCAAAGTACAGGTAGATAAAGGAGAAGATTTGATACAGTCGGCCATCTATGCAGCTCGCTTGCGTTTCCGTCCGATTCTGATGACTTCATTAGCTTTCGTACTTGGAATGCTTCCGATGGTATTGGCAAGCGGCCCCGGTTCTGCCAGTCGACAGGCAATTGGTACAGGTGTGTTTTTCGGAATGATATTTGCCATTGTATTTGGTATTATTCTTGTACCTTTCTTCTTTGTAATGGTATATAAAACAAAGTCGAAACTTTTAAAACATAAGAAATCATGAAACGAAAAAATCTATATATTACCATTCTATTATTTGCTGTAATCATGACTTCCTGTAAAGTTGGGAAAAACTATGTCCGCCCGGATCTCTGTTTACCTGATAGTTTGGAACAGAATCAGGACACCGTTAGTTTTGGTGAACAGGATTGGAGAGAAATTTATACGGATACAACTCTCTGTAACCTGATAGATCGTGCATTAGAGCATAATAAAGATATGTTGATTGCTGCTGCTCGTGTGAAAGAGATGGCAGCTCAGAAGCGAATATCTACGGCAGCATTGCTTCCTGATATAAAAGGAAAAGTAACTGCAGAGCGTGAATTAGAAAATCATGGTGGAGATGCTTTCAAGAAAGCTGATACATTTGAAGCTCAGTTTCTGGTTTCATGGGAATTAGATCTTTGGGGGAATTTACGTTGGGCACGATCAGCGAGTGTAGCTGAATATTTGCAATCTGTGGAGGCGCAACAGGCCCTTCGAATGACAATTGTTGCCGAAGTGGCTCAGGCATATTATGAACTGGTTGCTTTAGATACAGAACTTGACATTGTAAAACAAACGTTGAAAGCCCGTGAAGAAGGAATACGTCTTGCTCGTATCCGTTATAACGGCGGATTAACTTCCGAAATACCATATCGTCAGGCACAAGTTGAGTTGGCACGTACTGCTACTCTAGTACCGGATTTAGAACGTAAAATTTCTCTGAAAGAAAACGATATTGCTTTTCTTGCCGGTGAATATCCTAACAAAATTGTCCGTTCACATTTGCTTCAGGGATTTAATATCCCGGAAACACTTCCGGTCGGATTGCCTTCTGCTTTATTGGAACGTCGTCCGGATATTCGTCAGGCAGAGCAAAAACTGATTGCGGCTAATGCTAAAGTCGGGGTAGCTTATACAAATATGTTTCCACGTTTAGCACTGACCGGAGGTTTTGGAACGGAAAGTACTTCTCTTTCGGAACTTTTAAAATCTCCTTATGCAGTCATGGAAGGAGCTTTACTCACGCCTATATTCGGATGGGGAAAGAATCGTGCAGCTTTGAAGGCAAAGAAAGCCGCTTATGAAGCAGAGGTACATAATTATGAGAAGTCTGTACTGACGGCTTTTAAAGAAACCCGTAATGCTATCGTAAACTTTAATAAGATAAAGGAGGTATATGCTCTTCGGGCCAATCTGGAACATTCGGCAAAGAGTTACATGGATTTGGCACAGTTACAGTATATCAATGGATTTACTAATTATCTGGATGTATTAGATGCTCAACGTGGATATTTTGACGCTCAAATTGGTTTGAGCAATGCCATTCGTGATGAATTGATTGCTATTGTTCAACTTTATAAGGCTCTTGGCGGAGGATGGAAAGTAAATAATTGATGAAAGGATGTGTAATAACATTCTTTGGATACTCCGAATTATAGAACAGAGTTCTGTCAATCGTGAATTTACAGATATAAAAGTTTCTTTGCTTCTTTTGTATTCCGGAAAAAAATGCGAAATTTGCAACGCTTTTCAAGTTTAGCAAGAAACTTACTAACACCTTATAAATAAAAATAAAGAAAATGACTAAAAGTGCATTGCAAATCGCAAGGGCTGCTTACCAGCCCAAACTTCCGAAAGCGTTGGCATCTGGAGCTGTAAAAGCTGTAGAAGGCGCAGCTACTCAGTCTGTAGCAGATCAGGAAGCTATTAAAGCTTTATTCCCTAACACTTATGGAATGCCGTTGATTACATTTGAAGCAGGAGAAGCTGTGAAACTTCCTGCAATGAATGTAGGTGTTATCCTTTCAGGCGGACAGGCTCCTGGTGGACACAATGTAATTTCAGGTTTGTTTGATGGTATCAAGAAATTGAATCCGGAAAATAAATTGTATGGTTTCATCTTAGGTCCTGGTGGTTTGGTTGATCATAATTACATGGAACTGACTGCAGATATCATTGATGAATACCGTAATACAGGTGGTTTCGATATAATCGGTTCTGGCCGTACTAAATTGGAGTCAGAAAGTCAGTTTGAAAAAGGTTTTGAAATTATCAAGAAGTTGGGTATCAAAGCACTGGTTATTATCGGTGGTGATGACTCAAACACAAATGCTTGTGTGCTGGCTGAATATTATGCTGCTAAGAAATATGGCGTACAGGTAATCGGTTGTCCTAAGACTATTGACGGTGACTTGAAGAATGATATGATTGAAACATCTTTCGGTTTCGATACAGCTTGTAAAACTTATGCAGAAGTAATTGGTAATATTCAACGTGACTGTAACTCTGCACGTAAATACTGGCACTTCATCAAATTGATGGGTCGTTCGGCTTCTCATATCGCATTGGAATGTGCTTTGCAAGTACAACCTAACGTATGTATCATCTCTGAAGAAGTAGAAACGAAAGATATGTCTTTGGATGATGTAGTAACATACATTGCTAAAGTCGTAGCTGATCGTGCTGCACAGGGACATAACTTCGGTACTGTTTTGATTCCAGAAGGATTGGTTGAATTCATTCCGGCAATGAAACGTCTGATTTCTGAACTGAATGACTTCCTGGCAACTAACGCTGAAGAATTCTCTCACATTAAGAAATCTCACCAACGTGATTATATTATCAGTAAGCTGACTCCGGAAAACTCTGCAATTTATGCAAGTCTGCCGGAAGGTGTAGCTCGCCAGCTGTCTTTAGATCGTGACCCACACGGAAACGTTCAGGTATCGTTGATTGAAACAGAAAAACTGTTGTCTGAAATGGTAGCTACTAAGTTGGCTGCTTGGAAAGAAGAAGGCAAATATGTTGGTAAGTTTGCAGCTCAACATCACTTCTTCGGTTACGAAGGACGTTGTGCTGCTCCGTCAAACTTCGATGCTGACTACTGCTACTCTTTGGGTTACACAGCTTCCATGTTGATTGCTAATGGTAAAACAGGTTACATGTCATCTGTACGTAACACAACTGCTCCTGCTGCTGAATGGATTGCAGGTGGGGTGCCTATTACAATGATGATGAACATGGAACGTCGTCATGGCGAGATGAAACCGGTTATTCAGAAAGCTTTAGTGAAACTGGATGGTGCTCCTTTCAAAGCATTCGCTTCACAACGTGATCGTTGGGCTGTTGAAACTGACTATGTATATCCGGGTCCGATTCAGTATTTTGGTCCGACAGAAGTATGTGATGAACCAACTAAGACTTTACAGTTGGAACAAGGAAAATAAATTTATTTCAGGAAACTGTGGTGAAAAGCAGTTCCCATGAAGAAATACTTAGACGCGGATAACGCAGATAAATGTAGATTTTTTAGAATCCGTATTATCCGCGTAAATCCGCGTTTAAGTAATATAGCATAAGGCTTTTAATCTAATCTCTAAAATTATTTGCCGTTAAAAAAAGAATGCCTTCACGTAATAATCCTATTTCTGTTGTTCAAAAGAAGAAACCTGTTTCTTCCACTAGAAAAAAGAGCGCTTCTTCTAAAACTTCCCGTACCTCCCGGAAAGTTGAGAGTAAGCATAACCGTCCAATGTCAAATTGGCTTCGAAATGTGTTGGCAGTAATTATTATTGTTTGTTTTTCCGTTATTTTCTATTATTTCTTTGTCCGTCCCTATGCTTATCGTTGGCAAACTTGTCATGGTCGTAAAGAATATGGAGTATGTATTCCCGGCGGATATGATGTTCACGGTATTGATATTTCCCATTATCAAGGAAAAATAGATTGGAGCAAATTGTTGCAGAATAAAAATACGGATTTTCCTTTGCATTTTGTTTTCATGAAGGCCACAGAAGGAGGAGATCATGGGGATGATACCTTTGAAGCCAATTTTGCTGATGCACGCGATCATGGTTTTATACGTGGAGCTTATCATTTTTATATTCCCGGTACAGATGCACTGAAACAAGCTGACTTTTTTATCCGCACGGTAAAATTAGATTCTGGTGACCTTCCTCCGGTACTTGATGTCGAAGTGAGTGGAAGAAAGGAGAAAAAGGAATTGCAAAAAGGCATTAAGCGTTGGTTGGACCGTGTGGAATCTCATTATGGAGTGAAACCTATTTTATATACCTCTTATAAATTTAAAACCAAATACCTGGACGATTCTATTTTTAATACTTATCCTTATTGGATTGCCCATTATTATGTTGATTCTGTGAAATATCAAGGTAGATGGGACTTTTGGCAACATACTGATGTGGGAACTGTTTCCGGTATTCCGGTGAATGTAGATCTAAATGTATTCAACGGAACGTTGGAAGAACTTAAAAAGATGACGATTAAATAGTTATACTTCTTCTCTCCAAAACTAACTTCTTCTTTTATTTGTTATAATCGTATTATTAATAAATAAGTACGATTATGAATTTTGATATAGCTATTATTGGTGGTGGTCCTGCTGGTTACACGGCTGCTGAACGGGCTGGTGCAAATGGGTTGAAAGCCGTTCTTTTCGAGAAAAAAGCGATAGGTGGAGTCTGTCTCAATGAAGGATGTATTCCGACTAAGACTTTACTTTATTCTGCAAAGATACTGGATAATATTAAGAGTGCTTCTAAATATGGAATTTCTTCCGAGTCCCCTTCTTTTGATTTAACTAAGATAATGAACCGTAAAGATAAGACGGTGAAAATGCTGACGGGTGGGGTGAAGATGACGGTTAATTCTTATGGAGTGACGATAGTAGAAAAAGAAGCTTATATAGAAGGAGAAAAAGGAGGGTTGATTCATATCTCTTGTGACGGAGAAACTTATCAGGTGAAATATCTTCTGGTATGTACCGGATCTGATACAGTCATACCTCCAATTCCGGGATTATCCGATATTAAATATTGGACTTCCAGAGAAGCATTAGAAATAAAAGAACTTCCGGAAAGTTTGGTGATTATTGGTGGTGGAGTTATAGGTATGGAATTCGCTTCTTTCTTTAATAGTATGGGAGTGAAAGTATCTGTAGTAGAAATGATGCCTGAGATCTTGGGTGCTATGGATAAGGAGACAAGTGCTATGCTTCGCTCGGAATATGCAAAGCGTGGAGTTACTTTCTATCTGAATACTAAAGTTGTGGAGGTAAAACCTACTGGCGTTGTTATTGAGAAAGGAGGGAAGAACTCTACAATAGAAGCAGAGAAGATTCTCCTTAGTGTGGGACGTAAGGCAAACATTGCTAATGTTGGGTTAGACAAACTTTCTGTTGAACTTCACAGAAATGGAGTACAAGTTGATGAACATTTACAAACTTCTCATCCTAGGGTATATGCTTGTGGGGATATTACAGGCTATTCTCTTTTAGCACATACAGCCATTCGTGAAGCTGAAGTAGCTATTAATCATATTTTAGGAGTTGATGACCGGATGAATTATGACTGTATTCCGGGAGTTGTCTACACCAATCCTGAAGTTGCAGGAGTGGGTAAAACAGAAGAAGAACTTATAAAACAAGGTATTCCTTATCGTGTAATGAAACTTCCAATGGTATATTCCGGTCGTTTTGTAGCAGAGAATGAGCAAAGCACAGGAATCTGTAAGCTGATTCAGGATGAGTTTGGACGCATTATCGGATGTCATATGTTGGGAAATCCGGCATCAGAGTTAATTGTAATAGCAGGTATTGCTATCCAGAAAGGATATACAGTAGAGGAATTTCAGAAGAGTGTATTTCCACATCCCACAGTAGGAGAGATTTATCATGAGGTATTGTTCTCATAAAGTTTAGTCTTTGCTTTCAATAATACCAATATAATAATCAGTATTTATGTCCCGTTATATTTCTAGTCCATTTGCAGACATTTATTTTCATTTGGCTGCGGAAGAATATCTGTTGAAGCAAAGTACTGATGACGTGTTTATGCTTTGGCAGGATACTTCTTCTGTGGTATTGGGGAGACATCAGCGAGTCTGTGCAGAAATTGATTGTAATTGGGCAAAACAACAACAAATTCAAATAGCAAGGCGTTTTTCAGGTGGAGGAACAGTATATCATGATTGGGGAAATGTTAATCTGGCTTTTATAGAAACCGTTTCCCGTATTCCCGATTTTACCGTATATCTACAACAGACATTAGATTTTCTATCCTCATTGGGTTTAAATGCTCAAGGAGATGAACGTCTGGGAATTTATTTGAATAAACTAAAAATATCGGGAAGTGCACAATGTGTCTATAAGAATAGGGTACTGTATCATTGTACGTTACTTTATGATACAGACCTTGATATTTTAAATAAAGTCCTGAATCCACAGGAGGAAAATATAACTAATACTTCTCAAATTAAATATGCTGTACCTTCAGTCAGAAGTGAAGTTACCAATATACGTAATAGTAACTTTACGGAAACTGTTGATAAATTCAAGGAGATTGCTTTTCAATATTTCAGTCGGGGAGAAGTGGAAAGTTTTTTCAGTAATGAAGAATTGAAAGCGATTGGGCAACTTCGTGAAAGTAAATATATGCAAGAAGAATGGATATTCAGTCGCTGACATCCGGTTAAAAATACTTTAACTTAAAACTTTCTTTTTCAGCGACTTGTTCTACAATATCATAGTTGAATAATAAAATTACTGTTTATGTCAAGATTCGAAATAAAAATGCCTAAGTTGGGCGAGAGTATAACAGAAGGAACGATTGTTTCCTGGTCTGTAAAAGTAGGGGATACCATTCAGGAGGATGACATCCTGTTTGAAGTAAATACTGCTAAGGTAAGTGCGGAGATTCCTTCTCCGGTTGCTGGAAAAGTTGTAGAAATCTTATACAAAGAGGGAGATACGGTAGCAGTGGGAACTGTGGTTGCTGTTGTCGATCTGGATGGAGAAGAATCTTCGGAAGAAACTACTGCAAGTGAAAAAAAAGGAAAAGAAGAAGCTAATCCTTCGGTGAACACTACATCTGTTGTAAATGAGATAAAAACGTCAGTAGAATCAGAAAGCAAACCTATTGAAACAAAAGATAAGCCTCAGGAGTTAAATCCTGTTGTTGTGACCGAAGAACGTTGGTATTCTCCTGTCGTGATTCAATTAGCCAGAGAAGCCAATATTCCTAAAGAAGAATTAGATACGATACAAGGAACAGGCTATGAAGGTCGGTTAAGTAAAAAAGATATAAAAGATTATATAGACAAGAAGAAACGAGGCGTATTAAATACCTCTAAAACTTCTGCCGCCGTTTCCTCCGCATCTTCTGTTAAATCTGCCTCTTCCGCTTCAGCATCCTCAACTACGACTACTTCGGCTGCTACACCGAAACAAACAGCCACAACTGCATCTAATATACCGGGAGTAGAAGTGAAAGAAATGGATCGTGTCCGCCGGATCATTGCCGATCATATGGTTATGTCTAAAAAAGTTTCTCCTCATGTAACCAATGTAGTCGAAGTAGATGTTACCCAATTGGTACGTTGGCGTGATAAGAACAAGGATGCATTCTTCCGTCGTGAAGGAGTGAAATTAACTTATATGCCTGCAATTACTGAAGCCGTAGCTAAAGCTTTAGTAGCCTATCCTCAAGTAAACGTATCAGTTGATGGATATAATATCCTTTTCAAGAAACATATCAATATTGGTATTGCTGTTTCCTTAAATGATGGAAATCTGATTGTTCCTGTAGTACATGATGCAGATCATTTGAATTTAAATGGATTAGCGGTTGCTATTGATTCGTTGGCCATTAAGGCACGCGATAATAAACTAATGCCGGAAGATATTGATGGAGGTACATTTACCATTACTAACTTCGGTACGTTCAAAAGCTTGTTTGGTACACCGATTATCAATCAACCACAGGTTGCCATATTAGGAGTAGGATACATCGAAAAGAAACCGGCTGTTGTTGAAACACCGGAAGGAGACACGATTGCTATCCGTCATAAGATGTATTTATCTTTATCCTATGACCATCGGGTGGTAGATGGTATGTTGGGAGGTAACTTCCTGCATTTTATAGCAGACTATCTGGAAAACTGGAAAGGCTGATAACTGATTGTTTCATTCATAAAGAACTCATTAACTATGAAAAAGTATGATATAAAGACTACAGATGTGGAAACCCTGAAAAAGTGGTATCATCTGATGACATTAGGACGCGCCTTGGATGAAAAGGCTCCATCCTATTTGCTACAATCTCTGGGCTGGTCTTACCATGCGCCTTATGCAGGCCACGATGGTATTCAGCTAGCTATCGGACAGGTGTTCACACGCGGTGAAGATTTCCTGTTTCCTTATTACAGAGATATGCTGACCGTTCTTTCTGCCGGAATGACTGCAGAAGAAATTATCCTGAACGGAATATCCAAAGCAACCGATCCGGGTAGTGGGGGACGACATATGTCGAACCATTTTGCCAAACCAGAATGGCATATCGAAAATATCTCATCGGCTACCGGAACACATGACCTTCATGCGGCAGGTGTAGCTAGAGCCATGGTCTATTATGGACATAAAGGAGTTGCTATCACTTCTCATGGTGAATCTGCCACTTCCGAAGGTTTTGTTTATGAAGCCATCAATGGTGCCAGTCTCGAACAGCTTCCTGTTATTTTTGTCATTCAGGATAACGGATATGGTATTTCCGTACCGAAATCCGAGCAAACAGCCAATCGTAAAGTCGCTGAAAACTTTTCCGGTTTTAAAAACCTGAAAATCATCTACTGTAATGGTAAAGACGTTTTCGACTCTATGAATGCAATGACCGAAGCACGTGAACACGCTATCAATACCCGTAATCCGGTTATTGTACAAGCAAACTGTGTTCGTATCGGTTCCCACTCCAATTCGGATAAACATACTCTCTATCGGGATGAAAACGAGTTGGAGTATGTAAAAGACGCCGATCCTCTGGCAAAATTCCGTAGAATGTTACTTCGTTACAAACGTCTGACAGAAGAGGAATTGCAACAGATAGAAGCAGTAGCAAAGAAAGAACTTTCTGCTGCCAACCGGAAAGCATTGGCAGCACCCGATCCGGATCCAAAAAGCATTTACGACTTTGTAACTCCGGAACCTTATCAACCTGAAAAATACAAAGACGGTACTCACAACGAAGAAGGGGAGAAAACCTTTATGGTGAATGCCATCAACGAAACGCTGAAAGCGGAATTCCGAAGGAATCCGAATACGTTTATCTGGGGGCAGGATGTAGCTAACAGGGATAAAGGCGGTGTATTTAATGTAACCAAAGGAATGCAACAGGAATTTGGAGATGCACGTGTATTCAGTGCTCCGATTGCTGAAGATTACATTGTTGGTACAGCCAACGGAATGTGTCGGTTTGATCCGAAGATTCATGTCGTTATAGAAGGAGCGGAGTTTGCCGACTATTTCTGGCCGGCTGTGGAACAATATGTAGAATGTACACACGAGTATTGGCGCAGTAATGGAAAGTTTGCTCCGAATATTACCCTGCGATTGGCTTCCGGAGGTTATATCGGTGGAGGATTATACCATTCTCAGAACATAGAAGGAGCTTTAACCACCCTTCCGGGAGCACGCATTGTCTGTCCCTGTTATGCAGACGATGCTGCCGGATTACTTCGAACCAGTATACGTTCTAAAGGATTTACTTTGTTCTTGGAACCCAAAGCATTATATAATTCGGTAGAGGCTGCAACTGTTGTTCCCGAAGACTTTGAAGTACCTTTTGGTAAAGCTCGTATTCGCCGCGAAGGAACCGATCTGAGTATTATTACTTATGGTAATACGACACATTTCTGTTTACACGCTGCGGAACAGTTGGAAAAGGAACGTGGATGGAAAGTAGAAGTCGTAGACATCCGTTCGTTAATGCCATTGGATAAAGAAGCTATCTTCGAATCGGTGAAAAAGACAAGTAAAGCATTGGTTGTTCATGAAGACAAAGTCTTTGCCGGTTTTGGTGCCGAGCTGGCTGCAATGATTGGCTCTGAGATGTTTCATTACTTAGATGGACCGGTTCAACGTGTTGGTTCTACCTTTACTCCTGTAGGGTTCAATCCACTTCTGGAGAAAGCCATTTTGCCGGATGAGGCGAAAATATATGAAGCTGCTAAAAAGTTATTAGAATATTAACTCTGTGAATTATGAAAAAGATAGGTTTATTTTATGCTACCAAAACGGAAAAGACATCCTGGGTAGCTGAGAAGATTGAGAAAGAGTTTGGGAAAGACAAGATAGACGTAGTACCTATTGAGCAGGCCTGGCAGAATGACTTTGCTGCTTACGATCATTTTATAGTAGGTGCATCCACTTGGTATGACGGAGAACTCCCGACTTATTGGGATGAATTGATACCGGAGTTGCGTACGATGGACCTGAAAGGAAAGAAAGTTGCTATTTTTGGCTTAGGTGACCAAGTGCGTTATCCGGAGAACTTTGCGGATGGTATCGGTCTGTTAGCTGAAGTTTTTGAAGGTGACGGAGCTATTCTTGTGGGTTGTACCTCTCCCGAAGGATATACTTTCGAACGTTCTCGTGCGTTGCGCGATGGTAAATGGTGTGGCTTGGTGATTGATTTGGATAATCAATCAGAACAAGCGGAAAAAAGGATAAAAGAGTGGTGTGCACAAATCAAAGAAGAGTTTAAGTAAAACCACATATCGTTTTATATAAATTATCCCTACTATAAATCAGCCTATTCATATCTAGAATAGTCGATTAATAGTAGGGAGTTTTATTTTCTGAAGAATCAATAGAGTCAGTATTTGAATTTATCCGACGGGATAAACAAACTTGACTGCTGCCCACCGATTCTTTTCTTTATGGCTAACGAACTTCAATCCGTTCTTTTCTGCTTCTGCTCGGATAACCGGAATATCATCAACATAAAATCCGCTCATCAACAATTCCGATCCCGGTTGCATACAAGCAACATATTGCTTCATATCGTTCAACAGAATATTTCTGTTGATGTTAGCGATAATAACATCGAAAGGACCTAGCCCGTTCAGTGAAGAAGCATCTCCTTGTGAAACGGCAATATCATCTACATGGTTCAGTTCTATATTTTCGATAGAGTTGCGAACACACCATTCATCGATGTCGATAGCAGTGCAAGGCTGTGCACCCCGCATACGTGCGAGTATTGCCAGAATAGATGTTCCACACCCCATATCAAGTAATGATTTTCCTTTCAGGTCACTTTCCAATAATTCGCTGATGATAAGACTTGTTGTTTCATGATGTCCCGTACCAAAAGCCATTTGGGGATTGATGACAATATCATATTCTGCTTGGGGAACATCCTGATGGAATGTACTATGAATCACACAACGGTCACCAATAACAATTGGCTGGAAGAAATTCTTTTCCCATTCTTCGTTCCAATCTTTATCTTCTGCTTCTGTATATGTATAGGTAATTTTTGTATCCGGCAATGGAAATTCAGCAAGTGCACTCTTCACAGTTGATTCGTCATACAAAGCTTGTTGGATATAAGCAGTCAATCCTCCTTCACATTCTACAAAACTTTCAAAACCTGCTTCCCCTAAAAAGGCAGCCAATATATCATTCACTGTATCAGTGCAAGGGAGAGTGGTAAATGTAAACTCAAAGTATTTCATAATTATTATCTAATCTAAATTAAGTGCAAATATAACTGAAAAAATGAGGAAATCCCCAATAATAAATGACAGAAATACGATTGGGAAAATTAATTTGATTCAACATTTGCTATCACGCTCTCACTTTTCGTTTGTATCTGCCTGTTTATCGGCATTTCGGGAGTGGGAGCAACTGTTAGAGATGAGTGAGAGCAAATGGCTGCTCTCACTTTATATCATCCTGATTTTAGGTGAGTTTTACTTTAACTAAGGATACTTTTATTGATAGCCCTTTATATTCTTTTTATTAAACTCCTTTGTTTATGAATAGTTCATATACGTGAGCTTATTAGTTTACAGTAATAAACAAATAGGCTTACATACGTGAATAAATAAGTTAGCTAGAGTGGTACGTATTTTGATAATATTTTGAAGATAAGTAATTGATTATCAGTAGATGCATTTGATTGATTCCTCCAAATCCTACATACAGCCCTACATGGATAGGGTTATTACTGATTTTATTCTGAGGACAAAGATAGATAATTATATTTAATGTAAAAGGCTTATAATGAAGTTTTTTCGGGGGGTATTGCATTTATAGGGTACTTACTGACTCATGTAGGGTACATTTGGGGGTACAAAGAACATCCATGTATCCCATTTTGGCGATACATGAATGTAGGTTACTTGCTGGTTTTCAATAATATATAAAGTGATGTGAAGTACGACAAAGCTGTTTCATGTAGGGTTGTCCGATGATTATCCTTTGGGGGATTCTTCAGCTTTCTGTTCGATGAGACGGGATGAATGGTCTTCTATGTACTCCCGATTGATATAAGGAGCCGGATTAAACTTGATGACTCTCCGGTCCGGGATGATGCACATGGCTCTGCCGCCTTTCACCCCTTTCATTGGTCCTTTGCCATCTTCCGGCAGATATTTCTTCACATTACATCTTTTCCTGATCTGGAAAGTACCCAGTCCGGCTATAGCAACGTCGGTATCGCTTTCAAAGGCTTCTACCAAAGATTCAATAAGGGCATTCAATCCGTTGCGGATTTCCCTTTGTGTCATTCCACTTCTGCGCGCAGCATCAGCTATTAACTGCTCTTTATTCATGAAAGTGATTTACGGATAGCCTGTACTCTTTATCAATCTGTTTGTCAAAACTATAATCTCCTATCAGAAGACATATAAACAAGGATGGAATGGAGCTGATGATTATTATCAAAATCAAAACTGCTCCAATAGTATAGGAGAATATTCTTATCAACAGGTTCAGACAAAGATTCTTTAATCTGTCCGATGGTACACTTTGCTTGCTTATCATAATTGCTAACAGCTATTAATTAACTTTACTCGATTGGGCCCGGATAAACTGCCGAAAGATATTGGATGGTCTGTTCTAAAGAGGCATCTTTCAGTATGACTTTCTTTTGTTTATCAAGAAGATACATGGTCGGTGTGGCACGGATTTCGTAGAGCGTCTTGCTGCGGATGTCTCCCTGCTTGTTCCAGCCTACTATCCAGCCACGCGGCATCTGCGAGGACTTCAGCAGCCACTCCTCTTCGTCCTCGTCGGGATAGACGGCAAGGACACGCAAGACACCCTTCTCCTGCATTTCGACAAAGGCAGGCATCTCCGACAGGATTTGCTCGTATTTACGGCAGTTGGTGCAGTCGGGGTCGTAGAAGAAAAGCAGGGTGTAGTCGGCTGTTATTCCGCTCATCCTTGCCTGTTTGCCTTTAGGGGTTACGTAAGAGAAATCGGGCGCTTTCATTCCCGGACGGTTTTTGAGGGCTTGTTTCAGCCGGTCTGCCGGACGGAGTTTGTCCGGTTCGGTGAGGCGGGCGGATGCAAGCATCTGTTCGAGAACGGGGATATAATAGTCTTCGTTGCGCATGGGCGAGTTGGGGTCGTAGAGATACTTTTCGCCCAGCGTGCAGAAGTGGGCGTATGCCGTGCTGTCCGCTTCCATCCGCGACATCATGGATTGCAGGGCGGAGCGATATTCCGTTGCGTCTACATATTGCAGGGCATTCAGGAAGTCGGCATATAGTTGCTCGGTGTCATCGCTGTGGATGAAGGCTGTGTCCGCCAATGAATAGCCGTCCCAGTAATGCTTCACGTAGTAAGCCGCCCTTTGCTCCGGGGCGGTCATCATTTGGGGGATTTCCGGGCGGATATAGTGTGCGACATGCACGGTATCCTTTATGGCTGGAACTCCATTTCCCCCATCACCGGACGGGGTATCCGTCCGGTTCTGCCTGCAAGCGGCAAACATCAGCAATGCAATCAGGCTGAAGGTTATCAATGTTAAGAACCCCGACAGTATTAACGCGGCTGTATAGGCTCCATATTCGTTTACCAGATACTCAAACCTGTTCCTCAAACTATTTTTCACTCTGTTCTTCATATCATTTCATTACTCTCTATTTCATTTTCCAATCTCAGTGCAACAAGGATAGTACTCTCTCCTTTCATGCCCCTCGGGCATTACCACCCACGATACCGGAAAGATATAAATAGCATCCTCGCACTGTTTCTTGATAATCTTCACTGCCGGAAAGTACTCTCCCGGCATCAGGACAGGAAGGCTGACAATCACCTGATTATGAGCATACTTATAGACATGAAGCACTTCTATCACGTTGTCATAATCCACTGCCGCAGCAAGGCATAGCCGGATATTGTTCAAATCCAGCATATCGAGATGCCTGCCGGACACGATAATGGGAGCCTGCGAGGTGATGGTTCCGTCGTACCTTCTGCTCAAAGGGTCGTAAACCCCGGTAATAACAGGCACTTCCATTTGCCTGCTTATCAAAACTTCCGTTGTAATTATCTTCATATTCTTAGTATTGTTTGTTAATCCATCACGCACATCTGCCGGCTGGGTTCCACGCAGAGCGAGCAGCCGTATACCTTATATATATATCCGCTCATTTATCAATCTAAATCCACGTCACTATAAACGGGTCTGTCACTGTGAAATCGGCATAGTTCCCATTTTTGTCGTAAATGGTAAACTTTGCTTTCCACACGGGGATAGAGGTGTCGATATACTCGATTTTTATTTCATCGCCTTCTACTGTCAGTTTCAGCACATCCGCCACTTTATACTCGCTGGGATACATCTCTATATAGGGAGAACTATACCAGAGGACCTCGCTTTCGGACTCGATCCGGTAATCGCCTTCTCCGTCGAATATCCTTATCACATCGGAGTAGACGGCTTTGCGTTTGCAATCTTGCGAGAAGCAAGCGTGTATCCGGGCCTCATTTTTATCCAAATGCAGCTCCACAGGAGTCGGTTCTTCGTCGCTATTGCATCCCGCCAGCAATGCCGACAGGAGTAGCAAACTAAACATGAGATAGCTTTTCGTTTTCATATTCCTTTTTTTATTAGTTAAACCATTGAGAATAAACGACTCTTTCTTTTTCTTCTTCTTCACTCCCCATCCATCACGCACCTCACCGGAAACCCGTATTTCTTCATGTCGTGCATTACGTACATCTGCCGGCTGGGCTCCACGCAAAGCGAGTAGCCGTAGACGGGGCTTTGGCTGCTGCCCGTCCAGTAGCGGTGCCCGTGGGGAATCATGATCCGGCAGCCGTTGATGTGGCTGCGGTGCCCGCACAGGGGCAGATAGACCGGCACGCCGTCGTCGCTCAGGATACAGATGTTGGTGCGGTCTTCCTCCCGTTGCAGCTCCATGGGAGCGGCAGGGCTGTTGATGAATGCCTCCATCTCGATGTGCGAGGGGACGCGCCAGCCTGCGGGCGAAGGGTCTATTTGCGGCAATGCCGTGGGGTTCTCCGCTTTGTCGGCATACCAGTTGTCTTTGTAGGGTTTATAGGTACTCTGCCATTCGTCCGTTTGGCTGCCGAACTGGAAATAGGTACCGTGATTGAGCGTGCTTCCCTTTTCCAGCCCCAGCGGGATAGCCACTTGCGCCGGTTTGCCATAGCCTCCCAGGTTGCGGTCCAGCCAGCATTTGCCGTGGATGCGTACGTAGCCGCCTTGATAGATCAGGATGTCGCGCACGATGCCTGTATCGTTCACCAGCGAGAGTATCGTGTGACGTGCTGCGGGGAAACCGCCACGCACCCGGTAGTCCGCATTCGAGTCTACCTGCACCGTGAAACGTCCGCTGTAATGCCCCGGCATCAGTTCGGGGGTGCTTACCCTCACCCAGTCGGCCTGTTCGTTGCGGATGATGCGCCACGGCTGGTTGCTGTCCACACAGACGGTGTAGGTTCCCGGCGATGCGGCAGCAGCTCCGCCTCCCGTTTCTGCATCGAGCGGAGTTTCTATCACGTCGTTGTGGCGGGCACAGATGTCGGTACGCGGATATTCTATGTAATAATCGAAGCAGACGCCCTGCATCAGCAGCACGTCCGTAGAATGGCTGAAAGGGTATGTGCCCGTTTCGAGCGTCAGAGACAGCGAGCGCGAGCGCACGTTGGCGGGCTTGGCTTCGAGGTGTATTTGTAGTGTCTTGCAGCCTTTTTGCTGCACGCCTACGGGCGGATACACCGTGTACCAGCATCCGCCGTCGTTGGCATTGGCGCTCTTGATGCGCCAGCAGGTATGTTCGTCGTCGGGGGTGACGGTGACGGACACCGCTTCGTTTTTGAGCCCGGCGGTGACGTAGAGGCGGTGGCTGACGGTGAGTGTGGAGTGAATGCCGATGAGCTGCTGCCTCACTTTCAGGGTGTGGGTATGGTCACCGGCATGAATCTCTACGGTGGCGTTCCGTTCGGCGGGCGAGAAGTTGGTGCGCGGTTGCAGCACCAGTTTGTCCGCTTCGCGGCGCGTCGAGAGCCAGTTTTCGGGCTCGCCTTCGGCATAGTGCACATAGCCTGCTTCCCACGGCTCGTTGCACCCCGAAAGGTCGATGGTGAGTTCTTTCGCCATGGCGTCCGTCACCACTTCGGGTGGCAGCAGCATAGAGAGGGCGGCGGGGGCGGCGTCGGTAGTTGCCGTTCCCGGCGTGTCAGTTTCCACCGGGTGGAGTTGCAGCGTGGTGGCTGCGCTCACCTCCTGCCATCCGGTTTCCGCCATCAGAATGTCCGGATATTCGCCGAACCGGCGGTCCACATCGTCGCGGTGATGGATGGCGCTCAGGCTGAGGGCGCGGGTGGTGAACAGCACACAGAAGTTCAATATGCCCTCTTGGGTGGAGCACTCTATCCTGTATCCTTTTTTTCTTTTCCGGCAGGTGGCATCGGGAAATTTGCGCATCAGGCAGCCCCGGCGGTCGAACACAAGGACCGTGGCGTGACGGCAGCCCACAGGCACGTCCGTGCCGCGAAGCACGAGGGTCACGGGGCGTTCGCGTTTTATCTTTATCCGCCGGTCGCTGCGCCAGTACTTCACGCTTTGATACGTCAGTCCCGAAGCGATGAAGGCGAGTGTGGCTATGTCTGCTAATTCCATCATGTGTTTTTCTTTCTTTATTTATCAATCTATTAAAAACAAAAAGAAGTCCCGAACCCGGCGCTGTGCCGGAAAAGCTGTGCTTGATGATAAGCAAATGACAAACGCTATTGTTACATTAAACTTCTGGTTCATTCGGGACTTTCTTTTTAGAGTTTTGATTCATTATACGTAAGCTGTCGATGGGTCTATCCGTTGGCGCCACCACTACTACCACTGCCACTGTTACGGTTCCCGGCAGCAGGCAAACAAAACGAGCAGCCATCTGTATTGCGTTCTCCTGCGAGCGGCTCATCACCGGGCACAGACAGAAGCTGGTTTGTATTACCGGGCTCTGCGTAGTTCAGAGGGAAAAGTTCCATTTGTTCTTCCATATTCTTTATACGTTATCTTACGAAGACCGATAGGCTGCTGTATTTACTCATCACTCTCCCACAAACCTTGGCTTGTGGGATTCCGGAATTAAAGGATGCCTTTCCGTGTCCCCTCTCGCTGTTTTTATTTCAGTTCATTTTCTGTTCTTTGTTTCTTTACGTATTTATTCCACGAAGCCAGTTGTTTGGAAATGGATTCGATGTGGTCTATCAATTGGGCATACTGTTTGGTCGAAATCTGCCGTGTATCGTGCAACACTCTGATTTGTATTTTGATAGCCACCACCTTTTCGCGCGCCGTGGCTATAAAGGTTAATTTCTCCCGATCGGCATTGGCACGATAAATATCGATGCACAAATCCATCATGACGCTTCTCAGCCGTTCGCCTATGGTATAGCGAAAGTCGCGTTGCAGTCCGTTGCTTAGGCGGATGAACTGCAACAGCAGGTCGTAGGTCTCTTTAAATACCGGCAGGTTGTCGTAGATAGCCATTGCCTTACAACGTTTTTTTCAGTTCCGAAAGGAACAACATGCAGTCCAGCGGGGTTTTCCCCTCAATGGGATACATCCTGATTTTCATCACCGCTTCCTGCTCCGTGCAAGAAGCCATTGGCGGTGCCCCCACGGCTGTAGCGGTAGCACCGGGTGTTGTGGCGGCTACTTTGGTCTTAGAAACTTCGGGCGTAAGCGCAATTCCTTTCTCCCATGTCTCGAAAGCTTCTATATCTATATCGTACCCAAGCTCTATCTCGACTCCATTTTCGAATTTTTTCACTCTTTCGGGCGCGAAGTGTTTATGGAGCCCTTCCGTGGGAAAGCCAATAGAAACCACTGCCCGACCCACGCTTTTCACAATTTTTTTTTTACCATAAATGGCTGCACACCGGTGACGAACGCATAAGCCGAGCGCTCATAGGCTTTATAGAAAATCCCTTCCCGATAGAGACGGATAAAATGAGTATTACTACTCTCTGAATACAGAATGTCATCAATACGATTCATAAATAAAGAATTAAAGTGAATTTTTATTTTTTTCGACCGGCTTCGCCGGAATGGTTCCCCGGGCCTTAAAGCCCGGGGAGAATAAGCAAATCTATCGGATGCGCTCGGTAAACTCGCTACTGGACACACCGGACGGAGTGACCGACGCTGGGGCTGTAGCCGCCGTGGTTGAGGCCGCAAGCGCCGCTGTAGAAGTAGAGGCCGTAGCCGTAGTCGCTCCCACTGGGCGTAGTACTCCAGTAGTCGCCGCCGTTGCCACCGTTGTAGTCACCACTACTACCACTGCCACTGTTACGGAGCCCGGCAGCAGGCAAACAAAGTATTTGATCGCCGTCCTTAAAGATAGCACCGCTGTTGGCCTCTGATGAAGAACCGAAGAAACCATAGTTGTTATTTATTTGATAGACTTTGTTATTTATTAATACGTAACTGTTCTTAGGAATCACTTTGCTTGGTAATACACTCAACTCATCTTTACTCGGGGTATGCCATCCGCTTGGGCATGCGCTTTGCGCATCGCTAAAAGTAAAGTAGTATCCGTAATCCCATGGGTTGGATACGAAACCTTTACCACTTGTGCTGTTGTATGCGCTCCATTTCTTTCCACCGATGGTCACGGGGCTGGGAGTGGTGGGAACGTAAGCACCCAAACCTCTTATACTGATTAGGTATTGGCTGCCGGAAGCGAAGCTAATTGATGGTACGGAGCTGCCGCTAAATGAAAACTCTTTTACTCCTTTGGAACCGTTTTTGTTTGTGTTAAATGTAGCGGTAGGCAGGGATAAACTCAAGCTGCTTTTTGGAATCATTATATGGCTGGCGGTTATGGGAGTGTTCTTTCCGCTGGATTTGTTTGATATTGCAGACCATGTTGTTTCTCCTGATACTCCGGTGAAGCTGCTCGATGACTTTAAGTTCCATGTAGCACTTACTGGGAGTTTACCCAAGGTTACGTTGCAGTCGTTAATTGCTGTATCGTCGTAAGCGATGCTCTCTACTTTAACCCAAACGTTGCAACATCTTCTTTGAAAGGTTAACTGGGAGAGGTTAATGGTTGTGCCCATTTGATTGGCGGATATGGTTTGGGGGATCTTGTTGGTGCTCATAAAGTCGTCACCGTCTTTCACGGATATGTCACTGGTTAATGATAACTCGGAAATAGCTTCCGCTTTGTTGAAACTGTAGGCGTATATATCGTAGCTTCCGGCAGCCAATGTGATACTACTACCGCCACTAATTGGCGTTGCGGTGCCGGCAATAAACTCGTATTGCTTGTAAATAGTTGATTCACTGCTCTTATAGATCACCACACGGTAATGAACACCGGTATTCATATTGAAAGCGCGGGTTTGAGGGGAGGTTGGATGATCGGATACGCCGCCCTTGCCGGTATCAATTATAACACCCTGATTATCGTCCACGTTAAAGCTCGCAGTCTCTTTCTCGATATCACCGTTGGCACGAGTCATCGGGGTACTGTCGAATTCGGTAACCTCGATGTCGGACGGGAGCACGAGGGTGGCCTCACCGCTATGGCTGGGATCGCTGTCGGCAAGACCTACGCTATCCTCGTTACTGCAACCGGATAAACCGAAAGCCATTAACAGGCTGATGGCTGCTGCTATGGCTAGGTGCGCTGTCTGTGAACGCATCTGACGATATTGGGAATGGATCTGACGTTTCATTTCAATTTCTTGTTTTTTTATTTGGTTATCTTTGTTTTTCGTTCGTTTGTCATTCGCTTGGACTTCTAATAGTGGCGTTAGATTTGAGGCTTTACTTCCTCGAATGATCCGTTGGGGGTGGTTGGGATGCTACTCCAATCCTGGTTTATCGTCGTCACTGCCTGTAGCTGGAGTAATGCCAATCCCACGATTTTCGCCTGGATGGCATAATGCTTTCCGGCAGCAAGCGTACCCAACGAAGCGGCAGGGATAGACACGGCACGAGCCTCGCCATCTACGGTGACGGTGAGCAGCATTTCGGCGCTGACTGTAGTTGGCGGAATCAGCAGGTCAATCGAACCGGAAGCACCTACGTTGATACCGGCATTGATGTCATCGGAGGCTACGGTGTTGTACACCAAGCCGCTGCTCGCGGATGCAGTCTGCGCGGACATCTCTTTGCTGATATCCAGTGAAGTCACCGCACTAAGTGTACCCGCTACAGGCTTAAATCCCACCTGATTGATTTTACACGAACCCATGGCAGCACTATAGGTAGCATCCCGGGTAATGTTGAGTGTCACCTTGGAGTAAGCATGTTTCATGGCGAAGCCGGCGTTTGGGGCTTTATTGGTCACTTCGGCTGTAGCGCTACCGGCGTAGCACAAGTCTTTGGCGGCATCGTATCTCTGGGCGGTAAGCGTAGCGGTGGTAGCATCGGCTGCGAAGTTCACGGCACCGTAAGGATAATACGCGCATAGATGTGGCGCCAACCCTCCCACCAGGATGGGGCTGGAAGCATTGCTCCACGAATTGGTTGCGGTGCTATAAGTGTACTCCACGTTGTTTTGTGCTGTGATCCCTTTTGTAGCATCCGCTACGCGGAACACGCCCATTGTAACGCCATTCGTAATGATCGGTGTCGCTGCCCGGGTTTCGGGAGCATCGGAGCCATCCACATCCGCACTCAAAGCGACTGCCGACACTTGGACGGGGACAAGTTCGTTCCCATACTCGTCCGCCCCGGGAGCGGCAAGCTCATTGCCGCATCCGCAAAGCAGCAAAACTGCGGACAGCAGGACCGGACTAAATCGCATTCTTCGGTATCTATTTTCTATGTTCATCATTCCTGTTTTTTATTGTTCATTATGGCAGCGGGATGTATTCGCCGGATAGGTTCTGGTTGGTCCAGTCCTCGGTAGTGACGGAGCTTGCTTTCAGGTCGGTTCCTTTCAGTGTCAGGGTGATGGTTTTGTATTCACCGGCTACGGGTTTGTAGCTCGCCGTGGGCACGGTTGTGGTCATCGTTTTCCCGTCCACGGTGAGGGTGATTTCCATTCCGGTGCCGGCAGGAGTACAAGGCACCAGCAGGTATTCTTCCCCCCAATCGGTGCTGGCGCCTGCGGTAGCGGTCACCACCACGGTGCGGGTACGGTTCAGGGTGGCGGCTGTTGTACCGGTGGTAGCGGCATACGTGCCGCTGGTGATGGTCAGTGTGGTGCTGGGCAACAGGTTTTTCACCGTCAGGTTGCTCACCGTGCAGGTACCGGGATAGTTATCGCGCTTCAGTTTGAAGGCCACGCGGGCGTAGGCACGCTTCATGGCAAAGGTCAGGGCGGTGGTTTTATTCGTCCGCCCGTCCACGCTCAGGTTTGTTGCATACGACAGGTCGTTGGTGGTGGCGTATACGCCCGACGTCAGGGCAATGGCAGTCGTTTTTCCGCTGCTCCACGGATGGTAAGCGCACACGTTGACCGGCAGCAATCCCAGATAAATGGTTTCGGATGCGGTTTGCGGCGCCCATTTCGGACTGCCATAGTTGTACCGGATATTGCCGGCTGCCGTGTATCCGTTGGTATTGTCGCGGAAGATGCCAATGCTGGTGCCGCTTCCCAGATTCGTTGCGGCACGGGTGCCGGGCGCGCTTTCCACTTCCGCTTCGAGCGATGCCACTGTCACGTTGAGGGGTATGTCGGCTTCCGACGGGCCGGCGGGTTGCAACCCTTCGGGAAGTTCGCTGCCCGAACATCCGGCAAGGAGAATCACTGCCAGCAGGCAGGTAAATCTATTGGTTTTCTGTTTCATATCTGTTCTTTATTTTTTTTGAATTATACGTAGGGGAAGATGGATCTAAATATCAAAATCGACGTTGCCGGTGCCGGTCACCCAGTCGGTGGTAGACACGGTGCCTACATTCAGTCCGGTACCTTTGATGGTCAGCGTCAAGGTCTTGTATTCGCCGGCTATGGGTTTGTAGGTTGCCGTAGGCACAGTGGTAGTCATATCTTTGCCGTCCACCGTGAGAACGATAGTCATACCCGTATTATAGGGTGTGCAAGGTACGAGAAGGTAGTTTTCGCTCCAGTCCACCGTTCCGGAAGCGGGCAGGGTGACACTTTTGCTCACGGTCAGGGTGGCCGCGTTTGTTCCTGCGGCGGTGCTATAAGCTCCGGTGGTCAGGTTGAGGTTGGCAGTCGGCAGGAGGTTCTTTATCACCAGCTTGGAGATGGTGCCGGTGCCGGGATAGTTGCTGCGCTGAAACTTGAAGCCTATCCGGGCGTAAGCGCGCGTCATGGCAAAGGTGGTGGTGCAGGCTGTGGACGCGCCGTTCAACGTGCGGTTCTTGGCATACGAGATATCCTTTGCAGCGGCATATACCTGCGATGTGAGGGGGATGGCCAGCCGGTTGTTGAGTCCGTTTGTCCATGGGTGATAGGCGCATACGTATGCATCGGTTCCGCCCAGGTAAATGGTATTACCGGCTCCGCCGTTGGGCGTCCACGTGGGGGTGGCATAGTTGTACTGCCGGTTGGTGATCTCGGCATATCCGTTTTGGGTTCCGGCGGCGGTGGCGCTTCCGCTAAGGAAGATGCCGATGCTGCCTGTCGTTACATTCGTTGTGGCACGGGTTACCGTTACTTCGGCATTCACCGCCACGCCCTCGATGCCGAGTGGCACGTTGGCTTCCGCCGTGTGGGGAGGTTGTCCTGCCTCCGGCCATTCGCTGCCGGAGCAGCCGGCAAGCAGGGCCGCCGCCAGCAGGCAGTTCATTGTGTAATATAGCTTTTTCATTCTTACGCTGTTTTTATTTGCAGGTTTATACATCTATCTATATGGATTAATCGAATTTGGAATCTATGCCGCCGATCTCGCCCGTAGCCCAGTCGGTGGTAGTGACGGAACTGACTTTCAGGGCGGTGCCCTTGATGCCTATGGTGATGGTGTTGCTCACTCCCGCCACGGGCGTGTAGGTGGCGGCGGGCACGGTGAGCGTCATCGGCTTGCCGTCTACCGTGAGAGCCAGCACCATCCCGCCACCTGCCGGGGTGCAGGGCACGAGCAGGTATTTCGGTTGGGTGGTGGCAACACCCGCTGCGGGCACGGTGATATCTACCGTCCGGCTGATCGTGGCGTTGCCGGAAACGCCGGCAATAGTCGATGCCGTATCCGTGGTAATGTCGATGGTAGCCGACGGCAGCAGGTTCTTCAGTTCGAGCTTGGTCACCTTACAGGTGCCGCTGTAATTGTCGCGCTTCAGCTGAATGGTGGCAAGGGCATAGGCATGGGTCAGGGCAAAGGTGGTTTTACACCCCGTGGCATTGCCTTTCACTTCACGGTTCACGGCATACGAAAGGTCCTTAGCTGCGGCATAATCCTGCGATGTGAGGGGGATGGCAGTAGAGGTGTCGTATCCGGTAGTCCACGGATAATAGGCGCAGACCTTAGCTACAGGGCCGCCCAGGTAAATGGTGTTCGTGATGCCGCCGTTGGGCGTCCATGTGGGAGTGTCATAGTCGTACCGCCGGTTGTTAATGGCGGTATATCCGGTTCCGCTAAGGAAGATGCCGATGCTGCCCGAGCTGAGCGCCGATACGCCGGCACGCGTGACAGGGACGGCGGATGTGGCTGCCTCGGGCAGGGTGGATGCTTCCACCCCCAGGGGGACGGTGCCTTCCACGGGTCGGGGCGCTGCCGCCGCTCCCGGTATCTCCTCGCCCGCACAACCCGCGAAGCCCGCAACGCAGGCGGCAAGCAGCAAGAGAGGAAGGGTGTTACATATCTTTTTCATTTCTATCGGTATTATGGGTTTTAGTCGAATGAAGGACCTAATGTGGTGGTGGCTTCCGTCCAGGCTTTCAAGGTCACCGACTCCACTGCCAGTCCCTTAGGCTTGATGCTCAGGTACACGGTGTAGCGCACGCTACCCTCGAACTTGGCGAGCTGCGCCGTGGTAAGCGTAGCGGAGTGGTCTACTTCGTTCACGTTCAGGGTGATTTTCAGCTGTGCCGATGTGGGCAGGTCCTGGGCGGGGATCATCAGCTCCACACTCTCGTCGGGGGTAGCAGAGGGGATGCCCGTGGTGTACATGGACAACGATTTCGTGTCTTTGTTGTACGCTGCCAGGGCAGTGCCTCCCGTCAACTTACCGGTGCTGAGGTCCACCTTGGCGCCATTGGTAAACGTGCCTGTAGTGGGTTGCAGGCGGATGTTGCTCACTTTACAGACAGTAGGGTACTCGGCATCGCGTGCAATGTGGAACGCCAGCCGCGAATAAGCGCATTGCAGCGTGAAGTCCGGCTCGGCATTCGTGCAGTTCACCGCGGTGTGCGTATTGTCGAAGTACCACATATCGTTGTCGGTGTAATCGCCGAAACTGATCGTCGAGGAGGTGGTGGTGCTGTTGGTGCCGAAGCTGACTACGTTATGCGGGTCGTAGCACGCATACACGGCAGCCGTGCGGCTGTCCATGTAGATGGGGTGTTCGGATGTCCATTTACCGCCGTTGGCGGTGCTATACGTACATGCCACGTCGTACATGGGATCGTAGCCGCCTGCGCCCGCCGTGCGGAACAGGCGGAGCTTGGCGCCGTCCGTATTGATAACGGTGCCGCCGGCACGGGTACCGGGAGCACTGCTGTCACTGCCACGGGTGTCGGCGGTAGCCGTCAGCCGGGCACTGCCGATGCTTAGGGCAACGGGTTCGCCTGCCGGCGGATAAGCCGGGTTGTCCTGCTCGCCGCCGCAAGCGGCAAAGAGCAGGGCAATGCCGCAAAACAGCGTGCACAAGGTCGGTTTTTGAAGTGTTCTTGCATTCATTTCTTTCTCTGTTTTTATCTATTTATTTCCTATTGATTCATTTTTGTTGCGTCGGAACCCGGTTGTGGAATGCTCAACACACTACATCCACGGGCGCGTCGGCCGTGCCCACCGATACTTCGGTCCATGGCTTTACCGTCACCGACTGCGTCACTACCTCCGTACCGTTCACCGTCAGGTTGACGATGTACTTCTTCTTCTTCTCGTACTGGGTGAGTGAAGTGATCGTGACGCTCATCGTGGTGCTTTCCGCATCATCCAGCGTAAAGGAGAACTTCGTTCCGCCCGTAAGCGTGCCGGTAGGCACCAGCAGCACTTTGCACTGCACGGCGTTGGTATTCTTGGGAAGGCTGATCGCGGCATCATCCCGGTAGGTGAACTTTCCGTCGGGGCAGGCGGTGGGCGTACTGTATGTGTCGTTGGTAATGTCTACCGTATTGGATGCGTTGAGCCCGGTAGCCACGATGTCGATCTTCTCAAAGCTGATGTCGTCTTTGATATTCTCCCGTTTGAGGTTGATCTCCATCAGGGCGTAGGCATGGTTCATGTTGAATGTCACGGAGTTGCTCGTAGCGTTCATCGTGCTGTTGACGGCGAAAGAGAGGTCTTTTGCCGCGTCATACTTCTGTGTGGTCAGCTTGATGGCATGGCTATCTGTCCGGTCGGCATCGTATGGATAGTAGGCGCATACATTGGCATCGGCCTCGCTGAAAAACAAGGCGTCGTCCGATGCCCACTTGCCTTCGGTGGTGTTGTACGTGTAGCAGGCATTGGCGCGGGGCTCGTAGTTGCCGCTCGCCGCATCTGCCAGAAACACGCCGATACTGCCGGAAGTAATGGTGGTGGCGGCACGTGTCACGGGTTCCGCCTCGCCCTCCATAGCACCGTTGACAATGAGCGGTGCCAGGTGGGCTACGCCTTCACCGGGCACACCCGGCTCTTCACCCGAATTGCAACCGCAAAGCAGGCACAAGCACAGGGCATATATCGACGGTAATAAAATCTTTGTTCTCATGGATCAGTCTCCTTTCCTTTTTAGTTTTTATCTGTCTTTTATCTCTTTATCTTTATCTCACTCTATCTCTCTTTCTTTATCTGTTCTTTTGTTCTTCTATCCTGTCTTCCCTCCCTTTCAGGAATCGAACTTGACTTCCTCCGACACGCTGCCCCCGTTCTCCCAGTCGTTGACTTCCACTTTGGTGATCGTCATCTCGGCAGGCGACAGCTTCACGGTGAAGTTGTACTGCTTGCCGGGGGCAAACGGTTGCAACGCCGTAAACGTGCTTTTGGGGATTGCCACTTTCATGTGTTTGCCGTCGGTGCTATACACTTCGAGCAAGGCATCCTCCGTAAAGGTCTTGTTGACCGGTATAAGCAGCACGTCGGCCTTTGCCGTGGCGGGCAGTGGTAAGGTTGTGGCGGGAACCGTCAGATCTACCGTGGCGGTTATCTTTTTCGGCTCGCCGGTGCCCGGGGCATACGTTTCGGAAAACAGGTCGTAACTGCCCGCCGAGAAGATGTCTTTCCCGCTCAGTTCCAGTTTGTTCAGTTTGAGTTCACTGGTATAGCCGCTGTTTTTCACGAAGGTGAATACAAGGCGGGTATATACGTGGGACAGGGTAACGTCCAGTCCGGCTGCGATACTCGCGTTGGTGGCAGTGAACCGGGCGGCAAGCAGGTCGTTGCTCCCGTCCGCCGCATAGAGGGCGGAGGTGAGCGGCAATTGCCGGCTGCTGTATGAAGTGGCGGAGTTGTAGGGTGCGTAAGCTGCCAGGGTGGAAGTACGGTTGTCCACCCAGATCATCTGGTCGGAAACGGGTTTCCAGTGCCCGTCCCCGGTGTCGAAAGTGCCTTTGCGGTTGGCATAAAGCACAATGGCGGGTGTGGAGGGGTCCTGCATAAAGAAGCCCACGGAAGTAGTTGTGCTTAAATCGGTTGTCGAAGAGGCGCCGGCGCGTGTCACGCCACTCCCCACCGTGCCGCCTGTCTGCGTGCGTACGGTTCGCAGGCTCAACGGCACACGTGCTGCGGTTTGCTGTTGCCCGTTTCCGGTGCCTGCCATTCCTGCATCGGCGGCATTGTCTTCGCCGCACCCACACAAGAGGGCAGCCATGCAGCAAGCTGTCAGCCACGGAAACATCCGGTAGTATCTTTTTTGGTTTTTCATCGTCTCGCTTATTTATTTTCCAAATCGTCCGGAAGGTCGGTCACCTCCCAGTCTTTTACTTTCATTGTCTGCACTTCCAGTTCCGTGGGGCGCACGTACACCTTGATCTCGTACATCGTGCCTTCCACAAATGCCGTGTTGGTGGTCCCGCAAAGGTCCGCGGCACTTATTTTTCCTTTCATCTCTTTCGTATCGACTACAGCAGAAAACTCAAGATAACCCGAGAAGGATGCCGGCACAATCAGGTAATCTTTGGTGACGGGCGCCGTGCTGCTGCCGGGGGTGAAAGCCTCGCTGATGGTAAACTCCTTCTGTGCCACACTGCCGCTCACCGTTCCGTTGAACAAATCGAGTGTTCCGCTTTCGCGGATCGTTGCCTTGAATTTGAATTCGGTTATGTTTGCCGGACCTCCGTAAGCGGCGTCGCCCGTCTTGGGCTGGTCTTTCTCTCCTTTGGTGAAGCTGAACCGCAGCAGGCTATAGGCGCGGCGCAGGTTCAGGGTGACGGAAGAGGTCATGTAGGACGCTTTGAACGGGAGGTAATAAAACTCCTTGTCGGCAGCGTATGCCCGGCTGGTCAGCGTGACGGATGCCGAGCCGCTTTCCGTATAGGGATAATAGGCGGTCAGTTCCGCCGTTTTCTTCCCCAGAACCAGTTGCAACCCGCTTTCCGACTCCCAGTAGGGTGTGCCGTAGGTATATTTGGTGTTAGAGAAAGCTGTATAATTAGCGTCCCCTTTCAGGAATACCCCGATGGCGTCTGTGGCATTGGTCAGTTCTTTCGGTCCTCCGGCACGGGTTACGGATGTTTCCACTCCCAATGCCGTGTTGCCGATGTACAGCGTAGCTTCCACAGGGACAAGCGTATCGCCCTGCGAGCATCCTCCCAGAAGAAGGACGGCAGATAGAATGCCTGTGCAAAAGAGATTCCTCTTTCCGCCCGCAGGTATATGAGCTAATGTCTGTCTTTCCGTTTTCATTCTTCGTTCCGTTTTTTTGGTTTTATCTTTCATGCTGTTTTTTCTCACTGTATATCCACCACCGGTGGTTTGTCCATTCCTTCGGGAGTTTTCCATTCCGTGGGGATGGTGACCGCCTTTATCAGCGTGGCGTCGCCATTGTACGCTTCGTCGGGCGTCTCGGCGCCCAGGCTGCGGATGCGGCTGATCTCCACCGTATAGGCATTGTTGCGCCGGAGGTATTGCACGCCTTCATCGTCGATGTCGATATCTATCCTGTACCAGGTACGGTTGCCCGTATAATCTTTGTTATGGCAGTTCACCAGCAGGCAGGCTGCCTGCCGGTTGCGCAGCGCCACATCGTCGGCAAACCCGGTGCGGAACACCTCGGGCAGGTACAATCCGCCGCGGATCACGGTATCGTGAACCGCTTTTATATAGGGCCCGGCGGATGCAAGCATCAGGGCGTCGGCATCCTTCGGGTCATTGAATACCGGGATGCGCGACGATACATTACGCAGGGTAGCTTCGGTCAGGATGATGTCATTTTTCTTCTCATCCGCTACTTTCACGTCGATGCGCGCAACGGCACGCAAAAGGCTCACGGTCATGTCCTTGCCTGCCTCTTTCACGGCAGTGCCGCTCATTGGCAGTCCTGCGTCCGGAAACTCGCATACATATTTCGGAGTATGGGGCATGATGGCTGTGAGCAGCAACCGCACACGGTTTTCCGTTTTATCTTTGCAATAGTCCGCTAGGTAACTGCCGGAACTGAAATAGCTGTCGGCGTTGGCGATGGCGAGCACGTTGTAACCGGTGTCTGCCTTTACGGGATCGCCAAGCGTAACGGTCACTTTGCCGCTTTTGGCAAGATGGTCGCTTTCCACCGTTCCGTCGCATCTGCCCACGAACAACCCGTTACCATAATCGTCCCGCTCGAAGAACAGGAGCGCCACGTTGCTCACCTTGCTCTCCTGCTCGTTGGCAATGGGTACCACCAAAGCGCGTGTCAGGGAAGTGCTGCCGGCATCGGGATAAATGCGGTCGTTTCCCGTCTCTGTGTCGGGCAGGATATAGTTCACCGTAAAAGTCTCCGGCTCACCGCCCGCCTCTTTCGCGCTCACCGCATCCGACAGGTTTTCCGAACAGGAGAGCAGCACGGCGCAACAAAATACACCGTACGTCCAATATTTTATGTTCCTTAATTTCTTCATGCGATATGTTGTTTTTATTACTTTGTCGTCTTATTGTCGAACTTGACTTCGGTGTCGGGCGTGCCGCTCTCTCCGTTGCCATTCTCCCTGTCGTTCTCCGTCACTCCGTCCACGTTGCCTTCTTCGCCTTTGCCGCCCACTTCGGAGCTGCCGCTTCCGCCGCCTCCCCAGTCGTCGGGCGACTTGTCCACCTGCGTGATAATAAGGCTGATGTAGAGGTTCTTCACCTTGATAATCAGCACATCGTCGCGGGTTTCGGTAGTCGGGGCGGCAGGCAGGTCTTTGTAGGCCTTGAGCGCCTTGACGGTGATCTTGGTTCCGCTCTTGGTCACCTCGTAGCGGCTGTTCTTCAAGACAGTCTCCAACGTGGGCGCCACGCTGTCGGTGCCCAGCTTATCCTTATACCAAGTCTGTGGTGTGGTCGCTCCGTTGTGCGTGTCCTTGAAGTACATGCCCCAAAGGGCTTCGTCCACGTTGCTCTCCACCTCGATGCTCCGTTCGCTCCCGGCGTTGCGGGGCAGGCGGATGATGCGCTCCGAGAGGTCGAAATAGCTCTGTCCGTCGTACTCCACGTTGTTGATTTCGTTTTTCCAGTCGATCACCGTCACGTTGATGTTGATGGGCTTGCCCTCGGCGGCTTGCCGCGGGGTGTCGTAGCCCGGGGCGGCCACGGAGGTGATGTTGAACACGTAATGGTGGTTACGCAACACGGGATATTGCACCGGTGTGGCGGTATCGTATACATTCTGAAAGTTGATGCGGTAATAGCTCACCCGGGACGTGCCGTCGGCATTGGTGTCTACCTTATGTGTACGCGGGTCGGTATAGATGCCGCCCACCACCATGCGGGTGGTGGCATAGTCGTAGCCGTCTTTGGTCCACGGGATATTCTCGTAGAGGTAGATGCTCTCTATCTCGGTGACTTTGCTTGTTTTGATGATAGAAAGCGTATCGGGGCGGTTGCCGGCTTTGAGCTTGGCGGGCAGCGTGGCGGTGCGCACATTGCCCGAGTCGGGTATCACGGTATAGAACACGGTGGTGTCCGCCGTTGCCACCCGTCCGCTGTCGGCGGGGTAGAAAGCGTAGAGCTCTCGCAGTTCGAACTCTTTTTCGTCGAGTTCGCCGCCTGTCAGCCAGTCGTTGCCGGCGTCCATCTTACCGTTGAGCATCACGCTCACCTTTGCCACGGAGCGCAGCACGCTCACGGGCAGCACGTCTTTGCTGTCCTTATCCACCGTGACGCCGGTGACCGAGCCGTGCATGGGCAGCAACTGGTCGTCTTTTTGCAGGTCGTATTTGCGGCTATGCGCCACCATGCCCAGCACGGTCTGCATCTCCTTGCCGATGTTGCCGAAGGCGCCCGAGCGCATCAGCTCGCGGTGCGAATTGGCGAATACGTGCACATCCATATTCCTGCCCAGCGGCATCACCACTTCGAACACGTTGGCAACGACGTTGCCTTCGTCGTTCTTCACCTCGGAGCCGGTGGCGGAGGCGCGCAGGTACATCTTGCCGTCGGGGCCGGGGGCGAACACCAGCACGTCGAGCGTGTCGATGCGTTCCTCACGCGAAAGGCTGCCCGTGCCGGTCTTGCCATAGGTACGGGGCACGCTCACCTTCAGGCGCATGTCCTTGTCGCCATCCTGCACTCCGCAGTCGGGACCCGGGTGGTACTCGGAATACTGCAACGTATCGTCCATGCACGAAATCGCCGCTCCGGTGAGGAGTGCCGCCAGAAAATATGTCTTGATGTGCTTCATTGTTCTTACCATTATATTGCTCTCCGTTTTCTTGTTTCTTACATGCTGCTCTCCACCTTGGCGAGTCTCCATCCGTTCACTTTCACACTCAGCACGGGGCGGGTGTACCGTCCGTCGATCACCAGGTCGATATAATCGCCCGGTGTGGAAGCGAGTTGTATGGGTGCGCAGTCGAATTTGGCGACCTGGTCTTTCTTGATGAACACGTTCACGTTGAGGTACTCTTCCAGTGAAGAGAAGGCGCCGAACCAGTTCGTGGTGACGTTACCGGTCTTTTCGTCGTAATAGGCCTTCGGGGCAAGGGTGATTGCCTCGCCCGAAGTTATGTTGTTGTAATCGATCTTGTTGCGGGTTCCTTCCAGGTGGAAGGTATAGTCGTCGGCATGGGGGATGACGACGCTGCCGGTTCCGCCGTCGGCACGGGTGCCGCTTCCACCGTTCACGGTGATGTCTCCGCTGCCGTCCTGCACCGTTTCGGGAATCATGGTGATGCGCACGCGGCACACGGCGCGTACAAACGGGATGGTGACGTCGTTGCGCTGCGTGCGCATGCCGGCGTCGAAAGAGACGGTGCCGTAGAGCAAATCGTCTACGGGCAGGCAGATTCCGCTGCCTTCGGTAATTTCTTTCAGATGGACATAGCCCTCGCCCTTCGGGGTGCCGGACGGTTCCACATAATCCACACGCTCATCGTGTGTCCACGATACCAAAATGACGGAGTCGCGGTCTTGCAGTGTTTTCTCCCACAGGTAGGGAGTGTTGATGTCGATGCTCGCACGCTCGACGGTGGTTTCCCGATATTTTTCCCCGCTCTCTTTGTAGTAGTAATTGACGTGCACGTCCGTATTTACCGTGGAGTAGAATTCGTTGGTCTCCCGGTAGATGTAGCTGAAGTACAGGTGAAGCAGCCCGGCACAGGCATCCAGGTCGTCCTTGACGCAGGACGTGGGAAGCACGAGCAGTGCGGAAATCAATATCAGAATCAGTTTCTTCATTTTCGGTTGTTTTTAAAGAAAACCGGGGAGCGGAGCTCCGGCGTAGACGGGCGCCTACCTCCCCGGTCTGTAGAAGCTTCTGCCTAAAACAAAAGCCGGTTATACATCGTGGAATGATGTCTTTCCATTACGTTTTCTCTTGATTACATAGGAATCTGATTGATAGACAGCTTCCAGTTGTTAACCTTCACATCTACCTTCATGGTGTTCTCGTCAGAGTAAACGGCATCGTGGATGGTGCGTGCACCCAGTGACTGGATAGTACCCACGGTCTGGTAATGCATGTTGCGTTCTGTCATCTTGTTGGATACGTTGTCTACATAGTCGGCAATGTCCGCACGGTAATACAACTTCATGTTGGTGAAGTATTTGAAAGCGTCGTCGGTTGAGAAATAAGTAAGACGGGCAGTTTTACCGGTGGTAAAGTCTGTAGATGTAGCTTTCACATCAGCTACAGCAGTGGCGCTTTGGTCGTAGATGCAGAAGATAGGAGTAGACGGGGTTTTGGCTGTCAAGTCTTTACCATCCTTGTCTTTCAGTTGGTAATCTACAGGGGTAGTACCCAGCAACAAGTAGTCTGTAGGCAACAGTTCTTTGTTGTACTCGTCGGCTTGAGATACAGGATCATAGAAATAAGCCTTTTTGCCGTTGGGCACTTTGTTACCCAATTCGGTATCCATATCGCCATCTACCTGTACATCGTTTGCCAATCGGAACTGAAGGATCACTGCGGTATAGAATTTATCCATCATATTCTCATAATGAGTACGGTCTAATGCTACAGTTTCAATATCGGTACCATCGGATTTCGGCAAATCATATGTTGTAGCAGCAGTCAAACCATATTTAGTTAAGATTGCTTCAAAAGCATCTGAGGCTTCAGTATCGGTAGCCTTGTTTCTGTATTGCAAGCCCAAACCTTTTCCGGCAACTTTATCATCGGTTATACCGAGAATGGTCTTGATAGATTTAACAAATGAAGCGGTCTTTGTCGCATCCTTTACCCAAAGCGGGTTATCAATTTCAACATTGTCGCTACCGGCTGTAAATGTAATCTTCTCAGTGGTGCATGCCAAAGCTTGTGCTACAGCAGCGTTCAGTCCGCTATTCTGGAACACGTCTCTACCAATGTAAGTAGCTTGTGTACAGACAGCAGTCACAGCGTTGGTGTTTTTGCTGTAGTTGGGCGATGTATAGAATACAGGAGCATTGATGACTTTATTGGAACCATACAGCATGTTGCCTGTTTTCGATCCGTATTCTATCGTGCCTGATTCATCGGCTGCGCCTTTTGCTGCCGGCAATACCCATGAAAAACGGTATTCTTCAATGCCACCCGCAGGATTGGTTGTGTTGAAGTTGGCAGGGATGGTAACGTCGTTCCAAACCAGGTCTGTCGCAGCTCCACCGTCGAACATTACCGAACCCGGAATGGTCTGGTCGCAGAACTTACTGAATCCCAGGTTATCAGCAAACGAGTGGTCGTTGATAGGCCAGTTTTCTACGCAAGAAGGGCTGGGAACATAGAAATCGGCGTCGCGTTCGGTAAACATGCTGGTTGTTGGGGCGATACGCAATACGGTGATACCGTCGCCTTCCTGGAATTCAACCACCTTGTAAGCTTCGTCGGAAGGTGTAGAGCTCGTATTGGCTTTGAAGTTCACCTTTGACAACTCGCGGTCGAGGCCTACTTCCACTTCAATTGTACCGTTACTCGGGAGCGTGGGGGCTACAGGGATCTGTGCCAAACCTGCCATCACGAATTTACCGGTAGGATCAGTCTGCGTTTTACCGAAAGCCAGTCCGCCCAGATATTCCTTGGATAGCATGGAAGTATAGGCTTTGATATTCTTCTCGGAACTTTGTCCCTGATGTGCAAGGCCTTCGGCAATATCCAGCGTCATGTTGGGATCATTGGCGATCACATACACATAGTCGCCCTGACGAACACCGTGGAACGTAGCCACGTTTTTAAGTGTCACGGTCTTGTCGGGGTTATCCACCTTTGATTCTCCTTCCACAACACCGTCGTTATTCACCTTACACTTAATCACTGTCCAGTCGCCGGTCAGTCCGTTGTCGTGTTTCGGGTTGGCTTCTTTGGCAAATACGTAGGCGTCGTAAATAACCGCTTCCGTTCCCTTGGATTCGGTTTCACCCGAATAAGCACGGGTATTGGGGCCTGTTGCCAGTGTGGCAAAATTAATGGTAAGGCCTTCCACATCGGCTTGCCAGTTCTCGTCCTCGTTAAGACCTTGATTTTGAGGATTGATCACCTCGTCGTCGCTACAAGCTGCAAATGCGAGGGCAGCCAGCGCTAAAGTAAATAATTTGTAAACTTTCATTTGTTATGAATTTAGATATGATTAATGTTCTGCCTTTCGTTCTGTCCGTTGTCGGCTTTCGGTGCGGGCATGTGGATGGGGCAGAAATTCCATCCCGCAGTCCTACCGATTCTGTACTCTTTTTCTTTTACTGTCTGTTTCTTGTTTTCATTGTTTCGTTTAACTTCTTGTTTCCATTTAATTAATTTCAAAACTATATTTCATATTTTACTGAAAAATTGCTTCTAAGCCATTTGCCTGTATTTGCGGATGAAACGGCTCTCGTGGAAGAGCAACCGGCAAAAGGCATATTTTACCGGACATAGTTTCGCCTGCCGGTAATATTTCGCCTGTTCGGCTTCGAAGGCTGCCTGTTCCCTGTGCAACTCCCCGGTGTTTCCTTCTGCTTCCAACCGGAAGATTTCGGCTTCATAATCATCGAAAACCAATTGTGAGCGGCAGAAAGAATGGCAGAAGACGGCCAGTGACACCAGCCAGTCGATTGCCTTGAAAGTGAGGTAGCAACAGCCCGCCATCAAAACGGCTGCAAGAATCAGTGTCCATAAAATTTCACTCATCGCTTTTTTTATTTTGTTGTTTACCTTATTTCTTTTTTGTTTTCTTTCTCTATTCTCATCTCTTTATTTCTCTTCTTCCCTGTTACCGCGTTCTTACCTTATTATTTATAGCCGCCTTCTTACTCCTGATGCTCCGAGAACAGGAGCAGCAATTTGCGTTGCTCGTTCAGGTACGGATATTTGGTGGAAGGGATGTAAATCGTCAGACCGCAATGCTCCCCGACCTCGAAGCCGTAAGGCGTGCCCGGCATGAACGACTCCGTAGCCGCCTTGTAAAGCACCGCCCCAGCCAGCAGCCCGGCAAGCCGGTTGATGTCCTGCTGCGTCCCGATGGAGCGGATGTAGCTTTCCAGGTCGTAGAACAGGTGGTCGGCCTTGCGCCGGTCGAAATGCTGTATCTTGTCGCGTTCCACCCACTCCCAGTGTTCCACGTTCTCCTCCTCCACCCGCGAGATGAATTCCCGGAACGGGGCAACGCCCGCCGTGCTGATGACGCTAACCGTGGCGGAGCGCAGGTCGCCCGTCTGCTTGTTGCAATATTCGTAATAGTCGTTGGCGAACTCGGTGAGCTCCGGGGTTTCCTTGTAGAGCCGCTCCAGCATCCTGCCATAGACGGGGGTGAACCCGGGCGACACGATTTCGGCGCTCGAAGCCAGGATGAGCCCGGTTTTGCTTCTCAGTTCATACGCCACTTCGATGCCCGCCATCTGGCAGCTTTCGAAGATGATGAAGCGGAACTGCCCGTCGGGGATGGTATGCGCAAAATCGCGGAGTTCGAAATCCATGCTGCCATCGGTGGCAACCGTCCGTGTACCGGCACCGCCTCCGTAGTTGCCCGAAGGCAGCCAGCCGTTGGAGTGTGAGAACACGATCAGCCCGTAGTCGGAGCCGGGGCAAAACCTGACCATATCGTTGATGGCACGGCTCAGGTCTTGGCCGAATGTCGTTTTGCGGTCGGTGTAGTCCTCCAGTACGTCCGCCTTGCCTTTGCCTATTTCCAGCAGCCGGGGAGTGTAGTCCTTGCCACGGTTCTGGTAAACAAGCAGCCGGTTGCCTTCCGGCACATTCCATGCGGCTGCCAGAGCATCCGTCTTCTCCTGTATTTCCCCCTCGGTGCTGCCATCGCCTGCCATATAGAAAAGGAGGGTGCGGTTGGGCACCTTCGGATGGTTGTCCGCCTCTTCCCTCAGGCAGGAGGATGCCAGCAGGGGGAAAATCAGAATCATTGAGATGATTTTCAGGTTTGTACTTATATGTAGACTATCTATTTTCATGGGTTGCCTCCTTTATTTTTCAATGCGTTTCAAGTAGCCGATGCGGCAGGAAGCGCAACGAAGTTTCGGAAAATATTCTTTGAGCATGTACGCCCACGACTTGCCGCCCGAAAGGGATTTGAGGCGATTCTCGCGTCCCTTGAAAACGTCCACATTCTCGATAATGTCCAATATCTTATCTCGATCGTCCATATCGGAAGCACGAACCACTTCTGCCAGGCGGTCCCAGTCTTCGGCCACCCATTCGGTACGGATCTCTACCTGAGTGGAGTTGTACTTCGTTTCGAGGAACGATTTCAGGGCAAGCGCGCGCCGCTTGGCGATCACATCGTTGCTCTGATAGCTGCCTTCGGGCGAGGAATAGCCGGTGACGGTGATACCCAGAACGGTGTTGCCGGAGTTGGCGCTCAACGAGTCGATCTCGCTCACGAAAGCGTGCCATGCCTCACGGTTGAGTTCATGTTCGGGCAATATCTTCATACCGCCCACCGGAAAGTAGATGTCGGCACGGTAGCCGGCATGTTCGATGACGGTTTCTTTCTGCTTCTCCACTACGGGAGCGGGTGCCTGCACATACATGGGGCGGTCTACGGTGCGCTCGATGCGCAGCGTATCGTGGATGATAATAGTGTCGTGGATGATTTTCTCCACAATCACCGGCGGGATGCGCTCAAATTCAGCACGGATGGGAACGAGGCGGTCGTCGGCGTTATAGCTCCTATATAATATTTTAATATCGGCACCGTCCATCCACGGTTGCCAGTCGATGTCGTCCTTGCGGTAATTAACGACCGGCAGTTCGTGGTCGCCTTCACGAAGCACGGCATACGGCTCGTAAGGGGTAGGCTCGATGAACTTGCCGAGCGCCTTGCGGCGGCGATACATCAGGTCGCTTTGCGGACCGTTCAGCATCACCGGAGGCAAATCTAAAGAATCCGAGGCGGAGAAAATCCGCGGGATAAGATATACCGTGCAGTCCGGGGCGAGCTTAACGCCCCGCAGGTTCACGTTCATATCCAGCACCATGCACGAGTCCGCCCGCTCCATGCGGTAAAGCAGGGCGCGGATAAGCTGGAAAGGCTTGTCTTTGGCTTGCAAAGACAGGTCTGCCAGCATCAGAAAAAACAATAATATAAAATAGAAACTCTTCATGGGCTGTTTTTATTTAAGCAGGTAGATGATGCTCACGGCGACTTTCGTTGGGCCGAAGTAATTGCTCCGGTAGTGGTCGATGCGCTCGCCGCAGGTCTGGCAATAGAATTTATTGTAATCCATATACAGGTAGCCCAGACCGATCTCGGCGCCGATATTCACCCGGTTGCTCACAATCCACTGGTAACCGTAGGTGAAGCCGCCGCCGTAAAGGTTGCCCTCGTAGCGGTAGTCCTTCATGGAACCGAAAGGGAGGTTGCCGAAGTTGTAGCTGCCCGCCATGCCGTGGATGCCGAAGAAGTGGCCTTTGAACGATTCGCTCAGCCAGTAACGGTATTCCGGCTGAACCAGCCAGTGCTTCATCTTGCGGTTGTCCTTGAAAGTAAAAGGATTGTAATTGCCACTGATAGCGACACTCATATTCTTATGGAAGCCGAATTCAAATCCAAGGTTAGGGGTGGCCGCCAGCCAATACAATCCGTTGGTGTTTACCGCCCATTGTTGGGCATCGGCTTTCGTTGCATATATAAATAAGGAGAGCAACGCGATTAAACCTGTCAGTAGCCTGTTTTTCATTATAATAATTTGTTTGTCATTAATCTTATTCTTAAAGCAGGGCTAATTCTAAATCTCTGCTTTTTTGCTTATCTATGCGGTTCCCTTTTTAAATAGATGTACTCTTTCTTTGGATAAAAGGGTATAATTGAAAATTAGACGATAAGTCTTTGATTATTAACAACTTATAATAAAGGAGTAAGCTGAAATGTTTCTGATAACCGTTTTTTCAGAAACTATATTGAAAGGCATTGGTGTAATTGGCTCGCTCATAGCAAGTTAATTCCCTTATTTGCCGAAACAAATTCAGAAACAACACTTTTGAGGTATCTGATAAAGGTTGATTTTAAAATAATAAGATATTACCGATGGTGATTATTTTATTGAATTACAATAGTTTACGCATACTATTTCTGCTGGTGCCTGACGGCTGATAAAGCTGCCTGATGCTAACAAACTAAGAAATATCAGAAACAGTTACGCCCTTATGGCAGATTGGTGAGGGTTGAAAAGTGGAAGGACACTGGGTGACTTGAAAATACCGGAAATAAAGCGACATATTACCGGATGGAAGAATCATGCTTAAAAGTCGCAAAAAATATAGAAAATAATATGATTATAAAGCACAAAATATATGTATATTGTAATATTTTAAAGGTTTTGCTTGCTTTTGAAGTTTATTCACTTTATCTTTGCACAGTATTTCCTTATTAATAGGAACTTATCTGTATAAAGTGCGGAATAAAAAAGGAAGGGAAGTAATGGAAAATACCCTTTTATCCAAAGAAAGAGTATAAAATATCATTAACTGCAAATGTGTATAAATCATTACTTATTAAATCTTTGCAGAAGTCCAGTAATTAATCACTGTCTTATTAGCTTTATCAATCACCTTATGGCTAAGGCTTGCCAGATACAGGTGCGTCGTCTTCTCCGACGTATGCCCCATGCTTTCACTGATAACCGAAACCGGGACACCTTTTTCGTGTGCAAACGTAGCCCACGTATGGCGCGCCACATAAAAAGTAAGCGGGAAATCGAACCCGAGCCTGTCGCCAAGTTCACGGATACGCTTGTTCAAACGCCGCTGGATATAACGGTAGCCTTTATAGCTGTCGTCACTCCGTAGCATGGGAAGTAAATAGGGGGAACTGTTGTCCCCGTATTTGCGCAACAGCGCTTTTAAGGGCGGTTCGATCTTTACCTGCAACAGTTGGTCGGTCTTGCGCCGCCTGTATACCAGCATATTCCCGGAGATGTTTTCTTTGCGTAGGTAGCACATGTCTACGAACGACATTCCACGGGTATAAATACTGAACAGGAACAAGTCCCGCGCCAATGCCTTGTGCGCATGCTCCCCTTCCAGTTCAAGGGCAGCTATCTTGCCGACCTCGCTTTTAGAGATGGCACGCTTGGGCGACTTGCTGCCTTTCAGCCTGATTTTATGGAACGGGTTATAGACTGCGTGGACATATCCTTCATCATCCGCCTTGTTATATATAGCCCGGAGTTGCTTTACATAAAAGTGAATCGTATTGGGGTTGTTCTTCAGCACTCCCCGGGAATCAATAAACGCCTCTATGGTTTTCTTCGTGATCGCATTCAGGGATAAATCACGGCTTCCGACAAAATGCTCGAAAGCATTGACGGCACTGCGGTAATTGGCAGCCGTACCATCCTTGCCGGCATTGACCAACTCCCTGATTCGGGAATCGGCATAAATAAAAAAGTTACTCATGTCATTGTGTGCCTTGTAACCGGCAATAATACCGGCAGAAGTAAACTCACCCCGCCCGGCCAGGGAATGGCATACTTTCTCAAGTTCCTCCTTTATATATATAAGGTACTCGTTTATTTCACGGATTTCGGTTGCGCGCGTTTTGCTGCGCCAATCCGTCAGGGCTCTCTCCGTGTGCGGATCGAATTCGGTTCGTTTCAGTCGGTAAGGAGTGTATATCTCCCGCTTAATCCGGTTATGGATAACCTGGATAACGAGCGGGTACAATCCGTCCTTACCTAACCGCGAACAATTAAGTCTGGCTTTAATAGAAGTCATCTTACAATTGTTTTTAAAGGTAAATACTTTAATTTTTGCAAATGTAAAACAACTATCCACGCTCCGCTGTTGCAAACCGGATTGTATCATTTCCCCACCACCGTTAATTTTATATTATCTTTTGCAAATTTACCCAGAAGATTTTCAACGTTCAAGCTTTCGGAGGGAAAATGATAGGCTGCAAAAGGCTGCTTTTTCACTTTTTGGCAGGTTGCAAAAGGCTGCAAAAGAGGCTAAACGACTGATATTCAATAAGGCTGCAAAAGGCTGCATTCCAGTTTTGATAGCTGCCGACGCAGATTTCGATGCTCTGTTCACTATAAAATAGTCCATATACCAAGAATTGTTTTTTATCCGGTTTCCCCTGTTCCGAAAGGACACCATAGTGCATAAAAAAAGCGCAAGAACAAGTGGATTGTTATTATTCTGAGGCTCTCGACTGCCCACCATTAGATAACAAACACTTGCCCTGCGCCCATGAGGTATATATAGTTGATATATACGACAGAGACACCGGCGTTCAGCAGTTTATTATTCCTAATGGTTGAAATTGTCGAGATTTCAGAATAGGATAATTACACTTACGCTCAGTTCAAAAAAATAGTGCGGAAACCCTACATTGTTTCCACCCTGCAAAATTAGATATAATAATCGGGATATGCAAAAGAATCGCGCATCCGCACCGCCGTCATCCTCCTTTATGCTTGGATAAATATGTACAAAAACAAAGTAACTGACTGGCTGTATGGCGAATACATTATTTATATAAATTTTAATATCAAAATTAAGACTATTTTAATACTATATATTAAACTAATGGAAACTTTCCCAAGAACATGGTCCAATGATTAAATTTATATCTAAAAAACTTAAAACAAAAACATGCTGAATCTGAAATTTCATAACATTATCAATTACTACGAAAAGAATTTTCCCGATAGTTACAAATACCTGTCCCGCCGGTTGGGGCAATCAAAAGATACAGAGGAAAAAGCGCTGATTTGCATTGCTGCTTCCACGTTTACCTGTTTTTCCATCGGAATGGTTTACGACTCGGTGACCTATGCGTTTTCGGCAGTATATCTGTTACTTACGGCCAATTTGATATCCTTATTGACTTACGCCGCCGTGTTATTGCTCTATATTCACGGGAAGCTTGCCGTCCACACAGCTCTTGCCATTCTGCTGGGGGCAGTGCAAGCCAATGTTGCCGTCTCCATACTCTACAACTACGCCGTAGTCATAGAGTATAACAGGTTTATGCTTCCGCACGATTTGTTCATTGGGTTCATTGTTTGTGTGCTTGCTTCGATGAGCCTGCGAAAGAGCCTGATATATATCCTCTGCCTGACACCGCTCACGGCTCTTGCCACCGTTTCCGCCATCCATTTCCCCGCCTTTCTGGTTCAGGTTTTTCCCAGCTTCTCCCTGGCATTCATAGCCCCGCCCGTGTTACTTACGTATATCCGCATGTTCCTCTGGGATACATTCTTGAAAAAAAGAGAGCTGCTTTCGGAGAAAAAGTCTCTTTGCCGGTTGATGGGATTGAACGAAAAAACAGTGGGAATTGCTCATTGATATCGTACAGAAACCCCACGCACAACGCATCCAGACCGAGAAACTGTTCGGTCAGATGCAGGAAGCCATCGGCGACCGGTTGGTGGTCAGGGCGAAAGGTTACTTGCCAGTGAGGAGCTGAGGACAAATCAGCGAGAAATACAAATTTTCCTTTACGACCAAGAGGTGCAGCTTTGCTGTTTGATCCTGGAGGATAAATCCATCACGGAAATCAGCCGGATGCTCTATATTAATGAGTCAAGCGTAAGGGCGAACCGCTCGCGTGTACGAAAAAAAATGAAACTGGACAAGAAAACCAACCTGAAGGCGTACTTGCTGATGCTCCTGGCAGAGGAAAGAAACAGCCCCCCGAAGAAAAATCAAGAGTAAAAAGAAAATTTATAAAAAGATTGTTTATCTTTGCCGCCGATGATATGCAAATGACGGACGCTATTCCAAGCGGACGTGATTTATGGACATACTTACCAAACGGCATGTTTCCTGTTTTCCGGGGAACCATCGGGTGCATCTCTTTTCCGGGATGCTTTTACTGTCTCTATTATTATTCTTTCCCGACAACACGCAAGCACAGCGCGTTGCCTTGAAAACGAACCTGACGGACTGGATGACGGCTTCGCCCAATCTCAGTGTGGAGTTTGCCGTCAGTAACCGCCTTACGCTCGACCTGTCCGGCACGGCGACTCCCTTCAGGTACAAACCCGATTTTTATTTCAGACACATCCGGCTGCAACCCGAGTTCAGGTACTGGCTTGTGAGTTTGCTCACCAAGCATTATGTGGGTATCACCGCCTTTTATTCCACTTATGACGTAGGGTACAAAGAGAGGGGGTATTTCGGCGACTCGTATGCCGCCGGACTGACCTATGGTTACAACTGGATACTTTCACGGCGGTGGAACTTCGAACTGAATGCAGGTGTAGGCGCCATCCGTTACCGGCTGGCACGCTATAGACCGGGAACGGCACATCCGGCACCTGATGATTCGGGGTGGATAGTGGCACCTGTAAAACTGGGAATTTCTTTCGTATACGTACTCAAATAAATCAAAGCGAGATGAAACCGATAAAAAGAATACTATTGGCTACGGCATGTTTATTCGCCGCCCTGACCTCATTCTGCCAGAATCCAAAAATGGAGATTACGGGAACGGTGATGGATGATGACGGGCAACCTGCCATGTCCATCGTGATAAGGGACAAGACGGAGAATGGTGATGTATATGGAATTACGGACTACGACGGTAACTTCAAGATAATGGCGGACCCGACCACCAGCCTGCACCTTTCGGGACTGACGTATGCACCGAAGGTGGTGAAGCTGAAAGGGAAACAACGCATCAATGTGGTGATGTCCTTCGATACACAGCAACTGGACGAAGTGGTGGTGGTAGCCAAAAGGATAACCAACAAGCTGGCACCGGAACCTACCGACATAGAGATAATAGGCAACCAGTATATTATCCACCCGAAAGTGAAGATTCCCAAGGAGATGTTCAAACCCAACAGCCGCGTGATCGTGCAACCGACGCTGGTGAATATCACACGGGGGACACAAAGGTTGTTCCGCCCGGCAGTGGTCACGGGAAGGGAATATGCCATTGCGCTGGAACGCATGTTGGAATTCGACCTGTCACAAGACCCGCTGCATCCCTATTACGAGAAAAGCAAGCGCATAGACGGCAATGAGGTGATTGCATACGCGGATTCCCTGTATCTGGATAATCCGGATGACGAGTGCCGCTGCGACATATTCATGTATCTGGTGAATTACCGCAAGGCGACTTACCGGGATACGGTGGTCATCGCCAAGGGAACCGTCAATCCGATGCGGTTCTTCGATTTCAATATCGGGGCGAAGAAGATGACGGACGAGAAGTATATCCCACGACCGAAGAAGCAACTTCGTGGGGACAAGGGGCAGGTGAACCTGACCTTCCTTATCAGTTCGGCCAGGATAGATGATTCGGACCCGAACAATGCGGTGGAACTGGACAAGATGCGGGAGAAACTCGCCCATGTGGACAACGATCCGAACTCGGAGTTTATGGCCTTCAGCATTACAGCCGTATCCTCGCCGGAGGGTCCTTATCAGAGTAACCTGAAACTGGCATGGAAACGTGCCTCAACGGCAAAGGAGACTATCCTGAAGTTCCTTAATCCGGGTACGGTGTTGGCAATGCAGGACAGCATCAGCCTCGATGCAAGGGTGGATGCATGGGAAAGTGTGGCGGTGCTCATGGAAAAGGATTCGCTTTCCGCCGAAGGGATAAGGGATGCCATCGCACGTAATCCGAACGATATGGCGGCACAATACAGGCAGATACTCCGCCTGCCGAACTTCCGCAACGTGATTTTTAATGATTACCTGAAACGACTGCGACGGGTGGAATACAGTTTCAGCTATTCGGTGATGAGACTGCTCAATGACGATGAAATCCGCCAGATGTATGCGAAGAATTACAAGGATTTGGTGCAGTATGAATTCTGGCGCATGTATGTGAATGCGAAGACGGATGCCGAAAGGGAGAAAATCTGCCGTCAGGCGTTGGAGGTGTACCCGAAATTCATGCTGATGGCAAACGAACTGGCGGTGATACTGATTGACCGGAAGGAAGCGGATGTGGCTTTGCTGGAACCGTTCATCAATGAACGGGCACCGGAAGAGTTGCTTTGCAACCAGATTATCGCTCTACTGGGCGAAAAGGACTATGTACGTGCGGACTCGGTAGCTTCGATGCTAATGGACAGCCCGGTGACGGCGGATGTGAAGGCACTTGCCGGAGCGTACAACGGAAACTTCCAGGCGGCATACGACCACTTTGCCTCCCGTGGGGGTACGAACGAGGTGGTGCTGCTGCTTGCGCTGAAACGGAATGAAGAGGCTTTTGACAAGACGGATGAGCTGCCGGAAGAGGCGCTGACCTACTATCTGCGTGCGGTGGCGGCTAACAGGCTGGACAAGATTACGGATGCCTTCGCCAATCTGAAAAAGGCGTTCGCCGCTGATCCGAAGTTGAAAGATGTGGCACGCATAGACGGTGATGTGACGGACTTGCTTCAACAGCTGGAGGATGAGGAAAAGGAGAAGGCGGAACAGGTTAAACTGGCGAAGGAGAAAAAGAAAGCGGAGCCGGAACCGGAGCCTGTGGAGAACGACGAAGCTGCTTCAACGGGAGAGGCTGCGGAGTCATCCCTGTCGATAGGAATCACTTCTACTAAAATAGGTGATAAGCCGAAAAAAGAGAAGGTGAAGAAACCCAAAAAGGAAAAGAAGGCGAAAAAGGAAAAGACGAAGAAAGCGGAACCGGAAGAAAGGAAAGAGGTGCCGGAGAGTCCGGTAGCCGACACGGATAGTACACGCGTGGAGTTGAAAGCAATTATAGATTCCACCGGTGTCTTTACTCCGATTGTTGTGACCGACACAGTTGCCCTGCCTGCTCCTATTGCAGGAAATGAAACCGTTGATCTTGACACTATCGCTTCCGAGCCGGTGGATTCGGTATCAATAGAAACGGGAAAGGTGGAGGAGAAAGCCGCCAAAGAGAAGAAACCTAAAAAAGTGAAAGCCAAGAAGGAGAAAAAAGAGAAAAAGAAGGCTGGCGGGAAAGAGAAACAGGCGGAAGTGCCGGAACCGGTAACGGAAGAGGCAGGAACGGCAGACAACGTCACCGAAGCGCCTGCTATCAGCCGGGCGGAAAGGAAACGGAAAAAGGAAAACGTCGAGGAACAAAATAACGATAAGAAGAATGAAAACGATGGAAGCAAAACCGAATAAGACAAGATGTAGCCGGATAGCTGTTCTGCTTTTGCTGTGCCTGCTGCCCATGGGAGTGGCGGCGCAGAACCGGCAGAAGAAAGATACTATCCAGCGAAAAGAGAATATCAAGGCGGCTGACTATATGATACCCAAACGCAGGGGAGCCGACAAGTTTGAATCCAAAAAAGGAACGGAGCATCTGTTTTTTTCGGCGGGTGCAGGTATGGTACGGCTATTCGATATGGGAAGCGGATTTGCTGCCCATGGTCCGAAAGCATCGTTCTATGTGGGCAACTGGGTGACACCCGTCATCGGATTCCGTGCCGGAGTGGATTACAGCATGTGGCGGGGAAATACCGACACCAATCTTGTTGGGGGAAGCGTGGATTACCTGATTAACATCAGCGCATTTGCAGCACGCTACAACCCCCGGCGCGTATTCGAGGTGATAGCCATTGGAGGTATCAGCTATCAGGCGACTATGAAAACAGGCATGGAGACGATACATTCCTACGGGCTGCACGGCGGTTTGCAAGGGAAGTTCAATATATCCCCGGCATTCAACCTGTTCATTGAGCCTCAACTGGGGTTGTATCCCGACCGTGTGGATAACCACTTTTCATGGAGACGCTATGACGTGATTGCCTCCATGATGCTGGGCATCACCTACAAGCCTTCGGGATTCAGCCAGTCGGGCTTGTTGCGCAACGGATTCGCTTCGATAGGGGCAGGAATGGGGAATACGGGCAATATGCTGTTCAATACGGAATTTGCGCTGGGCAAATGGTTCGGCAAGCCACGCATTAACGGCATCCGCATCTCGGCGGGAAGCAGCACAGCTTTTCTGGACAACGATCTGGGAGGTGTCAAACGGGAGTTTAACGTGAACTTGTGTGCGGATTACCTCTGTAACCTGACAACGCTGTTCTCGGACCGGAAAAGCAGGATATTCGACTTGTTGTTCATCGGAGGCGCAGGCAGCTATTTTCCCGGAGGAGAGGCATCCGAGCCGATTGTACTGAACGGACGTATCGGCTTTCAGGGGCAGATCAGGCTGTCGGAGCATGTGGGGCTGTGGCTGGAGCCGAGAATTAATATTTTCAAAGATAAAAGCTACCGGGCGGACTTACAGGAACCTGTACGGGGAACCGTCGGGGTAATGGTGGGGACAAGCTATAAATTTTAATCGAAGATAAATGATATACATTACAGCTACTTATGACACAAAAGGAATTAATTAAAAGCATCAGTCTGAAAACGGGCTACAAGAGAGAGGTGGTTGAAAAAATAATGACGGCGTATACGGCTGTTGCTTTCGAAGAGTTTGAAAGACAAGGTTCTATAAAACTAAGCAATTTGGGCGTGCTGCGTTATACGAATTCGATACCTCACAACGGATATAACCCTGTCAGTGGAAAACACATGGTTTTTACCGGCAGGAACAAGATAAAGTTTATTCCTTCAAAGGCATTGGATATGATGTTAAACAAGCCGAAGGGAAACTGAAGATCCCTTATATTTCCCACGAAATATAAATCCCGACTGCTATAAACTGTTGTGAAACACTTGCAGTCAATTTTTAACCAGGTACGGATATGTTGTGAAACATGGAACTACTGAAAATTACATTAATAGGCCCTTGCTATTACGGCAGGGGTCTTTTTTATGCTGCTTTGTTTAATTCTTACGAACCGGGCGTATATGTAGCTTCACCCTTTTGTCATCGAGGATACGTCTCATGGCTTTCCAAATGGGCAGTTCTTCAATACCTGCTATTTTCAGGGCTTCCAATATCATAGTGTTCTCCATAAGCCGGAGATATTCGTCTTCGGGGACGGGAACGCGCTTATCTTCGTGGGTTTTGAGTCTTGCCATAGGGGTACAGTTATTTTTTAAGGGCTGGTGTAAAGAAAGGGAGAACTACCGGTTTTCACAAATGGGCAGTTCTATGAATGAATTTACAAACAAATAAAGATAATCTTTTAATATTTACTTCTATACATGATAGACTTCATACACTTCTGATTACAAACGCCTCTCCGGTAAGAGGATTACCGGATGTCATAGCCGTCTTCCTGCATCTGGCGGATCAGTTCGTCGGCACGGTCGAGGAAGTCTGAAATGACACCGTTCAGGTTGGCTATGTCATTGCGTTTGTTGAGAATCTCCAATACTCCCTCCTTGGTGCGGCTGGAGGATGTCTTGCCTTTAAGCGGGTCGAAGTATATGGTCTTATAGTTTTTCTTGCCACCAAAATTGATGACTACGCGGTATTCCTTCTTGGGAACAATAAATGACTCTATGGTAACCTCGGATAATACTTGGACGGCGGAAGTCACCACGTACCCGTTTTTACCCTTGTGCATGGGTTTGAGTTCTACTTCATACAGGGTATTGGGGAGGATACTTCCCTTGAGTTCTTCTGCAAGGATACAGATTCTTTTTCCATAAACGGAGTCCTCGCGAACCCCTTTTAGTTTGTTGTCTTTCGTTTTGGATACAAATCCGATCAGTTCGCCAGTCTTTTCAGACTTAACAAACTTCAGTTGTGTCTTTTCAATCATTATTTCCTATCTCATAGGTTCAATCTGTTTTCTTTCAATTCACTTGTTTGAGCAAACAAAATCAGGGCTTTGGAGCCGGAAAATAATCGGGGAGATTATTTTCCGGCTCCAAAGCCCTGTATAGATAGGTAATTAACAGTAATTAATGCAGTCTTTGAGACTCGGAAAACTGGGTGAAACGCTCGTCTTTTTCAGAGGGGGCATACGGAAATTCGCACGTCCAGTAACGATAGACTCTCTCTTTGGGCAAAGTTCTGTAATACAAATCATTATGGTCTATCCACTGTACTCTCTGCTCGGTGGGACTTGCGGGATTCGATTTCTTTCAGCCTGGAGAAGTAACGGCTTTGTTTGTGACGTATGCCACGCGGAAACCTTCACCGGTGCTGTCGGTGACATGGAGGTTGCAGGGGGCCACCTTCTTTCATGCATCGTCCATCGGATCGGTGGTGTCGGCGCAATCTTTGATGCAAATGATAGTGACTTAAGTACTGTCCTTGCTCCTTTTAATATTCCACCTTATCTTCCTTTGCACTCCATTCTTCAAAAGCCTTGATAGCCTCGTTGTGTAGTAACACTTCTGAAGGAAGTTTCCTGTCTGCAGGTTTCAGCGCTAGTTCATCATAAATAAAGGAATCATCGAAGCCGATATTTTTGGCATCCGTTTTATTGTTAGCATAATACATTTTGTCCAGTCGTGCCCAGTAAATAGCACCCAGACACATCGGGCAAGGTTCGCAGGAGGTATATATTTCGTATCCGCTAAGGTTGAAAGTTCCAAGTTCGGCTGCTGCTGCGCGGATAGCACTAACTTCTGCATGTGCAGTAGGATCACAGGAAGCTGTTACACGATTGACACCCGTAGCGACAATTTCACCTTCTTTCGTTGCTATGACAGCACCAAAAGGTCCTCCTCCGTTAGCAACATTTTCTTTGGAAAGCTCAATAGCTTTCCGCATAAGTTCTTCTTTAGTCATCATACAAAAATATCGTTAGTTTTACTTATTTGCTACATTCTTCTCACAAATATAGATAAAACTAACGATATTTCTATCAGGTATTCTTGCTTTTAATCCTTTTACCAATACCAACTCAATCCAAAAGAGAAGGGATATAATCCAGGACCTTTCCCTTTTTCGAAGAGTCCATAAGTGGCGTAACGTGTGTAAACTCCCAAATTTCCGTATCCGGCTTGTGCCAACAGATTGATTCCTACAGGACGTCCGTGCAATCCCTTATCAAATGTTTCTTTCTTGCCGTTGATCTTTCCTTTGGACCTGAATCCATGACGGATTTCAGCTTCTGGACCGACAGAGAAAAAGACAGACCTTCTGTTACTTAATCTAGTTTGCCATTCAATAGAAAGAGGAATGCGGAAGTAGAAATAACGTAGCCGGCTTTTACTATATTCGGTAGATCTTCCATCGGCAGGTTCGAGAGAACCGGGTACTACTTGCGTTATTCCGTCAATGTCACGAAATGCATAATCGCCGTCCAGACGCATACTGCGGTATCCCCATCCTAATCCGAGGGCAAACCCCCAATTCTTGGTCGGGCCGAATGCATGAGAAGTGGTAAACAAATTAGCACCAATTTCCCATGAGTGACTGGTGTTGAGACTGACTTGATTGGAAGGATTGAATGTTCCGAAATCATTGGATACCATCAGATAACCGAAATAAAGACCACAAAGATGCGGAGAGAACGTATTCCTTTTTTTTCGTTTATTAGAAAAGGGGAGAGCATCCAGAATAGTGCGGTTTTCTGTACTTCGTCCGTTCAGATATACTCCTTCAAAAATTTGTGTGTTACTTACCAGGCTGTCTCCATTAGAAGACTTTTCGTAAAGTTTCACTTTAATCTTGTTACCTTGTTCTTTGATAACTATCTTCCGTCCCTTAGCATAGAAAATAGTATCTTGGGAAGTGTTCTCGTTTTGTGCCGGAAGGCTCATAGGAACCATCAATAGCAGTAGGAATAATAGGTTTTTCATATCGTTTATAATTGTAATGAATTTATTCTTTCTTCATAAATAGCATCGTAATCAGATCATCGGCATCCAGTTCACCTTCTATATAGATAAGAGTGGCTGACCCTTTCTTGCCTGTTTTAAAAAGGATGAAACGGTTTATGTCTTCTTTGATCTGAGGAAGTTGGTAGTATCCTGATTGTATTTTCCCGCCGGAGACAACCTCTTTCACTTTTTTAGCTTTCTTTTTGTCGGCTTCCAGACAACGCAGGATGGTAGGTAATGCCTTTTCTGCATCTTTGAATACAAGACTTTTGTAGAGATTCATCTGATACGTTTCAAGCATTTCGTTGGATAATTCAACCATAGTTACTCCTTTCTCTTTACCGTACTTTTGGAAGACAGTTGCAATCTGTAGCCCCTGTTGAGCGGCAGCAGATGCAGCAACCATAAGGAGCAGAGTAATAAATGTGGTACGAATGATTCTATTCATCATATTCTTATGCTTTATGTATTATTCTTCATCTTCAAATAAGGTATTGAAAACATCTTCTTCACTTAGGCTGACTTCACGAAAAGCAGCTACTGCCTGTTCGCGTACGAAAGCAGCATTCGTATATCTTTTTCCGTCAATGACGACATAATTTTCCGGTGAGGGAGCTAATTCTCTGAAGGTTCCCGTTATACCTAGCAATAGCAATAAGACTACTGCTATTCCTGAACTGTAAGTGATATATTTCCTGAGTGTTTTAGGCTTCTTTCTGAGGGGGAAAGTCTCTACCGCTTCGGAGAACTCTGTATGCTCAGTTTCAAAGTATGAAAACATCGGGCGATATACCTGAAGATGATCCGGTACGAAACCTTCGGTAAAGAAGTGGCATAATTCGCGTTCCTCTTCACAGGTCGTTTCTCCTTCGAAATATTTATTTAACAGCGTTTCTATATTTTTCATGCTTCATTCCTCCTTTTACGTTCCTGTATGGTTTGCAAATAGATTTCTCTTATCTTTTTACGGCCTCTTGACAGATTACTACGAATGGCTTCTGCACTACATCCTGTTATTTCTGCAATCTCTTCCGTTTCGTATTCTTCGATGTCTTTCATCCGGATAATGGTACGTTGAAGTGTAGGCAGACAATCGATAATCTCTTTCATCAGTCTAAACTCGTCTTTCTTTTCCAGTAGACACTCCGGACTAGCAGTAGTGGCAGATAGCTGTAGTTCCTCAAGCGGGAGATTATCCGGCCGCCGGGTACGCCACATATCCATACAAAGGTGATGAGTCATTGTCATGGCCACGGCTTCGATACTTCGATATTCTTCAAGTTTCTGGCGTAGATTCCACAATTTGAGCATCACCTCTTGTACAGCATCCTCGGCATCCGAAGGATTATCTGTCATTTTCCGTGCATAGTTTAGTAGTTTGTCGCGGAGTGGTAATACCTTTATTTTAAATTGTTTGAGTTCCATTTACACAGATAAGACGTAGGAAAATGAAAAACGTGACATCGAAAAGAAAACTTTTTTAATTTCTGTATAGAATCATTTATTGTTAGTCAGAAGGACTGCAAGATTACGCGATAATCAGAATATTGTTTCTGGGAAAACAGATTGACTGGCTCTGATTATAAATGGTTTATTGTAAATAGATGATTTAGACATGGACTGTGTGAATTAAAGAATTAAATTTATATCATTTCGCACTATCCATATCTAAAAGATATACTATGTCTAGTCAGTTTTATAGGAAGGATACTTTCCCTATCTACTTTTAAAGTTTCCCGAGAATTTTATCCATCACCCAATTGGTTAGTGTTGCACTATTTCCGTCGCAGGAGCAGGTGGACTTGCCAAGCAGATGATCGACTACAGCCTGGATAAGCGGCTGTTGCACATGTTCCGGATTACCGATACAGAATTCTTCACGTCCGCGTTCGGTATGCAGAGCTATTGGATCATACGTAAATACGGAGAAACAAATCATTCCTTTGTCTCCTATAATCTCGATGCGGTCTTCACGGGCTGAATCGTGTGCTACGAAACACCAGGAACCACTGCCCACCAATCCGTTATCAAACTGGAAGCAAGCGCTTAGGGTATCTTCCGCCGGATAAAGTCCTCCCCGGTTGCTCTTATATCCGCTTGCTTCAAGAATACAACCGAACATATCTTGTAATAAATCTATCTGGTGGGGAGCAAGATCATAGAAATATCCGCCTCCGGCAATATCCGCCTGTACACGCCATGGAAGATTATCACGATTGTAATCCAAATCACGTGGAGGTTGTGCAAAACGAATTTGTACATTGATGACATTACCGATAGAACCATTTTCTACCAACTCTTTAACTTTCTGAAAGTACGGGAGATATCGGCGATAATAAGCGACAAAACAGGGTACACCTGTCTCTTGTGAAATGCGGTTAATACGGGTACATTCTTCGTATGTTTGTGCCATCGGCTTTTCAATATAGGCCGGTTTACCGGCTTTCATGGCCATAATGGCGTAAGTAGCGTGTGAAGAAGGGGGAGTTGCGATATATATAGCAGTAACTTCGGGATCATCAATCAGTTCCTGTGCATCGTCATACCATTTTTTGATACCCCTTTCTTTTGCATAAGCTTTGGCTTTAGCGTTGTCGCGACTCATCACGGCTACAACTTCTGAATGGGCCACTTTCTGAAAAGCCGGACCACTTTTAGTCTTCGTTACTTCTCCGCAGCCAATAAAGCCCCATTTGATAATCTTTTCGTTCATAAATACCTATTCTATTTTTACATCCGAAGAGACAAAGATAGGGCTAATTTTTATTAAGAACAACTTTATTGATTGCTTTTAAGATGTGTAGAATTATTATTCGTAGTATTTACGGTAGATTTCTTGATACTCTTTTCCTTTCTGGAATTTATCCAGCCAAGTGTTCAGACTATCCAACAATACAGGAGATTGTTTGCTAACGGCCCATGAGTAAAACTGAGTAAAACTGATATCCGTATTAATATCTATCTGTGGTAGTGAATCGACAATCGCTTCGGCAATACTTTCGTCACAGACCACATAATCTATATCTCCATGGGCAACCATAGAAATGAGTTGCTCCGGTCCGTATTTCTCAATTTCTTTAATGTAGATGGTATCTCCGATTTCATTTCCGAGGTTACGAATACGGAGGATGGAGGGAGAGCCTTTTACTACATGGAGGGTACGACCTGCCAGATCCAGTTGATTTTTGATGTAAAGTGAATCATTTTCTCCAACTTCTTTCCGTTGTACAAGTATTTGTTTATTGAGAATGATAGGAGAGGTGAGCAGGAGAGAATCCTTAAACTCGCTGGTAGCTAATATTCCTTGAGCTATTACATCATAACGTCCCTCACTGAGCCCTTTCAGACGTTCATCAAAACTCATTTCGGGGGTAATCTCAACTTTCAGTCCTTTGTCGTGTGCAAAGGCTTGTATTAGTTCGTAGTTGAAACCGGAAACGGTATCTCCGTCTACATAAAAACTAATGGAATTGTATTCGGTAGCTACGCGCAAAACTCCTTCTTTTACAATGACGTCATAATCACGAGGATGCCCTATAGCTGTTTCTTGTTTGCTACAGTAGCGAAAAACGAAAATGATTGCCGATATGCTCATAACCGACAATAGATATTTGTAAACTTTCGATTTCACTTTTGATTCCATAAGCTATACAAGTATTAATCATAGAAATTCCATGAAAGACCGAATTTAAGCACACGTGGATTGATTGGGTAGTGAGGAGCTAAGAAATAGTCCGGTTTGCTTATACCTTGATTAACATGATACATCATTACATAGAAACGGGTACGTTTCAAGTGCAAGTTGGCATATACATTCACGATCGGATAACCACCGATCTTTACACGATCATCGTCCGGTTGCAGATAGAACTGTTCAGTAGCAGGCATATATGCCGGTGCATAATATTTAGTAAAGTAACGTACATCAGCACCCAATTCTACACTAAGTACCTTTTTTGCCAGTTTGAACTGCATATAGAAGTTATGGTATAGCGAGAAATCAGGTAAAGGAAGTACATCCTGGTCACTGGATTTCTGCCAGACAATCTCATTGTCCAAGTGGAAGATACCTAATTTGAAATCTTGATTGAAACGGGCTGAGAGTACTTGCAGGCTTCCGCTCTTTTGGGCAGGCAATGCTTGTTGGTTGAAATAGGTAAAGTTTTTAATATTCTCAACACCGGCATTTAGACGAGTTCTCCAACGAGCAATGTTTAATTCGCCTTCTACCCGGGTATGGAACTCTTTTGCCATATCATCATCCCACCAGAAATGTTTAGAATGATAATGACGCATATAAAATGGGGCCATCCGATTGCTGACTTCTCCACGAACTACCAGACCTACCGTATCTTTCCACAATGGGAAATTCAGATCAATGTCTCCTTTTACATTGAATTGACCGATTGCTGTTCCTGCAAGTCCCACTTCACCAATTGCATGGTAATGGAGAATATTACCTTCTCGTTTGGATAGTTCACCACCCACGAAGATTTCGTTTTCGTTGTAATGATCAGATTTCAAACCTTCCAGATTCATCAATGAGTACTTACTCAACTTATGCGAAGCAAATGCAGTCAGACCGGCTTTGGCATATTTATTAAAGCCTTCCAGTAATGCAATACCTACAGTATTTTTTACCCCTACATAAATCGTACTATCTTTTACAATCGGATCTTCGGGATTTAAGTATGTATTCTGGTAATAGTCTTTAACGTTATCTTTCGAACGGAAAGTATGTCTTGACCGCTCCACCTGAAAGGTATGTATAAAGCTTGTAACCGGTACAAATTCTTGTTTGGTAGGTGTCGTATCGTTTTCAGCCTTAGGGATATCACGTCGGAATCCCAGGTTATAACGCTGAGTCATGAATACATAAAAATTATGATTACGATTTGCACTGGCATCCAGTACGGTCGGTATATTTATTGATTCATATTTCCTGACTCCATTTGCTATATCTTCGGGTGCAGTAATATAACGGTCGTCTGTGATACCTCCATTCTCATTCGTTTTCAAGTAGTTATTGCTGTATATAGCTTGTATCTGATAACGGTCGCTGATATAACTGCCAAAGAAAGCAGCATTGAAGTATGAAGTACCCTGATTATTATAATATCCTCGTCCATATAAATAATCAATATTAAAGCCGAAAGCTAGTTTCTTATTTACATTAACAGAGAAATAAGAGTTAAAGCGTTCTTCTCCATTTACCTTATTACCTGCTTTATGATACGTCAGATTAGTATAGGGTACATTACTGTTCGTAAAATTAAATTCTGTGGGACGAATAAAAAAGCTTGAGAAGGGTTCCATAAAAATAGTTGGCTCCGGATAACGGCGGTCAAAGAAGATACGGGATAAGCGGGGGGAACCCATATTGGCTAAATAATTATAATGACCTGTAAGCCCTTCTGTGAGATTGGAGTTCTGGAAGTGATGGAAAGCGGTATCTGCCGGAATCATGACCCGGTCACCCAATTCATTCTTGATACGCCACATATAGAGCGTAGGTGGCAATCCTTGTACCTCTACGTTTGCACTGTCCAGCTTATCAGGAAGCATGGCGGGATCAATCTGATTGCCATATTGGTCACGACCGTTTTCGTCATATTGTCGGTTACCTTGATTGAACTGTGCATTGGCAGTAGTCAAGCCTATAACGAAAAGTAATATATATATAAGTAAAATTCGTCTCATAATTGGAGGCAAAGATACTTACTTTAATTGATTTAATGATAATGGATAATTGAAAATTATGTTGCATCCGCAGTTTGCGTAGCTAATAATTATCAATTATCCAAAATCTATTATTTCTTGATCAAGCTTCGCGGATAAGTTCCATGCCTTTCTTGATCGCTGCTTCATTCATCGGGATCAAGTGGTGATGACGTTCCGGAAGTGTTTTCTTCAGACCTTTGATGACATTGTCTAATGTGACCATAGGGAGAAGTTTCAGTAAACCGCCAAGTACGATCATGTTAAATGCTTTGGCATTATTCATTTCGTTGGCTGCATCCATAGCGTCAATGCGGTATACCTTGATATCTTTGCGTGTAGGAGGGTTAATGATTCCATAACCATCGTATATAAGGATACCACCCGGTTTTACTTTATGCTCAAATTTCTCGAGTGAAGGTTGGTTCAGGATGATAGCTGCATCGTATTTACTTAAAATAGGTGATGAGATCTTGTCATCACTTACAATTACTGTTACGTTGGCTGTCCCACCACGTTGTTCAGGACCGTATGCCGGCATCCAGCTGACTTCCTTACCTTCCATCAGTCCGGAATAAGCCAAAATCTTACCCATAGACAATACGCCTTGTCCACCGAATCCTGCTATAATAATTTCTTCTTTCATTGTTCTGCTGACTTTTAGCGTTATTCTTTATCTTTTAAATCACCTAGAGGATAGAATGGGAACATGTTTTCTTCCATCCATTTATTCGCTTTTTCCGGAGTCATTTTCCAACCGGAGCTGCAAGTAGATACAATTTCTACAAGGTTAGATCCTTTACCGTTCATTGAATTTTCGAAAGCTTTACGAATCGCTTTTTTCGCTTTACGGATGGCAGGAACTGTGTGTACGGACTGACGGGTGACGTAGGCTGTACCTTCCAATTGAGCTGCAATTTCTGTAATTTTTAGTGGGTATCCATGCAACTCTACATCACGTCCGTAAGGGCAAGTTGAACTTTTCATGCCAACTAATGTTGTAGGCGCCATCTGGCCGCCAGTCATGCCGTAGATAGCATTATTGATAAAGATGATAGTAATATTTTCACCTCTGTTCAGTGCGTGAATTGTTTCGGCAGTACCGATACATGCCAAGTCACCATCACCTTGATAAGTGAATACGAGACGATCGGGCCATAACCGTTTGATAGCTGTGGCTACTGCGGGGGCACGTCCATGAGCTGCTTCTTGCCAGTCGATATCCAGATAGTTGTAGATGAAGACTGCGCATCCTACCGGTGAAATACCGATGGCCTTATCTTCCATACCCATTTCCTCAATTACTTCGGCAACGAGTTTATGTACCACACCATGACTGCAACCCGGGCAGTAGTGCATGGAATTATTGTTCATCAGAGTCGGTTTCTTATAAACCAGATTCTCGGGCTTGATTATTTCTTCTTTAGTCATAACTTCTTCTCCTTATCTGTTGGTGAACCGTATAAAAAACTCCATTATCTTAACGAACACAGCAGTACCGCATACGTAGATAAATAATTTAAAGTCGTCTCTCGCTACATAGTAGATAATTACAGCAGCTATAGCCAGAATAATAAAGACGATGTTTAGTATGTTTCTTATTTTATCGGGATTCATCGTTTCGTTATTTGATTAGTTTTTCTACCAGTGCTTCTACAATTTCGTCCGGATCGGGAACAATACCGCCGAGACGTCCGAAATGTTCAACGTTGATTTTACCGTTTACTGCCAAACGGACATCTTCAATCATCTGTCCTGCATTCAGTTCCGTTACGAGCATACCTTTTACTTTATCGGCATAAGCTGCAATCGCCTTAGTTGGGAAAGGCCATAAAGTAATAGGACGTAGAATACCTACTTTAATTCCTTTTTCACGTGCAATTTCCATTGCTTTCTGACCAATACGTGCCATTGAACCAAAAGCAATAATCAGATATTCTGCATCTTCGCAGTTGATTTCTTCAAAACGTACTTCGTTCTCTTCAATTTCACGATATTTAGCCTGGAAACGGAGATTGTTGATCTCCATTGCTTCCGGTTTCAGTTCGAGAGAAGTTATAATGTTTGGTTTCCGATCTTTTGTCTTTCCGGTAGAAGCCCAAGGACATTGTTTGATTACTTCGGCTTCGGTACGGCGTGGCTTTTGAGGAGGAAGAACTACTTTTTCCATCATTTGTCCGATCACTCCGTCGGCAAGAATGATAGCTGGGTTACGGTATTTGAAAGCCAGTTCAAAACCCAAGCTAACGAAATCTGCCATCTCTTGTACAGATGCCGGAGCAAAAGCGATTAATTTATAGTCACCATGACCACCGCCTTTTACAGTCTGGAAATAGTCAGCCTGACTTGGCTGGATCGTTCCCAGACCGGGGCCTCCACGCATTACGTTTACAATCAAACAGGGGAGTTCCGCACCCGCAAGATAAGAAATACCTTCTTGTTTCAAACTTACACCCGGGCTGGATGAGGAGGTCATGACCATTTTGCCGCTTCCTGCACCTCCATATACCATATTGATAGCTGCCACTTCACTTTCTGCCTGGAGCACTACCATGCCAGTTGTTTCCCAAGGTTTCAGTTCGGCCAGTGTTTCCAACACTTCCGATTGGGGAGTAATAGGATAACCGAAGTACCCGTCTGCACCGCAACGGATAGCTGCGTGGGCGATGGCTTCGTTACCTTTCATTAATACTACTTCTTCTGCCATATTCGTTTCTTTTATTCACATTTAACTTTATACACTGAGATACATCCGTCCGGACAAACTGTCGCACAAGAACTACAGCCGTTACAGGTATCTTCTTTCACTTGGAAGGCGTAGTTATAGCCTTTCATATTCACCTCTTTATTGAGGGAGATTACATCGAGCGGACACGCTACTACACATAGGTTGCACCCTTTGCAACGCTCTGTATCGACTACGATTGCTCCTTTGATTTTTGCCATATTCTTTAACTTTATTACGTTACCTTTATTTCGATTATTGATTGTACATATCTTTGTGATAGAAGTTCAGGATATCTATCGCCATCTTTCGAGCTTGTACGGCAGGACTGTCGGGGTTAAGATCGATGGCGTGTTGGTAGTTATCCAAAGCCTGTTTCCAATCTCCCTTTTTTCGGTAGGCATTTCCCAGTAAATAGTAAAGAGCGTCTTTCTTTGGTTCGACAGAAATATCTTGGAGGAGTTGATTCAATTGCTCTATTGCTTTATCCACATCTCCCCGATTAATAAGCTCTTTTAGAATATCTATTTGCTCCATTTTTTTCTTATTTCGGGATTCTGAATCGCAAAGATAGCTTTTATTTGAATAAAGATGGCAAATAAACCCGGAAATTTGCACCCTTTTGTTTTTATTGGAATAAAAATGCAGCATAAGCAAACGAATGCTTATGCTGCACAACTTAAACTATGAAATAAGAATAATGCTTATTTCAACTCTTTAATACGGATATTTCTAAATTTAACCGGAGAACCATGTCCTAAGAAACCGATATGTCCTTTTTTGTTGAATAATCCCGGATGATTCTTATGATCGGCTGTACCGTTCTTGGTGGCTTCGCGAATATTACCTTCTGTGATAACAACACCATTCACTGTTACACGAATATTGTCACCGTTTGCTACAATTTCTTCCACATTCCATTCGCCGACGGGTTTGAATATACCATGATGGTCAGGCTTTGCCGGAATAATACCATATACAGAGCCATGATGTTGTAAAGGAGTGATGTCCTTATAGATAGGATGTTCGCAATCCAGTATCTGAATTTCCATTCCCACATAAGCGGCATCTCCTTTCATTGGGGTACGTATACCGACACCATTGTTTGCACCGGGAGTCAATTGGAATTCGAAGCGGAAGACAAAGTTGTCATATTCATCCTTTGTATACAGGTTACCACCGAAGCTTTTGCTTGGATTCAGAGAAATACAATTATCTTCCAATGTATAGTCTACTGTATTTCCGGTCCATTCATGCATATTGGTACCGTCGAATAATATCTTGAAACCTTCTTTCACTTCCTCTGCGGAAAGTTTGAATGGTTCTTTACGTTCCAACTCTTTTATATAAATGTTTCGGTAATATACCTTGCTACCATGTGCTTGTAATTCAATTTGTTCTATTGGGAAAATTGGGGATTTGCGATCCCAGTAGTTTTCGAGGATTACATCGTCTACTACCTTTTCTCCATTTAGAATCACTGTTACACGATCGCCTACCATCTTAATATAGAAACTGTTCCATTCACCCAATTTATTGTCTGCAACTTTTAACGGTTTACTCTTGTTCACCTGGTTGTTATATAAGCCACCGGAACCTACTTGTGCACCTACATTCGTACGGGCGGTATCCCATATTTGTACTTGAGGAGTGCCACGCAAATAGATGCCGGCATCTGCTTCGGGACCTGCCGGATCAAGCATCCAGTCTACATACATTTCAAAGTCACCGTATTGTTTTTCCGTACACAGATTATCAAAGCCATTGCCTACAAATGCTAATAGCCCGTTTTCTACTTTCCAGTCTCTGCGCATAGCTTCATCAGCTTTTTTCTGGGCTTGTGCCAATTGTGCAGGTTTCATTTTAGCCCGGACAATTGGATTTTCTACCAATCCTTTCCAACCGGTCAGATCTTTGCCATTGAAGATAGATACGAAACCTTCGCCTTGAGGCATTTCAGCTAAATGCTTCTTGATGGCCTCTTTTTGATAACGTGCATCCGGATTGTCCAATACTTCCAATACTTTATTTAGTAAATCGCGGACATTGGTTCCTATATATTCTTTGTTACCTAAAGCGATGTTCATGACAGCATTGGCTGCTGCTTGCTGTACAGGTTTCTGGTCGAGGAATTCGCCGGCATATAGCATTCCAAGGAATGTATCAGTCTTTTCGATCTGTTGCAGAATTGCTTTTTTCTGTGCATCTGTTTGAGCAATTTCCATTGCCTTGCGTAGGCTTAACAAACGTCTTTCGCCTGTGAATGCAGGATTAGATACTAATTTTATGTAAGTGTTAAGTCCCGGTTCGAAGAATTTGGAAGATGGATTCTGCTTACAGATATTATACAATTCATCAGCTACTTGGTTGTCTTTCCAGTTCAAAAGAGCTTCAAAAGCAGCGTCCTGTTTAACTCCTGTGTTAGAGTGGAAACCTTTCACAATGGTTGCCAATACCTCCGGCTGGCCGGTAGAAGATAGTACCAGATAGTAAAGATATTGTTTACCACCAGCTTGTGACATACGGCCATTCACAATCTTAACCTGTTCCTTTGCCGGTAATGAAGAAATTGCAGAAATTACAGCACGCTGCATAGCAGGAACTGTTTGTGTATCGGCACTTTCCAACATTTTACACATGGTGTCAATGTCTTTGTTACTTACCACATCTTTCAGTGCGGCATAAGCTACTTTCTTAACTTCGGGAGAGCCGGACTGTATTTGTTCTAATACTGTGTTTAAGTTATTGCTAGCCTTACGCATAGACAATAATTCAATTCCGGCAATCTTACCAGCGTCAGTGGAAGAGGGGATAACTTCTGCTACTGCGTCATTAATATTTCCTGGGAAAGCAACTAAAGCATCTTGTCCTAATAATACAATTTGCTTGTCGTTATCCTTCAATAATGCTGCAATAGAAGGAATACTTGCAGGATCACCGATTTTAACTAATGCCCATACGACAGCTTGTTTAACATCAAAGTTTGTATTGGCTATTTGTTTCAGTAATACCTGTTGGAGAGGAAGCCCGGAACGAATTTCCAGATTCTGGATGATATCATGCTTGGATGTTTTTTTTGCTTCACGTCCTATCCAGCTCAGAATATCTACTTTCACTTCAGGCTTCGCCTTTTCCATTGCTTTTGCCAGACCGATATATAAATCCTTATCTGCGTAGTGGGAAGCGTAATTTAAAGCAGCATTCCGATAACTCCTGCTCGGACTCTTCATTGCAGTTAGAATTAACTTGGTAGCACTTGCATTGTTGCCCTGTCCTTTGGCCAATTCGGCGTGTAGGAGAGTCTGTAGTGCTGCTTCGCTTGTTTGTTCCTTTCCTGCTTTAGCTGCATCTTTTTGTAGTTTTTGGGCAGCTTTTGTTACCTCTTTCGGATGTCCTTGCTCGATCAGACGGTTCAATAATATAATATAAGCCTCGTTAGCTCCTTCTTTAGTCATTGTATATCCATCTTTGGCTGCGGCGTTTGCCAATGCATCCAATGATTTCAGACTTCCTATCTGGCTTAATGCATACAATAATTCAGTTTGTATTTCCGGGTTGGAAGTTTTTAACAATGTAAGTAGAAGATCTTCTGCCTCTGTTACCTGCACATCTCCAATTGCCTGGATAATATTCTTTTGCGTTTTTGGTGAACCGCTACGACTTTTTAAAGCAGCAGTCAGAATTGCTCCTGCTTTAGGACTGCCAATAGAAGCTAGTGCACATGCGGCAGGACTGCTTAATGATTCATCATTGAGATAAGTGGCAAGAACATCCACACATTCATCTTTTCCTAAAATTTGAAGTTGGCGAATGATGAAAGCTTTTGTCTCACGTTCACTTGCTTTATCCAAGGCTTTCAGATAAGCATTAGCGATGGTCAGACGTGCGTTTTCTTCCCCTTTTGCCATAACATAATGGCTCAAACCACTTAAGGCGTAATCCACATTCGAGTTGCTACCTTTGCCCGGCGGATTGATTCTGTCTATTAACATCAAAACGCCCTCTTCACCAGTAGAACTCAGTTCTTTAATTAGTTTATTGTACTCTGCTTGTTTAGCTGCTGGCATTTGAACCAACACATCGGCTACGGTAGTTTTTGCCGTACGATTGGCTGGCGATTGGGCCATTAGCATGCTTCCGCATAATAACAAAGTTGTTATTGATATATATACTTTCTTCATGTGTTTTCAATTTTTTGAATGAACTAAATATTCCACGGTGCTCTCGACGGTTGATCCAACAAACGGTTAGCTGCTTCGTCATCTACAAACTCAAGTTTTACAGGATCAAAGTTTAACGTTCTGTTTAAACGAAGAGCAGCAGCTCCCATATTGACTATTGTTGCTGAACGGAATCCGTTTCGTTCGTTCAATGCAAACGGCTGACGGGTTTTAACACTTTCAAGGAAAGTTGAAATCTGTGGTTCGGGTTCTGGATAATCGGCCAATTTCTTTTCCCAATCAGGTATGTCGCATACAAAATTCTTATATACATTACCTTTAGGACCTGCAATATAAGGAGTATTCGGATCACCAAAGTCTCCACCCCAAAGTACAATCTGACAGCCATCGTCATAAGTATAAGTAATAGAACGCCAAACTCCAACTGCATCCGGATGTTGTTGAGGAGCATCTACTTCTACTTTCACCGGGCTGGTGTCATCTTTACCTAATATATATTGTACAGGGTCGATATAGTGTTGTCCCATATCACCCAAACCACCACTATCATAATCCCAATATCCGCGGAAATTCTGATGAACGCGGTGAGCGTTGTAAGGCTTATAAGGAGCCGGGCCCAGCCACATGTCATAATCCAGTTCAGCTGGTATCTGTTGTGGTTCAAGATATTCTTTACCTACCCAGTAGAATTTCCAGTCAAAACCTGTATGCTTGCTGATTGTCACTTTCAATGGCCATCCTAACATGCCGCTCTGTACTAATTTCTTTAAAGGCTTCACTGGTGTTCCCAAGCCGTAGAAAGGATCTTTAAAACGGAACCAAGTATTTAGGCGGAACATACGCCCGTATTGTTCTACTGCTTCCATCACACGTTTACCTTCACCGATCGTACGTGTCATCGGTTTCTCACACCAAATATCTTTTCCGGCTTTTGCTGCTTCTACTGACATGATTCCATGCCAATGAGGTGGAGTTGCAATGTGAACAATGTCCACATTCGGATCTAAGATCAAATCACGAAAATCATGATAAGCAGCAATCTGATCTTTTACTAATTTTTTACCTAGCTCAAGATGCTTTTTATCAACATCACATACGGCAACCAAGCGTGTACCTTCATAGTTTACATGACCTCTGCCCATGCCTCCAACACCAATAATACCTTTGGTCAATTGATCACTTGGAGCAATATAACCGTGTCCCAATACGTGACGTGGCACAATTGTGAAAAGAGCTAGTCCTCCGACAGTTTTTAAGAAGTTTCTTCTGTCCATTCCCATAGTAATAAAATTTATATGATTATTTATCTAATAGTTCTTGCAAATATTTACGAGTCTTGATTACATAATCTCGATTGCTATCCCCTAACTCACACTCAATGGTTAAAGATCCCTGGAAGTTTTGTTTCTTCAATTCTTCAATTACAGCTGGAAAATTGACATCTCCTTCGGGTATGTTTACTTCTTTACCTAATACATAAGGATTATTCGGATCAGGATATTTTCCGTCTTTTGCATGAAATTCTTTAATCAAACTACCGAATAATTTTACAGCGTCAAGTGAATTTGCTTTTCCGTACATTAATAGATTAGCCAGGTCGCAATTGATAAAAAGATTTCCTGTACCTATATCTTTAATCGCACGGATCAATGTGATTGGGGTTTCCTGTCCTGTTTCAAAATAGATCATGACATTACGTTCTTTTGCGTAATTTGCCAATCCTTTCATTACTTCAATAAAACTTTTGTATTGCTCAGAAGCTAAATCTTCCGGGATAAAACCAAAATGAGAGTGCATGGCTGGTATGTCTGCCATTACGCAAAAATCAATCATTTTACGATAAACTGCTAGTTTCTCTTCACGCCCATTTTCAGGGACTAAGCCGATTGTTGAGGGACCTTCCTTGAAATTCCAAACACAATGTCCGGGAACCGAAACTACTGTTGTTACTTTTATCTGATGTTTTTTAGAGGCAGCCTTCAGTTTTTCAGCGAAGTTTTTATCCATTTTCTGGCTGTATTGGAGTTGGCAAGATCCAAATCCGGAATCATGTAGCTCTTTGAAACTTTTATCAATATCACTCCAATCATATTGAATAACACCTATAGTGATTTTATTCTCTGCTTTTATTCCGCAAAGGGGAATTAGGATGGCTAACAATAATAAGTTAAATCTTTTATTCATTGTGTAAATGTTAAAATTGGCTAACATAGGTATGATTTTAAGATTAGGATAATAATATGTGTTATCCATAATACCGACGAAGGAGTAGAATAAAGTTTTCACTCAATCCTTCTAATAGCTGCTAAAAAATTAAGGTCCTTTCTTTTTCATTGTATTAGTGTTTCGTTTCTGGTAGATATGGTTGTTTTTCTATTTTGCAAAGATATTCTTTTTTTTCTAATAGTATATAATGTTTGAGATAAAATAAATGAAAAAGTGAATGTAATATCGATTTTTTTTGAAGACATTTTTATTTCAACCTAATTTTATGTAGTGCTCGTTATAAATATGCTTTTTCGTATCTTTGATGCAAATTTATATTTTTAGTATATAAGGAAATGGAAATAAGAGAACGTATACAGTTATTATTGGTTGAAATGAACCGAGGGGTCTACGAAAAGGAAACAGAAATAAACTTGTCCTTGTTGGCTGCATTAGCTGGTGAAAGTATTTTGTTGTTGGGGCCTCCGGGAGTGGCTAAATCAATGGTAGCACGACGGTTGAAAAGAGCTTTTGTCAATGCGAAAGCTTTTGAGTATTTGATGTCTCGCTTTTCTACTCCTGATGAAATCTTTGGTCCGGTAAGTATTAGCCGGTTAAAAGAGTCGGATAAGTATGAACGTATTGTCGAAGGATATTTGCCTGTGGCTGATGTGGTATTTCTGGATGAAATATGGAAGGCCGGTCCCGCTATTCAAAATACTTTATTGACAGTAATCAATGAAAAGTTGTTTAGGAATGGAGATTCAGAATTAAAGTTGCCTTTAAAATTATTGGTTGCCGCCAGTAATGAATTACCTTCGAAAGGCGAAGGTTTGGAGGCTTTGTGGGATCGTTTTTTGCTTCGTGTGATTTGTACCTGTGTAAAGCAGGAAGATACATTTTATAAGATGTTGTTGGATGATAATGTCGGATTAGAAGATTCGGAATGTCAATGGCAGATTTCGGACGAGGAATATGCGGAGTGGCAAAGAGAAATACGGCAGATAACTGTTCCTATTGAGGTTTTGTCCTGTATTACTGAGATTCGTAAATGTTTAGGTAAAGTTGAAATAGAAGCTTCCGGAATTCACCGTAATGTGTATATAAGTGATCGTCGTTGGAAGAATATTGTTCGTTTGTTAAAGACCTCCGCTTTTATACATGGATGTTCCGAAGTTCGTACGACTGATATTTTACCTATTTATCATTGTTTGTGGAATGAGCCGGACGAGTATACAAATATCCGTCAAATTGTGATTCGTGCATTGTTTGTCCCTTATATGAAGGAACTTTCATCTATTACTTTATCTCTTAAATCAGATTTGAAGGTAAGTCGTGTACATGAAGCATTAGAGAAGGCCAGGCAAAAAGGAGATCGTCGGGATGACGATTTGTTGATCATAGATCATTTTTATTATCAGGTGGAAAATCATGGTACAGGTAATACCTATATTTTTATTGTGGATTATAAAAATATGAAAGAGTATAGTACAAAAGATACGCCAATGGTAGGAGTGATGTACACTGATCCCTTAAATCCGAAACGAACAATTATCCGTGCTTTTTCGGGTGTTCCTGATGAACAAAATGCTGAGCGGGTTTCGCTGTTCAGAGATAGTAGACATCTGTATATTAATGGCGTACGTTTTCCCATGAAGAGACTTAATAGAGGGGAGCAACAACAGTTGTGGCTGGGAAATCTGTCTGTAACAGATAGAGATTATGAAACAGAACTGGAGATCGTTAATAAAAAAATAGATAAGCAAGTGAAAGGTTTGCGGGAAAATATATTTGTGACAGAAGAAGATAAAAAAGAAATCGATCAATACATAGCCACTATCCGTAAAGAAATTGCATGGGCACGTGTGGATGTACGTAAATTGCGGTATGGAGATGAATAGATATACTTCGGCTTTTTATATCCAGGCATTGGATAAGTATATGAAAACTGGAGAGTGTGCAGAAACAGACTCGGAACCGTTGTATGCCTATTTATTGTCTGTTATGAATGATCCGATTATAAAAATACAGGTTTTGAACAATGATATCTGTGCTTGTATTTTTTATGATACAATGGTTCAATTTATTAAGTTGAATTTAGAGAAGGAGAGATATAATTTGCAGAAGAGTCAGTCGGAGCAGGAGGGAATGGAACTTGTGTTGGAGTGGTCGATAGAACGACGCAGGCATGGTTGGCAGGCACTGCTTAAACAATTAGATGATGTATATCAGGAATTTGGATTTGATCATCGTTTCTACAGAGGACAGTTTGGGCAGGAAGGAAAGTATGCTGACGACAAGATATGGGAGAAAATGGTGGATGATTGGAAAGAAGCTTTTCGTCAGAAAAATCAGAAACAAAAGGAGGAAGAAATAGAACTGCGTAAGGATAATCTGGAACAGAGGATGCGCTCTAACTTTAAAAATATTCCGGAGTATCTGGATAAGAATAAAGTAGAGAAGGATGAATTTTTTCAATCATGGGGATTGATGAATGGCATTTGGAATACAATTGATTTTGAGCGGATACGAAAGATCGTACGTATTCAGAGAGAATTTCCGGAGATACTGAAAGTAGCAAATAAAATGGGGCGTATTGCTGATGATGACGGTCAAGATCAGTTATCTGTGGCAGAAGGAGATATTTATAGAATGGAACATGCTTCTAAGTGTGATATACTGGGTATTACAATCGGAAATGATTTAAACTCATTGTTGCCTACAGAATTGGTTCATTGTGCCGATGCTGAGCTAGAAGATTTATTTGTTTATAAATACCTTACCCATAAGCTTCAAAACTTCCGTTATAAATCTGAGATTATGCAACCTGCCAGAAAATTGGAAGTGAAGCCGGCGGTATTGAAAGGACCGATGATCGTTTGCCTGGATACTTCCGGAAGTATGGTCGGGAAACCGGAAAAGATAGCTTACTCATTGATGGTGAAACTACTGGAGATAGCTGATAGACAGAAACGTGATTGTTTTCTAATTGCTTTTTCTGTGTCTATCACTCCAATTGATATTCGAAAAGAACGGGTGAGGCTGCTTGAATTCTTTTCTACTACAGCTTGTGGAGACACAGATGCAACACGAATGTTGAAAGCTATGTTTCAATTGCTTCAATCAAATAAAATATATATGAATGCAGATGTATTGTGGATCAGTGATTTTAAAATTCCCCTTTCTTCACCCGAACTGACCCGACAAATTCAAGAATACCGGAATGCTAATACACATTTTTATGGTTTGCAGATTGGCATTGCTGAGAATGAGTGGATTCCTTTTTTTGATCGTATTTATCAGATTAATTATACTCCGATAAGGCGTTATTGATATTATTTTGTTTATATAATAAATAGGAAATGAAATGATAGATGTCATTCTTATTATATTAGGTGCTGTATGTATGATTACAGGCTTGATAGGTTGCATCATTCCGATGCTTCCCGGACTTCCGATAGCTTATGTCGGTTTGTTATTACTTCATGCAACAGATAAGGTTCAATATACTACTACCCAATTGTTGGTATGGTTGTTGATTGTTGGCGTTCTGTTGGTCTTGGATTATTTCACTCCGATGCTGGGTAGTAAATATGGCGGAGGTAGTAAGTGGGGAAGTTGGGGCTGTATTATCGGAACCCTTGTTGGATTGCTTTTTCTTCCGTCGGGAATCATTATTGGACCATTTCTGGGAGCTGTGATCGGAGAATTGTTGGGAGATCGAGAATTTCACCAAGCAATAAGATCCGGTATAGGCTCGTTAATCGGTTTCCTGTTTGGAACAGTCTTGAAACTAATTGTATGCGGATATTTTTGTTATCAGTTTATTGTTGGGGTATTCCATATGTAGAGTTTTATTAAGGCATTATTCATTATTATAGCAGATAATGCCTAAATTCCTCTTTCTTATTCAATGATAAAAGCCTATGTTAGTCTTGGACTTTACAAGGATTTTCTAATGTTAAGTATCCAGGGATTTTCGTATGTCTCAATATTCTTTTTTTTGATAAGTGAAGCCATTGTTTTACCCATTAACTTGAAATCAGTGGATAGGGTTGTTATTCCACCTGCAAGAATTTCTTTCAAAGGAGTATCATTATAAGATATAATGCCAAATTCCTGACCGGGAGTTAAATCCTGCTTTTTTGCCTGCTTTAGCACGTCTACTAAATCTCTGTCATTCACAAGTATAAAAAGATCTCCATTCTTAATCTTTTTACCTGTTACATTATTCAGATATTTATGCTCGAAACCATACTCCTTGCTGAATCTTTGTAAACCGTCATACCGCTCATAAGGTTCTTTAGCTTCACTTTGCACCATAAAAATCCGCTTGTATTTCTCTATATGTTTTAATTCAAACTTTAATGCTTCGTAAGTGTCTTTCTCGAAATTTTGTGTAACAGACGAATATTTCCCTTTGAGTTCGTTATGACAATGATCCAATAGAAATACTTTTCCGGATAAAGATTGCAATAATGGATCTAATCCCTGGAATTTCCCTGGCATTAATATATAAGAAGTATATTTACCATTTGCATCATTAACGAGGGTTTCGAATACTTTCCGATTATAATTGTGGAAATAAATTTCTACGGTAGTAGTTTTATCTATGTTTTCAATAAAGGAATTATAAAGTTCTTCTTTAAACTCATTGAACTCATTGAATAAAAGTAGAATCCGATGTTTTAAAGTTAGTTTTGTACTTGCGATATAATATCCTACTCCGGGAGTAGAATCGATGATTCCTCTGGATTTTAATTCACTGATTCCGGCAAAAACAGTATCTCGTGATAAATTATATTTTTTTCTAAACTCGTTGATGGAAGGAATCCAGTCTCCTTTTCGGAAATGTCCTTCATTTATTCCTTCAATCACATAGTTTACTACTTGTTTATATTTAGATTCATTGAGTTTCATTGATTCTATAATTTGTTTCCGGCACAAAGGTAGCTTTTTTAGTAATTGACTGGTATGAACTGGTCTGTGTTTTATAACATAAATATAATCGTACCAGTTCGTACCAGTATTTGTTTTTTTATCCATATCTTTGCAGCGTCTTTCAGTAGGACAATAATCGCATCTTATGGAAATTGGAGTGAACCTATATTGTGTTATTATCTGGAAATTAGAAAGGAAAGTTATCTTACGGAAGAAGGAAATATGTAATTTGTATGGGACAATAATATAACTACTAAATAAAATATAGGATGGAAAATAAGCTTTGGTGTTTTGTTTCAATGGCATTAATTGCTGCAGGAAGTGTTACAACATCTTATGCAAAAGATGATGGTAAAACTCCTATTCAGTTTATTCCGGTTAAGGATGTGCAGATTAATGATGCGTTTTGGACTCCGAAATTTGACCGATGGAATAATGTTACAGTCTCTGATGTTTTCGATAAGTTTGAAGGAAAACATTTAAAGACTGCTGAAGAGCAAAATAATAACAATATTTTTATAGATTTCGATGAGGTTGCTGCCGGGAAAAAGGGCACAGGACATAGTGCCGGTCTTCCTTGGTTCAACGGGTTGGTTTATGAAACGATTCGAGGTGTATCTGATTTGCTGATACAACATCCTGATGAAAAGCTGGAAGAAAGAATTGATAAATATATAACCCGGATAGAAGCAGCTCAAAAGGTTGATTCCAACGGTTTTATAGATACTTATACGGACCTTGTGCAACCGGAATATAGATGGGGAGAGAATGGAGGTTTTTTGCGCTGGCAACATAATGTATATAATGCCGGTATGCTAATTGAAGCAGGTGTTCATTACTATGAAGCTACGGGAAAAGTGAAATTACTGGAAGTAGCAGTACGGCTGGCGAATTATATGTGTGATTTGATGGGACCTGCTCCAAAAAAGAACATTATTCCTTCACATTCCGGACCTGAAGAGGCCGTTATTAAATTATATTGGTTATTCAAACGAAATCCTGATATTAAGAAGCAAATTAACCTTCCGGTAGATGAGACTGCTTACTGGAAATTGGTTACTTTCTGGATGGAGAACAGAGGAAAACATTGTGGCTATCCATTGTGGGCCAAGTGGGGAAATGAGAAATCAGAGCAATGGATTCGGGAACAAAAATATAAAGATCCTCAGTTTGGGGACAATGCTCGTCCTTCATGGGGAGATTATGCTCAAGATTCTATTACTATTTTTGAACAGAAAACTATTGAGGGACATGCAGTGCGTGCTACTTTGTTAGCTACGGGGGTTGCCGCTGCTGCTTTGGAAAATCATTCTCCGAAATATATTCAGACAGCTACTGATTGGTGGGATAATATGGTAGGCCGACGTATGTTTATAACCGGTGGTGTGGGTGCTATTCATTTTGATGAGAAATTCGGAGCAGATTATTTCCTTCCTACTGATGCTTATTTGGAAACTTGTGCTGCGGTAGGAGCAGGCTTTTTCAGCCAACGGATGAATGAACTGACCGGTGAAGGAAAATATATGGATGAGTTTGAACGGGTATTATATAATAATGTATTAACGGGGATTTCTCTTTCCGGTGATAAATATACTTATCAGAATCCGTTGAATTCGCATAATCATTCTCGTTGGGAATGGCATTCTTGTCCGTGTTGTCCTCCGATGTTCTTGAAAATTGTATCGGCAATGCCCGGATTTATTTATGCAAAACAAGCTGATCAAGTGATAGTTAATCTGTTTATTAGCAGCCAAGCTACGATAGAACTGGATCATAATACGGTCCATGTTCAGCAAGAGACCGGATATCCTTGGACAGGAAAAATTAACGTAACTCTTCAGCCGGAAAAGAAAGGTAAGTTTTCTGTGAAAATAAGAGTTCCGGGATGGGCACAGGGAGTTGAGAATCCTTATGGACTTTATCAATCAAATCTGATTTCGCAGATAACTTTGGCTATCAATGGAAAATCGGAAAAGGTGAAAGTAGTCGATGGTTATGTCGAGATCAATCGTAACTGGGGGAAAGCGGACCGAATAGAATTGAATTTACCTATGCAACCCCGTATCATTACTGCCTGTGAGCAGGTTAAGCATCTTAAAGGAAAGATGGCTCTGGCTTCAGGTCCTGTGATATATTGTCTGGAGGAAATAGACAATGCAGGGTTGGATCATTTGAGAATTGATACTAATTGTTCTATGGAATTAGTACCTGAAAAAGGTCTTTTGGAAGGAGTTAATGTGATAAAAGGAGTAGCTGTTGATGATAAGAAACAGCAGATTAACTTTACTGCAATTCCTTATTATGCGATGGGAAATCGTAAACAAGGAGCTTATGAAGTTTGGATTCCTATAAATAAAGATGAACTCATTGAGGTAGATGCATCAAAAATAGAGAATACCATTCCTGCTTATCTTTATGGATCTTGTATAGAAGACGTGAATCATGAAATATACGGGGGAATTTATAACCAACGTATTTTCGGTGAAAGTTTTGAAGAACCTGCTCCCGGAGTTACTTTTGATGATTTTTCAATATATGAAGGTAATTGGACAACATCTCATGGAGAACTTCATGCAACAAAAGCAGCAGGGTCTAAATTTATCTACAATCCTATCGAATTTAAAAATGGTGTTGTAGAAGCCGAGATTAAATTCGATGGCACATCAGGAGATAATGCAGGATTAATTACGCGAGTTTCTAAAGAAGCAAAAGGCGCTGATTCTTTTAATGGATATGAAATAAGTCTTGCAGCCAACGGGAAGAAAGTGGTGATTGGAAAACATGAAAATAATTTTAGTCATATTCGTGATATAGAGGTAGATTGTAATCCTGCTGAATGGAACCGGTTGAAGGTTGTTATGAATGACGGAAGAATGGAAGTCTTTTTAAATGATAAAAGCCTTTTTGTGCATAATGAAAATAATCCTATTCTTGCTACTGGTAGAATTGGATTGCGTTCATGGAATTCTGATGTGAAATTCCGTAATCTCAGAATGAAGACTGAGGATATGGATAAGATATTGAAATTCAATACAATTCCTCAACCGGAGGTTAGTCTTCATTGGACACCTATTCAGACCGGAAATGCGAAAGCTGTCTTTATGCATGATAATAAAAATGCCTATAACACAACTTGGTCGCAGTTGATCAGTAAAAATGGTGGCTCAGGTAAAGTGGGAGTAGCCAATATGGGGCTCAATGGATGGGGGATTGCTGTAAAGGAAGGGCAGAAATTTGAGGGACGTCTTTATTTGAAAGGTTCCTATAAAGGAGTGGTGAAAGTGGCACTACAGAGTGCAGATGGAAATAAAGAGTATGCAGTTCAAGAGTTGAAAGGAGTGACAGATAAGTGGCAAAAGTTCCCATTTGAGTTAACTTCAAATGTTACAGATACCAATTCACGTCTGGCTGTTTATATAGAGAATAATGGTAAAGTCTGGATGGACCAGGTGGTCTTGATGGGTACTGGGGATGACCTGTTTCATAATTTGCCATTACGCAATGATATTGCTAAGACTATGGTTAATCAAGGTTTGACCTTCTTACGTTATGGGGGGACTATGGTCAATGCCCCTGATTACAAGTTCAAGAATATGATTGGTGACAGGGATAAACGGCCACAATATAGAGGTCATTGGTATCCTTATTCAACCAATGGATTCGGTATTGAAGAATTTCTCCAGCTTTGTGAAGCGGCAGATTTTGAGCCTTGTTTTGCGGTGAATGTAGGAGAATCTGCACAGGATATGGCGGATATGATTGAGTACTTGAACGGACCGGTAACTTCCGAATGGGGAAAGAAGCGGGCAGATGCCGGACATCCTGAACCCTACAATGTGAAGTATATAGAGGTTGGAAATGAAGAAGTGATATGGGGAGATATTCGTAAAGATTATGAGAAATATATTCAGGATTTTAATCGTATCTATGATGCTATTAAATCAAAAGACCCGAACATAGAATTTGTATCTGCAGCTTGGTGGCGTCCGGATTCACCGGAAAACATGAAAATGGTATTTGATGCACTCAATGGAAAAGCTGCTTATTGGGATTATCATCCGTGGGCTGATGATAATATTCTGGGATCTCAGGTAGAGGGAGAACTGAAGCAGATGAAAGATTATTTTCAGAAATGGGATCCGAATACCAAAATGAAATGTGCCCTGTTTGAGGAAAACGGAGTAACACATGATATGCGGCGTGCATTAGGTCATGTGACGATTCAGAATGCATCCCGTAGGATGGGGGACTTTTTATTGACGACTTGTGCTGCTAATGCACTGGAGCCTTATCTGCAAAATGATAATGGCTGGAATCAGGGACAAATCTTCTTTACCCCTTCACAGGTCTGGGGAATGCCTCCTTTTTATGCTAAGCAGATGGCTTCAAATCATCATAAACCTTTCAGAGTGTTTAGTGCAACTCAAGGAGAATTGGATGTAACCGCTGCTACTGATGAAAAGAGGGAGGAAGTAGTGGTTCATGTCTCAAATATTCATGACTATGTCATTACCGCCAATATCTGTCTGAAAGGATTTGATTCGCCTTCAAAAATTAAAGTTATCACATTGTCCGGTAGTCTCAAGGATAAAAATACACCGGAACAACCGGAAAGAATTGTTCCACAAGAGAAAGTCCTTTATTATACAAAAGACTTGAAATACGAATTTCCTGCTAGTTCGTATACGATTCTAGTATATCAGAAGTAGTTTAATAAGGGATCTATATCTATAGAAAAGGTTGCAAGTTGGATTATTTCCATTCACTTGCAACCTTTTCTTTATTTAATTTAAATTATAGGCTTTATTTTACCGGAATTTTATCGATACGTTTCTGATGGCGACCTCCTTCAAAACCAGTGGAGAAGAACTCGGTCAAAATCATATCTGCTTCTTCAGTACTGATAAAACGCCCTGGCATTACAAGTATATTGGCATCATTGTGCAGACGGGCTAAGTGCGCGATTTCTGCATTCCAGCAGAGAGCGGCACGAATACCTTGATGCTTGTTTAAAGTCATATTGATTCCGTTTCCACTTCCACAAATAGCAATTCCCGGATAACATTCTCCTGCCTCTATAGCGAGTGCCAGAGGATGTGCATAATCCGGATAATCTACACTGGTAGTTGAATTAGTTCCAAAGTCTTTGTATACCCAGCCTTTTGCTTCCAGCCATCCACGAACATATTCTTTTAATTCGTAACCGGCGTGGTCACATGCTAATCCGATTGTTTTCATTAGAGCATTGTTTTTACCTGATTATATACATTTTCGGCAGTAAATCCAAGCTTCTCATCCAATACTTTGTAAGGAGCAGAGAAACCGAATGAATCTAATCCCCAAATCTTACCGTTGTAACCTACCAAACCTTGGAGAGTCACAGGAAGCCCTGCTGTCAGACCAAAAATCTTAGCTCCTGTCGGCAGGATAGACTCCTGATATTCTTTAGGCTGACTACGGAACAATCCTTCGGATGGAGCCGAAACAATACGGACTTTTACTCCGTCTTTGCGTAGAAGTTCAGCACCTGCTACCAATGTCGAAACTTCAGAACCGGAAGCTACCAGAATAACGTCCGGATTTTCGTCTGAATCTGCAACAATATAAGCACCTTTCGCAGCTTTTGCATAATCAGTTCCAGCCGGTAAGTTTGTAATATTTTGACGGGATAAGATCAAACCTGTCGGAGTATAGATATTCTCCATTGCAAGTTTCCATGCAATAGTTGTTTCTTCTACATCTGCCGGCCGTAGTACCAACATAGAGTTATGACCTTTATGATTTTTGAGTTTCTCCATCAAACGTATTTGAGCTTCTTGTTCAACCGGTTCATGAGTTGGTCCATCTTCACCTACACGAAAGGCATCATGTGACCAGATGAATTTTACAGGTTGTTCCATCAAAGCTGCCATACGTATAGCCGGTTTCATATAATCAGAGAACACAAAGAATGTTCCACATGCAGTGATGACACCACCATGCAATGACATACCGATACAAACGCAAGCCATTGTCAATTCGGATACACCTGCCTGGAAGAATGCTCCGCTGAAATCACCTTTTTTGAAGGCATGAGTTTTCTTTAAGAAGCCATCTGTTTTATCCGAATTAGAAAGGTCGGCAGAGGCAACAATCATATTTTCAACTTGTGTAGCAAGTGCTCCTAATACAGTTGCTGAACCGACACGGGTAGCGCCACCTGCTTTTTGTTCTATAACAGTCCAATCTATTTTCGGAGCTTTCCCTGCAAAGAAAGTCTCCAATTTAGCAGCCAGTTCCGGATTTGCTTTTGCCCAAGCTGCTTTTATTGCATATTTTTCAGCTATGATTTTCTTTAATTCTGCAGTACGTTTTGTGTATAACTCGGCAACTTCCGGGAATATAACAAATGGATTAGTAGGATCACCTTCCAGGTTCTTAATCGTATTTACGTAAGCATCACCGCCAAGTGGAGCACCATGAGTAGCGCAATTAGCTTCGTAACTGCTACCATCGGCTTTACGTGCACCTTTACCCATTACTGTTTTACCAATAATCAGAGTCGGACGTTCTTTTTCAGCTTTTGCTTCTTTTAGAGCCATGCGGATTTCATCTACATCATTACCATTGATGCTAATCACTTTCCATCCCCATGCTTCGTATTTCATAGCGGTATCTTCAACAGTCACATCCTTCGTTTCGGTAGAAAGCTGAATATCGTTAGCATCGTAGAACATGATCAGATTGTCCAATCCCAATGCACCGGCGATACGTCCGGCACCTTGCGATATTTCTTCCTGTATACCACCATCAGAAATATAAGCGTAGATTGTTTGATCCATCACCTCATTAAAACGAGCTTTCAGGAATTTGGCAGCGATAGCAGCACCTACTGCAAAAGTATGTCCTTGTCCTAACGGACCTGAAGTGTTTTCCACACCGCGCATGATATCTACTTCTGGATGTCCTGGAGTAGGGCTTCCCCATTGACGAAACTCTTTCAGTTCGTCCAGTGTGTATTTACCAGTCAAAGCAAGGGTAGAATAGAGCATCGGGGACATATGGCCGGGATCAAGGAAAAAGCGGTCACGTCCTTCCCAACGGGGATTTTCAGGATCGTATACTAAAAATTCAGAGAAGAGTACGTTCACAAAATCAGCACCACCCATGGCGCCACCCGGGTGACCGGAATTGGCTTTTTCAACCATTGAAGCAGCAAGAATACGGATGTTATCCGCTGCACGATTCATAAGTTTGTTATCGTTCATATCTTTATATTTAATAAATTCCGTTTATATTTTTTGCAAAGATAACTCTTTCTCTGTAATTGGCAATGAGAAAATGCTTTCTTTTTCTTTCTTTTTCTTTCTATTTTTGATGATTTTTTCTTTCGATTATGGTGACGTTCCCCCGTAGCACTACTTGAACACTAGTGCAACTCCAATGTAACAATTGATTTGGCAGGTAGTTTTACTTTCAATACTCCTTTATTGATTTTTACCTCTTTGAATGGAGCTAATTTGACATTATTAGGATTTGCAAAAGAATTATAATCAGTTAGGTTTGGAGAAGTTAAAATCTCTCCGGTTGCTTTTGAAGCCCTTACATCCGGTAAGTTAATAGTTACTTCTTGAGCATTGTCAGCGTCTACATTGGAAAGTGAAAGATGAATGATACCGTTCTTATCTTTTGAGGAAGTGGCACTAATGGAAGGTACTACACGATTTCCACGTACATTCATTATTTCACAATTCAGCTCAAGTGGGAGATAAGTGGCGTCTTGATGAACCTTGTACATTTTGAAAACATAGTAAGTAGGAGTTAATACGATCTCTTTATCTTTGGTCAGTATCATAGATTGAAGTACATTCACTATTTGCGCTATATTTGCCATCTTCAAACGGTCGGTATATTTATGGAATACATCAAGACTTAAGGAAGCGACAAAAGCATCACGCAATGTATTTTGTTGGTATAGATGTCCTCTTGTAGTACCCGGTTCTTCGTCCCACCATGTTCCCCATTCATCAAGCATAAGTGCAATTCTTTTGTCCTTATCATATTTGTCCATGATAGCGCAGTGCTTTTTGATTACGTCTTCTACTTCAAGGCACTTACCCATGGTCCAGTAATAGTCGTCTTTATTAAACTTCGTTGCAGCTCCTTTACTGCCACTCCACCCGCTTACGGTATAATAATGTAGGGAAAGACCTTGCATTCCGTGCCCTACACGATTCATTAGAACTTCTGTCCAGTTGTAATCATAATCGCTTGCACCACTGGCGATCTTAAATAAGTAGTTACCGTCGTAATTACGGCAATAAGTGGAATAACGACGATACAGATCTGAATAATATTCCGGACGCATATTACCACCGCATCCCCAACTCTCATTTCCTACACCGAGATATTTGACTTTCCATGCCTTATCACGACCGTTTTTACGGCGAAGATTAGCCATTGGGGAATCTCCTTCTGAAGTCATGTATTCTACCCATTTGGCAAGTTCTTCCACTGTTCCGCTACCTACATTTCCACTAATATATGGTTCACAGCCCAACATCTCACAAAGATTTAGAAATTCATGTGTTCCGAAGCTATTGTCTTCAATAGTTCCTCCCCAATTGTTATTTACCATTTTCGGACGATTTTCTTTTGGACCGATACCGTCCATCCAATGATATTCATCGGCAAAGCAACCGCCCGGCCAGCGGAGAACAGGAACTGCCAAATCTTTTAACGCATTGAATACGTCTGTACGATATCCTTTGATATTGGGAATCTCTGATTTTTCGCCTACCCAAAGTCCACCATAGATACATGAACCCAGATGTTCGGCAAACTGACCATATATTTCCTTTGGGATAATTTCTTTACCTTGATCAATATGTACAGTGATGGTTGCTTCCTTTTGTGCGGATAGAGAGATAGATATAGCTAAAAAAGCTGTGCTGACTAATAATTTTATTCTCATAATAATATTCTTAAAGTTTAAATTTAGGATCTTTATGGTATGCTCTGCTATTAAACCTATGCAAAGCAGTACCATATTTAGAAACTGTTTTATCTATTTTATCAGTTTTTTCTATCGTTACTATTGAAGTTATCTTGTTTCATTGATGGAAATTCTCCAATGACGATTATTTCTCTACGGAGAACTTATAAATACATTCACTGTTATAGGTCTGTCCCGGTTTCAAAACAACGGAGGGCCAATCTTTTTTGTTAGGACTGTCAGGATAATGTTGTGTTTCCAAGCATACTGCGGTACGTTGATTATAAATAATGCCTTTTTTCCCTGCTACAGTTCCGTTTAGAAAGTTACCGGTGTATATTTGGATACCGGGTTCATTTGTATATACTTCCAAACTGATTCCAGACTCTGGAGAAGTAAGCTTCGCAGCTATTTGGTTAATATCCCCCTTGGTATTTAAAACCCAGTTATGGTCATATCCGTTTCCGTTCTTTAGTTGGACAAAATCATTATTTATGTCTTGCCCGACTACTTTGGGAATAGTAAAGTCCATTGGAGTATCTTTTACAGAAATAATCTCACCTGTAGTCATGGACGTACTGTCAATCGGAGTAAAATAATCTGCGTTTATATATAAAATGTCATTAGTAGAAACTTTTGATGGATCGCCGGAAAGGTTGAAGAATGAATGATTCGTCATATTGATAACTGTTTTTTTATCTGTAGTTGCTTTATAGTTGATGTGAATGGCATTGTCATTTGTTAGTTGGTAGATTACTTTTGCTGTAACATTACCGGGAAAATTTTCGTCGCCATCTGGTGAGAAGTAAGTTAATTCCAATGTAGTCGGATCTATCTGTTTGGCATCGTATACTTGACATTGCCATCCTTTCGGGCCTCCATGCAAGCAATGCCCGTGTTTGTTTTGCGGTAATTGTATGGTGTCTCCGTCCAAAACAAAACGTCCTTGGGCGATACGGTTGGCATAACGCCCGATAGAAGCGCCAAAGTTGTTGGGAATATTGATATAATCATCAATGTTATCAAGACCTAAGGCTACATCCTGCATTTTTCCATTTTTATCAGGTACCATAATAGATACGATACGTCCACCAAAATTGGTAATACATACTTCCATGCCAGTCTTATTCTTTAAAATATAAAGGGCAGTTTGTGCATTATTTACTTCTGTTTGAAATTTTGTCGGATCAAGACCGGATAAAGTTAGGTTGGTGACTGACTTATTATCGCATCCAAATAGTATCGATAGAATAACTACTGAAAAAATAAAATGTGTTTTCATGGTACTGCCTTTTAAATGTAAATGAGATACTTATCTTGTTTTTGGTGTGAAAGTAACACTTTTGTTTAGTGTATCATATACACTTATGTATGTTATATAGCATAAAGTCAAAAAAATAGTTGAATATCAAAATAATAGAATTAGCGATGAAAATAGATGGCATAGTTGTGTTTTTCATTTAAAAGAAGTAATATTGCATAGAAAAGAATGAATACCAATAGATGGAATGAAACGAAGTATCAAACATTTGCCTGACTCGACACAAGAAGAACTCAACTTTTTAGTCGAATCTATAACTCGCCATATACCAAGGTGCGTAATGATTATTTTGTATGGAAGCTATGCTCGTGGAGAATATGTGTTGTGGGACGAGAAGATAGAATTTGGTATACATACCTCCTATCAAAGTGATTTGGATATTCTGGTCGTAACTTATGGGGCCAATGCACGTATTACTGAGTGGCAATTGGAAGAAAAGGTGGTGGAAAGTTATCATAAAGTATTTGCTTTCAGGCGCCATGCCGCACCTCAATTTATTGTGGAAGATATCAATAGTTTCAATAAGGCTCTTGATCAGAAGCGTTATTTTTATACAGATATAGTGAAGGAAGGTATTAAACTCTATGATAATAAGAAGTTTAAACTAACAAAACCTCATGAACTTTCTTATAAAGAGATCAAAGACATTGCTACTGAGGAATTCAATAAATGTTATCCGTTTGCTATTGGATTCATGAAGTATGCTTATATTGCTTTAGAAGATGGGATGAATGAATTAGGAGCTTTCCAGCTTCATCAGGCTTGCGAGAGGTTATATTATTCTATAGAACTTGTTTTTGTGAATTATCGTCCTAAAAGTCATAAACTGAAAGACCTTGAAAGTAAGTGTAAGAAATATTCTCATTCTATAGCTAGTGTGTTTCTTCATCATACAGATTTTGAGAAACACTGTTATGACTTACTGTGTCGTGCTTATATTGAGTCACGATATAATAAGGATTATGTAGTTACAAAAGAAGAACTGACATATATGCTACAAAGAGTGGAGCTTCTGAAGGAGCTTACCTATACTATTTGTTCCGCGCAACTACTTTTTTATGATTCATAAAAAGGTGCTGAGAATAGAAAGTCTACAAAAACTTATCAAACTGTAAAGAAGAAGGATGTACCTGCTATAGCAGCTGATGATTTACGGAAGTATTTGGAGAATGATTCTAAAGAAAAAGCTCCTGAAGAAAAAGTTTCCGAAGATGAAGAAGGTTGTATCATATAAATAGTAGGGGCGGCTTTATTTAAAAACCGCCCCTTAAAACATCTAGATTGATATTTATTATTCCAGTCTACGAGAACCGTCTCCGATTACTACATCATAAACTTTCGGACTTCTGCCGAATTTAGCTTTGAAAGCTTCTTTTGTTTTTTCAATGAAGTTATCGTATAATTCTTCTTTCACCAAGTTGATGGTACAACCTCCGAAGCCACCACCCATAACACGAGAACCTGTTACGCCATATTCTTTAGCACAGTCGTTTAAGAAATCGAGTTCTTCACAGCTTACTTCGTATAACTTACTCATACCGTGGTGAGTTTCATACATCTTCTGACCTACAGTCTCGTAATCATCTTTTTCCAAAGCATCACATACATCAAGTACACGTTGGATTTCTTCGATCACATATTCTGCACGCATATAGTCTTCTTCACTGATTTCAGCTTTTGCTTCCTGCAACATTTCCATTGTACAGTCGCGTAAGAATTCTACATGAGGATGTTTTTTCTGGATAGCAGCAACTGCAGCTTCACAACTTTGGCGACGCTTGTTATATGCAGAAGAAGCTAATTCATGTTTAACAACTGAATCCAGCAAAACGAGGCGATAACCAGTCGGATGGAATGGGAAATATTGATATTCCAAAGAACGGCAATCCAAACGAATCAAGCTACCGGCTTTACCGAATACGGAAGCAAACTGGTCCATGATCCCGCAGTTTACACCACAGTAGTTATGTTCTGTAGCTTGTCCTACTTTTGCCAATTCAAATTTATCAATTTTGTTTTCGCCAAACAATTCGTTCAAAGCAAAGGCATAAGTGCTTTCTAAAGCAGCAGAAGAAGACATACCGGCACCCAGAGGGACATCACCGGCAAAAGCTGTATTAAATCCTTTTACGTTTACACCTCTTTTGATCATTTCACGGCATACACCGAAAATATATCTTGCCCAGCTGGCACGAGGAGCATCTTCTTCGTTCAGACCGAATTCAACATAATCTTTAAGATCAATAGAGTAAGCTCTTACTTTGTCAGTACCATTTGGTTTGATTTCAGCGATCATACCTTTATCTATAGCTCCCGGGAATACAAACCCACCATTGTAATCAGTGTGTTCGCCAATTAAGTTAATACGACCAGGAGAGGCATATACAAATCCTGTGGTTCCGTCAAAATGCTTGATGAAACGACTTCTTACGTGTTCTATATCCATGATAAAATCTTTTTATAAGTTCGTTAATAATCGATTTATTATTCAACAGGAATATTTTTGTTCACATTCTTGCAACCAATCAATGCATAATACAGTATATAGGCCACACCTGCGAAGATTACCCAGAAACTTGCCATATAACTACTTGTAGCATCTGCTACACCACCTTGGATCAATGGAAGGATACCACCACCGCAAACCATTACCATAAAGATACCGGATGCCATTGCAGTATACTTGCCAAGACCTTCTACTGCAAGATTGAAGATACCACCCCACATAATAGAAGTACAAAGTCCGCAAAGGATGAAGAACATAACACCTACGGGTACAACAGCCATCCCAAAACTAATGTCTGATTTGAATACAGGCATATTAACTGTTGCTTCAGTAGGAGCAAACATACCGATGAGCAAGAAAGCTAATGCGAACAGACAAACAGTTGTGATTTGAGCTTTACTGGAGAATTTAGCACCAAGAGCACCACCGCAAAGACGACCAATCATCATCAGGAACCAATATGTACCTACGATAGATCCTGCGATTGCAGTATCAATACCTAATCCTTGAGCACCTTCCGCACTTTGTGAAGTAGTTAGGAACAAGTTTACAAAGTTAGGAATACCTACTTCTACTCCCACATATACAAAAATAGCTATTGTTCCAAGTACGAAGTGACGGAAAGACATCGGACTATAAGCATCTTTCACCTTGTGGTCAGCAGTATGTTCCATATGAGGTTCAGGAATGCTCATTGAAGCTAATACAACGAATACTACAGCGAAAATACCCATAGCGATAAATAAAGCCGGATTAGCGTCACTAATTCTGGTATCCTGACTGATGGTACCGATCAAATAACCTCCTAATACAGGAACGATTGTTGCAGAAATAGAATTTAAAGAACCACCGAATTGAATTAATTGGTTACCTTTCTTACCGCCACCGCCTAATGTATTTAACATCGGGTTTACTACTGCATTTAACATACACATAGAGAAACCGGAAACGAAAGCTCCTGTCAGGTACACCCAGAATGGTCCGAATTCACCTGGTTGGAATGGCATTTGTCCTGAAAGGAATTGGATACCTACACCAACGAAACCTACTGCAACTGCAATTAATGCTGTCTTTTTATAACCAATTCTTTTCAGCATAATACCAGCCGGAAGTCCCATAAATGCATAAGCTATGAAATTGGCTGCATTTCCTAACTGGGTCATCCAGTTGGGAGCATTAAACTGTTCTTTTACAATAAGTCCGAGAGGATTAGTAAATCCTGTAACGAATGAAATCATAGCGAAGAGGGCGAACATCATTGCTATTGGCAATAGATAACTCTTTTTTTCTTGTGTCATGGTTTTAAATAAATATTAGTTTATAAATTTGATTAGTTATTCTTCTATTAAATTATTCTTCTACGTCAAACTTGTATACAGTTATTTGCTGATATTCATCACCTGGTAGTAATGTCGCTGATGGGAAGTGAGTAATGTTTGGAGTATCCGGGAAACATTGTGCCTCAAAGCATATTGCACTTCTGGCAGGGAATGTTGCACCATGTGCACCTTCGAATCCATTTAACCAATTACCCGTATAAAGTTGTACTCCATTTTCTGTTGTGTATACTTCCATGATTCGTCCGCTTTTGGGATCTTTGCAGACAGCAGCCAGATCGAGCGAACCGTTTTCATTCTTGTTCAACACATAACAATGGTCATATCCTGCACCGAAAATAAGCTGTTGGAATTTATCGTTGATGCGTTCGCCTACAGTGTGTGGCGTACGGAAGTCCATCGGCGTACCTTCTACTTTAAGAATTTCTCCCGTTGGGATGGATACTTCGTCGATAGGCGTATAGAAATCAGCATTAATAGTGACAAGGTGATCATTTATAGTAGGAGTAGGATTGGAAATGCCGGCAAGGTTGAAGAATCCGTGACTGGTTAAGTTTACTATTGTTGCTTTATCGGTAGTTGCACGATATTCAATAGTCAATGCATTTACTTCTTCCTCCAATCGATAGGTCATTTCTACTTCCAGATTACCAGGGAACCCTTCTTCACCATCCGCAGAAAGATAATTGAATTGTACGGTACACTCATTAATTTGAGTGGCATCCCATACACGTGCATGAAAGCCTGTAGGTCCGCCGTGCAAAGAGTTAGGTCCGTTGTTGATAGTCAGTTCATGTTCTTCGCCAAATAAGGTGAATTTCCCTTTAGCTATACGATTACCGTAGCGTCCGATAGTAGTACTGAGGAATGGTTCCGGGCTGTTGATGACGTGGTCGATACTGTCGTGTCCTAAAATAACGTTTGCATATTTTCCGTTTTTATCCGGTACCATAATTGAAAGAATGGCGCATCCGTAATTCGTTACGGCTACTTCCATTCCCTTCTTATTTTTAAGGATAAATAAGTCTGTTTTCTTACCGTTTATATCCTTTTGGAAATCTTCGCGGCTGAGCCCAGATAGATTTCCCTCTGTTGGGAATGTGTTATTCATGTTTGGTATTAATTAAAATTTCTTGCAAATAAAGGGAAATTCTTTGTTACTCACAAATTATTCGGTCTAAATCTAAAGTAGCTTTTAGGAAAGTTTAGCGTAATTATCTGTCTCTTCTTTAGTAGACAAGAAAATTTTCATTTGGGTCTCGTTGATAATCTGGATTTTGATTGAATTTAAATTTCATCTTTTATTTAAATTTGAACTATTTTTCGTATGTTTGTCCCCGGATTGTTACAATCCAGACGAATTTAATCTAAGTTTATAACAAGAAAAACTAAAATGTATCCATTAAAATTCGAACCTATTCTGAAGCAGACGCTTTGGGGGGGCGACAAGATTATTCCATTTAAGCATTTGAATTCAGACTTGAAAGGAGTAGGAGAAAGCTGGGAGATTTCCGGCGTAGAAAATAATGAATCTGTTGTGGCCAATGGCCCGGACAAAGGTTTAACTTTAACCGATATGGTGAAAAGGTATCGCGAAGAGCTGGTAGGCGAAGCGAATTATGCCCGTTTCGGTAACAAGTTTCCTTTGTTGATCAAGTTTATTGATGCCAAACAGGATCTATCTATTCAGGTACACCCGTCAGACGATTTGGCAAAGAAACGCCATAACTCAATGGGTAAAACAGAAATGTGGTATGTGGTAGATGCGGATAAGGGAGCTAAATTACGTTCAGGTTTTTCTGAGCAAATTACTCCTAAAGAATATAAAGAACGTGTGTTCAATAACACGATTACTGATGTGTTGCAGGAATATGAAATTCATCCGGGGGATGTGTTTTTCCTTCCGGCAGGACGTGTTCACAGCATCGGTGCCGGTTCGTTTATAGCTGAAATTCAGCAAACTTCTGATATCACATATCGTATTTATGATTTCAATCGTAAGGATGCTAACGGAAAGACTCGTGAACTTCATACTGATCTGGCACGCGAAGCTATCGATTACGATGTACTGGATGACTACCGTACAAAATACGATGCAGTGAAAGACGAACCAGTGGAATTGGTTGCATGTCCTTACTTTACAACATCTGTGTATGATCTGACAGAAGAAATAAATTGTGATTATTCTGAGCTTGATTCTTTTGTGATTTTTATTTGTATGGAAGGATCTTGTAAATTAAGAGATAATGAAGGTAATGAATTGACGGTGAATGCAGGTGAATCTGTTTTGTTTCCTGCTACTACACAAGATGTAACGATTACTCCGGTAGGAGGAAATGTGAAATTGCTGGAAACATACGTATAAGCGAATAGTAAATATACATAATTAAGAGGTTGTGTTCATCTTTGTGAAGTGAATACAACCTCTTTCAATATACTTCTGTTATTTATTAAGTTATTTAGATCGTTAATGTTTGCTTCCCAATATGGAAATGATATACTTTCCAGGTGCTCCTATCTTACTCCAGTTGGTATTGGCGAATATTTTCCAAACTTGCGTTCCCTTCTTTCCGTAGTCTGATAACATTAAGATAGTTTCTCTTTCTTTCTGGACAGTTATTTTATAGCGTTCCATGCTTTCCAATAGCCCCGATAAGTTGTGTGTGGCTTGATTATATGCATATCCCGGAATTTCCACCGAAATGTTGGTTAATTCTTCTTCCTCTATAGGTGTTTTAGTTTTGTTTAGTTTAGTTTGTTCGAAATTGTTTGCATTTTCCGAAATCAATCCAACTTGAACAGAAGAATTGTCAGCATTTTCGTTGTTCATTTCTTCTTTTTGTTTACAATTTTTGGAACTAGCATATGGATTTGATAATAGGTAAGGCAATTTAGAGAAATCACGTTTACGTCGTACAGTAGCTTCTAACCAAACCCTCTGTATCTGTTCTGAAGTTAGGATTCCATACTTTTCGTAGCTTGCTTTATCGAAAAATTCTTTTTCCAATAATATTTGAATAATCTTATCCATTGTCTTTTCTTGTATTTCTCCTCCAATTTTACGGATGAAAATAAGGCTTTGTTCCTGTCCCCAAGAGATATAATATCCTTCTTTATAAATTTTGCATAGTAACCTCATGACGATGTAAGATGCCCGGATCCCATATTGAGCTTCTAACAATTCAATGACTTCTTCTTCAAAGAAAGTAGCGTATATTGGGAAATAGGGGATTCCTTTATGATCAATACTCATAGTTTATTTATTTTATTAAAAGTTAAACAACAGGTTTCCATTCCAGCAAGTTGCCGATCATAAATCTTCTCCATGCTTGTTGTTCTTCACTCCAATAGATTATTGATTCCTGTTTTGCCGTAAGAATAAACTTTCGATGAAAGAATTTTTCATATCCAATAAGGGTGCCTTGCTCCATACAGAATGTCCCGTCTTGTTTATAGAATGCTATCATTGCGTGTCCGTAAAGCATGCGTTCTGTTACTTCTATACTCTTTATGACAATTTTTTCTGCTTCTTTCTCTGAAAATCCTTTTTCAGCTATAATACGTCTTTTCCATACTAACTTAAAAAATCTAATTGTACTTTTGTCTAATTTCTTATTCATAATTCTTTGTTTTGTAAATCTTTACTGATATTAATTATTGGATAACATATCCTTAAAAGATAGTGACACTATTTTATTGATATAGTGTAGCCATTTCTTTATTATAGTGACACTATCGCATCTTGATAGTGTCACTATTTTTAGGGATATCATTTCAGATCTTCAGCCGGTTGAAAACGGCGACAAAAGTATGATTCCCCATTCATTTACGCAATTATTTTTTTACGTTTCCTGTTTTTGTACTTTTGGGTGTTCATTCTACTCTCTTCTTTTTGTTCTTTCAATAACTTTTGCTCAGATTTGCTTAGGGTAGAAAGTTCTGTTAGTATACTGCTGTATTCCATTAGTTTAAATCCATTGTGTTTTGAATAATACAATTTCTTTTCACGATAGATGTATAGAGCTAAATCACTCAAAGTTTTGAGATGATGATAATAGAGATGTTTTTCGAAGAACTTTTTTAAATGCAGATTCAAATATTCAACTTTATTTCCTATAATTCCTCCTCTATTTTCCAGTTCTTCTTCACTGATGATTTCATCGTTGTAATGTCTCTGAATACGCTTTTTACTCATTTTTTCAATCATTTTCGTTTGTCTTTTTGCCCCTTTGGGAGACGAGTTTTTACTTACCATAATTTGCTAATTTTTAACAATGTTAATTAATTTTAAAATAATTCTATTTGGTGAATGCTTGTCAAACATAAAAAAGTACTCTTCTTTGTTTCCGCCAAATATTGTATATATAAAATAATTAGTGATGCAAATGAAGACCAGAAATGGATTTAGTCGATGTGCTCAACAGTACATCGATCGATTGCAGGAAGAAGGACGTTTTTCGACTGCGCATGTCTATAAGCATGCTCTGTATTCTTTCTGTAAGTTTTGTGATACATCTTGGATATCTTTTAGTCAGATAACCCGGGAACGGTTGCGTTGTTATGGGCAATATCTTTATGAATGCGGGTTGAAGCCTAATACGATTTCTACCTACATGAGGATGCTACGTAGTATTTATAATCGGGGAGTAGAGTCGGGAAGTGCTCCCTATGTTCCCCGCTTGTTTCATGATGTTTATACAGGAGTTGATGTTCGACAGAAAAAGGCTTTACCTGTCTCTGAGTTACATAAATTGCTTTATAAAGATCCGGGTTCAGAACGTTTACGTCGTACCCAGACTATAGCTGCCTTGATGTTTCAGTTTTGTGGAATGTCTTTTGCAGACTTTGCCCATCTTGAGAAAACGGCATTGGAGCAAAATATTCTGCATTATAACCGTATCAAGACTAAAACTCCTATGTGTGTAGAAGTATTGGATACAGCCAAGAATATGATTGACCGGCTTCGTAATCGTATGCCTCCCTGCCCAGGGTGTCCGGATTATCTTTTTGAAATACTTCGCGGTGACAAAAGACGGAAAGATCAAAGAGCTTATCGTGAGTATCAGTCGGCTCTTCGGAATTTTAATAATTGCTTGAAAAGCTTGGCTCGTACATTACAGTTGCGTTCTCCTGTTACTTCCTATACACTTCGTCATTCTTGGGCTACTACAGCAAAATATCGAGGAGTCCCGATTGAAATGATAAGTGAGTCATTGGGGCATACCTCTATCAAAACCACTCAGATTTATCTTAAAGGTTTTGAACTTCAAGAACGTACAGAAGTTAATAGGAAGAATTTATTTTACGTGAAAAATTATTTTGTGACTAAGTGAATTTGTGTAAATTGTTGATTTATAGTAATGAATTATGTGCGTTACTTCTTAGGTAACGGATGTGAATTCAGCGCAAAGATAGACAAAATTATATATAGACAGCAAATAAAAATCTCTTTTTCTTCTCAATATATGGCAAATAAATATCTGAACATGAAATGGTCCAATCTTCATGTTCAGAAGTTATATGTCTTGTTTTCAAAAGAATACCCTCGATCACTAAAGATTAATACTCTTTTATAGCTACCCCATATTCATCCGTTACCTAAGAAGTAACGGATGAATATGGGGTAAAAAATATGATTTCATTAGAAAAAAAATCAGTAATTGCTGGGCCTATTTATGGGACAGGGGAAGGCGTAGCACACCCAAAACGTTGGTACGTTGCAATGGTTCGTATGCACCACGAGAAGAAAGTCGCCGAGCGTTTGGGCAAAATGGGGATTGACAGTTTTATTCCTGTTCAGCAGGAAATCCATCAATGGAGTGACCGTCGTAAAAAAGTAGAAGCTGTTCTTCTTCCTATGATGGTCTTTGTTCATGCCACTCCCAAAGAACGCATGGAAGTCTTGACCCTCTCAACAGTCAGCCGCTATATGGTGATGCGCGGTGAAAGTACTCCTACGGTCATTCCAGATGACCAGATGGCCCGTTTCCGTTTTATGCTTGATTATTCAGAAAAAGCCGTTCACATGAACAGCACTCCTTTGGCTCGCGGTGAAGAAGTTCGTGTGATCAAAGGTCCTTTGGCCGGTCTTGTTGGTGAGCTGGTGACTATGGATGGCAAAAGTAAAATTGCCGTTCGCCTGGATATGCTGGGTTGCGCCTGTGTCGATATGCCTATCGGTTATGTGGAATCAGTCAAAGCCCCTGCCGTTTAAAAAGATGGATGCTGTCGTTTTACAGGAGAAAATAGATCACCTGTTACGTTCTGTGCGGCGGTTACTTCCTGTTGGGAGTGACGTGTGTTACTTATATTCCGATGATGTTTCTCAACTACACCAAAGCATTCATAATCAGCTTAATGAATTATATCCCTTGCGGGGTGAGACAATGGAGCAGGATGCTTCTCTATGTTTAGCTTTATTGTTGGGATACAGTGTTTCTATGTATGCCAATCCGGAAGAAGAGTCGAAGAAATATAATACTCTTGTTCGTTCCCGGCATATCCTCCAAACGCTTTCCACTTCTTCTTTAAAAGAACAACTATTGACCGTCTACCATGAATTGACCGAATCGTTTGAACCAATTGAAAATTTCTAAATAATAAATGAAAATACAAAATTTATTTCGCCTATTTCTATTTTCTTTACTGCTGTGTAGTAGCCCTTCTCTGATGGCTCAGACTATGAGCGACGAGCAAGTCCTTGAATATGTCAAAGAGGGTATCAAACAAGGCAAGGAACAGAAACAAATGGCCGCAGAATTAGCCCGTAAAGGTGTAACCAAGGAACAAGCCATTCGAGTAAAAGAATTATACGAGAAACAGAATAATGTAAACACCTCCAATGCTACCGGTACAGATATAAATGAATCTCGCCTTCGCGAAGAGATGAAGGAAAACACTTCCGACATGTTGGAAGACCATCCCAGTACTCAAGATTTATCCCGCGAAGATCAAGTATTCGGACGCAATATCTTTAATACTAGAAATCTGACATTTGAACCAAGTTCCAATCTTGCTACTCCGCCTAACTATCGCTTGGGCCCCGGCGATGAAGTCATTATTGATATCTGGGGCGCCAGCCAGAATACCATCCGTCAAGCTATCTCTCCTGACGGAACGATTAATATCCAGAAGATCGGTCCTGTCTATCTGAGTGGTCTGACCGTTTCTGAAGCCAATGATTATCTGAAGAAATCGTTGAATAAAATCTATAACGGCCTTAATAACGCTACCGATCCGAGTTCCGATATTCGCCTGACCCTGGGCAATATCCGTACCATCCAGATAAATATCATGGGAGAAGTCGTTCAACCCGGTACCTACGCCCTTTCCGCTTTCTCCACAGTCTTCCACGCCCTCTATCGTGCAGGCGGTGTGAGTGATATCGGTAGTCTGCGCAACGTCCAACTAGTGCGCAATGGCAAGAAACTTACCACCATCGACGTCTACGAATTCATCATGAAAGGCAACGCCCAAGATGACATCCGTCTTCAGGAAGGCGATGTTGTCATCGTTCCTGCCTATGACGTTCTGGTAAAGCTAAGCGGTAAAGTAAAACGCCCGATGCGTTTTGAAATGAAGCCAGACGAACCCCTTTCCACCTTAATCAAATACGCCGGTGGCTTTGATGCCGACGCCTATACCCGTTCTTTGCGTGTTGTACGCCAGAATGGTGAGGAATACGAAGTAAATACAGTCAAAGATATCGATTATAGCATCTATAAGATGCGTAACGGTGATGTAGTAACCGCCGAAGCCATCCTGAACCGCTTCACCAACAAGCTTGAAGTTCGCGGTGCAGTTTATCGTCCCGGTATCTACCAGCTGAGCGGTACCCTGAATACCATTCGTGAACTGGTGAATGAAGCCCAAGGTCTGACCGGTGATGCTTTCCTGAACCGTTCAGTTTTATACCGTCAGCATGATGATTTAACCACCGAAGTATTACCCATCGATATCAAGTCCATCATGGACGGCACTTCTCCTAATATCGCCTTGCAAAAGAACGATATCCTATATATCCCCAGCATTCATGATTTGTCCGACCGAGGAAATATCACCGTTCATGGTGAAGTCGCCAACCCCGATTCCTATCCTTATGCCGATAACATGACCTTAGAGGACCTGATCATTCAAGCAGGTGGTTTACGCGAGGCCGCTTCAACCGTTCGCGTTGATGTAACCAGACGCATCAAGAATCCCCGTAGTACGGCCGATAACGACACCATTGGCCAAATGTTCTCTTTTTCCTTGAAAGACGGTTTTGTCATCGACGGTCAGCCCGGTTTTGTTCTTCAGCCCTATGATGAAGTCTATGTCCGTCGCAGTCCGGGTTACCAGGCACAACAAAACGTAGGTATAGAAGGTGAGATATTGTTTGGTGGTACTTATGCCTTGACTAGCCGCGAAGAACGTCTCTCTGATTTGGTGAATAAGGCCGGCGGTGCTACAAATTACGCTTACTTACGTGGTGCCAAACTGACTCGAGTAGCTAATGCCGATGAAAAAAAACGTATGGGAGATGTAATTCGTCTGATGCGTCGCCAGTTAGGAGAGGAGATGATGGATTCTCTGGGAATAGATGTTGATAGTACTTTTACCGTAGGTATTGATTTGGAGAAAGCCCTTCGTAATCCTCAAAGCAGTTCCAATATTGTTTTACGAGAAGGCGATGTCATTTCCATTCCGAAGAATACCAATACAGTCACTATTAATGGTGCTGTGATGGTTCCTAATACCGTTTCTTATTTGGAAGGAAAAATATTGATTATTATTTGAATCAAGCTGGCGGCTATTCGGATAATGCTAAGAAAAGTAAGAAGTTCATTGTCTACATGAACGGAGAGGTGACCCGGGTAAAGGGTAATGCTAAGAAACAGATCGAGCCCGGCTGTGAGATCATAGTTCCGAGTAAATCGAAGAAACGTACTAATGTAGGAGAAATACTGGGTTATGCCACTTCGTTCAGTTCTCTGGGTATGATGATTGCTTCGATTGCTAACCTGATAAAGAAATAACAGATATCTACCATGACAGAACAGAAACTAGCCAAAGACCTCCCATCTGTATCTAACGCCTCGAAAACTGATGAGATGGAAATTGATTTGATGGATATCTTGCGCAAACTAATATGTATCCGTAAAACTTTGTACAAAACTGCGGGAATAGGCTTGGTTATAGGTATAATAGTTGCTTTGAGTATTCCCAGACAATATACTGTCAAAGTAACTTTATCCCCCGAAATGGGTAATTCCAAAGGAAACAATGGTCTTGCCGGTCTTGCCGCTTCTTTTTTAGGCAGTGGAGCCACAGTTGGCGATGGTACAGATGCATTGAATGCCTCTCTTTCGTCTGACATTGTATCTTCTACTCCTTTTTTGTTGGAACTATTTGAGATTAACGTTCCTGCTGTGGATAAGGGTGAGGATATAACTTTAACTTCTTATTTGGATACCCAGTCTTCTCCTTGGTGGGATTACATTTTAGGTATCCCCGGCAAAGTGATAAGTGGTGTGAAATCATTGTTTATATCTGACAATGAAGAAACCGCTACTGATAAACAGAAATCGGGAACAATCACATTAACCAAAGAGGAAAAAAGAAAAATAGATGCTTTGAAGAAAAACATATCGGCTACAGTAGACAAGAAGACAGCTATCACCAGCATATCTGTTACTTTGCAGGACCCTAAGGTTGCTGCATCTGTTGCCGATTCTGTTGTTCATAAATTGCAGGAATGTATAATCGGCTATCGCACTTCTAAAGCTAAAGAAGATTGTATTTATCTGGAAAAACTGTTTAAGGAACGTCAGGATGAATACTATACCGCCCAAAAGAAATATGCGGAATATGTGGATACCCATGACAATCTGATCCTTCAAAGTGTTCGTGCCGAACAGGAACGTTTGCAAAACGATATGAGTCTGGCCTATCAAGTCTACAGCCAGGTTGCTACCCAATTACAGGTAGCGCGTGCTAAAGTTCAGGAAGAAAAACCTGTCTTTGCTATAGTCGAGCCTGCCGTCGTTCCACAACAACCTTCCGGTACTGGAAAGAAAATGTATGTGATTCTTTTTGTGTTTTTGTCTGTAGCTATCATATCTGTATGGAAACTATGGGTAAAAGATATTTTGAATAAGCTGAAAAAAGAGCTTGCATAATGTTTAATGGGGAATAAATATAAAATATTATCATGAAGAAATCATTAGAAAAGTTCCTTCAATATACCAGTCGGAATTTTTTTAGTTGCTGGCTGATTTTAGGGGTAGATACAGTCATAGCCAGCTTATGCACATTGTTTACTTTTATCGGTATTCATTATATAACAGGTATAGAATGGAATACTATTCAATTGATTCAGGTGATCGCTGTTGCTTTACTGTCCAGCATAATCGGAGATCTGATATTCAATACCTTCCGCAATACGATTCGCTATTCCGAGATAAAGGACCTATGGCGGGTCACATGTAGTGTCCTGTTTAAAACAGCATGCATGGCAATATTTGTATTCTTCTTTTTCAAGGAAGACAAACTTTTTGGTAGTCAGAATTTGGTATTTGTCATTTCTGACGGAATGCTTACCTTGATCACTCTGATCGGTCTTCGGGTACTAGTTATTGTCACCTATGAATCCCTGATTGGCATTGTCCGTAAAACAGATACCAAGATTCTTATTTATGGAACCGATGACAAAAGTGTCGCTCTAAAAACCCGTTTACGTAACAGTTCTCACTATAAGATAGCCGGTTTTTGTATCTATAGTCGTGACCATAGCCGTAGAATACTTGTAGACTCTCGGGTTTATTCTTTTAGTAATAAAGAGAGTTTTGATCTTTTAATAAAAAAGCATCATATTCAAGGCATTCTGTTTGCTCGAAATGAATCCATCAAAGAGGAAGAGAACCGTCTTCTTGAGTATTGTAAAAGTAGTGGTGTAAAGACTTTAATCGCTCCTTCAATCAGTGAAGCTGATGCGAACGGACTTTTTCATCAATTTGTCCGTCCTATCAGAATAGAAGATCTGTTAGGACGTGAAGAAATCAAAATCAATATGGATGAGATTGCTTCCGAATATTGTAATAAGACAATATTGGTGACAGGAGCTGCCGGAAGTATCGGTAGCGAGTTATGCAGGCAGTTGGCCCAAATAGGGGTTCGTAAATTGATCTTGTTTGATTCTGCCGAAACCCCTCTTCATAATGTCCGTTTGGAGTTTGAGAAGAAATATCCGAACATCGATTTTGTTCCGGTTATAGGTGATGTTCGTGTCAAGCAACGTATACGTATGGTTTTTGAACTGTATCATCCACAAATTGTATTCCATGCAGCCGCTTATAAACATGTTCCTCTGATGGAGGAGAATCCCTGCGAAGCTGTCTATGTTAATGTGATCGGTTCCCGTCAAGTTGCTGAAATAGCAGTCGAATATGAAGCAGAGAAAATGATCATGATTTCTACGGATAAAGCTGTCAATCCAACGAATGTGATGGGAGCTTCCAAACGTCTGGCTGAAATTTATGTTCAAAGCTTGGGAACCGCTATCAAAGAAGGTAAAGTAGAAGGTAAGACCAAATTTATCACAACTCGTTTTGGAAATGTCTTAGGTAGTAATGGTTCTGTGATCCCCCGTTTCAAGGAACAGATAGAAAATGGCGGTCCTGTAACTGTAACTCATCCTGATATTATTCGTTATTTTATGACTATTCCCGAGGCTTGTCGTTTGGTGATGGAAGCCGGTATGATGGGTGAAGGTAATGAAATTTTTGTTTTTGAGATGGGTGAGCCTGTTAAGATTGTAGATTTGGCAACGCGTATGATTGAGTTGGCAGGCTATCGTCTAGATGAAGACATAAAGATTGAGTTTACAGGCTTACGTCCAGGTGAAAAGTTGTATGAAGAGTTATTGAGTACTGAAGAGAACACTCTTCCAACCTCCAATAAGAAGATCAAGATCGCTAAAGTTCGTCGTTATGAGTATGATGATGTTTTGGAGGCTTATGCTGATTTTGAGAATCTTGCTCGTAATGTTGAGATCATGAATACGGTTGCTTTGATGAAAAAGATCGTACCTGAATTTATATCTAAGAATTCTCGATTTGAAGTATTGGATTAGAGTCGAAGCAATTCCTTTATAAGGCTTGTTTTATTTTCTAGTTATGAGTTATTATCTGTATATTTTGTTTGGAACATAGTCAAAAGTATTTATTATTTTTTATGAAAGGTATTGTTTTAGCAGGTGGCTCTGGTACTCGATTGTATCCCATCACTAAAGGAGTGAGTAAACAGCTTTTGCCGGTTTTTGATAAGCCGATGATTTATTATCCAATTTCTGTACTCATGTTAGCAGGGATTCGTGAAATACTAATAATCTCTACTCCGTATGACTTGCCTGGATTCCAACGTCTTTTAGGTGATGGATCTGACTATGGAGTACATTTTGAATATGCTGAGCAGCCATCACCTGATGGCTTGGCTCAAGCTTTCATTATTGGAGAAAAATTTATAGGAGGGAATTCTGTATGTTTGGTTTTAGGAGATAATATCTTTTATGGTCAGGGTTTTACGCGTACACTGCAAGAGTCAGTTCGTTTGGTTGAAGAAGAACAAAAAGCAACAGTGTTTGGCTATTGGGTGAGTGATCCTGAAAGATATGGTGTCGTGGAATTCGATAAAGAAGGTAATGTACTGAGTCTTGAAGAGAAGCCATTATATCCTAAAAGTAATTATGCAGTAGTGGGACTTTATTTTTATCCCAATAAAGTCGTAGAAGTTGTAAAAAATATAAAACCTTCTGCTCGTGGAGAACTGGAAATAACAACAGTTAATGATTGGTTTCTACATAATGATGAATTGAAAGTACAGTTATTGGGGCGTGGTTTTGCGTGGTTGGATACCGGTACGCATGATTCCCTTTCAGAAGCAAGTACTTTTATTGAAGTTATCGAAAAACGTCAAGGATTGAAGGTGGCTTGTCTTGAAAGTATTGCACTACGTCAAGGTTGGATAACTTCTGATAAGATACAAGAATTAGCAAAGCCGATGTTAAAAAATCAATATGGCCAGTATTTGCTGAGAGTTATTGACGAAGTGGCTAATAGTTGATAATTTGAATCTATTATGAATATTATAGAAACGTCTATAGATGGTTTAGTTATTATTGGGAATAGATAATTATGGCTATTTTAATATGTGAGGTCACATTCTGGTAAGCATTATTTTACGATTCTTGAAGTGTTTTTTCCATTTATTAAAACAATCATCTGCTATTCATAGATTTATGAACTATATAAAATGTCTACTCCATAAATTAATAGAGGTAGATATTATAAAATTCTTCTCCTTAAATGCTATCTCTACTTTTGTAAGGATGCTGGCAGGTATAGTTAGTGTGAAAGTTGTAGCTGCAATCATTGGACCGGCAGGTGTAGCTTTATTGGGACAATTGAATAACGTAAGTAGTATCTTGTTAGGTCTCGCTAATGGTGGAATTAATAGTGGTATAACAAAATATGTATCTGAATATAAGGAAGATAAATTTGCTATCTCTAGGCTATTGTCCAATGCATTACGTATAACGCTCTTCTTTACTGTCATTGTGGCTTTAGTTTTGATACTTTTGCACAATCAGTTAAGTCGATGGATTATGCTGTCTGATGATTTTGGGTATGTATTTGTCTTTTTTGGTTTTACGATTATTTTCTATACGCTGAATGCGTTTCTGCTTTCAATACTCAATGGTTATAAAGAGTTTAAAAAGTATGTAGTAGTCAATATTTGCGGTACAATAATTGGGCTGATTTTTTCTGTAACTTTGGTTCTTTTATTTGGACTTACTGGGGCTATGATTAATGCTGTAACTTTCCAAAGTGTAATGTTTTTTGTGACATTATGGATGTGTCGTAAATGTGTGTGGCTGAAACTTGAAAATTTCAGAGGAAAGTTTGATTCGGAAATTACTCGCAAATACCTTCGTTATTCATTGATGACATTGACATCCTTGGCGATTACTCCTGTAAGTCAGATATTACTTCGTGGCTATGTCATTTCTGAAATCTCGATTACTGAGGCTGGTTGGTGGGAAGGAATGAATCGTATATCCAATATGTATTTAAGTATTATCACCAGTTCCTTTTCAGTTTACTATTTGCCTCGTTTGTCAGAAATAAAAGATAATATGGAATTGCGTTATGAGATATTTAAATGCTATAAAGTCATTGTGCCGATACTATTGACAGCGACTATTGCTATATACATATTGCGACATTTTATTATTTGGTTACTTTTTTCTCCAGAATTTTATCCTATGGAGAATTTCTTTATTTGGCAGATGCTTGGTGATTTTTTTAAGATTTGTAGTTGGCTTCTTTCTTTTGTAATGGTCGCTAAAGCTATGACCAAAGCATTTATTACAACTGAAATATTTTTTTCTTTATCATTTATAGTTTTAGGGTATTTATGTATGCAATTTAATGGCACAATAGGGCTAACACAAGCATACTTGGCAAATTATATCCTTTATTTACTGTGTATGATTATTGTGTTTAAAAAAATAATATTTGTCTCAAATAAATAATTATTAATATGGATCAGCCTATTATCATTAATCTTCCCAAGATTCTCGATGCAAGAGGAAATCTCTCTTATGCAGAGCAGTTCAGGCATGTACCGTTCAAAATAGAACGCAGTTATTGGATATATGACGTACCAGGTGGTGAAGCTCGTGGTGGACATGCCTATCGAGAAAATCAGGAGTTCATTATTGCCCTTTCTGGTAGTTTTGATGTGGTGCTGGACGATGGTAAGCAGAGACAGACTTTCTCGCTCAACCGTTCTTACTACGGACTTTATGTGCCCAAGGGAATGTGGCGTGAAATGAATAATTTCTCTACTAACAGCTTGGCTCTAGTGCTTTCTTCTACACTTTACAATGCGAATGACTATATCCGCGATTATGTACAGTTTAAATCTTATATCCATGAATAAAAATACTGTTTACGATTGTACCATTATTAAATTAGACAAGCATCACAGTGATCGTAAAGGTAATATCACGGTGGTTGAAAACAATAAAGATATACCTTTTGAGGTGCGTCGTACCTATTATCTCTATGATGTTCCTAGTGGTGAAAGCCGAGGCTCACATGCACATAAAGAATTGAGTCAGCTTATTATAGCGGCTAGTGGCAGCTTTACAGTAACTCTTGATGATGGTAATGTGAAGCGCACGTTTTTGCTAAATCGTCCCAATCAAGGACTTTATGTATTACCTGGTATTTGGCGCGATTTGGATGATTTTTCCTCTGGTTCTGTCTGCTTGGTACTGGCTTCGCATGAATATGACGAAGTAGATTATATTAGAGATTATGATAGTTTTTTAAAATTTAAACAAAAATGATTCATTCGTTAGCTGACGTTCAGAGCTCTAAGATCGGATTTGATACTCGAATCTGGCAGTTTTGTGTTGTTTTGAAAAATGCAGTAATTGGCAATCAGTGTAATATTTGCGCTAATGTGTTTATTGAGAATGATGTTATCATTGGTAATCAAGTAACCGTAAAATCTGGTGTACAGATATGGGACGGTGCCCGTATTGAAGATAATGTATTTATAGGTCCTAATGTTACTTTTACTAATGACTTGCATCCACGTTCTGGTAATATAGATTATGAATGTAAAGGTATAATACTTCGGAAAGGATGTACTATTGGTGCCAATACAACACTTTTGGCAGGTATTGAAGTGGGAGAATATGCTATGATTGGGGCTGGTAGCGTAGTTACAAAGAATGTTCCTGCTCATTCGTTGTGGTTTGGTAATCCTGCTGTATGTAAAGGTTATGTGACAATTTCAGGTGAAATTCTTGATTTTAATTTTAAAGATAAAAACGGTTTAAAACATAAAATATAATATGATTTCATTTCTATCATTAAAAGATGTTACTGCCCTTCACGGAGCAGAAATTAATGAAGCGGTGAGCCGGGTGGTTAATAGCGGCTGGTATCTGCAGGGTAAAGAAAACGAAAAGTTTGAAGCGGAATACGCTAAGTTTATTGGTACAAGATATACTGTGGGGTGTGCCAATGGTCTCGATGCGTTGATATGGATATTTCGTGCATACATCGAGATGGGCGTGATGCAACCGGGTGATGAAGTTATAGTCCCAGCTAATACATACATTGCTACCATTTTGGCTATTACCGAGAACGGTTTGAAGCCGGTGTTTGTAGAGCCTAAACTTAATACATTGCAGATTGATGAAGATAAGATAGAAGAAGCTATCACATCTCGTACAAAAGCGATCATCATAGTCCATTTGTATGGTCGTTTGGCTTGGAACGAAAAAGTAGCCAGTATTTGTAAGAATCATAATCTGAAATTGGTAGAAGATAATGCGCAGGCACATGGTTGTTTGACTTCTGATGGTCAGAAGACCGGATCACTGGGGGATGCAGCAGGACACAGTTTCTATCCCGGTAAGAATATGGGTGCGTTAGGCGATGGTGGTGCTATTACTACTAACGATAAAGAATTGGCAGATGTGGTGCGTACTTTGGCCAACTATGGTTCACAGAAAAAATATGTTTTCAAATATGCTGGTCGTAATAGTCGTCTCGACGAAATTCAGGCAGCTGTTCTTAGAGTGAAGCTGAAATACTTAGTGAAGGACAATGAATGTCGCAAAGTAGTGGCTCGTTATTACATCGAACATCTCAACCATCCGCAAGTTTCTCTGCCGGAAACACTCCCTTATGAAAGTAATGCATTCCATCTCTTTCCTATTTTCTGTGAAAAACGTGATGAGTTGCATGACTATTTGGAACAGAACGGGGTGGGGACGGTGATTCACTATCCGATTGCTCCGCATAAGCAAGAGTGTTACAAGGAGTGGAATAATATTTCGTTGCCTATTACTGAGTACATTGCTGCTCACGAACTGAGTTTACCCATTGGTCCGGCTATTACTATGGATGAGGTGAAAACAGTAGTGAAGGTAATAAATGAATGGCGGGGATAACTATTCTGTGTATAGGTGCAGAAAAATATTTAAGATGAATTAGTAATTAAACAATATGGATATAGCTATTGTAGGCACAGGCTATGTAGGGTTGGTATCGGGTGCTTGTTTTTCCGAGATGGGCGTAAACGTGACTTGTGTGGATGTTAATCAAGAGAAGATTGACAAATTGTTGAACGGACAGATTCCTATTTATGAGCCTGGTCTCGAAGAAATGGTAATGCGTAATTGTCGTGAAGGTCGTTTGAACTTCACGACAGATTTGACCTCTGTTCTCGATGATGTGGATATTGTGTTCTCTGCTGTGGGGACTCCTCCTGACGAGGACGGTTCAGCCGATCTTAAATATGTGCTTGCTGTGGCTCGTCAGTTTGGCCAAAACATAAAGAAATATACCGTACTGGTAACGAAGAGTACTGTGCCTGTTGGTACAGCTACTATGGTAAAAACCGCTATTCAAGAGGAATTGGATAAAAGAGGTGAACAAATAGAATTTGATGTAGCATCTAACCCTGAATTTTTGAAGGAAGGTGTTGCCATTAAAGACTTTATGTCTCCTGATCGTGTGGTAGTAGGTGTGGAAAGTGAAAAAGCTAAAGAGTTAATGACTAAACTTTATCGCCCTTTTTTATTAAATAACTTTCGTGTTATCTTTATGGATATTCCTTCAGCTGAGATGACCAAGTATGCTGCTAACTCAATGCTGGCTACTCGCATATCGTTTATGAACGATATTGCTAATCTTTGTGAGCGGGTAGGTGCTAATGTGAATATGGTGCGAAAGGGGATAGGTGCAGATAGCCGCATTGGTTCCAAATTTCTTTATCCAGGTTGTGGTTATGGCGGTAGTTGCTTTCCAAAAGATGTTAAAGCTTTAATCAGGACTGCTGAGAAGAGTGGTTACAAGATGCATGTGCTTAATGCTGTAGAGGATGTGAACGAGTATCAAAAAAAGATTGTTTTTCAAAAGCTAAGTAAACATTATGGAGGGGCGTTACAGGGTAAGATTATTTCCATTTGGGGGTTAGCTTTCAAGCCTGAAACGGATGATATGCGCGAGTCTACCGCCCTTATTATTATTAAGTTGCTAAAAGAAGCTGGTTGCCAAGTGCGTGTTTACGATCCTGTAGCTATGAACGAATGCTATCGTCGCATTGGTGACATGGTAGATTATGCTGCCGACATGTATGCTGCTGTATTGGGAGCTGATGCTTTATTGCTCCTTACTGAGTGGAAGCAGTTTCGACTGCCTGATTGGGGTATAATTATAAAATCGATGAATCATCCTGTTATTATCGATGGTCGTAACATCTATGATGCGCGGGAAATGGAGAACTTAGGATTTGAGTATAGCTGTATAGGTAAAAACTAAGCAGAAAAAATTATTTTATACAGAAGTTGATATCATTAATACTTGAAGTTCATTAGAATTCAATAATGATGAAGTATGTTTCAAAGCAATATGTTGATTAATGATTTTTCAAAGTGTGGTTTATAATTCAACTGTATTTATATGGATAATGAAGTATGTGATATAAATAGTATTCCGGAAGTTACTGTCTTAATAATTATATATAATCAAGGTCAATATATAAAGCAAACAATAGATTCTATTTTATCTCAAAAAACAGATTTTTCGTTTGAAATAGTAGTTGCTGATGATTGTAGTACTGATTGTACTCGACAGATTTGTGAGTTGTACCAGAATAATTATCCGTATTTAATAAATTATGTACGTCGAGAAAAAAATTTGGGACTTATAGGGAATTTGTTTACAGCTTTTTTTAATGAATGTAGAGGTAGATACATAGCTACGTGTGCAGGTGATGATTATTGGATTGATGAGTATAAGTTACAAAAACAGTATGTTATACTTAATTCACGTCCGGATATATCTGTTGTACTAACTGGTTATCGTAAGTTTTTTGAAGAGTCAGGAACTTTTCTGGATATCAATAAATGGGAAAGTCCATTACTGCGTACGAAGGGAAAAAAAATGATAAAGTCAGTATTATATGAGAATTTCTCATTTTTCCCGGTGGTGAGTAGCATATTGTTTAGAAACAAAGAAACTATTCAGATGCTAAAAAAATGCAAATCATTGTATTCTGGTGAACGTGTTCCAGGCGAAGCAATGATTCTATTATCTATTTTTGCTTTGAATGGTAAATATGCATTTTTAGAAGATTTAACTACGGTTTATAGAATAAGGAAAGGTTCTCTATCTCACACGGATTCAATCAAACATAAAATAGATTTTGCTATTAGATATTCTATTCAAAAGATGGACGTAGCAGAGTATTTTAATTTGGCTGCAACTGTAAAATATAAGCTTGTAATAAAGTTTGTATTTCAATATTTGTATATATATCAAGACGGGTTCTCTTCTGAATTCATAGAAATACTGAACAAGTACTCAAATGAGAAGAGATCTGTATGTTTAAAAAGAGCTATTACTACAATATTGTTATTGAGTAAATCTAAAGTTTTACGAGATCTCTTTTTAATAATCTTAAATTTTAAAAATAGATAACATGATTTTGCCTCACAGCATTAAAAAACATTTAGTGAAGATATATGCAAAATATCTTAGGATTTCATCAGTTATTTACATTAGTTTTTATCATTTCATTCGTTCATATAAATATGTATCATCTACTAATACTTTGAATGGATGGAAGGCTTCGCTAAGGGTCAGATGTCATATTTTAGAAAAAGGATTGACAATGCCCAATATGCGGTTAGGGTTTGGCCAGTCAAGAATCAATGATTTAATTGATTTTTTGAATACCTCTAAATGTTATGAGAAACAAGAAGAATATGTGTATGCGATAGGTTTATTAAAAGAATATATTAGTTTGCATGAAAGAGAAAACTTTCAATTGCCGGATTCTTTTAATTCTAAATTAAAAGAATTTGTTCTTAATTATTCTGATATAGAATCGTTTAAGCAAATTAAGATGTCGGATTCTGAATATTTTATTCATTTTAATGCCTCTTTTCCTATTTTTGCTAAATCAAGACACTCAGTTAGAGATTTTGCAGGTCCGGCAGATATTAGTAATATAATAAAATCGGTTGAATTGGCAAAAAATGCTCCTTCTGCATGTAATAGACAAGCTGTAAAGTGTCATTTCTTTTCTGATTATAAGATTGTCCAGAAAATTTTAGCGGTACATACGGGCAATAATGGTTTTGGTCACTTAGTATCACAATTATTTATTCTTAGTGTAGATATCCGTATGATAGGAGTAAAGGAATATAACGATGCATTTACAAATACCGGGATTTTTACAATGAATTTATGCTATTCTTTGCATTATTATAAGATAGCCTCTTGCATATTAAATTGGAGTGTTTTGCCTAAAGATGATAGAAAATTACGGAAAATAGTCAATATTCCAGAAGAGGAAACGATTGTTTTGATCGTAGTTGTAGGAGAACCATCTAAGCACTTTGATATTGCTGTATCAAAACGACAGAATATAGAAGATTTTTTCACCATTCATTGAAGCGATTATAATATATGAAAATTGGGATTTTTACTTTTCATCGAGCATCGAACTACGGGGCTGTTTTGCAAGCTTATGCTTTACAAGAATATTTAAGTTCACAAGGTTATGAAACCTGTGTGGTTGATTATGTTCCTCCTGTAATGGGGAAATTGTTCTGTTCAATGAAAGTTAAGGGGATATATAGTAAGCTAAAGCGATTAGCAGTTAATATTATTTATTTACCTCATATATTATTGAGGATAAAAAGAAGAAATCTTTTTAGAAGATTTGCTGATACTTACTTGAATTTATCTCGTAAAATATTATCTGATAATGATATACTTGATTTTGATTTATTTATCATAGGCAGTGATCAAGTGTGGAATGTTATATTTACAGGTGGTGTTGATAGATATTACTGGGGTGATTTTTCTACTAAAAAAGGGGCTAAGAAAATTTCGTATGCGGCATCAGCATCAGAAAACATGAATGAAACTTTTGGTAGTTCTTCTAATATAGAGCTATTGAATAATTTTGATGCTATTAGTGTTAGAGAAGAAGAACTGCAATCCTTATTGTTAGAAAGGATGCAAGATAAACGGATTGAAAAAGTTCTTGATCCCACATTGATGGCAGGGAGAGAATATTTTGACAATATCAAATCTAAAGGATTTGAAGTGGCGAAGAATTATATTTTAGTATATCAGGTGATTATGTCTCAAAATAAGGCGATACAAAAATTTGTGGCTGATATAGCAAAAAGAAATGATTGGGAAATAATAGAATTGCCATCATCTATTAACTTTTCAAAAATGCTTTTTCGTCCTAACAAGTATATGCAATGGGCTAGTCCTATAGACTTTGTTACTTTGTTTAGGAATGCTAAATTTGTAGTAACTACTTCTTTTCATGGTACAGCTTTTTCATTATTGTATAATGTTCCCTTTTATGTCATTTCAATATCTAAAAGTGTAGATTCCAGAGCTGCCGATTTATTATCTCAATTGGGGTTGTCAAGGCGACTAATCAAACTTCCTCAAGAGGAAATTGACTATGACATTGACTGGGAAAGTGTAAATTCAAAGTTAGATAAATTAAGATTGGATTCAAGAAAATTTCTCAATGATTCGATTTCTAAGTAAAATGTTAAGGAAATTATTGTATATATATAGAGTATGTATTTATTCAATTTTTGGGAAACCTACAGATTGTATTGTTAAAAAACTAAATAAGTGCGAAGTTTTAAATGGTAATAAACTTATCTGCAATGGTGATGTGGTGCATCCCTGTGTGAGAAAATCACTTGGTTTTAGAGGTAAAGAATGGTGGCTGACATATACCCCATATTATGCTGCAGATGAGAATGTTGAAAACCCTTATTTATGTTATTCTATAGGTGATTTAGATAGCTGGCAGGTCTTTGAGCAAGTAAAGGGGGCACATGTTGAAGGATATAATTCCGATCCAAGTCTTTTATTTGACAATGATAATTGTTATATTTTTTGGAGAGAAAATCATACGAGGACAGTTCTGGAAAGAGGGTTTCAGAGAGGAATTTTTGTAAAAAAGTACACCTCTGATACAAGTGTTGAGATGCATCAACCTATTATTGAATCAAAAGATCTTTATATTGATCCGGCTGTTTCTCCTTGTTTTATAAAGATAGGAGATTCTTATAGATGTTATGCAATGCATTTAAGATTTAAGAATGAGAAGTTTATATTCAAAAATAGATTTTTAAATAAATTTTCAAATGTATTTTTAGCATTTTCTTCTGCTTTGCATATTTATAATCAGACTATTAGTTACGGTATATCTATTTATGAATCAAAGAATGTAGATGGAAATTATAAATATTGGGGTACTTATAAAATTAGTAATATTAATTGTTTTTATACACCTTGGCATTGTGATTTCTTTGAGTGGAAGAATAATTTATATGCTGTTATTCAAACGAGCCAATGTAATGCTGATATAATTTTAGCTGAAAGTACAGACTATATTCATTTTAAAGCCTTTCAAAAACCCCTGATTACAAACTCTGAGATGCAGAAATGTGGATTGACTGGATTTTATAAACCAACAGCCGTAGTTGATAAGGGTATTTTTTACTTATATGTTAGTGCGCAATCATGCAATAACCGTAAATTAAATCAATTATATTCTTGCAGTTATAATTTTGATGAATTATTGAATAAATTGAGAGGAGAATGAATATAGTTTTTTTTCATGGTAATGAGATATTACCAGAAAGTGGTGGTATGCCTCGTATTACATATACATTGGGTGAATTATTTCAAAAGAGTGGACATAATGTTTGGTATTTGGGTGCAAAACATAAAAATCAAGCTAAATATTTAGATAATCAAGTGTTTTTACCTGATGAAAAAACGTTGATTACTAAGAATAATGTAGAATTCTTATGTATATTCTTAAATCAGAATAAAATAGATATAGTTGTTAATCAAGTAGGAAATATAAGGGACTATACTTTGCTTCTTGTAAAGAGTAGGGAAAAGTCATCTCTGAGTTTTAAAATAGTTTCTTGCTTTCATAATTGTATCCTAAATCAGATTTATAATTTTGCTTATTATAAAGAATATCTTTTGAAGAAGAGAAAAATCGATATAATATTTAAAATACTATCATATAAGGCAATTAATAAGTTGTTAGTCAAATGTTATATATTAAGAAATAGAAATACAATACGATATATATACAAGAATAATGATGCAATTGTTTTACTGGATGAAGGTCATTTGCAAGAATTTAAAATTATGTCTGGTTTGAAGAATGTAGATAAATTATCTTGTATTCCTAATTGTATTGAAGTAGAGCAGAATGAGGAATTACCTAAAAAAGAAAATTTAGTTATATGGGCGGGTAACTTTGATTATTATATTAAAAGGCCTGATTATATGCTAAAAATTTGGTCTTTGTTGCAAAATGAGCACAAAAACTGGCGTTTGTTTATGTTAGGTGACGGTCCATCATTTGAAGATATAAAGGAGGAAGCTGATCAGTTAAAATTAGAGAGGGTTGAGTTTAAAGGTAGAATAAATCCATATCCGTATTATAAAATGGGAAAAATAATATGTGTTACTTCGATCTTTGAATCTTTTTCTTTAGTAACATTAGAAGGAATGGCTAATTATTCTGTTCCATTTGCGTTTAATAGTTTTTCAATGGCCTCAACTTTAATTGAAGATGGTGTAAATGGCTATTTAGTTGATCCTTTTAGTATACAAACATATGCAAATAAACTTGGTTATTTAATGGAAAATGAAGATCTCAGGAATAAAATGAGTGCTATTGCATGTGAGAAATCTAAAAAATATGATTCTAAAAATATTTATTTAATGTGGAATACTTTATTCAAAAATCTTTTTGTTTAATATGTTCGGAAAGAATCTGATTGAGATTAATTCAAAGGAAGATTATTGGGATAAACGTATTTCATATGCTTGTTTTTCATATTTTCTTTTATCTGTAGCTAACTCTACATTAAAGGTTATATGTATTGATGCATCATCACAAGCAGGTAGAATCTTAAGTGCAATTTTTGGATTGCTAATTGTTTTTTCCTTTCTTTCATGTATTAAGGAGGTCATAAAAAGGGCAAAATCTCTTCTTATCAAGTCATATTCTGTATTTTTTTTACTTTATGTGTTTTCTTTTTTAAGTTCAATACTAAGGGGAGAGCCTACTAATCTTATTATTAATCAAACGGCTTTCTTGACTTTTGCATGGTGGATTCCTGTAGGTGTATTTGCATATTCTGTTAATAAATACGAAATTTTATATAAAACTTTCCATTATGGTTCGTACCTGTTATGGGTATTACTGATTTTGATGTTTGTTTTTCATCCATTAACAATTTATGGTACTACAGGGTATAATATGTTTTTCGGATTTAATTTTGTAATTCCTACATTATTTCATTTGAATGAGTTTTTTCAAAAGAAGAATTTAGGTTATTTTATATTGATAGTGATTGATTTACTGTTGATAATTGTGTATGCTAATAGAGGTGCTCTACTTCCTGTGTTCTTTTTTATTGTATACAAATACTTTTTTGACAGCAAGTTTACTTTAAGTAAGGTGGGGTTATCAATTTTATTTTGCTTATCTATTGTCACTTTTGTATTTTTAGGTGATTTATTTCTAAATAGTGTAGCACTTGTTTTAGATGATTTAGGAATACAAAGTCGAACTCTTTTAATGATGCTAAATGGGTCGGTTACCGATTCCACTGGTAGAAATGACATTTGGAATGAATGCTTTAATATGATTGCAGAGAAACCTTTTTGGGGATGGGGAATGGGTGGTGAATATTATAGATTGGCTGCATCAGCAGAAAATGTTGATGTAATAGATAATTCATATCATCCTCATAACTCCCTGATTCAACATTTTGTTTATTTTGGGGTTATAGGAGGTTTATTGGTGAATTTGATATTTATTTATCCTTTCTTCAAATTTAAAAGTATTTCAGATAAGTATAGAAGGAATTTAGTGATAATATTTGCAGCTGTTGCAATTATACCAAGCTTTATTTCTGCTTCTAATATGTTTATTAAACCGGCAGTTGCTATTTTTTTATATTTATTTTACAAAGAATATAGAATAAAATATTAATTTCCTATGCGTAATATTCTATTACTTTCCACTATATATCCGCTTCCCTCAAGTGCTAACAAAGGTACTAAAGTATGCCATTATTTTGCAACTGAATGGATAAAAATGGGATATAATGTGCGTGTAGTTCATATACAAGCTGTCTATCCTGATATTTTTTTATTGGATTGCAAAAAGAATTAGGAAACTAATAGTTGCTAGGACTGCTGCTGTGGTTTATACAGAAAAAGACAAGGAGATTTCTAGGTATATAATGGATAATGTACCAATTATGCGAATACCTGCCTTTAAAGCTATTCCACATGGTAAACATTCTGCTAAGGCTATAGTGACAGCTATTGATGCAATTCTAACAGAAAATGAAAAAGTTGATTTTGTACCTGATATAATAGTAGGTCATTTTCCCAACCCTCAATTAGAATTGGTTTCTAAGTTGAAAAAGTGTTATCAAAATGCTAAAACTTGTATTGTAATGCATGGTGATAATGCATCATTGAAACGTATATATAGGGACAAATTACATAAATATATGGAATCTATAGATATGTGGGGATTTCGTTCAGAAGCTATTAAATGTGACTTTGAGAAGTTAATCCATCCTGTTGAAAGAAAGTTCATTTGCTATTCCGGAATCCCTGAAGATTATATTACATCATCTAATATTCATTCTTTTAGTAAGCCTTTAAATAAGTTCATTTATGTGGGAGAGATGATTAAAAGAAAGTATCCGACAAGTATTCTTTATGCTTTACAGAAGGTGTATCCTTCTACATCATTTTCTCTTACTTATGTCGGTGAAGGTAAAGAAATTGATAGGATAAAAAAAATATCAAAAGAGTTAGGTATTGATGGAAATGTCAAAATACTAGGTAAGATTCCACGAAATGATATTAAGAAATGTTATGATGAAGCAGAGTGCATGATAATGATCAGTAAGTGGGAAGCCTACGGATTGGTATATTTAGAAGCAATGTCTAGGGGATGTATTACTATAGCATCACGTAATGAAGGTATGGATGGTGTTATTATAGATGGATTTAATGGTTTTCTTTGTGAAGCAGGAAATTGTGAAGAATTAGAACTAATTATCAAGAGAATAAATTCTTTATCTTCAGCCGAAAGACAAATAATATCAAACAATGCTATAGAAACAGCTAAGAAGCTAACAGATTTTAAGGTTGCGAAAATGTATATAGATGATTTACTTACATATAGTGTGGAGGAATATGTCACAAAAGAGAATTGAAACGATTTGGTTGGTTAATAAATATGCAATGCCACCGCAATATGAGTCAAGGTTAAGGACGATAAAATTTGCCCATTATTTAACTCAAGCTGGTTATAAGGTTTACGTTTTTGGATCGAGCGTAATGCATAATATGGGTATAAATTTAATAGAAGATGGTAAATCTTATATCAAAAAAAAATATGGTGATATAAATTTTGTACATATTAAAACACTGAATTATTATAAATCATCTGGAATAGCGCGTATTCTGAGTGATTTGCAATTTCACTATAAATTATGTAGTATTGCAAATCATTTTGAAAAGCCAGATTTGATAGTGGCTTCTACATATCCATATTTTTGTAATCCATTAATGGATTATGCAAAAAAAAATAGAATTAAATATATCACTGAATCTCTAGATGTATATCCGGATAACTTTGTTGACTTTGGATTAATTAATCCGTTAAATCCTTTAATGAAACGAATGTACAGGATTGCAAAACGTAACTATGCGGAATCCGATTTTTCTGTTATCTCTTGGCCTGGATGTTACCAATATATGATTAACAAGAAATGGGATAAAGATAGTGGTGGACCTGTAGATTTAAAGAAGATTTTTTATATAAATAATGGTGTTGATTTGAACGATTTTAATAAATGGAAAGAGGAAAACACACTCGATGATATTGATTTGAAATCTGATAAAAAAAGGATTACCTATTTAGGTTCTGTTCGTTTGGTTAATAATGTTATGCAGTTTATAAAAGCAGCGGAATTATTTGCTGATAGAGATGATTTGCTTTTTCTGATTTTTGGTGATGGTCCTGATAGAATTTTGTTAGAGGATTACTGTAAAAAGCACAATTTGCGCAATATAAAATTTAAGGATAAATGGATTGACCCGAAGTTGGTTCCTTATGTGGTTTCGCAAAGCTATATTAATATTCTTAATTATGTTTCTTCTGATTTTGCCAAGTATGGTATAAGTTCTAGTAAGATGTTTCAATATTTTGCAGCTGGTAAACCTATTTTGTGTAATATCAATATTTTATATTGCCCTATTACAGCCAATAATATTGGTATTGCTCGTGAATTAACGACTCCCGAATCATATGCAGCGGCTATAGATTGTTTATTGAGTCTTTCATCTGATGAATACAATGCAATGTGTGAACGGGTTTATAATACAGCCAAAGAATATGATTATGAATATCTCACAAATAAGTTTATTGGCATAATTAAAAAATTAGAACAGTGATTGTAATATAGAAAAAGATTAAAGTGTTACCGTTGTTTTATCGGATAATGATAAACCTCAATTATTAGTATGAACCAATTTTGATTTTTTTGTAATTTTAAAATTCTCACATATTTTGTGAGGTTATAAATAATATGAGTTTAAAGCACAAATTATACTTTTCACCTTTAGGTTATGTTTTACATTATGTTCAGTGTACTTTAAAGTGGATTCACAAACCATTTATGGTATATGGTTATAAATCTAAATATAATGGTAGATATTTTAAGGAAGTTAGAATTTCATCTTCTGCGATAATAGAGAATGTAGAGAAATTAATATTAAGTGATAATGTATGGATTGGGCATTATGTGTGGATTGAATCGTCGGGGTGGGTGGAGATTGGAGAAGGCTCGCAAATCTCTAATGGCTCTATGATTCTTTCTCATAGTAGTCATAATGCTATACGCTTAAATGGTTTTGCTTATATGAAGTTGGACATTGCAGATAGAGTGGGATATATTCATAAGAAAATAACTATTGGTGAATATGTTTTTGTAGGAGTGGGTGCCATCATTATGCCAGGTGTAACGATAGGAAAAGGGGCTATAGTGGGTGCTGGTGCTGTAGTTACTAAGGATGTTCCTCAATATGGGATTGTAGTAGGATGTCCTGCAAAACTGGTCGGTAGTACAAAAGATATTGACGAAAAATACATGAATAATCCTGTCGTGGAAAAATATTATTATGATAATTTTAATTCCGAAACATTGTAATGGTATAAAAATAAAACGATCTAAATATATGAGTCTTACTATGTTTTATTTTCCCTTTGCAGCAAACTAAGAGACATGAAGATATGTGAATTTTGTTGTGAACTTTTATCTTGTTATCAACTAGATGTTTTTTTAGAAAGTTTCTATCAATTGAGAATGTTGTCTTCTGCCATATAATAAATATAAAACTGAAAAATTATTTGTAGAATGATTAGTAATAAAAGGACTATATTTTTTATACGTCCTTAGGTTATACAATCGGATCTAGACGATTAAAATACATTTGTGTAATAAAGTATTATTAAAAATCAGAATATTGATTATGAAAATTCCATTTTCACCACCTTATATTGACGAGGCGGTCATTAACGAAGTCGTTGATTCTTTGCGTTCCGGTTGGATTACATCCGGGCCTAAAGTAAAATCTTTAGAGGAAGAAATCAAAACTTTTTCAGGAGCAAAAGAGGTCCTTTGTGTAAATTCTTGGACATCAGGAGCTATTATGATGCTCCGGTGGTTGGGAGTAAAAGAGGGCGATGAAGTAATTGTTCCGGCATATACTTATAGTGCTACTGCTTTGGCTGTACTTCATGCTGGTGCAAAACCAGTAATGGTAGATTCGGGTAAGAACTTTAATATCTCTGTTGAAGCAATTCGTAATGCAATTACTCCAAGGACAAAAGCTATTATTCCTGTTGATATTGCGGGATTTCCTTGTGACTACGATCAAATCATGTCTATGGTACAGGAACCTAAGATTCGTGGGTTATTTCAAGTAACCTCTGCAGTTCAAAAGAAGCTAGGGCGTATTTTGGTGATGAATGATGCTGCTCATTCACTGGGGGCTTTTTATAGTAAGAAACAGCGTACTGGTTGCGAAACAGATATTGCCATTTTCTCTCTTCATGCAGTGAAGAATGTGACTACTGCGGAAGGTGGTGCTATCTGTTTGAATTTACCTGAACCTTTTAATAATGAAGATTTATACAAAGAATTGCGTATGACAAGTCTAAATTGTCAAACTAAAGACGCTTTTTCTAAATCGAAAGCTGGGGGATGGCGTTATGATATCGTAGGTATGGGGATGAAGATTAATATGGCTGATGTAAATGCAGCTATTGGATTGGCTCAGATACGTGAATATCCTTCATTATTGAAAGAACGGAAGCGCGTGTTCGAGACTTATGACAAAGCTTTTACTGCATGCGACTGGGCAATAACACCACCTTCAATCGATGGTGAGAAAGAGAGTTCATATCATATTTATGCACTTCGTATCAAAGACTTTACTGAGGAATTACGTGACCGGATGATTGATGAGATTGCTAAAAGTGAGGTTGCGGTTAATGTACATTTTATTCCGATGCCGATGCTTTCATTCTTTAAGTCCTTAGGATATGATATAAAAAATTATCCTCAGGCATATGAAAATTTTAAAGGAGAGATTTCATTGCCGATTTATCCTCAATTGAATAATGAACAGTTGGATTTTATTATTCGAACAGTGAAATCTGCATATAATACGATAGCTCGTGATTCGATTTTTTGATATATTATTTTCTCTTTTAGGTCTTTTTTTTCTTTTCCCAGTTTTCCTCCTTTTATATTTAGCTATTCGTTTAGAAAGTAAGGGTAGTGGCTTCTATAAGCAACTACGTGTAGGACGTGGTAGTCGAGATTTTTACGTATACAAATTTCGATCGATGCGCGTAGGGGCTGATAAGAGAGGGCTTATTACTGTGGGAGGGCGTGATCCTAGAATAACGCGTATTGGGTATTTTATTCGAAAATATAAATTGGATGAATTACCTCAATTGTTTAATGTTCTTAAAGGGGATATGAGTATAGTTGGTCCACGCCCAGAGGTTCGAAAGTATGTAGATCTATATACTGAAGAGCAACAAAGGGTGTTGTCGGTTCGTCCGGGTATTACGGATTATGCTTCAATAGAGTATGTTGATGAAAATTTAATCTTAGGTAAAGCAGAAGAGCCGGATAAAGCATATGTAGAATTGATCATGCCGGATAAAATAAGGTATAATATGAAATATATCAATAACCAAAGTTTAAAGGAATATTTCAAGATTATATTTTTAACATTTTGGAGTATTATTCGATAGGAAAAAACAAATAAAATAGATGCTCTTGTTTTTATTTTTCGAATGAGAAACAAACTTATGTTTAAATGATGATTAATAAAATTGAAAGGGACCTATAAGGCCCCCACCTTATAAATCCCTTTATCAATCCTATCTAACAACCCCTCAAATTCATTCACACAATTAAAGCATGGACACTCCTTCATCGGATTCAGATCATGACGTCCTACTATCAACGTCTTCGGAAATCTTCTCTGTAATTCTCGAAGTAAAGCCAGTAGCGAACCTCGTTGCTCCAGCGTGCGTGTATCTTTAGGTACTCCGTTCATACCTAATCCTCCTTTATAGCAAATTCCGATAGAGTGCGCGTTGTGATTCATACAATGCGCTCCGACTTTTTCCAAAGGACGTCCCCGGTGGATCTCCCCATCGCGTGTGATGTAAAATTGATAGCCGATGTCACGAAAACCCCGATGACAGATGTGAGCTTGTCGGCAAGTCTCCACCGGGAGGGATTTCCCTTCCGGGTGTGGCACTGCAATGAATGATGAACAGCGTGGTGGTCCGCATAAACCTACATACAGCTCTGTACGCCTATCAATTCCCTGATAGTGGTAGCGATAGTGATGATAACTTTAACAATAAAACTCCATTTGGAGCGAGGTGACGATGAACTACTCATATACTTTGATTTTTAAGTTGATAAAATTTTAATTAGAAGAATTAGAGAGTTGGATCAGGAGATTCACCCTCATCCGGCTTAGGATTCGGAGTATTACCAGAGCCTTCTCCTCCGGCAGTAGTCGGTTTCTGATACTTAGCTTGCTGTCTCAACTGGCTGTCAAGTTTCAAATTGGTAGTTGATAGATTGTCGGTAGCTCTGGCTTTGAGTCGCATACCCGTAATGTTTTTCTCCAGTGAAAAATCATCCAGCGTTTCGGCCGCTTTACTGCGGATCCCTACACCGAAAATAGTCAGGTCGTCAATTTTCACATTCTTACCATCGAGCAACAATTCCTTGATACAGCCTACCATATCTGTGAGCACCCCTTTGATAACACCACCGGAATACGGAGTGTTGTGTTTAGACATGTGTTCGGCTAGCTTCGCTAAGTCAGACGTTTCATCGACAACCGAATAGGCGAACCACTTACCTGCGTTCACTTCTTTCTTTTGTTGGTTTTGATAAATTTTGTAACGAATCATAAAACAATAAAATTTAATGGTTAAATATCTTATCGCGGAGATTTCTCCCTTTTGACGATACAAAGATAACTCACTGAAATTCGCGAATGTCGGTTATGCTCAGTTGTGAACACTTATAGTCACTTATAGTCGATTATTATCCCTTATTCCCGGTGAATAATGTTGTAAATGTGGATATATTTTGCTACATTGCTGTCTCATTAAAATCTAAAATAGTTCTTTGAAATATTTGAAATTTGGTTACATAGCTTTTAGAAAGAACGACGATTTCAATTTATACCTTTGTAGCCCAATAAAAGCCTGCAATGAATAAAGAGAAATATGTGTTTTCCCAATTAATCTCATTCTTAAACGAGGATAAGTTTCGACGCATTGTTGACAAGTATCACGGGAATCGTTATATAGAACATTTTATTTGCTGGAATCAATTACTTACTTTGATGTTCGGCCAACTTTCTAATCGTGAAAGTTTGAGAGATCTGATTGTTGCCCTTGAAGCTCATCGTTCTAAGTGTTCATTTTAGGAATAGGTAAAAACGTATTAAAGTCACCGTTGGCAAGAGCCAATCAAAATAAAGACTATCACATCTTTGAAGAATATGCTTACTATCTGGTTGGCGAAGTACGACAAAAGCGTGTTAATCATATTTTCAAGGTTAATGGTAACATTTATGCTTTCGAATCGACAACTATTGATCTGTGTCTTTCAGTCTTTTGGTGGGCTAAATTCTACAAGAAGAAAGGTGGCGTCAAAGTGCATACATTATATGATGTGGAAACACACCCTGCATTCTTTCATATTACGGAAGCATCCGTGCATGATTCGAAAGCGATGAATGAGATTCCTTATGAACCGGCTCTTATTATATCTTTGACCGCGGTTATAACAACTTCAAGATGCTGTATAAAATTCATCAAATTGAAGTCTACTTTGTTGTCAGAGCAAAAAAGAACCTCGGGTACAAATCCATCCAATGGAAACGTAGGCTGCCTAAGAATGTGCTGTCAGAGGCGAGTCTACTTCTGACCGGATTCTATCCTAAGCAATATTATTCGGAACTACTTAGACTGGTTAAATATTGGGATGAAGAACAAGAAAGAGAATTTATATTCATAACCAATGCGATGCATATATCTGCGCTTCAAGTTACTGAACTTTATAAAAATTGCTGGCAGGTAGAGCTGTTTTTCAAAAGGCTCAAGTAGCACCTTAAAATCAAAAGATTTTGGGGAACTACAGAGAATGCTGTTCGAATACAGATATATGCTACAATATGCGCTTACTCTTTGGTGGCAATCATTCAACACGATATGCAACTTGACAGAAGTACATATGAAGTGCTACAAATATTGAGCATCTCATTGACTGATAAGACTCATCTGAGAGACCTATTTGATAAAACTAAATTTCAAAATGACAAAGAACGATTCGGACCCAATGGATCAAATTTATTTAATTTGTCCCAATTTTAATGGGACACTAATGACATGAGGAATATTTGAAAACTAAAATGGTATAAAATTATGATTATAGATAATAGCTTATTAGACGAGGTTTCGGAGAAAGCAAAAGCAAGTGAACGGTTGAGAATGAATTTTAATCTTCATGATTCTCTTGATGCGAAAGCACAGCGTTTATTAAATGCATTGGAAATTGGTACGATACTTCCTATTCACCGTCATCGTAATACCGCAGAAACTTATATTCTTCTTCGAGGAAAAATTCGTGTGATGTTCTATAATGAAATGGGAGCTGAAACAGAATCATTTTTATTAGCTCCTTTAAATGGGAATTATGGTGTTCATGTCCCTATCGGACAATGGCACACATTAGAGGTATTAGAGCAAGGTTCAGTAGTTTTTGAAGTAAAAGACGGACCTTATATTCCATTCCAACCGGAAGATATATTGTATTAGTTTACTTGTTTTATTTACACTTGTATTAGAAGACGCTGATATTTAGTGTATTATAAATGATATTTTAAAAAAGGCTCCTTGTGGGGCTTTTTTTATTGTCCATTCAAAATAAAAACTTCACCTTTGCATCGTTGATCAACGACACGTGAAAAAATAATTTGAATTTAAATCTTTAAAAAAAAACGTATTATGAGTGTAATTTACAAAATCGTTACGCGACCATCGGATCCGCGTGTTCCTAATTCTCCTAAGAGATATTATCCGCATTTGGTTACTTTAGGTCAAACTGTTAATTTGAAATATCTTGCACAGAAGATGCAGGATCGTTCTTCGCTTTCGGTTGGTGATATCAAAAGTGTTATTCAGAACTTTGTGGATAAGTTGAAAGAACAGTTGCTGGAAGGTAAGTCGGTAAATATCGAAGGTTTAGGAGTGTTTATGCTGACAGCTCGTTCGAAAGGTGCAGATTTGGCGAAGGACATTACTGCCAATAGTGTAGAGAGTGTGCGTATTTTCTTCCAAGCAAATAAAGAATTACGTATCACAAAAACAGCCAGTCGTGCGGACGAGAAGCTTGACTTGATCAGTTTGGATGATTATCTAAAGAAAATCAATGCGATTGTGACACCGGAAAATCCTGATGGAGGTGAAGGTGGAGATGACAAAGGCGACGGTGATGACAGTGGGGAATCACCGGATCCCACATTGTAAGCTATAAAATGAATTGTTAAATTTAAAAATAGAAAGAATCTATGAAGAAAACGTGGAGTGTGGTATTAAAAGTAATTATTGCTGTTGCCGGTGCTATTGCCGGAGTGCTTGGAGTACAAACGGCAATATTGTGATAAGTAGTTACTAAGTCGATTATTAAATAGAGGTAGTAGGCGGGAATGATTTTTTCCGCCTATTTTTTTATTTCAGATTTCTAAAATATTTCCGTATCTTCCGCATGATTTTTATTCCCAGCATGACACCATCGAATACCGCCATACCGGTATTGAATGAACGCATAATAGCATCTGCTTTATTATTTGCCGGTGCAAGAGGAGCAAATATTTCGCGTACAGTGGCTGTCATCGCCTTCTTCTGAACTTGGATTTCGCCTTGTAGCTTTTTTTTGCGTTGGGTTATTTCTTCTAAAGTTATTTTTTGGGGGGACTGCGTGCTCATAACTTATTTATTTGAATCGGTTAAAAATAAACCGGCAAGGAAGTTCACCATTGGAGAAATAATGAGTCGCTTGCGGAAAATGATGACAGCGATGATGAGTAGGATGTTTATACCCGCTATGATGGAAAAGCTTATCATTAAGCCGCCAACTATAGGCTCCAGGATATAAGCTAATGCAAAAAGCAGGTAAAACAGAGCCACCATAGCAAGGATAACAAGTACTAAGACCATAATTAATGTGGAAAGAAGTATGGCTAACTTCTCTGTAATCTCTAATTTAGTGTATTCTTTTTGAAGTTCCAGATATTTCTTAAACTCGAAAAACAATTGTTGAAAATTCTCAATACTTTTATCGTCTGCAAACATGATCGCTCTGTTTTAATCCTTTGTTACTTTATTCTGCTATTTCTCCTTTCATCTCAGCTGCTATCTCATCAACGAGATTTTCCATCTCACTGCGATTCAGTTTGATACCTTTCTTGCGAAGAATTTCTGCAATTTTATGACGAGTGTCTTCTCCTTTTTCAGGAGCGAACAAAATACCAAGGGCTGCGCCTACGGCTGCACCACCTAGAAAAGCTGCTAATACATTTAATCCTTTCATATCTTTAAAATTTTAAATGAAATATCACAAATATAACATTTTTATCGGTAAGTTGTTCTCGAATGATGAAAAAAATAATTAGTTTTTATTCATTTTTTTTCTCCGCCAGTAATCTCCGTTCGCCCGATTTCCACGATAAGCTTTTTTTTCTTTGGCTTTGACTTTGATTTCTTCAGCTTTTTCGCTCTGAGCTTTAATGCCTTCTTGTGTGATGAATGGATGATCTTTGATAACTGGAATGTTCTTGCCGATTAACTTTTGAATATCTTTTAAATAGGGGAGTTCTTCAGACTCACAGAAAGAGATTGCTGTTCCTTCGTGTCCGGCACGACCTGTACGTCCGATACGGTGAACATAAGTTTCCGGTATATTGGGTAGCTCATAGTTAATGACATGGGATAGTAAATCTACATCGATTCCTCGGGCAGCTATGTCTGTAGCGATCAGTGCCCGGAGAGTATGATTTTTGAAGTTGGTAAGCGCACGCTGACGTGCATTCTGGGTTTTATTACCATGGATCGCTTCTGCTCCTATTCCGGCTTTTGTCAGAATACGTGCTAACTTATCCGCACCGTGTTTTGTGCGAGTAAAAATAAGTACAGATTCAATGGATGGGTTCTTCAACAGGTGAATTAATAAGTCCTTTTTCTGCTGTTTTTCTACAAAATAGATGGACTGGGAAATGGTATCTACTGTAGAAGAGGCAGGTGTTACTTCTACTTTTTCCGGATTGGTTAGCATCGAATTAGCTAATTTCTCTATTTCAGGAGGCATCGTTGCGGAGAAAAAAAGGGTCTGGTGTCGAACAGGAAGTAGTTTTAGTATGCGTTTTATGTCATGGATGAATCCCATGTCGAGCATACGGTCCGCTTCGTCTAATACAAAAAAATCAAGAGATTTGAGAGAAATATAATTTTGGTCTATCAGATCTAATAATCTTCCGGGGGTGGCTATTAGGATTTGCACTCCTCCTCGTAAAGCATCGGTTTGAGACTTTTGATTTACACCACCGAAGATGACAGTATGTTTTATCCCGGTATAGCGTTCGTAGGCTTCGAAACATTCGCCGATTTGAATAGCCAGTTCACGCGTCGGAGTTAAAATCAGGGCTTTGATATTTTTCTTCTGATCTGTCTTATACAATTTTTGTAGGATTGGGAGAGAAAAGGCTGCTGTCTTTCCTGTACCGGTCTGTGCGCAACCTAATAAATCTTTTCCACGAAGTACAATTGGAATGGCCTGTTCTTGGATGGGAGTAGGGGTAGTGTAACCCTCTTGTTGCAGAGCTTTTAAAAGTGGCTCTATTAAATTCAAATTTTCAAAATTCATGTAAAATAGTTGAATGAGCCTCGCGGCTCTGTTATATGATTGTACAAAGATACGATCTGATGAGAAGTATTCATTTTTTTATGAAGTGGTTTAATCTTATTTAACTACGCTTCGGGACTAACCAATGAATGTTAAGACGTACTTTTGTCTCTTGATATTGTAAAATGAAACATAATGGAAACTAAGATTGTTTTTATTACCGGTGCAAGTAGTGGAATTGGTGAAGGCTGTGCCCGTAAATTTGCATCTCAAGGATGGAATCTGATTTTGAATGCACGTACTGTGTCGAAACTTGAAAAATTGAAATCTGAATTGGAGGCTGCTAATGGGGTCCAGGTGTATATATTACCTTTCGATGTACGTGACCGAAAACAGGCAGCTTTGGCATTGGAGACTTTGCCTGAAAAATGGAAATCTATTGATGTGCTGGTAAATAATGCCGGATTGGTAATTGGAGTGGATAAGGAATTTGAAGGAAATCTGGATGAATGGGATGTTGTGATTGATACGAATATCAAAGCTTTGTTGGCTATGACACGTTTGGTTGTTCCGGGGATGGTTGAGCGTGGACGTGGACACATTATTAATATCGGTTCTATTGCCGGTGATGCAGCATATCCTGGGGGAAGTGTTTACTGTGCTACCAAGGCAGCGGTGAAGGCACTTTCGGATGGTCTTCGGATTGATCTGGTAGATACTCCGCTGAGGGTGACGAATATAAAACCGGGTATGGTGGAGACGAATTTTACAGTAGTACGTTATAGAGGTGATAGGCAGGCTGCTGATAATTTTTATAAAGGTATTCGCCCTTTGACGGGAGATGATATTGCTGAAACTGTTTATTTTGCAGCGTCGGCTCCTGCACACATTCAAATTGCCGAAGTGCTTTTGATGCCGACTTATCAGGCAACGGGAACTATTTCTTATAAGAAGAAGGAGGAATAAACGTTTTTTCGTTGGATTTCTTTTGCCGGATGATAAAATTTCTATTATTTTGTTGCCGGAAACTAAATATAAGTAGACGATAACATTGAATTATTAATTAAAACAGAGTATAAAGGTATGAAAAAATTGGTCGTATTAGGAATGGGGGTATGCATAGTGTTGGCATTTGCCTCTTGTAAATCTAGCGAAAGCGCCTATAAAAAAGCTTATGAGAAAGCTAAACAACAAGAGTTGGCTGAACCTCAGGTTGAGGCTCCGGTAGAAGTGACTCCGGTAGTGACTGCTCCTGTTACTACAACTAAGCCTACGGATACTTCCGGTGTTCGTCAGGAAAAGGTTACTGTTATTTCCGGTAATCAAGGATTGAAAGATTACAGCGTCATTGTTGGTAGCTTTAGTGTGAAAGCAAATGCTGAAGGGCTGAGAGATTGGTTAGATGCGCAAGGGTATAAAGCTACAATTGTATTCAATGCTGAAAAAGCTATGTACCGTGTCGTTGCAAGCTCATTCGCTGATAAACCTTCTGCTGCTGAGGCACGTGATGCTATCAAAGCTAAATATCCGAGTCGTTTTAAAGACGCTTGGTTGTTATATCGTATTAATTAATTTCTTTTTGGTAATATATATCGGGAGGAATGTGTATTGTTTCCCGAATAAGAAGGCGGTAACTGGGAAGTTACTGCTTTTTTATTAGAGTTGTATGAATATATTTTTAGATTTATTTATCAATCTACTAAAAGAAGTTATAAAAAAGGGATGTGAAACTTTTTTAGCAAAGAAAGTTTTTACTTTTGTCAATTCTTAATTTAGGAGATTTATGACCTTGATTGATAGGCCAATTTTAATATAAAGATTCTGATGGAACAAAAATATGTGATGGCTGCTATTGATGCGGCTTTGAAAGCAGGTGAGAATATTCTTTCTATTTATAATGATCCGACATCGGATTTTGAAATAGAGAGGAAAGCGGATAATTCTCCTTTAACGATAGCAGACCGAAAAGCACACGAAGTGATCGTTTCAATTTTGAAGGAGACTCCTTTTCCTGTTCTTAGTGAAGAAGGTAAGCGATTGGAATATGCAGTGAGACACGAGTGGGATACTTTATGGATTGTGGATCCGTTGGACGGAACAAAAGAATTTATTAAACGTAATGGAGAATTTACGGTGAATATCGCTTTGGTGCGCGAGTCTATACCTGTAGCCGGTGTGATTTATGTTCCTGTGACAAAAGAACTCTATTTTGCTGTAGATGGAGTAGGGGCTTATAAATGTAAGGGTATTATCTGTTTGGAAGATAATATGATAACATTGGAGCAGTTGATACGGAAATCGGAAAAGTTACCGGTAAAGGAAGTTCAGGATCGTTTTGTAGTGGTTGCTTCCCGTTCACATTTGACATCTGAGACTGAGACATATATTGAAGACTTGAAGAAGAAACACGGCGCTATTGAATTAATATCGAGTGGAAGTTCTATTAAAATCTGTTTGGTTGCTGAAGGTAAAGCTAATGTATACCCGCGTTTTGCTCCGACTATGGAATGGGATACAGCTGCCGGGCATGCGATAGCCAGGGCTGCCGGAATGGAATTATATCAGGCAGGTAAAGAGGAACCTCTTCGGTATAATAAGGAAGATTTATTGAATCCGTGGTTCATCGTTGAGGAAAGAAGAAAACACTAATTAATGTTTATATGACATTTGAAATTGTATTTGTACTGTTATCCTTATTAGGAATGGTAGCCGCTCTGATTGCTGATAAAATGCGTCCGGGTATGGTACTTTTTTCTGTAGTAGTTTTGTTTTTGTGTGCCGGAATTCTGACTCCGAAAGAAATGCTTGAAGGGTTTAGTAATAAAGGTATGATTACTGTTGCTTTATTGTTCCTGGTGAGTGAGGGTATTCGTCAATCAGGTACATTGGGGCAAGTGATTAAGAAGTTACTTCCACAAGGGCATACTAATGTTTTTAAGGCTCAATTGCGTATTTTGCCTTCAGTTGCATTTATTTCTGCTTTTCTTAATAATACTCCGGTAGTTGTTATATTTGCTCCTATCATTAAACATTGGGCTAAGTCAGTTAAACTTCCGGCAACTAAATTTCTGATTCCGCTTTCTTATGTTACAATTCTCGGAGGTATTTGTACTTTGATTGGTACTTCTACCAATTTGGTGGTGCATGGGATGATTTTGGAAGCGGGATTTGAAGGTTTCTCCATGTTTGAGTTAGGTAAAGTAGGAATTTTTATTGCTATTGCCGGTATTATTTATATTTTCCTTTTTTCCAAACGACTTTTACCGGATGCTCGTCCGGATACGGCTGTTCCTGATGAGGAAATAGAAGAAGGAGAAAAGCTACATCGCGTAGAAGCTGTGTTGGGTGCACGTTTTCCTGGTATCAATAAAAAATTAAGTGATTTTAATTTCCAACGTCATTATGGAGCCGAAGTGAAAGAAATAAAGACTCGTAGCGGACAGCGGTATGTTACGAATCTGAATGAGGTGGTGCTTCGTGAAGGTGATACACTTGTGGTAATGGCTGATGATACGTTTATTCCGACATGGGGAGAGTCTTCGGTGTTTGTGCTGTTGGCGAATGGTAATGATCTGGATTCTGCCGGTAAGAAGAAACGTTGGCTTGCTTTGATTTTATTGGTATTGATGATTGTTGGTGCTACAGTAGGTGAGCTTCCTGCAACCAAAGAAATGTTTCCGGATATTAAGTTGGATATGTTTTTCTTTGTTTCCATTACTACTATTATAATGGCGTGGACTAATATTTTTCCTGCTCGTAAGTATACTAAGTATATTTCCTGGGATATTCTTATTACCATTGCTTGTGCGTTTGCAATTAGTAAGGCGATGGTTAATTCAGGAGTAGCTGATAGTGTAGCTAAGTTTATTATCGGATTGAGTGATGATTACGGACCACATGTGTTGCTTGCTATACTATTTGTTATAACTAATTTGTTTACGGAGTTGATTACTAACAATGCTGCGGCTGCTCTTTCTTTCCCGTTGGCGTTGTCAATAGCTTCTCAATTGGGAGTGAGCCCGACCCCATTCTTTGTGGTGATTTGTATGGCTGCTTCTGCCAGTTTCTCAACTCCGATCGGTTATCAGACTAATTTAATTGTTCAAGGTATTGGCAACTATAAGTTTACGGATTTTGTCAAGATTGGACTGCCACTTAATATTATAACATTTTTAATTTCTGTGATTCTGATTCCAATGATTTGGAAGTTTTAATAAACTAATTGTATAGATGGAAGAGAAAAATCATATATATCCTATATTTGACCGTATGATGACACGACAGGACAAAGAAGAACTGTTAGGTCAGCATAGTGTGATGATCTGGTTCACCGGGTTGAGTGGTTCGGGAAAGAGTACGATTGCTATCGCTCTGGAACGGGAACTGCATAAGCGCGGATTGCTTTGTAGAATTCTGGATGGAGATAATATCCGTAGTGGAATTAATAATAATTTGGGATTTTCGGAAGCTGATCGAGTGGAGAACATCCGTCGTATTGCTGAAGTTTCTAAATTATTTCTTGATAGTGGTATTATCACTATCGCTGCATTTATTAGTCCCAATAATGACATTCGTGAGATGGCGGCTAATATTATCGGACAGGATGATTTTTTAGAGATTTTCGTGAGTACTCCTTTGGAAGAGTGCGAAAAACGTGATGTTAAAGGTTTATATGCCAAAGCACGAAAAGGGGAAATAAAGAATTTTACCGGAATATCGGCTCCTTTTGAGGTCCCGAATCATCCGGCTTTGTCATTGGATACGTCAAAGCTGACTTTGGAAGAATCTGTGAAACGTCTGTTGGAGCTTATTTTGCCTAAGGTGAAAAGAACTGTTGAAGTAGAATAAAATCATTATTAAAGTAATGGAAGAATATAAATTAAGCCACTTGAAGGAACTCGAAGCTGAGTCTATTCATATTATCCGCGAGGTGGCTGCGGAATTTGAGAATCCTGTGATGCTTTATAGTATCGGTAAGGATTCTTCAGTGATGGTACGTCTGGCTGAAAAAGCGTTTTATCCAGGAAAAGTACCATTCCCATTGATGCATATCGATTCGAAATGGAAGTTTAAGGAAATGATTCAATTTCGGGATGAATACGCAAAGAAGTATGGTTGGAATCTGATTGTAGAAAGTAATATGGAAGCTTTTCATGCAGGAGTAGGACCTTTTACGCATGGAAGTAAAGTGCATACAGACCTGATGAAAACACAGGCTTTGCTTCATTCGTTGGATAAATATAAGTTTGATGCTGCCTTTGGAGGTGCACGTCGTGATGAGGAGAAATCTCGTGCTAAAGAGAGAATATTTTCTTTCCGCGATAAGTTTCATCAGTGGGATCCCAAAAATCAGCGTCCGGAGTTGTGGGATATCTATAATGCCAGAGTACATAAAGGGGAAAGTATTCGTGTGTTTCCGTTGAGTAACTGGACCGAGTTGGATATCTGGCAATATATTCGTTTGGAAAATATTCCTATTGTTCCTTTATATTATGCGAAAGAACGTCCGGTTGTCACTATTGACGGTAATCTGATTATGGCGGATGACGATCGTTTGCCAGAGAAATATCGTGACCAGATTGAAATGAAAATGGTTCGCTTCCGTACCTTGGGATGTTGGCCACTAACAGGTGCTGTTGAAAGTGAAGCAGCTACTATTGAGGAGATTGTAGAAGAGATGATGACTACAACTAAGAGTGAGCGTACAACTCGTGTGATTGACTTTGACCAGGAAGCGAGTATGGAGCAGAAAAAACGTGAAGGATATTTTTAAATTCTAGAAAGTGATGGCAGAAAATAAGTTAGATATAAAGGCTTTTCTGGATAAAGATGAACAGAAAGACTTATTGAGATTGCTGACAGCCGGATCGGTGGATGATGGTAAATCGACATTGATCGGACGTCTGTTATTTGATAGTAAGAAACTGTATGAAGATCAGCTGGATGCGTTGGAACGTGATAGTAAGCGTGTTGGTAATGCTGGAGAACATATCGATTATGCCTTATTGCTTGACGGTTTGAAAGCTGAACGTGAGCAGGGTATTACAATTGATGTGGCATACCGTTATTTTTCTACGAATGGTCGTAAGTTTATTATTGCAGATACTCCGGGGCATGAACAGTATACTCGTAATATGATTACAGGTGGTTCTACCGCTAACCTTGCAATTATTCTAGTGGATGCCCGTACAGGAGTGATTACGCAAACGCGCCGTCATACTTTCCTGGTTTCTTTACTGGGGATTAAGCATGTGGTGTTGGCTGTAAACAAGATGGACTTGGTCGGTTTTTCAGAAGAACGCTTTAATGAAATCGTTGCAGAATATAAGAAATTTGTGGCTCCCTTGGGTATTCCGGATGTGAATTGTATTCCGCTATCTGCTTTGGACGGTGATAATGTAGTTGACAAATCTGAACGTACTCCATGGTATAAAGGAATTTCTTTGCTCGATTTCTTGGAAACGGTTCATATTGATAATGATCATAACTTTAAGGATTTCCGTTTCCCGGTGCAATATGTGCTTCGTCCTAATCTTAACTTTAGAGGTTTTTGCGGTAAAGTTGCATCAGGCATTATACGTAAAGGAGATACGGTGATGGCATTGCCTTCCGGTAAGACTTCGAAAATCAAAAGTATCGTTACATATGACGGTGAGTTGGATTATGCCTTTCCACCTCAATCTGTAACATTGACTTTGGAAGATGAGATTGATGTCTCTCGTGGTGAGATGTTGGTACATCCTGATAATCTGCCTATTATAGATCGTAATTTTGAGGCAATGATGGTTTGGATGGATGAAGAACCGATGGATGTTAATAAGTCTTTCTTTATCAAACAGACAACGAATCTGAGCCGTACGCGAATTGATTCGATTAAATATAAGGTAGATGTGAATACGATGGAACATTTATCTTTAGAGGACGGTCAATTAACTAAAGAGACTTTGCCTTTGCAATTGAATCAGATAGCGCGTGTTGTTCTGACAACTGCTAAAGAACTTTTCTTTGATCCATATCAGAAGAATAAATCTTGTGGCTCTTTTATATTAATCGATCCGATTACCAATAATACTTCTGCTGTAGGTATGATTATTGACCGGGTTGAGATGAAGGATATGAACAGTACGGATGATATTCCCGTATTGGATTTATCAAAATTAGGAATCTCTCCTGAACATTATGATGCTGTGGAAAAAGCCGTGGAGGAATTAAAACGTCAGGGCTTCGCTGTGAAGGTGATAAAATAAATAAAGATATAGAAAAGTGAAATGTTGAACCGGAATATTTGATAATATATTATTGTGATACAATTAATTCATTATCCATTATCCATTAACCATTATATAAAATGGGATTACTTGAATTTAATAAACTTCCGATTAATACCTTAGTAGGGGCTGATTGGAAAACGTTTAAGTCCATTACTGCTAATCGTGAAATTGATGCTGCCTATAAAGGAAAGTATCGACTGACTAAAGCGGTGTGTCAGTTATTGTCTCCTCTGGCTACTTTGCAGAATAAACGCTATGAGAAGTTATTGGCAAATCAGCCTTTGGAGCATGATCCTGTGTTTATTCTGGGGCATTGGAGAAGTGGGACGACTTTTGTTCATAATGTTTTTTCTTGTGATAAACATTTTGGCTATAATACCACTTATCAAACAGTGTTTCCGCATTTGATGATGTGGGGACAGCCTTTCTTCAAAAAAAATATGAGTTGGCTGATGCCGGATAAACGTCCGACAGATAATATGGAGTTGGCAGTAGATCTTCCTCAGGAGGAGGAATTCGCACTGGCCAATATGATGCCTTATACTTATTATAACTTTTGGTTTCTTCCTAAGTATCAGCAAGAGTATGCAGATAAATATCTGTTGTTTGATGATATAACGGAAGCTGAATTGAAAGTTTTTGAGGAGGTGTTTACTAAATTGATTAAGATTTCATTGTGGAATACCAAGGGGACTCAATTCCTTAGCAAGAATCCACCTCATACGGGTAGAGTGAAGGAGTTAGTGAAGATGTTTCCCAACGCTAAGTTCATTTATCTGATGCGTAATCCGTATACGGTGTTTGAATCGACTCGTAGTTTTTTTACAAATACGATTCAACCTTTGAAATTGGAAGATATCAGTAATGAACAAATTGAGGAAAATATCCTTTCTATTTATGCAAAGCTTTATCATAAATATGAATCGGATAAAAAGTTTATTCCTGAAGGCAATCTGATAGAAGTGAAATTTGAAGATTTTGAAGCGGATGCTATGGGGATGACGGAGAATATTTATAAATCACTTTCTATTCCGGGTTTTACCGAAGCGCAAGCTGATATTGAAAAATATGTCGGTGGGAAGAAGGGATATAAAAAGAATAAGTATAAATATGATGATCGAACTATCCGATTGGTAGAAGACAATTGGGACTTCGCTTTGAAACAATGGGATTATAATTTATAAAGAAAGGAAAGATATTAATGATTCAGAATATGGTTCATCGCTTGTTTTTTGTCGTTTTTATGGCATTTTTTATCTCTTTACCTGTAATGGCTCAACCAGTGGTTGAAATGCTCCCTTTTGGTGATATGGACCAATGGGTTGATCGCCAGATAAAGGAATCGGGAATTATTGGAGGAAATACGAAGAATGTATATGAGATAGCTCCGACGGCTGTGATTAAAGGGGATCAGCCTTATAAAAACATGGGCGGTTCGCCATGGGGTACTTCAAACGTAATGGCTAAAGTTGCGGGTATTACGAAAACGAACACATCTGTTTTTCCTGAAAAAAGAGGAAATGGTTATTGTGCCCGGTTGGATACGCGTATGGAAAGTGTGAAAGTGTTGGGGGTGGTTAATATAACAGTGTTGGCTGCCGGCTCTATTTTCACCGGATCTGTGCACGAACCTATTAAAGGTACGAAAAATCCGGAGAAGATGTTGCAAACAGGCATTCCGTTTACGAAGAAGCCGGTAGCTCTTCAGTTTGATTATAAAGTGAAGATGTCTGATAGAGAAAATCGTATTCGTGCTACTGGATTCAGTAAAATCACAGATGTGCCAGGTAAAGACTTTCCGGCTGCTATTTTATTTCTACAAAAACGTTGGGAAGATGCGGATGGAAACGTTTATGCAAAGCGTATTGGGACCATGGTGACTTATTACTATCATACTACAGATTGGAAAAATAATGCTACGTATGAAATTATGTATGGTGATATCACAAAACGTCCTGAATATAAGTCACACATGATGCGTTTGGGGGTTACTGAAAATTATACAGTGAATAGTAAAGGAGAAAGCGTTCCTATACATGAGGTTGCGTGGGGAGATGAAAATGATGTTCCTACTCATTTGTATCTTCAGTTTACGTCGAGCCATGGAGGAGCATATATCGGTTCTCCCGGTAATTCATTATGGATTGATAACGTGAAATTGGTCTACTAAAGTCCTTTTTTGATGGTTTTTCGAATTTTAAGGAACAAATAACTTAAAAATGGAGCTGTCGCTGAAACCGGTCTTTATCTTGGTATTCGGGACAGCTTCTTTTTTGTTTTTAATTCTGAATCTTACTCCGCACTTTCGCTTATTTATCGGGGGATATGGCTATATTTTATGTTTTTATAGTCGATCAGTGAGAAAAATAGTACAATATGTTATTTTTTCATATAAAATTCTTTGCCATTATTAAAAATCTGCCTATTTTTGCGTTGTATTTTTTTTACGAAGGGGGGAATATAAAATAAAACTAATGAGATATATAAACTCAAACATGAATAAATGTCTAATTACTAAAGACTTGACGCGTAATGCTATATTCTTTCTATTCTGTTTGTTCTCTTTTAAGGGAGTTTGCCAGAGTGAGGAAAGTACGGTTAGCACTTTAGTAAAGATGGGATTTGAAAATGTTGGGTGTACAGAAGATGATAAAGAACGGATTTATACCATACAGAATTCCGCATATCGTTTGCAAGGCGTTGGAATTGGTAAAGCTGTTGATGTGATTCAAAAAACTGGATTACCAGATGGAAAATCATGTCGGATCATAGTTCTGGATAATAATGTACCTCAGATTTCTCTATTTTACCAACCAACTAAGGCAGATAGCCTGCCGGAAGCAACTCGCCAGGATTGGAATGTTAGTTACAATTTAGGTGATGCGTGGAAACAGGCACGAAAGATAAAAAAAGAAAATAGCTCTTTATTTAAGGTGGATATTGTAGTATATCCGGAGTTGTCATTGAAGAATTTGGTAATTACGCAAGTTTATCAGGTATTATTCAATCTATCTCCTACAATAGAGGTCTCTTTTTGGAAGGGTATGTCATTAACAGCACAAATGGTTATACCTATATATAACGATGGATTTGAAATGATGTCCGAGGCTGTTCATAATGTCTATGATAGGGTTCATCCGGGATGTGTGAGTTTATCGCAAACGGTGCGGCTTCCTTATAATACGTGGGCTACATTGTCAGTTGGACATTTTATGGCGAATCGTTATGGAGTTGATTTAAGCGCTATGCATGTGTTGAAGATGGATCAACGTTTTTCTTTTGAAGGACGGGTGGGGTATACGGGGGCTTGTTATTGGGATGCTTTTACTTGCCACTTTGATTCTAGAAAAGTTTGGACTTGGCATATAGGAGCCAATTTCTTTTGGCCTTATTATAACTTACAAACAAGCGTGAAGTTGATTCAACATATACAAGGTGAAAAAAGTATCCGGTGTGATATGATACGTCATTTTAAATATGTGTCAATCGGATTTTATGGAGAAAAAGCAAATAGAGGGATTAGAGCGAATGCCGGTTTCCGTTTTCAGATTGCTCTGCCTCCATATAGATATAAGAGAAAAGGATATATTCCGCGTGTAACTCCTTCTGAAAATTTTGGAATGGTGTACAATGCGGGTAATGAGCGAAATTATTATAAGACGTATAGAACGTCACCAAGTGATAATATAATGCATAATAATAGTTTAAACCCATATTTTATTAAATCGGAATTAGTGAATTATTAATTTTATTGAGATGAAAATGAATAGTAAATTTTTCGGGCTAGGCGCTAAGTTAGCGTTATGCTTTGTAGCTGTCTTGGGAACATTGACAAGCTGCTATGAAAAGGAGGACATCAAAACAGTGATTGATACCTCTTCTAAAAGTGTAAATTATGTAATCTCTGGTTCTATTGCAAACTCAACGAGTTTGAAAGGAATAGAGAATGCAGTTGTTACTGTTACTGGACCGGCTGCTGCTGGAGTACAAACAACTACTACAGATGCAATGGGACTTTTTTCTGTCAAGTATGAATTCAAAACAAAAGATGGAGCTTCACAGGCTGAAATCGATGCTTTGATTAAGAGTGTTTGTGGCTCCTATACTGTAGATGTAACGGCTAATGGTTACAATAACAGAAGTACACAGACTGAATTACAGTTTGCAGCATTTGACAATCAGACAATTGCTACTCACCTTGATTTCTTATTGAAATCTAAAGCAATTCAAGGTGTTGCAGAAGAAATTGTAGCAGGTGACACTGAACAAATTATCACAATTGATGGTGCTTCAGCAGACGGTAAGGGTACAACGACTGATAAACTGATTGTTCCTCAAGGAGCATTTGGTAAAGATGCGGAAGGTAAGTTTATAGCTAAGACTATTACTATTGAACGTGCACCTTTGGTAACAGAAGAAGAAGCATCTGCTGTTCGTGTTTATGAAGGTAAACCTGACGGTACAGTATTTGAAATTCCATTGGAAATCGAATTCTCATATCCTGATGCTTTGGTAGGCGAAGGCGGTTTGAAAGTTCTTTTTGAAAAAGCTGATGGTAGCTGGGTAGCAGATGGTCAAGCAAGAGTTGAGAAGAAGGCTGCTAATTTATATGTTGCTTATATTTATCACTTCTCTACGTTCAAAATTGGATTGCCTACAAGTGAAGGTGGCTCTACAGAAGGAACTATCTCTTATGATAAACCGATTGTTGATAAAAAAGAATTACCAAACATTGGTGAAGATAGCAGCAAAAAATACTGCAATACAGCTAATGTAGCTAAAGAATTCCCATTTGTTACTACTCAGCAATTTGGTTCTGCATATACAAAATCTTTGGAAGTTGTATTCGCTGATATTACAGATGCAACTGTGAAAAATGCAGCTATTTATCAGATTACAAACTTTATTGAAAATCAAGTAATGAATGGAGTTAATCTTCCTTCAATTGGTTATCAGGAAAAAGAAGACAAACAAAATGTTTTAGTAGATGCACATTCTAACTTGAATTATATTGAAGTTGAGCAAGTTCGTCAAACTTATGTCGTTACAATGAAAATTAGTGGTAAAGACTATGAAGTTGAATTTGTAGAATATATCGGATATAATTATAAAGCTAATTGTACAGATTATAGCCATGGTCATGGTCATGCTCATGGTGATGATTTGAACGCTGGTGGTGGTATCATTGATTTTGAATAATTCTTTGAAATAAAGAGATTTTGACCGAAAGTACATTAATAGAAAGGAATGTAATGATTAAAAGATTGATATTAGCATTATTCTTCTTATGCACTGCTGGTGTGCTTTCGGCTCAATTAACTTACGGAACTACGGGATTATTGCATGCTCCTTCGGCAGAAATGCAAAAGGATAAAACAGTAATGCTAGGTGCCAATTTTATGAATAAGGAGATAACTCCTCCTACATGGTACTATCATACGTACAATTATTACTTGAATGTAACTTTCTTCCCTTGGTTAGAAGTGGCATATACGTGTACACTTTTTAAAGCGGAAGCATTAGGGTTAAAACCTTATGGTTACACAGGTTTTACGAATCAGGATAGATATTTTTCTGTTCGATTGCGAGCTTTGAAAGAAGGACAATTTTGGAAATATATGCCAGCTGTGGTATTTGGAACTTCGGATCCTTTTACTTCCTCCGGCGATGTGATTAATTCCACTTCGGGAAATGGGTATTTTTGCCGCTTTTATGTTGCAGCAACAAAGCATGTTTCTATCGGAAAGGAAGAGATTGGAATACACCTTTCTTATTTATATAATAAAAGATTGGAGTATAAGCTGAATGGAATCGCAGCAGGTATTAGTTATAATCCAACATTTGCACCGGATTTGAGATTGATTGCAGAATATGATTCAAAAGATTTTGCGTTAGGTGCTACCTATTTGCTTTTCAACCACTTGCATCTGCAGGTAGAAATGCAAAGAATGAAGTATTTTACCGGTGGACTTGCTTATAAGATTTATTTGAAGTAAGTGGGTTGGGACAAATAAGATAAAAGAGTTAAACGATTTAAAACTAAGAAAACAATGAAAAGTAAGTTAGTAATATTATCTTTACTGTTGGCGGGTGCTGCTGTTACAGCAAACGCACAGACTAAAGAGAAATTCACCAGCGAGAGATTCAAAGATAATATCTTTATCAGTGTTGGTGGAGGAGCTCAGGTTTGTGTAAATCCGGATAACAGTGACTATGGCTTGGGTAAGGCTATTACACCGCTGATCCATGTTTCACTGGGTAAATGGGTCAATCCTACATGGGGATTCCGCGGACAAGTTGCAGGCTTGTGGAGTACATTAAACTCTAAACACTTGAATGGTGTAGAAACCGTTGTTGGTAATCAGACTACATGGTACAAGATTAAGAATAAGAAGTATTTTACATTGCGTGCAGACGCTTTGTATAACCTTTCTAATTCTATTTGTGGCTATAACCCAGATCGTTTGTTTACATTATCTGTATTTGCAGGTCCTGGTTTGACATTTGCTAAGACTTATGGTGACCAAGATAAGTTGAATGCATTGATTAATGGTTCTGTTGGTTTGATGGGACAGTTCAATATAAATGACTATTGGGATATTAATATTGAAGCTAGAGGTGAGGTTTCTCCTTCTATCTTTGGTAAATATAGCAATGCTTATACTGATGGTGCTGTTTCTTTGACTGCTGGTGTAACTTATACTTTCGGTGGCAAGAAGTTTATTTCTTGCAACGGAGTTGATCAGGATGCGATCAATGATGAGGTTAATCGCTATAGAAGCCAGTTGGAAAAAGCAAAAGCTGATTTAGATGCTGCTAAGAGAGCTTTGGCTAATGTAAAACCAGAAGTGAGAGAAGTTGTTAAGACTGTTCAGGTTCCAGGTCCTCGTGCTGTCTTCTTCAAAATTGGTAAGGCTACTATTGATGATTACGGATTGGTTAATCTTAAATTAGCTGCTAAGGTTATGAAGGAAAATCCGAATAAGAAGTACAAGATTGCTGGTTATGCTGATAAGGCTACCGGAAGCGTTGCTTTGAATAAGAAATTAGCTGATAAGCGTGCTCAGGCAGTTTATGATGCTTTGGTTAAAGAAGGCGTAAACAAAGATCAACTTGAAGTTATCGGTTACGGTGGTACTGACAATATGTTCGGTAAGAACTTCTTGAATCGCGTAGTAATTCTTGAATAAGGGTTATTAAAAGTAATAAACTCTATAATGAAAGGGTGTTTGACAATGTCGGACACCCTTTTTTGTTATTATTTGATTTGAATAAGGATGGAATTCGAATATAAATCGTATTTTTGTAACCCATTATGAGTAGAATAATAGCCATTGATTACGGTAGAAAGCGTACAGGGATAGCAGTTAGCGATACTTTACAGATGATTGCTAATGGTTTAACGACAGTACCTACGCATCAGTTATTGACGTTTATCCTAGATTATGTATCGAAGGAGCCAGTTGAGCGTATCATCGTAGGGCTTCCCAAGCAAATGAACAATGAAGCTTCGGAGAACATGAAGAATATTGAGCCATTTGTGCATGCCCTCAAGAAAAAATTGCCTGATATGCCTGTTGAATATGTAGACGAGCGTTTTACTTCTGTTATGGCTCATCGTACAATACTGGAAGCCGGACTGAAGAAGAAAGATCGGCAGAACAAAGCATTGGTTGATGAGATTAGTGCAACTATTATTTTGCAAACATATTTGGAGAGTAAACGTTTTTAATTAAAAAGAGTAACTTAATTTTTAGTAGATTATAAAATATGATTTTACCTATTTATGTATATGGTCAGCCTGTATTGAGAAAGGTGGCAGAGGACATAACACCGGATTATCCGAATTTGAAAGAGCTTATAGCAAATATGTTTGAAACGATGGTAAACGCTGACGGTGTAGGATTGGCTGCACCACAGATTGGTCTTCCGATTCGGGTCGTTACAATTACATTAGATCCACTTTCTGAGGATTACCCGGAATTTAAAGATTTTAATAAGGCGTATATTAATCCTCATATTTTAGAGGTAGGAGGTGAAGAAGTGAGTATGGAAGAAGGTTGTTTAAGCCTTCCCGGTATTCATGAAAGTGTAAAGCGCGGTAATAAAATTCGCGTAAAATATATGGATGAGAATTTTGTAGAACATGATGAAGAGATAGAGGGGTATTTGGCTCGTGTGATGCAACATGAATTTGACCATTTAGATGGTAAAATGTTCATTGATCATCTTTCTCCGCTTCGTAAGCAAATGATAAAGGGAAAATTGAATACGATGCTGAAAGGAAAAGCACGTAGCTCTTATAAGATGAAACAGGTGAAATAAAGATAAAAAACGTTTATATCCCTGTTAAGTAAACTAAAAGCATTATTTTTGCTACGTTTACAAGTATAAAATGCCGATGATTAAAAGAATACTAACAGTCTTATTACTGTTTCCCACATTAGTATATGCTCAGATTAATACAGAACGGGTGATGACTATCGCACGGAATGCACTTTATTTTGAGGATTATGTGCTTTCTATTCAGTATTTCAATCAGGTAATTAATGCTAGACCTTATCTGTATGAACCGTATTTTTTCAGAGCTTTAGCAAAGATTAATCTGGAGGACTTTCAAGGGGCTGAAGCGGACTGCGATGCTGCTATCCAACGTAATCCCTTCGTTGTAGGAGCATACCAAATTCGTGGTTTGGCACGTATTCGTCAGAGTAAGTTTGATGGGGCAATCGAAGATTATAAGCAGGCTTTACATTACGATCCAGAGAATATTTCTTTGTGGCACAATCTGACATTATCCCATATGCAAAAGAAGGACTATGATGCAGCTAGAGATGATTTGGAAAGTTTGATGAAGGTTGCACCACGTTATACCAGAGCATATCTTATGAGAGGAGAGGTCTTTTTGCAACAAAAAGATACAATTGCTGCTTTGAGTGACTTTAATAAGGCTTTAGAGTTAGATAAGTATGATCCCGATGCTTGGGCTGCCAGAGCAATTGTTCAATTACAACAAGAAAAATATGCTGAAGCAGAATCTGATTTTGATCGTGCGATTCATTTGAGTGCAAAAAATGCAGGAAATTATATAAATCGTGCCTTGGCGCGTTTCCATCAGAATAATCTGAGAGGTGCGATGAGCGACTATGATTTGGCGTTGGATATTGATCCTAACAACTTTATTGGTCATTATAATCGTGGTTTGTTGCGTGCACGAGTCGGGGATGATAATCGGGCTATTGAGGATTTTGATTTTGTAGTTCAGATGGAACCGGATAATATGATGGCTGTTTTCAATCGTGGCCTGCTACGTGCTCAAATAGGGGATTATCATGGAGCCATCCAGGATTATACAACAGTTATCGATCAATATCCTAATTTTTTGGCAGGGTATTACCAACGTTCGGAGGCACGTAAAAAAATTGGAGATCGTAAAGGAGCTGAACAGGATGAGTTTAAGGTCATAAAAGCTCAATTAGATAAACATAACGGTGTGGTAAGTAAAGACGTTGCTCAAAATAAAGGAGAAGAGGATAAGGATACAGAAGATAAAACTCGTAAGAAGTCTGATAAAAATATGAATAACTATCGTAAGATAGTAATTGCTGATGATTCGGAGACAGATCAACGTTATACAAGCGATTATCGTGGACGTGTGCAGGATAAGAATGTGAATATTAAATTGGAACCGTTGTTTGCTTTGACTTATTATGAAAAAATGAGTGATGTAAAACGTTCTGTGAATTTCCATAAGTTTATTGATGATATGAATCGTTCGGGAATACTTCCCAAACGTCTTCTCATAACAAATATGGAGTCTCCATTGTCTGAGGAACAAGTCAAATTTCATTTCGCTTTGATTGATACGCATACTTCAGCTATTGTAGAAGATGATAAAAGTGCAGCAAAACGTTTTGCTCGTGCAATTGATTTCTATTTAGTGCAGGATTTCTCAAGTGCTGTTTCTGATTTGACACAATCGATCCTATTGGATGAGAAGTTCTTCCCGGCTTATTTTATGCGTGCTTTGATTCGCTGTAAACAATTGGAATATCTGAAGGCAGAACAAGCTAATGATTCAGATTTGCCTGGTGGTAATACAACTAAAGAAATTGGTGCAGTGGATTATGAGATAGTGAAAAAAGATTTAGATAAGGTTATTTCTTTAGCTCCGGATTTTGTATATGCTTATTATAATCGTGCCAATATTTCGGCAATGTTGAAAGACTATCGTGCTGCAATGGCTGATTACGATAAAGCGATCGAACTGAATCCGGACTTTGCAGATGCTTACTTTAACCGTGGATTAACTCATATTTTCTTAGGTAATAATAAACTGGGTATTTCCGATTTGAGTAAAGCTGGTGAACTTGGTATTGTGTCTGCATATAATGTAATCAAGCGTTTTACAGAACAATCGGAATAACATTTTTTTGATAAAAAAGAGAAAACTCAAAAGATTTAGTTACTTTTGCGTTCAAATTATGAAAATATAACATCATCATATTATGATAAAGATAACGTTTCCCGATGGCTCTGTTCGTGAATATAACGAAGGAGTGAACGGTTTGCAGATTGCAGAAAGTATCAGTTCGCGTTTGGCACAGGATGTTTTGGCCTGTGGAGTAAATGGCGAAATTTATGATTTAGGACGTCCTATTAATGAAGATGCTAACTTTGTTCTTTATAAATGGGATGATGAAGAAGGAAAACATGCATTTTGGCATACGAGTGCTCACTTGTTGGCAGAAGCTTTACAAGAACTTTATCCGGGTATTCAATTTGGTATCGGACCTGCCATTGAAAATGGTTTTTACTACGATGTAGATCCGGGGGAGACTGTTATTAAGGAAAATGATCTTCCTGCCATCGAAGCTAAAATGATGGAATTGGCTGCTAAAAAAGAAGCAGTAGTAAGAAAAAGCATTTCTAAAGAGGATGCATTGAAAATGTTTGGTGATCGTGGTGAAACATACAAATGTGAATTGATTTCCGAATTGGAAGATGGACGTATTTCTACTTATACTCAGGGTACATTCACTGATCTTTGTCGTGGTCCTCACTTGATGACAACTGCGCCGATTAAAGCTATAAAACTGACAACTGTGGCCGGAGCATATTGGCGTGGTCATGAAGACCGTAAAATGCTAACTCGTATCTACGGTATCACCTTCCCTAAGAAGAAAATGTTGGATGAATATCTGACTTTATTGGAAGAGGCTAAGAAACGTGACCATCGTAAGATTGGTAAAGAAATGCAGTTGTTTATGTTCTCTGAAACAGTGGGTAAGGGGCTTCCGATGTGGTTGCCAAAAGGCACTGCTTTGCGTTTGCGTTTGCAGGATTTCTTACGTCGTATTCAGACACGTTATGACTATCAAGAAGTAATAACTCCGCCCATTGGCAATAAATTGCTTTATGTAACCTCTGGTCACTATGCAAAATATGGTAAAGATGCTTTTCAGCCTATCCATACTCCGGAAGAAGGGGAAGAGTATTTCTTGAAACCGATGAACTGTCCGCATCATTGCGAGATTTATAAGAATTTTCCGCGTTCTTATAAAGATCTTCCATTGCGTATCGCAGAATTTGGTACAGTTTGCCGTTATGAGCAAAGTGGTGAGTTACATGGATTAACTCGTGTACGTAGCTTTACACAGGATGATGCACATATTTTCTGTCGTCCGGACCAGGTAAAGGATGAATTCCTTCGCGTAATGGATATCATTTCAATTGTTTTCCGTTCAATGAACTTTGCTAATTTTGAAGCTCAGATTTCTTTACGTGATAAAGTGAATCGTGAAAAGTATATCGGGAGTGATGAAAATTGGGAAAGAGCAGAACAAGCTATTATTGAGGCTTGTGAGGAAAAAGGCTTACCTGCTAAGATTGAATATGGTGAAGCAGCTTTCTATGGTCCTAAACTTGATTTTATGGTGAAGGATGCTATCGGTCGTCGTTGGCAGTTAGGTACTATTCAGGTGGACTACAATTTGCCGGAACGTTTTGAATTGGAATATATGGGTTCTGATAATCTGAAACATCGTCCGGTAATGATCCATCGTGCACCATTCGGGTCTATGGAACGTTTTGTAGCTGTGTTGATTGAACATACTGCCGGTAAGTTTCCGTTATGGTTGACTCCTGAACAAGTTGCTATTCTACCGATTAGCGAGAAGTTCAATGAATATGCAGAGCAAGTAAAAATGTATCTGAAAATACATGAGATTCGTGCAATTGTTGATGATAGAAATGAAAAGATAGGTCGTAAGATTCGTGATAATGAAATGAAACGTATTCCTTATATGCTGATTGTCGGCGAAAAAGAAGCAGAAAATGGTGAAGTTGCTGTTCGTAGACAAGGCGAAGGAGACAAAGGAACCATGAAATATGAAGAATTTGCTAAAATTCTGAATGAAGAAGTTCAAAATATGATAAATAAATGGTAACTTTGCAGCCGTTTCATGATAAATAATAAGTAAACAATAAAAAGATCAAACTAGGAAGTAAACGTTTTTAATGAAGAATGACACTTTAAAAGGGCAATATAGAATCAATGAACAGATTCGTGCCAAGGAAGTCCGCATTGTGGGCGATGATAGCGAACCGAAAGTATATCCTATTTTCCAGGCTTTGAAAATGGCTGAAGAGAAAGAATTGGATTTAGTGGAAATTTCACCCAATGCTCAACCCCCTGTTTGTCGTATTATTGATTACTCTAAATTTCTTTATCAGTTAAAGAAGCGTCAGAAAGAACAGAAGGCTAAACAGGTGAAGGTGAATGTAAAGGAAATCCGTTTCGGTCCTCAGACTGATGATCATGATTACAACTTTAAGTTGAAGCATGCAAAAGGTTTTTTGGAAGACGGAGATAAAGTGAAAGCATATGTGTTTTTCAAAGGCCGTTCAATCCTTTTCAAGGAACAGGGAGAAGTATTATTACTTCGTTTTGCCAATGACCTTGAAGATTTTGCAAAAGTAGATCAGATGCCTATTTTGGAAGGTAAGCGTATGACTATTCAGCTTTCTCCCAAAAAGAGAGAGGCTCCTAAAAAGTCTATGTCTCCGAAGTCTGTTGCTCCTGCACAGAAAGCAGAGCAGTCTGAAGAAGACGAATAATAAGAAAGAATGCGTAACGCGCAGGTATAGTGCGTTGCCATTATATATTTAATAATTTAAAAATAAGTAAGATGCCAAAGATGAAGACTAACTCCGGTTCTAAAAAAAGGTTTACCCTTACCGGAACAGGTAAAATCAAAAGAAAGCACGCTTTTCACAGTCACATTTTGACTAAGAAAACTAAGAAGAGAAAAAGAAATCTGTGCTACTCTACAACTGTTGATGCAACAAATGTAAGCCAGGTTAAGGAACTCTTAGCAATGAAGTAATCAAAAGCGTACAAAGTATTATTAAAGTATTAACCGAATGCATTAGCCTAAAGTTCGTTGCGTGAAGTAACGGCGCTAACATTCTAAAAAAGTAAAACTATGCCAAGATCAGTAAATCATGTTGCTTCAAAAGCAAGAAGAAAGAAAATTTTGAAATTGACCAAAGGTTACTTTGGTGCAAGAAAAAATGTATGGACCGTAGCTAAAAACACTTGGGAAAAGGGTTTGACTTACGCGTTCCGTGACCGTAGAAACAAGAAAAGAAACTTCCGCGCTCTTTGGATACAACGTATCAATGCTGCTGCACGTCTAGAAGGGATGTCTTATTCTAAATTGATGGGTGGTTTGCATAAGGCCGGTATTGAAATAAACCGTAAAGTTTTAGCTGATTTAGCTATGAACCATCCGGAAGCTTTCAAAGCTGTAGTTGCAAAGGCGAAAGCTGCTTAAGTTTCAGCAGTTTATGATTTACAAAGTGTCAGTTTTCTATTAGATTACTGACACTTTCCTTTTATGGGAGAGAGAAAAAAGATTTTAAAAAATATTAGATAGGCAACAAAAATGCTTTTTTTCTTGTTATTCTCATAGAATGTTATTACATTTGTGATACTAAAATATTAGCCGTATCGACTGGATCGGGAAACTCTTCAAATTAATCTGATATACCGAGAAAGCTTCGATCTTCAATGGCGGGCCACATCCTTCGGGACAGCTTTAAGCCGGTGGATTACAAAGGGGACGGGCACTCAAATCTTGTTTTATCAGAGTTTCATCACATCGTCGATGCGGCTTTTTTATATACTTTCCTATGATATTTTATTTCTCTGGTACAGGCAACTCTAAATGGATTGCTGATCAATTATCCAGTAATCAACAAGAAGATTTAATTTTTATTCCTGAAGTTTTGAAAGACGGGAATATGGAATTCTGTTTGGAAAAGGATGAGAAGATTGGTTTTGTCTTTCCTATTTATTCTTGGGCTCCTCCCGAAATTGTATTGCATTTTATCAAGCAAATGTCATTAGAGAACTATCAGGGGCAATATCTTTTTTTTGTATGTTCTTGTGGTGATGATATTGGGCTTACTCAACAAGTTTTTATGAAAGCTTTGTCACTGAAGGGATGGAAATGTCATGCCGGTTTTTCTGTGATTATGCCTAATAATTATGTATTGTTTCCCGGATTTGATGTCGATAGTAAGGAACTGGAAGAGAAAAAGCTGGAGAATGCTATTGGAGAACTCAATAGAATTAATGAATTGATAAATAGAAAAGAGGCTGTATTCTTTTGTAAAGAGGGGAGTATTCCTTATATTAAGACTAGAATTATTAATCCATTATTTAATCGCTTTCAAATGTCCCCTAAGAACTTTTGGACGACAGATAAGTGTATTGGGTGTAAACGTTGTGAAAAATCTTGTCCGGTGGATAATATTTTAATGCAAGATGGAAGACCTGTTTGGGGAAGAAATTGCACCTCTTGTCTGGCATGCTACCACGTTTGTCCCCAACAAGCGGTGCAATATGGAAAAAGGACCAAAGGAAAAGGGCATTATTTCAATCCCAATCAGTATTAATCCTTAATTTTTATGCTACAATTGGATAAATCCTCTATGATTGCTAGACTTTCTACACGTACTCCTTTTTCTTCTAGCATTTTTCGACCATTTTGAAAGGCTTTCTCAATAATGAATCCCATTCCGACTAAATTGGCTCCAGATTGTTTAATAAGATCAAGAATGCCTAACGCTGCATTTCCATACGCGAGGAAATCATCGACAAAGAGCACATTGTCATTAGGAGTAAGGAAATCGGCACTTATTACTACTTCGTAGTCACGATCTTTGGTGAAAGAGTGTACGGTAGTACTCAAAGCATTTTGGATGGTTTTAGGTGATTTCTTTTTGGCAAACACAACAGGGAGATCCATTAAATAACCTGTCATGATAGCAGGAGCAATGCCACTTGCTTCAATAGTCATAATCTTATTGACGTTGGTCGCTGCGAAACGGCGGACAAACTCAACTCCGATTGACTTCATCAGTACAGGATCCATTTGGTGATTAATAAAACCATCTACTTTCAGGATACCTCCTTCGTAGCATTTTCCATCTTGTAGGATTCTTTTCTTTAATAATTGCATGATATATGAATTAATAATGTGCTAATATGCCTATGACTGTTGAAGCAGTATAAATTGGCATATTAGCACACCGATAAATTAAATACTATTGGTTATTTCTTAAATCTTTCACTCGTACAGCTTTCCCTTCACTTTGCGGAAGAGAGCCTTTTTTTACTAGTTTTACTTTAGGAGTAACAAGTATTTCATCTTTTAATTGTCGAGTTATTTCTTTACGAATTTTTTCCAGTTCAATATAGTTATCTGTAGACAGATCACTTAATTCAACTTCAACAATCATTTCATCCTGATTATTAACAGTCTCTAATGTAATGAGGTAGTTACTACCAAGTTCAGGGAACTGTACTAAGATTTTTTCAACCTGCATTGGGAAGATATTGACTCCTTTTATGATGAACATATCATCACTACGACCTTTGATACGATCAATACGTAAATGAGTACGACCACAGGGACATTTACCTGGAAGAATGCGGGTTAAATCTCGGGTACGATAACGAATTAGAGGCATCATTTCACGATCTAATGTGGTGAGTACTAATTCTCCAATTTCTCCATCTGGTACAGGTTCACCAGTTTCAGGATCAATGATTTCCACAAGATAACAATCTTCCCAAAAATGCATTCCGTTTTGTTCCTGGCATTCGAAAGCGACACCGGGACCATTCATTTCCGTCATGCCAAAGCTATTGTATGCTTTTACTCCTAACATCTTTTCTATCTTCCGGCGTTGTTCATCCGTGTGAGGCTCAGCACCAATAACCAATGTTTTTAATGTTGTACCTGCAGCATCAAGTCCTTCTTCCTGGATAACTTCAGCAAGGCGAATCGCATAACTTGGGATTGCGTGTAAGGCTGTTGTTTTGAAATCATTGATAAACTTAATCTGACGTTTACTGTTTCCGGCTGCGGCAGGTACTGTTAAGCAACCGAGACGTTCGGCACCATATTGGAAGCCCAATCCTCCTGTAAACATACCATATCCGGAACTGTTTTGGAATACATCAGTTTTTCGAATGCCAACCATATAGAGACAACGAGCTATCAGATTTGCCCAAGAATCAAGGTCATGCTGTGAATGTACGATGACTGTAGGATTTCCGGTTGTACCGCTGGAAGAGTGGATACGTACCCCATCGTTTTTCATGTCGCCTGCCACCAATCCAAAAGGGTAGTGAGCACGCATATCAGCCTTCGTCGTAAAAGGTAATTTACGAATGTCGTCCAATGTTTGTATGCTATCTGCAGTGATGCCATGTTTGTTGAAAACTTTTTTATAATATGGAGCATTTGCAGCTATACTGATTGTTTTCCTGAGACGTTGAAGTTGTAGTTCATTCAACTTCTCACGACTCATGGTTTCTACTTCTTCTTCCCAGTATTGTGTATTCATAACAATGATAGTTATTGCATTAGTTTTTCTGCAATATCTTTGCCGGCAGCTAATGCTTTTAAATTCATTTCAACAATTGCCTCTCCTTTTCGTATGAAGATCTCATGGATGCTATCCTGTATTTTCCCATAAGCGATGTCAAGGAAAGGAATGGTTGCTCCGAGTAATACCATATTAGCAACCCGGATAGAGCCTACTTCTTTGGCAACCTTGTCTACATTCAATACAATCTTTTTTGGTAATTTATTGATTTCTGCCATCACTTTATCTTCTTCCGGATAATTCGGTATATTAACAAACGGAGTTTCGTTAGTAACCAACCATCCCTCTGAATGGAGGTAGGGGAGATAACGCAAACCTTCCATTGGTTCCAATGAAATGATGAGATCACATTTCCCGGAAGGAATTAAATCTGAAGCAATAGGTTGGTCACTGATACGAAGGTTAGATTGAACATCTCCACCACGTTGGCTCATTCCATGTACTTCTGCCTGTTTCATGTAAAGTCCTTCTTTTAAGGCTGCTTTTCCGATAACTGTAGCGATAGACAAGATACCTTGTCCACCTACTCCCGATAATATAATATCTTTTTTCATGGCTTATTTACTTCTTTTTTTGCGTGCTAATGTTTGGATACATTCTCTTCGTGGGATGATAACGGATACTCCGCGATATTCAATTTCTTCGCGTATAATTTGTTTCATCTCTTCGTAGTTTTTCTTTAATGGAACAACTACACGGATATGGGCAGGATCTACTCCCAAACCTGTACATATAGCTTCGATACGTCCAGTACCGGCAGAGTCCTGACCACCGGTCATTGCAGTAGTCTCATTGTCGGATATAACGATAGTGACATTTGCGTTCTCATTAACACAGTCCAATAATCCTGTCATGCCTGAATGAGTGAACGTAGAGTCACCTATTACGGCTACAGATGGATGAAGACCTCCATCAGCAGCACCTTTTGCCATAGTAATAGAAGCGCCCATGTCTACACATGAATTGATGGCATTGAAAGGTGCATTGGCTCCTAAAGTATAACATCCAATATCACTGAATACTTTGTGAGAAGGATACTCTTCTTTAAGAACTTCGGTAAGTGTAATATACATATCACGGTGCCCACAACCTTCACAAAGTGCAGGAGGACGCATTTCCACTACTGAAGGTATACTAAATTCTGATTTATTTTCTTTGCCAACTGCTCGTGCTACAGAGTCCGGATTTAATTCTCCATCTTGAGAAAGAGTACCATCCAAACGTCCTTTGACTTTAACACCGATACCTAAATAACCTTTTAATTGCTTTTCAACAAATGGCTGGCCATCTTCCAATACCAGAATCTCATCACAAGATTCAACTAATTGGAGAAGTTGCTTTTTGGGCAAAGGATATTGTCCGATTTTTAACACCGGATATTCGCATCCTTCGGGATAGTTCTCCATTAAATAGTTATAACCAATTCCACAAGCTATAATTCCCAACTTTTTGTTTGGTCCATCCATATACTTGTTGTATGGTGATTCTTCAGATGCTTTGATGAATTCATCTTGGCGTGCAAGTAATACTTTATAGCGTTTACGTGCAATTCCTGGTAATAAAATGAATTGGCGGGGATCATCACTGAAAGCAATACTATTTTGAGACTTCTGATCTTTACGTATTACTCCGGAACGAGAGTGGGCAAGACGAGTTACCATTCGCATTAAAACCGGTTCACCTAATTTCTCAGAGAATTCAAAACCATCATACACCATGTCGTATGCTTCCTGTTGGTTGCTAGGTTCGTACATCGGTATAAGTGAAAAATCTCCGTAAAAACGGCTGTCTTGTTCGTTTTGGGAAGAGTGCATACTAGGATCATCGGCTGCTACTACTATTAATCCCCCTTTTACTCCTGTCATTGCTGAATTAACGAAACAATCGGCTGCCACATTCATTCCTACATGTTTCATACAAACTAATGCCCGTTTTCCAACGAAAGACATACCTAATGCAGCTTCCATTGCTGTTTTTTCATTGGTACACCAGCGGCTATGTATGTTCTGCTCGCTTGTAATAGGAGCCATTTGAATATACTCAGTAATTTCAGTTGAAGGAGTTCCCGGATAGGCATACACACCTGAAAGTCCGGCATCCAATGCTGCTTGTGCAATGGCTTCGTCGCCAAGTAAGAGTTGCTTGCTCATATATAATTTCTTTTATTAGTGTTGATCACAGTTTGTTATTCTATTGGACAAAGATAGCCTTTTCATCTCGTTTTATCACAAATTTACTTGAAAATCTTTCTTTCATTCAGTGCTTTCCAATATTTTCTAGCATTTGCCATATGATCAGCATAATTAGAAGCAAAATTGTGAGTACCCGAAAAATCCTCTTTTGCACACATGTATATGTAGTTGTGTTTTGTGTAATTTAATACACTGTCTATCCCTTTTTTAGAGGGGATACGGATAGGTCCAGGAGGAAGTCCGGTATTTATGTAAGTATTATATGGTGAATTTATTTTCAGGTTTTCATTAGAAATGCGTCTCAAACCAAAATCTTGCAAAGCAAATTTAATGGTAGGGTCTGCCTGCAGAGGCATATCAGCTTGTAGGCGGTTGATATATAAACCGGCCACCATTGGTTTTTCTTGATTGTTATTGGTTTCTTCTTCGACAATAGATGCCAGTGTGCTGACCTCTGATGGTGTCATCCCAATGGCTGTGGCTTGGGATAGGCGATTTTTGTTCCAGAAGCGCTCATGTTCTTTTTGCATACGTTGAAAGAATTCATCAACACTCATATCCCAGTAGACTTGATAAGTTTCGGGTATGAAAAGACATGGCATAGTTTCAGCGTTGTAACCCATCTTTTGTTGAAAGGTAGAATCAAACAATAGTTTAGCTATTTCGCTAGAGTCGATCATCAATTGTTTACCTACACTTCGAGCAAGTCGGTCCATGGTACGAACGCTTCCAATTGTGAGATTTATAGGTTCTTGATATCCTCTGGAAATACGGCTAAAAACATGGTATACATTGTCATTCGGACGGATAACATAGCGTCCTGTATGAATGTTTTGATTGAGTTTTTTATATTTCACCATCCAATCGAAGCCTTTGAGGCTATTGACATGACCTACTTGTTTTATCTTAGTATATATTGAGTCAGTGGTGTCATCACGATCTATATATATATAAGCGTTTTTTGGAGGATGAAACTGTGGGGCAAATAAATAATAATAGATTGCCCCTCCTGTAATTGTGCAAAGAAGGATTGTCCCTAACAGTACCGTAAATAGAATTATTTTCTTCATCTTGTAAGACGTTATTTTTTTTATGCGACAAAGATAGAAGGATTTTAAATAGATTATTCTGGCCATTCGCGATAATTAGCATATGCCTCTATTTTATTCTCTACTTCATCAGGCAAGGGTGCAAAGAAATCCATACCGGTAAGTTGTTCAACGCTATCTACTGTTACAACATATGTAGAAAGAGGATTTAATGCTTGTGCATTGTTGAAGATAAAACCAATGGCACGCATAGGTTTTGCAAAAGGAGAGAGAACAACTTTAAAAAATTGCTTTGGTATTGCTATCTTATTTTTTCCAATTGTTTTAGCATTTTTTTCTACGATAGGACCACAGATGATGATAATTGCACTGTCTGCTATAGCCCAGTCTCGTATTTTTTCTTCCAAATTTTTCCATCCTCTTCTGTTTAATTGAGGATGTTGTGGGCACACATTGCTAAAATAAAAAGATTCTTTCATAACTATAGGACTCCATTTCATATCTGCAGCAGGCGCCATATGCCCCTTGTCGAAGCCAGATCGAGTGTAGTCAGCATTAGTTGCAATCGGGCCATTCACTAATGGATCAACAATAAAACGATCGTTCCTTTTTTCTTTCCCTTGTGATTCTTTACGAGTTAATTCATAAGAAACCCAGTTGGGAAGTCTTAAGTCTTTGTTATAAGAAACAGTGTAGCCTGTGTGATGGATTATTTGTTCTTGCCGGGGTGTTAATGAAATAGGTAATTCTAAGCCTTCTTTATCAAGATCTTGATAAGAGTTATTGATAATTTGTTGCTTACTTTCCTGTTGGATAACTTTAGGTTGTTGCTGACAATATAGATATATTCCATACAAGACGGGAATAAGAACTATGATTGTAAGTATACATCCTAATTTATAATTGGAATGTGGACTTTTTGTAGATGTTTTTCTTTTTTTACTTCGTTTCATTATTTGTTTAAAACACCACTTATTTAAAACGTCTTCTTGACATAAAATTGTCTATAAAACGAACTAGGTATACTATGATAATACCTGCTACAACCATTGCGAAAATACGAGCTATCATAAATCTTGATTTTTTGTTCTACATCAGTTATTGTGAATTGATCTCTTAACTACATAGGCTATTCTGTCGTGATTAACTTCTTTTGTTAAGATGTGCACAAAGATAAAATAAGATGTGCTGATATACAAATATTCATGGGAACAAAAAGTGTAAATGGATTGATAAAAGCTGTAATGTAGGAGTTTAGCTTAAAATAATGTGAGTTCAAAATAAAATCAGAAAATAGCGAGTTGCCTGTTATTGATGAATTTTACATCAATGGCGGGTTTCTTCTCAAAAAAGCAGTATGCTGCGATAGCTGACAATGCATTGGCAATGAAATTACAGAACGAACGATGTCTGAAGTGTCCTATCTGTGCAATGTTCTTCAATTCGTCATTGACCGTCTCAATCAAGGCTCTTTCTCTGAGCAGAATCTTGTCAGCTATACTCATCAGGGAGTTTCTCATGTTGTTTTTAACTTTGGTAACAAGCCGGATACCGTTAAGAAAGAGATTTTCGAACAGAGCCTGGCCAATATATCCCTTGTCTGCGCATAGTTTTCCTTTGATGTTCTCCAGGAATTTGCCCCGTTTCAATGGTTCCCGATCATCTACATTTCCAAGTGTAAACGTGAAATTAAGAATCTCACCCTTATCATTGATTATCAGATCCAGTTTGAACCCGAAGAACCAGCCCATAGAACATTTTCCACGCTCGGCAATCCCTTCAAATGTCTTATGAATCAGAATCCTTTGGTTACGACAGACACGTAAAGGGGTGGAGTCAACAAAACTGATGCCGGTACAGGTGTCCAGCAGGATTTTCTTGATGAAAATGACCAGAGGAAGCAGTACTTCCTTCTCCAGTTCCACAAAACGGCTATAGGATACCTGGCGCGGAAACAGGTGCTTCAGATGTTTGCAGATATACTCCTTGTAATAATGCTTGAAGCAGCGGAAACCACTGGAGTGGAACACAATAAGAATAACCATAACCTCAGCGTCATTCATGCAGTTGGGCTTGTTGCGATGCTTCCGCTTCTTGTCTTCAATCATATATTTTTCCTGTTGCAATGCAAATTCCTTGCAAAAATCATCGGCCATACAATAAATCTTTGTAACATCAAAATAAGAAACAAAGTATTAACAACTAAAAAATAGATTATGAATACTAACAGTCTAAGAAGTCCTAAGCACAAGTTCTCGGCAGAAATTTGTTTTGATATACCTTTGAAAGGTATAGGTAGTGTAATCGGTGTGACAGCTAATGATCTGAGCGATGTTGAGCATTACGCAGCTATATCCGCGCAAGGACATCCAGTCTATGTAACAATTGCGGAATATCCTCATTTCGACTGGAGTATAGTGAATGAATATAATTTAAATAAATGAACAATCATGAAAACAATTATAGGAAAAACAGTAGAAGGTTTTGAGAATGCGATCATTAGTGAGAATAAAGAAAGCTGGTTTGTTGACATCCGTACAGGTTTGGAAGAAGCAGAATATCCTAAAGTGATTTTTACTTTAGAGCAAATAATTGAAGCGTCAGGACGCTTTGTTACTTGCCCATTTTTAAACTGCGACAAGTTGTCAATAATGAAACGCGTTACAATATAACATGTCTCTTTCTTATGACATACGGCTATTCTTATTTTATGCCTCCCGTCCTTTAAAACTTTTGCTTTGAAAATAGTTAGTTTAAGAGTTGCCATAATAGATTAAAATTTAAAGGATAAGTTTTGGATAAGTCGTTTTGTCCACTGGTGGACAATATTTCCTTTTTTTTAATCTATAAATTGAAGATCTCGTAAATAAATAGCGGGAACCTAAACTCCTAAATATAAGAGAATTAAAAGGTTTCCGTTTGAGAGCCGCTAGCCAGACTTGAACTGGCGACCTACGCGTTACGAATGCGTTGCTCTACCAACTGAGCTATAGCGGCATTGTCTCTCGTTTATGGCGTGCAAAATTACAGCTTTATTTGAAAAAACAAAAAGAAATGGAGTCTTTTTTCTTGCTTTAATTAAAATGTAGTGGCCTTTTTGAGCACTGTTCTATGATGCTGTCACTATAGAGTCACTATAGTGACAGTATTTATAGAATATACCGACACTATACTTATCTCATAGCGTCACTATAATTGTATTAAGGATTGATGACATTATTTTAGCTTTCAAACATCCTGCTACGTGCCAACATACAAGCTCCGACAATCCCAGCTTTGTCTTTTAATTTGGATGTGACAATGGCGGAATCCTTATTGACTAAATTCAAGGAATATTTGCGTACCGCAGTTTTTATTGGTTGTGTGATATAATCACCGGTCAATGATACTGTGCCACCTATAATGACTAATTCCGGGTTAAAAATATTGATTAATCCGGCTATTTGTTTTCCTAACTTTTGCCCTATTTCTTCAACGATCTCAATGCATAATAAATCCTCCTTGTTTACTGAAGCGATAATTTCGTCAAGAGTAATGGGATCTTCTTCTGAGGAAATTCGGGTTGATAGAATAGAACTTTCTCCATTTTTGATACGTTCCAATAAAATACGATGGAGAGCAGAACCGGAAGCTTCTGTTTCCAGACATCCCTTTTTCCCGCAATGGCAAATAATCTCATTATCGTAAGCACTGATATGTCCGAATTCTCCGGAAAACCCTGACTTTCCAGTGTAAACCTTGCCATCAATAATAATTCCGATACCTATTCCCCAACTGACATTTACAAAAATGATATCTTTTTCTCCTTTGACACAGCCTTGCATATATTCTCCATAAGTCATAGCACGCGTATCGTTATCGACAGTAACCTTATAACCAAGTTTCTCTGATAAAACATCTGCTAGTGGGCGTTCTTCAAAGTTAAACTGGCTGAAACTATATCCTGATTCAGGATTGACCCGACCTGATAAATTTACATTAATATTTAGAATCTTCTCCTTATTAATTGTGAGTTTATTTATAAAATTGAGAATGTGCCGACATAATTCATTCATTCCTTCTATCGAATTCTCGAAATTATAAGGTATATTCATTTTCAACTCCATCATATCTCCTTTAAAATTGATCAACCCTATGTTGATTGCAAACCGTTTTATGTCCACCCCTATAAAATAACCGGATTCAGGGTTTAGCCCGTAGAGATTCGGATGGCGTCCGCCACTAGTTTCTAGTTTTCCGTAATCGTTAATATATCCGTCTTCGCACATTTCACCAATAAATTTAGTGACGGTGGGTACGCTTAAATCCAGCTCTTTTGAAAGATCAGGGATAGTAGAACTACCATTATATATATAATGTGTAATAATCCGCTTTTTGACGAGGGCGCTTTTGGAGCCCATTTCGATTTCTTTCAAGAATTGTTGGTTCATATGTCTTATTCATTTTTGTAATGTCTACAAAGATAATTAATTTTTTTATTAAATACAGGGATTTATAATAGAAAAGTTATAATCGGAAGGAGAAGTAGATCTTAATATATTAGGGTTGAGGAAAGTTTACATACTAATGGTGACTTGATTATATTATATATATAATTAAGGTATAAAGACGTTTTTCCTCTAATGATTGAGAAATATTCTCGTTATATTAATGAAATATGTTTTTAATATAAACTTTAATAATAAAATAATTTATTATCTATTGTTTATTTAATAAATATGTCTATATTTGTGGCGTGATATTAATTAAGATACGTTGTAACCAAATGATTCTGCAATGAAAAACCTCTTCCAAATCTTCTATGGTATGCTTTTGATGGTATCCTCCATCTCGTGTACATGTTCAGGAGAAAATAATGTAGATATACTTGTTATAGGTGGTGGTGCTAGTGGCGTAACTTCAGGTATACAGGCTGCGCGTATGGGTACAAATACTTTAGTTATAGAAGAAAGTGCTTGGCTGGGAGGAATGCTGACTTCAGCAGGTGTAAGTGCTATAGATGGAAATTATAATTTACCGGCAGGAATTTGGGGAGAATTTAAGAATAGATTGATTGAATACTATGGTGGATTAGATTCACTAAATACAGGTTGGGTAAGTAAAGTCCTTTTTGAACCTTCGGTTGGAAATAATATTTTTCACGAAATGGTGGAAGCCGAGAAAAATCTTAAAGTATGGAAGCATGCTCATCTTAAAGAGATAAAAAGAGAAGGAGATAAGTGGATTGCTAAAGTGAGTGTTGAAGGAGAAGGAATTAAAATCGTTCAGGCCAAAATATTGATTGACGCTACAGAGCTAGGAGATGTGGCTAAAATGTGTGGAGTGAAATACGATATTGGTATGGAAAGCCGCGAAGATACACATGAAGATATTGCTCCTGAGGAAAAGAATAATATTGTGCAGGATATCACTTATGTTGCAATATTAAAAGATTATGGGAAAGATGTTACTATTCCAAAACCGGATGGATACAATCCTAACGAGTTTGCTTGTTCCTGTGCAAATCCGATATGCACGACTCCTAAGGAGCCGGATCGTGTCTGGTCAAAAGAGATGATGATAACATACGGAAAACTTCCGAATCAGAAGTATATGATTAACTGGCCGATAGAAGGAAATGATTATTATATCAACTTGATTGAAATGACTCCTGAAGAGCGTACACATGCTTTGGAGAATGCCAAACATTATACAATGTGTTTTATCTATTTTATACAACATGAATTAGGGTATAATACATTAGGTTTGGCAGATGACGAATTTCCTACAGCAGATAAACTCCCTTTTATTCCTTACCATAGAGAATCCAGAAGAATTCATGGACTGGTTCGTTTTGATTTGAATCAAATAATAAATCCATATACGCAGAAAGAGAAATTATATCGTACCTGTATCGCGGTGGGAGATTATCCGGTAGACCATCATCATGCCCGTTATCATGGATATGAAGAATTGCCCAATCTCTATTTTCATCCAGTGCCTTCATTTGGTCTACCTTTAGGTACATTAATACCTCAAAATGTGGAAGGACTGATTGTAGCGGAAAAGTCAATTTCCGTATCTAATATTGTTAATGGAGCAACGCGTTTACAACCAGTCGTTTTACAAATCGGACAGGCAGCCGGTGCTTTGGGGGCACTGGCGTTAAATCATAATCAGAAAATCAGTGAAGTACCGGTTCGTGATGTTCAGAATGCTATCTTAAATGCAAAAGGATATTTACTTCCTTATTTAGATGTTCCTGTGACAGATGTTAAATTTGCTTCATATCAACGTATTGGTGTTACAGGCATATTGAAGGGAGTAGGAAAAAATGTTGATTGGTCCAATCAAACTTGGTTGAAAGCTGATACTGTATTATTAGCAACAGGATTAGAAGGCTTATCCGATATATATCCTACTGCAAAAGAAAAACTGAAAAAGTTAGGAGCAGAGACTCTGACGATTCAGGAAGCTATTCAACTTATTCAGGAAATAGCGAATGAAGAAAACTTGGATATCACAACAGATCCGGAGACTATTTGGAGAAGTTTCAAATTACAGGATTTGAATATGACACGAAATATATTGAGAGGAGAAATGGCTATTTTAATAGATCAGATGTTAGACCCTTTCAATCAAAAACAAGTGAACATTACTGGAGAGTTTATTCAATAGGGTACATATATAAAATAAAACAAAATTGAAACTATGGAAACGAATAATCGTAGAGATTTTTTAAAAAAGGCTGCTTTAACTGGGGCTTCTGCTTTAGTTGCCCCTTCATTATTTGCAGCTAATGATGAGGGGAGGAGAGAGTCCTCTCCGGCAGATATGGCTGGAAATTTAGAAAGTAGACTAATTGTTCCTAAAAATAATGGTTTAAAGATAACCGGAACATTTTTGGATGAGATTTCTCATGATATTCCTCATCAAAACTGGGGAGAAAAAGAATGGGACCGAGATTTTCAGTATATGAAGAGAATTGGCATTGATACAGTAATCATGATTCGTTCCGGTTATCGTAAGTTTATGACTTATCCTTCTCCTTATCTTTTGAAGAAAGGATGTTATATGCCGTCGGTAGATTTAGTGGATATGTATTTGCGTTTAGCTGAAAAGTATAAAATGAAATTCTATTTTGGTCTATATGATTCCGGACGCTATTGGGATACTGGAGATTTAAGTTGGGAGATTGAGGATAACAAATATGTAATTGATGAAGTATGGAAGATGTACGGTGAGAAATATAAAAGTTTCGGTGGCTGGTACATCAGTGGAGAAATTAGTCGGGCGACAAAAGGGGCAATTGATGCTTTTCATTCAATGGGTAAACAGTGCAAGGATGTTTCTAATGGTCTCCCGACTTTCATCTCTCCATGGATTGATGGTAAGAAAGCTATTATGGGTACGGATAAACTGACCAAGGAAGATGCAGTTTCTGTGCAACAACACGAAAAGGAATGGAATGAAATTTTTGATGGTATTCATGATGTGGTAGATGCGTGTGCTTTTCAGGATGGTCATATAGACTACGATGAATTAGATGAGTTCTTTACTGTAAATAAAAAGTTAGCAGATAAGTATGGTATGAAATGTTGGACAAACGCAGAGACGCTTGATCGTGATATGCTTATTCGTTTTCTACCCATTAAATTTGATAAACTTCGAATGAAACTTGAAGCTGCTAAACGAGCCGGATACGATAAGGCTATTACTTTTGAATTCTCTCATTTTATGAGTCCTCAATCTGCTTATTTGCAGGCAGGGCATTTGTATGATAGATATAGAGAGTATTTTGAAATTAAATAAGTACACGCTATGAAGTCTACCATTAATTTTAGTTATCTTATATTCCTTTCGGTTGTAGCTGCACTAGGAGGATTTTTGTTCGGATATGATACTGCTGTCATATCCGGGACAATAGCTCAGGTGACTCAACTTTTCCAATTGGATGCATTGCAACAAGGCTGGTATGTAGGATGCGCTTTAGTAGGATCTATTATAGGTGTTCTTTTCGCTGGAATTTTGAGTGATAAACTCGGACGAAAAATGACGATGGTTATTTCCGCAGTATTATTTTCTACATCAGCTTTGGGATGTGCCATTTCTGCTGACTTTACACAGTTAGTTGTTTATCGCATTATAGGTGGAGTCGGTATTGGTGTTGTTTCTATTGTTTCTCCTCTTTATATCTCAGAAGTTTCGGTTGCACAATACAGAGGTCGTTTAGTCTCTCTTTATCAATTGGCTGTTACGGTTGGTTTCCTTGGAGCTTATTTAGTCAATTATCAGTTATTATCGTGGGTAGAAGGTGGTGCTCAACTGAATATCTCCTGGCTCAATAAAATATTTGTTTCTGAAGTGTGGAGGGGAATGTTAGGAATGGAAACATTACCAGCTATACTATTCTTCATTATTATATTCTTTATTCCAGAAAGTCCGCGATGGTTGATCGTCAGAGGAAAAGAGGAAAAAGCTATCAATATTTTAGAGAGAATATATAACTCGATTTCAGAAGCTAAATGTCAATTAAGTGAAACAAAATCAGTCCTAACTTCTGAGACAAAGTCAGAATGGGCATTACTGATGAAGCCGGGAATTCTTAAGGCGGTTATCATTGGTGTGTGTATAGCCATTTTAGGGCAGTTTATGGGAGTGAACGCCGTACTATATTATGGTCCTTCCATCTTCGAAGATGCAGGGCTTTCAGGAGGAGATTCCCTGTTTTACCAAGTTCTCGTAGGACTAGTCAATACCCTTACCACCGTCCTGGCCGTCATCATCATCGACAAAGTGGGTCGTAAAAACCTTGTTTACTACGGCGTTTCCGGCATGATCATCAGCCTGCTCCTGATCGGCCTCTACTTCCTCTATGGCGAATCCCTGGGAATCTCCAGCCTGTTGCTGCTGTCCTTCTTCTTGTCCTACGTATTCTGCTGCGCCGTCTCCATCTGCGCCGTAGTCTTCGTGCTCCTCTCTGAGATGTACCCCACCAAAGTGCGCGGGCTGGCCATGTCCATAGCCGGTTTCGCCCTGTGGATCGGAACGTACCTGATCGGACAACTCACCCCCTGGATGCTCCAAAACCTCACCCCCGCCGGAACATTCTTCCTGTTCGCCATCATGTGCGTACCCTATATGCTCATCGTCTGGAGACTCGTGCCGGAAACCACCGGCAAGTCCCTGGAAGAAATAGAAAGATACTGGACCCGTTCGGGACAGTCATACAGACCTTAATCATTTAACAATAAAAGAAATATGGATTTTAAGAAACTAGCAAATCAATACAGGGACGAACTGCTCGAGAATGTTCTTCCCTTCTGGCTCGACCACTCCCAAGACCGGGAACATGGCGGATACTTCACCTGCCTGGATCGTGAAGGAAACGTATTCGACACCGACAAGTTCATCTGGCTTCAAGGGCGTGAAGTCTGGATGTTCTCAATGCTCTACAATAAAGTGGAAAAACGGCAGGAATGGCTCGACTGCGCCATCCAAGGCGGTGAATTCTTAAAGAAATACGGACATGACGGGAATTATAACTGGTACTTCTCTCTCGAGCGTTCGGGTAGCCCATTGGTAGAACCATACAACATCTTCTCCTACACCTTCGCCACCATGGCCTTCGGACAACTGAGTCTGGCCACAGGCAACCAAGAGTATGCGGAAATAGCGAAGAAGACATTTGAAATCGTCCTTTCCAAAGTCGATAATCCGAAAGGGAAATGGAACAAGCTCCATCCGGGCACCCGTAATCTGAAGAACTTCGCCTTACCGATGATTCTCTGTAATCTGGCTTTGGAAATCGAACATTTATTGGATGAAGAGTACCTCCGACAAACCATGGAAACATGTATCCATGAAGTAATGGAAGTATTCTACCGTCCGGAACTGGGAGGCATCATTGTTGAGAATGTAAACGCGGACGGTAGTCTTGCCGACTGTTTCGAAGGTCGCCAGATCACCCCCGGGCATGCTATTGAAGCCATGTGGTTCATCATGGATCTGGGCAAACGCCTGAACCGTCCCGAATTGATCGAAAAGGCGAAGAATGTGACTCTTACCATGCTCGATTACGGTTGGGATAAGGAATACGGTGGTATATACTACTTCATGGACCGTAATGGCTGTCCTCCCCAACAGTTGGAATGGGACCAGAAACTTTGGTGGGTGCATATCGAAACACTAATCTCGCTATTGAAAGGATACCAGCTGACTGGGGATAAAAACTGTCTGGAATGGTTTGAGAAGGTACACGATTATACATGGAACCATTTTAAGGATACTCAATATCCCGAATGGTTTGGGTATCTGGATCGCAGAGGGGAAGTGCTACTACCACTCAAAGGGGGAAAGTGGAAGGGATGTTTTCATGTGCCGAGGGGATTATATCAGTGCTGGAAAACATTAGATACCATTAACGGAGAATAAAATCCTAATATATAACTTTAAGTATAAAAACATGAAAACAAAAGAACTACTAAAAAGGGTACGAAGTATCTGCTTATTAATGCTTATCCCTTGCAGCTTAACGGCACAAAACATTAAGGAGATTACAGGCGTTGTGTATGAAGAAGATCAGGTCACTACCGTGGTAGGTGCCAATATCAAAATTAAGGGAACTACGGTAGGTACTGTTACCAACACAAATGGAATATTTAAATTAAACGCTAAACCCACTGATGTATTAATAATATCCTATATTGGGTATAGATCGCAGGAAGTACCAATAAAGAATAATACTCAGCTAAAAATAGTTTTAAAAGCAGATGAGGAATTATTGGAAGAAGTAGTTGTTACAGCATGGGGTAAAGAAAAGAAAAAAACAGTAGTAGGTTCTGTTGCAACACTTAGACCTTCGGAACTAAGAGGACCAAGCAGTAATTTAACGTCTATGCTTTCCGGTCGAGTAGCTGGCCTTATCAGTTACCAGACTTCAGGAGAACCGGGACGCGATAATGCACAATTTTTTATTCGAGGAGTTGGTTCTTTTGGTACAGGAAGAGTCAATCCGTTAATTCTGATTAATGGGATCGAATCTACAACAACAGAATTGGCAAGGATACAACCTGATGATATTGAAGGATTTTCTATCTTGAAAGATGCAACAGCTACATCTATGTATGGAAGTCGTGGGGCAAATGGAGTCATATTGGTTTCTACCAAAGGTGGTTTTGTAGGAAAAACAAAATTTAATATTCGTTATGAGTCTTCTTTATCGACCAATGCAAAAGATTATAACCTTGCGGACAATATTAGTTATATGAAATTAGCTAATGATGCATCTCTTACCCGAGGAGGAGAAAGAATATATGATTTTGATAAAATAGAGAATACAAAAAGGGGAGTGAACCCTCTATTGTATCCGAACAATAACTGGCGTGACATCATGATCAAGAAGTATACATTGAATCACAGAATAAACATGAATGTTTCCGGAGGTGCAGATATTGCCAAATATTATTTATCTGCATCTTACCGCTACGATGATGGTATGTTGAAAACACATAAGTCAAACGATTTTAATTCGAACGTGTCGAATTCCAGTATGGAAGTTCGTTCCAACATAGACCTGAATTTGACGAATAGCACAAAAGCTTCTGTTAGAATTAATGCACTTTTCGATTACCTGCATGGTCCTTCTGTCGGTACGGGAGGTGATGTATTCAAAAGTCTGCTGAAAGCCAATCCAGTTATGTTTCCTGCTGTATATCCTCAATCATATCGTTCGTGGGTCAAGCATCCTCTATTTGGAAATGCTCCTATGTCTGAAAACTCCCAATCCGAATCAGATCTTTTTTACAATCCCTATGCTTCTGCTTTATCAGGATATAGTGAAGATAATAGAGCTAATTTCACTGCACAATTTGAATTGAATCAGGATTTCAGTTTTATTATTCCCGGATTGAAAGGACGCTTGATGGCATATACCAAACGAAGTGCTCAAAGTGCCCTTTCCAGATCAATTGTTCCTTTTTATTACATGGGTGTTAAAGATAATGAAAATAAAAATGAAATGAAAGATGTAATACTCCTAAATGAAACAACAGGACGTGATTATCTGAATTATAGCGAAAAAGGAAAAGAAGTATGGAATGAAAACTGGATAGAAGGTTCATTGATGTATGATCATACTTTTAATGAACTTCATAATGTAGGAGGAACATTACTATATTATGTACGTGAGAAAAAACTTTCTAACGCGGGTAATCTAGAACGTTCCCTTCCTCAACGGAATATCAGTTTGTCCGGTCGTGTAACTTATGGATATGACAATCGTTATATGGCAGAATTTAATTTCGGTTATAATGCTTCAGAAAGATTTGACGAAAAACACAGATGGGGATTTTTTCCTTCTATTGGAGCTGCTTGGAACATTAAAAATGAAGCATTTTTAAAGAATGTTTCTTTCCTTGATAAGTTAAAAGTTCGTTACTCATTCGGAATTGTTGGTAACGATGAACTTACGAATTGGTTTAATAATGGAGAAGAACGTTTCTTCTATTTCCTCAAATCCGCAACTAAGCCCTTGAACGTCCTTATTGCGTTTACACGTCCTCTCATTACTGAATTTGCAGATAATTTGAACTTGAAGCACCCACTTCTGCCTACAATATCCCCTTACCCCACAATGTGACTTGAGGCAATACACAATATCATTCCCATAAGTTGTAGGCATTATCCAAAATCAGTCTGGAAAACATCTGCGTAAGCATTATTACAGGTATAGATGTTCAGCACATACCGCCTTGATGTCCTGATCCACTTGGCTGGTACAGAGATAAACCTGAAGACAAACGCTTTTATGCGACTTGTTGCATTGAGCCCGAACTTCTTTACGTCAAGTCTTTGAATAATGGCCTTGTAAAAGTTACGGATAAGTGCTGTAAGAAGAAGGAACACTGTGTTCTCTGCCATGAAGGATTTGGGCAATCTGTCCCACCCGAAACCATTGTTCATATCATCGAAGATACGTTCCTTTCCTCCACGAAGGTTATAGAACTCGACAATTTCTCTTACGGAAGAATCATAGTCGTTAGTCAGGATACAACGGTATGTGTATTCTCCTTCCCAAAAATCCTGCACACCATCCATCCGTTTCTGTCTTTGAATCACAAGTCGATATGCCTTACCTTTCCACTTCTCAACAAGGATAGAGTTCAATTCAAACTCAATGCCATTGATTTCCTCAGTTTTCCAGCCTTTGAGAGCAAAGGTGTCATTGTAGATCGAACTGCAGCGGTTAGCACGGATATAGAAGGACTTGCAGTGTTTTTCTATTTCCTCCACGATTTCCTCGGAACATGATCCACAATCAGCTCTGAAGCGATTGATAGTGAGCCCATTCTGTTCAAATCTCGCAAAGAACCTCTTCAGCGTGTCCTTCTGATGGAAACGAACATTTGTGTTACCATCGCTATTCTCTATACCGACTATCAAATCGCCAATAACCGCCACGCCAGGGCGATAACCAAGGAACTTCTTGTATGTAGGCTTTGCATCATACTTCTCTGTCTCTATGAACTGATGGTCGAAATCAACATCATACATCTCACCCTCTTTCAGTTGGCCAGATGCAAATATACAATTGAGCAATAAAGTATTGAGAGTGTCAGCCGTATTGAAATCGTAGGTCTTGCCCATATCTGATGTGTATGAAATGTTTTCTTGCGTCAACTCCTTTATCGCCCTGAGGATAGTATCAGAGCTACAAGTGCGAAGTGTCGGATGAAGCGAGAGGTGGTTCATCAAATGAGTAGTGACATCCTCAATACATGAACCGCTACAGAAGTAGATACTCATGAGAGAACGGATGATTTCGCTGTACTGATAACCGAACGATCTACACCTTAGACCGAGGGTTGAGTCGATTACAGATGATAATGTGGAGTCAAATTGCTCCATGATTGAAAATAATCCCCCAAAAGGAGTGAGTCTCTCAGATTTAATTTGTATCTTCGCCATGTCTATCGTCGGATTCTCTTGTTTTTTTTGCAACACTAAGATAAGTGAAAATTCTGACATGGCAAAATCCTGAGCAACTTTTTGTTGCTCAGGTACTTAAAAAGTTTAATTTATAATAGTGTTGCGGAATTAAGGTATAATAAAAACGATTGTTCCCAGACGTACATCCGAGGGTTACCCTACATGTATGTCTAAAGATTACCAATAAATACGTATAGAGATGTATTCTTATGCAATATAAAAGAAGAGTATAATACTTCACTCTAAAGAAATAAGGTCAGTAGAAGTGCAATCTTAGCGTAATAGATCAAATGATTTTTTTAATCACAAAAAATAAATCCAAGAATGCTTTAATCTATTATCTGATATAAACTCTATTATTATTTAGAAAAGATATCAAAGCCTCATTACAATTTATTTATTATTTTATTCTTATATTCATAATAGTGAAAGCTTAGAATTTCGATGAAATGGGATTTTTTTCTTAAAAACAATTGGTCAGAAATGGTCAGCCAATTTCCTTTTTTAACACTACTTTTGTTATATATATTAATCCAATAAATCTAATAAAATGAAAACTGTTTTTTCAATTCGGTATCTTTTATCATTCTTTCCTGTCGCAAATCAGAAACAAGTAGAGCAGCAAGGAGCTATCCATACATATATTATTTCCAAGCTAAATATATATAAAGAGAGAAAAATAAAGTACCTAAAAAAATAATAAATGTATATTATCATACAGAAAACAGCTCTTATACTTGATATTTGTAGGAAACATAAACTAAGAACTATGAGAGTTTAAGAAGAGGAAAAAAAGAAAACTGTTTTTTCAGAAATATATTCTTTTTTACCCAGTAACTCTCCTTAAAATGAAGAGAGGTAAGTCCAATGCAAATTTAAGAATTAAGCCGAAGATGAACAAATAAATCGTTTGTTTGCTTATTTATTACAAAACAAGAAAGCAGAATAATTAAAAATCAACTAAAGATGAAAATACTGATTGAATTAACCTTTGCAATTGCATTTATTTTTCTTGTAAGTTACAACGTATATCATTCTCATATAACAAACCCAATCTCCAATTTAGCATTAGCTAACGGAAGCATTAGCAGATGGTGGAGAAGGAAGCAGTGATAAAGGACTACTCTATGGAACAGTTCCTGATTCCGAAAGACATTTCAATAAATAAAATAAGATGAGAAAAATAATATTTATATCTGCCATGCTATTGTTATTATATAGTTGCGGAAAACAACAACAGACCGATAGTCAAACAACTATTTTAACCATTGTAATGAAGGATGTAAAGGATCCCCCTTTCGATTCGTCTAAACTATCAACCAGTGTCAAGTATATTAAATTAGATACAAATGATTCTTGTTTAATAAGAAATATAAAAAAGATATTTTATATAAATAACCAAATTATAATAGGAAGTGAAGATATGATCTTATTCTTTAATGAAGATGGAAAGTTAAAAAACATAGTAAATCAAAGAGGAGAAGGACCGGAAGAATATATAGGTCTGTCCGATTTTGACATATGTCGAAATAAAGGAGTCATTTCAGTATTAGACACTAGAGGAAAAAAAATCATGCAATATGACCTATCAGGAAATTAAAAAAAAATCAAACTGAATCATTGGAGTATAGGATTACAAAATATCAATGACTCTATAAACTTACTATATAGTGGTAACCAGACTTCTCCCCCAAACAATGATAAATTCAGAATATATAATATAAATGCATCAATTTTATCAAATTCTTTTTACCCTATTTCATCTAAAAAATCAAACTATTTGCATGTTCATAACGCAAACAATTTTAGCAAGTGCAAAGAAGAAATATTGTTCTGTGAATTGTATAATGACACCATTTATCAGTTATCCTCTGATAAATGCATTCCTTGCTATTATTTGGATTTTGACAATTATAAAATACCTGTATCTTATCTAGAAGGTAATTATAATAATATTATGGAATTTCAAAACGATATATCGAAACATGATTTTTCATACGGTATAAATTCATTATCTAATTTAGCAAATGGGATTTTAGTATCTTACTTTAGTGACAACAAAAAAACATTATCTTTATCATAATAAAACAAAAAAACATCTACACAATTTCATCTATTTTTCGATAAAAAAACATTTAATGACCGTAGCATAGATATGAGGAAATACAATGTAAGATTCTATTCAGATGAAAATTTTGTATTTACTGTAGCTAATAATGAACTATATATAGAAGAATTTGATTATATAATCGATGCAAAATTAAAAGAACAATTGGAAGCATTACAAATAGATGAGAATCCGGTTATAAGGATATGTCCAATAGAAAAATCATCTGAAACACTTTAACAAATGAACAAATAAAAATCTATAATTGAAAAGAACTTGTCAAAAGTCAGTTATACTTCAACTTTCTATTTCCGAAAAAGGAAAAGTAATAATTGACTTCTGATAATCTCTCTAAATCAACTAACAACTCATTCAAATGAAATAAACAAAAACATTATTAATTGAGCTTATCTAAACAGCAAAAGAACTTGCTTTTATGAAATAATATTCGTATATTTGAGATATACTTAAAGCAAACACAATTATGGCTAATCCAAAATTACCGGGTATTACCGCAAGCGAACAGGCCTTATTGTATGCCAAGCTCAATGAATACAATCGAGGGAGAGCTTCTTTCAAGGAAGCTGGGGTTTATTTCGTAGTATTGCCTAGACCAGGAAAACCTAATTATTCGTTATGGCTCTATTCTCCCTTACTTGAAAAACAATCTATTATTTATATACATGACCTGTCACCAGATATTAATGAATCATTGAGAATGGCTAGTACTATGCTTTATTACTCACAGCGTTGTCTTATCCTCGTAGAGTATAATGAGAAGAGAATGCAGAGTAATGGTGACGATCTTATCTCTTTCGGAAAATACCGCGGACACTTTCTACATGAGATTTTAAAAATAGATCCGCCATACCTCAGCTGGATTGCCTATAAATTTACTCCTAACATTCCCAAGCAGGAACGATTCGTAAAAATAGCTCAAGCCTATCATTCTATACATTTGGACTTTATGTTACGTAAAGTCAAAGAAACGCGGCGGGAAAGCCGTTATCTGGGTGAACCCGGTGAAAAACTAACAGACTTGAGTTTGAAAGTGACGCGAGTAAGACTAGAAGACGACCCATATAAAACAAGATTGAATGGCAACATTCCACAATTCTATGTCAAACAGATACTGACTTTGAACGATGCAAGTGGTAATTTAGTGATCATGACGATTTCATCAAAAAATCCCAGTTCCGTATCATGTACCTTGTCTGGATTAGAACACGAATACGAACCGGGACAAATTGTATATATAACATCTGCGCGAATCTCACGCAGATATGAAAGTTATGGGATTAAATATACGCGCCTCAGCCATGTAAAGCTAGCTAATCTCAACGCTTTGTCCAATCATCCTTGACGAAACTTGCAGGATAAGAGATTTTATCCACTACTCCATCTTCCTGACGAATCCAGGAAGTAAAACTACGTGTACCTTCATTTAACTCTATGATACGGGCTCCATTCGGCAAATGATTGTATTCCGTATTTCCACCGGTAAAACGACCGTAAGCCAACAATATACCTTTCCACATCACTGCATAATCGTTATCATGATCGTGTCCGACGAAAACACCCATAACATCTCCTGCTTCTTTCATTGCCGCAAACATTCCTGTATTCAACTTAGGAGCACAAGCCTCTTCCATTCGGGTGCCACGAAGAATGGCATTCTCATTAGAAGCTGCTTCATTATATTCCGGTAAGGGTATATGGAAAAAAGCAAGTGCCGGTAACGGTTTCCCGGCATTTCGTTCAGTGTAAGCAGCACTTTGCTCACGATACCAAGCTATCTGGTCAAAAGTTAGCCAGGCATAGCCTTTTACATCTTTCAATGGGGAATAAGAATGAGAATCCATACAATAAAGGATTGCTGCATCCTTTTTTGCATCCGAAGATCCTTTTACTGTTAAGACATAATCCGGAGAAAGAACGTCTCCTCTGTCAGGTAATATATTGCCGGGAACTCTCCGAATAAGATCATATAATTGCTCACGAGTCATTTTCTGTTCATTATCATGATTACCGAAAGTGACAACAAAAGGTATTTTACGTTTACTTACCGGTTCAAGCACCTGCAATAATCCAGAATCTGCCGGAGCAGAGTACACTACGTCTCCGGTAAAGATTACCAAATCCGGACGTTCAGCGTCAAGCACTTCATTAATACGCTCTAATGCTATGTCAGAAGCAGGATTCTTATATTTGAAATGAACATCGGTAAACTGTATTATCTTAAATTTACCATCTTTATTAAATTTCAGTTCACCCTTCTGAGCCCAACAGAAAGTTCCCATCAAAAGAGAAGTTAATAACAGAAATATTTTTAAAGGTCGATTCATAATCATTTATTATTTAGAGGATGATCTTTTTCAATGAATGGAATTATTCTTTTTCTATCAATACGGTAGTATAGGCTGAAATACCCTCTTCGCGCCCAGTAAAACCTAATTTCTCTGTAGTAGTTGCTTTTATGGATATATCATCAATATCTATACCCATGACAGAAGCCAATGTTTCTTGCATCAAAGGAATATGCACTTTCAATTTCGGCTGTTCCGCACATATGGTTGCGTCAATATTTCCCACACGATACCCTTTCGCCGCAAGAAGTTCCACCGTTTTCTTGAGTAAAATCTTACTATCAATATTCTTAAATTCTCCGGCTGTATCCGGGAAATGATAACCGATATCCCGCATATTCGCAGCTCCCAATAAGGCATCACAAATAGCATGAATCAACACATCAGCATCCGAATGCCCCAACAAACCTTTTGTATGTTGCAAAAGAATACCACCCAACCATAATTCTCGTCCTTCAACTAACTGGTGAACATCAAAGCCAAAACCTACTCTTATTTTCATCTTTATTATTTACGATATACGATCTTATTTACTATATTTGCAAAAGTACAAACAATTGTTGGAATGGTTATGAAAAAATGAATATTAGTTCTCGCTTTTATCTTTATAGCTATTAACCGGGCAATAGGGCAAACAAGTAATTTTACCTCCACTAGAATGCACCCATCTTATTGTCCTGACTCCTGCATGTTACATCTTCTGCAAATACCAACCCACAAGATAGAAAAAAAGTAGGAAAATATTATTTTCTTTTCAGTAAAGAAAAAGAGAGGAAGTTACTTAAACTAAGCCAAGAAAGAATCAACAAGCCAATACATTTATCTCTGAAAAGCCAGCAGCACTTTGATATAAAAGAATTACATCTTTCAGAAAGGAAGATGTATAATTAAAATAAAGTAACTGACATCTTCCTCGGAATTATAAATCTTTTTCCGAATATCATGTTTCCTTTCCCGGATGATATAGACTTATAAGCGGAAGAGTTCAACGAACATAAAAATCAAGCAACTTTTCCTCTTCAAGATATCCTTGTAAATGTTGTCCAATACTCACAGGACCTACCCCTACAGGAGTTCCTGTAAATAGTAGATCACCTATTTTCAGTGTCACGAACTGGCTGACATAGGCAATTATATCATCAATTCTGAACAACATATCTGCCGTACAACCATGCTGTACTTCCTTTCCGTCAATAGCCAAAGAAAAGTTCAAATTTTGAACATCCTTATAACGGCCCACCGGAACAAAATCTCCAATAGCAGCCGATGAGTCAAATCCTTTGCAAAGTTCCCAAGGTCCTCTCTGTTCACGAAATTTCCGTTGGAGATCACGAGCAGTAAAATCAATACCAATAGTAACAGCATCATAATAACGATCCGCAAAACGAGAAGCTATATTTTTCCCCAAACGATTAATCCGAACCACTAGTTCCGTTTCATAATGTATCTCATTAGAAAAATCAGGAATGAAAAACGGTTTACCATCCTTCAGAATGGCTGAATCCGGCTTCATAAAAATTACAGGTTCCGTATTTATTTGTGTATGCCCCAATTCCTTATTATGTTGGGCATAGTTCATTCCTACTGCAATAATCTTCATTATTTGATCTCGTTAAAATTCAATCGATTAAACATAACAGCTAAATGGGCATACAAAGAGGTATTCTGCACCACAATAGTCTCAGGGACACGAATACGAAACGGAGTAAAATTCCATACTGCCTTAATACCTCCGTCCACCATCTTATCTGTAATTTCCTGAGCTATATTTATAGGAACTGTAAGCACGCCAATATTGACATCATATTCTTTCATCTTTGCTTCAAAATCATCCGAATGAAAAATAGAAATTCCATTCAGATCCTTTCCTACCAAGTCGGGATTTACATCGAAAGCGGCTACTATTTCCAATCCGAAATGATGCAAACCCGAATCACGAAGCAATGCGGCTCCCAAACTACCAACACCAAACAAGAAAGCTTTGTGCATATCAGTAAATCCAAGAAAACTCTCCAAGACTTCAATTAAAGCATCAACATTATATCCCACCCTTGTACGACCTGAGATATCTACATAAGATAAGTCCTTGGCGATCTGAGATGCGTCAATATTTATTTCTTTAGATATTTGAGTGGAAGAGACATACTGTTCTCCTCTCTCCTTCATTAGTTTTATATTCGACAGATACCAGGGAAGTCTCCGCAAGGTAGGCTCCGGCACTTTATCCGCCTCTTTTCGTACAGAAGTGCTCATACTGCTTACAAAATTTGGTATTTTGCAAAAGTACACTATTTTTTGAGACTGACAATCCAAGACTGTAAAACCTTAATAGAGATTAAACAAAACAAGGAAAACTGACACAAATTTTGCGCATTTCGGTAAGTTTAATACTTTTGGGAAAGAAATTAAAACAACAGGTATGAAAGACAATGATTGGAAAGATAGATTGAATGTGGTATATTCTACCAACCCAAACTTCAATTATGAAATGGACGATGATGAGGAACAAGTTACTCTTGATAAAACCAAACAGAATCTCCGAGTTTCCATTGATAAAAAGAACAGGGGTGGAAAAGCGGTAACATTAATTACTGGCTTTGTTGGCACTGAGAACGACTTGAAAGAACTTGGTAAGTTACTGAAAAGTAAATGTGGAGTCGGTGGTTCAGCGAAAGATAGCGAGATCATTGTGCAGGGTGATTTCAAAACTAAAATCATAGAACTACTAATTAAAGAAGGCTACATTAAAACCAAAGGTGCCGGGGGATAAAACTTGCTAAAATAAAAGAGGTCATTTCAATATAAAACTGAAATCACATTAACTAGACATTTTAAGAAAAATCAACTTCGTATCTTTATTTAGTTTGACCTGTAGATTCCAAATAAAATAACGATGCGCGTAGGGGATTAAGATTTGGAGCTTTATAAAGCTATACGTATACTTACCAAATCTTCGTATAGTTTTCCATATTTCATAGCACATGAAACTTCAGAGACTATTTTGGAGAAACCATCAACCTAATTTTATTTATCAAGCTTCAATTAAATGAAAAAGATAAAATAAAGCCGCCCCTTGCAGAGACGGCTTTTTCTTTATAAAATGTTACGTTCGAGAATTATTCAGCTCTCAAAGTGAAACGTTTGAATGCAGTTACAGTCAGATCTTTATCTTGAGATTTCAAGAAATCAGCAACTGTCATTTTAGCATCCTGAATATATTCTTGTTTGAGCAAGCAAACTTCTTTATAGAACTTACCAATACGGCCCATAGCGATCTTTTCGATCATGTTCTCAGGTTTACCTTCCTGACGTGCTTTATCAGCAGCAATTTCTTTTTCTTTTTCCAATACATCAGCAGGAACATCTTTCTCGTCGATAGCAATCGGATTCATAGCAGCGATCTGCATAGCAACTTCGTGACCTACTGTCGGATCAACTTCCTTATTCAATGCAACCATTGTGCAAAGGAAGTTTTTACCTTGATGATTGTAAACAGAAATAGCAGTACCTTCTACTGTAGCATATCCGTCCAATTCCATTTTCTCACCAGTGATACCACTTCTGTCTGTTACAGCATCAGCAATAGTACCTGTGCCCATCGGAAGAGCTTTCACCTCATCCAAAGTCTTGCATTTATTAGTAATAGCAGCATCCAAAATATCTTGAGTCAGCTTAATGAAATCTTCGTTCTTAGCAACAAAGTCAGTTTCGCATTTCAAAGCAATCATAGCTCCAAAGCCATTTTCAGCCTTAACGAGTACACAACCTTCAGAAGCCTCGCGATCAGAACGTTTTGCAGCAACAGCCTGTCCTTTTTCACGAATAATCTTCATTGCACCGTCGAAGTCACCGTTTGCTTCAGTTAATGCATTTTTACAATCCATCATACCAGCTCCGGTCATTTTACGCAGCTTGGTAATATCAGCCATAGTTACAGCCATAGTATTTCCTCTATTTAAATGAATAATAATTTTCAAAAACAAAAAATGTGCCAATCTGCCAATTAAAATGCAAGCATATCAATACGCTCTTGCACATTAGCAAATTGGCACATTATTATATTAAGCCTCTTCGTCTTCCTTGATGAAAGCAGCAGCTTTAGCTGCGTTAATAGCTTCTTCGTCAGATTTGTCGAGTCTTGCTTTGGCTGATTTCTTCTTGCCTTTGTTAGCAGGAGCTTCACCAGCAGCTTCCATATCGATCTTTTCAGCTTTTCTTTCTTCCAATCCTTCTTGCATTGCAGCACAGCATGCATCCAAGATAACTTCTACTGATTTAGTAGCATCATCATTAGCCGGAATTACGAAATCTACGTTAGTTGGATCTGAGTTAGTATCAACGATACCAAATACAGGAATACCCAAACGGTTAGCTTCGCGAACAGCGATATTTTCTTTCATTACGTCGATAACGAACAATGCAGATGGCAGACGAGTCAGGTCAGCGATAGAGCCTAAAGTCTTGTCCAATTTTGCACGTTGACGAGAGATTTGAAGAACTTCTCTCTTAGAAAGATTTGAATAAGTACCATCGTTAGTCAATTTATCGATAGTAGCCATTTTCTTCACAGCCTTACGGATAGTCGGGAAATTAGTAAGCATACCACCCGGCCAACGCTCGATTACATAAGGCATATTAACAGATTGAGCTTTTTCAGCCACAACTTGTTTAGCTTGTTTTTTAGTAGCAACAAAAAGAACTTTCTTGCCAGATTTAGCAATTTGTTTCAAAGCTTCAGCAGCTTCATCTACTTTTGCAACTGTTTTGTGGAGGTCAATGATGTGAATACCATTGCGTTCCATGAAAATATAAGGAGCCATTGCAGGATTCCACTTTCTTTTAAGGTGTCCGAAGTGGCAACCAGCCTCCAATAAAGTATCAAAATTTGTTCTTGACATCTTGTTTTTCTTTAAATCGTTTACTTTCTTTTTTGTTTTTTCTAAACCAACCGCCGGGTAGTCTGATGAGTCCCGGTAGTTTAGATACTAAACGTACTTCTCTCCAGAGATTCCTCCAGCAGATATTAACGTTTACTGAACTGGAATCTTCTACGAGCTTTCGGTTGTCCCGGTTTCTTACGTTCAACAGAACGAGGATCACGAGTCATGAAGCCTTCAGCACGAAGAGCTGCTTTATCTTCAGCGTTCATCTTAACCAGTGCACGAGCTATTGCCAAACGCAAAGCCTGAGACTGACCTGTGAAACCACCACCACACAAGTTTACTTTGATATCATACTTCTCAGCAGCATCCAACTTGTTCAATGGTTGTTTTACAACATACTGAAGTATAGTTGATGGAAAGTACTCTGCAAGGTCTCTCTTGTTAATAGTAATCTTTCCTGTACCTTCGCTTACGAATATACGTGCGATTGCACGTTTACGTCTGCCTAATGCATTTACTACTTCCATTATATTTTATTTATATGAATTAATATCAATCATTTTTGGGTTTTGAGCATCATGTTTGTGTTCACTACCAGCGTAAACATACAAGTTACCCAGCAATTTAGCTCCCAAAATATTCTTAGGGAGCATACCCTTCACTACTTTTTTCAGCAATCTTTCTTCACCATTCGGTTTAGCGATTAAACGAGCAGGAGTCATTTCTCTCTGACCACCAGGATATCCTGTGTAAGACAAATAAACTCTGTCATTCCATTTATTGCCACTCAATTTTACTTTGTCTGCATTGATGATGATAACATTATCACCGCAGTCTACGTGAGGAGTAAAGTTCGGTTTGTACTTTCCTCTCAACAATTTTGCAACTTTCGCTCCCAGACGACCTAAAGTTTGGTCTGTAGCATCAACGATAACCCATTCTTTGGTTACAGTTGCCTTGTTTGCAGAAATGGTCTTGTAACTTAAAGTATCCACTCTTAATTTTGTTTTTTAAATGTTACTACTAAAATTGTTCTTCACCACTTATTAGCCTCCCCGGACAAAAGGATAACTAACTTGCTATGAATTAATCTCTTATCATTTTGAGATAATAATCGGCTTGCAAAAGTACGGCTTTTCTTTGAAATGGCAAACTATTTCTATCTTTTTTTGGTTATATTCAATTGAAAGACAAGGCAGAGAAACATTGTAAGACTAATTCTGGCCAAAGGAAAATCAATAAGAAAGAAAAATTCTCAGAGTTCAAAGTCTGATTTATCTACTGATATTTTAATCCCCTTACTTTACCATTTCAGATATAGAGAAGTGTAAAGTAAGGGAATATCTTGAAAAAAATTCAATCGACGGATGACTCAACTTAGAATTTTCATGTTGGAAATAACCTTTTCTCTTTAATTAAACTTTTTCAGTTCACCGTATCGACTTAGCGCTTCCAAATAATAATAGTCAGCATAGTTTAGCGGTACATCTATATCACTTTTGCCCGGATAGTTACCAACCGAATGCTTCAAAATAAATCCTTTATTCTCATTCTCCTTCGCTAAATAATCTGACGAAGAAAGTTGTTTCAAAATATTTTCTGCATATTTTATATAGCTATCACCTAATTTATGATTGTCCACATATCCACCTAATTCAAGTAATGCCGAAGCCGTAATAGCAGCTGCCGATGCATCCCGCGGTGCATCGGGAATATCGGGTGCATTATAATCCCAATAAGGAATATAGTCCTTTTTCGAAGGACGATTTTCCATGATAAAATGAGCGATTTTACGTGCTGCTTCTAAATAAGCCGGATTCTTTGTAAAACGATAACACATTGTATATCCATAAAGCCCCCAAGATTGCCCACGTGCCCAAGCTGAAGAATCTGAGTATCCTTGAAAAGTGCCCTTAGATTCTACTTTACCATCCGGAACAGAATAGCTGACTACATGATAAGATGACATATTCTCACGAAAATGATTTTTTAGAGTTTTATCTGCATGAGCAACGGCTACATCACGAAATTTCGAATTACCAGTCTGCTCAGACGCCCAGAAAAGAAGTTCAAGATTCATCATATTATCAATGATAACAGGATAAGTCCATTTACCAAAATCCCAAGAACGAATCAATCCTACCTCCGGATTAAAGCGTTTACAAAGACTATTGGAAGTATTAACCAGAATTTCTTTATCCTTCTGTTCCGGTTTCAAACGAATGGCATGTCCATAACTGCAATACATCATAAACCCAACATCATGATTTCCTGTATAATACTGAATTTCCTCCAGTCGGTTAGTATATTTCCGAGCTTCTTTTGCCAAGTCTTCGTCACCTGTCATTTCATAAGCTAACCACAATGAACCTGGATAAAAACCACTTGTCCAATCTTGAGCTTTCCCCATTGCATAACTCCCATCAGCTTTGAGAGTGCGTGGAAAGTAAACTTTGTTCTGTACATCTTTCAATTGTTCTGCCATGTAAAGCAGCTGATGGTTAGAAGTCTTCACTGCATTCTTAAACCATTTTGGTGTACTTGCCCAAGAAGCACTACAACTAGCAAGCAAGCCCATAGCACAAATGGCAATACATAGTGTTCGTCTCATTTTCATTTTAACAATGTTAGTGTTATATTAATTAATAGTCCATTATTCACGCTACTGATACACAAAATAATGATTCGTCAAAAATATACAAAAATTACGTACTTCTACTCTATACAAAAAAAGAAATACGCAATTTTCCTATACAATATGACAAATTTACTTATCTCACAATATCTTCTGGGAATTTATCCGGCATCCCAACTCGTTTCCATGTTTCTTGATACCAGGTATTCAACTCATTTCCGTTCAAATCATTTTTATAAAAAACTTCAAATGCATGTAATCATTATCCTCAATTACAAACTCCAATACATTGTCCTTATTATCCAACATCGGAAGATGAATATTCTTCTCGATGCTCTCTTTATAAGAATTCTTCGTCAGTTGTTTCCACGTACCATATCCGGTAATGATTGCATCAGAACCGGGAATAAGAGTAAAATTCACAATTCGGCCGTCATCACTCAATACCTTAAAAGTATTACTAGGTTTCAAGTAACCTGCAACGTCCGGGCTCTCTGACACATAATGACATAATTGCCATATTCCTTTCAATTCGGCGGGTTTGAACTTTGTTTTCTTTTGGGCCATCACACCAGTTACTGCCATTAACATCACAGCTAAAACAGTAAAGAAATAGAGCTTTTTCATGATAATATGATTTTAATTAATACTCTTCAATCCCTATGTCCAAATATAAATATTTTTTTTGAAAAGACAATTATTATGAGCAAAAAAAGAGGTTGTGTCAAAACGTTGGCACAACCTTTTTCTAAAATTTATAGTCCTGTTATCTTTTCTTTTGGCTATGCCGCTTTTTTCTCATTCATTTGGTAACAAGTTACTATATTCCCGTTGTATCGAGTTATAAATAGCCCAATAAATATAGATTTAGCAAGTGTAATGAACTCCTTTCCTGCCTTTCTCAGTTTTGCACACATCTTTTTGATATTAAAAGCTATGGCAAAGAAGGCAAAGTCCATTGTCACCTTGTCTTCTCCCATATGCCGGAACCTTCTGTATGCCATGTTGTATTTCATTTGTCCAAAAACGGCTTCCGGTTCTATACACCGCCTGCCCCTATGCCTGATTCCTTCTTCTGAGAGCAACCTTTCCCGTGCCTGCCTTTTGTATTGGTTTAACCGGTGGTTGACTTCTATAATACGGTTCCCCCGGGCTTTAAAGCAACTGCCACGCAAAGGACAGCCTTCGCATCTTTGTGCTTTATACCGGGCACTTTCGGAGATGTATCCGCTCGCTGTTTTGTCACGTCTGGTTCCTATACGGTTCATGTGCTGCCCCATAGGACAAACGTAGTAATCCTCCCCCGCATTGTAATGGAGACTCTCCGCATGGAATGGGTTGGGGGTATAACGGGGACGCTGTTCTTTATGGAAGTAGTTGTACTTGACAAAGGCTTCTATCCCATTATCTTGCATGAACCGGTAATTTTCTTCCGAGCCGTAACCGGAGTCTGCCACACCGATACCCGGTAAGCGGTTATAGCGGTGCTGGAAGGAGTGGAAGAAAGGGATCAGGGTCAGCGTATCGGTGGGGTTGGGAAACAGCCGGAAGTCTATGATGAACTGGTTTTCAGTACCTGTTTGTAAATTATACCCGGGCTTGGTCTGCCCGTTCTTCATGGCGTCTTCTTTCATACGCATGAATGTAGCATCAGGATCGGTCTTAGAATAGGAATTACGTTCTCCAAGGACTTCAAGGTGATTGTCGTATTCCATCAGCTTGTCACGGTACTCCTCAAGTTCCCGGACCTGTTTCTTCTTTTCCCGGATGACTTTCTTTTGTTCCTTGTCCTTTGTTACAGGCTGGTGTTCCAGCACCTCTTTAAGTTCATTCACTATATCTGAGAGCATGGCAGGAGTGAACTCTACGGATGTGTCTTTGGAGGAGTTCTCTTGGGCTATGGCTTCATCTACCTGCTCCAGGAGAATGCGGATCTTATCCATCAGCTTTGTACGGTTCTTTTCGACTGTCTTGCGCCAGACAAAAGTATATTTGTTGGCCATGGACTCAATCTTGGTACCGTCGATATACTCTACGTCAAGGCTGATAAAACCTTTGTCGGCAAGGACAAGAACCAACTGCGTAAATACGGTATTTATTTCTTCTTTTACACGGTTTCGAAAACGGTTGATGGTAATAAAATCCGGATGTTCATTACCGGAAAGCCAGATATAATGGATGTCACGTAGGAGAAGCTTCTCTATTTTGCGGCACGAATAGATATTGTTCATGTAGGCGTAGATAATTACCTTGAGCATCATTTTAGGATGATAAGGACAACGACCGGTTGCTTTATAAAGCTTCTTGAAATTGTCAAGATTGAGATTATCAACAACTGTATTAACGATGCGAACCGGATCGTTCGATGCTATGTTCTCATCAATTCTTCCGGGAAAAAGAACTGTTTGGTTGGGAATGTAAGGACGAAAATGTAACTTTGCCATAACGAAAAACTTTATGCCTAAAGTTACAAAAATTTTGGGTAATAACAAAGCCCGGGCTTGCGAAAGTCTGGGCTTTGCGCATAAAAAAAGGTTGTGCCAGCATTTTGACACAACCTCTTTACATAAATATACTAAAATATTAGAATTCAGCATTTCTTGGCGTACGCGGGAATGGTATCACATCGCGAATATTCGACATACCTGTCACAAATAACAGTAGTCGTTCGAAACCGAGCCCAAAGCCCGAGTGAGGACAAGTACCAAACTTACGAGTATCCAAATACCACCACATATCCTTCATTGGAATATGTAGCTCTTCAATACGGGCAACCAACTTGTTATAGTCTGATTCACGTTCAGAGCCTCCAATAATTTCACCAATTTTCGGGAAAAGAACATCCATTGCACGTACTGTCTTATTGTCATCATTCATCTTCATATAGAAGGCCTTAATTTCCTTCGGATAATCAGTCAGAATAACTGGACGTTTGAAGTGTTCTTCTACCAAATAACGCTCATGTTCAGAAGCCAAATCCACTCCCCAGTAAACGGGGAATTCAAATTTGTGTCCTTTTGCTACAGCGTCTTCCAGAATCTTAATACCATCTGTATAAGACAAACGTACAAAGTCATCTTTCAAAACACCCTGCAGACGTTCTATTAATTCCTTATCGAACATATCGTTCAAGAATTTCACATCATCCGCACAGTTATCCAATGCCCATTTCACACAATATTTAATGAACTCTTCTGCCAAGTCCATATTGTCAAGAATATCATTGAAAGCTACTTCCGGCTCAATCATCCAGAACTCGGCCAAGTGGCGTGGAGTATTAGAATTCTCAGCGCGGAAAGTCGGACCAAATGTATAGATAGACCCTAAAGCTGTAGCAGCTAATTCACCTTCCAACTGACCAGAAACAGTCAGACTAGCCTGTTTTCCAAAAAAGTCATCATCATAAATGATAGAACCGGCTTCATTTTTTTTCAGATCATAAAGGTTCATTGTGGTTACCTGAAACATTTGTCCGGCACCTTCACAATCGGAAGCTGTAATAAGCGGAGTATGGAAATAGAAAAATCCCTTATCATGGAAAAACTTGTGAATAGCAATCGCCATATTGTGACGAATACGGAACACTGCACCAAAAGTATTGGTGCGCGGACGCAAATGAGCAATCTCGCGCAAAAATTCCATGGAGTGACCTTTTTTCTGCAATGGATAGGTATTGTCGCAGACACCCAGAACTTCGATTTCACGAGCCTGTATTTCCACTTTCTGACCGGAACCCACAGATTCCACCATTACCCCATTCACACTCAGACAAGCGCCGGTAGTAATCAACTTCAACATCTCCTCGTCAAAATTAGCCAAGTCTACTACAACCTGCACATTATTTATTGTAGAACCGTCATTCAGTGCGATAAAGTTTACTTGTTTGCTACCTCTACGGGTGCGAACCCATCCTTTCACATTGACCACAGCGCCAAAATCTTCGCGCTTAAACAGATCAACAATTTTTGTTCTACCAATCTTTTCCATAAAATTAATTTAATACAATATTATAAATTACTCAAACGCTCCCATACGGAGATAGTTTACTTCTACCTCTGTCAGGTAACGCCAGTCTCCGCGGCGCAAACCTTTCTTAGTAAGTCCAGCAAAGAATACCCTGTCGAGTTTTATTACTTTATATCCCAGTGATTCGAATATACGACGAACGATACGGTTCTTACCTGAGTGAATTTCGATACCAACCTGGTTTTTCTTAAAATCATCTGTATAGCTGATGTCGTCTGCATGAATTTCACCATCTTCCAATTGAATTCCAGCTGCAATTTGTTCCATATCCGCTTTTGTCAGATTCTTATCCAAATGAACATGATAAATCTTCTTCTTCAGAAATTTCGGATGCGTCAGTTTAGAAGCCAGATCTCCATCATTCGTTAATAGCAATACACCAGTTGTATTACGGTCGAGACGCCCCACGGGATAAATACGTTCTGCACAAGCACCTTTTACCAAATCCATCACAGTACGACGTTCCTGAGGATCATCAGAAGTTGTAACCGTATCTTTCGGTTTATTCAGCAATACATATACTTTACGTTCAATGCTAACCGTTTCATCATGAAACTTCACAACATCTGCACGTTTAATCTTTGTTCCTAATTCTGTAACTACTTCACCGTTTACAGAAACCACACCGGCAGTAATAAACTCATCAGCCTCACGACGGGAGCAAACGCCAGCATTTGCCAAGAATTTATTCAAACGGATCGGTTCGTTCGGATCAATAAATTGTTCTTTGTACTCAATTTGTTTCTTTCTGCTATATTTAGCATTTGGATCATAGTCATTGGTACGTGGACGCGGACGGTAACCACCTTGTCGGTCATTATTAAAGCGTGGACGATAGCCGCCTTCACCATTATTATTGAAACGAGGACGATAAGGACGATCACCGTATGAGCGGTCACCTCCCTCACGATTGTAAGGACGTTGAGGGCGGTCGCCACCTTCACCATTATTGAAACGAGGACGATAAGGACGCTCACTGTATGAGCGGTCGCCTCCCTCACGATTGTAAGGACGCTGCGGACGTTCACCACCTTCACCATTATTATTAAAGCGTGGACGATAAGGGCGTTCACCACCTTCACGATTATAAGAAGGACGTTGTGGACGGTCACCATAAGAACGGTCGCCACCTTCACGATTGTAAGGACGCTGCGGGCGTTCACCACCTTCACCATTGTTATTAAAGCGTGGACGATACGGACGATCACCACCTTCACGATTGTAAGAAGGACGTTGAGGACGGTCACCATAAGAACGGTCACCATAAGAACGCTGAGGACGTTCACCACCTTCATTGTTAGCATTAAAGCGTGGACGATACGGTCGATCGCCACCTTCACGATTGTAAGAAGGACGATACGGACGTTCTCCACCTTCTCTGTTGTAAGACCTGTTACCATCACGGCCGGCACCTGTATTCTCTTCATTAAAAGAATTTTCGCGCCATTCTTCGTTTTCTGTGCTCATTGTTTATTCGAATAAAATTAGACTTTGGCCTCACGGCCTGATTTAAAAACACGTTTATTGTATAGTAAACAATTAAAGTCCCGTATAAGTATGCGGAGTAATTGCTCTTAACTCTTTTTTAATATTTTCGCTTACATTTAAACCCTCAATAAACTCTTTAATAGAACTTTCAGTAATAGCCTGATTCGTTCTTGTCAATGCCTTCAAAGCTTCATACGGATGAGGATAAGCTTCGCGGCGTAAAATGGTTTGTATAGCCTCAGCCACTACGCTCCAACAATTGTCCAAATCACGACATATAGCAGATTCATTGAGCAACAGTTTACGAAGTCCTTTTAAGGAACTCTGAACAGCGATAACAATATGACCGAAAGGTGCACCGACATTACGCAGCACAGTAGAATCCGTCAAGTCGCGTTGTAAACGTGACACTGGAAGCTTCACTGCTAAATGTTCTAAAATAGCAGTTGCAATACCCAGATTACCTTCTGCATTTTCAAAATCAATAGGATTTACCTTATGCGGCATAGCGCTTGAGCCCACCTCTCCGGCTTTGATCTTCTGTTTAAAGTATTCCATTGAAATATACTGCCAAAAGTCCCGATTCATATCCACCATTACAGTATTGATACGCTTCATTGCGTCAAATATTGCAGAAAGGTTATCATAATTAGAAATCTGCGTAGTGTATTCCTCGCGCTCCAAACCAAGTTTTTCAGCAACGAAACGATTACCAAATTCTTTCCAGTCATATTGAGGATAAGCTACATGGTGAGCATTATAGTTTCCGGTTGCACCACCAAATTTTGCAGTAATCGGACAAGCCTTCAAGGTTGCCAACTGACGTTCCAAGCGATAAACAAAAACCATAACTTCTTTACCTAGACGAGTCGGAGAAGCCGGCTGTCCATGAGTCTTAGCAAGCATAGGAATATTTGCCCACTCTGTTGCATAACTCTTCAACTGTGCAATCAGCTCTTCCATCAACGGATAGTATACCTCTTCCAAAGCTTCCTTGATAGAAAGAGGAACAGATGTATTATTGATATCCTGAGAAGTTAATCCGAAGTGAATGAATTCCTTGTAATCATCCATTCCCCCCAGTTTATCAAACTCTTCTTTCAAGAAGTATTCTACTGCCTTTACATCGTGGTTAGTTACACTTTCGATATCTTTAATACGCTGCGCGTCAGCTTCTGAGAAATTACGATAAATATTCCTCAAGATTTCAAAAACGCTCTTATCAATTCCTTTCAACTGAGGTAACGGAAGCTCACATAAAGTAATGAAATACTCCACTTCCACCTGTACACGATATTTAATCAGTGCGAATTCTGAGAAATAAGCTGCTAAAGCTTTAGTTTTGCCTCTATATCGACCATCAATTGGAGATATGGCCGTTAATACATCAAGTTCCATAAGTTTTTAGATAATTATCAGGTCGCAAAATTAACTCTTTTTCCTGATTAACAAGTTAAAACGATGGGTAAAGTTTCTATAAAAGTGACTAAAAAACAATGAGCGGCAGATACTGTCGCTCATCACCATCTATATTTTCACCTACTTTTTCAATTTAATTTCATCAGAACCGGAGTCTTCACTGTCCTTACTTCTGTTTTTGGCTTCTCATTCAATTGCTCAAAAACAACAATTTTATTTTCACCTTTTTTTAGCCAGACACCCGGTATGTAAAGCGTCTGTTGAGGTCCAACTTGCCAATAACGCCCAATATTAATTCCATTAATGAAAATAATTCCCTTACCCCAGTTTTCCATATCAATAAATGTATCACCTATTTTATCCAGTGTAAACGTTCCACTATAAATCACCGGACAGTCTTTTAATTTCTCACTTGCCGATTCATTATTGTCATAAACATCACCTGTTAGCTTTGACAAGTCAGGCACTTCACTCATCGGAAGCTGATACATATCCCATTCACCGGTAATTTCTCTTCCGGCAATCTTCACCGGACTAATAATACCTTTATTATTGTGCACTATTTCACTCCCATAGTTTATACGCCCCATATTTTCAACCAAAATCTGCAAGGTAGCATTGAAAGGCACCTCTATCTCCATAGAATATATCTTTGCATTCCGATTCAAAACTCCCACCTTTTCACCATCTACATAGACAACTGCATAATCACGCAATCCCGGGATTTCAAGTATTCCGCTAATTGGCTGATTAAAGTGACGCGTATAAAGCACATAACCATAACCTTGATTCAGTTGTTCAAATGTTAAAGGAGTATCAGCAGATACTGGCTTCATTTTTTCAGCGAAACCAATCACATCTGCTACTTTATTCAATTTAATAGAAGGTATCTCAATAATAGGATTTTTAGCAGGTACGGCAGGAATCGGATATTTCACATATTTCTTAATGACATTACGCACTGAATCATATTTAGGCGTCTCCCATCCGGCCTCACTTATTGGCGCATCATAATCATAACTAGTCAAATCCGGTTGTATATCACGCTTCTTATCATAATTCGCCCCACTGGTAAATCCAAAATTAGTACCGCCATGCACCATATAGAAATTAATAGAGACATCATTTTTTAAATAAGCCTCAGTTTGACGAGCAACTTTCGAAGCATCTAATTGAGGAAATGGTTCAGCCCAGTGAGACAGCCACCCCGGATAAAACTCCGCTACCATATAAGGACCCTTACCATTATGATACTGATCAACCACTTTTTTCAGATTAGCAATATCACTCTCTCCATTAGCCGTTGGCAAAGCTCCAGGCGTGGAACCACCCTCAAATAGCCAGCTTCCGTCTGAAGTAAATAGTGGCACATCAAATCCTGCATCAGCCAATTGTTGTTTGATCTTCGCATTATAAGCCCGGTGTTCCTCCAATGGAATATCCGTACGCTGAGAGACATAAGATCCAAACTCATTTTCACATTGTACCATTACAATAGGACCACCTTTTGTACACAACAAACCGCCAACTTCTTTATACAAACGATCAATATACGCTTTTGTACATTTCAGAAACTCAGCATTATCCCTTCTAATCTCCATACCTTTTATATTCTGAAGCCACCAAGGATATCCACCAAATTCCCATTCGGCACAAACATATGGACCAGGACGAAGAATAACCATCATACCCTCCTCACCTGCTATTTTAATATATTCTGCCAGATTCTTATCGCCTGTAAAATCCCAGACACCCGGTTCAGGTTCATGAATATTCCAAAACACATAAGTAGCTACGGTATTCAATCCCATTGCTTTCATCATCTGAATACGATGACGCCAATACTGATGAGGAATACGGGGATAATGCATTTCACCGGAAATAATAGGAGTCACTTTTCCATTTCGATAAAAGGCTCCGTCCTTAATCTCAAAATTATTCTTCTGAGCCATTACAAACAAAGGCAAGAATGCCACGAATAGTAACCAGATAATGTTTTTCTTGTGCATAGTAATAATATTGATTAAAAATAGGGGTTATTGACAAATAAAACGCAAAGATAAATAAAAAAAGAGTTCCGTAACAGAATTACGGAACTCTTTTTCAGTGTGGGCGTTGACGGATTCGAACCGCCGACCCTCTGCTTGTAAGGCAGATGCTCTGAACCAGCTGAGCTAAACGCCCTTGTTAATGAGCCGGAAGTGCTTGTGTTTTAGTGTGGGCGTTGACGGATTCGAACCGCCGACCCTCTGCTTGTAAGGCAGATGCTCTGAACCAGCTGAGCTAAACGCCCTTACACTTCCGTTTCAAAAGCGATGCAAAGGTACGGCTTTTTTCGAGACCTGCAAACATTTGCTGAATTATTTTTCAAGAACTTTTCTATCTAAAAAGGAACTCATTGATTATCAATAAATAATAAATAAAGTTTTTTTCATGTAACTTTTATCTCCCTTAAACCGTTTCTTATAAATAGAATAAAAAAGATAATCGCGACTCTTTCTCTCTCATTAAATAATAAACAAAAGATGAAACGAATGATTAGTATCAGCCTATGCATGTCACTTATTGCGCAAAATTTACAGTTAAAGAGAAGAATTACGTTGGAGAAAAAACGTAGAATTCACAAATGTCATTTAAAAGACGATCCTTCTCTTATCTTATATACCTTGAAGATGGCATACAAACGAAGACAACAATGCAGACACACTAAAGTCCGGATAATAAATTTCTCGGATACTCAGTTCTAATCTTTCTTGCGGATAATGCGAGCAGGATTTCCCACTGCAACACTGTCATCAGGAATATCTTTTGTAACAACACTTCCCGCTCCAATTACACAACGGCTTCCAATCGTCACTCCAGGACATATAATCGCTCCACCTCCTATCCAGCAGTCCTCACCTATTGTTACCGGATAAGCATATTCTTTCGAACCGCGACGTTCCAAATAATCCATCGGATGATGAGGAGTATAGATCTGCACACAAGGTCCGACTAATGTATGGGCACCTATCGTAACATATCCTCCATCCAAAAATGTACAATTAGCATTCACAAAAACGTGTTCGCCCAACTGAATGCCATCTCCATGATCACAATGAAAAGGCGGACAAATGATCGAGGTCTGCGGAATTCCAGGGATCAGTTCCTCTAATAATTCTCTATATTCCTCATCATACGTACTCAATCCTCTCATTTGTGCTAATAACTTTTTAGCCCGTTCAAAACTTGCCTGTAACTCGGGCACCGACATATCAGCCAACTGGCAGTTACGCATTTTTTCTACTTCTGTCATTTTCTCATCCTTCTTTACCATTAATAAACACATAGCTTTTCTCATCCGAGAGAGATTCATCAAATTCGAATCCTTCCCACGAAAAACTTTTTAATTCTTCCGGGTCCTCTATCCTGTTTTTTAAAATAGAGCGCGTCATTTCCCCACGAGACATTTTAGTATATACAACAACCGTAGCCGGTTTCCCGTTCTTCCATACATGAAACTCAGGAGTTACCACCCGGACCTCTTTTTCTATCCGTCTCCAATCGAATAATCCCTTCATCTCGTCACTAGCCAAATTACAAAGTATTCCCCCAGCCTTCTTTATGTCATCTATAAACACATCTGTCAACCGAGACCTCCAATAAACAAACATATTTTGAGTGCCCAATTCGGGTAACACAACGTCTCCTTCCAACCTGTATGGATGAATCATATCCAATGGACGCAACAGTCCATAGCAAAAAGATGTCAGCCGCAAATGCTCTTGCGCATAAGAAAATTCCTCCACCGAAAAGTCTTGCGGATTCAAACGCTTAAACACAATTCCTGTATAAGCCAAAAAAGCAGGCAGTTCTGAAGTTCCCTCCGCGTGAAAAGCCTGATAGCGTTTATAGTTCTCAACAGCTATCTTCGAATTCACCCGCAAAATTCTTTCCAAGTCTTCCACAGAGAACTGCGACATCTGAAGAGCTATCTCAGAAGCCTCTTGCCGAAAACGTGGCATTGTTTCAAATGGGGTGGTTATCTTAGACGAACCACTCATTGTTTTAGCACAAGATAATAATACAATCATCCGATCTATCTATTTTTATCATTTAAGAAACAAATATAAATTATTTTATCGTACCTTTGTTCGTATCTGATAAAAAAAGAGAGTTCAACATCATCTTATAACAAGATTATGATAGCACAAAAAGCAAACATTGAGAGCAACAGCGATCTGCAAACCCCAAAAACTGTGTTAGATTATGGCACTATTTTCAACAAAGCTCCGGTAGGACTAGAATATTACGATAAAGACGGAATTCTGGTTGATATAAACGAAACAGCCCTACAGATCTATGGATGTGCCGATAAAGAACATCTATTAAAAAGCCGTATCTGTTTTTACGATCATCCCAACTACAAATCACAAATAAAAAATGAAGCTGACAAATACCGTACCTGTACTTGCAACTTCAACTATGACTTCGATTTGCTTAAAAAGGAAAACTATTACCTCGATAGTAAACGTTCCGGAAAAGTCAGAATACAAAATAATATCGAACCTATAATAAATGAAAAAGGGGAGATTGAAGGAACTATTGTCTCAACTATAGAGATTACCGAAGACACTAACCTTAGATACGAACAACTTTATCGTGAAAAAGAAATTATCACAGAAGCACTTCCCATTGGACTCGCCATATACGATAAAGATGGTTACCAACAATTTATCAATCCGGCATTAGCTTCTATTTTTGGAGTAGAAGATATTGAAGCTCATTTAGCTAAACATATCAATTTGTTCGAAGACCCAATAATCTCCGAACATTTAAAGGAAAAAATTCGAAATAACGATATTACAGAAGCAAGTATTGAATATAGTCTTCAAGCTGTCTCCCAAACTAATTATTTCGACACTGGATTACCAGAAACTACTATATACCTAAACTGCAAGAGTAGAAAAATAAAAGATAAATCCGGCAACGTTCAAGCTATTATGTTGCTCATATCCGACGCAACAAACTATGAAAGAAAAAATCAGGAACTTCAAGAAGCTTACCAGAATTTGAGTTTAGCTCTGGATGCGGGAGATATGGCCGCTTGGATGTTTGACATTCACACAAAAATGTATTACACCATTCTGGGCAATACAATTGCCGGTGCTGGCATTTCCCAGGAAGATAACCTGAAAATATTACACCCTGACGACCAACAAATGCAACAAGACTTGTTGTCCTCTATAGCTCGTGGAGAAAAAGAAAAAGGAATAGCCGTATTTCGTTACTTATCAGAAGATGGTAAATACCACTATTACGAAAGCCAGATCATTCCGAAAAAAAAGAATGGAAAAATAACACATCTTACCGGTACGCAGAAAGATGTTACAGAGTGGTATAAGTTAACAGAAAAACTTAAAAGAATCAATCAGCAAAATACACTGATATTGAATAATATCAATTCCGGATTAGTCTATATATCTGCAGACTACAAGGTTATCTGGGAAAATGTATCTTTCATTTTCCCAGAACAATCTAACGGAAAGCGATACTACGAAGCAGGAAAACTATGTTATGAAAGTGCTAAAGATTCGGATTCTCCCTGTCAAGGATGCACTATGATGAGAGCTATGGAATCTAAAAATGTAGAACACTCTGAATATTCTATTCTTGGTAAAACAATAGAAATTTATGCGAATCCTATTTTGAACGAACAAAACGAAGTGGAGGGAGTCATACTACGAATTGATGATATTACTCAACGCAAACAGATTCAGAATGAGTTGGAAGCTACAAGAAACGAAGCGCTTGCTTCTAATGAGCAATTAAAACAGGCAAGAGACAAAGCGGAACAGTCCGATAAGTTAAAATCTGCCTTCCTTGCCAACATGAGCCATGAAATCCGCACCCCTCTCAATGCCATTGTCGGTTTCTCCGAACTCCTTCATAACACTGTCAATAAGGAAGAAAGTGCCGAATATTGGAAGATCATCTCTACCAATAACAATTTACTTTTAACGCTAATAGGTGACATTCTCGATCTCTCCAAAATAGAAGCAGGTTATGTTGATTTGGTAAACAGAGAGTTTGATATCACTCAGCTTTTTGAAGAGATGGCAACTCTTTATAAGCAAAAGATGAATGACAAAGTTACCTTCCGCTGCTATACTCCATATCAAAGTTACATTGTTAATTTGGATAAAAACCGTTTGACTCAAATCCTGACCAACTTTGTCAATAATGCAATCAAATTCACCCAAGAAGGCTCTATTGAAATAGGATATGCTATTTGCAATGATTTTCTAAGAATTTATTGTTCGGATACAGGTATCGGCATCTCGGAAGAAAACACTGTTAAAGTATTCGGACGCTTTGAGAAATTAAACGATTTTGCGCAAGGTACCGGATTGGGACTCTCGATTTGCAAAGCAATAGTAGATGCACAAGGCGGTACAATCGGAGTTAATTCGAAGACAAACGAGGGTTCCACATTCTGGGCAGAATTACCACTAAATAAAAATTGAGACTATCCGAAAAGTCTGTAAACCTGATCGTTTTGTCATTCAGTACATTGTTCTCCCCCGATAACGGGGAGTTTCGACGACATTTAGGATGACAAATACAGTATACAGTAACTTTCCGGACAGCCTCAGTTTATATATCTTCAGATAACAGACTTTATTTATATTCTTGCCAGCTCTTTATCTGGATATCGCTCAACTTCAATTCACAGAATGCTTCGATAAAAGCACTTGCCAAACGAGCATTGGTAATCAAAGGAATGTTATGATCGATAGCGCCACGACGGATACGATACCCATTCGTTAATTCGCGCTTACTGTGATTCTTCGGGATATTGACTATCAAGTCGAACTTATGATCTGCAATCATCTTCATTACATTATCTTCAGCACCTGTTTTCTCATCCGGCCAATAAACCGGAGTAGCCTCAACACCATGAGCATTCAAGAATGCAGCAGTTCCGGAAGTTGCATAAATCTGATAACCTTTAGCAAACAACATACGGCTTGCATCCAATAAATCAACTTTCGATTTCATTGCACCCGAAGAGAACATTACTGCTTTTTCAGGAATCTTGAATCCGGTAGCAATCATTGAATTAAGTAATGCTTCAGAGAAGTCATCACCAATACAACCAACCTCTCCTGTAGATGACATATCTACGCCTAATACGGGGTCAGCCTTGTGCAAACGTGAGAAAGAGAATTGAGAAGCTTTTACACCAATCCAGTCAATATCAAAAGCTGATTTATCAGGACGAGTATAAGGTGCATCCAGCATGATACGGGTAGCTGTTTCAATAAAGTTACGTTTCAGTACTTTAGATACAAACGGGAAGCTACGAGAAGCACGCAAGTTACATTCAATAACCTTTACTTCGTTATTACGAGCCAGGAACTGAATATTGAACGGCCCGGAAATATTTAACTCTTTTGCAATCTGACGGCTGATCTTCTTGATACGACGTGCAGTTGCAAAGTAAATCTTCTGAGCCGGGAATACTAATGTTGCATCACCAGAGTGTACTCCGGCAAATTCTACATGTTCAGAGATCGCATATTCTACCACTTCACCGTTTTGAGCGACAGCATCAAATTCGATTTCTTTTGTATTTTCAAGGAACTGAGAAACAACAACCGGATATTCTTTAGAAACTTCAGCAGCCATCTTCAGGAAGTTTTCCAATTCTTCATCATCGTAGCAAACATTCATTGCAGCTCCCGAAAGAACGTAAGAAGGACGAACCAATACCGGATAGCCAACTTTATCAACGAAGCCTTTCACATCTTGAAGGCTGGTCAATTCCTGCCAAGCCGGCTGGTCGATGCCAAGTTGGTCAAGCATAGCAGAGAACTTGTTACGGTTTTCTGCACGATCGATAGATACCGGAGAAGTTCCTAATACCGGAACAGATTGGCGATAAAGTTTCATTGCCAGGTTGTTGGGGATCTGTCCACCTACAGATACGATCACACCGCGCGGTTGTTCCAAGTCGATCACGTCGAGCACACGTTCGAATGAAAGTTCGTCAAAGTACAGACGGTCGCACATATCATAGTCAGTAGATACTGTTTCAGGATTGTAGTTGATCATGATAGACTTATAGCCCAATTTGCGAGCAGTCTGTACAGCATTCACAGAACACCAGTCAAATTCTACCGAGCTACCAATACGATAAGCACCTGAACCTAAAACAACTACTGATTTTTCATTTTTGTAATAATTCACATCATAACCTTCTACTGCATAAGTCATATACAGATAGTTAGTCAGTTCGGGATGTTCGGAAGCAACCGTATTGATGCGTTTCACAGCCGGAAGAATGCCCAATGCTTTACGATGTGCACGCACTGCCAGGTTTTCTTTTTCCATATTACCTACCGGATTCAATACGAAACGTGCAATCTGGAAATCAGAGAAACCTAAAACCTTAGCTTCGCGCATCACATCAGCCGAAATATCTTCTACCTTATTATAAGTAGAAAGCTTTGCTTTGTAATCAACAATATTTTTCAGTTTGCCAAGGAACCAAGGATCGATCTTTGTCAGTTCGTGGATACGTTCGATAGTATATCCTTCTTCCAAAGCCTGTGCGATAGCAAAAACACGCAAGTCTGTCGGACGAGAAAGTTCGCGATCAAGATCATCAAAATGCAAGTCGTCGTTACCAACAAAGCCATGCATTCCCTGGCCGATCATACGAAGTCCCTTCTGGATAATTTCTTCAAAAGAATGCCCAATAGCCATGATCTCACCTACCGACTTCATACTCGAACCAATTTCACGAGATACGCCGGCAAACTTCGTCAAATCCCAACGAGGAATCTTACAGATATAGTAATCAAGCTGCGGAGCCACATAAGCTGAGTTTGGAGTACCCATTTCACCGATCTGATCAAGTGTATAACCTAAAGCAACCTTTGCAGCAACAAATGCCAACGGATATCCGGTAGCTTTAGAAGCCAAAGCAGAAGAACGGCTCAAACGGGCATTTACTTCGATCACACGATAATCATCTGTCTCAGAATTGAATGCGTACTGGATGTTACATTCACCGACAATACCTAAGTGACGAATACATTTTGTAGAAAGTTCCTTAAGCAAAGCCAATTCCTTATCGTCCAACGAACAAGTAGGAGCTACAACGATTGACTCACCTGTATGTATACCCAGCGGGTCAAAGTTTTCCATGCTGGCTACAGTGAAGCAATGATCGTTAGCATCACGAATCACTTCAAATTCGATTTCTTTCCAACCTTTCAAAGATTCTTCTACCAGGATTTGCTTAGAGAAAGTAAACGAACTTTCAGCTAATTTCAAGAATTCCTCTTCGTTAGCACAGATACCGCTGCCAAGACCTCCCAATGCATAAGCCGAACGCACCATGACAGGATAACCAATTCTGCGAGCAGCAGCAATAGCATCTTCCATGTTTTCTACAGCCTGGCTCACCGGAGTCTTCATATCAATCTCGTTCAGTTTCTTAACGAACAAATCGCGGTCTTCAGTATACATGATTGCTTCCACTGAAGTTCCCAATACTTTCACGCCATATTTATCAAGAATACCTTGCGTGTACAGTTCTGCGCCACAGTTCAAAGCTGTCTGTCCACCAAAAGCCAGCAAAATGCCGTCCGGACGTTCTTTCTTGATAATCTCCTCTACAAAATAAGTAGTAACGGGAAGGAAATACACTTTATCAGCAATTCCTTCGGAAGTCTGAATAGTTGCGATGTTCGGGTTTACCAGTACCGAGCTGATACCTTCTTCTTTCAAAGCTTTCAGTGCTTGTGAGCCTGAGTAGTCGAATTCTCCGGCTTGTCCGATCTTGAGTGCTCCAGAACCCAAAACGAGGACTTTCTTGATTTCCTTTTCCATTTCTTTTGTTGTTATAATAAGTTGTTATTTCTAAGTTCGTTCATAAAAAAAATGCGTTACCCTCAAAAAAGGATTAACGCATTACCAAAGAACTAAAATATCGTTTTTGGAATAAAGAGAAGAAGCTGACCGATTCCGGATGAAATGCATCCGAATGGAGATAATACTTACTTCTAATTTCCTGTTGATTCATTTTGTCTTCAAAATTTGTGCAAAGTAACGACATATTTTGGACATAGCAAAAAGAAATATTTATTTTTTTATAAATTCTTTCTATCAACAGTTCGTTAAACTTTAATTTAATGAGGAACACTTTTATTTCCTATTTCAATCCGTCTAGTATATCAAGCTCCCTTTATCAAAATGCTCTTTAAGCTTTCCTATAAACATAATATTGTTTCCGTTTTCATCAATGGAATTCTTTAATTCTTCCAATACTTTACGATCTTTATCCGAACAATCGGAACCAGAAAGCCGCTCATCAATCAATTCCAATAGTTTATACGGCTCAAACATTTGATAATACCATCCGTTTTTTATAGAAGTTGCCAATTGGGCAACAGGAAGATTACCTGCAAAGTCATTCTTTACATCCAGATAATAAGATTGCTTTTCTTGCTTATTCACCATAATGGTATTTGTTGGAGGAGTCCAATCCGTACCGGGAAAAACAAATACTAAAAAACAGAAAGGAGTCTCATTATAAAGACAAAAAGTATTTTGATGATTCTTCAATGTAAAGCTTGGATATGTTTCATGAGTATCCGGTTTAAAAGCATAAAGTGTATCAAAAGCTGATACCTGATAAGTTAGATATGGCATATTATTCCAACTCCATAACTCATTATTAAAACCGATAGTACTTCCTTTATGATCCTCACCGGCAAGCATCATTGTTTGAACCGGAGGAACAGGAACCACACTACTGTCTTTCTCTACTCGTAAATACTGAAATCCGGTTACTCCGGTGAAGACCAAATGAGTGGTTGTGAATGAACCGTCTTTTTCATACCGCATTCCGGGTTTATTCAATCTAAAACCTTCACCCAGTCGTCGAACGAAGTTACCTTTTATATCATATTCCTGAAGGGGACCACTCATGTCCCCCAAACATATTCTATTATTTTTTTCATTCAGTGCAGCGTCATAGACATATTTATATTCTCCTGGTCCTTGTCCAATGCGTCCAATACATCCCAAAAACTGACCTTGGTGATCAAACAACTTAAAAGGAGATGCCTCATCGGATATTCCGATATAATTATCGGAAATATAGGTTCTCCATCCTCTAACTAAAGCCGAATCCGAATCTTCAAGATGAACAATCTTAAAATCTGTAATCCAGTCACTCAGTTTTGTTTGGGCAACATCCCGATTGATTAACGAAGCATCACAAATATACAAAGTATCACTTTTTGAGATCTCGTAAGACAAAGAGTGATCTTCCGGTAAAGAACGGCAAGCATTTATTAAAAAAACAAGAATAATACCTCCTACTATAATAGCTGCATTTTTCATCTTTGTTATCTTATTCACCATTGTTTCTATTTCTTTAAATCAGTTATTCATCACAATCTCTTGAGTTTCACAATCATCAAGGCTGTTTCTTTCGCTTCATCCAAATTCTGAAAGAAACGATCCGCTCTCTGCTTATCGTCAATCCTTCACTACAGCGGAATAGAGGACGAGGCCAACTTTCATGATAAGTATGAGAATTCATAGTACGAATATGCGGCTCCACATTCTTTATACCACCAATCATTCGCCCCTTCTTATTTATAAAATCCAGTTCATATTCATTATACCCAGCATTATATTCAGCTCTGGCAAATAAACTGTCATTGACAGTTAAAAAGTAAAAACCATAAAAGCTATTGTCATCTATTTTCGCCCGAATACAATCCAATTCTTTTCCTTTGAAATCATAAACCTTTATTTGATTAGGTTTAGTTGTATATATGTAAAATCTAGAATTTTCAACATCCATATCAAAAGATCCACAAGATGACAATGGTACTTTATAAACCAATTCACCCGAACTATTGAAAGCAAATAAATCAGTATAATCCTGCACCAAAATCAAGCTATCCGAATATTGAACATTCAGAATATCACGAAATTCCTTATACTTCAATTTTACATAAAACACACTATCTGCAATATTGCTTAGTTTAAGTGTATCCGTCGATTCGGGATAATCCGGCCGTAAAACAACCGTAGTATCTACACTTTCTTCTGTAAATATCTCAATCGTTTTTTCTCTTCGAAATTGGCAACATGCCAACAGCAAAGAAAAGAGAATAACAACTATCTTGTTTTTCATAATATCTTACCCGTAAGCTTAATTAATGATTTAACGCGAAGTGTACCTTACTACACATTGTTTTCTTTTACATTAGAAGAGGTAAAACTTCTAATGTCTTCTCAATACAAATATAATTAAAAACCAATATTAGCAAAATTCTACAAGATTTACAAGAAGTTTCCAATTAAAGTTCTTAAAATAGCAGATTATGAACTCTATAGGATGTGTGTTAATTTGCCCATAACTCAAATCAGCACACAATAAAATCAACAATTGTTTGGCAACTGCATATTCCTTCAAATAAACCAAATTCGCATTATTTTTATTTCCTCTGACGAGAAATTAAAGAATCATCATATATCTTTGGAAATAAAAACTAACTTTGTCCCAATATTAACCCAATCTTATTCTAAAACCATGAAAGTAGTAATAACTAAAGCAACTACAGGACTACTCGCGACATGCGCGATTACATTGGCTTTGTTTAGCTCTTGCGAAACAAAACAGAACGTACTAACCCCCGAAGAAATAGCCGATGGCTGGCAACTTCTTTTCGACGGGAAGACTCTCAACGGCTGGAAAGATTACAATGGAACAACTCTGACTCAACCTTGGCACGTAGTGGATGGATGCATTCAAGCGAAAGGTGATGGTAGTGATGCCAGCGGATATATCGTAACGGATAAACAATATGAGAATTTTGAACTTTCCTGGGATTGGAAACTCTCAAAAGGTGGAAACAGTGGAATGTTATATCATGTAGTAGAACGTCCGCAATTTGCCGTACCCTATGTTACAGGTCCGGAGTATCAACTGATCGACGAACCAAACTTCCCGGAACCACTCGAAGAATGGCAAAAGTTAGGTGTAGACTATGCAATGCATCTGCCTGACCAATCCAAAATGAAAGTCAATCCACAAGGAGAATGGAACAATTCAAAAATCGTATTCGACAACGGTCATGTGGAACATTGGCTAAACGGAGAAAAAATATTGGAATTTGAAGCTTGGACAGACGATTGGTATGCAAAGAAAAATAGTGGAAAATGGGCTAACGCTCCAGAATATGGCTTGGCTAAAAAAGGGGTACTTTGCTTACAAGACCATGGTTATCCCGCCTCTTTCCGCAATCTCAAGATCAAAGAACTTCCCCGGAAATCGAAAGAAGTTGATTTATTCAACGGTACTGATCTGAAAGGTTGGGAAGCATACGGAACGGAACTTTGGTATGTAAAAGATGGTTTGTTGGTTTGCGAAAGCGGTCCGAACAAACAATACGGATACCTGGCTACACGTGATTACTATGATGATTTTGATTTGACAGTGGAATTCAAACAGGAAGCAGATGGTAACTCAGGTGTATTTATCCGGTCTTTCATTGAAGAAGGTGTGAAAGTAAACGGATGGCAGGTTGAAGTAGCTCCGAAAGGTCATGATACAGGGGGGATTTATGAGTCGTATGGGCGCGGTTGGCTAGTACAAATTCCGGATGAAAAGGAAAATATTCTGAAAGAAGGTGACTGGAATACTATGCGTATTAAAGTACAAGGTAACAATGTACAAACTTGGTTAAATGATCAGGAAATGGTCAATATCGACGACGAAAAGATTGGTGCCGGACAAGGGCGTATCGCTTTACAGATACATGATGGCGGTGGTATCAAGGTTCTTTGGAGAAATCTAAAATTAAAGACTTTATAAAAAACACCCTTCCTCCTTTCTCTGTTGAAACAGGCAAGGAAGAGAATGAAATAGCTCTTGAACAGGACATCTCAGTTCAAGAGCTATTTTTTATTCGAGACTAATCTATTTACCCTTTTTACACAAGAGTTCAAAGAGTCTTTTCCAAAACATTTATGATACCAAACAAGTACTTTAAACATACTACTGCTATATGACTATATCTTATTTACTTTAAATTATCGAATTTAATAGTCTTCCAAGAAACAAACAGCACATCACAATCTATGAAAAAAGGCTGTAATAACAGTATTCAAACCGTTTATTTAGTTATTCTACACACTGCATTAATGTCTTTTTTCACCGTTGATAGATCGTTTCACGTACATAGACCCATCGGTTCACGTACGTGATCTATTCGGTTCATGTACGTAGTCCAAACGTTTCACGTACATGAAACAAAAGTATATACCCAACAAAATATACTAATAAAACCTTGTCTACATATTAAGTCTACTTACGTTTCTACTATTGCACGCGATATTTTGAGGTAAAACCTATCAAATCACCAACAAACAAGTGACATCATAAGAGTAAAATTGGGTTTTCAACGAGAACCAAACGTGGTAATTCGCGTCAGAATACAAATTGATGGCAGATAATGTTATTTTTAACATTTGGATACACAGTTACTTATTATGATTTTATTCACTGTAAATCAATGTCTTAAATAAGGCATAGAAAATAAAAGAGTGATAATAGTTTTCTTAAATAGTCCTATTATCACCGACTATTATCACCACTAAACATCATATTATAAGGATCTTATCTTTAAAAAGTGACAAATGACAATAGAAAGCACGAATAAAATCTCATAGAAAAGAAAACCCAGAATTTAAGGTGTAACTAAGTATCCAATAATACAAGAAAATTATATTCTTTATTCATTTATTTAAAATTATCTCTATTATTTACAATGATTAATCACTAAAAAAGAATACTTTTGTTATTCAATACAAATTACATTATAATGAAACACCTACTTCGCATATCTTTATTCACCGCCTTCCTATTATTAGGTAGTTGTCCTATCCATCCGGTTAAAGCACAAATCACTGCAAATGAGTTCAAAAATCCTCCTATCAATTATCGTCCCATACCTCTTTGGTTCTGGAATAACAGTACTATTGAAGAAAATGAACTGCAAATACAATTTCAGCAGATGATAACAAAAGACGGATATGGAGGTTGTGCTATTCTTCCGTTTGGAAACGGATTCCGACCTCAATATCTTTCGGATGAATATTTCACACTTTACGGAAAAGCGATAAAAGAAGCTGAGAAAGTAAAGGCACAGTTATCTCTTTATGATGAATACGGCTTTCCCAGTGGAAGCATGGGAGCAATTAATGGAGACGATACTCCACGTTTTATGAATAAATATCCGGAGGCTACCATCAAAAGACTGGATAAAGTAGAATACTCCGTATCTCCAGGAGAGCGTTTCAGTCAGCAGATTCCGCAAGGCAAGTTAATGGCAGTAATGGCAATGGATACTGTCACTTTCAAACGAATATCGCTAAGAAAGCAAATTCAAAATGGAAAAGTAAATTGGACTGTTCCGCAAGGAGCATGGAAAGTATTCTTTTTTGTCTGTGTAAAGGACGGTGATCCTAATGTGGATTACTTATCGCCGGAGGCAGTAAAATTGTTCATAAGTGAAACACATGAAACTTATTATAAACATTTTCCTGACGCTTTTGGCAAAACCATCACAACTACCTTCTTTGACGAACCTACCATGTACAGGGCAGGAGGAAGAATATGGACGAATGACTATAACGACAAATTTATCAAACGATATGGATTCTCACCTGAATTGTTATATCCGGCACTGTGGTACAATATAGGTGAAGAGACTCCTGCTGCACGTAATTACTTATTCGGATTTCGTTCACAACTATATGCGGAAGGTTTTATGAAAACTATCCAAGAGTGGTCCGAAGAGCATGGTATCCAATCTACGGGACATCAAGATCAGGAAGAGATTCTTAATCCTGTAAGTGTCTCAGGAGATTTGATGTTGTGTGGTAAATATATGGGTATCCCGGGGATAGATAAAATAGGAGGTGGACGACCTACGGAACAATTCTATAAAGTAGTGTCTTCCTCAGCTCAGAACTGGGATAAAGCATTCGTCATGTCCGAAACGTATGGGGCGATGGGTAATATATCTGTAGAAACACTCTACCGGATTGCAATGGAGCAGTATACAAAAGGAATCAATCACTTGATTCCTCATGCTGTATGGTATAATGATCAGTCTGTGACGTTCTTACCCGAACTGTCTTATCGTAATCCTCTTTATAATAAAGAACTACCGGCTTTCAATCTGTTCCTCTCACGTTTAAATTATGTTTTGGCCAGATCCGGCAGGCATATAGCTGATATTGCAATGATCTACCCGATTGAATCTTTACGATCAGAACACTATCTGGATGGTGCTAAAGGACATTATGAAGGAGGAGTAGAAATACCGAATGTAGATTATACACATATATCTACCATATTGACAGATAGTTTAGGTAAAGATTTCACTTATTTGCATCCGGAAGTTATCAACAACAAATGCCGGATAAAAGACAGTAAGTTAGTTCTCAATAATAAAATCAATAACGAAAAATATAGCATACTGATTGTCCCCAGCATGAAAACAATATCAGTAGCCAATTTAAAGATAATAGAAAAGTTTTATAATGCCGGTGGATGCATATTATTTACAACTCAACTACCGGAACAATCCGTAGAGTTCGGTCAAAACGAGAGAGTTAAAAATACAATTAACCGCATATTACATAACCCAAAAGGAAGAGGAAAAGCTTTCTTTATCCAAAGCCCTTCATCGGAAACCGTAAAAAGAATACTGGATTTATGCAATGTTACTTTCGACGTAGACTTCGTAAACCAGCAACCATTGAACTATATACATAAAATTTATGACAACCGTTCAGTATATTACTTTGCCAATTTAAGTAAATCTCCACGTAATTCGAAAATAGTACTTAAAGGGAAAATACATCCGGTCCTATTCAATCCACACACAGGGGAGACGAGTGAAATACCTTTCACTCACCAGACAAAAAATGAAACGGAAGTTACTGTATTGACATTATCACTGGATGGAAACTCGTCTGCATTCCTGATAGAACAATGAAGAAACAGAAAACTCATCTATCAATCGTTTTTCAACTAAATATTCATTTTGATGCAAACAAAAGATAAACAACAAAATGCGTAATAGTGGCAACTAAGAAAACTCATTTTATTTGTATCTTCTGTGGTTTCTAACTATCTTTGCGTCTCCATATTAAATATATAGCAATGAGCAAAGAAAAGATTATATTGACGGGTGACCGTCCTACCGGAAGACTCCACATAGGACATTATGTTGGTTCACTGAAACGCAGAGTTGAACTACAAGATGCAGGCGATTACAGCAAAATGTTTGTATTCATCGCCGATGCACAAGCATTGACCGACAATATAGACAATCCCGAAAAGGTGCGCCAGAATGTGATTGAAGTCGCTCTTGACTATCTTGCTTGCGGACTGGACCCTACTAAAGCTACTATCTTTATACAATCTCAAATACCGGAACTGTGTGAACTCAGTTTCTACTTTATGGACCTCGTTACTGTATCACGCTTACAACGTAACCCGACTGTAAAGACTGAGATTCAGATGCGTAACTTCGAGACTAGTATACCGGTAGGTTTCTTCACTTACCCTATCAGTCAGGCGGCTGATATCACAGCTTTTCGTGCAACAACTGTTCCTGTAGGCGAAGATCAGGAACCAATGCTTGAACAGGCTCGTGAGATTGTGCGTCGTTTCAATTATATTTATGGCGAAACTCTTGTAGAACCGGAAATTCTATTGCCGGACAATGCAGCTTGTCTGCGTCTGCCGGGAACTGATGGTAAAGCGAAAATGAGCAAATCTTTAGGTAACTGCATCTATCTGTCGGAAAGTGCAGATGAGATCCAAAAGAAAATCATGAGTATGTATACCGATCCGGGACACCTCCGCGTACAGGACCCGGGAAAGATTGAAGGTAATACAGTATTTACTTACTTAGACGCTTTCTGCCGTCCAGAACATTTTGAACTTTATTTACCGGATTATCCGAATTTGGCTGAACTGAAAGCTCATTACCAACGTGGTGGACTAGGTGATGTGAAAGTAAAACGTTTCCTGAATGCTATTATGCAGGAAATGCTTGAACCGATTCGTAATCGCCGCAAAGAGTTCAGTAAAGATATTCCAGCTGTTTATGAAATGTTGAAGAATGGTTGTGATGTAGCAAGAGCTGCCGCTGCAGATACGTTATCGGATGTAAAGAAAGCAATGAAGATTAATTATTTTGACGATGCGGAATTGATTGCAGAACAAGTAAAACGCTTCGCTGGTCAGGAATAAAAAGTTTGTAAAGAGTAAATAAAATAAGAAAGGTATACTTTCATTAAAACTGCCCCTAAAAGTCGAAATCAACTTTGGGGGCAGTTTACTTTTAAGGAACATTTTCATCATTCTTAAAAAGCACATCTTTTAATTTCTGGTAAAGGAAGGATAGTACCAACAATATTAGTCCGAGAATAATAAATACTATAATCTTACCTATTGTAGGCATTGCCCACAAATCAATAAAGACAAGTTTAAATAAGACTATTCCAAAAGTAGCAAGACTTATCATTCGCAATACTTTTTGGTGGAAACGCATACCAAGTCCCATCTGAACAAATCCGGCAATACTTAAAGATAATGAGAATCCGGCACTAAATTCTTCAATTTCGATTTGCCAAAGGAAGGAACGTACAATTGTCACCCAGAGAAGTGTAGCAAGTATATTTAAATAGATCGTAAAGCCAACCTTTAACTCAGCGACAGTTGCATAATAATGTCGTACAACATAACTAAGGTTAGCAATGACAAATAACACTGTACACCATCGCAACAAAGAAGGGCATAAAGTCATATTCTGCCACTGTTCGCACCAAATATTTAGTATATATACAAATACGTTTATTCCTATAGCCGATATATAAAGAAACATATTCCTTTTCATAGGGAATCGTTTTCTGAAAGCATAACAAAGAAGTCCAATTACTACTGAAGTAAACAGTAACATAGCACCGCTTCTCGTGGTTCCATCAAAATACAAGTAAAACTCTTCCATGAAGGTATAGTATAGGATGGCTACGGACAAAAGAAACATCATAGCATTCCAGGGAGTATAGTTTAAAAGACGGGCTTTAGAGAAAAAGTCCCGATATTGCTCCATTAACAATGCAAACGTACCCATTGCCAGTCCAACAAATATAGATGTAGCGAAAGTACTATTCAAGAAAATTATTCCGATGGGATCATCTATCGGCGCTTTAAATACATCCACTAAAAAAGAGATCAGAGTAAGGCATACAAGTATAAAAGTTCCACGCTCATATACCCTGATTTTCGATTTGGTGTACAACCAAAGTAACAGTACCATTTCGGAAGCCCAACATAGCGTGATAAGGTTTCCATCTAACTGAAGGGGCACAGTAATAGATACAAAGGTCAGAACAAGTCCCAACATGGTATAAAAAAGGTATCGAGAATCTTTTTCCTCAAATCCGCAACTAAGCCCTTGAACGTCCTTATTGCGTTTACACGTCCTCTCATTACTGAATTTGCAGATAATTTGAACTTGAAGCACCCACTTCTGCCTACAATATCCCCTTACCCCACAATGTGACTTGAGGCAATACACAATATCATTCCCATAAGTTGTAGGCATTATCCAAAATCAGTCTGGAAAACATCTGCGTAAGCATTATTACAGGTATAGATGTTCAGCACATACCGCCTTGATGTCCTGATCCACTTGGCTGGTACAGAGATAAACCTGAAGACAAACGCTTTTATGCGACTTGTTGCATTGAGCCCGAACTTCTTTACGTCAAGTCTTTGAATAATGGCCTTGTAAAAGTTACGGATAAGTGCTGTAAGAAGAAGGAACACTGTGTTCTCTGCCATGAAGGATTTGGGCAATCTGTCCCACCCGAAACCATTGTTCATATCATCGAAGATACGTTCCTTTCCTCCACGAAGGTTATAGAACTCGACAATTTCTCTTACGGAAGAATCATAGTCGTTAGTCAGGATACAACGGTATGTGTATTCTCCTTCCCAAAAATCCTGCACACCATCCATCCGTTTCTGTCTTTGAATCACAAGTCGATATGCCTTACCTTTCCACTTCTCAACAAGGATAGAGTTCAATTCAAACTCAATGCCATTGATTTCCTCAGTTTTCCAGCCTTTGAGAGCAAAGGTGTCATTGTAGATCGAACTGCAGCGGTTAGCACGGATATAGAAGGACTTGCAGTGTTTTTCTATTTCCTCCACGATTTCCTCGGAACATGATCCACAATCAGCTCTGAAGCGATTGATAGTGAGCCCATTCTGTTCAAATCTCGCAAAGAACCTCTTCAGCGTGTCCTTCTGATGGAAACGAACATTTGTGTTACCATCGCTATTCTCTATACCGACTATCAAATCGCCAATAACCGCCACGCCAGGGCGATAACCAAGGAACTTCTTGTATGTAGGCTTTGCATCATACTTCTCTGTCTCTATGAACTGATGGTCGAAATCAACATCATACATCTCACCCTCTTTCAGTTGGCCAGATGCAAATATACAATTGAGCAATAAAGTATTGAGAGTGTCAGCCGTATTGAAATCGTAGGTCTTGCCCATATCTGATGTGTATGAAATGTTTTCTTGCGTCAACTCCTTTATCGCCCTGAGGATAGTATCAGAGCTACAAGTGCGAAGTGTCGGATGAAGCGAGAGGTGGTTCATCAAATGAGTAGTGACATCCTCAATACATGAACCGCTACAGAAGTAGATACTCATGAGAGAACGGATGATTTCGCTGTACTGATAACCGAACGATCTACACCTTAGACCGAGGGTTGAGTCGATTACAGATGATAATGTGGAGTCAAATTGCTCCATGATTGAAAATAATCCCCCAAAAGGAGTGAGTCTCTCAGATTTAATTTGTATCTTCGCCATGTCTATCGTCGGATTCTCTTGTTTTTTTTGCAACACTAAGATAAGTGAAAATTCTGACATGGCAAAATCCTGAGCAACTTTTTGTTGCTCAGGTACTTAAAAAGTTTAATTTATAATAGTGTTGCGGAATTAAGGTTTTTTACTTTTCCACAACCAAATAACTAAAACCAAATTGACGATAGCAATGAATAAGCTTAGCAGGCCTTCTGACTTGAAAGGCAGTTCCATATGCTGCAAAAGCAAAATTCCTAAAAGTAGATAAACGAAATTATTCGTTATAACAGCAAATATCAAAACCTTACTCATCTTCTTGGTTTCCACTTGAAGTATTGACAGGATGGGTAATAGAAATATAAAATAGAATAGGGTGGCAAACAGAAACAAATGCCCGGATACTACAGTAGAATTATAATCATAACCTGTCAAAAGGTATATTCCCATCACCAAATAGGTAAAGACAAAGGAGACGACCGGAAGTTCCCCCCATTTTTATATACGGAAAGCCAGAACATTCCTAAATTCAGAATACTCAAATACGTAAACAACACCATATAACTGCCTTCCCCGCTACTTACGATAAAAGGTGCTAAGAAGCCTCCGACAAGTGAAATGATAGCCAATTCACGCCGGTCGTATATGGTGGACAGAACAGACATAAAAACTGTAACTCCAACTAAAATAATAAATGCTAACGTCTGAGAGAAAAGGTGGTAATAATGGAACGCAATAGCTACCGTAAGATAGAAGACTGCGAATGCACCTCCTGCAAGCAACGAACTAAATGTACGGTATTTCTTTTGTAAACGTGCGGCGACTGCTAACAATGCAGCACCTGTTAAGAAGCCGAGAATAGTACGGAAAATCTCATTTATCCAATTTTTATCAATCGCATACTTCACAAAAAAGCCAACACCTATCACAAAGATAAGTATACCTATTTTTCCAAAAAGATTCTCGCCAATAAACTTCTCATAATTGACATTCTTACGTTTGGGTGCAATTGGCAAGACTTCTTCCACAATCTTACGCTTGACATCTTCCTGAACCACTTCCTGTTCTTCTTCAACCGATTCTTCGATTAATATTTCTTCTCTTAACGGCTCTTCCACTGCTAATAGCTCTTCTTGCACTCCAGGGGGAATCGGTACATTTTCTACTGCCTTCATTGAAGAATGCTCTTGTACTTTTTCTTCCTTAACGGTTACCTTCTGCTGAGTTTTAAGATATGTATCCATGCGTTTCTTAATCTCATCCAGTTCTTTTTCTACTTTCCCAAAACGGTTATCAAGCTTACGCAATATAACAATAAACAAAATTATAGCAAGTAGTGGGCATATTGAACCAAAATCTTCCATAGTATCTTATATTTGAGTTAGATAAAACAAATATAAAAATATTAAATGAGAAAGTATTATGCCAGGACTACAATTTAAAAAAAAGACCTAAATTAGCCAACAACTATATACCATAGATACATAAATAAATAGCCCCATTTGCAATTTAACGCAAACGGGGCCAATTTAACGACTACAATATTTTAATTAATTCAATATCAATTGCTAGATTCTACCAATACTACACGATTCAAAATCGGCTGACCAAACTTATCAACACCACCACCAGCAGCGATAGACAATCTATCGGCAGAAATACCATATTTTTTAACTAACAGATCTTTAACAGCTTGCGCACGTTCCAAGCTCAATTTTTGATTGATAGATGGGGTACCTGTTGCAGAGTCTGCATATCCATTAATTGTATATTTAGCATTCGGGAATTCTTTCATCTTGCTAACAAGATATGACAAGTTCATTTCTTCTTGTGGAGACAACTTGTATGAACCGATCGTAAAGAATACAGTACGAGGAGCAATATTTGCATCAGTTACAACAACCTCTTCAGTTTCTTCTACTTCAACCGGTCGCTGTGCATTAGCCAACTGTTGTTGCAAATCCATGTTAGCAGCTGCCATTGCATTCATCTGATTGCGCATCTGTTGCAGTTCGATCTCAGAGATAATCTGAGGAACAGGGCGTTGGAATCCACGATTCGGGAAATAATAAGTTAAACCAAGAGTAGCACCAAGCATGCCATCATAATCACGTTTTCCTCCGTGTTCTCCGTCAAACTTACCTTCCATACCTGTAGCACTTAATTCCAGATTCAAATCAAGAGCATTCGACAAACGGAAACGGTTGATAATACCAGCATTGAAAGTTGCAGCATGTACATGAGGTCTTGAGTATGAATGAGTGAAACCAGCACCGATATAAGGTATGATTTCATACACACGATTAGGATTGTAACCACCGAACAAAGCATTCAGATTAAATAAGATATCACCATGCAAATTCATGTAGTCCCATCTTTGTTTATACGATCCGTCCTCTCTAGGACCACCGACTACATACTCTGCAGTCTCGCTAGTAGTAAACCCTTTTGCCTGCAATCCACTGTATTGCATACGTAATCCCAAGCCTGGAGTAAACCATTTACCAAGTGAAACATTTAATGTAGGAGCAACACGGTCCCTGAATTTACCAATATGATCATTATTACCAAACAGAACCTGGGCACCACCTCCCACAGAAAAGAACCAGTTACTCCAAAACGGGTTCGTTAATACTTGATATTTATCTTGTACCTGAATTACTTCGTATTCAGTTACGGTCATAGTCTGCTGCGCAGAAGCGACAGACGCAACGCCGGCAAAAGCCAGCAACATCAGAATCTTTTTCATATACCTTAATAGTTAAGTGGTTATTATATTCTTTTCTTTGTTGAACTATTTAAATAACACGAACAGAACTAAAAGGTTTTAAGAAAAGATGATTTTATTTGTTTTATTTGAATAATCTTTCGATATCTTCCTCCTTAATGGTTGTCAAAACAGTTTTCCCATCAGGAGTATAATTCGGTGAAGGACAGGCGAAAAGGCTGTCTACCAGGCTTATCATTTCATCATTACTCAGCACCTGGCCATAAACAATGGCTGCAGCACGAGCTAATGTTAAAGCTAAAATGTTTTGGATTTCTTCTTTGACATCACTCCCTTTTTCCATAGCTGTATGTAGCATATTACGCACCAATTCTACCGGATTTAGCCCTTCAATACCTGCAGGAATGCCATTAATTGCATAACTTCCTCCTCCCAAATTGCTCAAATCAAACCCTACAGCCGATAAGTCATCCATGATACTTTGTAATACAGCAGACTCCGAAGCAGGCAATTGCAATATCTCAGGGAAAAGCACTCCTTGAGAGACTCCTTGTTTTTGACGGATCTGTACCAAATAACGATCAAATAGTACACGAATATGTGCCCGATGTTGATCGATCAACATTAATCCCGATTTCACTGAAGTCAGAATAAACCGTCCTTTGAACTGCAAATGTAGATTTCCTTTCTCTATCACAGACTCATCAGCATACAATGCGGATGAAACAACAGATACAGTTGAAGTGGTATTTTCCTCAGCATTCATTAGGGGTTCTGTAGAAGATGGTTCTTCCCAATCCATTTCTGGTTCCGGCTGAGGTTCATTCATCTTGCTAGCCTTTGTCAAACCGCTATACAATCCTTCCCACTCTACCTTTGGACGACTATATGATCCGCCATTACTACTTCCAATCGAAGTTTTGAACGGATTGTAATCTGAATCATAACGTACTTTAGGAGGTGCAGGAGGCAAATTCTGTTCGAACGCGGGAATTTCAGGCATATCTTCCGTATCAAAATCAATAGAAGGAATAGCACTGAACTTTCCTAACGACTCTTTAACTGCCGCCGAAAGGATTTGCCAAATGGCCTGTTCATTCTCAAATTTAATTTCAGTCTTAGTCGGATGGATATTCACATCAATATTAGCCGGATCTACTTCAAAGTATATAAAATAAGAGACTTGTTCACTGGCTGGAATCAATTGTTCATAAGCCTCCATCACCGCCTTATGGAAATAAGGGTGACGCATATAACGTCCATTAACAAAGAAATATTGATGTGCCCCTTTCTTACGGGCTGTTTCTGGTTTAGCAACATACCCTGTTATCTTTGCCATGGTAGTATTCACCTCTACATTTAGCAATTGCTGATTAAGCTTTTTGCCAAAAACAGCCATAATACGTTGCCGTAAAGGAGATACAGGCAAATTGAATAATTCAGAATCATTACTATATAATGAGAAAGCAACTTCGGGATGTACCAAAGCGATTCGTTCAAACTCCGCCAGAATATTACTTAACTCTGTAGAATTAGCTTTTAGGAATTTACGTCGCGCAGGAATATTAAAAAAGAGGTTTTTTACTGAAAAGTTACTTCCTTTGGAGCAAGAAATGACTTCCTGACTCTCAATTTTAGAGCCAGCAATAACCAGTTTAGTACCCAACTCTTCCGATTCAAGACGTGTTTTCAATTCGATTTGAGCCACAGCTGCAATGGAAGCCAGTGCCTCCCCACGAAATCCCATTGTACGTAAAGCAAATAAATCAGACGCTTCCCGTATTTTAGAGGTTGCATGACGTTCAAAAGCAAGTCGCGCATCTGTTTCTGACATACCTTTCCCGTCATCAATAATCTGAATTGAAGTCTTACCTGCATCCATTACCAACACGTGTATATTTTGCGCATCTGCATCAATTGCATTTTCTACCAACTCCTTGATAACAGACGCCGGACGCTGTATTACTTCACCAGCAGCAATCTGATTAGCCACTGAATCAGGCAACAAATGTATTATATCGCTCATACTTGTTATTTAATAGGTATATAGTAAAAATGAAGAATGTCATACAACCATAATGTAAACCTCAATTCTTCATTCTTAATTCTTCATATTAAAACGACCAACTTCCCGTATGTAAATAATGCCAAACAAATAATAGGAAAGCTATAATTAGCAATATGATTCCAAAAGAGACAGGTTTGCGACCACTAGCTTTTTTTCGTCTCAGGTGCGTAGTTCCCTCTACAAACTTTCCACGAATGTCTTCCGGATTAAACTCTTTTTCAGGAAGCATTCCCAATTCACGCTTTGCCTTCTCTTCCATCTTGGCAAGTTTCTCTTTCCGCTCATCAACATAGATATATTGATGATTGAATCTACGAGGTTTTCTCATTGAGTTGAAAAACATTCCCATATTACTTCATATTAATTAAGTTTCGTTTATCTGTTTTCGGTCTCCTGTCAGTAGTCGGTTTCAACGACTCTCCTGCTCTCTTACTTCTCCAATCAAATATATCTTCTTTACTCAACGGGCGAATATAATCGAACCAGGCAAATGTAGGCAGACGTAATTTATCGGGTGGTATCTGATCCATTGGATACATAGTTCCATTCGACTTTCCATCAAATTTACCTTTCTCCATCTTCTTTTCTTTCAAAAAAAGATGAAGCAAACTTCCTTCCGAAGTGTTAAATCCAGTCATTGTACTGTCTTTCTCTTCCGGATAAAATGCTGTCTGAACATTACCAATCACTTCAATATGACGCATATCACCATCAATAAAGTATGCCTTCATTTCTTTCCCGGCTACTTGATTATAATGAATAGAGTCTTTCATTTCTACTGTCAATGTCTGATTGATAATATGCACCCAATCGATGGTACTATCATTCATATAGATTTTAATCTCTTCACCAAGCAATTGTTGTCCCTCATTCCAAAGAATCGGATCACGATACATGGTCAAACACGAATCTTTCGAATTATATACTAATGAGTCACAAACACCTTGCACATCTACACGATACATACGCACTTTATGATAGGCTTTCATTAACCGATATAAGGAATCCGTATTCAAATTGTAAGATACGACCTGCAATGTATCTCCATGTAAAAACAAACTATCTCCTTGAGAATAATCGATTGCAACGGCACGTTTAGTAGCAAAAGCTGAGTCTGTCAGTTCATTATAAAAACAATAATCTCCTGTCAGTATATTCTTATTAATGCTGTCAGTCATCCGAACATTATCAAATGCTTCACCGTAACCTGCTTTTCTGTCATAAAACAGACTGTCACCAATTAATTTCTTACCTTGATTTGTCAATATGGAACGGTCCAGTAACTCTGCCTGTTCACTCAATGTATTATAGAAACCTCGTTCTGAGTAAATATGATTATCATCACTTACGATATTAGACGGACCGAGTATATTTGCCACTTTAGAGAAAGTATTGTAACGCAATGTATCAGATGTCAATACAAATTTAGGATTCACCAATTTTACGTCATGGTTGAATACCGATTGCTTGGTAGCCGGACTATACTCTCCCCAATCTGAAGTCAGCACATTTTCTTCATCCATCAATGTTCCACCTTCAAAATAGTATCCAAGATCATAAAGACGGTCATAGTTCAAACTGTCAGTCAGCAGAGTTGTATTTCGATTCACCATCTTCACATTCTCACGAAGCTGGGCTATTTGCGTTTGTCCATCATAATAAAGATAGTCTCCATCAATAAATAAAGTATCACCCTGCCGCATCTTCACATTGCCAAATGCTTCAAAAGAATTAGTCTTTTCAAAAAGTAATGCACTGTCACAATCCATATACATACTGTCGTGACGAAACCTCACATGACCAATCAAGATCTGCATATCGGGATGAATCAGCTTGTCAGCCTGTGCTTCATCACTATGTAACAGATAGACTTTTGTTTTCTTTCTCTGCTTTTGCTGATCCGCAGTTTGAGCTACTTTAGACGTATCTTTATCCACCTTCATTGTGGAATCTACAGAATTTAATCTCGGCTCGGTAGGTCTTACCTGAGCCACAAGACAACAACCAAACAGGCATAGAAAGCCTATAAAGAGCCATCTATGCCTGTTTGGTTGTTGTTTTTTCTTATTTTGTTTCAGCATATAAAATAAAGCTGTTAAACATCAATCCTTTTTAATCCAACCCGGATATTTAAAGTCACACTTCTGCCAGTTTTCGTTGATACGTACATAAGTATGTCTTTGTTTCTCCAAAATCCACTTATGCAATACTTCATCCCGACGTTTTGCCATCACAATGTCTTTCAAATCCTGATAGTCGTCTGCAATAGTTGCTTTATGGCCATTGATCTTAGCTTTCAGCTTTACAATGGCACAAACTTCCCGGCCATCTTTCTCATTGATCATAGGAAATGCCCTGGAAACTTCACCGACATTCATTTTATCCACTACTTTAGCAACGTCCTGAGGAAGATCCTGCATTTCGAATTTAGAAGTAGTCACACCAGTATTCTCATTGATATTGACCATAATTCCATGATTGTTACGCGTATCTTTATCATGCGAGATAACAGCTGCCGCGTCATCAAATGAGAATTTATTACTACGAATTTGATCAGCTACTGAGTCCAGACGCGCACAAGTTGCTGCCAACTCCTCGTCTGACACTTTTGGTTTCAATAAGATATGACGAGTTTTGATACGGTCACCACGTTTTTCAATCAACTGAATAATGTGATAACCAAACTCTGTTTCCACAATCTTGGAAACTTTCTTTGGGTCTTGCAAACTAAATGCCACATTCGCATAAGCCGGATCTAACATACCACGTCCCATAAACTCCATCTCACCTCCTCTATATGCAGTTGCTCTATCTTCAGAATACAAACGGGCTAAAGTAGAAAAATCAATATCTCCTTTCGTCACACGGTCCGTATACTCACGCAATGTTTTCTTTACCTCCTCTATTTCAGATATAGGAATTTTTGGCTGAAGAGTAATAATTTGCACTTCTACCTGAGTTGGAATATAAGGAATACTATCCTGAGGAAGATCTTTGAAATAACGACGTACTTCCGAAGGAGTTACTTTGATTTCTCCAACTAACTTCTGCTGCATCTTTTGTACTGTTATTCCATCTCGTGCATTATCACGCAACGCTTCGCGGATCTGAGTTGATGTCTTATTGAAATACTCTTCCATCTTCTCTCTGGAACCGATTTCCTGAATATACATATTTGTCAGCATATCTACCCGTTGAATAATTTCTGACTCAGCAACATCAATACTATCCAACTTTGCCTGATGTAGGAATAATTTCTGTACAGCAATTTCTTCAGGAATTATACAATAAGGATCACCATCAAATCTGCGTTGTTTATACAGGGCCTCTAAACGGGCCTCTTCTACATCTGATTTCAAAATAGCTTCGTCACCAACGACCCAAACTACTTCATCAATCACATTGTCTTGTGCATACGTTTCCATATTAGCAATCATTGCCAAGACAAGAATAACAACAAATCTAAAGTTTATAAACTTCTTCATTCTTTGTATTTAATAATTATATATAATCTTCTTTTTATCTACTGCCCGTTGATACAGGTCGCTCTTTACTTGTTCCATAAAGCTCACACTTCTCTGATTGACCAATAGATCTTTTACTTCTGCACGAGCAAACTCAAACGGTTTTTCATCTCCTACTCCCCGATAATCAGTTATGTTCAGAAAATAGTAAAATGCTGTATCTTTTAGTTCCACCTGACGGTGTTGGTTCACATATTCTTCCGGTGATTCTATATCAAGCGGTATCATATCCAATATATCGGTCACAGGCACCCATTTATCATAGAAATACTTATATTTTACAGCATTCTGAAAACTATACTTCTCCAAGTTGTCTATCATATCCTGCTGTTCTGACTTATACCAGCGGCGCACATTATTCAATTGCGGAGCAGTCAGCGGAACTTTGATAAATAAACCTTTGATCAACGGATGCTCTAGTTTGAACAAGTCCTTATTTTCTTGATAATAAACAGCAACCTCTTGTTCCGGAATATCGTTAGTCAGCTTCTGATTGATCAACTCCTGTTGATAAGTATGCATAATCAAAGCTTTCCGATAATTTTCTACTAACTTATCTACCTCTACATTATCTGGAATATTATTCTCAGCTTTTTCATATAGCAAAATATCTTCTACCCAACTACGAATATAATGCTCAACAAAAAGAGTACTGTCGTCTTTTGATAATCCAACCGGAAGCACAGACATCAAATCTTCTTTATATAAAAAGTTACCATCCACCTCTACTAAAGGTGTCTTGCCTTTATGGTCGTGTATTTCTTTACACGCTCCACAGCAATAAAGGGTAACCAGTAAGAGGATTATTATTCGCATTGCCAATTGAAATCTACTTATTTGAGGTACGAAGATAGTGAATAATCGGTTACATCAGTTATTATTAACGGTTTTTAAAACCTCTTCGTTAATTTCAACCTTAGCGGAAGCCTGCAATTCCCGCTCCCAGTATGTATAAAGATAGTTTCTATAATCCTTTCTCACCCGTTCTATAACTTCTCTATAATCATCCGGTCCCTTCCTTTTCCGACCCACGACAACAGTAAAAGGATAATACATAACAGGTTCAAATTCACCTTTCTTAAAGACCAATTTATCTATGTATTTATTATCCCCGCCGGCAAAAATTCCTTGTTCGACTTTTATTTTTTCATCACCAAATGTATTAAAAGTTTTCTGCAATGTATCAGCCCACTCTTTTTCCGGTACTTTCTTTAAAAGCTTTTTAGCCTGTTTGGCTATTCTTTTATCAGCACAGTGTAGAATAATTCCTTTATATCTTGGACTTTTCCAACGATAATCCTCTTGATGAAACTTAAAATATGTAGCCAAACCTACTCGATCATTTACTGATGGCAAATCTATTTGCTGACGTGTTACTTCTGTAACCAGATAATCTTCGCCATATTCTTGCACAGCACGTCGAACTTCCGGATGTTTACTCTCCAACTGCTCACTTTCATAATCAAGTAATGACTTCGCTATAAATCCATCCAACTGGCGCTTTATCGACAAAGGATGAGAAGCAGCAAACCGTTTAAACATTGTCCCCGTATACTCTTGGCCATCAATAGTAAACAAAGTTTGTGTTGTTACTCCCCGGCCCAATAGTTCTTCTATTCCCGACTGATTTAAAGTATATTGATATTCTTTTTTCAACCGTTCAACCACGACCTCTGTCCCTTTATTCAAAACCTGTAAATTATTTAATCGCTTCGCAAGTATCCCTGAAACATTTTCGTAAACCGGCATTTCTTTTTTATCAATCACTTTTAGAATATGTAATCCTTCCGGAGTAAAAAAAGGTTGAGAAACCTCACCCTTTGACAAAGAGAATGCTACTTTTTCCAACTCAGAGGTTGTTTGTAAAGTCTCGATCCATTGACAACGTTTATCATCCGAATATTTTTCCACCAAGGAAATAAAATCTATATCAGGCTGACTTTCTATCAGTCTATATAAGGAGTCCATACGGTTTTGTTCCTCCTGAATTCGTCCGACAGTCATTGTTTGGGGAAGAGATTTAAATAGTTGCATCACTTGGATCTGTCCATTTCCATGGGTTGATTGAATTTTCTGATAAAGTATCCGAGAACAGCTATCCAACACCAATGTATCGACAAGATAAGACTTCCGTAGCCTCTCCAGATACTCTTTTTGTCGGTCACGAAAACTCAAAGTAGTATCAATCCCCACTGCTTTGGCAGCATCAACCTTCAACTTATGTAAAACGAAAAGTTTTGTATATTCTATAGGAGAAAGTTTTGTTTCCGAATTTGCCGAATTACGCCGATAAGCATATTCAAACTCAGAGCGAAATATTTCTTTCCCGTTAATTCGCATCAACACTGGATCTTCCTGGGCAAAAGACAAGATTCCCCAAAAACAAATCACTCCTAAAAGCAAACTCCTTTTCATATCATATTCTTTACTTTTCAAACTGCAAACACATTGAGAATGATAAAAAGCACAAACGGTGAATGGCAAGCACTATGCAGAAAAACATAGCTGTTCACCGTCCACCGTTTATCATTTACAGTTCTTATATTTTATTCCGGACGACTGTAGTTAGGCGATTCACTAGTAATCGTAACATCGTGCGGATGACTTTCCATTACCCCTGCATTGGTTATACGTGTAAACTTCGCATCATGAAGTTTCTCAATGCTAGCGGCACCGCAATATCCCATACCTGCACGTAAACCACCTGTCAGTTGATAAACTACTTCATAAAGAGTACCTTTATAAGGAACTCGTGCAGCGATACCTTCCGGAACCAACTTCTTCACATCAGCAGTTCCACTCTGGAAATAACGATCTTTTGAACCATTTTCCATTGCTTCCAAAGATCCCATACCACGATATGACTTGAATTTACGTCCATTGAAAATAATAGTATCGCCCGGAGACTCTTCTGTTCCTGCAACCAATGAACCGATCATTACGCAATATCCACCCGCTGCCAATGCTTTTACAACATCACCGGAATAGCGTAAACCACCATCAGCTATCAAAGGAATACCAGTACCTTTTAATGCTTTAGCCACATCGTATACAGCAGAAAGTTGAGGAACACCAACACCGGCAACAACACGGGTAGTACAGATAGAACCTGGACCAATACCTACTTTCACAGCGTCAGCACCTGCTTCTGCCAATGCTTTTGCAGCGGCACCAGTAGCGATATTACCTACTACTATATCAATATTCGGGAAACGTTTCTTTGCTTCTTTCAACTTCTCGATCACGTACATTGAATGTCCATGAGCAGTATCAATAACAATAGCATCTGCACCAGCAGCTACCAAAGCTTCCATACGATCCAAAGTATCAGCAGTTACACCAACACCAGCTGCTACACGCAAACGACCTTTGGAATCTTTACATGCCATCGGTTTATCTTTTGCTTTTGTTATATCTTTATAAGTAACAAGACCAATCAATTTTCCATCTTTACCAACAATCGGCAACTTTTCAATCTTGTGTTCCTGCAAGATTTGTGCAGCAGATTCAAGATCTGTAGATTGATTAGTTGTTACCAATCTTTCTTTCGGGGTCATAACATGATCAACATGTTTGTCCATATCCTTCTCAAAACGCAAGTCTCTGTTTGTAACAATACCAACCAGATAACCTTCATCATCTACTACAGGGATGCCACCGATTTTATATTCAGCCATTATGTTCAATGCATCAAGAACAGTAGAACCTCTTTTGATCGTGACAGGGTCATAAATCATACCATTTTCGGCACGTTTTACAATAGCAACTTGTCTTGCCTGCTCTTCAATAGACATGTTTTTGTGAATTACACCTATACCACCTTCACGAGCAATAGCAATAGCCATTTTCGCTTCGGTAACCGTATCCATAGCTGCAGTCACAAAGGGGATTTTTAACTCAATGTTTTTTGAAAACTTTGTCGAGAGATCGACAGTGCGCGGTAAAACTTCAGAATAAGCGGGGATCAACAATACGTCATCGTAAGTTAATCCATCCATTACAATCTTATCAGCAATAAATGACATAGGGATATGCGTTTAAAATTTATTGCGTGCAAATATACGGTTTTTATTCAAAACCGCATACCTGCACGCCTATTTTTTTCGCTTTTTTAATTTGCCATTTCAGAGATAAACTTGATACGAACCAAGCGAACCTCTTCTTCAGTAAATTCATCTCCTAATTCGTCAGTGCATCATCTATCTTATCTGTAGTCGATTCTTTAAAATAATCATAGATGTCAAGCAAATGGTCTTCATCCATAATCTCTTCCAAGAAATAATCGATATTCAATTTTGTTCCGGAGTAAACAATTGCCTCAACTTCATCCAGTAAATCACCAAACTCAATACCTTTAGATAGAGCAATATCATCTAAAGCTACTTTTCGGTCAATCGCCTGAATAATTGAAACTTTCATTTTGGACTTATTAGCAACGGTTCTCACGCGCAAGTCTTCCGGACGTTCAATTTCATTTTCTTCACAATGACGTTTGATCAACTTACAGAATTCCTCACCATAACGTTTTGCTTTTCCGGCACCTACACCCGGAATATTTTGCAATTCATCCAATGTTACAGGATAGATAGTCGCCATCGCTTCTAAAGATGGATCCTGGAAGATAACATAAGGAGGAACTTCCAATTTCTTTGAAAGTTTCTTTCGCAAGTCTTTCAACATCGAGTAAAGAGCAGGGTCTACTGCACAAGAGCCACCTCCACGTGCCGGAACCTCTTCCTCTGTCTCTTCGAAATCATTATCCTCGGTAATCTTAAACGATTTTGGTTTCTTCAGGAACTTATGTCCTTCTTCCGTTACCTTCAGGAGACCATAATTCTCCACATCTTTACTTAAGTAACCGGCAATTAATGCCTGACGAATCACCGCATTCCACGTTTTATCTTCTTCACCCATTCCCGATCCGAATACTTCAAGATCTTCATGTAGGTGAGCTTGTATTTCTGACGTTTCTTTACCTTGTAATATGTCTATTATATAATCTGCTTTAAAATTCTCTTTCACCGCGATAATCGCTTCAATCACGGTGCACAATAACTCTTGAGCCTCCACTTGTTTTTTAGGGTTTAAACAGTTGTCACAATTTCCACAATTTTCTTCCGTATACTCTTCACCAAAATAGTGTAATAACGTCTTACGACGACATACGGAAGATTCGGCATAAGCAGCGGTCTCTAACAAAAGCTGCTTGCCTATTTCCTGCTCAGCTACAGGTTTTCCTTGCATGAACTTTTCCAGCTTCTGCAAGTCTTTATTTGTATAAAAGGTTATACACTGACCTTCACCACCATCTCTACCGGCACGTCCTGTCTCCTGATAGTATCCTTCCAGACTTTTCGGTATATCGTAATGAATCACAAATCTCACATCCGGTTTATCAATACCCATTCCGAAGGCAATAGTCGCAACAATTACTTCTACTTTTTCCATCAGGAAGTCGTCCTGATTCTTCGTTCTAGTCACTGAATCCATTCCAGCATGATAAGGTCTCGCATTAATACCATTTGCCTGAAGAATTTCAGCCAATTCTTCAACCTTCTTCCGGCTCAGACAATAAATAATACCCGATTTTTCCGAATTGTTCTTGATAAATTTGATGATATCTCTATCAATATTACTAGTCTTTGCACGTACCTCATAATAAAGGTTCGGACGGTTGAACGATGATTTGAATACTTGGGCATCTACCATGCCCAGATTCTTCTGAATATCGTGTTGTACCTTTGGTGTCGCAGTTGCTGTCAATGCTATCAATGGAGCTTTGCCAATCTCATTTATGATAGGACGTATCCTCCGATATTCCGGACGAAAATCATGTCCCCACTCAGAAATACAGTGAGCTTCGTCTACAGCATAAAACGAGATCTTTACCGAGCGTAGAAATTCCACGTTTTCTTCCTTCGTCAAAGACTCAGGTGCTACATATAGCAATTTTGTCTTTCCGGCAAGAATGTCAGAACGAACCTGGTCTATTGCACCTTTATTTAATGAAGAGTTAATGAAATGTGCAATACCGTCCTCTTCACTGAAGTTACGCATTGCATCCACTTGATTCTTCATCAGTGCAATCAACGGAGAAATAACAATCGCCGTACCTTCCATCAAAAGTGAAGGTAACTGATAGCATAGAGATTTTCCACCACCAGTAGGCATCAGCACAAAGGTATCTCCACCATCGAGCAAATTATGAATAATTGCTTCCTGATTTCCTTTGAATTTATCAAATCCGAAATACTTTTTCAGTTCATCTGTTAAATTAATCTTCCCTGCCATCTTTAACTTTAGGTTGTTTTATTCAGTTTATGGTTTAACTTTAAAGCGCTCTCCATATGAGAGCCTTAACAAAGTTATAAACAACTTCTTAATTACCAAGCAAAATACGACTAATATTTTCAAGAAAAAACAGAAAAAATCATTTTTACTTGCCTTTACCTTTTGATATTAAGCAGTTTGTAATCTTGCCACATTCGCCTTCTCCAGCTGATGTTTAGCATAATCCAGCGTCACTTTATAGTCTTTTTTGTTTTCTGACGGGATTTCAAACATGACATCCATCATGATTGTCTCCACTATAGAACGCAGTCCGCGCGCACCAAGTTTATATTCCACTGCCTTATCTACAATATATTCAAAAACCGATTCTTCAAATGTCAGTTTAATACCATCCATTTCGAATAGTTTGATATATTGTTTGATTATAGAATTTTTCGGTTCGGTAAGAATAGCACGAAGTGCATTACGATCCAAAGGATTCAGATAAGTCAGTACCGGAAGACGTCCGATAATCTCGGGAATTAATCCGAATGACTTCAAATCTTGAGGAGCAATATACTGCATCATATTATTCTTGTCGATCACTGCTGTTTTTTGAGAAGCAGTATAACCTACAACATGAGTATTCAGACGCTGTGCTATTTTCTTCTCGATACCATCAAAAGCACCTCCACAAATAAAAAGAATATGCTTGGTATTCACTGGAATCATTTTCTGGTCAGGATGTTTACGTCCCCCCTGAGGAGGAACATTCACAACTGAACCTTCTAATAATTTTAGTAAACCCTGCTGTACTCCTTCCCCGCTTACATCACGAGTGATGGAAGGGTTATCCCCTTTACGAGCAATCTTATCTATTTCATCAATAAACACGATACCTTGCTCGGCCTCGGGAACATTATAATCTGCCACTTGAAGCAAACGAGTCAGAATACTTTCAATATCTTCTCCCACATACCCGGCTTCTGTTAAAACAGTTGCATCCACAATCGTAAACGGGACATGGAGAAGTTTGGCAATCGTGCGTGCCAGTAACGTTTTTCCTGTTCCGGTACTACCCACCATGATGATGTTTGATTTTTCTATTTCCACATCATCGCCACTATCTTTTTGCAAAAGACGTTTATAATGGTTGTACACTGATACAGACAGGAAGCGTTTTGCGTCATCCTGTCCTATTACATACTGATCAAGGAATTCTTTAATTTCTACCGGTTTAGGCAGCTCCTTTAAATTAAGTTTGGTAGTTCCCGCTCCTTTTTTGCTTCCTCCTAACGCTTCTTGAGTAATCTCATAAGCTTGAGTAGCACAACTATCACAGATATAACCGTTCATTCCTGTAATTAGGAATCCGACCTCATTCTCCGAACGTCCGCAGAAGCTACATCTTTTCTTTGTCTTTGAATCAGCCATTTTTATTTTTTAATCAACACTTCATCAATCATACCGTATTCTTTTGCTTCCTGAGCAGTCATCCAATAGTCGCGGTCTGAATCAGCCCACACTTTGTCGAAGTCAGTATGCGAATGTTCAGCAATGATTGTATAAAGTTCTTTCTTCAATTTCTGAATTTCACGAGCCGTGATTTCAATGTCCGAAGCCTGTCCCTGAGCACCTCCCATCGGCTGATGAATCATCACACGCGAATGAGGCAACGCAGAACGTTTACCAGCTGCACCAGAAACCAATAAAACAGCAGCCATTGAAGCAGCCATACCTGTACAGATGGTAGCCACATCACTTGAAATAAACTGCATAGTATCGTAAATACCTAATCCAGCATATACACTTCCACCAGGAGAATTGATATAGATAGAAATGTCCTTACCCGGATCTACAGAATCCAGATAAAGCAACTGAGCCTGGAGCGTATTAGCTGTATAATCATCGATCTGTGTACCCAAGAAAATGATACGATCCATCATCAATCGTGAAAAAACGTCCAACTGAGTTACGTTTAACTGTCTTTCTTCCAAAATATAGGGATTCAAATACCCGGCTTGCGACTTAATCACATCATCCAGTACCATACCATTCATACCTAAATGTTTGGTAGCGTATTTTCTAAAATCATCCATGTTATTGTTCCTTTCTATTATTTTTAAATAAATGTAAGTGCAAAGAAACGAAAAAGAACACAGAGATACAAAAAAACACAGAGTTATAATTTTATAAAAACTCTGTGTTTCTGTGACTTTATATTCTGTTCAAGATTATTCAAACATCTTATTGAATTCTTCCATAGAAACAACCTTGTTCTCCAATGTTACCTTAGCCTTTAACGCTTCAGCCAATTTCACTTCCACTACGCGGCTTACCAGATTATTGATTGTTTCTTTCTTCTTCAACATTTCCTGTGCATAGTTATCAAGTACATCATCCGGAATAGACAACATACCGTATTGAGCAAACTGAGCCTTAGTAGTTTCTTTTGCCATCTTCAGAACATCTTCTTGTTCTACCTTGATATTGTTTGATTCTACCAACTGTTCTTTGATCAGATGCCAAGTCAGTTCTTCGATGCTCTTATCGTAGTTCTCAGCAACGTATTCTTCACCTTTTTCTTCATTGTTCAGCAACATGATACGTTTCAGCAATGCATCCGGGAATTCCAGTTTACCAACTTTTTCCATCAACACTTTACGAATATCGATCAAGAATTTATAGTCGCTGTCAGCAACAAATCTTGCAGCAATATCTTCTTTAATCTTAGCACGGAATTCTTCTTCTGTCTTCACAACACCTTCACCGAAAGCCTGGTCGAATACTTCCTGGTTCAAATCACCCGGAACAAAACGAGTTATTTCTTCAATTTGGAAGCTAAAATTAGACTTCACATCTTTAGCTATTGCCTTGTCAATCTTCAATAAAGAAGCAAGTTCTGCTTCGTGACCATCATAAGCAACGTTCGGGTTGAATACCAAAACATCATTTATTTTAGCATTAGCAAAGATAGCTTTCTGTTCATCGTTCTTCATGTATGAAGGCATCAAAACAGCTCCTTCTACCTGAATACCGCTTTCCTTTGTATTACCTTCATCGTCCAGTTGTGCCAACAGCCCTTTCAGCATGTCATTTTCTTCGTAAACGTCTACCTTATCATATTTACCAGTACGTTGAGTGTACATCTTCACCTGGTTTTCAACCATTTCGTCAGACACTTCAATTGTATAGTAATCTACTTTATCTTTTGTATCAACTTCAGCTTTGAATTCAGGAGCCAATGCGATATCGAATACAAAGTCAAACTCTTCCATTGTATCGAAGTCGATAGCTTGTTGCTTCTCTTCGTTAGGCAATGGTTCACCCAACATATTTACCTTATTTTCTTTAATATAGTTGTAAACAGCTTCTTGCAAAGTCTTATTCACTTCTTCTGCAATCACTGATTTACCGTACATTTTCTTAATTAGGCTCAACGGAACCATTCCCTGACGGAATCCTGGAATCTGCGCCTTCTGACGAAGTGACTTCAACGACTTGTCTACCTTCCCTTGATAGTCAGCTTTCTCAAGCTTTACAGTAAGCTGTGCGCTTACTTTGTCAATGTTTTGTAATGAAACGTTCATTCTGACAATTATTTATTTGATTTATACTTTGTTCTATATCCTCAAAGAAGGTGCAAAATTAGCGCTAATCTTTTAAATTTCAAAAGACATTGCGGATTTATTTCTAATCTCATCTGGAATATCAATGTAACAAATCCATGACAGGCAACCTTTATTTGAACTCATCGTATTCTTTTTTTCTCATTTTCTGCAAATTAAAGGGAAAAAAGATGGTCAATCCAAAAATTATTCTTTTCTTTGTCCCGGATTGATGGAGCATTAGTTTTTCGATTTCTATCACAAGGTTTTACTGCTGTTGCAAAAACGCATTTGTAAACTCTCTGTTGTTTTAATCCTAGTATTAGTAACCATCTATCCGGAGAGTTTTATTCATTTATTTATTTTTTATCATTTTCATTATGAACATTTATGTTGGAAACCTTAACTACCGTGTTAAGGAACAAGATCTGCAACAAGTGATGGAAGATTACGGAGCAGTATCATCAGTTAAAGTAGTTATGGACCGTGAAACCGGTAAATCTAAAGGATTCGCTTTCATTGAAATGGAAGATGACGCTGCCGCAGCTAAAGCAATTGCAGAATTGAACGGTGCTGAATACATGGGACGTACCATGGTAGTTAAAGAAGCTAGACCTAGAGCCTAATTCCCGACGCTAACATAGCTAATAAAAAAAACTTCTGCCACTTGTGACAGGAGTTTTTCTTTTTATATCATTCCTTAATATTAGCCTTCCAAACTTTGCACTTCCACATCCTTAACTTTACGAAGCAGATCAGAAGCAAAAATAAAGTTATTCAACCGTTGATTTGTCGAAGTGAATATATCATCTTTGGTTCCTTCCCACTCTTTATGACCATCATAAATATAAATTACCTTTTCACCGATTCCCATAACAGAGTTCATATCATGAGTATTGATAATGGTTGTCATATTATATTCTTGAGTAATATCATGAATCAAATCATCAATTACTAAGGAAGTTTTCGGGTCCAATCCTGAATTCGGTTCATCACAGAACAAATACTGAGGATTTAAAGCAATAGCACGAGCAATAGCCACACGTTTCTGCATACCTCCACTTATCTCACCGGGATATTTATCTTTCGCTTCTGCCAGATTCACACGTTCCAAACAAAACATTGCCCGCTTTGTACGTTCACGAAGCGTGTCGTTACTAAACATATTCAACGGAAACATCACATTATCCAGTACCGACATAGAGTCGAAAAGTGCTGCACTTTGGAAAATCATTCCCATCTCCTTGCGAAGCATCTTTTTCTCCTTTTTACCCATCAATACAAGATTACGACCGTCATACAAGACTTTTCCTTTCTCAGGAACCAGCAAACCAACGATACATTTCATCAGTACTGTTTTACCTGATCCACTCTGTCCAATAATCAAGTTTGTCTTTCCATTTTCAAAAGTCGCATTGATATCGCTCAATACGGTCTTGCCATCAAATGATTTATAAAGTCCTTTTACATCAATCATCCCATTAAAAGTTTAGTTAATACCAAATCTGCAAACAGAATTAAAACACTACTGCACACTACGGCATCTGTAGAAGCCTTTCCCACTGCAATTGAGCCGCCTTCTACCGTATATCCGAAGAAAGCCGAAACACTAGCAATAATGAAGGCAAAGAAAAGGGATTTGATAATGCCTGCCCAGATAAACCATTCGACAAACATATACTGCAATCCATATTCCAGATCGACAGCATTCATCACACCGGCAAACCAACAGGTACAAAAAGCACCAATGATTCCGGCAAAAATACTGAATGTCACTAAGATTGGAATGACAGTTACCATTGCCGTAATTTTAGGCAATATCAGGTAATTGGCAGAATTAACACCCATAATTTCAAGTGCATCAATCTGCTGTGTTACCCGCATCGTTCCTAATTCCGAAGCAATGTTCGAGCCAACTTTTCCTGCCAGAATAAGACACATAATCGAGGAAGAAAACTCCAACAACATGATCTCACGTGTCACATATCCTACTGTCCAGCGAGGCATCCATGGACTTTCAATATTCAATTTAATCTGAATGGTAATAACCGCGCCGATAAAAAATGAAATTAACAGCACGATACCAATGGAGTTCACACCTAGTTGCTCCAACTCGTTAAGGTATTGTCGGAAAAACATACGCATACGTTCAGGACGGGAAAAAGTCCGCCCCATCAGCATGATATATCGTCCGACGGTTCTCAATGCTTTTATCATAACTCACACTATTTGTCTGCAAATGTACACTATTTCAGCTTATTTTTACTACATTTGCCGCAAAATAACTTGAATATGGAAGAAAGCAAGATGGTGCTTCGTACGGAAGACCTGGTGAAGAAGTACGGTAAACGAACCGTTGTTAGCCACGTATCCATCAATGTGAAGCAAGGCGAGATTGTAGGTTTGCTTGGACCTAATGGTGCCGGTAAAACGACTTCATTCTATATGACTGTGGGATTGATTACTCCTAACGAAGGACGTATCTTTCTTGACGATCTGGAGATTACTAAGTTTCCCGTTTATAAACGTGCACAAACAGGTATTGGTTACTTGGCACAGGAGGCTTCTGTATTCCGTCAGATGAGCGTAGAAGACAATATCGCTGCAGTCCTAGAAATGACCAATAAACCTAAAGAATATCAAAAAGAGAAACTTGAAAGTTTAATAGCAGAATTCCGTCTACAAAAGGTGCGTAAGAATAAAGGTAATCAACTATCCGGTGGTGAACGCCGCCGAACGGAAATTGCCCGTTGTTTGGCTATTGACCCCAAATTTATCATGCTGGATGAACCATTCGCAGGAGTCGATCCAATCGCGGTAGAAGATATTCAGCAAATTGTATGGAAACTAAAAGATAAAAATATCGGTATCCTGATTACGGATCATAATGTTCAAGAAACATTAAGTATTACCGATCGAGCCTATTTGTTGTTTGAAGGAAAAATTCTATTCCAAGGTACACCGGAAGAACTTGCAGAGAACAAAATTGTGCGTGAGAAATACCTAAGTAATAGTTTTGTGCTGCGTCGTAAAGATTTCCAGTTAGATAAGGATTAAAGGTTTATCAGAAACTAACTCTGTATTTTCAAAGAAATAAAATAAAAATGCCCGGGGACATCAGTTCTCGGGCATTTTAGTTGAAATATGTTTTCTATAATTATTTCTGTCGAATATAAATATTAATCGGTGTACCTGTCAGGTCCCACTTTTCACGCATCTTATTCTCAAGGAAACGTTTATATGGCTCCTTTACGTATTGAGGCAAATTAGCAAAATAAACAAATGAAGGTACTTGAGTATTTGGCAACTGCGTGACATATTTAATCTTAATATACTTTCCTTTATTTGAGGGAGGAGGATAAGCCTCAATCAATGGAAGCATCTCTTCATTCAAACGGGCAGTAGGTATCTTAGTAGTACGATTTTCAAATACAGTACGAGCTTCTTCAAGGACCTTCAGAATACGTTGTTTCGTTAATGCCGAAGCAAAGATGATCGGAAAATCCACAAAAGGAGCAAAACGCGAGCGCACCGCCTCTTCAAACGTCTTCATCACTTTCACTGTCTTATCTTCCACTAAATCCCATTTGTTTATAACAACCACCAAACCCTTCTGGTTTTTCTGGATTAATGAAAATATATTCAAATCTTGGCTTTCAATACCTCTCGTAGCATCCAACATTAGAATACAAACATCTGCACCTTCAATGGCACGTATCGAACGGATAACTGAATAATACTCTAGATCTTCATTTACCTTATTCTTTTTACGAATACCAGCAGTATCTACCAAATAGAAATCGAAACCGAACTTATTATAACGGGTATAAATAGAGTCACGAGTAGTTCCAGCTATTTCTGTCACAATATTACGGTCTTCACCGATAAACGCATTTACAATAGAAGACTTTCCTGCGTTTGGCCGACCAACAACAGCAAAACGAGGAATATCATCATCTAATATTTCTGAAGTATCTTTCTTAAACTTGCTGACAACCAAATCCAACAAATCACCCGTACCGCTTCCCGTAATAGCGGAAATACAATTCGGATCACCCAACCCTAATTTATAAAACTCAGGAGCATTGTAGTGTAATTCGTTATTATCTGTTTTGTTAGCGACTATAATCACCGGACTATTCGCACGACGTAAGATAGATGCTACTTGCAAATCTAAATCAGTTACTCCATTTGTTACATCTACAACAAACAGAATGACATCTGCTTCATCTACTGCCAATAACACTTGTTTACGAATTTCTTCTTCAAAAACATCATCAGAGTTTACTACCCATCCTCCTGTGTCTACCACTGAGAACTCTCGGCCTAGCCATTCCGACTTACCATATTGTCTATCGCGAGTAGTACCCGCTTCTTCATTCACAATAGCCTGACGGGTTTTCGTCAGACGGTTAAATAAGGTAGACTTGCCCACATTCGGACGTCCTACAATTGCAACTAAATTTCCCATAGTTCAATACCTTGTTTTTTTACGACTATCACAGTCGTATGAATACTTTTAATCTAACTGATAACCAAAATTACGCAGTTCTTTATCCGAACTACGCCAATCCTTATCAACTTTCACATACGTCTCAAGGAAAACAGTTTTTCCAAAGAAACGTTCCAGTTCCCGACGCGCTTCGGTAGCGACCTTCTTCAGCGCCTTTCCCTGCTTGCCGATAATAATTCCTTTCTGCGAATCACGCTCCACATAGATCACTGCCTGAATATGGATTTTCTTCGCTTCTTCTTTAAATTGTTCTACGACCACTTCCACCGAATAAGGGATTTCTTTATCGTAGTATAACAATATCTTTTCCCGAATAATTTCATTCACAAAGAAACGGGCAGGTTTATCCGTCCACTGGTCCTTTCCAAAATAAGGAGGAGAGTCTGGCAGCAATTCCTTGATCCGTTTCATCACATAGTCTATATTAAACTTTGATGCGGCAGAGATCGGAATAATCTCAGCCTGTGGCAGCAATTCCTTCCAATCTTCCACCAACTTAACCAGCTTTTCCTGATCTGTAAGATCTATTTTATTAATAAGCAATAGAACAGGTACTGTCATCTGCCGTACCTTATCCATAAACTCATTATTCTTATCGGGTGTCTCCACCACATCAGTCACATAAAGCAAAATATCCGCATCAGTCAATGCCGAAGTAGAAAAATTCAGCATCGACTCCTGCAATTTGTAGTTAGGTTTCAATACTCCCGGAGTATCAGAAAAAACAATCTGCATCTCATCCGTATTATAGATACCCATAATTCGATGACGGGTAGTCTGAGCTTTGAATGTGGCTATCGATATACGTTCACCCACCAAAACATTCATCAATGTCGACTTTCCGACATTTGGATTTCCTACTATATTTACAAAACCTGCTTTATGCATCTCTTTTATATATTGGTTAAGACAAAAAAACGCATCGAATCGAAATAGGATGCGTTTTATAAGTTATAATTCAGTAACTAATGTTACGATTCTTTTTTTCCATCATAACCCCATTTTACATAAACCGCACCCCATGTAAATCCGGCGCCGAATGCTGTAAAGATGATGTTATCACCTTTCTTAAGTTTATCCTCAAAATCCCAGATACATAATGGAAGTGTACCTGCACTTGTGTTACCGTAATGCTCGATATTAACCAATACCTTATCCATTGGAACTTCCAAACGATGAGCCACAGCCTCGATAATACGGACATTTGCCTGATGAGGAACAATCCAGTCGATAGTATCTCGTGTCAAACCATTCTTTTCTGCAATAGCAGCCGATACATCTGACATACTGGATACAGCATATTTAAATACTGTTCTTCCTTCCTGGTGCAGATAATGCATTTTATTGTCTACTGTGAAATAAGACGGCGGACAAACCGAACCTCCAGCTTTCATGTGAAGGAAAGGTAAACCTTTACCATCTGTTCTCAAAATAGAATCCATAATACCATAATCTTCTGTTGTCGGCTCTATCATAAAGGCAGCGGCACCATCACCGAAAATAGGGCAAGTTGCACGATCTGTATAATTAACCATTGACGACATCTTATCGGCACCGACAATGATAATCTTCTTATATCTTCCCGAACGAATAAAATTAGCAGCTGTCTCCATCAAAAACAGAAAACCGCTACACGCAGCCTGTAAATCGAAAGCAAATGCATTTTTCAGTCCGAGTTTATCACAAAGAATAGAAGCAGTAGAAGGAAAGTGATAGTCAGGAGTAGTAGTAGCAACAACAACTAAATCAATATCGTCAGGATTAGCACCAGTCTTTTTCATCAACTGTTTAGCAGCTTTACGCGCCATATAAGAACTACCTAATCCTTCCTCATTCAGAATATGTCTTTCTTTTACTCCAATACGAGTCATAATCCATTCATCGTTGGTATCCACCATCTTTGATATCTCGTCATTAGTCAAGATATAATCAGGTACGTATCCTCCGACTCCTGTGATTACTGCATTTATTTTTTCCATCAAACCTATTTTAAATTAGCAATACTATAATACCTAAAGCAGCCGGAGAGCTTTGCCCCCTGGCTGTCTTGAGTATAACCGTACTGATTATACAGCTGCTTCTTTTTCGATAGCTAACTTACCTCTGTAGTATCCGCAAGCGCCACATACAGTGTGATAAACATGCCATTCACCGCAATTTGGGCATATAGCCAATGTAGGAGCTACTGCCTTATCATGAGTTCTTCTCTTCGCAGTTCTTGTTTTTGATTGTCTTCTCTTAGGATGTGCCATTTTCTTAAAACTTTAATTATTATCTAATATTTTTTTTAATTCATTCCAGCGAGGATCAACTTGTTCCTCCACTTCTTCCTCTATCACGATTTCATCCCCTCCAGTGTCGAAAACTTCATCGCTATCTTCATCAGCACTTGTTTTTATGTGCTTACTCAACTTGCTTGTCATAGCCTTGTTACACTTACCAGGAGCATGTACATGCTTCATCGGAATTGAGAGTGCAACAAACTCATACATGAACCATGCAACATTAATCTCCCCTTCTTCTTCAGGGATCACAATCAGATTATCACCTTCTTCTGCATATTCACGTCCAAACTTCACCATCAGTTTATCAGAAGAACTGATTGGCAGTTCCATTTCATCCAGACACCGGTCACATGGTACCCATACAATTCCATCTGTTTGGAAACTCAATTCGAAAGCACGAGAGGTTCTCTTTACAGTTAATGTAACATTGACTTTTCCTTTCTGAACTTCAGGACCATCAATGTGAGCGAAATAAAGATTATCCAATACAAACTCATACTTAGCAGAGTCTGCTTGCATGCCTTTCAAATCAATTTTGTATTTATCAAACTTTCCCAAAGCTTCTCTCTTTTTTAAATCGTTGGATTACAATTCGGGCGACAAAGATACAAATAAATATCCTCATAACATACAAATTATCAGTAAATCTTCACTTTTTTAATAGGTATCACAAGAATTGTACAATAAGCACTCTCTTAATCAGAGCGGATAAAAAACAGAAAGCCCCTCCGGTCAATCGACTGAAGGGGCTTCTTCAAAAACGGCAGTTACCTACTCTCCCACTGTTACGCAGTACCATCGGCGTGACGAGGCTTAACTTCTCTGTTCGGAATGGGAAGAGGTGGAACCCTCGTGCTATAACCACCTGAAAAAGGTTATGACATGATGAAAAGTAAAATTACAGTAATCATTATTATCAATAGTATTTATTATATTAATAATCATAATACGCTAAACGTATATAACAAACAAAACCAGAAAGAAAGTAGACGGGCAATTAGTAATGCTCGGCTAAGATGTTACCACCTGTACACCTGCATCCTATCAACGTCATCGTCTTTAACGACCCTAAGAAATCTAATCTTGTGGCTGGCTTCGTACTTAGATGCTTTCAGCACTTATCCAATCCCGACTTAGATACCCAGCAATGCACCTGGCGGCACAACTGGTAAACCAGAGGTCAGTCCAACACGGTCCTCTCGTACTAGTGTCAGAGCCACGCAAATTTCATACGCCCACGATAGATAGAGACCGAACTGTCTCACGACGTTCTGAACCCAGCTCGCGTGCCACTTTAATGGGCGAACAGCCCAACCCTTGGGACCTTCTCCAGCCCCAGGATGTGACGAGCCGACATCGAGGTGCCAAACCCCTCCGTCGATATGAGCTCTTGGGAGGGATCAGCCTGTTATCCCCGGAGTACCTTTTATCCTTTGAGCGATGTCCCTTCCATACGGAAACACCGGATCACTATGCTCTAGTTTCCTACCTGATCGACTTGTGAGTCTCCCAGTCAAGCGCCCTTATGCCATTACACTCTACGGACGGTTACCAATCGTCCTGAGGGCACCTTTAGAAGCCTCCGTTACTGTTTTGGAGGCGACCACCCCAGTCAAACTACCCACCAAACAGTGTCCTCGAAATTACGAGTTAGAACTCAAATAATCAAAGGGCCGTATTTCAACAGCGACTCCATTCAAACTGGCGTCTGAACTTCAAAGTCTCCGGCCTATCCTACACATTAATTACCCAAATTCAATGTTAAGCTATAGTAAAGGTTCACGGGGTCTTTTCGTCCCATCGCGGGTAATCGGCATCTTCACCGATACTACAATTTCACTGAGCTCACGGTTGAGACAGTGTCCAGATCATTACACCATTCGTGCAGGTCGGAACTTACCCGACAAGGAATTTCGCTACCTTAGGACCGTTATAGTTACGGCCGCCGTTTACTGGGGCTTCAATTCAATGCTTCTCTTGCGATGACATCTCCTCTTAACCTTCCAGCACCGGGCAGGTGTCAGGCTGTATACCGAATCTTTCGATTTTGCACAGCCCTGTGTTTTTGTTAAACAGTTGCCTGGACCTATTCTCTGCGCCCAGCCGAAAAGCTGGGACCCTTTATCCCGAAGTTACAGGGTTAATTTGCCTAGTTCCTTAACCGTGATTCACTCAAGCGCCTTAGTATATTCAACCCGACTACGTGTGTCCGTTTACGGTACGGGTACCTCAAAGATTAAGTTTAGCGGATTTTCTTGGGAGTTTGATTACATACGCTATTACTTCATTCCGAAGAATTCGGTATACTATCAGGTTCGACTCTCATCCTGGATTTGCCTGGGATGATCAGCATCTACACCCTTTAACGGACTATTCCGTCAGTCCGCGGTATTGTCACTGCTCCGTCTCCACAATCACTCTTTAAGGTAGTACAGGAATATTAACCTGTTCTGCCATCGGCTTCGCCGTTCGGCTGAGCCTTAGGACCCGACTAACCCTGATCCGATTAGCGTTGATCAGGAAACCTTAGTCTTGCGGCGAGGGGGTTTCTCACCCCCTTTATCGTTACTTATACCTACATTTGCTTTTCCACACGCTCCAGTATAGCTGACGCTACGCCTTCGACGCGGAGTGGAATGCTCCCCTACCGATCATTGCTGATCCCATAGCTTCGGTAAAACACTTAATGCCCGATTATTATCCACGCCAAACTCCTCGACTAGTGAGCTGTTACGCACTCTTTAAATGAATGGCTGCTTCCAAGCCAACATCCTAGCTGTCTTAGCAATCTGACTTCGTTAGTTCAACTTAGTGTTTATTTGGGGACCTTAGCTGATGGTCTGGATTCTTCTCCTTTGGGACATGGACCTTAGCACCCATGCCCTCACTCCTGTGATTGGACTAATGCGCATTCGGAGTTTGTCAAGACTTGATAGGCGGTGAAGCCCTCGCATCTTATCAGTCGCTCTACCTCACATTAGTAACTCACAAGGCTGCACCTAAATGCATTTCGGGGAGTACGAGCTATCTCCAAGTTTGATTAGCCTTTCACCCCCACCCTCAGGTCATCCGGAAGCTTTTCAACGCTTATCGGTTCGGTCCTCCAGTTAGTGTTACCTAACCTTCAACCTGCCCAAGGGTAGATCACTTGGTTTCGCGTCTACTCCTTCCGACTGGACGCCCTATTAAGACTCGCTTTCGCTTCGGCTGCATGTCTCTAGACACTTAACCTTGCCGGAAAAAGTAACTCGTAGGTTCATTATGCAAAAGGCACGCCGTCACTGTTTTAACAGCTCCGACCGCTTGTAGGCGCATGGTTTCAGGGACTATTTCACTCTTCTATTCGAAGTGCTTTTCACCTTTCCTTCACAGTACTGGTTCGCTATCGGTCTCTCGGGAGTATTTAGCCTTACCGGATGGTCCCGGTGGATTCACGCAAGATTTCTCGTGTCCCGCGCTACTCAGGATACCACTACGCTTCGTCTGGTTTAGAATACCGGGCTATCACCGTCTATGGCCGAACTTTCCAGATCGTTCTTCTCACCAGATGTCATGCGACATCGTGGTCCTACAACCCCATAATTGCCGTAACAACTATGGTTTGGGCTAGTCCCCGTTCGCTCGCCACTACTAGGGGAATCATTATTATTTTCTTTTCCTGCAGGTACTAAGATGTTTCAGTTCCCTGCGTTAGCTTCCATCGAGGATGGATGTCATTCCTTCAGAATGACGGGTTGTCCCATTCGGAAATCTCTGGATCAAGGGTTATTTGCACCTACCCAGAGCTTATCGCAGCTTATCACGTCCTTCATCGCCTCCGAGAGCCAAGGCATCCGCCATGCGCCCTTGCTTACTTTCTTTCAAACTGACTTCTTCATGGTTGGCATGGGAATCGTTGTATTGCTACGAAGATACCAATTGATCCAATGAAGAGTGTGCGGCTTGATATATACTTTTAGCTCTTTACTAAATTTTACTTTTTGTTTCATCATGTCAAAGATCGTTTCTCTTGCGAGATGGTGGAGAATAACGGATTCGAACCGTTGACCCTCTGCGTGCAAGGCAGATGCTCTAGCCAGCTGAGCTAATCCCCCGAAGATTATGAAGAATAAGGAGGGAGGTATTGTTTTTATTCATACCATTCGTGTTCCTTTTTGCTTCTTCGAAGTAGTCCCAGGCAGAGTTGAACTGCCGACCTCTACATTATCAGTGTAGCGCTCTAACCAACTGAGCTATAGGACTGTGTTCTACGCATTATCGGCTGCTTTCGGCATAATCGATGCAAGCATCGCTTATGCTATCTCTTGCTCGATAATTCAACCTTGTCTACCATCGTTAGACTCGGCTTCTGTTTTCTCTTGTTTATCTCTATCTATACTTCTATAGATTTGATCTATATGTTATAAATAAACAAGTACTAGTAGTACATTAAATAGAACCTTGATAGTCTATATGTTGGATGGTTGAGGTAGAATGATAATCATTTCTATTTATAGAATAGGAGTGAGAAGCTATCTACGGCCATGCAACGGTAACGACATCGCTCCAGAAAGGAGGTGTTCCAGCCGCACCTTCCGGTAC
>NZ_BHWB01000003.1 GCF_003865075.1 Bacteroides faecalis | reverse complement strand
AGATACACATGATACTATCTCTCTCAACAACAGTAACTTTCTTCCCTTGGTTAGAAGTGGCATATACGTGTACACTTTTTAAAGCGGAAGCATTAGGGTTAAAACCTTATGGTTACACAGGTTTTACGAATCAGGATAGATATTTTTCTGTTCGATTGCGAGCTTTGAAAGAAGGACAATTTTGGAAATATATGCCAGCTGTGGTATTTGGAACTTCGGATCCTTTTACTTCCTCCGGCGATGTGATTAATTCCACTTCGGGAAATGGGTATTTTTGCCGCTTTTATGTTGCAGCAACAAAGCATGTTTCTATCGGAAAGGAAGAGATTGGAATACACCTTTCTTATTTATATAATAAAAGATTGGAGTATAAGCTGAATGGAATCGCAGCAGGTATTAGTTATAATCCAACATTTGCACCGGATTTGAGATTGATTGCAGAATATGATTCAAAAGATTTTGCGTTAGGTGCTACCTATTTGCTTTTCAACCACTTGCATCTGCAGGTAGAAATGCAAAGAATGAAGTATTTTACCGGTGGACTTGCTTATAAGATTTATTTGAAGTAAGTGGGTTGGGACAAATAAGATAAAAGAGTTAAACGATTTAAAACTAAGAAAACAATGAAAAGTAAGTTAGTAATATTATCTTTACTGTTGGCGGGTGCTGCTGTTACAGCAAACGCACAGACTAAAGAGAAATTCACCAGCGAGAGATTCAAAGATAATATCTTTATCAGTGTTGGTGGAGGAGCTCAGGTTTGTGTAAATCCGGATAACAGTGACTATGGCTTGGGTAAGGCTATTACACCGCTGATCCATGTTTCACTGGGTAAATGGGTCAATCCTACATGGGGATTCCGCGGACAAGTTGCAGGCTTGTGGAGTACATTAAACTCTAAACACTTGAATGGTGTAGAAACCGTTGTTGGTAATCAGACTACATGGTACAAGATTAAGAATAAGAAGTATTTTACATTGCGTGCAGACGCTTTGTATAACCTTTCTAATTCTATTTGTGGCTATAACCCAGATCGTTTGTTTACATTATCTGTATTTGCAGGTCCTGGTTTGACATTTGCTAAGACTTATGGTGACCAAGATAAGTTGAATGCATTGATTAATGGTTCTGTTGGTTTGATGGGACAGTTCAATATAAATGACTATTGGGATATTAATATTGAAGCTAGAGGTGAGGTTTCTCCTTCTATCTTTGGTAAATATAGCAATGCTTATACTGATGGTGCTGTTTCTTTGACTGCTGGTGTAACTTATACTTTCGGTGGCAAGAAGTTTATTTCTTGCAACGGAGTTGATCAGGATGCGATCAATGATGAGGTTAATCGCTATAGAAGCCAGTTGGAAAAAGCAAAAGCTGATTTAGATGCTGCTAAGAGAGCTTTGGCTAATGTAAAACCAGAAGTGAGAGAAGTTGTTAAGACTGTTCAGGTTCCAGGTCCTCGTGCTGTCTTCTTCAAAATTGGTAAGGCTACTATTGATGATTACGGATTGGTTAATCTTAAATTAGCTGCTAAGGTTATGAAGGAAAATCCGAATAAGAAGTACAAGATTGCTGGTTATGCTGATAAGGCTACCGGAAGCGTTGCTTTGAATAAGAAATTAGCTGATAAGCGTGCTCAGGCAGTTTATGATGCTTTGGTTAAAGAAGGCGTAAACAAAGATCAACTTGAAGTTATCGGTTACGGTGGTACTGACAATATGTTCGGTAAGAACTTCTTGAATCGCGTAGTAATTCTTGAATAAGGGTTATTAAAAGTAATAAACTCTATAATGAAAGGGTGTTTGACAATGTCGGACACCCTTTTTTGTTATTATTTGATTTGAATAAGGATGGAATTCGAATATAAATCGTATTTTTGTAACCCATTATGAGTAGAATAATAGCCATTGATTACGGTAGAAAGCGTACAGGGATAGCAGTTAGCGATACTTTACAGATGATTGCTAATGGTTTAACGACAGTACCTACGCATCAGTTATTGACGTTTATCCTAGATTATGTATCGAAGGAGCCAGTTGAGCGTATCATCGTAGGGCTTCCCAAGCAAATGAACAATGAAGCTTCGGAGAACATGAAGAATATTGAGCCATTTGTGCATGCCCTCAAGAAAAAATTGCCTGATATGCCTGTTGAATATGTAGACGAGCGTTTTACTTCTGTTATGGCTCATCGTACAATACTGGAAGCCGGACTGAAGAAGAAAGATCGGCAGAACAAAGCATTGGTTGATGAGATTAGTGCAACTATTATTTTGCAAACATATTTGGAGAGTAAACGTTTTTAATTAAAAAGAGTAACTTAATTTTTAGTAGATTATAAAATATGATTTTACCTATTTATGTATATGGTCAGCCTGTATTGAGAAAGGTGGCAGAGGACATAACACCGGATTATCCGAATTTGAAAGAGCTTATAGCAAATATGTTTGAAACGATGGTAAACGCTGACGGTGTAGGATTGGCTGCACCACAGATTGGTCTTCCGATTCGGGTCGTTACAATTACATTAGATCCACTTTCTGAGGATTACCCGGAATTTAAAGATTTTAATAAGGCGTATATTAATCCTCATATTTTAGAGGTAGGAGGTGAAGAAGTGAGTATGGAAGAAGGTTGTTTAAGCCTTCCCGGTATTCATGAAAGTGTAAAGCGCGGTAATAAAATTCGCGTAAAATATATGGATGAGAATTTTGTAGAACATGATGAAGAGATAGAGGGGTATTTGGCTCGTGTGATGCAACATGAATTTGACCATTTAGATGGTAAAATGTTCATTGATCATCTTTCTCCGCTTCGTAAGCAAATGATAAAGGGAAAATTGAATACGATGCTGAAAGGAAAAGCACGTAGCTCTTATAAGATGAAACAGGTGAAATAAAGATAAAAAACGTTTATATCCCTGTTAAGTAAACTAAAAGCATTATTTTTGCTACGTTTACAAGTATAAAATGCCGATGATTAAAAGAATACTAACAGTCTTATTACTGTTTCCCACATTAGTATATGCTCAGATTAATACAGAACGGGTGATGACTATCGCACGGAATGCACTTTATTTTGAGGATTATGTGCTTTCTATTCAGTATTTCAATCAGGTAATTAATGCTAGACCTTATCTGTATGAACCGTATTTTTTCAGAGCTTTAGCAAAGATTAATCTGGAGGACTTTCAAGGGGCTGAAGCGGACTGCGATGCTGCTATCCAACGTAATCCCTTCGTTGTAGGAGCATACCAAATTCGTGGTTTGGCACGTATTCGTCAGAGTAAGTTTGATGGGGCAATCGAAGATTATAAGCAGGCTTTACATTACGATCCAGAGAATATTTCTTTGTGGCACAATCTGACATTATCCCATATGCAAAAGAAGGACTATGATGCAGCTAGAGATGATTTGGAAAGTTTGATGAAGGTTGCACCACGTTATACCAGAGCATATCTTATGAGAGGAGAGGTCTTTTTGCAACAAAAAGATACAATTGCTGCTTTGAGTGACTTTAATAAGGCTTTAGAGTTAGATAAGTATGATCCCGATGCTTGGGCTGCCAGAGCAATTGTTCAATTACAACAAGAAAAATATGCTGAAGCAGAATCTGATTTTGATCGTGCGATTCATTTGAGTGCAAAAAATGCAGGAAATTATATAAATCGTGCCTTGGCGCGTTTCCATCAGAATAATCTGAGAGGTGCGATGAGCGACTATGATTTGGCGTTGGATATTGATCCTAACAACTTTATTGGTCATTATAATCGTGGTTTGTTGCGTGCACGAGTCGGGGATGATAATCGGGCTATTGAGGATTTTGATTTTGTAGTTCAGATGGAACCGGATAATATGATGGCTGTTTTCAATCGTGGCCTGCTACGTGCTCAAATAGGGGATTATCATGGAGCCATCCAGGATTATACAACAGTTATCGATCAATATCCTAATTTTTTGGCAGGGTATTACCAACGTTCGGAGGCACGTAAAAAAATTGGAGATCGTAAAGGAGCTGAACAGGATGAGTTTAAGGTCATAAAAGCTCAATTAGATAAACATAACGGTGTGGTAAGTAAAGACGTTGCTCAAAATAAAGGAGAAGAGGATAAGGATACAGAAGATAAAACTCGTAAGAAGTCTGATAAAAATATGAATAACTATCGTAAGATAGTAATTGCTGATGATTCGGAGACAGATCAACGTTATACAAGCGATTATCGTGGACGTGTGCAGGATAAGAATGTGAATATTAAATTGGAACCGTTGTTTGCTTTGACTTATTATGAAAAAATGAGTGATGTAAAACGTTCTGTGAATTTCCATAAGTTTATTGATGATATGAATCGTTCGGGAATACTTCCCAAACGTCTTCTCATAACAAATATGGAGTCTCCATTGTCTGAGGAACAAGTCAAATTTCATTTCGCTTTGATTGATACGCATACTTCAGCTATTGTAGAAGATGATAAAAGTGCAGCAAAACGTTTTGCTCGTGCAATTGATTTCTATTTAGTGCAGGATTTCTCAAGTGCTGTTTCTGATTTGACACAATCGATCCTATTGGATGAGAAGTTCTTCCCGGCTTATTTTATGCGTGCTTTGATTCGCTGTAAACAATTGGAATATCTGAAGGCAGAACAAGCTAATGATTCAGATTTGCCTGGTGGTAATACAACTAAAGAAATTGGTGCAGTGGATTATGAGATAGTGAAAAAAGATTTAGATAAGGTTATTTCTTTAGCTCCGGATTTTGTATATGCTTATTATAATCGTGCCAATATTTCGGCAATGTTGAAAGACTATCGTGCTGCAATGGCTGATTACGATAAAGCGATCGAACTGAATCCGGACTTTGCAGATGCTTACTTTAACCGTGGATTAACTCATATTTTCTTAGGTAATAATAAACTGGGTATTTCCGATTTGAGTAAAGCTGGTGAACTTGGTATTGTGTCTGCATATAATGTAATCAAGCGTTTTACAGAACAATCGGAATAACATTTTTTTGATAAAAAAGAGAAAACTCAAAAGATTTAGTTACTTTTGCGTTCAAATTATGAAAATATAACATCATCATATTATGATAAAGATAACGTTTCCCGATGGCTCTGTTCGTGAATATAACGAAGGAGTGAACGGTTTGCAGATTGCAGAAAGTATCAGTTCGCGTTTGGCACAGGATGTTTTGGCCTGTGGAGTAAATGGCGAAATTTATGATTTAGGACGTCCTATTAATGAAGATGCTAACTTTGTTCTTTATAAATGGGATGATGAAGAAGGAAAACATGCATTTTGGCATACGAGTGCTCACTTGTTGGCAGAAGCTTTACAAGAACTTTATCCGGGTATTCAATTTGGTATCGGACCTGCCATTGAAAATGGTTTTTACTACGATGTAGATCCGGGGGAGACTGTTATTAAGGAAAATGATCTTCCTGCCATCGAAGCTAAAATGATGGAATTGGCTGCTAAAAAAGAAGCAGTAGTAAGAAAAAGCATTTCTAAAGAGGATGCATTGAAAATGTTTGGTGATCGTGGTGAAACATACAAATGTGAATTGATTTCCGAATTGGAAGATGGACGTATTTCTACTTATACTCAGGGTACATTCACTGATCTTTGTCGTGGTCCTCACTTGATGACAACTGCGCCGATTAAAGCTATAAAACTGACAACTGTGGCCGGAGCATATTGGCGTGGTCATGAAGACCGTAAAATGCTAACTCGTATCTACGGTATCACCTTCCCTAAGAAGAAAATGTTGGATGAATATCTGACTTTATTGGAAGAGGCTAAGAAACGTGACCATCGTAAGATTGGTAAAGAAATGCAGTTGTTTATGTTCTCTGAAACAGTGGGTAAGGGGCTTCCGATGTGGTTGCCAAAAGGCACTGCTTTGCGTTTGCGTTTGCAGGATTTCTTACGTCGTATTCAGACACGTTATGACTATCAAGAAGTAATAACTCCGCCCATTGGCAATAAATTGCTTTATGTAACCTCTGGTCACTATGCAAAATATGGTAAAGATGCTTTTCAGCCTATCCATACTCCGGAAGAAGGGGAAGAGTATTTCTTGAAACCGATGAACTGTCCGCATCATTGCGAGATTTATAAGAATTTTCCGCGTTCTTATAAAGATCTTCCATTGCGTATCGCAGAATTTGGTACAGTTTGCCGTTATGAGCAAAGTGGTGAGTTACATGGATTAACTCGTGTACGTAGCTTTACACAGGATGATGCACATATTTTCTGTCGTCCGGACCAGGTAAAGGATGAATTCCTTCGCGTAATGGATATCATTTCAATTGTTTTCCGTTCAATGAACTTTGCTAATTTTGAAGCTCAGATTTCTTTACGTGATAAAGTGAATCGTGAAAAGTATATCGGGAGTGATGAAAATTGGGAAAGAGCAGAACAAGCTATTATTGAGGCTTGTGAGGAAAAAGGCTTACCTGCTAAGATTGAATATGGTGAAGCAGCTTTCTATGGTCCTAAACTTGATTTTATGGTGAAGGATGCTATCGGTCGTCGTTGGCAGTTAGGTACTATTCAGGTGGACTACAATTTGCCGGAACGTTTTGAATTGGAATATATGGGTTCTGATAATCTGAAACATCGTCCGGTAATGATCCATCGTGCACCATTCGGGTCTATGGAACGTTTTGTAGCTGTGTTGATTGAACATACTGCCGGTAAGTTTCCGTTATGGTTGACTCCTGAACAAGTTGCTATTCTACCGATTAGCGAGAAGTTCAATGAATATGCAGAGCAAGTAAAAATGTATCTGAAAATACATGAGATTCGTGCAATTGTTGATGATAGAAATGAAAAGATAGGTCGTAAGATTCGTGATAATGAAATGAAACGTATTCCTTATATGCTGATTGTCGGCGAAAAAGAAGCAGAAAATGGTGAAGTTGCTGTTCGTAGACAAGGCGAAGGAGACAAAGGAACCATGAAATATGAAGAATTTGCTAAAATTCTGAATGAAGAAGTTCAAAATATGATAAATAAATGGTAACTTTGCAGCCGTTTCATGATAAATAATAAGTAAACAATAAAAAGATCAAACTAGGAAGTAAACGTTTTTAATGAAGAATGACACTTTAAAAGGGCAATATAGAATCAATGAACAGATTCGTGCCAAGGAAGTCCGCATTGTGGGCGATGATAGCGAACCGAAAGTATATCCTATTTTCCAGGCTTTGAAAATGGCTGAAGAGAAAGAATTGGATTTAGTGGAAATTTCACCCAATGCTCAACCCCCTGTTTGTCGTATTATTGATTACTCTAAATTTCTTTATCAGTTAAAGAAGCGTCAGAAAGAACAGAAGGCTAAACAGGTGAAGGTGAATGTAAAGGAAATCCGTTTCGGTCCTCAGACTGATGATCATGATTACAACTTTAAGTTGAAGCATGCAAAAGGTTTTTTGGAAGACGGAGATAAAGTGAAAGCATATGTGTTTTTCAAAGGCCGTTCAATCCTTTTCAAGGAACAGGGAGAAGTATTATTACTTCGTTTTGCCAATGACCTTGAAGATTTTGCAAAAGTAGATCAGATGCCTATTTTGGAAGGTAAGCGTATGACTATTCAGCTTTCTCCCAAAAAGAGAGAGGCTCCTAAAAAGTCTATGTCTCCGAAGTCTGTTGCTCCTGCACAGAAAGCAGAGCAGTCTGAAGAAGACGAATAATAAGAAAGAATGCGTAACGCGCAGGTATAGTGCGTTGCCATTATATATTTAATAATTTAAAAATAAGTAAGATGCCAAAGATGAAGACTAACTCCGGTTCTAAAAAAAGGTTTACCCTTACCGGAACAGGTAAAATCAAAAGAAAGCACGCTTTTCACAGTCACATTTTGACTAAGAAAACTAAGAAGAGAAAAAGAAATCTGTGCTACTCTACAACTGTTGATGCAACAAATGTAAGCCAGGTTAAGGAACTCTTAGCAATGAAGTAATCAAAAGCGTACAAAGTATTATTAAAGTATTAACCGAATGCATTAGCCTAAAGTTCGTTGCGTGAAGTAACGGCGCTAACATTCTAAAAAAGTAAAACTATGCCAAGATCAGTAAATCATGTTGCTTCAAAAGCAAGAAGAAAGAAAATTTTGAAATTGACCAAAGGTTACTTTGGTGCAAGAAAAAATGTATGGACCGTAGCTAAAAACACTTGGGAAAAGGGTTTGACTTACGCGTTCCGTGACCGTAGAAACAAGAAAAGAAACTTCCGCGCTCTTTGGATACAACGTATCAATGCTGCTGCACGTCTAGAAGGGATGTCTTATTCTAAATTGATGGGTGGTTTGCATAAGGCCGGTATTGAAATAAACCGTAAAGTTTTAGCTGATTTAGCTATGAACCATCCGGAAGCTTTCAAAGCTGTAGTTGCAAAGGCGAAAGCTGCTTAAGTTTCAGCAGTTTATGATTTACAAAGTGTCAGTTTTCTATTAGATTACTGACACTTTCCTTTTATGGGAGAGAGAAAAAAGATTTTAAAAAATATTAGATAGGCAACAAAAATGCTTTTTTTCTTGTTATTCTCATAGAATGTTATTACATTTGTGATACTAAAATATTAGCCGTATCGACTGGATCGGGAAACTCTTCAAATTAATCTGATATACCGAGAAAGCTTCGATCTTCAATGGCGGGCCACATCCTTCGGGACAGCTTTAAGCCGGTGGATTACAAAGGGGACGGGCACTCAAATCTTGTTTTATCAGAGTTTCATCACATCGTCGATGCGGCTTTTTTATATACTTTCCTATGATATTTTATTTCTCTGGTACAGGCAACTCTAAATGGATTGCTGATCAATTATCCAGTAATCAACAAGAAGATTTAATTTTTATTCCTGAAGTTTTGAAAGACGGGAATATGGAATTCTGTTTGGAAAAGGATGAGAAGATTGGTTTTGTCTTTCCTATTTATTCTTGGGCTCCTCCCGAAATTGTATTGCATTTTATCAAGCAAATGTCATTAGAGAACTATCAGGGGCAATATCTTTTTTTTGTATGTTCTTGTGGTGATGATATTGGGCTTACTCAACAAGTTTTTATGAAAGCTTTGTCACTGAAGGGATGGAAATGTCATGCCGGTTTTTCTGTGATTATGCCTAATAATTATGTATTGTTTCCCGGATTTGATGTCGATAGTAAGGAACTGGAAGAGAAAAAGCTGGAGAATGCTATTGGAGAACTCAATAGAATTAATGAATTGATAAATAGAAAAGAGGCTGTATTCTTTTGTAAAGAGGGGAGTATTCCTTATATTAAGACTAGAATTATTAATCCATTATTTAATCGCTTTCAAATGTCCCCTAAGAACTTTTGGACGACAGATAAGTGTATTGGGTGTAAACGTTGTGAAAAATCTTGTCCGGTGGATAATATTTTAATGCAAGATGGAAGACCTGTTTGGGGAAGAAATTGCACCTCTTGTCTGGCATGCTACCACGTTTGTCCCCAACAAGCGGTGCAATATGGAAAAAGGACCAAAGGAAAAGGGCATTATTTCAATCCCAATCAGTATTAATCCTTAATTTTTATGCTACAATTGGATAAATCCTCTATGATTGCTAGACTTTCTACACGTACTCCTTTTTCTTCTAGCATTTTTCGACCATTTTGAAAGGCTTTCTCAATAATGAATCCCATTCCGACTAAATTGGCTCCAGATTGTTTAATAAGATCAAGAATGCCTAACGCTGCATTTCCATACGCGAGGAAATCATCGACAAAGAGCACATTGTCATTAGGAGTAAGGAAATCGGCACTTATTACTACTTCGTAGTCACGATCTTTGGTGAAAGAGTGTACGGTAGTACTCAAAGCATTTTGGATGGTTTTAGGTGATTTCTTTTTGGCAAACACAACAGGGAGATCCATTAAATAACCTGTCATGATAGCAGGAGCAATGCCACTTGCTTCAATAGTCATAATCTTATTGACGTTGGTCGCTGCGAAACGGCGGACAAACTCAACTCCGATTGACTTCATCAGTACAGGATCCATTTGGTGATTAATAAAACCATCTACTTTCAGGATACCTCCTTCGTAGCATTTTCCATCTTGTAGGATTCTTTTCTTTAATAATTGCATGATATATGAATTAATAATGTGCTAATATGCCTATGACTGTTGAAGCAGTATAAATTGGCATATTAGCACACCGATAAATTAAATACTATTGGTTATTTCTTAAATCTTTCACTCGTACAGCTTTCCCTTCACTTTGCGGAAGAGAGCCTTTTTTTACTAGTTTTACTTTAGGAGTAACAAGTATTTCATCTTTTAATTGTCGAGTTATTTCTTTACGAATTTTTTCCAGTTCAATATAGTTATCTGTAGACAGATCACTTAATTCAACTTCAACAATCATTTCATCCTGATTATTAACAGTCTCTAATGTAATGAGGTAGTTACTACCAAGTTCAGGGAACTGTACTAAGATTTTTTCAACCTGCATTGGGAAGATATTGACTCCTTTTATGATGAACATATCATCACTACGACCTTTGATACGATCAATACGTAAATGAGTACGACCACAGGGACATTTACCTGGAAGAATGCGGGTTAAATCTCGGGTACGATAACGAATTAGAGGCATCATTTCACGATCTAATGTGGTGAGTACTAATTCTCCAATTTCTCCATCTGGTACAGGTTCACCAGTTTCAGGATCAATGATTTCCACAAGATAACAATCTTCCCAAAAATGCATTCCGTTTTGTTCCTGGCATTCGAAAGCGACACCGGGACCATTCATTTCCGTCATGCCAAAGCTATTGTATGCTTTTACTCCTAACATCTTTTCTATCTTCCGGCGTTGTTCATCCGTGTGAGGCTCAGCACCAATAACCAATGTTTTTAATGTTGTACCTGCAGCATCAAGTCCTTCTTCCTGGATAACTTCAGCAAGGCGAATCGCATAACTTGGGATTGCGTGTAAGGCTGTTGTTTTGAAATCATTGATAAACTTAATCTGACGTTTACTGTTTCCGGCTGCGGCAGGTACTGTTAAGCAACCGAGACGTTCGGCACCATATTGGAAGCCCAATCCTCCTGTAAACATACCATATCCGGAACTGTTTTGGAATACATCAGTTTTTCGAATGCCAACCATATAGAGACAACGAGCTATCAGATTTGCCCAAGAATCAAGGTCATGCTGTGAATGTACGATGACTGTAGGATTTCCGGTTGTACCGCTGGAAGAGTGGATACGTACCCCATCGTTTTTCATGTCGCCTGCCACCAATCCAAAAGGGTAGTGAGCACGCATATCAGCCTTCGTCGTAAAAGGTAATTTACGAATGTCGTCCAATGTTTGTATGCTATCTGCAGTGATGCCATGTTTGTTGAAAACTTTTTTATAATATGGAGCATTTGCAGCTATACTGATTGTTTTCCTGAGACGTTGAAGTTGTAGTTCATTCAACTTCTCACGACTCATGGTTTCTACTTCTTCTTCCCAGTATTGTGTATTCATAACAATGATAGTTATTGCATTAGTTTTTCTGCAATATCTTTGCCGGCAGCTAATGCTTTTAAATTCATTTCAACAATTGCCTCTCCTTTTCGTATGAAGATCTCATGGATGCTATCCTGTATTTTCCCATAAGCGATGTCAAGGAAAGGAATGGTTGCTCCGAGTAATACCATATTAGCAACCCGGATAGAGCCTACTTCTTTGGCAACCTTGTCTACATTCAATACAATCTTTTTTGGTAATTTATTGATTTCTGCCATCACTTTATCTTCTTCCGGATAATTCGGTATATTAACAAACGGAGTTTCGTTAGTAACCAACCATCCCTCTGAATGGAGGTAGGGGAGATAACGCAAACCTTCCATTGGTTCCAATGAAATGATGAGATCACATTTCCCGGAAGGAATTAAATCTGAAGCAATAGGTTGGTCACTGATACGAAGGTTAGATTGAACATCTCCACCACGTTGGCTCATTCCATGTACTTCTGCCTGTTTCATGTAAAGTCCTTCTTTTAAGGCTGCTTTTCCGATAACTGTAGCGATAGACAAGATACCTTGTCCACCTACTCCCGATAATATAATATCTTTTTTCATGGCTTATTTACTTCTTTTTTTGCGTGCTAATGTTTGGATACATTCTCTTCGTGGGATGATAACGGATACTCCGCGATATTCAATTTCTTCGCGTATAATTTGTTTCATCTCTTCGTAGTTTTTCTTTAATGGAACAACTACACGGATATGGGCAGGATCTACTCCCAAACCTGTACATATAGCTTCGATACGTCCAGTACCGGCAGAGTCCTGACCACCGGTCATTGCAGTAGTCTCATTGTCGGATATAACGATAGTGACATTTGCGTTCTCATTAACACAGTCCAATAATCCTGTCATGCCTGAATGAGTGAACGTAGAGTCACCTATTACGGCTACAGATGGATGAAGACCTCCATCAGCAGCACCTTTTGCCATAGTAATAGAAGCGCCCATGTCTACACATGAATTGATGGCATTGAAAGGTGCATTGGCTCCTAAAGTATAACATCCAATATCACTGAATACTTTGTGAGAAGGATACTCTTCTTTAAGAACTTCGGTAAGTGTAATATACATATCACGGTGCCCACAACCTTCACAAAGTGCAGGAGGACGCATTTCCACTACTGAAGGTATACTAAATTCTGATTTATTTTCTTTGCCAACTGCTCGTGCTACAGAGTCCGGATTTAATTCTCCATCTTGAGAAAGAGTACCATCCAAACGTCCTTTGACTTTAACACCGATACCTAAATAACCTTTTAATTGCTTTTCAACAAATGGCTGGCCATCTTCCAATACCAGAATCTCATCACAAGATTCAACTAATTGGAGAAGTTGCTTTTTGGGCAAAGGATATTGTCCGATTTTTAACACCGGATATTCGCATCCTTCGGGATAGTTCTCCATTAAATAGTTATAACCAATTCCACAAGCTATAATTCCCAACTTTTTGTTTGGTCCATCCATATACTTGTTGTATGGTGATTCTTCAGATGCTTTGATGAATTCATCTTGGCGTGCAAGTAATACTTTATAGCGTTTACGTGCAATTCCTGGTAATAAAATGAATTGGCGGGGATCATCACTGAAAGCAATACTATTTTGAGACTTCTGATCTTTACGTATTACTCCGGAACGAGAGTGGGCAAGACGAGTTACCATTCGCATTAAAACCGGTTCACCTAATTTCTCAGAGAATTCAAAACCATCATACACCATGTCGTATGCTTCCTGTTGGTTGCTAGGTTCGTACATCGGTATAAGTGAAAAATCTCCGTAAAAACGGCTGTCTTGTTCGTTTTGGGAAGAGTGCATACTAGGATCATCGGCTGCTACTACTATTAATCCCCCTTTTACTCCTGTCATTGCTGAATTAACGAAACAATCGGCTGCCACATTCATTCCTACATGTTTCATACAAACTAATGCCCGTTTTCCAACGAAAGACATACCTAATGCAGCTTCCATTGCTGTTTTTTCATTGGTACACCAGCGGCTATGTATGTTCTGCTCGCTTGTAATAGGAGCCATTTGAATATACTCAGTAATTTCAGTTGAAGGAGTTCCCGGATAGGCATACACACCTGAAAGTCCGGCATCCAATGCTGCTTGTGCAATGGCTTCGTCGCCAAGTAAGAGTTGCTTGCTCATATATAATTTCTTTTATTAGTGTTGATCACAGTTTGTTATTCTATTGGACAAAGATAGCCTTTTCATCTCGTTTTATCACAAATTTACTTGAAAATCTTTCTTTCATTCAGTGCTTTCCAATATTTTCTAGCATTTGCCATATGATCAGCATAATTAGAAGCAAAATTGTGAGTACCCGAAAAATCCTCTTTTGCACACATGTATATGTAGTTGTGTTTTGTGTAATTTAATACACTGTCTATCCCTTTTTTAGAGGGGATACGGATAGGTCCAGGAGGAAGTCCGGTATTTATGTAAGTATTATATGGTGAATTTATTTTCAGGTTTTCATTAGAAATGCGTCTCAAACCAAAATCTTGCAAAGCAAATTTAATGGTAGGGTCTGCCTGCAGAGGCATATCAGCTTGTAGGCGGTTGATATATAAACCGGCCACCATTGGTTTTTCTTGATTGTTATTGGTTTCTTCTTCGACAATAGATGCCAGTGTGCTGACCTCTGATGGTGTCATCCCAATGGCTGTGGCTTGGGATAGGCGATTTTTGTTCCAGAAGCGCTCATGTTCTTTTTGCATACGTTGAAAGAATTCATCAACACTCATATCCCAGTAGACTTGATAAGTTTCGGGTATGAAAAGACATGGCATAGTTTCAGCGTTGTAACCCATCTTTTGTTGAAAGGTAGAATCAAACAATAGTTTAGCTATTTCGCTAGAGTCGATCATCAATTGTTTACCTACACTTCGAGCAAGTCGGTCCATGGTACGAACGCTTCCAATTGTGAGATTTATAGGTTCTTGATATCCTCTGGAAATACGGCTAAAAACATGGTATACATTGTCATTCGGACGGATAACATAGCGTCCTGTATGAATGTTTTGATTGAGTTTTTTATATTTCACCATCCAATCGAAGCCTTTGAGGCTATTGACATGACCTACTTGTTTTATCTTAGTATATATTGAGTCAGTGGTGTCATCACGATCTATATATATATAAGCGTTTTTTGGAGGATGAAACTGTGGGGCAAATAAATAATAATAGATTGCCCCTCCTGTAATTGTGCAAAGAAGGATTGTCCCTAACAGTACCGTAAATAGAATTATTTTCTTCATCTTGTAAGACGTTATTTTTTTTATGCGACAAAGATAGAAGGATTTTAAATAGATTATTCTGGCCATTCGCGATAATTAGCATATGCCTCTATTTTATTCTCTACTTCATCAGGCAAGGGTGCAAAGAAATCCATACCGGTAAGTTGTTCAACGCTATCTACTGTTACAACATATGTAGAAAGAGGATTTAATGCTTGTGCATTGTTGAAGATAAAACCAATGGCACGCATAGGTTTTGCAAAAGGAGAGAGAACAACTTTAAAAAATTGCTTTGGTATTGCTATCTTATTTTTTCCAATTGTTTTAGCATTTTTTTCTACGATAGGACCACAGATGATGATAATTGCACTGTCTGCTATAGCCCAGTCTCGTATTTTTTCTTCCAAATTTTTCCATCCTCTTCTGTTTAATTGAGGATGTTGTGGGCACACATTGCTAAAATAAAAAGATTCTTTCATAACTATAGGACTCCATTTCATATCTGCAGCAGGCGCCATATGCCCCTTGTCGAAGCCAGATCGAGTGTAGTCAGCATTAGTTGCAATCGGGCCATTCACTAATGGATCAACAATAAAACGATCGTTCCTTTTTTCTTTCCCTTGTGATTCTTTACGAGTTAATTCATAAGAAACCCAGTTGGGAAGTCTTAAGTCTTTGTTATAAGAAACAGTGTAGCCTGTGTGATGGATTATTTGTTCTTGCCGGGGTGTTAATGAAATAGGTAATTCTAAGCCTTCTTTATCAAGATCTTGATAAGAGTTATTGATAATTTGTTGCTTACTTTCCTGTTGGATAACTTTAGGTTGTTGCTGACAATATAGATATATTCCATACAAGACGGGAATAAGAACTATGATTGTAAGTATACATCCTAATTTATAATTGGAATGTGGACTTTTTGTAGATGTTTTTCTTTTTTTACTTCGTTTCATTATTTGTTTAAAACACCACTTATTTAAAACGTCTTCTTGACATAAAATTGTCTATAAAACGAACTAGGTATACTATGATAATACCTGCTACAACCATTGCGAAAATACGAGCTATCATAAATCTTGATTTTTTGTTCTACATCAGTTATTGTGAATTGATCTCTTAACTACATAGGCTATTCTGTCGTGATTAACTTCTTTTGTTAAGATGTGCACAAAGATAAAATAAGATGTGCTGATATACAAATATTCATGGGAACAAAAAGTGTAAATGGATTGATAAAAGCTGTAATGTAGGAGTTTAGCTTAAAATAATGTGAGTTCAAAATAAAATCAGAAAATAGCGAGTTGCCTGTTATTGATGAATTTTACATCAATGGCGGGTTTCTTCTCAAAAAAGCAGTATGCTGCGATAGCTGACAATGCATTGGCAATGAAATTACAGAACGAACGATGTCTGAAGTGTCCTATCTGTGCAATGTTCTTCAATTCGTCATTGACCGTCTCAATCAAGGCTCTTTCTCTGAGCAGAATCTTGTCAGCTATACTCATCAGGGAGTTTCTCATGTTGTTTTTAACTTTGGTAACAAGCCGGATACCGTTAAGAAAGAGATTTTCGAACAGAGCCTGGCCAATATATCCCTTGTCTGCGCATAGTTTTCCTTTGATGTTCTCCAGGAATTTGCCCCGTTTCAATGGTTCCCGATCATCTACATTTCCAAGTGTAAACGTGAAATTAAGAATCTCACCCTTATCATTGATTATCAGATCCAGTTTGAACCCGAAGAACCAGCCCATAGAACATTTTCCACGCTCGGCAATCCCTTCAAATGTCTTATGAATCAGAATCCTTTGGTTACGACAGACACGTAAAGGGGTGGAGTCAACAAAACTGATGCCGGTACAGGTGTCCAGCAGGATTTTCTTGATGAAAATGACCAGAGGAAGCAGTACTTCCTTCTCCAGTTCCACAAAACGGCTATAGGATACCTGGCGCGGAAACAGGTGCTTCAGATGTTTGCAGATATACTCCTTGTAATAATGCTTGAAGCAGCGGAAACCACTGGAGTGGAACACAATAAGAATAACCATAACCTCAGCGTCATTCATGCAGTTGGGCTTGTTGCGATGCTTCCGCTTCTTGTCTTCAATCATATATTTTTCCTGTTGCAATGCAAATTCCTTGCAAAAATCATCGGCCATACAATAAATCTTTGTAACATCAAAATAAGAAACAAAGTATTAACAACTAAAAAATAGATTATGAATACTAACAGTCTAAGAAGTCCTAAGCACAAGTTCTCGGCAGAAATTTGTTTTGATATACCTTTGAAAGGTATAGGTAGTGTAATCGGTGTGACAGCTAATGATCTGAGCGATGTTGAGCATTACGCAGCTATATCCGCGCAAGGACATCCAGTCTATGTAACAATTGCGGAATATCCTCATTTCGACTGGAGTATAGTGAATGAATATAATTTAAATAAATGAACAATCATGAAAACAATTATAGGAAAAACAGTAGAAGGTTTTGAGAATGCGATCATTAGTGAGAATAAAGAAAGCTGGTTTGTTGACATCCGTACAGGTTTGGAAGAAGCAGAATATCCTAAAGTGATTTTTACTTTAGAGCAAATAATTGAAGCGTCAGGACGCTTTGTTACTTGCCCATTTTTAAACTGCGACAAGTTGTCAATAATGAAACGCGTTACAATATAACATGTCTCTTTCTTATGACATACGGCTATTCTTATTTTATGCCTCCCGTCCTTTAAAACTTTTGCTTTGAAAATAGTTAGTTTAAGAGTTGCCATAATAGATTAAAATTTAAAGGATAAGTTTTGGATAAGTCGTTTTGTCCACTGGTGGACAATATTTCCTTTTTTTTAATCTATAAATTGAAGATCTCGTAAATAAATAGCGGGAACCTAAACTCCTAAATATAAGAGAATTAAAAGGTTTCCGTTTGAGAGCCGCTAGCCAGACTTGAACTGGCGACCTACGCGTTACGAATGCGTTGCTCTACCAACTGAGCTATAGCGGCATTGTCTCTCGTTTATGGCGTGCAAAATTACAGCTTTATTTGAAAAAACAAAAAGAAATGGAGTCTTTTTTCTTGCTTTAATTAAAATGTAGTGGCCTTTTTGAGCACTGTTCTATGATGCTGTCACTATAGAGTCACTATAGTGACAGTATTTATAGAATATACCGACACTATACTTATCTCATAGCGTCACTATAATTGTATTAAGGATTGATGACATTATTTTAGCTTTCAAACATCCTGCTACGTGCCAACATACAAGCTCCGACAATCCCAGCTTTGTCTTTTAATTTGGATGTGACAATGGCGGAATCCTTATTGACTAAATTCAAGGAATATTTGCGTACCGCAGTTTTTATTGGTTGTGTGATATAATCACCGGTCAATGATACTGTGCCACCTATAATGACTAATTCCGGGTTAAAAATATTGATTAATCCGGCTATTTGTTTTCCTAACTTTTGCCCTATTTCTTCAACGATCTCAATGCATAATAAATCCTCCTTGTTTACTGAAGCGATAATTTCGTCAAGAGTAATGGGATCTTCTTCTGAGGAAATTCGGGTTGATAGAATAGAACTTTCTCCATTTTTGATACGTTCCAATAAAATACGATGGAGAGCAGAACCGGAAGCTTCTGTTTCCAGACATCCCTTTTTCCCGCAATGGCAAATAATCTCATTATCGTAAGCACTGATATGTCCGAATTCTCCGGAAAACCCTGACTTTCCAGTGTAAACCTTGCCATCAATAATAATTCCGATACCTATTCCCCAACTGACATTTACAAAAATGATATCTTTTTCTCCTTTGACACAGCCTTGCATATATTCTCCATAAGTCATAGCACGCGTATCGTTATCGACAGTAACCTTATAACCAAGTTTCTCTGATAAAACATCTGCTAGTGGGCGTTCTTCAAAGTTAAACTGGCTGAAACTATATCCTGATTCAGGATTGACCCGACCTGATAAATTTACATTAATATTTAGAATCTTCTCCTTATTAATTGTGAGTTTATTTATAAAATTGAGAATGTGCCGACATAATTCATTCATTCCTTCTATCGAATTCTCGAAATTATAAGGTATATTCATTTTCAACTCCATCATATCTCCTTTAAAATTGATCAACCCTATGTTGATTGCAAACCGTTTTATGTCCACCCCTATAAAATAACCGGATTCAGGGTTTAGCCCGTAGAGATTCGGATGGCGTCCGCCACTAGTTTCTAGTTTTCCGTAATCGTTAATATATCCGTCTTCGCACATTTCACCAATAAATTTAGTGACGGTGGGTACGCTTAAATCCAGCTCTTTTGAAAGATCAGGGATAGTAGAACTACCATTATATATATAATGTGTAATAATCCGCTTTTTGACGAGGGCGCTTTTGGAGCCCATTTCGATTTCTTTCAAGAATTGTTGGTTCATATGTCTTATTCATTTTTGTAATGTCTACAAAGATAATTAATTTTTTTATTAAATACAGGGATTTATAATAGAAAAGTTATAATCGGAAGGAGAAGTAGATCTTAATATATTAGGGTTGAGGAAAGTTTACATACTAATGGTGACTTGATTATATTATATATATAATTAAGGTATAAAGACGTTTTTCCTCTAATGATTGAGAAATATTCTCGTTATATTAATGAAATATGTTTTTAATATAAACTTTAATAATAAAATAATTTATTATCTATTGTTTATTTAATAAATATGTCTATATTTGTGGCGTGATATTAATTAAGATACGTTGTAACCAAATGATTCTGCAATGAAAAACCTCTTCCAAATCTTCTATGGTATGCTTTTGATGGTATCCTCCATCTCGTGTACATGTTCAGGAGAAAATAATGTAGATATACTTGTTATAGGTGGTGGTGCTAGTGGCGTAACTTCAGGTATACAGGCTGCGCGTATGGGTACAAATACTTTAGTTATAGAAGAAAGTGCTTGGCTGGGAGGAATGCTGACTTCAGCAGGTGTAAGTGCTATAGATGGAAATTATAATTTACCGGCAGGAATTTGGGGAGAATTTAAGAATAGATTGATTGAATACTATGGTGGATTAGATTCACTAAATACAGGTTGGGTAAGTAAAGTCCTTTTTGAACCTTCGGTTGGAAATAATATTTTTCACGAAATGGTGGAAGCCGAGAAAAATCTTAAAGTATGGAAGCATGCTCATCTTAAAGAGATAAAAAGAGAAGGAGATAAGTGGATTGCTAAAGTGAGTGTTGAAGGAGAAGGAATTAAAATCGTTCAGGCCAAAATATTGATTGACGCTACAGAGCTAGGAGATGTGGCTAAAATGTGTGGAGTGAAATACGATATTGGTATGGAAAGCCGCGAAGATACACATGAAGATATTGCTCCTGAGGAAAAGAATAATATTGTGCAGGATATCACTTATGTTGCAATATTAAAAGATTATGGGAAAGATGTTACTATTCCAAAACCGGATGGATACAATCCTAACGAGTTTGCTTGTTCCTGTGCAAATCCGATATGCACGACTCCTAAGGAGCCGGATCGTGTCTGGTCAAAAGAGATGATGATAACATACGGAAAACTTCCGAATCAGAAGTATATGATTAACTGGCCGATAGAAGGAAATGATTATTATATCAACTTGATTGAAATGACTCCTGAAGAGCGTACACATGCTTTGGAGAATGCCAAACATTATACAATGTGTTTTATCTATTTTATACAACATGAATTAGGGTATAATACATTAGGTTTGGCAGATGACGAATTTCCTACAGCAGATAAACTCCCTTTTATTCCTTACCATAGAGAATCCAGAAGAATTCATGGACTGGTTCGTTTTGATTTGAATCAAATAATAAATCCATATACGCAGAAAGAGAAATTATATCGTACCTGTATCGCGGTGGGAGATTATCCGGTAGACCATCATCATGCCCGTTATCATGGATATGAAGAATTGCCCAATCTCTATTTTCATCCAGTGCCTTCATTTGGTCTACCTTTAGGTACATTAATACCTCAAAATGTGGAAGGACTGATTGTAGCGGAAAAGTCAATTTCCGTATCTAATATTGTTAATGGAGCAACGCGTTTACAACCAGTCGTTTTACAAATCGGACAGGCAGCCGGTGCTTTGGGGGCACTGGCGTTAAATCATAATCAGAAAATCAGTGAAGTACCGGTTCGTGATGTTCAGAATGCTATCTTAAATGCAAAAGGATATTTACTTCCTTATTTAGATGTTCCTGTGACAGATGTTAAATTTGCTTCATATCAACGTATTGGTGTTACAGGCATATTGAAGGGAGTAGGAAAAAATGTTGATTGGTCCAATCAAACTTGGTTGAAAGCTGATACTGTATTATTAGCAACAGGATTAGAAGGCTTATCCGATATATATCCTACTGCAAAAGAAAAACTGAAAAAGTTAGGAGCAGAGACTCTGACGATTCAGGAAGCTATTCAACTTATTCAGGAAATAGCGAATGAAGAAAACTTGGATATCACAACAGATCCGGAGACTATTTGGAGAAGTTTCAAATTACAGGATTTGAATATGACACGAAATATATTGAGAGGAGAAATGGCTATTTTAATAGATCAGATGTTAGACCCTTTCAATCAAAAACAAGTGAACATTACTGGAGAGTTTATTCAATAGGGTACATATATAAAATAAAACAAAATTGAAACTATGGAAACGAATAATCGTAGAGATTTTTTAAAAAAGGCTGCTTTAACTGGGGCTTCTGCTTTAGTTGCCCCTTCATTATTTGCAGCTAATGATGAGGGGAGGAGAGAGTCCTCTCCGGCAGATATGGCTGGAAATTTAGAAAGTAGACTAATTGTTCCTAAAAATAATGGTTTAAAGATAACCGGAACATTTTTGGATGAGATTTCTCATGATATTCCTCATCAAAACTGGGGAGAAAAAGAATGGGACCGAGATTTTCAGTATATGAAGAGAATTGGCATTGATACAGTAATCATGATTCGTTCCGGTTATCGTAAGTTTATGACTTATCCTTCTCCTTATCTTTTGAAGAAAGGATGTTATATGCCGTCGGTAGATTTAGTGGATATGTATTTGCGTTTAGCTGAAAAGTATAAAATGAAATTCTATTTTGGTCTATATGATTCCGGACGCTATTGGGATACTGGAGATTTAAGTTGGGAGATTGAGGATAACAAATATGTAATTGATGAAGTATGGAAGATGTACGGTGAGAAATATAAAAGTTTCGGTGGCTGGTACATCAGTGGAGAAATTAGTCGGGCGACAAAAGGGGCAATTGATGCTTTTCATTCAATGGGTAAACAGTGCAAGGATGTTTCTAATGGTCTCCCGACTTTCATCTCTCCATGGATTGATGGTAAGAAAGCTATTATGGGTACGGATAAACTGACCAAGGAAGATGCAGTTTCTGTGCAACAACACGAAAAGGAATGGAATGAAATTTTTGATGGTATTCATGATGTGGTAGATGCGTGTGCTTTTCAGGATGGTCATATAGACTACGATGAATTAGATGAGTTCTTTACTGTAAATAAAAAGTTAGCAGATAAGTATGGTATGAAATGTTGGACAAACGCAGAGACGCTTGATCGTGATATGCTTATTCGTTTTCTACCCATTAAATTTGATAAACTTCGAATGAAACTTGAAGCTGCTAAACGAGCCGGATACGATAAGGCTATTACTTTTGAATTCTCTCATTTTATGAGTCCTCAATCTGCTTATTTGCAGGCAGGGCATTTGTATGATAGATATAGAGAGTATTTTGAAATTAAATAAGTACACGCTATGAAGTCTACCATTAATTTTAGTTATCTTATATTCCTTTCGGTTGTAGCTGCACTAGGAGGATTTTTGTTCGGATATGATACTGCTGTCATATCCGGGACAATAGCTCAGGTGACTCAACTTTTCCAATTGGATGCATTGCAACAAGGCTGGTATGTAGGATGCGCTTTAGTAGGATCTATTATAGGTGTTCTTTTCGCTGGAATTTTGAGTGATAAACTCGGACGAAAAATGACGATGGTTATTTCCGCAGTATTATTTTCTACATCAGCTTTGGGATGTGCCATTTCTGCTGACTTTACACAGTTAGTTGTTTATCGCATTATAGGTGGAGTCGGTATTGGTGTTGTTTCTATTGTTTCTCCTCTTTATATCTCAGAAGTTTCGGTTGCACAATACAGAGGTCGTTTAGTCTCTCTTTATCAATTGGCTGTTACGGTTGGTTTCCTTGGAGCTTATTTAGTCAATTATCAGTTATTATCGTGGGTAGAAGGTGGTGCTCAACTGAATATCTCCTGGCTCAATAAAATATTTGTTTCTGAAGTGTGGAGGGGAATGTTAGGAATGGAAACATTACCAGCTATACTATTCTTCATTATTATATTCTTTATTCCAGAAAGTCCGCGATGGTTGATCGTCAGAGGAAAAGAGGAAAAAGCTATCAATATTTTAGAGAGAATATATAACTCGATTTCAGAAGCTAAATGTCAATTAAGTGAAACAAAATCAGTCCTAACTTCTGAGACAAAGTCAGAATGGGCATTACTGATGAAGCCGGGAATTCTTAAGGCGGTTATCATTGGTGTGTGTATAGCCATTTTAGGGCAGTTTATGGGAGTGAACGCCGTACTATATTATGGTCCTTCCATCTTCGAAGATGCAGGGCTTTCAGGAGGAGATTCCCTGTTTTACCAAGTTCTCGTAGGACTAGTCAATACCCTTACCACCGTCCTGGCCGTCATCATCATCGACAAAGTGGGTCGTAAAAACCTTGTTTACTACGGCGTTTCCGGCATGATCATCAGCCTGCTCCTGATCGGCCTCTACTTCCTCTATGGCGAATCCCTGGGAATCTCCAGCCTGTTGCTGCTGTCCTTCTTCTTGTCCTACGTATTCTGCTGCGCCGTCTCCATCTGCGCCGTAGTCTTCGTGCTCCTCTCTGAGATGTACCCCACCAAAGTGCGCGGGCTGGCCATGTCCATAGCCGGTTTCGCCCTGTGGATCGGAACGTACCTGATCGGACAACTCACCCCCTGGATGCTCCAAAACCTCACCCCCGCCGGAACATTCTTCCTGTTCGCCATCATGTGCGTACCCTATATGCTCATCGTCTGGAGACTCGTGCCGGAAACCACCGGCAAGTCCCTGGAAGAAATAGAAAGATACTGGACCCGTTCGGGACAGTCATACAGACCTTAATCATTTAACAATAAAAGAAATATGGATTTTAAGAAACTAGCAAATCAATACAGGGACGAACTGCTCGAGAATGTTCTTCCCTTCTGGCTCGACCACTCCCAAGACCGGGAACATGGCGGATACTTCACCTGCCTGGATCGTGAAGGAAACGTATTCGACACCGACAAGTTCATCTGGCTTCAAGGGCGTGAAGTCTGGATGTTCTCAATGCTCTACAATAAAGTGGAAAAACGGCAGGAATGGCTCGACTGCGCCATCCAAGGCGGTGAATTCTTAAAGAAATACGGACATGACGGGAATTATAACTGGTACTTCTCTCTCGAGCGTTCGGGTAGCCCATTGGTAGAACCATACAACATCTTCTCCTACACCTTCGCCACCATGGCCTTCGGACAACTGAGTCTGGCCACAGGCAACCAAGAGTATGCGGAAATAGCGAAGAAGACATTTGAAATCGTCCTTTCCAAAGTCGATAATCCGAAAGGGAAATGGAACAAGCTCCATCCGGGCACCCGTAATCTGAAGAACTTCGCCTTACCGATGATTCTCTGTAATCTGGCTTTGGAAATCGAACATTTATTGGATGAAGAGTACCTCCGACAAACCATGGAAACATGTATCCATGAAGTAATGGAAGTATTCTACCGTCCGGAACTGGGAGGCATCATTGTTGAGAATGTAAACGCGGACGGTAGTCTTGCCGACTGTTTCGAAGGTCGCCAGATCACCCCCGGGCATGCTATTGAAGCCATGTGGTTCATCATGGATCTGGGCAAACGCCTGAACCGTCCCGAATTGATCGAAAAGGCGAAGAATGTGACTCTTACCATGCTCGATTACGGTTGGGATAAGGAATACGGTGGTATATACTACTTCATGGACCGTAATGGCTGTCCTCCCCAACAGTTGGAATGGGACCAGAAACTTTGGTGGGTGCATATCGAAACACTAATCTCGCTATTGAAAGGATACCAGCTGACTGGGGATAAAAACTGTCTGGAATGGTTTGAGAAGGTACACGATTATACATGGAACCATTTTAAGGATACTCAATATCCCGAATGGTTTGGGTATCTGGATCGCAGAGGGGAAGTGCTACTACCACTCAAAGGGGGAAAGTGGAAGGGATGTTTTCATGTGCCGAGGGGATTATATCAGTGCTGGAAAACATTAGATACCATTAACGGAGAATAAAATCCTAATATATAACTTTAAGTATAAAAACATGAAAACAAAAGAACTACTAAAAAGGGTACGAAGTATCTGCTTATTAATGCTTATCCCTTGCAGCTTAACGGCACAAAACATTAAGGAGATTACAGGCGTTGTGTATGAAGAAGATCAGGTCACTACCGTGGTAGGTGCCAATATCAAAATTAAGGGAACTACGGTAGGTACTGTTACCAACACAAATGGAATATTTAAATTAAACGCTAAACCCACTGATGTATTAATAATATCCTATATTGGGTATAGATCGCAGGAAGTACCAATAAAGAATAATACTCAGCTAAAAATAGTTTTAAAAGCAGATGAGGAATTATTGGAAGAAGTAGTTGTTACAGCATGGGGTAAAGAAAAGAAAAAAACAGTAGTAGGTTCTGTTGCAACACTTAGACCTTCGGAACTAAGAGGACCAAGCAGTAATTTAACGTCTATGCTTTCCGGTCGAGTAGCTGGCCTTATCAGTTACCAGACTTCAGGAGAACCGGGACGCGATAATGCACAATTTTTTATTCGAGGAGTTGGTTCTTTTGGTACAGGAAGAGTCAATCCGTTAATTCTGATTAATGGGATCGAATCTACAACAACAGAATTGGCAAGGATACAACCTGATGATATTGAAGGATTTTCTATCTTGAAAGATGCAACAGCTACATCTATGTATGGAAGTCGTGGGGCAAATGGAGTCATATTGGTTTCTACCAAAGGTGGTTTTGTAGGAAAAACAAAATTTAATATTCGTTATGAGTCTTCTTTATCGACCAATGCAAAAGATTATAACCTTGCGGACAATATTAGTTATATGAAATTAGCTAATGATGCATCTCTTACCCGAGGAGGAGAAAGAATATATGATTTTGATAAAATAGAGAATACAAAAAGGGGAGTGAACCCTCTATTGTATCCGAACAATAACTGGCGTGACATCATGATCAAGAAGTATACATTGAATCACAGAATAAACATGAATGTTTCCGGAGGTGCAGATATTGCCAAATATTATTTATCTGCATCTTACCGCTACGATGATGGTATGTTGAAAACACATAAGTCAAACGATTTTAATTCGAACGTGTCGAATTCCAGTATGGAAGTTCGTTCCAACATAGACCTGAATTTGACGAATAGCACAAAAGCTTCTGTTAGAATTAATGCACTTTTCGATTACCTGCATGGTCCTTCTGTCGGTACGGGAGGTGATGTATTCAAAAGTCTGCTGAAAGCCAATCCAGTTATGTTTCCTGCTGTATATCCTCAATCATATCGTTCGTGGGTCAAGCATCCTCTATTTGGAAATGCTCCTATGTCTGAAAACTCCCAATCCGAATCAGATCTTTTTTACAATCCCTATGCTTCTGCTTTATCAGGATATAGTGAAGATAATAGAGCTAATTTCACTGCACAATTTGAATTGAATCAGGATTTCAGTTTTATTATTCCCGGATTGAAAGGACGCTTGATGGCATATACCAAACGAAGTGCTCAAAGTGCCCTTTCCAGATCAATTGTTCCTTTTTATTACATGGGTGTTAAAGATAATGAAAATAAAAATGAAATGAAAGATGTAATACTCCTAAATGAAACAACAGGACGTGATTATCTGAATTATAGCGAAAAAGGAAAAGAAGTATGGAATGAAAACTGGATAGAAGGTTCATTGATGTATGATCATACTTTTAATGAACTTCATAATGTAGGAGGAACATTACTATATTATGTACGTGAGAAAAAACTTTCTAACGCGGGTAATCTAGAACGTTCCCTTCCTCAACGGAATATCAGTTTGTCCGGTCGTGTAACTTATGGATATGACAATCGTTATATGGCAGAATTTAATTTCGGTTATAATGCTTCAGAAAGATTTGACGAAAAACACAGATGGGGATTTTTTCCTTCTATTGGAGCTGCTTGGAACATTAAAAATGAAGCATTTTTAAAGAATGTTTCTTTCCTTGATAAGTTAAAAGTTCGTTACTCATTCGGAATTGTTGGTAACGATGAACTTACGAATTGGTTTAATAATGGAGAAGAACGTTTCTTCTATTTCCTCAAATCCGCAACTAAGCCCTTGAACGTCCTTATTGCGTTTACACGTCCTCTCATTACTGAATTTGCAGATAATTTGAACTTGAAGCACCCACTTCTGCCTACAATATCCCCTTACCCCACAATGTGACTTGAGGCAATACACAATATCATTCCCATAAGTTGTAGGCATTATCCAAAATCAGTCTGGAAAACATCTGCGTAAGCATTATTACAGGTATAGATGTTCAGCACATACCGCCTTGATGTCCTGATCCACTTGGCTGGTACAGAGATAAACCTGAAGACAAACGCTTTTATGCGACTTGTTGCATTGAGCCCGAACTTCTTTACGTCAAGTCTTTGAATAATGGCCTTGTAAAAGTTACGGATAAGTGCTGTAAGAAGAAGGAACACTGTGTTCTCTGCCATGAAGGATTTGGGCAATCTGTCCCACCCGAAACCATTGTTCATATCATCGAAGATACGTTCCTTTCCTCCACGAAGGTTATAGAACTCGACAATTTCTCTTACGGAAGAATCATAGTCGTTAGTCAGGATACAACGGTATGTGTATTCTCCTTCCCAAAAATCCTGCACACCATCCATCCGTTTCTGTCTTTGAATCACAAGTCGATATGCCTTACCTTTCCACTTCTCAACAAGGATAGAGTTCAATTCAAACTCAATGCCATTGATTTCCTCAGTTTTCCAGCCTTTGAGAGCAAAGGTGTCATTGTAGATCGAACTGCAGCGGTTAGCACGGATATAGAAGGACTTGCAGTGTTTTTCTATTTCCTCCACGATTTCCTCGGAACATGATCCACAATCAGCTCTGAAGCGATTGATAGTGAGCCCATTCTGTTCAAATCTCGCAAAGAACCTCTTCAGCGTGTCCTTCTGATGGAAACGAACATTTGTGTTACCATCGCTATTCTCTATACCGACTATCAAATCGCCAATAACCGCCACGCCAGGGCGATAACCAAGGAACTTCTTGTATGTAGGCTTTGCATCATACTTCTCTGTCTCTATGAACTGATGGTCGAAATCAACATCATACATCTCACCCTCTTTCAGTTGGCCAGATGCAAATATACAATTGAGCAATAAAGTATTGAGAGTGTCAGCCGTATTGAAATCGTAGGTCTTGCCCATATCTGATGTGTATGAAATGTTTTCTTGCGTCAACTCCTTTATCGCCCTGAGGATAGTATCAGAGCTACAAGTGCGAAGTGTCGGATGAAGCGAGAGGTGGTTCATCAAATGAGTAGTGACATCCTCAATACATGAACCGCTACAGAAGTAGATACTCATGAGAGAACGGATGATTTCGCTGTACTGATAACCGAACGATCTACACCTTAGACCGAGGGTTGAGTCGATTACAGATGATAATGTGGAGTCAAATTGCTCCATGATTGAAAATAATCCCCCAAAAGGAGTGAGTCTCTCAGATTTAATTTGTATCTTCGCCATGTCTATCGTCGGATTCTCTTGTTTTTTTTGCAACACTAAGATAAGTGAAAATTCTGACATGGCAAAATCCTGAGCAACTTTTTGTTGCTCAGGTACTTAAAAAGTTTAATTTATAATAGTGTTGCGGAATTAAGGTATTTGAATATGATGAATATGAATGCCGGTACCATTAAATTCGGTACCGATTACGGAAAAAAATTCCAAACTGTTGCAGTATCACGCTATGCTAATTCCGACATAACTTGGGAGAAAGCCTATAAATCCAATCTTGCATGGGAAATAGCTCTGTTTAACTCGTTGAGTGTTGAGCTGGATATGTTCAAAGACCATCGCACTAACATTTTGATGTCAAGAGGCGATATTCCCTCAACAATGGGATTACGCACAACAGTACGCGCTAATATTGGAGAACCTCAAATCCGCAACTAAGCCCTTGAACGTCCTTATTGCGTTTACACGTCCTCTCATTACTGAATTTGCAGATAATTTGAACTTGAAGCACCCACTTCTGCCTACAATATCCCCTTACCCCACAATGTGACTTGAGGCAATACACAATATCATTCCCATAAGTTGTAGGCATTATCCAAAATCAGTCTGGAAAACATCTGCGTAAGCATTATTACAGGTATAGATGTTCAGCACATACCGCCTTGATGTCCTGATCCACTTGGCTGGTACAGAGATAAACCTGAAGACAAACGCTTTTATGCGACTTGTTGCATTGAGCCCGAACTTCTTTACGTCAAGTCTTTGAATAATGGCCTTGTAAAAGTTACGGATAAGTGCTGTAAGAAGAAGGAACACTGTGTTCTCTGCCATGAAGGATTTGGGCAATCTGTCCCACCCGAAACCATTGTTCATATCATCGAAGATACGTTCCTTTCCTCCACGAAGGTTATAGAACTCGACAATTTCTCTTACGGAAGAATCATAGTCGTTAGTCAGGATACAACGGTATGTGTATTCTCCTTCCCAAAAATCCTGCACACCATCCATCCGTTTCTGTCTTTGAATCACAAGTCGATATGCCTTACCTTTCCACTTCTCAACAAGGATAGAGTTCAATTCAAACTCAATGCCATTGATTTCCTCAGTTTTCCAGCCTTTGAGAGCAAAGGTGTCATTGTAGATCGAACTGCAGCGGTTAGCACGGATATAGAAGGACTTGCAGTGTTTTTCTATTTCCTCCACGATTTCCTCGGAACATGATCCACAATCAGCTCTGAAGCGATTGATAGTGAGCCCATTCTGTTCAAATCTCGCAAAGAACCTCTTCAGCGTGTCCTTCTGATGGAAACGAACATTTGTGTTACCATCGCTATTCTCTATACCGACTATCAAATCGCCAATAACCGCCACGCCAGGGCGATAACCAAGGAACTTCTTGTATGTAGGCTTTGCATCATACTTCTCTGTCTCTATGAACTGATGGTCGAAATCAACATCATACATCTCACCCTCTTTCAGTTGGCCAGATGCAAATATACAATTGAGCAATAAAGTATTGAGAGTGTCAGCCGTATTGAAATCGTAGGTCTTGCCCATATCTGATGTGTATGAAATGTTTTCTTGCGTCAACTCCTTTATCGCCCTGAGGATAGTATCAGAGCTACAAGTGCGAAGTGTCGGATGAAGCGAGAGGTGGTTCATCAAATGAGTAGTGACATCCTCAATACATGAACCGCTACAGAAGTAGATACTCATGAGAGAACGGATGATTTCGCTGTACTGATAACCGAACGATCTACACCTTAGACCGAGGGTTGAGTCGATTACAGATGATAATGTGGAGTCAAATTGCTCCATGATTGAAAATAATCCCCCAAAAGGAGTGAGTCTCTCAGATTTAATTTGTATCTTCGCCATGTCTATCGTCGGATTCTCTTGTTTTTTTTGCAACACTAAGATAAGTGAAAATTCTGACATGGCAAAATCCTGAGCAACTTTTTGTTGCTCAGGTACTTAAAAAGTTTAATTTATAATAGTGTTGCGGAATTAAGGGAGAAATGAAATCTCATGGATTTGAACTTGCTGCTGACTATAATAAGTATTTCAATAAAGATTTTTGGGCAACCATCAGAGGAACATTTACTTTTGCAAAGAACAAGGCAACAGTATATGAAGAGCCAAATTATCCGAAAGACACTTATTACAGATCAAGGATAGGTTATCCATGGAATACAATGTGGGGATTGTTGGCAGAGCGTTTATTTATTGATGAGGATGATGTACTCAATTCTCCCAAACAATTCGGAGATTATATGGCTGGAGATATCAAATATCGTGATATCAATAATGACGGTGTAATTAATGACAATGATTTAGTGCCCATGGGATACCCTACAGAACCAGAAGTCAATTATGGCTTTGGATTTACCGTTGGCTATAAAGACTTTGACATAAGTGCTTTTTTCTCTGGTATTGCACGGACTTCTTTCATGATTAATCCCGCCAATATTACCCCTTTTATAACAAATGGAAATAAAGTATCTGGTCTGTTGGATGTTGTTGCGAAGGATCACTGGTCGGAAGAGAATCGTAATCCTTACGCATTTTTCCCTCGTCTTTCAACAAGCCAAATAAGCAACAACAATAGAAATTCAACTTGGTGGCTCCGTAATGGTTCCTTCTTTAAACTCAGCAGCCTTGAAATAGGATATGAACCAAAAGGAAAATGGGTGAAACAAAAACTTCTTATAGAAGGTTTCAGACTTTATGCAAGTGGTTCCAACTTGTTTAAAATAAGTAAGTTTAAAATGTGGGATGCTGAAATGAAAGGAGAAGGTATGGGATATCCGCTCCAAAGAGTTTTTAATCTTGGTCTTCAGTTAAGTTTCTAACATAAAAAATATACAGAAATGAAAATCAATATATCAAGTATCAAAAAGAGCTTAAAGAATAGTTCTAAAGTCGCAATTATATATTTATTGGCAACACAATTATGTGGCTGTAATAATTTTCTGGATGTCGCACCAGATAATATTGCAAATATGGATAACGTTTTTGCCAACCAAAAAGAAGCAGAAAGGTATCTCGCGACTTTATACTCCTATGCTCCTGAGATTCACAGAGATTCAAAAGCAACTCTAACATTTTTCGGTGGTGATGACATTTGGACATATGAAACAAACGACCATTATGACCATTGTCCGGGAATCAGAATCTCTAGAGGCGAACAAAACGTAAATAATCCATATGAAAACTATTGGGATGGAGGAATGTTTCAAGCAATTAGAGATTGTAATACATTCTTAGAAGAGATAAGTAAACCGGAAAGAGTCCCCGAATTAAGTACTGTGACGAGAGTGCGTTGGATAGCAGAAGCCAATTTTCTCAAAGCGTATTATCATTTCATTTTGTTTAGAATGTATGGTCCTATACCTATTACCGATAAAAATCTATCCATAGGAATGGATGGTGATGCAGTATCCGTTAAACGAGCTCCTGTAGACGATGTTGTGAATTACATTTCCGATTTACTAGATAAATCAGCAGAAGATCTGCCGTTGATTATCGAAAATACTGCAGAAGAAGCCGGACGTGTTACTAAAAGTGCTGCTTATATGTTAAAGGCTAAACTTTGGATAACTGCTGCAAGTCCGTTATTTAACGGTAACATAGATTACGAAGGATATGCTGACAAAGATGGGGTCATTTTATTTCCTCAGGAATATGATGCTACGAAATGGGATAAAGCAGTCGAAGCGTGTGAAAGTGCGATGGATAACATTCCGGGATTAGAATTGTACCATTTCCGAGAAGTAGCTACTCTGCACGAACCTACACAATACCAAATGAATTTCCGTGGTGCGATAACAGACCGTTTTAACAATGAATTGATTTGGGGACGATTTATGGATGATTATCAAAACATTGTCATGCAAGCAGAAGCTTCTGTGCCTCAAATGATAGAAGGGGTTAAAAACAGTTTTCAAGCTTCATGTTTTTCAGTTACATTCAATATGGTCGAACGTTTTTATACAAAGAACGGAGTACCTATTGAAGAAGATAAGACTTGGCCTTATAATGAAAGATATCAAGTGTCTACTACAAAGGAAGATCAAAAATATAACCTCATTGTGGGATATCCTACTGCGTTATTAAATCAAGATAGAGAGAATCGTTTTTATGCAAGTCTTATGTTTGATGGCAGTGTCGTTTACATGAAAAATACACCAAATGAAGAAAATGCACATCAAATAAGAGCACTATATAGTGATAGGAATGGAATAACTGCAGACTGGAATAGAGCAAACCAAACTGGTTACTGGATCAGAAAAATTATAAATTGGGAATACACTCATAGTGCAAATGGTGCCGCCACCCGCTTCTATTCTTGGCCGGAAATGCGATTGGCTGATTTAAAGCTACTTTATGCAGAAGCGTTAAATGAGGTTGGACGTGGCAATGAAGCCATTGCTCAACTGGATGATATCAGGGCAAGAGTAGGTTTGAAAGGGGTGAAAGAATCGTGGAGCGAATATTCTATAAATCCCGATAAGCCAAATACAAAAGACGGATTAAGAGAAATCATACATCAAGAAAGAGAAATAGAATTAGCATTTGAAGGACATCGTCTGTGGGATCTGAAAAGGTGGAAAAAATCTGCAGAATTTCTCAATAAAGACGTGAAAGGATGGAATATTTTCGGAAAAACGTCTACAGAGTATTATCAGGTAAATAAAGTGTTTGAACAGGAGTTTGTTGCACCCAGAGATTATTTATTTCCTATTTCCTTGAGAGCAATATTAAGGAATACAAATTTAGTACAAAATCCAGGATGGAATTAAATTTTATAATCATGAAAAGAATAACTGTTAATTCATATATAATGAGTAGACTTAATCTATTTTACATATTGAGTATTTTTATAGCTTCGACTATTTTTAGTTGTGAAGAAGAACAGCACAGTCCTATCAACAAAGGAGGAGATTTGCCGGAACAAGTCACGAATGTAAAAGTAATCTCTACGCCTGGAGGAGCTGATTTAGTTTATACGCTCCCCAATAGTAAAGATCTTTCTTATATTGAGGCAATTGTTAATACACCGGAAGGTAATACTTTGAATTTTAAATCATCAACTTATAGAGATACTATTTCCATAACAGGATTAGCTACGGAAAACGTACAAGAGGTTTTACTTTATAGTGTAAGTAAGAGCGGACTTAAATCTCAGCCACTATTAGTAGATATAAATCCACTTACACCTCCATATATGAAAGTTTTTCAGACACTGACTCTTGAAAATGGTTTAGGAGGAGTCGACGTAAAATATAAAAATGAGACTGGTGATATTTTAGCAGTTTCTATCGGTCGCATTATTGATGGAGAATTTATAGAAGATGATACCTACTATTCGAATAAAAAAGATGGACGTTATTTATTCTGGGGATATGAACCTATACCTCAACAATTTGGGGTATATATTCGTGATCGCTGGGATCATTATTCGGATACGCTTTACGCAAATATAACTCCTACATTGGAAATTATGTTTGATAAAAGTAATTTTAAAGCCATCCGTTTAGAGAACGACTCAAAATTTTTGACCGGCAAATATGACCTTCCACAAAACATGTGGGATGGAAGATGGTCGGAAGATTACAATAATCCATATACCGATGGTGGTACGAACTGGTCTCACGGTAAATTTCTAGAAGATAGTGAATTGGGCAAACCAGCAGCCTTTACTATTGACCTTGGTCAGTTGTGTTGTATTAGTAGAATACGTTTTAACCATTACTGGAGATTCGAAAATGATTCGCCCAAAAAGTATGAAGTATATGGATTTATGGATTATGGCGGAGACTATATACAATATACTGACGGAGCTTGGCATAATTGGGAATTGCTGGCTACAGTAGAAAATGTGAAGCCTTCAAGTATAGGAGGAAATAGTAATGAAGATGCTGAAAGTTGGGAAGCTGGAAATATTGTGACATTTTCTCCACCGGTCGCCGGTGTACGCTACATTCGTATTAAAGCAATAGAAAGTTGGAATGGTAAACGCAATCTTGATTTTGCAGAAGTGACTGTATATGGACAAGAAATTCAATAATTTTTTAACACGACTATTTTATGAAAAAGATAATTTTACTATTTTGTTTTATACCCTTATTCTTAAACATTGCATGTGAGGGCGAAATTGATCCATTACAATTTGCACAAGGTGGAGAATTACGTTATCCGGGGAAAGTAAGTAGTGCTACATATTTGGCTGGAAAAGAACGGTTGCAAATTCAACTCACATTAGGTCCGGATCCTAATGTGAATAAAGTAATTATCTACTGGAATCTATCGAAAGAACATTTAATTGTGGATATTGATCGAAGTTCTTTAAAAGACAATACTGTAGATGTACTGATTGAGAATTTACCGGAAAATATATATAACTTTGAAATATATACTTATGATAAATTTGAAAACAAATCAATCCCAACTTATTTGGTGGGACGTACCTATGGAAATCGTTATTTAAGCATCCTTAACAATCGTCCAATAGCAACCTATGAGGCTGTTGATAATGGAGGCGTGAAAATAATATGGGGTGATTCTATCATTTACTCAGCAGGAGTAAGGATGGAATATACGGATATTGAACAAAATAAAAAAGTTGTAGAGATTCCCAATATAGTCAATGAGACGATTTTAGAACAAGTAGATATAAACAAAGAAATTGAAATTTCCACTTTATTTGCTCCTGAGCCCAATGCTATAGATATTTTTGAGTCAAAAAAGATTATGCGACTTGATCCGACAAAACTTATATTAGAGTTGAAGAAACCTTATGCATTAAATCATGTTGGTGGTTTTGATAGTGCGTACGGAGGTAATCCTGATAAATTATGGGACGGAAAATGGGGAAAAACTTTCAATCAAGACGGCAGTGGAAATCCTTGGGGAAACGAAGCTGGTTGGGGCGTATTTGAACCTAAAACGATACCTGCCTGGTTTACAATAGATTTATCTAAATCCGTAAAAATAGCAAGGTATCGTAGTGGATTTTATTGGCCTTACATGAATGGATGTCCTAAAAAAACGGAACTATGGGCATACACTGGAGAGGGAGTTCCAACAGCAGAAGAAGGATGGAATAATTGGGTAAAAATCGGATCGGCAGATAATTCAGCACTTACTCTGGAAGAAATGGTAAGTGCATATTCTTTGGGAGATAATATTTATCCTGATTACAATTCTGTTCCTTCTGCTCAATACTATAGAGTTAAGGTTCTGGAAACGTGGAAACCTGGTGCAAGTTGTTTCAGTATTTCCGAAGTAACATTCTGGCGATATACAAATTAATAATTTATGCGAATCAGTAGTTGAATTCCAATTCTTGGTTAGGGAATTAGACAAATGCATGCGATGGTAATTTTTTCCATCGCATGTACTAAACGTTCAAACTTAGATCTGACTTTCATTGCTCTTTAAATATTTGTTTTTTCATTCAGCCAATTGAATAATGATTCAATAGATTGTCTGACTTCTGAGACTGCAGTTGAAAACAAGTCTCCTGTAGCATTTTCATCAATCGTAGAAAGTATGAATATTTCAGGAAAAGGTAGCTTCACAGAAATATAGTCAGAAATTCCTGATCGGTAAAGGCCGGATTATTATTCTTATTCCTGAACCGCTGGCAGTAGAATTTGAGTGAAAACTCATAAACATCGCATATATATTTTTTTATAAGTTTTAATTCTTTCTCCTTGGAAATCATAATTATACTAATGAATGGCTTTATTCTTCTAATATACTGATTTTTCAGGAGGATTTTAAGAAATAAGATAATTAACTGAATCAGTTCATGATTTTAACTGCTGATTTGCATAATTTATATAAACTACCAACATAGTTGTGCTCAATAATATTCCCATAAAGAATATTTTGGTACAACCATCTAATAATTGCACTGTTATGAATATGACAAAGAAAATAAGTACATGGATTTCGATTTTATTTTTCTCCGGGAGTTTGTTTTCACAAGAAAACATCAAATTAAAATCTCCTAATGAAAAACTATCCATTAGTGTACAAATAAGCGATGTCGTAAATTACGCACTTTCTTTTGATGACGATATTATTGTAGAGAATTCTCAAATTTCTATGAAACTGGCCAATGGAAAACATTGGGGAATAAAACCGCGATTACGGAGTAAAAAGATGTTTTATAAAAATGAGAAAATATCCACATGCATTTATAAGAAATCAGAGATACAAAATGAATATAATGAGTTAATACTGAAATTCCATGACAACTATAACCTTATATTTCGGGCGTATAATGAAGGAATGGCCTGGCGTTTTGAATCTGAGATGAAGACAGATTTCATTGTGAATGAAGAACAAGCAACCTTCAATTTTCCAAGAAACTTTAAGGCTTATATACCTTACGTAAAATCTTCAGCAGGATATGAGAACTTACAAGGACAGTTGATGACCTCATTCGAAAGCCTATATGAATATATCCATTTATCCGAATGGGATGATAAACGATTAGCTTTTGCACCTATTATGGTAGAATGTGACAAAGGACGAAAAGTAGTTATTACTGAGGCCGATCTGATCAATTATCCTGGAATGTATTTGCACAATAAAAACAAGGGAAAAACATTATATGGATTCTTTGCACCTTATCCAGATGTTGTACAACAAAACAGTAAGGATATTCGCGAAGAAATCATTTTATCCAGAAAAAACTATATTGCTAAATGCTCCCCAAACACCTGTTTCCCTTGGCGCATTATTATAGTAGCTAAATCGGATGTGGAATTACTTGGAAATGATATGGTATATAAATTATCAACACCGGCAAAAGGTGACTTTTCTTGGGTAAAACCTGGAAAAGTAACATGGGACTGGTGGAACGCATTAAATTTATTTGGGGTCGATTTTAAGACAGGTATCAACACTGACACATACAAATATTATATAGACTTTGCTTCCCAAAATGGATTGGAATACATTATCATGGATGAAGGCTGGTCAGATCTGAATAATCTTTATCAGGTAGTACCAGAAATAGATCTGAAAAATTTGATTGCTTATTCTGCAACTAAAAATGTTGGAATAATACTTTGGCTGCCATATTATGGTTTTGCAAAAGATATGGAAAATATATGCAAGTATTATTCTGAAATGGGAATAAAAGGCTTTAAGATTGATTTCATGAATCGCGATGATCAGCCAATGGTATACTTTCATTACCAAGCTGCTAAAATTGCAGCAAAATATCATTTACTAGTTGATTTCCATGGTACTTACAAACCTACAGGATTACAACGAACCTTTCCGAATGTGTTAAATTTTGAGGGAGTATTTGGTTTGGAAAATATGAAATGGAGTGGCATCGAGCATGATATGGTTACTTATGATGTAACCCTTCCATTTATTCGTCTTCTAGCGGGACCAGCTGACTATACTCCGGGGGCTATGTGTAATGCAAACAAAGAAAACTATCGTCCGGTACATTCTCAACCTATGAGTCAGGGAACAAGATGTAGGCAATTAGCGCAATATATTATTTTTGATTCGCCTTTATGTATGCTTGCGGATTCACCTTCTAATTATCAAAAAGAACAGGAATGTACTCAATTTATATCCCGTATACCAACAGTGTGGGATGAAACTATTGCATTAGAAGGGAAAATAGCCCAATATATAGCCATGGCTCGCAGGAAAGATAATGTATGGTATTTAGGTGTAATGACTAATTGGAATAAAAGAGATCTTGAACTCGATCTTTCTTTCTTAGGAGATGGTATGTATACAGCAGAAGTCTTTTGTGATGGTATCAATGCAGATCGTGTTGCATCCGATTATGTCAGGGTGGTAAAAGATGTGTCTGTCGAGAAAAAAATGAAGGTAACGCTTATGCCGGGAGGAGGTTGTGTTATGCGAATTGAAAAGAAACAGTATAGAAAGTGATACTATATTGAATTTATTAAAGACTAGCATTCAATAAAGTTAGGGTTGGATATACTAAAAACAGATTTATTATTATTTTTGTAATTCTTTGATGACAGTATTAAACAAAGCTGCATCAATACAATATTTAAAACATTTATATTATGAAAAGAAAAGTATTATTGAGTATTTTATGTACCATTCTTTCTTTGTCAGCAACAGCGCAAACAAAGATTATTGCACACCGAGGTTTTTGGGAAACGGAAAATTCTGCTCAGAATTCCCTAAGTTCATTGTATAAAGCTAATGAAATAGGATGTTATGGTTCTGAATTTGATGTTTGGAGAACACAGGATGGTGTTTTGGTAGTCCATCACGATAGTGAGATAAATTCTACAACTATCGAACAGTCTCCTTATGAAAAGATTAAGAATTGTAAATTATCTAATGGAGAAGTATTGCCTACTCTTGAACAATATTTGGTTCATGCTAAGAATTGTCCGGAACTGCAATTAATTCTTGAAATAAAAACGAAAAAATCTGCCCCCGAATGGATAAAAGTGTTGGTTGATGAAATAGTTAAAACTGTAGAAAAACATAAGTTGGCCAATCGAACGGATTATATTGCTTTCAGTAAAGAAGTATGTCAGGAATTGGTGAGAATACGTCCAAGTGCAAAGGTGTATTACTTGAATGGAGATGCTTCTCCTGCTCAATTAAAAGAATGGGGAATGACAGGAGCTGACTATTACTTCACCGGATTTACCAATAATCTGAATTTAGTTAATGATATGCACAACCAGGGACTTCAGGTAAATGTATGGACAGTGGATGACCCTGTAATGATGAAACGCTTGATTGGTATGGGAGTGGATTATATCACAACAGACAAGCCTTTACTGCTAAAGCAAATGATTAAAGAGTATGCGGATAAATATACTCCTATAGACTATCCTCAAGTAGATTTGTCCACTTTCAAAAAAGACAAGAAAGGATACATTACGATATTCGACGGTACTTCCTTTAATGGATGGAGAAGTTATGCTTCCGAAACTTTGGCAGACAAATGGGTGTTGGATGATGGCGCGATGAAATTCGACAGCAAGAAACAAGGAAAAGGTGGAGAAATCATCTTTGCCCATCGATTTAAAAATTTTGAACTGGAGTTGGAATGGAAAATATCTGAGGGAGGAAATTCCGGTATTATGTATATGATTCAGGAAATCCCCGGTCAATTTGCGGTAGCTTCTTCTCCCGAATATCAGTTGCTGGATAACGAGAATCACCCCGATGCCAAAGCAGGTAAAGATGGTAATCGGAAAGCCGGCTCTTTGTATGACATGATTCCCGCCAATCCTCAAAATGCCAAACCTTTTGGTGAATGGAATAAGACTAGAATAGTAGTGAACAACGGACAAGTCACTCACTATCAAAACGGTGAGAAAGTCGTGGAATATACAGTGGGAACTCCGGAATGGATTAAAATGCTGGATAATAGCAAATTTAGTGTGACCGGATGGACAGATGCTTATTACCTGATGAGTAATTTCGGTGGCATCAAGCGTGAAGGTTACATTGGATTCCAAGATCATGGCAACGATGTATGGCTGCGTAATATCAAAATAAAAGTACTGGATTAATGATGAATCGTATTTTTGTATTTACAATAATCTTGTTCTGCCTGTCATCCTGTTCGTCATCTCAAAAGGCAACGACGGGACAGGCAGTAACTGAAGGCTATGCTCCCAAAGGAAGTATCCGGGATATGGTGTTGATTTATGATGGGGGAACTCACCGAAGAGAAGTATGGAATGAGGAACTATTTCAGCCATATGTTTATGCTTCCCGTCAAAATGCTAAAGGAGGTGATTGGCTGTTTGATGGTTTTCTTTTTTTGGAAATCTATGATGGCAATCGTTGCGGATTTGCTTCCGGTTATCGTCCAACCCCTGCTACAAAAGAGGATTGGATCATGTTAATCGACAAATATTTTACTCCTGGAAGAAGTATTTGTGCATTAAATGATTGCATAGAGAAGGCAAAGTCAGTCTGCGGCAAGCTTCCTAAAAAGAGAAAAATAGTTTTATCGCTACCGGAACCTATTCCAAATCAAAAGAATTGGGGTGAACTAGATGGGAAAAAGCTTGATTTTTCAAAAGATGAAGACCGCATATCTGCCTGTAAATGGTATATTGATTTTATTACAGAACGATTTAAAAAGGCTCATCTTAAAAATGTTGAATTGGCAGGATTTTATTGGTTAGCAGAGGAAGCGACTCATACGCGGACGTTTGTGAAACATATCGCCGACTATATTCATGAAGACAAACAGTCTTTTTATTGGATTCCTTACTTCAAATCTGATGGATATACTACATGGAAAGAGTTAGGCTTCGACAAGGCATATTTGCAACCGAATCATTTTTTCAATTCAAACATTCCGGATTCTCGCATAGATGATGCATGCAAGTTAGCACGTCAATATGGAATGTCGATGGAGTGTGAATTCGATGAAAGGGCGTTGAATGATAAAGCTCCCCGTATGCATGCATATATAGATGGATTTGAACGCAATCATGTTTTCGAAAATACGGATGTTGCCTATTATCAAGGAGGAAGTGCTTTTTATGCATTAAAAAATGGTTCGGAAAAAGATATAGCGCTCTATTATCGATTGGCAAATATTATCATTAAAAGGCAAAAAGCACGTCGATAAATTGTTTGGGCTATATTTTTTATATTTAGAGTGTTTTGGGTGAGTCTTTAGTAATTGAAAACCATTTTGAGTCATCGTCATATTTTTGCATAAACCTCTAAAATACAGCATATTGTATTGCGTCATCTTTTTTATAAGACTTGCGGATATGATTTTTTATTTGCATACGCAACTTTACAAAGGAAAATAGTCTTAAAAAAGATGACGCATTTTATCATCCTGAATGATAGCGAGATAGAGAGAAATATGACGATGACTCAAAAGGGTTTTCATTTATCAAACAGACCGGTGTTAATACGAAAAAAGATACTAATGTTTGTTTTCAACTATCCCAATGATTGAAAAAAACATTGGAATAAACAAAAACAAACTTCCCATAGATTTTAGGTAAACGAACCGCATCTTTTACTGAAACTGTGCGGTCATTTTATAAAAAACAACCGTACAATTGCTACAACTTTACCGTATGATTTTATCCAAGCATCCGCTGTTTTTCAAATACATCTTTCAAGTGCTTCTTGTACTAGACCTATCCAATTCATGTACATGACTTGCCCAATCCTTGTACATCTTCCGAGTAACTCTAATACATTATTCGGATCACTCTAGTACTTCCTTCGAGTAACTCTAGTACATCTTTTTAGCCTTATTTGGTGAATAAGTCTTTTAACGGCCAATTCATAATCGTAGAAATATACGGTACGAGTGACATTGCCATTTTCATTTGCCCCTTGTAATTAGGATGCCACACAGCACCTAAATCCGTCGTATTATTATAGAGTCCTTCCGGGAAAACAAACAAATATACTTGCGGATCATTCAAGTCTTGACGCAAGAGTTCCATATATCCTATAATTTGTCTTTGCGCTATAGACGGACTGATACAAAGAATGGGGACATTGCCGTAATAAGTGCGTAATCTACTAATCAATAGCTTATAAGCATGGATAAACTCTTCCTCCAACGGATACAGATCCGTAGAAAAGTCGTTGCTTCCTAAATTAATAACAACTAAGTCCGGCTTATATGCTTTAAAATTCCACTTCTTCTCTAAGTTAATATCAAAAGTATTCAGCATTCGATCTTTCATTGTCACCGCCGATACTCTCACTGAATCGCCATAATTTCGTACGACTCCTCTTCCTGAATGTGCAATGAAAGTATAATCCGCATTAAAATAGCGGGATATAATAGCAGCGTATGACAAATTACAATTTTCAGTTTCCGCTTTATAAGGTTCACTGCGATCCTTACCTTCCGTTCCGAAGCCACAAGTCAGGGAATTACCTATAAACTCGATATGTCTGAGCGGAATATTCATTTCTCTCTTCAATTGACCTCCCTGAGGCAATACAAACTGGTGAATAGTCGTTTGCCCCCATTCACCTTCCGTACGTTTCTGAATGAGAATACGGTGAAATCCTTTATCAATACCAGATACAAAATTAATCAATGTATCTTTGCCGAATACTTTTACCACCTTATGCAAAAGACCATCCACAAATACATTATAGTAATTGATCCCTGTATCTGAAAGCCGGATAGACAATTCTCCTCCCGAAAGCTTGGTACGAAGATAAGTTCCGGTCCAATCGAATGATACTGCCCCGTCTCCTTGTATTTCCGTACGACCGACGTATGAGATGTTTGAGTCATTCCCCTTTAGACAAACTTTACCTTGTGCATTCGTTTCCTGAAGCATACAAAAAGCAACTGATAAAACAGTCAGAATTACTTTCTTCATTGAACTTACTTCTTTTTTATAAGTTTCTGAATGAAAGGACATACTAAATCTGCATATCGCATCATTCCCAAATCTGTGAAATGAATGCCATCGACTGTCGCTTCCCCGTCGTCACCCAACATCTTGTCGGAATGTATCAGATATATATTCTTCTCTCCTTTCTTCTTCAGAAGGGTAAAAATCTCATTCAAAGTCTGATTTTTCCTTTGCACTTCACGCGCAATATTCTGGTCGAACAGCGAATGAGTAAAAATAGGATCTTCTATAAAAACAATAGGCGTATCAGGATGCTTCTTACGGATAATGTTATAGAATGTCTCCATTCGTTCTTGCATTTGTTTAACAGAAGCATTGGGTACAAAATCCAGCACAAAAACACCGGCGTCCACTTCTGCCATGATCCTGGCAACTTCCAGATCAAGCAAAGCATTTCCACTAAAGCCGAGATTGATACATTCGCGATTCAGTCTTCGTGAAATGATATTAGTATGTGCCATGCCGGGTCGATTGGCACAGCCACCTTGTAAGATACTGGTTCCGTAAAAAACAACAGGTTTTGTACGGACCGGAGATTCTACAGCGGGTTGCGTAATAGTTGAAAGCGAATCCACTCCTATAGATAACGAAACAAGTCCGTCATAAAGTGGCAGATAGAGCATATACTCTCTTTCTTCGGGTTGCATATTGGCTATAATTGTAGCTTGGGTTGTTTTTCCGGTAGGGCGACCGCTATTGACAAAACGCCACTTGCCATCTTTTTGCAGGCAGTACAGATCGAGTCCTTTTACACCCACATCCGTCATGTGATTCATGTGGTTATTGCCAAGAGTTTCCCATTTAGCAGCAATTTTGGTTGAGTTACTACGAAAACGGATCGCCATTCCCGCAGAATTACGGCTTAAGTTCCACAAAGGAGCACGGGAAATATTCTTTAAAGAATCCGGGAACCGTTCGTACCGGGTTCCGGTTGCTTCGGTTGCTTTACCTAATAGAGGGAAACGGGCAGCATCATGATATACGATCTGAGTATATGCATGGCACATCATCAATAACATTGCAAAAATGCAGATTCTTCTTTTCATTTTGATATGGTATTATAAATTTAAGTTCTCCAAAAACATTTGATTCTGGTAAAGAATATGGTTATTACTACTGCTAACGTTGTCAGAATCACTCCCCGCAAGAATCCCATCCAAGCGTTGGAGTTAAAATAAACCAATAGCGAAGCTATTCCTGTCAGATTAGCTACGGGTATCACCAATAGATCAACTACCACGTATGCCATCATCGGATTCTGTCCGGGCATCACCAGAAATCGGGTACTTTTTACACAACGAAAGTAGTCACATACTATATTCAGTAACAACAATCCCATGAAAGCTAAACCCGAAGTAAGGAACAAATAACTGAATGTAGCCGGATCTTTTTTTATACCCCCCTGAAACGGTTCAAAACACAGGCCGAGTATGATTAAGAAAGCTCCGGCTATAAAGAGTCTCCTCCATAGTTCTATAAAACCGGTTTCTTTTCGTAGTATAAAGATCCCACTTGTCAGCTAGAGTTTCGGAAACCTAACTTCTCCATCCATTAAAGGAATATGCCATTTATGGTATATATATTAAAGAATTACAAAAATAATAATTAATTCGTTTTTTATACCTATTCAATAGAAATATAGTTTATTAAAAATTCCCCAACCACCGATTAATCCAAAATAAGAATACAGCTTCCTGGTCCTTCTGCAATAACTTTAATGCCTGAAGGCATTATTTTACTATTAGGAATTGTGATCGATGCACTTTTCTCTTTAATCTTAAAAGTGAGATTAACATAATCAGATAAAATCACTTGCTTATCAATTTTCTTTTTACAATCAATAAATAAAACTCTCTGATTGTTAATCATGCCTTCGTAACATAAAAGGTCAACATCATCTATAATGGGAGATTTAAACCATGTATAAACTCCGCTCCAATGAATAATGTCTCCTTTTTTATAACTCTTGTTTGCAATAATCTTGTGATAAGTTTTTCCATTCGAGTTTCCAATAAAGATGATATCGTCATCTGTAATATCTGTATGTTTTCCTAATCCTTCATCAAACAGATAGGACGATTGATATGCATCTGCATTTTTCTCAATAAAACAACGCATCAATGGGAATTCTTTTTTATTGAATGTCGAAACACCTTCCTGTAATGTCCAATCTGCATATTTTCCATTGACTGTCAGAGTATGTGTTTCCTTTTCAAACATAGATTGCATTCCGTAATACATTTGTACTATTACAGGCTTTTCATTCTGAAATTCATGACTGACAGTTACCTGTATATTATTTCTTTGAATGTTATAATCAACGGTTTCAATACACAGTACATTGTTCAAAACCGTTTTTTCATTTATTGTTTCAGGCTCTGCCGGGTTCATGATATGATTAATAGCCCGTATTTGTATATTATCCACCAGCGTCAATGTATTCTCCGTTGTAATCTTTCCATCCAACGAGATCTGATAATTTACATTATGAGCAGTTTGAGTTTCCTCATCAATGTAGGGGTGATTGCCGCCACACCATCCATGACCGGTAATATTAAAAGGTCCTATATTATCACTATAAGATAAATTTAATACATAAGAAGGTGTTGCGTCGGGTATATTGGTCGGTTGGGGCATATTATTTGCAATCGTTCCTACCCGATAGAACGTATACAACTGATTGAACATACATTTTTTAAACCAATAAAGAATATCATTCTTTGCATTAAGTTTAGCCGATATATATAAATCTTCTCCGGCAATTTTTACCCTCATTTTCCCGGAAATCATTTTCGGGTCAGGTGTTTCCTCTTCCGAAGGAGCATTTTCCGGTTGTCTTCCTGCCGGGCTGTCATCATTAGCACAGGCAGTTAAACTCCAAGACATCGTTAAAATCACAAATAGAGTACGTAAAGTCATTATTTCTATATTTTATAAGTTGAAATGTGTCAAAAGCTATATTTTCCACGTAATCATACTATGGTGACTATAGCTTTCGACACATTATATTCTAAAAGATCAGGACAGATTTATAACCCTATAAACATGGTCGGAGAATCTGTTGTCAATAAATCAATGCCATTATCAATACACCACTGCATTTCGTCAGGACTATTCACGGTCCATACATTGGAAATCATTTTTAAATCCTTGAGGTTCTGAAGCCATCCCGGATTCTTATGAAAAGCCCAATAATTATAGTCAGCTCCGGTAGCTCCCAACTGTTTTAATTCTTTAGGAGAAATATCCTGCCCCAAATATAAAATAGGAGTTTTGGAAGGAGCCAAACGTATAAATTCACATAAAGCATGACGGGAAAAAGTGATATATTCCACTCTCCGGGTCAATTTCTTTTCTTTTACCATTTTCAAGACTAACTCCACTGCCTTAGTTTCTCGCTCCGGAGTACTGTGAGGTTTCATCTCCAATATCAAACGAATCTTTAGCTTTTTAGCCCTATCAAGGAATTCCTCCAATGTCGGCATATTTTCTCCATTATTCAACTTCAAAGAACGTAAAATGGATGAAGACGTTTTCTCTAAAGAATGGCCTTCGTGCCATCCGTCGTGATTAAGCATGAGTTGGTTATCGGCAGTCAACCATACATCGAATTCCGTACCATAACAGCCTATAGAATCTGCTTTAACTAATCCTGCTATCGAATTTTGAGCCGAACCCGCTGTATTCCAAAATCCCCGGTGGGCGATTACTTTTGTATGCTTAGCTTCAGGTTTTGCCTTCAGATGTGTACGTCTGTCGATTATTAGCTTTGCTAACCGATCCATTATTTCATGATCTTTGGGATTAGTGGATCGGTACATATCAAGAAATCCATGATTACCACTATAATAAGCTATAGAAGATCTGCGAAATGCTTGTTGCCGTTCAAAATGATCAATATATGCCACTAATCGATTATAAAAAGAATCTTTAGCATCAAACAGAGCATTCTCGTCAAACTCCAACTCCATTCCCATATTCAGTTCAGCAGCAGATTGACATGCTTCTTCCAGTCTTTTATCTGGGATCGATGCCTTAAAGAAATGATTCGGCTGCTGATAAGCAATATCAAACCCCAATTCTCTCCATTTATTGAAACCTACCGCTTGCCAGTATGGAATCCAGCAAAATGTTTTTTTCTTTGAATGGATATATTTACTTAACGGAACTGACAAGTCTTTGCAAAAGTCAATATCCTCTGCCGTCCAATAAAAACCGGAAAGTTTGAGATGCTTATAATCAGCACCTTCAAAACGTCTCATCAATTCATCAATATACCAGCAAGTAGCCTTTATCTGATGTTTTTGCTTAGAAAAATCCATCTGTTCACCGTTCAGGTCTCCCCAGTCTTTCTGACCGGGGAGCATTTCTGGAAGCCCAAGTACAATCTGATGAGTGAACTTGGGTTTTCCTATTTCTTGTTTTTGGGTATCAATGCATTGATCGAGAGCAGATAAAGCTTTCCCTTGCTCGAAAAGACGATCCAGTAACCAGATCCAGTCGTTTTTTTTAGCATTCTTATCGGAATAACGAGTAGCGAAACTTAATCCTTTTCCATCCGTAAACTCCAAAAATAGAAAACCGTCAAACAACCAATCTTTATGCCCGTTTGCAAACTGATGTACAACGTAAGGAACAAACTGATCGGAAGTCCAGTCAATACGATGTACCCCTCCTTGATAGATAAGAGCGAGGTCTTTAATTTTATCTTGTCTGTATCCCTGATCTATGAACTGTGCATATACACTGAAGGAGACCATGCTTAAACAAATACAACTGATTACTTTTAATACATTTCTATAATATGCAAACATGATATTGTATAATATAAGTTAGAATTATTATTCACCCCATACATTGAATTCTGCAATATTCATCTGGGAACCGCCTAAATACGGAGTGTAAACTTCATCTATTACAAATTTAATATAACGGGCTGTTACTATATTCACCCCAAAAGATATTGAGCGGGTAGTTCTATTTGGAGTAGTCCAATCGACTAGATGAGTCCAAGTCTGATTATCCGAACTATATTCAATATAACCGGCTTTTGCATCCCCTCGCCAAGCATCAGCACCTATAGGATTTTCAAATCCCATCTTAAAGAGTTTATGTTCTTTTCCCATATCAAATACAAAATAATAAGGAAGCGGTTTAGGGGTAGTCCATTTCGATCCCCAGAAAGTAGCATTATTATTATCTATCAGTTTCTCCGGTCCCCAATCAAGGGCTGCAATATAAGCAATTTCATCTTCTTTGGAAGATGTATTGTAGTCAATTACACTCCAGCCTGTTTTGTCAATCTTATCCGGTTGGAAAGAAATCATATAAAGAATGGATGAAGCGACCGGATCTATTTCATGACTGGAAACAGATGCAATACGAATCGGAAGTACATAATCACCGAATAGAATGCTGGTTTCATCCAGCATCAATGCCTTTTTCTTAAATAAGAGTTTAAAATAAGCACTGTTCATATTAGCAGGTATTGTCCAAGTGGTTTGCGATAACTGGTAGGCCGTTTCAGGTAACAATTTATAATTGGTTCCATTTGCAGTATTGTAATCCGTCAGTAATTTCTGATCAACTTCTATTTCATATGTCAGCTCCGAACGATTGAAATAATTAGTCTCTACTTTCATGTAGATATCTCTTTCATCGAGATCAGTGGTAGTAGGCATGATACCTGTATATAAGCCTTTGTTTTCCATTGCAATGTACGGTTGCTTTATTTGTGGTTTTACCACAGTAACCAGACGAGTTTCGTCTGGTTTGATTGAAGCGTTATCTACTTCCATTTGTAAGGGAATCACATATTCACTTGATAAACCCAAAACAGATGACAATTCTGTCTGGTTCCAAGTTATCTCGAATGCTTTACGATAATCAGAATCATCAAAATTCAAACTGTTTACTGTAATTGAATAGCAGTTGCTAGGTAATAAAATATAAGAAGTACCGTTCGTTGCATTGTAATTTTCCAAAACAGCTTCGTCTACTGATATCGAAACTTGAGCACTTTTATTACCTTTCCCACTTTTTATAGCAAATAGTTGAAAGGGATCAGACATTCCAGTATAAACGTCTGCATTCACATAGTTGGGATTCAACAATCCGATACTATCATCTACCATGTAATTATCACGATCATTATCACAGGCAGATATGAATAGAGTTAATGTTGCCAATAACAACCAATATATATTTTTTCTCATAATCATATTATTTTTCAAGGTTACCATCCATAATTTTGTGTAATATTCTTCATTTCACTTAACTGAACCTGATTGATTGGGAAGAAATAATGCTTTGGTTCAAATACCCGATCTCCGCCAATCCATACTTCTTTCGTCCGACTCCATGAGTCATCATATTTAGTTGCCAATAAATTCAAAGTATAATTGGGGCTATTAAATTCATCTTCACCAATCATCCAACGCCTTACGTCATAGTAGCGATGTCCTTCAAAAGCAAGTTCCACCATTCGTTCTTTTTGAATAAGCTTACGCAACAAGACCTTATCTCCAACCACTTCCGGATAAGCTTTTTCTAAATTATTTAAGCCAGCTCTATTCCGTACTTTATTGATATACTTTAGGGATTCCACTTCATCTCTTTCCGGTTTTTCATTGCAGGCTTCCGCATAATCCAGATAGATTTCTGCCAAACGGTAGTAAGGCCAGAATACATTTCCCCAACTCTTAGCATCCGTATTCAATGCCGGATTCAACGCTCGCCGCCATAAATATCCCACTTTAACGCAGTCGCCACCATTACCTACAAAAGGAGAAGTACCACCTGTGTAGAAAGTAACAATCTTACGTCCGCTATATTCATTGATCCAGTAAAAACCATTTGCCAATACCGAAGCGTAGAAACGGGCATCACGTCCAACACAGCTATTATGCGCCTTCACTGTTCCGAACTTTTTCTCAATAGGATGAGCATATCCTTCGGTAAACCCTACATTAGTATAGCCGGACTTTGGATCTACAATAGGATTTCCATTAGCATCATATCCGTCTACCGGATATCTACCGGATTCAGCCATTGGATAAGTATCGACTAATTTCAAAGAAGGGCAAAAACCACCGTATGCGGTTTTACATACAATAGGAGGTAAACACCTGGAGTATAAATATTGACCGGCACTTCCAAATTCTGTTTTTGCAGGATTACGTGCCCAGGCTCCCCAGATAATTTCCTCATTCCATTCATCAAAAAGAATTCCCTGATAAGATTTTATAGCTTTTTGAAACGGATCAGTCTCCGTTTTGTTTTCATATAACTCATAAAGGTTCAAGTCTATTACATCTTTTGCTGCTTTGGCCGCTTCACTCCATTTATTCAAATCCTGCTGTTGAGGAAATAAATAATTCCCATACATATTTTTCATCTGTCCTTTATATAAATCACATCCATTATATAATGGACTAGCTGCATAAAGAAGTAAACGAGCTTTAGCTGCCATTGCTGCTCCCTTCGTGATTCTACCTGCCCATTTTGTCATATCACCAATAGTTGAAGGAAGATCAGGATCGGCTATAACTTTATTGAACTCTTCAACCATAAATGTGACATTTTCATCCACCGTGTGTCTATCAATGGTTTCAGCTTTAATCAATTCATCAGGATCTTGATCTCCCCAAATATATACAGGACCATATTGACGGAATAACTCAAAGTAAAAATAAGCTCTCAAGAAACGGGCTTCCGCTTTCATTGCTGCTCGTGTTTGAGCATCGATTTCTTTACATTCATCGACATGATTCATGAAAATGGTAGCTTGGTTAATACCTTCGTACTTCCTCTTCCAAATATTAAAAGCGCTAGTAGTAGGTCCCCAAGAACCTGTATTAAATACAAGATAATCTACCCATTGATACCAGGAAAATAAAGCTTCGTCGCTACGCGGAACGGCACTTCCCTCATCCAAATATTCAAATTCACGAGGTAAGTAACTATATATATGAGACAAATAGGCTTCCGTTGAAGGGCGTTTGCTAAATACTTCTTCACGCGTCATCTGATCAAGCAAAGTTACTTCCAGATAATCGTTACATGAAGAGAAGAACAATATGATGGATAACAATAATAATGTTCCTAATAATTTTATTTTATTCATAGTTATTCTTTTTAGAAGTTAATATTCAATCCAAAATTAATGGTTCGCATTTGTGGGTAAACATTCCCATAGTCAGAAGCTAACTCTGGATCCCATAATTTGAACTTGCTAAACGTAAGTAGGTTAACTCCTTGCGCATATAGTCGTATAGTAGATATTCCCAATTGTTTATAAAGGTGTTTAGGTACTGTATATCCTAATTCCGCATTTTTCAGTCTTATAAAACTCATGTCTCTTTGCCAAAAAGTAGAAGGTTGCAAATTGTTTTCTACTTTACTCATCGACAATCTTGGATATTTTGCATTTGGATTCGGATTTCTTTCACTCCAACGTTGATCTGCTACCTCACTGTAAATCTGTCCCGTATTTTTAATATTATCAGATGAACCGTAAAAAGCAGCTCCGCCGATAATGCGTGTCACATGACCTACTCCCTGGAAAAATACCGAAGCATCGAACCCTTTCCAACCGACACTAAGTCCGAAACCGTAGCTAATTTCCGGAACATCTGTATATCCAATAGCTACTTTATCATAAGCATCAATGACATTATCACCATTAATATCTTTATACTTGATATCTCCCGGACGTACATTGCCAAAGGTTTGTTTGGGGTTATTGGCGATATCTTCTTCTGATTCAAACAGTCCTAATGCAACCAGTCCTCTTTGTTGCCTGTAAGCAAAACCTGCTTCACTCTGATACGGCCATATAGGAGTCGGTTTATCATCATACAATTTTTTATTCCTGTTATATGTCAGATTTGCACGAGCTGATACATACCAATCATTAAAACGTTGTTCATATTCCATAGAACCGTCAAATCCCTGATTTCTCATTTCTCCAAGATTAACATATTGAGTGACATTCAATCCAACAATAGAAGGTACGCTCTCTTGTTGAATATAAATGCCTGAGCGTTTTTCATAAAAATAATCGAGTTGGAATTTTAATTTATCAATAAAGCCTATTTCAACACCAATATTCGCTTTTTTAGCTTTTTCCCATGACACATTTTCATTACCGGGAACTCCGGTTGCAATACCTGAGATATAACCATTACCGGGGTTAGTACCAAATGTATAACCATCGGTATAACCATTCATTTCTGAATTAAAAGCAAAACGACGATTACCTCCAATTTGATCATTTCCGATTTCTCCATATGATCCTTTAATCTTCAATATATGAATAATAGATCTTAGATTATCCCAAAATGACTCATTGCTAATCATATATCCGGCTGCAACGGAAGGGAAGAAACCAAAGCGTTTTTGAGGAGAAAAGTTCTCTGATCCATTATAACCAAAATTAAATTCTGTAAAGTATTTATCTTCATATGAATAAGTGATACGTCCTGCAATACCTATATTCTTATGAGCGAAGGCTGCAATATAGTTACCGGGAAAATTATCTGTATAGTTTCTCATATTAAACAAAAACATGGCTCCAACTCTATGCTTTTTAAGAAACAAACGGTCGTAGTTGGCAGAAGCCTCAAAATTAATAGTTCTAGAACCAGAGTTAGTTCTATTTAGAGTCATATAATTACTTCCATTATTATTGTTAATGAAGATAAGATCTCCATTCTCATCTCTTCCAATGGCGTGATACGTAGTAGGGTTAATGACACGATTCAAAGTAGAACCATTAAAAGCGTCCCAAGAGAACTTAATATTAGCTTTTAATCCGGGAGTAACAAATTTTGAAAAGTCTTGTGTCACCGAAATTAATGATTGCGCATTATTGGAGAAATCTTGGGAATAACCACTCGTATTCAAATAATTGTATGGATTGTAACCTACTGTCGGCAGAGCAATAGTACCATCCGAATAAATAGTAGGAGTTGAAATCGGTGGAGTAAGAATTGTAAAAGCATATAAATTAGACAATGAGGCTGCAGGACGATTTTTTATTTCATACTGATTAGACAAAGATAACCCCAGTTCCGTTGAAGAAGTAATATTAATATCAATGTTAGAACGAAAATTAAATTTATCATATCTCATAGACGCATCATATCGTTTCGTGTCCACTACATTCATAATACTTCCTTCTGTATAGAAAGAACCGCCAACATAATAACGTACTTTAGGTGATCCGCCAGTTACGTTTATATTCGCACGTGTCATATTGGAATGATCTTTAAAAATAGTCTTTATCCAATCTACATTCGGATATAAATCGGGGTCAGTACCATTCAGGTACATTGCTCTCTCTGCTGATTCTATTGCCAGACGACCAGAGGATTCCAGAGAAATATCGTTGTAATAGTCAATCCATTGACTCGCATTAGCCAATTTTGATAAACGTACAGGATTAGCTAAACCGTATTCTACTTTGGCACTAATTCTTGGTACTGATTCCACTCCTCTCTTAGTTGTAATCAACACAATGCCATTAGCACCACGTACTCCATATAAAGCTGTCGCCGTAGCATCCTTCAAAATAGAAAAAGAAGCGATATCTTCTGCATCAACTAAGTCCAATTCACGTTCAACACCATCGACTAATACTAAAGGTTTGTTATTTGCACCAAAAGTATTAATACCACGAATCCAGAAATCGGCTCCAGCACCTGGCTCACCTGAGCGTTGCATAACGACAATACCAGCCAATTGGCCTGCCAGACTGTTACTCAATTTTCCTACCGGAGATTTTAATTCATCTGTGGAAATAGTGTTGATAGCACCGATAACACTTACTTTTCGTTGTTTACCATAGGCAACAATCGTTACTTCATCCAGCTCTGCTGTCTTAGGTTTCATTTTCACAACGATATTCGTTTGATTACCAACCAGAATGGTTTGTGTTTCCATTCCCAGGAAAGAAACAACCAGTTTATCCGTAGGAGTTACTTCAATCTCAAAAGTTCCATCCAAATCTGTGATGACACCTTTAGAACGTCCTTCTACCAATATAGATGCACTTGGAATTGGTTCTCCAAATTCATCTAACACTTTTCCTGTGACTTTTTTGTTATCCTTTACCTCTTTGATATTATTACTATGTAAATAATTTGCTGGAAAATTAACGGCATTTATGCTCAATACCGGCAATAAAATAAATACCGTAATAATAGTCCAGATCTTAAGTAAAGAAATGTTTTTTCGTAAGTTAGACATCATAAATATATAATTTAAAGTTAAGTAATTCCGAATTTTTATTTTCTTTTTTAATCCTTTTCCACTCTTTGAATATATTCAGATTACCCCATAAGCTTTTGGGTTTTTAATGTTGTTCTTTTATTTAACTCGTAGGAAATAATAAATTATTAAATATTTACTCCATTTAGTAATCAATTATCTTATCAAAGGAACTGGATTTTCACCCGAAATATTAGTAATAGATTGATCGAAATTCTTTTTGTCATATTTCTTACCAGCCAATAAAGTTGAGATCCCACTGTTTGTAAAGCACTTCTATCTTTTGCGATAGTAATTACTAGTTAATCATTTCCAATCTCTGTTAGCACAGTAATTTAATTTAGTAGCTTTTTGGTTCCCATATAGTAAGAATGTAACGTGCATTTTCCTCATAATAGTCATTTTGGTTTCTTTGACAGCACGTATATCAGTCATTTTGCAATTGAAAAGTTTGATCTGCGAACTGGCACGATCTATACCTAATAATAGAGTGTTTATTTTATTTGTATATTGAGTCATTCCATCAATATCTGTTTTACCTGTGTATGATATTTAATGAAAGTAACTATCAACGTTGAATTCAATCTTGACACATTAAAATTAAACTGTCTGCCCATATTGATAATAGTACCATTGGACAAGTTCCCCTTTAGGCTAACATTGGCATCCATCAACGGTCCATTGTTAGAGTCATACACTGTTCCTTTCATATTTATGGCTTTCTGATCATGAATGCCTAAAACTGAAAATGGACAGATCAATAAGGCTATAAACCTTCTACTCCATTTGACTTGTTTTTTCATATTAAATATTAGTATTAATAAAATAAAAATTAATTATTTCATTGTGTGTTTTTCCATCCCAGTATTTATCTTCGTAAACCACCCCCTCACTTGTTCCGGGATGTCCTGCAGGAAACATGGCTGTAGAAACAGTTACTTTCAATTCAAGACGATGAGCCTCATCTATAAAATATTGCAGATAATCCCAATCTCTGTGAATGACTTTACCATTGACGGTGGTAAGTGGAGGAAGAATTTTGCTTTTGTATAACACTTCTCCATATATTGGTTTAACATCTACTACTACCTGATTGAATCCTACAGACTTTGCTTTCTCTAAATAATAAGAAATGGAGTCTTTGGAAGCAAAACGTTTAAAATTGGCTTCTGCGTCAAACCAAAGATATTTTGGCTTTTCTTTACTGGAAGTTATTGCAGATGAATAAGTTGCAGTAAATAATAATATAAAAAATGCTATAATGGATCTGTTCAACATTGTTCAAGAGTTACATAGTTTTTTATGACTTCTTCTTTATTCAAATTTTCTAATGTTTTCCAGCACTGATATAATCCCCTCGGCACATGAAAACATCCCTTCCACTTTCCCCCTTTGAGTGGTAGTAGCACTTCCCCTCTGCGATCCAGATACCCAAACCATTCGGGATATTGAGTATCCTTAAAATGGTTCCATGTATAATCGTGTACCTTCTCAAACCATTCCAGACAGTTTTTATCCCCAGTCAGCTGGTATCCTTTCAATAGCGAGATTAGTGTTTCGATATGCACCCACCAAAGTTTCTGGTCCCATTCCAACTGTTGGGGAGGACAGCCATTACGGTCCATGAAGTAGTATATACCACCGTATTCCTTATCCCAACCGTAATCGAGCATGGTAAGAGTCACATTCTTCGCCTTTTCGATCAATTCGGGACGGTTCAGGCGTTTGCCCAGATCCATGATGAACCACATGGCTTCAATAGCATGCCCGGGGGTGATCTGGCGACCTTCGAAACAGTCGGCAAGACTACCGTCCGCGTTTACATTCTCAACAATGATGCCTCCCAGTTCCGGACGGTAGAATACTTCCATTACTTCATGGATACATGTTTCCATGGTTTGTCGGAGGTACTCTTCATCCAATAAATGTTCGATTTCCAAAGCCAGATTACAGAGAATCATCGGTAAGGCGAAGTTCTTCAGATTACGGGTGCCCGGATGGAGCTTGTTCCATTTCCCTTTCGGATTATCGACTTTGGAAAGGACGATTTCAAATGTCTTCTTCGCTATTTCCGCATACTCTTGGTTGCCTGTGGCCAGACTCAGTTGTCCGAAGGCCATGGTGGCGAAGGTGTAGGAGAAGATGTTGTATGGTTCTACCAATGGGCTACCCGAACGCTCGAGAGAGAAGTACCAGTTATAATTCCCGTCATGTCCGTATTTCTTTAAGAATTCACCGCCTTGGATGGCGCAGTCGAGCCATTCCTGCCGTTTTTCCACTTTATTGTAGAGCATTGAGAACATCCAGACTTCACGCCCTTGAAGCCAGATGAACTTGTCGGTGTCGAATACGTTTCCTTCACGATCCAGGCAGGTGAAGTATCCGCCATGTTCCCGGTCTTGGGAGTGGTCGAGCCAGAAGGGAAGAACATTCTCGAGCAGTTCGTCCCTGTATTGATTTGCTAGTTTCTTAAAATCCATATTTCTTTTATTGTTAAATGATTAAGGTCTGTATGACTGTCCCGAACGGGTCCAGTATCTTTCTATTTCTTCCAGGGACTTGCCGGTGGTTTCCGGCACGAGTCTCCAGACGATGAGCATATAGGGTACGCACATGATGGCGAACAGGAAGAATGTTCCGGCGGGGGTGAGGTTTTGGAGCATCCAGGGGGTGAGTTGTCCGATCAGGTACGTTCCGATCCACAGGGCGAAACCGGCTATGGACATGGCCAGCCCGCGCACTTTGGTGGGGTACATCTCAGAGAGGAGCACGAAGACTACGGCGCAGATGGAGACGGCGCAGCAGAATACGTAGGACAAGAAGAAGGACAGCAGCAACAGGCTGGAGATTCCCAGGGATTCGCCATAGAGGAAGTAGAGGCCGATCAGGAGCAGGCTGATGATCATGCCGGAAACGCCGTAGTAAACAAGGTTTTTACGACCCACTTTGTCGATGATGATGACGGCCAGGACGGTGGTAAGGGTATTGACTAGTCCTACGAGAACTTGGTAAAAAATGAAAGAGTTGTTGCTTTTTGTTTAAAAAATGTTCAAAAAGTTATATCTTTACGCCGTTAAAAACTAACTAATACCCCCAATTTATGAAAACAAGTCGTTGTTTACTTTTCCTGATTTTATTAGGATTTGCCTTTTCTTTAAGGGCTTCGGATACGGTTTATGTACGTGAGACACAGATCCCTATTTTGATTGAACGTCAAGATAATGTGTTGTTTTATCTTCGTTTGGATGCTAAAGAGAGTAAGATATTGAATGAAGTAGTCTTAGACTTAAGTAAAAGTATCAATGTATCAGATATTCAGGCAATCAAACTTTATTATGGAGGAACTGAGGCTTTGCAGGATAGAGATAAGAAAAGATTTGCTCCTGTTGAATATATATCCAGTCATCGTCCGGGGAATACCTTAGCAGCTATTCCTTCTTATTCGATAAAATGTGCGGAAGTATCGCAACCTTCGGGAAAGGTGATACTGAAGAGTGACTATCAACTGTTTCCCGGTGTAAATTTCTTTTGGATTAGTTTACAGATGAAACCTGGTACTTCTTTGCAAACAAAAATAGAGTCTTCACTACAGTCAATAAAGATAGATGATAAGACTGCTGTTTGTCAATTTGTTTCGTCTATAAATATTATTCATCGTATGGGAGTCGGAGTGCGTCACGCAGGTGATGACAATTCTGCATCTTTCCGTATTCCGGGACTAGTTACCACAAACAAGGGAACGTTATTAGGCGTATATGATGTCCGGTACAATAGTAGTGTAGATTTGCAGGAATATGTAGATATAGGTTTGAGTCGTAGTACGGATGGAGGAAAGACATGGGAAAAAATGCGTCTTCCTCTGTCGTTTGGCGAATTTGGTGGACTACCGGCTGCACAAAATGGAGTAGGGGACCCCTCTATTTTGGTAGATACAAAAACAAATACCGTATGGATTGTTGCTGCATGGACTCATGGGATGGGAAATCAACGCGCATGGTGGAGCTCTCATCCGGGTATGGATTTGAACCATACAGCGCAACTAGTGATGGTAAAAAGTACGGATGATGGTAAAACTTGGTCGAAACCTATGAACATAACAGAACAGGTGAAAGATCCATCCTGGTATTTTTTACTTCAAGGTCCCGGACGTGGAATAACAATGAGTGACGGTACATTAGTGTTTCCAACTCAATTTATAGATTCTACTCGTATTCCAAATGCTGGCATTATGTATAGTAAAGATCGGGGAAAAACATGGAAAATGCACAATCTTGCACGAACGAATACAACTGAGGCACAAGTTGTTGAAGTAGAACCGGGAGTGCTGATGCTGAATATGCGTGATAATCGTGGAGGAAGCAGAGCCGTTGCTATAACCAAAGATTTAGGTAAAACTTGGAAAGAACACCCCTCTTCGCGTAAAGCATTGCAAGAACCAGTGTGTATGGCAAGTATCATTCACGTCAGTGCTAAAGATAATATACTAAATAGAGATATCCTTCTTTTTTCTAACCCCAATACCACAAAAGGCAGGAATCATATAACGATTAAAGCAAGTTTGGATAGAGGACTTACCTGGCTTCCGGAACATCAATTATTATTAGACGAAGCTGAAGGGTGGGGATACACCTGTTTGACTATGGTGGATAAAGAAACAATTGGAATTTTGTATGAAAGTAGTGTGGCACATATGACGTTTCAGTCTGTGAAATTAGCTGATATTATAAAGTAGGTTTGTCTTTCAAATAATTTCTTTTAATTAATAGAGATAGAAAGAATGAAGAACTATTATAGTTTATTTACAATTTTCCTTTGGTCTATTTTTTGTCTAATTTCAACTGTTACAGAAGCTGATAATCTTCTATTGCCCAAACCGCAACAGTTTATTTCTAAAAGTTCTGACTTTGTACTGAATAGAATTAATCTGATAACTCCGGTCCTTCAACAGGGATGGACTGATTTTGTGATAGAACATGGAGGATATGTGGATACTCATGCAAGTTCTGTAATAGAGGTCATAATGGTTCCTTTTTTAAATGGTGTACTCATCAATCAAGAAGAGGCTTATCATATGACAGTGAATAAACAAAAAATAGAGATTGAAGCCGTAACAGAACGTGGAGTATATTGGGCTATGCAAACTTTAGCTCAATTGGCTGATAAATCAAAGAAAATAACTAGCTTTCAAGGTTGTGAAATTTTAGATTGGCCTGCTTTTCGAATTCGAGGATTTATGCAGGATGTTGGACGAAGCTATTTGCCTTTGGAGGAATTAAAACGTGAGATTGCTATTCTTTCCAAATTTAAAATCAATGTGTTTCATTGGCATTTAACAGAAAATCAGGCATGGCGCTTACAGAGTAAAATATTTCCAATGCTGAATGATAGTACGAACATGACTCGTTTTCCTGGTAGCTATTATACATTAGAGGAAGCTAAAGAATTGGTCGCTTTCTGTAAAGCTCATCAAGTCTTGTTAATTCCGGAGATAGATATGCCGGGACATAGTGCAGCTTTTGTACGTACTTTCCGTCACGATATGCAGACACCGGAAGGCATGAAAATTTTGAAATTATTATTGGATGAAATTTGTGATACTTTCGATGTCCCTTATATTCATATTGGAACAGATGAAGTAGGATTCACCAATCCACAATTTGTACCTCAAATGGTAGCATATGTACGTTCTAAAGGAAAAAAGGTGATTTCATGGAATCCGGGATGGAAATATAATCCGGGCGAGATCGATATGATGCAGCTTTGGAGTTATCGTGGTAAAGCTCAGAAAGGCATTCCGGCTATTGATTCCCGATTTCATTATTTAAATCATTATGATACGTTTGGTGATATCGTAGCACTATATAATAGTCGGATTTATAATGAAGAAATGGGAAGTGAAGATCTTGCCGGAGTCATTTTAGGAGTTTGGAATGATCGCATGTTGAGTAAGGAACAAAACATAATTCTAGAGAATAATTTCTATCCGAATATGCTGGCTATTGCAGAACGTGCATGGAAAGGAGGAGGGACTGAATATTTTGACAAACAAGGTACTATTCTTCCTACAGATGAAAATTCTGATGTGTTTCGTGACTTTGCAGATTTTGAACATCGCATGTTATGGTATAAAGAACACCTCTTTGGTGGTTATCCATTTGCTTATGTCAAACAGACAAATGTGAAGTGGAATATTACAGACGCTTTTCCGAACGAAGGTGATTTGAGAAAAGTGTTTCCTCCGGAAGAAGAACTCAACGATTCGTATATTTATGAAGGTAAACAATATAAGGTACGTCCGGCAATAGGAGCCGGTATTTATCTTCGACATGTTTGGGGAAATCTTGTACCGGCTTTTTATAAAGATCCGCAAGAAGATCATACGGCCTATGCCTATACTTATGTCTATTCTCCTGCAAAACAGATTGTCGGATTGTGGGCAGAATTCCAGAATTATGGGCGCTCAGAAAATGATCTGCCTCCGTTGCAAGGGAAATGGGATTATAAAGAAAGCCGTATCTGGATAAATGATCAGGAAATAGTACCGCCAGTATGGACCGCTATTCATCGTAAGAAAAGTTCGGAAATAGCATTAGGAAATGAGAACTGTGTAGTTCGTCCCCCTTTACAGGTTCATTTGAATAAAGGTTGGAATAAAGTATTTCTCAAACTTCCGGTGGGTAAATTTACAATTGATGAAGTTCGTCTGGTGAAATGGATGTTTACTACTGTATTTGTGACTCTTGATGGTGAGAAAGCTGTGGAAGGGTTGATTTATTCTCCGGAGAGAAAGTTATAATGTGTTGATAGACATAAAATAGATAGGAGTAATAAAAGTTATAATAGTAGAAGATGAAAAAGTTTGTAGTTATTTATATATGTTTGATTCTAAGTGCTATAGTCAATGCTCAGCAGCATAAAAAGATAGCATGTATAGGAAATAGTATAACGTATGGTTATGGTTTAACCGATCGGAACACACAGTCTTATCCAGCACAGTTGCAGAAAATGCTTGGTGAATCTTATGAGGTTAGGAATTTTGGAAAACCCGGTGCTACTTTATTAAATAAGGGACATCTCCCATATACCAGACAGGAAGAATATCGGGAAGCTATCGATTTCGCAGGAGATATAGTCATTATTCATTTGGGGATTAATGATACAGATCCGCGTAATTGGCCTGATTATCGCGATGATTTTGTAAAAGACTATGTTACGTTAATTAATTCTTTCCAAAACGCAAATCCGAAAGCTCGGATTCTGATTGCTTTGATGACTCCGATTAACGACAGACATCCTCGTTTTTTGTCAGGAACCCGCGATTGGCATGGAGACATTCAGCTAGCTATTGAGAATGTAGCCCGCTATACCGGAGTACAACTGATAGACTTTTATACTCCTTTACATTCGTATCCTTTTATGTTGCCTGATGCTGTCCATCCTAATCAGGAGGGCGCATCTATCATGGCTCAGACTGTTTATTCTGCTATTACAGGTAACTATGGAGGATTGAAAATGTCGATGCTTTATACTGATAATATGGTGTTACAACGAGATATTCCATTGACAATTCAAGGCAAAGCTAATGCCGGAGAACAAGTGACAATTAGTATTTCTAATCAACACTTGAAGACTAAAACAGGACTGGATGGAAAGTGGTCTATTAAACTTCTTCCTCTGAAAACCGGTGGACCCTATACTTTGAAAATTGCGACAGCTAATCGAAAATTGCAATATAATAATGTATTAGCCGGAGAAGTATGGCTTTGCTCAGGACAGTCGAATATGGCATTTATGTTGAAACATAGTTCAACTGCAAAGAATGATATACCGCAAGCTACTGACCAACAGATTCGTCTGTTTGATATGAAAGCACGTTGGAATACTAGTGCGGTAGAGTGGGATTCAACGGTACTAGGTTCTCTAAATCATCTTCAATATTATCGGGATACTGAATGGACCACTTGTACTACTGAAACTGCATCTGACTTTTCTGCAGTAGCTTATTATTTTGGAAAAGCATTACGGGATAGTTTGCAAGTACCGATAGGACTGATTTGTAATGCAATTGGCGGTTCGCCTACGGAGTCTTGGGTTGATAGATCATCACTGGAATATGAATTCCCTGCTATTCTGAAAGATTGGTTAAATAATGATTTTATTCAAGGATGGGCAAGGGAACGAGCTGCTCTAAATATTAAGAAATCAACAGATTCGTTTCAGCGTCACCCTTATGAACCTTGTTACTTGTATGAAGCAGGTATCGCTCCTTTAGAACAATATCCTATCAAAGGAGTCATTTGGTATCAGGGAGAATCAAATGCACATAATAAAGACGCTCATGAGAAACTCTTCAAATTATTGGTTCAGAGTTGGCGAAAGAACTGGAATGAGGATCGTTTGCCTTTTTATTTTGTACAATTACCCAGTATAGATCGTCCTTCTTGGCCATGGTTTCGTGATAGCCAACGAAAATTGATGAAAGAAATTCCATATACCGGTATGGCTGTATCCATTGATTACGGTGACTCATTAGATGTTCATCCCAATTGTAAGAAACCTATTGGCGAACGTTTGGCACGTTGGGCTTTGAATAAAACATATTCGAAAAAGATAATTCCTTCCGGACCTTTAGTTCGCAGTGTCAGCAGTCGAGGCAATGCTGTGTTCTTATCTTTTGATTATGGACAGGGAATGAAGAGTTCGGATGGAAAATCATTACGTACGTTTGAAGTAGCGGAAATAGATGGTCTTTATTACCCGGCAACAGCAGAAATCATTGGGGAACAAGTGAAAGTCTATAGCAAGAATGTATCGAAACCACGATACGTACGCTATGGATGGCAGCCTTTTACTCGGGCTAATTTAGTTAATCAAGCATCTCTTCCAGCTTCGACCTTTATGGTTGAAATTCTGGTGAAATAAGAATTTTGTATGTTTTATAGTAAAGATTTGACAAGAAAACAGTATCTTTACTCCGTTAAATATCTAAAGCCCCCACTATGATTTTAAATTTAACAGGAAAAGTGACCCAAATAGCATGCGGACTACTATGTTGTTGCACTATGGCTTATGCTCAGAATAACGATGCTTCGGATGTTGTTATTTTGGATGCTGGCTGGGAATTTTCTCAAGCAGGAACAGATAAATGGATGTCGGCTACTGTACCTGGTACGGTCCATCAGGATTTACTTCATCATAATTTACTGCCTAACCCTTTTTATGGGACTAATGAGGAAAAAATTCAATGGGTAGAAAATGAAGACTGGGAATATAAAACTTCTTTTATAGTATCTGAAGATCAATTAAAGCGGGATGGGGCTCAACTTATTTTTGAAGGACTCGATACTTATGCCGATGTATATCTTAATGGAGCTTTGTTATTAAAAGCAGATAATATGTTCGTAGGCTACACCCTTCCGGTAAAATCTGTTTTACGAAAAGGGGAAAATCACCTACAGATTTATTTTCATTCCCCTATTTGCCAGACTTTACCCCAATATGATTCCAATGGGTTCAACTATCCTGCAGACAACGACCATCATGAAAAACACCTAAGTGTTTTCACTCGCAAAGCTCCATATAGTTATGGTTGGGATTGGGGAATACGGATGGTGACCAGTGGTGTCTGGCGTCCGGTGACACTTCGTTTTTACGATGTTGCAACTATATCTGATTATCATGTAAAACAGATTTCATTGACGGATGATGTTGCAAGTTTATCCAATAAATTGATTATCGATAATATTTCTAAGGAAACAACAGCAGAAATTGAAATTAAAGTTTCTCTGGAAGGAACCGATGTTACAGAAGAGAAGCAATCAGTAATACTACAGCCCGGAATCAATCATATTGCTATTCCTGTAGAAATATTCCAACCTGTTCGTTGGATGCCCAATGGCTGGGGTAAACCTACGTTATATAATTTCTCCGCTCAGATTCTTGTTAATGGGAATGTGGTTGCCGCACAGTCCCATCGAATAGGTTTGCGTACTATTCGTGTAGTAAATGAAAAAGATAAAGATGGTGAATCCTTTTATTTTGAAGTGAATGGCATTCCCATGTTTGCCAAAGGAGCCAATTATATTCCTCAGGATGCTATGTTACCCTTTGTTACTCCGGAGCGTTATCAGACTCTGTTTCGTGATATTCGCGAAGCAAATATGAATATTGTGCGTGTATGGGGAGGAGGAGTTTATGAAGACGACTATTTTTATAATTTGGCAGATGAGAATGGTATTTTGGTGTGGCAGGACTTTATGTTTGCTTGCACTCCTTATCCTTCGGACCCTACTTTTATGAAAAGAGTAGAAGCGGAAGCTGATTTTAATATTCGTCGTCTACGTAATCATGCCTCTCTGGCAATGTGGTGTGGCAATAATGAAATATTGGAAGCTTTGAAGTATTGGGGATACCAGAAGAATTTTACCCCGGAAATCTATCAGGGAATGTTGCAAGGTTATGATAAACTATTTCGTGAACTTCTTCCTGCTAAAGTGAAAGAACATGATGGCGAACGCTTTTACGTGCATACTTCTCCATATTTTGCGAATTGGGGGAGACCTGAATCTTGGGGAGTAGGAGATAGCCATAATTGGGGAGTCTGGTATGGTAAGAAACCGTTTGAATCGTCCGATACGGATATTCCTCGTTTCATGAGCGAATTTGGGTTCCAGTCCTTCCCGGAAATGAAGACCATAGCAACTTTTGCAGCTCCTGAAGATTATCAGATTGAATCAAAAGTAATGAATGCTCATCAAAAAAGCAGTATCGGTAATGCATTGATTCGTACTTATATGGAACGCGACTATATTGTTCCCGATAGATTTGAAGATTTTGTCTATGTCGGATTAGTCCTGCAGGGAAAGGGGATACGCCATGGACTGGAAGCTCATCGTCGTAATCGTCCTTACTGTATGGGTACTATGTATTGGCAATTGAATGACAGTTGGCCGGTTGTATCTTGGTCAAGCATTGACTATTACGGTAATTGGAAAGCTTTGCATTATGAGGCAAAACGTGCTTTTGAACCACTTTTGATTGATCCTATACAGCAGAATGACAGCCTGTGTATCTATGTGCTTTCTGATCGGTTAGACAACATGGAACAAGTGAAGTTGGAAATGAAGGTGATCGATTTTGATGGAAAGCCGATAGGAAAGAAAAATCAGATAAACTCATTGACTATTCCGGCCAATACATCTTTATGTGTTTACAAAGAAGATTTCAGTACGAAATTAACTCAGGAAGAACTTCAACGTTGTTTCTTGCAATTGACACTTAAAGATATATCAGGTCATACTCTGGCAGAATCGGTTCATTATTTCAAAAAGACGAAAGAATTACTCCTGCCTCAAACAACAGTCAGCTATAAGATGAAACAGACGGATGGAAAGTGTGAATTAACCATTACTTCCTCTAAATTGGCAAAAGATGTTTTCATTGAAGTTCCTTTGCAGGGTGCTCGTTTCAGTGATAATTTCTTTGATCTTTTGCCGGGAGAACATAAGACGGTTGTCATCACTTCTACTTCAATAAAGAAAGGGGAGAAGCTGCCCTTGACCATTAAGCATATTCGTGAAACATATAATTAAAGACAAATTTATTAACTAACAAATTTATTAACTAACCCCTAATTTTTATTTTATGAAACAGTTTTTAAAATTAACCGGTTGGCTCGCAATTGCTGGACTTGTTGTCTCCTGTAAGTCATCGGTGCAGCAAGAAGCCAATTACCAGATTATTCCATTGCCACAGGAAGTAGTTGAGACTCATGGATATCCTTTTGTCTTAAAGAGTGGTGTTAAGATTCTCTATCCGGAAGGAAATGAGAAGATGCAGCGCAATGCAGAGTTTCTGGCTGAGTATCTGAAAGCCTCTACCGGAAAAGATTTTGCTATTGAAACAGGTACGGAAGGGAAGAATGCAATTGTATTATCATTAGGACTAGAATCAGAAAATCCGGAAGCTTATCAATTAAAGGTTGAAAGTAATGGAATAGCGATTACAGGTCCTACAGAAGCTGGCGTTTTTTATGGAATTCAATCCTTGCGTAAGTCATTGCCTATCGTAATAGAGGGAGATATTGTATTACCGGCTGTGGATATCAAAGATTATCCGCGCTTTAGCTATCGTGGTGCTCATTTTGATGTAGGACGTCACTTCTTTACAGTAGATGAGGTGAAAACCTATATCGATATGATGACATTACATAACATGAACCGTCTGCATTGGCACCTTACTGAAGATCAGGGATGGCGTTTGGAAATTAAGAAATATCCGAAATTGACAGAAATAGGTTCTAAACGTGCAGAAACTGTAATCGGACGTAATTCCGGTGAGTATGATGGTAAACCTTATGGTGGATTCTTTACTCAAGAACAGGCTAAAGAAATTGTAGCTTATGCTGCCGACCGTTATATTACAGTTATTCCGGAAATCGACCTTCCAGGACATATGCAGGCTGCTCTGGCTGCTTATCCGGAATTGGGATGTACAGGTGGTCCTTATGAAGTATGGAAAATATGGGGAGTATCAGACAATGTGCTTTGTGCCGGAAATGATAAGACTTTGCAATTTATTGATGATGTGCTGACTGAAGTAATGGAAATCTTCCCTTCAGAGTATATCCATGTCGGTGGTGACGAATGTCCGAAGACACAATGGGAAAAATGTCCGAAATGTCAGGCACGTATCAAAGCGTTAGGTATACACTCTGATGAAAAACATAGTAAAGAAGAACGTTTACAAAGCTTTGTAATCAATCATGCAGAGAAATTCTTGAATGACCATGGTCGTCAGATCATCGGCTGGGATGAAATTTTGGAAGGTGGACTTGCTCCTAATGCAACAGTGATGTCATGGCGTGGTGAAGCTGGCGGTATTGAAGCAGCCAAGCAAAAACACGATGTAATCATGACCCCTAATACTTATCTTTATTTTGATTATTACCAGACCAAAGATGTAGAAAATGAACCTCTGGGTATTGGTGGTTATGTGCCTATCGAAAAGGTATATGGGTATGAACCTACGCCTTCTTCACTTACTCCGGAAGAACAGAAACATATTATAGGTGTACAGGCTAATCTTTGGACCGAGTATATTCCTACTTTCTCTCATGCTCAGTACATGGTATTACCACGTTGGGCTGCATTGAGTGAAGTTCAATGGACCATGTCTGATAAAAAGAATTATGCAGATTTCTTATCTCGTCTTCCCCGATTGATTAAATGGTATGATGCCGAAGGATACAATTATGCAAAATTTGTATTTGATGTAACAGCTGAATTTACTCCGAATCCTACAGACGGTACATTGGATGTTACGCTGACTACTATTGATGATGCCCCTATTCATTATACTTTGGATGGTACAGAACCTACTGCAACATCTCCATTATATGAAGGTATATTAAAAATAAAAGAGAATGGAACATTAACAGCGATTGCAGTTCGTAGAAACGGAAACAGCCGTACTGTTTCAGAAAAAATTAATTTTAGTAAATCCAGCATGAAGCCGATCGTTGCTAATCAACCTGTTAATAAGCAATACGAATTCAAAGGTGTAACTACTTTAGTCGATGGCTTGAAAGGAAATGGCAACTACAAGACCGGACGTTGGATTGCATTCTACAAAAATGATATGGATGTGACTATTGACCTGCAGCAACTGACAGAGATTTCAAGTGTTGCTATATCTACTTGTGTAGAAAAGGGGGATTGGGTATTTGATGCAAGAGGATTCTCTGTAGAAGTATCAGAAGACGGTTTAAACTTCACAAAAGTAGCTTCCGAAGAGTATCCGGCTATGAAGGAAACAGACAAAAATGGTATCTATGAACATAAACTGACATTCACTCCGGTAAGAGCTAAATACGTAAAAGTTATTGCTCTGTCTGAAAGACAGATTCCTGAATGGCACGGTGGAAAAGGAAATCCGGGTTTCTTGTTTGTAGATGAAATCACAATTGATTAATGAACCAGATGGAAAAGACACATTAAGGCTTGTTTTTTCCTGTGTGGGGGTATGTCTGGAGACATACCCCTTTGTATACAAGAATAGTCAAGATATAAGATCAGGCACCTGTCAGTAAGGAATTTGATTAATAGATTTTACAGATGAAATAATCGTGAAATAAAATTGAAAACAGATATTTATGATAATAAAAACTAAAGTACTATTGGGATTGGTTGTTCTCTCTTTCTTTTCAGTGTTGAATGCGCAAATACGTACTTCATACACTTTTGAAAAAGGATGGAAGTTTACACGTGAGGACAATACAGATGCTTTTCAGCCTGACTATAATGACGCTAAATGGCAATCAGTGGTAGTACCTCATGATTGGGCTATTTACGGGCCATTTGGCATAGATAATGATAAGCAAATAACAGCTATCTCACAAGATGGACAAAAAGAAGCAATGGAACATGCCGGACGTACCGGAGGTCTTCCTTTTGTAGGAGTTGGTTGGTATCGGTTACAGTTTGAAGCTCCTTCTTTTACGAAAGGAAAAAAAGCCACGCTTATTTTCGACGGTGCCATGAGTTATGCTCGTGTTTACGTGAATGGACAAGAAGCCGGTTATTGGCCCTATGGTTATAATACTTTCTATTTGGATGTCACTCCTTATTTAAAGCAAGGAGTCTCCAATACATTAGCTGTCCGTTTAGAGAATAAACCGGAATCTTCCCGTTGGTATCCCGGTGCCGGGCTTTATAGAAATGTTCATCTGGTAGTTACAGAGGATGCTTATATTCCGACATGGGGTACACAACTGACTACTCCGGTGGTAAAGGACGACTATGCAAAAGTAAATTTAAAGACAACACTTGTAGTACCTACTGATAAGAACTTTGATAAGTACCGTATAGTCACTGCTCTGTTGGATAAGAATGGCAAAGTAGTAGCTACTAATGAGAAACAAGGTACTCGCTTTGATGACAATACATTTAGTCAAGAACTAATAGTTACCTCTCCGGCTTTGTGGAGTCCGGAAACTCCAAATCTTTATCAGGCAAACTCTAAAGTTTACGAAGGAGACGTGCTGAAAGATGAATATACCACAACTTTCGGTATACGCACTATTGAAATTATTCCTGATAAAGGCTTCTATCTGAATGGGAAAAGAACGGTTTTTAAAGGAGTTTGTAATCATCATGATCTTGGTCCTTTGGGAACTGCCGTTAATGATGCGGCTATTCGTCGTCAAATCCGTATTCTGAAAGATATGGGTTGTAATGCTATTCGTACCTCTCATAATATGCCGGCACCGGAATTGATTAAAGCCTGTGACGAAATGGGAATTATGGTAATGGCTGAAACTTTTGACGAATGGAAAGCAACCAAAGTAGCGAATGGTTATCATCATGTGTTTGATGAATGGGTGGAAAAAGACCTGACTAACTTGATACGTCACTATCGTAATAACCCGAGTGTAGTAATGTGGTGTGTCGGAAATGAAGTCCCCGAACAATGGCAAAGTGGAACAGGAGCTAAAATGTCTCTTTTCTTACAAGATATTTGTCATCGTGAAGATCCGAATCGCCCTGTTACACAAGGTATGGATGCACCGGATGCTGTGGTCAATAATAATATGGCAGCTGTGATGGATGTTCCCGGATTCAACTATCGTCCTCATAAATATCAGGAGAATTATAAGAAACTACCTCAACGGATTGTATTGGGTAGCGAAACGGCCTCTACAGTCAGTGCCCGTGGTGTATACAAATTTCCTGTTACCCGTCAATGGATGAAGAAATACGACGATCATCAATCCTCTTCCTACGATGTAGAATCATGTTCTTGGTCCAATCTTCCTGAAGATGATTTTATTCAGCACGAAGACTTACCTTATTGTATTGGAGAATTTGTGTGGACAGGTTTCGACTATCTGGGTGAACCAACACCTTATTATACAGATTGGCCCAGTCATTCTTCATTGTTTGGTATAATCGATCTGGCCGGTTTACCTAAAGACCGTTATTACCTTTATCGCAGTCATTGGAACAAAGGAAAAGAAACCTTGCATATCCTTCCACATTGGAATTGGGAAGGTCGTGAAGGCGAAGTAACTCCGGTTTTTGTTTATACCAACTATCCTTCGGCGGAATTATTCATTAACGGCAAGAGTCAGGGAAAACGTACGAAAGACCTTTCAGTGACAATAGATAATAGTTCCGATTCCGTTTCTATTATGAATTTAAAACGTCAAACTCGTTATCGATTGATGTGGATGGATACAAAGTATGAGCCGGGAACTGTCAAAGTGGTTGCCTATGATACAGATGGAAAAGCTGTGGCTGAAAAAGAAATTCATACAGCAGGAAAACCGGATCATATTGAGTTGGTACCCGATCGCGATAGGATAGAAGCTGATGGAAAAGATCTTTCATTTGTTACAGTGAAAGTGGTAGACAAAGAAGGAAATCTTTGTCCGACATCATCTCATGAGATTAGCTTTAAAGTGAAAGGAGCGGGAACATATCGTGCTGGAGCCAATGGAAATGCAGCCTCTTTGGAATCTTTCCAATCTCCGAAGATGAAAGTCTTTAATGGTATGATGACTGCTATCGTTTCTTCAACAGAACAACCGGGTAAGATAATACTTGAAGCTACAGGTAAAGGTTTGAAAAAAGGTGTCCTAACCCTTGAAAGTTCTTCGATAAATGTAAAATAAGAAAAATATTTTTATGAATTAAGATTCCCTCTAAGTGTTTCATTGAGATGTACTTAGAGGGATTTTCTTTGACGCTTGAAAGTAGATTAACATCCTAGTCAATAAAATTAAAGTGATAAAAGTATGTTCTTTGATTAAATTGTATTACTTTTGCAGCGTTTTAGTACTGTATCCGTTCCTCTATGAACCTTAGTTCTTATATGGAGGTAAGATAAAAAGGCTAAATCCTTAAGAGATGCGCTACTGATTCATAAATGAATTTCGTTTATGGAAGTCAGGGCGCTTTTGTCTTTTAAGATGCTATAAAATCTAATAAAAAACTAGGGGATGGTGTAGATAATGAATGAGCGGGGCAACGACCAGCAAATAGAAAAACGGCGCGTATGGTACGCCATACAAACTTTCTATTGTAAAGAAGAACATTTGGGGAAATATTTTGAAGAAAGGGGAATAAGCTATTTTATTCCGATGCGCTATACAGAGCAAGAGACTTTGGATGGCAAAAAGCATCGTAGACTCACTCCTGCTGTTCATAATTTATTGTTTGTTGAGAAAACATTTACGGAGAAAGAGTTCTTAGAGAAAATTGAAGGGTGTCCTATCCCTTTTCTAATTATACGAGATCGTAGTACACGCCAGAGTTATGAAATTCCAGATAGAGAAATGTTGGAATTGCGTGCTATTTGTGATCCGAATTACAAAGGAACTCTCTATGTTGATACAACAACAGCTGAAGCCCGCCCAGGACAAGCAGTCCGGGTAATCCGTGGCCCGTTTGCCGGACTCGAAGGTAAACTTACGCAATACAAAAAAAGCTACTATGTAGTCGTTACTTTGGCTACTATTGGTGTTATGCTGCACATTCCCAAATGGTATTGCGAGAAAATCAACTAATCATATCTTTTTAATTTTTCTGTACGGCATGTGATATATTTGAAGACTATTTCCCAATAGTCCTGCTTTTTTACATCCATACAAAAAGTATTTTTCATATTTATTGAAAATTTTAGTTATCGATGAAAATACAGAAACTTTTTAGTGTATTTCTATTTGCTTTGATGCTAGGAAGTACTTCTTTACTTATGGCTCAAACCATGAGTGATCAGCAAGTGCTTGAGTATGTGAAGGAAGGTATCAAGCAAGGCAAAGAACAGAAGCAAATGGCTGCTGAACTGGCACGCAAAGGGGTGACAAAAGAACAGGCGATGCGTGTAAAAGAGCTGTATGAAAAACAGAACAATGTGGATACAGCTAAATCCACTGGTACGGATGCTAATGAATCCCGTTTGCGTGAAGAAATGAAGGAAAACACTTCCGATATGTTGGAAGATCAGCCTACTACGCAAGATCTGGTTCGTGAAGATCAAGTATTTGGCAGAAATATTTTCAATACAAAGAACCTGACGTTCGAACCTAGTTCTAATCTTGCTACTCCTCCTAATTATCGTTTAGGTCCTGGCGATGAAGTAATCATTGATATCTGGGGTGCCAGCCAGAATACTATTCGTCAGCAGATCTCTCCTGATGGAACCATTAATATTCAAAAGATTGGTCCTGTGTATCTGAGTGGACTGACTGTTTCTGAGGCTAATGATTATCTAAAAAAATCTCTGAACAAGATATATAACGGTCTGAACAATGCGACTGACCCCAGTTCGGACATTCGTCTTACTTTAGGTAATATTCGTACTATTCAGATTAATGTCATGGGTGAGGTTGTCCAGCCCGGTACATATGCACTTTCTTCTTTCTCAACCGTCTTTCATGCTCTTTATCGTGCAGGTGGAGTGAGTGATATCGGAAGTTTGCGTAATGTTCAACTAGTAAGGAACGGTAAGAAGTTAGCAACGATTGATGTATATGAATTTATCATGAAGGGCAATGCCCAAGATGATATCCGTTTACAGGAAGGAGATGTTGTCATAGTTCCTGCTTATGACGTTCTGGTAAAGATTAGCGGTAAAGTGAAACGTCCGATGCGTTTTGAAATGAAAAAGGATGAACCACTTTCTACTTTGATAAAGTATGCCGGAGGTTTTGAGGCTGATGCTTTTACCCGTTCTTTACGTGTAGTACGTCAGAATGGTCAGGAATACGAAGTAAATACGGTGAAAGACATAGACTATAGTGTTTACCAGATGCGTAATGGTGATGTTGTAACTGCTGAGGCTATCCTTAATCGTTTTACTAACAAGTTGGAGATTCGCGGAGCTGTTTATCGTCCGGGTATCTATCAATTAAGTGGCAAATTGAACACTGTTCGCGAACTGGTCAATGAAGCTCAAGGCTTGACAGGAGATGCTTTTCTGAATCGTGCCGTACTTTATCGGCAACGTGAGGACTTGACAACAGAAGTTCTTTCAGTGGATATCAAGCCTATTATGGAAGGAACTGCTCCCAATATTGCTTTATTGAAAAATGATATTCTTTATATTCCAAGTATTCATGATCTTGAAGATAGAGGCAATGTAAGAGTGCATGGGGAAATTGCTAAACCTGATTCATATCCTTATGCAGATAACATGACTTTGGAGGATTTGATTATTCAAGCAGGTGGCTTACGTGAAGCTGCTTCTACAGTTCGTGTAGATGTTTCACGTAGAATAAAGAATCCCCGTAGTACAGTAGATAATGATACTATTGGTCAAATGTTTTCTTTTGCTTTAAAAGATGGCTTTGTAATAGATGGCCAGCCTGGTTTTGTCCTTCAGCCTTATGATGAAGTTTATGTACGTCGTAGTCCAGGTTATCAAGCACAGCAAAATGTCAGCATTGAAGGAGAAATTTTATTTGATGGTACTTATGCCTTGACTAGTCGTGAAGAACGTTTGTCAGATTTGATTAACAAAGCAGGAGGGGCTACTAATTATGCTTATCTGCGTGGAGCTAAACTGACTCGTGTTGCCAATGCTAGCGAGAAGAAGCGTATGAGTGATGTCATTCGGTTGATGCGTCGTCAATTAGGAGAAGCGATGATTGATTCTTTGGGTATTGCAGTGGAGAATACTTTTACTGTAGGGATCGATTTGGAGAAAGCATTAAAGAACCCAAAGAGTAATGCCGATCTTGTTTTGCGTGAAGGCGATATCATTTCTATACCAAAGAATACAAATACTGTATCGATTGACGGGGCTGTAATGGTTCCGAATACTGTGTCTTATCTTGCTGGTCAAGACATTGATTATTATATAAACCAGTCAGGTGGTTATTCTGATAATGCGAAAAAGAGTAAGAAGTTTATTGTTTATATGAACGGTCAAGTTACTAAAGTGAAAGGCAATGGCAAGAAACAGATAGAACCAGGTTGTGAGATTATTGTACCTAGTAAAGTGAAGAAGAATGTGAATGTAGGTGAAATATTAGGTTATGCTACCTCTTTCAGTTCATTAGGAATGATGATTGCCTCTGTTGCTAACTTGATTAAGAAATAACTTATATCATGATGTCAGAACCACAGCAAATGAATAGTGAGATTTCTACAATGACAACTCAAAATAGCGTTGAAGGGATGGAAATCGATTTGAGAGAAATTTTTTATAGGATAATATCTATTCGCAAGACCTTGTATAAAGCTGCAATCATAGGGTTGGTTATTGGGATTATTGTAGCTTTTAGTATTCCTAAAAAATATACAGTTAATGTAACTCTTTCTCCTGAAATGGGTAGTGCGAAGAGTAATAATGGTTTAGCCGGACTTGCGGCCTCTTTTTTGGGGAGTAATGCAACCATGAGTGAAGGTGCGGATGCCTTGAATGCTTCTTTATCTACGGATATCGTTTCTTCTACTCCGTTTTTGCTGGAACTATTTAATATGAAAGTTCCAGTATCAGAGAAAGATACCTTAACTTTTGAAACTTATTTAGATGAGCAATCTTCTCCTTGGTGGAGTTATCTCATTGGTTTTCCTAGTATGGTTATTGGAGGAATTAAAAACTTGTTTACAGAGGAAAATAATACTCTTATCAATTACAAGAATCAACAAAAAGGTGTTATTGAATTATCTAAAAAAGAAAGCGAGAAAATACAATTCTTAAGGAAGAATATATTTGCTGCTATGGATAAAAAAACAGCAATTACTAGTATATCTGTTACATTACACAATCCTAAGGTAGCTGCTACTGTGGCAGATTCTGTCATTCATAAATTACAGGAATACATAATTAATTACCGTATCTCAAAAGCGATAGAAGATTGTGCTTATCTCGAGAAACTATTTAAAGAGCGGCAACAAGAGTATTATGCAGCTCAACAAAAGTATGCTAATTATGTAGATACTCATGATAATTTGATTCTTCAAAGTGTACGTGCAGAACAAGAACGTCTCCAAAATGATATGAGTTTAGCATATCAGGTGTATAGCCAAGTAGCCAATCAGCTACAGGTAGCTAGGGCTAAAGTTCAAGAAGAGAAACCTGTTTTTGCTATAGTAGAACCAGCAGTAGTACCATTGATTTCATCGGGTATGGGAAAAATGATGTATATGCTATTATTTGCTTTCTTAACGATATTTGGCACAATGGGATGGATGTTGCTAGGAAGAGATCTAATGAAGAATTTAAAAAAAGGGAAGTTCTAATGTTTTTTTAATGATATTGGGAAATATAACATATGTCAATCCCCGTTTCAGATAATCGTCGTATTGCCAAAAATACCTTGTTCTTATACTTTCGCCAGATATTGGTTATTGTAGTAAGCTTATATACTGTACGTGTTGTGCTTGTTGCTTTGGGAGTAGAAGATTATGGTATTTATAATGTTGTGGGTGGGTTTGTTGCTATGTTTAGTATATTATCTGGAGCTCTTTCAGTAGCTATTAGTCGATTTATGACTTTCGAAATGGGGCAGGGGAAAAGCAAACGATTCTTACAAAAAATATATTCCTCATCTGTTATTATACAAATTGGTATGGGGATTTTCATTGTGTTGTTGCTTGTTACATTTGGCGTTTGGTTTGTAAGAGAACAATTGGTGATTCCTCAAAATCGGCTTGATGCCGCAGTTTATGTATTATTATTTTCTACTGTAAGCTTTTTTGTTAATTTATTAAGTGTGCCCTATAATGCATTGATTATAGCACATGAACAGATGAGGGCATTTGCGTATATTAGTATTGTAGAAGCTGTGCTAAAATTACTTGTAGCTTTTTTGCTTATAGTGTTACCTATGGACAAACTTGTATTGTATGGCTTTTGCATGGTAGTCGTTTCTTGTATTATTTGTTTGTCTTATGTTTTTTACTGTAAACGTCATTTTGGGGAATGTCGTTTTATCTTGGAATTTGATAAAAAGTTATTATCTCGAATGTTTGCGTTTTCTGGTTGGGCATTTTTGGGTAATGGCTCTTTTGTCATGAAAGAACAAGGTGTAAATATATTGCTTAATATGTTTTGTGGTCCAGCTGTCAATGCTGCTCGAGCTATAACGACGCAGGTGACTACTGCTGTTACTATGTTTGTATCCAATTTTATGCAAGCAGTCAATCCTCAAATAACAAAATCATATTCTTCCGGTAATTTAGAAAATATGCGTCGCCTCATTTTTAATAGCTCTCGCTTTTCATTTTTTTTGTTGTTGTTACTGGGATTACCATTAATGAAGAATACAAATTACATTCTTAGTTTGTGGCTTGTGTCAGTGCCAGAATATGCATGTCTATTTATTCAGTTGCTCCTTGTATTTTGTCTTATGGATTGCTTAGTACAACCATTAATGACAGGTTTACTTGCGGAAGGTAATATACGGACGTATGAAATTGCATTAGTCGTTTTAAATGTGGGTAATGTCATTCTTTCTTATTTTGCACTGAAACAAGGTTTTGCACCAGGAAGTGTATATGTTGTTTCTATACTTATTGAAGTTGGCATTATGTGGGTAAGGATATATTTATCAAGCAAGGCATATGGACTTTCAGTTAGAACTTATTGTATGGAAGTTTGTGGTAAATCTATCGCTACTGCTGCGATAGCAGGAGGAATTACTTATTGGATTAGCTTACCATTAGAAAATGCTTTTTGGAACTTTGCTATTACATCTTTATTAATTGTACTGGTTACAGTAATAGTAATATGGATTATAGCATTGAGTAAATATGAAAGATTTCTTATCCTTTCTACATTGAGTAGTAAACTATCTAAGTTTACAATAATTTTAAGACAATAAAATTGTAATTAAATGAAAATTCTTCTATTGGGAGGGACTGGTGCAATGGGATTGCATCTAACAAAAATTCTTTCTGAGCAAGGAAATGAGATATTTGTGACAACAAGACAGAAATGTGAGAGTAAAGAATTGGTGCATTATCTACAAGGTAATGCACATGATGTAAGTTTCTTAAATAGTTTACTGTATATGGAATGGGATACTATTATTGACTTTATGGTATATACTACAGTAGAGTTCCAAGAACGTGTTCATTTATTATTGAGTTCATGTAAACAATATATATATTTAAGTTCTGCAAGAGTATTTGCCAATACGGATACTTATATCACTGAATGTTCGCCTCGATTATTGGATGTTTCAATAGATATGGAATATTTAGCGACTGATGAATATGCTTTGTCGAAAGCACGACAGGAAAATATGTTACGAGAGTCTGGTAAAACTAATTATACTATTGTACGTCCTTATATAACTTTTAGTGAAGAACGTTTGCAGCTTGGAGTTTATGAAAAAGAAGCGTGGCTGTATAGAGCTTTGCATGGACGTACAATTGTATTTTCAAATGATATTGCCCTTCATTATACTACATTGACCTATGGATTTGATGTAGCATATGGTATCGCAGGATTAGTTGGTAATTCAAAAGCTATTGGTGAAGACTTCAATATTGCTACTGATGAATCACATACATGGCAAGAAATACTGGAAGTTTATCTTGGTGTATTGGAAAACTACTTCGGATATCGTCCAAATGTAAAATATACAGAAGAATCTTTGAATTTACAGTTTCAACGCATGAAATATCAAGTAAAATATTGTCGTCTTTTCGATCGTCGCTTTGATAATAAAAAGATACTATCTGTTGTGCCTGATATTCAGTTTAGTAACTCATTGCAGAGATTGCGTAGTTGTTTGGAAGTGTTTCTCTGTGATCCTAGATTTCTTTATTATGAAATATCAATGGAAGCTTTAAGGGATAAAATCACTAAAGAATATGCTGATAAAAAAGAATTTTCAACTATTAGGCAATGGATAAAATATTTTTTTTAAGGCGTGCTCCGTTTCAAGTAATTAAATATCGCTTTAAATAGTAAGTTGTAAAAATAGAAAGATTATTTATGGAAAAAAAATATTATAGCTCAGAGCGAAGTGTTCAGATACTTATTTCGTTACTTAAGCAACACAATATAAGAAAAATTGTTGCTTCTCCGGGTACTACAAATATAACGTTTGTGGCGAGTATAATGCAGGACCCATGGTTTGAAATGTATTCTAGTGTGGATGAACGTAGTGCTGCTTATATAGCTTGTGGTATGGCAGCAGAATCTGGTGAGGTTGTCGTGTTAAGTTGTACTGGAGCGACTGCATCACGAAATTATGTGTCTGGATTGACAGAAGCTTATTATCGTAAGTTACCAATATTAGCAGTAACAAGTACGCAAGATATAATACGCATTGGACATTTAATTCCTCAGGTTATTGATCGTCGAGTTATTCAGAATGATATTGCTATGTTAAGTGAGCATATTTCTGTTACCCATAATGATACAGATGAATGGAGTAATACAATTAAAATAAATCGAGCTTTGCTTGAACTTCGTCATCGGGGGGGGGGGCCGGTACATCTAAATTTGACGACTACTTATAGTCGTGACTTTTCTGTGAAAGAACTTCCTCAAGCACGTCTTATTCGGCGCACTTGTTTGGGAGAGGAATTTCCTTCTTTTCCCCAAGGACGTATTGCTGTTTTCATTGGTTCACATTTAAAATTTACGGCATCGGAAAATGCAGCTATTGATAGATTTTGTGCAACACATGATGCGGTTGTCTTTTGTGACCATACGAGTGGGTATAAAGGAAAATATGGTGTTCCAGTATCTATTCTTACCTCACAAGAAAAAGATATGTGCCATCTTGTAAATACTGATTTATTGATACATATTGGTGAGGTTTCTGGAGGATATATTACCATGCGTCCTAAAGCTGTATGGCGCGTATGCCCAGATGGAGAATTGAGAGATATATATCAACGATTAACACACGTGTTCGAAATGAGAGAGCAACAGTTCTTTGAGTATTATTCTGATGACTCTGTTGCACCTCGTACAACTTTTCTTGATAATTGTTTGAAAGAATTGGGAGCAATACATATGGAGATCCCCGAACTTCCATTTTCTAATGTCTGGATTGCTCAACAAACAGCTCATCGTCTTCCTGAAGGAAGTGTAATTCATTTAGGAATTCTAAACAGTCTGCGTACATGGAATTTTTTTATTACTCCTAGTAACGTTTATGGGTATTCTAATACTGGTGGATTTGGTATAGATGGAAATGTTTCGTCGCTTATCGGAGCGTCGTTAGTCCATCCAAATCATTTGTATTTTGGTGTGTTAGGTGATTTAGCTTTCTTCTATGATATGAATGCTGTGGGTAATCGGCATGTTGGTAATAATATTCGTATTTTACTTGTGAATAATGGTAAAGGTACAGAGTTTCGTAATTATACACATCCAGGCGCAGCTTTTGGAGATGATGCGGACAATTTTATTGCAGCTGGTGGTCACTATGGTAATAAGTCGCGTGTATTAATTAAACACTATGCAGAAGATTTAGGCTATGAGTATCTGAGTGCTAATAATAAAGAAGAATATCTGAAAGAGGTAGAACGTTTTCTAGTTCCTGAGATTACAGAACGACCAATGATTTTTGAAGTTTTTACAAATAGTGAAGATGAAAGTGATGCAATTAAGATAATTAATAATCTCACAGTATCAGCAGTAGGAATACTGAGAAATGCAGCAAAAACAATCTTGAACGATAGTTGTAGGAAAATAGTAAAAAATATAATGTACAAATAATGTAACGTAAACATTATATATGCAAAATGTAGTTTAAATATTTAAGTTTCTATTAGTTAAAAATATTGGAAAAATGAAGAAAATTCTTTTGGTTTTTGGCACTCGTCCTGAAGCAATAAAAATGGCACCTTTGGTAAAAGAATTTCAAAAACAATCAAATGATTTTGAAGTGCTTGTATGTGTAACAGGGCAGCATCGTGAAATGCTCGACCAGGTACTTCTATTATTTGACATAAAACCAGATTATGATTTGAATATAATGAAGCAAGGGCAAGATTTGTATGATGTAACGGCACGTGTTTTGGTTGGTATGCGTGATGTCTTAAAAGATTGTTGTCCTGATATTGTATTGGTACATGGTGATACAACTACTTCAGTAACTGCGGCTTTAGCTGCCTATTATCAACAAATTCCAGTAGGGCATATAGAAGCTGGATTACGAACTCATAATATTTATAGTCCTTGGCCTGAAGAAATGAATCGACAACTAACTGGACGTATTACAACTTATCATTTTGCTCCAACTTTGTTGAGTAAACAAAATTTATTGGATGAGGGGATAAAAGATAATTTTATTACTGTTACAGGAAATACTGTGATTGATGCTCTTTATATGATAGTTGATAAAATCAAGAAAGATAAAGAGTTGGATACTAAACTTCAAAAAAGGCTGACTGAATCAGGATATGATGCCAGTCGATTGGATAATGGTAGGAAGCTGATTTTAATTACGGGGCATCGTCGGGAAAACTTTGGAGATGGTTTTATTTCTATATGTAAGGCAATAAAGACATTAACTAAAAAATATCCAAATATTGATTACGTTTATCCAATGCATTTAAATCCTAATGTTCGTCGTCCTATTCATGATGTATTTGGAGAAGATTTGTCTAATTTGGGAAATATGTTTTTTATTGAACCTTTAGAATATCTTTCTTTTGTTTATTTAATGGAAAAATCTACTATTATTTTGACGGATAGTGGAGGGGTACAGGAAGAAGCTCCGGGATTGGGTAAACCGGTTTTGGTAATGCGTGATACAACAGAACGTCCAGAGGCACTTGAAGCTGGTACAGTTAAACTTGTAGGAACTGATTATGATAAAATAGTTTGTGAATTGTCAGAATTGATAGAGAATCAATCATCTTATGAGAAGATGAGTAGAGCTATAAATCCTTATGGTGATGGAAAATCTTGTGAACGTATAATCTCTTTTCTTAATAGTAAATGAAATTTGCTTTAGTAACAACAGTTTATAATGAAGAATCAAATATTAGAAATTTTTTATCTTCATATTTGAATCAGACAGTTTATGCTGACGAATTTGTAATATTAGATGGAGGATCCACTGACAATACTGTATTTATACTAAAGGAATTTTCCAAGGCATATCCATTTCTAAATATAAATATTATTGTAGATGAGAGATGTTCTAAAAAAGTATCTAAAGGAGCTATTGCTAAAGGAAGGAATATTGCGATATCAAATACATCTAAATCAAGTGATTATATAGTTGTTACAGATGCTGGGTGTTTGTTGGAAAAAAGATGGTTTGAAGAAATAATAAAACCGTTTTATAAAGGAGCTGAATTAGTTTGTGGCTATTATTCTATATTAGTCGAGAATGATTTTGATCGGAAATATTCAAAAATATTTCTTCCTAAAAATGATAACTTTTTGCCATCGTCTAGAAGCTTTGCCTTTAAAAAAGAATGTTGGGAAGCAGTTGGGGGATATCCAGAAGAAACGTATACAGCTGAAGATACTTTTTTTGATTTGAAATTGATTGATAAGAAATATAAAATGCTTAGAGCGCCTAAAGCTATTGTTTATTGGAAAATAGCAAAAGACGAAAATGATCTTAGAAAGAAAATATATGCATATGGTTATGGAGAGGGAATGTTACATTTGTATAAATTGCGTTATCTATTTAGACTATTTAGTTTGGTTATTCCTATTTATCCATTGATACATTCACAAGGATTAGCTTTGTGCTATAAATTTTATTTTTATCAAGTACGAGGTTATTTGGCTGGATTATTATATTCATGTAAAAGATAATTGTGATTAAAATAGATATACTGCACAGTTTCGGGAAATATAAATTTTTGAAACTATTATTACTCTCTTTATTTACTGCACTGTATATAGATTTTTTTTCTTTAAATTATATCGGTGTACTGTTTTCTTATTTTATTTTTTTTGCGTTATCTATTGGGATTTTAAAAGATATAATATTCTCTTTTAAATGGTTTATAATTATTTTTTTTACCATACCAACTCTTCCTAGAAATATATTAGATGCTTATGATGCTCTAGCAAATCAGCTAACAGTTTATAATACTATATCATCGATGCCTTTTTTGGGAATAAGTATGATACAGTGGCTAACTATGTTTTTTCTTTTATCCTTTTTCATTTTAATAATAAAAAAGAGAATATTAATATCTACGAGATTATTCAATATATCCTTTTTACTTTTTCTTTATCCTTTTATAACAACACTAGTTTATACACTATTAAATCCTGCTTCTTTTCTTTTTAGAGAGGTAATTACCACCATGCGTTTCCCTCTATATATATTATTAGGATGTTTTTCTTTAGCATATATTATAGGGGTTAAGGGTCGAGATTTTTTATGTGATTTTTTAAAAGATATTTTTTTAATATCAGGATTAATAATGTGTTGTCGTATCCCGTTTTTTTTAATTATGAGTTTATATGAAAAAACACCTTCATTGGATTTGGGGATATTAGCTACGCTTTGTTTTGCAATTATTTTTTCTTTAATTTCACTTAGAAATCGATTTGTTTTTAATGTGTTTTTAGTCCCTATCTTTTTTATGTCTATACTTACTCCTAGCCGAACACATATAGCTATGTTTATTTGTTGTTTTGTTTTGTATGTTATCCTTGCTGGAGTTACTAAAAATTTATTCTTTAACATTATAAAAAGCGTTATTGCAGTATTATTTTTATTCTTTATAATGGCATTATTAAATGAAAGACTATATGACTTTTTTTTGTGGAAATTAGAGGATTTTACATTTGGGGGAGATGATGTCGGTGTGTCAGATTCTGGATTAGTAAGATTTTTTGAGTTTTTGAATATATTTGATCAATTGAAAGAAAATCCATGGGAACTTGTTATGGGAAGAGGATTATGTGGGTATTTTACTTTTGATTCGTATCCGTTACCATTTAGTTATGATTTGGATTTAAAATCATATCAAGAATTTGAGTTATCGAGTGGTAAATATTATCATCCTCATGTTTTTGTGAACCACTTAATTCTGAAATATGGTTTAGTTGGTCTATTTTGTTATCTTGGGGCAATTTGGAGTTTATTCAGAAAAGGTTTAAAATATCGTAAGTGTAACTTAGATTTTAAATATATTTATCTTGTTTATTTTAGTATATATATAGCAATTCCTTTAGTTTTTGATTTATTTTTTAGAGGAGCTTATGCTATTATATTTCCTTTTTTGATGTATGTGCTACATACTATAAAACCGACTCTTCCTGTTCTTCCTAAAACAGATAGATTAAAAGGATTGTGCTAAAAAATATCCATTCTATTCTATAATAAATTTTATATCAAATTTTATGATAGTATATCATTTTTCATAACAGGTGCTTTGTATATGAAATAGTCGTTAGTATAACTATTATTCTATCCTTAATTAGTGTCAAATTAAGGTTGTTAGCAGTCATGTCTTTACATTTTATAGTAACGGTAATTGGGGATAGATAAACATTTTCTTAATAATAATACATTAATAAATATTGTAAATGAGGATTGGAGTCGTTACATTTTGGTGGACTGATGATAATTATGGGCAGTTGTTACAAGCATATGGCTTGCAGATGGTGTTGAGAGAAATGGGACATGAGCCTTTTATAATAAAGTATGATAGAAGAAGTGATGTAGACCATTCATTGAAAGCGAGAATACATATTTTAAAAGATATATTACTATTGCGATGTAGTATAAAGAAAATTATTAATCGAAAAAATGAATTTGCAGAAAATGATTTACGCAACTTTTCAATGTTTCGTGATCGATATTTAAACTTTTCTAAATTATATACCACATATGAAGAACTAAAAACGGATCCTCCTTTAGCTGATGTATATATAGTTGGTAGTGATCAGGTATGGCATTTTCCATCAAAATCGTTTTATAAATTAAAAAATTGGGCAAATGTTTATTTTCTTAATTTTGGTTCAGAAAGTATAAAACGGATGTCATATGCTGCTTCTTTTTCTTTAAATGATATTTCAACTGATTTTTGTAAATTTATTACTCCGTTACTGAAACGCTTTTCGTTGGTTACAGTGAGGGAAACATCTGGAATTCCAATTTGTGAGAAATGTTTGGTTAAGTCTCCTTTACTGGCTCTTGATCCTACTTTATTATTAACTACTAATCAATGGAAAAGTTTGGCATTAGATATATCATATCCTAGTAATATGTTACTATGCTATTTGCTAGGTAATCAGTGTGCTATTTCTTTTGATGAAATATATAATTTTTCATTAAAATATGATTGGAATATAAAATATATAGCTAGTCAAGGACAAAAGGCTACATATGATGCTATTACTCCATCTATCGAAGAATTTCTATCATTGGTTAGTTCGGCCAAATTTGTTATCACAAATTCTTTTCATGGTACAGTCTTTTCTATAATATTTAATGTCTCGTTTTTAGTAATTCCTTTATGCGGAGAATTTCAAAGCATGAATGATCGAATTTTTACTTTGTTAAAGATATTTCGATTGGAAGATCGGATTTATTCAACTACAGAAGATTTCTATAATCAATTGCAGATGAATATTAATTGGGAGTCAGTAAATAGTATCTTGTCAGAGCGTAGAAAAGAAATGTTGGATTTATTAAATTCTCATATTAATATATAATTATGAAAGTATTATTTCAATCACGTAAAACTCTATTTACTGCTCCTGGAGGAGATACAACACAAGTTTTAAAAACAAGAGAATTTTTAGAGAAACTAGGGGTATCTGTAGATGTTAGTATTGAACTGCAACCTGATGTATCTGGTTATGATATTATACATGTTTTTAACCTAATGAGGCCTCAAGATTTGTATTTGCAGGTTGAAAATGCAAAAAAATACGGGAAAAAAGTAGCTTTATCGACAATTTATGGTCCTTATACTGAGTATGAGAAGAAGGCTCGTGGTGGATTTTTACAATTTATAAATAAATTCTTATCAATAACTCAAATAGAATATTTGAAAGTGTTGGCTAGAGCTGTATTGAATCAAGAGTTTAGTAAAGGTACTCTATTGTATTTGCTACATGGTCATAAAAAATTGCAACAAAAAATAATTCGAATGGTAGATGTGTTTTTACCAAACTCTGAATCAGAAATGGAAAGAGTTATTTTTGATTTTAATATAAAAAAATGTAATTATATATCGGTTCCTAATGCTGTTGATATTGATAAATTTGACTATAATTCGGTTGCAGTAAATAATGATATAAATCGTTTTAAAGATTGTGTTTTGTGCGTATCTAGAATAGAAGGACGTAAAAATCAATTGAATGTAATAAAAGCTATAAAAGGTCTTCCTTATAAATTTGTATTTATAGGTCAGGCTGGAGCGAATTTTAAAAAGTATTATGAAAAATGTAAGAAAATATCGGGGGATAATGTTTTTTTCTTAGGCCAAATAGAACATGAACAATTACCTCAATTTTATAAAGTAGCAAAAGTTCATGTATTGGCATCCTGGATGGAAACGCCTGGACTTTCTTCATTAGAGGCTGGAGTGATGAAAACTAATATAGTTGTAACTAAAAAGGAGATACCTTTGATTACTTTAAAGATTATGCCTTTTATTGCGAACCAGATAATCTAGATTCGATAAGGAATGCTATTATACAAGCTTTTGAAACTCCTTATGATATTTCTTTTGAGAAGCATATTTGTGAAAATTTTAAGTGGGAAAATACAGCAGAAGCAACTTTAAAAGGATATAAAATAATATTGAATGAATAAAAAAGTAACTGTAATTGGAACGGTTGGTGTACCTGCTAATTACGGAGGATTTGAGACTTTGGTAGAGAATATAATAGGCGAAAATTGTTCTGATAGTGTTGAGTATACAGTATATTGTAGTGCAAAAAGTTATTCAAATAAACAGAGTGAATATAAAGGTGCAAAACTGAAATATATAGCTCTCAAAGCTAATGGTACTCAAAGTATATTATACGATATCATCTCAATTTTTAAAGCAATAGGGAAAGCGGATGTATTATTAATATTAGGTGTATCTGGTTGCATGATATTACCTCTTATTCGAATTGCAAGTCGTAAAAAAATCATAGTAAATATCGATGGTCTGGAGCACAAACGTGATAAATGGAGCAAATGGATTCGACGTTTCTTGAAATTTTCAGAAAGTATAGCTGTACGTCATGCGGATGTTATCATAGCTGATAATAAAGCGATTCAAGATTATGTTTGGACAGAATATGGGGTGAAGTCTGAATTGATTGCTTATGGTGGAGATCATGTGATATGCGATACCCAGAATGAAGATGATAAAATACTAAGTAAGTTTAATCTCAGTTCTACAAGGTATAGCTTTGCTTTGTGTCGAATTGAACCAGAGAATAATGTCCATTTGATTCTTGAGGCTTACTCTAGAACCGATAAGAGATTAGTATTTGTTGGAAACTGGAATAATAGTAATTACGGTAAGGAGTTACTAGAAAAATATGGTAAATATGATAACATGACTTTAGCGTCACCTATTTATGACTTACTAATATTGAATGTTTTACGTAGTAATTGTGAATTGTACATACATGGACATAGTGCTGGTGGTACTAATCCCTCTTTGGTTGAAGCTATGTTTTTCGCAAAGCCTATTTTGGCGTTTGATTGCTCTTATAATCGTGAAACAACAGAAAATGAGGCTTATTATTTTGCAAATGCTGATGAGCTTAATAGTATGATTACTGGTTCAACAAATGAGGTTCATGAATGTGGAAGAATAATGTACGATATTGCGTGTAGAAGATATAAATGGAAAACGATAGCTTCGCAATATGAGAGTTTGTATTGACAAAAAATATCTAATAAAAAATGAATATTCTGTTTATTTTAATAGCCTTTGTTATTTCAGCCTATGTTGCTTGGCTTATTATTCCACGTATCTTATTAATATCATTCCGTAAAAAACTATTTGATATTCCAGATGATCGGAAAGTACACAAACGTGCTGTTCCTCGCTTAGGTGGAGTTTCATTTTTTCCAACGATATTATTATCTTGTTGTTCTGTTCTCGTAATTCGTACTTTGACGGGTTATGGTATATCTAGTTTACCGGCATCCTATGTCTTACCAGAATTTCTGATATTAGTGTGCGGAATGGTTTTATTGTATTTAACTGGCATTGCTGATGATTTGGTAGGGGTTCGATATCGTCAGAAATTTGTGATTCAAATTATATGTGCTAGCTTTTTTCCAATTGCAGGTCTTTGGGTGAATGATTTATATGGTTTATTTGGTATTGGGTCATTACCTCATTGGGTAGGAATTCCTTTTACAATATTAACTGTTGTTTTCATAACGAATGCAATCAATTTAATAGATGGGATAGATGGTCTTGCATCTGGATTAAGTAGTGTTTCGTTATTAGTTTTTGGATTCTTGTTTATGGAGAAAGGTTTATGGATTTATAGTATGCTTGCTTTCAGCACTATCGGTGTACTTGTTCCTTTCTTTTATTATAATGTATTTGGTAGTGCGGAACATGCTCGAAAAATTTTTATGGGCGATACTGGCAGTTTGACATTGGGATATATATTGAGTTTTCTTGCTATTAAATACAGTCAGAATACTGAGTTCATTCCTGTGACTCAAGGGGCTTTTGTGATAGCATTCAGTACCCTTATCGTTCCTGCTTTCGATGTCGTTCGTGTTATTATAGTTCGCATTTGTAATAGTAAAAGCCCGTTTGAACCAGATAAGAATCACATCCATCATCAATTCTTGGCTATGGGATTTACAGTACGACAAGCAATGCTTTTGATTCTTCTAATCTCATGTGTATTTAGTGGAGTAAATATATTATTGATGCCTTATGTAGATAATACATTAATGTTAGTTGGGGATATTTTGGCATGGATTGGACTTAATTTATGGTGGTGTAAAGTGAAAAAGAAAAAAAGCAAATAAGAAAATGGAAGTTATTAAGACTGCTATAGAAGGGGCAGTAATTCTTGAGCCACGTATCTTTAAAGATGCACGTGGCTATTTTTTCGAGTCTTTTTCTCAAAGAGAATTTGAAGAGAAAGTTTGCAAAACAACATTTGTTCAAGATAATGAAAGTAGATCGTGTTACGGAGTTTTAAGAGGACTCCATTTCCAGAAACACCCTTTTGCGCAAAGTAAATTGGTTCGTGTAATAAATGGTGCAGTACTTGATGTAGCTGTAGATATTCGAAAAGGTTCTCCAACTTTTGGACAATATGTCTCAGTAGAATTGACTGGGGAGAATCATCGTCAGTTCTTTATATCAAAGGGGTTTGCACATGGATTTGTCGTATTAAGTGAAGATGTTATTTTTCAATATAAATGCGATAATTTTTATTCACCAGAAAATGAAGGAGCGATTGCTTGGAATGATCCAGATTTGAATATAGATTGGCATATTCCTACTAGTAAAGTGATACTTTCAGAAAAAGATAAGATACATCCGAGGTTAAAGGAGTTATACCTTTGAATCCATATCATAATTATTATTTATTGTTTGAAAAGAATAAAAATAGTAGGGATAAAAAGGTAATTTCCTTCATTGTTGGAGTATTTTAATGCATAATAAGATGCTGTATTTAAAGAGTAATTATATAATTTATATTTGGTGTATAAAAGAATAGGTTGTTGTGATTTCTTTTATGATGATTGAATAAGTTAATCATATATTTTCAAATGGAATAAGGCGGTCAATTGACCGCCTTATTTGTATATATACTCAAAATTTGGCTTTTATAAATGATTATTTTTTACATAGAAGGGGCTGGTAAAAATATATATACTCAAACTCTAAAGTCTTTTAAAAAATCTATTTTGTATTTGTGGAGGTAGTTGGTATATAGAGATAATTCACATATTTACCGATAGTCAGGTCGGTATAGAACTGGAAGTAAGAGAGGAGTATATTTTTATAAATGAAAACAATTAAGGCGGCTGAATCTTTAATTAGAATTTGGATCGTTATTATAAACTAAAAGTATTTTATTCTTTCTTTTTATTGCTAATTTCGATTATATTATTTTAATTTGTAGTATGATTAATAATAAAACTACTATGAAATGAAAAAATTAGCAACTTGTTTATTGATTGCTGTACTTTGTTGTTGGTGCAGTACAGCGTTTGGTTGGGGTAAAGTAGGGCATGACGCAATCGCATACATTGCCGAGTGTAACTTAACGCCAAAAGCGAAGAAAAACATCGAAAAACATCTTGGAGGGCATTCAATCGTCTATTATGCGTCCTGGATGGACCAGATTCGGCATACGCCCGCTTATAAACACACTACATCATGGCATACTAACAGTGTTGATGCTGATGGCAATTATGTCCCGAATCCCAAAGGTGATGCCATGTCTTTTTTGGAGGAATGCATTGCCAAGATGAAGGATTACCGCAATCAAAACGATTCGACTATCACAGTTTCAATCCGATTTATTGTACATTTGGTAGGTGATATGCATTGCCCGGGACATGTGAAGTTCCCATGGTATAAGAATTTCAAATTTACACTTAATGACAAAGAGTATGGCTTGCATAATTATTGGGATGAGTGGGCACTTTCATTGAGTAACAAATGGTATTATGTGGAATATCAACACCAGCTCGACCGTTGTTCGAAAAAAGAAAAGCGTGAAATAGGTAAAGGTACACCACGTGATTGGCTGACAGATAATGCCCGTAACTGTAATGTAATTTATGACTGGACCAAACCCGGTCAGAAACTTTCGTATGAAGAATCGCGCGATTTCATTAATTTCTCTCATGGTCTTGCTGAAAAGCAGGTCTTGAAAGCCGGATACAGGTTAGCGGCACTTCTGAATGAACTGTTTGGGTAATGACCTATCCGTTTTAGCTCAGTTTTAAAGAACTAAGTTGAGTAATAGTAAATATAGAAAAATGACCGCTTCTTTGGGTATAAAGATGCGGTCATTTCTCCATAAAGATACGGTAATTTGAACCAAATAGACCGCTTAATTTGGTTCAATTTTACGGTCAATTGAACTCGAATATATGGTCTTTTTTTAATATTCAAATTCAAAGTTATGACACTTATGACGTTTTTTTACTCTGATATATTATTTGTATATAGGTAAATAATTAATATTATTTATTTTTATCTTTATAATTAATTTATTTCCTCTTTATATACTCCCCAAAACATAGTTATAAGTGCTATTTTATTATATGTGTCTGGAAATTAATGACTTATCTCGATTGCTCCTTAATTTTCTTTTAATCGGATATCTTAAGACACTGAAAATCTTTATTTGATACTAATCCGATTTAGGATACTTAAAATATAGTGACGCTATTCTATAAGTATAGTAACGGTATAATTATATTATAACGTCACTATATGATCTGGATAGCGTCACCATTTTGTTGTATGAACGGATAGAAATAAAGTAGCTATAAAAAGACAATTTTTCTATCATGGAAACTCTCTAAAAGAGAGCAATTGATTTAGGAAGAGAAGATAAATTACAATAAGAAATCCGTATTTTCAAATTTAGATGATTGTTGACTAAATAAGCGTTTCTAAATCAGAGAATTGTTCTATAATCATAATCTATTTACGATCAATTTAGCGTAGGGCTATACTTCCGATTTCCGATTGATAATAATCTGTAAAATACTTCATTCTTAGGTCTTTTTTTATAATCGGGATTAGACCGTTTTTACTATCTTGTTGCCATATTCATTAATAAATTAAAAATTGTGGTAACAAAATTTGAATCATTTCTAGCTAAGTCAGACTTGGCAAAGAATACTGTCAGCTCTTATGTTTGGACAGTAAATCATTTCTTGGAAAATTATGGAGATGTAAATAAAGAGAACCTTCTGGCCTATAAATGCTTCTTGATTGAAAATTTTAAGTTGCAAACAGTTAATCTTCGCTTACAAGCTATAAATAAGTACCTGGAATTTATTAAACAAGAAAAGCTGAAACTTAAATTTGTAAAGGTACAGCAAAGAAATTTTCTGGAGAATGTAATTAGCGATGCTGATTATAAATTCTTAAAATCAAAATTAAAGGCAGATGGGTATGATGGATGGTATTTCATTGTGTGGTTTATGGCTGCAACTGGGGCACGTGTTAGTGAACTACAACAAATCAAAGTAGAACATGTATTGGCTGGTTACTTGGATATGTACACAAAAGGTGGTAAGATACGTAGAATCTATATTCCTAAAGGTCTGCGAGTAGAAGCTATTAAATGGATTGCAGAGAAGCAGGTTCAATCTGGATACTTGTTTGTGAATCGCTTCGGAGAACGTTTAACAACTCGTGGAATTGCACAACAATTGAAACATTTTGCTATGAAATATAATCTAAATCCTAAAGTCGTTTATCCACACTCTTTTCGTCACCGTTTTGCAAAGAACTTCTTGGAGCGTTTTAATGATATAGCTTTACTTGCCGACTTAATGGGACATGAAAGTATAGAAACAACTCGTATTTATCTCCGTCGTACGGCAAGTGAACAGCAACAAATTGTAGATAAAATTGTAAACTGGTAAATCTGATAATTCTTTGAAAGTGTGGATAAAACCTACATTTTTCAGAGATGTTTCAATCTCACCAAGAATAGAAGAATATTCTGATTGATTGAGATGAATGGGTTCTGATTGGCAATTTATAATGTGATGTTTTGATTATTCAATCTTTCCATTAGCTGCTTCCGGATGTTCGCGTAACCATCGGCGATATAATTCAAAAAATGTGGGAGCATCAAGCAACTCTATAGAAGGATCAATTTCTGCAATTTTATTCATCATTTGTTTATGCCAAGAAGGTGATTTGAGTATATCACGATACCATCCGAAGGGAATAGGGCTGTGTTGCATATCCTGCACGATGAAGTCAGCATTTTGCTCAGGTGTCTGAACTAAATCCGAACCTGCACGTAGTATGGGCATATTACCGAAAAGTCGTGTGCGTGGAGTTTTTTGTGGTACTATTCCGTTGGGGCTAAATGATGCATAACATTCTAATCCTTTGTCTGTCAGACCAGGTGCTTGACCGTCGATGACGAATCCGGTTATTGTCAGTCCCCATTTCTTATAATAAGGACGGCAGTGTTTTGCCCAAGCATTCAAACCGTCGGGTAAACCTGATAATTTCCGTGGTGCTTGCAACATACCCGGCATGAGATAACCTGCGCCGTTGTCAGCCGCTGCAAAATAATCGTTTGGTGAAGCTGTGCGACGTATATAATCCATTACCATTGGTACACGACGTTCGAGGACAGGGCTTATGCACCACATTAGAGGTAATTTCCCACGTTCGGGGTCTTTCCATAGGTGAGGCAGTACGCTTGTAATCCATGCTGAAGAGTCATAATCACCGACATAGAAGATAATGAATTTACGTCCTTCAATGCGTACATGACCTTTATCATCCAGATAACCAAGATGTTGTAATTCTTCATCTGTGATCCACTTTTGTGGATATTGTTTTGCCGTAGGATAATGTTGCCAGAATGAGGCGTTTGCCAAAGCTCCATAACCAATAGCGTCAGCGTCTTTAAAGGTATTGTAGGCACTTATGATACGGCTGAATTCCCATTCTGTATCTACATCCTCATGTGAACCTCCTGCATGACGGGTATATTTATATGCCCAAGCGGGAAAACCACCTATATGACATATCTTCTTGCCACGATTTATGCGGTAGGCTTCACTAAGCATTTCGGTGAGAGTGGAGAAGTCACTACCGACAGGTTGTGCTTTTTCATCTGTTGCTGATTCATCAGACCATGGGGAGAGATCGAAAAAGAATGCGCGGTGGCTGACAAAAAAGTCATGATTGGTAAGGCAGTGAGCATTCATGGGCGCTGATTGGGGGCTTTGTTTCCAGTATTGATCCAGATAGTAAGCTCCATATTCACCGCTACAACGATTACGTTTCATATAATTGCTTATAAACCAAATATATGGATCGTTTTTTGTGGATCCGGTTGATGGACGGTCAGTTTGAGGAATTTGCCCTCGTCCTGTGAACATAGATGTACCGTCACGATTTATAAGCCACACCTTGACTTCCATTTTGGGACCATTCATAATTAGGCGGTGGTATAAACTTCCTTCCGAAGTATCATAGCGAATAGCTATGAGGTCCTCTATTCCAGCTACAGCCGAGGCTACACACGATGTGGAAGCAACATTTGTATCATAAACTACAGCACCACGAATTTTCTCTTTATAATCCTCGGTAAGCTTAACAATGTCATTGTAGTACACTGTATCACGTCTGTTAAGCCATTTACCTTTTTGTCTATATAGGTCCCACCAATATCGATCAACTTCCATGAATTCATTTTTCACGTAATTGATGTAAATGTGCGGTGCATTGCGATTGACAACACCCTGTAAAGTTGCAACACAGTGTAGTATATCCCATATCTCGTTTACTTGTGTTTGGCTGTCCGGTGAGTAATTCCACATATATGATAAATCCAGATATGCTATTGGTTCGGTAGTCTTATGTTGATTTGCGGCAGATAGCAGCGTATTGAAAGTCATTGCGATAATTGTAAGTAGAAGTTTTCGTGTCATAGTTAAAAAAGATTGGGTGTTTTGCAAATATAAAGAATTTATGTGAATCAGATTGTTAAAAAAACGCATATTAGGACAACCTGATACATTTTTTGTTATATTGATATAACATCTTAAAAACTGTTTATTATGGCAAAACGCAGTAGGCTACTACTATGATTGTTTTTAGGATTCCTTTTAAATGAAAACATATATGCGCAAGAAAAAAAGATTCTTCCTATAGACTCATTGGTAACTGTAGGATATGCCATAGGAAACCTGAAAAACTGGATCCTCGTTTTGACTTTTGTTATTTTGCAGGAATTGTCTATGATTTGAAAGGAAATGTAGTTCGCCTGGATAATGGTATAGTTTTGGAATATCTGTCATGGGAGGTAACTTTGGATATATCGGATGAAGAGAACGGCTATACAACCGTATTTCCTATTCCTGAGAAAATACGGTTGATGACAAGTATGAAACATAATTCCGGCTATTGATGTTTTGAAAAATCATTTTCCTGTCAGCACATCAATCATCTGTTGTTGTTTCTCGTTGTTTCGGATAATTCCAAATCCTCCTTTGTAGTCCCAATTGGCGTATCCGATACCATATTTTTCGCAGATGGATACGATGTCTTTATACCATTGTATACGATCTTTTTCGGGTGCTCCATGGATAGCGCCAAACTCTCCAAGATAGGCTTTCTTACCAAGCTGGGTTGCTGCATCAAAGGCTTGTTTGATTTGACTCTCCAAAGTGTTGATGTCATTGTAGCCATTTTTGCCGGCTGCATAGCCATAACGGTTTTTCATGGATTGTTCCATTGCTGCAAAATCATTATCGGATATAAGATTACCGGGATAATGTATAGTGCATGGAAGATCTTTCATGTCTGTCCATGATGCACGATAGTGGGTAAACATGAACGGATTGTAGAAATGAAAACTAATAATAATATTTTTATCATCCTTAGGAACACGTAGTTGTTTTACTGTGTCAAATGACTGCCAACGGTTTGAACCGATGATGATGGTGCGTTTGGGTTCTAATTCTCTTACAACAGCCAAACAATGATTGACTATAGTATTCCATGCCTCCGGATCATCTGCCACAGGTTCATTCATAAGTTCGTATGCTACCATCGAACGAGGATATTTTGCTAACTCAGCAGATATTTTGCGCCAACATTCATAGAATCGTTCTTGTGCTTTCTTTTCTGTGAATAGTGGTTTGTCTTGTGCGTTAAAATGATGGGTTCGAATGATATGCAGATCGACTACAGCACGCAAGTCAAACTCTTTGCACCATCCTAATGCTTTATGTAAAAGTCCGAAAGCTTCTGTGTCAGGAGTTAAATCTTCGTTGAACATTTGCTCTTCATCGATGGGAATTCTCAGATGATCGAACCCGGACTCTGCCAAGAATTTTACATCGTCGCGTGTAAACCACTTTATACGTTCTTCACCTCGGCTATCGCTCTGTGACAACCAATGACTGATATTTATACCTCGATGAATAGTGAATGACTTGGCATTGCAAGTACATAGCATCGTTGTAACTGTCATAATAAATAGCAGAAAAATCTTTTTCATGGTATTTGTATGTTTAATGGTTGATTAGCTGTTTACCACTCGTCAGGACCGTGGTCGTGACCACGTGGGCGAACTGGCTTTTCTGAATAAGGTAATTCTTTGCCTGAGTGGACCGCATAAAGTCTTTTAGCTGAATCCATCATTGCTTTAGTTTGCTCTTTATATGGACGGTCAGTGACGTCTATGCAACCACAGTTATAATTTTCACCATCCATACGTCCTAATATATCCTGATCATACCATGTGAAATAGGCGGTGCCAATAAGTCCCGGGTGGGCATATCCATTCTCTACATAATAACGATATGCCATTCCACGTTCTTTTTGTGAATCAACTTGCCAGAGAGATTGTCCTTGTCCACGATCAACCGTACCAAAATGAAATTCACCAATGATCATTGGGCGGCCGGACTCTGCTAATACGCGGTCCATCATTTTATTATCAGGTGCAAGTGCATAGCAGTTGAAACTGATGACATCAAATACCTTACTACAAATATCCAATAGTTTACCATTTACAGCATGTATATCTCCAAAGCGGTAACCGAGATTGAGATGATTGGGGTCAAGTTTCATTTGCATCGCTTTCAATTCTTCAATATACCGGCGGAATGTATCATATACGAATGCTTTACGTGTTTCAGGGGTATCGCCATTTTGAGTTAGGTATTTTATTAAAGCAGTTTTAATTCCTCTTTCAGGACCATCGATGATCAGTTTACATACACGCTGCTCTTGTCCTATCCAAACAGGTTCGTTCCCCATAAAATAACCTATCAGCCATGGATTATCGCGATTAGGGTCAATGGTATGGCGCATTGAATGTTCTAACTTTTCACGAAAGTTCTCTTCATAAATATTACCTAAACCCATAAGAGAAGCATCAGCGCCGGCAGGATAGAGTGTGCACATAAAAGCTTTTCGATTCAGTTGCTCTAAACGTTTGTCGGACCAGTTACCAATTGTATTCACCCCCCATTTGTCCATGCGTTTAATTGTGGTTTCGGCAGCTTTAGTGAAATTATCTTCACCATAACGCCGTTCGAGATTCCAAGCATCATAGTATGCTATGGTACCATTGCGTGAATCAGTCTTGTGAATGAATTTTTCAGGTGGGAGTTGTTTTAGCATTTTTTCGCGATGTTCAACATTACGTACCGAACCTCCTCCTGAATTGTATACACAGTCGACGCCTACCGAAAGAAACAGATATCCTTCAGGATCGATGAACCACCAACGTCCGTCAATACATTCGGTACGGAAAAATCCGGTACCTTTGATACGATGAGCTTTATAACCGCCGTATTTAGAGTAACCGTAAAGTTTTTCTGCTGATACTTTTTCTTGTTTCTCAGCACGCCATGCTTTTTGAAGTTGATTCAAAGAGTGTATCTTATCCGGATAATCGACTAAGTTGGATTGTCCGAATTCATCTAGTGCAGGTATTTCTCCCCAATAGGTATCACCCGGATCATTGACAGCAAGTTCAATGTTACGAATTTCGAAAGTTTGATCGCCAATCGGTGCTCGCATACGTGCTCCAATTGAATCAACTCCTGTCATAGGGCCTACATTGCCGCCAATATTTATCCAACCTGTGTAACGTGGCTGATTGTAAGTGGCAGCCATATCAACCGCAGAAGCCGGGGGTTCGCTAAAAAAACGTATGGGAATAGCTAGACGATTCCATTGTCCGGGAGTATAAGAATGAACACGCACTTCATCGTAACCATGTGAAGTGGTAAATCCCATGTAAAAGCGTTGCGAGGTTGATACTTTCATTTCGATGATCACATAATTATAGCCATTCCAATCTGTAGGCATTTTGGGGTTAATGTCGTGAATAGCGATTTTACCACCAGACATCTCTCGTGAGGAATAAAAGCGAATGCTGTGGTTACTTGGCGGATTGGCTACTGTTGTTACTGCCCAGAATGACAGTAAAGTACAAATAATGTGTAATTTCATAATGTATAGCAGTTTAGTTTGATAGCTAAAAACAAAGGTAAGGTTTTTATTTTATTTTATACTTAAAAAAATAGGCTGTTTTACAATTTATTGCAAGACAGCCTATCTCATATAAAGCTTTCGGTCTGAAAGAATTAGTATAAAATCTTTAATCGAAGAAACTCTTGAATTTCTTAAATATTTTCTCTTTTACGGAAGTACTAGGCTTAAAATTATCGGAATCGTCCATTTTTTCAAGCATACTCTTTTCTTCTTTGTTCAGAGCTTCCGGTACATAAATGCTGATGTTTACCAATAAATCTCCTGTTCCGTAACCATTGACATTTGGAAGCCCTTTGCCACGTAAGCGAAGAACCTTTCCAGGTTGTGTACCTGAATCGATTTTTACTTTTACTTTTCCGTCAATTGTAGGAATTTCTACTGCACCACCTAGTGCGGCTGTTGGAAAGCTTAATAATAGATTATAGATCAAATCATTATCGTCACGAATCAAGTCCGGATGTGCTTCTTCTTCCACAAGAATTAGTAAGTCTCCCGGTACACCGTTGTGCTTTCCGGCATTTCCTTTTCCACTCATGGAAAGCTGCATACCATCTGCTACTCCGGCAGGAATCTGTACGGTTACTACTTCTTCGCCATAAATAACTCCGTCTCCTCCACACTCGTTACACTTGTTCTTGATGATTTTACCTTCACCATTGCAAGTTGGGCAAGTAGCACGAGTTTGCATGGTCCCTAAGATAGTCTGCTGGTTACGGATTACTGTACCACTGCCTTTACAAGTCGGACAAGTTTCTGTGTCTCCGTCATTTTCGGCACCTGTACCATGACAGTGATTACATGGGACATATTTTTTGAGTTTGAATTTCTTTTCTACTCCTGTTGAGATTTCTTTTAAAGTCAGTTTCACCTTTACACGAAGATCGCTACCGCGATAGCGTCTTTGCTGTGTGCTACCACCACCGCCAAATCCACTGAAACCACCAAAGCCTCCGCCAAATCCACTGCCACGACCTCCGAAGATATCACCAAACATGGAGAAGATGTCATCCATAGACATACCTTCGCCACCGAAACCTCCGAATGGCCCACCATTGCCTGCCGCGCCGCTTACTCCCGCGTGTCCGAACTGATCATAACGCGAACGTTTATCCGGATTGCTTAATACATCATATGCTTCGGCGGCCTCTTTAAATTTCTCTTCCGCCGTTTTATCACCCGGATTTTTATCCGGGTGATATTGGATTGCTTTCTTGCGGTAAGCTTTTTTTATTTCTTCTACTGTGGCTGTCTTCGATACTTCCAGCACTTCATAATAATCTCTTTTTTCTGCCATCTTTATTTTGTTTTCAGCCAATCATTATTCATTATCCATCGTTCATTAAATAACTATTCTCCGACTACCACTTTTGCATGGCGGATTACTTTGTCATTTAATGTATATCCGGTTTGTACACAATCCAGGATTTTTCCTTTTTGTTCCTTAGTAGGTGCAGGGATAACGGCGATTGCTTCATGATAATCGGTATCCAATGGTTGGTTGATAGTCTCGATTACTTTTACTCCGTTTTGTCCCAGAACTGCCATGAATTTGTTGTAGATTAGTTCGACACCCTCTTTAACAGCATTGACATCTTTAGCTGTTTCCATAGTCTTAATTGCACGTTCGAAGTCGTCAATTACAGGTAAAATACTGCTGATACTTTTTTCGCCACCGTTCAGTATAAGTTCTGCTTTTTCCTTTATTGTACGTTTACGATAGTTATCGAACTCAGCAGAGAGACGCAGATATTTGTCTTTCTGTTCTTCGATGGTAGCATTAGCTTCATCGAGTTCTTTCTCTAACTTTTCTTCCGGAGTCAGAGGAGTTGTATCTTCCGCTTGTTCATTCTGCGGTTGATCCGCTGTATTCTGAGTTTCTTCAACGTTCAGTTCTTCTTCTTTTACTTTTTTTTCTTTAGGGTCCATATCTTAATCTATTTTTTGTTCATAATATCAAAATACCGAGCAAAAACTTTGCCAATATGGCGGTTTTGCCAAAAAACGCTGCAAAGGTAATACATTTATGTCAGATTGACACATTTCTAATAGTTCATTATTCATTTTAAATGTCTACCTTTGCACACTCAAAAAGTCAATAGTAACTAGTAAAATAGTAAATAATAGAAGATGATTACAGTTTCAAACGTTTCGGTACAGTTTGGTAAAAGGGTGTTGTTTAATGATGTAAACTTGAAGTTTACGAGTGGTAACTGCTATGGTATTATCGGTGCTAACGGTGCAGGAAAGTCTACATTTCTTCGTGCGATTTATGGAGATTTGGATCCTACAACCGGTACGATTGCATTGGGACCGGGAGAACGACTCTCAGTTTTGAGTCAGGACCACTTTAAGTGGGATGCTTTTACAGTAATGGAAACCGTAATGATGGGGCATACTGTTTTGTGGGATATCATGAAACAACGTGAAGTGTTGTATGCCAAAGAAGACTTTACAGATGAGGATGGATTGAAGGTATCTGAACTGGAAGAAAGATTTGCTGAACTTGATGGATGGAATGCGGAGAGTGACGCTGCCATGTTGTTGAGTGGGTTGGGTGTGAAGGAGGATAAACACTATGCATTGATGGGTGAACTGAGTGGTAAAGAAAAGGTGCGTGTGATGTTGGCACAGGCATTGTATGGTAACCCGGATAACCTGTTATTGGATGAGCCTACCAATGATCTGGATATGGAAACGGTAACCTGGTTGGAAGAGTATCTTTCAAATTTCGAGCATACGGTACTGGTTGTGAGCCATGATCGTCACTTCCTTGACTCTGTTTGTACACATACTGTGGATATTGATTATGGAAAGATTAATCTATTTGCAGGTAACTATAGTTTCTGGTATGAATCCAGTCAGTTGGCTCTTCGTCAGCAACAGAATCAGAAGGCAAAGGCGGAAGAGAAGAAGAAAGAGTTGGAAGAGTTTATTCGTCGATTCAGTGCTAATGTAGCGAAGAGTAAGCAGACTACAAGTCGTAAGAAGATGTTGGAAAAACTAAATGTGGAAGAAATTAAACCTTCTTCACGTAAGTATCCGGGTATCATTTTTACACCTGAACGCGAACCGGGTAATCAAATTCTGGAAGTATCGGGGCTGAGCAAAAAAACAGAAGAAGGTGTTGTATTGTTCAATGACGTAAACTTTAACGTGGAAAAGGGAGATAAGATTGTATTCCTTTCACGTAATCCGCGTGCGATGACAGCATTTTTCGAAATCATTAATGGAAATATGAAGCAGGATGCCGGACACTTCAATTGGGGGGTGACTATTACAACGGCTTATTTGCCTGTGGATAATACTAGTTTCTTTGATACTGATCTGAATTTGGTAGACTGGTTGAGCCAGTTTGGTGAAGGTAACGAGGTATATATGAAGAGTTTCTTGGGACGTATGTTGTTTTCAGGTGAAGAAGTATTGAAAAAGGCAAGTGTACTTTCCGGTGGTGAGAAGATGCGTTGTATGATTGCACGTATGCAACTTCGGAATGCGAATTGTTTGATTCTGGATACTCCGACCAATCACTTGGATTTGGAATCTATTCAGGCATTTAATAATAACCTGAAATCATATAAGGGAAATATCCTTTTTTCATCTCATGACCACGAATTTATTCAAACGGTTGCGAACCGTATCATTGAATTGACTCCGAATGGTATTATTGATAAGATGATGGAATATGATGAATATATCACTTCTGATCATATCAAAGAATTGAGAGCGAAGATGTACGGTGATTGATAGAATTGCCTATAAATAAAAACGGGCTGAAAGCTTAACTAATTGCAATCCGAGTGGTTGTTTAGTTTGGCTTTCAGCCCGAGTTGTATTCTGGAGTTATTTCTTGTAAATCAGTTTGCTGGGGGCATTTGCTCCAAACAAATCGTCACCTAATGTCGTAATTTTATTTCCTGTAGCTACAACGTGACGGAGATTGTCGCATCCCATGAATGCTCCATACTCAATAGCTGTTACACTAGCCGGTAGCTCTAGTGTACCGCAAAGACGTCCGCAATTACTGAATACCCGTTGCCCGATAGATTTGAGGTTATGTGGTAACTTAACCCTTAACAGGTATTTTTTTTGTGAGAAAGTAAAATCCGGAATTGCGGTAACATTGGTATTGGAAATATCAATAGAGACTAAATTAGGCATATAGTCACGTATTAATTTGAAGTCTGCATTATCAAGTTTTCCTTCAACAGTCAGAAAATTGATATCTTTCGGCTGTAATCCGGCACTGATGATTTCATCTTCCAACTTGCCCATTGCTCCAACTTGCAAAGTCGTTTCTATTGGTTCTCCTTCAATGAAAGCAAATTTTTCCCATCTGTTTTTATTGCGATATTCGTCACTACTACCTAACGGAACAAATATAGCGGTTATGCTATCTGCTAATGCTTCCGGTAACAAGTTAGGAGCTGTCTTTTTTCGGATTTGACAGATTTTCAGTTTGTCACAACCTTTGAATGCAGCGTCTTCTATATTCTTGGTCTTTTCAGAAAGAATAACTTTCTCAAGAGTTGCTTTTCCTTTTGTTACTCCATTTACTACGTTTGAAAAAGCATAAGCCGGAATAAAATTTGGCATATACATATAAAATTTTCCGTCCGGATAAGTTCCTGCTTTTCCGCTGTACATCTTTATTTCAGCATTAGAGATATCCAATACTTTCAGATTATTAAATTCATCTCGCAGGTGTCTGAAGTCTTCCGCGTTCAGTTTTCCTGTTAGTGTCAGATGTGTTACACTGTTTGCTTCCTCTTGAGTCATCATGGAAATCAGCGTGCCGGGTTTGCTGACATAATAGGTTTTACTCACTTGTGAGGCTGCTCCTAAAGCGTTAGTAGCCAGTAAAAAACTTATCAGTAGTTGTCTAATTTTCATAATCATGCAGATTTATTCATACAAATATAACAAAAATAGATAAAATACGACGTTATTTTATGTTTTATATCTAATTTTGTAACCTGATAACACATTATAAAAATGGAAGTGGAAGAATTCATTGAAAAAAAGGAAGTTCAGCGTATCCCTGCATGGGCGAGTATCTTACTAATGGTGGTGGGGGTCTTTGTATTTTTTGGACTATATAGTACGATCATTAGTTGGGGATTGGCGGTAACTGTTGGGGAGGGAGTGATGAAAGCAGGGATGTGGAAGTATAATATAGCAGAATCCTGTATGCTGCTGGCTGTTCTTTCTTCGGCAATGATTTTGCTTTATTTTGAGCGTCGTCCTTTTTCTGATTTGGGATTATCTATAAAAGGTCATAGTGAAGGAATCTGGTATGGAGCTTTATTAGCCTTTGCGATATATGTTATCGGTTTTGGCTTGTCTTTTGTTTTTGGATTGGTGGAGGTAACTGGTTTTCAGTGGGATCCTGTAACATTAGTATGGACTTTTTGTTTTTTCCTGCTTGTTGCATTAGCTGAAGAAATTATGATGCGTGGCTATATTTTGGGACGACTGATGCACACAAAACTAAACAAGTTTCTTTCTCTTTTGATCTCTTCTTTATTATTTGCTACTATGCACCTTTTTAATCCGAATATTGCTTTTCTACCTATGTTGAATTTGGTGCTTGCGGGAATGCTTCTTGGAGCAACTTTTTTATATACCCGTAATCTTTGCTTTTCTCTGTCACTCCATCTTTTCTGGAATTGGATACAAGGTCCGATATTAGGCTATGAAGTGAGTGGTAATGATTTTGGTACTTCAATGCTGACTCTGTACTTGCCGGAAGAAAATGTACTGAATGGCGGAGCCTTCGGGTTTGAAGGCTCGCTCATTTGCACAGTGCTTATGATTGTATTTACTATTCTGATTATATGGTGGGGAGAGAAAAGAGAAGCAATCAGTCTTGCGGTACCCCGATCATGCTAAGCTGAATGCGTTTTCGGTCGGTATCTACATTCATGACTTTGACCATGACTTGTTGGTGAATAGATACGATTTCTGTCGGATCAGAGATATATCGTTCCGCTAATTGGGAGAGATGTACAAGTCCGTTCTCTTTTATTCCTATATCGACAAATGCTCCGAAATTTGTGATATTTCCTACTATGCCAGGTAGAATCATACCTTCGCGTAGGTCTGTAATGGTCCGTACATTTTTATCAAATTCGAAAACTTTAATTGTTTGACGCGGGTCACGTCCGGGTTTGTCAAGTTCTTGCATAATATCTTGCAAGGTTGGTAAACCGACAGTAGAGGTAATATAATTAGATATATTAATTTTCTGTCGAAGTTCTTTATTTGTTATCAACTCGCTGACGGAACATTTCAGGTCTTTTGCCATTTGTTCTACAATACAATAGCTTTCCGGATGTACAGCTGTATTGTCCAAAGGGTTTTGTGCATTGGGGATACGAAGGAAACCGGCACACTGCTCAAAAACTTTTGCACCCATTCGTGGAACTTTCATTAACTCTTTACGAGAGGTAAAGGCTCCGTTCTCAGCACGATAATTTACGATGTTTTGTGCTAATTGGGGACCTAAACCGGAGATATAAATCAAAAGATGATTGCTAGCTGTATTCAAGTTTACACCGACTAAGTTTACGCAGTTTTCAACAGTCTGGTCAAGTGCTTTTTTCAGTTTTGTCTGGTCTACATCATGTTGATATTGTCCTACCCCAATAGACTTGGGATCGATTTTGACAAGTTCTGCCAGAGGGTCCATAAGACGCCGACCAATAGAAACAGCTCCTCGTACAGTTACGTCATAATCAGGGAATTCATCACGAGCAGTTTTTGATGCCGAATAGATGGAGGCTCCCTGTTCACTAACTACAAATACGGGGATTTGACGGTCGAAAGTTTGCTGATTGATAAAATCTTCCGTTTCGCGGCTGGCTGTTCCATTTCCAATTGAGATCGCTTCGATCTGATAAGCTTCTACCATTTTACGAAGTTTGGAAGCAGCTTCTCCGGTTTTGCTGACAGGAGGATGAGGATAAATGTTTTCATTATGCAATAAATTACCCTGTGCGTCAAGGCAGACCACTTTGCATCCTGTACGAAATCCCGGATCAATAGCAAGTACTCGTTTTTGTCCTAAGGGAGGAGCCAATAACAACTGACGTAAGTTTCCTGTAAATACACGGATCGCTTCATCATCTGCTTTCTCTTTGGACTGAGCAGCAAATTCGGTTTCAATAGAGGGCTTGAGTAGTCTTTTATATGAATCAGTAATTGCTTCGTTCACTTGGCGGCTACATTCATTATTGCCATGAATAAATTGTCGTTCCAGACGTTCAATGCATTCTTTGTCATCCGGATTGATAGACACTTTTAATAATCCTTCTGCCTCTGCTCTACGAATGGCAAGTAGACGATGAGAAGTACAACGTTTCAAAGATTCGGAAAAGTCGAAATAGTCCCGATATTTAGCAGCTTCTTCCTCTTTTCCTTTTATCACTTTGGCGGTGATTTGCCCCTGACGATTAAATTGGTTACGAATAACATTTCGAGCTCGTTCGTCTTCATTTACTTGTTCTGCAATGATATCACGAGCACCTTTCAATGCGTCTTCTATGTCTTTTACATCGCCTTTGACGAACGTAGCAGCTTTGGCTGTGAGATTGTTTTCTCTCTGTAACAGTATGATCATGGCAAGAGGCTCCAAACCTTTTTGACGGGCTACCTCTGCACGTGTTTTCCGTTTGGGTTTATAGGGAAGGTAGATGTCTTCCAATTCCGTCGAATTCCAGGTACCGTTGATACGTTTTTCAAGTTCTGGAGTTAGCTTTCCTTGTTCGTTGATTGTACTAAGAATTGTTTCTTTTCTTTTAGTTATATCGCATAATTTATCATGCTGGTCTTTGATATTTTCAATTTGTACTTCATCTAGTCCACCTGTAACTTCTTTACGATAACGGCTGATAAAAGGGATAGTTGCACCTTCTGCCAGGAGTTGGAGAGTGCTACGGATCTGTTTTTCCGGTATACCTAATAATCCGGAAATCATTCTGTGAAATAATTCCATAAATATTTTTTTTTGCAAATAAATGAATGACAAAAATACACATAAATCTATTATAGCCAACAAGTTTTATTATATTTGCAGGATTAAATAACAAGGTTGCACATCAAAACTATATAAGCATGTCAGTTTGGGTAAGACACATAGAATGCCTGATTATATTAGTGTTGTTTCTATTTCAGTCCGCTAATTTACGGGCCGTTTCTAAGGACAAAAATCCTATTCTGATTATCTGTTCTTATAATCCGGCGTCACAACAAACTTCTGTAACGATTTCGGATTATATGGAAGAATATCAAAAACAGGGAGGAACGCACGATATTATCATTGAAAATATGAACTGTAAGAGTTTCTCAGAATCTCCTCTTTGGAGTGAACTAATGACTGAGATTCTTTCGAAATATCAGGGGGATAGATATCCGGCACAAATTATTCTTTTAGGTCAGGAAGCATGGGCAGCATATCTTTCACAACGTGACTCTATGCAAGTAAAAGTACCTGTAATGTGTAGTCTGATTAGTAGTAATGTAGTGATTTTGCCAACTGATACAGTTTCCTCTTTGAGCACTTGGTTGCCTGAATCTGTTGATCTTTTTGGCGATCATCTTGATATTCCTGAACTGAAATCAGGTTTTATTTATCAATATAATATTGATGATAATATTCGGATGATTCAGTCTTTTTATCCAAAAACTAAGAATATTGTTTTCATTTCGGATAACACTTATGGTGGAGTGACTATGCAGGCGTTGGTGCGTAAAGAGATGAAGAAATTTCCCGAGTTGAACCTAATTCTTTTGGACGGACGCCAACATACTATTTATACGGTTGTTGAAGAATTACGGCAACTGCCGGAGAATACCGCGATCATGGTAGGAACCTGGCGAGTAGATATGAATGAAGGTTATTTTATGAGAAATGCTACATATGCTATGATGGAGGCTGCCCCAAAAATTCCTACCTTCACACCTTCCTCTGTGGCCCTTGGGTATTGGGCTATCGGAGGAGTCCTGCCGGATTACAAAAAGGTTGGAGGTGATATGGCTGTGGCAAGTATAAGAATTGACGATAATCCGGAAGATACATTGCAAAATTTGACTGTCATTGGAAGTAAAGCAGTATTGGACAGCCGGAAGGCGAAAGAATTGGGATTGAATCCAAAAAATCTTCCTCTAAAAGTACAGATTGTCAATCAGCCTGTTACTTTTTACCAACAATATACTTATCAAATATGGATGGCATGTTCTGCTTTTATTATATTGGTGTTAGGATTGTGTATTTCACTTTTTTTTTATTTTCGTACAAAACGTTTGAAGGACGAATTATTAACTTCGGAGAAAGATTTGCGGATAGCGAAAGATAGGGCTGAGGAATCCAATCGTTTAAAGAGTGCTTTTCTTGCCAATATGAGCCATGAGATTCGGACACCTCTAAATTCGATTGTTGGATTCTCGGATGTGCTATCAATGGGCGATAGTACCGAGGAAGATCGTCAATCTTATTATAAAATAATTAAGTCTAACTCAGATTTGCTGTTACGTTTGATTAATGATATTCTGGACTTGTCCCGCTTGGAAGCAAATCGGGTAACTTTGACTTGGGAATATTGTGATATAGTGCAGTTGTGTAAGCAAGTTGTGGCTTCGGTAAGTTTTTCCCGGCAGTCTTCGGACAATCAGTTCCTGTTTAATAGTCGATATGAGGCTTTTCAGATGGAAACTGATGTACAGCGTATCCAACAGGTGATTATTAATCTGATGTCGAATGCTGATAAATTTACGAAGAATGGAAAGATTACGTTGGACTTTTACATAGATGAGAAAAAGAAGATGGCTATTTTCTCAGTAACAGATACTGGGTGTGGTATTCCTAAAGAGAAACAAAAGTTGGTGTTTGAACGCTTTGAAAAATTGAATGAGTATGCTCAAGGAACTGGTCTTGGATTGTCGATATGTAAATTGATTGTATATAAATGGAAAGGTGGTATATGGATTGACCCTGATTATATAGGAGGGGCACGTTTTGTATTCTCACATCCGCTAAATATAGAGAAAGAATGAAAAAAAACGTATGTATTTTTGTCTGGCTTCTTTGCTTAGTGCTGTCAGTGGCGGCTCAGGAGAAGCTGGTGAAATTAAAGATTGTACAAACAAGTGATGTACATGGTAATTATTATCCTTATAATTTTATCACTCGGCAGGAATGGGAGGGAAGTTTGGCGCGTATATATGCTTTTGTGCAAAAAGAACGCGAACAATATAGAGAGAATTTGATTTTACTAGATAATGGGGATATACTACAGGGACAACCTACGGCATACTACTATAATTATATAGATACGATTTCTCTTCATTTATGTTCGGAGATGATGAATTTCATGAAATATGATGCTGGGAATATGGGAAACCATGATGTGGAAACTGGGCGTAATGTATTCGATCGTTGGATTCGTATATGTGATTTTCCGATATTGGGTGCGAATATCATTGATACGTCTACAGGAAAAACTCATCTGACTCCGTATAAGGTGCTTGAACGTGATGGCGTGAAAATTGTTGTATTGGGAATGATTACCCCTGCTATACCTGCGTGGCTTTCCGAAAACCTATGGAGTGGGCTGAGATTTGATGATATGGAGGAAACGGCGCGTAAGTGGATGAAGATCATTCGTGAAAAGGAAAATCCGGATTTAGTTGTTGGCTTGTTTCATGCAGGTCAGGAGGCATTTAAAATGTCGGGGAAATATAACGAAAATGCATCTTCACAAGTTGCGAGAAACGTTCCGGGTTTTGATATCGTGTTGATGGGACATGATCATGCACGTGAGTGTAAGAAGATAATGAATGTTGCGGGAGATTCAGTATTGATTATTGATCCCGCTAGTAACGGTGTCGTGCTTTCTAATGTAGATATAACCTTGAAGTTGAAAGATGGTAAGATACTGCATAAAGATATTCAGGGAATGCTGACGGAAACGAAAGATTATGGGGTAAGCGAAGACTTTATGAAACATTTTGCTTCTCAGTATGAAGCGGTGCGGAATTTTGTTTCTAAGAAGATCGGTACATTTACGGAAAGTATTTCAGCACGTCCCGCATTCTTTGGACCGTCGGCTTTTATCGACCTGATTCATAGGCTACAACTTGATATAACCGGAGCTGATATTTCTTTTACCGCGCCTCTTTCTTTTGATGCGGAAATTATGAAAGGAGAAGTGTATGTTAGTGATATGTTTAATCTGTATAAGTATGAAAATATGCTTTACGTGATGACTTTATCCGGAAAAGAAATCAAGAATTATCTGGAAGATTCTTATTACTTGTGGACGAATCAGATGAAATCTCCAAATGACCACTTGCTTTGGTTTAAAGAGAAGCTTAAAGAGGGTGCAGCGGATAGGGCTGCTTTACAGAATTTCAGCTTTAATTTTGATTCTGCGGCGGGTATAATATATACAGTGGATGTAACTAAACCTAGGGGGGAAAAGATTACTATTATTAGTAGGGCAGATGGTACTCCTTTCCGCATGGATGAGACTTATAAAGTGGCTTTGAATTCTTATCGTGGTAATGGAGGTGGAGAATTGCTGACTAAAGGAGCAGGTATTCCCCAAGAGAAGTTGAAAGATCGCATTATATTTTCTACGGATAAAGATCTTCGTTTTTATTTGATGCAATATATTGAAAAGAAAAAGATAATAGATCCACAGGCTCTCAATCAGTGGAAGTTTATTCCTGAGGAATGGACAGTTCCTGCTGCTAAACGGGATTATGACTTTCTTTTTGAAAAAGGGAAGGGGAAGTAACTATCTGTGTTCTTCTTGTAAATAAAGAAATGAGTGTTTTTTTGTTTTCTCTTTGGATAATTCCTTTGTTAGTAGCTAGTCTAAAAGTAGGAGAAAATGTTCTTTTTCTCTGATTTAGGCTTTGGATAAGTTGGAAATTGGATAACTACTGGTATATTTGTCGTCAAAAAGAGAGTGTATGAATATCCAGAGTGTTCCTAAAATAGGTATTTCTTCAGTGTTTCATTCTAAACATATAGATCCTGCTAATATTGATGTTGTAGATAATGATATAGCACTCTTTGACACAGAGAGTATAATATCTTTGTTTGATGGTCCAAGTAAATTGGAAGTATTGAGCGTAGGTCTTTGTTTGGGAGGAAGTACTAATTTTAATATAAGTCTTCGTGATTACGAACTGGTTCCTGGTAGGATGGTAGTAGCATTACCTAGCCAGATTATTGAGAATCGAAAAGTAAGTAACGATTTCAAAGGGATATTTTTTGCGATATCTAAGAATTTGTTGGAAGAATTGCCTAAAATGGGGAATATACTCTCACTCTTTTTCTATTTGAAAGATTATCCATGTCTTGATCTCACTCCCAGTGAACAGGGATTAGTCTTAGAGTATCACTCATTTGTCCGTAAACGATTGAAAAATAAAGAGGATGCTTATCGTAAGGAAGTAGTAGTTGGGTTGATGCAGAGTTTCTTTTTTGAACTTTATAATATTTTTCGTAATCATGCTCCGCTTGTATCAACTACAGTGTCTAATAAAAGTCGTAAGGAGCATATCTTTGAACAATTTTATGAGTCTCTGATTCAATCGTATCAGTCCGAACGAAGTGTAAAATTCTATGCTGACCAACTGTGTTTGACACCTAAACATCTTTCGGGAGTAGTGAAGGAGATTAGTGGTAAGACAGTGGGAGAGTGGATTGACGAGTTTGTGATATTGGAGGCGAAAGCTCTTTTGAATTCAACGAGTATGAACATACAGGAGATAGCTGATCGGTTAAACTTTGCCAACCAATCTTTTTTCGGAAAATATTTTAAACATTATGTGGGAGTATCTCCTAAAGAATATCGTAAAAATAGATAATAAAGACGAACGTTGTTATTACTCTGTTACAATACTCCTGAGCGTACACGACTCAATGTTTCCGGTGTCATTAATAAATAAGAAGCTATATTTGCTAATGGAGCTCGTTTGATTATTTCAGGATGCTGTTCAAGTAAGAGATTGTATCGCTCGCGTGCAGTTTCGAAGCGCCACGAGTCTGCTTTTATCTGTGATACAATCAGGGAATATTCTAATATTTTCCGATAGAACATATTGATTTCCCAGTTTTCCTGTGTTAATTTCTGTATTTCATCATAAGGAAATAAATATATAACAACAGGCTCTAACGTTTCGACCATTAATCGGGTGGGAACCCGCTTCAGAAAACTTTCAATACACATCAATATGCAACCTTCATAGGAGAAATGTTCTGTGACGTCTTTTCCATTTTTATAATAATATTGTCTAAGCATTCCCTTGCCAACAAATACAATTTCGTTGGCTATTACTCCTTCCTTGAGTGCTATTACTCCTTTAGGGTATTCTTTGCGAATTAATATCTTTTCTATCTGCCGGCGTCCTTCGAAACTCATTTCCGGAAAACGGGAGTTTACAACGGCATCTACTGTTTCTCTTAATAATGTATCCATGTCTTTTCCGTCTTGTTGTGTGCAAAAATACTAAAAACGATTGACATAAATCAGGTGTGGAACAAAAAAGATGTATCTTTGTTTTTGAAATAAGATAGCTATGGTAATGAAAAAAATAATAGGAATGGCAGTATTACTGCTATGTTTGTATGGTTGTGCTAAAGATAATGATGTTATCTATTATCCGGTAAGTAATGTGGATATTGAAACAGGAGGTCCGGCTTTGATAGTGGAAGAAGGGCAAGTTCCTCTTATCCGGAGTTATAATGACGAAGATTATGTGTTGGATACTGTTGCGCAATATCCGAACAATTCGACATTGGGTAAATTGACATTTATGATTGATTTGAAGAACCAGTTGGTTGATGAAGAAGTTGTCGGTTTTAATGGTGTTGGAAAATCGAAATTAACAATGAGTCTCGGCTATAAGAATGGTAATTATTCGGAGATAAGCCAAGTTCCTATATATACATCTCCGGATGTAACGACCCGATATGCGGTTAAACTTCGTTTGAAGGGGGAACTAACTTTATCGGGAGATGAATGGATGATAGATTATGTGTATACTCAACTGGCTAGTTTGTTTCAACCGTATCCACCATCCTCTTTTCCGGCTGAAGTGTTCATGTGTAAGGGAGGTATGAAATTTGGGACTTTTGATTCGTTTCGCAGAACTTGTACTTTTGATATAAGTTATGATCGTTCTGATTTGTCTTTTAGTCAGTTATATTTTAATATGTTTATTAATTTGGCTGGGCAGAAACGGGAGGACAGAATTAGTTTGAGAATTGATAAGGAATCATTCTTTGAAATATATGAGCAGAAAGAGGCTGTTTAGTGTTAAATCAAAATCCATAGGCACAATGAACTCCTAGTGAAAAATGATTGTCATGTTTACTCCATGAATAGTCTATGGATGGCCCTAGATGGAAATGCTCTAAATGAATTAAATCGTAAGCTATTTCGAAATGTATTGAAAATTGTGCTTTCTTGCTATGTTCATGACTTTTTTCGTGGTCATGCTCATGGTTGCGAACAAAGAAGGTAATGCCAGGCATTACTGCCAAGTTTAACTTATCTAGTATTTCATATTTACTTCCTATACTCATTGTCCAGTGTGAACCATGTGCGTAGACTTGTTCTAATCCTCCACCAAATGACCATGGACTGTGATCTCCAAGTGTGCGAAAATAATGTGCATGTATTCCGAATCCCCAATTGTGATGTGAAGGTGAGTAGGTTACACCCGGACTGATACCAATCTCATTTCGAGCATGATGATGTTCTTGAGCAGTTATACAAATAGATATCATCAAACCAAGTATTAAAAGAATTGTTTTCATTTTAGCCTTTTATTTCTAAAATAACGTTCAAAAAACGATTAAGGTTCAAAATAAAAGAGTATATCTAATTTCATATACTTCACTTGAAATGCTATAATTAAGATGAATAAAAAAGCCCCTTACATGAATGTAAGGGGCTAATAATAGTAGTGGGTACGAGAATCGAACTCGTATTACATGCGTGAGAGGCATGTGTCCTAACCGTTAGACGAACCCACCGATTTTTAGATTTAAAAAGAGCCAAGTCCATAAAACTTAGCTCTTTTTTATTTTTGAGATTTTGCGGAAGCTGGGGGATTCGAACCCCCGGTACAGTTACCCGTACGTCAGTTTAGCAAACTGGTGGTTTCAGCCACTCACCCAAACTTCCTTGAACCCGCATTCTCTCTCAAATGCGGTGCAAATATAGGGGGAACTTTTGGACTACGCAAATCTTTTAGCAATATTTTTTTTACCTAATTTTTAGGAAATGAGTTAAACTGCTATGTTTCAAATGTTAAACGAATGATTTTTTTTGATTGTCTTTGATGATTTTGTGATAGAGAAGAGAGGAAAAGAAAATTTAATAATTTCTTTGAAGAAAGAACATAAAAAAAGGCTATCTATCCCAGACAGCCAATCTTTTTGTTAACCTTAAATCTAATACTATGAAAAACACATTGCAAATGTACTGAATCTTATGGAATTTGCAAATAAAGAGGGCAGAAAGACTTGATTTGTAACATTAATTATATTTATAGCACCTTATTCTATCTTTATTAAGTTTTTAAAGGTGCATGCTTTCTCTATATATAATATTTTTTCACATTGTCTGTAACGTGAAGAAATTTGATTCGTTTAGTTATTTTTTAAGTAAGAAAAAAGGGGAATTTACCTAATTGGAGAGGTGAATTCCTCCTAACAAGTAGGAGATTTCAATTCCAAAAGGAATTTTCATTTTTTACTTTTGTTCCATCGAGAAAGACAAAAGTTAGGAACAACTAAAAAATAAAGGAATATGAAAACGAACTTATTGAAATATTTAAAGTTGGCTTTAATAGCTGTATTAATGGTTAATTTGACTTCATGTGAAATAGAAATCGATAGTTTTTATGATGATGATAACATTGGAAATAATTACTATAATCGTTCTATTGATCTAACTAGTCGTACTTGGGTGAGTTTTTATCAGGATGTAGATGGTAATTACTGTTGTCAGGAACTGGATTTTTATATGGATCGTACAGGAGTAGATTATATTCGAGTGGAGTATCCAGATGGATATGTAGAGACTTTTGAATATAGTTTCCGTTGGAACTGGGAAAACAATGCACAAACTTCTATTCGTATGAATTATGGGCCGGGTGATGTTTCTTTCTTGGATGATATATATATTGGAGGAAATAGACTGAGTGGTTATTTGGACGGACGAAATAATTTTGTAGAATATCAGGGTAAAAGATAGATTAATCAGGTAAAATAGGATATTCAGTCAGGATGAACTATATGTATTGAGGGCATAATAGGGACGTGAAATGAAAGCTTAAAAGTTTTGAATGGGACTAAATAGTTTTTATCTTTGCGTCCTATTAGTACGTTTAACGCATGGATTGGTTATATACTCTGTTTATCGAACATTCTGCTTTACAGGCAGTTGTCATACTTTCATTGATTTCTGCCATTGGTCTAGGCTTGGGAAGAGTGCATTTCTGGGGAGTTTCTCTAGGAGTCACTTTTGTTTTTTTTATGGGTATTTTGGCAGGACATCTCGGACTTTCTGTTGATTCTCAAATGTTAAATTATGCAGAAAGTTTTGGATTGGTTATTTTCGTTTATTCTCTCGGACTTCAGGTGGGTCCCGGTTTTTTCAGTTCTTTCCGAAAAGGGGGGATAACGTTGAATATGTTAGCATTAGGAGTTGTTTTATTAGGAACTTTGCTGACTGTATTTGCGAGTTATACGACAGGTGTATCGCTTCCTGATATGATAGGTATTCTTTGTGGTGCAACAACAAATACTCCTGCACTTGGAGCTGCACAACAGACATTAAAGCAGATGGGAATGGACAGTAGTACTCCTGCTTTAGGATGTGCAGTAGCTTATCCGTTGGGAGTTGTTGGTGTGATTCTTGCTGTGTTATTAATCCGTAAAGTTCTTGTTCGTAAAGAAGATTTGGAAGTAAAAGAGAAGGATGATGCGAACAAAACTTATATTGCGGCGTTTCAAGTACATAATCCGGCTATTTTTAATAAAAGTATCAAAGATATAGCTCATATGAGTTATCCTAAGTTTGTTATTTCTCGTTTGTGGCGAGATGGGCATGTCAGTATTCCTACTTCTGAGAAAGTATTGAAAGAAGGGGATCGATTGCTTGTTGTTACTTCGGAAAAAGATGCTTTAGCTTTGACTGTACTTTTTGGTGAACAGGAAAATACGGATTGGAACAAAGAGGACATTGATTGGAATGCAATTGACAGTGAGTTGATTTCACAACGTATTGTGGTGACACGTCCTGAATTAAATGGGAAAAAATTGGGCTCACTCCGGCTAAGGAATCACTATGGCATTAATATTAGTCGTGTATATCGTTCCGGTGTGCAGTTGCTTGCAACACCAGAGCTGGTGCTTCAATTGGGTGATCGTTTAACGGTAGTAGGAGAGGCGGCAGCAATTCAAAATGTGGAAAAAGTATTAGGAAATGCTATAAAGAGCTTGAAAGAGCCTAATCTGATTGTAGTATTTATGGGTATTGTACTTGGGTTGGCATTAGGAGCTATTCCTTTCTCTATTCCGGGAATCAGTACTCCCGTGAAGTTGGGATTGGCAGGAGGACCGATAATTGTAGGTATTCTTTTAGGCACTTTCGGACCTCGGATACATATGATAACTTATACCACACGAAGTGCTAATTTAATGTTACGTGCATTGGGGCTTTCTATGTATCTGGCTTGTCTTGGATTGGATTCGGGAGCACATTTCTTCGATACTGTATTTCGTCCGGAAGGATTGTTATGGATTGCTTTAGGGGCTGGTCTGACAATTATTCCGACTGTAATAATAGGGTTTGTTGCTTTTAAAATGATGAAGATTGATTTCGGTACAGTGTCTGGCATGTTGTGTGGTAGTATGGCTAATCCGATGGCACTGAACTATGCAAATGATACGATACCCGGAGATAATCCTTCGGTAGCATATGCAACGGTGTATCCATTATGTATGTTTTTAAGAGTCATTATTGCTCAAGTCCTATTAATGTTCTTGCTTGGTTGAGAAATAAGTGATGAAAATATAATAATTGTAAATTATAAAACTCTAAAATAGAATGACTGCTCAAAGTAATATAACTCCTGAAAGTATTGTGGCTGATTTACGCTATTTACAACTACTTTCCCGTAGTTTTCCTACAATTGCAGATGCAAGTACGGAGGTTATCAATTTGGAGGCTATATTGAATCTTCCTAAAGGTACAGAACATTTTCTGACGGATATACATGGTGAATATGAAGCTTTCCAACATGTTTTAAAGAATGCTTCCGGAGCAGTGAAGCGCAAGGTTAATGAGATTTTTGGTAATACTTTGCGTGAATCGGAAAAGAAGGAAATTTGTACATTAATCTATTATCCAGAGGAAAAACTTCAGTTGGTGAAAGCTCGTGAGAAGGATCTGGATGATTGGTATTTGATAACTTTGAATCAATTGGTGAAAGTCTGTCAGAATGTTTCTTCTAAGTATACTCGTTCAAAGGTCCGTAAGTCATTGCCGGCAGATTTTTCTTATATAATTCAGGAATTGTTGCATGAGTCTTCTATTGAACCGAATAAACATGCTTATATTAATGTGATTATTAGCACGATTATCTCCACGAAACGGGCAGACGCTTTTATTATTGCCATGTGTAATCTGATTCAGCGTCTGACTATTGATTCTTTGCACATTGTAGGGGATATCTATGATCGTGGACCAGGGGCACATATTATTATGGATACGTTGTGTAATTATCATAATTTTGATATTCAGTGGGGAAATCATGATATATTGTGGATGGGAGCTGCTTCGGGTAATGATAGTTGCATAGCAAATGTGATCCGTATGTCAATGCGTTATGGTAATTTGTCTACTCTTGAAGATGGTTACGGAATTAATCTTCTTCCATTAGCTACTTTTGCTATGGATACTTATGCTGATGATCCATGTGCTATTTTTATGCCGAAAATGAATTATGCAGACGTTCATTATAATGAAAAAACTTTGCGTCTGATTACTCAGATGCATAAGGCTATCACTATTATTCAATTTAAATTAGAAGCTGCAATTATTGATCGTCGCCCGGAGTTTGGTATGGGAAATCGAAAATTGTTAGATAAGATAGATTTCGAACGAGGAGTTTTTGTATATGAAGGAAAAGAATATGCTTTACTTGATACGAATTTTCCAACTATCGATCCTACTGATCCTTATCGCTTGACTGAGGAAGAACGTGAGTTGGTAGATAAAATTCACTACTCGTTTATGAATAGTGAGAAATTGAAGAAACATATGCGCTGTTTATTTACATATGGCGGAATGTATTTAGTATGTAATTCCAATCTTTTGTATCATGCTTCTGTTCCTTTAAATGAAGATGGTAGTTTTAAGCATGTTAAAATACGTGGTAAAGAATATTGGGGACGTAAATTGCTGGATAAGGCTGACCAATTAATCCGTACTGCTTACTTTGATGAAGAAGGTGAGGATGATAAAGCTTTTGCTATGGATTATATTTGGTATATGTGGTGTGGTCCTGATGCTCCTTTGTTTGACAAAGACAAGATGGCTACTTTTGAACGTTATTTTCTAGAAGATAAGGAATTACATAAAGAGAAAAAAGGGTACTATTATACATTGCGTAATCAGGAAGATATTTGTAATAAGATCTTGTCTGAATTTGGAGTTTTAGGACCTCATTCTCATATTATTAATGGTCATGTACCCGTAAAAACTACTCAGGGGGAACAACCAATGAAAGCCAATGGAAAACTATTTGTTATTGATGGTGGATTTTCGAAAGCTTATCAGCCTGAAACTGGAATAGCAGGATATACTCTTGTATATCATTCTCATGGTCTACAATTAGTGCAACATGAACCGTTTGAGTCAAGGCAAAAAGCAATTGAAGAGGCGCTTGATATTAAATCTACGAACTTTGTTCTTGAGTTTAATTCCCAGCGTATGATGGTGAAAGATACAGATAAGGGAAAGGAACTTATAACACAAATTCAGGATTTGAAGAAGTTACTTGTAGCTTATCGAATCGGTTTAATTAAGGAAAAGGTTTGATGTTATATTAAGGATGTATTTATTATTATAGATATATCCTGTTTAATTAATCATTTAATTAGACTAAGTTTTACTTTTATTTTCTCATGAGGAAGATCTTTAATTTCATATCCAACTCTGTATGTGGCAGGGTTGGTATCATCATAATAATGAGAAGAATGCTTAGGCCCCAATCTGTGAAACCGACGTTAGATATTATTTCCTGTTTAGCACGAATGACATATTTTTCTTCTCTATATTTATACCTAAGATAGTGAGACTCTAGAAAAGGATGAGTCCAGCTTCTACAATCGTTTTTTTGTCAAAGTTGTGGGATTTATTGTAATAACGAGTCCATCCATATCCTCCGGTTGCAAAGACTGCAAGTTTTTCAGTGATTTGATATTCTACATTAATGCGTGTTTGTAAAGCGTAGAGGCGTTTAGAGATAACTTCATTTTTATTTTTAAACGTTTCTATATGTTCGTATCCCAAATCTCCACTGATTGATAGTTTTTTGGTAACAGGCAATGATAGACCGGCACGATAAGAAGCGCTAGCTGAGATCTTATCATTCAAATTTAGATTGTATGTTCCAAGTCCTAATATAGTATAGAATAACTTGTTTTTGAAGCGTACTCCTATATTTCCAAGTGTCGTATTTCCGCCATATATTAGCATTTGGACTTTTGTTTCAGGATTGATATTTACCAGTCCAAGTTGAAAGCCTTTTATTGTTTTTTGATAATAGTTAATTAGGCCAAGTTGGACTCCGTGGACTTGGGTTGCGTAGTTACATAATCCAATTTGTATTCCATTTAATGAATTAGCAGTTATATTAGCAATGCCTGCAATTTGTATTCCGTTCATGTTTTTACCCGTTACGTTTAGGAGTCCGGAAGTCATCATACCACTGAGATCTTCTCCGGTTATGTTTGCCAGTCCGGAAAGTTGTAATCCTGAAGCTGTTTCTCCTGTAACATTCATAAATCCACTCATCATTATTCCTGTTGTATTATCTCCTCCAATACTTGTGAGGCCTGAAATAATTATACCTTTAGCATCATTGCCTGTGATATTGACCAAACCAGATGCTGAGAGACCTGCCAAATTGTTTCCACTGATATTACTAATACCGGATAATTGAAGTCCTTGCATACTGCCACCCACTATGTTAGCTAGTCCGGAAATTTGCATTCCATTCATGTCTTTACGAGTCACGCCTCCTAAGACATTTATTCCTATACCATTAAGACGGTTCATAGTCGATAGGAAACCTAGATTTACGTAGCTAGTTTGAGTACTGTCAAGAGATTGGGTACTAACACCTTTCCAAACAGAGAGATTAATACCTGCACACTTATTCTGTGCTTGTAAACAAACGGCAGCCATTAAAATAGCTGCCGTACATATTGCTTTTTTGATTCTCATATTTTTATCCTTTAGCTTCCTGATATAAGTAACGTTTGATGCTTTTCTTAGGAGTTTTCTCAAATTCCTCAGGATATATTTTCATTTTAAATATCTGACTGTAAGCAGGTAGTGTTTCGTTTAAAGCTATTCGATTCTCTTCCATCACTCGTTCGATATCTTCATTTTTTAAACCATTGGCAAATGCTTCATCAAAATCCGGATAAACCAAGCCTACCAATTTCTCATTTTGCTGAACGATAATACTTTCAGCTACATAAGGCAGATTGTTTAGTTTATCTTCAATCTCTTCAGGATAGATATTTTGTCCACTAGCACTGAGTAACATATTTTTGCTACGTCCTTTGATTGTGACATTACCTTCGGCATCCATTAGAGCGAGGTCACCTGTATGTAACCAACCATCTTTGTCTATTACTTGGCGAGTTGCTTCTTCATTTTTATAATAGCCTAACATTACATTAGGACCTTTACATACTATTTCACCTACAATATTTTCAGGATCTGAAGAGAGTACTTGCACGTCCATACGTTGAGCCGCTTTTCCACAAGAGCCTGGTTTGAACTTAGTCCAATCTTCGTAACATATAATCGGACCACATTCTGTCATTCCATAACCTACAGTATAAGGGAAGTCGATCATTCTCAAAAATTGTTCCACTTCCTGGTTGAAAGCTGCACCACCTACAATTACGGCAGCAAAGTTCCCCCCAAACCCTTTGATCATCTCTTCGCGGACAGTTGCCTTGATTTTATCATTGATAAAAGGTACTTTAAGTAATAACTTCATAGTGGGAGTTTCCAATTTTGGAAGTACATTTTTCTTGATAATCTTTTCGATAATCAGAGGAACGGCGACAATTAATCTTGGTTTTACTTCTGCAAAAGCTTGAAAAATGATTTTTGGGCTAGGCATACGGGTAAGGAAATAAATCTGGCATCCCACAGCGAATTCATATAAGAATTCAAAGGCTAAACCATACATATGTGCCATTGGTAACATAGATACAATTTTATCGCCAGCTTGTAGCGGCAATGCTTCAAAAGCAAACTTTGTATTTGACCACAGACTACGATAGGGGAGCATAACACCTTTTGAGTAGCTGGTTGTTCCAGAAGTATAATTGATAACTGCCAGTTCTTCTGGTTGATCTTTATGGTATTCAATATGTTCTGTTCTGAAATTCTTTGGATATTTTTTGCCAAACAATTCGTTTAAATGTTCTCTTGCATGTGTCAGACGTTCACTACGTGAAACTAGTAAAGTAAAATCGTTCATCATCAGAATGCCTTCCAATAGTGGCATCGCCGATTCATTCAGATTCTCCCAGACCATATCTCCAACAAATAATAATTTAGCTTCGGAGTGATTGACGATGTTGTGTACATTGTCTGCTTTAAATTCATGGAGAATGGGAACGATCACCGCTCCATAGGTTAATGTAGCAAGAAAAGTAACCCCCCAGTGAGAACTGTTTCTTCCGCAAACGGCTATTTTATCTCCTTTGCGGATTCCACTTTCTTCAAAAATAATATGGAGTTTTTCGATTTTGCGAGCTACGTCTTTATACTGTAGGGTGGCTCCCTTGTAATCAGTCAAGGCATCCAAGTCCCAATTGTCTTTTATACTATTCTCAATGTAAGCTATAAAACTTTGTTCCATTGTTTTTTGCACATTTGGTATTAAATTGTGCAAATATAATAATTAAATTAAGAAAGATGCATTATAAGTGAAAATTTTTTGGGGAGAGAGAATTTTGGAGGTAAGGGATGTTTATAAAAAGGAAGATGAAGAATGGTTGTGTAATAACACCTAAATCCGATCCTTCATCTTTCTTTGCTCTTTTATTGCAGGTACCATTCATACATTTTCTGTATGCCTTCTTCTATTTCAATTTTGTGATGCCATCCTAAGGCGTGGAGTTTAGACGGGTCGGTTAGCTTACGCATTGTGCCATCTGGTTTACTACTGTCAAAGGTTAATTTTCCATTATAACCAACTGTTTCAACAATTCGTTCGGCTAATTGGCGGATCGAGATCTCTTTTCCGGTTCCAATGTTGATATGGCAGTTGCGGATATCTTTATCACCTTCTTTATATGTGTTTCTGAAATCCACATGTTCCATGACAAATACACTGGCATCGGCCATTTCTTCACTCCAAAGGAATTCACGCAAAGGAGTACCTGTACCCCATAGTGTTACTTCCATTTCATTAATACCATATTTGCGGAGAATAGCAAGAATCTCTTCTTTCGAACTATTGCCATTGATTCCTTCTACAGGTCGTAGATTCAAGTCTTTGCGAATAGCCTCCCAATTACATTCTTTAAGGCAATGTGCCAGATGAATTTTGCGAATCATCGCAGGAAGTACATGACTACGCTCTAAATCAAAGTTATCATTTGGACCGTACAGATTGGTTGGCATTACTGCAATATAATTTGTACCGTATTGCAAGTTGAAACTTTCGCACATTTTTAATCCTGCTATTTTGGCTATTGCATAAGGTTCATTGGTATATTCCAATGGAGATGTCAGTAAAACATCTTCTTTCATTGGTTGCTCGGCGTCACGAGGATATATACATGTGCTACCAAGAAATAGAAGCTTCTTTACGTTGTGTCGGAAACTTTCCCCGATTATGTTTTGCTGGATTTGTAGGTTTTTATAGATAAAGTCAGCGCGATAAATACTATTTGCCATTATGCCACCTACGAAGGCAGCAGCAAGAAACACATACTCTGGTTTTTCTTTGTCGAAGAATTGACGGACAGCAATACCGTCTAAAAGATCAAGTTCTTTGTGGGTACAGCCAACAAGATTTGTATATCCTTTGTCTTGCAAATTTTTCCAAATAGCAGAACCTACCAGACCGCGGTGTCCTGCTACATATATTTTTGCATTCTTTTCCATATAAAGTTGTGTTAATGTTTGGTGACAATCATGCGTCTCACTTTTTCCATATCGTGACGAGTCATGATGCTTACCAATTCTTCAAATGATGTTTTACGTGGATTCCAACCTAACAATGTTCTAGCTTTTGTTGGATCACCCAATAATTGTTCCACTTCTGCAGGGCGGAAATACTTAGGATCAATTTCAACTAATATATTTCCTGTGACAATGTCAATGCCTTTTTCATCAGTACCTTCACCTTCCCATCGGAGTTTAATTCCCACTTCTTTGAAAGCGAGTGTTGCAAATTCACGTACAGTATGCATTTCTCCTGTAGCAATTACAAAATCTTCCGGAGTATCATGTTGGAGAATTAACCACATACATTCAACATAATCTTTAGCATAACCCCAGTCACGACGTGCATCCAGATTGCCTAAATATAATTTGTCTTGCTCTCCTTGTGCTATACGTGCAGCTGCCAATGTGATTTTACGTGTTACGAATGTTTCTCCACGACGTTCACTTTCATGATTGAATAATATACCATTAACAGCAAACATTCCATAACTTTCACGATAATTCTTAGTTATCCAGAAGCCGTATTGTTTTGCTACTCCATATGGACTACGTGGATAGAAAGGAGTTGTTTCTTTTTGTGGAATTTCCTGTACTTTACCAAATAATTCAGAAGTAGAAGCTTGATAAATACGAGTTTTCTTTTCTAATCCCAGAATGCGTACTGCTTCAAGCATACGTAATGTGCCAATGGCATCAGCTTCTGCTGTATATTCGGGAACATCGAATGATACTTTTACATGACTTTGGGCTGCAAGATTGTATATCTCATCTGGTTGTACTTGTTGGATGATACGGATAAGAGAACTGGAATCGGTCATATCGCCATAATGTAAATTGATGGTACGTTTCTGTTTCATATCACGTACCCATTCGTCAAAATATAAATGTTCTATACGACCAGTATTGAATGAAGAAGAACGGCGAAGAATACCATGAACTTCATAACCTTTTTGCAAAAGAAATTCAGCAAGGTAGGAACCGTCTTGTCCGGTAATGCCTGAGATAAGGGCTGTTTTCATACACTATATGTTTTTATTTGAAAATACGGATACAAATGTCGGCAATTTTTGCTGCATACGCAAAAAACTCATTCGATTTTATTTTTAGCGGTATTTTTTTCCATGACTTTATCGATTATTAATGCGATAGCACCGTCACCAGTTACATTGCATGCTGTACCAAAACTGTCCATGGCAATGTATAGTGCAATCATCAGTGCCTGCGCTGATTCGTCGAAGCCTAGCATGGATTGTAAAATGCCTAATGAAGCCATAATAGCTCCGCCGGGAACACCAGGTGCAGCTACCATAGTAATTCCTAACATGAAGATGAATCCGGCAAATAAAGGGAAGTCGAAAGGAATCCCCTGCATAATCATTAATGCTAGAGCACAAGCTACTATTTTGAGTGTACTACCGGATAGATGGATGGTTGCACAAAGTGGAATTACGAATCCGGCAATGTCAGCAGATACGCCGTTCTTTTTTGTTTGCTCTAATGTCACAGGGATGGTAGCAGCAGAAGATTGCGTTCCCAAAGCTGTGAAGTAAGCCGGCATCATTTTTCCAAGTAACTTGAATGGGTTTTTCCGAACAAAAAGTGCGGCAATGGAATATTGGAAAATTAATAGGAAGATGTGGAGTATGAATATGACTCCAATAATTTTGATAAAAACCATTAGAATGGAATATACCTGTCCTGAATGGGTCATGTTTAAAAATATTCCGAAAATATAAAGTGGTAATAACGGCAATATTACTACACTAATCATACGCACAATGATCTCTTGAAAATCACGTGCTACATTTTTAAATACATCACTCTGTAATGAGGCTAGACCTAAGCCAAGAGTAAAAGCAAGAATTAGTGCTGTCATTACATTCATTAGTGGAGGAATTGATACTGAGAAGTAGGGTACAATACCTTGAGCTTCACTAACTTCCTCAAGCGGTACACCTGTATCGATGAGAGAAGGGAAAATTGTGACTCCTGTAAAATAAGAGAGAAAGCCGGAGAATAATGTAGCTCCATAGGCTATCAGTGCTGTAATAAGCAACATTTTGCCTGCACCTTTTCCGATGTCGGCAATTGCTATAGTAACTAGTCCTACAATTATTAGTGGAATGGAGAAATTGAGGAATTCGCTAAAAATACCATTAAAGGTAACAAATATACGTACTAATGGTGCCGGGAATATAGTACCGATGGCAATACCTAAGATGATGGCAATAATAATGCGTGGCAATAAGCCGATTTTAAACTTCTTCATTCTGGATTATTTTATGAATTACAAAAGTAATGTTTTAATCTAAAAATTGCGAACAAATATTCTTATGAATTGTTATTTACATAAACAATATTTTTAAATTATACAAGTTATGGCAAATCAGAATAAAACAGATATTGGATTGATTGGTTTGGCTGTGATGGGTGAGAATCTTGCCTTGAACATGGAGAGTAAGGGATGGCATGTATCGGTTTACAACCGTACTGTTCCTGGAGTAGAAGAGGGGGTTGTGGAACGTTTTATAAATGGACGTGCTAAAGGCAAAAATATCGAAGGATTTACAGATATAAAAGCATTTGTAGAATCAATAGCGCTCCCTCGTAAGATTATGATGATGGTTCGTGCAGGTAAACCTGTAGATGAACTAATGGAACAACTTTTTCCACTACTTTCTCCCGGAGATATACTGATAGATGGGGGCAATTCTAATTATGAGGATACTAATCGTCGTGTTAAGCTCGCCGAATCAAAAGGTTTTCTGTTTGTAGGTAGTGGTGTATCTGGTGGTGAAGAAGGGGCTCTAAATGGTGCTTCTATTATGCCTGGTGGTTCGGAGAAAGCTTGGCAGGAAGTGAAACCTATTCTACAGAGTATTGCTGCAAAAGCGCTGGATGGTTCTCCTTGCTGTGAATGGGTAGGTCCTGCCGGATCAGGACATTTTGTGAAAATGATTCATAATGGAATCGAATATGGAGATATGCAACTTATTGCGGAAGCCTATTGGGTAATGAAGAATTTGCTTGATTTGAATAATGAAGAAATGGCAGATGTCTTTGAATATTGGAATGAAGGGAAACTCCGTAGTTATCTGATAGAAATTACTTCTAATATTCTGAGGCATAAAGATAAAGCAGGAGGCTATCTTATTGATAAAATCTTGGATACGGCAGGACAAAAAGGGACAGGTAAATGGTCGGTTATTAATGCAATGGAACTTGGTATGCCATTGGGATTAATTGCTACAGCTGTTTTCGAGCGTAGTCTTTCTGCACAGAAAGATTTACGGCATTTGGCTAGTAAGCAGTTTCCACATTCACATATAATGCCTGTTTATAATAAAGTTGAATTTGTAAAAGAAATATTTTCGGCACTTTATGCTTCAAAACTTGTTTCATATGCGCAAGGTTTTGCAGTCTTACAGCGTGCATCCGATACTTTTGACTGGCAACTAAATCTCGCTTCTATTGCTCGTATGTGGCGGGGAGGATGTATTATTCGTAGTATTTTTCTGAATGATATAGCCGCTGCTTTTGAAGCAGCTAACAAGCCAGAACATTTGTTGTTAGCTCCATATTTCCAGCAAGAAATAAAAACATTGATTCCTGGATGGAAAAACCTTGTAGCGGAGGCCATGAAAGAAGAATTGCCTGTTCCGGCATTTTCTTCTGCGTTGAATTATTTTTATTCTTTAACCTCTGCTGATTTGCCGGCCAATTTGGTACAAGCGCAACGTGACTATTTTGGTGCACATACTTTCGAACGTAAGGATGAACTTCGAGGACAGTTCTTTCATGAGAATTGGACGGGGCATGGAGGTGATACAAAGTCGGGAACATATAATGTATAAGGTTAAAGTATATAAGTTAAGGTATGGATAAATTTGCAATGATTATTTTCGGGGCTTCGGGAGATTTAACAAAACGTAAACTGATGCCTGCATTGTATTCATTATTTAGGGATAAAAGACTTACCGGAGAATTCACTATTTTAGGTGTCGGACGTACAGTCTATACTGATGAGAGTTATCGTTCTTATATCCTTGAGGAATTACAACGTTTTGTCAAGCCTGAAGAACAGGATATGGAGCTTATGACTTTATTTGTTACTCATTTATTTTATTTGCCAATGGATCCGGCCGAGGCAGAGGGGTATTCATTATTACGTCAGCGTCTGATAGAATTAACAGATGATATTAATCCTAATAATTTGTTGTTCTATCTGGCTACTCCACCTTCACTTTATGGAGTTGTACCTTTACATCTGAAAGAAGCAGGATTGAATACGTCAGAGTCTCGTATTATTGTTGAGAAACCCTTTGGGTACGATCTTGAATCGGCACGAGAATTAAATCGTATCTATGCTTCTGTTTTTGATGAACATCAAATTTATCGAATTGATCATTTCTTAGGTAAGGAAACAGCACAGAATGTACTTGCTTTCCGTTTTGCTAACGGTATTTTCGAACCTTTGTGGAATCGTAACTATATAGACTATGTAGAAGTTACGGCTGTAGAGAATCTTGGAATAGAACAGCGTGGTGGTTTTTATGAAACTGCCGGTGCTTTACGTGATATGGTGCAGAATCATTTGATTCAACTGGTAGCATTAACTGCTATGGAACCTCCTGCAATCTTTAATGCTGATAATTTCCGTAATGAGGTAGTAAAAGTCTATGAGTCATTAACCCCTTTAAATGAAATCGACCTTAACGAACACATAGTTCGTGGACAATATACTGCCTCTGGCAATAAAAAAGGATATCGTGAAGAGAAAGGTGTGGCTCCTGATTCGCGTACAGAAACTTATATTGCGATGAAGCTGGGTATCAGTAATTGGCGTTGGAGTGGAGTACCTTTTTATATTCGTACAGGTAAGCAAATGCCAACAAAGGTAACAGAAATTGTTGTTCACTTTCGTGAAACACCTCATCAAATGTTTCGTTGTTCTGGTGGTAACTGTCCCCGTGCTAACAAATTAATTCTTCGTTTACAACCCAATGAAGGTATAGTCCTTAAAATAGGAATGAAAGTTCCAGGAGCTGGTTTTGAGGTCCGACAAGTGACGATGGACTTTAGTTATGCTGATTTAGGTGGAGTACCAGGTGGTGATGCTTATGCGCGTTTAATAGATGACTGTATTCAGGGTGATGCGACTTTGTTTACACGTAGTGATGCGGTTGAGGCTTCATGGCGCTTCTTTGACCCTGTGCTTCGTTTTTGGAGTGACACTCCTAATGCACCGCTTTATGGTTATCCAGCAGGTACATGGGGACCTTTAGAAAGTGAAGCTATGATGCGTGAACATGGCGCGGAATGGACAAATCCTTGTAAAAATTTGAAACATACAGAACAATATTGTGAATTATGAAATTATCTATTTATCCTTCGTCTGCCGAGGTGTCACGTAAGTTAATACTATATATAATAAATATTCTGAATGAGGAGCCAGGAAAAATATTCAATATAGCGTTGAGTGGAGGGCAAACTCCTGCATTAATGTTTGATATATGGGCAAATGAATATGCAAATGTCACACCTTGGGAACGAATGAGAATATTCTGGGTGGATGAGCGTTGTGTACCTCCTTCAGATTCGGATAGTAATTATGGAATGACACGTTCTCTGCTATTGAGTTTGGTACCTATTCCTTATGAAAATGTATTTCGTATCTATGGAGAAATGAAGTCGCCTAATAAAGAAGTTAAACGCTATTCCGAATTAGTAGAACGGTTAGTACCCGAAAAAAATGGTTTTCCAGAATTTGATATTATATTACTTGGTGCAGGAGCGGATGGACATACTTCTTCTATTTTTTCAGGGCAGGAAGAGTTTCTTACTTCTGATGTTGCCTATGTTCTTACTATCAATCCAATTAATGGTCAAAAGAGGATAGCAATGACTGGGAATGTTATAATCAACGCTCGTTGGACTATATTTTTAATTACTGGAAGGTCAAAAGCTGAAGTTGTAAGTGAGATATGTAACTCGGGAGATGTAAGTCCAGCTGCTTATGTTGCTCATCATGCAAATAATGTCGAATTATTTGTTGATGAATTAGCTGCTTCGAACTTTACTGAGAAATAGAATGATTTTGATGAAAGTAACTAAAAATAGAATCGTATGAATCCTATTCAATGCCCGTTTGGTGGTAATTTCCCACAAGATGTTGTAAGGAAGCAGGGAGAGAATAGCATATTTATAGTTTATAAACTGAAACAATTACCAGATACTAGTGATAAGATAAAAGATGTTTGTTCCAGTTTTTCTGCATTGATTTATGCGTAATCGTTTCCCTGAAATGCAGTTTAGTTGTACTATGGGATTTGGAGCTGATGCATGGGGCTTTTTTTCCAGAATTAGGAAAACCTAAAGAATTGGTACCTTTTCCAGAAATAAAAGGAAATAAGTATACAGCAGTATCTACTTCGGGTGATTTATTATTTCATATTCGGTATCGCCGGATGGGATTGTGTTTTAAATTGCTTCTCTAATAGACGAAAAACTTAGGGGAGTAGTTGAGTCTGTTGATGAGACACATGGTTTTCGATATTTGGATGGCAAAGCCATTATTGGTTATGTAGACGGTATGGAGAATCCAGCTGTTGATGAGAATTTATATTTGTTTGCTGTGATTGGTGAAGAGGACCCAGATTTTAAAGGGGGAAGTTATGTCTTTATACAGAAATATATCCATGATATGGTAGCATGGAATACACTTTCGGTTATGCTAATACTTTCAGTACGAGGTATCAAATGTTAGAGAATATGTATATTGGTAATCCGATAGGTAATACTGATCGCTTATTAGATTTTAGAACACCAATAACTGGAACTCTCTTTTTTGTACCTTCATATGATTTACTCGGAACACTTGGTCTTTATATCAAAAAGTAATTGTTTATCTTATATTATGTCGTACATATTTAACTATTTAACATACTTGGAAATTATAATAGGTATTGATTAATATTTTTATTATACAGAAATAAAATGAAACTATTTAATTTATAAATATTTGACTCAAATATAATAAAAAGGATATATAATGTGAAAAAACATTATTTTTCCTCTTCTATTTGGTACTTTTCTTCTACTTTTCTACAAGTGCATACATAATAATTGGGATTATTTAATGCATCTTGTAAGGAATTTGGTAGAATAATCTCTTTCGTATATCGATTTATTGCTACCAGAGCATATATTATGCTTTCCTCTTTGCATTTTTCTATCAATGCTTTTTTAAGTTCTTCTACGTTGTATTCCATTCTTGAGACTTTTCAGTGCAAAAGTACAAAAACAACTTGTATAAATAGAGGAGATTAGTCTGTTTATATATGATCACTTTCTTTTATCTCGATTTTTTTAAGATCGAGATCACTAGTGTCCCATTAAAATTGGGGACGAATTAAAAATTAAATAAACTTGACCCATTTGCTCCGAATCGTTCTTTGTCATTTTGAAATTTAGTTTTATCAAATAGGTCTCTTAGATGAGTCTTATCTGTTAATGAGATGCTCAATATTTGCAGTACTTCATATGTACTTCTGTTCAGTTGCATATCGTGTTGAATGATTGCCACCAAAGAGTAAGCGCATATTGCAGCATATATCTGTATTCGAACAGCATTCTTTGTAGTTCCCTAAATTTTTTTGATTTTAAGGTGCTGCTTGAGCCTTTTGAAAAAACAGCTCTACCTGCCAGCGATTTTTATAAAGTTCAGCAACTTGAAACGCAGATATATGCATCGCATTGGTTATGAATGTAAATTCTCGTTCTTTTTCTTCATCCCAATATTTAACCAGTCTAAGTGGCTCCAGATAATATTGTTTAGGATAGAATCCGGTCAGAAGTACACTCGCCTCTGACAGCACATTCTTAGGCAGTCTACGTTTCCATTTGATGGATTTGTATTGGAGGCTCTTTTGGGCTCTGACAACGAAATAGGCAATCTTATACAGCATCTTGAAGTTGTTATAACCGCGGTCGAAGATATAATAAGAATCTGGTTCATAAGGAATTTCAATCATGTGTTTAAAGGAGTATGTTGGTATGCGGAAGATGATGAGCGTACTCAAAAAATGCTTGAGGATGGAGAAGTTTACCGCTGTATCACTTTTGGGGACTATTATAACCCCGAAGTAAAGGTTAAGTTTTATTATATCAGAAAAGAATTAGCTTCCAGTAATTGTGCTCTTGCAAATCCTAAAGATATAGAAAGGGAAAAGATAAACGAAAAGTTGAAGAAAGCTAAGGATAAGGTAATCGAGAAGAGCTCTGAAACTATGAGAAAATGGGCACAGGAAAAGCCCTATTATAAGCGCAATAAAGAGTTATCTGTTGACGAACAAACTGTGTTCGATGTAATGATTCTCCGGAATTGTAGTAGTAAATATTTGGAAACACTAAAACTTTCTACTTATAAGAAAGAGTCTGATTTCGTTAAAATATGTGAAGAACAACCGAGCTGATCGTAATCAATGGTATCGTGCTTTTATCGCTAACAATCTTTCGAGCAATGATGTGATGTTCTATCCCTATATGCAAAAATGCCAAAACATTCTCTTTGCAGAACAATATCCTGAATGACTACGCTGAACTTGGTAAGCAGCTTGCTACTTCTTTCGACAAGAAACAAAAGAAACTTAATGAGAGATTGAAAGACCTTGAGAATGATAATACAGAGGAAGCCTAACGGTTTCCTCTCTTTATTGATATATTTATGAGAACTTGGACTAATGAACAACTCGCTATACTTGATAGCGAGTATCCAACTGCTGATTTGCAAGAGCTTGCCAGACGCCTTGGTAAAACGCCTACTGCTGTAAAAGCAAAGGCTTTGATTCGAAAGCTTAAGCGCTCTCCAAAAACTGGATTTTGGAATAGTGAGAGGGTTGAAAGATTGAAAGAGTTGTATCCCAATCATACTAATGAGGAAATAGCACAGATATTAGGTACAACTTATTCTGCCGTAAATGGAATAGCGTTCAAATTACGACTCTTTAAATCTAAAGAGTTTTTCCAAAAGGACATCAACCAATGAATAAGGGACGTAAGCAAACAGAATATATGTCTGATGCTCAGATTGAAAAATGATTTTGTTCTTGTATTTGAGAAAATGAAAGATGGTGAGGTGAAAACCATTGAATTTGAAGTGAAGTAAAAATAAATAAAAACGCTAGATATTATGGATGTATGCTGCACATTGAGCACATATTCCATGTTCATTAACAGGCAATGGTTTGAATAACTTTCTAATATTTTGAGCCAATACCCCAGGATAGATATTTTCAGGCATTTCAGGCTTATATCCTATTTCTTGGCATATAACACACTGATTCAGCCAATTCTTAGCTTGAGGGTATTGCTTTATATAAAGCTCTTTTTGTTTTAGATAATCAGCCATAACGCAATTTGATATTTAATATACAAATGTATAAGAAAGCAATGAATCAACCAAATATCTCCGCCTTTTAAATACTGGCTAAGAGTCCACGAATTCCGCCTTAGTCAGTTTGGCACCGATGAGAAATGGAATCCGATAAAAGTAAAATCTAAAAAATCAAAGAAATGAGCAAAAACAATTACCGTTATGTAGCTTATGATGCTGCAAACGGAGAGTACGAAGAGTTTGAAACGCTGAAAGAGGCAGAAGATTGGCTGAAGGAAGGTGATGGAGAAGGAATCTTCGATGAAGCCTGTTGCGGTCAAAACTATATTGCAGAAATCCAATACCGTTCTGTTGTTACCAAGACGGATGAAAAAGAAAACTATCATGTACATACAGACAAATGCCCAGAAGATTGCGATGAAGAAGAATGGCCGTATTCAGATGATTTTGATTGGATAGGACATCACTCGTATGAGAAAATAGACTGGGGAAAGAATTAAATAAATGAAAGCAATCACCGTAAAACAGCCGTGGGCATCCTTAATCGTCCATGGTATCAAAGACATCGAGAACCGTACTTGGGCGTGTCCAGAGAAATACATAGGGCATAGAGTGTTAATCCATGCAAGTGGAAAACCTGTAGAAATGAGAAATCCCCATAGTGTATTTACAAAAGCTCAATGGGATAGTCTGCCTGTTGAGTTTCAACAAAAAATAATATGTGTAGAGGATATTGTCAATTCTGCTATCATTGGAAGTGTAGAAATAATTGGATGCTCTATCAATCATCCTTCTAAATGGGCAGAGAAAACAGATGATAGTAAAGGCTATTATGAAAATCCTATTTATAACTGGATATTAGCTAATCCTATATTATTTCCAGAATCGATACCGGCTAAAGGGAAATTGTATGGGGCCGGATGATTGTATGTCTCAAGATTTTTTCAATCTCTGAATGAAAGAGGGGCCATATCCGGTAGTGTTTATGTATGTGGATGGGGGTGGACACTAGCTGGATGGTCAGCTAGTGGTTGTGGTTCAGGTTGTGGTAGTAGCTCTAGTTGTCTTTGTGGCTGTTGTAACTATAATCTCTGTAGTTGCATTAATTCCGGCTGTGGCTCTGGATCTGGCTGTGGCTCTAGTTTCCGGTTCTGACAGTGGTTCCGGTTGTGGATCAAGTGATAGTCATACTTGCGCATGTAGTTGTTATTACTGTGGTGCTTATGGTTGTGGTGCAGGCAGTGGTTGCGGTTGTGATGAATTAAAAAATCCTATTGAATTAATGGATTCTAGTAAATTCGTAGGATTTTGTACTGGTGTTCAATGTTGGGATCTTTGTAAAGAAATTCTTGATAAATACGGCATTTCTAGCTATGGTGGTCGCACTGCGGTATTTCGATTAGTGGAAGAAGTGAGTGGAAGTCTTGCTAATTGGGGGGATAGTCAAAACTATCAAAATGCGATAAATTCTTTTCTCCGTTTAACGGGTTAGTTATCATTCTGACTAATTGCGTACAAGTGAGCGAATCAGGGTATTCCAGTTCCATGTATCGCTTGAAATAAAGGTTGTATAGCTGCTGTAATTTTGTATTGAGAAAATCCTTGTCTGGACGGTGCACTATTTTTCCGTTCTTAAACTCGTTCTCCCTTACCACTATATCCGTGGTGATGAATCTTGTTTCGGAGTTGTGCGCGATTCGAATTCTTATTTTGTGTGTCCCGTCTGACAACTTCTTTGCTGGAACTATTACCAATGTTAATGTAGCCATAATTTGTGTTTTTTTTAAGATGAAAATGGCGTTTTCGACCATTATTTTAAAAACATCCTATTGTAATTTACTTATAATCAGATTTTAATCCGGGAATTTTCCGACCATAATCCGACCATTTTATAGCGTCAAAAGTGACATTTTTGCTCTCTAATATAGACTACTAATTGACATTAAAAAAGTTCGATTTTGCTTTTTAATTCACTGAATATCAATAAAATAAAAATCGGAAGCCATGCTCTCTTGCAGGCTTCCGATTCAACACAAAAACTAAACTAGACTTAACTAAACTATTCTATTCTTGGAATTTCACAATCCCTTTCTGTTCAATGCAAAGATATAGATAAAACCCGGTCTACCAAAGCATAATCGACAAAATTCCTTTTTTTACCGATAAATATGCAAACATTAGCTTTAGCTTCTTTCATCAAGAAAAACTTGAAAGGCTTGTTTATAGCTATCACTAATGGGGATATAGGTCTTATCGAAAACAATCCGTCCACGATCAATTATCCTGATTTTATCCTTTTGGACAATATATGAACGATGAACGCGTATGAAGCGACTAGAAGGTAATAGCTCTTCCATAGCTTTCATACTCATTAATGACAATATAGGTTTTGGGGCATCTTCCGTATATATTTTAATGTAATCTTTTAAGCCTTCAATATATAGGATTTTCTTCAAATCTATTTGTACAAGTTTATAATCGCTTTTTACAAAGATACTATCCTTTTCTTCTGGTTTCTGAGTCAATTCAAACCATTGGAGTGCTTTGTTGGCTGCTTGTAAGAAATCAACATACGAAATAGGTTTTAGTAAATAGTCGAGTGCATTTACGCGGTAACCATCAATGGCATATTGTCCAAAAGCAGTTGTAAATACAATACGAGTACGTGCATTAACCATTTTAGAGAATTCTAATCCATTTAGCTCCGGCATTTGGATATCCAGAAAAAGAAGATCTACTTCTTGATCCGGTAACTCTTTCATTGCCTGTACTGCACTGGAATACTGCCCAATAAGTTGGAGAAATGGAGTCTTGTTTACATAACTCTCCAGTAGGCCGAGCGCTAAAGGCTCATCATCAACGATAGCACAACGTAACACCATAATACTTTGATATTTAATACTTAATACTTAACCTTAATTTTGATTCATATACCTTACCGTCTTCAGAGATCTCTTTTGACCATGTGTAAGTTCCGGGATAAAGTATCTCCAGACGTCGGCTTACCTGTTCTAATCCCACGCCGGAGCCACTCTTATCCATCATGTTTTTAGGATGATTACTATTCCGGATATTACATATTACTTCTTTATCATTTTCAGCAAGGCAGATGTTGATAAAGCTAGGTTCAGTAGGAGATATGCCATGTTTGAACGCATTCTCGATTAGAGATATGAAAATGAGTGGGGCAATAGGTGTCTGACTATCCGGCTGAATATCGAATTGAGTTGTCATTTGTACATTAGATGATAATCGGATACGCATCAGTTCAATATAATTGCGTATGAAATCCACCTCCTTACACAGTGGGACATAAGTCTGCTGATTATCGTATAAAACATATCGAAGCAATTTACTTAACTCCTGTACAGCTTGTTGTGCCTTATCTGTATTAAATGTGATTAAAGCATATATATTGTTCAAGGTATTCAACAAGAAGTGAGGGTTTAATTGATTACGTAGATTTTTCAGTTCCGCTTCTGCACGACTACGTTCCGCTTCCTTACGAGCAGCTTCAGCTTTACTCCATCGTGCACTCATACGAATCGCAGCACTCAGACCAATCGTAAAAACCAGACTTAACATGTCTCTAACGAAAAATAACCACCCCGGAGGCATATTCGGTCGTTTAGGTTTGGGAGCTAATGATGGATCGAATGTTAAACTTTGCCAGAAATGCAATAATACTCCAATAGCACAGAGCAGGAGAATATTATATGTAATATATCTCTTAGTCTGGTTTTGGAAAAGATATTTTGGAACCAGAAGGAAATAGTTGATATAAAACACAATCATAAAAGAGAGTGGGACAGCAGCATGCCGTATATAGGCCATCCAATTTATATTTCCATTTCCCCGCTCAACGAAAAAGAATGGAAATCCGAACATAATCCCCCAGCTGATAATATGTATCAGTATCTCTAGGGGACGACGTGCGGATGTAAAGGTTTGTTTCATAAAGACAAAGATAGCTTTTTATTCGTATCTGATTGCTTCAATCGGATCTAAATCTGCAGCTTTTTTTGCAGGATACCATCCGAAGAAGACTCCTGTAACAGTACAAACAGCGAAAGAAAGGAAGACACTCCATGGTTGTATAAAGATAGGCCAATGTGCCACACTCTTAACAACCCAGCTCGCCCCACAACCAATTATCACTCCAATAATACCGCCAGTGATACTGATCATAATAGCTTCGATAAGGAACTGACTAAGAATATCAACTCCACGTGCACCGACAGACATACGTAAACCAATTTCACGAGTACGTTCAGTCACAGAGACATACATGATATTCATAATTCCGATACCGCCAACTACAAGAGAAATTCCGGCAATATAAGCAAGTAAAGTTGTCATTAAATCTGTTGTAGAATTCAGCATTGTACTTAATTCTTGTTGTGTGCGGATCGTGAAGTCATCTTCATCCGAAGCTTTAAGTTTATGGTTACGGCGAAGAATCTCATTAATCTCGTTGGTTGCATAATCCGTCATATCTTCTGTGAGAGCAGAGGCATAGATACCTTGCAAATAAGTAACTGCTAACAAACGTTTCATTACTGTGGTATAAGGAGCTAATACAATATTATCCTGGTCTTGTCCCATAGAGTTGTATCCTTTAGCCTTGAGTACTCCTACAACGCGGAATGGTATTTTGTTAAAACGGATAATTTTACCGATAGGATCACTGCCACCCGGGAAAAGATTATCCACGATTGTTTTACCAATAACGCATACTTTGGCAGAACTTTGTATATCAGCTTCCGTAAACATATCCCCATTTTCAATGCTTAATTGACGGATCTCGAGATATTCTAATCCGACACCACTAACAGAAGAAGGGTAATTGTTATTACCGGCAATGAGTTGTCCTGATGAAGAGACATTCGGACTGATAGCAGCCAGGTAATTCGTTTCATCACGCAAAGCTTCGTAATCAGTAAGTTTCAACGTTTGCATCGCTGATGGGTCTTGACGAACACCTCCGCGCCGGTCAGCTCCCGGATGAATCATAATCATGTTCGAGCCCATTTCAGAAATTTGCTTCTGGATACTTCTTTTGGATCCTTGCCCGATGGCAAGCATCGTGATAACCGAAGCGACACCGATAATGATACCTAGCATAGTAAGAAAAGCACGAAGCTTATTATTAGCTAAGGCCCGGAGAGCTATCTTAAATAAGTTGGTTCCATTCATAATTTAAATTATTTAATCTTCCTCATTTTTCGGCAATGCAGCTAAAGCTTCAGCAGCCGATAGAATATGCGAATTAATAGTATCTTCTGTGATATGACCATCACGTAAACGAATATTCCGGCTACTATATTGCGCAATTTCGGGATTGTGCGTTACGAATATGATAGTACGTCCTTCCGCATGAAGTTTTTGGAACAAAACAAGTATCTCAAATGAGGTACGTGTATCGAGGTTACCTGTAGCTTCATCGGCAAGGATAACTGCAGGATTGTTTACCAAAGCACGCGCAATGGCTACACGTTGCATCTGTCCACCGGACATTTGATTGGATTTATGTTCCAATCGATCACCCAGCCCTACAGCCTGTAAAGCTTCGATTGCACGCTGCCGACGTTCTGTTGCACTAACTGAAGAGTTATACATGAGTGGCAACTCTACATTTTCTACAGCTGTTGTTTTAGGCAACAGGTTATAGCTTTGGAATACAAAACCGATTTTACGGTTTCTCAGCACAGCACGTTGAGGCTTACTCATTGTACGGACAGAAATTCCATCGAGCAGATATTCTCCGTTACTAGGAGTATCTAGACAACCCAATGTATTGAGCAACGTAGATTTACCAGAACCGGAAGTACCCATGATAGTGACAAACTCACCTTCACAAATAGTGAACGAAACGCCTCGTAACGCATGGACAGTTTCTTCTCCTACCTGAAAGTCTCGTTTGATATTTTGAAGTTCGATTACTTTTTTCATATTAGCCTCGCCCCAACCCTTTCTAAAGGAAAGGGAATAGGGGGTACTTTTTTGATTAATAATTAGTCTCTAAATACTCTGTATATAGTCGAATCCGATCTTCTCAGTTCTTCAATTCTTAATAGAGAGCTGAGGAAAAGTTTCTTTTTACTTTTTCTTCTTACTTCCCGGACGGCTAGGCATGAAAGGACTTTTCTCAGTATCTCCCTGATTGGTTTCAGCTGTAGCAGCTTCTCCAGGCATAGCACCGATAGTAGCTTCTGTCACAACATTAGTACCTTCAGCAACTCCACTGATGATTTCTGTTGAGATTCCATTACTGATTCCTATTTCTACTGGATGGGCAGTAAAAGTGTTTCCTTCACGAGTCCACAATTTATGTTCGCCTTCACAGTCTTTTACGATATCATTCTTGCCAATTAGCGGTTCTTCCGGAGTGAAACGTAAAGCTCTGTTGGGAACTGATAATACATTTTTCTTATCTAGAATATAGATGGTAACATTGGCAGTCAAACGAGGTTTCAATTTCAAATCAGGATTAGGAGCCGAAATTACTACTTCATAGGTAACAACAGTACTACTGCTAGAACTAGTGCTGCTATTAGAACTGCTTGCATCACCTAAACGTATCTGTGTTACTACTCCATTAAACGTATCATTCGGATAAGCATCTACAGTAAAGCTGGCGCGCTGACCTTCTTCAATACCACCTATGTCAGCCTCGTCAATGTCGGCCACAACCTGCATTTGTGTCAAATCGGCTGCAATGGTAAAGAGGGTAGGAGTTTCAAATCCGGAAGCTACAGTTTGTCCTTCTTCTACGTCACGGCTAATAACTACGCCATCAATTGGTGAAGTAATGGTTGCATAGGACAAATTACGTTCAGCTTTTGCTAATGAAGCTTTGCTACTATCATAAGAACTTTTAGCTTTTTGAAAATTGTACAATGCTTGTTCAAATTCAGTATCACTAATTAATGATTTATCATGTAATCCCTTACTACGTTCATAATTTTTCTGTTGATATTCATATTCTGCTTTTGCACCATCATAAGTAGCTTTTTGAGAGGCAAGTTCACTTTGCAGAGTAATACGGTCCATTTCTGCAATTAACTGTCCTTTGGTTACTACTGAATTATAATCTACATAAATTTTATCGATGATACCAGATACTTGCGTACCGACTTCTACTTCTGTCACCGGTTCAATAGTGCCTGTAGCAGTCACTGAATTGGAGATGTCGCCTTTGCTGACATTAGCAGTTGCATAAGTGACTTTGTGTTTGGCAGGAGAACCAGTAAAGAACCAGATTCCTCCACCCACTACCACGACGACTGCCACAGCGATTAGGATAATCTTTTTTGTTTTCATTCTTTTTCTATGTTTTTACTTATTTATAATGCTAATTTATCTCCCTGATAGAATTTCAGCAATTGTGCATTTAATATAGCCATATATTTAGCCTGAAGTTGTTCTTGTTGTGCTTGCAACAAATTATTCTTTTCTGTGAGGAGCTCGACGGTATTTTTCATACCCATGTCGAATTGTTCACTAATTAAATCGTAGCTGATCTGAGTACTTTTTAATTTCTCATTAGCTGCTACATAACGTTGTTGTGCACTATTTGCATCTAACCAGAGACCTTCGATAGTTTTATACAGAGCCTTTTGTTCGTCAAGTAAAGACAGCATACTTGTTTCACGTTGCAATATGGCTTTTTGTACGGCGCTCTTTGTCTGACGATTATTAAAGATAGGTACACTGACAGATAATCCGATCGAATTATTCCATCCGTTTTTCACCTGTTCGCCAAAAGTGAAGTCACTACCACTTGTATGATTCGTTCCAATTCCTGCACTAAGACTAATACTAGGAAGGTAACCAGCTTTAGCAATATCGATACCCAATTCAGATGCTTCTACATTAAGTTTACTAGCTTCAATTTCCGGGCGGATAGCGAGAGCATTGGCATAAACATCTTTTTTAGTCGGTAGCGGAGTGAGCACACTGTTGTCGGACAAGGAGGGGAGATAGATATTCATTTCATTCTCCCCATCCAGTTCGAGCAATTGTTTTAGTTGTAATTTGTAATCCTGTAAAGTGGCTTGCGCCGTAACGAGTTGATAACGATCTGTACTTACTTGTGCTTCCAATTGAGCAAAATCACTTTTAGCAATGCTTCCTGCATTCAGAAGTTCTTGTCCGCGGTCGCGTTGTGCAATAGAGACTTGCAATGTATTTTCATTTACTTTCACAGACTCTGCTGCATAAAGAATTTGTATATAAGTCTGTGCAATAGATTCCTGAATACTGTTTTCCGAAGTTGCTACTTCAAGTCCGGCTACCTGATTATTCAGTTTTTCCTGTTTAATGGTATTAAGTCGTTTATTACCATTGTATACAGTCCAAGAAGCGTTCAAACCATAGTTACCATTATAACTGGTTTTGCTTGTACTTCTGATGATCTCGCTTCCACTAACTGTGTTACTTGTTTCCTGATATGGACGATTTACCATATTTTGACCAGTAGAAAACGACAGGCTGGGAAACAAAGCAGCTTTCGCCGTCTTGACATCAATCTGTGTACTTTCCGCATTAACCCGATTCTTACGAATAGTAATATTCTGCTGCAAGGCATAATCGATACACGATTGCAAATCCCATTGAGCTGGAATTGCCACTTCGTTTTGGGTATCAGCTTGCACAGAAGAATTCTGGGCGGATATGCCTGTCAGTATACCCGTTCCCAGAACTGCTATCACTGCCAATCTTTTTACGTTTATCATATTTTACTGCTATTGATTTTACTGATGCGAAGGTACGTACATCTAATATTAGGTACAAAAACGATAGACAAATGTCGATATTTCCCCGTTAAATGATTTTTTTGTGTCGATAGGAAGGTATTATAGGGAAAAAGTGTATAAATCACTCAACATTTTGGTCCACTTATTTGTTTTAATTATAAAAATTGTATATTTGTACTAATTACAAATCCTAAGTATCCGATTATGAAGAATGCACTACTTGGAGTCTGGAACTTTTATCTTGATGGTTTCCGTAGTATGACCTTAGGTCGTACACTTTGGCTTATTATTCTGGTGAAACTATTTGTTATGTTCTTTATACTTAAATTCTTCTTTTTCCCTGATTTCCTAGGTGATCATCCTACGGATGCAGATAAAGCTGATTATGTGGGAAATGAATTAATACAACGTGCACTTCCAGAGAAAACTACTGATTATTAAATTTAAAAATCCGATAAGATTATGATTGAAAGTATTGACACCTCGCTGATCGATTGGTCGAGAGCCCAATTTGCAATGACAGCTATGTACCATTGGATTTTCGTTCCTCTCACCCTTGGACTAGCAGTGGTGATGGGAATAATGGAGACGCTGTATTATAAGACAGGTAATGAGTTTTGGAAACGTACTGCCCAGTTCTGGATGAAACTGTTTGGTATTAATTTTGCTATTGGTGTGGCAACCGGATTAATTCTGGAATTTGAGTTTGGTACGAATTGGAGTAATTATTCTTGGTTTGTAGGGGATATTTTTGGTGCACCACTTGCTATTGAAGGTATTCTGGCATTCTTTATGGAGGCTACCTTTATTGCTGTTATGTTTTTCGGATGGGAGAAGGTTAGCAAACGTTTCCATTTAGCTTCTACTTGGCTGACTGGCTTAGGTGCTACTATTTCTGCTTGGTGGATTCTTGTTGCTAATGCTTGGATGCAACATCCGGTCGGGATGGAGTTTAATCCGGAGACTTCCCGTAATGAGATGGTTGATTTTTGGGCTGTAGCAACTTCTCCAGTGGCTGTCAATAAGTTCTTTCATACAGTGTTATCCGGCTGGGTACTAGGTGGAGTTTTTGTAGTAGGTGTCGGTTGTTGGTATTTACTTAAGAAACGTAATCGTGAATTTGCACTTGCCAGTATTAAGATTGGTGCAATCTTTGGATTAGTGGCTTCCTTGCTTTCTGCATGGACAGGTGATGGTTCCGGTTATCAAATAGCACAGACCCAACCAATGAAGTTGGCTGCTGTAGAAGGTTTGTATGAAGGAGGTAATAATGTCGGTTTGGTAGCTATTGGAGCATTAAATCCAGAGAAGAAAACATATAATGACGGGAAAGAACCTTTCCTATTCCGAATAGAAATTCCAAGTTTCCTATCATTTTTGGCTGAACGGGATGCAAATGCTTACGTTCCCGGAATAACAAATATCATTGAAGGAGGTTATCAATTAAAGGATGGTTCAACTGCGCTTTCGGCACAAGAGAAGATTGACCGTGGAAAAACAGCTATTGGTGCATTGAAAGCATTTAAAGCAGCAAAGAAGGCTGGGAATGAAAAGGAGGCAGAAGTTGCACATTCAGTATTGAAAGAGAATATGCCTTATTTTGGTTACGGATATATTAAAGATGTAAATGAGCTGGTTCCTAACGTACCTCTGAATTTCTATGCTTTTCGCGTGATGGTAATATTGGGTGGTTATTTCATACTATTCTTTATTGTTGTACTCTTCCTTGCATATAAGAAAGACCTGAGTAAAATGCGTTGGATACATTGGATTGCTATATTGACTATTCCTTTGGGATACATTGCCGGACAAGCCGGTTGGGTAGTAGCCGAATGCGGCCGTCAGCCGTGGGCTATTCGTGACTTACTTCCTACAACGGTCGCTATTTCAAAATTAGATGTAAGTTCTGTGCAGATTACATTCTTTATTTTCTTGCTTTTATTTACAGTCATGCTGATAGCCGGTATCGGAATAATGTTGCGGGCTATTAAGAAGGGACCGGAGGGATTAAACAAATAATATGAAACTTAAAACTAATAACTCATGTATATACTTCTTCAACAATATTGGTGGCTGATTGTATCCTTGCTTGGAGCCATACTCGTATTTTTGTTATTTGTGCAAGGAGGAAATTCATTGTTGTTTTGCTTAGGTAAGACAGAAGAACATCGCAAAATGATGGTGAATTCAACAGGACGTAAATGGGAATTTACATTTACTACACTGGTTACATTCGGAGGTGCTTTTTTTGCTTCTTTCCCATTGTTCTATAGTACTAGTTTCGGAGGGGCTTATTGGCTTTGGATGATTATTTTATTTAGCTTTGTTTTGCAGGCAGTTAGCTATGAATTCCAAAGTAAAGCAGGAAATCTGTTAGGTAAAAAGACTTATCAGACTTTTCTGGTGATTAATGGAGTAGTAGGTCCGTTGCTGTTAGGTGGAGCAGTTGCTACCTTCTTTACCGGTTCGGATTTTTATGTAAATAAATCAAATATTACAGATACGATTATGCCGGTTATCAGCCACTGGGGAAATGGTTGGCATGGATTAGATGCACTGACAAATATTTGGAATGTGATTTTGGGATTGGCTGTGTTCTTTTTAGCACGTGTATTAGGAGCTCTGTATTTTATTAATAATATTAGCGATAAAGAATTAAACACAAAGTGTCGCCGGGCAGTATTGAATAATACAATATTGTTTCTAGTATTTTTCTTAGCATTTGTAATTCGTACATTAGTATCCGATGGATTTGCTGTAAATCCTGATACACAAGAGATTTATATGCAGCCATTTAAGTATTTTACTAACTTCATGGAGATGCCTATTGTATTGGGACTGTTTCTAGTTGGAGTTATATTAGTACTTTTTGGAATAGGAAAGACTGTTCTTAAAAAGACTTTTGACAAAGGTATTTGGTTTACAGGAATTGGATCTGTATTGACTGTATTGGCTTTGCTATTAGTAGCAGGATATAATAATACAGCCTATTACCCATCTACTACGGATCTGCAAAGTTCTTTGACGTTAGCCAATAGTTGTTCCAGTATGTATACGTTGGAAACAATGGCATGGGTTTCTATTCTTGTTCCATTTGTGATTGCATATATTTTCTATGCATGGCGGAGTATTGACAACAAGAAGATCACAGAGAAAGAAATGGATGAAGGTGGACATGCCTATTAAAATAGAGATTCTTTAAAATAGGATTTTATATTTGAGATTTTAAAATAAAAAGGCCTCTTCCTATTATACATTCTTCAAGCATGGAGTAGAGTAAAATAGGAGGAGGTTTTTCTTATGCGACTGAATAAGTCGTGTTTTGAATTCTCTTAGCGGTCAGCAAATATGCTGAAAGTATAATGATAGCTATCGGAATAAACAAAACTATGAGCCATAAACTTGACATAGAAATATCACGCAATCATTTCGTGTATTGGGCTAAGAAGAACCACATGGTTATTATATAATTGATGTTGCTAAGAATAAAATAGTTCCTCCTATAATGCCTAAAGAAGGTTCAGCGCCGGGTTTATAATCAACAGCATAGGAGAAATCTATCAATGCTACGGCAAAACTTAAAGTAAAGGAGACTATTGATATTATTGTAGCTATAAGAGCCCCTTTTCTCTTGAGATACCTTTAAAATTGAAATAGGCTTTAAACTTTAAGAATTAACGTGTTTTATTTATAAGGGCATTGGGAGGAACTAAAAATAAGACTACTGCATTCTGTCTATAGAGTCTCTAAAAGTTTTGTTCTACTTTTAGAAGGTATTTCAGGATGGAGTAGCCTTACATTATTTTAAAGTATACAACTCCCTTATTTATTCACTACATTTTCCGGAGTTCCGGCAATAAATGCTTGTAAATTGCTGATTGCGATATTCATCAACCGTTCGCGTGCCTCTGAAGTAGCCCATGCGATATGCGGAGTGATGTAACAGTTCTTTGCTGTAAGTAACGGATTATCAGCACGAGGAGGCTCTGATGAAAGTACATCTACTCCAGCTGCATAAATCTTGCCATTGTTCAGCGCATCAGCAAGATCTTGTTCGTTAATTAGTGGACCACGACCAGTATTAATCAGGATTGCCGATGGTTTCATTGTAGCTAAACGGCGGGCATTCACTAATTCGTGAGTATCAGGAGTCAGCGGGCAATGTAAACTGATAATATCACATTCGCTGAACAACTGGTCCATATCCATTTTTTTTATTTCCGGTGGCAATTGGAGATGTGATTTAGAAGTTACTGCATATACTTGCATACCGAAACCGATGGCAACACGAGCTGTAGTATAACCTGTATTTCCCAATCCGATGAGCCCAATTTTCTTTTCTCTAAGTTCTATTAACGGAGTATCCCAGAAACAGAAATCCTTGCTATTTGTCCAACGACCTTTCCGAACTTCTTCTGAATGATGTTGTACTTGCAATGCTATATTCAGAATATGGGCAAATACCATCTGTGCAACAGAAGCAGTGCTATATGCAGGGATATTTGTCACAGTGATACCACGTTCCTTAGCTGCGGTAGTGTCTACAACATTATATCCGGTTGCTAATACACCGATATATTTTAGTTCGGGTAGAGCAGCTATAAGATCACCATTGATAACGACCTTGTTAGTTAGAATAACTTCTGCATCGGCAGCACGTTCCAGCACTTCTTCGGGGGCAGTACGATCGTAGATAGTACATTCTCCGAGAGCTTTCAAACCTTCCCAGGATAGATCTCCGGGATTGGCGGCAAAGCCGTCTAAAACTACTATTTTCATAAATATATATTTTGAATTGTCTATTCCTATTTCTTGAACTTTTCTCCCCATAATTGCTGCATTCGTTCAGCATGTTTCAGCTCGGCCGGATTGTTTTGAGGTTGCCAGATTCGTTTGTTTTTCAATTCATCAGGTAAGAACTGCTGATTAACAAAGTTCCCTTCGTAATTATGAGCGTATTTATATTCTTGTCCGTAACCTAACTGTTTCATTAACTTAGTAGGAGCATTACGGAGGTGTAAAGGCACAGGTAAGTTGCCACTAGAACGTACTAACTCCAATGCGTCATTGATTGCATTGTAAGCAGAGTTACTTTTAGGGCTTGTCGCTAAATAGATCGTAGTTTCTGCCAGAGGAATTCTTCCTTCGGGCCAACCGATCTTCATTAGTGTATCAAAGCAAGCATTTGCCAAAAGCAAGGCATTGGGATTGGCAAGACCTATATCTTCAGAAGCAGAAATCACTAATCTACGGGCAATAAAAGCAGGATCTTCACCTCCTTCCACCATACGTGCAAGCCAATAAATAGCCCCGTCCGGATCACTTCCCCGAATGGATTTGATGAAAGCGGAAATAATATCATAATGCATTTCTCCGTCTTTATCATATGCCAACGGATTTTGTTGTAGACGTTCGGTTACCATTTCATCAGTAATGACAACCTTATCTTCTGTTTCCGAATCTACAACCAATTCTAAAATGTTTAACAATTTACGTGCATCTCCACCGGAGAAACGTAACATGGCTGTAGTTTCTTTCAATTCTATGTTCCGTTCCTTTAGTACCACATCAGTAGTAATAGCTCGTTGTAGCAATTCCAGCAAATCTTCTTTCTCTAAAGATTTGAGCACATAAAGTTGGCAACGGGATAGGAGAGGACGAATCACTTCAAATGAAGGGTTTTCAGTTGTAGCGCCAATTAAAGTAATGGTTCCCTGTTCTACGGCTCCCAACAATGAATCCTGTTGTGATTTACTGAATCGATGAATTTCATCGATAAACATAATAGGGCTGGCTTGTGAAAAGAAACGGTTATTCTTGGCACGATCTATCACCTCGCGCACATCTTTTACACCCGAAGTTACAGCACTTAAAGTATAGAACGGAGTCTCCAGTTTATTAGCAATGATTTGCGCTAAAGTCGTTTTGCCTACTCCGGGAGGCCCCCAAAGGATAAAAGAAGAGATACGTCCTGCATCAATCATTTTGCGCAAGATAGCACCCGGTCCGACTAAGTGTTTCTGACCGATATATTCATCTAAAGTTTTAGGTCGTAACCGTTCTGCTAGAGGTTGCATAATTTTTAGAATACCATTAATACCATGAAACGGATACCATTTTTATTAATACCCGGATTATTACGATAAGTGAAACGATGCACATATTCGATGTGCAGCAATTTGAATATATTGTATATACCGACACTACCTTCAATGTACGGCACTTTAGGATCCATTACAAAACTGGTAAATTTACCGTCGCGGGTAGGAAAACGGAATAGCTCCGGATTACTACTCTTGAATGGATTGTTTTTATCGGTCAATGATCCCCACAAAGCACGTATACGAAACATTTCCCTCCATTTCAGATTCTTGATCAGAGGAATACGATTAAACAGTTTCCCGTTCATGTCATATGAAACGGACATAGAAGCAAAACGGTCATTCAGGAATTCCATATTATTGATCAAACAGAATGTTTCACGCTGGGTGATGTAAGACAAGTTAGCCTCCGGTAAAATCAGCAATGGGAAAGGCACTACATTCCATTCTGCACCAGCTTTCACGCTACAGTCAATTTTACCCCAGGATGAAGGAAGCCAGAAACGTTTCCAGATACTTGCTTCTGTGCGGTTGAAATTGTATTCTCCCCCCAATATCCCTTTGAATCCCATTGCATGAGTCAATGTAAAGATGGGAGCATCTAGCGAAACAGGCACTCGGCGTTGCTTTGAATTAACAAAAGACTCTCCCGGAGCATATCGCAGTGTAAGGCTGGCTTCAGAAGTTGTAATATCATGTACACGCGTTTGCGCTGCATCATTACGTAAATATTCCAGTTTTCCGCAAGGTTCATCGTTACGATGGCGAAGCATTGCTTTTACACCAAATCCTGTTTGAGTTTCCAGTTCGTAATTAATGGTAGCATCGCGCATATAAGACATTTGATCCACCGTTGTCGTTTTCAGAGAAAGGAAGATATTATCTTTATCCGTAAACAGGAATTTATCCATCGGTGACATTACATCATAACTATAAGTCGCTGATATATAATGTTTCGGGAATTCCCATACTACATAATCACGCTTGTTGAAGGAATAAGTCAGAGTACCACTATATTTCCAACGTTCATCTTTCAGACCATAAGCTCCATAACCATTGAGGAACCAATGTTTATCGAAATGAGCTGTTGTCATACCACTTAAGCGGAAACGGGTTCCATCAATGTAATTGCTTGAAATCATCGTATTGATAGGACCGATATCAATTTTACTCGGATGTTCTTTGGTCCCTGTCTCTACAAAGTTTTCGATCAGTGCTTTTGCTCCGAATATAATATATTTGAATCCCGGGATCTGCTCCAGACGATTTACGAAAATATCCATATTACTCTCTTTCTTCGTCAGCGGTACTTGCCGGACTTCTGCCCAATACTCATCACTTTTCGAGAGCATATCTGCTTCTTTAATTACATCACCTTTCAATCGGAAAAGTCGTGGCTCAATAGGATCAAACAGATAATTAGTGTATTTCGTTGTTCTTTCTACCTGTAATCCTCCGGAAGTCTTATTGGAATTCCAAGAAAGATCTACCGTCATGTCGTCATCCGCCAATACCCAGTTACCATTGGGAAGCTGTTCGTATTGTTGCACGATATCCATTTGATTTACAAAGTTTACTCCGGTTTTTTTCGGAAGATTCATGGTACACTTCAGAACTGCATAAGTAGAATCATTCAGGACATAAAGATGTCCCGTAAAACCGAAATCTTGTGAGTTCTGTGGAACAAAAGTCAGATGTACACATTCACGCTTATTGACCACAAGCGTATCCATCAGATAAAACTTATAAAAAGAAATGGCGTTATTGCCTATAGGGCTGACGAAACGTTGCTGTAGAAGACGGATTTCGTCATCGTAAATATTAATATCGGCAAATACATCTTTCAGAACTGTCCCCAGCATATCACCTGTAGAAAAGAACTCATCTATACCATTAGAATTCTTTCCTTTAATAATAGTCTTTTTGTTTTGGGGATCTTTCCGGAAGATCGTTTGTGAAGCTGTTTCTTGAACGGAGATAGGAAGAATCAGTTTCTTAGTAGTTTCCGATACTTCCACTTGGTCTTTCAAGAAAGAGTACTTCTTATAAATACCTTTTTCCAGCTTTTCCGGGGTCAGATCATTGATAGACATCTTCATTTTCTCGTACTTGTCGTACTGATAGTAATCGTTCACTTCCAGGGATTGTGCCTTTTTGTGTTCGATTACTTTTTTCATAAAATCGACAGCCGGATTGTTTTTACGAGTGTATTTTTCTTTCTTGGGTTTCACTACGACTTCATCAATCAGTACATTATCCGTTGATAATTTAACATTGACAGTTTGGTTGCCGGAACCTACTTTTACTGTCTTACTGACGTATCCGATAGCTGAGAATATAAGATTTCCCCCGTTCTTTCGGGCTTCGAGCTTGTATTCACCGTCAATGTTTGTGATAGTACCCAAGTCTTTCTTATCTTGGTAGTAAACCGAGATGTACATTAATGGCTCATTGGTAATAGAGTCCGTAACTACTCCCTTAATCTGCTGTGCAAAAGTATTTGAAGTTGCCAGTATAAATATGAGTAGTATAATTATTTGGTTGTATTGTTGTTTCATAACGTTCGTACGTAGTAGGGGCACAAAGTTAGCAAATAACTCTAAGTATAACAGATTATATAACTTTTTTTACTCATCGTTTTTTGTTCTTTACATGCATAATCATAGAACGATCAATAGATTCTTTTTGTTCCGTAGTTTAGAACTTTTAGTTTCATGGCTTGAAACTGTTGGTTTCATATGGGTGGAACTATTGGTTTCATGGGATGAAACTAAACGTTTCAAGGCATGAAACACTTAGTCTTATTCCTTGAAACTCATAGTTTATTTATTTGTTAAAATCTGTACGATGCGTTCTGCTGTACGTCCATCCCAACGTTCAGGCAATCCTCCCTTTTTCCATTCACCTTTCATCAGTTTGTCCAAAGCTTGGGCGAGTGCAGTTGGATCTTCTCCCACCAACTCGTTGGTTCCCATACGCCATGTTTCCGGATGTTCGGCAAAGGTGTTGAGAGTAATGCAGGGGATTCCCAGAAATGTAGCTTCTTCCGCTACGTTACCGGAATCCGAAATAATACCTTTAGCTTTATTGATCAGATATCCGAAAAATAGATAATTCTGTGTCGGCATGATATGAAGGTTAGGAGCATCAATTCCAAGTTCTTTAATAGCATTGCGTACGTATGTATGCAGGGGAGCTACAATAGGCATACCTTCAGACTTCTTAATAATTGTTTCCAGCAGACGGCGTAAGGTTTCTCGATTACTCAGTAATGCACGACGGTTAAGAGTGAGCAAAAGATAGTTTCCTTCTTCCAGTCCTAAAACAGAGAACCAAATAGGTTTGAGCAGACGGTTACGGCTGTATCGTATGGTGTCAATCAGTATATTACCTACGTAATATACATTTTCGTTTTCTGTTCCCGTTTGATTGAGATTGCGGTTGGCCACCATTCCGGCAGTAAAGAGATAATCCGATACTCCGTCCGTAATCATACGATTTACTTCTTTCGGCATTTTCATGTCGAAAGAACGTGTTCCGGCTACAAGATGTGCTACTTTGATTCCTTGTTTCTTGGCTACAATGGCACAACTCATCGTTGCTGTCAAGTCGTCTACTACCAAAACAACGTGTGCCGGATTTTCAGTTAGTTCCTGTTCGAAAGCGATCATAATTCCGGCTGCCAAAGTGGTGGGATTGCTGCTTTCGACTCCTAAATAAACATCAGGCACTTTCATATCCAGATCTGAAAACAGAGAAGCATCCAGACTTGTATCGTCCTCTTTGCCTGTGTAGACCAGACGGTAGGAAATACTTTTACCCAGCGCCCTTGCAGCTTCGATAGCACGCGTAATAGGAGCTATTTTCATGAAATTGGGGCGAGCCCCGGCAACAATTGTTATTTTCATATCGTTTCTATCTAATTCTAGAAGCAAAAATACATCTTCTTACGGAATTTATTCGTTTCTTTGCATACAAAAATAACAAATATATGCCCACATTCGTTCAAATTCTTGATTTTATTGGCACGTTTGCCTTCGCAATTAGTGGTATTCGTTTGGCTTCGGCAAAACGTTTCGACTGGTTTGGAGCTTATGTAGTGGGACTTGCTACAGCTATCGGAGGCGGTACTATACGTGATGTTTTACTGGATGTTACCCCTGCTTGGATGACTAACCCTATTTATTTGATATGTACGGCTCTGGCTTTGTTATGGGTTATCTTTTTCGGGCGTTCGTTGATTCGGCTTAATAATACATTTTTTATATTCGATACTGTCGGTCTGGCTTTATTCACAGTAGTTGGTGTCGGTAAAAGTCTTGCTTTAGGTTATCCGTTTTGGGTGGCAATTATTATGGGTAGTATAACGGGTGCTGCCGGAGGTGTGATACGAGATGTCTTTATCAATGAAATACCATTGATTTTCCGAAAAGAAATTTATGCTATGGCGTGTGTGGTTGGTGGTATTGCATATTGGATATGTGATACTATAGGTATGCATTCATACGGTTGCCAAGTGATAGGCGGATTAACCGTTTTCGTGACTCGTATCTTGGCTGTGAAATATCATATCTGTCTGCCAATCCTGAAAGGAAATGAAGAGAGTGAAAATGAAGGGGGAGGGAAATGGGGGACTTCCTCTTAATTATAATGACGCTATCCTGTTACCATAGTGCCGCTATGCTTAGCTTATAGCGTTACTATACTAACAGGATAGTAACATCATCTTTAAAAGATTAGATTGGTTATTTCTTACTGTCTTTAATTACTAAATCTCCCATAAAACTGATAGATTGTCGATTCTGCATACTGACATCGATAGAAGCCGATCCGTTACTGAATATTCTGATATTATATTCGAATAAATCTTCCGGACTACGTGCTGTAAACTTAATGCGTGCAGCACCTTTCTTATCTACTTTCATAGTGTATTCTTTAAGTGGAGCACTAAAGTTTAAACCTTTCCCGCCATCATAAGGAATACTATAAGCTCTTCCATAATAAGGTAAATGAGAGATAACCGAATCATTTCTGATTTCTAACGAATAGGGAGATGACAATGAAATATTACGTCCACGCATAGGCATGGCAGTATTGACATCTATCTTGTAGTTCTCTGATACGATTTCTTGTTTAACCGCTTCTTTTTTCTGTTCCTGCTTTTCTTTTTTGCTTTGAGCCAAAAGAGTAGGAGCTCCCACTAGCATAGCTAGTAATAACACCAAGATTTGTTTTTTCGTTTTCATATCAGTTATATTTTTAGTGAGTGTATATTATAACATTCAAATATACTAAAAATCAGATGATTTATGCTACCTTTAATGAAAATTAAACACCAATCCCTGCTTATTAATGACAAAATAAGCTGAGATTGGTGTTAATCTCCTGATTTTCCTAGTTGTTTTTAGAATTGTTCCAGAATAGCGATTCTTTTCTCAATAGGAGGATGTGTAGCAAACAGTCCGCTCAATCCCATGAAAGAACTTTTGGCTTGCTTTCCGGGATGTTGAATAAATAGTTGTGCTACATCTTCACGTTTTACAGCTTCTATATTCGGGTCTGCCGATATTTTGCGTAAAGCACTTGCCAGAGCCAATGGATTTTTTGTCATTTCTGCTGAACCTGCATCTGCCATATATTCGCGTTTGCGTGAAATAGCAAAACGCATCAGGCTTGCAAAAAAGAAACCGATGGCAGCCACTATTAAAGTAATAAATATAAAGAGAATGACTCCTGCTCCACCTTTATTACTGCGTATACGAACGTGCGTGATAGTATAAAGGGTGATCTGTGTCAGCATAGAAAAGATACCAACGAATACAATAGATATGATTAACAGGCGAACGTCATGATTGCGAATATGACTTAGTTCATGGGCTATAACGGCTTCCAGTTCATCATCTTTAAGTTTCTGGATGATTCCTTGTGAAAGAGTAATAGTATAAGTCCGTTCGTTGATACCACTGGCGAAAGCATTCAGAGAGTTATCATAAATTATATTGATTTTAGGCATCTTCATGCCCTGTGACATACAGAGATTTTCTACTAAATTGTAGATACGCTTATTATCCTTACGGTCTAGTGGCTTGGAGCCGGTTGCAGTATTGATGATACTTGTATTAGCCCAATAAGCAATCAGGAACCAGACCAGTACAATCCCTATAGTATAAGGAAAGGCTGAAATGAATAACTGATTGACCATTGGCAACAATTCGCTTTCCATGTTTTTCCCATACCCGAAAATGATTATTAGATAACAAGACAGATAAAGAAGCATTGTTACCAGACATGGAAATAATAGTAGCAAAATCGCAGAACGACGGTTATTCCGACTCTGTTGCGTTTGGATTCCGACGTATTGCATAAATGTTCGAGTTTTGTGGTTGAGTAAATGACGGTGTTAGAAACTAATCTTAGGTGCTTGCTCCAGGTTTGCACGCTCGTTTTGTCCCAGATCGAACATGATTTCCTTATGGAAGCCACACATTCCTGCGATAATATTGGAAGGAAATGTCTGAACAGCATTATTATATTCTTTTGTTGCAGAATTGAAATAGCGGCGTACAGCTGCCAATTTGTTTTCTACATCGGAAACTTCTTCTTGCAGTTGCAGGAAGTTTTGATTTGCTTTCAGGTCCGGATAAGCTTCTAAAGTAATTTTCAGTCCTGACAAAGCTGATGATAGTTGATTTTCTGCGTTTATTTTTTCATCAATTGATTTAGCATTTACTGCACCGTTTCTTGCCTGAATCACACGATCGAGCGTTTCCTTTTCGTGTGAGGCATATCCTTTCACTGTATCTACTAGTTGCGGGATAAGATCATGACGCTGTTTTAACTGTACATCAATGTCTGCGAAAGCATTTTCGCGATTGTTCTTCAATTTCACTAAAGAGTTGTACATGGAAGCAAAAATGATTCCTAGTAGTACGATTACCCCAACAATAACAAGTGTAGCCATAGTCTTTTAATTAATTTAATTTATTTATCAAAAGTAGGCTATTTAGTCTTTTTCGCCAAAAAGAGGCAAATAAAAAACATTAATAACCACCCAAAAACTATCAAAAACCACCTAAATTCTATCAATTGACAGTTTTACCCCCTATGAAATGTTGAATCCTCCCCTGTTAGACTCTGAAAATACCTTTAAACTTGCAACCATTGAGAAAGAAACGAAATATTAACCAAAAACCTTTAGAGTATGAAAAGTTTAAGTTTCAGAAAAGATTTAATTGGAGTTCAGGAAGAATTGCTTCGTTTTGCATATAAATTAACAGCTAATCGTGAGGAAGCAAACGATTTATTGCAAGAAACATCATTAAAAGCATTAGATAATGAGGAAAAATATGTCCCGGATACTAATTTTAAAGGATGGATGTATACCATCATGCGCAATATATTTATAAATAATTACCGTAAGATAGTACGGGATCAGACTTATGTAGACCAAACCGATAACTTGTATCATTTGAATCTTCCCCAAGACTCAGGATTTGAAAGTACAGAAGGTGCTTATGACTTGAAAGAGATGCACCGTATTGTCAATGCGTTGCCGAAAGAATATAAGGTACCTTTCTCTATGCACGTATCCGGTTTTAAATACCGGGAGATTGCTGAAAAGCTGGATCTGCCTCTTGGAACAGTAAAGAGTCGTATCTTCTTTACTCGCCAACGTTTGCAACAAGAATTAAAAGATTTTGTTTAAAAGGGGATAACATCTTTAGAACCCAGTTCTTGTAAGGAGCAACGGAGTATATCTTCGCTTGCTCCTTTAATTTTATAGCAATATGTTATTAAATATGTTCGTTGATCCAAATTTACTGTTCTTTATTTGTCATAATGTCAAATAACTTAGTATATTTGTAATAACTAGTTAGCCTAATGAATAAATCTCATCTAATTAAAAGCAATGAAAAAAGAAATTAAGTTTAGTCTCGTTTTTCGGGACATGTGGCAATCATCAGGAAAGTATCAACCACGTGTTGATCAGTTAGTCAGAATTGCTCCGCTGATTATTGAAATGGAATGTTTTTCCCGTATTGAAACCAATGGGGGTGCATTTGAGCAAGTAAATCTGTTGTATGGAGAAAATCCGAATGAGGCTGTTCGTGCTTTTACAAAACCTTTTCGTGAAGTCGGTATTCAGACTCATATGCTTGATCGTGGATTGAATGGGCTTCGTATGTATCCTGTTCCGGCAGATGTTCGTCGTTTAATGTATAAAGTAAAACATGCGCAGGGAGTGGATATTACCCGTATCTTTTGTGGATTAAATGAAGTCAGGAATATAATTCCTTCTATTCATTATGCACTCGAAGCGGGGATGATTCCCCAAGCTACATTATGTATTACTTTCTCTCCGGTACATACTGTGGAATATTATGTTGCAATTGCTGATCAACTAATAGAAGCCGGTGCACCAGAAATTTGTTTGAAAGATATGGCAGGTATTGGTCGTCCCGAAATGTTAGGACGGCTGACGAAGACTATTAAAGAAAAACATCCTGAAGTCATTATTCAATATCATGGACATAGTGGTCCGGGACTTTCGATGGCTTCCATTCTTGAAGTTTGTGAGAATGGAGCGGATATCATTGATGTAGCAATGGAACCGCTTTCATGGGGAAAAGTTCATCCGGATCTAATCTCTGTGCAAGCTATGCTTAAAGATGCAGGTTTCCAGGTGCCGGAAATAAATATGAAAGCTTATATGAAAGCACGTGCTATGATACAGGAATTGATAGATGATTTTCTCGGATATTTTATAGATTCTACTAACAAACATACTTCTTCATTGCTTTTAAAGTGTGGATTACCCGGTGGTATGATGGGCTCCATGATGGCGGATTTGAAAGGTGTACATTCCGGTATTAATATGATATTGAAAAGTAAGAATGAACCGGAATTGAGTATTGATGATTTATTGGTGATGCTGTTTGACGAAGTTGAGTATGTCTGGCCAAAACTTGGTTATCCTCCGTTGGTAACTCCTTTTAGTCAGTATGTGAAAAATGTAGCCTTGATGAATGTGATGTCCCTAATTAAGGGGGAAGAACGTTGGACGGTGATTGATAATCATACGTGGGATATGATTTTGGGTAAGAGTGGACGTCTTCCGGGAAGTCTTGCTCCCGAAATAATTGCTTTAGCCAAAGAAAAAGGATATGAATTTACAGATGAAGATCCACAGAAGAATTATCCGGATCAGTTAGAAGAATACCGCAAGGAGATGATAAAGAATGGATGGGAGTTCGGATCGGACGATGAGGAATTATTTGAACTGGCCATGCATGATCGCCAATATCGTGATTATAAATCAGGGGTTGCCAAAAAACGTTTTGAGACTGATTTGCAACGTGCCAAAGATGTTACTCTTGCTAAACAAGGTTTTTCAGAGGAAGAGGTGAAACGACTCAAACGTGTTAAGGCAGAGCCTATCACTGCTATGGAAAAAGGACGCATTATCTGGGAAATAGATGTCGAATCACCTTCTATGCCACCTGAAGTAGGGCATAAGTATGAGCCGAACGATGTGTTTTGTTATATTGCCACTCCATGGAATACTTATGATCGTGTGATGGCAAATTTTAGTGGACGTATCATTGAAGTTTGTGCAAAACAAGGGGCTTTGGTTAATAAAGGAGATACTTTGGCATATATTGAACGATGTGAGGAAACGGCATAAAGATGAATAACTATATAATTAAGGTAAACAAATAACTGGTGAATGGTAAATCGTAGATTGATGTAGCCATGGCACAATTCTATTTTTCATTCACCAGTTATCGTTTACTTTTCTTTGCTTTTTTCTTTTCCACAGGCTTTTTCGCTGGAGCCGGAGGAAATTTAGGGACAAGATTCATTAATCTAAGAATCTGTTTTTGACGTTTTAATATATAAGGAGAAGGTTTGGCTGAGTTGAATCGTATGGGATTGGGTAATGTCGCAGCAATCAATGCACATTGAGCTTTGGTTAGTTTGGATGCTGTGGTTTCGAATTTATATTTGGCAGCAGCCTGCGCACCATAAATGCCATTTCCCATTTCAATAGAGTTAAGATATACTTCCATGATTCGTTCTTTCGACCAAAATAATTCAATGAGGAAAGTAAAATAAACTTCGAATCCTTTCCGTACCCATGAAGATTGCGGCCATAAGAATACATTTTTAGCTGTCTGCTGACTAATAGTACTTGCTCCCCGTTTCTTTTTCCGTTTTTCATTCTCTTTCATCGCTTTTTTTATTTCGATGAAGTCGAAACCATTATGTGTTGCGAAACGATTATCTTCGGAAGCAATGACTGCCATCGGCAGATTAGGAGATATTTTATCAAAAGAAACCCACGTGTGTTTCCACGTGGGTTTATCTCCTGATGTAATCTGTTGAACGCTACGGATCACCATTAACGGTGTGATGTAGACCGGCATAAAACGATAAACAAGGACCGCTAGAATAGTAGATGCAAAGAAAAAAATCAGCAGATTACGAGTATAACGAAGTATTTTTTTAATTAGCTGCTTGTGCATCTTTAATCATTTGCTCGCTGGCGTACATATATACTTCTACACGACGGTTTTGTTCACGACCAGCAGCAGTGTCATTGCTGGCAACAGGATCACTTTCTCCCATTCCGTCTACACTCTTGATCTGGCTAGCCGCAACACCACAGCTCAAAAGATAACTTGATACACTCTGAGCACGCTCTTGTGACAAGTTTATATTCTTCTGGCGACTTTGTTCTGCAGTACTGTTTTTCCAGCCTTGATTATCTGTATAACCATAGATAGCTACATCCATGTCTCGGTTCTGGTTCAACACATTGTTGGCAAACTTGCTCAAAGCAGCTTTTGCTGCAGCACTCAGACTAGCATTACCTGTATTGAAAAGAATACCGGAGTCAAATGTTACTTTTACAGCTTGCAATCCGTTGTTATCGGTTATTTGTTCAACTTGAGCTCCTTCAATTTGTTTCGCTTGAGCTGCTGCTTTATCCATTTTCTTACCGATAAGTGCACCTGTACCAGCACCTACTGCAGTACCGATAGCAGCACCAATAGCAGCACCTTTGCCTTTACCGATAACACCACCCAAGATAGCACCCAGTGCAGCACCCGAACCACCGCCGATAGCAGCACCTTTACCTGTATTGCTCATACTAGCACAGCCACTGAATATCATAGTGATACTCATGAAAAGAACCATAAATTTCATCTTATTCATAATCCAATGTTTTTTAATTAGGTTTATATTCTATAATGTTTCAATAAATAACAATGCAAAGATAAATATTATTTGCCTTCGACGTTCTTTTTAAGTTAAAATAATAACCTCTATCCTTTAGATTTGTTAAGTTTTGGAAGGCGATATTTGATTTTGCATTACAGAAGGTAAGCTTAAACATCTCTTTTTGATAATTATGAACCATCCCAAAAGAATCAATCCTTTGGCAACCGTAGTAACACTGACAGCCCACCAAATTCCTTCTACTCCCATATCCATACGTACAAACAAGATAGCGAGCGGAATACGCATGTAATTACATACGATACTGATTATTGCAGGAGGTACGGTACGTCCGATACCATAGAAGACTCCTTGCATGGTGATTTCAAGCATCATGAAGAGTTGTGAGTATCCATCAATACGTAAGAAAACACCTCCGGCTTCGTAAGCTGCTCGTTCGGGAACAAAAATAGAAAAGACTTCATTTCCACAGAAGATAAACAGCAGTGTGCAAAACGTTCCAAAGATACCTGTCATCCAAAGGGTGGTATACCAGGCTTTGATGACTCGTTCAATTCGTCCTGCTGCATAATTTTGTGCAATGAAGGCACTGAGTGCGGTAGAGAATCCTTGTGAGGTATTCCATGTGATAGCTTCAATTTGTCCTCCGGTGGTAAAGGTCATTAGCCCGATGTGCCCTCCTTGTTCGGAAGCTGTCCGACAAAGGAACATATTAACGAAGGCGAACAATGTATTGAGAGTGGCTACAGGTAATCCAAGTTTCAAAATACGCCGGGTATATTTCTTTTTTAATTGGGTGAAAAAAGGGAAACCTCCGAGTAATGCATCATGATAGCGTAATTGATAGATGAAAATAAGGAAAACGGTTGCTTCTGATATCCAGGTAGCATAGGCAGCACCATTTGTTCCCAGTCCGAAACCGAAGATAAACAGAGGATCGAGTACTATGTTAAGGATTAATCCCGTACCACTGATATAAAATGGAATTTTGCTTCGTCCGGCAGCATTGTAAATTCCGGTGAAAGCTGCGGAAAGGAAAACGAAGGGTAATCCGGTAGAAATAATTTTCAGGTATTTGATTGCGTTGATTGTGATGTGTTCGTCCAGTTCGTAGATGCGTATAATAGGATCTGCAAATATGAAAAGCAATCCGCCCCAACAAATGGAGATAATAAGTGCAATTGTTATGTTGTGTGAGGCGAAATGGCGGGCATCTTCTTGATTTTGTGCTCCGATGGATTGTCCGACACTGACTTCGGAACCTACCTTATTTAATAAGGATATGGAACCGGACATCCACGTTAAGATTCCTACAGAACCGATAGCTGCAACTGCCTCACTTCCTAATCGTCCCACCCAAGCCATATCTGTTAGACTATAGGCCATCTGGATAAATGAGGTTGCCATAATGGGCATTGCTAAGTTAAATAATTGGCGGTTGATGGGACCTTGTGTAAGGTTCTTTATTCCTTGCATATAAATTTTTCTGTTTAAAGGGAAGTGCAAAGATACATAAAATTGCTATCTTCGCACATCTAATTATTCATTAATCAAAGTATAAAGATACTATGAAACAGAAATTTTCTACTCTCTTCTTACTGTTAATCATATTGTTAGCAGGTTCGCGGGTAGCTGCTCAAAATGCTCCCAAATCTTTTGATATTGAACAACCATCACTACGAGTTTTCCTTCCGGCTCCGGAGTTGGCAACAGGTCGTGCCGTAGTTGCTTTTCCTGGTGGGGGATATGTGAATCTGGCTGTAGGCCATGAAGGATACGATTGGGCGCCTTATTTTAATAAACAAGGTATTGCTTTGATTGTTGTGAAATATCGTATGCCTAACGGGGATCATACAATTCCTATTTCTGATGCGGAAGCAGCTATGAAAATGGCAAGGGACAGTGCTGATGTATGGAATCTGAATCCGAATGATATTGGTGTCATGGGTTCTTCTGCAGGAGGACATCTTGCATCGACTATTGCTACACATACTAAACCGGAACTTCGTCCTAATTTCCAGATTTTATTCTATCCGGTGATCACAATGGATAAATCTTATACTCATATGGGTTCTCATGATTTTCTTTTGGGTAAAGAGGCTTCTACTGACCTGGAAAACGAATATTCTAATGAAAAGCAGGTGACGAAAGAAACTCCTCGTGCTTTCATTGTTTATAGTGATGATGATAAGGTGGTTCCGCCTGCCAATGGAGTTAATTATTATCTGGCTTTGAATAAGAAGGGAGTTCCTTCCGTTCTTCATATTTATCCAAGTGGTGGTCATGGTTGGGGCATTCGTGAGGATTTTGCCTATAAAAATGAAATGCTTGACGAACTGACTTCTTGGTTACGTAGTTTTAAAGCCATTCGTAAAGACGCTGTGCGCGTGGCATGTATTGGTAACAGTATTACGTATGGAGTAGGAACAAGAAATCCGGAACATGATAGTTATCCTTCTGTATTAAGCCGTCTGTTAGGGGATAGCTATTGGGTGAAAAACTTCGGAGTCAGTGCACGCACTTTATTAAATAAAGGTGATCATCCATATATGAAAGAACAAGCATATAAAGATGCATTGGCCTTTGCGCCTAATATAGTCGTTATCAAGTTAGGGACTAATGACAGTAAATCATTTAATTGGAAATACAAGGCAGATTATATGAAGGATCTACAAACTATGATTGATTCATTTAAAGCATTATCTGTTCAGCCGAAAATTTATCTTTGTTTTCCTTCTAAAGCTTATCAAGTTGGAGAACATATAAACGATGATATTATTGTTAAGGAAATTATTCCAATGATCAAGAAAGTAGCCAAGAAAAATGATTTACCTATTATAGATCTTCATGCAGCAATGGATGGAATGCCTCAATTATTCCCGGACCGTATTCATCCTAACGAAGAAGGTGCAAAGGTTATGGCGAAAACTGTGTATCAGTCTTTAAAGAAATAGATTAATTATTTTTTATTACTCCTGACGTCTTAGGTTTGTAAAACGTCAGGAGTCTGTGGAAAGTTTTTTAGTGAAAATACTTGTTTATATGCTAAGAGATGACTTTTTGAAAGACTAAAGACTGTATCAACACAAGTGTTGATATGGGGTGGTGGAAAGCTAATTTAGCAAATGAAAGTTATATTTGTTCTGAATATATTTCTAATCTATTGGGGTTAGATGAAAGCGGAGTTATCAGTTTTGAAGATTTTAATCATCGTATTTTGCAAGAAGAGCAGCGTCATATAACTGTTCATTCTTTTGATGTACAACAATTCCGGACACCGTGTACTTGCTCGATACTGTCAAAGGACCTATCTGGATACGTAGCAAAATCTGTTTTCAAACTAACGAATGAAGAGGAAAATACCATCATTTACAGTATTGCAGAAACTCAGGATGGACCGGATGTGGCCACTGTTTATCAGGCTATACAGCGTAGCGAACGCTTTCTTCACAATATATAAGCATTTGCGGGTAGGCATTGAAGTTTATAATAAGGATGGAATTTTAATAGATCAGAATGATAAAGAACTGGAAATGTTTTATCTAAACAGTAAAGAGGAAATTCTAGGTATCAATGTTTTTGATAATCCGATTCTTCCGGAAGAAGTGAAGGAAAAAATGCGAAAGCATGAAGATGCAGATTTTACGTTCCAATACGATTTAATATTCTTACGCGGAAGGGATATACTCAGAAAAGTTGGTATAAGAATATCGGTGAGAAAGAAGGAACAACTCTGTCGGAAATTCCATTTTGTATGTTAGGTAAACTATACTTTGATATAGAAAGTTTTATGAAGTTCAGTATAAAAGGCATGTGATTATTGGAAACGCAATGAGTTCATACCAAAAGATCAATGTCTGACTTTAATTATTGCAATAAATTTAAGATTCAACAAAGGTAGTTTAATTGAATACTTATTTAAATTGTTTGGGAAATAAATTTCAATAACGACAAAAATTGTAATGCCAACGAACGCTATTGTGAAAGGATCAGTGATGTGGAATTTATGGCACGGTTGCCACAAGTTAAGCCCAGGTTGCAAACACTGCTACGTTTATCGTGGTGATGTCAAGCGTGATGTGGATAGTTCAGTAGTGTCGCAAACGAAAAACTTCGATTTGCCAATACGCAGGAAACGCAATGGGGATTACAAAGTTCCTTCAGGGACAATGGTATATACCTGTTTTACATCCGATTTCTTTATCGAAGATGCCGACCTTTGGCGTATGGAGGCGTGGGCGATGATGCGTGAGCGCAGTGATCTTAATTTTATGATGATTACTAAACGTATTGATCGTTTTGCTCAGAATTTACCTGAAGATTGGGGTGATGGGTATGAGAATGTGACTATCTGTTGTACGGTTGAGAATCAGATGTGTGCCGACTACCGCTTGCCTATATACAAAGCTGCACCTATCAAACATAAAATCATAATCTGCGAACCTCTTTTAGAAAAGATAGACCTGAGTGCTTTCGATATTGGTATGTGGATCGAACAGATAGTTGTGGGAGGAGAATCGGGATATGAGGCTCGTCCATGCGATTTCGATTGGGTGATGGAACTGCATAATGTATGTGTAGAGAATGACATTGCATTCTGGTTCAAACAAACTGGAGCAAAATTTATCAAAGGTAAAAAACTATATTCTATCAAACGCCAATTACAGCATTCACAAGCACGAAAAGCCGGAATAAATTTCAAATAAATAGTTTGACTGTTAGATTATCGTTATCCCTGATTTCGTGTTTTGTATTACTTTGGAATTGTAGAGTCTGCCAAAATTTGAAAGGGATCTGGAATACAAATGTGATTCGTCTAACAGAACTTATTGTTTTTTCGTCATCAATTGCTTTTGTTTCCATGTGACTAATTTGGTTAAGATATAAGTGAATATATGCATACTTACACTTTACATAGGAAACTTGAATGCTTTAAAATATATATAGAAATCAGTTTCTTTATAAATTAAAAAACGGTAGAACGGATTATTAGTTTATTGCAAATTGTTTTACTGTTTTTGAATATGAGAGAGTTTCTGAAATTATCAATGATATGTTGTCTTTGGGGAGATAATTATAATTATCGGAATACTGTAAAATAGTTTATAATAAAAATAAATGGAATATGAAATACTTGATTATTTGTTGTACGACAAAGCTGACCCGGTAATCTGAGAGAAGTGTTATATGTTATTTGTAATTTGGCAAAAACATTCTATAATTTGACTAATTTTGGGATTAAAACGTTATTATATCACATTTGACTATGAGTATTATACAGAAACTACTTTATATGGTCTTGTTTGGCTCGCTGTTTACTGCATGTGGACATACACATCTCAAGAAATGCAGTAATAAAGAAACACTGGGAAAACTTATCTTTAATGATGTTACTTTGTCCGAGCCTGCAGGACAGTCATGTGCAACCTGCCATGATCATTCGAAGGGTTTCAGTGACGAGAAGCATCGTGCTGTTTCTCCTGGTGCCATAGCTAGCCTCTTTTCTCAACGTAATTCCATGAGTATATGTTATGCCAAGTATATACCAGAATTACATTATGATGATTCTGATTCGACTTATGTTGGTGGCCTATTCTGGGATGGACGTTCTCCTTCTTTGCAGGACCAGTCCGGGATTCCTTTGGTGAATCCTGTCGAAATGGGGAATGCAGATAAAAATATGGTAGTAGAAAAGGTAAAGCGTACTGCCTATTATTCAGAGTTGGTACGCATTTATGGAAAGACTGATAATACGGATTCAATCTTTGCATATATCACTGATGCAATGGCTGCGTATGAATCTTCAGAAGAGATATCTCCTTTTTCTTCCAAATTCGATGCCTATATGGAGGGGAAATGCAAGCTAACAGAACAAGAAATGAGGGGGATGGAATTGTTTAAAACTGAGGGGCAATGTGCTAATTGCCATGTAATGAAGCGGGATGAACGGACTCACCGAATTCTCTTTACCGATTTTACATATGATAATCTAGGAATACCCAGGAACCCGGACAATCCACATTATAAGGTACCTCCCAAATATTTCCTGTTAACTTCTGATTCTATTGATCTAGGTTTAGGTGCCATTGTGACATCCGAAGGTGAAAATGGAAAGTTTCGTGTACCTACTCTCCGTAATGTAGAATTGACTGCTCCTTACGGACATAACGGGTATTTTAGGACGCTGGAAGATATTGTTCATTTTTATAATGTCCGGGATGTGGGTAATGAATATCCTCCTGCTGAGTATCCTGTTACTGTGAATGGGGAAGAGATGGGTAATCTAGGATTGACTGCTAAAGAAGAGGCAGATATCGTGGCATTTATGAAAACATTGACAGATGGATACAAAACGTGTAAATCCAAAATGAAAGGAGATAAAAAGCAAGACTGAAAATTCGGTTTGTTATATCTTTATAATCATGTATATTATTACTAGTGTCCGGAATAGTTTAGAACAAGCTAAGTTGCTCGTCCGTATCCGGCTCTAATTTAGAATTATCAAATTGATTAAAATATCCTAAGGGTACTCTTTCAAACAGAATTAACCTTATCGCTTGAGAGATTGTATAAAGATTTTGTTCCATATGATATAGCTTTTTCAGATAGTCGCAGAAGGCAATCCATATCTACGTATGTACGGCATCTTCTGTTGTTCCGAAGAACGACTGAATATGCAAATGCTGTTTTATTCATTTAAAGGAAAGTTCAATTGCTAACACTCTCTATAAAGTCCGGCTATAGTGATTGCCGTAAGTTCAAATTCATTCGTCAAAAATCGATATACAGTATTCTTACCTTCTGTGTAATCTTCATAGATTATGAGCCTCATTTCATCAGGGTAGTCCTTGGAAACAATGGGACCAGAAAGTCTTATGGTCAAATCACTGATAATACCAGTTTGTTGGTCTACCTCACGCTTTTGAATAACTTCATATTTCATGTTGTTTTTAGCTCGTGTCATGGATATGATCGACATGTGTCGGTTGTGAGCAAATTTATATTTTATCCGGATTCTTTATAAAGAAATACAGATGTTAGAAGCTTTTTCTTGCTTATAATTCCTTTTACAAAGAATAACGAACGTTATAGAGCTTTCAAAAAGCTCAAAAAAGGTAAAAAAGAGTTGTATCTTTCTATTATAACTTATACTTTTGAACGATTAACAACTAAAAAACACATTAAAGTTATGAAGAAATTGATTTTTTTATTTGCAATTTGCATTGCAGCGACTAACATTTTTGCCCAAACCGACCCTAACCAATTAAAAAAAGAAGGTAGTGAGGCGTTCAATGCTAAGAACTATCCTGTAGCTTATGCTAAATTTAGCGAATACCTAAAACAAATTAATAATCAGGATTCAGTAATTGCTTACTATTGTGGTATGGCTGCTGATGAAGTTAAGAAATATGCTGAAGCTGTGACTTTTTTTGATATAGCTATTCAGAAGAAATATAATGTAGGAAATGCTTATGCTCGTAAGGCTTTAGCTTTAAGCGAGTTGAAAAAAACGGATGAGTTTGTGGCTACTCTTGAAGAGGGACTGAAAGTTGATCCGGATAATAAATCAATGGTTAAAAATTATGGTTTACATTTCTTGAAAGCTGGAATTGCGGCTCAGAAAGCTGGTAAGAATGAAGCAGCGGAAGAAGCATTCAAAAAAGTAATTCCCCTGAATAATAAGAAATACAAAACTGACGCATTGTATAGTTTAGGAGTATTGTGTTATAATGATGGAGCCAATATATTGAAAGTTGCTACTCCGTTGGCAACATCAGATGCAGACAAGTACGCTGCAGAAAAAGTAAAAGCTGATGCTCGTTTTAAGGAAGCTGTAGATTACTTGGAAGAAGCACAAAAAGTTTCTCCGGAGAGAGCTGAAATTAAAACGATGCTCACTCAGGTACAGGGTGCAATGAAATAATTTTCTAACTATAGACTGAGTAGGGTTGCTAACAATCAAGTTTAGCAACCCTTTTTTGTACCTTGTTTTTCAAGTCCTATAGTTTTTGTATACATTTGCTCCTTCAAAATAGGAAATATATGCGATTATATACTAAAGATCAAGCAATCGAGCGAATGAATCGTTTGGGACGAAATACCAGCCCTTTTATATTTATTATTAATTATGCACAAGATGCATCTTATGTTGAGGAGGTTTCGTCTGTTGATTCTACTGAGATACTATATAATTTGAATGGATTTACTAATCTACCGCTGTTGAAGGAAAATAGCGTTTCAGCTTTTTCGAAACATAATGTTTTTTTTAATACACCTGTTCAGTGGCAATCTTTTCCTGAATCCTTTGATGTTTATAAACGTTCGTTTCAGATCGTTCAGCAAAATATATTTGTAGGAAATAGCTTTCTCACCAATTTGACGTGTTGTACTCCGATAGAAACTAATCTTAATATGAGAGATCTTTTTTTCCGTTCAAAAGCTATGTATAAATTGTGGATAAAAGATAGGTTTACTGTTTTCTCTCCTGAAATATTTATCAGAGTATGCAAAGGAAAAATTAGCTCTTATCCGATGAAAGGAACAATAGATGCCTCTTTACCATGTGCTGCCCAAATATTGATGAACGATTCTAAAGAGATTGCTGAACATGCAACTATTGTAGATTTGATCCGCAATGATTTGAGTATGGTGGCAGAACAAGTGTCAGTATCAAGATATCGTTATATTGATAAGTTGCAAACCAATCGAGGTACTATTCTTCAAACAAGTTCTGAAATTCGAGGAATATTACCCAAAAACTATCAGTCTGTATTAGGAGACATTATTTTTAAACTCTTGCCAGCAGGTTCTATTACAGGAGCGCCTAAGAAAAAGACGATGCAGATTATCGAAGAAGCAGAAAACTATGATAGAGGTTTCTATACTGGTGTTATGGGATATTTTGACGGTAGCGACCTGGATAGTGCTGTTATGATACGTTTTGTGGAACAAGAAAACGGAAAAATGTATTTTAAAAGTGGAGGCGGTATTACTTGTCAGAGTGATGTGGAAAGCGAGTATAATGAAATGAAACAAAAAATATATGTGCCTATTTATTGAAACCATTCGAATAGAGAATGGACAAATCTGTAACTTAGATTATCATACAGAACGTTTTAACCGGACTCGTGCTGCTTTTTGGAATGATATAGCTGTCATTGATTTGAAGGAATTTATTTCCCCACCAAACATCCTCGGTGTCCAGAAATGCCGGATTGTATATGGAAAGCGGATAGAAGAGATTACATACGCTTCTTATCAAGTTAGGGAGGTATCTTCTTTGCGTTTGATTGTTGATAATACGATTGATTATACCTACAAGAAAGTAGATCGGGAAAGATTGAACATTTTGTTTTCCCAACGAGGGACAGCAGATGATATATTGGTGATAAAGAATGGATTTCTGGCGGATACATCCATTGCTAATATTGCTTTATATAATGGAAATACATGGTTTACTCCGGCTCATCCTTTACTAAAAGGTACTAAGAGAGCAAAGCTTTTAGAAAAGCATTTGATCGTAGAGAAGGATATACCTTTGTCGCAAATAAATGATTATTCGTACATCATGCTGTTTAATGCGATGATTGATTGGGAGCAGATAAAATTTGCTGTTAATGAAAAATGTTTGATTTTATAAACTATAATTAACGGATTTATTCGAAGAATTACTGAACAAATACTCTTTTTAATCTGTTATATTTATGTGTTTTTCATAGTATTAGATATAAGATTAATTAAAAAGAGATTGTACGCAACTTGTGAAAGCTTAAGTACGTCAGAAGCAGAAGAGTCTGTTTTTATGATAAATGTGTTAGAGCATCGGTTTATATATAGCCGATGCTTTTTTTATGTCCTTTTATGTGCTTTTGTAGCGTTTTGTAGTTTATATGAAATAAAAATTGTACATTTGTAGGATAATAATAGAAAATAATGAAGATGAATATACCCGTTATTTTTCAATTTTTAAAAGATCTTTCTGCGAACAATAATCGAGAGTGGTTTAATGAACATCGCGCAGAATATGAAACAGCCCGTATTGAGTTTGAAAATTTTCTGGCCGCAGTGATTGCCCGTATTTCTCTGTTTGATGAGTCTATCCGGGGAGTTCAACCTAAAGACTGTACGTATCGTATTTACCGGGATACCCGTTTTTCTGCGGATAAGACACCATATAAGATACATTTTGGCGGATACATCAATGCTAAAGGAAAGAAATCCAATCATTGTGGTTATTATATTCATCTTCAACCAGATGGTTGTATGCTTGCCGGAGGTAGTTTGTGTTTGCCTCCTAATGTGATGAAAGCTGTCAGACAATCTATTTACGATAACGTGGAAGAATACATTTCAATAGTAGAAGATCCGAAATTTAAACAATACTTTTCTGTGGTGGGAGAGGATTTCATGAAAACAGCTCCTAAGGGTTTTCCGAAAGATTTTAAGTATATTGATTATTTAAAATGCAGGCAATATACTTGTGCATATAATGTTCCTGATAACTTTTTCTCTCAGCCTGATATGATGGAGCAAATAGGGAAAGTGTTCCAGCAATTCAAACGCTTCTCTGATTTTATAAATTATACGATTGATGATTTTGAATAATACCTAAATATAAACTTTAAAATTGAGCTTTTATGGTTATAGATACTTTGGATAATCTTGAAAAATATACCTCTTTGAATCCTTTGTTTGCGGAAGCTATAGAGTTTTTAAACTCTCATGACTTACAGGCTATGGAGATCGGTAAGACGGAGTTGAAAGGAAAAGATCTGTTTGTGAATATAGCACAGACACAGCCTAAGACAAAAGAAGAAGTAAAATTAGAGACACATAGAGAGTATATTGATATTCAAATTCCATTGTCGGGAACAGAGGTAATGGGGTATACTGCTGCTAAAGACTGTGTTCCTGCAAATGCTCCTTACAATAGGGAAAAAGATATTACTTTTTTTGAAGGGTTAGCTGATACTTATCTTGCTGTGAAGCCTGGAATGTTTACTATCTTTTTCCCACAAGATGGACATGCTCCCGGAATTAGTCCGGAAGGAGTGAAAAAAGTAATCGTAAAAGTAAAAGCTTTATCTTAATTCAATTCTGATATGGAAAAGACTCTGAATCTTATCAAAAACGATCCTTGGTTAGAACCGTATGCCGATGCTATTGTTGGCCGTCATCAGCATGTATTGAACAAGGAAGCCGAATTGACCAATAAAGGTAAACAGACTCTCTCGGATTTTGCATCGGGTTATCTCTATTTCGGTTTGCACCGTACACCGAACGGATGGACATTTCGGGAATGGGCTCCCAATGCTACACATATTTATATGGTAGGTACATTCAATAATTGGGAGGAAAAAGCGACCTATAAACTGAAAAAACTGAAAAACGGTAATTGGGAGATTAATCTTCCTGCAGATGCGATAAAACATGGTGATTTGTATAAGTTGAATGTTTATTGGGAGGGTGGACAAGGAGAACGTATTCCGGCATGGGCTACACGTGTGGTTCAGGATGAGAATACTAAAATATTTAGTGCACAAGTATGGGCTCCGGAAAGTCCTTATAATTTTAAGAAAAAGACATTTAAGCCTAGTACTAATCCACTGTTGATATATGAATGCCATATTGGAATGGCACAAAGGGAAGAAAAAGTAGGCACTTACAATGAATTCCGGGAGAAAATTCTTCCTCGTATTGCACAAGAAGGATATAACTGTATTCAGATTATGGCTATTCAAGAACATCCTTATTATGGAAGTTTTGGTTATCATGTGTCTAGTTTCTTTGCAGCTTCTTCCCGTTTTGGAACTCCCGACGAGTTAAAAGCATTAATTGACGAAGCCCATCAAATGGGGATTGCAGTGATTATGGATATTGTCCATTCTCATGCGGTGAAAAATGAAGTAGAAGGACTGGGTAACTTTGCCGGTGATCCAAATCAATATTTCTATCCGGGTAGCCGTAGAGAACATCCGGCGTGGGATTCACTATGTTTTGATTATGGAAAGAATGAAGTAATTCATTTCCTGCTTTCCAATTGTAAATATTGGTTGGATGAATATAAATTTGACGGATTCCGTTTTGACGGTGTAACATCTATGTTATATTATAGTCATGGTTTGGGGGAAGCTTTCTGCAACTATGGAGACTATTTCAATGGTCATCAAGATGATAATGCTGTTTGTTATCTTTCATTAGCTAATGAATTGATTCATCAGGTAAATCCTAAAGCAATAACGATAGCGGAGGAAGTATCCGGTATGCCGGGCCTTGCAGCTAAAGTGGAAGACGGAGGCTATGGCTTTGATTATCGTATGGCAATGAATATTCCGGATTACTGGATTAAAACAATTAAAGAAAAGATTGATGAAGATTGGAAGCCGTCAAGTATGTTTTGGGAAGTGACAAATCGCCGTCAAGATGAAAAGACTATTTCGTATGCAGAAAGTCATGACCAGGCATTGGTAGGAGATAAGACTATTATTTTCCGTCTGATTGATGCTGATATGTATTGGCATATGCAGAAAGGGGATGAGAACTATATAGTCAATAGAGGTATTGCTTTACATAAAATGATTCGATTACTGACGGCTTCGACTATCAATGGTGGCTATCTGAACTTTATGGGTAATGAATTCGGTCATCCTGAATGGATTGATTTCCCACGTGAAGGTAATGAATGGTCTTGTAAATATGCTCGCCGTCAATGGGATTTGGTGGATAATAAGAATTTGGCATATCATTACTTGGGTGACTTTGACGCAGAAATGCTGAAAGTGATTAAGAGTGTGAAAGATTTCCAGGCAACTCCGGTTCAGGAAGTTTGGCACAACGATAAAGATCAGATATTGGCTTATGCGCGGAAGGATCTTATTTTTGTTTTCAACTTTAATCCAAAGCAATCATTTGCAGACTATGGTTTCTTAGTGACTCCGGGAGCCTATGAAGTGATTCTGAATACAGATAACACTACATTTGGAGGAAATGGTTTTGCAGACGATTCTGTTGTTCATTTTACAATAACAGATCCTTTATATAAAAAAGAAAATAAGGAATGGTTAAAACTATATATTCCTGCGCGTTCTGCTGTTGTTTTAAGAAAAAAGAAATAAGCATTATTAAAGAATAAAAGAAGAAAATTAATTTTTGATATAAAGAATAGCCCTTGCAATAATGATTGAAGTTGCAAGGGCTTTCTTTTTATAAAAATTTACTTGTTTATAAGAATGTACTAGGACCAAGTATATCGTACATATAACTTACATTACGTTTTCGTAACATCATTCCACTGGGAGTATAAAAAAGCTGGTATTTGATATCTACATTGTCTTGCCCTACTTTTATCACGATAATGGCTTGCCATTTAGGAAATTCTACCATTGTAACATCCTCTACCACCCAACTGGCATAAGGTCCTGCTACAAAGGAATTGTAAACTGTTGGAGAAAGTTGATCGAGACTTACAAGATCAGTTTGTGTCATTTCCCATTGAGCTTGAGCATTGAACCAGACGCTTTTGGTGAATCCGTTCATTACAAAGTTGGCACAATAGTAACCGGAATCTTGTGACCAAGCTACACCGTTTGCTTTTGGGTACATCTTTTTGAAAGCTGCCTGTACATTTGAAGGAGGTGCAATAGCAAAGATAGATACAGACAAGAGCAACACAATTGTTAATAGACTAAATTTCTTCATAAGTTGTTGGTTTAGGAGATTATTTTATCTAACTAAACAGCTTCTAAGAATTTTTGTTTTGTCATGGGAGCATAATTAAGGGTATATCTAGAATTATGTTGGTAATGATAGTTTTTTGTCATCGTCATATTATATCTATTTATTAGTAGTACAGTTATTTAAATTGCTTCATTTAATCTTACTGAACGGTCGTTTTATGAAAGAAATAAGCGGTCCGTTTTGCATAAACGACCGCTTATTTCTTTTAAATTAAGTATATTTGATTCGCATCATCTATATTTTTTGAAAGACTTTAATCTTCTTGGCTTCTTATATAACTTTGATAAAACTTTTGCCCAGCCAACTTAAAATGTAATCTTTAATATTTTTGCATTATATCCTCCTACGGAAACCTCTGTAGCCTTATAAGGTAATAAACAAATACATTCTTTTGCACCTGTCAATAAATCTATTGCCTGATAATTGTCCATTTGAGGAATCTGCAAAAAGTCGAATGCGTGTGAAGGCACATTAATCGCAACATCCACCAGCTGACTGTCAAAATTGACAACGATAAACAATAACTCATTTTTGAATTTTCTCATGAAAGTATACTGCTTATGTTCGTTGAAGCGCCATCCATTTTGATTAGCATACATAAGGTCGAAAAAAACGCCATGTGCAATGGCCCGTTCTTCGTTACACAACGTCAATACTTTCTGATAGACCTTGTATAATCTCTTATGTTCTTCGGACAACATTTTACCATCAAACTTTCCACCATTTCGCCAACGACGAATAGTATCTACACTCCAATAGTCGAAAATAGTTGTTCTACCATCTCTTCCGCTGAATCCTTCGCTATCCATCCCCATTTCTCCAAATTCCTGACCAAAATAAATCATCATAGGATTGGTATTCATACAAGCAGAAACAACAAGAGCAGGAATACCTTTGCGTGGATCACTAGCAAAGAAATCAGAAGCAATGCGCTGTTCATCATGGTTTTCCAGGAAGTTCAGCATTTTCTTTTCAATCCCGTTTAGACTTTGCCAGCAATGTGTGATAGCCGATGCGGATGTGTATCCACAAGCTACATTGCGAAGCGTGTCGTATAAACCGACTTTATCGTATAGATAATCAAATTTTCCGCGAAACAGATAATTTCTGTATTCATTCGGATTATAGACTTCTGCAATAAAAAGAACATCAGGATACGCTTCTTTAACCTGAGGTATTGCCCATTCCCAGAACTCTACAGGAACCATTTCGGCCATGTCACAACGGAATCCGTCAATATTCTTCGAAGCCCAGAATAAAAGGATATCCAACATCTTAATCCAAGTATCCGGAGTCGGGGAGAAGTGGCAAGTTCCGCCGTTCTGATAATCTACTCCGTAGTTTAGTTTGACTGTTTCATACCAATCGTTGATATTTGGAGTTGCATCGAAACGGTTATTACCTGTAGCTTTAGCAGGAAATTCCCGATAAGGCTCAGCCGCACTTTCTTTCATATCAAATTGTCCATGAAGTTCGGCTTGTGGAATATAGTAGAAATTGTTGTAAGGACTAAAAGAGTAGCTTGGATCATCATTTGCTCCAAGTTCTGTCGTTCCGTCCGGTTGTGCGTCAGAATGATATTGACGGGCAACATGATTAGGAACAAAATCAATAATTACTTTCAAACCTGCCCGATGAGTACGGTGTACCAGATTCTCAAACTCTCTCATCCGTTCCGGTACATCATTTGCTATATCTGGATCTACGTCATAATAATCTTTGATTGCATAGGGCGAACCAGCTTTTCCTTTTACAATTGCCGGATGGTCAGGACGTATATTATATCTTCGGTAATCAGTCTGTGTTGCATGTTCGATAATTCCTGTATACCAAATGTGGGTGGTTCCTAACTTTTTAATTTCATTTAAAGCTTTGAGAGTAAAGTCAGCCATTTTACCACATCCGTTAGTGGCAATATCTCCATTATATATGCAATGGTTGTTATTGTTCCCAAACAGGCGGGCAAACACCTGATAAATGATTATTTTTTTATCGTCATTCATATAGAGTAGATTTTTATTTCCAAGTTTTTCCTTTCTCTTCCAGCAGTTGCTTTATTATATTATTAGCAGTTTGATAACCTTGTCCAAAGATCTCTTCCGCTTTTTCCAATTCCGTATTGTTATAGCCATAGAGATTGTATGGTTCGACTAACAGATCGCATTTCTCTCTTTCGGGAAAGGTATTGGCACGGAACATAAAATGGAAAGAACGCATAGCAATGCTTACAATATTCATTTTATAATCTTCTGCTATGATAGGGCTTACATTGATTGCCACTACTTTGTCGCAAATCCTACGGATGGTGGAAACCGGAAGATTCATCATTAATCCACCATCTACATAGTTTGTTCCTTCAATATTGACAGGGGCAAACATAACAGGCATACAGCAGGAAGCTGCAACCCGTTCGGCAATGGAACCGCGATGGAAGTGAACCATACGTCCATGATCGAGGTCAGTAGCTGTGATTATAAGTGGGATTTGGAGCTCTTCCAGATTCTTTGCTTTCAGATTGGTTCGGAGAAAGTCTATGAATTCGCATAAATCGAATAATCCCTTCTTAGGAATTACGAGTTTTGTTAAATCCTGAAATTTATGTCCGGAAAAGTAATCAAGTACTTTGTGTGGTTCATTGCCATCAGCATAAAAGACGCCAGCAAGTGCACCAGCACTAACACCAGAGATGATATCAGGTTTGATATCATGCTCTAACAATGCCTGCATTACTCCCAGATGTGCAAATCCTTTGATAAATCCCCCGCTTAAAGCGTATCCTATCTGATATTTACGGTTATTCCAATTGTTGGTAATTACCTCCATGAGTTATTTCCTTTCTTTTATTCGGTACGAATTTAGTGAAATTATTGATAGTAGAAGGAATATAACAAATAGTTTTTTGAATAGTTCCCAATTCCAGAAACGATTATTCGTCTTTATATTACAATTTAGAATCCGAAATCATCTACTTTTACATTTTGCTCTTCTGCCTCTTTGAAGGGTTTCGCTTCTTTCTGAACGGGATTTCCTTCAATATATACTGCACGGAATGGACGGGATGGACATACATATTCACATCCTCCACATCCTACACATATTTCTTTATTAATTTTGGGGAGCGTTAATCCGTTTCTGAAGGGTACCATAGAAATAGCCTGTGTAGGGCAGTGCTCAGAGCATGCTCCACAACTTGTTCCTTCAGTATATACAATACAATTCTCCTCAACAAAAACGACGTATCCCATTTGATTGAGATGTTTTTGTTCTACAGTTAGCGGACGAATAGCACCATTGGGACAAACATCACCACAGACCGTACAATCAAAATTACAGAAGCCTTTATCAAAGCTTACGGTGGGTTGCATCATGCCTGAAAGTCCATATTCGGAGAAAGATGGTTTCAATACATGAGATGGACATTTGCTTACACAAAGATGACATGATGTACATTTCTGTTGGAATTCTTCTCTGCTAACTGATCCCGGAGGGGTAATCGGATTTCTCTTTGTGTATGGTTTCTGACCTCCCATAGTAGCAACAGAAGCTTTGGCTTTAGTCAGAATCTTAGGAGTTGTTCCAGCCATTATACCTGCTGTTAGGAAACGGCGTTTGGACATATCTACAGCCTGTGTTTCCTCTTTTACTGAAATTTTCCGCTTTTTCTTAGGAGTTTTTTGTTGTTGCTTTAAAGAAGGGCTGTATATTAAAGCTTTCTGTTTACAAGCATCCAAACAATCGAAACAATCTACGCAACGACTGTGGTCGATAAAGTGTTCTTTACTATCAATACAAGCTGCTTTACATTTAGTTGCACAGAGCCCGCAACCATTGCATTTGTTGGTATCGATTCGGATTTTAAACAGTGAAAATCGGCTCAAGAATCCCAAAACAGTTCCTACAGGACATATTGTATTACACCATGTACGTCCATGCTTCCATGCAAGTATAACGATGATTCCTAATGTAACGATCGCAATGACAAAAGATGAAAGACTAAGAATAGACGCATCTACCCGATAAAACGTATAATTATCAAACTTAGAGAAAATAGATTCCAGCAGGTTATTGCCTAATATGTATACAGGTTTAAATACATTGGTAATAATTCGTCCAAAAGCACTATATGGGTCAAGCAAACCCAGTAATAGAGGGAGTTTGCATAAAAAAGTAATGATAACTATACCCAGTATGCCCCAGCGTAATATATTTTTGGCTGCACTGTAACTATATCTTTTTTTCTTCTTTCCGGTTGATTTTGAAATCTTTGCAATAATATCTTGCAGAATTCCCATCGGACAAATAGTGGAGCAGTAAATACGACCGAATAACAGACTAAGCACTATCAATACAATAAGTATACCTACACTAAGCGAAAGCAGGGCAGGAACAAATTGTATATGTGCTAACCTGTGGAAACTATTAGGTAATAGCTCTGCAAAATCGAGAAAATAAAAAGTTATCAGTGCAAATAATATAACTGATATTCCTATACGTATCTTTCTTAACATTGTGTTTTACATCTTAATTCGCTTCACATTCAGTTTGTCGATATCCATTGTTCCGACTTTCAGTGCTTCTCCTTTGGAGAGATGTCCTACTGTATCCAGAGGCATATCCCGGACCTGATTGAAGAATTTGGCAGCAGCAGTATCTACTGCTACAATATCCGGGGAAATGAACAAGCCTTTTGCCAATACTACATCTGATTCGGAACGTCCTCGTGGGCCGTTTGTCTTCATGATACGATAGGCATCGACGACATTGAGAACTGCTTTCTTTTCCATGGTACAAATATCTGCAATACATTGTTGCAAATCATGTTGATGGAAGAAGCCGCGATCCCATACGATGCCCATATGATTTTTCATAGAAATCGTCAGATTAGCTCCTCCATGGTTTTTGAGGATAGGCACATTGATCCATGCATCACAGTTTACGATAGCCTCATGTACTTTTGCCTTTTTCATATTTACACCGTTCGGCAAGTCTATCTGTTTATAATAAGATTCCAAATGAGCTGGCATTATTTTTGCACCGGCGTTTTTAACTACAGCTTCAATGCCACTATTCTTGTAGCATTTTTGCCAATCGTCACAAGTATGATCGAATACAGTTACTTCTTTCGCTCCGGCAGCAAAACATTGTTTGATGATTTCAGCCACTAATTTAGGGTTGGTGTTTCCAGCTAACTCAGGGACTTTATCCCAACCAATATTGGGTTTAACAACTACCTTTTGGCCGGGCTTTATAAATTGTTTCATGCCACCTAATTCTTTAATAGCACGTCGAAACATCTCTTCCGGTTCGCCCCCTATAACAGCTACCAGATCCGGTTTACCTCCTTTAGGTGTATTGATTGTCTGAGTAAGAACTTCCATTGCCTCAGACCGTTGTATGGTAAAAGCAGCACCGGTAATTGCCACTGCTTTAAAAAAGTCCCTTCTATCCATCTTTTTTTAGTTTTAAAGTTTAGCAATTGCTTTCAGCAAGGCGTAGCCGCCGAACCATTGAATAAGCATTCCTGGTATACCCATGCGAAAATCTTGTGCTGCTGCATAGAAATCTCCTACAAGTATCCATTCGAATGCAGTCCCTATGATTTGATAAGAGAGCACAACTCCGAGAACTGCTAACAGGGAGACTGATTTTACTGTTCGTGCAGCAATTGCAGCAGCTCCTGCAAGTAAAGTTGATTTTATCAATATTGCCGGTAAAACTGCGGCTGTAGGCATTGCAAATAGCAAATGATTGATGACAGGTGAGAGAATAGCTGTTAGTAATCCTACCCGAAAACCATATTTATATGAAGCAATTAACGTGAAAAAATAGATGGGCAATAAAGTCGGACCACCATAAGGAACGAGGTGACATAATTGTGGTAGAGCGATGTTACCTGTTACAAATAATAATGCGAACAGGTATGTTTTCACGTTGCTGTAATTCAGCGAATAGAGTTTGGCAGATGTTTCCATTTTCATTAATAACTTTAATGTTTATATGATAATGTCCTAATAATTAGACCTTTCTTGATAGAAATGGTTTAATCAGACTTGTATAATCTCGTAATTCATTGTTCCTAATCCGATTTTTTCGGCATGTTCCAGTCCGGCAAGCCAATTGGTATTTGGGTGCATCAAGTGAAACTTATCACACCCGCAGAGATCATCATGGTCATGTTTTTCGGACAATCGGTTACCACTGTGTAGGATAGGGGCTTTGATTACCATATCGGCACAAGCTTTATCCAGCGCTACCGGATCGAGCGAAGCAAGTATTCCTAAATCCGGAATAATAGCTGCATCGTTATGATTCCAACAATCACATTCGGGTGATACGTTCATAATAAAACTGACATGGAAATGAGGTTTGTCTTTAACCACTGCTAATGAGTATTCTGCGATCTTGTAGTTTAGCCGTTCGGAAGTATCTTCATCGCCCATAATTGCTCCGTCATACTGGCAAAGAGCTACACATTGACCACAACCGATACATTTGTCGTAGTCAATTTCTGCTTTTCGCTGAGCATTCAAATGTACAGCATCATGGGCGCAATGTTTTACGCAGATATTGCATCCTATGCAGCTTTCCGTATCTATTTTAGGTTGAGAGGCACTATGAAGCTCCAACTTACCGGCAACACTAGCACATCCCATACCCAGATTTTTCAATGCCCCACCGAAACCTGCCTGCTCGTGCCCTTTGAAATGATTCATACTGATGATAACATCTGCATCGGCAATGGCAGTTCCTATCTTTGGTGCTTTGCAATATTCACCATCTAATGCTATTTCCTTACAGTCTGTTCCTTTCAGGCCATCACCAATAATAACCTGACATTGAGCAGAAATTGGATTGAAACCATTTTCCATTGCACTTTGCAAATGATCTACAGCATTGGCACGACGACCAGAATAGAGCGTATTACAATCTGTCAGGAATGGTTTAGCACCAGAGCTTCGAAGTAAATTAGCCATTCTTGCAGCATAATTGGGACGAATATATGCTAGGTTTCCTGGTTCTCCAAAGTGTATTTTGATAGCGACAAAACTGTCTTTCAGAGGTAGGGTAGTGATACCTGCTTTCTTTACTAGACGTTCCATCTTATCCAAAAGATTGGACGTAGGAGTAGTTCTAAGATTTGTATAATATACTTTTGATGTTTGCATAGTTAGTAATTTGTGAGTTTGTTGCTTACAAAAGTAATGTAATTTTTGAATAGCACATTGTTATTCTGTTGTTTTTTCGCAAAAAAAACTGAAAAAAGGAAGTCGTTATCCAATTTTTAACGCTCTTATGTACTATATGTTTTCTTATTTTTGTTTATGACTATTGTGAAAGTAAATCTAATCAGGAGGAGCTTGAATATAATGTAGAGTGAAATAAAAACTAGAGCAAGGGACCGTAAGAGGTAACCATACTTTAGCTTTGCAATAGGTTTACGTTTAGTTTCATAAGGCCGAAACTGTTTTTTGTATTAAATGGAACAAAGTTTTGTGACTTTATATTATTAGATGTAGAGGTATAGATTATTAGTACGATCTGAATGGCAAACTAAGGTTGTTGTATAAAGGGCTCTTGATCAAAGAGTTTCCTGCAAAATGAAGATTCTTATTCAGTCGTTCTTCTCGTAATATTTCATAATCTATATGGAGGTATCTCAATAGAATTTAGAGAAGACAATAACTACCACTGACATACTGCTCTTTTTTATGAGTCAGTATGTTATAACAATAAAAATAGCTGATAATCAGGAACTATTGGATTTTACGATAAACGTCATCAAACGGTACCCTGCACCGTTCTCCCCAGATTCCTTTGTTTCCATCCCGTATACCACAGGGGATAACCATATTTATTTCAGCTCCATAAGGCAATTTCAGTGCTTTTTTAAGCCGCCGACTATCCAAACCTTCTAACGGGCAAGTGTCATACCCCTCGTTTGCCATTGCAATCATAAATGTCTGGGCAGCGAGTGCACAAGATTTATGTGCAACGACACGCATGTCATTTTCAGAAACCTCGAGCATCATCGGACGGAAAATACTTATGACGTTAGCCAGCAGTTTTCTGAACAGCCCTAAAATTCCGAAGAAACGTGCATAAACAAACGGCATTAATATCCCATAGTACAATTCCCGGTCTTTAATACGTTTAGCCTGACGTTCTTTCGGACTATTACGGTGAATATTTTCTTTCTCAAACTCAAGTACATACTTTGCACGCTTCTTATATAGATCTTGCCGTACAACGAAAACGACCACTTGTGAAGCAGTGGCAGTCGATTTCTGATCAAGACAAGCTTTTGAAACTTTTGCCAACAATTCAGGTTGTGTGATATGGTAAAATTCCCACAATTGCATATCTGAACTATTAGGAGCTAACGTTGCCAGTTCCAGACAATGTCTTACTTTTTCCGGGTCTATAGTTTTTTCTTTATCATACGCCCGTACGGAACGACGGTAATGGAGAACTTCATCTAAATTCATAATTCTACTAATTTGATTAAAATATTTTTTTTAGATTTAATGATTGCCTGAACTGTGTCGGAGAAACAGACGTTTTATCCTTGAACAAACGATGGAGTGATTGAGAATGTTCAAATTTCTAGCTCGTTTGTTTAAACTCTTGGTTTCTTACTTGAAACAATTTATAGTAAAGCAACATTGGTTTTACCTAATCTAAGATTATATTTTATTTCTAATTTATACTGTTTTTATCGTCTCTGTTTTTATTTTACTAGATGGTGTCTATATCCTAAAATCTTAATATACTGTTTTTGCTTACATCGATATACATTATTACACAAAGAAGAATAACCTCACCTTTTCATTCAAGAAAAAACTATTTTCGGGATAAAAACTATGGAAGTTGCATCCTTTCCTTAATCTTTCCCCATGCGTGTGTATCAAACAGACAACTTTGGCGCATTGTCTGATACATCTTTTTGAATCTGGACATTGGTATCGTATAGCTCAATTTATCCGGTTCAAAATAAGGTCGCACAGAAGGATCAAAGAATCCGATAAAAGTTCTTTTGCCATTCTTTCGGTTTTCAATGGTGGCTTGTGTCACCACTGTACTACAACCGGAACCGAAGGTAGCTACGACGCAATCATGTGCATTGTTATCAAAGAAAGCCCAAGTTGTCAATCCTGAAAGCATATCAGGATTTGCCAGAAATATAATTCCTTCTTTATTCTCTAAATCTTCTACCTTATCTATACGAGCAAAATGAAGATATTTATTCTCAGTTTTGGGCACTTCCATCTGACGAATAAAGTCGGTCACCATTTCAGGAGTTTGTTTGTATCTCTCTTTGAGGGAAACGAATGTTGGTATATGTTCCGACATCTCAGCAAATCCTGTATAGAATTTACCCCCACCACAACCGATCGTTTCAGCATTCAGACTGATAATTCCACCATTTCTAACGATTTTCATTTCTTTGAAGAAGCAGCCGTTTATTTTCTCAGTTTCTCCTTCCAGAATATCAGAGTACCAGAATACAAGAGGTAGTTCCGATGATTCACCGAATGCCTCTTTAAAGTTTTGAATAAATGTTTTGATTTCCATGATACATTGATTTTTGTTTAACCTAAAGGTTATACACAAAGTTAGAATAAAAAAGCGATACACCAATTGTTGAGAAATTAATAATTAATAAATTAGAAATTAATATCGGAAACCTTCTTTTTACATTCTTCAAGCTTCTCTAATCCTTCTTTTGAAAGTGTGGGATAATGTAAATCCAGTCTTTTCATGCGTTCACCAATGATTTTGCTTACTGCATATCGCATAAACCATTTATTATCAGCGGGAATAACATACCACGGAGCCACTTCTGTAGAAGTTTCTGTAAGTACATCTGCATAAGCTTTCATATATTCATTCCAAAATTGACGTTCTTTGATATCGGCAGAAGAAAACTTCCAATTTTTAGACTTATCTTCCAGTCGTTCCAAGAAACGTTTTTTTTTGCTCGGCTTTCGATACATTAAGAAAGAACTTTAGGATAATCGTTCCGTTTTCCGTCAGGTATCGTTCGAAATCATTAATCTGGCGGTAACGATGTTTCCAGAAATCAACATCTATATCATCTATATTTTCAATGCCTGGGAGTTTGTTCGACAGAATGATTTCAGGATGCACTTTAGCAATCAATACGTCTTCATAATGTGAACGGTTGAAAATACCGATTCTTCCTCTTTCAGGAAGGCAACGATTAATACGCCAAAGGTAATCATGATCCAATTCTTCAACGGATGGTTGTTTGAAAGAGAAAACCTGGCAACCTTGCGGATTGATGCCGGACATAACATGTTTAATGGTTCCATCTTTGCCGGCAGCATCCATTGCCTGAAAAATGATAAGAATGGAATATCGGTCCTGTGCATAAAGTTTACTCTGGAGGTCGGAAAGTTTTTCAATATCTTTTGCTAATTGTTCCTTAGCATCTTGCTTAGAGATACCTCCAGTAAAAGATGAGTCGAAATCAGCTACCAGATGATTCTTTCCCGGTTTAGCCAATAAGTCTTTAAAAATGTCTTTTTCCATAAGTTTGAAATTTGAAAGTTTCTACTAATCTAATAAAAACATTTAGAGAGATTGATTAGTTTTTTGATGAAGATAGATAAAATATGTGTTTTAACTATATGTCTTAAAAGATAATTACTTATATTTGTCTCAGTGACTTTAAAATGGTTATCGTGAAAAACAATTTTAAGATTACTGTAGAAAAACGATACAACAATAAAAACAACCGATTATGAATCAAGAACTGTCAATGAATGCCAATCAGCTGGTGGCATACTTGCAAAAGCCTACCTCAGAGTTTACTAAGGCAGACATTATCTCATTTATTCAGCAGAACAACATTCGCATGGTGAATTTTATGTATCCGGCGGGTGATGGTCGTCTGAAAACATTGAATTTCGTTATCAACAATCAGGCTTATCTGGAAGCTATTCTTACTTGTGGAGAGCGGGTAGATGGTTCCAGCCTTTTTTCTTTTATAGAGGCGGGAAGTAGTGATCTTTATGTCATTCCTCGTTTCCGTACCGCATTTGTAGATCCTTTTGCGGAAATTCCCACGTTGGCCATGCTTTGTTCTTTCTTTAATAAAGATGGCCAACCTTTGGAAAGTTCTCCTGAGCATACACTCCACAAGGCTAGTACGACATTTACAGATGTTACAGGTATGGAGTTTCAGGCGATGGGCGAACTAGAATATTATGTGATAGCACCGGATACAGATACGTTTCAGGCAACCGACCAACGCGGATATCATGAATCAGGTCCTTATGCTAAATTTAATGAATTCCGTACGCAATGTATGTCATATATTGCACAAACGGGTGGACAGATAAAATATGGGCATTCTGAGGTTGGAAATTTCACCTTGGATGATTATATTTATGAGCAGAATGAGATTGAGTTTCTACCTGTGCGCGTAGAAGAAGCCGCAGATCAATTGATGGTGGCAAAATGGGTGATACGTAACTTAGGATTTGAATATGGATACAATGTGACCTTCGCTCCTAAAATTACAGCAGGAAAAGCCGGATCGGGACTACATATTCATATGCGTATAGTCAAAGATGGTAAAAACCAAATGTTAAAGGATGGAGTTTTGTCGGAAACAGCACGTAAGGCAATTGCAGGTATGATGGTTCTTGCTCCTTCAATAACAGCTTTCGGGAATACGAATCCAACTTCTTATTTCCGCCTTGTTCCCCATCAGGAAGCACCGACGAATGTTTGTTGGGGAGATCGTAATCGTTCTGTATTGGTCCGTGTTCCTCTGGGATGGGCTGCTAAATCGGATATGTGTGTACTGGCAAATCCATTGGAGTCTGAAAGCCATTACGATACCAGTCAGAAACAGACAGTTGAGATGCGTTCACCGGACGGTTCGGCAGATATTTATCAGTTGCTTGCCGGATTAGCTGTTGCCTGTCGGCATGGTTTTGAGATAGAGAATGCTCTGGATATTGCTGCTAAGACTTATGTGAATGTAAATATTCATCAGAAGGAAAATGAAGATAAGTTGAAATCGTTGGCCCAGTTGCCGGATAGTTGTGTGGCGTCTGCTGATTGCTTGCAGCAACAACGTGCTATCTTTGAACAATATAATGTATTTAGCCCGTCAATGATTGAAGGGATTATTCGTAAACTTCGCAGTTACGAGGATAAGACGTTACGTGCAGAATTGGAGGGTAACCCACAAGCAATGCTTGATTTAGTGAATAAGTATTTCCATTGCGGATAGTAAAATCAATGTAATAATACACTAAAGCTTAAATCTGATTTCAGCACGAATATCGGATTTAAGCTTTTTGTTTTTCTATAAACTTTTGGTTAAATCTATGAAATGAGTCATTATTCCACAACTGTGTATTGAAATTCCACATCATTCTACACAAGTTCTACATTTATACTTACTAGTCTTTTTTGTTATGTTGCTGAATATCAATGATAAATTGTATAATCTCCACTTTGGCATTTGCTTTGCATTAAGATAAGCATTAGAGAGAACAAATAAATGTTTTATTATTTACACTTAAACAATTACGATTATGAAAAAGGTATTAGTAGCAGTAGCATTAGTAATGGGATTAGGAAGTTCTGTAGCATTTGCACAAGTAGTTAAGGATTCTACAGCAGTAGAAACTGTGGCACAAAATCCACAGGATGAGTTTACCAAAATAGAGGTGAAGGATCTACCCGAAGCAGTAACACAGGCAATTGCGAAAACCTATGAAGGTTCTTCTATTAAGGAAGCTTTTGTTGCAGAGAAGGAGAGTGGTAAAGTCTATAAAGTGATAGTTACCACAAAAGACGCTAAAGATGTAACCGTTTTGATGAATGAAAAAGGGGAAGTAGTTGAATAAAAGTATCACTAAATTAGTTTATGCTATTTTGATTGTAAACTTCTCCATAAAGAAGATAATGAACGTAATATAAACTAATGAAGATGATGCAATTAAGCAAAACTTTATTGTAATAAATAGCCTATGTTAAAGTTCCGGTTCGTGATGAATCGGAACTTTATGATATTTATATCGGTATAGATTATTCTATCTTTTTACGAATATGGCTAATTGTTTCCGGAGTAACCCGGAGAAAAGAGGCAACTTCTCTGAGTGTGATGTAATTTTGAAAGTCAGGGTAGCGGCTTACTAAATCCCAATATAGTTCAGTTGGAGTCTTACAATAGACATCCAATAAACGTTTATAGGTTTGTACAAACAATTCCTCTGCCAGAATTCGTTCCAATTGTTGGTTGGCTTCATTAGCCGTGAAGAATTTCCTCATTTCTTCAGCCGGGGCATAATAGATTATTGAATTGGTGGCAGCCTGTATACTTACCATTGCTTTTTCTCTTCTGAGACAAGCAGGATAGTCACCTACATATTCTCCGGCAAAAGAGTAGCCTACGATATGCTCACATCCTCTGTCGTCTGTACAAACATATCGAAATAAGCCTTCTTGTATATACGCTCCATTCCCGGTCTGAAATCCCTGTTGGGCGAAATACTCTTTCTTTTTAATCTCCTTGTATTGACCATACTTCAGAAAAAACTCTTTGAACGCAGAGAACTCTTCACGTTCAGCATAATGGTTGAAGTTCTTCATACATAGTTGTTTTCGTGTTTTTATTGTCAGCAAATATATTTGAAAAAGTAATATTGCGACTAATCTTTGTTTATTTAAAAAGATAATTTAAATATGTGCCCGTTTCTGAACACAACTTTTTCATTTATTAAAGCTATGTATGATTTATCCTAGATACTTATTTGTCAAAGAATAGATGAATGTATTGAATATTAATGTGCTTTATTATTTTATATCAATCCAATCGCCCAAGACAAAATTCTGTTTCAATAACTCATAATAATGTGCATCTATAAAATGTTCATTTTTAAAGCAAGCTTTGTGATGTATTCCGGTTTTCTTAAACCCTACTTTCTCCAATACGCGCATAGAAGCTGTATTAAATTCATAGACCGAAGCATACAAACGTATTATGTCTGTTTGTTGAAAGTAACGTCTTATTGCATCCTTTAAGGTTATGCTCATTATTCCTTTATTCCAATAGTTCTCTGATAACCAATAACCGACTTCCGAATTGAACTTTTCGACGTCTGTTCCGCGGAGGAACCCGATATTACCTACTGCTTCATTATTTATTTCAATACAGAATTCGTTTTGTGTCGGTTGTTTAGTAGCATAAGTAATAAATTTAATTGCATCCTTTTCTGTATATGGAAAAGGAAGCCCATCCCGGCAATTATCCCATATCTTTTTATTATTCAGATGCGTAGCTAATGACTGGACATCTGAATCTTTCCAAGTTCGGAGTATATATTCCATAATCATTCTGATTATTTAATCTCAAATCTAGCTTTCATTTCGTATTTATATTTAATTTTTCGGAGTGCTGTTGAATTTGGATCTCTCGGTGAGGTAAAAGTTGCATTGCTAAATGAAGCTTGCGCAGGCATAAAATGATTGCCTTGTTCTTCTGGCTCTATGATACGTAAAATATCTCCCAATTGTTTCCCCATACAATCGACAAGATAAGTTGCTTTAACTTTCGCAGCTTTTAAGGCTTCTATTTTTCCCAGTTTGCGATATGATGCTTGATCTTTATTTTTCAATTCTCCGAAGTGGAGTGCATTTATTCCTTTATGGTTGATATTCTTGATAATTGCATCAACGATCTTGAAATTATCAAGTTTCAGATCGAATTCTTTGCTGACTAAGAAGTCTTTACCAGTTTGGCGCCAATAATTACCTATTTCCCATACACGAATATTAGAAGGGGCAACTCCTATGTTTTGCAAAGTAGCCATTAAATCCTTTTCGATGTTTTCGATAGGAACTTTTGTTTTGTATTGCTCAGGTTTGGTATTATCCTGAAACTCTTCTTCCCAATATTCTTGAATCTGGATGATTAGATGAATTTCATCCGGATCTACTTCAATCTCAGAGCTACCGGTTACTTCAATGTACTTTGATGAATCATCGTTCTGTGCGTGAAGCATTACTGAATAACTAAGCAGTAAAACGCTTAATAAAATAGCTTTTCTCATATTGCTGGTTATTTTGAGTTTGATACATGGGCAAAGTTAAAATAAAAAAGTAAGTAATGTGGATAAAAGCTATAAAATATATATTGGGGGGTATTATTCGCAGATATTTTATATTCGCAGATACTTTATTTGAGAAGATAATGTTAAGTATTGGACTATAATTATAAAAAAGATTTTTTATGATAAAGAAAAAGAGCATTTATAGTGCATTATTCGTAAAAAAGAGTTTCCTTTGTACCGAACAACAATAAAAGGTTTATTTCGATTTGATTATTTCACATGTATTTTCTCATTTATTGAGTATATCCATTTCTGATTAAGAACTTCCAAAAAACTTTCTTGTTGAATTATTAATTTTTTATATTTGAATTTTATGAATTTGTATGTTGGAAATCTTAACTATAATGTTAAGGAATCAGATTTGAGACATGTAATGGAAGAGTATGGAGCAGTTGCTTCAGTTAAATTAATCACTGATCGTGAAACAAGAAGATCTAAAGGTTTTGCGTTTATCGAAATGCCGAATGATACCGAAGCTGCAGACGTTATCAAGAAATTGAACGGTGCAGAATATGTTGGTCGTCCAATGGTTGTAAAAGAAGCATTGCCGAAGAACTAATGGAAAATCAATATTAGTATAAAGAAAGAGTGCGTTATCTATTGATAGCGCACTCTTTTTTCATTGATTACTAATCCTCATTGTTATCCTCTTCATCGTCCACCATATTATTGAGTTCCAGTTCCAGATCTACCAAATTTTGTTCCCATAATTTCAGGATATCTTTGGGTGTATCCTTAGCTGCCTTTTTGATCCTTTCCTGAGCAACAGATACTTCATGCTCTAATTGACTACGTCTACTCATATTTGTTATTGTTTTTGATTGACAAGGTTATAACAAGCAAATATAACAAATGGTTCAATAAAATCAATATTGATAATATAGGGTGAACCATTCGTGATATTGGCTGTTGTAAATCTGAATCTTTTAATACATATAATTATGCTCAATCTGATCGCTGTATTTTTAGTATGTTCAGGTGTTGGGATTGCTGTTCATATAGCAATAGACCTGACTCGTCGTCCGCAATCAATGAAAATAATGAATGCAGTGTGGATATTGACTGCATTGTGGGGAAGTTATCTGGCTTTATGGGCTTATAACAAATTTGGGCGAAGTACTCCAATGAAAATGGGGGATATGAAAATGGATATGTCTGGCATGAAAGAGACAGATATGTCCGGAATGAAGGGAATGTCAATGGATATGTCTATGGGTGGAATGAACCGTCCTCATTGGCAGTCTGTAGCATTGTCTGCACTCCATTGTGGAGCCGGTTGTACATTAGCAGATATTATTGGTGAGTGGTTCACAAACTATTTTCCAGTAACAATTGCAGGGAATCAGGTATTGGGGAACTGGGTACTTGATTTTATATTAGCTTTGATTATTGGAGTTTATTTTCAATTTTATGCTATTCGTGAAATGGAAAAGATTTCTGTGGGGAATGCCTTGTCCCGTGCTTTCAAGGCTGACTTTTTCTCACTTTTGTCTTGGCAGATTGGAATGTATGGCTGGATGGCTATTGTTATATTTGTTTTATTTGCCGCTACTCCGTTGCCGAAAGATACTTGGATGTTCTGGTTTATGATGCAGATTGCCATGCTTTTCGGTTTTATTTGTGCTTATCCGATGAACGCTTTGCTAATAAAGATTGGAGTGAAGAAAGGTATGTAATCTAAATAAATTATTCACTTAGCTGCGCTTTTAGAAGTATAGGAATTTCAGATGGTTCCTTAGCCATTTGAATTCCCGCAGCTGTAAGTGCGGTGATCTTTTCTTTAGCAGAACCGGAGTTTCCGGAAATTATAGCTCCAGCATGTCCCATTTGTTTTCCCGGAGGAGCGGATTGCCCTGCAATAAAAGCAACGATTGGTTTGGTGATATGTCTTTGTACATACTCGGCAGCCAGTTCTTCGGCATTTCCACCGATTTCGCCAATCATGACAATTGCTTCTGTCTCATCATCATTTTGAAACATTTCCAATAATTCACGGAAATAAAGCCCAACGACCGGATCACCACCCATACCAATGGCAGTTGATTGTCCCATGCCATTTGCGGTCAGATGATAAACAATCTCATAAGTTAAAGTTCCACTACGGCTGATTACTCCAATATTTCCTTTCTTGAATACGTTTCCCGGTAGAATACCCGCAAGGCTTTCTTCTGGTGAAATTAGTCCGGGGCAATTCGGACCAATTAACTTAGCTCCTTTGAGTTGGGTGAAACGATAGGCTTTGATGACATCCAATGTAGGCACGCCTTCAGATATACAGATAATTAATTTAATTCCTGCATCTGCTGCTTCCATGATAGCATCAGCCGCATGACTTGCAGGGACAAAAATGATAGAGGTATTAGCCTGTGTTTGTTTCACAGCTTCATACATCGTATTGAATACCGGAAGTCCGTCGATTTCAGTTCCTCCCTTTCCCGGAGAAGTGCCACCTACAACATTGGTACCATATTCTTTCATTTTCACAGCATGAAAATGTCCGTCTCTTCCTGTAATTCCTTGTACCAATAGGCGAGTCTCTTTATTAATAAGTATGCTCATACATTTCCTCCTTTCACTGATTGTACTGCCAATAAAGTCGCTTCATTCATTGTTTCTGTTACCTGAAAACGACTATGGTCTCTTAATAATCCCCGACCTGTATTTTCATTCGTTCCGGTGAGGCGAACGATGACCGGAATATCTGTTTGTAGTTGGTCAAAAGCTTGAATTAATCCTAACGCTACATCGTCACAACGGGTAATACCACCGAAAATATTGATGAAAACAACTTTTACTTTTGAATCATTCAACAATAGCTTCATAGCTTCAACTACTTTTACAGGATTTGAGCTTCCTCCAATGTCCAGGAAGTTAGCAGGAGTCCCCCCATGAAGTTTAATCATATCCATTGTGGTCATTGCCAATCCGGCACCGTTCACCATGCAGCCAATATTTCCATCCATACGTACATAACTAAAACCTCTGTCTTTCGCTGTTGCTTCTATTTGTTCTTCAGGAGTCGGTTCAAAAAGAGCGTGTATTTCGGGGTGTCGGTAGAGTGCGTTATCATCAAAAACCATTTTGGCGTCGATAGCTATAAGTGTACCTTGGGTAGTTAATGCCAGTGGATTGATTTCGGCTAACGAAGCATCAGTTTCTATAAACGTCTTGTAAAGTTTTTGTAGAATAGAACTCATACGTTCTGCTAATTCATTTCGCTTGAAAAATGTAAAAGCGAAACGACGTGCCAAATATGCAGGAAGCCCGACAAATGGATCAATGTTATAACGGATAATCTTCTCCGGAGTTTTGTGAGCTACTTCTTCGATATCCATTCCACCGGATGCGCTTATGATTAAAACAACTGATCGCATATTCCGATCGATAGTAAAACTAAGATAATATTCGGCGGCTATATCAACAGCCTCACTGACAAGTATTTGTTTTACAGGAAATCCTTTAATAGTCATATTTAGGATTTCATTAGCGTATTGACGTACGGATTCTTTGTCGTTGGCAAGTTTAATGCCTCCCGCCTTTCCGCGTCCACCTGTCAAAACTTGAGCTTTTATAGCTACTTTGTCTGTTCCTATTTCTTGATAGGTCTTTACTGCTTCGTCGGCAGTGTGACATAGCACATGCCGTTCGACTGGAATCCCATGCTTAGAAAAGATCTCTTTTGCCTGATATTCATGTACTTTCATGGATGATGGATTAAGTGTTTCTTATATATAAAACAATCAGGATAGCAAAAAAGTTGTGGGATAAGTAAATGAGAAGAGGATAAATAAAAAAGGAATGCTTCCCTAAAGAACATTCCTTTTCTGTGAATTATTTAGTTTATTTGATTATGCTATGCCGTGAGCAGCAACCGTAGCATCAATTTTCTTGATCAAACCTTGCAATACTGCACCAGGACCACATTCTGTGAAATCTGTTGCGCCATCAGCAATCATGTTCTTAACAGTTTGAGTCCAACGTACAGAAGCAGTCAGCTGAGCAACCAGATTCTTTTTGATTTCTGCAGGATCAGTATGTGGAAGCGCGTCTACATTCTGATAAACCGGACATTTGGGAGTATGAATTTCAGTAGCGTTGATTGCTGCTTCTAATTCTACTTTCGCAGGATCCATCAGTGGAGAGTGGAAAGCACCACCTACTTTCAGCGGCAGAGCACGTTTTGCTCCGGCAGCTTTCATCAGTTCGCAAGCTTTTTCAATACCTGGAACAGAACCTGAGATAACGATTTGTCCCGGGCAGTTGAAGTTAGCAGGAACACAAACATCACCTTCTGCATTTACAGTAGCACAGATTTCTTCTACTTTTTCATCCGGCAACGCGATGATAGCAGCCATAGTAGAAGGAGTAGCCTCACAAGCCTTTTGCATAGCTATCGCACGTGCATAAACCAATTTCAGACCATCTTCAAAACTCAAAGCTCCGGCAGCAACCAATGCAGAGAATTCACCTAAAGAATGACCGGCAGTCATTTCAGGTTTGAAATCGTCACCCATGCAAAGAGCAGAGATTACAGAGTGCAAGAATACAGCCGGTTGAGTAACTTTTGTCTGACGCAGATCTTCGTCAGTTCCGTTGAACATGATATCTGTTATGCGATATCCGAGGATATCATTTGCTTTTTCAAACAATTCCTTTGCTAAAGCAGAATTTTCATACAGGTCTTTACCCATTCCTACGAATTGAGCTCCTTGACCGGGAAACACAAATGCTTTCATCTTATTCAATATTTTAATTTATTGTTAATTGAGGGTGCAAAGGTACAGTTTTTTTATAAAATGATCGCACAAATTGTTTATTTTTGTGCAGTTCAATCGGGGAAATGCCATAACGGTCCATTGCCGTGACCGATATTTAGTTCTTTTCCTGCTATAATTGCGTTATTGATGTATTCTTTGCTTTGACGAACGGCTTCATTCATTGAATATCCTTTTGCCAGATAGGTTGCAATAGCTGAGGAGAGTGTACAGCCCGTACCATGTAGGTTTTTACTTTTAATCTTTTTCTTTTTATATATATATGTATTACCATCTAATGTATGAAGTACGTCACACATTTCGTCGCCTGGCAGGTGTCCTCCCTTTATAAGAACATAAATATTATATAATTCAGAAAGTTCCCGGGCTGTTTCTGTCATTTCATCCGGAGTGTGTAGTATTTTTCCCGTAAGGACTGCAATTTCATCCAAATTAGGAGTAATTAAAGATGTAAGTGGAAATAGTTCTTTTTTAATTTCTAGAATCGCATCTCCGGTCATTAATTGACGTCCGCTGGTAGATACCATAACCGGATCGTAAACTATATTTTTGGGCTTATATTTCTTGATACAATCAGCTATTACGTGAACAATGGAAGTGTCATCAATCATGCCTATTTTGATACTATCCGGTTGCAAATCGTCCATCACAGCTTCAATCTGTTTGCAGACAATTTCGGAAGGTAATGTGTGTACAGCCTGTACTCCTAATGTGTTTTGAATCGTAATGGCTGTAATGGCAGACGCTGCATAGCCTCCTAATGCAGAAATGGTTTTGATATCTGCCTGAATACCTGCCCCTCCCGAACAATCAGAACCGGCAATGGATAAAATGATCGGATGACGTTTCATTTTAGATTTTTTTTATAGTTCTTCCGCAAAGATAAAATAAAAAACAGTAAGGTACAAAATGAGATGTCGTTTAAAATACAATAACTACTCTTGTCATATTAAAAAGCAAAACTGATGAAAAGTACTGATAATAAAGTCGTATTGTTCTTTTTGTATTTAGTACAATAACTCCTTACCGGAACGACTAAAATACATAATGTGATTTGTAAGATAACAATAAGGTATGGTATGTAATGGATGATAGATAGTTTTTTATTTTTTTTTGATTAAAAAGATATGCTAAATTCAAACAAAATTACTGTATAATTTGATTAAACTTAGCAGTCGATTGAATGAAAATGACCGCTAAATTAGGGCAAACTTAGCGGTTAATTATCTCCAATTATACGGTCTTTTTTATATTCAATTACTGAGAAGTATGACACTAATGACGTTTTTTATCTTGAATTATAATATATATAGGGAAAAACAAATATTCCATTTTATTTTTTGATAAGTAATTTAATTATTTCTTCTTTATATATACTCCAAAAACTATTGTCATAAGTGTCATTTTGTCACAGATGGTTGATAATAAGTGAACTATAATAGAAGATATTTAAGGGTTTCTTACAAATACAAAAGTCTCGCCATCGCTTATCTTCAATATATTCTATCCCTTACCGGATGTTCCACTCTCCAAAATACTTACGATGGAGAATAATGTAAAGCAAATAGCTCCGAGCCCTGCCAAAACGCGAGATGGAATAAAATAATCATCATGCATCGAAGCAAGTTCAAATACGAAAGCAGCGAGGAACAAACAACTCAGTGCTGTCAATATCGGTATTAGAGGAATGCGATTGGATAATTTGAATTCATGGCGCCAGATTTTTGCCAGTAAAATCACTTTGCTGGAAATACTGTAGCAGACTAACCCCAATCCGATCATGATATATCCAATTACTCCATTTGTGCTACTTGAATCAGCAAGAATAACGAAGAGTCCCCAGACGAGAGAGATAGTCCCCATTAACAAAACGAGTTCTGGCCATTTACTGCGTTCCTTCGCGGAGTATACATTACGAATTTGACGGGCAATGGTAGCTACTAAAGCAATCAAGCTGGTACAAATACATGCGATTCCTGCCATTACATGACCTGCTACGAAATAAGCGGGATGAGAGTGACTACTTCCCAATAGGATAAATGCCCATATCCAGGCAACTGCTGATGTGACAATAGCTACTAATTTCAAGGCACGTTCCTGTCCTTCCGAAAAAGCTCCATCAGGTACGTCATTTCCGATACTTTTAGAATTGGCAGGAATTAGAGAAAAACGTGTAGAAGAAGTTGCAGCCGTTGCTACGCACATGGTTATCAATCCTACACCTGCTACTACATGACCTGCAACAAAAGAGGAAGAGGACGTAGAATTTGTGAACATCCATATACCTCCGATGATGGTAATGACTGCAACTGTATAGGCAAGTATTGGTAAACCATACTTTGACGATTTATTATAAGTATGTATGATTTGCCTGATTATTGTTGCTGCTGTACAGAACAATGCAATACATATCATACCTAGTGAAAACACAACGGGACCGGCTACTACGCGGCTTGGCGCATCTCCATATCCGTAAATAAATGCACCATATCCGAAGCAAAAAACGGCCATTATCAGAGGGATTGCTCTGAATAAAATACTCATTCCGTAATTCATAATTAAATTGCTTTAAAATTTCAACTAAAACAAGGGTATACTCGTTTTGTTTAGGTTCAAAGGTAATTTCTAATTGATAACTTCATGTGAATCCGATTAAAAGTCATCGCTTTTTGCTCGATTAAACAAATGTTTTTGTAAATTTGCACCCTTAAAAATGGGGATACCCCTCAAATTGTAAATTGTAAATAGTAAAATCGTAGATACAACCATGGGTAAGAGATTTACTGAATATTCGCAGTTTGACCTTTCACAGGTGAACAAAGATGTGCTGAAGAAATGGGACGAAAATCAAGTTTTCGCCAAGAGTATGACAGAACGTGAAGGCTGTCCTTCGTTTGTATTTTTCGAAGGACCTCCCTCGGCTAACGGTATGCCGGGTATTCACCATGTAATGGCTCGTACTATTAAAGATATTTTCTGCCGTTACAAAACTATGAAAGGTTATCAAGTAAAGCGTAAAGCCGGATGGGATACGCATGGACTGCCTGTAGAGCTGGGTGTGGAAAAAGCATTGGGCATTACAAAAGAAGATATCGGTAAGAAAATCTCTGTTGCCGAATATAATGCAGCTTGCCGTAAGGATGTGATGAAGTTTACCAAGGAATGGGAAGACCTGACTCACAAGATGGGATATTGGGTGGATATGAAACACCCTTATATCACTTATGACAATCGTTATATTGAAACATTGTGGTGGCTGTTGAAACAGTTGCATAAGAAAGGCTTACTTTATAAAGGATATACTATTCAGCCGTATTCACCGGCTGCCGGAACAGGATTGAGTTCTCACGAGTTGAACCAACCTGGTTGTTATCGGGATGTAAAAGATACAACGGTTGTTGCACAATTTAAGATGAAGAATCCTAAACCGGAAATGGCAGAATGGGGAACACCTTATTTTATTGCTTGGACAACGACACCTTGGACATTGCCTTCAAATACAGCACTTTGTGTAGGCCCGAAAATTGACTATGTAGCTGTACAATCATACAATCCTTATACAGGAGAGCCCATAACAGTAGTTTTGGCGAAAGCTTTATTGAATACTCATTTCAATCCAAAAGCAGCTGACTTGAAATTAGAAGATTATAAGTTGGGAGATAAACTAGTACCATTCAAAGTGATAGCCGAATATAAAGGTTCGGATTTGGTTGGTATGGAGTATGAACAGCTTATTCCATGGGTGAAACCGGTTGAAGTATTCGAAGATGGTAGTTGGAAAGCTAGTGATAAGGCATTTCGTGTGATTCAGGGTGATTATGTAACCACAGAAGATGGTACGGGCATTGTTCATATCGCACCTACTTTCGGTGCGGATGACGCAAATGTAGCACGCGCCGCTGGAATCCCGTCTCTTTTCATGATCAATAAAAAAAGTGAGACTCGTCCTATGGTAGACCTGACAGGGAAATTCTATTTGTTGGATGAATTAGATGAGACCTTTGTAAAGGAGTGTGTAGATGTTGATAAATACAAAGAGTACCAGGGAGCATGGGTAAAGAATGCATATGATCCGCAATTTACAGTAGATGGGAAATTTGATGAGAAGGCTGCACAGGCTGCCGAATCATTGGATATTGTTATCTGTATGATGATGAAAGCAAATAATCTGGCTTTCAAAATTGAAAAGCACGTTCATAATTATCCACATTGTTGGCGTACAGATAAGCCTGTACTTTATTATCCGTTGGATAGTTGGTTCATCCGTTCTACAGCTTGTAAAGAACGCATGATGGAATTGAATAAGACTATTAACTGGAAGCCGGAATCTACAGGAACCGGTCGTTTTGGTAAATGGTTGGAAAATCTGAATGATTGGAATCTAAGCCGTTCCCGTTATTGGGGAACTCCATTACCCATCTGGCGTACGGAAGATAATACGGATGAAAAGTGCATTGAATCAGTAGAAGAACTTTATAATGAAATTGAAAAATCGGTAGCAGCCGGATTCATGAAATCGAATCCATACAAGGATAAAGGTTTTGTGCCGGGTGAGTATAGCGAGAATAATTATAATAAGATTGATCTTCATCGTCCGTATGTGGATGATATTATTCTGGTATCTAAGGATGGAAAACCGATGAAACGTGAGATGGACTTGATCGATGTTTGGTTTGATTCAGGTTCTATGCCTTATGCACAGATTCATTATCCTTTTGAGAATAAAGAATTGTTGGATAGCCGTCAGGTGTATCCGGCTGATTTTATTGCCGAAGGAGTGGATCAGACACGTGGCTGGTTCTTTACATTGCATGCTATAGCTACAATGGTATTTGATAGCGTATCTTATAAGGCTGTTATTTCTAATGGTTTGGTACTTGATAAGAATGGTAACAAGATGTCTAAACGTCTTGGTAATGCTGTTGATCCATTCTCAACCATTGAAAAATATGGTTCTGATCCATTACGTTGGTACATGATTACTAATTCTTCTCCATGGGATAATTTGAAGTTTGACGTGGAAGGAATTGAAGAAGTGCGTCGTAAATTCTTTGGTACTTTATATAATACATATTCATTCTTTGCACTTTATGCTAATGTGGATGGATTTGAATATAAAGAAGCTGATGTGCCGATGACTGAACGTCCGGAAATTGACCGTTGGATTTTGTCTGTACTGAATACTTTGATTAAAGAAGTAGATACTTGCTACAACGAATATGAACCGACTAAAGCGGGCCGTCTGATTTCAGACTTTGTTAATGACAATTTGTCTAACTGGTATGTACGCCTGAACCGTAAACGTTTCTGGGGTGGTGAATTTACTCAGGATAAACTGTCTGCTTACCAGACTTTATATACTTGTCTTGAAACAGTGGCTAAGTTAATGGCTCCGATTGCTCCATTCTACGCAGACCGTTTGTATATGGACTTAATCACAGCTACAGGACGTGATAATGTTGTTTCTATCCATTTGGCTGAATTCCCGAAATATCAGGAAGACATGATAGACAAGGAATTGGAAGCATGTATGCAGATGGCTCAGGATGTTACATCCATGGTATTGGCCTTGCGCCGTAAAGTGAATATTAAAGTTCGCCAACCATTGCAATGTATTATGATTCCCGTAGCAGACGAAGAACAGAAAGCACATATTGAAGCCGTAAAAGCTTTGATTATGAATGAAGTGAATGTGAAAGAAATCAAGTTCGTTGATGGTGCTGCCGGAGTATTGGTGAAGAAAGTGAAATGTGACTTTAAGAAGCTGGGACCGAAATTTGGTAAACAAATGAAAGCTGTTGCTGCTGCCGTAGCTGAAATGTCACAAGAAGCAATTAACGAATTGGAAAAGAATGGCAAATATTTACTGAACTTAGATGGTACTGAAGCTGTTATTGAAACGTCGGATGTTGAAATCTTCAGTGAAGATATTCCGGGATGGTTGGTTGCTAACGAAGGTAAGCTGACTGTAGCGCTTGAAGTTACAATAACCGAAGAATTACGTCGTGAAGGTATTGCCCGCGAATTGGTAAACCGTATCCAAAATATCCGTAAATCAAGTGGTTTCGAGATTACAGACAAAATAAAAATAACAATCTCGAAAAATACGCAAACGGATGATGCGGTAAAAGAATATAATACTTATATTTGTAACCAAGTTTTAGGAACATCGCTCGATTTGGTAGATGAAGTGAAGGATGGTACAGAGCTAAACTTTGATGATTTCTCTTTGTTTGTCAATGTGATAAAAGACTAATACTAAATTATTGATTAACCTTTTAAACTAGTAAAGTTATGGCAGAAAAGACTAGATATTCGGATGCGGAACTCGAGGAATTCCGTGCCATTATTATGGAGAAGCTGGAATTGGCTCAACGTGACTATGATCAGTTGAAGATGAGTCTGATGGGATTGGATGGTAATGATACCGACGATACATCTCCTACATATAAAGTTCTTGAAGAGGGGGCAAATACGCTTTCCAAAGAAGAAACAACTCGTTTGGCACAACGCCAACTAAAGTTTATTCAAGGATTGCAGGCTGCTTTAGTGCGTATTGAGAATAAGACGTATGGAATTTGCCGTGAAACCGGAAAGTTAATTCCTGCCGAACGTTTGCGTGCTGTTCCTCATGCAACGTTGAGCATCGAAGCAAAGAACAGTGGTAAGAAATAATAGTTAGCTACAAGCTACTAGTGACGGGCTACAAGTAGCTGCGCAATATTTTCGCACGGCACTTGTAGCTCGTTATTTTTAATTTTAGACAGACAAATGAAGAAACTACTTACGAAAGGGAGAATTGCTCTGCTTGTTATCTTTTCTGTATTGATTATCGATCAAGTTATTAAAATTTGGATCAAAACACACATGTATTGGCATGAAAGTATACGTGTGACAGATTGGTTCTATATTTATTTCACTGAAAACAACGGAATGGCTTTCGGTATGGAAATATTTGGAAAACTTTTCCTTACCACTTTCCGTATTGTGGCAGTTGGTTTGATTGGCTGGTATCTTTATAAAATTATTAAGAAAGGTTTCAAAACAGGTTATATTATCTGTGTATCTCTGATCTTGACAGGGGCTTTGGGGAATATTATCGATAGTATATTTTATGGAGTAATATTCAATGAAAGTACTCATTCGCAGATTGCTAGTTTTATGCCTGAAGGGGGAGGATATTCTACTTGGTTCTACGGCAAGGTAGTAGATATGTTTTATTTCCCGATAATTGAAACAAACTGGCCGACATGGATGCCGTTTGTAGGCGGAGAGCATTTTATTTTCTTTAGTCCAATCTTTAACTTTGCAGACGCTGCCATTAGCTGTGGTATTATTGCTTTGTTACTTTTTTATAGTAAATATCTGAATGAATCTTATCATTCATTGGATAATAAAAAGGAAAATGTGGATCATGAAAAATAGGTTTCGATTTCATCTGTGTTGCATCTGTATGTTAGCGTTGGCGATTGCTGGATGTAAAGTGAAAAGACCCGATGATGTCATTCCGGAATCGAAGATGGAAGATATATTGTATGATTATCATATAGCAAAAGCTATGGGAGAAAATTTACCTTATAATGAAAATTATAAGAAGTCTCTTTATATCGATGCTGTTTTTAAGAAATACGGTACTACAGAAGCTGTGTTTGATTCATCAATGGTTTGGTATACACGTAATACAGAGGTTTTATCGAAAGTCTATGAAAAGGTGAAGAACCGTTTGAAAAGTGAGCAAGAGATTATAGGGGATTTGATTGCCAAACGCGATAAAAAGCCAAAAATGACAAAGAATGGTGATAGTATTGATGTTTGGCCTTGGCAACGTATGATACGTCTGACAGGTGAGATGATGAATAACCGATATTCATTTGTTTTGCCAACAGACTCAAATTACAAAGATCGTGATACATTGGTATGGGAAGTACGTTATAGTTTTCTGGGACCGATGCTTGCTGATTCTTTGAGAGCAACGACAATGGCTTTACAAGTAATATATGAAAAGGATACAGTTAGTCATTGGAAAACGTTTACCTCTCCGGGTGTTCAGCAAATTCGTTTGTATGCTGATACATTAGGTGGTATGAAGGAGATAAAAGGCTTTATTTTCTACTCGGTGGAAGATAGTTTGAAGAGTGCTCCGTTATTGGCGGATCGTTTTGTTATGACTCGTTACCACTGTAAAGATACACTTTCATTTGTTGTACGTGATTCTCTGAATAAGATTGAAGCTTTACAAGCGGATTCTTTGAAGAAGGTTTCTGCTACTAAAGAGAATATGGATTCCTTAAAGACTGAAGAAGGATTGAAGGATGACAATCAGCGTTTGACTCCGGAGGAAATGAATCGTCGCCGGTCGGGCGCTCGTCCGGAAAAGAGACCGGAACAAATAGAAGTGGAACAGCATATTCAACGGGAACGGATAGAACAGAGAAGAGAGCGTCAGATAAATCAGCGTAGACAGCAGCAGAGGCGCCAACAGACTACTCGTTAATTCTATGAAACGTTTTGCAGCTCATTATCTGTTTTTGCCGGGTATTGGTTTTATTAAACAGCACGTGGTGGAGGTCGAAGGAGGAAGTGCTCAGGTTGTTTTTCCATTAACTGAGGAAATTGAATCTGTTGAATGGCTGCCGGGAGTAATAGCTTTGCTTTCCACAAATGAGATAAAAAACATTGGGATGATTTTTACAAACATCCCAATGTTTGAATCTAATCTTCCCTATGTTTCAAATCAATCTTCTCAATGTTTTTTTAAGGTATTTGAGGAGTCATTACAGAAGAGTAAAACTCTGTATCCTTATTTATTTTATCCCTTCGATTTTATTTCCATGCAGCCTGTCGCCGAAACTCGGCACAGATTACTGCGGTAGCAATTGCTACATTAAGTGATTCCGAGGTTTTCTGACCTTGTGGGTAATTGGGAATATATAGTTTCCGGTTAATCAAAGCTTCCACTTCTTTTCCTATTCCGTTACCTTCGTTGCCCATTACAATAAGTCCATGGGTGGTTAATGGTTGTTCGTACATATTTTCTCCATTCAGGAATGTTCCGAATATTGGTGTATCGTCTCCAAGTGAACTGATAAAATCAGGTAGGGGAGTATAATGTACTTTCACTCTGGCAATTCCTCCCATGGTGGCTTGTACTGTTTTGGGATTGTATACATCTACTGTGTTTGTTGAACAGATAATATGTTCGATGCCAAACCAATCGGCTAAGCGGATAATTGTCCCTAGGTTACCGGGATCCTGTACGTCATCCAGAGCCAGACAAAGTGATTGGTGAACGATCTCCGGATTTAATTTATATTGTGGTTGTTCGAAAATAGCAAGTACTTGTTGTGGAGTTTTCAATAGACTGGCACGGGAAAGTTCTTCTTGTGAGACCTCTATGATTTCATGTGCTTTACAATCTGGGTGGCTTTGTAGCCAAGAACTTGTAGCAGCCAAAAAGCGACAAGGAAAATATCCAAGCAAATCACTAACTAGCTTAGGACCTTCTGCCAGAAACACTTGTTCTTCTTTACGTATCTTTTTTAGTTCCAACGAGTGGATATATTTGATTTTGTTCTTGCTTAGTGATGTCATATAATTGATATTTTGGACAAAGCTATAAAGATATTTCCAATTAATCGGTTATTATTTCTATTTTTTCCTGATAATTATTCAGGCTATTAACAATTATTGCATAAATAAAAATATACTATCTACTTAATTTTAGTAGATTTGCTTAAAAATAGTAGTTTGATATTCAATATAAAATAGAAATTGTATGGAAAGATTGACGCAACAAGAAGAAGAAGTAATGATTTACTTTTGGAGAATGGGACCAAGTTTTATCCGAGAGGTCGTTAATGAAATGCCAGATCCAAAGCCTCCTTATACGAGTGTAGCTTCAGTCGTTCGTAATTTAGAGAAGAAGAAGTATTTGTCGCCATTCAAATTAGGAAATTCTATTCAATACCATTCATTGGTAAAAGAAAGCGATTATAAACGTAACTTTTTGAATGGGATAGTAACTAAGTATTTTACTGGTTCGTATAAAGAAATGGTTTCATTCTTTGTCCGGGATCGAAAGATCGGTAAAAAGGAGCTTGAAGAATTGATGAAAATAATAGAAAATGAGGAATCATAAACTGAATACGTATGGAATCTTTTGTAATTTATTTAATAAAAGTCAATGTTGCATTGATTGTATTATATACTTTCTATAAGTTGTCTTTTAGTAAGGATACATTTTTCAGATTGAGACGGATGATGTTACTATTAATATGTGTGACTTCATTTGTTTATCCTTTTATTGATTTTCCGGTTTGGGCTGATTGGGGTAATCATCCAGTGGGAGAAACACTTGCAGTTGTTTATGCAAAAATTCTGCCAGAAGTTTCGGTTCATGCATTCAGTACTTTTTCTGGTGCCGAGAATATACGTTGGACAGTTGATACTTATTTATGGATGATATATGGAATAGGGATTGCTCTACTGATACTACGTACAACATTTGAGATGTTCAAAATGCATACTTTATTACTTCGCTCTAGTCATTGCTTTTTGAATGGTACGTATGTATATCAATCGGTAGAAATAGATGAACCTTATTCATTTTTTCATTGGATATTCATTAACCCGGCACGACATTCGGATAAAGAGATCAGTGAGATATTGATACATGAGCGTACACATATGCGCGAGTTTCATTCATTGGATATTCTATTGGCTCAATTGATAATTATATTATGTTGGTTTAATCCGTTTGCGTGGTTGATACGTAGTGAAATCCGTATGAATCATGAGTATCTGGCAGATAAACAAGTAATAACTTTAGGGCATGATAAAAAGTCTTATCAATACCATTTATTAGGAATGGAACATTCATCATTGGCTGCAGCAAACATATATAATAATTTTAGTGTATTACCTTTAAAAAAACGAATTAAGATGTTGAATAAAAAACGAACCAGTAACATCATGTTAAGTAAATATCTGATGTTTATACCAGTAGTTGCATTATTGGTACTTTTCAGTAATTGTGCAAATAAAGCAGAAAGTGGTATGTCTACTGGTGAAGTAAAAAAGGATTCTTCGGCAGTGGTTAAGATTGATGATCGTAACCATAATACGAAAGAAATGGCAGAAATGAGTAAGGCAAAAGCTGATGAAGTGAAAAACGATTCCACTATTCATGATATTGTAGAAAATATGCCGGTTTTTCCGGGTGGACAGTCAGCTCTTTTGGCTTATTTAGGTGAAAATATTGAGTATCCGACCAACGCAAAGGAAAAGGGTGTTCAAGGACGTGTTGTCGTAGAATTTGTAGTCGGTAAGGATGGTTCTATCTCAGAGGCAAAAATTGCACGTAGTGTTGATCCGTATCTGGATAAAGAGGCTCTTCGTGTAATTAATAAAATGCCTAAATGGGAACCGGGTACTAATAAGGGGAAACCAGTGAATGTTAAATTTACAGTTCCTGTCATATTCAGACTTAGATGATTGAATTCTGTTAGAAATCTTTCTTCTTTCCACAGTTTGCGGAAATTATCACAGACATGTTATTAATCATACATTTGTTATTGTTGTGAAAATTTCCGCACTGTGGTAAAAAGTACATTTTAAATGTCATTTATCGTTTTGATAATTTCTCCGAACGGAAAATATGCTCTATCTTTGCCATACATTTTACTTCAGGTTTATAGGGATACCGTATGAGGAAAGGATTTCATGGCTTATTTACTTGTGCTATTATTATCTTGTTGCTAGCTTCGTGTACTGCAACGAAGTTTGTGCCGGATGGCTCTTATCTGTTGGATGAAGTCAAAATCCATACAGATAATAAAAATGTTCGTCCTTCATCCCTGAAAATGTATGTACGTCAGAATTCCAATGCAAAATGGTTTAGTCTCATTAAAACCCAACTTTATGTTTATAACCTTTCAGGACGTGATTCAACTAAATGGGGAAATAAGTTTCTGAGAAGGATAGGTGATGCTCCTGTTATATATAATGAGGGTGAAGCTCTTCGGTCTCAGGAGGAAATTATGAAAGCAGTGCGTAATATGGGTTATATGGCTGCTACCGTAAAAAGATCGACAAAGATTAAGAAAAAAAAGATTAAATTACTGTATGATGTAACGGTTGGTGAACCTTATATTATTAAATCTTTAAAACTCGATATACATGATACTAAAATAGATTCTCTTTTAAGACAGGACTCGGTGAAGAGTTTATTAAGAGAAGGAATGATATTTGATGTAAATGTATTGGATGCAGAAAGACAACGTATAACTAATAAACTACTTCAAAACGGTTATTATAAGTTTAATAAAGATTATATCGGTTATACGGCAGACACTGTTCGCAATACTTATGATGTAGATTTAACTTTGCATTTACGAGCGTATAGAGCTCATGAAAATGATTCTGCTGAAGCGCATAAACAATATCAGATCAATAAGATAAATTTTATAACAGATTATGATGTATTGCAGTCGTCAGCATTAAGTAGCATTAATATAAATGATTCTATTCATTATAAAGGATTTCCTATTTATTATAAAGATAAACTTTATTTGCGTCCTAAAGTGCTGACAGATAATCTTCGTTTTGCTTCCGGTGATTTATATAAAGAACAAGATGTACAGCAAACTTATTCTAGTTTTGGTCGCTTGTCTGCATTAAAATATACGAATATTCGTTTCATAGAAACTCAGGTAGGTGATACGGCAAAACTTAACTGTTATGTGATGCTGACCAAAAGCAAACATAAATCTATTGCTTTTGAAGTGGAAGGGACGAATTCCGCTGGCGACTTGGGGGCAGCAGCTTCCGTTTCTTTTCAGAATCGGAACTTGTTTCATGGGTCGGAAACTTTTATGGTCAAGTTTCGTGGAGCTTACGAAGTTATTTCCGGGCTTCAGGCAGGATACTCAAATAATAATTATACAGAATTTGGTGTAGAGACAAGTATCAATTTCCCGAATTTTTTATTTCCATTTGTCTCTTCTGACTTTAAGCGTAGAATTAGGGCTACGACGGAGTTTGGATTACAGTACAATTACCAGCTGCGTCCTGAATTCTTGCGTACAATGGCTTCTGCATCATGGAGCTACAAGTGGTCTCAACGTCTGAAAATTCAACATAAGATTGATTTGATTAATATCGGTTTCCTTTATTTGCCACGCATCTCTCCTAAGTTTAGAGAAGATTATATCAATAAAGGACAAAATGATATTTTCCAATATAATTATCAGGACCGACTGATTATTAATATGGGGTATAGTTATCACTACAATAGTACAGGAGGTTCTATTGTGAATAATACAATATCATCCGATTCTTATTCTGTACGTTTCAATTTTGAATCGGCAGGAAATATTATGTATGCTTTATCTAAAGCGACAAATATCCGAAAGAATGATAATGGTGAATATGCTATTTTAGGAATCCCTTATGCACAATACGTTAAAGGTGAATTTGATTTTGCTAAAAATATAAGAATTGATCACCGTAACTCATTGGCTTTTCATGCAGGTATAGGGGTGGCTGTACCTTATGGTAATGCAAAGACGATTCCATTTGAGAAGCAGTATTTTTCCGGTGGTGCCAATAGTGTTCGTGGATGGTCGGTACGTGATCTGGGACCAGGTTCTTTTGCAGGAAAAGGAAGCTTAATGGATCAATCGGGAGATATTAAATTAGATGCCAGCATTGAGTATCGCAGTAAGCTGTTTTGGAAGTTTCAGGGCGCATTATTTATTGACGCAGGTAATATCTGGACTATTCGTGATTATGCTAATCAACCAGGAGGAGTCTTTAAATTTAATAGATTCTATAAGCAGATAGCTATGGCATATGGATTGGGACTTCGTTTAGATCTGGACTTCTTTATTCTCCGTTTTGATGGAGGTATGAAAGCTATAAACCCGGCTTATGAGACTAAGAAGGAACATTATCCGATCATTCATCCTAAGTTTAGTCGTGATTTTGCTTTCCATTTTGCGGTAGGATATCCTTTCTGATACAAAAAGAGATGAAACGTTGTGTTCCATCTCTTTTTTGTATTTGTTCTTTTAGTTCTTAGCGAGCTGCAAAAAACATCGGATTACTTGTTGTAGCCTGACGAGCTGCAATCATGCCTTGGGCATCAAGGGTTACGTTCATTCTTTCACCATTCGGCATGAACATATCAGCGGTACCGTCATTGTTCATTTTAACAAGGGGAGCAGTCTCACCATTGGCAACTACATTCCAAGTATTAGTTGCTTGATCATAGAGCAAATCCATAGAAGCAGTTTCGCCTTCTTTAGTAATGGAATAACCATTCTCAAGTGTTTTTACCATGTAGTTTCCATTTTCTCCTTTCACCTTTTTCACGTCTCCTACATTAGCCATCGGATTGGTACCACTCCAGAACTCGATAGAGTTGATTACTAAAGCATCGGCCAGATAAGCCACACCGTAAACAGGAATGATGTTGAATGCCAAAAATACAAGTTCATTTACAAATTTGGTTCCAACAGATTGGTTCCAAGAAGTCAGACGATTAAATAAACCGAATGAACCTACACAGGAACTGAATAGTAAGCTTCCACTCAGTACAACTGCTACTAATGTTAGTCTGTTTCTTTTCATAACTTAACAAATTCTGATTAATAAACAATGTTACTATTATATTTCTTAATTGGATGCAAATATAATATTTTTTAATCAGCTTAAGTTGTGAATTCTCATTTTTGTTTTATTTCATATTCCTTTTTATTAGTTGGTTTCCTATAAAATAATCAATAGAAAATTTACCAGGTCCTGCAATATACATGAATATAAATACTACTAAGTAGATGAATGCTAACTCTTTTACTGCAAAGACATCATTGGCATGAATCACAAAAAAAGCGACGGATATTGTAAAGATCATTGGAATCATTGCTAGTCTATATAAAAAACCAATGATGAACCCCATTGAACATACAAGTTCTCCAAAAATGGCTAATCCGAGAGATAGGGGACTTCCTAAACCTAGAGGATCAGGAAAAGTCATCGAAAGTTCCTGAAAATTACTCCATTTCTGAATACCATGATTCATTAATAATATTCCGAATATAATTCGGACTGCCAATAGGAACAAAGATACTTTAGTTGTATTTGGCTTAGTTGGGAATAAAAAGTTGTAAACCATAAGTTATTCTATTTTAAGTTCATCTTTATAAACATAAAATATCTTGATTTTGTTCTTTATGGAAAGTAAATATTGGAAAATAAATAATGGGAATAAACTAGTTGGTGTACCTTCTTATTCCCACTATTTATTAAATGTCTATGATTTTAAGATTATTCTTTATTCAAAATATAATGTTCTGCAAGTTCACCGGTAACTTCTTTTTTATCTGCCATCAGTTTGCGCAGGTGGTTTTTGCCTACTTTATAGTACGATTCTTCTCCACCTTCTTCTTTTAAAGTCAATATGTTATCTTTCAGGGTGTAGGTACCTTTTTCGTCAAAAGAACTATTCCGGTCGATATAAACGGAATGGAGAGTAAATGTTTTGTCTTTATTTAAAGTGAGAGTTGTTTCGATACCGGGGCAATCAGCTGCCGGAAAAACTCCTTTATAAGTACCTTCATAATCGAGAGATATTTCTGTACTGTGCGTATCGACTACTTTGGTAGAAGTACTATCAATTCCAGTACTTTTATTAGCTTTTGAGCTGTTACCACATGCTACAAGAAGCATACATGAACACGCTAAAATGAGAATCTTTTTCATGATTTTACTTTTTTAAGTTTTATCAAATCTAGTTATTGGAGTATAAAGATATGAAGTAATCTTTAGTATATCTACCATAAAAATGAACTATAACTTTATTTATGAACTGATAAACTTATTATCTTTGTGAAAAATTACAGTGAATATGGCACAACATACTTATGACAATGAATCGGTTCAAGAATTAATAGGCTGGGCAAAGAAGATGCTTGAGACTAAAAATTATCCAACGGAGAAATATCAAATTAATAAATGTACGTCCATTATTAATGGAAAACTTTATTTAGAATCATTGATTGCAATGATCTCTAGAAACTGGGAAAATCCAACATTTCATTCTACTATTGAGCAACTATGGGAATACAGAGAAAAGTGGGAGAGTAGGGAAGAAAAGTAAATATAAAAGTGGAGATTAGAGAACTATGTTCTTCACTTATTGATGATGCAAAATAATAGGAAATTAAAAAAGAGTTATTCCGTATTTTGCATCATCAACTATTGTAACGACACCGTTATTAAAATGGAAACCATTTACTTTTTTTCTTTGGAGTTGTAAGCCTTTCTACGTCTGAATTATATATTTCTGCAAAAGTTTTATTTTCTTTGATCATTTCATAAATCAATCCCCAATCAGGAAGTCCGCCAAGATTTCGGTCATCAATAAATAAGTCGGCTTTTAGTTTGCGTGAGAAACTTAGGTGATCTTTCTGTTCTTCAGGATAATCTTTATTGACTGCGTAAAACTCCAATCCTCTGTTTTTGCACCATTCTACTGCTTCATCTAATAATTTGCCTTCCCGCACACTCCACAAGATTAAACGATGTTGCTCTTGTTGTAATAATTTCAGAGTTTCAATAGCAAAGGGGATTTCTTCTCCAATACGAGGATATCGATGCTTTACAATTGTTCCGTCAAAATCAACCGCTATAACCATAACTTATTTAGAATACGTAATTTGTAACAAAGATACGAACTGTATGCTAAAAAAATGTATCTTTGTCGCGAATTAACATATTAATAAAATACATTTTACATGAACAATTCCCCTCAGCGTGCAGCCAAAGGTTTTACACGAGCTTTTTGGGTTAGCAACACAGTCGAACTGTTTGAACGTATGGCCTATTATGCCGTATTTATCGTTCTCACTATTTATTTATCCAATATTTTAGGTTTCAATGATTTTGAAGCAAGTATGATTTCCGGTCTTTTCTCCGGTGGATTGTATTTATTACCTATTTTCTCAGGGGCTTATGCTGATAAGATTGGTTTCCGGAAATCAATGATCTTAGCTTTTACTTTGTTATCTATTGCTTATTTAGGGTTAGGTGCCTTGCCTACATTTCTCGAAGCGACAGGATTGGTAAGCTATGGTGAAACGACTCAATTCAATGGTTTACCAGATAGCTATGCCCGGTGGACGATTGTTCCTATCTTGTTTATTCTGATGATCGGCGGGTCCTTTATTAAATCCATTATTTCAGCGTCGGTAGCCAAAGAAACAACTGAAGCAACACGTGCTCGTGGATATTCCATCTTTTATATGATGGTAAATGTGGGTGCTTTCACTGGTAAAACAATTATAGATCCTCTGAGAAATATGATTGGTGAACAAGCTTATATCTATATTAATTATTTTTCCGGGGCAATGACTATCATTGCTTTACTTGCTGTAATTCTCTTTTATAGATCTACCCATACAGCCGGTGAAGGAAAGAGCTTACATGAAATAGGACAGGGTTTTATGAGAATTGTAACAAATTGGCGTTTATTGGTTCTTATTCTGATAGTGACTGGTTTTTGGATGGTACAGCAGCAACTTTATGCAACAATGCCTAAGTATGTGATACGCATGGCTGGCGAAACAGCAAAACCAGGTTGGATTGCCAATGTAAATCCGTTTGTCGTGGTATGTTGTGTTAGCTTTATTACGCGTCTGATGGCAAAGCGTAGTGCAATAACTTCTATGAATGTGGGAATGTTTTTGATCCCAGTTTCGGCTTTGTTGATGGCTTGTGGTAACATTTTAGGAAACGATATTATTTCCGGTATGAGTAACATTACTTTGATGATGGTAGCTGGTATTGTGGTGCAAGCACTTGCCGAATGTTTCATATCACCGCGTTATCTGGAGTATTTTTCATTACAGGCACCCAAAGGAGAAGAGGGTATGTATTTAGGATTTAGTCATTTACACTCTTTTCTTTCTTCTATTTTCGGTTTTGGATTGGCGGGAATCTTATTGACTAAGTATTGTCCAGATCCTGCATTGTTTGAGACTCGAGGGGCATGGGAGTTGGCTAGCGCAAATGCTCATTATATTTGGTATTATTTTGCTGCAATTGGGTTGATTGCTGCCGTAGCTCTACTTTTATTCGCTAAAATTACCGAATCCATCGACAAAAAGAAGGAATCTTCTCGATAGTTATCTTCTTTTTTGCGTATATTTGCCGTCACTTTGCTGTAAAAGTGGTGGCATTTTGTTTTTTAATGAAGGAAGATAAAACATGAAAGTAAGATTTATAAGTCTGGCAAGTGGCAGTAGTGGGAACTGTTATTATCTAGGCACCGAAACCTCTGGAATATTAATAGATGCAGGAATTGGCATTCGTACTATAAAAAAAACGCTGAAGGACTTCAACATTTTGATGGATAGCATACGTGCTGTATTTGTCACGCATGATCATGCAGATCACATTAAAGCCGTAGGGCATCTGGGAGAGAAACTAAATATTCCTGTATATACAACAAAACGTGTTCATGAAGGTATTAACCGTAGTTATTGCATGACGGAAAAACTTATTACTTCGGCTCGTTATTTGGAGAAACAAGAGCCTATGATTTTGGATGATTTTCATATCGAATCTTTTGAAGTTCCTCATGATGGCACTGATAATGTTGGATATTGTATAGAGGTAGATGGAAAAGTATTCTCTTTTCTGACCGACCTTGGTGAAATTACTCCTACAGCTGCTCATTATATTTGTAAAGCCAATTATTTGATACTGGAAGCTAATTATGATGAGGAAATGCTTAAGATGGGACCTTACCCCCAATATCTGAAAGAAAGAATCACAAGTAAAACTGGACATATGAGTAATTCTGATACAGCTGAGTTCTTAGCAGAAAATATCACTGAACATTTGGAATATATCTGGTTGTGTCATCTAAGTAAGGACAATAATCATCCGGAGTTGGCATACAAAACTGTAGAATGGAAATTAAAGAACAAAGGAGTTATTGTTGGCAAAGATGTGCAACTACTTGCTTTAAAGCGGAATACGCCTTCTGAGCTTTATGTGTTCGAATAACAACGAAAAAAAGACAGTAAAAAAGCTGCATTATTGTTTGGACAAATGAAATAAAAGACCTACTTTTGCAACCGCAAACGAGGAAAAAGGCACTCTTAGCTCAGTTGGTAGAGCAACTGACTCTTAATCAGTGGGTCCAGGGTTCGAATCCCTGAGGGTGTACAAATATCAGTTGGCAATTGTTATAATAATTCTGCACTCTTAGCTCAGTTGGTAGAGCAACTGACTCTTAATCAGTGGGTCCAGGGTTCGAATCCCTGAGGGTGTACGAAGACAATTAAGGAGAGCTTTTTTAGTTCTCCTTTTCTTTTTTATTACTTACCATTTTACTATTAGTGATAAATTGTAGGTGTTACATAAAAGAAAAATCTCTGATAATCATACATTATCAGAGATTTTACAATTTTTTCTTTCATTCAAGTGATCCGCCTGGGGCTCGAACCCAGGACCCCAACATTAAAAGTGTTGTGCTCTACCTGCTGAGCTAGCGAATCAATCCTTTTGCTCTTTCTTTTGAAATGCGGGTGCAAAGGTAGAACATTTTTTTAGAACTCCAAAGCATTTCAAACATTTTTGTTATCTTTGTGCGATTATCAACAATATACAATAATAATATATGGCTGACGATAAAAAAATTATCTTCTCAATGGTGGGAGTGAGCAAAGCTTTCCAACCAAATAAAAATGTGCTGAAAGACATTTACCTGTCGTTTTTTTATGGAGCGAAGATCGGTATTATTGGTCTGAATGGTTCCGGTAAATCTACGTTGTTAAAGATTATTGCAGGTTTGGAGAAATCCTATCAGGGAGAAGTCGTGTTCTCTCCAGGATATTCTGTAGGGTATTTGGCGCAAGAACCATACCTAGACAATACCAAAACTGTAAAAGAGATAGTAATGGAAGGTGTACAACCTATCGTTGATGCACTGACGGAATACGAAGAAATCAACCAAAAATTTGCTTTGCCTGAGTACTATGAAGATCAGGACAAAATGGATGCTCTATTTACGCGTCAAGGAGAATTACAGGATATTATTGATGCAACTGATGCTTGGAATTTGGATAGCAAATTGGAACGTGCAATGGATGCACTCCGTTGTCCGCCTGAAGATCAGCTGGTAGAGAATCTTTCAGGAGGTGAATGCCGTCGGGTGGCTCTTTGTCGTTTGCTGTTGCAAAAACCTGATATTCTGTTGCTTGATGAGCCAACTAACCATTTGGATGCTGAATCTATTGATTGGCTTGAGCAACATTTGCAGCAATATGAAGGTACGGTAATTGCTGTAACACATGACCGTTATTTCCTTGATCACGTAGCCGGATGGATTCTTGAACTGGATCGGGGAGAAGGTATTCCATGGAAAGGAAACTACTCTTCTTGGCTTGAACAAAAGACCAAGCGTATGGAGATGGAAGAAAAAACTGTCAGTAAGCGCCGTAAAACGTTGGAACGCGAATTGGAATGGGTACGCATGGCTCCGAAAGCTCGTCAGGCAAAAGGAAAAGCTCGCCTTAATTCATACGATAAATTATTGAATGAGGATGTAAAAGAGAAGGAAGAAAAGTTGGAAATCTTTATTCCGAATGGTCCGCGTTTGGGTAATAAGGTAATTGAAGCCAAACATGTAGCGAAGGCATATGGCGATAAATTATTGTTTGACGATTTGAATTTTATGCTTCCTCCTAATGGTATTGTTGGAGTAATCGGTCCGAATGGTGCAGGAAAAACTACCCTATTCCGCTTGATTATGGAAATGGAAACAGTAGACAAAGGTGAATTTGATGTGGGAGAGACTGTAAAGGTGGCTTACGTAGATCAACAGCATAAAGATATTGATCCGAATAAAAGTGTTTATCAGGTGATTTCTGGTGGCAATGAATTGATTCGTATGGGAGGACGTGATATCAATGCGCGTGCATATCTTTCTCGTTTCAATTTTGCAGGAGCAGATCAGGAAAAGCTTTGTAGCGTACTTTCTGGTGGTGAAAGAAATCGTCTGCATCTGGCTATGGCTTTGAAGGAAGAAGGTAACGTGCTATTACTTGACGAACCTACCAATGATATAGACGTAAATACGTTGCGAGCATTGGAAGAAGGTTTGGAGGATTTTGCAGGTTGTGCAGTTGTTATTTCTCATGACCGATGGTTCCTTGACCGTATTTGTACACATATTCTAGCTTTTGAAGGAGATTCCAATGTTTTCTATTTTGAAGGATCATATTCGGAATATGAAGAAAACAAAATGAAGCGATTAGGTAATGAAGAGCCGAAGCGTGTTCGTTATAGAAAGTTAATGAATGATTAACACGTTGTAATAGTCGGGAAAATACAACAATCTTTTGTATTTCAGCACAAAGCCTCTACAAATACTTGTAGGGGCTTTTTGTTTTGTTCACATTGAAATGTTTATCTCTCTTAAATTATTGTATTGCAAATGTAATGTAAATCTAAATAATATTAATTATCTTTGTGCTCAGTTTAATGAACAAAACAATTAGTAAAACTAATCAATTACATTATGTTAAAAAGAATGCGATCTTTTCTAGTGGTAGTAATATTGCTAATTACTGCTACGATGAGTGCGCAGGTTACAACTGCTAGCATGAGCGGTAAAGTGACAGCACAAGATGAACCGATTATTGGAGCAACAATTACTGCTATCCATGAGTCTTCTGGAACACGTTACGGCACTGTGACCAATGTCAGCGGACAATTTAATCTTCAAGGTATGCGTACGGGAGGACCCTATAAAGTTGAAATTTCTTATGTAGGTTATCAGACTGCTATTTATAAGGGAATTAATCTATCTTTGGGAGAAAATTATGTACTGAATGTATCTTTGAAGGAAAGTTCAGAGTTATTGGATGAAATAGTAGTTACTGCTACAAGAAATAGTAATATGAAGAGCGACCGTGCAGGTGCAATCATGAATGCGAATCGCGAAATAATAACTGCCACTCCTACAATATCTCGTAGCATTAGTGATATTATGCGTCTTTCTCCGCAAGGTGCTGATGTTGGTAATGGATTTGCAGTAGGCGGTGGTAATTACCGTCAGTCGTTTGTGACTGTAGATGGTGCTGCCTTTAATAATACTTTTGGTTTGGGTGGAAACCTTCCTGCAAATGGTGCTCCTATATCTTTAGATGCATTGGAACAGGTTGCTGTATCTGTTACTCCATTTGATGTTCGTCAGAGCGGTTTTACGGGAGGTGCCATCAGTGCAGTAACTCGTTCGGGAAACAATCAGTTTAGTGGAACAGCCTATATGTATTTCAATAATGAGAAATTAAAAGGAAATAAAGTTGATGGATATGAACTGAATCGTTCAAAATCGCAATATTATACATATGGTGCTAGTATTGGTGGTCCGATCATCAAAGATAAATTGTTTTTCTTTGTAAATGGTGAGTATGAAGATAATGTGTCAGCAGGTTCTAGTTTTCAGCCACGTACGTCTTTAGATCAGAATTATACAGGAAATATTCATCGTCCTGTAGAAAATACGATTATTCAGACAAATCCCGATGGAACAAAAAACACATGGGTTGGATTAAACGATATCAGAAATTATCTGAAAGATAAATATGGCTATGATCCTGGTCGTTACAATAACTATTCGGTTAATACTCCTGCCTACCGTATTATGACCCGTTTGGATTGGAATGCCAATCAAAATAATAAAATAAGTCTTCGTTTTTCTAAGACTCATACTAAAGATTCTAATTTCCCTTCGTCATCAACGAATCCGCTAGATGCTTCTAAAATATATCCGGGATCGCAAGGAATACAGGGAGGAAGGGATGCCGGACGTTCTTCAAAATATGCAATGGGATTTGAGAATTCTAATTATTATCAAGTACGTGATTTTACTTCTTTAGCAGGCGAATGGAATTCCCGTATTGCAGAAGGTGCTATGAATAATATGTTACGTTTTGCGTATTCTTATCAGAATGAGCCACGTAGTTTTGATGGAATGGCATTTCCAACTGTGGATATTTTGAAAGATGGAGCAACTTATGCTAATTTTGGTATGGATGTATTTACAGAAGGGAACCTTCGTAAGACTTCCGTATATACAATTACAGATGAATTTAACTGGAACTTAGGAATAAATAAATTCATGGTCGGTCTTCAGTATGAACATACAAAAGCTACCAATGGATATATGCAAGCGGGCGGTGGATTTTATGTGTTTGATTCATGGGAATCCTTCGTTGAAGGTCGTAAACCTTCAGCTTTTGGTATTACCCATTCAAATGCTGATGATCTGTCTCAATTTATGGCTGAGATGAAATTCCAACAATATTCTCTTTATTTACAGGATGAAGTTGCTGTATCAGAAAACTTGAAGGTAACTGGTGGAGTCCGTTTTGAGTTACCTATTTATCCTTCGTTGAAAGGTAATTATAATGAAGATTTTGCAAAACTAAATTTTGGTGATACACAATATTCAACTGATCAATTGCCTGGGACTAAACTGTCAGTATCTCCTCGTGTAGGTTTTAATTGGGATATAACTGGTGAACGCAAATATGTGTTACGTGGTGGTACGGGCTTATTTGTTGGACGATTACCTTTCGTTTGGTTAGTTTCAGCAGTAGGAAATTCAGGTGTAGGACAGACTTCGTACTATTATAATGAAGCTACTTCACAAGTGACTAGACAACCAAATTTTCATGCTAATGTAAAAGATATCTTGCAGGATTTATATAATGGAAATTTTACTCCTAATAATATCGTAGCTCCTAAGGATCCTACAATTATTGATAAAGACTTAAAGATGCCTTCTACTTGGAAGACTTCGTTGGCTTTCGATATGAAATTGCCAGGTGACGTTAATTTTACAGTAGAAGGAATATACAGTCGTGATTATAATCCAGTAGTAGTTTCTAATCGTGGTTATAAGCCATCAGAAGATACTAAAACAATCTCACCTAATGATGTGCGTAATGTATATACGATGTATGGAGATAAGACTTGGACGAATCAGTATCAGAATGTTTATTTGTTGGAGAATTGGAAAAAAGGTGCATATTATTATTCAATTTCTGCACAATTGCGTAAGAACTTTGGCTTTGGTCTTAACTTGTCATTTGCTTATACTCACTCAAAAGCACGTTCATATGGTGATGGCATCGGAGACCAAGTAACATCTGCTTATAAGACAAACACTTATTCTGTGAATGGTATTAATGAGCACGAATTGGGATATGGAACATATGTAGCTCCTGACCGTATACTGGCGACTATTGGTTATCGTAAAGAGTATGGAAAGAATTTCGCAACAAGTGTCTCATTGTTGTATGAAGGAATGCAGATGGGATTTGCGGGAACCTATTCATATAGCCGTTACTCATACACTTTCTCTGGAAATGTTGTAGGTGATTATGGTGCGAATAACTTATTATATATCCCAGCTTCACGTGGCGACTTAGATCAATGGAATTTTGCTGATGTTACAGATAAATCGGGTAATGTGACATATTCAGCGAAAGATCAGAAAGATGACTTCTGGAATTATATTAATCAAGATAGTTATTTAAAGAACCGGAAAGGAAAATATGCAGAAAGAGGAGGTGCTATTATGCCTTGGCATCATCAGGTTGATTTCAAGTTGAATCAGGATTTTTTCCTAAAAGTTAATGGAAAGAAGAATATTTTGCAAGTAGGTGTTGATATAAAGAACCTTCCTAACTTATTAAATAATAGTTGGGGTTTATATAAGCAAGTTAATAATTCATCATTGTTGGGTTATGACACTAAAACGGGTAAATATACAATGAATAAGAATGGGCAAGATATTATGAAAGATACTTATCGTACCTATCAAAGTTTCAATTCCACTTATTCAGTACAATTTAGTGTGCGTTATATTTTTAACTAATAAGGTATTCTAAGAAAAAGACTATTGGTTGATCTCCTCTTAGAATTATCTCTTGCCCAAGTATACAAAGTTTTAATGTATATTTGGGCAAGTTTTATATATGAACATTTGGATATAACACTATGCTTTTTTATGTGAAAAATTAACATAATTATCAATCTTTATGTACCATATATTGTAATGTAGCTATGATTTTTTATCGTACTCATGTAAGAAAATAGCTTTGTAATTTTGTTTACTTACTTTTTTTGTATTTTATTTAAGAAAAATACAATAGCCTATGGAAAATTGATTACTTATCTAAATTGTTATTTATGAATGATGTCAGTATTTTATTCAGAGTATTAACTTTTAAATTTAGAACATTATGAAAATATTAGTTATTAAGTCTTTATGATCAGTATTATTGGTCGTTTTGAGTCTTTTTATTAGTTTTTCAATTGAAAGTTGTAGTGATGATTATAAGATTGATGAGTTGAATAATGCAACAGAGGTGCAAACGCATGCTATACCAACTCCTTCTTTTGATTGGGAGAATGCGGATTGGATCCCAACGCCATCTATACAGTCTCGGATACCTTCTCCATGGGTTGGTCAGAGCAGTTTGGCTGGAATGTATGGACTTGATGTTATTAATGATAGACGAGCATTTGATGGTTGGGAATTATTATATAATACGTTTAATAGCAGTGTTACTACTCTTTTAATAAATCCATATTTTATACTTTATAGTAAGTACAGGGGGATTATGCGTGTCTATCTTTATTTAACAACTTCATTTTTAACAACTTCGTCTTATATTCAAGATGGAATTTCTCTTATTTCTAATCATGGTACTAGGTTACTGAACTTATTGAGGCAAGAAGTTGCTGATGCTGACAAAAGGAGTACTCAATATGTTTAGATGCAGTCTGCTCCGCATGATGGGTCTTTGCCTTTAGCTTCGAATAGCTGGTGTATGATGCAGTATGAAATGGCATACGATCCAAGTTTGACTCAGATTCCGTATGATCAAATTCAATTAAGTTGTAGTTTAAATTATTATAATATTTAAAGAATAGAATTCGGAGGAAATGCAGTTGGTCAATTGAATGGAGTTATTGGGAGGGCTTCTGAACCGAATTTCTTTACACCGTTAATTTGGATTGGAAAAACTGTAGGAACTGGTGTACTTGCTGGGATTGGGAGGGATTTTATTACCAAAAATACAATTGATAAAGAGCAAGGTACAAATAAATTAGGAATTAATAGTTATATTTTTTTATAAATATCAAAGGGGATTTTTAGTGCATTGTCTGCAGCAACAGCGGATTTTCCAAAGGCACTTTGTGAATTTATTAAATGTTGTTATTGGAGGTAGTACAGAAACTCCCATAAGTATGACTATAAAGGTAAATATGGCATTAAGTGGAACCGGAACAGAAGGAGGAGCTTTTCCTTATGATTAATCCTGCTGTAAAAGAAATTGCAGATGTGGAAATTGTGGGACAAGATATAATTTGGACTGAAAAAATTAATCCTGATTATATTGTATATGGGACTCATAATGATTTAAATTCGAATTGATCTCTTAAAGAGGATCCTGTCATACGTTTTACAGTAAAAGTCATCTTATACTATGGCGTATAAGGTGGACAAGCTTATAAAGATGAAAAGCTTCGTGAAATAGGGTGTTCGGTACCCAGTTGGGAGAGAGTAACCAAGCTGGAGTGAAATTTAGGAATACCAAAAAATACTTCCTAGCCAAAGTCAAAGAAAGGAACAAGAAGGCAGAAATATTTTGGATCTTTTTCAGAATAATACATACAGTTAATTCGGCCTATATAATAAACAAAGTTGAAAAGAAGAAAAGAACTGTTGGTATAGTCAAAAAAAAGAATATTAGATAACCTTCTCAGGATATATATATCTTAATATGATAATTTTGAGGTAAAAAAGTATGAAGCGATAAAAGAGTATGAGAAAAAACTAAATTTTAGTTGTATACCCGAGGGGGACATTATGCAAAAATGCTGAGCAAAAACTATATGAAACTATACTTTACTCAGTAACAATTATCCTAAATGGAACATTTGCAGAATATTCCTTTTTAAGATTAGATAATCAGAAAGGTAATTAGCTAATTTACTTTTAGTTTATTATCTTTTAAAATTACAGTTGCATTATAAAAAAGTTGATTCGATCTTATTAAGATAAGAAAAATAAATTAGCGCAATTCCCACAGATTAAAAGTTTGAATCTGATAGAATCAGTATTAAAAGAGGTTTCTGCTAATTAAGTTTCATCCTCATCACCACCGGATTATGATCACTGTAATTAATATCCGGAGAAAAATAATCCATTCCTTCAAATTCCTGAGAATGAAAAATATAGTCGATTCTTAGCAAATGTTTAAAATAGCGGAAAGTGTACATATACCCATGTCCGCAGGTCTGGAAACCATCATTCAGATTTCCTTTTACCGTACGATAAATATAAGAGGAAGGTAGAGAGTTGAAGTCACCGCAGACAAGAGTAGGATGGGGGGAAACTTTAATCAGTTGATTGATTTGATTAGCTTGGGTGGCACGTTTCTTGAAGTTATTGTACAGACTGTTAGCAAGGGTGATAGCTGCAAGTTCAACTTTTGCAGAGTCATCAGCTTTAAGTTCTTTTTCCAGTTTACGTTTATTACTGCTAACATCGGTGGTTTGCAAGTGATTGTTGAATAGACGGACTGTACGTCCGTTGAAGTCGATGTCACACCAAAGGCTACAGTTGTTAGACTCAGGGTAGGTGATAAGCTGTTGATCCTGGATAGGATAACGGCTGAACAAAGCGAGCTGAAGAAGATTTTCTCCTTCAGGAGAAGAAGGGATATAATGATAAGGCCATTCTGAAAGTGATACATAAAGGCTATCTACTCCAAACTCTTTATTGATACCAAATTCCTGAAAACAGAAGATATCCACTCCTAGATTCTTCATGCACTCGGCTATTTGTTTACAGGAGTACCCTGTATGTTCTTGATTGAAGCTATCAACGTTGTAAGTTGCTACCGTTAAGAAAGCAGCAGCAGAAGAAGAAGAATTTCCAGTTATCGCAATAGCTACTGAATCTACTTTTTGATCAGATACTAGCGAAATATTAGAATTAGTTTCCACTAAAGTATCTTGATTAGCTTCCATTTGAGTTTCTTGTTCGGATACTATTTGAATTTTTTGATCATTCCCAATTTCAATTTCCTTACTATTACCTGTTTGATTTCTCTTCTCGATAATCACACTTGTTATGGGCTTAGCAGCCGAATCAAAGAGAGGGAACTGCAATACACGACTTAGAAATGTCCAATTACCAACAATAGCAATGATTGGGATAAATACCCAACATCTCCAACGAATAACCCAATAGATGGTCACAACTAGATTCATAAGCAAAAGCATAGGTAATATTAACCCGATGAAAGGCAATAACATTGAGTTATCTGGTGGAGTATCCTCAACAAAAATTCCGGCTAATGTAAAGATTGCGAGAATTCCTGTTAGTAAAATCGATATATAATAAAATAATCTGTACAAAGCCTTCATACTTCCTTTGATCTCTATTTTTTTATTCAATTTATTGTATATGCTTATTGCTGTCAAGTTACTGCCCTACTTGGTTCTTTGGCTATCTACATTTTTCCTATCCGGTTGTTTCTGATCTTTTAAGTTTGCGGTAGCCATTGCTTTATTATTTCCTTTAACTTGACCTGTGAGATCGGTTTAGCAATAAAGTCATTACATCCCGCTTCTTTAGCCGTTTTCAGATCATGGCCATACGCGTAAGCACTTTGAGCGATAATGGGTACATCAGACGATAATTCGCGAATGATTTTTGTAGCCTCGAATCCGTCCAGATTAGGCATCTTTATATCCATTAAAATGAGATCCGGTTTTACTTCATCGTACATGGTGACTATTTCTATGCCATCATGTGCGCGTACAAGCTTATATTGCTTACCTAAGATAGCGTTCAACAAATCATAATTACTGTCCGTATCTTCAGCTATTAATATGGTAGGCTTAGAAAAAGTCTTTTCTATTTCGGGTGTAGCAAAGGTAGACAATTCAGAGTTTACAACAGGATTATTGCTATCGGATTGTTGAGACTCATCGGACAATGAAGCTGTTCCGTTTGGTAACGTCGATGATTCTGCCGAGAGTTGCTTCGCTTCATAAGGTAGATGAAAAGTAAAAGTAGTACCTTTACCTACTTCAGATGTAACTGAAATTTCTCCTCCAAGTCTTTCAATAATTGTTTTACAGATTGACAATCCCAATCCAGTACCCTGAGCATAATTATTCAGTTTAGCGAAGCGTTCGAATACGCGTCCTACTTTACTTGATTCAATACCCGCTCCGGTATCTGTAACGTGAAAGATAATATAATCATTCTTCTGTTCAAATCCATAACTGATATTTCCTTCTTTCGTGAATTTGAAAGCATTTCCAATCAGATTTGAGAATACCTGAAACACCCGGTTCTTGTCTGTCGTTATCATCAACTTCTCGTTTGAAGGTTCATAAATCAGACCAACCCCCGGAGGAGTACGGAATACATGAGCGTCGTGCACCTCTTTACAAAGTTTGTGGAGATTTGTAGGACTATAAGTAAATTCTACAATGCCAGATTCAATCTTTGAGAGATCGAGTATCTCATTGATCAATTGCAACAAACGTTCATTATTGGCTTCAACAATTTCATAATACGATTTTCGTTCTGCCCGATCTTCACTTTCAGCGATTAAATGTGAAAATCCGACAATAGCATTTAGCGGAGTACGGATTTCATGGCTCATATTAGCAAGAAAGGCAGACTTTAAATTATCAGATAATTCTGCTTTTTCTTTAGAGGCTTGTAATTCCCGTTTCATCAGTTCCATAGCTGTGATATCCCATTCTATGCTGATGATAATTGAAGAAGTCATCTCATCACCGTCCACACGCATTTTTCGTTTGTCAAGGATCAGTAAATTTCCATTCTTATCTTTTCCCTCAGTTGTCCAATGAAGTTTCTTTCCGGTAGTGGCAACTTCAATATCTCCTTTTCTTTTCTCTTCAGCTACTTCTAGCGGATAGTAGTCAAAGTCATTTTTACCGATAGAATCTCCATTACAAATATCTCGGTTATATGATTCTCGGTTTCGATAGATATAACGAAAATCATTGTTAATATCCTTCACGACGATACCTGCGGGAAGATTGTTGATCGTCGTGTCCATGATTTGATTCAATCGTTTGATTTGCGCTTCATAACGTAATCTTTCAGAAATATCATGGCTGAACGACCAGTAACTTTCCTCTCCTGAATCATTGGTAACATTATACATAATACCCTCGTACGCTAAAATATCCTTATTATTCTTGGAAGGATTTTGGATGATATAATTGCTTCCTGAAGTCATAATACTCCTACATCGTTCGCGCCACTCCTTCTGTGTATTTATGTCGGCTACCACTTCATAAATTTTCAGCTTACTGATATCCTCATTTTCGGAAATTCCATGATTCTGCATAAATTGGCGGTTGGCAAAGATGAGCGTACCATCTTCTTTAGTGGCGAAGATACTCTCCTTGGCATTATTGATAGCGTGTGTTAAGGTATTGATATCATTTCTGCGACGTTGAGTATCGGTAATATTCTGGATATACCCTTCGATGTTAAAGCTACCATCAGAAAGTTGTTCGTGCGCATATGCTTGAAGTTGCACATAGTATATTTCATTATTATGAAGAATGCGGTAGCTAATACTTTCCTGATCAAAGTTTTCTATATTTCTTTTGCACCAGTCATTAAAGATATAACGGTCCTCTTCAACGATGGATTGTATATAGTCGTTGAATGAAATGCTTTTCACATCTTCGGTACATAAAATGCCGGTATGCCCCATATAATGGAATCTATTTTCTCGGGTGTTGTACGTCCACTGTCCAATCTGTGCTACCTTCTGTATTTCGCGTAGATTCCTGTTCACTTGTTCCAGCAGGCGTTTTACATTGCTACGTTGCGTGATATCGCGATATTGACACAGTACCATGTCATCGTAAGGATACATGATACATTTGAAATAATACGTATCATTTGACAATTCCAATTTGAAATTCTTAGTGATACTTCGTTTTTCATTCAATACAGTTTGGAAAATAGGAAACACCTTCTCTCTTGTATATTCGGGGAGTAATTCAAATATATTTTTGCCAAGTAATTTCTCTTCTTGTAAAAACCACAACTCGCTATGAGTATTGATATCTATGCAAACACCGCCCCGATCAATCAGTAACATCGTATCAGCAGTAAGTTTCAATATCCTTTGTGCATTGTTTGCATCATGTAATGTCCTGTTCATGCCCTTTAATTAGATTATAGGAGTTTTTCTTCCGGCAAAGATAACAAAAGAATTGGTCAATTGTTTGTACAATCTATAGAATTATCAATCAATAAGTTGTATTTTCTGATCCATTTAGTTAAGACTCTGCTCGTTTTGCCTTTTCCCATGTTCCATTTGCCTTTTTTTGCTTCAGATAACCGATGCCTTTTAGTACATTAACGTTCATGAAAAGGAAGTAGTAGGGGATAAAAAGCAACTTATTTTTTATTTGTTTGGTAGATAAATAATACCCCCAGTATCCCATTACATAGAACAGAATCTGTAAAATGAGCAGAATCCCATAGAATACAGGTGCGCTACTAGAAAACAGAAGTACTATATTTAGTGGAAATAATGCAAACAATAAAAATGGAGTAACAGACCACCTTAATACCCGGTGTGAGGTGTATTGAAAGCTAAGAACCCCATAACGGAAGGGATTTAGCAAAGGACGCAAACGAGCGATGGATTGCAATCCACCGGCAGCGATACGTATCTTTCTTTTTTCTTCTTCACGCATATCCGCAGAACTGCTTTCGATGGCGTAGGCATTGGTGCAATAAGCAATAATATATCCTTTCATCGTAATACGGAGGGAAAGGATAAAGTCATCCAACAAGGTATCCGGTGCCATTGGCTCAAAAAGCTCACGACGTACTGCAAACAACTCTCCGGCAGCTCCAACAGTAGAATAAAGTCGTGCGTCAAGTGCTTTTAAACTCGATTCATATTTCCAGTAAATACCTTCTCCACCCGCAGCAGCTCCATCTTTGCTTTGTACAGCAATGCGTTTTTCTCCTGCCACGCAGCCAACTTTGGGATTTTGAAAAGCGAGCACTATTTCCCGGATTGCTTCACTATTTATCATTGTATTAGCATCAGTGAAGACAACAATGGGAGTTTTAATAAACGTCATTCCACGTGTCATGGCAGCAGTCTTACCTTGTCGTTTGGGTTGAAAGTAAACAGTAACCTTTCCGTCCCATTGGGTTTGCAGGCGGTCGTTGGTTCCATCATTGCTACCATCCGTCACCCAAACGATGTGAAGTTTATCCGAAGGATAATCCAATGCGAGGCTGTTCATCATTTTTTTTGTCAACTACATCTTCTTCGTTGAAAGCTGTGATGAAAAGAGTTACCTTCGGCAGATCACTGTCCGATGTCGGAAGCGATCGTTTCACTGGTTTTACGAAAAGTTCTTTCAGTTTAACAAGAGCGTAGAGCAGAATACCGTAGCCCAGATAAGTGTAGAATACGATGAACAGGGCAAACCAAAAAAGGATTTCGAGACAGAGGGTAAAGGTATTATTCATAGTCATATATAATTTAATATCATGTGTCTTATTATTTAATCCGCTTTTCAATTACTATTTTATCAGATTAGATTCTTCGTCCTTATATTCCAACTTTTTAGTAAACAATCCGGTCATCCCCTTTATCGCTTTGATAACGCGTACCCGGAAACTATTGAGTAATGTACCATCTACACCGACTGTTCCATATCCGGTAATAGCACGAGCTTTCCTGTTACGTACAAAAACGATTTTTCCATATGCTTTCAGTTGCAGTGCCAGATACCCATCCTCACCACGTTTGATATCCGTACGGATACCCACTTCTCGAGCGTAGTCTGTACGATAAGCAAAAACCAATCCTCGTACACTTAGCTCCGGACGCTTGAAAGATTGTAACCATAAATACATGTCACGAGCAGTTTCATAAGAAGCTAATCCCAATTTAGAGTGAGATTTGTCGGGAACATAACTCCACAATGCACTTACTGCAACAACTCCGGGTTGTTCAAGTACGTCAATCATAGTCTCTACATAATGAGGTGGATACATAGTATCTGAATCAATGTTTATATGATATTTTCCACGTGCATGATTAAGACCACAAGAACGGGCAAAGCCACAGCTATGTTGAAGTTCCGTATAATAAGGTATGCCACACGTTTCAAACACCTCAGTTGTACGATCTTTTGAATCATTATCTACTCCAATAATTTCTACTGGATACTTACATTTCATTTCACTTAATGACCAGAGACAGGCCAACAGATGCTTTTCTTCATTATATCCTATTATAGATATAGTAACAAATGGAGATTCGCTTTGTAACTTTTGCAGATTCCCGCGCACCTTATCAATCACGCTTTTCGGAGCGTCCGCAAACGGCTTTTCATATACCTCCATATAAGGCTCATACCACTTAGTCATACATTACTTATTGTTGGTTAGTGATTCGAATAATTGTTGCCATTGGGGCATAATGTTTTCAGGTAGATAACGTTTTATATTTTCTCTTGCCTTACGTCCCATTTCTTTACGAACATTTTTCTGTACTATCATATAATTGATCTTCTCGGCAAATAGCTCTATGTTTCCGTTCTCCACGATCAAACCATCCTCCTCATTTTTGATAATGTCTTCCGGTCCATGTGGGCAATTAAACGAAACGCAGGGCAGACCGCATGACATCGCTTCAATCAATACAAGACTGAAACCTTCCCAGCGGGAACTCATAACATAAAAGTCACTCTCCATATATTTATCAAAAATCTGTAGCGTAGGAGCATGAAAGTGAATCACCTCATTGAGGTTGTGTTGTGAGACTTGGTGAGTCAGTTTTTCTTTATCTTCTCCTGTTCCATAAATATCCAGATGCCACTCCGGGTGATGCTCATGTACAATTTTCCAAGCATCAATCAAGAGATCATACCCCTTTTGTTTGGTGAGTCTCCCTACAGTAATCACTCTGTTTGTCTTAGGATATGGCTTGAGTTCTATGGGGTAATGCCCCAGCATATTGGGGATGACTACTGCTTGTTTTACGTTCTTCCAATTCTCTGCATCTCCGGATGTAAGAGCAACCAACACCTGACATTTACTGATCGTTCTATAGACATGGTTATCATACAACTTTGCAATAAATCTGCGAATACTATTAGGAGGAAAATTTTGTTGTTTCTCGTTAGATTCTTTGGCTGTGTGAGCTTCAACAACACTAACTGCTCCATTAGCTAAACGGATCACAGCGCTTATTTCAAATAAAGCATAAGTAGTGCAGCATATAACATTCGGTTGAATTTGTTTTAAGCATTTTTTCAGCCGCTTCTTATATTCGTGCTTCATAATGAGCTCTATGAATCTGTGCTTGATTCGACCATAGCGGGACAAAGTGAAAAAACGTACGTTTAAATCGATATGTTTCACTTTGGGTGAAAGAGGAAAAGGGTGGGGATGATCTCCCTGTTCACAAGTGATAAGAGTAATTTCGTTCGAAGTGTGTTCTGCGAAATAATTCATCTTGTCCGTTAGGATACGCTCTGTACCTGCCGTTTTTGCCAATGATTGAAATATGTATACGATTCTCATAATATGCATTTAATTTTTATGTTTTCTATACGTCTTTAGTGTACGAATATAAGTTGCCAGTAAAAAAGTAATCATCCAACCCGGCAGTAAATTTAAGATATATGTTAGTGTATTAAACGTTCGATAATTTTTGAGTTTACGGATATCAGAGTAACTCAGAGGATGTTTCAATAATTTTTTGATCTCCGAAGTCTCCAGTCGGGGAACAAACATCTTACGTTTTTCTATGGCAACGGCGGCAGTATCTACACAAAGCTTCATCGTTTTTGTTACCAGATTGTCAAAATATGGTTTACCAGTCAATTGCTTACATCTCTCTTTGCAATACTCTCTGATCTGTATATGTTCTCTGATTTCTTCTCGTGGAATCTCTGTACGGGGCTGATAATTTGAGAGAGAGCCTTCCCGTTTGATATATATGTAAGTAATATCTTTTATCAGAACAGCTTTCTTCACTAAAGGGATAAGATCATAGTAGAAAAGCAGATCTTCCCAAATAGTGACCGACTGGAACTTAACGTGCGTACTACGAAGGAAGGATAAGTCATACAGTACATTCCACGTAAAGGAGCGTAGTGTACGATATAAGTTCTGATTGGCAAATTGGGCTAATTGGTCTTCACCGTCGAACCTCATGTCTGATAATATAAAATCCGTTCCGCATTTTTTCTTGTTTTCCCATTCTTCCCGATAAGATGCATAGGTTAATTCCGCCTTTTCCTTGGTGGCAGTCTTATAGAGTATTTCAATACAATCAGGCGTGATAAGATCATCGCTATCCAGAAAGAAAAGATAGTCTCCTTGTGCTTTGTTAATAGCTGTGTTTCTGGCGGCAGCTACTCCCAAATTGTGGTCATGCGATACAATACGTATATCTTTTCCCCGTAAATGATTTTCCTGTAACTGCCGGATCATTTTTACGGAGTCGTCCGTTCCTCGGTCATTAATGATAAGGAATTCTATCTCCTGAAAAGTCTGGTTCAGGGCAGACTCCATTGTTTCATTAATATATTTACCGGCGTTGTATAGCGGGATGGCAATCGTTACAAAATACTTCATACTCAGCTTATTTTAGCAATAATTTGTTTGCTATATTCTTCACCTGCGTCGGCAACCTGCTTTCCGTCGGCAGCCTCGTTCACGTATTTTCGTTCCAGTTTCACTTTTCTTTTGGCTCTCATTCGCCACCATTCGTATTCTACATCTACGTGTCCCGCATCAATTGCCTGATAGCCAGCTCGCGACAGATCGTACGCCAATACTGTAGCTGTGGGACCTAGAGCGATAAGAAAAAGAACCCCCTTTTCCAACTTTCTGGCTTCTTTCAGGATTTTATCGTAACGGTCGAATGCATCTTTTGTCGGACAAAGAATCCGGCGGATACTCCGAACATTGTCAAACAGATTATTACCGACTCCCAACCGACTTTTTTCCCCTTCAATGAAAACGATATCTCTGTCATTCCAAATGCCTTTCATAGCACGAAACCAACGTGCAGAATCCTCTTTTTGTGCGAAATCCATATAAGGACGTGTGACAAAGGTATTATAGTAAGTTTGTCCGGGAGTGAGGAACTCATCCCAGTAGGAACCGTACAGGAAAAAATGAGTTCTCCAGAACCGGCGGCTTTTCCGATTGTAACGGTATAAGTTCTCAAAAACATCAGATATACATACAATGTGCCCTTCTTCATGGCTCGTTAGCACTTCTTTCAATCTCTGAGCCAACTGCTGATTTCCTTTCTGGAAGCCAATTTCTTTGTTCGGATTAGTGAGCAAAAGCTCTCCGTCGCCAAAGCGGCTGACTGAACAATGGCTTGTAATAATTTTCTTAATTGTTTCGTCGATAGAAGTAACTTTAGGAATGATATTTTGCCGTTTTCGCAAAATGATATACCAAAAGTTATACCACTCTACTGTGCTGCCATATTTTAACTTGTAGCGAAGTGTTTGTATGAGTTGCCGAACGTTCATCTTACTGTTTTTTAAAGAGTTCATCCCAATATGGTATAATATTTTTAATGTAGAAACGTTTGATATTCTGTGTGGCATTCTTCCCCATTTCTTTCCGGATATCTTCGTGCTCGATGAGATAACATATCTTTTCTGCTAACTGATCGATATTCCCATTTTCAACAAGTAACCCATCCTCTCCATCCATTATGATGTCACGTGGACCGCAGGGGCAGGTAAAAGCCACTGGAGGTAAACCGTGTGCCATAGCTTCGCCTAGTACCATTGGCATTCCTTCATATCTTGACGAAAGAACGAATATCGAACTTTCGATCAGTTTGTCGGTTATATTGTTTGTCGGAGGATTGAGATGGCAAGAGTGGTTTATATTTAAATCTTCCGCTAATTGTAAGTATGACTCCCGTGCCCCATCACCAAAAACTTGTAGCTTCCAATCCGGATGGCGTTGGCTTACTTTTTGCCAAGCTTGTAAAAGCAAATCAATTCCTTTTTGATAGGTATATCTGCCGATAGCTATCACTTGTTTGCTGGTCGAAGAGGAATGTACAGGTATATTATCAAATGAAACCGGATTGTGGATACAGATTACGTTGTTCAGTTCAGTCCAATTTTCCAAGTCTTCATTGGTTAGTACGACAAATGTATCCAATTTTCTGAGTTGCTTGATGAGTTGTTTCATCCATTGGTGCGAGATCATATTGCAGATAAAAGCTGGTAACGGACCGTTGAAAATCCGGTAATTACTTTTATCGAAATGTATTTCTCCTATTTTCTTGCTTCCGTCCTTAATGGAGTTGATAAAGTTTATGTCTTTTCTAAGTAGGGAAACAGTGATATCCGGTCTTAATTCCATCAGCTTTTGTGAAAGCATCTTTTTATATCGTCTCATATAAAGTTTATATTTCAAAACCTTTAATGGGAACGGTGTATGGTCGTACATCCGGTAAAAGTTGATGTCAAAATTGACTACGTGTACTTTGGAAGATAAGGGATAGAAGAGGGGACGTCCCTTTTCCTCTGTCAGACATATCGTAACATCATATCCTAATACGTCTGCCAGATAACTGGCTTTCAAAGACAGTACCCGCTGCATACCTCCGGGACCATACAGGTCATCGGTGCAATATACTATTTTAATGGTTGAATTATTCATAGGCTGTCTATAACTTTATTCATTTGTACTTTCCATGATAGACTCTGTTCGATAGATTGCCTGATCTCGTGCGGCGGTATCGATACTGTTTGTTGGAAACGGATGATTTGTGCTATGTTAAGAGGTGATTCATCTGGTTTTATTTTGAGTATATATGGCATTCCTTCAAAATCATCATCTATTTCGGAGTAAGCAAACGGGATACCTCGTGCAGCATACTCCCTGTTTTTTAGGGAACGTAAGTGAGTGATCCCGCTTCGGTGTCTTGCAAGACTACCGATTCCCAGCTCACATTGGTCGAAAACAGCATTCAAAGCTCCACCGAACAGGGGACCGTGAAAAATAACATACTCTTGCAGATTATTTTCGTTTGTGAGACGATGGTAGTTACTTACTACTTCGGGCACTCCTTCACCTACGATGTGCAAAAATACTCGGAGAGGGGGCGTAGCATTAACATTACTCTGATAATATTCAGCCAAGCCACAGATGGCGCGGTCAAAACCATGCCAGGGATGAATAGTAGCAACTGCTATTAGATGCAGCTCATTTTCGGAAGGGTGCGGTAGTTGTTTTTTTAAGGGAACAACGTCAAAGTCAATACCATTGGAAATTTGAATAGTGGGCCGCCCAAAAATAAAAGAATCATTGGAAAAAGTAACGATTTTATTTATATAATGAGCCATGAAGTGCCTGAGACATTTATCGATCCACAGCACTCGTTGATAACCAAAAGATAACCCTTTATATTCTTGATCATAGGGATAAGTTGGTATTTCTAAAGCAATTTTTATTCCTTTTTTTCGTAGCTTTCGGTAAAGGTTGATCAAGAAGGGAGTCGTATTATGGTCCGACCGTACATAGACTACTTCTATCCCTTCTTTCATTGCATATCGGTAGACACAATCTAGATTGGTACGCTTCCGTATTTTTCCTTTAATCCCATTTCCATAGTTTTCTATAACCAGATCGTCCACCATTCGGCGCTTCCGGTTATCCGTATCGTCCAGCCAACAGATACGTACATCCACTCCACACTCTTTAAGCGCTTTTACTTGATAGCGTATTTTCTTACTGATTCCGTTGGATTCTTCGAAACCGTGGAATATGAGGAAGATTGCTTTCATTTGTTTGTTTGCCTTTGTTGATTATGAGATCATTTCTTTTTCTTCAAAATGCTTTTCGCTTTACCTATAATGTCATAAGTATGCGTCAATTGTATATATTCTCCAAAGATAATAAAACTAATTATACTTTTCACGATCAGTGTAACAAAAATGTTCATTCCTTCCATTGCATAATTTAGAGGCAAGAGGCAGGCCGCAACTAATAAACTGATTACTATTGGCGAAAAGAGTTGCCGTACGAACTGCCAGAAGCTTCTTTGGAAGGTAATTCGGTACATCTGCCAAAAGCATTGTGCAAAGTTGATTGTAAATGTGACGGTAATACAAGTGGCAACTGCCGTCAATGTACCGAAGTAGAAGATTCCGAGCAAGATCCCTGTCACGTTGAGTATAGACGAAAATACTCCGCAGATAAACAAGCTTCGTGTGTCTCCTGATGCCTGAAAAATGGAGCCGGAAGAAGAAAGTATAATTTGAATACCTACCGAGAGTGATAAGATCTGGAATACCGGAACGGATGGTAACCATTGGTCGCCGAAGATAATAAGTGTCACTTCTTTAGCAGTGAAAAAGAGCAGCATACTCAATGGCAAACCGATGAATGCCAAAAACTGTACAATGCGTTCGTATGAGGATGCCAGACGCTCTTTGTCATTTTGAAAATCGCTGAAAACCGGGTGCATCACAGGAGTGATCACTTGTGTGATATTCTGTAACGGAAGCATCATGAGCCGGTAGGATTTCTCGTAATAACCCAGAGCAGACATATTCATATATTTTCCTATAAGTAATTTATCAAGGTTACGGCTGAAATAATTGATAATATTGAATAAGAATTGGTAGGCGGAATAAGAGAAAATCTTCCGCAACACCTTCATTCCCAGTGTCAAACGTAGCCGTTGGGGATAGCGCTGATAGGAAATGGCGAATAACAGGATGCTAGATAATATCGGATTGATAATCAATGCATAGAGCCCTGCCCCATAGATAGCGGCAATTACGGCGGCAGCGCCACCTGCTACTTGGATCACAAAGCTCCGAATGGCGATGAATTTAAACTCCTTATTCCGGTAAAACATCGTCCCGGGAACAATATTCGCTGAAGCAAAAAACAAATTGACTGCCAGTAGCTGACAAAGTGTCCGTAGAATATCACTTTTGTAATAGTCAGCAATGAGCCACGATGCGGTGAAAAATAAGATACTGATTCCGATTCCCGTCCATACGGTGAACGAAAATATATCTGATAGTTCTTCTTTTGTCAATGATTTATTTTGCACGATAGAGGCAGATACCCCCATGTCAGTGAAAAGGTTGAAAAAGGCGATAATGACGCTGGCGATTGCTACAATTCCGAAATCGTCGGGTGAAAGCAAACGTGCTAGTACGCCTGCTACAACGAGTGAAATGATGATTCCACTGTACTTGGCCACAGCCGTATAAAATACACCGGAAAAAAGTTGTTGCTTGATGTTATTGGCCATTATTTGTTAGATTGTTGCTTGATAAATGGTTTGAATAATAAGACAGCTATACCTCTGGTTGATACATATCGCTTATACTGAAAAATAAAGCGGAGTACTAAATGTAAACGTTTTCTCGGAGAAAGTGTTTGCGCTTGCCATGCGATAGCATTCAGCATTTGTGAGAGGTGCAGATCAATAACTTCTTTAATTTCTTTCTTCTGAATTTGCTTTTTGAAGTTCAGAAGTTCATGTGTTACGGTAAGATAGCCTTTCAGATTATAGGACGAAAATTTGCTTGTCATTATAGAGTTTTCTCGTAGGCGACGTTGGAAAAAAGCTCGGCGAATACAAGCTACTTTGGGGGCTTGCAGGTAAAGTTTTACCATGAATAATTGGTCTTCATGCACAATGCCCGGATAAAACAGTAGATGACAATTGGCAAGAAACTGTCTGCGGATGACATTGAGACAAGGAGAAGGGGTAAAAACATAGTTCTGCAATTGCATTTTGAGCACCTCGATACCACTGTACACTTTATTATCATCCAGTTTTTCAGTATGCTGATAACTTAGTTGGGGAGTGTTGGTGAAACTGTCTTCTCGAAAAGTACGGGCATCAAAAAAGATAAAGTCCAATTCTTCTTCTTCACATTTATGACAGCACATTTCAAGAGCGTCCGTATCGAGCAAGTCATCGCTATCCATAAAATAGATATATTCTCCTTGGGCACGTGCGATACCTTCGTTACGGGCTACGGATACTCCCTGATTGGCTTGTGAATATGTCTGTATACGATTGTCTTGTAAGGCAAGTTTTTCTACGATTTTCAGGCTTTCGTCCGTCGAACCATCATTGATGATAATGATTTCAAGTTCCTTCAGTGTCTGGCTCATGATACTTTCCACTGTTTGACGGATATATTTTTCAGTATTATAAACGGGTATGATAATACTGACTTTGATTTTATTGCTTTCCATTTTCACTAATCAGTTGCACATCATTCAGATGGCTTCTGCTTATTTATTGTTTGTTAAGTTCATGTAAATCTGGGCGTACTCTTTTCCTATTTTTTTTATGTTCATGTGTTCCATTGCGTACGAATAATTACCTTCACCTTTGTACCAGATAGTCTGCAAATTTCCTTTTTCCAACGCTTTCACGATACTTGGCAGGTCATCAGGATTGAAGGATGGATTACTTGTTTCATATAGCAACTCACCGATATTTCCCACATTAGGCCCTACTACTACCTTATGATATAAAAAAGCGAGCGGGACCATAGCCGAGTTTAATGCGTCTTTCCGTTGGATAAACACTATGTCACTGGCAGCAATATAGTACGGCAAATCGCAATTGTCTATTATTTCGTCTTCAGCTCCGGCATGTATATTCAGCCATCGGTTAAGTAAAGGTATTAGCAGATAGTAACCTATACGGGAGGCCCAACGTTTCAGGAAATTGCGACCGTACTTTTTGATTCTTGAAAAAGGATAGAAACGGGGAGCTACCAATAACTTATTGTTTTTATTCCACTTGCGGAATGCATCCAGTGTCATGCGTCTTTCTTTATTATTACGGAATTTTCCGAATGCAGTAACGATAAACGCATTTTGTGGCATTTTGAGATATTGACGCGCCCGCTCTATACTGATATCTTCCCGGTATGTATATTCGTAAATAGGATGGGGGATAATGACATTTCGGTCATTGGGATGGTCATGGGTAAATTCATGAAGGCTGTAGCGTCCCATATGTACTACAATGTCACTCTCTGTTTCTATTATTTCATAAACATGACTAATGATTTCATTCGCAGAGGATGGACAGATATTATGGCGAGTGTATACAAAATGCGCTCCCTGTGAACGCCACCAATCTATTCGTTCTTTCAGACGGGAAATAATGTTAGGATCGTTGCAGTTCCAACCTACCACTTCTTCGGGCCATTGAAAATGAATGATATCATAAGTCGTGTCAGACTCCCAAAACTCTTCGGTAGAACATCGGACATCAATGCCGGTCAACCGGATAGCCTCGCACAATATAGGTGCAAAAAGGTTATCCGTGTCGCTGGTTTCCCGAAAAATGATTAATGCTCTTATACTTATATCGTCCGTTTTACAACCGTTCATGTTTTTTATTCAACTTAGTTTTGACGAGTTTATACTCTTGACACAAAGATAGAAAAAGTTATGATAACTTCCTCTTTTTTGTGCAATTCTTTTTGTCTTGCTTTTTCTTTTTTCGTTTTTTCTCCTTGTGTTGTTCCACTAGTTTACCACTGATCTAGAGAATTTTCTGTTCTTGGATGAGTCGTTTTAGTAATTCTTCTTTGTCGTTACATTCTTGTAGAAAGAGGACTTGTTTCGGATCATATTTGTCTAGGTATTCGAAGTTCTTTAGCTCCATCACTATACATTTTTCTTCGAGTATTGCTTTATGGACTTGATAATAGAGGTAGTGAAGCATGAAGATGCATTTTAATGCTTTAAAGTGTTGGAAGAATGCTTTGGCGTAAGTGTCAGTATGTGACAGTTGCGCATGTGTTCCAGCCTCCATTTTGTACCCGAATTGAGAGAAGATCGCATATTGACTTCGTTGTGAAACAAGGAGGATAGCATACGGATTTTCCGAATTATACATCCTGTGGCTAAAAGTAGGTTCTGCTGATTTTTATAACAAAGCAGATTACGGACTGGTTATTGAACGAGATGATGAATTCGGAGTGACATGTGTACATGTGGAGAAGGGGAAATTCAAACATTTGGGACATAGAGGGATAGCTACATTGGTTTATGATCCGGTCAATGGGCGTTATTCGCCTTCTGTGAAATCGAAAGACTTTGCGGTTCCACCCGACAGGCGAGTCGGTGATACAGAGTTCGATAATACTTGTTGGTTGTCGGAGAAGGAATTGTTTAGTGAGGACTGGACAAATGAATAACTCTTTTATCATTTAACTGATAACTGGGTAATAATGGGTTAAATAAAAGCTTGCTTCAATAGCAGATTCATGTTATTTTTTATTCTTTGGACTAAGGTTCTTATGGGAATTCTATTATAAGGCGTACTTGTGCCGGAGTGTAATATCTGCTTTTGACGTTCATTTCGGTAGCTATAAGCCGTTCTTTTAATCCGGGGGAGGTTTCTATCCATATTATTAAATCGTTCTACTGCGCTTTGTTGCTTTATATTGGGAGGGTATAGCTGTACCAGTTCTCCTTTTTGTAGCTTCGGTAGTTGAATCTTTTCTCTTTCCGGTATTCTTGTGTGAGATTAGTTGCTTTCATTTATTCACCTAATTAGTTTGTTATAATGCTATAAAGTTACGCTTTTTTACTGGAATATACAAGGGCGGAGAGAGTGAATTTATAGGAAATGAAAAGTATTCTGTTGTTTTTTATCTGAGGTTTCTATGACTCTTTGCTATGTATTCTTTAATCCTGTTTAATTCTGTGTAGTCAGGCTTAGCCCGGTATTATTCCGAAGACGAATGGCAGGTTGTTGTACCTTTGTTTTATCATCAGAAAGGAAGAATATCCTTCTTTTCTTAAAACATTTTTATATGGTAACAGTTCCGTAGTGCGTTATCAGCACAGAAAACAGATTAGCGATAAGGAATTGCCGATGGTATTTGCTCTCAAGCTCAAGTTGGGAGAGTCGAAAATCTATTCCATTGAGTCATTGGCTTGTGAAATAGAATCTATTGTTTTTCTTTCGGTAGAGGACGTGGTGCACGTTATGAAATCCTTTGTCTGTTCGATGAAGAAGGTGCTTGTGGCAGGTAATAAAGTGAAAGTGGATGGATTAGGGATTTTTTATACGACGCTTACCTGTCCTAGAGTGGAAGCAGCCAAAGATTGTACGGTGAAGAATATTACTCGTGTCAATGTTCGTTTCAAGATAGATAATTCATTGCGTCTTGCTAATAACAGTACTGCTACTACTCGTGGTGGAAAAATAACGTGATGTTTGAACTGATCTCTGCCGGTAAATCCGCTTCTGAAGGTGGAGGTGGCAATGAAGGTGGGGGATCCGATGATGGAGAATCTCCGTATCCTACTCTTTAGTCATAAATGTTTGTTGGAAGGGGGAGATGGGCCCGTTTCCCTTTCAGCTGACGGTATTTATAAAACGTTCATAAAAACAGAAAGATGATGATTAATAAGATTTTGGTATCGTATTGGAAGTATTTTTTTCTTTCGCAGAAAGAGAAAAAGTAAAAGAATGAAAGGGCAGGTCGATGAAGAAGATTGACCTGATTGTGATTCACTGTTCCGCCTTAAGGGCGGACAGGGATTTTACAGAATAGGATCTTGAAGTGTGCCACCGAAGGCGTGGGTTCAACGGTATCAGTTATCATTTTTATATTCGTAAAAATGGAGATATCAAAACTACTCGTTCGCTAGAGAGGACCGCGGGGCTCACGTGAAAGGACACAATCTGACAAGTATTGGTATCTGCTACGAAGGTAGGCCCAATTGTCATGGGCATTCGTCTGATACTCGTACCGAATGGCAGAAACATTCACTTTGGGTGCTCATTCTTACGCTTCTGCGTGATTATTCCGGTTGTTGTGTTGTGGACATCGGGACTTAAGTCCTGATCTGAATGGGGAGATTGAACCGGAAGAGTGAATTAAGGCATGTCCATATTTCAATGTAAAAGAATATTTGGATTTGTTGAGAAAGAACACAAGGCAATGCGACTCTTAATAGTAACCGATTGATCGCATGAGATTATTCTTTTTCCTCTCCATGCTCTGTATGTATAAATTTCTTGTTGGCTCCTTTGAGCTTAAACAGATTAGCTATCATGATGAGTGCCAATGTTGGTACTTGCATGATGGCTTTTCCTAGTTTTTTATTAAATAACTTTCTGGGCATAGGAAGTATCATTGCAATGACTTGGGCTACTGAAAGTAACCACCATTTTATTCCAATATACCATTCATTGCTCTCATTTTGAAGACTTATCCATATACAAATGACAGTAATCAGAAAAGTGAAGCCGAAAACCCCTGCTAATTGTACTAAGCGAGGTGGTAACATCCATTGAAGTATTTTGTCGCAATAATCAACATTGCCATGTAGAAATGCTTTCGGAAAATTTGGCAATGAAGCGCGTAATGCTCCGTATTGAGCGGCGATCCAGCGTTTACGTTGATTCTTGATTGCTTCCTTCTTCTGCGTTTTTTCATCATATACGGAGAGTTGTGCCAAATATTCGGTATGAACTCGTTGTTTTAGTAACAATGCTTCCAATTCTTTGTCTTCTCCGGAGGTTTGCAGATGCTTTACATTTTGGCGGAACCAATCCGCATCAAAAGCCATTCCTGAACCGGTCAGACCGGCTGATAGACCAACTGCATTGTGTCCACTACGGAAAAATCCATTATTGATCTCTTCGCTGACTGCATCTAAAATAGAAATGTCTGTATTTAAGTTTTTACCTGTTCGTCGTGCTTGTATTGAACGGCATCCGCTTTCGAATGCACAGTTGATTTCTGCCAGGAAATTTGGGGTAGTAAGATTATCGGCATCCATTATGACAACTATGTCGTGATTCTTATCCATGGTGATATCCATTGCCAATGATAACGCTTTAGCTTTGGAGCTATTGGCGTAGTCAGCTGTTTGTAGCTGGATGGGGAGTGCTTGTAAGGTGTCGTTGGTGGCTGGTTGCATTTGGTCTGAAATGACAACAATGTCGAATTTATCTTGTGGATATTCCTGCTTGAGGAAACTGCGGACGGTGGATACAATTACGCGATCTTCTTTGTATGCGGGAAATAGTACCAAAAAACGGCGCTGTGTCTTGGCTATGGAGAATTTGCGCGGACGGTAAAATTTGGAAGCAATTGCGTAGAATAGTAAATAAAAAACGCAGAGTGCTAACAAACTAAAGAGTATCCAGTCGATCAAGGTAAATATATGCATAGTTGTTCTTAATTGAGTGTTGTTTTATTTTGTTATTGTAGGAGGTGTAAGGAAAACACCTCCTATAATTCCTTTCCATACAGCGAAAAATAGGTCGAAATGGCCTTTCAAGGCAAACTGGAGACTGTTCTTTCCGGCGGCTATGGTAGATTGATAAAGTATAGACAGTAGTCGATGAGATCCTGTACGGTTGCGCCGGGCGTAGAGTAGACGATTGCGCGTCATGTAGTAAGTACGTAGTTTACTAAGTTGTCCGGTGCTTTGGCTTTCTTTATGGAAAATGGTGCAACGGGGTTCATACCATAGTTCGTAGCCGGCATTAGTCATCTGGGTACACCAATCCATCTCTTCGTAATATAAAAAATATATTTCCGGCATCAATCCTACCTTTTCAATCACTTCTCGTTTTATTATCATGGCGGCTCCATGTAAATAAGGAGAAGGGTGCGGGGTGTCGAAACGTCCATCATCAATGTGTCCGAAGCCGATAGGACTGTTGCGCAGAGTGATGGGTGTCAGTGGAGTGAATCCCGTAAATTGTATGTTTTGTGGTGGAAAAGCAAAACGTATCTTTGGGGAGACAGCACCTATTTCCGGACGGCTTTCAAGACGTTCTACTAGGGAGTGGAATCCGTCTGTTTCGATGTATGTGTCGTTGTTGATTAGGAAAATGTATTTTCCTTTTGCAATGCGGATACCGAGGTTGTTGCCTCCAGAGAATCCTAAGTTGGCCTTGCTCCGTAAAGTGATAACATTCGGATAACATTTACTGATCGCAATCGCTTCATCTGCACGTGATGCATTATCTACAACGATGATTTCATAACTTACGGAGTGAATATTCTTTTCTAAAGATTCTATTAGTTCGCAGGTATCGTTGAAACCATTGTAGCAGATGGTAATAAAAGAGATTTGAGGTCTGTCGGTCATCATTTATCTATTTGTTGTTTTTACTTTCTGTGTCTTTCCCTTGTCTTGCTGTATCCGTTTGTCGATATGTAGTCCTGCGAAGCAGAGGGCGAAAGCAGTGTATATGGGTATGGTATTGGGGTATTGCATCACATCATTGGTATAGGCCGACAGGAAGAATCCCGCTGCCATGCAAAGCCATGCGGTAAGCAATCCGCGTAATTGTTTGTTTATTATTTTAAACATCAGTATCCAAGAGCACCATGCGAAAAGAGTGCCATGAATAACGAGATAAAGTATGAGCCCAACTATTCCTGTCTCCACCCATACCGATACAAGCCATGAATCGGGCGGGTAGGGCATGCGTTCTTTGGGGTGAAAGTGTTCACCTTTAGATAATCCTACTCCGTAACCGAAAGGTTTATGAACCATCAGTTCTCTCATCTTTTTTCGGTTTTCTACACGCAGAAGATAAGAAGCATCTTCGGAAGGACGGAAAGCTGTACGCATCTTACGTATGTATTGATTACTATCACCGATATCGGTAAACAAGAAGAACATAAATACCAATGCTAAAACTGAGATTCCTGCAATACTAATTTTTATATTACGAGAGAGAATAATGAAAAGCCCTAATGCGCCTACAGGGACAGCAATCGCAGAACGAGTTCCGGAGATACCCATACCATAAACCGCCGCTATAACAATGAATGCAAAATAAACTTTCAACCACTTATTTTTCACATAAAGTAAGGATATTCCAAAAAGAGGAATGGCTAAAGCCATATGTACACCAAAATTTGCTGCATCACTGAACAATGAGAAATAGCGGATACCAGACCAAATAATATGCGTTTTGGCGCCTCCTAATACAAATAAGAAGTATTGTTCGCGTTCATTAAAACCGTAATTTTTCTGCCAATATCCTTTAGCAGCAGCTATCAGGATGAATATAGACCAGATAATTAATAGCCATTGGATTCCTTTAATGTCACGGATAGCTAATGGAACCAATACAGCGCATATCAGTGGATAAACAAAGTAGTGAGTGATAGAGACATTCCAAGCTGCTTGAACATTGTTTGGATTGGCAATTTCTAATATATAATACAACCCCAATATCAAAAAGAGCCAGAACATGCCATTACGACTTTCGTTCCAGTCTATTTTCTGGTACATTGAATATGAAATGACCAAGACTGCTACGAACAACGTAGATACTAATGTGCTTATCCCTATTGGTATTATTATCACTATACCAATTATTGCTATCAGAAACTGAATGATAAATAAAGTATAAAAACCTTGTTTGGAATATTTGATTATTAATAAAAAAAAGAAAAAGGCTAACGGTAACAGGCTAAATGCTAGAAAAATAGGAGTAGATGTACGAAAAATAGCTTTATATAAAACATATAAACCTCCTAACAGTACTAAATACACCCATCCTTTACTGGCAAAAAAGTTGCCCATTGCTATTAAATTTTCACCGTATTTTTTCTTGTCAATCATCATCTTCGTTGGTTGCTTCCTTTGCTTGTTCCTTTCTTTTAAACAATGTTGAGACACTTTCGGTCAATGCCAATTGAGATAAGCGGTAAACCATTTTTCTCCATATTGAATAAGGCGGTAACATACCAGTGAAATCTTCTACAACATTACGTGATGCATAAGTTAGATATACATAAAGAGGTGTTTGTACAACTTGTTTTTGTAGTTTCTCGACTAATAGCTTATCAGTTTCTTTCCAGCCACGATCAGCTCTGGCAACTACTATATTCAGGTTTGCTTCTTGTAATAACTCCGGTGCAATATTGATTTCACGCAAATTGGGGTATTCAACAAGTAATATATCTTCTTCTTCCGGAATGTAAAAGTCGGTGATACTTTTAGCAAGGTAAAATTCACGAGAAGAGGGATTAAAATCTTTCCCCCCAATCACCGTTCTTACTTTTAAACCGATATTGCTCCAATATACTTTCAGCTCATCAATAAGTTTACTCTTACCTTCATCACCTTCTGTGCTAATAAAATTGATTATATACGGTAATCCTTCTTTCTTTTCATTGCAGAATTGCAAAATACTACTACTTAATTGCTTGCTGGCAATGTTTTGAGCCTTTTCAACTTGACCATGATATTCTAAAATAGAGTTTTTAGGGAAAGCACCCAGTAATGGAAGACCAACAAGTCGACGGGTACGAATAGAGTCACGTAAAGTACGGTCTAAAAGTTCAAGAATAAGGAAGAATCCTAATATGAACAAAAAAGTGCCAGCGCAGGTTGCCATTACTATCTTTCTCAATTGAGTGGGCATTGGATTGATTGGATAGGCCGGAGTATTCAGAACCTTTAGTGTTGCTGATGTCATTTCCAGATTCTTCCTTCGCATAAGAGCATCATTATAACTCTTGAGCACCGATAAGTAATTCTGTTCTATGAAATTTATATTACGCTCTTTACGTTTGATAGTAGAACCCACAGGAGCATAAAACTTATACCTTTCATCTAGTGCTCTTTGGCTTTCTTGAATAATTTGTAAATCAGATTTGGCTTTCTCGAATTTTAAAGTTTGCTCCAACCATTGTTCAATGATATTGTTCTTGGACACCCCTTCTTTGGTGTATCGATGTTCTACATATTTATCCGATAAATTAGATAACTCTTTACGAACTATTGTCAGACTGTCTTTATAGCTTTTAAGTATTTCTTTCTGTTTGGAGGTCTCACCACCGGAGACTGTTTCCATTTCTGATATTTTTCCTGTAAGTGAAGATGCTTCATTCAACTTGTTCAAAAACAGAATATTATTGAGTACTTGCTTTGCGTTACTGTTCATGTGTGTTTCTAGTTCGCTTAGCATAGCTTTTGCGCTATTAACTTCTATATATGCATTTTGTTCACGTAATTCGAATTCTTTATTTATAGCAGCAATCTCTTTAGTTTCATCATAATAATTAATGATACGCTTATCTACATTATATTTTGTCAAGGAGTCTTCATTTATACGAAGTTCCTTTCCAATTCGTTTGAGTTCACTGTTGAAATATTCAATTACCTTATCAGTCTCGGCATAACGTAGGGCACGATATTCATTTACAAATTCTTTGGTAAGAATGTCGATCGTATTGTATGCAATGCCCGGATCATCTGCTTCATAGCTTATTTCTATCAGATCACTAGCCCCTTTACGAGCTGCTTGTATATTTTTAAGTTCATTATAGCAATAATGATGTAAGTTGTAATAAAAGATACCATATAGGTAGTTAGATTGAGTCGGCTTTAAATATTTGTAGAAATTTTCCACAGTCTTGTCTTCGCTGCTTTTATCTATCAAAGCAAGTATTTCTTTTCCATTAGGACTTTGACTCAAGTGGTTATAAATCCGGTTGTAATTATTTGCTTTGATGTATTCATTGTCTTTATGGGGATCACCATTTATCAGGCTACGTGCATATAAACGCATAGATACTCGTTTCAATGTACTTTCTGATTTAATGATATTCATCAGATTATCCATAGCATTCTGTGCGGTTGCCCAGTCTACTTTGCTACCTCCACCTTCCATACTATATCCTGAAGCGATTCCTGTGTAGAGTGTCGCTTCTGTATGGTAGTTCCTACCTATCATTTGCTTTCCCAACCACCAAGTAGCGGATGTTATAAGGATTGTACCAATGATTAGCCACCAACGAATACGGTATAAGAACCTGGTGATGTAAAGTATGTATTCCATAAATAAGTTTTATTTGTTTTTGAGGATGGGGGTACGTGTAATTACTTCAAGTACCATCAAGCTCTTTGTGAGTTCGGATTTGCTATTTTCAAATTTCTCCTGTGCTACTGATTGCCGGGATTTCTCAGAAGATAGATCATTAGAGTCGATAGTACCGTTAGCAAAATTCTTTTCGGATATACCGTACTGAACATTAGCCAAAATAAGGGCTTCGGCATTTAACTTTAATATATTTAGTTGTGAAGTGGCAGTTGCATATAATAGTATAATTTCTTTTTTCATTTCTTCAAACTTGGCTTCTTTTTCAAGTTCTGCTGTACGTACACTTAACTTTTGACGTTTTACCCGCGCGGTTAAATCAAATAGACCATCTAACGGGATATTGACTCCTGCACCTATTGTATATCCATTCTGTGCTTGTGTGGAATAACTAAGATAGGGGGCAATAGTTACATCAGTAAATGTGGATTCATTACCGAACATACCATATTGATAACTGCCACGCAAACTGAAAAAACTAAGGATGGCGCGTTTTTCTTTTGCGAGTAATTTTCGTTCTATTTGTTCTTGTACGGCTGCCAACTCATAGGTGGGAGCACTTTTGGCATTCTCAAAAAGAAGGTCTAAAGGTGGAAGGGTGATTTTAGAATAATCCTGAGGTTCCAACTTTGTGTAGTCACTCACTTCCTGTGCTATGATACTTTTTATGGGAATTATCAGTAGCAATGTTATAATGATAGGAATCTTAAAATGCTTCATAATGAACTTATGTCTTTGTTTTTGTTTGTTTTCGAATATACAAAGGTAACAATTAAGTTCATTGAGCGATGTTTTTCTACTTTATTTTTGCAAAAATTGTGTAGATTATAAGGATATGTTAGGTTAAAAAGCTTCGGTCATGTTAAAATAGAACAGGCTTTGCTTATTCACCATGTTTCTGCCAAAGTCTAGACGAACGTTCATACGGGGCTGTACCTCAATGCGTAAACCGACTCCAAGATTAGGTAGTACACCTTCAATTTTGCCTGGAGTAGGCCCCATAAAACCACATCCGCCCCATGCCACATATCCTACGTGGCTTAGCATTTTCTTCATCCAAGTGCTTTTGTCTGTATTAATCATTTGACGGTATTCTGCCATTACCACATGTGATGACTTGTCACGATATTGGCCCATATAATAGCCACGAAGATCGAATGGAGTACCACTAAGAACATACTTTGTTAAAGGTACATTACCGAATACATTTTTTGTTTGTGCTGTCCAGGCAAGAACTCTGCGGCGTCCGAAACTTTTATACTGACGATAGTCGATTTCTAAACGATAGAAATTATTGTCTCCACCAAAAGCTTTGTTGTACATCATGCCACGAAAATCAAGGTAAATACCTTTGTATGCATTCGCTGGAATATCTCGTGTATCGTACGTCAGTAAGAACCCCAAACCGGAACTTTGATTACTATAACCTTGTTCTGTGCCTCCTGCTGCTATGTATGAAGGTTGTTCTACCAATCCAGGGGCAGGTTTGGTAATTTTGTCATAATTGAAATCAATTTGAGGACCTGCAAAGAAATCACTTTTTCCTAAACGGAACAGGAACCAAGGATTCACCTGAATACCACTATAACGGTATTCGCTTGTCTCTTTTCCACGCTCGTAATCCTTATTGGTCGTATATCCGATGCCATAAAAATTCTCTAATGTATTTTTGTATGAGAAAGTTCCAAAGATACGGAAACGGTCGCCCTTGAAGAAAAGTTGTGGTTTGGTCATCAGGTTTAATCCTCCTTTGAACATGAGGGCGATTGCCATGGGGACTACTGAACGTCGTTGGGTTGTGTCACTTGGGTTCATTCGAAATGTCATCAATGCGCTACCACCTACTAATAAACCGAAGTCTGGAGTGTAACTGGGGCCACCTAATATATTATAATGAAGATTCCGTTTTGCCACACGCTGACGTCGTAATGCACGTTTCGAAAGAATAGGAGTAGTGTCTGCCAGAACTACAATGTCATTACTTGAAATGACGTTGTTGAGGTGTGTCGTTATTTCTTGTTGTTCATTGCCTTCTACTGTTATATCGGTGGTCCGGGCTAATGTAATATTGGTGACTAGGAACATCATCAATACAGCTACTATATATTTCTTCATATTGTCTCATTGAGTAATTCGGCTGCAAAGGAAACTATTTTATTTTGATTAGTTTTTATTGTCATAGATAATAAATCTAAAAAAGTTAGACTGAAGGTGAATTAATAAGCTTTCTACATTTATTGAAGGAAAAGCCTTTTCCTAATAATATAGGTAGGTGTTTTTTACAAAATAGAATCGTTGGATACATTATTATCGTAATGGCTACACTTATAAAAAATGCTGTAGAAGTCGAGTATGAAATATCCTCGGATAAATGTAGATATTTCTCAATGGAGAAATTGAGGACTCCAATCAACATCCAGTGTATCCCCAAAATAACCATGGTTCCTATGGAAATATTATATATGACTTTGGAATTAATACGGTTTAATATAAATCCAACGCCTAGTATCATGCCACTCCCTGTGAAACCTAATGTATAGAATTTGACTGATTCTAATAACGTTGTATAACTAGAATTATATCCTGTCCGGATTAATATACCAAATATGATGGTAAAGAATAAAAGCCAAATAATACTTTTATATAAGGAATCTGAAATATATTTTAGATTGATGTGTTTTAAAGCTTGTCCTGCAAAGAAGAATATTAGCAAAGTGAAAAAATGGTGTATTGCATAAGTTACGTAAAGAGATCTGTTGTTTAACCAGAAGCATATGAGTATTGAGAGTATGCAACTGAAACATGTAAGTGGAACAGACAGTGATCCTTTTTTTTGTATACAGTAAGCATATATCTTGAATGCTAATAAACAATATATAAACCACGTAGGTCCATTAATTGCATCTGAAACCAATGACTGAATAATTGGACGTATAATACTGTCATATACAGTGAATGATTGATGAAAGACTAAAGATTCTTTTACTATCCAATATGGATAAAAAATGAGTTGATAGATTAAATAGGGTACAAATAAGGTCTTGAAATCTTTTTTGAATTCTTCTTTTGCTGTTTTTTGAGGTTTATATAAATATCCAGATATAAGAAAAAACAATGGCATATGAAAAGAATAGATTATTGATATAGCTATGGAATGCATAGGCAAATGGCCCCAAATGACTAAAAAAATGGCAATGGATTTACACCAATCTACCCAATTGTATCGTGTTGAATTTATGTTTGACATCTTTGTATGATTGTTTTGTTTAGGATGCAAATATATAAACTATTTGTTATATTTATCCTTTTGTGTGTTCTTTTTGAAGATCATTTCTTTAATTCATTAAACTATATTTCTTTTGAAATCTTTTGCATATGTCTGATTATTCAGTGATCTTTGCAAACATACAGTTTACGTTCACAAAAAGTAAAGATGATAATAGTATAAATAGTATATTAAAGTTATGAATAAACGAATTTTATCTGTATTTGTTTTATGTGCTCTTTATTATTCTGCACAAGCACAAGGAGGAAAAGGCGGTATCAGCGATGCTATGATGCAGCAGATCAAACAAACTTATCAAGAAACATCCGCTGATAAAGCAATCCGAAACGCTATCGGTAGTAACGACATCCGTAAGCTAGCTTTGAATCAGGATAATTTAAAAGGTATGGATACGCATTTTTCCATCAAAGTGTCTTCTAAAGGTATTACTGATCAGAAGTCATCAGGACGTTGCTGGCTTTTCACCGGGCTAAATGTGATGCGCGCCAAAACCATTGCTAAATATAACCTTGGCTCTTTCGAATTTTCGCAGATTTATCCTTTCTTCTTTGACCAACTGGAAAAAGCAAACCTTTTCTTACAAGGTATTATTGACACCAGTGATAAACCGATGAACGATAAAATGGTGGAATGGCTCTTTAACCATCCTTTGAGTGATGGAGGTACATTTACAGGAGTTGCAGACATTGTAAGCAAATACGGCTTGGTTCCCAAAGAAGTGATGCCTGAAACAAATAGCAGTGAAAATACTTCCCGTATGGCAGGATTGATTACTTTAAAGCTTCGTGAACAAGGATTGCAGCTTCGGGACATGGTGTCAAAAGGTGCTAAACCTGCTGCTTTGAAAAAAGCTAAAACGGAAATGCTAGGTACTATATACCGTATGTTAGTCCTGAATCTTGGTGTCCCTCCCACTGAATTTACATGGACACAATATAACTCAAAAGGTGAAGCTGTTGAGACGGCTACATATACTCCGCTGTCTTTCCTGAAGAAGTTTGGCGATGAAAACTTAATCGGTAACTATGTAATGTTAATGAACGATCCAAGTCGCGAGTATTATAAGTGCTACGAAATAGATTATGATCGGCATCGTTACGACGGAACTAACTGGAAATATGTGAATCTTCCGATCGAGGATATTAAGGAAATGGCAATTGCTTCCTTAAAGGATAGCACTATGATGTACTTTTCTTGTGATGTAGGCAAATGTCTGAATTCTGATCGTGGCCTTCTTGACGTTAAAAACTATGATTATGAATCTCTGATGGGGACTTCTTTTGGTATGGATAAGAAACAACGTATTCAAACCTTTGATAGTGGTTCCAGTCATGCTATGACTCTCATGGCTGTAGATCTCGATAAAAATGGAAAGCCGACCAAGTGGATGGTTGAAAATAGTTGGGGAGTTGGTTCTGGCTATCAGGGACATCTTATTATGACTGACGAATGGTTCAATGAATATATGTTCCGTCTGGTCGTAGAAACGAAATTTGCGACTCCAGAAGCTCTTGAAATACTGAAGCAGAAGCCTATACGTCTTCCTGCCTGGGATCCAATGTTTGCCGGAGAAGAATAATTTCTTCTCTGTTGCATACTTGATTCTATTAGTAATACATAATTGTGATATTAACTTCTGTGGTTGAAGATTTGGTGAGATATATTCAATAGGGGATACTCCCTAAAAGACACTAGTTTGCCTCTTTCTTGTCCTACAGATATCCATCAGAGTATCATGTCAAAGTATTTAAGAAGGAAGTCTATTTATGTAGAAGTGACTTCTATCCTTTAGTGAAATGGAAGAATAAGTAAAGAAAAAAGTTTGCATTAAAGAGCTCTCTCAAGTGGGAACTACTAAAACCTTACTTGAATATACCATGTATAAAGGCTTTCTGCGATTTCTCTTTAGTTCTTTTATTTACTTCAAAACAGAGGAATAATACTAGCGTGTACGAACACGAGAGGAATTACGGAAATTTCTCCGTAATTCCTCTCTTTTTTCCTCTTGAATCACATTATTATTTATTACTTTTGCGGCAAATTTATGAAACCATTATTTTATATAGCATGGCAAATGTAATAAAGTTACGTAAAGGCCTTGACATAAACCTGAAAGGAAAAGCTGCTGAGACGTATGCAACAGTGAAGGAACCGGGATTCTACGCACTTGTACCCGATGATTTCCCTGGAGTGACACCGAAAGTAGTTGTGAAAGAGCAGGAGTATGTGATGGCCGGTGGACCCTTGTTTATCGACAAGAATCATCCTGAAGTGAAATTTGTTTCGCCCGTAAGTGGCGTAGTGACGAGCGTAGAACGTGGCGCCCGCCGTAAAGTATTAAACATCGTAGTGGAAGCTGCTGCTGAACAAGACTACGAAGATTTCGGTAAAAAGAATGTGGTTTCTATGGATGCTGATGCTGTGAAAACTGCTTTGTTGGAAGCAGGAATTTTCGCATTTATCAAACAACGTCCGTATGCCATCATTGCTGATCCGACGGTTACTCCGAAAGGAATCTTCGTTTCTGCATTCGACACCAATCCATTGGCTCCCGACTTCGAGTTTGCCTTGAAAGGAGAAGAGACAAACTTCCAAACAGGTCTTGATGCTCTCGCCAAAATGGCAAAAACTTACCTGAATATCAGCGTGAAACAAACTGCTGCTGCTCTGACTCAGGCTAAGAACGTTACCATTACTGCATTTGATGGTCCGAATCCTGCTGGAAATGTAGGTGTTCAAATCAACCATTTGGATCCGGTATCTAAAGGTGAAACGGTATGGACTATCGATCCTCAAGCTGTTATTTTTATCGGCCGTCTCTTTAATACGGGTCGTGTAGACTTTACACGTACTGTAGCTGTTACAGGTTCCGAAGTGTTGAAACCTGCATATTGCAAACTTCAGGTAGGTGCATTGTTGACAAACGTTTTTGCTGGTAACGTAACAACTGATAAAGATTTGCGATACATCAGTGGTAATGTATTGACAGGTAAACAAGTGTCTCCAAACGGATTCCTTGGGGCTTTCGACAGCCAACTGACTGTGATTCCTGAAGGTGATGAAATTCACGAAATGTTGGGATGGATTATGCCTCGTTTTAATCAATACAGTGCTAACCACTCTTATTTCAGCTGGCTGATGGCCAAAAAGGAATACACATTGGATGCACGTGTGAAAGGTGGCGAACGTCACATGATCATGTCTGGTGAATATGATAAGGTATTCCCGATGGATATTCTGCCTGAATATCTGATTAAAGCGATCATTGCTGCTGATATCGACCGTATGGAAGCACTGGGTATCTATGAAGTAGCTCCTGAAGACTTTGCTCTCTGCGAATTCGTTTGCTCCTCAAAGATGGAACTGCAACGCATCGTTCGTGCCGGACTTGACATGCTTCGTGCAGAAATGGCATAATAATGTTCGTATGGCAAATCGTAAATTGTAAATCGTAAAATTGTAAATATATTAATGAAAGCGTTAAGAAATTATCTCGATAAGATAAAGCCGAACTTTGAAGAGGGCGGCAAATTCCACGCATTCCAGTCGGTGTTCGACGGCTTCGAAACATTCCTGTTCGTGCCCAACAAGACTGCGAAAACGGGAACGCATATACACGACGCCATCGACAGTAAACGTATCATGTCGATTGTGGTTATCTCATTAATACCGGCTTTGTTGTTCGGTATGTACAACGTAGGTTACCAACATTTCACTCATACAGGTGCTACTGGCAGCTTCATCGAAATGTTTATCTACGGATTCTTGGCTGTATTGCCTAAAATTATTGTATCGTATGTAGTAGGTCTGGGTATTGAGTTTGTTGTAGCTCAATGGAAGAAGGAAGAAATTCAGGAAGGATTCTTGGTTTCTGGTATCCTGATCCCGATGATTGTTCCGGTAGACTGTCCGTTGTGGATTCTTGCCGTAGCTACTGCATTCTCTGTAATCTTCGCAAAAGAAGTATTTGGTGGTACAGGTATGAATATTTTCAACGTAGCATTGATTACTCGTGCATTCTTGTTCTTCGCTTATCCGACTAAGATGTCCGGTGATGCCGTTTGGGTATCTGGTGACAGTATCTTTGGTATGGGACAGGCTGTAGACGGATTGACCGTAGCTACTCCATTGGGTGAAGCTGCAACAACCGGTGCAGTTCCTCCATTTAGTCTGGATATGATTACAGGTCTAATCCCGGGTTCTATCGGTGAAACAAGTGTGATCGCCATCCTGATTGGTGCTGCTATCCTTTTGTGGACAGGTGTTGCAAGCTGGAAGACAATGATTTCTGTATTTGTTGGTGGTGCATTCATGGCTTGGGTATTTAATACCATTGGTCCTGACACTGCAATGGCTCACATGCCTTGGTACGAACATCTTGTATTAGGTGGTTTCTGCTTTGGTGCTGTGTTTATGGCTACTGACCCTGTAACTTCTGCACGTACAGAAACAGGTAAATATATCTTCGGATTCCTGATTGGTGTAATGGCTATCGTTATCCGCGTACTGAATCCAGGTTATCCGGAAGGTATGATGCTCGCAATCTTACTGATGAACATCTTCGCTCCGTTGATTGACTACTGTATAGTACAGAGCAACATCACTCGTCGCGAAAAACGCGCTGTAAAGTCTAACCAATAAATACCGAATGAAAATGAATACGAATAGTAATAGTTATACTATCATTTATGCTTCGGTAATGGTTGTTATCGTTGCATTCCTGCTGGCATTCGTTAGTTCTTCTTTAAGAGAAACGCAAAGTAAGAATGTACAGTTGGATACTAAGAAACAAATTCTCGCTGCTCTGAACATCAAGAATGTGGAAGATGCGGATGCAGAATATAAGAAATATGTAAAAGGTGATATGCTGATGAACGTAGATGGTACGCTGGCTGAAAATACAGGTGAATTCGTTACCAACTACGAGAAGGAAGCAAAAGAGAATCAACGTTTGCACGTATTTGTATGCGAAGTAGACGGTCAGACTAAATATGTAGTTCCTGTATACGGTGCCGGTCTTTGGGGGGCTATTTGGGGATATGTTGCACTGAACGAAGATAAAGATACTGTTTATGGTACTTATTTCTCACATGCAAGTGAAACTCCGGGTCTGGGTGCTGAAATTGCAACTGACTGGTTCCAAAAAGAGTTTGAAGGCAAGAAAACAATAGAAAATGGTGCTGTCGCTCTTGGCGTTACTAAGAATGGTAAGGTAGAGAAACCTGATTATCAGGTAGACGGTATTTCCGGTGGTACAATCACATCAGTGGGTGTGGATGCCATGTTGAAGGCTTGTCTGAGTAGTTACTTGAGTTTTTTAACTAAATAATAAAGGAGGAGAAATAAGAATATGGGACAGTTGTTTTCAAAGAGAAATAAAGAAGTATTCTCTGCTCCGCTGGGAATGGATAATCCGGTAACCGTACAGGTGTTGGGTATCTGTTCGGCACTTGCTGTAACCGCTAAACTGGAACCTGCTATCGTGATGGGACTTTCAGTAACAGTGATTACTGCATTCTCTAACGTCGTTATTTCACTGTTGCGCAAAACCATTCCTAACCGTATACGTATCATCGTTCAGTTGGTGGTTGTAGCAGCTTTGGTAACTATCGTAAGTGAAATCCTGAAAGCATTTGCTTATGATGTAAGTGTACAGCTTTCTGTTTACGTAGGTTTGATCATCACAAACTGTATCTTGATGGGACGTTTAGAGGCATTTGCTATGCAAAACGGCCCTTGGGAATCATTCCTTGACGGTGTGGGTAACGGTTTGGGATATGCAAAAATTTTGGTAATCGTAGCTTTCTTCCGCGAACTGTTTGGCTCGGGAACATTGCTTGGTTTCAACATCTTGAACTATGAACCGATTCAGAAAACTGGATACGTAAACAATGGTCTGATGTTGATGCCGCCGATGGCATTGATTATCGTAGCTTGCATTATCTGGTATCAACGTGCACGTCACAAAGAACTGCAAGAAAAGTAATAATATAAATGAAGAATGAAAAATGAGGAACGAAGAATTGGGACTGCGCAGTGTGTACACTTTTATGTTACTGTTCGTAGTGCTTTCTTCAATCTGACTTCTTCTTTCTTAATTCTTAATTTAAAGATATGGAACATTTATTAAGTTTATTCGTCCGCTCCATCTTTGTGGACAACATGATATTCGCATTCTTCTTGGGTATGTGCTCATACTTGGCTGTATCGAAGAATGTGAAGACTGCCGTAGGACTAGGTATTGCTGTAACTTTCGTGTTGATCGTTACTCTTCCAGTCAATTACTTATTGCAAACTAAGGTGTTGGCAGCTAACGCTATCATCGAAGGTGTTGATCTTAGTTTCTTGAGTTTTATTCTTTTCATTGCCGTTATTGCCGGTATCGTGCAATTGGTAGAGATGGTGGTAGAGCGCTTCAGCCCGTCGCTGTATGCTTCGCTCGGTATCTTCTTGCCGTTGATTGCTGTAAACTGTGCCATCATGGGTGCTTCGCTGTTCATGCAACAGCGTATCAACCTGGCTCCGAGCGATCCGAAATATATTGGTGACATTTGGGATGCACTCTCTTACGCACTGGGTTCAGGTATCGGTTGGTTGCTGGCTATTGTTGGTTTGGCTGCTATCCGTGAGAAAATGGCTTACTCTGATGTACCTGCTCCTTTGAAAGGCTTGGGTATCACATTTATCACAGTAGGTTTGATGGCCATCGCATTTATGTGTTTCTCTGGTTTGAACATCTAATAAAGAAAGGAATAAACAATGGATATGAATTTAATATTAGCGAGCATTGGGGTATTCCTTGTGGTTATTCTGCTGCTTGTTATCATCTTGTTGGTTTCCAAGAAATTCTTGGTACCTTCAGGAGACGTGAAACTTACAATTAATGGCGAAAAAGAACTGGAAGTAGCTTCCGGCTCTACTTTGCTGAACACACTGTCTGTAAACGGAATATTCTTGTCATCCGCTTGTGGTGGTAAGGGTTCTTGTGGTCAGTGTAAATGTCAGGTACTTGAAGGTGGTGGAGAAATTTTGCCTTCTGAAGTCCCTCATTTCAGTCGCAAACAGCAACAAGACCACTGGCGTCTGGGTTGCCAGGTAAAGGTGAAAGGCGATATGGCTATTAAGATTGATGAATCTGTACTTGGCGTAAAAGAGTGGGAGTGCGAAGTTATCTCTAACAAGAACGTTGCTACATTTATCAAGGAATTCATTGTTGCACTGCCTAAGGGCGAGCATATGGACTTTATCCCAGGATCTTATGCACAGATCAAGATCCCTAAATATACAATGGATTACAATAAAGACATTGATAAGAGTCTGATCGGTGAGGAATATTTGCCGGCTTGGGAGAAATTCGGTCTGTTTGGTCTGAAGTGTACAAACAACGAAGAAACAATTCGTGCTTATTCTATGGCTAACTACCCGGCAGAAGGTGACCGTATTATGCTGACAGTACGTATTGCTACTCCACCGTTTAAACCGAAAGATCAAGGTCCTGGATTTATGGATGTACCCGCGGGTATCGCTTCTTCATACATCTTTACCCTGAAACCGGGTGACAAGGTGATTATGAGTGGTCCTTACGGAGATTTCCATCCAATCTTAGATTCTAAGAAAGAAATGATGTGGATTGGTGGTGGTGCCGGTATGGCTCCGTTGCGTGCACAAATCATGCACTTGACGAAGACATTGCATATTACGGATCGTAAAATGTCTTATTTTTATGGTGCACGTGCTTTGAACGAGGTATTCTATTTAGAAGACTTCTTGCAGCTTGAAAGAGACTTCCCGAACTTCACATTCCATCTGGCACTAGACCGTCCGGATCCTGCAGCTGATGCAGAAGGTGTGAAATATACTCCGGGATTTGTTCATAATGTAATTTATGAGACATATTTGAAGAATCACGAAGCACCGGAAGATATTGAATATTATATGTGTGGTCCTGGTCCGATGTCCAAAGCTGTTGAGAAGATGCTTGACGATCTGGGCGTTCCGGCACAGAACTTGATGTTCGATAACTTCGGAGGATAATATTCGAACAAGCCTGAACTTGTAAAACTTCAAAAATAGTTCTTTGCTGCTTTTAGTATGTAAGTTGAGAGTTGAATTAAAAATACTTGAGGCATCGTTTTAGAAACGAAGTATGTACTGTAATATGGAAAGAACAGTTTTAGAATAAAAGAGTCTATTTTCCTGAGTGAATATTCATCAGAAATATAGCATATAAGACTAATGGGAAATCTGAAAAAGACAATCATGTCTTTCAGATTTCCCGTTTATTTTTTTGCTTTTCGCTTTCATTTCTAATTGATAAATTTCATATGGATTCCAAATATAGTTTCCTGTTCTTTATTAATATTATCTATTATTTTTGTACATTTGACACCAATATTGATCTTTTAAATACATTATGTTATGGAATATCACCGTATATCTTTTATCCACAATGACACAGAATATTCGTTTACCAAAGCTATCAATGAGAATCTTACAGGATATGCCTTGGTATCAGCCTGCCGGGCGGAGGTTGTAATTTATATGAAGGAACATGATTTAAAAGGTCGTTACATATTAACAGGCATGGCTAAAATATCATAATTTACTTTCATTCTTCATTTCTTTTCATATCTTTGTTTTCATGTTACAGAATAATGAAATAATAGAGTCAGCCCTTCGTAATTTGAATATTGAGGCGCTGAATCCGATGCAGGAAGCATCTCTTGAACAAGCTATGGGCAAGAAAGATGTGATTCTCTTGTCGCCGACAGGTTCAGGCAAGACTTTGGCATATCTGTTACCTTTGTTGCTCACTCTGAAATCGGGTGATAACAGTGTACAGGTGTTGATTCTTGTTCCTTCACGTGAGTTAGCTTTGCAGATAGATACTGTTTTCAAATCAATGGATACTTCCTGGAAGACTTGTTGCTGCTATGGTGGACATCCTATTGCTGAAGAGAAGAAAAGTATTGCAGGTAATCATCCTGCTATTATTATAGGTACACCGGGACGTATCACTGATCATTTATCAAAAGGAAATTTCAATCCAGAAACTATCCATACATTGGTTATCGATGAATTTGATAAATCGTTGGAGTTCGGTTTTCATGATGAAATGGCAGAGATTATCAATCAACTACCGGGATTAAAGAAACGGATTCTTTTGTCTGCTACTGATGCTGAAGAGATCCCTCAATTTACAGGATTAAACCGAACGGTTAAATTGAATTTCCTTCCGGAAACTTCTGAGGAGCGAGATTCTCGTTTGACTTTGATGAAGGTAATATCTCCTTCGAAAGATAAAGTAGATACGCTTTATAATCTGCTTTGTACATTGGGCAGTAGTTCGAGTATTGTTTTTTGCAATCATCGGGATGCTGTAGATCGTGTACATAAATTATTGGCAGAGAAAAAATTGTCTACTGAACGTTTTCATGGAGGAATGGAACAGCCCGACCGGGAACGTGCATTATATAAATTCCGTAACGGCAGTTGTCATGTTCTGATTTCTACCGATCTTGCAGCACGTGGACTTGATATACCTGAAATTGAGCATATCATTCATTATCATTTGCCTGTGAATGAAGAAGCGTTTACACATCGCAATGGTCGTACTGCCCGTTGGGATGCAACAGGTACTTCATATCTGATTCTTAATGAAGAAGAGAAATTGCCATCCTATATTTCGCAAGACATAGAAACGGTAGTATTACCGGAGTCTCCTCCTCGTCCTCCGAAATCGGTTTGGGCTACTATATATATAGGTAAAGGAAAGAAAGAAAAATTGAGCCGAATCGATATTGCCGGATTCTTATATAAAAAAGGTAATCTAAGTCGCGAAGATGTTGGAGCCATTGATGTGAAAGAACATTATTCGTTTGTGGCAATTCGTCGTACTAAGGTGAAGCAATTATTAAATCTTATTCAAGGCGAGAAGATCAAAGGAATGAAAACCATTATTGAAGAAGCCAAATAAAAAAGAGGTAATAAATGCTTTTGGGATTTGCCTCGTAATTGATGAGGTGTTTAAACGTTATATGGGTTGGTTATTGAACTTACACTAATATGACGTTTTTATATGTTGTTATATTATTAGAAGGTTGTCAAAAATAGTATCATATTTTTGGGGAACGCTAGTTCCGTAGAAATATATGTATCTTTTAATAGGAGATATATTAAGTCTAAATATATACTTTTAGGCAGAGATTTTGTAATTTTAGGCATTAGTGAGAATGGAGTAATTTGAGAGATCGGTATTTTTGAGTCATTATCCGAATCTTAATATTCCTCAATCTTCTTTTTATAATTATATCAAAAGCCTTTTCATATCAATATTTCTAGCAAGTTTTTATTTTCGTCTAAAATCCCTAACTTGATATGTATAGATAACAATATGGTGTATATATCCTGTATAAACCAATAAAAAGAAAGAGAAATCTGCTTTAAAACAGTATTTTTATAAGGAAAGATTTGTGTGGCGGAAATTAATTCGTAAATTCGCAGGGTCTAACGACATAAACTAACGAAATTGTTAAACCAAAAACAAACTTCAAATGAAAAAGCATAATTTCAATGCAGGACCTTCCATTCTTCCGCGTGAGGTGATAGAGGATACAGCGAAGGCTATTTTAGATTTCAACGGCTCTGGTCTCTCTCTGATGGAAATCAGCCACCGCGCCAAAGACTTCCAACCTGTGGTTGATGAAGCAGTGGCCTTATTCAAGGAATTACTTAATATCCCCGAAGGTTATTCGGTATTGTTCTTGGGTGGAGGAGCTAGTATGGAGTTCTGCATGGTGCCTTTCAACTTTCTTGAAAAGAAAGCTGCTTACTTGAACACTGGTGTTTGGGCTAAGAAAGCAATGAAAGAAGCGAAAGGATTCGGAGAGGTTGTCGAAGTTGCCTCTTCTGCTGAAGCCACTTATACATACATTCCAAAAGATTATACAGTTCCGGCAGACGCAGATTATTTCCATATTACCACTAATAACACTATTTACGGTACTGAGTTGAAGAGTGATCTTGACTCTCCTGTTCCTATGGTAGCTGATATGTCTTCTGATATTTTCTCACGTCCGATTGACGTTTCTAAATATATCTGTATCTATGGTGGTGCACAGAAGAACTTGGCTCCTGCAGGTCTTACTTTTGTAATTGTAAAGAATGATGCTGTAGGTAAAGTTTCCCGTTACATTCCGTCTATGTTGAATTATCAGACACATATTGACAATGGTTCTATGTTCAACACTCCTCCAGTAGTACCTATCTATGCAGCATTGCTGAATTTACGTTGGATCAAAGCACAAGGTGGTGTAGAAGAAATGCAACGTCGTGCTATCGAAAAGGCTGATATGCTATATGCAGAAATCGACCGTAACAAAATGTTTGTAGGCACTGCTGTTAAGGAAGACCGTTCACGCATGAATATCTGTTTCGTAATGGCGCCTGAATACAAAGACCTTGAAGCTGACTTCATGAAGTTTGCTACAGAAAGAGGTATGGTAGGTATCAAAGGACACCGTTCGGTAGGTGGTTTCCGTGCATCTTGCTACAATGCAATGCCGAAAGAAAGCGTACAGGCTTTGATCGACTGTATGCAGGAATTTGAGAAACTTCATTAATATTATTTTCGCCACAGGTTACGTGGATTTCCGGATATTGAATAAAATAATCTGAAGAAGTCTGCGTAATCTGTGGTGAGTCTTTATAAATAGAATTAGATTATGAAAATACTTATAGCTACTGATAAACCGTTTGCAAAAGTTGCTGTAGACGGTATTCGTAAAGAAATAGAAGCAGCAGGTTATGAACTTGCTTTGCTGGAAAAATATACAGAAAAAGCTCAACTGTTGGACGCAGTGAAAGATGTTAATGCTATCATTATCCGTAGTGATATTATTGATGCCGAAGTATTGGATGCAGCCAAAGAATTGAAAATCGTTGTTCGTGCAGGTGCGGGATATGATAATGTAGATTTGGAAGCTGCTACTGCCCATGGTGTATGTGTGATGAATACTCCGGGACAGAACTCTAATGCTGTAGCTGAATTAGCTTTGGGCATGATGGTTTATGCCGTTCGTAACTTCTATAACGGAACTTCCGGTACTGAATTGATGGGTAAGAAATTGGGTATTCATGCTTACGGAAACGTAGGTCGCAATGTAGCACGCGTAGCAAAAGGCTTCGGAATGGAAGTGTACGCTTATGATGCATTCTGCCCGAAGGACGTGATCGAAAAAGATGGTGTAAAAGCACTTGATTCAGCAGAAGAATTGTATAAGACTTGTCAGGTAGTATCTCTTCATATTCCTGCAACTGCTGAAACTAAAAACTCTATTAACTATGCTTTGCTGAAAGATATGCCGAAAGGTGCTATGTTGGTAAACACAGCTCGTAAGGAAGTTATCAACGAAGCAGAGTTGATTAAGTTGATGGAAGAACGTGCTGACTTTAAGTATCTTACAGACATTATGCCTGCTGCTAATGCTGAATTTGCAGAGAAATTTGCAGGACGTTATTTCTCAACTCCTAAGAAGATGGGTGCACAGACAGCCGAAGCAAATATCAATGCAGGTATTGCTGCTGCTAAACAAATCGTAGGTTTCCTAAAAGACGGTTGCGAGAAATTCAGAGTGAATAAGTAATATTCAAAGTCATTAGTAAGTATTTTGAATAAAAACAGTTCACTACAAAACGTCTATTATAGAAATAAGTAGTATATTTGAGCCACAGATTTTCAATAAGTCTGTGGCTTTTAATTTTTCATATAAAATACCTAATATCATGGCTATAATTAAACCTTTCAAAGGCATTCGCCCTCCACAAGACCTGGTTGAGCAGGTTGCTTCACGTCCTTATGATGTACTGAACTCCGAAGAAGCCCGCGTAGAAGCGGAAGGTAACGAAAAGTCCCTTTATCATATCATTAAACCTGAAATAGATTTCCCAGTCGGTACGGATGAACACGATGAGCGTGTATATGAAAAAGCTGCTGAGAATTTCCAACTTTTCCAGGACAAAGGTTGGCTGGTACAGGATGTAAAAGAGAACTATTACATCTATGCCCAGACGATGAACGGCAAAACCCAATATGGGCTGGTAGTCGGTGCTTATGTACCTGATTACATGAATGGTGTTATCAAGAAACACGAACTGACACGTCGTGACAAAGAAGAAGACCGTATGAAACATGTTCGTGTGAATAATGCCAATATCGAACCTGTTTTCTTTGCTTATCCCGATAATGTGAAACTGGATGGTATCATTAAGAAATATGTAGCTAATAAACCTGTTTATGACTTTATCGCTCCGGGTGATGGTTTTGGTCATTCATTCTGGATTATAGATCAGGATGAAGATATTGCTACTATCACTTCTGAATTTGCAAAAATGCCGGCTCTTTATATTGCCGATGGGCATCATCGTTCTGCAGCTGCTGCATTGGTAGGTGCCGAAAAAGCGAAGCAGAATGCAAACCATTGTGGGGATGAAGAGTATAACTATTTTATGGCCGTTTGCTTTCCTGCAAATCAACTAACTATCATTGACTATAACCGTGTCGTGAAAGATCTCAACGGATTGACTCCAGAACAGTTTTTGGCAGCTTTACAGAAAAACTTTATTGTGAAAGAGGAGGGAATTGATATTTATAAACCGTCAGGTTTACACAATTTCTCTCTTTATCTGGAGGGAAAGTGGTATAGCTTAACTGCAAAGACTGGTACTTATGATGACAATGACCCTATCGGAGTACTTGATGTGACCATTTCTTCTAACCTGATATTGGATGAAATTCTAGGAATTAAAGATCTCCGTTCTGATAAACGCATTGACTTTGTTGGTGGTATTCGTGGTTTAGGAGAATTGAAGAAAAGAGTAGATAGTGGTGAAATGAAAGTAGCTTTGGCCCTTTATCCAGTATCAATGAAACAATTGATGGATATTGCGGATACTGGTAATATCATGCCTCCAAAGACTACTTGGTTTGAACCAAAACTACGCTCCGGGTTAGTGATTCATAAGTTAGACTAAGAGAACTTTTATAAATTCGAGCGGTCAGTTCATCATAATCATCCTATTAATTGTATTGAATTGACTGCTCTCATTTATATATGATTGACCGTATAATGTTACTAAATTCATCGTATAATGTTATTAAATTAACCGTATGAAGTTATCGGATTAACCGTTCATTTTTTTATTTGTTTTATATATAGTTTCTTTTTAGGAAAACATATACTAAAATCATTCATTTGATAATTGCTATTTCATTTTCATTCATCGTCATATTTTGTTCTATCTATATGTGTTATAATTACTTATGATGAAGAAGCAGATTTAGTTCCTTTTCTGTATGTCTCATTCTTCGGGTTGAATCTTTTACGACAATAGAAAGTGGTATAAATATGTTCCTTCATTATATCTCTCAGATTGATAACGATATACAGTAAAATATGACATGACAGAAAAGAGATTTCATTTACTTTCCGTAGACAGGATTTCTAAAAGAATGATTGAAATTTTTCATGATAATCTTCTCAATGTTTGTTTCAAACCTCGTTTGTGATTAAAAAAAAGATCGAATAGTTTATCACAGAACATTGAAAGGTTTGAAGTTAAACATTTCATTAGTAATTAAAGTATTTGATTCAATAAAGTCGAGTGTTCAATCCAGTTCTACTGACTTCTCGATCTGCAAAAGAAGAACAGTCGTATCTTGTGAAAAAAACGATTAATCTAAGTACATCTTCCAGCCAAGTCATGTACATCTTTCGATCTGTTATTGTATATCTTTCAAACAACTCTAGTACATCTTTTGAGTAACTCTAATATATCTTCCAAAGAAGTCTAGTACCTCCTTTCAATTGTTCTAATACAGATAATGATAATGTGGGTTCAAGAGACATTGGTAACTAAATTTAAGCTGAAAGCTAGAAGAACAATACCGTATCTTTCTATTAGACATTTTGTTTATTATTGTATTCATCCCAGAATCTGAGAGTCGGGCTTTGTTTCTTTAGAAAACTGTTTTATAAGACTATATGAGTTTTTTCTAAAATTGCAAGGCATTTTTTAACTTGTTTAAGTTCCTGTTGAGTAAACAATAATTTCCAGGTGAGAGATGGAATTCTATCAATAAAGCTGTATCTTTGCACCATGACTGCTGAAGATACTTATAAAACCATAGTCGAACCTTCCGAAGGTATTTATACAGAAAAGCGAAGCAAGTTTATTGCTATTGCCCTTCCTGTGCGTACGATCGATGAAATTAAGACACATCTTGAAACGTATCAGAAGAAATATTATGATGCCCGTCATGTATGTTATGCATACATGTTGGGAGCAATGCGAAAAGATTTTCGTGCAAACGATAATGGAGAACCTTCCGGAACTGCAGGTAAACCAATACTAGGACAGATAAATTCGAATGAACTGACTGATATTCTGATTATTGTAGTTCGATATTTCGGAGGAATTAAGTTGGGTACAAGTGGCTTGATTGTAGCTTATAAAGCTGCTGCTGCCGAAGCAATTGCGGCTGCAACTATTATAGAAAAAACAGTTGATGAAGAAGTAACGGTAATGTTTGAATATCCTTTTATGAATGACATCATGCGTATCGTGAAAGAAGAAGAACCGGAGATTATCAGTCAAACCTATGATATGGATTGCAGTATGACGTTGAGAATCCGTCGTTCGATGATGTCAAAGTTGCGTGCAAGGTTGGAAAAGGTGGAAACAGCACGTATTATGGATAAAAAATGAGAACAGAAATATATGGCATTTGAAGCAACAAAAAGAGAATGGTGTGAACTAGTAACCTTCTTCCGTTTACTTGCTGACGGAAAAGTAGCATTAGGTACAGTTGATGTGAAAAAAGGAGGTGTATGTTGGCCTATCGCTATGATTCAGCGAGAAGAACATGATGGTACACGTCGTTATTATATAGAAAAAGAAGATATTCGTATCGAAAGCGATAACAGTACAAAATCTATACCTCGTGAAGATTTTAGTATAGTAGCAGATTTGATATTACAGGCCGTAAAGAGTTCATCGGAGAATGAAGTAACTTCTCCTGACGGGGTGGAAGAGTTTCTGGATGAAGTGGCTATCTTTGATTTGGAGGCGAAGACGGAAGACCGCACAGATTTTTCTATTGCTTTCTGGCATCCTGAAGCACCTCTGAGCGGATTTAATGTACGCTCGCGGTTGAGTGTTATGAATCCGTTGCTAGATGGGGGACGTGCAGCAAACTTGAAGTTGGAACAGAGTGGAATCAAATTTGCTACCCCCACAGTAAATAAGATTAATGCATTACCGGAATCGCCGACTGAGGTGGCTGAGCGAATCATGATGATTGAACGTTTGGGTGGTGTGCTTAAATATTCGGATGTAGCCGATCGGATATTTCGTAGTAATTTGTCGATGATTGATTTACATTTTCCACGAGTGTTGGCTGAAATGGTACGTATTATGCACTTAGATGATGTGACTCGTATCAGTGAATTAACTGAGCTTATTAAGCAAATCAATCCTTTAAAGATAAAAAATGAATTGATAAATAAACATTGTTTTTATGAGTTTAAGATAAAGCAGTTCCTTATGGCATTGGCGTTGGGGATGCGTCCTGCAAAAATATATAACGGGCAGGATTCTGCTGTAGAAGGGATATTACTAATGGATGGAGGTGGCAATGTGCTATGTTATCATAAATCAGAAAAACAGGTGATGGAAGATTTTCTTTTCCGGAATTCACGTTTGGAGAAAGGATCGTTGGATAAAGATAAATACGGCTTCCTGGAAAAAGAGAATGGTACGTATTATTTCAAGTTGAATGTTAAGATTGGGTTGACGAAACGATAAGTGTAACTGAATAAATCATAGGGAAAAAACTGGTTTTGTATATAATTGTGTTATCTGGATTATTCGTATGAGAATGGACTTGAATTATATTGTAATGGAACCGGAAGTATCAGGAGAAGTAAAAACAGTTTGTACAGAAATGAAATGAGATAAGGAGTATGAAGACAAATGAAGTTTTAGAAAATATTAAAGCACGTCGTAGTGTGCGAGCTTATACAGATCAGCAAATATCTTACGAGGATTTGCAAACTATTTTGGAAGCAGCTACATATGCTCCAAACGGAATGCATTATGAATCATGGCATTTTACTGCTATTCAAAACGCTGATAAACTGACTGAATTGAATAACTGCATCAAAGGGGCATTTGCCAAAAGTGATGACCAACGTATGCAGGAACGTGGACATAATCAAAGCTATTGTTGTTATTATCATGCGCCAACTTTAGTGATTGTATCTAACGAATCTACTCAATGGTGGGCTGGTATGGATTGTGCTTGTGCTATTGAAAATATGTTTTTGGCCGCTACTTCCTTGGGTATTGGTTCTTGCTGGATTAATCAACTTGGAACAACTTGCGATGATCCGGAAGTGCGGGAATTTATTACCTCATTAGGTGTTCCTGAAAATCATAAGGTATACGGTTGTGTTGCATTGGGATTTGCCGATCCGCAGATACCGAAGAAAGAAAAGACAGTAAAAGTCGGAACGGTGACGATTGTAAAATAAGAGATTCCTGCATAACTTCAATAACCTCTGGGATGAACATCCATGAGTTCAGGAATGAATTCTAAAAAGATCTGGGATGAAAAAACATAAGTCTTGGGATCAGTCAATGTAATCCCAGGGCTTATGTAAAGTGCACCTTATAAGTTTGTTTATCTACTTTTAAGGTGCACTTTATTAGTTATAACAGAAAGTATCTGTTTGGAACAGTTCTTTTGTTTTGTTGATAGATAGAAAATCTATTCGAATGATCCGTAACGTGTTGCTAATAACTTGCGGTCTCCCAGTGTATTATCTACCCGGGCTACATTTACCCAAAATTTATTTTCACGTACGCTTTCAATCGGATATGCTGCCTTTTCCCGTGAATAGCAGTGTTCCCAATGATCACTGACTACTTCATATTCCGGATGAGGAGCATTCACCAATACATTGTCGTTTTTGTTTGCTTCGCCATCTTTCACTTCTTGGATTTCCTTCCAGATAGTGAGCATTACATTCACGAAATTGTCCAGTTCAGAAAGACTCTCACTTTCAGTCGGTTCAATCATCAATGTACCATGAACAGGGAAGGATAGGGTAGGTGCGTGGTAACCGTAATCCATGAGACGTTTGGCAATATCATTCTCTGATATTCTGGTTTCTTCGTACAGTTTGCGACATTCCAGAATCATTTCATGACCTACGAAACCATTAGCCCCCCGATAAACTATTCCATAAGTGTCTTTTAGACAAGCAGCCAGATAATTAGCATTCAAAATAGCTATCTTGGTAGCTTGAGTAAGACCTTGCGTTCCCATCATTCGAATATATCCATAAGTAATAGGCAAAATACCTGCACTACCGAACGGAGCAGAAGATACCTGATTTTGAGAATTACCGAAAATGCTATGTCCAGGGAGGAAAGGAACTAAATGTTTAGCTACACAAATAGGACCTACCCCTGGACCTCCTCCACCGTGAGGTGAAGCGAATGTTTTGTGTAGATTTAAGTGACAAACGTCTGCACCGATAAATCCCGGATTTGTAAGTCCGACTTGTGCATTCATGTTTGCACCATCCATATAGACTTGTGCACCACAGCTATGGATAATATCACAGATTTCTTTTATTTCTGTTTCAAAGATACCATGTGTAGAGGGATAAGTAATCATTAGTGCAGCCAACTCGCCTTTGTTTTCTCCTGCTTTTGCACGAAGGTCATTCATGTCCACATTTCCATGTTCATCACATGCACAGATAACTGTATCGAAACCTGCCTGAACAGCAGAAGCCGGATTTGTTCCATGAGCTGAAGCAGGAATTAATATTTTGTTACGATGTCCCTGACCGATACTTTCGAGATAGGCACGGATAACACGAAGGCCTGCATATTCTCCCGCGGCACCTGAATTAGGTTGTAGACTTACTCCTGCAAATCCAGTGATAATTTTTAAATCATTACTAAGATTATTGATTAATTCACGATAGCCTTCTGCTTGTTCTTCGGGAACGAACGGATGCATACTCATAAATTCCGGACAACTCAGAGGTAGCATTTCTGCTGCTGCATTCAATTTCATTGTACACGATCCTAGTGAAATCATGGATTGTACGAGTGATATATCTTTCCGATCCAGACGTTTGATATATCGCATCATTTCTGTTTCTGTGTGATATTTGCAGAATACCTCATGCGTCAGAAAAGATGATGAACGTTTTAGTGACTTGTCAATATTCCATTTTTCGGGAATTTCTTCTATTTTCTGATAGTCTTTCCCGGCAGCGATGGCAAAAATGGAAAGTAATACGTTGGTAGCAGCAATATCTGTAGTTTCGTCAATGCTGAAGCCGACATTTCCGTTGTCATAGTAACGTAGATTGACTTCTTTGCTTAGTGCAATAGTACGTATCTGTTGAGCGGAAGTTTGTTCAGGGAGTTCGAAACGAAGAGTATCAAAGTAGTTTGCATTGACTTGTGTATAACCAAGTTTTTTCAGTTGTTTTTCGAGCAAAACAGTGATACTATGGATACGTGATGCAATCGTTCGGATACCCTCTTGCCCATGATAAACTGCATAGAAACCTGCCATCGTAGCCAGTAAAGCTTGTGCTGTGCAGATATTTGAGGTTGCCTTTTCACGTTTAATATGCTGTTCGCGGGTTTGTAAAGCCATGCGATAACAGAGTTTTCCGTATTTATCTTTAGACCATCCGATGATTCGTCCCGGCATATTTCGTTTATACTCGTCGCGTGTAGCAAAATAAGCAGCTGAAGGACCTCCATAGAACATTGGTGTTCCAAGACGTTGTGTGGTTCCAAATACGATATCTGCCCCCCATTCTCCCGGAGGAGTCAATAAAGCAAGGCTGAGAATATCTGCTGCAATGGCAACTTTACATTCCGCGGTATGCGCTTTTTCAGTAAATGCAGCGTAGTCTTCTACGTTTCCATTAGAATTGGGATATTGCAATATACAAGCGAAAACTTCCGGTGTCGGTTCGAATTCTTTATATTTCCCAACTCGTAACTCAATCCCTTGGGGAATGGCACGCGTGGTCATTACTGCCAATGTTTGCGGAAAGATATTTTCATCGACAAAAACGACATTTGCACCTGTTTTTTGCTGTGCACGTGATCGCAAGGAATACATCATGCTGACAGCTTCGGCAGCAGCAGTCGCTTCGTCCAGTAACGAGCAGTTGGCTAGTGGCATGGCTGTGAGGTCACAGATTGCTGTCTGAAAATTCATCAGTGCTTCCAATCGTCCTTGTGATACTTCCGTTTGATAAGGAGTATAGGATGTGTACCATACAGGATTTTCAAATACATTTCGTTGGATTACGGCAGGAGTGATGGTATTATACCATCCCATACCGATATAGGTAGCATATAATTTATTTTTGTTTGCAAGCTCTGAAATGTGGCGGCTGAATTCATACTCCGTAAGTGGAGGTGTCAATGCTAATGGTGTTTTTAGTCGGATATTGGCAGGAATTATTTGGTCAATCAATTCGTCTAATGAATTCACACCAATTTTACGAAGCATCACAGTGATATCTTCTTCATTGATACCGATATGACGGCTAGCAAAAGTTGTTCCCCAGTTTTCTCCGACAAAGGAGAAGGAATTTCTGGATGTTTCTGTATTGTCCATACATGTATTAATTTAAAGTCTTATTTTTGGGGAGTTGACTAAAAAGTCTGAATATTCATTGTTTGTATTTCCTATAGATATTTATAGTAAGGAAGATAAATGATTCTATCTTTTTAGTCAGCTCCATGCTTTTTCATTTTCTGATTATTACTATTATCAGGTAGCTTCAGAAGCATTTTACCTAAAAAATGGATTCTCAGCTTTCTCCATGCCGATAGTTGTGGGCGCACCGTGTCCCGGATAAACAACTGTTTCATTGGGAAGTACGAACAAACGGCTGCAAATATGCTCTATTAGTTCGTCAAAGTTTCCGCCTGTGAGGTCAGCACGACCGATACTTCCCTGAAATAATACGTCTCCTGAAAACATACAATTATCTTCTTTGCAATAATAAACCAAACTTCCTGGGGAATGACCTGGTACATGAATGGCTTCCAGTTTTGTATTCCCGAAAGTTATGATATCTCCATCATGAAGGTATTTACCTAATGGAACAGGTTCTTCTTGTAATTGGAAACCAAACATACGGCTTTGTTTCGGAGCTTCGTCAATCCAATACTCATCCGCTTTATTAGCTTCTGCCGACAGCCCGAACTCTTTCAGCATAAACGGATTGCCGAAAATATGGTCCAAGTGTAGGTGAGTGTTGAGCAAATGCTTTACATTCAGATTATTGGTAAGGATAAAGTTCTTTAAAGTCTGTCTCTCTTCATCATAAAAGCAACCGGGATCAATAACCACGGCTTCTTTAGTCTCGTCCCATATAACATAACAGTTTACAGGAAACATATTAAATTCAAATCTCTTTATTTTCATGGTTTTAATAATGATTTCTCTTTAAAGTGGGACATACACTACCTTTTTGGTTTTAAAGAATTCTTCTTCAAAATTGTCACTGAGGTTGCTCATCACGACTTTATGCTTGAATGGCGTTGTTTCATGTTCCAGCTCGCCGCCTTTAAGGCAGATTAATCCGTTAGGCAAAGCGTTCTGTTGTTTGGGGGATATATTTTTTTTTATGATTTTTATTAAATCAGCCAAAGGCATAACGGCACGACTTACAACAAAATCAAACTGTTGTTTTTCCTCTTCGGCACGCGCATGACGGAAAGTGACATTTTTCAATCCGATAGCATTGGCTATTTCTGTTGCTACACGTACTTTTTTACCAATACTGTCTACCATATGAAATTTTACCTCAGGAAATAGAATTGCCAAAGGAATGCCCGGGAAACCTCCCCCGGTACCGAGATCCATGACACTAGTGCCGGGATGGAATTTGATCACTTTGGCGATACCTAATGAATGAAGTACATGATGCTCATATAAGTTCTCGATATCTTTGCGAGAGATCACATTGATTTTAGAATTCCAATCAATATAGAGGTCGTATAGAGCGGCAAACTGTTTGAACTGCTCTTCCGTGAGATTCGGAAAATATTTAAGAATGATTTCCACTTTCTTGTTTTGAATTATAATTTATCGATTATGACTTTTTAGCCTTTCAAATCTCCTAGAATCGGATTGCTACCTAACAAGTGCTCCATCATGGAGAAAGGGATCGTTACTTTGACCGGTCCCATGGAGTACGGTGTGATATCATATATATTATAGTAGAAGGTAATACCATCCTTACTCAGATAAAAGTTTTCTATAGGGGTAATGTCTCCGGTAGAAGCATATCCTAAGTCTTCTAGAGCTTCATGGGTCGTTACATTGTTTTCGGCCATTAATTGATTCCAAATCAGGTCAGTCAGCGCATCTTTGTAGTCTCCAACGAAAAGATCGTCCAGACGAAGCGGACGCATTAAGGTAAGGTCCATATTTAGATAAGTAGTCATGTACATACCATGAGCCCCTCCGGTGTATTCGTTATAGTCAATACGGTAAACGAGAAGGTCTTTCTCATAAAGTTGTACACGACTTTCAAGACTTTTATAGAAAGAATACCATGATCCTATTGCCGATTCGTCATCTTTGTTTTTTTCACTTTCCAGATACATCGGTTCTTGGTCGTGAAGATATGTGTTGATATATTCGTCTGTATATTCTTTCACGATTTTCTTAGGTTGTTCTCCAATGTATTTATCACTGAAGAAAGTAGAAATGAAATAGGAGTTGATGCTGTCTTTTAAAACCGGATCTGATGACTTGACAGCATAAGTGAAATTAACAACTATGTTACATGCAGGTTTAGCTGTATCATTAAAGAGATGTACAGTTTCGTTTACCTGAATACTATCGAATTTTAATGCTCCTGTATTTTTGTTCATCTTGTCATGACAAGAAAACAAAAAGCCGCTAGCCGAAAGGATAATCGCAAGCAGGCTGACATATTGTTTTTTCATATTCGTTTTTACTATAAATTCTATATTTGTTGTCTCTTTCCTTATCGACAAATATAAATGAATTTACCGAATCCGACGAATAAAAAAGGAAAAATATTAGGTATTTCGAACGGCATATCGATCTTTCTCATTATTATTGTTAAAAATATAGGGCTCTCTATTTTTATGACTATCTTTGTTCCCATAATGAAAAAACTATCTTACATAACAGTAATGTTTCTTTCTCTTCTGATAATTTATTCAGGAGTAGGGGTGTCTATTATGCATTATTGCTGTGTTCGTTGTGAGAGTGCACAGAACTGTTGTATGGATGGTTGTTCTAAATGCCGAAAAGTTCATTCTTGTGATTCAAAGAAAGATTGTAAGGAAGAAGGCTGTACAGCTACTATCTACAAGATTGATTTGATGAAGCACACTTCCGAGATGACAGTTTCTGTTCCGGTGATTGCATTATTTTATGGACAGATAAATGAATGGATGGCTTCGATATGTATGGACTATTCGGAGGTCTATTCTCGTTTTTGGGATCCGCCACATGGCTGTCCTCGACAGAGGTTGGCACTACATTCTGTACTTATCATTTAGCTTACATCTTATATTTTTCTGACGTGGATTCCTGAATGGATTCGGCGTTAATCTGTGTTTTACTTTTGGTCAATTAGACTAAGAATAAAGTAATGCAACTTGGTTGCATTAGAAGTAATCTATTTTTGTATCTCGAAAATAAAATAAATGAAATATATAATATTAAGTTTATTCTCGCTGTTAGCATTCAATATCTGTGCGCAAGTGCGAGGAATAGTAAAAGATAATACTGGAGAACCGGTTCCTGGAGCAAATATTTTTTGGTTGACTACAGGACAAGGTGTAACCACAAAAGAAGATGGTAGCTTTTCTATTTATAAACCAGCAAAAGAACATATGTTGGTGGTAAGTTTTATTGGTTTCCGGAATGATACGATTCATGTTAGCGGTAAGAATGATGAGTTGGATATTGTACTTCAAGATGGAGTAGAACTAAATGAAATCAGTGTCGTTAGACGCAAAATGGGAACAATGAAGATACGTAATAGTGTTCTTAATGAAGATATCATAACTAGTGCGGAATTGAGCAGAGCAGCTTGTTGTAATCTGGGAGAAAGTTTTGTAACGAATCCTTCAGTGGATGTTAGCTACTCGGATGCAGCGACAGGAGCAAAGCAGATAAAACTTTTAGGCTTGTCCGGTACCTACGTACAAATGCTTACAGAGAATATTCCGAACTATCGCGGAGCTGCTTCTCCTTATAGATTAGGATATGTTCCCGGGCCTTGGATGCAAAGTATACAGGTCTCAAAAGGAACCTCTTCCGTAAAAAATGGTTATGAAGCCATTACCGGGCAAATTAATGTAGAGTTTAAGAAACCGCAATTGCCGGAAGCTGATTGGGTATTTGCCAATCTTTTTGCGAGTTCTACCAACCGTTATGAAGCGAATGCAGATGCTACTCTAAAGGTTTCCAAACGTTGGAGTACCTCTCTATTGGCACATTACGAAAATGAGACTAAAGCGCATGATGGCAATAATGATGGTTTTGTGGATATTCCGCAAGTGGAACAATATAATATATGGAACCGTTGGGCATACATGGGTGACCATTATGTTTTCCAGGCGGGATTTAAGGCATTATCCGAAAGTCGTAACAGTGGACAAACTCATCATGGAAATATGTTAGCTTCAGACTTATATAAAGTCGGCATTGATACGGAGCGTTATGAGCTTTTTACCAAAAATGCTTATATTTTTAATAAAGAGAAAAACACTAATTTAGCGTTGATTTTATCTGCTACCTGGCATAATCAAGATGCATTATATGGAAAGAAACTTTATAATGTGGACCAGACCAATCTGTATGCTTCATTAATGTTTGAGACGGAATTAAATAAGCAGAATAGTATTTCTGCAGGATTGAGTTTTAATTATGATGCATTCGATCAACATTACCGTTTGGAAAATGATGCAGAAGGGCTCTTGCGTAAAGCTTTTGATAAAGAAGCTGTGCCCGGAGCTTATGTGCAATATACACTAAATCTGAATGACCAGTGGATGTTTATGGCAGGTTTGCGTGGAGATTACAGTAGCGAGCATGGATTTTTTATGACTCCGCGTGCACACCTTAAATATAATCCGAATGAATATGTTCATTTTCGCCTTTCAGCCGGAAAAGGTTATCGGACAAATCATGTTTTAGCTGAAAACAATTACTTACTCTCTAGTAGTCGAAAAGTTGCGATAGCCCAAAATCTGGATATGGAGGAAGCATGGAACTATGGGGCCAGCGTAGCTACTTATATTCCAATCTTTGGAAAGACATTGAATGTCAATGCAGAATATTATTACACAAACTTTCTGAAACAAGTAATTGTGGACATGGATAGTAATCCGCATGAAGTCTCTTTTTATAATTTGGATGGACGTTCCTATTCTCATGTATTCCAGATAGAAGCGAGCTATCCTTTTTTCAAAGGATTTACACTGACTGGGGCTTATCGATTGACAGATGTACAAACTACCTATAAAGGTCAGCGGATGGAAAAGCCTCTGACGAGTAAGTATAAGGGGCTATTGACTGCTTCCTACCAGACTCCAATGGGAATTTGGCAATTTGATGCTACGCTTCAGCTTAATGGTAGTGGCAGAATGCCGTCCCCTTATGAATTGACGGATGGAAGACTGTCCTGGGAGCGCCGCTATGGTAGTTTCGAACAAGTGAGTGCACAGATAACCCGTTATTTTCGTCGTTGGTCTATCTATGTAGGAGGGGAGAACCTTACTAATTTTAAGCAGAAGAATCCTATAATAGATGCTTCGAATCCTTGGGGAGATAATTTCGATTCAACGATGATATGGGGACCTGTACATGGAGCAAAAGCTTATATCGGAGTACGATTTAATTTGGCAAGAAATTGATAATTATATAATATTTAAACGAATAAGAGAAAGACAATGAAAACAAAAAGATGGATGGCTACATGTATCGTAGCTCTTTTAGGTGTAACAGCCGTAATGGCAAAAGATATCCGTATAGCAGTATTCAAAGTATCTCAGATGCACTGTGAAAATTGTGAACGGAAAGTGAAAAACAACATACGCTTCGAAAAGGGTGTAAAAGAACTGGCTACCGAGCTGAAGACAAAAACGGTAACCATCACTTATGATGCTGAAAAGACGAATGTAAAGAACTTGCAGGCTGGTTTTAAGAAGTTCGAATATGAAGCGGAATTTGTAAAAGAAACAAAGAAGGAAGATAAGAAAGCAGATAAGAAGTAATCGAACAAAGACCCGTATCTGCTTGTTTATAAATAAAAGAACAGCCTCTTCTCAATTCCTTTTTGGTGAAGGAAGGGGAGAGGTTAAATATAGATTGTATGGGTAATATAGTAAAGAAATCGTTCCCTGTGTTGAATATGCACTGTGCAGGGTGCGCTAATAATGTCGAAAAAACAGTTAAGAAACTGACCGGAGTTGTAGAAGCTTCGGTCAATTTTGCAACGAATACATTAACCGTATCCTATGAGAGCGGGCAATTGACTCCCGGAGAGATTCGTGCTGCAGTGCTTGCTGCCGGATACGATTTAATTATTGAAGAAGCACATAAAGAAGAACGTCAGGAAGAGGAACAGCATAAGCGTTATCTTCGTTTGAAACGAAAAGTTATTGGAGCTTGGATACTGGTTGTTCCATTGCTTTTGTTTTCTATGGTGCTGATGCATATGCCTTATTCAAGTGAGATTCAGTTAGTACTTACTATTCCGGTAATGATCCTTTTCGGAGGTTCTTTTTTCACCGGTGCATGGAAACAGGCAAAGTTAGGACGTAGTAACATGGATACACTAGTAGCACTGAGTACATCCATTGCTTTTTTATTCAGTGTATTCAATACATTCTTCCCCGAGTTCTGGTATGCTCGTGGATTGGAGCCGCATGTCTATTACGAAGCTTCTGCTGTGATTATCGCTTTTGTACTGACAGGAAAGCTGATGGAAGAACGCGCTAAAGGGAATACATCGACTGCTATTCGTAAACTAATGGGAATGCAGCCGAAGATTGCCCGCGTTTTAAGGAATGGAGTGGAAGAAGAAATTCTGATAGAACAATTGCAAGTCGGAGATCTGGTGGTCGTTCGTCCAGGAGAGCAGATTCCTGTAGACGGCCAGCTTTCTGAAGGTGATTCTTATGTAGACGAAAGCATGATCAGTGGTGAACCGGTTCCTGTGGAAAAGAAAAAAGGAGATAAGGTACTAGCCGGAACAATAAATCAACGTGGTTCATTCATTATTCGTGCTGCACAGGTTGGAACTGAAACTGTGCTTGCACGTATCATCCGTATGGTACAGGAAGCTCAGGGCAGTAAAGCCCCCGTACAACGTATTGTAGATCGTATTACGGGTATTTTTGTCCCTGTCGTACTAGTTATTGCTATTCTGACATTTATATTATGGATTGTGATTGGCGGTAATGAATATATCTCCTATGGAATTCTTTCTGCCGTATCTGTACTTGTGATTGCTTGTCCTTGTGCTCTGGGACTTGCTACTCCTACTGCATTAATGGTCGGAATTGGTAAAGCTGCCAGCCAGCATATTCTTATAAAAGATGCTGTTGCTTTGGAGCAAATGAGAAAAGTGGATGTAATCGTACTTGATAAAACGGGAACATTGACCGAAGGTCATCCTACTGCTACTGGATGGTTGTGGGCGCAACCACAGGAAATACATTTCAAAGATGTATTGTTGGCAGCGGAAATGAAATCTGAACATCCACTTGCAGGTGCTATTGTAGCAGCTCTACAAGAAGAAAATATCAAGCCTGTCACTTTAGATAGTTTCGAAAGTATTACCGGAAAAGGAATAAAAGTTTCTTATGAAGGATATACTTATTGGGTTGGAAGCCATAAATTACTGAAAGACTTCAATGCAATAGTAATAGATATCATGGCTGATATGTTGGTGCAATATGAGTCCGATGGTCAAGGTATTATTTATTTTGGTCGGGGAAGTGAATTATTGGCCATTATTGCTGTCTCTGATCCTGTGAAGGCGACTTCTGCGGAAGCTGTAAGAGAACTGAAGCGTCTGGGTATTGATATTTGTATGCTAACAGGTGACGGACAGCGTACTGCGTTGGCTGTTTCTTCCCGGTTGGGTATTGAACGCTTTGTTGCCGATGCTTTGCCGGATGATAAAGCTGAGTTTGTTCGTGAACTACAATTACAAGGGAAAAAGGTAGCTATGGTTGGTGACGGAATTAATGACTCACAAGCATTGGCTTTGGCCGATGTCAGCATTGCGATGGGAAAAGGAACAGATATTGCAATGGATGTGGCAATGGTAACCTTGATGACATCCGATCTGTTGTTACTTCCTAAAGCTTTTGAATTATCAAAACAGACCGTAAGACTGATTCATCAGAATCTTTTCTGGGCATTTATTTATAATCTGATTGGTATTCCTATTGCTGCCGGAGTCTTATTTCCACTCAATGGTTTATTATTGAATCCAATGTTGGCAAGTGCTGCTATGGCATTTTCCAGTGTAAGTGTGGTACTCAATTCTCTGAGTCTGGGAAGAAAATAATAATGGATGTCTCAAAAGGGAATATCAATAAATTACCTTATTGTTGATTGTTATCATCTCGCTCTGCCATTCTGAACGCAGCGAAGAATCTACTTTTGTATGAGTGAAAGAAGGGGTCCTTCACTTCGTTCTGGATGACAGAATGATAAGACAATCAAAGATATTATCTATTTTATCCATTTCTAAATTCTACAGGTGTCATTCCCACATATCGTCTGAAATATTTGCCAAAAAAGGTTGCACTGGGAAAGTTCAGAGAATACGCTATTTCCTGAATAGTCATATTAGTACCCTTCAATTTTGCTTTAGCATCCATGATAATGATATAAGCAATGGTGTCAAGCACACTTTTGCCAGTTACTTGCCTAACGGTGGTACTAAGATGTTGGAGAGAAATGCCAAGTTGATCTGCATAAAATTGTGCACGACGTTCCTCCTTATAGTGCTCTGTAATTGATTGTATCAATTCTCGGCAAATTTCTTTTTTGCGATTTGAACTGTCATTCTTTACAATTAGTTTTCGGTATATGAGTCTGACGCTTGTCAGAATCGCCTGAAGAGAAATCTCTGACAATTCCGGATCCATATCAAAAGAATCATCGCAACTGACATGAGATAATAGGGTGAAATATTCTTTTAAATATTTAGAAATATCTTCGGAAAGGGGAACTACAGGTAATTCCAATAATTTTGGATAAGCATCCCCGATAGCTTTTATCAGATTAATGCGCCCGGCACAAGTCGAAGAGAATCCGGCAAAGCACAAACGTACCTTTTCTGTTTTTTCTTTGAACTGTATAATCGTTCCTGGAAGTAATGTGATCAAATCATTGGGACGAATCTCATAGTCCAGCAAATTGATAGAGGCTTTCATGTATCCCTCGGTACAAATAGCTACAATACAGGCTTGCAGTCGGCATGATTGCTTATAAATGTTAAGAATATCTTCAGTGACATCTGTCCAGGCTAGAACCTCAAGAGGTAAATCAACCTGAGGAAAATCCATTTTCATAAGGTCGGTTGTTTTTATTTAGTTCGACAAATGTACACATTTTCTTTTTATTTTTTATCTTTGTTTTTATGAAAACATCTTTTGTATATTGGAACTTGATACCTTATGCCGACGCATGGCAGCGGCAAACGGAATGGTTTGATGCTCTCGTTCATGCGAAAGCACAGGGAGAACCGTATGTAAACAGGATCATTATGTGTGAACATCCTCATGTCTATACGTTGGGGCGTAGCGGAAAAGAAAATAATATGTTGTTGAGTGACGAACAACTCAAAGCCATTAATGCAACCCTTTATCATATCGACAGGGGAGGAGATATTACTTATCATGGTCCGGGACAATTAGTATGTTATCCGATTCTGAATCTGGAAGATTTTCAACTTGGATTAAAGGAGTATGTACATTTACTTGAAGAAGCAGTGATACGGGTCTGTACTTCCTATGGTATCGAAGCGGGACGGCTGGAAAAAGCGACAGGAGTCTGGCTGGAAGGTGAAACATCTCGTGCCCGTAAGATTTGTGCGATAGGAGTACGCAGTAGTCATTTTGTCACGATGCATGGATTGGCTTTGAATGTGAATACGGATTTGCGATATTTCAGTTATATCCATCCTTGTGGATTTATAGATAAAGGCGTTACTTCTCTTCGCCAGGAATTGAAACAGGATGTGTCAATGGACGAAGTGAAGCAACGTCTTGAGGATGAGCTTAGAAAACTACTCCTAGGCTAATTTGCCAAGTCTTATGCATGAAGTTGTCTTTATCAGCCAGTGCATAAGAGAAGTCTGCGCGAATGGGCCAGAAGTTAATTCCACAACCTAAAGTACCATAGTTGCCTACTCCTTTGTCTTTATCTCCAAAATGATATCCGGCGCGGACTACTCCGTACTTCAGGAAATTGTATTCAGCTCCGATGCCAGCTTGAAGATGACGGTAATCGGAGGGGAGAAGATAATTGAGATCCAACGCTACTTGTAGGCGATTTTCCATACTGAATGGAAGATCAATGGATCCTCCTAATCCTAATCGGGCGGGTAATTTCTGTCCATCGAGCTTTCTACCCAGATTGGCCGCTTGAAATCCGATAGACCAGGATGCCATCTCATCCAGAATAGACATATTTTGATGATAGGTAGCTCCTAAGTCCAGACAAACAGTTCCTTTACTATCAGTATTTGGATAAGCTTTTGTCTGCAAATATCTGAAAGTCAATGAAAGAGCAAGATTCTGTGTCATGCTTCTGAAATATCCTGCTTCCAGACTCCAGGCATGAGGATTAAAGTTTATGATATCATTTTCTTTTTCGTCATTTACATAGAAACTCGGTTGTTTGTAATGACGAAAACCAAGTGTAAAACCATGTTTCCCTTCCCGACCGATTCGGTAGAATAGGGATGCGCTGTGTAGTGCATAATCTTTATTGATATCAGCGTATGAATAACTGGCACCCATGACGTCTTGTGAGAAAGCGATGGTGGAAGCATTATGAAAGATAGCCGTACTTCCATTATCAGTGATGGCTAGTCCTGTGCCTGCCATACCTGCTGATTGAGCATCCGGAGTTAATTCCAGAAAAGTAGCATTTGCTACTCCTTGTGCTCCTGATAGAGTCGGTAGTAGTAGAGAAAAAGCAAGAAAGAAATGTTTTACTCTTTTCATAATTGATTATTTTTAGGGTGAGACATCCGGACAACACGTATTCCTGTCCATGATTTATAATTGTCAAGCATATGTCTGAGAGGCTCTTCGCTGATCACTACTTTTCCTAATGAAGAAGATGCGTGCAGAAGATGAAGATTGTCATCAATATAATATGCTATTCCAACATGAGCTATATCCAATCCAGGTAAACTGGTAGTGATTGCGATGATATCTCCATTCTCAATCCAAGTCAACCCCGTATCAGGTAATTTATTCTTTGGTAAGGTATGCACTTTTTTCCCAGTCAGTACTTTTTCACATTCAGCTATTCGTTTTACATTCTCTGGTGAATTGGCTAATTGTTTATACAGTTTCGGATGGGTAGACATATACGAAAGGTCTAGTTTGGTGGTATATGTACTATTTTCGGCTGTAATATCTTGCAAGAAACCATGCCGAACACCGTTGTCTATCCAATCAGAAGTATAATGTAACCGGGAAGGATATCCGTTAATAATGCCGTCCCTATATCGTATGTTCTGTAAGTTCTCGGTAAAGGAGGAACCGAGTGCTTGTGCCAACACATATTCTACGAAAGTAACACAATCTACTGTTTTGGGTTGGATGATCAGCTTTTCTTCCTGATCTTCATCCAAAGTATTAGCTACATATTTAGTATTAAGATACGATTTACCTATTCTCAGCATTGGTTCCACATCTTCAGAAAAAACAACTCCGTCTCGTAGCCATTTTTCTAATTCCTGAGTCCATTGTTGTTTGTAGGTAAAACTATCCCGGTAGCCCCATCCATGTCCTCCGGTCGGATAAATATGAAGGGTTGCAGGGACCTTGTTTTTCTGTAAAGCAAGATAGTAGTTTACTCCGTTAGAAGGAGGTACCCCATCGTCATCTGAAGAAAGGACAATAAATGCCTGTGGAGTATCAGAAGTTACTTGCAATTCGTTTGAGTATTTTTGTATTTGTTCTCGGATTGGATTTTTACCTAACAACTGGTCGCGCGATCCACCATGAGTATTTTCTAACATCGTAATTACCGGATAAAGTAATATCTGAAAGTCAGGACGTGTATCTGAGTTATAGTGGGTAGCAAGGGTAGAAGCGAGATGACCTCCTGCAGAAGCTCCCATAATGCCTATCTTATTAGGAGAAATATTCCACTCCTCAGCGTGCTGCCTTACCATACGCATAGCTTGCTCTGCATCGGATAAAGGAACTTCACTATACGTATTGGGCATTCGGTATTTCAGTACGATATAAGTAATACCTTGTCCGCAGAACCAGGGAGCCATGTCATGTCCTTCATGATCTGTGGCCAAAAGACTGTAACCACCTCCGGGACACATAATAATAGCCATTCCATTAGGCTGTTCTGCACGATAAACTGTGATCGTTGGCTGTGTTACGTTACTGACTCGGTTAGGAGACAACTCTTGTTCCTCCCCGGTCAGCCCGTTAGTATTGGGAGCACCGTCGGGCCACAAAGGTAGCTCGACGGGCTGTTGTGCGAATGTTATTACACTCATAAATGACATTATGAAGAATAAAAATCTCTTCATGTTATTTTACTTTCATTGAAGCTTTAATGAAATAAAGGATTAACAGAGCATAGGCTCCTAATGCCAACACTTCTGACCAGGTATTGTTCAACCAAGCTTCATTTACCAGATTAATTCCGCCAAAACGCATAGCAGCACTGACTACTCCCATCAATGCACCACCGGCAATGAACCCGGAAGCCAGCAAAGTTCCTTTTTCACCTCTTTCTGTGTTCAATGCTGTATCCTTACTACGAGAGGTAACATACCAGTTGATGGCTCCACCAACAACCAAAGGCACATTTAATTCTAAAGGAATAAACATACCCAATGCGAATGCTAATGCAGGAATTTTACAAAGAGTCAGAATAATTGCTAAAACGGCACCAATCCCGTAAAGCAGCCATGGCGCACCTACACCACTCATCAACGGTTCGATAACGGCTGCCATTGCATTTGCTTGGGGAGCTGCTAATGCACCGCTAGTAAATCCATAAGTTTTGTTCAGGATAATCATTACACCACCTACCGTTGCAGCAGATACAATCGTTCCGAGGAATTTCCAAGTTTCCTGTTTGGCAGGTGTACTTCCCAACCAATAACCTATTTTTAAATCAGTAATAAAACCTCCTGCCATAGATAATGCAGTACAAACTACACCACCCATTACAAGAGAAGCAACCATTCCGGAAGGGCCTTTTAATCCTACCGATACCATCACAACAGAAGCCAGAATCAGTGTCATTAATGTCATTCCTGATACCGGATTCGTTCCTACAATGGCAATTGCATTTGCTGCAACTGTTGTGAATAAGAAAGAAATACCGGCTACCAGAACGATAGCTACTAATGTATGTACCAAATTGCCTTGCATCACATCAAAATAGAAGAATAATACAACTAAAATCAATGTTATGATAGAGCCGATAGCAATAATCTTCATTGAAAGGTCACGCTGTGTACGGACAATGCTCTTTTCTACATTACCTTTGCCACCCATCTCTTTTGCAGCAAGTCCAACAGCACTTTTAATAATTCCCCATGAACGAATAATACCTATGACACCTGCCATAGCGATACCACCAATACCAATACTTTTTGCATAATATTTGAAGATCTCTTCCGGACTCATCATCCCTACTGTAGAAATAATCTCCGGATTCCATGCATTCAGTATACTATCGCCCCAGATAGCAGACATTCCGGGAATAATAATCCACCATACAGCCAGTGAACCGGCACAGATAATAGAAGCGTATTTTAATCCGACGATGTATCCCAGACCAAGTACAGCTGCTCCCGTATTCACTTTGAAGACAAACTTTGCTTTCTCTGCCAGCATTTCTCCAAAACCGCAAACACGAGTTGTGAAATTCTCGTTCCACCAACCGAATGTTGCTACTATAAAGTCATACAAACCACCGATCAATCCTGCTATCAATAAAGGTTTTGCTTGGCTACCCTCTTTCTCACCGGACACTAATACTTGTGTAGTGGCTGTGGCTTCCGGAAAGGGATACTTACCATGCATATCGCTAACGAAATATTTCCGAAACGGAATTAAGAAAAGAATACCTAACACACCGCCTAACAATGAACTGATAAACACTTGCATAAAGGTAACAGTCATTTCAGGATATTTAGCTTGAAGAATATAGAGAGCGGGGAGCGTAAAGATAGCTCCGGCAACAATAACTCCGGAGCAAGCTCCAATTGACTGGATGATTACATTCTCTCCTAACGCATTTTTTCTTTTTGCAGCACCGGAGACTCCCACAGCAATAATAGCGATAGGGATAGCAGCCTCAAATACTTGCCCTACTTTCAACCCCAAATAGGCTGCTGCTGCGGAGAAAAGAATTGCCATGGCAATACCCCACGAGACTGACCAGAAAGTAACTTCCGGATAATTTTTAGATGGACTCATTAGCGGGTTATATACTTCTCCCGGTTTTAATTCTCTGAACGCATTCTCGGGTAACCCGGTGAATTTGTCTTCTTCTTGATGTTCTTTCATATTATTTTTTAGTAGTTTATGTTTCCAGACTTCAAAGTAAACAAAAAAAAAGGAGAATCAAAAGATTCTCCTTTTCCTTCTAGTCTATTTTTTCTTATTTGGTGTCTTTATCACCTTTATCTTTGGCTTCCATTTCACCAGTGATGTAAATCCGCACCATTTCGGTTTTAGCATTAGTACGTAAAGTGATGGACTTTTTGAAGTGTCCCGGATATTTACCTGCTCCGTTATAAGTCACCTTGATAGTACCTGACTTACCTGGTAAAATTGGCTCTTGAGTGTATTCCGGTACAGTGCATCCGCAAGAAGCTACCGCCTGATGAATCACTAAAGGAGCGTCACCTATATTAGTAAATTTGAATTCACAACTCACTACTGGTTGTTTCTCAGAAAATTTTCCGAAGTCGTGTGTTGTCTTATCAAACTTAATGGCAGCACCTCCATCTGCTCTTTCAGCAAATGCTAAACTAACTCCCATCACTAATAAAGTCACTAAAAAAAGTATTTTTTTCATTTTTCCTTCTTTTTGATTACAAGCGACAAAGATAATATTTTTTCTCTAAAATATATTTTCTGTTATGAGAAATTGTATTAAATGGACTTTTTTTACTATTTTTTTAACTCGAATCCTACCATCATACCATCATAACTGTCAGCTAATGAACTGACTGTTTTCAGTGCAGTACTATTAGTTTTGCTACCAATGAAAGCTAAAAGTTTCAAAAGTTTATCTGAATTGAAAAGTAATTCCATAGATTCTGCAGTACAGTTTACTTTGGCATTCAGATTTACCAGTTTCAAATATTTTAATGATACCTGTTTAGTTGCCGCATTATAAGAATAGGTTCCATTCATGGTACGTTTGCCTACCTTGCTTGTAAAAGTACTGTCCGCATTGAAAGTAAAACTCATTTGTCCGGCCTTAATACCAACTTTGGTCAGTTGCTCGTCCAATTTATTTTCAGCTACAGAAGCTGCGGCCACTCCTCCTGCTTGCATTAACAGGTTTTCGGATTCAAATTCTACTGCGGAACCTTCATAACTCCAGGTTCCGGTCATGTCAATAGCTTGGGTTTGACCTGTTACAGCGTTTACTACCTTAGAAATGTTGTCCTTGTTAAATAGATCTTTTAAAGACTGGGCTTGGCTGTTGTTTGCCACCATTGAAAATGCTGCGACGAATGCAGCAAAAAAAAACTTTCTTTTCATTTTTATTTTGTATTTATCTCTTTGTTAATGGTTTCAATATAGTCGAGAATTTCTGTACGCCCTGTACGGTTCTCTGATGATGAAATAAAATAAGGAGGAAGTTCTTCCCACTGTTTCCGTAAATCTTGCAGATAGGTATTAATATTCATTTTCAGGCGGCCACCTTTCAACTTATCTGTTTTAGTGAAAACAATAGAAAAAGGAATACCATTTTCTCCTAACCATTCCATAAATTCCAAATCTATCTTTTGAGGTTCCAGACGACTGTCTATGAGCACAAACAGATTGGTCATTTGTTCACGTTCCAGAATATAATCTTCGATCACTTTCTGTATCTGTTCCTTACCTTTTTGCCCACGTTTTGCATAGCCGTATCCCGGAAGGTCTACCAGATACCAACTATTATTTATCAGGAAGTGATTGATGAGCATCGTTTTTCCAGGAGTGGAAGAAGTCATTGCTAGTCCTTTGCGGGAAGTCAGCATATTGATAAGACTTGATTTGCCAACGTTGGAACGGCCGATGAAAGCATATTCGGGGAATGTTCCTGCCGGACATTTTTTCACATCTGTGTTACTAATTACAAATTCTGCATTTGTTATTTCCATATTTCTTGTCAATTAATTAACTGTTTTTTTGTTTATGATAAACTCCACTCAACGTTTATGATAAACTCCACTCATTTTTATTATAAACGATAGACGCCTTTATTCAAGGCATTTTCAGCCGATTCTTTTTTTGTGTGGACAAAGCCATCAACCCTACAAAGGTAAGTGCTCCGTTCAACATAAGCAACTCATAACCAAATTTATATCCGAATTCTTTGTTTACCCACCAATCTGCTGCATAACAAAGTAATGGTGAAATTATAGCTATAAGTGGAACTAATCGGTCATTTGTTTGCTTGCGGGTGAATAATCCGAAAGCAAACATTCCGAGTAATGGACCGTATGTATAGGATGCAATGATATATATAGCATCGATTACACTTTTATTATTTAGCATTTCTACCAGGCAGATAAAAAATGCCAATAGGGCTGAAAGTAGCAAATGGACTCTTTTTCTTTTGCGACGTGCGATTTTTTCAGTGTCTTTTTCCGTATTGAGTAGATCTACGCAAACACTTGTAGTCATTGCTGTCAAAGCGGAGTCTGAATTACTGAACGCTGCTGCTATGATACCAATCGTGAAAAGTACCAATACCGCTTGTCCCAGATATCCTTGTGCTGCAAACATTGGGAGAATATCATCATTCATAGCGGGTAGTTCCAGCTGCATTTTACCGGCTAGTGCCAATAACAGAATTCCAAGGCATAGGAATAGAAAATTTAGTGGAATGAAAGAAAAACCGTAGCAATACATATTCTTTTTTGCTTCGTGCAAATTTCGGCAGGAAAGATTCTTTTGCATCATGTCCTGATCCAACCCAGTCATTACAATAACGATGAAGATGCCACTGAAGAATTGTTTGAAGAAGTTCTGGCGGGAGATCCAGTCATCAACAACAAAAATGCGGCTGTGTTCACTCTCTCGAATGGTCTGTACAATGCCATTGAAACCAATATCCAGTTTCTGAATTGTGAAATAGATGATGAAAAGTAATGCTGCAATCAAACAGAAGGTCTGTAAAGTGTCTGTCCATACGATTGTCTTAATTCCGCTTTTGTGAGTGTATATCCACACTAAAGCTACCGAACCGACTGCTATTACCCAGAAAGGTACATGTAATTCTTGGAATACATAAGTATGAAGAATAAGACAGACCAGATATAGTTTGGCGGCAGTTCCTAACATGCGTGATAATAGGAAGAAAAAAGATCCGGTGCGATAGGAATGTATTCCGATTCGTGTTTCCAGATAACCGTAAATACTGGTCAGGTTCAGTCTGTAATACAAAGGAAGGAGTACGTGAGCAACGGCCATATATCCGAAAAAGAATCCGAATACAGTTTGTAGATACGTCATGTCCATTCCACGTACCATGCCCGGTACAGATACAAATGTTACTCCGGAAATAGAAGCGCCGATCATGCCGAAAGAGACCACATACCAAGGTGATTTGCTCTCTCCTTTAAAGAACGCTGCATTTGAATCGCTTTTATATCCGGTGATACGGGCTATTAGTAATAATGCCGTAAAATAGCATGTAATAGTGACAAGTATCATCATATCGACTGCAAAGGTAATATTTTTTATAGGTATTTAAAAACAATATCTGTATCTTTGCGGCCGTAATCGATAGAACGATCATTTTTTTATATGAATCAACAATATCCTTCTATACTGCTGGAAAAGGCAGTTGGCGAATTTTCCAAACTACCGGGTATCGGGCGCAAGACAGCAATGAGGCTTGTGCTGCATCTGCTCCGTCAGGATACAGCTACTGTAGAAGCTTTCGGCAATTCCATTATAACATTGAAACGTGAAGTGAAGTATTGCAAAGTATGCCATAATATCTCCGATACAGAAATATGTCAGATTTGTAGTAACTCTCAGCGGGATGCTTCAACTGTCTGTGTGGTCGAAAATATTCGTGATGTGATGGCAGTGGAAGCAACGCAACAATACCGAGGAATTTATCATGTATTGGGTGGTGTTATTTCTCCAATGGATGGGGTAGGACCGAGCGATTTGCAAATTGAAAGCTTGGTACAGCGAGTAGCGGAAGGAGGAATCAATGAGGTTATTCTGGCATTGAGCACTACAATGGAAGGTGATACCACTAATTTCTATATTTATCGTAAATTGGAAAAGATGAATGTAAAACTTAGTGTGATTGCACGAGGAATCTCTGTCGGTGACGAACTTGAATATGCTGACGAAGTAACTTTGGGACGTAGTATTGTGAATCGGACTCTATTTACCGGAACTGTATAAATCATTAATTATTTTTCTTGAACGAACATGGAAGAACAGATAAAACGTGCTGTCAGAAACTTAAATATTAGTTATATCTTCTTTTGGGTCCTCCCTGCATTTTTGTTAGGGGCAGGAGAGTTTGAGCTTTTTCCTGTTGGCACTCTTGCAGACGATGTACGCGGCACCTATTATTTTGAAACTTTTGGCATATTGCTGACTGCTGTATGCGTACCTCTTTCTCTTAAATTATTTAATCTGATATTAAAGAAGAAGATAGATCACATGACTATAACTTTGGCTTTGAAGCGTTATGTGCAATTGAGTAATGTCCGGTTGGGAATGCTTGAAGTTGCTATTCTTTTTAACCTGTTTTGTTATTATCTGACTTTCAGTAATACGGGAAATCTGTGTATGCTAATCTGTCTGACTGCTTCTCTTTTCTGTTTGCCAAGCGAAAGGAGACTTAGAAATGAACTCCATATCAACAAAGAATAAAAAACGGAATGCGAAAAACTTTTTTAGTGAACGACCGTATTTATCTTCGTGCAGTAGAGCCCGAAGATATGGACATAATGTATGAAATGGAGAATGATCCTTCTCTGTGGGATATTAGTAATTTCACTGTACCTTATTCACGTTATGTGCTGCGGCAATATATTGAAGGTTCTCAATGTGATATATTTGCGGATAAACAGTTGCGTCTGATGATCTTGCGTAAATCAGATCATTGTGTTTTAGGGACAATCGATATCACAGACTTTGTTCCGCTGCATTCCCGTGGTGAAGTGGGAATTGCCATCCATAAAGATTATCGCCAGCAAGGTTACGCAACGGACGCTTTGAAGTTGCTTTGCGAATATGCTTTTGATTTTTTGTCTCTGAGTCAGTTATATTCTCATGTCGCTACCGATAATGAAGTTTGCATCAAACTATTTACTTTTTGTGGATTTGTCCAATGTGGATTATTGAAAAATTGGTTGCAAGTGGAAGGTACATATAAAGATGCTATCATCTTTCAATGTCTTAATCCGACCAAACAATAAAAACAAGAAATCACTAATTAAGAGAAGGTACTTGTGGAAAACGGGACCAAGTTTCATATTTGCTACCTAGTTTTTCCAAGGACTGTTTCCACATTCCTTTGATATTCGTGTTTAGCAGATAGTCATTTTCCTCTTCAGAGACCAACCAGGTGTTTTCTTTGATTTCATTACCTAACTGTTCACCTTCCCAACCGGAATATCCCAAAAAGAAACGGATGGGTACATTGACATTATTTTCCTGTAATATATATTTTTTTATTTCATCAAAATCGCCATTCAAGTAAAGTCCTTTACTTACAGTAAGCGCACCGGGGATATCGCTTAAAGTATGGAGATAAAATAATGTATCAGTAGCTACAGGTCCCCCCTTGTAAAGAGGTATATCATCTAGATATTGGAATTCTTTGATTATGTCATTGGTGAATAGTGGAAGCCGTTTATTGATTATTAATCCCATACTTCCTTCTTCGGTATGGTCAATTAGTAAAATTACAGACCTCCCGAATGTTGTGTCACGAAGGAAAGGTTCTGAAATTAAAATCTTTCCTCGTGACGGCAAAATATTATTAGACTCAATCTTAAATATGTCGGAATTGATATTCATGCCCCTAAATTAAGAAAAAAAATGGAATATCTTTCTTTTTTTCCTATTTTTTTATCATTAAAGACAAGTTTTTTGAATTTTAGTATTCAGAATATCTATAGATCAGGTAATAGGGTGATTCTTAGCAAATAGTTTCATTCGCTCTTCAAGTTGTTCATATTGATGATCTTGAATGAAAGAAGTACATGCACGTAATCCTTCCTGGTGACTTCCTGTAGTGACCAATGAAATAGCACTGACACCATAATACATTAATTCCTTAGCCAGTTCGCCACTGGTCATTCCTGGATATCCAATGGTAAAATAGAATCCATCAGCTATTGGATCGTCAAGATCCTTGTCATATACTAAGTGGAATCCGTATCGAAGGAAAATATCTTTCAGCTTTTTGGCTCTTTCGCCATATACTTTTACTTCATCCAAGAAGTTGTAGCGACCTTCGTTCGCCGCTTTCAGCATAGCAGCCATTGCGAATTGGGCCGAATGACTGGTTCCGGAAGAAAGCGCATAAAGTACCCGATGAATGAAAACAGTACCAAATGTACCTCCACCGTAACGTTTCGTTAATCCGGGATAGCTTCGGTGATATAATTTGTTTGAGATACAGCTGACACCAATACGTTGTCCTGCATAACTAAATGCTTTTGAACCTGAGATCAACAATACATAATTATCTGTGTAACGAGCAACTGTTGGTTGGAAAGGAGCCTGGTTGGGTCTACTTAAGTCTTGGCGGAAATCCATTGCAAAATAGGCTAGGTCTTCTAAAACAATAACATCGTATTGAGTTGCTAATTGACCAATAATCTGTAATTCTTCTTCTTTTAAGCAAATCCAACTTGGATTATTAGGATTTGAGTAAATAATAGCAGATATATTTCCTTTTCTCAGGTAACTTTCTAATTTCTCTCTCAGTTTCTCTCCGCGGTAGTCATAAACATCAAAGGTTTCATATTTCTGACCCATGACTACTAATTGTTGTTTTTGTACCGGGAATCCTGGATCAATAAACAGAATTGTATCCTTCTTTTCGTCACATTGGCTACAAGTCAGAAAGGAAGCAAATGTCCCCTGCATAGATCCGGTTACGGGTACGCAGCCTTCCGGATTCATATCTATATTGATAAATGATTTGATAAACTTCGACGCTTCCTTTTTCAACTCCGGCAAACCATTGATATCAGGATATAGGCTTGCTATTCCGTTTTGCAATGCTTCTATTTCTGCTTTTACTCCAACAGCAGAAGGAGGAAGTCCTGGAACTCCCATTTCCATCTTTATAAATTCAACGCCGGATACAGCTTCAGCTTTCGAAGCAATAGCTTTCACTTCACGAATTGTAGCCTTGGAAAAATCGACAATTTGAAACTCATTTATTGTTTCATCAATCACACATCGTTCAATTGGTGTATTTTTCATTCTATTTTCTATTTGATGTAATGTTTGCAAATGTACAGGATAATTCTCAATAAACACACTTTTTGAGAAAAAAGATACATAAGCTCTTGCGGGTTCCAAAAAAACATCTACCTTTGCATCCGCATTCGTGAGAATGTACATGGTTAATTAAAATAAAAAAAGTTGGTGCGCTAGTTCAGTTGGTTAGAATACATGCCTGTCACGCATGGGGTCACGAGTTCGAGCCTCGTGCGCACCGCTTAAAGTAAAAGACGATGTAAAGCTCTGAAATTTAAGGATTTCAGAGCTTTTATTATTTACCCTCCAGAAGTAACAGCTCGAGATTTTGAGGATCAAGTATAAATTTTTGTTGGAATTAAAATAAACGCATTTTAAATTTTATATGGTATGTAAAAACAGTGACGGTATATGTTTATGATAGTGACGGTATGTGGTTTCGATACCGTCACTATACCTACGGGATACCGTTACTATATTTAATAGAAGAAAAATCACCAATCAGGATTTACGCTTGATCCGTTTGTATGAGCATAATCATAAGCTCAACACAGTTTCCACATATATGCGTATGTTGTGGTGTGTCTATAATAAAGGAGTGGATGCAGGGCAAAAGAAAGCTTTACCTACCGGAGAGCTTCATGCACTTCTGTATAAAGATCCTAAATCGGACAAATTGCGGAAATAAAGTGAACCCCGAAAGTTTTTTGTCCAACTTTCGGGGTTCACTTCGATTTTTTATTTTAAAACGATTTGTGGACTCTGCCAATAAAAGTGTAATTACTATTGATAAAGAATATTTCATAGCACACCTCTTTTAAAACTCTAAAAAACATTTATTGTTTCCACAACCACTTCAACGGATACACCGCTTTCATGGCATCCCGATATTTATAAAATTCCTTCGCCCGCTGTTTTTGTTCCGCCTTGCTCTCCCCTTCTGCATTAATAGGAGCATAACCCGCAAGACTACGGACAGCCGCCTCTCTGTTGTTTAATACCGCAGCATGTTTCCGCTTGTTTTCCGCCAGCTTGGAAAGATAGGATTTCAGTTCAGAACCTACATTATCACATTGTTGCATACTGTCGACATAGTGGTTCAAAGCTTCCTGACCTTCTGACAAATCAATTACCATTGCACGCAGACCATACAGATAGAGAGTATCTTTCCTGATCGGAGGATTCTTACGACGTTCTTCGTCCATTTCTTTAAGATGGGTGTTAATCTGTCGAATGTGCGGATTATCTATCTTACCTTCTTCTATATTTCTGTCTATTGTTCGCATTGTTTCACTGTTCACCCACCCATGATTAAAAATCGCCGAACGTTCCGAACTGTTCAAGGTTACACCGGGAGAAGTGGAGCTTGCCGCTAAAATCTGTTTCTCTGCCATCAGACGACGGTACACTTCATTTTCATAATCGTTCTTTGTTTTTTTGATATCTTTCAAAAAAATACGTTCATTTATTACGTTAAGGGCATATTCATATGCTTTCTTTTCTTGCTCTTTGCTTCCAGCGACATCACACGCAAGGGCATATGTCAGTGCCATATTCATATACAGTTTACTGTCATAATTAGAAGGCGTTCTAATCTCTGCATCTTTCGCAATAAACCAAGGCCTATTCTCCTCTATATTTCTCTTTTTTATTCCTAAATCACGCAACTTCTCTAAACTTTCTTTGGCAAAAAGAATCACCTCGTCGTTTTTTCCTAAAGAGACATATAGTCTTACCAAAAGCGAAGTTGCTCTCACATTTTCAGGGGTAACATTCACAATTTCACTCACTTTTGTTACTAATTCTTCCGCTTTCTTTTCATTTATACCTTTTCTGTATTTTTTATTAGGGTTGTCATAATCTCCTAAATCCTTCATCAGTCTCACTATATGAAAAGGAAAGCCCGTTTCCCTATCATATAGCCTTACAAATAAAGAATATTCCACATCAACAGGAAATCCTTTAGTCGTTGCCGGTGTCCAAAGGGGCATAATACTAAACAGTCGTTTCCATTCTTCATACAAAGGAAGAGGCATACCATCACGTTTAAGTCCACATGCCACTCCATCCCTTCTGATAATAAATCGTAATTTGATACCATTTCCTTTTCCGTTTCGCCAAACTTCTGCTGGAACAATGAATTTTTTTTCTACAAACCGTTGGAAACCATCAACTCCTCCCGGGAAAAATGGTATTTCGTCTGCATTTTTATAAACATTGACAGTCGGCACACTGTCGCGATTCAAATCTTGACTATGTACGGGTACTGCTAATAGCAGTGCCATGGTACTAACTAATAGAACATTCTTCATAATGCTATGATTTTGAAAGTATATGAGTTTGAATTTCTATTTTCCCCTCCCGAATATCCTTTTCTGAAATAGAAGTTACAGATGGTCCGGTTGGTTCAATACACTCATATTTATGTTTTATTCCATTATAATCTACTACCATTACGTCATATCCATATTTTTTGATTCCCTGATAATCGTCAGTCGTTCTTGTCACTTGACGCAATAAACTTGTTTTGTGCTGCGCCAACCCCTCTTTTATATCATTGGTTTGTGCATAATAAAAATTCTGCCTAATATACTCTGAGAGTATCCCATCATCTATTTGATAACTATTTCTTGCTGTATCCCAAAAGTCTTTAAACCTATTTTTCATTGACTCTATTGTAACGACACCATGTCCCAAAGAATGATTTACGTTAATTAAAGTTCCTAAAGTCACTTCCCCTTGTCCCACTTGAGTGAGAGTTTCTGTAGAACAGCCTAATATTTTTGTATTTTCTGAGACATATCCCCACGAACTGACATCTCCACCTCTCCATCTATTTGCAAGAGATAATTTATAAAACTTAGCTACACGAATAGGATTTTGAGGAGCCCCACATGCATACCACGAATTTCCTAAGCATAAAGAATTTCCATATAGAGAAGATGCTGCAACATCTATATATCCATATCCTTCTACATATCCACCGCGCCATTCGTCACAACGCGCAAAAGCATTATAGGCTTCAACCGAATTAGGATTATTCTTCATACCGGGTGCTCCTTCTTCCCTCATCCGTTGAAGCCAAGTACTTAACTGAAGCTTTATCAAATCTTCATGAGTTAAAATATTATACTCAAATTCATGAGGATGCTTTCTTATCCAAGTCACACCTTCTCCTTCTTTTTCTATTCCCTCTATAAAAATCTTATCATAAAAATCCCAATAACCATTTTCATCTAAATAAGATTTTAATTCATCCGGACTCATATCATCTATAGACCGGAAACTGTTTTCTGTTAAACTCTTTTTCATAATCAATTTTGTTTCAAATTAGACATATTTTAATGATTACACATTCAAAATCCAAAGTCCTAATCCTGCCAATCCTTGATTCAGGACAAAATCATTTAATTGTATATTTTGAAGATTTTTATCTACATATTCCATTATTTCTTTATCTTCAGGCATAGGACAAGTCACTTTATCAAAATAAATCCATTCTTGCCATGCTGCTTTAATCCGTTGAGTGATAGTCAGAGGGATAGAAGCACATAGACAAAATGTGATTTCCGCATCTTTACTTAATATTATCTTGCCGTTATATTTCTTCAATAGTTGATGAAAAATAAACAAGTCGACAGTATCAAAAGCGAATTTACTGAATACCACGTTTATGATCGGATTCAACATTTGAATAATGGTAGTTTTCTTGTTCGTCTGTAAAATACTACCCCTTACACGCCACAGAAAATGCAAGATAGCATTGATATGATACAGAGATATTCCACTATTTTTCAAACTATGATGAATAAAATCCAATAAATCGGTTGTCAGCTTTACAATATCATTTCCCGGAATTCCTTTCTGAATCCTTGCTGTCCAATAGTTCAGTATTCCGGTAATGGAAGTTATCGTGCCGTATGCCAACTGTGTAAGCTGTTTATTGTCAATAGGTTTTAATACTTTATTAGAGTCTCCTTGTACAAAGTCATGCTTCATCAGCCAATCGAATCCCCATCCTCAAAACCGGAAGGCAATGAACGAGAAGTTTTTAACATTCCATCCAACAGTTCTCCTGCAAAATCCTCGTAATATTCCTCCTTCACATAGCGCGAATAACAGTAAAGGAAAAGCATGATTCCCATTTTCCCATTCACCAAACCATTATTATCTATGTGATAAACATACATGCTCAATGTATTGGCAATGTTTTGCAGAACTCTATTTTTGATTTCTTCTTTCATGATGATCGGCTATTACTTCTTTGAAAAATTGAATTAATGATTCCAAATGACTGTCGAACATAAACTGTTCTCAATGGAGCATCACATTCTGACTGACTTTTCCCAATAAAGAGCTGTTTTTAAGCTGTGCTATCACTTCTTTTACTTCTGTATAAGCTATTCCCATACCGTATTGCATGACATAACTGTATTGTGCGGAAATTTGGCAGGAATTCTGTTTCTGAATCATTGGAATCCCTGCCGCAGCCAATGTATTTATCCGTGCAGGCAGATTAAGGTCCGCCCATGTAGCCTTGAAAAGTGAACCGTCGTTGACACTATTGATGCAATGCAGCCAACCGGCATCATACCGGGAAAATTCTTTGACCCACTCTGATTGTGAACAGTGTCTGTGTACATGGAAATAAGACGGAGCCATTTGTCGATAAGGTTCAAATGCTTCATTGTCGGAGATGTAATTCTCGTTGTACACATGTAGATGAACACCATTCGCTGCCAACTCCCTGAAATCCGCTGGAGGTAATCCGATGATTCGCCCAGTTACAACTGTATGTAATTCTCCATCGGCAGCAGAAAGTTTTGGTGAGAAGTTTCCCTGAAAGCATTCTGCTTTGGGCAAATCACCGTCCATTATCATCGTTGGAACATCATACAAGGTTGGAGTAAACAAATCAAACCACTCTTTTATTTCCTGATTCAAGTAGATTTTTCCGTCAGCATAAGTGTACAAATCAATCAATTTACTCCACAAACCCTCTTTCATCGCCTCGTGAGGTCCTTCCTTAAAATGCCAAACGAAAGGAATATTCATATCAGCCATAAGCACCTCATGAGCTATATCAATTGCAGAAGTACTTAACTGGGCATAGATTATGTCCGGCTGAATGTCACGTGCCCGTGTCTTCCAATCTTGATAAGGAATGGTTTCCACATGTCCGAAAGGAAGCGGTCCAATGGTAGAATAACAGAATCGAGGTTTTGCCCACAAACCATACAATTTATGCCCAGTCTCTTCAAAAGCATAGATCCGTTCCGGATTATAGGCGAGTTCACCTACAATCAATATTTTCAAACCACCGCACCGAGGTGATACGGATTTTCGATAAGGAAGGTAAGCGGCCGGTTCATCAATCGTCTTATAAGAAGTGGAACGAAAACGAATAGGGATTTGCACATTATAATAAGAACGATATTTATTCAATCCACCGCCAAACCTTTCACCACATATCTTATGATGCTGATCCGAATGATTCGTCCATTCGCATGTCACTATCCCAGTAGAAACAAACATCCCCTTGCAGGCAAGTTTTCTCCAAAACAAAAAGAAAAGGTCTTCCGACACACATTCCATACGTTCCGTCCATCGCTCTACCGTTCGCCTATGTGCCGCCTGCACCAATTGAACACTGTATCCCGGAATGGTACCTTTGCATTTACGAAAAGACAATACACCGACTACATTAGACTCATCATATCGTATGCCACTAACCGATAATACTGCATTCGGATGTTTCTGAAAACTGCTTTTAAAAGACTCCAAATGATCCTCGTCATAAAAATCATCCGAAGGCAAATAAGCAATATACTCGTATTTTGCAGCCTCTAATCCTTGATTAAGAGCCTTTCCTAAACCAAAATTAACATCATTCTTTATATAAGAGACTCGTTTATCATGTAAATAATCGGAAATAAACACCTCTGTATTGTCCGTGCTTCCATCATTGATGATAATCAACTCAAAGAAAGGATATGTCTGTTTCAGAAGGCTTGCAATGGCACGTCGAATAAAAGATGCCTGATTATACGTAGGCATCAGAACAGAAAATTTGATATTTGAATCTGTAACTAACATAGTAATAAGAATTTAAAGTTTCCCACCCAATAAAAAGGGTGGGAATATAGCAGAACCTCGAAAAAAATTCGTAAATTAGCAAGTACCAACAAACTGATTTGCAATAATAAAAGGAGAACTGTTATAAATATCAAAAATAAGCAATTTCAGCGAAATGGAGAATGTTTTAAGTGTTAAAAGTGATATGAATGATGGAATTATTAAGCTGTTCGGACGTTTTAGCCTTGTCGACCAGTTTTGACACTTGTCTTTGTTAAAACAATCGGACGTTAGTGTAGTAATGTTAATCTTATCCTTATCCTTGTTTCGCACCAATGGGATGAGTATCTTTTGCGCTTGCTGGTAGTACTTTCACGGACTACTATCTTTTGGAAAGAATTACTTCTATCGCATTATGCTTCGTTCCACAATGGACTGGCGACGGCTGCTTCTAAGTTTGGTCACTCGTTTGTATACCATTTTGCACAAAGAGAACGCTTCCCAATGCTATCTTCTTGATGACACGACATTGGAGAAAACAGGCAGTTCGATTGAGTATGTAAGCCGCGTGTCCGACCACGTGAATGGTCATTATGTATTGGGCTTCAAACTCCTTCTGCTTGCCTTGTAAGACAGAACCATTACTCTGCCTATGGACTTTCCCCTACATCGGGAGAAAGGGAAAAACAAGGACTTTGGGCTGACAAAATAGGAGCAGGGAAAGTAGTATAAATACATGCGGAAAGATTCAAATCCTGACAAGACGCGTGTAGAAGAGTGTGCTTACATCGTCTTGGCATTAGGAAAAAGGTTTGCAGAATACGAAACCATAGGTGAAATGTTCTGGGCTGAAAGAGAGCTGTCGCTGACTTTGACACTATGGAGACGCTTGCTTTCGTGCATGAAAAACTGCTTACACCCTTACCCAAGCTGTTGGGCGCAGAGCCTGAACAAATGCTTCAAGGTTTACTGAATGATGAAATGGGTACAAAGCAAGTTTGGGTAATGGTTGATGCTTTACAATAGTACCATTCTGAGAATTGGTGTTCTGTCGTATGACTCTTTTTATACAAAGGTTAATCGTTGATTATATGAAGTGCTGAAGAATACCACCCCTCTTCAAACACTGCTCAAAGAGGGGTAGGAAACTTTAGATATTTATAATTCAAAATAGCTTCTTATATGATTCAGAAATCGATAAACGTACTCATAAACAAGTCGGAGAAAGCAAAACAGTCATGCTACACATGGATTAATTGCTTAAAATAAATGTTTTATTCGCAATTATGCTAACACAAAGATTTTTTTCTTTACTTTTGTCTATCTATTCAAAATGCTATGATACAGGTAATACAGTTAAAAGGAAAAGACAAACAATTATATCGTTTTTTAGCACCTTTGGTGATGGATCCGGAGGTGATACGTGCAAATAATAATTATCCGTTTAAGACAAACGATAATTTTGTATGGTTCGTTGCTTTTGAGAACCGGGAAGTTATTGGCTTTATTCCGGTGGAACAAAAGAGTGGAAAAAGAGCGGTAATCAATAATTATTATATAGCAGCGGAAGCTAAAAAGCGGGATGAGATATTGTCTATGCTGTTGCCTGCCATAATGAAAGAGTTTGTATCTGAAGGTTGGATGCTCAACTCGGTGACATTGATACAAGATAAGGAGACTTTCGAGAAATTCGAATTTTCACCTATTGACATGAAATGGACACGTTATGTGAAAATGTTTAGATAATTGATTATGGGGAAGAAGAAAATTGCAGGTACAAAAAATGTATATGAATTGGCGCAGGAGCGACTGAGGATGATATTTAATGAATTTGATAATGTTTATGTATCTTTCTCAGGAGGTAAAGATAGCGGGATATTGCTGAATATGTGTATTGATTATATTCGGCGGAATAATCTGAAAGTGCGTTTAAGCGTTTTTCATATGGATTATGAGATCCAGTATAAAATGACCATTGACTATGTGGACCGGATATTGGAAGCTAATAAAGATATTCTGGACGTATATCGTGTCTGTGTGCCTTTCCGTGTAGCTACTTGTACGTCGATGTATCAGTCTTTTTGGCGTCCTTGGGAAGAAAGTAAAAAGGATTTATGGGTACGTCCTATGCCAAAAGGAGCTTTGACTAAGGATGATTTCCCTTTTTACAATACTACGATGTGGGATTATGAATTCCAAATGCGTTTTGCCCAATGGATACATGATAAAAACGATGCGGTACGTACCTGCTGCCTGATTGGAATCCGTACACAAGAGAGTTTCAATCGCTGGAGATGCATTTATATGAGCCGGAAATTCCAAATGTATCATAAATATAAGTGGACGTCGAAAGTGGGATGTGATATTTATAATGCATATCCTATTTTTGATTGGAAGACAACAGATGTCTGGACGGCTAATGGGAAATTCAAATGGGATTATAATACATTGTATGACCTTTATTATCGTGCCGGAGTAAATTTGGAACGTCAGCGTGTAGCGAGCCCGTTTATCAATGAAGCACAAGAGAGTCTGGCACTTTATCGGGTGCTCGACCCTAATACTTGGGGAAAAATGATCGGACGAGTAAATGGAGTGAATTTTACCGGTATGTATGGTGGTACGCACGCTATGGGATGGCAGTCTGTGAAACTGCCGGAGGGATATACCTGGCGTGAATTTATGTATTTCTTATTGTCTACTTTGCCGGAGCGTGCGCGCAAGAATTATCTTCGGAAGTTGTCGGTAAGTGTAAACTTTTGGCGGACTAAAGGAGGCTGTCTGAGTGATGCAACGATTAAGAAGTTGATTGATGCCAAAGTGCCTATCATTGTGATGGATAACAGTAATTATAAAACCCTGAAGAAACCGGTACGTATGGAGTATCAGGAGGATATTGATATTCCGGAATTTCGGGAGATACCTACTTATAAACGAATGTGTATCTGTATTTTGAAGAATGACCATGCCTGTAAGTATATGGGATTTTCTCCGACAAAGGAAGAGATGAGTAAAAGAAGTCAAATTATGGAACAATATAGAATTATAGTATCATGAGTGTAGATAAAAGTCCGGTTTACGGAGTGAAAGCCGTACCTGTAGAAAAAGTATTTGCAAATGATTATAACCCTAATGTGGTTGCTCCACCTGAAATGAAGTTGCTGGAGCTGTCGATCTGGGAAGATGGATTTACAATGCCTTGTGTATGCTATTATGACAAAGAGAAAGATCGTTACATTCTGGTGGATGGTTATCATCGTTATACGGTATTGAAAACTTCGAAACGTATTTATCAACGCGAGAATGGATTGCTTCCAATTGTAGTAATTGATAAGGATTTATCGAACCGAATGAGTTCAACGATCCGACACAATCGTGCACGAGGAATGCATAATATCGAATTGATGTGTCATATTGTTGCTGAATTGGACAAAGCAGGTATGTCCGATCAATGGATAATGAAAAATATAGGTATGGACCGTGATGAGTTGTTACGCCTGAAGCAAATTTCCGGATTAGCAGACTTGTTTGCAAATCATGAATTTAGTATTCCCGATGAAGTGGCTCCTACAGAAACAGAAAGAAAATCATATTAATTTTATATCGGAAAGTGAAATAGAAGATTTACTCCTTTTCACCAGTGGCATTTTATATTTTAAGTGTTTATATTTGATTGTTTAATTTGCATATTAGGAGTAAAGTGGTTATATTTGTATTCAGTAAACAAAACAGAGAGATTAAAAAGTAGTAAAAGTAAAGATGAAGAGAATATTGGTAAGCGGTGGGGCTGGTTTTATAGGTTCTCATCTTTGTACACGACTCATAAAGGAAGGTCATTATGTTACATGCTTGGATAACTTTTTCACAGGTTCTCAAGATAATATAAAGCACTTGATGAATGAGCCCAATTTTGAGTTAGTAGAACATGACGTAACCTTTCCTTTTTTTGCCGAAGTAGATGAAATCTATAATTTAGCTTGTCCGGCGTCTCCCATTCATTATCAATATGATCCGATTCAGACGACTAAGACGTCAGTATTGGGAACCTTTAATATGCTTGGATTGGCAAAGAAAGTGAATGCTAAGATGTTGCAGGCTTCTACTAGCGAAGTATATGGTGATCCGGCTATTCATCCACAACCTGAGAATTATTGGGGAAATGTGAATCCGATAGGTTACCGTTCTTGCTACGACGAAGGGAAACGTTGTGCGGAGACTTTATGTATGGATTATTTTCGTCAGAATAAGGTTCGCGTTAAAATAATCCGTATATTTAATACATATGGACCGCGTATGTTGCCAAATGATGGACGTGTGGTATCCAACTTTATCACGCAGGCATTAAAAAATGAAGATATTACCATTTATGGAGATGGTAGGCAGACACGTAGTTTCCAGTATATAGATGACTTGGTTGAGGGGATGGTGAGAATGATGAATACTGAGGATGATTTTACAGGTCCTGTGAATATTGGGAATACACATGAATTCTCAATGCTTGAATTGGCAGAGAAAGTGATTCAATTAGTTGGATCTGTTTCGAAGATCGTTTTCAAGCCTTTACCACACGACGATCCGAGACAACGACAGCCGGATATAACATTGGCAAAGGAAAAGCTGGGATGGCAACCGACAATCGAATTAGAAGAAGGATTGCTACGTATGACTGAGTATTTTAAACAAATTTGACGTAATTTAAAAAACGAAGATATGAATGTGGAAATAAATCCGTCCGAATATAAGATCCTTATTGTGGATGACGTGATTTCGAATGTCCTTCTGTTGAAAGTGCTTTTGACAAATGAGAAATTCAATATTGTAACGGCAAACAATGGACAGCAAGCTTTGGAACAGGTTGAAAAAGAAAAGCCGGATTTAGTATTGTTGGATGTCATGATGCCGGATATGAGTGGATTCGAGGTCGCCACAAAAATGAAAGCTGATGCGGTACTGAGTGAAATTCCTATTATTTTCCTTACAGCGCTGAATAGTACGGCAGATATTGTAAAGGGGTTTCAGGTAGGGGGTAATGATTTTATCTCAAAGCCTTTTAACAAAGAAGAATTAATTATTCGTGTGACTCACCAAATTTCTTTGGTGGCTGCTAAACGGATTATTGTGGCACAAACAGAGGAATTACGCAGAACAATCATGGGACGTGATAAACTCTATTCTGTGATAGCACATGACTTGCGTTCACCAATGGGGTCAATCAAAATGGTACTGAATATGCTGATTTTGAACTTGCCAACTCAAACGATAGGTGACGAGATGTACGAACTACTTACGATGGCTAATCAGACGACGGAAGACGTGTTTTCTCTGCTTGATAATTTATTGAAATGGACTAAGAGCCAGATCGGTAAGTTGAAAGTGGTTTATCAGGATATTAATCTGGTAGAAGTGATAGAAGGTGTGAGTGAGATCTTCAATATGGTAGCCGGATTGAAGAAGATAAAGATTGTACTTGATATTTCTTCGGACCGGGTAGAAGTAAGGGCTGACATTGATATGATAAAAACGGTAGTTCGTAATTTAATCAGTAATGCTATTAAATTTAGTAATGAAGGAACTGAGATAGTGGTATCTTTGACAGAAGAGGATAGCATGGCAGTCGTTAGTGTGAAGGACTCCGGTTGTGGTATCGACGAATCGAATCAGAAGAAATTGTTGCATACGGATACACATTTCAGTACTTTTGGTACGAATAATGAGGAAGGATCGGGACTTGGATTGTTACTTTGCAAGGATTTCGTGGTTAAGAACGGAGGTAATCTTTGGTTCACTTCGAAAGAAGGAGAAGGATCTACGTTTAGTTTCTCAGTGCCTTTGTTGCAACGATAATTTCGGGCTTTAAAATAGAAAGGACTATTTCTAAAGTCCTTAAAAGGAAAAAGTTATCCTAAACATAGTGAAGAATCTACTTTCTGCATGAGTCAGAAGAGAAAATCTTCACTACGTTTGGGATGATAGGGGTAGACGTTAATTTTGATACAACTTCTTTTTTATCCTCTTTTGCAGATTGATTTAAAATCGCAGAAACTGCATTTTTTTGTGTCTTCTGTTTGTGTAAAAGATTCCTTCTCATCATAGATTTCTTCCAATAATGTTTTTAGACGTTCTTGAAACTCATCTTCGAAAAAAGCGAAATTATTGACAGGTATTTTTGTTTTTCGAGGTTCTCCCATTTCTATAACAGGAGAGTAGCTTTCAGAAGCAGCCCGATGGATATAAAGCAGTGCAGGAGCTACTTTCAGTGATTGCTGACGGCTCATTATGGATGCATATAAAAAAGTTTGGAAGATATAATTAGGACGTGTTTCTGCCGGTGTAAACAGTTGTTCGATATTGGCAGGAGTTTTTGGGCTTCCACCGGTTTTGTAGTCTACAATACGTAAAGTATCTTCTTTAGAGTCTATACGGTCTATTGTTCCTCCGAGACGGATCGTTAATGGACCTTGTGTCGTCTGGATTTTTATCTTTTCTTCCACATCGCTCTCCATTGCTATCATTTCGAACGGAGCATATTGAAGATCATTTCTCAGTAATTGTTTCAGATAGGAAACGATCACTTTAGAGTTGATAAGCTGCACCCCATTGTATTCGGGTTTCTCATCCAGGGGAACTTTGAAGAGTTCTTCCTTGAAAGCACGGTCTACGTAGCCTTGTAATTTCACATCGTTGCGCAATAATTTTTCCAGATCGTCTTTTTGTACCATTCGGCCATTAGCTGTCAGATCTGTATAGGCAAGTTGAGCAGAACGATGAAAAATAGTTCCGAATAGAGCAGAGTCAATACCGGCACTGACTTCCTCTGGAGCTTTCAATCGTGCTACATAACGGTAATAGAATCTCAGCCGGCAATCGAGATAAGCATTGAGAGCCGATGGAGACAGGATCAGTGAGCGAGGGTTGGAACTGTCGTAAGTGTGATGTAGGCGTGCCAATACTTCAGGAGTCTTTTCGATTTGAATATCTGTTATGTTTTGGGGCGACTGCCCTGCTTCTAAATATTCCATAGTAATTTCGTGAGGTCCTTCTACCAGAAATTGTAGCATGAAGCGTGACCATTCTCCGCGATTCAGACCGTTGGAGGAAGTATTGTATAGTAAAGTGATATTTTCTGCCCGTTGAATGAGACGGTAGAAATAGTATGCATACACTGCATTTTTATGTTCAATGGTGGTCATCCCAAAAGCTTTTCGCAGATTGTAGGGGATGAAAGAAGATTCGCCTCCGGATTTAGGTAATTGTCCTTCGTTAAGCGATAACATGACAAGGTTACGAAAATCCAGATTACGTGTTTCCAATACTCCCATGACTTGCATTCCGATGGCAGGTTCTCCATGAAAAGGAATATTGGATGCGGTCAGAACTTTCGTTATCAGACGTTTTAGAGTGTCTGTGCGCACTTCCAGTTCACCACTTTCTATCAAACTATAAATACGGTTTATTTTAGTGAAGCTCTGAAAAAGTGACTCCCGGTAGAGCTGATTGAAAATGTCTTTGTATTCATTTTCCTGACGGTAGAGAACTGAGATGTCTTTGATTAATTCCGTAAGGTAGTTGCAAAGATCTTTAATTCCACTACGAGGGGTGAAAAGGTTTGCCAGAAAATCATCTTTCTTCAATTCTGAAGGAAAAGGATAGAAACGGTTAGTTTTTGTTAGTTCCCATTCCAATGATTCGGCTTGCACCGAGAGCTGGCGGGTATAAGGATGTTTTAGTATGGCGGAAACGGCTTCGTAGGTAAACCGTCCGGTGTCTGAACGATAACCGTTTGTCTGTAATTCCATAGCTGCATTGATAAAACTATATACCGGAGTCTGTGCCAGTGGAAATCCCATGGTGATATTTACATTCTTCACTACTTGTGGGATGGAGTGAAGGACGGGAAGGAGTAAAGCCTCGTTACAGAGTACTACAGCATTTTCCTTTTCTTCATAATTGCCGGAAAAAGTGTTGCGTATCCATTCTGGCAAGAAACGTGCTTGTGCATTTTCGGTAGAAGCGGAGATATAACGAATTTTTTTAGGTTGCCGCAAAGAATCGAAATAACTTTCTGGAAGTTCATTCGGAAAATCTTTGAGGTTCTTTTGGATGAATTCTCCGGCCTCATGTCTTTTTATTTGCTGAGTATAGAAGAGGTCATAATCCCAATAGAACATTGCTTTGTCTGCATTCTTCAACTTTATAAAAAGTTCCTTTTCGACTTTATTCAGTACGTTGAAGCCAACAAATATATATTTGTCGTATTTTAATCGGTCCGTATCCAGTTGTTCGATGACGTTGCGATAAAGCATACCTTCGTAGGCAATCCCCAGCTCAGTCAGATTTTTACGATAATGATGATAGATCGTGCCCAGTTTATCCCATAGGGATATGAACTTTTCCTTCAACTCAGTACGTCGTTCGATGGAGAAGTTTTGAAAAAACTGTTTGATAGCTTCTTCCTGTTCTTTATCGAGGAAGTCGTAATCATCCATTAGATTTTTCAGGTCTTGCAGGTTAGTGAATAGTTTGTCTGCATTCACCATATTTTTGTCTACATCGTCGAAATCACTAATAAGTAATTCTCCCCAGAAATAGAAATCATCCAATGTCTCTTGGCTTTGTGTCTCTTCCCGAAATACTTTATAAAGTTCGCAGACCAGGCGGATCGGATCTCCAACTTTCTGCATGCACATTTTCTGAAATAGGTCGCTGATGCTCATAGCAGCAGGTGACCAAATGGGATGATCGGATTCACCTGCGAGATATTCGTTGAAGAATAGATTTGCACGTTTATTAGGGAAGACGAGTACTGTACGTGACAAGTCGTTTCCTATTTTAGAGTACAGGTCATGAGCGACTAGTTGGAGAAATGATTGCATATTATTATTAAAAAAATTATTCTTTATTGTAATCTGAACATAACGGGAATTGTATATTTAACAGCTACTTTAGTACCATCTGCCAATTCTGCTGGTTTCCATTTTGGCATTAAGCCAACTACACGTAAGGCTTCTTTGTCTAAGACGGGATCTATCCCATGTAAAACTTTAGGATTGATGATATTACCTTCTTTATCAATAATAAATTGAATAACAACTTGACCTTGTCCTATTATATCTCCTTGTGCTATATTATTATAGTTTATGTTTCTGGCAATAAAATGCATCAAACTATCTTTTCCACCGGGGAATTCGGGCATAACAGGGGCTACTTCCAAAACATCTTCTAGCTGTTGCTCGGTATTCACTTTTCCCATTACTGATTCAACATCGATTATTCCGATAAGATCGGTTACCCTCGGTGCTTCCTTTTCGGAATTACTTCTTGGTTCTGTTAATATAGAATCTTTGTTTACTAAAGGTATATCTAACTCACCTTCGAGAATATCTTCAGATAGTGTGTCATTCACTACTGTTATGCTATCTTGTATTATTTCTTGTTCCGTTCCTTTATTGGTTTTATTTGTACAGGAGGATATCGAACCCATAGTAACTAACCCCGCTGATATACCAAGAATTGTGATTGCTTTTCCAGTTAGTCTTTTTCTTTCCAATTGTTGTTCCAGATAGCGTACTTCTGATTCGCATTTCGGACAAGTACCCAGACAATCTCCTTGATACTGGCATTCGGATGTAATGAACTCAATGTCATTTGCTTCAGCTATTTGCTGACGGATCTCTTTCAAGATCTTACAAGTTTGCTTTCCTCGTTTCATACTTATCTTTTTGAATGGATTATATTTCACCTAAGATTAAATTCTTTCCCTCACGAAGTACAATCGTTATATAGGGTGATTTATACTTGTCTAGTTTTATATCCTGTCGTTCAAAGCCTATGTATGTAACAAATAAGGCATGCTTTCTTTCTATCGTTAATTGGAAATAACCATCCACATACGATATAGTATTATTCTGCTCATTTTTATATTCATAAATATTGGCACCTACTATAGGACTACCGTCAGTATACACCACTTTTCCTTTTACTGTGATGAACTGACTTTCTGGGGTATCTTTTGTTGCGGTTTCTAATATATGAGTCTTTGGTAATTTGGTTGAATGATTAGTTTCATATTTAAATGTAACCGGCACAGTAAATAAGGTATTTACCGGACGATCCATTATTTTTCCGGGATTCCATTTGGGCATGGTACTGATCACTCTGATTGCTTCCTGGTCAAATAATGGATGCAACCCACGTATAACTTTGATTTCATTTATGCTACCATTTTTCGTTACCTTAAATTGCACGATCACACGTCCTGATATGCAACAGTCAGGATCGGGATAACGAAGATTTGTTTTTATATATTCCAGTAATTTAGCCTGTCCGCCAGGAAATTCGGGCATTGTCTCGACGACTCCGGGTAATACGTTTTCTCCTTCATCCACAACAATAGAATCAGATTTTTTTTCTATTGTTGTGTTTTTTACCTGTTGTGCTTCAGCCTGTATGGGAAGCATCGTGAGCATTCCGGCGGAGATTCCTAAAACGGTGATTGCTTTACCTGCCAGTCTTTTTCTTTCCAATTGTTGTTCCAGATAGCGTACTTCTGATTCGCATTTCGGACAAGTACCCAGACAATCTCCCTGATACTGGCATTCGGATGTAATGAACTCAATGTCATTTGCTTCAGCTATTTGCTGACGGATCTCTTTCAAGATCTTACAAGTTTGCTTTCCTCGTTTCATGGTTCTATTCGTTATTAGGAATTTTATATTTGAACCGATCAAAATGGATAATTCCCATTTCTTTTAGTCGTTGAATACTGGCGTCTATATCCTCATCTGTATTATAAGACGGTATGAGTGGGGTACGGATGATAATTTGTTCTGCTTTTCCTTGTTCGATTAAATAACGGAGATTCGAAAGAACAGTCATATTTTCTTTTTGAGTATACCGAAGATAGATATCATTATTAATATCTTTAATATCAATAATGTAGTTATCAATCACAGGTAATAGAAGTTTCAGATGTTGTGACGGAACATTGAGCGATGTTTCTACTGTGATTCTCCATTGAGGACCGCAAAGTTGGCGGAATTGAAAAATAAATTCGCTTTGCAGTAGTGGTTCTCCACCACCGAAAGTAACTCCGCCACCACTGGCAAGAAAGTAGAGTTCGTCTTGACGTAGCTCTTCATAAAGCTCGGTATAATCATATTTTCTCCAAATACCATCCGGATGCAGAGATGTAGGATTCAGGCAATATTTACAATGCAACGGACAGCCATGAAATGCGACGAGAGTTGTAACTCCCTCACCGTCAATGGTAATCCTGTGCCGGGCAATTCCTATTAAAGGAACTTTCTTCATTGTATATACTTTATCCATATTCTTCTGTTATACTTTTACAATTCTTTCTTCATTTACATACCATAGATAACCGGTAATATTTTTATATCCCATTTGGGCAAGTAATTGCATATAGCTTTTTACTTGCTTATTATATTTGGAATTTTCCTTTCCAAACTTAAAATCGACAACCACTACTTGCCCGTCTTTCATCATGACACGATCCGGACGGCGGGTTTGAAGGACCCCTCTTTCTTTGTATACGATAGCACATTCATTAAATAGTGTCCATTCCCCGGAATACCATTCTTGTATTTCGGGAAGTGAGAAGGCCTTATGTGCCACTTCACGAGTCATTTCTTCTTTATCTTGATCCCTGATTACACCCTCAAATACAAGCCGTTCGATAGCCGGTTCAATATCATCCGCCGTCTCAATAGCAGAAAATAACGTGTGAAGCATACGTCCGCGATTGATGAAACGGTCACTGGATTCGTCTTCCTCAATTCCTTGTATGAAATCAGCAGAGCGGTTGGATTGTCTGAATTCGATATCGTGGCGCATGGATTCCATATGAATAGGTAATTTATCCGGTTTTCGGGTAAGTTTATTGGTGGAAACTTTAGTTTTCTTCTCTTCAGAAGGACAAAGTTCTCCTTGTTCGTAGCAATCTTCTTCCCAATCGATTCCTTCTTTAAGGGCTACAACGGGTAGTGCATTCGTGAGTAATTCGGACATGGTACCCTTTTGTCCTTTCTTGCTCCATATAATCAGATTCTTTCCTGCACGAGTGAAAGCTACGTATAGTAAGTTAAGATTATCTACCCACAATTGCAATCGTTCATGCAAATAATCGTTTCCATAAATTGATTCCGCCATTTGGGTGGAATAGTTGATGGGAAGAATATCCAATGCGTTAAATGGAGCTTCCTGAGGTGTACACCATACCAACTGGTTATTTGTTTCATTTTCAAGTTTCCAGTCGCAGAATGGAAGGAGTACTGTATGGAATTCCAATCCTTTGGATTTGTGAATGGAGAAAATACGGATACCATCTACTTCACCGCTAGGGATCGTTTGGCTACATAATGTTTCGTTCCAATGACGAAGAAAGCTGTCAAGTTCCGAAGAATTGCTTTGTAAATAGTTGGTCACAGCATCGAAGAAAGCAAATAAATAAGCGTCTTGTTGCTGAATACGGCTCATTTCGAAGATACTGAAAAGTTCTTCTAATAATTCATATAGAGGCATTAACCTTAGTTCACTAAGCTTTTCAAGAAAAACCGGAGGGAGATAATCTTCTACAGGGTGCAATAAGAGAGTATTGATATCTAAGCTTTTCTGCAAGATTTCATTCTGGTAAGCTACGGCTAGTTGGGCACGTGCAATGCGATTATTCTCATTGGATAAATAACGAAGTGCATCTATCATCATACAAATAGCGAGGGAAGCATCCAGGCGGAAAGCTTCGTCCGATACTATTTTGTAATGTAGCTCTTTGTCGAAGTAATCGGCAATTCGGGGAATATTCTTGTTCTTTCGTACCAGAATAGTAATATCATTCAGGTTTATGCCGGAGGCAAGTAACCGTTTAACTTCATCACCCAGACTGATAAGTGTTTGTTCCGTATAATCATGTTCTTCGTCAGGCTCAAGAAAAGAGACTTTAACATATCCTTTTTCAGTGGTTCGCGGAGATTCCTGGACAACATCTGCATAGGCTTTTTGCAAGTCCTCACAGTCTTTTCCCAATTGTTGCTTATAGATACCATTCAGGTATTCGGCGGCGGCAGTAAAGACGTGGTTATTAAAGCGGATGATAGTTGTTTCACTTCTACGGTTGGTTGCTAATGTTTTAACGCAGATTTTGAAATGTTCGATATAGTCGTTTAATCCATTCAAAATACCCCAATCCCCATTTCGCCAACGGTAAATGGATTGCTTCACATCTCCTACAATTAAACTATTTGAGCCCTGAGACAGGCCTTCGAGCAAAAGGAGCTTGAAGTTTCCCCATTGCATCCGGCTGGTATCCTGAAACTCATCGATCATAACGTTATGGATGTTGGTTCCTATCTTTTCAAAGACAAATGAAGAATCTCCGTCTTTTACTAATTGATGGAGTAATGCGTTAGTATCTGACAAAAGGAAGCGGTTATTGTCATGGTTCAATTGACGTACTTCTTCGTCAATATTGGCGAGAAGTTGTACTTTGTTAAGATGTTGCAGGGACAGGCGGCAACTATTTAACAAAAGGTTATTCTTTGGACGGAGGTTTTCCGCATCTTCCAGAATCCGCATCAGACTCGAACCGGCCAAAGCAATAATATCTCCGTAACGGGGAGAAGTCTTAGTTGCCCAGTTCTTTGCATCTTCCAGGCATTTTTCTACAGTTACATTACGAATATCGTTACTTAGAATTCCGTTATTCAGTTTACGAAAATAACTTCCGATTCCTCGTGAACCGTTTTTCAGGTCATCAGCAGTTAGTGCATGGCTATCCAATTCTCCTTCAAACTGGTCATAGAATCCTTTCATCTGTTCCAGAATCTCGGTTTCCAGAGCTTTCAGTTGTTTTCGATATTCTTTTATCGTGTCAGGGGTACGAAGCCGTTGGCGAAGTCCTTCTCCTTTTTCAATATAACCTTCATCAAATATGTTACGTCCAAAATTTTTCACTTCATCGGATACATTCCAGCGTTTATCGTCTGCAATTCGTTCGTTGATGTAATCTAATAACCAAGTCAGCACAGGAGAAGTAGGGCCGAGTTTCTCGATCATACTGTCTACAGCATCACTCAATACTTCGGTATTATTCAGTTCGATATTCAGGTTTGGACTAAGTTCAAGTTCACGTGCCAGATTACGCATAACGGACTGAAAGAATGAATCGATCGTTTCTACTCGGAAACGGCTATAATCGTGTAGCATATAGCCCAAAGCCGTTTCGGCAGCTGTGCGTATTTCTTCTTCTGTTTTTCCTGTCTCTTCTTTAATACGTTCGAGATAAGCTTCGGAATCTTTATCGCCTGTCTGAATGCCATATAACTGGCTGAGAATACGCTCTTTCATTTCAGCTGTGGCTTTGTTGGTAAAGGTTACAGCCAAAATGTGTTGGTATGCACGTGGATTGAGAATCAATAATTTGATATATTCCACAGCCAGTGTAAATGTTTTGCCGGATCCGGCAGAGGCTTTATATACTAGGAGCTCACTCATGCTTCAGTTTAAAATATAAATTAATAAAGTTTTTTGAGGAAATCCGTACCAAAACAAAGTATGAATAATGGCAGATAATCTTTTAAAGCGATTCTTAACAACTTTAATGCCTGCCCAATCCGATAATTGACTGTCTGTGGTGAAACATTGAGTTTTTCTGCAATTTCTTTATGAGTCAGGTGTTGGTTACGGTTCATGTCATAAGCTTCACGAAACTCTGCCGGGAGTTGTTTGAGTGCTTCTTCATATAGACGGAAAAGTTCATTACTCAGATAGAAGTCGGGATTGTCAAATTCACTCTCATATTTTTCTACAATCTCCTGATGCACTCTGCGCTTAATTTCAAAATGGGAAAGTCGGTTGAGTGCTTTATTCTTGACGATTGTGAACAGTAAAGTTTTGAGGGTTAAGTCTTCCATCAGGCTACAACGATTTTCCCATAGCCACATCATTGTTTCCTGTACAATCTCTTCAATTTCCTCTTGTTCATTGACATATTGCGAACAAAAGCCACATAACCTGCTGAAATAATAACGATAAACCGCATCGAAAGCACGTTCTTCTCCCGCCTTCAAATAGGTAATTACAGCCTTATTGTCATTGATATCTAAGTATATAAAGGATTGTGGCATTCTTATTCATATTATATGCACAACAAAAATAATGAAAGCAATATAAGAAACGAAATAAAAACGGAATAAAAATATTTTTTTCTTTGATCGTTTAGTATATTTGTATTCTCAACTGTACTACTTATAAGGTATTCTATTTTTAAAGATAAAAAGATTAATGAACATGGATGAAACTATCTTGTTGAACTATCTTCGGGAAGAGTGCACCGATGAAGAGAACCGCATGGTAGAGGTATGGTGTGAAGAGTCGCCGGAGAACCGAAGGCAACTGGAACAACTGTACTATACACTTTTTGTGGGTGATCGCATTGCTGCAATGGACGCGGTAGATACAGAAGAATCATTGAAGAAATTTAAAGCGTCTGTCCGTGAAAAGGAGAAAAGGATTAACCGGAAGGTTCTTTCAATCCGTTGGAGACGATATGCAGGTTTGGCGGCTGCTTTTCTTGCCGGACTTATTTTTACTGGAGGAATTGTCTGGGGATTTCTTTCTAATAAACTTTCCGATTATACGATTGCGACTTCCGAAGGACAAAGGGCACAGACTGTGCTTCCCGACGGAACTAAAATATGGTTGAACGCATCAACCAAAGTTATTTACCGGAATTCGTTATGGAATTCGGACCGTCAGGTCGATTTGTCCGGAGAAGCCTACTTTGAAGTGGCTCATGATAAACATGCTCCGTTTATCGTAAATAGCAAGCAGATTAAAACATGTGTGTTGGGTACGAAATTTAATGTACGCGCACGTGAAGATGAAAATAGAGTGGTGACTACTTTATTTCAAGGTTCTGTGCGGGTGGATTCTCCGACTACCGGGGAAAACGGTCATTTACTGAAACCGGGACAAACCTTGGAGGTCAATGCAACTACATATCAGGCTGAATTGATTGAATATTCGCAACCGTCGGATGTACTGTTATGGATAAAAGGTAAACTACATTTTGAACGGAATTCTTTGCAGGAAATTATTGCTACGATGGAAAAGGTGTATGATATTCATTTTGTTTTTGAAGATGAAGCTTTGAAGTCGGAAAGGTTTACAGGAGAATTTTCAACAGACGAAACGCCGGAAGATATCTTGAATGTGCTAACTCAAACTAATCACTTCAACTATCAGAAGAAAGGACGAACCATCCATTTGAAGAAAAAATAAAATCCCCCTCATAATTTAGAGAATGTGTTTAGAGAGAAAGCGGTAAAGGCTGGTAATACAGCCTTTTTCCGCTTTTTTCATGTTTTTATTTCCCTTGAATTCGGCATTGGATCGTTTAAAATATAATATTCTTAAAAAAAAATACTATATTTGTTTAGTAGGGTTACAACTTGGGATGTATTACTTATGAATAGGCCTAGAAAAACAGAATTGTAACCTTTAAATTATATTTATTATGAGATATACATACATTTAGCTACTTTTCAGAAAATAGTATTCGAGTATATATTTTATATTGACTATTTTACATTGTGAAAACCTGAATTATTCTAACTAAAAAAGAATGAAATGAAAAACATCATAAAACGCAAGTTACCATACTTGTTATTTTTTCTGTTATCATTACCGGCTTTTTTATCCGCGTCCGGACAAGAGCCGACAGTAACTATAAACTTTTCTAAAGCTTCCTTTCAGAAGGTTCTGAAAGAAATTGAGAAACAAACGTCCTTGTCGGCTGTATACAACACTGCTGACGTAGATTTAAATCGCATTGTGACAATTAAAGTGGAAAAAGAACGGCTGTCACAAGTAATGATCCGTTTATTGAAGGGAACTAATTTATCATTTTCCATTTCGAATACCCACATCATCCTTTCTGTGAAGAATACGGATAAAGAGAAACAACAACCCAAAGAGCCTGTAAAAGCAAAAGGAACTATTGTCGATAATACCGGTGAGCCTTTGATTGGAGTAAATGTACAAATAAAAGGTACTTCTACGGGAACAATCACTGATATTGATGGAAATTTCGCTTTAAATGCTTCCAAAGGCGATGTATTGGATATTTCGTATATCGGATATGCACCTCAAGCCATCACTATTGTTAATGCGGAACCACTGAAGATTGTGATGGGAGAAGATACTAAAGTGTTGGATGAAGTGGTTATAACAGCTCTGGGTATCAAAAGGGAACAAAAAGCATTGAGCTATAATGTACAGCAGGTGAAGGGAGATGAATTGACAACAGTGAAAGACGCCAACTTCATGAATGCATTGTCCGGAAAGGTAGCCGGTGTGAATATTAATACTTCTTCTGCCGGTGTAGGTGGTGCAACGCGTGTCGTCATGCGTGGTACAAAATCAATTTCTGCCAACAATAATGCTTTGTATGTGATAGATGGTATTCCTATTTTCAATACAAACAATGGTAATTCCAACGGACAATATTCTACTCAACCGAAAGGTGAGGGTATTTCGGATATCAATCCGGAAGATATAGAAAGTATGTCTGTGTTGAGTGGTCCTGCTGCTGCAGCATTGTATGGCTCGAATGCAGCACAGGGTGTTATCTTGATTACTACTAAAAAAGGAAAAGAAGGAAAAGTGAATGTGACTATTTCTAATAATAGTACATTTATGCGTCCTTTTATTATGCCGGAATTTCAGAATACATATCTCAATAAACCGGGAGCTTTTCAGACTTGGGGAGATAAAGGAATTTCCGCTTATGGCGAATATCAACCGAAAGACTTCTTTAATACGGGAACGAATATCCAAAATACGGTTTCTGTTTCTGTAGGAAATGAGACGAATCAGACATATATCTCCGTAGGAACAACGAATTCCGCAGGTATTATTCCTAATAGTAAGTATGACCGTTATAATTTTACGGCAAGAAATACCACTAAATTACTGAATAATAAGATGACTTTGGATTTCGGTCTGAGTTATATCGTACAGGAAGATCGTAATTTAATGGCACAAGGGGAATATTTCAATCCACTTCCGGCAATCTATCTCTTCCCTCGTGGTGAAAACTTTAATGCGATCCGTATGTACCAGACTTATGACGAAACAAGGAAAATCAATGTTCAGAACTGGACATGGGGAGATCCGGGTTTCAGTATGAAGAATAATCCGTATTGGGTGATTAACAATATGAATCATGGTACTAAGAAGCAACGTTTTATGGCTAATATCAATCTGCAATATCAGATTTTGGACTGGTTGAATGTAATGGGACGTGTACGAATTGACAATGCTGACAATGATTATAGTGATAAGCGTGACGGTTCTACGGATACTTTCTTTACAAATGGTTCCGAATATGGTTTCTATAAGTATTCTAAAGCAGACGACAGGCAGGTATATTCGGATGTTCTTATGAATATTGACAAACGTTTGGGAGATTTTTCCCTATCAGCCAATGTCGGAGGAAGTTTCACACAAGTGTACTATAATGAAAGAGGTTTTCAGGGTGGACTGAAAAATATGTCGAATGTTTATTCTTTGTTTAATATGAATACGACGTTGGATAAAGATACTTATCCGATAGAAGAGGGATATAAGCAACGTACTATTTCTGCTTTTGCCAGTATGGAATTGGGGTGGAAGAGTATGCTTTATCTGACAATGACGGGACGTAACGATTGGGACTCGGCTTTGAGGCGTACAGAACAGAAATCGTTCTTTTATCCTTCCATCGGTCTTTCCGGAGTGATTTCGGAAATGGTGACGTTACCTAAGGCTATTTCTTATCTGAAAGTTCGCGGTTCATATGCATCAGTAGGTTCGGCTATTCCCAGAAATTTGTCTTCGGAGAAGAAATATGTATGGAACCGTTCAACCAGTAAATGGGTGATGCAGACTTACCGTCCGTTAGGAAAACTTTATCCGGAAAGAACGGATTCATGGGAAGCAGGAGTTAGCTCGAAATTCTTCAATAATTCATTAAGTCTGGAAATAACATGGTATAAATCAAATACTAAGAAGCAAACATTTAAAGTTCCTATTTCAGCAGGTTCCGGTTATGACAGTATGTATGCACAGTCTGGTAATGTAGAGAATAAAGGTATGGAGTTTTCATTAGGTTATAATCATAAATGGAATGATTTCGGATGGAATTCGAATGTAACATTCAGCTTTAATAAGAATAAAATTGTAGACCTACTTACTGACTATGTGGATGAATTGACAGGAACTACTTATACGCTTCGTGAGACTGATCAAGGTGGTTTTGGTTCGGCAAGAACTATTTTGAGAAAGGGCGGAAGCATGGGAGATATGTATGTGAACAATCGCCTGAAACGTGATCCGGAAGGAAATGTATGGATTGATCCTGCTACGCAGAATGTGAAGAAGGAAAAAATAGAATCTTCGGATGATTATATAAAGATCGGTTCTGTGCTTCCAAAAAGTAACTTGGGATTCCGTAATGATTTTACTTATAAAGGTTTTAGTCTGGGATTTATGTTTGCTGCCCGCTTTGGTGGGATCGTGCTTTCACCGACACAGGCTGCTATGGATGCCTTTGGAGTGTCGAAAGCTTCGGCTTTAGCGCGTGATAATGAAGGTATTTCGGTAAATAAAGGAAAGGTCGATCCGCAGACATTTTATACGGAGACGGCAGGGACAAGTGGGTTGATGGCCAACTATGTATACAGTGCGACGAACGTACGTTTGCAGGAAGCTTCTTTCGGTTATGCTTTCCCGGTCCGATGGTTCAATAATAAATTGAATCTTAGCTTGTCGATTGTAGGACATAATTTGTGGATGATATATAATAAAGCACCATTTGATCCGGAAGTTACAGCTTCTACAGGTACTTACTACCAAGGGATCGATTATTTCATGCAACCGAGTTTGCGGAGCGTCGGCTTTAATGTGAAAATACAGTTTTAACTTAAATTGAAATACATCATGAAAATACAAAAATATTTGAAGAGACTTTCGGTTGTCGGCTCACTTCTATTAGGGATTGCTTTGTGCCAAGCCTGTATAGACGATGGTCTGAATGATCCGGATGGACGCGTTTCGGAAGAAGAATTGAACCGGGATGGTTTTGCCGCTAATGCTTTTTTCCCTGTTATGTGTGACTATGCTTATCCGACGGGTAATGAGAATATATATAATCGCGAAATGTCTATCTTGGGCGATTGCTACGGGAGATATATGGTAATGGCTACGGATAAATTCAAGGGAGCCAACTATATTACTTATAATGCTAGTGATGACTGGTTGAATTTTATTTTCCATGCTGAAGGAAGTATGGTAAACCTCCACGCTGCCTGGAATAAAATTCGTCAGGTGACGGGTGAAGTAGGAGTGAACTATGCTTGGGCACAGATATTACGGGTGTTGGCAATGCAACGGTTGGTGGATGTTTATGGAGCTATTCCTTATACTAAAGTACCGCAGGGAGATATCACAACTGCTTATGATTCGATGGAAGAGGCTTATCGGGCTATGTTCAAGGATCTGACGGATGCAATTAATGTAATGACTCAATATGTGGAAAGTAATCCTTCGGTTCGTTCAATGGCTGAATTTGATCCTGTATATGATGGGAATTTCAAGAAATGGGTGAAATTTGCTAATTCTCTCAAACTCCGCATGGCTATTCGTATTCGTTTTGCTGCTGCCGGCCTGGCACAGGAAATGGCGGAAGAAGCTGTGAATCATCCGATAGGAGTTATGACTTCCAATGATGATAATGCTTTCTGTCTGGGAACTAAGAACCAACTTTGGACCGTACTTACCCAGTGGGCTGACCATTGCGTTTCTGCTGATCTTACCGCTTATATGAATGGTTTCAAAGATCCGCGTTTGCCTCTTTACGTAACTAAAAATACAAAGGGGTATGAAAAAGAACCTTATGTCGGAATGAGAGCCGGTCAATCTTATGGTGACTATATCAGTGGTCCGAAACTGTCGAGAATCAATACGGACGAGAAAGACCGTATGTTGTGGATGTGTGCTGCTGAAACGGCGTTTAACCGGGCCGAAGGAGCAATGTTGAAATGGAATATGGGAGGTAAGGAGAAAGACCTTTATGAAGAAGGAGTGAAACTTTCGTTTGGCCAATGGGGAGCAAAGGGTGCGGATACTTATCTGAGTGATAATACTTCAACACAAGCTTCTTATACAGATCCGTTCTATGGGGCCGGAAATATTCAACCGGTAAGTGCCATCACTATTAAATGGAATGACGGTGCGGGAGATGAAGAGAAGCTCGAACGACTGATTACTCAAAAATGGATTGCTCTTTATCCATTGGGACAGGAAGCTTGGAGTGAATATCGTCGTACGGGATATCCTAAGTTCTTCCCTGTGTATGGAAATGTGACTCCTAATATACCTGTAGCTAATCGTATTCCTTTTCCGCCTTCTGAATTTACACGTAATGCGGAAAATGTGAAAGCAGCTATTGCTAAAGTGGGTGGTGACGGATATGATGTGAAAGTTTGGTGGCAACGCCGGGATAAGTAAATGTGAGTGGTGAATTACAATAAATAATAATTGGATTTATGAAAAATATACTATATTATTTTCTGTCGTTGATAGGTTTGTGCGCATTGTTCTCAGCCTGTGAAGACTGGACGGAAACAGAAGTGAAAAATCCGGAGAATCTGATTGAGTCCTCACATTCGGAAGAGTATTACACAAGGCTCCGTGCGTATAAGGCTTCAGATCATCCGATTGCTTTCGGATGGTTTGGAAACTGGACCGGAACGGGTGTCAGTCTGATGAATAGTATGGCCGGATTGCCGGACAGTGTAGATGTGATTTCGATGTGGGGTGGTTGGAAGAATCCTTCTGCTGCGATGTTGGAAGATCTGCGTTTTGTGCAGCAACAGAAGGGGATTAAAGCTTTGGTTTGTTTCATCTTGCTGGATATAGGAGCTCAAATTACTCCTGTAGGCGAAGAACCTCATAAATTCTGGGGCTGGGTGGATGGAGATGACGAAGCGATTGAAAGATCTATCCGGAAATATGCCAATGCGTTATGTGATACGATTGATAAATACAATTATGATGGATATGATTTGGACTGGGAACCTTCTTATTCCCATCCTTTCCAAACGTCATATGAGATGGCAAAGAATGGACGTATCGGTATTTTTATAGATGAGATGTCTAAACGCATCGGTCCTCGTTCGGGTACAGGGCGGTTATTCGTGATTGACGGCGAGCCCGGAAACTCACAGATTCCGAAAGAAATGGGTAAATGTTTCGATTATTTTATTGTACAGGCTTACAGTGCTACTTCGGATGCAGCCCTGATGATTCGTGAGCATGGATTGAATGATATCATTAAATATTATGACGGAGTTTTATCTGCCGAAGAATGTGCAAAGAAATACATAGTAACGGAAGACTTTGAGAAGTATGCAAGTACGGGGGGGCTGACCTATACGGACTCTGAAGGAAACAAGATGAATTCCGTAGAGGGAATGGCTCGATGGAATCCGATTATTAATGGAAAGAAAGTACGTAAAGGTGGGGTCGGAACTTTCCACATGGAGTATGAATACATGATTGACGGGAAAGAAGGTACATATCCTTATCTCCGCAAAGCTATTCAGTTGATGAATCCTGCTGTAAAATAAATGATTAAAAGATGAATGGTATGAAAATAAAGAATCTAAATATCCGGAATTTGTTCGCAGCCGGACTGTTGATGCTGCTTGTAACGAATTGCAATGATGCAAATTATGATGAAATAGACAGTTTGGTGTTTCTACAGGAAACGGGTACTCAGGCGAATATTTCGAAGAAGGTACCTGTCAGGGATAAGAATATTTCTATCATGGTGACTCCCCGGATTGGAGAAAAGGCTCCTTTTGACCTTGAAGTGGGATTGAAAGCGGATGCAGCTGCTTTAAAGACTTTTAATCAGAGAAATGGTATGAATCTGGAGATGTTGCCGGAGGAATTCTATGAATTTGAGCAACTGAAAGCAAAAATTGAGAAGGGAAGAACGACTGCATCGAGTGTAGAGGTGATTTTCAAACCTCTTTCGGAAGAACTGTCACAAACGGGCAAGCAATATGCGTTGCCGGTGAAAGCGGTGGCGCCGGAGGGGATGCAGACTTTGGAAGGTGCTGATTTGATGGTATATATTGTTGATCCATTGATTATCACTTCTGTTCCGGTCATTAATGCGCAGAATAATTTGAAGATGACTATGAGGCAGGATTATTCACTGACGGAATGGTCAGTAGAATATCGTATCAGTATTAATAAGCTGGGTACAAAGAAAGGTGAGATGAACAATCAGGCGATGTTTGCCGCTTTCGGTCCCGGTGGTGATGAGATTTACACTCGTTTTGGGGATGCTCAGGTAGAGGGTAATAAATTACAGATAAAAAATCAGGGCTCACAGTTTAACAGTAATACGGTTTTTGCTACAAATACTTGGTATCATATCGCTTTTGTTTGCAATGGTTCAAAGGTTATTATGTATGTCAATGGCGCTAAAGATAGTGAGTTGGCTGTTAGCGGAAAGACCACTAATTTATCGAAAGATAATTTTGGTTTTGGTAATCAAGATTACCTGAAAGCGGATGTGAAGGTTAGCGAGATTCGTTTTTGGACGAAAGCGATTTCCGATACTCAGATTATGAATAATATGTTTAGTATTGATCCTCAAACAGAAGGTTTGGAGGCTTATTGGAGGCTCAATGAGGGAACCGGTAATGAATTTAAAGATGCAACAGGAAATGGAAATGCATGCAGATCTACCGGTAAAACGGAATGGGTACTTCATGTGAAAGCGGACAATCTGCCGGATAGTGAAGTGGAAAGTGGAACTAATTAAAGGAGACGGATTATGAAATATATAGAATTAAAACAACTTGGTAGATTAGCTGTCTGTGCGTTGGTAATAGGTGCATTTGCTGCATGTAGTGATGAAGAGAATCTGTTAGAAGGACAGGCGGTATATCTAACGACAGGAGTGTATCCTAATAGTGAAATGAAGTGGGAAGTTATTCAAACACCGTTGGATTCGAAATGTGAATATTCGGAATGTAAATTTCCGGTTCGTATTACTTTCCCGGCAAGTTCGGACATTACCGTTTCTGTGGAGCTTGATAACAATGGGATAGATACATATAATCAAGTACATGGTACGGCTTATGAGAAGCCGGCCGATGGTTCGTACCAATTGAAAAAGAATACGGTTACCATTAAAGCCGGGACTTATGAATCGGCAGACTCAATTCATTTATCTGTAACAGATTTCAGTAAATTAAAAGCGACGAAAGGACATGGGTTTGCTTTACGATTGTCGAATATTTCTAATAAGCAGGTAGAATTGAGTGCTAATATGAATTATCTGTTTCTCTTATTAAAGAATGAGTTCCAGAATTTGGATCCTGAAGCAACTAAAATTGAAGGAGAATATGCTCCGACAGATGGATGGAGTTTTACAGCTAATCCTTCCAATATGGAGAAGACTATTCAGAAAGCGTTTGATGGAGATATGACTACGAAATGGAATTACTATTTTTATTCGGAGGTCAATGATCCTAACTTTATTATTAATTTGGGAAAATCACTGACTATAAAAGGTTTTGCAGTAGATCCTAATTATAATAAGAGCTATTACGGTTCCTCTATTCCTTATCCTTATAACCTGAAAGATGTGACAGTATCTATCAGTGATGATGGGGTGAATTGGATTAGTCAGGGAAGAATGGTAGTATCTGCTTTACCTAAAGAGGCGTCAGCAGAAAATCCGGTGGTAAGTGTAATCAAATTCTATGTCCCGGTAACGACACAGTATATAAAATTGGGAATTCCGAATTGTTGGAATGGTAGTCGTCCGGATATTTATATTGCTGAATTCCATGTGGTACTGTAGAATTTACTATTTAGTTATAGAATAAAATGAAAAAAAAGAGGGGCAGATGTTAGTAGTTTGCTCCTCTCAGTTGTTCTATATTAGGATAGGTTAGATAAATAAGTTTTTTCATCTATATACTATGATTTATGCGACATTATAAAACTGCTTCTCGACAAAAAACAATTAACCCGGTTTGCTGGGTTCCTACCGCTTATTTTGCAATGGGGCTTCCTTTCATTGCAGTTAATCTGGTTTCTTTGTACATGTATAAGGAATTAGGAATTTCGGATACACAGATTACGTTTTGGACTTCTCTTTTAATATTGCCCTGGACTTTGAAATTTTTATGGAGTCCTTTTATGGAAATGTACCGTACGAAGAAGTTCTTTGTTTTGTTGACTGAAATGTTAAGTGGTTTACTGTTTGGAGTAGTCGCATTTTCTTTGTTTTCTAATTACTTTTTTGCGATTAGTATTTCTACCATGGCTGTGATTGCATTTAGCGGAGCTACTCATGATGTAGCTTGTGATGGAGTATACATGGCTGAGTTGAATCAAGTTGATCAGACTAAGTATATTGGAGTTCAGGGGGCTTTCTACAATGTAGCTAAGTTGGTGGCTAATGGAGGTCTAGTCGCTTTGGCAGGTATGTTATCTGAATACTTCGGAGCTGTAGAGGGAGCTCCGCTGGAGATGAATAGGGAAGCCTATTCCTACTCTTGGATGATTATTTATGGGATCATTGCGTTAATGCTCGTCTTATTGGGAGTTTATCACATCAAAATGTTACCATCAACACAAGTTCCGGTGAGTTCTTCCGAGAGAAAAACGATTTCGGAGGTTGGCAAGGAACTGATTGTGGTGATTCGCAATTTCTTTACTAAGAAACATATCATTTACTATATTTTCTTCATTATCCTATATCGATTTGGCGAAGGTTTTATCATGAAGGTTGCTCCTTTGTTCCTTCGTTCGTCGAGAGAAGTCGGTGGGTTGGGACTGACAACCACAGAAATAGGTACATTGGTTGGAATATTTGGTTCCGCAGCTTTTGTGCTTGGTTCTTTGCTGGCAGGTTTTTATGTCTCTAAGTTGGGACTGAAGAAAACACTTTTCTCGCTTTGTTGCATATTCAATCTTCCATTTATTGCTTATACTTTTCTGGCTGTTGTCCGACCGGATAATCTTTATTTAGTAGGGACTTGTATTACGATGGAATATTTTGGTTACGGCTTCGGCTTTGTCGGACTGACATTGTTCATGATGCAGCAGATTGCTCCCGGAAAGTATCAGATGTCTCATTATGCATTTGCGTCGGCGATTATGAATCTGGGAGTTATGTTACCGGGGATGGCTAGTGGTTATCTGAGTGATTTGCTTGGTTACCGAGATTTCTTTATTTATGTGCTGCTGGCTACTATTCCGGCTTTTCTGATTACGTATTTTATTCCATTCACTCACGATGATTCTAAAAAATAACTAATATAAAAAAATGACTATGAGTAAAATTCAAATGCCTTGGGAAGAACGTCCCGCAGGATGTACGGACGTTATGTGGCGTTATTCACAGAATCCGGTTATCGGACGCTATCATATTCCTTCATCAAATAGTATCTTTAATAGTGCAGTGGTTCCTTTTGGAGATGGATTCGCCGGGGTATTCCGTTGCGATAATAAGGCTGTACAGATGAATATTTTCACCGGATTTAGTAAAGACGGTATTCATTGGGATATTAGCCATGAACCTATTCGCTTCAAAGCAGGTAATACCGAGATGATTGAATCTGAATATAAATATGATCCTCGTGTTACATGGATTGAAGATCGTTACTGGGTGACTTGGTGCAACGGTTATCATGGTCCGACTATAGGTATTGCTTATACTTTTGATTTCAAGGAGTTCTTCCAATGTGAGAATGCATTCCTTCCTTTCAATCGTAATGGTGTACTTTTCCCGCAAAAGATAGATGGTAAATATGCGATGTTGAGCCGCCCCAGTGATAATGGACATACACCCTTCGGTGATATTTATATCAGTTTCAGTCCGGATATGAAATATTGGGGTGAACATCGTTGTGTGATGAAAGTAACTCCTTTCCCTGAAAGTGCATGGCAATGTACTAAAATCGGTGCAGGTTCGGTACCTTTCCTGACAGACGAAGGTTGGTTACTTTTCTATCATGGGGTGATTACGACTTGCAATGGTTTCCGTTACTCGATGGGTGCTGCTATTCTTGACAAAGATCATCCGGAGAAAGTGTTGTACCGGACTCGTGAATATTTGCTCGGTCCTGCTGCTCCTTATGAACTTCAGGGAGATGTGCCTAATGTGGTATTCCCTTGTGCTGCTTTGCAAGATGGTGAACGGGTAGCTGTTTATTATGGTGCAGCGGATACTGTAGTAGGTATGGCTTTCGGTTATATCAAAGAAATCATCGAATTTACTAAACGAACGAGTATTATCTAAATATGAAACGCATACTATTAACTTACACACTTGCTTTCTCCCTTCTTTCCGTTTGTGCGGAAGAGGGAGGAAGCCCCCCTTTCAATGAGAAAAAGGATTTGTTGATAGATTATGTGGATCCTTTTATCGGAACAACAAATTTCGGAACTACTAATCCGGGGGCTGTCTGCCCGAACGGAATGATGTCCGTTGTACCTTTCAATGTGATGGGTTCTTCTGATAATAAGTATGATAAAGACGCCCGCTGGTGGTCTACTCCTTATGAACATACGAACTGTTTTTTTACAGGATATGCTCATGTGAATTTGAGTGGTGTCGGTTGTCCGGAGCTAGGATCTTTATTGCTAATGCCTACCACAGGAGAACTGAACGTTGATTACAAAGAGTATGGAAGTAAATATAAGGACGAACAAGCCTCTCCCGGATATTATTCTAACTATCTGACAAAATATAATGTGAAGACGGAAGCTTCGGCTACTCCGCGTACGGGTATCACTCGTTTTACTTTTCCGAAAGGTAAAAGCCATGTGCTATTGAATTTGGGAGAAGGATTGACGAATGAGACAGGAGCAATGCTTCGCCGCGTGAATGATTGTGAGGTGGAAGGAATGAAGCTGTTGGGTACTTTCTGTTATAATCCACAGGCGGTATTTCCTATCTATTTTGTGATGCGGGTGAATAAGGTTCCTGCTGCAACGGGGTATTGGAAGAAACAACGTCCGATGACAGGTGTAGAAGCTCAATGGGATTCGGATAATGGGAAATATAAACTGTATACTAAGTATGGAAAAGAGATTGCCGGAGATGATGTCGGGGCTTATTTCTCTTTCGATACGGAAGAAGGTGAACAGATAGAGGTACGGATGGGTGTTTCTTTTGTCAGTATTGAGAATGCCCGTTTGAATCTGGATAAAGAACAGGTCGGAAAGAATTTTGAAACGGTTCATGCAGATGCACGTGTCAAATGGAACGATGACCTGTCGCGAATTACTGTGAAAGGAGGAACGGATGATCAGAAAACGGTTTTCTATACGGCGCTTTATCATTTACTGATTCATCCGAATATTTTGCAGGATGTTAATGGAGAATATCCGGCAATGGAAAGTGACAAGATTTTGACGACGAAAGGAGACCGCTATACGGTATTCTCTCTTTGGGACACTTATCGGAATGTACATCAGTTGCTGACCTTGGTTTATCCGGAACGTCAGATAGAAATGGTACGTACCATGCTGGATATGTATCGGGAACATGGATGGTTGCCGAAGTGGGAATTGTATGGAAGAGAGACGCTGACTATGGAGGGTGATCCGAGTATTCCGGTCATTGTGGATACATGGATGAAAGGTTTGCGTGACTTTGATGTGGATCTGGCTTATGAAGCGATGTATAAATCGGCTACATTACCCGGAGCTGAAAACCTGATGCGTCCGGATAATGATGATTATATGGAGAAAGGATATGTTCCTCTCCGCGAACAATATGATAACTCTGTATCCCATGCGTTGGAATATTATATTGCAGACTTTGCACTTTCACGTTTTGCTGATGCATTAGGTAAGAAGAAAGATGCAGAAATGTTCTACAAACGTTCTTTGGGTTATCGACATTATTACAGCAAAGAATTTGGTACACTTCGCCCGATTCTTCCGGATGGAACTTTCTATAGTCCGTTTGATCCGAAGCAAGGAGAGAACTTTGAACCGAGTCCGGGCTTTCATGAAGGTAATTCATGGAACTATACATTCTATGTGCCACACGATGTTTACGGACTTGCCAAGTTGATGGGAGGGAAGAAAGCTTTTATCAATAAGTTACAAATGGTATTTGATGAAGGGCTTTATGATCCTGCCAATGAACCGGATATTGCTTATGCTCATTTATTCTCTTATTTTAAAGGAGAGGAATGGCGTACGCAGAAAGAAACTCAACGTTTGTTGGATAAGTATTTTACGACAAAACCGGATGGTATTCCCGGAAATGATGATACGGGAACGATGTCGGCTTGGGCTATTTTCAATATGATTGGTTTCTATCCGGATTGTCCCGGATTGCCGGAATATACTTTGACGACTCCGGTTTTCAATAAAGTAACGATCCGTCTGGATCCGAAATGGTATAAAGAGAAGGAGCTGGTTATTGAAAGTAATCGTACCGGGACGGAGGCGCTTTATATTGATAAAGTATTATTGAACGGTAAGAAAATAAATAAGTACCGTATTACTCATGATGAACTTGTGCATGGCAAAAAGATGCTATTTGAATTAAAATAGTATTCAATGTGTCATAGGTGTTGTTTGGGGGTACATAATAATGTTTGTAAAAGAATGACGGTATATGTCTCGGATGGTTACACCATGTTGAGCATATACCGTCACTAAGTTGATAGGATAGTGTCACTCTTTTTAAAAGTAGAAAAACAATTAGATTGGTTATTCTAAGTAGATCATTTTCTTTGTCATACCTCCGTCAATCGTGATGTTTTCTCCATTGATAAAATCATTCTCTTTCTCACAGATAAATAAACACATGCGGGCGATGTCTTCCGGTTTTCCGACTCGTTTGGAAGGGTGTTGCAAATGGTCTTCGGGGCGGAGTTGCTCATAATTTTGTGTTTGTATCCATCCCGGAGATATTGAATTTACGGTGATGTTCCATTTTGAAAGAGAGATTGCCAGTGCATGAGTGAGCGAATGAAGCCCTCCTTTGGATGCGGCATATCCTTCGCTACCGGGTTCACTCATTAAGTAGCGTGTAGAACAAATATTAATTATTCTCCCATAAGGGTTAGGAGTAACTTGGGCTTGGCGGTGGATTGCCAGTAGTCGCGAAAGAATAAATGCCGGGCGAAGGTTGATAGAAAGTATTCTGTCAAAGTCTTCCACACTTGTTTCTATAATAGATGAGAAAGTGCTGATACCTACATTATTGATAACAATGTCGATGTCTTTCCATTCTGTCAGAAGATGCAGGATACATTTCTCCAGTGCTTCTTTATCACTGACGTTTACTTGGTAGAAAGTAGCTCCTGTTTCTTTTGCGGTGGCTTGTCCTGCCAATTCATTATGATCACAAAATGCAACTGAATCACCTTTCTGACAGAACATTGATACAATACTTTTGCCAATTCCTTCTGCTCCTCCTGTTACAAAAACTCTTCTTTTCTGTGTTACTTCATCAGAGACTGTTTCAGTAGATTGTTTCGCTTTAGCTTGATGAGTAGTTGTTTTTTTACCATTTTTTATAGCTAGTTTCCATGCGGCTTTTCGGGCCTCATATGCTTCTTGTTGTTTTTCTATATAATTATCTGCCATAACCAACTGTTCATTTTTTATTTTAATGAACAAAAGTAATGAATTTATAGGTGTTATACAATAAAGAATAGTAGGTTATTTCCTTGTTATTTAAAGTATATGAAGTATATTTGTAATGAATCAATTTAAATGAAGAAATTATGAAGAATTTGAAGAATGTATCTGTGGGGATGGTATTGATGTTATTGTCCGTAGCAGGAGTAAAGGCACAGACTGTTATTCCCAGTAAGAAATATATCACGCGAGAAGTAAAAAATACAAGTAGCTTTAGTGCTATTAAAGTATTGGGCAGTCCGGATGTAGAATATCGTCAAAGTAATAATTCTAAGACGACAGTTTCTATTTATGGTTCCGATAATCTGGTTGATTTATTGGAAGTAAATACGGTGAATGGAGTATTACAGGTAAATATAAAGAAAGGAGTCAATATTCATGGCGGAGAGCGTCGTTTGAAAGTCATCGCTTCTTCGCCTTCATTGACACAAGTTGATATTCAGGGTTCCTCGGATGTAAATTTGAAAGGTGCTATAAACGGTACAAATATTCGATTGAATATAACAGGATCCGGAGATATTGAGGCCGAAAATCTGAACTATGCAGATATTTCTGTGGCAGTTAAAGGAAGTGGGGACGCCGTATTGAAAAATATGAAGGTTGATAATGTGAATGCAGTAGTTGCGGGTTCCGGTGATATTGATATGAGAGGTGTTGCACAACGTGCGGTTTTGACTGTCAATGGTTCCGGTGATATTAGTGCGGGTAATTTAGTTGCCACTAATGTTACTGCTACTGTTTCCGGTTCGGGAGATATTGAATGTTATGCGTCGAAGCAGCTTAATGCCAAAGTTGGTGGTAGCGGTGATATTGAATATAAAGGTAATCCGTCTGTTGTAAATAAAGAGGGAAGGAAGGATCAGATTTCTAAAAAATAAATAGCATTCCTTCTTATTTTAATGGATATAATAAAACAAGATTCAGATCTTTACCCTATTATCTGACTCTTGTTTTATTTATAATATAGCATATTAAAAGTCTGCGCAAGAACGCACTTGTATTTGTTAGAGACACACTCTTAAAACCTATAACTTGATGTGGTACAATAAATGCATATATAAAGGATGTTCCGGTGGGACAAGTGGGTGACCGAACATCTTCAGGCGTTTCATTCCAATTTTTTGCATCACACGTTCCGAACGGTGATTGGGAACAGATGTGAATGCATAAAGTTCTTCTATGTCTAAGTGCTTACGTGCATACTCAAGACAGGCAGTTGCAGCTTCCGGTGCGTATCCATGTCCCCAATATTTGTGTGCCAGACGCCAACCCATTTCTATTCCCGGTGCAAAATCAGTGTCGAATGTGAATCGATGCAATCCGGTATAGCCTATGAATGCATGATCTTCTTTACACTCTACTGCATATAGTCCGAATCCGTAGTTTTGAAGTTCATCTTGAATGCGGTAATAAAAAGCGAGAGTTTCTTCTTCTGTTAGTGATTTGAGGAAGAATTCCATTACATTAGGATCAGCATTTATACGGGCAAAGGCCGGAATATCTTCTTCTTTCCAATCACGAAGGATTAAACGGGGTGTCTCTATGTAAGTTTGCATAATTATGATGAGATAATTATGCAAAGGTATAAATAATTATCAAAGAAAATGAGACAAATATATCTTTTCAAGTGGATAAATCAGTTCGAAATATCATTTATCTCTTTTTCCGTAATTGACTCATTTTCGTTTTTCTGTGTGACATAGAAACCGCGACCGGGTGTCCATTCTACGCAAAATAGCTCATCAATATCAGAATAGCCTTGGCGGGAGAGGTTGCTTTTGAGCCATTCTTCCGTTTTTCCGCTACCTTCCAATGACGATTGTAAGATAGAACCATTATTCACAAATAGGAAGGATTCTGATTTAGACTTCTTTTTTGAAACGGTTAGTTGTCCATTGGTTTCGAAACGGACATCATTTACGTCAAGCATAGAAAAAATCCCGTTTTCTCGTAATAGAGTCCTAAACTGTTCCATTTCCAATCCGTTGCGCTTGAATTCTTTAAGATTAATCTGTCCATCACGTACAATCATTACTGTGTCACCTTTAATTAGGCGGCGCAGAGTTTTAAAACGAAGTAAGTATCGAATTCCCATGTTAAAACAAGTCCAAACTCCCAAAGAGAAAACAAGTTGCCAAGCGGATATGTCCGGGCTATAGATGACACCTCCGACCAGTGCCCCTAAAACAAAAGCATTGACTGAATCGAGGGGAGTAAGTTGTGCCATTTGTGTCTTTCCTGAAATACGAAGAAAGAAAAGAACACCTAGCATACCAACAACTATTTTTATTACAATGGTAAGATACATCATGGCTGAATTAAATATTAAGTTTATCTTTCAATAGAACAGTTAGGTTTTGTTTTTGTTTCGGAGAAAATAATTGGAGCAAGAAGTACTATACGTTTATTTCGAAGAAAACTTAATAGAGCAAAGTAAAATATTCGTTTTGGATATCAAAACATTCTGAAAGAGAATCTAGGGAAATCGGAAAACTTTCCGGAACCGTAAATTGTTCGGAGTAAGGTTCTACGTAATTCATTAAACTATTTAACATGTATATTATGGCTAAGAAAGAAGGTTTATCAGTTGAAGAAGGAAGTAAAATGGCGCCTGAGAAGTTTTATATTAAGATTGCAGCAGACGGTCCATATTTATTATATGGTAATCCACCTATTGATCAAGAGATTATTCTACCTAATGAGGAAGGATCTGCTTGGGTATATCAGAAAGGCAAACATTTTGAAACTAACGAGAATCCGGTTTATTTGTGCAGGTGTGGATTTTCGAAACATAAACCTTTCTGTGACGGTGCACATAAACACGCTGATTGGGATTCAACTGAAACCGCTTCTCATCGTCCTTTGCTGGAGAATGCCGAAGTGATTGAGGGACCAACTATGGTTTTAGCTGATAATGAAAGTTATTGTGCTTTTGCTCGTTTCTGTGATGCATACGGTCGAATATGGAACTTGGTAGAGAGGGCAGAGAGTGAAAAAGAACGTGAATTAGTACGCCGGGAAGCCGGGCATTGTCCTGCCGGAAGATTAGTCGTATGGGACAAAGAGACAGAGACTATATATGAGCCTCCTTTTGAGCCGTCTATCGGTATAATTGAGGATCCGGGAATAAAAGTAAGTGGTCCTATTTGGGTGAAAGGTGGTATTCGCATAGAAGGAGCAGACGGCAAAAGTTATGAAATAAGAAATAGAGTGACATTGTGTCGTTGTGGGCAATCATCCAATAAACCATTTTGTGACGGCACTCATGCCAGTATGCGTTTCTGTGATGATATTCCACTGGAAATGAGAAATCTTTAAAACCTTATATAAATTATCCCTGTAAAATAGAATCCAGCTCTTTTTATTCTGTGTATAAGAGGTAGTATGCAGACACTATGAAAGCTAAAATCTATTATATTTAAGGAGGATAATGTTGTTAAAACAGTTTTCTTTATTCTATTAAAGAAAATATTTTATGGGTTAATACGATGCTCTATGTTTAATTATCGATATTCTAAATTTAGTCCTAGTAATAGTTCGGGTTAGTGATTATGATAAGTATAAAGACAATTGAATATTTTTATTGCATAGTATTATTCTTTGATTTTGAAAGTTTTACTTAAACTAACAGACTTGGCTCCTACAAAACTATATAAGGTGGGTATTACGCATGATATCCCCAGTCCGACTAACATAAAGCCGAAGGAATTGATTAACTTTCAAAGCTATAGACTCAAAAAAACTTCCTAATAGTGTGGAAATAAAGAAGCCTAAACAAATAAAACTTCCTGCAATTTGCAAAACTCTCTTTTTACCGAATTGCCGATAAGCATAGTTTGTCAAGAAGCGTCCCATTAAAAAGCATAGTTGCCGGCAAATAGATCTTTAAAGTCAGGTATACGGCTTGCCCAACTTGCCATGTAAAGTTCTCGGGCAAAAAAAGAGAGTAAAGATAGCGAAACGTATTCTTTAGGATACGTAAATTGCATATTCATGTGTGTTTTTATTTTTGGCGGGGGCAAAGGTATCTATTTTTTTTGTACTTTTGTGCCCGATTAAAAAAATATCACTATATGAAGACAAGCGAATCTTTATTATCTATAGGTAAATTTATTGCAGAATATTCAGCCCATTTAATGGGAGCCGGAGTTCATACTTCGCGGGTTGTGCGCAACTCAAAACGTATTGGCGAGGCTTTTAATGTAAATGTGAAGTTGGGCGTTTTTCATAAAAATATTATCTTGACCATTATCGACAAAGAAACTCATGAAGCATGTAATGAAGTAATAGATATTCCAGCACATCCCATTAGTTTTGAACATAATTCCGAATTAAGTGCATTGAGTTGGGAGGCGCTCGATAAACATTTATCACTGGAGGAATTGACTGAAAAATATAATAAGATTATTAGTGCTCCTAAAATACATCCATTATTTGTATTAATTCTGGTTGGCTTTGCCAATGCTTCTTTTTGTAAGTTGTTTGGCGGTGATTTATGTTCAATGGGTATAGTTTTCTCTGCTACAATTACCGGATTTTTCTTAAAACAACAGATGCAGAAGAAAAAGATCAATCATTATATTACTTTTATTGTTTCGGCATTCGTTGCTTCACTTTGCGCTTCGACAGCGTTGATATTTGATACAACTTCGGAAATAGCGATGGCAACCAGTGTATTATATCTTGTTCCGGGAGTTCCTTTGATTAATGGTGTGATTGATGTAGTAGAAGGATATGTGCTGACCGGTTTTGCGCGTTTAACAGAAGCTTCTCTTTTGATTGTAAGTATTGCCATTGGGCTTTCATTTACATTATTAATGGTAAAAAATAGTTTGATATGATAGCATTTGATATTTTAACTGACGGACTTTTTGCAGCAGTGGCCGGTATTGGTTTTGGAGCCATTTCTGATCCTCCTTTGCGAGCGTTCAAAATGATTGCAGTTTTGGCGGCATTGGGACATGCATGTCGTTTTTGTCTGATGACTTATTTAGGAGTAGATATTGCTACAGCTTCCCTGTTTGCGGGATTGGTGATTGGCTTTGGTAGTTTATGGCTGGGCAAAAGAGTTTATTGTCCAATGACAGTACTTTATATTCCGGCATTGCTTCCAATGATTCCGGGTAAGTTTGCATATAACATGGTGTTCTCGTTGATTATGTGTTTGCAGACTGTCAATGAACCTGATAAGTTTGGTAAATTTATGGAAATGTTTTTTGCTAATTCTTTGATAGCAAGTACAGTTATCTTTATGTTGGCTGTAGGAGCTACCTTTCCAATGTTCGTGTTCCCACATAGAGCTTTTTCATTAACAAGACACTAATTAAACTACATTTATGGAGATTTTTTGGAGAACAATTGGATATTATAATTCTGTTACCTGGATATATCAGATAGCAATTATCTTGATTGGGATTGTACTGACCGCATTGCTTGTGAGCAAGCCTTGTCCATGGAAGAAGACGGCTATGAAAATCTATATGATAGGACTGTATACATGGATTTCGGTTGTCTATTATTATATTTGTTGTGAAGAACGTAGTTATAATGGGGTGATGGCTATGTTTTGGGGAGTAATGGCTATTATATGGCTCTGGGATATTATTACGGGCTATACAACTTTTGAACGTACTCATAAATATGATATACTTTCTTATGTGTTGTTAGCAATGCCATTTGTCTATCCTCTTGTTTCTTTAGCTCGCGGATTGACTTTTCCGGAAATGACTTCTCCGGTAATGCCTTGTTCGGTAGTGGTATTTACCATTGGATTATTGCTGTTATTTGCCCATAAGGTGAATATGTTTCTGGTTCTTTTTCTTTGCCATTGGTCACTGATTGGATTGTCTAAAACATATTTCTTCCAAATACCCGAGGACTTTTTGTTGGCAAGTGCGACCATTCCGGGCTTGTATCTATTCTTCCGGGAATATTTTTTAAATAACCTGCATGCAGATACTAAGCCAAAAGCGAAATATATAAACTGGTTGTTGATTACAGTTTGCGTGGGATTAGCAGTATTATTAACTACTACTATGTTTCTGGAATTGATACCTAAGGCATAGAACGAAATAGTGTCATAAAAATAATCCTCTCATTTTCATATTTGGAAAATAAGAGGATTATTTTTATGGAAGGAAACTATCGAATAGCATAAAAAAAACGGAGTGCGAATTGTGTAACTTTATCTGGCAACCAATATTTGCATTTAGCAAATAACACTTGTACCCATGGTCCTACTTTCGTTCGAAAAGGAGGATTTTGAGAGGATACGATCTTACAGATAGTACCTGCTAGTTTACGAGGATGGCAACCATTTTGTTCTTCTTTCACTATAATCTCTAAAGATTTGGCAAAACTCTGTCCGTAATCAGCGTCTTTCAATGTCGCTTCTGATATATTACGATTGGCAGTAAATCCTGTCTTGAAATCTCCCGGTTCTATCAGACATACCTTGATGCCAAAAGGATGAACTTCCAAAGCTAATGACTCGCTATATCCTTCTACGGCAAATTTAGAAGCCGAATAAAATCCTTGATAGGGAATACCCATTACGCCACCAATCGAACTGATATTGATAATCTTTCCTTTGCGAACTTTACGCATGAATGGTAGCACCATTTTACACATATTTACTACACCAAAGAAATTGGTATTCATTTGTGTCATTACTTCTTGATCAGTAGCTAGTTCTAATGCGCCTCCAATCCCGATCCCGGCATTATTGATCAGTACGTCGATTCTTCCTTGCTCCGATATTATCTTATCAATAGCACATTGTATGGAATACATATTGGTAACATCAACAGCTAACATTTTTACATTTCCTATATTTTCAGAAGCCTTTCTACTGGTTCCATAAACGATATGTCCCTGTTCTGATAACATTTGTGCTGTATATCTACCAAATCCGGAAGAAGCCCCGGTGATAAGTATGACTTGTTCTGATCGCATATTTACTATTTTCGGCAAAGATAAATATTCTTTTAAATAGAGTTATTCACAATCTTCAAAATTTCTACAAAATCTGTCTATACTTTTGCCTACCTAAAATAGGTGACAAATGAATAAAACGGCTAAATATCAATTTACGATTGTAGTTCCGGTATATAATGAAGAAGATAGTATTTATATTCTGGAAGAAAAAATAGGTACATTTTTGCTTCATTCCCTTTTGCCGGCTTGTGTGCTTTTTGTGAATGATGGTTCTAAGGATAAAAGTTTAAAACGTATCATCGAAGTATGCGAGCGGAATAATAACTTCTTTTATTTATCACTGGAAAAGAATTCAGGATTGAGTGCAGCTATTAAGGCGGGTATAGATGCTACAGAATCGATTTATGTGGGATATATGGATGCCGATTTGCAGACAACTCCCGAAGATTTTAATTTATTACTGCAACATATTGCCCGGTATGAATTAGTGATGGGAATCCGGGCTAACAGACAAGATACTTTTTTCAAGAAACTCCAATCGAAAATAGCTAATGGCTTTCGTCGGATGATGATACAGGACGGAATACAAGATACAGGTTGTCCGTTGAAAATACTTCATACGAATTTTGCTAAACGTATTCCTTTCTTTACGGGTATGCATCGTTTCTTGCCGACGTTGATTCTTTTGCAAGAGGGAAAAGTAAAACAAGTTCCTGTTCGCCATTTTCCTCGCGTCACAGGGAAATCTAAATATCATTTGTGGAATAGATTGATATCACCTTTCATTGATTGTTTTGTTTATCGTTGGATGCGAAATAGATACATTAATTATCGAATTACAGATACTAATATAACCATACAATGATAAATATGGATTCTCATTTTGTCATCTTATCTATTGGATTTTTGGCTCAACTCTTTTTTTCTGCCCGTATCCTTGTGCAATGGGTTTTATCTGAACGGGCAAAACATGTTGTATCGCCTTCCATCTTTTGGATTTTAAGTTTGGCCGGTTCTTCCTTGTTGTGCCTTTATGGATGGTTAAGAGATGATTTTTCTATCATCTTGGGACAATTCATAACCTATTACATTTATTTATGGAATTTGAAAGAGAACGGAATCTGGAAGAAGATTCCCGAAATAGTTAAGGGAATATTCCTACTTACTCCGATGGTTGTTACAGTTTTTATGTCATTAAATCTCACGCAATTTATTGATAATTTCTTCAGGAACGAACAAATACCTTTATGGCTATTGATATTTGGTTCTATAGGTCAGGTGATATTTACACTGCGATTCGTTTATCAGTGGATTTATTCATATCACCATAAAGAGTCTGTTTTACCAACCGGCTTTTGGATTATAAGTCTGATAGGTGCTTCTATTATTGTCATTTACGGAATCTTACGACTGGATATTGTATTAATCTTGGGACAATCATTCGGTTTAATAGCTTATATCCGAAATTTATATATAGAATATCATTACTCAAAATCCGTCGCACATGAGAATTAACTATTTATATATATTTATTTTAGTGGCTTTGTTACCCATCTTGATTTTTCGAGATTATACTCCTAGCAACGAACTCCGTTATTTAAGTATTGCTGATGAAGCTTTACGTAACGGAACCTTTTTTACCTTTACCAATCAAGGAATTCCTTATGCTGATAAGCCTCCTTTGTATTTTTGGATTGTCATGTTAGGAAAATATTTGTTGGGAGCACATTACATGTTATTCTTGTCACTGTTTTCATTGATACCGGCATTTGTTATTGTACATATAATGAATGATTGGACTCGACAAAAAATAGAAAGGGAATATATGCTGACCAGTCAGTTGTTATTACTTAGTTGCGGACTATTTCTAGGTTCAACTCTTGTATTACGGATGGATATATTGATGTGTATGTTTATCACTTTATCTCTATATACCTTTTATAAAATGCTGACAGGAAAGGGTAATCAGCAAATAAATGCAATCTTATTTCCGATATATATTTTTCTGGCTATATTTACGAAAGGTCCTGTAGGCATTCTAATACCATTATTATGTACATTTGTTTTCTTACTATGGACCAAGCGTATACGTTCTTTGGGACGTTATTGGAATTGGAAAACATGGAGTATTCTTTTAATATTATGTACTATTTGGTTCGGTTGTGTATATTGGGAAGCCGGAGGTGAATATCTACAAAACTTACTCTTTCACCAAACAGTAGACCAGGCAATCAATTCATTTCACCATGAAGCACCTTTCTATCATTATTTTGTTTCTATCTGGTATTCGATGTTTCCCTGGTCATTATTATTAATAGGGGTAATTGGAGTTTCAATAAGAAAAGGTTGGATTCACACAGAACTGCAAAAGTTCTTTCTGGCTGTATTGATTACTACTTTTATAATGTTGTCTTTTGTCAGTTCTAAATTGGAGGTTTATTTGCACTTGATTCAAATAAAAGTTTTTGGGGGAAATCATGGGAATTCATTTCTAGATTTACTTACCAAGGACTGAATAATACGATCGGTTTTGTAGCTTCGCATTTGTATAATACATTTGGGAATGTCTTAGATGTGGACACGAAATTTGGAGCAACTGTATTGACTACAACCAATATGAAAAATGGAGAAGCTTTCACAATGGGTAGTTGGATTATTGGTGATAAGGATACTAGAGCTGATCCTAATAACAGTACCTTCCAGCACGAATATGGACATTATTTGCAAAGTCAAGCTATGGGTTGGTCCTATTTTTCTAGAGTTGCATTTCCAAGTTTGCTGAGTGCAAGTAAAAATGATGGTAAGCACAGATATAGAGCATTTGAGAGCGATGCCAATTATAGGGCATTTAAGTATTTTAATAAAAACGTAACAGGGTTCTATACGAGCAAAGATGAATGGAATTCGAATTCTCCACATGTAAAAGGATGGGACTTTAAAGGTAATCCACTTGTTCCTTATGGGACTCCCGATGGCCAAAGGTATGTTGATTATGCAAATGGTGAACAAATGAAACAACTGAAAGAATCACTCTCTTTTAGTGCGAAATGGTATAATTTCTTTATGTTGATTTCTCCTTTTGAGAGTCAAGACTTTAATGGAAAATAGTAATTGTTAAAAAAGAGCAAAAGAAATGGCTTTTATCATCATTTCTTTTGTTCTTTTTCTTGAAAATCACTATCTTGCATGTATCGATTTTGTCTAAAATCTATAATGGCTATTATGTTATGAAAAAGATATTTTTTATATTTTGTATATTGTTTCTAGTGGCAACAGCTTCAAGATGTTCAATGGAAGAAGGTTGGGGAAACCCTTTTATTACTATCGTAAATAGAAGTGACAAATCTATAGAATTTATCATGGGGGAACATTATCCTGATACTGTGTTTCAATTTGGACATAGTATTTCTGTAGGACCGAATGATCAAAGAGATTATACCTATTATTTGTCAAGAACAAAGTTATTTAAGAAGTATCCAATCATGCAAGTTTTTGCTATAGATACAGAAAATACTACTTTGGCAATTGATACTATTAGAAAATATCATCTTTATGAACGATATGAATTGACTAAAAAGCAATTAGAGGAAAATAATTGGATTGTTGTCTATCCAAAAGAATAGACCACTGATGGAGTGCAGAAAAAAAATGATGGATGATCGTATTATGAAGGTTGTGAAGTAGTAAGCGTTACTTGTTACTTTGCAACCTTTTTGTTTGTGGGAGTTTCTATGAAACTATAGAATGACTTTTCTTTTGTACATTTGTTGGCTAATGAGTGAAATATTTCATTTTATACTTTTATGTGTTATTATCTGGAAATCTTGTGTTTAGAAGAATTGAACAATTTCTGAACAAAATTTTAACTGTAAAATGCCACGTTTTTACCAATTTTACAAAAACAAAAAATAGAATGTGGTATGAAGAATAAAAAGAAATTTTTCGCATTGTTATTATTGCTATTGGTGTCATTCCGTCTAAGGCTGAAGAACCAGTAAAATTCCCGGAGCAGGGCGGGTGGTGGATTGACGATAACAGATATCGCGTAGTGATTCGTGTTAATAGGCCGAATGATATTGTTGAAATGTATTCGGCGGTAGATAAAACTATTTTAGTTGAAGCCGAAGATTCGAAGGGGCAAGTCGTTTATTTCTCATCTCTGAAGATAGGGAAAAATGAAATGTATCAACTGCCATTGAATAATACTGAGCTGGGGGATGTTACTATAAAAATAGAGTTTATTTCCGATAACATAGATTCTAAATAAGCAAAAGATAATGGGAGATTGATAATATATTCATTCTCCCATTAAAAAAATATGTTATAGCACAATAAATTTCGTAAAGTGCCGTATAATATATCTATTTGTTAATATTGTTAGAATCATGAGACAAAGTCTATTATATATTGTAGTATGGGTATTGTTGTGTAGTGGATGTGGAAGATCTTATCCGGATGAAATAGTTTTAGCAGAACGTATTATTAAAGAAAAACCGGATAGTGCATTATCTTTTCTAAAATCGATAAAGCATGAAGTTAACAAGAAGCCTATTGATATACAGATGTATTATAATTTGTTGTTAGTGAAAGCGTCTGATAAATCCTATGAATTGCATACTTCTGATTCATTGATAAAGCAGGTCGTTTTGTATTATAAAGAAAAAAAAGATTATGAAAAATTGACAACAGCCTATTATTATTTAGGTAGGGTTTATATGGATATGTGTAAAACTCCCCGGGCACTTGATGCCTTCCAAAAGGCTGTGGAAATATCTTCTGATGAGCAAAATAGTGATATTCAGGGACTCATATTTATACCTATTATACATGGCAGATTTCCCGTCCGGAGAATATGGATGTGTATTTACAAAAAGAGGTACAAACTGTTACGTGGGAAGAGATTATTGAAGGGAAACTGCATAATGCTATTTTGATAGTACCGATACGTGAAATGGATACATTGAGAAAAGTGATTATTGAGAAGCAAAGTTATGTGAGTGGTAATTATGGTATAGTAATATTATAAATGAAAAAGTATATGAAAGTACTAGTGACGGGAGCTGCCGGATTTATAGGTTCATTTGTGGTAAAAGCATTGTTGGGACAGCATTATGAAGTTATAGGGTTAGATTGCATCAATTCTTATTATGATACGAGATTAAAATATGCACGTTTATCAGAAGTAGGTATAGCTCAAGAAATGATTAAAGACAATCAGATGATTACTAGCCGGACAGAAACGCTTTATCGTTTTATAAAAATGGACTTGACGGACCATATCGGAATGATTCATCTTTTTGATGTGGAGAACTTTGATTTTGTTATTAATTTAGCGGGACAGGCAGGAGTGCGTTACTCTATTGAAAATCCTTATGCTTATGTAGAGACAAATATATTAGGTTTCTTGAATATATTGGAAGTTTGATTGGAAGCTCCAAAGAATACGGTAAACCGGTGCATATTATTTCTATAAGTATAATGTATACTCCATCCATGGTATTCGCAGATTGCTTTTGCAATAGCTAGTCCCAGACCATTGCCCTTAATTTTCTCCGAAGGACGATAAAAACGGGTAAATAGCAGCTTCTCTTGCAGTTCACCTTCAGCGGAAGTGTTGGCTATGATCAACTGGCGTTCTTTGATTGATATGAATATATTTCCGTCTTTAATGTTGTGGCGTACTGCATTAACAATTAGGTTATTAATCAAGCTTTCAAGCAAAGATTGATTGGCTTGTATAAACATGGATGAATCTTCCAGATCGGTATATACGGTTATACCTTCAGTGAGTTTGTTCATTAATGGCAATATATCCCTTAAAGTTTGGACTGCATCGATTTGTTCCACTTGGTTATATTGATGATTATCAATTCGGGTAAGAAGTAACAGGTTCCTGTTTAAGCGTGAGAGGCGGTTGGTTACTTCATATAAAGTTTGAACGATTTCAGCCTGTTCTTTTGTCATCTCGGATTGTTGTAACAGCAGATCCAGTTTACTTTGAAACACAGCCAAAGGAGTTTGCAACTCATGAGAAGCATTTTCTGTAAACTCTTTCTGTGATTTATAGCTTTCCAGATTTTTTTCATCAATTGAGTAATGGCATTATTCAGGCGGGTAAACTCTTTTATATCACTCTGCATAAATTGAGGTATATTCTCTCCTTCTAATGAAAATTGTTCTATACGATGAAGGGTATCGTCAAAAGGAACCCACAGACGTTTAGAAATCAATCTCATCATGAGAACCAGCGAAATACTCAGTACTCCGGCAATTAATACGAATTGATATACAACTCCTATCATTAAATCCTCTTCCAGATCAGTAGGGGGGGGTAAAGGATTGCCTTGTTCCGCTGCATTCATTATTTCTATCAAATCTTCGGCATAATAATGTTCTACAAGAAAATAGAACAGGGGAGTGGCTATTAACAATAGTATGACTGCACAAATAATAAACTGCATCAGAGGTTTATTCAAAAGACTTTTCATTCTACCCATTTGTATCCGGTTCCATAAATATTTTTAATACAATCTTGTGCTCCTGCTTCGACTAATTTGGCTTTTAGATTCTTGATATGTGCATATACAAAATCCTGATTATCTAACATATCAGCCATGTCACCGCTCAAATGTTCGGCAAGTGCACTTTTGGAAATCACTTTATTACGATTCCCGATGAAGAAAAGAAGTAATTCATATTCTGTTTTCGTCAATATAATGTGATTACTATTTATATGAACTTCTTTACTTAATAAATCAATAGAGACATTATTGCTACACATCGTATTATTACTCGAAAACTGTTGGCGACGAATGAGAGCATAAATGCGTACACTTAACTCAGGGAGATGAAACGGTTTTGATAAATAATCATCTGCTCCTATTTTAAGTCCGACTATCTTGTCATTCAGAGAATCTTTAGCCGAAACAATAATGACTCCTGTAGTTTTATTCAGACGTTTGATCTCATGTAAAATATCCAATCCATTTCCGCCGGGTAACATTAAATCCAACAAGATACAGTCGTAATCGTATAGACTGATTTTTTCCATTGCCTCGTCGAAAGTGAAAGCTTGTTTACATAAATAATTTTCAGAACTTAAAAAAGTAGCAATACTACCTGAAAGTTCTTTTTCGTCTTCGATAATCAATAGTTTCATTTCTGATTTATTAATATGTTCAGGTATTATACAGTATTCATATCATTAGGACTTAGTCGTAGGTTACAAATCTACATATTCTAATGGATATCATAAGCACCCTTAATCAAATTATTTATTGCAAAAATAAGAGGAGAATATTGAAGGAATTTTGAAGAAAGAAGTATTTCGCAATTAACTAATCAGATTTTTCTCTATATTTAGAACCTGTTTCTGAGTATTCACTAATAAATGCCGGGAGAAAATGAATAAGATATTTATTGTAATTGCATATTGTCTGTTATCTTCAACTTTCCTTTTTGCACAAACCATAGAACAAAGAGTGGCCCTCAAAAACGGATATGTTCGTGAAAAGTGTGATGGAAATTCTTTTGCAGCTTATTTACGACAACTTCCCTTGTTTCCGGAAGGAAGTAAAGTCAAACTTTATAATGGACAAGAAAAACGCAATCAATCAGCTGCTTATGCTGTGGTAAATATGGAAATCGGTAATCGGGATTTGCAGCAATGTGCAGATGCGGTGATACGTTTACGGGCAGAGTATCTATGGGCACAAAAGCGATATGGTGAAATCAAGTTTAACTTTACCAGTGGTTTTCCGGCAGAATATACGAAGTGGGCAGAAGGGAAACGTATGAAGGTAAGTGGAAATAAAGTGGAGTGGTATGCCGCAGGAGGAAAAGATTATTCATATAAAACTTTTCGCAAATATCTGGATATGGTATTTATGTATGCCGGTACGGCCTCTCTCGCAAAGGAACTTCAAACAGTGCCTTACACCTCTTTACAACCCGGAGATGTTTTTATCAAAGGGGGCTCTCCGGGACATGCTGTAATCGTGATGGACGTTGCTATCCATCCAACGACAAAGAAAAAGGTCTTTTTATTGGCACAAAGTTATATGCCGGCTCAACAGATTCATATCTTAGTCAATCCGTCAGATCGCAATCTGTCTCCTTGGTACGAACTGACCGATACAGACGATGGAAATCTTTATACTCCGGAATGGACATTCGCAAAGAAAGATCTAAAGCGTTTCAAATAAAGTGCATTAGTTTATGCCATTCTGCCGATACTCGTTAGGAGAGTAACCTACACATTTCTTAAATAAACGCGTGAAATGCTGAGGATATTTAAACCCTAATTCGTATGCTATCTCGCTAATAGATTTGCTTGTATCAAAGACTTTTTCTTTTGCTGTTTCTATCAATTTAAGCTGGATATGTTCCTGTGGTGACTTTCCAGTTTCTTTCTTGATTAAATCTCCAAAATAATTGGGTGAAAGATTCAGGTTCTCTGCACAGTATTGTACTGAAGGCAGACCGATATCCTGTGGCTTATCCGACAGAAAGTAGTTGTGCAGAAGATCTTCGAACCGGCTCAAGATATCCTTATTTACATTACTACGAGTAATAAATTGACGATCATAGAAACGCATACAGTAGTTTAGGAGCAATTCTATATTGGCTACAATAATCGTTTGGCTATGTTTGTCGATACCACGTTGTAACTCTGTTTGTATATTATGGAAACACTCAATAATCACCCCCCGTTCTTGCTCAGACAGGTGGAGGGCTTCGTTGGATTCGTAAGAAAAGAAGTTATAATTCTTAATATTACGTCCCAGTGATGTTCCACGAAGAAAATCCGGATGAAAAAGCAATCCCCAGCCTTTGGGTTGGAAAGGCTTTCCGTTGTCTACAAAGCCTACAACTTGCCCCGGAGCAAGAAAAACCATTGTTCCTTCCTGATAATCATAATACTGGCGCCCATAATGTATATCTCCACATTTCACTTCTTTTAGAAATATGGTATAAAAGCCCAACATTTGACGTGAATGCCGCATAGATTTGCATTTAGAGAAATCTATTACACTCACTAGCGGATGTAGTGTTTCGTTGCCTACCCGATCATTGTATTGGTAGATGTGATCCATTTTGATGATTTCGTCCATACTCTATTTTAAGCTTGATTGATACGATACAAATTTAGTACTTTTTCCGGTATTGGTATTACCTATCAGTAATAATGGTAGAACAAACTGTAATTTGTATCAATTGACCCAGGCACATTCCTCTTTTCTTTCTTTTATTTGTTACTTCATTTTATATTTATTTTTTATATTTGCGACAACAATCAATAGATATGATACTGCTATGAATAAATTCCGAATTTTACTTTATGTGATGTTGTTTTCTCTGGTTGGTTGTCATCCGGAAGGGGCAAATGTAAAACAGGGGTTAGACAGAGCTGCGCAAATAATGGAGCAGGACCCGGATACTGCATTTATAATTCTTGAAAATATTCAGACGAACCAGATGAACGAGGCACAACTTGCCGAGTATAATCTGTTGTGTACAAAAGTCAATGAGGATAAGAACGTCCATCATTCATCCGATGAACAAATACGTCAGGCTGTCTCTTATTTTGAAGTAAATGGTAACCGGCTTCAAAAGACACAGGCATATTACTATCTTGCTTGTGTAGAAAGTGATCTGGATCGGAAACAGGAAGCGGAAATGCACTTTAAGGAAGCTATAAAATTGGCGACTCTTACCGAAAATTATAACTACATGACTAAAATATGCAGACGATGCAGTCTGTATTACCAGAAAAATGGAAACTTTGATGAAGCTTTGGAAATGGAGAGAAAAGCTTATGCAAGTCAGTTGATGTTAAATGATAGTAAAGATCATTCAACGACAATTCTTTCTTCTGCTTTGGGTATGTTCGGTGTTTTATCTTTATTATTAGGTTTGCTTTGGAAAAAGAACCGATATGCGTATGCTCAATTGAATACTTTCAAAGAGGAAATAAGACAGAAGGATACTCAGTCGGATAAATTGATGTTGCAATGCGAGCATTTGGAAGAGAAATACCAATCGTTACAGTTGCAAATCTATGAAAGCTCTCCGGTGATTACTAAAGTTCGTCAGTTTAAGGATAGAAATGTTTTGTCTGCTAAAATACCTTCATTTTCGGAAAGAGACTGGAATGAATTGTTACGGCTTCAAGAAGGTGTTTATGGAATCGTCTCCAAACTGAAAGAGATCGGCCCTAAACTTACTGAAGAAGATTTGAGGGTATGCGCTTTCTTGCGTGAGGGTGTTCAACCTTCTTGCTTTGCCGATCTCATGAAGCTGACAGTGGAAACATTAACCCGTAGAATATCCAGAATAAAAACGGAGAAATTAATGCTGGTGAACTCTAAAGAATCATTGGAAGAGATTGTAAAATCGTTGTAGTCCGAATTTGTCCGCGTAATTTTCAACTTTTCTTCTGATTATCAGATTATTGTAATTTGCAGTTGTCCGTATTCGTCCGGCTAGAAACTAGTCTTTTATATGCCAGTTCTATAACTTTGCAAATAAAAAAGTAATAGAACCATGAGCAAATTACTGTTTAAAAGATGGAATGATTTTATTGGTTGGAGTGTTTTTCTGATCGCTGCTTTTGTATACGGATCGACGATTGAACCGACAGCAAGTTTTTGGGATTGTCCCGAGTTTATTTCATGTGCCGAAAAGTTACAGGTCGGTCATGCACCGGGTGCACCTTTCTATATGTTAGTGGGAAATCTCTTTACTCAATTTGCTACTGATCCTTCACAGATAGCACGTATGGTCAATCTGCTGAATGCGTTATTGAGTGCGGGATGTATTTTGTTTCTCTTCTGGAGTATTACCCGACTGGTCAGGAGTTTAATGACGGATGGTCAGAAAAGTTTGTCGAAAATTGATAGTATTATTATTCTAGGTTCAGGGCTGGTTGGAGCGTTGGCATATACATTCAGTGATACCTTCTGGTTCAGTGCAGTGGAGGGAGAGGTTTACGCTTTTTCTTCTTTTCTCACTGCGGTGGTGTTTTGGATGATTCTTCGTTGGCAGGATGAGTCGGAAACAGTTTCCGGTGACCGTTGGATTATATTGATAGCTTATATTATCGGCCTTTCCATCGGGGTACATTTACTCAATTTGCTTTGTATTCCGGCTATAGTATTGGTTTTCTACTATCAGAAATACCGTTCTATTTCTTTCAAAGGCTTTATGATGGCAATGGCTTTTTCCGGGTTGATTATCGCTTTCATTCTTTTCATATACATTCCGGGAATGGCGGAAATGGGTGGATGGTTTGAACTTCTTTTCGTTAATATATTGAGACTTCCTTTCCAATCCGGTTTGATTAGTTTCGTTGTTTTGGTTTTATTACTGTTGGTAGAAGCTGTCTATCGATTCAGAAAACGAGTGATACGTACGTCTCTTTGGTGTCTGATTATGCTTACGGTAGGTTATACTACTTATGCCGTAATTCTAATTCGGGCGAACGCCAATACTCCGCTAAATGAGAACGCACCGGATAATATCTTTACTCTGAAAAGCTATCTGAACAGGGATCAATACGGAAGTATTCCATTACTTTATGGAAAGAGTTATGCTTCCGAGCCGGAATACGTAGTTGAAGGAGAATATTACAAACTAAAAATGAAACAAGGAGGAAAAGTATATTCTTTCGATAAAAACGATCATAAATATAAAGTCGTTCGGCAGAAAGAGGATGTTTGCTACACTCAAAATATGTTTTTCCCCCGAATGTGGAATGAACGGGCGACACCTCTTTATAAAGCTTGGTCGGGCGGTACGGAGGGACTTCCTACACAGATAGAGAACTTGACTTATTTTGTGACCTATCAGCTAAATTATATGTATTGGCGTTATTTCCTATGGAACTTTGTAGGGCGACAGAATGACATACAAGGCCATGGAGATCTGGAACATGGAAACTGGATTACGGGTATTTCCTGGCTCGATAATCTAAGGCTTGGCGATCAGGAACTATTGCCGGATTCTTTGCGTCAGAACAAAGGTCACAATGTCTTTTATGGTCTGCCATTACTTTTAGGACTGATAGGTATCTATTGGCAATTGAAACGCGGCAGAACGGGACAACAGCAGTTTAGTGTCTTACTTTTCCTTTTCTTCATGACAGGACTTGCCATTATACTCTACCTGAATCAGGCTCCGGATCAACCTCGTGAACGGGATTATGCTTATGCCGGTTCTTTCTATGCTTTTGCTATTTGGATAGGGATGGGAGCTGCCGGTTTGTGTGATTGGATGCGTAAAAAGAAAGCAGGTATTGTTCCGGTTAGTGGGGTGATGGCAATTTGTTTGCTGATTCCCATACAGATGGTCAGTCAAACTTGGGATGATCATGATCGAAGCAACCGTTATACTTGTCGTGACTTCGGAGCTAACTATTTAATGACTCTTCCCGATAAAGGAAATCCGATTATTTTCTGTAATGGAGATAATGATACTTTCCCTTTGTGGTACAATCAGGATACCGAAGAAGTGCGTCGGGATATCCGTATCTGTAACCTCAGTTATGCACAAACCGACTGGTATATTTATCAGCAGCAATGTCCCCTGTATGACGCTCCAGGGTTACCCATCTCTTGGGAAAGGGAACAATATAAAGAAGGCAAAAACGAATATGTCACCATTCGTCCGGAATTAAAGAAACAGATAGAGGAATTTTATCAAAAGCATCCGGAAGAAGCGCGTGACAGTTTTGGAGAAGACCCTTTTGAGGTGAAGAATATCCTGAAACATTGGGCGTTTTCAGAAAATCCGGACTTCCATGTCATACCTACAGATACTGTTACCATCCGGCTTGATAAAGAAGCCATTCTACGTTCCGGTGTCATGCTTCCTCAGTCTATCCGGCATTTAAAAGGAGAGGATTTGATGAATGCTCTACCTGAAAAACTAGAAATCTCATTAAAAGGAATACGTATGCTGACTAAAATGGATTTATTGATTTTGGAAATGATTGCTAATTGTAATTGGGAACGACCACTCTATATGGCCATTTCCGTAGGTGAAGCCAGCAAGTTGAAACTGGATAATTATTTTGTAATGGAGGGGTTGGCTTATCGTTTCACTCCGTTCGATTATAAACAATGGGGGGATGCGGACGAACATAACAATCGTGTGGTAGATGTAGAGAAACTTTATACGAACGTAATGCAAAGATATAAATATGGTGGTTTGGATACTCCGGGGTTGTATATAGACGAAACAACCATGCGTCTCTGTTATTCTCATCGAAGATTATTTACGCAACTTGCTTTGAAACTGATAGAACAGGGAGAACATTCACGAGCTAAGGAAGTGCTTGCATATGCCGAAAAGGCTATCCCTAACTACAATGTGCCTGAAGTATATGAAAGCGGTTCCTTTGATATGGCAACTGCCTATGCTGCTTTGGGTGAAAAGAAGAAAGCTGTTTCTATACTGGACTATCTAACGGCAGAAGCAGAGTCATCTATCCGGTGGATTTTTTCGCTGAATGATAGCGATATAAGAATTGCTCAAAAAGATTGTATGACTAAATTCTGGCAGTGGAATCTCTATAATGACTTAATGAAAGAAATAGATTCGACCAAGTATAAAGAGAATTCTCACCGTTTTGAAGAGAAATATGCACAGTTTTCTCAAATCTTGAATATCGGAAATTAATAATCAAAGACATATGAAAACAAGAGAAATGGAACAACTGGAAACCGAAAATGTATTTGGAAAGGTAAACTATATAATCCTATTGGTCGGTTCAGTATTGATTATTGTAGGATATATGTTGATGAGCGGCGAGGGGAGTACCCTTACCGCTTATAATCCGGATATATTCAGTGATCAACGTATACGTGTAGCTCCTGTAATATGCCTGACAGGATATTTACTAACTATTTGTGGAGTTGTTTATATAAGTAAATCCCGACAGAAAAAGAGTAAAGCGCAATAAAAGATGACCTTTGTAGTCTAATAATAAAAAGTGTCTTTACCAATCCATAAAGAGGAGTTATCGTTTTTATCCGTATAAATTAATAATATTCCTCTATCCATTAGCGAAAACATCTGCACGAACAACTATATTACAACAGAGCAACTGACTGAATGCTGTACAGTAACTATCAAGTTATTCTAGTTCTTCCGGTCAGTTACTGTACATTCAAGGCTCGTTCCTTCAGCATACTTAGACTAAAAAATGCTTGTTTTATTGTCATTTGTCACTTTTTTAAGTTAAACAGTTACTAATCAATGCTGAAATGGTGATAATAGTCGGTGACAATAGAGTGACAATAGAAAGTTATTCGGGTTCTATTGTCACTTTGTTATTCTACTATCCGCTATGCTTTTGTATTTTTCTTTCCCCCAGCTTGTGTTATTTTTCTTTCAATAGAATAGATTTAGCGTGTAAAATTGCGCAATCTCCTTTATATAAAGGTAAATAAACCGTTTGTTTAGTTGTTTTAAAGCTTCAATTAATGTCTTTTTGAGATGGTAAATATCGTTTTACGTACATGATCCCATGGCTCCACGTACGTGATCTTTTGGGTTCACGTACTGCATCCGAATGGTTCACGTACATGAAACGAGAATACATACCTTGCAAAAAATACTAATTGAACCTTGTCTGTAAGTTAAATATAAAACGTTTAAATTTATAATCTAACATATTAATAATCAATATTTTACAAAGCAATTTAATCAAACTTATTTATATGTATACATACGATTTGCATACAAAAACACCGGATTCAAGAAAGCAAATACGCAAAAATACGAATTTTGAAATGAAAAATAGTAAGCCCTTTTTAGCACTATTTTCTTCCGTTTGTACTAATGTGAATAAAATGTGTATTGATTAAAAGTAATAATATTATTTTAGATTTTCAGCGATTTGATACAATCATTTGAGGAATAAACATTTAGCAGAGTATTTGAGTAGTATGAAGTAACGAATTGGCAACCGTTCCATTTTCTGCGATCTGTAATGCAATGCTGTCACATAACTCTCTGTAAATTTAAAAGTAGCCATTTTTTTGTACAATCAAAAAAATGGCTACTTTTAAATTTTCAAATGTAATAAATGCTATAAAGTAGTTTGTGAAAAATCCAAATGGTAAGAAACCTTATCTCCTTTTTCTTTAAAAAAATCACCTACACAGATAAGTTCAGGAATATCTGTTGTCCAAAAAGCTACAGAAGTCATTGATTGAGAGGAAAAATCTATTGTTTCCAACAGTTTATCTGCTTCTTTTTCGCATAACATTTTTAGTTCATCAAAACTATCAGTTGTTTTTCCACACTTAACGGAAAATCCTTGATTTAAGTTATTCATATTCATTGCTATTATTTGTTATAAGTCTTCGCCATTTGCACGATTGTATTCGTTATCATAAAACATTGTAATATAATATTTCCCATAATAGTCTGAAATCATAAACCAAACAGGGCGTTTTGACCAATCTTCCATTAAATATTCAGTCGAGAGTTTTATAATCTCTGACTGGGTTTCTTCGGTCGGATTTGCTAATTGCTCCTCTGTATATTTGGATAATAGGACAGATCGTAATTTTTCTCTAACGGTAACAGTATCTGTTGGCTGTTGATAAAAAACGGCTTCATATCGTTTCTTGTGAACACTTATTTCATAGGAGATGTCTTCGTCTTCGGGTATTGTATAGTCTTGTAAAGATACATATTTGGGATTATGTGCAAATTGTTCGCAGAGTCTATTGAACCTTATTTGAATAGCCCGTTCATCAACATTATTGGCATCAGCTACCATGATGCGGCAAACTTTGTTATTATTCGTCACTACAAAAACATTAACGTTTGCGCCATTAAATTCTCCTACTAAAGCTTCTGACATAGGATCATTCTGATAACCTTTTTCTTTTAGCTTGCGTACCATTTCTTTCTTGTTCCCATCAATAGGAATTCCAAGAAATTGGGTAACATCTTGTTGCGCATGTACGACTATTGAAAACATAAGCAACATCGTAATTGATAGTATTTTTTTCATATTACCAAGTTTTTTGTTCCCCAGTTACCATAAGAACCTTTACTAAACCACGAAGCGTGGAACTGCAATGCCACGTCTAAATTGAAGGTCGTAGGAAAACCCGTAGTACAGATATGGATATAGCAGCCCACGCTATAGCGTGAGAACCACTATGCAATCCCTTGTACTACATTTGAAAATTTCCTACGTTTTCAATTTACAAGATACGCATAACGCTTCTTCAAATTCTAAAATGTCTTGGAGGGAGTTGCTCTCTCCAAATGCAAAAATATGAAAAATGCAGGAAGCGCAATAATATTTCCTGCATTTTTTATGTTGGCACATAAGTATTTATAATCGTTACAGTTTGAATCCCTTGTTTTTCCGTTGCGGTTGCTGTATCGTTGGCCGTATTCGTCGGAGCAGCCTCTCGAACTGCTCCCTGAACCAGTCGAGGATGTTCTTCCCGTTGATGCGCAGGACAAAGCGTTTCCCTCTCTCTCCCTGCTCTATTCCCATCTGCGCAGTGGCACCTGTCACGGAGAGGGCTCTCTTGTGTTCCTCGGAGTAAAGGTTCCCGCTGTACTCCAACGGCTGGAACGTGAAAAGCCGGTCCGTCTGCTCGGGTGTGAAGCCTGCCGAATGGCAGTACCTCTCCATGCGCATCGCGTCGGCGAAAAGAGGAAACCAGCCGCACGCACGCTCCGTCCATTTTTGCAGATATGCCGTCCGCTCCCTTTCCCTTTCCAGTTTTTGGATGTAGTCGGTCTGCACCGTGGCAAGTTCCCTGCCGTGCTGTGCCCGCTGCCGTTGCAGACTGGCCTGCAAGTCCTCTATGCTCTCTTCACGGGCGGCTATTTCGTTTTGCAAGCTGCGGTTGTCCGCCTCCAGCTCCCTGATTTTCCCACTGCCCAAAAGAGAACCCACCTTCGCCATGATGGCGGTCTTTGCCTCCACCTTGACCGCCTCCAGCTTTTGCGTGTTGATTTCCTTTCTGGCCGTTTCCAGCCGTTTCTCCGCCTCTTCCTGCTCGGCTTGGAGTTGGCGCACGTTCTCTTCCAGTTCGTCCGTCTGCCGCCTCAAATCGCGGTAATACTGGGCGGTGGAGACATGCCGGGCTTCCGAACCTCTTATCCCGCGTTGCAGGCCGTATTTCACCATGACTCTGGCATAGTCGTCGTGATAGGCAATCAGTTTGGTACGGTTCAACACGTCGTCGGCACACAGTCGGACGGCATTCGCCTTCTTGCGGTAAGTTCGCCCTTCCTCCTTCGGCTTCTTCTGCCCCGCCTTCCTGCGCTCTCCCGTCACTATCGGTACAAGTGTGGCATGTATGTGCGGCGTGTGCTCGTCCATGTGCAGCACCGCCGAGACCACGTTCTCCCGCCCGAAGGTCCTGTACAGCCAGTCCATGCTGTCCCGGCACCAGTCGTCCAGTCTTCCGGCTTTCTCTATTTCCATCATGTCCTCATGTGTTCCTGAGAGCATGACACGGATGGCGCGTACCTGGTCGTGGGTGATTTTCCTTCTGATGCCCGCACTGCTGATGCGGGCCGCAATCGCGTCGTCACGCTCCCTGATGCCTTCGGGCATCCGGACGAGCTCGCGGTTCAGGTGCGTGCGCGTGGGGTCGACGTTCGGTGCTATCACCCTGCGCTCGATATGGTCGGACATCCGGCTGTCGGATGCCCCCTTCGCTTTTCTGAAATCGAGTGAGAAATATCCCATTGTAAAGTCTTTTTAGGTTTGACAATTCCGCCTGCCGTGCGGATATGCCTCACGGCGAACGGGGTGTGCAGAGGGGCCGGCCCCTCGCCTCAATAGGGCGTTTTTAGCTGCGCTTGCGCTGCGTGAAGAAAACGCCCTATTGAGCTATGGCTTTTCACTGTGCAAAAAGCCTGCGGGATGCGTGGGTTACATTCCGATGCCCTTCCCCTTTTTCTTGCCCGGCTGCTGCACCCACTGTACTTGCTTTGCCTGCTGTACCGGGTTCACCTGCTGTGACAACTTTTTTCCGTTCAGGTAGTCGTTCAGGTCCTTGTACCCGCTGTACACAGGTGATGCGTCGCGGACACGCGAACCGTACTCTCTTTGGATTTCGCGCAGGGCTTCCAGCCCGGCGCGGTCGTTGTCAAGGAAGCAGTGTATCCGCTCATAATTCCCCAGCAGCCGCAGGGCTTTGGAAAGATTGGAAACCGAGTTCAGCACGATATAGTCCTGTCCGTCAAGGGCGGGGCGGTCGGGATGCCCCGCCTGCCGCAGCGTGAGAAAGGAGAGGTAGTCCATGAAACCTTCGAAGAGGCAGCAGGTTTCCCCCGGTTCCGTTTGCCGTATGTGAGTGATGTCTTTCGGGGCTATGCAGCCCTTGAAGAACTTGTTGCGTATCTCGTAGCCTCCCGAACGGTTGGGAAAACCGACGGCAAAGTAGGGTTTGCCGTCGGTCAGATAGTGCACCTCCCTGCATTCTCTTTTTGCCAGTTCCGTATTTATCCCCCTTTCCCGCAGATAGGAGAATAAGGCGGGGGAAGAAAGCGGCATTACTTCCAACTGCCGGAAACTTGGTTGTGATAATGTCTGCCCGCCAAAAGAGAAGGAGACGGGGCGCACGTGCGGTGCCTGCCTTGCTATCATTTCCAGAAGGTAGGGCACATGGTCGGATGCGTAGAGTTCCGCCGCTAGTGCGATGATGTTGCCGCCTTTCCCGGTGGCAAAGTCATACCAGAGATTACGTTCGGTGTTCACCTTGAACGAGGCCTCGGTTTCCTCCCTCAACGGTGACTTGTACCATAGGTTGCCGCCCTGCCGTCTTACGGGTGAGTACCCCAGACTGTGCAGGTATTCGGCTATGCTGATTTGTTTCGCTGTCTGAATGTCCATACGTGTGAGTGTTTGAATGAATGACTGTTTTTGTTTTTTCGCCCGCACCTTCTTATATAAGGTACGGCATATACATGGCTTCACTTAAATGCTCGTATATATAGGATACGGGTATTAAGTGAAGCGGTTGCGTGATGTCCGCGCACCGCTTCGCTTTTCCCTTATATATAGGCACCGTGAATAAAGTGAAGCGTTTCTCCGCATCCGGTTTAATAATGGAAATCGGGCATGAAGGTGTATTTCCTGCCGTTCTCCTGCACTATCATCCGCTTGTTGCGCAACGTGATGATGAGCGATACCGCCTTGTGGTGGTTCAGTCTCACGCCGACGGAGGCATAGGCATTTATCAGCGCGTCCTCCAGTTCCTTGTAGCCGTATTCGCTTTTCAGTGCGAATGCCGCCTCCAGCGCGATGCGGTGCTGTTGCTCCGTGATGTGCCTGTACGCGTCGAACGGCTCCTGCTGCGGTCTTCCGGCTTTCCTCCCCTGCGGGGTATAGTTCTCCACCAGTTCGGGAAGTGCCCTGTCATTGATGCGGAAGGCGAACGGCTCGAAGTCCATCGCCCGGATGTGCATGGCCGATACCCGACTGATGTCGGCGTCGCCCTTGTCCTTCTCCACCAGCAGCACCGTCTCGGCCTTGTTGTTCAGTTCCGTGCCGATGTGCCCGCGCGCGTTCTCGTCACCCTTGTTCTGGTGCAGTATTGTGTGGATATGTATCTGGCGGTCGTCCGTCCACTGCATCAGCTTGGAGATGATGCGTGTGGATTCGCCGGGGCTGTTGATGTCGTACACCATGTCGCGGATGCCGTCTATCACGACAAGTCCCAGTTCCGGGGTATTGTAGATGGCCTGCTCCACAGCCGCGATGCGTTCTTTCGGGGTGTACTTGCGCAGGGCGAGAAATTCGAGGTGCTCGCTGTCCCGGTCGGTCGGCAGGCCTGCCATGCGCAGGATGCGTTCCATCACTTTGAGACAATGGTACGGGCTCTGTTCGGTATCAACGTAGAGGATTTTCCGCTTGTCCTTGGGCAGTTCCGCCGAATACAGCAGTACCGTGCCGTTCTTCAACGCCGCCGCGACGATGGCAGAGACGTTGAACGTCTTCTTGCTTTTCGCCTTGCCGATGGACGCGCTGAAATTGCCCAGCGTGCCGACGACAGTGCCGTTCGCCTTCAGTATCTCGGGAGCCTTCTCACATTTCATGCCGATGCTCAGCCGTGAGGCCTGCCAGATGATGATGGCGTTCTCACGGGTCACTTCTTCCATGCGCTCGTTACTTTCCATGGCTGCGGAGTTTTCGGTTTGCGCTTCTGGCGATGGCGAGTGCCGCCTCGCCCTTGTCGTTCACACGTCTTGCGAGGCTTTCGGCCCATACGAGCAGCTCCCTGCGGGAGAACAGCAGTTTGTTTCCGTACTTGCGGAACGGCACATTCCCCTTGGCGGTCAGCTTGTAGAGGCGGGCCTTCGAAATCAGGAACCCGTGCTGTTCGAGTACCCCCACAGCCGCATCCGGCGTGAGGTTGTCGGGTTCGTCCTTCGGCAGGGTGAGCCCTGCCAGTGTCTGCGAGACGCTCTCGCTCACGATTGCCCGGAGTTCCTCGGGCGTGGTAAGAATGATCTGGTTCATTTTCTTCCTTTCTTTTTGGGTGTTTGTACTATGGCTGTCGTCACAGCCGTTCCAACCGGTTGTGGCGCAAAGGAAGAATAAAGGAAAGCGAATATCGAACCGCAAATAACTTAACACGGATATGACTTTTATGGACGTTTCATGACTTTTGGTGACACTGCGTGGGGCGGGTAAAAAGGGAAACGGTGCCATAGGCGGATATAATCTTCCAATGGCACCGTTTTGCACACATATGTCAAGTGATTCGGAATGCACTATTATTTCACATCCTTTAACTTTCCGAGTTGGGAAATGACTTCTTCTATTACGAAATATTTCTCTCCCGGTATCCCGATGTCGGAGCGCGATATGAAGCCCAGCTCCTCCCACCGGGCTATGCTCTGGCGGCTCACGCCCGCCATCTTTGCCAGTACACTCTGGCCTATCATCTCCCTGCCGAGGATGACGGGGTATTTGTACTTGCGGGTGGCATGGCTGAACCTTATGCGTTCGATGACCGCCTCCACATTGTTTATGGTGGGCCGTACCCGCTCCTGTACGCGTATCACGGCCTCCGTTATCTCATATCCGGCAAGCCCGGGATGTCCGGAAAGCTCCTCCCATATGGCACCGAAACATTTGAGGTGCCGTATCTTTATCTCTCTGGTCTTCTTTCTTGGCATGGTCAGTCGAATTTGGTAAGTAACTGCGCGTTCCTCATCCGTTCGTCCCGCTCGAAACTGGCAAGGTAGTTCTCCGTTATGGCAAGGTTGGAGTGCCCCAGACTTTCGGATATGTAGGAGATATTCGTCCCGCTGCGCTTGAGCACGGTGGCGAACGAGTGCCGGGCCGAATACGTGGTCACGGGGGGCAGACCCACCGCCTCGGCTATCCTACCCAATACCTTGTTGCATTTCTGTATGACCGTATCGACAAGGTGCTTGGTGGCGAAGCCGTCCTCCTTCCCCGTGGCGAACTTGAAGATGAGCGTGCCGGGGTTTCCGTCGTCGGGGTTACCCCAGCGGTCCATGATTTTCCGCATCTCGGGGGTGAGCACCGCACGTATGGTACGCACTTGCTTGGAAGTATTCATCGTTTTTGCCCTGACAAAACAGATTTCACCTCCCACGATGTTTCCGTAAGTAAGATAGAGCATGTCCCGGAAGTTGATGCCGTTGCAGAGGTAGGAGAAGAACCACATGTCCCGGTAAAGCTCGGTTTCCTCCCTTCCGTCGGTATAGGTGACGAGCCTCTTTATCTGCTCCAGTGTGAGTGCCAGCTTCCTGCCCTCGGCTGAGGGTATCTCGAACCTGTTCCTGCCGAACGGGAAGTGCGCCTCCTTTATTATGCCGTCCGCCTTTGCCCGGTTCATTATCGCCTTGAGCATCTTGAAATAGACGCTGAGCGTGGACTTGCTTTTCTTTTGGCCCGTCCAGAATCTTCCGCAGCGGTTCAGCCAGTCCACCGTGACGGCAGAAAACGGAATGTCTTTCCCTGCAAACTCCTCCACCGCCGTCAGCAGTGCATGATAGCTGCGGTACGTACCCGCCTGCCCGTTACGTTTCAACTCTTCCGTCTTCGCCTTTATCGCGGCGTTCACTGTCGCGGTGGAGCATCTGCCCAGCCGGACACTCAAAAGATCAAACGCGAAATCGCCACGCTCGGCGAGTGCCTCCACCTGCCCCTTGATGATTGAGAAGCTGTTCTCTATGTTCGAGCGTGCCTCCGTGAGCCTGCGGCTCTTGCTTTCCGCAAGGTTCGCCCAATCCTCCTTTGACAGCTCCTGCCCCGTGGAATAGTATTTCTGCCTGCGGTTGTGTATGACTTGTATCTTCACGGGGAACAAGCCGCTTTTCTTCGCCCTGCGTGCGTCCAGTACCGACAGCACCGAAATTCCGTCCTTTGAATACTTGTACATAATCTGCCGTTTTTGATGGTTCTTTACTTGGTCTGTATGCAAATATATGTGCATACGATTTGCATACAAAAATAGAGATTATCGGAAAACGATGCAAATTATTTGGAGAGAAAATTTGCTAAAACGCACTATAATACAGTGATTTGCGTATATAGGTCAAATGGTGGAAAATAAATAAAAATGGGCTTATTTTAACTGTAAGATAAAATCCAACAATATATTCTCTCGCAAAGTGAATATCAGCAGAAAGCATACGAAAAGGAACATATCCGGTGGCAAAAGAGATGCATGAAAAAGGAGACTTGCGACGAAGAGATTTCCGATGCTCCTAAAAGACCGGCCTTCAAAATGTTGTTTATCCCGGCAACCACCAGCTATACGCGAATGCAAATACAGATGAGAGACAACGGGGCATTGGGAGGTATCATTTTCGACACTGAAGCCGAAACCCTTACCACCGCCAACCATCTGGATTGTGGCAACTTCAATGATATGCTTCGAAAAGCATACGAGCACGAGAACATTGAATCTTCGTACAAAGCGAACGGAACTACCCCCATCACCATCAAGCATCCCAGCCTTGCCATGTTTCTGACCGGAACTCCCGGACAGTTGGAAGCCTTGTTAGGAAGTTACGAAAACGGATTAACAAGCCGGGTCGGTTTCTATACTTTCAGGCTCAATCCGAATTGGAAATCAATGGATGACGACAGTGTGTCGCAGGAAGAAATATTCCATCCGTTAGCACATCAGGTATTTGAGTTATTCAATTTTTGCTTGAACAATCCGGTCTTATTTCACTTCAAACGCTCACAATGGGATCAATTAAACAAAACCTTTTCCGTATTATTGAATGAAGTGGTGCTGGAAGGAAATGATGATCTGCAAGCAGTTGTGAAAAGATATGCTGTTTTAGTAATGCGTATCAGTATGGTGCAGACCCGTATCCGCCAGTTCGAAACAAACGACCTTTCATCGGAAATCTACTGTAACGACATCGATTTTCAACGTTCATTAGAAATCGTACTTTGTTGTTACGAACATAGCCGTCTGTTACTCTCATCCATGAGTTCCTCCGGCAAACATCCACTAAAAGATCCTAACATAACAAGAAGATTTATTAATGAACTTTCTGATACATTTACGACCGATGAAGCAATTAAAGCCGGCGCAAATTACGGATTCAGCTCTCGTAAAATAAACAGGTTATTAAAATCACTTAATGGGGTGATAATCACAAAAATGTCCCATGGTTCATATAGAAAGTTGAGTGGTAAATAACGTCATATGTCGTTTTTGTCGTTTTGTCGTTTTGAAACACTGAAAAAATCATTGAGAAGTTTGAAAAAATCTTCTCAATGATTGAATCTAAACATTGGGAAGATTCAATACAAACTTCCCAATGTTTTTATCTTTTTTCAGTACGTCGGTGTACGTCATTGTACTTTATGCAGATTCTGTCCTATCGTATCTTTGCTATGTAATCGGTTACAAAATGATTCAAAATTTCAAAACTTAAAATTCTAAATGTTATGGCTCAGAATTATGTGATTATGGCTCGAAAGAACCTGTTGAAACCGGACGAAGCTCCGAAGTATTATGCAGTGGCACGCAGCGGAAAGAAAGTTTCCGTTAAGGAGGTCTGCAAACGTATCACCGAACGTTCCTCTTACTCCAAGGGAGAACTCGAAGGATGTATCGGAGAGTTTCTACTGGAGATTGTCAATGTGTTGGAAGAAGGAAATATCGTACAGATGGGTGATCTGGGAAATTTCCGGATGAGTCTCAAAACCGGTACTCCTACAGCAACAGGAAAAGAGTTCAAGGCATATTGCATTGAGAAAGGCAAAGTGTTGTTTCATCCGGGAAGCGATCTCCAGAAACTATGTAAGGCGATAGATTTCACTTTGTATAAGAGTGACAGCAAGACTGATTCGAAAAATGATGAACCGTTGCCTGATGGCGGTGGATCTGATCCTGATGACGGAGAATCTCCTGATCCGACACTGTAGTTAACAAATCGGTGATTCATTATTTAAAATTCAAATAATTCATTTAAAACGTGAAATTGTATGTGTATGAAAAAACAAGTTTGGAAAAATGTTCTTCAGTTTATCGTAACGATAGCCACGTCTATCATTTCTGCCCTAGGTGTAACCTCTTGCATGGGAAGTTTATAAATAGATGACGATGGAAAATTCAAAAGAAGAGTATCTTCCACGAGAGATTAAGTTGTTGGTGATTCATTGCAGCGCTACGCGCTGCAATGTCCCCTTCTCTGTAGAGCAACTTCGTGAATGTCATCAGCAAAGAGGATTCAAAGATATCGGTTATCATTTCTACATTACTCGTAACGGAGAAGCACATCAGTGCCGTCCGGTCTCTGAACCGGGAGCTCATGTGAGAGGATTCAACCGACATAGTATTGGAATTTGTTATGAAGGAGGACTCGACGAAGAAGGTCGTCCGGCAGATACGAGAACGCAGGCACAACGCTTCGCCTTGATCGATCTGCTGGCTATTCTCAAACATCAGTATCCGGAGGCACAAGTCCTGGGACATTATCAGTTAAGTGCTAATATTCATAAAGCTTGTCCTTGCTTTGATGCAAGAAAAGAATATTCACAAATATAATTGTAGGTATAGTCCTAATACTAAATACGGGAGTCAGCGAAAATGCTGTCTCCCGTTATTTTTAATATATCATTTACAATTCAGATTAGATCAGAATTCTCCTGGTTTACCTAAATAATAAGCAATTAAACGTACCTCACGTACAGAAAAAGCCTTTGTTTTCGGATGGAAATCCGTAGCAAGTATCTCATCCATCAAAGGCTGACAACGACGCATCCAACGACGGAGTTTATCAACAGAAGCACGAACACTTATATCAGGAAAATACATTTGGGCAAGTTCTTGTTTATTGTAGCATTTCACTACAAAATCTGGTTGGTTCATTGTATCTTTAAGTTTGAATTATAGACTATAAAGATACATAATAAATCGCTAATTTACAACAAAATAGTATGATATTGTCAGTACTTACAGAATTGCTTCCTTGATACAATCAATGATGTAACGCACGTCGTCATCAGTGACACATGGACCGGAAGGCAGACACAGACCAACCTTGAAGAGAGATTCCGACACGCCATTAGTGTAAGCCACTGCATTGGCATATACGGGTTGTTTATGCATAGGTTTCCAAAGTGGACGGCTCTCAATACCTTTAGCGTCAAGGAATATACGCATAGCTTCAACATTCGGATTAGGTTCGCAGTCGGTATGAAGATCTTTCGTATCGTGAGTCACACCGGCAGCACCTCCCACCGCGCCTTGAACAACTGCTTTATAGACATTCTCCTGTCCGTTCACCTTCAATGTGGGATCAAGAGTGACAGTACAAAGCCAATAGTTACTGTCATACTCACCGGTTTCCGGCTGGCAATGAAGCTTAATCCCCTGCACGTCCTTCAGTAATTCTTCATAGAGAGCTTGAACGTGTTTATGATGGTCAATGTGAGCCTCCGCTACCGTCATCTGACCACGACCGATACCAGCGCAGATATTTGACATACGATAGTTATAACCGATCTTCTCGTGTTGGTAATATGGATATGACTCGCGGGCCTGGGTAGCATAGAACATTATTTCTTTCTTATCTTCCGCAGAAGAAGTTATTAGAGCCCCACCACCTGAAGTGGTAATCATCTTATTGCCGTTAAAACTCAACACACCGTATTTCCCGAATGTACCACACATCTGCCCATTATACTTCGAGCCAAAACCTTCGGCAGCATCCTCGATCACAGGGATGTCATACTTCTCTGCAATTGCTATGATTTCATTGATCTTGGCAGGCATACCATACAGATACACTGGCACAATCGCTTTCGGTTTCTTTCCGGTTTTCTCAATACGGTCTTTGATAGCTACTTCTAATAGGTCAGGATCCATGTTCCAGGTATCCATTTCCGAATCCACGAACACAGGCTTAGCACCAAGATAAGTTATCGGGTGCGAGGAAGCACAAAAAGTAAACGACTGCACAATCACTTCATCTCCGGGATTCACACCGCAAGCTATCAAGGCCAAATGTACGGCAGCTGTACCTGCTGATAAAGCAACGACCTCATTCTGAGCACCTATAAACTGCTTCAGGTCCTCTTCAAAACCATTCACGTTCGGACCAAGAGGAACGACCCAGTTGGTGTCGAACGCTTCTTTAATGAAGTCCCGCTCTTTGCCCGACATGTGGGCAAGACATAAATATATTCTGTTTGTCATAAGTTTATATTATTTCGTTATTATACTTCATTTTCTTTCCCAACACCGTACAGAAAATCATTTGGATATCCTTGATGAATGAATAGTGCTCGTAGTAGTATTTGTTGATGCGCACCTTATCGGGAAAAATCACCTTATCGTTATACTTTTCAGCGATTTCTTGAGCGGAACGGCTATCCCCCTCTTCCTGCTTCTTCGTGACATACTCTGAAATCATCTCATCTTCCAGACGATACTTCAGCGTGGCAGGCCCCGTAATGCCCGGGCGAAGTTTCAATACAATGCGATCATCCCCCTGCAGTTTATCAGCATAACCAGGCACATCGGGACGAGGACCGACGAACGACATATTGCCAATCAACACATCCCACAGCCCCGGAAGCTCATCAATCTTGTAATGGCGAAGCATAGCACCCAAAGGCGTAATACGACTGTCGCCCGCCACACTCACCGTCGAACCACTGTGCTTCATCGTCATCGAGCGGAATTTATGGCAAGTAAACAACTTACCATCTTTCCCACCCGTTTTTGAGTGAATATAGCAGGCCCATCCGGCATTTTTATCTTGATAAGAATGCCCACAACGATAAGTAAAGGCCACAGAAAGAGCAAACCGATTAGAGAGACTAAGCGGTCGAAAAGAAATTTAATACACATAACGTTAAGAATAATCTGTTATCCAATCACCTTTGCAGGTACTCCCATCGAAGTAGCACCTTCGGGTATGCTTTTATTGACCAGTGTACAGGCACCAACCACTGCATTTTCCCCAATAATGGTACCTTCATCTTTGCGGGCTATGATGATTGCATTCATTTCAACATAAGCTCTATCTTCAATTTTAATCGAATGATACCCCTGCTTACGACCATGACAAGCAAAGAAAACACCATAAAAAAGTAAGCGTCCAATTATGAACAATATGTCATTTTTGGCTGCTTACCCTTTTTCTTTATATCCAGTCACTCTTTGTCATTAAAATTAGAAGGGTTACTAAGAGTGATTCAGTCATTAAGAATATTTTTAATGAGAGGATGTTCTTCGAGAGTCTCACTCCCGGGAATTCCCACGAAGCGATATATCTGGTACGATGAATATTCCAGACAGTTGATATAACTCATCATAAATCTGTTCCAAAGCATGTTCTAAGATATCCCACGGATTACCATCCATAAGGCACTCTATCAGAATCTCATTATGAAAAGAAAGAGGTTCTGTATCAAACATATTATGAAGGTTTCTCATATACTTGAGTTTCACAAATCAAATCTTCTTGAATATAGCCATTATATACCCCCAACCATATGCCAGATGTAGGGACATAAATAGCCAAGACATTTCTAAAATCTCTAACAAAGAGTGCGTTTTCTTGCCAGCGAAATATAGTCCCAAACATAAATGAAGACAAACAACGCCCAAGCCTAAAGCCCATATTGTCCTCCAAAAGTACCCCCCAATAATGGATAGCATCAAGAAAACCACAAATGCAAACGGAATTAAATGACGCAACGAAAGTGCAGAGTTTCCTTTCTTAAGCAAAATCATATTCCAAAAGCCATTACCATACGCCTGTTTCAACATTTTAGACAGGGTAGTACGAGTATAATAAGTTGATTTGATTGAGGGATCAAAATAAAACTTATAACCTGCCGCTTTTATTCTGCTATGGAGTTCAATATCTTGATTTCTCACCATCTTCTCATTAAAATATCCAACCTCTTCAAACACACTCTTCTTATACAAGCCGTACACTGCAGTATCCGCATAACATGCTTGACTTGACACGCGAAATGATGAGTTTCCCACTCCGAACGGAGAAGACAGCACCTTTGATATCACATTCTCAGCACCATCCAAAGAAAGAGAAGTTAGCTTACCGCCTACACATACAGCATCAACTGTTAAGATTGCTTTAATGCTATTTTCCACAAAATCAGGTTCTGCTTCGGCATGAGCATCTATACGTGTAACATATTCTCCCTTAGCTGCATTAATAGCGATATTCCATCCTGTAGCTAAGATTTTCTTCTCATTCGTCACAACAGTAATCACCAGCCCTTCCTTTATATATTTGTCTTGAAATTTCCTAACAACATCAAGGGTTCCATCTTCAGACTTTCCGTCAGCTATGACAATTTCATATTTGTCTTTAGGATATGTCTGGTTAATAAGAGACATCAATGACCTCTCAATGTAGTTCTTCTCGTTGCGAGTAACGAGAAGAAGTGAAACAAAGGGTAACTGCGCTGAACCCATATTACAATCTAGCATCAATAATATTTCTATCCAATGTACACTTCACATCAAAGATAACATGATTTTCCTTTAAGAGAGTGCAAATATCCATTCCTTCAAACTTTTTGTGAGCAACAGCAGCAATTGCAACATCAAATTTTTGAGTAGGTAATTCATTTACTACCTCAACACCATACTCGTGCATTGCTATGGCAGGATTAGCCCATGGGTCATAGACTGTTACGTTCACATTATACTCCTTTAGAGTTCGATAGATGTCAACAACCTTAGTGTTACGTACATCAGGACAGTTTTCTTTAAAAGTGAAGCCTAAAAGGATAACATTTGAGTTGAGTACTTGGATTCCTTTCTTAAGCATACACTTAACTGTTTCAGTAGCTACATACTCTCCCATACCATCATTCATTCGTCGTCCGGCAAGAATAATCTCCGGATTATGACCATGACGTTGAGCACACTGAGCCAAATAGTAAGGGTCAACGCCAATACAGTGACCACCTACCAGACCTGGGCGGAAAGGCAAGAAATTCCATTTAGTACCAGCAGCTTCAAGAACATCGAGAGTATCAATATCCATTTTGTTGAAAATGCGTGAAAGTTCATTCACAAATGCAATATTAATATCACGCTGAGAGTTCTCAATCACTTTAGCAGCTTCAGCTACTTTAATTGAAGGAGCAAGGTGGGTTCCGGCTGTGATAACAGAAGCATAAACCTCATTTACATATTGTCCAATCTCAGGAGTTGAGCCTGATGTTACCTTCTTGATATGTTCAACTGTATGAAGTTTATCACCAGGGTTGATACGCTCAGGAGAATAACCTGCAAAGAAGTCTATGTTCATCTTCATGCCACTTACTTTCTCTACCACAGGAATACACTCATCCTCTGTTACCCCAGGATAAACAGTTGACTCATATACAACGACATTGCCTTTTGAGATGACTTTACCGACAGTAGTAGATGCTCCATATAGAGGAGTAAGATCTGGGTTGTTATTCTCATCCACTGGAGTAGGAACTGCAACTACATAAAAATTACAATCTTTAATCTGTTCGATATCTGCTGTGCAAAGAAAGCCATGATTATTGATTGCATCCTGAAGCAATTCGTCGCTTACTTCAAGCGTTGAATCATGACCAGCCATCAAAGCTTCACAACGCTTTGCGTTCATATCGAAACCAATGGTCTTGTACTTAGAACTGAAAAGACGAGCAAGGGGAAGTCCTACGTAGCCCAAGCCTATTACACAGATTTTAGTCTCTTTCATTTTTATTGCCTTTAAAACTATTTATTACAAATTTGCTTTATACCAATCAATCGCTGCAGCTATACCTTTCTCGAAACTCCAGTCCGGATCATAATCAAGGAGCTTTTTAGCCTTAGAGATATCCGCATTAGAGTGCTTAATATCACCTGCTCTATCTGGACCGAATTCAGGCTCAATATTTACACCAAGTGCTTTAGTTAAGCCATAATAAATGTCAATCAGATACTCACGCCCACCATATGCAATATTAAAAGCTTGACCGGCAGCTTCACTTGAAGCGAGACATGCCTTAAGGTTAGCCTCTATTACATTCTCAACATAAGTAAAATCACGCGATTGCTTGCCATCACCATTGATGTGGCATACCTGACCGTTAAGCAACTGCTTTATAAACTTAGGAATAACTGCTGCATAAGCTCCATCCGGATCTTGTCTGCGCCCAAACACATTGAAGTAACGCATTCCATAGGTATCAAGACCATAATGTTTTGTGTACTGCTTTGCCCACTCTTCATTGCAACGTTTGCTTACGGCATAAGGAGAAAGGAGATTACCTTCTATACCCTCTCTTTTAGGAAGATTTGGCTCATCTCCATAGACAGAAGAACTTGACGCATACACAAACTTCTTCACACCTTGTTGGCGAGCCGCCTCAAGCATATTAAGTGTACCTTGAATATTGTTCAAAGAATAGAATAACGGCATTTCAATAGAGCGGGGAACAGATCCCCAAGCAGCTTGATTGAGAACATAATCCACTCCTACGCAAGCCTTCATACAAATATCAAGGTCTTTAATATCCCCTTTTATAAACTCATAGCGAGGATTATCAATAAACAACTCGATATTCTTTTGCTTACCAGTTGAAAGATCATCCAATGCACGGACACGATATCCCATATTCAAGATTGCCTCGCACAAATTACTACCAATGAAACCTGCAGCTCCAGTCACCAAGAATAATGAGTTCTCTGGAAATTTTAGATGTTTATATGCCATAATATGTTTTATTTTTTACTCTTCGTAATTAAAGCTCGACTACATAAAGACCTCTATGCCCTTCAAAGATAGAATCGAAGCAAACTTTCTTGCCATCTCTGCTCCAACGAGGATGCAAATCACAACGAGTATCATTATCGTATTTAAAGGGAGCAAACACACGAGCAATAACTTTTATATCTTTGCCTTCAGGGTCGTTATCCCTAAGAATTTTAACGTCTGCAATACGAGCCCTGTTTGGATATGAGTCAATCACGACCAAATTCTTATCTATAGGACTGTAACTTGGATGACCATCATTACTTAACTGAGACCACAGGTGTTTCCACTCTTGGGTTTTATCTTTCATCAAATAGTAACCATTGCCTTCTGAATGCTTACGTTCAAAAGCAATTATTTCTTCATCATTCTTCCAATAACAATGGCTCACCATGTCATCATCACTCAATAGATACATATCTGAACCATCCACATTGCAAGTCACCAAACGAGTATATTTTCTTTGACCGCAAAACCAACGATAAAGGACCATAAAACGCTTCCCATTAGGTGAAAGCATCAAGTGATTTACCTTGTGTACGCTACCTTTTTCCTTCATTTCGGGGCGAGGTTGGAAATTTGAAAAATCTACGTATTTAAGAATATCTACAACTTTTCCAGTTTCAATATCCATTCGCCAGATAGCTGTACTATTAGGAAGAGCTTCACCTTTGGTGGTTTCTGGCAAAGCTGCATATCCATACCCCAAGCGCAAACTATGTAAACGAGAGAAGTCAAGTGACAATGCTATCTTACCATCTGCCGAAACTGTATATGCAGGCATTGGCAATACACGTTCAACACCAGCTTCTATATTCAATACTATTGAGCAATATTTTCCCTGACGTATGTCATTATAAAGAATATGACTCTTATAATCAGGCCCCAGCCACTGTGCCATACAACCTTGTTGGACGTTCCATGTATGTGTAGTGGCAATCTTACATATACTATTACTTTTCAACGTGTCAATTAATAAGATATCTGCTGATTCAACCGGATCTGGTTCACTCCAAGTATCTTTGGCTCGCATACAAATAATGTAGCGACCTGTCGCATCCCAAGGACTCTTGTCATAATATCCAAAAAAGTACTCATGTTCTTTATCATTTGGTGATAAACGAACAATATTTCCTTCTGATTCTATTTTCTTACTTACTGCATAGCAAACTGACTGATATGCTCGTTTAATCCCCCTCTTTACCAATGGAAATTTATTCAGTTGGTAGTTTATTTTTTGTTCTATGCTCATAAATTATGGATTAAAATTGAAATACTAGCATACGACACCTCAAAAGAGAATATACACTAATGTTCCGCATTAATATACTTTCGATCTTGAGCTCTTTTGATTAATAATTTATACCCTTTAATAGATATACCTGCTTTGAAAAAATATTTAATAGCCATAACAAATTGCTTCTGTTTAAGTGCCACAAAAAGAACCTCATAACAATGAGCAAATTTTATTATTCTTTTTTCTTTAGAGGTACAAGAATCAAATAAATCTTGGACAGATCTAAAAAAATTTTTTTAATTTCAATAATGCTTTTAGCATTAGGTCTATTAATCTCTGAATCCCGATGAATCTTTACCAAGTATTCTGGTAAGACCCCAAGATTATATTTTGACGTAAAACGTAGAAGCATCTGTAAATCTTGATGACGCTTTAATGAATTATCAAAAATACCTGTATTTATTAGGCATCCTTTCTTCAACAAAACTGTAGGAGTTAATACTGCAACTTCCCTACAAAAAATTTTGTAAAAAAGATCTCTCGCTATATATGGAGGACATGAATGTACAACGATGTTATTGTTAAATTCCTGATAGAATACAGAACATCCATCATATATAGGATTATCTTTTAAAAATCTTAATTGTTTTTCGATTTTTTCTGATAGCCACTCATCATCATCATCAAGAAAAGCTATATATTCACCTTTCGCAGCCCGCACCCCTGCATTTCTTGCTTCTGCACCATTTATATGCATCGGTTGAGAAATAAGCCTGATACGAGGATTGTCAAATGACACAACTATATTTCTAACTTGTTCACTATATTCATCGCCATTAAAGTTATCATCAACTATTAAAACCTCAATATTCTTATAAGTTTGTTTTAGTACACTATTTATAGCTCTTCTTAATGTATCAGTTCTTTTATATGAAGGTATGATACAAGAAACCAAATTATTATCAATTGCTTCCATGAATGATGTTTTTAAAAACGTTAATATATTCCTTTGAAATATCGATAACTCCGAACTTTGAAACAAAAGCCTTAAGAATAGATGGATCTTTTTTATTATATAATGCATACTCCATCAAATTTGCAAAATTTTGAGCATCATGGAAATCTGCTGAAATATAACCTAAATCATTAGAAAGAATTTCGGAAGGACCTTCACATGGTGTAGAAACAATAGTTATTCCAAGAGACATAGCCTCTAAACACACCATGGAAAGTGCTTCAGAAAAAGATGAAAGGATAAGTAATTCAGCTTTTTTCATATAGCCATAAGGATTACTTTGAGATCCTGTAAATATCACTTCTTCATTTAGTTTTCTTTCATTCACGTAAATCTCTAAATCTGACTTTAGCGGTCCATCACCGACTAATAGCAGTTTATAATTGGGATTTTTTTTATGAAAATGCGAAAATGAGTCTATTAAAAAGAATAAATTCTTTACAGTACTGAATCTTCCACAATATAATAAATATTTATACTTGACATGAGGAGTTTCCAGAGATTTTTCTAATACCTCATAAATATTAAGGGGATTATAGATAGTCTTCATCTTATTTCCAATCCCCTGTTTCTTTAAAAACAAATCAACGCTATGCGATACACATATTATATAGTCAGCTCTCTTATACATATTCTTAATCAAGAACGGTATAATTACCTTATAAAATTTCTTATTAAATTGGTTCTCAAATATTAAGTGGTTATGCTGAGAAATCACAAGTTTGGTATTATACTGAAAAGTTAGCTTATTTAATATATAAAAAAGATTAATTCCATCCTTTGCTGTCAATAGAATCTCAATATTATATTTTCGCAACAAATTAGGGATTACAAAAAAACTTTTGTATAATCTTGAAGACGTAAATGGAATCACTTTGATATTAGACGGTAACCTATTCTTCAAGTTTCCTTTATTCTGATAGACAAACACAGTAACATCATGTCCTTCTTTCGACCATTCAGAAATTAAATTGTAAAAGACAGATTGAACTCCCCCTATATTGAAAGAATCCATAACAACACCTATATGCATATTCTTGAATTTTATTAGATTTAGTAATAACTAAACAATAACTTTATACATTTTTTTAAAGGACTTTCTGTTATTCAAGGATTTATCGATAAAAGCGTCGGAAGTTATCATTTAACTATTAGATTAGCGAGTTTACTTTGTTCATTTGACAACTCAATATTTGGTTCCTTAAATAACCATACCATTGCGGCTGGCATAAAATAAACGATTAATTCCGAAATTCCTTTGAATTGAAAAGATAAAAATAGAACAAAAACAATTAGATAGTTGATCTTTTGTACAAAGACTACTTTTAATAGTTTCCACTGCATAAAGATAAATGCAATAGTCCCTATTAAGCCAAAATCAAAAATTAACCGACACCAACCAATATCTGTAAACATATAATACGAAAATTCATCTATTCCTTTAAGTTTGGCATCACCAATAAGCCATGTCAAAAGATTGTCAGGCCATATATATGCATCGAACATTTTTTCTGAAGATGACGTAGTGAATTTACCATCGTTAAACAAATTACATATCCCTTCAAATGCATGTTCTATAACGGATTCAAGCAAAAAATTATCAGCAATATACTTATTAAACAGTATAAAAGTTAGTAAAAGGACAAAGGCACCACCAAATACATATTTTACAAGCTTTATCATTCTTTGAGATCCCTTTGATTGCCAAATAACCAATCCTAAGTACATCAATGCAACAATAAGCCCCATCATAGTAGTACGTGACACAGCACTACCTACAGCAAAAAGGAAGACTAATATTATTGGTATACCCCACCGTTTGATAAATTTATAATTATGTTGGGATAGTATAACTGTTAGGAGTATACAATATGAATATAATGCTCCAGCACCAAAATAAGCTATTCCTACAGTATGAAATCGATTTAGTACTGTAAGTTCATTTGCTCGCTCCTCCAAAGCAGATTGCTGTATGATAGAAAATACCACATCGTTCACTACTGGAAAGAAAAACATTGCTATAGATAATAACTGATGACCAACACAAGTCAATACAAGCAGCCAAAAATATCGCCTTAAGTCAACACCATTCCATATTTTATTCAACAAGTATATTAGACAAAAACTAGCAGTGGTGATTAATAGTATCGTAATTGGGTAAGAAGAGTAAAAACCATCAAACCTACCGTTTAATATGCTTGAACATAATACTGTAAAATAAAAAAAACACAAACTTTTCCAAAAGCTATTCATTGTCTTTTTATAATGAATAGTTTTTTTGTATAGATTTTTATAGTAGATAAGCATCAAGAGAACTCCTGGCACTGCTAGGAACCATCTTGTTGATATTAATGAAGGTAGAAATGTAACATTCACCGAAAATAGATAAACGAACATTAAAGCTATACTAATTAAATACTTTATTAGCATATGGGAATTACAATTTTCCTATAAGATATAAAGCAAATCTCTTCAAACAAGACAAGTAGGAGCGACTGCATTTTAGTTGAAAAACACCTTTAAATGCCTCCATATGATTATGATTCTTAAGATTATTTTCTAAAGTCATAATTTCATATTCATCATTAAATTTATTCAGACCTTCTCTACATTCACTTTTTTCTTTATCCGAAAATTCCTCATCAAACTTTTTCAATATGTCCTTATACTCTAGTCGCGTTTTCGTATATGTTGATGACAAATTTTTTGCATGAGTACGATATTTAACAAGATTTTCTTTAATATGATAGCACTTTGAAACGCGCGAAAGCCTAATAAACAAATCAAAATCTGCAATAATCTGATATGATTTGTTTATATTAATGTTGTACTTCTGCAAGAGTTCTCTTCTAAACATGGTAGAAGAAAGCCCTAAATCATAGTATGCTAGCATTTCACTGGTTGTTCGATAGCCTTTTTTACTTGTGCTTCTCATTGAATTATCTACACCAAACTTTTGATAGTCAGTATAAACAACTCCTATACATGAATCATGCTCCATTACAGCTACTTGTTTTTCTAGGTTCTCAGGAAGCCAAAGATCGTCTGAATCGATAAAGCAAACATAATCTCCATGTACTAACTTTACTGCCTCATATCTTCCATGTCCAAGAGGTACAGTATGATCATTATGATAATACTTAAATCTTGGATCCTTGTATGATTTGAATATCTCTGCAGATTTATCTGTAGAACAGTTATCGAAAAGCAAATATTCCCAATCTGCATATGTTTGGCTTAAAACAGATTGAATGGTTTCATTCAAGAATGCCTCTCCATTGTAGCAATTTGTAATTATTGAAACCATACTTACTTCACCCTTTTAATATACTCCTTAAAACTCATCAGATTCTTATCTTTATCTGAGATTATCAGGTTCTCAATACCTCCAATCTTCTCAAACGGCCATTTAATATTAATATCCAGATCATTATACATTATACCAGAATCACCTTCACCATAGAATACTTCACCACACTTATAACTCACCACAGAATCTTCCAATACAAGATAACCGTGCCCGAAGTACTGAGGAATATAAAGCTCAACTTGGTTCTCACCTGTAAGATCAAAACCTCTCCATTGACCCAATGTGGGAGAATCCGGACGCAAGTCCACAATCACATCATAAACATGACCACTGATGCAACGAACAAGTTTTGCCTGCTGTTTCACAAGTTGGAAGTGCGTAGCACGAACCACACCTCTCTTACTGATGGTATAGAACACTTCTTTCAGCTCATGCTCAATGCCGTTAGACTTGAACATATCTATATTGTAATCTTTTACAAAACCACCTCTCTCGTCGGTGGCATAAAAAGGCTGAATCTTGAAGGCTCCCTTCAAATCCAGTTCTTCAAAATTGATTTTTTTTATCATATTAACGTTTTCCTACCAACGCTGAGGAAGCCTCGGCGCCAGCTTATTTAATAATCGGTATAAAATCACACAAATAAAATAGGTGAAACAGTACATCCTAAATATCTACACCCATCCATTGAAAATCTAACAGCAATAAAATATTTAAGATTTTTAAAATGCAAGAAGACTGTATATTAGATGTGTCGCAAATACAAGAGTCAATAGAGCCCGAACAACAATATCGGCTAAACAGTTGTGATACCATATAGAGATCATGATAAATGTTTTAAATAGTTTTCAGCCAATCCATGGTCATCTTGGTTCCCTCACCAAAGGTTACGTCCGGCACAAAGCCACAATCGTTCTTAATTGCTTCGATTGAAAATGTACTCAATGACATGTTAGTACCTGTGAAAGGAATATCGCCAAACAAAGGGGTACTTTCGGGACCACAGCTTACCACCATCTCAAGTATAAAATTCTTCAATGGTTTAGCATCACCCGAACCAATCATATACTCACAGAATGGTTTACCCTTTTCTGCTACCAAATAGAAAGCTTTTGCCACGTCACTCACATAAACAAAATCATAGTTTTGTGTAGCTGCAGTAAACTGAAGAGTTTCTCCGTTGATAATCTTACGAAGTGTAGTATTCACAAAACGTGGGGAGAACTCACCTACCCCATAAGCATTGGTAATCATGGGCCAAAGAAGATCAATACCGATATTTACAGCAACAGATTTACACATGCAGTGAGCAATGTGTTTAGCCATTCCATAGATATACCCCATTCCCGGTTTACTTCCTTGAGTATGGATAGCAGCTTCAACTTCATACTCCATAATAGAACCAGCACATACAAAACGGCTACAACCCAGCTCTTTTGCAGACTTCATACACTCTACTGTATTGAGCGCATTCTGCATCTGAAGATTGTAATCGATACGAGCCTCACCAGCTGATCCGGCCCAGGCAAAGTGAATGAAGGTATCATACACGTCATGCTCAATATTCTCGAGCATTGCCTGCGTATTGGTGATGTCACACTGCATATAGGTAAGATTGGGATGAGCCTCCAATCTGCGAGCAACAGAGCCCATATCCAAAGCAAGAACGACCTTACCCTCATTCAAAAAATGTTTTACTGTATAACTGCCAACAAAACCGTCAGCACCTGTGATTATTACTTTTTCCATTTATATCGTCTTTTTTCTTACAAGAAAGAGGCATAGTGCCACTATCATTAAAATAGATAGTAAACAATACTCTTTCGGAACATGAATAATATTGATTAACAGATAATTTGCAGGTAATAAGAAAATCCAATGCCACACATAATACGTCATAGAATTAGTACCTACATAAGTAAATAGATTATATTCACTTTCTATAAATCTAACTGATATATGGTGTACTATATTGTTAAAAAACAGACAGCCGCTAACCGAAAATGGAAGCCATAGGTAATAAGAACCATAGACAGTCAAATTGGTACGCATATCTATAATAGGAATGCCAAAGTATAAAAAAGTGACATAAACAAACCCAGAGATCAAAAATATATGCTTGTCATATTGAATGTCTTTCAGCAAAGCCCCCAACAGGAAGAACATTGTACCTGTACAAATAGTACATATCATATAGGGAATATAAGATGTGACATTTACTTGAATGTAATTCAATAATATCGAAACAGTATACAACAATGTTACACTAAGGATCATATTCCATTTATGGTTAACAAGATAATTTGATAGAAGCCTTGCACCAAATAATGCAGGAAGGAACCATAGGGGTAAATTACCAAAGAATGATCCTTGTAACAGGATATATTTGACTTGGCATAACGAGAAATCCAAAACTGACACATCCTTTAACTGCGATAATATAAAACCTATGCTTAACCCTAAAATGGAGTATTTCATAAAAGGTAGTAGCAACCTTTTACCCCCGTTAACATTTGTTTACTTTCTAAAGCTTTAAAAAACATTCCTCCTTTATAAAAAAACCAAGGCATATAGAAAGCTAAAAATGAAAGATCTATGCTGACAGATTTACTTATAGAGCAACAATGGTTGTAAATTATCTGAAGAAGCAGAATACCAGCTAGAAAATCAAGCGAATAATCCCTATTTTTCATTACTTACCTCTGAAGAAATTCTATAATCTGTCTATCCATACAGGCACGTACATCACCACCAGATAACCAAATCTTGCTCCATTCCACAATCTTCTCCATGGCCTTATCCAAGTTCCAACGAGGAGTCCAACCAAAGGTTGATTTGAGTTTAGAGCAATCCAGTTTTAGAAAATTAGCCTCATGAGGACCGCTATCATATTTGTTCACCCACTTCATACCTCCCCCCCACGTGTTCACAAAGAGGTCAACCAAAGCACCTGTCTGGAAACAATCAACATCATCCGGACCTACATTGTAATAAGCAGCATACGAGCTATCCTCATACTGCTTCATAGCAATCAAAAGGTAAGCATACAGAGGCTCTAGCACATGTTGATATGGACGGGTAGAGAATGGGTTACGAACTATGATATCTTCATGCTTAGTTGCTGCACGAATACAATCAGGAATAATACGATCATTAGCAAAATCACCACCTCCTATCACATTACCAGCACGTGCAGTTGAAATAGGAATAATTGCCTTGCCATCCTTATCTGTAAAAAACGAACGCTTGTATGAATGTGTCACCAGTTCAGAGCAAGATTTCGAATTAGAATATGGATCATAGCCATCCAATTCTTCATTTTCACGATACCCCCAATTCCACTCCTTATTTAAGTAAACTTTATCAGTAGTAACATTTAAAAATGACTTTACGCAACTCGACTGACGGACACACTCCAAGATATTAACTGTACCCATTACGTTAGTCTCATAAGTATAGGCCGGATTTTCGTAAGAGTTGCGTACAATAGGCTGTGCAGCTAGATGAAAAACAATCTCAGGCTGAGTCTCATCAAATGCCTTCTTCAAAGCTGCCATATCGCGAATGTCACCAATCACACTTTTGATATCATTCTCAATGTCAGCGATTTTAAAGAGAGAGGGATCTGTAGGAGCTTCTAACGAATAGCCAGTAACAATGGCACCCGCATTGGTAAATATTTTACACATCCAACTACCTTTAAAGCCAGTATGTCCAGTTAGGAAGACTCGTTTATCTTTGTAAAAATCTAGTATATTCTCCATATCTTAAACATAGTATTTATTAAACTGGTAACTAATGATTCTGACATATCGTACACTTTTCGTAGCCAACAACGACATGGTTACCTAAAAGAGATTCCATATCCCATAAAAATAAGTATAGTAAAAAATAACAACCGATATTGAGATCAAAATTATTTAGCATATTCAGGTATCTTAGGCACAGAACGCTCCCAACGCTTCCAAGGAGCTTTATCCTCTGCCAATAACTTTTCAAGTATTGACTTTTCACGAACGTTATCCATACACTGCCAAAAACCTGTATGGATATAAGACATTAACTCACCTTTGTTAGCAAGCTCCACTAGTACATTTTTCTCAAATACACAAGAATCACCATCCAAAAGTTCGAACACCTCCGGCTGCAGTACCATGTAACCGGCATTGATAGGAGAACCGTCAACAGAATTCTTTTCGCGGAACGCACGAACAGCCTGATCATGGGTAATATCAAGCACTCCTTTATCTTGTGCCATCTTTACAGCAGTAAGAGTAGCCAATTTGCCATGAGACTTATGAAAATTTATCAACTTATCAATTTCCACATCACACACACCATCACCATAAGTCATTAAGAAAGGCTCATTGCCCACGTACTCTTGTATGCGCTTGATCCTACCTCCAGTCATAGTGTTGTAACCAGTATCTACAACTGTCACTTTCCATGGTTCCAAATTAGTATGATGAATAGTTATATCATTCTTACCCTCACGAAAGTCGAAACTTACGTCTGAGTTATGAAGATAGTAGTTAGCAAACCACTCCTTAATATACTCCTGCTTGTAACCGGCACATATAATAAACTCAGTATGACCATAGTAGGCATACTCCTTCATGATATGCCACAAAATTGGCATACCACCAATTTCAATCATTGGTTTTGGTTTAAACTGAGATTCCTCAGATATGCGAGAGCCAAAGCCTCCAGCTAATAAAACTACTTTCATTCGTTATATAATCTTATTATATTCTTTGCATATGATTGTGCACTAAAACATTCTTCATACCTACAACGAGCATTTTCCCCTATCACATTTCTTTCTTTATAGGCCTTTTTGATTGCATCTGCCAGTCGATAAGAAAAACCGTCTTCTTTTGGACTAATTAAAATGCCTGATACCCCATTGATAATTTCTTCAGGAATACCGCCTATATCAGTTGATACAATAGGTTTCGATAATGCCATAGAAGAAAGTATTATCAGAGGCATATCTTCATCCTTAATTGACGGCAAAGCTATGACATCTGCCTTATTTACATAATCAAGATAATCATCTCTATAACCAAGTAATTGTACACAAGCTTCAACACCCTGCAATTTAATGTATTGTTTTATTTCATTATAACATTCACCATTGCCTATAAGCAACAAATGATATTTAACAGAAGAATTAGTATTTAGAATTTTCAATGCATCAATTAAATACTTTTGCCCTTTACGTTTTTGAAGTAATGCAACTTGAAGGATAGTGATTGTACCGTCATCCAAATCCTCTTTGCCTCCTTTGTCATATTGAATAGCTACATCTTCAACGTAATTTGATAGTGTAGTAACCTTTGAAGATTTTATTTTCCGTTTTAAAAGAAGTGCCTTACGCGCATTTTTGGAAGCTGTTACAAATTTATCAATAGAAGAACATACTCTATCATCAATTTTTTCATACCCTGATTGTGCCAAATTATTGACCTGCATAATAGTTCTAATTTTAGGATACTTTCTTAATCCTAGTGCAAACTGCAGACAAGAATATGCACCAGGGTAACCACCATTATTTATATGCACTATCGCATAGTCATGGTGTTTTTTGATGAATATATCTATGATTATACGATTAATGAATTTATAAAAACCTACAGTCTCCAAAATATAAAACGGCAAGAAAAGAATCCTTCTAATTATACGAATTGTGATTTTCGATTTTAAATATCTATGTATTGTATGGTTTGTTAACAGATGTATTGAATACAAATTATCACAATATTGACTGTAGTTTAGTTCGGTCACTTTATCTTGATATAGCTTGCTATATCTGTATAAGAAGGAAAAAGAAAATTTTTCTTTCAAATACGGATTACGAATGATGTTATATATCACATGTTCACTTCCACCAAATAAATTACAATCGCTATATAGTAAAACCTTCTTTTTCATCGCTTTTATTTCTTCTTTAGTAGATTGCAAATTCCCATTCTTCTATCTAGACCTACAAATGAATAAATACCTGAGCACAATATACAAACAGAACCGAGTATATATGACAACAATTTATTACTACACAACACAAGAAGAAAACACACTAGAACCATTAGATTTTGCATTGTGAATAATTTTTTAAAGCTCACGCTAAAGCAATAACCATATCGAACCTTTGCAATACAGAAAACTTGAATAAAGTATAATAAATTGCTCAAAGAATACGCTGCTCCCAAACCTGCCAATCCAAAGTATTTATAACCTAATAGAGATAGAGCAAGAGTATACGAATTTAAAAGTGTTTCATTAACTATATAAATTTTTGTTTCACCCTTTGCTATAAACTGAAATGCGATAAGCCAAGAAGCAAGTTTAAAAAGCATACCTACAACTGCCCAAATTACGAAATTATTAGCCTCTAAAAACTTATCTGAATATAAAATTTGTAATATGAGTGACATAAATACCAAACATATTAACAATAAGGGAGCCATAATAAGTGAAGCAATCTCCCCTTGTTCGTTGGATAAATTTCGGCATTTCACATTATCAGAATTAACGGCCGCAAGCCGTGGATAATAATCTGTAGCAAGGGCATTGAATATCATAGAAAAATAGGTGGTAACTATAGTAAAACCAGCTGTATAATAACCTACTATTTCTGTTCCTCCGTTATTACTGATGAAAGCTCTTAATACAAACGCACAAACAGTTATCAGAATATTACTAACACTCATTGCTATACCCATAGTTAGCATTGAACAACCTTCAGTAACGGTTTGGTTTATTGTAACTTTAGGACAAGCTTTTATATAATGCCTTGCATAGAACCAAGAAAGCAAAAACGTAGTAACAGAACTTAATATTAATGTCGGTACAATACCTTTAACTCCAAATAAATAGTAAATTGGAATTGATACCAGCAATCCTACTGTAGAGCCCCATGCTGATGCTTTTGCAAGTTCTTTTATTTTTCTCAGCCCCTGAAGAATAACTTTTTGACCTGCTGAGAGTTGTTCTAACAACAAAGTAACAGACAGGAGTATAAAGGGAACGGTATAATCGTAATTCCTAAATAAAGATTGGCTTAAATATGGTGACAGTATACAAACTAAAATTGCGCCTAAGAGCCCAGTAATCCAAACCAGTTTATTGATGACTGAAGTAACTAGCTTTATGCGTACTTCATCTTTATTCCCATTAGCTTCAGAAACTTCTCTGACAGCACTTTGAGATAATCCAAAGTTAGTTAAAGTACGAATGACCTCAGTACCTGACTGAAAAAGTCCCTGTATTCCAACACCTAAAGGACCAAGTAAAATAGCGATAAACTTGGACTTAATTATACTAATAAAAATCAGATATAATTGCAACCCGCCAAATAAAGATGTAGCTTTAAAAATACTTCTATATGTAGACTGTTTGCTATCGGACATGCTCCTTCCTTTATTTACATAAATATTTAAATTCTTCAACTAGCTCTTCTTGCTTTTTTAAAAGATTATACTCTTCTATACGAACACTAGCATTCTCTATACAAGATATAAATCGCTGAATTGATTTGAAGAATGTATCGTCTGCAGAAAGCTGACGAATTTCAATGTTTTGATTTTTCTTTATACTATATGTAGGTACAAAGCCCGCTGGTGCAGTCAAAATACGACCACTGGTGATGGTTCCATTGCTCCCCCAAATCTCAATATCACAACGATAGTCGTTATCCATACCGAAAGCAAGTTGTGCAATATGCCCATCAGAATCAGCCATAATAGCAGAACCATACATGTCAACCTCAAAACCTTCTAAATAATTAGTTTGAGCTGAAATCACATGGGCATCACCTCCAAGGAGCCAATTAGCATACTTCAAACAGTAACCACCTGCATCTAATAGCGCTCCACCTCCCAATGTTTTATTATAACGAAAATCATTAGCTGCACGTCGAGGAAAGCCAAATGTAATGCGGTACAAACGCACTTCTCCTATCTCACCTTTCTTCACTACTGACTGAATTTCTTCTAACTGAGAGTGATAAATAAACATATAATTCTCATGCAAAACAAGTTCTTTTTCTGAAGCTATTGAAATCAAATCATCTGTATCTGCCAAAGTTGTAGTAGAAGGCTTCTCCACAAACACATGTTTACTATTCTGAAGAGCTAATTTAGCCCATTTATAGTGTAGTGCTGGGGGGAGCGGAATATAAATTGCATCAATCTTATCAGATGATACCAGTGTTTCATAACCCACAATAATCTCGCCACCATATTGATCAACAAAAGCACTAGCTTTAGCAAGCTCTCGAAATTGTTGTTCTTCAATTTGTTCAGCTGTGACATTCTCCAAATCCCCAAACCATTCTTTAGGAGAGGCAATGCCTATAGCGGAAAACAACACACCCTGCACTTTTTGGAGAGCGGGCATAAATCTACGTAAAGCTATTTCTGAGGGGCAAATAATGCCTATTTTAATCATATATTAATCTTTAATAGAAACTGACAGCAGACAAGAGGCTGCGAGCTGCAATATTTAAGTAATTATTATATGTAACAAATGAAAGCATCTGGTTGAGTGTCATCCAACAGTAGTTTTCCTCTACTTCTATAGGGAATTCGTCACCAACCTCTACAATTATGTTCAGGTTCTGTTCTTGAAAGAAACGTCCACCTTCTTCACTCTGGTAACTGCTATACCAAATATTCTCATTGGGCGCATTTAGTACCTGTTCCAAATAAGGTATAGTATATTCGTTTTTACCATTTCTGTAGTTTCCAGTCAAACACTGTACCGTTGGAGCCATTTCCACTATATCAAAATTGCCTGCTTCTAATTTTGCCTGAACCAAGAAGTGATAGATACCATTTATCTTCTTCACGATAAAGCCCATGAGTCCTTCCTGAGCAGATCGTACCATAGGCTGATCCCAAGATACGACCTCACGATTACCAATTTCAACCCGTACCCCAATCACATCAAAATACTTATTATCTTCATGACGCAAAACATTTCCGTCATAAATCCAATACTTCATTTTTGAAATACCGATAGAATTCACACCAAGTTCGTATTTAAATTTAAGTGACGTCACCCATTGGATAATATCTTGCAATTCGTGAAGATGGTTATCGCTACTCAAAACTGAATACAGAAATAAATCAGGTTTATCGTTCTCAATTCCATACATGTTCTTCACAGAAGAAAGTAATTTAAGCGACTGTTCTGAATAGTTACCAAACTTAATGCAAGAAATAACAGTACGGCTATCCATATTTACAACATTAGGATAACGTAGTAACTCTTTTATCTGACCAAGAGATACCCATATGAAACCATCCTTTACAGAGATTTCCTCATCCTCATTAATCTCCACAATAATATTTCTATTACGCTTATGAAGGAAGCGAGCACCTTGCTCTGACTGCAATTGGTCAACCAATACATATACTTCTTTCTCACCGTTAAAATACTCCAAATAATTAGGAGATTTACCCCCATGGACACGTGTATAATTACTTCTTGTAGCCTGAAGAGTTGGGGAAAGTTGAACAATATTCAAGTTTCCGGGTTCAATTTTAGCCTGCATCAAAAAATGCATTACCCCATTGAACTTCTTTACTATAAAGCCAAGAAATCCAATTTCAGGTTGATTGATGATAGGTTGATCCCATTCTGGTACATTACGATAATTAGTCATGATGTGAATACCATCAATACTAAAGAATTTACCGCTATCATGACAAATACGATCATCACGATAGTTCCACCCTTTAAGTTGTTCGATTGGAATCTGCTTGACATTACTAACAACATCTTCATTCTGTTGCTTCATCCACATAAGAATATCAGTAGTACTGATGAAATTGCCATGGCTAAGTGCTGAAACAAGGAAATCTAATTGCACGTCCTCTATATTTCTTGTTTTCATCGAGTTTATAAGTCTTTTGAAAATTCTTGTAATTGTTTGTACTCACCAATGCATAACAATGAGCGAATTTTTGTATCATCAAAGTATGTATGATTGCTTTCTATACGAAAATCTTTTTCCGGCCATTCCACTGCAACTACATTGGTATTAAATTTTTTGGCAACAAATTCGGCTGCTTCTCTCAAAGAAAGAGTCTGACCACCAATATTATAAATTTCGCCATTACTATCTTTACTCATTGATCCCTGTACTATTTGGTAGCAAAGATCTTCCATATGAGTAAAAGTACGTTTGGCATCTCCACCTCCATAAAGAGCTATATCTTTACCTGCTTTAGCCTGTTTGATAAAGAAACCAATTGTTCCAAAACTATAGTCTGTTGAAAGCATATTGCCATATGGAATACAGATACGAAAAATTGTGTATGGAATATCAAAACTTTTGTTGTAAGCATAGAGAATACTCTCGCATGCTAACTTATTGATAGCATATAGAGTCTTCGTCTCTTTCTCATCCTCTTCCTTAAGCGGTTTATCAACTCCCTTATATATTAATCGAGTTGAAGGAAACACTATCTTAGGTTTTTTCTCCGAATTTCGTATAGCATCAAGAAGATTCAGCAATCCAATCTCATTAATGCTAACGTAAGTTTCATACTTATCAAATCCAGCATAAGTACCAGTAAGACCTGCAAACATATAGATATAATCTACATTGATATCAATATTTTTAACAGACTCTTTGTCTGTTATATCAACCTGCTTATAATTTTCACGACTATCATCTTGTATATCGTAACACGTAGGATCTAATCCCATCCTTTTTAGATAGAACTCAAGATGTTTACCAATGTAACCATTGGCTCCGATTATTGCTGTTTTCGTATTCTTCATGCCCATCTAACTATTATCCATATAAACAAAAGAACTTTTTTAAATAAGTCATTAAAGCACAAGAGAACATATTCAAACCTAAAAGAACTGCACAAGATTTAAAAACACGCATAATGCTTATTGATTTATATACTGTCTACAATGGAATTTTTTATCCTATTATATACCATATTCTTATAGTTCCAATGATAAGCCAATATTCTTTTAGATGGAGAACACCCGACTGTTCTTGCAACGAAGGTAGTGGAAGTTCCTCAGGTAATAGAAACGGGTCATTCCTATAATGCTCAGCATAGCCCCTCCAGTTTCTACACCAAACTTCTCAGACTTTGATAGCTTAGGTTCTGCTGCTGTATATGCATCCCGTTGCTCATACAGATGTCTATCATTATCTTCAAAGGACACAGTCCCGTATTTTTCGGGACTTCCTGAATAACGGAAGCCACAGGACAGATTCCAAATCCGTACGGTCTTCGACCTGAACAGGAACCAACAAATGTCACGTATCCTTATACCATTTGTGAAAGATATTGTAAGGTACTTTATCTTAAAGCAGAAATTCTGAATAGATTTTCCCTGTGGAACAGTCTCTGCCTTGTAGCGGATGAACAGACGCTCATAATCACTGCTACTATACATATTTATAAGCTGATACAGCAGTAAAGATCTGGCTATTTATGCTTGAAGCAATACGTCATTTTGGACGCTTACGTAACGTTACCATGGGCAAGCCTACATAACAGGTGCCTGCTACCGTTATTTTCATGTTTCTTTGTTTTTAATCTACTTTTTATCCAGCACCTCAAACTTCGAATTCTTGGAGATGAACTCCGGAACGATCCTCTTCATCAGGGCGACCGTATCCATGATCCTCACATTACGGGCTAGATCCTCAAACTCGGAGTAAACTCCTAATACGTCCTCATATTCATAATGACGGACCTTGGCGATCTTAATCTTCCTGTTTGAAGTGGGAAGCGTGTTCTCCTCAGTACTTAATAACTCCTCATATAATTTCTCTCCCGGTCTTAAGCCTGTAAACTCAATCTTAATATCCTCTCCCGCACGATAACCGGCCAGCTCAATCATTCGAGTCGCCAAATCTACAATCTTGATGGGTTCACCCATCTCAAAGAGGAAAATCTCGTTCCCCTCACCCATCATGCCAGCCTCCATGACCAGACGACAAGCCTCGGGAATGGTCATAAAATAACGGATGATATCGGGATGGGTGACAGTCACAGGGCCACCGTTCTCGATCTGCTCCTTAAAGCGAGGTATCACCGAACCGTTACTACCCAAAACGTTACCGAAACGGGTGGTGATGAACTTCGTATTACCTTTTACTCTTCTTTCTTTTATTGCTGTGCCCAGACTCTGAACATAAATCTCAGCAAGACGTTTAGAAGCTCCCATCACATTCGTGGGATTGACCGCCTTGTCCGTAGAGACCATGATCATCTTCTCAGCATCGTACTCGACAGCCATGTCAGCAACCTGGCGCGAACCGATGACGTTGACATAAACAGCCTCGCAGGGATTCTCTTCCATCAGGGGAACATGCTTGTAAGCAGCGGCATGGAAAACAATCTGTGGATGATACAAGTCGAAGACCATACGGAGGCGCTGGGCCACACGAACGTCACCAATCACAGGAACGAAGTCAATCTCAGGATATTTCTTCTCGAACTCCAAACGGACGTTGTGAAGAGGACTCTCGGCAGAGTCGAATAGAATTAGCTTACGGACACCTATCTGAGCCAACTGACGACACAGCTCGCTACCGATACTTCCGGCCGCACCAGTTACTAACACTGTCTTGTTACAATATTCGACCGCAATTTCGCGCATGTTAATCTTGATTTCCTCACGCCCCAAAAGGTCCTCGATACGGATTGGACGAACGAACTGATGAAAAAGGCCGTCAACATCGGCCTCACTGATCGAGGGAGCGATCAGGGTTTTAACACCCGCGCTCTTACAATATTCAAGAAGACGGCTCTCCTCATCCTTAATGGAGTCGTAGCGCGCAAACAAGATTCCCTGAATTTGATGTTTCTTGATCAGTATTTCAAAATCCGACTTTCCCGAGAAGGAATACACCTGGGAATCGGCAAGGATCCTGCGGCTGCGCTCACGACTGTAAACGCAGAAACCCGATATCCGGTAATGCGAGCTGTTACGGAGACGGGTCTTCAGTGCGACGCTCTTGTCGCCGGTACCATAGATCAACACACGCATGTCGGTCTTACGAACCATGCCAATCAGAGACTCGTATGTAACGATCACCGCGACACGCAACCCAATCAGGGCGATCAGGGTAAGCATGCCGTCAACGATGACAAACACCAAATTCTGGCTGCTGAACAACTTATCTCCCTGCAAAAGAAAAAACACGTAAACAGCGAGACAGCACGTCTTGAACAAGACGCTGCAGGTAATACGCCACAGGTCTTTTATCTCTGAATAACGGATCGTATTGCGATAGGTGTTGAAAAACAAGTCACCGACGATACTGGACAGCAGGGAGACCGCTATAACTTGCAAAAGCTGAAAGGCGTTCCAACCGATACCCGCAATGTAGTAAATGCCGATAAAAGCCGACAGCGTGCACAAACCCGCAATCAACGTATCCACGCCAAGAATAAGCCAGCAGTTAAAGAAATTGCGACTAGTGTAATGCAAAAATTTCTCCAATGATTTCTTCATAATTGTATCTATATTCCCCTTGTTATCTTCTACACGATACAGCCGCTACACAAATTCACGCTTTAATTTATCCCAGAATTCTTCTGCAAAAAGTTTCCAGCCACAGACAACAGCCACAAAGAAAAAGACAAAGAGAGTCACATAGGTCTTTTTGCTGGTACCTGAAGATTCCTGTGGTATAACTGCAGGTTCCACTACAGCGAACACCGGTTTTTCTTCTTGTACCTTGGCGCGCGCCACCTGAAGCTGGTTAGCCACCTGGCTGTAAACCTGATATGCAAGGCTCATGTCGTTCTGTAGGCGTTCTTGCTCAGCACGAACACTCTGAAGGATCAAGTTGTCGTGGGTATCCACATACTCGGCATATTTTTTCTGTGCAGCATAATATTCCTCCTGACGTTCCTTAAACAATCTCTCTAAATAGGCGCAGTCCTCCTTAGCCTTTGAGGTGCGGTAACCGATGATGTATTCTTGTAACTTACGAACAACTGAATCCGCTACGACGGCAGCGACCTTAGGGTCCTGCAGAGTAACAGAAACATCGGTTATGGAAGTCTTCTTATCCATCATGGCGGTTATACTCTTCTTGAGAGAGATGATTTTCTTACTCTCATCTTTAGTAAGCTCAATAGCACCGGAATCACCGTTTCTCATGCCATCAGTCTCATCCTCGTTCGAGAACAATGACCGTACCCCGCTGATTGCCATGCCCGGAAAACCTATAATATAACTCCACCAAGGAGTGGACTGAGTGTCCAAATAAGATCCGAAAGTAATCTTTTCACCATCAACGGGAACATTCATTGACAAAAGCTCCAACAGAAAAGGGGTCGAAGAAACGATGTCTGAAGAGAGGGAGGCATTCAAGGCGTCCACCCCATCACTCATTGTCGCCCCAGCTCCCAAAAACGAGGCAGCCATCGAGGCGAGACCACTGTTACCTTTGGAACTGCCCATCTCGGGGGACAAAGTTACTTCCACCGTATAGTGCTTGGGAACACTTAACGCTATAATAATGCCAAAGATCAGTCCGATACCTGCGGCCTTATAAAGCGTCCTGCGAATCTTGATGATCTTACGTAAAATCTCCATCAAGTCGATTTCCGACTCATCGGTCATATTTTGTTTATTCTGTTCTTCCATCACTTCATCATTTCTTTATCAGGTTGGCAATAGAGGCAATCATCATACCCAGAGAACTGAAAGAAGTGGCATAACCCAGTATTTCTCCTACATTAGTACGTTTCTTCGATTTACTCGGAACTATGATCTCACAGCCGGGCTCGATCTGTTTCTTAGCATTACCCTTTACCCGGGTCACCTCTCCGTTCATGTAGACAATGAATTTCTTACTTTTCTTAGCATTATCCGAATAGCCGCCAGCTTGATTCAAATAATAATCAATATTTTTTCCTTCCAAATAAGAAACGGTATTAGGAACCATCACAGCACCATTAATAGTGACTGTATTGGTATTCTTCGGAATGGAAATGACATCGCCTTCTCGTAAAACAATATTGGAACTGCTTTGAGGATTACGAAGGGCACTTTCCAAATCAATACCTACGGTAAAAGTACTATCAACATCTATTCCCAGAGAATCCATCATCTCCTCTCCTAACTGGCGACGCATCAGACGAATTACATCTCCCATACGTTTTTTCTCATCGGCATTAGCTACACGAGCAAGCTTTGCACCACGTAAGTAAGCGTAATTTGTAGCACCACCGGCCTTATTCACCAAATCAGAGAGACGTTCTTCGCGGCTAGTCAAGGCATAAGTACCACCAAAAAGGATTTCGCCCTCAATCTTCACATTCTGTTGTGCCTGATAACCCGGACTGCGACGGACATAGACTTCATCATAGGGCTGAAGAACAAAACCGGGCTGACCGTCGATGACAAAACCGTCTTTCAAGGAAAAAGAGAACATTTGGCCAATGGTGTCGTTATCGGCCGTACTACGGGGATTCTTGATGCGTCTGGTTACATCAACGCGAACGGTTGAAGCGGCCTCGCGTAAACCACCTGCTTGAATGATCAGGTCCTCTAAGGTCATGTTATCGGCATAAGGATAGGAATCGGGGTTGGCGACTTCACCATGAACGGTGATATTTCCTCGGTCGGACAAATCATGAATGCTGGGGATATATAGGATATCGTTCTTTTGCAAGGCGATATTAGGAGAAGTGCCGTCCATGATGGACTTGATATCGATGGGTAATACTTCGGTGGTTAAATCATCATGCTGACGGTATAAAACTGAACGGTTCAGGAAAGCATCACCGGTCAGACCTTGGGCTTCATTCACCAGTTCACGAATGGTATTCAGGGTACCGCTCAGCTGGTAGATACCGGGACGATAAACTGCACCGCGAACTTCAAGCTTGTTGGTGAAGCGGTTCAGGATGGCCTCGGCGGTTACTACATCACCGTTACGCATCTTATAGATGCTATAATCGATATCTTTGACTGTATTTACTTCGTATTCCTCACCATTCTGGCGTACAACACGCAAAGAACGGGTATAGGCGTCGGCATCAAAGCCACCGGCGTATTTGATTAAGGTGGAAAGGGGTTCGTCTGGCTTCATTTCAAAACGCATCGGGCGTTTTACTTTACCGCTTAGCTTTACCAGAACGTCATAGGCAGGAACGATGACAACATCGCCTTCCTGAAGACGGATGTCATCTTGGGCGTTGCCTTTCATGATGAATTCGTAGACGTCGATGGTGGTAAGTTTTTTGCCATTACGTACTAGTTGGACATTACGCAGACTGCCGATGTCACTGACTCCGCCTGCACGATAGAGGGCGTGGAAGACTGTGGAGAAAGCGGAAAGGGCGTAGGTACCGGGTTGAACGACTTCTCCCATGATATTTATCTGGATGGTACGGATATTGCCCAGGCTCAGGCGAATATCGGAACTCGGATCGGTAGCGTTATTAAGGCCGTTATAGATTTTATTCAACGATTTCTTCAGATAATCATTGGCTTCAGAAACGGTCAGACCACTCAGATAGACAGGACCGATCTTCTGGATATTAATCGTTCCGTCAGGAGAGATAGCTTGACGGATGGTATTCTGGCTGGCGCCCCAGATATCAATAATGACTTCATCGCCGGGGCCCAAACGATAATTGGAAGGGGTAGCGAGATTGACGCTAGGTTCAAAGGTCAAATTCCGGGTATTAAAGATATTGCGTCCGAATACTTGATCTTCGCGGGATAAATCTTGAGTACTGGGATGGTCTTCCAACATGTCGGAAGTGTTTTCCTTCATCTCTTCGCGAAGACGAGATTCATTTATATCTGTACCGGTAGCATTGGAAGTGTTTACATTATTCTGTTTCTCGTATAATTCTTTTACTCGAATGGCTTGTTCCTTGGTTACACCCTTACGGGCTAATTCTGCGGCCATTTGTTTCTGCTCCTTGCCTTGTTTGATACCCTCTTTGACATATTCAAGGACTTGTTGGTCACTCATAGTCTGAGCCATCAGAGAAGGGCTACTACCCAACATTAGAACTAATAGAAATAAGCGAAATAGGTTTTGTATTTTCATTTACTAATTAAATAAATATCAGTTGATTTCAAATGAGTGATTCAATTCATTACAAAGTGTCGATAAACGTTCTTTAGTCTGAGAAGGGGAAAGAGTTGGAAGAATTTTCCAGGAACGAGCCAATATGGCTTGCTTTTTAGATTCGTCTTCCCAATTAGCATACATCGACACACTATATCCCATCAACAAAGCTAAGCATAAAGCAGCTTCCTGCTCTAAAGTCACACCTCGCTGAGGGTATAATTCATTGATTAAAATATGAATGCTTTTATTAAGAAGAGAAAGGTCATCAGCATATACATAACCATTCTGATCACCAATGTGAAGAAAACGATCTGCCAAGCTGTACAGATTGTCTATTTTTTCTTGTAATAGCATATTCCCCATATCCCCAATCACTATTACTCTACTTTATTCCATGTTCATTTTCCATCTCAATAGATTCCACGCAACCTACGGGTATATCGACAAAAGCACATCCCAACATCGTTAAACGGACGGCAACTTTAGACTTGCCATTAACCGTCACCAACTCACCTTCCAATCCAGCCAAAGGACCTTTAATTACACGAATCTTTTCACCTGGTGACAGCGGTGAGGAACTCATACTAATCGTTTCTTCCGAATAATCGAGCATGAACTTAAAACGTAACATTTGTTCATCGGGAATCACTGCCGGAGCACTTTCACCACGTAATACCATATAGCGGGTCACAGCTGACAGAGTCAGGACTTCTTTCTGCTCCTGAAGATCGACATGGACAAAAATCATCATCGGAAGTAAAACACGATCGATCACTTTACGACGATCACTCCATTGATGGTATTCTTGTTGAATAGGAAGGAAATTTTCAATTCCCATTTTCGTTAGACGTTCGCTCGTCTTTTTCTCGTGGTAAATACGCACTACAGCCACCAACCAACGTTTTGAGTGTGCTACGCTTCTGCCAGTCACATTTGCCGGCAGAACTTGAGAATTGTCATTTTTGTTAAGAATCATCTATTTTTACCCCATGTTTATCCGTTACTTCATAGGTAACGGATAATTAGGCTAGTATCAGATGTCAGAAGAGTCTTTGCTGATACATAGTAGATTTCCTCAACATTCAAACAATGGAAAATTCTTTGACACGAACGGTATTCTTCATGTCTGGGGGTATTTTCTTGTTATATATTTTAAGAAAAAAGAAAAAAAGATTTTTTTTATTTGTTTTCTATTTACTATTTTATCTATCTTTGCAGCGAATTCTTATCCGTTACCTATGAAGTAACGGATAACATATACTATTATTATTCAACCATTTATGCATTCTCCCTACATTACCCTAGAATTTATTACGTAAGAATAATTCATACGATTTATTCTTGTTCTTTCTTCTAATTCAAATCCTTTTAAATAGATCTGTGTAGTTTTAATAGATTTATGACCTAATGACTCACTAATCATTTCAATAGAAGCTCCCCGATACTTGGCCGTAGTAGCCCAGGAATGACGAAAGGTATACGAAGAAACAGAGGAATAAATACATAACCGCTTTGCCAAACGTTTCAATTGGTTATTAAAACAACGCAATGCAGATTGATACTCAATATAACCTCTTACATCATTTCTTTTATAATTACCACTTAACACACATAAAAGATAATCGGGATAATCAGAATGGTGAGTAGAATGTTTATTGCGAAGCAAAGTAATAGCCTCTGTCGCAGTATCCAAAATCTCAAGACACATAGGAGTACCCGTCTTCATACGATTATATTTAAGGATGCCCTGTTTCAAGTTTGTTTTCTCCAAATGAACAAGATCGCTAAAAGGCATACCACAGAATTGAAACAATAGGCTGGCAATAGCTTGAGTACGACGGAGAGATTCGGATTGAGGATCCTTATATAATAAGGTACGAAGTTCGTGCACAGGAAGTGCTTTCTTTTGCCGAGTCTCCACTCCTGTAAAGACATCATGAAATAAACGATATATATAAGGAGCCTGACCTGTATCAACTCCCTGATTGTAAATACATCGCAGCATACGCATATAAGTAGAAATTGTATTAAGTTTCAATTTACGGGCAATGAGATAATTACTATATCGTTTCAGATTCTCACGATTTATCTGATAAAACGCAACGGACGGTGTTCCACAAAACTGAGTAAAAGAACGAATTGCATTTTTGTATACGTGTGCTGTAGAGTATCGGCCTTCTTTTCTTAAAGAAGCAATATAATTAATCGCACAAATGGTAAATCTATTATTTTCCATCATTTAATTCTTTATTGGTTTATAACTACATGGGGTATATTAGAGTAACTTTTCACTGTAAACGGACAAATTTAAAAAATAAGTTTCTGATTTCACATCAGGGAGGGGGTAGTTCTCAAAAAACAAACTATTTTTTCAAATTACCCCCTAAAAAATAGGGGTACTTTCAGAAAAAACATATAATTTTGCGCCATCAACCGATAAAAGTTAGACTATTTATGTCCAAATTGAGATTTTTCGCTTTGCAACAACTTTCCAATCGGAAAGCTCTGGAAGTAACTGCCCCTTCCAACAAACTCTCAGATTATTATGGTAGCCATGTATTCGATCGCAAGAAGATGCAGGAGTATCTTCCGAAAGAGGCCTACAGGGCTGTAATTGATGCCATTGAAAAAGGTACACCCATCAGTCGGGAAGTAGCGGACCTGGTTGCCAATGGTATGAAGAGTTGGGCTAAATCACTTAATGTAACTCACTACACACACTGGTTCCAGCCTCTGACAGACGGTACGGCCGAAAAACATGACGGTTTCATTGAATTCAGTGAAGAAGGAGGAGTGATCGAACGTTTTTCAGGAAAGCTGCTTATACAGCAAGAGCCGGATGCTTCTTCTTTCCCGAACGGTGGTATTCGTAATACTTTCGAGGCTCGAGGATATACTGCATGGGATGTTTCGTCTCCCGCATTCGTCGTAGATACAACTCTTTGCATCCCAACAATTTTTATTTCCTATACTGGCGAAGCACTCGACTACAAAACTCCTTTGTTGAAAGCGCTTGCAGCCGTAGATAAAGCTGCTACTGAAGTCTGTCAGTTATTTGATAAGAATGTAACACGCGTATATACAAATCTTGGTTGGGAACAGGAATATTTTCTTGTAGACTCTTCCTTATATAATGCACGTCCTGACCTCTGCCTGACAGGAAGAACATTGATGGGACATTCATCTGCCAAAGACCAGCAATTGGAAGACCATTATTTTGGTTCAATTCCTCCACGCGTCACCGCTTTTATGAAGGAACTGGAAATAGAATGCCATAAACTGGGAATCCCTGCCAAAACCCGACACAACGAAGTAGCTCCCAATCAATTTGAATTAGCTCCTATTTTCGAGAACTGTAATTTGGCAAACGACCATAATCAGCTCGTTATGGATCTGATGAAACGTATCGCCCGCAAACATCATTTTAATGTACTGCTACACGAAAAGCCATACAGTGGTGTGAATGGTTCCGGCAAACACAATAACTGGTCACTTTGTACCGACACCGGAATCAACTTGTTTGCTCCGGGTAAGAACCCGAAAGGTAATATGTTATTCCTTACCTTCTTGGTGAATGCATTAATGATGGTATATAAAAATCAGGATTTACTACGTGCCTCTATCATGAGTGCCAGCAATAGCTACCGATTAGGAGCCAACGAAGCACCTCCTGCCATCCTTTCCTGCTTTTTGGGAAAACAACTTTCGGCTACATTAAACGAAATTGTCCGCCAAGTAGGAAATGAAAAAATGACTCCGGAAGAGAAAACAACATTGAAACTCGGTATCGGGCGTATTCCTGAAATTCTACTTGATACAACAGACCGTAACCGTACTTCTCCTTTCGCTTTCACCGGAAATCGTTTCGAATTCCGTGCTGCTGGGTCTTCTTCAAACTGTGCTGCTGCCATGATCGCCATCAACGCAGCTATGGCAAACCAACTAAACGAATTCCGCGCATCGGTAGAAAAACTAATGGAAGAAGGAGTAGGTAAAGACGAAGCAATCTTCCGCCTGCTGAAAGAAACAATTATTGCTTCCGAACCAATCCGTTTTGAAGGTGATGGTTATTCGGAAGAATGGAAACAAGAAGCTGCCCGTCGCGGACTAACCAATATTTGCCATGTGCCGCAAGCTCTAATGCACTATGTCGATAATCAATCAAAAGCAGTCCTTATCGGTGAACGTATCTTCAATGAAACGGAATTGAATTGCCGCCTGGAAGTGGAACTGGAAAAATATACGATGAAAGTGCAAATTGAAAGTCGCGTTTTAGGTGATCTTGCTATCAATCATATCGTTCCGACAGCTGTTGCATACCAGAATCGTTTACTTGAGAATTTACGAGGACTGAAAGAAATCTTCTCTCCTGAGGAATATGAGGTATTAAGTGCTGATCGTAAAGAATTGATTCGCGAAATATCCCATCGTGTCACTTCTATCAAGGTGCTCGTACATGATATGACCGAAGCAAGAAAAGTTGCCAACCATAAGGAGAACTACAAGGAAAAGGCATTTGAATACGAAGAAAATGTACGCCCGTATCTCGACAAAATACGTGATCACATTGACCATCTGGAAATGGAAGTGGATGATGAAATATGGCCATTACCTAAATACAGGGAGCTCTTATTCACTAAATAAGTAAACAAGAATGAGAAAAATAAGATTGCACGAAAGAGGGTCCTTTTGTGCAATCTTTTTATAGATTCGTTCATTTTCTCATTTTTTCTTTCTACTTTTGTGCTGTATAACACAGTTTTGTAGCACCAATGGTAAAAATAAACATATCAGACATCAATATTTCGGAGCCTTTGTCCGATTTGCTAGCTCCTTTGAACAATGAGCAAAAGGAGTTTCTGATGAACAATTATACAATACAAACCTACAAAAAAAACGAAACCATCTATTGCGAAGGAGAAACACCCACCCACTTGATGTGTCTCATCAAAGGTAAAGTCAAAATCTTTATAAACGGTGTAGGAGGTAGAAGTCAGATTATTCGCATGATCAAACCGAGAGAGTACTTTGCTTACCGCGCTTATTTCGCCAAAGAGGATTTCGTTACTGCTGCTGCTGCTTTTGAGCCTTCGATAGTTTGTCTGATTCCCATGAATGCTATTACTATTTTAATTTCTCAGAATAATGATCTGGCAATGTTCTTTGTCCGCCAACTTTCTATAGATTTAGGTATTGCCGATGAACGTACGGTCAATCTTACTCAAAAACATATTCGTGGGCGACTCGCAGAATCTTTACTCTTCCTGAGAGAAAATTATGGTTTGGAAGAGGATGGTTCTACTTTAAGTATCTATCTTTCACGCGAAGATCTTGCAAGTCTATCCAATATGACCACATCAAACGCTATACGTACACTTTCTCAATTCGCTACGGAACGCTTGATCACCATCGATGGAAGGAAAATCAAGATTATAGATGAAGAAAGATTAAAAAAAATAAGCAAAATTGGATAATAAGCTTTCAAAAAGCTATTTGATGACTATTTTCCTATTCTTTGTGTATTTGCAATCTACTACTCATTGACGGTAAAGGGCACACTCGCAGTACATGAATTAGCCTATAAAAACAGAATAAAAATCGGAAAGCAAAAATATTAATGCTATTTTTGTCTAAGTTTAATTTATAATGATTTTATTCAAACTAATTCCGATATTACTATGCAAAAGTTACTATCCTTACCTCCAAATTTAACCAACTGTTTTCATGAACTGGAAAATGTTGATCACACAGATTGGTTTTGTACATCGGATCCGATAGGAAGTAAATTAGGTTCGGGCGGTGGAACTACTTGGCTATTACAATCCTGTCATCAGGAATTTGCTCCACAAGAATCTTTTAGCCAATGGATAGGAAAAGAGAAAAGAATATTACTCCATGCGGGAGGGCAAAGTCGTCGTCTACCCGGATATGCTCCTTCCGGAAAGATATTAACTCCAATACCGGTTTTTAGTTGGGAACGAGGTCAGAAACTTAGTCAGAACCTGCTTTCATTACAACTTCCTCTATATGAGAGAATCATGCAACAGACACCGAATGGTCTGAATACTCTGATTGCAAGTGGAGACGTATACATCCGTTCGGAGCAACTTTTGCAAAAGATTCCTGATGTAGATGTCGTATGCTATGGTCTATGGGTTAATCCTTCTTTAGCAACCCACCATGGTGTATTTGTGTCCGACCGAAAAAATCCGGAAGTGCTCGATTTCATGTTACAAAAACCTTCATTGAAAGAATTAGAGAACTTATCCAAATCACATCTTTTCCTGATGGATATTGGTATATGGATATTGAGTGACCGAGCCATAGAATTGTTAATGAAACATTCCTTCAAAGAAGGAACAAAAGATATCAATTATTATGATTTATATTCGGATTATGGACTGGCTTTAGGCGAACACCCTAAAATCACAGATAAAGAGATAAATGAACTGTCAGTAGCTATACTTCCTCTCCCTGGTGGAGAATTCTATCATTATGGAACAAGTCGCGAACTAATTTCTTCGACGCTAGCCATACAAGATAAAGTACGCGACCAAAGACAGATTATGCACCGGAAAGTGAAACCCAATCCGGCTATCTTCATACAAAACTCTATTACACAAATATCCTTGTCGGCTGATAATGCAAATTTATGGATCGAGAACAGCCACATAGGAGAAGGCTGGAAGATCGGTTCCTGTCAAATTATCACAGGTATCCCAGAGAATCATTGGAATATTAGTTTACCGGATGGAGTCTGCATCGATATTGTTCCATTAAAAAAGAATGACTTCGTAGCAAGACCTTACGGACTAGATGATGTTTTCAAAGGATCACTTGACAGCGAAACAACTACATTTCTCGGTAAATCTTTCCCGCAATGGATGAAAGAAAGAGGATTATCTTTAGATTACCTGAAAGGACGTAAAGATGATCTACAGGCCGCCTCCATCTTTCCTGTTACAAATTCAATAGAAGAACTCGGCATATTAGTGCGTTGGATGACCTCCGAACCTCAACTTGAAGAGGGGAAAAGGCTTTGGTTACAAGCTGAAAAACTATCTGCTGACGCAATATCAGCAAAAGCAAATTTAAAGCGTCTTTATGCGCAACGTACTGCTTACCGACGAAATAATTGGCAAGGGCTGGCTGCCAATTATGAGAAAAGTATCTTCTATCAACTTGATTTACAAAATGCCGCCACAGAGTTTGCGAACCAGAATCTGCCAATTCCCGACATTTTAAAAGAAACAACAGCACCAATGATACGCATCCATAACCGAATGCTACGGGCACGTATCATGAAACTACATAATGACAATAATTATAAGGAAGAAGAACAAGCTGCTTTCCATCTTCTTCGGGATAGCCTGTTAGGAGCAGTTGCAGAGCAAAAGAATCAACCGAAACTCAATGTGTATTCCGATCAAATTGTATGGGGGCGTAGCCCGGTAAGAATTGACATTGCAGGTGGATGGACAGACACTCCTCCCTACTCTCTTTATTCAGGAGGAAATGTGGTCAATCTTGCCATTGAGTTGAACGGACAACCACCGTTACAAGTATATATCAAACCATGCAAAAATTTTCATATTGTTCTCCGTTCCATTGATATGGGGGCTATGGAGATTATCAGAAACTATGAAGAATTACAGGATTACAAGAAAGTAGGTTCTCCTTTTTCCATCCCGAAAGCAGCACTTACATTAGCCGGTTTCGCACCGATGTTTTCTGCAGAATCTTATGTTTCTTTAGAAGATCAACTAAAATCTTTTGGTTCAGGACTTGAAATTACTTTATTAGCCGCCATACCGGCGGGATCTGGTCTAGGCACCAGTTCTATTCTAGCCTCTACCGTACTCGGAGCTATCAATGACTTCTGTGGATTGGCATGGGACAAGAATGACATTTGCAATTATACGCTAGTATTAGAACAATTATTAACCACAGGAGGCGGATGGCAGGATCAATACGGTGGAGTATTCCCGGGAGTAAAATTACTCCAATCGGAAACAGGATTTGAACAAAATCCATTAGTACGCTGGCTCCCCGACCAACTTTTCGTTCAGCCCGACTACCGGAACTGTCACTTACTTTATTACACAGGAATCACTCGTACAGCCAAAGGAATTCTAGCAGAGATAGTCAGCTCTATGTTTCTGAATTCAGGCATACATCTTGGATTACTTGCGGAAATGAAAGCCCATGCACTGGATATGAGTGAAGCTATTTTACGGGGAGACTTCAACAACTTCGGACGTTTAATCAACAAAACTTGGATACAAAACCAAGCTTTGGACAGTGGTACCAATCCTCCGGCAGTGAAAGCTATTATCGATCAGATCCAAGATTATACTTTAGGCTGTAAACTACCCGGTGCAGGAGGTGGTGGATACCTATATATGGTAGCCAAAAATCCAGAAGCAGCCGGTAGGATCCGACGAATACTGACCGAACGAGCTCCTAACCCACGCGCACGTTTTGTAGAAATGTCATTATCAGACGAAGGGTTACAAGTGTCAAGAAGTTAATTCTTGTAAGTAATATAAATCTCTAGAAACGCAATTCTATTATTACCTGATATCCTTGCATTCATCTTCAAATATAAATTAATAAACAGATAAGATGCTGCAGATACAGAACAAATCATCCTATTAATCATCTCTGTAATACAATAGAATTACTTTCAACAGAAAAGTAAAGTTATATAGCAAACGTGTAAAACAACAAAAGCCAACTTTTACAAGTCAGCTTTTGCATTGTACACCCGGAGGGAATCGAACCCTCATCTCAAGAACCGGAATCTTGTATTCTATCCATTGAACTACAGGTGCTTATATTGTTTTTCACACAACTTATCTCAATCCATACTTTGAGTTCACAAATTGTACTCTCACAACCCAACTCTAAATATTTCCTTGCATCAGAATCTGACACTCTATTCACTAAGCTATGAGATCATTCCCTAAATGCGAGGGCAAAAGTATAAAAAATCTTCGCATATTCCTAATAAAATCTTCATTTTATCAGCAGACCTTTATTTCTCAAATACATAAGAATAAAACCTATAAATGTTCCTATCCTTCACAAATTAACTCACTATCCCAACAAACTATTAACAAAAGAACGATAATCAGAAGCTATTTATTACATTTATCACAAGTTTATCTTATATTTCATATTGTGATTTTGAATACATATATAGTAAATACTTTATCAAATTGACAATCTTTTAGAGAATATGCAATACATATATCAATATTATTTCTATCTTTGCCGACAATTAACATTCAAAAAACCTATGAGTTACTTGATAAAACCTAAGAACTATAAACCATTGCTCGACCTAAAACAGACCGAGTTAGGAATAAAACAAATAAAAGAGTTCTTCCAGTTGAACTTGTCATCCGAGCTACGCTTAAGACGCGTGACAGCTCCCCTCTTTGTACTGAAAGGAATGGGAATCAATGATGACCTAAACGGAATAGAACGTCCGGTTTCATTCCCAATCAAGGACCTTGGAGATGCACAAGCTGAAGTAGTACATTCATTGGCAAAATGGAAAAGACTCACCTTAGCAGACTACCGCATCGAAGCGGGATATGGTATCTATACCGACATGAACGCAATTCGTTCGGACGAAGAATTAGGAAACCTTCACTCTCTTTACGTGGATCAATGGGATTGGGAACGCGTTATCACCAACGAAGATAGAAATATTGATTTCCTGAAAGAAATTGTTAATCGCATCTATGCAGCTATGATTCGTACAGAATACATGGTTTATGAGATGTATCCGCAAATCAAACCTTGCTTACCACAAAAATTGCATTTTATACACTCTGAAGAGTTACGCCAGCTTTATCCGAATTTAGAACCTAAATGTCGGGAACATGCCATTTGCCAGAAATATGGAGCCGTATTTATTATCGGCATCGGTTGCAAACTAAGCGATGGAAAGAAGCATGACGGACGTGCTCCCGATTACGATGACTACACCTCTACTGGTCTGAATGACCTGCCCGGACTTAATGGTGATCTCTTACTTTGGGATGAAGTTCTACAGCGTTCCATCGAATTGTCTTCCATGGGGATTCGTGTGAATAAAGAAGCATTGCAACGCCAGCTGAAAGAAGAAAATGAAGAAAAACGATTAGAGCTTTATTTCCACAAACGATTGATGAGCGATACTCTTCCTTTATCTATCGGTGGCGGTATCGGACAATCCCGTTTGTGTATGTTCTACCTACGTAAAGCTCATATCGGAGAAATACAGGCTAGCATTTGGCCCGAAGATATGCGTAAAGAATGTGAAGAACTTGATATACACCTTATATAATAATCATGAATGTACAGATAGAAGAAAGTTGGAAAACACATCTACAACCCGAATTTGAAAAAGATTATTTTCGAACATTAACAGAATTCGTTAGAAACGAATACAGTCAATACCAAATATTTCCTCCGGGAAAACTCATTTTCAATGCTTTTAATCTTTGCCCCTTCGACAAAGTAAAAGTAGTTATTATCGGTCAGGATCCTTATCACGGTCCGGGACAAGCACATGGGCTCTGCTTCTCTGTAAACGATGGCGTTCCTTTCCCGCCATCTCTAATTAATATTTTTAAAGAGATAAAGGCAGATCTGGGAACTGAAACACCTGCTACTGGAAATTTAACTCGTTGGGCTCAACAAGGTGTATTATTGCTCAATGCAACTTTAACAGTACGTGCCCATCAGGCCGGCTCACATCAAAACCGCGGCTGGGAAGCATTTACTGATGCAGCTATCCGCGCGTTAGCAGAAGAAAGAGAGCATATCGTATTTATCTTGTGGGGAGCATATGCCCAACGAAAAGGTGCATTTATTGACCGTAATAAACATTTAGTACTTAGCTCAGCGCATCCCTCTCCCCTTTCAGCCTATAATGGTTTTTTCGGAAATAAACACTTTAGCCGAACAAATGAATACTTGAAATCACATGGAGAAACAGAAATCGTTTGGTAAAAGCACCTCGTTTTCTTTAAACTCTATAAGATATTATAATAAAAAGAGGTTGTGTCAAAACGTTGGCACAACCTTTTTCTAAAATTTATAGTCCTGTTATCTTTTCTTTTGGCTATGCCGCTTTTTTCTCATTCATTTGGTAACAAGTTACTATATTCCCGTTGTATCGAGTTATAAATAGCCCAATAAATATAGATTTAGCAAGTGTAATGAACTCCTTTCCTGCCTTTCTCAGTTTTGCACACATCTTTTTGATATTAAAAGCTATGGCAAAGAAGGCAAAGTCCATTGTCACCTTGTCTTCTCCCATATGCCGGAACCTTCTGTATGCCATGTTGTATTTCATTTGTCCAAAAACGGCTTCCGGTTCTATACACCGCCTGCCCCTATGCCTGATTCCTTCTTCTGAGAGCAACCTTTCCCGTGCCTGCCTTTTGTATTGGTTTAACCGGTGGTTGACTTCTATAATACGGTTCCCCCGGGCTTTAAAGCAACTGCCACGCAAAGGACAGCCTTCGCATCTTTGTGCTTTATACCGGGCACTTTCGGAGATGTATCCGCTCGCTGTTTTGTCACGTCTGGTTCCTATACGGTTCATGTGCTGCCCCATAGGACAAACGTAGTAATCCTCCCCCGCATTGTAATGGAGACTCTCCGCATGGAATGGGTTGGGGGTATAACGGGGACGCTGTTCTTTATGGAAGTAGTTGTACTTGACAAAGGCTTCTATCCCATTATCTTGCATGAACCGGTAATTTTCTTCCGAGCCGTAACCGGAGTCTGCCACACCGATACCCGGTAAGCGGTTATAGCGGTGCTGGAAGGAGTGGAAGAAAGGGATCAGGGTCAGCGTATCGGTGGGGTTGGGAAACAGCCGGAAGTCTATGATGAACTGGTTTTCAGTACCTGTTTGTAAATTATACCCGGGCTTGGTCTGCCCGTTCTTCATGGCGTCTTCTTTCATACGCATGAATGTAGCATCAGGATCGGTCTTAGAATAGGAATTACGTTCTCCAAGGACTTCAAGGTGATTGTCGTATTCCATCAGCTTGTCACGGTACTCCTCAAGTTCCCGGACCTGTTTCTTCTTTTCCCGGATGACTTTCTTTTGTTCCTTGTCCTTTGTTACAGGCTGGTGTTCCAGCACCTCTTTAAGTTCATTCACTATATCTGAGAGCATGGCAGGAGTGAACTCTACGGATGTGTCTTTGGAGGAGTTCTCTTGGGCTATGGCTTCATCTACCTGCTCCAGGAGAATGCGGATCTTATCCATCAGCTTTGTACGGTTCTTTTCGACTGTCTTGCGCCAGACAAAAGTATATTTGTTGGCCATGGACTCAATCTTGGTACCGTCGATATACTCTACGTCAAGGCTGATAAAACCTTTGTCGGCAAGGACAAGAACCAACTGCGTAAATACGGTATTTATTTCTTCTTTTACACGGTTTCGAAAACGGTTGATGGTAATAAAATCCGGATGTTCATTACCGGAAAGCCAGATATAATGGATGTCACGTAGGAGAAGCTTCTCTATTTTGCGGCACGAATAGATATTGTTCATGTAGGCGTAGATAATTACCTTGAGCATCATTTTAGGATGATAAGGACAACGACCGGTTGCTTTATAAAGCTTCTTGAAATTGTCAAGATTGAGATTATCAACAACTGTATTAACGATGCGAACCGGATCGTTCGATGCTATGTTCTCATCAATTCTTCCGGGAAAAAGAACTGTTTGGTTGGGAATGTAAGGACGAAAATGTAACTTTGCCATAACGAAAAACTTTATGCCTAAAGTTACAAAAATTTTGGGTAATAACAAAGCCCGGGCTTGCGAAAGTCTGGGCTTTGCGCATAAAAAAAGGTTGTGCCAGCATTTTGACACAACCTCTTTCTATTATATAAATTAAGCATTCTCAGTCCTTTAATTGCTAACTGTCATTTTATCATCAATGATCATTTACTTACGAAGGTTCAAACAAAATGTAACTCCTCTATTTTATTAGAAAAGACTGATCTAAAATATGCTTAATACCACTGAATATTACTTTGAGTCTGGCTTCTCTGTTCGTATTTCAAATCTTGCAAAATACTTGCATTGGCACGAATAGTAACGTTATAGTATTTCCAACGTCCAAATGGAGATAGACTCGCCTGTATATTAAAACAGTGTAAGTCACGTGAAATTGTACATGAAGTTTGTGTTATTTCTTTCGCCTGGAAATCATAACCTGTATTGAATGAAAGTGACCAGTTGTTAGAAATCTTTACATTTCCATTCGCATTGATATTATGAGTATAAGTAAACGGATACCGCATAGAATAACGGTTAATAGGTTTTGTACGATCTTCACGAATATTAAAAGAGTAGCTAAGACTTAAAGACCATGGCATTTTAAATACCTGATAACCATCTGGGTCCGCTTGTGCTTTTTCAACTTTCTTTTCTTTCTTTCCTCCTTCTATATCTTCCGATTCTTCACCATCATCTTCAGTATCCTTATCCTTCTCCACATCATCTTTCGGTCCAAACCATTTCTTCCAAGAATCATTATTTAAGGTATAGTTGAAAGAAGAACCATATCCTTGAAAACGACCGAAACGTCCATAAGACCATTCCGTACGATTACCAGTGACTACATTACCATTTTTATCGAAAGTGTAGGCATAGGTAGCAAACGATGCGTTCATATTAAAAGTATAGTTCTTAGTCAGCTTCATACGGATATTCATACTCAGATCACTCCAAGGTCTTTCCTTTGCAGCCATATTGTAAGACATGCCCATACCAAACTCATCAATCAAACTCACTTTCTTTAATGTATCCTTTTTCGCATCATAATACTTCATTTCCAAGTTATTCGACACAGAGAAACTTACAGTTCCGGAACCTTCTCGTGAAGGAACTCCATAAGGTTGTCCACTAAAAGGAGAATAGTACTGTGTCACCCCATTATAATCAGTATACTCTTCCCAATATTTACTAAAACCCGGAGCACCACTAAGACTTACCTGCGGAGTAAAAACATGACGAAGTTGTATTTCCTTCTTCTTCATAAAAAGAGGTTTATACATACCGTACAACTTAGTACTCAAACTCAAACTGGCCGAATAATTGGACACACGATAGAACCCATTGATAGTATCATTCATTAACGGATCTAACCGATGTTTTTCCATATCATACACCTGATCTACCTTACGGGTATACCAACGTTCTGTATAATTCACCGAAGGAGAAACCTGAAAATACTTGAATAAAGTAAAAGTAGCACTAACGGGAATGTTATGATTCATCGAATGCTCCCATTCGTTAAATCCGGCTTTAAACAAACGATCATCTTTAGTACGGATACTATTTGTCATACGTCCGGTATAGCTAACAGAAATCTTTTCATACCAACGTTCGGCTCCCGCTACTTTCTTCCGCTTGAACGGAAACAAACGACTTAATGAGATATTAAGATCCGGCAGAGTCACTGCAATAGAAGAGTCACGCATGGTCTGTGCAATATTACTGGTTCCTGACAACGTTAAACCTAAATCCGGGAAACTACGTGAATAGCTGATACTTGATGTTTTAGTATTCTGCGTCAGCAACTGAGAGTTATAAAGATTGTTGATATTGGAACGTTCATAACTACTAGTCGAAAAGTTTACACTCGCCGAGAACGTACTGTTAGGACTTGCCTTAGCATCCTGACGGTGGTTCCAGACTATTTTAAAGTCTTTAGCTACCGCATAATCCGGCATTCCTTTATCTCCAGTCTTAGTAACCTGATAATCGGCCTGCAAAGTACCAGAATATTTATAACGTCGATTATAATTAGTCAATCCGGACAGTCGCCATGAGCCTTTAGTAAATATATCTCCCGTCAACTTCAAGTCCATCATGTCGCTGATTGCAAAGTAATATCCTCCCTCAGCTAAACCGAATCCACGACTGGAGTCATCCATATAGGTCGGCATAATAAAGCCTGAAGAATAACTACTAGAAAATGGAAAGAAGAAAAAGGGTACCGCCAAGGGCAAAGGAACATCTTCAACTACAAGGTAAGCCGGTCCTGTTACTACATTCTTCTTAGGGCGAACTTTTGCTTTAGTCAGCTGCATATAAAAGTGCGGATGATCATGGTGGTCACAAGTCGTATACCGACCATCCTGCATGAAGATTTCATCATTAGCACCTTTCTTTGCCTTATTACCCGTCACATAGCCTTCTCCTTGTTGAGTAACAATATCTGTGATACCAGCTTTTTTAGACTTGAAATTATAACGAATCGTTTCTGTATCATAAGCTGTATCTCCATCCTTAAACACAGGTTTCCCCTTTACCACTCCGGCAGAGTCTTTAATACCATAGGCATGAACCGTACTACTATCCAAATTCATGGAAATTACTTCCGCAGCAAGCTCAATATTCTGATAATTAACTTTTCCACCACCATACAATGTAGCGGCACCTCCTAAAGTAAAGACAGTAGAGTCATTAGATTCATAAACAACCGGCGCATCGAGCGGTTGTTTCTTCTGTGCTGGTGGCAAAGAGTCAATTTGCACCGTCACTGTATCTGCTTTCAGGGAATCATTCCCCTGTAAGGAGTCCTTTTGTGCAGTGTTGGAGGCAATCATCCCTCTTCTTCGACGTTGGGACACAGCCTCGTCGGGAAGCATCAGTAAGACAATCAGCAGTATGAATGATATAATTATTTTTGCTTTCAATGGCGCCATTAACTCATAGTTTACGCTTGAAGTGGCAAAAGTACACAATCTTCATCAATTATACGTGCGAATCTTCGTTATTTAATTATTTTTTAGTGCTATAAAAAGAGAGAGCACCATCTATTAAAGCGTATAAGGCCTTCTTCACCATACTTTGCAATACTCTTCCGGGCTTTTTCTACAGATTTCTCTTCATCAAGGCGCGTTTTCGAAAAGAACTTATCAGCAAAACAGATCAATTGCTCTTCTAAACTGATGGGAAGCATATCACGATGAGGAATCGGAAGTTGCTGTTCAATAATTTCCTGCAAGGACAGTCCGGCACCTGTATGACGCTCACAAACTAATGCATGACGCGGAAATCCTTCACTACGCAATAGGTCAGCACCTAAATAACCATGGCAGATATAAGGATGGGAGCCTAAACAATGAATAGCAGGAGCATCGGTCTGAAAAATACCTATATCATGTAAGAGTGCTGCTTCACGCACAAAATTACGATCTAAAGAAAGTTCCGGATGAGCATCTATTATTTTCATTGCCTTATGGACTACAGCATAACTATGTATTAATAAAACTGATCTCAGTGCACTATCTTGCGGATAATATTTATCAATAATTTTATTTGGATTCATATTCTTTACTACTTATAACTTGTTTTCCTATGGATAAATGAATATTTTTGTGCAATATTACAAAAATTTACTGATATGCAAACCAGATTCTTCTTCATTCTTTCAATACTCGTATTCACAGCCTTTCCAACGTTGATCTTTGGAAAAGTGATTACAGGCGCTGAACGTACCGAGCGATATTTGCCACTGCTCAAAGGTAAACGAGTGGGAATGGTTGTAAATCACACATCTATTGTTAGTTCAAGACAGACTCACTTACTCGATACTCTTTTGAAATTAAATATTCAAGTAGTTCAGGTATTTGCACCGGAACATGGTTTTCGGGGGAATGCTGATGCAGGAGAAGAGGTAAAAGATGGAAAAGACAGTCGCACCGGAATACCAATCATTTCGCTTTACGGAAACAATAAAAAACCTACTAGTGCACAATTAAAGAATGTGGATGTTATTTTATTCGACATACAAGATGTAGGAGCACGATTTTATACCTATATAAGTACTATGTTTTATGTAATGGAAGCTTGTGCCGAAAATCAAAAAGAACTGATTGTGCTCGATCGTCCAAATCCATGCGACTATGTAGAAGGTCCTATATTAAAACCTGCTTATCGGAGCTTCGTAGGTATGTTACCAATCCCTATTCTTCATGGTTGCACGATAGGGGAACTGGCACAAATGATTAATGGAGAAGGTTGGATAACAACAACTAAGCTCCCTTGTCCGCTTACTGTTATTTCGATGAAAGGATGGAAACATGGGCAGCCATACATACTTCCCGTAAAGCCATCTCCTAATTTACCTAATGCACAATCCATTCGGTTATATGCTTCTCTTTGCCTTTTCGAAGCAACTCGGATAAGTGTAGGACGTGGAACAACCTTTCCTTTTCAGGTATTGGGCGCACCTGATAAAAAATACGGTGGCTTCACTTTCACTCCTGAGTCTTTACCCGGATTCGACAAAAACCCAATGCATAAAGGGATACTTTGTTACGGAGAAGATTTACGCAATGTAGCAGATGTACATGGATTTACTCTTCGTTACTTCTTAGATTTCTACCAACTATCCGGTGAAGGAGAAGCTTTTTTCTCACGTGCACGATGGTTCGATTTACTTATGGGAACAAATTCTGTTCGCAAAGCCATCCTAAAAGGTGATTCAGAACAAGATATCCGTAACAGTTGGCAAAAGGAACTACAAACATATCAAAGCATGAGAAAGAAATATTTATTGTACTAAAGAACGCTTACGCCATTTTTCTGCATTCTGTTCAAATTCCTTTGCTTTTTTACCTGTCAGCCAAGGCATTTCTAATATTTCGGGAATGTTCTGTGCATAATCTATTACCTGAATACCCGAAGCATTTTTCACAATCTGCATATCATCATACAGTGAATCATTCTCCAAAAATGCTTGTATACGAAGAGTATCTCCCCTTACATCAATATTCTGATAAAAACGATTGTTAGTTCCGAAACGGTCGTATTTATCATTGAACTCCAATCGATATCCTTTCGGAGAAGCATGACTAACCAAATAAACTGGAGTAATCATTTTGCCATCACCTTCTTTGTTTGTCATACGTGCATAGTTATGTTCATGTCCTTGAAGCACCAAGTCAACTCCATATTCTTTAAACAAAGGATCGAACATCCAGCGCACCAATATGTTATTTGTCTTACCCTTAATAGAATATACCGGATGATGTAACATTACAATTTTCCATTTTTTATCAGAATTCTTCAATGTTTTCTCCAACCATTCACGTTGTGAAAATAAAAACCAAGGATCACGATTACTGTCAAGGGTAATAATAGTAGCATCCTTATAGTCAATAGAATACACATTATTATTCTTATATTCGGATTCTAACAAATATGAAAAGGAATAATTGAAACGTTGCTCCAAAGTTCTTACAATTCCTTTTACATATTCATGATTTCCAGGAGAAACTAATAAAGGCTTACTGGGAGCAATGGAATCAATACTCTGATATGCTTCTTCCCAATAACAATCCATCGGACGTTCAATAAAATCACCGGCAAGCATATAGAAATCGGTCTGCGGAAAACGATAGCGTACATTTTCCATAAAATCACGTGTCTTTCCATGTAGTGTATCCTGCACGTCACCTACAAAAATAAAAGAAAAGTGATCCGTAGAATCTGGTTGCATAGTAAATGAATACCAGCTAGAAGCCCGATCATCGTTCCATACTCGATAAGAATAAGAATTCCCGTAAGCAAGATCCTTAAACTTTGCCCAATTAGTATAGCTAAAACCTCCTAACGATTTAAGGAATTTAGAAGAGCCATCAATAATAAGAGTATCTCCAGAACCTATTTTTGTATATTCAAGTTTTGCCTGTTTAGAAACGCCCCCGCATACCCAACTTACATTACGGGAAAGCTCACCATCATTTCCAAAAGTTAGAATCACTCGCTGAGGTTCATTAGTAAGCACATAACTTATCTCCGGTCTATTATAGAACCAGACTTTCCAACGTATTTTACAAATAATACCTCCTGCTATTAATATAAGGAACATAAATCCCCAGAATATTTTTTTCTTGCTCACTCTCATTGTTTTCAGTTTTTTATAACTAAGAACAAAGATAAAGATAGTGTTTCAAAAATCTGAGAAAATGTTCTTTTTTTAACCATTTAAATGGAAGAAATAGAGTGAAAACAGATGATCTGTAATATCACAAAAGAGTTAAGACCTTGTCTAAGTTATCATAAATATACAAAGCAATATAAAAGTTTTTATATAATGATTAGTGATTACAATTAATCCTTTTTGTTGTTCTCATAAAGATAGAGACATACCAGAAGAAATACAGTATAATCTTCTATGAACGTCATTCATTAATAAATGGTTTTGAGTATTTAACCACACCCTGTACGTTTTTTAGAGCATTCGGCAACAATTCAATCACCATACAATATTCGTAAGGAACCTCAAATGGAAATTCAATGCCGAAATCTATGGCCTTTTTATATCCAAACTTAGGATAATAATCTTTGTGCCCCAATAAAACAGCAGAGCCATACCCTAATTCAGTAGCACGTTTATGTACTTCACAAATTAGTGTACCACCAACCCCTTGTCCCTGATATTTAGGTAACACAGCTACCGGAGCCAAAGCTAAAGTAGTCGTAGCTTTAACAGCTGACACGATTTCCACTTTGGTCATCAGAATATGACCAATAATTTCACCATCCTTTTCTGCCACTAAAGAAAGCTCTGGTATAAACGCTTCTGATTTACGCAAGCGCTCCACCAGAAAATGTTCACTATGATCACTTTCTTCCATATTTCTAAAAGCAAGTTCTATTAATTCATATACAGCTTTATAATCGTTCTCTTGTTCTTGTCTAATTTTAATTTCCATATTCTTAATTGCTATTTGTTTATAACCAATTCCATATTCAATCCCGGATTTATCTTTAAAACAAAATACAAAAAACGTCTTCATCATTATCTGATTTTCCCTTTTATACAGCCCCCAAAAGTATAACAATAAAACATAATTAAACGTCGTTCTCATGAAAAAAAAGATCAAGATAGAATACAATCCTCCTGTTTGGCAAACAAGCCGGAGTTTATCGAGAAGCTAAGCCTATATCACTAGACTATTATCTCACAATATTCGATATTAGTTGAAGTAATTTCAAAAATAAAAAGATATTATTTCGGTAATTCGGAGTAATATATAAAATAGAATTTCTAATTTTCCTTCTTTCTTTTCTTCCACAACTGCCAAGAATTGATAATATTCTGCCATAGAACATAAGAACCAGGACCAACCGAAGATAGCGGATTGAGATATGTATAAGCCATCCAAATAGCCAGCACTGTATTTTTTTGCCCTAATGCTTGTCCACCGCTAATACGTTCCTGATAATGTTCACCAATACGCTTTCCATAATAAAACTGAATGCAACAGGTTATTAAACCAGCCAAAGCAATTAAAAGTTTCACATACCCTGACGCATCACTATTAACCAAAGAGCGAACAGTCTGACCGGAAACAATTGCCAAAGCAACTCCCCATAGATAAAAAGCCAAATTACTAAAATTAGCCAAATATGTCCGTACTTTTGGCAAAAAAACACGAAGTAAGCAAGCTGTTATAAAAGGACAAAGCAACAATGGGAAGACTTTAATAAGAATACGCGAACAGGCCATCAAAAAACTAACATTTGAATGTACTTCAACAATCGGAAATAACAAAGGAACAATGATTGCTGCCAAAATATTAGACAGCAATGTATAAGTAGTTAAACTTCCAGCATTTCCACCTAGTTTTCCAGTTATCACAGCTGCAGCCGTAGCCGTAGGACAAATCAAACAAACCATTGCCCCTTCAAACACGTCACGATATACTTCAGGCATGGGAACATAAACTAAAATTACGGCTACAAGCAAACAAGAAATCAGTTGAAACAACAGTAACCACCAATGCCACAAAACAGGTTTCAATTCTTTAGGCTCAACCTTGCAAAATGTCAGCAACAACTGGGCAAAAATCAAGAAAGGAGTCAAGACAGAAACACTTACCCACACAGCCGGTTTTGCCGGAGCCAGAAACGAAACGTGGGCAAACAGGAAATAAACAACTGTCCCAACCAGCATTGCGACAGGTAATGTCCAATTTTTCAAAAACTTAAGCATTGCTGTATATTTTATCTTCGGGGCGCAAAGTAACGGAGTTTTCAGGAAAAAAGCTACCATTAAACCGAAAAAAATACAAAACTTAATAGTAAATCATAAGTTTTCTGCAAATTTCTACTACATTTGCATCGTATTAAAATATGAGACTAGATAGATCATACATATTATATATATCAGCTTGCCTCTGGCTAGTTATTTCTCCCCTATGTACCTGCAATCTATGGGGACAGAGTTTTACTGTAGTTATTGATGCCGGACATGGCGGACACGATCCCGGTGCTATAGGAAAAATATCTAAGGAGAAAAATATCAATCTGAATGTCGCTCTGAAACTAGGTAATTTGATAAAGAAGAACTGTGATGATGTAAAATTAGTCTATACACGTACAAAGGATGTCTTCATTCCATTGGATCGTCGAGCAGAAATTGCTAACAATGCCAAAGCGGATCTTTTTATCTCTATCCACACCAATGCTTTAGCCAATAACCGTACTGCAAAAGGTGCTTCTACTTGGACATTAGGTTTGGCTAAATCGGACGCCAACTTAGAGGTAGCGAAACGGGAAAACTCTGTAATCCTTTATGAAAGTGATTATCAGACCCGCTACGCAGGCTTTAATCCGAACTCCGCAGAATCATACATTATCTTTGAATTCATGCAGGACAAATATATGGAACAGAGTGTACATTTAGCCTCATTGGTTCAGAAACAATTCCGACATACTTGCAATCGGGTAGACCGGGGAGTACATCAAGCTGGTTTTCTTGTTCTAAAAGCTAGTGCAATGCCAAGCATCCTAGTGGAATTAGGATTTATCTCAACACCGGAAGAGGAACGTTATCTGAATTCAGAAAATGGCACGAGCACACTGGCAAAAGGTATTTATAATGCTTTCTTGAATTACAAAAGAGAACATGAGCTACGCCTAACCGGAAGTAGTAAAACCATCATTCCAACTGAACAGGAAGAAACAGAAAACGATCCTGTTATTGCTCAAACAGACAACGATTCAGAAAATGCTGTTTTAACAAAGGAACTTTTGGCTGAAACAAAGCCTCGTACTATTGAGTCTAAACCAATAACACGCCCCATTGTATCAGAGAGTACAACAAATGACAGCGAGATAACGTTTAAAGTACAAATACTTACTTCTTCAAAGCCTCTCTCAAAAAACGACAAACAATTGAAAGGGCTAAAAGGAGTCGATTATTACAAAGAAAAAGGGATTTATAAATATACTTATGGTGCTTCTACTGATTATAACAAAGTATTGCGCACCAGACGTACAATCACTCCACAATTCAAGGACGCATTCATCATTGCTTTCCGGAACGGTGAGAAAATGAATATCAACGAGGCGATTGCCGAATTTAAAAAGAGAAGAAATAAATAAAAATAAAATGAAGTATATTACAAAAGAAGTCAGAATAGGTATTGCAGGTATTGTAGCTCTGTGTGTGCTTGTTTATGGAATCAATTGGCTAAAAGGAATCCATATGTTCCAGCCTTCAAGCTATTTCTATGCTAAGTTTCATAATGTAAATGGATTGACCAAGTCGAGTCCTGTATTTGCAGATGGTGTTCGCGTAGGTATCGTACGCGAGATTTTTTATGATTATTCCAATCCGGGAAACGTAATCGTGGAAGTCGAACTGGATACTGAGTTACGTATTCCTAAAGGAAGTTCTGCAGAACTTGTATCAGAACTGATGGGAGGTGTCCGCATGAATATTCTTCTAGCAAATAATCCCAGAGAGAAATATGCTATAGGCGATACCATACCTGGAACACTGAACAACGGTATGATGGAAAATGTAGCCAAACTCATGCCCAAAGTCGAGCAGATGTTACCCAAATTAGATTCGATTCTTACCTCTCTAAATAATACTTTAAATGATAAGAGTATTCCTGCAACTCTGCACTCAATGGAAACTCTTACTGCCAATCTTGCTGTAGTAAGCTCACAAATGAGAGGATTTATGAGCAAGGATATACCACAACTCACAGGGAAGCTAAATACTATCGGAGATAATTTCATAACTATTAGCAATAACCTGAAGGTTATAAACTATGCTGCCACTATCAAACAGATAGACGAGACATTGGCTAACGTAAAAATACTTACAGACAAACTAAATAGCAAAGACAATACGTTAGGTTTACTTTTCAATGATCCATCTTTATACAATAACTTAAACGCAACCTCTGAAAATGCTGCAAGTTTATTGGAAGATCTGAAAGCGCACCCTAAACGCTATGTCCATTTCTCATTATTCGGCAAAAAAGATAAGTAGAGAATCTTCCTAATATAGAATTACTCTAAATAAAGAAATACTATATAAAAAAAGACTAATAGCCTGAAATGTCTATCGATAAACCGAAATAATATTCTTGAACATGTATAGAGAAGTAAATAAAGCAAATACAAATAAGTCTATAATTACATAGTAATCAAGCACTTATAATAACACAAGACTTATTACATTTAGGGTATTACTAAACAGTTATATAAGTCATTGAAAGTAAACGCATTATTATTTGTTCATTAAAAACAAGAAAAAACAGATTTGTTTTTTTCGAATAAGATTCCCAATTTTGCAAGCGTAGAAGTTTTGCTTAATTAATAAAATGTATTAAAGTCACTATGATTGAATCAAATCATGTCATGCTTTGGAACCGCTGTTTAGATATCATAAAAGACAATGTTCCCGAAACGACATATAATACTTGGTTTGCCCCCATCATTCCATTAAAATATGAGGACAAAACATTAATCGTACAGATCCCGAGCCAGTTTTTTTATGAAATACTGGAAGAAAAATTCGTGGATTTGTTACGGAAAACATTATATAAAGCTATTGGCGAAGGTACTAAGTTGATGTATAATGTCATGGTAGATAAAACTTCGATTCCAAATCAGACTGTGAATCTCGAAGCAAGCAATCGTTCTACAGCTATCACTCCTAAAAACATCACTAATGCCAATAAAGCGCCTAACTTCCTGAAAGCTCCTGTTATTCAGGAACTAGATCCCCATTTGAACCCTAACTATAATTTTGAGAACTTCATTGAAGGATATAGCAATAAACTTTCTAGAAGCGTAGCAGAAGCTGTAGCACAAAAGCCTGCGGGTACAGCTTTTAATCCATTATTCCTTTATGGTGCATCTGGAGTGGGAAAAACTCATTTAGCAAACGCCATCGGAACTAAAATTAAAGAATTATATTCCGAGAAAAGAGTATTGTATGTTTCAGCACATCTGTTTCAGGTTCAATATACAGACTCGGTACGAAACAATACTACCAACGACTTTATTAACTTCTACCAAACAATTGATGTATTGATCATTGATGATATTCAGGAATTTGCCGGAATGACGAGAACGCAAAATACGTTTTTCCATATCTTCAATCACTTGCATCAGAACGGAAAGCAGTTGATATTAACTTCCGACCGCGCCCCTATCCTATTGCAGGGTATGGAGGACCGTTTGCTGACTCGTTTTAAATGGGGAATGGTAGCGGAACTTGAAAAGCCAACTGTAGAACTTCGCAAAAACATCTTACGGAATAAAATTCATCGTGACGGGTTGCAGTTCCCTGAGGAAGTTATTGATTACATTGCAGAGAATGTGAACGAAAGTGTCCGTGATCTGGAAGGTATCGTCATAGCTATTATGGCACGTTCTACTATTTTCAACAAGGAAATAGATTTAGACTTGGCACAACACATTGTGCATAGTGTGGTTCACAATGAGACTAAGGCAATTACAATTGATGATATCTTAAAGGTAGTGTGCAAGCACTTCGATCTAGAGCCATCAGCCATCCACACTAAATCCAGAAAAAGAGAAGTGGTTCAAGCTCGTCAGATTGCTATGTATCTGGCTAAGAATCACACAGATTTCTCTACTTCAAAGATCGGTAAATTCATCGGAAACAAAGATCACGCAACAGTACTCCACGCTTGCAAAACTGTAAAAGGGCAGTTGGAAGTAGATAAGAACTTCCACGCAGAAGTAGGAGAAATTGAATCACTGTTGAAGAAAAGAAATAAGGAATAAGTGATAAACCCAATATAAAAACATCAGGCACAAATGGATATAGCAATTATATTATTTGCGCCTGATGTTTAAAATGCCTCTTGCTGACATTTATTCTATAAAACCTTGTTTACGAAGTACTTTCAACAGATTCTCAGACATAAATTCATTATCCTTCTTCGTATAACGGACATCCGTAAACACCTGTGGCAGAGTCTCCTTTTTATTTTCTTCTATAAATTGTTTATTTTCCGGCAATGATTCTTTATAAGAATAGATACGATCGATATCTTCCGAAGTGTAGTCGTGAAACACCTCTTGATGCACAACAGCATCTAAAGGCAAACGGTCCACCTGTGAAGGAATATCGTCAGGATAGCCTACGGTTATGGTAGTTATGGGAAACACCAGTTCCGGCAACTGAAGAGTATCAATAATCATTTGAGGATTATAAGTAGTAGTTCCCAAATAACAGATACCGAGCCCTGCTTCCTCCGCCAATGTACAAAAAGTCTGAGCCGCGAGCAAAGTATCCATAGAAGCATTCATAAAAGACATTAAATTATTATATCCCGGCACAGCATTCCGTTGTTCGCACCACTTGCTGAAACGCCGAAAATCAGCACAAAAAGTTAGCACTACCGGTGCATTTTTTACCATTGGTTGATTAAAATGAGCAGGAGAAAGTTTCTCTTTCATTTCTGCGTTACGAGTAACAATTACACTATAAAGCTGCATTCCTCCCATCGTAGAAGCGCGAAAAGAGGTTTCAAGCAAATCATTTAACATCTCAGGAGCAATATCTTTAAGAAGATATTTCCGAATAGTTCTTCTGTTCTTTACGGTATCAAACATATCTTTTTTTTGCAAAGATATAAAAAGAAAAAATCATTTCATCACACCAATAAAAAAGAATAATTTTCTTTTTGGAGAACTTCAGCCATTGAACAAAACCATAATTACACTGTTAATCAAATACTTAACTTAAACAAATAGAAAACGTGCAACCTGTTAATAAAATGTTTCATTTTTATTTTGATAGATAAAAAAACATTCTTAGCTTTGCAGCGCATTTGTTAATGATAAGTAAACTTCTACACATTACTTATTAAATAATGAAATCTAAGACACATTGCATCGTGGAAAAACAAATTTATTCTTATGATGAAGCCTTTGAAGAATCTTTACGATATTTTCAAGGTGACGAGTTGGCTGCAAGGGTATGGGTGAATAAATACGCAGTCAAAGATTCTTTCGGAAATATTTATGAGAAATCTCCGAAAGATATGCATTGGAGAATTGCCAATGAAGTAGCACGAATCGAAGCGAAGTACCCAAATGCTTTAAGTGCACAGGAACTTTATGATTTACTGGATCACTTCAAGTACATCGTTCCTCAAGGTAGTCCGATGACAGGTATCGGTAACGACTATCAAGTAGCTTCGTTATCTAATTGTTTTGTAATCGGTGTAGATGGTTCCGCCGACTCTTACGGTGCAATTATCAAAATTGACGAAGAGCAGGTTCAACTGATGAAAAGACGTGGAGGTGTGGGACATGACTTGTCACACATCCGTCCGAAAGGTTCTCCCGTAAAAAACTCAGCACTGACTTCTACCGGTCTCGTTCCTTTTATGGAACGTTATTCCAATTCTACACGTGAAGTAGCTCAGGATGGACGTCGTGGAGCATTAATGTTAAGTGTATCCATTAAGCATCCGGATTCAGAGGCATTTATTGATGCGAAAATGACTGAAGGTAAGGTAACAGGTGCCAATGTTTCTGTAAAACTGGACGACGCTTTCATGCAAGCTGCTGTTGAAGGGAAAACTTATACGCAACAATATCCGATTGATGCAGTCAATCCAACTACAACCAAAGAGATAGACGCTTCTACTTTATGGAAAAAGATTGTGCATAATGCTTGGAAATCGGCAGAACCAGGTGTGCTATTCTGGGATACTATCATCCGTGAATCAGTACCAGATTGCTATGCAGATTTAGGGTACAAAACTGTATCCACCAATCCATGTGGTGAAATTCCATTATGCCCTTACGATTCTTGTCGCTTGCTGGCTATCAACCTATATTCTTATGTAGTGAATCCATTTAAGCCGGACGCTTACTTCGATTTCGAACTTTTCAAAAAGCACGTTGCTGTGGCTCAACGTATCATGGATGATATTATTGATCTCGAATTGGAGAAGATCGAACGTATCATGCACAAGATAGAAACAGATCCGGAAACAGAAGAAGTAAAACGTGCTGAGCTTATATTATGGAAAAAGATCTATGAAAAGAGCGCCCAGGGACGCCGTACCGGTGTAGGTATCACTGCAGAAGGTGATATGCTTGCTGCTTTAGGATTGCGATACGGAACGGAAGAAGCTACAGAGTTCTCTGAAAAAGTACATAAGACTGTTGCTCTCGGCGCTTACCGTTCATCAGTAGAAATGGCGAAAGAGCGTGGTGCTTTTGAAGTTTATGACAGTGAACGTGAAAAGAACAATCCGTTCATCCAACGACTAGCTGAAGCAGATCCGGAATTGTATGAGAATATGAAAAAGTATGGACGTCGAAACATTGCATGTCTGACGATCGCTCCTACAGGTACTACCAGTCTGATGACACAGACTACTTCGGGCATTGAACCGGTCTTTTTGCCTGTTTACAAACGTAGAAGAAAAGTAAATCCAAACGATACAAACGTACGCGTTGATTTTGTTGATGAAACAGGTGACGCATTCGAAGAATATATTGTATTCCATCATAAGTTCGTTACATGGATGGAAGCTAACGGATATGATCCTTCCAAGCGTTATACTCAGGAAGAGATTGATGAACTTGTAGCTAAATCTCCATATTACAAAGCTACTTCGAATGATGTAGACTGGTTGATGAAAGTGAAGATGCAAGGAAGAATCCAAAAATGGGTGGATCACTCTATTAGTGTAACGATCAATCTTCCCAATGACGTAGACGAAGATTTAGTCAACCGGTTGTATGTAGAAGCTTGGAAGTCCGGTTGCAAGGGATGTACTGTTTATCGTGACGGTTCCCGTTCAGGAGTATTAATCTCTACAAAATCAGATAAAGACCAGAAAAAAGAGCTCCCCCCTTGTAAACCTCCTACAGTAGTAGAAGTACGTCCAAGAATATTGGAAGCAGATGTAGTTCGTTTCCAAAACAATAAAGAAAAGTGGGTAGCATTTGTCGGATTATTAGATGGTCATCCGTATGAGATCTTCACTGGTTTACAGGATGATGACGAAGGTATCTTACTACCGAAGAGCGTAACTTCGGGACGTATCATCAAAAATGTGGACGAAGACGGAAACAAGCGTTATGACTTCCAGTTTGAGAACAAGCGTGGCTACAAAACAACTATTGAAGGACTGTCAGAGAAGTTCAATAAAGAATATTGGAACTATGCAAAATTGATTTCAGGTGTACTTCGCTATCGAATGCCAATTGAACAAGTGATTAAGTTAGTCGGTTCATTGCAGTTGAATAGCGAAAGTATCAATACATGGAAAAATGGTGTTGAACGAGCACTGAAAAAATACATTCAAGATGGAACAGAAGCCAAAGGTAAAAAATGCCCGAATTGTGGCAATGAAACATTGGTTTATCAGGAAGGTTGTCTGATTTGTACCACTTGCGGTGCTTCCAGATGTGGATGATCCATTGATGTATGTTAATTAATATATAAACAAAAGGTTAAAGGGGTCCTTCGGGACTCCTTTAATTTTTTATTCAAAAAGAAAATCTTATACTTGCACCTTCATAAAGAAATCTAATCAAAATCTAATTTATGAATCTATCGTTTAACATCGAATACCGCACCAATTGGGGGGAAGAAGTAAAGATAGCGGATCTGTTTCATGAATCTATCCCCATGCATACAACGGACGGCATATATTGGACAGCGGACATCGAGCTCGATGTCCCCAAGGAAGGTATGGCTATCAATTATAGTTACCAAATAGAACAGAATGGAGTAGTGACCCGTAAAGAGTGGAATAGTTTTCCCCGGCAGCTACATTTATCGGGTGTAACTAAAAAGAAATACATAGTAAATGATTGTTGGAAAAACATTCCCGAACAGCTCTATTTTTATAGTTCAGCATTTACAAAAGTATTATTAGCGCATCCTGAAAAAACAGAAACTCCCATCAGCTATAAAAAGGGATTGATGATTAAAGCTTATGCTCCTCACATAAACAATGACTATTGCCTAGCCATCTGTGGTAACCAAAAAGCATTAGGAAATTGGAACCCAGAGCAAGCTGTTCTCATGAGCGATGCAAACTTTCCCGAATGGCAAATAGAGTTAGATGCAAGCAAACTAAAGTTTCCTCTGGAATACAAATTTATCCTTTATAATAAAAAAGAAAAGAAATCCGATTGTTGGGAAAACAATCCCAACCGTTATCTTGCCGATCCTGAATTAAAAACCAATGAAACATTGGTTATTTCCGACCGGTACGTCTATTTCGACACACCGATATGGAAGGGGGCAGGTATAGCCATCCCTATCTTTTCTCTGAAATCAGAAAAGAGTTTTGGTATTGGAGATTTTGGTGATTTAAAAGGTATGATTGACTGGGCTGTCAGTACAAACCAAAAGGTAATACAGATTCTACCGATCAATGATACGACTATGACTCATAAATGGACAGATTCTTATCCTTACAATAGTATTTCCATTTATGCTTTCCACCCGATGTATGTGGACATTACGCAAATGGGATTACTAAAGGATAAAGTGGCGATGTCCGAATTTAGCAAGCGTCAAAAGGAGTTGAACAACTTACCGGCTATTGATTATGAGGCTGTCAATCAAATAAAATGGGATTTTTTCCACCTGATCTTCCAACAGGAAGGAGAAAAAGTTCTCGCATCCAACGATTTTAAAAAGTTCTTCAATGCCAACAAGGAATGGTTACAGCCTTACGCTGTATTCAGTTATCTACGAGATATTTACAAGACTCCAAATTTCCGCGAATGGCCCCGATATACGGTTTATAATCAACAAGAAATAGAGAGAATATGCCAACCTGAATCAACTGATTACCCACATATTGCTCTCTATTACTATATTCAATATCATCTTCATCTGCAATTGCAGTCAGCAACCCAATATGCCCGTAAACATGGAATTGTATTAAAAGGCGACATTCCAATCGGTATTAGCCGCAACAGCGTTGAAGCATGGACAGAACCTCATTATTTTAATCTTAACGGACAGGCAGGAGCACCTCCTGACGACTTCTCTATAAACGGACAGAATTGGGGATTTCCAACATACAATTGGGATGTCATGGAAAAAGATGGCTATCGCTGGTGGATGAAACGATTCCAGAAGATGGCAGAGTATTTTGATGCCTACCGTATTGACCACATCCTCGGCTTTTTCCGCATTTGGGAAATTCCCATGCATGCTGTACATGGATTATTAGGTCAATTTGTTCCTTCCCTTCCTATGAGTAAGGAAGAAATTGAAAGTTACGGGTTCCCCTTTCGCAAAGAATATCTGGTACCTTATATCCACGAATCATTCCTCGGACAGTTATTTGGTCCACATACTGAATATGTAAAACAAACATTCATCCAACCTACAGATACTCCGGATATCTATTGTATGAGACCGGGATTTCGGACACAAAGGGAAGTCGAGACTTTCTTCATGGGAAAAAATGACGAAGACAGCGTATGGATACGCGAAGGACTTTACACATTAATTAGTGATGTCTTGTTTGTTCCAGACAATAAAGAAGAAGGTAAATACCACCCACGAATCAGCGTACAACGTGATTTTATTTTCCGTTCACTGAATGAAGAAGAAAGAAATGCCTTCAACAAACTATATGACCAATATTACTACCATCGTCATAATGAATTCTGGCAACAACAAGCCATGAAGAAGTTACCCCAACTTACACAATCTACTCGTATGCTGGTTTGTGGAGAAGATCTTGGAATGATTCCCGCCTGTGTTGCTTCAGTCATGAATGATCTCCGTATTCTTAGTCTTGAAATCCAGCGGATGCCAAAGAATCCAATGTATGAATTCGGTCACCTGAACGAATATCCATACCGCTCGGTTTGCACTATTTCTACACATGACATGTCTACTTTACGTGGATGGTGGGAAGAAGATTATCAACAAACACAACGTTATTACAACTTAATGCTTGGACATTACGGCACAGCTCCTACCGTTGCACCTCCCGGAATATGCGAAGAAGTGGTTCGTAACCATCTGAATAGCAACTCTATTCTCTGTATTCTATCTTTACAGGATTGGCTATCCATTGATGGAAAATGGAGAAATCCCAATGTAGAAGAAGAACGGATTAATGTACCATCCAATCCACGAAATTATTGGCGTTATCGAATGCATCTAACTTTGGAGCAATTGATGAAAGCCAATGAACTTAATAAAAAAATATGTGAACTGATTAAATACACCGGAAGAAATCCTAAGAAGTAGGGAAAACAAAGCGTATATTATAATAAGCTCATAGGAAGTACTCATTGCTTAGTCTTAGAATTCCCTTTTAGGTGCAGATTTTGTATGATTCATGTGTCATAAGGGCCATGCTTATTTTACAAAGTCTGCACTTTACATAATTCTATTTTCGGTTGTTTTTCACAACGAAAAGAAAGTTCAAACACAGTTACATAATACAAATTAATACAGACAATTCTATCTATTTATTTTCTTCCAATTCCTATTTATTCCCAATTAATCAAGTATATTTGTATCCGAAACAAAACAAAGAGAATCTTAATGGAGGATAACAAGCACGAACGCATTGATTTTGTGGATTTGACGAAAGGAATTTGTATCATTCTAGTAGTTATGTCACATATTGGGGGAGCTTTCGACCAACTCGACTATAATTCCATGTTATCATGTTTCCGTATGCCTCTTTACTTTTTTATTTCAGGAATATTTTTTAAGTCCTACGAAGGATTGTTTGGCTTTGTTATTAGAAAGATAAATAAACTGATTATTCCTTTTCTCTTTTTCTATATAAGTTCGTTTTTACTAAAATATATTGTATGGAAAATAGCTCCCGGAGTTTTCCATCTTCCAGTGTCGTGGAAGGAATTACTGATTGTTTTTGAAGGACATGCTCTCATCAGGTTCAATCCCCCACTCTGGTTTTTGATAGCTTTGTTCAATTGTAATATACTATTTTATTTTGTACACTTTCTACGCGACAAACATTTACCTGCAATGTTTATAGTGACTCTGTTGATAGGAAGTGCCGGATTCTACCTGGGAAAACAGCAAATCGTACTTCCTGCATATTTAGATGTTGCCATGACAGCACTCCCCTTCTATGTTGCAGGATTCTGGATTCGCCGATACAACTTTTTTCTTTTTCCCCACCATCGTTTCGATAAGATTATCCCTGCCTTTATATCTTCAGCGTTAGTTGTGATGTATTTTACTGCTACTCCATTAGGAATGCGCACAAACAATTACCCAGGAAATATTTTCCAAGTGTACATTGCCGCATTTGCCGGAATATTCATAATTATGCTATTATGTAAAAAAATAAAAAAGCTGGCTATTGTTTCATACTTAGGACGATATTCAATTATTACCCTCAGTATCCATGCTCCTATCTTGCACTTTGTCAGTCCTTTATCGGACCATTATATTCATAATAGTTGGTTACAAGCCATCGTGTTATTATTATTGACACTGACTATCTGCCTTTTGCTGACACCTCTTTTTTTAAAAGTAATTCCGCAATTGGTAGCACAAAAAGATTTGCTAAAAATCGACTTCCGTAAAAGGAACTCCCTGTAATTTTGCAGCTCTTTTAGCAAAACCACTCTTGTACATTTTCCCAGTAACTAATAAATAGATCTTTCGGGAATGTGACAGTACAAAGAAATCAAGAAATGTTTTCATGTGTACGTTAATATCCTGTTCCGAACGATGGTCCATATGTCCCACTTTACCGGGCAGTACATATACAAAATCCAATTTCGAAATTTGTTTCAGGAAATATTCACTATCGGCAGTTATCAAAACTTTATTCGCTTCGGGATGTGCTTCATGCAAAGATTGTATCTTTACTATGCATTTATCAAGTAGTTCCTTCTGTTCTTCCGGCGAATAAACTGTACTTCCATCAGGAAAGTCACCAAACAAATTCTGGAAACGGAAACTTAGAGAAATATAATTGTCCCCCAATTCTGACAAATTCTCATCAATCCACGCTTGTAAAGCAGGTGTCGGTTTAAACAACTGATTGAACAAAGGTCCGAATTCATCATCAGCAAAATACATATTAGTATACACATGAATTTGCTTATAATTTTTACTCAGCATTTTTTCCGTCATTTTACGCTGGAAGGTCCTATCAGCTTCCGGATAATGACTGGAATCAATATATACAGGGAGTGAGAAGGACGAATTATAAGAAATCTCATCATTACGGATCCGCCAATCATATTGATTGGGAACAAGCAAATCTTCTAATTCAAAAGGACATGTGAAATGAATACGAAACTCTAAATTATGCTCCTGACAATATTTAAAGGTTGAGATCATACCACGAAGACGGTCTGCCAATCCACCATGTTTTTTTCGCCCGTCCGCCATAAAAACAATTATTTTCTTCTCATTCTTTCCAACGGGCTCTTGTTCGTTGTAGTAAGGAGATAAATGCCTTCTCACCTTCCGATTCAATCGATATTCACGGTATAACAGATTATTCAAATCCGATTTTATAAAGTCTTTTAGTCCCATATAATTATTTTTAGCGAACAAAAATAGTGAAAATGTTCTATCAAAAGAAATAAAGCTATACCTTTACTTCCACAGAAATAAAAAGATATGAGAATAAATAGCAGTTACATCTTCTTAGAAAACATCCGTTGCTATGCTTATCACGGTGTAGCACCACAGGAGAATCTTATCGGTAATGAATATATCATCAATATAAAACTAAAAGTAGATATTAGCCTTGCCACTGCAACGGACGAGGTAATGGACACCGTCAATTATGCCGAAATATATGAAGTCATTAAGAATGAAATGTCCATTCCGGCCAAACTTTTAGAACATGTGTGCAGACGAATAGTATCTAGACTTTTTATTGCATTTCCTCCCGTTGAAGAGATCGAAATCAGTCTTTCCAAAAGAAATCCGCCCATGGGAGCTGATATAGATGTAGCAGGTATCACATTACATTGTAGTAGGTAACTTTCTTCCAATTCGTACAATACTTTTTTAGTTTCATTGGGTGAAACCTTTAGTTTCATGCTGTGAAACCAAAAGTTTCATGCCTTGAAACCAAAAGTTTCAGCCTATTGAAACTAAAGGTTTCAAGGCTATAGAAACTATAATACCAAACTAGCTAAGAAATAAATTACAATAAAAACAAAGAAATAATGAGAGGGCAAAAGAGACTTCCAGATACTCATTACTATAAAAAAGAGATTTATTACCCCAAAAGAAGAATATCAGGAAAGAGGGAGAAAAAAAGAAAATGGTTGTTTTTACATTGATAATCAAATAAATATACCAATATTATAGAATCAAAAGTGACAATAGATTTTACTTTAAAACCTATTGTCACTCTATTACAACCATGCTATTATCACCTTTTCTCCTCTGATTATTAGCCTATTAACTTCAAAAAGAGACAAGTTACAATAAAACATGTCTTTTATAACCCTGAGAAGCAGAATTTGATTCTCTTCCCTGCGTGATCAACTCTTTTTGAGTAACATCAAATAATTCCTTTTTCCGAGAGATAACGTTCAGCCTCAATTGCAGCCTTACAACCACTTCCTGCGGCTGTAATAGCCTGACGATAATGCGGATCGGCCACATCTCCGGCAGCAAATACTCCCGGAACTTTCGTGCGAGGACTATTACCTTCAGTAATAATATATCCTACTTCATCCGTATCTATGTAATCCTTAAATATATCTGAGTTCGGTTTATGACCGATAGCCAAGAAGAAACCATCAATAGGCAAACTATAATGTTCTTCATCAGGTTCTCCCCAACGTTTTACCAGATTCACACCTTCCACCCCGTTATCACCAAACAATCCCACAGCGTTGTGTTCGTAAAGCACTTCAATTTTCTCATGCTTCATCACACGTTCCTGCATAATCTTTGATGCACGCAAATAAGGCTTACGAACAATCAAGTATACTTTTGATGCCAGACCAGCTAAATAAATAGCTTCTTCACAGGCAGTATCACCACCACCAACTACAGCTACAACTTTCTTACGATAGAAAAAGCCGTCGCAAGTAGCACAAGCACTTACACCCATACCAGCATATTTCTTTTCGTCATCCAGCCCCAGATACTTAGCCGTAGCTCCGGTAGAAATAATCAAACTTTCCGTTTCAATTACTTTTTCTCCGTCAATCGTGATTTTATATGGGGCTTTACTTAAATCGGCTGCTGTAGCTATTCCAAAGCGGACATCTGTTCCAAAGCGGGAAGCTTGGTTACGTAAATCCTCCATCAACTGCGGACCACTGATTCCTTCGGGATATCCCGGGAAGTTTTCTACGTCCGTCGTTGTAGTCAGCTGACCGCCGGGTTGCAATCCTTCATAAAGTACAGGGCACAAATTGGCGCGACCTGCATAAATAGCTGCCGTATATCCGGCAGGTCCTGACCCGATAATCAGGCATTTTACTTTTTCTGTTTCCATCTTCTGATCTCTTTTATCTTAAATCTATAATTTCTACATTCGGATATTGTTTTCGGTCGAAAACAAATTCAGTATCAGGATAGTTCAATCCTGTTTTATAGCCGGTAATCGTGATTTCACTTCGATTTTTTACACCACGCTGTTGAAGCATTATAAAAACGGGCTGATACGTATCCGGAGTAACATAAAGAGTGATAGACTCCCAGTCCTGTTTCTTGCTAGTTGCCGTCAGAATCACTTCCGTTATCGATTTTCCACCGAAGCTCTTAACAGAACCCAGCTTATATGAAAAACCCTTCTGATACATATACAATAAGGTATATGGGTTGATAGATTGCAATTCTTCTTGAGTAGGAGTAGTGATGTTCACTTCTTCACTATTTTCCAGATAACTCCACTGTGTTTTCCCATCAAACCATGTAGCTGCTTCAGGAGTTTGCAGTTGAAACCTCTCTCCTTTCAAACGAATCACACCACTGGAAGTTCCTGCAAACTGCCCATTATTATAATATTTCACACTAAACTCTGCCTGTATTCCTCCCGCTTTCCGGAAAGCTTCGGCAGCCTTGTCTAAAACAGTTTTAGCCTGTGATTGCTGAGCAACCACAGGCCATGACAGTAAAGCTATTAAAACACTAAAAATGTATTTCATCATTTACTTATATAACGCTCTTTTATTGCAAATTGTTCAAACGCATTTCAAGATCATTCTCATCCATACAAAGTACGTCACGCGCTTTGCTACCTTGGGTAGGTCCTACGATTCCAGCCTTTTCAAGCTGATCCATGATACGTCCGGCACGATTGTAACCGATTGCAAATTTACGTTGAATCAACGAAGTAGATCCCTGCTGGTGAATCACAACCAAGCGGGCAGCATCTTCAAACAACGGATCAAGACGTCCCATGTCTATTTCACCCACATCATTACCACTATCTTCACTGACAAATTCGGGCAAGAAGAACGGAGTAGGATAACCTTGCTGACGGGCAATAAACTTCGTAATTTCTTCTACTTCCGGCGTATCGATAAAAGCACATTGCACACGTACCGGATCAGCACCCTGCAAGAAAAGCATATCCCCTTTACCTATCAGTCGGTTGGCCCCCGGACGGTCAAGAATAGTACGAGAGTCCATCATAGCAGAAACGCGGAATGCAATACGAGCCGGGAAGTTGGCTTTAATCGTACCGGTAATAATATTCGTAGTCGGCCTCTGTGTAGCAATAATCATATGAATACCAACTGCACGTGCCAACTGGGCAATACGGGCGATAGGAAGTTCAACCTCCTTACCAGCAGTCATAATCAAATCTCCAAACTCATCGATCACCACCACTATATAAGGCATAAACTTATGCCCTTTTTCAGGGTTCAGACGACGATTGATAAATTTATCATTATATTCTTTCACGTTACGCACATGAGCCATTTTCAACAGGTCGTAACGCGTATCCATTTCCACACAAACCGAATTCAATGTCTGAACTACTTTTGTCACATCGGTAATAATCGGTTCCCCTCCGTCAGGAAGCTTCGCCAGGAAGTGGTTTTCAATAACCGAATAGATACTGAACTCAACTTTTTTGGGATCGACCAATACAAACTTCAATTCAGCCGGATGTTTCTTATATAATAAAGAGGTAATGATAGCATTCAATCCAACAGACTTACCCTGACCGGTCGCACCTGCCACCAGCACGTGTGGCATCTTGCAAAGGTCGAACATAAATACTTCGTTGGTAATGGTTTTACCCAGTACAATCGGCAAGTCAAATTTAGATTCCTGGAATTTCTTACTCCCGATCACGCTCTGACCGGATACCATCTTCGGATTCTTATTCGGGACTTCAATACCGATTGTACCTTTGCCTGGTATCGGAGCAATGATACGAATACCGTCAGCAGACAAACTCAATGCAATATCATCTTCCAAACCGCGGATTTTAGAGATTCGTACTCCTTGTTCAGGAGTAATCTCATACAGAGTAACCGTAGGCCCCACCGTTGCTTTAATCGTACTAATCTCAATACCAAAACTACGTAATGTATTGATGATACGGTCCTTATTTGCATTTTGCTCATCCATATCAATAGTAGGATCATCATTCTCAAAATGCTTCATCAGGTCGATAGTCGGGAATCGGTAATTCTCCAAATCTTTAGTCGGGTTATAAGGTTCTACTTCAGGACCCTGGTATTCTTCTTCTTCAGGAGCCGGTTCTACATCAAATCCCGGTTCAAATCCATTGCCGGAGTCTTCTGTTGATACAACTGTTGCATTGGGAGCCGCCGGTTCAAAAACCATTGTTACTTCATCTTCATTCGCTTCTTTAGAAGCAGTCTCCGATTCTGAATGGTATAAGAATGAATCATCCTGCGGTTCTTCAACTGGCACATCTTTTATCGGTGCAGGAGGATTTTGTTTATAAGTTCTCTTCAGGTTAAATTCCACTTCTTGTGGCTGAGAGGTAGTAAACTCTTGTGTTTCTCCCGTCGGTGGCACCTGACCTTCTTCTTTTTGCTTCCGTTTCAAGAAATTCAACGCAAATAATTTGCGCAGCCAAATAACAGTTCGTGCACTCATATATATAAAGAAACAAATCGCTGTGACCAACAAAAGCATCCATACACCAGGCACACCTATTTGAGATATCAGCCAACGACTCACATTATAACCATGCATACCTCCCCAGTAGAGGAAAGAATCCTGATAATGATCCATAAAAGCAAATCCGAAAAAGACAGAGAACCAAACCAGTAAGAGAGTACAGCCAATAAACCACTTCCATAAACGAACAATGCGTACTTGCATCAACTTCAATCCTGCCACTGCCAAAAAGACAAGGATAAAGAAAGAAGAGACTCCGAAACAGTCATTAATTAAATAGCTTGCCAACTGCGCTCCACGCGAACCGGCATAGTTCTTCACATGATTATCTACTGCTGCCAAATCGGCGGGATTACCACTATCAATGATACTCTGGTCAGCCGCTCCCGTAGCAAAGAAGGAGGAAAATGCCAACAATAAATAAACAGAAAAGATAACTAACATCAATCCAATCACAAAATGGATCGTCTCATTCTTAAAATACGCAGCAATCTTACCAGGGGAAGATGGAGTCTTATCTGCCTCCTTATCTAATTTCTTTTTTGCCATGAACATTATATCTTTTAATAAATTAGAATCTGAATCTAAGCTGCAAAAATAATAAAAAAATAACGAGCACTGCGCTCATTCAATCCTTTTTCTTACCTTTGCGTTTCAAATCAAGCTGATTATGGAAAAAGAGAGCCAAACGATATTCGAAAAGAATGTAATTGAATTTGTAACGGTGGCCGCCGAGTTCTGTGGATTTCTCGAACGCGCCGAGAGTATGAAACGTAGTACTTTCGTTGATACGTCACTCAAAATATTGCCTCTACTCTATCTGAAAGCTTCTATGCTTCCCAAATGTGAAACTATTGGAGACGAGGCTCCTGAAACGTATGTCACTGAAGAAATTTATGAAATTCTGCGTATAAACCTAGCAGGTTTAATGGGAGAAAAAGATGATTATCTGGATGTATTCGTACAGGACATGGCTTATAGCGATCAGCCCATCAAGAAATCTATTTCGGAAGATTTGGCTGATATCTACCAGGACATTAAAGATTTTATTTTCGTCTTCCAACTCGGATTGAATGAAACGATGAACGATTCATTGACCATCTGCCAGGAAAACTTCGGAATGCTCTGGGGACAGAAACTAGTGAATACACTACGTGCACTTCACGATGTGAAATACAACCAGAATGACGAAGAAGATGAGAATAACGAAGAAGAATATAACGAACCAGACAATGACAATTATTGTTGTGGAGAAGATGATTTCCATTGCCACGACCATGATGAATGCCATTGCGATGATCATGATTGTCACTGCCACGAAGACGGCTGCCATTGTCATGATGACGAATAAACAAAATGATATTAAAAAGAACTATAAATAAAGACGAAATAAAAGATCTCCCGAAAACTGTTTTTCCGGGACGGATTCATGTTATCCAATCGGAAATGGAAACAATCAAGGCGGTTGAATATCTCCAATCGCAACCCATATTGGGTATTGACAGCGAAACACGTCCGTCTTTTACCAAAGGCCAATCTCACAAGGTAGCTCTCCTTCAGATTTCTTCAGATGAATGCTGTTTTCTGTTCCGCCTCAACATGATGGGACTTATACAGCCACTCATTGATCTATTAGAAAATCCGAATATTATCAAAGTGGGACTTTCGTTGAAAGATGATTTCATGATGTTGCATAAGCGGGCCCCTTTTAATCAAAAGAATTGTGTCGAGTTACAGGATTATGTACGCCAATTCGGAATACTAGACAAGAGTTTGCAGAAAATATATGGCATCTTGTTTAAAGAAAAGATCTCCAAATCACAACGATTATCCAATTGGGAAGCTGACGTATTAAGTGACGGACAAAAACAATACGCCGCCACTGACGCTTGGGCATGTCTTAACATTTACAATCTCTTGCAAGAACTTAAACGTACAGGGGATTATGAAGTTGAGAATCTTCCTTCACCTGAGAAAGAAGCAATTACCAATTCTCCGGCAACAACTAACAAATAATTGACAAATAGTATTTCATTTCTATTCTATCTAAAATAAACGACCATGCATAAAGTATATCTCAAACCCGGTAAAGAAGAATCTCTTAAAAGATTTCATCCCTGGATTTTCTCCGGAGCTATTTCCCATATCGACGGAGAACCCGAAGAAGGTGAAGTAGTAGAAGTATATACCTCGAAAAAAGAGTTTATAGCCGAAGGTCATTTCCAGATTGGAAGTATAGCTGTACGAGTGCTTTCCTTCCAACAAGAGCCTATTAATCCGGATTTCTGGAAACGTAAACTAGCTATCGCCTATGATATGCGCCGCAGCATTGGTATCTCTGTCAATCCGACGAACAACACTTATCGTCTGGTACATGGAGAAGGTGACAATTTACCCGGATTAGTCATTGACATTTATGCAAAAACCGCTGTCATGCAAGCACACTCTGCCGGAATGCACATAGACCGTATGGTAATTGCGGAAGCATTGTCCGAAGTAATGGGAGATAAAATTGAAAACATCTATTATAAATCAGAAACAACCCTTCCTTTCAAAGCCGATCTCTTCCCTGAAAACGGTTTTCTGAAAGGAGGAAGTAGTGATAACGTAGCTCAGGAATACGGTCTGAAATTTCATGTAGATTGGTTGAAAGGACAGAAAACCGGTTTTTTTGTAGACCAGAGAGAAAATCGTTCATTATTGGAACGTTATGCTAAAGACCGTTCCGTACTGAACATGTTCTGCTACACCGGTGGCTTTTCGTTCTACGCTATGCGTGGAGGAGCTAAACTCGTTCATTCTGTAGATAGTTCCGCCAAAGCAATTGACTTGACGAATAAAAATGTAGAATTGAATTTCCCCGGTGATCCACGTCACGAGGCTTTTGCCGAAGATGCCTTCAAATATCTCGATCGCATGGGAGATCAATACGATTTGATCATTCTTGATCCGCCGGCTTTTGCCAAGCACAAGGATGCACTGAGAAATGCACTGCAAGGCTACCGGAAGTTGAATGCAAAAGCTTTCGAAAAAATAAAACCGGGAGGTATCCTGTTTACATTCTCTTGTTCGCAAGTAGTTACCAAAGATAATTTCCGTACAGCAGTATTCACAGCAGCAGCTATGTCTGGTCGTAGCGTTCGTATTCTTCACCAGCTGACTCAACCTGCCGATCATCCGGTTAATATTTATCATCCGGAAGGTGAATACCTAAAGGGATTGGTACTGTACGTTGAGTAATCCTTGATACTTTTGGACTCTATAACAGAATAAAAACGCCATCAAAGTTAATTAGAGTTAACAAATAGAATATTCCCATCAAAACATTATGTTATATAACATAAAACACAGTATATTTGCACTGTGTTTTTCATGGTATTAGATTTAAGGTTAATAAAGATTGGCTGTCTGGGATAGATAGCCTTCTTTTTTTATATACCTTTCTTTACGATTCCACTTCTTTTTATCCCATTATATTACCTTTTTATCGATTTACTTAACCATTCAATCAACGAAAATATTATATTTGCATCTATTATTCAATAAAAGAGAAACACAAATTAGAAAAGTTATGAGTGTAAAAGTTCGTTTGATCATTATGAATTTCCTGCAATTCTTTGTATGGGGTTCATGGTTAATTTCATTAGGTGGGTATATGGGTAGAGAACTTCATTTCGAAGGAGGACAAATCGGAGCCATTTTCGCCACTATGGGAATTGCTTCCCTGATCATGCCTGGCCTTATCGGTATTATTGCCGATAAATGGTTCAATGCCGAACGCTTATACGGACTTTGCCACATAGCAGGTGCTGCATGTCTTTTTTATGCTTCTACAGTTACCGGATACGACCAAATGTATTGGGCTATGCTACTCAATCTACTGGTATATATGCCTACTCTATCACTCGCTAATACAGTTTCGTACAATGCATTGGAACAATATAAATGCGATCTGATCAAAGATTTTCCCCCAATCCGCGTGTGGGGAACTATCGGTTTTATCTGCGCCATGTGGGCGGTAGACCTTACCGGTTTTAAAAATTCAAGTGCCCAACTTTATGTAGGTGGTGCATCTGCTTTATTGTTGGGACTGTATTCTTTCACTCTCCCAGCCTGCCCTCCTGCCAAGACTGAGAAAAAATCACTTCTTTCCTCTTTTGGGCTGGATGCACTGGTATTATTTAAAAGAAAGAAAATGGCCATTTTCTTCTTATTCTCCATGCTTTTGGGAGCGGCACTACAGATTACAAATACATATGGGGACCTCTTCCTCGGCAGTTTTGCCAACATTCCGGAATTTGCAGATTCTTTTGGTGTGAAACATTCGGTGATCCTGTTATCTATATCACAGATGTCTGAGACATTATTCATCCTTGCCATACCTTTCTTTCTGAAACATTTCGGAATCAAGCAGGTAATGCTTATCAGTATGTTTGCGTGGGTATTCCGTTTTGGATTGTTCGGTTTCGGAGATCCGGGAAGTGGTTTATGGATGCTTATTCTTTCTATGATCGTTTATGGCATGGCTTTTGACTTTTTCAACATTTCAGGTTCGTTGTTTGTTGAACAAGAGACAAATTCTTCCATTCGTGCCAGTGCACAAGGGTTATTCTTCATGATGACCAACGGATTAGGTGCGATTATAGGAGGATATGCCAGTGGTGCTGTAGTAGACGCTTTCTCTGTATATGCTAATGGTCAGTTAGTTAGCCGCGAATGGGTTGATATATGGCTTATTTTTGCAGCTTATGCCTTAGTTATAGGCATTTTATTTGCGTTAGTATTCAAATACAAGCACCAACGAGGAAAGCTAGAAAATTAAGTAAAAGAACAATGGATAAAAAGATAGAATTACAAGTTATAAATATCACAAATAGCCAGGCACAAGTAGGTGCTTTTGCCATGTTGCTAGGTGAAGTAAACGGCGAACGACAGTTGCCCATCATCATCGGTCCCGCGGAAGCCCAAGCTACGGCTTTGTATCTGAAAGGTATCAAAACCCCTCGCCCTCTAACTCATGACTTGTTTATGACGAGTCTTACTGTAATGGGTGCAAGTCTTCTCCGAGTATTAATCTACAAAGCAAAAGAAGGCATCTTTTATTCTTATATTTACCTTAAAAAAGACGACGAAATTACACGTATTGATGCACGTACTTCAGATGCTATTGCTTTAGCTGTGCGTGCAGACTGTCCGATTCTTATATATAACTCGATCCTTGAACAGGAATGTCTCCATATGTCGGATGAAAAGAGAACCTGTAGTGAAGATTCCGATAATGACGAAGAGGAGCAGGAAAACCCAGCACCTTCCAATGTCACTTCCATATCACTTGAAGAAGAATTAGAAAAAGCAATCAAGGCCGAAAATTATGAACTGGCAGCTAAGATACGGGATCAGATCAATGTAAGAAATCAAAATCAATAAATTATTATGCACGTATTTTATACTCCTAATATACAGACCAGTAATGAACTTCCAGAGGAGGAAGCTCAACACTGTACACGTGTTTTGCGCCTGAATACCGGAGATGAGATAACTCTGACAGACGGAAAAGGATTTTTCTATAAAGCAGAAATCACGGCAGCAACGAACAAACGTTGTTTCGTTACCATAAAAGAAACTATTTTTCAGGAACCACTTTGGCCCTGCCATTTACATATTGCTATGGCACCCACCAAAAATATGGATCGTAACGAATGGTTTGTAGAAAAAGCGACAGAAATAGGATTTGATGAACTGACTTTTCTTAATTGCCGGTTTTCGGAACGGAAAGTGATTAAGACAGAGCGCATTGAAAAGATTCTGGTTTCCGCCATCAAGCAATCTCTTAAAGCTCGTCTGCCCAAACTCAATGAAATGATCGACTTTGATAAGTTTATTGCTCAGGAGTTTCAAGGACAAAAGTTTATTGCCCATTGTTATGAAGGAGAAAAACCGTTTTTGAAAAATAAATTGAATCCCGGAGAGGATGCTCTTGTTCTGATTGGTCCGGAGGGAGACTTTAGTGAAGAAGAAGTCCGGAAAGCTATTAATCATGGCTTTACCCCAATCAGTCTCGGGAAATCACGACTTCGAACAGAAACAGCCGCACTGGTAGCTTGCCACACACTGAATCTGATGAATCAATAATTGCTTAACATTTTAAAAGAATATAGTATGGTAAAGAAAATGATTTCACAACTCTCAGTACTGGCAGTATTGATTGTTTTTCTCACAGCATGTTCCAAACAATCGGAATATACAAACGTAATACCCTCTGATGCTTCGGCTGTAGCAGCTATTGATTTGAAATCGTTAATCAACAAAGCCGGATTCGATGATAAAGAAAATGAAGCAGCTAAACAAAAGGTACTGGACGCATTAAAAAGCGGAATGAATGCAGCCACTTTCCAGCAACTGGAAAAAGTGATAGAGGCTCCGAGTGAATCGGGAATCGACGTGGGATCACCATTCTATGTATTTACCTCTCCTACTTTTCCTTATGCTACAGTGGTAGCCAAAGTAAATAACGAAAACGACCTGAATTCTTCTTTAGATATAATGCTTAAAGAGCAACTTATTCAACCTATTACAGAAACTGAGGATTATAGGTTTACTACCATGAACGGCAGCCTGATTGCTTTCAATAATTCTACAATTATGATTGTTGCAGTGAATGGAAATACTCAAACAGAAGAGGCAAAGAAAGCAATCGGTAACTTGATGAAACAAACTCCCGATAACAGCATTGTTAAATCCGGAGCTTTCCAGAAAGCAATGAAGCAAAAGAACGATGTCAATTTCTTCGTTTCTATGATGGCTACTCCCAAAAAATACAGAGAACCAGTCAGTTTAGCACTTCCTCCAAATATTAAACTGGAAGATATCATTGTGTTAGGTGGATTGAGCTTTGAAAAAGGACGCATTGTGCTCAAGACCGAGAATTATACAGAAAATGATGAGGTAAAAGCTCTGATTAAAAAGCAACAGGAAGCTTTAAAAAAATCAAATAACTCATTTACAAAATACTTCCCGGCATCTACATTAATGTTTCTCAATGCAGGAATCAATGGAGAAGCAATATATAATATAATCAACGAGAATGCAGAATTTCGTGACCAAGTATCTATCGCAAAAGCTGCTGAAATAAAAGATTTATTCAGTTCCTTCAATGGTGATATCTCTGGTGGATTGATCAATGTAACTATGACCAACATGCCTACTTTTGCAGCTTATGCAGAAGTAAAAAATGGTTCTGCTCTTGAAGCCCTCTATAAAAACAAACAGAATCTAGGATTAAAGAAGGGAGAAGACATTATTGAATTAGGTAAGAATGAGTATGTTTACAAAACGAAAAATATGAATGTGTTCTTCGGAGTAAAAGACAAATTTATGTATGCCACTAATGACGAACTGCTCTATAAGAATATTGGTAAGGCAGAAGATAAGTCTATCAAAGATACTCCGTACGCTTCCGACATGAAAGGTAAGAATATGTTTGTGGCCGTTAATGTAGAAGCTATTCTGGACCTGCCTATTGTAAAAATGGTAACAGGCTTCGGAGGCAAAGAGGCTAAAACATATTTTGATTTAGCTTCCCAGATTTCCTATTTGTCTTCTAGCTCAGAGGGTGAAGTCAGCGAAGTTGATCTTTGCCTGAAAGATAAAAATGTTAATGCACTTAAACAAATAGTAGATTTTGCCAAACAATTTGCCGGCATATAATCTGTAAATAAACGGTATGAATAGTATTCACCTCCAGCAAACACTGCCCCAAGTGTTTGCTGACCGTAATTCGGTAACTTCGGATGTATGGCATCAAGATCTCACCTTTTTGAAAGGTGAGATGTACTTGATAGAGGCCGCTTCCGGTACCGGAAAATCTTCGTTGTGTAGCTATATTTATGGCAATCGCAACGACTATCAAGGAATTATTAATTTCGATGATGCCAATATCAAAGCATACTCTGTGAATCAATGGGTTCACCTGAGAAAACATTCATTGAGTATGCTTTTTCAGGATTTACGCATCTTTACTGAACTTACTGCTCTTGAAAATGTGCAATTAAAAAATAACCTGACGGGATATAAAAAGAAAAAAGAGATTTTATCACTATTTGAGAGATTGGGTATTACTGATAAACTGCACGTGAAAGCAGGGAAACTTTCTTTTGGGCAACAACAACGAGTTGCCTTTATCCGTGCACTCTGCCAACCTTTCGACTTTATTTTTCTGGATGAGCCGATCAGTCATCTTGATGATGAGAATAGCCGAATAATGGGCGAACTCATCATTGCTGAAGCAGAAATGCAAAGTGCCGGAGTTATCGTTACCTCTATTGGAAAGCATATTGAATTGCCCTACAATCGGGTGTTGCAACTATAACACACTTCCCAAAGTAAAATGATTGATGAACCCTGTATATGTAAACCATAAATAAGAAGATTGTAAATGAACACTCTTGTCTGGAAACTTCTCCGCCAACATATAAGTATCGGTCAATTAGCCGGTTTCTTTTTAGCCAATCTGTTCGGTATGATGATCGTATTGCTCAGCGTGCAATTCTACAAAGATGTCATTCCGGTATTCACAGAAGGAGATAGTTTTATGAAAAAAGATTTCATTATTGCTACAAAGAAAGTGAGTACGCTTGGTACTTTTACCAATAAAAGTAATGCTTTCTCTCCTGAAGAGATTGCCGATATGAAAAAACAATCGTTCACTAAAACGATAGGTGCTTTCACTCCTTCACAATTCAAAGTTTCGGCAGGTTTAGGAATGCAAGAAGCAGGTATCAACCTCTCAACTGAAATGTTCTTTGAATCAGTACCCGATGAATTTGTAGACATCAATCTCGACAAATGGCACTTCGATAAAGAGACACAAGAGATCCCAATTATTATTCCCCGCAATTATCTGAATCTATATAATTTCGGATTTGCCCAGAGTCGTAGCTTACCCAAAATTTCGGAAGGATTGATGAGCCTCATCCAAATGAACATCATCTTACGCGGCAATGGAGAGATAGAACAATACAAAGGAAATATTGTCGGTTTTTCAAACCGCTTAAATACCATTTTAGTACCTCAATCATTTATGGACTGGGCAAACAAAAAATTTGCACCGGAAACAGAAGCACAACCGGCACGTTTGATTATCGAAGTGAATAATCCTGCCGACTCTGCCATCGCCAGCTATTTCCAAAAAAAAGGCTACGAGACAGAAGACGGAAAACTGGATGCTGGAAAAACAACTTATTTCCTTCGCCTGATCGTTGGTATTGTATTAGGAGTAGGATTATTTATCAGTGTCCTGTCATTCTATATTCTAATGTTAAGTATCTTTTTGTTACTTCAAAAAAACACCACCAAACTGGAAAGTTTGTTGTTAATCGGATACAGTCCTAACAGGGTTGCTTTACCATATCAGATATTGACAGTAGGATTAAACGTCATTGTACTCTTATTATCTATCGGCATTGTATCCTGGTTACGTACTTATTATATAGATAGTATTCGTTTACTCTTCCCACAATTGGAAACCGGTTCTTTATGGTTAGCGATTGGCATGGGAATTTTCTTATTTCTTATTGTTTCCATTATCAATATATTAGCAGTCAGACGAAAAGTTATCTCAATCTGGATGCATAAAAATTAAAATACAAATACACTATGACAAGCAAAATCATCTTTTCGACCAAAAGAAGCAGTATAAAGATAGCTCTTGGAATGTTGCTATGCTTCTCATCGTTATCAGCACAAGAAATGCAAGATACGATTATCGCTAATTTCAATATTCGGGAAAAAATACCAAATGAAAAGTTATATCTACACTTGGACAAACCTTATTATGGAGCAGGAGAAAAAATATGGTTTAAAGGATATCTTGTAAATGCCACTACTCATCAAGATAACTCTCAAAGCAACTTCATCATTACAGAACTTATCAATCGTTCTGACTCTGTTCTGGAACGCAGAAAGGTTCGACGTGACTCTTTGGGATTTCATAATGCTTTTACGTTACCCGCTACTCTCCCAGCCGGAGATTATTATCTACGAGGATATAGCAGTTGGATGTTGAATGAGGATCCTGACTTCATCTATTCATGTAACCTGAAAATCGGAAATTCCATCGACAATACAATTATTTCAACCATAGAATACCAAAAGGAGGACGAAACGCATTATACTGCAAAAATAAGATTCAGCAGTAATACACAAGAACCTTTCATTAACACCAATATTCGTTATCGTTACATTGAAAACGGAAAAGTAAAAGATAAAGGGAAAAAACAAACAGACTCAAAAGGTCTGATATCGATTTCTCTTCCCGACTTGAAACCAAGTGCTAACCGCAGTCTTGAAGTAGTGTTTGATGATCCGGAATACATTTATAAGAAAGTTTTCTATCTACCTGTTTTTGGGAAGGATTTCGATGTTACATTCTTCCCGGAGGGGGGTGCTTTGCTTGCCATTTCTCATCAAAATGTAGCTTTTAAAGCACAAGGATCAGATGGTTTCTCCAAAGAAGTGGAGGGTACTCTCTTTAATTCCAAAGGAGATACCTTAAGCTCTTTCCGTTCAGAGCATGATGGAATGGGAGTTTTCACATTGAGTACGATTGTTCCGGACGCTTATTATGCCATGATCAAGAGCAGTGACGGAATCACGAAACGTTTTAATCTCCCGACTGTAGAAGAAAAAGGTATTGCTCTTTCCATGACACATCGTCGCGATGACATACGTTTTGAGATTCAAAAAACAAAAACTACTGAATGGCCTCAAAAACTATTTTTAGTTGCCCATACCCGGGAAAAACTTACTATCTTACAACCGATCAATCCACCCAATACTTTCGGAAGAATGAATGATAGTTTGTTTCAGGAAGGAATTACTCATTTTTTATTAATCGATGGAAGGGGAAACACTCTTAGTGAACGGTTAATATTCGTTCCCGACAGAAAATCCGGTCAATGGCAGATTGTTGCTGACAAACCTTCTTATGGCAAAAAAGAAAAAGTATCTCTGCAAATTTCAGGAAAAGACTATAATAACAATCCTATTGCTGGTAGTTTCTCTATTAGCATTACAGACCGACAGAAAGTTCAACCCGATTCTCTTGCCGATAATATTTTATCAAATCTCCTGCTAACTTCTGATTTGAAAGGATATGTAGAAAATCCTGGATATTATTTCCTTAACCAAGATTTTAAAACACTTCGTGCATTGGACTTCTTGATGATGACACATGGATGGAGAAGACATCTTCTCAAAAATCTCGTTATCCCTCCTTCATTAAATTTCAAGAATTATATAGAACAGGGACAAACAATTAGTGGCCGAATCAGGGGTTTCTTTGGCAATAATGTAAAAAAGGGACCTATTTACGCTTTAGCACCCAAAGAAAACATATTTGCAACAACCATTACTGACGAAAAGGGAGAGTTTGTTATCAACACCTCATTCAAAGACAGTACTACGTTTGTTGTCCAAGCACGTACCCAAAAAGGATTTCCCGGAGTTGAAATCGAGATGGATACACTCCAATATCCAAAGATATATCATAAGAGTCCGTTCTACAATGGAATGCCTACTTTAATGCAGGATTATCTGCTCAACACTCGTGACCAATATTACATGGAGGGAGGTATGCGCGTTTATAACCTCAAAGAAGTTCTTGTAACTGCCAGGCGTGAAAAAGCCAGTTCCAAAAGTATTTATACAGGCGGTATCAATACCTATACTCTTGAAGGAGACAGACTAAAACAATATGCAGGACGAACGGCTTACGATATTGCCATCAATCTTCCGGGAGTTACCGTTTCAAATGGAAGTGAATTACATATCCGCAATAATGCCGATCAACCGGCAATCGTTATTAATGATATCATTTATGACAATGATGATTACTTATTAAAAGATATTTTTGCGGATAACATATCGAGCATAAGCCTTCTTCGTGAGACAGATACAATGATTTTGGGTCCTCGTGCTGCAGCAGGTGCCATCGTCATCACATTAAAAGACCCGAAAGACATTCCTAGAAAACCAGTACCAGGAATTGCAACCTATACCCCATTAGGATATTGTGATACTGTAGAATTCTACCATCCGACTTACGCCTTTCCTGAAAAAGCGGACCTCGCGAAATCAGATTTACGAACCACCATTTACTGGAATCCATCTTTACAATTCGATAACGAAGGGAAAGCTACAATAGAATACTATACAGCAGATAGCAAAGCTCCTCAGACTATCACCATTGAAGGAGTGGATAAAAATGGAAAAGTTTACCGTGTACAACAAACGATTAATAAATAACCTAAAAACATAGATACAGGAACGCCTCTATATCAGATAATTTCGTATTTTTGCCCGACATTTTAAAGAATGAAACTATGCCGGACTATGATTTAATTGCCATACTCGGACCTACCGCTTCGGGCAAGACACCATTTGCTACCGCTTTGGCTCACAAATTAAATACAGAAATTATCAGTGCCGACTCCCGTCAGATTTATCGAGGTATGGATCTTGGTACCGGAAAGGACTTGGCCGATTACACGATTAACGGACATACTATTCCATATCACCTGATCGATATTGCCGATCCCGGATATAAATACAATGTGTTCGAATATCAACGGGATTTCCTGATTTCTTACGATTCTATCAAACAAAAAGGCTGTCTCCCCGTTTTATGTGGAGGAACAGGTATGTATCTTGAAGCTGTACTGAAAGGTTATAAGCTACTGCCTGTACCTGAGGACCCGGAATTACGTGCCCGCCTAGCTAATTATTCTCTTGAAGAATTGACCAGTATGTTAAGCCAATATAAGACTCTGCACAACTCTACGGATGTAGATACCGTAAAACGTGCTATACGCGCCATAGAAATTGAAGAGTATTATATGGCACATCCAGTCCCTGAACGGGAATTTCCAAAGCTAAACAGCCTTATTATTGGTGTAGACATCGATCGGGAACTGAGACGCGAGAAGATTACCCGCCGTTTAAAGCAACGATTGGATGAAGGGATGGTGGATGAAGTACGGCATTTAATCGCGCAGGGGACCACTCCGGACGATCTCATTTATTACGGTTTGGAATATAAATACCTGACATTATATGTCATAGGAAAACTAACTTATGAAGAGATGTTCACAGGTTTGGAAACAGCTATTCATCAGTTTGCCAAGCGTCAGATGACCTGGTTTCGTGGTATGGAACGGAGAGGATTTACCATCCATTGGATTAGTGCTGAGCTACCTATGGAAGAAAAGTTAGCATTTGTATTAGATAAACTGCAAGAGTTTTAGTATCTTTGTCGCATATTTATTAGTTTTATATGAGTGTAGAACCAGGAAAATGGGGAGTTATTTACAACCCTAAAGCCGGTACCCGCAAGGTACAGAAACGATGGAAAGAGATCAAGGAGTATATGGACGGCAAAGGTGTCGATTATGACTATGTACAATCCGAAGGTTTCGGTTCAGTGGAACGTCTATCCAAAATTCTTGCTAATAATGGTTATCGTACAATTGTTATTGTAGGTGGTGATGGTGCGCTGAATGATGCTATCAATGGGATTATGCTCTCTGATGCTGAAGATAAGGATAATATCGCTCTTGGTATTATTCCGAATGGAATTGGAAATGACTTTGCCAAATACTGGGGACTTACTACCGAATATAAAACAGCTGTAGATTGTATTATCAATCATCGTCTCAAAAAAATAGACGTGGGGTATTGCTCTTACTATGATGGGCAAGATCATCAACGTCGCTATTTCCTTAATGCTGTCAATATTGGTCTAGGTGCACGAATCGTAAAAATCACCGATCAGACCAAACGTTTCTGGGGAGTTAAATTTTTATCATACTTAGCTGCACTATTTTCATTGATATTTGAACGGAAACTCTATCGTATGCATCTTCGGATCAATGACGAACATATCCGCGGGCGTATCATGACTGTCTGTGTAGGTAGTGCATGGGGTTGGGGACAAACACCAAGTGCTGTACCCTATAACGGCTGGTTGGATGTATCTGTCATCTATCGGCCGGAATTTCTGCAAATCATTTCCGGGCTTTGGATGTTGATTCAAGGAAGAATTTTGAATCATAAGACGGTGAAAAGTTACCGGACACGGAAAGTTAAAGTGCTACGTGCACAAAATGCTTCCGTAGATTTAGATGGTCGTCTTTTACCAAAACATTTCCCGTTAGAAATAGGTGTGCTTTTAGAGAAGACAACACTGATTATTCCTAAATAAGCGATAAATAGAGTAAAATGAACCTATCTGTTTAATCCTATTAATTAAAAAGACTGTAATTTTGTAACTCGTAATTTGTAAATACTAAAATGATAGAACTTAAAAACAATCCTGCCAATAATTTCTTTCTGCTGGCAGGTCCATGTGTGATAGAAGGCGAAGATATGGCAATGCGTATTGCAGAACGTGTAGTCAAAATCACTGAATCTCTGAAGATTCCTTATGTTTTCAAAGGTTCTTACCGCAAAGCAAACCGTTCACGTATGGATTCTTTTATGGGTATCGGTGATGAGAAAGCACTCAAAATATTGAAAAAGGTACATGATACTTTTGGTGTTCCTACCGTAACAGACATTCATGCAGCCGACGAAGCAGAAATGGCCGCAGAATATGTAGACATACTCCAGATTCCAGCATTTCTTTGCCGTCAAACCGATCTTCTGATTGCAGCTGCAAAAACCGGGAAAATTATAAATATCAAAAAAGGACAGTTCCTCTCTCCTATCGCTATGCAATTTGCAGCAGATAAAGTGGTGGAAGCTGGAAACAAAAATGTGATGCTGACTGAACGTGGTACGACTTTCGGTTATCAGGATTTAGTAATTGATTATCGTGGTATTCCTGAAATGCAATCATTCGGTTATCCTGTAATATTGGATGTTACTCACTCATTACAACAACCGAATCAGACCAATGGTGTGACAGGCGGAATGCCACAACTGATTGAAACTGTTGCAAAAGCAGGTATTGCCGTAGGCGCCGACGGACTATTTATTGAAACTCACGAAAACCCGGCAGTAGCCAAAAGTGATGGGGCTAATATGCTGAAACTGGACTTATTAGAAGGATTATTGACTAAACTAGTAAGAATACGGGAAGCTGTCAAATAATATATATCAAGCGATGAGACATTTACGATCAGTCTTAAGATGTTACAGACATTGTTAGAAATTTGATCGAACAGAGAAATCAGTTAAAGGTTTTAATGATCAAGCTCGGAATAAGATAAACCGGAATAAAATAAGTTATCATAAAGAATAATACATTATTGGTTTAACATATATGACTAGCGAAACTAATAGAACAAGAATATTTTTTTTAATTAAATATAAAACATGAAACATTTATTACGTGGATTATTTATTGCAGTCTTAACGATATGCTGCAATTTCCAATTCGTGTTTGCACAGCCCATGCAAACGCTACCTGTGGACAAAGATGTCCGCATTGGTAAACTGGACAACGGGCTTACTTATTACATTCGTCACAACGCACTCCCGGAAAAACGTGCGGAATTCTACATCGCACAAAAAGTAGGTTCTATTCTTGAAGAACCACAGCAACGTGGTTTGGCCCACTTTCTGGAACATATGGCTTTTAACGGAACTAAAAATTTCCCGGGTGATGAAAATGGATTAGGTATCATCCCTTGGTGTGAAACCAAAGGTATTAAATTCGGCACTAACCTGAATGCATACACCAGCGTTGATCAAACAGTTTACAACATCAGTAATGTTCCTACTGAAAATATAAATGTAGTAGACTCTTGTCTGCTTATTCTGCACGACTGGTCAAGCGCTATCAAATTGCTCGACAAAGAAATCGACAAAGAACGTGGTGTGATTCGTGAAGAATGGAGAAGCCGTAACAGTGGAATGCAACGTATCATGACTGATGCTCTGCCTACCTTGTTCCCAGATTCTAAATATTCCGATTGTATGCCTATCGGAAGCATCGATGTTATTAATAACTTCCCTTATCAGGACATTCGCGAATATTACGCAAAATGGTATCGCCCTGATTTACAAGGAATTGTAATTGTAGGTGACATTAATGTAGACGATATCGAAGCTAAATTGAAGAAGGTGTTCGCCGATGTAAAAGCTCCGACAAGCCCGGCAGAACGCATCTATTATCCGGTACCAGACAACCAGGAACCTCTGATCTATATTGGTACGGATAAAGAAGTGAAAACTCCTTCTTTCAACATCTTCTACAAACATGAAGCCACTCCGGATTCAATAAAGAATACTGTCAATTATTATGCAACTCAGTATATGTTGAATATGGCAATCACCATGTTGAACACTCGTTTGGCAGAACTGATCCAAACAGCTGAACCTCCTTTCACAAGCGCAAATGCCGGTTATGGCAACTTCTTCCTTGCCAAAACCAAAGAAGCCTTCACTTTGAGTGGTAGCAGCAAATTGGACGGTATTGAGCTGGCTATGAAGACTGTACTGCAAGAAGCTGAACGCGCACGTCGTTTCGGATTTACTGCAACAGAGTACGAACGTGCACGCGCTAATTACCTGCAAGCTATCGAGACAGCTTATAATGAACGTGATAAGAGAAAGAGCGGTGGTTTTGTAGACGAATATGTTAACAGCTTCCTCGACAATGAACCAATCCCGGGTCTTGAAGCTGAATGTGCGATCATCAAACAATTAGCTCCACAAATTACAGTTGAATATATCAACCAAATCATGGGACAGCTGCTCACTGATAACAATCAGGTAGTTATGATGGCAGGTCCTGAAAAAGAAGGTATGAAATATCCAACTAAAGAAGAAATTGCTACATGGTTGAAAGAAACTAAAACACTCGATGTTAAAGCGTATGAGGATAAAGTTTCTACTGAGCCTTTGCTTTCAGAAGAGCCAAAAGGTGGAACAATTGTTTCTGAAAATAGTGGAGAAATCTATGGATCAACTAAATTAGTACTTTCTAATGGTGTGACTGTATATATCAAACCGACAGATTTTAAAGCTGACCAAATCTTAATGCAAGGCATTAGCTTCGGTGGTACCAGCTTATTCCCGGATAATGAAATTCTGGATATCTCTCAGATTAACAGCGTAGCAACAGTAGGCGGTCTCGGCAACTTCAATAAAGTTGAATTGAGCAAAGCTCTTGCAGGTAAACGCGCTTCTGTAGGTACATCAGTAAGTTCATTGACAGAATCTGTTTCAGGAAGCTGCCCTCCAAGAGACTTTGAAACAATGATGCAACTGACTTATTTGTCTTTCACTGCTCCACGCAAGGATAACGAAGCATTCGAATCATACAAGAATCGTCTAAAAGCTGCTTTACAAAATAAAGATGCCAATCCGATGAAAGCATTCCAGGATACCGTATCTCATATTCTATATGGTAACCATCCTCGTATGTTGGATCTAAAAGAAGAAATGGTTGACAATATCAATTACGATCGTATCATCGAAATGTATATGGACCGCTTCAAAGATGCAAGCGACTTCAAATTCTATTTTGTAGGTAATATCAATATCGAAGAAGTTAAACCTTTAATTGCTAAATATCTGGGAGGTCTACCTGCTATCAATCGCAAAGAGACTTTCAAAGATACGAAGATGAATATCCGTAAAGGAAACTACAAGAAAGAGTTTGCTAAGAAACAGGAAACTCCAATGGCAACTATCATGTTCCTATTCAGCGGAAAATGCAAATATGACTTGCGTAACAACATAACTCTCAGCTTCCTTGAACAAGCATTGGATATGGTTTACACAGCCGAAATCCGTGAAAAAGAAGGTGGTACATACGGTGTAAATTGCAATGGTAGTCTTAGCCAGTATCCGAAGGAAGAGCTTACTTTGCAGATTGTATTCCAGACTGATCCTGATCCGGTTAAGAAAGCCAAATTGGCAAGTATCGTAACCGAGCAGCTTCAAAAAATGGCTAAAGAAGGCCCGTCTGAAGAACACATGCAAAAGATCAAAGAATATATGCTGAAGAATTACAAAGATGCACAAAAAGAAAACAGCTATTGGCTAAGTAACTTGAATGCATATTTCTACAGTGGCATTGATTCAACAAAAGGGTATGAAGAGTTGATTAACAACATGACAGCAAAAGATGTAAAGGTATTCCTTGACAAATTGCTGAAGCAGAAGAATGAAATTCAAGTCACTATGACTGTACCTGAAGAAGATATTAAGAAAGCAGATAAATAATATTCTTCAACGATCAACTGTATGATAATATTTAACGAATTACGCAGACATGGACGGCTTGCTGCCAGGCGACATCCGATGTATGAGGAGAATTTAGCGGGTAAAATTATCAGCTATGTAATGGCGGCCGGTTGGGCCGGTTACTTGATATTCTTCGGTACAATACTTGCCTCTTCGTTTACAAATATGGTTCCCAATTGGGAACCATATCATGTAATGAACGGCATCGCCCTGATTTTTATTCTGGCACTGGATTTCCTGTTGCGTATTCCGTTTCAAAAAACACCGACCCAGGAGGTAAAACCTTACCTCCTGTTGCCGGTTAAAAAAAAACGTATCATCGATTTTTTACTTTTACGTTCCGGACTAAGCTTATTCAATCTATTCTGGTTGTTTCTCTTTGTCCCTTTTTCCTTCCTCACAATTACAAAATTCTTTGGTGTTTTAGGTGTTATCAGCTATCTTATAGGTATCTGGCTCATTATTCTTATAAACAACTACTGGTATTTGCTTTGCCGCACACTTATCAATGAACGTATTTGGTGGATATTGCTTCCTGTCGCTTTTTATGGCGGGATCACTTTTCTACTTATTATTCCCGATAGTCCGGTATCTTCTTTTCTGATAGATTTGGGAGATGGATATATGGAAGGGAATATCCTTTATTTTCTGGGTACGATACTTATTATAGCTATTTTATGGTGGATTAACCGCAGAGTCATTTCCGGTCTCATCTATGCTGAACTGGCAAAAACAAACGATTCAAAAATTAAACATGTCTCCGACTATAAGTTCTTCGAGCGTTATGGGGAAGTGGGAGAATATATGCGACTAGAATTAAAAATGCTTTTACGCAATCGCAGCTGCAAAGGTTTGTTACGTAACACTTTCGTTTTAATTATTATGTTTAGCTGTGTACTAAGCTTTTCAAACCTTTATGATGGAGGTTTTATGCCCACCTTCATTGCCATATACAATTTCAGTGTATTTGGAATGATCATTCTTATACGAACGATGTCATTTGAAGGAAACTATCTGGATGGAATGATGTCCCGTAAAGGATCTATCCTAAGTCTATTGAGAGCTAAATATTATGTGTATAGCATAGGAGAAATTATACCATTCACATTGATGATTCCAGCTATCATAATGAACAAATTGACTTTACTGGGAGCTTTCTCCTGGTTTTTCTATACAATAGGATTCATCTATTTTTGTAATCTACAGTTAGTTGTTTACAACAAACAAACGATTCCACTGAACGAAAAAGTGACCACTCGCCAGAGCAACGGCGGTATTCAGATAATCATTAGTTTATGTGCTTTTGGAGTTCCCCTACTTTTATATAGTGCATTGAATGCATTATTTGGAGAAACAATAGCTCATATCACACTTTTAATAATTGGGCTGGGATTCATCTTGTCTTCACCATACTGGATAAGAAACATATATCAGCGCTTTATGAAACACCGATATGAAAATATGGAAGGTTTCAGAAACAGCCGCCAATAAATATACATGAAACAATAACCCCTAAAATACTGAAAACCGTGATTAACATTGATAATCTTAAAAAGAACTTTGGTTCAAAGGTAGCTATTGATATAGAACATTACGAGCTTAATCAAGGTGATATGCTTGGTCTGGTAGGAAATAATGGTGCCGGTAAAACAACACTTTTCCGGTTAATGCTGGATTTATTGAAAGCAGACAAAGGAAAAGTGATCATCAATGGTATTGACGTCAGTCAAAGCGAAGACTGGAAAAACTTCACCGGAGCTTTTATCGATTATAGTTTCCTGATTGATTATCTTACTCCGGAAGAATATTTTTATTTCATCGGTAAAGTATATGGATTGAACAAAGAAGAAGTAAATGAGCGACTCCTCCCTTTCGAGCGTTTCATGAGCGGAGAAATAATCGGGCAAAAAAAGTATATTCGTAACTATTCGGCCGGTAATAAACAAAAAATCGGTATTATCGCTGCCATGCTTCATCACCCGCAATTGCTGATTTTAGATGAACCATTCAATTTCCTCGATCCTAGTTCGCAATCTGTCATCAAGCATTTACTCAAAAAATATAATGAGGAACATCAAGCTACTGTTATTATCTCCAGCCATAATCTAAACCATATTATAGACGTATGTCCACGCATTGCTTTACAGGAAAATGGTATTATTATAAAAGATATCATTAATGAAAACAATTCTGCCGAACAGGAGTTAGAAGATTATTTCAACATAAAAGAATAACCCCGATTAACAGCGAGAAACCATGAAAAAACTCTTTTTACAATCCATTTTACTATTAGGACTGATCATAAGTTTTAGTTCTTGCCGTACTTCCGCCCCTCGTCTGGATTATAAAGCATTAGCAAAGGCCTCTATCCGTTTAGGAGTTGATATTAATCTTGAAGATAATCATAAACTTTATATGGAATCGGCCGACTGGATAGGTGTTCCCTATCGTAGCGGTGGAGATTCAAAAAGAGGGACAGATTGTTCAGGACTTACTTATCAAGTCTACCGGAAAGTCTATCGTACCCAACTTCCACGAAAGACGGAAGACTTGAAAAAGAAAAGTAATAAAGTCAACAAACGGAATCTCAGAGAAGGTGATCTCGTATTCTTTACCAGCAGAAACTCCGGAAAAAAAGTGGCTCACGTGGGAATTTATCTAAAAAACGGGAAATTCATCCATGCCAGCACCAGTAAAGGAGTTATAGTCAGTAATCTAAATGAAGATTACTATACCAAACATTGGATATCCGGTGGAAGGATACAATAATCATCAACTTTTAAACAGTAAGAGTCATGAAATCATTCATTGCAGCAGTTATCTTGATATGCATATCGCTTAGTGCAAATGCACAACTGTTATGGAAAATATCAGGAAACGACCTTGAAAAACCTTCCTATATAATAGGTACACATCATTTAGCTCCACTCAGCATCAAAGATAGCATTGCCGGTCTACAAAAAGCATTAGACGAAACGCTGCAAGTATACGGAGAATTGAAAATATCAGATACACAAACACCTGCCGCTATGCAGAGAATGCAAAAGATGATGATGACCGAAAGTGATACAACGTTAATGTCACTCCTTTCAGCTGCTGATTTTGAAACAGCTAACAAATTTTGCAAGGAATACCTGATGATGGACTTAACACTGGTACCTAAACTAAAGCCATCCGCTATACAAAATAATATAATAGTAATAGCCTATATAAAACACATCCAGAACTTTAATCCACAAGAACAACTCGATACCTATTTTCAAAACCTAGCTATTCAAAAGGGTAAAAAGGTAGGAGGCTTAGAAACAGTAGACTTCCAATTTAACTTGCTATTTAATGGTACTTCATTAAAACGCCAGGCACAGTTATTAATGTGTGTACTTAATAATATGGATGAATCAATAGATATTTTGAAAAAGGTGACAGATGCCTATTCAAAACAAGATCTGACTTCTATGCTCAGTCTCAGTGAGGAGCGCAAAGGAGATCAATGTGATCCACTCCCCGGCGAAGACGATGCCATGATTTACAACCGCAATCAGGCATGGGCAAAGAAATTACCCAATATTATGAAAACTGCTCCAACTTTCGTAGCTGTCGGTGCTTTACATCTTCCGGGTAAAAAAGGAGTGCTAAACTTACTGAAAAAACAAGGATATACGGTTGAACCTGTAAAATAGAAATAGGATTTTAGTACTTTTGCAGAAAAGTTTTCCAATGGACTATAAAACCTATTTATTCGACTTTGACTATACGTTAGCCGATTCATCACATGGCATTGTCACCTGTTTCAGAATAGTACTTACCCGTCATCAGTACACTGATGTAACCGACGAAGCCATCAAACGAACAATCGGTAAAACGTTGGAAGAGTCTTTTAGTATCCTCACCGGCATTACAGATCCCGAACAACTAACTGCTTTTCGACTGGAATACAGAAAAGAAGCAGATATACATATGAATGCCAACACTATTCTTTTTCCCGAAACGTTGCCCACTCTGAAAGAACTTAAAAAACGGGGAGCACGTATCGGAATCATTTCTACTAAATATCGTTTCCGGATACTGGATTATCTGAATAATTATCTTCCGGAGGATTTTTTTGACATTGTTGTCGGTGGAGAAGATGTAAAAGCGGCAAAACCGTCAGCCGAAGGAGTACAGTTTGCATTAGAACATCTAAAAAGTACTCAAAATGAAACTTTATATGTGGGAGACAGCACTGTAGATGCCGAAACAGCCCAAAATGCCGGAGTAGATTTTGCCGGAGTTCTCAATGGAATGACTACCGCCAACGAACTCAAAGCATACCCTCACCGAATCATTATGAACTCTTTGGCAGAGTTACTAAATTAATATCTCTGCCACCGCAGTGGCAGAACCTTGCCAATGAAGTGGCACGACAGTGCCAAGCCTTTGGCACAACTGTGCCAATGAAATGATAAAGAGTGTACAAAGGTTAGAAAGATTACAAAGAAAAAAGCAACGAAATATTTGTCACAAACAAATAAAAATAGTACTTTTGTGCCCGATTATTCCGCAACGGGTTCGACAAAGAGATCTTTAAGTAATTAAAGACCACCCGCCGGAGCTAACTTATACATTTATTATAAGATGTACGCAATTGTAGAAATCAACGGTCAGCAATTTAAAGCAGAAGCTGGTCAGAAGTTGTTCGTTCACCACATTGAAGGTGCAGAAAACGGTTCAACTGTAGAGTTTGAAAAAGTTCTTTTGGTAGACAAAGACGGAAATGTCACAGTAGGTGCTCCTGTAGTAGAAGGCGCTAAAGTTGTTTGCCAGGTTATTTCTAGCTTGGTTAAAGGTGACAAAGTTCTTATTTTCCACAAGAAAAGAAGAAAAGGTCACAGAAAACTGAACGGTCATCGTCAGCAGTTCACTGAGTTAACAATCACAGAAGTAGTAGCTTAATCAATTTTAAAAGTAAGAAGAAATGGCACATAAAAAAGGTGTCGGTAGTTCTAAGAACGGCCGCGAATCACAAAGTAAAAGATTAGGCGTTAAGATATTTGGTGGCGAAGCTTGCAAAGCAGGTAACATTATCATTCGTCAAAGAGGTACAGAATTCCATCCGGGTGAAAACATCGGTATGGGTAGAGACCACACTCTTTTCGCTTTAGTAGATGGTACAGTAAGTTTCAAAGTAGGTAAGGAAGATAGAAGATATGTTTCTATTATCCCTGCGTCTGAGGCATAACCGTACAACTAAAAATATTTAAGAAAAGGAGATGTAACTGATTTGGTTACATCTCCTTTCTTGTTTTGGGGGAGAGACTGTAATTTAAACTGTGTTAGCAAAGTTAATACTTTATTTGTTTTCTTTGCTGACACAATTTAAATTACAGCCTCAAGTTTTCAGTAAGTGATAACTATATGACTATTACTTACAGATATATTAATCGCTTGGAAGTTTTTCAGATCTCTCCCCTTGGCTTCAACTTAAAATTCATAATTGGAGATAACAAGGTCCAAAACGATTTATATAATAGAGATCTGGATGACGAAATGGTTTACTATTACTCTGATATAATTTGTGGGAAAAACACAATATATGCACTCTATCAAGGAACCCAAGTACGAAATTTATCAAATGCTAGAAGTTTACTGGAAATCTATAATTTAGATGGTGAAAATCTAAAAACAATCAATTTAGGTAGATATATCAGTGATATCGTCATTGATGAAGCAAACAATATCGTATATGCTTGCGATAAAAACGTAGAAGACGATTATCTATACCAGTACCAACTCCCTCCATCTTAAAAAGATGTTATCCACTCTAAATAGAAAGGGGATGTAATCTCGGTGATTACATCCCCTTTTGGTTTCAAAATGATAATTATATTAAAAGGAAATTCCTCGGAATAAGATTCCGGCACATCTTAGAAAGATTATTCCTTATTGCTTCTTTCGTGTACTTTTTATCACTTCCTGATTAATATGTTTCACTTTATCAAGATCCATTTTTTCTACCTTCCGGTCATAAGTAACTAAGCCATTAATCTCATGTTCCACATCCGTAGTCTGTGTATAAATAGCTGTACTCAATCCGAAATACTTAATCATCTGCTCCAATTCAGTAGCCATCAGCACATAAGTATCTGTTAGTTGATCTTTATTTAGCATCATTTCATAAGCATCATTGCGTACAGGCCACATGTGTCCACGTACAAATAAACCTTTTCCTCCGAATTCTCCAAGGGAAGCACCCCTCTTATCATTTGGCCGAGGCATTGCTTGAGGTTCTATCTTACCATAATGATGCATATCTACAAAATCACCATTACCGGGATCTCCATATGCCTTACGATATCCAGGAGCATAGTTGTATCCAGACATTCCATTTACCAGACGGCTGGAATCATATTTCTTCACCCAGTCAGTAATGTCAGTTGCTTCAAAAGCTCCCCAGTTCTCATTAAATGGAACCCACATTACGATAGACGGTGAACTAACATGCTGGTCAATCATCACCTTCAATTCATCACGAAACTGTTTGCGAACAGCTACAGAATCTGCATCATCAGGCTCCCAAAGGTTAGGCATATCTTGCCAAACCATCAAACCAAGTCGATCACAATGATAATACCAGCGTTGAGGTTCAACCTTAATATGTTTACGAATCACATTAAATCCTGCGCGTTTAGCCAACTCGATATCATAAAGCAAAGCCTGTTCTGTAGGAGCTGTAAATGCACCGTCAGGCCAATAACCTTGATCCAAAAGACCGATGTGGAAAACAAATTCTCCATTCAACAAAGGACGAAGCACACCATCTACCTTACCCATAGTAACCGAGCGCATGCCAAAATAAGAAGATATTTCATCTATTATCTTCCCTTTCCGGTCTTTCAACTGCAATTTCAATTCGTACAGAAAAGGATCATCGGGACTCCACAAACGAGGATTCTGAATAGGCAGATAAAAACTGGTATTAGAACTTCCATTTGATTTTGCTACTTCCGAAGTACCGTTACTGGCAATTGCGGTCACAGTCAATCCCGGATTATCACTATAGGCTACTACTTCCAAACGATTATTCTTCACATCAGGAACAAGCTTGATTTGAGAAATATATTGTTTCTCTACCGGTTCAAGCCAAACCGTCTGCCAAATACCGGAAGTATAAACATAATCACCACGAGGTCCATTCTTTCCCGAAGCAGCCCGACCATCATTCGGGTCGTAAGCACCTACTACGAGAATATTTTCGCCCGATTTCAAGTAATCAGTGATATCAAAACTAAAAGCATCATAACCTCCCGTATGAGTTCCAACTTTCTTGCCATTTACAAACACTGACGAGATACGGTCCACCGCACCAAAATTCAATAGCACATTCTTGCCTTTCCATTCTTTCGGAACAACAAAACTACGTCTATACCACAAGCAAGTATCCCCTTTACGAGCTATACCGGATAGTTCTGCTTCAGGAGGAAACGGTACACGTATTTTTTCTGTGTTAGCAGGAAAGACAGGAGGGATAGTAGCAGTAACGGGATCAGATATTTTTTTACCACCCATATAGTCCCACATTCCATTCAAATTCAACCACTTGTAACGCACCATCTGTGGACGAGGATATTCCGGGAAAGGAACTTCAGCAGCTAATGCTTCCGCTGTCCAAGGTGTAGGCAATGTAAACTTTTCCAAGTTTTGTGCCTTTACATTGAAAACGCCTCCAGATAAAAGCAAGAGGCAAAAGATAAAACAAGTAATGACATTTTGTCTCATAATATATAGTTTTATAATGTATTTGATGAATACGTTGATAACAAGATCATTCTCCAAAGAACGTCATGACATTTTCGTTAATCAGGTCCCAAAGATAATATTTTGTAAGTAATATATCACTTTTATCAAAAGATATATTTAGATGACAGATGAAGACAAATATTCACTTTATGGATAAAAAAGCATATATTCTTAGATTTTACGGCAATTATTATACGTAAAATGTATAATAACTATGCCTACATATCTTTTTTTGCTCTATCTTTGTAACTCGAAACAAAGAAAGTTCAAAAAAGTATATAGATATGCTTACTATTAAACAAATTACAGAAAACACAGAGGCGGTACTCCGCGGACTGGAAAAAAAGCATTTCAAGAATGCTAAAGAAACGATCGATCAGGTTATCGCTTTCAATGACAAGAGACGTAACTCACAAAACCAATTAGATAAGAATCTGGCAGAGGTTAATTCCCTTTCACGTACTATCGGACAACTAATGAAAGAAGGTAAGAAAGAAGAAGCCGAAACAGCCCGCGCCCGTGTTGCCGAATTGAAAGATATCAATAAAGAATTGGATGCTACAATGACAGAAGCTGCCACTGATATGCAGAACTTACTTTATACTATTCCTAACATACCTTATGATAGTGTACCTGAAGGTGTAGGTGCCGAAGATAACGTTGTGGAGAAAATGGGTGGAATGGAAACTGAACTTCCTAAAGACGCACTTCCTCATTGGGAATTAGCAAAAAAATATGATTTGATTGATTTTGATTTGGGTGTTAAAATCACTGGTGCCGGTTTTCCTGTATATAAAGGTAAAGGTGCCCAACTTCAACGTGCACTCATTAATTTCTTTTTGGACGAAGCCCGTAAATCAGGATATACTGAAATTATGCCACCGACTGTGGTTAATGCAGCTTCCGGTTATGGTACAGGGCAGCTTCCTGACAAAGAAGGACAAATGTATCATTGCGAAGTAGATGATTTATATCTGATTCCTACAGCAGAAGTTCCTGTTACCAACATTTACCGTGATGTAATTTTGGAAGAGAAACAATTGCCAATCATGAACTGTGCTTATACTCAATGTTTCCGCCGCGAAGCCGGCTCTTATGGCAAAGATGTACGTGGGTTGAATCGTTTGCATGAATTCTCTAAAGTGGAATTGGTACGTATCGACAAACCGGAACACTCTAAACAATCTCATCAGGAAATGTTGAATCATGTAGAAGGTTTATTGCAGAAGCTAGAACTCCCCTATCGCATTCTCCGTCTTTGTGGTGGTGACATGAGCTTTACAGCTGCTCTCTGTTTTGACTTCGAAGTATATTCTGAAGCACAAAAACGTTGGCTGGAAGTTAGTTCTGTTTCCAACTTCGATACATATCAGGCTAATCGTCTGAAATGTCGTTACCGTAGTGCAGAAAAGAAAACTGAACTTTGCCATACATTGAACGGATCAGCACTAGCATTACCCCGCATCGTTGCTGCCTTACTAGAAAATAATCAGACTCCGGAAGGCATCAAGATTCCGAAAGCATTGGTTCCATACTGCGGTTTCGATATTATCGATTAATTCGAAATCATCCATAAAAAAGCTATCCTAGAAGTTATTAAAGCTTTCCTCCATAGGAATAAGCGATTATACTGCTTCTTGGCTAGCTTTTACCCTTTATAAGTTTTTTTCTTCTTGTTACAACCAAAGCACATCCTAACTAAAACCATCTCTTTCAGCATTGCCAGACAGGACAAATGGATGAATACATCGAAATAGAGGAAACTTTCAGCGAAGAAGTACTGAAAGATATAGCTGACTGGATACTAAAAACAGTGCATAAATAAAAAGACACTTGCAGTTTTAGTAACCAAGCTATTCGTTTTTCACAAATAAGCCTTATCTTTGCAAAATCTTAGCAAAAAGAAAGAAATTACGTAATAAAGATAATATAATGAACAAAATTATTAGCAAAGAACGTTTTTCAGAAAAAGTGTTTAAACTTGTAATTGAAGCTCCTTTAATTGCCAAATCCCGTAAGGCCGGACACTTCGTGATCGTGCGTGTGGGTGAAAAAGGAGAGCGTATGCCTTTAACTATTGCCGGTTCTGATATAAAAAAGGGTACTATCACTTTGGTAGTACAGGAAGTCGGCCTCTCCTCTACCCGTCTTTGTGAATTAAACGAAGGTGATTATATAACAGATGTAGTAGGTCCGCTAGGACAAGCTACCCACATTAAAAACTTCGGAACTGTAGTTTGTGCCGGTGGTGGTGTAGGCGTTGCTCCTATGCTTCCTATCGTACAAGCCTTGAAAGCTGCCGGAAATAGGGTAATTACTGTATTGGCAGGTCGCAATAAAGACCTCATTATCTTGGAAAAAGAAATGCGCGAAAGTTCTGACGAAGTAATTATCATGACTGATGACGGCTCTTACGGTCGTAAAGGTCTGGTTACAGAAGGCGTGGAAGAAGTAATCAAACGCGAAAAAGTAGATAAATGCTTCGCTATCGGCCCTGCCATCATGATGAAATTCGTTTGTTTGCTTACTAAGAAATATGAAATTCCAACTGAAGTATCATTGAATACAATCATGGTAGACGGTACAGGTATGTGTGGTGCTTGCCGTATCACTGTTGGAGGAAAAACTAAGTTTGTTTGTGTAGATGGTCCTGAGTTTGACGGTCACCAAGTAGACTTTGATGAAATGCTGAAACGTATGGGTGCATTCAAAAACATTGAACGTGAAGAAATGCACAAGCTGGAACCCGAATGCGAAGCCACCAAAGAAATAGACGAAAAAAGCCGTAATGCTGCATGGAGACAGGAATTGCGTAAATCAATGAAAGCGAAAGAACGCACTGCTATTCCTCGTGTTGAAATGAATGAGCTTGATCCCGAATATCGTTCACATAGTCGTAAAGAAGAGGTGAATCAAGGATTAACAGCTGAGCAAGCTGTCACTGAAGCTAAGCGTTGCCTTGACTGTGCCAATCCGGGATGTATGGAAGGCTGCCCGGTAGGTATCGACATTCCACGTTTTATCAAAAACATCGAGCGTGGTGAATTCCTTGAAGCAGCAAAGACATTGAAAGAAACAAGTGCACTTCCGGCTGTTTGTGGTCGTGTTTGTCCACAGGAAAAACAATGTGAATCTAAATGTATTCATTTGAAAATGAACGAAAAGCCTGTAGCAGTCGGTTACCTGGAACGCTTCGCTGCTGATTATGAACGTGAAAGCGGACAAATCTCCGTTCCCGTCATTGCAGACAAGAATGGTATCAAAATAGCTGTGATAGGTTCTGGACCTGCCGGACTGTCATTTGCAGGAGATATGGCTAAATACGGTTATGATGTAACCGTATTCGAAGCACTGCATGAAATCGGGGGTGTATTGAAATATGGTATTCCAGAATTCCGCTTACCTAATAAGATCGTTGATGTTGAAATTGAGAATCTCTCTAAGATGGGAGTCAAATTTATCAAAGACTGTATTGTAGGAAAGACAATCAGTGTAGAAGAGTTGCAAGAAGAAGGATTCAAAGGAATATTTGTAGCTTCCGGTGCCGGGTTACCTAACTTTATGAATATACCGGGAGAAAATTCCATTAATATCATGTCTTCCAACGAATACCTGACTCGCGTTAATCTGATGGATGCAGCCAGTGAAGATTCCGATACTCCGGTAGCTTTTGGTAAGAATGTAGCAGTTATTGGCGGCGGAAATACAGCAATGGATTCCGTACGTACCGCCAAGCGCCTGGGTGCTGAACGTGCCATGATCATCTATCGTCGTTCGGAAGAAGAAATGCCGGCACGTATTGAAGAAGTAAAACATGCCAAAGAAGAAGGAATTGAATTCCTTACTTTACATAATCCGATCGAATATATTCCGGATGAGCAAGGTCGGGTAAAACGAGTTGTTCTTCAAAAGATGGAGTTAGGAGAACCGGATGCTTCGGGACGCCGTAGTCCTGTAGCTATTCCGGGAGCAACAGAAACAATTGATATTGATCTAGCTATTGTTAGTGTCGGTGTATCTCCAAACCCAATTGTTCCAAGTTCTATCAAAGGACTGGAAGTAGGCCGTAAAGGTACTATTACTGTCAATGATAACATGGAATCATCCATTCCGATGATTTTTGCAGGTGGTGACATCGTACGTGGCGGTGCAACAGTAATCCTAGCAATGGGTGATGGCCGTAAAGCTGCTGCTGCTATGAATGAGCAATTACAAAAATAAAAGCTAGGCTTTATCAAAATTGATAATCGCTATATTAATGATAAAGTGATATGCTAACCAGTATTTAAATATAGCCTATCCAATATATACTCATAAAAAATCCTTGACTGCTTATGCAATCAAGGATTTTCTTTTTTATATAAAAGAATTGTTTTCTCTTACTTCACTACCTTGTTCGTTGCCGGATCTGGGAAAATCACAGTCGGTTTAAACGACTTCGCTTCCTCAAAATCCATCAGTGCATATGACATAATGATCACAATATCATCTGGTTGCACTTTACGGGCAGCAGCACCGTTCAGACAAATCTTACCGGAACCGCGTTCACCTTTGATAATATAGGTTTCAAAGCGTTCGCCGTTATTGTTATCAGCAATATACACCTTTTCTCCCGGAATCATGTTCGCTGCATCCAATAGGTCTTCATCAATCGTGATACTACCCATATAGTTCAGATTGGCCTCTGTGACACGTGCGCAATGAATTTTCGACTTCAACACTTCAATCATCATAAGGTTTCGTCTTTTAAATTAGAGTTGGTTATATTTAATATTATCAATCAGACGAACTTCACCACAGAATACTGTAATACAGCCAACTGCATATGAAGTATCCTCCCAATTGCTTATCTTCTGCAAAGTGTTTCCATCTACAATCTCGAAATACTCCAAACGTAAACCCGGAGCATCCTCTATCGCATCTTCCACCATTTTTTGCGTCTCACTTACTGTATGAGAGACTGCAAAGGTACGACTTTTAAAGATTGTCTGAGAAATTTTTAAGGCATTTTCACGTTCTTCAGCAGACAAACGTTTATTCCGGCTACTTAAAGCCAGTCCATCTTCTTCACGGACAATCGGACAGCCTACAATTTCCAATTTATATTTCATCTGACGAACCATCTCACGAATAATCGCCAACTGCTGAAAATCTTTCTCACCGAAATATGCACGATCCGGTATTACCGTATCAAACAACTTGCTGACAATCTGGCAAACGCCATTAAAATGTCCCGGACGGAAAGCTCCCTCCATTACCGTATCCAGCGGAGCATAGCTAAACCGACGAGTATCCGGTTGCGGATACATTTCTTCTACAGACGGAGCAAAAACAAATGCCGCTCCGCAATCATCCAACAAGCGACAATCAGCATCCAACGTACGTGGATATTTTGCTAAATCATTTTTATCATTAAACTGAGTGGGATTTACAAAAACACTCACTACTGTTACATCATTCTCATTTGCACTACGCTTTACCAGCGACGCGTGTCCTGCGTGTAAAGCACCCATTGTGGGCACCAGTCCTACCTTCTTACCCTGGGCTTTCAGAGCTGTCAATTCAGTCTGTAAGTCCTTGATAGTGTGTATTACTTTCATTTTCTTTAATTGGTTTATGTTTTAGTCTTTTGCAAAAACTCTGCAAAATAAACTAATATTTGCCACATAAAGAAAGAATATGCTATTTAAAGTTCCTTTTTTTTGCTATCTTTGCAGAATATTATAGTGAACTATTGTTATTATGACAAAGGCGAATAAAGTTTTATTTATTACACAAGAGATTACACCTTACATTTCAGCATCCGAAATGGCCAATATAGGTAGGAACCTGCCACAGGCAATCCAGGAAAAAGGCCGTGAAATCAGAACCTTTATGCCCAAATGGGGAAATATCAATGAACGCAGAAACCAACTGCATGAAGTGATTAGACTCTCGGGGATGAATCTGATTATTGATGATACTGACCATCCACTTATCATAAAAGTTGCTTCTATCCAATCTGCTCGTATGCAGGTGTATTTCATCGATAATGATGACTATTTCCAGAATCGTCTGCAAACAGCGGATGAAAATGGCGTAGAATATGATGATAACGACAGTCGTGCTATTTTCTATGCACGCGGGGTATTGGAAACAGTGAAGAAACTTCGTTGGTGTCCGGACGTTATTCATTGTCACGGTTGGATGACAGCATTAGCACCTCTTTATATAAAGAGAGCATATAAAGATGAACCTTCCTTCCGCGATGCAAAAATAGTATTCTCCGTATACGAAGATGATTTCAAAAATACATTTAGTGAGGACTTTGCTAACAAACTAATGTTGAAAGGTATCACTAAAAAAGATTTGGCTTCTTTGAAAGAACCAATAGACTATGCTACCCTTTGCAAACTAGCAGTCGATTATTCTGACGGAGTAATCCAGAACAGCGAAAAAGTAGATCAATCCATTATCGAATATGCCCGTCAATCAGGCAAATTGGTACTTGATTACCAGAATCCGGATAACTATGCAGATGCTTGTAACGAATTCTATGATCGGGTATGGGAAGCTACAGCAAACCAAATAGAAGAATAAAAAAATCAAGAAACGACGATCATGAAAGCAAAATATGCCTTGATAACCTTATTAGCAATCACATTTTGGGGATGTGATGATAGTACTGCCGGCCTGGGATTAGGAATGTTCCCGGGAAGCGATCAAAATATTGGCGGAAGATTAACAACATTTAATGTAATAACAAACTCCGTTCCCACCGGACAGATCTACGCAAAAACCAATATTGGTTATGTAGGTAAATTTACTGATGATTATTTTGGGGCTTATCAGGCAGGTTTTCTAGCGTCCATAAACTGTCCAGAAAAATTAACTTTTCCGGGAGTCTATAAAAATAATGCTTTAAATGATAAAGGTGAACCATATAATTATATGGTAATAGAACCGAGCGACGATATCCAATTAATTTACGACAATGATAAAAACGAGCCAATCGGGGAACCCATTGGTAACATCCATACTGTTGAACTTTATTTATGGTATAACAGCTATTTCGGAGATTCATTGACGGCTTGCCGTTTAAGTGTTTATGAATTAAACAAAAAATTGAAACTCAAAGACAAGCCTTATTATACTGATATTGATCCGAATAATTACTATGATAAAACAGATCTATTAGGAAGCAAGACCTATTCAGCTGTTGATTTGTCTGTAAAGGATTCTATTCGTAACCTAGATAGTTATACACCCTACGTATACCTCAATTTCGACAAAGACATTTCCTATAAAGTCGGTGGAGAAATATTAAGAGCTTCAAGACAAGCTGATAAAGCAGGGGCAATTTTTGATTACGATAAATTCAGCGATGTTTTCAAAGGGCTCTATGTAAAAAGTGACTATGGAGACGGAACAATACTTTATGTATTCCAAGTTGAAATGAATGTAGTTTACAAATGCTATGCAGTAGACCAAACAACCGGTATAAAGCTTAAAAAGTCGGGTAGTACAGCAGACTCTACCTATTATTATAAACGCAGTTTTATATCTACTCGTGAAGTAATCCAAGCAAATCAATTAAGCAATGATCCAGTAAAGATGCAAGAATTAATTGATCAGGATAATAATACCTATATTAAATCTCCGGCTGGTATCTTTACTCAAGCTACACTTCCTATTAATGAGATTAATGAGAAACTGCAATTAGATACTTTAAATGCTGTAAAACTAACATTCTCTAATTATAATCAATCCAGTGAGAATAAATTCGGAATGACTTATCCATCTACTGTAATGCTGATACGTAAGAAATTTAAAGACTCATTCTTCGAAAAAAATCAGCTTACTGATAATATCTCATCTTACTTAACCACCCATTCCAGTACAAGCAATCAATATGTCTTTAGTAATATTACTAATTTAGTAAATGATTGTCTGGACGATGGAGAGAGAGAAGAAGCGGAAAAGAAATTTAAGAATCATGAAACAATAACACTCAGTTTCACTAATTCTAAAGGTGAAACTGAAACCGTAACCGTTGATAACATAACCGACTGGGAGAAATATAGCGACTGGAATAAGGTGTTACTCATTCCTGTTCTTATTACTTATGATGATGCTACCTCACAAAATAGACAAATTATCAGTGTACAGCATGACTTAAAGCCCAGTTATGTACGTCTGAAAGGTGGTAGCAAAGGTAATAATGATCCAAACTATAGATTAAAGCTTGAAGTCGTTTCCACTAACTTTGGAAACTAATATATAAAAGAAAAACTATCATTTCCCTATAAAGAACAGCTCAAAATCCAAAAGCGAGCTATTCTTTATAGGGATTTTTTATTGACTAATCCTGCAATTAGGCAATTGATATATTAAAAGCGAAGAAGAACCAATTATAACCTTGACTCATCTATATAATTATTTGACTTACCTATATAATAAAAAGGTCGCCTCCTTTTCTATGCAGAGGCAACCTTTCTCTAAATTCTATTATTATTTATTCTTCTTTTTTCGCAGTTTTCTTTGGACGCGTAATAGCCTTCTTAACCGACTTCTTTGTTGCCGGCTCCTTTTTCGCAGCAACCTTTTTAGGAGCTTTTACAGCTTCTTTCTCTGCTTTATTATGCCATTTAGCAACTTCTTTTTGCAAATCAGCAATTTCTTCTCCCTGATTCTTAATAGTAGTCAGCAGAGAATTAAGCTCTTCATTATCCACATCAATAGGATACAATGAATCTACTCGCTTAATAAAGTCACCCAAGATATTCATATAGTTAGTAAAAGCATCATAAGGAGAATCATAAATCCCCCGATTCAACCAGATACCCGTATTTTTAGTCGTCATAAAACGGAAATTATTGCTGGCTTGCAAATAATCCCAGTCCTGTTTGATACGACGGTCGTCACAAAGATGAACACGTTCTGCCACACTATACAACTTATTGAAAGCCTCACGTTGCAAAATATTACCCAGCCAACTGCTAGTATCTCTTTCTTCATCCACCCATGACATTGGATAAGGAACATCCAATTGTGAAACAGACTTTAATTTCGTAACAATCTCAGTCGGAGTAGAGAAGGTAATGCCTTTAGCTTTTGCACATTCCGGCAAAGCCTTCAGGAATTCAAGAATATTAGAAGACAAAGGCTGAGCCATGCCTAATGCAGCCAATTCCATAAAGATATTAATCACTTGTTCTTCTTGCGGTAATGCATCAATCCAACTAATATATTTATCAGCAAACAATGGATATTCCGCCCATTCCGAGTTAGAGAAACGCAAACTAATATCATCAGATAATTTGAAATCCCTCAATAACAATTTTAAGCTGGGAGCCTGATTACAATGATATACATAGTGAGGACTCTTCCATCCCAAAACAGGTTTAGCACCTTCTGTCAGCATTCCTTTAAAGCCCATGGAAGCTACCATACCACCAATCTCATCCGAGTAAATCAAACTAGAGTTACGAAATACTTTCGGTTCTTTGCCGAACATTTGTTTCATCTTATCACGCTGGCGAAGTACCTCTTCGCGGAAGCAATCTTCATTAGCCAATGATGACAAACCATGCGAGTAAGGTTCGCAGAGGAATTCACAACAGCCTGTATCATTCAATTGATGAAGCAAGTCGATCACAGCCGGAGCATGGATTTCAAGCTGTTCCAAAGCGACTCCAGAAATGGACAATGCGACTTTAAAAGCACCTTCCGATTTCTTTGCCATCTCAATCAACGTATTGAGCGCAGGTATGTATGAACGTTCGGCAACTTCATTCATGCCAGTTTCATTCGCATAGTCATCATAATAATAATGATCAGTACCAATATCGAAGAAACGATAACGTTTCAAATGTATGATCTGATGTATTTCGAAATAAAGACAGATAGTTCTCATAGTCTATAATCTTTTATTGTTTACCATAATTTTTTATAACCTCGTCATAGATACCACGTACCTTGTATCCGACATTCTCCCATTTAATCTCGTCCACTTCACGCTTACCCTCTTCTTTCAGGTAATTGTACATTGCCGGATAAGTACAAATAGAGTAAATGGCATCTGCCATCGCATGAATATCCCAATAATCCGTTTTAATACAGTTTTCCAGAATCTCAGCACACCCGGATTGTTTGGAAATAATAGTAGGTACACTACACTGCATAGCTTCCAGCGGAGAAATACCAAACGGTTCGGAAACAGAAGGCATAATATATACGTCACTGGCTTTCAGCACTTCATATACCTGATTTCCTTTCATGAATCCGGGGAAATGGAAACGGTCGGCAATACCACGTTCAGCAACCAGACGAATCATCTGATCCATCATATCACCGCTACCGGCCATTACAAAACGGACGTTACGTGTACGGTGTAATACCATAGCAGCAGCTTCGACAAAATATTCCGGTCCTTTCTGCATCGTGATACGGCCCAAGAAAGTCACCACTTTTTCATTCGGTTTCTTTAACGGAACAATATCCTGAATCTCCTGCGATAGCGGAGAAACAGCATTGTGTACAGTAGACACCTTCCTAGGATCTTGAAAATACTTATGAATCACCGTTTGACGGGTTAGTTCACTCACACACATAATGTGGTCGGCATGATCCATTCCATTCTTCTCAATGGCGTACACTGTCGGATTTACATTGCCACGACTACGGTCAAAATCGGTTGCATGCACATGAATCACTAAAGGCTTACCGGACACTTGTTTGGCATGAATACCTGCCGGATAAGTCAGCCAGTCATGGGAATGAATAATGTCAAACTCTTGTTGACGGGCTACTACACCTGCCACAATAGAATAATTATTAATCTCCTCATGCAGATTGTCAGGATAGCGTCCTGAGAACTCGATACAACCCAAGTCATTGGTATGAAGATAGTTGAAGTCAGCATAAATATGATCACGCAAATCATAATATAATTGCGGATCCATATAACCACCCACACGGCTTTTCACATAATCCCAATCGACATTTCTCCAGACTACAGGCGTACTGTTCATACCGATAATTCTCAAAAAACTCTGGTCCTCGTCTCCCCATGGCTTGGGAATGCAGAAAGTGATTTCCAGATCACTCTGCTGAGACATCCCTTTCGTCAGACCATAACTGGCAGTTCCTAAACCTCCTAAGATATGCGGGGGGAACTCCCATCCAAACATTAAAACTTTCATCTTCGTTCCTCCTCCTTTTAATAATACTTAGATAACAGCTTTAGAATACGCAGCACTTCGGCAACATTCATAGCGAACGAAACAGCTCCACGACCTTTGAAAGGTGGGTTACCATCAAACAATTCGGGTAACGAACTAATACAATGAATGGTTAGTTCATCTTCCAGTCCGATGAGCTGACGCTCTACGAACGATAAACCACTCATCTTGTAAATACGAAGATAGGCTTCCATATAGAATCCCATCAACCACGGCCAAGCTGTACCCTGATGGTAAGCATAATCACGCTGTATCTGAGGACCAACATAATTCGGGCTATATCCCCCACTCTTCGGACTCAATGTACGAAGCCCTTTCGGAGTCAGTAACTCTTTAGTTACAATATCAAGCACTTGTTTCTTTTGTGCTCTATCCAGAGGAGAATAATCAAATGCGACGGCAAAGATCATATTGGGACGTACGCTCCAATCCATCATATTTCCGTCTACATAATCAAGTAAGTAACCGTATTCGTTACGGAATACTTCTATAAATGATTGAGCTGTTATTTCTGCTTGTGCATCGAGCGAATCAGCCAGATGAACATCGCCTCCTTCGCGAACCAGATCGGCAATGAAGCGCAGCGCATTATACCACAAAGCATTAAACTCAACAATATATCCTGTACGGGGAATTACCGGGCGACCGTTTACTGTAGAGTTCATCCACGTAATCGCCTTATCCGTGCCGTTAGCAAAAAGCAAGCCATTCTCATGTAAGAAAAGATTCTCATGTTTCCGCTGACGGATAAATTCCATGATATCAACCAACAATTCGCCATATTTCCGGCGGCATTGTTCGCGGGAAGTTTCCTTAGCGTATTGTTGTAAAGCCCAAACTGCCCACAATAATACATCCGGATGATCTATTTCGTAAATCTTATATCCTACCGGTTCATCATTGATAAAGTTACGAATCGCCTTTTCAGCAGTTTTCATCACATCTTCAAATTGATCAACCTCGTCGATAGCAAGTGTCAGTCCCGGCAGAGAAATAAACATATCGCGGGCACGACACTTAAACCAAGGGTAACCGGCAAGAATATAATGTTCATCTCCTTGTTGATTGTGGAATTGGTGAGCCGAATTCTTCAAGCAATGATAGAAACTATCACGCGGAGTACGGTCGGCAACTTCCGCATCAAATGTTTGTTTCAACTTACGGGGAGTGATCTCTGACGTTCCGGCAGAAAAGACAATGCTTTCACCTTTCTTGATATCGACTTCGAAATATCCGGGCACGTAGAGATCTTCATTAAAGTCGTATCCACGCTCCTGCTCTTTAGGGTATTCGATTCCTCGATACCAGTCAGGCTGAAAAACAAATTCACATTTCTTATTCAACTGCATAAACAGTTCCGGATAACCGGGATACATACAAGTCTTGATACCATTCTCCACAATCTGATAATCGCGATTCGCCTGCGAATTCTCATGCGTATATTCACGCACACTGCGGAAAGCCAGAAAAGGTCTGAAACGCAAGGTAGTAGCCGAATGCGCATCAAGCAATGTATAACGAATCAGAATTCTATTCTCATGGTGTACAAAGATTTTTTCTTTTCGTAGAACCACACCTCCAACACGGTAAGTTGTCGCCGGGATATGTTCACAATCAAACTCACGAATATACTTATGTCCATTCGGACTAAAGTGGTTTCCTTGATATTTATGTAAACCCAAGTTAAACTCCGCACCGTGTTGAATTACCGTTTCATCAAGAGAAGATAGCAGCACATGATTTTCATCGTCGAGGTTTGGCACAGGAATTACCAATAGCCCGTGATATTTGCGTGTGTTACAATCAACAATCGTTGTACAATGATAAGCTCCTGCTTTGTTCGTCCGGAGAATTTCCCGTTGCAGGGATTCTTCCAGATTCGTCATGAGGGTCTTGTCAAAACGTAAATAACTCATAGTTGTGCATTATTTAAAGGTTAATTATTTGGTCTATAGTTATATAAACACCGCTCAGAGCACTGTCTACATAGGTATAATGCCCAAATGTACAAATTATAGATAAAAACAAAAATAAAAAGGCTTTTTATTTTCAGATTTTGTGTAAATATTCGTAGTATTGCGTAAAATATCTAAAGAAAAGAATGTAATGAAGCAGGACATTCAGCGTATCATGCTAGCTGCAGCCAGATCTTTGTTCCTTATTTTTATCCTTTACTTACTTAAAACGATTGAAGTAGGAATGGGTTGGGACTTCTCTCATCTGGGAGTTTATCCTATGGAGAAAAGGGGAGTAATAGGTATTCTAACTCACCCATTGATACACAGCGGTTTCAGTCATTTATTAGCAAATACCCTCCCTTTATTCTTTTTATCATGGTGTTTATTTTACTTTTACCGTGAAATATCCGGTAGAATTTTCATACTTATCTGGCTTGGTAGCGGAATACTCACGTTCTTCATTGGTAAACCGGGTTGGCATATTGGTGCGAGTGGGCTGGTTTACGGTCTTGCCTTTTTTCTCTTTTTCAGTGGTATTCTTCGCAAATATGTTCCACTAATTGCCATATCTTTATTAGTCACATTTCTATACGGAGGAATTGTGTGGCATATGTTTCCTTATTTTTCTCCCGCCAATATGTCGTGGGAAGGACATCTCAGTGGTGGTATTATGGGAGCCCTCTGTGCATTTGCCTTTATAAACTATGGACCTCAACGTCCGGATCCTTTTGCAGATGAAAATGAAATTGAGGAAGAGGATCTTGAAAAAGAAAGCTTTGAGGAAGAAACAGAAAAAAATGATAAAGAAGATACGGAAAGCCTATAGTCAGATACCATCTTGTACACTATAGACTTGCCGAATATTCATATTTTAATCAATGTTTTTGCAACGCTGCTATTAATAAGGTAATATTTGCAGTAAATAGTCTTACAGCAATAGCTAAAAGAATAATCCCAAAAAACTTACGAATAATATAAATACCGCCTTTACCCAAAAAGCGTTCTACCCGTCCGGTCATACTTACCACAAAATAAACCCATATCATATTTAGTATCAAGGCAATAATTATGTTGATATCAGCATATTCTGCTCTAAGGGAAAGTAACATAGTAAACGCACCGGCACCTGCCAATAAGGGGAAAACAAGTGGCACCAAAGTAGCTTCCTTAATAGGCCCCTGATTCTTAAAAATCTCAATGTCCAGAATCATCTCCAGAGATAAAAGAAAAATAACAAATGCACCTGCAACCGCAAATGATTCAATATCTACCCGAAAAAGCTTCAATAACATATCTCCTGCATAAAAGAACCCTATCAATAAGACAAAAGAGATTATAGTAGCCTTCATTGCATTCACTCCCTTGCCTTTCTCTTTCAAGTTTATGATAATAGGTATAGAACCAATAATATCTATTACAGCAAAAAGTGCAATAAATGCACTGAACATTTGCTGCCAATTAAAGCCTGCAAGCATAATATCCTCCTTTTTTATTGCAAATATACTCTATTTTTAGGCTTTCAAACAATAAAAAAAACAAAAAGTAAGGTCAGATGAGATTAGCAATATCGTATTATGAGTAAATTTGTGAAATTAACAAAAGATTTTAGCTCATGGAAACAATGTTCGATACTTTACTCCAATTACCTTTATTTCAAGGTCTTTGTCATGAAGACTTTACTAGTATATTGGATAAGGTCAAATTGCTTTTTATCAAACATAAAGCTGGGGAAACAATTATAGAGAGTGGTAGTCCTTGCAAACAACTCTGTTTTCTGTTAAAGGGTGAGATTTCTATAATTACAACGGCAAAAGATGATATATATACAGTAATAGAACAAGTGGAAGCTCCTTATCTGATCGAGACACAGTCTTTGTTTGGTATGAGTACGACTTATAAATCTTCTTATGTAGCTAAAACCGAAGTACATTCTGTCAATATCAGCAAAGCCTTTGTGCTAAATGACTTATTCAAATATGAGATTTTTCGTCTCAACTATATGAACATTATCAGCAACCGTGCTCAAAACCTTTATGCTCGTTTATGGGAAGAGCCAACACCGGATCTAAAAAGTAAAATCAATCGTTTCTTCCTGTCACATTGTGAAAAGCCACAAGGCGAAAAGATTTTTAAAGTGAAGATGGATGATTTGGCACGCTGCTTAGATGATACGCGACTCAATATTTCTAAAACACTGAATGAATTACAGGATTGCGGTTTAATAGAGTTGCACAGAAAAGAGATTCTTATTCCGGATGCACAGAAGTTGCTCTAAACTCTCTTATATTATGATATTCGTGTAACTTTATAATATATTATTGGGTAATCTAATCCTAAAATAGCAAACACTTTAAACCAGGAGCGATTACCCACTTAACGCCCTGTTTATCTACTACTTACACGCTATATTTCAAAATCTAATTGCGATTAGCAAACGTTCTGACAATCAATCAAACAACGCAAGTAAAGTCCATTTTTAAATAATAGCAATAAACAGCATCCCCAATCATACACAAATCATATTTTCCCTTTTTTACTTGCAAATTCAACTTTTTTGTTATACATTGTCACATCGTTCCATTAAATCAGTATAGATGAAAAAACTATGCATATTTTCAATTGTAGTAATTCTATTCTCATCAGTAAGAGCACAGAATGAAGTAGTCATAAATGTCTTAGACAAATCCAATAGCGGTTTTGATTTATCAATTCACAAATCATCTAAAATCCGAATTGTAGATTTTTATAAAAGTCAGAAGGTAGGAAATATAGAAAGAACTACAGACAGTACATATGTAATGAAAATCGATAATATTTCCGAACCTCAATTATTTTCTGGACTATGGCGTAGAAATCAAACACTTATCTTGATACCGGGAGATACGATAAATGTGATTCTCACACCTCCCAGTGAGAAATATGGACTCTACGATGCTAAATTTTATGGGAAGAATGAAGAGAATTATAACAAGTATGCTGAATAAATGAGGCTTTCAATAGAAATGAGCTCTCAAGGCAATTCAAAAAGTCACTAAAAGAATATATTCAGAAGCTAGATAGTGCGTATGTTGTCAATACGAGAATAATCGAAGAACAAGTAACCTCGCCTCTCCTTAAAAATATAATGCTGAATGAAGAAATTGCACAATTCTTTGAGCGATTGAATTATCCAAACTCCAAAGCTGATGAAAAGCTAACTCATGTGGATATTCTAAAATTGAAAGATAAATTCTTTAAGGGAAAGATTACGAATAATTCTTCTTTATTAATGGAAGATGGTGGCTTTACTTCTGGCATTAAATGTTTATCCAACCTCCTTACTGATAATATAGAATCGGAGCATCCACTAATGGCGACAACAGATACGATCAACAAATATTTTGGCGGGGAATTAAGAAACTATCTTTTAGTAAATAAGTATAATGATTATTGTATGCGGTATGCTAGAAAAAAGATGAACCATCCGGATATGGATGAATGGTTTGCTTTGTATTCCGGCAAAATGGAAAAGGAATATAATGACTTTATACTTTTCGCCCGTGAGCAGTACAAAAAATATACTGAGCCTTTCCCGGAAGAAGTGCTAAAAGTACAATTGACAAACCTTTCAGATAGTACAATTATTACTTTCCAAGAATTGCTGGATAAGCATAAAGGAAAGCAAATCGTATTGGATAATTGGGCTTCATGGTGTGGACCTTGTGCACGAGAAATTAGAGAGGGAAAGCAAAATACTCAAGAGTTAGAAAATAGAGGTAACGTTTTTGTTTATCTGTCACTGGATAAAACCAAAGATTTTAAGAAAGCAAAGATTAAAGCAACAGAACTGGACATTGTTAAAAAGGCATATATCGTTTCGGGAGACTTTAGTTCCACATATGCAAAATACATCAATGTGATACATATCCCACACTTTGTACTTATTGGAAAGGATGGAATATTGAAGAGAAACAATATTAGTTTTCCCAGTTCTGGAAACTTTCGCTCCTATGAATAATGAGCCTCATTGCCCTCACGCTCTCACTTTCCTCACCAACTCCCCTATTCATCGCAGTTTCAGCGATGAGAGATCTGATGGTAGCAGAGTGAGAGCAACTGTTTGCCCTCACTCTGTACCTCATTCATTCCACTTTCATCAAATGATAAAGCGTCCCTTTGCTAGACTTCCGACAAGGGATATTTAACTTCTGAAGTGTTCGGCCGAATACCGCTACCTTATTGATAGCCAACTTATCACGTGTCCTCGTCTGCAAATAGTTTAATATTTGCATGGATGTCATCCATTCACCATCCCCCTCTTCTTCGGTCAGACGGAGAAAGCAATGAAACAATTGCTCCAATGGACTCATCTGCTCAAATTCGCGGTTTGTCTGCTTTAATATCTTCTCGTCTTCATCATCCAACCAATAACGCTCACCTTTAGAAACAGCCTCCATCGCTTGGGCATAGAGCTGCTTGTAGTTTATAGTAGTGTTGGTTTTGATAGGAGCTATCACCTCAATACAAATAAAACGGCGGCTTCCACTAGGATCGGTTAGCAAATCTTTCTGATTACTGGTACCGATGAAAGAGGCATAACGACGTATCTCCCGGATAGTATTACCATGAGGCTTACGCAAGTTAGCAACAGGTTTTTGCAATAAATGTTTCAGGAAGCCCTGCTGACTGACATTAACCTGGTCGAACTCATCGATGTTAATCAGGAAAAAACGTCCCAAATAACGTTCCGCTTCTTGCTTACTCTTGAAATCAATGCTATCCGTATAACCGAAACGTAATTCCGGTGGCAAAATCATACGACAAAACGTTGATTTGCGATAACCTTGCGCACCGACAAGCAGAGGTGAAGTACTGTTGCCATGTTGTCGATCCATTCCTCTCCAATGAGCCACCATACTGAGAAACCAACGATAGAATAACTCCCTCCAATATGGATTAGTGCAGGGAACCAAATCTGCCAAGGCACGAATGCGGTCTTTGCCGTCCCAACGACCGACATCATAAAGATATTCTTCTACAGGATTGTACAAAGGGACAAATTCCGAATTCAGGAAACGGTCTACATCACGGTCCCATGCATTGATACCTTCTTTTAAAGCACAGATAGAAATACTGTTGCGCACCCGCTTATCTACAGCCTTAAAGTAGAAATGAACGGAATCACGTTGGCGATATTCCAAATCATCCAACACTGTGTTGTAACGGAATTCATAACGGCGGTTCATAAACTCCTCCAACAGAAAAGCCGTTTCCTGCTCCCTACCCACGCTGCTTTTCCGCCCGAAACCTTTGCACTCCTGATAAAGATTATGAAATGCCGGGCGTATCAGTAGTGTATCTTCCTCGCTATAATAATGGATAAGCGTCTGACGCACAGCTTCCTCCTCGGGTATACCAGCTTTAAAACAATGTTCAGCAAGGTGTACTAATAAAGGTTGCAAGTCATCACCACGTTTCCAGTTCTCCATTTCCTGAAGCGATCGGTTTAATGCAGCTTCGTAAATCTTCGTAAAAGTTTTAGCAGATTCATATCCCGGTTTCAACCGCAATAAAAGATTCTTCTCTCCCTGTTTCCGTTGCCGGAATGTTTCTTCCCCCGGCATTGTTAAGGGCTGTTCCAGACAGAACGGCACTGCATCGGGATTATAATAAGGACTTTCGTCCAATGTCATACGACACTTTTGCGTCAGTACCGGTTCTTTTAAATCAATGTCGTAAGGGAGCATTGGTTGATAACATTTCACAGCCAGCAAATAGGCATGGGCATGAAACAGTGTTGCCTCTGCTTCTTTCACAGGTAGTCCTCGGTCATCCGGCAATGCAAAACGTACCCATATCTTCACACTACGGCCACTAGAACCGCAAAATGCAGCAAAAGTTTGGGGTAGCAGTGCCGCCTGACGCTTTACAAATTCCATTTCGGACAAGCCAGTCAATCGGTTTACCTCCAACTGTACCAGTCCGTTATACTGTTTCATTCTTCGTTCACCTCCTTTGATACGGGCATATTCCATAGCAGGATAAATATACGGCAATTTATCTATATGTTCATACTGGGCATACGTGCCCTCCAACATCGGTATCAGTTCCCGCAAAGCCGTGATATATCCCGGTTTAGTTTCCGTCTTCATCTTGTCGAACAATACACCGGCTTCACATACGCTAAGAGCCTCTTTTCCATTCGCGCCATCTCGTCTGATTAAAGAAATTTTCATTTTAATTTGTCTATTTTTCTACTATTATAATTTGTTATTTAATTCCCGTAAAGGTACACTATTAATTCCCAGAACACAAGCTTTTCTTGCGATAAATACCCGCATTTTATTTGCACTGTACCTATTGTTTATGTATCTTTGCTAAATAATTGATAAGAGCTTACAGCCGTAAACAAATAAGCTAACGTCCGTAAATAAATTTATTCACAGCTGTAAACAATTTGATTCACAATAGTGAGCTATTATAGAAGAACTATAGTTTGCAAATAAAACATTAGTAGTTCACACTTTCTATAACAAGAAAAAACAGAATAAGAATCGTAACTTTAAGACATAGAACCATGGCTATATTATTTGATTGGTATGAAGATCCGAGACCGTCGGACAAAGAGCAAAAAGAAAAAACACTGCATCCGCGTATTAAATACAACGGCTCTGTAGGGACTGATATAATACGCCGCCGAATTCAAGAACGTTGTTCGCTGACTGAAACCGACGTTATCGCTGTACTTGATGCTCTTTCGCACATCCTAGGACAGGAATTGGCAGATGGAAAACAAGTACATCTAGACGGTATAGGTTATTTTCGCCCCTGTCTGACCTGCGCGGAACCTGTAACTGTTAGCACCAAACGGAAATCAACGAAAGTGAAGCTAAAAGCTATCCAGTTCCGCGCAGACTAAACATTGAAAAACGAATTCGGTATTCTAAAAGCAAAATCGCTCAAAGGAGCATTGAATTTCAAACAACTGACAAACGAAGAGATTGACCAACGACTCACTAAATATTTCAAAACGCATCAATTCATGCGGAGATGCGACTTTCAAAGCCTTTGTGGAATGGCCAGAAGTACGGCTATGCGCCACATCCGGCGTTTGCGCGAAGAAGGAAAGCTGAAAAATGAAGGTGGTGTGATGCAACCTATTTATGTACCGGAAAGTGGATATTACGGGGCAATATAGAGTGAGGGCAAAAGGTTGCTACCACTCTGCTACCATCGTTGCTCTAACTGCTGTAACTCCGATGAACAAAGAGGTTGCAGCAGTTAGTGAGGGCATGAGGGCAAAAAGTGATATAATTTGAATTCAGTTCTTGAATACTGGTGTTATAATCCAAGACAGTCAGTCCATATAATAAAATACAGACTAATCAGCGGCTAGAAGTGCATTGCCAATACTTGTTAAGACCATACCAAGCACCATTACATCCAAGAATTAATGACATATTACTCTCACATTATATCCACTTGGCACTTACAACCCGATTAAAGTTTAATTAGGGGCTAACCAAAAGAGGGAGAAAAGTAAATTGTTTCCTCTTAATAGTTACCATAAAGAAACAAAGAGTTCCCGCATTTTAGTCAGTCCCTAATATATGTCCTTATAGAAAATACTATCTTGATTTCTTATACACACAACGCAACACTCTTATCGTAATCATTTTGCCATCTTTATTCATAAATCTCAATACTGCCGATAAATCTTGGTTTAGTGTAGAACCATGATTTTGTGAACAAGATCTATACCAATTGGAAAAGCGGCTTTCTTGCCAAAAGTCGTCCAAAAGAATACTTCCACTAATCGCTGGTGCATCTAAATAGATTCGGTTTTCTCTAGAGCTACCATTTTCTTTCGAAAAAATTTCAACGGTTTTAAATAGTTCATTATTTGCTAAAGCCTCTTGGTTTTCGTATAAAGGATTTGGGTAAAATTCTAATTTATAATTTACAGATAAATCTGAGCCATATACATAGTATACATCCCTTGGTTCAAATAGATAAGGAGCAGTAGCATCAAAACTCATAAAAAGAGGATCACCTTTTATACCTTCTGCATTTATAGGCCTCATGTATATAGTTACTTTATTAGCTCTTTCCAATGCATTAACTTGCCTTTCAGGATCTGCAGTTAGAAACCAGTCCGGACTAGTACTTTGCCCACTTTCTCCTTTTAGTTTCCATTCATATTGAAGGTATTTTAAGAATGGTTCTGCTTTCGGATCAATACATCTGGCCTTCACTACATATATACCATCAATAGACCATTCAAGCACAAATGGCGGGAAACCGACCATAACTTCTTTATGGAACTTAGTCGTTATGTTATTAATTACACAATTTGCAGTAATAGTAATAATTCCATGCTTCTTCATTGTCAGTGTACCCGTATTATCAATAGTAGCCACCGATTCATCAGAGCTATTCCAATTTATTGCATAATTTTGAGTGTTATTTCTGATCACGTATTTACTTCCGTTTGTAGCTACATTGGGACCATCTATTTTCACCTTCATTTGTTCCATTAACCAATCGAGCATGGTTGGTTCAAATGATGTATGATATGTCGAACCATCCGTAATATAAAAGGCATCAAACGGTGTATGTTTTGGAGCCTGAGGCGGAAAATCCATCAGGTATTTTTTTTCATAATCACTTTGCGTAAGATCAATTTTACCTTCACCAATATCTAGCGAACTAACTGTGGGAATAAACATCATCTTGTTATTAAATGAAGTTTTCAAGTTGTATTTTCCAAAGATCTCCATAATATCGCCACTATCATCTTTGGTCCCAGAATCCTGACCCGGTACTGCGTAGTATGAGCCTGGCATATAATCATAACGCATCATGTTAGAAGGATAGGATTTTTGATATGAAAAAATAGTCCTTCCTATTTTTATAATCCACAAAAATTTCTTAACATAACGGAGACGCATATAACAGATAGGGTTCGTTCCAGAAGGAGAATTTGCTTCAAAATGTACATCAAGAGTGGAGCTTCCCGGAAGCCCTCCTAAAACAAATATTCTCCAATCATCAAAAATCAAGCCTGGCATTAGCATGAAAGGCGTGAAAGCCTTAAGCAAAAACTCACCTAAAAATGATGTAGACGCATTACCGTCCACATAAATGTAAGACTTAGGATTACTAACTGTTACAACGGGAGTCTGTCCATTACTAATACTTACAATCCTCATTTTATAACCATTGTCTCCTTGCGGATATCCTATCTGAGATAGCTCGCGCTGCCACGCATTGTGGACTGAATTATCAACATCGCCATTGCTATTTACAAAATTGATAAGCATTTGTTTGGCGGCATCACTATAAAGAATCGGAGCTAACTTCGACTTAACATCACCAAAATCCAATCTCCCAAAGATTTTATTCTCATAATAAAAACTTAAAAGGCCATTCATTCCTTGCAATATACCTATGGGAATATGAGCACCAAGATGCGGAGTATCCTGGAAAAACAAGAGAGAGGTATCGTGAATTTTGCCTTGGTTCTCCATCTCCTTTAATCCATATCTAGCAATTAGGCCTCCCATACTTTGAGCAAAAACGATGTTCTTCTCCGTACAACCTTCTTGAATTTTCCTCTCATTTATTATTTCCATAGCACGTTCAAACAATCTTGCATTTGCCTGAATACTACATTTACAGTCAAATAAATCAATATAAATAATGTCGTATTCACTTGTAAGTTTATAGTATGCAGAATATCTATCTTGCATATATGTTACAAATGTTTTTAAATTGGTAGTCCCATATTTTATATCTCCGCGGTATGCTTCTTCCTTTTTCACAAGTTCGATAGGGTCAAATCCTTCCATAATAATAAAAGGTTTCTTTATCTTTTTTTCGGTGTTTGCAGCAAATAAATAGGAGATTCGTCCTTTGGTTATTATACCATTATAGGGTAAGGTTACCTCAAAATCTTTCGTTTCATCAGGTTCTATCACACCATCTTTTATTGCTCTCGTTGAAATTTCTGCATCAGAAATGATTTTCGCCAAGCTGTGGCTATATAAACAGTAACCATTCGAAAGTTTTGCTCTCATTTTCAAATGTTTGACTCCACCACTACTATAAGTTACAGAATGACTTCCTCCTTTTGTTATAAGTATATAACCTCTACCGTCATCTGCATCAAACTCAACACTACTTGCTGTAATATTGCTCTTCCAAATAGTAGCAGGGAAAGAATAGGTAATGGTACTACCATATAATGTGCTATCTTGAACAGAAAATCCTAATGTATATCCTGTAGCATAAGGATTTTGCCAAACGCCATTGATTACATTATCGAATACCTGCTCATTTTCATATCTAATAAGGTTATTGGTTAAAGCATCTTCCTTAATATATGAATATTGATACAGAACAATTCCCATAACACCTTTACCTTTTTCATTAAGGGCATATTGTGCTGCTAATACTTCTTCAGCATCAAAAGGTTTTATTCCTACAGCAGAAGAACGGATAGTTCTCAATAGATTCTCATAACCGACTTTATTTACATAATTGCTATCATTAAGTTCTTTACCATTATATATATCCAGATCAGCCAATTCGAAAGCATAATCACGCAATAAACCATGGGGAACTTTAGTCTTATCAAGATGTTGGAACATTTTATCTAACCAGCTTCTTACTTCTGGATTATCCTCTACCGATTGCGCCCATATCGGAAAAGATACGAGGCAGCATATAAAAAATATAATATTTCTCATAAGTGTGGTAATTTAATATATAATGTCAGTATCAAATAAGAATTCCTTTCCGTAATAAGTCCTATCTTTTTCTACTAATAGAGCTTCAAATTTGCCATTAGTTACTGATGCCTTATATGTAGCTTCGGGTACATCCTTGCTTACACCTGATGCCTCAAACTCAAACAAACCCGTCAATTCGTTTTTATTGACATCTATTTTAGTAAATTCAATATAGCCACTAGTTGTAGTATTCGTTCTTAACGTTATCCTTTTTTTTCTAATTTCTTTAGGTATCAAAGAAGTGTCTGCACATTGATAGAGATAAGGATCAGCTCCAACTGTTGCAACGTAAAAATCATCTTCAAAACCATAGATCTTTGTATTATCAACTTCTTTTCTGAAGTAATACTTTTCTCCTATTATTGGTAATTTTTTCTGAGCAAAAGATATTTTGAGATCAAATCGTTTACCATCTTTGGAATCCATATATTTACTAATATTAAAAGTAAAGATATCATCTTTAGAACTATATGAATAATTCATGTGAAATGTCGGCGGAACTTCAAAAGCTTTACTCAATCCTTCACTTCTAACAAATTCACCATTAATATAGCATTCCACAAAACTTTTATTTTTAAATAGCTCATCATAAGCTTCTTTTTCACACTTGCTAAACGTCGTAGTAAAAAAGATAATCAGAATAAATATAGAATATTTGATTTTCATTGTAGTGTATTTAATTCATTTACTAATTGAGTATAGACATTATATAAGCTATCCGGAATATTCAGATCCGCAGCTTCTTCCGCACTTAGATTCAGTATATAAACCGAGTCTTGATAAATGATCTGGTCCATTAGCATATTTTCAACATTAGACTGACTTTGATGTTTGTACTCATCAGAAGTAGTATCAACTGCCCTAGTTGTAGATACTGTAGTTATAACTTTGGGTTGTTCTTCTACAATTTCTACATCTTTGCAAGAAAATAGCATTAATAAAAGAAATGAAGGAAATAGTTTTAATTTAGTTTCTGTTTTCATAAAGCATTTGATTTTATATGGTTAAACAATATTATATTTTAGTAACTGTAAACTAAGTCTAATAAATGCCTTTAGAGATATATAGAAAATGGAATCAATTGAGATACAACACGAAAGCATGTAAAAATATTGAATACTGCAAACATTTCAAACAATATTTGCAATAAGAAAACAATAATCAAGTATTACTATTGATTAAAATTGAAAAATAAAGCAATGAATAAAGAAAAGTATATCCATTCAGACACAATTCAGACTGTTAGAATGACAAGTATTAATCACTGTTTTTTACAAGATATATTTGAAATTGTTTTATTATCATAAGCTATATGTACAAGGAAGTGTTAAGAGAGATGATATTGAATTCACTAAGCAGTTGCCCGATATCATAATCTTGGTTCTTTGTCCGCCGGATAAACCACACCCATTTGTCTGCGTATCTCATCGATGATCTCTAACGAGATAAGTGAATGGTTGTGGCTGTTTATTTCAGATTCAAGTCTGCCTTGCTCTATCAAATTTATAAACTCTTCCACTTCATAGAAATATTTATCTCTGTCCAATTGGACACCTATCGATTCAGGGACTATAGTTGTTCCTCTGTCCAATATAGCAGTTTGGCGCGGCAAATATGTAACTTCTTGTATGGTCTGAATTTTATCTAGAAGTAAATTACCTTCTTCACCTTCAATTTCTGTAGGAAGGAAAGAATCTGCTATTTTTGAATACAGCACAGTTGCATTCATTCCCTCATATTGGAAATTGACAGCCCCCTGCCCGTCTACACCGGTCGAAAGTACAATACCACTCGTATCAATCTTATGAGGACGTCCGAACAATGCCACCATTGGATAAATAGTATAAATTCCAATATCCATTACTGCACCATTCGACAATTCAGGTTTGAACGCATTCAGAACAATTCCTTCTTTGAATTTATCATATCGGGAAGAATACTGGCAATAACATGCAAAATAACGGCGGATGGTTCCTATTTTTTTCAAATACTCTTTTACGATACGAAAATTTGGATTCACAGTTGCTATCATAGCTTCCATCAACGTCACACCATATTTATGTGAGGCTGCAATCATAGCCTCAACCTCAACTGCATTCGAAGCTAGAGGTTTTTCACATAATACATGTTTTCCATAACGCATACACAAGATACTTTGAGAGGCATGCATATAGGTAGGAGTTGCAATATATACGGCATCGATCAGCGAACTTCTTGCCATATCCTCCAATGAAGTAAAAGTGTATGGGATATGGTGTTTTGCAGCAAACGAATTCGCTCTTTCTTGTGTGCGTGAGCATACAGCCACTAACTCAAACCGACTATCTTGCCGGGCACCGGCAATTACCTTATCGGTAATAGTATTTGTACCGACTACTCCAAAACGTATTTTCTTTTCCATAATCTTGTTGATTGTCATTTAATATCCGCAACATTAATCGCAGATGTTAGCGATATAAAGTAAACTTTGAAAAAAAATGTGTTGCAGATAAAATATCCGCAACACATTTATAATGACATCTGCAACACCAATAAACTACTTTATATCAAATTGTCAATGAGCATTTACGGTAATTGCATAATTAAAAAACATCCAGATTTATTCCCACTCAATCGTTGCCGGTGGTTTGGAACTGATATCATAGGTAACGCGGTTCACACCTTTTACCTTATTGATGATATCATTCGATACTTTACCAAGAAATTCGTAAGGTAAATGTGCCCAATCAGCAGTCATCGCATCAGTAGAAGTAACGGCACGCAATGCTACTGCTCTTTCGTAAGTACGCTCGTCTCCCATTACACCAACAGATTGAACCGGAAGCAGAATAACACCGGCTTGCCATACCTGGTCATACAATCCCCAGTCACGCAACCCCTGAATATAGATATCATCAGCATCTTGCAGAATACGTACTTTTTCAGGAGTGATGTCCCCCAAGATACGTACAGCTAAGCCCGGTCCGGGGAACGGATGGCGAGTAATCAAATGTTCCGGCATACCCAATTCACGACCTACACGACGAACTTCATCTTTAAACAACAAACGAAGTGGCTCACAAAGTTTCAAATGCATCTTTTCCGGCAAACCACCTACGTTGTGATGACTTTTAATAACTGTTCCCGTAATAGACAATGATTCGATGCAATCCGGATAGATAGTACCTTGAGCCAGCCATTTCACATCTTTTATTTTGTGGGCTTCTTCATCAAATACATCGATAAAGCCCTTACCTATAATCTTACGCTTATTTTCGGGTTCTGTCACACCAGCCAGTTCAGCAAAGAACTTTTCGCTAGCATCCACACCGATCACATTCAGCCCCAGACATTCATAGTCATTCATCACATTCTTGAACTCATTCTTACGTAGCATTCCATGATCTACGAAGATACAAGTCAAGTTCTTACCAATCGCACGATTCAGTAATACAGCAGCAACTGAAGAATCAACTCCGCCACTCAACCCCAACACTACTTTATCATCCCCCAACTGCTCCTTCAACTCGGCAACTGTACTTTCAATAAACGAAGCCGGAGACCAGTCTTGTTTACAACCGCAAACATCAACAACAAAATTCTTCAGAATCTGAGTACCATCTTCGCTATGGAACACTTCCGGATGGAATTGCACCCCCCATACATTTTCTCCCTCAACCTGATAAGCAGCAATCTCCACTTTATCAGTAGAAGCTATCTTCTTAAAGTTATCAGGGATCGCTGTAATCGTATCTCCATGACTCATCCATACTTGTGTATTCTCACGTACTCCTTTGAAAAGGATATTATCTTTGCAGAAAGAGGCCAAATGTGCACGACCATATTCACGTGTACCTGCCGGCTCAACCTTTCCACTATTAGTATAAGCCATAAACTGCGCACCATAGCAGATACCTAAAATCGGATATTTACCACGAATCTCGCTCAAATCAATTTTGAAAGCATCTTTATCGTATACCGAGAAGGGACTTCCGGAGAGGATAACTCCTTTGATGGTAGGATCATCATTAGGAAATTTGTTATAAGGAATAATTTCGCAATACGTATCCAATTCGCGTACACGCCGCCCAATGAGCTGTGTTGTCTGCGAACCGAAATCAAGAATTATTATCTTTTCCTGCATATAAATGGTTGGATTTTAAATAAATGATTTGCAAAAGTAGAAAAAAGTACGCAAACAGACAGAATAATAAAAAGAAAAAGTATATCATTGGTTATATTAAGAAGAATTGATTATATTTGCATAATACAAAAAAACAAAGCCTATGTAAAGAAAAACAACGTAGGGTAAGCAATAGGCATACTTAATATATTAGCAAACTGTTAATATACCTACAATACTTAGTAAAAACAGCCTGATTGACCATTCCCCTTAGATATTGAGTATTATGAAAGAAATTAAATACATTAAAGAAGCTTATTTCTACAATATTACCTTGGCAATAAGCATTATTTTTTGTTTGTTTATTATAGGAGGATGCCAAGAAAAAGAGGACACTAATAGATTTAGTAATTTTTCTTTTTTATCTCCAGAATCAGATCTCATCACTACATCCACTTCTGAACTATCAGAAAATGATTTAATAGTTATAAGTGAAGCATTTCAACGTCTCAGTATTGATACCAAGAACGGTTTATTTCACATAAACGAAAGTTCTGGTAGCCAAATTAATATATCAGAAAAGCTATTCACTTTCTTTAAAAGAATTGAAAGCACAACGAACGCAAGAATTAAATTATCCGGAAATCAGTACGTAAAAGCTATAGTCGAATCTAGAAAAAAGGAACAAGGTGATACCCTTCAAAATGACTGTGTAGCAAGAACCATAATAGCAATAGCTAAAGATTTAGGAGAACCTCTTCCTCTTTTACAAGTAACAGATTGGATTGAGCGTCAGTTCGGCAAAGAAGGAGTACCTGGAAGCGCACTTTCTTCAGTATTAGATCATTTTTTCACAAAACGACGAATAACTACCCTACCTACCTCATACAAATGTGGAGATACAACAACAAGAATATTTGGTGTTCTAAAATTAAGTCCCAATGCAGGACATGCCGTAATTATAATAAATATTAGTAATGGCTTTGTACTTTACCGAGATGATCAAAACAGCAATATGAATGCATGTATGATTTCTGAGATCGGAAATGCATATATCATAAGCGAAGTTAATGCTGACATCATTTATAATTTATAACATCAAGAATATGAAAAAACGAAGAAGTATACATTTATTCATTCTTTCTCTCATAGCATTGTCACTATCCGCACAAAACGAGAAGAATACATTTGACTCTTATGCAAAGTTCATATCCAAAAATCTAGATATTACATGGAAAAAGCCTAAAAGATTCATCGACCTGAAGACTTTTACAGTATGGGGACCAGAATCTCAAAATCATAAATCAGCTTTTTTCTATCATACCGTGCTACAATCAAAAGATAGTAATTGCCTTATCATGTATCCGGATATTGTATCTTTAGTAGGCATTAACCTGCATTTAGATGAAACATTAACCCGAAACCAAATGATAAATGATATAAATACCGCCCTAGATTTAACTAACAAACGAGGTATAATCTCTAAAAATCTGGACACCGATATCAAAAAGAGCATAAAAACATTTACTGATAAAGATGCAAAAAAACTTTTCAATGCAGATACTGTTTTTATTGCACCAATACCAATATCAAATGCTTATCAGGGTAAATACACTTATTGCACGGGAGTTTACATCTACAAAGCAAAAAGACCACCTATGTTTATTAAATGCTTTTTCAACGAGAAGGGAAAAAATAATGAAAGACAATACCTGGATATGCTTTATAAAACAATAAAATATCGTAATGACAATTGGGTATTAAATGAAAAGAGCTATCCAAAAGAATTAAAGGAGTTTTATTCTCAAACTGAATAGACTTTTTATCTATTTTTAGTTCCAAAGCAACTTAGATAGAATACACAAACAAAAATAAGGTCAGACTTACTGAAACTATATAGTAAATCTGACCCTATTCCTTGTTAATCATTTATTTTTTCTCTTTCAACAAATCACGAATTTCCGTCAGCAACACCTCTTCTTTAGTAGGTTCAGGTGGTGCCGGAGGAGCAACAGGAGTTTCCTCTTGTTTCTTTGCCATCAAGTTGGTAATCAAACGTATAAATAGGAATATAGAGAAAGCGATAATCAGGAAATCAAAAGTCGCCTGCAAAAATTGCCCGTAATCCAAAGTTACAGCAGGAGCAATCTCTTTCCCGTCGGCTCCGACTTCCGCCGCTTTCATCACCCATTTCAGATCCGTAAAGTTCACACCACCAACTAGTAAGCCAATTGGAGGCATGATAATATTCGCCACCAACGACGACACAATTTTCCCAAAAGCACCACCGATAATGATACCGACAGCCATGTCAATCACGTTTCCTTTCATAGCAAACGCTTTAAAGTCTTGCAAAAATTTACTCTTTCCCATCTTTTTCAATATTTAATGTGAATTTAATATGCGAATATAAAAACATTTTTGTAATTTTGCACCGCATTTGAAAATAAAACAAATGCGGAGGCCGAGAGATATTTGAACAAATATTATAAAACCCTTAAAAGTTTAAACAAAATGATTAAAGTAGGTATTAATGGATTCGGACGTATCGGACGTTTCGTTTTCCGTGCTGCAATGAAAAGAAACGATATTCAAATCGTAGGTATCAATGATCTTTGCCCGGTTGATTACTTGGCTTACATGTTGAAGTATGATACAATGCACGGTCAATTTGACGGTACTATCGAAGCAGATGTTGAAAACAGCAAACTGATCGTAAACGGTCAAGCAATCCGCATTACTGCAGAAAGAAACCCGGCTGATTTGAAATGGGATGCTGTAGGTGCTGAATACGTTGTTGAATCTACAGGTTTGTTCTTGAGCAAAGACAAAGCTCAGGCTCACATCGAAGCTGGTGCAAAATATGTTGTAATGTCAGCTCCTTCTAAAGATGACACTCCGATGTTTGTTTGCGGCGTAAACGAAAAAACATACGTTAAAGGTACTCAATTCGTATCTAACGCTTCTTGTACTACTAACTGTTTGGCTCCTATCGCTAAAGTATTGAACGACAAGTTCGGTATCCTTGACGGTTTGATGACTACAGTTCACTCTACAACTGCTACTCAGAAAACAGTTGACGGTCCTTCTATGAAAGACTGGAGAGGTGGTCGTGCTGCTTCTGGTAACATTATCCCTTCTTCTACTGGTGCTGCTAAAGCTGTAGGTAAAGTAATTCCTGCTTTAAACGGTAAATTGACTGGTATGTCTATGCGTGTTCCGACTTTGGACGTTTCTGTAGTAGACTTGACAGTAAACTTGGCTAAACCGGCTACTTACGCTGAAATCTGCGCTGCAATGAAAGAAGCTTCTGAAGGTGAATTGAAAGGTATTCTGGGTTACACTGAAGATGCAGTGGTTTCTTCTGACTTCTTGGGTGACACTCGTACTTCTATCTTCGACGCTAAAGCCGGTATCGCTTTGACTGATACTTTCGTTAAAGTTGTATCTTGGTATGACAACGAAATCGGTTACTCTAACAAAGTTCTTGACCTGATTGCTCACATGGCATCAGTAAACGCTTAATTAGAAGGCTGAACATATACGAAACCGCTACGGAAAACCGTAGCGGTTTTTTTATTTTCACTTTATATATTGTTAAAAAGCAAGAGATTATCAGTTGAATAACCCACAAAATTAGTAATTTTGTATTTCTATGGAGAGAATATTAATAACATTGATACTAATTTGCACCATGAACAATATATTGAGCGCTCAAAATCCATTCTTCGAACAATATCAGACACCGCACGAAACAGTGCCGTTCGATCGTATCCAAACGGAACATTACGAACCTGCTATTCTTGAAGGAATCAATCAGCAAAAGGCAGAAATAGAAGCCATCATCCAGAATCCTGAGAAAGCAACTTTTGCCAACACTGTAGAAGCTTTCGAACAATCCGGAAAGTTACTGGATAAAGTTACCACTGTTTTCAGCAATATGCTCAGCGCAGAAACGAATGATGAACTGCAAGCACTGGCACAAAAAGTGATGCCGTTGCTCAGTGAGCACAGCAATAATATCACGCTAAACGAAAAGCTATTCGACCGCTTGAAAGAAGTCTATAACCAAAAAGATGACTTGCAACTGACACAGGAACAAAGTCGTTTATTAGATGATATATACGATAGCTTTGTACGCCACGGTGCCAATCTCGAAGGTGAAGCCCGCGAACAATACCGACAACTTACTAATGAATTGAGTATGCTGACACTTTCTTTCAGCGAAAACAACTTGAAAGAAACCAACCATTACCAAATGTTACTGACGGACAAAGCCGATCTTGCCGGATTACCGGAGATCGTTATGGAAACTGCTGCTGAAACTGCAAAAAGTGAAGAAAAGGAAGGATGGGCATTCACTCTTCATGCCCCGAGCTATGTTCCTTTTATGACTTATGCCGACAATCGCGAATTACGCCACAAATTTTATTTAGCATACAATACCAAATGTACTCACGATAACGAATATAACAATATCGATATCGTAAGAAAGATAGCCAATACCCGTATGAAAATAGCCCAGTTACTGGGATATAACAATTATGCAGATTACACGTTAAAGAAGCGAATGGCAGAAAACAGTAATGCTGTATACAAATTATTGAATCAATTATTGGAAGCCTATACTCCTACTGCACAACAAGAATACCAGGAGGTACAAGATCTTGCACGTCAGGAACAAGGCGACGACTTTGTTGTAATGCCATGGGATTGGAGTTACTATTCAAACAAACTAAAAAACAAGAAATTCAAGCTGAATGAAGAGATGCTCCGTCCCTATTTCGAACTGGAACAGGTGAAAAAAGGAGTATTCGGTTTAGCTGAGAGGCTATATGGAATCACCTTTAAAAAGAATCCGGACATTCCGGTTTATCACGAAGAAGTTGAAGCTTACGAAGTATTTGACAAAGACGAAAAATACTTGGCAGTTCTATATACGGATTTTCATCCACGTGCCGGGAAACGTGCCGGAGCCTGGATGACAAGTTACAAGGAACAATGGATCGACCGGAAAACAGGTAAAAACAGCTGTCCGCACATCTCTGTCGTAATGAATTTTACCAAACCGACAGCAAACAAACCGGCTTTACTTACTTTTAATGAAGTGGAAACATTTCTGCATGAGTTTGGTCATAGTTTGCATGGTATGTTTGCCAACTCTACTTACCAAAGTTTGAGCGGCACCAATGTATATTGGGATTTCGTGGAACTTCCTTCTCAGATTATGGAAAATTTTGCCATTGAAAAAGAGTTTCTTCATACATTTGCCAAGCACTATCAGACAGGTGAGTTAATTCCTGACGAACTGATACAACGTATCGTAAACTCTTCTAATTTTAATGTAGCGTATGCTTGTCTCAGACAAGTCAGTTTCGGATTGCTCGATATGGCATGGTATACCCGCAACAGACCTTTCGAGGGTGATGTCAGAGTGTACGAACAAGAAGCCTGGAAGAAAGCACAGATACTACCGGTTGTGAACGAGACCTGCATGAGTACTCAGTTTTCACATATCTTTGCCGGAGGGTATTCAGCCGGATACTACAGCTATAAATGGGCGGAAGTTCTGGATGCAGACGCTTTCTCACTATTCAAACAGAAAGGCATATTCAATCGGGAAGTAGCAGACTCGTTCCGCAATAACATCCTTTCTAAGGGAGGTACTGAACATCCGATGGTCCTTTACAAACGTTTCCGCGGACAAGAACCAACCATAGATGCCTTATTAAAAAGAAACGGAATCAAATAAACAAAAACAGTAAATATGAAAGTGATATATAAAATAGTATGCCTGTTAATGCTTCTACCTCTGTTTGCAGGTTGTAATGACACAGATGACGTAGCCGCTATCTTTACAGGAAAAACCTGGAAACTTTCCTTTATTGCCAGAGATGGGGAAACCAGAATGTACGAACCATTTTGGGGAATCTCAAAAGAAGAGACTATCAAAAAGCTGAATCTGACCAATACCTATACAATCAAATTTGAGGGGATAATAGAAGGAGACGTCATTGAAGGAAAAATAAATGGAACAACAGTTACCAGCAATCTGAGTGGTACCTGGAGTGCCAATGCTAAAAACAACGGATTCAATGCTACTATCAAAGGACAAAGCGACAATGATAAGCTTGCTGAAAACTTTCTGGAAGGAATAAACGCTGCTGCTTCTTATCAAGGGGATGAGAATAATCTATATCTTATTTACAAAAATTCAATAGGAACATTCCGCATGTTTTTCCGCGTGGTAAAGTAAGCAAAAAAGAATCGACAAGATGGACACAGAAAAGAAACAATCAGAACTTGACAAGCGTTACATACGTATGGCCAGTATATGGGCAGAAAACTCATATTGTCAGCGTCGTAAAGTAGGAGCATTGATCGTAAAAGATAAGATGATTATCTCCGACGGATACAACGGAACACCTTCTGGATTCGAAAATGTATGCGAAGACGAAAACAATCTCACAAAACCGTATGTTCTTCACGCTGAAGCAAATGCCATCACCAAGATAGCCCGCTCTAACAACAGCAGTGACGGGGCTACGATGTATGTAACTGCCTCACCATGTATTGAATGTGCGAAACTCATCATTCAGGCAGGAATCAAACGAGTAGTTTACTCAGAGCACTACCGTCTGGAAGATGGAATAGAACTATTAAAACGAGCAGGAATTGAAATTGTCTATACAGAACCGGACGATCATTCCTCACCTAACAAATAAAAAGAAGAACGTTAAAAAAAAAGGAATAGACATGAGTACAAAAAACTCTTCACGTTTTACACCTGTCATCATAGCTATCAGCGTGGTTATCGGGATTCTTATCGGTACTTTTTATGCCAAACACTTTGCCGGCAACCGTCTGGGTATTATCAACGGTTCATCCAACAAGTTGAATGCCTTGTTACGGATTGTAGATGATCAATACGTAGATACCGTAAACATGGCTGATCTTGTGGAAAAAGCAATGCCACAAATCCTTGCAGAGCTCGATCCGCATTCAACTTATATTCCTGCCCAAAATCTGGAAGAAGTCAATTCAGAACTTGAAGGAAGTTTTAGTGGAATCGGTATTCAATTTACCATACAGAATGATACGATCCATGTAAATGCTGTGATCCAAGGTGGTCCTTCCGAAAAAGTAGGACTGATGGCAGGTGACCGTATCATCATGGTAGACGATAGTTTATTTGTTGGTAAACAGGTGACCAATGAACGCGCAATGCGTACATTGAAAGGTCCGAAAGGTTCTCAAGTAAAATTGGGCGTAAAACGTATGGGTGAGAAAAACTTATTGGATTTCTCCATCACACGCGGGGATATTCCTCAAAATACGGTTGATGCTGCTTATATGCTAAACGATAGTATCGGTTATGTGAAAGTTAGCAAATTCGGACGTACTACCCATGTTGAATTACTTAATGCACTGGCTCAACTGAACCACAAGAACAGCAAAGGTCTGATTATCGACCTTCGTGGCAATACCGGAGGATATATGGAAGCGGCCATCCGCATGGTGAATGAATTCTTACCCGAAGGCAAACTGATTGTATATACTCAGGGTAGAAAATATCCTCGTGCAGAAGAATTTGCCAACGGCACAGGAAGTTGCCAGAAAATACCTCTGATCGTTTTAACTGACGAAGGTTCTGCATCTGCCAGTGAAATTTTCACCGGAGCTATACAGGATAATGACCGCGGAACAATTGTAGGACGTCGTTCATTCGGAAAGGGGCTTGTACAACAACCAATTGACTTTAGTGACGGCTCTGCCATCCGCTTAACTATTGCACGATATTATACTCCATCCGGAAGATGTATTCAACGCCCTTATGAAAGCGGCAAAGACCGGAACTATGAATTGGATATATACAACCGTTACGAACATGGTGAATTCTTCTCACGTGATAGTATCAAGCAAAATGAAAATGAGCTCTATTACACCAGTTTAGGACGCCCAGTATATGGTGGTGGCGGTATCATGCCAGATATATTCGTTCCTCAAGATACAACAGGAGTTACGACTTATCTGTCTACGGTTATCAGCCGGGGACTGACGAATCAGTTCACTTTCCAATATACAGATAACAATCGTCAGAAACTCAGCCAATATGAGACTGAAGAAGAATTATTGAATTACTTGCGCCGCCAAGGTCTGATAGAACAATTTATCCATTATGCAGAAAGCAAGGGAGTGAAGAGAAGAAATATCTTAATCCAGAAATCATATAAGTTACTCGAAAGAAATATTTATGGTAACATTATCTATAATATGTTAGGTCTGGAAGCCTATATCAAATACTTCAATCAGACAGATGCTACTGTCAACAAAGGAATAGAGATTCTTCAAAAAGGAGAAGCTTTTCCTAAAGCTCCCGAAACAACGGAAGAAGAAGCAACAAAGGATAAAAACGATGGAAAGGAAAAAAGAACTGCGAATGCATGTATCATCCATGAAGATCCAACTAAAATCTTCAGATATGCAGAAACAACACTCTGCTAAAATACTCGCCGCTCTTGAAGCTCACCCGGCTTTCAGAGCGGCAAAAACCGTATTGCTCTATCATTCACTGAATGATGAAGTAGATACACACGACTTTATCCGGAAGTGGAGTAATAAAAAACAGATTCTGCTACCGGTAGTCGTAGGTAATGAGTTGGAACTGCGATTATATACCGCCTCCGAAGATATGCAAATCAGTAGTTATGGCATAAAAGAACCAGTAGGTGAAGCATTCACAGACTATGATTTTATAGACTTTATTGTCGTTCCCGGTGTAGCCTTCGATCAGAAAGGAAATCGGTTAGGACGGGGAAAAGGTTATTATGACCGTCTTTTGCCACAAATCCCGTCAGCCTACAAGGCCGGTATCTGCTTTCCATTTCAATTAGTGGAAGAAGTTCCGACAGAGCCACATGATATCCGCATGGATATTATTATAACAATCAAGGAGAACGAATGATCACACCCACACCACCCGCTGCCACCATACGACAGAAAGTGATTTGGAAGTACCATACAAATTATATATCCGATATCCGAATGTTTCCCGAAAAATTATCGGAATACATTGAAAGTCTCCGCTTGTTACGGGAAAAATATAAGAATCAGATTAGTATCAAAATCGGGTTGGAATGTGAGATCCTCGACTGAGAATATTTTCCATCGAACAAATGGCATATAGAAAATTGCCGAAATATTTGGTAAAACAAAGAGCAGGTAATATATTTGTAATCCTAATGTGACAACTTCATTAGGTTTTACACTTAAGTGTAAAATCATTTAGACTGGAAATTATTTAAGTTAACTAAAACAGTAATAACAAACGAAGTTATCAACTCATTCCAACATACTTCAGAATATGAGAAAGTGGATTTTAATGACGTTGTTCCTGCTGGCAGGACTCGCATACGCTTCCGCAACGGAATGGAAGGCGAAATGGATCACCCCTATGGTCAATCAGAACCTGCCAAACACTTGGATTGGATTCCGCAAGCAGGTTTCCGTTGCACAAGTCCCTACAGAAGCAATAGCCCGCATTGCAGTCGATTCGAAATACTGGCTTTGGGTAAACGGAGAGATCGTGGTACGCGAAGGCGGTCTCAAACGTGGTCCCAACCGCAAAGACACCTACTATGACGAAGTGGACATCGCTCCCTATCTGCGTGAAGGAAACAATACCATTGCCGTATTGGTATGGTATTTCGGCAAGGATGGCTTTTCGCACAACAGCAGTGGCAAAGCCGGACTACTGTTCGACTGCCAAACTCCGGGCATCGAGATTCTCTCTGATGCGAGTTGGGGCGGCAGTCTGATGAATGCTTTTTCAACAGCACCGGCCCCTGAACCCAATTTCAGACTATCCGAGTCGAGCATACGCTACGACAGTCGCCGAGCCCCAAAAGGCTGGCAAACAAACCATGATATCCATCTCGGCGAATGCATCGAAATTCGCGAAGCGGGAGAGGCTCCATGGAACAAGCTCCACAAGCGTCCCATTCCACTTTGGAAAGATTTTGGATTAACCGACTATGTAGCCATCGAAGAAAAGATCGGCAATACGCACGATATGCTCATCTGCACGCTACCTTACAACGCACATGTCACTCCCTGGTTGAAAACTGATGTTACCGAAGGACAGCTTATTGAGATATATACGGATAACTACCTGAAATTCACCGGTGAGCATATTCTCCGGGCCGAATATATCACAGGTAAAGGTCAGCAGGAATTCGAGTGTTACGGTTGGATGAACGGTCACAAAGTCTACTACGTCTATCCGCACGGTATGAAACGTCCGGAGGTGAAATACCGCGAGACGGGATACAATGCGGAATTCGCAGGTGAATTCCACTGTAGTGACCCTTTCTTCGAAAAATTGTGGACGAAGGCTGCACGCACGCTCTACGTCAACATGCGCGACACCTATATGGATTGTCCGGAACGCGAACGGGCACAGTGGACAGGCGACGCAGTGAATGAAGCGGAACAGGCTTACTATGTGCTTTCTCGTTCGGCGGATGACTTGACCCGCAAATGGCTTCGGGAAATAGTTGGCTGGCAGAAACCTAATGGTCAGCTCTTCGCCCCGGTCCCCGCCGGCAACTGGACGAAAGAATTGTCGGGACAGGTTTTATCTACAATCGGCTATTTCGGATTGTGGAACTACTACATGCAGACGGGCGACCGGGAAACTCTTGCCGACCTATACGACGGAGTGAAACGTTACCTTGCACTCTGGCAGACCGAACACGATGGTACGGTCGTATTCCGCCACGGCGAATGGCAATGGGGCGACTGGGGGTCAAATGTGGATATCGTAGCCATACACAACATCCTCTTTTATCATGCGATAAAGGGCATGCAACGAACTGCACAAGCATTAGGTAAAACGAATGATGCCAGAACATGGGCTGAGTGGATGAAGAATTTCGAAAAGGGATTCAACGACCGCTTCTGGAACGGTAAGGCCTACCGTACTCCGGGTTATGAAGGTAAAACAGACGATCGTGTACAGGCACTTGCTGCGGTCATCGGGGCTGCCGGGACAGACAAGTATCCGGCTATTGTCGAAACGCTGCATAAAGAATACCATGCCAGCCCCTACATGGAGCGTTATGTCATGGAGGCACTTTTCGTCATGGGTTATCCTGAGTTCGCACTGGAGCGAATCCGGCAACGTTTTGAACCGATGGTGAAAGACGATCGTTATACAACGCTTTACGAGGTTTGGAACGATAAAGCTACTGTCAATCATGCTTGGAGCGGCGGTGCACTAAATGTTCTCTCCCGCTATCTATGCGGCGTAGCTCCGGTCGAGCCAGCTTACCGGACATTCCAGATCGTTCCTCAACCCGGCAACATCAACCGTGCCTCGACCGTAGTTCCGTCCATAGCCGGTACGATCCGAAGTTCGTTTGAGAAAACATCGAAACGTTTTACCTTGAAGATTTCCGTACCAGATAATACAACCTGCATCGTCGGCATCGAACGCAAATACGCAAAAATTGCTCTTGACGGAAAACGTATCTGGCAGCAGGGACAGTTCATTCCACACAGCAGTTACGGAACTGCCACACAGGATGACGATGCTTTCGTTAAATTCACAGTCAAGGCAGGTGAATGGACTATCACAGCAGACAAATAGAGCCCATGAGATATCTCTCGATCATAGACATTTGCCTTTCATCTACTGTGCTCTTCCGGTGTCTGAGGAGCCATTGAAGGTATGGAAAACAGATTATTTGCTATCGGCTCATCCCCGTCTTTTCATCCCGAATTCTGGAAAATAGCAGTACATAAATGCTTCACTGCCATTATCAGAATAAATGCGCATCATTACCGATATTTAGAAACTCCCGTCTACTACGACTGAGCCCGTCAAACGTTTCAGAATCTGGAAATGAAAGTAATTGATAAGGTTCCTTTCCTTACCGAAAAATAATGTTGGTAATTACTGTTGCTCCGACTTTCTGATTCAGAGTGCGTACCAAAACCTCTCGTCCCATCAACAACTCCTGACGAAGAGCAGCAGAAGTCAAATGTACATATAACGTTTGATTACGAATATAAAGATTACTGGTATAACTTGCCGCAGGTCCCAACACTTGAGGCCAGGCATCGATCAATCGTTGTTCATTCAACGGAGATTCAAGACTCTCCTGACGAAGAAACTGTTGAATCAATTTCCCGATTTGTTCCGCATTATTTCTTTTCATGGTTCCACCTCCATTTCACGAATGACGCCTTGTTCTACACAGAACATTTTATAATCACTTCCTACTTTATATAAAATACGATCCAGATGTTCCCTGTTAGTATCCGTTATAAAAATCTGACCAAAATTATCCCCCCCTACCAGTTTCACAATCTGTTCTACACGCGAAGCATCCAACTTATCAAAAATATCATCTAATAACAAGAGAGGTATAGTCCTTCCCGTACGTTTCAAGAAATCAAACTGTGCCAGTTTCAGAGCAACCAGATAAGTTTTATTCTGTCCCTGCGATCCTTCTTTCTTAATAGGAAACTCACCCAGAAGCATATTTAACTCATCTTTATGAATGCCACGCAATGAAAATCCCATAATCTTATCCCGTTCCCGGCTCTGCTTCAACACTTCCAGTAATGAAGTATCCTTTGCATGCGACTCATAGGACAGACCGACTTGCTCCTTATCCTGAGAAATAAAAGAATAAAAGGACTGGAAAATAGGAATAAACTCGCTGATAAAAGCCTCACGCTTACGAAATACAATATCACCGGCTTGTGCCATCATCTCTTCCCATACCAGAAACAACTCTTCCTCCACCGCGAACTCACTTTTCAACAAGGTATTACGTTGCACCAATGCTTTATTGTATCGAATTAAAGCATCCAGATATTCCTTATCATACTGAGAAATCACAACATCCATAAAACGGCGGCGTTCGTCACTTCCTCCTGAGATTAAATCCGAGTCATCAGGTGAAACCATCACTAATGGAAGAAAACCAATATGATCGGAAAAACGACTATATTCTTTTTTATTATGTTTAAACTGTTTCTTCGAACGACGTTTCATTCCACAATAAATTTCTTCCGGTGTTCCATCCTCCGCCTCATAAAATCCCTGAATCACAAAGAAATCTTGTTCGTGACGAATATTCTGAGAATCAATCGGATTGCCCGAACTTTTACAGAAAGACAAGAAGTAGACAGCATCCAGCAAATTCGTCTTCCCCATCCCATTCTGCCCGAAAAAACAATTCAGTTTAGCAGAGAAATTCAACTCTACTTGTTCCAGGTTCTTATAATTTAATATGGATATCCGTTTCAGTATCATTGCACACACGTTAATTTGTTCACAAAAGTAGCAAGATTTTCGTGGTTTTCGAGTGTAATATAAAAAAAGATGCTTCTAAATTTCGTTGGTAGATATAAAAAAACTAATTTTGCGAGTCGAATTATCGAACAACGAATAATAACAAAAAGAATCATATAAAAATGGCAGAACAAAAGAATCAGAACGAACATCTGAACGTAGAAGATGCACTGACACAATCGGAAGCATTTCTTATCAAGTACAAAAATGCAATCATCGGTGGTGTTGCAGCTGTAGTCATTATCGTAGCAGGTTTTATCATGTACAAGCACCTCTATGCAGAGCCACGTGAAGAGAAAGCACAGGCAGCACTTTTCAAAGGACAAGAATACTTTGAACAAGATGCTTTTGAACAAGCTTTAAACGGTGACAGCATCGGTTTTACAGGTTTCCTGAAAGTAGCAGATGAATACAGCGGAACAAAAGCTGCCAATCTGGCTAAAGCTTATGCAGGTATTTGTTATGCACAACTTGGTAAATATGAAGATGCAATTAAAATGCTGGATGGCTTCAGCAGCGATGACCAAATGGTAGCTCCTGCTATTTTGGGTGCTACAGGAAACTGTTATGCACAACTCGGACAGTTGGATAAAGCTGCTTCTACTTTGTTATCGGCTGCAGCCAAAGCTGACAATAACACATTGAGCCCTATTTTCCTGATGCAAGCAGGTGAGATCCTAGTGAAACAAGGAAAATTCGACGACGCTGTAGAGGCTTATACGAAAATCAAAGATAAATATTTCCAGTCTTACCAAGCTATCGATATCGACAAATATATCGAACAGGCTAAATTGATGAAGAAATAACATACCTTATTGTATAAAGAAACTTGAGCACGGATTACACGGATAAGCGGGTTATATTCAGAACCGTGATATCCGTATAATCCGTGCTTTTTTTAAATCATTTATTAACCCCCTTTAAATTTACACATTATGGCAACTGCATATCATAACCTGTCCGAATACGATTTTAATTCTGTTCCTAATGCTGAAAACATGAAATTTGGTATTGTTGTATCAGAATGGAATTTCAATATTACCGGTGCTCTATTAAACGGTGCAATCAATACACTGAAAAAACATGGAGCCAAAGAAGAGAACATTTTGGTTAAAACAGTTCCGGGAAGTTTTGAACTGACTTTTGGTGCTAACCAAATGATGGAAAATTGTGAGATTGATGCAATCATTGCAATTGGTTGCGTAATTAAAGGAGATACTCCACATTTTGACTATGTTTGTATGGGAGCAACTCAAGGAATTACCGAATTAAACGCAACTGGCGATATACCAGTGATTTACGGATTAATTACCACCAATACAATGGAGCAAGCAGAGGATAGAGCCGGTGGCAAACTAGGTAACAAAGGAGACGAATGTGCAATTACTGCAATAAAAATGATCGATTTTGTTTGGAGTTTAAATAAATAGTTGTATCTTTGCACCGCGATTGAGAAACAAACCTCCTCAAAAGCAAAAAAGGGCAAATACCAGAGTGGCCAAATGGGGCAGACTGTAAATCTGCTGTCTTTCGACTTCGGTGGTTCGAATCCATCTTTGCCCACTAAAATTGCGGAAGTAGCTCAGTTGATAGAGCATTAGCCTTCCAAGCTGAGGGTCGCGGGTTTGAGCCCCGTCTTCCGCTCTCAAGAGAATCTGAGATTCAGATTCTCTTTTTTTATTTCTCCCCCCTTTTCTCTTCCTTTTATTTGAAATATTCTAAAATAAAAGCAATTAATTTATGATTAATTACTATTTTTGGCTTCTGAAAGAAAACACACTAATTAACCCTTTAACCCCCTAAAAAAATCATGAAAGAACTGCTAATTTCATTGGCAATCGGTTTTACCTTATTAACCTGTCAAACTAGTTGCTGTACCCAAAAAGAAAAAGAAGCATTTAAACCTCTTCAAGTAGAAACACCCGATCGTCCTTCCGGACAAGAAGATGTTATTCAGTTAGTAACCCCAAAACTAGAGACAGTTCGTGTCGGTTTCATCGGATTAGGTATGAGAGGTCCCGGAGCAGTAGAACGTTTTGCCTACATTCCTGGAACTAAAGTGGTCGCTCTTTGCGACATCCGTCCTGAATGCGTAGAAAAATCACAAAATATCCTAAAGAAAGCCGGTTTGCCGGAAGCGGCTTCTTATACTGGCACAGAAGATGCTTGGAAACAATTATGTGAACGCGATGACATTGATCTTGTGTATATTGCTACAGATTGGAAGCATCATGCTGAAATGGGCGTATATGCTATGGAACATGGTAAGCATGTAGCTATCGAAGTCCCTGCCGCTATGACATTGGAAGAAATATGGAAGCTTATCAACACATCTGAAAAAACTCGCAAACATTGTATGCAGTTAGAGAACTGTGTATACGATTTCTTCGAAATGACAACTTTGAATATGGCACAGCAAGGAGTATTCGGTGAGGTTCTCCATGTGGAAGGTTCATATATCCATAATCTGGAAGATTTCTGGCCTTATTACTGGAATAATTGGCGTATGGACTACAACCGCTTACATCGTGGAGATGTTTATGCTACTCATGGCATGGGGCCTGCTTGCCAAGTTCTCAATATCCATCGTGGTGACCGTATGAAAACTTTAGTTGCTATGGATACGAAAGCTGTAAATGGTCCGGCATTTATTAAGAAACAAACTGGAGAAGATGTGAAAGACTTCCAGAACGGTGACCAGACCACGACTATTATTCGTACAGAAAATGAACGTACTATGCTTATCCAGCACAATGTAATGACACCACGCCCTTATAGTCGTATGTATCAGGTAGTCGGAACCGATGGCTATGCCAGCAAATATCCAATTGAGGAATACTGTCTGAGACCTTCACAAGTGAAAGCTGACGAGATACCCAACCATGAAAATCTAAATGCACACGGTTCTGTTCCGGCAGATGTAAAACAGGCATTGATGGCTAAGTATAGAAGTCCTATTCTGGATCAAGAATTGGAAGAGACTGCAAAAAAAGTAGGCGGTCACGGTGGTATGGACTATATCATGGATTATCGCTTGATATACTGCCTACGTAACGGTTTGCCATTAGATATGGATGTATATGACCTCGCAGAATGGTGCTGCATGGCTGAACTCACCAGACTTTCTATCGAAAACAATTCTGCTCCTGTAGAAATCCCCGACTTTACCCGTGGTGGATGGAACAAAGTAAAAGGTTTCCAATACGCCTTTGCTAAATAAATAGTGACATACTTGAAAAGCAAAGTCAGAAGTGTACACTTTGTATTTTGGGACGCGGATGACGCAGATACTATGGATTTATTTTATTTTAAATCCGTAGTATTCGCTGAATTCGCGTCTGACAAATTATACAATGACAGATAATCAACCTTCTGAATAAGACATTCACTCGATAATTACACATTATCTTTATATGAAAACAGCAGCTTTAAAACCCTCTAGACAGACTATCCTTCGGGAAGCAAAAGACTACGTAATGATTGCTATCGGCATGATTCTCTACGGAATCGGATGGACTGTTTTTCTCCTTCCCAATGATATTACTACCGGAGGAGTGCCAGGCATTGCATCTATCGTATATTGGGCTACAGGATTTCCCGTACAATATACCTATTTCAGTATTAACTTCTTCCTGCTACTATTGGCTTTAAAACTATTGGGATTAAAATTCTGCATTAAAACAATCTTCGGAGTATTTACTCTGACCTTCTTTCTATCAGTGATTCAGAAAGTATCATCAGGTATCACTCTTCTTCACGACCAACCTTTCATGGCATGCGTTATTGGTGCATCATTCTGCGGAAGCGGTATCGGAATTGCCTTTTCGGCCAATGGAAGTACCGGCGGTACGGATATCATTGCAGCTATCATCAATAAATACAGGGATATCACTTTGGGAAGGGTCGTGTTAATCTGTGATCTTATCATCATCTCTTCCAGCTATTTTGTCTTAAAGGATTGGGAAAAAGTAGTATATGGTTTCGTGACACTCTACATCTGTAGTTTTGTACTCGACCAAGTGGTGAATAGTGCACGACAATCCGTCCAGTTCTTTATCATATCCAACAAATATGAAGAAATAGGACGACATATCAACGAATATCCCCATCGTGGAGTAACGGTTATCAATGCCACAGGCTTTTATACTGGTAAAGGAGTAAAAATGATGTTTGTATTGGCAAAGAAACGCGAATCAACCATCATTTTCCGACTCATAAAGGATATTGACCCAAATGCTTTTGTTTCACAAAGTGCGGTCATTGGAGTATACGGAGAAGGTTTCGATCATATCAAAGTAAAATAAAAAGTCAAGATTAAGAATAACCTTAGTATAAACTATTTAAATAAAAGACTCATGAAAGACTTATCACAAATTGTATCAAAGTTCAAAATCCAAGGTACAGTAGAAAATATCAAACCTTTGGGGACAGGACTTATCAATGATACTTACAAGGTAAATACAAAAGAGACAGACGCCCCCGATTATGTTCTCCAACGAATTAATCATGCTATCTTCCAGAATGTAGAGATGCTGCAATCCAATATTGCTGCTGTCACAAAACATATTCGCAAGAAACTAACGGAAGCAGGTGAATCAGATATAGAGCGTAAAGTCCTGAATTTTCTGGAAACAGAAAAAGGAAAAACTTATTGGTTCGATGGTGACAGCTATTGGCGTATTATGGTATTCATACCACGTGCCCAAACATTTGAAACTGTCAATCCGGAATACTCTTGCTATGCTGGAAAGGCATTCGGTAATTTCCAAGCAATGTTGGCTGATATTCCGGAAATGTTAGGTGAAACTATTCCTGACTTTCACAACATGGAATTCCGTCTTCAACAACTTCGTGATGCTGTTGCTGCCGATGCAGTCGGACGAGTAGCAGAGATGCAATACTATTTGGACGAAATAGAGAAACGTGCTGATGAAATGTGCAAAGCTGAACGTTTGCATCGCGAAGGTAAGCTTCCCAAACGTGTGTGCCACTGCGATACTAAAGTGAATAATATGATGTTCGACGAAGATGGAAAAGTATTATGTGTAATCGATCTGGATACTGTAATGCCTAGTTTTATCTTCTCCGACTATGGCGACTTCTTGCGCACGGGCGCTAATACGGGGGATGAAGACGACAAAGACCTTAACCGGGTAAATTTCAACATGGATATCTTTAAGGCATTTACTAAAGGCTATTTGGAAAGTGCCAAATCATTCCTAACCCCTATCGAAATCGAAAACTTACCGTATGCAGCAGCGTTATTCCCATACATGCAATGTGTACGGTTTCTTGCTGACCATATCAATGGAGATACTTACTATAAGATCAAGTATCCCGAACATAATCTAGTCCGTACCAAAGCACAATTCAAATTACTTCAAAGTGTAGAAGCACATACACCAGAAATGATACAAATTATCGAGGAGTGTTTAAGTAAATAGTTAATCGAGAATGAATAATGGATAATGAACGGTATTATTTGGAAAATTTACCGTTTTTCCATTGATAAACAATAGGACGGCGGAGAAATGGTTTCAGTTTCTCCGCTGTTTCTCTTGACATATAGTCCGGAGTAGCTAAAGTAAATACCAATTCCGTATTTTCTTTATTAAGCTCGGCTTTCACCAACAATATATCGGCTGGACGACGAACTTCATTATAATCATATATTTCTGCCGAATCGGGAACAACGAAAAAATCATCCATCGCCGGGAGAGTAATGAACTGAGATGCCGACAGAGGCTCCCAAACCGTTGTATAAAAGCTTATATTACTATCACAAGCAGGGGCACAAGCAGTATTAACTACACAAATGACATTAGTTGAATCACTCAGTGCCAACAATTTCATCTGCCAAGTAGTTTGCGGAGACATTTGCATGCGAATATAGTCTTTGCTTAAAGCAGTCATTTCAGATTTTTCACCAAATCGATTCTCAACTTCTGCTTTCATCTTACTTTCCAGAAAATCAATACAATCCTCCCGATTTACCTTTGTCAGAATAAGATTCAGAGAATCCGGCATATTTATAAACAGAGTTTTAGCTTCCTGAGCCTGCAATGAGACAAATGAAAATACTCCGATAACAAAAAAAGATATGTTAAAAACCAATCTATTTACTTTCATATTATTTCAAAATTACCTTATAAAAAATCATAAATTACAATAGAGTTCCTCCTCCATAACCTTATAATTTTAAACATTTCATGATTTCGTTCCCAAATATAAGAATATCATTCCGATTAACACTAGTATAAGGTCAATCGCTTTACTTTTTAAATTCTTTTCACGGAAGAAGATAGCACCGAAAATGAAAGAGACGATAACACTTCCCCTACGAACCATAGAAACAATAGAGATCATGGAGTCATCATAACTTAGTGCATAAAAGTAAACAAAATCTGCTGCCGAAAGAAAAATGGAAATCAGAATGATGGTCCAATCCCAATGGAATGGAGTTGTAGATTTACGTTTAGGCCACCAAAGCAACAATAAGATAGGGCACATAATAAACACTTGATAGACATTATACCAAGACTGTACCAACATTGGATTCAATTGCTTCATCAGATATTTATCATAAAGTCCACTGACAGCACCCATGATGGCAGCAAGAACGATGAAAAAGATCCATTTGTTATGTTTAAAGTCAATTCCCTCTTTCTTTCCCGAACGGCTTAACATAAAGAAGGAGGCAACAGCTAACAATACACCTATCCACTGATAAAAATTCAACCGTTCACCAAATACCAACATCGCCCCGACAAGCACCATCACCGGACGGGTAGCATTGATTGGCCCCACAATAGTAATCGGTAAATGCTTCATTCCATAATAACCGAATATCCAGGAGGATAACACAATAAACGACTTAATGATGATATATTTATGTTGCTCCCACCCGGCTACCGGCACATTAAATATGGTTCCTCCCAATAGATTGGGCTCATATGCAGATATAAGAATAAATGGCAAAAAAATAAGACTGGAAAAAAGTGTATTTAGAAACAACACAGGTAACACTGCATTATCTTTCAATGATTGTTTCTTGAATACATCATAAAAGCCCAGCAAAGTAGCTGAGAGAAAAGCTAATAATAACCACATTTTTAAATAAAAAGTTAAGAATGAAGAATTAAGTATTGCATATAAGTTAAATTCATTTTATTATATAATTTGATATTTATATACTAAAAAAGATATCTTTGGGATATTCTACATTTACCAAAAACAAAGCATGTCCGGGAGCTGATGATCCGGCTTGGCAGCGGTCTTTCTGTTCAATGATTTGCCGAAAGCCCTCCAAAGACAATTTTCCACGACCAACTTCGAGTAATGTACCGACAATAGCACGCACCATATTCCTCAGAAAACGGTCGGCACGAATAGTAAACACCCAAGTATTATCGTCCTCTTGTGCCCATTCGGCATGAGTAATATGACAAATATTAGTCTTTACGTCCGTATGAAGTTTACTGAAACTTGTAAAATCACTATATTCAAAAAGCAAAAGTGCAGCCTCATTCATACGTTCATAATCCAACGAATTATAAACCCTGCAACGGTATTGCCGATTGAAGGGATATTTAGCTGTTGTTACGTAGTATTTGTAAGTCCGGGCTATAGCATCAAAACGTGCATGAGCATCCGGTTTGACCCGACACACCCGATAAACAGAAATGTCCGGAGGCAATAATCGATTTAACTTGTCAGTTACAGAATCAGTATTGAGCCATTCTTCATGATCAAAATGCGCTACCATCAGAGAAGCATGTACACCCGCATCCGTACGACCGGCACCTATCACCTCAATATCATGACATAGGAATGTGGACAATGCTTTCATCAGGCATTCCTGCACACTGATCCCATTAGGTTGAATCTGCCAACCGTGATAGTTAGTCCCATCATAAGCCAAATAAATAAAATACCTTTGCACGTTCGTTCCTACTTTTAAAAGTTTTCGCATGCAAAAGTAGTCATTTTTTCATTCATAAGTAGAAGGAGTCGTGCCAAAAGCATCCACAAAATGCTTTCTAAAAGTTGGAATATCATTATATCCTACCATTTCAGCAACATCCTGAACTCCGTATCTCTTCGTTTTCAATAAAACCGCTGCCCGGCGCATACGCACTCCGCGGATAAGTTCTATAATAGTATAATCAGTACTTTGTTTTACCTTACGATATAATGTAGGCTGGCTCATGTTCATCTCCGAAGCCAACTTTTTCACACTGAAATCAGCTTCACAAATGTTATCTTCCACAATCTTGATCACTGAACTGATAAACGGATCTTCCACTTTCACCTTATCCTTAGCAGTATCCGCTTCATTCTTTTCCGTTACATTATCCATACCCGGTAAAGTAAATAATCTGGTGTATATCTGCTTCAAAGCAATCCGCCCATTAATAAGATTATGTATCTTTGCCTTCAATATACCGGGAGTAAACGGTTTTAAAATATAATCATCCGCCCCCATCTCCAAGCCATGGATAATATCTTCATCTTCCACTTTCGCAGTCAGCATAATAAAAGGAATATTGCATGTTTCCAACCCCTCTTTTACTTCCCGACAACATTCAAATCCATCTTTCACTGGCATCATCACATCACAAATGATCAAATCCGGAAGCTCCTTTTTAGCAATATCCACCCCTTCCTGACCATTCGTTGCCATCAGTAAGTTGTATTCCTTACCTAATAATACTTTCAGATAAAGACGGATATCTTTATGATCTTCCACAATCAACAATGTCTTCTTAGATCCTGTCACAGAAGAAGCCTTCGTTTCTTCGGAAATAGATATCTCAGCAGGCACCACAACTTTCTGTTTCAGGATATCATTTGTTGCCATATCTGTCAACAGCTGTTCCTGCTGTGATTCCGGCATGTCATTTTTTGACGTATCCGGATTAACAAAGACAACATTCGGATCATTTTCGAAGACCGTCTTTCCTAATGGCAAACTCACAACAACCTTCGTACCTTTTCCTTCTATGCTTTCTAATGAAATAATACCATGATGCATTTCCACAATATGCCGCATGAAAGTAAAGCCTAGCTGTACCGAAGGTATATCATTCTCCTGTACCTTATCGTTCATCAATTGTTCAGTAGTCTTGACCCATCCTTTCCCATTGTCTTCGACTATAATCGTAACATAATGCATCTGTCTTTCCATTGTTTCGCAAACAGTCAGTGACACAGTTCCGGTATAATTTGTATGCGTAAAAGCATTCGACAACAAATTATGCAAAATTGTTTCCAACTTTTTTTTATCCACATAACATTCCAGATTTTTCTTAATCCGTTTTTCAAACTGAAAAGTAATCGGATGCGCTTTTAATAACTCCCTGTAATCAAACAAATTACCATCAATCAGCTTTTCTATCTGACAAGGAGTAACTTCCAGCTTCTCATTCTGGTTTCCTTGTTCGTAAATGGCCAACAACTGATTGCAGACATCGAGCATTCGAAGTGAATTTCTGTAAGCCATCTGCGCACGGGAAGCAAAATGCGGAACAAGAGACTGTTCCTCCAACAAATCCTTCAACGGTGCAATTATCAAAGAGAGAGGAGTTCGCAATTCCTGAACAAACAATGTCAGCAACCGATTCCTCATGGCATCTATTTCCACTTTCTGTTCATGTTTCATCTTTTCCAAATTCAAATTTTCTTTCAATATCATTTCCCGGTTACGACGCACTTGCCTGCGAATATCTCTGACTCTGAAACGACGAAATATAAAATAAACCAAAGCAGCAACTAGTAATCCATAGATCACATATACCCATATCGTATAATACCACTCAGACTTCACCACAATGGGAATTTCAATCGTTCCACTTTCTTTTGCATCGAGGAAAATCAATTTTGCCTCTAATATATACTTTCCCGCAGGAAGCCTATTATATCCCAATCCTTCGGATAAAGATTTCACATGCCAATCTTTATCCAAAGGTAATAAACGATAAGCTATCTTCCGTTGCATGGTTTCAAAGCACAGATCAGAAAAGTACAAACGGAAATCATTATTATCCGAATTAAACACCAATTCTTTCTGTACATCCGGTGAAGATGAAAGAATCATTTGTCCGTTTCTCGTCTCCCCTGCCATAATGGATTCTCCATTTACCTCTATATCCGTCAGTAGCAACTTCTGGCTGCCAGTATTACTTTTTACCACCTCCGGATCAAAATAGATCAATCCTTTGGAGTCCGCCCACAACAACTGACCGTCATGTAACCGGCATACAGCTACACATGCCCCTGCAGACAGATAATTATAAAAAGAATCCCCCCCATTCCTGATAGTAATGATTCCCACACTATTTCCACCCCACGTATTACCCACCTGATCATCTACCATACAACTCACGTGCCCGCAAGTCAATCCATTTCCCAGTGTATATATAGACTCAAATTTCTCCTTATCCCTACCGTCAATACGAACAATTGCATTCAGATATACTGCATAGATCTGATTATAATTATTCACGAATACAGTCCTTACAGCAGACTCTTCCAGCCTATTCTCGCGTTCATAATTCCCCACCAGCAAAATCCGTTCACCTTGCCATTCCAATCTTTTCAGTCCCTTATTAGTCCCTAACCAGATATTTCCTTCCTTATCTTCTGCGACCGACAATACGCCATCAATTTTTTCATTCAACGGTTCTATCTTACTACAGGCACGAGACCCCGGATCCACCTGCATCAATCCGTGCGAAGTAGCTACCCATAAACGTTTACGCGAGTCCATACAAAACTGATAAATGGCAGCATCCATTTTTTCCCCTTCTTTAGTCTGAAGCTGAAAAGACTCTTTCGTATCCGTATCAGGGTCGATCCACACAACTTCCCCATGATTATTTCCCAGCCAGATACATTCATTCTGATCTTTATAAATATGATAATGCCCAAAGAAATCAGACGACTTTGTCCATAATTCAAAAGAAGTATTTATAGAAAACTCCGGAGTAGTACTCTTCATTATTTTACCATCATTCATCACCAACCAGACATACCCTTTCGCATCCTCTACCATTCCATGTACCCGAGATTTAAACTCCTGTTTCACCCGGTTGTACATATTGTTACTGATATCGAATTTTGCAATTCCACCACCAGAGCCACTTGTCCACAAGTTCTTTTGATCATTATCCCAGCATACACTCATCATTCTGGTATCCATACGAAGACCAAAACGGCCCTCATTTTGTACCACCGCTTCCAAAGAATAAGGACTTTCACTAAGATCCTCATTATCAAATTCCAATCTGAACAATCCTTCTAAAGTAGTCAAATAATAAATCTTCTTATTCTTACACGTTAAATCCGTTATATACGAAGTAGAATAATCAACTTTATCAATTGTCCCAATTGAAATCATCCGTTCTTTTCCACTTTTCAGATCATAACATACCAAGTCACTCCATGACTTGCAGATCCATAAATAACCGTTCATCAGAAATATACGGTTCACAACATTTCCTTGCTGCATCAATGAGCTTTTCCCAGTTGCAAGATCATATCGTACCACTCTATCCCCGTCAATGACAAGATAAAGATTCGTTTTACCATCCGCACACAAATGAGTTATATTGCCTTTCACCAGCGGTTTCACTTTTAGGGTACAGGACACAATATCTTTATCATCTTCTTTTACACGTTGAGAAGTCGAAGAAAATAATCCTTGAGTAGTAGCTAAATACAGAGTTTCGCCATTCCAACAAAAATCCTGAATTCCCCGAATATTAAAAGGCTTATCGAAATGAAGTGGCAGATAGATCTCCTTTTTTTTATCGAAACAAGTCATTCCCCCTTGAAAAAGTTGAAGATACAGTAAACCGTCCTGTGATTCTTTGAGAGACTTTACAACCTGATTTAAAGGTATTGATGTTGAATCCAAACTAGTAACCAGCGGATAATTACGAAAACGAAAACCATCATAGCGGGTAATTCCTTCATCCGTCGCCAACCATAAAAAACCTTCTTTACTAGAAGAAATATCATAAACAGTGCGGTCATTTATTCCGTTTTTAATAATCATTGGTTCCGGATTCCAATGAATATCCTGTGGAAATGCCCTGCAGATTTCAAACAGGACCAATATCGTAAAAATTACTCCCCTCATAACTTGCTCAATGTTTGTTTATGTGCAATTATTTGTTAAATATAGATATATATAATTACAACAAAAGTATATAGATGTTTTTTTTAGGAATAATTCACAATAAAATAACTCTGTCAATCCTATACAAGAATCAACAGAGTTATTCAGAACACATCCCCTTCGATATAAGTTCACATTACATCTCCATCCACATAACACTTTATTTTTCAATACATTACCTATACTATCTCTGTTTGTTGTTTGGTTCCTCTTTCAGACTCTTTTAAGAATAACGAACATCCCAGAGTCATTAATATTTTTTCATACCTATTGTTATTGTTTTTATCGAACAGGATCAGTTCACAGCCTTTGAAAGTATAAAATTATAAGTACCTTGAGCAGCATCAAAATCATAGCTACCTTTGAAGCTAACCGGTACTTTCACCAAACAGTCACCCTCGTCGCTTACGCGGAAATAGATGTAAGAAGTAGAAGTAAACACTGTACCACCTTCAGGAGTTGCAGAAATTGAAGCACCGTATCCCTTCCAAGCGAACAAGTCAGTCACACAGTCGTAAGAAGTACCAACATAATATACTGAATTTTTATCGATATTGAATTTCAATGATACGCAAAGTGCAAAGTTTTCCAGAAGAGCTCCCGATCTTGTGCGAGCTTTATACTCAGCAGTCATCATCACTGTTTTCTTATCATTACCGGTTCCGTAATATCCTTCCACATCTTCTACTTTACAATCATAAGAAATATCACTGTTTTTGCGAAGAGCTTCCAATACACCACGCATTTCTTCCGCTGTAACAGAAGGAATATTCTCTGATTGTGTTTCAAGAGAAGCAGTCTCAATTCCATATAAAGATCTCATGGATTCAAAAGATGAAGAATTATCTTCAAAACCATCACTCTCAGCATTTGAACATGCAGTGAAAGCTAATACAAGTACACAAGCTAAAAAGAATTTAATTGACTTCATGATATTTCCTCCTAAATTTTAATTCATTTTAATAATTTATTTATGAATTGTTTTTCAATTCATTGATTACTTCATTGTTTGTTTGCTCATGTTCCTCAGGAGGGAATCTTAAAAAAATAAATATTTGATTCGGTTTCTTAGAACCTTGTTTTGTTTGTCTGATACAAACGTATGGTATTTAATTCATATAAAGAAGCATTTTTAAAGGAAAAATGAACGATTTACCACTCTTTAATGAATGAAATACAACCTATTCAAGTACTTAATCAGAATATACAAGTATTAATCACCTATCATATGCGATTAATTCACATACAGCAATAAAAAAACACCCATCAAACACTTGAATGATATACCACCTGAAATGAAAGATACACCACACAGTTTATTAATTTCCACTGGAACGGGAGAAAAGAAAGATGAATCTGCCCTTTAACGGATATTTTGAATATCCCTACTTTGTATTGATCAACAAACAAAACCCATCATACGATGAAAAAGAAAAGAATCATAATCTTAAGTGTAGCTTTGTTTGCCTCCACCTTTTTATACAGTCAGGTAGTTGGCGTAAAGACAAATGTTGTAATGGACGCGTTGAAAATCATCAATCTTGGCGCCGAAGTGAGTCTGAGTAAAAAGCTAACCCTGGATTTGTACGCCAATTACAATCCCTGGAGCTATAAAAACCAGAAAATGATGAAGATGCTTACTTTCCAACCGGAACTCCGCTACTGGTTCTGTGATAAATTCAACGGCCACTTCGTTGGAGTACATCTTCACGGAGGCGTTTATCAGGCTGCCGCCATTGATATGCCTTGGGGCATTTGGACCGAATTGAAAGATCACCGCTTCAAAGGCCATTTCTATGGTGCGGGTGTATCCTACGGTTACCAATGGATTTTGGGTAAGCACTGGAATCTGGAAGGAAATATCGGCTTCGGGTATGCGCGTGTCAAGTATGAACAATTTGAATGTAAGACTTGCGGTGAAAAGAAAGGCGAGGGACACAAGAATTACGTGGGTCCCACCAAAGCTGCTATTAGTTTAATCCCTCAAATCCGCAACTAAGCCCTTGAACGTCCTTATTGCGTTTACACGTCCTCTCATTACTGAATTTGCAGATAATTTGAACTTGAAGCACCCACTTCTGCCTACAATATCCCCTTACCCCACAATGTGACTTGAGGCAATACACAATATCATTCCCATAAGTTGTAGGCATTATCCAAAATCAGTCTGGAAAACATCTGCGTAAGCATTATTACAGGTATAGATGTTCAGCACATACCGCCTTGATGTCCTGATCCACTTGGCTGGTACAGAGATAAACCTGAAGACAAACGCTTTTATGCGACTTGTTGCATTGAGCCCGAACTTCTTTACGTCAAGTCTTTGAATAATGGCCTTGTAAAAGTTACGGATAAGTGCTGTAAGAAGAAGGAACACTGTGTTCTCTGCCATGAAGGATTTGGGCAATCTGTCCCACCCGAAACCATTGTTCATATCATCGAAGATACGTTCCTTTCCTCCACGAAGGTTATAGAACTCGACAATTTCTCTTACGGAAGAATCATAGTCGTTAGTCAGGATACAACGGTATGTGTATTCTCCTTCCCAAAAATCCTGCACACCATCCATCCGTTTCTGTCTTTGAATCACAAGTCGATATGCCTTACCTTTCCACTTCTCAACAAGGATAGAGTTCAATTCAAACTCAATGCCATTGATTTCCTCAGTTTTCCAGCCTTTGAGAGCAAAGGTGTCATTGTAGATCGAACTGCAGCGGTTAGCACGGATATAGAAGGACTTGCAGTGTTTTTCTATTTCCTCCACGATTTCCTCGGAACATGATCCACAATCAGCTCTGAAGCGATTGATAGTGAGCCCATTCTGTTCAAATCTCGCAAAGAACCTCTTCAGCGTGTCCTTCTGATGGAAACGAACATTTGTGTTACCATCGCTATTCTCTATACCGACTATCAAATCGCCAATAACCGCCACGCCAGGGCGATAACCAAGGAACTTCTTGTATGTAGGCTTTGCATCATACTTCTCTGTCTCTATGAACTGATGGTCGAAATCAACATCATACATCTCACCCTCTTTCAGTTGGCCAGATGCAAATATACAATTGAGCAATAAAGTATTGAGAGTGTCAGCCGTATTGAAATCGTAGGTCTTGCCCATATCTGATGTGTATGAAATGTTTTCTTGCGTCAACTCCTTTATCGCCCTGAGGATAGTATCAGAGCTACAAGTGCGAAGTGTCGGATGAAGCGAGAGGTGGTTCATCAAATGAGTAGTGACATCCTCAATACATGAACCGCTACAGAAGTAGATACTCATGAGAGAACGGATGATTTCGCTGTACTGATAACCGAACGATCTACACCTTAGACCGAGGGTTGAGTCGATTACAGATGATAATGTGGAGTCAAATTGCTCCATGATTGAAAATAATCCCCCAAAAGGAGTGAGTCTCTCAGATTTAATTTGTATCTTCGCCATGTCTATCGTCGGATTCTCTTGTTTTTTTTGCAACACTAAGATAAGTGAAAATTCTGACATGGCAAAATCCTGAGCAACTTTTTGTTGCTCAGGTACTTAAAAAGTTTAATTTATAATAGTGTTGCGGAATTAAGGTAATCTATTTATTCTAAAAACAAAACAAATATGAAAAAGATTCTATATATCCTTTTCTGTCTGCTGCCTGTATTAGGTGGAAAAGCGCAGACAATCTATAAAGATCAGATACGCATAGAAAAAGAATCGGCTACACGTAGTGACGACAACCGCCTGACAATAAGCATGGACATCGTTCTGCAACCGAATCTTAAAATGAGTTCCAACAATGCCACCACCCTGATTCCGTTTCTCGAAGCCAACGGACACACAAAAGAACTGCCTTCCATAGTTATCTATGGCCGTAAACGCCAACTCATCAACCAACGAAACCATCAGACTCCTGAATCGGCTTACACGATTGTTCGCCGTAAAGACAAAACGGAACAGACCTTGAACTATCTGATACAGATTCCATATGAAGGATGGATGCGTCAGGCAAATATGAAGTTGAATGTAGATGTATGTGGTTGTTGCGACATAATAGAACAAAATAGTGGCGAGAAAATCGCCCAATTAAACATCGCCCCTTTGAAACTTCAACCGGCAGTAGCATATATCACTCCTCAAGAAGAAGCAGTGAAACATCGCGCAGTGGAAGGAAGAGCCTTTCTGGATTTTCCGGTTAATAAATTCATCATCTATCCGGAATATCGCCGGAATGCGGATGAACTCGCCAAAGTGCGCGCCACCATCGATACAGTACGTAATGACAATAATATTAAACTTACTGGTATCAGTATTCATGGATATGCGTCTCCTGAGGGAAGTTATGCACATAACACGTACTTAGCAAAGAATCGTACTCAGGCACTTGTGGATTATGTGACCAGTTATTACAACTTTGATCACAAACTCATCACTTCAGATTCAACTCCGGAAGATTGGGAAGGTTTCCGCAAATTTGTCGTTGTCTCTACAATGGATAAGAAAGATGAGATAATACGCTTGATGGATGATGCAAATATGGACGCAGATATAAAGGAACACAGTATATCAAAACTAGTCGGCCCGCAAGCTTATCAATATCTCCTGCAAGAATGCTATCCGGCATTACGTCATTCAGATTATGTAGTAAGCTACACTGTACGCGGTTTCGACTTGGAAGAATCAAAGGAGATTATCGACAAACATCCACAGCAATTAAGCCTGAAAGAGCTTTATCTCATTGCCCAAAGCTACAAGACAGGAAGCGAAGAATTCAATCATGCTTTTCAGGTGGCTGCCCTAATGTTCCCGAACGATCCTACTGCTAACCTGAATGCTGCTGCAGTAGAGATTCAGAAAGGTGGAGATCTGACTGTTGCCAAAAAATATTTGGCAAAGGCTAATCCAAAAGCAGCTGAGACACTTAATAATTTAGGTATCGTTGCAATGATGGAAGAAGATCTGGAAACCGCAGAAAAATATTTTAATGCAGCAAAAACAGCAGGACTCACAGAACAAGCCAATGCCAACTTAAAAGAACTGTCAAAGAAACAAAGTTATCCCACAAAATAAAAAGTTAAATACAATATTATTTAGTTCTCCAACCTCATATAACCCAAAGATGGGTATAAATAAGCGCACGACCTTCGCAGGTAGTGCGCTTATTTATACCATCTCTGTATCACAAACAACTCCAACGAAGGTAAGAAATGGGAAGGTTTATTAATCCGTTTACCGATTATGGATAAAAAAAATATTCGGCCAAGAGATATCAAAAGACTTATTGATAGACTTTTTAAATGATTTATTAAAAGGAGAGCGAGTAATAACAGACCTTACTTTTCTGAACAACAAGCAATTACCGCAATATGATGAGGGATGCGGAATTATATCTACGACATCTATTACAATACTACTGATACAGGTGAAAAGATTATTGTAAAAATGCAGAAGAAATCACAGTTACATAAAAAAAACGTGCTTTATTCTATCTGTCCAATACAATAGCACAACAAGGCAAAGCCAAGCCGGAACAAAATGGAAGTTTAATTTAAAGGCAGTATACGGAGTGTTCTTTATGAACTTTTTGATCAACGACAATGTTAAATTACGCACGAACGTGATACTTGCTGACCGTGAGACAAGCGAACTGTTTAGCGACAGGATGCGAAAAATAGTCATCGTGCTACCACTTTTCCGCAAAGAAGAGCATGAATGTGATAATGATTTTGAACATTGGATTTATACATTAAAAAATATGGAGACACTGAAACGGATACCTTTCAAGGCACACAAGGCAGTCTTCAAGAAATTAGAAGAAACTGCCGATGTAGCTTCTTTAAGCAAAGAGGAGCACGAACGTTATCAAAATAGCGTGAATGTGTATCGTACGCATATCTATTCGTAATGGATGCAGTAAAAGAAGAAGGCCACTAGGAAGGACTTAAAGTGGGTTGTGAAGAAGGACGAGAAGAAGAATGTCTAATAATTGTCCGTACTTTAAAGTCTACCGAAATATCTGACGACTTCATAGCTAAAACAACAGGAATATCTATAGAAGAAATAAGGAAATTATAAGGCTTATTTCATCGTGTCTTTTGTTCTTAGAGAAAATAAAGTAGTTATTTATTGTCACTCGTTAAACTTCCCATTAACACTTATGCAGCCACCGTTGCAAATTTAATATCCTCTTCCCATCTTCCGTTTATTACTGAGTTAGGTTTTCCATATCCATTTCCGGCTATACTATAAGTCATGAGCATAAGTATTAATAGATTAGTGCTTCTCCCCCTATTACCAACTTTACTTTCTTTAATAGTAAAGTTGCTTCTTATTAATTACAATCTATAAATGGAAGTTGCGTTTATACAAATAAAGATTGCGTTTATATAAATGCAACTTCTGTTTATGTAAACGCAACTTCCATTTATAGATAGCTTATAATAAAGAATGATTTCTCTATTAAAAGAAAAGAAGTTAAGTATTAAAGAACAAAAAGTTTGTTATTAATGAGATGGAGAATATTTATTAATAACAAATGAATTATTCATAAAGTCAGTGAATTTCACCATTATATATGAGCTGATATGATAAGTGTGCTTTATAGCTCATACAAAGAGACTCATGAATTTCTGTAGAAATTAACCCCAAAGAGAAACATCTGTAAATCATTCAAGAAGCATATGAGCCTCTTACTCTCACAAGAAGATCAAAAATTCATCTGATTCAACAAAAACAAATGATAAAAAGCAAAGAAGAAATACCTATGTTAAATCATAAGCAAAGAGGGTAATTCATTCATAATATACGCTATTTTATTCAATAAACGAACAAAGTACCCATCCCAAATAGTAAAATCAAAAGTTTGCAGAAACCACCCTGAAAATTGAAAAAAATGCCAATCTTCAAAACTACAAATCCCCCATATCTTTGCAATGTAGATAAGGGACATACAAATTCCTCGAAACGATTGAGAACAAAACAATTATAAAATAATAAGTAGTAAAAAACAAATAAACAAACATTGCCTATCGAAAAGGAAAAAACAACCACTTCACGGAAGCAACTCTCTTCCTTAATTATACATAAGGACTTCCGAAGTTCCTCTCCGGAACTTGAACCCGCAAATGAAACAAGCTCTCACATTATTATCAATTCCGGTTCTTAATAATGATTCTCTCCAAAAAAGAAAAAACAAAAGAATTACAGATAAACTAAAGAATCAAATAATTATCATTTAAAAATATCAATTATGAAACTTAGAAATTTATTTTTAGCAGGTATCGCTGCATTTGCAATGGCATCTTGTAGCAATGAAAATAACGAGATTATCAATAATGGTGATAACGGCGTCGTTGGAACAGAAGATGCTAGTTTTCAATTTGGAATTGCATTTGCAAATACTGCATCTTCAGGAGTTAGAGAAGTAGGAATACCTTCTGTCGAAGACAATTTTACTGATGCTACTGTTGTAATAGAACAAGCGAGTGGCAAAAGTGTACATACGTTTGTAAAAGATGAATTTTCAACTACTGACAATAAGTTATGGTTAAAAGAAAAGATAGGTGTAGAATCTGGAGATGCAAAGATATTTGTATTCTTAAATGCATCAGATGCTTTAAAGAGAAGTCTACAAGAAACAGCAACAGATCAGTATAACACTTTAATAGCAAGTGTTGCTTTCGCTGACGGTATAGACGCATTAACAAAAAACAACATCGCAACAGCAAATAAGTTTTTAATGAGTAATACTAGTGGTACAGCTATTGTAGAAAAATTCACAAAGGGAGAAACTAAAGGAGTAACAGTACCAGTTAGTCGTGTAGCTGCTAAATTAGTAGAAAAAACAAATAAAACAACAGCCTATCCTGTTGCAAACAAGTATGATAATCCTAGAGGATATAAAATCAGCGTAAATATAACAGATTTCTCATACGCAGGTTTAGCACAAAATACTTCAATCATGAATGGTGGTATTGTATCAGAGATTAATCTCTTTAAAGCATTTGATTCAACATCAGACTTTGCATACCAAGCAACGACCGATGCAAGTGGAGTTACCAACTATTGCATGGAAAATAAAATCGGAACAAATCTTCAAACAACAACGAATATTATCTATAAAGGATTGATCAGCATAAAAGATGCAAAAAACCAAGTTGTAACAATAGACGGAGCTGTTTATATCACTGCTGACAACAAACTATTTACAAGTATAAATGACTTGAAAGAAGGAGGTTATAATTATAATGGTTTGACTGAGACAAGCACTATTAAAGAATGCCTTGAGAAATTCGGATTAAAGAAATATGTAAATGGAGAATGCTACTATGTAGGTCAAATAAAGACCAACGCATCAAACAAAGCGGAGATTGTACGTAATAACATCTATAATCTTTCTGTAAGTTCTATTAAAGAGATCGGAACAAATCTTCCAAAAACAGACGAGAAGTTTACATTACTTGACTTAACAGTAGATATTACACCTTGGACAGTGAACATTAACGCATTTGATCTCTAAATCGCATCCCACACAAACAAACTTATAAAAGGAGGGGAAGGGACTTCCCTCCCCTCTTTAATTTAAAAAAATTGCCAAACAAAGCAATACAAGAATTTCAATAGAAAAAACCTAAAGGCATGAAACGGATATTCACTAACATACAGAAAAAAGTAAGCAAACTGGTGCTACTCATCGTATTGGCTGGTGCAATCGCATCTTGTGATTCTGTCCTCGATTTTGAGGACGGCGATTGTGACATCAAATACCGAGTAAAGTTCAAGTATGACTACAATATGGAGAAAGTAGACGCTTTCGCACAAAATGTGAAGTCAGTCACGCTTTATGCTTTTGATGACGATGGTAACTTCGTTTACCAAAAGACAGACCAGGGTGAACCCTTGGCAGACGGAAGCTACGCTATGGACGTAGACATCGATCCGCAAAAATACCACCTTGTCACATGGGCAGGACTTGATAACGAATCGTTCGCTGTTCCTGTGATGACTAAACAATCAGAAATAACAGACCTCACCGTTTTGACACTCCGCGATCCAGCCACACGCGCCGCAGAAGGTGAAGAAGACCAATATATTGTAAAGAAAAACCTTTCTCCATTATGGCATGGTGAAGCCATCAAAGGGAAAAGTGTACTTTATACCACACCAGCCTCAGGAAATAGTATTCGCGAAGAAGTTACAACAATCGGATTAATGAAGAACACAAACAATATACGTGTCGTTGTAGCACAAGTAAACCAACACCCAGAAAAAGAAATTCCGGCAGCAAGAGCTATCAAAGATGATATGTTCACATACGCTATCTACGATGACAATGGAAAAATGAATTATGACAACTCCCTGATGGAGGATAACCTGCTCACTTATCAGCCGTTTGTTACAGAAACAGATAGAGTGACAACCAGAGCATTCAGTGACAAAAACGAAGCAGCCAATACTTATCCGGCAGCAGTAGCTGAAATCAGTGTAGCAAGACTGGTAGAAACTCAAAATCCAAAACTAAAGATATACAACAAAGAGAATCAAACGGAACTATTACCTAATGGAGCCCTCATCCGTTACCTCGGATTACTGAAAGAACAGAACTTCATAGATATGCCACTTCAGGAATATTTGGACCGCCAAGACTCTTATGGCATGGTTTTCTTTGTGGATGAGAACCTGACATTAATCAATACAGTCATTCAGATTAACGATTGGGTAATAAACATTAATGATTTCGAACTCTAAATAAAAAGAACAATGAGACTTTTAAAACTAACATATTATCTTTTATTTGCGCTGGTATCAGCTGTCAGCTTATCCGGATGCTCACAGGATGAGCAGATGGAAGAGCAAGATGTGAAACAGCCCCAAATAGAGGCTCAGCTAATATTATCTGTTAGTACTCCCCAAACAGGTACACGTGCCGAAGAAACGACACTCACAGGAAAAGATGTCGAGAATGAATGTCGTAACCTCACATTGTTTATAATGAATGCTGATGGAAGTGGTATTCAGGATTATTCTGTCAGAGGAGATAACTTACAAAACAAGAGTTTGATTTTCAATATAGAGACAAGCAAGGGTCAAAAAAAGATATTTGTTGCAGTGAATATGTCTGATGCCCAGATCGCTAAGATAAAAGAAGCAACAGATCATAATCCTGCACTAACAATAAGTAATATTACAGATATCACTGCAGATAACAATTTCCTAATGACGGGGCAAGCTGTAACTGAAGATGGCAATAAAACAATAAATATCGAGGCAGAGAAAACAACGAAAGTTAAAGCCACTCTGACACGTGTCGTGTCTAAAGTATTACTGACTTGTTCAACTAAAGAAAATAATGACAAATATGTAAAGTTGATACAAGATAATGGTTATATACGTTTGGATAATGTTCATTATGTCTTGGACACAACCAATAAAAAGTTCTTCCCTTTTACAAAACCAAGTAATGAAGATCCAAACTTCAATATGAGTAAAACAGATGCTAGCGATTTCTTTTCCGCAACCAATAAACCAAAGAATGAAGAAACTGCTGTAAAATATGATGCAAACAGAGTGCAAGAAGGTGCAAATAAATATACAGAAGGTCTCTATTGCCTGGAAAATACATTCAGCGTAAACCAAGAAGATTTGACGCATGCCAAAGAGATAGCCACTTATTTGAAAATAGCAGCCAAATTCACTCCCAAAAATATTGATGGAAGCCAAAACTTATCAGAGGCTAATGCAAATAACAAACTAACAGATGGAACTTTCTATACTTGCAAAAAAGCTCCGGATAATGCAAAATATATGTGCTACAGTAGTATACAGAATGGAATTGATTATCTAAAGAGCACCTATAATATGATTGTTGATAACGAAGATTTTACCACTCATGCAGGCGGATGGCAATATTACGAAGCATTTGTAAATTCACCGGTTTTCAGTGATAGAGCCAATATAGTACGTAATAATTATTACATCATCAACATAACGTCATTCACTGCTCCGTTATTAGAGAAGACAATAGAAGTGAATACCATAATACGTTCTTGGACTATCAAAGGAAAAACTACTATTGATGTTGAAATAGGAAACAATAATTAAAGGAGAAAAGAAAAATGAAACAAATAAAATATATCATATTCAACCTACTGTTCATTACAACAACTATTTTAAGTAGTTGTAACAGTATATTGGATGATGAGTCAATCATCTCCAACGAGGAGCGACAGATTGAAGTTCGTTTTACACGTAGTTCTTTTAATGATGTTTCATCAGTTACTTCCGGTACTTTAGTACTCTGGAAAAAAACACTAAATGATTTATTTAATACTCAAATAGATGATTTAAATAAATACAGTGATAGTAAATACAATACCGGAGAGCTTTATCCCAATGATAACACAACAATTTATGCTACAGGATTCTCTCCTGCAAATATGCAAGATAGTAACGGTTTTCAGACATTAACGTTATCTGAAGAAAAGTCAGGTATCACCGATGTATGTACTGCCGAAAAAGCGATCAAAGGAAACCGCAACTCACCATTCAAAGAAACTATAAATTTTGAACATACCTTAACCAAGATATATTTCAAAGTTCAACGAGACCAAACAATGGTAGGAAGCCGTGACGTAAGAAATATTAAACTTACTATTCCAAATGAATATTTACCAATAGAATGGAATTGGGATGCAAATCAGAAAAAATATAAAATAAACGAGAATAGACAAGCAACAACAGATTTAATTTTTAGACATGAAGATATTATTGTTGGAACGAATACTGATGATCTAGGTATAGCTTACTTAATGTTACCTACCACTAATACTGGTAAATTAGAATTGTTACACCTGACAGCAGAAATTCTCCTAACCAATAGTAGTACTGTTGAGAGAGAAATTAACGAAGATTTAAAGCCAATTCAATTGTACGAAAAAGATAATAATACTGAAGTCCTAAATGCCCAACCGGGCGAAGCATACGAAGTATGCATCCGATTCCAGCAAAACTCTTTTACGCTTATTGCCAGACAAATGGACAACTGGGAACAGGGAGGGTTAATTTATGTTCCAGTAAAACCGTAAAAGCAAACAATCAAAATGATAGAAAGATGAAAAAGAGCCTAATATACAGTATAATGTCAGTAATAGTGATACTTGCAATCACTTCATGTACTGACGATGCAACCGACCAAGAGCTCAGTAGTAATGGTACTTTCCTGTTATCTTCTGATAAAGGGGCATTTACTCGTGCAGCGAGTACTGAGCAGACTTTTTCAAAAGGAACTACTTATCAGCTTTATGCGATTAACGCTGACAACAACGATTTTGAACACAATTACTTAAAAAATCCTGCCAGTTCTGGTCCTGTGACAGGAAAGGAATCTGATAGTCATGAATATATTGATGATATTACATTTAACAAATTCAATGGCAGAACACTGAATTTTTATGCGGTAACAAACAGTACTAGCGAAGAGGTAGAGATTATTCCAAACGGAAAATCTGTACCAACATGTCATATAGAATATAAAAACAATTTGACCCCATTGAAAAACGTAATGTGGGCAAAAAAAGAAAATCAAAGCTACAAAAATTCCGGTGTTATCAAACTTTTATTCGGACATACTCTTTCTAAGTTAAATTTGTATGTAATGAAGAACTCAGAATACCAAAATACCAATGTTATTCTAAATAGTATCTCACTAACAGATTACGGAAGTGGTTCTTTAAATATGCAGACAGGTAAATATGATTTATCGAATACCGACAAAAGAGATTATTCATGTACCGTTTATACAGGTGGAACACAAATAGTTACTACGGAAGCTGAAACAGTGAAGAATGAAAAGGTAGCTGTAACTCCAACAATATTTCCCATAAGAAAAGAAAAAGAGAATTTAACAACCAGTGACATCGAGAATCATTCTACTAAAGTAACTGTAACAACAACTATTGGAGGTAAAGAAACTATAAAAACAATCAAGATAACATCTATAATGGCAGAAGGTGCCGGTAGTACTACAACTAAAGAAGTCCCATTTGCATTTGAAAGTAACCACGAGTATGATATGGTTATCACTATCACAAAGAGTTCACTGGTAGTAACCATCGTTCCAAGACTTTATGATTGGATACCGGAAGAAGAATTGAAAGAGGAGGATGAAGTTAATGGTTCAATGACAGTCGGTGGTATCACTTGGATGGATAGGAATTTAGGGGCAACTAGCGGAGACCCGTTAGCAAGTGAACAGGCTTGGGAAAATAGTCGCGGGTACTATTACCAATATGGAAGAAATATTCCTTATTATATTAAAACATATAAAGATAAACAGGGGATTGAATCGATTTATTCGTATGGAAAAGACAAGTCGAATGAAAATGTTAGACCTTTGCCATTTATACCCGGTCATATGACTGATAAAGCATTAGCTACAAACTACATCCCAAATGAGACTTGGACTGATGGAAGTACATATGATAAGAATAAGGTAGCAATCAATCCTACAGACAACGATAAGAAATTCAATTTTTACTTCTATTATAACTCTTCATGGAGTTGGTGGGGAGATTGGGATACTGGTCATAGCACCTCCATAAAGACGTGGACTTCTACACGTGAACAACCTTGTCCCAAAGGATGGCGTATCCCTACTAAAGACGAATATCTTTTAATCCTTCCGGGAAATGAAGAATGTGGGGATATCTCGTTCATGCTACAGAATAATTCTGGCTACATACATAAAGGTAATACTTATTCCAAAACAATTGAAAATGAAATAGATAGTCATGACACACAATACATTGGAGTAAAGAAAGGATACAATAATGGAACAGTAGGAAAAACAGGAACAGTATATGCACTCAAGAAAAAAGGAGCTTCTGATGCCTATTATTTAAGATGGCATATTGAACAGGCTGGTACTAAACAAATAGACAATCCTGGTGATGGTGACAAATATAGAAATGTTTTAGTTATCTCCCGTTATCGAGCTACCCAAACGGATGAATTAACAGATATAAATGTCTTTGAAAAAAACTGGAATAATCCAGTAGACATTTTAAAAATGCCTTTAAGTGGATATATTAACTCAACAGAAAATGGGGCAGGTATCATTTACAGTGGATCGGAAGTTGTGTATTGGACGAGTAGTGCTACAAACTACATAGACGAAAATCCGAATAAGAGTACATATCCGAGTTATACAATGCGAGCCAAATTTGCGGGAGATTCAGGTAGTAATTCAATCTTTATAAGTGACAGTGAATTCCGTCACAATGGAGCTCTAATCCGATGTGTTCGTGATACAAAAGCTAACTAAAAAAACAAACAACAAAAATTCAGATTATGAAACTAGTATATAAAATATTATTTTTTCTCATCTTGGCAGGTGTATCTTTTACAGCATGCGAACAAGACGAAGTACTGGAAACAACAGGGAATGGGCAAATTGCAATTATTCCCGAGTTATCCGGTATATATGCTACTGTCCCAGGTAACTGGTCAAGTGTACGTGCCATTGATCATCCCTATTTAAAAGATAATATTATCAATTTACCGGAAGGAACAACCCTTAGATTAATTGCCCAAAAAGATAATGAGCCACCTACTACTAAAGATTATGTAGTACGTACACCAGACGGAGGATCGCAGTCACTATATCCTTGTGAAATAGATAATACGACAGGCGAAATCATAAAGGTAAGCAAAGATCCTCTTTATCTACCTAGCGGAACCTATACATTTAGTGCCATATCTCCGGCACACAAATATAACGGTGAAATAAAGATAAGCAATGGCGAATCAGTGATTGCCAACAATAAGCATTGGAGCCAAACAGCACCTACCAGAATTGAGATTAAAGCTGGAGATGCCAGTAAAGTTATTCCATTAAATCCTCTTATGCAACTTACCGCACGTATGACTTTCACGTTAAAAGGGGATGTGGAAAATGGAGTATCATCTTTATCCGTGATGCAAGATGGCATTGAAATAGATAGAATCAGAGAAGGATCGATAACATTAAATAATGTAGGTGATTCTATTGCAGCAATAATTACTTCCAATTATAATCGAATCTACATTAAGGAACAGGACATTACTACACAGGAAGATAAAAGTTTAAGAGGAGAAATATGTCTACTTCCGATAGATAATCGTCCGACTCCAATGACTGTTATTTTAAATCTAATGGTAAATGGAGTACCAACCCAGTTTACATATTCTATCGTGAATAAAATTCTCTATGCCGGATATTCTTATGACTATACAGTAAATGTAAAAATCAAAGATAATATTACAGTAGCAAATTGGCAAGAAACGTCATGGTCTACAGATGTCGGTGGGGGAACAACTGTTACAAGATAACAAATCAAACAAATTAAAATAAGTAATTATGAAAATATATAGATATTACATATTCCTGATGAGTTGCCTATTGTTAACTGCTTGTACACAGGACAACGAATGGTTGAATGAAGAGAAAAGTACTCAGCAAGAAGTAGTACACTTAAATATACAAAATGTAGAGATAGATGTAAATACTCGTTCTACTACTCCACAAGATCCGCTAACTGATAACCCGATGTATAACCTTTGTTTATTACATTATAATAGTGAAGGACAGCTTATCAAAGGAGATACACAACTAAAAGATTTTGGAGAAGACCAACCAGCTCTTAAATATACATGGAGTCCTACTTTGACAATAGAGCAAAACACGAATCCAGAAACTCTTTGCTTAGTTGCAAACCTGAAAGGAAATTATCCGACACCATGGCCTGAAAGATTAGCTGATTTAAAGGAAACTTGCGTAGATTTGAAATTTGGCAATAGCGGTTTGATTGCTGAAAGAAAAATGTACATGTTTGGCTATTATGAAGGTATTATTACAGCTGGTCAAAATATAAATATTATGATGGGACGTATAGCAGCAGCTCTGAAGTTTGTGATTACAGCAACAGGAGCAAACGAATCTTCTCCTTATAAAATTAATAAAATAGAAATAATCAATACTCCAAGACAAAGTTATTTTTTTCCTCACAATTCAACCGATGGGAACTTTAGCAGTGGCAGTGACATCTCTGAAACGTTTAGCAGCAACAATCAAATTAACAATAAAACAATAAGGGAATTAGTTTTCTATTATCAAATAGGAGAAAATATATCACCTAACGAAAAGAACCAAACGAAAATAATAATAACAGCTCAGAAAAGAGAACGATATAATGCTGGCTCCTCGTACCGACCAAATTATCAATATAGGTGGGGGAAAGCGAAGTCTTATACTGTAGTATTAGGGTGTGATGCTCCAGGAACCCCTAACCGTAATTATTCCCTTTATCGCAACAACAATTATACGTTCAATATCAACTTAAAAGACTAATTACTAAATACTAAAATATTATGAAACCGAATGACATCCTACAGCTAGAATCAACAGATACACGGCAAGCCTATCTGTTTGAGGAGAACGGACATTGGTACGCTTACGAGCACTCAGCCAACCGGATCGAAAAATTTGTGAAAGGTTTTGTAGACTTCAAACACAAAGTGCAAGATGTCTGCGGAAGAATGAAAGTAGAAATCGACCTCAGCATTCTGGAAAAATGTTCCATTACGCTGTGTGAAGATTCATTGCTTGTGCTTAATTGCCCAGGCAGCAATTAAAAATCTTTAATGGTGTGTTACTTCCGTAAGCGTACGGATCACTTCCCCATAATATATTAGATTTATACAAAATTGTTTGTTTTGTTTGTGTTCCTCATTCCACTCAGATACCGCCTGCGAAGGTAGTCCTGAGTGGGTGGGGATTTTTTTGCATATATGGAATTTTATCACGTTCTTTATATTACATAAAATGTGTAACATAAAATATGGCTATAACAGTCCAGAATATTTCTGTGATCAGAAAAAGGAAACTGAGAAAATAATCTCAGTACTCTACAACGAACGCAATCTGATTTTGATAGCTCCCCGCCGTATGGAGAAAACAGGACTAATCAAGAACGTATTCCACCGTATGAAAGATAATCAGAAAAAAACGCTTAGCAGCATCAACGTTGCTTTAAAAATATTATTAAACAAAGAGATCTTCTACAATACTTCGGATGGTTACATCGTCTACGATTGTTTCTTCGGAAAATGGCTGAAAAACGTGATCATATAACTTACGCGCGATAACTTTCTTACTTTTCGTTTGTTTGTTCAAATGGAAAGACTATATTTGTACGATAACTAACAAAATGAACATTATGAGCCACACAATTTTTCTCATCATCGCTCTCGTAACAACTGGTATATTTGCTATTCAATTCGTCCTGTCCATCTTCTTTGGAGATATGGACGCGGATGTAGATGTGGACGCAGACATTAGCAGCGTTGTTTCCTTTAAGGGACTCACCCACTTCGGAATCGGTTTCGGCTGGTATATGTATCTTGCCGGAAATACTGAAATCCAGAGTTTCGTCATTGCTATCCTTATTGGTTTATTTTTTGTCTTTGCTGTTTGGTTCCTTTACAAAAAGGCATATCAACTACAGCAAGTCAATTCTTCTGAACAAACAGAACAGCTAGTAGGACGAGAATGTACAATATACTTCAAACAAAGTGGAAATAAATATACTGTACAAACTAGCCGAGATGGCGCTATGCGTGAAGTAGACGTAATCTCCGAATCGGGTAAAACATATCAAACGGGAGACAAAACTATTATCAGTAACTATAAAAACGGAATATTATATATTCAATAAAATAACCATTTTAAAACACACTATTTATGACACAAGAAATGCTTATTATGGCTGCTATCTTAGTAGCGGTCATCCTGCTCACCTTCATCGGTATCCTGTCACGCTACCGTAAATGTAAAAGCGACGAAGTCCTCGTTGTATACGGTAAGACGGGAGGAGACAAAAAATCAGCTAAGTTATACCATGGAGGTGCTGCTTTCGTATGGCCTATTATACAGGGATATGAATTCCTGTCAATGAAGCCACTGCAAATTGAATGTAAACTAACCGGAGCTCTTTCCGCACAAAATATCCGTGTGGATGTTCCTACCACTATTACTGTAGCTATCAGCACTGATCCTGAAGTGATGCAAAATGCAGCTGAACGTATGCTGGGATTGAACATGGACGACAAGCAAAACTTAATCACCGATGTCGTTTATGGTCAGATGCGTATGGTAATTGCCGACATGACCATTGAGGAATTAAATTCCGATCGTGATAAATTTCTGGCTAAAGTAAAGGATAACATAGACACTGAACTCCGCAAATTCGGTCTTTACCTGATGAATATCAATATCAGTGATATTCGTGATGCCGCCAATTATATCGTGAACTTGGGTAAAGAAGCTGAAAGTAAGGCCTTGAACGAAGCACAAGCCAATATTGAAGAACAAGAAAAGCTAGGTGCTATCAAAATTGCCAATCAAATTAAAGAACGTGAAACGAAAGTTGCCGAAACTCGTAAAGATCAAGACATTGCTATAGCTGAAACAAAGAAGTTGCAGGAAATTTCGGTTGCCAATGCAGACAAGGATAGAATCTCGCAAGTGGCCATCGCAAATGCAGAAAAAGAGTCACAAGTTGCAAAAGCTGAAGCAGAAAAAAATATCCGTATCGAACAAGCTAACACTGAAAAGGAAAGCCGAATTGCCGAATTGAACTCTGACATGGAAATCAAGCAAGCAGAAGCTGGGAAAAAAGCTGCCATCGGACGAAATGAAGCACAAAAAGAAGTCGCTTTATCTAACTCTGAGTTAGCAGTAACTCAAGCTAATGCAGATAAACAGGCAGGTGAAGCTGCTGCTAAATCAGAAGCTGCCGTACAGACCGCACGAGAAATTGCCCAAAAGGAAGTAGAAGAAGCGAAAGCCCGTAAAGTAGAATCGTCTTTGAAAGCTGAGAAAATCGTGCCGGCAGAAATAGCCCGTCAGGAAGCTATTCTTCAGGCAAATGCTATTGCTGAAAAAATTACTCGTGAAGCGGAAGCACGTGCTAAAGCGACTTTAGCACAAGCGGAAGCAGAAGCTAAAGCCATCCAACTGAAGTTGGAAGCGGAAGCAGAAGGTAAGAAAAAATCATTGCTTGCCGAAGCAGAAGGATTCGAAGCAATGGTAAGAGCTGCCGAATCAAATCCGTCTATCGCTATCCAATACAAGATGGTGGATCAATGGAAGGAAATTGCCGGTGAACAGGTAAAAGCTTTCGAACACATGAATTTAGGAAATATCACCGTATTCGATGGAGGAAACGGCAGTACAAGTAATTTCCTGAATACGTTAGTGAAAACAGTTGCACCGAGTCTTGGAGTACTCGATAAGTTGCCTATCGGAGAAACAGTGAAAGGTATTCTTAATCCGAATAGCAAAAATAAAGAGGAGCCGGAAGGAAAAACTGAAGAAAAGAAGAAATAATAGTTTCTAGCATGTATCCGGTATAGTCTCAATACTATACCGGAAGCTAAATAATGAATTAAGCGCAGATGGATGCCAATTATATTTTCGCATCAGTCTGCGCTTATTTGTGTTTTTCAGAAGAAATTCATTACCTTTGTTTGGTATTACATAAAAAAGACAATGAATATCACTATACCTTATACTGTAGCCAATTTTGCCGACTTACGTGAACAGGGATTCTACTATGTAGATAAAACCGGATTCATTCCACGCCCGGAGCAATATAATGTTCCTGTCTTCCGCGCCTACGTCGTTTTGGAAAAAGTCTATTGGTATCTACACTGGCGCATTATTACGACCGTAGCAAAGCACATCGTTTTGAAGCACTGTTCGGCGGCACGTGGATCGGTGCATATCCTACGAAAAAGCATAACCAATATATTATTATCCATATTTGTCCGCGTACATAATTTGCCTAAGCTTTATATTTTGATTGATGGATATGACAATTTCGCTACTTATATAATATATATTGCTGCCGGAAAAGTGTACAATACGTGGAAAGTATAAATAGTAAAAACATAAAGATTTATATAACAACTATGAACGCCCGTAAAAATCAGATTTTATTTCCAATTACTTTTATCATTGCTTTATTTACTCTCACTGCCGGTTGCAAGAAGAAGGATATGTCACTCAAAGTAAACGAGCCTCGCAATATCCACGGTGTAATTAGTTATAAACGTTCTTTCCCTGATTTAAACGAAAGGCATTTGACCGTTGCTCAAAATATAGGTATCAAACCATTGGAAGATCGCGAAGAGGCCGAAAATATGAAAGGACAATTGATACATATCACTGACAACAAGTTCTATTCTGTTGATTCACTGACGCACTCTATCCCCTATCTAGTTCCCCGTGCCAGCGAGTTGCTTGATACAATCGGTTCTAATTTCCTCGACTCATTAACTTCCAAAGGTCTAAATCCTAATCAGATAATTATTACTTCTGTACTTCGCACCAATAAAGACGTAAAACGTCTTCGCCGCCGCAATGGCAATGCTTCTGCAAACTCCGCACACTGTTATGGTACTACTTTCGATGTCAGTTGGAAACGCTTCAAAAAAGTGGAGGATGAAGACGGACGTCCTTTACAGGATGTAAGTTCAGATACGCTAAAACTCGTTTTGTCCGAAGTACTAAGAGATTTACGACAAGCTGATAAATGCTATATAAAGTATGAACTGAAACAAGGGTGTTTCCACATTACAGCGCGATGAATAGGATTCTCTAATGTATATGGCAGGATGAAATAAAACCATTCGTTTTAATTTTGTGTTATACAAAGCTACTATTTTCTTAACCGCCCCGCTGCTTTGGCAAAAGCTTACTAATTTCTACTCTTGAAACATATTTTCAAGGAAAGAAAGAACTTTTCGAAGGACTTGCTATCGAACAATTGGAAAAAGATTGGCTAAAACATTCGATATTACATCTGGACCTGAACATTGAAAAATATGACAATCCGGAAAGTTTAGATAAAATCTTGAATAACAATTTGGAACATTGGGAAAGTCTTTATGGTACCCGCCCCTCCGAAACATCTTTCTCATTACGTTTTGCCGGTACTATCCAACGTGCTTATGAGAAAACCGGACAGCGTGTAGTTATCCTAGTAGATGAATACGATAAGCCTATGTTACAGGTATTGGCAACGAAGAACTACAATAGTATTATCGAAATACGTTAAAGCCTTTTTGCGGAGTACTTAAAACGAAGGATGGTTGTATCAAATTGAGTGTCACTAAATTCGGAAAAGTGAGTGTATTCAGCGATCTGAATAATCTGATTGATATCTGAATGATCGAACAATATGTTGAGATTTGCGGCATCACCGAAAAAGAGAGATATGATAATCTAGAAGAATACTTGCAAATCCTAGCAGAAAGTCAAAAATGACCTATGAAAAAGTATACCATGAACTGAAAGAATGTTATGATGGTTATCATTTGGTAGAAAACTCAGTAGGTATTATCCAATCCTTTCAGTTTGCTGAATACATTTTATAAGAACTTCGGGAGTTATTGATTTGAAACCAGTACTCCTACTTATCTGGTAAAACTATTGAAACATCTTCAACGCATGGCAAGTGAAGAAACAGATTCTAACGTATTAAACAGTATTGATTCAACTTCAAGGAATCTTATTCCTGTAATTTATCAAAGCGGTTATCTGACGATTAAAGGATATGATAAAAAATTTGATATCTACCGTTTAGGCTTCCCCAACCGAGAGGTAAAAGAAGGATTCGTAAAATATCTTCTCCCCTTTTACGCCAATGTGTACGCCATTGAATCTCCTTCAGATACGCAAATTTGTAACTGGAATAGAACAGGGCGATTATAACGCTTTCTTCCGCCGTTCTTTGCAGATCCTCCTTACGAATTGATTCGCGACTTAGAGATGTATTATCAAAATGTTCTTTTTATCGTATTCAAGTTGATAGGATTCTATGTAAAAGCTGAGTATCATACTTCACAAGGACAAATTGACCTTGTCCTACAAACAGAGCGTTTCATTTATATAATGGAATTCAAAATGAAAGGAACGGCTGAAGAAGCTTTGAAGCAAATTAACGAGAAGTATCACGCCCAAGCTTTCTCTGCTGATGAACGAAAACTCATCAAAATAGGTGTAAACTTCGGCAACGAGACAAGAAACATTGAGAAGTGGACAGGTAGAATAAAAAGAGAAATAAAATTCATTCCTAAACAATCTAAGAATCCAAAACGTTTCATTAAATTTGCAGAAATTTTTCTTTAATACGATTCAATGATAGAGAAACTGATTGTTCTTGAGGATATTGACCCGGTTATTTTTTATGGTGTAAACAACGCCAACATACAGTTAATTAAAGCTTTATATCCGAAGCTACGTATCGTCGCACGTGGTAATGTAATCAAAGTGCTGGGCGATGAAGAAGAGATGTGCGCCTTCGAAGAGAATATCACCAAACTGGAGAAATATTGTGCTCAATATAATTCACTGAAAGAGGAAGTCATCATCGACATTATCAAAGGCAATGCCCCACAGGCAGAGCAAACAAGTAATGTAATTGTTTTCAGTGTCACAGGTAAGCCAATTATTCCCAGAAGTGAGAATCAATTGAAACTGGTAGAAGGATTTTCCAAGAATGATATGGTATTCGCTATCGGTCCGGCAGGATCGGGAAAAACATATACTGCCATTGCACTTGCTGTACGTGCTCTGAAAAATAAAGAAATCAAAAAGATTATTCTGAGCCGCCCCGCTGTAGAAGCCGGAGAAAAGCTCGGATTCCTGCCCGGCGACATGAAGGATAAGATAGATCCATATCTGCAACCATTATATGATGCGCTACAAGATATGATTCCTGCTGCCAAGTTAAAAGAATACATGGACTTGAATGTTATTCAGATTGCTCCATTGGCTTTCATGCGTGGACGTACGCTGAATGATGCAGTGGTGATTCTGGACGAAGCACAGAATACAACTACGCAACAAATCAAAATGTTCCTTACCCGTATGGGTATGAATACCAAGATGATTGTAACAGGTGACATGACTCAGATCGACCTACCATCCTCACAAACATCAGGACTGGTCCAAGCACTCCGTATCCTGAAAGGAGTAAAAGGTATCAGTTTCGTAGAACTAAATAAGAAAGATATTGTACGCCACAAATTAGTAGAACGTATCGTAGATGCTTATGATAAATTCGACAAAGAGGTGAAGATTGAACGGATAAATCGGAAGAAAGAGCAACTGATCATCAATGGTGAATGCCAATCTAAACTGGTTGGCGAATAACTAGTGTTGCTGTAAATTGGAACTTGTAATTTATAATTATATAAAAACGATGAAAGCATTAACAAAAACAGATTTCAACTTTCCGGGACAGAAAAGTGTGTATCACGGAAAAGTGCGCGATGTGTACAACATCAATGGCGAAAAACTTATTATGGTAGCAACTGACCGTATTTCGGCCTTTGACGTAGTATTGCCCGAAGGTATTCCTTACAAAGGACAAATGCTGAACCAAATTGCAGCAAAATTCCTTGATGCCACTACTGACATCTGTCCGAACTGGAAACTGGCTACACCAGATCCAATGGTTACTGTGGGTGTATTGTGCGAAGGTTTCCCGGTAGAAATGATCGTACGCGGTTACTTGTGCGGTAGTGCTTGGCGTACTTACAAAAGCGGTGTACGTGAAATCTGTGGCGTGAAACTGCCGGATGGAATGCGTGAAAACCAGAAATTCCCGGAACCAATTGTTACTCCGACTACTAAAGCTGAAATGGGCCTTCATGACGAAGATATCTCTAAAGAAGAAATTCTGAAACAAGGTCTGGCTACTCCGGAAGAATATGCTATTCTTGAAAAATATACATTGGCTCTCTTCAAACGTGGTACTGAAATGGCTGCTGAACGTGGATTGATCCTCGTTGATACTAAATATGAATTCGGGAAGCACAATGGTACGATTTATTTGATGGATGAGATTCATACTCCGGACTCCAGCCGTTATTTCTATTCAGAAGGTTATCAGGAACGTTTCGAAAAGGGTGAACCTCAAAAACAACTTTCTAAAGAATTCGTTCGTGAATGGTTGATGGAGAATGGCTTCCAAGGCAAAGATGGACAGAAAGTTCCTGAAATGACTCCGGCAATTGTACAGAGCATCAGCGACCGTTACATCGAATTATTCGAGAATATCACTGGTGAGAAATTTGTAAAAGAGGATACCAGCAATATTGCTGAACGTATCGAAAAGAATGTAATGAATTTCCTGACTAAATAAGAATGGATTACCCACAACAACATATCAAACCTTACAACGAAGAAGGTAAAAAGACCGAACAAGTAGAAAAGATGTTTGATAACATCGCTCACACTTATGACAAACTGAATCATACCTTATCTTTGGGTATTGACCGCAGTTGGCGCCGTAAAGCAATTGCCTGGCTCCGCCCTTACCGTCCGCAACGCATAATGGACGTTGCTACCGGAACCGGAGATTTTGCTATCCTCGCTTGTCGCGAATTGCAGCCTACCGAATTGATCGGTACGGACATTTCGGAAGGTATGATGAATGTGGGTCGTGAAAAAGCTAAGAAAGAAGGACTCTCGGACAAAATCTCTTTTGCCCGGGAGGACTGTACTTCTCTCTCATTTGCCAACAACCGTTTTGATGCTATTACTGTAGCTTTCGGTATACGTAACTTTGAAGACCTTGACAAGGGACTTTCAGAAACGTATCGTGTATTAGTCCCCGGCGGACATCTTGTCATTCTCGAATTGACCACCCCGGATCGATTCCCGATGAAGCAATTATTCGCTATTTATTCAAAAGTTGTCATCCCGTTGCTTGGCAAACTACTCTCTAAAGATAACAGTGCCTATCACTATCTGCCAGACACTATCAAAGTATTCCCCCAAGGGGAAGTCATGAAAGAAGTCATCACTAAAGCCGGTTTCAGCGAAGTGAATTTCCGACGTTTAACTTTTGGTATCTGCACACTTTATATGGCTACTAAATAAAACTCAAGCAAAACTAATCATTTTAACTCTTTCGTATTATGGAAAAATATGGTTTAATTGGCTACCCCCTAAAACATTCGTTTTCTATCGGCTACTTCAACGAGAAATTTAAATCAGAAGATATTAACGCGGAATACGTAAACTTCGAGATTCCCAGTATTAACGATTTTATGGAGGTCATCGAAGAGAATCCGAACCTATACGGACTCAACGTTACCATTCCCTATAAAGAACAGGTTATTCCTTTTTTGGATGAGTTAGACCCTGATACTGCAAAAATCGGTGCTGTAAATGTAATCAAAATTATCCGCCAGCAGAAAGGTAAAGTTAAACTAATTGGTTATAACTCTGACATTATCGGATTTACCCAATCTATCCAACCATTACTGCAACCTCACCACAAGAAAGCCTTGATTCTTGGCACAGGCGGGGCCTCCAAAGCAGTGTATCGCGGACTTCAGAATCTGGGAATCGAAAGTGTATTTGTATCCCGTACTCACAAAGCGAACGGTCTGCTAACCTATGAAGAACTTACTCCTGAAATCATGGCGGAATATACTGTAATAGTCAATTGTACCCCATTAGGTATGTATCCTAAAGTGGACTTTTGCCCAAACATCCCGTATGACCAACTGACTCCGAACCATTTACTTTACGATTTGTTATATAATCCAAACGTCACTCTCTTCATGAAAAAAGGAGAAGAGCAGGGCGCCGTTACTAAAAATGGATTGGAAATGCTATTATTGCAGGCATTTGCAGCTTGGGAGATTTGGCATAAGTAAAGCCTCTTCTCCATTCCTTTTCTAAGGAAAAAAAATAAAAGTGAAAAGAGATTCGGACTTATGAAGAAGTATATTTACATCATTATTATCATTTTGCTGGTTCTTACCGGCTGCACAATCGGAGGAAGTTTTTATATGCTCAACTTCTCTTTAACTCCGAATGCTAAGATATTATCTAAAAATGCAGACTCTTATCCTTTTATGTACAAAAACTATCCATTCCTCCGTTCATGGGTAGACAGCCTGAGGCAAGTGGATGCACTTAGGGACACTTTTATTATTAATCCGGAAGGAAGACAACTGCATGCATTTTATGTCGCCGCTCCACAACCTACCAATAAAACGGCCGTCATTGTGCACGGATATACGGATAATGCGATCCGTATGTTTATGATCGGTTATCTTTATAATCGGGATTTAGCTTATAATATTCTCTTGCCCGAACTACAACATCAAGGAGAAAGCGAAGGTCCTGCTATTCAGATGGGTTGGAAAGACCGACTTGACGTGTTGCAATGGATGAATATTGCGAACCATATTTTTGGAGACAGCACACAAATGGTAGTACATGGTATATCTATGGGAGCTGCCACAACCATGATGGTATCTGGTGAACAACAAGAACCTTTTGTGAAATGTTTTGTAGAAGATTGTGGTTATACTAGCGTTTGGGATGAGTTTGCACACGAATTAAAATCAACCTTTCATCTTCCTCCTTTCCCATTGTTACATACTACCAGTTGGCTGTGTGAAAAAAAATACGGTTGGAATTTCAAAGAAGCCTCTTCGTTAAAACAAGTTGCAAAATGTGAGTTACCTATGTTTTTTATTCATGGAGACAAGGATACGTATGTACCTACCTGGATGGTTTACCCACTCTACGAAGCCAAACCAGAACCCAAAGTTCTGTGGATTGTCCCAGGAGCGACTCATGCCGTTTCATACAAAGAGAATAAAAAGGAATATACCGAGAAAGTTCGTGAATTCGTCAGGCAGTATATTCATTAAACCTATTATAACAGGGAGTTTGAAATTCGTAATAGAAAAAGTTTATATATTTGCAAAAGTAAAACAACTGTTATGAAATCAATATTCACACTGTTATTTATTACTTTTCTACTGACACCTCTGCAAGCTCAAGAAAAAGTATATACGGTAGACAATCTTCCAAAAGTGCATCTGCAAAATAAAATGCAGTATGTTTGTAACCCGACAGGTATACTATCGCAAGCTGCTTGCGACTCTATTGACGCTATGCTTTACGTCTTGGAACAACAAACCGGAATTGAAACAGTAGTGGCCGTAGTTCCTTCAATTGGAGAAGAATCCTGTTTTCATTTCTGCCATCAACTACTGAATAAGTGGGGAGTGGGGAAAAAAGATAAGGATAACGGATTAGTCATTTTACTAGTGACAGATCAACGTTGTATCCAATTTTATACCGGCTACGGACTGGAAGGCGTACTTCCTGATGCAATCTGCAAAAGGATCCAGACCCGATATATGATTCCATATTTAAAAGATGGGAATTGGGATGCAGGAATGTTGGCTGGGTTAAAAGCCACTTGTCAGCGTTTGGACGGTTCTATGGAGAACGATTCAGTTTCCGAGCCAGAAGGAAGTGGTTCAAATGATATGATTATTGCTATCATTTGCTTTATTGCCTTTGGTATCGGAGCAGCTTTCTATGCCTCATGGAATCAGAGTCGTTGTCCCAAATGTGGCAAGCATAAATTGCAAAGGAGTAGCAGCAGACCCATTTCAACTGTAAATGGAATCAAGACAGAAGAGGTTGTTTACACATGTAGAAATTGTGGACATACAGTCAAAAGACAACAACAAAGTTATGATGACGACTACCGTCACAGAGGAGGTGGTGGAGGTGGTCCGTTTATTGGTGGCTTCGGTGGAGGAAGAGGAAATGGCGGAGGCTTTGGAGGCGGTTTCGGCGGAGGAAGCTTTGGCGGTGGTTCAGGCGGTGGAGGTGGTGCCGGTTCACGATTCTGATTCTAATTATAGAGAAATTAATTTGAACTCAACTAATAAGAAATCTGATTTTCAAACTTAATAAAAGCAAGAGACATGAAAAAGTCAATTATTATCATTTTAGCTATTGTAGTAATCCTTGTTATCTGGGCTGTCAGTACATATAATGGTCTGGTGGCAATGGAAGAAAATGTAAACGGGCAATGGGCAAATGTAGAAACTCAATACCAACGTCGTGCAGACTTGATTCCAAATCTGGTAAATACAGTAAAAGGATATGCAACTCATGAAAAAGAAACGCTGGAAGGTGTAGTTGAAGCACGTAGCAAAGCCACGCAAATCAAAGTGGATGCTGCCGATCTCACTCCGGAAAAATTAGCGGAATATCAGAAAGCACAAGGCGCTGTCACATCAGCTTTGGGCAAATTACTTGCAATCACAGAGAACTATCCGGACTTGAAAGCTAACCAGAACTTCTTGGAATTACAAGCTCAGTTGGAAGGCACGGAAAACCGTATCAATGTAGCTCGTAAGAATTTCAATGATGCTGCACAAGCATACAATACTAACATCCGTCGTTTCCCGAAAAACATTTTTGCGGGAATGTTCGGTTTTGACAAAAAGGCCTATTTCCAGGCGGAAGAAGGAAGTGAAAAAGCTCCAAAAGTAGAGTTCTAAGACAAGTATTACTTAACAGATATTCATTGCCTAAAAAAGTTTTCGCATTCAGTCAGATACGAAAACTTTTTTAGGCAATGCCATTTCTATAAAGATAGTTGCCTGTCCGAAAAAAAAGCCGTACTTTTGCAGCCGTATACAAAATTCTATAACTCATGAGTAATCAACGATACATGATGCGTGGCGTAAGCGCATCAAAAGAGGATGTGCACAACGCCATCAAAAACATAGATAAAGGTATTTTTCCGCAGGCTTTTTGTAAAATCATCCCTGATATTTTAGGCGGTGATCCGGAATATTGCAATATTATGCATGCTGACGGTGCAGGAACCAAATCCTCATTAGCGTATATGTATTGGAAAGAAACAGGTGATCTCTCCGTTTGGAAAGGTATCGCACAAGATGCTTTGATTATGAACATCGACGACTTGCTTTGTGTAGGTGCTGTAGACAATATCCTTGTTTCCTCTACCATTGGACGTAACAAATTATTAATACCCGGGGAAGTGATTTCCGCCATTATCAACGGAACTGATGAACTACTAGCCGAGCTTCGTGATATGGGTGTAGGTGTATATGCTACCGGTGGTGAAACTGCTGATGTAGGCGATTTAGTACGCACCATCATCGTTGATTCAACCGTTACTTGCCGCATGAAGCGTTCGGACGTTATTAATAATGCAAATATCCGTCCGGGTGATGTTATTGTCGGTTTAGCGTCTTATGGACAGGCAACTTATGAAAAAGAATATAACGGAGGAATGGGTAGCAATGGTTTAACCAGTGCTCGTCACGATGTTTTCGGCAAATACCTAGCCAATAAATATCCTGAAAGTTACGACGCTGCCGTTCCTGAAGAATTGGTATATTCCGGTAAGTTAAAACTGACTGATCAAGTCGAACATTCTCCGATTGATGCAGGAAAGCTAGTTCTCTCTCCTACCCGTACTTATGCGCCGGTAGTGAAGAAATTACTTGATGCTCTTCGTCCCAATATTCATGGTATGGTCCACTGTTCCGGTGGTGCACAAACTAAAGTACTTCATTTCGTAGAAAATGTACGTGTCATCAAAGACAACCTGTTCCCGGTTCCTCCTTTGTTCAAGACTATTCAAGAACAAAGTGGTACGGATTGGGCTGAAATGTATAAGGTATTTAACATGGGACATCGTCTGGAAGTTTATCTGTCACCTGAACATGCAGAAGAAGTCATTAAGATTTCTGAATCATTCGGGATTCCGGCACAGATCGTAGGTCGTATTGAGGCGTGTGATAAGACAGAGTTAATCATTAAGAGCGAATTCGGAGAATTTAGATATTAAAGAATGGCAGATAACAGTACCATATTAGAGAAACTGGACGGGCTTGTAGCCCGCTTTGAAGAAATATCTACTCTTATTACCGACCCGGCAGTCATTGCCGATCAAAAGCGTTATGTCAAACTGACGAAGGAATATAAAGAGCTGGATGATTTGATGAAAGCCCGCAAGGAATATATCCAATTATTAGGGAATATCGAAGAAGCAAAAAATATTCTGGCAACCGAGTCAGACTTCGAAATGCGTGAGATGGCAAAGGAAGAAATGGACAACAGTCAGGATCGTCTTCCACAATTAGAGGAAGAAATCAAACTAATGCTTGTCCCTGCCGATCCACAAGACGGCAGAAATGCGATTCTTGAAATTCGTGGTGGAACGGGGGGCGATGAAGCTGCTATCTTTGCCGGTGACCTTTTCCGAATGTATGCCAAATATTTCGAAACTAAAGGTTGGAAAATGGAAGTTTCCAGTGCGAATGAAGGAGCAGCAGGCGGATATAAGGAAATAATATGTAGCGTCACAGGAGATAGTGTTTATGGAACATTGAAATATGAATCAGGCGTTCATCGCGTACAACGCGTACCTGCAACAGAGACTCAAGGACGTGTACATACTTCAGCAGCTTCTGTTGCCGTACTTCCCGAAGCCGAAGAATTTGATGTAGTTATCAACGAAGGAGAAATCAAATGGGATACTTTCCGAAGTGGTGGTGCCGGCGGACAGAACGTAAATAAGGTAGAGTCTGGTGTACGTTTGCGATATATATGGAAAAATCCCAATACAGGAATAGCAGAAGAAATCCTGATCGAATGTACTGAGACCCGCGACCAACCCAAAAATAAAGAACGTGCTTTAGCTCGACTTCGTACATTCATCTACGATAAAGAACATCAAAAATATATTGATGATATTGCTTCCAAACGTAAGACAATGGTATCAACCGGTGACCGTTCAGCAAAGATTCGTACCTACAACTATCCGCAAGGACGTATCACCGATCATCGTATCAACTATACTATTTATAACCTTGCAGCCTTTATGGACGGAGATATCCAAGATTGTATCGACCATCTGATTGTAGCAGAAAATGCAGAACGACTGAAGGAAAGCGAGCTTTAAACGATTAGTAATTTGTAATAATAGATATGGATAAACAACAACTATTTGAAAACATAAAACGCAAAAAATCATTCCTTTGCGTAGGTTTGGATACAGACATTAAGAAGATTCCTGAACATCTGTTGAAGGAAGAGGATCCAATTTTTGCTTTTAACAAAGCTATTATCGACGCTACAGCCGATTTATGTATCGCTTACAAACCTAATCTGGCTTTCTATGAGAGCATGGGTGTAAAAGGTTGGATTGCTTTCGAAAAGACAGTGCAATATATTAAAAAGAACTACCCAGATCAATTCATTATCGCTGATGCAAAGCGCGGTGATATCGGGAATACCTCAGCCATGTATGCGCGTACCTTTTTTGAAGAATTAAACATAGATTCAGTAACTGTAGCCCCTTATATGGGTGAAGACAGTGTGACCCCATTCCTTACTTACGAAGGGAAATGGGTAATTTTGTTAGCACTGACTTCAAACAAAGGTTCTCACGACTTCCAATTGACAGAAGATTTAAATGGTGAACGTCTGTTTGAGAAAGTACTGCGTAAATCACAAGAATGGGGCAGCGACGACCGCATGATGTATGTGGTAGGTGCTACTCAGGGACGTGCTTTCGAAGATATTCGTAAGATAGTTCCTAATCATTTTTTATTGGTTCCTGGCGTAGGTGCTCAAGGTGGTTCACTCGATGAAGTATGCAAATACGGCATGAACAGTACTTGTGGACTGATTGTCAATTCTTCGCGGGGTATTATCTACGTAGATAAAACAGAAAAGTTTGCAGAAGCTGCCCGCAAAGCTGCACAGGAAGTACAGGTACAAATGGCTGAACAACTAAAAGCAATTCTCTAAAAAACGAATGCCTTACGAAAGAAAGATAATCAATGACCCGGTATTCGGGTTTATCAATATCCCAAAGGGGTTGTTGTACGATATTGTACAACACCCCCTTTTGCAGCGTCTCACCCGTATCAAGCAGGTAGGACTTTCTTCAGTGGTATATCCTGGAGCACAGCATACCCGTTTCCAACATTCTTTAGGCGCTTTTTATCTGATGAGTGAAGCCATCACCCAATTGGCATCCAAAGGAAACTTTATCTTTGACAGTGAAGCGGAAGCAGTACAAGCCGCTATTTTGTTGCATGATATAGGTCATGGCCCTTTCTCACACGTACTTGAAGATACCATCGTCAAAGGGGTTTCTCATGAAGAGATTTCCCTGATGCTTATGGAACAGATGAATAAAGATATGAATGGGCAACTTAACCTTGCCATTCAAATCTTCAAAGATGAATATCCGAAGCGTTTTCTGCACCAGCTTGTTAGCGGTCAGTTGGATATGGACAGACTTGATTATCTTCGTCGGGATAGTTTTTACACAGGTGTTACGGAAGGTAACATCGGTTCTGCACGTATTATCAAAATGCTCGATGTAGCTGATGACCGGTTGGTTATCGAATCTAAAGGTATTTATTCCATCGAGAACTTTCTTACGGCACGCCGCTTGATGTACTGGCAAGTATATCTGCATAAGACTTCAGTAGCCTATGAGCGAATGCTAATCAGTACATTGCTTCGTGCCAAAGAACTAGCCTCTCAAAGAATGGAATTGTTTGCTTCACCTGCATTACATTTTTTCTTATATAACGACATTAATCATGAAGAATTCTATAGCAATTCTGCCTGTCTAGAGCAATTTATCCAGCTAGACGACAATGATATTTGGACGGCATTAAAAGTATGGAGTTCTCATCCGGATAAAGTTCTTTCGACTTTAAGTTTGGGAATGATTAATCGTAACATCTTTAAAGTGGAAATTTCTTCCGAACCCATTGGTGAGGATAGAATAAAAGAGTTGACTTTGCAAATTAGTCAACAACTAGACATACCCCTTTCCGAAGCGCACTATTTCGTCTCTACCCCCAGCATCGAAAAGAATATGTACGACCCGGCCGATGACAGTATTGACATTATCTACAAAGACGGCACTATTAAAAATATTGCCGAAGCATCGGATATGCTAAATATCTCCTTGCTGTCTAAAAAGGTAAAGAAATACTATCTCTGCTATCATAGATTGCATACATAAGTATAAAATATTCATTCAATAGTACGGAAATCTGAAAAAAAAGTCCGTTATTTGTGAACTAATTAAATTTTAAAAAAAGACATGGAGTTCTCGGCTAAGCAAATTGCAGCATTTATCCAAGGGGAAATCGTAGGAGATGAAAATGCAACGGTACATACATTCGCCAAGATTGAGGAAGGAATGCCCGGAGCTATTTCTTTCCTATCAAACCCTAAATATACACCTTACATATACGATACACAATCCAGTATTGTATTGGTAAATAAGGACTTTGTTCCCGAGCAAGAAATTAAAACAACTCTTATCAAAGTAGACAATGCTTATGAAAGCCTTGCAAAGTTGCTCAACCTCTACGAAATGAGTAAGCCTAAAAAGCAAGGAATCGATTCATTGGCTTTTATTGCACCTAGTGCCAAAATTGGTGAGAACGTATATATAGGTGCTTTTGCATACATCGGCGAAAATACCATTATTGGTGATAATACCCAGATTTATCCACATACTTTCATTGGAGATGGCGTGAAAATAGGCAACAGTTGCCTGCTTTATTCTAATGTAAATGTTTATCATGACTGTCGCATCGGTAATGAATGTATTGTGCATTCGGGTGCTGTAATAGGAGCAGACGGATTTGGTTTCGCTCCCACATCAAACGGTTATGATAAGATTCCGCAGATAGGTATTGTCATTCTGGAAGATAAAGTTGATATAGGCGCCAACACTTGTATAGACCGTGCAACAATGGGAGCTACAGTGATACATAGTGGTGCTAAAATAGATAATCTTGTGCAGATTGCACATAATGACGAAATCGGTTCGCACACAGTTATGGCTGCTCAGGTAGGTATTGCCGGTTCAACCAAAATTGGAGAATGGTGTATGTTTGGTGGACAAGTAGGTATTGCCGGACATATTAAAGTAGGCGATCGTGTCAATTTAGGAGCACAATCCGGTGTGCCAAGCAGTATCAAACCGGATAGTGTACTTATCGGAACACCTCCTATGGAACCCAAGCCCTACTTCAAGGCTGCTGTTATGGCAAAGAAATTGCCGGACATGTACACAGAACTGAATAACCTACGCAAGGAATTGAAAGAATTAAAACAACAATTAAATAAGTAACCAATGCTGAAACAAAAAACGCTGAAAGATAGCTTTTCACTGAGCGGGAAAGGTCTTCACACTGGACTTGATCTCACTGTTACATTCAATCCTGCCCCGGATAATCATGGATATAAAATCCAACGTATTGATCTGGAAGGAGAACCAACTATTGATGCAGTAGCCGACAACGTAACAGAAACGACTCGTGGTACTGTGTTATCAAAAAACGGAGTTAAGGTAAGCACTATAGAGCATGGTATGGCAGCCCTCTACGCATTGGGCATTGATAACTGTCTTATCCAGGTCAATGGTCCGGAATTTCCCATTCTGGATGGTAGTGCACAATATTATGTTCAAGAAATAGAACGTGTAGGAACAGTAGAACAAAGTGCTGTTAAAGACTTTTATATCATCAAATCGAAAATTGAATTTCGTGACGAAGAGACCGGTTCCTCGATCATTGTATTACCTGACGAGAATTTTAGTTTGAACGTACTGGTTTCGTATGATTCAATGATTATCCCGAATCAGTTTGCTACACTTGAAGATATGAACAAGTTCAAAGACGAAGTGGCTGCCAGCCGTACATTCGTCTTTGTTCGCGAAATAGAACCTCTTCTTGCTGCAGGCTTAATCAAAGGAGGTGATTTGGACAATGCAATTGTTATCTACGAACGCAAAATGTCGCAGGAAAGTTATGATAAGCTGGCAGACATCATGGGAGTACCTCACATGGATGCTAACCAACTGGGATACATCAACCACAAGCCACTGGTTTGGGCGAATGAATGTGCCCGTCATAAACTGCTGGATGTAATTGGTGACCTCGCATTGATAGGCAAACCAATCAAAGGCCGTATTATCGCTACTCGTCCCGGTCATACAATTAACAATAAGTTTGCCCGCCAGATGAGAAAAGAAATCCGTCTGCACGAAATTCAGGCACCAACTTACGATTGCAATCGTGAACCAGTGATGGATGTAAACCGTATTCGTGAATTATTGCCACATCGTTATCCATTCCAATTGGTGGATAAGGTGATCGAAATCGGTGCTAACTACATCATAGGTGTTAAGAATGTTACAGGCAATGAGCCCTTCTTCCAGGGACATTTCCCGCAAGAGCCCGTAATGCCAGGAGTACTTCAAGTTGAAGCAATGGCACAAACTGGGGGGCTACTTGTTCTAAACTCTGTAGACGAACCGGAACGCTATTCTACCTATTTCATGAAAATAGATGGAGTTAAATTCCGCCAGAAAGTAGTTCCCGGAGACACATTAGTTTTCCGTGTTGAATTACTAGCTCCGATCCGTCGGGGAATCTCTACAATGAAAGGATATGCATTTGTTGGCGAGAAAGTAGTTTGCGAAGCAGAATTTATGGCACAGATAGTAAAAAACAAGTAATTCATAATTAAGTATTTAAGATGATAAGTTCCTTAGCGTATATTCATCCCGAAGCAAAGATCGGAGAAAACGTAGAAATTGCGCCTTTTGTATTTATTGATAAAAACGTGGTAATTGGCGATAATAATAAGATCATGGCTAATGCCAATATTTTATATGGTTCACGCATTGGTAATGGAAATACAATCTTTCCGGGTGCCGTTATTGGAGCCATTCCTCAAGATCTGAAATTTCAGGGAGAAGAAACCACTGCGGAAATAGGAGATAACAACCTGATTCGTGAGAATGTAACAATCAACCGCGGTACAGCCGCTAAAGGGCGTACAATTGTAGGTAGCAATAACTTACTGATGGAGGGTATGCATGTTGCTCATGATGCATTAATCGGTAACGGTTGCATCATTGGTAATTCTACCAAAATGGCAGGAGAAATTGTAATTGATGACAACGCTATTATTAGCGCTAACGTACTGATGCACCAGTTCTGTCATGTGGGTGGTCATGTGATGATTCAAGGAGGATGTCGTTTTAGCAAAGATATTCCTCCGTATATCATTGCGGGACGTGAACCAATTGCTTTCTGCGGAATCAACATTATCGGTCTCCGTCGTCGGGGATTTTCTAATGAAGCGATTGAAAGTATCCACAATGCTTATCGTATTATCTATCAAAGCGGTCTGAATACGACTGATGCATTGAAGAAGATCGAAAATGAATTTGAAAAGAGTCCGGAGATTGATTATATTGTTAATTTTATCCGTAGCTCAGAGCGTGGAATTATAAAATAAAACAGTTCAAAATAGTCATATTATGATATACAGATTTACCATTATATCTGATGAAATTGACGATTTTGTCAGAGAAATACAAATTGATCCGGAAGCTACATTTTTTGACTTCCATGAAGCAATACTGAAATCAGTAGGTTATACAAATGATCAGATGACTTCTTTCTTTATCTGCGATGAAGATTGGGAAAAAGAAAAAGAAGTGACCTTGGAAGAGATGGATGATAATCCTGAAATAGATAATTGGGTAATGAAAGAAACTGCTATCAATGAGTTAGTGGAAGATGAAAAACAAAAACTGCTTTATGTATTCGACTACATGACAGAACGCTGTTTCTTTATTGAATTGACCGAAATCATCACAGGAAAAGATATGGATGGTGCCAAATGCACCGTAAAAACTGGTAATGCCCCCAAGCAAACTGTAGATTTTGAAGAAATGGCTACTAGCAGTGGCTCGCTCGACCTTGACGAAAACTTCTACGGTGATCAAGATTTTGACATGGAAGACTTTGATCAGGAAGGCTTCGACATAGGTGGTGATGCAAGCACTTCTTTTGACGAAGAAAAGTTCTAACAAGAAAGAATTAATCTATTTTTAGCACTTCGATAATCACATAATTAGTTACGAATTACACGAATGAAATTAACACATTATTCGTGTAATTCATAACTAAAAGATATTAAGTTATTTTTCCTCAGTTTCATCCTCAATTCTCATTCTTCATTTATTTTATGCCCACTCTCGTTGTATTAATCGGACCAACCGGTGTAGGAAAGACAGAATTAAGTCTGCGGCTGGCAGAACATTACCATACTAGTATTGTCTCGGCTGATTCAAGACAATTATATGCAGAGCTTAAAATAGGAACAGCTGCTCCCACAACCGACCAACTCCAACGTGTACCTCATCATTTGATAGGTACTCTTCATCTGACCGATTATTATAGTGCAGCTCAATATGAGACAGAAGCGATGGAAGTTCTGACTCGTCTATTTACTCAACACGAAGTCGTGATTCTTACCGGAGGCTCAATGATGTATGTAGACGCTATATGTAAGGGTATCGATGATATTCCTACAGTTGATATGGAAACCCGACAACTAATATTGAAGAAATATGAAGAAGAAGGACTTGAAAGGCTTTGCGCAGAACTACGTTTGTTAGATCCGGAATATTACCGTATTGTAGACTTGAGAAATCCCAAACGAGTGATCCACGCTTTAGAAATCTGTTATATGACTGGCAAAACCTATACGTCTTTCCGTACTCAAAAGAAAAAACAACGCCCTTTCCGTATTTTGAAAATTGGCCTGACTCGTGATCGTGAAGAACTTTATGACCGTATCAACAGACGCGTTGATCTGATGATGGAAGAAGGATTACTGGAAGAGGTAAAGTCTGTTCTCCCCTACCGCCATCTAAATTCACTCAATACAGTTGGCTATAAAGAAATATTCAAATATCTGGACGGTGAATGGGAATTACCTTTTGCAATTGAAAAAATCAAGCAGAATTCACGTATTTACTCTCGTAAACAAATGACTTGGTTTAAAAGAGATGAAGAAATACGTTGGTTCCATCCAGAACAAGAAACGGAGATACTTGAATATCTCCGCCTATCTTCAGATTATTTTTTTTAATATAAACTTATACAATCTCTTTGCTTTTTTATTATCTACTTTCCTCTTTTTTCATAGTTACCATTAATTGTGAAGAAGCATTTAATGTACTTGTAGCCATACCCTTATAACTTACCTGAAGAATTCCATTTTTAGGAACTCTCAATACAAAATATCCTTCTTCGTCAGTTACAGTTCCTTTTACAGCACCTCCTTTTACGTTAATTTTAGCTTTTGGAAGAGTATTTCCAGCTGTATCTTTGACCAATCCACGCACTGTTACATAAGTAGAAACATTATTTTTGGTATCAAACTCAAATACCCTCTTACCATCAGAACTCTTATAGACATTTAATCCTTTGATATCATTGGCCGAGATGGAAATCAAATCTTTTTCAGAAACTTCTTTATCATCAACTATATAAATAGGTTCTTTGTCAACCATCCCTAAAGAAGCCATTTGTTTAGTATCAATATATTTCCCATTACCATCTCGGGCAGCATTCTTTTCACTCACTATATTCGTCATGTGCTAATCTTGTTTCACATGGGCAGTTATAGGTTTCTTATTAGTAACCGACTCTATTATCCAAACACCATCTTTCCCCTTCTCCCCATACATTTCAAGGGCAGCTTTATCTTGTAAAACAGTAAGACTTGCTATACTATCCCGAGAGATTTTAGAGAATGGATCATCTCCCACTGCTTCTTTTCCATCAATGATAATCAACGGCTTTTTACCATCTGATCTCATCTTATTTATGGTAGGAGCATATAATACACATGACTCTTCACTGACTGCGAGTGAATCTGCAGAATAGGCCAAAGGCATATGTGATGGTAAGCCTGCTATTTTTTGCTTTAGTGAATCTTTATCATTGCTTATTTTCTCCACTTTTGCATCGAAAATTGCAACAAAATCATTAACTTTGACGGCAGAAACCTCTTCAGCTTTTTCTGAGATTTCGGGACGGGCAAAAGCTGCCACTGCAAAGGCTGCTAATGGAAGTACATATATATACTTCAAACGTGCCCATGGACTTGATTTTTCTTTTAACATCATAGTGATACGTTTTTTAAGTTTACTGTGATTAAAGTTGTTGGCCATAGAGTAGAGCCTTGTGCCAACAGCTTTTTTGATTAATAATAATTGATATTCTTTTATATCTATCCCTTTTTTGATTACTGTTTCGTCTGCTTCATATTCATGAATATTCTGCAGTTCCTGTTTCAACAACCATGCACCGGGATTGAACCATTGGAAAAAAACACAAATATCAGCTAGAAGTAAATCTATTGAATGTCGGTTATGTAAATGAGCCATTTCATGAAGAAGAATAGCTTTACCATCTTCCTCCAAATCTTTCCGGGAGATAACAATATACTTCATCCAACTGAAGGGTGCAATTTTGCGCTCATGCACAATTAATGTGATTCCTCCTTCTAATTTTTCGCGTTTTCCGGACTTTATCAATAACAATAAACGTGATAAAGAATATAGATTCCGACATGAGAAAAACAGGATTCCGAGTAAATAAACAAATAATAAGATTTGTGTCCAAGTTATAGAAATATCCTTCGGTTGCGCAGTTATAACCTTTACAGAATTCATTGTTTCTGCTGTCACCCAAAATTGCTCAATAGTCTGCACTGCTTGATATATTTCTGTCTGCTGAGTTGTCGTTATTTCTATTAAAGGAACAGAGAGAGATAAAAATAATATCCCTAATAATGCCATCCGATTGAATCGATAAAACGTTTCCTTGCTTAACAGAAAACCGTAAAATAAATAAAATAATGACAGACAGATTGCCGATTTCAGAATATATATATAAAATGAGAGTTCCATAGCATTATTTTATACTTAAGTAAATTCCTTATTTCTTACGATTTGCCTGTTCTACTTCAGCAATCAGCTGTTTCAATTCCTCCAATGAAATATTCTCTTCCTTCACAAGTGAAGAAACAGCACTCAAATAAGAGTTATTAAAGTATTTGCTAACTACATTCCGTAATGTTCTTTTCCGGAACTCTTCTTCACTAACAATCGCATAATATTGATAAGTATTACCAAAAATAAAATGAGCTAGAAATCCTTTATCTTCCAATCCACGTACAATGGTAGAGAGTGTATTGAAATGCGGTTTAGGTTCTTCATAGAACGCTAACATTTCTTTCACGAACAGAGGGCCCTTCTCCCAGAAAAGCCCCATGATTTCTTCTTCTTTTGCTGTCAGTCCTTTCATATATTCTACTTTGTTTCCCGCAAAGAACGAGAGTTTTTAGTTCATAAACTAATTTTTATAGTTAAATAAAACTAAAGCTTTTAGTTTATCTCTTTAATTTAATTCAAGTTGGAAAGATCATGGTATAAAACGCGGATATGTATATACCTATAAATAAAACAATAAGATATTAAATGAAGATTATATTCCCGTGATATTGAAGCACCATTAAGAAAATGATACGCTTAATTTATTTGATATTTATTGCAATACAATGTACAATTAGTATCCCTGGAGTTTATCTATAATAAAATTTCCAATAAAAAACAGATCACCAATAAACACAACTCCAAATACTAAAAATGTAAAACAAGTACTCCAACGAGCTTTCATTCCTTCTTCCCCACTTTTTATGCGAAGCAAAGAACTATGCAAACAATCACCTGCAATAAATAGCACAAACAAACTAGGAATCAAATCACCCCATGAGACTAGCCACAAATTATCACCTTTTCCCATCAAGAAGGTCAATACTACTGCCAATAGAAAAACGGAAGCATACTGTAAATCTTTTCTTTTTGAATTCATAGCGGTCATTATTTAAAGTACTTTTCACAAAGATATTGAATCTCTTTTATAATCCGTACTGAGTACTTATAAAATTCAGTCACATTACAAAAAAAATCGAAAGTCATCACCGCCAAATCAACTAAATAGCCGCAATTGGATACTAAACAAACATAAAAGTAAAGAAAACAAGAGGTTATCACAGACTAAAAAAGAGCTCGTACTTTGAGGTATCTAAGTTTATTGTTACTTTTGCAACATTGAATTTTACCGTATCCACTAAAAATAAAATATAAAACGATTCATAAAATGAGAAAAGTAAGTTTGGCCCTGCTCTTTTGCCTTCTCAGTCTCGCCGGAATGGCACAAGGACAAAAGGCACTTGATCTTAAAGATATTACCACCGGACGTTTCCGTACGGAAAACATCCAAGGAGTAATCCCAATGCTTGATGGTGAACATTACACACAAATGAATGCCAACAGAACACAAATCATCAAGTACTCTTTCCGTACAGGAGAAAAAGTAGAAGTTATCTTTGATGTAAATACCGCTCGTGAATGTGATTTCAAGAGCTTCGACAGTTATCAATTCTCTCCGGACGGAAAACAATTATTGATTGCAACCCAAACAACCCCGATTTATCGGCGTTCTTACACAGCTGTACATTATATTTACCCTTTGAAACGCAATGACAAAGGAGTTACGACAAACAACATAATTGAACGGCTGTCTGACGGTGGGCCTCAACAGGCCCCCGTCTTTTCTCCGGACGGGACAATGATTGCATTTGTCAGAGACAACAATATTTTCCTCGTAAAAATGCTTTATGGCAACAGTGAAAGTCAGGTTACTGAAGATGGGAAAGCAAACTCAATTATCAATGGTGTACCGGATTGGGTATATGAAGAAGAGTTCGGATTCAATAGTGCTTTAGAGTTCAGTGCGGATAATACCATGATTGCTTTTATCCGTTTCGATGAATCGGAAGTTCCCTCCTACTCTTTCCCCCTTTTCGCCGGAGAAGCTCCCCGTATCGATGCATTAAAAGATTATCCGGGCCAATACAGTTATAAATATCCGAAAGCCGGATATCCCAACTCTAAAGTAGAAGTGCGTACTTATGACATTAAGTCTCACGTTACCCGTACTATGAAACTCCCGATTGATCCAGACGCATATATTCCCCGTATACGCTTTACGAAGGATGCCAGCAAACTAGCTATTATGACATTAAACCGTCATCAGGATCGTTTCGATCTTTATTTTGCAGATCCCCGCTCAACACTCTGCAAATTAATTCTACGCGATGAATCACCTTATTATATAAAGGAGAATGTATTAGATAATATACAGTTCTATCCGGATAATTTCAGCTTGCTTAGCGAACGTGATGGATTCAGTCATCTGTACTGGTATAGCATGGGCGGTAACCTGATAAAGAAAGTAACGAATGGTAAGTTCGAAGTCAAGGACTTTCTGGGCTATAGTGAAGAAGATGGTTCTTTCTATTTTACCAGTAACGAAGAAAGCCCATTACGTAAAGCAGTCTATAAAATAGATAAAAAAGGGAATAAGATAAAGCTTTCTCAACAGGTGGGCACAAATACTCCACTTTTCAGTAAAACGATGAAGTATTATATGAATAAGTTTTCGAACCTAGATACTCCATTACTCATCACGCTCAATGATAACACTGGTAAAACATTAAAAACACTCATTACCAATGATCCATTGAAACAGGCTTTATCAGAATATGCCATACCGAAAAAGGAATTCTTCTCTTTCCAAACAACAGATGGTGTATCACTCAATGGATGGATGATGAAACCTGTTGATTTCAGTGCTTCAAAGAAATATCCGGTGCTTATGTACCAATATAGCGGACCTGGTTCTCAACAAGTTCTCGACACTTGGGAAATCAGTTGGGAAACTTATATGGCAAGTCTCGGTTATATCGTAGTATGTGTAGATGGTCGTGGAACCGGAGGTCGTGGAGAAGCATTCGAAAAATGTACTTACCTAAAAATTGGTGTAAAAGAAGCGAAAGATCAGGTAGAAACAGCTCTTTATCTGGGCAAACAGCCATATGTAGACAAAGATCGTATTGGAATCTGGGGCTGGAGTTACGGTGGTTATATGACTATCATGAGTATGAGTGAAGGAACTCCGGTATTTAAAGCAGGAGTAGCTGTTGCGGCTCCAACCGACTGGCGTTTCTATGATACAGTTTATACCGAACGTTTTATGCGTACTCCAAAGGAAAATGCGGAAGGATATAAAGAATCTTCTGCATTCACTCGGGCCGACAAGCTACATGGCAATTTATTGCTCGTACATGGTATGGCTGATGATAACGTTCACTTCCAGAACTGTGCAGAATATGCGGAGCAATTAGTACAACTCGGGAAACAATTCGACATGCAGATATATACGAATCGTAACCATGGCATATATGGTGGAAACACTCGCCAGCATTTATATAACCGGATAACTAACTTTTTCCTGAATAACTTGTAATGACTGATAGAGTACGTAAGCCTGAATGGCTGAAGATCAATATCGGTGCTAACGAACGATATACTGAAACAAAACGAATCGTAGACTCCCACTGCCTGCATACGATATGCAGCAGTGGGCGTTGCCCTAATATGGGTGAGTGTTGGGGAAAGGGGACAGCAACATTTATGATTGGAGGTGACATTTGTACCCGCAGCTGCAAATTCTGTAACACGCGAACAGGTCATCCTCAACCTCTGGACAATAGCGAACCTACTCATGTTGCCGAATCCATCACTTTGATGAAACTCGACCATGCAGTTATTACCTCTGTCGATCGGGATGACCTACCCGATTTAGGAGCTAGCCACTGGGCAAAAACAATCCAGGAAATTAAAAGTCTGAACCCTAAAACAACTATCGAAGTGCTTATTCCTGATTTTCAAGGAAAGATGGAATTATTAGATTTGGTCATTGAATCCTGCCCTGACATCATCTCTCATAACATGGAAACGGTACGACGTATTAGTCCGTTAGTACGTAGCGCAGCCAATTATGACACTAGTTTGAAAGTCATTGAACATATTTCACAAAGCGGCATTAAATCGAAAAGTGGTATTATGGTAGGTTTGGGAGAAACTCCCCTAGAAGTGGAAGAATTGATGGACGATTTATTAAAGGTCGGTTGCCAAATACTTACTATTGGACAATACTTACAACCCAGTCATCGTCATTATCCGGTTGCAGAGTATGTCCCCCCTCAACAATTCGTTATTTATAAAACAATCGGTTTAGAAAAAGGATTTAACATTGTAGAGAGTGCTCCACTTGTTCGTTCATCCTATCATGCAGAGAAACATATACGATAGAAAACAAAACACATTCGCTATTTGTTCTATATGTATAACACCGGCAAATAATAATACAAGAGAGATGCAGCATAAAGGAGTACTATCTTCAGCGTTTAACATGTCATTGGGTTTTATCCCCGTTATTATTTCCATTTTACTGTGTGAATTTATAACGCAAGACACGGCAATTTACATTGGTACAGGTTTGGGTATCGTGGGTATCTACCTATTGCTTCATCGCAAAGGTATACTAATACCTAATTTCATTCTATATATATCGACCGGAATATTATCCCTGCTGACACTTGCCACGTTTATTCCGGGCGACTTTGTTCCTAAGGGAGCTCTTCCACTTACTTTGGAAGTAAGTGTTCTTATTCCCATGCTGATACTCTATATGCACAAAAAAAGATTTATCAATCATTTTTTGCGACAAATAGGTTCTTGTAACAAACGTTTATATGCCCAAGGGGCGGAATCATCTATAGTTTCTGCCCGTATTGCTCTAATATTCGGGATTTTACATTTCTTAATTATCAGCATTGTAGTTGTTTGCCAAGATACTGAGACTCGAACAAGTATGCTTATTCTTTATAGGATACTTCCCCCTTGTGTCTTTATTATCAGTATTTTGTTCAATCAAATTGCCATCCGGTATTTCAATCATTTAATGGCTCATACCGAATATGTTCCTATTGTAAATACCAAAGGAGACGTGATAGGAAAAAGCCTTGCCATTGAAGCAATCAATTATAAGAATGCATATATAAACCCTGTTATCAGAATAGCCGTTTCCACTCACGGAATGTTATTTCTCTGTGACCGACCGATGACTGCCATATTGGATAAAGGCAAAACCGATATACCCATGGAATGTTATCTCCGTTTTGGTGAATCTTTATCAGACGGTGTCACCCGCTTATTCAATAACGCCTTTCCTCATGTGGATCAATCAATCAAACCTAAATTTAATATCGTCTATCACTTTGAGAATGAAGTAACCAACCGCCTTATTTACCTATTCATAGTAGATATAGAAGACGATTCCATACTTTGCAGCCCACGCTTTAAGAACAGCAAATTATGGAGTTTCAAACAGATAGAGGAAAATTTGGACAAAGGCTTCTTTAGCAGCTGCTTCGAAGAGGAATACGAGCACCTTAAAGATGTTATTTGTATAAGAGAAAAATACAAGGAATCTTAGATAAGTCGGGAAGATTTCCCTTCCAATCCTTTACTGCACGAGTTTGTATATATTCATCGTCACAAGTGATATTAGCAGCAATACAGAGTTTAGTCTGAGGACGACAATTCTGTAAGATATCTTCTATCATCTTATGATTACGGTAAGGTGTCTCAATAAATAACTGTGTCTGGTTTTCAGTATAAGCCCGTTGTTCCAAAGCTTTCAGTTTTTTCGAACGTTCTCCCGGTTCAATCGGCAGATATCCATGAAATGCAAAGCTCTGACCATTAAATCCCGAAGCCATCACAGAAAGAATTATAGAAGAAGGTCCGACCAAGGGGACCACTTTTAATTTTTTACGCTGTGCAATGGCAACAACATCTGCTCCCGGATCGGCCACTGCGGGACAACCCGCTTCGGAAATTACTCCCATAGAAGCACCTCCGATCAATGGTTTCAAATAGCCGGAAATATCTTCAGGAGAAGTATGTTTGTTTAATGGGTAGAATGTCAATGAGTCAATATCGATATCATGATCAACCTTTTTCAGAAAACGACGAGCCGAACGGATATCTTCGACTATAAAATGCCGGATACCACGAATTATTTCTGCATTATAGGAAGGTAACACCTTCTCAATGGATGTATCACCCAACGTAACAGGTAACAGATAAAGAGCAGTTTCCATTTTTTAATAAAGAGTTAAGAATGAAGAATGAAACTGGATATAGTTAAGAAGCCAGATAACCGGATTCTTTAAGCATTTTATGATAATCGGTTATTTCCAGCAAGTCTTTCAGTTTGAGTTCTTTATGCTTCTTCATATAAGAAGCAATAATCTGTGCTCCCATCCAAGTGCCAATCGATGCCGGAGCTTGTTCACCCAACATATCGATAGCCGCTGCCGGTTGCATATAATACCGGATAATCATCGGGTCGCGTGCATGTAGGTGATCATTAGTCTGAATATAATTCCAAATATCCTTTTCATGTTCCTTACACCATTTATGCTCTTCTTCAGAATACCCTATTGCCTCACCGATATTGTCATAATCCAACAGACTCTGCATCACATAATGAATCTTTCCATAATGTAGCATCCTGTCGATCAAACATGTACCCTCATGATAATCCAGCCCATAACGACTCAAGAGATAGAACACAAAACAATCCGGAGCAATTCGTTCCGGACGCATGGAACGGCACTGATAATCGTAATAAAAACGCTTATAAAGAGGATAATCTTCCCCCATATATTTATCAAGGCTGATTCCTAACAAGGTATCAACTACAACGATGGACTCATTAAATGCCGACACTTGTGAATAAATAAACGGCACTTTCGTCTCAGGAACTTCCTTTTTTAGTTTCCGAAAGCCTTTATTCAAATCTTTCTCCACTGCATTCAGATTAGGAAACTTCTTATCTACATCGTTCAGCAAACGAATCAAAGTAGTGTCCGAATAATAACTCTGCAAGCGTTGAGAAATAGCATCATCTCTCACTTGACCTATCGACAACACATCTTCTATCAAGATTTTGGTAGGTTGCTGATAGTTCATTATCAATTTTTGTTTAGCAGAAAAGCTGTTAGAGCGAACATATTCGCTCAACAGCTTATCATATCTTAGAACAGAAATCTCTTCTTCCTTCTGCCCGTTCGTCCATGTGCTTATCCCACAGGAGGTGAAAAGCATACTTATTAATACAACAAGAAGAGAGATCCGTAGTTTCATCTTTTTATCCGTAAATAATATTACCGTTTTCGTCCATATATTCATCCAGACCTTTTTCGTAAGTAGCCATTGCACGAAGACTCATACCTACACTAGAGAATCCGCCATCATGGAAAAGATTCTGCATTGTAACCTTACGGGTAAGATCTGAAAACATAACGATGCAATAATCAGCACATTCGTCAGCAGTTGCATTTCCCAATGGAGACATACGATTTGCAAAGTCATACAGCTTATCCATACCTTTTACACCCGAACCGGCTGTAGTGAAAGTAGGTGACTGAGATATCGTATTCACACGTACACTATGTTCACGTCCGTAAATGTAACCAAAACTACGTGCAATAGACTCCAACAATGCTTTTGCATCTGCCATATCATTGTATCCATAAAATGTACGCTGTGCAGCTACATAACTCAATGCCACGATAGAGCCATAATCAGCAATAGCATTCAACTTCTTAGCAGCCTGAATCATTTTATGAAATGAAACAGCTGAAATATCCAATGTTTTATCCAACATTCCATAGTCAAGGTCATCGTAAGTACGTTTCTTGCGCACGTTGGGAGACATACCGATAGAGTGAAGAACAAAGTCAATTTGCCCATTCAGTATGTCCATAGAGGTTTTGAATACATTCGACAAATCCTCCACGTTAGTCGCATCTGCAGGAATGACCTGACAATTCAATTTCTCTGCCAATGCATTAACTTCACCCATACGGATAGCCATTGGAGTATTTGATAATGTAATAGTTGCACCTTCTTCTACGGCACGCTCTGCTACTTTCCAAGCAATTGACTGGTCGTTAAGAGCACCGAAGATTATACCTCTTTTTCCTTTCAACAAGTTGTAACTCATATCTTATAACAGTTAAATTTTGTGCAAAGATAGAAACTTTCTGCATAAAAACACGCAAAGTGTGCAAATAAGTAAACACCTTGCCACTTTTTCAATTATTTTTGCATCATAAAAACATAAAGGTATTATCATCATTTTCCGAATCATGAAAAAAAATTTCATCATCATCGCACTTTTAATAGGCTGTTGTTCACTGCCACTAAATGCACAAAAACAAGAAAAGTCACTCACCATAGAAGTCAGCAATAACTGGGAACAAGCAAAGACAGATGCAGCCGTTGTTATCAATCTACAGAAACTAAAAGTAGGATTTAAAATAAAATCAGCCGTTGTAACGGAAGAGAATATAGAAATACCTTCTCAACTCGATGATATGGACAGAGATCACAAGATGGACGAACTCGTGTTCGTTACCGATCTTCCGGCTCAAGGGAAAAAGACTTTTAAAGTCATGCTCTCTTCGGAAAAAAGTTCCAAGACTTACCCTGCACGTGTCTACTCGGAGATGTTTATTGCAGAACCACGAAAAAACAAGCACCAATCGGTACAATCTATCACAGTGCCCGGTTCAAGTGATATCTATAATATGATACGTCCGCATGGTCCGGTTCTGGAGTCGGAATTGGTTGGGTATCGTCTTTACTTCAACGAGAAACAGACACCGGATATTTACGGTAAGTTCAATAAAGGTCTTGAAATCAAAGAGTCTCAGTTCTATCCTACAGATGCACAATTAGCAAAAGGATTCGGCGACGACGTACTCCGCGTATTTGATAGTTGCGGACCGGGAGCTTTCAAAGGTTGGAATGGAAAGAAAGCAACACATATCACTCCTGTGGACACCCGTACCGAACGTATTATATCTTATGGACCAGTTCGTGTGATTGCAGAGATTGAAGTTACAGGATGGAAATATCAAGGTGCGGAATTGAATATGACGACACGTTATACCCTTTATGCCGGACATCGTGACCTGCATATTGAAGCCTTCTTTGACGAGCCATTAAAAAATGAAACTTTCTGTACAGGCGTACAAGATATTATCGGATCTGTTTCATACTCAGACCACAAAGGATTAGTGGGTAGTTGGGGAACAGACTGGCCCGTAAATGATACTGTCAAATATGCCAAAGAAACGGTTGGGCTGGGAACATGTATTCCTCAACGTTACGTTCAATCGGAAGAGAAAGACAAAGATAACTATCTGTATACGGTTGGTGCACCGCAGGCCAATTATTTCGATTATTACACTACTTTCACCTCTATGAAAGAGACTTTCGGATATAAAACACCTGAAGCGTGGTTCGCCTATCTTCGCCAATGGAAAGAAGAATTAGATCATCCGATAACAATCAAAGTTAAGTAAATGAATTTTTAGTTACACATAATTGACATTCAAAATCACAATGAAAAAACTAGTTATATTCGACTTAGACGGTACTTTACTCAATACAATTGCCGACTTGGCACATAGTACTAATTATGCTTTAAATAAATTAGGATATCCTACTCATGAAATTGACCAATATCACTTCATGGTAGGAAATGGAATCAATAAACTCTTTGAACGGGCACTTCCCGAAGGAGAGAAAAGTGAAGAGAATGTACTTCGTGTCCGCAAGCAATTTATCCCTTACTACGATCAACATAATGCAGATGATAGTTGCCCTTATCCCGGTATTCCCGAATTATTATCCAATTTGCAAACTGCCGGTATTCAGTTAGCCGTTGCTTCTAATAAATATCATTCGGCAACACAAAAGTTGATTGAACATTATTTCCCCGAAATCCATTTTACAGCAGTGTTTGGTCAGCGCGAAGGAAAGAATGTGAAACCTGATCCGACCATTGTTCTTGACATACTAAAAATAGCCGGCGTAGACAAAAAAGAAGTGCTCTATGTGGGAGATTCGGGAGTAGATATGCAAACAGCCGCTAATGCCGGAATTACTGCTTGTGGAGTTACGTGGGGATTTCGTCCACGAACTGAACTGGAAAAGTTCAATCCCTCTTATATTGTAGATTCTGCCGAGGAGATTAAGGAATATATCTGATAACTCAATAAGGAAATACACTTTTTCAATGGCTTCTCTCTAATATTAATTTTCTATACTAGATTATAAACCAACGGTTACAACTTGAACTCAAGGCACTCTATGATTTATAAGTCCTTTTTATTGTCACTTGTCACTTTTCATAGTTAAGTCACTAATAATCAGGAGCAAATCAGTGACAACAGGCAGTGACAATAAAGTGATAATAGAAAAATATCAGTTTCTATTGTCACTTTATTGCCACTAATTTCTATATTATCATTAACTCATTTTACAACTTAACTACCCGATACACAGTCCCTTTGTTGGTGTGTCTTGAAGGTATTCCGGCTTTTTGAAGCAATCTTCCAAAGTGATTTGCTTTGCCGGAAGATAAAGAAATAGTCGTCCTTTTTTGCAAATAATCCAGAATTTCCATCGGAGAAAGGAACTCTCCTTCCCTCTCATCTCCTGCAGCCTTGAAATAATGATAAAACAATTGAATAGCAGGAGGCGTCTGCTCAAACTCCCGATTACTTTGCTTCAAAATATCCTCCTCTTTTTCATCAAACCAATACCGTTCCCCATGATAAATCTCATACATCGCCTGTGCATACAACTGCTGATAGTCAATCGGACGAGTCGTATCAATAGCATCTTTTACCTCTATACAGATAAAACGACGACTACCCGAAGGATCAGTCAGCAAATCCTTTTGATTGCTAGTGGCAATAAATGAAGCATAACGTTGCAGTTCCTGTACCGAATTTCCGTAAGGTTTACGAAGATTAACTACCGGCTTTTGCAAAATATGTTTCAAGAAACCTTGTTGCGTAAGAGTTATCTGATCAAATTCATCAATATTAATCAACGCAAAGCGATTCAGATACATTTCCGCATCCCGCTTTCGGCTAAAATCAATACTATCGGTATAATAGCCACGAAGTTCGGGTGGTATCAAATCTCGACAAAAGGTAGATTTACGAGTTCCCTGTGCCCCCACTAATAAGGGAGAAGTACTGTTTGCATACTGTTTATCAACTCCACGCCAATGTAACACCATATTCAGAAACCAACGATGAAAAAGCATGTTCCAATGTGGATTATCACAAGGAACACGAGCTGCCAATTCCGTTATCCGATCTTTCCGATCCCAATTGGGAAGATGAAAGATGAAGTCTTCTAACGGATTATAAACAGGTACACGATTTGAATGCAAATAACGATCCACATCACGATCCCATACCGCAATACCTTCACTTTGTGCATCCAATAGGATACTATTCTGCATCCGCTTATCCAATGGCCGAAAACGAAAATAGAACGAACAACGATCCCGATACTCGACCTCTCCTACCTGTGTGTTATAGCGGAATTCATAACGTCGATTCATAAATTCTTCCGTTTGCAAAGCAAGGTATTGTTCTTTTGTCAGTCCGTCTTTCTTACCGAAACCTTTACACTCCTTATATACATTTCCTATCATCGCCCGGACCAGCATTGCTTGTGCGGCAACATAATACCGATGAATAGTCCTTCGAGTCACTTCTTCTTCCGGAATACCGGAAAGAAAACAATTCCTAGCCAACTGTACCACCAAAGGTTGCAAATCTGTCTCCGGCGTCCACCCTTCCTTCATTTCTTCCAACGTTTTCCGCAAAGCTGCTTCGTAAAGTAATGCTAATGCGTCTTTTGCATCATACCCGGGTACAATACGTTGCCAAGGAGATTTCTCAGCAACTGCTTTTTCGCGGTAAGTTGTTTCCTTAGGCATGCCCAAAGGTTGAGATAAATAGAAAGCGACGGAATTCACCCGATAAAAAGGCTCGGGATCATAACTTAATCGTGAATATTGTTCCAAGGTAGGTTCTTTCAACTGAATGTCGAAAGGAATTTGGGGTTGGTAACACTTCACAGCCAACCGATAAGCATGAGCCTGAAAGATCTCCGCTTCCTCCGAAGTCTGAGGTAATGTTCCGTCCGGACGAGTGAAACATGTCCATATCTTAACCGATTTCCCACTCGACCCCATAAAGGCAAACATGGTTTGCGGCAGTTCCGCCGCTTTTCTCTTCACTAACTCGACTTCTGCCTTTCCAGCCAACGGACCGACACTTAGTTCAACAACTCCATTGTATGTTTTCATACGCCTTACGCCATTAACACGTCCGAAGACGGCAGCAGGCATTACTTTAGGAAGCTTTTGAGCTAACGTACAAGTATCTCCGGGTAAAACATAATGCAGGGCCTGGCGTAATCCGGTGACCGGACATGTCTTTATCTCTGTTTTTATTTTCTCCTTCAACAATTCAAACTCTATTATACTCAACGCTTCTACGCCTTCTTTCTCCCTGATTTGTGTTATCTTCATTTTTTCTTCTTGAATGTTTATATGTTCTTCAAAGATAAATAAAATAATAGCACAAAAACAATCTTTTTACCTTTTTATTTCAATTGAATAAATTCAGCGTATAAAATTGCGTAATTCCCTTTATTTAAGAGAAAACAAACCGTTTATTTAGTTGTTTTAAAGCTCCAATTAGTGTATCTTTGCAATGATAAAAATCGTTTTACGTACATAATCCCATCGCTCCACGTACGTGATCCTTTGGGTTCACGTACATCATCCGAATGGTTCACGTACATGAAACGAGAACGTGCACCTTACAAAAAACATTAGTCGAGCCTTGTCAGTACATTAAGGTTACTAGTATTTGTTCTACTACACGTAGTATCAGTTGAATAACAATTCTATTAACTAACCAAAAAACAAATAATGCAATGGCAGCAGATTATGATTTTCGAAGAAAACCAAATGAGAATGGAGACGGGGAAATCCAACCTTTATATCCCCGAATTGTATCGAAAGGGACGGTAGACAGCAAACAGTTGTTCCGTGAGATAGCGGAAGCTTCTTCTTTTACGGAAGGGGATTTGGCTGGTATTATGGTATCTCTCCAAGAGAAAGTTTCTTATTATTTGAGTGAAGGTTATCACGTTAAACTGGGAGAATTCGGATATTTCTCGGTAAGTCTGAAGGCACGTCCGGTAATGGATAAAAAAGAGATTCGCTCAGTATCCATTTCTTTCGATAATGTGAATTTCAGAGCTACAAAATGGTTTCGCAGACGTAGTTCAGGAACGGTATCCCGTTCCAAGTCCGGTTTCCAACAATCGTCGAATATACCGGAAGAAACAAGGTACTCCCGACTACAAGCGTTTTTAACCAAAAATCACTTCATCACCCGCAAAGAATATACTCAAATAACAGGTTTATTGAAGGGAAAAGCACTGCGGGAACTCAATAATCTAGTGGATAAAGGGATTCTTACCACTCGGGGGACCGGTAATCGAATTTTATATTTAATGACTGACAATCATATATTTAAATAACTGAATTGCTTAATAGTAGTGACAATAGAAATGTTATAAATCTCTATTGTCACTCTATTGTCACTTGTCTATTATTGTCACTTGTCTATTATCACCACTTTACTATTGATTATCTGAGACTTAATTCCGAAAAGTGACAAGTGACAATAAATAGTCGCTTTATATTCTCTAGAGATAAAGTAGATCATACATGAATCTGGTTACACCTAACTATTACGCAAAGGATAATATGTTAGTATTAGTTTCTTTTTAATTAATGAAAGCTACAAAGGTTAGTTTCATCTTCATTTTCATCTTCTTATCTATCCCCTATTCTTCCTATAGCAATAGCTCCTTTATCCTCTCTTATCTATTTTTGCTTACTAGCAATCATTACCTGTTATATGTTAGTTAGTTAAATGATGTCAATATACTAACCTATATTTTGTATGATACAATATAGTTAGTATATTTGCAGTGTTGAATACTTCTTTAGTATAAATAGAGGAAAAAATGTTTGCCGAGCACAAACATGCATGCACTTTTTATGACTTATTTTACTAACATTTAATTAATACTTTATTGAAAGGAGACAGGATTATGAATACATACTATACAATATTTTTTCATAGTACTTACAGGAATCATTTCAATAGTACCTGAGATACGGGAATACTTACTTTTATTTATGCCATCAACTAAAAAACATTAAAAAGGAGTATACCGACTGAAATATCTTCGCAGCTTTTAGTAATACAATACAGAAGCATTTGATTTCTTGCAGCTTGTCACACTCTGCCGGTAGTCGCGAATCATAAGGAATAAAGTAAGTAGAGTATTGAACATTAAAATCATTTTGTGAAACTAAAAAGATAATATACCAATGAACAAATTAAATCCCGATATAACATCGAATAATTTCGTCCTGAGAGACAATGCAGAACGGCTGCAATCAACAAATCATGCCGGCAAGACTGAACCTGAGGCGCCGCAAGTTCAGGATATGCGGGTAAACGAGAGAGCTCCATTACGTAGCAACAAATTCTCCAATGGACGCGAACTTTACACGCCCTCGTGTCATTCACCACCGTAGGCAATGAGACATTTCAATTACTAGCAATTGTCTGCTAACTTATTAATAATCAATCTGATCGTAGTAAACACCCTTACTATGAAGGGGAGTTGTACGCTCTATCTGAAGGGTCGGAACATATCCGTATCCGAAGTGAAAGAGCTAATCCGGAGTTGATCGACGACTGATTGAAAATTAATAGTAAACCAACTGACAGTGATTGAAAGCCACTTTCAGGAACATAACAAAACCGATTAAACCACTTAAAAGCCCCGGAAAGGAGGTAAGAAAATGATGGCAATGAAGAAATCAGCATGGGATATCATCCTCAAAGCGATTATCGCTGTAGCTTCGGCAGTGCTCGGCGCACTGGGAGGCAATGCAATGAACCTGTAGCATTGTAGACAGATTCTATCAAAGAATCTTGTGAACAGCTTCGGTACACAAACATCGGTACAATCCCCTGCGGATAGGAACCTGGTTCTGCCAAGGGGATTGTCTACCAAGATTTTATTAGCAAATAAACTACTAAACCCATTTAAATCAAGACAATAATGAATATTTTTAATACGATCCATTCTAAAAACAGGATAAGCCGGATAACCGGCATAAACAAGTTATCCCTGCTTCTTTTACTCGTCTGTTTTCCGCTACTAGGAATACACGCGCAACAACCTCATGAGATCAGCCTGGACGTTCCCCGTATCGTCCCCGTATCACCGGAGGCGGCAGCCATGGAGAAGTACCAGTCCTACCCAGTAGACTATTGTACGGGAGTTCCCAACATCACCATCCCCCTGTATGAAATCGTAGCAGGAGAAATAACCATTCCAGTCTCCCTATCCTACCATGCCTCGGGGCTCAAACCCAAAGAACGCAGCGGACTTGCCGGTACGGGATGGACACTGAACCTGGAACCATCCATCATGCGAGAGGTCAAAGGTGTCGCTGACAGCGACACATACGGATGGTTCAACACCCGCAACAGCCCGGTCCCGACAGACAAGGTGGAGCGGTTGAGGTATTATAACGCCCAGGTGGACAACCAATACGACACGCAACCGGACAAGTTTGTCTACAAGCTTCCCCATGGTGGCGGAAGCGGATATTTCCTAGAGTCGTTCAGTTCCATGCGTTGCATCCCCCTAACCAATGATGACGTCCGTTACCATGGAACACGTATGGATATCACCGACGGCAACGGCGTGAAATACGAGTTTGGCGGTGTGAACGAGAAAGCGGACGATATCATCACCCGCTGGATGTGTACGGCCATCCGTTCTCCGCGTCAGACCGGTCATCCGGTCACCTTTGAATATACTACGACTCGAACACGACTGCATCCGGGCGCTTATTTTAACATGGACAGCCGGATCATCATTAATGATATCCAGAATGGTGCTCCCAAGATTGTCTTCTCAAAACTGGTGCCCGGAAAGCCCAACGAACATTATCGCATTGACACTGACGGCTACACGTTGCCTTATAACGCCAAACTCACTCCCCTTTCGGAGGCGCAGGCAGGCGTGCATTATCCTACGAGCGGTTCATTTCTGGGTGGACGTGGTGAAGAGGCACGTCTGAGCAAGATTAATTATTTCGGTAACACCTTTTCAGTTTCTTACAGGACAGTCGGTTCCGATGTGACGGCAACAGATGCTTACGACCGTATGGATGTGACCAATGCCCGGGGTGAAACGATCCGTTCCATCGAGTTTTTTATCAGCCTTTACAACAGCTCCACCTCCCTGACCAAACTCGACTCGGTGCGTGTCTCGGCTCCCGGAGTAGAAACAAAGGTGTATGCGTTTCATTATAATAATATTTATAGTGTCCCTTCCATCTACACCGTAGCGGTAGACCACTGGGGGTTCTGTAACGGTGCCAATACCGCCACTGAAGACGAAAAGAATATTCCCAGTTTCCGCAGAAAAGTGTATGTGCCCAACGGGATAGGTAAAACACTGGAAACTATCCTTGAACATTCGGGCAGGAACCGGGAAGCGAATGCCGGGTGGGCTGCGTCCGGTATTCTCAGCCGTATCACCGATCCGCAAGGGATACAGACGACTTTCGAGTATGAGGGGAATTACGGTGGGTTCCGCGACCCCGACCGTTCGGACAAGTACCGCAATTATCTTCATCCGGTAGGCGGGCTGCGCGTAAAGAGCATTGTTACCACCGATCCGCATACGAACCGCCGTACGGTTAAATCGTATCGGTATGGACTGACCAAAGTGAATAATGCCGGTTATGAACCGATCTGGGGCGGTGGCGCCATCAAGCACATTGTCAGCGAACGGGATTATTGCTCGGGCATGAGTAATTTTGTAGAAGGTCCCACCAACGACTTTACCTGGTTTGAGTACCTGACCACGTATCGTTCCATGCCCCACTCCACATTACGTTCAACAACGGAAGTGCGGTGATGTATAATATTGTCCGCGAAGAAATCAGCGGAGAGGAGATGGAGCCTATCCGTACGGATTACTATTATCATGTGAAGCTACACAATTACGAGGGAGTGCTGAGCTGGTATGACGGGCAGACCGATATGGTTAAGCAGTTTCTGGAAAACAAGCCGGAGAAAGAGTTGCGCAAACTGTTCCGTCCTTTCCCCGCCCATCCGCAGGAACCTTCGGATGACCTGTCCAGACACCCTTCCGATAGTTATCAGATTTATGGGCGCTTGATTCGTAAGAATTGTTTCAGGAAGGATGAGCTGGTTTCACGTACGGATTATGAAAATACCAGGGTCTCTTCCAACGGGAGTGTTTTTGTCGATCTTCCGGTACGGCTGATTTCGATTGGTACCGACAGTTATCGCAAATACATGAATACAAGTACGCTCAGCGGCAAGGAGTTTTTTGTCGCCAGTAATTATTATACGCCCAGTGATGAGAATGCAAAGGTGCAGACTGAGTTTTTTCTGGATGTGACCAACTACTGTGTGCTCAGCAAGGAAGAAACGACCGAGTATTATTCGGCCAACGGACGTCGTGACAGCCTTGTGACGACGAAGGAATATTCGTACAACATCGATTTCTCTAATCCGGGAGTTTCGCTGGAACCCGGGAAGGTGGAAACAGCCAACAGTAACGGTACTAGTGTTACGGATGAATATGAGTTTCTGGGTGGTTTTCCTGCTGTCCTTTCGTATCACAAGCATAGTGAAGGCGGGCATTCACGTGAGAACCGCATCCTGTTCAAGGATGGTACTTGTTTCCCGGAACGTATCCGCAGCAAGACGGACCGGATGTCTGACTTTCGTGACGAAGTGATTTATACGGCTTATGACGGTCACAATAATGTAGCTGAAATTAAAGGTAAAGATGGCACTCCCGTCACTTTCCTGTGGGGCTGTCTTAACCGTTTTCCGATAGCTAAGATTGAAAATGCCACCCGCGATGAGGTGTTGGTCGGAATGGGCTATTCGGCAACAGATACGAATGTGTTGGATGCCTGGTCGGGCTTTGTGGAACCCTCGGATGATATCCTGAACAAGATCGCTTCTCTTCGGAACGGACTTCCGGGTGCCAGGGTGACGCTCTACGATTACGATCCGGTGCAGGGGCTTACCGGAGTGACGGACCCGAATGGTGTAGTGACCCGTTTTGAGTATGACCATTATAACCGCTTGACGGACAGCTATTACGTGGATCCCGATTTGCAGAAGGTGATGTTGCAGCAGTATATCTACCGTTTGGGGAAATAACACAAGAAATGAAATACAATAACAGAACTTAAAAAAAGAAGAAACATATGAAAAAATATATTTGTATCTTATTGTTTGGTTTGTTCTCGGCAGTGATGTTCGGGCAACCGACTTATCAACACCGTATGGACACAGCTATTGACATCGGCACGCATGACAGCCCTTTTACATTTACCGATAGCCGGTATACGGGGGATTTCGGGGATGATTTTTACTGGGATGTGGATTATCCTCCTTACCTTGGCGTTAAAGAGATCTTTTACCGGATTACACTGACTAATTCAATGACCGTAAGGTTTAATGTGACCCGTCCTGACCGCTGTTGGACCAATGTTATGTTGTTGGATGATGCCGGTAAGAGGTGGGAATACAAATTGCACTCCAATATTGTGTTCGGATTGACTCCCGGGATCTATTATTTTGTAGTGGAGGGCGAGCAGTCGGGTAATTTGAATGTTCCTGTGCCCGATGTAACAATCGATGTGAAGATTGAGGGAGGTGAGCGTACTGCGGGAGAGGATTTCTGTTATCCTTTTGAGCTGGGGAGCTTTCGTGATAACTTCGATCTGACTCCCAGTGTGAAGGATTTCGATCAGTTTAGAAATGACTATCGCTCAGCCAAGGATGTGAGGGTGGATGGATATACGCATGACGTTGTTTACCGTTTCACGTTAGAAAATCCGATGAAGGTGAGCTTAAGGCAAAGAGGGGTCTGGGATGAATATGATTATTCGCAGTCCAGCCTGATGAATGCTGCCGGGGATACGATTTGTGTTTCCAATAGTGGGGATAATAATGCCCAGCAAGTGGAGCTTTCACCGGGAGAGTATTATATTTATGGCTGGGGAAGGCGCCTTCGAACTTCCGAGTTCAGCTTTAATTTCAGTGGGACTCTCCCGCCTGTGGGCAGTGACTTCTCCTATCCGGTAGAGGTGGGCAGCCGTTTTTTCGACTTTACCTATACCGATACGCGAAGTACTTCCAACTTTTCGAGTAGCAAACAACCGGAAAAGGCGGGCAAGGAGGTATATTACCGTTTTATTACCATTACCCAGCCGATGGGAATAGGGATCAATACCTGTGGTTCTGCGGTAGCGGACACATATCTGAAGTGTTCTCTTCCGACAGGCAACGGGTGTTGTACTTCAATGATGATTATTCGGGCAGTGGTGCTTGCAGCAATACGAAAAGTGCTTGTATCAATATTCCACTGCTTATGCCGGGAACGTACTATGTGGTTACGGATGGGGCAAGTAATGGGAATCTTACTACTGCCCTGACGGGAACGGTGGTCAATAATCCGGGGGATTCTTCGGAGATGGCCATTGATCTGGGACCGCATAGCAAGGGTTTTTCTTTCTCCGATATCCGCAATACTGCTTCGGAATATACGAACCGGTATCAGGGGAAGACGACCAATGATGTTATTACAAGTTCACCATGGAGAAAGCTTTGGCTGTCACGA
>NZ_BHWB01000002.1 GCF_003865075.1 Bacteroides faecalis | reverse complement strand
GCCATACCACTTTCTTCTCACAATACTTAACCATTAAATAATGAAAAGAATCCGGTTGAAGTTCCCGGACTTCACATTGTACGAAAGCTTGTGATGAAAGATGAAAAGAGAATACGTAAGCTGGCTCTTCATTATATACAAATACCAATGAATAATCTCCTGCTACCCAAATGTATGCAGACTCCAATGAAAACTTTAACCATGTATTCGATCCTTTCGATATAAGTTTCGCGTCGGTCTCCACTTTTCCTATCAGCTGATGGTCAGTATTATAACAATAAGCACAAAAGTCATATGTATCTTCGATGTATCCTTTCAAAGCAACTTTTATATCCAATTTACCGGAAGTTCCGCAAACAGTTTCCTGCACATCAGGACGAGACACAGACACTCTTCTCACTTTTGGCTTAGGTAAATATGTTCCCTCAGTCAGTATCCGAAATCGGTAACATAATTGCGTCCCCATTATTTCCAACGGTGACTTTGCTTCCAAATCATTTTCCATATTACCAATCAATAAGAAGTAACGTCCCGGCAATAGTTTGCCTGTATCTTCATACGTAAAAGAATATTCGAATCCATCCGGATCAATTTGCTCTAATCGTTTAAAACCGGAACTCGACATCCCTCCCGATACAGCGAAAACAGAACACCGTTCGATGGATCATTTCCTGTAACCTTCCGTATCCACATCGTTATTCGAAGTACCTTCTTCGTATCCGATTTAAAATAAAGTTTATTTTTTCTCCTTTCATGATAAGTATCTTCCTCATTGGCAAAGACAACTAATTCTTCCAATTTATATTCACCCTCCGGTTTGGGATTGACCGGAATGAAATATGTCACTCCTTTATCCACGTAGCGGCTTTCTCTTACATATCCGAAATTATCATCTAATCCCGATATACCTGTTTCTTCTCGCATGCAGTAGTATCAGAGTTAGTTTTCCAATCCTCTATATCATCTAAAAAGGCTTTGATTTGTTCGTCCAAATCATTTAATTTCTCATCAATAGTTGTATCTTTCTTTTTTGTCATAGCACTATAAGTTTTAATATAAAAATGGAATAATAAAAAACGGTAAGCTAAATCACCCTTGACAAAGGGCAATACGAGAGTAATCTGTACGAATCGAGAAAGACGCATACAGGCTAAAAACATCTACAAATAATAAAAGAGAATAAGAAACTAGCGATTTTGCAGATATTCCGGACCTCTCATTTTGTAATCAACTACAAAATGCCGGATGGGTGTCCAATCTGTCAAAGAACACAACGTTAATGCATACAAAACTCCTCCATGAGCCTCGCAGTCATCGTTTCATTGTAATTCTTTGAAATTTGTTTTAGTAAACGGTTCTGTTTCATTAGAACATATAGTGCTTTTAAAGTACGGAGACAAAAATAGTTGGAAAATAAATATGATCCAACTATTTTAACAAAATATTTATTTGAAGCCTTGTTTGCCACCTTCAACAAAACTATGATTTATTGAATTTATAACGGTCTTAATTGCATAAGATTCGAATAAAAGACATAAATCACCCTACTATTTTCGGGTAATTGGACTGATGTCACTGGTTGAATATCAGTTATATCTTCTACAAAAAGAATAGGAGCAGGTGCTACGCTCTTTACAGAAGCGCTTTTCAACTTCGGATTTAAGAAGAAAGTATGCTTTTCATTGTTATCATTATACGTAAACTCAAAGGTATACCTGAAATCTCCAGTCAAGGTATCATCTATTTTTATTTGATAAATCCCCTCTCTTTTTCCTTCTTCACTACCTGTTTCAAGAGTAAACTTACCTTTAGAATTCTCTTTCAGATATGTATTTACATCTTCAGGCTGCAAAATACATTCGTTCCCTTGTTTTAAAAAAGAGTAAGACCTCAGTTCTTCTCTTACTGCCTCTTGCAATTCTTCGTCTTTCCAATATACATTATCCACAATCACCGAAATCTGTTCGGTTCTACCATACAATGATGCAACTCCATAAGAAACTTCTACGGGCAGTGTTGCAGAATTCCCATCTTTATCACTAATAGTCACCTTAGTTTTTCCTTTTTTATCATGCGCATTCAGTAATAGACGATCATTTTTTACAATTGCTGTCACTATCGTTTCATCAGAACTCTGAGCCGAATAACCTCCTTTTCCATTGGCAATTCCAATATCCATGCTCAAACTTCCATTCAAGTATAGCGTAGCATTAGAAACTGTATTAGTACAAGTTCCTGTTTCATTGTTCAGTTCCGAACCACTAAACAAAATAATTTCAGTATTGTCTTGGCAAGAAGTAAGAGATAACACAGTGGCAAGCAAAAATAAAAAGCCTAATAAAGTTTTTGTTTTCATATATCTGGTACTTAGATTAATTCTTCTTAAAGCATGTATTCACAATTAATTCATAATATAATAGTATAGCAGAAGTATCTATTATCCGCAAATATACACAATATGTACAGAAATAGATTACCTCTATCGGGAAAATATAGCTCTCTGACTCGCTTCACATATTTATAAGAAACAGCAGTTTTTAGAGAGAAGTAACCACTTTCTTTATATAAATCCGATGTGTTCCCCACCCGTCAATTCCGATACCCGAATCGGGTTGTTTTGCCCATTGGCGTAACTCTTCGGTAGCTGTCGTACGCAATAATCCTGTCATTTTCTGATATTCACGAACTGTCAGATAAGGATGATGCTCCAGATACTTCACTGCCAAAGCCAGCCGTTGTTCAGATGAATATTTTTTCGAAGAACGTCGTGGTTTCCAGGGAGCCCTTTCCAAATCACACCGTTCATTGATACGTCTTATCATCGTCTTTTCCACACGAAAATTCACATTCCCTACCATAATGCTTCGCGCGTTCCGGTGAGTTTCTCCTTCACCCGGTTTCTCGCGCTCCTTGTCACTGCATAACGTGAGAGATGGTGTAAACGTTCCGATACCATCCAACTTCACAGATTTACCATTTGCCATCAAATGTGCCATTTCGATAGCTACTTCCGCAAGTACTCCTTCTACAACTCCCCTATTAAATCCGCTACAGGATGTTATTTCGTATATCAGATCTTCGGTAGAAACTTGTTCGATCCTTGCCAGTTTTGGATAAAGTATCCGTTCGCCCGTTCCTTGTATGTCGGGCATTTCTTCCATGATGTACCTTGCCATAGTTCTTGTTTTTATTTCATTATTAGATATACTGTTGGCCATTAATAGAAAACTTATTCTCCATTAAGAGATAACTTGCTCTGTATTAATAGAAAACATTCTTTTCCTTAATATAAAACTATAACCGCAAGCTCCGGTTATATAACTGAAACTTTTGATTACATAATCAAAAGTTCCGGTTTCATAATCAGAACTTGCGGTTATAGTTTCTTTCTTACAAAAGTATACTTTATTTCTTGAAAGAACAAATTTCCTTCCGATCAAAAGTAATTTACGCATTACAAAGGTATGAAATAAATTCTTATTTATGCCATTAATACATTCTTTCATATTCTAATGTTTATGAATAATACTAAGTACGAGAATTAGCAACAAAGTTTAATTGAATAAAAACGGCATTACCGAACATATATAAATCATATTTTCAGTTTCTTTCTTGCAAGTCCGGGCACTTTACTTTATATTTGGAAATCGGTTTTCGTTAAACCAGTCTAATACATTTTTAGGAAAAGTCTATGCACTCCCAATAAATTGATACTTCAGCTGAAACGGAAACTTACTTAGAATCTTAATTTCAACTAATCTTAAACAGGCTCTTAAAAGTATCACAGATATGAAAAAAAAAGTATTATAAAGTTGTCGGTGTGGAGTAGTCTACTGTTAAATCTATGTATTTGTTTCAGCTTTGCCTCGCCTGTAGACGAATGGGAAGCTTTCGGAGACATTGCATTTGAAGATGGATTCGCACTCAGTCCTCTGAATACTAAGATAGTGGAAGAGAAAGGTGGATGGGAAAAAGCCTGCGTAGATACACTCTATTTTGAGAAACAGGCCCAAAAGCCTATTTGGAAAATAGCTCAATGGAACAGTAAACACGATTTAGGAAATACACTACCGATAAGGAATCAGGATGGCTCCATCACTTATACTAATCAAGGGAAAAAAGTTATCTGGAATCAAGATGGCAGCTTATGGTTGGAAATCAATACAAGTCAAGAGTATGATAAGCCACGGGAAGAGAATGAGCCATGGCCTCATCTTTTGATTGAGCAGAACTTCAAAAGTCAGCCCAATATAGGCAAAGTGAAACAATTGAATTTTTCGATGGAGATAAAATTGGAGAAATGTGAGAGGAAGATGTCCGACAGTGAGTATAATCCGAAATTACATACAGCTCAAACTCCCTTTTACTTCGTTTTGAGAAATATCAATAGTGAGGCTCCGGACTTTAACACCTTCATTTGGCTGGGTATTCCTTCTTATGATTACCGGCATCAACAGATGACTGACAAGGAAACTATTTCTTGGGATTTAGATACTTCCACTTATATTTATAATGTTCCCCAATTAGCCGTATGGGGCAATATCACTTTTCACGATAAACAATGGCATCAGGCTAAAGTAGATGTGCTGCCTCTGATTAAAGAAGCTATTGAGAAAATGAAATCAAAGGGCTTTTTTAAGGATACGACTTGGGAGGATATGGAAATCTGCGGGATGAATTTCGGATGGGAAGTACCCGGCACATTTGATGCAGCCATCAGTGTAAGAAATATGAGCTTGAAAGTGATAGACAAGTAAAAGAACAGTTTATAACTAGCTTTTATTCAGCATTCAATTTAAAGAATTATCATAGAGAATCATTAATAAACAATCACCTCACCTCTAATCAGCACTCAATTTGAGATGCTGATTTTTCCTTTTTTTTATTGGGGAAGAAAAAAGTCAGTCAAAGAAATTTCACTCCATTTATCCCGAAAAGACGGGGTTTTCGGTTTTAATGAGTGAACATGAGGAATAGGTTTAACGTGCTTCACTCCTTTTATCACTGATTCCGCATACGTTTCATTCATTTTTATTTCTCCTCTTACAACACCTTTTTTAGCGGCAACTGCATAGCCTTCTTTATCATATATCACACCGTTCATATACCACCCCAGAAATTGCCCGTTGAAATGATAAATCAGTCCAGATTCCTCCAAATAAGCCACCGGAATGCCGTCCCACATATAAATAGTCAAATCATCATCCACATAATTTATATAAGCGATAGGTTTTATATTCTTATCAAATAAGGTGACTTCTGCTTCCTGCGGAATAACAGGTTTATCATCATCTTTACTACATCCCGATACTAATCCCCCAATAACGAATAAAATTAGAAATAACTTTTTCATATTTTATAATATAAAATTCATTTTTATTATCCGCAAATATACAGATTATAAACTGAAACAAACAATCTTTACTTGCTAAAAGAATACCTGAATCCTGAAATAGAAGGCTCATTACAAATGAAAAAGCGTATCCGTTTTTACTCAGATACGCTTTTTCTCTTCAAACACAAACATTTAACTTATCGAATGCCAGATGTTCATCAATATAACGAATCCCATCCATCTTAAAAAGTCCTCGTAAAAGCATATAATTCAACATCCGTTGCACTATATACGGAGTGCCTTGCAGACAACTCTGATAAATTGCTTCCCGCAATTCCGCTGCAAAACGATCCGTATCGACTTCAGGAAGTAGAAAACCACAAATTTTACAATGTGTCAGTATATCAATGAACTGTTGTAGCCAGAACGTATTTTCCCGTTCAAAAGAAGAACGGTACTCATCATCTTCGGCAATATCCAACAGTAAAGTCTTCCCCATCGAATGTAACAGAGTGAGATACCCGTTTACAGTTATAAAAAGATGCCCCATGCACGAACTATCCATCCGTATTTGCTGCTGCTGTACACTGCCTCTGATCTTATTAGCAAAATCAGAAAGGCAAACACGAAACAGACAAACCTTGCTGGGAAAAAGTTTATAGAGCGTACGCTTCGACATCTTCATCCCCTTAGCTATGTCATCCATAGTCAGTCCGTTAGTTCCATGCAGAGACATTTCCCGTTTCGTGTAATCGAGTATCTGACTCCGTAGCGTTTCAGGATTCATACTATCCTCCTACATCCTACCGCCACCCAGCGACTGATATAGAGTAATCATTCCCTGGATTTCAGTAAAGCGGTTTGCCACTTGAGAAAGCTGAGCATTCAGCAACGTTTGCTGTGCGGTCAGGACTTCCAGATAAGTTATATCGCTATGTTTCATTAAAAGATTGGTACTCTTGACAGCTGTCTGCAAAGAAGTAACCTGTTTCTCATAGAAAGCGGCTTTCTCGCGAGCTGTCTGATACTGCACCAATGCTTCGTTTACCTCCACACCTGCATTCAATAATGTCTGTTCAAAATTGAGGCGGGCTTCTTCCTGTTGAGCTTTCGCTATTTTCAATCGGGCGATATTTGTACCTTTATTAAATAGAGGTTGCGTCAGAGAAGCTACTGCTGAAGCAAGAAACTTACCCGGATTTAGAATCATACTTCCGGCATTATTCGTCCAGCCAGCACTACCACTCAAAGTAATAGAAGGATAGAAAGAAGCACGCGCAGAGTTTGTCGAATAGAAAGCCTGTGCCAAAGAATATTCGGCACTACGTACATCCGGACGATTGGAAAGCATTTGCAAAGGAACTCCTATGGAGAAGTTTTCCGGCAACTGTTGATTATTCAATTTACCACGCTGAACAGTATGAGGAACTTCCGCCAGCAATAGACTCATGGAGTTTTCTACCTGATTGATTTGCTCTTTCAAATCGAGTACTGTCGTACGAATTGTATAATAGTTAGCCTCTGTCTGAGCCAATCCGGCTTCATTCATCATACCTGCTTTCTTCATGGCACGTGAAGCTCTTACTGTTTCCTGCCATGCTTTTTCCGTAGCTACGGCAATATCGTATTGAGCATCGAGCATCAACAAAGTATAATAATTGTTGGCTACGGCAGATACTAATTGCGTTTTTACAGCTTGCTCATATTCCTTACTTTGTTGGTAAGCTGCTTTTGCACTACGTTTCGTATTCGTGGTACGGCCAAAAATATCCAGTTCCCAAGAAGCAGTCACAGGCAATGAATAGGTTTGTGTAGCCTTTCCCTTATCAAAACTACTGGCTGTTCCTTCCGGTGAAAGAAACAAAGAAGGTAAATAGGATAACTTCGCCGTCATCAAAGAAGCTTCCGCTTCTTTCACACGCAAATGAGCTGTCTGCATATCCGTATTCTTCACCAGAACCGAATCTATCAGTACCTGTAGATGTGGATCGGTAAATACTTCCCGCCAAGAAAGATTCCCAAAATTCGTCGTATCGGTGGCAGCGACTGACTCGCTGCCATAAAGTCCCTCGGGAACTTCCGAAACCGACTTGTATTTATTATAAATACCGCAACTACTCAACATGACTGTCACTGCGGATAATAGTATTATTTTTCTCATATTTCTTTTTTATAATTGAAAACTCTGTGTCACTCTATAGTGAATCATTTCTTTCCTGCCTCAGACTTTTCTTCGTTACTTATCTTAATTTCTTCTTCGATCTGCCAGTCCTCTGTAGGTACACTTTGCATAGGGCGCAAACGCTCCTGCAACCATTGGAAAGCAATGAACAAAGTCGGAACAATGAAAAGTAAAGCTAACGTACCGATAGTCATACCACCGACTACACCTGTACCCAATGAACGGTTACCATTCGCACCTACCCCACTAGACAACATCAAAGGGAACAGACCGAAGATCATCGTCAATGCTGTCATCAGAATCGGACGAAGACGAGCTTTAGCAGCACTTACCGCAGAAGCAACCAGTCCCATTCCTGCCTTACGACGTTCGGCAGCATACTCTGTCAGCAAGATAGCCGTCTTCGCCAGCAAACCAATCAACATGATCAATCCCGTTTGCAGATAGATATTGTTCTCTAATCCGAACATCCTGGCAAAAAGGAAACTTCCCATCAATCCGCTAGGTACGCTCAAAAGAACAGCAAACGGAATGAGAAAACTCTCGTATAATGCACTCAGAATCAAGTAAATCATCAGGAAGCATATACCGAAAATGATAATCGTCGTACCACTTTGCTGATTTTCCTCACGAGTAATACCTCCGTAATCATAACCATATCCTTTGGGAAGAGCTTGTTCCGCAGTTTCCTGCACTGCTTTGATTGCATCTCCGGTACTGTAACCATCTGCCGGCATTGCATTTACCGCAATAGAGTTATACATATTAAAACGACTCAATGATTCTGCACCATAGCTACGTGTTAATGTAACAAACTGGCTTAACGGAGCCATCTCACCATTCGACATACGTACAAAAGCATTATCAAGAGAGGTCTCATCCAAGCGGAATAACGGATCTGCCTGAATCATTACTCTATACACTTTAGAGAAACGATTGAAGTTGGATACATACTGACCTCCATAATAACCGGAAAGGGTACTCAGCACTGCATCAGGAGTAATACCGGCACGTTTACATTTAGCAGCGTCCACATCTACGGTCCATTGTGGATAACGAACGTCAAACGTAGAATATGCCATCGAAATCTCAGGACGCTGATTCAATGCTCCCAAATATTGCTGGGTAGTCGTAAAGAATTCATTGATATCACCACCCATCTTATCCTGCATATGAAGTTCCAATGCATTACCCATACCATAACCCGGAATCATACCTGGAGATATAGCAAAGACACTAGCATCTTTAATATCAGCCGTACGAACGTACACCTGACCAATTACAGCCTGTACATTATCTTCATCATTCGGACGTTCACCCCAGGGTTTCAACTTCAGAATCAACATACCAAACGAACTTCCCTGTCCTGCCAATAATCCGTAACCGGAAACTTTCTGTACGTGAGCAATCTGAGGAATTTCCATCATACGCTTTTCAACACGTTCCATCACTTCGTCAGTCGTCGTCAATGAACTGCCTGACGCTGTACTTACATTGACGAATATCACACCCTGATCTTCGTCAGGAACCAGACTGGTCTTAGTAGTGTTCATCAGAAAAACCAATAGTACTATAGAACATGCCAGCAACGACCAAGTCAGCCACTTACGCTTGATAAAGAACAATACGATATTCTTATATTTTTCAACCATTATATCAAAAGCCGAATTGAATGCCTTACGGAATCGCGCCGCAAAATTATTCTTCTGTGTCCCGTCTTCATTAATATAAGGCTTCAGTAACAAAGCACACAATGCCGGACTTAATGTTAATGCATTGACAGCTGATATACCGACAGCCACCGCCATTGTCAGACCAAACTGAGTATAGAACGTACCGGAAGTACCTCCCATAAATGATACCGGAATAAATACTGCCATAAACACAAGTGAAGAAGTAATGACAGCATTACTGATTCCTTTCATCGCATCAATACTTGCCATATACGATGATCTATATCCCACATCAAACCTCGCCTGCACCGCCTCAACGACAATAATGGCATCATCCACCACCGTACCAATCACAAGCACCAACGCAAACAAAGTAAGCAAATTGATACTGAATCCTGCCAAAGCCATAAATGCGAATGTACCGACCAATGAAACAACAATTCCCACCAAAGGAATTAACGTAGAACGGAAATCCTGCAAGAAGACATATACCACAAGAATCACCAGAATGATAGCTTCAATCAACGTCTTCACTACTTCATGGATGGAAGCGAACAGGAAGTCATTCGAACTCATCATCTGTGTCAGTTCCACACCACGCGGAAGATCTTTACTTACTTCTTCAAGTAAGTCGTCAATCTGCTGGTTTACTTGGGTAGCATTAGAACCTGCCGTCTGGAAAACCATACACGAAATACCCGGATGACCGTCCATACCACCATGATACGCATAACTATCCTGACCTAGCTGTATCTCGGCAATGTCTTTCAGTTTCAAAACCTCGCCATTGTCTGTAGAACGAATGACAATCTCTCCAAATTCTTCCGGAGTAATCAGACGTCCTTTATACTTCATTGTATACTGATAGGTTTCGTTAGAATTCTCACCAAACGAACCGGTTGCAGATTCAATATTCTGTTCGGAAAGTACTGCAGTGATATCCGATGGGATCAGTTTATACTGTGCCATTATATCAGGCTTCATCCACACACGCATACTATACTCACCTCCCATAATCATCAGGTCACCTACACCGGAAATACGCAGTATCTGCGGTTTCAGGTTAATACTAATATAGTTGGAAAGGAAGTTTTCGTCATAGCTATCGTCCGGGCTGTATAATGAGAACATCTGCAAAATACTAGTTTGACGTTTGGAAGTAGTTACACCCACCTGGGTTACTTCTGCCGGAAGCTGTCCCGTAGCTCTTGATACACGATTCTGCACATTGACAGCCGCCATATCCGGATCTGTTCCCTGTTTAAAGTAAACGGTAATACTCACTGAACCGGAATTAGTAGCCGAAGAAGTCATGTATGTCATATCCTCCACACCATTGATAGCTTCTTCCAAAGGAGCAACTACACTTTTCTGCAAAGTTTCTGCACTGGCACCATAATAGGTGGTACTCACCATAATAGTAGGGGGAGCAATATCCGGATACTGCTCTACGGGTAGACTGAACAACCCGATGATACCCACAACGACAATCGTAATAGAAATGACTGCCGATAATACAGGGCGTTCAATAAAGGTTCTTAAATTCATGGATTAATCCTCCTTTGTTGTTTGATTTTCAGTAGTTGTCATCGTAGGTTGTGCCGTCTTCGCCTTAATAGGAGTACCTTCACGAAGTAATCCTACACCTTCCTTCACGATTACGTCTCCCGAAGCCAGGCCTTCATCCACGATAAATTCCTTACCTCCATTCACCCGGGTTACCTGTATCTGGCTTGATTGCGCTTTACCGTCTACTACCTTATATGCATATCTCTTATCCTGAATTTCAAATGTAGCTGCTTGCGGAATAACCAGTGCTTCTGTTCTATGCACCGGAATAACCACATTACCTGTACCACCACTATGCAACAGACCATCCTTATTAGGAAATACAGCACGCAAGCTAACGGTTCCCGTCGAACGGTCGATCACTCCGCTGATAGTCTCGATCTGTCCCTGTTGTGGATAAGCAGACTTATCATTCAACAGCAAATCAATCGCCGGCATATTCTTCAATGCTTCTTCCTTAGAACCATATTGACGAATCAAATTTAACAGTTGCTTTTCTGTCATCGAAAAGTAAACATACATATCCGAGTTATCAGAAACTGTAGTCAAAGGTTCGGCAAGATTAGAACTAACCAAAGCACCTACACGATAAGGCAATGTACCGATCACTCCATCTGCCGGACTTTTCACCACCGTATAAGAAAGGTTATTACGAGCACTTACTTCCTGAGCTTTTGCCTGTGCCAGTTGCGCATTAGCTGCCAAAAGAGAGTTTCTTGCTGTGCTCAAGTCAAAATCGGAAACTACATTTTCTTTATGCAGTTCCTCTTTGCTTTCGTAAGTCAGTTTTGCCGTAGCCTGAGACGCTTTAGCAGATTCCACATTAGCCAATGCAGTCTGTAACGCAGCCTCATAAGGTACTTGATCGATGATGAACAATGTTTGTCCCTTCTTCACACGCTGACCTTCAGTCACACTTACTTTAGTCAGTGTACCACTTACCTGAGGATAAATATCAATATCCTGACGTCCGCGAATAGTCGCCGAATAGGTGCTTGATATCATCCGGTCTGCCGGAGAAAGGGTCATCACTTCGTATCCTGTTTCCATTTGTGCCGGTGGTGCTTGTTTACATCCTACAGCAGCTAAAGAGCAAAGCAACATTAATGCCTGCTTCATTTTACATACCTTTTTACTCATTTTGTTGTTACCTAGTTAAAAAAATTACTGCGGCAAAGGTAAATGGATTCTATGATAGAAAACTATTCATAGTGTTTTCAGTTTTGTTCATTTTCGGAACATAAAAGCTAATATTTAGCAAAAAAATCTTATTTTTGCCTTCCTAAAAAAGAACTGTATATGAAAGAAAGAAAATCTATACTTGCTGTACTTCGTGAACCCTTTGTGGCTGGCACAGATGAAAATTTGTCACCAATCATGCACCACCTGTGGAAACTGGAAGGTGGTGCCATCTATTTCTGTCAAAGTGGGTGGGCACATGTAACGATCGACCTGAAAGATTATGAAGTTATTGAAAATACCCAAATAGTATTGTTACCGGGAACTATCATACGCATCAATGGCAGCAGTAGCGATTTTACCGCTTCTTTTTTCGGATTTCCACAAGATATGTTCCGGGAGGCTTGTCTCCGATTCGAACCATTTTTCTTCCAGTTCCTTAAAGAGAATCCTTGTTACACCCTTTCCGAAGAAAATACCGAAACCATTAATGGATTAATACGTGCGACAACGGCAATCTATAAAGATCGTGAAAATCGTTTTCGAAACCAAATAGCCAAAAATCATCTTCAATCCTTCATGCTGAACATTTATGATAAGTGTTACCGTTATTTCGACCGACGTGAAATTGAAGGTGGAAGCCGACAGGATGAAATCTTTAAGCATTTCGTCGCTTTAGTTCACGAAAACTGTATTTCTCAACGGGAAGTAAATTTTTATGCCAGTAAACTCTGTATCTCTACCAAATATCTAACGGGTATCTGTAGAAGTGTAACCGGCGATTCTGCTAAAAAGATTATTGACGACTTTGCTATTCTGGAGATAAAAGTGTTACTCCAATCCACCGGACTGACCATACAAGAGATAGCCCACCGACTCGGTTTCCCGGACCAATCGTATCTAGGAAGATATTTCAAACGGCACGAAGGAATGTCACCCAGAGAATATCAAAGTAAATATTCGATGTAAGCCGGACTAAATCCGGCTTACTTTTACTACCTTGACTATGGTTCGTCTGACTGCTCCTAACGCACATAGTAATGAACAAATAGCACAAATTATGAATGTTATCCCAGTAGATATAAGTATATCGCCTAAACCGACTAATGGAGAAACTATTCCACCGGCCGCAAAACACAGTGCACCCAGCAAAGCGGAAGCTGCACCGGAATACTGACGTTCACAGTCCATCGCCAAAGTAGTGGAAGTTGTAAAAGTCAATCCCATCATAAATAATAACGTAAACATCAGCAATTCATAGGTCCAGAAGTTGCATTGACTGTATAAAGCAACCATCATAAGGATAGACAAAACCAACATACCAACACACCCAGTCAGTGTTCCGTACTCAGTCTTACGGAATTTTACCGAAATAGCGGCAGCTGTCCCAATAGCTATTGCATTGACAGCAAAACAAATACTGAAAGCTAAAGGAGAAAATCCGTAATGCTGTTGGATTATAAAAGGAGAAGAAGCAATGTAGGCAAATAAAATGCCTTGTGCAAATGCTAATTGCAAGACATAAAGCATAAAACGACCGTTACGAACAATTGTACCGAAACTACGGAATGTAGCAACAACTCCTGTCTTCGAACGTTTTTCTACAGGCAGTGATTCTTTAAAACGAATACAACCAATCCACAACAATATTCCCAAAAGCAACAGGATCACGAAAATACCTTTCCAACCCACTGTGCCTGTCAGCAATCCTCCGATAACCGGAGCCGCAACGGGAGCAACTCCATTTATTGCACCAATTATTGCCAGCATTTTAGCTAATTCTTTTCCCGAAAACTTATCTGTTGATATCGAACGGGAAATTACTATTCCTCCTGCTCCAGCTATACCTTGTACTAATCTTAATGTAACAAACGAATAAATATCCGGCACAAACAAACATAACATAGTAGAAATCATAAATAACACTATCGACACCAATAATAGCGGACGTCTGCCATATTTATCACTAAGAGGTCCAAAAAAGATTTGTCCCAACGCCAAGCCTATCATACTTGTAGTAAGTCCTAACTGTACCATAGAAGAACTTGTGGAAAAATAGTCTGTCATCGAGGGCAGGCTGGGTAAATACATATCCGTAACAAAAGGTCCGAATGCTGTCAACATTCCTAACAATAACAACAGAAAGACCTTTGAATTTTCTTCTTTTATTGCATTCATAATCTATCTTTTAAATTTGAGTGCAAAGGTATGGGCTTTCTATCTATATGAGAACGTCAAAACAAGAACAAAATTAGTACTTTTCAGAACAATTCTAGAGTGAAGAATCACTTTGTAACAGATAGCTCAGCCAATTCTTAATTTAATTCGTTTTAGTATTATAAGTATTCTTTCATTTTTTTCTGCAATATAAGAATGATTCTCGATAGTATCTCTTTCATTCATAAGGAAGTGAAGAATCTCCTCTTCGGCATATACAAAGAAGAGATTCTTTCTCCCTACGGTAGTATGAATATACCGTAATATAAAAGCTAAAAGATGTTTTGAACGAAGCTAATGACAGATACCGTAACATTACTACTTACTTGATAAAACCACAAATTAAATAACTTGGTTAAGCATCATCCAAGAATAAAAAAGAGAAAGAGTATTCGTTAAAAAACATTATATTTGTAGATATATAAAGTCACAACTTACCTATTATTTTTTATAATTTTGCAAATCAAAATAGAAAACAAGTATCAATATGAAACTTAAGTATTATCAAATTTCCATTCGCTATAAAAACAAAATGCACGATTTCCACAGTTGGGGAGTAGCTGCACAGATATAATCATTCTCATTTTAATGACTCGCCACAATTCAAAACGCTGACCTTCAGGAAAGGAAGCATGATATAAGAGCGAATATTTTAATCACATTAATTATTTATTTTACTTTATGAGCAAAAAAGGATGGCTCATAGTACCGCTATGCGTGGCACTATGCAGTCAGAGTTTGTCTGCCCAGACGTCATCAAAACAGGTGTTGGGCATTAATGAAATCTTTCGTCTGGCAGATGAGAACAGCCAGAGTATCCGAACGTACAAAACCGGAAAAGAGGCAGCTGATGAAGCTTTAAAAGCAGCCAAATCAGAACGGTTGCCGGATATAGGCGCTTCACTATCGTTCAGTTATCTTGGTAATGGATATTTATGGGATCGTGATTTCACAAATGGTCAGAATATTCCGATGCCTCATTTCGGCAATAACTTCGCCTTGGAAGCGCAGCAAGTGATCTATGCAGGTGGAGCAATCAACAGCGGAATCGCTCTGGCTGAACTCGGGCAAAAGATGAGTGAATTAGATTGGCAGAAAAATCGTCAGGAAATACGTTTTCTTCTGACCGGTTATTACCTGGATCTGTATAAACTAAACAATCAGATACAAGTATTACAGAAAAATCTCGATTTAACAGAACAAGTGATACGTAACATGAAAGCACGACGCACACAAGGAACGGCTTTGAAAAATGATATCACCCGCTATGAATTACAAAAAGAGACGTTAAAGTTGCAGCTTGCCAAAGTTCAAGATGCTTGCAAAATCATGAACCATCAATTAGTGACTACTCTTCACCTACCTGTCGGAACAGAAATCATTCCTGATTCCACTTTACTAGAAGAAGAAGTGAAAGCACTGGCAGAAAATGACTGGCAGCAATTAGCTACTCAAAGTAATGTAGGTTTGCAACAAGCACAACTGGCTGTGAAAATGAACGAACAGAAGGCCAAACTGGAACGTTCGGAACTCCTTCCCAAAATAGCTCTTGTTGCAGGAGAACATTTGGATGGTCCCATCACCATTGAAGTTCCGGTATTGAACAACAATTTTAATTATTGGTATGTAGGAGTAGGAATCAAATACAATCTTTCTTCATTGTTCAAAAACAATAAGAAAGTCCGTCAGGCAAAATTGAATATACAAAAATCACAGGAGGAATATATTCTTGCACAAGAACAAGTTGAGAATGGTGTTCAAGCCAATTATGTTAATTTCCTTACCTCTTTTACCGACTTACGCACACAAGAAAAAAGCGTGGAACTGGCTGATCAAAACTACAGTGTAACCAGCAACCGTTACAAAAACGATCTGGCGTTACTTACCGATATGCTTGACGCCAGTAACATGAAGCTAAGTGCTGATCTTGCTCTGGTTAATGCACGTATCAACGTGATCTACAGTTACTACAAAATGAAATATATCACACATACCCTTTAAAATACAATAGATTATGATAGCTAGAAAAACTCAAAAGATTATATACAATATTCTGATTCTTTGTTTCCTCATCGGCGGTGCAGCCTATGTTTGTTCCCGTTTTCTTCATTTGGGAAGTATAGAATATACTGATAACGCACAAGTTAAACAACACATTACTCCGATTAATACCCGCGTACCGGGATTTATAAAAAGAATCTGTTTCGAAGAATATCAGCCGGTACATAAAGGTGATACGTTGCTTATCATCGAAGATGCGGAATTTCGACTTCGCGTTGCTCAGGCAGAAGCAGATTTGGCAAACGCTATGGCAGGAAGGCAAGCTACCACCATCGGTATTGCCACCACTCAAAACAATTTGAGTGTAAACGATGCAAGTATAGAGGAAGTTCGCGTACAAATGGAAAATGCCAAACGTGAATTGGATCGTTTTGAAAAACTACTGAAAGACGATGCAGTTACCAAACAACAATATGATAATGTACATACAGCATACGAAGCAGCAAAAGCACGCTACGAACAAGTATCACGTGCCAAGCAGTCTACATCGTTAGTTAAAAGTGAACAGACCCACCGCTTAGGACAGAATGAAGCAGGAGTCCGTCTGGCAGAAGCTGCACTCGAGCTCGCTCGTCTGAACCTTTCTTATACAGTTATCATTGCTCCATGCGATGGAACTACGGGACGAAAAGAGATACAGGAAGGACAACTGGTACAACCGGGACAAACAATGGTTGATATTGTAGATAATAGTGACCTGTGGATCATAGCCAACTATCGCGAAACCCAATTACCTAATATTAAAGAGGGAGCCGAAGTAGAAATGACCGCAGACGCAGTGCCGAATATAATTTTCAAAGGAACTGTAGAATCCATTTCGGATGCAACAGGAGCAGCTTTCTCTATGATTCCACAAGATAATGCCACGGGAAATTTCGTAAAAGTAGAGCAACGTATCCCCGTCCGCATCCGTCTGAAAGGAAACAAGCCCGAAGACTTAAAACGTTTACGAGCAGGGTTCAATGTAGAATGTGAAGTAAAATATTAACATATGGGAGCACCTGTTTTAAACGGTCCTTTCACGATGCCGATGTTTCGTAGCTTTGTGCCACGAAAAATACAACCATGGATTTATCTATTCATTGCTGTTACCTTCCAATTATCGGGGGGAGTTTATTTGGGAGCATTAAATCAGATGATCGGTGGCAAAGTACTGATGCGTGAAGATATTCTCATGTGTATGTACGCCAATCTGGCGGGAATGGCAATCTACTTTCCGCTATTATTCCGAATGAAGTTCCGCTTTACCAATAAAACTTTGCTTACATCGGCAGCATTGGGAGTTTTGCTTTGCAATCTAGTAGCGCCATCCATCAGCTTTCTTCCACTTTTGTGGTTGGTATGTTTCATTGAAGGTATGTGTAAAATTCAGGGAACTTTTGAGTGCATGTCCAATATCCAGTTGTGGATGACGCCGACACGAGATTTCACCGTATTCTTTCCATGGCTTCATATTGTTATTTTAGGCAGCATTCAGTTGTCAGACTTGATAACGACCTATTTAATGTACCACTACAACTGGACCTATATGCACCTCTTTATTGTAGGGTTAATGTTAATAGTCTTATTTATACAGTTTACTTGCGTTAAACATTTCCGTTTCATGCGCAAGTTCCCACTATTCGGTATTGATTGGCTAGGCGCAGCTTTATGGGCCGCTTTATTAGCCGAAATCACTTTCCTATTTAATTATGGTGATTGGTACGATTGGTGGAACAGTCCTGTTATCCGGCAATTATCGGTAGCAATCATCATCACCCTAGTATTTTGTATCTGGCGTATGATGACCATCCGCCATCCGTTTCTTGAACCTAAGATGTGGACTTATCGGTTTTATTGGCCGTTACTAGGACTGATTACGATAGTAGAAGCATTTCTGGCAACAGAACACGTATTAGAAGAAGTCTTTTATGAAGAGGTGATGAAATATGAAGAAATGGTCAGTGTACAATTAGATTGGTTTGCTATCATAGGTATTATTGGTGGTTGCCTGTTTTCTTACTGGTGGATGCACGTCAAACAATATAATTATGTACGTCTTATCATTGTCGGATTTGTTGGACTAATAGGTTACTTAATCGGATATTACCTGACTCTTTCGACTGACATTCATATCTCCCAACTCTATCTGCCAACGATTTGTCGAGGCTTTGCTTATGCAGTATTAAGTGCCACTTTCATGGTATGTCTGGAAGAGATTATGACCTTCCAACATTTCTTTCAGGGATTAAGTGTATTCAATATGCTCCATATGGTAGTCGGCGGAGTACTGGGCTGTGCAATCTATTCACAAGGATTGGCTTACTACGTACCCGACAATCTGGGACGTTACGGATCGGCGATCGATCATGTATCTTTCAGTAACAATCCATTCCATCTTGGTCATTATATGGAAGAATTTATTAGTCAAATGATGGAAGTGAGCATCAAGCAAATTTACGGCTGGGTGGCCTATGCATGTATTTTCCTCTTTCTGCTGTTATTACTCTACGACTTTCCGATACGCCGTTCTTTAAAACGTATGCCCAATTGGAAAAATGTAGCCCGAGAAGTTAAAAATACATTTTGGCGTACATCACATGCTCCATCCGATAAAAGATAATAAAATAACATATAATTTTGCCATAAAGCTACAATTCCAAACTTTTATTCCTACATTTGCAGCCAATTGATAATTTACAAAAAATACAACTAGTATGGCTAAGATAACCAAAGAAGCCGCTCTGCTCTATCATTCACAAGGCAAGCCCGGCAAGATTGAGGTAGTTCCTACCAAACCTTATAGTACACAGACAGACTTATCACTCGCTTATTCTCCCGGCGTGGCAGAACCATGCCTCGAAATAGAGAAGAATCCACAAGATGCTTACAAATATACAGCCAAAGGAAATCTGGTAGCCGTAATCTCTAACGGTACAGCAGTACTTGGTTTAGGTAATATAGGTGCTCTTAGCGGTAAACCCGTAATGGAAGGTAAAGGTTTACTTTTCAAAATTTATGCAGGAATTGATGTATTCGATATTGAAGTAGACGAAAAAGACCCGGATAAATTTATCGAAGCTGTTAAAGCAATTGCTCCCACTTTCGGTGGTATCAATCTGGAAGATATAAAAGCTCCGGAATGTTTTGAAATCGAACGCCGTCTGAAAGAGGAACTCGATATTCCCGTCATGCACGATGACCAACATGGAACTGCCATCATCTCCAGTGCAGGATTGGTAAATGCACTGCAAGTGGCCGGCAAAAACATTGCAGACGTAAAAATCGTAGTGAACGGTGCCGGGGCCTCTGCTGTCTCCTGTACTAAATTATATGTATCTCTGGGTGCACGTCTGGAAAACATCGTGATGTTGGATAGCAAAGGAGTCATCAGTAAAGCACGTACTGACCTGAACGAACAAAAGAGATATTTTGCAACGGACCGTACTGACATTCATACTTTGGAAGAAGCCATTAAAGGTGCTGACGTATTCCTCGGCTTGTCAAAAGGAAATGTGCTAAATCAGGATATGGTACGTAGTATGGCTCCCATGCCGATCGTATTTGCATTAGCGAATCCGACACCAGAAATCTCTTACGAAGACGCCATGGCTGCCCGCCCAGACGTATTGATGGCAACCGGACGTTCCGACTATCCGAACCAGATTAATAATGTAATCGGATTCCCTTATATTTTCCGCGGTGCATTGGATACACACGCCAAAGCAATCAATGAAGAAATGAAGATTGCAGCTGTACACGCTATTGCTAATTTGGCAAAACAACCTGTACCTGATGTGGTAAATGCAGCATATCATGTAAACAATTTCTCGTTCGGCCCTGAATATTTTATTCCGAAACCGGTAGACCCACGCCTCATCACAGAAGTTTCCTGTGCCGTAGCCAAAGCTGCCATGGAAAGTGGAGTAGCACGTATAGAAATCGAGGACTGGGACGCTTATCGTGTCCATCTCCGCGAATTGATGGGATATGAATCAGAATTAACCCGTCAATTGCACGACACAGCTCGCCGTAATCCACAACGCGTTGTATTTGCCGAAGGTGGCCATCCCAATATGCTGAAAGCTGCAGTCGAAGCCAAATCCGAAGGCATCTGTCATCCTATATTATTAGGTAATGACGAAGTGATCGCCAAAATGGCTCAGCAATTAGACCTTAGCTTGGAAGGTATTGAAATCGTAAATCTCCGCCATCCGAACGAATTGGAACGTCGTGAACGCTACGCTCGTATTCTAACAGAAAAACGTGCTCGCGAAGGTTTTACTTATGAAGAAGCCAATGACAAAATGTTCGAACGCAACTACTTCGGAATGATGATGGTTGAAACTGGTGATGCAGATGCTTTTATCACCGGAATTTATACCAAATACAGTAACACCATCAAGGTAGCAAAAGAGGTTATTGGTATCCAGCCCGGATTCAAACACTTCGGTACGATGCATATCCTCAACTCAAAGAAAGGTACTTTCTTCCTTGCCGATACGCTAATCAACCGTCACCCAGACACAGAAACTCTGACTGATATAGCCAAACTTGCTGACAAAACAGTACGTTTTTTCAATCATATCCCTGTTATGGCTATGCTCTCTTATTCCAATTTTGGAGCTGATACCTCAGGTAGTCCTGTAAAAGTGCACGAAGCAATCAACTCTATGCAGAAGGAATTTCCTGATCTTGCCATTGATGGTGAAATGCAAGTAAACTTTGCTCTCAATCGTGAACTTCGTGACGCTAAATATCCGTTTACACGTCTGAAAGGTAAAGATGTAAATACGCTGGTTTTCCCTAACCTGAGTTCGGCAAACATAGGTTACAAATTGCTTCAGGCAATGGATCCCGATACAGAATTTATTGGTCCTATCCAAATGGGATTGAACAAGCCGATTCACTTCACCGACTTCGAAAGTTCTGTTCGTGATATCGTTAACATTACTGCCGTAGCAGTGATTGATGCTATCGTTGAAAAGAAGAAAAAAGGAAATCAATGAGAAAACCATTATCCAAATCACAAATAGTTTGCGTCAGCCTACTTTGGCTGGCGCTTTGCTATTTGGTTCTAACAAAAGCCGAACGTATTGACGGAATGACAGTAGTAATGCTTATCATTTCGGCAGCATTAGTCTTTATTCCTGTCTATAAGTCTATCAAAAAGAACAAATAATATCTTTTTTCCCATTTTTTATGCGATAAAATATCAAATTTGATATTTTATCGCATTTTTCTTTATAAAATGTTTGCTAGTTTAATTTTTATCTTTACTTTTGCAACCGCATTAGAGAAATAGATAATCGAATTTATAACAACCAATAAAAGACAAAAAGATTATGAATGCAGCTAAGGTATTAGACGATTTGAAAAGACGGTTTCCCAATGAACCGGAGTATCATCAGGCAGTAGAAGAAGTTCTTTCAACTATTGAAGAAGAATACAACAAACATCCTGAGTTCGACAAAGCAAACTTGATTGAACGTTTGTGTATTCCTGATAGAGTATTCCAGTTCCGCGTAACTTGGGTAGATGATAAAGGCAACGTGCAGACTAACATGGGTTACCGTGTTCAGCACAACAACGCGATTGGCCCGTACAAAGGCGGTATCCGTTTCCACTCATCTGTAAACCTTTCAATTCTGAAATTCCTTGCTTTTGAGCAGACATTCAAAAACTCACTGACGACATTGCCAATGGGTGGTGGTAAAGGTGGTTCCGACTTCTCTCCACGTGGAAAATCAAACGCTGAAGTAATGCGTTTCGTACAAGCATTCATGCTGGAATTGTGGCGCCACATTGGTCCTGAGACTGACGTTCCCGCCGGTGATATCGGTGTTGGTGGTCGTGAAGTAGGTTTCATGTTCGGTATGTACAAGAAATTAGCTCACGAATTTACCGGAACATTTACAGGTAAAGGCCGCGAATTCGGTGGTTCATTGATTCGTCCGGAAGCTACTGGTTACGGTAACATCTATTTCTTGATGGAAATGCTGAAAACTAAGGGTATGGATTTGAAAGGCAAAACTTGTCTGGTATCCGGTTCTGGTAACGTTGCTCAATACACAGTAGAAAAAGTACTCGAATTGGGTGGTAAGGTTGTTACCATGTCCGACTCTGACGGCTATATCTACGATCCGGAAGGTATCGACCGCGAAAAGCTGGATTACATCATGGAACTTAAAAACCTGTATCGTGGACGTATTCGCGAATATGCTGAAAAATATGGTTGCAAATATGTAGAAGGAGCTCGTCCTTGGGGAGAAAAAGCTGATATCGCTCTTCCTTCTGCAACTCAGAACGAAATCAACGGCGATGACGCTAAGAAGTTGATTGCTAACGGTGTGATAGCTGTTTCTGAAGGTGCAAACATGCCTTCTACTCCTGAGGCTATCCGTATATTCCAGGAAGCTCAAATCCTTTACGCTCCGGGTAAAGCTGCAAATGCCGGTGGTGTATCAGTATCTGGTCTGGAAATGACTCAGAACTCTATCAAACTGAGTTGGAGCTCTGAAGAGGTAGATGAAAAACTGAAGAGCATCATGAAGAATATCCACGCTGCTTGTGTTCAGTATGGTACTGAAGCTAACGGATATGTAAACTATGTGAAGGGTGCCAACGTAGCTGGATTCATGAAGGTTGCAAAAGCAATGATGGCACAAGGTATTTTATAATCAGCCACAATACAATTATTAGTAAGCTATAGTTAATAAATCCCCGTTCTTTCTTTTTTAGGGAAGACGGGGATTCTTTATATCTCTTATTTCGTTACTTTCTCAAAGCGATAGGGTTGTTTATCGGAAGATTTTCCAGAAGTCTGCTTTAGCGACTGTCCCGGCAGTTGCGTTTGTCCCGGTTGGTAATATTTCATTGCCTCTGGTATTAATTTCTTTATATTGTTGATACGGGACACATCCGAAGGGTGAGTACTCATAAACTCCGGTATTTTTTGTGCTCCCGCTGAAGCCATACGTTGCCAAAAAACTATAGCTGCTTCCGGATTGTATCCTGCCATTGCAGCAAACACCAACCCCAGATGGTCAGCCTCACTTTCATTTTTACGGGAATAAGGCAACATCACTCCATATTGTGCTCCCAATCCGTAAACCTGTTGTGCTAAAGCTTGTGTAGCAGTAGATTTGTTGGAAAGCACTCCATTTAATATTTGCCCGCCATAAGAAGCCACCATTTGCTGGCTCAGCCGTTCAGCAGAATGTTTGGCTACAGCATGGCCAACTTCATGCCCCAAGACAATGGCAAGTCCTTCTTCTGTTTGGGTATAAGGTAAAATACCCTCATTAACCACAATCTTTCCACCCGGCATACAAAAAGCATTCGGTTCTTTATCTTGCACCAGATGAAACTCCCAGGCAAAATTCTGAATCTGATCAGCCATACCGTTATTACGCAGATATGTCTCTACCGCATTGGCTATTCGCTTACCTACCCGGACAACCATCGCAGTATTTGCCACATTTGTAGAGGCTTTCGCAGTTTTCATATAATCCTGAAAACTTGAATTACTCAAGCTCATGACTTCAGAATCAGAGACCAGTAGCAGTTGTTTACGTCCTGTCAAAGCAACGCTACTGCATCCGGATAATAACAAAAGCATAGAAACAGCAACAATTCCTTTTTTCATAATTATATTATTATAGTAATACCCTTTTTTCATTAAACAAAAATAGCACTTTTATAATAATGAACAATCAGGAATTTATTTTGATTTAATAGATCCAAAATATTTAGTTCACTTCGGAAACCTTAAGTCTCTGGATATAAAATGATAATCAATTAGAAAAAAGAAGTGCAATAGTTGGTCAAGAGATATTCCGGTAATTGCAAACCTAAATAAAACAGTTAATTATTACAGATATACAACTATTGACAAAGCAACATATTAGAATTAAATGGACCAACTGTTTTTCTAAGAATTCGGAAGTATAAAAAAACAGTGTCAACAAAGAATAATTTCACTTACTTTGCTAACACTGTTTAGATTACAACAAATCTTTATTTTTCTATAATCTGTATTTCTTTTACTCCTGTAATAATCAAATTCAATTAGACAAATCCAGATGAATGGAGTAATTCTTAGCCGAAACAATGTCCACTATTTCTTTTGTTAAAGTCATTTCTTCTTCATCTGCATTGTAAGCCGTTACAGTATATTTTAGTTTTCCGTCAGAAGGAATAGCAAAATAATAATACGGAGACGAAGTATCTATATCTGCAATAACAATCGAACGTCCAGTCACAGAAGCTATAGTAACAGATAAATTATGAAAATTCACCTTAAATTCATCTGATACATTAACACAAACTCCTACATTAACTTGTGGAACAACCAAAGAAATGCTAGTTATATCCCCTTCCCTTACTTCAAAGGAAGAAATTGTTTCATAAACAGGTACACCTATTTGACCATTAACCGCTTCCGATTGATCTGGAGTAAAAGTTTTTAATGTATACTCCCCTACTGGAAGCACAATACGTTTCGATAAATCTTCTCCAGGAGCATAATCCTTTACGATTTCTCCCCCTTGACAGATCTGTAACTGAAGAGATGTATCCACGGCACGAACCAAAGGATGAACCTCTTCATCGCAACTCAAGAAAAGGTTCGAAATAGAAAAATATCCAAAAGACTTATTGGTATAATGTTGCTCTTCACTACAAGATACAAAAGAAAAACTTACCAATAAGAAGATTATAATAATATAAATCTGTTTCATATTTATTTATCGTAATGCAATTCAAAAGAATCGAGCCAAAATTGGCTACCTCTGATATAATAGTTAGAATAAAAACTTCCACTTCCTTCCTTAGTAAACTTATCTTCCAAATGATCCTTATCTTCTTTCGTTCCTGCTTTAAATATTATTCTCAAATGAGAGATAGGTAAACGTTCCTGAGTCGGATCATAATCAAAAGACAGACTTTCTGTTTGATAAGAAGAATAAGCAATGCCGGATTTCAGAAAGGCTTTTCCTATCACTACAACCTTACCATCAGTTATATTCTCCAAATAAGCCTCTACCTGATATTCATCTCCATTGTAGGGAGAGGCTTTATATACAAAAGATAGACTGGTAGGACGGATATATGCCGCTTTACCATAAACGGAATCTTCAGAAGCGCTATATTCTCCCACACAAACAATACCAGCTGAAATGTTATTTATGATACTTCCACTTTTGTTCCCAAAACTACAAGAGTTTCCGGCTCCCCACCCTATTGTCATCATGTGTGCTACCGTACTTCCATTATCAGAAATAGGAAGAGTACTCGATTTTGAAACATAAAAAGCATTCACACCGTTAGTATGACAAGTCAATGGATTTCTGGTTCCAATCCATCCGCCCTGAAATGTATAAAGCGGATTTTTACTTTTAGGATTGGTAGTATCATACCCATCATCCAAAGAAGCATTGGGTATAGTAAGAGCCTCATATGTCCTTACCTCTGTAACACCACTAGTTAATTCATCACGATACAAAGCCCGTACATAGTATGTTGTTCCGGGAGCAAGTCCCTCTTTACGCAAATCTGAAAGCAAAGGAATCCATGAATTACCATCTGTGCTAAATTGATATTGAACGTCAGTTACAATTTTATCAATATTTCCTGTTTTTATATCGGTTGCCATAAGTGGATTAGCCGTTAATTCTTTAGTCCAGATATTGCCCGGATAGACTGATACTGCAAACTCAGGTTTTAAAGTCCTTATTGTATACGTTTTTTCTTCACTCCATCTTCCGTTGGCCTTTACCTTTACACCAATTAGGTTATTTACATCGCCTTCATTCTTTGCCAGTAAGTTAGCAGTCATTGCAGATAAATCCAATACACCCTCTACCACATTCAAAGTTGGCAAAATAATATTCACAGCTTCCAATGAAGTACGTTCGTCTATTGTAAGCGTAGACAATAAGTACGTTTTATTCAGTGAAGAAAGCTTCTCATCTTCAAAATTCAAAGTAAACTCAACATCTTCTACCGGACGCACAGCTTTATAGGCAATTTTAGCTGTAGTTGCATCAGCCGTTTCTACATATGTCAATGCATTAGAATCATCAAATCCGATTGCTTCTACTTTAGGCTTTGGTAACCACTCTTGGGGGACAGTTTCATTCACCGTAACCGTTTCAATAGAGGTTTCAATCTGTAAATCAAAAATCACACCTGTCATATTGGATGTATCTATATTGAGTGTATACACATAGTTTTTACCTTTCTGCGCCGGCATGATTACAGCAAAATTTTTGCTATACCCTTTATTATTCTCTATCCACGTTCCTTTCAAATAAAGTTCAACCGTGGAACCTGCCCTGAAATAAGGGTTCTCTATATCACCCGGATGCCAAACCACAGATTGGTCACCTACCACTAATTCTATATAATAATCCTTCAAAACCTTCTCAAGTTTATCCTGATTTCCAAATTTGAAAGAAGCTAAAGAATTGCCAACAAAACAAGGAATCGTCAATTCCTTCGTCTTACCGGATTCTATATCAAACGCAATCGTTTTCGACGTATAATAAGGAGCATCCAATGCAAGTTCCGGATTTGTCCCATACGAAGCTACCACTTCATACTGCCCCGCCACAAACAAATGAGGTGCAGAAACGTTAAAAGCAGAAAGAGTATTATCAAAAACAACTTTATCTTTCTCGAGATTTTGCATCTTAATAATAAATTGCCCTGCCGTCTCAACTGATAAATCCGGTAAAGAACGAACTTTTAGAGCTGCTTCTCCATCCGTTAGAGTAATAGACAGATTTCCGCTTTCAGAAATCAATTCCTCCCTCTGACATGAAATCACGAAAAACAAAATGACTAAACAACTTATATGTAAAGCTTTGATCCTCATTCTTATTCTTCTATTCATATAACAATTCAAATTCATCTACATAAAGAGTACTGCCGTGCCCAACTTGCCCAACGACTTTAGCTCCTTCAAATTCTCCACCGTAACGACTGGATGTAGCTACAATAGTCATGGCAGCAGGACGAGCATTCAAATTCTTATAATCAATATCAATTGTAAATTTAGTATATGATGTTACTTCTACCGAACCAACAAACTCCCCATAAGCAAATTCATTGCCCGCAGTATCCCATAATTTTATATATATATGGCATTGGTCTTTGGTCAAAGTACCCGGAATGCTTCCTCCATTATTTATCGGTTCAGGCTTATACTTATAATATCCCGTCATCTTTGTGGGACGCGCACCCGTATAAGGCCGTCCAAAAGTGACACTGGCAGAAGGTTTCATCATATTCGTTTTATACTTCCCAATAAATAAATTACCTGCCGCAGCACCAACTAACGTAACTCCGGTAATACTACGTAAACGGGCCGCTTTTCCTTTGTAAGCGTCACTTCCTTCTACCGGAACCGTAATAGGATCATTGCCACCAGCCAAAGAAGAAGTAACACCCTCATTTCCCGTAGCCCAATAGGCTCCGGCAGCTTCATAATCATCAGCAATCGAATTTGCAAACCAGTTCTTTCCACTCTGTATCCAAGTATCGAAGTTTAGATTGGGAACCACTGTTATCTTCTCTGTAGTAAAAGATCCTACACTGCCGGCAACACCATCTACTAAAATGCGCCACTGATAAACCGTACCGTCCTCCAAACCTGCAATCGTTGCTTTAAAGGAAGTAGCACTTAACATATTTACAGCAGATGCGTCTAACTGACTCCAACTGCTATCCAACGCTTTCTTATATTCAATGGTAGGCGTACTCCCAGCTTTCACTCCACCGCTCACAATTGCTTTTTTCGCCCAGATCTCCACCTCTCCAACAGAAGAAGTAGTCTCAGTTTGGACAACATCCACAGTCCACAGACCAAGATATTTTTCTCCGCGATAAACAGCAAACTGTTGCGGACGGCTGAAATCCTTCACACCGCTTGGGTCAGGCACTAATCTCCCATTGCGTCCTCCTAATTCCAATGCGTTAATCTTCACATCTTTCAGCGATTGAGAAGCTGACACATAGATCAAGACAATATGGTTCAGTTCATCTATAACTGGCTGTCCTACCTGATTTTCTACATTTATAGTACGGTTAATCACTTGATTGACCGTAACAGTCCACGGATAATCCTGATAAGTACGTAATAGAATCTTAACCGGATTTGTGAAGTTTATCTTTGTATTGGCATTACTGGGCAAATCACTCAAAGAGGTAAAACTAAAATCAGGAAACTGCTTGGCAGAAGCGCAAACAGCTTCATCCGGAAGAATTTTTGCTTCAGAATTAGCCACCAACTTTGTGACTTTCAATTCTTCCAGTTCCACCAACTCGTCCACAGTAAGTACAACGGTACGTTTGGTTGCATCAATCTTTGTATCCTCGGTCTGCCCTTCTATTTCAAACTCTTGAATTTCACCTGGAATATAGGGATAAGGAATATCATTTTCAATACAAGCTCCCAATAGAAAAGCCAGTAAACCGATGCCCAAAATATATATTCTCATTTTTTTCCTCATTTGAATTAAAGATAAAAACACATTCCGATATTCAGCGAAAATATATCAATCTTAAAATTCGCAGAACTACTCCTGCGATATCCACTCTCTACCTGATTGGTTTTCTGGTTTATCCATTTAAAATCAAGTCCAACAAGACCGATGGAAACTTCTACTGCTATATTATTTGTTACAAAAGCTGTTAATCCGGGGGCAGAGCCCAACTGCAAGCGATGTATATACTGATATGTACCTGTCAGATCATTCTCTACTCCGGAAGTGTTTTTCCCTTGTCCGTAACCATATGACAAACGAAGTTCATTGAAGAAGCCGAAAATTTTGCTGTTTCCCAACCCCATATAGGTACGCAGAAATCCGGAAGCATAGACAGTATGTTCCAAATATTTATAATCTTTTATATCAAAGGTAAGATCGTCTCCCAGATCCAAATCGAGATTGCCGATGTCAATGTAAGAGCGTGAATAATTGAGTCGTGCTCCTGCCGCCATATTATCAGCAAAGAAATATCCGGCATACGGACTGACTTTGAAATTATATCCGCTTGCTTTGACATTATCCAGAACTAAGAACTTGTAATTGTCATTTGTTTGCTCAGAATAGGAAAAGGAGCAGCCACCCATCCAAGTGCCTTTAGGAACAAAAAGAGAGGATTTTATTTTACGGTCAAATCCCCGTTGTGCGCAGACGGTTGCCACGCACAATAGGGAAATGAAAAAGATGACATATCTTTTCTTCATTCAGTTAATTATTTATAGTATGACAACTCAAACTCATCTATCCAGAGTGTACTACCATTTCCAACCTGCCCTACAACAGCAGAGCCGCTAAAATCTCCACCATAATGACTTGACGTTGCAACAATTGTAATCGTTGCCGGTTTTGCCGTCATATCCGTATAGGTAATATCAAAAGAAAATCTCGTATAAGATGTAACTGTCTCTGTTCCGACAAACTCTCCAAAACCAATCTGGTTACCGGAAGCATCCCACAGTTTTACATAAATATTGCATTCATCGGTAGTCAATGTACCCGGCTTAGAACCTTCGTTAATAGGCTGCGGACTATACTTATAATATCCTGAAAGTGAAACAGGACGAGCTCCAGTATAAGGACGGCCGAACGTAACACTGGCAGAAGGATTAGACATATTCGTTTTATAACTTCCGATAAATAAATTACCAGCAGCAGATTTTACTAAAGTAACCCCTGTTATCGTTCTCAATTTGGCGGCTTTACCCGAATAAGCATCATCTCCTTCTACAGAAACAGTGATTGGATCTTTAGAACCTGCCAAGATAGAAGTAACACCGGTATTGCCCGTAGCCCAATATGAGTCACTTGCATCTGCGTTTGCAAAATAGTTCTTTCCACTTTGCGACCAGGTATCAAAGTTTAAATTCGGTATTTCCTGATACACCTCGGTAGTGAACATATCGGTAGCTCCTACCTTTGTACCACAAGCAAGGCGATAAACATAGCTCGTTCCGAATTCCAATTCTTCAGTTTTCGCGCTATATACTCCGTTCTCTACTGTTGTACTTACACTTTTCCAAACTCCTTCTGATGATTTTTTATACTGAAAAACAATAGGTTCAGTTTCTCCGGTCAAAGTGGAAGCCCCATACATATAAGCAAACTTACCAAATGCGTTTGAGCCTGTCACCTTTAAATTCGGATCGGCATCAGATGTCATAGGAACAGTTATATTTACCTCATACTCATGAGTCGTTTCATCTACTGTAAAATTAAAGCTACCATTACCTTCATTAGTAACATCGTACTTAACCTTATAATAATAACGTTTTTCAGCCTTTTCTGTTATTACTTTATTAAAAGTAAAGGAATTTCCATCGGTATTTGTCACTTTCAAAACAGCATTCAAAGATTTCCCAGTACGACAATAAGCAGGACGTGTTTCCTGAGATGTAAAATCTATGCTTCCATATTCATTGGAAACCACACAGTCATACGAAGAGAAAGCATTTTTAAAGTTTTGTGAATAGCTGACAGCTACCATGCTTTGAACCATAGAACAAACAATTTCCACCGAGCGAGAAATGTCTTTCTCTATCTTCACAAGTGTTTCACCGAGATAATAGGGCGCAACCTCAAATCCTTGCTGCGTGGAATCCTTATCCATTGAATATGCTCGCAAAAAATAATTGCCTACAGGAAGCAACAGACTTTCACTTTGTAATAGCGTCCAGTCATCTACGTGCTTCACTACTGTTCCCTCTTGCAAAATGTCCAGTCCCATCTTCTCTACAGCTCTTGCCTGTGGTATTACATTTTTATCTAATCCCACAGAAGAAACCTGAAGATAACCGTAACCATCACTCGAAGAAGTCTCATCCTGACAAGCTATCATAATAGCTAACAAGCACAAAGTAAATGTGCTAAAAATAAATCGTCTCATTATGATTATAGTTTAGGTTATTCTTGCGCTGTTACATTCACTTTCAAATCACCTTGGATATCCGAATTGATACCATCAGATACAGTAATAGTAAAAGTATTCTCACTTGCACCGTACAATCCCAATAAGGACATAAAAGAAGTAACATCAAACGAATAACTTGTTTTATCCTTGATAGGGTCATTAGCATCGATTAATCCTATTCCTTCCTGTGTCTCCAAAGACCCGGACAATACTCCCTGTAAATCACCCGGATTGGCCAAATCGAATTCACCACCTAAGCCAAAACCTTCTAAAGTCTCCATAAAGCCCTCGTTATCAGAATTAATCTTTACCAACAGCTTTTTAATTCCATTAGGAACCGAGAAATCAACTTTTACAGTAGGAACATCTTCTGACAAAGCTACAAATGAATAAGTTTTATCTAAGCCGACAACATTCATTTCTCCTTTATTTGTATCTCCTCCTTCTGAACCTCCTCCGGGATTAAATACAATATTTTCCGTTGGAATCTCCACAGTCGTTCCGGTCTCAGTCCAAGTTAAATCAACGGTAATCCCCAGATTTATCTTCGTCACAGGATCAATGACTGGATTATCTCCCGGATTGATTGTCACTTTAAACGAGTCCCCGTTTTCCAACTTGCTACTATTTTCAGAGTTCTCCGGTTTAGTAATTGTATAAGACTGTGCAATATCCGTACCATCTGTAGAAGTAGTCGCTTTCACACTCATCAATATGCTAGATGCATTTTCCGGTACATTAAAATAGATTTTCTTACCCACGTTCTCCTTCTTAAAAACGTAGTTGCCCGTACCGCCGTTCGTGATGGTGATCGTATAATCATCTTTGAAGTTTTCTTCGAAACTCTTAGCCAGAATCAGATTCACCTCCACACAACTTAAACGACAAGTCGTATTAACCGTTGTTGTCTTTCCCGGCAATATCTGAAAATCAGTCTGTCCTTTAAAATACGGACGTTCCGAAGCACCTACATTTTCACCATTATAATTGTAAGCCCTCACACGATACTTCCCGGCAGTCAGCTTCACTGAACCTCCCTCTGCTCTTAAATCGCCATAGGAAGTCTCTTTTACCACACCGTCAGTAGATGCATTAACAATTTGAACCGTATAATTTTCCACATTCACTTCCTCATCAGGAAAAGCTCCACGAGAAATTACGATATTAGAATAGTCCTGAGCCAATAAATCCAGACTTACTAACCCTTCATTATCATTCAATGCATTTTTCCCTTTCAATTCATCGCGCATTTCACAAGCGCTCAATCCAATCACGAGACTAATTCCCGTCAATATATAGGTAATTTGTTTCATGCTGCAATCTTTTAATTATTAACAGTGGTATCCTCGCCCGGCATAAACTCATCCGGTAGAGTAACATCTATATTCTCCTCTTGCACTCCATTATCTATTGTTACAGTGATACCACTGATTTTTCCACCCTCAATATCTATCAATTTAGGTTTTACTGTAATAGTCAGAAAATCACGTGGTTTGATGGTCACAGTCTGAGCACCGAAATTAGCAGGCGTAACGGTAATACCATTTTTATCCTTCAAAGCAAAAGTCAAAGAAAGATTTTCGTTACCGACTGCCTTCAAAAACAAATCTTTATCTACATCAGCCTGCGACATCTCAAAAGCTTCCGTCAGATATTGGGTTTTCAATCCCACCGTACAATCAGAATAGAATGTATAGAAGTCATCAGAATATTTCAGATTCACTTTAACATTTGCCGGAGTACAAGCAAAAGAAACAGTTTTATTATCTCCTTTCACTACTGTAATGGTTTGTGCACCTTCCATATACAGCTTATCATATCCGGCATTTACGTTTTCACCATAATACGCACGTACTGTATAAGTACCGGGAGTCACTTCCTGAGTCAATTCCATTTCGGAATAAAGTTTTGACTGAAGAACATTTCCCGAAGCGTCTTTCAACTCCACCGTATAATTTGCTACATTTTTATACGGGGTCAGATCCATAGCTCGTGCCTTACTCCCTTTTGAAGCATATGACACGTCAGAATTTAAGTCAATCATCATTTTTCCCTTTGCTGCTGAAGCATCGTTCCCCTCACTACTTTCACAAGCGATAAAAAACAAAGAAGAGAAAAACGTGAAGCATAAAATAAAACTTTTCTTCATAATAATCTCTCATTATTTAATATAAAGTTATACACTATATAACTTAACCACTAATATTTTATACAAAACTCAGGCAAATATAATAGTTTTCAATATTTAACCTTAATTCCGCAACACTATTATAAATTAAACTTTTTAAGTACCTGAGCAACAAAAAGTTGCTCAGGATTTTGCCATGTCAGAATTTTCACTTATCTTAGTGTTGCAAAAAAAACAAGAGAATCCGACGATAGACATGGCGAAGATACAAATTAAATCTGAGAGACTCACTCCTTTTGGGGGATTATTTTCAATCATGGAGCAATTTGACTCCACATTATCATCTGTAATCGACTCAACCCTCGGTCTAAGGTGTAGATCGTTCGGTTATCAGTACAGCGAAATCATCCGTTCTCTCATGAGTATCTACTTCTGTAGCGGTTCATGTATTGAGGATGTCACTACTCATTTGATGAACCACCTCTCGCTTCATCCGACACTTCGCACTTGTAGCTCTGATACTATCCTCAGGGCGATAAAGGAGTTGACGCAAGAAAACATTTCATACACATCAGATATGGGCAAGACCTACGATTTCAATACGGCTGACACTCTCAATACTTTATTGCTCAATTGTATATTTGCATCTGGCCAACTGAAAGAGGGTGAGATGTATGATGTTGATTTCGACCATCAGTTCATAGAGACAGAGAAGTATGATGCAAAGCCTACATACAAGAAGTTCCTTGGTTATCGCCCTGGCGTGGCGGTTATTGGCGATTTGATAGTCGGTATAGAGAATAGCGATGGTAACACAAATGTTCGTTTCCATCAGAAGGACACGCTGAAGAGGTTCTTTGCGAGATTTGAACAGAATGGGCTCACTATCAATCGCTTCAGAGCTGATTGTGGATCATGTTCCGAGGAAATCGTGGAGGAAATAGAAAAACACTGCAAGTCCTTCTATATCCGTGCTAACCGCTGCAGTTCGATCTACAATGACACCTTTGCTCTCAAAGGCTGGAAAACTGAGGAAATCAATGGCATTGAGTTTGAATTGAACTCTATCCTTGTTGAGAAGTGGAAAGGTAAGGCATATCGACTTGTGATTCAAAGACAGAAACGGATGGATGGTGTGCAGGATTTTTGGGAAGGAGAATACACATACCGTTGTATCCTGACTAACGACTATGATTCTTCCGTAAGAGAAATTGTCGAGTTCTATAACCTTCGTGGAGGAAAGGAACGTATCTTCGATGATATGAACAATGGTTTCGGGTGGGACAGATTGCCCAAATCCTTCATGGCAGAGAACACAGTGTTCCTTCTTCTTACAGCACTTATCCGTAACTTTTACAAGGCCATTATTCAAAGACTTGACGTAAAGAAGTTCGGGCTCAATGCAACAAGTCGCATAAAAGCGTTTGTCTTCAGGTTTATCTCTGTACCAGCCAAGTGGATCAGGACATCAAGGCGGTATGTGCTGAACATCTATACCTGTAATAATGCTTACGCAGATGTTTTCCAGACTGATTTTGGATAATGCCTACAACTTATGGGAATGATATTGTGTATTGCCTCAAGTCACATTGTGGGGTAAGGGGATATTGTAGGCAGAAGTGGGTGCTTCAAGTTCAAATTATCTGCAAATTCAGTAATGAGAGGACGTGTAAACGCAATAAGGACGTTCAAGGGCTTAGTTGCGGATTTGAGGTTTAATAAATAAGCCTTCACCTTTTATTCCTCAAAATCTGAAAATAAGGCCATAAATAGTTTTTAAGATATTAAAAATAGACCATCTATAATGATAATAACAAAAAAATTCTGTCTTTCATATGAAAAACAGAACTTTTTTGTCATTACTGGTATTAAAATTAGAATCTACTTATCCTCTCCCGGCATCAATACTATTCCCAATTTTTTCTTGCCATCCATCTTGACGACAATAGGTTTTTCGAAGCGTACATGACGGAGAAACTTCGTCTCTTCCACAGCAGGAAGTCCGTTCAGGAAGTCCTGATTATAGACCCCATCATTCATAAAAGCATTAATTGTGAAATAACCGACTCCAAAAGAAGTAAGATTCTGGAAAAAGTGTGTTCCCTGACTCGGATCTACCCGGTAATTCGTCAATCCTGCCTCCACAATTACACGTGCGGCAGAGATATGAGGCCACTTCACCGGAATGCCCAACCATGTATCACTACTTCCCCAGCGTCCCGGGCCGACAAGCACATAATTCCTTCCTTCATTCAGAAATTGCTGGTTGATCTTTTCTATTTCCCAAGCAATGGTTTGATTATTCGAGGCACTATACCCATCCGTCTTCACATAAACAATATCATAAATATCATTCATGATGCCATGTCCTAACGAATTCTCGGAACGCAGAAGTAAATCCTCATCCGGTATTAAAGACAAATCCTCATCCAACATCTCTTTACTATCTACTATCGGACGAATTTGCAGCAAATAGAAAGTTCCTGTTTTATCCTGGTCGCGACTCAAAGTAGCAGCAAATTCAATTTCAACCGGACGACGCATTTCCTGTTCACTATATTTCAACACAAGTTGCAGAATACGCGCTAATGGGAAAACGTCGTGTTGCAGAATATTTGCAAAAGTAATCACTTTACGTCCACCCGGATACAGACCGTCACGAATAATCTGGTCATATGGATCATAGGTAGAAGCAATGTAACGCAACGAACCATCACTTTCAGCCTCTTTCACATGAAGTTTCAGCAAATTAAAGCCATCGTCTATTGAGAAGTCCTGACCGACATTCTTCAAATCCAACGCATAGAAACGGGTCTGAGTCTCTTTAAGAGCAATTTCCATTTCACTCGTCTGAAGCACCTGATTCGGATGATAAGGAGAGAAACGAAGAGTCATTCCTCCATCCACAATATATTTGCCAAGTCCTAAAGCCAGATTTACAGTACCTTCTTCCGCTTTCTCGTCACCCAACGGATAGTAATTCAACGAACGTGCCACTCCCGACATGGAAGGATAGTAACGGTCCCCATACTGATTTCCTACCACCTCCTGCAAGATGACTGCCATCTTTTCCTGATCGATTACATTTGACGTGGCTTGCATATAGGCTTTACTGTCCCGGAAATACACAGAAGCATATACTCCTTTAATCGCATCGGAAAGCATACGGAGCATTTCATACTTATCATCCAAATAAGGAATCATATACGTACTATATATCCCGGCAAAAGGTTGATAATGCGAATCTTCCAACAAAGAAGAAGAACGAATGGCTATGGGAGATTTCACCACATCAAAGAAAGTAAAAAAGTCCTCTACCAAACGGTCCGGCAACTTTGCCTTCAAAAAATATTTCAAGATCAGATCATCATCTGCATCCGACAAAGCTATCTGATACAGATTGTTCGTATCCATAAATTCATCAAACACATCCGTACACAAAACCACCGTTTTCGGAATAGCAATAGACGCATTCTCAAACTCCTCAAACTCAGGATGACGTTTCACCATATTATCGATAAAAGCCAGCCCACGTCCTTTTCCTCCCAGCGAACCGTCACCGATACGGGCAAAGTTTGAATAACGGTCAAAGCGGTCGCGTTTGAAGACGGCCACCACTCCCTGATTCTTCATCTTACGATATTTCACAATGGCTTCGAAAATTATCTTCCGGTGAGCGTCTACATCCTGAAGACTACTCCAGGTGATTGGCTTAAGAAACTCCGCCACAGGAAACATAGCCCGCGAATAAAACCAACGGGAAACGTGATTGCGACTAATATGGTATAAAAATGACTCCGCAGGTACAGCAAACAGAATATTTTGGAGTTCCTTCAAGTTCCGTACGCGGGCAATCTCCTCGCCTGTCTCCGGATTACGAAAAACGAAATCACCGAAACCAAAGTTATCTGAAACAATACGGCGCAAATCGACATCCATCTTTTTCGAGTTTTTGTCGATAAAGCTGGCTCCATATTTAGCTGCATACGATAAGTTTTCCGATTCTGAAGACTGAATAATCAAAGGTACAAACGGATCGTTTTTTCGTATTTCGGCACAAAGCTTAATACCGGCCAGACTATCTTTCTCTCCCCGTTCTACTTTTGGAAAACGTACATCGGTGATGACACCTAATATATTATTTTGATATTTCTGATAAATGGCCATTGCTTCCTCATAAGTACGCGCCAACACGATTTTAGGACGTCCACGCATACGGAGAGTACGCTGGTGGGCATTCAGTGCTTCCGTAGAAAACTCCTGGCTCTGCTTCAATACGAACTTATAAAGATTAGGCAATATGGAAGAATAGAAACGGATTCCATCTTCTACCAGAAGGATTAACTGTACACCGACCTCTTGCACATCATGTTCGAGATTCATTTTGTCCTCTATCAACTTAATGATGGAGACTAACAAATCAGTATTACCCAACCAACAGAATACATATTCAAAAGCGCTCAAGTCTTCATTAATAATACGTTTCGTTATACCATGACTGAAAGGAGTCAGGATGACTATCGGAATATGCTCATATTTCTCCTTAATATGGCGACCAATGTCGAAACTATCATTATCTCCTGTACTCGGCATACAAATCACAAGGTCGAACGGCATATTTCCCAACTGTGCCAAAGCCTCCTCTTCAGTAGAAACCTGAGAAAAACGAGGTGGATAACGAAGAGACAAAGAGGTATATTCATTAAAAATCTTCTCGTCAATACGCCCATCATCCTCCAGCATAAACGCGTCATATGGATTTGCTATTAACAGCACATTAAAAATTCGCCGGGTCATCAGATTGGCAAATTGCGTATCTTTGAAATAAAGTTGATTTAATTTATATTTACTGAGCATAAAGGTCTTTTGTCTATTTAGTACATAAACTATCCACAAAATTAGCGAAATTAATTCATAGTGTAACAGTTATCAATCATTTCTTTTAGGAAATCCTGCGTTACAAGCCCCAGTTGCACATCAAGAGATGAAAAGGTTATCATATTCTTTCCGGATGATTAAACCGGAAGTTGTACATCTTCTATTTCACTTCTATATATCTTTTATACAACTCTTGTACTTATTTCGGGTAACTCTTATACTTATTTCAAGTAACTCTTGTACTTATTTCAAGTAACTCTTGTACTTCTTCCGAACAACTCTTTTACATCTCCCGGATAGTTTTTGTACCCCTCTTCCACTTTTTATCTTCATCATTTATTTGACTGTGTTCTATATATTGCGTAGATTTGTAACTTTAAGTTATATTTCGAACAGACTTTATTCAAATGAAAAAAGTAATTTTATTAATGAGTGGAATCATGGTTATATCATGCACCCCCCAACAGAAAAAGCTTGTTTACCCTGAAACAGCAAAAGTAGACACAGTAGATGTGTATTTCGGTACACCCGTTCCTGATCCTTATCGTTGGTTGGAAAACGACACCAGTGCCGCTACTACTGCTTGGGTAGAAGCCCAAAACAAAGTTACCAACGAATATCTGAGTCAGATTCCCTTTCGTGAAAATCTGCTGAAACGACTCACAGTACTGGCTGACTATGAAAAGATCAGCGCCCCTATTAAAAAACATGGCAAATATTATTTCAGCAAAAATGACGGATTGCAGAATCAAAATGTGTTCTATGTACAAGACTCGCTGAATAGTGAACCACGTGTTTTCCTTGATCCAAACAAATTATCGGAAGACGGAACTGTTGCACTCACAGGTCTATACTTTTCACACGATGGCAAATACACTGCCTACAGTATCTCACGTAGTGGTTCAGACTGGTCAGAAATCTATGTAATGGACACAGAAACAGGAAAATTACTTGAAGACCACATCGAATGGGCCAAGTTCTCCGGTGCTTCCTGGCAGGGAGACGGTTTCTATTATAGTGCCTACGACGCTCCTACAAAAGGAAAAGAGTTCTCCAATGTCAATGAAAACCACAAGATTTATTATCATAAGATCGGTGAACCACAGTCAAAAGACCAACTCATCTACCAAAATCCATCTTATCCCAAGCGTTTTTACAGTGCCAGTGTAAGCGAAGATGAACAAGTTCTCTTCCTCTTTGAATCCGGGGCTGGTAGAGGAAACAACTTATTCATGCGTGATCTGAATAAACCGAATTCTCCCTTTATACCATTGACCACTGATTTCGACTATCAATATTCTCCTATCGAAGTAATCGGCGACAAGATGTACATCTATACCAACTACGGTGCACCGAAAAACCGAATCATGGTAGCCGACATCAACCAACCGAAGCTGGAAAACTGGAAAGAACTTGTCCCTGAATCAGAAGCCGTTCTATCAGGAGCAGAAGTTATTGGCGGCAAACTATTCCTTACCTATGATAAAGATGCCTCCAACCATGCTTATGTTTACGACCTTGACGGTAAGCAATTGCAAGAAATTGAATTACCCTCACTCGGTTCGGTAGGATTCAGTGGAAACAAAGACGATAAAGAATGCTTTTTCGGCTTTACTTCGTTCACCATCCCCGGAGCAACCTATAAATACAATATGGATACAAATACCTATGAACTCTACCGCGCTCCTAAAGTACAGTTCAACTCGGATGATTTCGTTACAGAACAGATCTTCTTCCCGAGCAAAGACGGTGTAAAAATTCCGATGTTCCTTACTTATAAGAAAGGATTAAAGAAAGATGGTAAAAATCCAGTATTCCTTTATGGATACGGAGGATTTGGAATCAGCCTCAACCCAAGCTTCAGCGCAATGCGCATTCCATTCCTCGAAAACGGAGGTATCTACGCACAAGTCAATCTACGTGGTGGAAGTGAGTACGGAGAATACTGGCACGTAGCAGGAACCAAAATGCAGAAACAGAATGTGTTTGACGACTTTATCTCTGCCGCCGAATACCTCATTGACCAAAAATATACCAATAAAGATAAAATCGCCATCGTAGGTGGTTCTAACGGCGGATTGCTGGTAGGAGCTTGTATGACACAACGTCCTGACTTATTCCGCGTAGCCATCCCGCAGGTAGGCGTTATGGATATGCTTCGCTATCATAAATTCACAATCGGATGGAACTGGGCAAGCGATTACGGTACAAGTGAAGACAGTAAAGAAATGTTCGAATACCTGAAAGGGTACTCTCCGCTACACAGCCTGAAACCGGGAACAAAGTATCCCGCTACCCTGGTTACTACTGCCGATCACGACGATCGTGTTGTTCCTGCCCATTCCTTTAAGTTTGCCGCTACTCTGCAAGCCGATAATGACGGAACTAATCCAACGCTCATCCGTATTGACAGCAAAGCTGGTCACGGAGCCGGTAAACCAATGGCAAAAGTATTGGAAGAACAAGCAGATATCTACGGCTTTATAATGTATAACTTAGGTATGACTCCAAACTTCTAAAGAAGAAAACTTTCTATCTGTAAACCATATCGAGCCTCATCAACTATTTTTCACTCAATAGTTGATAAGGTTTGATGATTTTCCACCGAAATACTATCATTTTATTATTATTTAATCAAAATATAGGAATAGGATTAACCATGATTGAAAAAAATTCCTATATTTGCAGTATACACAGTTTACATTTTATCAGAATAACCTTTTTAAAGCATACTATTATGAACATTCAAAAAATCATGTCCTCTCTGGAGGCCAAACATCCCGGTGAATCAGAGTATCTTCAAGCAGTAAAAGAAGTGCTTCTTTCCATTGAAGATATCTACAATCAACATCCTGAATTTGAGAAGGCCAAGATCATAGAAAGATTGGTGGAACCTGACCGTATTTTCACTTTCCGCGTGACTTGGGTAGACGATAGAGGTGAGGTACAAACAAACCTCGGTTATCGTGTACAATTTAATAATGCAATTGGTCCGTACAAAGGCGGTATTCGCTTCCACGCTTCCGTAAACCTCTCCATCCTGAAGTTCCTGGGCTTCGAACAGACTTTCAAGAATGCGCTGACTACTCTGCCTATGGGTGGCGGTAAAGGTGGCTCAGACTTCTCTCCGCGTGGAAAGAGCAACGCTGAAGTGATGCGTTTCTGCCAAGCCTTCATGCTGGAATTGTGGCGTCATCTGGGTCCGGATATGGATGTACCTGCCGGTGATATCGGTGTTGGAGGACGTGAAGTCGGTTATATGTTCGGTATGTACAAAAAGCTGACTCGTGAATTCACTGGAACATTCACAGGAAAAGGACTAGAATTCGGCGGCTCATTAATACGACCTGAAGCTACCGGTTTCGGTGGATTATACTTTGTCAATCAAATGTTGCAAGCCAAAGGAATCGATATAAAAGATAAAAAAGTAGCCATTTCCGGTTTCGGCAACGTAGCTTGGGGAGCCGCAACGAAAGCTACCGAACTGGGTGCAAAAGTAATCACCATCTCCGGTCCGGACGGATACATTTATGATCCGGATGGTATCAGTGGCGAAAAGATAGACTATATGCTCGAATTACGCGCTTCCGGCAATGATATCGTTGCTCCATATGCAGAGAAATATCCGAATGCCACCTTCGTTGAAGGTAAACGCCCATGGGAGGTAAAAGCCGATATTGCATTACCTTGTGCGACTCAAAATGAATTAAATGGAGAAGACGCACAAAATCTGATAAAAAATAACGTACTTTGTGTCGGAGAAATTTCCAACATGGGTTGTACTCCGGAAGCAATTGATTTGTTCATCGAACATAAAACGATGTATGCTCCGGGTAAGGCAGTCAATGCAGGTGGTGTTGCTACCTCCGGTCTGGAAATGTCTCAGAATGCCATGCACCTGAGCTGGAGTGCAGCCGAAGTGGATGAAAAACTCCATGCTATCATGCACGGTATCCATGCACAATGCGTGAAGTACGGCACAGAACCCGACGGGTATATTAATTACGTAAAGGGTGCTAATATAGCCGGTTTTATGAAAGTAGCTCACGCAATGATGGGACAAGGCGTTATTTAAAAAATACTTTGTTTAGTTGTATTTGTATTTGTGGTTTGCGCTGCTCGCCCCCTGTGATAGGACGCGGGTAGCGCTATTTTTTTGAAATTCATATTATTTTCAGTTGAAATAACTACCTTTGTACTCTCACAGGTGTTATATCTAATATCTGTAAAGATCAAAATAGAAAACAATAAATTGAAAATAATTCTATGCTACAACCTGAATTAAAATTCCGCCGCGACAAGATTCGCAGTTTAATGGCGCAACAAGGTATTGAAGCTGCGCTTATCACTTGCAATGCTAATTTGATTTATACTTATGGATGTGTAGTTAGCGGATATCTTTATTTACCCCTCCACTCACCGGCACTACTCTTTTTCAAACGTCCGAACAACATCACAGGAGAACACTCCTTCTTCATTCGTAAACCGGAACAGATTATTGAGTTATTGAAAGAACAGGAACTACCAGTACCAACCAAATTAATGTTGGAAGGTGACGAACTTCCTTATACGGAATATGTACGTTTAGCCGGCTTATTCCCAGACACAGAAGTGGTAAACGGAACCCCACTCATTCGTCAGGCTCGTAGTATAAAGACCTCCATCGAAATAGAAATGATACGCCGTTCCGGAATGGCTCATGGCAAAGCTTACGAACGAATACCAAGTGTATACCGTCCCGGAATGACCGATATCGAGTTTTCAATTGAAATAGAACGTCTGATGCGTCTGCAAGGAAACCTGGGAATTTTCCGCGTCTTCGGCCGTAGCATGGAAATCTTCATGGGTAGTGTACTGACAAGTGACAATGCCGGTTACCCTTCGCCTTACGACTTTGCATTAGGTGGACAAGGTCTCGATCCGGCTCTCCCGGGTGGTGCCAACAAGACTCCATTAAAAGAAGGTCAAAGTGTCATGGTAGACTTAGGAGGAAACTTTAACGGCTACATGGGTGACATGAGCCGCGTATTTTCCATTGGCAAATTATCCGAAGAAGCTTATGCAGCACATCAGGTTTGTTTAGAGATTCAAGAAAAGATTAGCTCGATTGCACGTCCGGGCATAGTCTGCGAAAATCTCTATAATACGGCTGTAGAGATAGCAACGAAAGCCGGATTCGCGGATAAATTCATGGGAACTAACCAACAAGCTAAATTTATCGGTCATGGTATCGGATTAGAAATCAATGAAGCCCCCGTTTTGGCTCCACGCATGAAACAGGAATTGGAAACGGGTATGGTGTTTGCCTTAGAACCCAAAATCGTTATTCCGGGTGTAGGACCTGTCGGAATAGAAAATACATGGGTGGTAACCAATGAAGGAATAGAAAAGCTGACAAACTGTAACGAAGAAATTATCGATTTGGAAGCCTTTTACAAACAAGAAGAATAAAATTCAGACTTTTCGGACTACAATTATAAAAAAGAATACTTAGAAAGAAACTGTTGCAAAACTGTATTTCGGAAGTGAAAATTTTATAGATAAAACCTCTTAGAGAATCCCCTTATTTTTCCTTTATATAAAATAAAGCTGAAATAAGGGGATTATTATATCCAGACTTAAGATTATAAATGAAAGCAGTTTATTTTTTGACCTGAAGACAGGCTCTTTTTCAGATCATACAAGTAATAAGGGCACATATACTATTCTTATTTCTTTTATTCCCTAATCTTAATACTTTGAGATGCAAATACCAATTCGGAGCACTATAGTTGAACATAAGAATCACTATAATGTATTTTTCGTCACACTATAGTGCTCCGCAATATACACTATAATGTAACGAACTAAAAATAGCGAATGGAACACTTAAGAATAAGGAAGTAACTACCTAAAATACCTATAAAAGATACCAAACATATATTCCCCAAGAAATAGCTCAAAGTTTATCTATTCTACTTTTGAAGAAGTCTGTGAAGGAACTAATCCCATCTTCTTTGCCCGCTCCAGCATAAACGCATACGCCGCCTCATATTCATTGGGAATAATTCCGTCCAAGATTGCATCTTTAATAGCACTTTTCAAAGCACCTACCTCACGACAAGGTTGTAAATCGAAAATCTCCATAATCTCTTCTCCGCTCACAGGTGGCTGGAAGTTACGGATACGATCCTTTTCTTCCAGATCTTTCAATTTTTGACGTACCAATTGAAAGTTATTCAGGAAACGTTGTTTACGCTCCATATTCTTAGAGGTAATATCTGCTTCGCAAAGCATCATCAGATCGTCAATATCATCCCCTGCCTCAAAAAGTAGCCGCCGCACAGCAGAGTCGGATACCACATCATCCGCAATTACAATAGGGCGCATATGCAGACTCACCATCTTCTGAACATACTTCATCTTTTCATTCATTGGCAATTTCATCTTACGGAAGATATTTGGAATCATCTTCTCACCGATAAAATTGTGATTGTGGAAAGTCCAACCGACTTTAGGTTCCCAGCGTTTAGTTGCCGGCTTGGCTATATCATGAAGTAAGGCCGCCCAACGCAACCATAAGTTGTCTGTTTTCTTACTTATATTATCGAGTACCTCTAATGTATGGTAAAAGTTATCTTTGTGTGCCTTCCCATTTCGAGTTTCCACTCCCTGCAAAGCAGCCAATTCGGGGAAAATCAACGGTAACAGCCCACTTCGTTCCAACTCAACAAATCCTTTTGACGGAATGGGTGAGAGGATGATCTTATTCAACTCGTCTGCAATTCGCTCACGGGAAATAATCTCGATCCGTTCTTTATTTCGGCAAAGTGAATCAAAAGTATCATCATCAATATAGAAATTCAACTGAGTGGCGAAACGTATACAACGCATCATGCGCAACGGGTCATCGCTGAATGTAATATCAGGATCTAGCGGCGTACGGATAGTCTTTTCCTTCATGTCCGCCATGCCACCGAAAGGATCAACTAACTCACCAAAGCGGGATTTATTAAGACAGACAGCCAATGCATTAATTGTGAAATCCCGGCGATTCTGGTCATCCTCCAACGTTCCATCCTCAACGATTGGTTTACGTGAATCACGCTGATAGGATTCCTTACGTGCACCCACAAATTCCACTTCCGTTCCTTTATATTTTACTTGCGCCGTACCGAAATTCTTAAAAACAGAAACATGAGCACCACGTCCCAAGTGTTTTCCCAACGCTTCTGCCATAGCGATTCCACTACCCACCACTACTACATCTATATCTTTAGAGGGACGTTGCAGAAAAATGTCACGAACATAACCGCCAACCACATAACATTCCAATCCGAGCATATCAGCAGTTTCTGCAATCTGGCCAAAAATAGGTTCGCTAAAATACTGTTTCAATTCCTCCTGAGTCAATTCAATCATTCTTTCAATTATCAGTTATCAACTATCAGCTATCAACTTAATAAGTTTTAAAGTCGCAAAAGTACAAAAATAAGGGATAATATTTGTATTTTTGCCACCAGAATCATCTAGATTCAGCTTTATCCAGATAGAAACAGTACAGTTTTATAAAACGAATAACAGGATGAAAAAACTGATTACCCTTTATTGTGGTGCATTCCTATTGGCTGCGTGCGGAAACGGCATCGAAAAAAAAGCTAATGAAAAACTGACAGCAGCCCGCACAGCTTACGAACAAGGTGACTATAAAGAAGCCAAGTTACAAATCGACAGTATCAAAATACTGTATCCTAAAGCATTTGAAACTCGTAAAGCCGGTCAGGCTTTGATGTTGGATGTGGAACTTAAAGTACAACAACAGAAATTAGACAGTCTGAACAATGCACTCCAGGCAAAGCAACAAGCATTCGATGCTATTAAAAATCAATATATTCTAGAAAAAGATACTGCCTATCAGCAACTGGGTAATTATCTCTGGCCAACCCAGACTGTTGAAAAGAACTTGCACCGTTCTTTCCTTCGTTTTCAGGTGAACGAACAGGGTATTATGAGCATGACTTCTATTTATTGTGGAAGTAACAATATCCATCACACAGCCGTCAAAGTATCTGTTTCCGACGGAACATCTGCTGAAGCTCCCAGATCCAGAGACAGTTATGAAACCACCGATCTGGACGAGAAAATAGAAAAAGCTGATTATAAGTTGGGAGAAGACGGAGGAGTTATCGATTTCGTAAATCTCAATAAAGACAAAAATATCCGCTTGGAATATATCGGTGACCGTAAATATACGACTACTATGAATCCAACCGACCGACAAGCAGCAGTCGGAATTTATGAATTGGCACAAATTCTTTCCAACATGACTCAAATTAAAAAAGAACAAGAAGAAGCTAACCTCAAAATTGGATTCATCAATAAGAAAAAAGAAATTAACGCAGAGAAAGCTGCAGCAGAGAAATAATTAATATAACTATTATTGCCACAAATAAAAACTAGATGAATCCATTTAAATTGCATAAGCTTAAATAAAAATATAAAGCCGACTCAAAAATTAATGAAGAGTCGGCTTTACTTATCTTAGAATAATTCTTCTTTCAACTGAAATCTGTGAATAATCCAATCTGTTAATATCTCATTTCAGATCTTCTCATAATAACTCAATTGATGTCACAGACTTATCTAAAAACAGGAATAAGAGATGATACAGAAGGAGCCAAATCTTTCACATAAGGCCAACCATCATCAGTCCAATGTAAACGATCAAGTAATACAACACGACCATTATTGGCTTCCGTTTTTTTATATCCATGATAAATCAACCATTCAACCCCGTCATCATCTACCTGTATAATCGAGTTATGACCAGGACCTGCCCATACAGAGTTACCTTGTAGTACCACTTCATACTTATCATAGAGCATATCACCACCGGCTTTATTCAAATAAGGACCTAATATATTTTTAGAACGTCCCACTACTGTAGTGTATGAACTTTTTGCACCTTCACAACAACTTCCTATAGAAGCGAAAAGATAATAATACTCTCCCTTCTTATAAATATTAGTAGCTTCGAAATAATTTCCACAAATACGCTCTTTTAATACCGGAGTACCATCTGCGTTCATCTTTACACGCAAACCGTCATCGGTGAGTTCCGTTACGTAAATCCCCCGGAAACTTCCCCAAAACATATATTTCTTTCCACCATCTTCGTAGAAGAATTGATCGATAGAGTTCTGTACCCCCATATCATGCGCGTCTATCACACATCCTTTATCGATAAATGGACCAGTAGGCGAGTCAGATACGGCTACTCCTACATTACTGTTCCATTCATCCCCCCATTTAGCCCAAGAATAGTAAAGCACATAATGCCCGTCGAAGTAACGGATTTCGGGTGCCCACAAACTATGATCACCATCCCAGGTAGGACGTGTCTCGTTAGTAAACGCTGTCCCCATATATTCCCAGCTCACCATGTCTTTTGAGCGGTATATAGGCATGTTACGTGTGTCTTCAGTACCATACAGATAAAAATACCCATCTTGTGTATGAATTACTGTCGGATCCGGAACGCTTAAAGCAATAATTGGATTATTATATGAACGGCTTACTAAACAATAAAGAATGTCATTGTCACACATCACAACACTTGAAGAAGGTGCCGATAATTTTAATGGTAAAATATAGTATTTTACTTCCATTTTATCTCTGTCGATAACCACAGTTACTTCGGCCTTGGTATCATTGATACTATAATGAACTTTTTCGGTAAGATTATATGCTTCACTAGGTAACAATTCATAATCAGTTTTATGAGATTGATTGTAGGTTGCAACTAGATCCAACGCGTTTTCCGGAACAACCAGTTCACTTGTGAAATCCCATTGACTACCCGAAACCTTCCCATCAATTTTATAATTCAGTACTGTATTTACATTAAATTCAGTACTTTCTCCTTGTACAAGCACTGTTTTTTCATAGGAAGCAAACTTCAACATTGGAGCTTCTAAAGAAATATATAGAAGTAAATCTTGACGGTTTGCTTTTACTTCGACATTATCACTTTCCAGTCGCAAAGGAATCACATACTCAACTTTATTGTTTTCTTCTACAACCTTCAACAACTTTTCAGGAATAAGCTTTACATCAACATTCAGAGACTTTTGTTCTTTTGTAAAAGTTAGTTTTTCCGGAATTACCGAATACAAGTCAGAAGCTATTGATACATAAGAAGTTCCTTTATTCTTATTATACGCCGTTAATTCTTCTTCTGTCCATGTACTTATTTTCACATCACCCTCAAATGCCGTATTATCACCTCCTTTAAGGATTGATAAAGAGTAGACATATTCTTCTTTCTGAATAGAAACCTTGATTATCTCCAAACCATATTTTTTCAAATATACATAAGAGGTTTTTGAGTCTTTATTACCATTGTCATCTGTCTGAGGAACATTATCTTCTTTACCGCAAGCTGTAGCTAATAAGAAAACAGCTAACATACAAAGACCTTTCGTCAATACTTTTTTCATTGTTCTACATTTCATGTTTTTCATTTTAATTAAATTAGTCTAAGTTCTATATTAAAAAGACATGTGATCTAAATTCAAAGTTAAAGAAATATTCTATCATTTAGATAATATTTTTCAAGTATCTTATATTACCATTAAAAAAAAGTTTGTATCTATAGATTAGCATCGCTCAACTAACGTTAGTTTTTCTACTTAACCCTTCTATTTAGTTGATTATTCGCCTTTCCCGGCTTAGATTTACCTACTCTCTTTCCCGTAACTTTCTTTTTTCCAGCCCCGGACTTTGCCTTTTCTGCAAAAGGATTATTATTCTTTTTAATACTCATGTCACTTATTCCCCTTCATAATATTCTCCTAAGAACCAACGAGCCACAAAATCCCAATTCTCGTGAAGCAAAGCCTTTCCGTTTTCAAATGGGAACTGAGCATCGGGCAATAACTGATGTTCCATACCATATTTTAATAAGTCGAACGGACAAAGCCCCTGTTCACAAAAGAGTTCATAGGCTTCTTCTTCCGCTGTTTCTGCATTATACAACTCATTCCGTTTATCTGCAAAATACTCCGCTACATCGGGGCCTATCAATATTCCTTTCATATTAGCATACAATACAAAATTCTCACATTCCTGCAAATCCGGCAGTAAAGAGTCTTCTTCATCTTCCCATTTCAAAGCTTGTATAAAGAAAAGTTTCAAAGCAGCATAAGAATCAAAAAACATTAAAGCCTCGCCTCCACTCGCTTTCATAAAACGTTCTACATTGACAGGCAATTTCTCATCCTTCAAAGCAACAGGCAAAGCAGTACGTTGTTTTTCCATCAATTCTGTTTCCATCAGCCAGTCACCGGCAAGTCCGTCACTCATAGGAGCTTCTTCGAATACTTCATCCAGTAATTTATAAAGTATATCTGCAAATTCCAGCAAATCTGCATCCAACGGATTCTCAATATAATCTGTCTCTTCTCCAACTGGAGAATTGATTGCCCAAAGCAAGAAAGCAACATCTTCTTTATTAATCTCATCCGGAAAATAACTTCCGGACACCGTATAAAAAGGAAGATACTGACCATAACTTTTCTTGTGCCAACGGATAAACTGACGCCAATTGCCACTATCCGCCACACAATCTTCCAGATAAAGTGCCATCGTAATGGCAGCCTGTTGTTGAGTCTCTTGCGTTTCTTCCCGATATAGATCCGACTCACTAATCACCAATAACAAATTATTAGCTAAATCAAGATACCATTGATCTGTATCCACTAATTTCAGACGGCTGTGAAAGTCCAGCCATGTTTTCATATATATTTTCTGCTGCTTCATATTCTTTTTACTATCCAACCTGATTATTCCCGATTCTTACAATCTCTTCAAAGCCAATTTAATAACCTTCTCTACAGGTGCCTCCGGTTCCTCCTTCAAAATAGCGAACACCACTTTTTGCGAAGGAGCCGTAGCAAAACCAAGCATAGTTAATGCAGCCACAGCTTCTTCCTGCACCTCTACATTGACAGATGATGACAGTATTCCAACAGAAGCACCTCCACTTGCGGCAATTGTTCCCAGCGTTTTGATTTTATCTCTTAAATCGACAATAACACGTTGCGCTGTTTTCAAGCCAATCCCTTTCACCGTTTTCAACAGATTAGCGTTTTCCGTACTAATCACATTCACCAATTCAGCGGGAGAGAGTGCAGACAAAATCATACGCGCTGTATTTCCACCAATACCCGATACGGAAATCAACAACAAAAAAAGCTCGCGTTCCTGCTTTTCAGCAAATCCATACAACACATAAGCATCTTCACGAATAGCTTCGTAAATATACAACTTGCAACTTTTCTTTCCCTGAATAGCAGAATAAGTATTCAACGATATATTAGCAATATATCCCACCCCGTTACAATCAATTACTGCGGTTGCCGGACTTAGCTCGGCAAGCTCGCCTCTAAGATATTCTATCATAATGGGACAAATGTATACTTTATTTTTCAGCCTCGCAAATGAAGTTTATTAGCAATAAAAACATTTTTCATGCACAACAGCAGATGTCTAATTCCTCAATCGGTATCCTTTCAAACCATAATACAATATATAGACTTCCCCTGCAATAACGAGTACCCATGTCCAATACCAATTGCCACCCATTAAATCTGCAAAAATTCCTTGTAAGAAAGGGATAATACCGCCACCAATCACACCCATTGTTAATACTCCGGATGCTTTAGTCGTATATTTTCCAAGCTTATCGGTTGCCAGTGTGAAGATAGCCGGCCACATAACAGAATGAAAAAAGCCTACTCCTGTCAATATCCATGGATTTGCTGCCAACATAGCCAACACAAGTAACACAATGGCTCCTATAGAGGCAACTACCAGTTGCTTTTCAGAAGATACCCTCTTAATAAAAGAACCTAGAAAACGTCCTAACAACAGTAATCCCCAATATAAAGCAGCCATATGGGTAGCATTGACTGCAAACGATCCTCCCAATTCAGATGCATACATATTCACATTTGCTCCAACGGCAACCTCAATGCCGACATAAAAGAAAATACCCCATACCCCTAATTTGAAATGTCGGAAAGACCATACACTTTTTTCAAGTGTCTCTCCCGGTGCTTGCCGGATATTATCGATAGTTGGCATTTGTATTTTGCTCACGAAGATCGCAACAATCAACATCAATAATATTAATATGAGAAGCGGAAGAATAAATTGTTTCGTAGTAATATCATGCAAAGGCGTTCCGCGAAAAATCAAATAACTAATAACAAGTGGTGCAATAGCCATACCAATCGAATTGCTTGTTCCTCCTATCATTTGTCGTTGTAAAGCTGTAGTATTACCGATCTGGCAAACAGCAAGATATAGATTGAGTACCACTTGTAAAACAGTCGCAGACATACCGATTACAAAAGAGCCGATCAAGAAAATGAAGAATCCGAGAGATATCTCGTTTCCGACAATTGAAACTTGTACCGGAGTATATATATGAAAAAGTACAGCTGCTTCATAAATCGCTAATCCAACGACAAGTATCAGTAATGCAAGAAAAGATGTTTTCCGATACCCATACTTTTCTAACCAGCGCGTCCCGAATCCCTCAGACAAAGGATAGGCAAGAAACCAAGAGAAATTTAACATGGTAACCAACGCATTTGTAATATTGCCATCGTGAAGTAACATAGCTGTTTGTAATGGTATCTGAAACTGCTGATTGATGACCGTAAAAAGTCCCACGATGAAGTAAAGAATCAACATGACTATAAACACGACAAACACATTAATCACTTTACTCCGATTATTATTCTGGATCATAACGAGATAATTTTTATTGTATAACTGATTAAGGAACAACCTCTCTAAAAAAAGGTTGTGTAATAGAATACCATATTTCCAAATTATGGTAAAAGAGAAGATGTCTCCATTAAATCTCCAAAATAAAAAAGAGGGTGGTATCAGGGAAAATTTCAACCACCCTCTTAAAGGACCATAAATAAAGCCAGACTTTCTCAAGCACAGAATTCTTCATCAGTCCCAGGAATTGCATCTTCTAAATTAGTGGGGAATTAAAAAAGTATTTAGAAGAATCCCTTCGCTATCAAACAAAATTAAAATAAGGGTATTCTCATTCGGAAATACCCTCATAGATTATTATTTTCTTCCAAAAGAAGAATGCCTCCCACAGAAATGGAAAGGCATCCTATTCTTTTAGTTCTTAGGAACGGTTACTGTAATAATGCTACTTGCATCATTGTATCCAGTGATTGTACCCCACTGAGAAGTAGCAGTCACTTTCACCTTAATGGTATAGTCATTAACAAATGAATAACCCTTACCGATAGTAGTGAAACTAATCTTACCTTCTGGAGTAACAGTCAAATATTTATCAGAAGTACTTCCAACAATGCTAAATGTAGGAGCAGACAGACCATATACCAAAAGAGCGTTTGCATTAGCAGCAAAGTTATCACCACCTATAATAGCATTACCCTTTTCCCACATAGTTTTGCCACGATAATCACTCCAAACAAAACCGTCAGCCAAGTTAATTGTAGCAGCTCTGTCAGTCAATGTTACAGCAGTCTTACCAGCTTTCCAAGTACCACTAATCTTAGCAATTGTGATATCAGATTCCAATGTTTGAACAGCTGTAGTACCTAATTTAACTACTGCTTTCATCTTAACGTTTTCTGTTACGCCATCTTTTTTCTTGAATTGATCTTTGTTGAAAGCCAATGTAGTAGTAGTGAAAGTCAAACCTTCAAAGTTATCCTTATTCGGTATAGTAATTTCGATAGAACCACCGGCAGGTAAAGATTCTTGCACGTTATCATAATTGCTAAATACAGACTTTAAGTCATATGAAACAGTGATACCATTAGGTTTACTACTGTCCGGAGTCGGAGTCAATTCCAGATTAACACCTGTAGAGCTACTCCATAATACATTGTCAAATGTCAAAGTTTCCAATGCAGGATAAGCTACTTTCACAGGAGCTGTAACTGTTACTGTATAACCGTCAGATACAGATTCAAATACAATTTTTGCAGTATAATCACCGGCAGCAATACCTGCAGGTACGTTTACAGTCAGTTCGTTACCTGATCCAACAACAAAGTATACTCCGGTTGTCGGGCGTTCTTTTACAGTCAAAGCCTGATAGTCAGCTACAGGGATATTCACGCTCGGATCTCTGTATATTTCAGAAGAAGGCAAAACTTTTGTCTGATCTGTGTTCGCCCATACTATATCCAATGCATTATAAGCATGACTCAGATTTTTAGTCTCACGAATGACAGTTACAGTACCCAAAGTTTGAGGATTTGCAGCTGTAGCAGGAGCAACCTCCATTGTGTAAGTGTTATCCTTCAAAGCCACATTAGCTTTTACTGTAGCATTTTTGCCAATCAGATCCACTACTCCTTCGTTTGCTTTCTTCAAGCTTACGCTACCGGCTGTACCTTTTTCATTCGATACATCAAAAAGATTCTTGTCAGTACCTTCCAAAGAATAAGTAGTCACAAAAATATTTTCCACGTTTAACTCACTAAATGCTTTCGTTTGTGTCTGTGCAGTAGCGTCTGTTGATGTTGTATAATCAATCGTCAATACACCAGCTTTAGAGAAATCAACTGCTTTAGGAGCATCATAAACGATTTCTCCAACTTTAGCAGTGGCTACAGTATAGTAAGCAGTCTTCAAATAATAGTTAGACTGAATTACAGCCAGATAATCAGAAGAAACATGAGTCGGAGTCAAACCAGCGTTACCGTCTTCATCTTCTTTACTATCAATATTCAAAGAAACGGCATGGCTTGTTGAACCTGTTGTAGTCAGACTGACGGTCAATATACCAGCATTATAGCTTTCTACTTTCACATCAAACTCATTTACACTACGAGTCCAGTTAGGACGTTCTTCTGCATTCAGGCTAATAGTATATTTTTTATTGAAATCTTCTACAGATGATACAGCAGAAGCCGGAGAAATGCGGAATTCCATTTTTTGAGTATTCACGCTCTTTGCAGCTACTACATATTGATCAGCAGAATTAACATCCGTAGTCTTTGCGTACAAAGTATAGAAATCCACGCTACGATCTACAGTAGAAGGAATAAATACCACACTCTGAATCATGCTATTAATAGCAATGCCCAAGCTCACCAACTCTTGTTTCAAACCTCCTAAAGCTGTATCCGCATCCTTCAGTTGAGCATTGATAATACTTGCAACTTCAGTATTTACAGCATTCTTAAACTGATCGCTTGCATAAAGTTGTGTATAGTTCTCCTGTAATTCCTTCACCTTAGCGATCACCTTTTCTACGCTTTCGAAACCTTCGGCAACAGCTTTTGTTTCCAATGCATCCTGATAATCCTTCAGTTCTACTAATTTAGCAAGAATACCTGTCTTATCGTTGTTGATAACATCATAAATATTTTTGATGACATCCGCTACCGTACCATCTGCTCCTGCAAGTTTGGCAACTTCACTCATACCACCCAGAGTTACCAATACCTTTGTCTGGATCGCGTCATTGATGGCAGTTGCAATCTTACCGTTATCACCTAAAGCATCAACAATTTCCTGGCTGATAATACCGGAAAGTTCCTGAGACTCAACATAGTTTGCGAGTTCTGCTTTTGTTGCAAAAGTAGCCTTCAAACTTTCCAGATCTGTAGACAAACCTTCAAGTTCGGAGATTTTATCTTCCAATTTTTCAATATCAGATGCCTGAAGGCTTTGAAGAGCTGACAAATCATTCTTGGTATTAGTCAATTCAGTAGTCAATTCATTGACTGCTTCTTTGTCGGCAGCATTCTCCAAGACTTTTTCCAGATTAGAAATCTTTGATGTCAATTCGGAAATCTGAGCATCCTTATTTTCCAGATTACTCTTCACAGTGGCCAACTGAGTTTCCAGTTCGGATTTAGCAGCATTGACAGCAGCTTTCATATCAGCTACACTCACAGGATTGTTCGATGTGATCTTGTCAATCTGTTCTTGCAAGTTGGACACGTCATCATCGTAATCTTTACAACTTGTCACAGTTGCCGTTGTCGCAAGCGCTAATGCTCCGAAGAGCATCACTTTAACAAACTTTTTTTTCATAACTACTTAAAATTACATTAATAATATATTATTAAACACTACGTTTCAATAATATTATTCCGTTACTTCGTAGGTAACAGGCGGATGCGTTTTACATCCAGCAGAATCTAATTAGTATGAAAAAACAATGATCAGACATGAAAACATTTTTACCCCTGCTTCCCAAGCACAGCAGAGGGGAGGGAAGTCTTTTATCTAAATCGAGAGTTCAATAGCAAACCAAAGAGCAAGACATCCACCGTTTTATCGTGCTACAAGCATTTTTAGCAATTTATATGAAAAAAAATCTATTTTGTTTGCATGTTTTCCAAAATATATCCATCTTTGCAGCATTATTCCGCCTGTTACCTACGAAGTAACAGACTAATATTCAGAATGCTACAACAGGAACTGAATATCTTATAAACTCTATTACCTGTTTATTAGCTTCATCTATTTTCTTATTCTGAAAAGGTTTGAGATAAGTTTCAGTCACCGTAATCGACGAATGTCCCATAGCCTCTGAAATAATTCCGGGATGGATCTCACAGTAATATGCTGTAGTTGCCCATGTATGGCGCGCTGTATACGAACTAAGTTTATCACCCAATCTCAATATCTTACCAAGCAACGCCAACTGTTTGTTGAAATTGCGCAAAGCCAGTTGATATTCGCGATAAGCTTCTTTCGTCCCCTCCTCACTGGTCAGCAATGGGAATAAATACGGAGAAGTTGCATCTCGGCTGATATGCCTACGCAAAAGTACCATTGCTTCCGGAGTCAATGTCACCGCCAAAGGACTTCCTGTTTTACGCCTGCGATATGTAATGACATTACCACGCAGATCACTTTTACGCAAATACGCAAGATCAACAAAAGGAAGACCACGAAGCAGAAACATCAGGATAAACAACTCTTGTGCACTTTCCAAAGAACAGCGTCCTTTGTGCGAATGAGGTAATTTTGCGAACACCTTTTTTATATCCTCTCCACCCAATGCCCGTTTACGATCGGCGCGTGTACCGGTATACACAGAACGGAAGAGATGCGGCACATAAACCGCTATACTTCTATCTACCGCACGATTATAAACAGCCCGAAACGTACGCAAATAAGTTGAAACCGTATTCCAACTACATCCACGACTACGAAGTTGTATTTCGAACCCTTTCAACCATTCCGGATTTACTTGTGAAAAACTAAAATCTTTTTTCCCATGATAAGCAATAATGGCATTGAGACTACTACGATAGACGTGAGCAGTACCAAAGTTCCCTTCCATTTGTAACCGATCGGCTACTTGTTTCATAAATGCTACTACTTTCATTATTCTACCAATTATTTACCTATAAATAAAACTATAAATACACACATTCTCATTAAACTAATAAAAAAAATATTAGTCAGAAAAACAATAGTTTATAATAAAATGTTTATTTTTGCAGCAATTAGAAAGAAATTTGTTCATTAAGACCTATTAAAGGATGAAAAAAGTAAGAGCCGCCATCGTTGGTTATGGCAATATCGGGCACTATGTACTTGAGGCCCTTCAAGCTGCACCAGATTTTGAAATAGCTGGTGTTGTTCGTCGTGCAGGAGCAGAAAACAAGCCGGAAGAACTAGCAAATTATGCAGTAGTGAAAGATATCAAAGAGTTGGAAGGTGTAGAAGTTGCCATACTTTGTACTCCGACTCGCAGCGTAGAAAAATATGCCAAAGAATACCTGGCAATGGGTATTAATACGGTCGATAGCTTCGACATTCATACTGGTATTGTAGATTTACGCCGTTCATTGAATGCTACAGCCAAAGCACATGGAGCTGTATCGATCATATCTGCAGGCTGGGATCCGGGAAGTGACTCTATCGTACGTACGATGCTCGAAGCAATCGCTCCGAAAGGTATCACATACACCAACTTCGGTCCCGGTATGAGTATGGGACACACTGTTGCCGTAAAAGCTGTTGATGGAGTGAAAGCCGCTTTATCTATGACTATCCCGACAGGAACTGGTATTCATCGCCGTATGGTATATATCGAACTGAAAGACGGATATAAGTTTGAAGAAGTAGCAGCAGCCATCAAAGCAGACCCTTATTTTGTAAATGACGAAACACATGTGAAACTCGTTCCGAGCGTAGATGCATTGCTTGATATGGGACACGGTGTAAACTTGACTCGCAAAGGAGTATCAGGAAAAACTCAAAACCAGTTATTCGAATTTAATATGCGTATCAACAATCCTGCACTGACTGCACAAGTATTAGTATGCGTAGCACGCGCTTCTATGAAACAGCAACCGGGTTGTTATACCATGGTAGAAGTTCCGGTAATCGACCTGCTTCCAGGCGACCGCGAAGAGTGGATCGGACATCTCGTATAAATCTTTGCTTTAAAGATGAAAATAAAAAGAGAAAGGCTTGGTTCTTTCTCTTTTTTTTTCCTAAATTTGTGATAATATGAAACAACACACAAGAATATGGAAAAACTATTCACACTATACACTTATTTATTTCTGTGCATATCGTATGTTCTAGCACAACAAAGCGATCCCGTTCTCAAGCCCAACTTGAAATACGGCAAACCCACTAAAGAAGAATTATCCCTGATTACTTATGCTCCCGACACCACAGCTACAGCCGTATGTCTTCTTCATCAGGGGAAAACCTATTTCACTTACAATGACTTTTTCAAATTACATACCGAACAAGTAATTCGAGTGAAAATTCTGAAATCACAAGGAACCTCTTACGCAGATGTCGCCATTCCATACTACTCTCCTACAGACACACATAAAGAAGCTGACAGAATAGAAAAACTGGACGGAGCCAGTTATAACATGGAAAATGGAAAGATTGTCAAGACTGCACTCACCAGTGACCTGATATCCGACGAACGAGTAGATCCCAATATCAAAGTCTTGAAATTCTCTCTTCCCGCAGTAAAAGCCGGAACGGTAATTGAATACCGTTATATGACAACAACCAGTTATATCGAAATACCCAACTGGTTTATGCAACAAGAAATCCCGGTGGTTTACAATCAGTACGAAGTCACCATTCCACTGGTATATATTTTCAACATCGAAAGTCGTGGAAGCGACCTGATAAAAACAGATAAAAAACAGACCACCATGCGTGCGTCCAACTATGGACCTGGTGGAGCCGGTTCGGCAGATGTATTCTCCGTAAACTGTGATCAATTAACCTTCACTAGCGAGAACCTTCCAGCTATTAAACAAAAGGAAGACTACTGCTGGTGTCCGGAAGATTACAAAGTACAGATTAGTTTCGACATGCAAGGCACCAACTTTCCAGGACAGGAATACCGTCCTATTAGCAAGAAGTGGTCGGATATAGAGAAACGACTTATGAATATCGAATACGAACCGTTCGGTCAGCTTATGGCGATGACCAATCCTTTCAGAGAGGAAGCCAAACGCGATTTTTCCAGTGACATGACCACCAACCAAAAAATTATCACTGCATTTAAGGTACTGAGAAAGAATCTGGCATGGGATGGTACTTATAGACTATACGGTATAAATCCTTCTAAAGTGTTAAAAGAAAAAAGAGGCAGTAATGCCGATCTAAACTTCGTGCTCATTAGCATACTCAAGGACTTCGGCTTCTCAGCCTATCCCGTTGTAATGAGTCACCGTTCAGCAGGAATACTTCCCATCAATTATCCCTCTATTCAGAAACTGAATACATTTGTTGTTGCCGTTTACGATCAAGACAACAAGAAATACATCTACCTAGACAGCTCGATGGAGATTCCTACACTCAATGTATTGCCACTTGAACTAACCGTAAGCCAAGCGTATATACTTGGATCACCGGAAGCCGAAGAAAAAAAATGGGTGGATCTGACTAAAATTTCAAATAGTGCCGTATTTGTTACCATTGAAGCTGCTATAGAAGGAACAGAGATTAAAGGAAAGCGTAAATCCTCCTTTACCGGACATCAGGCATTGGAATTCCAGCGACGGAAGCTACACAAAAAAGAATCAGCCGATTCTCAGGAAAATGACAAGAGTGTCTTCAGTAATACGAAAATCCAAAACATTTCTGACGATCTCGCGCAATTGGAAGAATTAACAGATTTCACCATAAAAACGGGAACATCTGGAGACCGGCTATATGTTAATCCAATGATTTTCACCCATGTAGACAAGAATCCTTTCTTCCAGACAGAAAGAGTGCTTCCTGTCGAGTTCCCCTATCCATATAGTTTTGTAGTATCATCCACATTGACTATTCCGGAAGGATACACAGTGGAAGAGCTCCCCCAGTCGCAACTTATCAAAAACGACAACAATGATCTGCAATGCAGATATATGATAGAGAAAGCAGAGAATCAGATCCGCTTGAATTATCTATTCAGTATGAAATCCTATCTATTCCCTGTCGATAAATACAAACAGATACAAGATATATGGACCAAAATGATTGATAAGAATAAAGCAACTATTGTACTGAAAAAAATATAATATAATCTCAATCTGTAAATAATATGAAGCTGATACTGCTGTTTGCCATGTTATTATTAGGCTGGCAGAGTTCCGCCCGTCAGGCTAAGCTCGCTAATATTGAGCCTAGCACAAAATACGGCCATCCCACCAAAGAGGAGTTGGCTATGACCGAGTATGCTCCTGACACATCCGCTACGGCAGTAGTACTTTATTCCAAATGTAGTGTAAACTATATTTTCGTCGAACGGCAGTTCCGCCTTGTATATGACTACGAGTTCAAGGTTAAAGTACTCAAGCCTAATGGGGCATCTCATGCTAACATCAGCATTCCATATTACCTGAATACTAAAGACAATCGTTTAAGAGAGACAGTCAAACAGATTGACGCATCAGCCTATAATCTGGAAAAAGGAGAAATTGTACGTACCAAACTAAAAAACAATCTCATTTTTAAAGAACGGCTTAACAACGATTATATGCTAACTAAGTTTTCCATACCTGCTGTCAAAAAAGGAACAGTATTCGAATATAAGTTTCAATTACATTCTGATTTTTTCTTCAATATAGCTCCTTGGAAAGCTCAAAGGAATATTCCGGTCCTTTTGGCTCAATACGAAATAACAATACCCGAATATTTTAAATACAGCCTAGAGGTACAAGGCAGCTATAGCCTAACTCCCCAAAAAGAAACAACCCGTCAATTATTCATGCTCGAACCGCCCTATCCTCCAGGAACGATAGAATGCAAAGGAGACTATTTACTATTCACCGGCAAGCAATTACCAGCTCTTCATGCTGATAATTATGTCTGGTGTGCGGATGACTACCTGAGCGGTGTCAATCTCGAAATCAAAGGACTTGAAATTCCGGGCAGGCCCTATCATTCATTTACCCAAGCGTGGAATGATATCGATAAAATGCTGTTAGAAGATGAAAGTTTTGGCGGGTTACTCAGAATGCGCAATCCTTACCACAAAGAAATAAAGTCACTGCACCTGGATAAATTACCTAGCCAACTGGAGCAAATATCCGCAATCTTTCTTTTCCTCAAAAAGAAGCTATCCTGGAATGGACAATACAGCCTATATGGAAATGAAGTAAAAAAAGTAATAAAAGATCAAACAGGCAGCAATGCCGACTTCAATTTTATATTGATGAGTATGCTGCGTGACGCACAGATTCCCTGTTATCCAGTGGTAATGAGCAGGAGAGATGCAGGAAGATTACCCATCAGCCACCCTTCTATTCTGAAGTTAAATACCTTTATTGTAGGTATTGCTGATACCGACAGCACATTTGTTTTCTTAGACGGTTCAATAGATTACGGGTTCATAAATGTCCTATCTCCTATATTAATGGTAGATCAGGCACGTATCATCAATGATATGGGAGCAAGTTATTGGGTAAACCTGAACCGGCTGGGTAAACATCAAATCGACTCGAAAGTAGACGGATACATTTGTCCGGAAGGAAAAATCAAAGGAACCAGACTGACTAAGTATACCGGATTAGATACGTATTCGTTTCGAAAACGTTATCATAATGCCAAAGACAGTACCGCCTTTATAAGCGAACTGGAAACAACAGAGAGCATCAGTGTCAAGCAATTTCAAGTAAAAGATGTGCGGTCATTCTCACCTAACGTTACAGAATTTTTTGAATTTGAGAAACAACTGACAGTAAGTGACAACCACATTTACGTGAATCCGCTTGTATTCCTCCATGTCAGCAAATGCCCATTCACACAAGCAGAGCGAAAGCTTCCCATAGAAATAACATATAACAATCAACTGTTTCTGACTACACTTCTAAGAATTCCAGAAGGCTATGTAATCGAAGAAATTCCCAAATCTATGAAACTCATAGCAAAAGACGGACAAAGTATCTGCCAATACAACATATCCCAAGAACATGATGCAATAAAAATAGAGTATGTATTTTCTTCCAGCAAATCATTCTATCTGCCTGATGAGTATCAAGACGTGAAAGCTTTCTGGGAAAAGATCACCAATAAAAACAATGAAATGGTAGTACTGAGAAAGTTATAAATAATACCCATCTTAAAAAACTTTATATACATCATGAATCATTCAACCAGACTTCTATCCTGCGCCTGTTTAATCCTCTTTACACTCTTCGCACAAGCGCAGGATGTGCAGTCCGATCTCATCTCCATCGTACAGGATATGCACACAGAAATCATTTGCAAGTCGATGACGCAATCGGTAGAAAAGCAGAGCATCACCATCACCATTCTCAATCGCAAAGGGATGGAAGACGCCCGGTTTATTTGTCGTTGTGACATGTTCAATTCCTTGCAGAAGTTTTCCGGAGAGATATTTAATGCCACTGGGCAAAGCGTACGGAAGATTAAGAAATCAAATCTTCAGAAGAGTGAGTACTCCGGTTCACTCGCTTCGGACGATTATTTCTATGTGTACGACTGCAACTATCCTTCTTTGCCTTTTACTGTGAGATACGAATGGGAAATAAAATGCACCAACGGTCTCATCGGTTATCCACCTTTCCTACCACAATTCAGCTTCGACCAAAGAGTAGAAAAAGCTTCTTACCGGATTGAGCTACCTGCCGAACAAACATGTCGGTATTATGAGCAACATACCAAAGGAAAAAACATTCAGGTGAAAGAGTCCATCGGTCCGAATGGACAGCAGATTATCGAAGCCACAGCTACAAAACTGCCACCAATCGCAAAAGAACCGTTTGGCCCTTCTTTTGCGCAACTGTTTCCACGTATTTATTTTTCTCCTTCTGCTTTTCAATACGACAAGACGGTAGGAGATATGAGTACTTGGCAGAAATTTGGAGAATGGCAAAACAAACTACTCGAAGGACGTGATCTGCTGACCGAACCTTTCCGGAATTCATTGCATGAACTGACAGCTAATTGCTCCACCGATCGGGAGAAAGTGAAAGCAGTGTACGACTATCTGGCAAAAAATACACGTTACGTCAGCATTCAGTTAGGAATTGGAGGTTTACAGCCCATCGCTGCCACTGATGTTTGCCGTACAGGATTCGGTGATTGCAAAGGACTCTCCAATTATATGCGTGCTATGTTGAAGGAATTAGATATTTCTTCTACTTATACCGCCATCAGCACCGAAAATGAACGGCTCATTCCCGATTTCTCAAGTCCGAATCAGATGAATCATGTTATTCTGCATGTTCCTCTTCCACAAGATACACTTTGGCTGGAATGTACCAATGCAGAGCTTCCTTTCGGATATGTCCATCAAGGTATTGCAGGTCACGATGCGTTACTTATTGAGCCTACAGGAGGACGTATATATCGTCTGCCCACTTATCCGGATTCACTAAACACGCAATCTATTACGGCCAAAGTCCTCCTTTCTCCCACGACTGAAAGTCGCATCGAAGTAAATGAGATTTCCCGATTGTTTCAATACGAAGACGAAGCAGACATCATGTACTTGGAACCCAATCAAAAGAAAGACCGTATCCGTTCGAATATTAATTTGCCTCAAGCCGATATTCTCAATCTGCAAATTAACGAACAGAAAGAATCCAATCCGTCTATCACTTTCAGTTATGTGATCAGTAGTAACCAGTATGGCAATAAAACAGGCAACCGACTGTTCATCCCTGTCAATGTTTTCCGTAAAGGATTCAGTGTACCTCGTAGCGCAAAGCGTACATATCCTATTCATATCAATTATGGTTTTTCGGATACAGACAGCATTTGCATCCCATTACCTGAAGGTTATGCCATTGAAGGACTTCCTCGTCCTGTTAATCTGCAAAGCAAATTCGGTAAATTCCTATCTTCCATTCAAGTGAAAGACAAAGAAATATTTGTTATCCACCGACTGTTGATGAACAAAGGTGTTTATGATCCAGAAGAATACCCAGCTTTTATCGACTTCCGCAAACAGGTGGCAGAACAATATAATGGAACAATTATTTTAAGAAAGGAATAAGCCAAAGAGTCGATGTAACAAAAGTCCTTTGTTCTTTCTCTTTTTAGAAAAAGCACTACCTTTGTGACCAATTCTAATCACACCCTTTAAAAGGTCACCATGACTGGCTGAATTCTAAAACAGTAAACATTAGGACAATTTGAACATACGGAGGAAAAACTTTGAAAAATAAACGATACAGCAATAAGGAAGAATGGGTTAATGCCCTAAGTCATGGATCAGGTATTCTGCTTGGAATTATTGCAGGATATATACTGTTAAAAAGAGCTGCTGAAAATATGGAACCAACATGGGCGGTGACCTGTGTTTCAGTCTATCTGGTAGGAATGTTATCTTGCTACATTAGTTCAACGTGGTATCATGCCAGTCGTCCGGGACGATTGAAAGAGTTACTGCGTAAATTCGATCATGGAGCTATTTATTTACATATTGCTGGCACATATACCCCTTTCACATTGCTCGTTATGCGCCATGCAGGTGGTTGGGGATGGGGAATATTCTCTTTTGTCTGGCTATCGGCAATCGTCGGATTTATCCTGAGCTTTACAAAACTCAAAGAACATAGCAATCTGGAGACCATTTGTTTCGTAGGAATGGGGTCTGCTATTCTCGTAGCTCTCAAACCACTAATGGACTGTTTGACAGCAATGAATGCTACTCCTGCTTTCTGGTGGTTATTGGGAGGAGGAGCATCCTACATTATTGGTGCTGTATTCTATTCACTTCGCAAACCGTATATGCATGCAGTCTTTCACTTATTCTGTCTGGGAGGAAGTGTTGGACACATCATTGGTATCTGGCTGATATTATAATGAACAGTTCATTTAGCCCTCCATATCATTTAATTCAAAAATTTCCTCTACCGGAACTTCAAAATATCGTGCTATCCTTAAGGCAAGGATAGTAGAAGGTACAAACTTGCCCGTCTCCACCGTATTAATCGTTTTACGAGTCACGCCAATGGCTATGGCAAGTTCCTCCTGACTAATATTCTTCATAGCCCTGAAAACTTTGATTTTATTAATTAATTCTTTATTCTCCATCATCCGACTAAGGCTTATATAAAATCAATCTTCGAATTTCAACAGAAAAAAAAGAGATAGCAACCACTAGCAAACATCCCACACGAATAGAGAAATTAAAGAGTCCACCGAAAAAAGATAAAAACATACCGCTAATGATAGCAGCGTAGAAACCTGTGGACAAAGCTTTATAGTTATAGACAGAATATATTTCACTGTCTAAAGCCCCTGCCAATTTCCTGCTTTTTTTTATTGTTTCCAGAATAGAAGAAGTTCTCCATACAATAATCATATTCAGTATATTAAAAAAAACAAACCATTTGCCCATAAACCTGCTAGGTATATCATTATCCAAACAAAACACTCCCCATATTGCCATTGCCATAAGTAATACACCAACAATAGTTCGTATCAAAAGTGCATAGAACCTTTTAACCTCCATTTTCTCAATCGTAACATTTTCCATAATAAACAGATTTTTATTTGCATTACTAGAATAGAAATATCACTTATAAGTTCCAAAAAGAAACCTACAGGTTACAAATTTAGATATAATTTATAGAAAAACAAATAGAATGAAGTTTTATTAATCTCTTGCCTTTACTTATTCCAGACTACTTACTGAACCAAACCACCCCTCTCATTCGTTATATAAGTAAAAAAACATACAGAAAATGAAGTGGGAAAACCAACTGATAAATCATCTGCAATGGTCGGATACGATTATCAACCGAGAAAATAAAGAGCGCGTAGCCCGCGAAATGGCAGCTATGGCGAAGGATGGTGACATAATAGGAGCTGGATCAGGTTCCACTGTCTACCTTACTTTGTTTGAACTATCCAAACGAATTCACAAAGAAAAACTGCACTTGGAAGTCATCCCCGCCTCACAAGAAATCTCGATAACCTGTGTTCAACTAGGTATCCCACAAACCACTCTTTGGGAAAAACGTCCCGACTGGACTTTCGACGGAGCAGATGAGGTAGACTCAGATCACAACCTGATAAAAGGACGTGGTGGAGCCATGTTCAAAGAAAAACTACTGATAAAAAGTAGCGTAAAAACCTTTATTCTTATTGATTCGAGCAAACTCGTAAACTCATTGGGAAGTCATTTTCCGATACCTGTAGAAGTCTTTCCTGCGGCACTGAGCTATGTAGAACATGAATTACAGAAGATCGGAGCCTCAGAGATTGCTTTACGTCCTGCCCACGGAAAGGATGGAGCCATTCTGACAGAAAGCGGTAACTTCATTCTTGATACTCATTTCAACTATATCGACGCTTCGCTGGAACAACAACTGAAATCAATCACAGGTGTTATTGAAAGCGGACTTTTCATCGGATATGACGTAAATGTAATAGTATCTCCATAAGAAAAAGCTATAACAGATAAAAAATATGAAATATCTTATCTAAGTAGTTATTATTATTGTTGTGCTACCATAAAAACTATATAATATGGATAACTTGAAGATACTGGCAATAGTAACCGGAACCAGTATGTACGCCAATGGAAATTTAAAAACGGGGTTATGGCTTAGTGAACTTACCCACATATATCATAATGCAAAAGAACAAGGATATGAATTTATCATAGCTAGCCCTAAAGGTGGCAATACTCCCATAGATCCTGAAAGTTTAAAACCGATAGTTTTAGACAAACTTTCTAAAGATTATTGGAACGACTCTAAATTCAGAGAAATGATGCAACATACAAAAAGTTTAGATGAGATTTCCGAATCGATGTTTGATTGTGTTTACTTAGCAGGTGGGCATGGTACTATGTATGATTTTCCTAACAATATTACTCTACAAGAGATTGTAAAAGTCCATTTTGAAAACAATAAAGTGGTGGCTGCTATCTGTCATGGAGTTGGTGGATTATTAAATGTCAGACTCTCCAATGGTGAATTTCTGATAAAACACAAAAAAATTACAGGATTTACATGGTGTGAAGAAAGTATAGCCAAACGAAAAAAGGAAGTACCTTTTAATCTTGAAGCAGCACTGAAAGAAAGAGGAGCTAATTATCAAAAGGCACTGATTCCGATGACATCAAAAGTTGTTTCTGACGGTAGTTTAATAACAGGAGAAAATCCGTTTAGCTCAAAAGAGATGGCAAAAGTTGTGATACAACAATTGAATATAAAATAGAAAAAAAATATATATAGTAAATAGAAAAGAGTTTTTTAGAAATAAATATCAGGTATGCCGAAAAGTTATTATCTTTGAGGCCATTATTAGAGAAACAGAAATAAACATGACTATTCTTCTTATTATCGGAGTGGCTGCTAAACTAAGCTTCAGAGAAACCCATCAGGATATCAGACCAATCTTGAAATAAGAAGTATTTACTACTACCAGTAATCCGAGCCGGTTACTGCTAAAAAGTATATTGTACAATGAAAAAATTATCCACGTTGTTGGTCTTATGCCTGATATCTGCTATGATATGGGCTGCACCTACTGATCCTCAGATTAAAGGTCGCTTAATTGATGCGACTAGTAAACAAGTAATAGATTTCGCCGATGTGCTCTTGTTCAAAAGTGGAGATACCAACCCACAGATGCATACTTCCCCTGATGCAAAAGGAGTTTTCAGTCTTCAGAAAGTGAAGCCCGGAACCTATACTCTGATGATTCGCCTGGTAGGGTATGACATTGTTGCACGTGAAAATCTGGTTATTTCAAGTAACACTGTTCTCAATTTGGGAGACATAGAGATGAAACCATTAGAGAACGGTCTGGCAGAAGTAGAAGTAGTTGCCGAAAAGCGACAGCTAGTCTATAAGTTGGACAAAAAAGTAGTGGCAGCCTCCACCAACATAGTAGGTAGTGTCGGTTCTGCCGTAGACATTCTGGAGAATACTCCTTCCATTCGTGTAGATGCAGACGGAGAAATAACCTTTCGCGGCAGTGCAGGTTTCAAAGTATATATAGATGGCAAACCAAGTGTATTTTCGGGTACACAAGCATTAGAACAGATTCCGGCAGGACACATCGAGAACATTGAGATCATCACTACTCCCTCTGCCAAACATGATACTGACGGCGATGTAGGTATCATCAATATTATCACCAAGAAACATTCATTAAAAGGACTAAGCGGTATGGTAAACCTGTCAGGAAGTACCTGGCTTGCCCGTAACATCGACTTCTTAGTGACTCAACAGAATAATCGTTCACGTTGGTACGTAGGCGGACAATGGACAGACCGTTTACGTAAAAGTGATTTCGATCAGGAGAAAACAACCATTGTCGGAGACCAGACCACGATTTCCCATTCAGTAGGTCCTCGTACGGGTGATTCTTATTATTACACGTTGAAAGGCGGATGGAATCTGGAACTATCAAAGACTTCCATCAATGTAGATCTTGAAGGCGGCTATGGCGGTAATAAACGAAAAGGGGACATGTCTTACAAAGAAACGCGCACTATCAAAGGCAGCGAACCTGTAACCGAGTTTTATAACAGTATCGACGACTATGATAACGATGAAAATATCGGTTTGGGAAGTTTTTCCGTTGAACATCGTTTTAATGAAAAAGGTCATCAGATTGCTGCATCCGGATATTACAAATACGGAGGTCATGCACTGGAGTATTTCTTCAATGACCTGAATGACTTGGAAGGAAACCGCCAACAGGGACACCGTGCCTATGAAGCAGAACACCGGGAAACGTTAAGAGCTAATCTCGATTACAGTCTTCCTTTCGAGAAAGTAGGTAAACTGGAAGCCGGATATCAATATTATTCATACCTGGAAGACGGCAATTACAGTATGGAGTGGTGGAACCCGGAAAACCAAAGCTTTTATTGGCGTGACGATATTTACAATACATTCTATTTTCAGGAAGGTGTAAATTCTATTTATACCATCCTATCAGGCAATTGGAAACGTTTTGAAGCACAAGCCGGTGTTCGTGGAGAGCATACGCATACCGTATTGAAAAGTTCCGTTTCCGGAGCCAACCGAACAAAAAACCGTTTCGAGTTTTTCCCATCCGTACATCTGGGCTATACATTCGCGAACGAACATCGTCTGCTATTCTCTTTCTCACGACGAACCACTCGCCCACAATTGTTCTATATGGAACCTTATATAACATATCGTGACTTCTATACAGCCGAGATCGGTAACCCGGATATTCGTCCCGAATATATCAACTCTTTTGAGATGAACTACCGCAAATCCTTTGGTGAGAACAGCGTTTCAGCCACTCTTTTCCATCGTACACGTAAAGATAAAATCGAGCGTTTACGCGTTCCTTATATTGCAGGTGTCACGTTAGACTCAATGGCCAATGTAGGGCATGATTATTCAACCGGTATCGAACTAAGTACATCACTCCATCCCGTCCGTTGGTGGAATACGACGATTAATGGCAACGTCTATCATTACAAAGTAAAGAATGAACTGGCTGCCGGAGGAAAGAACGAATCCAGCACCAATTATGATATTTTGTGGAACAACCTCTTCACATTAGCAAAATATACACGTCTACAATTGGATGGTAGCTTCGTGGGACCGTCTGTTACCACCCAGGGACGAACCGACGCTTACTGGTATGCTAATCTAGCTGTCCGGCAACAGTTACTGAAACGCAAACTCACGGCAACACTAGCATTTAAAGATATCTTCCGGTCGGCTTGCTATATCAGTGATATCCAAACGGCTGATTTGCGTTCGTATACAAAGATCAAACCCAAATATCCGCAAATCATGCTGACATTGAGTTATACATTCAATAGCTTCAAAGGCAAATCTTCACAAGCCAAAGAAGACAGAAATGATATGTTTGAGGGAATTAAGCACTAATTGTATTGTTCATTAGACTAGTATTTCATTCTATTCTCTCTTCTACTTCTTTTATTAAGGGCTTTTTCAAAGACCTATTATTAAGCATAGTGCAAAAAAACATTAAAATGCATATAACAAATAGAACTTTTCGAAACCTCATTAGTAATTAATTGAGTTTGAAGGCGGAAGTCACGTCTCTTTCCTATATGATGCAACAGGTAAAAAATTACGAGCTATACATTGCATTGCAAGAACCACCACTACTACTGCTTATTGCAGTAGCATGATCTTTGAAAATGGAATTCCAAAAGCAGTATCGACAGAAGCAGAATGCGCATCTTTGGATAAACGAAGTATAACAAGTAAGAAACTGGATACAAAGAACGTACTGACAGACAAAAAACTGAATAAACTTAATCCGAACAGATTTGCAAAAAAGACAAGGTTCGGAAAGATGCCCCTTTATCCCGAATGTAAGTAGTCTGATGATTCGGGTAAGCAACTTTTTTTCTTGATCAGAATAAGATTCGTTCACCTGTCGAGCAAAAGGAACATAAAAATTTCTCAATACATCTTCTAGAAATAACAAACATTATACTCGCATATGCGAACTAATCGGTTGTTCTTTAAGCGGACACCTCACTGACATTCTTTTTTTTCATAACTTTAATCTATGATAGATCAAGAAACTATTCTGATTCAAAAGTAAAAAGTACTTTAAATAAGCCCTTTATACAAAGAAGCTGTTACGTATTTATGCAAAGTACGGTCAGTATTACAATTCTATCATAATCAAAACCTCTATTTAAAACCTACAAAAGTCAGAAATACGTTGTTTTTCTCCAAATCAATAGTCAAAAGTTTCCAAAACAGAAAATCCTATGTACCAATAAAAAAGAAAGACTTCCTGAAATTTAAGACTTGAAGTCATACAGGTTATCATATCATCCACTACCGGTGCATCCGGTTTCAAAACCAAAAAGAGGTTTAAGCATGAGAGAACACTGTACACATCAGTAAATACATAACATGAGAGAGGCGTTAATGAGTATCTCCAAAAGAATATTTCCAAAAGAAATAATTACAATCAAATTCATTAACACCAAGTTTATTAGCACTGTAAAGATTAAATATTCAGTACATGGTAATTTTCACAATATATTATCGAGTGATATTTCAATATATTGTTTCTTTTCGTCAAGGAATTCCCTCACTTCCCAACAAACTAATTAATTATTAAGAATTTAGCTGCAAACTTTTTCATAAAAATGAAGTTATTTTAAGAAAAACACGATTTTTTTGTTCACAAATTCTTTGTTTTTTTGCTCATAGATTATATATTTACACTATTAATTAATCTATAATCAATAAAAAACACAAAGAATTTTAAACATAACACAATTATGGAATCTAAAGATCTAATACAAATAATTAATTACACAAGAATTATAGTATATCAATACTTCATTCTTTATTCTGAAGGACCAGGAGTCCGAAAAAAGAGATAGGAAAGTCATTTATTTCATTTTATAAATTTATGTGCCTTTTAACCAAAATATTCTTCATTTAGAAATTATATAAAATTAAGAGAATTAGAATATTAGTTTTATTCTAACTCTTTATTCGATATAATATATTTCAACCATTTAACTATTTTTTTTATGAAAAATCACTTAATCACAGCACTTATTTGCTGTTTATCCTTTATCGGTTGTAAGGATGATAAAGTCGATTCTACCCAGTACGACCCATCCCAGCCGGTAGTGTTTACAGATTTCAGCCCAAAAGAGGGAGGTATGCGAACTCGCCTATACATTGAGGGCAGCAATTTTGGAAGCGATCCTACCAAAATTCATATCACGATCGGTGGTGAAAAAACCAAAACTATCGGAGCCGATGGAAAAAACATTTATTGTATGGTTCCTCCCAAAGCTTTTAATGGAATAATTAATGTTCGCGTAGATGGACCGGATGGCCAAACAGTTGCAGAACATACATTCGAACAAGAATTCCTGTATGATCCTGCAACGATTGTAGGTACCTTGTTACGTAAAGTAGATGAGGATAATAACTCTGCATTTCAAGAAGGTTCGTTCGATGAAGGGGCCTCTATTCCTTCCAACGACTGTATGGTGTTCGATCCCCAATACAAGGAGGGAGACGACCGGTTACTCTTCTCTTCAAACTATTACGACGGCCTTCATTTAATCAATTTGACGCAACGGACTGTAAAGCGTCTCTTCCCAAGAACGGGATATAGTACAATGTACTCTTTCACGTTCAGTGCTGACGGAGATACTTTATTGTTTACCGATGACCATGGTCAAGACAACACCACCCGGGCAAACATCTATTATTCTCTACGTCGTGAGAATTTCCGACGGATCCGTCCTTACAACTATGGTAAGACGTCTTACAGCTTAGTGTACATGGATGACGGAACTATCTTTTATACTACCTGGTGGGAAGGAAAAGTCTACAAAATGATACGTAATGGAGCCATTCCCAATATCGATGATAATGCGGAAGTTGCCTTTAGCCTGAGCCAGATATCGTCAGTGGGCGGTTCACATACGATATTATTCAAACACCCGTCCAATAAATTCATGTATATGCTTTCCGACGGACTCGGAGCGGTGTTCAGAGCCGATTATGATCCGGTGGCCAAAACATTCGGTAATCCTACGGTTATCGCCGGAAACATGAACGATAAAAACTTCAAGGAAGGAACCGGAGGTGCTGCCCGATTCAAAAAACCAGAATTCGGTGTGTTCGTTAAAAATGAAAAATACGGAGAAGGAATTGGTCCTGACCAAGATCAGTACGACTTCTACTTCTGCGACAGAGACAATCACTGTATTTGGAAATTGGACCCTTATGGAGTAGCCTCCCTTGTAGCCGGTAGAAGCAATGAAAACGCTGACGGTAGAGTCTGGGGATATGTAGACGGTAATCCGTTGAACGAAGCACGTTTCAATCAACCGTCCGGTCTTGCTTACGACCCTGATGAAGATATCTTCTACATTGGAGATATTGATAATAAAGGTATTCGTTATATGACAACAGAATAATACTATCTAAAACACAAATGAATATGAGAAATATAATCTTATTATTTTTATTGATAGTAGGCTGGACAACTACAGCCTACGCTCAAAACGAGCAAGAAAAACTTGAAGTGACGGGAATCGTCACAGATGCAAGGAATGAGCCTCTAGTGGGTGTGAACGTGACGGTGAAAAATGTGCCGGGTTTCGGTGCGATAACTGACATAGACGGACGTTATAAGATTAAGGTCCCTAATTATTCTTACCTGGTCTTTTCTTATGTAGGCTTTGACAAGCAGGAAGTTTTCGTCAAAGATAAAAAGAATATCAACGTAGTCATGACGGAAACCAAAGCAACGGCAATTGATGAAGTCGTTATCACAGGAACCGGTGCCCAGAAAAAGATAACCATGACGGGTGCTGTTACCACTGTCGATGTATCCCAGTTGCGTACTCCTACGGCAAGTATCACAAATGCCCTTGCCGGTAACGTGGCGGGTATTATGGCACGCCAAACTTCCGGACAGCCGGGTAACAACATTTCCGAGTTCTGGATCCGCGGTATTTCCACTTTCGGTGCCGGCGGTAGCGCATTGGTACTGGTCGATGGTTTCGAACGTGACATGAATGAGATCAATGTAGAAGATATCCAAGACTTCTCTGTATTGAAAGATGCCTCTGCAACAGCTATCTATGGTTCTCGCGGTGCAAATGGTGTTGTCCTGATTACCACTAAACGCGGTAAAGAAGGAAAAACGCGTGTGAATGCCAAGGTGGAAACTTCGTATAGCACACGCACCAAAACTCCGGAATTTGTAGACGGTCCTACATATGCCCGTATGATGAATGAGGCTTTGATTACTCGCAGCCAAGCTCCGGCTTATTCTGAAAGCGACCTGAGACTGTTTGAAAACGGTTTGGATCAAGATCTTTTCCCGAATGTGGACTGGATGAATTTAATCTTGAAAAAAGGTGCTCCCACTTATCGTGCAAATATAGACCTGACCGGTGGTGGTACGGTAGCCCGTTACTTCATTTCTGCCAGTTATGTAAATGAAGGCGGTATGTACGAGACAGATCGTGCTATGACAGACTATAACACCAATGCCAACTATCACCGTTGGAATTACCGTATGAATGTGGACATAGATCTGACAAAAACCACATTGCTGAAAGTAGGTGTAGCAGGCTCTCTGGACAAGCAGAACCTGCCGGGAAGCCAGTACCATGAAATCTGGAACTCACTGATGGGATACAACCCCATCGCTTCTCCGGTACAATACAGTGACGGAAAATGGGCAGCGTATGGCACTGCAGGGCAAAGAAACCCTTGGGTACTGACCACTCAGCAAGGATATCAGGAAACATGGAAAAACAAAATACAGACTACAGTTAATCTTGAACAGGACCTTAAGTTTATCACACAGGGACTGAAGTTCTACGGACGCTTCGGATTCGATACTTATACAGACAATGGTGACAACCGTTACAAATGGCCGGAAAGCTGGATGGCAGAACGTCAACGTACCTCTGACGGAGAGCTCCAGTTCAGAAGAATAGAAACGGAACAACTGATGAATGGAACGATGTATTCAAGCGGACAACGGAAGGAATATCTGGAAGCAGAGTTGCACTACAATCGCACGTTTGGTGACCACATGGTAGGGGGTGTGTTAAAGTACACTCAGGATAAGACCACCAATACGTCTCACAATGGCAACACCAATAGCTATGATAAGATTGTACAGAGTATCCAGAACCGCCACCAAGGATTTGCCGGACGTTTTACATACGGATGGAAATACCGCTACTTCTTTGACTTTAACTTCGGTTACAACGGTTCCGAGAACTTCGCTACAGGACACCAGTTCGGATTCTTCCCTGCTTATTCAGTAGCATGGAACATCGCTGAAGAAGCAATCATCAAGAAGAATCTCAAGTGGCTGAATATGTTCAAATTACGCTACTCTTACGGTAAGGTAGGTAACGACGATGTGGGAACCCGTTTCCCTTATGTTGAGAAATTCGGAACTTGGGATGAAGACGGATACTATTATGGTGACATCGGCACCAGCAACTATTATTATCCCGGCTTAACCTATTCGAGAATTGCGTCCAAAAATATCTCTTGGGAAATAGCCAAGAAGCATGACCTCGGACTTGACTTCTCTCTGTTTGACGATAAGTTCAGCGGTACCATCGACTACTTCCACGAACAGCGTGAGGGTATTTATATGCTGCGCAGCTTCCTTCCGCAGATTATCGGTCTGAATCATATCTCTACAAAACCCTACGCTAACGTAGGATCTGTTTTGTCCGAAGGTTTTGACGGTAACATCGCTTATAAGCAGAAACTAGGTGAGGTTGACCTTACGGTACGTGCCAACATGACTTATAGTAAGAACGAAATCAAGGAGTATGACGAAGAAAACAGCCGCTATCCCTATAAGATGCAATACGGATTTCGTGTAGACCAGGCACGTGGTCTGATAGCCGAAGGATTATTTAAGGATTACGAAGAAATCCGTAACAGCCCATCACAGGGTGATAACATCATGCCGGGAGATATCAAGTACAAGGACGTAAACGGTGACGGAGTAATTAACTCAGATGACGAAGTGCCTATCGGTGCTACCACCCGTCCTAACCTGATCTACGGTTTCGGTATATCTGCTCAATGGAAAGGATTTGACGTGAATGTTCACTTCCAGGGAGCCGGCAAATCATCTTTCTTTATCAACGGATTTACAGTATATCCATTCAGTGAAAAGTCCTGGGGTAATATCCTGACAGATGTAGTCGGTAACTACTGGTCACTGGGAACCAATGAAGACCCGAATGCCAAATACCCACGTCTGAGTTATGGTGGCAACAGCAATAACTATCGTGCTTCTACTTATTGGCTGAGAAACGGTTCATACATGCGTTTGAAGAATGTTGAGATCGGTTATACTATTCCGAAACAATTTGTCAACAAGCTCCATTTGGACCGCGTACGTCTCTACCTGATGGGAACGAATCTGCTGACTTTCTCCGACTTCAAGCTCTGGGATCCGGAATTGGGTAGCTCTAACGGACAGCAATACCCGTTATCTAAAACTGTTACCATCGGACTAACTATAGGAATCTAAAACAATCATAAAAAGAAAAGTTATGAAAAAAAATAAATACATTATATTGGGAGCGGTGGTGCTCGGTTTGGGACTCTCTTCCTGCTCCGATTACCTGAATGTAGATCGCTATTTCAGAGACCAGCAGTCTACAGAACGCATCTTTTCGAATAAAGATTATACACTCCAATGGCTGTCATTCTGCTACAGTCGCCTGCAAGGAGATAACCTGGAGGTGGGACACAGTGACGTATGTCCTTTCAATTTCTCTGATGACCAAGTATTCAACGAACGCGGAGATCGTTTTGCCAAATTCAAGCGTGGTGAATACCTGAATTCTATTGGTGGCCAGAATGCATGGAAATGGTCATATGACGGAATTTATCAAGCCTCTATTCTACTGAATGAGTTACATGAAAATGATGATCTTACTCCGGAGGAAGTGACGGATGTAAGAGGTCAGGCTCGTTTCTTACGTGCCTATTTCTACTGGATGCTGCTGAGAAAATTCGGTCCGATACTTCTTCTGCCGCCGGAAGGAGCCGACTATACAAAATCGTATGACGAGTTGGCGTATCCACGTAACACGTATGACGAGTGCGTGGAATTCATTACCTCTGAACTGGAAATTGCAGCTACTGAGTTGTTCGAGAAACGCGACAACCTGAACATTGCCCGTCCGACAAAAGGGGCCGCACTGGCTGTACGTGCCAAAGTATTCCTCTACGCTGCCAGCCCGCTGGCAAACGGGAATACGGAGATGGCAGACTTCGTCAATATGGATGGCAAACAGTTGATTCCACAAGAATACGATGAAGAGAAATGGGCAAAGGCCGCTGCTGCTGCCAAAGACATGATTGAGTATTCGGAGGCAAGCGGACTCTATAAACTTTATACTTTTGAAAAACGTCCGGTTAGTACAGATGAGGCTTATCCGACCACTATCGAACCGCCCATTCATGATATTTATTCCCATGAGAACTTTCCAAATGGTTGGGCAAATATCGATCCGTTTGAATCATATCGTTCTATTTTCAATGGTGACGTTTATGCAGCCGAAAATCCGGAACTGATTTTTACCCGCGGAACCAATGGTGACAACAATGACTTAACAACAGATAACACCATGGCAGATTTTGTAAAACATCAGTTGCCGGCAACGTTTGGAGGATATAATGTACATGGAATAACCCTAAAACAGAGTGAAGCTTATGCCATGGCGAACGGTGATCCGTTTGATAAAGACAGTTACACAAAGTGGAAAGGTAAATTCACCAACAATGAAAACAAAAACGAGCATCCGTATGACCATGTAAAAAATGGCGTATGGTGGGGATATACCAATCGTGAACCTCGTTTCTACGCTTCTGTAGCTTTCAACGGAGCTCTATGGAATGCGCTTAGTATCAAGGAAGAAGGTGGAAAAGACTCACGAAATAAACAGATCTGGTATTATCGCGGAGCAACCGACGGACGTATCAACGGCTCCGATAACTGGTGTATTACCGGTATTGGCGTTATGAAATATGTCAATCCGAACGATTGTGCCAAATGGGGAGGATCTATCTACAAGAAAGTGGAACCTACGCTCCGTTATGCCGACATATTGCTGATGTATGCAGAAGCACTGAATAACATTACCGAAGGAAAACACTATTCTATATCCTCATGGGACGGAACTGAGACTTACGATATCTTCCGTGACAAGGAAGAGATGCGCCGCGGAGTAAAACCGGTCCGTATGCGTGCCGGAGTACCCGACTATGATGAAGATATTTATGAGGACCCACAGAAGTTCTTTGAAAAACTTGTTCATGAACGTCAGATCGAATTCTTTGCTGAAACACAACGTTACTATGACCTGCGTCGTTGGAAAATTGTAGAAGAGCATGAAGGTGAACAAATTTATGGCTGTAACACGCTGATGAACGAGAACTACAAAGATATGTATTATCTGCCGGTCAGAGTAGCAGAGTTGCAGACTTCTTTCTCTCGCAAACAGTACTTCTGGCCTATCAGCTTCGATGAACTGAAACGGAACAAGAATCTGTCACAAGCACCCGGATGGGAGTATTATAATTAGTGTTATCATTAATAAAGTAAAAAAATCAATATGAGAAAATTATATATTTTAGGAATGATGCTGGGAGTCTGCGCAATGTTCAGTGCTTGCAACGACGAATGGAAAGATGAACTTTACAAACAGACCATTTCTTTCAAAGCGCCCGTAGGAGACAACGGGCTGAGTGAAATTTACGTACGCTACCAGCCGGACGGTACAGGAACCTTCCAGTTACCGGTCATTGTCAGCGGTTCGAAGACCAACGAGCGGAATATCGACGTGAAAATAAGCGTGGATGAAGATACGCTCCAAACACTTAATGAGGCGAGATTTCCAGTAGGTCGTCAAGACCTCTGGTATGTGCCCCTTGCGGAACAGCATTATTCTTTTGAATCAAACATTTGCCATATCCCTGCAGGAGAAAGCATACAGCTCTATCCCATCAATTTCAACTTTGACGGATTGGAACTGGATGATAAATACGTGCTTCCGCTGACCATTGAGGAGGATCCTTCTTATATGTCAAACAAATATAAAGGACGTTATAAAGCACTACTGGGAATCAATCTGTTTAATGACTATTCCGGAACATACAACACCACGCTGATGAACATCTACATTCAAGGAACGTCATCAGATCCTGCCAAAGTAGACACTCGTGTAGCTCGCGTGGTGGATGAAAATACCATTTTCTTCTATGCAGGTTCAACTTGGGTGGAAGATGAGCACCGTTCCAGATATAAAGTCTTTGCCGAGTTTGAAGAAGGAACAAAAGACGAAGAAGGTACTATTAAAGGAAAGGTGAGATTGTATGGTGACGATCATGAACCGGATATCAATATTCAACCGTTGGGTGAATGTACGTATGAAAAACGAATTGTTCAGCACGAAACCATCAAATATATGGAACGCCATCTTACTACTCTGCAGCTGAGTTATAAGTACACGGATATTACTTCTAATCCAGCTTATCCGATGACTTACGAAGTAAGAGGTTCCATGACAATGGAACGACAGATTAACCCGTTGATTCCAGACGAGGATCAAGCTATTCAATGGTAAAAAGAAGGTAGAAGGTAACCGTTTATTAACGTAAAAAAGGGTCGGATCTCAAACAAGGAATCCGACCCTTTTAGTTAATATGTCAATGTACGAACTCAGAAAAACAATTGATAAAGGAATAAGTGAAATAAATGCTCAAGTAAGTGAGAGCTTGTTTAAAAAGACGCTTATACAAAAAAGACACTACTATATATTATATGAAGACCCGGTCAGTATCATAGGTTTATATTCAAAATCTTTATTTCAAACCTGCAAAAGTCGGAAATCTGGAATCTTTCCTCCAAATCATTTTTTAAAAGAACATGGTTCAAATTAAACATTCTAAGCATAGTGCCCTTCACAGTTTTGCTGTAACTCTCCTGAATGGCATTGCAGCATATTATATCTCTCCTAAAAAGCGGACTATCAATATTGAAAGGAACCTTGTTTATCAGCTTACTATATTTTAGATGTTTTCGTCGAACTGAAGTTATTTTAAAGGAAACATGAATTTTTGTTCATAATTTCTTTGTACTTATGTAGTTTGATTATATATTTGTGCCACAATTAACCTATAATTAATAAAATACACACAAATTTAATTAAACACAAAGCACGATCATGAGACCTACACATACAATAATAAGGACGACTTATACAAAAGTTACACTATATCAATATTTACATTCTCAACTATTTGAATGATTAGAAGTCGGAAGAAAAAGAAATAGAAGAATCATTCATTTCATTCAAAAGACCTATTTGCTTTTCAATTAAAACATTTCCTGTTAGAAATTATATGAAATAAAAATTGGAATATTAGTTTTTTAAAAATATTCCGATTCTTTATCCAATATGATATATTTTTATTATTTAACTAATTATATTTATGAAAAAACATCTAGTCACAGCACTTATTTGCTGTTTATCATTCATCGGTTGCAAGGATGATAAGGTCGATTCTACCCAATACGACCCCTCCCAGCCGATAGTGTTTACAGATTTCAGCCCCAAAGAAGGAGGTATGCGAACCCGACTTTACATTGAAGGCAGTAATTTCGGTAGTGATCCTACCAAAATTCATATCACGATTGGCGGAGAAAAAACCAAAACCATCGGAACTGATGGAAAAAGTATTTATTGTATGGTTCCTTCCAAGGCTTTTGATGGAACAATCAATGTACGTGTAGATGGACCGGACGGCAAAACAGTTGCGGAACATACATTCGAACAGGAATTCCTGTATGAACCTGCAACGATTGTAGGTACCCTGCTACGTAAAGTAGATCAGGATAATAATTCTGCATTCCAAGAAGGTTCGTTTGATGAAGGAGCCTCTATTCCTTCCAACGACTGTATGGTGTTCGATCCCAAATACAAGGAGGGAGATGACCGGTTACTCTTCTCTTCAAACTTTTATGACGGTATCCATTTGGTAAACCTGACACAACGGACTGTGAAACGCCTCTTCCCAAGAACGGGATACAGCACCATGTACTCTTTCACGTTCACTGCCGATGGGGATACATTGCTGTTTACCGATGACCATGGTCAAGATAACACTAGTCGTGCAAACATCTATTATTCCCTTCGTCGTGAAAACTTCCGTCGAATCCGTCCCTACAACTATGGCAGGACGTCTTACAGCCTGATATATATGGATGACGGAACCGTCTTTTATACCACTTGGTGGGAGGGTAAAGTCTACAAAATGATACGTAACGGAGCCATTCCCAATATCGATGATAATGCGGAAGTTGCCTTTAGCCTGAGCCAGATATCGTCAGTAGGCGGTTCACATACGATATTGTTCAGACATCCGTCCAATAAATTTATGTATATGCTTTCCGACGGATTCGGAGCGGTGTTCAGAGCCGATTATGACCCGGTAAGAAAAACATTTGGTAATCCTACCATCATTGCCGGAAACATGAATGACAAAGGTTTCAAGGAAGGGACCGGAGGTGGTGCCCGATTCAGTAAACCACAATTCGGTATATTCGTTAAAAATGAGGAATACGGAGAAGGAGTCGGTCCTGACCAAGATCAATACGATTTTTACTTCTGCGACAGGGATAATCACTGTATCTGGAAACTGGATCCTCATGGGGTAGCCTCCCTTGTAGCCGGTAGAAGTAATGAAAACGCCGACAGTAAAGTCTATGGATATGTAGACGGTAATCCGTTGCACGAAGCACGTTTCAATCAGCCGTCCGGCCTTGCTTACGACCCTGATCAAGACATATTCTATATCGGAGATATTGATAACAAAGGGATTCGTTATATGACAACGGAATAATACTATTTAAGCATAAATGAATATGAGAAATATAATCTTATTATTTTTATTGATAGTAGGCTGGACAAGTGTAGTCTACGCTCAAAATGAACAAGAAAAACTTGAAGTGACGGGAATCGTCACAGATGCAAAGAACGAGCCTTTGGTGGGTGTGAACGTTACAGCAAAGAACATACCTGGCTTCGGTGCGATAACCGACATAGACGGACGTTATAAAATCAAAATCCCCAACTATTCTTACCTTGTTTTTTCCTATGTCGGCTTTGATAAACAGGAAGTCTTTGTCAAAGACAAAAAGAATATCAACATCGTCATGACAGAAACCAAAGCAACGGCAATTGACGAAGTCGTCATCACAGGAACAGGTGCCCAAAAAAAGTTAACTATGACGGGCGCCGTTACCACAGTCGATGTATCCCAGCTACGTACCCCAACGTCAAGCATCACGAATGCCCTTGTAGGTAACGTAGCCGGTATAATGGCACGCCAGACTTCGGGACAGCCAGGTAGTAATTTCTCTGAATTCTGGATCCGCGGTATCTCCACCTTCGGTGCCGGAAACGGTGCATTGGTGCTGGTCGATGGTTTCGAGCGTGATATGAATGAGATCAATGCGGAAGATATCCAAGACTTCTCTGTATTGAAAGATGCCTCTGCAACGGCCATTTACGGTTCGCGCGGTGCGAATGGTGTTGTCCTGATTACCACCAAGCGCGGTAAGGAAGGAAAGACACGTGTCAATGCCAAAGTAGAAACCTCGTATAACACACGTACCAGAACTCCGGAATTTGTGGATGGCCCCACATACGCCCGTATGATGAATGAAGCTCTGATTACCAGAAGTCAGGCTCCGGCTTATAGCGAAAGCGATTTGAAGCTGTTTGGAAATGGTTTGGACCAGGATCTTTTCCCGAATGTGGACTGGATGGGCTTAATACTGAAAGACGGTGCTCCTACTTATCGGGCAAATATCGATCTGACCGGAGGTGGTACGGTAGCCCGTTATTTCATTTCCGCCAGTTATGTGAATGAAGGCGGTATGTACGAGACAGATCATGCTATGACAGACTATAATACCAATGCCAACTACCATCGCTGGAACTACCGCATGAATGTAGACATTGACCTGACTAAAACCACGCTACTAAAAGTAGGCGTAGCCGGTTCTCTGGACAAGCAGAACTTACCGGGAAGCCAGTACCATGAAATTTGGAACTCACTGATGGGATACAACCCCATCGCTTCTCCGGTGCGGTACAGTGACGGAAAATGGGCAGCGGTCGGCAGTGCAGGCCAAAGAAATCCTTGGGTACTGACCACTCAGCAAGGATACCAGGAAACATGGAAGAATAAAATACAAACTACGGTAAATCTTGAACAGGATTTTAGTTTTATCACAAAAGGATTAAAGTTCTTCGGACGCTTCGGATTCGATACTTATACAGACAACGGTGACAACCGTTTCAAATGGCCGGAAAGCTGGTTAGCCGAACGTCAGCGTACCTCCGACGGAGAACTCCAGTTCAGAAGAATAGAAACAGAACAACTGATGAGCGGAACGATGTACTCAAGCGGACAACGGAAGGAATATTTAGAAACAGAGCTACACTACAACCGCCAGTTTGGTGATCATATGGTAGGAGCTGTACTAAAATACTCTCAGGATAAGACTACCAATACGTCTCACAATGGCAACTCCAACAGCTACGATAAGATTGTGCAAAGCATTCAGAACCGTCATCAAGGATTTGCAGGACGTTTTACCTACGGATGGAAGTACCGCTACTTCTTTGACTTTAATTTCGGTTACAACGGTTCTGAAAACTTCGCGACAGGCCAACAGTTTGGATTCTTCCCTGCCTATTCACTGGCATGGAACATTGCAGAAGAGCCAATTATCAAGAAGCATTTCAAATGGTTGAATATGTTCAAGTTACGTTATTCTTATGGAGAGGTAGGTAATGACAAATTAATGGATGGCAATAATCAGATACGCTTTCCATACGTACCGAAATTCACAGAATGGAACGGAAAAACAGACGATATGGATAACATAGGTAATCTGAACGGATACTATTACGGTGACATCGGTACCAGCAACTATTATTATCCGGGATTAACCTACTCGAGAATAACATCGGACATCATCACTTGGGAGATTGCCAAGAAACATGACCTCGGACTCGACTTCTCAATGTTCGACGATAAGTTCAGTGGTAGCATTGACTACTTCCACGAACAACGTGACGGTATTTATATGAAACGTAATTTCCTTCCCTATATTATCGGTCTGAATCATATCGGGACGAGCCCCTACGCCAACGTGGGTTCTGTCTTGTCCGAAGGGTTTGACGGTAACATCGCTTATAAGCAGAAACTAGGCGAGGTCGGTCTTACGGTACGTGCCAACATGACCTACAGTAAGAACAAAATCAAGGAGTACGACGAAGAAAACAGCCGCTATCCCTATAAGATGCAGTACGGATTTCGTGTAGACCAAGCACGTGGTCTGATAGCCGAAGGACTATTCAAAGATTACGAAGAAATCCGTAACAGACCATCACAGGGTGCAGGTATTATGCCGGGAGATATCAAATACAAAGATATCAACGGTGATGGAATAATTGACAACAATGACGAAGTGCCCATCGGTGCAACGACTCGTCCTAACTTGGTTTACGGTTTCGGTATATCTGTGGATTGGAAAGGATTTGACGTGAATGTTCACTTCCAGGGAGCCGGCAAATCATCCTTCTTTATCGACGGATTCACAGTATATCCGTTCAGAGATAAGTCTTGGGGTAATATCCTGACGGATGTAGTTGGTAACTATTGGTCACTGGAGACCAACGAGGATCCGAATGCCAAATACCCACGTCTGAGCTATGGCAACAATAGCAACAACTATCGTTCGTCTACTTATTGGCTGCGGAACGGTTCATACATCCGTTTAAAGAATGTGGAAGTCGGTTACACCATTCCGAAACAGTTTGTCAACAAGCTCCATTTAGATCGTGTACGTCTCTACCTGATGGGAACGAATCTGCTGACTTTCTCCAGCTTTAAGCTCTGGGATCCGGAACTGGGTAGCTCTAACGGACAGCAATATCCGTTATCTAAAACTGTTACCATCGGATTGACCGTAGGAATCTAAAACAATCATTAAAAGAAAAGTTATGAAAAAAAATAAATACATTATATTAGGAGCGGCGGTGCTCGGCTTAGGGCTCTCTTCCTGCTCCGATTACCTGAATGTAGATCGCTATTTCAGAGACCAGCAGTCTATAGAACGCATTTTCTCAGACAAAGATTATACACTCCAATGGCTGTCATTCTGCTACAGTCACCTACAAGGAGATAACCTGGAGGTGGGACACAGTGACGTATGTCCTTTCAATTTCTCTGATGACCAAGTATTCAACGAACGCGGAGATCGTTTTGCCAAATTCAAACGTGGTGAATACCTGAATTCCGTTGGTGGCCAGTACGCATGGAATTGGTCATTTGAAGGAATCCATCAGGCTTCTATTCTACTGAATGAATTACATGAGAATGATGATCTTACTCCGGAGGAAGTGACGGATGTAAGAGGACAGGCTCGTTACTTACGTGCCTATTTCTACTGGATGCTGCTGAGAAAATTCGGTCCGATACCTCTTCTGCCGCCGGAAGGAGCCGACTATACAAAATCGTATGACGAGTTGGCGTATCCACGTAACACGTATGACGAATGTGTGGAATTCATCACTTCTGAACTGGAAATTGCAGCTACTGAGTTGTTCGAGAAACGCGACAACCTGAACATTGCCCGTCCGACAAAAGGGGCCGCACTGGCTGTACGTGCCAAAGTATTCCTCTACGCTGCCAGCCCGCTGGCAAACGGGAATACGGAGATGGCAGACTTTGTCAATATGGATGGCAAACAGTTGATTCCACAAGAATACGATGAAGAAAAGTGGGCAAAAGCTGCTGCCGCAGCCAAAGACATGATTGAGTACTCGGAAGCGAGTGGACGCTACAAACTTTATACTTTTGAAAGACGCCCGGTTAGTACGGACGAAGCTTATCCGACCACTATCGAACCGCCCTATCATGAAATTTATTCCAATGAGAACTTCCCGAATGGTTGGGCAAACATCGATCCGTTTGAATCATACCGTTCTATTTTCAACGGTGACGTCTATGCATCCGAAAATCCGGAACTGATTTTTACCCGCGGAACCAATGGTGACAGCAATAACTTAAAAGATGATAACTCTATGGCAGATCTTGTAAAGCATCAACTGCCGGGAACGTTTGGAGGATATAATGTACATGGAATGACTCTTAAACAAAGTGAGGCTTATGAAATGGCTAATGGCGATCCATTTGACCAGGAATGCTACGAATTGTGGAAAGGGAAGTACACAAACGATGAAAACAAGAATCAGCACGAGTACGACCATGTAAAAAATGGTGTATGGTGGGGATATACCAATCGTGAACCTCGTTTCTATGCTTCCGTAGCCTTTAACGGCGCTCAATGGAATGCACTCAGTATTACGGAAGAAGGTGGAAAAGACTCACGAAACAGACAAATCTGGTATTATCGCGGAGCAACCGACGGACGTATCAATGGATCTGACAACTGGTGTATTACCGGCATCGGCATCATGAAATATGTCAATCCGAACGATTGTGCCAAATGGGGAGGATCTATCTACAAGAAAGTGGAACCTACGCTCCGTTATGCCGACATATTGCTGATGTATGCGGAAGCACTGAATAACATTACCGAAGGAAAACACTATTCGATAGCTTCATGGGATGGAAGCAAGACTTATGACATCTTCCGTGACAAGGAAGAGATGCGCCGCGGAGTGAAACCGGTCCGTATGCGTGCCGGAGTACCCGACTATGATGAAGATATCTATGAAAATCCGAAAAAATTCTTTGAAAAACTTGTTCATGAACGTCAGGTTGAATTCTTTGGAGAAACCCAACGTTACTATGACTTGCGTCGTTGGAAAATTGTAGAAAAGCATGAAGGCGAACAGATCTACGGTTGTAATACGCTGATGAACGAAAACTACAAAGATATGTATTATCTGCCGGTCAGAGTAGCAGAGTTGCAGACTTCTTTCTCTCGCAAACAGTACTTCTGGCCTATCAGCTTCGATGAACTGAAACGGAACAAGAATCTATCACAAGCACCCGGATGGGAGTATTATAATTAGTGTTATCATTAATATAGTAAAGAAATTAATATGAGAAAATTATATATTTTAGGAATGATACTGGGTGTCGGCACAATGTTCAGTGCTTGCAATGACGAATGGAAAGATGAGCTTTACCAGCAAACCATTTCTTTCAAAGCACCCGTAGGAAACAATGGTCTGAACGAAATTTATGTACGCTACCAGCCGGACGGAACGGGAATATACCAATTGCCGGTCATTGTCAGCGGTTCGAAGACTAACGACCGGAATATCGATGTGAAAATAAGCGTGGATGAGGATACGCTCCAAACACTTAATGAGGCGAGATTCCCCGCAAATCGTCAGGACATCTGGTATGTCCCCCTTGCAGAACAATATTATTCTTTTGAGTCAAACGTTTGCCATATTCCTACAGGAGAAAGTATACAGCTCTATCCCATCAATTTCAACTTTGACGGGTTGGAACTGGATGACAAATATGTGCTTCCGCTGACCATTGAGGAAGATCCTTCCTACATGCCAAACAAGTATAAAGGACGTTACAAAGCACTATTGGGAGTGAATCTGTTCAATAACTATTCCGGAACTTACAACACCACGCTAATGAACATTTACATCGAAGGAACATCATCAGATCCTGCAAAGGTAGATACGCGTGAAGCTCGTGTAGTGGACGAGAATACCATATTCTTCTATGCCGGTTCCACTTGGAAAGAAGAGGAAGAACGTTCCAGGTATAAAGTGTTTGTTGAATTTCAGGAAGGCACGAAGGACGCGGATGGAACTATTAAAGGAAAGTTGAGAGTATATGGTGACCCGGATGAGGTTGGAGAAAAGAAAACTAATGTTGAACCATTGGGAGAGTGTACGTACGAAAAAAGAGTCGTTCAGCATGAAACCATTAAATATATGGAACGCCATCTTACTACACTACAAATCAGTTATAAGTATACAGATGTTACTTCTAATAAGGAGTACCCGATGACTTACGAAGTAAAAGGCTCCATGACAATGGAACGTCAGATCAACCCATTAATTCCTGACGAGGATCAGGCTATTGAATGGTAAGATAAAGTAGCAGTTTATTAACCTAAAGAAGGGCTGGATTTCAAACAAAAAATCCAGCCCTTTTTAGTTCTTTTATACTTTATGTAGTTTAACGCAGATTCGAAAGTTAAAAAAAAACAGATCATTCGCACAAGCAAAAAAGAATGGCACTAATCTACTGATTTACAACAAACAATAAATCTATTTCATTACAATAGTGTTCGTTTTTAACATTTCATCATATTGACAATAAGTCTACCTTTGCACCCGATCTAAGGAACTGAATATAGTAAGCTTCTCCCCTGGCCAATCTTATTTTCTCTCCCTTCTTCACACAACTAATTTAAACAAAACCATTAAAACAATTAATTATGGGAGCAAGTATTCAACCAGAAATTAAAGACTTACAATTTTCGTTTTCTTTTTTTAGAAATCTCTGGAGTAAAGATTCAACTGTTATTACATTGCATGACCTTTATTTACAGGTCGTCAGTCCGCTTTGGAAACCACAAACCGAGTGTTACCGGAAACTGAAAGATCGTACTGACCGGGATAATGAGGCAAAGATGCTGAAAGACTCAATGCCGATTGTCATCGCTGAAGGAATATGCCGTCCCAATCATAGCCACGCTGCTGCCAACCTGACGGGCCTGAGCCTTCTCGCCATGTACGACCTCGACCATTCCAATGAACGCACTCCGGCCATCAAAGAGTTATTCCGGCAACTTCCTTACGTAGCCTATGCACACACCTCCATTTCCGGCGAAGGTCTCAAGGTATTTGTCTACCTCGACGCACGTACCCCCGAAGAGTATCCCCTCGCCTACGCTATCTGCCAGCAAACACTGGAACGTATCACCCAACACCCATGTGATCCGCAATGCGCCCGCATCACCCAACCATGCTCTTGTGTATGGGATCCGGATGCTTATTTCAATCCTTCCCCGACGCCTTATCCTTGGCGTGAAGAACTGGCTACCGACCCTTCACTGAAATCATTGGTCCAGACTGCCAATAACTTCCCCAACAACCAATCCACTTACACTTACCTCCCGACCGGCAACGGCAAAGTCTCCCCGATCCCTCCCGCTAGCGAAGCCTGTGGATACATCGAAAACTTTATCCGTTCCTTTACCCAATACCATTCCCTGCAGAAAGGCAACCGACACGAATCAATGCTGGCGATGGGAAGAAGCGCACGACGTAAAGGTTTTTCAAAAGTAGAAATAGAAAGTTTAATTTCAAAGATGACAGTAAGAATCGTAAATGACAGTTATTCCCTCCAAGAATTACGAAAGGACTTATACGCTGGTTATCAATATGTTGACCTATCATATACTCCTCAAAAAGACGATTTTTCGGCACTGTCACTTTCAACTGTCACCTATAGAGGTATTTCCCCTGTGAATGACTCGGCAACAGAAGATGATATGTCAATAAAAGATGAAGAACTACGTTCCTCCACTCCCTTCATTTCCAACGAGATCTACCAACATCTTCCCGACCTCATTAATGAAGCCCTCAAGCCAGCACGCAACCCGCGTGCGAAAGACATGTTACTCTTAGGGATACTAGCCAACCTAAGTGGTTGTATGCCTCAAGTCAGCCTCCTCTACGACCAATGTCCCTACAGTCCACACCTGTTTATACTCATTATCGCCAATTCGGCTGCCGGCAAAGGCCTCCTTTCATTAGCAAACAGTTTGCCCTCAGCCATCGACAATTACCTGAAAGGAGAAAACAAACGGAAAAAAACAACTTACGAACGTGAACTGCAAGCGTGGGAACAGCAGAGTCATTCTTCCGGAAAAGGAGCCAAAGTAGAAACAACAGGCTATATTCCCCGTCCTGAGGAACCGGAGTATTATCACCTATGTGGTTCTCCTAACACTTCCAAAAACCAACTCATCAGTCGCCTGAAAACTAACGGGCCCCTAGGACTCATCATCACAGCTACCGAACTGGATACAATTTCAGGAGCCATCAAGCAAGATTACGGTAAACACGACGACGTATTTCGTGCCGCTTTCCATCACGAATCCGTATCGACAGACTTTAAAACGGATAAAGAACTGATTTTTGCCGACGATCCGCATCTGGCACTTTGTCTCTCCGGTACTCCCGAGCAGCTTCCTAGTTTCATCCATTCTTCTACGAATGGAACCTACAGCCGTTTCACCCCTTACAACTGTTTAGTTCCCTGGAAATACCGTTCGGCAGCTCCTATCAAAGGTCAGGAGAATTATCACGATCTCTACAAACGGCTCAGTGCACAGGTGCTCGATATGTTTCTTATCTTCCAACAGTCGCCTACAGAGGTTACACTCACCGACAAGCAATGGGAAGAGCATACCGCCTATTTCAGCGAAATTCTGGACGAAGTTGCCAGTGAGCGTCCCAATGCTCCGGGGGGTATTGTCCTCCGTAGTGCGCTAACGGTAACTCGTATAGCATGTATTCTTACTGCCTTACGAAAATTCGAAGGAGGTATGCACATGAAAGAATATATCTGTACCGATGAAGATTTCCATACTGCCATGGAGATTGTAAAAACTACGATGCAACACAGTTTGTTGCTCGAATCATCGCTTCCGGGTAATGATGTGAAGGGAAAACCTTTGAGACCTTATTTTCGGATAGGCGAAATATTTAACAAATTGCCAACCACTTTTACGCTAAAGGAAATCAAAGAAAAAGTACTGTCAAATGGTATATCCGAGAGTAGTTTATATCGATTTCTCAATAAAATGGCAAAGTCAAAACACATTGAGAAACAAGACAATACATATCATAAACTAAAAATGGTTACTGGCAAAAGGGAGTAAAGTGACAGTGACAGTTTGAGAGTAACTAACAGAGCCTGAAAAAGAGGTTGTTTCAAGGTACAAAAACAAGAAACAACAATTTATAAAATCACACAAATGGTATAATATCCGGTTCTGTCTGATATAGTAAATGCAACCTCAAATCCTCAAAAAGAAACCATATAGAAGAGTGTCGCCAATCATGTAGAAGAGTTATATCAAACAAGTAGAAGAACAGGCGGAGAGAAGTACAAGAGTCTACTAAAAGAAGTACAGGAAACGGTCAAGAGATGTACTAGAGTAGCAGGAAAGAAGTACTTCATCCGCCTTTTCAAGGTTCTCCCAGATAGCGGACGATCTGTTCGACTTCTCTCCGCAGAAAGCGGTGACGTCTCGGATTATATCCGATGATATCCAACGCCTGCATCAACGATTCGCATCCTTTCATCCATCTTACTAATGTTTTAAGAGCCGTCTCGGCTGTACGCCCGGGACAATAGAGTAACGCCAGTTCTGACTTATCATACGCTCTCATCTCAAATTTTTTCTCTTCATTTTCTGCTTTCATTATTCCTTTCATTAATTGGTTTTACAGTGCTATAAAGATAGCAATAATACTTCAAATTGTCAAATTATAATCAATATTTTATCTACAAATACGGATAAAAATATACATTATCGGACAATGCCGGACACCCGCCGACAAATCCGGACACACCCCTTTTGTAATGCCTTACCTTCGTAGTGTCATAAGCAAGGAACCGCTTCTGACCAAGAGAATATCATTCAATTTATATTAAAAGTTTTTTAAACAGTAAAAAGAATTATGGCAAAAGTTTTTTCATTCACCAGCATACTCCGCAAGAATATGCTGGACAAAGAGAAACCCGATATGTACTATGCCTTGGCGAAGTCCAGCGGCGAGATCGGGATTGACGAGATGGCGGAACGCATCCAGCGTTCGAGTACGGTGAACTGGGCGGACGTGGTATGCGTGTTGCGAGCTCTCCAAACGGAGATGATCGACAGTTTCAAGAAAGGCGAGATTGTCCGTTTGGGCGATATCGGATCGTTTTACGTCACCTTGCGAAGTACAGGTGTACTCATCCAGAAGGATGTAAAAGAGGGAGTTATCAAAGGGGCACGTGTCCGTTTCCGCCCGGGTAAAGAGATCAAGGATGCACTGAAAACGCTAGCGTACAGCAAGTTTAAACAGGAAGGGAACGGTGAGAACACTGATGATCCCGATTCGGGAGGTGAAAAGCCGGATCCTAAACCGGACGAGGGAGGTGAATCTCCGGACCCTACTCTTTAAGATTCAGGAATTGAGAATTAGGGAAGAGGTGAGGTGGGAATTAGGAGTTGAAAGACTGAGAATCAAGAGTTAACAGTAACGAATCAAAAAAATAAACGAAAGGAAAATGAGAAAGATAAATCTGATTGTGATTCATTGTTCTGCTACGCGGGAGGACCGGACGCTGACGGCATTCGATCTGGATTTACTTCACCGCCGGCGTGGTTTCAACGGCACAGGGTATCACTATTATATCCGCAAAGATGGAACAGTGGTCCTCACCCGCCCTATCGAACGCATCGGGGCTCACGCGAAAGGTTTCAATGAGGGCAGTATAGGAATCTGTTATGAGGGTGGATTGGACCGCCGGGGACACCCGGCGGATACACGAACACTGGAACAATGTATGTCACTGTATTTACTGGTGAAAGAATTGGGGCAACGCTTTCCTGATTGTAGGGTATGCGGACACCGGGATCTTAGTCCCGACCTGAACGGCAACGGGGAGATTGAACCGGAAGAGTGGATTAAAGCGTGTCCATGTTTCGAAGTGAAAGAGTGGTTTTCAAAGGCTTTCGATGAGACGGGAAGTAGTTCGCTTCCGCAACTCCGGGTACTGCCGAAACCTCCGGAGATTCAGCAATCGACAAAGCTTTAACAAGTCTTATTGCTTCGGTAATTCACAGGATTTCAGCAACTTTCAAAACTTCAACAAGTGTGATTTTTCAGTTTTTCAGATAAAGTTCTAAGGTAGAAAGTTTTCGGGTAACATTTAAGTTTTCAGGTAACAAATCATTTTTTTAAGAATCGGAAAGGAGGTGTGGGAATTATGGCTATCAGTAGATCTCTTTGGGATACAATCCTGAAAGTGGTGATCGCAGTGGCTTCGGCAGTGCTGGGCGCAGTGGGCGGTAATGCGATGAATTTGTAGAAGCAAGAATCGTTGAATCATTGACATGAGAGGGAGTATATGAATATAATTATGCTTCCTCTCTTTTTTAGACAAAAGTACAAAAACAAGAATAAAAATATGAGAATGAAAAATAAATTAAAATATGTATTGTGCCTTTTCCTGTTGTTAGGAACGGCTACCGGCGTACGGGCAGACGGAGGATCACAATTTATCCCGAACAATCTTCAGGGATACTATTTCTCGCCAGAGAACCTAGGTTTCGCTACTCCACAAACAGCGGAGTTCGTACAATACGGCAATATCCCCATGAACTTATACAACGGGCTACTTAACCTGAATATTCCGTTGTTGGATTACAAAGATCCGGCTTTTCAACTGAATACATCCATCAAATATCTTTCGGATGGATTCAAACCGGGAAGACGACCTTCCATAGTCGGTAATAATTGGATTCTGAATGTCGGTGGATCAATTACGAGAAATGTAGTTGGAAATCCCGATGATATCCGTCAGGATCTACATACGGGCCTGTTGGCAGCTATCCGTGATGGTAAATTCAAGCAATATAGCAAAGAAGATTTGGTCAATCTGAGAATAGAGACCACTGACGACTACCAACAATTTCAAAAAACGAAATATGATATGACCCCGGATATTTTCGAATTTAATTTCGGAAATCACAAAGGTAAGTTTATCATCGACAATAGCGGTCAGGTGAAATGCCTGACAGGTGGCGGATACAAGATTGACCTAAGTGAAATGGCAGTTCAAAATTTTAGTAAAACAAACGCTCCAACTTCCTCCTGCATTCAAATTACAACTCCGGACGGATACCTTTACAGTTTCGGAGGTGGAACTTCTTTTTTGGAATATAGCATACCCAACAATCCGAACAAACTTAAGCCAAGGCCTGTCCAGATCAGCTCTTGGTATCTGAGTTCAATAAAAGACGTAACTAGAAATCGTACGGTTACTTTCAGTTATGAAAGTCGTTTACAGAAAAACAAATACCGGCTTTTCGTTCAAGATTACTACTTTGGAGACAAACGAACCCAATATAATCGTCCCATTAATGGACAAACAAAGCCGGATGAGATAAAATATTTCGATGATGGTCAGAGTGAACATTTTCTTTTGGAAGATAAAGTCTATACCCCTATCCTGAAGAAAATCAGCACAGATGACATTGCTATTCAATTCACAGTCGAAACATTTCCAACCAATTTTTACGGAGAAACAACCGGAAACGATTTGCTTTATTTGTCCAACGTACAAATGACAGAAAAATCACAGGTTATAAAATCATGTAAGTTTGATTATCAAACCAAAGGGAAGTATTTCTTTCTGAAAAAAGTAACTCTCGATGATCAGAGTGATAATCCTTCGGTCTACAACTTTGATTATGATCTGAGTCGTGAAGCTCCCGACCCACTGACTACCAGTATTGACCACTGGGGATTCTGGAATGGTAAATATGAAGCAATTGATAAAGCTAATATTTTTTTAGAATCCAAGGAAAAAATAGATGAAAGAAAAGCCGTCAATACAAATGTTGCTAGTTATGCAATGCTTAAAAAGGTGACCTATCCTACCCGAGGTGAAGAAAAGATTGATTACGAATACAACCGCTACCGATTTTATCAGACCAAAAGAACAGATATGTTTGGATGGGACAGTAATCAAACAACTTATGATACACCTTTCGGCGGAGTTCGTATTGGAAAACTGACAATGTACGACCCCAACACCGGGAAAACAAGACAACGCTCTTTCCGATATACTAATCCGAATACGGGAATGGAGTGCGGAAGAATTAACGAACTACCCAGATACATTATGCCGGTAGAAATCATAAAATGTGAGAATTCGAGCATTGATAGTATCGTAACCACCAACATCAATGTATATTCCAAAAGTAGTAATTGCATGGGACGTCTCAACAATATATCGGAACATCCAATCCGTTACAGCTATGTAACTGAGACTTACGATGACGGAAGTTACAGCCGCTATCACTTCTCCGACAATACAGGCGAAGCTGATCTCCACCAGAAACTAAGTTATTACATTCCCGATTTGAGAAGCAGAAATTTCAGCACCTATCAAATATTGGATAAAGCACTAAACTATGCTCCAAACGATCTATCTGCTTTCAGGGGAAAACTTCTTTCGAAAGAGACTTATAACAACCACTCTAAAAAAGTTGCAACGGAAGAATACGACTATAACTTCGCAAATCGGGTGTCCAGCTATGAAGTGTCGATATCAAACGTTGCCGGAGCATTTATATCCAACAAGATATTTACTACTCCCTGCCTGATGACACAGGAGAAACTGACGGACGAAAACGGGGTAACAGTGATTCATAATTTTGAATATAATGACAAAGGGATTGTTACACAAAAAGAGACGGTGAATAGTAACGGAGATCATGTGTATTTGAAGTATGTACATCCGGGAGAACAGAAAGGTTTGTATCCTGAAAATAATTACAATAGGTTAGTCAATGAAAACAGGATAGAAGAGCCTATCGCTGTTATCAAATATCTTAAGAAAGTTGGAGAAAGTGAACGAAAAATAGTTGATCTTATTCAGTTTATGTATAACTCATTCGAGGGTTGCGGGCTTCAGAAGATAAACCTGCTAACATTTAAACTACCTGAGCCACTCCCTGAAAACACAAACTTCACTGACATTAGTGTAGCATTAAAATACGAGCAGAGTATTGAAACCTATCACAATTATGATCGATACGGCAATATTATCACGTATAGCATTAATCGAGGTAAAGAAGAAACCAACTATATATGGGATTCGCCTACACAGGTAGCCGCCGAAATAAAAGGATCTACCTATGAGGACATAAAGGAGGCATTGGGCATGAAACCGGAGGAATATTCAATGAACTACTTCGACAAACCTAAACTGGAAGATTTACGCGAGAAACTGCCGAATGCACATATCACACTGTATGAATATAAACCTCAAATAGGAGTAAAACATCTTTCTGATCCTACCAAACGTGAGTCCTTTTACCAATATGACCGAAGTGGACGCCTAAACAAAACGTATCGCCTAGAAGAGAACGGGAAACTTCAGCTGATGGAATACAATAATTATCATTACACGAAATAATAAAATGAAATTCAATATGAAAAGATATTTAGTTTTTATAATATGCTTGGTGGCAATTGTCAATATAGCCAACGGGCAAGGCACACCTCCTTCGGAAGGGGGAGTGAGATTCAACATAGATATGAATGAGGCTACGAAAGCCATCCATCATACTTTTGATACGGAAAGAGCAACTAATGTATATGCAGATCCTTCCAATGATATCATTTACACCTTTACAATCGGTAATCATTCAACCTTATTTATGGCCAATGCAATGGGATCAAGGCTTTCATCCAGCCAAATGTTTCTTGTATACAAACCACTGAACAGCACACAGCCGGCAAAGATCATCGATGGAGCCACAAACAGCGGAAAGGCTCAAACTGCAATAACATACGAAAATATGTTTGACCTTACGTATGATGAAGATCTCACCAAGATACCTAGCCAGTGTCCACTTATTTTTCGATCTCTTGACCCGGGAGAGTACGCTCTTTTCTGTGAAGGAGGTCGGAGCAGTAACGGTCTGCTGACTACGAATCTTTATTTCTCAGCCATCGGATGCAGCCGTACCAATGCCATTGATTTAGGAACTTTCGTTAACGGGACTCACAATGATGTATTGCCCGGTATGTTTGGGAAAACAATCGTTTATTATAAACTCAAACTAAAAGAATTAAGTCTCGTTAGTATCGTTCATAAAGGTCCCGCAGCCATGAAACCTATCATATCCGTAAGTGGTCTTTCGGAAACCAGCGAATCGTTTCCTTTGACAGAAACAGGCGTACCACAAATAAAAGAAGTCAAGTTGAAAGCGGGAGAATATTATATTCAGGTAAATTACAAAGGGGAGGTATGTGCTCAAGCCGGACTAGACGTAAAATGTGTTGTAAACAACATAGGAAGTAGTTGGGAACAACCGTACGAAATGGGAGCTTATACGGATAGTCTGCGTTATACTCACAAATACAGCCATGCTTTTACTGAAACGATTTTTCATCGTTTTGAAATTAAAGATACAATGGATATTGCCATAGAAGTTCCTATATGGACCCCAAAAGGTAATAATCCTACTACAATAACATTATATGACGCAAGCCATCATCTGATCCGGAAAGCCGATAATGAAGAATACATACAATGTCTAAACGAAGACCGTTTATCCCCCGGTATTTATTATTGCACTACAAGCGGAGCTTCTTATTTAACAGATTTGAACGTGACAGGAAGAAAACCGATACGTCAAGTGGATGAGAGCAGAAATTACATCACTACCATAAAACCTATTGCCTATATGCCTTCTATGGTAGAAATGAAGAATCCGAAGTATGCCAGTCAAAACATAGTGTATGCCGATGTCTTTGGAAGAACGGAGCAGACTGTGCAATACGGGGCTAGTCCAAATATGAAAGACATCGTCAATGCGAAAGAATATGACCGGATGTATCGGGATAGTTGTACTTGGCTTTCTGTAGTGAGTCCTATTAAAGGAGCGTTTCTGTCCACACAGAAAGTTCGTCAGTATGCCCAAAACCAATACAATGATGCATACGCTTATGAAAAGTCGATGTACGATGATTCTCCGTTGAATCGGATGATTGAAAAGTATAATCCCGGAAGCAGTTGGCACACCACCGGACATAGTGAAAAGACAAACTACCTGACCAATACATCTGCTGCACGTTGCCGTCTGTTCGCCGTAACCGGAACTAAAGCAAATCCTCAGCTTTCCCAGAAAGGCTATTATGCAACAGGCGAACTAACTGTGACCGAAAATAAAGACGAAGACGGACACCTGACGTATATTTATACTGATAAACTAGGTCAGGAAATTCTGTCTCGCTCCATCAATGGGAACGATACTTTGGATACTTATCAGGCATACGATGATTTCGGTAACCTCTGTTTCGTACTGCCACCTCTGGCTATCGAAAAGCTACAGACTCTCGGATTACAAAAAGTATTGGATTTATACACTTACCAATATCGCTACGACGGACTAAACAATTACTCCGCCAAAAAGATGCCGGGTGCAAAATGGGTAAACTATGTATATGATAAAAAAGGACGGTTATTGCTAACTCAGGATGCGGGAATGAAGGCACAAAACAAGTGGAAATGTTTCTTCTATGACCAACTTGGAAGAAAAGTATTAACTGCTATTTATAACGGTGCCGAGCAGCCAAACATTCATTATATGATGATCAATTTTGATGCAAAAAACTCTAATTCCTTTTACGGCTATACCATCGAATATTATATCAATAAGTCCAACCTTGAAATGCAGGAAGTAATCTACTATGACACGTATGATTATAAAAGGGTGAATGCACAATTTACCACAGCCTATAATTACGTGGAAGATACGCAATATGGTCTCCGCTGTAGTGATGACACTGAACTGCTGAAATGCAAAGGTCAGCAAACCGGAATGATATCTCGTGTATTAGGTACAAACCAATTGTTATACACCAGTACTTATTATGACTATTATCAACGTCCGGTACAAACCCGTAGCACAGATATCAACGGAAAAGTATATGTCCAGAAGTTTAAATATGATTTTAACGGGAAGGTACTAGCTAGTCACAACGGTGTAGATCAGATCTCATTTACACAGACTATGACATATGACCATAGCGGGCGATTGCTGACAAATGCTCACCGAATCAATAACTCTGTATCTGCCACTCTTTCTTACAATTATGACGAATTAGGCCGACTCACCAGTGTTACAAGAAGTGGAGGAAGTAAATCTCTCACCACCACTAATCAGTACAACTTACGTGGATGGACGATCTCCACTCAAAGTCCTTTATTCTCTCAACGCCTCTATTATACGGATGGTAAAGGCACTCCATGTTATAACGGTAACATCAGCAGTATGACATGGAAAGCCGGCAATGAAACAGTCACCCGCGGTTATCGTTTTGAGTACGATCCATTGTCCAGATTGAAAAATGCAACTTATGCCGAAGGGGAAACTCTCTCTCCAAAGCCTAACTATTACGACGAACAAATAACCGGTTACGACAAGAACGGAAATATTCTGGGGCTCAAACGTTACGGACAGACTTCTGCCAGCGGATACGGTCTGATAGATAACCTGGCTATCACACTCAATGGTAACCAACTGTTAAGTGTAAACGACGCCGTAACAACATCAGCATTCAACAATGGTTTTGAATTTAAAGACAACTCAAAACAGGCTACAGAGTACATTTACGACGATAACGGTAATTTAATAAAAGATTTGAATAAAAAAATCACCAAAATCCAATATAATTACCTAAATTTACCAGACCGTATTGAATTTGAAGGCGGAAGTTCTATTTCTTACCTCTATGATGCAGCAGGGAAAAAACTACGTGCTGTACATACCATCGCAGGAAATACTACTACTACCGATTACTGCGGTAGCGTGATCTTTGAAAATGGAACTCCTAAGACTGTATTGACAGAAGCCGGATTCGTCTCGTTGAGCGACAACAAGTATCATTATTATTTGCAGGATTATCAAGGAAACAATCGTGTGGTAGCCGATCAAAATGGAAATGTAGAAGAGGTGAATCATTACTATCCTTTCGGAGGTGTGTTTGCTAATACATCTTCTATCCAACCGTATAAGTATAATGGTAAGGAACTGGATACAAAGAACGGACTGAATTGGTATGATTACGGAGCAAGACAGTATGATGCAGCGATAGGTAGATGGCATGTGGTGGATCCGATGGCAGAAAAGTGCTATGGGTTAAGTCCGTATAATTACTGTTTGAATAATCCTATGAAGCTGATCGACCCGGATGGTAAACAAGGGGTAGTCGTGGTTCCAAGAACTGTACCAATACCCTTTTTTACTCCTTATATGCAATCACTAGAAAAAGATATAGATCTAGTTGCAAACGAAATAGGAAAATCAATCGATAAAGGGATATATGATCTAAAAAAAGAAGTAAAGAGGACTTATAACTTTGCCAAATTCGAAGTTATAACAATGTATGCTCTAACGCAAAAAGCATTTAGTCCTGAATACGATCATCAAAGAAAAAGAGATAGAAGAAATAAGGAAGGATTGGATCGGAATCAGGCTAATATAGCAAAAAGCATCGAAAACAATATTACTGCTACAACACCTAGTGGAGATCCATTACCTAAAAAAGATCCGAAATATTGGGGAAAAGTAAGAACTTGGGGACTTGGAGTTACTTTTGGTACAGAAATTGGAGTTCAACTAACAAATCCAGATCCAAGTAAAGATGCTCATGAAGCTAAATTGGAACAATTAAAATCCATACAAAATTCAGAACAGTCTTCACAGCAAAGCCCCCAAAAAAGAAATTTTATTGATAATTTAATACAATGGTTATATAAAAAATAAGAATATGAAAGATGCCTTTTTCAAATTTGTTGGTAAATTAATAATGCCAATGTGTTTCATAATGATATGCATGTCATTATTCAGAGATTATTTATATATGTTGCCATACATATTTGTAGTAAGAATCATACTACTTATATGCGCAATAACAATGGTTATTGGAGCTATAATGAAACCATATACCCCAAAAAGTTTTAGTCATCGGGGAAAAAATCTGAAAGAATATTTCTACTTTAATTCTTATAACATTATTGAAAACATCTTCAGTTGGTATATCTGCATTTATATCTTACTAAGACTTGATAGGGTTTCGATTGTATTTTCTTATATTATGATACTAATTTTTGGAATTTACTATGGACATAGAATTGCAAATATTGCAGACATATATTATAAGAATAAGTATAAACAAGATTGATTATTAATTTGTCTTGACTAGATAGGGGGTATCATTAATTATACCCCCTACTTTTTTATTCATAAAAATAAATATCTCTATTCGATGAAATAAATACTATATTTGAGATATTGTTTTACCTGAGTCAAAAACTCAAAACAAATTAATCAAATGGTTTAATTCCATCTTTGAATAATTAAATAATAGTATTATGAAATTGATTTTTATAACGATATTTAGAAAAACATATTTACTAGCATGTTTTCTAATAATTGCTTATCATATATTCTATTTTGATATATGTGATCTTCCTTATATATTCTTTATCCAAATAGCACAATTGGCAATAGCTATAATAGAATTTACGGGCTTGATATTAAATCTAAAATATCCTCATCTATATCCCAAAAGTCTATTACCAGAAGTCAATCCTAAGATTAGGGAACCATATTATTTTATGGTAAGATTATATTGTTACAGTCTTACTATTTACCTTTTTCTCCCTAAGCATTATATATGGCCAAACTATTTAATAATGATTTTATCAGGATTATTAGTGGGATATTGGATAACAATAAAAGCAAGTCATTTTTCTAATAAATTAAAGAAACAATTAGATAATACCCGTTTGGTTTAATTAACATATTCCCAGCTACGTTTCAAAATATGTAGCTGGGAATAAACCTATAAAAAAAAACAAATGAAAAAAAACTTGATTTTTATTGACAAAATAATTCTACCACTATATTGTGTAGTTATCTGTATTGCGTTATGTTATGATTACGCATTTATATTTCCTGGCTATCAGATAATAAGAGATATTTCCATATTACTAGGAATATTTCCTATCGGAATAGGAAATATAATAAATCTATTCTATATAAAACATTTAATAAATAAGCAAGGAAAAAAGCTAAAAGAGATATTATTTCTCAATTCATACATCATCATAGAAACTTTATTTAAATGGTATTTCTTTTTCTATGTTATTTGTGAGCTATACACGTATTCTAATTTATATACTTATTTAATATTATTAATAGGAGGAATTTATTATGGAGTCAAAATCGCTAATCATAAGCTTTTAACATAATTAATTTATAAATATAAGGAAGAGTTGATCCCATAATTTATTTAACTACTTTTTCTGAATAATGGACTTAGGCAGAAGCCTTATAAAGTCATTTTATTAATAAAGAATAGAAAAGACGATTTATATTTTCTATATTCTGCTGATAGAAGTTAGTGTTTTAGTTAGAATTCATACCAGAATATTTCTAACTCACTCTGGTATGATACTTCTATTCACTAGAAATATTTTAGAAACTAGGGTAATCTTTCATAGTATAACTCCCAAGGATGGGATACAAAAAAAATAGTTAGTTATGAAAAAATATAAATTCATATTACTAAGTCTGGTTTTAGTATTGATTTCATGTAAAAATGAATATGTGCTAGACGACATCGAGAATGTACCAGAATTAAGAAATGAAATACTCGAATCGGAGAAGTATATGAAAAAGATAGAAGTGTTACCTGCTTATTCTGGTAGGTATTATGCCGAGTTCGGAAATTTACATTTTGGAAAAATAGGCCTACTTTATTCGATATTGAATTATGATCCAAATGATTCTATACAAGAAGGACATCTCAATCCTAACTGGCAAGCAGATGTTGATACTGTACAGAATATACCCGGATTGAATCAGGAAGAATGGAGAGAACTAAAGTGTAATCTTAAAGTTTTAGGAAAATACGGAATATACTTTAGCGAGCAAATAGCCTATCATGACGACAAATTTGAATTTTATGTTTATCTATACAAACTTGATAAATATAAAGTAATTGGTCCAAGAGCATTTTTAGCTGTTTTGTCTGAGAAACAGACTCAAACGAAGGACTTCAAAAAAAAATTTATTATAATGGATAAAAAAGAAGATTTGTACCTGTTGATTTCTAGTGATAGAAATTAGTTTTGGTGCAAAAAATCATACCAGAGTGCTTTTAATTCACTCTGGTATGATACTTTCTACTTATCGGAAGTATTTTTGAAGTTCTAGAAATCTTCAAAGAAACACTTCCCCTACAACTCTCCTTTTTCTATACGTTAAAGCAACTCTTCTTTCTTTTTCTTATATTTCTGTGAAAGCGGATTATAACGATAGAGACTGATATGTTTCATTCATTGCTCATCCTTCATTCAACAATGGTTTTGAATTTAAAGACAACTCAAAACAGGCTACAGAGTACATTTACGACGATAACGGTAATTTAATAAAAGATTTGAATAAAAAAATTATCAAAATCCAATATAATTACCTAAATTTACCAGACCGTATTGAATTTGAAGGCGGAAGTTCTATTTCTTACCTCTATGATGCAGCAGGAAAAAAACTACGAGCTGTACATACCATCGCAGGAAACACTACTACTACCGATTACTGCGGTAGCGTGATCTTTGAAAATGGAACTCCTAAGACTGTATTGACAGAAGCCGGATTCGTCTCGTTGAGCGACAACAAGTATCATTATTATTTGCAGGATTATCAAGGAAACAATCGTGTGGTAGCCGATCAAAATGGAAATGTAGAAGAGGTGAATCATTACTATCCGTTCGGAGGTGTGTTTGCTAATACATCTTCTATCCAACCGTATAAGTATAATGGTAAGGAACTGGATACAAAGAACGGACTGAATTGGTATGATTACGGAGCAAGACATTATGATGCAGCGATAGGTAGATGGCATGTGGTGGATCCGATGGCGGAAAAGTGCTATGGGTTAAGTCCGTATAATTACTGTTTGAATAATCCTATGAAGCTGATCGACCCGGATGGTAAACAAGGGGTAGTCGTGGTTCCAAGAACTGTACCAATACCCTTTTTTACTCCTTATATGCAATCACTAGAAAAAGATATAGATCTAGTTGCAAACGAAATAGGAAAATCAATCGATAAAGGGATATATGATCTAAAAAAAGAAGTAAAGAGGACTTATAACTTTGCCAAGTTCGAAGTTATAACAATGTATGCCCTAACGCAAAAAGCATTTAGTCCTGAGTACGATCATCAAAGAAAAAGAGATAGAAGAAATAAGGAAGGATTGGATCGGAATCAGGCTAATATAGCCAAAAGCATCGATACTAATATTTCTGGGAATATGCCTAATGGAGATCCAGCACCAAAAAGAGATCCGAAAGATGGGGGAAAGAAAACTGCTTTTTTTACAATAGGACTTACTATTGCAGGAGCAGAAAGGGTAAATTTGGAACTAACGAACCCTGATCCAACACAAGATGCTTATGAGTCACATATCAATAAAGTTGAAGAAAAAAATAGAAATAACCCGGATTTCCTTGAAAGAATTATAAATTGGATAATAAATAAATAAAAAATATATGAAACGTTTTTTTATATCAATGTACAAGAATACAGCCGTCACAGGGAGCATTTTGATGATTGTTTATTGTATTTTATATCCTTATTTATCAAGTATTCCTTATCTAATTTCAGCCATCAGGATAATGTTTATACTCTTGTGGTTATTTGTTATAGTAGGCATAATATGTAATTACCTGTTTTCTTACATACATCCCAAAGAAAAGATATTAAAAGATAGTTTTATTAAAACATTCTATTTAAAATCTTATCAAATAATAGTACAAGCATACTGTTATTATTTTATAGTATATATGATTTTCTTTTTAGATCGAAAATCTGTGCTATTTAATTACTTAATGTTGCTTTTATTAGGCTTATTCCTTGGATATAAAGCAGCTATAAAAGCTGAACAATACAAAGATAAAAGGAAAAACAAATAATATTATAGTCCTGATCCTCAAAATTTATAGATTCTGAGAATCAGGACTTTTTAATTGTCAAAGTCTATAGTGAGATAGAAAAAACAAAAAAGGGAATAACTTAAATCTAATCAAAATCCAGAAAAGTCTCCAAAGCAAAATGCATTGGAAGAAAATCTGATGTATAAAATGATAAATTGGCTTATAAAATAATAAAAGTATGAGAAAATTGCTTTTTAAAATTGCTGGCAAAATAACAATGCCTATGTGCTTCATAATGTTATGTATGTCTATTTTCAGAGATTATCTGTATTTAATTCCATACATATTTGTGATAAGAATTATACTACTAATAGGCGCAATTCTAATGGTAGTTGGTGGTCTTGCAAGACCAGTTTGCAAAAAAACATCATTCAACCATCAAGGACAAAATTTAAAAGAGTGGTTTTATCTCAATTCTTACGATATTATCGAAAAAATATTTGTATGGTATTTTTTCTTTTACCTAATACTTCGCTTAGATAAAATATCACCTATATTCATGTATATCATGATAATGATTTTCGGTATCTATTATGGACATAGGATTGCAAATATTGCAGATATATATTACAAAAATAAGTATAAGAAAAATTCATTACCAAGATAGTTACATATCAATATTAATAATAAATAGGTTAGATGAAGTATTCAACAAAAGCTGATAAATATATAGGACACATGCAAAATCTTGTATATTTGATATGTATCGTACATTTGGTCTTTTATATATTCTTTAAAGAATATATACCTAGTCCACTACGACATCCTATATTTCCATTAATTCTTGTAATTTGTATTATAGGTCTACCATATTCTATTCTTTGGAGATCTATTAGTTATGGTTATAATGCGTTGTTTCGACATTGATTTTAACGTACTTTTCGGATACTTATTTTTTCTATTATTAGGGTTATGGACTGGTAGTGGAGCAGCTTTATCTGCTACTAGTTTTATGAAAAAAGTACATCGCAAAGAACAAGAAAGCAAGATTAAGAAATAACTTCAAACATTGTCCTGATATAAATTATCTTCATGATAACTGATTATCAGGACATTTGTACAATACTCATGAAAAAAAAGACAGAATATAAAGCCACAATCAACGGAGTGAAATTGATTTTTATTACGATATATAGAAAAACATGTTTACTAGCTTGTTTTTTAACAATTGCTTATCATAGTTTCTACCTATATATATTTGACTCTCCTTATTTATTCACTCTTAAAATAATGATATGGATAATGTTGATGATTGAAATCACAGGTTTTATATTGGATAAAAAATATCCTAGTATATATCCTAAAAGATTGGTCATGAAAATCAATCCTAAAGTTAGAGAGTCATACAATTTCATAGAGAATTCGTTTTACATTTGTCTTTTAATTTATGTTTATCTACCAAAAGTTTATTTATGGCCTAATTATTTAATGATGATTCTATCAGGATTATTCATAGGATATAGGATCGCAATTACAACTAACAGATATTCAAATAGGCTAAAAAGCAATTAAATAATACCCATAAGATTCACAACTGTGTTCAAATCAAGACACAGTTGTGAATTAACTTTAAAAGTACAAGAAATGAAAAAAAGATTTTTGATGATTGCAGATAAAATGACATTACCTTTATATTGCATAGTGATTATTATTGCTATTTTTATCGATTATATCCTCCTAATCCCCGGACAACTAGTGATTAGAACAATCGCTGCATTAGGAGTCATCCCAATAGGGATTGCAAATATAATAAAGCTTTTCAACATTAAATATTCAATTAATAATCAAGGGAAAAAGTTTAAAGAAAAACTATATCTTAATTCATATAGTATAATAGAATTTATATTCATATGGTACTTCTTCTTTTACACATTCTTTGACCTATATATATATTATTCCCCATATCTTTATCTCATGTTATTTTTAGGAGGAGTCCATTATGGACTTAAAATGGCTAATCATAAACTTTATAAATAAATAATATACAGATATTTATAAGATAAAACAACCTACAAACACATAAATATATGAGATATCTTTTTATAGCAATATTTGAAAAAACAGCTTTATGGGGTAGCATTTTAATGATTGCCTACCGTGTGTTTTTACCCTATATATATATAAGATTCCTTATCTGACATCTACCACTCAAGTCATTTTTTTGATCTTTTGGGCAATTACAATGATAGGTGGAATGATGAGTTATCTATATCCTTATATACGTTCACCCAAACAACCGATAAAGACAGAAGGTATCATTCGGACATTTTATTTAAATTCTTATCAAATAATAATGCAATCATATTGTTATTTTTTTGGAGCATATGCAATCTTCTACTCAGATAGGATATCTGTGCTATTTGATTATTTGATGTTACTTTTATTGGGAATATCTGCTTTATCCTTCCGCCATCTGTGTCCGATTCTTTAAACGCTGACGGTACTTGGAATGAGACGACTTTAACCTCAATCGCAAACTTCGCTTACTTATATAAATATGATTCACGTGGCCGCTGTATCAGTAAAAAGCTCCCCGGCTGCGACTGGACTTATTATGTGTATGACCGTTCCGACCGACAAATATTTGTTCAGGATGGCGAACTTCGTCTAAAAGGAGAATGGCTCTTTTCCATTCCCGATGCCCTGGGACGCCCGGCATTAACCGGAATTTGCAAAAATAATCTCAACTACTCCGACAATCCTCTTAGCGATGTATGCATACAAGGAATGCGCTCAAATGCAACGAACATTACGAAGGGATACATCGTGTCGGGAATTTCATTAACTACTCCTGTTATATTGACGGTGAACTATTATGATAATTACGATTTCATGGGATATAACGGAATTCCGGATGCTATAAATGCGGACATGAAATATGAAGTGGTACAAGGATTCGGAATACGCTATGAGGACAGCAAAGGCTTATTGACCGGCACATTAGTAGCACAGCTACCGGCTGACGGTACAGCTTCTGCCTCGTTTCTGAATTCTGTATTGTATTATGATTACCGGGGACGTGTGATACAAGCGAAAGCAGAGAATCATTTGGGAGGAACAGAAAAAGTATATACAGCATATAGCTTTACCGGAAATCCGTTGCACGTGAAAAAAGTTCATACAGCCTCAGGAAAGGATACACAAATGGAAGTTTATACCTATACCTATGATAACGCCGAGCGATTGCTAAAAACAATGTATCAACTGAATAATGCCACAGCAGTAACACTAGTAGACAATGCCTATGATGAAGTAGGACGACTGAAATCAAATAGCCGGAACGGGAACGCAAAACTGAAAACAGAGTATACGCATAACCTACGTTCCTGGACAAAAAGTATCACAGGTTCGTTGTTTAATCAGACTATTAATTATCAGGAGAATGTGGCCGGAAATACTCCATGTTACAATGGAAATATCAGCAGCATGTCCTGGAAGTCCGGAGCTGAAACTGTAGAAAGGGGGTATCGTTTTACGTATGACGGACTTTCAAGGCTAAAGAATGCAACATATGGAGAAGGAAACAATCTGGCTAATAATAGTAACCGATTTAACGAACAGATTACAGGGTATGACAAGATGGGGAACATTCTGGGATTACAGCGTTACGGACAGACTGCTGCCAGCACTTACGGATTGATTGATAATTTGACTTTGACTTACAATGGTAATCAATTGCAAGCAGTAAAAGATGCTTCTACAAACTCAGTATATGGCAATGGAACTGAATTTAAGGATGGGACAAACCAGACAATTGAATACGTTTATGACAAAAACGGCAATATAACTAAAGATTTAAACAAAAATATTAGCAATATTGGGTATAACTGTTTAAATTTGTCAGACCAGATAACATTTGCAAATGGTAATAGTATTAAATATGACTATGAAATGGATGGAACAAAGCTCCGTACAGTTCATAAAATTGGCACTACTACCTTGACAATGGATTATTGTGGTAATGTGGTCTATGAGAACGGGGCGTTGAAGATGTTGCTCAATGAGGCGGGGTATGTTAGTTTCCCGGATAAAAAATACCATTTTTACTTAAATGACCATCAGGGGAATATTCGTGTTGTGGCGGATAAGGATGGGATTGTGGAAGAGACAAATGTTTATTATCCATTCGGGGGAACGTTTACGTCTGCGAATAGTGTTCAACCTTACAAATATAATGGGAAAGAGCTAGATCAGAAGAATGGACTAAATTGGTATGATTATGGCGCGAGACATTATGATGCAGCAATAGGAAGGTGGCATGTGGTGGATCCTGAATGAAAATCGATATACAGTTTCTACATACACTTATGCAAGTAATAGTCCTGTAAATCGCGTTGATTTAGATGGTAAATTAGATGATTGGGTGGAAGATAAATCAAAAAGAATTTATTGGGACCCGGACGCTACTTCGCAGGTAACTACTAAACCCAGTGAAACATATTTAGGGAAAACGGTTGTTGATTTTAAAGGTTCAAGACAAGAAACTTTTGGAACGAAAAATGGTAAAAGTGGATACATAAATGGAGAAGGAGCTATCACAGCACAAGTAACTGTATATGGTGCTAATGGACCGGATGATATTCATAATTTCACTGGGTATTCTATGTCGTCAGATGCAAAGGTTTTAGGGGCAATTGATGAAGGTATCTATGATGGAAATTACGATGTAATAGGTAAAAGTGGATCACTAAAATCTAATTGGGTTTTAAACCACAGAGGAGCTATTCGTACATTAGATGGACAAATCAATCCGAATGTTCCTAATCAAATTAGTGCAAATGGAGAAGGATATAAGGATCAGATTTTTATCCATAGCACAAATAGCAATGGATTTGCAGGAGTGGGAGACGGATGGGCTATCTCTAAAGGATGTTTATTGATATCTCCAAAAGATTGGAATAGATTTAACGGTGTAATGTCGGGGACTCAAAACTTTAAAGTAAGGGTTTCAAGAAGTAATATTGAAAAAGTTCCATTACAAGGAGTAACAGGTCCTGTGACGGGTGTAAATATCATTAACAAAAAGGTAATCTACTAAGAATTATGAAGAAAATATTTTCATTTATCGTTATTTTAGTGTACGCAATTATTGGAAATTCTCAAACTATTAGTAAAGAATGTTTGTGTAATTCTGCTGCTTTTATAGATATTGAATACAAGGACTCAATATTATTATATGATAAGCCTGGTGGCAAGGTAATTCAATATTTGAAACATAATTTTGAAAATGAAGCGTATATTCACTTTAAAATATTAAAGAAAAAAGGAAAAATGCTCTATGTAAAGGCTTCTACCATTGACTCAGTATATCCTAATGGCTGGATTAATATTAATAGTCATATTGGAGTATATTCAAGGGCATATAATGGAGGACTAAAACTATATAGTTTACCTAATGAAAAATCGAAAGTGCAAAGTACTATAAAGGAGTATGATAACGATATGTATACAGTTATAGACTGTTGTGGCGATTGGTTGAAAGTAAAAAGAATACTCCATGGTAAAACATATATAGGATGGATGCCTCCGGAAATGCAATGTGCTGATTTATACACTACATGTTCTTAATTATTTTTATTCCACATATATAATAAATTTTACCCTGATATTAATTAATCATAGATAATTTGCATCAGGGTAAAATTTATGTACTGCAAACAACCGAATACCACAGTCTTAATAGAAACATTCTAGAAACCTTGATAATCTTTCATTGTTTAACTCCCAAGGATGGGATACAGAAAAATAGTTAGTTATGCAAATATGTAAATTCATATTACTAAGTTTAGTTTTAGTATTGATTTCATGTAAAAATGAATATGTGCTAGACGACATCGAGAATATACCAGAATTAAGGAATGCAATACTCGAATCGGAGAAGTATATGAAAAAGATAGAAGTGTTACCTGCTTATTCTGGTAGGTGTTATGCCGAGTTCGGAAATCTAAGATTGGAGAAAATTGGTTTAATTTACTCAACATTGAATTATGATCCAAATGATTCTATACGGGAAGGACGTTTCAATCCGAACTGGCAAGCAGATGTTGATACTGTACAGAATATACCCGGATTGAACCCGGAAGAATGGCAAGAACTAAAGCGTAATATTAAAGTTTTAGGGAAATACGGAATATCCGGTAGCGAGCAAATAGCCTATCATGACGATAATTTTGAGTTTTATATTTATTATTATAAATTCGATAAATATATAAAGATTGGTCCAATAGCGTTTTTAGCTGTTCTGTCTGAGAAGCAGACTCAAACGAAGGACTTCAAAAAAAAATTTATTATAATGGATAAAAAAGAAGATTTGTACCTGTTGATTTCTAGTGATAGAAATTAGTTTTGCAGCAAGAATTCATACCAGAGTATTTCTAATCCACTCTGGTATGAAACTTTCTATTCACTATAAACATTCTAGAAACCTTGACAATCTTTCATGGTTTAACTTCTAAGGATGAGATATAGAAAAAACTGTTAGTTATGAAAAAAATATAAATTCATATTACTAAGTCTGGTTTTAGCATTGATTTCATGTAAAAATGAATATGTACTAGACGATATCGGAAATGTACCAGAATTAAGGAATGCAATACTCGAATCGGAAAAGTATATGTCCAGAAGTTTAAATATGATTTTAACGGGAAGGTACTAGCTAGTCACAACGGTGTAGATCAGATCTCATTTACACAGACTATGACATATGACCATAGCGGGCGATTGCTGACAAATGCTCACCGAATCAATAACTCTGTATCTGCCACTCTTTCTTACAATTATGACGAATTAGGCCGACTCACCAGTGTTACAAGAAGTGGAGGAAGTAAATCTCTCACCACCACTAATCAGTACAACTTACGTGGATGGACGATCTCCACTCAAAGTCCTTTATTCTCTCAACGCCTCTATTATACGGATGGTAAAGGCACTCCATGTTATAACGGTAACATCAGCAGTATGACATGGAAAGCCGGCAATGAAACAGTCACCCGCGGTTATCGTTTCGAGTACGATCCATTGTCCAGATTGAAAAATGCAACTTATGCCGAAGGGGAAACTCTCTCTCCAAAGCCTAACTATTACGACGAACAAATAACCGGTTACGACAAGAACGGAAATATTCTGGGGCTCAAACGTTACGGACAGACTTCTGCCAGCGGATACGGTCTGATAGATAACCTGGCTATCACCCTCAATGGTAACCAACTGTTAAGTGTAAACGACGCCGTAACAACATCAGCATTCAACAATGGTTTTGAATTTAAAGACAACTCAAAACAGGCTACAGAGTACATTTACGACGATAACGGTAATTTAATAAAAGATTTGAATAAAAAAATTACCAAAATCCAATATAATTACCTAAATTTACCAGACCGTATTGAATTTGAAGGCGGAAGTTCTATTTCTTACCTCTATGATGCAGCAGGGAAAAAACTACGTGCTGTACATACCATCGCAGGAAATACTACTACTACCGATTACTGCGGTAGCGTGATCTTTGAAAATGGAACTCCTAAGACTGTATTGACAGAAGCCGGATTCGTCTCGTTGAACGACAACAAGTATCATTATTATTTGCAGGATTATCAAGGAAACAATCGTGTGGTAGCCGATCAAAATGGAAATGTAGAAGAGGTGAATCATTACTATCCGTTCGGAGGTGTGTTTGCTAATACATCTTCTATCCAATTGTATAAGTATAATGGTAAGGAACTGGATACAAAGAACGGACTGAATTGGTATGATTACGGAGCAAGACATTATGATGCAGCGATAGGTAGATGGCATGTGGTGGATCCGATGGCGGAAAAGTGCTATAGTTGTAGCCCCTATAGTTACTGTTTGGGAAATCCGATAAGATTTATAGACCCAACAGGAATGTCAATAGGAGACCCATTATTACAAACTTTTGGCAGATATGAATATGGTAATAATACCTTTACTAACGCATTTAAGTTTGTACATAATACCGTAGCCTCTGTTGTGAATACTCCCATACAGATGATAAATGATCTGGCTTCAGAAACTGAATATATTTATAATAACGGAGTTGGGTCATATCTTTCATCAGGAATTCAAGATGCAACAGATGCAATTGGTTCTCAGATTTCATACCTGGCAAAGACTCCAATATCGAAACAAGTTTCGGATACATGGCAGGAAATGAAAGAACCGCAGAACTGGGAGAATACCGTTGCTGAAGGAACTCTTATGTTTATGCCGATGAAAGTTGGCATTGGTACGAAACGTAGTATTTCGACAGCGGCCAAAGGAGTTGGGGTAACAAAAACAGAAAACATAGTAAAAACTGCTGTACACGGGAATTCATTAAAAAGTCAGAGACCAACATGGGGGTATAAGCTTTATTCTACTGATGGAACTTTCTTGAAGAATGGCATTACATCGCAAGAAATACCGCAAAAACGATATACTAAAGCATTCATGGAAAATAAAAAAATGAAAACTATAGAGCTATTCCCCAACAGACAGGCAGCTTGGAATTGGGAATATCAACAAAATTTAATCGAACAAGGACCTTTAAATAAAAATATGCATTAAGTTATGGATAAAACTAACATTTTAGGATGCTTCACTTCATCAGGAGGTTATGAAGCATCAGACACAGATTTAATAAGAAAAACAAAAGACAAAAAAGATGATTTGTTTTGTAGTTATATATGGGGAGAGAAAGGAATTAACAACAAACTAGCCCTATTAAAACGTGAAGACTATGGAAGCGACATGAATTTGATTCTTTTTGAATTTTATGTAGATCCAATTCCTTGTCTCAGACAACATCTGAAAGAAATTGAATCTTATCGTAAAAAAGAGAAAGCAATTGGCATTCCTATCATCATAACCGATGAGAACTTCTTCAACAAATCAGAAGAGGAAAGATATGAATTTCTCAAGGTATCTATTATGCAAAAGATGGATTTGCTTGAAGCTGTAATAAAAAGAAGAAAACTGGATACTAACATGAAGCAACTTAAGTCTGACCTAGTCAAACTATTATCTCGTCTTCCCTAATTAGGACTTGTCTATTCTCGCTAATTACTTCTTATAGAAATTAATTTTTAGTCAGAAATCATACCAGAGTGCTTTTAATTCACTCTGGTATGATACTTTCTACTTACCGGAAGTATTTTTGAAGTTCTAGGAATCTTCAAAGAAACACCTCCCCTACAACTCTCCCTTTTCTATACGTTGAAGCAACTCTTCTTTCTTTTTCTTATATTTCTGCGAAAGCGGATTATAACGATAGAGACTGATATGCTTCATTCGTTGTTCATCCTTCATTCAACAATGGTTTTGAATTTAAAGACAACTCAAAACAGGCTACAGAGTACATTTACGACGATAACGGTAATTTAATAAAAGATTTGAATAAAAAAATTACCAAAATCCAATATAATTACCTAAATTTACCAGACCGTATTGAATTTGAAGGCGGAAGTTCTATTTCTTACCTCTATGATGCAGCAGGAAAAAAACTACGAGCTGTACATACCATCGCAGGAAACACTACTACTACCGATTACTGCGGTAGCGTGATCTTTGAAAATAGAACTCCTAAGACTGTATTGACAGAAGCTGGTTTTGTCTCTTTGAACGACAACAAGTATCATTATTATTTGCAGGATTATCAAGGAAACAATCGTGTGGTAGCCGATCAAAATGGAAATGTAGAAGAGGTGAATCATTACTATCCGTTCGGAGGTGTGTTTGCTAATACATCTTCTATCCAACCGTATAAGTATAATGGTAAGGAACTGGATACAAAGAACGGACTGAATTGGTATGATTACGGAGCAAGACATTATGATGCTGCGATAGGTAGATGGCATGTGGTGGATCCGATGGCGGAAAAGTATTATAGTTGTAGCCCCTATAGTTACTGTTTGGGAAACCCGATAAGATTTATAGACCCAACAGGAATGTCAATAGGAGACCCATTATTACAAACTTTTGGCAGATATGAATATGGTAATAATACCTTTACTAACGCATTTAAGTTTGTACATAATACCGTAGCCTCTGTTGTGAATACTCCCATACAGATGATAAATGATCTGGCTTCAGAAACTGAATATATTTATAATAACGGAGTTGGGTCATATCTTTCATCAGGAATTCAAGATGCAACAGATGCAATTGGTTCTCAGATTTCATACCTGGCAAAGACTCCAATATCGAAACAAGTTTCGGATACATGGCAGGAAATGAAAGAACCGCAGAACTGGGAGAATACCGTTGCTGAAGGAACTCTTATGTTTATGCCGATGAAAGTTGGCATTGGTACGAAACGTAGTATTTCGACAGCGGCCAAAGGAGTTGGGGTAACAAAAACAGAAAACATAGTAAAAACTGCTGTACACGGGAATTCATTAAAAAGTCAGAGACCAACATGGGGGTATAAGCTTTATTCTACTGATGGAACTTTCTTGAAGAATGGCATTACATCGCAAGAAATACCGCAAAAACGATATACTAAAGCATTCATGAAAGGTAAAAGGATGGATGTAATAAAGCAATTTTCCAATAGACAAGCAGCTTGGAATTGGGAGTATCAACAAAATTTAATTGAACGAGGACCTTTAAATAAAAATATGCATTAAATTATGGACGATAGTATTTTAGGATGTTTTTTAAAAGTTGGATTTGATCCAAATCTGAAAGCACCAGATTTAAAAAAAATGGGAGATCTGGTTAGTTCCTATATTTGGGGGGAAAGAGGTATAGACAATAAATTGGAGAAATTAAAGAGTGTAGATTATGGAGAAGATTTAAAATTAGCTCTATTTGAGTTTTATGTAAAGCCAACTCCTGTCGAATTAAAATATTTCAAAGAAATTGAATCTTATCGTAAAAAAGAGAAAGCAATTGGCATTCCTATCATCATAACCGATGAGAACTTCTTCAACAAATCAGAAGAGGAAAGATATGAATTTCTCAAAGTATCTATTATGCAAAAGATGGATTTGCTTGAAGCTGTAATAAAAAGAAGAAAACTGGATACTAACATGAAGCAACTTAAGTCTGACCTGGTCAAACTATTATCTCGTCTTCCCTAATTAGGACTTGCCTATTCTCGCTAATTACTTCTTATAGAAATTAATTTTTAGTCAGAAATCATACCAGAGTGCTTTTAATTCACTCTGGTATGATACTTTCTACTTACCGGAAGTATTTTTGAAGTTCTAGGAATCTTCAAAGAAACACCTCCCCTACAACTCTCCCTTTTCTATACGTTGAAGCAACTCTTCTTTCTTTTTCTTATATTTCTGCGAAAGCGGATTATAACGATAGAGACTGATATGCTTCATTCGCTGTTCATCCTTCTTTTGTCTCTGCAATTCCTGTTGTTCTTCCTTTGTGATCCGTAGTTTATGCTTACCTTTGAATAAATCTGATTGAGATTTAACTCGAAGTTGATGGATAAAGATCCTTCTAAGCCGACGAAGAATTGCTCCTTCACGAACAGAACAAGGAGTAGACTGACAGGCAAAAAAGCAATTCAACTTATCAGCCAATTGATGCAGGCAATTCGTACGAGCAGCTATACAAAAAGGATGATCCGGAGGTAAAGCAAGTCGGAAATAATTCTTCATACCGAAAAGCCGAATGAAGTTACACCTGCTATTCGTACAAGAAAAATAAGGTTTTAAAAGACTCTCCTCCATCCTGAATGTCAGTAGTTTTATGATCGAAGCAAGCAGTTTCCATTCCCGGTTGGAATAAGGTTCACTCACCTGCCGGGCAAAAGGAACATAAAAATTATTTAATACATCTTCCAAAACCGATAAACATCGCATACGTATATGTGTGTCAATCGGCTGTTTTTTAAGAGGACAATCCTCTTTTATTGTTTTTTTTTCATAACTTTGGAGTATAAATCAAAGGATTACTCTGCTAAAAAATAGAACGTGCTTTAAACAAGGTCCTTATATAAAAAAGATACTGGCTTGTATTTAAGAAAATACACTCAGTATCACAAGTTCTATATTCAAAACCACTATTTTAAACCTACAAAGGTCAGAAATACAATATTTTCCTCCAAATCATTTTTTAAAAGTTTTCCAAAACGGAAAACTTTCCGTATCAGAGAGAAAGAAAAGTTTCCCAAAATTTAATGTTAAAAGTCATCCGGGCTATCACTTTATCCTTTATCTTTGTATCCGGTTTCGGAACTAAAAAGAGGTTTAGTCATGAGGGAACGCTGTGCAAATCAGCGACAGTACCCGCTGCTGTAATTCTCTAGGAATCCGCACACAAATGTCACTGTATCCGTCAATGGATGTGGGAAGGCGCTGCGGGGGAGGGATAAGTCAGAAGACCTGCCGGAACTTTGGAAATGAAAAACGAAAGATGAAGAATGAAGAATGGAAAGATGGCTGATAGAGTCATGGCTCAGTGATTCTTTTTTCGATTTCCGGCTCATTTCTACTTTTAATCAATCAATGTTTAATTAAAACTTTCGGGAGTTAAAGTTATGAACTACGCGGAAATTTGTATCATCAAACGGGATGGTAAAAGAGAAGATTTCTCTATTAGTAAGATCAAGAATGCAATTAGTAAAGCATTCAGTGCAACAGGTGTTCGGGATGAGCAGCAATTGATTGCTGACATCACAATGAATGTAATCAGTCAGTTTGTGTCTCCTACCATCACTGTGGAGGAAATTCAGGACTTAGTGGAAAAGGAATTGATGAAAGTTCGTCCGGAAGTCGCCAAAAAGTATATCATCTATCGTGAATGGCGGAATACGGAACGGGACAAGAAAACCCAGATGAAACAGGTAATGGATGGTATTGTAGCCATCGACAAGAACGATGTGAACCTGAGTAACGCAAATATGAGTAGTCATACTCCTGCCGGACAGATGATGACATTCGCTTCGGAAGTAACAAAAGACTATACCTATAAATATCTATTACCCAAACGTTTTGCAGAAGCACATCTATTGGGAGATATTCATATCCATGACCTTGATTACTATCCTACCAAGACGACGACTTGCATCCAATATGATATGGACGATCTCTTTGAACGGGGGTTCCGCACTAAGAACGGCAGTATCCGTACACCACAAAGTATTCAGAGCTATGCAACGTTAGCCACTATTATCTTCCAGACCAATCAGAATGAGCAACATGGTGGTCAGGCTATTCCTGCTTTTGACTTCTTCATGGCAAAAGGGGTAGCCAAATCATTCCGTAAACATCTGGCGTCACTCATCAGTTTCTATGTAAACATGGAGAATGGAAGTCAGGTAAACGAAAAATCGATCCGGACACTTATTAAAGAATATCTTCCTTCTATCAAATCCAGTGAACTGGAGCGTGAAACGTTACGTATTTCACTGGCTGCCCTGCAAATCAATATAGATAAAGAACATCTTGCCCGTATCATCGACAAAGCTTACCAGCAGACACAGAAAGATACTCATCAGGCGATGGAAGGTTTTATCCATAATCTGAATACGATGCACTCCCGCGGTGGTAATCAGGTAGTGTTCAGCTCCATCAACTACGGTACGGATACTTCTGCCGAAGGTCGTATGGTAATTGAGGAATTGCTGAAAGCAACTATAGAAGGACTCGGAACACGTGGAGAGGTTCCTGTATTCCCGATTCAGATTTTTAAAGTGAAAGACGGGGTGTCTTATTCGGAAAAGGACTTTGAGAAGGCAATGAAAACGGAGAACTTCGAGGAAGCAATAAAGGAACATTATGAGACTCCTAACTTTGACTTACTACTGAAGGCTTGTCAAACTACCGCAAAGGCGCTCTTCCCGAACTTTATGTTTCTGGATACACCATTCAACCAAAACGAGAAGTGGAAAGCAGAGGATCCGAAACGTTACATTTATGAGTTGGCAACAATGGGTTGCCGTACCCGGGTATTCGAGAATGTAGCCGGTGAGAAGTCGTCTTTGGGACGCGGTAATCTCTCGTTCACTACACTGAATATGCCTCGTTTGGCTATTGAAGCACGCATCAAAGCCGAGAGTCTGATAAATGACGAACGCAATAAAGACGCTATCGAACAGAAAGCAAAAGAGATTTTTATAGAGTCCGTACATTCTATGGCTACGCTGGTAGCAGATCAGCTTTACGAACGTTATCAATATCAACGTACTGCTTTGGCACGTCAGTTTCCTTTTATGATAGGTAACGATGTTTGGAAAGGCGGCGGTGCATTGAATCCTAACGAACAGGTGGGTGACGTTCTTCGTAGCGGTACTCTCGGTATTGGTTTCATTGGTGGGCACAATGCTATGGTTGCACTTTATGGAAAAGGTCATGGACACAGCCAGAAGTCATGGGATACGTTATACGAAGCCATCATGGAACTGAATAAAGTGGCAGACGAATATAAAGCGAAATATAACCTCAACTATTCCGTACTTGCCACACCTGCCGAAGGTCTTTCGGGACGTTTCACCAAGATGGACAGACGCAAATACGGTAAGATTGAAGGTGTAACAGATCGTGACTATTATGTCAATTCTTTCCATGTGGATGTGAAAGAACCGATCAGCATAGTAGAGAAAATAAAACGTGAAGCTCCATTCCATGCCATCACTCGTGGCGGACATATTACTTATGTGGAACTGGATGGAGAAGCACAGAAAAATATCCGCGCTATCGTCAAGATCGTCAAAGTGATGCACGACGAAGGTGTTGGCTATGGTTCCATCAACCACCCGGTAGATACTTGCCACAATTGTGGATATAAAGGGGTGATCTTTGACAAATGTCCTGTTTGCCAAAGTGAAAGCATTCTCCGTATGCGTCGTATCACCGGTTATCTGACAGGGGATTTAAGTTCCTGGAACTCAGCTAAACGGGCAGAGGAAATGGATCGAGTAAAACATAATTAAATGAAATGAGGAACAGTCCATCGTTCCTCATTTTACCGTTCTTAATTTTTTCTTAGCATGCATTTATTAGGTACTTATCCGGAAACAATTGTAGACGGTGAAGGCATTCGGTATTCTATTTATCTGGCCGGTTGCTCTCACCACTGTCCCGGTTGCCACAATCCGGAGAGTTGGAATCCAACAGCAGGAGAACTCTTGACAGAAGACCGTATTGATGAGATCATTCGGGAGATTAAAAAAAATCCTTTACTGGATGGAGTCACGTTTTCCGGAGGAGATCCTTTCTACGATCCGGAAGCATTTCTACTACTTGTGAAAAGAGTAAAGGAGAAAACCGGAATGAACATATGGTGTTATACAGGTTACACGTATGAGGAAATCAAATCACAACCTCAACTGGATGCAATTCTTTCTTATATAGATGTGTTGGTGGATGGTCGTTTCGATCAGTCTCTCTTCTCTCCTTATCTGGAATTTCGGGGAAGTGGCAACCAACGGATACTGCGATTGAAATAATTCATCATGAGGACTCTAAAGTAGCGAGATAAGTTCTGCGCTAAAAAAACTTATTTTTCAAAGGATGCAGAAACAGCTGTAGCATTGTTTTGTTTACTTTTATAGCACCAACAATTAGTGTTAGAATAATAAGTTTTATGGTACAAACAATCAACCCAACTCAAATAGACGAAACCGACGGATTACCAATGCCAAGACGAATCTGGGCAGTGGTTTCCGTCGGTTTTGCCCTCTGTATGTCGGTACTTGATATCAATATAGTCAATGTCGTACTTCCTACACTTTCGCATGACTTCGGGACTTCTCCCGCTGTGACGACATGGATCATCAATGGCTATCAGCTGGCTATCGTCGTATCTCTATTGTCTTTCTCCTCGCTTGGAGAAATCATCGGTTACCGAAAGGTTTTTCTTTCAGGAATCGGCTTGTTTTGTATTACTTCACTGATTTGTGCGCTGTCCGACTCTTTCTGGACATTAACAATTGCCCGTATCTTTCAGGGATTCAGTGCATCGGCTATTACTAGTGTAAATACGGCACAGTTACGCTATATCTATCCGAAAAACAAAATTGGACAAGGGATGGGAATTAATGCGATGGTTGTGGCAATATCGGCTGCCGCAGGACCTTCAGTAGCAAGTGGTATTCTGTCAATAGCCTCCTGGCACTGGCTGTTTGCTATTAATGTACCTTTGGGAATTACTGCATTAGTCTTGGGCATTAAATATCTTCCCCGTCAAGAAGAACGGACGAAACGGAAGTTCGATACAATCAGTGCGGTAGCAAATGCATTGACTTTCGGTTTACTTATTTATACGTTGGATGGTTTTGCACATCATGAGAAAATGGATTTTGTCTTTATTCAAGTGATTGTGCTGGCAGTTGTCGGAACTTATTATGTACGTCGGCAATTAACTCAAACAACTCCGTTGCTTCCATTGGATTTATTGAAGATTCCCATTTTCCGTTTGTCTATTCTGACGTCTATTTGTTCGTTTATCGCTCAAATGTCAGCAATGGTATCTCTTCCGTTTTTCCTGCAAAATACGTTAGGACATAGTGAAGTGACGACGGGGCTTTTACTTACTCCATGGCCTTTGGCAACACTTGTCACTGCTCCGTTAGCGGGTAACCTGGTGGAACGTATTCATCCGGGAATACTTGGAAGTATTGGTATGGCATTATTTGCCATCGGGCTGTTCTCGCTTTCAAGCCTGACTGCCGAATCATCCGATATTAGCATTATCTTACGCTTAATGCTGTGTGGTGCAGGATTTGGGCTGTTCCAGACTCCAAATAATAGTACAATTATCTCTTCCGCACCAACTAATCGTTCTGGGGGAGCAAGTGGTATGCTTGGGATGGCACGATTATTGGGACAGACTTCGGGTACTACGATTGTGGCACTAGTATTCAGCTTTGTTATACAAGATCGGAGCACTTCGGTTTGTCTGATCGTGGGAAGTGTATTTGCTGTTCTTGCAGCAATTGTCAGTAGTTTGAGGCTGTCACAACCATCTACTCTTAAATAATAGATATAAGGTTGAGACAACAATAATGCAAAGCTGAGACAACAATAATGCAAGGTTGAGACAGCAATAATGCAAAGCTGAAACAACAATAATGTAAGACCGAAACAGCAAGTAACCTTAATCAGTTATTTCTTCACTACACAAATTATTGACATTTGTAACCTAAGTCAATTCGTTCCACCCATATGGAACTAAACGAACACAGTTGTGGAACGAAGCGGAAACAACTGTGGAACGGAACGGAAACAACTGTGGAACGAACCGAAACTTATAATTACGTCTATTAATACTAGAACGATTGATAGGAGGACTTTAATGATGATTGATCTTCTATCATTCCACCCTAAAATAGAAAACTAAGAATGAAGATAAGTATGCAATGTGCTCTATCCGTTGCATCATCTTCATCCCTAGTTTTTATCTAACAGTATCGAATAAATCAATACTCCGTTTCGCGTACTGCTTCTACCAAACGGCGGAAGTCATCAGGATGAACATCGCCAATATTACCGATACGGAAAGTATCTGCTTTGGAGATTTTTCCCGGATAGATTACAAATCCTTTGGCTTTTAACGCCTGATAGAAAGCTTTGAAATTGAAATCTTCATAAGGATAAAGAAAAGAAGTAATGATAGGAGACTGAATGCTGTCATCTAATAATGTTTGGAATCCGAGAGAACGCATACCTTCTACCAAGATACGATGATTCTCACAATAACGTTGATAGCGTGCCTCTACTCCACCCTCTTCGAGCAGTTCTGTCAATGCCTGTTTGAAAGCACGTACCACGTGAGTCGGAGAGGTAAAACGCCATTTGCCATGACCTTTTTCCATCGTTTCCCATTGGTCGTAAATGTCCAGAGAGAGGGAACGGGCAATGCCTTTACAACGTACAAGTTCTGAATGGCGGGCTATAACAAAACCGAATCCCGGTACTCCTTGGATACATTTGTTTGAACTACTGATCAGGAAGTCGATATTTAATTCGTCTACATCAATTGGAATACCTCCGAAGCTGCTCATACAGTCTACAATTAACTTCTTGCCATGCATCTTGATGATATGTGACAGCTCTTTAATCTGATTCAGGATACCCGTAGTCGTTTCACAATGTACAAATGCTACGTGGGTAATGTCCGAGTTATTACTCAAATAATCATCTACATACTCCAAAGAGATTGGTTCAGTCTCCTCAAACGCCAGCATATCATAGTCCAGATGATAATATTCAGCAATATTGCCCATTCGGTCACCATAGGCTCCGTTACTACAGATCAACAGTTTATCTTTCGAGGTAATGGTAGCTCCTAATACCGCTTCTACGCAATATGTACCACTTCCCTGCAAAAGGACAGAAGTGTATTCTTCAGTATTCTTGGTGGCAATGCCTACCAATTCTTTACGCAATTCTTGTACGATACCGAGGTTGTAATCTTCATCCCATGTACACCAATCGGTCATCATGGTTTCTTTTACAGTTTCTGAAGTAGTGAGAGGTCCGGGAGTTAATAGTAAATATGGTTTCATAATCGTTTTCTGTTTTTAATGTGAATGAATATAGTTCGTTGGAAAGTATCTATTTTGAAAGATAAATCTCATACTAATTATTTTTCAAACAAATGCTGCATTGGCTAAAGGTTAATTAAGCCTTGCATTTATTGTCTCAATCAGAGCGGGAAGTTCTTCCATTGTACGGATGACATAGGAAGCTCCGGCAGCAAGCATACGTTCTTTTACCTCTTCAATACGAGCTTCCAGATCTGTAGCAGACAAGGCCTTCGTTTCCTCCTCCGTCAGTGCCATCTCGTTGCTACCGAGAATTACACCTACACTCCATACTTTAGCATTTACACCTTCTTTAATATCGGCGATTGTATCTCCTACCTTCACTACCGTATCCAGACAAGGTACAGCAAGCTTTGTCATATTCTCAAAAATCATATAAGGAGCAGGACGTCCCGAAGGAAGCAGATTGGGAGTGGCACAATAATCTACGCGATACCCTTTTGCCTGAGCTGCCGGAAGTACGACATCCATCATCTGGCGGGTATATCCGGTAGTAGAACCAATTTTAAGACCTTCGCTACGCAACTTATCCAAAGTAGGAATTACTCCCGGAATAGGATCAGTATAGTTCTCAAGTGAAGCAAACAGGTGCTTTTCAAAAAGACGATTTAGCTCTACAACATCCTCTTCTGTCCATGCACGTTGGTAACGATTGACAAATTGTTCGTTTACTTCAGACATTGACAACAATTCACGAATGTGCTGAATCTTGGGTAATCCCATCGGTTTACGAGTCTGTACAACGTCAATTGACAGTCCTTTTTCGGCAAATGCCTCAATGAAAGCAGCAACAGGTGCAAAGCATCCATAATCTACAGCCGTACCTGCCCAGTCCATAATAATACATTCAATCTTTTTCATTCTTGCTTATATATAAATTGTTTATTATTCTATTTTTCATTAGTAAGACAATGCTTCTTCTTTCCTTACTGTACCATTCTTTAACCATGCCTTCTCATCGATCAGAGGGGCTATGGCAGTTGCTTCATATCTTCCTTTTTTGTAACGTTGAATCAGGTATATAAGGGAGATACTGAAGGCAACACAGCAGACAATACCTACCGTACCCGCCATGGTGTTATAGAATTCGAGCCAGTTAAGGTCGGGGTTAAAACATTCTTTGAACAACAATACTAGTACGGTGCCTGTATATCCGATGGAATCAACCATAGCAATGAAAAATCCTACATTCCCCTTAATACGGAAACAGGCGATAAAACGATCGAAGAAAATAGTCTGAAAACTGAGATAAGAGAAATAGAGACAAAGGCTTTGGATAAATAACCACACTAGCGGAGACAATTGCAGGGTGTGATAATTGAAAGCTACGAAACTAAGCGTGACAGCGCCGGCAACGACTAATGCCAAGAGAGTGGAAAGCACTTTAATATGGCTTTTCATCAATGCTAGCGATGCAAAGACTGCCAGAATGATAAGAGTCACTATTCCATCTACTTTGGCAAATATCCAGGAAGAGAAACCTGCTGCATTCACATCGACTATTTTCACAAGAAAATCTTCTTTTACATCTTGAAGTACGGTCAGGAAAAGGTTGGCGAAGAAAAGCAGTGTCAGTACAGGGGCAAAACTACGGAAGAGCTCCCAACGTTGTTGTTTATTTAAGGTGATTCGTTCCACTCGCAATGCTTTGTCTTCGGCAGTCGGTTTGGGAAGGTGATCGAGTAGATAGCCTAATCCTGCCAGAAGTGGTAATGCTACTACACCAATCAGAGCCGGCATCCAAAATTCGCTAACATGCAAGGTATTGACTACGAAAAGTCCGATAGACTTAGCTGTACCGCTACTGACAGCAATACTCAGCCCGAAAAGGGAAGCCAACAGATCGGTCACCCGCCTTCCTTCGAGGAAACTAAAGATAACACCCCACATACATCCCAAAGAGAGTCCGTTAAAGAATAATGCCAATACATTGAATGGTTGAGGCAGACATCCAAAAAGAACTAAAGAGAGTTCAGCAACCAAAATGGATACAAGAATGAATTTCAGGCGGCCTTCTCTCTTTAGCTCAGAAATAAGTTTGATCCCGACAAACTTGGATACCATGTATCCGAATATCTGGATAATACTGGTTGCTATCTTATAATCCATGCCAAACAGTTCCATGCCGTCGAATGTAGCAGCCGTAAACGGTTTGCGAAGTGCATAAACTAATGAGTAAGATAGCAGCGCCGCTCCTCCTGCATAAAGGATAAAGAGTATATCAGAAAGTTTCTTTTGTGCCGAGGGCGACAGTTTTTCTTTGAAATTCATAATACATTGTTTTTTGTTTCCGGTGCAAAATTAGGACTCAGTGAGCAGTGAAAAAATGAATTTCAATGAATCATATTATATATTTCGCGCTTTTGATGTATTGAAATATTAATGTAATATTCATGCAACAGGAACATAATATAACAGTCATTCCTTTGCAACATAATTCAAAATTACGACAACCAAAATCATGGATGAACTGACAGATATATATAAAAGAATAGAGTACCTACGCAATAGCGGAGTAAAGATGAAAGAAATTGCTGATCGGGTGGACATGGCTCCAAGTGTATTGTCTGCTTTATACTCCAGCGTTTTACCTGCTTATATCGATTTCTTGAAAACACGTACTCCCGATGATGCATTAGACGAAGCACTTGCATTGGTTAATAATGTCTCCAAGAAACGCTTATTAAATAATGTAAGTTCCATGAAGCTACTATTGTTCGAAATGGAACCTGAACAGCAAAGTGAAACAGACGGAAATCCTTTGGTCAAGTTACTTGGAATGGAGATGAAGGAATCTATACAGGATGTTTATAATTATAGTGGTATTTATCTTAGTTACAGCCTTTCCTCTTCAACGGATAGTCTAAAAATTGAACCTTACATGATTTGTGCTTCCGAAAACAGTGAATATGTGAAGGTCGGCATGATTAATGCTTATAAATCCGTTCATTGGGGAGGCGGTATTATCAGCAATCATCAGAATTCATACCTGATGTTTAACGAAAGGGACTTACCTCAATTTGCCCTGGTCACTATTTATCTGCAACTTCCGCATTATGAATTCCCCAATATGTTGAAAGGATTGTATCTCTGTCTGGATTACAATCATAATCCAATAGCCCGACGGATCGTTTTGGTAAAGCAATCAGATAGTACGGACATTAATGAATTTCTGAAAATGGAAGGTAAATTGGTTCCGAAGGGTGAACTGACACCGGAATTGGAGGTGTACTACAATTATACTTGCCAGGAAGGAGATTACATCAAGACCTGTACAGTACCTTCACCGAAACTGGATGAAACGGATTTGGAACGGGAGAAAAAGATGTTGAAAATATAGCAAATAACATGATTCGATATAACCAAATGATTCATTTTAAAATAGGAGCATAGCGATAAAAGGATTTAAATTTATAGTGTTGAATTATAACATTTAAACAATTATCACTATGTTCATTGAGGATTAAGTTATGGAGATTTATTGTACGGCAGGTGATTTTTACTAAGAATTTGCATCTCGACAGAAAAAAATCTTTGATGAGTACAGCCGACAAAATTCTGCTAAGAAAAAGAGTACTGATTGAAACTGTCAATAACGAATTGAAGAATATTGCATAGATTGAGCTTTCCCGACATCGTTCCTCCAACAACTTTATATCCAATGCACTGACTACAATTTCGGTCTACCGTTTCTTTGAAAAGAAGCCCGCTATTGATGTGAAATTCATCAATAACGGGCAATTACAAATGTTTTGAATTACATCGAAGCACGTTAATTTATTTTTTCTTCCTAAGGAATTACAGCCAATAAGAAAAAAGGAATCTTACAATACAATACTACTAAAAAACATCTCGAGTAATAATGTAAATCCTTAAGTTATGAAGAGTGGCATTCTATGAAAAGAGAAAACATTATTTCTTCATTTCCTCAAAAAAGTGATGAATCACTTCACTATTTACGACTTTCAATATAGCAGATCCGTCACCCACAATCACTGTATCAAAAAGGAATGACAAAGCATCAAAACCTAGCGGATCTTTACTGATACACGTATTGTAGTAGGCAGAAACATATTTACCATATGTGTCAATCGGGATTTTTTTGAAATTTCCCAAATAATAATTACCTTCAAAAATATTGTTAGTAGAACGAGTCAGACGAATTTCTGATTCTTGAGGGACAAAGAACACATTTTCCCGGAAAGTCGTAGAATCGGCATAACCGTCCCATGAATCAGAAGTAATAACACTACGATCAATAAATGAGGCTATTTTAGGATTGACATGCAGAATATTACGGCTTATTAATGTATTCTTACATGGACCACCAATATGTATATTGGCAGAAAAAATACCGTTACGAGTGGCACGTGGACGAATGGCATCATTGATGCTAACATTATATTGCACCACCGTTCCCTGATTTCCCACACCGGGATCAGCACCCGAATTGCATATCAAGACCATACCTCCGTCATTATCATGACTATAATTATATTGAATTGTCGTATTATAGCAATTATAATCAGAATCAAAACCCTGTGCATCCCAAGGTGCTTTATGGTCACTCACTTCATTGAACTGCATCACTGTATTATCACAGCTCCATGGCCAGAAACCGGCAGCTGCCTCACTATGAGGCAATGTGCCTGGACAATTACGCATCAGATTATATTCTATTAAAGTGCCTTCACAACCTATTGGCACGATGCCATCACCGGGAACTTCCTCTATCAGATTCCTTCTTATGATCGTTTTAGTATTGGGATGCCAGTTATTACGATCGCTATAAGCCGACCAAATAATCCCGTTACGTTCACAACGACGAATAACACAATTTTCAATTGTCAATGCGTTAAAAGTGGATATCACTCTCTCTCCTTGGTTTATTATCAAAATGCCCGAACCGCCTCCTTCCTGTTTCACTAAACTTCCATTCACATCGTGTATTTCCAGTGCGTTAAGCACAATGTTATGCGATACTCCATAATCTTCACAAAGAATCTTTACCCCTGTACGGTTTGGCATACGTTCCTTCCCCGTATTCACTACCTCTATATTCTGCAAGGTAAGATAATTAGAATTGTATACCAACACAGCATACAACGAAGCGTCAGGTGCCTGAATACAAGGCTTTCTGCCATTACCATAGGCATCAACAACAATAGGTTTTCCAGCTTTACCTTCGGCTGACAACTCCAAAATATCAGTAAAAACAGAACCTCTACGTAATAATAAGGAGTCACCAGCACATAAATGTAATTTTTTGATACGTTTCAAACTCTTCCAAGCGCTTCGCATGCTTCGTCCATCAGCTTGGTCATTGCCATTCTGTGCATCAATATAATAATTTTGCCCATTTTTTCCATAACATGGAATAAAGAAGATCTCAATTATCACAATAATTACGATTAAAAACTTAATTCTCATATTTTTGATTTTTAAACAATGTAAGTTGATATAATAGATAAATTATCTATCTGAATAATAGAAACATAGCAATTAGAATCATTACATTCATAGTGCTCAATTATAATATTTAAACAATTATCACTATGTTTATTGAGGATAAAGTTACGGAAATTATTGTACGGAAGATGATTTTGGTTAAGAATTTGCATCTCAACAGGAAAAATATCTGGCTGAAACTAAAGAAGGCAAACATCGTAACAAGCCCAATCGTATGAGCAATGCGGAAATAATGGTCATCCTTATTTTGTTTCACTCCGGTGGTTTCCGATGTTCCAAGCATTACCATCTGTAATATATTTGCCAACACCCGATACATCCGTTTCCCAATCGCGTATCTTATAACCGGTTTGTCTTTGATAAGCATAACCGACAAAATTCTGCTAAGAAAAAGTATCGTGCACACGTTAAATAGAGAACAGTCGGTGAGGATATATACCCACACCATAATGAATATTTAGCTCTATCTTATAAAGCATAACTCACTATAAAACAAAATCTTATAACTCAAGTTTTTCTTTAAGGAACGAAATTCAAAGTAATTGCAACCTTCCCACTATTTAGAAATGGAATAAGGAATGTCTCCTGTCCCACTACCCCATGATGTAGAAGGCTTTTCACCCATGACAAGCTTCAGTGTACCTCCCTTCATCAGATCCGAATGTCTCAGATAATTCTTCGTATAAGGCTTACCGTTGAGAGTTGCAGACTGAATATAGATATTCTTCTCACTTGCATTCTTAGCGATGACTTTAAACGTTTTTCCATTCTTCAACCGCATCGTCACTTTAAGAAAAGTAGGACTTGCTATCGCATACTCAGGAACTCCGGGACATACAGGATAAAATCCCAGAGCCGCAAATGCATACCAAGCTGACATCTGCCCGGAATCATCATTTCCTGATAATCCTCCCACGTCCAGCAGGTATTCTTCCTCCATGATACGACGGATATGTTGTTGAGTTTTGAACGGTTTTCCGATCCAGTTGTAGAGATAAGCAACCTGATGGCAAGGCTCATTTCCATGCCAATATCTGTTTTCTGAGAACATAGAGTCCAGTTTCGCTTCAAAAGTATCTTTACCTCCCATGATATTTGCCAATCCCTGAATATCCTGGGGAACATACCAAGTGTAGTGACAAGGATACCCTTCAGTAATAAATCGTGCAAATACAAACGGATTAAAGTAATCGATAAAACGTCCGTCTTTATGTCTTCCTCGTGCATAACCTGTAGTAGGATCAATTACATTCCGATAGTTTAATGCTCTTTCTCTTAACAAAGCCGCATCTTCTCTCTTACCAAGTTTATCGGCTACTTGAGACAGTACGAAATCATCATAAGCATATTCCAACGTACGCGATACCTGTTCTCCGGTGTGGAATGCTTCTTTTACAGGATCTTCTAAAGGAATATACCCATACTTCTTATAAGAAGTCAGACCTCTGCGCCCCTTGCCATCGGTATAATCTGCATGCGAAGCCGGAGATTCAAATGCATTCTTACGCATTCCTTCATAGGCTTTTTCCAAATGGTGAACGGGAATATCTTTCATGATAGCATCGCCTATCATAGCAATTGCATGGTCTCCTACCATTGCAGAAGTGTAACTATTCCAACAAGGGAAAATAGGCAACCACCCTCCCTGTTCATACTTCGAAACCAGAGAAGAGACCATGTCTTTCCCCTTCTCAGGATCCATCAAATGTACCAAAGGCATTAACGCACGATAAGTATCCCATGCACTGAAGTCATCATAGTATACAAAAGAGGGATTACTGACTATCGAATCTTTTAAAGAAAAAGCAGGATGTGTCCCATCGACATCGCTATAGATTCTTGGTAAGATAGAGCAACGGTATAAAGCACTGTAAAACATCTTTTTATCAGTTTCATTTTCAGTCTCTACTGAAATAGACGACAGATGTTTATTCCAACGATTTTCGGTCGCAACACGTACCTTTTCAAAGTTCCAACCGGGGATCTCTGCATCCAGATTGCGGGACGCAGCTTCCGAACTGGTAAAAGAGGTAGCCGCTTTTACTTGCAACTTCTCTCCTTCTTTCAGCTTAAAACCAATATAGGCTCCCAACTCACGCATATGGTCCATTTGAGTAGCGTTCTGCAAACGCTCTTTCTCATTATATACCCCATATACAGTAAACGGATGATCGAAACGGACAACAAAATGTCCGCTAAACCCTGCGGGTTTACCCATCCCCTGATAAATTCGATAAACGGGATTGTATCCTCTAATCTCTTGCTTTTCTACATTGATAGTAATAGATCCGTTCCGATGATCATTATTAGGAGTGATGACCACATACACAGAATCTTCTTTGTCTACTGTATATCGGAATATAGCCGCTCTGTCTGTGGCTGTCATTTCCGACAAGAACCGGGAATCAGGAAAACGAACCGAATAATAAGCAGGTGTACCCACTTCATCCTCATGATGAAAAACAATCTTTCTTTCACCGGACAAGCATTTCAGCGAACCGCTCATTCCCATAATGGTGTATGAACCGTAATCCTGAGCACATCCCCCATTTATCCAATGAGAGGCACGAAAACCATAAAACAAAGAATCTCTGTAATAATAAGGAGCAACACATTTATTCTCCGTCAATCGTGTTTGAGGTGTCCAACTATTCATCCCATTAGGAGTCAATACGGCAGGAATCGTTTGACCTAATTCTTCCGTACCTTTTCCATGGGCGTTAGCTGCCTTTGTTATACTGGGAGAAGTACCAATAAAGATATTCACCCAGTCTATCGGGCGTGCCTGCTCCGTCTTCATTGTAAAAGCAACTAACAGACACCCCAATAATCCTATATAGCTATATTTTATTTTGTTCATAGTAAATTAGACACGCACGATTGCTACTTCAAAAGCTAGAAGAAGAACCTCAATATATCGTTAAAGTTCGCCCATATCAACAGTCCGAAGAGCAGGATCATTCCAGCCATCTGAGCATACTCCATAAACTTATCACTCGGTTTACGGCGTGCTATAATCTCATAGAAAAGGAAGAGTACGTGTCCTCCGTCCAATGCAGGGATCGGAAGGATATTCATGAATGCAAGGATAATAGACAGAAAAGCTGTCATATACCAGAACTGGTGCCAATCCCATGTAGCAGGAAAAATGCTACCGATTGTTCCGAAACCTCCCAGCTGTTTCGCTCCTTCTTTTGAGAAGAGGTACTTCATGTTACCTACATATCCTTTCAGTGTTTTTACCCCCAAAGCAACTCCTGCCGGGAAAGATTCAAAGAAGCCATATTGTTTCTTCACCATTGGCAGAAGACGTTCAGTCTCGATACAAGCATTTACACCCATCAGATAAGCTGTATCCACTTGCATGGTCAGATGATCTGTCACACCGCCACGCACATAAGTCAATGTGATCAGGCGAGGATCAATGCTGTCTTTACGAAGTGCAACTTCATTCTTTTTACGTTCTGCCATTGCTTCTTTAAAGTCTGAATAAGAAATAGGTTTTCCATCCAGAGCAATAATGCTATCTCCCGGTTGAACACCGGCAAGTGCAGCCGGAGAATTAACTCTCACACTATCTACTACATACGGGAAACGATAAGAAGCAAAACGGATACTATCCGTCATCAAGCGTTGCATCATATCTTCGGGAATGTATACAGAAGCCTGCTTGCCACCACGAAGCACACTTACCTCACGAGCGTCAGCAATCTGGCTCAACATATCACCATCATAACGTACAAAAGGAACACCGTCAGCAGACAATAGAATGTCTCCGTCTTTGAAACCTACAGATTTAGCTGTTTCATTGAAATCCATACCAAGGGGAACTTCCTGTACTTTAATATACTGGTCACCCCACGCAAAAAGGATCATTGAATAGATAAACAGTGCCAGCAAGAAATTGAACAGCACACCGCCTACCATAATCAACAAACGTTGCCAAGCCGGTTTGGAACGGAATTCCCATGGCTTTTCCGGTTGCTTCATCTGTTCGGTATCCATAGACTCATCTATCATACCGGCAATCTTTACATAACCACCCAATGGCAGCCATCCTATAGCATATTCAGTTTCACTCTTCTTGGGTTTGAACTTGAAGAGGGTAAACCAAGGGTCAAAGAATAAGCAGAATTTTTCTACACGCACCTTAAACAAACGGGCAAAAAGGAAATGCCCACCTTCGTGAATGATGACGAGCAACGAAAGGCTCATAATCAATTGCAGGGCACGAATCAAAAATGTTTCCATATAATCAACAATTTAAAACCTCTTTCATCCTATCTCCCTAAAGGGAAGAACCTGAGGCTACTTTCAATTTATATTAATACTAATCTATTTCTCTACAAAAATATCTTTTATCAGGCATACCTGAGATAGCTCTGAAATATCTATCAGTGAGATATCTCTATTCCTTCTCACCAAGAGAAAGATATGAAGCCGTTAGATCAAACTTTCCGCAATTCTCCGGGCCTCCGCATCAGTTGCTACATAATCATCATACGTTGGCGTAGATACAAAAGCTGTACGTTCCATTGTTTTCTCTATCACGTCACTCATACCGAGGAAACTGATACCATCCTTTAAGAAGGAAGCAACGACCACTTCATTGGCTGCATTTACGATGCAAGGCATATTTCCTCCATGATACATCGCTTCATAAGCCAACGCCAAATTACGGAAACGTTTCGTATCAGGTTGTTCAAACGTCAGATTCGTACATTTAGTAAAGTCGAGCCTGTCGAAAGAAGAAGAAATACGATCCGGATAAGAGAACGCATACTGAATGGGCAGACGCATATCCGGCATACCAAGTTGTGCTTTCACCGCACCGTCTTCGAACTGTACCATCGAGTGAATAACGGATTGTGGATGTACTACTACTTCTATCTGACCGGGCTGCACACCAAACAGCCATTTGGCTTCGATTACCTCAAAACCTTTATTCATCATAGATGCTGAGTCGATTGTGATCTTAGCTCCCATTTCCCAGTTTGGGTGTTTCAAAGCTTGTGCCTTCGTCACAGATTTCAGTTGTTCCAATGTACAAGTACGGAAAGGTCCCCCCGAAGCTGTCAATATTACTTTCTCAATCGGATTACCTACCTCTCCCGCTAAACACTGAAAGACAGCGGAGTGTTCGGAATCAACCGGCAAAATCGGAGTACGATATTGCTGTGCCAACTGATTAATCAGCTCTCCGGCTACAACCAATGTCTCTTTATTGGCCAATGCTATGGCTTTTCTTGCCCGGATCGCATTGATCGTTGGTTTGAGTCCTGCAAATCCCACCATAGCAGTCAGCACCATATCAACAGGTCCTGCCTCTACAATCTGACAAATGGCGTCTGTACCCGCATATACTTTGATGGGGAGATCGCTCAATGCTTCTTTTAACTGAGGATATTTCTCTTCGTTGGCTATCACTACCACCTCCGGCTGAAACTTCCTTGCCTGATCGATCAGTAGTTCCACCCGGTTATTAGCTGTCAGTGCATAGACTTCATACAGATCAGGATGTTCCTCAATTACCTGTAGCGCCTGTGTACCGATTGAACCGGTAGAGCCTAAAATTACTATTTGTTTTTTCTTTTTATCGTTCTCTATATTCATTATGATCTAATTCCTTCTTTTTCTTTTCATCATCCCCTCCACTTAATACACGATATATTTCTCCGAATTGACCGGACGACCTTTATACCAGAGTTCAAAGTGTAAGTGAGGACCTGTGCTGAGTGTTCCGCTGTTTCCTACCAGAGCAATAGCTTCTCCCCCCTTTACCCGTTCTCCTTCTTTCTTTAGTAGCGAACCGCAATGTTTGTAGACCGAAACAAAATCCTGATTATGCTGCACAGCTATCAGGTAACCTGTTTCAGCTGTATATGTGCTCAAAATAACTGTTCCGTCCATTGTTGCCAACACACTTTCATTAGGGTTAGCCGCAATGTCGGTTCCGAAATGTTTTTTCTCCGCATCGAAATGGTCGGAAACCATACCACGTGCAGGACGATAGAAAATTAATCCGTTTACATCCGGTTGAAAAGCACTCGATGTCAGATTATATTTTTCATTTTCTTCATATTGGCGGCGGAATTCCTCTTCACGCTTAGTACGTTCCATCAAAGTATCATGGCGGGCTTCCGTCAATGAATCTAACGTTTGTACACTATCGATCCGTACCTTTCCGCTAAATATATCCTGAATATTCATGATATAGAGATTCTGCTTGCCCAATACCTGTTGGAGGGAATCCACCCGCAGTGCATTATTCACAATCTGACTACGGACTTCACTATTCATATAACCGGGAAGGTAATTACGCAAAGGAGTAAAAGTAATGATACTGGCAGCTATCAGAAAGAGCACCGCCAGCACACTCAGCAGAACAGAGAGACCGTTGAGCTTGGACACATGTAGCCCTACTATCTCTTCAAGTGTGTTCTCATTGGTTATTGTGAGTTTATACTTGAACTTGAAATTATTCCAGAAAGCTTTGCTTCGTCTTCTTTTTGGCATTCCTCGGTTAATTACAAATTTCTAATTAGTTACTACAATCTATTTTAATCTTCTTCCAAATCATCCAAATTCAGCAATCCTTCAGGAAGCTCCACTGTGATAAGTTTCTGCTCCTGATCAATGCCTAAAATAAACTCTTCCTGTGCAGGAACCAGAAGTTCTTCTCCTTCCTGTTCGACAACAAAAAGAGTATTCACCGTAGTGGTATCTACATCCACAACATCACCCAGCAGTCCATGGTGAACATCTTCCATTCGGAAACCGATAAAGAAGTTCCACGACAATTCGCCGGCTCCTGCCTCATCTACGTGTTCTACCGGAAAATAAACATCGACATTGGTAAACATCCGGGCCCGTTCGGCAGTATCTACACCTTCCAGCTTCATCAAAGCGGTAGAATCTGAGCGGAAACGGTATTCTTCGATAAAGAAAGGCACGAAGATTCCATCGAGCTGACATACCAAATAATCGCAATCTGTACGATCGAAAATATCATCTGTGAAAGTAAATTGCAATTCACCATGTATGCCATGCGGTTTATTAAATATACCGATCTTATATACTTCTTCTTTCTTTATCATATACGAGTTATTCTTGCTCCGATTGCGTTCAGACGTCCTTCAATATTCTGATATCCCCGGTCTATCTGCTCGATGTTACTGATAGTACTTGTACCTTCCGCACTCATGGCAGCGATCAACAGGGCGATACCGGCACGAATATCGGGAGAAGTAAGACGGGCACCACGCAGGGTAAAACCATGATTATGCCCAATGACAACAGCCCGGTGCGGATCACACAAGATAATCTGTGCTCCCATATCTATTAGCTTGTCCACAAAGAACAAACGGCTTTCAAACATTTTCTGATGTATCAATACACTTCCTTTAGCCTGGGTAGCTACTACCAACAATACGCTCAGCAAATCAGGTGTCAAACCCGGCCAGGGAGCGTCGGCTATAGTCATGATTGAGCCATCTATAAAAGATTCTATCTGATATGTTTCCTGAGCCGGGACATAGATATCATCTCCCTTTTGCTCCAGTTTGATACCCAACCGACGAAAGCTTTCCGGAATAATCCCCAGATTCTCATTGGAAACATTTTTAATGGTAATCTCACTTTTGGTCATGGCTGCCATACCGATAAAACTGCCCACTTCGATCATATCGGGCAATACGGTATGTTGCGTACCATGCAGTTCTTCTACACCTTCGATCGTAAGTAGATTAGAAGCAATGCCGCTGATTTTTGCTCCCATTCGGTTGAGCATGTGGCAGAGTTGTTGCAGATAAGGTTCACAAGCAGCATTGTAGATAGTAGTCGTACCTTTAGCAAGCACAGCAGCCATCACAATATTGGCAGTTCCGGTAACGGAAGCTTCGTCCAACAGCATATAATTGCCTTGAAGCCGATCTGCAGTTATTACGTAAATACCGCGTTCTTCATCATAACGGAAATCAGCTCCCAAGTTCTGAATGCCCACGAAGTGGGTATCCAAACGTCTACGACCAATCTTATCGCCACCCGGCTTTGAAATCAACGCTCTACCAAAACGCGCTACCATCGGCCCGATCAGCATAACCGATCCGCGAAGGCTTGAACATTTCTTCAGGAATTCATCACTTTCCAGATACGCCAAATCAACATTCTCTGCTTTGAAGGTATAAGAATCAATGCCATTCTTTGCAACCGTTACTCCCATCTCCCGCACAAGCTGGATCAGGTTATTGACATCCAAAATGTCAGGTATATTGTTCACCGTTACTTCCTCTGCAGTCAGCAACGTGGCACAGATAATCTGCAAAACTTCGTTTTTAGCACCCTGAGGATAGATTTCCCCACTGAGCCGATGTCCTCCTTCGATTACAAATGAAGCCATATAATTCCGATTAATATCTTCTGCGTTGATTATTATTTCTGTTATTGTTATAATTTGCTTTCGGACGATAGTTCTGATTCAGACGTTCTGCCATAAGACGAATAATATCATCTGTCAGTTGAAGCTTTCCATCCGAAAGTTCATTCAGGTCTTCTGCAATCTTACGTTCGTCCACTGTGTCTTTGTTCCAAGCCATGTAGTCTTTCTTCATATGGTTGCAAATCATTGCGACCAGATTTCTCTTTTCATTTCCTTCCGGAAATTCACAGGCTTTCTTTATCAAGACTTCCAATGTATGTCCATAATGACGGTAGTGCATACGAACGTTTGGATAAGATATCGGTTCCGGTTTAGTTACCAGATTGTCTTTATGGATTATTTCGTACGGATAATCGATATCTAACTCAAAACCGGACATGATAGCCAAATGATCCCACAGTTTATGCTTGAAATCAGGAACATCACGCAGATGAGGAAACATATTCCCCATAATGTTGATAATTGTATTGGCACAACGCTGACGTTCAGAACGATCTTGGATAGTCAGCGCATAATCCACCATATTTTGGATGCTGCGTCCGTATTCGGGAAGGGGCATTCTCTTTTGTTGGGTATTGTATTGCATATCTTCAGTAGATAAGGAATTATTGATTATAGATAATGACATAAGAAAACAATTAAAGAAGTTTTTTGGGTAATGATGCAACAAACTCTTTCAAATAGAAAGGTTCAAAATAAGCAACATTCTTATAATCTTCCAATGCCACTGCTTTCTCAGCCAATGGATACATCGCTTTTGCCAGTGGATGAATATTTTCAATGAAATGTGCATTCGGATGAGTGATTTTCTCACGACACTTCTCTGCTCCGTTACCAAAGAAGTAAACCGGATGTTCGTTTAGAAATTCAAGATATGAATTCTCATCTACGATGTCGGCGGCAATTTCACGTTTCACATTCAAAGCACGATCATAAATAGCTGCGTATACTTCCATACGGCGGGCGTCAATCATTGGACAAAGCAGTGCGTCTTCCGGCAGATCATGCTGCAACAGTACAGGTACACAGAGAATCTCCAGAGTAGGAATGCCAATCAATGGAATGTTACGACCATAGCAAATACCTTTTGCCATCGAAACCCCGATACGAAGTCCGGTATAAGAACCCGGTCCGCAACTGACTGCAACTGCATCCAATGGTATGGCATGGTTATCGATAAATGATAACGCTTCGTCTACAAACACTCCCAAAGAAACAGCGTGTGAAGGGCCTTTCAAGTCTTCTTTCACAAAAATCGTCTGTCCGTCTTGACTGGCCGCTACCGAGCAAACAGAAGTAGAGGTTTCAATATTTAGTATACACGACATAAAAATCAGCTTATTAAATTGTGGCAAATTTACATGATTATTTCCAATTCTTAAAATAATCGTGTACTTTTGCACAAAACTTTAAGATTATGATACAGTCAATGACAGGATATGGCAAAGCTACCGCCGAACTTCCTGATAAAAAGATAAATGTAGAAATCAAATCGCTCAATAGCAAAGCTATGGACCTCTTTACCCGTATAGCTCCTGCCTATCGCGAAAAAGAGATTGAAATCCGCAATGAAATATCCAAAGTACTGGAACGTGGAAAGGTTGATTTCAGCCTGTGGATTGAGAAAAAGGAAGGTACGGAGGGGGCGACTCCTATCAACCAAGCATTGGTAGAAGGTTACTACAAACAAATCCAGAACATTTCTAAGAATCTGGGTATCCCTGTTCCGACAGACTGGTTTCAGACATTGCTCCGCCTACCGGATGTGATGACAAAAACAGAGATTCAAGAGCTGACGGAAGAAGAATGGAAAATGGTACATGCGGCTGTATTGGAGGCTATCAATAATCTTGTAGAGTTCCGTAAGCAGGAAGGCGCTGCATTGGAAAAGAAGTTCCGCGAGAAAATCACTAATATCACTCATTTGCTCGAAACGGTGACTCCTTACGAAAAAGAACGTGTAGAAAGAGTAAAAGAACGTATCACCGATGCACTTGAAAAAACTTTAAGTGTAGATTATGACAAGAACCGATTGGAACAAGAATTAATCTACTACATCGAAAAGCTTGATGTCAATGAAGAGAAGCAACGTCTCAACAACCACTTGAAATATTTTATCAGCACCATGGAAAGTGGTAATGGTCAAGGTAAGAAACTAGGATTTATTGCTCAAGAAATGGGACGTGAAATCAATACGCTTGGTAGCAAATCCAACCATGCCGAAATGCAAAAGATCGTCGTGCAAATGAAAGATGAGTTGGAACAAATCAAAGAACAAGTATTGAACGTTATGTAAAAATAAAGCATGAAGAGTTACTATGCAACGTTATAAATAGCGCAGCAATTCTTCATTCTTAATTCTTCATTTTTATTATGAATGGTAAATTAATCATCTTTTCTGCTCCGTCAGGTTCGGGAAAATCTACTATCATCAATTATCTATTAACGCAGGATTTGAATCTTGCTTTCTCTATTTCTGCCACTAGCCGCACTCCGCGCGGAACAGAGAAACATGGGGTTGAATATTTCTTTCTTACTCCTGAGGAGTTTCGTCGTCGTATAGAGAATAATGAGTTTCTGGAATACGAAGAAGTATATACAGACCGTTATTATGGCACATTGAAGTCTCAGGTAGAAAAGCAATTGGAAGAAGGACAAAACGTTATTTTTGACGTGGATGTAGTAGGCGGTTGCAATATCAAGAAATTCTATGGTGACCGGGCTCTGTCTGTTTTTATCCAGCCGCCTTCTGTTGAAGAGTTACGTTGCCGACTGGAAGGTAGAGGTACGGATAAGCCGGAAGTAATTGAAAGCCGTATAGCTAAAGCGGAATTTGAGTTGGGCTTTGCTCCTAAATTCGATAAGGTCATTATCAATGACGATTTGGAAACAGCTAAAGCAGAAGCTCTGAAAGTGATCAAAGAGTTTTTGGAGAAATAGATCAAAATAAAGGAAAATGGCAAAGAAGTATCCTAGAAAAACAATTGTAAACTTGACGATTCTATGTGCTACAACAGGTATTGTAAGCCTGTCTTTTGGTATACTCTTCCTTTTTTATGAGAAGTGGATCTTTGCCGTTATTCTACTGTTAATAACTCTCAGACAAGCCATTGTTTTCCCAAAATGGATAAAGCTGCTAAATTAAAAACCGGAATCTTCAGCGGGTCATTCAATCCGATTCATATCGGGCACTTGGCAATAGCTAATTACCTTTGCGAATATGAGGGACTGGATGAAATATGGTTTGTAGTAAGCCCACAGAATCCTCTAAAGGCACATTCAGAGCTATGGAGTGACGAACTACGTCTTAAATTAGTAGAACTGGCTGTTGAAGATTATCCACGTTTCCATGCTTCTGATTTCGAATTTCATTTGCCTCGTCCATCATACAGTGTTCACACATTAGATAAGTTGCATGCCACTTATCCCGAACGGGAGTTCTATTTCATTATCGGCGCCGATAATTGGGCACGCTTCGACCGTTGGTATCAATCCGAACGGATCATCAAAGAAAATCAACTACTCATTTATCCACGTCCGGGTTACCCTATAGAGAAAGGTGAACTTCCGGAAACTGTACGTCTCGTTCATTCACCTGTATTTGAAATCAGTTCTACTTTTATCCGCCAGGCACTTTCCGAAGGGAAAGATGTCCGTTACTTTGTTCATCCAAGAGTTTGGAATTACTTGGCTATGCATACACAAGATGAATTACTGTAGTCAAAAATTGATTACTCTACTGCGTTAGCCATCACTCCTTTTTCTTCAATTGACTATTTCTTCTGTGTACTGTGAAGGGTTATCATTATTATCTCCGCAGGAGCACCCATACGGATAGGTAACTGTGAAGTTCCGATACCATTTGTTACGATCAGTGGTATCTGAGCTGAGTTATAAGCCAATCCTGTAAGAAAGCGCATACCATAATGAGAATTTTGTATCGGAGCTTTACCAAATATGCGTACTTGTCCGCCATGGGTATGTCCTGCCAAAGCAAGATCCGTATTAGCTACTGACACATCTTCCACATAGTCCGGAGTATGCACCAGAAGGATAACAAAGTCTTTAGGTGAAAGAGCCAATGTTGGAGACACACCATTCTTTGTCATATTAAAGGGATCACGCACACCGGCAATCAATATCTGCTGACCATCTTTGCGTATAGTGTCTACTTTATGCTCCAATACATGCATACCATAATGTTCCATCGTACGGATAATCTCGTCATGACAACGCTCATAATCATTATTTCCCATCACGCCGTATGTTCCCATTGGAGTTTTCACCTCCGAAAGTGCAGCGAACAAGGGTTCCACATGTTCGCATCCTTCCTGATAATCTCCTCCCATCAACAATACATCTGCTTTTTGCTTATTCAACAAACGGACAAGATTGCGCAATGAAGTCTGTCCAAACAAACTTTTATAATGCAAGTCAGAAATAAAAGCAATACGAAATCCGTCAAATGCTTCAGGAATATCATCGTTTGTAAAATCATAATACATCACACGCTCTATACCGGAATAATCTGTACCCAAGCTTAATGCAGAATAGGATATTTTTATTCCAGGTACCGTTTCATCGGAAAAGATTTTTGCTTTTGCTTTGCGGTCCTTTTCAAACTCTTCCCTCAGGTCATTGATTTCCGAATGTTTGGGAGGAACATAGGTATCTTTCTTTAATGAGGTAACGGTATCTATAGTCAAAGTAGAGACAGACGAACTCGCTACCATATTTTTCTTCGACTTACAAGAGACAAAGGCAAATAACACCACCAAGAATAAGAAAGGATAAAAATTCTTCTTCATAATCTTTTAGTATAATGAAAGTACAAAGATAAATAAATTTCATGTACCTTTGTCCGTCAAAGCATTTAATTATACAGAGATAAACAATAACAGGATGGAAAAAGTTAAACGGAATTCGCTACATGCTTGGATATTGGCAGCACGTCCCAAGACACTGACAGGAGCTATTACCCCTGTCATGGTAGGTACAGCACTTGCTACAATGGATGGACATTTTCAATGGCTTCCTGCTCTTATTTGTTGCCTGTTTGCAAGCTTCATGCAGATTGCGGCCAATTTCATCAATGACCTTTTCGATTATCTCAAAGGCACTGACCGAGAAGATCGACTTGGCCCGGAACGTGCTTGTGCACAAGGGTGGATTTCAGCAGGAGCCATGCGGACAGGAATCATTATCACCGTAGTGCTTGCCTGTCTTATCGGCAGCGTACTGCTATTCTATGCCGGATGGGAGTTGATACTCGTAGGATTGCTCTGTGTACTTTTTGCTTTTCTCTACACTACCGGTCCTTATCCCTTATCTTATAATGGTTGGGGAGATGTTCTAGTCATCGTCTTTTTCGGCTTCGTACCCGTAGGAGGGACTTATTACGTACAAGCATTAACGTGGACACCGGATGTCACTATTGCCTCTCTGATTTGCGGATTACTGATCGATACATTATTAGTAGTAAACAATTATCGCGACCGCGAAGCGGATGCACGAAGTGGGAAACGAACTGTCATCGTTCGCTTTGGGGAGCATTTTGGGCAATACCTTTACTTTATATTAGGATTATCTGCCTCCCTTCTCTGCTTTTGGTTTCTTATCGAGGGACAGATGTTTGCCGCCCTTCTACCACAGCTCTATCTGATTCCTCATATCATCACCTGGAAACGAATGATACAAATTCATAGTGGTAAAAAATTAAACAGCATATTAGGCGAAACTTCGCGTAATATGCTGTTATTCGGTATTCTTTTATCAATAGGAATGCTAATAAGTTAAATCAAATACACCTTTATCCTATTCTTGTACTTCTTTCATGGTAATCTTGTACTTAACTCACCGTAGTCTTGTACTTCATTCAGACGACTCTTATACATCAATCTATCCATTCAAGTACATCTTTCGGGAAGTTCTTGTACATCTATTAAGCAATGCTTGTAGATGAAGCCTTATTGAAGTACAAGATCAAACTATTTAATTTGATTCAGCCTAAGTTTACTAAACTGAATGTTCTAAATAATCCGGGGATTATTTCCCGTACATCTTCTCGTAGTATCCCTGATAATCGCCACTGGTCACTTCATCTACCCAAGCCTGATTACTCAGATACCATTCGATAGTCTTCACAATACCAACTTCAAATTTCGTTTCCGGATACCAGCCCAAAGCATTCGTGATTTTAGTTGGATCAATAGCATAACGTTGGTCGTGACCCAAACGGTCCTTAACAAAGGTAATCAAATCTTCGTTTATCCAATCGATTGCAATTTCTCCTTTTTCGTCTTTTACTTTTTTCTTCAAGACCTGACGATATTCGGGATGTTCTTCCATCAATCGGCGGATCGTTGCAATGGTCAGCTTCACGATTTCAAGATTTGTTTTTTCGTTATGCCCACCTACGTTGTATGCTTCACCTTCTTTACCTTCACGTACTACGAGGTCGATAGCCTTACAATGGTCCTCTACGTAAAGCCAGTCACGCACATTGCTGCCATCGCCGTAAACAGGCAAATGTTTACCTTCGAGAATATTCTTGATAATTAGTGGAATCAGTTTTTCCGGGAAGTGATAAGGACCGTAGTTATTAGAACAACGGGTAATCGTTACCGGCATTTTATAAGTATCATGATAAGCCATCACTACCATATCAGCACTTGTTTTGGATGCACTGTAAGGGCTGTGAGGACAAAGCGGAGTTGTTTCAGTAAAGTAACCTTCTGCTCCGAGAGAACCATATACTTCGTCAGTAGATACCTGATGATAACGTACACCTTTTCTCCAAGTAGGATATCCTTGTTCATCCTTACCCATCACCCATGCACGACGAGCGCAATCCAACAGGTTTTGCGTACCGAGAATATTCGTTATCAGGAACAATTGAGGATTTTCAATGCTACGGTCTACATGACTTTCAGCAGCGAAATTCACTACATAATCAAAACGGTATTCAGCAAAAAGACGATCTACCACTTCGCGATTACAGATATCACCTTTTATAAAAAAGCAGCGTTCGTTATCAATATCCTTTGCAATAGTACCCAGATTACCTGCATATGTCAAAGCATCCAGGACAATTACTTTTATGTCACTGTGTTTAGCTAGAATATACTTTATATAATTGGCGCCAATAAATCCAGCAGCACCGGTCACTAAATAAGTTTTCATATATAATTCTTTATGTTGATTTTAGGATTGTTTTGCCAGTTCTATAAGGTACTTACCGTATTCCGTCTTTTCAAGTTGTTGTCCTAACACAAGTAGTTGCTCTGATGAAATCCATCCCTGACGCCAAGCTATTTCTTCGATACAACTGACGTAGAAGCCCTGACGATTCTGAATGGTTGCCACAAAATTGGAAGCTTCCAGTAAGCTATCACAGTTTCCTGTATCAAGCCATGCAAATCCACGTCCAAACAGTTCTACCTTCAATGTGCCCTCTTCCAGATAAAGACGGTTCAGATCCGTTATCTCATATTCTCCACGCGCCGAAGGTTGGAGTGCAGCAGCTTTCGCGGTTACAGTAGCGTCGTAAAAGTAAAGTCCGGGAACGGCATAGTTACTTTTCGGGTGTACCGGTTTCTCTTCCAGCGACATCACTTTTCCCTGTTCGTCAAATTCCACCACACCATAAGCGCGAGGATCTTTCACATAATAGCCGAAAATACAAGCACCTTTTGTTATGCTGGCGGCACGACGAAGCATAGCAGAGAATCCTTGACCGTAAAACATATTATCGCCCAAGATAAGGCAACCCGGTTCTCCATTCAGAAAATCGGCACCAAGTACAAAAGCCTGCGCCAAACCGTTAGGTTTCTCTTGAATCTTGTAAGAAAACGACATTCCTAGTTCTTCACCTGTCCCCAACAAGTCGCGAAACATAGGAAGATCACGAGGGGTAGAGATAATCAATACTTCACGTATTCCAGCCAACATCAGTGTAGATAGCGGATAATATATCATCGGCTTGTCATACACAGGCATTATTTGCTTGGAAATCGCTTTAGAAAGCGGATAGAGACGCGTAGCACTCCCTCCTGCCAGAATAATTCCTTTCATCTTCGTCTGAGTTATTCGTTACTGCGTGCAAAGGTCGGAAAGAAATTTGACGTGGCAAAATTTTAAAATCATTTTTCACCCTGCCAGTTCAATAACTTCCAAGTCTTTGAAGGCTCCCTGATCAATGACAAAGCGCACCAATGTCCGTACTTTGTGAAAACCGGACATTCCAGCGGCCCCCGGATTAATATGTAACATATTCAATGTTTTATCATATTTTACCTTTAATATATGGGAATGTCCGCTAATAAACAATTTTGGTGGACGCGTCATGAGACTCCCGATGATAGAGGGATCATATTTTCCCGGATAACCTCCAATATGTTTTATCAGTACTTCTGCACCGTCTACAGTAAAACGGTTTACTTGTGGAAACAGTTTCCTGATCTCCTGACCGTCAATATTGCCATAAACAGCCCTGAACGGACGAAAAGCCGTCAGTTTTTCCGCCACTTCCAAAGAGCCAATGTCTCCTGCGTGCCAGATTTCATCACAGGGTTCGAAATACTCCAAATATTTCTCATCCCAAAAAGCGTGAGTATCTGATAATAGTCCTATTCTTGTCATAAAATATCTTGTTTAGTAACGGCAAAGATACGATGTTTTTTCTATTATTTATCAGGACGAATAATATCCACTATCAATTCTTCGCTATTATTTTCTGTATCCAGAAGGTTATCATTATAGAGTACAATTCCATCATCAATCACTACCCATCCTGTAAATACTCCATAACGATGTTTTGCCAGTTCAACCTCGCACATTTTATTAAAATCAGAATCAAAAATCATTAAATACAAACCGCGATCATGCATTAGGTAATCCAAACTTTGAGTAGTATCAAAGTCACGTTCACCTAAGTGTAAACGAGCATACAATCTATATTTCGACAAAAGCATGATATCATAAAAATGCGGATTCTCAATTCCATATCTTTCCCATACCGAATAATCTGCATCAGATTCACACTTCTGTGCTTTATTCTCTGTGAATTTACTATCAGCATCAATTGTTTTACGTTCTCCTGTCATTGTGTCGATAAAATAAAGATGAGATTCAATAGGATAATTATATATTATTTTCCCATTCCCAAAACTAACATTCGGTTGATTCATAGTAGCATATCCTTTGTCAATATCTGGTTCCACAACAGACGGCATTAAAACATAGTCTACGTTCTTTTCTTTACCGGATAAAAATAGTTTCCTCACTTTAAATGTTACAGGAGATGTCGATGTATCTTTAATCAAAAAGCTCAAAGCATCACAGTTTGAATCATAGTGTAAATGAGAAGTAGCTATGGCACGATTTGTAGTTACAAGAATCTGTTCATTTTCGCCAATATACTCCCTCATATTCACTTTTTTCAAAACATCTCCCTTTCTATTGATAAGAAAGGCACGATCTGTTTCATCATACAACCATACAGAATCCAACGCCTGAACAAATATCCCTTGTAACCGTACGATGGCTGAAGGACCCTCTTTATTTAAAATCACTTGAGATATTTCTTTGTTTTGCAAATCAATATAGTCCAACGCATGTGTTTTGTAATTATATCCAACGATGACATCTATCGTATCAAAACTATAAGAGGAAGATAGATAATATGATTTAAGTTGTAATACATCCGAAAAAGGGAATTTAATTTCTTCCGCCTTTACAGATAATGAATCACTTTGGTTTGGAACCTTTTTATTGTTTTGAGTCCCGGTACAAGCAAAGAGGCTCAACAATAACAATAGTAAAGAAGATATCTTAGTATACTTTTTCATTTTACTTTTAATTTCAGATCTGATTAATTCATTCTATCCTGTTTCTCAATAGGAAAATAATTGTATTTGCTTTCATCAGTTTAATTTAGCATAGTTTTCTTTTTAAATAGTTGATATTCGAAATAAAAGTAGTGAATGAAAGGCACATCTCAAAAATAAATAGATAACTATTTCTGATTAACTGCATTTTTTATGAAAAAGAATGATAGAATCTACAGAAATTCATTACTTCATAGAAAACGGAAGCAAGAAACACTGTCCAAAAGAGGATCTCCTAAATTTTAATCGAACAGAGTTTGTACTGATATAATAAAAGTGCTATATTTGGAGGAAATCTTGACTTTGAAGCGCATGGAAAACAAGTATAATTATTTCAAACGGGACATCAGTTGGCTCTCATTCAACTATAGGGTGCTACTGGAAGCTCAAGACGAGCATTTGCCGTTATATGAACGTATCAACTTCATCTCGATCTACTCTTCTAATCTGGAAGAGTTCTATAAAATTCGTGTGGCCGACCATAAAGCCGTAGCCTCGGGAGCTACCGAAAGTGATGAAGAAAGCGTACAATCTGCACGTGATTTGGTAGAGGAAATTAATCAGGAAGTTACCCGCCAATTAGATGATCGTGTACGTATCTATGAAGAGAAGATACTCCCTGCTTTACGTAAAAACCATATCATATTTTATCAGGATAGTGATGTAGAAGCATTTCATCAACAGTTTATCAAGAGATTCTTCCAAGAAGAAATATTCCCTTATTTACAACCTGTCCCCGTATCAAAGAATAAAATCATCTCTTTCCTACGAGACAACCGACTTTATATTGCGATACGGCTCTACCCCAAAGATGGAGGTAATCCGCTTTATTTTGTAATGAAGCAGCCATACGCTAAAGTTCCCCGATTTATTGAACTTCCACCACATGGAGAAAACTATTATCTGATATTTGTTGAAGACATCATCAAAGCAAACCTCGGACTTATTTTCCCTGGTTATGACGTAGATTCGAGCTATAGTATCAAGATTTCCCGCGATGCGGACATCCTGATTGATGACACGACTAACAGCGCCGATCTCGTAAAACAACTAAAGCAAAAAGTGAAAAAACGTAAGATAGGAGATGTCTGTCGATTTGTTTATGACCGCTCTATGCCACAAGACTTTCTCGAGTTTCTCATGGATGCTTTCCACATCCATCAGGACGAACTAGTACCCGGAGACAAACATTTGAACTTAGAGGATTTACGCCATCTGCCTAACCCCAACAAGGCACTCCGCCCCATTGAAAAGCCGAAACCAATGAAGCTAACTTGCCTCGATGAGAAAGAGTCTATTTTCAATTATGTTGCTCAGAAAGACCTGTTATTATATTATCCTTATCACTCTTTCGATCACTTTATCCATTTCCTCTATGAGGCAGTGCACAATCCTGAGACACGGGAAATTATGGTTACCCAATATCGGGTAGCAGAAAACTCAGCTGTTATCAACACGTTGATAGCTGCCGCACAAAACGGTAAGAAAGTGACTGTCTTTGTAGAACTAAAAGCCCGATTCGACGAAGAGAATAATCTGGCAACTGCTGAAATGATGCAAGCAGCAGGTATCAAAATCATTTATAGCATTCCCGGATTGAAAGTACACGCCAAAGTAGCTCTTGTTCGGCGACGAGGATTCAATGGTGAAAAGATTCCTAGTTACGCATATATCAGTACAGGCAATTTCAATGAAAAAACAGCTACGCTCTATGCTGACTGTGGGTTGTTCACCTGTCGGAAAGAAATCGTGAATGATCTTTATAATCTTTTCCGAACCTTGGAAGGAAAAGAAGATTTGAAATTTAATACATTGTTAGTTGCCCGTTTTAACCTTATTCCAGAACTTAACCGTCTTATCGACCGGGAAATCTCCCTCGCCGAACAAGGCAAAGAAGGACGAATCATTTTGAAAATGAACGCTCTTCAAGACCCTACAATGATCGACCGACTTTACGAAGCTTCGGAACGTGGTGTAAAGATCGACCTTATCATCCGCGGTATCTGCTGCCTCATCCCTGAACAACCTTATAGCCGTAACATTCGTGTAACACGCATTGTTGATAGTTTTCTGGAACATGCCCGTATCTGGTATTTTGGCAATAACGGACATCCTGACCTTTTCATGGGTTCTCCCGACTGGATGAGACGTAACTTATATCGCCGAATCGAAGCCGTCACCCCTATTCTTGATCCGGATTTAAAAAACGAGCTGATAGAATTACTTCATATCCAACTGGCGGATAATCAAAAAGCCTGTTGGGTAGACAATCAACTACATAATGTTTTCAAAAAGAGACCTGCCGGAAAGCCTGCTATCCGGGCACAATACTACTTTTATGAATGGTTAAATAAAAAGACAATAGCTAAATGAAATTCTAAAAACAGATAAGCAAGAGTAAAATTAAGAGTGTGCTATTTTAGGGCTAGCACACTCTTAATTTTCTGGTTATTATTTTGAAATCTTTTTCCTTTTTAAAACAAAAACACACAAAGCGGCAAAATATCCTCTTCCAATCATTCTGTATAATACCTTTACCCAGAACTTTTATTTTGTAACACAAATGTAACGCATATGACATTTCTCTGCAACGTCAAAATCGGACTTTTGCATCCAGAAATAACATACACATTTTTATGGAGACAATTTACTTATGCATTATCATTTTCCTCTTCGTTCTTGCTGTGTTCGACCTTATTGTCGGTGTAAGCAACGACGCGGTAAACTTTCTGAATTCAGCAGTAGGAGCCAAAGCCGCTTCGTTTAAAACGATTCTATTCATTGCCGGTATCGGTATTTTTATTGGAGCTTCCCTCTCTAATGGAATGATGGATATTGCACGACACGGTATTTATCAACCCGAACATTTCTATTTTACGGAAATTATGTGTATCCTGCTTGCCGTCATGCTTACCGATGTCGTGTTGCTGGATGTATTCAACTCCATGGGAATGCCCACTTCCACTACAGTATCATTGGTATTCGAACTACTAGGAGGTACCTTCGCCCTTTCACTGATCAAAGTAAATACTGACAGCGCCCTCAGTCTGGGCCAACTTATCAATACAGACAAAGCGCTCTCTGTCATCATGGCCATCTTCGTATCCGTTGCAATTGCTTTCTTTTTCGGTATGGTTGTACAATGGATTGCCCGTGTCGTTTTCACCTTCAACTATACAAAGAACATCAAATACAGTATTGGAGTATTTGGAGGCATTGCCGCTACTTCCATTATTTACTTCATGCTTATCAAAGGTTTGAAGGATAGTTCATTCATGACAGCCGAAAACAAACAGTGGATACAAGACAATACCCTGATGTTAATCTTCTTATTATTTGTATTTTTCACTATCCTGATGCAAATACTCCACTGGCTAAAAGTAAATGTGTTCAAAATAGTAGTGTTAATGGGAACTTTCGCCCTTGCACTCGCTTTCGCAGGCAATGACTTAGTAAACTTTATCGGTGTGCCTTTGGCAGGATACTCCTCATTTCTTGATTTTACAACGAACGGAAACGGTGTTGCTCCCGACAGCTTCCTGATGACATCTTTGCTTGGTCCGGCAAAAACACCCTGGTATTTCCTGATTGGTGCCGGAGCCATTATGGTATATGCTCTATGCACTTCAAAGAAAGCACACGCTGTTATCAAAACCTCTGTCGATCTCTCTCGTCAGGATGAAGGAGAAGAGAACTTCGGAAGTACACCAATCGCCCGTACCATGGTCCGTATAAGTATGACCCTTGCTAACACAATATCACGCATCACACCAGAAGGTACTAAGAAGTGGCTCGATGCTCGTTTCCGTAAAGATGAAGCTATCATTGCCGACGGAGCAGCTTTCGACCTGGTTCGTGCCTCCGTAAATTTAGTACTCGCTGGTTTACTCATTGCTTTGGGAACCTCCTTAAAGTTGCCACTCTCTACTACTTACGTGACTTTCATGGTTGCCATGGGTACTTCACTCGCTGATCGCGCTTGGGGACGTGACTCAGCCGTTTACCGTATTACCGGTGTATTAAGCGTTATCGGTGGATGGTTCATCACAGCCGGAGCAGCTTTTACCATCTGTTTCTTTGTAACTATGATATTGCATTATGGAGGAAACATATCTATCATTGTCCTGATCGGTATTGCTGTATTTATCTTAATACGTAGCCAAATAATGTATAAGAAACGTAAAGCAAAAGAACAAGGTAATGAGACGTTAAAACAACTGATGCAAACTACCGACAACGAAGAAGCTTTACAATTAATGCGCCAACATACTCGTGAGGAACTTGCTAAGGTATTGGAATATGCAGAAACTAACTTCGAATTAACTGTAAATTCATTTATCCACGAAAATCTGAGAGGGCTACGCCGGTCGATGGGAGCTACTAAATTCGAAAAACAACTCATCAAACAAATGAAACGTACGGGAACAGTTGCCATGTGTCGCCTTGACAACGCGACCGTTCTTGAAAAAGGACTTTATTATTATCAAGGAAATGACTTTGCCAGCGAACTGGTTTACAGTATCGCCCGTCTCAGTGAACCTTGTTTGGAACATATCGATAATAATTTTAACCCGCTGGATGCTATTCAGAAAGGTGAATTCAGCGACGTAGCAGAAGATATCACCTATTTGATTCAACAATGCCGCAAGAGATTGGAAAACAATGACTACAACAGTATGGAAGAAGAAATTCGCCGTGCCAACGACCTAAATGGACAACTTTCTCATCTGAAACGTCAGGAGTTACAACGTATCCAAAGTCAGACCGGTAGTATCCGTGTAAGCATGGTTTATCTCACTATGGTTCAGGAAGCACAAAACGTGGTAACTTACACTATCAACCTAATGAAGGTAAGCCGCAAATTCCAGATGGAGACGGAGATGCCATAAGAAAAAGATACAGAACAAACAGCAAGAGGCTGTACCGAAAGTAATAGAACTATCAAATGATAGTAAATAATTGCTTTCAGTACAGCCTCTCTTTTTATACCTTCCTTGATAAAGAGATGTGGACAAGCCAGCCAATAATACTTTTTTAAACTATTATTTTTTATTTATTAAATTGCATAAATATTAAACCTGCATTCAAAATGGCATAAAAATGACCACTCTCACTCAAATTTATTCATTGTAAGCAAACAATTCTAATCTAAAAGATGTTGTCTCAGCATAAAGGTCAGCACAGAGTTTAGTTATCAATGAGGATTAATGCTCAGTTAGAAAGCAAACAACAGTTTTTATAAGTTAAACCTCAAATCCGCAACTAAGCCCTTGAACGTCCTTATTGCGTTTACACGTCCTCTCATTACTGAATTTGCAGATAATTTGAACTTGAAGCACCCACTTCTGCCTACAATATCCCCTTACCCCACAATGTGACTTGAGGCAATACACAATATCATTCCCATAAGTTGTAGGCATTATCCAAAATCAGTCTGGAAAACATCTGCGTAAGCATTATTACAGGTATAGATGTTCAGCACATACCGCCTTGATGTCCTGATCCACTTGGCTGGTACAGAGATAAACCTGAAGACAAACGCTTTTATGCGACTTGTTGCATTGAGCCCGAACTTCTTTACGTCAAGTCTTTGAATAATGGCCTTGTAAAAGTTACGGATAAGTGCTGTAAGAAGAAGGAACACTGTGTTCTCTGCCATGAAGGATTTGGGCAATCTGTCCCACCCGAAACCATTGTTCATATCATCGAAGATACGTTCCTTTCCTCCACGAAGGTTATAGAACTCGACAATTTCTCTTACGGAAGAATCATAGTCGTTAGTCAGGATACAACGGTATGTGTATTCTCCTTCCCAAAAATCCTGCACACCATCCATCCGTTTCTGTCTTTGAATCACAAGTCGATATGCCTTACCTTTCCACTTCTCAACAAGGATAGAGTTCAATTCAAACTCAATGCCATTGATTTCCTCAGTTTTCCAGCCTTTGAGAGCAAAGGTGTCATTGTAGATCGAACTGCAGCGGTTAGCACGGATATAGAAGGACTTGCAGTGTTTTTCTATTTCCTCCACGATTTCCTCGGAACATGATCCACAATCAGCTCTGAAGCGATTGATAGTGAGCCCATTCTGTTCAAATCTCGCAAAGAACCTCTTCAGCGTGTCCTTCTGATGGAAACGAACATTTGTGTTACCATCGCTATTCTCTATACCGACTATCAAATCGCCAATAACCGCCACGCCAGGGCGATAACCAAGGAACTTCTTGTATGTAGGCTTTGCATCATACTTCTCTGTCTCTATGAACTGATGGTCGAAATCAACATCATACATCTCACCCTCTTTCAGTTGGCCAGATGCAAATATACAATTGAGCAATAAAGTATTGAGAGTGTCAGCCGTATTGAAATCGTAGGTCTTGCCCATATCTGATGTGTATGAAATGTTTTCTTGCGTCAACTCCTTTATCGCCCTGAGGATAGTATCAGAGCTACAAGTGCGAAGTGTCGGATGAAGCGAGAGGTGGTTCATCAAATGAGTAGTGACATCCTCAATACATGAACCGCTACAGAAGTAGATACTCATGAGAGAACGGATGATTTCGCTGTACTGATAACCGAACGATCTACACCTTAGACCGAGGGTTGAGTCGATTACAGATGATAATGTGGAGTCAAATTGCTCCATGATTGAAAATAATCCCCCAAAAGGAGTGAGTCTCTCAGATTTAATTTGTATCTTCGCCATGTCTATCGTCGGATTCTCTTGTTTTTTTTGCAACACTAAGATAAGTGAAAATTCTGACATGGCAAAATCCTGAGCAACTTTTTGTTGCTCAGGTACTTAAAAAGTTTAATTTATAATAGTGTTGCGGAATTAAGGTTAAATATTGAAAACTATTATATTTGCCTGAGTTTTGTATAAAATATTAGTGGTTAAGTTATATAGTGTATAACTTTATATTAAATAATGAGAGATTATTATGAAGAAAAGTTTTATTTTATGCTTCACGTTTTTCTCTTCTTTGTTTTTTATCGCTTGTGAAAGTAGTGAGGGGAACGATGCTTCAGCAGCAAAGGGAAAAATGATGATTGACTTAAATTCTGACGTGTCATATGCTTCAAAAGGGAGTAAGGCACGAGCTATGGATCTGACCCCGTATAAAAATGTAGCAAATTATACGGTGGAGTTGAAAGACGCTTCGGGAAATGTTCTTCAGTCAAAACTTTATTCCGAAATGGAATTGACTCAGGAAGTGACTCCCGGTACTTATACAGTACGTGCGTATTATGGTGAAAACGTAAATGCCGGATATGATAAGCTGTATATGGAAGGTGCACAAACCATTACAGTAGTGAAAGGAGATAATAAAACTGTTTCTTTTGCTTGTACTCCGGCAAATGTTAAAGTGAATCTGAAATATTCTGATGACTTCTATACATTCTATTCTGATTGTACGGTGGGATTGAAAACCCAATATCTGACGGAAGCTTTTGAGATGTCGCAGGCTGATGTAGATAAAGATTTGTTTTTGAAGGCAGTCGGTAACGAAAATCTTTCTTTGACTTTTGCTTTGAAGGATAAAAATGGTATTACCGTTACGCCTGCTAATTTCGGTGCTCAGACTGTGACCATCAAACCACGTGATTTTCTGACTATTACAGTAAAACCTAAATTGATAGATATTGAGGGTGGAAAAATCAGTGGTATCACTGTAACAATAGATAATGGAGTGCAAGAGGAGAATATAGATGTTACTCTACCGGATGAGTTTATGCCGGGCGAGGATACCACTGTTAATAATTAAAAGATTGCAGCATGAAACAAATTACCTATATATTGACGGGAATTAGTCTCGTGATTGGATTGAGCGCTTGTGAAATGCGCGATGAATTGAAAGGGAAAAATGCATTGAATGATAATGAAGGGTTAGTAAGTCTGGATTTATTGGCTCAGGACTATTCTAATATCGTAATTTCTCGTGGAGCTTTTCCTGATGAGGAAGTGAATGTGGAAAATTATACGGTTCAAATTGTTAATGCATCTACTGACGGTGTGGTAAAAGAGACTTCCTATGGCGATTTAAGAGCAGAGGGAGGTTCAGTGAAGCTGACTGCCGGGAAGTATCGTGTGAGGGCTTACAATTATAATGGTGAAAATGTAGGTGCTTCGGAACGTCCGTATTTTAAAGGACAGACTGATTTTCAGATATTGCCGGGAAAGACAACAACGGTTAATACGACTTGTCGTTTAAGTTGTGTGGAGGTGAATCTGATTCTGGCTAAGAGTTTCGAAGAAAACTTCAAAGATGATTATACGATCACCATCACGAACGGCGGTACGGGCAACTACGTTTTTAAGAAGGAGAACGTGGGTAAGAAAATCTATTTTAATGTACCGGAAAATGCATCTAGCATATTGATGAGTGTGAAAGCGACTACTTCTACAGATGGTACGGATATTGCACAGTCTTATACAATTACTAAACCGGAGAACTCTGAAAATAGTAGCAAGTTGGAAAACGGGGACTCGTTTAAAGTGACAATCAATCCGGGAGATAATCCAGTCATTGATCCTGTGACGAAGATAAATCTGGGGATTACCGTTGATTTAACTTGGACTGAGACCGGAACGACTGTGGAGATTCCAACGGAAAATATTGTATTTAATCCCGGAGGAGGTTCAGAAGGAGGAGATACAAATAAAGGAGAAATGAATGTTGTCGGCTTAGATAAAACTTATTCATTTGTAGCTTTGTCAGAAGATGTTCCTACTGTAAAAGTTGATTTCTCGGTTCCTAATGGAATTAAAAAGCTGTTGGTAAAGATTAATTCTGATAACGAGGGCTTTATGGAGACTTTAGAAGGTTTTGGCTTAGGTGGTGAATTCGATTTGGCCAATCCGGGTGATTTACAGGGAGTATTGTCCGGGTCTTTGGAGACACAGGAAGGAATAGGATTAATCGATGCTAATGACCCTATCAAGGATAAAACAAGTTATTCGTTTGATGTTACTTCTTTTATGTCCTTATTGGGATTGTACGGTGCAAGTGAGAATACTTTTACTATTACTGTATCTGATGGTATCAATTCGGATATCCAAGGTGATTTGAAAGTGAATGTAACAGCGCAAGAATAACCTAAACTATAATCATAATGAGACGATTTATTTTTAGCACATTTACTTTGTGCTTGTTAGCTATTATGATAGCTTGTCAGGATGAGACTTCTTCGAGTGATGGTTACGGTTATCTTCAGGTTTCTTCTGTGGGATTAGATAAAAATGTAATACCACAGGCAAGAGCTGTAGAGAAGATGGGACTGGACATTTTGCAAGAGGGAACAGTAGTGAAGCACGTAGATGACTGGACGCTATTACAAAGTGAAAGTCTGTTGCTTCCTGTAGGCAATTATTTTTTGCGAGCATATTCAATGGATAAGGATTCCACGCAGCAAGGATTTGAGGTTGCGCCCTATTATCTCGGTGAAACACTTGTGAAGATAGAGAAAGACATTTCTCGCTCGGTGGAAATTGTTTGTTCTATGGTTCAAAGCATGGTAGCTGTCAGCTATTCACAAAACTTTAAAAATGCTTTCTCTTCGTATGACTGTGTGGTTTCCAATGAATATGGAAGCATAGATTTTACATCTCAGGAAACACGTCCTGCTTATTGTCGTACTGGGAAATCTTTGAATGCTGTTTTGAAAGTGACAAATACCGATGGAAATTCCTTTACTTTTAATAAAGTAATAACAGAAAAGGCTGAAAAACGTTATTATTATAAGGTTAAGTACGATGTTACTAATGAAGGTAATGGTAGCTTTAATTTTACAGTAGATGAAACGACTCATGAGTATGAGGTAAATATAACTGTTCCTATGACATCTGATGCCGATCCGAATTTAAAGGTGACAGGCTCAAACGCATTTGGTAAGTTTGCTTATATGTATGGGGCTTCCACTTTGACCGGAGAAACTGAACCTATTGTTTTTCAGTATAAAAAATCATCAGAAGGAGTTTGGAAAAGTGTAAGTACAACAGTAGAGAACGGAGTATATAGCGCGAAAACTGAAGAATTGGAATTCGGAACGAGCTATGTTTATCGCCTTGCTTGTGGTACAAAGGTAGGAGCTACCGATATGTTCACTACCGAGGTGTATCAGGAAATACCGAATTTAAACTTTGATACCTGGTCGCAAAGTGGAAAGAACTATTTTGCAAACGCAGATGCAAGTGACTCATATTGGGCTACGGGCAATACCGGTGTTACTTCTATCTTGGCAGGTTCTAAAGATCCAATCACTGTTTCTGTAGAAGGAGATGATGCTTATTCGGGTAAAGCCGCCAAATTGAGAACGATAACAGGGGTTACTTTAGTAAAATCTGCTGCTGGTAATTTATTTATCGGAAGTTATAAAACGAATATGTCTAATCCTTCTGCCAGTGTTACGTTCGGCCGTCCTTATACTGGAGCTCGTCCTGTTTCACTTTCAGGATATTATAAGTATAGTCCGCAGCCTATTAACGAAGGTTCTAAGCCGGGTACATTGACTACCGATGAATGCAATATTTATGTAAAACTGTGGGATGCTTCCGGTAACCAGATTGGTTTTGGAGAGTTTGTCGGAACAGAGACAGTTACATCTTATACGAGATTTTCTTTTGATATTACCTATACGGATATGACGGCAAAACCGGCAACGATTACAATTGTTGCAACGTCAAGTCATTATGGTGGAGATTTTAGCGGCTCTGCTGTTGTAGGGCAGGTTGGAAATGGTAGTACACTCTGGATAGATGAGTTTGAGTTGTCATACTATAAATAATTAACTGAATGAAGAAAAGATATGTCATCTTTTTCATTTCCCTATTGTGCGTGGCAACCGTCTGCGCACAACGGGGATTTGACCGTAAAATAAAATCCTCTCTTTTTGTTCCTAAAGGCACTTGGATGGGTGGCTGCTCCTTTTCCTATTCTGAGCAAACAAATGACAATTACAAGTTCTTAGTTCTGGATAATGTCAAAGCAAGCGGATATAATTTCAAAGTCAGTCCGTATGCCGGATATTTCTTTGCTGATAATATGGCGGCAGGAGCACGACTCAATTATTCACGCTCTTACATTGACATCGGCAATCTCGATTTGGATCTGGGAGACGATCTTACCTTTGATATAAAAGATTATAAATATTTGGAACATACTGTCTATGCTTCCGGATTTCTGCGTACCTATATGGGGTTGGGAAACAGCAAAATTTTCGGCTTCTTCAATGAACTTCGTTTGTCATATGGTTACGGACAAGGGAAAAACACTTCCGGAGTAGAGAATGATCTGACAGGTACATATCAGTATATACATCGCTTGCAGTTGGGCTCTGCCCCCGGATTAACAGCTTTTGTAACAAATAATATAGCAGTAGAAGTTTCCATCGGTCTTGTTGGACTTGATTTTAAATGGATAAACCAGAAAACCAATCAGGTAGAGAGTGGATATCGCAGGAGTAGTTCTGCGAATTTTAAGATTGATATATTTTCGCTGAATATCGGAATGTGTTTTTATCTTTAATTCAAATGAGGAAAAAAATGAGAATATATATTTTGGGCATCGGTTTACTGGCTTTTCTATTGGGAGCTTGTATTGAAAATGATATTCCTTATCCCTATATTCCAGGTGAAATTCAAGAGTTTGAAATAGAAGGGCAGACCGAGGATACAAAGATTGATGCAACCAAACGTACCGTTGTACTTACTGTGGACGAGTTGGTGGAACTGGAAGAATTGAAAGTCACAAAGTTGGTGGCTAATTCTGAAGCAAAAATTCTTCCGGATGAAGCTGTTTGCGCTTCTGCCAAGCAGTTTCCTGATTTTAGTTTTACCTCTTTGAGTGATTTGCCCAGTAATGCCAATACAAAGATAAACTTCACAAATCCGGTTAAGATTCTATTACGTACTTATCAGGATTATCCGTGGACTGTTACGGTCAATCAAGTGATTAACCGTACTATAAATGTAGAAAATCAGGTAGGACAGCCAGTTATAGATGAACTGAACCATATTGTCTTGATCTATGTGTCAGCTTCTCAATCGCTGAAAGATGTGAAGATTAACGCATTGGAATTAGGAGGACGCAATGGGAGATTAGTGCCTGACCCAAGCGGTGTGAAGGATTTCAGCCGTCCGCAACAGTTTGCTGTTTATCGCGGAGAAAAATATCTTGGTCTGTGGACTGTGGATGTTGTCCAAACTGAGACTACTTCTTCTGTTGGAGAGGTGGAGATCTGGGCGAAAAAAGCAATTGTGAGCGGTGGAGTGAAAGCTGGGAGTACGCCTACCATTGAATATAAGAAAGCGTTGGATAGCAGTTGGAGTCAGTTAGACGCATCTGCTGTAAATATGTTAAGTGCTACTTCCTTTAAAGCAACGATTGCAGGTTTGGAGGACGGTACGGTTTATCAGTGGCGCATTTTAGTAGATGGTGTTGCCGGCAGTGTAGGATCTTTTACTACAGAGAAGATAACAGTGGTTCCCAATCTAAACTTCGATACTTGGATACAGAGTGGAAAGAACTGGTTTGCAAATTCGATTGCTGATGATTATGAAGCTGCCGGAGCCTATTGGGCTACGGGAAATGAGGGTGTTACTTCTTCTTTGGCTGGTGGCAATGATCCTATTACGGTTCCGGTAGAAGGAAGTGACGCTTACAAAGGAAAAGCGGCCCGTTTACGTAGTATTACCGGAGTTACGTTAGTTGGTGCTGCGGCAGGTAATTTATTTATTGGGAAGTATAAAACGAATATGATGAAACCTTCTGCCAGTGTCACTTTTGGACGGCCTTATACGGGTGCGCGTCCCACAAAGATGACGGGATATTATAAGTATAAGCCTGAACCGATAAATAATGGAGGAAGCATTCCGGGTACTTTGACCAAAGACCAATGCCATATATATATAAAATTATGGGATACTGCGGGCAATGAATTTGCTTATGGGGAGTTTGTTGGTTCGGTAGAAGTAACATCATATACTAAATTTACAATTGATATTGATTATAAGAATTTGAATGCTCGTCCTGCTGCCATGACTATTGTAGCTACATCCAGTCGTTACGGTGGAGAATTTGAAGGAGCTAAAGTCGTTGGGCAAGTTGGGCACGGCAGTACTCTTTATGTAGATGAATTTGAATTGTTATATGAATAGAAGAATAAGAATGAGGATCAAAGCTTTACATATAAGTTGTTTAGTCATTTTGTTTTTCGTGATTTCATGTCAGAGGGAGGAATTGATTTCTGAAAGCGGAAATCTGTCTATTACTCTAACGGATGGAGAAGCAGCTCTAAAAGTTCGTTCTTTACCGGATTTATCAGTTGAGACGGCAGGGCAATTTATTATTAAGATGCAAAATCTCGAGAAAGATAAAGTTGTTTTTGATAATACTCTTTCTGCTTTTAACGTTTCTGCACCTCATTTGTTTGTGGCGGGGCAGTATGAAGTGGTAGCTTCGTATGGGACAAATCCGGAACTTGCATTGGATGCTCCTTATTATACGTCGAAAACGATTGCGTTTGATATAGAATCCGGTAAGACGAAGGAATTGACGATTCCTTGTTTTGTTGGCAATTCTTTAGCTTCTTTCAAATTTGGAAATCAGGATAAACTTGAGAAGGTTTTGAAGGATTATTATATAGAATTAGTGGTAGGTGACCAATCTGTGGTTTGGCATCCGGGTGATATAGAGAACCCTTATTTCAGGGCAGGTTCCACGGTTGAACTTTATTTGAAAGGAACGTGGATAGAGAATAATAAAGGGTATAGCAAAAATTTTGCTGTAATCATGCCGGCGCAGAAAGGTAAAAACTATGTGTATACACTCAATATAGATACATCCAATATGACAGGTGTGATTTTTGATTTACAGATTGAAACCTCTATTGAAACGGTTACGGTGAATGAAACTGTCCCCCAAGAGTGGTTACCAAAGCCTAAAGTAGAAGCAATCGGATTTGATGATTCTAATGCATTGACATATGTAGAAACGGCTGATGCAACTACAGCTAAAATTGCCTATAAAGCTGTGCGTCCGGTAGAAGATGTTGAGTTTACTTTGAATTTTGAAGATGAGAAGCTTTCTTCACTGAATAAAACGTACTTATTGTCTACGCTTACAATAGACGAACGTACTTCATTGGAAGCTGTGAATATTATTTTGCCAACTTTGAATGTGGTAGAGGGTGTATTGGATTTATCTGCAATGACTGCTAACTTACTGGCAAAGAATGAAGGCGATGTAAATAACCTAATTGGTGTAAAGGTAAAGGCCAACGGAAGATGGAGTGAAGAAAAAACGTATACAATAAGGACTTTAAAACCTGAGTTTGCAGTATCAGTCTATCCGGGCAATATCTGGACTAAAGAATTAACGGCTAATCCACTTATGGCAACCGATATAAAAACAGGAAATATTGATAAAATTGTAACTGACGTTCAATATCAATTTAGCACAGATGGTAATTCATGGATTCCTTTGCTTTCAGATTTGCGTAAAGAGGGACTTGCTCCCGGAACAACATACTATGTACGGGCTTTGTATCGTGATGAATTAACTAGTGGTGTTACAGAGGTAAGGACATATGAGGCTCTTACTATACCCAATGCTTCTTTGGATGATGGGTATGATACTACCAATCCTAAAAGTAAAAATCCGCTTTATACATTTCAGGGCGGATGGATTGGAACCAGAAATCCATTGACTTGTCATACTAACGGTGTGAATGCTTTTTATGTTTCAAAATCGAGTACTCTTCCTATTTCTGATAATGGAAGTACGGTAGCACACATGATGACAATAGGGTGGGGAGCCGGAAACTCTTGTAGTTTTGGGAACAAAAGTGGAAGTATCATAAATAACATTTCAGCTGGTATTGTTTGTGTGGGAGAATATAGCGCTTCTGAAGATTCCGTTTATGGTAAAGCGGCATATATCCGTCCTACCAGTCTATCTTTTGTATATAAAGCCTCTCCCTACAATGGAGATGAATATCAGGTAGAGGCTTATTTGGAGAATATAACTGATGGTAAGGTTGTAGTGATAGGAAAAGCCTTTCTGAAATCCGGCATTGCTTATTCTTCTTATCAAACAGAAAGTCTGTCTTTTGATTATGATCCGACTCAGGAACGTTTACCTATCTCTCATTTGAGAATAATATTTAAAGCAGGAACGAAAGAAGATAAGGATCATTTGGAAGATAAGTTTACTAAGGAAGGAAGTGGAAGTTTTTATTCTAACTATTATATCAGAGGTAGCCAATTTTGGCTCGATTCTTTTGAATTGCATTACGATAAATAAATATGAAACAGATTTATATTATTATAATCTTCTTATTGGTAAGTTTTTCTTTTGTATCTTGTAGTGAAGAGCAACATTATACCAATAAGTCTTTTGGATATTTTTCTATTTCGAACCTTTTCTTGAGTTGCGATGAAGAGGTTCATCCTTTGGTTCGTGCCGTGGATACATCTCTTCAGTTACAGATCTGTCAAGGGGGAGAAATCGTAAAGGATTATGCTCCTGGAGAAGATTTATCGAAACGTATTGTGCTTCCAGTAGGGGAGTATACATTAAAAACTTTTACTCCAGATCAATCGGAAGCGGTTAATGGTCAAATAGGTGTACCTGTTTATGAAACAATTTCTTCCTTTGAAGTAAGGGAAGGGGATATAACTAGCATTTCTTTGGTTGTTCCACAAGTTAATGTAGGAGTTTGTGTTAATGTATCAGATGAATTTAAGGTGAATTTTCATAATTTATCTGTTACTATAGCTTCTGTGACTGGACGTTCGATTGTTATTGCAGATATAGATACTTCGTCTCCGTATTATTATTTTGCTATTCCTTCTGACGGAAAACTAAAATATACTGTAACGGCTTACAATGCAGATGAAGAAGAAATGACTTTAACAAAAGAAATAGTGGACATTGTTTCGGCTAAGAATTACTCCATTCATCTGGATTTGTCTAATTGAATTTGATTATTACAGGAGTAAAAGAAATACAGATTATAGAAAAATAAAGATTTGTTGTAATCTAAACAGTGTTAGCAAAGTAAGTGAAATTATTCTTTGTTGACACTGTTTTTTTATACTTCCGAATTCTTAGAAAAACAGTTGGTCCATTTAATTCTAATATGTTGCTTTGTCAATAGTTGTATATCTGTAATAATTAACTGTTTTATTTAGGTTTGCAATTACCGGAATATCTCTTGACCAACTATTGCACTTCTTTTTTCTAATTGATTATCATTTTATATCCAGAGACTTAAGGTTTCCGAAGTGAACTAAATATTTTGGATCTATTAAATCAAAATAAATTCCTGATTGTTCATTATTATAAAAGTGCTATTTTTGTTTAATGAAAAAAGGGTATTACTATAATAATATAATTATGAAAAAAGGAATTGTTGCTGTTTCTATGCTTTTGTTATTATCCGGATGCAGTAGCGTTGCTTTGACAGGACGTAAACAACTGCTACTGGTCTCTGATTCTGAAGTCATGAGCTTGAGTAATTCAAGTTTTCAGGATTATATGAAAACTGCGAAAGCCTCTACAAATGTGGCAAATACTGCGATGGTTGTCCGGGTAGGTAAGCGAATAGCCAATGCGGTAGAGACATATCTGCGTAATAACGGTATGGCTGATCAGATTCAGAATTTTGCCTGGGAGTTTCATCTGGTGCAAGATAAAGAACCGAATGCTTTTTGTATGCCGGGTGGAAAGATTGTGGTTAATGAGGGTATTTTACCTTATACCCAAACAGAAGAAGGACTTGCCATTGTCTTGGGGCATGAAGTTGGCCATGCTGTAGCCAAACATTCTGCTGAACGGCTGAGCCAGCAAATGGTGGCTTCTTATGGCGGGCAAATATTAAATGGAGTGCTTTCCAACAAATCTACTGCTACACAAGCTTTAGCACAACAGGTTTACGGATTGGGAGCACAATATGGAGTGATGTTGCCTTATTCCCGTAAAAATGAAAGTGAGGCTGACCATCTGGGGTTGGTGTTTGCTGCAATGGCAGGATACAATCCGGAAGCAGCTATAGTTTTTTGGCAACGTATGGCTTCAGCGGGAGCACAAAAAATACCGGAGTTTATGAGTACTCACCCTTCGGATGTGTCCCGTATCAACAATATAAAGAAATTAATACCAGAGGCAATGAAATATTACCAACCGGGACAAACGCAACTGCCGGGACAGTCGCTAAAGCAGACTTCTGGAAAATCTTCCGATAAACAACCCTATCGCTTTGAGAAAGTAACGAAATAAGAGATATAAAGAATCCCCGTCTTCCCTAAAAAAGAAAGAACGGGGATTTATTAACTATAGCTTACTAATAATTGTATTGTGGCTGATTATAAAATACCTTGTGCCATCATTGCTTTTGCAACCTTCATGAATCCAGCTACGTTGGCACCCTTCACATAGTTTACATATCCGTTAGCTTCAGTACCATACTGAACACAAGCAGCGTGGATATTCTTCATGATGCTCTTCAGTTTTTCATCTACCTCTTCAGAGCTCCAACTCAGTTTGATAGAGTTCTGAGTCATTTCCAGACCAGATACTGATACACCACCGGCATTTGCAGCTTTACCCGGAGCGTAAAGGATTTGAGCTTCCTGGAATATACGGATAGCCTCAGGAGTAGAAGGCATGTTTGCACCTTCAGAAACAGCTATCACACCGTTAGCAATCAACTTCTTAGCGTCATCGCCGTTGATTTCGTTCTGAGTTGCAGAAGGAAGAGCGATATCAGCTTTTTCTCCCCAAGGACGAGCTCCTTCTACATATTTGCAACCATATTTTTCAGCATATTCGCGAATACGTCCACGATACAGGTTTTTAAGTTCCATGATGTAATCCAGCTTTTCGCGGTCGATACCTTCCGGATCGTAGATATAGCCGTCAGAGTCGGACATGGTAACAACCTTACCACCCAATTCGAGTACTTTTTCTACTGTGTATTGAGCAACGTTACCAGAACCGGATACCAGACAAGTTTTGCCTTTCAAATCCATACCCTTAGTTTTCAGCATTTCCATCAAGAAATAGATGTTACCGTAACCAGTAGCTTCCGGACGAATCAATGAACCACCGAATTCGCGGCCTTTACCTGTAAATGTTCCGGTAAATTCGTGAGCTAATTTCTTGTACATACCGAACATGAAACCTACTTCACGACCACCAACACCGATATCACCGGCGGGAACGTCAGTCTCAGGACCAATGTGGCGCCACAATTCCAGCATGAATGCTTGTACGAAACGCATTACTTCAGCGTTTGATTTTCCACGTGGAGAGAAGTCGGAACCACCTTTACCACCACCCATTGGCAATGTCGTCAGTGAGTTTTTGAATGTCTGCTCAAAAGCAAGGAATTTCAGAATTGAAAGGTTTACAGATGAGTGGAAACGGATACCGCCTTTGTACGGGCCAATCGCGTTGTTGTGCTGAACACGGTAACCCATGTTAGTCTGCACGTTGCCTTTATCATCTACCCAAGTTACGCGGAACTGGAATACTCTATCAGGAATACACAAACGTTCAATCAAGTTTGCTTTGTCGAACTCAGGATGTTTGTTGTATTCTTCTTCAATAGTTGAAAGAACTTCTTCTACTGCCTGATGATACTCCGGTTCATTGGGAAACCGTCTTTTCAAATCGTCTAATACCTTAGCTGCATTCATAATCTTTTTGTCTTTTATTGGTTGTTATAAATTCGATTATCTATTTCTCTAATGCGGTTGCAAAAGTAAAGATAAAAATTAAACTAGCAAACATTTTATAAAGAAAAATGCGATAAAATATCAAATTTGATATTTTATCGCATAAAAAATGGGAAAAAAGATATTATTTGTTCTTTTTGATAGACTTATAGACAGGAATAAAGACTAATGCTGCCGAAATGATAAGCATTACTACTGTCATTCCGTCAATACGTTCGGCTTTTGTTAGAACCAAATAGCAAAGCGCCAGCCAAAGTAGGCTGACGCAAACTATTTGTGATTTGGATAATGGTTTTCTCATTGATTTCCTTTTTTCTTCTTTTCAACGATAGCATCAATCACTGCTACGGCAGTAATGTTAACGATATCACGAACAGAACTTTCGAAGTCGGTGAAGTGAATCGGCTTGTTCAATCCCATTTGGATAGGACCAATAAATTCTGTATCGGGATCCATTGCCTGAAGCAATTTGTAACCTATGTTTGCCGAACTCAGGTTAGGGAAAACCAGCGTATTTACATCTTTACCTTTCAGACGTGTAAACGGATATTTAGCGTCACGAAGTTCACGATTGAGAGCAAAGTTTACTTGCATTTCACCATCAATGGCAAGATCAGGAAATTCCTTCTGCATAGAGTTGATTGCTTCGTGCACTTTTACAGGACTACCTGAGGTATCAGCTCCAAAATTGGAATAAGAGAGCATAGCCATAACAGGGATATGATTGAAAAAACGTACTGTTTTGTCAGCAAGTTTGGCTATATCAGTCAGAGTTTCTGTGTCTGGGTGACGGTTGATTAGCGTATCGGCAAGGAAGAAAGTACCTTTCTTTGAGTTGAGGATATGCATCGTACCGAAGTGTTTGAATCCGGGCTGGATACCAATAACCTCTTTTGCTACCTTGATGGTGTTACTGTATTTGGTATAAATTCCGGTGATAAAAGCATCTGCATCACCAGTTTCAACCATCATCATTCCGAAGTAGTTGCGTTCGAACATTTTGTCATTGGCTTCTTCATAAGTAAAACCTTCGCGAGCACGTTTTTCTGTTAGAATACGAGCGTAGCGTTCACGACGTTCCAATTCGTTCGGATGGCGGAGATTTACGATTTCAATACCTTCCAAGCTAAGGTCTAATTGCTGAGCCATTTTGGCGATCACTTCGTCATTACCTAATAATATAGGATGACAGATGCCTTCGGATTTGGCTTCGACTGCAGCTTTCAGCATATTGGGATGGCCACCTTCGGCAAATACAACGCGTTGTGGATTACGGCGAGCTGTGTCGTGCAATTGACGGGTTAATTCTGATTCATATCCCATCAATTCGCGGAGATGGACACGATAAGCGTCCCAGTCCTCGATTTCTATACGTGCTACTCCACTTTCCATGGCAGCTTTGGCTACGGCACAGGAAACTTCTGTGATGAGGCGTGGGTCTACCGGTTTCGGAATAAAATATTCAGGGCCGAACGAGAAATTGTTTACATGATATGCTGCATTTACCACATCAGGTACAGGTTGTTTTGCCAAATTAGCAATAGCGTGTACAGCTGCAATCTTCATTTCTTCATTGATTGCTTTGGCGTGTGTATCCAATGCACCGCGGAAAATATAAGGGAATCCGATTACATTATTAATCTGGTTCGGATAGTCGGAACGTCCGGTTGCCATCAATACGTCTGGGCGGGCAGCCATGGCGTCTTCGTAAGAGATTTCTGGTGTCGGATTCGCTAATGCAAATACGATCGGCATGGGAGCCATACTACGTACCATATCCTGATTTAGCACATTTCCTTTTGACAAGCCGAGGAATACGTCAGCACCTTTAATGGCTTCTTCCAAAGTATGAATGTCAGTACGGTCCGTTGCAAAATATCTCTTTTGTTCGTTCAGGTCAGTACGTGCTTTACTGATGACTCCTTTGCTATCCAACATCACGATGTTTTCCAGACGTGCACCCAGAGATACATATAATTTAGTACAGGAGACAGCAGAGGCCCCGGCACCGTTCACTACGATTTTTACGTCTGCAATGTTTTTGCCGGCCACTTGCAGTGCATTTACCAATCCTGCACTGGAGATGATGGCAGTTCCATGTTGGTCATCGTGCATGACGGGAATATCGAGTTCCTCTTTCAGACGGCGTTCGATTTCAAAACATTCCGGAGCTTTTATATCTTCCAGATTGATACCACCGAAAGTGGGAGCAATTGCTTTAACAGCTTCGATAAATTTATCCGGGTCTTTTTCGTCTACTTCAATATCGAATACATCAATTCCTGCATAAATTTTGAAAAGTAAACCTTTACCTTCCATTACGGGTTTACCGCTAAGAGCACCTATATTACCTAAACCAAGTACTGCTGTACCGTTAGAGATTACGGCTACCAGATTTCCTTTGGCTGTATATTTGTAAGCATCTTGTGGATTCTTCTCTATTTCGAGGCATGGTTCTGCCACGCCGGGAGAATAAGCGAGTGATAAGTCTGTCTGTGTACTATAAGGTTTGGTAGGAACTACCTCAATCTTGCCGGGCTTGCCTTGTGAATGATAGAGCAGAGCGGCTTCTTTGGTTATCTTAGCCATACTAGTTGTATTTTTTGTAAATTATCAATTGGCTGCAAATGTAGGAATAAAAGTTTGGAATTGTAGCTTTATGGCAAAATTATATGTTATTTTATTATCTTTTATCGGATGGAGCATGTGATGTACGCCAAAATGTATTTTTAACTTCTCGGGCTACATTTTTCCAATTGGGCATACGTTTTAAAGAACGGCGTATCGGAAAGTCGTAGAGTAATAACAGCAGAAAGAGGAAAATACATGCATAGGCCACCCAGCCGTAAATTTGCTTGATGCTCACTTCCATCATTTGACTAATAAATTCTTCCATATAATGACCAAGATGGAATGGATTGTTACTGAAAGATACATGATCGATCGCCGATCCGTAACGTCCCAGATTGTCGGGTACGTAGTAAGCCAATCCTTGTGAATAGATTGCACAGCCCAGTACTCCGCCGACTACCATATGGAGCATATTGAATACACTTAATCCCTGAAAGAAATGTTGGAAGGTCATAATCTCTTCCAGACATACCATGAAAGTGGCACTTAATACTGCATAAGCAAAGCCTCGACAAATCGTTGGCAGATAGAGTTGGGAGATATGAATGTCAGTCGAAAGAGTCAGGTAATATCCGATTAAGTAACCTATTAGTCCAACAAATCCGACAATGATAAGACGTACATAATTATATTGTTTGACGTGCATCCACCAGTAAGAAAACAGGCAACCACCAATAATACCTATGATAGCAAACCAATCTAATTGTACACTGACCATTTCTTCATATTTCATCACCTCTTCATAAAAGACTTCTTCTAATACGTGTTCTGTTGCCAGAAATGCTTCTACTATCGTAATCAGTCCTAGTAACGGCCAATAAAACCGATAAGTCCACATCTTAGGTTCAAGAAACGGATGGCGGATGGTCATCATACGCCAGATACAAAATACTAGGGTGATGATGATTGCTACCGATAATTGCCGGATAACAGGACTGTTCCACCAATCGTACCAATCACCATAATTAAATAGGAAAGTGATTTCGGCTAATAAAGCGGCCCATAAAGCTGCGCCTAGCCAATCAATACCGAATAGTGGGAACTTGCGCATGAAACGGAAATGTTTAACGCAAGTAAACTGTATAAATAAGACTATTAACATTAACCCTACAATAAAGAGGTGCATATAGGTCCAGTTGTAGTGGTACATTAAATAGGTCGTTATCAAGTCTGACAACTGAATGCTGCCTAAAATAACAATATGAAGCCATGGAAAGAATACGGTGAAATCTCGTGTCGGCGTCATCCACAACTGGATATTGGACATGCACTCAAAAGTTCCCTGAATTTTACACATACCTTCAATGAAACATACCAACCACAAAAGTGGAAGAAAGCTGATGGATGGCGCTACTAGATTGCAAAGCAAAACTCCCAATGCTGCCGATGTAAGCAAAGTTTTATTGGTAAAGCGGAACTTCATTCGGAATAATAGCGGAAAGTAGATTGCCATTCCCGCCAGATTGGCGTACATACACATGAGAATATCTTCACGCATCAGTACTTTGCCACCGATCATCTGATTTAATGCTCCCAAATAAACTCCCCCCGATAATTGGAAGGTAACAGCAATGAATAGATAAATCCATGGTTGTATTTTTCGTGGCACAAAGCTACGAAACATCGGCATCGTGAAAGGACCGTTTAAAACAGGTGCTCCCATATGTTAATATTTTACTTCACATTCTACATTGAACCCTGCTCGTAAACGTTTTAAGTCTTCGGGCTTGTTTCCTTTCAGACGGATGCGGACGGGGATACGTTGCTCTACTTTTACGAAATTTCCCGTGGCATTATCTTGTGGAATCATAGAGAAAGCTGCTCCTGTTGCATCCGAAATGGATTCTACAGTTCCTTTGAAAATTATATTCGGCACTGCGTCTGCGGTCATTTCTACTTCGGCTCCCTCTTTAATATTAGGTAATTGGGTTTCGCGATAGTTGGCTATGATCCACAGGTCACTATTATCTACAATATCAACCATTGTTTGTCCCGGTTGTACCAGTTGTCCTTCCTGTATCTCTTTTCGTCCCGTAGTTCCATCGCATGGAGCAATGATAACTGTATAAGAAAGGTTCAGACGAGCGAGCTCGAGTGCAGCTTCTGCCAGACGGACTCCTGCTTCATTCTGTCCTAAGCGGTGGGTCTGTTCACTTTTAACTAACGATGTAGACTGCTTGGCACGTGATACTTGTTCGTAGCGTGCTTTTGCTGCTTCGTATGCTGTATGTACATTATCATATTGTTGTTTGGTAACTGCATCGTCTTTCAGTAGTTTTTCAAAACGATCCAATTCACGTTTGGCATTTTCCATTTGTACGCGAACTTCCTCTATACTTGCATCGTTTACACTCAAATTGTTTTGAGTGGTGGCAATACCGATGGTGGTAGCTTGCCTTCCTGCCATAGCGTTTGCCAAATCTGCTTCTGCCTGAGCAACGCGAAGTCGAAATTCCGCATCTTCGATGATAAGCAACGTATCACCTTTATGTACCGGCTGATATTCTTCGAAACAGATTCTTTTTATAAATCCCGGTACGCGGGTATTAATCGGAGTAATGTGTTGTTTAACTTGTGCGTTATCAGTATATTCTATACTTCCCAAATGAAGAAAACGGGAACAAACATAGGCTGCACCGCCGATGAGGAAACAAAGAATCAGAATATTGTATATAATCTTTTGAGTTTTTCTAGCTATCATAATCTATTGTATTTTAAAGGGTATGTGTGATATATTTCATTTTGTAGTAACTGTAGATCACGTTGATACGTGCATTAACCAGAGCAAGATCAGCACTTAGCTTCATGTTACTGGCGTCAAGCATATCGGTAAGTAACGCCAGATCGTTTTTGTAACGGTTGCTGGTTACACTGTAGTTTTGATCAGCCAGTTCCACGCTTTTTTCTTGTGTGCGTAAGTCGGTAAAAGAGGTAAGGAAATTAACATAATTGGCTTGAACACCATTCTCAACTTGTTCTTGTGCAAGAATATATTCCTCCTGTGATTTTTGTATATTCAATTTTGCCTGACGGACTTTCTTATTGTTTTTGAACAATGAAGAAAGATTGTATTTGATTCCTACTCCTACATACCAATAATTAAAATTGTTGTTCAATACCGGAACTTCAATGGTGATGGGACCATCCAAATGTTCTCCTGCAACAAGAGCTATTTTGGGAAGGAGTTCCGAACGTTCCAGTTTGGCCTTCTGTTCGTTCATTTTCACAGCCAGTTGTGCTTGTTGCAAACCTACATTACTTTGAGTAGCTAATTGCTGCCAGTCATTTTCTGCCAGTGCTTTCACTTCTTCTTCTAGTAAAGTGGAATCAGGAATGATTTCTGTTCCGACAGGTAGGTGAAGAGTAGTCACTAATTGATGGTTCATGATTTTGCAAGCATCTTGAACTTTGGCAAGCTGCAACTTTAACGTCTCTTTTTGTAATTCATAGCGGGTGATATCATTTTTCAAAGCCGTTCCTTGTGTGCGTCGTGCTTTCATGTTACGTATCACTTGTTCTGTTAAATCGAGATTTTTCTGTAATACTTGTATCTGATTGTTTAGTTTATACAGATCCAGGTAATAACCGGTCAGAAGAAAACGTATTTCCTGACGATTTTTCTGCCAATCTAATTCACTCATCTTTTGCCCGAGTTCAGCCAGAGCGATTCCGCTGTTGATTGCTCCACCTGCATAGATCACTTGCTGCGCTTCCAAGGCGAAGTTATTGCCGAAATGAGGCATCGGAATATTCTGACCATTTGTGAAATCACGATCCCATAAATATCCATTACCAAGATAACTGAACGATAGTGAAGCGCCTATATCCGGCAACCGTTCTGATTTGGCTGCTTTTAAAGCTTCATCAGCTGCCTCTTTTCCGGTTTTGTACGTTCGGATACTCTGGCTGTTCTCATCTGCCAGACGAAAGATTTCATTAATGCCCAACACCTGTTTTGATGACGTCTGGGCAGACAAACTCTGACTGCATAGTGCCACGCATAGCGGTACTATGAGCCATCCTTTTTTGCTCATAAAGTAAAATAAATAATTAATGTGATTAAAATATTCGCTCTTATATCATGCTTCCTTTCCTGAAGGTCAGCGTTTTGAATTGTGGCGAGTCATTAAAATGAGAATGATTATATCTGTGCAGCTACTCCCCAACTGTGGAAATCGTGCATTTTGTTTTTATAGCGAATGGAAATTTGATAATACTTAAGTTTCATATTGATACTTGTTTTCTATTTTGATTTGCAAAATTATAAAAAATAATAGGTAAGTTGTGACTTTATATATCTACAAATATAATGTTTTTTAACGAATACTCTTTCTCTTTTTTATTCTTGGATGATGCTTAACCAAGTTATTTAATTTGTGGTTTTATCAAGTAAGTAGTAATGTTACGGTATCTGTCATTAGCTTCGTTCAAAACATCTTTTAGCTTTTATATTACGGTATATTCATACTACCGTAGGGAGAAAGAATCTCTTCTTTGTATATGCCGAAGAGGAGATTCTTCACTTCCTTATGAATGAAAGAGATACTATCGAGAATCATTCTTATATTGCAGAAAAAAATGAAAGAATACTTATAATACTAAAACGAATTAAATTAAGAATTGGCTGAGCTATCTGTTACAAAGTGATTCTTCACTCTAGAATTGTTCTGAAAAGTACTAATTTTGTTCTTGTTTTGACGTTCTCATATAGATAGAAAGCCCATACCTTTGCACTCAAATTTAAAAGATAGATTATGAATGCAATAAAAGAAGAAAATTCAAAGGTCTTTCTGTTGTTATTGTTAGGAATGTTGACAGCATTCGGACCTTTTGTTACGGATATGTATTTACCCAGCCTGCCCTCGATGACAGACTATTTTTCCACAAGTTCTTCTATGGTACAGTTAGGACTTACTACAAGTATGATAGGCTTGGCGTTGGGACAAATCTTTTTTGGACCTCTTAGTGATAAATATGGCAGACGTCCGCTATTATTGGTGTCGATAGTGTTATTTATGATTTCTACTATGTTATGTTTGTTTGTGCCGGATATTTATTCGTTTGTTACATTAAGATTAGTACAAGGTATAGCTGGAGCAGGAGGAATAGTAATTTCCCGTTCGATATCAACAGATAAGTTTTCGGGAAAAGAATTAGCTAAAATGCTGGCAATAATTGGTGCAATAAATGGAGTTGCTCCCGTTGCGGCTCCGGTTATCGGAGGATTGCTGACAGGCACAGTGGGTTGGAAAGGTATTTTCGTGATCCTGTTGCTTTTGGGAATATTGTTGTGGATTGGTTGTATTCGTTTTAAAGAATCACTGCCTGTAGAAAAACGTTCGAAGACAGGAGTTGTTGCTACATTCCGTAGTTTCGGTACAATTGTTCGTAACGGTCGTTTTATGCTTTATGTCTTGCAATTAGCATTTGCACAAGGCATTTTATTTGCCTACATTGCTTCTTCTCCTTTTATAATCCAACAGCATTACGGATTTTCTCCTTTAGCTTTCAGTATTTGTTTTGCTGTCAATGCAATAGCTATTGGGACAGCTGCCGCTATTTCGGTAAAATTCCGTAAGACTGAGTACGGAACACTGACTGGGTGTGTTGGTATGTTGGTTTTGTCTATCCTTATGATGGTTGCTTTATACAGTCAATGCAACTTCTGGACCTATGAATTGCTGATGTTTACGTTATTATTTATGATGGGATTGACTTTTACAACTTCCACTACTTTGGCGATGGACTGTGAACGTCAGTATTCCGGTGCAGCTTCCGCTTTGCTGGGTGCACTGTGTTTTGCGGCCGGTGGAATAGTTTCTCCATTAGTCGGTTTAGGCGATATACTTATATCTACTGGGATAACATTCATAATTTGTGCTATTTGTTCATTACTATGTGCGTTAGGAGCAGTCAGACGAACCATAGTCAAGGTAGTAAAAGTAAGCCGGATTTAGTCCGGCTTACATCGAATATTTACTTTGATATTCTCTGGGTGACATTCCTTCGTGCCGTTTGAAATATCTTCCTAGATACGATTGGTCCGGGAAACCGAGTCGGTGGGCTATCTCTTGTATGGTCAGTCCGGTGGATTGGAGTAACACTTTTATCTCCAGAATAGCAAAGTCGTCAATAATCTTTTTAGCAGAATCGCCGGTTACACTTCTACAGATACCCGTTAGATATTTGGTAGAGATACAGAGTTTACTGGCATAAAAATTTACTTCCCGTTGAGAAATACAGTTTTCGTGAACTAAAGCGACGAAATGCTTAAAGATTTCATCCTGTCGGCTTCCACCTTCAATTTCACGTCGGTCGAAATAACGGTAACACTTATCATAAATGTTCAGCATGAAGGATTGAAGATGATTTTTGGCTATTTGGTTTCGAAAACGATTTTCACGATCTTTATAGATTGCCGTTGTCGCACGTATTAATCCATTAATGGTTTCGGTATTTTCTTCGGAAAGGGTGTAACAAGGATTCTCTTTAAGGAACTGGAAGAAAAATGGTTCGAATCGGAGACAAGCCTCCCGGAACATATCTTGTGGAAATCCGAAAAAAGAAGCGGTAAAATCGCTACTGCTGCCATTGATGCGTATGATAGTTCCCGGTAACAATACTATTTGGGTATTTTCAATAACTTCATAATCTTTCAGGTCGATCGTTACATGTGCCCACCCACTTTGACAGAAATAGATGGCACCACCTTCCAGTTTCCACAGGTGGTGCATGATTGGTGACAAATTTTCATCTGTGCCAGCCACAAAGGGTTCACGAAGTACAGCAAGTATAGATTTTCTTTCTTTCATATACAGTTCTTTTTTAGGAAGGCAAAAATAAGATTTTTTTGCTAAATATTAGCTTTTATGTTCCGAAAATGAACAAAACTGAAAACACTATGAATAGTTTTCTATCATAGAATCCATTTACCTTTGCCGCAGTAATTTTTTTAACTAGGTAACAACAAAATGAGTAAAAAGGTATGTAAAATGAAGCAGGCATTAATGTTGCTTTGCTCTTTAGCTGCTGTAGGATGTAAACAAGCACCACCGGCACAAATGGAAACAGGATACGAAGTGATGACCCTTTCTCCGGCAGACCGGATGATATCAAGCACCTATTCGGCGACTATTCGCGGACGTCAGGATATTGATATTTATCCTCAGGTAAGTGGTACACTGACTAAAGTAAGTGTGACTGAAGGTCAGCGTGTGAAGAAGGGACAAACATTGTTCATCATCGATCAAGTACCTTATGAGGCTGCGTTACAGACTGCATTGGCTAATGTGGAATCTGCTAAAGCGTCTCAGGCTACGGCAAAACTGACTTACGAAAGCAAAGAGGAACTGCATAAAGAAAATGTAGTTTCCGATTTTGACTTGAGCACAGCAAGAAACTCTCTTTTGGCAGCTAATGCGCAACTGGCACAGGCAAAAGCTCAGGAAGTAAGTGCTCGTAATAACCTTTCTTATACGGTGGTGAAAAGTCCGGCAGATGGAGTGATCGGTACATTGCCTTATCGTGTAGGTGCTTTGGTTAGTTCTAATCTTGCCGAACCTTTGACTACAGTTTCTGATAACTCGGATATGTATGTTTACTTTTCGATGACAGAAAAGCAACTGTTAAATTTGATTCGTCAATATGGTTCTAAGGAAGAAGCATTGAAGAATATGCCGGCGATTGATTTGCTGTTGAATGATAAGTCTGCTTATCCACAACAGGGACAGATCGAGACTATCAGCGGAGTGATCGACCGTTCGACGGGAACCGTTAGCTTGCGTGCTGTATTTCCTAATAAGGATGGTCTGTTGCATAGTGGTGGTACAGGTAATGTGGTTATTCCGGTGCATAGAACAGAAGCACTGGTTATTCCGCAAGCAGCTACATTTGAAATTCAGGATAAGAGATATGCATATAAGGTAGTAGACGGTAAAGCGCAATCAAGCCAGATACAGGTAACCCGGGTGAATGGAGGTAAGGAATTTATCGTGGATGAAGGCCTGGCTTCGGGAGACGTAATCGTGAAGGAAGGTGTAGGATTACTTCGTGAAGGTACTCCTATTAAGGCGAAGACGGCACAACCTACGATGACAACTACTGAAAATCAAACAACAAAGGAGGATTAATCCATGAATTTAAGAACCTTTATTGAACGCCCTGTATTATCGGCAGTCATTTCTATTACGATTGTCGTTGTGGGTATCATCGGGTTGTTCAGTCTACCCGTAGAGCAGTATCCGGATATTGCTCCCCCTACTATTATGGTGAGTACCACCTATTATGGTGCCAGTGCAGAAACTTTGCAGAAAAGTGTAGTTGCTCCTTTGGAAGAAGCTATCAATGGTGTGGAGGATATGACATACATGACTTCTTCGGCTACTAATTCCGGTTCAGTGAGTATTACCGTTTACTTTAAACAGGGAACAGATCCGGATATGGCGGCTGTCAATGTGCAGAATCGTGTATCAAGAGCTACGGGACAGCTTCCGGCAGAAGTAACCCAGGTGGGTGTAACTACTTCCAAACGTCAAACTAGTATTTTGCAGATGTTCTCATTATACAGCCCGGACGATAGCTATGACGAAAACTTCCTTTCCAACTATATTAGTATTAACCTGAAACCGCAGATACTGCGTATTTCCGGTGTAGGTGACCTGATGATTATGGGAGGTGAGTATAGTATGCGTGTGTGGATGAAGCCTGATATAATGGCACAGTATAAACTGATCCCATCGGATATCACTGCAGTACTTTCCGAACAGAATATTGAATCTGCAACCGGTTCGTTTGGTGAGAATTCTAACGAAACCTATCAGTATACAATGAAGTATAAAGGACGTCTGATTACTCCGGAAGAATTTGGAGAGATTGTCATTCGTTCTACAGACAATGGCGAGGTTTTGAAACTGAAAGACATTGCCGAGATACAGCTAGGTCAGGATAGTTATGCGTATCATGGTGGTATGGACGGTCATCCGGGTATTTCGTGTATGGTTTTCCAGACGGCAGGTTCTAATGCTACCCAAGTAAACCAGCAGATTGACGACTTACTTGAAGAAGTAAGTAAAGATCTTCCGCGTGGTGTGGAACTGACACAGATGATGAGTTCGAATGACTTCCTGTTCGCTTCCATCCATGAAGTAGTGAAGACGTTGATTGAAGCTATCATTCTGGTGATTCTTGTGGTATATGTCTTCTTGCAGGATTTCCGTTCTACGTTAATTCCTTTGGTGGGAATTGTTGTTTCATTGGTCGGTACATTCGCATTTATGGCTTTGGCAGGATTCAGTATCAATTTGCTTACTTTGTTTGCGTTGGTGCTTGTGATTGGTACGGTGGTGGATGATGCCATTATTGTCGTTGAGGCGGTGCAGGCGAGGTTTGATGTGGGATATAGATCATCGTATATGGCAAGTATTGATGCGATGAAAGGAATCAGTAATGCTGTCATTACTTCTTCACTTGTGTTTATGGCAGTATTTATTCCGGTATCATTTATGGGAGGTACTTCCGGTACGTTCTATACTCAGTTTGGTCTGACAATGGCGGTGGCTGTCGGTATATCAGCTGTCAATGCATTAACATTAAGTCCGGCATTGTGTGCTTTGTTACTGAAGCCTTATATTAATGAAGACGGGACACAGAAGAATAATTTTGCGGCGCGATTCCGTAAGGCATTCAATTCGGCTTTTGATATAATGGTTGAAAAATATAAGAATATCGTATTGTTCTTTATCAAGCGTAAGTGGCTGACTTGGTCGTTGCTGGCATGTTCTATAGTACTATTGGTTTTTCTGATGAACACTACTAAGACCAGTCTGGTTCCTGACGAAGATCAGGGTGTGATATTCGTCAATGTAAGTACAGCGTCAGGCAGTTCATTGACGACGACTGACGAAGTGATGGAACGTGTTGAAAAGCGTATGATGGAAATTCCTCAGATTGCTCACGTACAGAAAGTTTCCGGTTACGGATTATTGGCAGGACAGGGAAGTTCGTTTGGTATGTTGATTCTGAAGTTGAAACCCTGGGGTGAACGTCCGAATGATGAAGATAATGTACAGGCTGTAATTGGTCAGGTGTACGTTCGTACGGCTGATATTAAAGATGCTAGTGTCTTTGCTATATCTCCAGGTATGATTCCGGGTTATGGTATGGGTAATGCATTGGAACTTCATATGCAGGATAAGATGGGTGGTGATATCAATGAATTCTTTACGACTACCCAGCAATATTTGGGAGCATTGAATCAGCGTCCTGAGATTTCGATGGCATATTCTACGTTTGACGTTCGTTATCCACAATGGACCGTAGATGTGGACGCTGCTAAATGTAAACGTGCCGGTATTACTCCTGATGCAGTGCTGAGTACCCTTTCCGGTTATTATGGAGGTCAGTATGTATCCAACTTCAATCGTTTCTCTAAAGTGTATAGAGTAATGATTCAGGCAGATCCGTTATTCCGCTTGGATGAGACCTCTCTTGATAATGCTTTTGTACGTATGTCGAATGGTGAGATGGCTCCGTTAAGCCAGTTTGTTACATTAACACGTAGCTATGGTGCAGAATCATTGAGTCGTTTTAATATGTATAACTCTATTGCGGTAAATGCAATGCCGGCAGATGGTTACAGTACCGGAGATGCAATCAAAGCAGTGCAGGAAACTGCGGAACAAGCTCTTCCCAAAGGATATGGTTATGATTACGGAGGTATTACTCGTGAGGAAAATCAGCAAAGTGGTACGACGATTATCATTTTCGGTATATGCTTCCTGATGATTTACTTGATTCTGAGTGCATTATACGAGAGTTTTCTCATTCCGTTTGCTGTTCTTTTGAGCGTACCTAGCGGATTGATGGGAAGTTTCCTTTTTGCCAGGATGTTCGGATTAGAGAACAATATCTATCTGCAAACGGGATTGATCATGTTGATTGGTTTGCTGGCGAAGACGGCTATCTTGCTGACAGAGTATGCTGCCGAACGTCGTAAGGCAGGAATGGGACTGGTTGCTTCTGCGGTAAGTGCTGCTAAAGCTCGTCTTCGTCCGATTCTGATGACAGCATTGACGATGATCTTCGGTCTGTTCCCTTTGATGTTGTCTAGTGGGGTAGGTGCGAATGGTAACCGTTCATTGGGTACAGGTGTAGTCGGTGGTATGACTATCGGTACGTTAGCTTTACTTTTCATTGTTCCGACTTTGTTCATTGCTTTCCAATGGTTGCAGGAGCGTTTGCGCCCTATGCAAAGTGTACCTACAGAGGACTGGCAGATCGAAGAAGAAATTAAGATAAGTAACGAAGAAAAGTCTGAGGCAGGAAAGAAATGATTCACTATAGAGTGACACAGAGTTTTCAATTATAAAAAAGAAATATGAGAAAAATAATACTATTATCCGCAGTGACAGTCATGTTGAGTAGTTGCGGTATTTATAATAAATACAAGTCGGTTTCGGAAGTTCCCGAGGGACTTTATGGCAGCGAGTCAGTCGCTGCCACCGATACGACGAATTTTGGGAATCTTTCTTGGCGGGAAGTATTTACCGATCCACATCTACAGGTACTGATAGATTCGGTTCTGGTGAAGAATACGGATATGCAGACAGCTCATTTGCGTGTGAAAGAAGCGGAAGCTTCTTTGATGACGGCGAAGTTATCCTATTTACCTTCTTTGTTTCTTTCACCGGAAGGAACAGCCAGTAGTTTTGATAAGGGAAAGGCTACACAAACCTATTCATTGCCTGTGACTGCTTCTTGGGAACTGGATATTTTTGGCCGTACCACGAATACGAAACGTAGTGCAAAAGCAGCTTACCAACAAAGTAAGGAATATGAGCAAGCTGTAAAAACGCAATTAGTATCTGCCGTAGCCAACAATTATTATACTTTGTTGATGCTCGATGCTCAATACGATATTGCCGTAGCTACGGAAAAAGCATGGCAGGAAACAGTAAGAGCTTCACGTGCCATGAAGAAAGCAGGTATGATGAATGAAGCCGGATTGGCTCAGACAGAGGCTAACTATTATACAATTCGTACGACAGTACTCGATTTGAAAGAGCAAATCAATCAGGTAGAAAACTCCATGAGTCTATTGCTGGCGGAAGTTCCTCATACTGTTCAGCGTGGTAAATTGAATAATCAACAGTTGCCGGAAAACTTCTCCATAGGAGTTCCTTTGCAAATGCTTTCCAATCGTCCGGATGTACGTAGTGCCGAATATTCTTTGGCACAGGCTTTCTATTCGACAAACTCTGCGCGTGCTTCTTTCTATCCTTCTATTACTTTGAGTGGTAGTGCTGGCTGGACGAATAATGCCGGAAGTATGATTCTAAATCCGGGTAAGTTTCTTGCTTCAGCAGTAGCTTCTCTGACGCAACCTCTATTTAATAAAGGTACAAATATCGCCCGATTGAAAATAGCGAAAGCTCAACAGGAAGAAGCCCGCCTCAATTTTGAACAGACATTATTGAATGCAGGTGTGGAGGTAAACGAAGCATTGGTGCAGTATCAGACAGCTCGCGAGAAAGCCGCTTTCTATGAGAAACAGGTTACTTCTTTGCAGACAGCTGTCAAGAGTACCAATCTTTTAATGAAACATAGCGATATAACTTATCTGGAAGTCCTGACCGCACAGCAAACGTTGCTGAATGCTCAGCTTTCTCAAGTGGCAAACCGCTTTACTGAAATCCAGGGAATGATTACTCTATATCAGTCGCTGGGTGGCGGTAGGATGTAGGAGGATAGTATGAATCCTGAAACGCTACGGAGTCAGATACTCGATTACACGAAACGGGAAATGTCTCTGCATGGAACTAACGGACTGACTATGGATGACATAGCTAAGGGGATGAAGATGTCGAAGCGTACGCTCTATAAACTTTTTCCCAGCAAGGTTTGTCTGTTTCGTGTTTGCCTTTCTGATTTTGCTAATAAGATCAGAGGCAGTGTACAGCAGCAGCAAATACGGATGGATAGTTCGTGCATGGGGCATCTTTTTATAACTGTAAACGGGTATCTCACTCTGTTACATTCGATGGGGAAGACTTTACTGTTGGATATTGCCGAAGATGATGAGTACCGTTCTTCTTTTGAACGGGAAAATACGTTCTGGCTACAACAGTTCATTGATATACTGACACATTGTAAAATTTGTGGTTTTCTACTTCCTGAAGTCGATACGGATCGTTTTGCAGCGGAATTGCGGGAAGCAATTTATCAGAGTTGTCTGCAAGGCACTCCGTATATAGTGCAACGGATGTTGAATTATATGCTTTTACGAGGACTTTTTAAGATGGATGGGATTCGTTATATTGATGAACATCTGGCATTCGATAAGTTAAATGTTTGTGTTTGAAGAGAAAAAGCGTATCTGAGTAAAAACGGATACGCTTTTTCATTTGTAATGAGCCTTCTATTTCAGGATTCAGGTATTCTTTTAGCAAGTAAAGATTGTTTGTTTCAGTTTATAATCTGTATATTTGCGGATAATAAAAATGAATTTTATATTATAAAATATGAAAAAGTTATTTCTAATTTTATTCGTTATTGGGGGATTAGTATCGGGATGTAGTAAAGATGATGATAAACCTGTTATTCCGCAGGAAGCAGAAGTCACCTTATTTGATAAGAATATAAAACCTATCGCTTATATAAATTATGTGGATGATGATTTGACTATTTATATGTGGGACGGCATTCCGGTGGCTTATTTGGAGGAATCTGGACTGATTTATCATTTCAACGGGCAATTTCTGGGGTGGTATATGAACGGTGTGATATATGATAAAGAAGGCTATGCAGTTGCCGCTAAAAAAGGTGTTGTAAGAGGAGAAATAAAAATGAATGAAACGTATGCGGAATCAGTGATAAAAGGAGTGAAGCACGTTAAACCTATTCCTCATGTTCACTCATTAAAACCGAAAACCCCGTCTTTTCGGGATAAATGGAGTGAAATTTCTTTGACTGACTTTTTTCTTCCCCAATAAAAAAAAGGAAAAATCAGCATCTCAAATTGAGTGCTGATTAGAGGTGAGGTGATTGTTTATTAATGATTCTCTATGATAATTCTTTAAATTGAATGCTGAATAAAAGCTAGTTATAAACTGTTCTTTTACTTGTCTATCACTTTCAAGCTCATATTTCTTACACTGATGGCTGCATCAAATGTGCCGGGTACTTCCCATCCGAAATTCATCCCGCAGATTTCCATATCCTCCCAAGTCGTATCCTTAAAAAAGCCCTTTGATTTCATTTTCTCAATAGCTTCTTTAATCAGAGGCAGCACATCTACTTTAGCCTGATGCCATTGTTTATCGTGAAAAGTGATATTGCCCCATACGGCTAATTGGGGAACATTATAAATATAAGTGGAAGTATCTAAATCCCAAGAAATAGTTTCCTTGTCAGTCATCTGTTGATGCCGGTAATCATAAGAAGGAATACCCAGCCAAATGAAGGTGTTAAAGTCCGGAGCCTCACTATTGATATTTCTCAAAACGAAGTAAAAGGGAGTTTGAGCTGTATGTAATTTCGGATTATACTCACTGTCGGACATCTTCCTCTCACATTTCTCCAATTTTATCTCCATCGAAAAATTCAATTGTTTCACTTTGCCTATATTGGGCTGACTTTTGAAGTTCTGCTCAATCAAAAGATGAGGCCATGGCTCATTCTCTTCCCGTGGCTTATCATACTCTTGACTTGTATTGATTTCCAACCATAAGCTGCCATCTTGATTCCAGATAACTTTTTTCCCTTGATTAGTATAAGTGATGGAGCCATCCTGATTCCTTATCGGTAGTGTATTTCCTAAATCGTGTTTACTGTTCCATTGAGCTATTTTCCAAATAGGCTTTTGGGCCTGTTTCTCAAAATAGAGTGTATCTACGCAGGCTTTTTCCCATCCACCTTTCTCTTCCACTATCTTAGTATTCAGAGGACTGAGTGCGAATCCATCTTCAAATGCAATGTCTCCGAAAGCTTCCCATTCGTCTACAGGCGAGGCAAAGCTGAAACAAATACATAGATTTAACAGTAGACTACTCCACACCGACAACTTTATAATACTTTTTTTTTCATATCTGTGATACTTTTAAGAGCCTGTTTAAGATTAGTTGAAATTAAGATTCTAAGTAAGTTTCCGTTTCAGCTGAAGTATCAATTTATTGGGAGTGCATAGACTTTTCCTAAAAATGTATTAGACTGGTTTAACGAAAACCGATTTCCAAATATAAAGTAAAGTGCCCGGACTTGCAAGAAAGAAACTGAAAATATGATTTATATATGTTCGGTAATGCCGTTTTTATTCAATTAAACTTTGTTGCTAATTCTCGTACTTAGTATTATTCATAAACATTAGAATATGAAAGAATGTATTAATGGCATAAATAAGAATTTATTTCATACCTTTGTAATGCGTAAATTACTTTTGATCGGAAGGAAATTTGTTCTTTCAAGAAATAAAGTATACTTTTGTAGGAAAGGAGCTATAACCGCAAGTCCTGATTATGAAACCGGAACCTTTGATTATATAATCGAAAGTTTCAGTTATATAACCGGAGCTTGCGGTTATAGTTTTGTATAAAGAAAAAGAATGTTTTCTATTAATACAGAGCAAGTTATCTCTTAATGGAGAATAAGTTTTCTATTAATGGCCAACAGTATATCTAATAATGAAATAAAAACAAGAACTATGGCAAGGTACATCATGGAAGAAATGCCCGACATACAAGGAACGGGCGAACGGATACTTTATCCAAAACTGGCAAGGATCGAACAAGTTTCTACCGAAGATCTGATATACGAAATAACATCCTGTAGCGGATTTAATAGGGGAGTTGTAGAAGGAGTACTTGCGGAAGTAGCTATCGAAATGGCACATTTGATGGCAAATGGTAAATCTGTGAAGTTGGATGGTATCGGAACGTTTACACCATCTCTCACGTTATGCAGTGACAAGGAGCGCGAGAAACCGGGTGAAGGAGAAACTCACCGGAACGCGCGAAGCATTATGGTAGGGAATGTGAATTTTCGTGTGGAAAAGACGATGATAAGACGTATCAATGAACGGTGTGATTTGGAAAGGGCTCCCTGGAAACCACGACGTTCTTCGAAAAAATATTCATCTGAACAACGGCTGGCTTTGGCAGTGAAGTATCTGGAGCATCATCCTTATCTGACAGTTCGTGAATATCAGAAAATGACAGGATTATTGCGTACGACAGCTACCGAAGAGTTACGCCAATGGGCAAAACAACCCGATTCGGGTATCGGAATTGACGGGTGGGGAACACATCGGATTTATATAAAGAAAGTGGTTACTTCTCTCTAAAAACTGCTGTTTCTTATAAATATGTGAAGCGAGTCAGAGAGCTATATTTTCCCGATAGAGGTAATCTATTTCTGTACATATTGTGTATATTTGCGGATAATAGATACTTCTGCTATACTATTATATTATGAATTAATTGTGAATACATGCTTTAAGAAGAATTAATCTAAGTACCAGATATATGAAAACAAAAACTTTATTAGGCTTTTTATTTTTGCTTGCCACTGTGTTATCTCTTACTTCTTGCCAAGACAATACTGAAATTATTTTGTTTAGTGGTTCGGAACTGAACAATGAAACAGGAACTTGTACTAATACAGTTTCTAATGCTACGCTATACTTGAATGGAAGTTTGAGCATGGATATTGGAATTGCCAATGGAAAAGGAGGTTATTCGGCTCAGAGTTCTGATGAAACGATAGTGACAGCAATTGTAAAAAATGATCGTCTATTACTGAATGCGCATGATAAAAAAGGAAAAACTAAGGTGACTATTAGTGATAAAGATGGGAATTCTGCAACACTGCCCGTAGAAGTTTCTTATGGAGTTGCATCATTGTATGGTAGAACCGAACAGATTTCGGTGATTGTGGATAATGTATATTGGAAAGACGAAGAATTGCAAGAGGCAGTAAGAGAAGAACTGAGGTCTTACTCTTTTTTAAAACAAGGGAACGAATGTATTTTGCAGCCTGAAGATGTAAATACATATCTGAAAGAGAATTCTAAAGGTAAGTTTACTCTTGAAACAGGTAGTGAAGAAGGAAAAAGAGAGGGGATTTATCAAATAAAAATAGATGATACCTTGACTGGAGATTTCAGGTATACCTTTGAGTTTACGTATAATGATAACAATGAAAAGCATACTTTCTTCTTAAATCCGAAGTTGAAAAGCGCTTCTGTAAAGAGCGTAGCACCTGCTCCTATTCTTTTTGTAGAAGATATAACTGATATTCAACCAGTGACATCAGTCCAATTACCCGAAAATAGTAGGGTGATTTATGTCTTTTATTCGAATCTTATGCAATTAAGACCGTTATAAATTCAATAAATCATAGTTTTGTTGAAGGTGGCAAACAAGGCTTCAAATAAATATTTTGTTAAAATAGTTGGATCATATTTATTTTCCAACTATTTTTGTCTCCGTACTTTAAAAGCACTATATGTTCTAATGAAACAGAACCGTTTACTAAAACAAATTTCAAAGAATTACAATGAAACGATGACTGCGAGGCTCATGGAGGAGTTTTGTATGCATTAACGTTGTGTTCTTTGACAGATTGGACACCCATCCGGCATTTTGTAGTTGATTACAAAATGAGAGGTCCGGAATATCTGCAAAATCGCTAGTTTCTTATTCTCTTTTATTATTTGTAGATGTTTTTAGCCTGTATGCGTCTTTCTCGATTCGTACAGATTACTCTCGTATTGCCCTTTGTCAAGGGTGATTTAGCTTACCGTTTTTTATTATTCCATTTTTATATTAAAACTTATAGTGCTATGACAAAAAAGAAAGATACAACTATTGATGAGAAATTAAATGATTTGGACGAACAAATCAAAGCCTTTTTAGATGATATAGAGGATTGGAAAACTAACTCTGATACTACTGCATGCGAAGAAACAGGTATATCGGGATTAGATGATAATTTCGGATATGTAAGAGAAAGCCGCTACGTGGATAAAGGAGTGACATATTTCATTCCGGTCAATCCCAAACCGGAGGGTGAATATAAATTGGAAGAATTAGTTGTCTTTGCCAATGAGGAAGATACTTATCATGAAAGGAGAAAAAATAAACTTTATTTTAAATCGGATACGAAGAAGGTACTTCGAATAACGATGTGGATACGGAAGGTTACAGGAAATGATCCATCGAACGGTGTTCTGTTTTCGCTGTATCGGGAGGGATGTCGAGTTCCGGTTTTTAAACGATTAGAGCAAATTGATCCGGATGGATTCGAATATTCTTTTACGTATGAAGATACAGGCAAACTATTGCCGGGACGTTACTTCTTATTGATTGGTAATATGGAAAATGATTTGGAAGCAAAGTCACCGTTGGAAATAATGGGGACGCAATTATGTTACCGATTTCGGATACTGACTGAGGGAACATATTTACCTAAGCCAAAAGTGAGAAGAGTGTCTGTGTCTCGTCCTGATGTGCAGGAAACTGTTTGCGGAACTTCCGGTAAATTGGATATAAAAGTTGCTTTGAAAGGATACATCGAAGATACATATGACTTTTGTGCTTATTGTTATAATACTGACCATCAGCTGATAGGAAAAGTGGAGACCGACGCGAAACTTATATCGAAAGGATCGAATACATGGTTAAAGTTTTCATTGGAGTCTGCATACATTTGGGTAGCAGGAGATTATTCATTGGTATTTGTATATAATGAAGAGCCAGCTTACGTATTCTCTTTTCATCTTTCATCACAAGCTTTCGTACAATGTGAAGTCCGGGAACTTCAACCGGATTCTTTTCATTATTTAATGGTTAAGTATTGTGAGAAGAAAGTGGTATGGCAAGGGAGAATTTGTAAGCTACCGGGGATGCGAAATATTCGGGAACGGTTTGTTTCTTTGATAGAAGAGACTGTGTTTGATGAACTGTGTCGACGGAAAGGAGTGGAGATTACCAAGAGAAATAAACATTTTGTGATGATAGGAGCAGAATCTTCGATCCAACCAAAAGTGGCGACTTGTCTTTCTTCAATGTTCTCATTGGGTAATATTCAGATGGATGAAGTGGATGCCACATCGTTGATTACTTCCAAAAACTCATTGAATCCTTATGAGGAAGTAAATACATTGATGAGTAACCGTTTGGATAGTACAATTTTCCTGAAGCAGTTCTCTGCATTACTTTCTCCCAATGGGTTACCGGTGTTACGTAAAATCACGAATGCTTTAAATGATCAAGAACATTCTTGGTCGTTAGTACTTTGTGGAACAGAAAGTGAAGTTGAACAGCTTTTTGAAGCGGTTCCTGAATGGAGGGCTTACTTCCCTGAGGAATATTGGTTGGAATTTGGAAATTATTCGTTCTCTGATGTATTGTATAGGTTGATATATCAGTTAGAGAAACGTAAATACAAGCTTTCTCCGGATGCAGAGCTACGTTTGTATCATGCGACTAAACAGTCGTGGGATAATGGAAAATTGATGCATTGGGGTGAGAAAGAAATTATCGATTTTGTTGAGAGTACCTTATTGCCCGTTGTTAGAAAACGCATGATGAAGAGGGTATTAAAATCTGCTTCACAGGATATACAAGCATTACAAACTTTGTATGCGGATGATCTGGAGCTATCGTTTGACGGTAGCCGGATGAATAGTTTTGAAGAAAATATGAAACCTCTTCTTGCAATGGTCGGGCTAAAGGAAGTGAAAGAACGGCTGACTGAGCATTTCAACTTGTCCTGTTTACAAAAGATGCGGCAACAAGTCGGTCTTCCGGTGGGCGATATAGGTCCGTATCACATGATATTTACAGGCAATCCGGGTACAGGTAAAACGACGGTGGCAAAATTGATTGGCAAAATCTATCATTCTTTAGGAATACTTTCGAAGGGAGATGTAGTAGTGACAGATCGTTCGCATATCGTGGGACAATATCTCGGAGATACGGAAAAGAATATGCTCGATATTCTGGAAAAATCTCGTGGTAATGTGCTATTCATTGACGAAGCTTATACGCTGTATTGCAGAAAAGATGATCGGAGTGACTATGGATTACGTGCTATCGAAGTGTTACTTCCTGTATTGGCACAGAAAAATCCGGATATGCTTGTCATTATGGCCGGATATGAGAAAGAGATGGAATTGATGATGAGTGGGAATCAAGGGTTGGCAGGACGTTTCCCTCATAAACTTCATTTTAGCGATTATACAGTAGATGAACTATTCCAGATCGGGCAGAATTTATTAGATAAAGGCGAATATTGGTTACCGGAAGCAACAGAGGATATTTTCAGAAGACTTATTGCTGAAGCTGTAGCGAATAAAAATGCTTTATTCAGTAATGCACGTTGGGTGGAGCAAGTAATTACTACCGGAATTCTCCCTGCCATGGCAAAGAGATTAATGCGTAATTGTGATACGCTTTCTAAAGAAATGCTTCGGACAATAGAACCGAGTGATGTAGAGGAAGGAATGTTTCGTTTTATCAATGTATTGGCGGATAAACCTCAAAGAAACCCTATTGGATTCAGAGCGTAGATAAATGAAGAAGAATGAAGAACTTCCCTTGCGCTAACTACGCCGAAAGCTAATTCTTCATTCTTCATTTTTAGCTCTTCATTACCCAAGTGCTTGTTTTATGTCAGCGATGATGTCGTCAGCATTCTCAATACCTACTGACAGACGGATTAAGTCAGGGCGTACACCTGCTTCGAGCAATTGTTCGTCAGTTAGCTGACGGTGTGTATGACTTGCCGGGTGAAGTACACAGCTACGTGCATCGGCAACGTGAGTGACGATAGCGATTACTTCCAGAGAATCCATGAATTTAATGGAAACATCACGCCCGCCTTTCAGACCGAAGGAGATAACACCGCATGAACCGTTCGGCATGTATTTCTGTGCAAGTGCATAATACTTGTTATCCGGAAGTCCACAGTAATTTACCCAAGCCACTTTATCATTTTTTGATAAGTATTCGGCAACCTTCTGTGCGTTGCGGCAATGTTGCGGCATACGGAGGTGCAGAGTCTCCAAGCCTAAGTTCAGCAAGAAAGAGTTTTGAGGGCTTTGGATACTTCCAAGATCACGCATCAGCTGAGCTGTTGCTTTGGTGATATAGGCTCCCTTACCAAAAGCTTTGGTATAAGTCAGTCCATGATAAGATTCGTCCGGAGTACAAAGTCCGGGGAATTTGTCAGCGTAAGCATCCCAATCGAAGTTGCCACTGTCTACGATACATCCACCTACACTGGTAGCATGACCATCCATGTATTTAGTGGTAGAATGAACTACGATATCTGCTCCCCATTCAAACGGACGACAGTTGATCGGAGTTGGGAAAGTATTGTCTACAATCAAAGGAACGCCATGACTGTGAGCAACGCGGGCAAACTTTTCAATATCTAGCACTTCAAGAGAAGGATTGGAGATCGTTTCTCCAAACAATGCTTTAGTGTTCGGTTGGAAAACAGCGGAAATTTCTTCTTCGCTCGCATCCGGGCTGACAAAGGTAACGTCAATACCGAGTTTCTTCATTGTTACGCCGAACAGATTGAATGTTCCGCCGTAAATGGCTGAAGAGCAAACAAAATGATCTCCTGCCTGACAGATATTGAATATGGCATAGAAATTGGCTGCCTGACCGCTGGAAGTCAGCATAGCGGCAACTCCACCTTCAAGAGCAGCAATCTTGGCAGCTACTGCATCATTTGTCGGGTTTTGCAAACGGGTATAAAAATAGCCACTTTCTTCAAGATCAAAGAGACGTGCCATTTGTTCACTGGTCTCATACTTGAAAGTTGTACTTTGATAAATGGGCAGCACACGCGGCTCGCCCTTTTTAGGAGTCCATCCTGCTTGTACACACAGGGTTTCGGGCTTGAATTGTTTTGCCATAATGTTATCGGATTTATTGTTTTATTGCCAAAAAAAGTTTTTATGGCGCAAAAGTAAGGAAAATAATTGTATTTTTGTCCCCTTCATAAGTATTTAGTTTACTATTGAGAATAGGGAATTATCACGTTATTCTCAGTAGAATATGCCAGAGGAAATAATTGATTGTGATGACATACTAAGTCCGTATTGAAATGAAAAAGAGATTCTATATTCTTTTGTTATTTACTTGTTTTTTTTCAGTACCTACTCTTTGGGCGCAACAGAAGGCAACTCCGAAAGCAGGTGAAGGCATTTCTACTTTTTTGTTGCGTCATAACCGTTCTCCCAAAAAGTACTACGATGATTTTGTTGAGCTGAATCAGAAGAAGTTGGGAAAAAATAAAGTGTTGAAGATGGGAGTTAGTTATATTATTCCTCCGGTGAAGAAATCTACAGCTTCTTCTACGTCTGTGAAAGCGACATCCGAAAATAATACTTCCTCAAACAATACAAATAGCGATACTGCACTACAATCGGCTAAAGCCGTAAAAATAGGAGCTATTAAAAATGAACCCTTGTTTGGCAAAGCGCTAGCAAATGTGAAAGTTACTTCTAACAGACTCGCAGGTGCATGTTTCTATGTAGTCAGTGGTCATGGAGGTCCCGATCCCGGAGCTATCGGAAGAGTTGGAAGACATGAACTCCACGAGGACGAATATGCGTATGATATTGCTCTTCGTTTAGCACGAAATTTGATGGAGGAAGGAGCAGAGGTGCGTATTATTATTCAAGACGCTAAAGATGGTATTCGGGATGATCCTTATCTTTCGAATAGTAAACGCGAAACTTGCATGGGGGCACCGATTCCGTTGAATCAAGTGCAACGTCTACAACAGCGTTGTAGTAAGATTAATACGCTCTATCAAAAAGACCGTAAGAACTATAAATATTGTCGTGCTATCTTTATCCATGTGGACAGCCGTAGTAAGGGTAAACAAACGGATGTCTTTTTCTATCATACTCTTCAAAAACCGGAAAGTAAACGTTTGGCAAATAATATGAAAGACATGTTTGAAGCTAAGTATGATAAGCACCAGCCTAACCGGGGATTTTCGGGGACAGTTGGTGGGCGTAATTTATATGTACTCTCGCATACGACTCCTGCTTCTGTTTTTGTAGAGTTAGGAAATATCCAGAACACTTTCGACCAACGTAGATTGGTGATGAGTTCTAATCGACAGGCACTCTCTAAGTGGCTGATGGAAGGCTTTTTAAAAGATTATAAAGCAAAAAAATAAACTTTTTACTCTTTTTCTTTGAACAAAAGAAAGAGCAAGGATGTTATATATGTGCAAATCGCCTGATACACTACTTGTAGGTATGTGAATATATATGAGTCAGCAATATGCCTCCCTGGCATAACAGGAAGATTGCATAGTAGTTTTGTCGTGTTTTATTTTGTGTTTGTGTTGTGACGGTGCTGCGATGTGAATCGGGGTGCCGTTTTTTTTTATCATAATTTTTTTTCGATTACTTGTGAACAAAAAGAAAACAGTGTTGTTATATATAGTGCAAATCGCCTGGTACACTACTTGTAGGTATGCGAATATATATCAGTCAGTAATATGCCTCCCCGGCATAGCAGGAAGATTGCATAGTAGTTTTGTCGTGTTTTATTTTGTGTTTGTGTTGTGACGGTGCTGCGATGTGAATCGAGGTACCGTTTTTTTGTGGTTACTTAATAGTTTAATCTTTGTATATTATTGATTAATGACTAAACCTTCTCTCTCTATCTATTGTTGGATTTATAATTATGAACTAAAATATCAATGAGTATGAAAGAGAAGAAGATTGCCCGAGAGGCGAGAAACAAAGAAAAGTTAGCTAATGACGATTGGGTAATGGCAGAATTTTACGCAACATGGTGTCCTCATTGCAGACGTATGCAACCTGTGGTTGAAGAATTTAAAAAATTGATGGAAGGTACACTTGAGGTAGTGCAAATTGATGTTGACCAAGAAGATGCTCTTGCTGATTTCTATACTATTGAAGGGACTCCTACATTTATTCTTTTTAGAAAAGGAGAACAGTTATGGAGACAGTCAGGTGAATTAAGTCTTGAAAGACTTGAGAGAGCCGTCAAAGAGTTTAAGTCTTGAAAAAATATTAATAAAAGAGTATGTTTTCTACTGTAAGTTTTAAATCATGTTATAAAACATACTTTTTTATTTGGATAATTTGCAGATATGTCAAAAGTCCGTATCTTTGCAATGTGTTTTTCATAGTATTAGATTTAAGGTTAACAAAGGTTGGAGCAAGGCGTTGCTCCTTTTTTATGTCCATACTTTTAATATTCGTAATTTATTGCGTTCAATTAGTCTTTTCTGATCTGTTTGTTTTTAATTTTCTCCCATATAAAAATGAGGTGGTTTCTTTTATATATTATCATTTACTTAATCTTAGTTCGTACAGACAGGCTTTGACTTCTTCCGGATTACCTGAATGTTTTCCCTCGTCATCCGATAGTTTGATACATTCTCTCCATTTCTGATTGACATTCATCTTACATTGAGTTAGCTTCATCACAATATTGGAAGGCTCGAAACCTGTATCATTGGTGAGATTCGTACCAATTCCGAAAGAACAACGGATTTTATTCTGGCAATATTCCTGAATTTCTAATGCTTTGGTAAAGTCGAGGGCATTGCTGAAGACGATCACTTTAGTTGTTGCATCAATACCTAGCTCTTTGTAGCGGGCAATTAGTTTGTCGATGAATTTGAATTCATTGCCAGAATCACACCGTACTCCATCAAATAACTTTGCTTGCTTACGGCTTATGTTGCTGAGAAAAATATCGGAAGTGTATGTGTCGGACAGAGCGATTCCTAAATCTCCATCGTACACATTGACCCAATTTTCAAGTGCCATGTAATTAGCATGTTTATATCCGAATTGTGCACCATGAAACATAAACCATTCATGAGGATGGGTGCCCATCATTTTCATATCGTATTTCATTGCAAAATAACAGTTGGAAGTGCCTGTGCAATATCGGGCTGTTTCATTCAGTTTTTTGATAACGGCTTCTTGTACATCTGTCGAGAATCTTCTGCGTGTACCAAACTCAGAAAAACGAAGTTGATTACGATTGGATAATTCTACTTTTTCTGACAGTTTACAAAGGATATCACTCATATCCGCTATATTACCTGAGAACTTATTTTTGATTTCGGAAACAATAGCGAGTAAAGGAACCTCATATAAAGTGACTTTATAAAGAAAATCACTTACTTCAATGTGTAGATGGTGTTCTTCGTCCAGATGAATTTTAATTTTGTGAGGATCGAAGCGGAAAGAGGATAACCATTCCCAATAGACTCTTGGAAGGAAACGGCAATTACGAGTCATATATTCCAGTTCTTCTTCCGTAAGTCTTAATTGGTTCAGATTATTGATTTCCGTTTTTAGTGTTTCCAGAAACTCTTCGGTATATTTCGTCTCGTTTCTGTCATTGAAACTGAAGGTTCCCATAGCAGATGGAAACAGTTTGATATAAGCATACGAAGTGGTAAACTTATAAAGATCTGTATCTAGTAGCGTTCTGACAATCATTTGTTGGTTCTTTATGATAGAAAACGCTGTAAAGTTAGTTTTTGTTGGTCAAAGCTGGTGTCTAATTGCCAATAATTACCTCACTTACTTTTTTTCTAGGCGAATAAGGCATTGGTTGGGCATATCCTACTCGTAAAAGTAGGATGGGAATTTCTTCTCCATTTTCTTTTAAAACCTCTTTTTGTATTTGTTCTGAAAGGGAAGCGATCTCGCAGGGTTGATTCATAAATGCAGTTGCTATATCATGTTGGGTAGTATTTAATAGAAAACGTTCTAATATTCTTCCTGCCGCAATCCATGTTTTGGGTGTGTCTTCTTTGATAGTAAACAGAATGAGGTGAGAGGACGAGTTGATTTTCTTCCGGTCGCTTTTATTCTGAATCCCAGGTGTTAGACAGGTACTTATAATGGAACGAGATATCCATTTCGGAAGGTTAGGTGCTCCGAAAACAGCATAACTTAATCCGTCGTTGGTTTTCTTTTCGTGGCGTTTATTGAATCTCATCCATGATTTTAATTCTGTCTTAAACAAAGGATCGCTCATTTGAATTTCATTTCCTTTTAAAATGAGACGAAGCAGTTGATCAAATTCGGAAGTGCCATTTTTCCAGTAGTGAAGTTGAATATTCTGTTCTTGATTTATTGATATGGTTTCTTTTAAAATCGTATTCCTAATTGTCTGTCCGTTGTAAACACTTCGATTATTTTGTCGCTTATTAATTTGTTCGAGTAAGGAGTTCAGGTTTTTATTGGTTGATGTTACTCCTTCATTAACTTGGGACATTAATTGAATTGTAATTATTCCATCGTTTGAGATTTCTATTCCATAAGTATATCCTTTGGATTGTGCGGCAATACATAGATTTTCTGCTGCACAACCTAATGAAATGAATAATTCGCGGTGACTGGCGTCTACTACCTTTAATGTTTTGCTGAAATCAGGATGGATCTCAATACTATTTTCATTGATGTGAAATAACCATGGTTGGGTGTTATGTCCCGAAGGCGCTTTTATTGCCTGCTCTATCATGAATTGTGTGTCCATAATTCTTTGGTTATGATGATTATCGGTTTCTGGTAATATATTAGTAGGTTAAACCTACTTTTAGTTTGATTGAATGATGAGATAATTCTTCTGTAAACTCTGTGTGGAAATATTCATCAGTTCGTTTTTTCAATCTTTCTAATTCTTGTAATTCATAACCTAAAGCCAGATTAATTTTTAGCTTATGTGTGGTTTTGAATTGTATTCCAAATGAAGGGGAGAGGTAGAAGCCTCCGTTTGTTTTTTTATCCGTAGCAAAAGATCCTCCGATATTACATTCTAAGTAGGGAACGACTTTCTTTGGTTTAGTAAAGAAAAACTGCGTACTGGCGTATAATGGAATGAGGAGTTTTTCATAAAAAGAAAGTCCGGATCCTGCGCCGATGGTAAAATGACGATTAATGTGATAATGTGCCATTAACTCCCATGTGAAAGGTGTATGAGACGGTTGGCTCATTGAAATCTGTAGAATGATTGATTTCGACTTTGATAATAAACTGCTTTATCTTTTGGGTCGGTTCCATTTTTATATGGAAACTACCTTTCGGAGTAGCTCCACTGATACCATCGATCAATGGTGATTTTTTTGTTGGAAGATACAAACCGTCTTCATACTGTATTCCTCTTTGATAGCACCAATGTGGTAAAGCTTCTTTCCTGCGGTTTCCTTTGGAAGATTGCCAGGATTGAGTTGCAATTTGGGGAGGGTTCTTTTTGTTGATTCCCATAAAAAGCGGAAAGTCGTGTAGCCATTCATCTCCTTTCTCAATCGAAATTTTTAGATCATTGCTATGATAATCTATTAAATCCTGGTTGCATCCACTATTTATTAAAGTGATAAACCACATTGCTATAATTGTCATTGTTTTCATAGTCTTAGGATTACTTTTTTAACCAAAGGTCGATGAGTAAATTAATTCCTTCGTTCAGTTGCATCCATCCGCTCTCTTCTTGTAATTTAAGTCCATTGTAAACCGGACAGCTTTCTTCAAGTAATGCCAGATAGCTGATTGCAGCAGTAATAATAGAAGCCATAGCGGCTGTTTCTTTTTGTGGATGTTTAGAAAGTTTGCTAACAGTTTCTACGAGCCAAATTCCCTTTTCCTCTCGTTTATCGCGAAGTTCCTTAACAATTTTGTTGTCCGTTGCCAACTCCCAACGATAAAGCCGTTTTAATGTATAATTCCTTCTTAGCTGTTCGATTTGTTTTTTAAACATTTGTTTGATGAATTCTCCTATATGTTCTGCGTCAGGTAGTTTCTCCTCAAAGTTGATCCAATAATCATTCTCCTGAATATAAGCGGCAATCAATCCATCCAGTGAGTTAAAATAACGATAGATCAGCATTTTTGAAACTCCTGCTTTGGTAGCTACAGCATTGATTCCTAACCCTTCAAAGCCACTTTCTTCGATAATGTCATTAACGGCTTTGATTAAAGTTAGTTCTGTTGCCTGTCTGTTTTTAATAATCTCTTTTTCCATTGATTTATATATGTTACTGATTGGTCACAAAAGTATGTTTCCTATCGGTAACATCAAAAGAAAAAGAGATTTATTTTATGATAATTCGACAGTAGGATTATGAATTGTCAATCCACCGTCTACAACAATCGTTTGTCCTGTGATGTAACGAGCATCGTTTGAAGCTAAAAAAGCAATAGTAGCTGCAATATCTTCGGGTTCTCCCAGATAAGGAGTGGCACATTGTCCCAGAAAGATATTTCTGACCTCTTCATTTAGATTGTTTAAAGCAGCAGGGGTGAGAATTAATCCTGGTGCCACAGCATTGCAACGAATATTTTTCTTTCCTATTTGAGTTGCGATATATTTGGTAAGGTTTATGACTCCCGCTTTGCTGGCACCATATAACGTTCCGTTAGTATCGGCTGTAATTCCACTGACAGAAGCAATATTTACAATGTTTCCTCCATTATGAGCAGTCATGATGGGGATAATTTGTTGAGAGAGATACATGGTACAACAAAGATTCAAGTGAAAAGCCTCGTCGAAGTAATCAATATCCAGTTTCTCGATATTTAGGTCTTGTTTAGGATTGGTTCCCCCTACATTATTAACTAAAATGTCTATTTGACCATATTCCTTCTTTGCAAACTCAATCAATTGCTTGCAACTATATAATTCTGTGGCAGAAAAATAGATAGAGCGTACATCGGCTCCTGACTGAGTAAGTTCGGTAGCAAGTTTATCTGCATTTTCTATGGAATGGTCGGCAATAACTACTTTGCCACCTTCCGATACAAGCCGGCGTGTGGTTGCTTCGCCAATACCACTGGCCGCTCCGGTGATGATGGCTACTTTATTTTCAAATCTCTTCATTATGATGATTTTTAGATGGTTACCTTTCATCAATAACATATAGTCCTATAATTTGTTATCCCTAGTAAACCCTCTTTAATAAGATTCATTAGTTGGTTCGTAAACTTTAGCATCTCTTTTCGTCTGGAAGCTTTATATATTTAAGAAAACTACAAAATGTTAATGACAGTTCAATTATTTGTTAATGTGATTACGATTCTATTAAACCATGTTATAAAACATTGCGTTTTTCCGTAATAATTTGGAGATAAGTCAGAAACCCGTATCTTTGCAATGTGTTTTTCATAGTATTAGATTTAAGGTTAACAAAGATTGGCTGTCTGGGATAGATAGCCTTTTTTTATGCCCCTAAAAAAGTGAGAACTGATCATTTCGTAAACTAAGTATTTTCCTTTCTTTTATTATATCATTTTCTGATGGGTGTCCTATAAGTAGAGGCAAGTTTTTATCATGTTTCTGCATATTATATTCTATATGATTGTATTTACCTTTAATTGCGTAACAATAGATACATCCGTTTTGGCAACTTTCATAAGTACCTATGTCGATACTCTCAATGCAATTGCAGACTGACCTTTGATTCTTGTCTTTTTTTGCGAGAATGGGATAACCTGTTATTCGTTCGATATGAATTTTATCGATACACATGCCGTTCGTGATACCTAGATGTTTTAAATCCACTTTGGTAGTACAGGTTTCTAATTGAATGGAAGGATAGTTATTAATCGTACTTTTGAATGAAATAGCCATATTTTCGATTTCATCTTTCCTTAAAGGTTGGATATTGAATTGCCTCATTGCATTAAAGATATGTGGATAATGGTCAATAAAGCCAAGCATGCATTTTTCTGTATGATCTTTAAGTTTGTCAGCGATCATCGCAAATCTTTCTTGATGAAAAGATACATTAAATTCGTCATTTGTTAATATGGGATCATATCGCCAGATTACTTTTTCTCTACCTATTTTATCTGAAAGTCGTTTAAAGGTATCTATCCGTTTGCTAATCGATGGTAAGTTAATTTCTAGCTTATTTCCATATGGATTAAGGGTGAATTGAAAATAGTATTTATAATCCTTTAGTTGATTCAAGTTATTCAACATAGGTCCCGGATTCTTGGTCCAGAATACAATACAGTCTATAACGATCGGACTCAGTGAGATTTTACTGAGCATTTTAGGATTAAAAGGATTAGGAACCAATACATATCCTTCTTTTATCCGATTGAAAAACCACTCTGAGAAGAAAGCCGGAATGTCTGTCCGGCGGCTGGCACTAATTATCATAATTCAAAAGTACTAAAAATAACTAGTGTAACAATGTTTTGGATTATATTAATGATGAGTCGAAACAAAGTAATTTGTAGATGATCAATAGTTATGTGATAAATGAATGTAAGTAGAATTGTGAATGAATGTGTTAATTGTTAATTCAAAAAGTGTGAAATGTTAATGCGCTGCCGAGAACTTTAAACCATGTTATAATATGACCGATTCTAACCTTGAAATTTGCTATTAAACCTGAAATTGGTATCTTTGTACAGTGTTTTTTTCATAAGTATTAGATTTAAGGTTAACAAAAGATTGGTTGCTCGTGATGAGTAGCCATTTTTTGTTTTTATACCACTGAGGTTGTTCATTCCTTAATCATCGTTAATAACATCTTAAATCTTTCGATAGCTGTTACAGCATGTGGAATGTTTGCCGGAAGTATAATGCTTTCACCTGCTTTTACCATAAAAGGTGTTCCATTGATAATAATGTTTGCTGCTCCTTCCAGTATTTGTATGAGTGCATCGAACGGAGCCCGATGTTCGCTTAATTCTTCTCCTTTGCCAAAAGAGAACAGAGTGATATTTCCCGAAGGACTTTTGATTAATTGTTTGCTAATGATACCTCCATCTGAATATTCGATGAGAGATGTTAAATGGAGTAATGTTCCTTTTTGAAATGATTGTTCCATATCGATTTTATTTTTAATGAATATATGGACGATAACATTTGTGAAACCGGCATTGTTTACTAATCGTTTAAGAATAAATGATTGACGTTTTTCTAAAAATAGAACTTTTATTTTGTGTTTTATAAATTATTAATCAGCAAAAATCAATTTCTATTGTTATAGTAAAAAGTAAGTTATTTCTATGGCTTGCTATAAGCGAATCATTCTATCTACAACTTAGTAAAGAAAACATTATGAGAAAGAGTTTTTTATTTTTTGGAGCACTATTAGGTGTTTTACTATTGGTCTCTTGTTCGGGAGGAAGCAAGAAACAGGCTACCGCTGCAGTGAATGCGGAAGATTTGGATAATGCAAGTAAAGTGATAAATTACTATCATACATCACTTAGCGTATTAAAACATGTAGCTAACGCGAAGGATATTAATGCTGTGCTTGGCTATATGGAGCAAACTGGTAAAGTTCCAGAGATTTCTCCGATTGCCCCTCCGGAACTTTCTGCACAGGATACTGCAGAATTGATGCATCCGGGAAATTATTTTAGTGAAGAAATCCGCCAACATTTGGAGCAGACTTATAGTGGGCTATTTGGGGTACGAAATCAATTTTATGCGAATTTTAATAAGTTCTTGACTTACAAAAAAGCAAAGGATACAGCAAAAACCAGCCAACTTTTGGATGAGAATTATCGGTTAAGTATAGAATTGTCTGAATATAAACAATTGATTTTTGATACATTGGCTCCTTTTGTGGAACAATCAGAGAAAGAATTGTTGGCTGACGAACCTTTGAAAGATCAGATAATGGCTATGCGGAAGATGTCCTCTACAGCACAAAGTATTCTGAACTTATATAGTCGTAAACATGTAATGGATGGTGCTCGAATTGACTTAAAAATGGCAGAGTTGAGGAAACAGTTAGAAGCTGCTAAAAAACTTCCTAGTGTTGCTGGCTATGATAAAGAGATGAAAACTTATCAGGATTTTCTGTCTACTGTAGAATCCTTTATGAAGGATATGCAGAAAGCCAGAGATAAGGGAAAATATTCTGATGAGGAGTATAGTTCTATGATGGATGCCTATGAATATGGACTTTCTGTCATTTAAAAAAGTAACCTCCTGTTGTTTAATGATTAGTTTCATGAGAGAAGAAGCTATTTGTTAATAATCTTTATATTAGTAAGGTATTAGTTGTTTTCTTGAATTTGATCAAGGTTTTTGTATTGGCTTTCTTTTATTTTTGCCATCACAAAAAACTAAATGATCTATATAAAATAACTAATACCTTATGTAATTATGAAGAATCTAATTTTGACGGGATTAGGCATTCTGTTTTTTTCCATATTGATATGTGGATGTTATGACAGTTTTGAGTATGATAATTCGGGGGAAAAAGGTAGTCCTTATGAATCCGATCTTAATGTATTAAAGAAATTCGTGGATATTAATGAATCAACTCAAGAATATTACATTAATCCGAACAAGAAAAGTACAATACTATCTTATATCACAAATTCAGATTTGGAAGAACTGAATGCTGTTGATCCCCAAAATGCATTGCAATACGAGGGAAATTTGAGTATGCTTAATACAGAAATATTGCAGGCTATATCTTCTCACACTGTAGATTATGTTGTAATGAGTACCAATTATCAGGTTATCATAGAGAAGGTGAATGAGGATGTTCCGGTGGAACTGAGTCATGTCGCTTTTTCTGCTTCGACAAATAATCAGGTGAGATCTTTGTTGGATATATCAGATCAAGGATTATCAAAAAACATCTATTCCGGGAATCTTGTAGAGACGGGAATAGAATTGAATCCATCTTTGTACACTAGGGATAATTGGTCTTTCAGGATAAGTTGTGAGGTTGGTAATTCCGGCAATAAACAAATTGTACGAGTGTTTTTTTGTGGAACAGGCTATTTTAGTGTAGCTACTTTCAATTGGCTACTATTGAATGCCTATGATAGTAAAGTGCTATGGAATTTTACTTGTGAACAGGTGATGAATGAAGATTTGCCGTCAGTTGCACAGATGGTTTTCTTTAAATAGTTTATTGGAAATTGGGGATTATAAAATTGCGATGAGAATTGTTATTCATATAACAAATTTTCATCGCAATTTGCTTATAGCACTGTCTTTTAGAAGATGACATTTTACGAGTTATTATGTGAAGGTTTAGAGCATACTCGTTAAAATGACTTTGATGACAATGACAGACTTTTGCAATTTATTCTTTTATTCTACAGGAATATAAATTTCAGTCAGTAAATCTTCAGGAGCAGTACAGCATGGATCGTTCAAATATCGTTCCGCACTTGCTTCATCACGTATTGTGCACTCCATTTCCGGTAGATATTTTCCATAAATGGTATCGTATACAGCTTGTAGGTGCTCATAAGATCCTTTATAGATAAACGTTGCATAGCGACCGACAGGAATTTGCTTAAATCCAATCTCTCCTTTGGGAGCAACTTTTTCAGGTATCACCATACATACATCGGTACGTAATTTTTCTACTGGCGTGACTTTGGGGTCATCGTGATAAATACAAAGAGGAGCTGCTTCTCCCATCGGTAGTTTTTGTTCAAAAATGAACTGACACAATCTTCCCCAACTACCTCCATAGTCGTTAAGTTTGTAGTCTCCTGACAAACGGATATAAATAACATTTCGTTCAGGAATATTTTTGATTTCCCTTTTCAGTTCGAGATCAGGTCTGATAATCGCTGGTTTCATAATTACAAAGTTTTTATTGTTTCTATATTCTAAAGGTGAAATACCATAAAATTGTTTAAACACTTTCGACAATGAAGAAGGTGATGAATATCCGATGCGATAGGCAATATCTGCAATCGGGATATCTGAGTAGCGTAGTAGACGGGCTGCTGTTTCTGTTCGCGTCCGAACAATAAATGTGCCGATAGGTTCACCGAGGAAAGCTTTCATAATCCGGTGAAAGTAGAAAGGTGAAAAATTTGATATCTTGGCCAGCGATTTCAAATCGATTTCTTCTCCTAAATGTTGGTTAATGTATTCCACTACTACGTTTACACATTTCTGATATTCTTCTTTCGTTGTTTTCTTTGGTTGCATAGTTTGATTGTTATTTCACTTTGCAAAAATACAGGTAAAAAGGGGAAAGGACTTTTCCAATGTTGCTAAAATGCTTTTAATTTATTTATATCAGGATCAGAAATGATAATATCATTTTCATTATAAAGATGGTCTTGTGCCAGACAGGTAGCAATTGCACTACCCATAGGCCCAGCACCTAAAATTGCTATTTTCATGCAAATAGGATATTTGTTAGTTAATTGAATGGAGTTAGTTATGCCGATTGTACTTCAAGGAAATGTTGGGATAATGAATCAATCAATCTTTTTTTATCGGTGTTACGAACGGAGATTGTAAAGCAGTGGTCACTTCCGCCATAAGAAATCAGTGATATGGGAATATGTTTGATCGTATCTAAAATATTACTTTCCATCTGGGTACGTTCCCAATGGAGGGAACCGATAATGTGTATTACCGACATATTCTCATCAACTACCATTTCTGCGTATTTATATAATTCTCTTTGAATAATCCGTAAGGTATCATGGCTTGCATTGAGTAACATTGAAATAGAGACATTGGAGGAGGCCATTGATACTACATTTATTTTATATTTACCTACAATCTCCAATAACTTCCCCATTAATAAATAGCCGGGTAAAACATTGAGTGAGGTGAAACGAACAAAGGTAACGGAATCTTGGGCAAGGATTGCTTTAACACCGCTTCCGGTATCATCAGAAGAAATATAAAGGCGTTCTGTTGCCAGATCGTGGGTATCTGTTAAACGAATGGTCATTTTGTAACGCGATGCGAGGGTGATACACTCGGCATAAAGTAAATGTACGCCACTGTTTATTAGATTTTCGGCTTCTTCGTATGTCAATGAATGTTCTTCTCTCTGGCCGTTCTGATTTGCATAAATATTGTCGAGTTCAGTTGATAAAACAATTTCGTCGGCTTGAAAGACAGAAGCAAGTATCATAGCATAATAGTCATTTCTCTTTTCACTCATAAAATCTATTTCGCCATACACATTCTTACATAAAGAGAGTGGAGCGATAAATAGCTCAATGTCGCGGTTTACCTCTAAGTATTGTTTTATATTCTCTTGAATGTATGGAATATTAGGTTTTCTTTCCATATTGTTTTGTATGAATATGTCAGTATCCAGAATTCTGGTATTTATTCCTTGTTCACGCAGACAATATATAACCAACTGACTAGATAATTTATATATTTCGGCTTTTATAATTTTATCAATTAGTAAATCGGCTTTGTTCTCAACGAGTCTATGTAGATTTTCAATGTACTGTTGAATCACCACCTTAATTTCTTGGTGTAATTGAGGATTCAGGATGAGATGGTCTGCTATTGTAGAGCAATATTCTGCGATGGCGCAGATAGTTGTGTGCGAAGCTTCATCTTCATCATGAAACCAACTGATTGAGATATCTTGTAACCATATTTGTAATTTCGTTAATACCGGAACGACTCCTACATTAGGATGTTCTCTTAAGATGCTGTTGATTACTTGCTTAATTTCATCTTCATCTTTAATTTTTTCAAATTTGCAAACTTTCATTGTTGTATAGTCATTAATTGGTTGCTATTCTTTTCAAAATGATATGCTTTTTACCAAAAGAGAAGACTTTGTTTAATTGCTTCCATAAATTGTAATTACTACATATTGCTAGTAATCAATGTATTAAGGTAATACTCTAGACTTCTAACATATCCTTCTATACTAAGTATAGTGCCAAAACCATACCACTTCCGTTTAGAAATATGTACTTTTGTACTTTCAATGATTGATACTCTTTCAAAATGACCGAAGACATAAAGAATAAACTTTTGATGTGTGCAGAGATATATCACTGTGCTGAATTTATAGAAAATGATCCGGTGCAATTCCCGCATCGTTACACAAAAAAGCAAGACATAGAAATCAGTGGTTTGCTGACTGCTATTATGAGTTTTGGTAATCGCAAACAGATATTGAAAAAAGCAAATGTATTGCACGAGTTAATGGGGGATTCGCCATATCAATATGTATTGTCTTGTCAATGGAAAAAGGATTTTCCCGCAGAAATAACTAGCAGCTTTTACAGAATGTTATCCTATGCTGATTTTCATGGTTATTTTCAACGATTGTATAGGGCTTATTCAAAATATGAAACTTTAGAGGAAGCTTTGAATATCTATTCTGGGATTCCTATGGAGAAGTTGTGTACATTCCTCGAAGTATCTTCCAAAAGTCCGCAAAAGAAATTGAATATGTTTTTGCGTTGGATGATTCGACGAGACTCGGAAGTCGATTTTGGCATCTGGGAGAGTTTTGATCGGAGAGATTTGATTGTACCTTTGGACACACACGTCTGTCGTGTCGCTCATTTTTTCAATTTGATAGATACTGATACTTTCTCGTTGAAGAATGCTCGCAATATTACTACCGCATTGGCGGAGGTTTTCCCCGATGATCCTTGTTTAGGAGATTTTGCCTTGTTTGGTTTAGGAGTTAGTGGGGAAATATAGGTTTTAAAAATTCATTAGTTGATGAAGAAATGATTATTTGGATGAGGTTATTTGATTATAGTCAAAAGATTGAATCTTTTTGATTCATAAATATATAAAGCGCTGAACAGGAAAGTTTAAATGGAAATTTATATAACTCATGTGAACAATTCTACATTTTAATGGATTAATAGTTAGTAGATGACTTAGAGTTTATACTTTTGTATTGGCATTCTGAAGCATATCATTTGGAAGCTATTTAACATTATATGACTAACTGGAAAAAGAAGTTCATTATTATATGGACAGGACAATTATTCTCCATTTTAAGTAGTTCGATAGCGCAATTCGCACTTGTATTATGGATAAGTCTGGAAACAGGCTCTGCGGAAGTATTATCTTATGCGACCATTGCTGCTTTACTTCCCCAAGTATTGATAGGACCATTTGCTGGTGTTTTTGTTGATCGTTGGAATCGTAAGTGGACAATGATTGGAGCCGATAGTTTTGTTGCGCTTTGTTCGGGAATCATTGCTTTGTTATTTTATCTTGACGTGATAGAAATATGGCAAATTTATATATTATTGATGCTTCGTTCAATTGGTGGTGCTTTTCATACTCCGGCTATGAAATCGTCTATTCCGTTATTGGCTCCTGAGAGTGAATTAATGCGTATCGCTGCAGTTAATCAAGCTATACAGTCCGTTTGTAGCATTGGTGGACCGGCATTAGGTGCGATTTTATTGCTGTCTTTTGACATGAGTATAGTGATGATGCTTGATGTGGCAGGAGCCTTTATTGCTTGTATCTCCTTGTTATTTGTCTTTATACCAAATCCTAAAAAGGAACTTCAGTCAGCTAAAGGAGTAGTGAATGATATGTACGAAGGCTTTAAAGTTATTCTAAAGAATAGAGGAATTAGTTGGGTGATGGCAACAGAGGTTTTGATAACTTTCTTTGTTTTACCGATTGTAGCATTAATGCCACTTATGACTTTGAAGAATTTTTCAGGAACAGCCTATCAGGTTAGTCTTATTGAAGCATTATTTGGGATAGGTATGTTGATTGGAGGAATACTCCTAGGAATATGGAATCCCAAAATACGAAAGATATTTCTGATTGTTTTTTCTTATTTTTTCCTGGGACTTGCATTGGCTTTGTGTGGATTGCTTCCTACTGACGGATTTATTCTTTTTGCAATTCTGACAGTGATGCAGGGAATTGTTATTCCATTTTATTCAGGACCATTTACTACTTTATTGCAAACACAATTTAAACCCAATTATTTGGGGCGAGTATTTGCTTTATTTGATAGTGTAAGTCTTTTCCCTTCCATAATTGGGTTACTTATTACCAGTGTTATGGCCGACTCTTTAGGTATCGCCAACATCTTTGTTTATTGTGGCATTGCTATTGTTTTGACTGCAATTTGGATGATGTGCATTCCTTCTGTCAGAAATCTGGGAAAAGAGGATTGAAAATTGCTTCTGACTGATTTATGAAATAGCCATACGGAAAACTTTTTTGAGCTATAGGGAAAAACATCTTATTGAGTCTTCTACCTACCTTTGTATCGTTGATCAAAACAGAATAGGAGCGATGGGGATATGTGCCGAAGGTGGATCACAGCTAATACTGCAATGAATATCGTACCAAAGCAGTAGGGGCTGTAAGTGCTGTGAATATCGGAACTATGTTCCGGACTGGTTGGAATAGAAATCAGAAATCGGTGGATGCTTTCCCATTGCTTGAAGCAGGCGCAAATCCGCGAACAGCAGAAGTTAGCGGAATAGCAAGTGCTACATTTCTTTGGGCTCCGGTAACCAAAGAGGATACATCAAGTAAAGAGATGGAAGAAGCTTGGGAGTACTATCGTACCTCGCGTACGCAATTTTGTATTGCTCCAAGTGTTGCTACTGTGGGAAGTTTTATACAACTCGTTACTTATGATGCTTTTCATACTCAAGTGGATAAAGTTGAACTTTATGTATTTGACAAAGAGGGGAAGTATCTGTTTAAACAGACGAAGGAAGGTAAGGTGTTGGCAACGGGAGTACGGGATTCGTATGATATTACTTCACTTATTTCCGATGTTTCTGATATAGCTGATTTGAGATTACAATTCCTTTGGCTATATGTGCTGATGTAATATACCCGACATTTCATCTTTCGAAGTATTAAACTGGAGGAGGGTTGGGTATTCTCCATGTCGCATAACAGGGGATAATTCATTATAGACTTGTATCTTTTAAGTGAAATTGGTAATTTCGTAAGTAGATAACTTTGGCAAAGTTTCATCACTTCTCCTGTGTTGTATGATGGCTATTTTGAAAAAGGTTGCCGAACGTATATCTACAGCATCCGGTAGAAGGGATTATAGAGTGGATGCCTTAATTGTCTTAACGGGGAGACTTGATTAAAAAGTCATGGATGCGTATATTCCCCAATGCTCATTACCGAAAACTGCCGGAGATATTGTCAGATTATGCTTATTGGCGAACGGACGAGTGAATATATAACTACTTCCGATGCCTATGGCAGCTCCGGCGAGTATGTCCCAGCAGTCATGTCTTTTTGCATATACACGTCCCCATGCTACATATCCGGATACAAGATAAGCAGGAATTCCGTATTTCCATCCATATCTGCGTTGGATAAAAGAAGCTCCCTGAAATGACATGGCTGTATGGTTGGATGGGAATGCATGATTGTCACTGCCATCAGGACGCTGTTTTTTTATACTGTATTTTAAAATGTAAGAGGTTGCCAAACTAGTTGCACCTCCTAAAACTAATTGTTTGGTACCTTTATAGTCTTTCATAATAAGGGTGGTTATTAAACCGGCTGCCGGAGTTGCAAACATTAAAACATCTGTTGATTTTTTCACGTTTTCACGAGGCTGTGCTTGGATGAAGTTCAGAAAGCAAGAAAATAGTAGCCAAGTACAAATAACCATTTTGCTCCATCTATTTTTTGAAATTTGATCCATTTGGTGGTTTTGTCTGATTGTTAAAGTAGTGTTTATATACATTTGAAGTTTTTGTTTCTACAACATGTTGAGTTGTATAAGTTAATTTTGCGTCAAAGGTATTATTTTTATTTGGATTTTATGTTAATCTCTTGACTCATACCTTAGGAGAGGTCTTATCTTTGTGGCATAAACCAACTGCGCAGAAGTTTATGAAGAATAAAATAAAGTTTAAAATCGGAGAATTTTCCAAGCTTTGTCAAGTGACAGTCAAGACACTTCGTTATTATGAAGAGGTAGGATTATTAGTGCCTGTTGAAATGGATGAGTGGACTGGCTATCGCTATGACAATATCAGCCAACTTCGAAGAATGAACCGGATTGTTTGTTTAAAGCAATTAGGATTTAGTCTTGAAGAGATAGGTGAATTGCTTGAGGATGGTAGGTCTTATCCTAATCCTGATCAATTGAAGAGAAAGGTCGAAAGTTGTAAACAGTAGATAGAACATTTGATGTAATGAAGAATATGGTGTGGATATTGACATTGAGTATTTGTTGCTCTTTGTGTCAATCATTATGGAGCATACAAGAAAATGCCGGAAACTTTTACAGAGTTATATGCTTATGCCGAAGCGAATGGTTACGAAGTAAGTGAACAACCTCGTTTTTGTTATATAGATGGTATCTGGAATAAAGAATCTGTAAATGAATGGTTGACTGAAATTCCATTTTATTAATTTACATACTCCCATCCAGTCTGGCATTGATCATCCAGCTTACACCGAATTTATCGGTAAGCATTCCAAAATATATCATATCCGAACATACCATTTTCCGCGAAATATTGTCGAATATACCTGAAAAACAAAAGGAGTTACTTTATGCGATTGCTAAAGAAGGTGAGGCAGGGCGGATTACTTCTGCACAATTCATTAAACGTCATGGTTTGTCTTCTTCAAGTTCTGTACAATCAGCATGAATAAACTACTAGAAAAGGATATTATCACAGAAATTAATATGGTCTTTTCTGTGACGGATAAACTTTTTGCGTTGTGGATAAATAAAATATATGGTGGAATATATCTGGTTACTTAGAATTAATACAGTGTGTGTAGATATTTCTGATCTCTGTCTTGCTCGGATTGCTTCGATGGAGTTCTGTACTCCCAACATTAGAAGAGACATGAGAATAATTGTACTGATATACATCCACAACAATACTACTTACCAATCAATTTCTTTGATTCCTTTACTTTGTAAGAAAATATTAGCTTTGCTGAAATGCCTACATCCTAAAAAGCCATACTCAGCAGACCGGGGAGATGGATGTACTGCTGTTAAGACAAGGTGTTTATTTGTATTTATTAAAGCTGTTTTTTCTTTTGCATAACTTCCCCATAACATGAATACTAAATGTTCCCGCTCATCACTTAACTTTTTAATGACCGCATCTGTAAATGTTTCCCAACCCATATTCCGATGTGAACCTGTTTCGTGAGCACGTACGGTGAGAACAGAATTCATTGGAAATACTCCTTGTTCTACCCAACGATTCAAATTTCCGGAAGTGGGTATTGGTTTTCCCAAATCCTGATGTATTTCTCTAAAAATATTAATTAATGATCCTGGGATTGCTACTCCATCAGGCACAGAAAAACAAATTCCATAATATTGTCCGGGATTAGGGTAAGGGTCTTGCCCGAGAATGACAACTTTTACTTTTTCGAAAGGACAAGAGTTGAATACATGGAATATCTGGTGTCCGGGCGGGAGTACATGTGTTCGTCCATACTCACTCCTGACAAATGTTACCAATTTCTCAAAATATGGTTTATCAAATTCTTCTTGGAGACGTTTACGCCAACTTTCTTCTATTTTCACATTCATAGGTTACTGCTGTATTTTGTTGTAACATCTTTGATCCACAAGACGTCTTCGTCTTCTTCAGCTGAAGGGATTCCTTCCCAATCGGAAAATATATTTCACAGTATTCCAACAGACATGATTCTTCGTTAAATATTCGTAGCATAGTAAGAATAAAAAGAGGATATAAGATTATAGCATCCCTCATATATGTAGAGAATTGCAATACATTAATAACTAATACACAAAGATACGACTACTCAATGTGCTACACCTTACAATAGTTCTTTTTTATATTTCTTTAATAGTTTTGAAAAATGTATTTGTAATACAGTTAGAATTAATGTCTTTGTGTTGGTTGAGATTAAGATAAATTCTGTCTTTGTCATAGTTAGAATAAGACGTTATTTATGTTAGAACCAGAAATAATACAATCTTTGATTCATGGCGGAGAGGGCTACGATGTAGAGTTTAAAGTTCGGGTGCCTTTTACCGTTGTATTGTGCGAAGCTATTTAAAGTATTTGGGTATCAGGGTATTATTGAATTGAAATGTATATCTGAAATAGATGGTTACTTCTTAATACAGAGAATAATTAGATATTAGTTGTAGAATATTCGAAGAATAAATATAAAATATGCCATATTATAAATAAGTTATTCCTCTTTTTCCTATTTTTGTATCCGAACTCAGTAAGTTAAATAGTATTCACTGCTTATGAAACTCTGTATATAGCTACGCTCATTGGATAGTCCTTTTTTGTAATGCTATTCAGCTATTTGACAAATAATCTTTTATTTGTCACAGAGAATTTTACCCTCTTATTTATAACTTGTAGAATGATGAGCTATTTGAACGTAGGTTATCATATCTGCTATTTATAGTTGAGCGATGAATTATTCATATAAGCAAATATGGCTCATTAACTTTCCGGTGATGATGAGCATTTTAATGGAACAACTAATTAATATTACAGATGCTATTTTCTTAGGTCATGTAGGGGAAGTGGAATTAGGTGCATCTGCTATAGCCGGAATCTATTATTTGACAGTGTACATGCTTGGTTTTGGATTTTGTATTGGCTTACAGGTGATAATTGCACGAAGGAATGGAGAGCAAAAATATGGAGAAGTCGGAATGGTATTCTTTCAAGGATTATTGTTTCTATCAGTACTGGCTGTTTTCCTTTGTTTATTGATCCATGTGATTTCTCCATTTATTTTAAAACAGCTAATTACTTCTTCAGAAGTCTGTCAAGGTGTAATTTTATATCTGGACTGGCGTAGTTTTGGATTGTTATTTTCATTTCCGTTTTTAGCAATTCGATCTTTTTTTGTAGGTATAACACATACTAAAGCACTATCATGGTTAGCCATCGTTGCAGTGATTATCAATATTCCTTTTAACTATTTCTTGATTTTCATTTTAGATTTGGGTATCTCAGGAGTGGCAATTGCTTCGTCATTAGCGGAAATGGGGTCATTAGTGGTAATCGGAATTTATATGTGGATGAAGATTGATAAATTGAAGTATGGATTGAAGCCTGTTTACGATGGACAGTTATTGCTAAAAGTGCTGAAACTATCAGTCTGGAGTATGCTTCATGCATTTATCAGTATGGCACCATAGTTCTTGTTTTTTATTGCAATAGAACATTTAGGAAAGATAGAATTGGCTATCTCTAATATTATCAGAAGTGTATCTGCATTGTTTTTTGTAGTTGTAAATTCTTTTGCACTCACTGCCGGTTCATTGGTGAGTAATCTGATTGGAGCTGAAGAGGCTAAGGAGATTTTCCCGCTATGTCGGAAGATCTTGAATCTGGGATATGTAATAGGATTACCTTTGGTGGAAATTACTTTATGGGGACATCAATGTATTATCGGTTTTTATACGGATAGTGAACAATTAGTGCAATTGGCATTCCATTTGTGGTGATGTTATTGAATTATACGTTTGCTTTACCTTGGTTGGTTAAGTTATTGTACGAAAGCACCTTGGGCTGTCTACCTGACTGCAGAATATCTTTTTGTGATTTTATTAGCTGTTCAATCTATCATTTATTTAAAAAAGAAAAAATTACCAAAATTAAAAAAGTTATGATGACAAAGATATATCCGCGTACAGGTGATAAACAAACGGTGTACCTGAATGCTGTAGTGAAAGATTCACAATTTGAGATTGGTGACTATACAATTTATAATGATTTTGTATCTGATCCTTTGTTGTTTGAAAAGAACAATGTACTTTATCATTATCCGATTCATCGGGAGAAACTGGTAATAGGAAAGTTCTGTTCTATAGCTTGTGGTACGAAATTCCTATTTAATTGCGCTAATCATTCATTGAAATCATTATCTACTTATACGTTTCCTTTATTTTATGAAGAATGGGGTTTGGATAAAGCGAATATTACGTCTGCTTGGGATAATAAAGGAGATATCGTTATAGGTAATGATGTCTGGATTGGTTATGAAGCAGTGATTATGGCGGGTGTTCATATTGGTGATGGAGCAATTATTGCAGCGCGTGCTGTTGTGACAAAGGATGTAGCTCCTTATGCTATTGTAGGGGGGACCCCTGCTAAAGAAATTCGGAAACGTTTTGATTTGGATACGATAGGACAATTACAAGCACTGAAATGGTGGGAGTGGCCTGTTGATGAGATACGCCGATGTATACCATTTCTTACTAATGGGAATGTGGGTGAATTGTTGGCTGTTGAAAGGGATTGGTAATCGTGAGATTCCTTTTTCCAGAGGACCAAATATCAGGGATATATCAATTAAAAACAAGATTGAAATTAACTTGTAGTTTATTTAGGAGCATTTAAAAAACATAAGGAACTTTGTATCAAAACATCTCAATGTTTGTTTTAAATCATTGGGAAGTTTTTTTTAATCTTCTCAATGTTTTTCGCCCTTTCAAAACGACAAAATGACAAAACGACATATATGACCTTTTTCTAAGTGTATTTTATTCTGTTGTTTATGTAATTATTTGATTGTTAGTGATATATGTGGAATTTCTAACTTTCTTAAGATAATTGTTGGAAGTGTTAATTACGTGGGATTAAAAATATGTTCTAATACATAATATTATACTGATTTGTTATATTGGATTATTATGTGTTGATATTATTTGATAAATAAATAATAGTGTAGCTTATTTTGACTGTATTTTATGGTGAGATTTGAATGTTTTTTTAATTAAGTAATTATATTGTATTAGAATGTATATGAAATTAATGTTGAAAATATTCTTATATTTATATCTTGATTTTATCTTTTATGTAGTTTTTAAAAGTGTCATATGTCATTTTTGTCGTTTTGTCGTTTTGAACAAAAGTGACAATGATATGGATTATAGTATAACTAAATTTATAATAAACATGTAATCAGATAGTTATTGAGAAATTTAAACTTTAAAATCCTTTTCTTAGGTTTGTAATATGCTTCAAGCTTACGTAATTTATGTTTTAGGAATGATAGTAAATATCGCTTTTTCTCGTTTTTTTAATGAAGTAAATGTAGTTATAAATGAATGTTTAAAATAATGTGTTGCAATGATTGTTGTGTAAATATAGTGACGCTATCTTATCGTCATAGCGTTAGTATAGATGTAGTTTAGTGTTGCTATAACCAGGATATAGCGACACCCTTTTGAATGCTTTCAATTGTATGGATAAGAGGGCTTTAAAGATAATACTATCACAATACAATGAAATAAAAGAAGCTGTATAACCTCATAAAACAGTTGTACTACTTGGCGGATTAGGGTGGATTGGAAAAATAATCTGTTAATTGCTCTTGAACATGGCGTGGCACGATGTCTCGGAATGGCTCCAACCAACGCAACTACACAGTAAAGACGATGTCGATAACAAAAATTCTTCTAATTTAAAGAATTATCTTTTTGTTTATTGCTGTCTCTATATTCTTTAGGTGTTTGATTATATCTTTTAGCAAATTCCTTATAAAAATGCGAACGATTGAGAAAGGCAGTTTTATACATAATCTCTTGAATGGTTAATTGGGTAGTCAGTAACAGTTTGGCCGCATGGCTAATCCTCTGTTCTTTAATAAAATCTTTCGGAGGCAATTGATCCAAAGCTTTGAATTTGCGATATAAATTTCGGCTACTGGTTTGTAAAGCTGCCGCTAATTCATCCGGACCAAACGAAGCATCATCTATGTTCTTTTCGATCATCTGAATAGCTGTTTGTAGAAACTCCTTATCCTCTTTTTGAATCAATTGTCCACCACTGAACTCAAAGATGCTGGCGGATGAATTGTAGTATTCTTCCATTTCTTTTTGCTTTTTTATTAAATGGCGGACTACTGTTTTCAGGTATTGAGAATTGAATGGTTTAGGGATATAAGCATCAGCACCACATTCTATTCCTTCTATTTTTTCATCTGTTGTGTTCTTGGCAGACAAAATTACTAAAGGAATATGTAGTGTGTGTTTATTTCCTTTCAGTAATTTGGTTAAGGTGATACCGTCCACTTTGGGCATCATAATATCTGTGATGATTAACTCCGGTGTTTGCTGTTTTAGTAAGTTTAGTCCCTCTTCACCATTTGAGGCTGTTAATACCCTATATTCATCAGAAAGAATATCCTTCAACATCCACAATAGTTCTTTATTGTCTTCAATAACTAAAATAGTGGCTGAAGTTGAAGAAGATTTATTACCTTCAGAAAAAGCCATTGGTTGCTCTGACTTTTTTAATGAATAAGATTGTATGTGACCCGCCTGAGTGTTATTTTTTCCTTCTTCCTTTTCAGAAGTAGAAAGGCTTACTTCAAGTAGAGGTAATGTTACAATAAATTCCGCATATTTGTCCACCTCACTTTCAATATGAATTTCTCCTTGCAGTAGCTTCACCATACTTTGACAAATAGCCAGTCCAAGGCCGTTTCGTGATGAAAGACCTTTGATGCTGTTTTCTTTAATGTTATCGAGTACAATATATCGGTTAAATATAAGAGGAATGCTTTCTTGACAAATACCTTTTCCTGTATTATATACTTTGATTTGCAGATTTGAATCGATTTGTCTTACAGAGATGCGAATTACCCCCTTTTTAGGTGTATATTTAAAAGCATTGGAAATCAGATTGTTTAATACTTTACTAAAACAATTATTGTCACTATTCCAAATCAGCTCACGTTCAACTTCTGTTTGAAGGAAAATATTGTTTTGTTCTGCTAACTCACTGAATGAATCGATTATTTCGTTAGAAAGTACACTTATGTCTAATTTCTGAATATGGCATATCTGATTTCCTGTTTCCATACGTCGGAAATCAATTACTTCCTGGATAAGGCTATTTAGTCGTTCAGAGTTTGACTTTATAATCTGTATATATTTGTTGATAAACGAATCAGTGTGTTCATAGTTCAGAATCCGTTCGCATGGACCATAAATTAGGGTTAATGGAGTACAGAACTCATGAGTAATATTGGTAAAGAAACGTAGTTTCTCCTCATACATCTCTTCCTTATATTTGGTATCAAGTTTTTGGGTGATCTTATTTTTTCGTTGTTCATATTTCCACCTGATATATCGGATCATACCTAAAATACAGCCGATAATAATCAATGAATAAAAAATATAAGCATAGATTGTTTGATACCAGGGAGGACGTACAAAGATATGGATACTTTTGGCTAGTTGATGGCTATTGTTGATACCATCATTGTATTTTACTTTTAGAATATAGTGTCCGGGAGGAATATTAGTAAATTGTGCTTCATGTGACCGGGTATCCATCCATACATTATTGAAGTTCTCCAGCTTATATGAATATTGGCTGTTTTCTCCATTAATATAATCGACTGCCACAAATGAGACGGCAAAGAAGTTTTGATGGTGATTAAGAACAATTGTTTTTTCATCTTTTCTCTCCTCAACAAATTCGGAAATGTTATATTCCTGATTAAATATTCGTAGTTGAGTAAAATAAATCTCCGGTAAGAATCTTTTTTTCTCTTTAGGATTGTTTTTAATCCAAACAAGTCCGTCTACTCCCCCGAAAAAGCATCTTTTTTTAGTAGGATCCCAATAATAAGCATTATCGCTAAATTCAATTGTTTTCAGTCCTGTTTTATGATTTAAATTCTGAAAGGTATTTTGATATGGATTAAAAAGAATAATGCCGGTATTGCTGCTAAGCCATAAATTGCCTAGATCATCCTCTAAAATTCCATGTATGGTATTGTTAGGCAGCCCTTCATTTTCACTATAATTTTTATATTCGATTTCTCCATCGGGTAGTATAGTAATCTTTGTCAGTCCATAACTAGTACCTAGCCAGAATTGATGGTTTCTATCTTGATGAATACATAGAATATCGTTCATGGGAACAATTCCGTCTTTTTCGGTAAAATTGATGAGGCGATAGTTTTCTGTAATTGTGTTCAGCCTGATCAAACCATTACCACGCATACCTATCCATAGGATTGAATCATTTTCGGCACATATGGAATATATCTGGTTGTATTGCACCTTATTGGGGATATGGAAATTATAAGGACGGATGTTTTTTATGCTAACATCATTATTGTGAGACTGTATGGCAATTTTTAACAAGCTACTTCCTGATCCGACCCATAGCAAAGAGTCTCCCTTTTCGAGAATGGAATGTACTCCTGCGATTTTTATACGCGTAGAATTTTTTATTGTGTGTATTCTGTCATCTTTGTAGGAATAATAATTTAGTTCGGGGCCGTCGGAACCTATCCATAAGATTGCAGAAGAACTTCCGGGTGTAAAGGCAAATATTGCATTATTGGTTAATCCATCTTTAGTTGTGAGGTGCTTGACATTAGTTGCTGAATAATTAATTGCAGCTTGGTCGTAATCTTTAATTTTGATGATGCCGTTTTCTTTTGTACCCAGCCATAATGTATTTTGTGAATCAGTATAGATAGCACGAATCGGACGTTTTTTGGAAACAGGTAACTGGTTAAGAGTGATATTGTTATAAGTGTATTCATCTTTAGTCCAGGCATATACCCCTTGTCCGTCTGTTCCAATCCATACAATATCCTGTTGGGTATCTTTGTATAAGGAGAATACGCCGCAATCGATTTCCATCCATTCTACTTTGTAATTGCGTGAAGCATCGAGTCGTATCAAACCATTTGTTTTAAATCCTATCAGAAGGTCTTTATTATCAAATATAATCGAACCTATTTTCCCATTTTCATTGATTAATGTGCCTGGATTCGTTATGAAGTGAGTACCGGTGGAGTCAATATAAGAAATATTGCCTCTGTTGTCAACAATGATAATTTTTTCTTCGCTATAAAATGAAGCACGAATAGAATAAGGATATTTAAAGTTTTTGTGCCGGATGAGCTGAGGTACTTCTTTCTGATTGAAAGTTAGAGTATATTTTTCTAATTTTCCTTGATTATGAATCCAGATCGTGTCATGTGAATCAATAATAAGGTTAGAAACATTGTCATGTACCATTCCGGGATGAGTAGGCAGATTTATAAATTTCTTTTGAGTTTTGGAGTAGAAAGACAAAACATCCGGTTTTCCGGAAATGTAGAAATTATCATGACTATCTTTTGCCATATGAGAATTTTCACCGAATTCATCGTATGTTTCTTCAATCTTGTTGGTTAGTTGGGAAAGCTTGTTGAGTCCCCATTTTGTATTAATCCAGAGATAAATACTATCAGTTTCTATAATATCTTTTATGATATTGCTAGAAAGAGTATTCTGGTTCTTAATGTCAGGTTTATAAATATGTATTTTGCGGCTATTATACATATTTAGTCCGTCATAGGTCCCTATCCACAGAAAGCGTTTATCATCCTGAAACAGACAGGTTACAGAGCTGTTGGATAGTCCGTCTCTGCTGCTGATTTGCCTGAGATTGTATGCATAAGTAGTTATTGAACAAAAAATATAGATTATATATATGATAGCCTTTTTCATTTTGCGTGTTGCTTAAAATATAAACTTCACAAATATATAAATGAATCGTTTGATCTTTGCAAAAACAGATGTATTCAATTTCGCCAAAAGTGTATTTTTCCGTATTATTAGTTTCTTTTCATATAGAATTGGCGAGATTCGGCATATCTTATACTCTTACTTCCTTCTATATTTGTCGAGGATACAACACGATGTAGGTTTTCAATAGGTATATTATCATATAAGAGAAAACAATTACTATTATTATCTAATATTAAATTAAAAGTTATGCAAGAAAGACACATTTTTCATGGTAGGAGGATGTCTTGGATAAGTTGGCTGCAAAGTATGTCAGTTTTTCCTAAGAAACCAATTCTTATGATTGTGGTGCTATTGTTAGCATCTATTGTGACAACAAACACTTATGGACAAAATGCAAGTACAACAAACTCCATAACCGTTCAGGGGCAGGTTATGGATGCAGAGGGTGTTCCAATTCCCGGTGTTAATATCAGACTTAAAGGACAGAATACAGGTACTATTAGTGATTTGAATGGTAACTATAAACTTTCCGATGTAACAGAAGATGCAGTGATTGAATTTTCTTTTATAGGTTTTGCCACACTTGAAAAGAAAGTGAAAGGAGAAACATTGAATGCTATCCTTCTGGAAGATACCAAATCGCTGGATGAAGTTGAGATTGTTGCTTTCGGTACACAAAAGAAGGAAAGTGTTATCGGTTCGATTTCAACGTTGAAACCCGCGGAATTGAAAGTGCCTACCAGTAATCTGACAAATGCTTTGGCAGGACGTATCGCAGGTGTTATTGCCTACCAGCGTACCGGTGAACCGGGAGTTGATGATTCAAATTTCTTTATTCGTGGGGTAACTTCCTTTGGTTATGCAAAATCTCCGTTGATATTGATTGATAATATTGAAGTAGATACGAAAGACTTGTCTCGTCTGCAACCGGATGATATTGAAAGCTTTTCTATCATGAAAGATGCTACTGCTACTGCTTTATATGGCTCGCGTGGTGCAAATGGTGTTATTTTGGTGAAAACCAAAGAAGGACAAACCGGATCTATGAAATTAAATCTTCGGGTAGAGAATTCAATTTCTACTCCTACGAAAATGTTGGAATTGGCTGATCCCATTACTTATATGAAATTGCATAATGAGGCCATTTTAACTCGTGATCCGCTGCATGCGTTAATGTACTCGGAAGACAAAATAGATAATACGGTACCGGGACATTCAAGCGTAATTTATCCTGTAACGGATTGGCGTAATGAACTGTTGAAAGATTATACGATGAATCAACGTGTTAATCTGAATATTAGCGGCGGTGGTAGTATGGTGAATTATTATGTAGCCGGTTCTTTTATGCAGGATAATGGCATATTGAATGTTGATAAAGCGAACAATTTCAATAATAATATTAAGAATCGCAATTATTCGGTAAGGTCGAACATCAATATAAAACTGTCAAAGACGACTAAATTGATGGTACGTATGAATGGCGCTTTTGAGGATTACAATGGGCCGTTAAGTGGTGGTTCTGATCTTTATTACAAAATAATGCAAAGTAATCCGGTATTGTTTCCGGCTACTTATCCGAAAGATGAAGAACATGCTTATGTGAAACATATTATGTTTGGTAATTCAGGAGATGGAAAATATATAAATCCATATGCTGAAATGGTAAAAGGATACAAAGAAACGGGACGTGCCAAATTGGAATCGCAGTTTGAATTGAATCAGGATTTGGACTTTGTAACAAAAGGATTGAAAGTGCGTGCATTGTTTAATACCTCTCGTTTGTCTTATTATTCGACTTCTCGTCAATATAAACCTTTTTACTATGCATTGGGTGAATATAATTATATGAATAACACATATGCTGTTGATATTATAAATCCTAATGGCGGTACTGAATATCTGGACTATAATGAAGGAGATAAGACAATTACGGCCAATACTTATTTGGAAGCGGCAGTAAATTATGATCGCGACTTTGGTAAACATGGTGTTGGAGGGTTGTTGGTAATGCAATTACGTAATAATCATCAGCCGAATGCCAGTTCTTTGCAGACTTCTTTGCCGAAACGTAATGTCGGTTTATCGGGACGTTTCACATACGCTTATGATAGTCGTTATTTTGTTGAAGGGAACTTTGGTTATAATGGTTCGGAACGTTTCGATAAAGATCATAGATGGGGCTTTTTTCCATCGGCAGGTCTGGCATATATGATTTCTAATGAAAAGTATTTTAAGAACCTTCTTCCTTATGTGCAAAAGTTGAAATTGCGTGCTTCTTATGGTTTGGTAGGTAATGACAATATTGGTGATTCCAACGCCCGTTTTCTATATTTATCGGAAATCAATATGAATAATGGAGGAACCGGAGCTAGCTTTGGATATAATGAAGGTGCCTATAAGAAGAATGGTATAGCTATTAATCGTTATGCGGATCCTTCCATCGGCTGGGAAGTGGCTAAGAAAATGAACTTTGCCGTTGAAATGACATTTATGGATGCCTTGAATATTACAGCTGAATATTATAAAGAAAGTCGTGACCACATCTTACAGTCGAGAGCTGATATTCCGAATACAATGGGATTATGGAAAACTCCTAATGCTAACTTAGGTAAAGCGAAATCTCATGGTGTAGATTTGTCTTTGGATTATAATAAGTATTTTACGAATGATACGTGGTTGCAGTTACGTGGTAATTTTACTTATGCTGCCAATCAATATGTGGAATATGAAGAAGTGGAATATCCGGGAGCACCTTGGAAAAGCCGGGTCGGCAATCCGATTACTCAAGAATATGGATATATAGCCGAAGGTTTATTTGTTGATGATGAAGAAGTGAGAAACTCTCCTGTACAATTTGGAGAATATGGAGCCGGTGACATTAAATATCGTGATGTAAATCGTGACGGTGTTATTTCAGAGTTGGACATGGTACCTATTGGTTATTCGAAAGATCCTGAAATCGTATATGGCTTTGGGGCTTCTTACGGATTTAAGAATTTTGATGTTTCTGTATTCTTCCAAGGGTTGGCAAGAGAGTCATTCTGGATAGATTATGGCAGAGTTTCACCTTTCTTTGATAATTCAAGTACGGATGTTCGTGAAAATAACCAGTTAGCTAAGTTTATTGCAGATGATCATTGGTCGGAAACGAACCGTAATATTTATGCGGTATGGCCTCGTTTGAGTGATTCTTCTATTGAAAATAATGCCAAGAAGAGCACATGGTTTATGCGTGACGGTTCTTTCTTACGTTTGAAACAATTAGAAATAGGTTACACATTGCCACAACGTATTATTCAGAAAGCCGGATTGAAAAATCTCCGCGTATATTTCACCGGTAATAATCTATTCTGTTTTAGTAAGTTCAAAGAATGGGATGTAGAGCAGGCGGGTGACGGTTTGAAATATCCGTTGCAGAGAATTTATAATATTGGTTTGAATTTAACTTTCTAAATAAAGAAGAGCGATGAAAAAAATACATATACTTTTATTAGCAGCATCTTTATCATTGGGTTCTTGCAACAATTATCTGGATATAATTCCTGATAATATTGCTACTATTGATAATGCATTTACGATGCGTACTGAAGCAGAGAAATTCCTTTTTACCTGTTATTCTTACAGACCGGCAATCGGTACAAAAGAAGACCCGGCCATGTTTGGTGGTGACGAGATTGTTGTTACTAATTATTTTCGTGAGAGTGCTTCTTATCAGTCTGGCTGGTATGTAAGTCGTGGTATGCAGCGTTCCAGTGATCCTTATTTCAATTATTGGAATGGGCAACAGCAGGCCAGAGATATGTATCAGGCATTGCGGGATTGCAATATCTTTCTAGAAAATATTCAAAAGGTCCCTGATATGACTCATGTGGAAAAGGATAGATGGATAGCAGAAGTCAAGTTTTTAAAAGCTTATTATCATTATTGGCTGGTACGCATGTATGGTCCGATTCCTCTGGTGAAGGAAAATCTTCCTATTGAATCAGGTTCTTCCGAAGCCAGAGTTTACAGAAATACGTTGGATGAGTGTTTTGATTATATTGCTGAGTTACTCGATGAGGCAATTGCCAGTGAGGGTTTACCTGACAGAATCGAAAATGAGACAGAAGAATTAGGTCGGGTTTCTAAAGCTGTTGCTTATGCTTTAAAAGCGGAAGTGATGGTAACAGCGGCCAGCCCACTATTCAATGGTAATATGGATTATGCGGGACTTACTGATAACAGAGGTATTGAGATTTTTAATCCACAGAAATCTGAAACAGAAAAGTTGAAGAAGTGGGAAGATGCTGCTGAAGCGTGCCGTTTGGCAGTTGAATTTTGTGTAGGAGTAAACTATGACTTGTATAAACCGGAATATTTTGATTATACCAATATGACAGATGGATCAAAACAAGTTATGGCCTTGCGTAAGATTATGGCGGAAAGATGGAATAATGAAATAATCTGGGCAAATTCAAATGCTTGGTTTACTAATTATCAGGGACATTGTATTCCTCGTGGGTGGACTTCAGAAACAGTTAATAATACCAGTGGTACTAGTGGTAATTATGCAGTACCTTTGAGGATTGCGGAACTCTTTTATACGAAAAATGGAGTTCCTATGGAAGAAGATAAAGAGTGGAAATATGAAGAACGTTATGGAGCTGCGAAAGTGGGTGCTGACAATGCTGCTTTTATGGCAAAAGATCAGTGGACAGCTAAATTTAATTTGAATCGTGAAGCTCGTTATTATGCTTCTTTGGGATTTGATCGTGGTATCTGGATGGGACAGGGAACGAAGGATGTGAGTAAATCTAATTATTTGAAGGCACGAGCTGGAGAATCAGCTGCCAATTCATTTGAACCAAGTTGGAATCTTACGGGATTTTGGCCTAAGAAATTAACTCATGACGGAACGGTGGTTACAAAGAATAGTGTTACTTATGAAAAATACCCATTCCCGGTGATTCGTATGGCAAGCCTTTATCTTCTTTATGCAGAAGCTTTGAATGAGATAAACACTTCTTATGAAAATGTATTGCCTTGGATTGATAAAGTACGTAATCGGGCAGGTTTGAAAGGAGTCGAAGAGTCGTGGACCAATTATTCTACTGATCCGATGAAGTTTAAAGACCAGAAAGGTTTACGTGAGATCATTCATAATGAGCGATTAATTGAATTGACATTGGAGAGCCAGCGCTTTTGGGATCTCCGTCGTTGGAAAGAAGCTTTGAAAGTATTTAATCAACCGATTACTGGATGGAATTTATTGTATAATTCTGCTGATGATTATTATAAAGAAACGTTTGTTTTCAGTAGGGCATTCAATGTGCGTGATTATTTTTGGCCGATACAGGATGCTGAATTGTGGCGGAATAAAAACTTGAAGCAAAACTATGGTTGGTAATTGAATAAATGATATAAAATGAAATAATTATGAAAACGAAAATATATACTTATTTAGTGGGCTTGCTGGTTATTTGTACTCCTTTCCTGACAAGTTGCGGAGATGCTGATTTGAACGAAGCTTCCGGAAAGAAAGTTGCTCCTCAGCAAGTGACGGTCAGGGAAGTTAAGAACCTGAATGGTGGGGCTATTATATACTATACACTTCCCGATGATCCGAACTTGAAATATGTACGTGCTGTCTATGATGTAAAGCCCGGAGTTGAGTCGGACGCCAGAGCTTCTTACTATGTAGATTCCCTTGTTGTGGAAGGTATGCAAGAAGGAGGAAAACATGAAGTGAAGTTGTATTCTGTAAGTTATGGGGAAGTTGCTTCAAAACCTGTTATAGTAGAAATCGATGCAAAAACTCCGGCTTATCAGGAGATCTGTCATACACTGAAATATGATAAGACATTCTCTGGGGTAAAGGTTGAATTTGAGAACGAGACAAAAGCTAAAGTTGCTATTGGTATTGTTAAAAAGAATACTGAAGGAAAGTGGGAACAACTTTATATGCATTATACTGAAGCTGTCAGCGGTAACTTCTCCGTTCATGGTCAGGATGCTGTTGAAACGGAATTTGGCTTCTATGTGCGTGACCGATGGGGAAATCTTTCTGATACGATTTCATTTGTTACTGTTCCTATTATGGAAATAGAATGTGATAAATCCCTGTTCAAGAATGCTAAATTGCCGGGTGATGAGTGGGAATGTCATGCTTGGGCTTCGATGAAACTGAATGCAATAGAGTGTATCTGGGATGGCCGTACAGTGGGACTGCCGATGTATCACTCAAAGAATGTAACGATGCCGCGGCATATTACCATTGATTTAGGTAAGAAATATCAATTTAGTCGTTTCGTATATTATGGACGTTGTGATACACAGAATAATCCGGAGGCCTATCAGAAAGGACATATTCATTTATTTGAAATGTATGGTAGTAATAATCCGAATCCGGATGGTTCATTTGATGAAAGCTGGACACTAATCAATGATTATGAAACAGTGAAAGCATCAGGAGGAGGTCTGAATGATCCGGTAACAGAGGATGACCGTAAGAAAGTCATGGCAGGTGAAGAATTTGAAGTACCGGAGACAACCGCTGCTTACCGTTACATTCGTTTGCGTGTATTGGAAACATGGGGTGTATATGGTTCTTGGGGCGAATATGAGGCTAGTAGCTTTATCTATATAAATGAGCTGACTTTCTATGGAACGGAAGCTGAATAAACGGAATTCATTGAAATTTATAAAAAGAACAGATATGAGAAAAAATTATATATATACGATACTTGCAGCAATCGTAACACTTCTGTGCAGTTGCGACGGGATGGATGCCCCATACGCTGATTTTATAAAAGACGGTCCAATCGTTTATATCGGCAAGGCTGATTCGTTGAAGGCTTTTTCGGGTAGAGAACGGGTGAAGTTGGCATGGCAAATGCGAAATGATCCTCGGGGAGTAAAAGCTAAAATATTCTGGAGAGATCGTACTGAATCGGAAGAAATTACTTTAGACCGTTCAAAAAAGGAGTTTGAATACGTTATTAATGATCTGGACGAATCAACCTATGTATTTGAGGTGGTTATTTATGATAAATATGGAAATTCTTCTCTGGCAGCAGAGGTTACAGCGGAAGTATACGGAGAAGTCTATGAGAGTTATCTTTATCCGCGTAGTTGCTACAAGTATAGTGGTAAACAGGTTTATATCGACAAAACTCTGAATAAGTGGGTGGTGACGTTGAATGCTATCCGGGATGATACCATGATAAATACAGAAGTTGTTTATGTAGATAAAAATGGAAACGAACAGACCGTTTCATGGAGCGAGAAATCACAGAAATCTCTTGTGCTGGAAGATTATGTAGAAGGTAATATGGTGAAATACAGAAGTTGTTTTAGTCCACAAGAAAATGCGATTGATGATTTCTGGACAGATTACACCTACTTTGTGAAACCTGCGGAGAATTAATAAAATAGTATTGATATAGTAAGAGAGGAAAAAATTCCTTCTGTGTAGGATCCCTTTTTCCTCTCTTATCGAAAGATGTAATGATTGATAATGAAGAAGCTAATAAGTTTATTTTTTGCACTCTTGTTCGTCTCATTTCCTATATGGGGGGATAGTATTCGTAATGATGTCAGAGATGGAAACAGAATCTGGCTGGATTCGAAGGAATTTCATCAAGGAGAATTTTGTTGGAAAATGATAAAGGCCGGTGATGTTAAATCGACTGCTGACGAGATTTCGTCATTGGGGTATGATACTCATGACTGGATAACAGCCATTGTACCCGGAACCGTATTGAATTCCTTAGTTTATAACAAAGTCTATCCGGAACCTTATTACGGAGTGAACAATAAGATTGAGTCCGGTAAAATTCCGGATATATCAAAAGTGGGGCGTGAGTTTTATACTTATTGGTTTCGTACTGAGTTTGATGTACCGGAGTCTTTTGCAAAAAGAACGATTTGGCTTCAGCCGGAAGGGATAAATTATAGAGCAGAGATTTGGGTAAACGGAAATTTGTTGAGTACAATGAAGGGAATGTTTACGAATGATTATATCAATGTGACAGATTTCGTAAAGGTGGGACAAAAGAATGTTTTAGCTATTAAAGTATACCCTGTAGATATGCCTGGGTCTGCCAAACCAAAGAACTGGGGAGCAGTAGGTGAGTTTCATAATGGGGGGAATGGGAATATCGGCCTTAATACTACGATGTTGATGACAGTAGGATGGGACTTTACTTTCATGGATGGCATTCGTGACCGTAATACAGGTATTTGGAAAAGTATTTCCTTATATACTACGGGTAAATTGGCTATAAGACACCCGTTTATTAAGTCTGAACTAAGTAAACCGGGATACGATGTGTCTCGTGAATCCATATCGGTAGAGGTTGTCAATCCAACCAACTCTATGGACACTGTAAAGTGTGTGGTTAGAGGAGAAATTGTTGGAGAAAATATTGTAGTAGAAAAAACGTTGCGTATTTTACGTGGTGAAGAGAAAACCGTTACGTTTTCTTCCGAAGAATTTCCACAGTTGATTATGTCCAATCCCCGTTTATGGTGGCCTGTCAATAAAGGACCGCAGAACTTATATCAATTAAAAATGACCGTTTCGGTGAAAGGAGTTGTATGCGATTCTGTCACAACACGATTTGGTATTCGTGAGATTACTTCCGATACAAATACACCGGATAAGTCACGTGTGTTTTATATTAACGGAAAAAGGATTTTTATTCGTGGAACAAACTGGATTCCTGAGGCAATGCTACGTACATCAGATGAACGTACTTATGCAGAACTGAGATATACCCGTCAGTCAGGAATTAATTTAATTCGTTTCTGGGGTGGTGGTATTGCGGAATCCGACTATTTCTATCAATTATGTGATGAATTGGGCTTATTGGTTTGGCAAGAGTTCTGGATGACAGGAGATACCAAACATCCTCAGGATAAAAAGACATATTTGAATAATGTAGAATCGACGGTGAAGCGTATTCGAAATCATCCATCTATAGCTTATTATGTATGCTCGAACGAAAGTTCTGAAGTAACAGGAATCTATGAGTCACTTATGAAACTTGACGGAACACGTGGATATCAAATGCAATCGGAGTGTAATGGGGTACATGACGGTAGTCCGTATAAGCAAGTTAATCCGATGCAACATTATGAAAATACAGCTTCGGATAGAGGAAGTCGTGTGGATGGTTTTAATCCGGAATATGGTGCGCCTACATTACCTACAGTGGAGATATTACGTGAAATGATGGATGAGAAAGATTTATGGCCAATCAATAAAGAGGTCTGGGATTATTTGGATGGAAATGGCTTTCATCTAATGTCTACCATGTATACTGATCTGGTAAATAATTATGGAACCTCTTCGTCTATCGAGGAATTTGCAGAAAAGGGACAGTTTGTCGGAGCGATTAATTCAAAGAGCATTTGGGAAGTGTGGAATTATAATAAATTGGACTATGGAGATCGTTTCTGTTCAGGATTACTGTTTTGGTATCATAATTGTTCGATGCGGCAGGTAAGTGCCCGTATGTGGGATTGGTCTTTGGAACCCACCGCCTCGCTTTATCACACCGCTAATGCTTTACAACCACTTCACGCACAGTTTGATTATTTAAAGAATACAGTTTCAGTAGTAAACGACTATTATGAGGGTTTTAACGGGTATACTGTCACAACACAAATTTACAATATACAGAGTAAAAAGGTATGGGAGAAATCAGTTTCGATTGATATTCCTGCGGATGGAGTGGTAAACGACGCATTGGTAATTGATTTTCCTGTGGACATTTCTCAGGTGCATTTTATTAATTTGAGGTTATTAGATAACAAGGGAAAAGAAGTTTCGTCTAATTTTTATTGGCGGTCAAATGATGAATATAAAGGTAAAAAGACATTGACAGGACCTGCAACTTCGGGTTTTGAGGAACTGAAGAATTTGAAACAAGCGAAATTACAAACATCTTATAAAATAAGGAAGGATGCTGACAATTATTATGTCGATATAAAGTTGAAGAATGTATCCGGTTCAATCGCTTTTTTCAATCAACTTCAATTGCTTGACAGGCAACAGAAACCTGTTCGCCCTTCGTTTTATACGGATAATTTCTTTTCTTTATTGCCGGGAGAAAGTAAAAGTATCACCATTGAGACATCAAAGGAGCATGTGTTAGAAGATCCGGTTTTAGTAGTCAGAGGTTGGAATATCGTTAGAAGAGAGTTTATGTTGAAATGATAAACTAAATAGGTATGAGGATAAATAAATATATAATTTTTTCGCTTATGGTATTACAGGCAGTGGCAACTCAGGCAATCCCTTTAAGAAAATATCTTCATGAAGGATGGGAATTTCGACAGGCAAGAGGAGTAAATTGGTATCCTGCAACCGTTCCCGGAGGTGTTCATACAGATTTGATGGATAACCAACTGATTGATGATCCTTTTTTCCGTTTGAATGAACGTGGAATGCAATGGATTGATAAAGAAGATTGGATATATCGTACTTCATTTGATATAGACCCGGCTATGATGTCCAAGAAAAACATTATTTTTGATTTTGAAGGATTGGATACGTATGCAGATGTAACGTTAAATGGTAAAAGGATACTTACTGCCGATAATATGTTTCGTGAATGGAAAGTGGATGTAAAAGAATTATTAAAATCGCAGGGCAATCAATTGCAAATCTATTTCCATTCTCCGATAAAAATAGCAATGCCGAAATGGGAAGCTGTTCCGTTTCAATATCGTAGTTCGAACGATCAGTCTGAAAACGGTGGATTGTTTGACAGGAAGGTTGGAGTATTTGTACGTAAAGCTGGTTATCATTTCGGTTGGGATTGGGGACCTCGGTTAGTAACTTCCGGCATTTGGCGTTCTGTGGTTTTGGAAGCTTGGGAGGATGCATGTATTACTGATGTCTTCTATGAACAACAGGAAGTAACAAGTCGGTCTGCAACGGTTCATGCTACAGTAGAAATATATGCTGATAAAGATATGCAAGTAGTAGTGGCTATTGATAATTGTACGGACAATTATCAATTAGACCAAAAGGTTGTCAAAGTGCAAAAAGGAGTAAATAAAGTTCCTTTGTCCTTTACTATCAAACAACCGAAATTATGGTGGACAAATGGGCTGGGGGAAGCCTTTTTATATTCTTTTTCCGTAGTGCTTAATGCTGATGGACATGAGATAGACCGATTAGACAGAAAGATCGGACTTCGTTCATTGAAAGTAGTCACAAAGCCTGACGAACATGGAGAAAGTTTTTATATTGAATTGAATGGTCAGCCGATTTTTGCTAAAGGTGCAAATTATATTCCATGTGATAATTTCCTGACGCGGGTGACAGACTCTATTTATGATAAAACGATTCAGGATGCAGTAAAAGCAAATATGAATATGCTTCGTGTATGGGGAGGAGGTATCTATGAGAATGATATTTTCTATGACTTATGTGATAAATATGGTATTCTTGTATGGCAGGATTTTATGTTTGCGTGCAGCGTCTATCCTTCGGAAGGAGAGCTGTTAGAGAATATACGCCAAGAGGCGATTGATAATGTCCGCCGTTTGAGAAACCATAGTTGTATAGCATTGTGGTGTGGAAATAACGAATGTTTGGATGCTTGGTTCAACTGGAACTGGAAACATACTTATGACAAGCAAAACCCAGAATGGTCTAAGATTATTTGGAATCAATTTAAGGAGTTGTATTTTGTAACTTTACCAAAGGTGGTGCAAGAGTATCATCCGGGAGCTTGTTATCGGAAGTCGTCTCCTTATTCAGATGATGAAGGGACTCGGAATCATAACGTCGGAGATATGCATTATTGGGAAGTTTGGCAAGGTTTAAAACCTCTTTCTCATTTTATGAAAGAACGAAGCCGTTTTTTCAGTGAGTACGGTTTTCAATCGTTTCCGGATTTTGAATCAATTAAAAGATATGCGCCAAAACAGGAAGATTGGGAACTTACCTCGGAAGTAATGATGTCGCACCAGCGCGGAGGAGTATCAGCCAATAAACGTATTAATGATTTCTTACTAAAAGAATACAGAGTACCGAAAGATTTTCGTACTTTTGTTTACATGAGCCAGCTTTTGCAAGCAGATGCGATTAAAATGGCAATGGAGGCACACCGTAGAGATATGCCGTATTGCATGGGATCATTGGTATGGCAGCATAATGATTGTTGGCCTGTGGCTTCCTGGTCGAGTCGTGACTATTATGGACGTTGGAAAGCACAACATTATTTCACTGTGAAGTCTTTTGATGATATCTTGATTTCTCCTGTGATGGATGAAAACAGATTGAAGATCTATGCCGTTTCTGATCGTCTACAGCGTACTTCGGGAGCATTGACTGTTAAAAGTATCCGGTTGGATGGGCAGATAATAGAAGAGAAACAACAAAAAATTAATATACAGGCTAATACCAGTAAGGTAGTTTGGGAAGCAGATCTGGCTACTTTATTAGGTAATGTAGAGGAGGAAAGTGCGGTTGTTTATATGACTTATCAGGATAAGTTAGGCAAGAAATACACTAATATTTATTTTCCGGCAAAACAACAACAGATGTGTTATCCGAAGGTTGTTTTTTCAACTGAAATAGTTCCTATGGAAGGTGGTTATGAAGTAACATTGCGTTCCGATGTTTTTGCCAGAGGGGTCTATTTGACTATAGAAGGGGATACGGATCATTTTATTTCAGACAACTATTTTGATTTAATGCCTCAGGAAGATGTCAAGCTTAAAGTTGATACAAAGTTGAGCTTGTCTGAATTTGAACAGAATTTGAAAGTAGCTTCTTTCTCAGATATGTATAATTAGAAATGATGATTATGTGTAGGAATATTTTAATATTTGTATTTTCTCTCTTTTGTATTTCGTGTGCAAAAGCGGAAACTCTTTATACGAAGCAGAATTTACCGGTAAAGCCGAAAGGTAAAATAAATGTGGAGTTGGCATTGAAGAATGCTGTACATCAATATCTCTATATGAGGGATAAACTGAGTGGGTCGGCTGCTTTCCCAAAGACTTATGATGCCAATAAAAAACTGTTGGAAACTAGTGATTCCGAATGGTGGTGTAGTGGTTTTTATCCCGGAACATTATTTTATCTTTATGAGGCAACCGGTAATGACGATTTGTATCGAGAGGGTGTCCGGATGCTGAAATTGTTGGAGTCTGAACAGTATAATTCAGATACCCATGATGTCGGTTTTATGATGTATTGTAGTTTTGGGAATGCAAATCGTATTGCTCCTCAAACTGATTATAAAGATATTCTAGTAAATAGCGCCCGATCACTGATGACGCGTTTTAGTCCGATTGTCGGATGTATTAAATCTCATAATCGTAAACCGAATGATTATATTGTAATAATAGACAATATAATGAATCTGGAACTATTGTTTTGGGCGGCTGAAACGACTGGAGATTCGTCATTCTATGACGTAGCAGTGAAACATGCAGATACTACTATAAAGAATCATTTTCGACCGGATAACAGTCTCTACCATGGATTGAATTATGATCCCAAGACGGGGAAAATCAAACAGTATCAGGCTGGACAAGGAGCTTCCGATAAGTCGGCTTGGGCACGTGGACAAGCATGGGGACTTTATGGTTTTACAATGATGTATCGCTTTACGAAGGATGAAAAATATTTGGATCAGGCAATGAAAGTCGCTGATTTTATGCTGAACCATCCCAGTATGCCAAAAGATTTGATTCCTTATTGGGATTTCAATGCTCCGAATATTCCTAAAGCTCTGCGTGATGCATCTGCGGCAGCAATAACTAGTTCCGGATTGCTTGAATTATGTTTATATGTGAAAGGAGAAAAACAACAGACTTATTTGAATGCTGCCGAAAATATATTGAAGGTCCTTGCTTCACCGGCGTATACGGCTCCTGAGAATACAAATGGTGGATTTATTTTGAAACACTCGGTTGGTAATATGCCGGCTAAGAAAGAGATAGATGTTCCATTGAGCTATACAGATTATTATTATGTGGAGGCATTGTGTAGATATAAAGCATTACAAGATGATAAAAAGAATGGATTATGAACAAAAGTAAAGTGAAAAGATTGTTGGTCATACTAGGGTTATTACCTGTTATTCTAAGTGCAAAGACAATAGATATAACGAAAATTGGAGCTAAGGGAGATGGAAAAACTGATAATACAGAGTTTTTGCAGAAAGCAATTGACGAGTGCTTTACAGAAGGGGGCGGTATTGTTTCTGTGCCTTCCGGCATTTATTTGATTCGTCCGGTTGAACTGAAGTCAAATGTCAATTTACATCTGGAACAGGGAGCATTGTTGTTAGGAAGTACCCGTTTGGCGGATTATGATTCTGCATTTCCTATGGAGGGCGGTACAATGAATCAGTCGTCCGGCTTGATCTATGCTCGTGGTCAGGAGAATGTTGCTGTTACAGGAACTGGTATTATCGATGGACAGGGGGGAAGTTCTACTTTTCAATTCGGTAATGACGCTGACGGAGGTCCTAAGCGGCCTAAATTGATTTACTTTGTGGAATGTAAAACAATACAGGTGACTGATATTACTTTACGTAACTCGGCATATTGGGTACAACATTATGAGAAATGTGAGGATGTTGTTATTCGTGGTTTGAAAGTATTCAGCCATTGTAACTATAATAATGACGGGCTGGATATTGATGCAAAGAATGCGGTTATATCCGACTGTTATATTGATGTGGAAGATGATGCCATTTGTTTTAAAAGTGATCATCCGGAACTTTGTGAAGATATTACAGTTACGAATTGCGTGACTGCCAGCAATTGTAATGCTATAAAATTTGGAACCTCTTCTTTAGGAGGATTCCGTAATATTTCGGTGTCCAATTGTGTTGTCCGTCATGCCAAGGAAGATAATATTCGTCATTGGAGCAAACAGTTGAAGCATATCACTGCGGACATAACGGTTATTTCAGGGATTGCCATTGAAATGGTAGACGGGGGTATTATTGACGGAATAACAATTTCCAATATTTCCATGAGAGATGTGCAGACTCCGATTTTTATTCGTCTGGGAGACCGGAGACGTACTTTTAGCAAACAGATCGGGTCATTGAAAAATATTAATATCAGTAACATTGTTGCTACTGCCGAGAGTTTGATTGCCTGTTCTATCACAGGAGTGAAAGGAGCTAAAGTGGAAAATGTGTCTATCAATAATGTACAGATTACATATCCGGGAGGTGGAACAAGGGATATGATAACCCGAACTGTACCGGAAGTGGAGCAATCATATCCGGAAAATAGAATGTTTGGTCATACACTACCCGGTGCCGGTTTTTATGTTCGCCATGCAAAAAATATCTATTTTAATAATGTGCGTTTTTCTAGTCCTGTTTCTGATGAACGTCCTTTGTTTTTCTTTGATGATGTGGTAGGAGCCGAATTGAACGAATGTAAAGGTATGAAGCCGACAGATGCGAAATTTATTCGTACCATAAATAGTTCCGGTATTTCGGCAGATGGAAAATGGTTGAATCAGTGAACCTATTATTGAAATGAGAAGATTAATTCTGTTTGTTCCGGTTATACTTTTTTGCGTTAGTCTGAAAGGATCAGAAGTTCAGAAAGAAATAGAAAAATTGACTTTCAGGCTGGTGGAGAAACAGTTGGAGGTGAAAGTTGATAAAAAGGCAATTGCGCGTTACCTGGATATGATGCAGCCGGATGGTAGTTTTATTGGAATTGATTATGTAACAGTTACAAATAACTTTAGAGCCGGTCCGCATCTTAAGTATCTTAAAGCTATGGCCGTAGCTTATCGAAAGAAGGGAAGTGGATATACCGGTTCTAAAGAATTATACCGTAAGATTTTATCCGGACTTGATTATTGGTTGAAAATGCGTCCTGTTTCTAAAAACTGGTGGTTCAATGATATAGGGGCTCCACAAGATTATATGGTTCCATTAATTTTATTGAAAGATGAAATGAGTAAGGATAAGCTTTTGTATTATTCTTCCTATTTAGAAGATAAAACGGGGAATAAAGCGCATCGGGGAAAGAACCGTACATGGGTATCTAATATAACTATTCACAAAGGTTGTATTGAGGATAACATTGAATTAATTCGCATAGGTTTTCATTCTATCGCATCTACAATTCAGATTGTCTCCCGTCAAGGTGACGAAGGAATAAAAATTGATGGAAGCTTTCACCAACACCGTCCGCAATTATACTCGGGAGGTTATGGAATGTCTTATGTCAATGATTTGACCGATTTCTTTTTATTGGCTAGAGGGACTTCTTTTGAGGAACTTTTTGATGCTGATAAATTGAAAATTGTTAGGGAACTGATGCTTAATGGAGAACGTCTTTTTGGTTATCGTAGCACCTTTGAACATGGTGCTAATGGGCGGGGGATCACTCGTAAAAATGGAATATTTAATATCTCTGCCAGTACTTTGGATAAGATGGTTCTGATAGATCCGTCATATGCCAAAGAATATCGGTTATGGCAAAAGCATTTGAAAGGTAGCCCTTTTCCTGTTCCGGGGAATAAGTTTTTCTGGAAATCGGATATTATGGTTCAGCATGGAAAGAATTATTATCTTTCGGCTAAGGTCGTTTCCAAACGGACAAACGGTACGGAAATGATTAATGATGAGAATCTTAAGGGATACAATCTACCTTTAGGGGCAATGCAGATTCTTACTTCCAGTGAGGAATATAAGAATATATATCCTTTGTGGAATTGGTGTATGCTTCCGGGTACAACGGCTATACAGCAAGCAGATTCTGCTATACTAAGAGGATATTTGTTTGGAACGAATGAATTTGCAGGTGGAGTCAGTAACGGGAAGAATGGAGTGATTGCTTATGAACATGATTATCGGGGGGGAAAGGCTAAGAAAGCTTATTTTTTCATGAATGATGTAGTACTTTGTTTAGGAGCCGATATTAACTCTAAAGCACCTGAAGAGGTTTTTACTACGGTCAATCAGTGCTTTTTCACAGGTAGTATGACGGTGAATGATGGCAGCAAGGAGTGGAAATATAAAAGTGGGCAGGAGATGAATAATCCTAAATGGGTTTATCATGACCGGATCGGTTATTTGTTTTTGGATGAAACGAAACGGAATGTATGTAGCCGGATACAGACAGGAGCTTGGAATGAAATAGATCTTTCAGGTAGTTCAGAAAGATTATCAGGGGATATTTTCAATTTGTGGGTCGATCATGGAACTAAAGCTAGCGACGGGCATTACGCATATATGCTTGTTCCTGATTGCACATTGAAAAACTTCCGTTCTTTTGTGAAGAAACATACATATGAGATTATATCGAATACTAGTTTCTTACAAGCTGTAAGATTGAAAAAGGAACAAATCTATGCGGCTGTATTTTATACGCCGGGAACGGTTGTGCTGGATGATGGGATAACGCTTTGCTCTGATAAGAAAGCGGTCGTATATATTGAAAAGCAAGGTGAGAAATTTAAAGTGTGGGCTGCTGATCCATTATATAGTCAGAAGGAAGTCACACTCACATTAAACGGTAAAGATATATTGCTGACTTTTCCGGCGGGTGATTATGTTGGAAATACGGTGTCAAGTTACTGATTGGGAGAATCACGTATTATGAAAAAGATCATTCTTGACGGTGTGAGGATATGAAAAAAGTTTGATTTCTTGGATAAGTAGTACAGGATAAGATTTCAGAGGACTAAAAAATAGTATAAATGTATAGTGTATATATGAAGAGAACATCTTTAGTATTACCTAAAGACGTTCTTGGTTTATCTGTTCAGATTGAACGGTTTTATTAAGGCAGTAGACATACTATCAATTCTACATTGGTAATTGTGCTATTATTTCTTTTGAGCATATAGGTAATTTACCTTCTTTGCCCATATTTACAAAAACTGTGGCACATAATACGGTCCATTGATCACCATAAGTCATTGTACTATTATGATTATAGCCTAGGCAATGTCCATATTCGTGAAACATGGCTTGGCGTGGATAATTGTGTGGATGAGCATTGGGAGGAGTTGCATCAAAATAAACTCCGGTATAACAATAATTTGCCAATCCATACGTAGTACCACCACCAAGTCCACCAACACCAGAAACGCACCCGAGAACAAGCCCGCCATGATTGCGGATTTTTTGACGCAAAACATCTAAATTGATCGGATTTCCACCATTATCTTTCAGTTTTCCTTCATAAGTGTTCATTTCTGTATTAAATTCTTCAGAAGAGAACATAAAGGCCATATTGATAGCTAGTGCTACTCCATGTCGGCACAATAGTGGATTCATGTGCCGCCAGTATGCATGGCCGGCATCGGCCGAATAAGAAGAAAAACGTATAAACCAATGACTGTCTATCTGTTCCATTTTTTTTATAAATGGGTCATCTGTTTGGATTACAAGTGTTACGTCATCATTAGAGAGTTCGGGTTGTGCAGGCACTACCACTTTCCGGCCATTACTAGTGGTGAATGTTCGTTCTGAGTCAACTACAGGCAAGGGAAACGAAGCTTCCATGAAAGGATATATCTGTTCAAAATGTGCCAATTTGAAAAATTCCGTACTGATTTTATTAAAACGGCACATGACCGTTACATTCTGGATGCTGACAGGAGAAAAGAATTTAACCAGGAGCTTATGTTCATTTGAGATGGATAATTGCAACGGAGCATTTGCATAAAAAGAACGACGTTCACTGTTATAGAAAATCTCACGTGGCTCGTCGGCAAGAAACATGGTATCAGTTTGGAAACGTTCGAAATCTTTCTCACGTATATAAAGGAAACCTTCTTGATTTTCCGGGTGAAGATAGTCAATACTGATATGCGTTACTCGTCCGGCTTCAATTTTACAATTGGTAAAACGGTATTTACGCTCGAATAGCATCCCGTCACTGCGCTCTGACTCGATGGTTACAAAGCCGGAAAGAGCATCCTTACTCGGCAGCGAATAGAATGAACATTTCTCAGTGATGTCATAAGAATCTACTTTCTTCCCTCCAGTATATTGCCCATCTGCATTTAAAGTGGTATATATCCCTTCAGTATCATCGAACGTAACATCAATTTTGCGGATAAATCTCCACATATAGTCGGATGACAGTTTCAAATCGATATCCACTCTTCCTACACAACGCTCCAAAGTTACGCATTCTGATACTCCAGTTTGCTCTCTGTCGATATGGAGTTCTATTTTCTTGTAAAAGTAAAGAGCATCTAAAGGCATTTTTTCTGTTGAGTTCATCAACCAATCATCGGATAAGAGTGTGGGAGTATTAACTGTCTCCATTGCATTTTCTTCCGTACTGGTAGTGGCAAGGAATACGAGTGTATAGTCACCCTGTTCCAATCCTTCGATGGTTAGTTTTGAGAAGTCATTCTCCAGTTTCTGATATAAGGGTTTTATTATCTTTCCTTCTTTGTTGGCAACGGCATACCACATATGGGTAATTCGTTCTGGCTTACTTCCGCGTGATTGTACTGCAAAAACATCATTTTTTTGTAAATCAAACAAGAACGTTACTTGTCCGGTACAGGGAGATACATTATCAACCTCCTGTTCGAAATCGCTCGAACAGGAAGCAAGTGTGAATACCCAAAGTAATAACATTGTGATTTGTGCAATCTTCATACTTAGTCTTCTTTATTTCTTTACGCAACGTACAGAGGCAAATGCTTCCATTTGTAATTGTTGCTTTTTAATATGAGTCGTCTCTTTTCCTTCAAAGGGCAACCAGTAAGCCCATGCATATCCACCCGGACAGCCGTTGCGCTCACTTGTCCATAAAACGGCCCTTTTCCCAAAATTAGGATTGTTGGATGTACTTTTATCTCCTTTCTGACCGGCTAAAGGAATTATTAGATAACGTTTAGTGTCTTCCGAAGTAAATTTCACATAGTGTTGAGTTCCCGTTATACCAGTTGGTGTTAATAATTTTCCTTCTCCTTCATGGAGAGTAGCGATAATTGTTTCCCCATTTCCTGCCTTGTATATTCCGGGAATTTCCTGTTCTGAGGGAAGTAGAGAATGTATTTCGGCAATAGTTGGTACTCGATATCCTTCTGGACATGGCATGTGAGTATCGTGTATCCAAGGAGTATCTGCAGTCTGATTACCTAGATTGTTAGAGGGCTTATATCCTTGCCATGGTATGTACATATATAAACGTCCTGATTGGAACAAACCACCCACAGTGTTAATCCAACTTGTGCGATACATGTCTTCAACTGTACTTCCATCCAATGGATAAATTTGGTCATCAAGGTTGCGGCTACGTGCATTGAATGCCATCCATACATTTCCGCCGATTTCTACGGTTTCAATCTGCTTGTCGCTCGGAGCTATACGAATTTCCACATAGTCATACGTCCCCTGGAGTAAGGAATTTTTCAGGTGTACCAAGACTGTATAACCCAGACGTCCATTACCTTGTGCATCCACTGATACATTGAATGCTGACATGATACCTTCTTCTTCTTCCGATGTAGACATACTTCCTATTTTTGCCCCGTTGCCGTCACCTTCCGTATAAGATATGTCGATACGAGTATCGGTCATAAATGCTAATGTCATGTTATCTACACCTGTAGCGGGTACTTCCAGAATATTATTTTCATAATCCACTTTTACTCCTTCTGGAATCTTTGAATATGATGCATTGAGCAGGATACGGTTATTTGTATCGGGTTTTCCAATAATTGTTTCTCCTTCTTCCCATGGCTTGATCTTAAAACTTCCTTCTATTGTAGCGCCTACATTGAGTACCGTTAATTCGTATACTTTATTGCGTTTAACAACAGGTAATTCCACTTTCAGTCTGATGGGAATTTCGTCATACGTTCCACGTAAAATGATATGGACAGGGCGTGTGCTCTCAAAAATGCGAAAAATTTCTTTTTGCTCACCGTTGAAGTCGGAAGCTAACTCTTTCCGATAGTTTACCGTTTTATTCGATGCCTGTTTGTTTTCAATGAACAGAAAAGTTTCGGCAGGAGCATCTTCTACGATAATTTCCTTGATTTTCGTCTTGCTGTCGGCTGTTGTATTTAGGTCGATGCGAGCCACACCATGTTTCATGACTACATCTACATTGGCACTTCCGCGTGTTACAACTCCACTTTCTAGTTCAGTAACCGCAGTCATAAAGTTCGGTGCGGAATTGTCATGCAATCCTTCACCAATGAAAGTATTAAGAAATTCTTCTTCAGTGGTAGCCTTTTCTTTAACTGGTATATCCAATCCGGTTAGGAAGTAGAGTTGTGATCCGCTAATCGCAGAAATTTCAGATTGTTCATTTTTTCCTGGATTCAACAAATCTGTTTTGTAAAGCTCTCCGTCACTGAACTGGAAAACAGATACATCCTTGAGTTCTTCAGAAGATTCCTCTCCTGACATCGTAATACTTTTTAATACAACTGAATAAGTTTGTTGAACAACTTCCCTTCCTATTTGCTCATCGTTCGAACAGGCGCCTGAAAGTAATGTTCCCAATAGAATGGGAATGATGGTTTTTATGCTAGAATTATTCATGTCTTTATATATAATATTAAATGATAGAAAGCTATATTGGGTGCGTTTTCTGAAAGCGGCGACAAAAATACTACTTTTTACTTATTGACAAAACTAAATTGGCTATTGATTGTATTCGCATTAATTAGTTGTGCTGTAGAATCTGTGATAATTTACGTAATAGGGGGGATAAAACAAATTCCCCTTGAAATATACTTATTTCAAGGGGAAAATATATTAATTTTTGTGGTGCCACCAGCAAGAGAACTATTATCTTCTCTCTGTTGATTATCACCGTTTTATAGTTTCTTCCATTTGGAAATCCACATGATTTAGCACACGATTATGTTTTATCGTTTTGCTCGCTATAAGAACAATTCTTTCTTCAAATATCTCATTGTTTATATATCGCATTGAAGTCTCCTAATGGATTAATCACGCTGATATTTAAAATTTTATATTTTTTGCTTCAAGCATATCTCATGAATCATCCTACTAATTTGCTACGTGCTTTTGCGGTAGTTTGCTCATGGAGAATACTGAGGGCAAAGATAATGATTTTATTTTATTGTACATTATCGATTAATGAATAGAAGTTTGTTTTAATTGTACTTTCAATTTCCACTATACTTAGATTGTGTTCTTTTGCCAAATAAGCAATTACGTTATTAATATTACATTTTTTATTGAATGGAGCGTCTGTTTCTGTTAAGATTCTATTCAATGGCATATATGATATTAGCTTTTTACCATTACTACTTTCGATCATAGCTTCATTTAAGGAAAAGTAATAATTACATTCTAATATTTTGTTTAGCGTAGATAGATTTCCACTGTACCAATGAAATATTGCATTTGAGATATGGTATCTTTTCAATAATTCTAAAACAGTCTCTTCTGCTCTTTTGGAATGGATACTGAGCAGCTTGTTTTTGTTAACTATACATTGAAGAACAAATTCAAAATTTTTAATCTGCTTTTCTTTTGTTGAATAACCATCTCTAGAAAAGTCAAGCCCAACTTCTCCTATATATGATGTTTGTGGTAATAGTCGCTTAAAAAGCTCCAACTCATTATCTTGTTCAGTTGCTAATAAAGGGTGTAATCCTAAAGCAAGTCTGACATGCTTGTATTTCTTAACAAAAGGAACTCCCATCTTAAAATGACTTGGCATATTAGTCATGCCAATAACTATGTCCCCTTTATTCTCTATTTCTTGAATATATGATTCAGGGGACTTCATCATATCAAAATGGCAATGAGTATCAATAATCATATATGAATTCTATGTTTTATTTCTTCATTTCCCTTATCTTCAATCCATTTTTTTAGCTCTTCTCTTACTCTAACTACAACATCTGCATAATTTGAAAGCTCATTCAAAGGAAGTGAACCATTACAAAGCAGATTAGCTTCTATCTCTTTTTTTGAAAGATCATGTGCTAAAAAGTCCAAGAAAGCAGGCATATCAGGTATGTGCATTAAATCCCTTATTAAGTCATTTGGATTTAAAGCATTTGTACCTATATCTTCGGTGTCTAGCCCAATTTTATGTAGAGCTGCTCTTCGATATATACAAGGCATACATATTCCACAGTTAATAGCATGACGATTTTCACGAATATCCTTTCTTGTCCCCCTTTTTGCACATGAACAAGATAAAGGATATGTTATTTTAAATAATTCTCTATCTGCACACTCTTCCACCATCTCGCCTTTTGTTTTAAACTCATATGGATTCATTATATTATTAGGTAAACTTAATATTTGAGCTATCTCATTCAATTCTTTTATAACATAAGGATGAGCTGTACGAGTACTACAAGTGCTATATCTAGATGCTGTTAAAGGATGGTTTAGTGCAATTGTTCCATTTTCTGGTAGTATAATTTCTATATCGGGGGCTAGATTACTAGCTACATATATAGCCTGACTTAAAAACATAAAAGAACGGCTTCTTAATGTAGTTTCTCTAGAACTTCCTTTAATATCTATTCGGGTCTGTATATGATCAAATGATTCCGGGAATTTTTCTTTTAAAATAGGAATAATTTTGTCTTGGTCAGATTTTGCTCCTTTAAAAATACTGTCATAATGAGATATAAACAAAATTTTATCTTCATTATCATGTAGCAAGTCAATAGCTCCTATTAAAGAATCCATACCACCAGAAAATAAGCATACTTTTTTATAAGAATCTACGGATATATTTTTTATTTCATAATTCGGTATATTAAGTTCTTGTTCTCGTTTTACAAAATCAACATTCCAATAGTCAGCTGTTAGAAAATGTAATAATTGATTTACTTTATCATGCACATTTTCCCATTTATCGGGGTCTGCTACAGGAAGCGTAAACTCTAAATCTCTACTCCATTTATCAGAAGCAATATATTCTCTTTTTACAAGTATATCAATTCCATAAACTGTCGATGCGAGTAAAAGCAAATCGAATGCTTCTCCTTCAATACTACCTGCATATGCATATAAATCTTTCAACGCAATTGTTAAAAGACCATTAAAAGAACGATTTTCATTTATTGCTGAAAGTCGAAATTGGATTTTACCATTGTATGATTCAATGTTTTCTATATTAATTCTCATAATCTGCAAATGCATTTAAAGTTTCATTAAATATACGTTCTTCTATATCAAGCCCCTCAGCATTATTCCAATTAACTCTTTGTAAATCATGTTGAGCGGAAACATCTATGACACATTCTTTAATATAATCTTTTATATCTTGAAATAGTCTTCCGGCATTGTCTTTTCCCTTTTTTCTTACCAAACTTTCATAGAACCTTTGGCTTAAATGCGTGAAGAGATAATATGTGAAATATCTTACAAGTAACTGAATATCTGAATACTGTTGAAGTGTTTCTTGAAACTTGTCTTGTAGATCTTGGATTGACTCGGCATCAAGACAAATTTCTTCTAATAACATTTTTTCAGCTTGTTTTGCAGCAACTTCGTCTAAAGAAGAAGCACTACCACATACATGTTCAAGTAGAAAGTTAATGACATCTTTGGGCTGAGAATGTTCGTTTAGAAGCATTCCCCATGAGGCTAATGATTGACTTAGCCCTGTTTGGCGAATTGAAGAAAATGTAGATTGTAGTTTCTTGGCAGCTTTAGTTCCTGCATGTCCTACTCCACTTCCCCCTCCATGATTTCCCCTTCTATTCTCTCTGACAAAGCTCGCATGTTTACAGAAAGCTCTTTGAGCTGCATTATCTTTACTGCTTCCACACGAAGATGTAACAGTAGTACTTAATTCTCTCCATCCGGGAGTTCCTTTCAAGCCTTTGTAACTAGTTGATGTTCCCATTATTTTTTAGGATTTAAAAGACGTTCATATGCTTTTTTTGCTGCAGGTGGAACTTTTGATCCACATGTTGATATTGTTGTTTGATAGGATGATTTACAGGTTTCAAGATCTATTGTATATTCAAATAAATGATACAACCCTCTTTTACTAGGATCTTCTATTATTTTATTCGATAGAAGTGTGTAAAAGGAAAGTTGTTTCTCTTTATCTAAAATTCTGAGTTTTTCATCTACTATTTTTTTTATGACAGGTTCTGGAAGTTCTGGAGCTGATAGTTCAATAAACAAACTTCTAATTTCAGGATCAGTCATATACAAGGAAGATAAAGAACTTAGTTTATCTCTTGATAACCAAAAATAATCCAATAAATTAAATTCTGCTAATTTGGGACTTGACTGTAACCATTGTATTGTAGATTCGTCCTTCCAATTTTGCGGCAAATCTTTAGTTTCTGCTTTTTCATATTTCTTGATTTTTGAAGATTTACCAGTTTTAGGATTTAAGTCCTGATATATTTCTCCAAATAGTGATGGAGATTTATATTCCAATATCATTAGTTTAGCTAGCACAGTTTCATTTATATCTTTCATTTGTGCAGCATCTTTAATTTTCTTTCTTAACATATACATGTTTAGAAAACGCTTTATTTGTCTTGGATTTCCTTTTAAACAAGTTGCAATTAAACCTGATAATTGGCAGATTAGCAAGCAATCATCATCTAACTTTTTTATAATTTCCTCACCTAATCGACTTTTTATTATTTTAATATCATAAGCAGAGTATCTCTTTTTTTCTTTAAAATTCAAAAAATCAAGGTAAACTGATTCAAATTCTTCATGCGAAAATGCATTCTCGCAGAAAAGTAGAGTAATATAAGTATTTACTTCTGTATCAGATAATTTAGGAAGATTGTAAGGAATTTGTATCAGTTTTTCCAAATAATCTCTAACAATTTTTTTGTCCATAGCATCTTCTCCATCTGACATACTAGGGTTTAGTGGAAACTTATCTTTGTATCGATGTGTTATTGCACTTTCTACTATTCTAGGATCAGCTCCTATTATGAATGCTGTATTATCAACGTTTAAGAATAATTTTATAGCTTCTAAATTATCTATAATTCTTTCTGGCAGACAGCGATCTAAATCATCAATTATAACGACTAATTCTTTTATATTTGATTTGGCTAATAATTCCGTCATATCTTTTCTGAATTCGCGTATGGATTGACTTTCTTGACTAGGAGTGTCTGGGTTCTCTTTTATAAATCCCTTTATTTTATCCTCAGCTTTATCACTACAAAGTAAGTCTATTATTTTTTGAGGAGCATCTTTAAATTCTTTTAAATTAGATATTATCTGAGGAATGATAGAAGCTCCACCTGTAAAATATGCGGTAGCCATAGGAACTGTTACCTTTGCTACACGCATCCAGTTTATTGACTTGTATAGTCTTTTAGCAACAGATTTTACCTCCTCAATAGTTTTAAATTCGTCTTCTATCTTTTTTACTATTGCTTCCATTAAGGCGGCTTTTGCGTCATCATAGCCTTCAAAAGTCCATCCGTTAAACTGAATTGTAAAGATTCCTTTGTCTTGGAAAGACTTTGTTTTTAATTCTTCATATATTTTTTCAAGAATACTGGATTTTCCACTTCCCCAGTCTCCAAAAACGCCCAAAGTTAGTGGTAACATTTTTTGCTCTTGTAAAAGGGCAATTATGATTCGAGCATGTAAATCGAATCCAAGCATATCGTTCTTTGAAATATTATCTTGCCACATAGTCGTAGATGTTCTATATTTGCCTTAGTTTAATGTCACTTTTACAAATTTATAAAATAAGATTAACTTATAAGCTCTATAGGAGTGTTTTTTTTGAATAAAAGTAATTTTGATTGATTTCATCATCTTCGCTTATATTTTCTTCTCTTTTTATGTTTTGCTTTTTCCTCTTCCGATATGCTAGAAGATGATAATAAATCACTTTTGGTAGAAAAAAAGGATATTGACGAGTTAAGCAATTGACTGTTAGCTTGATGGGATGATTGTTCGTCAGAATTGTTTATCTTTTGGTTAGTAGTAATATAAGTATCTGTATTGAGAGTTTGATTTCTAGCTTCCAAAGTTTCAAGATTGGTAAGAAACAAGTTTTTTTGATTGATTCCTATTTTTCTGTCATTGGATTGAAGTTCTTGCTCTTGCTGTCTAAGCTGTTCGGAGATAGAACCGTTCTTCATAGTGTTGCGGTAATCAAACGATTCTAATTCTTGGCGGTTGTAGCCAAACAGTCTATCAAAACCCTGTTCCACTTGTTGGAACAGATTCACACGATTGAAGCCACCTTTGATTACTCCGTTCTTGGTGTTCTTGTGATTAATAAGCGGGGATAGCTTCTTTTTATTGGCTTGGTCTTTCCGGCTAATGATCAAATGACAGTGCATATTCAGTTCGTTGTTGGAACGGCTACGGTCAAAATGTATCTTCCCGTAAAACCTTATATCTGCTTCAGATAGTTTTTTATTAAAGTTCTTAGCATATTCAGGAACAAACACTTCACGGATATAGTGTTTCATTGCTTCGGCTTGTTCCTGTTGTGTATTACCCATCGCTCGGAGTTCTTTTTCCGATGGGCTGACATGAATAGCATAAAACTTAGCATCCGTTTTCAGCAGTTGCCCGATATTACTATCTATATCTTTTATAACTTTTGATTTATAGATATTGTCCTTTGTCTGATTGAAAAAGCCTTCGGTATAAATACCTTTTTCCATCCTTTCTAAATCCTCATGTTCCAGATAATTTGCTAGCTGTCGGCAACTCCCAGAATTATTATATGTTCCATTTGATGGCGGGGCAAAATCTATGTGCATAACTCTATGTGTTTATCAGATTACCAATTTCGGTTTTCAGATTCTCTTTCCTTTTGCTATCCATTACACCACAAGCAGAAAGTTCCAAATATAGTTGTATCAGGTGAAGTAACTTTTTATAATCCCGTTGGTGTATCTGGTAGAGTGCGTTAATTTGCTTCGACTGATTGTTTATCACATCAGCGTGATTACAGAACTGTTCACTTAGCTTTTTAAGCACGGCTGTTTGTCCCTCCTGATTGGCTTCCAATTGAGAGAGAATAAGAGTTTCCAAAGTTTTACCGATAGCATTGAAGCGCAAAGCAATAGAATTTGTTGCCCGTATCATGGGATTCAGTTGTTCTTCTTCATAATGACGGATGAAACGGATTATATCATCTTGTCTCTTATTTATTTTCGCCAGTTCCAATTTTACGGATTCAGGTGCTTCGGATGGGTTGATATGTGCCTTATTAATATACCCAAACGCCAACTTTACAACTTCACTCTTTTTCAGTGAATAGCGTTTGCATATCTTCTCTACCAAAGCTGCCGTTTCCTTGTCTATGGAAATGGTAGTAAATATTGTTTTTCGACTGCTGTTTGGCATGGTAATTACTTTTTTATAGAAATATGAATAGATAAATACCTGACAATAAGCATTGAAAAGGAAATGATTATTACAGGTGTCATTACAGCGTGTTCTTGTAACACACTAAAGCTTAAGGCTTTGCCTCGCAGAGCAAGAGGGAAGAACAGGACTTGTCCAGTTCCCTCTTGCTCAATTTAGCGAAACGAGCAAAGCCGAAAGGCGTAGCTGTTTCAGCTAAATTAGGGTGGTAGCACAAGGAAGGAACAGCACTGCTTCATTCCTAAATTTGCTACCTTTTGCTTTCACGGTTGATTCTCTAATTGATTAGCTTTTTCAAACTGTTTGTAGGTTTGAAAGTCGGCACGTTCACGAACGAAAGCCCGAATATCATTCGCTCGATAGTAGGTTTTCTTTCCGATGGTAAAGTAGGGTAGTTGTCCGCTTACCCTGTAACGTTGAAGCGTTCGGAAAGATACTTTCAGAAGAAAGGCTAAATCCTGATTATCGAGTATCTTTTCATTATCATCTAATACTTTATCGGTATTGATTAGGGATTTTAAGTCTTGCCCTATTTCAGTGAGTTTTTTGGATAGCTTCTCCATCCATTTCTCAAAGTTTTCGTTGTCTATATACATTTTGCTTCATTTTAAGTTGAACATTCATGATTTTCAATCGATTGATGAAGCAAAGTTCTGAAAATGGATGCAAATAAATTCGGGGAATAGATCACCTATTCCCCGATAAATAATACTTAATACCCTGAATATCTGTATTGAATTCCTATGGAAAATATCCCTCTTCCTTACACTTTTCAATGATTGCAGCTCTCAGTTTATCCAAAAAGGCTGTCCGTTTATCTGGCTTGCGTTTGATTACTTCTTCTTCTTTTTTATAAATATCACTGAATTTTATGTTAAACAGCTTTTCAAAAGCATTGGCTAAATCACTAAAATGTATTTCCTTCCCATCAACTGTTGTAATACATTTTAGATAATAAAGTCCACATACGATTTCCATTATGTCGATGTACTTTGCAATATCTTTATTTAGGTGTAAGGTAGATTTCCATCCAGCTTCAATGTTAATAAAGAATTTGGGAAATTCCATTTGATGATGAAGTAGATCTAGTTCTTTATTAATAAATGAAAGTATCTTATTACATGTTATACTTTTTGCTTCGTAACAGAAATCTCTTCTGATTTCTAAACTATTTTTTAGTGCTTCAAATTCTATGTAGGTAAGATTTAGTTCTCTAATTAAAGTTTTGTAATCTGATTCATTATTCAAAAAGGCAATCACGGATTTTACAAATTCTCTATATGCCATAAGTAATTGGGCTTCATCAAAATTCTCTTTTGTGCAAGAAGAGTTGAGAAGACTATATATATTCTGATCTGAAAGATTCCATTTTGGCATAAGTAATCGAACACGCGTTATATTTCTTGTTTATTGCCTTTCATATTTATTCTTTATTCGTTTCAATAGAAAGTAAATGATTATTCTGTGAAATGGTCTAATAAAGAAAAAATATATTCGTCCAAGCCTATTGTTATATTTGACAATAGTTGTAATCCTAAGTTCCTGTTTGCCATTTTTATACTCACCACACCACATTGAAACATGAAAATCCAAGTGGCTGTCAGTCATTCCAAAAATCTCTTCATGCTCATTTTTATCAGACACCTTATCTGTAAATTTACTTTTTGTATCCAATCCCAATGGCTTTACGATAGCGTTTCGTAAATTCATTAACCAATTTATCCATTTAGGAAGTTGGTTAAAAGCAAGATTGTGAAATTTTTCAGGTGTTATTTTCTGATTACAAACTATTTCTCTTGAATAGGAATCTACATAATCGGCAGGAAGATACTTTTCAATCAAGCCACTTATTGGTATGTTTTTCATTTTACTGCTCTTTAAATTTATTGATAACCATATCCTGCAACTCTTTGAACTGTTCCGCTGGTAGAGCCGAACAAACTTGCTGCATGCCAATCAGCATGGAGTATTGTATTATCGCCAAATCCATTGCTTGTTTAGCATCCAATCCGGTTGCTTCATTTAGTTTGCTTGCATATTCCAACCTGATACTATCCGCTTGCGCTACATAATTTTCCACAATTGGATTGGAATATCCCCATGCCCGTATTACACTTTCGTTTCGGATAGAAGCGTATGCTGCCATATCAGCTAATTTCTGCTGTTGCTCTTTGGGAGTGCTCAATTTGTCCACTTCACGAATAAACTCAAATGTGTTTACCTCCAACCAATACTTCATGAGAGCATCAACATACCCATCAATATTCTTAAAATGATGATAGAATGCTCCCTTTGTAATTTTCAGTAAGGCACATAAGTTGTCTATTGTAATCTTAGAATATCCATCATTTTCTAAAACGTTTAGTCCTATTACGAACCATTGATTTTTATCTACTTTCTTCATAACTCAAACATACCATATGGTATGGTATGCAAATGTAATCACTTTATTAGAATAAACAATAGCTTGCCTGTCTCTTTTATTATCATTTCCTGTATTTAAGACGCAGCTATCTTTAAAGCCATTTGATAGGATAACCTAGCATACGCTTTAATTCTTCCATTTCCGCACTATGCCACATTTCATGTTTGAAACACCAAGATAATGCTTCATATTTATTATTAGCTACTGGATGCTTAAACGGAATAGGTTCTAATTGCTCAAATAATATATCATCATTTAATTGGGATAAATTATCTATGCATATTTCGTGAATGGCATCAAACTGATCTTTTAGCTCATATGCTGGTATCAAGTTTTTTTCTACTGACCTATGTAGGGTTCCCATACCATTGAAGATTTTCACATAATCAACAATAGGTATCAATTCTGCGACTTTAGTATTTCTTCCTGTGATACATGTGATAGCATGGAAGTTTTGGCTAATCATTAAATGTCCAACTTGCCAAGCAAAATTTGAATCTGTGTTTTGAGGAATTGTGTACCACAAATCTTGTGGTATTTCGGAAATCAAACGATTTACAAAATTCCTCGATTCAATAATCTGTTCTCTTAAAAAATCAATTCTTTTCATTTCTATAAATTTATATACTTATTAGTAAGTAAGTACTTGGGGCAAAAAAATATTAGATATTTAATAATCCTTCCTGTATTGATTTATACACATCATTTCTTAATACTTTATTCATTTGCAAAGAAGATAGTAATGCAGAATGAACCATAAAAGCCTTTGTTCTTGGTGTTTCCGCAAATGAAAAAGCATTGTTTTTTAAACCTTTATCTAATAAAGCTGTAAGCCATTTCAGAATCGTGTTTACCAATCCCTGCAACTCTTTCTGCATGTTTTCAGGTAAAGTGTCATAAGATGGTGAAAGTGAGCCAACTATACAAACCCAATGATTATTGATAAAACTATCATGCATATGAATGTAATTGGAAAACTGCGATTTATAATCCAAACTTTCCCATGTCTTAGTTAGTTCGTTGAAAGCATTCAGATTTTCTCTTATTATCTCTACTCCCAGATCCGACTTTGAAGGGAAATAATAATGAATAGCTGCATTCTTTATATTCAATGCCTTAGATATGTCTGCATAGCTAAAAGAATTGTAACCAATAGAGCGAATTAATTCACTTCCTATACGTATTATTTCACTTCTTGTATCATTCATGACGCAAATATATACAATTTACTTAGTAGTAAGTATAAAATCTTCGATTTTAACATCTTGTATGTTCACAGTGTATAATTTCTATTTTCATTTATCCAGCCAGTTATAACCACTTCATACCACTTTCAGACAGTTTAGAAAACGGCTCTTGATTCTTCTTTCATTTGCTGGTGAAAATAGAATCAACACGTTTTATAAACCATTAAAAATTAAAAGTATGGAAGTAGTAACCATTGAAAAGAGAACCTTTTCGTATGTCTGCGAACGGTTCACGGAGTTTGCCAAACGGATAGAGAGTTTGTGCAGCACTCATACTCAAAAAGTTGAAAACTGGCTGGATGGTCAGGAAGTGTGCCTGCTGTTAGGTTTTAGTAAACGAACGCTGCAATATTACCGAAGTAGTGGACGGCTGGCTTATTCCCAAATAGGGAACAAGATTTATTATAAGTCTTCCGATATTGAAAGATTTATTGCGGACAGTGAAACACAAAATCAATCACTCAAACAAATTACGCCTTATGAAAAGAACTAAAGAAGATTATCCATCCTTTAATCTGTTTTCTATTGTCGGCACATGGGAAAGCGTTAATCTGAATCCTACGGTTATCATCTACCGTAATGATAAAGACTATCTTCTTTCTATTATATATGTATCGGAAACTACCAAACAGGCTTCACCCGCCACATATGAAATACAAAAAGAAGGTAGCCTGTATTTTATTGCTCCTGCTCCTAAACGGATTTACATAGATTATGATCCAGTGAAAGATGTGCTTAATCTTTCATCACTGGGTGACTATCTGCGAAACTAATTAATCAATCAGCTAATTATTCAACTGATTAGCCATCCAGCAATCTTGAAATCAATATTTCAATAAAACAATCTTTCAATCATGGAACTAATAAATAAAGATACCCCACAAGTCAAAGAATTTATTTCTTCGCTCGATTGAATGCTGAACGGTATTGAATCGATTGTCAAGCACTATAAGCCCCACCTAAACGGAGAACGATTTCTTTCTAATCATGAGGTTTCTAAAAAACTGAATGTCAGTCTACGAACTCTGCAAGAATGGCGGGATACGGGATTAATCCCCTTCATCCAGATAAAAGGGAAAATCATATATCGTCAAAGTGATATTGATAAACTCCTGCAAAAGCATTACTTCGAAAGCTGGAAAGAATAATCTGCCACCCTCAAAAATATTGTTTTTCGGAATTTAATTTGAATCATTGACTTTTTCAGTGAAGTATTTAGTCTGTGCAAGTCTTTAGATAAAAATACGCTCGAAATGCAATGAGAGGAAGATTTTTATCTAAACCGAAGGCTTGGACTTGAACAGGCTAAATACGGAACTTACCTTTGTCAATGCTTCATATTGAGTTCTGGAAAACTTACTTTAAAAGAAAATGAATTTTGAAAAGTAATTTATATATGGATATAGTAGCAATAGAAAGGTTTTCCTTCGATTTTTTTAGAAAGAAGCTGGAACAGATTGTATCATGGGCAGATAATACTTCTTTATCTCCCTCTGATATGCGTATTGAGAAAGAATGGATAGAGGGTAGGGCATTGGCAGCTTCCTTAAATATTCCTTTACGAACATTACAGTCTTTACGTGAGAGTGGCAAACTTTCTTTTTCGACTGTTGGCAAGAAGGTATATTATAAGGTTGCCGAAGTACAAAAACTATTGGATTCAGGTAGAATAAAAGTAACCACTAAAGAATAATTGCTTATGGACTTATATACGAATGAGGATAGCCAAGAATTATTGCAATCGTTAGATAGGGTTTTACCTTATATAGAATATGCATTGAAGAATAATAAGCCCATGTTTGAGGGTGAACGGTATCTGACAAGTGAAGAACTTTGTTCTATTCTCAAAATCAGCCGTAGAACTTTGCAGTATTATCGGGATGATGGCATTTTCCCTTTTATCCAACTTCCGGGCAAAGTGCTGTTTCGTGAATCGGATATTAGGAAGGTTTTGGAAGATAGGTTTCGTTCTGCCTATAATATAGGAGATTATTCTCTTTAGCCTTTAATATAATGAAGATAGAGAAACGGCTACCGTCCGAATGGATTGGGTAGCCGTTTTTATCTTTAGGTGGTTTTAGGAGAGAAATTTTCTCGTACATTCTGCATATCTCGGAGAATACTCTGATCTAATACTTTTGCGTACCGTTGTGTCATCTTCGTATTGGTATGACCGAGCATCTTAGATACATTTTCCAATGAAACATTGTTAGCTAGCGTAACGACAGTCGAAAAAGTATGACGCCCTGTATGAGTGGTCAGGTTCTTCTTAATTCCGCAGAAATCAGCTATTTCCTTCAAATAACTGTTTGCCTTTTGGTTGCATGGAACGGGTAATAATGTACCTTTCTTTTCGCAAAGCGGATAGCCCTTGTATTTATCCAATATAGCTAACGGAATATCCAAAAGTGGAATGTTACACATGATTTTTGTCTTTTGGCGAGCCTTTCTTATCCAGATGTTACCTTCATTATCTGTTACCAAATGTTCGGGTTTCAATTCCGATACATCTATGAACGCTAATCCAGTCCAACACTGGAATAAGAAAATATCACGTACCAATTCCAAGCGTGGTACATTGAAAACTTTAGTTCGTAAAATTTCTAATTCTTCTTTGGTTAGAAACTCCTTATGCACTTCTTGCTCATGGAAGTGGATATTCATAAACGGATTTTTATCTAACCAGTCGTTTGCAAGAGCCATGTTAGTAATCTTCTTGACTACTTTCATGTAGCGGATAACTGTATTTTCTTGCAGATTCTTTTTTGATTTCAAGAAATGAATATAGTCCTGAATAATGGCATTATTTATTTCTTTCATCGGAATATCTTTTAGATGGTACTGTTTTAGAAGCATTTCTTTAAAATACTTCAAGCATGTATCAAAACGGGAGATAGTGACCTTTGCATAATCCTTGCCGATCAGTTCCCGACATTTGTCGTTGTGTTCTTGGAATACTCCAAAGAACATCTTATGCTTTTCATCCAGTCCGAGAAAACGCCTTTTAATCTCCATCGGATTAATTAGTTTGTTTTCATCTTCTAAAGTTCGATGAATCTCATACAAGCGTAATTTTACCGATTCTAAATAGCGGTTTACTTCTACAGATTTAGAATCTTTGCCTGTACACCATTCTTTGGCTTGCGACCAAAGTTCGGGCTTAATAGTTCGTTTTAGCTGTATTTCAGCTAATTGACCTTGAATTGTTATCCGCAACATGATAGGCGTTTCACCTGATTTTACTGTTCTTGTTTTGCGGATGAAGAACAGCACATTAAAAGTCTGTCGTTTCATACTCTAAAAATTAATGTTTAAAGTTACTGAATCGTGCAGAATAGCAAGAAACAAACGATAAGACAATCAACGACTTACGGTACAATTCGTGGACATTTTTTTCGAGACTAAAATTGTCCACGATTTAGCACTACGGAAGTGCGTAATTCTGCTCAAAATATGCGGATTAGAAGAAAAAGAAAATCCCTGAAATGTTTAATTTTCAGGGATTTACCAATTTTGAAGTCTTTTAAAAGTGGTGCCACCAGGAATCGAACCGGGGACACAAGGATTTTCAGTCCTTTGCTCTACCAACTGAGCTATGGCACCTTTCTTGTTTGCGGTTGCAAAGGTAGTGAAACTTTTGGATTCTGCAAGGATTCTGGAAATAAAAAACACTGATAAAAAGTTAGTTTGCTTATTATCAGTGTTATATGCGAATAAATATTTTAGTTATTTACTATGACAATTTATTTTTCTTCTTTCAAAGGGTTCCATCCTTGAGCTTTCAGCTCAAATTCTTGTCCGTCACGGGTAATTAGTGCGCAACCAAGTTCCGGTTTCGTGATATGCCCGATGAGGCGGATACCTTCCATTTGTGATACCTTTTCATGATCGGCAATAGGAACAGTGAAGAGAAGTTCGTAATCTTCGCCACCATTCATTGCGCAAGTCGTCAGGTTCATGTTAAACTCTTCCGCCATAACAGCAGTTTGGTAGTCGATAGGGATATGTTCCTCGTACACACGACAGCCGGCGTTGCTTTGCGTACAGATATGCATCAATTCCGAAGAAAGCCCGTCGGAAATATCCATCATAGATGTTGGCACAATGTTGGCGGCTGCTAATTTCTCGATAATGTCTTTGCGGGCTTCCGGTTTCAATTGGCGTTCCAAAAGATATTCTTTGCCCGTAAAATCGGGTTGGACATCTTTCTCACCTTTTAGAACTACTTTTTCACGTTCCAGTAATTGCAGTCCCATGTAAGCAGCACCCAAGTCACCGCTTACACAAATTAAATCTGTCTCTTTAGCACCATTGCGATAAACAACTTTATCTTTATCTGCTTCACCGATACAAGTTATGCTGATGGCAAGTCCCGTAAGAGAAGAACTCGTGTCTCCACCTATTACATCCACATGATATTGCTGACAAGCCAAGCGAATACCTGCATAAAGTTCTTCCATGTCTTCTACGCTGAAACGTTTAGACAGAGCAAGAGATACGGTAATTTGACGAGGCGTGCCGTTCATCGCATAAATATCAGAGAAGTTGACGACTGCTGCCTTATATCCCAGATGTTTCAGAGGAACATAAGTGAGATCAAAGTGCACACCTTCCATCAATAAGTCCGTAGTCACCAGAATTTCCTTTTCCGAAGGATAGGAGAGGACGGCGGCATCGTCGCCCACACCATATTTACTTGATTTGTTTTCCAGTTTGATACCCTCGGTCAGACGTTTGATTAATCCAAACTCTCCGAGAGTGGCTATTTCAGTTCTCATAAATATTCTTTAGCTTTTTATGCACGATTGATAAGTTCACGCATGATTGTAGTCATTTTCGGTTGAGCGGCATCAGCAGCTTTCTGAACCTCTTCGTGCGTTACTTCTACGATTTTTCCTTCCACTCCCAAGTCGGTAATTACAGAAATACCGAACACCTTGATTCCGCAATGATTGGCGACAATCACTTCGGGGACTGTAGACATACCTACTGCATCAGCACCAAGAATATGGAACAGCTTGTATTCGGACGGAGTCTCAAAAGTGGGACCTTGTGTACCTATATATACGCCATGCTGTACTTTAATTCCCTTTTCTTTGGCAATCTCGTTCGCTTTACGAATCAATTCCTTATCATAGGCCTCGCTCATATCCGGGAAACGGGGACCATAAGGGATATTTTTCCCACGTAACGGATGTTCGGGGAAGTAATTGATATGATCGGTAATAATCATTAGATCGCCGATCTCAAAAGCTGCATTCGTTCCACCGCTGGCGTTAGAAACAAACAGCGTCTTGATACCCAATTCACGCATTACACGCACTGGAAAAGTAACTTCTTTCATTGAATATCCTTCGTAATAATGGAAACGACCTTGCATTGCCATAATGTCCTTATTGCCCAACTTTCCGAAAATCAGCTTACCACTATGGCCTTCGACAGTCGATATCGGAAAGTTAGGAATATCCGAATACTTTATTTCATACTTCTCGGTGATCTCGTTTGCTAAACTCCCAAGTCCGGTTCCCAAAATGATGGCGGTTTCAGGACTTGTGTGCATCCTCTCTTTAAGATAAGCTGCGGTTTCTTGTATTTTCTCTAACATAGTTGATAATATGTTGGTTAAATTTATCTTGTTGATTTTGTAATATCTCAATTTCAATAGGCAAGGCGTAGATGAACGGTTTTAGTTCTTCATTCACTGCCGGATGATGGAGTAGTCGGGTTGCATCCTTTTCTGTGGTAATGATAATTCGTTGATCACCTTTCAGCTTTTTAAATCTTTCTTTGACGAGCTGTATATCTCGGTGACTGAAATCATGATGATCACCAAATGAGAGGAGATCAATATTCTGCGTATACTCTTTTAATCTTTCAAGAATTGGGGCGGGGGAAGCAATGCCCGTTACCAGTAATATGTTTGCATCGGTCAATGAAGACAAAGGCACCTCTTTGTTTCCTGAATCTTCCGTTATCGAATTTGAATCATTCTGAGAGAATATAGGTCGTAAATTTCCATAACAGAACGATGAAAAGAATAATTGCTGATATGGATACAGGTTTAACCGTTTGGTAATGATGTTGTAGTCAATAGGTTTAATATCTCGCGGACATTTAGTGACAATAACAATCTGAGCTCGGTTCTTTCCATTGATCGATTCCCGTAGCCGTCCCGCCGGGAGCAAAGTATCGTCACAGAATAGACGATGATAGTCTGTTAGCAGAATACTTAATCCGGGTTTGGCATAACGATGTTGGAAAGCATCGTCAAGCAGAATAACATCTATTGTCGGTTCTTTCAGACGAAGCAATTTTTCAATGCCATGACAGCGATTCTCATCAACAGCTAGTGTGACAGACGGGAATTTGGTATACATCTGATAAGGTTCGTCACCAATTGTCTTTACCGTACTTTGTGGAGTGGCAAGCACATAACCACTCGTACGCCGTTTGTATCCTCTGCTCAATACCGCTACTTGATATTGATCACGAAGCAACTTTATCAAATACTCGGTATGAGGAGTTTTCCCTGTTCCGCCCACGGCCAGATTGCCGACGCAAATAACAGGAATATTAAAACTCTTCGACTGGAATACTCCCCAATCAAACAGTTTATTCCTCGTTGCTACCACTGTCTTGTAAATCCACGAGACAGGATAGAGCCATTTATGTATCTTGACAACGTGCTCACTCATATAAAATACAGTTACTTAATATTCAATTCAAACGGAATGCGTGCCTGAAGCATGGACTTCTCTTTCAGATTTCTCAGCAAACCGAATTGTTGATAATATTCTCCTAAATTACTTTCTAATATTTGTGATTCCACATAATTCGTAGGCTTTACTCCAAGTAGAGAAGACAGGAAGTCTAGTTTAGACGGATAAGAAACAACTGTATAATTTTCAATTCCTGCTTTATTAACTGCGATTTTCAATGCATCGTCAATACCTCCAAGTACGTCTACCAGTCCGAGTTCTTGAGCAGTTTCACCTGTCCAGACACGTCCTTCGGCAATCTTTTCAATTGCTTCTTTCGTCATGTGACGTCCTTCGGCACAGCGGGTAATAAACGTATCATATCCTTGAGTTACCATCATTTGCATCAACGACTTCTCCTCTTCATTAAAAGGACGCATGATATTTCCGAAGTCAGCAAACTTGTTTGTTTTTACAACATCATAAGTCAGTCCGATCTTCTCAGTCAATCCTTTTACATTTGGAACCATACCGAAAATACCGATAGAACCGGTGAGTGTCGTTGGCTCTGCAACGATAGTATCGGCTACACAAGAAATGTAATAACCGCCGGAAGCAGCATAATCACCCATAGAAACAATAACCGGTTTCTCCTCCTTCAACTCTTTTACAGCATGCCATATTTGTTCGGAGGCAAACGCACTGCCACCCGGAGAATTAACCCGTAATACGACAGCTTTTACATCATTGTCTTCCTTTAGTTTACGTAAATCCCGAATAACTTTTGGTCCGACAATACCTTCTTCTGAAGCTGCCGATCCGGATGTGTCGGTGATTTCGCCGGATGCATAATACACTGCAACGATATCATTGCTTATATCTTTGGGCGTATTCTCCCTGATATTCATCATCTCACTCAAACTTAATGTAGGAAGATTATCGTCTTTATCAATACTTACTAGCTCTTTAAGATAATTGCGTACATCATTCCGGTAGATCAAAGTATCAGCAAGTCCATATTTTACGCTTTCTTCGGCAGGATAGAACATAAGCATACGATCGGCATAAGCATTCAGACTATCAACGGAAAGTTGTCGGGAATCAGAAACTCCTGTAAGCACTTGTCCCCAGATAGAATTGATGAAAGCGGTTACCTGTTCACGATTGGCAGGACTCATTTCCGTAGAAATAAACGGTTCAACTGCCGATTTATAAGTTCCTACCTTAAATATTTGCATATCTACTCCAATTTTTTGAAGCAAATCTTTATAGAAGAGTGGGGTGGAGGCAATACCACGCCATTCGATCATTCCTTTCGGGTTAAGCATTACTTTGTCTGCTACACTTGATAAGTAATAAAGTCCCTGTGTATAGTTATCACCATAAGCTATGATGAACTTTCCGCTTTCTTTGAAGTCGAGCAGTGCATTACGGATCTCTTGCAGAGATGCGTATGAAGTGGCTAAGGAACTGACTTGTAAATAGATTCCCTGGATGTTCTCATTCTCCTTTGCTTTTTGGATAGAAGCAAGAATATCATCCAGACCATATATATTGGTATCATTATCAAATAATTGAGATAACAGATCAATCGGATTTTCCTGTATACGTTCAACAAGCGTACCGTTTAAGTCGAGCATCATCACAGAATTCTGTTTGACTATAGTTTCACTTTCAGAGGCGAATACGATACTGAATAACGTCACCATACCGATTATAAAGAATACAATGCCCGACAGAATTATGCCGGTCATGGTAGCAAGTGTAAATTTTAAGAAATCTTTCATTTTACTTATTGTTTTTGAGGCAACTAACCTTTAAGCTAACAAAGATAAATAATTGAGTTGATATTTGTCCCATAAGTCACATGAAATTTTGCATTGTCATAGAGAAGGGATACTATTCCTTTGGATAAAAGAAGCAATCTCGGAATAAAAAAGTATATTTGCAAATAAAAATATTATGAAAAGACTCGCTTCCGTTATTTTGTTAATTCTGATAGTCTTGGTGGCGCAAGCGCAAACAGCTCGTGAAGAAATTAAAGCCAACCGACAACTTTCTGCAAACAATTATTATGCTTATCCTACGCCTACTGTTAAACAGCAAGCAGCCCCAAAAGGATATGAACCCTTCTATATCAGTACTTATGCACGTCATGGCTCACGTTATCTGATCGATCCAAATGATTATCTCTTTCCAAAACAGGTGCTATTAAAAGCAGACTCTTTGAATAAACTTACTACAAAAGGAAAAAGTACCCTGAATATTGTGCTGAAAATGGCAGAAATGGCAAATGAAAGATTAGGGGAGCTAACTCCGTTGGGAGCTCGCCAACATAGAGGTATTGCAAAGCGTATGTTTACAAACTTTCCTCAGATCTTTGCCGATAGTACGGAGGTAGATGCACGTTCTACTGTCGTGATTCGTTGTATCTTGTCCATGACTGCCGAATGTCTTCAGTTGCAAGCTATGAATCCGAATCTTCGGATTAAAAATGACGCCAGCTATCATGATATGTTTTATATGAATCATAAGGATAAGAATCTGGAGAAACTGGTTAAATCCGCAGAGGTCAAGAAAATCATGAATGATTTTGAGGCGAATCATGTGCATCCGTCCCGTTTGATGAAAGTATTGTTTACCGATGAGGAATATGTAAGAAACAATGTAGATGCAGCACGACTGATGAGACGTTTGTTTGATATAGCTGCTAATATGCAAAGTCATGACACAGATATGGAGCTATATTCTTTGTTCAACGATGATGAATGCTATGATTTATGGAACTGTAATAATGTGAATTGGTTCCTGAATTCCGGCTGTTCTCCTCTGACTCAGTGTCTGATGCCTTATCGGGAGGCCGAATTACTGCGGAATATTCTGGATACTGCTGATGATGCCTTAAAAGATGGAAAACGAAGAGCTACCTTGCGTTTCGGGCACGAATCCTGTGTACTTCCTTTTGTAGCTTTGCTGGAATTAAACCATTATGGACAATCTTATCCCGATATCGAAAAACTATCTGAGCAATGGCGAGCTTACGAAGTATTTCCGATGGCTTGCAATGTGCAATTTGTATTCTTTCATAAGAAAGGTAATGCAGACATTCTAGTGAAAGTCTTGCTGAATGAACGTGAAATGAAGTTACCGGTGGAAAGTGATTTGACTCCTTATTATCATTGGAAGGATGTTTCCTCTTATTATCGAAACAAATTGTCAAAGTATAATTAATTAAGGTGATTATTTACGACATTACCCTAAATAGGCTTGTCTGATTTATAATAACTGATTAAACAGTAAAGGGAATAACCTTGACGGCTATTCCCTTAGTTTTTTCAATTACTTTTGGGCTCTATTAGCTTCAATTTCATCTTTTTCGACTTTTGTAAATGTTTCGCCGCATTGAGTGCAAATGTAATCACCTGTTTTGCTTTCAACATATCCGAGCCCAGATATTGGTGCTCCTTGAGTTTCTTTTTCAAAACTTGGATGGTCGCATGGCTTATCGCCCCATTCTTCTCTTAATTTTTGTCCTTTCTTAATGTCCATAAAACGTATATTTTGAAGTTTCGATATGCAAAGTTGAAGCAAGTTTTTGGACTGTACAATAGAATAAGCGTTTTACTAATGCTACTATAAATCATTTACTTATACTTACAAAGTTTTCAGATATAGAATAAGGAAAATTTGTAAATATGAACAAGATAATTATTTCAATTGAAGTACAAGACAATGGCGGTAAGGAAACCACTATCATTGTCAGAGGAGAACGGAACAATCAGATTATGTTTGAAGAGCAGTTTGATTATAAGGACGAAGAAAAGCACTCTTTGCGTCTTCACCTTCTGAAAGGACGGTTTATGGAGAAGTTTCCGAAACTTGGCGAAAATTTAGCTCTTCTTTGTATTCGTAAACTCTTCAATGATATAACGATACGGAGTAAAATGAAAGCCAACCCTGATTATAGAACACTTGATAAATAAGAAGTTATGAGAAAGAAAATAATAACAATAGAATATGAAACAAATATTGCTGATTCTAAAACATTCATTCGCAGATTGATTAAAATCGACAATAAAGAAATCTTTGACAACACTTGTAGTATTACTCTTTATTCCAAAGAAATATCTCCGTTAAATCATTTACAGATTGGATTGACGATAATATTTCAGAGAAACAGGTTAAGAGCATTAAGAATATTACTACCCAACGATACAATTTTTTCAGCTTTATCAAGAAGATTTGGTTCAAGTTGTTTAGAAAGAGTTTCTAATTCCAATCCCAGTTTCTCAATATTCGCTTTCAAAATTTCTTCTTGAGCGGTAAAACCTCCATGTGATATATAATAGTGAGCATAAGCTGTGACTTGTATAAAGCAACTTCCAATACAAGGAGTGAGTTTAATTAAATTCATAGCTTCAAACTGCTCTAATATCATGCATAACCTATCACTTGATGTTGAATACTTAGATGCAAATTCGTCATATTCAATATCAATCGGAACATCTTCCGAAATTACAAAATCTCGTAAAATTGAATCTTTTAGTTTAGGAGTTATCAAATTCATGATTGTATTTTTGAGTAAAAATACGATTTTTCTCGCTATCTTTACTGTGTCTTTCAGGACAAAGTTTTGGAATATAATAAGGAAAGTGCCTTATACTCGTTGAAATCGTCAAATTATCAAGAGGTATATACGAGGCACAGAGGACAGATCATACTTGTGGGTTGCCTTACTGTGTGTATATATAGGTGTTTGGCGATACCTAACGAGTATGCACAGGGGCAGCCCACTTTCTTTAACAACTAACATTGTTAAATTTCTCCTATGGCTGTCGTGGAGAACTCGTTAAAATTCGCCACCATGGAACTTATAGTAGGTTTCTTTTGTATTCTGTTTGCGTTGGGTATTTCTATTGCCACCATATTAGCTTCTCGAAAAGGGCGTAATTCTGTAAACTGGTTCTTCTTATCTCTATTCTGGGGTATTGTAGGATTGATTGTATTGCATGTTCCAAGCATTTAGAGCGTGAAAAAGGAGAAAGTGATACCCTCGTTAAGGTATTATGGACTATCGTGCTTATACTACTTGTATTATTTGCCGTATTTTTCTACAATCGTACAGTAGAGCAAAGAGAGTTCCGAAAGAATTACCAAATTGAAGAAGTTGCTCCCAAAATAGAACTTTCCGATAACTATATTGAACGAACAGTAGATTTGAATGATTATTTCAATTCAAGTACTGGCTGAGATGATGAAACGGATTGGAATTATGCAGGATTTGAAGATGAAGAAAGCCAAAAGGCTTTTTACAAAATCCTTAAAAAGAATGGTATATATTGGAGCGACCAAAAACAATGCTGGGCTAAGAAAGTAAAGAAAACCGCAGAGCAAGCTCCCAAGGTCAAAATTAGATGAAGGAGTTATTTCTTGCTTTTCTTTTTAGGTTTAATATCGTATTTCATAGCCTTCTGCATGAGAACAGAAAAAAACACTGGAACTTCTGCTTGCTTCTTTAATTCTTTTGCAGGTAGAAGTTCGATAGCCATTGCCTTTTCCATGTCTTCTATTGTTACTTGTTTCTTTTTACTCATTTTGTCAGACTTTGAAAAGTTGTACGATGATAATCTGAATTGCATAGTAACAGATTAAATCGTGAAACGTCATCAAAACCTCTCGTATTATAGCGGAAGCTGAACTCATTAACATATCGTTCAAGGTGTTTCTTGCTCGTATGGTTATATATTCCCGTCAAGCTACGTTTCAGAATACTCCAAAAGCCTTCGATATTGTTCGTATAAGCGTCTTCATCAACGTATTGTCCGTGACCGTGGTCAACTACGTAATGCTCATATAATTGCTAACGGTTTTATATCCGCACCATTCATCAGAGAATAACGTTGCCATGCGTTTTACAGTTTTGAGAATAGGAACTGTCAATGATTTATAGGAAGTGTTACGGATTACTTTACAAACCACCTTACCGCCACGCTAAAGCATACCCATGAGGGGAACTTTATCTTTGAAACTCCTGCCTTGGTATTTCTTTACTTTCTTGTTATAGTGCCGATTTTTATTCTTTCCGCCCACGAAAGTTTCATCAAGTTCGACTTCTCCGTCAAGTTTCTCTTCCATTACAATACCGAAGCATTCACGAATACGCTGATTCATGAACCACACAGTTTTATAGGTAACGGATATTCTCTTGGATAATTCGATTGATGAAATACCTTTCTTGCGGGATGTTATTTCATAGATAGCCACGAACCATTTTCTCAACGACAATTTAGAGCCTTCAAACATAGTTTCTATGCTGACGTTGAAATTCTTGCTCGTATTCTTACAGCGGTACATTTCATCGCTATGGTTATATACTTTGGATGTAGGGTCATAAGGAGAAACAGGAATACCATTTGCCCAGTGTTGCTGTTCCAAATACTTGATGCAGCTTTCCTCCGTAGAAAATGCTTCCAAAAGGTCGTATAAGGAGTTGAATTTACCGATATTCATCTTACCAAAGTTTAATATTTCTTGCTATATATAACTCTGGTGAGAAAAGTTGCTAGGGAAAACAGTTATCTGTGTATATTGAAATACCGCCCAAAACTCTTGTTTTGAACGGTATTATTAGCAAAGTTAGTTAGGGTAATGTCGCAAATAATCACCCTAATTATTTTGTAATGGCTATTCCTACTAGACAAAGAGATTCAGATTCTTGAGAACCATGTATGGCGACTTATGAAAGTGTTGTTCCGAACTCTTTTAAGATAGTTTTTGGGGACCTGAAAAGTCAAAATGTTATCCTAAATATTTTACAGTTATCATCTTTGTAAATCCAAAATGAAATATTGCATTTTGTTTTGTGTTAATGTAATTAAATATGAGTCTGATTGTTTTGAGAAATATTACTAGTTGTTTTACCATTTTAACACGAAGATATATTGAAAGGGGGAACTTTGGTGTATAAGATGAAGTAAAAGAATAGTTGAAGAGCTTGCTGGAAGACCGTCTGCTTTTGTAAAGAGCTACGGTCTTTTTTGTGGAATATATGAAATCAGCAGGAATTTAAGAAAACTTTTTTTATTCTACTCACTCTCTCTTGGATATTTTTTTTGATTTTTTTCCGTCACCGTCACATGAGCGTTGATGGATCATTGATAATGAGCGTGTAATCGTGTGACGGAAATGTGTGATGGCACTGTGACGGCAAAATTACCGTCACCAAACCTATGACGGCCCTAGCTTTCACGAATGTTTTTCTAAAGTTACGGAAAGTATCATCAAGTCAGTTGATGGGTATTAATAGTCTATGTCCCAACTATTAATAGTCTACTTCTCAGCCATTAATAGCCTATTAATCAACTATTAACAGCTTGTAATTCAGGACTAATATTATGAATATAAATCATTTATAACAAAAAATACTTATAACATTCACACCTTTGAAACTAATGGTATTAGGTAAACTTCATTCCCACATCTATATCTTTTGACGGTTTCATCCCTTGAAACCAATAGTTTCACCGCATGAAACTATAAGTTTCATCTTATTGAAACTAAAGGTTTCATTGCTTGAAACTGCTAGTTTCATCCGAATGAAACCTCAATGGCGATTTAGTGTAAAGTAAATCAGTATTAAGCCAAGACATTAAGCTTGCAATTTTGTTAGTGCACTCCAATTAAATATCTTGTTTTTTCACTTTTTGCACAGCCATATTATTACATCATAAATAGCTTAGTAATATCTCTGCCGGCAAACCTCTGATTGAGGAAAGCAAAAAACGATTTTCAAGTCAACTACTATCCTGCACAAAATAGAGAAGAAGAACCCAATCCTTTCCCCCTTATAATTGTTTTTACTACTTCTAATTAGTGTGACAGCAAATTATTCCATCACACTGCCGTCACCTATTACCGTCACCTTATAGTTTATTGTTATCCAGATTCTTATCTGTTAAAAAGTGACTGTTATGGCAAAAAAACATTTTTAATTCTATATGTGTACTGAAGCTGAATTCACGTTTCACCTTATTTTATACCTGATGCTTTTTATAAATGCATCCGTTTTCTCACTCCTTGTAATGTGGTTTCTATTCTAGTTCTTAGTTCTCTTCTCCCTTTTTTGGATAATTCGTTTTTCGTTCATTCAATTTTATCCCCTCAACTCTCTCTCTCTCTCGAATCTCTCTCGCTTTAAATATAATAATGAGTCCCCCTATTCCCCTCCTTCCTTCCCCTCTCCAAATTATGTTATACAACATCCCTCTCCCTCAGCCATTTATCCCCAATCTTAAAAAAACTTGCATAAAAAGTACTCTAAAATTAGGATCATATCTTAAAATCCCCTACTTTTGCACCCGCTTTCCAAGAGAAGAAAGCCTTAGTTACTTGACAAACTGCAAAAGCGTAAATCAGGTTAAGACAAAGAACAAAAAAACTTCCAAAAAGTTTTGGAAGCAATAGCATAAAGTTCTTATCTTTGCACTCCGATTCGCAAAGAAACCGGTTTATCCCCAGTTCCTTCATCTTGTCCCTTCTTTCCCTTTCGATAAGAGAGCCTTAGAAAGAGCCAAGAGAAAAGCTGAAAAAAAACTTTTCCAAACATTTGGTAGTTTCAAATAAACCCCTTACCTTTGCACCCGCTTTTGAAACCAAAGCAATTAAGTTCTTTGACATATTGATAAACAATACAAGTAGTACAAGAAAAAAAATAGAACCGTCAATACCTTTTAAATAGGTATTAGATTGAAGTCAATAAAACGTACGGCATCCGGCAGAGATCACAGATATCCTTTTTGGATATTCAAAAATACTTTTACAATGAAGAGTTTGATCCTGGCTCAGGATGAACGCTAGCTACAGGCTTAACACATGCAAGTCGAGGGGCAGCATATTTCTAGCAATAGAAACGATGGCGACCGGCGCACGGGTGAGTAACACGTATCCAACCTACCTTTTACTCGGAGATAGCCTTTCGAAAGAAAGATTAATATCCGATAGTATAAAAAAATCCCATGATTTTGTTATTAAAGAATTTCGGTAAAAGATGGGGATGCGTTCCATTAGATTGTAGGCGGGGTAACGGCCCACCTAGTCATCGATGGATAGGGGTTCTGAGAGGAAGGTCCCCCACATTGGAACTGAGACACGGTCCAAACTCCTACGGGAGGCAGCAGTGAGGAATATTGGTCAATGGGCGTAAGCCTGAACCAGCCAAGTAGCGTGAAGGATGACTGCCCTATGGGTTGTAAACTTCTTTTATATGGGAATAAAATGCTCCACGTGTGGAATATTGCATGTACCATATGAATAAGGATCGGCTAACTCCGTGCCAGCAGCCGCGGTAATACGGAGGATCCGAGCGTTATCCGGATTTATTGGGTTTAAAGGGAGCGTAGGTGGACAGTTAAGTCAGTTGTGAAAGTTTGCGGCTCAACCGTAAAATTGCAGTTGATACTGGCAGTCTTGAGTACAGTAGAGGTGGGCGGAATTCGTGGTGTAGCGGTGAAATGCTTAGATATCACGAAGAACTCCGATTGCGAAGGCAGCTCACTAGACTGGTCACTGACACTGAGGCTCGAAAGTGTGGGTATCAAACAGGATTAGATACCCTGGTAGTCCACACAGTAAACGATGAATACTCGCTGTTTGCAATATACCGCAAGCGGCCAAGCGAAAGCATTAAGTATTCCACCTGGGGAGTACGCCGGCAACGGTGAAACTCAAAGGAATTGACGGGGGCCCGCACAAGCGGAGGAACATGTGGTTTAATTCGATGATACGCGAGGAACCTTACCCGGGCTTAAATTGCAACTGAATATAGTGGAAACACTATAGCCGCAAGGCAGTTGTGAAGGTGCTGCATGGTTGTCGTCAGCTCGTGCCGTGAGGTGTCGGCTTAAGTGCCATAACGAGCGCAACCCTTATCTTTAGTTACTAACAGTTGACGCTGAGGACTCTAGAGAGACTGCCGTCGTAAGATGTGAGGAAGGTGGGGATGACGTCAAATCAGCACGGCCCTTACGTCCGGGGCTACACACGTGTTACAATGGGAGGTACAGAAGGCCGCTACCTGGTGACAGGATGCCAATCCCCAAAACCTCTCTCAGTTCGGATCGAAGTCTGCAACCCGACTTCGTGAAGCTGGATTCGCTAGTAATCGCGCATCAGCCATGGCGCGGTGAATACGTTCCCGGGCCTTGTACACACCGCCCGTCAAGCCATGAAAGCCGGGGGTACCTGAAGTACGTAACCGCAAGGAGCGTCCTAGGGTAAAACTGGTAATTGGGGCTAAGTCGTAACAAGGTAGCCGTACCGGAAGGTGCGGCTGGAACACCTCCTTTCTGGAGCGATGTCGTTACCGTTGCATGGCCGTAGATAGCTTCTCACTCCTATTCTATAAATAGAAATGATTATCATTCTACCTCAACCATCCAACATATAGACTATCAAGGTTCTATTTAATGTACTACTAGTACTTGTTTATTTATAACATATAGATCAAATCTATAGAAGTATAGATAGAGATAAACAAGAGAAAACAGAAGCCGAGTCTAACGATGGTAGACAAGGTTGAATTATCGAGCAAGAGATAGCATAAGCGATGCTTGCATCGATTATGCCGAAAGCAGCCGATAATGCGTAGAACACAGTCCTATAGCTCAGTTGGTTAGAGCGCTACACTGATAATGTAGAGGTCGGCAGTTCAACTCTGCCTGGGACTACTTCGAAGAAGCAAAAAGGAACACGAATGGTATGAATAAAAACAATACCTCCCTCCTTATTCTTCATAATCTTCGGGGGATTAGCTCAGCTGGCTAGAGCATCTGCCTTGCACGCAGAGGGTCAACGGTTCGAATCCGTTATTCTCCACCATCTCGCAAGAGAAACGATCTTTGACATGATGAAACAAAAAGTAAAATTTAGTAAAGAGCTAAAAGTATATATCAAGCCGCACACTCTTCATTGGATCAATTGGTATCTTCGTAGCAATACAACGATTCCCATGCCAACCATGAAGAAGTCAGTTTGAAAGAAAGTAAGCAAGGGCGCATGGCGGATGCCTTGGCTCTCGGAGGCGATGAAGGACGTGATAAGCTGCGATAAGCTCTGGGTAGGTGCAAATAACCCTTGATCCAGAGATTTCCGAATGGGACAACCCGTCATTCTGAAGGAATGACATCCATCCTCGATGGAAGCTAACGCAGGGAACTGAAACATCTTAGTACCTGCAGGAAAAGAAAATAATAATGATTCCCCTAGTAGTGGCGAGCGAACGGGGACTAGCCCAAACCATAGTTGTTACGGCAATTATGGGGTTGTAGGACCACGATGTCGCATGACATCTGGTGAGAAGAACGATCTGGAAAGTTCGGCCATAGACGGTGATAGCCCGGTATTCTAAACCAGACGAAGCGTAGTGGTATCCTGAGTAGCGCGGGACACGAGAAATCTTGCGTGAATCCACCGGGACCATCCGGTAAGGCTAAATACTCCCGAGAGACCGATAGCGAACCAGTACTGTGAAGGAAAGGTGAAAAGCACTTCGAATAGAAGAGTGAAATAGTCCCTGAAACCATGCGCCTACAAGCGGTCGGAGCTGTTAAAACAGTGACGGCGTGCCTTTTGCATAATGAACCTACGAGTTACTTTTTCCGGCAAGGTTAAGTGTCTAGAGACATGCAGCCGAAGCGAAAGCGAGTCTTAATAGGGCGTCCAGTCGGAAGGAGTAGACGCGAAACCAAGTGATCTACCCTTGGGCAGGTTGAAGGTTAGGTAACACTAACTGGAGGACCGAACCGATAAGCGTTGAAAAGCTTCCGGATGACCTGAGGGTGGGGGTGAAAGGCTAATCAAACTTGGAGATAGCTCGTACTCCCCGAAATGCATTTAGGTGCAGCCTTGTGAGTTACTAATGTGAGGTAGAGCGACTGATAAGATGCGAGGGCTTCACCGCCTATCAAGTCTTGACAAACTCCGAATGCGCATTAGTCCAATCACAGGAGTGAGGGCATGGGTGCTAAGGTCCATGTCCCAAAGGAGAAGAATCCAGACCATCAGCTAAGGTCCCCAAATAAACACTAAGTTGAACTAACGAAGTCAGATTGCTAAGACAGCTAGGATGTTGGCTTGGAAGCAGCCATTCATTTAAAGAGTGCGTAACAGCTCACTAGTCGAGGAGTTTGGCGTGGATAATAATCGGGCATTAAGTGTTTTACCGAAGCTATGGGATCAGCAATGATCGGTAGGGGAGCATTCCACTCCGCGTCGAAGGCGTAGCGTCAGCTATACTGGAGCGTGTGGAAAAGCAAATGTAGGTATAAGTAACGATAAAGGGGGTGAGAAACCCCCTCGCCGCAAGACTAAGGTTTCCTGATCAACGCTAATCGGATCAGGGTTAGTCGGGTCCTAAGGCTCAGCCGAACGGCGAAGCCGATGGCAGAACAGGTTAATATTCCTGTACTACCTTAAAGAGTGATTGTGGAGACGGAGCAGTGACAATACCGCGGACTGACGGAATAGTCCGTTAAAGGGTGTAGATGCTGATCATCCCAGGCAAATCCAGGATGAGAGTCGAACCTGATAGTATACCGAATTCTTCGGAATGAAGTAATAGCGTATGTAATCAAACTCCCAAGAAAATCCGCTAAACTTAATCTTTGAGGTACCCGTACCGTAAACGGACACACGTAGTCGGGTTGAATATACTAAGGCGCTTGAGTGAATCACGGTTAAGGAACTAGGCAAATTAACCCTGTAACTTCGGGATAAAGGGTCCCAGCTTTTCGGCTGGGCGCAGAGAATAGGTCCAGGCAACTGTTTAACAAAAACACAGGGCTGTGCAAAATCGAAAGATTCGGTATACAGCCTGACACCTGCCCGGTGCTGGAAGGTTAAGAGGAGATGTCATCGCAAGAGAAGCATTGAATTGAAGCCCCAGTAAACGGCGGCCGTAACTATAACGGTCCTAAGGTAGCGAAATTCCTTGTCGGGTAAGTTCCGACCTGCACGAATGGTGTAATGATCTGGACACTGTCTCAACCGTGAGCTCAGTGAAATTGTAGTATCGGTGAAGATGCCGATTACCCGCGATGGGACGAAAAGACCCCGTGAACCTTTACTATAGCTTAACATTGAATTTGGGTAATTAATGTGTAGGATAGGCCGGAGACTTTGAAGTTCAGACGCCAGTTTGAATGGAGTCGCTGTTGAAATACGGCCCTTTGATTATTTGAGTTCTAACTCGTAATTTCGAGGACACTGTTTGGTGGGTAGTTTGACTGGGGTGGTCGCCTCCAAAACAGTAACGGAGGCTTCTAAAGGTGCCCTCAGGACGATTGGTAACCGTCCGTAGAGTGTAATGGCATAAGGGCGCTTGACTGGGAGACTCACAAGTCGATCAGGTAGGAAACTAGAGCATAGTGATCCGGTGTTTCCGTATGGAAGGGACATCGCTCAAAGGATAAAAGGTACTCCGGGGATAACAGGCTGATCCCTCCCAAGAGCTCATATCGACGGAGGGGTTTGGCACCTCGATGTCGGCTCGTCACATCCTGGGGCTGGAGAAGGTCCCAAGGGTTGGGCTGTTCGCCCATTAAAGTGGCACGCGAGCTGGGTTCAGAACGTCGTGAGACAGTTCGGTCTCTATCTATCGTGGGCGTATGAAATTTGCGTGGCTCTGACACTAGTACGAGAGGACCGTGTTGGACTGACCTCTGGTTTACCAGTTGTGCCGCCAGGTGCATTGCTGGGTATCTAAGTCGGGATTGGATAAGTGCTGAAAGCATCTAAGTACGAAGCCAGCCACAAGATTAGATTTCTTAGGGTCGTTAAAGACGATGACGTTGATAGGATGCAGGTGTACAGGTGGTAACATCTTAGCCGAGCATTACTAATTGCCCGTCTACTTTCTTTCTGGTTTTGTTTGTTATATACGTTTAGCGTATTATGATTATTAATATAATAAATACTATTGATAATAATGATTACTGTAATTTTACTTTTCATCATGTCATAACCTTTTTCAGGTGGTTATAGCACGAGGGTTCCACCTCTTCCCATTCCGAACAGAGAAGTTAAGCCTCGTCACGCCGATGGTACTGCGTAACAGTGGGAGAGTAGGTAACTGCCGTTTTTGAAGAAGCCCCTTCAGTCGATTGACCGGAGGGGCTTTCTGTTTTTTATCCGCTCTGATTAAGAGAGTGCTTATGTGTACAATTCTTGTGATACCTACGTACTTATGAATGTATCGGTTAGGAAATCTGGAAATTGTGTTTATATATGACTAAAGAATTATTCTAGTATATTTTAAGTAGTCAAAACAAGCATTTGGAATATGTTAGAGATCAGCATTGTAAAATAGGTGTTTTCAGTACTTGATATATTCGTTTTTCTTCTTCTTTTTTACTTTTTCAGAATTTGTTTGTTTTTTGTTTTCTGCCTTTTGGTTATATTTGTTCTGTTCTTTTAATTAAGGCTAATATTGTTATTTAGTAATAATAATGCGGAAAAAACGGAATAAAAATAGTATAATTCTGTGATTTTTTAAGAAGTGAACCGTTTTCTTTTCATCTTTCTCTTTTTTATCAAATTGATTTTTGTAAATTTGGCGGGAATCTGATAAGGAACATAATTAATATAGTAATAATACTAAATACTCCTGTTTATATGGAAAACAAAATTCAAGAGTTGACCGATAAGATTTATCGTGAAGGCGTGGAAAAAGGAAACGAAGAAGCGCAGAGACTTATCGTGAACGCTCAGGAAGAAGCAAAAAAGATCATTGAGGATGCTCGTAAAGAAGCTGAGTCAATTGTAGCATCCTCTCGTAAATCTGCTGATGAACTAGCAGAAAACACAAAATCAGAATTGAAATTGTTTGCAGGTCAGGCGGTTAATGCACTCAAATCAGAGATTGCAACTATTGTTACTGACAAGTTAGTAACGGATTCGGTGAAAGATTTCACTCAGAATAAGGACTTTTTAAATGCTTTTATTGTGGCATTAGCGTCCAAGTGGAGTGCAGACGAGCCAATTGTTATTTCGGCTACTGATGCTGATTCTTTGAAGAAGTATTTTGCAGTACATGCAAAATCTTTGTTGGATAAGAGTGTAACGATTCAACAAGTAAACGGTATCAAAACCTTATTTACTGTTTCTCCTGTTGATGGTTCTTATAAAGTGAACTTCGGAGAAGAGGAATTCATGAATTATTTCAAAGCATTCTTGCGTCCTCAATTAGTAGAAATGCTATTTTAAAAGGAGCGACTATGAGTAGTAAATACTATTACTTAGTAGCTGGTTTACCAGAACTTTCATTGGAAGATAGTAAACTAAGCTATACAGTAGCCGATTTTAAAACAGAAATTTACAGTGGGTTATCTACTTCAGATCAAAAATTGATTGACTTATTTTATTTAAAGTTCGATAATGCGAATGTGTTGAAACTTTTAAAGGATAAGGATGCAGAAATAGACACACGAGGAAATTATTCTGCCGCTGAACTTACTGAATATATTTCTACATTGAAAGAGGGAGGAGAAATTAGTTCGAAAGAATTTCCTGCTTATCTTTCTGTCTTCATTCTTGATTATTTGAATACACCTGTAGAAAGTATTGTGTTATATGAAGATCATTTAGCCACTCTGTATTATGAGTATGCAATGAAGTGTGGAAATAAATTTGTTTCTTCTTGGTTTGAATTCAATTTGAATATCAATAATATTCTTGTCGCTTTTACAGCTCGTAAATTTAAATGGGATATTGCTGGTAATATTGTGGGTAATACAGATGTATGTGAAGCTTTGCGTACATCTAGTGCTCGTGATTTCGGTTTGTCCGGTGAAGTCGATTTTTGGGAATCATTGGTGAAAATCAATGAAATTGCAGAATTGGTGGAACGTGAAAAGAAATTGGATGCTTTGCGGTGGAATTGGATGGAAGATGCTATTTTCTTTGATTATTTCACTATTGAACGTATTTTCGCTTTCTTGCTGAAATTGGAAATGATAGAGCGTTGGATTTCATTGGATAAAGAGAAGGGAAATCAGTTATTCCGCAGCATAATTGAATCACTGAAGAACGAAGTACAGATTCCCGCAGAATTTAGATAATAAAATTAAAAAAATATATGGCAACAAAAGGAACTGTTAGTGGCGTTATTGCCAACATGGTGACCCTCGTCGTTGATGGACCGGTAGCTCAAAATGAGATTTGTTATATCTCTACCGGTGGAGATAAGTTGATGGCGGAGGTGATTAAGGTTGTAGGTTCGCATGTATATGTTCAGGTGTTCGAAAGTACACGTGGATTGAAAGTGGGTGCTGAAGCCGAATTTACAGGACACATGCTCGAAGTTACTTTAGGTCCGGGTATGTTATCAAAGAATTATGATGGTCTACAAAATGACCTTGATAAGATGGATGGTGTTTTTCTGAAAAGAGGACAGTATACTTATCCGTTGGATAAAGAGCGTATATGGCATTTTGTCCCGATGGTGAATGTCGGTGATAAGGTGCAATCTTCTGCATGGTTAGGTCAGGTAGACGAGAACTTCCAGCCGTTGAAAATTATGGCTCCGTTTACCATGGAAGGAACTGCAACGGTGAAGTCAATTGTACCTGAGGGAGATTATAAGATTGAAGATGTCGTTGCTATTTTGACGGATGAAGAAGGAAATGATATTTCCGTAACAATGATTCAGAAGTGGCCGGTAAAACGAGCTATGACAAATTATAAAGAGAAACCACGTCCTTTCAAATTATTGGAAACGGGTGTACGTGTTATAGATACCTTAAATCCTATTGTAGAAGGTGGTACGGGATTTATTCCCGGTCCGTTCGGTACGGGTAAAACGGTGCTGCAGCATGCTATTTCAAAACAAGCGGAAGCGGATATTGTAATCATTGCAGCTTGTGGTGAACGTGCAAATGAGGTTGTGGAAATCTTTACGGAATTTCCGGAATTGGTAGATCCACATACCGGACGTAAATTGATGGAACGTACTATTATTATTGCAAATACTTCAAATATGCCGGTAGCTGCTCGTGAAGCATCTGTATATACAGCGATGACTTTAGCTGAATATTACCGTTCTATGGGATTAAAAGTATTGTTGATGGCAGACTCTACTTCTCGTTGGGCCCAGGCTCTGCGTGAAATGTCCAACCGTATGGAAGAGTTGCCTGGACCTGATGCTTTCCCGATGGATATTTCTGCTATTATTTCCAACTTCTATGGTCGTGCCGGTTATGTGAAGCTGGCTAATGATGAAACAGGTTCCATTACATTTATCGGTACAGTATCTCCTGCTGGCGGTAATTTGAAAGAGCCTGTAACCGAGAATACCAAGAAAGTAGCCCGTTGCTTCTATGCCCTTGAACAGGATCGTGCTGACAAGAAGCGTTATCCGGCTGTGAATCCGATTGATTCTTATTCCAAATATATTGAATATCCTGAATTTGAAGAATACATCAAAGATCACATCAATGATGAGTGGATTGGTAAAGTGAACGAACTCAAAACTCGTTTGCAACGTGGTAAGGAAATCGCTGAGCAGATTAATATCTTAGGTGATGATGGTGTACCTGTGGAATATCATGTCATTTTCTGGAAGTCTGAGTTGATCGACTTCGTAATCCTGCAACAGGATGCTTTCGATGAGATTGATGCGGTAACTCCGATGGAACGTCAGGAGGCTATTTTGAATATGATAATTGATATTTGTCATACGGAGTTTGAGTTTGATAACTTCAATGAAGTTATGGACTTCTTCAAGAAGATGATTAATATTTGTAAGCAGATGAACTACTCGAAGTATCAGTCTGAACAATATGAAGGATTCAAACAACAGTTGAAGGAATTGATTGCTGAAAGAAGTGTTTGATCAGTAATCACAATTCAAAATTTATAATTCATAAATATTAAAGATGGCAACAAAAGCTTTTCAAAAGATATATACCAAAATTACTCAGATTACTAAGGCTACCTGTTCGTTGAAAGCAACAGGAGTGGGGTATGACGAGCTTGCCACTGTGAATGGTAAACTGGCACAGGTGGTAAAGATTGCCGGTGATGATGTCACTTTGCAGGTATTTGAAGGTACGGAAGGTATTCCGACCAATGCGGAAGTGGTATTTCTTGGTAAATCGCCTACATTGAAAGTGAGCGAACAATTGGCAGGACGTTTCTTTAATGCTTTCGGTGATCCAATTGACGGAGGACCGGAAATTGAAGGACAAGAAGTTGAAATCGGTGGTCCGTCAGTAAATCCTGTACGGCGTAAACAGCCTTCGGAGCTTATTGCGACGGGTATTGCAGGTATTGACTTGAATAATACTTTAGTTTCAGGTCAGAAAATTCCATTTTTTGCAGACCCTGACCAGCCTTTCAATCAAGTAATGGCGAATGTAGCATTACGTGCGGAAACTGATAAGATTATTTTGGGTGGTATGGGGATGACTAATGATGATTACCTATATTTCAAGAATGTGTTCTCTAATGCAGGTGCTCTCGACCGTATCGTCAGTTTTATGAATACCACAGAAAATCCTCCGGTAGAACGTCTGTTAATTCCGGATATGGCACTGACTGCTGCTGAATATTTTGCTGTGAATAATAATGAGAAAGTCCTTGTATTATTGACAGATATGACTAGTTATGCTGATGCGCTGGCAATTGTATCTAACCGTATGGACCAGATTCCATCAAAAGACTCAATGCCGGGTTCACTTTATTCGGATTTGGCAAAGATTTACGAGAAAGCGGTACAATTCCCTTCAGGAGGTTCTATCACTATTATTGCGGTAACTACTTTGTCCGGTGGAGATATTACGCATGCTGTGCCTGATAATACTGGTTATATTACTGAAGGACAGTTGTTCCTTCGTCGTGATAGTGATATTGGTAAAGTTATTGTCGATCCGTTCCGTTCATTGTCTCGTTTGAAACAGTTAGTAACCGGTAAAAAGACACGTAAAGACCATCCACAAGTGATGAATGCTGCCGTACGTTTGTATGCTGATGCTGCTAATGCCAAAACAAAAATGGAAAATGGTTTTGACTTGACGAACTACGACGAACGTACACTTGCGTTTGCGAAAGACTATTCTAACCAGTTGTTGGCTATTGATGTTAATCTTGATACGACAGAAATGCTTGATGTAGCCTGGGGCTTATTTGGTAAGTATTTCCGTCCGGAAGAAGTAAATATCAAGAAGGAATTGTTAGATCAATATTGGCCCAAAGGTGAATAAAAGAGCGATTAGTAATTAATAATTAGCAATTAATAACGTGGCTATAAAGTTTCAATATAACAAAACCTCTCTTCAGCAGCTCGAAAAGCAACTGAAAGTGCGGGTACGTACTCTTCCTATCATTAAGAATAAGGAAAGTGCCCTCCGCATGGAAGTGAAACGCTGTAAAACGGAAGCTGCCGATCTGGAGGATAGGCTCGAACAACAAATTCAAGCCTATGAAGCCATGTTCGCCCTTTGGAATGAATTTGATGCTTCATTGATAAAGGTGAATGATGTTCATCTTGGCGTGAAAAAGATTGCGGGTGTACGTGTACCGTTGCTCGAGAATATAGATTTCGAGATACGTCCGTACAGCTTGTTCAATGCTCCCAAGTGGTATGCCGATGGCATTCATTTGTTGAAAGAGCTTGCTCATACAGCTATTGAACGTGAATTTATACTTGCCAAGCTGAATTTGTTAGAACATGCAAGGAAAAAGACTACTCAAAAAGTGAATCTTTTTGAGAAAGTACAGATACCGGGCTATCAGGATGCATTGCGAAAGATTAAACGATTTATGGAAGATGAAGAAAATCTGTCGAAGTCATCGCAAAAGATCATGAAATCCCATCAAGAAAAAAGGAAGGAGGTAGAGGCATGATTACAAAAATGAAGAAACTTACGTTCCTGGTTTATCACAAAGAGTACGAACAATTCCTGAATAGTCTGCGCGAACTTGGTGTAGTCCACATTGTGGAAAAACAACAAGGAGCTGCTGACAATACAGAATTGCAAGAGAACATACGACTTTCAAATCGTTTGATGGCTTCTTTAAAACTGCTTCAGAATCAGAAACATGCGAAGGATGCAGTCATTGTAAAAGAAGGTGGTACGGCTACTCATGGATTGCAGGTATTAGACGAAGTAGATGCTTTGCAGATAGAGCATGGTAAACTATTACAACAGCTGCAAAGTTACGCCAAAGAGAAAGAAGCACTACAGGTTTGGGGTAATTTTGAACCTGCGAATGTGCAAAAGCTGAAAGAGGCCGGATATGTGATCGGTTTCTATAGTTGTTCGGAGGGAAATTACAAAGAAGAATGGGAGACGGAATACAATGCTATGATTGTGAATCGTATTTCTTCAAAAATATTCTTCGTAACTATAACTAAAGCCGAGCAAGAGGTAGATTTGGATGTAGAGCAGGCTAAACTTCCTGTTTATTCTTTGGCACATCTAGAAATGTTGTATAATACAACTGAACAAGCTATTGAAGAGAATGAAAAGAAATTGGTAGCACTCTCTGAAACAGAAATACCTTCTTTGAAAAAAGCTTTGCAAGAGATACAAGGAAAGATTGAGTTTTCTAAAGTTGTATTGAGTACTGAGCAAACAGTTGGTGATAAACTGATGCTATTAGAAGGGTGGGCGCCTGCTTCCAGTAAGCTGGAAATCGAAGCTTTTCTAAATGATGCACATGTCTATTATGAAATTACAGATCCGGTTCCGGGAGATAATGTTCCGATCGAACTGAATAATAGAGGCTTTTTTGCGTGGTTCGAACCTATCTGTAAATTGTATATGCTTCCGAAGTATAATGAATTGGATTTGACCCCATTCTTTGCTCCATTCTTTATGATTTTCTTCGGACTTTGTTTGGGAGACTCGGGCTATGGCTTGTTCCTGTTTGTTGGAGCAACGGCATATCGGATGATTGCAAAAAAAATAAGTCCGAATATGAAATCGATCTTGTCACTGATACAGATATTGGCGACTTCGACCTTTTTCTGTGGTTTGCTGACGGGAACATTCTTCGGTGCTAATATCTATGATTTGGATTGGCCTATTGTGCAGCGGTTGAAACATGCAGTCTTTATGGATAATAATGATATGTTCCAATTATCTCTTATCTTGGGAGCTATTCAGATTATATTCGGTATGATATTGAAAGCGGTAAACCAAACGATTCAGTTTGGATTCAAATATGCGATCGCTACAATAGGCTGGATTATTCTGTTGGTATCTATGGCTGTGTCTGCTTTATTACCCAATGTCATGTCGATGGGAGGAACTGTACATTTAGTTATTCTGGGAATCTGTGGTGTAATGATCTTCCTCTTCAATAGTCCGGGAAAGAATATTTTCCTGAATATTGGTTTGGGATTATGGGATTCTTACAATATGGTTACGGGCTTGTTAGGTGATGTGTTGTCTTACGTTCGTCTGTTTGCTCTTGGACTATCCGGGGGTATTCTTGCCGGAGTATTCAATAGCCTTGCAGTAGGTATGAGCCCGGATAATGTCATTGCAGGTCCTATCGTAATGGTACTGATTTTCGTTATCGGTCATGCGATCAATATCTTTATGAATGTGCTTGGGGCAATGGTTCATCCGATGCGTCTTACATTTGTAGAGTTCTTCAAGAATTCAGGTTATGAAGGAGGCGGTAAGGAGTACAAACCTTTTAGAAATTGATCATTGGTATTAATCATTGATTGCTTATAATTAAAGAATAAAAATAGAATTAGAATTAAACAATAAAAAATAGAATAAGATTATGGAAATGAATTTGTTTATTGCCTACATTGGCATCGCAGTTATGGTTGGTTTGTCAGGCATTGGTAGTGCTTACGGAGTAACTATTGCAGGTAATGCAGCTATTGGTGCATTAAAAAAGAACGATAGTGCATTTGGTAACTTCCTTGTATTAACGGCTCTTCCCGGTACACAGGGACTTTATGGTTTTGCAGGTTACTTTATGTTCCAGACTATCTTTGGTATTTTGACTCCTGAAATCACAGCTATTCAGGCATCCGCTGTTTTAGGTGCAGGTATTGCTTTGGGATTAGTTGCATTATTCTCTGCAATTCGTCAGGGACAAGTTTGTGCAAATGGTATTGCAGCTATTGGACAAGGACACAACGTATTTAGTAACACTTTGATTCTTGCTGTATTCCCGGAACTTTATGCAATCGTAGCTTTGGCAGCAACCTTCTTGATTGGTAGTGCGCTTGTATAATTTTTCCTAAGAATATTTTTTAATAAAGAACTTTCTATCCCCTTGTGGATGCACCTTTGCATTCACAAGGGGATTATCTTTTTCATACTTTAGCTCTGCTTCTTTCTATTTTCTACTTCATATTTTTTGTATAAAGTATTATTTTTCAAAGAATAATGTGTATTTTTGCACTCGCATACTAAAAAGAGTTTTAATATATTATATGGTAAAAGATTTTTTAACCCCCGATTATATCTTCGAAGCCAGCTGGGAAGTATGTAATAAAGTGGGAGGGATATACACCGTCTTGTCTACAAGGGCAAATACGTTGCAGGAGAAGTTTCGTGATAGAATATTTTTTATCGGTCCTGATGTATGGCAAGGCAAAGAAAACCCTCTGTTCACCGAATCAGAAAATCTTTGTGCTGCATGGAAAAAACATGCACAGGAGAAAGATGATCTTTCCGTCCGTATAGGACGATGGAATATTCCAGGTGAACCAATTGTCATTCTAGTCGATTTCCAACCTTTTTTTGAGAAGAAAGACGAAATATACACAGAAATGTGGAATCGTTTTCAAGTGGATTCGTTACATGCTTATGGTGATTACGATGAAGCTTCTATGTTCTCTTATGCAGCAGGTAGAGTGGTGGAGAGTTTCTATCGCTATAATCTGACTGAAACAGATAAAGTGGTATATCAGGCACATGAGTGGATGACAGGAATGGGAGCACTTTACGTACAAGAAGCTGTGCCGGAGATTGGTACTATTTTTACGACCCATGCTACTTCTATCGGACGTTCGATAGCTGGTAACAACAAGCCGTTGTATGACTATCTGTTTGCTTATAATGGTGATCAGATGGCTCAGGAACTGAACATGCAATCCAAGCATTCTATAGAAAAGCAGACGGCTCATTATGTGGACTGTTTTACTACAGTTAGCGAGATTACGAACAACGAGTGTAGAGAACTACTTGATAAACCGGCAGATGTTATTCTGATGAATGGTTTTGAGGATGATTTTGTGCCAAATGGTTCTACGTTTACGGGTAAACGCAAACGTGCACGCGCTTTGCTGTTGAATGTAGCCAATAAATTATTGGGAACAAAGCTGGATGACGATACGTTAATTGTCGGAACCAGTGGACGATATGAATTCAAAAATAAAGGTATTGATGTGTTTTTGGAGTCATTGAACCGTTTAAATCGTGATAAGAATTTGCATAAGAATGTATTGGCATATGTAAATGTTCCAGGTTGGGTAGGAGAACCTCGTGAAGACTTACAAGCTCGTTTGAAGAGTAAGGATCCGTTTGATACTCCCCTTGAAGTTCCTTTCATTACTCATTGGCTGCATAATATGACGCATGACCAGGTATTGGATATGCTGAAATACCTAGGGATGGGTAATCGTCCAGAGGACAAGGTGAAGGTTATTTTCGTACCTTGTTATTTGAATGGACGGGACGGAATAATGAACAAAGACTATTATGATTTGTTGCTGGGACAGGATATGAGCATTTATGCTTCCTATTATGAACCTTGGGGATATACTCCATTGGAGAGTGTAGCATTCCATGTTCCAACCATTACTACCGATCTGGCAGGATTTGGTCTATGGGTGAATAGCTTGAAAAACCAATATGGAATTAATGATGGAGTAGAGGTACTACATCGCTCAGACTATAATTATTCGGAAGTGGCAGATGGTATTAAAGATACAATCACCCTCTTTGCGGATAAGACAGATAAAGAAGTGAAGGAAATTCGCAAGCGCGCTACTGAAGTGGCAGAACAGGCTTTGTGGAAGCACTTTATACAATACTATTATGAGGCTTATGACATTGCATTGCGCAATGCTGTGAAGCGTCAGCTCAGTTAAAAAACAATTTATTCATCAATAAGTAAATTAAAAACATTATGAAAATTCAAGTAAGTAATGTGAACACTCCTAACTGGAAAGAGGTTACTGTTAAATCTCGTATCCCTGCAGAGTTGGAAAAGTTATCTGAGATTGCACGTAACATTTGGTGGGCGTGGAATTTTGAGGCGACAGAACTTTTTAGAGATCTAGATCCGGAACTTTGGAAGGAATGTGGACAGAATCCTGTATTATTGTTAGAGCGTATGAGCTATGAAAAGTTAGAAGCTCTTGCAAAAGACAAAGTGATTCTGAGAAGAATGAATGATGTATATACGAAATTTAGAGACTACATGGATGTGAAGCCGGATGATAAACGTCCGTCTATAGCCTATTTCAGTATGGAATATGGTTTGAGCCATGTATTGAAAATATATTCTGGTGGTCTGGGCGTGTTGGCTGGTGATTATTTAAAAGAAGCTTCTGACAGTAATGTAGATTTATGTGCGGTAGGATTTCTTTATCGTTACGGATACTTTACACAGACGTTGTCAATGGATGGACAGCAGATTGCAAATTATGAAGCTCAGAATTTCGGGCAACTTCCTATTGACCGTGTATTGGATGCTGAAGGTAAACCATTGGTTGTAGATGTTCCTTATTTAGATTATTACGTTCATGCAAATGTGTGGCGTGTAAATGTAGGACGTATTTCCTTGTATCTGTTGGATACAGATAATGAAATGAATAGCGAGTTTGATCGTCCGATCACTTATCAGTTATATGGTGGTGATTGGGAAAACCGTTTGAAACAGGAAATTCTGTTAGGTATCGGTGGTATTCTGACTTTGAAGGCATTAGGCATTCAAAAGAATATTTATCATTGTAATGAAGGACATGCTGCATTAATTAATGTTCAACGTATCTGTGATTATGTAGCTACTGGATTAACTTATGATCAAGCTATTGAATTGGTGCGTGCATCTTCGCTCTATACAGTTCACACTCCGGTTCCGGCTGGTCATGATTACTTTGACGAAGGTTTGTTCGGTAAGTACATGGGTGGATATCCTGCAAAAATGGGTATCAGTTGGGATGATTTGATGGATCTTGGCCGTAATAATCCAGGTGACAAAGGCGAGCGCTTTTGCATGTCTGTATTTGCTTGTAATACTTCTCAGGAAGTAAATGGTGTAAGTTGGTTACATGGTAAGGTTTCTCAGGAAATGTTCTCTTCTATCTGGAAAGGTTATTTCCCTGAAGAAAATCATGTTGGGTATGTAACTAACGGTGTTCACTTCCCGACTTGGAGTGCAACAGAATGGAAACAATTGTACTTTAAATATTTTAATGAGAACTTTTGGTACGATCAATCCAATCCGAAAATTTGGGAAGCAATCTACAATGTGCCCGATGAAGAGATTTGGAAGACTCGTATGACGATGAAGAATAAATTGGTAGATTTCATTCGTAAGTCATTTCGTGATACTTGGTTGAAGAACCAGGGAGACCCTTCACGCATCGTTTCATTAATGGATAAAATTAATCCGAATGCATTGTTGATTGGCTTCGGACGTCGTTTTGCTACTTACAAACGTGCACATTTGCTGTTTACTGATTTGGAACGTCTCTCTAAGATCGTAAATAATCCGGATTATCCGGTGCAATTCCTGTTTACAGGAAAAGCTCACCCGCATGATGGAGCAGGACAAGGATTGATCAAACGTATTATTGAGATATCTCGTCGTCCGGAATTCTTAGGCAAGATTATCTTCCTTGAAAATTACGATATGCAGTTGGCTCGTCGTCTGGTTTCGGGTGTAGATATTTGGTTGAATACTCCGACACGACCTTTAGAGGCATCTGGTACATCTGGTGAAAAAGCATTGATGAATGGTGTTGTGAATTTCTCTGTGTTAGACGGATGGTGGTTGGAAGGCTATCGTGAAGGCGCTGGTTGGGCATTGACCGAAAAACGTACTTACCAGAACCAAGAACATCAGGATCAGCTGGATGCTGCTACAATTTACAGTATTCTTGAAACTGAAATTCTGCCATTATATTATGCTCGTAATAAGAAAGGATATTCTGAAGGTTGGATCAAAGTTGTGAAAAACTCTATTGCTCAGATAGCTCCTCATTATACAATGAAACGTCAGTTGGATGATTACTTCAATAAGTTCTACTGCAAACAAGCAAAACGTTTTCAAGCTTTGGCTGCCAATAACAATGCAAAGGCAAAAGAAATTGCAGCATGGAAAGAAGAAGTTGTTGCGAAGTGGGATTCTATTGAGATTGTTTCTTGTGACAAAGTAGAGGAACTTGAGAAAGGTGATATTGAAAGTGGAAAAGAATATACTATTACTTTCGTAATTGATGAGAAAGGTTTGAATGATGCAGTAGGACTGGAGTTAGTAACTACTTATACAACTGCGGACGGGAAACAACATGTTTACTCGGTAGAACCATTTAGTGTAATTAAGAAAGACGGTGATTTATATACATTCCAAGCTAAACATAGCTTGTCTAATGCGGGTAGCTTTAAGGTTTCTTATCGTATGTTCCCGAAGAATCCGGATCTTCCACATCGTCAAGATTTCTGTTACGTGCGTTGGTTTGTTTAATTATTTAACGAAAGCTAAGGAGGCATGTTTCTCCATGACTTTCCTATATAAAATTAGCCCCTGTAATTTTGAATTGCAGGGGCTAAAATTTTATGATTTAATCGTTTGCTTTTAAGCGAATAACAACAACTTGTTTACTCTTTATAAATCCTGAGTTATTTCACAAACTCAGCAATTTTAGTTTGAAGTTCTTCACCATGAAGACCACGAGCAACAATTGTTCCGTTTTCGTCGATTAAGATAGTATGAGGAATACTGTTTACAGCATAAAGCTGAGCACCTTCACTTTGCCAGAACTTCAGGTCAGACATTTGTGGCCAAGTCATATCCATTTTTTTAATAGCTTCTTTCCATGCAGCTTCATCCTGATCTAATGATACACCAACGATTTCGAAGTTTTTATTTTTATATTTAGCATAAGTTTCTACCAGATTAGGCATTTCACGACGGCAAGGACCACACCAGCTTGCCCAGAAATCAACCAGTACCACTTTACCTTTACCTGTATAGTCAGAGAGTTTTACTGTTTTCCCTTCTGGATTTTGCATTTCAAAATCAATGAATTTAGTACCTACAGCAGTCTTTTTTTGCTTATCTATGAGTTCTTTGATTTGAACAATTGTAGCGTCATTTTGGAAATTAACCGGGATCTTTTGCAATAGTGCATCATTTTCTGCAGTTGTATTTTCCATAAAGGTCTGTTTGAACATAAAGATACCAACAGGGTTAGTGATGTTTTTCTCTACTCCTTCTTTGATAACTTTGTTAAATTCTTCTTCAATTTGTGCTCCTTCTTCTTGTTTAGCTGCTTTTTGTTCTTCGCTGAGAGTAGTATCACTCATAGCCTTATATATAGCATTCATTTTTGCATTAAGTTCATCAATCTTATTTTTGATTTCCTGATATGCATTATTGTTGGAAGTACCGGTAGCAGTGCTTTTTTCACTTCCTAATGCAATATTGATTTTTCCATTTTCGAGGAAGAAATCGACCATTAAAGGTTCAGTACCATTTTTATATGTTACATAACGATTGATTGCAGAATCCTGTACACCTTCGAAAGTGAATTTTCCATTAGAAATAATAGCTGTATCAAGTTTAGTCAGATTTCTACCGGTTCTTTCCTGAAGATAAACGGTATCCCCGTCAGCAGCTCCTTCTGCTGTACCGGTAATGACATATCCGTTTTTCTGACCAGTACAAGCTGCTATGCTTAATGCAGCTGTAGCAATAACTAAATAAGTAAACTTTTTCATACTTTTGTAAGATTAGTGAATAAATATTTATGCAAAGATAAATTTTTTTTCTCTTCGACATTGAAAAACACTGTTATATTAGATTAACCTTAGGAAGAAATCGCAGAAATATGTACCTTTGCAACCCAAACTTTTAGTATGAATATGCAAGAAGATAAATCCATCATTGAAGTTAGTCGTGTATCGAAGTATTTTGGCGAGAAAACAGCCTTGGATGATGTGACCTTGAACGTAAAAAAGGGTGAGTTTGTCACCATTCTCGGTCCTTCCGGTTGTGGAAAGACTACGTTATTGCGTCTCATTGCCGGTTTTCAGACAGCTTCGGAGGGGGTAATTAGAATCTCGGGTAAGGAAATAACTCAAACTCCACCTCATAAGCGTCCCGTGAATACCGTATTTCAGAAATATGCTTTATTTCCACATTTGAATGTGTACGATAATATTGCATTTGGGTTGAAACTGAAGAAGATACCGAAACGGATTATTGAAAAGAAGGTGAAGGCTGCTTTGAGAATGGTAGGTATGACAGATTATGAGTATCGTGATGTCGATTCTCTTTCCGGAGGGCAACAACAGCGTGTAGCTATTGCACGTGCTATTGTTAATGAACCGGAAGTATTATTGTTGGATGAGCCATTGGCAGCACTCGATCTGAAAATGCGTAAGGATATGCAGATGGAGTTGAAGGAAATGCACAAATCCTTGGGGATTACTTTCGTGTATGTAACTCATGATCAGGAAGAAGCACTGACATTGAGCGATACGATTGTTGTAATGAGTGAAGGGAAGATTCAGCAGATAGGTACTCCGATAGATATTTATAATGAACCGACAAATTCATTTGTTGCAGATTTTATTGGTGAAAGTAATATTCTGAATGGCACAATGGTTCGTGATAAATTGGTTTATTTCTGTGGTACTGAGTTTGAATGTGTGGATGAAGGTTTTGGTGAAAACACACCGGTAGATGTCGTGATTCGTCCGGAAGATCTTTATATTTTCCCGGTTTCGGATATGGCTCAGTTGGTAGGAGTGGTGCAGACTTCTATTTTCAAGGGTGTACATTATGAGATGACTGTACTTTGTGGTGGTTATGAATTTCTGGTACAAGATTATCATCATTTCGAAGTCGGAACAGAAGTAGGACTATTAGTGAAGCCGTTTGATATCCACATTATGAAGAAAGAACGGGTATGTAATACGTTTGAAGGAAAATTGCTGGATACTACTCATGTGGAGTTTTTAGGGTGTTCATTTGAATGTACTCTGATAGAAGATATAAAAGCCGATGAGGAAGTCAAAGTTGAAGTTGATTTTGATAAAGTAATCTTGCAGGATAACGAAGAAGACGGCACATTAACCGGTGAAGTGAAATTTATCCTTTATAAGGGAGATCATTATCATCTGACTGTATTATCCGATTGGGACGAGAATGTATTTGTAGATACGAACGATGTATGGGATGATGGAGATCGTGTAGGTATTACCATCCCTCCGGATGCGATTCGTATAATTAAAATAACCGATTAACAGGAAAGGAAGTGAATAAGAGGTTTTTAGTCTTTTTGTCATCACGTAAGAGTTGGACTTTGCCATACATTATTTTTTCGGCGATCTTCGTAATCATACCGTTGATTCTAATTGTTGTGTATGCTTTTACCGACGATAATGGTCATTTGACCCTCGCTAATTTTCAGAAGTTCTTTGAACATCCCGAAGCAATTAATACTTTCGTATATTCGATAGGTATTGCTATTATTACTACTCTTGTTTGTATCCTGTTGGGATATCCTGCAGCTTGGATACTTAGTAACAGTAAACTGAATCGTTCAAAAGCATTAGTCGTACTTTTTATTCTGCCTATGTGGGTGAATATTTTGGTACGTACGTTGGCAACTGTTGCTTTATTCGATTTCTTTAGTATTCCTTTAGGTGAAGGTGCATTGATATTTGGTATGGTGTACAACTTCATTCCTTTTATGATTTATCCGATTTATAACACTCTTCAGAAGATGGATCATAGCTATATTGAAGCTGCACAGGATTTAGGGGCTAATCCTCTACAAGTCTTTTTTAAAGCAGTACTTCCTCTTTCTATGCCAGGCGTGATGAGCGGTATTATGATGGTATTTATGCCGACTATTTCTACTTTTGCCATTGCCGAACTATTGACGATGAACAATATCAAACTTTTTGGTACAACTATTCAGGAGAACATCAATAATAGTATGTGGAACTATGGAGCTGCTCTTTCACTGATTATGTTGTTACTGATTGCTGCTACTTCATTGTTCAGTACTGATGATAAGGACAATAACGAAGGAGGTGGATTATGGTAAAGAAGATTTTTGCTCAGACCTACTTATGGATATTGCTTTTATTGCTTTATTCACCGATTGTGATTATTATTATCTATTCATTTACTGAAGCAAAAGTATTGGGTAACTGGACCGGTTTCTCCACAAAACTTTACTCTTCTTTATTTACTACTGGTACTCACCATTCTTTGATGAATGCACTGATAAATACCATAACAATAGCTTTATTGGCAGCTACTGTTTCTACTTTACTGGGTAGTATAGCTGCTATTGGTATATTCAATCTTAAAGCCCGTTCACGAAAAGCAATTGGCTTTGTGAATAGCATTCCCATTTTGAATGGAGATATTATTACCGGTATTTCTCTTTTTCTTTTGTTTGTTTCCGTAGGTATAACTCAAGGATATACAACAGTCGTATTGGCGCATATTACTTTCTGTACACCATACGTTGTATTAAGCGTTTTACCACGTTTGAAGCAGATGAATCCGAATATTTATGAAGCTGCTCTTGATTTAGGGGCTACACCTATGCAAGCTTTGTGGAAAGTAATTATTCCGGAGATTCGTCCGGGGATGATCAGTGGCTTCATGCTTGCTCTAACTTTGTCTATTGATGATTTTGCCGTAACTGTGTTTACTATTGGTAATCAAGGTCTGGAAACACTTTCGACTTATATTTATGCAGACGCCCGTAAAGGAGGTTTGACTCCTGAACTTCGTCCATTGTCTGCTATTATCTTTGTTGTGGTATTGGCTTTGCTAATTGTACTTAATTACCGGGCTGATAAAGCAAAGAAGAAATATGAATAGATTATTTAATGTGCTCTAGGTGAAGAATAAAATGAAAAGAATAATACCTGTTATTTTGTTATTGCTGTTTTTGGCAGGTTGCTATAATTCAGGGGAACCGCGTGAAAGGGTCCTTAAAATCTATAATTGGGCAGATTATATAGGTGATAGTGTGCTTGAAGATTTCCAGTCTTATTATAAAGAACAGACCGGTGAAGATATCCGTATCGTTTATCAGACGTTTGATATCAATGAAATCATGCTGACAAAAATAGAAAAAGGGCATGAGGATTTTGATGTTGTTTGTCCTTCAGAATATATCATTGAAAGAATGTTGAAAAAACATTTGTTGTTGCCTATTGATACTAATTTTGCTCATTCGCCGAATTATATGAAAAATGTATCCCCTTTTATTCGTGAACAAATTGATAAATTGAGCCAGCCGGGTGAAGTCGCTAGCCGTTATGCAGTTTGCTATATGTGGGGAACAGCCGGTATACTCTATAATCGTGCTTATGTTCCCGATTCGGATGCGTTATCATGGGATTGTCTGTGGAATAAGAAATATACTGGTAAGATTTTGATGAAAGATAGTTATCGTGATGCTTATGGTACAGCTATCATTTATGCTCATGCTAAGGATCTGGAAGAAGGGAAGGTTACTGTAGAAGAATTGATGAACGATTATTCTCCGAGTGCCATGGAATTGGTGGAGAAGTATCTGAAGGCATTGAAACCGAATATTGCCGGTTGGGAAGCTGATTTCGGGAAGGAGATGATGACGAAAAACAAGGCTTATCTGAATATGACTTGGAGCGGTGATGCTATTTGGGCAATTGATGAAGGGAATGCTGTGGGAGTAGATCTTGATTATGTAGTGCCTAAAGAAGGAAGTAATATTTGGTATGATGGTTGGGTCATTCCTAAGTATGCAAAGAATCCGAAGGCTGCCAGCTATTTTATAAATTTTATGTGTCGTCCTGATATTGCTTTGCGTAATATGGATTTTTGTGGATATGTCAGTTCGATTGCTACTCCTGAAATTATGGAGGAGAAAATAGATAGTACACTTAATTATTTTTCAGATTTAAGCTATTTCTTTGGTCCCGGAGCTGATAGTATTCAGATTGATAAGATACAATATCCAGATCATAAAGTAGTAGAACGCTGTGCTATGATTCGAGATTTCGGGGATCAAACAAAAGAAGTGCTGGATATTTGGTCTCGTATTAAAGGCGATAATTTAGGAGTTGGAATTACTATTTTGATTTTCGTTGTAGTGGGACTGATGAGTGGCTGGATGATTTATAAAAGATGGCAACGCTATAATCGTCAGAAACTACAAAGACGTAGAAGTCGGAGGAAGAATAAGCGAATGAAAAAATAATAATTTCAACCTTCCACAAATGATTTTTAGCCATATATATTGACCCGCTTTTAGAGTATTAATGGCTGAGAAATGGAGTATTAATAGTTGAGATTTAGGATATTAATAGCTGAGGAATGAACTATTAATGCTTAACAATTCTCAAAATAAGAGCCTTTTGATGTCTTTGGAAACGACTTTTTAAAGTTGAATAATGATATATAAAAAACATCCCAATGTTTGAATTCAGTCTTCCCAATGATCGATTTCAAAGATTGCGGTGATTTAAAAAAACATTATGATGTTTTTTATGTACTTTCGTATAGTTCATTTTTTATAGTTTCCGTTTCATGCTCTTGATAAGTAGTTTAGTTTCTTTATCTACACGTAATGATTCTACTGTTTTCTGTAATGCTTTGTTGAAAGTCCAATTATCTAATTTACTATGTTTTAGATATTCCATTGTTTTATCTGGGAATTTCACAAAACAAGTAGATATCAACCATGCCATAGCCATACGGGCATAGTATGCTTCATGTTCAAATAGGTCTGCATATTCTAATAATCTGTTAATATATTCTTCATTAATATAATGGAATAGCATGACAATTCCGAAACGTTTTTCAAATTCTTTGTCAGAATATAAATAAGGTTGTATAAATAGCCAAACTTTATCTTTATCTTTTCTTACTAATGTCTTTAGCTCTCCACAGAAAATATCACATACTGCCCAATTGTCAATACGAGGAATAAACAATCTTATATAATTCATTTGCTTTTCAAAATCGGTCTTAGCTATCCCGATGATCATTCCTTGTAACATCGTTTCTTCATAATATTCAGTATCAGCTATTTCTATGAAGGAGTGCCAATCATTTTGCTTAACAATTTTCTTTGCCATTGTACGTAATTGAGGAATGCGTACTCCTAACACATTATCAGTACCTGGAAGTAGGGAAGAATGAAATTCTTTGTATTTGGCGTCAGCTAAAGCTTCTAGCTCTTTACGGATATTTTCTGATGTTGTCATGGTGTTTTATATAATCAATGATAGCAAAGATAACAAATAATCATAAGTTAGAGTATAAAATAAGAGATCACAACCTAGCATTTTCTTTTAATTGTCCGATATCCATAACTAACGATTACCAGAAAACAAATAAAAGGCAGGATAAAAGATACATTGACAGCAGGGAAGATACCTATTACTTTCAAATCAATAATACTTGCTTGCAATGGAGGAAGGACAGAGCCACCCAGAATAGCCATAATTAATCCCGCGGCTCCGAATTTAGCGTCATCTTCCAAACCTTTCAAGGCAATACCGTAAATCGTAGGGAACATAAGTGACATACAAGCAGAGATAGCAACTAAACAATACAATCCATAGATATTTTGGAAGAAGATTGTCCCTAATGTAAATAAAGCTCCTAAAATAGCCAGAATCATCAGAAGTTTTCCGGCACTCAGATAACGAAGGATGAAAGTACAGATGAAACGACTGATGCAGAAAATAACCATTGCTACAATGTTATATTGTTGAGATAAAATCTCTGCACTTTTCTCATCCATGCCTTGTGACATAAATAATCGTGTACCATACTGAATAATAAATGTCCAGCACATTATTTGTACTCCTACATAAAAGAACTGAGTTATCACTCCTTCTCGGTAATGGGCTTGAGAGAAGATACGCTTCAATGTAGGGAAAAAGTCGATATGATGATTTTCTTCTCCTTTTTTAGGCATTTTCACTATACGTATCAGTATTAACATGATTAGAATCAATATTCCGATAGCAAGATAAGGAGCGATCAGTACTCCAAGATCACTTTCTTTAATAGTTTGGAATTCATTTTCGCAGAGTTGTGAACGGTCAATACTAGACATTGGATTTAACCTAGCTTGGATAAAGTTCATAGCTACATACATTCCGAGCAGTGATCCCATAGGATTAAAAGATTGGGCGAGATTCAACCGTCGTGTGGCAGTTTCTTCCGTTCCCATAGAAAGAATATATGGATTGCAGCTCGTTTCTAAAAAAGAAAGTCCGCAGGTTAGTATAAAATAAGCAATCAGAAACGGATAATATTCTCCAGTTAGTTTGGCGGGGAAGAATAGGAAAGCTCCGAAAGCATATAGACCCAGTCCCAACAAAATACCGGCTTTATAGGAATATTTGCGGATAAAGATAGCGGCAGGAAAAGCCATAGCAAAGTAACCGCCATAGAAGGCTACTTGAACTAATGTTCCGTCAGTGGCACTCATCCGAAATATCTTAGAAAATGCTTTTACCATCGGATTGGTGATGTCGTTTGCAAATCCCCACAGGGCAAAACAGGAAGTAATTAAAATGAAAGGAATAAGATAATTAATTCCATCTTTTGACAAGATAGACTGCCTATTGTGTTTCATAGTCGTTTGGAGTAGTTTTAAATATTATATAGGTGGAACATTCTTTCCAACGGTTTCCATTTTTCTGCTGAACTCATGCCGGGAGTTGCTTGTTGAAAGATCGACATATATGCTTCCCATTCCTGTTGTCGGGGAAGAGTGTTCAGTCGTTCCATTGCTGAATCCCAGTCAAAGTCAAGAGGAGTCTCGACAATCATAAACAGCCGAGTAGCAAGGATATAAATTTCCATTTCCAGAATACCAACTTCACGAATATCTTCCAGAATTTCGGGCCATACTTCTTGTTGGCTATGTCTTTTTCTGTACTCTGTAATTAGTTCAGGAGAATCACGCAAATCAAGGGTTTGGCAATATCGTTTGACAGGAATATTGTAAGATTTTACTTTATAACCGTTTTTAGGTGTTTCCATATAGCATTTATATTGAATTATATTCATGTAAAGGAAAGCAATTTATTTTGAAAGGGAAAAGTCTAGCCCTATGTTTTGTAGCATAAAACAAAAATCCTCTCCGGCGAACCAGAGAGGATTTATAGCTTTTTCCAAATTTCTTGTTGGGAATCTGCCGAGAATTATTCAGCAGCAGCTTCTTCTGCAGGAGCTTCCTCAGTCGGAGCAGCTTCTTCTGCAGGTGCTTCAGCAGCAACCTTTGCAGCTTCTTCAGCAGCTTTCTTTTCAGCAAGTGCTTTAGATTTTGCTTCGTTGATTTTCTTTTCTGCGTCTAAACGTGCTTTAGCTTCAGCTTTCTTCGCTTCTTCTTCTTTAGCTTTCAAAGTTGCCAAACCTGATTGTTTGTTGTTCTTCCAAGCTTCAAATTTAGCGTCTGCTTCTGCTTCACCGAATGCGCCTTTAGCTACGCCACCCAAAAGATGTTTTTTCATGTAAACACCTTCACGAGAAAGGATGTTACGTACAGTGTCACTTGGTTGAGCACCTTTCAGCACCCATGCCAATGCAGCGTCGAAATTCAAATCTACTGTAGCAGGATTGGTGTTCGGGTTGAAAGTACCAATCTTCTCAATAAATTTACCATCACGTGGTGCTCTGCTGTCTGCAATTACAATTGAATAGAACGCGTAACTTTTACGTCCGTGTCTCTGCAATCTGATTCTAGTTGCCATTTTACTAATTGTTTTTAATGATTGATTTGAATTATGCCATTAACTCGTAATAGCGGGCGCAAAGATACGGCTTTTCTTTTGATTGACAAATATTTCTATTCTTTTTCTTTGATTTATCATTATCTGACCGAGCTTAATATCAGTTTTATGAGTATCTTTTTGGATAGCGAAACAGGATAGCCAGCAATGCGCAAGTTCCCATTGTGAATGGATAATAAAGGTTACCGATGATACTGATAGGAGAGATGTTTGCTAGTCCCGCGGCAATCAGCATTTGTGCTCCATAAGGAATCATTCCTTGTATCAGACAGGAGAAAGTATCGAGAATACTAGCTGTCTTTCTGCGGTCAAGATGAAATTTTTGGGCAATATCTTTGGCAATCGGTCCCGTTGTGATGATAGCAATAGTGTTGTTGGCAGTACATAAGTTAGCTATACTAACCAAAGCGGCAATACTAAGCTCTGCACCTCTTTTTCCATTAACGTGTCGGGTCAGTTTCTTAATAATGAAATCAATACCGCCATTGTAACGGATTGTTTCAAGCATACCTCCGGCTAATAGGGTGATGATGATTAATTCTCCCATTCCTGTAATACCTGTTCCCATTGCTCCGAACCAGTCGAAGACACTGAAACTGCCAGTAGATATACCAATAATTCCACTTGTCAGGATACCTATAATTAATACAAGCATGACGTTCATTCCTGCAATTGCTGTTCCTAATACTATTATATAAGGTATAACTTTAATCCATTCGATATTTTGTACCTGAGCGGGAGCAGTTATGGACAATCCCTGAAAGATGTAAATGCCCAATACTATGATTGCAGCTGGAACCACAATCATGGAGTTTACCCTGAACTTATCACGCATCACACATTCCTGAGTTTTTGTTGAAGCAATGGTGGTATCGGAAATAAAAGATAAATTATCTCCAAAGAATGAACCACCGACTACTACAGCTACTATGAAAGGAAGAGCTATTTCTGTTTTTTCTGCTAGTCCTACAGCAACAGGGGTAAGAGCAACTATGGTTCCAACACTTGTTCCGATAGACAGGGAAATGAAACAGGCGGCAATGAATATTCCTGCCAATAATAAGTTATCTGGGAGGATATGTAGTGTCAGATTAACGGTGGCGTCAATGGCTCCCATTTGCTTGGCGCTTTGTGCAAAAGCACCGGCAAGGATGAATATCCAGATCATGAGCAGAATATTCTTATTGGCGGCACCTACAGAAAATTGATAAATCCGTTGATCCAGTTTAAGCCCGCGAGTAATAGCAATAGCATAACAGGAAGAAACAAGGAAAGCTACGGTGATAGGTACTTTATAAAAGTCATTAACCAAAATGGAAGTTACCAGATAAAGGCAGAGAAAAACGAGCAACGGGCTAAGTGCCCACCAACTGCCGGAACGGTTCTTATGAATTCTTTCTTCAGTCATAAATAGATATTGTGGCTTTTGTTTACGATTTGCAAAGATAGTAAGGAAACACATAAGTAAGACAAAAGGTCTGAAATTTCATCTTTTCTTTTTCCGTTTGAGCTTCTTCTTTTTCCGTCTCAGAAATTAAATTCCGGATGGTTTTGTCTTTTTCATCTATTTTCGTGCCGTTGATAACTTAATAACTTATAACAGAATGACAATGATTAAATTTTCAATGTGCATTTTCTGTCTTTGCCTACTTACGGCGTGCGGGCAAGGGGAGAAGAAGTCAGAAGAACCGGTAAGGATTAAAGTGGTGAAAGCAGAAACTTTGGTACCTTCTTCCATTCGTGAATTCTCATTTATTTCAAAACCCTTTAAAGAGACAGAACTTTCTTTTCGAGTTGGTGGACCAATTGATCGTTTTGAAGTATATGCCGGTAATTTTTATCATCGGGGAGACATCATTGCTGAAATAGATTCACGTGATTTCCGTATTCGTAAAGAGAAAGCAGAAGCTGTATATAAACAAGCAAAAGCAGAGTTTGAGCGAATTAAAGTGCTGTTTGAAAAAGATAATATCTCTGCCAGTGCTTACGAAAAAGCACATGCTGATTATACTTCAGCGAAAACAGCTTTTGAAACTGCTGCTAATGACTTAGAGGATACTCATTTAGTAGCCCCTTTCGATGGATATGTGGGAGAGGTGTACATTGAAAAGTATCAAGATGTAAAAGCTACTCAGCCTGTCATTTCATTTATTGATATTACTCAGCTAAAGATAGAGGCCTATGTTACGCAGGATATCGCATTTCAGTCTGGACAGATTAAAGATGTAGGAGTTCGTTTTGATGTCCGACCGAATACAGTATATTCAGCTAAAGTAGTGGATGTTTCAAAAAGCACCACTCGTAATAACCTTTCTTTTTTGATGACGGCTTTACTACCTAATAAAAAAGGAGAATGGCCTGCAGGTATTTCAGGAAAAGTATTGCTCGATCTACCTTCTTCTTCGTCGGCAGAGATGGTAACAATTCCGCAAACAGCTCTTAGTCATCGTCCTACTGAAGGTGATTATGTTTGGACGGTTGATGATACTACCGGAAAAGTATCAAAGAGAAAAGTTCTTTTGGGAGAATTGCTTCCTAATGGGAAAGTAGAGGTTAAGGGAGGATTACAAGCAGGTGAAGCAGTAGCTATTAGCAAATTGCGTTTTCTATCCGAAGGAATGCTTGTAGAAGTAGTATCTCAGAAACAAGTAATGCCAGTTACAGCTCAAAAGTAAGACAGAATATATGAAATTTGTAAAATATTTCCTGCAGAAACGGTCAGTGACCATTTTGCTGTTGATACTGATATTAGGAGGTGGGTTGTTGGCGTATGTCAAAATGGGAAAGTTAGAAGATGCGCCATTTACTATTAAACAGGCATTAGTAATGACTCCTTATCCGGGTGCTTCTCCTTCCGAAGTTCAATCTCAAGTGACAGATGTACTGGAAGAATCCATCCAGTCGTTGGGTGAGTTATATTTCTTAAAGACAGAGAATCGTGCAGGACTTTCTAAAATCACAGTTTACGTGAAAAAAGAGATTCGTGCAGATGAGATGCAACAGTTGTGGGATAAACTTCGGCGTAAGGTCAATGATGTGCAGTCAAAATTACCTGACGGGGCCGGTCCATCCGTAGTAAATGATGATTTTGGAGATGTACTAGGAGTCTTTTATGGATTGACCGGAGAAAACTACTCTTACCGGGAGTTAGAAGACCAAGCCAAACTTATCAAAAATGAGTTGCTTAAAGTGAAAGACGTAGCGAAAGTCGAAATATACGGAGTACAATCTCCGACGATTGATGTTATTCTTAGCCCTTCCGTTATGGCAAGAAGCGGTATTACTACAGCAGATATATCTCGTGCATTTGATGCTCAGAACAGAGTGGTCGATGCAGGGGGAATTGATGCGGGTACGGACAGAATACGGATTGAATCTACCGGAAATTTTTATTCATTGGATGATATCCGGGATTTGACGATTGTGGCACGTACAGGTGAACATTTCCGTTTGGCAGATATCGCTGAGGTAAAAGAGAGCTACCAGACACCACCCAGTAATAAAATGCGGATTGATGGAAAACCAGCAATAGGTGTAGCCATATCCACTGTTCCTACTGGTAATGTAGTAGATATGGCTGAAGCTGTAAAAGTCAGGATTGATCAGTTTGCAGAGATAATTCCCGAAGGCTTTGAGTTACAAATTATTTATGATCAAGGCTATGAATCAGCAGTTGCAAATCAAGGATTTATCTGGAATCTGATTATTTCGGTAGTGACAGTGATTGCTATTCTATTGTTTTTTATAGGATTCAAAAACGGTATACTGATTGGTAGCGGTTTGGTATTCTCTATTTTTGCTACATTGATCGTAATGCTTTCTCAGGGAATTGCTTTGCAACGTATGTCACTTGCGGCGATTATTATTGCAATGGGAATGCTTGTCGATAATGCTATTGTAGTATCCGATTCAGTATTGGTCAATATGCAAAGAGGAATGCGTAAGCGAGTCGCTATTTTGAGAGCCTGTTCTTCCACTGCCTTGCCACTGTTGGCTGCCACTGTTATTGCCATTCTAACCTTTTTACCTATCTATTATTCGCCACATATTACTGGCGAATTACTGTCATCCTTAGTTGTAGTGATCGGTGTTTCGCTGATGTTCAGTTGGGGCTTTGCGCTGACACAGACTACTTTCTTCATTCAGGAGTTTGTCCGTCGCCCTAGACCCAACGAACTTAAGGCGGCACTTTTTGCAGGTAAATATTATGATAAGTTCCGGGCTGCTTTACGGTGGGTAATTCGTCACCGTTATGCAACAGTCGGTTGTATGGTCGTAATGCTTGTGTTGTCAGCTTGGAGTTTTAAGTTTATTCCGAAGGTTTTTGTTCCTGCATTAGATAAGCAATATTTTACGTTAGATATGTGGCTTCCCGAAGGGACTAAAATTGAAGAAACAGACAAAATGGCTATGGAAATGGCAACCTATATTCAAGATCAGGAAGAGGCTGAAATGGTATCAACCTATATTGGTCGCACACCTCCACGCTATTATTTGTCTAATGTGTCTTTTGGACCTCAGTCCAATTATGCTCAAATATTGGTGAAGTGCAAGACTTCGAAACTTTCTCGTCAGCTACATGCTCGTTTGCAAGATTCGATTTCAGTAAGATACCCAGAGCCGTTGATTAAAGTAAATAAGTTCGAACTAAGTCCGCTGACAGAGGCGGTCATTGAAGCTCGTTTCTTGGGACCGGATCCCGCGGTACTCGATTCATTAGTAGGACAGGCTATTGAAATCATGCGTCGAAATCCCAAAGTTGCGGATGCGCGTAATGAATGGGGAAATATGTCGATGATGATCCGACCGGAATATGATCCGGTCAAAGCCGGTGCATTGGGAATTACAAAAGCCTCTATGATGGAATCTGTAAAGTCGATAAATGACGGTTTACCTGTCGGCGTCTATCGGGATGATGAAAAGAAAGTGCCTGTTTTGCTGAAATCCGGCAATGTAGATATTATAGATGTTAATTCTTTGGGAGATTTTTCAATCTGGAACGGTGAGAAATCAGCTCCACTTTCGCAAGTGACAGAACAAATTGAAACAACTTGGGAATTTCCACAGATAAGAACTTATAATCGGCAATTGTCTATGGCCGCTATGTGTGGTGTGAAGTCCGGACATACTATGGCAGAAGTACATGGAGAAATAAGGAAAGAAATTGAAAAGATTCAATTGCCCGAAGGTTATTCTTTCTTCTGGGATGCCCAGTATAAGGATCAAGGTGAAGCGATGCAGGCTATTGCTAAATATTTTCCGTTAGCATTTCTTGCATTAGTAGTGATTTTGGTAGCTTTATTCGGTAATTTCCGTGAACCGATTATAATTATATGCGTCTTGCCTTTGTCGCTGATAGGTATTGCGATTGGTCTGTTATTGACAGGTTTTGATTTCGGCTTTTTCCCGATAGCCGGTTGGCTAGGATTACTTGGTATGATTATAAAAAATGTCATTGTATTGATTGATGAGATTAATATACAACATCGAAGTGGAATAGATTTATATACATCAATTATTGAGGCAACAGTTTCTCGAACCCGTCCAGTATTGATGGCGGCCACAACTACTATTTTTGGTATGATACCACTATTGTTTGACGTAGCATTTGGAGGTATGGCTGCTACCATTATTTTCGGGCTGACATTTGCCACAGGACTGACATTATTTGTGACTCCTGCATTGTATTCTATGTTTTATAAAGTAAGAGGAAGGTAAAGATGAAAAAAATAATAGTTTGTTTGTTGTGTTGTGGAAGTGTTTGTATGTCCATGCCTATATTAGCTCAGCAGAGTCTCTTGTTAGAGAAATACCGGGCTATGGCATTGGACTACAATCACGACCTGAAAGTTGCAGAAAAAAATATTGCTGCTAGCATAGAAGTTGAGAAGTCTGCGCGTGCGGATTTAAAGCCGAAACTTTCCGGTGCTGCTAATTTTCAATATACGGGAAATCCATTAGAATTGTCATTGGATATTCCTACTTTAGGATTGTCGAAAACAGTGGAAGGAAAGCAGTTGAAGTATGGTGGCTCTCTTTCTTTATTACAGCCGGTTTATACGGGAGGTCGTTTGCTGGAATCCATTCGGATGGCACAACACCAACAATCTTTAGCAAGCAACCAGTCGAAAATTTTGAATGATGCAGTTTGCTATCAGACGGATATTCAGTATTGGAGTGCTGTTGCTCGTATGGAAATAGTATCAGTAGCTAAAGACTTTCGAAACTCGATGGCTGCTTTGGTGAAAACGATCAAAGAACGAGTAGATGTTGGTTTTGTCGATCCGCAAGATTTGTTGATGGCAGAAGTGAAATTGAATGAAGCAGAATATCAGTTACTTCAGGCACAAAGTAATTTTGAAACAGGCAGGATGGCGTTGAACTCTATGATTGGAATCCAGTTAGATCACTCTACTGAGTTGGATTTGCAAATACCGATGGTGATAGTTAATGATTCATTGTGGCTTGCTACAGGTATGGGGCGTCCAGAAGTAAATATGGCTTATGACCATATTAGAATAGCTGAAAGTACAAAGAAACTAAATGATTCACAATTCAAGCCCCAATTTTATGTGGGAATAGATGGAAGTTATTCATCTCCCGGATATAATTTTAAAAAAGACCTGGACCCTAATTATGCAGTTTATGCCAAAGTTTCCGTGCCCATCTTTGAGTGGGGAAAACGGCGAAGTGAGAAGCGTGCTTCTTCACTTCGCATTGGCATGGCTGAAGATAATTTGAATAAAGTGTCTGATCAGGTGGAACTTGAAGTTGGGGTGGCACGTAAATCTTTGTCGCAAGCCATCGAGCGGGTACGCTTAAGTGAAAGTTCGCTTGCTAAAGCAGAAGAGAATGAAGCAAAGGCGATGGAACGTTACAATGAAGGCAAAGTATCTGTGGTAGAAGTGATCGATGCCCAGACTTATCGGCAAACATCACAAGTAAATTATGTGCAAGCCAAAGCTGCAGCACAAGGGTATTATTCCGAATTAATAAAAGCTCTTCATGGCTATAATTGTCGATAAAAAACAGTAACTTTGTCTGAAAAGAATCGTATGAATATAAAACAGAATCATATACTTTATATTAGCTTATTCTCATGCCTAGGTGTGTTTTCCTTTTTTTTGCTGACTAATTATGCGGGATTCTCTGATACAGTATCGGATGCACTCTATTCAGTAGGGACTTTGCTATTTTTTATAATAGCTTTCAATTTGCTGGGATATTCTACGATTCGTTTGAGTACCTGGATTGACAATCAATATTCAGCGAATCTTCATAGTCGCTGGAAGCTGATTTCTGTTTATACGATGGTCATGCTGATGTTTTTTCTACTCAATTATGGTTTGTTGGTAACAGCTAAATTCTTGGTTGGTGCTTCCCGTCCGTTTGTGTTTCCTCATGGTGGATGGCGTATACTAATCATTGTTTGGTTAGTGGAACTTGTTATTTTGGGTCTGCTGTTGGCCAACCGATCCATGCAACATACGCTTAAACTGCAAAAGCAAGCAGCAGCGTTACAGGAAGAGAACAATACAGCCCGTTATACAGCTCTGCAAAATCAGTTGAATCCTCATTTCTTATTCAATAGTTTGAATACACTGATCTCTGAAATCAGATACAATCCTAAGAATGCGGAATTATTCACACAGCATCTTTCTGATGTATATCGTTATATTCTTCAATGTCAGAACCAACGTTTGGCAACGCTGCATAATGAACTGAGCTTTCTGGATTCCTATGTCTTTCTTCATCAGGTTCGTTTGGGAGACTGTATCCATGTGCACAACTATATTCCGGAAGAATGGAAAGAAATGAAACTGCCTCCTTTAACTCTTCAATTGTTGGTGGAGAACGTTATTAAGCATAATGTGATTCATTCGGGAAAACCAATGGTTATTGAACTGACCAGTATTGAAGAACCACCGAGGCTGATTATCAGTAACGCGATTCGTCCTAAAAAGTGTGGAGGTACTTCGGGAATGGGATTAAAGAATCTTTCAGCCCGTTACAAACTCTTGAGTAATCAGGACATTGTGATAGAAAACGAGTCAGATAAGTTTACTGTAAAAATACCTTTATTTCAATGAGTAAGATAATAGCAGCTATTATAGAAGATGAAGTGCCGGCAGCGCGTTTGTTACATGAGATGATACAGGCATTACGACCTGACTGGGAAGTACAGGTATTGCCGGGTACTATAGAAGAGTCTGTTGAATGGTTTCGTTCCAATCTCCATCCGGATATTTTATTTCTGGATATTCAATTGACTGATGGCAATTCGTTTATGTTTATTGAACAGGCACAGCCGGATAGCATGATCGTTTTCACAACTGCTTATGATGAATATGCTGTCCGGGCTTTTACTGTAAATAGTATTGATTATCTGCTGAAACCTATTCATCAGGAACGTTTATTGCAAACAATTGAACGCTTTGAAAGCCTAACAGAAAAATATATACGTGATTTTAATCGTGAGAACCGGATACTAGAAATTCTGGAAAGTTTATCCGATACTCAAGGAGTCTCGTCTTCAGAAAGTAAAAGATATCGTACCCGTTTTCTTATTTCTTCCAGCAATAAGCTTTTTACATTGGCAGTAAACGAGGTTGCCTATTTCTACTCGGAAAACAAACTTACTTTTGTAGTAACTAAGAATAATAAGGAATATGTTCTGGATTTTGCCTTGGATAAACTTTGTGAGCAATTAGATCCGGATCTTTTCTTCCGGACCAATCGTCAAACATTAGTTTGTGTAGATGCAATTCAGCGAATTGAACATTATTTTTTGGGAAAGGCGGTAGTACATGTGATACCACCTTTTAAAAATCAAATTATTGTGAGCAAAGATAAAATTTCGGCATTCAAAGTATGGTTGAATTATTAAACTTAAGCATTACAACAGGATAATACGTTTTTGCATGATGTCCGTCAATTGAGCTTTCAGTTGGCGTGCATTAATTGGTTTGGGCATGTATCCGTCGAAACCACTTTCCATGACTTTTTGTTCATCAGAAGCATATGCAAAAGCTGTGACAGCTATAATCGGTACTTTTGCCGAATATTTACGGATTTCCCGGGTTGCTTCATATCCATCCATTACAGGCATATTAATGTCCATCAAAATCATCTGTGGATTATATTTTTTGAACATTTCTACAGCCTCTTCTCCGTTCCAAGCATGAATCAATTGATATTCTCCTTTGAGTATTGAAGCAAATAATTTGTAATTGCTCTCATTGTCCTCAGCAATCAGAATAGTAAATTCATTTTTTTCAATAGTGATGGGTTGAACATCTATTTTTTTTATGCTGTCATCGGTCATATTTACAGGTTTATAAGGGAGTGTAAACCAGAATGTAGAACCTTTTCCTTCTTCAGATTCTACTCCGATGTTACCTTCCATATGCTTTACTAAGGTTTGGCAGATAGATAATCCTAAACCTGTACCTTGTGCAAAATTGTTCAACTTAACAAAACGGGCAAAAATACTTTTTTGTTTGTCTTTAGCAATACCACATCCGGTATCAGTTACATAAAAATAAATCTCTTTATCACGAAGTTCATAACCGAAACTAATGTTTCCTTCCTGAGTGAATTTGATTGCATTAGTTATCAAGTTGATGAGTAATTGTGATAGTCTGTTTCTTTCTGTGTGGATAAAACAGGAATCCATAGTAGGAGTAAAGTTTAATTGAACTTTATCCGATTTGAGTTTAAAGCGGAGAGAATTAGCCAACTCATTCATAGTCTTGTTCAGATCAATGTTGGAATAATGGAATTCCAGTGTTCCTGCCTCGATTTTTGATAAATCGAGAATATCGCTGATGAGTTGTAACAATAACGTATTATTATTCTCAATGATACTTACATATTCTTGTTTTTCTTGCTCTTCGTCCGTAGATGCCAATATGCCTGAGAAACCGACAATCGCATTCAGAGGGGTACGTATTTCATGGCTCATATTTGCCAGGAATGCGGATTTTAGACGGTTTGATTCTTCTGCGCGGTCTCTTGCCGTAGTCAACTCCATTTCCATCTTTTTCCTTTGGGTAATGACTAGGGAAGAACCTACTAAGGTAAGCGGTTTTCCATTCTCGTCACGTGTCTCGACAGCCGCTTGCGCCTCTACCCATTCTATTCTGTGGATGTGATTGTTTACGGTAACTACGCGATATTCTTCTTTTACTTTGTCCAAACGACCCTCTACTAAGTCTTCGTATGCTTTTTCTACACGTTCCCGGTCTTCTTTGAAGATCTTGGCAAAATATTGGGAATCGGGAACCGCCAATTGTTCCTCGTTTACATCAGTACCTTGAATGCTTAGTTCTATGGGCTTGTTGATGTCACAAAGTATGGTTTTACTCAATAAATCCCATTTCCACGGTACAATGTTTGCTACGTCCAATGCCATGGCAAGTTTATTGTTAGTAGCGCTCAACTTCTGTTGCGCTTTATGAAGCTCGGTACTGTCTACACAGAATATATCAATGATATTGTTCTGGTGTGTGCCTTTTAGTACCACATCATAAAAAGTATCTATTTGTTTAAAATAATATGGGAAAGTGATTGCTCTGTTTTCATCCAGTGACATTTTGGTGAAATGCAAAAATTCCACCATTGATTCGGGGAAAAACTTACTTGCAGTCTTGCCGATCACTTCTTCTTTAGAGAAAAAGGTTTTCTCAAAATGAGAATTTACATTTCTGTATATTAAGTCCACAGGTTCACCTTTTTCATTGATAATCAATTTTTCTTGCATATAAAGTATCGGCATATTATTGATCAGATTTCTATATGTCGTCATGATTTCAATTTCTTTCATTTGAGCTTTTTTGAGATTGTTCAAATGGCGGATACGATATTGAAAGAATAAAATGAGCAGGACGATACATAGGATAGCTCCCAGAATAAAATAGTTATATTGCTCCCAAAATGTAGGGGGCTTGTTGAAGAAAATTGTTCCTTTGGGACAAAGATCTAGGGATAAACCTTTACGATTCAGTACTTCATAGTTAATAATTGGAGCACCCTCTGAAGGCAGATAAAAAGGAATATCACGAGCTTGTTTACCATCTAATATTTCTTCTGTAATTTGAATAATCTTTGCATTATAAGCTTCTTGATCATAAGCATATCCACCTATCATTCCTCCTTTATAATCTTTGAGAGTGATCAGACCGACTGTAAACAAAGGTGCTGAAGTCGTTGCAATAAGCTTATAGGAATTGGTGAATAACGAAGTATTACCTGCAAATGTTTGTTTGAAGAACCAAGATGAATAAAGTACTCCCGTTGTTTTGGGGTTGATAGCGTAAAGAGAATCCAATAATTGATTGAGCGTAATCTTTTCCGGAGAAAGAAATTGGTAACCAATGTCCGGATGTTTCTTTGCTAACTCTTCTTGGATGATCAGGTTATTTGTTTGATTGATTTGCCGACTATCTCCAATAAAGATGAATTTTTCCATGTTTGGAATCATTTGACAAACCAATTCCATATTTTTCTGTACAAATAGATCTGAATATAAGAATACTAAATTATAGGGCTTTGCTAGTTCTGTAAGTGGAATCCGATCGGATAAAGGGATCGGTTCTTTTTTTAGATATGCTTTTTGGGGACCAAAGTAATCTTCTTCTCCACAAAGCATGATCGGTACATCTCCCCATTCTTTTCTGAGATCATCTTTTAGGATAAGAGTAGAGTTTCCTAGTAAAAGTATCATGCGAGGAGAATGGTGCTTGTACTTTGTAAATATTGTGTCTTTGAATTCCTGTAAAATAGTATCATTATCCATCATGAGCATATTCATGTGCTCGGTGTAAAGTGCTAATTGAGGAAGATTTTGGATATGTTCCGTTACAGCTGAAATCATTCTCAAACTCCAAGGGGCGGCTTCCGTATACGAATTGATGATTAGAATATAATTATTCACATTTACGGAATCCTTTTGCGCAAATAGTGGATTAACGTAGAGTAAGTATAGGTAAAGAGGAAATAATACTTTAACTATCCGTTTGTAAAAAGCAATTTTTGTCATAAAATAATTCAAGTAATCTTGCAATTTTGTTTATGTATTTGGCAAAAGTACTAATAATAAATGAATTAAATGACTTTTTAATGATGAAAAGCTAATAATACTTGAAATAAATTTATAGACGAGGAATGTTTATTTTTAAGATTTTAATCGAATGTAGAAAAGTTGAAAAGAAGAAAATAGGGGAAAAATAGCCTAATGATTTGCAATAATATGCAGATTGTGAGTTGTTTTTATATTTTCTTGATTGAAATATACGCTTTAGGATATCATTATATGGCTAGTTTAGCGTTATGAAACTAATCGTTGGTTTTAAATCAACGACTTTTTCCTTTTAAAGGAACATAAAATGAAGCTTTGAGAAGGGGAATTTAGATCTGGTTTATCTTTTCCTTCAGTTGTTTTGGAATAATCAAAAATCCGTTGTTGCTGAGAAAGAAAGATATAAGGAATACTTTTATTTGTTTAATTGTAGCAATATGGTTTAATTAAAATGCTAATTTAATCAATTGGATTTGTGTGAATAAAAAATCCCAAGACTTTTTCTTATATAGTGTAAAATGTCTTGGGATAATCGTAATCAGAAGAATTAAAATATTTTTTTTTTCAGATTGGTCAATTTTTCATTTTAATGCTTCTATAATTTGTGGCATCATGCTCCAAATTGTATTTTCGTCTTGTGCTGTGAAGAAGTTTCCGTCTATTTCAGATTTTTCATCAGTAGCTGTACCATTTTGAATAGCTGGTTTAGCTAATGGGTGAACGGCTACTTTTTTTCCTTTCGTTACTCCTGTAAAATCAAACATCATGGCACCGGCACAATGTCCAATCATAATTTTCCCTTTTTCTCCGAAAGTTTTAATTACTTGCATTAAATCTACATTGTAAGGTTGTTGTGCATTTTGACTAAATACTGGTATGGCATCTCCACATGAGAATACAACTGCATCAAACTCGTCCTCGTGCCCTTTCAGATTGGCTATTACATCATCTACCATCAAGCTGATTCCTGAATTCGTCTTGATTTCTTTTTTATCCGATACGGCAAATACCTTATAAGAAATACCATTTTCGAAGAATGCTTCCAAATATTGAAACAGACCACAACCATTTACCGGATTCACTGCTAAAACTGCTACTTTCTTTGCCATAATCATAAATTTTAAAATGAAACAATAGTTATTTTTAGTAAGTTTATTACTTTTGTGATGCAAATGTATCTTTCTTCTTTGTTATAAACAAGAACGTACCTAAGAATAAGGAAGTTACATAGAAGTAACTATTGTTGAAATTCAATAAAATACAAAAAGTTAAAGAATGAAAAACTTTCATCCGACAGGAAATTGTCCCGTAAGGGATGTGATTAGCCGCTTAGGGGATAAGTGGTCTATGTTAGTGCTTATTACATTAAATGCGAATGGTACAATGCGTTTCAGTGATATACATAAAACGATTGATGATATTTCCCAGCGAATGCTGACTGTCACATTGCGTACTCTTGAGGCAGATGGACTAGTGGAACGTAAAGTTTATGCGGAAGTTCCTCCACGCGTGGAGTATTACCTGACTGAAACAGGAGGTAGTTTGATTCCTCATATTGAAGGACTAGTCAGATGGGCTTTAAAAAATATGGATGTTATTCTAGAACACAGACAAATAAATCAGTAATCGAATATAAATAATGGATAGAGATCTTCTGAATTATTTTAAGTCTATCTGCCAGTGAGAAATTTAATCTTACTTGCAAATAGACTTATTATAATAGGAATTTATAGACATTCTTCATCTTTAATACGCGAACCGATCTGAGCATAATAGAGCATGATTAACTCACATACGACTACAATTAGCCATGTCCATTGCCATCCTCCTAAAGTATCGGCTAATACACCTTGTAATACGGGGAAGACGGCACCTCCGAATACGCCCATCATAAATATGCCTGAAGCTTTCGAGGTATATTTTTTCAATCCTTTGATAGCCAAAGTAAAAATGCAGCCCCACATTACAGAGTGACATAAACCAACAGATACCAGAACCCATAGGTTATCGCTGATTATAGCTATTAATGTTAGGATAGCTGCGATGGATGTCGTAACAGTCAGTAGTATACGTGGTGAAATATTATTGAATAAGCTAAAAATAAGCCTTCCGACCATTAGGCCACCCCAATAGAGTGTAGCCAGTAAAGCAGGAATTCCTAAGTCCAATCCCCAGAGGATTAGATGATGTCTGCCGAAGAAAGACAGCCCCTCGCCGGATTCAATTAACTCCATGGCATGAAGATTGACATTTACACCCACTGCTACTTCGGCACCTACATAGAAAAAGATTGCGACTACTCCCAATGTCAAATGGCGGAAAGACCAAATGCTACGTTTTAGCTTTTCTCCGCCGTCTGCTCTGGTTTCTTGGATATCAGGCAAGTTCAGGCGGGAAGTGATTAATGTGGTGACGACTACACACAGCGCTATCAGTAAGAATGGAATCATCAGTTGAGCAGCTGTTATGCTTTCGAGTGCAACGCCTGCAAAGATTACTCCCGTTACAAAGAAAGGGGCAATAGTTGTACCAAATGAATTAATGGCACATATAATATTCATACGTTGAACTGGTTGTGTGCGAGGCAATTCGTAAGCGGCTACATAAGGATTGATGACAACTTGCAGCAGTGCGGCAGAGGTTCCCATCAGATATGAGCCTAACAAGAAAATAAAATAACCGTAAGGAATTGTGTCGTCAGCTATTTGCAGACAAACATCTCCGTAGTTTACAACAAACCAAGAAGAAAGAGAATACATGAGTAATCCGGCAACCATCACAGCTAAAGCCCGTATTAGAGTCTTTTTATAGCCATGTGTATTTATCCATTTTCCTCCCAGAGAACTGTTCAGCAGGTATCCCAGAAAGAAAAAGAACGAAATAAGGGTTGTCAGTGTGTTCTTTAACTCATCGACTTGGGAAAGAAATGCAATTTTCAGAGGTCCCTGAAACTGTCCATTGACAGTTGTCAGGAAACCTACGATAAAATAAATAAAAGTCAGGATGATAAATGGTCCAAGACTATTTTTTCTTTGTGTATCCATGATGTAAAGGTTGAGATCTTAAAAACCTTTTTTATGATAGTATATTTTCCAGAACAGACATAGCTCCTTTTTCTTTGACTGCTTCTACCATTAGCAGATATTGTTTTACGAAATCATTAGCTGCTTTTAAATCTGTACTTTGAAAAGGAGATAGTGCCAGGAAGTCGATCGGATCATCGCTTTTGATTAGCGTCTTATCATCGGTAGACATCCAAGGTTCGGCTATGTCAAATGCGGTACCTTTATCATCTACTTTGTATTTCAGATAATGACGGTATGTGGCAAAAAGGTAAGTGAGTCGTGAAAGATCTTTATGATCCCGGATCATTTTGATCAGATTAGGCATTATATATACCGGGAATTTAGATACTCCGTCGAAACATAAGCGTGCTACTTGATCGCTGACAGAACGGTTTCCGAAACGTTCAATTAATGTTTGCTTATATAAATTCAGGTCGGTATCACCGGGAGCCGGTACATACGGAGTAATGTCTACATCCATGAAAGTACGAACAAATCTAGCAATCCGTTCATCATGCATTGCATCGTCTACTTTTCGATAGCCACTAAGGAAAGATGGATATGAGAGCAATTGATGAGAGGCATTTAAAAGGCTTAGTTTCATGTTTTCGTATGCAGTAACGTCTTGAGTAAATTCTACTCCGACTTTTTCCCATGCCGGACGACCTGCAATAAAATTATCTTCGATTACCCATTGGATAAAATCTTCACAATAAACCGGTGCTTCATCGGTAGTTCCGTTTTGGGTGTTCAAACGAACAATGTCATCCGGACGAGTGGCAGGTGTTATACGATCTACCATACTATTGGGGAAAGTTACATTTTCGGCTACCCATGTAGCTAGTTCTGCGTCTTGTGCTTGAATGAAAGTGGTAAATGCTTTTTTTGCAGTATTCCCGTTATGTTGTAGGTTGTCACAAGATAAGATGGTAATAGGACCATTTCCAGCGGCTCTCCTTCTGCGTAATCCTTCGGCTATGAAGCCAAATGTTGTTTTGGGAGTCTGTGGATGAGTCAAATCATAGTTTATATTTTCATCTTCCAGCATGAATTCTCCGGTAGATTTTTCTATATTATATCCACCTTCAGTAATGGTAAGTGTGATAATACGGGTACTATTATCAGCTATTTTTGCAATGACAGCTTCCGGATTTTCGATTGCCCAAATGAGTTCGACGAGTGAACCGATGCGATAAACTTCGTCTTTGCCATTACGCCCACATACTGTTAATGTGTATTCGTTGTTTTGTTTCTTAAGGGCTTTATATAAGTGCTCGTCACTAGGTAATAACATTGCACTACAAATACCCCAATCTTGTTGAGTCGAATCATCTAGCAACAGATTAGTGTAAAACTCCTCATGGGCACGATGAAAATTTCCCACGCCAATGTGTAAAATACCTGTTTTAACCTGTTTACGGTTGTAATTGTAAGAGATAACTTGTGTCTTCATGATTTCTTTTGTTTTATAAAATTCAACTTCATTTTGATATAACAAAAATAAGGGTCGGAATATTATAGCGATCTCTTTTTTCGGTCCTTTTACCTGCAAACGATTGCGGGAACGTTCCCAAAATCTGCAAACGTTCTCAATGATTAGGATTTGTCGTTCCAAATTCATACTTTTGTTTTAACTTAAACAGAAAATTCCATGAAGCATATCACTATTAAAGATATAGCGCGACATCTATCTTTGTCCGTTTCAACAGTTTCTCGTGCGTTGATGAATGACAAGAATATCCGTAAAGAGACAAAAGAAAAGGTGCTTGAAACAGCAAAAGTTTTAGGATATAAACCCAATCCAGTAGCTACTAATTTGAAGTATGGGCACACGAATACGGTGGGAGTTATTGTTCCGGAGATGGTTACTCCATTTGCTTCACAAGTGATTAATGGTATACAAAGTATACTTTATGCGAATGGAATAAAAGTTATTATTGCCGAATCGGGTGAAGATTTTTCTAAAGAAAGAGAAAATCTTAAGATGATGGAACGCTTTATGGTAGACGGTATTATCATCTGTTTGTGTAGTTATAAAAAAAATAAGGATGAGTACACGCGCCTGCAACAAGCGGAAATGCCTATGGTTTTTTATGATCGTATTCCTCATGGTATGAACGTCTCACAAGTGATTGTGAATGATTATTTGAAGGCTTTCTTTTTAGTAGAACATTTAATTCGGGAAGGTTGTAAGCGCATTGTGCATTTGCAGGGACCGGATGATGTATATAACTCTATAGAGCGGGCAAGAGGGTATAAAGATGCATTATCTAAATTTAATATCCCATTTGAAAAAGAGATGATGTTTAAAACAGGTCTGACATTTGAGGACGGGGAAAATGCTGCTAATATATTAATAGAGAAAGGGCTGCATTTCGATGCTGTTTTTGCTTTTACTGATACGCTAGCTATCGGAGTAATGAATAGGCTTCGGGATTTGAATAAGAAAATTCCGGCAGAGGTTGCCATTGCCAGTTTTTCAGGAACAGTACTTTCTACGATTGTTTATCCGCAACTTACTACTGTTGAACCTCCTTTGTTTCAAATGGGAAAGGAGGCGGCTGAATTGATTCTGGAAAAGATAAAGAATCCTTTGTCTCCAAATCGTTCCATTGTGTTGGATGCGGAAATTCAGTTGCGTGCTTCTAGTATGAAGAAATCTTCTTAATAATTTTTTGTAACAGAGTAGTAGACATGGAAATAAAAAAGGTTTCCTCAGATAAGAAACAATTTCTGGAGTTGTTGTTATTAGCAGATGAACAGGAAAATATGATTGACAGATACTTGGAACGTGGAGAAATGTTTGTTTTGTATGAGGATGGTTTGAAAGCCGTTTGTGTGGTAACTGCTGAAGGTGAAGGTATTTATGAAATTAAAAATATTGCGACCGTTCCGGCTTTTCAGCGCAAAGGGTATGGAAAGAAATTAATAGAATTTCTGTTTGGATATTATTGTGATAAGTGTTCGGCAATGTTAGTAGGCACAGGAGATGTTTTTTCTACTGTTTCTTTTTATGAATATTGTGGCTTTTCTATCTCTCATCGGATTAAGAACTTCTTTACGGATAATTATGATCATCCGATATATGAAGATGGTGTACAGTTGGTAGATATGGTATATTTGAAAAAGACATTTTAGTATCGATCGCCATGGAAAGGGATATAAAGCTATTGGTCGATGAATATGGAAATCTGATTTCTACGATTGCCCACCGTATGATTCAAAATAAAGATATAGCCCGAGAGGCGGCACAGGAAGTGTGGTATGAATTATGTAAAAGTTATCACACCTTTAAAGGAGATTCAGAACTTTCTACATGGGTTTATACAGTTGCTTGCCGAACCATAGGCAGGTACGCGGAAACTGAAAAGGAGGTAAAAATGTCGGAAGTGGAATATTTCCGTTCGTTACCCGAAATTGAATATTCTGGAGCAGATGAGGAAAAACGGGAATGGATTAAAGAAAGATGCGACTGGTGTATTACCGCATTGAATCATTGTTTGAATAAAGATGCTCGGCTCATATTTATTTTTAGAGAGAATATTGAGCTATCTTATCGTCAGATTAGTGAAATAATGGAAATAACGGAATGCAATGTAAGACAAATCTATTCTCGTTCCATTCAGAAGATTACTATTTTATGAATGACACCTGTCCTTTATACAATCCCAATGGTACTTGTAAGTGTCGTATTTGTAAACAAGTGCATTCTATTGACATGGATAAAGAATATGCAACAGTGATTCGAATGATGAGGCTGACGGATTTGTATATGAAATTTGAGAAGGAATTGCCTCGTAAGAATTATTGGGAGAAATTTATTGGCTGAGTTGTCACAAAGTCCTTTTTCTTGTCCACTAAACTATATGTATTAATCAAAAATATATAGTTATGAGTAAAATTGAATTTTTAAAAGAGCAGATAATAGAAGCTCGTACATTTGTAAATCGTTTGATGTCAGAATTGCCAGAGGAATTATGGTATGTTGTTCCTGAAGGAACGGATTCTAATTTTGTCTGGCAGGTCGGGCATTTGTTAGTCTCTCAGAATTTCCATGCAATAACCACAATAACCGGATCAAATGAGAAAGTAAAACGTCTGCTTCCTATTATGGAATATAACAGGATATTCAATGGTATGGGAACTCTGCATCGTTCTATAGAGAAAGATCTGATTCCTGTGGCAAAATTGAGGGAACAACTGGAAACTGTCCATCAAATTTGTATTGACAATATTGAAACATTGAATGATACTATTTTGTCGGATAAATTAGAACCAATCCCATTTAAACATCCTGTTGCGGAAATAAAATATGAAGCTTTATCGTGGAGCTTTAAACATGAAATGTGGCATAGCGCAGAAATGGAAGCTATAAAGAGGGAGTTGGGGTATCCTATCGTATGGATGAAAAACTAGTATTGTATGATTATATTATCGATGAAGCATGGTAGGAAATTGTGCTTTTAGAACAAGGGGAACTACTGCTTACTATTTTTTACATTTGAAGTTTTTATTTATAATAAATGTCGATTGAGTTTATAATAGATTTCGTACACATTTATTATAAACGGTACTCTACTTTATTATAAACTATTTTATGAACTTATTAGTAAATAATAGAGTTGTATTGTGATGTAAAATAAACAATTAGTGCATTAATCGATTGATTAATGCACTAATAATAGTTTGTTTCAATACTTAAAAAGTATTGAATTGTAGATGATTTATGTATTTATATTTCTTATTCTATCCATGCTGTTCTATTCTTTATCTTTCTCCAAAGATACAACATAAAAAGTCATTTGTCAAATGTTTCATGAGAAAGCGAATGATTTATTGTATTTTTCGTTCAACCCATATGCTGAATTTGTATACAGAAATAAATAATAAAAACTACATCTAGAATAAGAGCTATAGAAGACCATTTAATAAATAACTGATCTTTTTTATAAATGCCAAAGCATAGTCCAACTATAGAACCGAAGAGGATACCTACGGGGAATCCAAAAAATCCAAGTAGGATGATGCCTGTAAGCATAATAATGCCTATAATTGTTAATATTTTGCTTCTATTCATATAATTAAGTTATTTATTCATTGAACCAATCTATCTTTTTCGAGAAATACATCACGATGGCTAAGATGGTAAACAATCCTAAGCTACCGGCTAGCAGAGCAAAAGTTTCCAGTTGGATGAGGACAAATATATAAAGATAAAGTATACTTAATAGTCCCATCATAATAAACGCAGGTTTCTTTTTTCTGATAATGCCAAGCATATATCCACCTACTAATAACACTGTCAATGCTGATGACAACAAATATGCAGGATTGAAACCGATATGTTCGGAGAAAGAAAGGAGTAAACTATAAAATAGGCAGAGCGCTAATCCCACTAACAGATATTGCAACGCATGGATACGAGTTTTATTCATGATTTCAGTAAAGAATATAACTCCAAATGTCAGTAAGATAATGAGAATGGCATACTTTGCCGAACGCATGGATTGCTGATACTGTTCCACCGGTATCTTGAAATTGACTCCAAAGCTGGAGTTTTCTATATCTTTGATGTTCTGGTTATAGTTTATTGAAACTTGCGAATAGTTACGATTTAGATTCAGCACTTGCCATTGCGCTGAAAAATCCTTCTCGGTAATCTCTCTATTGTTAGGTAGATAGTTTCCTATAAAACTAGGGGTATTCCAATTAGCTTTCAGATTCACCTGAGTTGTTTTCCCTAATGGAATAAAATTGATAGATTGCGAACCTTTCAATTTGATTTTGATCTCATAAGGTAATTTTTTATCCGTTTTCAAAGCTGAAAGATCAGCGATGGCATGAACTCCTGTGTTGTTTATTCCTCTGTTATCCATACCGGGTTCGAATATATAAACAGAATCGTTCAATGTAATACTGATTTGCTCACTGATACCTCTCATGTCAGTCAGATTTAGGCAGATAGCAGTTTGGTCAAATTTCAGGTTATTCATATCTATTCTGCTTTTTATTAACTCTTCTGAGCTGAAATAACCTTTTAACGTCAGTTCGGATTGATATACATTAACCTCATAAAGACTTCTTTTTAAAATTTCGGTTTTCAGTTGTCCGTCAATAAGTAGTTCGTCCGGGAATAGTATCAAGTCTTTGATGGATACTTCTTTCTTTCCGTTATTTTCTGTAGTGACAGGATATTGGATATTCAGGTAAGGTCCGGATATGGTTTGCGCCAAGCTCCATTTCTCACTAACCTCATTGATAGCATCTTCCTGAGTTTGTCCCCGTTCGGTTATTAGGTTTTCAATCATGAACATAGGTATCATCAAGAGAATTACGAGCCCTCCGATAATAAGGATCTTAATCGTTTTAGAGAAGCGATGCAGACAACCCATTGGTTGTTGTGTCTGCTCAGTTAATTTTTCATTGAAATCGTCCATAAGAATAGTTGTGTTAAATGAATGATTATGTTGATTTTAAAAATTTCTCCAAGGCCTTGATATGAACTTTAAAGGCTTCTTTCCCTTGTGGGGTAGCTCGAAAAACGGTTCTTGGTTTCCGTCCCACAAAACCTTTGTTGCATTCGATATAGTTCAGTTCTTCTAATGCACGTGTATGGCTTGCCAGATTACCGTCTGTCAGTGAAAGCAGTTCTTTCAAAGTATTAAAGTCCATTTCTTCATTAACCATCAGAACAGCCATAATACCTAGCCGGACTTTGCTCTCGAATGCTTTATTAATATTTTGAAATGCTTCTATCATTTATGATTTCTTTCTTTCGTAATGAATGTAGAATAGTATCCCATATAAAATATGGAATCCGCCGAATCCTATAGTCCAGAATAGAAGGGAATGGCCTTCCCAAAAACTATCTATAATTCCCAAGCAGATGAAAGCATATCCCAACCATGCTATATTAGAATAAGTGAACTTGGAGACATTTACCAAAGTTAATCCGTAAAATAAAAGCGTGATAGAAGATATAATGCCATAATATCCATGACACAAAATGGATATACATAGTATTCCCCCAGTCAGCATCGGAAGTGAAAAATTCCATAATGCCCGGTAAGCTAGTTTACTGAAAAACTTTTGTCGCATTCTCTTGGATTTATTGTATGAGAGAATGCAGGCTGTAATTGCCGAAGCTGCTAATACAGCCGCAGCAACTATAATCATAGGCTCCAGCGTATCTGTCAGACTAGGAATTAATACTATAATACTTGCACCTATTGATGCGTAAATTCCAGCCATAATAGCTGCGAAACCACTGATCGAGATAAACTTGGAAGATTTTTCCATCAACTCTTTTATCTCATTTACCGATTCTAATGCTTTATCTTTATTCATGTAAAAAGTACTTTGTAATGCAAAGTAAAATAAAAGATTTCAGATAGCCAAAGATTAAGCAGAATAATTTTGAAAAATTGATAATGATAGGATGATCTCACTGAGCTGATAAAGGATATGCGTCATTATTATATATAATATATGTAAGGAGGAAGTTAGAATGAAATTAGTCAAATATTTGACTAATTCATGGAAAATATCTACCTTTGCATCCGAAATAAGGTAAAAGGAATTTTATGATGGTAGAAGGAGTAGAGTTTAGAGAATTAATGTTACAGGTAGTTCGTACGCGTATGACATTCCGTAGAGCCATGCAGCAAACATTGAGAAAGAACAAAGTGGGCGTTACATTTGAGATGTTACAAGTATTAAGTTCTTTATGGCATGAGCAGGGAATTAGCCAACAGATACTGGCTGAACGCATAGCGAAGGATAAAGCATGTTTGACAAATCTGATGAACAATTTGGAAAAGAAGGGTTATGTCTGTCGGAAAGAGGACCCGAATGACCGCCGTAATAAACTGGTCTTTCTTACTCCGGAAGGAGAAGATTTTAAGGAACAGATCCGTCCTATTTTGAATCAGGTTTATATAAGTTCGGAGCGTATTATCGGCATAGAAAGCATTGAAACAATGTTAGCAGAATTAAAAGGGGTAGATGATGTCCTTGAAAACATATAGAATAATATTTCAGGTAGGTTTAACCTACCTGATAATTTTTGCTCAACCGGCAGTTGCACAAACAGATTCTTTATTTCTTACTGTAGATGAACTTTTTGAAAGGGGAGTGGAGCATAGTCTTCAACTTCAAGCGGATGCGATGAAAGAATTAATGGCTCAGGAACGAACGCAGACAGTTCGTGCTACTCGTTTACCAGATTTACAGATAGGTTTGAAAGGTGGTTTTGTGGGGCAACCAATTCTTTGGGAGCGGGGATTGGCTGATCCGCTTCATCCGGAAGTCCCTGATTGGTCTCAGAATTATGCGATTGATTTCAACCAACCATTATATCAAGGAGGAAAGATTCGGTATTCTATCCATAAGGCGGATTTAGAAAAACAAATTGCGGAATTACAGACTTTGACGGATAGAGTAGAAATTAAATTGGGTTTATTAAATCAGTATATGAACCTATTCAGTCTTTTCAAACAACATGAAGTGCTGATACGAAATATCGAAGAATCGGAACTACGTTTGCAAGATATCCGTCGTATGAAGAAGGAAGGTCTGATTACTAATAATGATGTGCTGCGGAGTGAAATGCAATTAACGAATGATCGGCTATCTTTGCAAGAAACCGAAAATAGCATTGCCCTTGTGTCTCAGCAATTGAATATCCTGTTAGGACAGAATGAGAATTTATTATTACAGCCGGATACTACAATCTTATTTCATACGATTACTCTCCAATCATATGATGATTATATCGCTTTGGCATTTGCTAATGATCCGGCAATGAAGTTATTACGTGCACAGACTGAAATGGCACATACTGATATTAAACTTACACAAGCTTTTTCTCTTCCTAATATATCATTGTATGCTTCAAATTCACTAGCACGTCCTGTCTCACGTACGTTGGCGGATATGTATAATAATAACTGGAATGTAGGTGTGTCGGTTTCTTATCCTTTGTCTTCACTTTATAAAAACAATCATAAGATAAAGGAAAGTAGAATGATGGTATCACTGCACCGTAATGCGGAAGAACAGAAAATGCAAAACATCAGAGTGGAAGTGCGTACTGCCTTTTTGCGTCACCAAGAAGCTCTTCAAAGGGTGGAAGCTTTGAAATTATCTGTTCGCCAGGCGCAGGAGAATTATCGGATTATGCAGAACCGTTATTTGAATCAATTGGCTATTCTTACCGATTTACTTGATGCAAATTCGGTTCGCTTGAATGTAGAATTGCAGTTGGTTGCTGCACGTACACGTGTGATTTATACTTATTATCAACTTCAGAAAGTTTGCGGACATCTTTAATAAATGAATGTAAATTATGGCAAATAAATTAGAGGAAAAACAGCATAGGCTAAAAAAAGTCAGGGTACGTAATATTGTTCTGAACCTGGTTTGTGTTTTACTTGCAGGTTCCGGATTGTGGTGGACGGCAACTTATTTCTGGCGTTATATTAATTATGAAGTCACAAATGATGCATTTGTAGATCAATATGTCGCTCCATTGAATATGCGGGTTTCGGGATATATTAAGGAAGTATGTTTTAAGGAACATCAATATGTACGCCAGGGAGATACCTTATTAATATTGGATAATCGCGAATATCAGATTAAATTGAAAGAGGCAGAAGCAGCTTTGTTGGATGCGCAGGGATCGCAGGAAGTTCTTCATTCGGGCATTGAAACCTCTCACTCAAACATTGCTGTGCAAGATGCCAATATTGCCGAAGCTGAAGCAAAGCTTTGGCAATTAGAACAGGATTATCACCGTTTTGAGCGTTTGCTAAAAGAAGAATCGGTTCCGGAACAACAGTTTGAACAGGTAAAGGCTGCATACGAAGCTGCACAAGCTCGTTATCAGGCGTTGGTTGCACAGAAAAAAACAGCTTTGTCACAGTATGCAGAAACAAGTAAAAAAAGTACAGGAGCAGAAGCGACAATACTTCGTAAAGAAGCAGAGGTAGATTTGGCTAATTTGAATTTATCCTATACAGTCCTCCTTGCTCCGTATGATGGATATATAGGGAGACGTACATTAGAACCGGGACAATACGTTCAAACGGGACAGACAGTCTCATATTTGGTGCGAAATAAGGATAAATGGGTGACAGCCAATTATAAAGAGACTCAGATTGCCAATATACATCTAGGACAACAAGTATGTATTAAAGTAGATGCTTTACCAGGAAAGGTTTTTCATGGTGAAGTGACAGCTATTTCCGAGGCAACGGGTTCAAAATATTCATTAGTTCCCACAGATAATTCTGCCGGGAATTTTGTGAAAGTACAGCAACGCATACCTGTGAGGATTGATCTGAAGGATGTTTCTTCGGAAGAGATGGCACAATTAAGAGCTGGTATGATGGTAGAAACAGAAGCATTGCGCCGATGATTACTATGAAGGAACTTGGGGTACCTACGCGCCAGTGGGTACCCGACTGGCTTGGACTTCTTAGTCTTTTCATTATTATTCTTCCGATTACTATGTTAAATGGTTCTTATACCGGAAGTACATTGGAAGTATCGAATACCTTAGGAACCAATTCGGAAGACATTTCTATGGGGTATTATGCCGCTTCCACCGGTATGGCAATTGCTTATCCCATTATTCCCAAAGTATTGGCAGCCGTTTCTGTTAAGTTCTTGTTGCTTACGGACTTGCTCTTGCAATTTTTCCTGAGTTGGATATGTGCCCGTTCGCAAAATGCCGATATTTTGATTGTTTGCAGTTTTGCCATTGGTTTTCTGAAGGGATTCCTTATGTTATGGTTTATACGCCATGCAAAGATGATTTTTAGTCCAAAAGATGTGCGTAGCGAGTTTTATTCTTATTTTTATCCGTTGGTGTTTAGTGGAGGTCAAGTTTCTATGCTCATAACAGCTCAGTTGGCGTATCATTATAATTGGAAATATATGTATTACTTTATGATGCTTTTAATTTTAGTATCCATTCTTTTAGTGATTGTATGTTTCCGTCATAACCGCCCTATAAAATCTGTCCCTATGTCAGAATTGCACATTCGAGAGATGTTTATTATCTCGATAGGGCTATTAATGCTGATGTATGTTATTAATTATGGGAAAGTACTTGATTGGATGGCTTCCCCTAAAATATGTCTTTATATTGTGATTGCTCCTATGTTAATCGCGTTATTTATTTGGATTCAACATCGTTCGACTACTCCTTATGTTAGTCTTGCTCCTTTATATCAGCCCAAAGCGATTATCGGATATTTCTATATGATGCTTGTTATGTTTTTCAGTACTTCGACTACTTTGCTGACTAATTATTTAAGCATTATATTGAGAGTCGATACTACGCATACCTATTCCCTTTATATTTTTCTGCTTCCAGGATATGTAATAGGAGCTTTCATCTGTTTCTGGTGGTTCAGGTGGCAGCGTTGGCGTTTTCGTTTTTTGGTGGCAGGAGGTATGACATGTTTTGTAATATTCTTCGGAAGTCTTTATTTCGGAATCTCTCCGCAAAGTACCTATGACATGTTATATCTGCCAATATTCTTTCGTGGATTAGGAATGTTAGCTTTGATTATAGCTTTTGCTCTTTTCGCTGTAGAAGATATGGATCCGAAGCTTTTATTATCCAATGCTTTTTTTCTAATAATTTTCCGATCGGTATTGGCACCTGTTATGGCTACTTCTTTATATAGTAATGTTCTTTATCGGTTGGAACAAAAATATATGTATTCTCTATCGGAAACAATAACTGCTACTGATCCGTTGGCTGCGTCGCGCTATACTCAATCTTTGAATAGCGCTATAGCACAGGGGCATGGATATAATGAAGCTGTTCAAATAGCAACTAATTCTCTTTATGGAACTTTGCAGCAACAAAGTTTGTTGCTTGCACTCAAAGAGATTTTAGGATATTTACTTGTAATATCGATTATTATAGCTGTTGTATCTCGTTTTATTCCATTCCATAAAACAATCCGCGTTACATTTACTAAAATGGGAGATGATATGGTCTAGCGATTTTCAAATTTCATAAATAACGCTCATGACTGGTGTTGAGAATTGATAGTTGATGATAAACAATTGTTTAGCAGTGTACTTTTCATAAAATCGGTGTAATATGTATATTTTATATGAGAATTATTGCGGCCGGCTCTTTAGCTTCTTTGCTACTAAAGAAAATATGTCTGACAGAAAAACTTTATTTGATAATATCTTAGTCTTCTATGAAACCTTTAAGGCAATTAATGTTCAGTAATCTTCATTCGATAGGGCTTCAATTCCATTAATAAAAAATCCTGCCGAGAGATTGGCAATTGCAACATTATCGGCAGGAGTGACTTTTAAGAATTCTGTTTCTATGTACTTTATCCGTTGTATCTAACTTTTATTTACTATGGTAATATTCAATCGTTTCTGCAGTTAGTAAATCAATTGGCATATAATTGATACGAGTAACGTCTTTTTTGAAAATGAGATGGTCACAAAGAGCTTTAATACCATTGAAACCTTGCAACTCCGGTTGTTGGGCGATAAGGAAAGAAATGCTACCTTCTTTCAGACAAGAGACATTTCGTTCCAAAAGGTCATAGCCTATCAAGTTGAAATTTTTTTTCTTACGCGTTTGCATATATTCGCCTATGATATAAACTTTGGAGTTGAATGTTATTCCTGTATTTACCTTAGGATGAGTACGGAAGAAATCATCCAACATTTCGTTGTCTTCATCATTACGTTCTGCATGTAAGTCTAGTTCCAATATCTTACATAACGGATGATGTTCCTTCATATATTGTTTGAATCCGATTTCACGACTTTCTTGTTGGTTAGAACCAACAATTCCTTCATGTATCTTTTTGAAAATAACAATTTCTTTTTCCTCTCTGGCTAGTAACATCAGCATTCTAGCTGCGAAGTATCCGCTTTGGCGTGAATTCTGTCCAAAAAAGGCTAGGGGAGGGGTATCTTCTATTTTTGAATCTATAAATATATAAGGTATATCTAACATTTTCAGTTGGGTGGTGAAACCTTTCGTATATTGCGGAGCAGTTGGTGCTACCATAACTCCGTCTGGTTCTTCTGCCAGAATAGCTTTGCTGGCATTAACAAACGAATGGTAATCATAAGGATCGTAATAGTTGATTTTAACCGAGGTGTTGAAATCCGAATACGTAGTAACCGCTTCGTAGATTCCTGCTTCGATGGCAGTCCAATATTCTCCTTCTAGATGTTGAGGTAGAAGGCAGATGAAGGAGTATCTTTTATTAGAAGCAAGTGCACTAGCATACATATTGGGTTGGTAATCCAACTGTTTTAGTATTTCTTCTACTCGTTTTTTACTGGTTTCTGAAACTCCACTACGACCATGAATTACGCGGTCTACTGTTCCTACTGACACATTAGCTAAATGCGCTATGTCTTTTATTCTGATTCTTTCGGGCAATTTATTCATACGATCCCTTATTTATATAAATTTATGTGCTCGCACACAATAATAATCTAAATATTATCGACACAAATATATAACAATTTTTGTAATTACGAAAATTATTGTATCTTTGTGCCCGCACACGAAAGGCTTGTGACCTTCGTTTATAGATAAATTAATATTCATATTATCAGTGGATTATGTCTTTTTACAGACGAAAAATGATAATTTGCAACTTTATAATACTAATAAATTAGAATTTAAAACATAAAATTATGGGAAAGAAAGTAGTTACATTAGGTGAAATCATGCTTAGATTATCAACTCCGGGTAATACTCGTTTTGTTCAATCTGACTCTTTTGATGTAGTGTATGGCGGTGGAGAAGCAAATGTTGCTGTGAGTTGCGCCAACTACGGACATGATGCCTATTTTGTAACCAAATTGCCGAAACATGAAATTGGACAGGCTGCTGTAAATGCCTTGTGTAAATATGGGGTTAAAACAGACTTTATCGCTCGTGGTGGTGACCGTGTAGGTATCTATTACTTGGAGACTGGAGCTTCTATGCGTCCTAGCAAAGTAATCTATGATCGTGCCCACTCTGCTATTGCTGAAGCGGATGCTGCTGATTTCGATTTTGATACTATAATGGAAGGTGCAGATTGGTTCCACTGGTCTGGTATTACTCCTGCTATCTCAGATAAAGCAGCTGAATTGACTCGTCTGGCTTGTGAAGCGGCAAAACGTCATGGTGTAACTGTTTCTGTAGACTTGAATTTCCGTAAAAAACTGTGGACTAAAGAAAAAGCACAGTCCATTATGGAACCTTTGATGAAGTATGTCGATGTGTGCATTGGCAATGAAGAAGACGCAGAACTTTGTCTGGGTTTCAAACCGGATGCAGACGTTGAAGGTGGGCATACGGATGCTGAAGGTTACAAGGGAATCTTCCAACAGATGATGAAAGAATTTGGATTTAAATATGTAGTATCTACTCTTCGTGAATCTTTTTCTGCTACACACAATGGTTGGAAAGCAATGATTTATGACGGAAAAGAGTTCTATACTTCAAAACGTTATGATATTGATCCTATAATCGATCGTGTAGGTGGTGGTGATTCGTTTTCAGGCGGTATTATTCATGGCTTATTGACAAAAGCTACTCAGGGTGAGGCTTTAGAATTTGCAGTAGCTGCATCCGCTTTGAAGCATACTATTAATGGCGATTTTAATTTGGTTTCTATAGAGGAGGTAGAGGCATTGGCCGGCGGTGACGCAAGCGGTCGTGTACAACGCTAATTCCTCATTTTTAATTCTTCATTCATAATTTAATAAAGATGGCAAAATTCGATAAAATAGCCGTATTGAATAAGATCGGCTCTACAGGTATGGTGCCTGTATTCTATCATAAAGATGCAGAAGTTGCAAAGAAAGTAGTGAAAGCCTGTTATGATGGTGGTGTTCGTGCTTTTGAATTCACTAATCGTGGTGATTTTGCACAAGAAGTATTTGCTGAAATCGTAAAGTTTGCAGCAAAAGAATGCCCTGAAATGGCAATTGGTATAGGTTCTATTGTCGATCCTGCTACTGCTGCTATGTACTTGCAGTTAGGTGCAAACTTTGTTGTAGGTCCCTTATTCAATCCTGAAATAGCTAAAATTTGCAATCGTCGTTTAGTAGCTTATACGCCTGGTTGCGGTTCAGTGTCAGAAGTAGGGTTTGCACAGGAAGTAGGTTGCGATCTTTGCAAGGTATTCCCAGGTGATGTATATGGAACTAATTTTGTGAAAGGCTTAATGGCTCCTATGCCATGGTCAAAACTAATGGTTACTGGTGGAGTAGAACCCACTCAGGAAAACCTGACTGGATGGATTAAAGCAGGTGTATTCTGCGTTGGCATGGGCTCTAAACTATTCCCGAAAGACAAAGTGGTAGCAGAAGATTGGGCTTATGTAACAGAAAAATGTAAAGAAGCTCTTGGATATATTGCTGAGGCTCGTAAATAAGACTTTTTAAATATATGGTTTGGTAAATAGAAGTAGAGGCTGGTGGTGACCAGCCTCCTTGAAATATGTCTCTATTGGTTAGTTAGTTCTGTTTAGTAACGAGACATATTTTCATTTTGTTTAAAGGTGTTTAAAAAGGGATAAACCATCGGAATGAGTGATCATTTTGGTGGTTTTTCTATGTTTTTGAGTGAACTGTATTATAGCACATCAAGAGTTATGTAATATTCTGGTTCTGATGATTCGTCCGATTACGAGAGTCAAAATATAAAATATGGCAAAACCTATTATAGAAAAAACAAATGGGCGTTGTTCGTCGAAGCTCCGACGTGGAGGTATCACTTTATAGGCCTTGGTCGTAATTGTATTCTGTGCTTTTAGAACAGAATCTGTTGTCTGTGGTACAATTGCAGTTGTTGATATTAGACTACTATCTGTTACTGCTATATTGGGAGATATTTCTGTAGACATTTTCTTTATCTTTTTAGTTGAACATATTAATTATTGGTTACAACATAGTATACAGACTGAGTTTAGAAGTTTTTTTCAAAAAACGGAGACAAAGGTAACTAAAAAAATAGTTGGCAGTATGAGGGAACCCGATTCTTTTTAAAGGATTTGATTTAAGTCAATTTCTTAGTTTTAAAACGGTAATAACTTTAATAAATGGCATGAACTAATTTTAAGCATAGATGTTTTTCATAAATAAAAATAATATGATATGGAAACTCATCACCACGAACATAATTATCAGCTGACTTCACTCAATAAAGCTTTCGTTATAGGAATAGTGCTTAATGTAGCTTTTGTTATTGTAGAATTTAGTGTTGGCTTTTACTACAATTCACTTGGGTTACTTTCGGATGCCGGACATAATTTAGGGGATGTGGCTAGTCTGGTATTGGCTATGCTCGCTTTCCGTTTGCAAAGAGTAAGTCCCAATAGCCGTTATACCTATGGATATAAAAAGAGTACAGTTCTTGTTTCTTTGCTGAATGCAGTTATTCTACTGGTGGCAGTCGGGATTATTGTTGTTGAAAGTATTGATAAACTATTTCATCCAGTGGCGGTTGATGGCTCTGCCATTGCTTGGACTGCCAGAGTAGGAGTAATTATCAATGCTGTTACAGCATGGCTATTTCTTAAAGATAAGGAGAAAGATTTAAATGTAAAAGGTGCTTATTTGCACATGGCAGCAGATACATTAGTGTCTGTCGGAGTAGTTGTTTCAGGACTTGTTATAGCTTATACGGGTTGGAGTATTGTCGATCCTATCATCGGATTGATGATTGCAGTTATTATTGTCATTTCTACATGGGGGTTACTTCATGACAGTCTCCGTTTATCATTAGATGGCGTTCCAGTAGGTCTTGATTCTCAAAAGATAGTGCACCTTATCTTAGAACAGCCGGGAGTGAAAAGTTCCCATCACGTTCATATTTGGGCTTTAAGTACGACCTAAACTGCATTAACTGCCCATCTGGTTATTAATGATATTGCTAAAATGGAGCAAGTGAAATGTTCTGTAAAAATGGTCTTGGAGCAAGCAGGTATCCATCACGCTACTTTGGAAATAGAAGATGAGAGAACTACTTGTGATACGGAATGTTGTAAGGATTGAAATAAATCCGTACCTTTGCTGCCCTAACACTAACTAACCTTTTTACAATATGTTGATTGACTTGTTGCAGTCCTCTTATTTTTCTCTCTTCCTGATCGTTGCATTAGGTTTTATGCTGGGAAGAATTAAGATTAAGGGGCTATCGCTTGATGTGTCGGCGGTGATCTTTATTGCTCTTCTTTTCGGGCATTATGGCGTTATTATTCCCAAAGAACTGGGAAATTTTGGTTTGGTACTTTTCATTTTTACCATTGGAATTCAGGCGGGTCCCGGTTTCTTTGATTCTTTTCGCAGTAAAGGAAAGACGCTGATTCTCATTACTATGCTTATTATAAGTTCTGCCTGCCTGACCGCACTTGGATTGAAGTATGCATTCAATATTGACACACCGAGTATTGTAGGGTTAATTGCGGGAGCACTTACCAGTACGCCAGGATTAGCTGTAGCTATCGATAGTACCCATTCGCCATTGGCATCTATTGCCTATGGTATAGCCTATCCCTTTGGGGTTATTGGGGTTATTTTGTTTGTGAAGTTGCTCCCTAAAGTGATGAAGGTTGATTTGGACAAGGAAGCACGTCGTTTGGAAATAGAACGTCGTGGACAATTCCCCGAATTGAAAACCTGTATTTATCGTATAACTAACTCAAATGTATTTAATCGCAGCTTGATGCAAATTAATGCTCGAGCCATGACAGGAGCTGTTATTTCACGTCTTAAACATAAAGCTGAAATCTCGATTCCTACAGCATACACTGTATTGCATGAAGGGGATTATATTCAGGCTGTAGGCAGTGATGAGTCATTGAATCAATTGGCATTGCTGGTTGGAGAGCGTGAAGAAGGTGAACTTCCATTAGATAAGACTCAGGAGATAGAGTCTTTGTTGCTCACAAAAAAAGATATGATTAACAAGCAGCTAGGGGATTTGAATCTGCAAAAAAACTTTGGCTGTACAGTGACTCGTGTTCGTCGAAGTGGCATTGATTTATCTCCTTCTCCTGATTTGGCATTGAAGTTTGGTGATAAATTGATGATCGTTGGTGAAAAGGAGGGAATCAAAGGAATAGCTCGTTTGTTGGGTAATGATGTGAAAAAACTTTCTGATACGGATTTCTTTCCGATTGCAATGGGTATTGTACTAGGCGTATTATTCGGTAAATTGAATATATCTTTCTCAGATAGTCTGTCATTTTCTCCAGGATTGACCGGAGGCGTATTGATGGTAGCACTTTTCCTGAGCGCTATTGGTAAAACAGGTCCTATTCTCTGGTCTATGTCTGGCCCTGCCAATCAGTTACTACGGCAGTTAGGGTTGTTACTTTTCCTTGCGGAAGTTGGTACTTCTGCCGGAAAGAATCTGGTAGCTACTTTCCAAGAGAGTGGATTATTAATGTTCGGAGTAGGAGCTGCTATCACATTAATTCCAATGTTGGTTGCTGCCATTGTAGGTCGTCTGGTATTTAAGATTAGCCTTCTTGATTTATTGGGAACGATTACTGGTGGTATGACTAGTACGCCGGGTTTAGCTGCTGCCGATTCAATGGTAGATAGTAACATCCCTAGCGTAGCTTATGCAACCGTATATCCGATTGCTATGGTATTTCTTATTTTATTTATCCAGGTGATCGCTTCAGCAGTATATTAAATCATCATAAACTAAGGATTGGTGGTCAGAAAAATAGTTTATATCTTTGCCACTTTTAAATAAAGAAGTGAAACGATTGTTACTCCATATAATGCGTTATTTTCTGCCGGTACTATTTATTTCGTACATGGCAAGCATTACATTCTTTGCCCATATGCATGTGGTCAATGGGGTAACGATTGTCCATTCACATCCTTTTAAGAAAGGGACAGCGCATAGCCATACATCTGTTGAATTTTTATCCATTCATCTTTTATCTCATTTGGTAACTGATGGTGCTGCTACTCTTTTCTTAGTTCCTTTTTCTATTCCCTTTTTATTGTGTTTGTTGCTGAAACGTCCGCTACTGACACATCATCATGCACCTTATCATGGGGTGGTAGCACTTAGGGCACCACCAGTTGTTCGTTCCTTTTGATATAAAAGATGACAATACCTGTTTTTTGCACAGGTTACTAATCATCTATACTTTCATGTTAATATTCAATGAAAACGAACAACGAACGAAAAATGAAAAAATACATCTTTTCGCTTGTCTGTCTGTGCTGTGCATTATTGCCTGCCCTTGAAGGACAAGCTGCTCATCATGAGCACCCTGAATATCCTGAACTGCGAAAATCGGATGCTAATATTATCGGTCATATTCTTGATAAGAAAACAAAAGAACATTTACCCTACATTACGATTACATTAAAAGGGACGACTATTGGAACAGTTACTGATGTAACCGGGCACTATTTTTTGAAAAATCTTCCTGAAGGAAACTTTGTACTTGAAGTAAGTTCTGTTGGTTATAAAACAGTCATTAGGAACGTAACATTAAAGAAAGGTCATACTTTGGAAGAAGATTTTGAAATAGAAGAGGATGCGGTAGCATTAGATGGTGTGGTTGTATCTGCTAATCGCAATGAAACTACTCGTCGTTTGGCTCCGACATTAGTAAATGTAATTGATTTGAAAATCTTTGAGAATACAAATTCTACTACGTTAGCACAGGGATTGAGCTTCCAACCGGGTGTACGTGTTGAATCGAATTGTCAGAATTGTGGATTTCAACAAGTACGTATCAATGGTTTGGATGGTCCTTATACACAAATTTTGCTAGATTCTCGTCCTATATTTAGCGCTCTCTCCGGTGTATATGGCATTGAACAGATTCCGGCTAGTATGATAGAACGTGTAGAAGTAATGCGTGGAGGAGGTTCAGCTTTGTTTGGTTCATCAGCAATTGCCGGTACTATTAATATTATTACCAAAGAACCAATTCGTAACTCGGGTATGCTGTCGCATACAATTACCTGTATTGGAGATGGTGATGCGTTTGACAATAGCACTGCTCTGAATGCTTCACTTGTAACGGACGATCGACGTGCCGGATTGTACATCTTTGGACAGAATCGTCATCGTTCAGCCTATGATCATGATGGTGACGGTTATTCGGAGATTCCCAAACTGCATGGGCAAACAGTTGGATTTCGTTCCTTCCTGAAAACCAGTATTTACTCAAAACTAACATTTGAGTATCACCATATGGAAGAATTTCGTAGAGGAGGAGATTTGCTAAATCGTCCCCCTCATGAAGCAAATGTTGCAGAGCAGACCGAACATTCTATTAACGGTGGTGGATTAAAATATGATTATTTCTCTCCGAATGAGAAACATCGTTTCAATGTTTTCGCTTCGGCTCAGCATATCGATCGGGATAGCTATTATGGAGGCAAACAAGATTTAGATGCTTATGGAAATACTACAGACTTAAATTGGATGGCAGGTTCTCAATATATTTATACGTTTGATAAATGCCTTTTTATGCCTTCTGACTTAACAGCGGGAGTTGAACTTAATCAGGATCGTTTGGAGGATCGTATGTGGGGATACAACAGGTATACTAAACAGAACGTAGATATCTATAGTGCTTTCTTGCAGAATGAATGGAAAAACGATCATTGGGGAATCTTAATTGGCGGGCGTTTTGACAAACATAATCTGATTGATCATCTAATTTTCAGTCCTCGTGCTAATTTACGTTTCAATCCGACGAAGGATATAAATTTTCGTGTAAGTTACTCTTCCGGTTTCCGGGCACCTCAGGCGTTTGATGAGGATTTACATATTGAGAATGTAGGTGGCAATGTAGCGATGATTGAGCTGGCAGATAACCTGAAAGAAGAAAGATCTAATAGTTTGAGTGCTTCAGCTGATATTTACCATCGTTTCGGAGCTTTTCAGATGAATTTTTTGATAGAAGGATTCTATACAAAGTTATTAGATGTTTTTGCCTTGACAGATGGAGAAGTAGTAGATGGAATCCTAAAACGTACACGTTATAATGCTCCCGGTGCACAAGTAATGGGAATGACTTTGGAGGGAAAAATGGCTTATCTGAATAAATTTCAGATTCAGGCTGGAGTAACTTTGCAGCAAAGTCATTATGATGAACCGCACGAGTGGAATAAGGAAGCGCCGAAAGTAAGAAAAATGATGCGTACACCAAATACCTATGGCTATTTCACTGCTATTTATACTCCGATAAAGCCTTTGTCTATTGCATTCTCAGGAACTTATACCGGTTCTATGCTGATTCCTCACGAGGCAGTCCCGGGTTTTCTGGATGCTCCGATTACAGTTGATACCAAAGATTTCTTTGATATTAGTTTGAAAGCTGCTTATGATTTCAAGCTTTATAAATCAATGGATTTACAAGTAAATGCCGGTATACAGAATATCTTTAATTCTTATCAGAATGATTTCGATAAGGGGCCTGACAGGGATTCTGGTTACATTTATGGTCCTTCGTTGCCCAGAAGTTTCTTTTTAGGGGTGAAAATCAGCTATTAATAAATTAATTTAAGTAGCATGAAATAAAATGTCCAGCCTTCACAGGTCAGACATTTTATTTTGAATATTTGTAAATACTCCACACATGAGCGAGTTGATTAGATTTGTAAATTACTACATCGTATATCTCTTCACTGGTCAGACCAAAGATGTTTGCTATAGCTATGATTACTTCTTAAATCGCTCCCCATCTCCTTTCAGTAATCGTGAGTTCCAACGGTTCCTTAGTTGCTTGTTCAAAGAGTTTCTCCATTGTCTCATAGGTATTGAACCGCTTTATAACGGATGGCAGATTATATTGGAGAACGATTAAGGATGAGCTGGCAATTTGCTCATGGAATATTCATTGATACGTTCTTGGACAGCCGCTTCCTCACCCTGTTTTTTAGTGAAGGGATGTTCAAGTTCTTTTTCATTCATACCTAATTACCTTTCTTTCTTTTATCACCAAGAAGCGTAAAGTCAAGAAGTATCTAGCTTGTACCACCGGTTATACCCATAAACTGGGTTTTGAAATCAAGAACAGATTTATGCTCCACATGGAAATGGACACGCCTGATGTACTCTATACACTTTCCTGTCTTTTTATAATCCGTATCATCAACCATCATGTTATTGCCTCTCTATGGTCGCCGCGACTCGGGTATTTATCTATGACGGACAGCTAGCTGATGTTATTCTAAGAATTATATCGAACTTACGTTAAAGAAGACAGTTTAAGCACATGGCTTAAATTGTAAAAATGTATATTGCTATTGTTTACTATAAAACCTATTGTAGGGTTGTTATAATAATCTTATTATAACGTTTTATTGTCAAATATTTAATTGTTTATCTTTGGATTATCTAATTTATTTTTTTATATTTGCTCGTGTTGCAATAAATTTAATACTATGGAAACTTCTTTTTCTATAATAATGCCTACTTATAATCAGGCTTCATTTATTCGGAGAGCGATTCAGAGTTTATATAGACAAACCTATCAGAACTGGGAGCTAATTATAATAAATGATGGTTGTACCGATGAAACTGAAATGTTTATTTCAGATTTATTGGTTGATACTCGTATCGTATATATAAAAAACGATAGTAATCTAGGTTTGGGGTGCGCTTTGAATCAAGGTCTTAATGCCGCTAAACATGAATATATTGCTTATCTTCCTTCGGACGATTTTTATTACGAGAATCATTTGGAAAGTATCAAGAAGAAATTTGAGGAATATGATGATATGATTTTAGTGTATACGGGGATGAGATATGATTTTCCTGACACTTTACATTTTACTTTCGATACGGAAAGTAAAGGAGTTAGAAAAGGGTATTGTTTGCAATTAGTACAAACTTCCCACAAAAGAACAGAAGAGCGCTGGGTAGAAAGAAGTGAGTGGGTAACAGAGGACCTCTATTCAATGTTTTGGTATAAATTGATTGGAGAAGGGACCTTTGGCATGACCAATGAAGTTTCTTGCTCCTGGGTTTCTCATCCAGCTCAACGCCATCGTTTTGTTAGTGAAAAATATGGAGGAGGGCTTAAATAATATAGAAACTACTATCAGGTGAAGTCTCCTGTTAAAATGAGAGTTTCCGAGTATAAATTTATCGACGAAGAGAAGCTTTATTCGAATTTTCGAGAAAAACAATCATCTTGTGAATCTTCCCTTAAGATAGTTCTGTTAGGAGAATTGGCTTATAATCCAGAACGTATATACGCATTGGAGGAGGCAGGACATCAACTTTATGGTTTATGGCTCCCCACACCGGTATTTAGTTTCTCAGCGGTGGGACCTTTACCATTCGGGCACATCGAAGATATCCCTTTAGGTTCTTGGAAAGATGGGTTTGCTGAGATTCACCCCGATGTCATTTATGGTATGTTGAACTTTGGTTCGGTTGCTTTTGCCTATGATGTGATGAGAGCATGTCCTGATATCCCTTTCGTTTGGCATTTTAAAGAGGGACCCTCCGTTTGTCTTCGTAATGGTGTCTGGGATAAATTGATTTATTTGTATACTCATGCTGCAGGTAAAATCTTTTTGAATGATATGGTAAAAGAATGGTTTAAACAATTCCTTCCTCCGACTTCTGGTCTTTCGTTAGTTATGGATGGTGATTTACCTAAAATGGATAATTTTAAAAATGATTTTTCGCCTAAACTATCTGCTCAGGATGGCGAAATACATACCGTAATTGCTGGAAGAATGATAGGTATATCTGATACGGATTTGAAGGTATTTGTGAATAATAATATTCATATTCATTTGTATACAGAGAACTATTATAATGATCGGGCAAGGGAGAATATCCAGCGTTTTCGGACAGCTCCTAATCATTTTCATGTTCATCCTCATGTATCAGCTGACAATTGGACAAAAGAATTTTCACAATATGATGCTGGATGGTTGCATTGCTTGAAAAGTAATAATAGTGGAGATCAGCTGAAAATGCTTTGGGATGATATGAATATACCTGCCAGGATTAGTATGTATGCGTCAGCAGGCCTACCGGTTATACTTTATAACAACACTGGGCATATAGTAGCTACGCAAGATATTGCGACTAAATTGGATATCGGAATATTTTTTAAAGATGCCCAAGAACTATCAACTAAATTGAAAGACAGAATTAGGATGCAACAATTGACAGATAATATGTTACATAATAGAAAGCTGTTTAGCTTTGATTATTATGTGCCACAGCTTATTCAATTATTCAGGGATATTATAAAAATGAAAATATAAATATACTATGAACAAAACACTTCGGAACATTGCAAATACAATTGTTGCTAACTTGGCTAACACAGAACCTGCAGGTTTGTTTGATGGTAAAATGGGGATTTGTCTCTTTCTGTATAAATATTCTCGCTATTCGGGTTTTGAAATTTATGATGAGATAGCTTCCAATTTGCTGGACGAAATTTTCGATCAGCTAACACCGGGTATGTCCTCCAGTGCAATGGATGGACTTGCAGGTATTGGTTTTGGATTAGTAGAACTTTTAAAAGATGGTTTTTTAGAGAGTGATCCCGATGATAATATTCTTAAAAACATGGATGATATTCTTCTCCGTGGTGTCAGAAATACCTTGATGAGGGAAGCACCGTTTTCAATAACTTTGTATTCTTCAGGCATATACTTATTGTCTCGGATGTCTTTCCGTAGAAACGAAATGGAAAGTGAATGGATTGTTGATGTAATAGGGCAAGCTATTTGGTTGATTGAGGACTTCAAAAAAAGGACTCAGAAAGTTCCCGAATTGTCTTTACTTAATTCAATGCTATATGTATTTGCTCGGTTATTTGCTATTTTAGAAACCGATAAGAATAAAATTCAATGTATATTAATGGATATTTTGCATTTTTCTTCCCTGTCTATCCAGCAACATAATTATAATGAAATTGATATTTTATTGTTTCGGCAGAATGTAGAGTATCTTTCTGAAGTGTTAGATATTGAAAAATTTCCAATAATAGGCGTATTGAGAGAAATGACTAATTATTCTGAAGAAGTCAATATGGATATGTTGTATAATAATATGTGGTGGTGGCTTCTATATGACTTGTACCCTATTGAAAATATTTCATCTGAATTAATAGAGAACTATGTTGATAAGAAGTTGCGAGCGTCTTATTATGATGAATTGGCTGTAAATAGTAAATTAGCTGCCCTAGGATGTTGGATTATGTCAAGAAATGGTTGTAAATAATGGGATTAAGTAAATTTATTGATTTTTCTTAATGATATAAAATGTTATATATAATAGCGATTTTAATTTAAATACTTAGTAATTAGTGTGTAAATAAGTAGTAATCATAGGGGTTAAAAAATGTGAATTGACTTATTTGTTTTGTTTTATGTGTTATTTTTATAAAAAAATGATAAAGTTTATGTTGAATTGGAATGTTTGCATATTTGAAGTAAATTTTTGTTTCTTCGTAATAGATAAAATGAAGGAGATAGTTATGCGCTTTAAATTTCTATTATTGGGGATTTGTTTTACTACATATATATACTCAAGAGTTTTAAATAGGCAATGTCGATTATTACATCGGCTGTTATATTTTATCAGGGCAGTTGTGATCCCCATTCTGGTAGGCTTCCAGCATTCCTCCAGAATGGGGAGAAATTATAAGATGAGGAAAATGTCAGTTCTTAAAATAGAATATTATGTTGGGGGTTTTTAGAAAGAGACAATCACTGGGTCTATAATAAAGTAAAATACTATTTTGTATGAAAAAATTAGATAAGTCGGTGTTGAATAAGCTGAATATTAGTGAAGATAATATACTTCAGAAAAGTGAGTTGAAAAAAATTATAGGTGGGTATGGTACTGGAGGATACGGCACAGATATCGGAGGGGATGGTTCCGATGGATATGGTGCTGGAGGATATGGATCAGAACCTAAATTTGCTTGTAGTCATGAGTATCATGACTCTGACGGTAGTTTACTAGCTAGGACGACAGAATGTTATATGGGGCTTGAACTAGCAATTTCATTTTGTCAAATGTGGACTGCGGGTGGATTGCGTTGTAATTGTCATCAGTGTTGATCATGAATAAAAGGAAGTGGTTGTGAAGTTCCCTAATATTAATGTAGAACTGACTACAGATTAAGTATTGGAATCCAATAAAAATGTAGTCAGTTTTATATATTTTCCTAGTTATGGATTGATGTAATAATATTTTGCATTAAAGGGTTGTTAATATATAATTGAAAATTTCATGAAGATATTGCTAACTATAATAATTTCATTTACGATATTTCTCACTTCAAGTGCTCAAAATGTAACAAGTGTGGATTTGACAAAATCAAAATTTAAAGAGACTAATGCCGAAGAAATATTTAAAGATGTCAAAATAATACCTTTGGAAACGCACAAAGATGGACTTATCGAAAAGCATTGTACTTATTATTTGACTGATAAATATATCATTGCGGTAGGCTTTTTGCAAAGAGCCTATATGTTTGATAGAGAAACTGGAGCCTTTATTCGGGAAGTAAGTTCTTTGGGGCAGGGTCCTGACGAATATACTGGCTTTATTTATCATAAATGTGGCTTCGATGAAAAAAATGGGATTCTATTTGCAAGTATTGGGGCGTATACATCAAAATGGTGGAGATGTATTAATATAGAAACAAATAAAATGGAATCAAATTTGAAAAAACCTTTATCTGAAAATAGTTCTGAATTTCTTTCTGTATGTGCTCCTTGGTTTATAAAAAATGATACTTATGTAAGTTTTTGTAGTAATAGGACAGGAAAGGATAAGGTTCGATTAGTCGTATATAGAAAAGATGGAACTGTTATTAAGAAGTATCCAAATTATCTTGAATACGAAAAACATATGAATTCCTTTTCAATTGAAAATGGAATATTTTACTATTATAACAACTTGACTTATTTTAAGGAACCAGGTTTTAATGATACTATTTTTTGTGTAAACGAAAAAAAGATGACTCCTCACCTTGTCTTTAAATTAGGGGATAAGCAACCTTCTTATTACCATCAAGAGGTATCAGGTTATAACAAAGGGAAGTATTTTATAAACTTTGTATACGAATCTAACTTATATGTATTGTTTAATTTTTCCTATTTAAAGAAGGGAGCAGAGTCTTCGGTAAAGTCAGCAAGATTCCCTTACTGTGGATATTATGATAAAAAGAGCAACCAAGTTTATATATCTTCGATTCCTGATTATAAAACACGAGGGTATATAATAACAGGCATTCCACTTCGTTTTTTTCCAGTTTCCATAAATAAGAACAAAGAGATGATTGCGTATATTGATCCTGAAGAGTTGATAAAATATAAGAATCAATTAAGCCCCAAATACAAACAGCTGTTCAAAGATATACAAGAAGATGATAATCCAATCGTAATTATTGCAAAATTGAAAGATTAAATATTCCTTATGAGTAAAAATATGATTTGTCGAGCGACTTATTTTTTATAAGTGTTAATAGGAAATCGTAATTCTTTACTCAATGAAAAGTTTGATTTCATTTAAAAATTTAGAACGATGTCCAATTATTTAGTCGAGTTACTTTCTAGACTACTTAAATCGTACGGTATTAAAATAACGACACATACGATTGAACAGACTATACTCACTCATCCGGAGTATCCATCTATGCAATGTATATCAGATGCATTGGATAGTTGGAAGGTTAAGCATGTCATAATGAAACTCACATTGGAAAAGTTGAGAGCTTTAGATATACCGGTTGTTGCGCATTAAAAAAAATGAATTTGTGTGGGTTACGCAAGTGACTGATTCAAAGGTTTATTTAGAGGACTCATTCGGTAAAAAAATAAGCGATGACATTGAAACATTTGAGCAGGAGTGGTCAGGAATAGCACTGGCTATCGAAGATATAGTAGATGCAGGAGAGCCTAGTTACAAAGAAAAGTACGATAAAGGGTTGAGAAAAAAGATATTTGAATATACCTTTATGAGCAGCTATATGATTTTACTATTTGCGTTGGTATATTTTTCATGGATGAATGACACTGCTATATCTATTCTGTACAAATTAATACTACTTTTTGTAAATATGACAGGATGTTATATCGCTTATACACTCATAAAGCAGGAAAAATTTCAAATCAATCGTTTAGCTCAGAGATTCTGTAAAGTTGGGAAACATGTAGATTGCTTCCAAGTAACTCGATCAAATTATTCTAAGTTTTTCGGATGGTTGTCGTGGGCAGAACTGGGAATAGCCTATTTTTCTGCAGTAACTCTTTGGGTAGCTATTGCTCCAATCAGTAGTCATTGGATATCGCCTTTATGGTGGCTTTTATTGTTGCCATTACCTTTCACTTTGTGGTCGCTGTATACCCAGGCATTTTTGATTCGTAAGTGGTGCTTGTTTTGCTGTACAATAGTATTTATTTTATGGTTAAATGCCCTAACTCGCTCTAAATTGGACTTTGATTGAAAATCAAGAAGTTGGTCGTTTGCCTATATTATATAGGTAACAATATGGAAACGAGCGGACTTCTGCTCGTTTCTGTATTTTGCAATATGCAAAGAACGCCTCAATTCGGGGACAAAGATACGATAATTTTCTAAATATCCCATAACTCGCTAGGAGAAATTTATGGAATTTAGAACTTTTGCGTAAAATCTGATGCTTAGCAACACAATATGCATCCTAAAACAAACGGCAGGTGTTCGGACATAGACTATCCGAACACCTGCTGCCATAACGTTTTATTGAAATCATATTCCTACTCTTTTAAAGATTTTCGGATACCTCTTTTAATTTTTAGAAACGACTCAATTCTTCATTGCCTGCACCCTTGCCCTTATAACGGTCTCTTGATGTATTGAAGTTATACTGTAATGTCAAGAGCAAGGCACGATTATCGCTTGTCATATTTTGCCAAAGTGTGACATCCTTGTTGTAGAATGTTACATCACGGTAGCTCTTGTCGAAAATGTCATTGGCTTCAAGTGACACGGAGAAACGGTTCTTACAGAAAGCTTTGTAAAGCTTGGTATTAAGGTATGAGGAAGAACTTAGCTTCATGTTGTCCTTGTTGCCACGACTGTTCCATTCCATATCGATATTCATCCAAATGTCGCCAGGCAGATGGATGGCATTCTGGAACTGCACGATTCCCAAAGGATTGCTGAAGGATTTGCGTTCACCCATATATTCGCCAGTGAACCACTGTTTGATGATGCCTGCATTCACTTTAGGTTCCCAAATGCCAACCTTAAATTGTGCGCCAACAAATGCTTGTAGTTCATCAATCTTTGGAGTATTCTCCATGGTCAGCAACTTTACCTCTCCATCCTCGCCATAAGATTTCGTAGTCTGGATAAAGGCATCCTTCCTATGTTCGTATGAAACCTTTGCAAAGAATTGCTTCCATGCACCCATCAACTCAACAGAATGAATCTTCATAGGGGATAGGTAAGGATTGCCACTTTCCAAGGTCAAGCGATTGACATAGCTGACTGTTCCGTCAAGGTCATCGTATGATGGACGTTGAGTCTTGCTTGTGTAGCTCAATGATAATTGCGTTTTTCCAATCTCTGTAGAAATAGCCAAAGAAGGGAACACGTTGTTGTAAGTCTTGCTTTGGTCTTCTTTGAGTTGTCCATTTTCTGTGTATTTGAAGTTGACATGCTCGTAACGAAGTCCTGCCTCTACGGCAACCTTTCCGAACTGCTGACCTATGGAGAGAAAACCAGCCATGTTTTTCTCATCGCTCTTGGTGTTGCTATTTCCGATAGTAGCCATATTGATGTTGAAATCATTCAATGTCTGTGAGGCGGTGTACTCATTGCCCACTTCAAGTTGTCCTTTCCACAGAGGATAGCTCAAAACCAGCTTCTCGGCAAACATTCGTGAGTGCCCGATACCATTGGATGTAATCGAATTGTCCTCATTGTTGAGGTTTATCTCCGACAGATTGGAAGTCTTGCGCTTTTTTCTCCACATGTAGTCCATGTTGAAGTCAACGCCAAGTTTGCCCACTTCTCCATTGTAATAGATATTGGCATGATGCTTAGGCATGGCATGTGTCCTGTTGAGTCCTACGGTGGAAACCATATCTTTCAGAGTTCCATCTGCATACGAAGTGGTTTTATAATCAGGATGTTCCTTTTGCAGTCCCACTCCATTCACATAATAAGCGCCAATGGAATGATGCTCATTGAGCATCCATGACAATCCAAACTTGCCGAAGAACTCATTGTTTCGCATACGACCGATGCTTTCTATGTTCTGAAGCCAATTGGTAGAAGCTTTCGTTTCCAGGTCCGTGACTCCATAGCTATAGAATTTGCCGGTATAATAATTGAGATTGGAGAATAGTTCCAAGCCTCCTTTACGATATTTCAAGTTTGCTTGCTCCATGCTCGAAAAATAGTGTCGGAAACCATTTTGGGCACGAAGTGTTCCACCAAAGCCTTCACCTTGCGATGGTTTGGTACGAATACGAATGACAGACTTGACCGAAGCATCATACTTGGCACCAGGATTGGTGATGACTTCCACATTCTTGATGTCTTGTGAGTTGAGTTGTGCAAGCTCGTTTTTGTCTTGTACGACACGCCCATTGATATAGATAAGTGGTGTACCCTTGCCAAACACTTCGAAGTTGCCATCTCTTCCTGTGACCATTGGCACTTGGCGCAATACGTCATTTGCCGTGCCTGCATGAGACAGTTGAGAATTAACTACAGTAGTAACCAAGGCATTGCCCTTGATGGCAATAACAGGGCGTGATGATTTCACCACCACTTCACCGAGCATCTTGCTGTCCTCTTCCATCTTGATGACACCCACATTTTCACCCTCGCAATCCTTGCAGATGGTTTTGTAGCCCACGGATGTTACCTTGATGATTCCGCCATTGCAGATGGAGTCTATTGAGAAGCTACCATCCTCTCCACTCACCGCTCCCTTGACGAACGCGGAGTCTTGCCGATTTAGGAGCACCACATTGGCGAAAGCCAAAGGCTCACCCTTGGTGTCCACTACTTTTCCCGTGATACTCTGTGCCATCGTCGAGGTCATAACAGATAGGCACAAGGCCGTTGTTAAAATCCCCTTATTATTCATTGTATAATTATTTTTTATTGCTTAATCTATTATATTCTTATCAATCCTCAGTATATAAGGAATCATGACGTTGCAAAGGTACTAAATGAAAATTACAGCGTATTTGCGGAAATATTAAATTTGTGTTACATAAAGAAAAAGTCCTTTATTTGGCTTTTCAAGGCATATTCTTACCTTCAATTTCAAGTAATTTGCAATTGGTAAGACTATCCTTGTATGTTGCCATTTCTATCATTTTATAATGGTGGCGAACAGAATCCTCGTAAGCAGCAACACGATTCCTCACATTATTTATAACATTTTCGTCTCGACATATAGAGAAGTACTTTTCAATGTAGTGAATGTTTGGGTCATCAGTAGAAAGCACCATCTTCAATGCCCTATATTTCAAGTCTGCCTCCTCCCAATCTTGGTAATCTCGCCATTGGGTGAGATTGCCCCAAATGGAAATGACAAGGGATAGAGCCAAGCCACCAATGAAAAGAAGAACATTCTTTGAGGTTGGCTCGAAGTGATGGGTTACAACCTTCTTTTGAGGTGATTTGTTCATCAATTCAAGTTTATCTTGCAATGCCTTTGAGGTGACAGTATGCTCTTGTTTCATCTGCTTGACAGCATCAACCAAGAACTTGCTTCGCTGCTCATTTTTGCCAAGTTCAACCTTAATAAGGTCAGCAAAAACGATAATGGCATCTCTTAATTTGGATATTTTATCTCTGACTTCCTCTTCTTTGATAAACATCGCATTGATTGACTTATCCAACTTGGTTATGTCATTACTTGCAGGAACGGTTTCCGCTCCTGCGTTCTTTGTGGAGACAGAAAGTTCATCGACTTTCTGCTCCAATCTCTCAACTGTGCCGTAGATGGCTTCCAATAGTTCTTCTTTCATTGTATATTACTTTTGTTGTTTGAATGGTTTGTAACTTGCATCAAAGGCTAAAGCCTCTTCTGCGTTTCTTCTTTTTCTTCTTGGATGATTCGTCCTCTGGGAAAGACTCGAAGGTCTGAGCGTTGGCAGAAGCAAAAAGTCCAATGGAAGAAATGCCGTCCCAAGGATCTTGGCTGCTATCCGACATAGATGGCTCATGGTTGCTCTTGTGATAGCCTTGCTCGTATTGCAGAGTAGAGCTGGATTTTGGTGATACATGGTTCTCCATTCCCTCAAACCTTGCATTCAGCTTGCCAAAGCTATAGCCTCGGCTAATTTGCGTACCCTTGAAACTATATCCGTCCTTGCAGAATCGGATGCCTTGCACCTTGGTTCGCTCCTTGTCCTTATAGACTAACTCCAAGAGAACACCTCGTTTTGCAAGTTCATTCTTGAACTTCTGCCAGCTATCTGCAACTTTTAAGGCATCTTTGACTGCATTGTGAATCTCGTATTTTGCACGCTCTGCATTGCGCAATTTGCGAGTGTTAGTCTTGCTCTTGTCCGTTCCGTAAGTCAATCCATCCTTGGATTTTAGAGCCTTGGTCACTTGCTCATTACGCCTGTAATCGTGGGCGTCTGATATGAGTTTGCCCTCATTGTTGATGCGGTTATACACGATATGACAATGTGGATTGTCCGTGTTGTGATGCCTTACGATAATGAATTGGGTATCGTTGATACCCATCATTTGCATGTATTCAAGGGCTATCTTAGCCATGAAATCATCCGTCAAACGTGGCTTGTCCTCGGGCTTGAAGCTCAAAGCTATGTGCCCCACAGGCTTCTTAATCCTTGGATTTAGTTGCCTTTGTAGCTCGAAACTTTGCGTCATCTCGGTATTCGTGCCGAGTAACACACCATCAGAGGCAAGGATTTTCGCCTCGTCCTTGCCTGTAACATAGCGGATGCAACCAGCAAATGAGCTGCCCTTCTTTAGCTTGCCTATCATGTGGCATCCTCCTTTCTGCCTATTCCGCATGGCTTCGATTTTGGACTTGCTTGGCGATACTCGCCAAGGATTTCTTTTAATCTTCTCAACAAGTCCACCACATATACATGGGTTTCATGGAAACCTCTCTGATGCGACAGCTTGGCAAGTTGGTTGAGGTTGTTCGCCATACCGATGAGGTTCTTGGCAATGGCTACCGTCTCTGCATTGTGTCCGCTGACCACCTCGCCATTCAAGGCTGACTCACGGATATACTCCGCCAACTTGCGATTGGCTTTTCTTGCCCTCAGTTTCAATGCCTCGTAGCTTGGCTTTGAGAACTTCACCGTGACAGACTTCGACAACTTGCGAACCCTGCCTGTAGGCGGTCTTCCGCCCTTTTTCCTGTTCTGTTCCTGTACGTTTGTCATTCGATATACTGTTTACAGTTGGTACACTCACTTTCTGCGACCGTCGGGAGCAAAATTCCTCCGCCCTCATGGTGGAGCGAGGCGTTTTGGGGTTCCCAAAACATAACCTCGCTCCCTCTCATAACACGTTAGTTGGAACTACCGCTTTTCAGCTATCCACGTCCAAGGTCGCAGACCTTAATTCTCACAATTTGCGCCAAGCCTCGAAGTCCTCTTCATAAAGGCTTAGGTGGTGGCGCACGATGTTCTCGATGATGCCCGATACGCTCATGCGCCTCCCTCCGAGGATGCGGACGACACGATCAAGACGGTCTCGTACATCGGAACTGACGAAGACTGGCTTGCGGTCGTCAATCCTTGGAACTTGGAGGAAGGTCTGCTGATACTCCTCTAATGTCGCCTTGCGCTACTTGCCACTGATGCGCTTCTGCGGATTCGGTGGCGATAGAGCTTCGTTCGTTAGCTCGTCCTCCATACAGGAGGTTGTTGCAGCCACATTCTCTGTCACAACTTCTAAATCGGAGTTCTCCACCTCTTCAAAGAAAGAGCTATGTTCTTGGGCATAGTCTTTACCATAAGTGGATGATTGAAGCGAAGCCACCACCTCCTGTGTCATTTTCTCCTGCTGTTCAGGAGACATTTTCGTTTCTTTTGTTCTTGCCATAGCTTATGCTGTTTTATTTGTTAGTATAGTGGTCACTGTTTGCACCATTGACCGATTGTCGGGTGCAAAGTAAGTGTACTGAGTGCAGCCATGCAACTGATTGGGTGTAACGTGGCAATTTAGTTGTGGCTTGCTTATTTGCATACCGAGATAGTTGTGAGAACTTCAACGTATTTCTCAACTCATCATTGTTCATGTATTCGTTGCAGTCGTGCAAGTTTTTCTTGTTGTTTTTGGCGTTGAAGTCGGCAAACCCCGGCAACATACTGCCACAGAAATTGAAAACGCTTGTTTTTAGATTGCCGTGCCTTATCTTTGCACCCACAAGCGTGGAGCACAGCATATGCGTGGAGCTTTGCGACATATAACATGGTATTAACTTAGAAAAAAGAAAAGTATGGGATTCATCGTATTCGAGGAAGAGGCATTCAACTATCTTGATGCCCAGTTGGAGAACTTCGTGAAGCGCATGGACAGAATCCGTGAGCGCAGTGAGGACAAGACCATGAACAAGTGGCTCGACACGCAGGACGTGTGTCAGACGCTCAACATCTGCCCACGGACAGTGCAGACGCTTCGGGACAACGGAACTTTGGCTTATACGCAAATCAGCCACAAGACCTACTACAAGCCGGAGGACGTGATGGCTATCGTAGCAGTAGTGGAGGACAAGAAAAAGGACATGCGCTTTCGCAAGCGCACAGGTTAGGCTGTCAATATACAACAGCCACTTTATCCAATGCAGCAAGTAAAACGAGTAACGTAAGTATCAACAATAAAACGAGACAACTATGAGCAATGAAGTAATGACAAGAAACAGCGAGTGGATGAACCACATCGTGAACCACCTCAACCGAATGGTTGACAATTTTGAACGTGCCGTGATGAACTACCGCCCCATGCTTGACGGTGAGCGCTTCATGACGGACAAGGAGCTTTGCGCCAGGCTGCAACTGAGCCGAAGAACCCTGCAGGACTACCGAAACAACGGTGTCATCCCGTATATCCAGCTTGGCGGAAAGATTCTCTACCGCGAGTCCGACATTCAGAAGATTCTGATGGCTAACTATCGTGAAGCGTACAGAATGAAAAGTGTGTAGGAGAATGTCCTTGATGAGTGTGTGAAATGAACAAGGCGACAACGTATAACTTACCGAGCGTGGCTGTTATAGGTTGTCGCCTCGTTTTATTGGCTATACCGAGTTGGTCGTGTTTGCCGGGTATCATTTGTGTTACCTGTATAAATCTAATACCATGCTAAAACACACTGCGGTGGTTCGCCCAAGTGGCTGGAGGCGCAAAGCCTCCAAGGAACGTTGCTTTATGGCAGGTCTATGCCATTGGATTTTTGTTCCTTTCTCGCTTGGCAATAAGCTTATCCATGTCATTTGAAATCTTCTGCTCCGTCACCTGCGCATAGACCTGTGTGCTTGTAATGTCTGCGTGTCCCATCATCTTGGCTATGCTGCCGATGGGAATGTCCTCGTTGAGCATCAAGACTCCGAATGTATGGCGGCTGGCGTGGAATCCCAACTTATTACTTATGCCAAGCACCATTCCAAGGGTATGCACATCAAGATAGATGTCTTTCTTCTCACCCAGTGGAAAAACAGGCTTGCTGTCGTCCGTGGTATTGTAGAGCGAAAGAATCTTATCGGCTATCGGATGGAGTGGCACGAAGAACTCCACGCCTGTCTTCTCTCTTTCCTTGCGGATGAACTTCCTACCCTCGGAGTTCTCACTGATATGGTGAGGGTACAGTTTCTTTACATCTATATAGGATAAGGAGGTGAGCGAGGCAAAAATGAAACATCTGCGTGCAAGCTCCGTTCGCTCGTCAGCCATCGGGGTAGAGAGCATCTTGATGAAGTCTGCCTTGCTGATATGGGTCATCTTCGGGGCTGCCTTCTTCTCATACCCTATCTTGGCTATGGGATTGAAGCGGATAATGCTCCTGTCCACTGCCTTGTACATCAACATGTTCAGCCAGAGAAGGCAATGGTTCACGTAGCTGTCGATGCGTCCCTGGTCTCGTTTCAGGAATAGCTTGTATTCCTCCCCGAAATTCTCGTCTATGTCCTCAAAGGCGATGTCGTCCTTCTCCAACGAATGGACAAAGGCTCTCAGGTTCTTCTGCCATGTCCGCTTGTGCAGAAAGGTCTGTCTGGCTTTTGAGGTTCGATACCATTCCACGATGGTATCACCAAAGTTCAGCAAGAACCTTCCTGTCGTGTCCTTGTCCTTCAACACAGCCTTCAGCATTTCCACGGTGATGATGCCATTGGCGGTAAGAAGTGAGTTGTATTTATCCTTGACCTCAGCAAGGAAACTTGCCAATCGTCCGTTGTCCCTTGCGTTCCGTACCTCTCCCTTCTTGGCGTTCCACTCCTGTGGGGTACAGGATATGCCTGTGGAAATGGCTGCGCTTTTTCCGTCAACGGTGATGCGGCAAAGTATGTTGGCTGTTCCGTCTGCCTTCACCTTCTGTCTGTTGATGTAAGGCAAAATTGAAAATGTACTTCTGCTCATAGTTGTTGTCCTTATAATATAATAATGTAGTTGAAACTGTAAAAAGAAAAGTTGAAAGCCTTGTTCATAATGCGAGAATAAAGTCCTTCTCGGTTGCAGCGATGAACTTGTCCATGTCCTCAAACAGCTTCTTTTGGGTCACTCTCGCATACCGCTGCGTCATCTTCACATCCTTGTGACCGAGCATCTTGCAGATGGTCTCCATCGGCACACCAGCCTCCAGCGTAATGAGGCTGGCGAACGAGTGTCGTCCCGAATGGTAGGAATAGGTCTTGCTAGTTTCCGCCAACTTGCAGATGGTGATGAGATCGATACGAACACGATTCGTGCTCAGCAATGGGAAAAGGGTATCTCTTGCCCCGTCCTCGTATTTCGCCATCAGCTCCAATGCTTCGGGCAGGAGTTTCACCCTGGCAAGTGTTCCGGTCTTCTTGCGGTTATAGATGAGCCATTTGTCGCCATCCTCCAACACCTTGACATTGGCTTTCGTGATGGAAACGGTGTCTATGAAGGCTGTTCCTGCATAGCAGGCGAAAAGAAACAGGTCACGACTAACGGATAGTCTCGGCTTGTCTTCGGGTAGTTCCACATCACGGATTTTTATGAAATCAGGCATGCTGAGAGCCTTGGGTGTCGTAACCCTTGGAGTGCCAACCCGATAATGGGCGAACAGCAGGTTCTTGCACAAGCCTCGCTCAAAGGCGATGCGGCACATCTTCTTGAAGAGTGACACATAGATGGTGATGGTTCCTGATGAAAAGCCTTTCTCGTCAAGCAGGTAATGGTGAAAGTCACTGATGAAAGGCTCGGTCAGCTGTCCGAAAGCCAAATCAGTCAACCTATACTTCTCCCCGATGAACTCAGCGAGATTCTTGCGAATCTTTCTGTAAGTCCAGACACTGCTCTTCGACATATCGATGCCCTCATGGGTGCTGAGTTCACTGATATGCTCGTCCACGAAGGAGAGAAGGGTGGTCTGTGTCTTGACGCTGCCCTGCAAAGCCTCCTTGACATCCTTAGCCTCGAAGTCCGTTCTCTTTTCCACAAGCACATCGAATGCCTTTTGGATGGAAAGCAACAACTGCCCGATGTCCTTGTTGGTCTCCACGGCTTCCTTGCTCTTGCCCTCCAATCGGCTGGCACGAGGATTCCAAAGCGATGGAGTGCAAGACAACTTGCAGGAGAACTGCGCCATAGTCCTGTTCACCGTGATGCGTCCCATGATGGGAGCTTTTCCATTCTTGTCCATTCCGCTCTTTTTTAGGTAGAGCAACACCTTGAATTTTTCGATTTTCATAACGCTTACATTTTGAGTGTGCAAATATAATCATTTTGTAAGCGTTCCTTGATACGCAAAACATTGAGAATCAGTGCAATAAAATCCGTTGATGCACAAAGTTGCCTTTCCGTATTGTTACCTGCTTTGCATAGGTAACTGTGGCTCACGATTTAGTAACTGAACTACTTCAATATTCCTCACTCGCTTGCTTTATGTCGATTTGGCAACTTTGTGCAAATCTGCTCATTCCCAACTGTTTACGTTCCAACCTCTCTTATTCTCCTTTGGCTGCTTTAGAGCTTTATGTTAAAATATGTAATTCTTTATTTTATTCTTCCTCTGTGTAATATATTTCCAATTATTGAATCGTTATTGGTAGCTTTATTACTTTTGACATGTATAGCCGTTGTATTCTATATCAGTAAAACAAAAAAAGTAATCGATCCATATTTGGAAGAAAGGCAAATGGCTCGTATAAAATATAATGTCCCAATTATACGTAGTCAGCTTTCTGAGACTAACTATGAAACTAAAAATATAGGGCTTACGTGGGGAGATCCTCAATCTTCTCATGAAATTATTCTCTACATTAGCGTAGGATGTTCGCATTGTGGAAAGGCAGTAAAAGAGTTGGGACGTTTAATGGAGATTTATCCCAATCTTCATTATCGGTTAATTTTTGCTCTTAATCCTAATAGTTCTAATGATGAGACAAATATCATCACTCGTAATTTTATCTGTTATTATAGAAACTTGAGTAAAAATGAGTTCTTTAATGTGTTGGATACTTGGTATGCTCTGCCGGAAAAGACACTTGATGCGTTGCAAAAAGCTTATCCTACTTTATACACTCAATATGACTGTAAGAAGGAAATAGATATTTTATATGAATTCAACCAACAAAATAAAATAAACTATGCACCAGCTATATTTCTTGATGGACGGTTATTATCTCATATATACAATTATATGGATTTGTATGGAATAGCAAGAGCTATAAATGCTGAATAATGTTGCTTTAGTTCATTTGCGTAAGTCTGATACTTTTATATTATCCATATTTATAAATATAAATTTTCTTGAATAGGTATGATGAGAAGAATAAGTCACAATAAATAATGAGAATGGTAATTTTGCAACTAGTTTGCATTTAATTCTCACTACTTTTGTCATCAAAGAAAATATGAATATGAAAGAATATCGTTATGAATGCTTCTCGTTCTTGATGTTGATAGGCGGGATTTTAGCTTCTCATTTTGAACAAAGTTGGTTTGCCGCAGAATATGTTAGATTAATCTGGTATTTCATCGCAATATTACCTGTAGGGTTTCCTGTTCTTAAAGAAGCGTTAGAGTCATTGAAAGAGAAGGATTTTGCCAATGAGTTTATGTTAATGAGTCTTGCTGCTATTGGTGCCTTTATTATAGGTGAATATCCGGAAGGAGTTGCTGTAATGTTGTTTTATGCGGTTGGTGAGAAATTGCAGGATAGTGCAGTTGATAAGGCACGTGATAATATTCGTGCTTTATTGGATATGCGTCCTCAGACAGCTTCTGTATTAAGGGAAGGTGAGTTACAAATTGTAACTCCTGCTGAAGTGCAGATTGGAGAAACGATTGAGATAAAGGTAGGCGAACGAGTACCTTTGGACGGTACATTGCAGAATGAGTCGGTTCTTATGAATACCGCTGCTTTAACGGGGGAGAGTGTTCCCCGCTTATTAAAACAATCAGAAGAGGTATTGGCAGGTATGATTCCTTCGGATCGTATGATTCATCTGACAGTAAACAGGACGGCAGATCAGAGTGCTTTATCACGTGTATTGAAGATGGTAGAGGAAGCAGCAGAGCGTAAAGCTCCGACTGAAGTTTTTATGAGGAAGATAGCGCGTATTTACACGCCTGTAGTCATAGGAATAGCTTTATTAATAATGGCTTTACCTTTTTGTTATAGCTTATTACAACCTACATTTAGTTATGTATTTGCCGAATGGCTATATAAAGCATTAGTATTCTTGGTAATAGCATGTCCTTGTGCATTGGTGGTTAGTATTCCGTTAGGATATTTCGGAGGTATTGGAGCAGCCTCTCGAAGAGGTATCCTGTTTAAAGGAGGAAATTATTTGGATGCCATAACAAAAATTGATACGGTAGTATTTGATAAAACCGGAACATTGACTACCGGGAAGTTTAAATTGGATAAAGTGATTGGAATCGTGCCTGAAGAAGAGGTTTTGCAGTATATAGCTTCAGCAGAAAGTCAAAGTAATCATCCGATGGCAAAGGCTGTGATAGAGTATGCCAGACAAGAAAATATTCCGAACCTACCAGTCGAATTTTCAAGAGAAATGGCAGGTTATGGTTTGGAAACAAAGATAGACGGGCAGCAGGTAGTGGTTGGTAATTATCGCTTGCTGGATAAATTTCATATAACGTACCCTATTGAGCTACGTTCTATACCGGAAAGTTTGATTTTGTGTGCTCGTGACCAACAATATATAGGTTATGTTGTATTAGTAGATGAACTGAAAGAAGATGCACATCAAGCTATTCTGGATCTAAAGAAATTGGGAATCCGACAAATCGAAATATTATCGGGAGATAAGGATGCTCTTGTACAGAGTATTGCCCGGAAATTGGGAATTGATAAAGCTTATGGTGATTTATTACCCGGTGGGAAAGTGGAACATTTGGAGACATTGAAACAGGAAGGACGTCAGGTTGCTTTTGTCGGTGATGGTATCAATGATGCTCCGGTATTGGCTTTAAGTGATGTAGGAGTGGCAATGGGAGCTCTAGGAAGTGATGTCGCTATTGAAACAGCAGATGTTGTGATACAAAATGATCATCCCTCTCAGCTGGCGACAGCAATAAAAATTGGAAAATATACTCGCCGTATTGTCTGGCAAAATATTACCTTTGCATTTGTAGTTAAGATTATTATTCTTATTCTGGGTACAGGTGGACTTGCTACATTGTGGGAAGCTGTATTTGCAGATTCCGGAGTGGCACTTTTAGCCATCTGCAATGCAATGCGTATCGGAAAATTACTAAAATAAATGATGAAAGAAATGGAATCGAATCAAGTTTATATAGAGCGACTGGAGAAGAAAAATATAAAACCAACCTCGATGCGTATTTTGATTTTACGTGCGATGATGGACGTGCCTTATGCAGTTTCATTGGCGGATTTGGAAGATAAATTAGATACAGTCGATAAATCAACGATTTTTCGTACCTTAACTTTGTTTCTGAGCCGTCACCTGATACATGGTATTGAAGATGGTAGCGGATCTTTGAAGTATGAGGTTTGTAGTAGTGAGTGTGAATGTAGTGTAGATGATATGCATACACATTTCTATTGTGAAAAATGCCATCGTACATTCTGTTTTAAGAGAATACAAATTCCGGTTATTGATTTACCGGAAGGGTTTATAATGGAGAGTATTAATTATATGGTAAAAGGAATTTGTTCAGATTGTGCAGGAAAAGAAGATCTCTCTTCCTGCATTTAATTACCTTATATTGTTGTTATGATATCAACTATTAGCATAGCTGTGCATTCCACCAAGAATATAATTTACTCCAAAATAAGTCATTAATACTGTCAGGAAAGCCAGAATCATATAGATATGAAAGAATAAAGGTTTACGGAATATGTGTAAGCTGTGCGAATGAAAAGCTATGCCATATACAAGAAAGGTAATTAAAGCCCATACTTCCTTAGGGTCCCATGCCCAATAACGTCCCCAGGATACATTTGCCCAAACAGCACCCAGAAAGATTCCTGCACTTAAAAAGAAGGTCGCCGGATAGAGTAGCAGACGACTAAGTAAAGTCAATTGTTCTACACGTTCGTCGTTATTTGCGGATTCGGAAATGGTAGTATCTTTCTTCAGAATACATAATACAAGTATCCCATTGAGCATGATAAATGCAAATAAGGCATAGGACATCATGATCAGTGAGACATGAATGCTTAACCAGGGAGAAACGAGTACCGGCATTAAAGGAGTGATTTGTGGATTCATTTGTCCCAAATAAGAAACTAGTAATGCGAAACCGGAAAGTAAGAAGCCGAATGGAAGGGTATATGGAAACTTACGGTGAAGCAGACAAGATACGAGAAGAATGCAAAGTGCCATAAATTGCATTGTTTCGTAACCATTGCTAAGTGGAATACGTCCGCTAATATACCAACGCAGGCAATAACCTGATAAATGAAATAAAAATGTAGTATAAAGTGCAATGGAAAAAAACAGATTTGTGATGCGTAATAACCTTCTTTTACCGGTTACAAAATACGGTGGTTTCAAATAATAATAGAGTAATCCTAGAAAGGAGAGTAATCCTAATGATAAATTTATCATAAAAAGAATTTTGCTGAAAGGGATACGGTTATAAAGTATTTCTGCCTCAATTTTCATTTTGGAAAGAGGTTTTACACTGCCATCATCCGGTAGCAGACGAATTATTGTTCCGTTGGTTAGCATAAGAATCAAGCCTACCTTTTCGTCTGTTTCCTGAATCGCTTTTGATAATTTACTTTGTTTCTCCTCTTGTTGAAAATATTCTTGTAAACGATAGACGGAACCGTTAAATAATTCACTTAGACGTACATAAGGAGCTTTTATTCCTAGTAAATGACGGAGTTCAGTACTTTTTATGTAAATCATCGGTTCGTCTTTCCATACTTCCGGGTGAAGCAACCATCCTCCTAATACTTGTTCGGGAGTCAAACCTTTGTAAGTTGAATTTCCTGTGAGTTTCTGTACAAAATCACGAGCCAATGTATTAAATGGAGCTACTCGTTCATTGTATATTACCTGTTTATAGGCCAAGCTATCTGCTTGGGCTCTTGTGAGAGTAGGGAGTACTCTCTTTTGTCCTTGCATGGTTCCTATTATACAGAAAAGAAATGTTACGAATAATCCTCCTTTTTTCAGTAAAGGATGATTTAAAAGCTGGATAAATTCACCTTTGCGTGAGAACAATAAACAGATCATGGAAAGACCAAGTAAAATATACCCAATATATGTTACCCCAGTTCCCCATGGATCATAATTTACAGACAACCAACTCCCTTGCTTATCATCATCAAACGAGGACTGGTAAAAACGATAACCTTGTAAAGTGAATATATGGTTCATAGAGATCGATTCTTGCATTGAAACCTGTTCTCCCGGAAGAGAATAGGTGAAATGAGTGACATAATCAGCAGGTGCTTCCGTACCCGGATAATATTCTATCTGAAAACTGTCCAGACGTATTGTAAACGGTAAATTGATATGATTTTTGCTTTCCTTTTCTTGAAAACTACATTCTGTTATTCCCGGTCGTAAATGAATATATCCTTTTTTGCCTCTGACAAATGTAATCATGGCCCCCACCAAGATAACTAAGAGGGAGCCATGAAACAACAATAAAGGAAGCCGGTGCCATAGAGAACGTCGGATGAGAACAATGAACGCTATGGCGGCTATTGCTCCCCATAGACAACAAAACCAGATCGTATGATATACATTCTTTTCTACAAAATCTGTCCCCTTTAGCTGTTCCACAAAAGTGGTAACAGCAAGTAGAACTATGATACAGGTATATAAAACAACAATGAACCCTTTCAACGATGTAATTTTTAAATAATATTAAAATGGGACATACTTTTTGTTCTCACAAACTTTTACTCCTATACACTCCATTTCGATTAGCCATCCGGGACGACATACAGGTGCATGAACAAATACTTTAGGAGTATTGGGAAAACGTTGGTCGTACATCTCTTTGACAATTGTATAATCTGCAATATCACGTAAATATACGATCATCTGTCCTACATGATCGAACGTACATTCCGCCTCTTTTAATAAAGTTTCTACATTTTCCCACATTCGTAGGGTCTGTTTGCGGATATCTCCGGGATATACCACTTCACCTTTGTTGTTAATGCTTGCGGTTCCGGAGATAAACACTTGACGTCGGTCTCCGTAATCTACGTACGTTCCGCGTTCGAAACTGACACCATATTCATAAGTTGGATTTAGGTGAGACGACGCATAGAGAAAATGAATCTGTTCCGGTTTTAAACCATCAACGGCATATGTATCCATTTGGACCAGAACTTTAGGATCAGCATGACGTCCACCGATTCCTGTACTGGAGATGTAATGTGTCTTTTCTGTCAGGTTTTGAGTGACAAAAACTTCATTCCGTGCTTTTACTACTCCGGCATAATTAACATCTACATTTTGTACGAAAAACCAAGTACGGATGCAATTGTCTGCTAATTTGCAGCCTTGTTCTACGAGTTGCATCACATAGTCATTCAATAACAAGCGAGTCTGGTATTCTGAATTGGCAGCACGATTGAAAGCATTACCTCCCCAGAAATGACGATAAGAATTATGCTTAACTTCAAACAAACCATTGTGAAGTACCCGCGTCTGTACATTGGTTTGGAGATAAATCCATAATGCGATTTTTGTTCCATTCAATGGTGGTTGTTCTACAATGGAGAGCGCACAATCTGTGTTTTCTGCCATTAAAGCCAATAAAGTGTCCGCTTGATTGGAAGCATCACTAAGGAAGTAACGTTTGAAAACAGCTGTTGCTTCATACAATTCTTTTTCACGTAACCGATAATAAGTATCTATGATGGCATTTAATTGCTCCTCATAACTAATCTTCGGATTAGTAGCATGAATCATTACGTGAAATTCCGAAACTCCGTTTTTTACTTCATATTTAAATATTTCGGTTAAAGTATTTTCTGAATAAAAAGTTTGTTGTTTATTGTTGTCCATATGATTTTTTTATAACTGGTTGCTATTGTGCACCACCGTCAATCCAATTATCGATAAGTTCTAATAATTCGGTTTTGGTTTTGGCGGGAAGTATATCTACATGAGGGTGATGTGAATAATCATTGCTATTTAATATAAGATGTAAAAAGCTCTCCTGCGCATTGTTAGGCTTTACTCTTAACATATTCCCATCAATTATTGAAGGTTGATTAACCAAAGCATTGTAACTTGCTCTTTCTGTCAGATGTAGTTGGGCTGCTGCTTCAGTACTTTCACCATGGCAACCGATACAATTGGCGGTGAAAATGTTAGTTTGAATCGCATGGTACATACTGACATCAATAGTACCTACATCCATTCTGATCGTATCTGCTTCTGCAGTACTGCTATTTATCGAGCAGAATGTTACCACACGTCTTCTTAACCTGTCAATAGCACATAGTTCTACTTTCGTTACATCATCACTAATACCTGCCATGATTACTTGAATATTGTTGTCTTCTCCTACCGAAGTGGAGACTATCTTTGATATAATGGCATACTTGTTCTCATCATCAAAGCCTGCCACTACTATACTATAGTCGCTAGTCCATTTATCTATCCCATTAATCTTACCGGTCAATTTCAAGGTACGTCCTTCTCGGGGAATATGAACTGTTTTTTCATAAATCCGTCCGTCATCACATGAACTAATGACCATGGCAATCAAGGTAAGAATAAAGATTGGAATTGTATATTTTCTTATATATAACATTTTTCTATCTTTTAGAAAGTATATTGAAGCATAATAACTCCTGAATGCATAGCTAAACCTAAGTCGTCATTATCCCGGTCGAGTTGTGTATCATGACCTGTACGGGCAATATATTGATACATTGCTTGCATCTTCAAGTTGCAATTCTTGAAGAAATAATTCACTCCTATGGCAGGCATATTCAAAAAACCGTTTGTATCCAATCCATTACGGTTGAAGAAATCATAGCGTAGAGCTGCTTGCAAACGTGGAGCTACAAAATAACCACCTTGAACATAACCACCTAAATAATCGTATGACTCGGCTATCTTTTGACGTTTGGTAAAGCCTACATGCATATAGTACATCTCGGCTCCTAGATAAAGTTTATTCTTTAACATAGCAAATTCAAGACCTGCGCGAAAATCATTAGTACTTTCATTTTCACTTTCTACATTGAGAGATGTAGAAACGCCAAATATGATTTTATCCTCATGCAAACGATTTGGATTTCCTTGAGTCGCCGGCAATACTCCTTTGGGCATATAAGTAAAGCGACCGGCGTATAATAAGGATGGAATATGCCAATCGTCACTAAATGTTTTAGTAGCTGTATTTACTGAAGCTCCCGTACCATTAAATATACCAATTTCATAGCCGAATTTATCAGCAACTAATCCATGAACTTCTACACCTAAGTCGAAACCTGTACCAATGTTGGGTGTTACGGCATTCAGAGAATAGGGGAGAATGGTAGATGCTGTCAGAGATACAGGGAGTGAAGGTAACAATGTTTCCCCTAATGTCGTCAAATAAGCATGTGAAAATGGAGTCTTGAATTTCCCGACACGAATGGCAAATTGCTCTTTTAGTTGTACGTCAAACCAAGCTTGTTGGAGTAATGCCGCCCCACTGACAGCAGCATTCATGGAAAGATTGAAAGATACTTTTCCAAATGCCTTACCGGTAAATCCTAAAACTGCATAGGGTATGGAGAAACCTGAATTAGCTACATTATCTTGATTGTAAGCTTTATCCAGTCCTTCATCATCATAAAAGTTGAAGTTGGCACTTGTCTGTACGAGTAAATAGGGCTTGAATACAAAATCTCCTTTTTTAGTCTCAATGGTAAAACCTTCTCTTCCTGCTAATGAAACTACACCGTTTTCCGTATCTTCTTCATGTTGAGCCATTATTGCAGTGAAAGGCATGAGCGACAATATAACGGCAGTTATTATTTTATTCATAATAATATTATTCTGTTTTAAATTTAAAGTGAATTTATAAATGCGATAAGTGCGTCGCGGTCTTCTTTACTCATATTTTTGAAAATATTTTTGGACGCTTCTCCTTCTCCTCCGTGCCACATAATAGCTTCTACTAAATTTCTAGCACGTCCGTCATGCAAAAAGTAGGTATGCCCATTAACTTTCTCTTGTAATCCGATTCCCCAGAGAGGAGTGGTTCGCCATTCATTTCCTCGTGCCAGACCACTTACATAATTATCGTTCAACCCGACTCCCATAATTTCAGTTCCCATATCATGTAGCAGGAAGTCTGAATAAGGGTGGATGGTTTGCCCGCCTAACCATGGTAGTTGAGTACCATTCAATAAAGCCGTTCCACGTGTTTTGGTGTGAAGTGTAGTCACATGACAAAGATGGCATTTGGCTTCGTAGAACTTTTGTTCACCTTTGATTACCTGAGGATCATTCACATTGCGGCGTGCCGGCACGCTTAAAGATTGCATATAAAGGTCCACATCTTCCATCTCTTTCGTGCTGACATCCAGCTGATCGTAAGAAAGGCCCATCATACTACCTTGATTTACTTGGGTTTGTCCTTCGCAAATTTCCTCCGGATAGCGACTGTTAGTGACTCCCATGTCACTAGAAAAACCAAGTTCAACCGTTAAATCAGCATGTTGGGCTTTGTTGCCGGAAAGGCCTAAACATCTAACGCCCCGTTCTGTGATGTAATTACAGCGTCCACTGATACCGTACTCTGGATAATTACTTTTTGCAGCTAGAGCTTCTATTTCGATAGGATCTAATGCCATCATTTGTCCCATACCTACATGGCGTAGAGGAATACGTACCGTACAGAAAAGGTCTTCTGGTTTTATTTCATCTGCATACCATTGAGTGATTGTGTAATTGGGCTTGCAAAGTTTATATTCCTCACCGTCCGGGAAGGTGAAGGTTTCTTCAGTATAGGTAACAGAAAGCTTTCCTTCCGGATCAACCCCATAAATAGCCTGATCGTGAAGAACTCGTCCATAATCTTGGAAAAATGCACCATTTTTGCGTGAAATATAAACTAACATTGAGGAGAATCCATAGTTTCCTGAACCACCTTCACTCCAAAGTGTTGGTTTGGTGCGACCGGCATTTCGGTGGCAACTTCCGCAAGAATAACCGGCATATACCGGACCTAATCCTCCTCCAGTGCCATTACTACTTGTACGGACATCATCATAAAGCTTATCACCAGAATTGAAACGACTGTCGTAGCTGCCTGAGATCCAGTCAGCAGGAGTGTCATAGGCAAAGGAAGAGTTTAGAAAATTAGTTGCCGTACCGGCTGATAATGCATAGCCTTCAGGAACTTCTATTTCTAAAACATCAATTCCTTCTTCGGTGCAAGCACTACATGCTAACAGGAAAAAGATAGGAAATGAATATTTTAATAAAGAATTCATTTTCATTGTCATAGATTGAGATAATATACTTGAACATACCAAAGAAGTAAAGGAAGATTTTTCAATCTCACCTTTACTTCTTGAGGTTATTTATGAGATAAACTTATTTGATGGTACGTGCTTTACCATCTTTAAAAAGCAAATATTCTAATGTGTGGAAGCCACGTACATTTTGAGCTGCTGCGATATCTTCATTATCTTCATCGTAGTCACCACTCCATTCCAGGTCTGCATAATTCCCAGAATTTAAAATATTAACAATAGCATCCTGGTCTAAAGGCCAGCTATCCATATTTGGATCAAGACCTTTTGAAGCAACAGGACCAAATAAGAAGGCTTCACTTCTTTCCCATGGAACACGTGCATTTACCCAAGCAAGAGCAGCTGTAGTGAATGCTGCGTTACTAGGATTAGCTTGGAAGGTACTTACTGTTTGATAGAGTGCTTCAGTTTCATTCTTTAAGTCCAAATATGTAGGCAATACGACAACATCTACATATTGTTTAACTATAGGATCTAAAGTACTGTTACTATTAAGAGTTGAGTTATTAGTGATGGTGGGTTTTAATGTATTGGTTAATAAATTGGCAAGTTCTGCGCAAGCTTCCATAGCGACTTCAGCTTCAGAACTATTAATGTTATTACGAAAAGGTTGCGGAATATCCAAAATAGTATCATAAGCTTTATTGATGGCTGCTATCATTTGATTATTCAATTCTGAGTAACCGTTGTTGGCAAGAATCTTTGATATTGAATTATCGTTAATACTACCATCTCTAGTTCCATAGTATGCATTACGGATAGAAAGTATATTATTTGAATAGTCTTCACGCGAATGCCAACTGTACCAAGACTCAACAGCATATAATGCTCCGCTGATATTTCCTGCTTCATATTTTTCGTATGGGTCACCGATTTTCTGTGTACCGACTTCATTGGCAATATCGTAACAACCGTCAATAATTTGCTGGACACAGTTCAATGCACTTGAGAAAGTTGTACTGTTATGTTTCTTGAATATTTCAGCATAACTATCTCCACCCTCATAACTATTATTCCAATCTGAATATAGGTTAGCTGCATCATTTTTTAGAAGAGTAGCTACCACTTTCATATAGTTACCCCAGGACGCCACATTATTTTGCGTACATTCCAGATCTATGGGAGATTGTGTATCATTATCATCATCATTACTACAAGCTGTAGTTGTAAAAGTCAATCCTGCAATAAGTATTGCAGTATAAAAGATATTCTTTCTCATGTTTATGTAAAATTAAATTGTTAATATATACTTATTTTTTTATAAACCAGCCAATGTATGCAATACCGATGGCAAATTCATTTTCGCTATTATAGCGCCCTTTACCAAATATTTTGCTTGTCCCTATTTTACGTGTTGTATAATCGGCTTTAATGACTAGGTTGGGTAAAGCATACCAATTTAAGCCGGCTGTCCACATGCTGACCTGATTACGTTTATCCATTGTTTGTCTTTTTTCACCTTTTTCTTGTGGATTGTAATATTCATAACGGGCAAAAGGATAAATAACCGGAATTTTGCTATTATTGAATATTGACCTGATATTGACTCCAACTTCCCCAGCATAACTTACAGCATTTTTTGCTATCGGGGTGATGCGGCTATATGGAGATAAGTTAGATAACTGGGTATTTTTCCCGCTAAGTGCAGCAGAATTTCCTAAATTACCATATACAATATTTCCACGTGCAGTAACATATTTATTAATGTATTGTGCATCTGCTGTATAAATCCTTACTGGAATACTGCCGATTTTTGAATATGTAGCAGCTTTATCAGAATTAGAACCTGCATTTACACAGTAATAGAATGATGCTCCTACACGTAAACCAGGTACTCCTTTATAATCTAAGCGGGCAACGTAAGCTGGTGAAGTAAAGTTATCCTCTTCAAAGAAACCTTGTTTACCACCGGCTATCCACGTGTTTCGGTCAAATCCGTTAGCATTTAATCCGGTAACTACCATCGCTTGGTAATCGAAACTGGCATGTCCTTTTCCAAAAGAACCGAAAAAGGCTAAACCTGTCTCATGCCACGTGGATGGCAGAATGGTTGTTTCTCCTTCCGGACGCGAAGTTCCGAAGAAGAAAGTTGGTTCATGATGTGTATTTGTTAGTCCCACTGGAACAATCATATGTCCGACACGTATATTGAAAGCAGGATTTATTAAGCGGGTAATGTGAAATTGTTCCAAGGCAACTTCACCCCCCTTTTCAATTTCTGTTTCATATTCTCCATTCTCAGAGTTTCTAGTTCAAGAGCAGTTCCTGTTCCACCGGATTCAAACTCAATCTCCGCACCAAGTATCCATTTAGAATTAAATTTGTAATCGAATGCTAATACAAAGCGTGGAATAGAAATTGTATTTCTTTGATCATTGGCATTTCCGTCACTACCACCATAGAATCGGTTGATACCATAATCTTTGAATTTTGCGACAATTTCACCATAGCCGCCGAAACGGAATTTTGTATACTCTTCCGAAGTAGATTTGGTACTTTTAGATTTTTCTTGCGTTTCCTGTGCTGAAAGTGTATGAAATGAAGACAGGAGACAAAGAATGAAGATTGCAGTTAGTTTTCTCATTTTTTATTTAATTTTTTCGACTGCAAAGTTATGTGAGGTTAAAAAGGGACGCAATACCTAGAAATAGGCAAAGTTATTTCTTAAATTCAGTATATTTAGGTAGTTTGAGGTTGGAGAGCAAAAGGTAGAGAAAAATAAAAAAACAGAAAATACAAAAAGGTGTATATCTATAGTTTTTATACTATACTGAAATACACCTTATTCTATGGAACTATTAATTTGATTTAGTTGAGAGTGAGCGTTTGCTTCCAAGTTATCCCGCTGATATCAGTTAAAATGATCTCATACTCACCTGGGGGGAGTTGGGCAAGTTTATTATTTCTGATTGTAATAATGGCTTTGCTTCTTAAAGGAATAATAAGACTATGTTTTCCTGGAGCTACTCTGGTTATATATTTATTTTGAGTATCAGAGATTGGAAAGTGTGCAAGTTCTTTTTCATGTGGATACAGACATTGGATATTTCTATTTTGGGTTTTACAGATTTATTGTACAATGGTTCCCAAACTCCATTATAGAATGTTTGATTAGTTAATAAAAGGACGAATCGTTTCTTATGTAACAAATTTCCATTAGAAAGAGTTTAGGGGAAATTAATTAGAAGAAACGATTCGACTCAGGACAAACTATATACAAACAAAGCTAACAAAACTACAAATATATCATTCAAACAGCAATCTTGATACTTTCTTTTTTACTACAATAACGTTTACATTGTTGACATAGATCATATCCTAGCATGGTGCCCAGAATAAAATCTTCCTCAGCTGTTAGTCGATTTAACGGGCGGATGATAATATGGCGCATAGCTTCCATACATTCTGGTTTACCAAAAAACAGGTTAATCTTATTTGTACCAACTTCTTGTATCATATAACTTATTTTCTGACTTTTGAGCCGACGGACAGCAAATTCTTCATGTTCTTTATTCATAGTATAAAGTACCATGTTACGTACACCTTTCTTAAACTCATAGATATGGTTTAGAAAAATCCGGATTTCACTAGGAATTATTCTTTCGGTGGGCATAATGTAAACAGATTTTTTATAATAGACTATTAACTGATTTCTAGTTTTACTTGTTCTACCCATTTACTGATTCTTTCGGCTGTTTTGCTGTCTTCGTTTACTTCATCAATTGGAAGTCCGATGAATTTCCCATTAACAACAGCAATAGAAGAATCAAATGTATATCCGGTAGTATCGGTTGTACCGCAGAATTTACAATTAGTATCTTTTAGTTCTTCATAAAGAATACCTATACCATCACAGAAGGTATCGCAATAAGAATCTGAATCACCACAGCCAAACAAAGCAACATACTTGTGAGACAGATCGCATTGCTTTAATATCTTTACTCCATCATACCAATCATCCTGTAGCTCGCCGACTCCCCAAGTAGAGGTACCTAATACCAGTACATCATATTCTCTAATCAAATCCTCCGTAATTTTGGAGACATCGTAAATATGTCCGGAGGGGACATTCAGCTTTTCTGCAATTTGACGGGCTACGTCTTCAGTAGTTCCGGTTGTGGAACCGTAAAATACTCCGATTTTATTCATCTTTATTTCTTTTTTATGTGATGTTGCAAAGATAGAGGGGCTTGTTGAGATAGAAAATCCCTATTAATAATGGAATAACAGACCTTTCTCATTATTAATGGGGATATTATTAGAAATATTTTTTGATATTTTAAGATTTTAGGTTATTTTTGTAGGCATCAAAACAAACATAGTTAGTAAATATGAGAAACTTAAGGAACCTTTCTTGGGGAATTATTAGCTTGATATTAGTTTCATGTGTAGATGAGAAGAATTTGTATAAGCAGGATGGGGAAATATCAAAAGATGAACAACTCGGTTTGTCCTCGGATTTTAATCTGAAGACAGTAAAAAACATTTTAATTACTGCACTCAATGGGGATGGAGAACCACAAAAGAATGTAAAGTTTGGAGTTTTTATGGCTCAGCCTTACACTGGTGAAGGAATCATTTCTATAGATCCGGTATATGTTGGAAATACGGATGCTTCGGGTAAATTGGATGCGGAAGTAGTAATAGCAAATAATATTTCAACAATTCATGTAGCTCCTCTTACAGCTGGTTACGGTCAGGTGCAGGAGGTGAATGTTCAAGATTTTATTTCATTAAATTTTCGAGGTGTTGCTTTTCCTCAATTTGCTACTAATGTTCGTGCCACTACTTCTATTGAGATTCCTCAAACTTTTACTAAGGTTAGTGGATTGTATGAATTATATGTGCCTTATAAAAATGCAGAGGTAGATAAAGATGGTATTCCGGTTCAAGGCGGTTGCTCTTTGGTATCTAAAGAATTACTGTCTACTGCTTTGATTAATCAGATTGATAGCTGGTATCCTGAACAGAAAAATGTTCAGAAAGCAGACCTTTCTGGAAATTCGGATTTAAGGGTTATTGATGAAAATGGAGCTGAGGTTTGGGTGACTTACGTAGGTGATGGAGGTTTTTATGTTTCCAATCAAACAGTTTATAATTCATTATTGTATTATAATTATAAAGAAGGAGAAATAAATGGGCATGATGATATTGATAATCTACATATGACCCTGTTACTTCCTAACACAAATCAGATCCAATGTCCATCCGGGTTGAAGGTTCAGTTGCTTTATTGGAATGGAACTGAATATAGTACGGTTTTTCCAAAGGGAACACGTATTGGATTTGCTGTAGCACGAACTGGTTTTAAGAAAGATGGCACGTTTATAACAGAAAAGAATGCATATTCTTTTAAAAATAAGACTTACCCGATTGTGAATGGTGATGTATCTGGAATGTATTACTCTACACCGATGTTGAATGCTTGGGGAAAAACTCAGGCTGTAACTCGGCAATTGGGTTCTTATAACTGTTGTGTGACCGGGTTTGATATTCGTCCTTTCGGTGATAGTAAGTCTGATTATGATTTCAATGATGTGATGGTGAAAGTGACAGCTAGTCCTGTGGAGGCCATTGAGCCTGGCGAAGATATTCCGGTTGATGAGGAAGTTACTGTTAATGAATCTATTCATGGTACATTGGCTTTTGAAGATCAATGGCCTAATCCCGGTGATTATGATCTGAATGATTTTGTGGTGAACTATACCTATAGTGTAGTTAAAAATACTGATAATAAAATTACGGATATCAAACTGCGTTTAAAGCCGATAGCCAAGGGAGCGGCTGTTTATACAAAAATAGGTTTTGGAATAGAGTTGCCTTTAGCAGAGAATGATATTGATGTTGCAAAGGTGGAAGGTGCTACCATGGAAAGTGGGAATTCAAAAGCTACTTTCGTTGTATGGGAAGATGTAAGTGAACTTTTTCCTGATGCGCATAGCTTTATAAATACAGAGAAAGGATCTGATTTTGTTTCAGCAGAAGAGGTTGTTGTAAACATCCCCTTGAAAGTTTCCGTCAATAATCTTTCTTTGATGAAATTCAATCCATTTATATTTGTCAATGGGCGTTTCAGGGAAATCCATTTACCGGATTTTGCTCCAACGTCTAAAATGGATAGAACATTACTTGGAACAAAGAAAGACTGTTCTGATGAATCAAAAGGAATTTTCTATCGAATGGAAGATATGTTTTGTTGGGCATTGGATTTTCCTCGTGTTTCTGCAAATGAACCCGCATGGAGATATCCGAAAGAGAGATCATCTGTGGTAAAGGCATATAAAAAATATAATGAGTGGGTGACTAATAAAACAGATTTATCTTGGTTCGATCCTACAATTTCTGGAAACGTGAACGAGGAGGAATTGTATTAAGTACGATATAATGATTTTTTAAGTAAAGGGATTATCTTTCACGAGGTAATCCTTTCTTTTTGAGTGATAAACGTGAAAATTAAACTTGTCGGCATATTGATGTTTACATAATCGCATAAATTAGGCGTGGCTTGCACAGGATTGCATGAATATTGATGAGCCTATTCATGAGATTTGTGAGATCCACGCCTTGAAAAAGGTATGATGTAACTTTTTACATATCCCCTAAGACTAAGATTTAATAGTTTAACTTTAAAGATTTAGATGTATGAATCTTAAGATTTTTATAAGTAAATCTTTGTATCTTAATGATGGAATAGGCGGATACCTGTAAACGCCATTGCCATATTATATTTATCGCAAGTTCCAATTACATGGTCGTCACGTACTGAACCGCCCGGTTGAGCAATGTAACTGACTCCACTTTTGTGAGCACGTTCGATATTATCTCCGAAGGGGAAGAAAGCATCAGAGCCTAATGCTACGCCGGTCATAGTATCCAGCCAAGTACGTTTTTCTTCACGAGTTAGTACTTCCGGTTTTTCTGTAAAGAATTGCTGCCAAACTCCATCCGCTAATACGTCATCGTGATCCTCGGAAATATATACGTCAATAGTATTATCACGATCAGCCCGGCGAATTTTATCAATCCAGGGTAAGTTCATTACTTTGGGATGTTGGCGCAAATACCAGATATCCGCTTTATTCCCGGCTAGACGGGTACAATGGATACGTGATTGTTGTCCGGCACCAATACCGATTGCTTGTCCGTCTTTGGCATAACATACTGAGTTAGACTGAGTATATTTCAGTGTAATTAAGGCAATAATTAGATCACGTTTTGCATCAGTCGGAATTTCTTTTTTTTGTGTGGGCATTTCTTTCAAAAGACTTTCATCGATTTTCAATTCATTTCTACCTTGTTCAAAGGTAATGCCAAATACATCTTTATGTTCGATAGGAGCAGGACGGTAAGCTGGATCTATCTTGATAACATTATAAGTTCCTTTTCTTTTATTTTTTAGGATTTCCAGTGCTTCAGGAGTATAATCCGGAGCAATTACACCGTCAGATACCTCGCGATTGATGATACGTGCTGTTTCTTCATCGCATGTATCGGACAATGCGATAAAGTCCCCATAGGATGACATACGATCAGCACCACGTGCACGTGCATATGCTGTAGCTAGTGGAGATAGTTTGACATCATCTACAAAATAGATTTTCTTAAGTGTTTCATTCATTTCTACAGCCACAGCAGCACCAGCGGGACTGACATGCTTGAATGAAGCGGCAGCCGGTAACCCAGTTGCTTCTTTGAGTTCTTTGACTAACTGCCAACTATTGAAAGCATCCAATAAGTTGATATATCCAGGTCGTCCATTCAATACCTCAATAGGGAGTTCGCCTTCTTTCATGAAGATACGTGCCGGTTTTTGATTAGGATTACAGCCGTATTTTAATTCGAGTTCTTTTGCCATAATATGGATTAATTATGAATTATTGATTACAAATTGATAGCGACAAAATTACTAAAAAAAGCATATTCCTCCTAACTCTTCTGGTATTTAGTAACATATAATCAGTAATTAGTATTTTGTAATAAATCAAAATACCTATAAATAGTGATTGTGCACCCGCAAAATAATGCGTTTCTTTGCAGGCGTTAATATTAAATAGGTATAGATGGATAACTTACAGAAATACAAGCCAACAGATAAGATGATTGATCTCATCAGTGATAACTATTCCTTGTTACAAGTGATGAGCCGTTTTGGACTTTCGTTGGGTTTTGGCGACAAGACGGTCAAGGAAGTATGTGAGCTTAATAGGGTAGATTGCCGCACTTTTTTGATAGTTGTTAATTTCATGGCAGAAGGATTTTCTCGTTTAGATGGAAGTAATGATGAGATTTCCATTCCTGCACTGATTGATTATTTGAGACAGGCGCACCTCTACTTTCTTGACTTTTGTCTTCCTGCAATTCGTCGTAAATTGATTGAAGCTATAGACTGTTCACAAGATGACGTGGCTTTCTTGATTCTTAAGTTTTTTGATGAATATACGAGGGAAGTGCGTAAGCACATGGATTATGAGGAAAAGACTGTATTTAAATATGTAGATGCACTACTACTGGGTAATGCTCCTAAAAATTATCAAATTAGTACATTTTCTAAGCATCATGACCAGGTAGGTGAGAAGTTGACAGAACTCAAAAATATTATAATTAAATATTGTCCTGCTAAGACGAATGTAAATCAACTCAATGCTGCACTTTTTGATATCTATACTTGTGAAGAGGGATTAGAATCACATTGTAAAGTTGAAGATTATATTTTTGTTCCTGCTATTCTGAATTTGGAAAGGAGGATAAGAGAAAATGAAAAATAACGAAACTGTCCGAATTGCAATTGCTGAAAGCTCTGTGATTATTCGTAGTGGATTGACAGCGGCTTTGAAGCGCCTTCCTAATCTGAAAATACAGCCGATAGAATTATTATCTGTTGAGGCTTTACATGATTGTTTACGTACGCAGTATCCTGAAATGTTGATTGTAAATCCTACATTTGGCGATTATTTCGATGTAAATAAATTCAGAGAAGAAACTTCTGGAAAGAAAATACGTTTAATAGCTTTGGTTACTTCGTTCGTTGATGTGACTTTATTAAGTAAGTATGACGAATCTATTTCTATATTTGATGATTTGGAAGTACTTTCTAAAAAGATTCATGGGTTATTGAATATGAGTATGGAAGAAGAGGAAGTGGATAGCCCTGATACATTGAGCCAACGAGAGAAAGAAATTGTGATTTGTGTAGTAAAAGGTATGACGAATAAAGAAATAGCTGAAAAACTATTTTTGTCTATTCATACTGTCATTACTCATCGTAGGAATATCAGTAAAAAACTACAGATACATAGTGCGGCTGGTCTGACTATTTATGCTATTGTAAATAAGCTGGTTGAGTTGAGTGACGTGAAAAATTTATAACTCAAAAATAATGTTATAAAATATGAACTCGTTTGTGGACACAGAGATTCTTTGTATATTTGCAGTGCAGTTGTGAAACTGTTATTAGTTTATAAGGTAAAAGAAAGATTTTTAGGTATTTAAATTAATTAAGGTATTAAATTTAGTTTTCATAGGATAAGTTTTAACAGAAGGTAAAGAACGTTTTTAGGGAAAAGAGGTAAATTAAAGAAAAGCCAAAAGGCTTTTCTGATGTAGGGCGAGTGGTTCCATCTAGGGAATTGGCTCGTTTTTTTATTGCTAACTTTGAAGATATAACGGGTTGCATTAGTTGTAAAATGATAGCTCTTAGAGAAAATAAAATAGCCTAGAATACGCTGAATTCAGCTACTGCTGAGAGAATGAGTCTTGATTGAAACGGTTAATGATGAACTGAAGAATATAGTACAGATTGAACATTAAAGACATCGTTCTTTTAATAACTTCATGGCTAATGTATTATCTGCTATTCTGCTTATTGTTTCTTTAAAAAGAAATTTGTCATTGATGTAGATTTCATTAAGGACGGACAACTTACATGATTTCTTACAAATATACTGAAACTCGCTCACATACGGATGGATTTCGCAGGAATAATGCAAACCGTTGGAATTAAAGGGAGATATGTAGGTTTTACCTATGTTCATCCATTATGGGTTTTTCACCCGTTTTGGAGGAGTTAGGAAAATAAATTATACTTATCCGTTGCCGATTCAAGGTCGAAAACAGTACGGAGAAAAGGTCTTTGTGCTGCCCTTGAAATCACCGTAAAGAATGCTGTTTCACTTATGTTTTGCGCTTACAAAGTTAATACTTTTTTCGCGAAAGGGAGAAAATACAGGTTCTGAATGTTATGTAATGGAGCTTCTTTCCATATTCCGCTATATTCGTCATGCCGTTCATTTGCTCGATATCCGATAATTTTGCAAACAAAGTAAAAGGTTATGGATCAAGTAAATGTAAAGGTATCGTTTTACCTCAAAAAGAGCGAGACGGATGCCGATAGGATGTGCCCTGTAATGGCGAGGCTGAACATCGGAAAGTATTCTGAAGCGGCTTTCAGCGTGAAATTCCGTGTGCCGCAGTCCATGTGGAATTCGGGACGTGCCTCGGGTAAAAGCGTGAAAGCAAAAGAAATCAACAACCGTCTGGATGAAATTCGTGCGATGGCACTGGGTGTATATACGGAGTTGTCGGCTGTCCGTGACGGTATGACGACCGGGGATGTCAAAAGTCTGTTGTTGGGCATGGCGGGAGGACAGGCAACACTGTTGAGCTATTTCCGTACATTTATCGAAAACTTTGCGAAGCGGGTGGGTGTGAACCGGACTGAAGGCAGTTTATACACAGGCATTCTGTACAGTGACATGCGGCTTCTGTCGAAAGAGCACCTGTCTCTTGCCGACGACGGCACATGGTGGATCAGAAGCTCGCGCCGGAAAACCGGAGTTGAGTTTGAAATACCTCTGCTAGATTTGCCGTTACGCATCATGGAGAAATACAGGGACACGACACCGGACGGCAGGCTGCTGCCCATGTATTCCAACAGTACGATAAACCTTAACCTGAAACGTATCGCGCAGCTTTGCGACATAGACTGCCCACTGGGCTTCCACCAGGCAATACAAGCGAAACTTTCTTATTTGCTGAAAATAAGTGATTTACAAAGAGTTATTTCTTAATAGGTAACGATTTAGAAACGAGCAAAGTTCTCAATCTTGTTACATTTTGCATTAAATCAAAAGAACCTTTATTCGAATACAAAGGTATAAACAATCATCAAATTAGCATTTATATTCCCAATATAATTTTCTCTTTATATCAAAATACCACATCATCCATAATGTGAACAAGTAAAATTGCCACAAGGTAAAAATAAACAAATTGTATTTTAAAGCATTACATATTATCCGGCTTAAGACAAAGGAGGGATTATAAACAAGCAAAGTCGGCTATTTGCAATAACCGACTCCATTGTATAATGAAACCATAAGATAAATTTATAGTTTCATCCCGTCCTTAAATGCCTTGCCGACAATATCACCAAGTACACGATAAGAACGAGAAACTGAATCAAACGAGATAGGTTGTAACTTATTGAAATCCACCTTACCTTGCTCATTCAATATTGACTCATCGGCTTGCACATTCATAACCTCACCGACAATATGCATTTCATCTAAGGCTTCCTGCATTTCAACGACCTTGCATTCAAGTGTCAAAGGATATTCGTAGATGACAGGAGCATTCACAAATTCACTTTGCGAGATATGTACTCCGGCTTTCTCGATTTTGTTTTCCTTGCGTCCAGACACAAGTCCGAAATAGTCTGACAATGTCAGCGTATTCACTGTAGCAATGCTCAATGTGAATGCCTTTGTATGCTTCAAGTTGTCGGTAGTCTTATGGTTCAGCGAGAGGTTTAATGCGACATGATGATAGCCACATTGTCCTCCCCAGGCTACATTCATTGCGTTGGGAGTCCCTTTTTCGTCATAGGTTGCGACAATCAGTACAGGCAGCGGAGTGACAACGGGAGTATTTCCTAAATTCTTTTTCATATTCATCCCCTCCATTCCATAAACATACGAGCGGTTTCCGCATCATGGTGGTCAAAGAACAAACTCTTGCCTGTGTCAAGTGTGGCAATTATAGCCATATCCTCATCAGAGAGTGTAAAATCGAAGATGTCTAAGTTCTGTCGCATCCGTTCGATGTGGGTGGATTTGGGGATGATGATAACACCACGTTGAATAAGCCAACGCAGGGCAACTTGCGCAACGCTCTTAACATATTTTGCTCCAATAGCAGCCAAGCGTGCATTGGTGAAAAGACTGTTGCGTCCTTCGGCAAACGGTCCCCATGCCATAATGTGTGTACCGAACTCTTCCATAATCCGTTGCGGTTCTATCTGTTGGTCGAACACGTGGGTTTCCACTTGATTGACTGCCGGAACAATCTCCATGTTGCTGGCTATGTCGATAAAGTGGTCGGGATAGAAGTTGCTTACACCGATGGCACGGAGCTTTCCTTCTTTATAGGCTTCTTCCAAAGCCCGGTATGCTCCATAGCGGTCGCAGAAAGGCTGGTGCAGGAGCATCAGGTCAATGTAGTCCGTCTGCAACTTGCGCAGACTCTCATCTATTGAAGCCTTCGCTTTTTCATAGCCATAGTTGGAAATCCACACTTTCGATACGAGGAAAATTTCTTTTCGGTCAATATCGCTTTTGCGGATAGCATTGCCCACACCCTCTTCATTGTGATAGGCTTGTGCCGTATCAATCATCCGATAACCTACACTGAGGGCATCGCTTACACAACGCTCACACTCGGCGGGTGATACCTGATAGACGCCGTAACCCATCTGGGGCATCTCGACACCATTGTTTAATGTTACTGTATTCATTGTTTTATCCATTTTTTAATTTCTTCCGGTTTGGCAGGCAGACGAAGCCCTTTTCTGATTTTCAAAGCCGGATATCCTTTCTTCAGAGTGGCATCGGCTTCTGACATTGGGCTTTCGTAAGAGGTACAGAAAGGAAGTATAACCTTACCTTTCAGTTGTTCGCCATAATTATCGAGAAAAGTACGGATTACTGCCGGTTCTTCGTGCCACCAGATAGGAAAACCGATGAACACGGTATCCGCCTTTGCGAAGTCGATATCGACAGGTTTGATAGCCGGACGAAGCGATTGATTGAGGTGCTCCTGCGTGCAACGCGACTGTTCGTTTGTCCAATCGACATCTTCCGATGAATAGGACTGTTCGGGCAAAAGCCTTATCATTTTAGCTTCTGTCACTTCGGCAATTTGCTTGGCTGCAAGTTCTGTATTGCCGGAATGTGTGAAATATACGATTACCGATTTTATATTATCACTTGTTTTTGTTTGGGCTTGTACCATATTACTGCATGATATAGCTATAACTGTTGCTATAGCAAGAATGTTTTTAAGAATGTGCATATTTATGTAAATTTATCTATTATTTGATTACTCCGATATCTTTAAGCCATGATGCAATGTTCTGTTCATTTATCCGTCCGCTTGTCAGTCCTTCTCCAGTCAGATGTTCGGCATCGGGAGTAAGCTCTACGATGCGTGCTAGTGTTTCATTGCGATAGGTTGCAGCGTAGGTACAGAACGGAACGACCGTTTTGCCCTTGAAGTCATAGCTTTCGGCAAAGGTACAAATAATCATCGGAGTGGTCCACCACCATACAGGACAACCGATGAATACGATATCATATTGTTCCCAATTTTCCACTTTGCCTACAATAGCCGGACGTGCGTTATTGTCTTTCTCCTCACGTGCAACTTCTGTGCAAGGAGTATATTCCGTAGGATAAGGTACAACCGGTTCTATGCGGAAAACATCTGCGCTTGTTTGTTTGACGATTTCTTGCGCCATACGTTGGGTCGTCCCTTCCCAACTGAAATAGGCAACCAAAATCTTGCTGTCACCGTTTGAAGTGTCAGGTGTTTCCGGTTCATCTGGATTTTTCGAATTATCAGGGTTTCCCGGATTCTCTTCTTCACCATCATCAGGTGTTTCGGGCGTTTCTACTCCCGGAATTTTGGGTTCGTAGTCTTCATTGGGAGAACAAGCTCCGAATGTCATGACGGCAACAACCATCATCAGATAAATCAAATATTTTTTCATATGTACATTATTTAATTGTTGATTGTTCTTATGCTAATCTGAGTGCAAAGTTAAAGATACCTGTTCATTTCACAGGAACAAAAAATGCGGCATGAATTACCATTTTTTCGGAAGTTGATATTGAGCTCTAACACCTTAAATATCGGAATATAAAAACCGAAATATGTGTAGTTTCAACCGAATTTCTTGTAAAGCCTGCCCAAAAGGTTCTCTCTACCTTTGCAAAGTCGGATAAAGACAGTGTAATCAATTAAACAGATAAAGAAATGAGAAAGACAATCGTTACCGGACTTATGGTGCTGGCTTCAATAATAAGCAACACCTCTTTTGCGCAGAATATTTATAAGACTGCGGCTAACGTACCTATGGTACAACTCAACAATGGAATCCTGATGCCGCAATTCGGGTTGGGCACATTTCTCCAGCCTTCCGATGAAGTGTGCGAACAATCGTGTTTGACCGCTTTGAAAGCCGGATACCGCCACATCGACACCGCACACGCTTACAATGACGAAGCGGGAGTGGGACGTGCTGTGAAAAGTAGTGGCATTCCGCGCGAAGATATATGGATTACCAGCAAAATTTGGCCGACCGAATACGGTGAGGGCAAGACGCTGAAAGCCATTGACGAGATGCTGGAACGTATGCAACTGGATTACATCGACCTGCTCTATGTGCATCAGCCCGTAGGCGACTTTGTAGGTGCATGGAAAGATATGGAGAAAGCCGTGGCGATGGGCAAAGTGCGTGCATTAGGTATCAGCAACTTCGATGCAAGCGACGAGGTTTTCAATAAGATTATGAGCGAATCGACCGTGAAACCTGCTGTTCTCCAAATCGAATGTCATCCGTATGCTCAACGTTTGGCAATGCGTGAAAAGGTAAAACCCTATGGTATTCATATCACCTGCTGGTTCCCGTTGGGAGGTGCAATGAGCAACGGTGCTTTATTCAAGAATCCGACCATCATTGAGATTGCGAAAGCACACGGCAAGACACCCGCCCAAGTCATTCTTCGCTGGCACATGCAGGAAGGTTTCTCCGCCATTCCCGGAGCATCGAATCCAGATTACATCAAAGAGAACATCCAGATTTTCGACTTTGAACTGACTAACGAGGAGATGGCACAGATGCGTGCGCTTAACAAGGAGGAACGTTTCTTCAATATGTCACTTGAACAGAAAGAACGGGCTTATCTCGGCAAGATGCAGCTTTCGACAGAGAAAAAGTAAGAGTAAAGACACATAAAGACAAGATAGCAATGAAAGATTTTATTTTCAGAAACGATACCAAACTGTTTTTCCGCAACGATATTCGGGAGAGTGTTCTTGAAATAGCGAAAGGACATAAAGTAATGTTCGTCTATGGCAGTGGTTCCGTCAAACAGAACGGCTGCCATGCCGACATCATATAAGCGCTGACTGAAGCCGGGATTCCTTTTGTGGAGTATGGAGGTTCTTCCAGAGAATTTGCCAAAATCGAAGAGGGTATCCGTTACGCTAAGGCAAACGGTGTGACGATGATTATAGGTGCGGGCGGCGCCAGTGTGATGGACAGTGCCAAGCTGATTGTCTTCGGCTTCTACCACGAGACAGACCTTTGGGAATATCTGAAAGGCAAATCGCCCTACGGGCTGGAACGGCTTCCGTTGGCTCTTATCCCGACTTATCCTTCCAGCGGCTCTGAGAATGGAATGGGTGCGGTGTCGGTCGATTCAAGAACCGGAGATTTCGGGACGGCTTACGGCATCCCTGCCGATTATGCCTTGCTTTGTCCCAAATACTCCTTGACTTTGGACAAGGGAATGACTACCTATACCGGATTGGTGACACTCGTGCAACTCTCCGCCTGCATCTTGGGCGACAAGAACAAGATGTCGTATGATGCAGGAATCTCCTATATAAGAAATGTACTTGAAGCGACTCGGACCTTGCAACAGCATCCCGATGACCTTGATGCAAGAGGCACTATCTTGATGGGTGCTTCACTCTCCACCTCTTCCCGTTTAGGTATCGGTAAGGAGGAACCGTTTGCTTATGAGATTTATGAGCTGGAGTTCCTGCCCGAAGTACTGTTCGGAAGTTCTTATCGTCGTAGCCTTACTTCCGTTTTTCCCCGATTCCTCCAAGCAATGGGAAAACACCATGCGGAAGAGATTCGGGACTACTACCGGGATGCTTTCGGCTTCGATGGTTCCATTGAAAAATCTACCCAAAAGCTAATGAAGCTTTTCACCGAACTGTGCATACCGATGTACTATGAAGGAACGGTCAGTCGTGAAAAGGTCGATGCCATCCCGTGCCAGACCGAACTGAGTAAGGAAGAGGTATTTGATATAATGCAAGCATTGATTCATTAAAAAGACAAGGGCGACTATGTATTACAGAACATTAGGACTAAGCGGTCTGCGTGTCTCCGCCGTAGGGCTGGGCTGCATGGGTATGAGCCATGCCTACGGTGCGCCTGCCGACAAACAGGAGATGACGGAACTCCTTGCCGATGCCGTGGAGATGGGCTACACTCTCTTTGACACCGCCGAGCTGTATGGCACGTTCGACCGTCCACACCATAATGAAGAGCTATTGGGGGAAGCTCTGAGACCGTATCGTGACCATATTGTTATCGCCACGAAGTTCGGCTTGGCTTTCGATAATCCCGATGCAGCAGGGCCTCACGCACTCATTCCCAACGCACGTCCCGAAACTATCCGCCGCTCCGTAGAGGGGTCGCTTCGCCGATTGCATACCGACCATATTGACCTTTATTATCAGCATCGCATCGACCCTTCGGTAGAACCCGAAGAAGTGGCAGCAACTATGGCAGACCTTATTCGTGAAGGGAGAATCCTGCACTGGGGCATTTCGGAAACGACTGAAGAATATCTGCGCCGTGCCCACCGTATTTGTCCTGTGACAGCCATACAGAACCGTTTTTCCATGCTGGCACGTTGGCACGAACCACTGTTGCCCGTCTGCGAGGAATTAGGTATCGGCTTTGTGGCGCACTCTCCGCTTGCCAACGGGGTATTGACCAATCGTTACACTGCCGACACGCCTTTCGACTCCGCAACAGACTATCGTGCTTCCATGCCGCAATATCGTTCGGAAAGTTTCGAGAAGAACCGTTCGCTGTTCTCTTTGCTCGAAAAGCTGGCAGAGGAACACCGTGCCACCGCCTCGCAAATCTCGTTGGCGTGGATGATGAACAAGCGTCCGAATATCGTACCCATACCCGGCACACGCCATCTGTTCCGATTGAAAGAGAATATCAGTGCAGCAGATATTCATCTGGTTGACGAGGAAGTGAAGGCGATAGACATGGCTCTCGACAATATGGAAATGAGCGAAGTGTTCGGAGGATCACCCATAAAAAAGTAAATTATGAAACCGAAAATAATATGTCATATCATGAGTTCCGTTGATGGACGACTGATAGATAGCCGTTGGACTGCTCCCTATAAAGCGGAACACGGAGAACTGTTACAAGTATATTCAGCCATTGGTTGTGAGCTAAATACAGATGCATGGATGTTTGGAAAAAATACCGTCCGAGGTATATTCCCTTATAAGTTCAGTGTTACGGGGCACGTCATAAAGCCTGATACACCGACTCTATTTATTGGTGAACGTCGTTCTAAACGTATGTTTATTATTGCAGACCGAGAAAGTGATATATACTTCACTTCCGCTACTGTGCGAGGAGACAATATACTTGTCATTGCAGGACAGAATGCAACAGAGGAATATCTTGCCCATTTACGGGAGAAGCAGATTTCGTATGTCATCATTAGTGATGCCGCTAATCTTCGAGAAGGACTTGAAGCGGTCGGGCGTGAGTTCGGAATCCGTTCCATATCGGTACAAGGAGGCGGGATCTTGAACGGAGCGTTACTTGCCGATAAATTGATTGACGAATTGAGTCTTGTCATCTATCCCGGTATCGACGGACTTTCGGGCGTGCCTTCTGTTTTCGAGTATGTAGGAGGTACAACAGAACATCCGGCACAAGGACTATGCTTGCAACTAATCTCTGTGTCTGAACGGGAACACGGAGTAATGTGGATGCGATATAAATTTCATAAGAATACACACAAATGAAAAAGATAATGTTACAGACTATGCTGCTTATTTGTATGTGCATGGCTTCTTGCTTGGACATCGAAGATAATAAACCGATTTTATCGCCGGATCAAGAGCAGGAAGAACCCGTAACTTCCAACCGTCCACAGGATTATGAGGGGCTGATAAACAAAACCTATTCTGTTTCTGCCAATTATGGTGGAAAATCCAACGTACGTGCCCCCTGTGTCCACTTTAAATTCCCCCCCCTGTTTCTTTCTCTTCAAACCACTCTGGTTCTCACTTTCAAAATCACTCTGATCTCTATCAGTATGCCAGGATTATAATTAATGTATCCTTGTAAATATAGTAATTTTATTTTTATATTGTAACTTTCTGATCGAGTCACCATGCAGTTCGATCCTGACAGTCTGATGAACAATTCTATCAAGTACGGCATCCGCTATCTTTTTCTCCCCTATGATATCATACCAGTCTTTCACTGGTACCTACGATGTAATTAGTGTGGATTTCTAACCATGTCTATCTTCTATGATATCCATCAGGTTCATTCTCCCTCCGGCATCAAAGGGGTGTATTCCAAAGTCATCCAAAATGAGCATGTCCGTCCGCTCGATTTTCTTCAGTTCCCGCAATATACTTCCTTTTGCCTTGGCAACCTTGAGTTGTCCCATTAATTTGGCAGTATTCGCATACAGGACTTTCATTCCTTTCTGGCAGGCCCTGTATCCTAATGCTGTAGCTATGTAACTTTTGTCCGTTCCGGAACTCCCCGTTATAAATAGTTCTTTACCCTCCTTCACAAAAGTGAGTTCGGCAAGCCTTTCCAGCAGGTTGCGGTCCAACCCTCTTTCGATGCCGTAGTCCATCTCTTCCATATAAGCCTTATAGCGGAAGGCTGCTTACCTGATCAGCCTTTCTATCATCTAGCTACACCAGTCATCCCATTCATTGGCGACAAGGCACGATACGAACTGGTCGGTTGTCATGTACTCTGCTTTAAAGCTGTCCATGCTTGTTTTAAACGCGTAGTACATTCTGGAAAGACGCATTTGACGCATCTTCTCCAAGGTCTCTTGATTCATTTCCATCATTCTAAAGTATTTACTTGTAATATTCTTTTCCACGTATATTTTCATGTGCGGGCATATCCGCCGCTTTGTCCGGCGTATGCTCCTCCAAAGGCAATTCATCCTGCCTGTTCCTGAGTATCTCTTCTATGGCCGGATAATTATATAGCCCATAAGAGGAAGCCCATCTGCAGGCGTTTACTCACCTTTTCCAACCTACCCTTGAAGCGAAGGAAAGTATTCCCCTGCATGACTTGTAAGTTTGTTCTGGGTAAGGCTTTGCCTCGATAACCTGACGGATGTAGTTTTTTACATCCTTGTGTCTCGAAGCCGCTTCCGTTAGGAACTTTTCGGGATTCCATTTCGTAATGACACGCTGGCTGGAAACCTGATGCTCGGGTTCATAAGTATATCCGTAAGGCTTGCAGTTCCTTTTATGGGCGGCTACTTTTTCGTATTTTAATAGATTTCCACCACTGTGCTGTTATACAACACGTTTACTTTCTTGCCAATATGAGCGTAGGGTATACTGTAATAATGCCTTTCCAGGCGTATGTATCCATTCTTCTGGACAGTGGCGGTATGTCGCTGTTTGAGTTCAAAACGGACGGGGTTCAGTGACCCCATGCAGTCACGCTCGATCTCCTCGTATTGTTCGCGGCGGTTGTAGTTCCTTCCTGTCAGCAGGGCGTTGTTATGTAATTCCAGAGCCACGCGTATGGCCGCGTTAAAGGATTCCGGATCATAGAACTCGCGGCCTTCCAGCTTGGTGTAAATACTCCGGTAGATCAGCTTGACGGCCCCTTCAACCAAGGCCTTATCCCCGGTCTTGCGGACCCTGGCAAGCATGACCACGCATCCGTAATGTTCGGCAAAAGAAGAGAAGTCCTCGTTCAGTTCGGCCTCATAGCGGCTGGGCTTGGTGACGGCAGATTTCAGGTTGTCGGGGACGATAGTGGCGGGAGTACTGCCATACAAAAGGAGAGAGACTTCACAGGCATGGATCAGGTCCTCCTTGTGTTGGCTCATGACTGCTTCAACATAAGTCAGCTGGCTACAGGGGAGAATGGCTACAAAAACCTCCACGGGGATGATTCCACCCGTTTCACGGTCAATCAGGGATAATTTGTCACCGACATAGTCGATGTAAAGCTTGTCTCCGTCCTTGTGTTCCAGATGGGCTATGGGACAGGACAAGGCAAGATAAGCCTGGTAATAGGTGTAAAAATGGCTACGGGCATACCCCTTGGGATGCGTGTCCTGGTACTCCTTGAATAACTGGCTGCGGATCACACCTTTTTTCTTCAGACGTTTGGAGTAATCGGGAAAAAGGGCATGGAGTACTTTGTAACGAGAGGACATCTCTTCAGGTTGCTTCTCACGTTCCTGAAAAAGGGAACACAGGGAAGAATCGTCAAAGGAAAGAATTTCCTCCAAACAAAGACCGCTCTTTCGGTAAATGTGTAACTACTTTTTGACGGTGTTCCGAGAGACATTCAGCATATTGCTAATGCTTTTGGTTCCGGAACCAGATGCGTAGCATCGTAACACTTGCCGAATTTTATTCATACTAATCGCTTTGTTGGGCATCTATCTGTTTTTGATTTATTTAACAGACAAAATAGCGATTAGAGGACAAGAAAGCAAGATTTGAAGGGGTCAATTTCAATTGTAAAAGAGGGAGCTGTTTAGAATGGATTCAGGGGATCAATTTCAATTGGACGAGAGGGGGAAACGGGACTGGATTTTCCAAATATAACAAGCAAGTAATTAGTTCTCATGTGAATAAATCAAAAAGAAGTTAGAAACCGATAGGCATTCAATATTTATTTGTACTTTTGCTAAATATTAAAGTACGCATGATAGTAGAGCAGAAAGATATAATCGTTACAGATACGCTTGGTTTGATAAGGACAGATATTGAAGTGGAATATCTGGCGCATCTGCTCTGCCTCGGCGGTAATTGCCGTTTCACCTTCAACGGCAAAGAATTTGAGTTGCAACCGGGCGACCTCTCCATCGTCCGCCGCCGCTCTTTGATAGAGAAGATACGTCCGTCCGATGATTTCCGTTGCAAAATCATCTATGCCCGACCTTGCTTTATCGAATTGAGCACGCCACAGAGTAACTATGCTACGAAAGGGCAGTTATCGCTCTTTAACAATCCCCTCGTACATCTTTCCCCTGAACAGCAGATTATCTGTAAGCGGGATTTTGACATTCTGGAGCAACGCATCCATGATACCGAGCATCGTTTCTACCGCGAAACGCTTATCAACGCTATGCAGACGGCAATCCTCGACTTCTTCGATTTCCACGCCCGCTTTTACGGTGAGAGCGACATTTCCACGCAGAACGCCTCTATTATGAACCGCTTCCTCTCCATGCTCGAAGAGGGTGTCTATCGTGAACATCGGGAGGTGAGCTACTATGCCGACCGTCTCTGCGTCACCTCCAAATACCTCTCCGAAGTGTCGAAGAAAATCAGCGGATATGCCGCCAACTATTGGATAAACCGCTATACGATACTTGACATTTCCCGGCAATTGCGTGACAAGTCGCTGACCTTCGTGCAGATTTCGGATATGTTCGGCTTCTCGTCACCTGCCTATTTCAGTCGCTATGTGCAGCAGTACTTAGGGGTGAAACCGTCGGATTATAGGGAATAATCTTATTATTGGATAATTGCAAAATCGGTAAAAATAGCAATATTTTCCGATTTTTTTGTATCGTCACTTCCCAGCAACACCGCTACCTTTGCAATAGTAATAACGCAATAACAATCAGAATGGTATGAAATCATTAATCATTACAGCGATGTTGTTCCTTACGCTTGCCGTCGGAGCAAACGCACAAGAGAATCAGAAAGTATTCACAGTCGAGGAACAGGCAATCGTGGATTTGTCCAACAACAAATGGGATTGGATGTCGGAGAAGAACGTGGAGCGGCTGGCAGAACTCTTTCACGAGAACTCGCAGTTTGTCCACATGGGCGGCTATTGGGGCAAACAACAGGAATTGGAAACTATCCGCACGGGTGGCATTTGGTACAAGAAAGCCGAGATACACGATGTACAGGTGAAGTTCGCCGCAGGAACGGCAACGGTTTACAGCCGCATCCATCTGAACTCGGTGGTCGGCGGCAACTCCGTGCGCTTCCCCTTTATCGTGACAGAAGTATATGTGATGGAAAGTGGTCGGTGGCAGCTCTCCACGCTTACCTTTACAAAAACATTGGGAGAATAATCCTATAAGACACAGATATGAAAATAAAGACTTTATTCATTACAACGATGATGGCAACACTATCCGTTACAACATACGCACAGATCGTAGAAACTTTCTGTCAACCCTATCCGCTGGGCGACAAACTATCCCCAATCCGAATTTCACGGGCGAAGTGTGGCTTGCTCCTCTGACGGAGAAGAAAGAGTTGAATGTCCTGATGGCAAACGTCACCTTCGAGCTGGGTTGCCGTAACAGTTGGTACTCGCACAAGGCTGGGCAACTTCTAATAGCTACGCAGTCATCGGCTACTATCAAGAGAAAGGACAACCCGCCCGCCTCCTCTTCCCGGGTGACATCGTGGAGATAGTTCCCGATGTGGAGCATTGGCACGGAGCCGTACCGGACAGTTGGTTTGCCCACATAGCCATCACCACCAACCCACAAACAATGCCGTCGTGTGGCTCTCTCCGGTAAGCGACGAGCAATATCGCGTAGCCATCACAGAAGCCACTAACCGTTATGCTGAAGTGAACAAGGCACTGACCGTCCGCGAACAAGCCATCGTCACCGTAGCATCCTATACTGGCAAAGGCGATTTGAAACATTTGAAGCCCGCCTTTGTCCAAGCGTTGGAGGTCGGTATGAACATCAACGAGGTAAACGAAGTCTTGATTTACGTCTACGCCTATTGCGGATTCCCTCGCAGCTTGCGTGCCATTCAGACCTTCATGTAGGTGGTGGACGAGCGGAAAGCCAAAGTCATCAACGACACCGTAGGTCGTGAAGCCTCTGCCCTTGCGGACAGCCGAAGTCGATACGAGCGTGGACGTGATGTGCTTGCCGAAATATCAAGCGTACCAGCCGATGCTCCCCAAGCAGGTTATGCCCTCCTCGCCCCAACCACACGTAACATTCAGAACCTGTATTTTCTCCCTTTCGCGAAAAAAGTATTAACTTTGTAAGCGCAAAACATAAGTGAAACAGCGTTCTTTACGGTGATTTCAGGGGTAGTACAAAGACCTTTTCTCCATACTGTTTTCAACCTTGAATCGGCAACGGATAAGTAGCAATTTATTTTCCTAACTCCTCCAAAACGGGTCAAAAACCTATAATGGATGAACATAGATGAAACCTACATATCTCCCTTTAATTCCAACGGTTTATATTATTCCTGCGAAATCCATCCGTATGTGAGTGAGTTTCAGTATATCGAGCTCTGGTTATTTTAGAAAACTGTTTTCATCTTTATTGTTTCTTTTACTTTTGGGGGTGAAGGATTATCTCCTGGAGACAATTTGCTCTTTATAAAAACATATGGTTTTACTGGTATTTTGAGATCTGGCAGATGAATATTTGTTGAAGCAGATTATGATTTTAGAATAAAAACAAAATCCCGGCGAAATCACTTCGACGGGACTCTATTTCATTTTTACTTAAATGTGGCTACGTAATAAAATTATGACTAATTAATTCAATTCTGATACTGCAAAGATAGATTGTTTTAATTAGTGCCACAATCCCCTTTAAAAGGTATATTGTAAACTAATTCTCATCATTTATAGTTACTAAAGGTTGATTATTACCTTTTTTCCCATTCTTTTGTTTCAAAATCGTAGGACTTAATCACTTTAGCCGGACTTCCGGCACAGACAGAATAAGGGGGAATGGAACGGGTAACAACACTTCCGGCTGCTACTATACAATGTCTTCCTAAAGTTACTCCAGGCAATATAACTGAATTGGCTCCTATCCATACATCATCTTCAATAATGATGGGCTGAGTACTGACTCCTTGTTCATCAATTAATTTTTCTACATTCTGGTAATTATGATTAAGACCAGTGACTGTTATATTCTGAGCCAGATTTACATGATTTCCGATACTGATCGGTCCAATAATTGTGTTTCCTAATCCGATACGAGAGTAATCTCCAATAATAATATCGCCAACTGCATTATTCAAACAGCAGAAATCTTCTATTACGGAATAACGTCCTAAAGAAAAACGATTGAAAGGAGGAAGATCTTTACGGACACTACGATATATGATTGAACCTTTTCCACATTTCAAATAGGTGAAATAGAATAATCGTATCCACCAATTAGGACGTGTCTTGACTGGGTGCATAATAAAGCAATGGATTATCTGTTTTAGAGCAGGATGTTGCTTGATTCGTTGTTTTAAAGTCATCGTTTCCATATTAAAAGTTTTTTTCTTTTTTTCTCTTTAACTAGATAATCTGGTATTGCCAGACTGCATGTAATTGCAAGTCCGAATAATATTATCCACCATTTGAATGATTCCCCAAAATCATAGACTGTCATCAATAAAGTCCAAATACTGGCACAGATATATAATTTAGTTGGAGATGGAAGTAATTGTTGGATTATTCGGTTACAGAAATTCCAGTTTCCTTCAAAAAGAGAAGAGAAAAAATAAGAAAGGAATTTTCTGGTCCTTTTGCGATAGAGATGAGCAGGAATTGAATTGCAATATACTATTGCATCGGGTAAATATTCAATATATATATTCTGTCTGAATAATTTTCGCTCTAGATTCGTTTTGGAAGTTTTTAAGTTGTTTTGTAGCCAAGTCAGATCAATAGCCATATTCGTTCCATATAAATTAGATGAAAAACCAAGTTGGGTATTTCCGGCTCTAAATAAACTATTATTTATTTCTTCGCATAAGGATTGTATATATTTTTGAATTCCTTTACGCTTTTTTATCACGGTATGTAATTGAATAACTTTTATTCCGGCATCATATACATTACAGACTTTTTCTATAAGGCAAGAAGAGAGACTGCCGGTAACATTGGAGAGAAGGATTACTATATCATACTGCTCTCTGTCCAAAGAATAAACAGTTTCCTGTAGATTTTTATATGTGATTAATTCGTATGACGCTTTCTCGTCAGTATCATTAGAGAATTGATTTTCTTCAGGGATGAGAACGACGCAACGGTATTTGCATTTAGTTTTAGAATACTGCATGTGTTTGCAATGTGAAGCAACAGCAAGAATAAACCAATATAACAATATAACTCCTGTGCAAAGCAGTAGTAAGTCGTCTATCATATAAATGAAGGTATTCATAAGTAGAGGGAATTATACATTCTCTTTTTGTACAAAGGCAGTGACTGTTTTCAGGATTATTTTCATATCCAACCCGAATGAAAAGCTTTTTGCGTATTGGATATCCAACTGCTTACGTTCTTCTGCAGATAGTTTTCCAGCTTCACCTCTTTTTTCTACTTGCCATAGTCCGGTAAGTCCTGCTGGTCCCATAAAACGATCGATATGTTCGTCACTGGTCAGTAGCTCTGCTTCGTAAAGTGGGAGAGGACGATTACCAACAATAGACATATCACCTTTCAAGATGTTAATGAGTTGTGGCAATTCGTCAATGCTATATTTGCGAATAAAACGTCCTACTTTGGTTATTCTAGGGTCATTTTCCAGTTTTACGAAAACGTTACTTTTTCTTGGGATTTTTGGTGAATATAATCTTCTTCGGAAATAACAAAGTCGTCAGACACTAAAAGAATTTCTTCAAGGTCTTCTTCATTTATATCCGACGTTTCTTTTTCCTCATTTTCTTTTATTAATATGTCCTCTTCTTGTTGATATTGATTTAGAGCATTAAAATCCTTCAAGTGTTTATCTGCGTCCGTATACATTGAACGGAATTTTAGAAAATCGAATATTTGATAATTGCTTCCAACACGTTTGGATTTATAGATAATTTGCCCTTTACTTTCCAACCGAATAGCTAATGCTGTCGCAATTAGAAGTGGAGAGAGAAATAGTAAAGCCATACTGGAGAAAATAATATCAAAAACTCTTTTCCATAAAGGTAAATGGAAGCTGTATTGATTTTGAGTTTTAAGTTGTAGATCCTCTATTTTTTGTTCTTTTCTGCAATTAAGAAAAGTAGATAGACTAACAAATGTATCACGAGTCGTTTCGTGTTTGATAGTATTATTAGCGCCGGCTTTTAAATATTTTACTCCTTCTTCCTGAGTGATGGAGTCAGTTACTAGTACCATATAAAGCCCCGGATATTTCTTACGTATAAAAGAAATATTCTTAATGTCTTCGAAAATGGTGGACTGCTCAACGAATAATACGGCATCATATTTCTCATGAATATTGTCTAATATACGAAATGCCTTTTGGCAGGTAGGAACTGCACAAAATACTCCTATACTCAGCTTTGAGAACAGTTTTATCGTTTTATTGTTTTTGCCTATGTAGACGAAATATTGCATGATATTACCGTGGATTAATCTATAATTTTTTTGATACGGATTTTAAGTTCCAGCGGATTAAAAGGCTTCAATATATAGTCTTCAGCTCCTTCTTCCAGAAGTCTGATTCTTTCTGTAGTACTTTCTTCACTGGATAACATGATGATAGGGATTGATTTGAATAGTTCGTTAGTTTTCATGTAGTGTAAAAATTCATCTCCCATCATAAGAGGCATACGAATATCTGAAATAATTAGATCCGGCATATTTCCTTCATTAAGCCATTGTATTGCCTTTAAAGGATTCTCTATATAGGTAAAATCATAATCTTTACCTAAATATATACCAGCTACTTTTCCGATGGTTTCTTTATCATCAACCAATAATATTTTCTTTTTCATATAAATACAATTAAGACCGTTTTTAATGTTTGTTTTGTCAATCGGTTTTAAATGGATACATTAAGTTCTTTTGTCATATTTCTATGACTCTATGCAAATATAGCTATTATTTTGAATATTCTTTCAATCTGTGCAGATAAAATTCTGAAGACAGCATCATTAACGCTATTTATATATTGTTTTATACATAATAAAGGCACGAATCCCTTGTGTTTAATGGGGTTTGTGCCTTTATATTAAAAACTAAAGTTAGTTTTTATTTGTTTGAAAAACTTTTGTTTCGTCCCAGTCATTCCACCAATTTTTATTTCCTGTGCCACCACTAGTTACCCAATTATTAAATTGGTTATAAGCTGTTTTAATATTGACGTACTCCAACGGCCATTTAAAATTAGTGGGAACAATGATTCCCCAAGCAAGATTTTCTTTACTCAAATAGTATTTTTTAGCAGAGATAGAGCTATCATCATCATTTCCTCCAAATGAACTCATATCCGCTAACTGAGTAGGTTGATAACCGGCTACATGGATTTCTCTACGGTTTGTCCCATTACCTCCAGTAATGATAAATATATTTAATTTATTGATATTAAAAGCATCTGCAGATACAGTCGGTTCATTAAAACTTATAGTAAAACTTATAGTTTTTACTTCTTTGACATTACTTGAATGATCGGAAATAGTGTTTATTTGTATATATTGATCTCTACCTAATGCCTTATGTGCATCATCAAATAATGGTATTACTACATATTTCTGCCCACTTTCAATATTCTTATCATTTAAATTAAAACTCTGTGCTTGAGTATCATTAATTTCTACTGCTTTCGTAATATCATTTGCGAGAACTTCGTCAAACATAATAGCTGCACCAATTTTTTTTGTAGCTCCAACAGCACTTAATTCAATATCCATTTGGAATTCCTTAACTTTATTTTTAATGGTGCTTATTTTTCTTTTTTTGATAGTCATAACAATATCATTCATGTCGTAGTCTCCATATAAAGGCCATTGATGCTCAAAAAGGTAACTATATTCATGATTGTCCTCTAGTTCGATTGGGAATTGTGGATCTTTGGGGTCTGTTCCTGGGTCTGGTACTTCTGTTGTTTCACTGCATGAAGTGATGATTGTTTTAGAACCATTTGGAGAATATTGTGCAACAGATTTTTCCATTGTGTAACCAAGGTAATTTTGTGATGCTCCTATAAATTTTCCTTCTGGGCATTCAATATCTAAGTTACCCCCAAAATATGCTTCCGAACCGGTAGATATACTTTCGGTTGCTTTTAATAATGAACGAGTTCCTTCTGTTCCTGCTTTGATAGTAGTTCCTGGAATGCTAATAATTTTAGCCTTAATCATGGAACCGTCATTTAGTTCGAAAGTACTACCGCTGTTTCCACATACAAAGGAAGGAATAGCTATAAAATTATCACCTTCTATACCTCCTGCAAGAATCCCTTTATTCATTATAATTTTTCCACTAGTACCTTTAAAATCAAAAGATTCTTTAGCATATAAACTACAATTGTTTGTGAAGGTAGGATTACCACCGCCATTATTCGTTATTTTAAGGGTATTAATTGTTCCATCATTAGTTCCGATTCCACCCATAATGAAAGTTGGCGTATTGATTACAGCTCCATCTCCATTATAGAAAAAACAGGTGGTGTCTTGAGAATTAATTTTAAGAACTCCTTCTTGAACAGTTATTTCTCCGAAATTGTATATAGCACCCATGGTGTATACTGCTTGTTCCCACGAATTTACAGATTTACCTGCAACCGTAATAGTCGCTTTTGGTGCGTTATATAAAATAGAACCTGTATTTAACTGTGTCATGCTATTAACAATGATTGTCCCGAAGTTTTTCATCAATATCTTTGTCGTTAGGTTTAAATTATCTCCAACTAAACTTCCTCCGGATTGGATAGTCAATGTAGAATTATCCGCAATTAGAAGAGATTTCAATATGTTAATTTTACCATTCTTTAAAACTACAATATTGGCATTGTGCATACGATCTTGAGAAGGAGTCCATTCGCCTTCTATAAATATAGTACAATTTCCATTATTTAAATATGCTCCAGTATTATTGATTGCTCCGCTAAATTTATCTTTTATGATATATTTCTTACCTGATTCTAGATGTTGGCTACTTTGATTCCAGTCCGCACCACCAACCAGTTCAATAGCTCCTGTTGTGTCATAAGTTTCTTCTGGATATTTTTCAGGGATCTCATTACTACGAGTACCCGCTTTTAAAGCTTTTGCGGTTCTTACGGACAAGTCTTCTTGTTTATCTCCGACAGCCAGAGCGTTAACGGATACTCTACCTCTAGGATCTGTTTTACGGATATATAGATAAGTAATACTTTGTGGATAAATAACTTCTTGTGAAAAAGCCTGTCCAGGTTTAGCAGTTCCTTTAGCTAATACATTGTAGTCAGAAGTCGAAAATGGATTGGCATCTAATACTTCGACCAAAGAATAATATTGGGCATCTTCATTGTCAGCTTCCACATTGACAGTAGTGCTTGCAGTCATTGACCAATTAAAACCATCAGGAGCAACAAAATCGTCTCCCATTGGATTAGGCATTCGATAAGATGAATCATAGAAATTTTTATCGGAATCAACGCAACTAAATAAAGTGCTTACTATTGCTATCGCAATAATTGATGCATATAGGTTAATTCTTCTCATACTACTGTAAATGTTTGATTGTTTGTTAATTAGTTTAGTACAAAGATACTTGTATATTTTGAAATAAAGATTTTTTTATTGATTTTTTTATTGATTAGAACAACATATTTCTTTTTTAGTTTCAATTTTTGCTTTACAAAGTGAAAGACCTTTGATTTTTTCAATTTTATGCTCTATGAAAAGAAAAAATCAAAGAGATAATTACATGTATGATGTATGCTTTTATGACTTAGTAATTTCTCCAATCAGGCATGAATTCATTTTATTACGAATTTCCTTGTTGGGTAATTCATGTCCCAATAAAAACATCAATTTAGTAATTGCACATTCCGGAGTGCTATCATAACCACTGATAACTCCTGCTTCTAATAAATGCATTCCGGTTTCATAACGTTCCATTTCTACGGCTCCCGAGGAACATTGTGTAATATTTACTATGATAATTCCTCTTTCTGTTGCCTCTTTTAGTTGTCTGATAAACCACTCTTTTTGTGGTGCATTCCCTGAACCGAATGTTTTCAGAACAACAGCTTTCAAACCGGGAACATGGAGTAGAGAAGTGACTATCTCTTCTTGAATACCAGGGAAAAGAGTTAATATGACAACGTTCGTATCAAATAAATAGTGCGGTTTGAGTGGCTTGTTTGGATCTGGTTTGCGAATAAGGTTAGGTTCATATTTAATATGGATGCCTACTCGTGCCAGTGGGGGATAATTAAAAGAACGAAAAGCATTGAAATTTTCAGCGTTTATTTTGGTTGTACGGTTACCACGCATTAAGTGATTTTCAAAGAAAATACAGACTTCAGGGACTATAGCTGTCCCGTCAGGATGTTTCGCAGCTGCTATCTCAATAGCTGTGATCAGGTTTTCTTTTCCATCTGTACGCAATGTTCCAATAGGCAGCTGAGAGCCTGTTAAAATCACCGGTTTACTCAGATTTTCGAGCATAAAACTTAGTGCAGAAGCAGTGTAAGCCATTGTATCTGTCCCATGAAGGATGACAAAACCATCAAAATCATCATAATTGTAATTGATAATTTTAACTAACTTGGCCCAGTAGACAGGCTCCATATCCGAAGAATCAAGAGGAGGATTGAATTGATAAGAAGAAATACGGTAATTGAATCTTTTTAATTCGGGAACATGCTTGAGCAAGTGGTCGAAATTAAAGTTTTCCAAAGCACCTGTTTCGGGATTTTCTATCATTCCGATAGTACCACCTGTGTAAATTAACAAAACGGATGGGGCATCTACTCTCATAATTGACGGATCTTTGTTAAATTGCTAACAAAGATATAGATTTATCATGAATAATAAATAGTGAATGATGTATTTGTTGGTAGTTTATATTATAATGTTATAAAAATGAATATTTATTCGTATATATACTGCGAATTAAAAGAAAAAACAACTGAAATAAATCATTCACTATTTGTCATTGGGGGGATATCTTTATTTGAGTGCTTCTTTTAAGCGAATGATCGCTTTCTCAGGATTCTTTTCTTCTTCAAGTAAAGCTACGAAACGACTACCGATAATAGCTCCGGAAGCATGTTCACAAGCTGCTTCGAAAGTTGCTTTATTAGAAATTCCGAATCCTACCATCAAAGGATTACTCAGATGCATGTCCTCTATCTTTTTAAAATAGGCCTTTTTTTGTCCATCGAAGTCTTGTTGGGCACCAGTAGTAGCTGCCGATGATACCATATAGATGAATCCGTCTGTATGTGCATCAATTTCCTTTACTCGTTCTTCACTTGTTTCAGGAGTGATAAGCATGATAACTTTGATGTTGTAACGTTCAGCTATGATACGATACTGTTCCTGATAGTCTCTGAAAGGTAGGTCTGGAATAATAACACCGTCGATGCCACATTCCACACACTTCTGGCAGAAGTTCTCAAATCCAAATTGCATGATTGGATTTAAATATCCCATTAATATGAGTGGTATCTTTACATCTTGACGAATATCACGTAACTGTTCAAAAAGAAGTTTCAGAGACATACCGTTACGTAAGGCTTGAGTGGCAGCATTCTGAATAACAATCCCGTCAGCCATGGGATCACTGAATGGAATCCCGATTTCAATCATATTGACACCTTGTTTCTCAAGGGTACGGATTACATTGGCAGTACCATCTAGGGTTGGGGTACCGGCACAAAAATAAATGGAAAGCAAATTTTTCTTGTTGCTGCTGAAAAGTTGGTTTATTCTATTCATGATTTTGATTATTTTTGATTGATTATATAATTTCTAATTTATGGAGAAATTCCTGAATGCACTTCGTATCTTTCTTTCCCGGTTCCAGCTCAAAACGGCTGTTGATATCGTATCCTGCTAAACGTGGATGCTTGAATCTTTTCAATTGCTGAATACTATTTATATCGATACCTCCACTTAGAAGAAATGAAGTCTTCCCATTGTAGGTATGGAGAATATTCCAATCGAATTGTGAACCAGAACCACCGTGTTGTTTACATTTAGTGTCGAATAAGAAATAATCACAGACTTCTTCGTAATTGCATACATTTTCCAAATCTTGGATATTGGATATAGAGAAAGCTTTGATAATTTTTATTCCGTGAGTAGATAGGGAATGGCAATATTCGGGTGATTCGTTGCTATGGAGTTGTACATAGTTCAGTCCAAAGCGATCAGCATAAGTCGTGATAACTTGTTTGTCTTCGTTAACAAATACTCCGACACGTTGAGAATGAGCTGGCAAATAGGAGGGTAACTCATATACAAATCGGGGAGATTGAGGATAGAAGATGAAACCTATCATGTCTATACATCCAAGTGCTTCCAAGCTTTGTATATTCTCAGCTTCTCGCATACCGCATACTTTGATTATTTTTCCATTTACCATGATACTATTCGTTTTGAAGATTTGGGATTATTGAATTGATTGTATAAAACTTTGTAGAGTTTCTCCTGGTTGTGGAGTTCTCATAAATGTTTCTCCGATCAAGAAGCCACGAAATCCGTTTGCTTGAAGTTGTTTTACTACTTCAGGATTAGAGATGCCACTTTCCGAAACCAACACTGTATCTTGAGGAAGTTGTCCGGCCAGACGGAAGGAGTTCTCTATGTCAGTAATAAATGTTCCCAAATTACGGTTATTGATGCCTACCATATCAACGTCCTTATTTATATAAGATAATTCTTCGGTACTATGAATTTCTAACAAAACTTCCAATCCCAATATATGCGCTTGTTCTGTCAATTGCTGACATTTGTCTTTTTCCAGTGCGGCAGCAATGAGAAGTACTGCATCTGCGCCAACAATCTTTGCCTGATACAATTGGTATTCATCAATGATAAAATCTTTTCTGAGGATTGGTATATCAACTAAAGGACGTACTGTACGAATGTCTTTCAAAGAACCACCAAAAAACTTTTCATCGGTAAGTATCGATAATGCAGAAGCACCTGCTGCAACATAAGAAGGAATAATCTTTTCTGGACATGCATCCTGCTTGATCCATCCTTTTGAAGGTGAACGGCGTTTGAATTCGGCAATAATGCCTGAACTGGAAGATGATAAAGCCTGCTTCATGGAACGTGCCATCGGAATATCCCCGATGCCTTCTTGCAATTGTTCGAGTGATATTGTTTGTTTTTGCAGATCAACTTCGAATCGTTTGTTAGCTATGATTTCGGATAATATATCTTTCATACGAGTTTTATTTATTCAGTTCGATAAATTTTTTGAGGGTTGCCAGAGCTCGGCCACTTTCCAATGATTCTTTAGCGAGAGCGATGCATTCTTCAATTGTTTTTTCAGGGCGAATCACATGAATAGCAAAAGCTGCATTGATCATTACTACATTTTTTTGTGCATTTGTAGCTGTATTATTCATTACACAGTCAAAAATCTTTGCAGCATCTTCAGGAGTTTGCCCACCATCCAGTTCTGCTTCGGTGCATCGGGAAAAACCAAGTTTTTCCGGAGTATAAATTTTCTCGTGATCACAGGTGGCAACTTTAAATTCGTTAGTCAGAGAGATTTCATCGTATCCATCCAGACTATGAACTACTGCGAACTTTGTTTTACTTTCCTGATAAGTGTAAGTGTAAAGACGTAACAGAGGGAGATTATAGACACCCAATAATTGATAAGCAGGAAGTACAGGATTTACTAATGGACCGAGCATATTGAAGAAGGTACGTACGGCTAGTCCTTTACGTACAGGTGCAACAGCTTTCAGAGCCGGATTAAATAACGGTGCATGTAGATACGCGATGTTACACTGTTCAATGCTTCTCCGTAATTGATCTACATTGCTAGTAAATTTAACTCCATGTTGCTCCATTACATTACTAGCTCCACTGACAGAAGTTGCCCCATAATTACCATGTTTTACAACCGGAAAACCTGCTCCGGCTACAGTAAAAGAAGCCGCTGTAGAAATGTTGAAAGTGTTCTTACCATCACCTCCTGTACCCACAATGTCTATTGGTGAAAACTCACTTAAATCGACAGGGACCCGCATTTCTAACAGAGCATCGCGGAATCCGCATAATTCTTCTACGGAAATATTACGCATCAAAAAGACAGTAATCAGTGAAGCGACTTGTACATCATTATACTTTCCTTGTGAAATGTTTTGTAAAATAGTGCGAGCTTCGTCGCGTCCCAGATATTGATGTTCAAAAAGTTTATATAGAATCTGTTTCATAAGTTTAGCTATTTAAAAAGTTCTTGATAATTTCTTTACCTTGTGGAGTAAGTACGGATTCCGGATGAAATTGAATTCCGTGTACATCATAAGTTTTATGGCGTAGTGCCATGATCTGTCCTTCTTTACTTTCTGCCGTGATTTCTAGACAGTCGGGGAAATTATCACGACTGACTACCCACGAGTGGTAGCGTCCTACAGAAATTTCTTTCCCTAAGCCTTGAAAAAGAATATCTTCATGAAGGATGGATACTGGAGTTTGTACTCCATGATACACTTCTTTTAGGTTTTCCAAACGGGCACCGAAAGATTCTCCAATGGCTTGATGTCCTAAGCAAACTCCCAAAATGCTTTTAGTTGGTGCATATCTTTTGATAATAGGTAGTAACAATCCGGCTTCTTCTGGTATTCCTGGTCCGGGAGAAAGGATAATTTTATCGAATTGTTCAACTTTGTCAAGAGATATCTGGTCATTACGGAATACTTCTACATCTAGAGCACCAAGCTCTTTTACAACGTGTAAAAGATTGTAGGTGAAAGAATCATAGTTATCTAAAAGTAATATTTTCATTTTTATATTTTATTTCTAAAGTTGATATCTTAAAATGAAGTTTTAAGTAGAGTTATAAGATCAATTCTTTAATGTAACAGCTAAATCAATCGCTTTTTTCAAAGCTCCTAGTTTATTGTTCACCTCTTGTAGCTCATATTCTTCCTGGCTACGTGCTACTATACCCCCTCCGGCTTGAAACCACAATTCATTGTTACGACTAACAAAGGTACGTATAGTGATAGCCTGATTTAATTCTCCGTTCAATCCGATGAATCCGATACAGCCTCCGTAAGCACCACGATTGTGCGGTTCTATTTCGCTGATCAGTTGCATAGCACGGACTTTGGGAGCACCGCTTAAAGTCCCTGCCGGGAAAGTGTCGATAAAAGTCTTTATTTTATCCGCTCCTTCGTTTAATACTCCGGAAACACGACTAACCAAATGGATGACATGACTGTAATATTGGGGTTCTTTATAGAATAGCACTCGTACATCATGACAATTTCGTGAAAGATCATTTCTTGCCAGATCTACCAACATGACATGTTCTGCATTTTCCTTGGGATCGGCTAATAATGCTTCTGTTAATTCACGGTCTTTGACTGTATCTCCTGTACGGCGTGTTGTTCCAGCAATCGGATCAATATAGGCGTGCCCATTTTCTATTTTACAATGTGTTTCGGGTGAAGAACCAAATATGCGATATCCTCCGAAATCAAAGTAGAAAAGATAGGGAGAAGGATTTATACTACGTAAGGCACGATAAACTTTGAAATCATCTCCCGCGTATGGCTGTATAAATCTACGGGAAAGGACGATTTGGAATACATCACCACGCATACAGTGAGCAATTCCTTTACGCACATTGGCTTTGTGTTGTTCGTCGGTAATGGAACTGGTAACAGGGCCTGTGACTGCAAAATTGTAAGAAGCATAATTACGGTTTTCAATCGCTGCCTCTAGTTCTGCCAAGCCGCTTTCTTCGCCTTCGGAAAGCATTTCTACTAATGTCAATTCATTTTTGAAATGATTGAAGACAATTACATATTTATATAATATGTATAGTAAATCCGGTGCGTCATTTTGTTCATCATGGCTTTCTTTTACAGGAATCTGTTCGAAGTACTTTACCGCATTAAAAGTGGTGTATCCATAGAGTCCACATACATTTTTGTTTTCTCCGCTGACATGAAACTGATTAATAAAACGATTCATGGCTTTTTCTACAGTGAAAGTCTTACTTAATGGTTCTTGGCTCTGGGAGTGATCCGGATAAGTAGTAGTTACGACGCCACTATTTATTCCGATAGTTGCCAATGGACAAAGTGCGATGAATGACAACGAATTTTCTCCGGCATGATAGTCGGAACTTTCCATTAATGCAGATTGCGGATACATATCACGTACTTTCAGATAGATACTGACAGGAGTATGCATATCTCCAAGTACCTGTTTACTATGAGTGGTGTAATTAAATGTTTTCATCTTTGTTAATTTTGAATGGTCGATCATTTTTTGTTAATCGTTAAATGCTAAATATGTTTCAACATCTTTATCTCCACGTCCTGATACAGTAAGTACGACTATATCATCAGCTTTGAACTTCATCTTTTTCAAAGCACCAAGAGCATGTGCCGATTCTAATGCAGGAATAATACCTTCAAGTTTGGTTAGTTCATAGGCTGCTTCTATCGCTTCATCATCATTTACAGCCAATACGGTAGCACGCTTTTGTGCTGCAAGATTGGCGTGGATAGGTCCGATACCGGGATAATCAAGCCCGGCAGAGATAGAATAAGGTTCTTCAATTTGTCCGTCTTCGTCTTGGATAACGTAAGTTCGTGCTCCATGGATGATTCCCATTTTACCTAACTGAATGGTTGCGGCAGTCATTCCTGTTTCTATTCCTTTCCCGCCAGCTTCTGCAAGAACGATATTGATTCGTTCGTCATTGATAAAATGATAAATAGTTCCGGCAGCATTACTTCCTCCTCCTACGCAGGCGATCAGATAATCAGGATGGTCACGTCCCTCTTTCTCCAAAAGTTGTTTTTTGATCTCTTTGCTAATAACAGATTGCAAACGTGCTACCATGTCGGGGTAGGGGTGAGGTCCTACGGTAGAACCGATAATATAATAAGTATCCGAAGGATGGCAGCACCAGTCGCGGATTGCTTCATTTGTTGCGTCCTTCAAGGTCATGTTACCTGAAGTGACAGGGATTACTGTTGCTCCTAACATTTTCATTTTTTCTACATTAATGTGTTGGCGTTCAACATCTGTTTTGCCCATATATACAATGCATTCCATATTCATCAATGCACATACGGTAGCTGTTGCCACTCCATGTTGTCCGGCACCCGTTTCAGCAATAATCCTTTTTTTACCCATGCGACGTGCCAATAGGATTTGTCCAATAGTATTATTGATCTTATGGGCGCCCGTATGATTTAAATCTTCTCGTTTGAGATATAGTTTACAACCATACTTTTCGGAAAGTCGTCGTGCCGGATAGAGAGGTGAAGGACGTCCTACGTAGTCACGTAATAATTGGTCGAACTCTTTTTTAAATTCTTCACTTTCGAGTACTTCAAGATACGTATTCTTCAATTCCTCTACACATTTGTGGAGTATTTCCGGTACATAAGCACCACCGAACTCTCCGTAATAACCATCCTGATCAACTAAAAAACTTTTCATGATTCTTATTTTTATTTGTTAAAACTCTAACTAGATTTGAAATTTGAGTATATGAAAAGAGCCCTGTCGCAAGTTGCGACAGGGCTCTTTCAAATATCTTATAACTTTAATGAAGTATATACATACGAGCACTGCTCCCTTACGACTGTCGGAGTTGTAACGGGCGCCACCACCAATATGTATTTACTAACATTGTTCTCATATCTTTTTTCTTTAATTCGCAGCAAATATAGACACTTTGTTTTAAACAACAAACTTTTGATGACTTTTTTTCTTCCTGTTTTTGATTTTTTCTAAAATAGAACAATTCCCTTTCTTAATCTGTTCTAATAAATATTGAATATTAAAACAGAAACAAATTATGAAACAGAGAAAGATTTTAGTAGGCATTGCCGTAGCTATTTTTATTATACTTTTACTTTATTGGTTGCTTGTTGCAGAGGATATGAATGCATGGTTATCAGCTATGGTTCTTTGACATGTGCGCCATTGGAGCATATGCAGCCAATTTGAGCGAAAACTTTGAAAAAAGTCAATTACTCGAAATCTTTTTAATAAAAATGTGAGAATCTGAAGTTGAGAAGATGTTTTATGACTAGTTTAAACCTCAGTGATTACTGGAATTTTGAACTGGAAACAGGAACCTTCTCCTTCTTTTGATTCGACTCCAATACTTCCTCCCATACGTTCGACGATTACATTGCTAAAAGGTATACACAAAATTTTAGGAGTGCAGTTCAGTTATAATATCCATAGGGTAGCTTTCTGTTAGGCAACTTTTTCTTTAAGTAAAAAAGAACTTTTATTTTATTGTATTCGATTTGTTAAAACTGTACTTTTATAGCGGAATTGTGATTGTTAATATAATAATGACGTATGAAAACGATACGAATATTCATTGCATCTTCGGAAGAATTATATGATGATAGGAATGTCATTAGCCTTTTCATTGAGCAACTAAATGAAATCTATGAATCTAAAGGGCTACAATTCAAAGTTGTCAGATGGGAAAATCTGAATCCGGCCTATGAAGGTGTGAGAAAGCAAAGCGAATACAATGATAAAGTGCGCAACAGTCAGTTATTTATAGCACTATTTTATCATAAAGTCGGAATGTTTACGTTAGAGGAGATATCGGTAGCTCAGGAATCATTGAAAGAAACGGGATCTCCTGCTATTTGTTTTTACATAAAATCTTTGCAGGTTGGAGAAGAGGAAAAAGAGGAGATGAGGTTATTGAAAGATCGGATCCTAAATGAAATGAAGCATTTTATTGAAAAACCATATTCACATCCGGATTCATTAAAACTAAATATTGTATTGCAATTACAGCGTTTAGAAAATGGAAATGTTATTCAGGCCAAAGCCGAAGAAGATAAAATAATGGTAGATAGCATTTGTATTGGCAGTTTAAATAACATATCCTTTGTTAACAGAAATAAGGTGTTCAGGCAGATAAGTGATACAATAGAATATTTGCAGAATGAATTGATAATGCTGAGAAATGATGAAAAAGATTTAGAAGAAGACGTTCAGGATTTGAAAAGTAGTGGTATCCAAACAGAAAGATTGCAGAGGAAACAGCATCGGTTGGATGAAGTGCGAAAAAGAATTGCCGATCTTATGTTAAGATTAAAAAAACAGAAAAATGAGCTTAACATGCAAAGTAAGTCTTTATTGAATACGGCAATACAGATTAATCAATTTTCCATTGATAATCAGAGTTATAGGCTAAGAACTGCAATCGATTTATTTGAAAAAGGAGAGACTGAGGCTGCGGATGCACTTCTTGATTTTGATGAAATAGCTGATGAAGCTCATAAACATATTTCAGATATTCATCTAGGAGCGAAATTGATGGAAGAATCTATCAAAGCTTTAAAAGTAAATATTTATCAGTTGCTGCTTAAAGCTAAGAATTTGAGGAATAACAGACGTTCTCATGATCAGACCGAACAGATTGATACAATATATAAACAGGTGGTTAAATTGATATCAGAAGTACCTGATGAGAATTTCCGGGCTATGACTATTTATGAAATAGCTCGATCTTATCAATCATGGGAATACAATGCTGAAGCTATTAAGTATTATGTCAAAGCGTTGGATTGCTATCAGAAAATAGCTTTATCTCCGGAGGGTGAAGAAAAACTAGTTGAGACTCAAATAATGATTGCTACTATTAAAAATAATTGGGCATATCTTCTGAAAAGTACAAATCGGAATAGTTCTCGTGTAGAAGATTTATATAAAGATTCTTTGGGGATCTATGCGATGTTGTCTGAAAAGTTTAATGAAATCTATAGATTGGATTTGGCACAAGTACTTAATAATCTAGCTGGTTATTATCAGCAAGAACATCGAATGGCGGATGCAAGGCTGACTTGGAAGGAAGCTTTGGAGATGTATAAAAATGTTTCTCATAAATTGAATAAAAGAGATTGGTTAACGATTGCTTCAATTAAAAATAATTTGGCTGGGATATATGCGCGTACGCATAATCGGAAGAAAGAAGGAGAAATGTTATACAATAGTTCTTTGGATATTTATGCTTCTTTATTGGATAAGTCTAATGGAGATTCTTTTTATCTTCAGGAAGTGGCTAAAATAAAAAATAACTTGGCGACTCTTTATGTTGAAATGAAACGATACGACGAGGCAGAAATTTTGTACAGTGATGCATTGGGATTGTACAATAAGATGAAGGAGCAAGAACAAACCTTTAATGAAACTCATATTGCTTGGACTCAATGTAATATGGGATATTTATATAAAAAAGAAAAAAGATATGATGAAGCTGCTTGTCTTTATGAGAAGGCGATAGACATTTATAATAGTTATGTATGCTGGGACGAAGCTACTTATTTACCGCAATTGGCTTGGGCAAAGGCTTGTTATGGAGGTTTATACTATTATACTCATAAAGATAAAGAAAAATACGAAGCACTTTATCAAGAGGCTTTGAATATTTACCAGAAAATATCTGTTGAAAACAATTATATTTATTTACCGGATATAGCTTCTATTCAGAATAATTTGGCGATACTATATAAACGTAATAATGACTTACTGCATGCGTATGAACTGTATTCCAGGGCATTGGAGAATTATCGTTTGTTGGATGAAAAGACTCCTGGGGTGTTTACAAGAGCTATGGAAGTGATACAGGGTAATATGAGTGCTTTAAAATAAGTATAGAAACAAATTTTCGATATGTTTTTGCCAATTGGTAGTCATCTATAATTTTTATTAAAGGCGGTATGCAAATGCTTATGTGCTGTTTTATTGTTTAAAACTTAGATATGATAGCTTATGAAAAACAATTATATATTTCTCAATTACTATATAGGGATTGTGTTATTGTTATTTCTACCTTTGTTGTTAGGGGATATCAATAATGTTTGGGCTATCTCTGATTCATATTGGAAAAATAAGAGGCAAGGGATAGACAATGCTATTGGGAAAGATAGTTTGGGAGCTTATTATACTGGTGTTTATCCTAACTTGTTTAAAGAGTATTTGGGAATTTCACAGCAACAAACAGATGAAAAAATAGAGCAAATATGGGAGCATTTCTTTGTAAAGGATGCAACGAAGGTTTATTTTGAAAGTGATGACAATACAGCTTACATTTATGATACAGGTAATCGGGATATAAGGACAGAAGGAATGTCCTATGGTATGATGATTTGTGTTCAGTTGGATAAGAGAGCGGAATTTGATAAGCTATGGAGATGGGTTAAGAAGAATATGTTGTATACATCGGGAAAGTGGGCCGGATATTTTGCATGGCAATGTGATATAGAGGGTCGGAAGATAGGAGAGGAGCCTAGTTGTGCTCCGGATGGTGAAGCCTATTTTATAACCTCTCTGTTTTTTGCTTCTCATCGATGGGGAGATGAAGATAGTTGTAATTATGGTCGTGAAGCACAGGAAATCTTGAAGAATATTATGTCAAAAGATGGGACGATTGGTGTTTTTAATATGTTCAACCCGGATTCCAAATTAATAACCTTTGTTCCTTCAGGAAATATGTGGAAAATTACGGATCCTTCCTATAATCTGCCGGCATTCTTTGAACTTTGGGCTGCTTGGACGGATACAAATAAAGATTTCTGGCAACAAACTCCGGATGCGGCTCGCTGTTTATTGGCTGAAGCTTCACATCAAAAGACAGGATTATTTCCTGATTATTCTACTTTTGAGGGGAAACCTTATCAACCGGAGTGGAAAAAAGATTATGATGCAAGACGGTATCAGTTTGATGCAATAAGGTGTGCGATGAACATCGGCATGGATTACTATTGGTTTGGGAAGGATGCTGAAAAACAAACGATTATGATGACACGTTTACTGAAATTCTTCAAACATGATAATTTTTTGCATGGGCAGTTTAACTGGGATGGAAGTGGTGCAAGTGGTAAATATTCGGAAGGAATGGCAGGGGCAAATGCTGTTGGAGCTTTTGCTCTTAAAGATGATAATTTGAAACGTGAATATCTTCAATACCTTTGGGATGTAGCGATTCCTAGCGGTACTTATCGTTATTATAATGGTATGGTATATATGCTTTCCATGTTACATGTAACTGGTAATTTTAGAATATTCAAACCCTGATTCTCGAGAATTCCATACAATTGAATGAACTTGAAATGTATTTATTTTGTTTTTATTAAGGTGGAAAAGAATTATTTTTGTTCACTCAAATAAATTTTTATCCAATCAAAATAAAACATTCATTTTATTTTTGCCTATGCAGGTAACTCTTATCATTCTAGTTCTTTCAGCTGCTTTCTTCGTAAATGGCAAGATACGTTCGGACCTTGTCGCACTCTGTACATTGGTTGCACTACTTGTTTTTCAGATATTAACGCTGGATGAGGCATTGTCCGGGTTTTCCAATTCAGTGGTCATCATGATGATTGGACTTTTTGTACTAGGAGGAGCCATTTTTCAGACAGGATTAGCTAAGATGATGAGTTCACGAATTCTTAAACTTGCCGGGACTAGTGAGATATTTTTGTTGTTGGTTATGTTGGTAACTTCTGCTATTGGCGCATTTGTTAGTAATACAGGGACAGTGGCGTTGATGCTTCCTATTGTTGTTAGTTTGGCGTTGAGAGCCGGTATGAACCAAAGTCGTTTACTAATGGTTCCTGTCCAAGAAAGGGCAAAAAGAAGAGAATGCACTTACAGGTAAATCGTTAAAACAATTAGTCAAAGAGTATGGATTGTCCAGCAATCTTTTTCGTTTACAGGTTATCGGAGATTCCCGGTTGTTGGGAAAAACGATCATTGAACTGGATATTCGCCGTAAATATGGACTAAATATTTTAGAGGTTCGTTGAGGAGATGTATCACAATATCGTTTTCTGAAAACGATTACACAAAAGTTAGCGGCTATATTGCAGGCAGAAGATATTTTGTATGTAACAGGAGATATTGAAAAGGTGCAGCTGTCTGCCGAAGATTATTTGTTAGGGATGTTAGATGGACATGCAACAGAGGAAACGCTACAAAAGAATAAATCGTTGGACTTCTAAATTATAGTTTAATTTACAGCAATGGGTAACAAGAAATTAACAGTAGCGGAATTTATTTGTATGTTGCTACAAATGGCCTCTTTGTGTACGGACAAAGGTACGATAAAAAAGTGAAATTTCATGTAGCGAAAAAGAAGAAGACAAAGGCATTGCGGATTTTTCCATTGTGGTTACGTTATTAGAGTTTGTACTGTCCAGTCCGAACCTGCGTGCAATTTGCGAGACGTTACATTCAATATAGTCCAGACTTCCGCACGTCTCGATAGCATCCTTGTATTTGAGATGGGTGGCAGGTAATTGTCCGCGAAGTTGTCCCAACTTGATATGGTAAGCCTCCTCCTTACTGCAAGTGATGTCATACCCCGTGCCAATAACAGATGACGGTGATACAAGGAGAGGTAGCGTCGAAATCCAGAAACCGTTACCTTGCAGGTACGGCAGATTTCCGCACATGACAAACACGTAGAGCGATACAGTTTGATTGCCTGACGATATTTCTCTTCTGTCTCCGATCGAATCCCCCGGAAACGGTTGCATGGATTATCTTTTTTATCGGGAATATTCACAACAATGCCTTGGCTTTATGCATTAGGAGACTAAACAAGCAAGCCAACTTTCGTTGTTTACCGGAAGTTGGCTTGTCTGTTCGTGAATGCTATCGTTTTGCGTTATAAATGTTATTATTTTTTGCGTGCGGCACGTATCTTATAAGTATTCATGCGATCTTGCTGTGAAACAGCACTATTATATATATATGCATTCACATTATCGCTGGCTGCTGTTGAACTCCAATAGTCATTTGAGAGAGGATAAGCCGTATCGAATAAATCACTTTGCTCATTACTTGCGGGTAAATACCACACAATGTCATCCCTCATAATTTCAGGAATCCAAATCGTTACTTGCTCTCCACCTTGTTCTATAGTAATTTGTTTTTTTGTGAACTTGTTTTTCATGACAGCCATACGGGCAGCAAAGTTCTCAACTGTAGTTTGTTCGCCACCTGTGACGGTCTCCGTAAAATTACCAACTGCATTGTTACGCAACTGGTTCTCTACATCTACGATATCACCAATTCCCTGATGGAAATAAAGGTTACGGGTGTTTTCTAATCCGTCTGTTTCATTAGTTACCCCTTCCAAAGAACTAATTAGAGAATAATCCAGTGTGACTATCGTTTCTGTAATTACATCACCTATTATAGTACTTATTGTTTTTAGTTCCATATTCAGATAATTAGGATTCCCATGAGTCTTCATAGCCTCTTGTGCAATGTCACGAAACACGTAAGCACCAAATAATTGCTTCAAATTTGGGAAAAAACCTTGCCATTTGGGTTTCGCTGAAAACACCACTTTCCTATTCCATTTAAAGCCGAATGGATAGTTGCCGCCGTTATTCTCCTCAATGCGTTCATAACCTATACCCTGTGCATTCCAACTCGGACAGAGTTGTTGTACGGTGGCGGTAGTTGGAGTAGCTCCGGTAACATTATCTGGAGTGACTTGGAATTGGAGGTCGCGGATGTCATCACCAATATTCTCGGTCACATACACGTGGTAAATAAAACTACCACTGCCTGTACCGGATATTGTATTTGCCCCCTTGTCATCATTGATCCAATAACCTTGTTCCTGCAAGGCTGTCTTGGTCTGGGTAAAGAACACATCGTTCGTAAGGTTGGAAGTCAACTTCCATGTTCCGTCGTAGTCTTTTACATTCACGGTAATCGGGAAAGTAATATAGTGAGCATCTTGTGCATCAGTCGGAACTTCAATATTCATCTCATATTCCGGTGTAATGGAGAGCTTGTAAGTCACGGTAGTCCCCATTGTCCATTGCGTATTTCCAATGGAAGCGGTGAGTGTGCGGTCTGTGCCTGAAGCATTGGAGAACACCACTTCCACCATCGCACCTGCGGGCAGTGTCTGCGGCAGCATCATGAATGTGCCTTCCGGTGTAGTGATTGCATCCCCGTTAGCTTCGCTTCCAGTGGTGGTTTTATTCAAAGTCTGCGAGAAATCCGTGATCGCATCATCTAGAGTCCAAGTACCGGTAGCCATATTGTAAGTTCCGGCATTCTTCACCCCTTTTAAGGCTACGCTCTTAATCTGACCAGGTTGCATCTGGCTACCCACGGCAAAACGCACGGCGGTGCAGATGTGTTTGAAGGTGAGAGGTACGGCAGTGTTATTGTTACCTTGTATCTCTGCGGTAGTGGCCACCACAATGTCTTTCTGTGCGGCTGCATCTGCTGGAACTGCATAGCTGAGTTCTTTGCTTTGCGGAGTGGATGGGGTGGTCAGACCACTGGCAGCTGTCGGTGCCCAGGCATAGAATTGGAACGAATGATCTGCTCCCGGCCAATAATATATTTGATTCGTACTCCAAACAGAACCATTATTGGTGGCATCCTCGTCCATATAGAACTGGCTGTCAACGAGCGTTCCATTCTTACTCCAGTATGCCAGCACATGGAACTTGTCATAGAAACTAGCATTTGTGACGGGCACACCGCGTGTCAAGGCTTGTTCGCCCTCGAAGTCGGATACGTTGATGCCGTCTGAAACAATGGTACGGACACAAAGCGTGTCTGCCGAGTTGTCCGACCGCAACACGAAGCGACCAGCAGTATATCCTTCGTCATTACCACTGGCATATCCCCTTGTCTGTATGTTCTTATCGGACGATATGCCAAAACAAATGTTGTCACAGGCTTTCTCCGGATTCCCGCTTTCGAGAAAGTCTTCGTTTTTGCACGAGAAAAGTAGTGTACAAAGCAACATCGTTGCCATGCCACCTGCCATCCTACTCAGATTTTTCTTATGTACCTTCATTTCTTCTGTTTTATATTTGTTTGCCTGAAGCAATACGCCTCAGCTGTTAGTGAGTGTAAGGGGAACATTCAACCCCTTACACCCTGTAGGAAGATCGTTTACTTTATGGATGATAATCCCAGATACACGATCCTAAATCGGTCTTATGAAAGATCTTGAATTAGTTGCCGCTCTGAGTAGTAGGAACCTTCAATGTTTGCTCAACATCAGTGTTGTTCCAGTCATCAACATTAACAACTTGAAATTCGATAGGCTGCAGCGGGTTCTCAGGATCCATGATATTCTCGTGAGTCAAAGTAGCCTTGAAATCGTAGCAGTAACCGAGCTTGAACTCAACGTTCTTGATAGTTACAGTGTGGACGAATGTACCCAATAAAACTTTATCCTTAAACAGTTCGGCGGTGAAAGTTACAGTGTATGTAGCGGAATTATTCATCGGAATCATCAGCTTCTCATTGTAGCTTTCAAGAGTAGTAGCATTTGCGATGACAGCGGCTTCGTCAACGGTAGTATTGTCGGCTACTACATTACCGAAGTTCAATTCAAGATTGTTATTTTCTTGACCACTCCAAGAGTTACCGACAGCTGCTACAGTCAAAGTACCCTTTGTATAAGCATTTATGATTTTCACATTCTTTATTTTTACATTGTAACCTTCGCCCACTGCGTTCTCGAACGAGAATTTCACTTTTGAAAGCTGGTGGCTGAATGTCATGCCAACAGGAGTTTTATATGTTTTCGTTACCTCTGTTCCGGTAATTTGCGCGGGAGCAGCGTGGAGCAAGTCTACTTGGTTTGCGTCCGTGTTGGTGAAAGCCACCTGCATTTCTACTTTTGTGGCATTTTCAGACAATGTAACGTCAGAAACATTCTCCGCAACACTGTAAGGTGCAATGGCACCGAAAGTGTAAGTGTTGCCCGGAACCCAGTACTGTAACTGATCGTATGACCATCCGGTAGAGGCCGTACCTCCTTTATACACCTTGTCTCCCTTAAAGATCTGGCCTTTTTGAGTAAAACCATACACGGCAAAGTCTTCCAAATTGTCCTTCGTAAAACTTGGGTCAACAATGCTACGTGTTCCGTTGTTCACGAATGCGTTGCTGAAACCGATAGCTTTTGACTGAGCCATTTCCACAGTCTCGTCGTTGCTGCAGCTTGCTAACATAGCTGTTGCTGCCAATCCAATCAAAAAGATCTTTTTCATTTGATTAAAAATTAAATTGTGAATAAAAATGTTTTAATAACTCTCTATATAAATCAAAGAGGAAGTTCTATGTCCTCGTAATTTCCCCAGTCTTCCACGTCCACATCGAAGCCGGAGCCGCCTTCCGTACCCTCTTCATCGGATATTTCAATGCCACGCACCACAATGACACCTCCCTGCGGTTGTGCCGCAACCTGATTTGTTACGTCGAAATCGAACGACTTGATTTTTCCGTTCTTCAAGCGTACTTCCAAATTCAGTCCGTATTTCCGGACGGCCCTTGTGCCGTAATGCCCGTTAGGAAAATCTGGTATTCCGAAAGAACGGACCAAGGCTTGTGTGCCAAAATCTTCCACCGTACAGTCGTATAGTACGGTGGCAGCGTCTCCCGAAGTTTGACCGCTGTTCAGCCATACCGACTGCGCCATGCCCGCCAAGGCACCACGTGCCAGCGACACGTATTCTACCCCGTGGCTGAACTCGTAACGTATCAGATAGGTGAACACCAACGGGTGCATGGTGACAGGTATTACGTCGGTCTCGGTCGAGCGTTCTGCCACGTATGAATCCATATAACTGCCATAAAGCATATCGGGCTGGTTTACCGTATTCTCCGATGCCTTCTCCATGTGGGAATTGCCAAGATAAGAGGAACGGGTACGGGTTCGGGTGGTCGCCTTTGCTGAAGCGAACGACTGCATCTCGTCGAATACGATGTATTCCGTATCGTTGTTGTAGAACAGCAGGGAATGTTCACCCGGTCGCATGTACACGACATCCCCTTCGGGAACAATGTTGATGATGTCATCGGAACCATCCGCATTATACACCTGTACGCGCAGACCATCCGGCATTCCGGGGCCTAATGCATCGTATTCCATTCCGAACGATTCCTGCCACGTGGGGTAATTCTTCCAATTTGTACTGCCCTCGTAGGTATATTGCCATTCTTTTTCGTATTGAGCCTCTATGCGCACCTCCGATTTCGGGGCATGCGGGTCATGGTCAAAACATAAGCCCTTGTGTTCGCAAGATGAAAGCAACATGAGCATTCCCACGAACAAGGGAACGTATTCCATTACAGTGTATATCCTTTTCATTTCACGCCTCCTTTCTTATTGTTGCTGTTGCTTCTTCTAATAAGCCACACCAGGGAGATTTCCGCTTTCGTCGGGCCGAACCAGTGACGGTTTTTAGTTGCCTTCCATACATAGTGACCGTCTAAGGGGGTATATTCGTAATATTTCCCTCCCCAGTAACCCACGCCAAGCGTGAAGTCGATGTTCAGACGGTTTGTAACGGGCAACGAGTAACCGTATTCCACGCCTGCTGCGTAATTCGTCTTGTCCCAAAGTGTCCCACCGGGTTCACCGCCCATGTAACCTTTGCCTCCCCATTCGAAATCGTATGTGAATACCTGTCCGTAAACACCCACGTGATGTCCCGTGAGTGGCTTTTCATTAGCTTTCTTTCCGAACCATTTACGCACGGCGATGTCACCTCCGTATATACGCCAATAACGGTGGTTGCTGTTCTTTTTCCACCACCCGTACATCCAGTTGCCGCTGATTGACCAGTTCTTGCCCAAATAGAATTCCACCCCGATATTGGGAACGGCCAGCACGTCATAAAGCATGTTGGTCTTGAGGGCCATGTAGAAAGGTGTTGACGTTTCGGCGGGAACTGTCACGACCTTGTCTGCTTTTTCCACAACGGATGTCGTGTCGGCAGGAGTCGGCACAACCGGGTCTTCCTTGACAACCGGCTTTTCCTCGATTATAGGCTTTTGACGGATCGTCACGAGAATAACACTGGCATTCCGGATCTGGTCAAAGAAATGTTTGTGCATGTAATGCCAAGTCCGGCCATATTGCAGCTCCATCAGGTGTTTCTTGCGGCTGTCAACCAGTACACCTTTATTATTATAGGTAAATTCGGGTACGTTGCGCAACACGTCCACCGCCTCTTCCTTGTGGGGCATATCGGACACCTCGACCAGCTCCGCGAGGCGTTCCCACGCGATAAATCCTTCGGGACGTGATATGATACCATCCGGAAGTGATATGCGTTCACGTACATAACGCTCCAAAGAATTGCGGCGTTTTTCCGCTAATTCCTTGTTTATTGCAAATCCGCCCTCGGGTGAAGCGGAACCGCAAAAAGACACTTCGACCAATTCGAGCGTACTGTCTTTTTTCACACTTTCCAGAAACGACACCACTTCGGACAGGCGTGTGGCGTTGTCACCATAAGCCGTGTCCAGTGTCGAGTTGCCGACCGGAAATCCGATACAGACCTCCTTCCGGCTCTCTTGCCCGAACGCCTGGATGCACCCGAGCAACATGAACGCTGATACTATTAAACCTCTCATGTGCATATTATCTTTATTTAAATCCGTTTCTTTGTAAGAAACGGATGTTTTGAATAATAAGTTGATAATCAATAGGTTTAAGAGTGGAGCTAGTCGTTTTGATTAACAGAAAAACGTGTTATTGAATATAAAATGTGAAAATATATATTCCAATGTGTTACAATTCAAGATTTTTGCTTACCTTTGCATTGAACATCTGTTTCTTACAAAGAGACAGATGTTTTTGTTTGACGAATGGATTATTGTAAATCGCTAATAATCAATTCATTTGCCCGATCAATCACAGTTGAGTCAATCGAAGCGAGATATATTTGCGTGGTAGTAATGGAATCATGCCCGAGCGCGTCCGAGATGACATTGACCGGCACATTCTTCGACTTGGCGATGGTTGCCCAGGCATGGCGGCTGACATACGTCGTGAGCGTAACGGGCAGTTGTATCATTTCGGTTATGATTTTAAGGGATTTGTTCACGCGGCGCAACGCTGTCTCGTACTGCTTGCGTTCATCCCTTCCGGGACGGATTATAACAGGAAGCAGGTATGGCGAGTCTTTATTTGAATAGCGGTTAATTATTTCTTCTATTTGCTTGATAGCTTTTATGTGCAGCAACTGACCGGTCTTGTGACGGCGATAAGACAGCACCCCATTCTGAATGTCTGACTTCTTCAGGAACGCCGCATCTATGAATGACATTCCCCTGCAAAGGAAGAGAAAGAGGAAGAGATCGCGTGCAAATTCAAGGCCGAGTTTTAGCGAGAGGTCAAGATTTCTGATACGCCTGATGTCGTTGATTGATATGGCCCGTTTAAGTGTCTTCTCCATCCCGGTAAACACCGTGCGGAAGGGTCTTCGGTCTTCGGTCAGTCCTTGTTCCACGGCACGGTTATAGACCGCACGAAGTATACGCATGTAAAAGGATATGGAGTTGGGTACAAGTCCATTCGAAATCAGATATGCCTGATAATCCTCCATGAGTATGTAGTCTATGGAATCAATGGAAACATCCCCGTTACCTCGGAATTGTTTGAAACTGCCTAGTGCGGCACTGTAATTTTTGGCTGTCCCGATGTGATTCAACTGCCGGAGGCGGACGATGGCATTCTCCATAAAATTAAAAAAGGAATTCTCCCCTCCGGCACGCCGGAACTCGGCCACCACGTCATCCGATGAATAGCTGTGGCGCCTGTTCTCGAATCGTTTGATGATTGCATCCAGCCGTTCCATATCCGAACGTAACTTTCGGGTTATCGACTGCACGATAGCTGTACGCCCGTTATTGTCTGCCGGTATCGGTTTGGATTGTTCCTCATCCCATTCATGGGGAAACACTTTATAACTGGTGGTGATCTGTCTGGTGATACGGCGGTGAGTTACCAGACAGACGATAGTTCCCGGACGACCTTCGACCGTCGAGGGACGGAATTTTACTTTTACTGTAGTCATACTTATATTTTTTTAATTGATAATGTACCATAGTCAGCGCTTTAACTTGTGGCATGTAAAAATGGTCAATGCAATACAGACGGCAAGAAGGCCAGCGGAATAACCGAGTATTTTCCACAGCATGAGACTGTGTATGAACCGGACGTTGGCCATGCAGGTGCAGATGAAAGCCACCAAAAGAAAAATGATCACCTCTATCATGCACTAGAATGCGGTGGTGGAGATGACCACACGGTCTTTCATCGACAGGTGGTCAAGCAGTTTCGCGCTTTCCTTGTCAATCCTGCCGGCTATCTTCTGGCAGACCGCCTCTCCTTCCCGTTCAAGTGCACGTCTGGATTCCTCGCCAATGGTAATTTTACTCGCTCCGCGCAGGGAGGAAACAGCGTCGTCCAATTTGGGCAGGGTTTCCGAGAACCTGCTTTCGAGTTTTTCCACCTTGTCATAAAGAATGCCTACGGCCTTGTAATTGTTTTCCAGCGCGTCGGTCAGGCGGTCTTCCTCCTGCATCTTTTTAGTGAAGGAAAGATAGAAGGAAGATATATCTTTAAATTATTCAAGTCCACAAAGGAGATTATTTAGGTCTGTAATGAGAGCATCTAAAAGAGGGGGTATTTGATGAATAATATATGAATCGTGAATATTAAAAAGATACGATTTTTTTATATTAATAACATTTATCCATAAAAATCGCTGATTCACTAACTTGTCTGTTTGGGATTTTTCCTCTATTACATAACAATAATGCATATTATTCAATAAAACTAGTGCTTAACTTACAAAAAGACCCTATAGTTTGATTGATTTCTCCTTAATGTTTGACAAAAACAATAGGAAGAATGGATGAAAAGATACGGATGAAGTCACCCAAAGGAGCGGATAATGTCATTAAAAGATACAGATGGTGTAAGCAAACTGTCTTTATAGTATCATTATACAAAATATATGTCTGTAATTTATACTTTATAGCCTTTTAATTTCCTACTTTACTCTTTTAAATGAACGAACTGCAAAAGATAAACTGAAATAAAATAGATATAAAAAGTAATAATCAGGTATTAAAATTACGAAAGAACTGTCTTTAAGGAAGACAATAAATTGAAATATGAGAATTATGACTTTGATTGATGTCTCTGTATGCGCAGAAAATAGTGTGCACTTGAATAAGCATCGAAAAAAGCCACTCTTGGCACTGTACAAAATACAAAATGTCAAAAGTAGCTTTTTGTCAAAGTCAAAATCCGATTATATTTTATTCTTGGTATATAAACTGTCAATGATTCCATCGGACAATCCAATAGTCGGTACTGCGATTCCTGTAGCATTTACTTGATTTGCAATTTCAAGAAATATTTCGGCAGCAGGTACAATAACATCTGCACGATCCGGTTTCAATTTGAATTGTCTGATACGCTCTTCGGGTGAGAGGGCTTTCAGTGCTTCATAGGTATCACGTAGTGATTTGATAGGCAGAAATGAGGCCTTTTTATCTTTTTTATCCGCTAAACGGAAAAGCTTATTGATATTACCTCCCGAACCGATAATATTAATAGGCACATATTCCCGGGCAAGTTCTGCGAGATCAGTACGTAATGCTTCTTTTTCTTTTTCTTTTACCATACCACTAAGCATACGTACTGTGCCGATATTGTAAGACCGTGAATTTTTTAATTCACCATTGCTGATGAGATTGATTTCAGTACTACCACCGCCTACGTCTACATACAAATAATTCTGTCCGGAAATAAACATTTGTTCAATATGGTTATTATATACGGTGTGTGCTTCTTCCTGCCCGTCGATAATCTCAACGCGGATACCGGTCTTCTTGGCAATGCGTTGAGTAATTTCTTTGCCGTTGCTGGCATCACGCATGGCAGATGTGGCACAAGCACGGTAATCGACTACATCATATATTTTCATCAATTGCTTATAAGCCTTCATCAAACGGATTAATTTTTTTTCCTTTTCTTCCGAAATGACTCCTATTGTAAAAGCATCCTCACCTAGTCTCAAAGGAATACGGATGAGCTGTACTTTACTCATTAGTTCCGCAGAGTTCTCTTCATTTATACATTTCACTAACAATCGCACAGCGTTGGAACCTATGTCGATAGCTGCATAATTAACCTTCTTCATTCTGTATTCTTTTTATATTCTTTATAAAGCTCTTTCTGAGAACGGAAAAGAGATTTCTTTGTTTCATCAACTGGTTGTTCCGAAAGAGTAGGGGAAATATCTTTCCAGGGTAGATTCTCTCCACTACCGTCCACGATACGTCCTTTCGCAGTATCTTGCAAACCATAACAAATAATTTGTTTCAAGTCTGCTTGTATTTCTTTATTGTAAATAGGTACAAGTACTTCAATACGGTTATCCAAATTACGTGGCATCCAGTCCGCAGAACCGATGTAATACTTCTCTTCTCCGCCGTTAGAGAAAATAAAGATACGCGAATGCTCCAAATAACGATCGATAATTCCATTGATATATATATTTTCACTAACGTCCGGAATACCAGTTACTAAAGAACAGTTACCTCGTACTAGCAGATCAATTCGAATACCGGCAGTTGAAGCCTCATAAAGTTTTTCTATCAGCGTGCGGTCGGTTATATGATTTACCTTAGCCAGTATATAGGCATCTTTACCCTGCTTCTTATTTTTGATTTCTTTGTTGATAAGAGCTATTAGTCGTTTCCGCATATCATTCGGAGAAACCAGTAACTCACGAAAATTTACAGGAGTATAAGGTTTTTCAATAAAATTGAATACATCATTCACCTCTTTTACGATTTGCCGATGAGCTGTCATAATTGTGTAATCTGTATACATACGTGCATTTCCTTCATGGAAATTGCCTGTACTTATACAAGCAATATCTCCATGACGAGTTGCAATATGAACGAGTTTTGAGTGTATTTTCAATCCTTCCACACCAAAAATGACGTGAATACCTGCATCTTGCATTCTCTTGCTCCAATAGATATTAGAAGCTTCATCAAAACGAGCTAATAACTCGATAACTACTGTTACTTTCTTTCCGTTCTTTGCAGCACAAATCAGTGCTTTAACCACTTTCGAATCTTTAGCTAGGCGGTAAAGTGCTATTTTGATACTTTTTACTTCCTTACTGATAGCTGCTTCACGAAGTACCCGTATAAAAGAGTCGAATGAATGGAACGGATAATGTAACGAACGATCTTTATGACGGATTAGTGTTAATAAACTTTCATTACCGTTCAACTCCGGTTTGAAGATTGGAGACCAGACCGGATATTTTAAATCTTTACGATTACAGTCCGGAAATTTCATCAGGTCTTTGAAGTTATGATAACGACTACCTGCTACACGAGTATCATTTTTGTCTATATTTAGACGTGTAATCAGTTTTTTTAGCAGATCTTTGGGCATTTGTTGATCATAAACAAAACGTATCGGTTCTCCTTTTTTTCTACTTTTCACCCCTTTTGAAATCTTTTGAAGTACTCCGTTACGAAGATCACTGTCTATTTCCATCTCAGCATCTTTGGTGAATTTAAAGGTATAGGCTTCGTAATCCGTGTATTTCATACCGACAAATATCAGAGGCAAACAATAGCGAATGACATCATCCAGAAACATAAGGTAGGTTTTTCCATCTACATCCGGGAGTTGAATGAAGCGTCCGAAATCGGCAGTTGGAAGCTCAATTACTGCATAGTCTTTTTCCTTTATTTTTCCTTCCGTATCTTTTCTGATGAGACGGGTTGCCAGATAGATATTTTCGTCGTTTTGATCCTCTAGAGGACGACTGTTATTTAGAAAAACCGGATTTGTAGAGCCATTTAGTCTGCTACGATAAAAGGAACTGATAAATTCTTGTTGTTCCGGAGTCATCTCTGTTTCTTTGATGACGAAAATATTTTCCAGCTTCAGTTCCTCCATGATTTTGGCAAACGTTTCCTCAAACTGTTGATAGTATCGGTTATGTAGTTTGCCAATCTGTTTTAGAGTTTGTGAAGCTATTTCCTGTTCTTTTCGGATGTTTTTGTCGTCATATTCGATAATACGATTTAAAGTTGCTACACGTACACGAAAAAACTCATCCAAATTGTTCGAATAAATACCAAGGAAAGTCAGACGTTCCAATAAAGGGACTTCCGGGTTGGCAGCTTCGAGTAAAATGCGTTGGTTGAAATACATCCAACTGATGTCACGTTCCACATAAGGAAGTTTTTGTTTTTCGTCGTTTGATTTCATAAAGAAAGACCTTTATTATTATTTTTGCAAAAGTATCGGATGCAGATGTTATTGATATAACTTTTTTAATACGAACTTATTACAATCCGAGTTTGTTATTTTTATATATGGATAGAAACACTTATATTCGCAAAAGTATTGAAATAGACTTCGTTAAAAAATATAGAATATATGAAAACAATGAATTTTTCTCTTATTCGCATTCTATTTGCACTAGTAATAGGTTTAGTATTGGTACTTTGGCCCGATGCGGCTGCCAATTATATTGTTATTACAGTAGGAATTGCTTTTTTACTCCCCGGTGTGGTCAGTCTTATCAGCTACTTCGGACGGAAAAAACCGACAGATGGAATGTCTTTGCGTTTTCCGATTGAAGGGGTAGGCAGTTTGTTATTTGGTCTTTGGCTGATCGTGATGCCTGATTTTTTTGCTGATGTATTGATGTTTTTGTTGGGTTTCATTCTGATGATGGGTGGAATTCAACAGATCGCTTCTTTATCAATGGCACGACGTTGGATGCCGGTTCCGGGAGCCTATTATCTGCTGCCTTCGCTGATTCTTATTGCAGGAATTATTGCTTTATTCAATCCGACCGGGGTACGTAATACTGCGTTTGTTATTATCGGAATCAGTAGCTTGGTATATTCAGTTTCAGAATTGATAAATTGGTTTAAGTTTGCACGTCGTCGTCCTAAAAATCCGGTTTCACATTCAGATGACGATATTGAAGATGCCAAAATAATAGAGTGAGTATAATGAGTATAAAAAGAAGAGGACTACTTCACAGTACCCCTCCCCACAAACTTAAAACAACCAACAAAAGAAATAGATAATCTCAATTTGAATGAGGCTATATCCAAAGTGATATAACCTCATTTCTTTTTTATCTGATAAATAAGAGTTCTCGGTATTTCGGTAGTGTCCACATCTGGTTATCCACAATAAGTTCGAGCTTGTCGATGTGATAACGGATTTCTTCCAGTGCCGGGACAATCGTGTCATGATAAGCAATTGCTTTCTCACGTTCACTCTCAATCTTGTTTGCCACCTTGCGGGCTTCGATCATTGCATCCACGTGTTCTTTGATGAAAGCCGTACGGTCTGCAATCTCTTCGATCAGTTCCAGATTTTTGGAGGAAAGTTTGGCAGCTTTTTCAGCCGGGAATAGAGACTGCATTTTATATACATTATTAATTAAGTCGGTCTGATACTGAGTAGCGACCGGGATAATATGATTCATAGCCAAGTCTCCTAAAACACGTGCTTCGATTTGAATTTTTTTGGTGTACATTTCCCATTTCACCTCGTTACGTGCCTCCAGTTCTTTCTTTGTCATAACTCCGGTAGCTTCGAACATTGCAATGCTTTCCGGTTTCAGATAATTATCGAAGATGACAGGAACACTGGTTTCGCAATCCAACCCACGACGGGCTGCTTCCGCTTTCCATTCGTCACTGTAACCGTTACCGTCAAAATGAATAGGTTTACATTCTTTGATATAACCGCGGATAATTTCCAGAATGGCGGAGATTTTCGGTTCTCCTTTCTCAATCAGAGCGTCCACATCTTTTTTGAACTTATTCAGTTGGTCGGCAACTGCCGTGTTCAAAGCTATCATAGCAGAAGCGCAGTTTGCTTCGGAACCTACGGCACGAAATTCGAACCGATTCCCGGTGAAGGCGAAAGGAGAAGTACGGTTACGATCAGTGTTATCAATTAACAGTTCGGGGATTTGCGGAATATCCAGCTTCATACCCTGTTTACCGCTAAGGTTGATCAAATCGTCTTTGGTACTGTTTTCAATGTGCTCTAATACTTGAGACAACTGCTTGCCAAGGAAAGAAGAGATGATTGCGGGAGGTGCTTCGTTGGCTCCCAGGCGGTGAGCATTCGTAGCGCTGGAAATAGAAGCCTTCAATAATCCGTTGTGGTGATAAACTGCCATTAAAGTATTCACTACGAATGTAACAAAACGCAGGTTGTCTTCAGGAGTTTTGCCCGGTCCCATTAATAAGATACCCGTATCGGTACCTAGCGACCAGTTGTTGTGCTTACCGGAACCATTGACACCTTTAAACGGCTTTTCGTGCAGTAGTACACGAAAACCGTGGCGACGGCTTACCTTCCGCATTAATGACATGATAAGCAAGTTGTGATCATTTGCTAAGTTGCATTCTTCAAAGATAGGCGCCAATTCGAATTGGTTCGGAGCAACTTCATTGTGACGGGTTTTCACCGGGATACCTAGTTTCAAAGCTTCAATTTCCAGATCCTTCATAAAAGCAGCTACCCGGGTTGGAATAGCACCGAAATAATGGTCTTCCAATTGTTGATTCTTTGCGCTATCGTGTCCCATAAGAGTGCGTCCCGTCATCAATAGATCCGGGCGGGCTGCATAGAGTCCTTCGTCTACAAGGAAATATTCTTGTTCCCAGCCCAGATACGCAACCACTTTCTTTACTTCCGGATTAAAATAATGACAAACGGAAGTTGCTGCTTTATCTACGGCACGAAGTGCTTTCAATAATGGAGCCTTATAGTCAAGTGCCTCACCGGTATATGCGATAAAAACAGTCGGGATGCAAAGCGTATCATCAACAATAAATGCAGGTGATGAAGGATCCCATGCACTGTAGCCGCGAGCTTCGAATGTGTTACGAATACCACCATTGGGGAAAGAAGAAGCATCCGGTTCCTGCTGTACTAACAGTTTGCCTGTAAACTCTTCCATCATACCACCTTTCCCGTCGTGTTCGACAAAAGCGTCATGCTTTTCTGCCGTACCTTCGGTCAGTGGTGCAAACCAATGTGTATAATGGGTAGCACCCATCTCAATAGCCCATTTCTTCATACCGGCAGCTACTTCGTCAGCAATACTGCGGTCGAGTGGGGCACCGTTGTCAATTGCGTCAATCAGTGTGTTGTATACCTTGCTGGGCAGGTATTTAAACATCTTTTCTTTGTTGAAGACATACTTGCCGAAATATTCCGAAGGACGTTCGGCAGGCGTTGCTACTTCCACTGCTTTCTTTTTGAAGGCTGTTTCTACTACTCTGAATCTTAGTTTTGACATAATTACCTAATTAATTTGTTGTTAAATATATTAGAGTCCATAATCACTTTCTTTTTAAACTTCCGGGTAGGCGGTCAAACCTGCCCGGAATGATATTTGTTTCGTTGTACAAAATCTATTTTATAAGCGATCAACCGTTTTTTTAGTTATAAGCAGACTCTCCATGCTCGTAAATGTCGAGTCCTTCCTCTTCCACACGTGCCGGAACACGAAGTCCATGAATTTTATCAAGTGCTTTGAATATGATGAATCCCATACTTGCCGCCCATGCTCCGACAACCAAAGCACCGAATATTTGTGCCCCGAAGAAACCGAAACCGTGTCCGTAGAATACTCCCTCACTGATGGAGAAGAGCCCGGTCAGGATAGTTCCGAGGCATCCACATACTCCATGTACGGAAGAGGCACCTACAGGATCATCTATTTTCAGAATGCGGTCAATAAATTCGACAGAGAAGATCATTACCACGCCACAGATTGCACCGATGATAACTGCTCCTGCTGCGGAAACTGTATCACATCCTGCAGTAATACCTACCAAACCTGCTAAAATACCGTTCAACGTTAAGGAGAGTGAGGGTTTGCTATATTTTATCCAGCTCACTAACAGAGCAAAGAAGCCACCCGCACAAGCTGCGAGGTTAGTAGTCAGAAATACGTGTGAGATAGCTTCCTGATCGGCTGTCGTAGCAGCAGCCAGTTGTGAACCGGGATTAAATCCGAACCATCCGAACCATAGAATAAATACTCCGAGGGCAGCAATGGTCAAGTTGTGTCCGGGTATTGCTTTTGACTTACCGTCTTTTCCATATTTACCGATACGGGGACCCAGAACGGCGGCACCTACTAATGAAATCCAACCTCCGACAGAGTGGACAATGGTTGAACCCGCGAAATCATGGAAGGTAGTTCCGAAAAGATCCATCATGAAAGATCCTTCTTCACCATTCATCAACCAACCGCCTCCCCATGTCCAGTGACCTGAAACCGGATAAACTAATACACTGATAAAAATGGTGTAGACTAAATACATAGAAAACTTTGTACGTTCTGCCATTGCTCCTGATACAATGGTAGCAGCAGTTGCACAAAATACAGTTTGGAAAATCAGGAAACCTTCTCTAGGTAATTCGGAATCCAAAAAGGAAAGATTGAAGAAGTGAGGCATTCCAATGAATCCGCCTACTCCAAACATTAGTCCAAATCCGATGAACCAATACAAAAGAGAACCAAACATAAAGTCTACAAAGTTTTTCATTAAGATGTTTGCGGTATTTTTTGTACGGGTGAATCCTGCTTCCACAAGAGCGAATCCCGGTTGCATGAAAAATACCAGCATTGCAGCTAACAACATCCATACGGTATTCAATCCTGTTGCTAATTCTGTGATATTATCGGCTGCTGCTTCCGTAGTAGGGGAGGCTACTATGGTCTCTGTAGTCGTTTCTATTATTTCTGTACTTGTGGGGGCAATACTGTCTTGTGCGAAAGTTTCTGTTGTGAAGATCAGTGCAAAAAGCATAGCACTGGCTATACACAGCTTTATAAGGCTGCGTTTTTTATATGTATCCATAATGTAATATCTTTAGATTTGTAATACCTATTTGTTGTAATCAGAGGTACTCCGATCCTTATTGTTTATCCTGAAATTAACGTTCCTGTTCGGCATTATAAAGAGCGATATCACCTCTTTCTGCAGTCCGGATACGGATGGCATCTTCTATGGGAATGACGAAGATACGTCCGTCACCAATTTCTCCGGTTTGCGCAGCCTTGATGATCGCCTGTACGGTCTTTTCTGCATTTTTATCACGTACTACAATAGAAATCAAAATACGTTCGATGCTACTAGTATCATACACTACGCCGCGGTAGATACGTCCTTGTCTTGCTTTTCCAATACCTCTCACATCATAGTATGAGAACCATTCGATATCCGCTTCAAGAAGAGCTTCTTTCACGTCTTCAAATTTTGTTTTGCGGATAATTGCTTCAATCTTTTTCATACACCTTACTTGTTAGTGTGACTTATTCTTTTTTACTCTCTTAAAAACTTAGCCCGAATGTGAAATAGGCTCCCTCGGTACGGGGATTTACTGTTACTTTGGCAAAGGCAGGAAGGGTGAACGAGCTAGATACCTTGATGTCTTTTGCCGCACTGAGACTGACATCGGAAACACAGAAACCACTGGTGTAACCGTTATAGAAAGTCGTTTCCCAAGGTACCATACCTAAATCCACATTCCATTCAAGTCCTCCGAAAGTTAATGGAACACTGACTGCCAGATAGGAAGAATAAGCTCTTTTCCCATTTTCTTTGATGCCGTCGTTTCCTGCAAAGTTGGTATACCAATTTATAGCCAAAGGACCGAAATCATAGCCAACCTGTGCTTCGAATACATGTGCTGTAGAATAAGTTCCGTAATGAAAATATTCCCCGGAGGTAGGTATTCCTGTTTTAAAGTTGTCACCTTGATTAAACCAATAGTCGGTTACTGAGAAACTGAAACCTTCGGTCGAATATCCAAGAGTTAAATCCAGTTCTTTCGTATCGGATGACTCAATACCGACCGATCCCCAGGCTCCCAGTGAGAAGCCTTTGTAGGTGGCTGCTAAAGAAGGTTGTATGCTAACTCCGCCTAAATTCTGACCACGCCAGATATAACCACTAACCAAATCTGCTCCTACGGAAGCTTCCAATTTGTCCTGTGCCATCATTCCGGATGACGGGACAAGAGTTACAAGTATAGCCAATGCTATCACTTTCAATTTTTTGTTCATCGTCGTTTTCATTGTCTTTTTACCTTATAATAGTTAAAAAAATGTGGATGTACGGTCCATGTGTTATATAGTAGCGCGCAAAATACTATTTAAAGCCAGTTCTTGATTCTTCTCATTGCTTCTATGCAATCATTACGGTCCCCGAATGCTGTTAAGCGAATGTAGCCTTCTCCACTGGGACCGAACCCTACACCGGGAGTGCCGACTACATTGGCTTCATATAGCATTTGTTCGAAGAATCGCCAAGAAGAAACTCCGTTGGGCGTTTTTAGCCATAAATAAGGAGCGTTTACTCCTCCATACACTTTCAGACCTGTTGCTTCCAGTCCTTCTTTCATGATTTTAGCATTAGTCATGTAGTAATGTATGGTTTCTTTCACCTGTTCTTTCCCTTCTGTGCTGTAGATTGCTTCCGCAGCACGCTGGGTGATATAAGAAGTCCCGTTAAATTTTGTACATTGGCGTCGATTCCATAATCTGTTGAGTGGAATGCGGTTACCTTCTAAAGTTGCAGCAGTCAGTTCTTTTGGTACAACTGTATATCCGCAACGTACTCCCGTAAAACCTGCAGTTTTTGAGAAACTGCGGAACTCAATGGCACACTTCTTGGCTCCTTTGATTTCATAAATGGAATGGGGGACATCTGCATCTTGAATATAAGCTTCATAAGCAGCGTCAAATAAAATCAGCGTATCGTTTGCCAAAGCATAATCCACCCATTTCTTTAATTCCGGTTTAGTCAATGTAGTCCCGGTAGGATTATTCGGATAACAGAGATAAACGATGTCTATCCTTTTATCCGGGATTTCCGGAATAAAATTGTTTTCGCTTGTACAAGGCATATAAGTAACATTACTCCATTTGCCTGTCTCTTCTTCTAATATTCCGGCACGTCCACACATCACGTTACTATCAATATATACCGGATAAATAGGATCTGTTACTCCCACGCTGTTGTCATGACGAAGAATATCACCAATATTGCCAGTATCGCTTTTCGCCCCGTCATTAATGAATATTTCTGATGTTGAGAAATGGATACCTCGTGAAGTGAAATCATTTTTTATAATTGCTTCAATTAGGAACTCATAACCCTGCTCAGGACCATATCCGCGAAAGGTATCTTTGTTAGCCAGCTCATCAACTGCCTTGTGCATGGCTTCAATACAAGCTTTCGGAAGCGGTTGGGTGACATCACCGATACCTAAGCGGATGATGTCCTGTTTAGGGTGCGTTATCCTGAATGTATTAACTTTTTTCGCTATATCCGAAAATAAATAACTTCCGGGTAGTTTTAAAAAATGTTCGTTTACTAGTGCCATATTGTTATTGTTTTAAGTTTTTTCAATTTATTGTTGTTATGCCTTCAATATCAATTCTCTATTTCTCCATCGAAAACCTTAGTGGCAGGTCCGGTCATCAATATATGTCCCGAAGCTTGTTCCCATTCGATAGTGACGGTTCCCCCGTCCATTATGATTTCACATTTTCTTTCGGTTAGTCCGTTCTCAAAAGCTGCTACTGCTGTGGCGCAAGCACCGGTTCCGCAAGCTTGGGTAATGCCTGATCCTCTTTCCCACACTCTCATCCGTATTTTATCTTTGTCGATAATTTGTGCAAACTCTACATTGGTCCTGTCCGGAAAAAGAGGATAGCACTCTAATTCGGGTCCTGTTTCTGATAGATTGATTGAAGTAATATCTTCTACAAATGTTACCAAATGAGGATTTCCCATTGATATCCGGGTGGATTGCAGAGGATATTTTCCTTCTAACCGGATTCTTTCTATCTCTAGAGGAGTGCCCATATCTACGGTGACTGATGTTACTTTACCGTTTTCGATATTTAGTTTCAGAACTTTAATACCAGCCAGCGTTTCAAGAGTGATTTCAGTCTGACGGGTAAGGCCATATTCATATACATATTTGCCTACACAACGACTTCCATTACCACACATCATCGCTTCCGAACCGTCTGCATTGAATATGCGCATACTGAAATCTGCTATTTCTGAAGTTCCAATCAATATAAGTCCGTCGCTGCCGATTCCCGTATGATATTTACTCCATTCGATTGCTTTCCTTTCGGGAGTCACTATCGGATACTTGGTAACATCTACATATATATAATCATTACCCGTTCCATGCATCTTGGTGAATCTTATTTTATTTATCATTTCGCTTTTTAATAACTGGTTGTTCTTTCTTTTTGTTTTATTTTAATGCAAAGATATGACTTTTTGATTTATCTTTTTGTTAAAAGTGTGTCTAATATCTATTTGTTTTTTATTCAACTTTCATTTGATATAAATATGGGTATGAATAGTGTTAAATTATAACTATATAGATATTAATAATAGTATATTGTTATTTTTGGGAAGGATACTGCATATCTTTTCATTAAATATGAAGAATGAATAGAGTAAAATAGACTCTGTTTTTGAAGAACTTTTTCTACTGATCTGTTGTTTTAATCACTACTTATAATTAATAAATAATAGAGATGGACATAAAGAAGCAATTAGAAATAGAAGCAAAAGGTGACCATTTGGTTTTAGTCGTTTTTTATGCGGATTGGACTCCTCATTATGAATGGATTGGTCCGATACTGCGAACGTATGAAAAAAGAACGGTTGATTTGATAAAGGTGAATACGGAAGAGAATCAAGATATAGCTGACTTACATAATGTAGAGACAGTTCCGGCTTTTATTCTGTTACATGGGGGACATGAGCTTTGGAGACAGGTAGGTGAGCTGACTGTAGATGAGTTGAAAGAGGTATTGGATGATTTCAGGTAAATCGAAAGGGGTAAAAAGATTGTAAAGCCTTCATTTCCGAATTACAAATTCCGGAATGAAGGCTTATACTTAGTAGGGATATCATTATTTAATTAGCTCTTGCAAAACAACAGGTTCATTCGTTGTGATGAAATCTGCCTTTTGGTCTATGAGCCATTTCATATCTTCTTCTTTATCAATGGTCCATGAATTGACTTTCATCCCCAGATCATGGCATTCTTTGATCCATTCCGGATGTTTCTTGAACACCCCGAGATGATAATCAGGTCCTGCGCATCCAAGCGCTTTCAGTTCTTGAGGTGATAAATCTCCATTTAAATAAAAAACGGGAGTTCCTGTCGGTGCCAGCCGAATAAACTCTTTGATAGCATGCAGAGAAAAAGAGATATATTCCATGCGTTTCTCCAACCCCAACTGTTTAACCAGAGCTATAATTTCTCCCACAGCTTTTGTTTCGCGTTTTTTACTATTGTGCTCTTTTAGTTCCAAAATGAGCTGTGTCGTTCCTTTTTGAGCCGCTTTCAGATATTGTTCCAGCGAAGGCAGTTTTTCACCGTTAGAGAGTCTTAGACCAGTCAATACATCTCCTTTAGAATATTCCATTGCTTTCATCTTGTACATCGGATCATGATTGACTACTAATTTATTGTCTTTAGTCATCCATACATCAAATTCTGAACCGTAACATCCTATTGAATCTGCTTTTTGGAGCGAAGTGATACTATTTTGTGCCGAACCCGGAGTTTTCCAGAAACCTCGGTGAGCAATGACTTGTGTTTGAGCTTGCACATAGCAAGCAGAGACTACTAAAGCAGAGACCATCAATATTTTTATTAACTTCATTTTCTTATGATTTCAAATAGTTTTATGTGCTAGAATTAACCTAGGCTTCAAATTTATAAAAAAGAAAGCGCAAATTAGCTAATAAGAGTGCTAATCTGCGTTAATCGATGCAGAGGATTTGTTTCATACGCTGAATTTCGTTCTTATTATAGGATATTTTATTTCATCTATATGAAAGTTATGGTGTCTATTTAGTTCGAAATAGGTAAATGCTTACATAAAAAACGAAAGAACAATAGGGTATATGTATATAGGATACATATACTTTTTCAGCTAAATTCATTGTATTTCAGAAGTTAAATACATGAATGTCTTTGTGGTGAGGGTGTCGGAACGACATAAAGTGAGGGCAAACATTTGCTCTCACCTTGCTACCACTGGATCTCTAATAGCTGAAACAATGATGAATAGGGGAGTGTATAGAGAAAGTGAGAGCGTGAGAGCAAATTGAATATAAATTGTGTAAATAGTGTTTAGTCAGCATATGCTTCTTCATGTACTCCCTTTACTGCCCTTCCGCTCGGATCATTCAGGTGTTGAAAGGCAACATCCCAAGCCAATGCTTCCGCTGTGGAACATGCCACACTGGGAACACTGGGCACACTGCGTGCAGCGCTTTCACTAGGGAAATGTTCTTCAAAGATACTACGATAATAGTATTCTTCTTTATTCATCGGGGTATTGATCGGAAAGCGTTCGGCAGCATGTTCCATTTGTTCGTCACTGACCGTAGCGGCTGTTACTTCCTTTAGCGTATCAATCCATGAATAACCTACACCGTCACTGAATTGTTCTTTTTGGCGCCATGCTACACTGGTCGGTAACATGTCTTCAAAAGCTTCGCGCACTATTCGTTTTTCAATTTCTTTTCCCGGACACATTTTGGCTTTAGGATTCAATCGCATGGCTACATCCAGGAATTCTTTGTCCAGAAAGGGAACGCGTCCTTCTACACCCCATGCTGCCAGGCTTTTATTTGCACGAAGGCAATCATACAAATGAAGTTTGCTTAATTTACGAACGGTTTCTTCGTGAAAAGCTTGTGGGGAAGGAGCTTTATGAAAATAAAGATATCCACCGAATACCTCATCGGCACCTTCACCGCTCAGCACCATTTTGATTCCCATCGATTTAATAACACGTGCTAATAAATACATCGGTGTGGAAGCTCTGACAGTGGTTACATCATAGGTCTCGATAAAATAAATAACATCCCGAATAGCATCCAGCCCTTCCTGAATGGTATAATTGATTTCGTGATGTACGGTTCCGATATATTTTGCCACTTCGCGGGCCTTGATCAAGTCGGGCGCACCTTTCAGTCCGACGGCAAAGGAGTGGAGTTGAGGCCACCAAGCATCGCTGGCACCATCCGTTTCTATACGTTTGGCTGCATATTTCTTGGCAATAGCAGAAATAACGGAACTGTCTAAACCACCGGAAAGTAGTACGCCATATGGCACATCACTCATTAACTGTCGTTGTACAGCGTCTTCCAGTGCCTTTTTTACATCACTTACTTTTGCATCATTATCTTTTACTGCATTGTATTCCGTCCAGTTACGGGTATACCAGCGTTTCATTTCTCCCTCTTTACTATAAAAGTAGTGTCCGGGAAGAAAAGGCTCATATTTATCACAAAATCCTTCTAATGCCTTGAGCTCACTTCCAAAATAAATTCTTCCCTCTTTATCCTTACCTATATAAAGAGGAATGACACCGATAGGATCCCGTGCAATGAGAAATTCATCTTTTTCCTCGTCATAAAGGACAAATGCGAAAATGCCGTTCAGCTCTTCCAGAAAATGAATCCCTTTCTCTTTATAGAGAGCTAGGATCACTTCGCAGTCACTACCGGTTTGAAAGTGATATTGACCTGTATATCGGGTACGGATCTCACGATGATTGTAGATTTCACCGTTTACAGCGAGCACTTGTTTTCGATTGGGTGAGAACAAAGGCTGTCCTCCGCTTTCCGGATCTACGATCGAGAGCCGTTCATGAGCCAAGATGGCACTTCCACCTACATAAATGCCACTCCAATCCGGTCCGCGATGACGAATTTTCTGAGCCATTTTCAGTACTTTGTTTCTCAGTTCTCTAGATTGAGATTTTATGTTGAGTATACCAGCTATTCCACACATAACTTTTGCTTTTGAAGGTTGATGAAAAACTTTGATTATTATATTGAGACAGAATTTATTTACTCAAATAGGCATCGATTTCCGTAGCGGCTTTCCGCCCTTCTGCCATGGCACGTACTACCAGACTGGCGCCTGTAGCTGCATCTCCTGCAAAAAATACGTTTTTCGCAGGTTGAGGATGTTCAGGTTTCAGGAATCCCATGGCAAGTAAAACCATATCGGCTTCGATGATTTCTTTTTTACCTGTCGGTTTCATGGTTGGTCTGTCACCGTTTGGTGAGGGTATCCATTCCACCTCTTCGACTTCTACTCCCGCCACTTTGCCGTTCTTTCCGATGAATTGGTGGGAAGCCAGACACCATCGTCGGATACAACCTTCCTCATGACTGGAGGTCGTTTTAAAAACGATAGGCCATTGTGGCCATGGAGTAGAAGGATTGTATCCGACAGGCGGTTGAGACATGATTTCAATCTGTGTGACACTTGTCGCTCCCTGACGAATACTGGTTCCGATGCAGTCGGACCCCGTATCTCCGCCACCGATGACCAGAACTTTTTTCCCTTTTGCATTGACTGTTTTATCTTTAGGGAAGTTTTGACCGGCCAGTATACGATTCTGTTGTGAGAGCATTTCGAGCGCGAAATAAATACCTTTCAATTCTCTGCCCGGAATATTAAGGTCACGTGCTGTCGGAGTTCCGGTACAGAAACAATATGCGTCAAAACCTTCGGGTAAATGATTGACATCGATCTCTGTGCCGAATTTGAACTGAATGCCTTCTGCTGTCAGAATCCTTATTCGACGATCTATCACGTTTTTGTCCAGTTTGAAATTTGGAATGCCAAAACGTAACAGTCCTCCGGCAGCTTCGTCCTTATCAAATAAGGTAATCGTATACCCTTTCAGGTTTAACTGATTGGCAACAACCAAGCCGGCAGGACCGGCACCGATCACCGCAACCTTCTTGCCATTTCTTTTAGGTGACTTTACTTGTATGTACCCTTCCCGGAAAGCTGCTTCCACAATTGCCGCTTCATTTTCACGAATGGTAACCGGCTGATTGCATGATAGTTTTAGCACACATGACTTTTCACAGAGCGCCGGACAGATACGTCCTGTAAATTCGGGAAAGTCACAAGTGGATGATAATACTTCATAAGCCTCTTTCCATTTTCCTTTATAGAGTGCATCTTGCCATTCAGGCTGCTTGTTGCCTAACGGACATGCCCAATGGCAGAAAGGTACACCACAATCCATACAGCGTGATGCTTGCAGTTTGCGGCTGTTCGTGTTTAACGTTTGTTCTACTTGACTGAAATCTGTGATTCGCTCGCTTACAGGACGGTATCCTGCTTCTTGGCGGGGTATATTTAAAAATGCTTTAGGATCTCCCATATTACTTTCTAACTTAATTATCAATAGACATTAATGTCGGTTAATAGTCTCTTTGCATATCTGCTATTTTTTGCTGTAACTTTTTCATCTGTTCTTCCTGTAATACCTTCTTGTATTCGATTGGCACTACTTGGATAAATTCATCTGCATAATGATTCCAGTCATCCAACATTGTACGTGCCAGTTTAGAACCTGTATACAGATAGTGTTGACGAATCAGTTCATGGAGTTCTTTTCGGTAACTGGCTTCCTCGATTAGTGATAGTTCCACCATTTCCATGTTGCAGAAATAATCGAAGTTACCATCCTTATTCCATACATAAGCAACACCTCCACTCATTCCGGCTGCGAAATTACGTCCTGTCTGACCGAGTACTACGACACGTCCTCCTGTCATATACTCACAGCAATGATCGCCTACACCCTCTACTACAGCAATTGCTCCGGAGTTACGGACTGCAAAACGTTCACCTACCCGTCCGTTAATATATACTTCTCCACTTGTTGCACCATAAAGTAGCGTGTTACCTGCAATGGTGTTTCTTTCAGCTTCAAAGTTACTGCGGATGGGAGGAAGTACAGCTATACGACCGCCACTCAGACCTTTACCCAAATAATCATTGGCTTCTCCTTCTAACTTGAAATTAACTCCCGGAACAAGGAAGGCACCGAACGACTGGCCGGCAGCTCCTTTGAACTTGATGTTCAGTGTATGTTCCGGTAATCCTCTTTCTCCATATTTTCCGGCAATAACTCCAGAAAGCATGGCACCTATGGCCCGGTCTGTATTGGCAATCGTATATTCCAAAGAAACTTCTTTTTCATGTTCGATTGCTTCTTGTGCCGCATCTATGATAGTGACGTCTTTTACAGAAGAAACTCCGTGCTCCTGATTGATGACATGGCGGATAGCCGCACTATTGTCTATACGTGCCAGCATTTTTGTAAAATCGATTAACTCGTGTTTCGGGTTTAGATCATCTTTCATTGATTTACGTTGAATTAAATCCGTACGTCCGATGATATCGTCTAAGCGAGTAAAGCCCATTTCTGCCAGATATTCACGTACTTCTTGTGCCAGGAAAGTAAAGAAGTTGATCAGGTATTCGCTGCGTCCATGAAAGCGTTGGCGTAGTTCCGGGTTCTGAGTGGCAACTCCTACCGGACAGGTATTTTGATGACATTTACGCATCATGACACATCCCAATACGATCAGTGCGGAAGTAGCAAACCCATATTCTTCAGCTCCCATCAGTGCCATAAGGATAATGTCACGTCCGGTTTTCAACTGTCCGTCAGCTTGTAGAATGACCTGCCCGCGCAATCCGTTCAGAACCAATGTCTGTTGGGTTTCACTCAATCCCAATTCAGGAGATATTCCTGCATACCTGATAGATGATGCCGGAGAAGCTCCCGTACCGCCTTCGGCACCTGAGATTACAATTAGGTCGGCTTTTGCTTTTGCCACTCCTGCTGCGATGGTTCCTACGCCACTTTCCGCTACTAATTTCACACTGATTTTGGCCTTTGGATTTACGTTTTTCAAGTCGAAGATCAATTGTGCCAGATCTTCGATAGAATAAATGTCGTGGTGAGGAGGAGGAGAGATCAGTGAAATACCCGGTATGGAATGACGGGTTTTGGCTATCACATCATCTACCTTAAATCCGGGAAGTTGTCCGCCTTCACCGGGCTTGGCTCCTTGAGCTATTTTTATTTGTATTTCATCTGCATTGACCAAATATTCAGTTGTTACTCCGAAACGACCGGATGCTACTTGTTTAATAGAACTTCTCAGAGAGCTCCCGTCTGGTAAAGGCTGGAAACGAGAAGAATCTTCTCCGCCTTCACCGGTATTACTCCGTCCGTTAATCTTGTTCATAGCAATAGCCATCGCTTCGTGTGCCTCTTTACTGATCGCTCCAAATGACATTGCTCCGGTAACGAAACGATGCAGTATATTTTCTGCTGGTTCTACCAAGTCAATGGAAATGGGGTTGCGACGGAAATCAAGGAAGTCGCGTAGGAAGATGGGAGTTGCCTTGTCATCGACTAAATGAGTGTATTCTTTGAACTTTTTGTAACTTCCCAAACGCGTAGCAAGTTGCAGAGTACTGATCGTTTCTGGATTCCATGCATGTTTTTCTCCGTCTTTACGGAAAGAATACAACCCTTTGTTCGGCAATAAGCCGGTGATTTCTTCTTTTGCCAAAAAGCCTTCATCATGGAAGGTTATTGCGTCCTTTGCAATTTCTTCTAGCCGGATACCGCTGATAGGAGAACTGATTCCTCCGAAATAAGCTTTACTTAATTCTGCACTTAATCCGATGGCTTCAAAGATTTTGGCTCCCCGATAAGAACGGATAGTGGATATTCCCATTTTACTCATGATCTTGAATAAGCCTTTGCAGATAGACTTTATATAGTTTTTCTCAGCAGTAGCGTAATCCAGCTGGATATCTTTATCTTTTACCAACTGATCTAAGATTGCAAACGCCATGTATGGATTCAAGGCACTGGCTCCAAAACCTAATAGCAAAGCCGCGTGCATGACTTCACGAATTTCTCCGCTTTCTACAATCAGTGCGGTTTGTACCCGCTTTCCTACAGAAATAAGATGATGATGAACAGCACTCACTGCAAGTAGGGAGGGAATAGCGGCATGTGTAGTGTCTACTTCACGATCTGTCAAGACAATATAATTAACTCCTTCCGTAACGGATGCTTCCGCCATTTTGCAAAGTTCATTCAGGGACTCCTGTAATCCGGCTTTTCCTTTGGCTACTTCAAACAACATAGGTAATTTCACTGTTTTGAAACCTTTGTAGCGAATGTTGCAAAGAATGTCCAATTGCGTATTACTTAAAATCGGATGGTTCAGACGTACCATCTTGCAGTGGCTTTCGTTGGGAGTGAGAATGTTCATTCCCACAGCTCCGATATATTCTGTGAGTGACATTACCAACTCCTCACGAATCGGATCAATTGGAGGATTGGTTACTTGAGCGAACTGTTGGCGGAAATAGTTATAAAAAAGTTGTGGCTTGTCGGAAAGTACTGCTAACGGCGTATCGTTACCCATAGAGTTTACAGGCTCTGCTCCTGTACTGGCCATCGGTATGATTAACCGTTCGATATCTTCTTTAGAGTATCCGAAGGTACGAAGCATTTGGTTATAGTTTTCTATATGGTGAGGCACTTTACGTCCACTTTTCAGCTCATCCAACTCAATACGGTTGTTTGCCAGCCACGTACGATAAGGTCTGGCTTCTGCCAGTTGTCTTTTCAACTCGCCATCGTAATAGATTTCTCCCTTTTCCGTGTCTACCAACAATATTTTCCCGGGTTGAAGACGACCTTTTTCTTTGATATCTCCCGGCTCGAAATCCATAACTCCTACTTCAGAAGCTACTACCATCATGTCGTTCTTGGTGATTAGGTAACGTGCCGGTCGCAAACCGTTACGGTCGAGCATACCACCGGCAAACCGCCCGTCACTGAACAATAAAGCAGCCGGTCCGTCCCAAGGTTCCATGAGGATGGAATGATACTCGTAAAACGCTTTTAGATCTTCACTGATCGGATTCTTTTCATTGAAAGACTCCGGAACCAACATTGCCATAGCATGAGGTAAGCTTAATCCGGACATTACCAGAAATTCAAGTACATTATCCAGAGATGCACTATCACTCATTCCCAGTTGGATAATGGGTTTTATCTCTTTAATGTCTCCTAATGTCGGAGTGGAAAGTACACTTTCACGTGCTTCCATCCATCCGCGATTACCGCGGATAGTATTGATCTCTCCATTGTGGGCGAGTAGGCGGAAGGGTTGCGCCAAACCCCAGGTTGGGAAGGTATTGGTGCTGAAACGTGAATGCACCAATGCCAGGCCACTGGTAAAATAAGTGTTTGTCAGATCGGGAAAGTAATTGCGTAGTTGCAATGATGAAAGCATTCCTTTATATATAATGCTTTTTGTTGAAAGTGAAACGACATAAAAGTTCTCTTTTCCAGGAATTGCTGACAATCTGATTTTATTTTCAATCCTTTTTCGGATTAAATATAGTTTGCGGTCTGCAGTCTCGGTTTCTGTAAATCCGGTAATAAATGCTTGTTTGATGTCTGGTTCATTTGCAAGAGCCGACTCACCTAGAATTTCCGGGCAAGTAGGTACATTACGCAGATGCATCAATGTAAGTCCTTCTTTTTCGATCTCTTCGATAATGATACTTAAAATACAGGCCTGATCTTTCTCATTTTTAGGCAGAAAGAGTAATCCGGTACCGTAACGTCCTTTCTCGGGGACGGGAATACCTTGTAATAATATAAATTCATGTGGAATTTGCAGCATAATACCTGCACCGTCCCCTGTTTTGTTATCCGCACCTTCAGCACCACGATGACGCATGTTCTCTAATACTTTTAATGCCGACTCAACAATGTCGTGTGACTTTTCTCCATGAATATTTACCAACATACCGACACCACAGGCGTCATGTTCATATGCTGAGTCATAGAGACTCGCCTGTTGAAGCTGTCGTTGGTAAATGAATCCTTTTGTTTCGTTGTTAAAAAGCTCTTTTTTCTTCATCTTTTCTAGCTTTATTGTATGATAATACCTGTTTGTTGTATCAAAATGTTCTGCAAAATTAATAATTTAATTTCATAATGATATTATTTTTCGGTTTTTGTGTGACACTAAATCAGGAAGCTTGCTTTTATTCTTTTAATTTGTAATCAGAATACTTTAATTTAGTTTTAAATTGATAGTAACCGAATAGTTATTTGAATGTGATTGTAATTTGTTTCTTTTTGAGATAAAAATAATATATTATTTAACTTTTTGATGTGTTTGCAACTTTTTTATGTGCTTATGTCAAATAAATATAGAAATAGTTGTCTTTATGTTATTTAAAATATGTATCTTTGCACACGAAATAAAAACATCATAATATATGTGTGGAATCGTAGGCTATATTGGCAAAAAAAAAGCCTACCCCATCCTTATAAAGGGACTGAAGCGATTGGAGTATCGAGGATATGATAGCGCGGGGGTAGCATTGATCAGTGATAACCAACAATTAAAGGTGTATAAGACGAAAGGTAAAGTCTCAGAGCTGGAAAATTTCGTCGCTCAGAAAGATATTTCCGGTACAGTCGGAATCGCCCATACCCGTTGGGCCACTCACGGGGAACCTTGTTCCGCTAACGCTCACCCTCATTACTCTTCTTCTGAAAAACTCGCTCTCATTCATAACGGCATTATTGAAAATTACGCTGTTCTCAAAGAAAAACTTCAAGCCAAAGGCTATACTTTCAAAAGTAGTACTGATACAGAGGTACTTGTTCAATTAATCGAATATATTAAAGTAACCAACAAAGTTAATTTGCTTGCGGCCGTTCAGTTGGCATTGGGTGAAGTGATTGGAGCGTATGCTATTGCTATTCTTGATAAAGAACATCCCGACGAGATCATAGCTGCTCGTAAGAGTAGTCCACTAGTAGTTGGAATTGGTGAAGATGAGTTTTTTCTGGCTTCAGACGCTACTCCGATAGTGGAATATACGGATAAGGTTGTTTATTTGGAAGACGGAGAAATAGCTGTCATTCATCCGGGGAAAGAACTGAAAGTCGTTGATTTGAATAATGTGGAAACAACTCCTGAAATAACGAAGGTAGAGCTAAATCTCGGACAGTTGGAGAAAGGAGGATATCCGCATTTTATGCTGAAAGAAATTTTCGAGCAGCCGGATTGTATTCGTGATTGTATGCGTGGGCGTATCAATGTAGAAGCGAATAATGTAGTACTATCAGCAATTATCGATTATAAAGAGCATTTGCTGAATGCAAAGCGATTTATAATTGTTGCTTGTGGTACTTCTTGGCATGCGGGATTGATCGGCAAGCATTTGATTGAAAGTTTCTGCCGCATTCCGGTAGAAGTAGAATATGCTTCTGAATTTCGTTATCGAGATCCGGTGATTGATGAACACGATGTAGTGATTGCTCTTTCGCAAAGTGGTGAAACAGCGGATACGCTTGCAGCCGTTGATTTGGCAAAAAGCCGCGGAGCATTTATATATGGTATATGTAATGCTATTGGCTCTTCTATACCTCGTGCTACCTACACAGGCTCTTATATCCATGTCGGCCCGGAAATTGGGGTAGCTTCTACCAAAGCATTTACCGGTCAGGTTACGGTATTGGTTATGTTGGCTTTGACACTTGCTAAAGAGAAAGGTACGATTGGCGAAGAACAATATTTGACTATCGTAAAGGAATTGAGTCATATTCCTGAGAAAATGAAAGAAGTCTTGAAACTGAATGATACATTGGCTGAATTATCGAAGACTTTCACCTATGCTCATAATTTTATCTATCTGGGACGCGGATATAGTTATCCTGTAGCTCTTGAAGGTGCATTGAAATTGAAGGAAATTTCGTATATTCATGCCGAAGGCTATCCGGCTGCGGAAATGAAACATGGTCCCATTGCTCTGATTGATGCAGAAATGCCGGTAGTGGTGATCGCTACTCAAAATGGACTTTATGAGAAAGTGTTGAGTAATATTCAGGAAATTAAAGCTCGTAAAGGAAAGGTAATTGCATTTGTGACTAAGGGAGATACGGTAATCAGTAAAATAGCAGATTGTAGTATCGAACTTCCTGAAACAATCGAGTGCCTTGACCCGTTAATAACTACGGTACCTCTTCAATTACTCGCATACCACATTGCGGTATGTAAGGGAATGGATGTAGATCAGCCACGAAATTTGGCCAAGTCGGTAACAGTAGAATAAGAATCTGGTAATTTATAAATTACAAATCTATCAATGGAACAATTGAAACATGAATGTGGCGTTGCCATGATACGCTTACTCAAACCGTTAGAGTATTATGAGAAGAAGTACGGAACGTGGATGTACGGTCTCAATAAACTCTACCTGCTGATGGAGAAACAACATAATCGCGGACAGGAAGGCGCGGGATTGGCGTGTGTGAAATTGGAAGCGAATCCGGGTGAAGAATATATGTTTCGTGAACGTGCTTTAGGTTCTGGTGCCATTACAGAGATTTTTGAAAACATTCAAAGTAATTTTAAAGATCTCACTCCCGAACAATTGCACGATGCGGATTTTGCTAAACGCACTTTACCTTTTGCCGGTGAAGTCTATATGGGACATTTACGTTACTCTACGACCGGTAAGTCCGGTATTTCGTATGTTCATCCGTTTTTAAGAAGAAACAATTGGCGTGCCAAAAACTTGGCTCTCTGTGGTAACTTCAATATGACGAATGTTGATGAGATATTTGCATGTATTACTGCTATCGGCCAACATCCGCGCAAGTATGCTGATACTTATATTATGTTGGAACAGGTTGGACATCGTCTCGACCGTGAAGTGGAACGACTGTTCAATCTTGCGGAAACTGAAGGTCTGACAGGTATGGGAATTACCCATTATATCGAAGAGCAAATTGATTTGGGAAATGTTTTACGTACTTCCAGCAAAGAATGGGATGGGGGATATGTCATCTGTGGCGTGACAGGAAGTGGTGAATCGTTTGCTATTCGTGACCCATGGGGAATTCGTCCGGCATTTTGGTATCAGGATGATGAAATAGCTGTGTTGGCTTCCGAACGTCCGGTCATACAGACAGCTTTGAATGTTCCGGTAGAAAAAATAAAAGAATTGCAACCGGGACAAGCATTGTTTATCAGCAAGGAAGGTAAACTACGTACATCACAAATCAATAGGCCGCGTGAAAAACATGCCTGTTCCTTTGAACGTATCTATTTCTCTCGCGGTAGTGATGTCGATATTTATAAAGAGAGAAAATTGTTAGGAGAAAAACTAGTACCGAATATATTGAAAGCGATCAATAATGATATTGATCACACAGTTTTTTCTTTTATCCCTAACACTGCTGAAGTAGCCTTCTATGGAATGTTACAAGGCTTGGATGATCATCTGAATGAAGAGAAAGTACAACAGATAGCGGCATTAGGCCATAATCCGAATTTACAAGAGCTGGAGGTTATTCTTTCTCGTCGGATTCGCAGTGAGAAGGTAGCAATTAAAGATATTAAGCTTCGTACTTTCATTGCAGAAGGCAATAGTCGTAACGACCTTGCTGCCCATGTGTACGATATCACCTATGGAAGTCTTGTTTCCGGTGTCGATAATCTGGTGATTATTGATGATAGCATTGTGCGTGGAACGACATTAAAGCAAAGCATTATCGGTATTCTCGACCGTCTTGGTCCGAAGAAGATCGTCATTGTTTCTTCTTCTCCTCAAGTCCGCTATCCCGATTATTACGGTATCGACATGGCAAAAATGAGTGAGTTTATTGCTTTTAAAGCGGCCATCGAACTATTGAAAGAACGTGATATGAGAGATGTGATTGCTGCTGCGTATCGAAAATCTAAAGATCAGGTCGGTTTGCCCAAAGAACAAATGGTGAATTATGTGAAAGAGATCTATGCTCCGTTTACTGATGAAGAGATTTCTGCTAAAATGGTGGAACTGTTGATTCCGAAAGGGACAAAAGCCAAAGTCAAGATTGTTTATCAACCATTAAATGGACTACATGAAGCCTGTCCGAATCATAGGGGGGACTGGTATTTTAGTGGTGATTATCCGACTCCGGGTGGTGTTAAGATGGTAAATCAAGCGTTTATCAACTATATCGAACAAATGTATCAATTCTAAACAACCCTACAACGATTCAATAATAAGAATGAGAGATGTGACATTAATCCTTGACGACGGGAGCCGTTTCAACGGTAAGTCGTTTGGCTACGAGAAGCCGGTGGCGGGCGAAGTAGTGTTTAATACCGCCATGACGGGATATCCGGAGAGTCTGACTGACCCTTCGTATGCTGGACAGTTGATGACTCTTACTTTTCCATTGGTAGGTAATTATGGAGTTCCTCCTTTTACAATTGAACCGAATGGACTCGCTACTTTTATGGAAAGCGAGAAGATTCATGCAGAAGCGATTATTGTAAGTGACTATTCTTACGAGTACAGCCATTGGAATGCAGTAGAAAGTCTTGCTGATTGGTTGAAGCGTGAGAAGATACCCGGTATTACTGGTATCGATACCCGCGAACTGACTAAAGTTCTTCGTGAACATGGTGTAATGATGGGGAAAATCGTGTTTGACGAGTCAGATGAAGAATTAATAATTAAGAATGAAGAATTTCCGTCTTATGCTGATATAAATTATGTTGATCGAGTATCCTGCAAAGAAATTATTCATTATTTCCCTGATGGAACCAGTAATTGTAGCGCAACTGGTTCTTCATTCCTCATTCCTCATTCTTCATTAAAAAAAGTTGTTTTAGTGGATTGTGGGGTGAAGACTAATATTATTCGTTGTCTGTTGAAGCGGAATGTAGAAGTGATTCGTGTTCCTTGGAATTATGATTTTAACGGACTTGAATTTGATGGATTGTTTATCTCTAATGGTCCTGGGGATCCTGACACTTGTGATGCTGCAGTACAGAATGTTCGTAAGGCAATGGCGAATGAGAAACTTCCGATCTTTGGAATTTGTATGGGTAATCAGTTATTGTCAAAAGCCGGAGGAGCTAAAATCTATAAATTGAAATACGGACATCGTAGTCATAACCAGCCTGTACGTATGGTAGGCACTGAACGTTGTTTTATTACTTCTCAAAACCATGGTTATGCAGTAGATAATAATACATTAGGTACAGATTGGGAACCACTGTTTATTAATATGAACGACGGATCGAATGAAGGAATCAAACATAAAAAGAATCCTTGGTTTTCGGCACAATTTCATCCTGAAGCCGCTAGTGGTCCTACAGATACGGAATTCTTGTTTGATGAGTTTGTAAAATTATTATAAATAGACTTTCGCCACTCTATTGCGTAGTCTATAGATCATTTGGAGCTATGCTAATCTGTGGCAATCCAGAAAATAGAATCAATGAAAGAAAATATAAAGAAAGTATTACTGTTAGGTTCCGGAGCTCTGAAAATCGGTGAGGCCGGTGAGTTTGACTATTCCGGTTCGCAGGCGCTCAAGGCCTTGAAGGAAGAGGGGATTGAGACAATCCTCATCAATCCGAATATTGCTACTGTGCAGACCTCTGAAGGAGTTGCGGATCAGATTTACTTCCTTCCTGTGACTCCCTATTTTGTTGAAAAAGTCATTCAGAAAGAAAGACCGGGAGGTATCATGCTGGCGTTTGGCGGTCAGACAGCTTTGAACTGTGGTGTGGCATTGTATAAGGAAGGTATACTTGAAAAATATAATGTGAAAGTACTCGGTACTCCTGTACAGGCAATTATCGATACGGAAGATCGTGAATTTTTTGTGCAAAAACTAAATGAAATAGACGTAAAAACGATTAAGAGCGAAGCTGTTGAGAATGTGCAAGATGCCCGTCGTGCTGCTAAAGAGTTGGGTTATCCTGTGATTGTTCGTGCTGCTTATGCGTTGGGAGGGTTGGGATCCGGCTTTTGCGACAATGAAGAGCAATTGGACGTGTTGGTAGAAAAGGCTTTCTCTTTCTCTCCACAAGTATTGGTCGAGAAATCTTTGAGAGGGTGGAAAGAAGTGGAATATGAGGTAGTACGTGACCGTTTCGACAATTGTATCACCGTTTGTAATATGGAAAACTTTGACCCGCTGGGTATCCATACCGGTGAATCTATTGTAATTGCTCCGTCGCAAACATTGACCAATAAAGAATATCACAAACTTCGTGAACTTGCTATCCGCATCATCCGTCATATTGGTATTGTTGGTGAATGTAATGTTCAGTATGCTTTCGATCCGAAATCTGAAGATTATCGGGTGATTGAGGTGAACGCACGTCTTTCCCGTTCGTCTGCATTAGCATCTAAAGCTACAGGATATCCGTTGGCTTTCGTAGCTGCCAAACTTGGGCTCGGTTATGGACTTTTCGATTTAAAGAATTCGGTAACAAAGACGACTTCTGCGTTCTTTGAACCTGCTTTAGACTATGTGGTATGTAAAATTCCTCGATGGGATTTAGGTAAATTCCATGGTGTAGACAAAGAGTTAGGATCTTCCATGAAGTCGGTTGGCGAAGTGATGGCTATCGGTCGTACCTTTGAAGAAGCAATCCAGAAAGGACTTCGTATGATCGGTCAGGGAATGCATGGATTTGTGGAAAATAAAGAACTTGTCATTTCTGATATAGATAAAGCTCTTCGTGAACCGACTGATAAACGTATCTTTGTTATATCTAAAGCTTTTTGCGCCGGATATACGATTGATCAGGTTCATGATTTGACAAAGATTGACAAGTGGTTCCTCCAGAAGTTGATGAATATAATGAAGACTTCTGCAGAACTGCATAACTGGGGCAAGAATCATAAGCAGATTGCCAAGCTTCCTGATGAATTGCTGAAAAAAGCAAAAGTGCAAGGATTCTCTGATTTCCAGATTGCCCGGGCTATCGGCTACGGAGGAGATATGGAAGATGGCATTCTCTATGTTCGTAATCATCGTAAGAAAGTGGGTATTCTTCCGGTTGTGAAACAGATTGATACGTTGGCAGCCGAATATCCCGCACAAACCAACTACCTGTATCTTACTTATAGTGGCGTAGCAAATGATGTGCATTATCTGGGTGATCATAAGTCTATTGTTGTTCTTGGTTCCGGTGCTTACCGTATCGGTTCGTCCGTAGAGTTCGACTGGTGCGGCGTTCAAGCTCTGAATACTATCCGTAAAGAAGGCTGGCGCAGTGTCATGATCAATTATAATCCAGAAACTGTATCTACTGATTATGATATGTGTGATCGTCTTTATTTCGATGAACTGACGTTTGAACGTGTGATGGATATTCTTGAACTGGAGAATCCTCATGGAGTAATCGTTTCTACCGGTGGCCAGATTCCTAATAACCTGGCTTTACGTCTGGATGCGCAGAATATTCATATTCTCGGGACGAGTGCCAAAAGTATTGATAATGCTGAAGACCGCGAAAAGTTCTCCGCTATGCTCGACCGTATTGGAGTAGATCAGCCACGTTGGCGTGAATTGACTTCTATGGATGATATCAATGAGTTTGTGGATGAAGTAGGTTTCCCTGTATTGGTTCGACCTTCTTACGTGCTTTCCGGAGCAGCAATGAATGTTTGTTCCAATCAAGAAGAATTGGAACGTTTTTTAAAGTTAGCGGCAAACGTATCAAAGAAACATCCGGTAGTAGTAAGCCAGTTTATTGAACACGCCAAAGAGGTGGAGATGGATGCCGTAGCACAAAACGGAGAAATCATAGCCTATGCAATCAGTGAACATATTGAGTTTGCAGGAGTGCATTCCGGTGATGCAACGATACAGTTTCCTCCGCAAAAATTATATGTAGAGACGGTACGTCGCATCAAACGTATTAGTCGTGAGATTGCAAAAGCACTTAATATATCTGGTCCGTTCAATATTCAGTATCTGGCAAAGGATAATGATATTAAAGTAATTGAATGTAACTTACGTGCCAGTCGTTCTTTCCCGTTTGTCAGCAAAGTACTGAAGATTAACTTCATCGAGTTGGCAACGAAAGTGATGCTTGGTCTGCCTGTAGAAAAGCTGAACAAGAATCTATTTGAATTGGATTATGTAGGAATCAAAGCTTCTCAATTCTCGTTTAATCGTTTACAAAAAGCCGATCCTGTATTAGGAGTAGATATGGCTTCTACCGGAGAGGTTGGTTGTATCGGAAGCGATACTTCCTGTGCTGTTCTTAAAGCTATGCTTTCTGTCGGATATCGTATTCCGAAGAAGAATGTTCTGCTATCAACCGGCACTATGAAGCAAAAAGCAGATATGATGGATGCAGCTCGTATGTTGGTGAACAAAGGTTATAAACTTTTCGCTACCGGTGGTACTCAAAAGGCACTTGCCGAGAATGGAATAGAAAGCACTCTTGTTTACTGGCCAAGTGAGAAGGGGCATCCACAAGCTTTGGAAATGCTTCATAACAAAGAAATAGATATGGTAGTCAATATTCCGAAGAACCTGACTGCCGGGGAGCTTGATAACGGATATAAAATTCGTCGTGCAGCCATTGACCTGAATATTCCGTTGATTACTAATGCGCGTCTGGCAAGTGCATTTATTCAAGCCTTCTGTACAATGAGTATTGATGACATTGCTATCAAGAGTTGGGATGAATACAGATAAGAAATGATAATTTGTTGTTTTTAAGTTGTGAAGGTCGTTTTCGTTTTTCGGAGGCGACCTTTTCTCTGTATTAGAAATGTAATAGCCTCGTCATACATATGTATTTCAATACTTATTAATTTGCACTTGCAAAATGATAGAAATACATTAGTATGAGAAAAAGGGACATGATTCTGTTGTCCGGGTTATTAGTAGCAAGTTCATTATGGGCACAGGACTCTTCTTCCGACGTGGAAGATGAAACAGGTAAAGTTCCTGTGAAAGCTTATTTTGAGAATGGAAAATTTCATTTTTCCTCTAAGAATGAAAAGTTCCATTTATGGTTTGATAATCGCATCTATCTCGATGCAGTAGTTTACTCCCCTTCGTCAGACTATCCTATCTGACTTCTAGGACCAATAAAGATTTGGAAAGTGACGATAATCAATTTCGTTTTAGTAATTCTGCTTCGGAGTTAAAGCTACATTATATAATAAATGGTTTGCAGAATTAGATTTGGACTTTACCTATAATGAGGTTGAAATAAAAGATATGTATTGGGGATACAAGTTCAATGATCATTGTCAGTTTGCAGAGAGGCGGCAGATTTTTGATTTTGACTAGTAACTTTCTGATATCTAGATAATAATGTGTCTTCTAATTCTTTTGTAGGGAAATCACTCTATTTAATAAAGGGGTTAATTTCGCGTAATATGCTTTCATGCGGATATCCTCTTCTACATGCTTTATAAGCGAGTTTGAATAGGTTGGTATGTCGTTGTTCATTTATTAATGGTTTTAAGAAAATATAGGACGATAAGAATAGCTTGATTTCTTTTTGGGATACTTTTGTTTTAGTCTTATCAGGAACAATATTCCCGAATGTTTTTTGGGAATTTGTAGAATTCACTGTAGAACAAGAAAACGTATTTATAACTGAGGAACTGCATATTTCCAGAACGTATATTAGTATTATGAAATGTGGTTAGGATTTGGCGATGCATTGTTACTTGTTGTATATCAGTTTTGTGATGGAAATGATTGATTTGAAGATATACTACTTAAACTACTAAGAAAGGTGCTGTTAGAAAAATGGGATTTGGTGATTGGAACAGTGCCTCACCACGTACATGGAAATTGTATTTCGAATGATTGGGTGGAAATTCAGGGTTGGGAGAAAATACGATATAAAAAGAATTTTGATTTTTAAGTTGTGTAATTACATTATTTGCCGTATCTTGCATAAATATTATATTAAAGAGAAAAATGGATATGGATAACCATGTTGTTATTATGGCAGGCGGTATTGGTAGCCGTTTTTGGCCGATGAGCACACCTGAATGTCCGAAACAATTTATAGATGTGATGGGGTGTGGAAGAACGTTGATTCAACTGACAGTAGATCGCTTTAGTGGTATCTGTCCACAAGAAAGTATGTGGGTGGTGACTTCCGAAAAATATATTGATATTGTCCGGGAACAATTGCCCGAAATTCCCGAAAGTAACATTTTGGCAGAACCTTGTGCGCGCAACACTGCCCCTTGCATTGCCTATGCTTGTTGGAAAATAAAGAAGAATCATCCGAATGCTAATATGGTGGTGACTCCTTCGGATGCATTGGTAATTGATACGACTGAGTTTCGTAGGGTGGTAGAGAAAGCACTTCGGTTTACAGACAAAAGTAGTGCTATTGTGACATTGGGAATTAAGCCTACTAGGGCGGAAACCGGATATGGGTATATTGCTGCCGGAAATATGCTTCAAACTGATAAGGAGATTTTTACAGTTGATGCTTTTAAAGAGAAACCGGATAAAGATACGGCTGAGCTTTATCTGGCAGAGGGTAATTATTTCTGGAATGCAGGAATTTTTGTTTGGAACGTCCGTACCATAACTTCAGTAATGAGGGTTTATGCTCCGGGTATTGCACAAATTTTTGACCGTATTTTCCCTGATTTCTATACTGAAAAAGAAAATGAATCTGTACGGAAATTTTTTCCAACTTGTGAAAGTATCTCTATAGACTATGCTGTGATGGAGAAAGCACAGGAAATTTACGTACTTCCGGCTTCTTTTGGTTGGTCGGATTTGGGTACGTGGGGAGCTTTACGAGGATTGTTGCCTCAGGATAAATCAGGAAATGCAAAGGTAGGATCTGACATTCGTTTGTATGACAGTAAAAACTGTATAGTGCATGCAAGTGAGAAAAAACGGGTAGTAGTGCAAGGATTGGATGGGTATATTGTTGCTGAAAGAGATAATACGTTATTGATTTGCAAATTGGAAGAAGAGCAGAGAATTAAGGAATTTTCTAAATAAATTATTTTTGATGTTTTTTTAAGTCAAAGTCTGTTTGATTTACACAGAGTAATAATTTTATTATTTTCTATATTGCTCTGTCGAAACGAGTATTAGTTCGTCGTTTCGGCAGAGTTTTCCGTTTCTAATGTATTTGTCAGGTGTTTCTTGCATGGGAAAACATTTCTTTTATTTTACTTTTTTTTAATCAAATATAGGCTTAATACCCAAATTTGCTATTTGCGTTCAATTACAATCGTAAATAGTCTGTTTTAATAAGAATATTTTAAATTTGTAAATCAAATATTGATTTATACCAACTAAAACAAACATTAAATTTTGATGATATATACTGACATATCACATCTCCCTCTAAATATACATGAAGCATATCTGAAAGAAGGTTTCGGAGGATTATGTACAAGTGGGACTGCTGTTATAGAGATTTTTTCGGTCAGCCACCGGATATTTCCAAATGATATTGTTACTGTTTTACCGTTGCAATTGGCATCGATACGTGAGGTAAGTAATGATTTTTCTATGACTTTTTTTAAGTTTGATAAGGTTTTGTTTATTGATATTATGAGTAGTCTGGGGAAAATAACTCCAGATTTCTTTTTCTATATGCGGAAGAATTTTCGGTATCACTTAACTAATGGTGAGGCTCAGAGATTTCTTGGCTTTTGTGAGATTATTAAATTCCGGAATAGTAGTGATGATCCTACCTTTCGCAATGAAACTATATTGCACTTATTACGTATTTATTTCTGGGATTTTTACGTTTCTTTTTTGAAAGCAAATAATGATAATAGCAATTCCTTTACAAATTCTAATAAAGAAAATATTGCTATTAAGTTTACAATGCTGGTTGCTGAGCATTATCGTAATCATCGTGAGATTTCTTTTTATGCTGCTGAATTATGTATATCACCTACTTATCTGACTAAAGTGATTCAAGAGATGAATGGTCAGTCTCCTCATGAACTAATTGCTGATTATGTGATTATTGAGATAAAAAAATTATTGCGAAATCCACTTGTTGATGTAAAAAATGTAGCACAACAGACTAATTTTGCCAGTCAATCGTCGTTAAGTCGTTTTTTTCGTCAGCAGACTGGGATGTCTCCTTCGGAATACCGTCGTAGAATTCATACCATACGGTGAAATTACTATTATAGCTTTAATATTGAATACTGAATGATTCTATTGTATTTAAATAAAAATATCATGTAATATGGAACAAAACAAAGAATACCTTCACGAGAGTGATAAAGAGTGTTTTGAGGAAAAAATGTCAGAATTGTTGGCAGATCAAATCTTGTTTCCGGAAAGTGTTTATGTTCGCTTACCAATAGGAATTGAAATATATGATAAGGAAGGTCTTCTGCGTGGTATCAACCATCGCGCATTGGAGATATATGGGGTGGATGATGCTTCTTCGGTTGTGGGAACAGTTAATCTTTTCAATAGTCCATATGTTGATGATAAACTTAGAGCGAGTATAAAATCCGGAGAGGAAATAACTTTGGAGTTTGAGTATGATTTTGACCGGATAAACAGAGAATATTATTCTTCCCGCCATCAAAATACAATTATTTATGAGGTGAAAGTTGTTCCGATTCGTAATAAACATGAAGCTCTTCTTGGGCATATGTTACTTACTAATGATGTGACTGCCACAAAAGAAGCGGAGTTTCGTACAGAAGAAAGCAAGAAGAATTTGGAAATGGCTATGCAAGCTGCAAATATGTCTTCTTGGGTATATGATTTACAGAATAATGTGTTTGGTTCATTATCTGGAGATACAATTGTTAAAGAAGGCATGAAGTTGGAAGAGTTGAAAAGGATACTTCATGTACAGGATTACGTTACATTGACGAAACTGTTTGATCAGTTGATCGAAAGAAAAATAGAACAAGGGCAAATTACTATACGAGCTATCAATGGACAAGATAGTCCGTATCGTTATTATGAAAGTCGAATGCGATTGTCATCTGAACATTTAGGTAAATTATTGATTATCGGAACACAGCTTGATGTGACTGAAAAAATAGAAATGGCGAAAAACACACAGGAACTGATTACTAAGCGCGAATTAGCTATGAAAGTTAGTAATATAGTTCATTGGGATTTTGACGTATCTTCCCATACTTTTGAGTCTTTCAATGATCCGGTGAATGATTATGTATCGGACAAGCATATAACTTTGGAAGAGTATATGAATGTTATTCATCCTGAGGACCAGTCTATTGCTTGGGATGCTCTTCAATCTATGGTGATGGGTAAGGAGATTAATATTGATTTTGTATGTCGTATGCAAACCAAATATGATGACTCTTGGCAATATTGTAACATAATTGGTGTTCCTTTTGAAAAGGATGATAATGGAAATGTGATTCGTTTCACGGGGCTTAGGCAGAATATCTCCAAGCAGCATCAATTGGATGAGGAGCTCAGAGAGCGTAACTATAGAATGGAGTTGACATTTAAAACTGTTGGTATGTCTTATTGGGTTTTCGACTTGGATACCAGAAGGTTTCGTGCGTTCAATGATCCTGTTAATGATTATAATTCGGAAAAAGAAATTTCATCGGAAGATTATCTGCTCGTTACATTTCCTAATGATGTGGACATTGTTCGTGAGAATATTGACGGAATGGTTCGGGGAATTAACAAGGAATTTAGCTTTCAGTACCGCTCCAGGACTAAATGGGATCAGGAATGGCAGACTTATATTGTGACCGGAATTCCGGCGGAAAGGAATAAAAAAGGAGAAGTAACTCGCTATACCGGTATTGCATATAATAATACGAAATGGGAGAATATGGCTAATGAATTGAAAGTTCTAAAAGAAAAAGCCGAACTTTCAGATCGAATAAAGTCTGCATTCTTAGCTAATATGAGTCATGAAATACGTACTCCTTTGAATGCTATAGTCGGATTCTCTGAATTGTTGGTGGACTGTGATGATCCGAATGATAAAAAAGAGTATATGGATATCATTGAATTTAATAATGAATTATTGCTTCGTTTGATTAATGATATTCTGGATCTTTCGAAGATTGAATCGGGGGTTCTTGAACGTAAAAGGGAAAAGTTCAATTTGCGTAGAGTTTGTGGTGAATTATGTATTACAATTCAGCAAAAGATCACTAATCCGGATGTAGAATTTCGGGCTGCCTCAGGTCCGGATTGTCAGGTATTCCTAGATCCTAACCGACTTAAGCAGGTATGGATGAACTTTTTGACTAATGCTGTGAAGTGTACCAATGCAGGATATATCAGGATGGGATATTCTATTGAAAGGGGAGGGATACGTATTTATGTGGAAGATTCAGGAGTGGGTATTCCATATGAATTACAAGACAGAATATTTGGTCGGTTCCAGAAACTCAATGATTTTGCTCAGGGAACTGGGCTAGGGTTAGCTATTTCCAAGGCTATTGTAGAAGGGGCAAAAGGAGAAATAGGTTTCAATTCAGAACCGGGGGTGGGGGCTACTTTCTGGGCATGGATACCTTGTGAAATAGAGATGTTGGATAATGGTGATGAAGGCGATTCCAGTTCTTCGTCGCAACTTGTTTTCAGAGATATCATTGAAAATGAAAAAGATTTGAATATTTTGATTGCTGAAGATAATGACAGCAATTATATGTTGGTAAAAAGTATTCTTAAAGATTATCACCTCAATCGGGTATGTAATGGAATAGATGCTATACGAAATGTTCTCGGCGGAAAATATGACTTTGTCATTATGGATATGAAAATGCCGATTATGGGAGGATTGGAAGCGACGCGTAAAATTCGTGAATTCAATTCTGGAATCCCTATTATTGCGCTTACCGCTAACGCATTTGATTCTGATAGAGTGAGTGCTATGGAGGCCGGATGTAATGCGTTCCTTACAAAGCCTGTGAAAAAACATCAGTTGCTTGATTTGTTTGCAAGATATGGCGGTTGATCTGAAATGGTTACATAAGGGACAGCATAGTCTGTCCCGTTCTTTCGAATCAGTTGCTTGAGGTTTTGTAAGCCATAGAATACTCCTGACTTGTTCCCGTATCCGATAGTTATTCCTTTTTTATGGTTAGTTGGTAGGCTTCGTTTGCCAGATTCTTCATTTTCTTGAATTTGATAGCTCCGCTTTTTTGTGCTATGAATTTTATACCATATCCTTCTGCCTGTGAAATAATGGTGGCAGGCTCGTTTATTTGATAACTTTCACCCCTTTGGGAGCTTTTATCGTTGATTTGACAGAACCGTCGTTTCTTTGCTCATGGCGTATCTTGATGATGCCGTAGGGAGTAGGGAATGTACCTTCTGCCCATTGCAGATCACCCAGATGAGGTTCTATTTTTACCACTTTAGATCCTGGTTCTATCACTTTTACTCCCAATACATATTCGCTCAGATAAGAAGTGGGACCGGAAGCCCAGCCGTGGCAAAAGCTATGGCGATACCCTTTGTAACAGTAGTTGCCATAACTTTTATGTACGTCCACCTTACCTTCAGAGACTATTTCGTCAATGCGGGCGGCATTTTTAATCCATTCGATGTTGAAGTCTTCCCAAAATGAAGTCGCTCCTAAATCGAGCATTGCTCCCCAGAATTCGCGGATACGATCTAATGCATTTGTATAATCGCCTGCGGCAGCCATTGCTTTTAGCATATAATAACCGTAGAAAGTGGAAAAATTCTTAGAACCACCTATCGATAAAACTTCGTTGTTGGCTGTTTTCGCATCCATTAACCCCGATAAGGTCATCAAAGCAGCTGCCTGTTTTGACTGATTGTGATCTGGACGATAGGTACGCAATCGAACTGCAGCATCTTCGCACTTCTTCGCCATTTCGTTGTCTTTGAGTATGGAAAATAGTTCTTTGCCACAATCCATTGTCTGCACCATTAGTGCTTGTAATCCGGCATCGACTCCTTTTTGATTTTCGCTTGATGGCCAATCCAAAAATCGCATTCCGTCCAATGTTTCTTTTCCGTTTGCATCTATTTTGGTCAATAGATGGTTAATGAGTTGTGTCAGGTAAGTTTTTTGCTCTTTCAAGTAATCTAAGTTACCTTGATAGAAATACCAGTCGCGATGAATGATGATCCACCACAAAGAATATGAACTGATACCGTTCATCCATGCAGGAATAGGGGTAGCATCCCGAATCAGGTCAAGGCTCTTAGGAACAACCTCGTTGTAACCGAATACAGTATTAACTGTCATTATTTCCGGATGCAGGTCACCCACCCATACCAGGCGGTCTCGTTTGATAGCATCCCACAAATATTCTTGCATATTGAGATGCACTGTATATGCTCCAGTCATCCAAATTTCGTTTAATCGTTCGTCATTGCAACGGAATGAACCTAAATAAGGAATGTCACGATAATTAAAAATGGCGAGCACCTCTTTTAATTGCAGTTCAACATCAGTGTCAAGTAAATCGATACGTACAAAGCGGAATCCTGAATTTCCAACCTCCAATACGCCTAACCAAGGAAGTTTGAGCTCAAAATCGCGCATAGCGTGGTCGTTGCTTGCACCATTTTTTCCATCAATATCGCACATGGCTTCACTAACGGATTCACCGAAACGAATTCTTACGCGAATAGGGGTGTTATTGGGAGATTGCCCTGTGACAATTTGAATTCCTCCTTGCAATTCTCGCCCGAAATCAAGCAAGATAGAGGCTGTATCGGTAGTTGTACTGCGCATGCGGCAGACATTTTCGCTGCCTAAAATGGATTGTCTGATGCCGGGACACATTAAATTCTGTTCATCGCTAACTTGCGCAGTTGTGTGATTGGTTTTCCAAATAATACGAGTGGGGGATATATAGCTTCGTGTACGTGAATCTTGCTGTACAGATGTGTCTTTCCATACGGGTGGGAGTTGATGCTTTTGGGCTATGCCCATTTGTGCTGAAATAAGCAAAATAACAATTAGGTATAGATTTTTCATATATTAAAAATGATTTACTTAGATTGAACAAAGATCTTCATTGTTGAACTGTTAAAACAGTGGTACAAATATATAGAAAATTTTCAGATGAAAAGAAATGTATCAGAAAATATTAATTATATAAATGGAATTGATATTGAAATACTTATTTTTAACTTTCTATGAGTGTCTATGAAATACATATGAGACGATAAATTTAATAAGTAGCTTTTGAATATCTTGAAATATTCATATCATTAGGAACCTATTTGAAATAATGGGGCTGACTAAAAAGGTTGAAAAACTGAATTTTACCTCTATATAGATATCTGTAGAGGAAAAAGTTGTAAAAATCTCTTTTTTTGGTCAGCCTCGCGATTATACTCTTGTTTCAATTATAAATGCTCTCCTGTTAGGGTTTTATTTAATGATTACTATTCTTAAATTATATAATATTAGTATAGGATTTAACTCACTATTTACAACTTCGATAGACGTTTCTTTTAATTTGTTGAAGATGTTATTGGGTAATTCGCTTGGTACAATTTGATACATAATTTTTTACTTTCGAAATATTTTTGATTTCGGGTAATGGTGAGACTATCGTTTTTTCATCATGAACAACATTAAAGGTATAAATTTTCATCTTTGAATTTTTTAATGAGATATAGCAATTAAATCCTTCATAATGTATTTTGTCACTAGAAGCATAGTTAAAAGAAAAGAATAAATGATCTCCATAAAGATGAACATTATGGATGTGTCCTTTATAATTATCTGTGTTTATGTCTTCTGATTCTTTGTTTTTACCAAAATCTAGCGCAATAAATGGCGCAATGTTATCTTTGTAGGTCTGGTTTAATCCCGAACACGCAAATAAATCGTTCAAGTATATAAGCATTATGTATGATTGACTTGCATGAGGAAATAGAATAAGATATTCCAAGCCTCTTGCATGCTGCTTTGGCTAAATTTACAGTAGTCAGTGATGCGTTGAAATGAAAAGCCAACTTTCTAAAGTTTGTAGACTGACAGTTGGTGATTCCCGCATATTGCTTACTATCTATAAAGCAAAATTCCAGTTGAAACCTGATCCTTTAAAAATCCAGAACTTCGCGTGCATCTTGAGAATCATCTGTAGAGAAATACAACTGCCACTTGCCTGTTCTGCCATCCATCGGGTACCAAACGGATAGGGGCACATATCGTTTAAGCGCTTTAGCATAAGCTCTCAAACTATAAAGTTTTCTTTTATTCACTTCGTACTCTGCACACCTTATCAGATCTAGATTGGTAAAGTCAATCGTACCATCATACCATTTAGGATGTCCACGTTTTCCTGTTTTCTTTATTAATGTAGGGTAATAGAGAACCGCATCATTCCTAAAGCGACTGATAACATGGAAGTTATTCTCATATATGGGCGTTATGAATATTTTTGGGGAGAAGAATGTGTCAGCAACTACGATATTGGATATTTCCTGCAGCCGGTCTTTTGGGCTAATAAGATAGCTGTTGTACCAATCTACGAGGTTTTTATCCATGTTTTACAATCTGGTGTCTGCATGGAACCTAAGGTCATACATTCATGGTTGTCGATGTCAATGACTCTGATGCCCATGATTTCCAATCCGTGCTTATAGTCTCCTGCACAACCTGAGCAAAAGTAACCAACCCATAGTGTTTTATGACTCGACTTTTGGGGATATAAGATAAATCAATAGTAATGGTCTTTCTGCTGTCAGTGAGATGCTCATTGATGATTGAATCATTAAATGCAAACCAATCGAATTGGTCATTCTCAAAATGGATGGTTATGGTATGTCTGTTCCGAAAAACGTCCATACCTGCCCAATTGGAGAAAATTAATACGGTCTGGTATGGCCATGGATAATTTCATTGCATCCATGAAGACTTTGTCAAAAGGTTTGCTTATATTTACAACTGATTTAAGAGCTGTTTGGCACTCAGATTGGTATTGTATAAGGAGTGTTCTTTAGTCATAATCAGAAGAGTTCAGAGACTTCTAATTTACTAAAATAACGAATTATACAACATTTCTCCTTTATTATCAGTGGCTTATCTCCCTTTTTAAGCCCGTTTTTATTGCTTAACTATTCGTTTTTGACAATATTTCAATGACCTTTTTAGTGTTTTTGAACCAGCAATAGCCGATTTTATTGTTTAATTTTAAAGTTTCGGTAAAGATTTACCGAAGTATTGAAAAACCTACTTATAAGAAATAATTGAATTAATAATAAAAGCGCAATAAGCTAATTAAATATTAATTGCTCTACAGAGTATAACAAAAGTATTAAACTTGCAAGTAAGAATAATAAAATATATTTGGAAATGCGATTTTTTGTTGAGTGAAAAATGATTTTTAGTTGTGATATTAAAGAATTGCCTTACATAGATATTTGTTCTCTTTAATATTTCTTTTGATAATCTTGTGGTGTCATTCCTGTCATTCTTTTAAAGAACTTACAGAAAAAAGACGGATTCGGAAAATTCAATTCATCTGAGATTTGATATACGAGAAGATCGCTATGTTTAAGTAAAATCTTGGCTTCCTGTATAATGGATTGATTGATCCAATCCATTATTGTTTGTTGACTGGTTTGTCGAATAACAGTGTTCAGATAGCGGGAAGTAAGACATAATTTGTCTGCATAAAAGCTAACGTTCCTTTCCTTTTTGCTGTGCGTATTGACGAGAGAGATAAAACGTTGGAAAATGTGTTCTTGGTGTGTTAGATGTTTAGCTGTAGTTCGGGTATTACTCGCTATACATTCTATGTTATATAAGAGGCTTGCTACAAGATGCTGTATGACCTCACGGCGAAAAGTTGTTTCCTGTAATATATTCCATATTAATGTGAAATAACTTTCAATACGAGTTTGCTCTTGTGGAGGTAATGTTAATAGAACATTATTAGGATACTGGGGAAAATGTATGAGAAAATCGTCTTTACTGGTGAAAGGCAGAAAGTTGTTATCAATAGCCATCATTTTCATTTCAAGATCAGGGGATATATTGATGGCTTGTATGATGGAATTGGGAGTAATGAGTGATATAGTGCCGGACTTTAGGGTATATTCTATTAGGTTGATTCGTGCTTGTAAAGATCCTTGTTTGATAAATACGATTCGTCCCTCTTTTATACGGTAGGGTTGATCAAAAGTGAAAAGTTGAGATTCCATTTTGACGAAGCTATTGACAAAACCAAAATCAGAAGTTATGAAGCGAAATTCATTGTGACGGACAATTTTCAATTCTCCTAATAGTTTCAGTCCTAATTCTACCGGTTCTTTCTTTTCCATTTTAATTTTATCGTTTTCCTGCAAAGATAATAAATCATGCCATATCTTTCTTTAAAATTCCAACTTATCGAACTATTAGAACATATTTCTCAACTCTTGGAATGTGAAGCAATGCTTGAAACACCTATCTTTGTCTTTAGAAGAATTCATAGAAAATATGCGTATGAAAAGAATGATTTTTACTCTCTCTCTGTTTGCTTGCGTATCTGGAATGTATAGTCAGGTGACACTGGAAGAATGTCAGCGGAAAACACAGGATAATTATCCGTTGGTACGTCAATATGATTTGATAGAGAAAACAAAGGAATATACTCTGGAGAATGCAGTTAAAGGTTATTTGCCGCAGTTCGCTCTTTCGGCAAAAGCGTCTTATCAGAGTGATGTAACCGAATTGCCGATAAAGATTACAGGAGTAGATATAAAAAGGATGCCTAAAGACCAGTATCAGGTAATGGTGGAATTACAGCAAAATGTCTGGGATGGTGGTGGAATCAAGATGCAAAAGAAGCAAGCAACTGCCGAAGCAGAAGTAGAGAAAGAAAAACTGAATGTAGATATGTATGCGTTGAATAACCGCGTGAACGATCTTTATTTCGGGATTCTTTTACTGGATGAACAATTGAAACAGAATGCTTTATTGCAAGATGAACTGGAAAGGAATTTCCGGCAAATCAGTTCTTATTTTGAAAATGGAATTGCTAACCAGGCTGATTTGGATGCTGTGAAAGTAGAACAATTGAACGCTAAACAGAAGAGAATAGAATTATCTTTCTCCAGGGAGTCTTATCTTAAGATGCTTTCTTTGCTGACGGGGGAGCAACTTTCTCCAGAAACGACTTTGGAGAAACCTGTACCCGAAACGATGGTAAATGCGGTAAGTGAGATTCGCCGACCGGAATTATCGTTGTTTGATGCTCAGACAACCGGATTGAATGTACAGGAAAAAGCATTGAACGTTCGACATCTTCCGCGATTTGGATTATTTGTACAGGGGGCTTATGGAAATCCGGGCCTGAATATGTTGAAAAATGAATTTTCACCCTATTATATAGCGGGTGTCCGGCTTTCATGGAATTTCGGGAGCCTTTATACTTTAAAAAATGATCTTCGCGTGATTGAGAATAAACGGCAGCAATTGGGAAGTAATCGTGACGTATTTCTTTTTAATACCCGTTTGCAGGTGTTGCAGCAAGATCAGGCTGTCCGTTCGGTGGAAAAACAAATGCGGGATGATGATGAGATTATCCGTTTACGTACTAATATTCGTCGTTCTGCCGAGGCAAAAGTAGCGAATGGTACATTGACGGTTGCCGAAATGCTGAGGGAACTGACGAATGAGAGTCTGGCAAGGCAAGCAAAGGCGATGCATGAGATTCAACGTTTGCAAGGTATCTATCAAATGAAATATACAACGAATCAATAATAAAAACTTTCGGATATGAAACGAATGATAAAAATAGGTGTATGGGGAGTGACGTTATTGCTGATGTCAGCATGTGGAAACCGTTTGTCGGATTATGACGCAACTGGCACATTTGAAGCTACGGAGGTGATTGTTTCCGCTGAAGCATCGGGCAAGATACTCCAGTTGAAAGTGGAAGAGGGAACAAGGTTGAAAGTGGGAGAAGAAGTCGGTCGGTTAGATACGGTGCAATTGTATTTGAAAAAGTTACAGTTGAAAGCCAATATGAAATCGGTAGAAAGCCAACGTCCGGATTTAGCCAAACAAATAGCGGCTACCAAACAGCAGATAGCTACGGCACAACGGGAAAAGAGACGGGTGGAAAACTTATTGGCGGCAGGAGCTGCAAATCAAAAACAGTTGGATGATTGGGAGGCTCAGGTAGCTTTGCTTGAACGGCAACTGGTCGCTCAGGAATCATCGTTGCGGAATAGCACGAATAGTTTAACGGAACAGGGTAACTCGGTTGCCATACAAATAGCTCAAGTTGATGACCAGTTGAATAAATGTCATATTCTGTCACCGATTGATGGGACTGTGTTGGCTAAGTATGCGGAAGCTGGTGAATTGGCGACTGTTGGGAAACCTTTATTTAAAGTTGGAGAGTTAGATCGTATGTATTTACGAGCTTACATCACTTCGGAGCAATTATCATCTTTAAAGTTGGGTGATGAAGTGAGGGTATATGCTGATTATGGAAATTCGGAGAGGAAGGAGTATTCTGGTGTGTTGACTTGGATCTCCGACCGTTCGGAATTTACTCCGAAGACTATTCTTACCAAAAATGAACGTGCCAATCTGGTATATGCTGTTAAGATTGCTATTAAGAATGACGGATTATTGAAAATCGGTATGTACGGGGGAGTAACTTTTAAGTAATGGATCATTGGTAATGCGTAAAGATAAAGTAGATTCAGTGGGTGCTGATAAATTCATAGTAACGGTAGATCATGTCTGTAAAAACTACGGAAAGGTAGAGGCGTTGAAGGATGTTTCTTTTTCTGTGAAGCGGGGAGAACTCTTCGGGCTGATCGGTCCTGACGGTGCGGGAAAGAGTACGTTGTTTCGTATTCTGACAACTCTTTTGCTGGCTGATCAGGGAAAGGCAATTGTGGATGGATTGGATGTTGTGACAGATTATAAAGAGATTCGAACGAAGGTGGGATATATGCCTGGTCGTTTTTCGCTTTATCAGGATCTTTCGGTGGAAGAAAATCTACAATTCTTTGCAACTGTATTTCATACGACGATTCAGGAGAACTATGATTTGGTTAAAGACATCTATCAACAGATTGAACCGTTCAAAAAGCGAAAGGCAGGTGCTTTGTCGGGTGGAATGAAGCAGAAGTTGGCATTGAGTTGCGCACTTATTCATAAACCCGATATTTTGTTTCTTGATGAACCTACTACAGGAGTTGATCCGGTGTCTCGTAAAGAATTTTGGCAGATGTTGCGACAATTGTGCGATTTGGGGATTACGATTATTGCATCGACACCTATAATGGATGAAGCCCGACAGTGTGATCGGATCGCTTTTATTAATCATGGACAGATTCATGGCATTGATACTCCTAAAAAGATTCTCCAGCAGTTTGCCGCCACTCTATGTCCGCCTCCTCTTGATCGTGAAGAACTTCGGGAGAAAGGGACTCCTGTAATCGAAGTCGATCAACTGACAAAGTGTTTTGGTCGTTTTACTGCTGTCGATCATATCTCTTTTCAGGTGAGTCGGGGAGAAATATTTGGCTTTTTGGGAGCAAATGGGGCAGGAAAGACTACGGCAATGCGTATGCTTTGTGGGTTGAGTAAGCCTACGTCAGGAGTTGGAAAAGTAGGGGGCTTTGATATTTTCAGGGAAGCGGAGATGGTGAAGAAGCATATTGGATATATGAGCCAAAAGTTTTCTTTGTATGAAGATTTAAAAGTGTGGGAGAATATTCGACTTTTTGCTGGTATATATGGAATGAAGGATCAGGAAATTGAACAGAAGACAAATGAGTTGTTGGAACGTCTTGGATTCTCTGCCGAACGAAATACGTTGGTAAAAAGTTTGCCTTTAGGGTGGAAACAGAAGTTAGCTTTTTCTGTGTCGATTTTCCATGAACCGAAGATCGTCTTTTTGGATGAACCGACTGGAGGTGTAGATCCTGCTACCCGGAGGCAGTTTTGGGAATTAATTTATCAAGCAGCCGACCGAGGAATTACGGTATTTGTGACTACGCATTATATGGATGAAGCGGAGTATTGTAACCGGATTTCCATAATGGTAGACGGGCAAATAAAAGCTCTCGATACGCCTGCTAACTTGAAAAAGCAGTTTAATGCGGAAACAATGGATGATGTTTTCCAACAATTGGCCCGTCATGCGGTGCGTAATGCAGATTAAGTTATGAAACAGTTTATTGCTTTTATCAAAAAAGAGTTTTATCATATTTTCCGTGATCGATGGACGATGTTGATTCTGCTTGGGATGCCAGTTATTCAGATTATTTTGTTTGGATTCGCTATTACTACGGAAGTGAAAAATGTACGTTTAGCAGTGCTCGATACTTCTAATGATGTCATGACGCGAAAGATTATAGATAAATTGGATGCCAGCGAATATTTTACTGTTACCCGCCGGTTTCATTCGCCTCAAGAGATGGAGCTTGCATTCCGGAAGAATGTGGTGGATATGGCACTTGTTTTTAAGGAACATTTTAGTGATGAATTGTATTCAGGGGATGTTCTTGTGCAACTTGTAGTGGATGCTACTGATCCGAATATGTCTATGACTCAAATGAATTATGCAGCTGGAATTATTGCTTCGGCAGGACAGGAGATGTTGCCGTCGAATATTTCGATGGGGCGTTTGATACCGGACATCAAGCTTTTGTATAATCCGCAGATGAAGAGTGCTTATAACTTTGTACCGGGAGTGATGGGATTAATTTTGATGTTGATTTGTGCGATGATGACTTCCATTTCCATTGTTCGCGAGAAGGAGACAGGAACAATGGAAATATTATTAGTTTCTCCTGTAAAACCGTTGTTTATCATTTTAGCAAAGGCCGTACCTTATTTTGTGCTTTCGTTTGTCAATTTGATTACCATTTTACTATTGTCGGTGTTTGTATTGGATGTTCCGGTAGTAGGAAGTTTATTTTGGCTGGTAATTGTCTCCTTGTTGTTTATTTTTGTGTCTTTGTCATTGGGATTACTGATTTCATCCGTAACACGTACACAAGTGGCTGCTATGCTTGCTTCCGGATTGATATTGATGATGCCGACAATGGTGTTGTCAGGGATGATTTTTCCGGTCGAAAGTATGCCGTTGGTTCTTCAAATCATATCGGATCTGATTCCTGCACGCTGGTATATTCAGGCTGTGAGGAAGCTGATGATTGAGGGAGTGCCGATAATGCTGGTTTATAAGGAAATTGGCATTCTTTTGTTGATGGCAGTGGTGTTGATAACAGTTAGTTTTAAAAAGTTTAAATATAGATTGGAATAGAGTGTTATGATTAAGTTTCTATTGGAAAAAGAGTTTAAACAGTTGCTTCGCAACTCTTTTTTACCGAAATTGATTCTTATTTTTCCCTGCATGATTATGTTGCTGATGCCTTGGGCAGTCAGTTTGGAGATAAAGAATATTCAGTTGAATATCGTTGATAATGATCATTCGGTTATTTCGCAACGATTGGTGAATAAGATTACTGCTTCGACTTATTTCCGCTTGAAAGAGGTTCAGGCTTCTTATCAGGAGGGATTGACAAACATTGAGTCTGGTGAAGCTGATATTGTGATGGAGATTCCGCAACATCTGGAACGGGATTGGATGAATGGAGAAGGAGCTCATATTTTGATTGCTGCTAACTCGGTGAATGGAATGAAGGGTGGCTTGGGAAGTTCTTATCTAGCTTCTATTATCAGTGATTATTCAACAGAATTGCGTTCGGAACATCCTGATGCGACATCTGTTTCCGGTGCTATTCCGACCCTTCGTGTCGATACGTTGGGCTTGTTTAACCCGAATCTGAATTATAAGCTTTATATGATTCCGGCATTAATGACAATGTTATTAACAATGCTTTGTGGTTTTCTGCCAGCTTTGAATATAGTAAGTGAGAAAGAGGTTGGTACGATTGAGCAGATCAATGTTACTCCTGTGCCGAAGTTCATGTTTATCCTAGCTAAACTACTTCCGTATTGGATCATAGGCTTTGTAGTATTGACTTTGTGTTTTATATTGGCTTGGTTACTGTATGGAGTCGTCCCTGTGGGGCACTTTATAGTGATTTATTGTTCTGCTATTCTTTTTGTCTTGGTAATGTCTGGCTTTGGACTTGTTATTTCCAATTATTCGGCAACGATGCAACAGTCTATGTTTGTGATGTTTTTTTTCTTGTTGATATTGATGCTGATGAGTGGTCTGTTTACACCGATCAGCAGTATGCCGGAGTGGGCTCAGGTGATAACAGTTTTTAATCCTTTGAAATATTTCATGGTAGCTATGCGAATGGTTTATCTGAAAGGAAGTAGTTTGGTAGAATTGTTGCCGCAACTGGGTGTATTGTTACTCTTTGCTGTTGTTTTCAATACTTGGGCGGTGTTGAGTTACCGGAAGAATCGATAGTAGGAACTTATAACTGAAATTTATTAATGATGAGAATATATAAAACGACTCTATCCTGCAAACAGGAAAGAGCCGTTTTTTATTACTGTCACCGTTTCCGATGATTGATAGATTACAGTCTTATTTAACTTCGATTTGTTTTTCAGCTTTCTTGACTTCTTCTGCGGAAAGTTTCGGTAATTGCACATTCAATACACCATTTTCTACAGCAGCAGAAATCTTTTCTTTGTCTACGTTGTCCGGTAGAATCATGGTTTGCTGGAACTTGGAATAAGAGAATTCGCGACGCAGATAACGGCCTTCTTTCTTCTCTTCTTTGTTCTCTGTCTTCTTCTCCATAGTGATGACGAGGTTGTTGTCTTCATCAATACGAACATTGAAGTCTTCTTTCGTCATGCCAGGAGCTGCCAGTTCTACTTTGTATTCTTTTTCTGTTTCAAATACATTGATAGCTGGTGCAGTAGCATTTGCTTTTACCATCCAATCATTGTCAAAGAAATCGTTAAAAATACTTGGTAACCAATTCTGAGTTCTTCTAACAGGCATCATAATTAAGTCTCCTATTTTTTAAGTTATACATTCTATTTATTCTGAACTTCGGATCTTTCACTTTCGTAGGTGGATCTTTTATTGTGATTCCTTTCGTCCGTTTCTTGAATCGTCGTTCACTTAATCTATTACAAACTTGATGCCAATAGACTTTTGATTTTAGAATTGTCTATTTGTCATAATTATAATGTCAATTTTACCTGATTGGTGACAAAATGTAACTTGAATTTGTTTATTTTATATAAGATAGACATTAATTTGATAAATTATCTCTTCTTTATCAGTTTGAATCTTAGGCGCAGTGTTTTTCTGTCTTCATCATAATCATAACTGATAATTTTGAATGTTCCTATTTCAGAAGTATTAGAAACGTGTACGCCAATACAGGCGCATGCATCATGATCTCCGACACGAATAATGCGTAATGTTTCACTGGCATTAGCTGGAAGTTTGCTGAGATCTACAATGTTTTTGGCTTGTTCCTGTGTCATGAACTCTGTAGTTACCGGTAGATTTTGACTAATTACTTCATTTACTTTATTTTCAATGGCTTGCATTTCTTCTTGTGTCGGGCAAACAGGAAGTTGATAGTCGCATTTACTCTTTTTACGTTCGATATGTGCGTTGTGTGAACGTGGACATCCGAAGGTCTTTACCATTGTGGCGTTTAATATGTGTTCGACTGTGTGCATGGGTGCAATTGACACATCCTGAAACTTGGGACTTGGCTTATTTATTTCTATATTTGTTTCCATATAAAATTAATTTGATGGTTTAATATTGCAAAGATACTGGATCCTTTTTCAGAAGCTCTGTTCCTGCATTGTAAGCCTCTTCATACTTGTTTCCGCTGATTAGTCCTTTGAAATCCTGTAACATATCATACATATTTCCTTGATAATTGGGAGTAAAGGAGTATCCATAATACATCATGGCGTATTCTTGCCGGATGAGTAATGTATCATTCATTTCAAAACGTTGCATGAACTTTTGAAGATCTTCCTTCTTATTGGTCACATATTCTTTGATATACTTATAGTATATATACAACTTTTCCTGTTTTATCTGAGCAGAAATTCCTATGAAGAAGACAGTGGTTATTCTTTTCATGGCATTTAGTTTTTAAGATATGATTCACAAAAATACCATTCTTTTTTAGGATAACAAACGAACGGATATAAAAAAAGGAGTACCGCTGTACTCCAACCTTTGTTAACCTTAAATCTAATACTATGAAAAACACGTTACAAAGATACGGACTTTCTGCATATTTGCAAATAATCCAAGAAAAAGAGTATGTTATATAACACAGATTAAGTTTTTTGCGACTCGTATTAACGGTTATTTGTTTTTTGATTTCATTATATGAAATCAAATTTCTATCTTTACGCGAATTTTAGTATCACTAATACTTACATCAATAAATATGAAAAAGAATTTTTTAGGGCAATGGATGTTATTGACCATTGTATGTTTGGGACTTTCAGTAGGAGAGACTTATGCGCAAAAGTATGAATTTGCAAATTTCAAGCGTTTTGCAAAAGACAATTCTGAATTGTCGAAACCCACAAAGAAGGATAAGAGAGTTGTTTTTATGGGAAATTCTATTACAGAAGGTTGGATAAATACGCATCCGGACTTTTTTAAAAAGAATGGGTATATCAGTCGTGGTATAGGTGGACAGACCTCTTATCAATTTTTGTTGCGCTTTCGTGAAGATGTGATTAATCTTTCTCCTGCTTTGGTGGTGATCAATGCCGGTACAAATGATGTAGCAGAAAATACTGGGCCTTATGTTGAAGATTATACGTTTGGAAATATTGTTTCTATGGTAGAACTGGCTAAAGCAAATAAAATAAAAGTGATTTTGACTTCAGTGTTGCCGGCTGCCGGTTTCGGATGGAATCCAAAAATTACTGATGCTCCTCAAAAGATAAAAGCATTAAATAAACGGATTGAGGCTTATGCTAAAGCTAATAAAATTCCATATGTAGATTATTATCAATCAATGGTTGTTCCTGAAACTCTGGCTATGAATCCTGAATATGCAAGAGCTGGGGATGGGGTGCATCCGGTAAGCAAGGGATATGATGTGATGGAAGGTTTGATTAAGGTAGCAATTGATAAGGCGCTTTAATAAGTAGATACTTATAATATGTAGTATAGTTGAAATGCCACTTGATTATTTTTTCAAGTGGCATTTTTTATTGTAGTATGATTGTAGGGAAATTCAGAATTATCATGTAAATTTGTGGTATATTTAAAATTTAATAGTTATGATTAGACTGAATGTTTTTATTCAAGTAAGTGAAAGTAATCGTGCAGCACTGTTGGAGGCTGCAAAAGAATTGGTAGCTTCTTCTCTGAAAGATGGAGGCTGTATTGCATATGATATATTTGAGAGTTCCACACGTCCGGACATTCTCATGATTTGTGAAACATGGGCTGATGAGGAATCATTAGCTGCTCACGAAAAAGCAGTACACTTTGTGACTTTGGTTCCTAAAATACAGACCTTGGGAGCAATGAAGATAGAAAAATTTACTTTCTAGGATTGCAAAGAATGTAATAAAATTGCCACAGATTACTCTGATTCGCATTGATAAAATACTAGATATATGATATTTATGATCTGTGAGAATGTGTGTAATCTGTGGTAAGAAAAATTATCATTCATTTTTCCTTTTCTTATTTTTGTCAGAGTTTAGACATTATTTCTTTCCAACCGGATACTCTATCATATTGTTCATCAGAGATAAATATATTATGAGGTTGCGTAAATATATATTTTTTTCCATCAAATGTTCTGAGTTTTTTAGGTTGGTTATCAATCATAATATCTCCTTTTATGCTGTCTTTCCGTCCACAAAAGATCATTTGTTCCCAAATGATGAAAGAAAAATGCTTATATAGCCATGCTTGTTTTTCTGTTAAGTTCAGGGGGGATTCTGTGGCAGAGGAGACAATAAGCACTTTGTACTTATCATTAAGGTATTGTAGCCCTTCAATACTATCAGGCATAACAGGAACAGTTCTAAAAAAGCCAATGCTTCTTACATGTTTATTACAGGAAGGTAGTGCTTCTGTTTTCCATTTAAATCCTTTAATGCCTAATTCTTTATACTCCCATTCTATAAATTGAGAATAAACATCGGCTAACACACTATCCATGTCTACTAATATCTGTTGATTCATACTTTTTAGATTTTTTGATAGTTAAATATCATGTTGTTGTAAAATTTAATTAACAAAGCTCTATTTCCCATTTGCGGGCTTTTTCGCCTATCTTGCGGTTTTTCGATTTTTTAAAGAGGAACAATTAGTAAATGCCACATATTTACGAATAAAGTTTCATTATATCTTAGTTCTATTCCGAAATATATGTATATTTCGGTTATATGCAATAGCTTATAACTTTATAATATGCTAAAAGAAGAACGACATCAGTATATATTAAATCGACTTGGCGAAAATTATCGTATTTATATTACAGCGTTAAGTCAGGAATTGGGAGTAGCTGATGATACACTACGACGAGATTTGATAGAATTGGATGAACAAGGTCTAACAGCACCGGATCGTAAGGAGGCTATGGTAAAGAGCTTAATGATGAAACGTGCTCAAAAAAGAATCGTTTTGGCAGATAGTCATAAACTAAATAAAGCAAAAGATTATGTGATTGCTTCGTTAGGAGATGTAGACTATTTGGTGACAGAGGATGTTAAAGTTGAATCTATTAAGGAACATTGGGCGAGGACTTCATATACACTCTTATAATATTTATTCTTTTTCTTAAGGTATAGGCATAAAAAAAGGAGTACCGCTGTACTCCAACCTTTGTTAACCTTAAATCTAATACTATGAAAAACACATTGCAAAGGTACTGACTTTTTTGATATTAGCAAATAAATCAAACCTAACGGGTGTTTTTATAACACTAATTAAAAATAAACACTTTCTATTCTATGTTTATTAAGAAAGTATTAAAATAAAGTCGCTTATTATACTGTCATTATCCGGTTAAGATAGTGACAGTATGTTATAGACATGGTGACACCATTTGAGTTGGATTATGACGCTATTTTAGTCATAGCTTTTTTTGTTCTAAAAATAACAACAGAAAAGTTTATTCCCATTTTTCTTTCATTAAATCTTCTAGTTTCAGTAATTCATCACGATATTGAGCGGCTTCAATAAATTCGAGCTTCTTGGCTGCCTCTTGCATTAGTTTGCGAGTACGTTCGATACTCTTTTCCATCTGTGCCTTGCTCATATATTGGACTATCGGATCTGCTGCAATGTTTGGGCTGCTAGGTTCAATATAAGCCTTACTTTCTTTGAGGGGAGTAGCTGCTTCGGAAGTTGCATTGCCAAATACAGACAGATTCCGCGCTTTCTTGATTTGCTGTGGAGTAATTCCGTTTGCTTCGTTATAAGCTAACTGTTTTTCTCGTCTACGATTGGTTTCATCGATAGTAAGCCGCATACTGTCTGTAATCTTATCAGCATACATAATTACTTTACCGTTTACATTACGGGCTGCGCGTCCTGCTGTTTGTGTAAGTGAACGATGGGAACGGAGAAATCCTTCTTTGTCTGCATCGAGAATAGCTACAAGAGATACTTCAGGAAGGTCGAGTCCTTCACGAAGCAGATTGACTCCAATCAGCACGTCATACACTCCTTGGCGAAGATCATCCATGATTTTCACACGTTCTAATGTATCTACGTCACTATGTATATAATTACATCTTACATTATTATTAAGTAGATACTCTGTTAATTCCTCTGCCATACGTTTGGTGAGTGTAGTGACAAGTACTCTTTCTTCTTTTTCGATGCGTAGTTGAATTTCCTCCATCAAATCATCGATCTGATTTAAGCTGGGGCGGACTTCGATAATCGGATCGAGTAATCCGGTCGGACGGATTACCTGTTCTACAACGATACCTTCAGATTGAATAAGTTCATAGTCGGCAGGAGTTGCACTGACGTATATTACTTGTTTAGCCATTGTTTCGAACTCTTCAAATTTCAGTGGCCGGTTATCCATAGCCGCTGGCAATCGGAAGCCATATTCTACCAGGTTGATTTTTCGTGCACGATCTCCTCCATACATTGCACGTATTTGAGGAACACTTACATGACTTTCGTCTATAACAATTAGAAAATCATCAGGGAAGAAATCGAGCAAACAATAAGGACGAGTACCGGCGGCACGACCGTCGAAATAGCGCGAATAATTCTCAATACCGGAACAATGGCCTAACTCCCGAATCATTTCCATATCATAGGTGACCCGTTCATACAAACGTTTGGCTTCGTATTCTTTACCAATGGATTCAAAGTAGGCTACTTGCTTGGTCAGGTCATCTTCAATTTGATGAATAGCTTGAAGAGTTGCTTCTTTGGTAGTCATGAACAAGTTGGCTGGATATATTTTATAGGCTTCAAACGGAGCAATAGTAACTCCTGTTACAGGATCCACTTCTTCGATACCATCAATTTCGTCTCCCCAGAAAGTGACACGAAGAAGATTATCTGTATAAGCAAGATAAATATCTACTGTGTCTCCCTTAACACGAAAATTTCCACGGTTTAGGTCGATATCATTACGCACGTAAAGACTATCTACCAAACGGCGAAGAAAGACATTGCGGTCAAGCATTCGTCCCCGTTCTATCTCAATTACATTTTTATAGAAATCCGATGGATTACCCATACCATAAATGCAAGAAACAGAGGATACGACTACTACATCTTTTCGACCGGAGAGTAGGGCGGAGGTAGCAGCCAAACGAAGTTTGTCTATTTCATCATTGATGGCAAGATCCTTCTCTATATATGTATCCGAATTTGGTAAATAGGCTTCCGGTTGATAATAATCATAATAGGAAACATAATATTCTACAGCATTTTTAGGAAAGAATCCTTTAAACTCGCTGTATAACTGGGCAGCTAATGTTTTGTTATGACTCAAAATCAATGTTGGTTTATTGATCTGAGCGATTACATTGGCAATGGTAAATGTTTTTCCAGAGCCGGTAACACCTAATAAAGTTTGTGCAGGAACTCCTTGAAGTACCCCATCAGTCAGTTGGGCAATTGCTTCCGGTTGGTCCCCGGTAGGCTTGTAGGTAGATGTTAATTCAAAATTCATAGTTAAATCCTAAAAAGTGAAGCAATATTCGGGAAAATAATCGAGATATCAAATCATTTTTCCAAATAAATCCTTTACTTTGCAACATATTAATATCAAAAAACAGATTCATACAACTAGTAAATACCGGAAAAACATGATTTGGAATGAGAACATTGAGTGTATGGACCGCGAGGGTCTTCGAAAGATTCAAAGCATACGACTCAAGAAAATTGTAGACTACGTTTATCACAACACTCCTTTTTATCGGAAAAAAATGCAGGAACTGGGGATTACCCCTGATGATATCAAAAGTATTGATGATATTGTGAAGCTTCCGTTTACTACAAAACATGATTTAAGAGATAATTATCCTTTCGGACTTTGTGCAGTGCCGATGAGTCAGATTGTACGTATTCATGCTTCTTCTGGTACTACGGGAAAACCAACTGTGGTAGGATATACCCGCAAAGATCTTTCTTCATGGGCAGAATGCATTTCGCGTGCTTTTACTGCTTATGGTGCAGGTCGTTCGGATATATTTCAGGTTTCTTATGGATATGGACTTTTCACAGGAGGATTAGGTGCTCATGCCGGAGCGGAAAATATTGGTGCATCAGTGATTCCGATGTCTAGTGGTAATACGGAAAAGCAGATTACGTTGATGCATGATTTTGGTTCAACTGTCTTATGTTGTACTCCGTCGTATGCACTTTATTTGGCAGATGCAATAAAAGACTCCGGTTTGCCACGTGAAGAGTTTAATTTGAAGATAGGTGCTTTTGGTGCAGAGCCGTGGACAGAACATATGCGTCATGAAATAGAAGAAAAGCTGGGTATTAAGGCTTATGATATTTATGGCTTAAGCGAGATAGCGGGACCGGGAGTTGGTTATGAGTGTGAATGTCAGCATGGCACGCACTTGAATGAAGATCATTATTTCCCCGAAATTATTGATCCGAATACATTGCAATCGGTAGAACCTGGTCAAGCAGGTGAATTGGTATTTACGCATCTGACTAAAGAAGGTATGCCATTATTGCGCTACCGTACGCGTGATTTAACCGCCCTGCACTATGATAAATGTTCTTGCGGACGTACATTAGTTCGTATGGACCGTATTCTGGGACGTAGTGATGATATGTTGATCATTCGTGGTGTGAATGTATTCCCGACTCAGATTGAATCTGTCATTCTTGAAATGGCGGAATTTGAGCCGCATTATTTGTTAGTGATTGGCAGGGAGAATAATACTGATACTATGGAACTGCAGGTAGAAGTACGTTCGGATTTCTATTCTGACGAAATCAACAAGATGTTAGCTTTGAGGAAGAAACTGGCAGCCCGTTTACAAAGTGTTCTTGGCCTTGGCGTCAATGTGAAGCTGGTAGAACCGCGTAGTATTGAACGTAGTGTAGGCAAAGCAAAACGAGTAATTGATAACAGAAAACTTTAATAATTCAACAACTATGGTAGCAAAACAACTTTCTATCTTTTTGGAGAACAAGTCTGGCCGTTTAACGGAAGTGACTGAAGTACTGGCGAGAGAAAATATAAATCTTTCTGCATTGTGTATCGCTGAAAATGCTGATTTTGGTATTTTGCGCGGGATTGTATCTGATCCTGATAGAGCGTATAAAGCATTGAAGGATAATCATTTTGCTGTTAATATAACAGATGTGGTCGGAATCAGTTGTCCTAATGTTCCGGGAGCTTTAGCAACAGTGTTAGGGTATTTGTCTGCAGAAGGAGTGTTTATTGAATATATGTATTCATTTGCCAACAATAACATTGCGAATGTCGTGATTCGTCCTAGCAATCTGGATAGATGTATCGAAGTTCTGAAAGAAAAGAAAGTCGATTTGTTAGCGGCAAGTGATTTGTATAAACTATAAAATCTGGAAGTAAAACAGTGAGTAGCGGATAGACTATGCTATCGGATAAAAACGTAGCGCAGTCTGTTCGCTGTTTTTCGTTCATCGTTTGACGTTCTTTTTGTTCTTTTCGTTGATGTTTAACGCCTTTTTTGTATTAAAAAACATAGATTAATTGGTTAATTCCCTGCGAATACGTAACTTTGCGCATTATTTGAAATAGGATGAAGAAAAATATCATTATAACTTTACTTGTGGCAGCTACTCTAACTTCTTGTGGAGAGTACAATAAATTATTGAAAAGTACTGACTACGAATACAAGTACGAAGCTGCTAAAAATTATTTTGCGAAAGGACAGTATAATCGTTCGGCTACTTTGTTGAATGAGTTAATCACAATCCTAAAAGGAACAGATAAAGCGGAGGAATCTCTTTATATGTTAGGAATGAGCTATTTTAATCAAAAAGATTATCAGACAGCTGCCCAAACATTTATCACTTATTTTACTTCATATCCACGTGGTACTTTTACCGAATTGGCACGTTTCCATGCTGGTAAAGCATTATTCCTTGATACTCCGGAGCCACGTTTGGATCAGACGAGTACTTATCAGGCTATTCAACAGTTACAGATGTTCATGGAATATTTTCCAGAAAGTACAAAGAAGCAGGAAGCTCAGGATATGATTTTTGCTTTGCAGGATAAGTTGGTTTTAAAAGAACTTTATTCGGCAAGATTATATTATAATTTGGGTAATTATATGGGTAATAACTATGAGTCATGTGTAATCACAGCTCGGAATGCATTGAAGGATTACCCTTATACTGACTATCGCGAAGAACTCTCCATATTGATTTTGCGTGCTTTACACGAAATGGCTATATATAGTGTGGAAGATAAGAAGATGGACCGATATCGTGAAACGGTTGATGAATATTACGGCTTTAGGAATGAATTTCCGGAAAGTAAATATTTGAAGGAAGCTGAGAAAATATTCAATGAATCACAAAAAGTAATTAAAGACCAAATTTAAATAGATTTATGGACTACAAAAAGACGAATGCTCCTGCTACGACGGTAACCCGTGACATGATGGAACTCTGTTCTGATACAGGGAATGTTTATGAAACTGTTGCCATTATTGGTAAACGCTCTAACCAGATTAGTGTGGAAATCAAGAATGATCTTTCTAAGAAATTGGCTGAGTTTGCTTCTTATTCTGATAATATGGAAGAAGTATTTGAAAATAGAGAACAAATTGAAATTTCTCGTTATTACGAGAAATTGCCTAAACCGACGTTAATTGCTACGCAAGAATACGTCGAGGGAAAAATTTATTATAGAAATCCATCTAAGGAGAAGGAAAAACTTCAGTAATATATTTCCTGAAAAAAGACTGATAGTCAAGTAGTAAGCGGGAATTATTTCCTTATTTCTTATTGCTTGGCTATTATTGTTTAACTTAACTATTATAGAATATTTATGATTCAACGGATTCAAACTGTTTATTTATTAATTGTTACAGTTGCGCTGATTACAGCAATGTGTTTGCCTATGGGATATTTTGTTGATGCTACCGGGGCAATGGGAGAATGTGCTTTTAAAGCTTTGGGGTTGGATGTGAATGGAGCTTTTCACTCTACTTGGGGCTTGTTCGGTATCCTAATGCTTAGTACAATAGTAGCTCTTGCAACTATATTTCTATATAAGAACCGTATGCTGCAGATTCGTATGTCTATTTTTAACAGCTTGTTATTGGTAGGATTTTATATCGCTTTTGCTGCATTTTATTTTGCTTTAAAGAATGACGTAAATTCTTTCCGGATTGGTTGGGCTTTGTGCTTACCACTTATTTCTATTATTCTTAATATATTAGCTATACGTGCCATTGGACGTGATGAGGTGATGGTGAAAGCTGCAGATCGATTGAGATAGTTTCTTGAATTCTTCCAAGCAATCAATTAAAGAGGAATCTTAGATTAAAAATAATTTTCAAATAAGAATATGACCACTAACTTTTTGATGGGTTAGTGGTCATATTCTTATTTGATTGTACTAATAAAGTTTTTTATTTTTTCAAATCAAACAAGTAGGTGAGTTTCACTGTGATAGTACCATGTGCTGCACGTGAGAAATAGTCTTTCTTTGACGTGCTATAAAAGTCGGATAAAGCGAAATAATATCTTCCTTCAACCAGAAAGCTACCTGCTTTTTTAGTTCTTAGTTCTACTCCACCACCACCGGCAATACCGTAATCGAATTTATTATCAAGCTTGCCACCATAGACCGCTTTCTGAGTATTTGTCAGAGAGTTCATATCTATATTTGTTGTTTTTTCCGATTCTCCTATCAAGAAACCGATTTGTGGACCTAAATTTAGAAAAAACTGCAATCCTTTTTCATTTCCAAATGCTAAATGGGCTAGAAAAGGGATATCGATATAATTCAATTTTCGAGTATATGCTCTGCTGGTATCTTTGACGGGTTCTCCGTTTTCTCCTGCTATCTCAAATAATTCATCCCAACCTCTTTGTGAAAAGTTTAATTCTACTTGCGCACCGCATATCATAGCAAAATACTTCTCGGAAATATAGCGTGCTGTTAATCCTCCGGTAATTCCCATCAAACTATTTTGTTTGATAGTAGGAGTAAAAGATGCACTATTTAAATTCACTCCTCCATTAAATCCGACAGAAAAGTTGTGACGAGCTTCACCTATTTGTGCACTTGCAGGAAAGACTAGTCCTATAAGTAATGAAGCAGCAATCAGACATGTTTTTATCTTTATCATCATTGTACTATTCGAAATCAAGTTTTTCTAATTCAAAATTCTTGGTGAAATGGATGAAGAATACTTTCTTATTGATAAATCCTCCCCAATTATTCACCCGTTCGAATAAGAATCCTGTTTGTATTGGAGTCAGATTCATTTTAGGTAGATTATTTTCTAGCTCGGAACCGAAACGCGACAATCCTTTTAAAAAGAAAAATCCGGTATCAAAGCCTAACATTGCATAATTGGGATATTTGCTGGTAAGATCTTTACTATACCATTTATGATAAGCATTAGTAAATTGTATAGCAGCAGGGAATAAGGTGTTCATATAGAATGATGAATAAAAATAGACATCCAATTCAAAGAAATTCTCCAAGTGATCAAGAGTATATGTTTGCCATTCCGGGTAGCCGAATAGGTGGATTCTCTGATCCGGAGCCTCCCTAACTAACATAGTAAGTTGAGGTAGGGCTTTAATTAACAACACATTACTGCCAGATGTCGGAATGAATATATTTTCTTTGTCACTGCGTAGTGTTGCTTTTAGAGTTTCTTTGGTATCATTTTCACTGACACTGTTCATGGAAATGCCTTTGCTCTTTAGTTCTTGTTTTAATCCTTTAATGAACTCTGCTTTATCTTTGTCCGGACTGGTCGGTTCGATGAAGATAACATGAGCATTGGGAAATTGGCGAGTGAAATGTTCATATACTTTCGAATATAAATAAGACTGAGGGGTGTTTATCTGGTAAATGGAAGGATTGTTGAATACTTCTTCACTGTTTTGAGAGAAAGGAATTACTAGACGAATGTCATTCTTTTGGGCAAAATCAGACAACGGCTTGATATGTTGTTGGTGCATTGGACCAAAAATAATATTCATTTTTTGCATTTCCTTCTTTGACAGTATATTGTTTAGGGCAGAAGCATCTTTGCCTGATTCATATACATACAGATCAATAGAAGTCCCAATACGCTTTAAGCTATCAATTGCCATCAGAAATCCTTCGTAATATTCTACCATACGTTTTTCCTCATGGAAGGGGAGAATTAAAGCTGCTTTTATAGTTGAGATTTCTTCTGGAGCCTCTTTTATTTTGTTGAATAATTCACTGTTACTTGGTGGAATCACATTCAAATCTTCTTTTGGGGTAGGATCCACTGTAGTCGCGTTTGGATAAGGAATACAAAGGAGTTGCCCCTTTTTCATACCTTCCTTTAATTCAGGATTAGCGGCTATCAGTTCTTGTTCAGTGATTCCGTATTCGCGACTTACACTAAAGATCGTTTCTTTGCGTTTTACCTTGTGCATATCTTTGCATCTAGACTGTACTGGTCCTTGAATGGCAGTTTGTTCAACAGGAGGTTGAATAGTGGCAGCAGTAGTCCTTTCTTCTTCTAATGGAATTCGGATTACTTGACCTATGCGGAAATTTTCGGCACTAAGTCCGGGATTGGCATCACAAATTGCTTTGGCAGACACTTTATATAAAGTAGTAAGCTTATAAAGAGTTTCTCCTGCTTGAATAGTGTGAAATGTTTCCCCTTTCTGGCTAGCTTGTCCTTGTGGAATTTTAATAGTTTGTCCAGCATAAATTTTCTCTTCACATCCAGGATTCAACCGAATAATGTCTGCTGTGGTGACATTATACATCTTAGAAATAGAGTATAAATTCTGCCCTTTTTCAATGGTGTGCAAAATGTAAGATTGGTTCTCTTGCGCATAACTAGTTACGTATGAAGCGCTTGCTAAAAGCAAAAGTATAAATATTCGACTGATCGGTTTCATCAATTAATTACTATTAGTTCTTGAAATCAAGGAACAAAGGTACGAATTATGGCTTATATCTTCATAAGATTTGAGTTAAGAAAATAATATTGTGCTTTTTTAGGAGCATATTTCAGGCGGAAACATTAATTTTGCAACATTTATGAAGAAGATGAATATGCAAGAAACAGAATATATTAATGTATATGGTGCACGGGTACACAACCTGAAAGATATTGATGCTGAGATTCCTCGTAATAGTTTGACTGTGATTACTGGATTGAGCGGAAGTGGAAAGTCTTCCCTCGCATTCGATACAATTTTTGCTGAGGGACAACGCCGTTATATTGAGACTTTTTCCGCGTATGCACGTAATTTCTTGGGAAATTTGGAACGTCCGGATGTAGATAAGATTACAGGATTAAGCCCTGTTATTTCTATTGAACAGAAAACGACGAATAAGAATCCACGTTCTACGGTGGGGACTACAACGGAAATATATGATTATCTTCGTTTACTCTATGCCCGAGCTGGTATAGCCTATTCGTATCTGTCAGGGGAAAAGATGGTGAAATATACGGAAGAGCAGATTTTGGATCTTATTCTGAAAGATTATAAAGGCAAGAAAATATATTTGCTTGCTCCATTAGTCCGTTCACGTAAAGGACATTATAAGGAACTTTTTGAACAAGTCCGTAAGAAAGGGTATTTATATGTACGTGTAGATGGGGAAGTTCGTGAAGTGGCACATGGCATGAAACTAGATCGTTATAAAAATCACGATATCGAGGTCGTGATAGATAAGCTGATAGTTGCGGATAAAGATGATAAGCGGTTGAAACAAAGTGTGGCGACTGCTATGCGGCAAGGAGATGGTTTGTTGATGATACTGGATGCTCAGACCGAAAGTGTTCGGCATTATAGTAAACGGTTGATGTGTCCTGTCACAGGATTGTCTTATCGTGAACCGGCTCCTCACAATTTCTCGTTCAATTCTCCTCAGGGGGCATGTCCGAAATGCAAAGGATTGGGTGTAGTTAGTCAGATTGATATAGATAAGGTGATTCCTGATCGGGACTTGTCTATTTACGAAGGCGCGATTGCTCCATTGGGTAAATATAAAAATGCGATGATTTTTTGGCAAATAGGGGCTTTAATGGAGAAGTATGAAGCAAATTTGAAAACTCCTGTGAAAGAATTGCCGGATGATGCGATTGATGAGATCTTATATGGTTCTGATGAACGGATTAAAATAAAGAGTTCACTGATTGGAACTTCTTCTGATTATTTTGTGACCTATGAAGGTGTAGTGAAGTACATTCAGATGTTACAGGAGAAAGATGCTTCGGCTACAGCACAGAAGTGGGCGGAGCAGTTTGCCAAGACAACTGTTTGTCCTGAATGTAAAGGTGCTCGTCTGAATAAGGAGGCACTTCATTTTCGTATTCATGATAAGAATATTAATGAATTAGCTATCATGGATATCAACGAGTTGTATGCCTGGCTGATGAATGTGGATGAGTTTCTGTCTGATAAACAAAAAAAGATAGCAGCTGAGATCCTGAAAGAAATTCGTACCCGTTTGAAATTCCTATTAGATGTTGGATTGGATTATCTGGCTCTGAATCGTAGTTCGGTAAGTCTTTCGGGAGGTGAAAGCCAGCGTATCCGTTTGGCTACACAAATTGGTTCGCAATTGGTCAATGTACTTTATATATTGGATGAGCCGAGTATCGGTTTACATCAGCGCGACAACTTGCGTCTGATTAATTCTTTGAAGGAACTTCGTGATATGGGGAATTCTGTCATTGTAGTGGAACATGACAAAGATATGATGTTGGCAGCCGACTATGTTATTGATATGGGACCGAAGGCTGGGCGTCTTGGTGGAGAAGTCGTATTTGCTGGAACTCCGCAAGAGATGGTGAAAACTGATACGATGACTTCCCAATATTTGAATGGGAGGATGAAGATAGAAGTTCCTGTCAAGAGAAGGAAAGGTAATGGAAAATCTCTGTGGTTGAAAGGGGCTAAAGGAAATAATCTAAAGAATGTAGATGTGGAATTTCCTTTGGGAAAATTAATTTGTGTAACGGGAGTTTCGGGAAGCGGTAAGTCTACGCTAATCAATGAGACCTTGCAACCTATTCTTTCGCAGAAGTTCTATCGTTCTTTGCAAGATCCTTTGGAGTATGATTCTATTGAAGGATTAGAAAATATTGATAAAGTTGTAAACGTCGATCAATCTCCGCTAGGGCGGACTCCGCGTTCTAATCCGGCTACTTATACAGGTGTATTTTCAGATATTCGTAATTTGTTTGTCGGGTTACCTGAAGCAAAGATTCGTGGGTATAAACCGGGGCGTTTCTCTTTTAATGTGGCAGGTGGGCGTTGTGAGGTCTGCTCGGGAAATGGTTATAAAACGATTGAAATGAACTTCTTGCCGGATGTGTATGTGCCTTGTGAGGTTTGTCATGGCAAACGTTATAATCGTGAAACGTTAGAAGTACGTTTCAAAGGGAAGTCTATTGCCGATGTTTTGGATATGACTATTAATCGTGCAGTAGAGTTTTTTGAGAATGTTCCACAAATTCTGAATAAGATTAAAGTGTTGCAGGATGTCGGATTGGGATATATTAAGTTAGGACAGTCGTCCACTACACTTTCTGGTGGAGAAAGTCAACGTGTAAAATTGGCAACTGAGTTGTCAAAACGTGATACTGGTAAAACATTGTACATTTTGGACGAACCTACAACTGGATTGCATTTTGAAGATATCCGGGTATTAATGGGAGTCTTAAATAAGTTAGTTGATAAAGGAAATACAGTTATTGTTATTGAACATAATCTGGACGTTATTAAAATGGCGGATTATATTATAGATATGGGTCCCGAAGGTGGTAAAGGAGGAGGGGAACTCCTGAGTTATGGAACTCCTGAAGAGGTTGCAAAAAGTCAGAAAGGATATACTCCGAAGTTTCTTCGCGAGGAACTTTCCTTATGATTATAAGGAAGTAGAAATAAAAAATGATAAGTGAGAAAGACTACTCAGATAATGAGAATATGAATGATCCAGGTCGTATTTTTCAATATGAACAAGACACTAACGGATACATTACCAAAATTAAATCAAGTAGTAAATTGACCTATCAGGATAAAGTGTATGATACAACAAGTACTTTTATAATAAACTATAAAGAATGATATTTCTTTTCTGAAAAATAATACATAAATAAAAAATGAATGCGCTGATAAATAGGAAACAGGCATTCATTTTTTTATTTAATACATTCTTTTCTGATTTATTGTTCGAACTTTATTATTTTTGCGAATAAAAATTCAGAAAAGAAACAAGAATGAAAATTAATAAGACTAATGCTGCCCGTCTGCTGGATAAGGCTAAAATACCTTATGAACTCATCCCTTATGAAGTAGATGAAAATGATCTAAGTGCTATTCATGTAGCTGCCAGTCTGGGAGAAAATATAGAACAAGTGTTTAAAACGTTAATTCTCCATGGGGATAAAAGTGGTTATTTTGTTTGTGTTATTCCCGGAGAACATGAGGTTGATTTGAAATTAGCTGCAAAAGCTTCTGGAAATAAAAAGTGTGATCTAATTCCTGTGAAAGAGCTTTTGCCATTGACGGGATATATTCGTGGAGGATGTTCACCCATCGGTATGAAAAGGCATTTCCCAACTTATATTCATGAAACTTGCCGGGACTTTTCGTATATTTATGTAAGTGCAGGAATACGTGGATTGCAAATAAAAATAGCTCCGAATGATTTGATTCGTGAGGTGCAAGCAGAAGTTTGTCTGTTGTATATCGAGTAAATTCCGGAAAAAGTATATATTTGCAAGAAATATATAAAAACAAATTCAATTTATTAATTAAAAAACTTATATCTATGTTCAAGAAACACCCTAAGGGTTTGATTGGCGCGGCATTGGCAAATATGGGAGAGCGTTTTGGCTTCTATATCATGATGGCAATCTTAACACTGTTTATTTCTGCAAAATTTGGATTGTCCGAAATTACTACCGGATACATTTATTCCGTATTTTATGCTTTAATCTATATTTTAGCTTTGGTAGGAGGTATTATTGCCGATAAAACGAGGAACTTCAAAAGGACTATTCTGATAGGTCTGATATTAATGGCTGTCGGCTATTTGATAATTGCTATTCCTACTCCCACACCAGTTCCTGATATGGCTCTTTATTTAGGATTAACTTGTCTGGGACTTTTTGTGATTGCTTTTGGTAATGGTTTGTTTAAAGGAAATCTTCAAGCATTGGTAGGTCAGATGTATGATGACCCAAAATATTCTGGTTTGCGCGACTCTGGTTTCCAGATATTTTATATGTTTATTAATATAGGTGCTGTATTTGCTCCATTTATTGCTATTGGTGTACGTAACTGGTGGTTGCAAGTGAATAATTTGGATTACGATGCTAGCTTGCCTGAGTTGTGTCATCAATATCTGGAAAAAGGAAGTGAAATGGCTCCACAAGCTATGGAAAATTTAACTACATTAGCTAATAAAGCTGTTTTAGATGCTACTCCTGTTACAGATATGAATGTATTTGTACATAACTACCTTGATGTGTTTAATCGTGGTTTCCAATATGCTTTTATGGCTGCCATCGCTGCAATGATAATTTCATTAGTAATTTATATCGTGAATAAGAATCGTTTTCCGGATCCTGCAAAGAAAGTTGTAGTCAATAAGGGTGGTAATGCAACGGTTAGTAAAGAAGAAATAGCAATGAGTGCAACCGAAATCAAACAACGTATATATGCTTTGTTTGCAGTTTTTGGCGTCGTGATCTTTTTCTGGATGTCTTTCCATCAGAACGGTTATTCTCTGACATATTTTGCTCGTGATTATGTTGATTTAAGCGTTATTAATGTCGACCTGGGCTTTACCCAAATAAAGGGTGCTGAAATATTCCAAAGTGTTAATCCTTTCTTTGTTGTATTCCTTACTCCATTTATCATGTGGCTATTTGGTGCTTTGAAAAAGATAAATAAGGAACCATCTACTCCTATGAAAATTGCTATTGGTATGGGTATTGCTTCATTGGCATATATATTCCTAATGGTATTCTCGTTCACATTACCTTCAAAAGAAGTATTAGGTACTATGAGTGCCAATGAAATAGAGGCAATTCGTGTTACTCCATGGGTTATGGTTGGTTTATATTTTATCCTTACAGTCGCTGAGTTGTGTATTTCTCCATTAGGGTTATCATTTGTATCTAAAGTTTCACCTCCTCATTTGCAAGGATTGATGCAGGGATGTTGGTTGGCTGCAACTGCGGTAGGTAATTTATTGGTATTTATCGGTGGTATACTTTATACAACAGTTCCGATTTGGGCTTGTTGGTTGGTGTTTGTTGGTGCAACTGGCGTTTCAATGATATTGATGCTTTCAATGGTGAAATGGCTGGAGCGAGTTGCTAAGTAAAGTTCTGGTTATAACATTAAATGAAAAAACCGGTACATCTATTGATACTTTAATAAAAATAGATGTATCGGGGTTATAATTTATAATCTTCGAACTGAATTTTTTAATGACTGTTATATTTAATATCAATCATTGAGAAGTTTTATTTTTTTATTGAGAAGAAAAAAATAATCTATTAGCATATTTTTCTATAAAGAAAATAGGTTTTGTTAATGGAAAAAAGAAGTGCAGAGGCTTCTTTTTATATTTCCAATCCCATGATATAATCATTCATATAATATCCATTTCCGATCGGAAAATCTCCTTCACGTAGTTTTTTCATTCCCATATGTTCGTAGAATTTTAGCGCTTTGTTATTACGGTTTACATTAAGTTCCATCAAGCATGGGCTCGGGTGTACTTCTTTAATGTATTTAATAGCCTCTCTAAATAGGAAGCTACCGCAATGAGCATTCTGGAAATTAGGCAGAACATATATTTTTTGTAGGTGAAATACATTATTTTCCTGAGGTTGTACTGAAACATATCCACATGGTTCACATTCTTCATAAGCAATAAAGTAAACATGCCCTTCTTCTTCTATCTGTTTACGTATGTTTTCAGGACTGTACATCCAATCCATCATATAATTTAATTGCTCAGAAGATAATATTTCTTTGTAGGTGGCAGGGAAAACATCTTGAGCCATCTTATTGATTAAATTGCAATCGTTGACTGTTGCTTTTCGAATAGTAAACATATGATCGTACTTAATTTGTAGTTTTACGGTATGCAAATATAGCCATTATTTCTTTTTATAATAAGGTGATTACTGTTTAATTGATTAATTATTGTTAAATTATAGTACTTTGTAATGCATAGTACTAAAGTAATACATATATTTGTTGCATCAAAAAGATTTGTTATGAATGTAGACAATGTAAAATCTCAGATGCGAAAAGGCCTATTAGAGTATTGCATTATGCTGTTGCTCCATAAAGAACCTGCCTATGCTTCGGATATTATTCAGAAACTGAAAGAAGCACAGTTGATTGTAGTGGAAGGTACTCTATATCCACTGCTTACTCGTCTGAAAAATGATGATTTGTTAAGTTATGAATGGGTGGAGTCTACCCAAGGACCACCGCGTAAGTATTATAAGTTAACAGAGAAAGGAGAAGCTTTTCTTGACGAACTGGAACTTTCGTGGAAAGAACTGAATGAGACTGTGAATCATATTGCTAATAGATAAATTGAAAAAGAAATAGGATGAAAAAGACATTAACTGTTAATTTGGGTGGAACCGTTTATCATATTGATGAAGATGCCTATAATTTGTTGGACAATTATTTAGATAATATTCGTTTGCACTTCCGTAAACAACAGGGAGCAGAAGAAATTGTGAACGATATGGAGAATCGTATTGCTGAATTGTTTTCAGAGAAGATTACTTTAAGTAAACAGGTGATTACAATTTCTGATGTAGAAGAGGTTATTTCGCGTATGGGAAAGCCGGAAGATTTTGAGGACAATTCAGAATATAATGAGTCTCAAAAGAATTCACAGCAGACAGGAAATTCCGGAAGTGATGTATCTAATCAAAGTGGAACAGTACATCGTCGGTTATATCGAGATCCGGACGAAAAAATGCTCGGTGGAGTTGCCGCTGGTTTGGCAGCATATTTGGGATGGGATATTACCTTAGTACGTATATTAATGGTGATATTAGTTTTTATTCCCTATTGTCCGGTAATTATCTTTTATTTGATTGCTTGGATTGTTATTCCTGAAGCACGTACAGCAGCAGAAAAATTGAGTATGCGTGGACAAGCAGTGACGGTAGAGAATATTGGTAAGACTGTAACTGACGGTTTTGAACGTGTATCGAATGGAGTAAACGATTATGTAAATTCGGGTAAACCTCGTTCCTTTTTACAGAAAGCGGTTGATCTTTTTCTTTCTGTGATCGCTTTTTTCTTTAAGCTTGTATTAGTCATTTTGGCAATTGCCATATGTCCTTTCCTGCTGATTGCAGCCATCGTTTTAGTAGCTGCTTTAATAGGAATTATTGCTCTTCTGCTTGGATTGGGAGGAATGCTTTTTGGTGCATTGCCTGCTGTAATACCAGGATTGGATTTGACCATTGCCTGGAACTCACCTTGGACATTTGTTGCTTGGATTGTATTGATTTTATTCTTTGGTATCCCACTTTTTGCATTGGTACATACCATCTTCCGTTCCATATTCAATTGGACTGCGATGTCTAAAAGGTTAAGAGTTTCTTTATTGCTCATCTGGCTATTTTGTTTATTGTTGGTACCTATATTCTTTTTTATGCCAAGCATCAAGAGGACAGAAACACAGTATATACGTTATGAAAAATCAAATACTACGGTAGATACAATTTATAATAATAAAGATACGATTCGAATAGATACCTTGCAATATTAAATATGCCTTAAAATGTGTCCCGTTTGTGTGTCCGGGGCACATTTTTTGTTATGTTTGTAATGAACATATTCAAGAGAGTAAAGTATGGGTGAACATATATGTTTCAGAAGAAACGAGCGCTTGGCTACCGTTAATCCTTATTGGAGAGGAAATCCGATGGTACGTGGGCGTTTTTTTAATCGGCAACACCGTTTCCGTCCTGGTATGGGAAGTGTGCTGAAATGGCGTTTATCTCCAAATCCTCAACGGAAAGAGAAAAAAACAGTGAAATGGGATCCGAAAGTATGCTATCTTCGTTCGTTGGATGCGGTTGTAGGGGATTCATTAATATGGCTGGGGCATAATTCCTTTTTTCTTCAATTGGCAGGAAAGCGGGTGATGTTTGATCCGGTTTTTGGAAGCATTCCATTTGTGAAGAGACGAAGTGAGTTTCCTGCCAACCCTGACATATTTACAGGAATCGATTATTTGCTGGTTAGTCATGATCATTTTGACCATTTGGATAAACAAAGTATAGCAAGGTTATTGAAAAATAATCCTCAGATGAAACTATTCTGTGGATTAGGGACGGGAGAATTGCTAAAGAACTGGTTTCCGGAAATGGAAGTAATTGAAGCTGCATGGTATCAGCAACTTGAAGACGAGGCTCTGAAAATAACTTTTCTTCCTGCCCAACATTGGAGTAAACGCTCTGTACGAGATGGTGGACAACGTCTCTGGGGAGCTTTCATGTTACAGGGCGATGGTATTTCACTTTACTATAGCGGAGATACCGGATATTCTAAACATTTTCAGGAAATCCCAGAGCTTTTTGGAGCACCGGATTATGCACTATTGGGAATTGGAGCGTATAAGCCTCGTTGGTTTATGCGACCTAATCATATTTCACCTTACGAATCATTGACGGCTGCTGAAGAAATGCAGGCGGGACTTACCATTCCGATGCATTATGGTACTTTTGATTTATCAGATGAACCGCTTCACGATCCACCTAAAGTTTTTGCAGCCGAAGCTAAAAAGCGGAAGATACAGATAGAAATTCCACACTTGGGACAGATTGTGAAATTGCATAAAAAGAAATAGATTATTGGAATACGAACAAGTAAGAACTAAAAGTATAAAAAGAGATGAAGAAATTAGAAATCAAAGAATTATCGGATAACTTTTTCGAGTCTATCGGAAAAGAGTGGATGCTGGTGACAGCCGGAACAAAAGAGAAATTTAATACAATGACTGCAAGCTGGGGTGGTATTGGTTGGTTATGGAATAAGCCAGTTGCTTTTGTTTTTATTCGTCCTGAACGCTATACCTACGAATTTATAGAAAAGAATGAGTCTTTGACACTTTCCTTCTTAGGTGAAGAAAATAAGAAAATTCATGCTATTTGTGGTTCCAAATCGGGACGGAATATTGATAAGGTGGAAGAAACAGGTTTAAAGCCTGTATTTACTGAACAGGGGAATATACTTTTTGAGCAATCCCGTTTGACATTAGAATGTAAAAAACTATATGCTGATGGTATTAAACCTGAATGTTTTTTGGATAAAGAATCTTTAGAAAAATGGTACGGAGGAGTACATGGTGGTTTTCATAAGATATATATTGTAGAAATTAAGAATATTTATTCTCGTTAAAATCGTAAGGATAAATCTATAATCAAGATCTGAATAAGACATTAAATATCATAAATCTACTTGCAAACTGCTTACAAAATATCTTTTTGTAGGCAGTTTGGTCTGATTCTGTCATTATTTGAATAAATATTTCTCTTCGTTTTTCTATATTTTTCCAATCTTTGCAGCATTGAAAACTATCAATGAAAGCTTATTTATGCGAAGTAGACTAAAATAATTTTGTAAACCATATAATAAAAAGAAAACATGAAAAAACTTTTTGCAGTAGCTTTATTGGCTCTGATGAATGTGTGGAATGTATTTTCTGCAGACATTCCTCGTCCGGAATATCCCCGTCCACAATTTGAACGTGCGGATTGGGTAAATTTGAATGGTACTTGGACTTATGAATTTGATTTTGGAAATTCGGGAAAAGATAGGAAATTACAGGAAACTGATAAATTTAAAAACAACATTATTGTACCTTTCTGCCCGGAAAGTAAACTTTCTGGCGTCGAGCATACTGATTTTATTAATCAGATGTGGTATCAGCGTCCTTTGACGATACCGGCAAATTGGAATGGAAAGAAGATCTTTTTGAATTTTGGTGCTGTAGATTATTGTGCAGAGATCTTTATTGATAAAAAGTTTATCGCTCGTCATTTTGGAGGTAGTTCATCGTTCTCTATTGATCTAACACGTTATGTAAAACCTGGTCAAACTCATAATTTAGTAGTTTTTGTGAAGGACGATTTGCGTTCGGGTGAACAGACTGGTGGTAAGCAATGCACAAATTACTTCTCAGGAGGTTGTTCTTATACACGTGTAACAGGTATCTGGCAGACTGTATGGATGGAAGCTGTAGCTCCTAACGGACTGAAGACTGTTTTTGCACGTCCTGATATCGATCAGAAACAACTGGTTATTTTACCTGAATTTTATCAGGAATCAAATGACGGAACATTGGAAGTGACGGTATTGGATGGTAAGAAAACTGTTGCAAAGAAAGAAGTTAGCAGTTGTAATGGTTCAGTAGTTGTTCTTCCGATGAAGAATATGAATCTTTGGACACCGGAGACCCCTTTCCTTTATGATGTCGTTTATCGTGTAAAAGATGCTAAGGGGAATGTGATTGATGAAGTAAAATCATATGTGGGTATGCGTAAAGTGCATACAGCAAATGGTATATTCTATTTGAATAACGAGCCTTATTATCAACGTCTTGTGCTAGATCAAGGTTATTATCCTGATGGAATTTGGACTGCTCCCAGCGACGAAGCTTTAAAGAATGATATTGTATTAGGTAAAGAGGCAGGTTTCAACGGTGCCCGTTTACATCAGAAAGTATTTGAAGAGAGATATTATTATTGGGCAGATAAGCTAGGATATATCACTTGGGGAGAATCTGCAAGTTGGGTGTTGGATGTAAATAAAGAACTTGCTGCTCGTAACTTTATCGGAGAATGGTCTGAGGTTGTACTGCGCGATCGTAACCATCCTTCATTGGTGACTTGGACTCCGTTTAACGAAACATGGGGAGGTGGAAAAGATGCTTATGTACGTTTGGTGAAAGATGTATATCATATTACTAAAGGGATTGATCCGACTCGTCCTATAAATGACGCTAGTGGTGATAATCACGTTCTGACAGATATTTGGAGCGTTCATAATTACGAGCAAGATCGTGCAAAACTGACTGAGCAACTGAAGTTTGAAGAAGGTAAAGAACCATACCGTAATACTAGAGATAAAGATTTTTTGGCGGTGTATGAAGGCCAGCCTTATATGTTAGATGAGTTTGGTGGTATTCCTTGGATGGCAGAAAAAGACCGTAAGAATTCATGGGGATATGGTGGAATGCCTGCTAATGAAGAAGAATTCTACAAACGTCTTGAGGGACAGATTGATGCATTGATAGATTCAAAACATGTTTGGGGCTTTTGTTATACACAATTAACAGACGTAGAACAAGAAAAGAATGGGGTTTATTATTATAATCGCACTCCTAAATTGGATATGAAACGTATAAAAGCTATTTTCGAGAAGATTCCAAGCAGACCTGGAAAATAATATTTATAGTTTGAAATTAAAAAAATAAAATGTCCTATATGTTGCATCCAAATAGCAAACATATAGGACATTTCTTATATTCTTTTTTGCAAAAGCTTTATATTTACTTTTTAGCTTCCGGTTTCAGCCATTTATCCAGCCATTCAAAGAAAGTACGTTGCCATAGAATTCCATTCTGCGGTTTCAGTACCCAGTGATTTTCATCAGGATAAATCAACAACTCTGCTGGTACGCCACGCATTACTGCAGCATCAAAAGCCGCCATTGCCTGATTAGCTAAAATACGATAATCTTTCTCTCCATGTATGCAAAGGATAGGAGTGTCCCATTTGTCTACAAACTGGTGTGGAGAATTAGCAAAGGTACGTTGTGCTATCGGATTTTGTTTTTCCCAGTAAGCACCTCCCATATCCCAGTTTGCAAACCATTTCTCTTCGGTTTCGAGGTATTGCATTTCCATATTGAAGATTCCGTCGTGAGCAATAAATGCTTTGAAACGTTTGTCATGATGTCCGGCTAACCAATATACAGAGAAACCACCGAAGCTAGCTCCCACACATCCCAAACGGTCTTTGTCTACATACGATTCCTTGGTCATTTCATCAATAGCAGTGAAGTAATCTTTCATGCACTGCCCACCATAGTCACCACTGATCTGTTCGTTCCATTCAACACCAAATCCTGGTAATCCACGACGGTTTGGAGCAACAATAATATAGTCGTTGGCAGCCATAATCTGGAAATTCCAACGATAAGACCAGAATTGGCTGACAGGACTTTGAGGACCGCCTTCACAGAACAATAAGGTAGGATACTTCTTATTAGGGTCGAACTGAGGAGGATAAATGATCCATGTCAGCATGTCTTTACCGTCGGTTGTTTTCATCCATCGACCTTCCACTTTACCCATTTCCAACTGGTCGTAGATTTGTTTATTTTCTTGTGTTAGTTGGGTAGTGGCACCGTCTAGTGCAACTGCATAAATTTCGTCACCCATGCTGATAGAATGACGTTTGGCTATTAGTTTGTCACCGAAAAGCGCAACTCCTTCATAATCATACATTCCCGAGGTAACAGCTTTTACAGAGTCGTTTGTCAGGTTGAGCGCATAGATTTGAGTTTCCCCATGCCATACTCCTGTAAAATAAATCCTCTTAGCGTCCGCACTCCATACAAAAGCATCCACATTCGATTTAAAAGCTTTGCTGACAAAACGTTTCTCACCCGTTTCCAGGTCCATGATGAACAAACGGTTCAGGTCTGCTTCATAACCGTCACGTTCCATGCTTTGCCATGCGATATATTTGCCGTCCGGAGAATATTGTGGATTCGTGTCGTATCCTTTATTTTCTTCGGTGATGTTTTTGGTTTCCTTTGTCTTTAAGTCATAGATATAGATGTCCGAGTTGGTGGAGATTGCATATTCTAAGCCTGTCTTTTTTCGACACGTATATGCTATTTTATCTGATGTTGTGTTCCATGCCAGTTGTTCAATGCCACCCCATGGTTTCATCGGACTTTCGTATGGTTTACCTTCTAAGATGTCTACGATATTAGAGAGTCCTTTGTTGTCAAGATTGGCAATAAAAGGATGTGGCGCGGTTGTCACCCATTCATCCCAATGTTTATACATTAAATCGGTGATGATGATACCCGTAGCTTTAGGAAGATCCGGATATTTTTCAGCCGTACTTTCCTTAGTCTTTACTTGAGAGATGAAAAGAATCTTCTTGCCATCCGGAGAAATAGAGTATCCCTCGATGTCTCCATCATAGTTGGTTAGTTGCTTACGTTCGCTGCCATCCGGGTTCATTTCATAAAGTTGGCTGCTTCCGTGGTCGTTACTCAGAAATGCAAGTTTACTTCCTCCTTTAATCCAGGTAACTTCATTCTCCTGATAAGGAGTGTGCGTGATTTGCTGATTATCGCTACCATCTGCGTTCATTACAAAAACTTCGCGATTACTTTTGTTTTCCGGCACACTGTAGTAAGCTACTGTATATGCAATTTTTTTGCCGTCGGGTGATACAGAAAGTCCGCCGATACGTCCCATTGCCCAAAGTGCTTCAGGAGTCATGCGTTTCCCTTCAATTTTAATATCCGATTTCCCGATAAGCACCTGATCTGTTTTGCCTGCTTCTTTATTTTCACTACAGGCTGCTAACAACATTGCTGCTGACATCATAAATAGATTTACTTGCCTCATATTTTTTAATAATGATTTAATATTAATCGGACAAATATACGATAATAAAACGATTTTACTTATCTTTGGAACGTATAAAACATTCAGTACCGAACTATGAATATATATAAACCGGAAATAGCAGAACTATTATTATTGGTTGAAAAAAAATATAGTAAACCTTTGCGTACGACTACCGATTTTGATGAGTTTTCTTTCTATTTGCAGAAAAACTCATTTGGGGTAATATCAACTTCTACTCTGAAACGTTTATGGGGATACGTGAATGATATGCATAAACCACGTGTACAAACACTTGATTTATTATCTCGTTATATAGGTTTTGATTTCTTTACTACTTTTTGTAGCTACTTAAAGAGTAGTAGTGCTTACAATTCCTCTTTCTTCTCGGCTCATCAAGTGATGGCAAAAGAACTTGCTCCCGGAGCAGAAGTGGAAATTGGATGGTCACCGAATCGTTATTTACGTTTGCAGTATAGAGGAAATGCGGTGTTTGAGGTACAAGAGGCAAAACAGTCTAAACTGCAAAAGGGAGATTGTTTTGAGACTGCTACTTTTCTCAAAGGACAACCGTTATTTCTTCCGTACATCTTGCGGGATGGGACTCGCACTTCTCCATTTATAGCAGGACGAAACGGAGGTCTTACTTTACTGAACTGTATTGAACATGAATGATGATTCTTTTACTTCCGGTTTCTTAAAGGAAGATATCCTTCCGAATGATACGGCTTTTACGGATATACAGGAAATATATACTTCTACTTCGGGATATAATCAATTATTCCGTTGTCATCGGTATGGTAAATTGCATATACTGAAGGCATTGCAACCCATGTATCGGAAGACGGCCTTTTGTGAACAAGCACTTGAAAAGGAGTTTAATATCGGTTATCAGTTGGAACATCCTCATATTTGCAGAACTTTGAGTTGGGAGAAGATTTCTTCATTGGGGCATTGTATCCTATTAGAATATGTGGACGGGATAACTTTGAAAGAGTTTATACAGCAGGGAAAACTGACTTTACCATTGGCGATTAAAATTTTAACGGAATTGTGCAGTGCTTTGCAATATATCCATAGCAAACAGATTGTCCATCGGGATTTAAAACCAAGTAATATTCTGATTACTCATAATGGTAATAATGTCAAACTCATAGATTTTAGCCTTTCCGACTGTGACGATTACGATGTGTTGAAACTTCCTGCCGGTACTCGGTATTATCTTGCTCCCGAGATACTCCAACCGGGTACTTCTTTAGACTTGCGTGCGGATATCTATTCATTAGGTGTGATAATCGGAGAAATGGCCACTTTGCTTAAAGACAAACATTTGGCTGCCGTCTCACGTAAGTGTACCTGCCAGAAGCGTGATAAACGTTATGCCTCTGCTACGGAAGTGATCAGTGCAGTTGTTGCTACTCATAAAGTGCGGTTTTATATGGTTATAGCTGCTGCCATGTTGGCTGGTATTACCTTCTTGGCTATTTATTTTAATACCGATACTCCTTCGGTTTCTCCGACTTTCTATCCTGTCTACGGAAATCAAGTTAGTAGTGAGAACTGCCGTCGTTTGCTTGCTTCGGAACGGTTACGGATGCTTCATTCTTCCGATTCATTGTCGGATGAGAAACGTTGGCAGACTGACAGCCTGCAACTTATCAGGCGGCTGAAAGAGATGTTGGATGAAGAGTATCCATTACCGGAACTACGACAATCCGTTACTTATCAACGTCAGTGGGAGAGTTTGCAACAAGAGGCGTTCCGGCAATTGCAACAAATTAAACTTCTTGTTCAACAACGTTAATCAGATTGCTTATAGTTACTTATGATGTAGTCTATTAGGTAATAATTTCTTCTCTTTTAATAGTAAAGTTACTTTGTCTTAATGGTAAAGTTTCTGTGTATTAAGAAAAAACTATAAACGGAACTTTTGTTTTTATAAACGCAAGTTCCGTTTATATAACTGCAAGTTGCGATTATATAAACGCAAGTTTCATTTTCAGTTTACTTCCAATGAAGAAAAAGTTTATCATTAGAGAAGAAGAAGTTTATCTATAATACATCGGAACTTATCTATTAATACTCTGCAAGCGAATGTCTGCTATATTTGTGATGTTCGATTAAAAAGTTACTCCTTCAATGTGAAGAAACTGTTTCCAAATATTATGATTTCTATATTGTGTCCGACTTTCTGCAGGGATATGCAATACGCAATCGGTAAAAATACTTTCTGCTCCGCTGAAAGTCTCTGAATGGCAAACGGGAGGAGTAGACGCTTTTACATATAAGTGCTGGAGCGGGCAACCGTCAAAACAGTATGCTGAAATGGATTCGCATTTACTTCCTAAAGTAACGGAAGTAAGACTCTTGCAATTCTGAAATAATCCGGTAGAAACGTTCCGTAATCCGTCAGGAAATGTGACAGATTCGATTCCTGACTCGCAGAAAGCCTGTTTTCCTATGCTGCTGAGTGAATTGGGAAGCACGATGGAACTAATTTTGCATTTCTGCAACGCATAGTCTCCGATACTTTTCAGCGTAGGTGAGAACTGAATCTTATCTCTTGTTATTCCTTCGGGAAACCAAACAAGAACTTCACCACTTTTATTATATACTACTCCATCTATACTGATATAATGGGTATTTGCCGGAGCTATGGATATATGGCTGAGATTTTTACAGCCGGTAGAAGGAGTCAATTCTTCCGTATTACAAGGAATTGAAAGTTCCGTTAATGCCATACTATTCTTGAAAGCATTTTGCTCGATGATCAGTGTACTTGTCGGAAGTTTTATTTCTTTCAGCACTTCCAGTTCACCAAACATTCCGTAGCCGATAGTATAATCCTCTGTATATCGTGATTCATCATAAGACAAACCGCCCGATACGATAAATGCATCTGTCAAATCCAACCGTTGTAAAATTCCTGATGTTGGATTTCCGGTAATGTCTTTCCCAGACATCTCACGGATAAACCGGATATCAGTTCCGTTTAGAGGTCCTGCTATATTGAGTGTACTATATTGTTTTTTTTCTTTTTCACTGATGATCTCAGGCAAAGTTCCCGCATTTGTGAGTATTACAGCATTTCCTGTTTGGAAGTGGTAAGGTTCACTATATGCTCTTCCTATTTTATTCTCGGCAAAGGCTCTGACCGTATATTTGGTATCCTTTTCCAAATCTCCGATACGGAGTTGCCATTGGTTGCTGTCCGAAAGGGGAGCACTCAGCTCATATTCTTCTCCATTTATCTTGGTATAGCAAAAACCACTTTTTATAATTGTTTCTCCACCATTATCTGTGATAGCGCATTGTAAAATAATACTAATAGGTCCTTGTCCTAAGAAACTAATTTTATCGACTTTAGGAACTTTATTGGGAATGGTCGTAAAACTATAAATCGGGCTTTGTTTCAGATATTTCTTATTTCCGGCTTCTAAGCAGTAATAGTAAGTAGTTCCCGGGATTAGATCCTGTAGTTCAGTGCTGACATGACTATTCTTTAATGACTGTTCGTCCATTTGTTCCATTTTTAGGGAAGTCCCGTAACGAAAGCGGTAGCGATCCGTTTTGCTATTGGACGAAGCATTCACTGTTCCGGTAAGTTGGGCGCTGGTACGAGTGATGTTTTGAGCTTCGTGCAGCAAGATCTCGGGTGCGGGATTATCCGGTTGATTCTCATCACTACATCCCGTAGGAAGCAACCAGCAAGCTATGATCAAGAAATGAATTATTTTCGTATACATATATTAATCTGCATAAATAGAATAAAGTTATTATAAACGAATCCCAATGCCAATGTTTAGCTCCCAATAGTTTCCTTCGGTAGTAATGGCACCAGCTGAAAAGACGAACCTTTGTAATCTTAACATAGCACCTAACTCTGCTGCAATACCTTTTGAAGAATAATCCGCATTGCGTAAATAATTTCCTTCGTTTGTTTCCCAAACGACAGTGCGCACACCGTAACCAACTCCTTCGTAGATATAGAAGTTACCAGCAACCCGGTGCAGTCCACCTGCAAGTAATGCATAATGTGAATTTTCAGTTTTTTCTGTGTAATAAGGAGGGATGTCATCACCCTTTGGTATTCCGTTTTTGTCACATTCCATACCATTCGTGTCAGCAACAGTACGGAAATTGCTTAGTACATGCAAGTATATTCCATGTCTTCGCATCCAGCCGAGGCGTATACCTCCGGCAACCTCTTTCTGGTGTATGCTTGCATCCAGCATAATCAGATAGCAGGCGTCTTCTTTTGGCCGTTTGAGACGAAGCTTGGGCGGTTCGGTAAGTTGTGTCGGTAATCTATATATACGTGGAAATTCAACAATGTTATTTTCCATTGGAGGTATTTTTCTTCGGGGCATAGTGATCGGAGAATTTAAAACCAGTTCATAAGTCAAGCGAGATTCCAGCGGGGAGGGGAAACGATAGTCACGAAGTACTCCCCATTGCGGGTGTTTGATTGTGATTTGCACAGTGCCTCGCGGAACGTATATCCATGTTTCTCCGACATCATTTTTTCGTTTCACGATACCTAAAGGGGTAGAGAACACAAAATCAAGGTTTCCTACTATTTTGATAAGTGCACAAGCCTCGTCATTCAGGTCTTTTTCGGGCTGAATATATGCACTGATATCATTAGGAAGCTGTCGAAAACGTTGCACAGAGAACTGTTGCGCATATAGATGTGAGAAGGCCAAGAGTATTCCTAATGTTAGAAGGTATCTCCGGATGTTATGATATGACTCGAATATATTCATTGCAAATTGAAATTACGAATATTGAAAATCTCATTTTCCGGTAATGGAGTCTGGTCGTCCAACATACTGGGTTGCCATGTGCGTACATGTATCAGAGGTGTCGTTTCATCTCTGAAATCCCACAGCAGGAACAGATATCCATCATCCGAATATAGGTCTGAGCTATATTTTTGCCGGAGCGTCACTCCATATAATCCTTGTTGAGTAGGATGTCGCATAATCTTGAAATCGCTAAATTTCAACTTAATTTCTTTGTTCTGCTTAAATAGAACTTTTAAACGTTCTAAATAGGCTTGTTTACTTTTTATGTTGTATTCCACTTGGCCTTTTGACAGATATTCTCCGTCCATTTTAGGAGCATTGCGAATAACTTTTCCTACGATGATCAGGGCTTCTTCGCTAAACAATTGAGTTAAAAAGTCGATGTCTTTGGTGGTGTATGAAGTGCGTAGGTGTTCTACATAATTTAAAATAACCCTTCTGTTGTCCGCATCCGTTTCGGGCAACTTACCTGACAAGATTTTGCTGGCTTCAGTGTAAAAAGGATTCTGTTTGCTGATATTTTTCCACTCCTCGTTGTTGATAGTACAAGTTGCATTTGTTTTCTCAGCTGTTTGGACTTCTTCTTTAGGAGAGTTGGAAACCGGGAGTGTCGGATTCTCTTTTTGGTTCTTCGATTTATCTTCTGTAGCTTCTGTCTTAGCGCTCTTTCTAGTGAATACTTGGGGAGTCAGTTGTAATGCTGATAGGTCTTCTTCGATACGGTGGTATTGTTTACTGTCGAGTGGCTTTCCTTCCCGGTCGATCCATAGGCTCTGGTTATCTGAGTATGCGATTGCCAACCCTGAAGGATAGAAAAACGTTATCCGGTCATAACTCTTCTTCGTTCCTTTGATGTTTCCTTTGAAGTCGGCCAATTGCCATTTGTTGCCGTTGCGGAGGCATATCCGGTCGTTTCCGGCGATGAAACCGTCTTCGTATTCCGGAGTAATAAGTAGCTCTCCCTGTTTGTTGATGAGACCTATTCCATGGTCGCTTTGTATAATGGCGGCATTATGGTAGAAACGGAAAGCCTCTTTGATACTGTCCGGCAAAAATATGTTGGTTTCTCCTTCGGGATTCAAATAACAACATTTTCCATTCAATAAGTTGCTATATTTCATTAGGCCGCAGCTGAACTGTTGATCCAGCAGGCTGAGAGTGATTTGAATGTTAGAACAGACTTTTCCGGAAGGATCAATGAGTTGATAGCACATTTCTCCTTTGTTATTTATATTTCCAACCAGAGCCATACCTTCATGAAAGTCATATGCTTGATCGTATATGGGAGGTATAGCAATATTTCCTTGCGTATCCATAAATCCATACTTACCTTTTCGTGTGCAGAACAATGATCTTCCTTCTGCAAAATTGTGTGCTAATACAATGTCATAATGTAGGCTGATACCGATATCATTGATAATTTTTCCTTTTCGGTTGATGATTAAGATAGGAGAATCCGGAAATTCTTGTGCAAGTGTGACTTTTTCAAAGAAGTGTCCGATTTGTACGAAACGTTGGGCACTGACAGGTTGTGTCGGATGTCCCAGTTGATAGAGCCGGTAATATCCTTCTTCATCCGGTAAACTAAACATTCCGTTTACTACTGCTGACGGCTGCTGGGTAAAACTGCCGGAATGAACTTTAATTTCTCCGTTGGTTGCTATAAGTCCCCAGTTATTTCCTTCACTTTCCTGAAAGGGTAGTGCGTTGATTTCGATACTACATTGGCGGCATCCGTTGCAAAGTAACATTAATAAACTTGAAAGAATGGTAGAAATAATATGAATCAGTTTGCCGTTCATTTATATATAGCTTTTGATAATCCCCTTGCAAATATACTTATTATTATAAGATCCCTATATACAGTTGTGAAAAAGATGAGGCTATATCAAAAGCGAAATAGATATTTAGCGCTTCTGATATAGCCTGCAACTCGTTAAAATGATTTTATGATTCCTGTGTTGATTCCCAATCTTCGATTTCACCCCCTATTTCGATTTTCACTTGATCCGGATTCTTTGATATAGTCAGCGAGATAGTATGCTGTATGCCCGGCTTGAAAAGGAATTTGCTTTCCATCAGATAAGATACACCTTTCATTACCACCTCTATCAGAGGACGTCTGTTATCTATTCTTTGTGGAACAAGGATGGCGGTATATTGGTGATCACCTGCCGGCTTAGCCTTTATGCTGGCTTCTGTACCATATAACGCTTTAGTAGCCACTCCCACGCTAAGATCAATAGTGGCACTCGGCACAGTATTGTGAATATACACTGTTGCATCTTCCGCCAAGTCTCCTTCATAGTCTTCTCCTTTGATGAGTCGTACTATGAGTTTACTCATACAATGCCTGAATTTCAGTGAAACGGCAGCGTTGCCGGCTGTTTGTTTTTTAGCCGATGCCCATAGGAAATCGCTGGCTTCATATCCTCCTAATTTATTAGCTGTCTTTATTGTGCTTTGGTCTAAAGCTACATTGAATTTGGCTTCGTCTACAGATAGAATGGGAGAGGAATGAGGATAATAAGCATATACATCATAGGTGCCGTCATTCCAGTAAATAGGTTTTGCCGGAATCCATGCTGTTCCGTTGTAAGTCAGCGAGGCATTATTTGCATAATTACCTGCTACCTGCAAAGGTTCATTCTGCTCGGTAACATATAAACCGATTTGGTCATTTGTTTCGAAAGCAGTTTCAGTGGCACGGAGAACACTCTTTGATTGTTGTGACGGATGTATGATTTGGAATTTCATGATCTTGTCCTGTTCCGTCTCTTTCCGTATTGTATTTTCCTGTCCGCATCCCGCCATGCAGAATACAAATCCGATACAGGCAGTATAGATAATATGAATATTCTTTTTCATTTTACTTTCAGTTTTAGTTTTACATTTCATCATTTCAGTGGACTGCCTTTATGAATTTTAGGAGGATATTGGAACGAATGTACACGACCTCCCATATAAGGAGCATTCATAGCACGCACCTTGACTTCTTGGCTCACTTTATCATTAGCGACAAAGTCCTCGAATGAATAAGTTTCACCTGCATATTGCTTGATACGTTTCACAATTGATTCACGACTGATGGTACTGTAATATGGAATGTCATTATTCATACAACTATTTTGTTCTGAACGGAATACACCACGGTTGTGCATAAATCCGCCTTCGTAGATATCTACCCGGTCACTATACCGGTCGTCAAAGATCAAATGGCTCCAAGGTACTTCATGCATCTTTCCGGTAAGGGATAGATTGTCGTACCATCCTAATGATTTAGCATATTTGAATTCAAATACGTGTTCGCAACAGGTACATGTACAAAAGTCGATAAATTCATTGTGATAAATATACTCGTCACCCAGTTTTCCGAATCCATGTCCTCCAGCTTCATGTTGGATTACTCCACGAGTGTCAAAAGGATAACCGTAGGTACTCATCGGACAGAAAGCAATTGCCGAACCGTCATCCCACATTTGGCAGATACCACCATAATCGGTTGTATTAGGAGTCATAATAATCAGTGTTTGGTTCAAATTTGCTTTTGTCACTGTCGGCATCCGTAGTGCGTAGTTGAATGCTGCATCATAATCACATCTCAGTCCTACACCTCCGGTAAAGGTTGTTTCAAATTTCGCATAGCGGACCGTGTTGATAGTACCGATACCACTTTCAGGAGAAACAGCAATAGCGGTATACACATTAAAGTAATCACGATAAGACGTATAAGGCTCTATACCAAAGAAGTTTTCGATTTGTTCTTTGATTGCTTTCATATATTTTCCTTTGGATATATCTTCCGCATTGTATCCGTCTCCTAAGAATACAAGATTGATACCGCCATTATTTCCCTTAGTAGCCCTTTGTAAAGTTATAATTTCATCTTCACCGTATGTGTAGTCATATTGCGAAACTGAACATTTAGTCGTATACTCTTTATCTTTCAGTCTGAATACAATGTCACCGGTACGTCCTTCAGTTGTACCTTGTGGCATACTTTGGATAGTTAGAGTCAGTTCTGTTTTCTTCGAACCGCTGGTTTGAGACAAACTGCACCAAGATGGAATACTTTCCACTTCCCAGTCGCTTTCTGCATTCAATGTCAGCTTACGTGTACATTGGGTGTTGATTGCATTAGCTATGGATGGTCGGCAAACTAATTCACGGTGTGCGGCTATGCGTTTGAAATCATTCCATCCCACTGCTGTTTGATATTGTTGGATAGCGGATTCCGGTACCTCGAGGGTGAAGTTATCTTTGGGAACACCGTTGAAAGCACCGGATTGTACGTAAGGGGGGATGGTTCCTTTGCATACGATAGATCCGATGCCGAAACAATTGGAGAAAGCCCCACCTATATCTCCCCATTCACTTTCAAAACGTATGTTTTCTAATCCTTCAGGGAACACAAGTCCTTCTATACTACGGCAATTTGCGAATGCTCCTGCACCGATACTTTGTACGTTTTCAGGAATTTCAAGCACTCCCATTAATCTCCAGTTATTTGTAAAAGCGTTGTTTCCAATAGTGCTTATTTCTTCAGGAAGTTTTAATTCACCGGAAAAATCACAACCTTCGAATGTGTGATCACTAATAACGATCAGTTTTTTTGGCAAGTTTAATTCACCTTTTAAAGGGGTACTTCGAAAAGCTTCGAGGCCAATTCCTGTGATTCCGTCATGCAAACTGAGTAATCCATTAAAACCACATTCTTTGAAGCAAGCTTCATTTATTTCTGTCACTCCTTGTGGAATTTCAAGATCTCCTGTTAGATTTTTACATTGATAAAAAGCTAGTTTTCCAATATATGTTAAGTTGGAAGGTAATTTAAGCTCTCCATAAAATCCAGTACATTCCCTAAAGCAATGCATACCTATCTTTTTAAGCTTCTCAGGTAACTTAAGCTCGCATACAAAACCGCATTTAGCAAATGCTCCCATATTAGTTGAAAAATCTCCCCCGTCTATAATTTCTAATGTCGAAGGTAATGACAGGGAACCGGTTAATGCTGTACATCCACTAAATGCGTCTGCACCAATATATGTTACTCCTTCCGGTATGATTAATGAACCTGATAAATAGTAGCATTCTGAAAATGCACCTCTTTGTATTTCCTTCAATTGATCAGGTAAAACAATACGCGCTAATGTGTTTTTCTCTCTGAGCGCTTGGTAAGGAATAACATCGTCACCCCAAGGACGCCCGTCGATTTCTCCTTCGGATGCTTTTATTTTTACCTCTTTCAGATTCAGTGATTGTAATACGGTCATTTTATCTCTCATGAAATAGAAATCCTCTGCATTAATCTCTCCTATAATCTTCAGATTCTGCAACTTTGTATAATCCTTGTTGGCTTTCGCAATACACTCCTTCAGTGTTCCTGCTTTTTCTACATTTATCACAATGTATTCTTTAGCCGTAGCCTCATGTGAAGCCTGATCATTTTCCCATGCGGTAATTGATTCATCAATAAGTGTAAATTCATATTTACCGCTTGCTTCTTTTTTGTCTACCTTGATCGTGAAATTATGCATTTTTCCGGTTACATAAGTAAACGCTTCGCTCTTCTTGAAAGTATAAGGAACACCGTCTACTGTAATACTGAACAGTGTTTTCCCCGCTTCTATAATCTGTGGGACAACAATGGTACGGAACTCATTATCCTTACAAAAAGGAATGGTTCCTGTTTTGGCCACTTCTCCTGTAGCTGTGACATTACCTGTGGCAAGGTCGATTACTGAATTACGCTTGGTGTTTAGAACTAGAACTTGTTTCTCCAATTTTGTCCAAGTTCCTTCAGTAAATCCCTCGCCTTCTACCAAAGTAATGCGGGCATTACTCATTTTATGCCGCAATGGCAATCGGATTACTTTCTCTGTAGGAGCTACATCCATTGCCTTTCCCCATAGGAAGTCACTTGCTTCGTAACCTCCCAATTCACCATCTCCACTTGTTTTTGCTTGATCTTTTTGTATTTCAAATTCGTATGCATTCACTTCCGACGGTGTACCGACCGGATAATATCCATAGATATCAATGTGAGTCTTATCATCTTTCCAATAGATGTCATAAGCTGAATTCCATTTATAGGCAGTTTCATCAAATGTGTGCCGTACATTATCTCCCCGGTTACCACTATTTTTCAGTTTTCCCGGAGTGTTACCTTTGTAATCTACCACATACACACCCATAACATCTCCGTCACAAAATCCGTTGTCATTGACACGAGTTACTACAATCTGATCGATTTCTCCGGATAATGAGACAATGTTTGAAGTTCCATTCAGAGAGTCATCTTTCACAATCTCATTGTCATGACATGATATGAACATTAGCGCCAACAACATATAGGCCGCTATATATTGATACTGTTGTTTTTTCATAAGGCTTCTAGTTTATTCGGCTGTACCGCCATTATCTATTTCTTCGTCTTCCCAAGCACCTATGCCTACATTGATGCCATTACTTGTTTTGCTCACAGTAACAGGAATACTGTAACGTTTCCCTCCGGCAAAGGTTATATCCTTTTTCAGATTAAAATCTCTTCCGTCCACACTAACCGTGATGAAATTATCAGCAGATATTGTTTGTGGTACAATCAATGCTTTATAAGAAGAGGATTCTCCTGTTTTGAAAGGATAAATACTTTTTTCCGATCCGGAAACTGCGGTAGCAACTCCTTTGGTAAGGTCAATAGAAGCTTTTGTACATACTCTGTTTATCTTTACGCTGACGTTAGCTTGTGCCAGACTTTCTGCTGTAAATCCATTTCCCGGTTGAACAGTTATTACAGCACAACTAAAAATATGATTTGTTGTGATGAGTACTTCTTTTTCAGTTGGAGTTACTCCGGATGTCTTTCCATATAGAAATTCGCTATCTTTATAAGCTTGTTCCGTAGACTGATCTTCTTTGATTGAAAAAGAATATGAAGTAAGTTCGGATGGAGTACCGTAAGGAAAATAGCAGTAGAAATCAGCTTTAGTCTTATCATCTTTCCAATAAATATCTACATTCGGTTTCCATGTACCATTATAGGTAAATCCTATATTGTCTACATGATTCCCGGTACTTTGCAAAGTACCGGGAGTATTTCCCTTATAATTTACTACGTATAATCCGATCTTGTCTTGATTTTCATATCCGTAATCTGTTGCACGGGAACTTGCAGTAATTCCACAGTTTAATGTAATAGGAATCGGATCTGTAGGTTTCTCTTGATCTTTTACATGTTCCTCTTCCCCTGAAGAACATGCACTTGTTGCCATTAAAAGGCAACCAATAACCCAATAGTGTGTTTTCATCCTTGTTTGCTTTTGTTAATTATATGCTACAAAGATAAACACTCATTTGGAAGAAAACAAGTTCATAATGGTTCATAAAAAAGAGAGATGATCCTTAGATCTTCTTTTTCTGCCAGTTTCCTTTTTTCATATACATATAACAGAATAAAAGCGTAAATATACCATACACACTTTCCGTTGTCCAGGAAAAAGCTACGTCCATGCGTAGATAGAGTATAAAGTAGGTAGCATAAATAACGTAAATTGCCAATACTACGAGCTCCATTGCTAATGCTGTGCGAGTATTTCCTGTACCTGATACTGATTGGAAATATACATTAGCAGGTACCAGAACTAGATATGCGCAACATAACACCCACAAGGATGGTATGGAAGCTTCCCTTAAATCGGGCATATCTGTATAGATACTCAGAATCAGATTGGGGAACAAGCAGAAAATAATCAGTATCGGTATAACAAAAGTATATCCGATGCGGATATGTTGTCGTATAGTTCCACGTACACAGTCTTGTTCTCCTGCGCCAATCAAGTTACTTACCAAAGAACCACAGGTCGCGGCAAAAGCCATTGCAATCATAAACGGAATACCGGAAACATTACGAATGATATTTGCAATTGCCAAAGAACGTTCGCCCAAGTGTTCTACGAAAAGGAAGAACATGAACCAGGTAGATAGAGAAACAAAGTTCTGAATCATTGTCCAAACGGATATATTTAGAATTCGTTTTAATGTTTGTTTCTGGAACTTAGGCAGGATATTCAGTGCATACTTCTTACAGTCAATTCTCTTCCATGTATAGATAATGAAGAAAATAACAGATACAAGTTCGGACAATGAAGAACCAATAGCTGCACCTGCTATACCTAATTGTGGGAAACCCAATTTACCAAAAATCAGGATATAGTTGAACATAACGTTTGATAAGACCATTACTATCGAATTCAAAGTCAACGTTTTGGTTTGTGTTGTCCCTACAAAGTATGCTCGGAACATTACCATTATAAAAGAGAAAAAGAATCCGTAAATACGCCAGTTTATATAGCTCGAAGCCGCTTCGTAAATATGTTCCGAAGATATAATGCTCTTCAGTATATGGGGTGAAAATATTCGTGAAATTGTAAATAAGATGGTAGCCATCGCTAAAAGGAAATAGATACCCTGATAAAAAATCGGCCCGATTTCTTTGTAATTACCTTCTCCGTTACGTCGCGCGATTAATATTTGTGCTCCGATACTAAAACCGAATGCCATCATGAAAATGGCAAGATAATAAACACCTGCAATGGCAGATGATCCTAGTTCAATTTCACCTACACGTCCTAGAAAAGCGGTATCTGTCATACCGATCATTTGCTCCATAATCAAACTGATCAGGATTGGATAGGAGATGGTCCATATTTGTTTATATGTGTATTTTGTCTTCATAAAAAAAAATTAAATGTGTTTTTAGCGAAAGAAAGCCGGACAAACCTCATGGCTGCCCGGCTTCCTCAGAATATGTTTTCGGAAATAAACTCCTTATCTTTTATTCTGTTTTTGCTGCTGTAATTGCTCCTGTTGCTTTTGCATAGCTTCCAGGCGTGCAGCAAATCCGGTCTTTTTCATTTGTTTCGGGTCTTTCTTCTTGGCTTCCAGAATTGCCAACAATTTTGTTTCATCCGTTGTTCTGCGCAATAAGATCACAGTTCCCACACTAATCAACGTTGATATGAAATAATAATAGTTCAATCCGGAAGGGTAGTCATTCAACACGAACAAGAACATAATCGGCATCAGATACATCATCCATTTCATCGCTGCCATTTGCGGTTGTGCTCCATTATCCTGCATAGACATCGTATATTTTGTATTCAGAACGTTGGTTATCGTCATCAGCAAACAGAATAAGCTGAGGTGGTTGCCTAAGAACGGAATGTTGAATGGGAATGTAATAAACGCGTCGTAGGTTGAAAGGTCATCTGCCCACAAGAAGCTCTGCTGGCGAAGTTCGATTGCACTCGGTACGAACATAAACAATGCCATCAAAACAGGGAACTGCAACAACATTGGCAAACAACCGCCCATCGGGCTTACACCGTATTGGCTATATAAGCTCATCACTTCCTGTTGTTTCTTCATTGCATCCTCCTGCTTCGGATATTTTTTACCGATTTCATCAATTTTCGGTTTCAGTACACGCATCTTTGCAGATGACATATAAGTTTTCCAAGTAGCCGGATAAACCACAACTTTCACCATGATTGTCAGTATCAGCAATACGATACCCATGCTCAGTCCCCAACCAGACAACCAATCGAATATGTTGATTGTGATAAACTGGTTGATCCAGCGAATCAATGGCCATCCCAAATATACCAATCTGGAAAGTTCCCATTTCTCGTCACGTCCCTTATCCAGTGCTTTGAGTGTCTTGTAGTGGTTCGGTCCGAAATAGAAATACATTTCTGTCGGTTGCTTTCCTGCCGGATCGAAGAAAGTACTCATGTCCGCAGAATAATCTTTGATATATCCGCTTCCTTGTTGTTCCATTTTCGATTTAACGGAAACCTTGTTGAAATCCTGATCAGCAATGAATACAGAAGAGAAGAACTGGTTTTTGAAAGCTATCCAATCAATTGGAATGCTTTCCAAATTCTTTTCATCATCTTTTGCTGCCGACAAATTATCTACATTATCACCTTTCACCTTATAAGTCAGTTCAGCAAGACGGTTTTCATAAGTGAATCCCTTTTCCAATTGGCGTGCACGTTGTGTCCAGTCGATATCAATATAATTCGTATTTGCCAATTTATCCGCCATACCTGTTGCTTTGATTTCAAAGTTCATCAGGTAACTGTTTGGTTTCAATGTATAGATAAAATCGATATAACTGGCACTGTCAGCAGCTAATCGCATTGTTACACTACTATCAGTCTTGTTTACTGCTTCGAAATAACAATCTTTAGTCTGGATAGCTCCTTGTTTATTATAGAAATTGAAATTCATTGAAGCATCATCGCCATCGAATAATACGACCGGAGTCTTTTTATCTTGGGACATGTAATCCTTCAACATTGCAGAGTAGACACGTCCACCTTTTGTAGAGAAAGTTATTCGTGCTACATTGTTCTGAATGATAACCTTTGAATCAGTTCCATGCATTGTATTGAAGAACAGAGAAGAAGAGTCCGCTTGTACAGCTGTTTTTTCATGAGCCAGTGCAGCCTCTGTTTTCGCTTTCAGTGCTTCTGCTTGCTGTTGGACCAAGGTTATAGAATCATAGTACTTCTGTTGTGCAGCAATCTCCTCTTTGCTTGGACGGCTGAAAAAACTGAATCCTACCAATAATATACCTATTAAAACGAGACCAGTGATGGTGTTTTTATCCATTCTTTGTTATTTTTGAATTATAAATTTTTGAATTACGATATTGCGTATTATCACATATCATTTCTTTTCGTTTTTTATCGCAGCTTTAACAAATGCTACAAATAACGGATGTGGATTCAGTACCGTACTACTATATTCAGGATGGAACTGAGTTCCCACATACCATTGCAATGCTGGGATTTCTACAATTTCTACCAGATCGGATTCCGGATTAATACCTACACACTTCATACCGGCATCTTCATACTGAGTTTTGAAATCATTGTTGAATTCATAACGGTGACGATGACGTTCCTGAATATGCTCTTCTCCATAAGCTTCGAATGCTTTTGATCCTTTCTGCAATACACATTCGTAAGCCCCCAGACGCATTGTGCCCCCCATATTCGTAATAGCCTTTTGTTCTTCCATGATGTCAATTACGTTGTGCGGAGTTTTTTCATCCATTTCACGAGAATTGGCATCCGTATATCCTAATACGTTGCGTGCAAATTCGATGGCAATACATTGCATACCCAGACAAATACCGAAAGTCGGAATATCGTGTGTACGGGTATACTTAATGGCAACAAACTTACCATCAATACCTCGCTGACCAAATCCCGGTCCGATCATAACGCCAGCCATACCTTTCAGAGCTTCCCCAACATTCTCATCTGTCAGTTTTTCGCTGTTAATAAAGTGTACTTCTACTTTGCGATCGTTATAAGTTCCGGCTTGTGATAATGCCTCGCGGATTGATTTGTAAGCATCTTGCAAATCATATTTTCCTACTAATGCAATATTAATCGGTGCTTTGGTCTCAGCGGCATGACGACGTTCCAAGAATTTACGCCAAGGACCAAGTCCCGGAGTCTCTCCAATCGGCAATCCCATTTTCTGAAGAATCGTTTTGTCCAAATCTTGCGCTTGCATCAAAATAGGTACTTCATAAATAGTAGGTGCATCGATTGATTGTACTACCGCTTTTTCATCTACATTACAGAACAAAGCAACTTTTTTGCGTAATCCGTCACTCAAAGGATGTTCCGTACGTAAAACCAATATATCAGGCTGGATACCCACACTTTGTAACTCTTTTACAGAGTGTTGTGTCGGTTTGGTCTTTAATTCTCCCGCAGCAGCCAGATAAGGGACATAAGTAAGATGTACGCAAAGTGCATTTTTACCAAGTTCCCATTTTAACTGGCGGATACTTTCGAGGTAGGGGAGTGATTCGATGTCACCTACTGTGCCTCCTATCTCAGTAATTACAAAATCAAATTTGTATTTATTACCCAGCAATTTCACATTACGCTTAATTTCATCTGTGATGTGAGGAATAACCTGGATTGTTTTACCTAAATAATCTCCGCGGCGTTCTTTGTCTATTACACTTTTGTAGATACGTCCCGTAGTAATGTTGTTAGCCTTTGTCGTCTGGATGCCCAAAAATCGTTCATAATGTCCCAGGTCTAGATCGGCCTCGTGTCCGTCTACAGTTACATAACATTCTCCATGCTCATAAGGATTTAGAGTTCCCGGGTCGATGTTGATATACGGGTCAAACTTTTGGATGGTTACATTATAACCTCTTGCTTGCAGCAATTTACCGATGGACGATGAAATGATACCTTTTCCTAATGAAGAGGCCACACCACCGGTGACGAAAATATACTTTGTTTCTCCCACAGCTATAACTGTTTTAATTATTGTTTACTTAGTAGTCTTTTACGAACTTAAAAACCGCAAAATTATAAAAAAAAGAGGAAGTATGTTGTTTTTCGTTCCAACAAATTTATTAAAAAATGCAATTTTAAAAGAATCCTATGATTTCTGAACAAAATAATGTAGTTTTGCAACAAATATATGAATATTATGAGAGGTAAATTTGTTTTGTTAGCAGCTTTTATGATAAGCTTTACTGCATCGCTTATGGCGCAGACAGAGAAGCAACCTACCATAGCAGCGACAGCTAAGGTGGTGGAGGCAGATACACTTTCTACATTTCTACAGAAATATTTGATGTTGCGCTTAAATATGTCCGGTGACACTCCTAAATTGGATACTGTTTCCTTTTTATATAATAAGTATATTGGTCAGCTGGATTATTTGAACGATCCGTCTGTACCACCACGTTATATTCGGCGTGATCCGGATTATTATCGTCTGTTCACTTTGCCGGCTTATTATTATGATCCAATAAAGCAATATTCTACGATGGACTGGAAACCCGCACAATTTGATTCTTTACCTAAAAATCTGACACCTGCGGCACTTTTACCGTACGACACTTCTCCTTTTACAAAGGGTGAACGGACTAAGGTTATGGTCAATGAAGCATTGATGGGTCTTTATCTTAATCATCCGGAGTTAATCGTTACTACGGAAGATAAGATAATGAGCAGGACCCCATTTCGTGAAGAAGCAAAACCGGAAATAGCACCTAAAGCAAGGGTACTTGAATTATTCCAGCCGGAAGAAATGAATGCGAATGTCGGTAAGGCAAAAATGAAACTCAACAGACCTAATTGGTGGGTAACTGGTGGTAACGGTTCTCTGCAAATCACCCAGAATCACATTTCAGAGAATTGGTATAAAGGGGGAGAAAGTAACTTTTCAGGATTGGCTACTCTGTTTCTGAAAGCAAACTATAATGATAATGAAAAAATTCTTTTCGAAAATCAGATGGAAGCCAAGCTTGGTATAACTTCTACTCCGTCAGATGAATTTCATAACTATTTGGTTACAACCGATCAGTTTCGACTTTACAATAAGCTAGGCTTGAGAGCTATTAAAAATTGGTATTATACAATTTCTTCAGAGTTTAAGACTCAGTTTTGTAATGGTTATAAAGCTAATAACGAAACTCTTGTCTCTGCATTTATGGCTCCTGCTGATCTCGCTGTCAGTATAGGTATGAATTATAAGTTAAACAAAAAGAAATTTAATCTTTCTGTTTTTATGGCTCCTTTAACGTATAATTTACGTTATGTCGGTAACTCAGAGGTAAATGAGACTTCATTTGGTATTGAAAAAGGTAAGTGTTCAATAAATAGTTTCGGTTCTCAAGTGCAACCAACGTTCAATTGGAGAATTATTGCCCCAGTCTCTTTTGAGTCTCGTTTAAACTATCTGACGAACTATGAGTGGGTACGTATTGAATGGGAAAATACATTCAACTTTGTATTGAATCGTTATTTTTCTACTAAACTATACATTCATGTCCGTTATGATGATACTTCGAAACCTAAAGACGATCAAAGTTATTTTCAGTTGAAAGAGCTGCTTAGCTTTGGTATCAATTATACTTGGTAATAAAAACTGTTTGTTCATTCATTCATTAGATATCGGATAATACTTGTTTGAGTGTACTATACTAAAATTGTGCCACCTTATTGGCACAATTGTGCCAAAGAGACAAAACGAATGTGCCACTACGATGGCACAGTTGTGCTAATAAGGTGGCACAAACTCGATTGCTTTATCCTATTCAGATATTAGATGTACTTCCCCAACATTCATGATTTCATGAAAATCAATTACTCGTTTTTTAGATACCTTCTTCCTTTTTTTTGAGAGTTTTTTATTCCCCTAATTTGCTGTTATTAAATTGACTGTTAAATACCGCTAACCGGAAACAGGAATATCGGAAAGTGGCGAACGAAAGTATATTCTCGATATGTGCAATGGTTATGTACCACTTTATCTACACTGGATATCTCAACAGACATTGCAAGGCTTGAGTTATTATCTTTCACAGATTGATGAGCGTATTAACGGGATGATTTTTTACGAGTTACCTTATCAGGATGTGGCTGACTTTGATTATCCGGAAATTGCGGTATGATTGAGGAAGACGAGGCTGATATTATTGGGGCAGCTTTGGAGGCTCCTAAGCAGTAGATATTTATGAGCCGCCTGAAGCCATATCTGCAAAGGGGGATTGCCGTCGGAGCCGCTTTAAGTTTTATAATGGCATGGATGTGAAACGGGTCCCGAAGTGGATGGTAAGGATATATCTGGAGTTTGTTCACTGCCTGTTTTTTTGAGTCTAAGAAGCAACTAAAACGGTGTAGGTGGATTGTGTTACGTTGCTAAAGATTCTTTATGAAGAATGGAGAAGAAAATGCGGACGGTAAAGGATTTGCGGCGCAAACAATTCCAATTATATGCTTGGATTCCAACTTTTTTTCTGTTTACCTTTGTTCTCATGAAAGAAAACATAAAAGAAGGGGATGGGCTTATGGCAAGTAATTATGTTCGTTTCGATTGGGTTATGAAACGCTTATTGTGTAATAAGGCCAATTTCGGAGTGCTGGAAGGATTTTTTACAACACTTCTGAATGGAAATTGTGATTCAGAAATTATTGGAGAGTGAAAGTAATCAGGAGGTTTGGCAGGAGCTGTTCCGAATGAAGCTTTCAAAGTTCATGTCGGGTTAGGGGATACGATGACTAAGGATGATATTTTGGCAGGTTTTTTACGGATAAGAATATTAGCTGCTATAACAAAACCGTCTGAGTTTATTGAGATCGATTTTCAATATCAAATACAGGAAGGCTGATAGATCATTGATTTAGAGTATATTTAGAAGTGAATTCCTACTATGAAATATCAGATAGTAGGAATTCTTTTTTTGTGCACGATAACGAATACACGAAAAATAACATTTTTATATGCAGAAAAAATACAGTGAATGCTTCGTAGTTAATAAATAATGCTTAAATTTGCCGCAATTTGTAATGTTGAGTTTGCAAAATGGCTAATACAATAAAGCATCAAGGTATTGTGGAAAACATACAAGGTTCTCATTTGTTGGTGAGAATCATACAGACGTCGGCTTGCGCAGCATGTAGTGCAAAAGGACATTGTTCCTCGGCGGATAGTAAAGATAAGGTAATTGATATTACTGACACTGCGGCATCCTCATATCAGGTAGGAGAGCAGGTGATGATAATAGGAGAAACCTCTATGGGAATGATGGCAGTTGTGTTAGCTTTTGTAATACCTTTCGTACTTCTGGTTACTTCCTTATTTATATTTATGGCATGGATGGAGAATGAGCTTTATGCAGCACTTTCTTCATTAATTATTCTTATACCTTATTATTTCATTTTGTGGCTGAATAAAGCAAGGCTGAAACAAAAATTTTCTTTTACTATAAAACCAATAAATATTTAAAACACTATGAATTTGATTCTGATTGCAGTAATTTCATTGGGGGCAATAGCGCTTGTTCTGGCTGCTATCCTTTATGTCGCTTCCAAGAAATTTGCCGTGTATGAAGATCCGAGAATTGCTCAGGTAGGTGAGGTGTTACCTCAGGCCAATTGTGGCGGCTGTGGATATCCCGGTTGTAGCGGATTTGCTGATGCCTGTGTCAAGGCTGGTTCCTTGGATGGTAAATTTTGTCCGGTGGGTGGACAACCTGTCATGGCGAAAGTTGCCGATATTCTCGGACTGGCGGCTGGTGAAACTGAGCCAATGGTAGCGGTAGTAAGATGTAATGGAACCTGTGCTAACCGTCCACGTATCAATCAATATGATGGTGCAAAGAGTTGTGCCATTGCTGCTTCATTATATGGTGGAGAGACTGGTTGTAGCTATGGTTGCTTGGGATGTGGTGACTGTGTGGCTGCTTGTCAGTTTGATGCTATCCACATGAATCCGGAAACAGGGCTTCCTGAGGTGGATGAAGCGAAGTGTACAGCTTGTGGAGCTTGTGTGAAAGCTTGTCCGAAGTCTATCATTGAAATTCGTCCACAGGGTAAGAAGTCCCGTCGTGTATACGTACAATGTGTCAATAAAGACAAGGGAGCTGTTGCCCGTAAAGCTTGTACTGTAAGCTGTATCGGATGCGGTAAATGTGTCAAGATATGTCCATTTGAAGCAATTACTTTAGAGAATAATTTGGCTTATATTGATCCGTATAAATGTAAATCATGCCGTAAATGTGAAGAAGTTTGTCCGCAGGGAACCATTATTGCTTTGAATTTCCCTCCACGCAAACCGAAATCAGAGGACGCATCTGCTGTTCCCAAGGTAGCTCCTACTAAAAAGGAAACGAAAGTTCCGGTAGCAGAAGTTCCAAAGGCTGTAGAAACTCCGAAGACTACAGTGGATGAAGCTTAAAAGTAACAGAATAATAACAGAATAAAATACAGAATTGTATGTTAAAGACATTTTCAATTGGTGGAGTTCATCCACACGAGAATAAATTGTCGGCACATCATCCTATTATCACTGCGGAAGTTCCTGCAAAGGCTGTCATTTTGTTAGGGCAGCACATTGGTGCACCTGCCAAACCGATTGTGGCCAAGGGAGATGTGGTAAAGGTGGGTACTAAGATTGCCGAACCGGCCGGCTTTGTTTCGGCTGCAATTCACTCTTCAGTCAGTGGTAAGGTAGCTAAAATTGATACGGTAATCGATGCTAGTGGTTATGCCAAACCTGCTATTTATATTGATGTGGAAGGTGATGAATGGGAAGAATCGATTGATCGTAGCACAACTCTGGTGAAAGAATGCGACCTCTCGGCTGAAGAAATTGTGAAGAAGATCGCCGAAGCTGGTATTGTAGGTTTAGGCGGAGCCTGTTTCCCTACTCAGGTAAAACTTTGTCCTCCTCCTTCATTTAAAGCAGAATGCGTGATCATCAACGCAGTGGAGTGTGAACCCTATCTGACCGCTGATCATCAGCTGATGCTGGAACATGCGGAAGAAATTATGGTAGGTGTTTCTATCTTGATGAAAGCCGTAAAGGTAAATAAAGCATTTATCGGAATCGAAAATAATAAGCCGGATGCTATTGAACTGATGACAAAAGTAGCTTCCAGCTATGCCGGTATCGAAGTTGTTCCTTTGCAAGTAAAGTATCCGCAAGGAGGTGAAAAACAACTGATTGATGCAATTACTAAACGTCAGGTTGCCAGCGGTGCATTACCAATTTCTACAGGAGCGGTGGTACAGAATGTAGGTACTGCATTTGCAGTTTATCAAGCAGTACAGAAAAATAAACCATTGTTCGAACGGGTGATTACTGTGACAGGAAAGTCTGTTGCAAAGCCATCCAACTTTCTGGCACGTGTGGGTACACCGATGAGCCAGTTGATTGATGCTTGCGGTGGTTTACCGGAAGATACGGGAAAGGTAATAGGTGGCGGTCCGATGATGGGTAAGGCATTGATGAATATTGATGTTCCTACTGCGAAGGGAAGTTCTGGCATTCTAATTATGAATCGGAAGGAAGCAAAACGCGGTGAAGAACAAACTTGCATCCGTTGTGCAAAATGTGTTAGTGCTTGTCCGATGGGGCTGGAGCCATATTTGCTTGGGGCTTTATCTGAGAATGCCGATTTTGAAAGAATGGAAAAAGAAAGAATCATGGATTGTATCGAATGCGGATCTTGCCAGTTCACTTGTCCTGCAAACCGTCCGTTACTTGACTATTGCCGTTTGGGTAAAGGTAAGGTAGGTGCAATGATTCGTGCACGTCAGGTTAAAAAATAACGAATTATGGAAAATAAATTAATAGTATCATTATCGCCCCATGTTCATGGTGGAGACAGCGTGCAAAAGAATATGTATGGCGTGCTGATTGCACTTATACCGGCATTTTTGGTGTCTCTTTATTTCTTCGGACTGGGTACTCTGATTGTCACGGCTACTTCCGTGGCTGCCTGTTTGTTCTTTGAATGGGCTATCGTTAAATTCTTGATGAAGAAACCTGCTACAACAATTTGTGATGGTTCTGCTATAATCACAGGTGTGTTGCTGGCATTCAATTTACCTTCCAATCTGCCTATTTGGATTATTATTCTGGGAGCATTGTTCGCTATTGGCGTAGGTAAAATGTCTTTCGGTGGATTAGGTTGTAATCCTTTCAATCCGGCATTGGCAGGACGTGTGTTCTTGCTGCTCTCTTTCCCGGTGCAGATGACAAGTTGGCCGATAGTTGGACAACTGACTGCGTATACCGATGCTACTACCGGAGCTACTCCACTGGCATTAATGAAACAAGCTATTTATGGCGATGCCAATGCGTTGCGCCAGCTTCCGGATGCGTTTAGTCTGTTTATTGGACAGAATGGAGGATGTATCGGAGAGGTAAGTGCATTGGCATTGTTGCTAGGATTAGTTTATATGCTTTGGAAAAAGATTATCACTTGGCATATTCCTGTATCCATTTTGGTCACTGTATTTGTTTTTGCAGGAATCATGCATCTGGCTGATCCGGAGAAATATGTATCTCCGGTGTTGCAACTGCTTTCAGGAGGTCTGATGTTGGGAGCTGTATTTATGGCAACCGATTATGTGACTTCTCCGATGAGTAAAAAAGGCATGCTGATTTACGGTGTTTGTATCGGTCTGCTGACGGTAATCATCCGTTTGTTCGGTGCATATCCTGAAGGTATGTCGTTTGCCATCCTGATAATGAATGCGTTTACTCCGCTGATTAATACCTATTGTAAACCTAAACGCTTTGGGGAGGTAGCGAAGAAGAAATGAAAAAGTTACAATCATCTTTGAAAAATATGTTGCTGGTACTTACAGGTGTTACTGCTGTCTCTGTTGCATTACTGGCATACGTGAATGAACTTACAATGGGTCCCATTGCCGAAGCGAATGCAAAAACGCTGAATGAGGCTCTGAAAAAGGTTCTTCCTGAATTTACCAATAATCCGGTAGCCGAAAGTGATACGATTTTCAGCGAGAAAGACGGAAAGAAAATTGTGGATTTTATAGTTTATCCGGCAAAGAACGGTGAAACTCAGGTGGGTACAGCTGTAGAAGCTAAATCAATGGGATTTGGTGGAGAATTGAAAGTATTGGTAGGATTTGATGCAGAAGGCAAAATATACAATTACTCTTTGCTGGCTCATGCAGAAACTCCGGGCTTGGGTTCTAAAGCTGATAAATGGTTTGGCGCGTATGATCCTGCTAAAGGTGAAAAATCCATATCACATGACGAGAGTAATAAGTCTATTTTGGGAATGAATCCGGGAGAATCTCCGCTGACTGTTAGCAAAGACGGAGGTCAGGTAGATGCTATAACTGCTTCTACTATTACTTCACGTGCCTTTTTGAATGCGGTAAATGCTGCTTATCAGGCTTACAAATCCGGAAACGGCGGTGATGTGAATGGAACAACAGGAGCTTCTCAGAGAGCTGCCGGTATGGATGCAGCTTCAGGAGCTACTATTAGAGTTGAAACTACTGATTCTGTCAGTGCTAAATAAGAAAGGAGACAGCTATGAATAACTTTAAAGTAATGATGAACGGGATTGTCAAAGAGAATCCTACATTTGTGCTCCTACTTGGTATGTGTCCCACATTGGGTACTACTTCATCGGCTATCAATGGTATGGGAATGGGGCTAGCCACTATGTTCGTGTTGATTTGTTCGAATGTGGTAATTTCATCCATAAAGAATCTGATTCCGGATATGGTACGTATTCCGGCATTCATTGTGGTAATTGCATCGTTTGTAACCCTACTTCAGATGATCATGCAGGCTTATGTTCCCGATTTATATGCTACGCTCGGTCTTTTTATTCCGTTGATCGTAGTAAACTGTATTGTATTGGGGCGTGCAGAGGCTTTTGCTGCTAAAAACAACCCGATTGCTTCTATGTTCGATGGTATCGGTATGGGACTTGGATTTACTATAGCCCTGACTTTGTTGGGTGCTGTTCGTGAATTTCTCGGAACAGGTAAAATATTCGATCTGACTATCTTACCTGAAGAATATGGTATGTTGGTATTTGTATTAGCACCAGGTGCTTTCATCGCTTTAGGATACCTTATTGCTTTGATTAATTGTTTGAAAAAGGATAAATAATTGGAGAAATGGAATATATATTGATATTTATCTCGGCAATCTTTGTAAACAACATCGTATTGTCGCAATTCTTGGGTATCTGTCCGTTCTTGGGTGTATCTAAGAAAGTAGAAACTGCTATGGGAATGAGTGCAGCAGTAGCTTTTGTGCTGACCATTGCAACCATTGTAACGTTCCTGATTCAGAAATTTGTATTGGACGCTTTCGGATTGGCATACTTACAGACAATTACATTCATCTTGGTAATTGCTGCATTAGTCCAGATGGTGGAAATCATTCTGAAGAAAGTATCTCCGGCATTATATCAGGCATTAGGTGTATTCCTGCCGTTGATTACAACTAACTGCTGTATCTTAGGTGTGGCTATTTTGGTTATCCAGAAAGATTATGATTTGCTGACGGGAGTTGTATATGCATTTTCAACAGCATTGGGCTTTGGCTTAGCATTGGTATTATTTGCCGGATTGCGTGAGCAAATGAGTTTAGTGAAAGTTCCGAAAGGAATGCAGGGAACCCCGATCGCTTTGATTACAGCCGGATTGTTGGCTATGGCGTTCATGGGATTTTCCGGAGTCGTGTAAATATTTGATAAATAGTTTTAATAGAGGAGTTGGAGACCACTTCTGTATGTAGGTATACAGATCGTGTGTTTCCAACTTTTTTGTTATTTCTCCCGAATTATATTTTATTATTCCCCCGAGGAAAATAAATTTATAGTTGATTATTGCATTCTAAATTTTATTTCCATACATTTGTAGCTCAAATAAATCGGAAACCGAAAGAGCTAACCATATTTGTAAAGTTTATGAAAGAAAGAATTTTAGTAACGGGTGGAACCGGCTATATTGGTTCTCATACTGTTGTGGAGTTACAAAATAGTGGATATGAAGTAATCATCATCGATAATTTGTCAAACTCAAGTGCAGATGTTGTGGATAATATAGAGAAAGTATCTGGCATTCGTCCTGCTTTCGAAAAATTAGATTGCCTTGATTTATCGGGTCTAGACGCTGTATTTACCAAATATAAAGGAATTAAAGCTATTATTCATTTTGCTGCCAGTAAAGCAGTTGGTGAATCTGTACAAAAGCCGTTGCTTTACTATCGTAACAACTTGGTTTCTTTAATCAACTTACTCGAACTGATGCCTAAGCATGGAGTAGAAGGCATTGTATTCTCTTCTTCCTGTACAGTTTATGGTCAGCCGGACGAACTGCCGGTAACAGAGCAAGCACCGATCAAGAAAGCAGAATCTCCTTACGGAAATACAAAACAGATTAATGAAGAAATTATTCGTGATACAATAACATCCGGAGCTCCGATTAATGCTATTATGTTACGTTATTTTAATCCGATTGGTGCACATCCTACAGCTTTGTTAGGTGAACTGCCGAACGGTGTTCCTCAGAACTTGATCCCGTACCTCACTCAGACTGCAATGGGTATCCGTGAAAAACTGAGTGTATTTGGTGATGATTATAATACTCCTGATGGTTCTTGCATCCGCGACTTTATCAATGTTGTGGATTTGGCTAAGGCCCATGTGATAGCTATCCGTCGTATTCTTGAAAAGAAACAAAAATCAAAAGCTGAAGTATTCAACATCGGTACAGGGCGTGGAGTTTCTGTATTGGAATTGATTAATGGCTTTGAAAAGGCCACAGGCGTAAAATTGAATTATGAGATTGTTGGTCGTCGTGCTGGTGATATCGAAAAAGTTTGGGCAAATCCGGACTTTGCAAATCAGGAATTAGGCTGGAAAGCTGTAGAAACATTGGAGGACACATTACGTTCTGCATGGAACTGGCAGTTGAAACTCCGTGAAAGAGGAATTCAATAATATTATATATAAATTTTTTTTTGATGTAACCTTAAACAAATGAAAGAAACTGTTTGTTTAATTCTTTGCAAGCCACTCTGATGCTTCTTAGTGTGTATGTGAATATACCTAGTTAGTACTTATACCTCCCCGGTATAGACAGGTGATTGCATAGTAGTTTTGTCGTGTTTTATTTTGTGTTTGTGTTGTGACGGTACTACGACGAGAGTCGTGGTACCGTTTTTTGCATATATAGTTGAAAATACTTTTATAATTTTCCTATGTAGCAGAATGTCCCCTCTTTAAAATTAAAATCCGGGATGCGACATTCAGGTCTGAACAAACCGAATACGGAGGATCCGGAGCCACTCATGGAAGCATAAACAGCCCCCTGGCAGTATAACTCTTCCTTTATTTCCCTGATTATCGGATGTTGTGGAAATACACTAGCTTCAAAATCATTAATTAGTAGTTCTTTCCATTCTTCAATTGGTCTTCGGATCACTTCTTTTACCGGAAATTCCGGATGATGAGGATGAATTTTAGAAAAGGCTTCACGTGTAGATACAAATACATCCGGTTTAATTATGGCAATTTGATATCCTTTTAATGAGAGCGAAATGGGAGAGAAAATGTTCCCAATACCCTCAGCAAAGGTTGGCGTATTTTTAATAAAGAAGGCACAGTCAGCTCCTAAAGTAGCTGCATATACTTCCAATTGACTATCAGTCAGTTTCAGTCGATAATATTCATTGAGCAATTTCAACATAAAGGCAGCGTCTGCCGACCCACCTCCCAATCCTGCTCCTGAAGGGATATGTTTATACAAATGAATTTCGATAGGAGGAAGGTGATACTCTTTGTCGAGCAATAAATAAGCTCTGACTACTAAATTATCTTCCGGATTACCGGTTATTTCTAGCTCATGATGGTATAAAGCGAACTTTTTATCTTCTTGCGAATAAGTATGGATTTCTAACGCATCTTCAAGAGCTACAGGATAAAAAACCGTTTCCAGGTTGTGATATCCGTCCGGACGTTTTTTCGTGATAGAAAGTCCGAGGTTTATTTTTGCATTAGGAAAAGTGATCATTTTGTTGATTGATTAAGAGGTTAATGATTCGTTAAATTACCATTGTGTGTGCAAAGTTACTAAAATCTTCATTTTTCCTTATCTATTCTTCATGATTATGTTTTATCTTTGTCATCCCATTAACAAAGAATTCATGGCTGAGCAAAGAAAAAATACTCGAAATACTAAATCAACCAAAGTACAACCGATCAATGATTATGGTCGTGTTCAACCTCAGGCACCCGAGCTGGAAGAAGCTGTTTTAGGTGCTTTGATGATTGAGAAGGATGCGTATTCATTGGTAAGTGAGATACTTCGTCCGGAATCTTTCTATGAACACCGACATCAATTAATTTATTCTGCGATAACAGATCTTGCTGTAAACCAGAAGCCGGTGGATATCCTGACGGTAAAAGAGCAGCTAAGTAAACGTGGAGAACTGGAAGAAGTGGGAGGTCCTTTCTATATTACTCAGTTGAGTAGTAAGGTGGCTTCTTCGGCACATATCGAATATCATGCCCGGATCATAGCTCAGAAGTCCTTGGCTCGTGAATTGATCACCTTTACAAGTAATATTCAAAGTAAAGCCTTTGATGAAACACTCGACGTAGACGACTTGATGCAGGAAGCGGAGGGTAAGTTATTTGAGATTTCGCAGCAGAACATGAAGAAAGATTATACGCAGATCAATCCGGTGATTGATGAAGCTTATAAATTGATACAGAAAGCTGCTGCGCGAACAGATGGTTTAAGTGGTCTTGAAAGTGGATATACGAAACTTGATAAGATGACTGCCGGTTGGCAGAATTCCGACCTTATTATTATAGCTGCCCGTCCTGCTATGGGTAAAACAGCTTTTGTACTTTCCATGGCAAAAAATATAGCGGTAAATTATCGTAATCCGGTAGCGTTGTTCTCTCTTGAAATGAGTAACGTTCAGTTGGTCAATCGTTTGATCTCGAACGTTTGTGAGATTCCTAGTGATAAAATCAAGAGTGGACAATTGGCAACTTATGAGTGGCAGCAGCTCGATTATAAATTAAAAGATTTGCTGGATGCACCTTTATATGTAGATGATACTCCATCTTTGTCAGTATTCGAGCTTCGTACCAAAGCGCGTCGTTTGGTTCGTGAACATGGAGTACGAATCATTATTATCGACTACCTTCAGTTGATGAATGCTAGTGGTATGGCCTTTGGTAGTCGTCAGGAAGAGGTTAGTACTATATCTCGTTCGTTGAAAGGATTGGCGAAAGAGTTGAATATTCCTATAATAGCTTTGTCACAGTTGAATCGTGGTGTAGAAAGTCGTGAAGGTATTGACGGTAAACGTCCTCAGTTGAGTGACCTTCGTGAATCGGGAGCCATCGAGCAGGACGCCGATATGGTATGTTTCATTCATCGTCCGGAATATTATAAAATTTATCAGGATGATCGTGGTAATGATCTTCGTGGCATGGCTGAAATTGTGATTGCCAAGCACCGTAATGGTGCCGTAGGAGAGGTACTTCTTAGGTTTAAAGGAGAATTTACACGTTTCTCCAATCCGGAAGATGATATGGTTATTCCTATGCCGGGTGAATCTGCTGCTATGTTAGGCTCTAAACTGAATGTAGGGGTTGTTCCTCCACCACCAGTACCGGATTTTGCTCCACAAACGGATAATCCGCTTGGAACACCGGCTGAAGGTCCTTTGCCATTTTAATTTTTGTGTACCTTTTGAAACTGAAATTGTTCTATGCCAATACATTTCGCTAACACGATTTGGTTTAATTGTGCTTATGGAATTGAAACAAAACAACAAATATCTTTGGTGCAATCAAAATGAGAAATATATTTTTATTACTATTCTTTTGTTTTCCTTTGCTATCGATATTTTGGACATTCTATATTTACAAGTGATCGCACACTTTCTGTTTAATGTTATATAGATATTATATTGCTTGTCATTTTAACATTTGATCTAACAATATATTGTTTAAATGTAGTGCCTTTATAATATGAAGAATTAAATATATTTTTTATTTAATATTCTCTACTTCGATAAAATGGGGATTTTTTAATAAAAAGTATAAGAGGTCGCAAATGGTCACTTATTTTTTTTTGCATTAAGATATCTGTTATCTACTTTTGTCTTCATAACATTTTGTCTCTAATAGTAATGTATATTCTGAGAGTTATATTATTTAATTAATAAAATATATTATAGGTTCTGGTATATCTGCAAGATTGAATAAATAAGTATTTTTAGGTACTTATTTAGGATTAGTAATATAGATGTTAGTCATACTAATGTCTATATTATCTATGAGGTTAATCAAAAATGGCATAGCTTCTTTTTTCAATGATGCAGTTTGATCTAAACGGTATATAGTAGATTTTTTTTTCTTATTAATAGACAGCATTCAATCTATCACTTGTAATTTGTCCTGTTGGTTGTTTAAACATTTATATGAGCCTTTCAAAAGATGTACTAGAGTTGTCAGAAAGTTATAGAAGAGTTATATGAAACATATAGGAGAGTGATGAGAAATAGATACTTGAATTGGGTGAAATATATACTTGAGTTGGGTGAGAGATATACTTAAGTTGAGCGAAAGATATACCTGAAATGGAGTGGTTGATTAAGTAAAATTATATAGTCAATCTTTCGCAATCGAACTCTTGATCTATAGTAAAGGACATTCGATTATAGCAAAAGAGTAGTCAGTTATAGCAAAAGTAGCGATGATTTAAATCTATAGGAAGATTGTTTTTATTCTTTTAAATGTTTTTTTTAAACATTGAGATGTTTAGATGCAAATATAACGATCTTTTTTTCGAAAAAGAGTGTTTATTTTGCAAATGAAATCACTTTCCTACTTCGTCATATCTTTTGATAACTAACTGTTGAATAGCTAGATATGATGAAGGAGCATTTGCTACCTACATTTTTTAGTAAAAAAAAGTTTTGATAGAGTAAGTATATATATAAATGAGACTATCAAAAGAGCTACTTCATTATATTAGACTGTGGTATAAATAGATACGTGTAAATATGACGATGAAGGAAGATTGTTTGCGAATACTAAATTAACCAGAAAATATTGAATTATTTTGTATATTTCCTCTATAAAAAGAGTGCGTTTGCTTCCCACTACCCTTTGTTTGAAAGGGGACTCTCCATCTGATTGTGTAAATAGAAAACTACGGGATTTATCTCGTAGTTTTTTATTTATGTATTAACTTTGTAAAAATCAGATTTTATGGACATTCTGAAAGAATTTTTAAGTAAAGAGTTCCTATCTCAGTTTCAAACAGGTGAAGATGTGACTATTTTCATGAAAGAGCTCCATACTCGTGTTTATGAGCAAATGTTGGAAGCAGAGCTGGATAACCACTTAGGTTATGAGAAACACTCCAATCAAGGAAATCATAGTGGTAACTCCCGCAATGGTAGTTATAAGAAGCAGATTCAAACAGAAATGGGGGAATCTGTTATTCAGGTTCCTTGTGATTGGGTAGGTGAATTTGAGCCTATTGTCGTTCCTAAGTATCAATCCCGTGGCTTATCTATTGAACGTCTTGCCATCTCTCTTTATGCCAAAGGTATGAGCGTCACTGATATTGAGTCGGAGATACAGGAAATATACGGTATTAATCTATCTACCTCTGCTATCTCCATTATCACCAATAAAGTCAGCCAGGCTGCAACAGAGTGGCAAAATCAGCCTTTGGAAAGTTTATATATGATTGTCTGGATGGCATTGTATTCAAAGTCAGGAAAAACGGCAACAAGACTGTTTACCTATGTGGAGGTCTGAATAAGGAAGGCTTGAAAGAAGTATTGGGTATGTGGATTGGCAAAAATGAGAGTGCTGCTTTTTGGATGGGCGTTTTAACAGATCTCAAAGCCCGTGGTGTAGAAGATATTCTGATTACAGTCTGATCCCCTGAATGGATTTACGGAAACCATCAAGAGAGTATTTTCGCCCTCTACTACTCAAATATTTGTGGTACACCAAATTAGAAACTCCTGTCGCTATGTCGTTTGGAAAGAAAAAAAGGAGTTTACTGCCGATTTAAAGAACATCTATAATGCACCTACTAAAGAAGCAGCAGAGATGGAGTTGGATAACTTTGAGCAAAAATGGGGTGCTAAATATCCATATGCGATACGCTCATGGAGAAATAATTGGGAAGAACTGACCGTATTCTTTGAGTTCTCCGTCGAGATTAGAAAGATTATCTATACCACTAATCTCATTGAAAATCTGAATGGGAAGATTAGAAAGTACACCAAAAACAAACTATCATTCCCAAATGATGATGCCCTGAAAAAGTCTATCTATCTGGCCATTAATGAAATCGAAAAAAAATGGGATCAACCTATTTGGAATTGGGCATTGATATTTAACCAATTTATTACTATATTTGAAAACAGGATTCAAGTATAAAACCAGAATCCTGTAGTTTTCTATTTACACAAAATTATGGACAGTGCCTTTGAAAGTCATATATTAATTTTCTCTTCGAGCTTTCTATCTCAAACCCATTTTTATGTCCAGATGTAATTTTGTTACTAGTTTGCAAGAATGTTTTTTCACCACAAATAAGGTTCTTAACTAGATTTGCTTTTATTAAACAGTCTTACGTTTCCACAGTTTTGGTTGTGTACGACTGTTTCTTATTGAATATATTCCAAATGATTGCCAATAGTTTTCTGGTATTAGCTAGCAATACCTTATTATGATTCATTCTTTTCGAGAGAGTTTATATTTATAAAAGAACTTGGATTCTTTAGTTCTACAAGTCGCCTGTGTGCATTGAATAAGTAAAATTCTTAAATATTTATTTCCGCGCAATGTCTTTTTTCCTTTGATATTTCCTGCACTTTCTTCATTTTTAGTTTTTAGCCCTGCCCATTCGACAATAGCGGAAGCTGTAAGAAATGCTTTCATATCGCTTCCTATTTCTGCAATGATTCTCATAGCAGTATTCTGCTTTATTCCCCGAATTGTTTCCAAGAGTTCTATCTCTGGTGTAAAATATGAGTTGTAGATTTCTCTCATTTGTTCGTAGCATTCCTCTATTTGACGTTCATAAATCAGAGTTCTTCCTGTGAGAACTTTAAAATCATGCGATCAGCTTTAGAAACAATCTCTGAAGTGCAGGTTTAATCATTTCCTCCCCATGATTGTTACGGGTACGTTTATGAACGAGTTTAATGACTGGCTCTCTCATCCGTATTGGACGAGAAAATTTAGATACTTATTAGCTTCTTGTTTAATTTATTGTGGTGATATGATTATTAATATCCTTTTTCAGTATTTTATAATTAATAAAATGGATATTTTGAGTAAGACGTAAAGTAGAAAATGTTACATTTGTATTGAAATAAAATTTAATGGTAATGTTAATACAACGATATATATTTGTAGCTATAATAATCGTATTAGGACTAATTTGGGGATGGATCGGCAAAATGTCTTATGATTCAAAGCTTTTGGAGTTTGAAGCGAAATCAAAGAAAACTTTTATAGAGGCATTGAATATAGAAATGAGGAACCGGAATATTCCTAATATGCCTATGCATTCAAATTCGACTACCGCATCTCTATTAAAAACTGAATATCCTGATTCTGTTTATATAATGGACGAAACAGGAAAGCACTATTTTAAATTTTATATTGAAAAGCATAATAATAGTACTACGAATGATGTGGAACTACGTGCATTACAATCAGGTGTTTTTTATGAAAATCCAATTCAGCCAGATTCGCTTAATCACATATGGAAGGCACTATTATTGAAAGAGAAAATATGTTCACAATCGGCTTTAAGGTTATCAATTTTAGATCGTCATCATGTAACGACGGTGACCACAACTGTTAATAGTGCCTGGTGTAATAAGATTAATCCTGTGTTTATTACCTATATTGGATATGCTTTTGAGATAGAAGTAACAGGTTTTATAAATTATTCGATATGGTCTATTTTAGGGTGGTGGATTTTAATCTATCTATTATCCTATGTTCTTTCTATTTTTGCAGCATATATTATAGTGTCATATATGCTGACTAAAATTAAAACATTGCGTCAAGTCAAAATAAAAGAGGTACATATACCAGTTTTTGTGAAAGAAAGTGATGGACCTCACGTAAATTCATATGCTTTACGAGAAAATTTTATATTTTATGCCGAACAAAGAGTTATTGAGATAGATGGCGAAAGGAAAAAAATACCATTGCAAGCTTCTTTATTGCTTGAATTATTTTTAAATTCTAAAGATTATATAGTGACAGATGCTGAAATAATGAATACGTTATGGCCTGATGGTTCTGGTCATCTAAAACGTGTACATAAGGCGGTTGCACGCTTGCGAACTTATTTGATGACAGATTTTCCTATTCGTATTGAGAGAGAAAATTTAGATACTTATCAGCTTTTTGTTTGACTTATTGTCTAGAATTGAATAGTTTTATGCCTCGATGAAATGGAGCATTTTTATATGAAAAATATTTGGTCGCAAATAGTCACCCATTTTTGGAGATATATAGTTTTTCATTTTTTAATTTTGTTGGAATGATACTTGTATTCGATAACTATAGTTTATAAATAAATTATATATGTTTTGAAGGATAAATGAATGCTAATATCATTTTCCAAAGGAAAGTTTCAAGTTTTAGGAAACTAAGCTAAAATGGAAATAAGTTAGTTATCAAAAATATGGTGTTAATGGTCAAATATTTTATTGTATTTGTTCCAAGTGTACTGAATATGATTAATCATATTCAGTACACTTGATGTTTTTTGTTTGATAGGATTTGACTAAAATTGATTACTAAGTGTTATCTTTGCGTCACAAAATAGCATAAAGATAAACATTATGAAGCGTATAAGCATTATCCTGTTAACTGTAACAATTACTCTTGGAGGAATTGTTTTCTGTATTGCTTGCAGAGTTACTTATGAATCAAAGAAGTTTGAAGTTCAGCAAAAAGCAAAGGATGCTTTTGTTAAAGCATTAGATTTTGAATTTAAAAGTAGAAACTTAGAAAAAACTTTTTCATTTAAATATGATGGAGTAACTCCTTTAACTGCCGATTTACCAGACTCTGTTTGTATTGGAGGTAAGTCTGGAATGCATTGGTATCGGCTTGATCCTGTGAAACATCGTATGAATATAACAACTGATATAAATGTCCGTTTATTACATTCATTAACTCTTGAAGAAACTCCTTTAAACACTGATTCTTTGAATGAAATTTGGAAGGAATATCTAAGGAGATCTGATAAATATCTTAAAGTTGCATTATCCATTTCTGTATTGGATAAGGACGGTAAAGTAAAAGTTAGTAATTCTTCTCAGAGTCCATGGTATACACCGTCAAATCTAGTTTTTACTATTTATATTGGCTACGCTTGTGAAATAGAGATTATGGGTTATCTTCATTATTCTTTATGGGAGATGATGTATATTGAGATTCTGTTTTATTTATTATTGTATGTTATTTGTGTGTATGTGATTTACAAAATTAGCATAAATGTTATAGTGAGGATGAAATCGATGCGACAAAAAGAAGTAGTAGAAGTTCCTGTGATAGAAGTAGTGCAAGAAATGGCTAATACTCCTATACGATCATATGTTTTGCATGATAATGTTGTGTTTTATGCTGGACTACAAAAAATAGAAAAATTGGGAGGCGGACAAGAAAAGCTTCAGCCTCAATCATGTCAATTGCTGGAACTTTTTCTTAAAGCTAAAGAGCATGATTATATTTTGACGGATGAAAGTATAATGAAAGAACTATGGGGTGGTAAAGTTATAAATGACCGTCTTCATAAATCAATAGGTCGTTTGCGTTCTTGTATTCAGAAGGTAGAGCCATCAATAGACATAAATAGGAATACATCGACTACTTATCAATTGCTTCTTTAATAAAGTTTCTATTAACTAACTTTGAAATACTCCGATGAAAAGGGGGGATATAAGAGAAAATATAGTTGGTCCGAAATGGTCAGCTTCTTTTTTTGGTATATCGTCTTCTCTTCTCTATCTTCGTACCGTAATTAATTTTAATATTAAAAAAGTGAACTAATATGAAAATGTTTTTTGTTTTTTTATTTATATGTTTTGTGGCTGTTTGGAATACTAAAAAAAATAGTCAAGATAAAGCAAGCTTATTGTTATTAGATAATGTAGAAGCATTGGCTTCTGATGAAGGAGCACAAATTTTGAGATGCGTTGGAATAGGAGATGTTGATTGTCCGATAGATCATAAAAAGGTTGAACGTTATGGTATTGGGTATAGTCTTGAAAAATAGTATTAGCCTCCTCTTCCTCTTTTTTTTTGTTTCGTGTGGGATAAAGCAGAAGGAATATTCTGAGAACATATATCCTTATGCTGATTTTCCGCAAGAAAAAGAAATAATAGGAGAAGTTATAGAACTTGATTCTGTTTTGCTTCGTTATCCTTTTAGGATTCATATAGAAGGAGATAGAGCTATTATAATGGATTTACATGGTTTCGATTATTATGGTCACCTCTTTCAATACCCTGATTTTCAGTATTTATGTTCTTTTGGAAGACGTGGCGATTCCCCTTCTGATATGTTATCTCTGGAGAATGTACGATTTGGTAAACATGCAGTGTGGACATTAGATGCTAATAAAAAAGAATTAACTAGGTTGGTTTTTTCTCCATCCTGTGATTCACTTCTTCGAGATGAAGCGGTGACATTGGATGGAGATTTATTAAGACCTCTTGATTTCGCTATATATAATGATACTATTTTCATTATTCCAGACTATTCGGGTGAAAAACGTTTATGTTGGGTGAATCGTAAAGGGAATCTTGTGAATAAGATAGGTGAGATTCCATCTGATAATGAAGAGGCGATGCAATATGCACGTCCGGCTTTAGCTCAAGCTTGGCGCAGTTTTCTAGATTATAATTCCAAAAATGGTGTGTTGGCAGTTGTTACTCAATTGGGAGAAGTTGTAGAAGTCTATAATTTAAAAGATACTACTCATATTGTTCGTATAGGTGAACATGGTGAACCTGAATTTCAAGTTTCCGGAGGGTATGGAATACCTATAGGAATTAAGGGATTTAGTGATGTGCAAGTGACGGATAGTGCTATTTATGCTGTATTTAATGGCACTACTTTTAAAGAATTGGCAAAAAATAATGGTCGTCTTCCAGAAGGAGGTAAATATATATATGTATTCGATCTGAAAGGGGAACCATTATGCAAATATATACTGGACCACTCCATAACTGGTATTTGGGTTGATGAAGCTACAAAAACTATTTTAGCAACGGATGTAAATAACGACCAACCAATAGTGAAATTTCGCTTTGGTTAGGAGTAGTGGTAGATAATAACTGTTTTTTAAAGGAGCATATTGATGGGGTATGGATTTTGCCGGATCTATTCCACATCATATATGCTCCTTGTTCTATATTAAGTGGTGAGATAGGATCAATTTTTCATCAATCTTATCTTATAAAAAAATGAAAAATGACTGGGTTTTATTCTTATTCATCTGTCGATGAAATGGTGGTTTTTAATATAAAATAGGCGTGGTCCGAATTTGTCAGTAATCTCTTTTGGTAATTGCTGTTTTATCGCTTACTTTCGCATCCGAAAAGATATGATATTTATCATCAAAGTTGAATACTATGGAAAGTAATATGAATTATATATTAAAGAGATTATAAGAAAATATTAGAAAGGGGAGAGCTGTTTATTACCTCTGAGAGGGAAAGTATTGGTGGTATTCAGCTTACTCCTTTCTTCTAATTTTAAGATAAACTATAGTATGATTCATATAAAAACGATAAAAGTACTGAATGTGTATAATTAGTCTTATTATAAAGATACAATGCAAAATAAAGGTTGATAAGAAAGTATGTTAAAACGCTATGGATTTCATTTGGTCCTAATAGTCTTACTTATCGTATTAGGATGGCAGATTATGGATTTATTGACTACTCAAGAAGAGTCAATATCTCCATTGGAGGTTTCCTTACAATTAGCTGGAGACAATCGGTATGAATTGGAAAAAGTACTTCGTTATTACCAGAAAGATCCATCTGATAGTCTTAAATATAAGGCTGCCTGCTTTCTAATTCAGAATATGTCGTATTACAAGTATACTGACGGGGAACAGTTAGAAAATTATAAAATATTCTATGTTTGGCTGAAGGACTTTCCAAAAAGATCTCCTGAACAAATATCAGATTCAGTGAAACAAGTTTTTGGACCAATAGGTGAACTGGAAAAAAAATGTGATATACAAGAGGTGGATTCCGCCTATTTATGTAATAATATAGAGTGGGCGTTTAAAGTATGGCAAGAACAGCCTTGGACAAAGCATGTGTCATTTGATACTTTTTGTGAATATATTCTGCCGTATCGTATTGATAATGAATCTTTGACTTATTGGCGTGAAGAGTATTATAATACCTATAATCCGTTACTTGATTCTTTGCGTATGTCGGACAAACTGGATAAAGAGGATCCAATAGTCGCTGCCAATTATCTGATAAGTAGGTTGCCGGATAAATTCACTCGTAATTCAACAGTATCACCCTATTCTTTTGGTCATATAGGTCCGAAATATGTTCCTTACATGACCGGTACGTGTAGGGATCGGTCAGATTTTGGCATGTATTTACTCCGGGCTTTGGGCATTCCCTGTGCAATGGATTTTATATTGGGATGTGATCTTGCTAATGCGGGCCATTTCTGGCTGACTGCATGGGATAAGCAGGGAAGAGATTATAAAACAGAATTTCCCAATTCTTTTGTCTATGTTTGTAAGGATGGCTGGTATAATAATGATGATGCGGTGAAAGTTTATCGTTCTACTTTTAGTGCAAACAAGGAGTTATATAATAAAATGGCTAGTCTTAGCACAGAGTTATATCCCTTTTGGAAACTTCCCAAATTTAAAGATGTAACTTATACCTATGCGCGCTATTATATGAGGGAACTGAAGATCCCTTCATCTAAGATCTGCAAAGATAAGGCGAAAGGAAAAATAGCATACCTATGTATTACTGATCGGGAAAAATGGGTTCCCGCCGATTGGACGGAATATGATGTGGATAATTTAGTATTTAAAGATATACGTAAAGGTGCAATCCTTCGCGTGGCTACTTATGATAATGGGGCATTGTCTTATATAACAGATCCTTTCTATATAGACAGGATGACAAATGAACTGCATTTTTATTCTTGTGGAAAAGATACCGAAGAGGTGGTACTATATTCTAAATTTCCACTAGAAAAAGAGTTTTTATTTAGAGATCGACTTGTTGGTGGCGTGTTTGAGGGGAGTAACCGTCCTGACTTTGCTGAGAAAGACACCTTGTTTATTATTCAACAAAAACCTAAACGCTTGTACACATCAGTAAAGAGTTGGAATAACAAGAAGTACCGTTATATCAGATATTTCGGTTATAAAAATACTCATTGTCAGATTGCCGAGATTGCTTTTTATGGAGTTAATGATACCGTTCCGTTAAAGGGGAAAGCAATAGGTACTTATGGGTGTTACCAACAAGATGGTAGCCATGAATATCCGAACGCTTTCGATGGTCAAACGTGGACTTGTTTTGATTATCTGGAAAATGACGGTGGTTGGACCGGATTGGACTTTGGCGAACCGATGCAGGTGGATAAGATTGTTTATACTCCTGCCAACCGTGATAATTATATCCGTCCGGGAGATAATTTTGAGTTGTGTTATTGTGATGGTAACTGGAAATCTGCCGGTATAGTGAAAGCGACTACAGATTCTCTGGTGTATCGTAATATTCCGCGAAATGCGATTTTATTATTGCATAATCGTACACGTGGAGTACAGGAAAGAATATTTGTTTACGAAAATGGTCGTCAAGTATGGAAATGAAAGAAAACATAAACTATAATGGTCACTCGTTAAACTGTAGCAGCAGTTTACTAGTGGTATGTTTGTATGTCATTTGTCTGCTGACAGCCTGTGATTCACCGGAGAGAAAAGAAGTCATAGCAAGCAATATTCATCCGCCACGGCATACATTGCTTTCTTTGGCACCGGCTTTTTCTATAGAAGCTTCAGGGGATACTTTGTATCATCAATACCTTCGTTTGCCCAAAAGAAGGAATTTCCTTTAATTGGAATAATATATATAGATGGAAAAGGCTATCGTTTTATGGGAGGTGACTCATTGCGTATTCAAGCTTTGGCTCCATTGGCGGGAGATAGTTGCGGTTGGACGGGAAAGTATTCTTTCTTGTGTCCGGAAGATGATTGGAAAAAAGCTGAATATAATGATACCGGTTGGGAGGAGGGAAGAGCTGCTTTCGGGACGGAGGGGCTTTGGTATGTGACTAACACTTTTTGGGATGTTAATAATATCTTTGTCCGCAGAAATGTAAAATTGGATAAAGAGAAGTTAGATGACCGAAAATTGTATATTCGGTTCCTTTGTGATGATATTGCTACTATTTATCTTAATGGTGACGAGGTGGTTCATTCTGATTATACTGACCGAATAGTCGGTTGCCGACAACTTCCGGATACGATTGTTGAGAAGTTGCGAGAAGGAGATAATCTGCTTGCCGCTCATTGCTATGACATTGCTAACAAAGCGTTATTGGACTACGGAATATATGTCGAAAATAAGGAATATAAGGATATTGTTACTGCTCAATTAACATCAGTCGATATTCAAGCTACCCAAACGCATTACAAATTCCAATGCGGCGAAGTGGAACTTCAATTGAGTTTTGTTTCACCTGCTTTGTTGCAGAACAGCGATTTTATGGGTTGTCCGGCAGGATTCATTTCTTATCAGGTTATATCTAAAAACGGTCAGCAGCACAATGTTGAAATCTTGTTCGATTTGGATATGGAATGGATGTTTGACCGGGTTAGAATAAAAGAGTCAATAAAGGAAGGTTGGAAGATCATACAGGGAGATAGTTTGTACATAGCGATGAAGTCGGAAGATGATATGCAATCGGCCTATAAGGATGGACGTATTATCCTGTCACAGAAGAATATGATGCGAAACGGCAAGGATAATGGTGTGCTTCTTTTAGGATATAAAGAAGGAGAGGTTTTACAATATTTTGGTGAGAATCTGCCTTGCTATTGGGAAAAAGGTAAAAAAATGGGTATAAAAGATGCTCTGAGAAATATGGGTAACGAGTATCAGTCGTTGCAACGTAAGTGTAATGAAGTAGATTCCTATTATTTACATAAACTATTACTGGAAGAAAGTAGTATTAAAGCCGATAAAATGCTTCCATTTTATCGTAACTTTATGTCTACTCGCCGAATCTCGGTCGCTCCGGATGGTGAATTGTTGTGCTATGGCAATATCGTTGGTAGGGTGCGCGATGCTTTTGGCAGCTATCCTTATTTACTGTTTTACGAACGTATTGATTGGATGAAAGGTCTTTTGAAACCAGTCTTTGATTGCTGTGAAAGTGGACATTGGCGTAAGCAATTTCCTCCTTTTGATATTGGATTTTTTCCAATTGCTATTCATCAGGAGAGTGTCAATGACTATGCAATAGAAATGGCTTCTGATATGATGATGATGACTTTGGCTGTGGTTAAAGCAGAAAAATCTTTTGATTATGCCGAAAGACATTGGAATGCTGTGTCTCAATGGGGGAATTTTTTGGTGAATATAGTAACGAAGCAGCAGAAAATAACAGTTGAGAAGCAAAACGATTCTGTAGCATTGAAGAAAGTAACAGTTGAACAACGGGAGGTTCCTGTCGAACAGATACCTTCTGCAAATAAGGAAGAAGTGAAGTCTGTTTTAGGTTTAATAGCTTATCAGGAACTGTTAGAGTTACAGAGAAGAAGCGATGAATAACGGAATGAATTACATAAAGAGATTTTTAAATGCTGTCCTGAATATATTGTTTTGGGGAAGTTGCTTTTGCGTTGTCTTGTTCCTTCTTCAACTTTTTTGTTTCGCTTCTTTCAAAATCCCTTCTGATTCGATGGAGCCTACTTTGCGGGATGGTGACTTTATACTAGTAAACAAGTTGGTGCTTGGTGCACGTTTGTTTGATGTATCTGCCTCTCTAAAGAATGAAGAGGTTCCAATCTACAGACTTCCGGCCTTTGGAGATTTAAAGCGGAATGATGTGTTGGTTTTTAATTTTCCATATCGTAAGAAATGGAATTATGTCCATATGGATATCATGCGGTATTTTGTGAAACGATGTATTGCTCTGCCGGGAGATACCCTTGAAATAAGGAGCGGACTTTATGAAATACGTGGCTGTAATGATATTTTGGGCAATAGGAAAGCTCAACTCGAACTTGCCGATTTGGAAGATCCGGGGAAATGGGGTATTGTAACTAAAACTTTTCCGAATGATAATCGCTTGGACTGGAATATCAGGGAATTCGGTCCGTTGGTTATTCCTAAAGAGGGACAATGTGTATTAATGAATGACACCAGTTTTCTTCTTTACAGGCAATTGGTTGGTTGGGAGCAGAAGAAAAAAATGTATCTTAAAGGTGGTAAGGTATTATTGGGGGATAGTGTGATACATGAATATCGTTTCCTGAAAAACTATTATTTTGTTTCCGGTGATAAGATGGCTAACTCAAAAGACTCCCGTTATTGGGGAATGTTGCCGGAGGATTATATTGTCGGAAAAGCAACTCGAATCTGGTATTCGAAAAATAGGAATACAGATAAAACGCGTTGGAATCGGATAATGAAGAAAATAGAATAGGATTGGAATTGGGATGGCAATAATAGTTCGTTTTTTAGCTATTGCCGGTATTAGTTTGAAAAATATGAAAAGAGTGTTTCCCGTTGTTGCTATTGGGGGAAAATGGAATGGCTGCTTCTGGGTTATGCTCTTTTCTTTTATTGAGATTTTAAAAGGTGGATTCTATGACGGTGGATTGTGTCTGGGTGTGAATTATCAGGCGGAGGTGGAAGATCTATCAAAAAGATGTTTGACTGTACAGTATTATGTCTTAGTTGATTAAAGAAAGGTCATTAAAGGGGCGGTTTTAGAGAAAAATATCTTTGGTCCGAAATGGTCAGCCAAAATTTTTTGCGATTTGGCTTTTATCGCCTACTTTCGCTGACGAAATGATATGGAAATTACATAAGAGTCTGAATCTATAAGAAGAGGATAAGAACAAAAATGTATTGGACAGTGACGAAACAAATGATGAAGTATAGTATTATGCTATTGTTATTCTTTTTATTCTCTTGCGGAGATAGTAGAAAGGAGAATATAGCATCTATATTGAAAGAATGGGAGCATCGGGAAATATTGTTTCCTAATAATCCAATATTCTCAATACAAGGAAATGATACGGTTGCTTCTCCGACAGGAGGTAAATATAAGGTGTTTTCTTATGTTGATTCAATTGGATGTATCAGTTGCAAATTGAAACTGAACGAATGGCAGAAGTATATAGCTGATGTTGATTCTTTATATCCTGATGTTGTGCGCTTTTTGTTTTACTTTCATCCAAAGAGTCGGAATGAGATTCGTCGGGTTCTGCTATTTGATAAGTTTAAATATCCGGTTTGTATAGATGAACAGGATTCTATCAACGAATTGAACCATTTTCCTTCGGAGGCGATGTTTCAGACTTTTTTGTTAGATGAACAGAATAAAGTGATTGCTATGGGTAATCCAATAAATAACTCGAAAGTGAAGGAGCTTTATATGAGTATTATTTCAGGTAAGGAGGGATATTCTAATGGGGTGAATAATCGGCAATTGACAACTGCTACTTTATCTGAGACTCATTTGGATTTCGGAGAGTTTCCCTGGAACGCGAAACAACAAAGGGAAATTCAAATCACCAATACGGGAGAGAATCCTTTAGTGATAAATGAAATGGTAACATCTTGTGGATGTACGGTTGTGGAGTATGATAAGCAACCTGTTTCACCAGGTAAATCGATACCGATTAAAGTATATTATCAGGCGGGACATCCAGAGCATTTTAATAAAACTATTACGGTGTATTGTAATGCGAAGAATGCTCCATTTTTGGTCAAACTTAGCGGAGATGCTAAATAAATAGTATGTTTCCATGATTTTATAGATATATAACCATAAACCTTAACTTAAATTATGAAAGAGAGAATGTATTGTATAAACACTACTAGTTGGATTAGTTTGAGATTTGTTGTTAGTCTGGTAGTGTTCATAGGGGTAATGTCACTTTTGGGAGTAGTGTTAGTTTCTCCGGATTATTTTGATACAGGAGAAATGTCATATCAAAAGATGTGGCTCAGTAGAATGGCTGTCGTATTTGCAATATGTTCTCTTTTTTCTCTTAGTATAAATGATAGAAAGAGAGATAGATTCTATAGCTCAGTTGTTTGGAGTTTAATTTTACTGGGTGGTGTTGAAGCTATATGGGGATTAGGGCAAATATATGGTCAGGTGGGATCTCACCATTCATTATTTGCATTGACGGGGTCATTTTATAACCCGGGACCTTATTCAGGTTATTTGGCGATGGTATTTCCTGTTTGTTTGGGAGAATGGCTATTGTTGAAAGATAAGGCTAACCGTGAATGGATTGAACAAGGGAAATATTATGTAAGTTTAGGTGTAATCTTATTGATTATCTGTGTTTTGCCCGCAGGAATGAGTCGTTCCGCATGGTTGGCAACGGTCGTTTCCGGATTATGGGTATATGGAGCACATTATTCATGGGGAACTCGTTTGAGAAAGATAGTAAAAAAATATAAGAAAAGGGTGTTTCTGGTTGCTGTCATTGGGGGAGTAGTAGTGTCAGCCTCCGGTTATGCTCTTTTCTTTTTAAAAGCTGATTCAGCTAATGGACGGCTATTGATGTGGAAGGTTACTAGTGTTGCTATTGCAGAAAAGCCATTAATGGGATATGGTTCAAATGGATTCACTTATGCATACGGAAGAGCTCAGGAAAAATATTTTGCCAATGCAAATTACTCTGAAACGGAAGAATTGGTAGCCGGGAGTCCGGAATATGCTTTTAATGAGTATTTGCAGGTTGCTGTGGAACAAGGTATTCCTTTCTTGTTGGTAGTGTTGTTTGTAATAAGTTTTGGCCTTTGGAAAGGTGTTACCGAAAAACGTTTCAGTATTTGTGGTGGTGTGATTTCTGTTTTAATATTCGCATGTTTTTCTTATCCTATGCAAATTCCCGGTTTTGCAGTGGCATTTTATTTTCTGTTGGCAGCCTGTATTGTGGGGCGTTCACGTTTTTATATGCTATTATTTACCGTAATGATTACGTTGTGGGGGACATTTTATTGGAATCATAATTGGTATGATGCTTGTAAAAGATGGTCTAGCTGCAAGATGCTTTATAAAATAGGCGCTTATCAGGCTGCCAAAGAGGGTTATGAATCATTATATTCGGAGTTAAATAGTAATGGTGCTTTCCTTTTTGAATATGGGCATTGTTTGCATAAGTTGAAAGATTACGAAAGCTCGACAAAAATACTTGAAGAAGCAATTGTGTATTGTAATGATCCGATGGTTCTAAATATAATAGGTAAGAACTATCAGGCGGAAGGGGAGTATGGAAAGGCGGAAGGATGGTTAATACGTTCTACGCATCGGTTACCTAACCGGATTTATCCTTATTATTTGTTGGCGAAACTTTATGCGGAACCCGGATACAGGCAATTGGAGAAATTGAAAAGTATAGCGGAAATAGTGCTGACAAAGGAACCTAAAGTTCAGTCTACAGCGGTGAAAGAGATGCGGGAAGAGGTTAAGAAACTGGTAGTTTCACTGAATAATAATGAGGAAAATAGTAATTAAGTTTCTTCCTTAATAATATCTTCCGAGATGATTCAGATGAATGATTTTGTCTTAATGATGCTGCTTTCTGTTGTCTTTAAACAGAGGGAGCAAGTCCTATATACATTTGACTATGAATTTGATGTAATAGAAGATCATATTTTATTGGTTTATAATTATATGGATAGATTGGAACTGTTGTGTCTTACTAAAGAAAATAAAATAGTACCTCTATACTTATTGTGAGCTCAAACAAAGACCAACAAGGTTTGTGTAATTCGAATTTGAAATGTTGTTTTTTAGGAATAGCTTCTTATAGTAACTTATTTTTCTGTTTAAAGAGTAATGATGGTTCGGAAGAAGGAAATGTCTTATGCATATTTGATATAGATGGTAATTTTAAGTATCAGATTACGTTGCTTTATCGTTATAAGTTGAACGGAATTTTAGATAATATAAAATAGATGAGTGAAGCTAACTGGGTTTTGATAATAATTTAATTAACTAGAAAAATAAAGAAACCTTATTCGGTGGAAGAACTATAAAAAGATGTTTGATTGTAAAGAGACTAAATGTTATTATGTCTTATGTTGATAAAATAAATAGTCATCAAGGGGGTATTTTTATAAAAAACACCTTTGGTCCGAAATGGTCAGCCAAAATCCTTTGCGATTCCGCATTTATCGCCTACTTTTATCGACGAAATGATACAGAAATCATAAGAATCTGAATCTATAAGAAGAGGAAGAGAATAAAAACATATAGGACAGTGACGAAACAAATGATGAATATATATTATGTTGTTTCTTTTATTCTCTTACAGAGAAAGTAGAATAAGCACTTATATTGAAAGAATGTTAGTATTGGGAAATTATTGTTTCTTAATAATCCAATATATTCAACACAAGGAAATACGGTTATTTGTCTAATGTGAGGTAAACTATCTTATTTGTTTAATGATTAACCAATATTATGGTATTAGTATAAGCTGAAAGAGAATTATAATTATGTTAAAAAGGAGCAAGGTGATGACTGTTTGATCTTGCTGAACCGCTTATCATCTGCTCCTAAACCCTGTAAAAAAGGAGGTATAGCGGAAAAATAGTAATATTGAATATGGTAGCAAATATATTTTGCGGTTCTGTTGAAAGGATAGATGCAGAATGTTTAAAGTTTAATAAATAATTTTTAAATAGAAATATGAAAAAGAATAAGGTTTTAATGATTTTAACAGTTTTGTGTGTTTTGGTTTCTATTAGCATTAATGTTTGGAAAGGATCTAAAAATGATGATTTTAGAGATGTTGTTTTAAACCAATTAGATGCATTGGCTAATGATGAAACAGGAGATCATATAACTTGTTATTGTGCTTTAGCGAGTGATAATAATTGTGCAGCAAATAATAATGGTTCCTCAAAGTGCGCAGGAGGAACAAATATTAAATGTTGGGAATACGATAGAAACTGTAACTAAACTAGTTATTAATGCGAATTAGTAGTTGTTATTGATTTCTAGTTGACAAATAAATAGATGGTGCGATAAAATTTTTCTATTGTATATAGTAATACTTTAGGTGTAGATATCGAATATTTGTTTTATTATCCAGCTAGTAATTAAACGATAAGGGCGTTTGTATTACTTATGATACAGTCGTGGAATACACTACTGATTCGTATTATTAATTTATAGAGTAATTGAATAAGTAGAATATTTTATATTTAGTTGACATATGTTTATTTGAAGCGACTTTAGAAGTGGTAGCTTTATACTAGTCCTGTTATTAAAAATATATTATTATGAAATTAATTATTTTTCTTTTTTCTTTTTTACTTATAGTAGGGTGTGGAAAAAGGCAAGATGCATTTAGTTGTGCAAAAGTATTTAATGTAAAAGATGTGAAATATGATAATCTTGTTCTCCAGACTTTATTATTAGATAGTATAAATACATCTTCTTTTGGAGAATCATGTATCTCTCCATCGGGTGATATTGTTTTTATTGATAAACACTTTTGTACTGTAACATTTTTTGATACATGTGGTCATCTGAAAAGTACTCATTTAGGATTAGGAGGTGGGCCTTCTGAAACTCAAGTTGGTAGGATTGCTGCACAAAGTTTTTTACCAACGGGAGAATTATTACTTATGGGGTATAATTTGGACGTACATTTATTTAATCCAAACTTTATGTTGGATAAAGTATTTCTAGTTAATCGAGAAAAACGCCCTAATTTGGTTGAATCGTCAATGACGTATACTAATCAATATAATGATATGGTTTGCCGTAGCTATGGTGATTGTTTTTATATGAATGTATATTCTGAACATCCAGAATTTAATTACTTGGAGGAAACCCAGCAATATTTACAGAGTTGTCGCCATATTTGGGAAATTGATTTTAGAAAAAATATGGATGGGAGATTGTTGGCTAGTGGTTATCCGAATAGTTATTTAAAAGATCTGAATAAGCATGTTGTTTTTCTTGGAACGCGTTTTGATATTGATAAACAAGGTAATTTTTATGTTAGTTATGAAGTGGATTCTTTAATATATGTTTATGATTCTGATTATAATCCGTTGGCCACTTATGGTTTTCAAGGTAATGAAATGAATTTAGATTATTTATCTATTTATGATTATAAAACATGTCGGAGTAATTATAGAAAAGAGAGACAAACCAAAGGGCATTATTATTGGTTAGAGTTTGTAGACGAGACTCAGACGTTATTTCGCTCTTATCGAAAAACAGGAGAGAATGATGGACTTCAAATATATTATGAAGGTAAATTAATTGGAGATATAGAAGTTCCTAAAGATCTTCGTGTGATGGGGTATATTGATCCTTATTATTATTCGTATATAGTGCCAAAATTAGATGAAAATGATGATTCGTTAATTATATATCGTTTTAGATTATGAATATGAGAAGAATAAAAGAATATTTTATCTATTTATTAATAATGTTTATTTCAATAATTAGTATTCTATTTGCATTAACTAAACCGAGTAAGGAGAAACCTATACTACCTATTGATGTAGGACTTAATCATACATTTGATTCAATATCTCAAGTTAAATTCTCTGGAAAAGTTGTGAATTTTGGAGTTGTTCCTGCTGATACAGTATTAAAAGCTAAATTTATATTATATAATGTGGGAAAATATCCTCTTAAGATAGAGGGAATTAATCCTGATTGTTCGTGTACAGATTACTTTTTATCAAATGATATTGTATCTGTGGGTGATTCTACATTACTTGTGTTGATTTATAGTACAAAAGATAAGCTTGGAGAACAAGAGTTGCATACTATAATTAAAATGAATACTACCGAGAAAATGTATAAAGTGACGCTAAAGGCAGATATAGAGTCTTAATTGTATATTTGGAGTGAACTCGATCTAGTGGACTGATTGTAAGTGCTAGAACAGAATTTTGATAATATCAACATCTTATTCCGATTGCTATTCATTAGGAGGGTGTGAATAAATACGGAATAGAAATACAGTGGATATATTGCAGATGAAATGGGTTGTAGTGGAAACGGAAAAATATTATATGGAGCAGCATTAGAAAGCTATTTTCTGATGGAAAGAAGACTATTTAGTGAAGGCAAAATTGATAAAACAAAAATAGCTTCCTTCTATAAATTTGAAGAAGAAGTTTAGTCTATTTTAGGTGTGGTAGTTTATCAGGAATTTATAGAATTACAGAAAAGAAGATAAATAAAAGAGTGAATAACATAAAAAAATGGCTTAATTTTATCCTAAATTCTATATAGACAATTGAATTTTAACTATTGGGGAACGTTACCAAAAGAATTTGTTTTTGTGAAGTCGATCTATTGGGTATTTATCGCAAAGAAGTATAGATTAAATACGCAGGGAGCGGATAATGAAGAAAATATAATAGGCTTCGTATTCTATTTTTGATAGTTATATATTGGGGTTATTAATGGATGGAAAAAGAGATCTCCGTTTTATTTATATATGATTTTCGATAAAATGAGAAATTGAAGAAAAGATAATAAAAACGATGAAATGGACAATTTTAGAACAAAAGCAACATTGGTCATAAATAGTCAGCAAAAATTGAGTGTTTTACTCACATTTTTCTTACCTTTATTGTCGAAATTTAGTATATATGATATAATAAAATAAATAATGATGGAAAAACACAAATGTAAGTGGGTGCTGCTTTGTCTTGCATTAAGCATAATTACGGCATGTTCCGATAAAAAAGAATCATCAGAGAATAAGGATAATAAAAAAGAAGAAGGCATTTCTACTATACTTTCCGATGCACAAAGTGAAGTGACTGTACAAATCCTCCAAAAGCAAGGTTTTAATCATGAACTTGTAAGTAATGGTAAGGTAAGCTCCCGAGATAAAGCGGAGTTACGCTTTGAAAGTAATGAGGTCATTGCACATATTTATGTGAAGAATGGAGATCGGGTACGGAAAGGTCAGAAATTGGCGGAACTGGACAAGTTTCGTTTAGAAAATAAGTTGTCACAGGCTGAAAATTCATTGATGAAAGCGGAACTTGAGCTAAAAGATGTTCTTATTGGTCAAGGGTATAATGTGGACGAACTGGATAAGGTTCCGGCAGATGTAATGAAGTTGGCTAAAGTAAAGAGTGGATATGACCAAACTAAATCTCAATATGCATTGGCTAAAAGAGAAAATGAACATGCTACATTAGTGGCTCCGTTTGATGGAATGATAGCTAACTTGTTTGCCAAACCTTTTAATCTTGCGAATACTTCGGAGGCATTTTGTACATTGATCGATACTAAGGGAATGGAAGTCGAATTTACGGTATTGGAAAGTGAACTTTCCTTGATTCAAAAAGGAGATAAGGTAGTGATTACTCCCTATGCGGGAGGAAGTGCTTTCGAAGGTCGTGTTTCTGAAATTAATCCATTAGTAGATGCCAATGGGATGGTAAAGGTGAAAGCAAGTGTAAACAGTCAAGGTAAACTTTTCAGTGGCATGAATGTTCGTGTAAGTGTTCACCGTTCTTTAGGCGAGCAATTGGTAATCCCTAAAACTGCGGTTGTATTACGTTCCGGCAGACAAGTCGTTTTTACTCTGGAGTCAGGACAAGCGAAATGGAATTACGTAAACACCGGATTGGAGAATGCAACGGAATGTATCGTATCCGATCGGTCGCAGAATGGAGTGACGGATGGATTGCTGGCAGGAGATACAGTTATTGTAACCGGAAATCTGAATCTGGCGCATGAAGCTCCGGTGACTGTGATATGGTAAGATGACGGACTGAGAACGACAAATATTGAGAACATGATAAAATTTCTGATACAGCGTCCCATTGCCGTATTGATGGCTTTTACAGCTTGCTTTATTATCGGGTGTGTGACGTATTCCACTTTGCCCATATCCTTGTTGCCGGATATAGCCATACCGGAAATAACCGTGCAGGTTTCAGCTTCCAATACTTCGGCACGTGAGTTGGAAAACACTTTAGTCAAGCCATTACGGCAACAGTTACTTCAGGTGTCTTCTTTGAAGGATATCCGTAGTGAATCCCGAGATGGTGCAGGTATTATCCGTTTGTCCTATGAATATGGGACTAATACTGATCTTGCTTTTATTGAGGTGAATGAAAAGATTGATGCTGCAATGAATTATCTTCCTAAAGAGGCGGAACGGCCGAAAGTAGTGAAAGCCAGTGCAACGGATATTCCTGTTTTCTATCTGAGTCTTACCCTGAAAAATGACAATTCCTATAGTCCGACCGACCAAAGGGCTTTTCTTCAGATGTGTGAATTTGCTGAGACGGTTATTAAACGGCGTATCGAACAGTTACCCGAAGTTGCTATGGTCGATGTGACCGGATTGCTTGAACAACAGGTACAAATTGTTCCTGATCGGGATAAACTTGCTATCATGGATATTTCTATTGAAGATATTGAATCTGCTTTATCTTCAAATAATGTGGAACCGGGTAGCATGAGGGTACGTGATGGTTATTATGAATATAACATTAAATTCTCTACGTTGCTTCGTACTCCAGAAGATGTGGAGAATATTTATCTGAAGAAAGGGGATCGGATTATCCAACTGAAAGATTTTTGCCGCATCAATATTATTCCTGTCAAAGAGAAGGGGTTTTCACTGTCTGGTGGAAAACGTGCGGTGACATTGGCTGTTATTAAACAGGCTGATGAGAATATGGACCAGATGAAGGATGCTTTGGTTAAAACGATGAATAGTTTTAAAAAAATGTATCCGGATATAGAATTCAATATTAGCCGTAATCAAACGGAATTGCTGGATTATACTATTTCCAATCTTCAACAAAATCTTTCTTTAGGTTTTTTATTTATTTGTATTGTTGCCATCCTTTTTCTGGGAGATGTGAAATCTCCTTTGGTTATTGGAATTAGTATGGTGGTATCTATCGTCATCAGTTTTGTGTTTTTTTACCTTTGTGGTATGTCTCTCAATATTATATCTCTTGCCGGATTAATTTTGGCATTGGGTATGATGATTGACAGTTCGATTATTGTAACGGAGAATATTTCTCAATACCGTGAAAAGGGGTATTCATTACGTCGTGCTTGTATTACCGGAACTAGCGAAGTGATGACTCCGATGCTTAGTTCTTCTCTGACCACTATTGCTGTATTTGCACCGTTGATCTTTATGAGTGGCATAGCCGGAGCTATCTTTTTCGACCAGGCTTTCTCAGTAACTGTTGGTCTGATGGTTTCATATTTTACCGGAATCATGCTGCTCCCAGTATTGTACATGTTGGTTTATCGTACCAGTATTAATACCCGAAAATGGAAATGGTTTTCTTTTAAGTTTAATAACCTGATTAAAGACCATACTTTAGATCGTTTTTATGACGCTGGTGTGAATTGGGTATTTGCTCATAAGACCTTTAGTGTACTATTCTGTATTATTTCCATTCCTCTTTGTATTTTCTTCTTTTTCTTTATTGACAAAGAACGAATGCCTGAGATCGAGCAGACAGAACTGATTGCCCGTATCGATTGGAATGAGAATATACATGTAGACGAAAATCAACGTCGTGTAGATGTCTTGTTTCGTGCAGTGGAGGGAAAAGCTACTGAGCATACAGCTTCCATCGGACAGCAGGATTTTATTCTGAAGCGTGACAGAGAACTTTCTTCTTCTGAAGCGGAAGTCTATTTTAAAGCTAAAAGTGTAAAAGATATCACTGTTCTGCAAGAAGAAGTGTATCAAAAGATAAAATCAGATTATCCGTTAGCGGTAGTCTCTTTTTCACCACCTGAGACTGTCTTCGAGAAGTTGTTTGTCACTGGTGAACCGGATATTGTGGCAGAGTTTTATGCTCGTAACAAGAACCATGCTCCGGAAGCGGGGACGTTGCGTAAGATGGAAAAGAATCTAACAATGCAGACAGGGGTAGAACCTACTAGTATCGCTTTCGAAAATCAGTTGAATTTGACAATCAATAAAGAAAAAATATTGCTCTACAAAGTGTCATATAATGAACTTTACCGGGTTTTGAAAACTGCTTTCAGAGAAAATAGTGTCAATATGTTACATTCTTATCAGCAATATCTGCCGATTACTATTGCCGGAGAAGAGAAAACGGTAAACGAGGTTTTGCATGGGACTCTGGTGCAAACACAACCGGATTCGAAAGGATACTCTAGCTATATTCCTTTGTGGGAATTGGTGAACGTGACTCCATCTGAGGATTTAAAGACGATTACTTCCGGTCGTAACGGAGAGTATGTTCCTTTTGACTTTTACAAGGTAGGAGATGTTAAGGCTTTTATGAAAGAGGTTAAGGAAATGGCAGATAAGAGTGGTGAGTGGGATACAGGTTTTTCCGGTGGCATATTTTCTAATCAGAAAATGTTGGATGAACTTGTAGTGATTTTATTTATTTCACTTTTGCTGATGTATTTCATTTTGGCAGCTCAATTTGAGAGTTTCTTACAACCATTGCTTGTATTGGCTGAGATTCCTATCGATGTCGCTTTCGCATTATTGTTACTTTGGTTGTGTGGCCATACACTGAACCTGATGTCGGCTATTGGATTGATTGTGACTTGTGGTATTGTAATTAACGACTCCATTCTGAAGCTAGATGCCATCAATGAATTGCGTAAAGCGGGAGTACCGCTGATTGAAGCTATTCACGAGGCAGGGCGCAGACGTTTGCGACCAATCATTATGACCTCACTAACTACAATTTTTGCTATGGTTCCTTTGCTCTTTTCTTTCGACATGGGTTCAGAATTACAGAAACCTCTTTCCATCGCCATGATTGGAACAATGACTATCGGAACGGCTGTGAGCCTGTTTATTATTCCTTTGCTTTATTGGTTTATTTATCGGAAAAACAAGATTGAACATGAAGAAAATATATGATTACCTGATAGCTACGGTCTTTTTTTGTACTCCATTTGTTACCGTGTATGCTCAACAACCTGTTGTGCTAGACCTTAGCCGTACGATTGAGTTGGCAAATGACAGCTCACTGGAAGCTTTTCGTACCCAAAATATGTATCTCTCCGGTTATTGGGCATATCGTACTTACCAAGCGAACCGTTTACCGAGTCTGACAATGAATCTGACTCCTGCTCAATATAACCGGGATATAACGAAACGTTATGATTCACAATCCAATCTTGACGTATATCGTACCCAACAATCTTATTATGCTTACGGTAGTTTGTCTGTGAAGCAGAATTTTGATTTGACGGGCGGTACTTTCTATCTGGAATCGAACTTGACATATATGCGTAACTTCGGTGATAGCAAGACCACTCAATTCACTAGTGTACCTATCCGAATTGGATATTCACAAAGCTTGCTGGGATATAATGCTTTTAAATGGGAACGTAAAATTGAACCGTTGAAATATGAACGTGTGAAAAAAGAGTTTCTCTATAATGTGGAGAAAGTATCTGAGAAAGCTACCTCTTATTTCTTTTCTTTAGCTATGGCACAAGCTGAGTATGACTTGGCAAAAGAAAATATGGCTTCCAGTGATACCCTTTATCGTATTGGTGAACAGCGGTATAAGATTGCAGCTATCTCTCAAGCTGACCTGCTAACTCTGAAGTTGGATCGCGTGAATGCGGAAAATTCATTGAAAAATAAAGCGATTGACCTGAAACGTGCCATGTTTTCATTGGCTTCTTTTTTGAATCTGGATAAAAATACACAGATCAAATTGGAACTTCCATCCCATCTTAATGATTTGCAGATTCCTGTGGATTTAGCGTTGCAATGGGGAAGAAGTAATAATCCGCAACTGCTGGAACTGAAACAGAATATTCTGGAAGCGGAAAGGAGTGTGGATAAGACTAAAAAGGAATCACGTTTTAATGCCAGTGTCAATGCAAGTATTGGTTTCAATCAAGTAGCGGAAACTTTTGGTGATGTATATCATAAACCTATGCAACAAGATCTGGTGGCTGTCAGTGTTTCTATTCCTTTGATTGATTGGGGAGTGAGAAAAGGAAAATTTAATATGGCACGTAATAACCTGAATGTCGTGAAAATATCTTCTCGTCAGGATGAGATCAGTATTGAAGAGGAGGTTATTATGACCGTGAATGATTTTAATATTCAGAAACAATTGATAGCTAGTGCAGAAGAGGCGTTAGACTTGGCGATATTAGCGTATGATCAGACCCGGCAGCGTTTTATTATTGGAAAGGCGGATATCAATAGTCTGACCCTTTCGCAAAATCGTCAGCAACAGGCACAACGTAATTATATTTCTTCATTGCAGGAGTATTGGCTGAACTATTATAAGATTCGGCGACTTACTTTGTTTGACTTTGCTACAGGGATCTCACTCTCTGATCGATTTGATTTTAATGGAGGAAGCATAGTTAAATAAATAATAAAGAATGAAGAAGTTACTGGAGAAACATAGTGGGCTGAAAGTCTCTGCTTTTACACTGATTGTTGCTTTTATTTGTGTGGCATTGGTTGGGCTTACACTCATTCCGTTGCTTCCGGTGAAGCTGAATCCTTCAAGAACTTCACCGGGATTCTCCGTATCGTTCAATATGTCCGGAGCTTCCTCGCGTGTAGTGGAGATGGAAGCTACCAGTAAATTGGAGGCAATGCTTGCCCGGGTGAGGGGGATAAGAAGCATCTCTTCTACTTCTGGAAATGGCTGGGGAAGAGTGAATGTGAGTCTGGATAAACATACCAATGTAGAAATGGCGCGTTTTGAAGCGTCTACTATTATTCGCCAGACTTGGCCTGAATTACCTAAAGAAGTAAACTATCCTACTATTCAGATGAGTGGTGTGGGAGAGAGAAGTCAGGGACCTTTTATCTCTTTTACTATTAATGCGCCCTCTACACCAATTCTCATCCAGCAGTATGCAGATGAACATATAAAACCGAGATTAGCCCAAATAGCCGGTGTTTACAAAGTGAATCTTAACGGAGCTACTCCTATGGAATGGAGGTTGGAGTATGATAGTGAGCAATTACGGAGTTTGGGAGTGTCAGTAGATGATATTAGACAGGCTGTCAGCCTGCATTATCGAAAGGAGTTTATGGGGACTTCGGATGTGGAACAAGTCGATGGGGGGAAAGAATGGATTCGATTGGCATTGGTCCCGGAAAAAAGTAACCGAATCTTTGATCCTTCAGATATTTCGATAGTGATTAAAGATGGTAAGATGATTGGTTTGAATGAACTGGTAAAAGTTACGCGTGAAGAAGAAGAACCACAAAGTTACTATCGTATTAACGGACTGAATTCTATTTATTTATCATTGGTGGCTGAAGAAACAGCTAACCAGTTGGCATTGAGTAAACAGGTAGAGGCCGTGATGGAAGAAGTTCATGAATTTCTTCCCGCCGGGTATGAAATACACATGAGTTACAATGCAACGGAATATATTAAGGAAGAACTAAGCAAAATTTATTTGCGTACTGGAATGACAGTACTTATTCTTCTCTTGTTTGTGTTGTTAATTACTTGGCGACCTAAATATTTGTTTCTGATTGTTGTCAGTTTGACTATTAATATGGCAATCGCCATCATTTTCTATTATCTGTTCGGATTGGAAATGCAACTTTATTCCCTGGCAGGTATCACTATTTCTTTGAACTTGGTGATTGACAATACGATTGTGATGAGTGATCATTATCTAAGACACAGGAACTTGAAAGCTTTCTTGTCTGTGTTGGCTGCTACGCTGACTACTATGGGGGCTTTGGTAGTTATATTTTTCCTTGATGAAAAAATACGTCTGAATTTGCAGGATTTTGCAGCAGTAGTTATTATTAATCTAGGAGTCTCTTTATTGGTCTCTTTATTCTTTGTTCCTTCTTTGATAGAGAAGATTGGGCTGAAGAGAAAAGGTAGAAGAAAAAAGAGTGGTGTCAGATGGCAGAGATTAATGGACCATAATTGGTTTCGATGGATCAGGCGGATAATGAGACGGATACCTGTTTATTTTTCTCATTTTTATATGTGGCTGATACGGATTCTTTGCCGTTGGCGAGTTGCAGTTTGTTTACTGCTTTTGTTTGCGTTTGGATTTCCTGTATTCTTGCTTCCCGAGCATATGAAAGGTGAAGATAAGATGGCTGATTTTTATAATCGGACTATAGGAACACCCACTTATAAGGAGAAAGTGAAACCCATAGTAGATAAGGTCTTTGGTGGTAGTTTACGGCTATTTGTTCAGAAAGTTTACGAAGGTAGTTACTTTACCCGTAATGATGAGGTGGTGCTATATGCTAATGCAACTTTACCGAATGGAAGCACATTGGAACAGATGAATACATTGATAAAGCGTATGGAAGCTTATTTGAGTGGTTTTAGTGAAATTAAGCAGTTTCATACCTCCGTACAAAGTGCCCGCCGGGCTTCTATCAGTGTTAATTTTACGAAGGAGCATCAGTATAGTGGTTTTCCTTATACATTGAAAGCGAATATAATCGGTAAAGCATTGCAATTGGGAGGTGGTAGTTGGGATGTATACGGTCTTCAAGATCAAGGATTTAGTAATGATGTACGCGAAAGTGCCGGTTCCTTCCGGGTAAAAATGTATGGTTATAATTATGATGAACTTTATTTTTGGGCAGAAAAGTTGAAAGAGAAATTATTATCCCATCGTCGCATCAAAGAAGTAACTATTAGTTCCGCATTTTCTAATTGGAAAGATGATTATAAGGAATTTTATTTTGACTTGGATAAAAAGAGAATGGCGGAAGAAGGGGTAAATGCTCAGACTCTTTTTGCTGCTATTCGTCCTCTTTACGGTCGTAATATGGAGATTGGCTCAGTATTGACACAAGATGGAGTAGAAAAGATTAAATTATCTTCCCGACAGTCAGAAGAGCGAGATGTGTGGGCGATGCAATATTTTCCGGTTCATGCGGGGCGCCGAGATTATAAGTTATCTGAATTGGCAAAGGTTGAGAAAGGGCAGATGCCACAAGAAGTGGCTAAAGAAAATCAGCAATACCGTTTGTGTCTGCAATATGAATATATCGGCGCTTCTGAGCAAGGGTACAGAATATTAGATAAAGATTTGGAGGAATTTAAAGAAATTCTCCCTATGGGGTATTCCGCTAAGTCAGAAAGGCAGAATTGGTCTTGGGGATCGAGTGGTGTGAATAAGCAATACCGCTTGTTGTTAATTGTGGTTGCCATTATTTTTATGATTACCAGTATTTTGTTTAATTCATTGAAACAACCACTAGCCATTATTTTTGTGATTCCGGTTTCTTATATAGGAGTGTTCCTCACTTTTTATTGGTTTAAGTTGAATTTTGATCAGGGAGGTTTTGCCTCATTTGTATTGCTTTGCGGTATTACAGTGAATGCAAGTATCTATATTTTGAATGAGTATAATGCACTGCGCAGACGTTTCCCGCATCTTTCTTCACTCCGTGCGTATGTGAAGGCCTGGAATATTAAGATTATCCCTATTTTCCTGACAGTAACTTCTACTATTCTAGGGTTTATACCTTTTATGGTAGGGACTGAGAAAGAAGGATTCTGGTTTCCGCTGGCAGCGGGAACAATCGGGGGATTGATCATGTCAATGGTTGGTGTTTTCATCCTGTTACCAGTGCTTACATTAAAAAAGAAAGATATTTAAAGCTAAGAATGTTACGTGTGTAAAGGTTTAGATCTTTTATTCTGTTATGAACTAATTATGTCTCGTATTATAATATAAGTGAAACTTCTGATTATATGTCTGTCGTTTATATTGTAAACAAACAGGCGTATATTGGATTTTATGGCAAGAAGAATGGAAAAACATATGTTTTAAACAGGAATACTTTCAAGAACATATAGGAGGATCGGTTCTTATACTTAATTTAGCAGGAATGATAGATAATTATTGTGTTGTTCCTCTAGATATAAGGTTATTTCATATTACAAACATAAGAACAAAAAATGATATCATAATTTCATTGGTATGATGACATCGTTCTGATACTATGATGAGAGTGTGTCAGACTTTGATTCACCCTCATCATCTTTAATGGTACAGGATGACTTCCTTTTGCATTTTTCTTTCAAATCCTTCACTACCAACCAAAAAATCTTATTAACTTTGCGAATCTTTTTGAGAAACAATAAAAATTTAATTATATGAATATCTCTTATAACTGGCTGAAAGAGTATGTCAATTTTGACCTGTCGCCTGATGAAACGGCTGCTGCACTTACTTCTATCGGCTTGGAAACAGGTGGAGTGGAAGAAGTACAAACTATTAAAGGTGGTTTGGAAGGACTAGTGATCGGTGAAGTGCTGACATGTGTTGAACATCCTAATTCAGACCACTTACATGTTACTACTGTCAATTTGGGAGACGGAGAACCTGTTCAGATTGTTTGCGGTGCTCCCAATGTAGCTGCCGGACAGAAAGTAGTGGTTGCTACTTTAGGTACAAAGCTTTATGATGGTGACGAATGTTTTACGATTAAGAAATCAAAAATCCGCGGTGTGGAATCTATAGGTATGATTTGTGCGGAAGATGAGATTGGTATTGGAACCGATCATGCAGGAATCATTGTATTGCCAGCAGAAGCTATTCCGGGTACACTTGCTAAGGATTATTATAATATTAAGAGTGATTATATACTTGAAGTAGATATTACTCCCAATCGTGCCGATGCGTGTTCACATTATGGTGTAGCTCGTGACTTGTATGCTTATCTTGTTCAGAATGGCAAACAAGCTACTTTGCAACGTCCGTCGGTAGATGCTTTTAAAGTAGATAACCATGACTTGGATATTGAAGTGAAAGTAGAGAATAGTGAAGCATGCCCTCATTATGCAGGAGTAACTGTGAAAGGTGTGACAGTAAAGGAAAGTCCGGAATGGTTGCAAAATAAACTTCGTCTTATTGGTTTGCGCCCTATAAATAATGTGGTAGATATAACTAATTATATTGTTCATGCTTTTGGCCAACCATTACACTGTTTTGACGCCGGAAAGATTAAAGGTAATGAAGTTATTGTAAAGACAATGCCTGAAGGTACTCCATTCGTAACATTGGATGAAGTAGAACGTAAGCTGAACGAACGCGATTTGATGATCTGTAATAAGGAAGAAGCCATGTGCATAGCCGGTGTTTTCGGTGGGCTTGATTCTGGCTCTACAGAAACAACTACCGATGTATTTATCGAGAGTGCTTATTTTCATCCAACATGGGTACGTAAAACAGCTCGTCGTCATGGATTAAATACAGATGCATCTTTCCGTTTTGAACGTGGTATTGATCCGAATAGTGTTATCTACTGTTTGAAGTTAGCTGCTTTGATGGTGAAAGAGTTAGCTGGTGGTACAGTTTCATCTGAAATTAAAGATGTATGTATTGCCCCTGCTCAGGATTTTGTAGTAGAACTTGCTTATGAGAAAGTACATGCATTAGTTGGTAAAGTGATTCCGGTAGAAACGATTAAAAGTATTGTGACTAGCCTGGAAATGAAAATAACTAAAGAAACTACTGAAGGACTAACTCTAGCTGTGCCACCTTATCGTGTGGATGTACAACGTGATTGTGACGTGATAGAAGATATTCTTCGTGTTTACGGATATAATAATGTAGAGATTCCAACTACATTGAAGTCTAGTCTTACCACAAAAGGAGAGCATGATAAGTCTAATAAATTGCAGAATCTGATTGCTGAACAGTTAGTCGGATGTGGATTTAATGAAATATTGAATAACTCGCTGACTCGTGCAGCCTATTATGACGGACTGGAAACTTATCCTTCCAATCGTCTGGTCATGTTGATGAATCCGTTGAGTGCAGATCTGAATGGTATGCGTCAAACATTATTGTTTGGTGGATTGGAAAGCATTGCTCATAATGCCAATCGTAAGAATGCTGATCTGAAGTTTTTTGAATTCGGTAATTGTTATCATTTTGATGCAGACAAGAAGAATCCGGAAAAAATATTAGCAGCGTATTCAGAAGATTATCATTTGGGATTGTGGGTTACAGGAAAGAAAGTTTCAAATTCATGGGTACATCCTGATGAAAATTCATCTGTATATGAATTGAAAGCTTATGTTGAAAATATACTGAAACGTTTGGGATTAGATTTACACAATTTAGTAGTCGGTAATTTGACGGATGATATTTATGCTACTGCGCTTTCTGTAAATACCAAAGGGGGAAAACGTCTCGCTTCTTTCGGTATCATTACTAAGAAACTGTTGAAGGCATTTGATATTGACAATGAAGTGTATTATGCTGACCTGAATTGGGGTGAACTATTGAAAGCAATCCGTTCAGTGAAAGTTAGCTATAAAGAGATTTCAAAGTTCCCGGCTGTGAAACGTGACTTGGCACTGTTGATTGACAAGAGTGTACAGTTTGCTGAAATCGAGAAGATAGCTTATGAAACAGAAAAGAAGTTGTTGAAAGAAATAGAACTCTTTGATGTATATGAAGGTAAGAATCTGGAAATTGGAAAGAAATCGTATGCAGTCAGCTTCTTGCTTCAAGATGAAAGCCAGACTTTGAATGATAAGATGATCGATAAGATTATGTCGAAACTTGTGAAAAACCTGGAAGATAAATTGAATGCAAAATTAAGATAATACTAAAATAAATTATATAATTAAAAATATAAACCAATGGGAAGAGCATTTGAATATAGAAAAGCCGCTAAACTGAAAAGATGGGGCCATATGGCTCGTACATTTACAAAAATAGGTAAGCAGATTGCTATTGCTGTAAAAGCTGGTGGTCCGGAACCAGAAAACAATCCTACTCTGCGTGCCATTATCGCGAATGCAAAACGTGAGAATATGCCGAAAGATAATATCGATCGTGCTATTAAAAATGCAATGGGTAAAGATCAGAGTGATTACAAGAGTATGACTTATGAAGGATACGGTCCTCATGGAGTTGCTGTATTTGTAGATACATTGACCGATAATGCTACACGTACAGTAGCTGATGTTCGTTCTGTTTTCAATAAATTTGGCGGTAATCTGGGTACGATGGGATCTTTGGCATTTTTGTTCGATCATAAATGTATGTTTACTTTCAAGAAGAAGGAGGGAATAGACATGGAAGAACTGATTCTTGATCTGATTGATTATGATGTGGAGGATGAGTACGAAGAAGATGAAGAAGAAGGAACAATTACTATTTACGGAGATCCTAAAAGCTATGCTGCTATTCAGAGACATCTGGAGGAAACTGGTTTCGAGGATGTCGGTGGAGATTTTACTTATATTCCGAATGACTTGAAGGACGTAACTCCCGAGCAACGCGAAACTTTGGATAAAATGGTGGAACGTCTGGAAGAATTTGATGACGTACAAACTGTTTATACTAATATGCGTCCGGAAGAAGGAGAAGAATAAACTAGTTATGGAATATGTATATAAGACAAAAGGTACGTGTAGCACAAGTATCGAGCTGAATGTGGAAGATGGTATTGTGAAAGAGGTAACCTTTTGGGGTGGATGTAACGGCAATCTTCAGGGTATTTCTCGACTGATTAGAGGAATGAAAGTTGAGGATGTTATTCGGAAACTGGAAGGAGTAAGTTGTGGAAGTAAAACAACTTCGTGTCCTGATCAATTGTGTCATGCATTGCATGAAATGGGATATTGATTGACTGTTTGTCCTCTGTTTGAAAATATTTTAGGTACGGATTACACAGAATTCTACGATCTTAATTAATGTAAGAATCGTGTTCTTTGTGTAATCCGTGCTTTTTTATTTTTTGCTTGTTGTCCACTTCCTATTTGTAGGTATTTTGAACCAAAAGTGATTTTTACTCGTTATTTATAAGTACATTTGTATTCAATAAACTATTATGCAATAATGAAAAATATCTTTCGAGACTTAAAACGCAAAGACCATAAACGATATTTGGGTGGATTGGATCTTTTTAAATATATCGGTCCCGGACTTTTGGTAACTGTAGGATTTATTGATCCGGGTAACTGGGCGTCTAACTTTGCCGCGGGTTCTGAATTTGGTTATTCGTTGCTCTGGGTGGTAACTTTATCTACGATCATGTTGATTATTCTTCAGCATAATGTAGCTCACTTGGGTATTGTTACTGGGCTTTGTCTTTCGGAGGCAGCAACTAAATACACACCCAAATGGGTATCCCGTCCGATACTTGGTACTGCAGTTCTGGCGTCTATATCTACTTCATTGGCTGAGATTTTGGGAGGAGCTATCGCCCTCGAAATGCTATTTGATATTCCAATTATTTGGGGAGCGATATTAACAACTCTGTTTGTTTCTATTATGCTCTTTACAAACTCTTATAAAAAGATCGAACGTTCGATTATTGCATTTGTTTCTGTGATCGGACTATCGTTTATTTATGAGCTGTTTTTAGTAAAGATAGACTGGCCGATGGCAATGGAGGGTTGGGTGACTCCATCTTTTCCAAAAGGAAGTATGTTGATTATCATGAGTGTACTGGGAGCTGTAGTCATGCCTCATAATCTTTTTTTGCACTCGGAAGTAATACAAAGTCATGAATATAATAAGCAGGATGATTCTTCTATTAAGAAGGTGCTGAAATATGAACTATTTGACACACTTTTTTCGATGATTGTAGGCTGGGCCATTAATAGTGCCATGATTTTATTGGCGGCTGCAACTTTCTTTAAAAGTGGTATTCAGGTGGAAGAACTGCAACAGGCTAAATTTTTACTTGAACCATTATTAGGTAGTAATGCTGCGGTTGTGTTTGCGTTAGCTCTTTTGATGGCAGGTATCTCATCCACTATAACAAGTGGAATGGCGGCAGGGTCTATTTTTGCTGGTATTTTTGGCGAATCCTATCATATCAAAGATAGTCACTCACAGGTGGGAGTTCTTTTGTCTTTGGGGATTGCTTTGCTGCTGATTTTCTTTATTGGAGATCCTTTTAAGGGATTGATCATTTCGCAAATGGTACTTAGTATACAATTGCCTTTTACCGTATTCTTACAGGTTGGACTGACATCTTCCCGAAAAGTAATGGGAAATTATGTGAATAGTCGTTGGAGTACTTTTGTACTTTACACTATTGCGGTAATTGTTTCAATATTGAATATCATGCTATTATTATCATAAAATGGACATAAATAATAAAAGATGATGAAGATTATTACGTATAATGTGAACGGGCTTCGTGCTGCTGTTTCCAAAGGTTTACCGGAATGGTTGGCACAAGAGAATCCAGATGTTATTTGTCTGCAGGAGACAAAACTACAGCCGGACCAGTATCCAGGTGAAGTATTTGAAGCGTTAGGATATAAATCTTATTTGTATTCCGCACAGAAAAAAGGATATAGTGGTGTAGCTATTCTAACAAAGCAGGAGCCGGACCATGTTGAATATGGTATGGGAATCGAGGTCTATGATAATGAAGGACGTTTCATTCGTGCGGATTTTGGAGATTTGTCAGTAGTTAGTGTTTATCATCCTTCGGGAACAAGTGGAGACGAACGGCAAGCTTTCAAAATGGTTTGGCTAGAAGACTTTCAAAAGTATGTAATGGAATTACAGAAATCTCGCCCGAACCTGATTCTTTGTGGTGATTATAATATTTGTCATGAACCGATTGATATTCATGATCCAATTCGAAATGCAACTAATAGCGGTTTCCTCCCTGAGGAAAGGGAATGGATGACACGTTTTCTTTCAACAGGTTTTATAGACTCTTTCCGTTTACTTTATCCTGAAAAACAGGAGTATACTTGGTGGAGCTATCGTTTTAACTCACGTGCCAAGAATAAAGGTTGGAGAATTGACTATTGCATGGTTAGTGAGCCGGTAGGTGCGATGTTGAAAAGTGCATGTATTTTGAATGGAGCTGTACATTCCGACCATTGTCCAATGACGCTTGAAATAGAATGTTAAACAGAAAATTATAAGATGGTGATACTTAATTTGCGGGTGTCTCCTCCATCGCGAAATTCGCAAAGGTAGACACCTTGCCACGTTCCTAGGTTTAGTCGATGATTTTTGATGGGTATGGTGACAGAGCTTCCAATAAGAGAAGCCTTTAAATGTGCACTCATATCGTCTGGCCCTTCATTGATGTGAATAAAGTAGGGAGCACCGTCTGGTACCAATTTATTAAAAAAAGTCTGGAAATCTTGTCGAACGGCCGGATCTGCATTTTCATTGATTGTTAGTCCGGCAGAGGTATGCTTGATAAACACTACGAGTAATCCGTTTTCTGGTAAAGCGGGGAGTTGAGCGATTATATCGCTCGTAATCAAGTGAAATCCGCGTGAATAATGAGGTAACTGAATATCGAATGTTGTAGCCATCACTTTCTTTAATTTATAAAACAGCTACAAAGATACTTTTTTATACCTTTGCATAAAAATAAAAGAAATAGAAATGGAAGATAGAATACAAAAGGCTGTGGAGCTTTTTAAAAGTGGGTATAATTGTTCGCAATCTGTTGTAGCTGCTTTTGCTGATATGTATGGTTTTACTCAGGGACAAGCGTTACGTATGGCTGCTTCTTTTGGCGGAGGAATCGGAAGAATGAGGGAAACCTGTGGAGCTGCTTGCGGGTTATTTCTGGTGGCAGGATTGGAAACAGGTGCTACGGAAGCAACAGATCGTCAAGGAAAAGCGGCAAATTATGCTGTAGTACAGGAGTTAGCAGCTGAATTTAAGAAACGTAATGGCTCACTAATTTGTGGAGAGTTGTTAGGATTGAAGAAGAAAGAACCTATTGTATCTACTCCTGAAGAACGCACTACTCAATACTATACCAAACGTCCATGCGCAAAAATGGTAGAAGAAGCTGCTAGAATTTGGGTAGAGTATCTTGAAAAACATCCAAAATAAGGATAGAAAAGCTGTTTTTATTACAAAAATAACAAAAAAACAGTAGATAAAGTGTTATATAACATAAAAATAACTATCTTTGCTGTCGATATAAAATCTGATAGTTCTTTTGAATTGTTGATTTAATAGCATGTATAACTAAAATTTTCAAAGCAAATGTTGAAAGAAAAAGCAGGTGAAATTGCAGGTAATATCTGGAATGCACTGAATGGAACTGAAGGAATGACTGCCAAACAGTTGAAAAAGGCAACAAAATTGGTTGATAAAGACTTGTTCCTTGGTCTTGGCTGGTTATTAAGAGAAGACAAACTTTCTGTAGAGGAAGTTGAAGGTGAACTTTTCATCAAATTGATCTAAGCGAGTATCTCACTTATGCAATAAAAAATGCGTTGGTACATTGTTATAATGTTATCAACGCATTTTTTTATATTCCACCATTTACGTATCTTTGCACACCGAAAAAGATAAAATAAATTAGAATTCCGTATGAAGAAAATACGAAACTTTTGCATTATTGCTCATATAGACCATGGTAAATCGACTTTAGCAGACCGTTTGCTGGAATTTACCAATACAATTCAGGTAACAACAGGGCAGATGCTTGATGATATGGACTTGGAGAAAGAAAGAGGTATCACGATCAAGAGCCATGCTATCCAAATGGAATATACCTATAAAGGCGAAAAGTATATCCTTAATCTGATTGATACTCCGGGACATGTGGACTTTTCGTATGAAGTATCTCGTTCCATTGCTGCTTGTGAAGGTGCGTTACTGATTGTAGATGCTTCGCAGGGTGTACAGGCGCAGACTATCTCTAACCTGTATATGGCTATAGAACATGATCTTGAGATTATTCCTATTATTAATAAATGCGATATGGCAAGTGCCATGCCCGAGGAAGTGGAAGACGAAATTGTCGAACTGCTGGGATGCAAACGGGAAGAGATTATCCGTGCATCCGGAAAAACGGGGATGGGGGTTGAAGAAATCTTGACGGCCGTAATCGAACGTATTCCTCATCCAGAAGGAGATGAAGAAGCTCCGTTACAAGCATTAATTTTTGACTCTGTATTTAACTCTTTCCGTGGGATTATTGCCTATTTCAAGATCGAGAACGGAGTAATCCGTGCGGGGGACAAAGTGAAGTTCTTCAATACAGGTAAGGAGTATGTGGCAGATGAAGTAGGGGTACTGAAGATGGAGATGGTTCCACGTAAGGAACTTCGTACAGGCGATGTGGGGTATATCATTTCCGGAATCAAGACTTCAAAAGAGGTGAAAGTAGGAGATACGATTACACATGTGGCTCGTCCTTGCAGCAAAGCTATTGCAGGCTTTGAAGAAGTAAAGCCTATGGTATTTGCCGGAGTATACCCGATTGAAGCCGAAGAGTTCGAAGACTTGCGTGCTTCGTTAGAGAAATTACAATTGAACGACGCTTCTTTAACTTTTCAACCGGAATCGTCATTGGCGTTAGGGTTTGGTTTTCGTTGCGGTTTCTTGGGATTGCTCCATATGGAGATTGTGCAGGAACGTCTCGATCGTGAGTTCAATATGAATGTAATTACGACTGTTCCGAATGTTTCTTATATGATCTATGATAAACAGGGAGAAGTGAAGGAAGTGCACAATCCCGGAGGTATGCCCGATCCGACTTTAATTGATCATATTGAAGAGCCATATATTAAAGCTTCTATTATAACGACTACCGATTATATCGGTCCTATTATGACGCTTTGTTTAGGCAAGCGTGGTGAGTTAATCAAGCAAGAATATATTTCGGGCAACCGGGTAGAAATATTTTATAATATGCCTTTGGGAGAAATCGTTATTGATTTCTATGATCGATTGAAGAGTATTTCAAAAGGATATGCTTCATTTGATTATCATCCGGATGGCTTCCGTCCTTCAAAACTTGTAAAACTGGATATCATGTTGAATGGTGAGCCAGTGGATGCACTTTCTACATTGATCCATTTTGATAATGCGTATGATATGGGTCGCCGGATGTGTGAGAAGTTGAAAGAGTTGATTCCTCGTCAGCAGTTTGATATAGCTATTCAAGCGGCTATTGGTGCTAAGATTATAGCACGTGAGACGATTAAAGCAGTTCGTAAGGACGTAACGGCAAAATGTTACGGTGGTGACGTAAGCCGTAAGCGAAAGTTGCTTGAAAAACAGAAAAAAGGAAAAAAACGAATGAAACAAATTGGTAACGTGGAGGTGCCTCAAAAAGCCTTCCTCGCTGTACTGAAGCTGGATTAAGATACTGCCGCAAAATGATTTTTCAGAGTCTCTTTCTGAACAAATCGTTTTGCGGTTAGTTTCTTATATACCAGGTGATTGCTCTCTGTCTACAGAGCTTTCCCGGGCAATCACTAAGATTAAAAATATATTTATAAATATGAGAAAAGTTCTGTCTTTTTCGGGTTTCCTGATATTGGGACTCGTTATTTCACAATTTTTGCCTATGTTGGCAGGTAACGGTTATGGAACCGTCAAGCTAGTAGCGAATGTGCTACTCTATGTATGTCTTAGTTTTATAATGATTAATGTAGGTCGGGAGTTTGTTCTCGATAAGTCCCATTGGAAAAGTTATGCGCAGGATTATTTTATAGCGATGGCTACTGCGGCTTTGCCTTGGTTCATGATTGCAATCTATTACGTTTTCGTATTGCTTCCACCCGAATATTGGAATAGTTGGGAGGCTTGGAAAGAAAATCTATTGCTAAGCCGTTTTGCTGCACCTACGTCGGCAGGTATTTTGTTTACTATGCTGGCCGCTATCGGGTTAAAGTCAAGTTGGATTTATAAGAAAATTCAGGTACTGGCTATTTTCGACGACTTGGACACTATTATTTTGATGATTCCGCTTCAGATTATGATGATCGGATTGCGTTGGCAGTTGATTATTGTAGTAGTGATTGTATTTTGGCTTTTGGCAATTGGTTGGAGACAGTTGAATAAATATGATTGGCGCCAGGATTGGAAAGCAATTCTATTTTATTCGGTACTTATTTTTCTGGCTACACAGTTGCTTTATCTTGGTAGTAAACAACTATACGGTGAAGAAGGAAGCATTCATATTGAAGTGTTGTTGCCGGCATTTGTATTGGGTATGATTATGAAGCATAGGGAACATGATACCCCAGTAGAGCGGAAAGTATCTTCTGGAGTTTCTTTCTTTTTTATGTTTTTGGTAGGAATGAGTATGCCCCATTTTATCGGAGTGAACTTTGCAGAAACACATACTGGTACTTATTCGGTTACAGGTTCACAGGAAATGATGTCATGGGGAATGATTTTGTTTCATGTAGTGATCGTATCCTTCCTTTCTAATATGGGAAAACTTTGTCCGATGTTCTTCTATCGTGATCGTAAATTGAGTGAAAGACTTGCGCTGTCTATTGGTATGTTTACTCGTGGTGAAGTTGGGGCAGGGATTATATTTATCGCTTTAGGATATAATTTAGGTGGCCCAGCGCTGGTTATTTCAGTTCTAACTTTGGTGCTCAATTTAATTTTGACAGGAATATTCGTTCTTTGGGTGAAAAATCTTGCTTTAAGGAGTTATTCTAATTAAAAAAACTGTTATTGCAAATAATTGCTTTTTCAATTGTTGATTAATCTTGTTTAAAGAATTGTTCTTCAGAGAAAAGTATAAAAATGAATATAGAGAAAACGAGGGATTAAGCGTAAATCCTGGTTGGTGATTTTTCTTCTATTAAATATAGTAACGGTATCCCGTAGGTATAGTGACAGTATCGTAACCACATACCGTCACTATCATAAACATATACCGTCACTGTTTTTACATACCATATAAAATTTAAAATGCGTTTATTTTAATTCCAACAAAGATTTATACTTGATCCAAAACGAGGCTATCTCACAAAAAAAATGCACCTCAAAAGTTTCTATTTAACTTTGAAGTGCATTTCAAAAAAGTGAGTTCAGTCTCGTTTAGTTTATTATTTCTTATTTAAGAAGCGTTTAGCCAAATATCTTCTTATTGGTTCATCGTATAGTTTCAAGCATAGATAAGCTAATAATATATTCCATGCATAAATGCACAATGCAACTTGCCAAGTCTCTTCGAGGGTGAAAAGTTGATTTTTAATCAACCATGCATAGAATAAATACATGAATGGATAATGTATCACATAGATTGGATATGATATATCTCCCAGGAACTTACATATCTTAGTTGATTTCTTGTCTGTGGTGGTACCCGACGCTCCCAGCCAGAGAAGAATAGGGAAAGCTATGATAATGCAAAATGCTTCATAAATCCCATTTGTACAAATGGGATCTGTACCTTCTAAATAAGGTACTGCGAATAAAAGAATTAATATAATTGTACACATCCAAAAAGCACCTCTTACTTTGATAGGCTTGAAATTACGTGATAAGAGCATACCCATAGAGAAAGGGAAAAGCATTCTCAATAGTCCACCTACAAAGTTTATACCATCCAAAGTCCAACCTACCCCTATGTTTCCATAACCTGAGACATCGAGGATTGCGAATAATGCCAATGCTATTCCTAATAATACTACAAGTGCAGTCAGCGCCTTATTTGACAAGCGACGAATAAATATAGCATAAAGAATATTTCCTATATACTCAAAGAACAACGACCAACAAGGTCCGTTTAATGGAAACATTTCACCATTGCCGCGAACTTCGTAACCTACACCAGGCATCGCAGGAATGAAAAATATGGTACAAAGGAGAGATAGCATGACCATTGATATGCCAATATGTGTTCCGTCCCATTGCACGCAACCCTGGATATAGAATGTAATAGCCCCTAGAACGGCCCCCATGACTACCATAGGATGAAGACGTATCAAACGGCGCTTAAAGAAATCTTTCATTGTAAAATTTTTCCCCCAGCGATCATCATATGCGTAACCGATAACAAAGCCTGAAAGGATAAAGAAAAAATCCACTGCTAAATATCCGTGATTGAAGCCTTCAATAGTACCACTGCCACTGGCAAAAGCGTAGCCTTCGAATATATGGTACCATATAACCATAAGTGCGGCTACACCACGAAGTCCGTCTAGAAGATCATAATGCGGCTTGGTATCTGTAAAAGCTGCTGAAGAAATACTTGACATCTGTTTTTTATTATTTTAGTTAATATTTTCAGATGGCAAAGATACGGCTTACAAAATGAAGTTCTTTTGCTTAAAAGCAAAAAAAGACCAATAAATATCTATTTTTTGGCACGTACCCGGCTGAGTGTATAAATAGAAATACCTAGGAAAGCCGCTACATATTTCAGCTTCACTCGATTTACCAGCCCAGGGTAACGCCGATTAAACTGTTCATATCGTTCTTTAGGTGAAAGCTGGAGTCTTTCTACAAACATGTGGCTAAGTTCCTTATTTACGTTCTGATGCAGTATTCTCCCCCAGTTGGCTATATCAATATATGTTTCGTAAAGAACATTCAGCTTGTCTATATGGATGACATAGATTTTGCAATCCGAAAGAGTTTCAATACTCTCTACTGACGGCTGTTTGTAATATAATGAATCCATACCGAAAGTAATGTCACCTTCTTGACTGAACCAAGTAGTGGTGTCTTGTCCATTATGATGAAAAACAGAACGAGTAACTCCTTCTTCAATGAAATAAACTAGTTGGTCTGTTACTCCCGACTGTACTATATAAGTGTTTTTGGAGTAATACTTTACCTGCATACTCGCTTGCAATGCCTGAAGTGCTTCATCGGAAACTGGGTAGACTTGTCTGATTTTGTCGATGATATTTTTCATTGAGGGGGATTTCGTTATTCTACTTGCAAACTTACGTAATTTTATTAATTCCTAAAAATTATCTATTTTAAATTCATAGATATATATAGAAATAAAGGTATGAACTGTTGATGCAGAATAAATAGCTTAATGGATAGAAAGATGATTCTCCAAGAAGTAGATACGGAATAATAAATAATAGACCACAAGGTTGTCCTAATTTTGTTATTATAATAAGGTGAGATAAATATCTATTAATAACAATAGTTAGATAACTATTTATTTTACTAGAGTAACTATTTTTATCAGTTGATTGTTTAAATATAATTTGTATTTTTGGAAGAATCACATAATCCGCTAAGAATAAAAAGTTTACGCAACTAATTAAAAAACGAGGTAACGAGTTGGCAACCGTTCTGATTTCTACATACTTGCATTAATTGCGCTAATGTACAACTCACTTTATGTAAAGATACGATTTTTTACGGAACGTGCAAAATACCTTTGATTTTTCTTTTTCAACAGGCACAGATATTGTCAGGGAGGACGGTTCTTTAACTCCTGAAACGGCAGTAAAGTGAGAAAATTCCCGATCATGGTGGAACCGCCATTATCCACCGGAGCAATGGCATGGAAATCCTGTCCCGTAAGTCGGAAAAGATGGAGAAGGAAATCTGTGAGGCCATCCGACCAAATGAATTTACCATACCAGCTGAAGTTTCCCCTTCCTCATCAAAGTTCGTTCGTCCCTGCGGGTCTGCGTGTTTTCCCTTCGGTTTCCGGCAGAAAATTTCCGTATGGTGAAATTTTCTGCCAGAAAAACGCTCCGAAAGCGCAGGGACGGGCGTGAGGAGGATTCAGAAGACTCTCCAGCTCCCTTTGCATTACATGTGGACGGGGGTTGTAGTGCAGCTCGTTCCCTGCCCCTTGTGAGCGTGTGTATCCCCATACCGGTGCCGGAAAGCAAAAAACACATACCGAACGGCCATGCCGTACAATCCGTTTCCGGAGAGTCCGATACACATACGGACAACGTCAGAATACCGTAAACACATAATTCGGTCAGATACAGGACACAGACCGGAAGTCATCCTCATTTCTTGGGCCAAGAAAGTTGTTTTTCAAGCCAGTCTCGCAAGGCGGCCTTGCGGGCTGGTTGCCCGTTAAAAAATCTTCCTTACGCTGGCGCGTAAGAGTGTTTTTAACGGCAAGCCTTGCCGGAGACCGCCGAAAAACGAACAGCATAAGGCACAAAAAATAAGAATGCCTACACACGTAGGCCATGTATAACGACTTAAAATTATAAGGTATGGCAGACAAGAGCACAGAAAAGGAAAGACTGTTCAACGAGTGGTTCACAAAATCCTACAACAAGTTAAGAGCCTCGGTAAGAAAATACGGTGCATTGGACGAAGACAATTTCCGCGACACCTATCTGTTCGTGAGAAAACAAGTTATGACATCTGGAAAGGACATTGCCGACTATGAGCCGTATTTCATCGGATGTTACAGAAAGGTGGCACTGGTGAAAGTAAAGAAGGAGAACAGATACACCCATCCCGAGGACGATTTCTTCCTCAGATGCGGCGAGGAGGCGAAGTTCATCTCGGAAGACGACCTGAACGGCTGCGAGAGGCTGGTGAAGGACATCCTGCGTTTCATCCGTCAGAAGTTCTCCTACGAGGAATGCCGTATGTTCATGCTCCGGTTCTATGAGGCGCAATTCTCGTTCAAGGCACTGGCGGAATGCATGGGCATATCGCAGAAAGTATGCAGGATTATGGATGCGGTACGGACCCACAGCAGCTTCACATGGAGAAGCCAGATGCTGGTGGTGGAGAGCTTCATGTATTGAAGAGGATTGTTCAACGATAAAAAACAGATAATTATGGCACTGATAGTATATAACAAGGAGAACTCGCGTCCGCAGGAAGTCACATACAAGGGCAAGCGGACCATCAACCTGGACAGCAGGGGAACTGTCTATCTGTTAAAGACTATGTCAATCGAGCTGGGGATACTCGGCGGCGGACGGGTGAACTTCGCCCACGACGACAAGACGGGTGACTGGTACATCTGCCGGGCTGACGGCAACGAAGGCTTCATCGTATGGAAGGACAAACGGTGTGCAAGGTTCTCGGCAGGGTTCATCGTGCACAGGCTCATGCAGCAGGCGAAGGTGGACAGGAAGAGCGTGCAGTTCATGATGGCGAAGACACCGATGGAAATCGGAGGCGTGGTCTATTACAAGATACTGCTTTCGAACCCGATACTCAGATAAACGGGAGGCATACATACGTACAAGGGCTATCCGGCGGTGGTAACGGCACACTGACTGGACAGCCTTTTGTATAGAGGAATTGCCCGTTACAAAAGCAGCCTTTATGATTATTCCCTCTCCCTCAAAGCCCTTGTTACCTTAATATATAAGTGTGTATCCCATACAAAGAGTATAACGAAGTACCTTTATACGTCATGATGACCGGTAATGCTTCCCCTCAAATTACTCTTCCCCAAAATAGAAATTTGGAGACCGGAGACCGTAATTAAAACCTTGTCAATCCTCAGTTTTTCTTTTTGCGGTAGCTTTTAGCTTTGAAGAAAAAATGATATTCAATCATTTATCAAACAAATCGGAATTATAGTTTGCCTGACAGATTAAAAACTGACAAGGTTTGAATTACGGTCCCGAAATTTCAGCCACCCTGCATCCTGCACGTACTCCGGTAGCCCCGGTCCAACACTTGCCCGTTCTCGCTCCACTTGTACAGGACCTTCCCGCCAAGGACATAGTAGGGAAGCGTGCCGTTGCTCCGGTACTCGCCCAGTGTCCTGCGGCTGACTTTCAGCAGGTACGCCACTTCCTTGTCGCACAAATATCCGTCCTCTTTTGGCAAAATCCCCCGTCTTTGGAAATGCCGTCAGTCGTCACCTACAGTCGGTCAATACGCTCGTGGAGGACTACATCCGCACGTCATCCCTTGTCTTCAATTCGTTGTACATGGTTCTTCGGTTTTAGTGACACAATCGTTTTCCTTCAAATCTCCCGCCCCCTGTACCGGGCTTCCCTGTGTCTGTCCTCAACCTTCATGACGACACGCTCCACGTCTTCCGGCAGGTAATAGGTACGGTTGCCTATCTTGGTATAGGCGAGCGTGCCGTTGTCACGCAGGGTCTGCAAGGTGCGCTTGCTGATTTTCAACTTCCGGCAGACATCGCAGTGATCAAGCCACTCATTCGTCTTACCCGCGTCCTTCAGGTACGGCAGGTCCGATACCAGCCGGATGAACCGCTCGATTTTCATGGCGAACTCCTCGAACGCCTTCCTCTTAAAACAAATAATTTCCATAAGCCTCACATCATTCGGGTTATACATGATTCCTTTTCATGCCGCTAATATAAAGCCCTTCCAACCGATATTCCAAATATTTCCGGGCAGGTGGCAGCTTATGACACTAGAAGGTAGCATATGTCCGGTCCACGTATCCCTGCAATGGCTTCCCACTGTCAGTAAAGACATGGAATGAAACGTTTTCAGACCGCCTGCCGGTTTTGTACTCCCGATTTCAGAATAACATAAGAACATGATAACATGATAAAATATGAGGCCCCCGCCGGAGGGATTACAGCATCCATGAACGCATCTTTCCGGCCTTCTGGCAGTGGTATCTTCCATTGCCGGATTTATCCGACAGGCCGACAGACCGGTTTCCATGCATCCGGTAACGGTCGGAAGCGATCGGCCACATGACCACCTTTCCACTGTCGGAAAGCCGGTAACAACCGTTCCATTCCTATGCCTGAACCATAATTCCTTCCGCCCCGTCCTCATGCTCGCCCGTTCGACACCGGCAGAACCGGGAAAGCGTCGCCATATACCAAATGCTCCAAGAAGCAACACGACACATAATTACCAACCTGCATCCAATCAGTTGCGATTGAATACAATGCATACTTCCTTTGCAAGCGACAGAAGGTCATGTAAGCATACATTGACCAAAGTATTAACCATTCAAAGACTGACAAGTATGAGAAAGAGACAGGAATTCAGTGACGGGAAACTGATGCAGGCGATGGGAATAGGAAAGCCGTCGTCAAAGTCCAGAACAGAAGTGGCGCAGGAAATGGTTGCAGAAACTATTGCCCCCATTCCTGACGAACCTGCAAGCATGGAACAGTCCGGAGGAACGGCAGGCGCAGTCCCACCGGCAAGGCATGAGCCCGGTTTCAAGCGGTGGCGGGGAGTTCATCAGCGGTTCGCCGGGACTGTTAGACCTTACCCCTTCATCCTGTGCCGAGGGTCCGGAGGAAGCAGAGTTCCGCCGGCTGATGCAACGGAAGAAGAAGAACAAGGGATTCAGAATTTAACAACAACTTAAAAAGCAATCAAGATGAAAGAAAATGCAGGAACCATCATCGCCATGCTGGAAGAACTGCTGACCATCAGCAAAAGCCGGCAGGCACCGCAAAGCGGCAGTAACAACACCAACAACATGGATATTACTTCCATCAAGGTTTTAATCGAGGAAGGTAACCACCGTAACTATGAACGCATGGAGGCTGAATTGGCGAAGTTCGCCCGGGGCATTACGGACTGCCTGAACGTGATGAACAACCGGATAGACAGGATTGCCCGGAGGGAGCAGCCGGATTTCGGGGAAATCAGACAACTGCTGGAGCAGGCCACCCGAAAGACGGACGTGGCAAGTGTCCGGCACAATATCAACGAGACCCGGCACTCGTTCGCACTTGAGAACAGATGGGACTGGGTGATCGTTACCGGTATCGTCCTTCTGATAGCCTTGTTAGCCTCGGCACTCTATTTCGAGAGGAGACAGGATTACGACCGTACCGACAACGACCTGAAGTACCGTTACATCAGGATGAAGGGCGAAGCATCGCCCGAAAGCATCGCCGGACTGGAAAACCTCTTTGAACTCAACCGGGATAACGGGAAGATAAACCGGATGCACAAGGACGTGGAAACTTACAAGGAGGCGGTACGCAGGCAGGCCGCCCTCATTGAGCAGGCGCGTCTGAAAGAGCAGGCGACAAGGGAACAGGAGGACAAAGCCGACTCAATCAAGAACAAACCTTTAAAACCTTAAAAGTATGGCAAGCGTGAAAATAAAGTTTCGCCCGTCGACGGTCAAAGGCCGTCCCGGCACTATTGTCTATTTTGTAACTTGTTACCGTATCGTCAGGCAAATTGCAACAGAATACAAAGTGTTTCCCTGCGAATGGGATGAAAAACAGTCAAGGCTTGTTGTGACACCGAATAATGAACGAACTGCCATTATTCAACTGATAAACCAAAGGTTGGAGAGAGAGGTGAACAAGCTAAACAGAATTATAGAAGCATTCGATCGTTCAAGACATGATTATTCTTCCGATGATATAATTAGGGAGTTCCAAAATAGTGGAAAAGAGGTTTCCTTTTTCACGTTCTTGGAGAGTGTCATTGTGCGACTACAGCAATTGAAACATACCGGCACTGCCAAGAACTATCGCGCCGCATTGGGTAGTTTCAAGCGGTTTAGAAATAACGAGGACATCCCGATAGAAGCAATAGATCAGATTACAATGGAGGACTATCAGGCATACTTGAAATCGGCTGGTCTTACTCCTAATTCCATATCTTTTTATACGCGTATTCTTCGGGCGGTTTATAACCGTGCTGTTGAACAAGAACTGACCAAAGACCGAAAACCTTTCCGCACGGTATTTACCGGAATGGAGAAGACACTCAAACGGGCAATATTAATCAGTGACATCAAGCGAATCAGAGACCTTGACCTTTCACTAAACTCCAGTCTTGAATTTGCTCGCGACATATTCTTGTTTCTTTTCTTTTGCAGGGGAATGTCATTCATTGACGCGGCATTCCTGAAAAAGACAGACATTCAGAACAGCATACTGACTTACCGGCGACATAAGACAAGTCAAGTGCTTCATATTAAAATCATAAAGCCAATCAAAGAACTGATTGACCGTTATTCAAGCAAAGACTTGCCTTATCTGCTTCCTATTATAACCCGTTCCAACCGTAATGAACGTAAACAGTACGAAACCGCATTGCGCCGTATAAACAATTCCTTGAAACTCATTGCAAATATGGTAAAACTGCCGATTCCACTTACGACATATGTAGCGCGCCATGCTTGGGCAACCATTGCCAAGTCGAAAAATGTGCCTATTAATGTTATTTCGGATGCTCTCGGTCATGATTCCATAGCCACTACACAAATATATTTAGCATCGATTGACACTTCTGTTATTGATAAAGCAAATGAATTGATAATTAAGGACTTGTAAAGGAATGTTGTTACGCAATTATATCCGTTTCCTTGTGAGAAACGGATATGGTTACAAAGATAGCGAAAAATCCCGAATGGTAAACCATTGGAATATAATAATTTTCACAGTTTATAAAAAAAAACATGTCTTGCTTAATCAATTTACCTTGAATAGATGTATATTAAACTGATAGTCAGGTAATTAAATATTATATCCGTTTCTCACAAGGAAACGGATATGGTATTTAATGGAAACAATTGATATAAGTTGTATCCATAATATGGAGGATATTTTATTTATAAATCATTAACACGTAATTAAATCGTATGGAAGAAGTAAAATTAGAGTTCATCAGTCCAACTAAACTTGATGAATTGCAAGATGGAGAAAGTGTAAATAAAGAGATTTGGATTTACGATGGTATTGAAAATGGAGAATTAATTCTCAATACCAATAATTGGGTTATTTCTTGTGTAGCCAATAATGAAAGTAAATCCGTTGACCAATGGCTGGTCAACGAAGAAACACATACAATGAAAGTAGGCACTCAAGAAGAAGCTACAGGAGGATATAGAATGCTTGATTATCAGTTTGCAGTTTCAATGGTTGGGCAATTATGTGAAGCAAAAGATTTGGTTACCTATTTACAGTCATTACAGGATGTGTTTAAAGTCGGAAGAAGGCAGAGTGAGCCAAATGAAACCAATCGTAAAACAGAATAACTTTAATCTTATTAATTATGTCAAAGCAGACTCAAACTAACGTACAAGTACGTAAAAAGGGATTGGATGATGTTTTCCACCGTGCTATTATTGCCCTTGAACGTTTAGAGGTATTCTTGATGATGGCTAATAGTAACCAAGAACAAGTAAACATTACACAGACTGGCATTAAGACTTCGCGCGATTTACACGATGATGAAAAGAATCCGCCTACGTTAGAATCGTTTATGGCAGAAGTCCAGTTGCAAGCATCTGCTCTGTTTTTTCAAACAGAATTTGATGATAAAGAAGTATTTAATAAAGCAGTGGAGTATTTCTTGAACGATTTACTTGAATGGTATGGAGGAAGATGTTCTGATATACCTTATGATGAAGTGGACAAATATTTTATCCCTATAATGGTGTCTCTGAATAGACAAGCTACTACCGTTGTGGATATAATGCAAGCAGTGTCCAAATATGTAGGAAAAATAAAATCTATAGAAGAATTGACGCTTGAAGAAAAAAAGAAAGCTGTAATAGAAGGATTTACTGCTTATATGCTTGCAGACCATAACACAAAAGAAGAGAATAAAGAATTTGAAAAATCCGGTGAAGAAGTAATTTTTACATCTCATAAAAGGGGAAATGTCGTTGATGGGTATAAAAGATTATTCATGGCTTTTATGGAAGTTTATGATGAACCTATGCCTGCCAAACTGATAATTTCTGTCGTTGAGAATTATTTACCGGAAGTAGCAAAAATGTGTCCGGACATATCACAAGAAGCGATTGACGCAAAATTTGTAATGAATAAATAGTAAATTTATAGATTGAAATAATATGGCATTAAATAGTTTTGAGAAAAATGGAGTTACATATTTTGAACTCTATATAAGTTGTCCTGTATGTGTGGATCGTGGGAACAATACGCCTCATGCATATTGGTCTCACCATAACAATAATTGTAATGGAGATATATACATGGGAGAAAACGCATTTTATTATTGTAAAAAATGTGGAGCTACCCAACATGTTTATAAGTGGAAATATGGTTGTCCTAATCATTCTACAGGTGACTATGAATTTTTGGAGGCATCTCCAGCTTCATTAGCACAAGCTGTTGCCACAGCAGGACAAATGGTGCAGGCTACGGGTTTGGCTTGGTTACAAACGTTCCTTGCAAATATGGAAAAAGGATGCTAAGATATTAAGTATATAACGAGGCGGAACATCGCCTCGTTTATCCATTTATAGACTTACAATATGGAATTGGATAGTTTTAAAAAAGATGGAGTTACTTCTACATAAGTTGTCCAGTAGATTCTGATCGTGGTAATGCAATGAGAGAATATTGGACTCGGTTCTGAAAACAGGTTTAGCTTGGTTGCAAACTTGTTTGGTGAATATCAATAAATATAAACAAATAATATAAGTTGCAATGGAATTGGGTTTGAAATGTTTCGGTGCGGAAAACACTATGGGATTTCCTAAATTGGATATGAATGTTTGGGTTTCTGCACATGATAAATTTGAATTGTCAGGTAATAAAGGAGAAATACATGAATTGACATATGTAAAAGTTGAATGCAAAGATGTATTGAGTCATTTTGTTTTCTATGCCAAACTGGAAACTATAAACCCAAATGTCAACTTAGGAGAAGGGTATTTATGGATGCCAAAGGAATTGGTGCATAAGACATGGTTGATTGGTGTCAAAACAAAAGTAGAGGTTTCTTTGGTTGAATATGATACAGCAATTCCGGCTGATTCTATAACTATTCAGTTAGACTCGGAAGCCGTAAAAAATTGGGCAGACGATGAAATCGAGAGAGCGGAATCAAACGTAAGATCATCTTCGCGCATTTGCTTCGCTTCACAAATGATTTATATCAAGCCTATTACCAAAAAAGTAACAATGGGCGAGATAGAAAGCATATATCCAAAGTCAGAGAAGAAAAATTCATTGTATAGATTGACAGAAGATTCCAAAATACATTTTATCGGATTACCAGAAAACCGCCAGAAATCTATCGATTTTTCGCAAATAGGCGGACTGAAAGATGTGATAAACAAATTGCGGGAAATAATCCAAATTCCAATAAACAATCCGGAATTATTGCAAAGATTTGGTATCAAGTCCCCTAAAGGTATGCTTATGTATGGTCCTCCGGGTAACGGAAAGACCATGATAGCAAGAGCGGTCGCCTACTCAATGGGTTCTTCGTTTATAACGATCGAAGGGCCCGAACTGATGTCAAAATATGTAGGAGTGGGAGAACAACGCTTAAGGGAAAAATTTGAGGAAGCGGAAGCCAAAGGCAATTGCATTATCTTCATTGATGAAATAGACTCTGTTACATCAAAAAGAAGCGACGATAGTGCAGAATATCAAGTGTCCATTGTTGCGACATTACTTAATTTAATGGATGGTATGAATAGCAATAACAAAGTATTTGTCATAGGAGCTACCAACCGTTTGAATGCCATTGATCCGGCTTTACGCAGACCGGGGCGTTTTGATTTGGAATTTGAAGTTCCGTTGCCTAACGTGTCTGCCAGATACGATATACTGACCAAATATGTGAAATTGGAAAAAGATGAATTGTTCAACAATGTGGATAATTCTTTTTTGCAGTTGCTTAGCGAACTGACCAACGGATATTCAGGAGCTGATTTATCTCTTCTGTATAGGGAATCGGTAATGAACGCGATAAGAAAACATATCACTGTGGATGACAAAACCGGGAAAATGTCATTGAATACTCCTTCCGACACTATCCGGCTGGCTAACGAGGATTTTCATGCAGCTTTAAAAGTCATAACCCCTACTTCATTAAGAGGCATTGATGTTAATAAACCCACTATAAAATGGAATGAGTTGATAGGGATTGATGACGCTAAAAGTAATATAGAAGAACTGTATTCTAAAATTTGCAAACAATTAAGTGGTAATATTATATCTCAACGCCCTTCACTCTTAAATATTATCATTGAAGGTAAAAAAGGAGCTGGAAAAAGAACATTTATTTATGCTTTTGCCAGACAATATAATTACGAAGTTTTGGAGTTGGACTTTTGGGATCTGGTTTCTGAAAACTTGTTTGATGCCTATACGAAAATTAATGAAGTGATTGCAAAGGCTAAACAAATATCTCCGACTGTATTGTATGTAGCAAATGCAGATAAAGTGAATGATACAGAAAGGTTTCTTTTAAAAATGATAAATGAATTATATAGGCTTAATAAATACACAAATATTATGGCTGTGTTGTCTGTTGAAGACAATGGAAAACTCCCTAAAGCGATAAAAGGGTATAAAGGATTTAATACTATAATAAATATAGATCAGTCCAAAGAAAACATCGAGAAAAATATATTGTCTGAATATGGAGATAAGGCTTTGGTATATTTGGACAATTCCGTGGAAAGCATAGGCCAAGCTATTAGCGTTATTCAGGAACAAATTGAGAAGTAGATTATAACTATGAGAATAGAAATATATATGGCATGTCCTTTATGTGTAGCTGAAGGATATAGTATAGCAAAAGAATATTGGAGACATGGCTCTGATGGTGGTCTTACCAGTTGGATGTTTAAACCTTGCAATGGCATTTTGTGTTTGGATGAAAAGGCCAATGTGATTTGTTCTAAATGTGGAAAATCAACACCTCTTTTAAAGGCTCATCTATCATGTAATGGTGGGCGACATAAATTTGCCGTGGCATCTAATGTGTCATATGCACAAGCTATTTCTACAGCATCAAATTGTGTAAGTAAAGGAGGACTGTCTTATTTGCAAAGTATATTAAAACATATAGGATAATATGGGAACAATGAGATTGGGAGAATTAAGTTCGGCAGGTAAAATATTTATTTTCCTGCTTATTCTGTGTTTAATTGGCGGGGGATATTATGGATATGTAACATATAGATTTAATAATTACGTTGATGCTGGTAATTCCTGTTTAAGTAGCGGTGACTATGAACAGGCTATCGCTTCATATAGCGAAGCATTAGAAATAAAATCATTTGGATCTTCTCAAGCTGAAATTAATAGTCTTATAAATAATGCAAATACTATAAAAGAAGCAGAAATCGCGCGACTTGTTCAGGAAGTTGTTGCCATTATTGGGGATAAGTATTCCGGGATAGAGGGGGCTAATACCATCGCCATTAGAAAGGGATATTATAAAGCTGTTGAAACAGATGAAGCTCAGAAAAAATTGGACAGACTTGAAGAATTAAAATACGAACAAGCCAAGCTAAATCAATTTCAAAATACTCTTAATAAGCAAAAGAATCAGATTAAATACAGAAAAAGATGATAAGAACAGCAATTTTATATATAATCTTAATATTTGGGGTAATACCTATTAATGCCCAAAATAATAATGTAGAAATAGCCCGTTCTGAATTTAGAAAAGGGAATTATAAAGATGCTGTGGGGTTATATAATGGTGCAATAGCTCTTGCTAAGAATTCCGAAGAGAAGAACTTGCTTAATTTAGAAAAAGAAAAATCAAGTAAATGTTGGAAATATTTAGATGAAGCGGAAAGGTGTTATATCCAATCAAACTATAAAGCTGCACTACGACTATATTCTTCAATTATTGCTTTAAATTCAACGGATTCATATTCCAAAAAACGAATGTCATTGTGTCAAAATCATATAGCAAAAGAAGAGTATTTGGCAAGAGAAAAAGTTAGAATCAATAATGTCATAAGTAACCTGTTAAAATTAAATGATATAGATAAAATACGAGCTTTTATAAAAGAATATCCTCTGCACAGTAGTAAAAAGGATTTGGAAGAAATACTTGATTATTACGAGAATCCTGAAAGCTTTGACAAAAAAACTGTTTCCGACAAACAATATTTATTCGTAAAATATGGAAACTTATATTTTGAAAACAATAAGAGTGTTTCTTCATTTTTTTATGAGAAAGCAGCTTCATGCGGTTCGTTGGTAGCATTTTATAATTTAGCACTATCTCTTCCTGATAGTGAAACGAATCGTCGTAAAAGACTTTTGGCTTTTGCAGCAGCAAATGGTAACCAAAGTTCTGCCAAACTTTTAAATTCAAAATACCCTAATACAAAATATAATACCGAAAAAGCTCAAAAGTTATATTACCTGCTAAATCAAGCTAATAAGGGATCTCTTTATTCCAAAGTGTATTGCCAAAAGCATAAAATTGTATTGGGACTTCAAAATCTTGATTTAATTAATGACGACACTGATTATGTCTCTGATGATAGCGGAATATTATATGAGCTGGCATTGATGTATGCCAATGGTGATTATGTTAATAAAAACGTTGACAAAAGTCACATGTATTTATATAAAGCGGCTTCATTGGGTAATCATGTGGCACAGTATCAACTTGCTATGATTCAAACGCAATCAAAATCTAAAAAAGCATTGATGCTTTGTGCAGCCATAAACGGTAACGAATCTGCATATAGCCACTATAATGACGGCTTAAAATACGCAAAAGAATATGTAAAATACCTTTGTAACAAGAAATGTGATTGGTTTGATGTAAAAATGTTTATGTCATTTTATGCAAATAAATATGAAATAGTAGATTTGGATGCAAGATTAATATCCATGGCTTGTTATAAACATTTAGATCGTAAAGGAGCTAAAGAAACAATCAGATTATTAAAAAGTCAAAGAATTTGGGATATTGAGACAATCCGAAGAATAAAAATAAACTTTAATACCTTTAACCCTAATAGACATCATAAAAAAATACTGAAGCAAATAAGCAAAGTTCAGAGTGCGAAAAACATCAAAAAGAGTGGATGTTTTCAGCAATTAATACGGGATGGATATTGTGACAATCCACATACCAAGTATCAAATCTCAATAGTTGATTTCCTTTAAATAGCAAGTAAAATGAAATGTTTTTACCATCATTTGGAACAAGTGGTTGCTCAATGTGTGGATTGTCATAAGGGGCTGGGCTGGAGATGCGCACATCGGTACAAAATCCCCATATGTCCAGAATGTAATCATAAACGAATATACGTAAAATTAAGAGAACATTCAAAATCATTGGTAATATGCTTTTCTCTCTATATAATTGGCTATAATCTTGATATTTTAGGACCGGATAAACAAATGGGGGCTTATATGTTAATGTGCTCTTATGCGGGTTGGAAATTTATTAATAGATTTTGTCCATACATTTTTATTTGGTTTTCTATAGAAGCAATATTTGGGTTCTTTTTAATCAAGTTATGTATATCTATGCTTGTTGGTTTTTTTGCAACGCCATTTTATTTAGCATACTGTTTATATAATATAGTGCAATTGATAATCTTAAAAAAACGACCTAACTGTCATATAATCTATTATGGGAATTATTTCTGAATTATTTCGGTTAGTTTCACTTTGGGCATCGGAAACAGACTATTTGTATCAAGCAGAGAAGTGGTCAGATGGTATATGGAACAAAATGAAAGATGCTTACTGTGGAGATGGACTACTTTTGGAGAAAGATGAGAAGTTGTATAAGCGGTTTCGTGTTACTTTAAATGATGGAGCTACAGGAGTTTTCTTTGACGAAGACGACTTTGGTATTCCCACAAAGGATATTAAATTGAAGTCATATCAGGAAAGAGAACTAAAAAGGAATAGTTATTTTATACTAAAACATTACAATGGATAAATAACGGCGGAATCCGAAAAGCCCGAATAGAGTAGGAATAATAATAATTTTATACCACTATGGTACAGAATGAAGTACTTCTCGCTGAACTCGAAGTTCGTCTCGATGCAAGCGAAGCTCAGGCAGAATGGTGTGATCATTGCAACGAAGGTCATCCAGCTCCGCTTGATTAAAATTTAATAGGTTTATCGTTATGTCAATATTTAAGAATATATATGTTACGTTTAAAGTCACGCTGAAATGTAATCTGGCGTGTCAATACTGCTATGGGCGTGATAATCATGCCCAAGGAAGTGAGATGTCAGACGACGAGATTTTACATGGAATTCAGTTCGTATGCAAATATGCTTCTATTGTAGGCGCCAAAAGCCTTACGATTTGTTGGCATGGCGGTGAACCTTTTTTATTTGCTAATAAATTGCCGAACTTTATAGAGTATGCCAATGGATTGTTTTCAAAGCATGGAATTAAGGTAACTCATGGAACTCAGACTAATGCAACCTTACTCAAATCGAATACATATAATCTAATAAAAAATTATTTTAATGGTTTTGTTGGTGTCAGCATTGATTTATTTAGCAAATATCGTACATTTCCTTCTGGAAAAGATTCTACAGACATTGCTGTAGAAAATATAGACAATGCTTTAGCTTCCGGTATAAGATGTGGAGCTATTAATCTCCTTACAAAGGATAATCTAAACAGAATTGACGACATTTATGACTTTTACAAAAAAAGAAAAATGAATGTTCGTCTTTCGCGTGTTTTTCCAATCAACTATTCAGATACATTGTTATCACCTATGTATATAAGCGATGAAGAATATGCTGAGGCTATGATTAGTTTCTTTGACAGGTGGGCAAACGATTATGAACCAGCAAACAATACTGATATTGTAAAATTGATTGCTGATTTGCTATTGGGTGTACCTTCTCTCTGTCTTCGAGAAGCAAACTGCTACAAAAGATATATGGCATTCAGTCCTGGTGGTGATATTTTTTCGTGTGCTGAATTTGATGTACCAGAATCTGTAATAGGCAATTTTCTTACACAGTCTCCAGAAGATTTTATAAAATCCAATGCGCGGGAAAAAATAGCCGCAATAGCTCCCATTCCAGAAAAATGTTATCAGTGTAGATTCATGCCGATTTGTAATGGAGGATGCTTTCGAGAACGATTTATGCTTGGATATCCATATAGATGTAAAAGCAATATAATTTATTGGGAACATGTGTTGAAATGGATAGAATCTAAAGGTGGAGAACTATATATTCTAAAGGGGAAATCCGTTGAAGAGAAAAAATTGATTATTAATAAAATATTAAACGTTCATACATGAAACGGATGCTATTCATAATTCCTTGGTCTGAATTTTACATCGGAAATACAGATTGTAATTTTACGGATGAGCCAGAAAGAGCTCCTGAAGGAGTTGTAGGGTTGGCTACATATCTAAAAGCGCATGGCATATTGGTAAAGATTGCAGATATGCAGCGAATGTTACGATGTAACAAAGGAGATGATAATCAAACATTAAACGATTTGTGGTCTATATGCCAATCATTCAATCCTGAAGTTATTGGTTTTTCCTTTTTTACAGCTCGGTTTCAATATGCAAGCCATATATTTAAGTATATAACGGGGCGGTTCCAGAAAAAAAAGTTGGAACGTCCTCTAATGATAGCTGGAGGAGTGCACCCAACTCTACTGCCAGAAAACACTCTTTCATATATTCCATTTGATGCAGTGATTATTGGAGAAGGAGAAATACCGCTTTTACAGTTGTTGAGTGGAGTACGTATGGAAAAGATCAAAGGAGTTTTCTTCCTAGGAAAGCTATCTATGGAAAAAGCTGATGTTATATCCAATCTTGATGAACTTCCTTTTCCTGATTGGAATCTTGTTGATAAAGAATTTTATACGCAGCCTTCTCATCAGATTTCTAATACAGACATACATAAGGTAATGCCCATAACTTTCGGAAGAGGGTGTATGTATAGATGCAATTTTTGTGCTCATAATTGTTTTTTATATGCGAGATGCCACTCTTCTGAATACTTCATAAATAAGATGAAATGGGTTTCACATCAGTGTGGTGTTGACACATTCATCGTGCAGGATAGTTCTATCGGTAATTTTCGTGATATATGGAGTGAAGTCTGTATTAAATTGATAAAACTGGGGACTCCATATAAATGGTGGGCGAATTTACGTGTAAATCAAGTTGATGAGAACTTTTTAAGATTATTGAAACAGGCTGGCTGTATTAAATTGTTTTTTGGGTTTAAATCCGGTAGCCAGCATATACTTGATAAAATGAATAAACGGATAACAGTGGAACAATGTCGCCAAACTGCTTTGTTGTGCCATAAAATAGGTATTCCATTTTACTCAAGTTATATCGTAAATTATTTTGATGAAACGGAAGAGGATTTGGAGTTGACTGCACAGCTCATTCTTGAAACCAAGCCGACATCTCTTGCGATTAATATATTCTCTCCTGTCCCAGGCTCTATCGATTATGATAAAAATATTTCAATCATAGAACCATACATTAAAAATATTCACGATTGGACAAAGCTGGGTATGTTGAATTTACCTTTATTATTCGGAAATATGTCGCAAGAACGTTTCGGGTATTGGTATAATTATTTGCGGAACTTAAAAAAATACATCAACGCACATGAAACTATTATTGGAAAATAATGTAAGCCCTTTCGATTTACAGTTAACTGATGCTGATAACTTGAAGTGGTCTGTATGGAATGATAATATTGATGTTGGTGAAAACAGATTAGTCATTTTCAATACCTTTTCACGCAATGCTGTATTGATGGAGACCTCAGAAATTAAGGAACTGGATGAGCCACTTTTGAATATTCTATTTAAATTAGGCATTTTGGTGGAGTCTAAAAAAGAGGAAAAAAAAGAATGGGAAGTGCGTTATTCAAAAGACAAGGAGGATTTGTCATATATAGATTTAACGATACTTCTGACGCTAAATTGCCAGATGAGATGTGTTTATTGTTTTGAAGGAAAAAAGAATACAAGTACTCTTACCCCATCTGTAATGAATGATATTCTTCTATTTCTAAAAAAACGGATTGGAGCATGCAAAAAACTTCGTGTAACATGGTTTGGTGGAGAACCGCTACTTGCTTATAACAGGCTCAAAGAAATGTCTATCGCCTTGATGCTTTTCTGTAATGAAAATAACATTCAATATTTAGCGGACATTACTACAAATGGAGTTGCATTAAATCAGCAACGATGTAAAGAGTTGATATATTCTTTAAATGTAAAGAGATATATTATTACAGTAGATGGTTTGGATGATATTCAAGAACAGCGTCGCCCTTTATTGTCACGAAAGGCATATTTTTCCATTTTATGGCATAACCTTGAAATTCTTGTAGAAATGGGTGCGTCAGTTACCGTACGTATGACAATTGATAAACAAAACGTTTCTCATATTCCAGCATTACTCGATCGCATTGCTAATAGTAAATTAAATAAACGTGTAGGGTTGTCATTTTGTAGAACAATAGATTATAACTTTACACCCCACGACATTTCTGGAAACCTTTATTCAGAAGCTGAATTTACAGAGGTCGAATGGGATCTTATTCAATATGCCCACAATTTAGGCTTATGGAAATACAAATTTCCACACGCTGCACCATCTGGTGGATGTTTAAGACAAGGTGATATTGTCATTGGAGTAGATGGGGAAATTTACAAATGTTTGGATACTGTTGGTGATATCCGATGGATAACCGGAAATATTAGAGAACAAGGAGATATTCCACAGGTCAAACCTGAATGGTATGAATCGTGGAATAAATGGTCTCCTCTTAAGAATGATATTTGTAAAAAGTGTGTTCTGGTTCCTCTGTGTAATGGTGGATGTCCTCATAATGCATTATTCACAGATAAACAACATGGAACTCTGTCTGGCTGCCCAGATTGGAAAGCCAATTATCGGAAACAAATTAAATCATTAGTAGCTGAAATTTATGATAATAAAACCATATAAAGCAGATGTTCCCCTGAGAACTGTCAAGCGAATTAAAAATATTATAGCTAAAAACGGTCTTCCAGTTAAAGAGATGCAGCTTGGAGATGGCTCTAAATTTTGTTCTTGTCGTATTTTTTTGTCATATGATGAAGATTCGTCAATTGGAACAAATGGCAAGGGCATGGATATGAACTATGCTCTTGCGAGTGGTTATGCAGAGTTCATGGAACGGTTTCAAAATAGGGTAATTATTTATCCTAATCCAGCCTGTATTCATGAACATTGCCGTTTTTTTCCCGATGAGAAGCCTTACAGACTGAATCATGAGGAAGCATTGGAGAAGATAAAAAAATTTATGCCACGTGTATTGTCTTCTGATGGATTAGAGGCCGAAATAGTAGAAGGTGTTTCCGTCCCCTTTTATCATGTTAATAATGGAAAAGTAGAGGACGTACCATATTCACTTATTCGTTGGATAAATGGATCAAATGGTATGTGTGCGGGTAATATTCATGAGGAAGCACTTATACAAGGCTTTTGTGAAATTTTTGAGCGATATTGCATACAAGAAATGTATCGCAGAAAAATAGTTCCACCAGATGTTCCACTTCATGTATTTGAAGGTTCTGATGTTATACAACGACTTAACGAACTTCGCGACAAATATTGCATGGAATATTATATCAAGGACTATTCTTTGGGAGAAGGCTTTCCTGTTATTGGACTTCTCTTGTTTAATAGCGATAAAACAAAATATATTTTACATTTAGGAGCGGATCTTTACCCCCAAATCGCGTTGGAACGTTGTTATACGGAAATATTTCAAGGTTATACAGCTGAAACATTGACTTTTGAAAATGATGTGAACGATTGTGAACGACTTGATGTATTCAACGAATTCAAACGAAGTTTGATGTACGGACGAGGCAGGCAACATGAAAAGTTCTTTACCTCATCACCTACATATTTATATTCCGGTCATACTACGATTCCGATTGGAAGAAATTTTCGAGAAGATTTGCATAATATCTGTCAATGGATTATTGCAAAAGGGTACAATATCTACATTCGTGATAACTCTTTTCTTGGATTTCCAACGCTTCATATTGTTGTACCGGGTCTTTCAGAGATCGATCACACATTTTGTAATTTGAATAGGCGTGTTTATCATATGCAGTTAACTGAAAATCAAATAAATCCTTTATTCAGATTTTCAACCTTAAATGATATGGAATGCTTTGAGACTATCAAATATCTTAGCCTTTTAGACAAAGAAGCGATTGAACTATTTCCTCGGAACTTAAATCCGAAGAACATCGTAAATCGTCATTTGTTGCTGATGTTCCTTCATGTTAAATTGGGACATAAAGAAGAAGCCATCCAATGCTTGGAAGGTTATGCGGAATATTGTCGTTCGCAGCAACGTCCGATGCGTTCTTATTATGTACGAATGCTTGATATTCTGCAAGGCAGATTATCTGCAGAAGATACCAAATCACATGATTATTTGATAGCTCGTTCGTTTCTTTCTTTTCCTGAGAAAGCATTGCTAGCAATTGATACTCCGACATGTTTCAACTGTAACCGATGTCCTTTGGCTATCGGTTGCCGATATTCATTATTGAAAGATATTGAAAAAATATGCCAAGAAACAATGAAAAATAATATGCCTAAACAGGATTCATTAAATAAAATATTCAGTTCTTATGAATAATATAAACTTCCGATTGAATCCGTATACATATGTGCGGAAATATTCTGACTATTTCTATTTGGAGAATCAAGTCAGCCACCTGCACGCCAAATTACCGACCGATAAGTTCAAATGGCTTTCTGTCGTTAATCATGGTTTAACTTACAATATTGAATATTTGCACAAAGATGAATCTGATTTTCAGGAAGTTGTTAAAATTATACAGCAATTGCATGAGGCATGGATTATAGATATCGAAGATGTGCCTATATCAATGGAACGTCGTTTCTCTTATGCAAATAAACGAGAAATAGAACGTCGCTTTGAAGATTTCCCAGAAATCGGAATAGCTACCCCAAATGAGAAACCTTATCTGCGCAATTTACAGATAGAGTTGACAGATGCCTGTAATGAGCGTTGTATCCATTGTTATCTGCCTAATGCAAAAAAAGACACATCCAAAGCTCTCACAAAAGAGCAGGCGATTGATATTCTTCGCCAATATAGAGAGATGGAAGGATTGAAAGTTGTCTTCTCTGGAGGAGAGATATTGTTGTATCCCTATTTTTTTGATGTTATTGAAGAATGTAAGAGATTAAATTTAATGATATTGCTCCAAAGTAACTTGCTATCTCTTACGGAAAGGGATATTCAAAGAATAAAGGAATTGGAGGTCTTTAATGTACAAGTATCATTATACTCTACAGATGCGCATATACACGAATCAATTACTCAACGGAAAGGTTCATTTGCTAAAACAAAGCATAATCTTGAACTTTTGGTACAGAATAATATCCCCGCTATGATTTCATGTCCTGTTATGGATGTTAATTTCCCTACAGTACAAGATTTACGTCGTTATGCTGATGAAATGCAATTGGACATATATTTTGATTTTATGATGATGGCAGGATGTGATGGTTGCAGTGATAATTTAACAACAAGAATAGATTTGAATCTGGTAAAAGATGCTGTGAAGTTTCGTTTAGAAACAAATCCTGCATACGTTAACGCAATTTCCATATCCAGAACTTTAGAAGAAGCATTATCGAAAAAGTATGCACGAAGAAGAACTATGTGCAACATCCTTTCTGCTTCGCTCTGTATAGATTCTGATGGTTCCATTTACCCTTGTCCAGGATGGAATGCTCTGAAGTTGGGTAACATCAATTCTGCGACATTATCCGAAGTTTGGGACAGTAATGCTGCTGATAAGCTTCGTAAAATAGGCATAAAGGATTTTGCAAAATGTCAAGTATGTGACAAACTTAATTTTTGTGATATGTGTGTCGTGTATAATTTCAATGAGAATGGAAATTTATTCGACATCTGTAATCGTTTCTGCGAAATGGCTGAAATATTAAGAGAGTGTGTCATCGAAAAATACAACGAATTACATTAAAGTGTTTTATATGAATTTTGACAAAATAGATGAGTGTGATATGAAGCTGTTGGATTCCTTATCGCAGTCATTAGGGGTTTCAGGCTTTGAAAAAGAGGTATGCACATGGTTTCTTAAAAATGTAACGTCTTCTGTGGATACGAGTTTTCTCGATATTATGGGGAATGCTTACGCTACTATTCCAGGATTGGAAAATGGAAAGAACATCATGATTGAAGCTCACGCTGATGAAATAGGGTTTCAGGTATTGCACATAGGTGAATCAGGATTTTTGTATTTACGACGTAACGGAGGAATTGACGAGCAATGTATTCCTGGCTCTCAAATTGTAATACTTACACGTAGTGGAGAACGTATTTGTGGAGTGATAGGCAAGAAACCGATCCATCTAATGACAACAGATGATAGGAAACGTACCTTAGAACTTAATCAATTATGGGTAGATACAGGACTTGATATAGAGGAGGTTAAGTCAAGAGTTTCTGTCGGTGATATTGTAGCTATAAAGCCTAATTGGCAATGGCTTAGTAAAAACAGAATTTCTGGAAAGTCATTGGATAATAAACTTGGAGTTTTTATTCTCGTAAAAGTAATGGAGGCTTTGTCAAAAGTAAAGCCAATATTTAATTCAGTTACAAGTGTAGCTACGGTACAAGAAGAAGTGGGTAGCCGTGGAGTTGTCATTGCAGGTTATAAAATCAAACCAGACATCGCCATCACCATTGATCTTGATTTTGCTACAGATGTACCAGACTGTTCGTCAAATAAATATGGGAAAATAGAATTAGGACGTGGGGTTGTTATTCCTCTCAATGTGGATAGTGATATTGAATTAAGCAGACAAATGGAAAAAATTGCAAAAAAAAATGGAATTATTTATCAAATGTCTGCAAAGCCACATGCTACTGGAGGAACAAACATTTCTCGTTTGCAACTAGTTAGGGAAGGTGTGCGTACTATATCGTTAGGAATACCTTGCCGATATATGCATACCCCAGTGGAAGTGTGTGATATGCGTGATGTGGGTGCGGCAATTCAACTTATTACATACTTTTGTTTGCAGAGGGAATTTTAAAGTGAAGCTCTATTCGCTTATTACAAATAGATAAAGAACTTATGCCTATTCTGATGTTTATAAACAATATGTAACATAATAAAAACTGTTTAAATTCAATTATCCATTGAAACGGATTCAGATTTGCCAATAGTGGCAACAGTGATTATCGGTTTTAATGAAGAAGGTGATTTGATGTTAGAATATGAGATTGTGAATTATGACCATCCATTAGAATCACATATAAAGAATGTTGTGGTTGATAAACAAGAAGCATACATATTAACAAAAGAAGTAAATATTTCTTTAACTCAACTTCCTGCTTATATTGCAAAAAAGTATGGTGTTCAACCATTTTGTCAATCAGCTCCTTCAGAAGCTATTGCATTATTTAAGGAGATATTGGGGCATTTTGCATCCTCTGGTGTAAAATACGAATACCGGATAAAGTACAAACAGTAATTTTATATCCGTTCTTTTCAGCTACAAGAGTACTTGATAAACTTAACCGTTTAATTTGCAAAATGTCTAAACAACAAAAAATAGCTCAATGTAATTCTAATGGAGAGCTATGGCTAACCTCTGATGTATTTGAAGATGTTAGTTGGGAGTTTTTAGCCGATATAGAATATATATCGGATGAAAAGGAAAAACTACATGAATATCTTAAATACGCAGATTACTGTTCATAATTCCAAATGAACAAAGAAGCTTTTTACTATTATCGGTTGGTTCTTGGTAAGTCCATTAATCAAAATGTGATATTATCTGATCTAAGAGAGATTGCTGAAAATGCGTATTATGGTGTAATTAATTTAATGCATAGTAATGACGAGTATATCTGGGAATCAGGATTAACGATTACAGATTGTTATGGAGAGTTGTTCAAGGACTGATGATACACTATAGCATTCGAGAAAAAACGCAACAATGGATTGGTCTTAATTTTTATGGTTGTTCTAAACATAAGTATTGCTAACCCTCATGCTGATAATGAAATTTGTATAGAAACTCATGTGGAGTTAGATGAAAAGATTTAGAGAATGTAAATTAAACTGTATCAGCAAAGTTAATATTTTATTCCTTGCTGACACAGTTTAATTTACACATCCAATGGAATCAGATAATGAACAATAAAAATGATCCTCTGGATTTAGTCTATTAGATCATCCTCTCCATTATCAATAGGCAGAATCTTTTGGCTTTCTTCATGAGGTAATTGTTCTACTTGCCGGAGTTTTCGTTCAATAGCACGAGTGCGTTTACCCATCACCTCTTCTAATTGATCACCGGCATTTTGCAGATTCTTTTGTACTTTTTCGAGTAAACCTCCGAATTTGCTGAATTCTGTTTTAACAGCACCCAATACAGTCCATACTTCTCCGGTACGTTTCTGGATGGCAAGAGTACGGAATCCCATTTGAAGGCTATTCAAAATAGCACCTAAAGTTGTCGGTCCTGTTACAACAATCTTATATTCCTTTTGAAGAGTTTCTACAAGATTGGTCCGTCGGATTACTTCTGCATAGATACTTTCAAATGGCAAAAACATAATGGCAAAGTCTGTTGTAAAAGGGGGATCTACATATTTATCATGAATATCTTTTGCCATTTTTTTGATTGTATTTTCCAGTTGTTTTCCGGAAGACTCTATTAGTATAGTATCTCCGGCCTCAAATGCATCATAATATTGTTCGTAGACATCCTTGGGGAATTTAGCATCAATAGGTAGATAAACAATACTGTTTGCATCGTCTTTTCCCGGCAGTTTGATAGCATATTCAACAAATTCTGTTCCGCTTTTTTTTGTTTTGACATTGGCATCGTACTGTTCCGGACTCATCATTTGTTCTAATAAAGCACCAAGTTGTACCTCACCGAAAGTACCCCGCATTTTGACATTACTCAACACCTTTTTTAACCCACCGACATCTTGCGCCAATGATTTCATCTCTCCCAATCCTTTCTGCACATTTTCAAGTTGAGAACGTACAATCTCAAATGATTGGCCAATCCGTTCGTTCAATGTTTTTTGAAGCTTTTCTTCTACCATCAGACGCATATCATCCAACCGCTTTTCGGTCAATTGGATTAGTATCTCCTGTTGGCGTGCCATCGTCTCAAACTTCTGACGTTGCAATTCTCCGGTTGTCATCATATTCTTATGCAGTACATCCTGAAGTTGTTGCAAGTTCTGGTTCAGCGTTTGCATCATTTCCATGCGGAGTTCCCGAATACTGCGGTTTAGTTCTTCCCGGTTCTCTTGCATCTGCTGTCGCAAAGCTGTTTGTAATTGCTCTGTCTGAGCTTGGTTATTACTTTTTGTAAGTGATAGTATGAGTAAAGCTATTACTAGCGCTGCTATAACAATAAGTAGAATCAATTCCATCAATAGGTAAGGATTTCATTTCCGGTTTCAGTAATCAGAATCATATTCTCCCATTGTGCAGAAGGCAGCCCGTCATCTGTGCAGACAGTCCATCCGTCAGTTTCATCTATAAATATTTCAAAAGTTCCCATGTTGATCATTGGTTCGATGGTAAAAGTCATACCCGGCACGATCACCATACCTGTACCACGACGTCCAAAATGTTCCACGTCCGGTTCTTCATGGAATTTCATACCTACACCATGTCCACAGAGCTCGCGTACGACACTATATCCATTCTTTTCTGCATGTTCTTGGATGGCAGCACCTACGTCTCCCAATTGTTTCCATGGTTGGGCGGTAGCAATACCAATTTCTAAGCATTCTTTAGTTACTTGGACTAATTTACGCATTTCAGGGCTGACTTCTCCAATCATAAACATACGAGATGCATCAGAAAAATAACCTTTGTAGATGGTGGATACATCTACATTGATAATATCTCCACTTCTCAGGAGTTCCGACTTACTGGGTATTCCGTGACATACAACGTCGTTGATACTCGTACAGACACTTTTAGGAAAGCCTTCATAGTTGAGTGGAGCAGGGATTGCTCCGTGACTAGTAGTGAAATCATACACCATGTTATCAATTTCTTCGGTAGACATTCCTTCATGAATATTCGCGGAGATATAATCAAGTAATGCGGTGTTGATTTTAGCACTTTCGCGAATTCCTTCCAACTGTTCAGGAGTACGGAGCGCTTTGCGTGGGGGGAGCTTATAACCTTGTTTTCTGAGTTTCTGTATCTTTTCTTCTACTTCTGCCGGATAATTGGATGGGGTAAACCGGAATCCCTTGATAAACTTTTTCATTATAATAGGATGTTTTTTCTGAATCTTTTTACAAAGGTAGAGAATAAAATGGAAGATATACTTCCTTCTCAGATAAAACTTTCCTGTTTTTACAGCAGAATTAAATCGTTTTCGCATTTAATCTCTTTCGTATCTAGATGTTAAAACGAAAAAAATATCATGCGGATTCGAAAAGAACTATATGTGAATACGATTATTTTTATAGTAGTTATTAAATAATTGATGTGATATGGCATATACAAGGTTCATGCTATTGATAACAAAGAGAAAGAAGAAAAATATCGTGCAAGAATTGTTTCTGAGGGGACAATTAGCAAGGAGAAACTATATAAATGGGTAGAGAAAACCTCTGGTGGTTTCAGTCGTGGGCAAGCTGATGTAATAATGACTTGTATAACAGATGCTGTCATTGAATTTCTGCGTGATGGATATATTGTACAATTGGCGAGTTGGGATATTTATCGGCTACTGTTATTAGCCGTCCAGTAAATGAGAAAAAGAAATCCGCTCGGGTTCTCTTCATTTTAAGAATGTAAATCTTCAGATTAGTAATAGTCTGCGGAAAAGTATGCGGTCAATTCCTTTGGAACGAGTAGAAAAACTGTTAAAATTTTTAAAGAAATAACTTTGAAACAGAAAGAAGCTATTTGGAAACTCACCCATGTATAACTCGAACTGACTATTGTCGCATTACTCATAAGTTGAAAAACAAGGTAATTCATGATCTAAATCAGTTTGTAGAAGATGGGTGGCTAAGTCGCGATATGGGGCAGGTCGGATGGTAATTTATTTGTTGGTGAAATAATTGTAAGGTTTACTGTAAGACATTCCTATTAATTCTTTAAATATATCTGTTATGATGCTATAATTGAGACATCTGGTTTTGTATAGTGCTTTTTTATATTTCCGATGTGAAATTTCGTTTAATAGAGTAAAGTCAATCTTTCTTTTTTATATAACATCAAATTGATTAAAATTGTAACGACATTAACATTTCCTGTGGTGAAAGGACTTATGAAAAGGAATTCGTTGTATACCAGTGTTAAATATTTCGCTAAGTGTTGAATTGAGTTATGATATTCTGTGTACTGTTTTAGTATTCTTCTATCAAATGAAGTCATATAATCTTTTACCAAAAATGCTGTTGGATGGTAAAGTGTATTATTGTTAGCATAATTTGTACGATAGTTCCCTGCGTGTTCATATATATGACCCATAGACCATATAGTAAATTCTTTTTATTAGTTATAAATCGAATTTAGTGTTATTCTCCATTTGAGATATAAGTCTGTTATCTGTATATATTTTTTTTGTTATTTATTGTTACAGTTAATCTTTTAGTATCCCTAATATGTAATAGGTTAGGGAGGTGTTTTTCTTTATTCCATGAATTTGTTCTCATATTATTTCGATATTAAGATGATATATTTGGGCAAATGTAGTGAATTGAAATTGAATACAGTATTATGTTGGATAAAATATGAAAATTCAACCTTGAGATGATTTTCATATCTCTAGTTGGCATTAATATTTAGAGAAAATAATTTAGGATATGCTTTTTTGATGTATCTTTGCACTTGGATAGTTTAATTTAAAGATAGTATAATGTGAAGTTGAAGCTAAATATGTGTATGCTTTTGGGTTTTAATTATATCTTGTTGAATTAAAACTTGAATCCAAAATGGATATATGTGTTTTCGGTTATTTATTAATTGTACCTCTTGTAGAATTGAAATTGGAGTTACGAATAGTTTACTTGCAAAATCTTTTAATTATAACTATTTTATTTGTCTTACCAGCTGTATGTAATCTTGCATTGAGGAACCCATTCCCATTCTTTTAGTATCATATTATGTTGATATTGAATTCCTGTCTTTATTTTCCAATGCTTGTTTAGTTTAAAACAAACATTACTTCCAAATTCGGTAGGTATTATTTCAGAAGGAACTCCTCTATATCTCCGATGGTTTAGATTTTGCATACCGTATAAGTTCATAGCCCACTTATTCGACAAACGATATTCCATGATAGTTTGTATATGGAAATAGTTGGATGTTTTTGAAAAGTTACTATTGCTGTGCAGATAAAGCCTTTTGTTGAGTTTCTGCCATGAATAAGTGGGCACAAACGTAGAATTAGATAGATAAAAATCTGTCTTTGTATTAGCCAGAAATCGTAAGATATTGGTTGATGAAGGTTTAAATACAGGTAGTGTAGGATCAAAATCAACAAACGAACTTGATTGATGAGATACGTGCTCAATCATTTCAATTACATTCTTGTTAATTATAATTTCCTGGTCAGATTCAAGTAGCTTTTTTAACTTCAGAGAATCCTTGGAGTTCCATTCTTGTCCGGTAACAGATATAGGGGACAACAACAAACATATAATAATGAACTTACATTTTCTGTGATTCATACTTCTAGTTAAGTTTATTGTATAGACGTTGAAAATGTATGAATGCTGTTTTAAATTGTTTGCAAACGCTTGTTATTTCACATGTTGTAACAATCTTTTTTTTATATGTTCAAAATGGGTATTAGCTATTAGGATATTCTTTTTTCTTAATAGCAAAAAAGAATATCCTAATGATATATTTTCAGGAAGTGATTTTATAACGTTACTGCTTTAAATACAGGTTCGATTTTTTGAATTTCCGATTCAAAACCAAACCAGTAACCGTTTCCTTCTTCATCGGTAGGTAGAAAACACAATCTTAGATTCTCACGATATGTCCCATATATTATTTGCCAGTTTTTTGGGGGTGTCTGTCGTTTAGTTCTGACTTTTTCTGCAGGAATCTTTTTGAGTGACATACCAGCTTCTATCCATGCAATTGTTACTTGGATAAGATAATCCGGATAATAGCTTTTACAGAAATTATAGAGGATCAATCCGCGTTTTTCTAAACTTAAAGGATTATCTATCACATCAGTTTCAATGAGATGATGAAGTAGATCATGGAGAAAATGTGGATTTTCCAGAATTAAAGTTTGAGTAATTCCTCTCCATGTAGAAGTATTGTAGAATCCATCTAATAATCTGGATAAATAGTGGGCAGTTTGTAATTCTTCCACTGTGATTTCCTGGGTCTGTAATACTTCATAGGGAGGGAGAGGAGAATATTGTATTCCTAGTTCTTTAGCCCTTTTTCGCATTTCTGTTCCAGGCAGTAATTTAAGAGATTCCAGTTGGATTTCTCCTGCACCGTAACTAGCCAATGTGTGTACATCTTCAAAGATTTCCGAAAGGTGATAGAGTGGAAGACCTGCAATTAAATCTGCATGAGTCTCCATATTTTCTAATGAACAGAGATATTTAAGTCCTGCTAATGCGTCATCAAGTTTACCTATTCGTCGGCTTTGTTCAAGTACCGGTTCTCGCAGACTTTGTATACCAGCTTCCAAATGTAATAAACCTTTAGGCAGGGTAGCAAGCTCTTGTTTTAATTCTTCTGTGAGTAAAGCAGGATGGATTTCAAGGTGGAAACAAATATCCGGATATTCACGAAATAGATCTAGTAATGCTTTGGCTCGTTTACTATTGTAATTGAAAGTACGATCTAAAACTCGTACATTTTTTATACCGTGTTGATGAATAACATTCAATCGTTCCCTAATAGCTTCAATAGGGATCGTACGAACAGGCTTTTCTCCTCCACTTACGCAAAAGGCACAAGTATTAAAACAGCCTCTTGTTGTTTCTAATTGAATAAATGGTTTACTCCAATTGAAGAAGCGACTTTTTTCGGGAGGAACAAGTTCCGAAAAGTGCATGACACGGGCAATACCATTATCCTGATATTTTCCTGATTGATCCAGATAACAAAGACCAGGTATGGAACTCCATTCTTTTATCGGCTGATTCCAAACTTTTAACCAAATAGGGAATACTTCTTCGCCTTCTCCCCGAAACACTCCACTGACAAATTTGTTTCTTCTTAAGAAGTCTTCATTATCTCCAAGAAATTCCGGACCACCAAGTATGACGGAACTATTTGGAAGCAAGGACTTTGCGCGTGAAACGATGTGGAGTAATTGTTCGTGGTTGAATAGCCAATTGGTAGCAGCGATAATGTCGGGTTGGCAATGATAGATTTGCTGCACGATATTACCAATGTTTTCGTTAATGGTTGCAGATACCATGCACCATTCAATCGTGCTATCATTCGCAATTTGAGCATGTAGTGCAGGCAGCGCCAATGATGAATGAGCATACGAACTATTTAAATCAAGCCAAAGAAGTTTCATGTGAAAGTTTTAATATTATGATGCAAAGGTACAAAAAACTTGTGGCTTGATGCGTATCGTAAAATAAAAACGCTATTTTTGTAAACTATAAACGCAATAAACTAGAATAATATGAAAACAGTGAAAAAATATGCAGGTATCTTGATGATGCTAACGTTATTCGTTGGTTTTACTTCGTGTGAAGATGATGATACGATATTTGATCATATTGTAGGTCGCACGTGGGTTGGTGATTTGGGATTTTATGTAGATGGTGAGCCTGTAGAAAGTGGTATTACTTTTAAAAGTAATGGCTTTGGACAAGATGAGCAGTGGTTTTATGATTGGGATCAGAGGGCCGCTATTTTAGATGTACGCTGGTGGATTGACCATGGAGACTTGTACTTGGATTATGGGAATAGATATCCTTTGTTAGTTTTAGAAGCTATATATGTAGATGGTAGATATCTTACAGGGCGATTGTATTCTAATAATATAGATCAGGGAACGGTTACTTTGGAGATGGCAGATTGATGATAATATTTTTATTTATAAAAAAGGCTATCTGTTGAATATATGGGAGAAATATATTCAGCAGATAGCCTTTTATGTTTTTCCTTTTATCTTCAGAATTATCTTTTCAGAAACAACTTTTTGAAGTCTGACGGATATGGAGTTTCAAACTCCATCAAATCTCCTGTAACCGGATGATAGAAACAAAGTTTGAAAGCATGGAGAGCTAATCGTCCTATGGGATTGGGAGAATCTTCGCCCCCGTATCTGCCATCACCAATAATCGGATGCCCTAAGTCTTGCATATGCACGCGGATTTGGTTTTTGCGACCAGTTTCCAGATCAAGTTCCAGTAAAGAATATCCATTGGCACGTTTGATTGTCCTATAATGAGTGATTGATTTGGAACCTCCGTCATCAAACTGGCTGGAACTTACATATATTGTTTTGTCTGTTAGCCAAGAGACTACTGTATCATAGTTTTTTTCCATCTCACCTTCTACTACAGCAACATACCTGCGGTCTGTTACGATGTCATGCCAATTATCACGTAACGTTCGTTGTGTCTTTTCATCTTTTGCAAACATCATTAACCCAGAAGTATCTCTATCCAGACGATGAACGATATATACCCGGAATTGACGTCCTGAGCGTTGTACGTATTCATTTAAGATTGTATAGGCTGTCCGTTCCTTTTGACGTTCTGTATTTACGGAAAGTAATCCTTTCATCTTTTCTACAACGATGATATATGCATCCTCATATACAATCTTTAGCAGTTTATTATTGAATTCTTTCTTACCTTTCTCTTTGCTGATTTGCACCTTCATTCCAGGTTGCAGAAGAAAATTAAATTGCGTGGTAATAACATTATCCACTAGCACAACCCGTTTGCTTAACAATGATTTCAGCTTTGTACGACTTGCATCAGGCATTTTGGCAGCCAGAAATTCCATGAGTTCAGCAGGCTCTTTAACTGAATAGTTTGTATACTGGGCACGTGCTTTTTCTGCAGGAGTTCTTCTCGGTCTTTTTTCCATTTCTATATTTTCTTTTAAGAACGGTTCAATGAATTATCGAAATTCCAGCAATACTACATTTTCCACATGATGAGTATGTGGGAACATATCTACCGGCTGTACAGCTTTTACTTTATATTTACTGTCAAGCAATTGCAGATCACGTGCTTGAGTAGCTGGATTGCAACTTACGTATACTATTCGTTTTGGCTCGGCAAATAAGATGACATCAATTACATCTTGATGCATACCGGCGCGAGGAGGGTCAGTAATAATTACATCAGGCCGCCCATGCTGATTGATAAAATCCTGCGTCAGCATATCTTTCATGTCACCGGCATAGAATAAAGTGTTTTTGATGTCATTAATTTCGGCATTAACCTTAGCATCTTCAATCGCTTCCGGTACATATTCAATACCAATGACTTGTCGTGCCTGGCGAGATACAAAATTAGCGATGGTTCCTGTTCCGGTATAAAGGTCATACACAAGTTCATTTCCTGTTAATCCGGCAAAGTTTCGTGCTATCTTATATAAATTATAAGCTTGTTCTGAATTCGTCTGATAGAATGATTTCGGACCAACTTTAAAACGCAAACCTTCCATCTCTTCGAAGATATGATCTTTTCCTTTGAATACATGCACATCGAGATCATTGATCGTGTCGTTGCACTTATTGTTAATAATGTATAGGAGTGAAGTAATTTCAGGGAAAGAATCAGCAATGAATTGAAGTAATTGCTTGAATAACTCCATTTCGTGGTCTTCCGTAATTTTACAGATCACAATCACCATTAATTCTCCAGTAGAAGAAGTGCGGACAATCATATTCCGCAACATACCTTCTTGCGAACGTAGATTGATGAACGAATAATCGTGTTCGTAAGCATAGTCGCGTACTGCATTACGTATACGATTGGATATATCATCTTGTAGCCAGCATTTCTCTATAGCCAATACTTTGTCAAAGGCTCCCGGGATGTGAAAACCTACTGCATTCATCTGGTCATACTTCACATCCAAACGAATCTCTTCGGCAGTCAGCCAGCGTTTGTTAGAAAAAGTGAACTCAAGTTTATTCCGGTAGAACTCTGTTTTTTCAGAGCCTAAGATTGGCAAAATCTCTGGTAATTCGATTTTACCAATACGTTTCAGATTATCTTCTACCTGTTTTTGCTTATACTTGATTTGTTCCGAATAGGGGAGTACTTGCCATTTACAACCACCACATACGCCATAGTGTTGGCAGAAAGGAACGGTACGGTTGGGTGAGTATTCATGAATCTTCACTACCTCAGCTTCGGCATATTTGTTCTTTTTACGCTTGATTTGTAGGTCTACAACATCACCCGGAACTACATACGGAACAAAAATAACCAGGTCATTTACTTTTGCAATGGCTTTTCCTTCGGCAGCCACATCCATGATTGTTATCTTCTCCAAAAGGGGAAGCTCTTTTTTCTTTCTTGCCACTTTTACACCAGTCTAATAATTATGACGCAAAAGTAGGTATTTTTTTTGGAAAATTTTCGTGTCAGCGAAAATATTCCAGATTGTAATGTCGAAATTGCATCTTGATAGAAAGTTTTTTCTTAAAAAGTTTTCTGGTTTGCGAAATATACTTAGATTTGCGAACAGAAAAAAGTCATAATGTAACTTTAATCACAATATTATGGATAAAAAAAGAGTTTATACCTTTGGTAATGGTCAGGCAGAAGGAAAGGCTGGCATGAGAAATCTATTAGGTGGAAAAGGCGCCAATCTTGCCGAAATGAATCTTATCGGTGTTCCCGTACCTCCGGGATTTACAATTACTACAGAGGTTTGCATCGAATATTATGAACTAGGAAAAGATAAAGTTGTATCTCTTCTGAAAGCTGAAGTAGAAAAAGCAATCGCCAATATAGAAACATTGATGAAATCAAAGTTCGGTGACGTAGAAAATCCTTTATTGGTTTCTGTACGTTCCGGTGCACGTGCTTCTATGCCGGGCATGATGGATACTATCCTGAACTTGGGTTTGAATGACGAAGTAGTGGAAGGTCTGACACGTAAAACTGGCAATGCCCGTTTTGCATGGGACTCTTATCGTCGTTTTGTTCAAATGTATGGTGATGTAGTATTGGGTATGAAACCCGTCAATAAAGAAGATGTAGATCCATTCGAGGCAATTATCGAAGACGTGAAACATAAAAAAGGTGTGAAGCTGGATAATGAACTGGAAGTGGAAGACTTGAAAGAGTTGGTAAAACGCTTTAAGGCTGCCGTTAAGGATCAGACTGGAAGAGATTTCCCGACTTGTGCTTATGAGCAACTTTGGGGGGCCATTTGCGCGGTGTTCAATTCATGGATGAACGAACGTGCCATTCTTTATCGTAAAATGGAAGGAATTCCTGATGAATGGGGAACTGCTGTTAGCGTTCAGGCAATGGTATTCGGTAATATGGGTGATACTTCAGCTACTGGTGTATGTTTCTCACGAGATGCTGCAACAGGTGAAGACTTGTTTAATGGTGAATACCTGATTAATGCACAGGGCGAAGACGTTGTTGCCGGTATCCGTACTCCACAACAAATTACTAAGATCGGTTCTCAACGCTGGGCTAAATTGGCTGGTGTGAGTGAGGAAGATCGTGCAGCTAATTATCCTTCTATGGAAGAGGCTATGCCGGAAATCTTCAAAGAGTTGGATACGCTTCAGACAAAATTGGAAAATCACTACAAGGATATGCAGGATATGGAGTTTACTGTACAGGAAGGGAAACTCTGGTTCCTTCAGACTCGTAATGGTAAACGTACAGGAGCTGCTATGGTGAAGATTGCTATGGATCTGCTCCGTCAAGGTATGATTGATGAAAAGACTGCTTTGATGCGTTGTGAACCTAATAAATTGGATGAATTGCTTCATCCGGTATTTGATAAAGAAGCATTGAAAAAAGCGAAAGTCCTTACTCGCGGTCTTCCTGCTTCTCCGGGTGCTGCTACAGGACAAATTGTATTTTTTGCTGACGATGCTGCTGAATGGCATGCTGCAGGTAAACGCGTTGTGATGGTTCGTATTGAGACATCTCCAGAAGACTTAGCCGGTATGGCTGTTGCCGAAGGTATTCTTACTGCACGTGGTGGTATGACTTCTCACGCTGCTGTAGTTGCTCGCGGTATGGGTAAATGCTGTGTCTCAGGTGCAGGTGCATTGAATATTGATTATAAAGCACGTACTGTAGAAATAGATGGCGTTCTTCTGAAAGAAGGTGACTATATATCTTTGAACGGTAGCACAGGTGTAGTTTATCAAGGTAAGGTAGAGACAAAAGCTGCTGAACTTTCCGGTGACTTTGCTGATTTGATGAAATTGGCAGATAAATATACCCGTTTGCAAGTTCGTACTAATGCAGATACTCCTCATGATGCGGAAGTTGCACGTAACTTTGGTGCAGTAGGTATTGGTCTTTGCCGTACAGAACATATGTTCTTCGAAGGTGAAAAGATCAAAGCTATGCGTGAAATGATCTTGTCAGAAAATGCTGAGGGACGTCGTAAGGCATTGGCTAAGATTCTTCCTTATCAGCAAGCTGACTTTAAAGGGATTTTCAAAGCTATGGCTGGTTGCCCGGTAACTGTACGTTTGCTTGATCCTCCTTTGCATGAGTTTGTTCCTCATGATTTGAAAGGTCAGCAGGAAATGGCGGATACAATGGGGGTAAGCCTACAATATATTCAACAACGTGTAGAATCATTGTGTGAACATAACCCAATGTTAGGACATCGTGGTTGCCGTTTAGGAAATACCTATCCGGAAATTACTCAAATGCAGACACGTGCTATTTTAGGTGCCGCTTTGGAATTGAAGAAAGAAGGAATAGAAACTCATCCTGAAATTATGGTTCCATTAACAGGTATCGTGTATGAATTCCAGGAACAAGAAAAAGTAATTCGTTCAGAAGCAGAAAAGCTGTTTGCAGAAGTGGGAGATAGAATTGACTTTAAGATAGGTACAATGATCGAAATCCCGCGTGCTGCATTAACTGCTGATCGCATTGCGTCTTCTGCTGAATTCTTCTCATTTGGTACGAATGACTTGACACAGATGACATTCGGTTATTCTCGTGATGATATAGCTTCTTTCCTTCCGGTATATCTGGAAAAGAAGATTTTGAAGGTAGACCCATTCCAAGTACTTGACCAGAAAGGTGTAGGTCAATTGGTACGTATGGCTACTGAAAAAGGTCGTGCCATTCGTCCGGATTTGAAGTGTGGTATTTGTGGGGAGCATGGAGGTGAACCTTCTTCTGTGAAGTTCTGTCATAGGGTAGGTCTTAATTATGTTAGTTGTTCTCCATTCCGTGTACCTATAGCACGTTTGGCGGCGGCGCAGGCTGCAATAGAGGAATAGAGCAATTATTTATATAGTTATTGAACTAGGCTGTAATGGACTGTTTATCAGACATTACAGCCTAAGTTGTTTTTAGGCGGTTCGTACACTTGACCACAAAAAATGAGCCAAATGAACGACATTTGCATACACCTGGACATACACCTGTGAACATAAGCGCATACACCAACGCATACACCATTAAATTATTGATATATGGCAACATTTAAAGCAGTTATTAGAAAAAAAAGAGCCGATGGCTTTTATCCGGTGTACATTCGCATTGTTCACCGTTCAAGAATGGGCTACATCAAAACGGACAAGCTCATAACCGATAAACAAATCCTGAAATCAGGAGAGATTAAAGATGCAGTAGTAAATGAATACTGCTCTCGTGAAATTCTGAAATATACGGATATGATAAACCGTAAAGATATTTCAAATTATTCTGTTACGGAGTTAATAGACTATCTTACCCGTGTAGATGATAACGTGTGTTTTAGCGAATTTGCGACATTGTACATAGATCGTATGATTCGTGAAGGGCATGAACGGAATGCAAAGAATTATCGACTTGCCGTAAACCATTTGGAACGATATTTGGGAACAACACGAATTATGTTTAATCACTTGACAAGTACTGTTTTGAAGAAATGGATAGACTACTTATCTAAAACTAATCGTGCTAAAGAAATGTACCCGACTTGTATCCGTCAGATTTTCAAGAAAGCAATTATTGAGTTTAATGATGAAGAAAGAGGCATAGTCCGTATCAAGTTTAACCCATGGCTGAAAGTCAGCATTCCTAAATCAGACAATACCGTACAACGTGCCATTAGTGCTGAAGCCTGCCGTGAGTTTTTCAACCGGCCACTCCCCGAAACGAAGATGATTTCTTCCCTGCCGGAACTTGCCCGTGACGTATCACTCCTCTCCCTTTGTCTTGGAGGAATCAACACGGTTGACTTGTACGAACTTAAAAAAGAGAACTACAAGGATGGTATTATCGGCTACAAACGTGCAAAGACCCGCCACAGCCGCAGAGACGAAGCATACATTGAAATGCGTGTCGAGCCGTTCATCCAGTCCACATTCGACAAATACCTCTCACATGATGAGAACGAGGAATACTTGTTCAATTTTCATAAACGATACAGCAACTCCGACAGCTTCAATGCAAACGTAAACAATGGAATCAGGAAAATCTGTGCCGACATGGGAATGAAGAAAAAGGACTACTACTGCTACTATACGTTCCGTCATACATGGGCGACCATCGCACAGAATGACTGTGATGCCAATCTTTATGAAGTGGCATTCGGCATGAACCACAGCCATGGTCTGAATGTAACGAGAGGATATGTAAAAATAGACTTCTCTTCGGCATGGCGGTTAAACGCCAAAGTGATAGACTTTATTTTCTTCAGCGATGAAAAGAGCAAACAGGGCAAAGCCCGTGACATAGAAGAACCGGCAGACAAGATGTTCCGTATATCCAAGAAAATGATGATTTATGGACGTGCCTATTTCAAAGGGAAAGTTGTCGGAGAACTTACGGATATAGGTTTCAGTAATGTGGATGAAGTCATTGCTGAACTTGTGAAGCAGTTGCCCAAAGACATTCCGACAGGCTGTAACGTCCAGTTCCGTCTGACTAATTGTGATTCACAAAAGGAAGTTGTCTATGAACGGAGCAAAGGCAAGGGATTTTAGCAGGCAGTCAGCCAAAGAATTATAAACATAAAGGGAAGAACTTACCCACCATCCACAGAGCCGTATCGGTCATACCCGGCAGGTACGGCTTTACCCATCCCTACCGATTGAAAATCCTACCCGTCATAATCAGTGTGAAAGCCAGTGTCAGACCTTTGCCCAACAAGACAAAGAAGTTCCTCACAAGCCACCACAGCAGCCTGAATGTATTTCGGACAAGCCATCTCGCCAGCCTGAACAGCAGCATTACTATCACTACTATCGGAAACAGGTATATCAGCAACAACAATTCAAACATACAGGGTTACTTTTTTAATGAAACTTTATACTCTAAAATCCTGGTCCTATATTATAAAGGTAGTGAAAAATAGTCATACTTCAAAATATTATCACATTTATATTCAGTGAATTAAAAAGGAAAACATAAGAAAATGAATAGCCGAAGAAACAGAAATATTCGGATATGGGAAACCGTGGGGCTATCATAAAAACAACCCATTTATCAAAGTCCGCAAGTCATTTCAAAACACATTTTTCAGTAAACAGTCCATTGCCTGATACTGATACCGAACTCTTCATTTCCCTTGATGTCCTGATTACTCAAACTCCCGACAACAGCTTCAACATACCGCCAAACTTGGAACATTCAGTCATTTCGACCTTTATTTCTTATATCGCTTGACACCCTAATCATGGCTGTACGTATCCGTCTGCATAATTTATCCAACCATGACGGATTAATTGCCCTGTCAAGTCAAATTTCCGATAAACCGATACACGAGCTGTCATAGTACTACAGACAAATCATCCGAACTACCGGAGATAAAGTATCCTGATTTCCGATAACCGGGTTATCCGTCATATCGGATTATCCGTGTTCCGGGACTTCCGGATGGAAACCTACAATTCTGTTGCGCATTTCTCCGCAAGGCGCATTCTTCGGTAATTTTGGTGCGAGAATGACCCCGGGAGGACATCGAACTGCGTTGCAGGATTTGTCAGGCAAGTTGTACCTTTGTCATTACAAAACTCCGTTTTGTCCTGCAAAGGTGACTTGCCGACTGCTGCGCATCGGGGCGGCAATGCTGCTGTTTCGCCCTGCGAAAGAAGTTCCGGGAAACCCGTTTATCAAAATATCACAATATGATGAGACAGAAGACCAAAGTATTCCAGTTACGGCTCACCCCGGAAGAAGCCGATATTTTCAAGGAAAAGGCAAAATCTGCGAAACAGTCTATCAGCCAATATATACTTTCAGCCGTAAATGAACATTCCAATGTCAATGTGAGGCAGAAGCTCAAACTCATTCAGGCACTCGGTGAGTTCTACCGGAAATATCATAACGAGCTTTCCCATATAGGCGGCAACCTGAACCAGTCGGTCAAACGGACCAATGAACTTGCGGCGGCAGGACTGCTGCCTCCAAGCTATATCCGTGAAGTCTTGCTGCCGGCCATCCTTGAAACCAAAAGCACATTGGACGCGATAAAGAAGGGACTTGAAGAAGTCACCCAAAAAGCCGTCAAGGTCTGAATAATCGCATGAATAATCGCAATGACCGGGTTCTCGAAACCAAAGCAACACAATACAGACATTCACAGATAAGCCAAAAGTAAGAATGATAGCCACCATATTACCCGGAAGCTCGAACTTCCATGCCATCGGTTACAACGAACGGAAAGTATCGAAAGGCGTAGCCCGCTTACTCGAAATCCAGAATTTCGGGGCACTCGGCACGTTCGGGAAACCTACTCCCGATGAACTGGTCAGGTATCTTCAGGAATACACCTCACAGAACAACCGCATCCGAAAGGCCCAGTTCCATGTAGCCATCTCCTGCAAGGGACACGAGAAGTCGGAAGCCGAGATGCTGGAGTTCGCCCACCAATATCTCAAGGAAATGGGATATGCAGAACCCGGACAACCCTTGCTTGTCTATTCCCACTACGATACTGACAATACACACCTGCATATCGTCACCTCGCGGATTGCCCCCGACGGACGCAAGATTGCGCACGACCATGAGCGCAGACGCTCGCAGGAGGTCATAGACCGCATACTCGGAAACAACCGCAAGGAAAAGACCGACCTTGATATACAAGCCGCCAAAGAATATTCTTTCGCATCCTTCGCCCAGTTCAAGGCGGTGATGGTTTCAATGGGCTATGAAGTCTATCAGAAAGACGGCACGGTGTTCGTCAAGCATGGCGGAAAGGTACAGTGCAAACTCCCACTTTCCGACATTGAGGCTTTATATAGGAAGGGCAATACGGACAGAGCACGCAGGCGACAACTTCGGAGCATCCTCAAAAAGTACAGGGATATAAGCACCGACAAGGAGGATTTAAGGAAAGAGATGAAAAACAAATTCGGCATCGACCTTGTATTCTTCGGCAGAAAGGATGCGGTGTACGGCTATATGCTGGTTGACCACAAGAACAAGACTGTACTCCACGGGGCAAGGATATGGGCAGTGGAGGAACTTCTGGACTTCTCCACCCCCGAAGAGCGTCTTGACCGCATCGAGGACTTCATAGACCGCCTGCTCACGCTCAACCCCAAGATTACCCAAGGAGAGATTTACGGCAAGCTGCGCAAACAGCGCGCCTATATAAAGAAAGGTGTCGTCTATTTCGATGGTCAGTCCCGACCGTTGAAACCGTTCATGGCGGAAGCCATCGACCGCAACAACCGCATCGCATGGGTGGAAATGTTCCGTCCGGCCACCGAAGCGGAACGGAATATGCTCTGCAAGATATTCAAGGTAAACCGCCCCGACCTTGTAGATCTCACTCCTGAGCATCCATTTTCACATACAAATACAGTCAACCGTCTACATGAAATCTTCGATGATGAAGCCGCCGGTTCTGTCAAATCGAAACTCTTTGAGGAAGGCTTCACCATCCGTCAGGACGATAATGCCACCTATGCCGTCAACTTCAAGGAACATATCATTATCAACCTGACCGAAGAGGGTTTTGACCTTGAAAGACTGAAACGCAAGCCAAACAGACAGCAACCTGCCAGACAGCCCGGCCACAGCCAATCAGGCAAGCCATTCACCCGGCTTGTCAAACTCCGTGACAACGGAGAAGGCAGCCACAGCGAGAAACGTGAATGGGAAGTCGGACAGAAAGGCAACTATGACGAGATTGATGACGGACGCTCCTTGAAAAGATAATACTCCATCATCCCATAAGCAGGAGAAAGGTTACGGTATGAAGTTCCTTCGTGGACTTTGTATCGTAACCTTTTCTGTCTGTATGAACCCAAATAGCCCGGCATTTTACGCATCAAACGTGCAGGTTACAGCTACCACAGGCATATAAGTGTTGCGCATTTCGTTTTTCAAGTGCATCGGTTGATAATTTTGAAGCGCAATCAATCATCGCACGTATATGATACAGACACCGGTCATCGTGACATTCGCCAATCAGAAAGGAGGAGTCGGCAAGACGACACTCTGCGTAACCTTTGCCAACTATCTGGTGACAAAGGGCGTGCGTGTCGTGGTCATCGACTGCGATTTCCAGCACTCCATCATCAAGTGCCGCAAGGCGGACATCAGGAAATACGGAGAAGAGTTCGCCCCCTATGATGTGCTGGCCTACGAAGCCGGGGACAAGAAAGTGATGACCTCCCTCATGGAGAAGCTGCATAACGAGCCGAGCATTGATGTGGTGCTGGTGGATTCGCCAGGAAGCCTGAAAGCGGACGGACTGGTTCCCATGTTCGTGAACTCGGACATCATAGTCGTACCCTTCCACTACGATCTGGTGACCATCCCGTCCACCGCCGCTTTCCTCATGTTCATCGACAGACTTCGGAAAGCCGTGGGCGAACGGATGAAAGCCCAGCTCTTCATCGTCCCCAACCTGAATGACGGCAGGGTCGGCAAACGCTCCGAACTGGTCATTTGGGACAATGCAAGGGAAACCTTCTCCAATTATGGCCACGTCACCGCCAAGATACCCAAGCGTGCCGACATGGAGCGTTTCAGCACAATGGCCGCCCTTGATATGCAGGCTGGTATCATCGCTCCGGTATTTGAGAGAATCTACGTCAGTATCTTCGACACGGCAAATCCCATCCGTGAACCTGTACTGTCAGGCATACAGCTTACCAAAAAGAGCGATAAGTGCAAACCTGAAACAACAGGTGAAGGCAACCAGAATCAACAATAATCAGTAACATCAATATCCATAGCGCAATGACAAAAGAAATTCCGGAAATAGATGACCTGATGAAAGGCATCAATGACAGCGACCTCGTCCTGAATGCTGAAGCTCAGGAAGCAGACCATGCGGAAACCATAGCAGGTGCTTCCACTTCCCTGCCGGACGGCATCGACAAATGTTGGGAGAACTTCCTTACCTATCTTGAAACGGAGGACACACGCGAGAACAAGGAAGACCGGCTGGTCTGCAAACTGGACCGCGACCTTGCCGATTCGCTGGACGACTGCGACATCCATAACCGATGCCGTTCCGATTTAGTGAACGCCATCGTCCGTGCCTTCTTTGAGGCGTTCCTGCCACAACTTGCCAAATACCGCCGGGAGAAGAAGTCCCTGTTCATGAATTTCAAGGAGGGCTGATTATGGGAAAGGAAAAATGGAACGAGCGGATGATCGCCGTACTGTCCGAACTCTACCCGGTGGAAACCACGGCATACACCGCCGGAATCCTCGGCATGAGCGAAACGGCCGTAAAGAACAAAGCCCGTGAGCTGGGCATCATCAAGATTGCCAAGTCCAAATGGCTGGTCCGTGCCGAACACATCCGCAGCCATTTTCAGGAGAAGTCCTTCTCGGAGATGGGCAGGGAACTCGGCATCACCAAGACGAGTGTCAGCCGTATCGCGACCAAGTTAGGACTGAAACGTACCAAGAAAGAAATCGGAAAGGTGTCGTCCCGCATCCGGGGCGAACTGATACGAAGAGAAAGACGGCGCGTGATATTCGGCCTTGACCCCATGACACGCATCAAGGTGGTTTCCAACCGGGCAAGGGTAAGGCTCCGCTCACGGATGAAAGGCATCGGTTATATCGTGGGACGGGAACGCAATATCCTGTACTATACCGTCAGCCTGATACGCAGGGAGCATCTGGAACAGCGGGGTGTCAAACTCGGCTTGCGCTTCCTTCCCCTGCCGGAAGACGAAGTATCATTATTAACAGCAACAATCTGACTATACCATGCAGTACGGACAAATCGTATTCCTCCTGTTTGTGGCACTCCTTATCTATTATGCGGTGCTCATCGTCCTTGACATACAGAAAGCCAAGGCAGCGCAGGCGGCAGAGCTGGATAACCACAACGAGGAGGAGATTGACATCTCGGATGAAGCGCAGTCCTTCAAGCCCAAACGGGTAAGCAGGGATGAAACCCGGCAGCAGGATACCTCTGAAAGCGAGAAAGCACCGGAGAATGAAAAATCCAATGAAGCGACTGATGACGGGCAGGAACAACAGCCTGAATCCGAAAAGCCATTCCACCGTCCCGGCTATCGGGAAGCCATCATGACCGACGGCATCCTTGTGGAAGACCTCTTTGCGGAGGTGGAAAAGCTGGCGGAAACCGGCACCTGCGATTTGGGAACGCTCATCTTCACCTGTGAGAACGCAAGATTATCATAGGGCTTTCCGGTGAAACCCACCGTTCCTTTGGCGACCTCTGTTCCTTTGGCGATAGAATCCATAAACACGTTCAGCAATATGCAACAGTTGAAAAAGAAATTACAAGGTGCGGCAAAGCGCATCACAGGTTCAAGACTTGCCCACAAGACGGCGGTGGCCGCCGTCGCCCTCACGCTCTCAGCCGCTCAGGCAATGGCCGGCAGCAAGGGCGCAGCAGGCTTCACCAAGGCCACGCAGGAAATCAGTTCCTATCAGGAACCCGTTTCCAACCTGATGAAAGCCATCGCGGCCGTCATCGTCCTGGTAGGTGCGTTCAATGTTTACTTCAAGATGACCAACGGTGATCAGGATGTCAAGAAGACCATCATGCTGACCATCGGAGGATGTATCGCATTTATTGCATTATCAGAGGCTTTGCCGCTTTTCTTCAAGTAAAGGACCATATAAGTCCGTTATACGAATCTGTCAAAAACAAATCACAGTCATGGCGATGGATCAGAAGGGTTATCCCGTTTTCAAAGGATTGCAGAAACCGCTGGAGTTCATGGGTATCCGTGGCCGTTTCCTCACGTTGGCGGCGGCAGCCATCGGTGTGTCGTTTATCGGCTTCATCCTGTTCTCCATAGCCTTGGGGAAGCTCGCCGGGTTCATCGCCATGCTGGTGACGGCAGTCGTCGGTCTGGTCATCATCTACATCAAGCAGCGTGGCGGACTTCATAACAAGCGGCGGGAAAAGGGAATCTTTATTTACAAGAACCTGAAACGAAACTCCTGACAACGATAAAATATTATGGCACATAGCAAGAAAAGAGTATTTGACGGACTGTATGCCCAGCTGGAGGAAACGGACGGCCATGTCGTCCTTTTCTCCGCCAAGGGCGAGCCGTCGGTCATCTTCGAGATGACCAACCCCGTGCAGCAGCTCTGTACGGACGCGGAACAGTACCAGCACTTTCAGGACGTGCTTTCGGGTGTGGTACAGACTCTCGGCGAGGGATATGCCTTGCAGAAGCAGGACATCCTTTGCAAGCAGGCTTATCACCATGATGTACCGGAAGACGCGGAGTTCCTGACCAAAAGCTACTTTCGTTACTTTGAGGGAAGGGAGTTCACGGAGATACGCACCTACCTCGTCATCACACAGGAGGCACAGCGCAGCCAGTTCGTGCAGTACGACCCCAAGAAATGGCTGGACTTTCATGTAAAAGTAAACAAGGTGGACGACATCCTCCGGGAGAAACACATCAGCCACCGCAGGCTCACCAAGGAAGAGGTCAACGAATATTGCCACCGCTTCATGGCGTTCCGTTTTCGGAACGGCCCGTTCTCGATGACCAACTTCAAGGCATCGGACGAATACCTGAAGACCGGAAATCGCGTCATACGCTCCTATCCGCTGGTGGATATAGACGAGATAAACCTGCCCACACTGGTCAAGCCGTACACGCAGATGAACCTCAACGGCTACGGCATCGCCACCGACCTGCTGTCCTTCCTGACCCAAGTGCCCCATGCCGACTGCGTGGTGTACAATCAGGTCGTGCAGATACCCGGGCAGCGGAAACTGCTCCGCAAGCTGCAAGGCAAGGCCAAACGGCACAGTTCCATGCCCGACCCGAGCAACAAGATAGCCCTGGCGGACATCGAGGAGGTATTGAACCGCCTTGCCGTTGACAGCACCCTCTTGGTATACAGTAACTTCAACATTCTGGTAAGCTGTCCGCCGGACAAGGTAACTACTGTGACATCCTTTCTGGAAACCAAACTGTACGAGTGCGGCATCATGCCCTCCCGTACCGCCTATAACCAGTTGGAGCTTTTCACGGACAGTTTCCCCGGCAATGCCTATGCCTTCAACCCGGACTATGACCTTTTCCTCACGCTCTCCGATGCCGCCCTGTGCTTCTTCTTCAAGGAACACATGAAGACATCCGAGGACACACCGCTGACTACGTTTTATACCGACCGACAGGGCTTGCCGGTATGTATCGACATCACCGGGAAAGAGGGCAAGGTCAAGATGACAGACAACGCCAATTTTTTCTGCATCGGGCCAAGCGGCAGCGGCAAGAGCTTCCACATGAATAGTGTCGTCCGGCAGTTGCTGGAACAGCAAACCGATGTGGTGATGGTAGATACAGGTGATTCCTACGAGGGAATCTGTAACTATTACAAGGGCACTTACATCTCCTATTCCAAGGAGAAGCCCATCTCCATGAACCCGTTCAAAGTGACCAAGGAGGAGTATGAGCAGAACTTCGGAGAGAAGAAGAACTTCCTCAAATCGCTGATATTCCTGATATTCAAAGGCAACGAGTTCCCGGACAAGATTGAGGATATGCTCATCAACCAGACCATCGTGGAATACTACGAAGCCTATTTCCATCCGTTCACGAGGTTCAGTGACAAGGAACGCGAGGACCTGCGGCTTAAACTGCTCATGGACTTCAAGATGGAAGAGGATGCCGCCAAGCTCGAACAAAGCATGGAGGACATCGAGCGGCAGATACACGAACCCCAGCCGGAAGAAAACCCGGAGGAGCGCGGCCTGCTTCTGCCAGCCGAGGCACGCCGGAGAAAGCTGCTGCGGCAGTGCCGTTCCCTGCTCGCCCTCGCACATGACGGGGCTTCCAGCAAGGGGGAAAAGGAACATGCCCTGATTATCATCGAGAAGTACAAGAAGGAGCTTTTTGACAACTCGCTGCTGATAAAGATAGACAAGAGGATAACCCGCTTGGAAGAACAGAGGCGCAGGATGAAGGTCAAGGAACTGTCCTTCAACTCCTATTACGAGTTCGCGCTGGAACGGATTCCGCAAATCACGGCTCTTGAAAAAATCAGTTTCAACATCCGTGAATTTGCGGCCATCCTGAAACAGTTCTACCGTGGCGGCGAACTGGAAGATACCCTGAACTCGGATCTGGACGTGAGCCTCTTCGACGAGCGGTTCATCGTCTTCGAAATCGACAAGATAAAGGATGATGCCGTGCTTTTCCCTATCGTGGTGCTGATTATCATGGACGTGTTCCTGCAAAAGATGCGCATCAAGAAAGGACGCAAGGCCCTGATAATCGAGGAAGCGTGGAAAGCGATTGCCTCACCCACTATGGCAGAGTATGTAAAATATTTGTACAAGACCGTCCGCAAGTTCCACGGGATAGCTGGAGTGGTCACGCAGGAACTCAACGATGTGATAGACTCGCCCATTGTAAAGGAAGCCATCATCAACAACTCCGATGTGAAAATCCTGCTCGACCAGACGAAGTTCAAGGACAGGTACGACCGGATTGCCTCCATCTTGGGGCTGACCCCCATCCAGCGGCAGCAAATCTTTACCATCAACGCTTTGAACAACCATGAGGGACGCAGTTACTTCAAGGAGGTGTGGATATGCCGTGGGCAACATTCCGACGTGTTCGGTGTGGAGGAAGCCCCCGAATGCTATTGGGCCTATACCACCGAGCGCACGGAAAAGGAGGCGTTGAAGCTCTATCTTGCACATTACGGCACCATGCAGGAAGCCATCACGCAACTGGAGGCAGATCGCCGCAAGGCAGGCAGTCCCAAGTATCTGGAATTTGCCCGTAAAGTCAACGAACATAAAAAAGTAATGTCTCTATGGTAAAATTACAATACATCCTAACAGTCGTGCTGTTCTTAACCGCATCCGTCCCGACATTTGCCGGATGGCGCATCGTCATCGACAAGAACTGTATCAAGGTGGTGGCTGCCAATACCGCTTCCCAGAAATTGATTGAGGACGGACACAACCGGCAGCTGGATTCCATCGCCTCCAAGAAGCAGAAGGTGGAACTCTACACCGTCAGTATGGCGACCATCAAGGAACTCTACAAGCTGAGCATGGAGAACGTGTCGGGTTTCGGGACGGAGAGCCTGTATTATAAGGAGATTGGCAGTTGCGCTTTCGACATCCTTAAAGACGTGCCCGAACTGGTCAAGACGGTAAACAAGGCGAAGTTCACCCACAAGCTCTACTGCCTGACGGAACTGGGCGGGCTGGTAGCCGAAACCCAACAGCTGGTGGGCAATTTCGTAAACATCGTGAACAATGCCAAGGTGCAGAATCCGCTCAAAGGCCAAGCCACCGCCGAAAAAAAGGATGACGGCTACAACCTTCTTGACCGCTATGAAAGGCTGACGCTGGCCAACCGGATTTACACCGACCTTATGGAAATCCGCTACAAGGTGGAGGGCATGATGCTGATGGCACAGTACGCCACAGCCAACGACCTTTTCTTTGCCATCGACCCGGAAGGTTGGGCAAATGTGGTAACGATGCAGAACCAAGTCGGCGGTCTGGTCAGGGACTGGAACGGACTGGTGGCATCCAATTAGAATCACTTCAAAATTTGCGCAGGCATGATACAATGGAAACAATGGAAAATAAAAGTGGCTTCGATAGTCTGGATATTGATGCTGGCAATGCCCGTCAAGACATCAGCCGGCATTATCATTCCCAAAGACCTGCCAACCATTGAGGCATTGATTGCACTTCATAAGGCTATCAAGAAGGATGAAGACGGGGCACTGCAACGGGTGGCGATGAGTTTCGGCGAGCAGTCGCTTGTGGCAAAGGGCGCGAACAGGTTCAATGACGTGAGAACCACCCTGAATACGAAAATGGATAATGCCCATTCGTATCTGGTGCTGGCAGGAGCAATCTCCTCCACCGCCAACTCGCTCTACCAACTCGTCAGGGACTACAAGGACTTCACAAGTCAGACCTTTAAGTATGTATCGGACAAGCCGTTCGTGGCATGGTACTATGCGGATGCCAATGCCGCCATAGCACGGGAGGTAAAGCATTGTTACAAACTCTATGCGTCCGTGGCGGCATCCGGCATCAACCTGATGAAGGCTTCGATGGACGAGAAGCTGAATCTGGTGATGACGCTGAAAAGCACGATAGACAAGGCACGCTACATCATAGACAATGCGAACCTGTACTGCTATCTGATTACCCGTTGCGGATGGAAACCGGATTACATCTGGGAAATACTCAACTCGCAGGTAAAGGACGAGATAGCCAACAAAGTAATCAACAAATGGAATGAAGGATATGCGATATAGAACAATACTTCTCAGCTTGCTGTGCGTAGCACTGTTGAGCTACACCACTGATGCCGATGCCCAGCGTCCGACCCGTGACAAGGAGAAAGCCCGGCAGTGGCAGTCGATGGAGAACGGTCCTTGGGACTTCGCGCCCGACTGGTACTATTACTTCCTGCACAAGAAATACTCCGGCGCGGAAATGTACTGGAAGTGGGCGGGTTTCAAGTCCGGCTTCAGGGTGCGCTTCAAAGAACAGAAATCCAACATCAAGCGAATCATGCCTGTCCGCGTGACGGCGGAGGAAACCCAGCGGCAGAAAGTGAAGAAGGTGGAAGAGGAACGGAAATACATCAAGGAGCTGTACAAGGAGGAACTGGTACGGGAAGCCGACCGCAACGTGGACTTGACCTATCCGGCATACAAGGACGAGTTCAACCGGATGCAGGACTGCATTACGGAAGGGCTGCTCTACTGCATGAAGAAAAGTGACGGCAAGCTCAAATATCAGGTGGACGAGCTGAGCAGGCAGAACGAAGTCCTGTGCGCGGACATCGCCTATATCCACAAGACCGGTGTCGGCTACGGGCTGGAAAATGCCAAACGGCAGCAGGCCTACGAGGATGCCAAGTCGAGAATGGAGGAACTGGTCAGCCGTACCGCCCGGTTGTGTGCGCTTGCCGCCACGCATTATTAGAGACGAACCAATACATTTTCAATATGAACTTACTGTGTACACTTTTGACAATCGGACTGCCCGCCATCGACGAGAGCCTTGACAAGCTACTCGTCGCTATGGAAACCTTTCCCAATGTGGCGGTATTGGGTGATGCGGTCGCTTTGGCACGGGTCATCGGATTGTGCCTCGCCCTGTGTGTAGGCTCTTACGAGTGCTGGATGATGATGCTCGGACGGCGCGGCATGGACGTGATGAAACTCCTGCGCATCATCGGCATATCCATCTGCATCTCCTCCTCGTCATGGATCTGCGAGGCATTGCAGGTGCCCGGCAAGGGACTGGAGTCCGCCACCAAGGCGATGGCGCAGTCCAAGAACAAGGAAGTCGCCGCATTCGAGTTGAAGGTGGCGCAGAAACAGAGCGAGTACCTTGACCGGCTCAGGACGGTGCAGGATTCCATCGCTACCGCCAAACAGGTGGCGGCCATCGGCCAGGATGCCGCATGGTGGGACAAGCTGATATACAATGTGGAGAACCTGGGCAGCACCATCAACAATTACGCCCAGCGTGCGGCGGTGGCCACGGAAACCAAAGTGAGCGAGTGGATCAACGATGTCATTCGCTTTGTGGGCGAACTCATCTTCCAGATGTCCTATTACGGCATCCTTGTGGCACAGCGTATCTTCATGGCCATCCTGATGATATTCTGTCCCATCATGTTCGCCCTCTCGCTTGCGCCGCCGTGGAACTCGGCCTGGAGCCAGTGGATGTCGAAATACCTTTCCCTCTCGTTATGGGGTTTTGTCACCTATATGTGCATGTACTATATCGACTTTATTCTCCTATATAACCTGCAACAGGACCTGGTGGCATACAACCACCTGCTGCACGGTTCGGTCAATTCGTGGTCGCAAATCGGGGCACTCGGCCTGCAGGGCATCGGCTCGAACTGCATGTATGCGATGGGGATGCTGGTCGGCGCATACATCATCCGCTTCGTCCCCGAAGTGGCCTCATGGCTGATTCCCGGCGGTGTAAGCTCCGGAGCGGCAACGGCGGCAGGCTCGACGGCAATGGGCATCACGACCACGGCAGGCTCGATGGCCGGAAGCGCGGTCGGTTCCACAATCGGTGCGGCAGGCACGATGGGCAAATCCCTTGTAAAGTAAAACTTCAAACATCAAGTATATGCTTATAGAATCCTTAGCACAGAAAACGAAACTTGCCATGATGACGGTACTTGCAACCATAGGCGGTTGTGTAATCATCTGCGGCTTTACCGTGTGGTGTTGCCTCTCACTGGTCACCAAGGAACGGGAACAGATATACATACTGGACGGGGATATTCCCTTCCTCGCAGAGCGTGCCCGGCTGGAGGCGGACTTCACGATGGAGGCGAAGGCGCACATCCAGCTCTTCCACCATTATTTCTTCAACCTGCCGCCCGACAATGACTATATCAAGTGGACGGTCGGAAAGGCGATGTATATGGCGGACGGTACCGCCCTCAAGCAGAAACAGGCGTTGGACGAGAACGGATTTTATTCGGACATCATTTCCTCGTCTGCCGTATGCACCATCATGTGCGACTCCATTCAGTTTGACGAGCGGGAACGGAAGTTCACCTATTACGGCACGCAGCTTATCAAGCGTAGGACGAGGGACTTGAAGCGTTCGATGGTCACGACCGGGTTTATCGAATCCGTACCAAGAACGAGAAACAATCCCCACGGTCTGATGATCACGAACTGGCGAACGATTGAGAACAAGGATCTGGCATACTAAAAAGAGAGACGACATGAAATCATTCATAAAAGAACTTCGTAATCATAGGCTTAAAACGCACCTGTTGATTCGTTCATGGCTGCAACCTAAGTTGGGAGCGGTCGGTATCAGATACAGACTGCCTGCAAAAATACGTCTGGCCAACCGTTGGGCGGGAAAGCATCCCAAGCGCACATTCGCTTGTGTGGCAGGCTCACTGCTGTTCCTGTTAGCCGGAAACATCGCTTTGGATATGGCAAAAGCCAACCGGACAGACCGATTCGGCGAATTAAACGAATTAAACGAACCGGCCGTTAGCACCATAACCCATATGGAACCGCTCTTTGACGGTTTCCGTACCATACAGGCCAATAAGGACATCCATCGGCAAACCCTGCTGGAACTGGCCGGTAAAGGGCAGGCACTTCGGAAGGAACTGGACTCACTGATAGCCATCCCGAAGAAGACGAAGGTGGATTCCATGAGAATCGTCCGAAGCTACGGGCAATTGGAACGGATAGTAAATTCACTTAAAAACAACGATAATGATGAAAATTGATTTCAAACAACCCAAGTACATCTTCCCGTTGGTCGTGTTCGTACCGCTTTGCGCCTTGGTGTATTTCGTGATGCAGACTTTCGGTGTCGGCAAAGAAACGGAACAGGCCGTAGCCACCGACCGCATCAATACGGAACTGCCACAGGCCAACGCCGAGGAAGCCGGGGACAAGATGTATGAGATGTCCCGGAGGTTCGGGGACGAGGATGCCTTTACCGCCGTGGGTGCCATCGGCGAGGAAGAAAAGGACAAGGAAGATGTCGGGCACGGCTACAGCGAGGAGGAACTGAACCGGCTCGATGCCGCCGAAGCCGAGCGGATCCGCCAGCAGGAGGAAATGGAAGAGCTTGAACGCTCCTTGGCGGAATCCAAGAAGCACATCAATTCCTATGCCTACGGGAATGGCGCTTCGGACACCGGAGCAGGAAGAGAATCCGGTTACTCCTCACAGGATGACTTCGCCCGCGACCTTGAAGAAATCCAGCGGCGCAGTTTTGAAAGGCAGAAAGCCATTGAGAGCGGACTTGGTTTCGGAAACTCCGAAGCGGAGGAAGCCGCCAAAAGGCAGCGTGCCGATTCCATTGCCAAGGTGCACAAGGAGGAAGCGGAACGTAACCGCCCGAATCTGGTTGTCAAATCTTCCGACACCCATGCGGATAAGTTCCACACGGTAACCGCCTCCGATGAAGCGGTGGAAGCCAAACTGATCCGGGCGATGATAGATGAAACGACCAAGGCAAAGGAGGGCACACGGCTTCGCTTCAAACTGCTGGATGACGTGACGGTGAGCGGAACCAGACTCAGGAAAGGCACTTACCTCTATGGCACGGTGTCGGGTTTCGGGCAGCAGCGTGTACGGGCGACCATCACCAGCATTCTCGTAGGGGACAAGTTCATCAAGGTGAAGCTCTCCGTATTCGACAATGACGGCATGGAGGGTTTCTATGTACCCGAATCCTCTTTCCGTGATTTCGTGAAGGACGCAAGTGCCAGTACGGTGCAGCAGAATATCAGCTTTGAATCGGAGGACGGCTACGGTTCGGGCATTTCGGGAGAGGCCATCGCCCTGCAGGCCTTGCAGAATATGTATAACTCTGCCACTTCCGCCATTTCATCCGGCATCAAAAAGAACAAGGCGAAAATCAAGTACAACACCATCGTTTATCTGATCAACTCGGATGATGCACGGTAGAATGGAAACAGGTAAAACTTTATTACTTGTCACAAGGTAAACAAGATTACAAGTAGCAAAGTACACAAATAAGTAAATCATAAATATTACCCCAATATGAAAGCAAAATTATTATTACTCCTTCTCTGTGTTATCGGTATCGGAGTTCATGCTTCCGCCAACGAGAGGATTTATGTGAACAAGGAGGTTACGACCCACATCGTCATGCCGGAGCACATCAAGATGGTGGATATTTCCACACCGAAGATTATCGGCAACCAGTGTACCGACAACATTGTCCGCATCAAGCCGTTCCAAGAGAATGATTCCGTACAAGCCGGCGGTTACAAAGACAATGAGCTGTTGGGCACGCTGACCCTTATCGGTGAACGGCACATCGCCCAGTACGACATCATCTATACGCAATGTTCCGGTAAGGCGGCCACCATCTTTGAAGTGCCGTACAGCCATACCGAATCCTACATCAACCCGGAGGTTTCCATGTCCATGTCGGAAATGGCACGTTATGCGTGGGCTATCTACGGAAGCGGTCGCAAGTTCAACCAGATTGTTTCCAATGCGCACGGCATGAGAGCCGTTGTCAATAACATCTACGCTGTCGGCGACTATTTCTTCATTGACTACTCGTTGCGGAACAAGACGAAGATTCCTTACGACATCGAGGAACTTCGGGTGAAACTGACGGACAAGAAGGAAACCAAGGCGACCAACTCGCAGACCATCGAGCTGACACCCGTCTATACGCTGAACCACGTCAGGAAGTTCAAGAAGGACTACCGCAACGTGCTGGTACTTCCCAAACTGACCTTCCCCGACGAGAAAGTGCTTCGGCTGGAAATTTCCGAGAACCAGATCAGCGGTCGTGTGATTGTACTGACCATCGAGTATGAGGACATCCTCAATGCCGACGGCTTTGATTCGGATATTCTAAAAGGTACATCCTACTATCCCTATTATTACATTGATTATACCCCGAAGCCATGAAGAAGTATCTGTTTATCCTATTGTGTGCGTTTGCGTCGCTGGCCGTATCCGCACAGGGCGGCAAGCTGACCGTCAATGCAGGCTTTCTGTTCCCCTCCACGTTGAACGCAACCGTCGGCTATGAGTATCCGCTCTCTTACGGCAATGCCGTGGAGGTTTTCGGAGAAGTCGGGAACCACTGGCAGAAGCCGGACTTCTGGAAAGGTCATTATTGGGATGGCGGCATCTTGTACAAGCACCGCCTTGTCCGCTATAAGAATGGGATGCTGCGTTTCCGCTTCGGCCCGCAGTTCGGAGCGGTACGGAAGGAGTTCTTCTTCGGGCTGGAAGCCGGACTTGAATACAGCTATGTGTTCCGTAACGGCTGGGAGTTTGCGATTATCCAGAAGAATAACGTGAATTTCCTGCATGGAGATACGTTCCGTAACGGACTGCTGTTAGGAATCAAAGTACCATTCTAATAACACCAGGTGACTTATGGCATTCGAGGAAACCCGCGAGCAGCAACAGATGTATAACTACTTCCGCAGCTGCATCTATATCTTTCTCATCATCGAGATTGTCATGAACCTGCCCGTCACGGCGGACAACCGCATCACGCAGTTCATTCTGGACTTGTTGGGACGGTTCAAGGTGTTCAGCTCCGTGTCAGGCAGCAAACTGACGGAACTGGTCTGTATCTGTGTGGTCTGCATCGGCACAAAGGCGAAAAAGGCTTTGAAGTTCAACGTGAAGTCGATGGTTGTCTATCCGATATTGGCAGGATTGATGCTGATCGGCCTGTGCTTCATCTTCCACGGCATGGACTTCGGTTTCAGCTGGATGGGCTTCCCTGCCAACCGCATCCTCTATGCCGTCTGTTCCGTGGCGGGCACCATGCTGGTGCATCAGGGACTGGACGGCATCGCCAAGTATTACAACTACAAGGTGGGTGACGACCGTTTCAACTTCGAGAACGAATCGTTCCAACAGTCAGAAACGCTGGTGGGTAACGACTATTCGGTGAACATTCCGATGATTTACTACTGGAAACGGAAGATGCACAAGGGCTGGATTAACATCATCAACCCCTTCCGTGGCACGATTGTATTGGGTACGCCCGGTTCGGGCAAGTCATTCGGCATCATTGACCCGTTCATCCGTCAGCACGCAGCCAAGGGGTTTGCCATGATGTGCTACGATTTCAAATACCCCACACTTGCCAAAACTCTTTTCTATCAATATTGCAAGAATAAGAAGGCAGGCAGGTTGCCCGAAAACTGCGGTTTCCGTACCATCAACTTTACGGATGTGGAATATTCCGACCGCATCAATCCGATACAGCGGAAATACATTCCCGACTTGGCGGCGGCATCGGAAACGGCAGCCACCTTGCTGGCTTCCCTGAACAAGGGTGGCGGTGAGAAAAAAGGCGGTTCGGAAGCGTTCTTCACCAACTCGGCAGAGAACTTTCTGGCGGCAATCATCTATTTCTTCGTGAACTTCCATCCGGTCGGCTTTAAGGACGGAAAGAAACTGAAACGCTATATCTCATTGGAGAAAGGCCCGAAAGGAAAGGACGGAAAGGGAAACAAGTACGAGATTGTCATCAGGAACTGGGACGATTTCAATGCCGTTGACGAGAACGGCGGCGTGGTGCTGGATTTCGTGGATGAAAAGGGCAACGATGTATCCACGGACGAGGACAGGATGTTTGTGGACCTGAACGGTTTTTCCTACAAAGACCGGACCGGCAATGAGGTAAGGATTGGCCGCTGTTGGTACGAGGACGGGCATGGCAATGAAGTGGAGCCGGACACCATTACGGGCGAGTATTCCGATATGCCCCATGTGCTGTCGTTCCTCGGCAGGTCTTATGACCAAGTCTTTAACATACTGATGCAGGACGACAAGATAGCCTCGCTGATGGCTCCGTTCAAGAGTGCCTACGAGAACAAGGCGAACGACCAGCTGGAAGGCATGGTGGGTACGCTTCGCGTGAACGCTGCCCGGCTGGTATCTCCCGAAGCCTATTGGGTGTTTACGGGGGATGACTTCGACCTGAAGATTTCCGACAAGGCACATCCGAGTTATCTGGTGATAGCCAACGACCCGGAGAAAGAACAGGTCATAGGTTCATTGAATGCACTCGTGCTTAACCGCCTTATCACAAGAGTCAATTCCAAGGGCAATATCCCGGTAAGCATCATCGTGGACGAGCTTCCTACGCTCTACTTCCATAAGATTGACCGTCTGATTGGTACGGCACGCTCGAACAAGGTAGCCGTGACACTCGGCTTTCAGGAACTGCCCCAGTTGGAGGCGGACTATGGCAAGGTGGGTATGCAGAAGATTATCACGACCTGCGGTAACATTTTCATGGGTGCGGCACGCAACAAGGAAACGTTGGAATGGGCACAGAATGACGTGTTCGGCAAGGCAAAGCAGACCTCACGCTCCATCTCCATCAATGACCAGAAGGTATCGACCACCATATCCGAGAAGATGGACTACCTTGTTCCGGCGGCCAAGATAGCGGATATGGCGACCGGATGGCTGGCAGGTCAGGCGGCACGTGACTTCACGGCTACGGATGAGAGGATGCTCAACCACTTTGACATCGAGCAGTCGGAGGAGTTCAAGACCACGAAGTATTTCTGCAAGACGCACTTCGATATGAAGAAGATTAAGGAAGAGGAAGACCACTATGTACCTCTCCCTAAAATCTATGAGTTCAAGAATGAACGGGAAAAGGAAATCATGTTGAACCGCAACTTCAAACGGGTGAACGATGAAGTGGAAAGTATGGTCAAGGAACTGCTTGGTATGAGTTAAATGCCTATGAGAAATTTCATTCCCATCCCAACATTGAGCGGCAGCGCATTAAAGGTCATAGCCGTTATTTCGATGGTGTCAGACCATTGTGCCTACTACCTGATGGAACACGACACAATGATTTACGAAGCCATGCGCTGCTTCGGACGAATCGCTTATCCGGTGTTTGCCTTTCTGATGGCGGAAGGCTTTCGTCATACCCGAAACCGCATGAGATACTTTTTGCTTCTGTTGGGTTTTGCCGTGATAAGTGAAGTGCCTTGGTACTTGCTCAATGGTGCGGATGGTACGCATAATGTGATGTTCACTTTGGTATTGGGAGCAATGGCTTTAGCTGCTTCTGAGGCATTAAAAAAGGATGGCATCCTTTGTGGGGCTGTCATCCTTTCGATTGCTTTCTTCGCCTCGTGGTCGGGTGTGGACTATGAATGGCGGGGAATTCTGATGATTGTGATATTCTATTTATTAGGAGTATCAGAAAGGAACTCTCTTGTTTTCAACAGGCTGGTGCAATTAGGCTATACCTTTCCGCTGATGATGTACTATGGAATAGTAGGCACAATACTTTCCTGTATAGTTATCTTCTTGTATGATGGGACAAGAGGCTTTGTACAGGGCAATGTGGCTAAGTACGGTTTTTATGCGTTTTATCCGATACACCTATTTGTAATAGCGATTCTTGCATAATTCCGTAGAAAATCCTTTATCCATTACTATAGATGCTATGCTCTGACTTTATTATGGCTTGTAGTGAACAATTCAGCCCGATTATTCATAATAATTTGAGGAGTTCCTGATGGACTTTTTCATTAGTTCCGATTACTTGATTCCCTTGGCTGGGATTAAGCGGATTTCCATTCCAATCAGTCACTTTTCCACCTGCTTCTTGTACCAAAAGCATCCCGGCTGCATAATCCCACGGGTTCAGATATACCTCAAAATACCCACCCTGTCGGCCACAAGCCGTGTAGGCTAATTCCAATGCTGCCGAACCCAGTCTTCGAATGTCTTGTGAATGCTCATAGACCTTGAGGAATCGCTCAAAATTGTCTTTTGCCAATTCTCTCTTGGCAGTACCAATACCGATGATGGTTTCCGAAAGCGTTTGGGCAGAAGATACTTGTATGGATTTTCCATTCAAGAAGCTTCCTTCTCCTTTGACAGCAGAGAAAAGTTCATCGTGATACGGGTTGTAGACTATACCTAAGACAATCTCATTTTGACAACAAAGAGCCAGCGAAACTACGCTATGATGATAATCGTGTATAAGGTTGGTCGTGCCGTCCACAGGGTCAAGAATCCAATATCTTTCGGCATTCATCTGCTGCAAACCGGTTTCCTCTCCGAGAAATTGGATGTCGGGTGCAAGTCGGTATAATGCTTCTTTCAGAAAGTTCTGAACAGCCACGTCTACTTGCGTAACGTAGTCAGCCACCCCTTTCTCTTGCACATGGGCTGCCATTTTTCTATTTGTAATAATTCCCTTGGTTTCTTTGACCAAATCAATAATTTGCTGTATTTCCATGATTAATCTCTCGTTTTTTTTGATTCTTGATGTTTGAAGAGGACTTCTTCTTTATTCTGAATTATTCATCCAATTTTTGGATGAACTTCTGTAATTTTTCACGAATTTCATCACGCACTCTACGAAATTCCGAAATAATTTCTTCCTGAGTCCCGACAAAGGCATCCGGGTCGTCAAAGCCGATGTGCAATTTATGTTTTACTTCTCCGTTGAATATCGGGCAGGTTTCACGTGCTCCTCCGCATACAGTTATCACATAGTCCCATGATTCATTCAGATAATGGTCAACTTGTTTGGGATAATGACCGCTGATGTCAATACCTATTTCGTGCATCACTTGAACAGCCAATGGATGGATTTCGGAGGCAGGACGCACTCCTGCGGAATGGACTTCAAACGAAGGTTGCAGTTGCTTCAATATTCCTTGCGCCATTTGGCTACGGCATCTGTTTCCAGTGCATAGTATAAGTATTCTCATGATTGACTGACTTTGTGAGATGGATGAAAAGGGCAACGGTTTCCGATACATTGATTGTTCTTGGCAGATCTATTACAAACAATCGGACTTGCTTGCATCACGAAGCCTTGTGTTTCGGCTACATATTGCACAGCTGCTTGAATGGCCAAGTAGGAGTTACGCTTGCAACAACGCGGACCGCCTACCTCACCAATACTTTGCAGGGCTTTAGAGGTCATCAGATTGGCACGTCCCCATACTTCCCCAGCAAGCGGTGTGGCACCGGAAATAATAGACATGAACATTCCTGTGCTGATGGCTGCTCCGCAGCTGCCCCAAAAGCCGCAAGCGCCACCGGGAACTTTCCGCCCTCTGGCTAGCATCTCCTTCAGAGCTGAAAGCAATTCAATCTTTCCTCCGGCATTATGATAAGCAGTCAATAAGGCAACGCCTACCAACGTATGATGTTCCGGCCCGTGCATATGGCAGAAAGGCATATCCATCATCCGTTCCAGAATTTCAACAGGGTTTTGTGAAGTTTCTTTCATGCAATGTCCTACCACAGAGTCCAACCCTTGCGTGTGGCATTCATTGCAAATATAGTGCCTGTTGATGCAACGTGTCTTACTCATCTCCTGCCGGTGGCAAAGTTCACATTCCATCAAGACTTCTCTTTCCAAATACTCCAGCGGAGCTTGGCATATCAAGCATTCTTCTTTCATCGTCTTGTATTTATCCTATTCCTTGACAGGTTCATAATCAATTTTACTTTCCTCGTCCGTTGCCTCCAATTTGAAAATCACAGGACGAAGTCCATCATTGCAACTGCAAATGGCTACACCGGGCTTGCGAATCCAGTCGCCATAATAAAACACCTGCTTATCCGCGCCATGTGCCAAGGCAAATACATACTGATATATGACTTTCCATGCTTCATCGCACATACCTTCCGGTTTGGAATAGTCCGCATAGAATACCTGTCCTTCCCGAAGCATCGGACACGCGGTCAGTCCTTCCGCTCCATATTCTTTCACGAGGTCGGCATTGAATGTCTTCCTCAGTACAGTTATCTTTACTCTTTTCATTTTCAATACTTATAATGTATATACAAAGGTAGGCTGTTTCACTTAAAATTGAATTGGAAATAGCTTTTTTTTCAATATGACCTATAAGTATTCGCATAAAATACGATTTACCGCCTGAATATATCCCGGATCTTCCGCATAGCCGATTTCTTTGAGCCATAACAGGTAATTTCCACCCTTGTATTTGTACTGAACTTCGGTATAGTAAGCCCGTACACTTTCCGTCCAGTGGTCAAATTCAAAGTATTTGCCTGTCTTAGGATTTGTCAAGCCGAAGAGGTTGTGTCTGTCACGGCACAACGGCGACCGGAACCAGCCGGTTTCGAGGATGGCTTGTGCCAGTACGATTTTAGGATGCCGGATGCCATTACGCTTTATCTCCTCATAAAGATTCGGTATGGTCAGTTCCGGCAGATTCCTTTCAGGTTCTCGTCTTGCAGTTCTTAGGGACGTGCTTTGGTCACCATTTCGGATATTCCGCCCGTTTCTACTTTGAACCTCTGCCAAAGATACGATGGTGTCTTTCACATTTTTCTTTTCTTCAAGATACTTTACTTCTTCCTTATTATCAGGACTTTTAATCACACTTCCAACCGAATCGGATTAAAATCCGAACCTTTTGTAATTGTATAGAACTGTGCGGAAGCCGATAACGGCAGAAGCATTACGGCTAATGCTGTCAGAATTGTGTTGCGCATTTCTTTTTCAGAGTGTTACTGCAAATACTTTTGTTGCGTCCAAGCGGTTATGACCGCAAAATTAACAGCAAAATATCGCAGTATGGAATCAGACAACAGAAATCATCCCGAATTGCTGCCCTACGAGAAACTGGCAGTATTGGGCATTGAGCGTGAAAAGGCCGACAGTCTGCCGCAGGAGGTAAAAGAGAGGCTGCTTTCCGGGGAAGTGACCCCTCTCATGCAGGTGTCGCTCAGTGCCCGAAACGGTGACGTGATCACGTTACCGCTCAAATTGCAGATGACCACCGACAAGAACGGTGTCCCGGCACTCATTGCCTATCCCGTCCGTGCCACGCTCGAAGCCGGACGCAACAAAGTCCTGCATCTGACTGAGCAGGAAGCGGAAAGGCTGGGCAAAGGCGAGGTCGTACAAAAGGCGGTGGAAGTGGACGGCGAGAAGACACGGCAGTATCTGCAACTCGACCCGGAAACCAAATCGGTCATCCACCGCAGAGTGACGGAAGTCCGGTTAGAGCAGAAACTCAAAGACATGGAGAAGGTGAACGACATCGAGTTAGGTACGCAGCAGAAGCAGCAGGTACGCGAGGGCAAGCCCGTTGAGCTGAACGTGAGCGGCGAGAAAGTGTCTGTCGGTGTGGACTTGAAGGAACCGCAAGGTTTCAAGGTGATACAAGGCGACCTGAAAGAATGGGAACGCCAGCAAAAGCTCTGTTACGATGAACAGCACCCGGAGTATTTAGGGCTGGTGATGACGGACAAGAACCGCTGGGAATACCAGAAGGTGGTTGACAGGCAGTCGCACGAACGCGCCCTGAATTTCAATCCACCCAAGGAGAACCAATCCAAAGGCATCAAACTCTAAATCCTTTTCCCTATGGCCAAGAAGAAAGAAGAGCAAGTAGCAGACATCATGCGGCAGTTCGTTGAGTTGAAGCAGAAACATCCCGATGCGATGCTCCTCTTCCGGCAGGGTGACTTCTATGAGATGTACCGGGAAGATGCAGTCAAGGCTTCCGTGCTGCTTGCCCTGAAGATTTCGGAAAGGATTATCCCCTCGGAGAAAGACCCCGTCAAGACGGTTGCCTTTCCCAAACAGGACATAGACGTTTATCTGCCCAAACTGATTCGTTCCGGCCAACGTGTCGCCATCTGTGATGCGATAGAAACACTCCAACGACAGGCGGAGAAAGAACAAACCATTTCAAATTCAGACGATATGGCAAAGAAAAAGAAAGACAAGGCCGTGCAGGAAGAGCCTATCCAAGCCGTCAAGAAAGAGGCGAAGGAAAAACCTGCCCAAGAGATCAAGGCTGAACAGCAGTCAGAAACCAAGCAGGATCGCAAATCACGTGAGCCACAAATGGTAACAACCAACGGCGAGAAGGTGACGCACGGTCATGCCTACCAGAGCAAAGCCAACCCGGAGGAGTGGTATTTCACCGCCAAAATCGATGGGGTACAGTTGAAACCGCAGAAGATGGATGCCGCCGATCTGGCAGCCTACCAGAAAAAGGAAATGACCGTGCCCCAACTCATGGAACGCTATTATCCGACCAAACTGATGCCCAAGGTGTCGGAAGAGGCTTTCAAGATGCCCAAGTCGATTGCCGGACCGGAAGGCGGCATTCAGGTGGAGAAGTTCAACGTGTACAAGGAAAAAGACGAGCAGCGTCCCGACTACGGCAAGTACAAGTTCTATGTGCAGATCGGCGACACCAAGATGTCGGCGGTCGCATCCCGTCAGGACCTGAACGCCTACTTCGACCGTGTGGCGACACCCGAACAACTGGTGGAGAGGAACTTCGGCGAACGGCTGCACCTGAAATCCGCCTACGAGAAATACCAACTTCCCGAAGGGGTTGACCCCAAGGGTGTCCGGGTGGCGAAAGACCGGGGCGACAACAAGTGGAAGGTGTCCGTGGATATGGGCGAGAAAGGAAGAACCGACAGGCATGAAATCTCCTTCGATGACGGCTATTCGCTCTTCAAGACCAAGACCGCCACAAGAGAACAGATTGCCGCCAAGTATCTCAACAGCGAAATCAGCGGCCTGCTCGCGGCAAACACCGCCAAGATGGAGAAGTCCGCCTCAATGAAAATGTAATCAGGCCATTCAAATTGAAAACCAAACAACTTATAGGAATATGTCAGCAAGAATGAAACATGAGGAGTTGGTGGAACTCCTTCAGGAAGGTAAAATCGGCTATCTCCGTTTTGTGATGGAGGGCGATGACGCGCAGGATTATCTGGACTGGTGCCGCTCGCACGGAACAGACCCGTCGGATGAATCGGCGGAGTTTTATGTCGAACAGACGGATATCGAGGCGATGGACCGTCAGGTAATGGATGACGAGGACTATGGCATATGGAACTAACCCGACAGTCACATCCGGCAATGCGGGGCAGGTAGCCCTTGATAAGTTCGCGGCGATGATGATTGAACGTATGGAGCAGATGAAGGAAACCGGCTGGAAGAAAGGCTGGATAGGCGGAGCTTCGGGCTATGCCGGACTGCCTCAGAATGTAGGCGGACGCAACTATTCCGGCTCCAACTCCTTCTTCCTGCAACTCCATACCGCCGCCGGTGGCTATGACCTGCCCGTCTATCTGACCTTCAAGCAGGCGCACAATCTCAAAGCCCATGTGCTGAAAGGAGAAAAAGCCTTTCCCGTGATCTATTGGGATATGCTGGTGCGTGACGCAAACGGCAGGAAAGTCAGTTCGGACGAGTACAAGGCAATGAACAGGGAAGAGCGTCAGGGCATGGAAGTCATTCCGTTCATCAAGGCTTTCCCCGTCTATAACGTGGCGCAGACCAATCTGGCGGAAGTCCAGCCGGAAAGGATGCAGAAGCTGCTGGATAAGTTCAAGGTGCCCGAACTCCGTGATACCGAAGGGATGTACGCCCATGCCGCCCTCGACCGCATGGTAGATACCCAAGGCTGGCTTTGCCCGATACAGGCGGACAGACGGGTGGACGGCGCATTCTACTCTCCCTCGCATGACCGGATCGTAATCCCCATGAAAGCGCAGTTCAACATCGGCAACACCTCGGAAGAGACCTATCGGGGTGGCATGGAGTATTACTCGACCATACTGCACGAGATGACACACTCCACGATGACCCCGGAACGGCTCAACCGGGAAATGGGCGGACGATTCGGCGACCCGAAATATGCCAAGGAGGAGCTGGTGGCGGAACTCACGGCTGCCATGATCAGCCACTCGATGGGCTTTGATTCCAAGGTGACCGACAACTCGGCCGCCTATCTGGACTCGTGGATCGGCACGCTCAGGAAAGAGCCGAAGTTCATCGTTTCCATCATGGCGGACGTGAACAAGGCTTCGGATATGATACTCGACCATGTGGATAAACAACGTCTGGCATTGGGCGAGCAGCCCTACCTTGCCAAGAACGACCCGTTTGCCCCGTTGGATGCCGGAGAGGAAGTACCGTTCAAGAACGCCGCCATCGTCAAGACACGTTCGGGCGATTATGCCATACGCGCCTCCTATGACGGTGTGGAGTTAGGTTTGAGGAAAGTGTCGAAAGACACCGCCAAGACCTATTTCCAACTGACGGACATGAAAGACAAGACGGCATTCCTGCACATGACGGCACGCAAGACCTACGAGCCGGAACTGGCGGTGATGCGGCGCACGCAGAAAGCAAGTGCCGGATTGAGTATGTAAATTGTAGAAAAACTCATGGCTGACTACAAAATAAACTTCAAGGAACTGAAATCACGGGTGGGTGTCGATGACATCGCCTATGCGCTGGGTTACCGGCTGGACCGGAAAGCCGGTGTCGGCCGCTATATCGAGCTGGTGCTGGGTGAAGGCGGGAACAGGCGTGACACCATCATCGTCAGCCATCCGAACGACAAGGCGGCACAGACCTTCTTCCGCAGGGACGGCTCGAAGGGCGATGCGGTCACGCTCATCCGTGAGAACCTTGATTCCTTTTTGGTATCGGGCAAGGACGAATGGCAGAAAATCGCCAAGGTCATGGCACGCTTTGCCCATATGCCCGAACCCGAATACCGGGAGGACCGCGAATACGTCAAATCCGCCGGAACACATACAGCCTTTGATGCGTCAAGATATGAAGTCAGGCCGGTCTGTCCCGGAAAGATACCCGGTCTGTTCTCCCTCAGAGGTATATCGAAAGATACGGTCCGCGTTTTCGCCCCGTTCCTTTCCCTGATACGTGACAGGCGGAACAACAAGTTCGATGGCTATAACATCGGCTTCCCCTATACGTCAGCCGACGGCGATGACGTGAAAGGCTATGAGATACGCGGACATGGCGGCTACAAGTCCAAGGCGGCAGGGACGGACTCATCCTCTTCCGCATGGGTGGCTGACCTCTCCGGCGACAACCGGGAAGCGGTCAGAAGCGTGTTCTTCTGCGAGTCGGCTTTTGACGCGATGGCTTTCTATCAGATGAACAGGCCACGGCTGAATACGGATGTGGCACTGGTTTCCCTCGGCGGTACATTTTCAGACGGACAGATAAGCGGTGTCATGGCACGCTTCCCCCATGCCCGTGCCTTTGACTGCTTCGACAACGACCTTGCCGGACGCATCTACGGGCTGCGCATGATGGCTCTGCTGGAGAACATCCCGCTGAAAATCAACAAGACGGCAAACGGCATAGAGGTGGAAGCCAAGGGAAAGTCTTTCAGGCCGGACATGGAACGTTCCCTGACGGCACAGACGGGCGAACTGCTGCGCATCCGTTACCGCATGGGACAATGGCTGCCGCCCAAGGCTTTCAAGGATTGGAACGACTGTCTGCTGAACAAGCCGATGGAGCCGGTACTTTCTCCCCACAAGGAGGAACGTGAACGTAACCTGAGTGAACGCAGAAATGCGGGTCTTAAAATGTAAGGCGTATGAAAAGAAAATCTATCAAAAGGCAATTTGTTTCGCTGTTTATTATCGGCAGTCTTGTCATTGGCGGCCTGCCCATCCGTGCCCAACAGACCGACCCGGCACTGACCGCAGCGGTGCTTGCCCAAACAGCGGAATTGAAGAGCATCCATAAGAAGCGCAAGAAGAGGCAGGAGCAGATTATTGCCGCAGAAGCCGCCGTTACGGTGGCTCTCGACCGGGTTCACAGTGTCGAGGACAAGATGCTGGAATACCTCTCCAATGCCCAAGGAGCGGTGCAGAACCTGTACCAGATTAAACGTGCAGGGGAACTGGTGACGACGGAAATCCCCCAAAACTGCAACCTGCTCCTCAAATCGGTCGGCGGCAATCTCAAAGGTACGGCCATTGCCGCCATCGTGTCGGATGAACTGACGGACGCTGCCACCCAAATGGCGGCTCTCTATCCTTTCATGAAACAGCTGGTCACTTCGGGAAGCTATGATGTGAGCGGTTCGGACGGAAAGAATGAGAAACACAAGGTGAACCTGCTCAACTCCTCCGAAAGATATTACATCGCCAACGAGGTGGCAACGCGGCTGGAGGCCATCAACACCGATCTGTTCATCCTCGCATGGCAGGTACGCACGCTCTCATGGAACGACCTCTGGTTCTCGCTTGACCCGGAAGGATGGGCGAACGTCATGTCCGGCAAGAACATCATCAATGGCATCGTGACGGAATGGAACCAAGGGTATCTGCTCAAATGGTAAACGAATCACATAATCAACAATTGGAATAACATGGAAACAGAAAAGAAAATCATCGGCCGTTGCCCCCTCTGTGGCGGCAATGTTGTCAAGACCTGTAAAGGCTATCGCTGTGAGCACAACTTGGGCGACCACCCATCCTGTGCATTGAACATTAACGGCATCATCGGCAACCGGAAGATGAAAGACGCGGAAATAACCGAACTGTTGGAAAAACGCCATATCCTGTTGGACGGCTTTGCCACCAAGGAAGGCAGGATGTTTCCGACGGTACTTGAACTGGCGGATGACGGCAGCATCAATATGCAGCCGGTCATCGGCAAATGTCCCCATTGCGGTGGTGACATCCTTGTGGGCAGCCGTGCGTTCAACTGCTCGAACTATGCCAGTCAGACCGCGCCCTGCTCGTTTGCCATCTGGCGGAACATTGGCGGACACCAGCTGACGCTGGACGAAGCCAAGACACTCTGTGAGAACGGAATTACGGGCAATGAACTGGAAATGTACCGAGATGACGGCTCCATCTACCGCAAACGCCTCGGTGTATCTCCTGACAAACTTCAAATCATAAAGGTATGAAGCCGGGAATGAAAATTATCATCATACTTTCCTCCATCGTATTGTTTTGGGGAAGTGTATTCTACTTCGTTGGTTGTTCGGACAAGCCGCAAGACCGCGCCGTCGAGGTGGCCAAGAGTGCGCTGATGGCTTCGGTGGATAATCCCGAATCCGTTAAAATCATCGGAATTAGCCGGCCGGATTCCGTATTCGGAAGGGAGTATGTGAGCATGGAGGAGAAAATGGCCCTTTCCATGACGATGATGAAAATCAACGAGAAGGTCATGAAAGAAACCAACGGCATGGAAGACTTCGACCCGGACAACAAGGAGGTGACCAAACTGATGGAGCGTCAGATGAGTGCCATGTCCGCTTTACGTACCCTTGCCACTTCCAACGGTATGGACGCTCTTGCGAAGAAACCGTTCAACGGCTGGAAAGTCAAGATAGAGTTCGAGGCTCAGACCGATGGCGGCAAGCCCTACCGCTCCGAATACTGGTTCATCTTGGATAAGGAAGCACGGTGTGTAATCAAATCGTTTGAAATTCCTCTGATATAGTCATAGTCCATTCCCTGACAGTCCGCTGTCTTATCGTCCGCAGTCCCGGCATCTACATGAAGGTGTCGGGACTTTTTTTGGATACTCCTTTCTGTTGAAGTAACCGGGATTTTCCTTTACAACCTAAGACTTCCCGCTTCCTATGGATTTTCCGATACAAAGTAACGGAGGGCGGTGACACGGCAAACGCCGCTGTGCTTGGCTGCGATGAAAACGGCCGGCAGCCTTCCGCAATTTGTGCCAAATTGGGTATTCCGTCCGCTTTCTCCTTGCCACGTCTGCCTTTTGTTCCCTTGTTCCCTCCGTGTGGAAGGTATCGTAAAAATCCCCCGGAAGCGAGAAGCCCCAAGGCTTCAAACAAAAGGGAAAAGAATTGAAACTTATGGCAATCAGACTTATTGACAGAAGCGAGAAGGTACTCTACAAGGGCAATGTTTACGAACTCACCTTGTATTGGGACAGAGAAAGTATCGGCAGGTGCTTTTGCGGTATGCCCCCTTTTCTTGCATATATCCGAAAGGACGGCATCAACTTCGCCACCATAGATTGCACTTCAGGCAGGAACGACTGCTTTTTTGTGGAGAAGTTCAAGGAGAAGTTCTTCGTCAAGGCGGAGTGGCAGGTACGTTTCGCCAAGGACATCAACACCATTCCTTTCGTGGAACTGCTTAAAGGATTGCCTTTATAGACCTGATGATACTTTAATTCCATAACATTAAAAATACGGACATATATGAAAGGAACAGAGCATTTCAAGGAAATCATCAAGAACTATCTTGACAATAGGGCAAAAGAAGATGAACTCTTCCGTGCCAAGTACGAAACGACAACACGCGCCATTGACGATGTGGTGAACTATATCTTTCAAGAGGTGCAGAAATCCGGTTGCTGCGGATTTTCAGACATGGAGATATACTCGCTGGCAGTCCATGCGATAGATGAGCCGACGCTGGAAATCGGCAAACCGCTGAATTGTTCCGTTGTGGTCAATCACCATATAGAACTGACCGAAGCTGAAAAGGCGGAGCAACGAGCCATTGCCCTCAAACGCTACCAAGAGGAGGAAATGCGCAAGTTACAGCAGCGTAACAGCCGACCCAAAGCGGTCAAGGCGCAGGAGAACAAACTACCCGAACTCTCACTGTTTGCAGGAATGGAACTATGAAACCGAGAAGTAAATTTGAAAGAACGGTGACAGCCTCCAACGAGAGGCTGAGCACCATCGGCTCTAAAGTCGTGGAATGGGCAGTCAGAAAAGTGTTGAGCCACTATGCTTTCCGCACTTCGGGACACAAGTGTACTTGTGGGGATTGCGGAGAAAAGTTTGACTACAAGGGAAAAGGCAAGTCCGTCCGCTGCCCCCATTGCGGACACCGCTTGCAGGTGGTTGACACGCTGGTGCGCAACAAAGCGGAAGCGGGTTATTTTTCTACCCTTGAAGCCATAGACGGACTACAAGTGCAGCGTGTATTCTTGTTGAAAGCTCATTACAAGAAAGGCAGTCCGATGAGAATGTACTCTATGGAAGTGTGCCGTCTGTGGCTCAATGCACAAGGCAGGATAGCACTCACTTCAAGAAACAGAACGATGGGATATTATAGGGACTGCTTCAACTGGGCATCATCCATTGAACTGAAACAAATCTGTGATGTGCATTGGATTATCTCCGATACCTACGTCTATCCTCATTATGCAGCCATTCCCGAATTAAGGCGCAACGGCATGGCTGGCAGGCTTCCCGACTGCCACCCGATGCGCTTCATGCAATCGTTGCTTTCCGACCACCGCATGGAAACGATGACCAAGGCGAAAGACTGCAAGGCGGTTGCCTATTTCGTCAGCCACACCTTGGAACTTGACAGATGCTGGCAGTCCTACAAGGTGGCTACTCGGCATCATTACAGACCTGCGGACTACGGAATGTGGTGCGACACCATCCGTCTGCTTGAAAGATGCGGCAAGGACATCCGCAGTACCAGATACATCTGCCCCGTCAATCTGAAAGAGGAGCATGACCATTGGTTGAAAAAGGTGAACGCAATGGAAGAAAAGCGGAGGAACAAGGAACAGATGGAGAAAACCAAGAGGCAGGAAGCGGACTTCTATCGGAACAAGTCCTGCTACTTCGGTATCGTCATCCGTGATGAAGACCTTGAAATCTCTGTACTTGACACACTGGAAGCCTACCGGATGGAGGGGGAAAAGATGAAGCACTGCGTTTTCCGGTGTGAATACTATGCCAAGACGGACAGCATCATTCTTTCAGCGCACGACCTCAAAGGCAACCGCATTGAAACGGTGGAGTTCTCTACGCGCCAAGGGAAAGTGATACAAAGCCGTGGTATATGTAATTCCAATACGGAATACCACGCCAGGATTGTCAAACTGGTCAATGACAATGCTCATCGCTTCTTGGAGGCAAGGAAGTCGTTAGCATAAACACCTTGATTTTGCTCTGAACTCCGTCCTGCGCAAGAAAGCGTGGGGCGGAATTTGGAGCACAAAGAACATGGGGCAAGAGGCTTTGTCTAGAAAGCAGTAAAGTAAAGATGAAAAAGAAAACTTATCAAATCATACCGGCAGGATTTCTACTTTCGGTCGTTCCTCTTCCTGACCCAATGCGGTTGTTGTCGAAAACAGTCCTGTAAGTAACAACCTGCAAATATGATTTGATTCTGTTTCATCTCTCAATATAAAGCCTCGTATTGCATGGCGATATGCTTCCACGTATACCTTTGTTGGGCAATATCTTTCATGGGGATTCCGTCCTTATCCTCGTGCAACAGTTTTATCAATTCTTTACAATCTTTGAAATAGTAGGCTTTGTTTTCGGTCGTTTCGCGATTATAGACCACATCAAATGCTATTATCGGTTTGCCAAATGACATGGCTTCAACAAGTGACGGGTTTGTACCGCCGGCACTATGTCCATGAATATAACACTCACATTGATTGCGCAAGGCATACAGTTCATCAAGGTCATAAACCGAATCAACCAAATGAATATTCCGATACGAACCATATTGTTTTTTCAAGTTACGGCTGTAATCACTACGGTTCCAATTTCCGACAAAGACCAGATTCTTGCCACTTTTGGCAAAAGCATCGCAAAGGACATGGCTGTTGTTTTCCGGTTCAATCCGACATACACTGATGGAATAATCATTCGCTTTGACTCCATATTTGTTTAGAATCTCTTGTTGCCGCTCTTCCGATACCTCCCTTTGCGTATGGTCGCCCCCGTAAGCTATCAGTTCTGATTTTTTTCCATACGTTTCCATCACATAGTCCTGAATACCCTTGTTATCGGCAACAATCACGTCCGCGAATCTGACAGCCATAGCTTCACTGGTACGCAGAAACCATTTGGTAAATTTACCCCATTTTGCTCGTTTGTGTTCCAGACCGTCAATGTTCACTATAATTTTCTTTCGGTACAGCAGTCTGAAAATCGGTAAAAAAATACATCCCGAAACACCTAAAATGACAACAGCATCATACCCCCGTAAACATTTCAGCATTGATAAAATATCGTAGGGAGTGCTCTGCACGCCATTGGCATGGAACAATGGGATATATTTCAGTTGAGCACTTTTGTAAGTGTCAAGTCGTTTGGTATAATCCTTGCCACTGCAAAAAACGGTATAGCAAACTTCCGGAGAACAATTATCACCGATAATGTTTTCCACCAAAGTCTCGAAGCCACCATACTTTGCAGGCACTCCTTGTATGCCCACAATAGCAACTTGTTTCATAAATCTTGTATTATTTGAAAATTTCGGCAATCTTGCTTATCATACTTTCCTCACTGAATGACTGAGAGTATTTTTGAGCGTTGGTTGCCATCTGTTGATAACGATTCCGATCAGACAATAAAAGCTTGATATGTACTTCTATTTTCTCTAAATCTTGTACATCAATCTTATATCCATTTTTACCATCTTCCACCATTTCTGCGATACCGCCTTCTGTCGGAACGATAACTGGAAGCCCGGAACTCATGGCTTCTAAAGCCGTAAGCCCAAATGTTTCAATGAACTTATGCTTGTCGGAAAGATTCAGTACAAGAGAGGCTTTATTATAAAGTGAAGCCACATCGTCTTGTCTTGACAAAATTTTCAACTTGTCTGTTTTATCCATTATTGGAAAGAATGTGTATTATTTTATCCAATGTATCATACGGATTATACCGTGCTGAATACAATATGGCATTGTCAGATAACTGGGAATAAAGTTTTCCATCTTCAAACATCTGCCGGATTTTGCCTTCTATGGCATTCAGATTTTGTACATCAATTTTATATCCGTTCACATCGTCTTCCACCATTTCTGCAATACCACCCACTGTCGGAACAATAACAGGAACTCCGGTACTCATGGCTTCAAGAGGAGTCAGACCGAAAGTCTCTACGGCAAATTGGGGATTGGTCAAATTGAGAACTAACGATGTTGAATTATAAAAAGGAACGACATTTTCCTGGCGGGCATAAATCGTCAGATTACCCCCCCCCCTTAATATTTGTTAAATTATTGTCATGCAGATACTTGTCAATATTCTCTTGGGTATCATTGATTACCAAAACAAATTTATATTCTGGTAGTCTTTGGGATAATTGTATAAATTCCCGTGTCCCCTTATAATCTTTCAAAGAAGACAGCATCAAGACCGTTTTCCGCTCAAAAGCCGCCTCCGGTGCATATATAAGTTTATCTGTAAATTCCTTAGGCAAAGCATTGGGGATAACTGTTACTCCATGTGTGCGCTTCAGAAATGATGCCTGGTATTGGGAAACGCAAATAATCTCATGCGCCAGCTTTTGCATCAGAGTTGCCAAAATCTTATAAAAAGCCCCCTTGACGAAAGCGTTTTCATGATAGTGATAGACAACACGCTTTCCCATCAATCGACCTGCCAATGCCGGACCGACAGGCAACAAGGTATTGATATAAAACACTACGTCCTTACAGAACAGCCAACGGAAAGACAGAAAGAATGTATAGAGCTGCACCAGGCAATAACGCAACATTGTAAGCAAGGCATTGTTTGAAAACTTGTATGGATAAGAATGCTTATGCAAATTTTCATAGTGCAACAGCTCATCCAATACCCCGCCTTTGGAAGACACCAAATCTATTTGGCAGCCTTTCTTCAACAAACCGTCCAAGACCATCTTCAAGACCTTGGGACTGCCACTGTAGTCATTGAAGAGGTGAAAACAGATAATGTGTTTCATATTCTTGATTTTATTATTTTTGCAGGCACACCACCTATGATAGAATATGGCGGTATCGTTCCGCGTACAACAGCTCCAGCAGCTACGATACATCCATCACCTAAATCCGTTCCATCTAAAATAGTGGCTTTGGCTCCAATCCAGCAATCCTTGCCAATCTTGATGCCTTTACGATTTACTCCCTGTAAACGTATAGGAATATCTCTTCGAGTGAAATTGTGATTTTCTGAATGTAGTGAAACAAAATTTCCGAAAATTGTATTATCTCCAATTTCAATACCACCGGCACAGCCCCAAAATCCATGCGTACCCAATCCCACGTTATTACCAATCTTCAATCCTTTGCCAAGAGATTTTAAAGAACCGCTACACTCTATTGTGGTATTCTTGCCGATGGAAACATTATTTCCAAAACAAATTCCTTCCACTGACAAAGCATCGATGTAACAATTACGGTCAATAGAGAGATTACCATGTAAAGTTATTTTGGAAGGGCATTTTATTTTAGATGAATGATGTATAAACACACGTCCGAACCGGTGTATTTTTATTGTTCCAATAATAAGCATTGTGAAACGCATCCAAATCAATGTGCATATATATGCTATTGGAATTTGCTCATCCAACGTAAATTTTTCTCCTTTAATCTTAGTGATGATAGCATTAATTATTTTCCGAAACATTTTTGAGAATATATTTTATAAGTGTAGCCCAAGTTCCCATACATTCTTTAATTCGTTCATTAAGAATGCCATTATCCCGATTCAAATAGAACTCGAAGATCATCAAGAGATATGACAGATAGAACAAATCCGCTTTGTCCGTATCCTTAAAGAAGAGTTCCCTAATGCCCTTATACTTCAGATATATCTTTTCTGCATTTGCATACTTGTTATAAAGCATCTCTTGTGTAAAAAAATGGAATAAATCATGAAATGGAGTATATGAACACTTAAAGTACTCCAAATCAAAAGCGAAGAATTTATCCTGTACGATGAAACTATTCCAAGGAGTAAGATCTCCATGGGACGCACAGAAATACTCAAACGAATCTTGATTGGCTTTCACCGCTTTAATTCCATCTCTTAATGTGTTCTGCATACCCTTATCTTTCAGTAAAGATAAATGCTGTATCAGTTTATTTAGTGACTTGGCAAAATCACTATCGCTAAAAGGAATACTTAATTTTGTTTTGGTATTAACTTCCTTTACAAAGTCATATAGTTTTTTATTTGTATAGGTAGCTAACTTTACTTTATTCTCCCGACAAGTTGTTTGTACAAAAGCTCCTATATGTTGATTAAAAGGTAGCTTGCCACAAAATAAGGAGATTGGAACATTCTTGATGTCTTTACCATGAAGATACGTCAAACTTTTGCTTTCTTCATAGAATAACTCCATGACACATTTATTGTCGGTTAATTTACAATACCCTAATACACGTTTCCCTTTGCTGATCAGCAATGTCGGTTTTTGATGATAACCGGGAGAACCACAAAAGATTCCGAAATTACAATGGGAGACTCTAAATATATCGTCAACAAATTCTTGAAACTCTTTCGAGAATTGCAATTGGACGATTTTTGCGTGTATAATATGCAACAGAAAAGGAAAATGCTTGATTATTTCAAAGAAATATGCAACAATTTTACCTTGAATGGAAGATGGCTGAAACAAGGACAGATGTACACTGCTATTCCGCAGTGGGATATACCATCGTTGTCCTACGCTATTTTGCAGTTTAACATATTTTTCTCCTTGACCTTTTTTACAGATAGCGTCTAAAACCGATTGATTCATTTTTTACTGACATTGGCTGTCTAATTTCTCAAATACTTTTTCCATAAAATCTCCTTTAGAATCCCAATTAAAGATATTACGAATACGCTCACGAGCCGCCTGACCCAAACGTTCACGCAATTCGGGATTTTCTATGAGTTTTATAATTGCTTTAGCCATATCCTTAGGCATTTGTTCGGGATTAGTTACCGGCAAACGTATCGCACAACTATCATCGGTTGAAATTGCCATTCCAGACCAGTTAAGGCAGATTATAGGCAGACCAACTGTCATGGCTTCAAGTAATGTGAGATTACAAGCATCCTTCAATGATGGAGTAATGAATATATCCCCTTGCTTCAGTTGGTTTAGAACCTCCTGACGTGGCATATGCTTAAGGAATGTGATCTTATGAGGACAGGTTTTCGCTAATTGTTTTACTTTCTCCAGTTCAGGACCTTTCCCTACCATTACGCACTCAACATCATATTCTTTTGGTACAAGATTCAACGCTTGTACGATACAAATCACATTCTTTAATGCGATAAAACGAGAAGTAGAAACAATCCGAATAGTTTTGTTTTTGCTATATTCCGCCTTGTTCTCAAAAAAATCTGGTTCAATGGCACCATCGGTCAAGTAATCTATTTTGTATTGGAAACGTTTAGAAAACAGTGCGGAAGTTTGTTCTGTACGACATAGTATGGCTTTACTGCGATGCGCTTTATAGAGAAAGAAAGGATTAATATGTGCTGTCCCATTCATGAGAATCCTTATAAACTCTACACAAAAAAAGTAAGGTGACATTTTAGTTAAAAATGAATGTGGCACTCCTTCACCACCTCCGATAGGACCATATATAAATGGTATGTCGAAGTATGGCAAAAAAGTAGGCAGCCATACATTTCCAAAAGTAAGATGCATTGCATAGTCAAACTTTATTTCTTTTTTCAACTTACGTACTACGGATGTAATACCTAATTGCCACAAGAAATAGTAAAGATGCATACCCCGTTCCTTACGTTTATAAAAGCGCATCCAACGAGGTGTATCATAATAATGAAAAGTAATATTTTCTGCTACCTCTGTAGGGTAATGCGCCTCTATTTTTTCACGCAAATTACTTCGGGTAATAATGTGAACTTTATTTCGTTTTGCCATTTGCAGGGCGATATTCCACCCTACCGCTGCCTCACCGCCTTCTATGGGCTCGCAAGAATAGGCTGATACTAGAATTGTTTTATTCATTTATTTAAATTGATTGTTTTATTAATAATAACAGCTATCTATGTGTAATAGCTAATGTTACTTTTTGGCTTATTGTTCCTAATACAAGTGATAATATCAAGGATAAAATCAAGAAGCACCAATTGTTCAATTCAAAAAAAGATAAGATGCTAAAGGAAATTCCTTGAGTCAGATATATTTCATAACTGTATTTCTTTAGTAGTTTCGCCAATTTGAATGATTTGACATTGATGGTTGAGAATAACCCGATAAAAGCAATCGTCCAAAATGGTACAGCAAAAAATGCAAATCCGGGGAACAAAGATGAATTATGAATATATGACAGACATATACATCCCATTATGATTAGAAGCTGTTTTACCCCCCCCCCCCAGATTGTTAATATATCTTAACATCTTACTTTCGTTATCATAGTAAACTATTCCGAGTAAAAAAGCGATGTTACTAACAAAACTTGAACTATCCCAACCTATTCTTTGGAAAATTACTGTAATCACAAGCAAAAAAGCACAATAGGCGATACAAAAATTTATTTCATTTTTGAGATGTCGACGAATAAAATAATACGAGACATACAAAAGGAGAATTACAATTACAAACCATGAATATGGTAGTATCAAATTCCCGTGAAAAATAGCATTTTTACACAGATGTTTGAAAGTTCCCCAACCATTACAAGACAATAGTACATAAATGATTATTGGCAGTATAATAGGGAGTAATATCGCTTTTGTTCTATTTTTTAGGCACTTAATATCCATTTGATTGTGCCTATACTTGTATTGTAATCCATAGCCACTTATAAAAAAGAATATTGCCACGATATATGGACCACTCCAACGAATATCATCAAAGAAGGTATTCTGACAGAAAAAGGAACAATGACCGGCGATTATCAAAAAAGGGAAAAAGGCTTTAAGAAAATCACATCTTTCTTTGGATAGCACTAATGTTTCCTTATTCCTAAAAAGCAATAGTAATATGAAAGTTAAAATGAAGAAAGTAATCATATACAAGCTTTTCTATATTCATTGACTAATGCCTTTACTGCCACTTCCCAATTAAATTGCTTCTGGTATAAATTTTTAGCATTTGCAGATAATTGTTCTCTATCATCTAATCGGCTTATTGCAGATCTAATTCCTCGACTTAAATCAAATGCAGTTGGTTCCACCATTATAAAAGCATTGCTATTATTAAAATAGGACATATGAGAAGTTCGTGTTACAATCGTTGGCAAGCCCAGTGCTAATGCTTCCATTACAGAAATACCTACAACATCTGAATAGGCAGGATGTATATAAAAGTCCAAATCTAAGAGAGTTTGTATTTTCTCTTCACCATACTTTCCCCCTAAAAATTTCACGTTCCCTTCTATATTTAGTTCCTTTGCCAGCTTTTGAAGTTTCGTCACATTGCTTGTAATGGGACCAATCAAGCATAATTCAACTTGCTTTTTTACCTCATCCGGTAATAAGGAAACAGCCTTGATTAAATTGTCGATATTTTTTTCAACAGACAGACGACCTAAATAACCAAATTTAATTTTTCTCCTTTCTTGATGAACAACATATTGATACTTATCATAAGTGTCTGGATCAACCCCGTTGGTCACAACAAAGATATTTTCGTTTTTACAAAAATGATAGATATCTGTTGATTCTTCTCGCGTAAGAGCATGGATACCGGCAGCGTGTTCATATAAGTTTTTTTGCCAAATCTTATGATACAGAAGTTTTATCAAATAATTTGATTGTTTTAAACGATCCATAGCATATCCACAATGAGCCGTTATGATATAGGGCTTACCTATCGTTTGAAGGTAATGCCCTAATTTTACATTTTTCATGTTCCAAACTCCATGCAAATGTACTATATCAATTTCTTGAATTATTCCTTTTATATAGGTGAAAGTTTCCGTGTTAAATTTCTTAAAGCATTCAACCTCAAATTCTTCACGTTGAACTTTTTCATAAGCCGTTGTCATTGAGCTACTAACACCTACTACGTGTACTTCATGCCCGGCTCTGCTTTGATATTTTGCAAGTCCATGTATAACCTGGTTTACGCCATTGGCTCTATCAGGATTTGCTTTGCCTAAGATAAAATGTAAAATTTTCATTTAAAACACGTTTGTTGATTTGATATAAGCTATTTCTTAAACTTCATGTAGTAACTTATATCTTGTTTAAGAATTTATCAAAGATTATCTTTATTGCTTGTGTTGTCATTTCATCAACAGATTGACCGGCATCAATATAGACGACATTAGAACAGAGTGATTCAATTTTATTAAATTCATCCAATTGGCGTTTGATTTCATTTAATTCAAGTTCTTGCTTGCGTTTATAAATAACATCAGCCTCTGTATTTAACACAAATACAATTTGTGGTTGAATAACCATACGTGCAAACATTTTCCTCATCCAATACGGCAAACTAATACGAGCACGTTTTGGGTCAACAACAAAGTCAAATATGTAACGGTCAAAAATAGTATATCTTTCAGCTTTAACTTCCTTGCGAAGCAGATAAGGCATACCGATTAAATAGTCCACCCAATAATAAGTCATTCTAATGAATGAAGAAAGTTTCCCTGCAGGTTTTGCTCGATGTGGCTTAGTAAAATCAGTGTCCTGTTTCATAACTCCGGCCTTTTCGCCTACTGCACCCAAGTTGGGTAAGATCAATGGCCTAAAATGATGGATACAAAAACGCCCCTCATCTGATACATAATACCTTCTCAACTCTGTAACAAGGCTATCGATAAAAGTCGTTTTCCCTGTTCCATCGGGAGCTTCTACTGCAATGAATCTCCAAAATTTCCTGGGACACAAAATTACACGATGAATTTTTCCACAAAGGAATCTCGTAATTCCTTTAATCGTATAAAAAGGTCTTTTCAAAAATATTCTTTTCATTGCTCCCTTTTCATACTTGTACGCATTTTCAATAATCGAATCAAAATCTGATTTATTCAGTGAATCAATCATTTTACGACCAAGTTTATCTCCCCAAAAGGATAAAATCTCTTTATCTATGCCGTTTTTGAACAATGCGTAATTATTGGCAATAGTGGTACGGTACTTGTTTTTCAGACACTTATATGCCACTATATTCTGAACCAATAGCATTATTGTGTCCATCGTTTTGTTGAGCACATAAAAGCCATTGTATTTTTCTACATTCTTGTATAATTTTTCAAACGAGAAAAATTCAAATCCTTTATAGACTTCATTTTCGATAATATCTATATGAATGCCAAAGTGCTTTTTATCATCCATAATATACCAGCAACGCATACGATCGAATTGTGTTATCTGATAATAATGGATGTCAAACATAGCCATCACTTTCAATAAAATCTTTTCTGTTTGGCTATATGCTTTAGGCTTAATTACAATATCAATATCTTTACCCAAATTTTGTTCAGGTAATTTTTCGTAATTCCGAAGGATGAAATATTGTACATCTTCGTTTTCTAACTCACGAAACAATGTTGATGTGAATTCTATATGCAGGTTAGTCCATTTATGAATTAATTCCATTTTAACGAATGTATTTATATGTGTATAGTATTGTTAGTGTCATCCATACAATTTGATTATTGAATCCACCATAGGAGAAAATTATCAAGAACCATATTAGTAATGACACTAAATTTCTAGGGATGTAACAAATATTCAATGAAAAAATCCACCAAATAGCAGCGACAATAACACCGTAATTTATCCATAAAAAAAATGAGCCGGATTGTCCTTTGGTGAAACCAGGAAGCGGTTTTATGATTTTTTGGTCTGCATCAATTCCATAGCCAAACCAGTCTGATTTTGAAGTTATTCCCAAAACTTTTGCAGCTTGAATTGTTGGAACAATCCTACTTCCTCCACTTCCATCTGCACGCATAATTTTTTCTTCATCTAATGTTAATGTAGCTGCAATAATTTTCTTTGCACGTAATACAGATTTATTCTCAGATACAAAAAATACAGCTGTAAAAACAGTAAGACAGACTGCGATTGTTGGTAATATTTTTTTAAGATTTATGAACTTGGCGAAAACCACCCACATGAATATAAATGCAGTTGCACTCCCCATTGTACAAACGCACCATAAGAAAGAAAGCCAAACATATTTTGAGTTTTTAAAACTTTTCTTTAAGGATAATTTATCTCCCTTATTTTGCTTTTCTTCACAGCACACGAACAGATACATTAATACTGGGATAATTCGTGCAGAATGAGACGGCTCACTCATTAGTGAATTTAGTTTCCATGGTTCCTTTATGGAATAATTGCTCAAATTGAAAATAGGAAGTCCTGTTAACACACAGAATTGTTGTATTATGAGAACCATGCAATAAGCGTAAATTAGTAACTTTAATATTCTTAATAAATCGTTGTTGCTATAGGTGCTGTCAGACAATACTCTAGTAAAAGCCATGAAATACAAGCAAAATATACACGAATATAGCACTGTACTCCATCTCATTGTTTCGGGATGCCCTAATAGAGGAAATATAATCATACAAAGGCAAAGCGAAATAAGGGTAAAATCAATCTTGGATATGCGAGTAGGATTATTTATGAAAATAAATGGAATTAATATCGCCATTGCTAATATCAACAACAGGTTCTTATTATCGTCTGCAAGAGCAAAAGCAGGCGATACAGATAATGTTATAATGATAAAATCAACGAGTGTATTATGTATTTTTAATTTATCCATAACAATCAGTAGAACATATATTGAAGATGTTTTGAAAAAAGTAAAAGATTCAGCTTTAATCTGCCATATCCGCTATATTTGCGTAAATAATAGGTGCGGGATTTGAAGAGAATCTTCATCCTTGGTTTTATCGCCCCTTTTTGACTTTCTATATGCTGATGAACTGCTTGTGAATCGTTCAGATAATACATCTTTTTATTGCTGAGTTTTACTTGCTTTGCAAGGATGGATTCTTCTGAGTACAGGAATACATTCTCGTCGAAAAAGCCTATATTTTGCATAAAGTCCATCCGAAGTAGTAAACAACAGCCACTGACTTTTTCACAATATCCAGATTGGGTAGAATCACATAGATACCATTTCTTCGATTTCCTGTTTCGCATAATCTCCCTAAACCAAAATAGCTCTTCACTATAAGTGGCTTCCCTTTGAGGATTCAAGTGTCTGCCGTCTGGATTAACAATATCGCTTGCACAAACAGCTATGGTATCATCTTGTTCCATCTTTGTGACCAACTTTTGGATGTAGTCCTCTTGTGGAAACTCCATATCGGGATTAGCAATCATAGCATATTTATAGCCTTTTTCGGCAGCATAGCGCAAGCCGATATTATTTCCGGCGTTGTACCCCCGATTTTTTGTCGCTGGAATAAATGTACAGCCTTGCTTCTGGCACAACCTTTCTACATCATTTCGGTCATCCTCACGGGAACAATTATCCACGATGATGATTTCCAATTCCACACCCTGCTGTCGTTTCAGAAACGAGACGCACTTTCGGCAGTCGGACGCAGAATTATAGTTGAGAAGTATAACAGGTACTCTCATCTTTTTATATATTTTGAAATAATAGATTTAATAGATGTGATATAGACATTATTTTTGACTATGTACGACAATGTAAGATGACAATACATCAATGTAAGTATAAAGCCTAATGAAAAACCGATCCAAGTATCTTCTATGGTTTTTGATATAAAAAAGTAGATCAGCAACATCGGTATAAAAGAAAACAGATGCTTTACCAAGTTCGCAAAGAATGCAATATCGTGATATTTCTGTTTAACGAAATAAAGAGCTGTAGTCATTACCGCTAATTCACTGACAAACCAGACAATTGACGAACCAACGCTTTCAAGTTTGGAAACAAGCAACACATTTAACAGGATGCTACACGTCGCACCTATAATTGAATTTACAAACACTTGCTTGTCTGAGCGGCTTGGCATAAGAATCTGTACAATAAGAATCTGTTCCAATCCAACAATTAACATCAACGGCATTACTAACCTCATGGGAAGAACTGCTCCCTCATATCCATTTCCAGCGACTAAATAAACCAACTCATTGGCATAATATTCCGAAAAGAAGATACATGGGAATACAAATGCGAAAAGCAAATTAAACGAATTTTGTAATAGTCGCTTGATATCTTCTTGCTGCTCAGACTGCATCAACGAACTGATACGTGGCATCATCACAAGTGTGAATGAAGAGTATAGAGCCAGTATAATGTTTTCTATTTTAGTGGCAGTGGTGTAATATCCGACTTGAGTGTCACCGCAGGTCATTCCCAAATAAACGGTGTTGAAAGTAGTATATAAAGAAGTCAGTATTAACTGAGAACCCAAAAATATCAATGGCTTTACATAAGGTCGAATTAATGATAAGGGTTGGAAAGTAAATCTGACAAACCTCTTTCCATAACTCCAATTTATCACTCCATTGGCGATAATCATTGCAGAGTATATCAAAAAGTATTTTGTGTAATCATCACAGGTACGGACAAATACAAATATCGATATGACATACGCCAAACGAACAAATAAGGTTCTTATCGTAATATATTTAAATTCTTCCAGACCACGGAAAAGCCATTCAACGGCAAATGTTCCAAAAAAGATTTGTGTTGCGCCTATATAGAGTAAATTCCTGTATTGACTGAAGTTCGGAATGGTTTCTATTGACAATATATATAGGACTAAAACTATCGCAGTAAAAAGAGCATTCAGTGAAAATAGCTGGGAAAATGTCTGATTTAATTTAAGTTTATCACCATTGCATTTTGCGATTTCTCTTACACCAAGAGTTGAAATTCCCAACATACTAAAGAGGCAAAAATACTGCACGATACTTTGTACATAATTACAGATACCAATATTAGTTACCCCAAGTACACGTGCCACGTATGGGTATGTAATAAATTGGAATATATACAGAGACGTGGTTAGAAAACCACTATACAGTATGTTTTTCTTTAACCCCATATATTTGAATTATGTTAATTCGAGCTGTGACAACCGGCTTTATCTTCCCTTATACATCTCCTCATAGTACTTTTCGTAGTCGCCGGAGGTGATGTTGTCCATCCAATCTTGGTTGTCTAAGTACCAGCGGACAGTCTTTTCGATGCCTTCCTCAAATTGCAGGCTCGGTTCCCAGCCTAATTCTTTTTGGAGTTTGGTGGAGTCGATAGCATAACGGGCATCGTGTCCCAGACGGTCGGTAACGTAGGTAATCAAATTCAAATCTTCTCCTTCCTTACGTCCCAGCAAGCGGTCAACAGTCTTGATAACGACTTTGATGATATCAATGTTCTTCCACTCGTTGAAACCGCCGATATTGTAGGTTTCCGCTACATTCCCCTTGTGGAAGATAAGATCGATAGCGTGTGCGTGGTCTTCTACGAAAAGCCAGTCACGCACGTTTTCCCCCTTGCCATAAACCGGAAGCGGCTTGCGGTGACGGATGTTGTTGATGAAAAGCGGTATCAGCTTTTCAGGAAACTGATACGGTCCGTAGTTATTGGAACAATTGGTTACAATGGTCGGCATACCGTATGTGTCGTGGTAAGCACGGACAAAATGGTCGCTGCTTGCCTTACTGGCTGAATACGGGCTGTGTGGATTGTACTTCGTAGTTTCATAGAAGAAATCATCGCCGTATGCCAAGTGATGTTCGGCAGAAGAGGCTGTCGTTGCAAACGGAGGCTTGATGCCTTCGGGATGGTTCATTGTCAATGCACCATATACTTCATCCGTGGAAATATGATAGAACCGCTTGCCCTCATACTTTTCAGGTAGGGATTCCCAATAGAGTTTGGCGGCTTGCAGCAAAGAAAGTGTCCCCATCACGTTGGTACGGGCAAATGTAAACGGGTCTTTAATGCTTCTATCCACATGGCTTTCTGCTGCCAAATGGATAATGCCGTCAATGTGTTCATCCTGCATCAATTTATAGAACGACTCAAAGTCGCAAATATCCATTCTTACGAACTTGTAATTGGGCTTGCACTCAATGTCTTTCAGGTTTGTCAAGTTTCCGGCGTACGTCAGCTTATCCAAATTAATGATATTATACTCCGGGTACTTGTTAACGAACAAACGTACAACGTGTGATCCGATGAATCCAGCTCCGCCGGTGATTACTATATTTCTTTTTGCCATATTATTTTTCGTTTTTCAGGTTAGCGATACACTGTTTTAGCGACTCCGTCCAATAGGGAATGCGGATACCGAATGTCTCTTTGATTTTAGTCTTGTCGAGTACCGAATAGGAAGGGCGTGTGACAGGACTTGGGAACTCGTTGCTGTGGCACGGTTGCACATCGCAAGCCGTTGTAGCGTTGTATTCGGCAATCATCTTGGTGAAATCGTACCATGAGCAAACGCCTTCGTTGGAATAATGGTAAACTCCTGTCTTTGCATAAGGATAGTTGGCTCTTACTGCCGCATAATCTTTCAACACAGCTTCAATGGCTTTTGCCAAGTCAAGAGCGTATGTCGGTGTACCGCATTGGTCGAACACTACTTTCAGCTGCGGTTTGGTAGCGGTAAGGCTCATCATGGTTTTACAGAAATTCTTGCCGAACTCGCTGTACAGCCAAGCGGTCCGGATAATCACATGTTTGCAGCCGGTAGAGATGATCTTCTGCTCGCCATGCAACTTGGTTAAGCCATAGACTCCTGTCGGAGTACCTTGCTGGTCTTCCTTGCAGGGGACATTATACGGCTCTTTACCGAACACATAGTCAGTAGAAATCTGCACCAGCAAGCCGTTGACTTCTTTCATGGCGGTAGCCAGATTTTCGGGAGCTTCGGCATTTAGTTTCTCTGCCAGAGCCTCGTTGCTTTCGGCTGCATCCACATTGGTATAAGCGGCACAGTTTACGATTGCATCTATGCGCTGTTCTGCCACCATCGATTTCACTGCGTTCAAATCAGTAATATCCAAATAGGCAGTTTCTACTCCTTCCACCTCATTCACATCCGTAAATGTATAGCAGTCTTGGCTGTGTTCAGCTATGATCCGCATTTCGTTGCCCAACTGTCCGTTGGCCCCTGTCACTAATATATTCATCTCACTCAAACTCCGGATATAAATTTACATGATAATCAAAAGGTGAGTCAAAGTCTTTCAGACAGAGATGCTTTATGTCTTTATCTGAAAGAATGGCACTTTCGGTTGGAATTTGCCAGTCAATACCGAGGCTTGAATCCTTGATGCTGATGCCACCGTCCGCTTCGGGAGCATAAAAGTTATCGCATTTATACTGGAATATTGCCGTTTCGCTCAATACCGCAAAACCGTGGGCAAATCCTCTCGGCACAAAGAACTGACGATGATTGTCTTCGCTCAGTTCCACAGCCACATGCTGACCGTAAGTGGGACTACCCTTGCGAATATCTACGGCTACATCAAGCACACAACCTTTCACGCAGCGCACTAATTTGCTTTGTGTAAACGGTGGTCGCTGGAAGTGTAAGCCGCGCATCACACCATACGAAGACATGCTCTCATTATCCTGCACGAAATTGATTTTCCTGACTTTCTTTTCAAACTCCCGTTGTGAGAAACTTTCAAAGAAATAGCCTCTGGCATCATTGAACACCTTGGGTTCGATGATGACCACTCCCTCTATATTTGTTTTTATTACTTCCATATCAATCCAAATTCTTCTTTCCGGTTCTCTCTACTTCATCTATGACCTTTAACAGGTACTGCCCGTATGGATTTTTTAGCATCGGTTGTGCCAACTGGCGCATTTTCTTGCAGTCAATCCATCCTTTACGGTATGCGATTCCCTCCAGACAAGCGACTTTCAGCCCTTGTCGTTTCTCTATCACCTCAATATAAGTCGATGCCTCTGACAAGGAATCGTGCGTACCGGTATCCAGCCAGGCGAATCCCCGTCCCAATGTCTGGACTTTCAGTTCTTTGTCGTCCAAAAAACGCTGGTTTACAGTAGTAATCTCCAATTCGCCACGCGAAGAGGGCTTGATATGTTTGGCGACATCCACTACTTTGTTTGGGTAAAAATACAATCCGACAACAGCATAGTTGGATTTTGGTTTTTCCGGTTTTTCTTCGATGGACAGGCAATTTCCTTCTTCATCAAATTCCGCCACGCCATAGCGTTCCGGGTCACTCACCCAATAACCGAATATGGTGGCCTTTCTCTCTTCCTCCGCCGTGCGGACTGCATCTTGCAGCATGGCGGTAAAACCGCTGCCGTGAAAGATATTGTCTCCCAATACAAGGCATACAGAATCGTTCCCGACAAACTTTTCTCCAATGATAAATGCCTGTGCCAAACCATCCGGCGAGGGTTGTTCCGCATACTCGAAACGAACGCCATAGTCCGAACCATCGCCGAGAAGCCTCTTGAAACCGGGTAAATCATTGGGTGTCGATATAATCAGGATATCCCGAATACCTGCCAACATGAGTACTGATATCGGATAATAAACCATGGGTTTGTCGAAAATAGGGAGTAACTGCTTACTCACTCCTTTGGTAATAGGATACAAGCGAGTTCCACTTCCGCCTGCCAGTACAATTCCTTTCATAAATTATAGTATATTAGTATTCAACTCATCCAATAGCTTTGTCTGGTTATGTTTTATTGGGGATAAAAGCATTTGCTGATAACGATGACAAGAATGTGTGTCGCATCCCATCCTGTCGTACATTCCATTTCTCAATATCCATTCAGCTTTTCCCTGCACACGCTTTCCGTACATGCCCGCCAGCGATGGCAGATTCAACTGAAACAAAACATGTCCCTCTTTCAAAACCTTATAGTCTTCTTTCTGCATATATTCGTATCGTTCCGGATGTGCGAGCAAAGGATAATAACCTTTCTTTTGGATGCGTTGCAGAACGGACAACAGATCCATCGGAGGGTTGAAGTAGGAGGTCTCCACCAACAAAAAGCATTTTCCTTCTTCCAAAGGGAGTAAGTCCTCTTTTTCCAATCGCTCTTCAAAAAGATTGTCGAGCATATATTCCGCAGCCAGCCTTAGCTCTAGCATCCCACGATAACGATGACGCAGTTCTTGGAACTTCTGTTGCAGTTGAGAGGTCTCATTTGGTATATCTTCCATAACATGAGGTGTAAGCCATAGCCTGCGAACCTCTTGTTGTTCCATCTCCCGTAGAATTTGCAGAGACTCTTCCATAGATTGTACACCGTCGTCTACTCCGGGAAGCAGGTGACTATGGCAATCCACCAGACCTTTGAATATGCCACTTCGAGAAAGGATTGTTGTTTTATGAAACAGCCACATGACTACTTGGATCTGCCATTGTTTCCATAATAAGAACCGCTTCCGTAACCATACTGATAGCCGTAACGATAACCGTAACGTCCGCCAGACCCTTCCGTTCCATTGAGGATTACAGACATGTTCTTGTACTTCTTTTCTCGGTAGATGTTTTCCAACTCCGGAAGCATGCTGCGCTCCAACAGGCCTGCACGTACCACAAAAATCGTACGGTCGGCCAATTTCTCTATGATTTGCGTATCGGCTACCAGTTCAACCGGCGGACAGTCAATCAATACAATATCATATTGTTGCTTTAAGGTATCGATTGCTTCCCGTAACCGGTCATCAAACAACAGTTCGGTCGGATTGGGAGGGATGGTACCTACGGGAATGAAACTGAATGAAGCATGTTTCTCATCCGTGATAATAATGTCAGAAATCCGATCCACTTGTCCTCCTAAATAATTGCTCAAACCAATTTTGGGTGAATGGAAATAGGCAGAGGCAGAAGCATGGCGAAAGTCGCCGTCGATAACCAATACTTTTTTATTTTTGATGGCAAGACTCATGGCTATGTTCATGGTCAAGAACGATTTTCCACTGCCCGGATTGAACGAGGTGACTACAATCACATTAGAGGATTGGTCTTTGCCAATCATGAACTCCAGATTGGTACGCAAGACACGAAAAGCCTCATTCATGATGTCACGGTTTCCTTCTTTAACCACAATGGTATGCGCTTCATGTGATTTTACTTTTTTCTTGCCACGGATAGCCAAAGGAATCTCCCCGATAAAAGGAATGCTCAAGCCCTCCAGGTCTTTTCTTCCACGGATACGGGTATTCATATTTTCACGCATGAACACAATGATTACGGGTATCAATATACCCAAGGCAAAAGCTACCAAGAGAATGTTCTTCTTTACGGGAGCGGTAGGTATCATGCTTCCTCCGGGTTTTGCGATGATACGGGTGTTGTAGGCTGTAAATGCCTGAGAAAGTTCATTTTCTTCACGTTTCTGCAACAGATACAGGTAAAGTGACTCTTTCACCTTTTGCTGGCGTTCCACGCTAAGCAGGTATTTGGACTGCTTCGGGTTGGAGGCAATCTGCGAGGTTGCCTGCCCTCCAATGGCTTCCAAACTTCTGATTTGTGCACGCAAAGCTACCATCTGGTTGTCAATGGAAGTGATCAAAGCACTTCGCATGTCGTCCAGCGATTTGTCCATTTCCCTGACCAATGGGTTCTTGACACTACTGTGAGACACAAGGCTGTTACGTTCCAACAATTTAGTATTATATTCATTCAGCTGTGTGGAAAGGCTCGCATTTTCAATGCCGGAATTGGCAGGGAGCAATTGATATTTGTTATTTTCATCGGTCAAATAATTCTTGATATATCGGGCCATATAAGCCTGGTTGTTCAATTCACGAATTGCAGTATTGGCTTCATTGGCCTGAGTCATATACATACTTGCCGCTGCCTGTACATCCGGCAGCAAATGCTCACTTTTGAAAGAAGATATATCATCATCAACATTGCCAAGTTCCCCCTCAATCACCCCTAAACGCTCATTGATGAACATGGAGGTACTGACCGCTATCTGATTCTTGTCCCTTACCCAGTTTTCATTGTAAACGGATATAAGGGTATTGAGCACATCTTCCGCCCGTTGGGTGGACACATCCTGGAAAGACAGCGTGATGATATTGGATTTTTCATCGTTCTGGGATATCGTCAAGTTAGCAGAACAGCCTGCTGATGCCGCAGACAAAGACTGGCGGGTTACATAAATGGTACTTTCTGTTTTGCCTGAATAAGCGGCCGATGGAATAACGACAATAGGGCCTAAGGGACTTTGGATGCTGTCATTCAAACTACCTTTCACAATATCATCATTTTCTATTTCTGTTCCATTCCGTGTAAAAGAGGATAATTCTACTGCACCATCCTTTGCCAGATAAAGTTCGAAAGTGGCGGACTCATTCTCGGAAAGGTTTGGAATCACCACATGGACAGGAAGCTGGTTTCCATATACAGTCTGTTTATGGAAACGTCCGTCTGTCTGATAATTCATTTCCAAATGCAACCGCGACACCACTTCACGCATGATGTCGGGAGACTTCAAAGTTCCCATCTCGTTATAGACATTGGTGTTGGTCGTAAACAGACCCAGATCGGAGAAAGACTCCATATCCGCTGAAGAAGATTTTCCTTTGGAATCGTCCTTAATCAAGATGGAGGCAGTCCTGACATATACCGATGGGGTTCTCAACAGATAAAAGGTCGCACCCCCCAAACATAAGACCAATGAAATGACAAACCAATGCCATTTGTTGAGACAGAGGTAAAACAAATCCTGTATGGTAATGAAATCCTGCATATTTTGCACCGTTGATTTATTCTGAATAGTAGCCATTTCTCTTTTTATTTAACGATAAGTACAGCGATGGAGGTCAATAAAGAAGCCAGGGAAATCCAGAAAGAGGTGCTGCGCACATTGTTCCCGTTTACGGTAGACTGGCGGGCTTTGGTGGCATTAGGCTCCACATATACCACATCATTCTGTTGCAGATAATAAACAGGCGAAGTGTAAAGATGCTCAGCCGAGCAAAGATTGACTCCATACACCCGCTGTTTTCCTTCTTCTTGACGCAGCACCAGTACCTTTTCCCGCTTTCCGTAAATGGTGAGGTCTCCCGCCTGGCTCAAGGCATCCAGGATTGTAAGGTTATCCTTATCGATATTAAAACGGCCGGGATTGTTCACTTCACCCATTACGGCGATGCTGAGATTCATATATTCCACCGTAACAACGGGATCCTTAATCAAATCATGAGTCTGTAGCTCTTTCTTAATGTAGGCAGCCACCTCTTCACGGGTCATACCGGCTATGTGGATTTCTCCCAACACGGGAAAGTCAATGTTCCCTTTGGAATCTACCGTATAACCGGACACACCACGATTAGAACCGGAAGAGCCCTCCATGCCGATTTGTTGAGAAACAATCGGCAAGTTAAACAGGTTGGTCAGGCGCAAATCCTGACTGTTGACCAGAATAGACAATTTGTCCTTCGGTTGAATCCTAATCTCTATCGGGGCTGTAAGTGCCAGTTCACTTTCACCCGGATGTAAATCTTGAAAATAAGTAACTTCTTTTGGTGTTGAGCAAGCTCCTAAAAACAGGATAAATGCAGCTCCGACTAATTTTTTGAAAAAATTCATATTGATATAAAACTATAGTTTCGAATGAGTCATATGGATTCTACGGGTCAGCCATAGATTACCCAAAGTCCATATGATGATGTCCAGCATAAAAAGCAAGGTTACATCCACATAACGTGAAAGCAGGATGTTACACAGTGTAAAACATACAGATACGAGAACAATAGCAATCATTGCCGTATACTGTTTCATGCCTATGGCAAGCATTTTGTGATGGATATGGTTCTTATCAGGCAAAAAGGGATTCTTTCCGTTTCGCACACGGTGCAAATAAACCCGTACCACATCAAAACAGGGAATGATAAGCGGTGAATAGGCCAAAAAGAAAGCATTAGGCTGTTGCATAGAGGAATTTACCGGAAAACTGTTGAGCAGCTTCAGACTTAAAATGCAAATCATCATGCCTATTGTCAAGCTGCCGGTATCCCCCATGAATATTTTGTTCTTTTTGGCAGGGTCTCCAAATACGTTATAATAGAAAAAGGGGACGAGCACTCCAAGTGTCGCAAAAGCGAGCAAGGCATAAATGTATTCGCCTGTCATAAAAAACACCAATCCATAAAAAAGCATAGCCACTCCACATAGCCCGGAAGCCAATCCGTCTATCCCGTCTATCAGATTGATAGCATTGATAATAAATACTACGGCGAATAAGGTAAGTGGATATCCAATCCATTCAGGAAGGGCGTGAATAAACAGCAAACCGTGCAGGTCATTGATCCACAGCCCACCTGCAATGACCAGTAATCCACAAATGATCTGTATGGCGAACTTGGCACGGTATCGTATGCCAATCAGGTCATCAGCCATCCCGACCAGATAAAGCATCATGATGGTGCAGAAGCCGAATGCCAATGGGCGGCTTTCATTCCCGATTTTACCAAGAAATTGACTGTCCCCCAACAACATGCTGATCCCCAAAGCAAGTGCCACCGAGAAAAAGACAACCGGTTTGAAGGCTATTCCTCCTAAACGGGGTACTACCCCCTGATGGATCTTCCGTTCATCAGGCACATCAAACAGACGCTTGCGAAATGATATCAACAAGATTTGCGGAATCAAGACGCCGGCACAAAATACGCTCAATGCGAATACAAATAAGGAATTGATACCCCAAAAGATATTGGGATCGCCCATCACATTTGAAATAACAGTCATAAATATCGTATCAGACAAATTGAATATACTCAGAAGTAACTTCCACACTTACAGCGAAAAAATCCTGCAACTCTATCAGAATACGCTTTGTTTTAGATCCTCGTGATGTAATCAAACTCCCTTCATAACCATTGAGGGGACCGCCCACTATGCGTATTTTGCGACCATACATTCCAGGGGTGATTTCATCAGGCAAATAATACTTGGGAGAATCAGATGTGTTAACGGCGAACATAAAGCGTTCCATTTCATTATTTCTGACCGTCATCGGAGCACGGTTGCAATTACGCAGGAAACGGTATTGTAAAGTCCCTGTTTTGGCCACGACCGGGTCAAGATCTTTCCTAGTGGAATGTACGAACAGCAAATCTGGAATGGCCGGTATTTCCCTTCTCTCTTTTACGCCTTTCTTGTTCACCAACTGCCATTTCATAGGGACAAATACCTCAAAATTTTTATCACTCAGCAATTTATAGGCAGGCAGTTTGGCATTGGCGCGTTTCAAATCACGCATGACGAACCATTGCATTTGTTCTTCCGGCAGAATATGTGACATATAAACTTAGATTTTACACACACCTTCTATTCCTGCATGTTTAATCATATTGATGATTTTCATGCAGTTACGCAATTGATAGATAAAAGTTCGGGCGTTTGCCCTTTGCCTGTTCCCGTCCATCTTCTGAGGCACATTTCCGTTAATGCAAGAAAGCCAAACAGCATGCTGGCTTTCTGCTTCCATGATACTTCTCTGTATAAGAGAAAGATTGGGGTTTTAGGTAGCCGCAAATGGTTGATATTCAGCACTGTTATTTTGCGAAGGCACTATTTTCCCAAAACATTTGTTGTGCTCATAGCATTCTTTTAGTTGCAAAACGCAGTTTTTAATAAATAAATACGGCTCGTAAACGTCAATTTATCAAATTAAACCTGTACCTTTGCAACATAGAATCTTTCTCTTATACAGAGAAAGAAGTATCTGCAAAACAAAATTCTTTTATATTCAGCCTCTTCTTTAATGCTCTATGCCTCTATTGGCTTGCCCAATACACTTGCTCTTATTCGTCAGCTTTATTGGAAGTCTTTTGAAAGTATTCCAAGTACATTTTTCAACTCCGTACCGCTATTTCTCTCATTAAGAGAAGTGACGGATGTATATTATGACTGATTATCAGATAATAGAGTATGGCATACCTTATTATTTGCCAAACAAAGCCATACTTTTGCCAAACAAATTACAACCGAGGAAGCCCAAGAAAGCCGTTTTTTATATGTGTTTTTTGAGCAATTCCGTCTTTTTTTGTAATTTTGCATTTGAAATACTTCTCTTAATGAGAGAGTGGCTGTTTTATACAACAAAAATGTCAGTTCTTTAAATAGAACTGACATGATGCCATAAACACATTACGATTGGTCGGCCATCCGTTTACAATAGTTTCAATACGATAGAATTGGCTTTATCCACAGACGAGGTGTCTAATGATGTCAAATATATCCTTGTGGTTGTTTCCGAATCATGTCCCAAAGCTTCACTGATAGTGGAAACCGGGATGTTCCTGCTTTTTGCAATGCTCGCCCAAGTATGGCGTGCGACATAAGTTGTCAATGGTATTCCCACCCCAAGTTGTTCCCCGATTTTCTTTAGCTTGTTGTTTACTAGATGTGAGGCATTTTTGTATTGTTTCCGCTGATCCCGATCCATGTCGCGGATGATAGGTAACAAATAAGGACTGCCTGTCGTATCATATTTGTCGATTATGTCCTGCATGGGTTGTTCCCATTTGATTGAAAGTTGTTGGTTGGTTTTCTGTCGGCGGTAGGTCAGGATTCCGTTCTGCAAGTCTTTCTTTTTCAAGTACGACATATCCACGAAGGACATGCCTCTTGTATAGAATGAGAATAGGAAGAGATCCCTTGCATAATCAAGCAGAGGGGATAGGGTCAGGTCAAGTTCCTTGATCTGGCGGATGATTTTTATAGGGACTGCACGTTTGACGGTCTTGTCAATCCCGGTATAGACGTGCTTGAATGGGAAGCGTTGTGCGGTCAGTTCCCTTTCCACCGCACGGTTGTAGATGGCTCGCAGGTTACGCATATAGAAGGAAATTGTATTCTTGCAGATCCCGTTCTCTTTGAGCCATGTTTCGTATTCCATCATCAGGGAGGAATCCACATCGTCCAAAAGCAGGTCCTGTTCTCCCCTGAAATGTTTGAAACTGTTTAAGACGGTAGTATAAGTATCGGCTGTACGTCTTTTCCCGATTTGTTTCAATTGGCTGATGAGCCTTTGGGCAAACGCAATGAAGTTATCACAGTTTTTAGGCCCATTCGAAAGTTCTACAATCTTTTCCACCGAATAGTTATTGCCCGTTTTATCAAGGCGGGCAATAACACCCTTTAGTTTTGATGATTCCGCAGCTAATGCCTCCTTCACAGATAATAAATAGCCGTGTCTCAACGGTTCATTATCTGTCAATATGATTTCCGAACCGATGGCATCCCATTCACTTTCGAATATCTTATACCCGGTAGCTATCTGTCTTGTAACCCTGCCATGGATTACTTGGAAGAATAATGTACCCTCCTTGCCAGGTTTGGAAGAAGCACGGAATTTCACTTTTACTGTTGCCATAAAATTAAATGTAATGAATGTAAAATATCATTTGCTATCATTGGAATCATTTTATGGCGTAAAGATACTGCCTAAGCAGTCGGATGGGAGCAGATTAAATATTGGAATATCAGAGAGTTTGTGGAAGCTTGTGGGATTTTGTAAGCTATATGAGGCCAACCGGTTTGCTTCGTGCTTTCAACACCAAGCAAGTCCGACTGATATGCCTATGGGTTGTTGGTCAACTCCATGCACACAGAGAATTATTACAAGATGAAATGTCCCGAACGGAGTTAAGTGCATGTGACGACCTCCTACATGTCTTTTATTATGCCATTTGACTGGCAAGCCGTCATTTATCAAGTAACTGTTAATGTCTAAAGTTTTAGCTGCATGTATAAAGGATGATACCTTTTCTTTTCCCAATTTGTAAAAAAACGAATTTGTCGGCAGTTTCTTATGTTGCAGGTTGCACTTGCAATGATGAAACAGTCAGATTTCTTTAAGAGTTAGTACTTATAAAATGGTAGCCACTTCCGACATTTCGTATCCCTTGCGATGCCGGAGTGACATACCTGCTAGGGAGATTGAGCCGTCAGACTTACTCCGTGTTTGCAACACCAAGTAAATCCTGCCGATATGTTGGTGCTGCCAATGGATAAATCCAATCCGCTGCCAAAGAGAATACCTTTGAGGCTGCGCTTCAAAAGCATTCACATTGGCAGCGGTCTTTTGACAACTATGTCCTTTGGTAGAATGAATAATCGTAGAACCACGTTTGAGCCTCTTGGCCGGAAACGTTTTTGTCGTGCAAAGGAACTGCGGACGGGAGGAACGTCAAATGCCGCTGACGCTTTCGGTCGGAGGGCTTGACGGAAGCCTTCCGCAAATTTTCTCGTGCCTCAAAAATTGGGGTATTCCATCTGCACCCTCTGACCTCACACTTGCCTTATCCTCCCTCGTGTCCGCAGGAAAATCCGCACGAAAAAAACGGTTCTCCCGACCAAGAAGCTCAAAGGAGCTTCACAAGAGGGAAAAGAATTGAAACCTCCAAACTTAAAGAATTATGCGAGTAAGAAAAATGACTATCAAGCAAGGCAGGAGAGTTGGCATAGACCGCTTTCCGAACTTCCACCATACAGGAAGTGTCCGGGGCATGAAGAGGCTCTATTATGGCAGCAGGTGTTTACTGGTGCGGTGTGGCGATTACATCTACAACGTATCACCCGAACCTTGGATTTATTATCAGGCGACCATCTAAATTGTAACAATATGGACTATCAGGAATTTTCAGGAGCAACAGTCTCCGAGCAGGACAAGGCTTTCGCCCAAGAGTTTGCAAACTTCGTGAACGGACGTATGTGTTCCGCCGACATTACCGGCAAGGAACTGACCAGAGCACACCGCTACCTCCAACAGGAGATGTTCAAGGTATTTATCGGCTTCATGCGACAGTTGGCAATCAATTACCAAAATGGAATTTATGATGTGCGCAACGAGTGGGCATCACAGCTCGCATCGGAAGCGTACCGACATCTAAGGGAAAGAGAATTGATTTATGACCCCGAATTTTCAAACACTAAAACTTACTGATATGTGGAACGAGACAGATTTTCCGGAATACGGACGTCAATGTGAATTGATAACACCATGGCGTGGCTATCATCGTGGTACAATCATCGCCAAAACTGCAAAAGGCTTTACCGTGCAGTTCAGCAGCGGAGCGGAAATAGACGTTTATGAGGACGAAATTAAATTTGACTGATTATGTGCAGACTTATGACACCCATGTTGGAGGAGGTCTTAAAAGGCTATCCTCTTTATTCCCAGGACGGCAAGGGAAAAGATGCTGTTTGCCGTGCGGTTTTTGCTCTCGGTTCTGTACGCTGGTTCATACTTGAAGGTGAAACAGAGGGTGATGACACCATTCTTTTCGGAATAGTTGTCGGACTTATGGAGGATGAGTACGGCTACATTTCACTGAACGAGCTGTCGGAAGTAGAACTTGACCTTACGGCACAAGGTCTTGGCAAGCTGCAAATACGGCAACAGACGAACTTGCAGCCGATACCGTTGTGCAAGCTGAACGACCAACGGTTACAACGTTTCCTTGCGAGATTTGAAGATTGAGTTTATAACCCGTCAGCCGTAGATTACCGCTACGGCTGACACAAAACAGAATACAATATGCGTAAAAAAGACAGAATAGATACGGTAATCCGGTGCAGTGAAGCGAACGGCTGGTATGTAAGTGCGGATGCCGGACAGAAGAACGGCATAGTCATCTTCGAGTTTTCAAAGTTCACTCCGGCAGGGCAAGACTTTTCCTTTACGGCAGCGATGAAAGACAAAGACCTTGACAGTCTGATAACGGACATGGAAAACTATTACGAGGGCTTCGATGTGGACGAGGAAACCTATCTGTGGCTTGACAGCAGAGGGCATGGAAAGAACGGAGCACCTTACCGTATGAGAGACGTGCTTGCAGATATGGAAGCGGCAGAGAAAATGGTGGAGAACCTTCTTGACGCAATTAGAGGAATAGCATAAAATCAAGATTTTACTTGCAAGCAGCCTGCCATGTTTCATAGAAACATGGCAGGCTACCTTATGTTTGTTTTATAACAAAAATCATACAGAAATGACAGACAGGCAGATTATCCGCATTGCAACCGTGAACGGCTGGAATGTGTCAACAAGAACTGAAAACGGAATCCGATGTTTCGACTTCAGACGGAAAACACTTGGCGGTGTTCAGTTCTGTTTCACCGTCGGAATGAAAGATGACAAGGTGGAAAATCTTGTGGAAGAAATAAAATCCTTCGTGGATGCCATCACCCCCGAAATGTGCGCATGGGAGTGGATGATAAAGTCGGGGGCGATGCCCCCGGCACGCTACCTGCAAGCCGTTGCGGACATGGATGATATACGCACAAAGGCGTGGCTTCTTGCTTGCGACTTGTCGAAGGCAACAGGTAAAAGTCCGTTTTCGCACCATTGGCTAAATTGACCGGAACGGAAAGCGTCAGTGGCATCCGGCCTTACCGTCTTTCCGTCTGCGCCCCTTCTTCGGGAGACCGGCAACTTTATAAGCTATCAGGTCTGCTCCACGAAACATGAGTTTCGTTTTGTCCTGCATCTTCACAAAAGGTAAAGGCCTTTCTGGATGACTAATATAGGCATAGACCGTACATCTGTGAACACCCAAATAACGTGCGGCCTCATTGACGGAGTACGTCCGACCGGGAAGAACTTCCAAAAACAACTTGTGTAAATCCATATCCTACTTCGTTTTGCCATAAAGATAAAATCGGAATACATATATATCAACACATTAGATATTGGAATATCAGATATTTAATGGGATTTTCAAGGAATATGTGCTATCAAATGCTGCAATGTTTAAGACCGCATTTGCGGAAGTAGCATTACAAGAAAATAAGAAGGGCATATATTTAGAGGTTGACAGCGTTGACAAGGGAGCCAACGTCAAACGTATCTTACAAGGTTTACCATAAGCTGCTATCATACAATATATTATCTTTTTCTTTATTAAAAGAAGAAATAAATAGTATATCGTGGTTTGTCAACCTTTGGCTCCAAATATCTTGGGCTTTTCTGAAAGTGGCTACCTTTGTCAACGTTTGTCAACGCTGATTTTTAATATAAACTATTTGGTACTAAATGTATTATGCTTTGTCAACGCTGTCAACATGAAAATATGTGCAGATTATATTCTGAAAGTGTATGGGAAGAAAAGTCCATAACAGGAAATAGGGTTTACGGGAACTATTGCGTCGTAATTCCATACGAAATAAGGGGTGAATGTATTTCAATAAAAAAGCCATCACTAAGGATGACTTTTTATAATGTTTATTTTAAGAACGTCCAATACCCGCCTCTTGATGGACCAATATACTTAATTACATTCTTCAATTCTTCCAGATCTCGGTAAATGGTTCTTTCATTGACATCAAGTTTTGCAGCTAATTCTTCTACTGTTATTTGGTTATTCCGTTTGATAAGGCTGACAATTCCCTGCTGACGCTTATGTTTCTTTGGTATATTCTTATTATTTGTATCTGTATTCAACTGTAGAGTCATATCTTCATCGTCCAATTCTTCTGTAGATGCCGTTGAGTTTTGACTGACATTTTCAACGCCTTTGGGTGACATTTTCGGACTTTGACTGACATTTTCAGCGTCCTTGGGTGACATTTCTATGTTTTGACTGACATTTTCAACACCTTTGGGTGACATTTTCGGACTTTGACTGACATTTTCAGCGTCTTTTTCAGGCATATCCATATAAGTTATGGAAAATATAAACTGAGACCCATTGTTAATCTCAACTTTATAGTTGGGGTAGTAGAGAGGCGCATAGCGTAAGATATTACGAGTTCCTGATCCCATATCCTCAACCCATGAAAGTTCATGAAACACTCTAACCAGCAATGGATTTTTTGTATAGTTATTAAGTTGCTGCAAAGTCAGTTTGCCCTCAGGTATTTCGGGTAACAGCCTTGTAGGATTCTTTGTTACAACACGGTCCTTGAACACATGATAAAAACAGGCATAGCCTATACTGTAATCGGAATGTACACAAAGATTTGCTACAATCTCGCGGAACAAGTCCCAACGCAAATCTTCTCTCTGGGTAGAGCCTGCCGGTAGATAAAATTTATTCGGCAGATAACGTTCGGTAAATTTGGTCAATTCATCATACACTCTGATAAGGTTGCATCGCAATGTCTTACGGTCGTCATATCGGTTGGGAAATTGCCGCATGTCATTGTACTGCTCATAGGTGCACATGTGAAATAGTGCCTCGAAACGATAACGAGGCATAAAATCCTCTATCGCATACTCTGTACCGAACAGGATAAGTGCTGCATATTTAAGTTCCAACTCTCCGGTATTGATATTTTCCCTTGCCAGACGAGTATGTATCAGTATTTCTTCATCTGAAAGCTGCAGCCAAGGATGTCCAGGTTTCTTTACGGCAAGAATGTTTCGGCAGAACTGGAACGTGTCATGGTCAAGATGTTCCATTTTCAGGCCATCAACTTTCCTTTCTTCAAACAAATGCGGGTTCTTTCTTTCGAAAAGCGAAAGCAATAATTCAGGGTGGTCCGTTATATCAATATCCGCATCCCCGTTTCTGTCCCAAAACCTGCCCTTATAGCGGTAGACATACTGACCGCAAGGAATATCAAGCAGTATGACAACCTTCCCGTTTATTTCCATAACTTGTGGAGAAAAATATGGGCAAG
>NZ_BHWB01000001.1 GCF_003865075.1 Bacteroides faecalis | reverse complement strand
TAAAGAAGGTGATTTTATCAGATATGGTGGTAAAGTACATATTCTAAAGGTAGTATAAACTGCTTATTATAATGTAATGGGTGATTAAAGTTGAATATATAGAAGAATAACTATGAAAGAAGACAAAGATTTAGAATTTCTTGCTTTCTGCAAGAATGAAGACTTACAAATCCTAGTGGATTACTTAACTACAGATAAGGATGGAAAGAAGCGTTATTTGGAAACTTTGACAAAAAGTAATGCTTATCTCCAATGTTATCCCGATCATCTCACTAGCATGTGGGAAGATATAGCGAATGAATTTCAGCTATTTGGCGGTAACACGATCGCTAATTGTATAAGAAAAACTGGTGTTACATACCGAACGATCCTATTTGATGTTTGTAATAGAATGAAAGTCAATTACAATAAGAACGCTTCTATAGAAATGATAGAAGAATATCTCCTACAGAAAATATTAACAGATTCACTGGAACAGATGACAGCAGAAGATATGAAAAAGCTTGTGATGAGATGAATATAAAAACTCAGACTCCTACTAAGCAAGGGATGACAATCGCATTACAAATGGCTATTAGAAATGGTGGGTTTGCTCCATATAAGATGGCTGTGATTGTTGCAAATGCAGTTGCTCAAACTTTATTAGGCAGAGGGCTTTCATTAGCTTTAAATGCCGGATTGACTAAATATATAAGTGTTTTCGCTGGACCAATAGGATGGCTAGTGACCGTTTTATGGACTTTAGTTGATGTAGCTGGTCCTGCTTATCGTGTAACAATACCTTCCGTAATTCAAATTATATATATGCGTAGACGTTCTCAAATGTTGTTAGAATAATAACACTAATAAATCAGATAAGAGTATGAAAGAAAGATCTTTAGAAATGTATAGAGATGACAATGATGACGATGGGGATGTTTATACAGGAGACCCATGGACAGAATGGGATATAGATAGACCTGAAGAAGGTGACGATCCAGATGAAGGCTATAACGATGATTAAATTATAGAGAGCTATCATTAACGAGGTATCATTAAGTTGGTATCTCGTTTTTATTTTCTCCCTACTCAAAAAATGCCGAAACTCTGTTACAAAACCTTGAAATCCCTAACTATGAATTAAATACTTTAATTTATGACAGATACATCCCAACTCTGGTATTCGCTCAATAAAGATTGTAGTGACATACCAAAAACTCCGGTAGAATCACACTCCGATTCGAAAGAGCAAACGAATAAATTCTCCGATGATATAAAGGCTTTAGGAGAATATTTTCCTCAACTGGCTTCTCCATTGGTAACGAACAAGAATGAGCAAGGATTGATACTAGAAATAAGCCTTAAAGAGATTTTTAGTCTATGTCCACGTGGAAGATGCAGGGTAGACAGATATTCCCAACTCCAAAAATATCTGAAAGAGAATTACAACACAACCTTAATTATTAAATCACAAAAAACTAAGTAATATGAAAGTAAAAAGATTTTCAACAGCAAGAGATAAAGAATTGAAATGTACTGATCCCGAAAGCTATATTGATGATAACGGAATTTTATACTCCCGGCTAGCAAAGATGCCAATACAGGACTTGTCTTTGATAGCCAATTTTAGAGTGGAAACGATGAAGTGTTATTATACAGGAGATATACGGGAAGTAGATTACCCCATAGTCGAGCTTCTAATGGACGGGCTCTCTGATATTCCAGTCAGACACAGAATCAGTTGTTTTGAGAATGCAGTATTCATCCAAATAAAATACCCCCCTCAACTATATGGGACTAATGATGCTAATTATGTACGTATAGAATTGGCTGCTCATATATTCAGTCTGACTACCTCTGATATGACAGATATAGCGGATGAAGATGAGGAACTATATAAAGATGAAGATGGGCATTCATTGGTTAGTATGCAATGGCTGATAGATACATATGAAGATCGGTTATGCCAACTTGTTAATTACGAGAAACTAAGTTTAAAACTGATGGACAAGGAGAAATATCAATAATAATAGAAAGAAAATTAGAATAATATGAAAAAGAAAATATTTGTAATGGGCAAAGTGTATGATCTCGCCAAACAAGAAATTAGTGAAATCGAAAATGAAATACAGATGGATTTAGATAAGTTCTCTAGCGGTGGGATTAGATTCAAAATAGATATTACATCCGAGAAGACTTTGGAGCTAATATTTACGCGCAAATATAGGGATGGTGAGATAGATTGGCTTAATTATAATCCAGAGACAATCTATTGTACCGATGCAAAGATCATAACAGGTCATGGATTCGATGGTTTTAAAGTTCCCGTCTATTGGGGAGGGGTTCCGTATGGTTATCCATTCTTTATGCCAAAGGAGGAATTTATTGAGTGCTATAAGAAGTCAGCGATTAAACTTGGAGGAAGCAAGTTGAAATTAGCGGAAGTTGGAATAATGCCGGATAAGATTATTTTTGCTTTGGCGTATTAAAAAAGGAAAGGGAAGGTGGAATATGATCTATCTTCCCTTGCTTTTAAAATTTTCCTGCCAGACGATCTGTCCTCTCAGCTTTGATTTACTAATCTTCTATATAGTTTCGTATTTATGAAAAAACAGCACTCCCATAATCCTAAAACCTAAAAACATGTTATCTTTTAGATAAACAGGAGAAAATTATGTAAATAATAAATTATATTCTAACTTGTGTTTGAATAGAATCCCTTAAAGTTATATCATTATGAATAAAACTTCTACTTTCTAGCAAGTGGGCAACTTCATTGTAAACCATTTTTTCTTGATTAGGGTCTTTTATTGTTATTATCAAACAAAAATCTTGGAATAACTGTTCACCATCTATAACAGCTCTAGTTTCAGCAAAATCCCTGTATAATCCCGTAAGTCTAAGTCCCCATTTTTTAGGAGCTGTTAGATATTTTACTTTATTTGCGGGAGTTAATTCACCTAAGTTAAAATGCCACTTTTTTACAGGCTGATATTTCTTCCCATATTTCAGCAATGTACGTTCCCTAGTAAAAGGATTGTCAAAATCAGCATTAATAAATCTCCTTCCATAATTATCTGGCATCAGAAGATTTTCAAACCCATCTGGTCCGTATTCGTTTCTTCTTCCTTGGGTAATTTTGAGTTGTTTGATTTCATCAAATGTCCCGAACTTTACATCAATATCAGACTGACAATATTCAGCTCCATTACCAGCAAACAATACCGGAGAAGTAACAAGAGTAACCGTTACGTCTCCATAATAAAAACCATGCTGGTCAATCAATGATTCCGGATAAGGAAACTCTAGTATTTCCATAAAGCTTCCTTTTGTAATTCTATCAGATTGAATAAGGGTAATCTCATAGTCTGAATTATATAGAATATTTTCTACCGTATCAGGAATTCCATATCCCATTAGTTGAACACGGTCTATTTGAGATAACTTAGTATCAGGATATTTAGCAGAGTGGATAGCAAGAGCTTTCAATAATAATGGATCAAATTCTTCCGCTATTTTAAAATCTAGTCCAGCAAGAAGTGTTGCTAATCTTGGAGCTGCAAAACTTGTTCCAAGGTTCTCCACAAAGCTACCATTTGTCGCAAAAGATTTAACACCGTCCATGATATATTTCTCACCAACTTTTATCATATTTCCCCCAAAACTAACTAGGTCTGGCTTATGAATATTGGCAGGACCGAATCCTTTTCTAGAAAAGACAGAAGGAGTTCCATCATTTCCAACAGAACCTACAACTAAAGATGCTATACTTTCAGCAGGGATTGTTATTCGTCCAGTCGGTCTATTTGATAAGAAATTAGAACAATTACCTGCTGATTTACATATTATAATATTATATTGTTGTTGAATGTCATCAAGCACCATAGCAAAAGCTGAAAAGTTATCAGAATCAGCCTCCATACATTCATAGCCAAGTGACATGTTCCATATTTTAATTTCTGGATGAGACTTTATATTTTCTCTTATATTTTCAATAAGTTCATCTTCTGTAATATTTTCTTTATTGGTGTCAGGAAAAACTGCTGCATCAAAAATCTTACATCCATTCACTCCAGTAATAATTTTCCCTTCTAAGGAATCACCATAAGTCACTATTCCACCAATAAATGTGCCATGTGACTTATCAAGCAACTCATCGGGATATGAATTATTAGAACCAATAATCCATTCAGATAATTGTTGCGTTTGTTCAATACCTCCATCAAGTATTCCTACGACTGGATATTCTTTATCAGGTTTTGGTTTCTCTAACTCAATGTCAATACTTTGTTTTATTTCTTGGTTAGAGATTTTGAATTGGGGCATAGGAATGATATATTCTATGGCAGGAAACTCTTCCAATTTCAAATATTGTTCATTAGATTCAACATTCTCTAATCTAAAAATAATTAAATCATTTGTATAAAAGACCTCTTTTGATATTATATTATTTTCTTTACATAAGTCATGAAATGCAGATTTTACAGCTTGATTTAAACTGTAATCAAAGTAATTAAATAATGACACTTTGATTATTTTTCTATCTTTGCTATTTTCGGTATTTTCTATTATAGGCTGATATGCTGCAATATTAGTAATAGCAGAAATACCTTTTGCATATCTGATTGAGTTATTGAGTTTTCTCTTTATTTTTGTTGCATCATTCACAGAATCAACCTTTATTAAGAGTTCGTTCTCATTATTAAAACCAATTACATTATTTTTATCTCTCTCTTGATTGAATATTTCTTTAATAGAGTTTCTATGCGTTTTAGCAACAGCATTTTCATCTAATTCAACTGCAATTATAGAAGGAATATAATCATATTTATCCGGTTTGATTTCAATAGTTTTTATAATATCGTCAATACCTGTACTCAGTAATCCAGCTCTCTCTTCTAGACTTTCTCCATGTAACACCCAAGAAGGATCATCTTTAGAGCCTCCAGCATTAGTTAAACGATCATCTGTAATTTCTCGTTTCTGATAAAATTTAATTGGTAGATACTTTTTCATATTATTTTAAATTTAAAGAGTTCCTGATTTGCCTTATTGAAGTTCCTATGAACTTGGCTATTTCTTTTTGACTTATATTGTTTTCACTTAAAAATCTAACAAGTTCTTCTTCTGTATATTCATTTGAATGTTGATATTGAAAATAGCCATATACAACATCTACCAGATTAAATTCATTCCTATTGTTAATAACAGATTTTGTTATTGACCCATTAATGACCTTTTTTATTTCTGAATATGATAGATTGTCTAACATTAACGCCATTTTTTCCACATCAGATTTGGTTAAACTATTAGCAAACTTGGATATTAAACTATTTATTAATCCTTTTTTCTCAGCCAAGCCAGGTCTATCAATAAATATAACCTTTTCAAATCTTCTCCAAATAGCATCATCTAATAATTCTTGATGATTTGTTGCTGCAATTAAAATATTTCCATTAGCTAAAAAATCATCTATATTTTGTAAAAGGCTATTTATAACCCTTTTTAATTCTCCTTGTTCATTCTGGTCTTTACGATTCTTGGCAATAGCATCAAACTCATCCAAAAATAAAATACAAGGTTTGTTATCCGCAAACTCAAATAATTTTCTAATATTCTTAGATGTATTACCTAACAGAGATGATATCATAGAGTCCAAACGAGCTATAATGATAGGAAGTTGAATAGATTTCGCTATATATTTAGCTAGTGAAGTCTTTCCACATCCGGGAGGACCATATAACAAAAGAGAGTTATGTATTTCAATTCCTAAAGCCATAAATTTTTCTTTATGCTCTATAACTTCAACAAACTCTTTTACTGCTTCTTGAACAGAGTTAGAGAGAATCAACTCTGTTGTATTAATTTCTGGTGATAAAATATCCGCTATACTCAGCCTTGTTTCATTATCAACAGGCAGATTTAAAAACTGCTCTGTTATTAGAGAGTTTTTCTTAATATTACTATCTAATAAGCTACGTATCTTAGCAGACATTTTTTTTTCACCGTCTGCTTCGTATTTCTCCGCCAAGAGCTTTGCATACATTGCAACCCTTGCACTATCCTTTGATAACCCACATTCAATTATCTTTGTTATTTCAGTATACATAGTTTCATATTTATAATATTCACGGCAAATATACAAAATAATCTCGATTATTGTTTATAATATATCAAAAAACGATATATAGATTACATTTTTTGATATTAATATCACAAAATTCGCTTGTTTAATCTCAAGAAAAGCTTAATATGCACAATAAAACTCTTTTCTTCATTTTTGAACTATATATAGTTTTACCTATCTTTATACAGGAATTAAGTTTGCTTCTAAAACTATACTCTTCAATATTCGATCTTTTGTAACAGTTAAAAGAGGTGTTATCTATGGTTATTCCCCATGTTGCATGAGACTGAAACAGCAACTCCGGCATTTTGAAATTGCGGCATAGTTATCATTCTTTTATTAACGCTTACGTTCACCACGTATGTCTCTAAAGAAACTCGTGACTATTCTTTTTCCGTTACACTACGAAAGACAATAACGTCACTCCCACAGACATACTCTAAAGGGTTCACTCTCGCTCCGCACTTGGACAATCCCCCCTGTTGTCAATTAGGGATTCATTGGGATATGGAGATTTCGGAGAAATGATAAATTAGACAATGAGAGTGATAATTGGAATAAATGGGGTACTTGAGACAATAATGATTTAGCTTCTAAACTCATCCCTTCATAGTTTTCAATTATGTCCGTCATTTTTATTTGCATGGCTAATTGGATTAAATGAAGGGGAAATAATGAAGCTATATATAAAGGATAACAAGCAAATACATTGAAACAATTAATACATTACATAACTTCACTAACATGGAGAAAGTGTCTCCTTTGGGAGATACTTCCTCATGAAAACAACATTTGTTTTCATTAATACTATCTTTATGATAATTTTCTACTACTCCGTATTTTTATACTCTTATATATATTATACCGCAATTTCAAAAATACGGACTAAGGTTTGGGGTTTATAGATTTTCTATTATTAGGCATATTCAAGGCAATTCCTAAACTAGTCTTCATAAAATCAATTAACCTCTTATAGTTTGATCTTTGTTTTTTGCCTCCCATTGGGATAATTCCCCCAATAATATTAAGAGGAATATCCATCTGAAAGGTTTGGTCATTATTACTAATCGCTTTTTCCAAAGCTGGGTTATATTTTATCAGTTTCCCAATTTTATCTACATACTTACTCCCTCCTTTTATAGATTTTACTCGTACCATCCATACGGGATCAGTAGTAGCCTTCTTCGATTTCATGGTTATCTTATTCTTATTCAGGTAATCGTCCAAAGACTTGATAAACTTCTTCGGGTGATCAGAAGAGTAATAGACAGTATACTTTAGTCCATCATTCTTTCTTATGCCAATTCTGGAGAGTAATTGGATCGTATACCAGAATTTATACTCATCCTGACCAGTTTTAGAGTTATACGCTTTCCTTAGTTGTCCCGATACAGACGGAGGTAAATCCCAATTACCGCAAAGGATAATATTCTGATAATCTCTGTATACATTGGTTGATTTGGTATCAGATGCACCATAATATGTAACAGTAAAATTACTTCCGGCTAATCCTTCTGTCAGCAATGCTTCTCTAAGTTTATCAGTCCATTCCGATTTGCCTGCTTCCTTAGTTAATGTTCTCTCATCATCCGCCCTGTAGTCTTTCCAGATAACAATCAGTGCTTTCCCAAGCAAACTACAACATAAAGAGCGAACAGACTTGACAAATAACGCATACGTTGCATTATCCGGTCTATGTTTTCTGCTCAATCCAAAAGTAAATTCTCTAAAATCAACCTGACTATTATACTTGGGGATTATATCAACTAGCTTAAAGTAGGAACTTTTACCCAACAACACATCTCCTGCTCCTTCATAGATAATCACGTGGGAACCCATACCGGGGTGTATCAAGTCAGACGGATAGAAATGAATATTACAGTTTTTATCCTTCATCCCCATCCATTCAGAGTAATACTTCGGTATCAACCCCAATACAACATCCCGTTTGATTTGGCTAACCCTGTCTGTCCCTTTATAGAAATCCAAGCTCCCTCCCTTTACAAATGTATTATACATATCCTTTATATCCGTTTGGGACTTACACCGATAACCACCCTTTTTATTCTTCTCGGAGAATACGCCTAACAAACCCTTAGAGAAAGTTATGAATGGTCTTAGGAACAATGGAGTTTCATCAAGAAGGATATATTTTCTCAGATTATCCTGCTGCATTAGTTTCTTGAAGTCACCATCAAATACAGAAACAACCGGATTTGGATTATTCGGTTCATAAAGCAAGAAATAGTTAATCAGGTCAGTGAAGAAACGTACATGCGTGATGATTAGAATCCTAATACGAACCACTTGCTCTGGATGTGTCTTGTATTCCTTCATCTTCTCAAAATCAGCATCCGAATGAATCATCAGCACATCATCCAACTTTAAAGTTTCTCCATGTAGTATCTCGCCAATCAAATTATCTACGATCCATTGATACATTCTGTTGCATTCGCTTTTCGTATCAACGCAATATAATATACCTTGATCCCATTTCTGACGTATCAGCGATTTAATAGATTCGGTCTTCCCTGACCCACAACCACTAGAAATGCAATATCCATCTGGTGTGTCCGGTACTACTATCGTTCCAAACGGAAAAGGTATATCAAATCCGTTTCCCCCCGGATGAATCACAACCTTTACCCTCTCCGGTGTTCTGCAAGGAAGACACAATATGGTTTTCAATGAGTCCATAAGCTAGAAATTCCATTTTTTACCCCTTGGCATCTCTGTCAGTATGTCTACCACTATATTGCTATCAGGTAGCTTTGTCTGCTGCAATGCGAAATACAAGCTAATATCTTCTATCAGTGCTAATTTCCGGTCTATATCAGTATCAAGAAGAGAGATCAAGTCTCCGTTATCATCTACAGCCAACCATCCCCTTGATAAGAATATCTTAGCAGGAATTACATGTAGCATCAGTGCGTTGGCATTACAATGTAGATTGCATGTCAATTTTCCTATGAGTCCCGTGTCTAAGCGTATCTTTTGCGGCAAACAGAGGATGTATCCTTTTTGTTTTAATTCTTGTAATGTCATCATAATTTGTGATAGATTAAAAATCCCCTCCACCTGTCACATGGAGGAGAAGATAAAATTAGAAACTACTTATTCTCTGTCTGTTGCTTCGTTTTCTTTAAAGCATTTTGGGTAGCTACCTTTTTTCTATTTGCTAGAATTTCATTCGGAGTACCTTTTTTGAGAGTTTTAATGATGTCATTCTTAGCAGCCACCGTTTCCTTCTGCGATTTCCACTCAGATATCTTCATATCTTGTTCCTTCTCAAGGTCTTCCATGTCATCTTTATGCGAAGAGCAGAACGTTTGAAAATCACTAAGCAAGGTACTTTTTAGTTCCCCGTAATTTTTGTTTGCCAACCGAGTGATGATTTTATTTCTGGTAGTATCGTCCATCATAGTTATGAAACATGTCATGTCACGAGTGAACGTTTGGTTATTTGAATCACCATTCTGACTATGAACATGAACGATCGCATCAATAAACTCCACTCTCTTCACATTTTTATCGTCTCCAAACTTATAAGCGATAGACTTATATAGCTGATGCCCCCTCTTTCCATTTTCCTCATTATAGGGAGTAGAATCCTTGCCTGCAATAAGGTCTTTTTTCTTAGTAGCATCTCTTTTGAATGTCAAAAGATACTCCGCATACTTAGGAGACACACCAAACTCACGCTGTATTATTTCAGATTCTATATATAATTGGTTGGTAGACTTACCCGTCGCCAAATTAGATTTTTTGCGGTCTTCATTATTCCAATTCTTATCCATAGAATTCAGAATTTGAATAAATGACATTAGATTACCGTCATAATCTATCAATTCCAAATCTAAATCAACATCCAAATGTTCCAAGCATACCATTAACCTATGTTGTCCATCGAGGATTGCTACATACAGCCATAAATCTGGAGCATCTAATGTGATCTCTTTTCCATCAGCATCCACTGCTTTTAACCCACTCCTTAAAGCTCTTTCCAAAGACACAACTATAACAGGGTTGGAGAACTTCTTACCCGAACTGGAACTGAGTTCATTATACAGTTTATCAATCTGACTTGAATAAACCTCCCTATTACCTATTAAGAATGCTATTTTCAGCCCGTGCTTTATAGCTTCACGATAGGAAAATAAATAATGCACTTTATATGGCATCTTTCTGATCAAGAAAGAGAGTAAAGTCACTAAAGTTTTGGACTTTATTTTTTCTTGATTATTTTGACCTACAGGCACTTCATCTAACGTTTCCTGCGATTCCTGACCATCCGCAGCGGATATATCACCTTTCGATTGTTCATTGTTAACCTGATCAGTGCCTGACACTTCGTTCAGACCATTTTCATTAATTGTTCCCATATTCACATCATTGTTTTTCAAAGATTCTTCACTCATTTTGTTTCTTAATTTATGAATAGATAACTTTGACATCAAGATTAGCTAGCATTATCTCTCAACAAAGTCATCTATTCAAGGTTATTTACTTGGATACAATTCTTAATAATATTTACATTATTCTAGACTAATACAAACATGATAAAACTGTAACCGTTAACTTCGTGAATTGATTTTGTGAGACTCTATGAATTCATTTAAATCCGTTATCTTCACATAAATCTTTCTACCGAACTGGCAAAAAGGGATTCTACGTTGATCCCGATAAGTTTGCCACGTCTTTTGAGATATACCTAAAATCTTGCGAACCTCAAAGCTTGTATAGTACCCTTCCCTCTGTGATTGAGTTCCCGTCATCGCTTCCAATTGCTGTTGAATTTGAGTAACGCCATTTAATAAGAGGTCTAATTTCTCTTCGGGTATTACCACTAATTTAATATTCGATTCTATCATGGCTATTAACATTTATTTTCACTCTGCGAAGGTAATCATTTAATAATCAGTGTGTTATAGTTAGATAGAATCGATAGATTACATTTATAGCTCGATAGAAATCTTTTCTCTCTCGATAGAAAAAACTTATTTTGAATAGAATATAATTAGGCTATTTTAGATAAAATTATTAGCAATAAAAAACGACTATTCCGGTAAAGAATAGTCGTTTATGGGGTATGGTAAGAAACAAATGAAGCATCTTACATCACATATATTATACCATATCAATTCGTCTCCAAGGCTTCTTTCAATAATTTGAGAATCTCTTTCTGCTTGTCATCACCTATCTTTCTAACCATATCACTAATATTATCATTATCCTTCCAAGCTTCTTTTTTCACGTTAAAGAAAACTTTCACCTTCTTATAAAAATCACGTGTGGTATTTGTATCCGCATCTTTTTCATTACATATTTCCTTGCGTGTTAACCGATAAATTAAGTAAGATAGTTCTTTCTTATCCCTTATACATATTATTTCTGGCAAATATTGGGGTTTATCAATTCCCGAAAAACGAAAATGAAAAACTGAGTAATCCGTATCTCCTGAAATAAATTTTTTCCCAACTAACACATCATAAAGTCTTTTTATCTTATTACTATCTAATGACAGATTTGGGAAATAATCCTTTTGACTAATATTAGCAGAAGCGACTTTATTCTTATTTTCAGTCTCAGCTTCCGAAGTATTACTTTGGGGTGAAAAGCACTCCGTTACAAAAAGAGAATTTTCTTTTATTTTCTTTCTAACACAATAATCCTGATATTCAGCATGTACTTCATATCTAAAAGGCGAATGACATAAATCATCATACAATTTATCATTCAGTTTTAACTCTTTAGAATGAACTATATCAAATATGTAATCAGAAAATTTAGGAGATTTCACATCATAAAGATAATAATATGCCGAATAAATTAATGTTATAAAATCAATATACTGATCATAAGTCGGGAAACTTATAACACATTGAGTTAGCTTAGGCAATAGTGTATACAAAGGAATAATTTCCCCACGGACTTTATTGTAATCTCGCCAACGGGTATAATTACTAATGCACCTTACAGGTAATTCTTTAGTCGTAATTAGAAAAGCACTTATATTAGTAGTTAACGCATTCCGATCCTCTTCTCTAAGATATTGCCATACCTTCACTCCCCCTAACGCAACCCCTAATGCAATAAACGTGGATACACAAGCAACACTTTTTCCTAAAGTACCATGAACACGCATTGACATTTCAGTAGCAGTTTTCCACAGAGTAGTAGTACTCAATCCCTTTTCCGTTAGTTTCAAATATTTATCTACTCTTTCAGAATCCTGCGCCATATAAGAAACAACTAATATAGCAAACAACTTCTCTGAAAAAGACAAGCTATAATCTTGGCAAGTATGTTTATGCGCTCTTCGAAGGTTAACCAAGTAACATATTAATTCCTTCTCAGACCATGATTCTCCTATAATTTTGTGTGTCATTTGTTTCATATCCATTAGTTTTTATAGTAATTCTATCTACAAATATATTATAGAAAAACTTATTATCCTGATTTTAGAGGATAAATGGTGCAAAAAAGCATGAAACTACTAGAAAGAAAGAGAGATTAGTATTAACTTTGAGAATAAGAGAGTTTACCAAGCACTCCACAAACTAAATAGAAAAGCAGAAAGTTTCAGTAATGTTTCAGTAGAGAAAGAAAAAACCTTCATAAAAGCTTTTAAATCAGCCATTCATGAAGGTTTCTAAGTACCCATACCCGCATTTGAAATATTAAATATCAATAGATGAGAACAAATTCTACTCACAACAAAATTCCGTATATTTACCTATATATAAACGATTTACAAACAGCATTGAATCGAATTAAATTTAATAAGATTGAAATTATTTCGGGATAATTGGGAACAATTTGGGAACAATTTGCTAACTTTGCAGTGTTCAATCCAGAAATTAAATTGAAGATTATGAAAGTGACTGCATTTATACGGAAGACTGCCAAAAAGAACGATGTAGATACTAAGGCTACTATCTATTTTCGTTTGCGTGATGGAAAGAAAGACATCAAGGCAGCAAGCGAACTTGTTATCAGCCCGAACCATTGGAGTGCTGACCGGCAGGGCTATAAAGACCGTGTAGCTTTGGTGGCAGAAAACGAAAAGATGGACTTGAACCATAAAGTGCAGGCATTGACCCGAATGATTGAGAAAGAATACAAAGAGGATGCAGGAAGTGAATGGCTCGGAGAAGTCATAGACAAATTCCATCATCCCGAAAAGTACAAGACAGAAGAAGAACTGGCAATAGAGAATCCACCTACTTTTGCCGAACTTTTCGATGAGTTTTTGGAGAAACACAATCTTTCGGAGGTACGGAAGAAAAACTTCCGTGTAGTAAAAAGGGCTCTCATGCGCTATGAATTGTTTGTCAGAAAAACAAGGCGTGGAATGAAACATTTTACCCTTGATATTCATACTACCACCAAAGAGACGCTTGCCGATATGTGGGATTTTATGGAGAACGAATATATGTATGCAGAAGAATATCCCGATATATACGAGACCATTCCCGAGAAACGGACTCCTCAACCGAGAGGGAAGAATACTCTTATAGACAGTTTCTCACGCATACGTACCTTTTTTATCTGGTGCTATAATCAAGGCAAGACCACCAATCGACCGTTTGACAAGTTCCCTTTGGAAGAATGTCTTTATGGAACTCCGATTTATATTACCCTTCAAGAACGTGACAAATTGTTTGAAGCTGATTTGTCTGCTCGTCCACAACTTGCCATTCAACGTGATATCTTTGTGTTCCAATCTGTTGTAGGTTGTCGTGTGGGCGATTTTTATAAGCTCACAAAGAAAAACATCGTGAACGGAGCATTGGAATATATACAAGAAAAGACACGCAGCCATAATCCCCGAACAATAAGAGTGCCACTGAATAGTGTTGCGAAAACCATACTTGAACGTTACAAAGATTACGCAGGCGCAACCCTGCTTCCCTTTATATCAGAGCAAAAATATAATCAAGCCATCAAAGAAGCGTTCCAGTTGGCTGGTCTTGACAGAATTGTCACAGTGCTTAACCCACTTACTCGCAATCCTGAGCAGAAGTATTTGTATGAAGTCGCAACCACACATACTGCCCGAAAGACATTCATTGGCAATATGTATAAGAAGGTGAAAGACCCAGATCTTGTTTCATCGGTATCGGGACACAAGGAAGGCAGCAAGGCGTTTCGCCGATATAGGGAGATTGACGAGGAAATGAAACAAGAACTTGTTCACCTGTTGGACTAATAAGGGAAAGACTATGGCAAAACAAGATTTCGAACAATTCAAACAAGATGTTAAAGAATGGCTCAACAGCCATCCGGAAGAATATGACAGATTCGTTGCTGAAGTGAACAACAAATCAGCAACTGGTTTGCAAAAGGTTTTCAAATTAGGATGGAAACTCACCCCTCAAATGATGCGTAAATATCAAAACGAGTGTCATGGAGACCTTGCTGACGAACACCGTCTGCAAAGTTATTCGGCAGATGCCGATGCTGCAAGATTATTGGTTGGGGAGTTTCACAATTTGCAAAACGATTCAATAGCTCCTGCAATGTTGGCATGGCTTTATTACGGCAAGTGCTATGAAACTATGGTCACCCAATTAGAAGCAGAAACACATAATCCCGCGAACAATTTTTTTGAGAAAAAGATAGCTGCTATAATGATTAAAGTAGTTATCAACAGTAGTATTCGTAACAAAATGCGAACAAAAGAGGATTGGCAGAATTTCCATCAGGAGAAAAAGGCTATTGAGGATGATTGTGTCGTAGAAACAACCATTGATAGATTGTCTTTTGATGATAAACCTGTCGAAGAAAAATCGTCAACAAGTGAGCAGCCATCACGCACATTGAAAGATTATCTTCACGGAAATCAAGAACAGATTTTGGAGAAGATAAAATTGAGAGTTTCAACGCAGCACACAGGCACCGATTTGGCACGATTGTATTTTGCCCTTCAAGAGGAAGAACTTCTGACAGGCTGCGATGTCACAACATTCCATAAGCTACTTGCCAATGAACTACCGAATTGCGATTTGAAGACTGTGCGAAATCTTCAAATTTCTATAAAGAAGTTGAATGACAGTACAAACAGAGGGAGAATAAAAGACAATGGTATTGAACGGTCGCTTATCAATGAGTGGAAGACTTACCTCACAGAAGTAAATAACTAAAAGTATGAACCTATTTAATTTAATGATATGGATAAAGATATCATCGCCCAAGAAATCAATGCTGAATATCTGAAAGGTTATATATACAGCATTAGAGGTGTTCGTGTAATGCTGGATATGGACTTAGCCAAAATCTATGGCTATAGCACCAAAGATTTTAACCGTCAAGTAAAGAACAACATTGAAAAGTTTGAGCAAGACTTCATGTTTCAGTTGTCCGATGAAGAGTGTGAAATCTTGAGGTGCAAAAATTCCACCTCAAGTTGGGGCGGTCGTAGATACAACCCTTATGCTTTCACGGAACAAGGTATATATATGCTTATGACTGTTCTAAAAGGAGATTTGGCAACCAAGCAAAGTAAGGCTTTGATTCGCATCTTCAAACAGATGAAAGACTATATCGTAGATAATCAACCATTATTGGGGCAAAGGGAGTATCTGCAACTGTCCTTGCAGACAACCCAAAACACACAAGACCTGCTTGATTTGCGCAAATCCCTATCAGCCGTTGATGACAAAGTTGCCGATATAATAGGTGCTTTGGGTAATGTCGTTACGAAGTCGGAACTGGCAAATGTCATGCTTGATTTTGGCAATCCTTCAGTAAGGAGAGGTTGGTTGATACTCAATGGGCAACCTGTTGAATCGGATTTGGCTTACCAACAGATTTATGCAACCGCCAAGAAAACGATATTTGTAGTTGATAATTACATCGGATTGAAGACATTGGTTCTCCTTAAAGATGTTCCGGCTAATGTGAATGTTGTAGTATTCTCCGACAATATCGGTAATAGGTTGCACCAAGCCGAGTTTAACGATTTCTGCCGTGAATATCCCAATGTTACCATTTCGCTGCAAACGTCTGGGGGAATATTCCACGACAGGTATATTGTCATTGATTACCAAACGGCTGATGAACAGATTTACCATTGTGGCGCTTCATCGAAAGACGGAGGCAATAAAGTTACGACAATTACAGCGGTTACTGATGGAGCCATTTACCATCCAGTTATAGACCAACTTGTTCAAAATCCAGTATTGACATTGAGATAAGACCATTTTCAGACGAACCAAATTGATTACCTTACATTTCGTTTCTTTCGTTTATGATTTCAGCGAAAATAGCGAAATGTAGATTGTTGAATTATAGCGAATTGCATTTATACTTTTGCGCCATCGTTCCAATGTCGGAGCGGTGGCGCAATCATTTATAATGCTGCCAAAGTGATTGTGTCGGACTATGGCAGCACATATATGCTATGACAGATTTAATGCAAATCATCTCCAATAGCACAGCTAATATCAAATTGGAGATTACGAGTGAAGATTTACGCCACTTCTCTGATGAACTTATTAGTCGCGCAGTGAATGAAGTGGCTGTTGCACTCAAAGCCACCAATGAAGATAAACTGCTGACACGTGAGGAAGTCAAGGAAATGTGTGGCGTTTGCGACACCACCTTATGGCTTTGGAACAAGCGCAACTACCTGAAAGCAATCAAGGTGGGAAACAAAGTAAGATACCGCTTCTCAGACGTGAAGCGCATCTTGGGGGAAACCAACAAAATATCTGGTTATGGAAAAGATTGATAATGCACTTGTTACTCCTACAAGTGGAAAAATTGAGAATATCGAGGAAGAGTATGTCCGTATCGGTACAACCTTGTTTCGTATTATCAATCAGCCAATGATGAATGGATCATTCCGCAAAATGCGGGTTGAATGGAAAATGAGCGTATTCCGATTAGACCACGGCAAGGATGAAGCGGCACTCATTCCGAAATATGACGGATTCTGCACTATGCCAAGTCATACAGATTACCAATTAAACGTGAATAACTTTTATAATCTCTATGAGCCAATAACCCACATTCCAAAAGAAGGTGAGTTTAATCATATACAATCCTTGATTGAACACATCTTTGGTGAGCAATATAAATTGGGAATGGATTATCTTCAACTGTTATACCTAAAACCAACGCAGAAGTTACCGATACTTCTATTAGTGTCGGAGGAACGGAACACGGGTAAGAGTACGTTCCTGAATTTTCTGAAAGCGTTGTTTCAAGAGAACGTGACCTTCAACACCAATGAGGACTTTCGGAGCCAGTTTAATGCCGACTGGGCAGGTAAACTGATGATAGTGGTGGACGAGGTGCTACTCAACCGTAGGGAAGATAGCGAACGATTGAAAAACCTCAGTACGGCACACTCATACAAGATGGAGGCAAAGGGCAAAGACCGCTATGAAGTGCAGTTCTTTGCCAAATTCGTATTGTGTTCCAACAATGAGAATTTCCCTGTTTACATTGAGCCAGAGGAGACACGCTATTGGGTAAGAAAGATTAGTAGGTTGGGAAAAGACGACACCTCTTTTCTTCAGAAACTGCAAGATGAGATACCTGCATTTCTGTACCATCTACAACATCGAAATCTAACCACCAAAGAAGAAAGCCGTATGTGGTTTTCTCCCTCACTCATCCGTACGGAAGCATTGGAGAAAATCATCCGTTGCAACCGCAGTCGCATTGAACTTGATATGGCAGAACTGTTGCTTGACATCATGGACACAATGCAGGTGGATGTGGTAGATTTCTGTATCAACGACTTGTTAGCGTTGTTCAATTACTCTATGGTAAAGATGGAGCGTCATCAGGTGAGGAATGTTCTGCAACAGTACTGGAAACTGGAGCCAGCATCCAATGCGCTGTCCTACTCCACCTATCAAATATCCGTGCTGCCGGGACAGAAGTATTCTGCATCGTCCAAAAAGGTGGGACGCTTTTATACCGTTACCCGTGAAAAATTGAAAGATTATCGTTGAGGTTGTTGAATATGATGAAACATAAGGGAAGAAGTATAAATAAGAGGGTTACTATTCAACAACACCCTCAACAAACTTCAACAAAGAGTTTTGCCTTCCAAAAAAGAAAAAAGATTGTGTACTGCAACTTTAATTTTCTTTTCCCTCTTTTTTGAATCATCTTCAACAAAGTCAACAAAATCAACTATGGAATAAATAATCGTAAAACCCAACTTAAATGATATTTGTATGAAGAAAATAGAGCTGATACAATCTATCAAACAACAAGACCTGATTTTGGCAAATGCAGTCAGCAAAATGGTGGATTATATTCAAGACAAATGGGCAGCACCATATCCCAGCAAGGAACAGACGGAAGCGGTCAATGACTATCTCCGTTCTGTTCATGCGAACGGTGACGGAACGATGAACGAAACCGCCATAGCACACCGGAAGATTGCCACACAGAAGATAACCATCAATGCCATCCGTGTGCTTGACCATGAACAACTCGACCGACTGCAAGATGTGTTGAACCACATAGCAGCAGACAAGGAGTATTATATGCCAGAAAAGAAATACAGTATGTGCAGGTAGCTGAGTTGTCGTGGTGTGACAGACAGGGCTTGCCCTGATATAGCCCACTATAACTACACGCTTCGCTTCCGTAGTTGTGGGCTCTCCCGAGGGGCTGGGCGTTGCCCCGTCCCACTTAGGACGCTGCCCTAAGAACCCGGCAAGGACTGTCAGCCCTATGCAACCCGACCAAAGAGTGACCCTCTCTTTGGAAACTCCGCTCAGTGGCTTCCACCCCTAAGAACCCGGAGCAGGAAGTGACCCTCTCCCTGCACCCTCCGATTAAGGCTCTGCCCTAATAACCCATTGTGAAACCCGAATAAAGTAAACTTATGGCACAGAAGACATCCATCAACATCAAGCCCTGCAACATCGGCAGTAGCGAACCCCATAACAGACGGACAGCAGAATACCTTACCCGTATCAACAAAGAAAAGTTCTATATACGCACTGACCTCATGCCGAAAAACGAAGCATGGGTAGCACCTGACTTTAGAAATACATCGCTCACTGAACGCTACAATCAGATAGCCGTAATGGTCAAGGAAAAGACAGGTCGGGCGATGCAGACCAAAGACCGTGAACGGGTGAACAAAAAGACCGGAAAGGTGACCATTGTCCGTGGCAGCACTCCGCTCAAAGAGGGCGTGGTGGTAATCAAGGAAGATACCACAATGGAACAGTTAAAGCATTTTTGCGAGGTGTGCAAGGAACGCTGGGGTATCACACCCCTGCAAGTGTTCATCCACCGTGACGAGGGACATTACAGCAATCCCGAAGACATTGCCACTTGGAAGCCCAATCTTCACGCACATATCGTTTGGGACTGGATGGATCACGAAACAGGCAAATCCTGCAAGCTGGACGAGAAAGCCATGTGCGAAATGCAGACCGTTTTGGCTGAGTGTCTGGAGATGCAGAGGGGCATCTCAAAGAAGCTGACAGGCAAGGAGCATTTGGAACGAAACGACTTCATCATCGCCAAACAGAAACAGGAAGCTGAAAAGGTCAAAGCCGAAAAGGATGCCGCCCTTGCCGCCAAGGAGAAAGCCGAAGCCGAGCGACAATCTATTGAGGGCAAGAACAAGGCGAAAAAACAATACAGCCTTTCACTTGATAATGAGATTGCCGATAAGGAAAGGCAGCTCAAAGACGAGCGCAAGGCTAAAATGGACAGCATACTGGATAGTGTCGGCAGTATTGTCGGTGTCGGTAAATCCGCAGCGGTTGAAAAGGAAAACACCCAACTGAAAACCGAAATCGAGCGCATCAAGAAAGCCTTTCCAAATGCCGTAAAAAACAAGGTGGAAGAACTGACAAAGACACTGGTCGAAGCAAAGCAAAGTGCCGAGGCCGAGCGAGACAAGGCATTGGCGCAAAGCCGCTCATCAATCATAGAAAGGAACGAGGCTGTCAGACAGCTTCAAGAACAGGAAGCAGACATACAGCAGCGCATCAGCCACGCAATTCTCACAGCCACGAAGAAGAAAGACAATACTATCCGCTTGTTGCAGGGGGCATTGGAAGCCAGCCAGAAAATTCTGAATGTCATTGCCGATATTCTCTACCAAGCAAGCGAGGTGTTCAAGCGAGCCGTTGATGCGATTATCCATTTCGGGACAGAGCAGTACAAGTCAATCTTTTCTCCATCTGAAGCCGCTGACATCAAGAGCGTGATGCAGGAATATGGGGAAACGACAGAAATGCAAAAGGCTATTGGTGACTGGTTGTGTGGCTATACGGAACACAGACAGCCTTTTGATGAAATAAAACATCGCCACACACTCAAAGAGGTGGGCGATGTTGCAGAGGGGGCGTATGATTGGAAGATTGAACGTATGCAAGAGAACGGAATAAAAATGTGACGAACACTAATGTCAGATACCTACTTGACAATTCTCGCTATATGTTCCTTTTATTTAATACGCTAATAGTGGGTTACCAAAATTTTCTTCTGTGTGAAAAACCACGAAAACGGAATAATGAGTTGAAAGATATGGTATAAGTGGACTGTGGCGTTTTGCGACCATAATATGCAGCAGAATTGATTTGTGAAGAAACAATCATCGAGTCATTTCCGTTTTGTACTCCTTTGGTGAATAAGTTCATAATCTCGTACTTATTCCCGAAATTGGCGTTGGGCTGCATCATAATATCCGATACGACCTGTCGGATAGAGCGAGGATATATTATAAAGGTGTTTTCTGCATTACAAGTAATATCCTTAAACTCGCTGCTTCCGAAGAATACGATAACGGAATAAATCGGTATGCCCGGATTTTGCGACAAACATTGTCTGATAGCTTGAATGTGTCCGGCATTTTGCATTACGGGGTTGTAAAAGCGGTGCTTTTCTTTGCCGTATGCCAGTAACTGCGTCCAATACTTTTGGTGTTCATTGCCGAAAATCCAACCGCTGTAATCCTTTACCTCAAAAACGATTAAGCCCACCTTGGTTGCAACGGCTACATCGACTTGTGTATAAGTGCCGTTCGGCTTCTGAATGTATAAGTCGTGAAATATGGCTTTGGGGTTGATACCCGCTTTCAGAAGTTTCAATACCACTCTGCGCTCCGACCATTCGCCACGAGTAATGGGCGTAACCTGCTCAATGAGTTCACGCTCTTTCCGCTTGACACAGATAAGGTAAGCAATACCTGCCACCAAGCAAATAAGAAATATGAATGGTGCGAATGGCATAGAACAGTTATTGTTTATTTAAAAGCAATTATAGGAATTACTTTTGTGTTACCATATTCTTGATACTTGTAGTTACCGATTTGTCTTGCACATTTGCCTTGTGGAGCTTTAACTATTTGTTTATTGTAAAAATTACTGCCCTCTTGAGCTAATATTAAGACTTCTAAGTCGGAAGTTAATACATGCCCCGAAATGGTTTCTCTTATTTCCAGCGCAATAGCATCTCCTGACTCCAAAACCTCCTGTACTTCAAAATTCTTTCGACTTACACAATCACCAGGCTTATCAAACAAGGTCTTTCCCGCATTCTTGTTATTAGAAGCAGAATTATTTGATTTCGGTAATTCAACGCCATCAACTATCCTAATCGCTGGGACAGTTTTTTCTATTTCCATTTTGGTACTATACTTATACGTTCCGACACGTTGTGCACATTGGTCTTTTTTAAGAACAATCTTTTGTTCATCGTAAAATTGTTGATTTTCATTTGGAATAATGAATACAATTGCACCAAAAGAGTCATCGGCATGAGCCAAAGCACATCCAGATTCAACCACTTGAAAAACCTCAAATTGTGAATACTCCATGTAATCTCCGGGTTCTTCAAACATTTCAAGTCCAACGATACCAGAATTGTTAGACAGATTAACATAAAAAGCGAATGCAAATGTCAGTATAACACCTGTTATTATACCGAGCAAGTAAACAAGCCATTTTTTCATATTCAATGATTATTATTCATTTATCAGTCAATTATTATATATCCTCCAAATCCTTTTGGATTTTATTCTCTACATTTTGAGCATCACGGTATCGAATAATAACAACACCGTCAGAATAACCAGCTTTCTCGATTGATAATTCAATAGTTCCACCAGTGACATTCCAAGCACTTGCATAAGTAACTGTACCTTGTCCTAATTCGTACATGAGAGAAATATTGCTGTCCTGGCGGCTCGGATTATGTTCTCGGCAAGCAGAGGGCTCACCATACTTACGAATATATAAGCCTTTATAATAGTCATAAGTGTTCACAAGAGTATTCCATTCGCTGCTTTCATCGAATATAACGACGACAGAGTGAACGCTTTTCCCGTCATCAGTCGCACCGACACCGACTGTTGCCTGTCTGCCTGTAAAATCACCTGTGAACATCGTCACATTGTTGTCACGTCCCATTTGTGTAAAGCCTTTTGCTTTTAGCTTTTGGCAGAAAGCCGTCATACTTCCCTCAATAGGAATACCCTTGAAAGAGAGATGCTCTTGCGCCATAATATTGATTACAGCAAAGAGCATAGTTAATGTGATTAAAAGTTTTCTCATATAAATTGTTTTTGTTGATTATATCGCTGTTAATGAATTGAAATCATCATTGGAAATTTTCCCTATTGAAGCAAGCCATTCAAGGTAAGAAATATCATCTTTGATTTCACTAAACTTTTTCCCTTTATATTTTCCAAAGCCAATAATTCTTTCGGAAATGGATATATCCGAGGGCTTTCCTATATTTGGATACAATTGTTCAAGTTCTTCAAAGTCAATTTTAAAGAACCTATCTGTCGTTTCTAACCAATAGAGATATTGGTAATCCGTTGTATAAATATCCCCCAAGGATTTTCCTTTATATTTTCCAAACTGTAGTACTTCTTCCGCTTTGTGGATAGGAAATATTTCATCAAGCGATACACCGGGAACATCAATCAAAACCCATTCTCCACATCCAGCACAAGGAATTTCCTCATCTTTGATATCTGGATAGCACTCCTGTCTATAACTATCATCCGGCCTACCATTCACAAAGCACTTCCCATAAGCCTTGCCGTATTTACCACGTGGCTTTACCGTTTCAACTAAAAAAGTTCTATCTCGATTAGGGTCAATACGTCTTTCTTCGCTTGAAGAACGAGCTAATCCCAACTCACATCTTTTTACCAAGAATGGAGTTCGTTTGCCAATGTTGTAATATATGTTGAAAATATTATCGTGTGGGTACATACTCTTACGTTGGTGTGAAATGCTTTTTGCTATTTGAAAAGTTTACTAATCTTTTTTCTTATTGCACTTAAGGCTATACTTTGGTCATGACTTACCGTCATCCCTATACCACTACTTTTTATAACGGCTACACTTTGATTAGTGTTATAATCGTAAAAAGTTACTGTTATATATGTATGTCCTCCATCCCACTTTTCAGATGTGACGTGAATATTTGGTGAGAGAATACTATCCGAACACTCAAAAATTTTCAAAGTATTAGAGGGCGATAAAACTGTTAGATTGGTTTCTGCTATCTGATTTTGAACAGACATAACTACGTCATCCAATTCTCTATCTCCAGATGTTTCTTTTCCGAAAATGACATACTTGTACTTACTAATGTTTGCATCATTAGATAGAACAATCTTTCCTGAAGCACAAGATGTCATTAGTGCTATCATAGCGGCTATAGATATAATATGAATTATAAATTTTTGCTTCATTTCCTTTTATGCCAATGGCTCTTTTAGTTCCAATTGAACCGTTATTTATGCAGAAGCGTGGAACTGCAAATGCCACGTTCTGAATTGGAGGTCGTAGGAAACCTGTACACACGAATGTAGTAATAGCAGCCCACGCTATAGCGTGAGAACCACTATGCCACCCTTGTGTGTAATTGTGAAATTTCCTACGTTTCCAATTCACAAGATAAGCATAACGCTTCTTAATTTCTAATATGTTTTGGAGAGAGTTTCCTCAATCCGCTTACAAAGATACAAAATGCGCACAATAAAAGCGTAAAAGAATTTGGATTTTAACGATATAAGTTAAAAACAATATTCCTATTCAATTATATCTTTATATGAAATGCTGGAATTTTGCAAGATTGTCCCTTTTTTACTTTTGCCACCAATATGTACCTCCTTTCCTGTCTTTTTAATTTGTGTTTCATAAGCTACAAGCAATTTCATTTTTTTGTCTACGGCATTGGGAGTTATTGCAACATTAAATCCTAATTGTCCACCTGCCTGAACAGAGGGATACATAACGCCGTCAAGAGCATGATCAGTTGTAACCACTTCCGTAAATATCGCTGATATAAGATAATTATAATCAGCTCCTTCTTCATTCTTCTTAGAAAATTCTTTGGCAAAATATTTAGCTGAAATGTCTATATCATTAGCAAAATCAGGGTGTTTCATTAGAAAAACATCATATGCTGATTTAAGTTCTTCAAGTAAAGAATTGTCAGCGTTGCAAAAAGAATCTTTATGTATAACAACTAAAAGGTGTATATTCTCGATAACTTCCCATTTTCCGAATGTGATAGTTTGTTGTCCGCTTGATCCTACACCTCCTCTTATCAAGGAAGAACTTTCACATGCAGAAATAAACCGGGTATCTATAATGTTTTGTTCTTCTGGAACAATACATCCATAAAACATGGTTTGCATAGGTGTACTAGCTCTTTGGCACTGTTTATTATATTGTTGGGGTTTATATGACAAATCCGAAACTGTTTTTAGGTTTCCATCACAACGTGCCCTTGTGATTGTTTTGCCGGGATGTAGCGTAAAAATAATAAATCCAACTTTACCCAAATCACGTATCAATTCTTTTATTTCAAAATAAGGGTATTGGCTTAAGTCTAACGCTTCTAAACGGTTTATTATCGTTTGCTTATTCATAATATATGCGAATCAGTAGTTGAAATCACTAGCTGATTCAGTTAGTTAAATTGTTATTATTCAATTAATTATCTCATTTATTTATTTCTTAATCTCCTTGAAAATCAGTATATTAGAAGAATAAAACCACTCATTATTCTAATTATGATTCCCAAGGAGAAAGAGCTAAAACTTATAAAAATATATATGTATACCCGTTGGCGGAATTAAAAAGATAATATATTGATGTTTAAAAAGTTGTGCATATTATTGATTTATAGCATATTAGAGATGGTCAAACCTTTAATATATCATCAATATATGCACAACTTATATACAATATTCAGTAAAATTCTTAAGATTTGCAAGCAATTTGGCGATAACCTCATAAATGAGAAGGGAAATATTCCTCGTCCAGGTGTTGTTCCCAAGTTTTCAGATATAGAAGTTATAGCTTTGAACCTTACATCCGAAGCCATGGGTATAGATAGTGAAAGTAATCTTTTCATTAGACTTTCTGAGTATAAGGATAAAATGCCCAATCTGATTTCAAGACGCCAGTATAATGACAGGCGTAAAACTACATCAACCTTATGCGACACTATCCGTAAAAGAATAGCTGAGAAGATAGATGGTGGTGAAGAATATTTCTGTATTGATTCAAAACCTATAGAGGTATGCCGGGTAGCTAGAGGGAAACGTTGTAAAATGGGCAGAAACGATTATAGTAAAGCTCCATCATTCGGATATTGTGCCTCTCAGAAGAATTATTACTATGGATATAAATTACACGCTATTTGCGGTTTAAGTGGAGTTATCCATTCCTTTGACCTGACAAAAGCAAGTGTTCACGATATCAATTATCTTAAAAATATCAGATATGAATATCATGACTGCAGCATTTTCGGAGATAGAGGATATATTAGTAAGAATGTGCAACTGGATTTGTTTGAGACTGCAAATATAAGACTTGAAGTTCCATATAGACTGAACCAAAAGGACTGGAGTCCTACATTCATCCCATTTGCTAAAGCCAGGAAAAGAATCGAAACGGATTTCTCACAACTATGCGATCAGTTCATGATAGTGAGAAATTATGCTAAAGATACAGTAGGATTGTTTACCAGAATACTCGGGAAAATAAGTGCATTTACAATCCTTCAATATATAAACCACATTAACAACAAACCTATTGGCAGACTTAAATATGCGCTTATTTAATTCCGCCAACGGGTATGTATATCTGCGATGTTTATCAGTCTTCACTGAAGTTCTACTGTCAGAGGTTCAGTAATAACGCTACACCGATCTTCACTGATCAGGAGCTGCTTACCGTATATCTGTTCTGCGGAGCGTATCAGCGCTATTTTAGCATCAAAGAGATACATACATTCACCAAAGAATATTTGCTTTCCTGGTTCCCTAACCTTCCCTCTTATCAAACATTCAACTATCGGCTGAACCTGATGAGTGAGGCGATTAATGAACTGGTGAAGCATCTCATTACTTTCTTTAAACCAACAGATTGCGATTCTATGATATCACTTATTGACTCCATGCCCATCATTACTTGTGCAGGAAAGAACAAAACCGGAAAAGTGGCTACTGAAATTGCCACTAAAGGATACTGCTCTACAAAGAACATGTATTATTTCGGGCTCAAACTTCACACCTTAGCTTTCCGCAGGGAAGGAACCATTCCATTCCCCGAAATGATCATCTTATCATCGGCAGAGGAGAATGATCTGACTGTTCTTAAAAGAGAAGCCGCTGATAGTCTTATAAACAGATATATATTTGCGGATAAGATATACTCAGACTTCTCGTTCTGGGGAAACAAACAGCAGGAACAAGGGGTAACCATGATGACTCCCGTTAAAGCAATAAAGGGAGAGGAGCCTATTATTACTCAAAGAGAGAAAGCGGGCAGAGACCTGTTTTCAACTGCAGTATCAAAGGTCAGACAACCGATAGAATCTTTTTTCAACTGGCTGAATGAAAAAACAAATATTCAAAGAGCGATGAAAGTCAGATCTACATCTGGACTTTTAGTACATACGATGGGCAAAATTGCCATCGCATTCATTTATCTAATTTTCTAAAACAAGGAATCAGAGTTCAACTACTGATTCGCATAATATATTAATTTTCGTAAGACAGAATTTGAATCCAATTAAATTTCGCTTTAAATAGAATCCTATACGGGAACAAAATGGGAACATTCTTGAAAAGAAGAAAAGGATAAATAGTTTATTATCAACTATTTATCCTTTATTCTTGTACCCAGACCCGGGGTCGAACCGGGATGGAAGTGAATCCACTGGTGTTTGAGACCAGCGCGTCTACCGATTCCGCCATCTGGGCGCATACTTGATTTCTCAATTGCGGTGCAAAGATACGACTTAATTTTAAATCCGCAATAGTTTCACTAAAAAAAGGAGCAAAAATTTATAAAACATATCTGAAACGCTTCTGTATTCAGAGAATAAAGTGTACATTAGCAGAAACTTTAAAAAGAGTCACAATCATGACAGGTAAAGATAATTATTGTGTTATTATGGGGGGCGGTATCGGCAGTCGCTTCTGGCCTTTCAGCCGTAAAACGTTGCCTAAACAATTTCTTGATTTCTTCGGAACTGGTCGTTCACTTCTTCAACAAACCTTCGATCGTTTCAAAAAAGTAATTCCAACTGAAAATATTCTAATTGTCACCAACACTATATATGCTGATTTGGTGAAAGAGCAGTTACCTGAACTGGATGAAAGACAAATTCTGTTAGAACCAGCCAGACGAAATACTGCACCTTGTATTGCCTGGGCTGCTTACCACATTCGTGCCTTGAATCCAAATGCTAATATTGTAGTAGCTCCTTCGGATCACTTGATTCTGAAAGAAGAAGAATTTCTCTCTGCTATCGAAAAAGGATTAGATTTCGTTTCACGTTCCGAGAAACTTCTAACATTAGGTATCAAACCTAATCGTCCAGAGACAGGATATGGATATATACAAATTGATGAACCGGCTGGCAATAACTTTTATAAAGTCAAAACTTTCACAGAGAAACCTGAATTAGAACTCGCGAAAGTATTTGTAGAAAGCGGTGAGTTCTATTGGAACTCGGGACTCTTTATGTGGAACGTAAATTCAATTATCAAAGCCGAAGAACTACTTTTACCTGAACTTGCATCGAAACTGGCACCTGGCAAAGATATTTACGGAACTGATAAAGAAGCAGCATTTATTGAAGAAAACTTTCCAGCATGTCCCAATGTATCAATAGATTTTGGTATCATGGAGAAAGCTGACAACGTATATGTATCTCTAGGAGATTTCGGATGGTCCGATTTAGGCACATGGGGGTCTCTTTACGACTTGTCAGAAAAAGACATGGATGGGAATGCTGCACTAAGCTGTAACTCTCTAATTTATAATAGCAAAAATAATATAGTGGTTCTCCCTAACAATAAATTAGCCGTTATCGACGGCTTAGAAGGTTATCTTGTAGCTGAATCAAATAATGTATTATTGATCTGTCCCAAAAATGAAGAACATGCCATCCGCAAATATGTAAACGATGCCCAAATGCAATTGGGAGACGATTATATTTAATAAATAACTAAAAATGAGGAATGAAGAATTGGTTGTGCAATATATTGCAAAATAGTTCTTCATTCCTCATTTTAGCTATTCATTTCCAACTGTCTTTCCTTTTAAATGATTTCTATTTCTCGTTCCTGGCAAAGTTGCAAACCTAGATCTTTCAATCTGAACTTCTGAATTTTCCCGCTACCAGTCATAGGGAATTCATCAATAAAGAATATATATTTGGGTATCTTATAACGGGAAATCTTATTTCTACAGAAGTCACGCACGTCCGATTCACTTATTTGAACTCCTTCATGTAAGATAATAAACGCACCAACTGCTTCACCATATTTTCTAGAAGGAATACCTGCAACCTGAACATCTTTCACACCTTCAAGCTGATAAAGAAACTCTTCTATTTCACGAGGATAAATATTCTCACCACCACGGATAATCATATCTTTAATACGCCCAGTAATACGATAGTTCCCATTTTCGTCTTTAATGCCCAAGTCACCGGAATGTAAAAAATTGTTTTTATCAATCACTTCTGCCGTAGCTTCCGGATTTTTATAGTAACCTTTCATAGTATTATATCCACGGTTACACATTTCACCTTGTACGCCTACCGGGCATTCTTCACCCGTCTCAGGATCAATCACTTTGACTTCTGTAAACTCAAAGTCTCGCCCTACAGTATTGCAACGCACCTCAAACGGATCATTGATGCGTGTGGCTGTCATACCCGGTGCAGCTTCTGTCAAGCCATATACACTGGTGACTTTCATATACATTTTTTCCTCTACCTGCTTCATCAATTCCACAGGACACAGTGAACCTGCCATAATGCCTGTACGCAAACAAGACATATCAAACAGATCGAACATAGGATGATTCAATTCGGCAATAAACATAGTCGGCACACCATAAAGAGCAGTACAACGTTCCTTATGAATGGAAGCCAATACAACCAATGGATCGAAGCGCTCCACCATCACTTGTGTACAACCATGCGTCAAACAGTTCATAGTAGCCAATACCACACCAAAACAATGGAACAATGGTACACAACAACAAAGTTTATCATCAGCAGTAAACTTCATATGTTCCCCTGTCAGGAAACCATTGTTACTAATATTGTAATGAGTAAGCATCACACCTTTCGGAAAACCAGTCGTTCCCGAAGTATACTGCATATTCACCACATCGTGACAATCAACTTTACTCTTCATTTCATTCAGTCGATTGTCTTCTACATTATCTCCCAACAATAGAATTTCTGCAGTATTATACATTCCACGATGTTTCTCCTGACCGACATAAATCACATTTTTCATATAAGGGAAACGCTCACTTTTCAGATGACCACGTTCACAATTTTTCAGTTCAGGAAGCATTGTATAGGTCATTTGCACAAAGTCGCTATCTTTTTCACCATTGACAATACAAAGAGTGTGCATATCGGAATTCTTACAAAGATATTCCAGCTCAGCCTGCTTGTAGTTCGTATTCACAGTCACATACACTGCACCAATCTTCGCGCAGGCATATAATAATGTCAGCCAATCGGGCACGTTAGCTGCCCAAATACCTACATGCGTACCTCGTTCCACACCAACAGCGATAAGTCCTTTCGCCATATCGTCTACACGACGATTCAACTGACTCCATGTAAAACGGAGATTGCGGTCGGAATATACGATATATTCTTTATCGGGAGTTTCTTCGGCCCAGTGTTCGAGCCACTGTCCCAAAGTACGTTCAAATAATTGCATGGGATTAAATTTAAGACTTGATACTTATTAATTATACCGGTGTATAAACAACAGCTAATATTTTTGCCGCCTGCCCTTCATATGCATGGACATGATGAGGAACAATAGAATCATAATAGATACTATCACCTTCCTCTAGCAGATAAGTATGCTTACCATAACTAATCTCCATCACTCCTTCCATAACCATAATGAACTCTTCACCTTCATGTGATGAAAGTACAAAATCACTATCTTCCGTAGGCATCACATCAATGATAAACGGTTCCATATGACGGTCTGCTTTCGACTTGGATAAAGAATGGTATTCCATATGCTTACGGGAATGAATCGCATTATTCGAAAAGCTGATAGCGTCTTTCGCTTCTTTTTTACGGCAAACGACAGGTCCAACTTCATCCTGGTCATCTAAGAAAGTTCCCAAGCGAACTCCCAACACACGTGCTATTTTAATAAGTGGTGCTAGAGAGGGTATATCGATATTTTTTTCAATTCGTTCGATCTGTTCCACAGCTAAACCGGAGCGCTGAGAAAGCTCCTCAATGGTAATAGTTTTGTCTTCGCGGAGAGCTTTAATTTTTTCTCCTACAATTTTACTTGTATCCATATTGAAAGTATTTTTGTCTTCAAAGGTTATAAATTATAATTATTAAACTGCAAAAATAGTAAAATCTTTATTCCATCACAATTATAAGCGTTAAAATCTATCAGTCATTCACTGCTATAGACACAAAAAAACCGTTTCTCTTTCTCGAGAAACGGTTTTCAAACTTTTTCGCTGCAAGTAAAATTACTTACGCAAACCGAGTTCTTTAACGATAGCACGATATCTTTCGATATCTTTAGCCTTCAGATAGTCGAGCAAGCGACGACGCTTACCTACTAACATTGTTAAAGCTCTCTCTGTACTATAATCTTTTCTGTTGAGCTTCATATGCTCAGTCAGATGAGAAATACGGTAGGAAAACAAAGCTATCTGTGCCTCAGCTGAGCCAGTATCAGTGTTAGACTTTCCGTACTTTCCGAAGATTTCTTGCTTTTTAGCTGCGTCTAAATACATAATTTTTAGAATTTTGATATAGTAAATTATTCTTTTGAGCGTGCAAAGATAGATATTATCTTTATATCCCACAACGTTTTACAGGAAAAAATATGTTTATAGCGTATATTTCTAATCCAATTTTAGTACCTTTGCGCCCAAATAATAGGGATTATATGCAAAATATTCGAAACATTGCAATCATTGCCCATGTCGATCATGGGAAAACAACGCTGGTGGATAAGATGTTATTGGCTGGAAACTTGTTCCGCAGTAACCAAAATAGTGGTGAACTCATTCTGGATAACAACGATTTGGAACGTGAACGTGGTATAACTATTCTTTCCAAGAATGTATCTATCAATTACAACGGTACTAAAATTAATATCATTGATACTCCGGGACACAGCGACTTTGGGGGTGAAGTAGAACGTGTATTGAATATGGCCGATGGCTGTATTCTATTGGTGGATGCTTTTGAAGGTCCGATGCCTCAGACACGTTTTGTATTACAAAAAGCACTGGAAATCGGTTTGAAGCCAATTGTAGTAGTAAACAAGGTCGATAAACCAAACTGTCGTCCGGAAGAAGTTTACGAAATGGTATTCGACTTAATGTTCAGTCTGAATGCTTCTGAAGATCAACTTGACTTTCCTGTCATTTACGGTTCTGCCAAAAACAACTGGATGAGTACTGACTGGAAACAACAAACCGACAGTATCACTCCATTATTAGATTGCATTATCGAAAATATTCCGGCTCCGAAACAACTGGACGGTACTCCGCAAATGCTAATCACTTCACTGGACTATTCTTCATACACAGGTCGTATTGCCGTAGGACGTGTTCATCGCGGTACACTGAAAGAAGGTATGAATGTAACACTCGTGAAGCGTAATGGTGATAAGTTTAAAACAAAAATTAAAGAGCTACATGTATTTGAAGGCTTAGGCCGCGTCAAAACTGATGAAGTTTCTTCAGGGGACATCTGTGCATTGGTAGGTATTGATGGATTTGAAATTGGAGATACAATCTGCGATTATGAAAACCCGGAAGCATTGCCACCTATTGCAATTGATGAGCCTACAATGAGTATGTTATTTACCATTAACGATTCGCCATTCTTTGGCAAAGACGGTAAGTTTGTGACTTCACGTCATATCCATGACCGCCTTACAAAAGAACTCGACAAGAATCTGGCTCTACGCGTAAAGAAAAGCGAGGAGGACGGTAAATGGATCGTTTCCGGTCGTGGTGTACTTCACCTTTCTGTGTTAATCGAAACAATGCGTCGTGAAGGATATGAGTTACAGGTAGGACAACCCCAGGTTATTTTCAAAGAAATCGACGGAGTAAAATACGAACCGATTGAAGAACTAACAATCAACGTACCGGAAGAATATTCAAGCAAGATCATTGATATGGTGACTCGTCGTAAAGGTGAAATGGTAAAAATGGAAAATACCGGTGAACGTATCAATCTGGAATTTGACATGCCTTCACGTGGTATCATCGGTTTGCGTACCAATGTATTGACAGCTTCTGCGGGTGAAGCAATCATGGCTCACCGCTTCAAAGAATATCAGCCATATAAAGGTGAGATCGAACGTCGTACCAACGGTTCTATGATTGCTATGGAAGGTGGAACAGCTTTTGCTTATGCTATCGACAAATTACAGGATCGTGGAAAATTCTTCATTTTCCCACAAGAAGATGTTTATGCAGGTCAAGTAGTAGGTGAACATTCCCATGATAATGACTTGGTGATCAATGTAACAAAATCAAAGAAACTCACTAATATGCGTGCTTCCGGTTCTGACGAAAAGGCTCGTTTGATTCCGCCAATACAATTCTCATTGGAAGAAGCTTTGGAATACATCAAAGAAGATGAGTATGTGGAAGTAACTCCGAAAGCAATGCGTATGCGTAAAGTTATTCTGGATGAAATTGAACGTAAACGCGCTAACAAGGTCTAATAATAAGCAAATCAATATAAGTGATGGGAGATGGAAAATAACTATCTCCCATTATTTTTTTCTTCAAAAGAAAAAAGATGTATTTATGACCAACAGAACAAACTGTATTTATGAAAATAAAAAATAGAATTTATCTATTTGGGGCATTTTATTCGCTTCTCACAACAAGATATAGCAACAAACTAAATCCTCTGTTAGATACAGAAGCTAAAATAGTTAGCATGAAGAATATAAATTCTGCTATTCACACTAATGATTCACTCATTAAAGGTGTGAAAGTTACCATATACCATCCACTAACAAAACACTAAGTTAATTAGTCAGTTCTTACAAATTCAATATCTTTTTCACCAGCCAATAACCTACTCTTGCTTCCGAGATACCTTTCTGCAATCGATGAGGACAGACGAAACAATCTTCTTTAATTTCCGCCTCCATGTAATAAAAACAACAGGAGCTATCTTTTTCAAATGCTTTTGCATATTCAAGAATGTGCGTAGAAACAAGAAAATGACAATTAGCAAAGTCTTTTAATATTTCATTTACCGCAACAGAAGCTTCAAAAGCATCCTTCGCATTCGTACCACGAAACATTTCATCCAACACGACTAAGCATCTCTTACCTTTTCCCGCTTTCTCTAACACTTCTTTAATACGAAGTATTTCCATCATAAAATGACTTCGTCCGTCTCTCAAAGAATCGGGCAAATTGATTGAAGTATATATACCCTCATAAAGCGGACAAACCATTGATTTTACCGGTACGGGTAATCCACAATGCGCTAACCAGACAGCCAGAGCCAATGCTTTTAATGTAGTCGATTTCCCTGCCATATTGGATCCCGTAAAAAGACAGATATTACCTTGAGACATCTCCCAATTATTTTCTTGCGCATTTTTCACAAAAGGATGTACTACTCCTTCTACCGAAAAATCCATGCTCCACACCACCTCTGGAATGCAACAAAGATTTTTTTCTTTAGCAATCCGATGAGCAGTACGACAAACATCCAACGTATAAATAACAGACAGCAAATCTTTCAAAGATAACAAGCGGGTACATCGAAATAAATAATCATATTTATCTATCACATAATTGGAGAATCGGGTATCCTTATCAAACGCTTGTTGCAAAACATTTTCCAATTCAGTTCCATGCAGAGTATCCTGTACCAAATCAATCATATCTTTCCAAAGTTGCGGCACATTTTCCTGTAACTCTGTAACCCACTTTTCCAAATGATGTAACATACGGACAATGAGTTTTACCCCTCTACAAACGACATAACGTTGAGAATCGTACCTCACAAGACGATCAATAATTGTAGCACAAGACATTATAACATTCGCCTCTCTGATCTGGTCACGATAACTCAGGTAATACTCGATAAAGTCCAACTCTTCCTCATTCAAAGGAAGTTCCGGTAATGCACCCCAAGCTATAAGTTGCTGTCTTTTACAGATCATTTCCCAGTCACTCAACGGATACATAATCCATTCCATCATTAAAGATTTCCCTTGCTTCGTTTCCGTTTTCAGAAACAAAGAAGAAAGAACCTGTTCATCCTGCACGCCATCCGTTATACTAAGATCTATGCAAGTTTGTTTATCGGTATCCAGATATGTCATCAACAATTATATTATAGTACAAGAACAATCAACTCTTAATCCTCAATATAAAATTAGTCCTACAACACCCGCCAAACAAATTAACAAAATCGGATGAAGGTTCCATTTCCATGTTATCAGGAAAGATGAAACAAATATACTAATACTTTTATAATCGATAAAATTCTCTTTATTCATCATCAGCAATGAAGCGGAGGCTATTAATGCGACTGACATCGGAAGCAATCCGGACATAGCTGCTTTTATATATTTATTGTCTTTGCACTTCACAAAAAAATAGGAAATAAGCAATACTAAAAAGAAAGAAGGCAGGCAAACTGCAACGGTAGCGAGTACCGCTCCCCAGACACTTTGCGTTACTGCAAATCCTACATACGTCGCACTGTTAATACCAATTGGTCCCGGAGTCATTTGAGAAATTGCCACTACATCAGTAAACTGTTGTGAAGTCAGCCAATGATGACGGTCTACAATCTCATGTTGTATCAATGAAAGCATTGCATAGCCACCTCCAAAGCCAAATATTCCTATCTTTAAATATACCCAAAGTAGTTGCAAATAAATCATACCCGTTTACCTTTTATTTTTTCCTTCAACCATAAAGTATATACCATTCCACCAACAATCCCCGCCAACACAATATAAACGGGAGACAAACCAAATTGCCAAATCAACAACGTTGCTATGGCCGGAACAACTAATTGCAGATATTTAAGCTTCAAAGCTCTAACCGCAGAGATACAAGGAAATAAAATCAATGCTACCACTGCCGGACGTATGCCATTAAAGATACGAACCATAATCTGATTATCCTGAAACCTTGAAAAGAACATGGCAATAATCATCATAATAACAAACGAAGGTAAAATGGTAGCTAATGCACATACAAGGCTCCCTCCTACTTTATAAAGTTTATATCCCACAAAAATGGATATATTCACAGCAAAAACACCCGGTAAAGATTGCGTCAAAGCAAACATTTCCATAAATTCTTCCTTACTCATCCATTGCTTTTTCACTATTTCACGTTCAATCAACGGAATCATGGCATATCCACCTCCAATAGTAAACATACCTATTTTAGCGAAAGTGAAGAAAAGTTTCAAGTAATTGATAATCATCTTTTAGTCTAAGTTCTATCAATATTTATTTTGTTATCTGTGTATCAGTCTTCCATTATCTTCACATTGGTCACCCGTTCAAGTAAAAAGCGACTCTTATTCCAATGGAATGGTTTATAATCAGAATTCTGCACTATTGTATTATTGCGGAAAATCAAACCATCTACCGACTTAGCATATAGTATAGGTGCATCAAAAGTTTCGAATATATTTCCTTCAATAACAATTCCTCCATCGTTCCCTCCATGAAAATACTTCTGTTGATCTTTTAGATTAGGAATTTCGGGATAAATAGAAATAACAGCATTCGTAAATTGAAACATATTAGTCAGGGCATTTACAAAACGGTTTCCACGAATAAGTACATTACGGCAAGCACCGGTTTCAAACCAACCATTACAATCACCACATAAAAGAATGGCTGCCCCTGAAGTATGATCAAAAAGATTATTCTCTATAATTGTTTTTCGAGGAGTACTGAACAGACTCCCACGAGCACGATTATTACGTATTACATTATTAGCAAAAACCACCTCCGGAGTCCAGGTTAAATTCTCAATACCCAAACCTGCCTTTTCGTTAATCATTGGATCGATCGGTTTTTGAAAAGTAATGCAGAACTCGCGAGCACCCTGAACAGCTTCTTTATCATATGGACGAATAGAAACAATATGATTCACTCCATCGATGATTTCCATAGTCTCCGAGCGGATGAACTGCACACTGTCTCCTTGGTATCCCCAATCAAATCCCCACGCCTGATTATGCATATAACGTCCTACCAACGTTGTATCATCCAGTCTCTTTATGACTTTCAGGTAAGTGCCATGCACATTAATTGCATCATCCATCATTCCCTCATAAAGGCCATTTTGAGAAACAATCACTCCTTTACAACCGGAAAAATGGGTTGCATCCGCTTGAGTAGTAAAATAGCGCAAATCGCTTTCTCCCCTCAGACAAACATTGAATCCATCTAAAGTTATATTCTCACAAAGTTGCGCCAATAATCCCATGCCTTCAGCATAATGTATCTTCACGTTCTGCAATGTAGTGTTTACATCATGAGACAAAAAGATTCCCGGCGTAGGACGTTCTCCTGTCCTCATTGCAACTACTGTTCCCGGAATCAGACGCTTATCCTTCCACAGAGGAGCATTCAGGCAATCAGAAGAGACTTTTCTTACCCCTTTAGTCGGACAATGTAAATCACTCGTTTTATATACCAGGCGTTTCGTTTCCTTCTCAAAAGCAATACCGCTACCTGGTTGCATTTGCCATCCGTCACCATAGTTTTCAAATACAGAATCTTTTCTAATCCGATATTTCACCCATGGAGCCGGTCTGAAAGTAATCCCATACTCAGGAGTATTATCAACGATTTCCACTTGTGCAATATGCGGATTTTCAAAGTCAATACTGAAATTCTTCAACGTACAATTGGTAGAACGTAACAAAGACAACGGAATCATCCTTCCATGAAAAATAAATTCAGCCCCTTGTCCGTCCAATACTAAATTGGATAAATCTTCCAATGCCATTCCCACCTTTTTGGGATTACTTTGATCATGATTGGATATATAGTATTCACGCACATCCGCACCTGTCTCATAAAAATCATATCTTCCTGCAGAGAATCTCAATACGATTTCGTCACCAGCTCCACACTCAGCTTTTATTTTAGCGATCACCTTTCGCAAAACAGGACTGGCATTTTTTCGGCTATCAACTTTCAATCCCAGTTTAGACATATCATATATACGCTCCTTTGCATTCGTAGAAAGCCCTATGGATAAAAGAATAAGGCAACAAAGAAATGATTGTAGTTTTCTCATATTATGGTAATTTGGTTTATATCATGTCTACACAAAGATACAACATAACCGACATATTTACAAGTTATTACTTTCATTCCTTATCTACGGAGTTTACTCACAGAAATGAGAGTTATCAATACAGAAAAAGGCGGTTCCTTTCGGAACCGCCTTCTCATATCTGAATCTAATAAATTAGAGTTTCGGACCAGCAGCAACCAAAGCTTTACCAGCTTCGTTACCTGTAAACTTAGCGAAGTTCTTAATGAAACGTCCAGCCAAGTCTTTTGCTTTTTCTTCCCATTGACAAGCACATTCGTAAGTGTCACGTGGATCAAGGATTTTCGGATCAACACCCGGAAGTTCTGTAGGAACAACGAAGTCGAAGAAAGGAATCACCTTAGTAGGAGCCTTGTCGATAGAACCATCAAGGATAGCGTCGATGATACCACGAGTATCTTTGATAGAAATACGTTTGCCAGAACCATTCCAACCAGTGTTTACCAAGTAAGCCTTAGCACCAGTCATTTCCATCTTCTTAACCAATTCTTCTGCATATTTAGTTGGGTGCAATGACAAGAAAGCGGCACCAAAACAAGCAGAGAATGTAGGAGTCGGTTCAGTGATACCACGTTCTGTACCAGCCAATTTAGCAGTAAATCCAGATAAGAAGTAGTATTGAGCTTGTTCAGGATTCAGGATAGATACTGGAGGCAATACACCGAATGCATCAGCTGACAAGAAAATAACTTGTTTAGCGTGAGGACCTTTAGACACCGGTTTAACGATGTTTTCGATGTGGTAGATAGGATAAGAAACACGAGTGTTTTCAGTTACACTCTTATCTGTGAAGTCGATCTTGCCATCAGCAGCAACAGTTACGTTTTCAAGCAAAGCGTCACGTTTGATAGCATTGTAGATATCCGGTTCACTTTCTTTGTCCAAGTTGATAACTTTAGCATAACAACCACCTTCATAGTTGAATACACCTTCGTTATCCCATCCGTGTTCGTCATCACCGATCAATTTACGTTTCGGGTCAGTAGACAATGTAGTCTTACCTGTTCCAGACAAACCGAAGAAGATAGCTGAGCTAGTTCCTTCCATATCTGTGTTAGCAGAGCAGTGCATAGAAGCAATACCACGAAGCGGATTCATGTAGTTCATAATAGAGAACATACCTTTCTTCATTTCACCACCGTACCAAGTATTCAAGATAACTTGTTCTTTAGTTTTCAAGTTGAAAACTGTAGCAGTCTCAGAGTTCAAGCCAAGTTCTTTGTAGTTATCAACTTTAGCTTTAGAAGCGTTGAAACATACAAAATCAGGTTCTCCGTAGTTAGCAAGTTCTTCAGCAGTCGGGCGGATGAACATGTTAGTTACGAAGTGAGCCTGCCAAGCCACTTCCATGATGAAACGTACTTTCATACGAGTAGCTTCGTTAGCACCACAGAAAGTATCAACAACAAACAAACGTTTGCCAGACAATTGATTTACAGCTTTTGCTTTAAGATCAGCCCAAGCTTCTTCAGTACAAGGTTTATTGTCGTTTTTATATTCGTCAGAAGTCCACCATACAGAATCAGTAGAAGCTTCATTCTTAACGAAGAATTTATCTTTAGGAGAACGACCGGTATAGATACCTGTCATCACATTAACAGCACCTAATTCAGTTACTTGACCTTTTTCAAAGCCTTCAAGACCCGGTTTTGTTTCTTCAGCGAACAAAACATCATAAGACGGGTTGTGCAGGATTTCAGTTACACCTGTAATTCCGTACTTGCTCAAATCTAAATTTGCCATTTTCTTTTGAATTAAATTAAATTGGTATTTCGTTTATTATCTCTTTTTTTACCTTAACATGGAGGAGTCTTGGGTACTCCTTTGTAATCCGAGGACAAAAGTAATACTTTCTTTGAAAAGCAAGAAGCTATTAGAGAAATTTTTCCCTAATAGAATCTCTTTTATAAATTCCTAACAATATCTGCAAACTGAATATTGCAATTTGAAAGATTATCATTTACTTTGCAAGGCAGTATGTTATCAATATGATGAAAATAAGATTAAATAACGATTAAAATATAATATGAAAGTAATTGATTTTAGCCAGACAAATTCCATTCTAAACCAGTATGTTGCTGAAATAAGAAATGTAGGAGTTCAGAATGACCGTTTGCGCTTTCGCCGCAATATCGAGCGAATTGGAGAAATTATGGCTTACGAAATAAGCAAGAAGTTACAATATTCAGTAAAAAACATACAGACTCCTTTAGGGATTTCTCCGGTCAGTACCCCGGATAATAAACTAGTTATCAGTACTATTCTTCGTGCCGGATTACCTTTTCATCAAGGCTTCCTAAGCTACTTCGATCAAGCGGAAAATGCTTTCGTTTCTGCATATAGAAAATATAAAGACAAGCTAAAATTTGATATACATATTGAATATATAGCTTCTCCACGTATTGACGAAAAAACATTGATAATCACCGACCCAATGTTAGCAACAGGTAGTAGCATGGAGTTAAGTTATCAGGCTATGCTGACCAAAGGTCATCCTTCAGAAATTCACATTGCTTCTATTATTGCCAGCCAACAAGCTATTGAGCATATAAAGAATGTATTTCCGGAAGATAAGACAACAATCTGGTGCGCAGCCATTGATCCGGAAATCAACGAGCATTCTTATATTGTGCCCGGATTGGGAGATGCAGGTGACTTAGCTTATGGAGAGAAAGAGTAATTTTCTACTAAAGCTAGTTACACCTGAAATCTTATTCTAATATACTATATTATAAGATGATCATCTCAACTGTTTCTTACTTAGGATATATCTAAGAAGCAGTTGGGATCATATATGTATCAAGAAGTCCTTAAGAGCTTGTTTAAATTTTCTTCAATAATAATTTATAGCTGATATTTTAACCATTTCCTCTGCCGCTTCGAATGTAAGTTTATAGTTTCGGCAGAGTCTTCTGTCATTCTCCATCCATGAGAAAGTTCTTTCGATGATCCACCTTTTGTGGATAGGTTTGAACCCTTGTTCTTTGCATGTGCTAATCACAACCTGAATCACATAACTGAATTTTTCCTTGACGTTTTTAATAAGTTCTCCTCTATATCCTCCGTCTGCCAATATGACTTTTATTCCCAAAAGGTCTTTTAAGACTCTCATTAGTAAATATGCAGCCTTGCTGTCATGAATATTGGCTATTGTAACCATCACTGCTATGAGGAAGCCATTCTTATCCACAATCACATGACATTTGATACCTTTCACCTTTTTATCGCCATCAATTCCATTTAAGGAACGGTTATTTCCCCATTTAACACTCTGATTATCTATTATAGCAACACTAGGCTCTATACTCTGATTCCGTCCTACCCGTACATGACCACATAACCTTTCAAGAAGATAATCAAAAACTTCAAGAGAAGCCCATTTCCTATAATAGTAGTAGACGGATTCCCATTTAGGAAACTCGCGAGGAAACATACGCCATTGACAACCCGTTTTTACTAAATAGAGTATGGCATTCAATACAATACGCAAATCATATTTTCGCTTCTTTTCTTGCAGGTTCAACACTTTTGTTATATATTGCTACTCGGTTTCCGTTAAATCTGTCTGATACATCTTTATTAAAGTTTGGTCACTTCAAATAAAGCAATCTTTAGGCGCGGGCACGGAAACCTTCTTAAGATTTTATTTTAATCATTTTTAAACAGGGAGTAAATATTTTCTTATATCATTTTGACGGTAAAACCTGTAAAAGTAAAGCATTAATTAGATTAATGAAGATAGTTTGAATAAATCATTTCTATAACCTTTGATAGACAAAACCTCGTCTCTGGTCGATTTTGTTTTTTTCAGTTCCTATATTTGCTTAACTTTGAGTCAATAAAATCAATTAAAAAGATAACAGATATGAAAAATAGTATGAAACTTGTCGGAGCCATGATATGCTTTATGACCTTTGCCGGTCTTGCTACCGCACAAGAAACACCCGAATCTCAAGCCAAACAACAACAGGAAAAACGTCTTCCCCATGAAGTGCCTAATCCGGAAAAGATAGCAACACGAATGACTGAACAAATGCAGAGGTCATTGCAACTAACTGAAAAACAATACAACAAGATTTACAAACTTAATCTAAAGGAACAAAAGAAACGCTTCAATTTAATGCAAAATGCAGAAAACCAAGGTTCATTTATGAGAGGAGGATTTGGAATGGGAGAAGGACGTCCTCCCATGGCAATGGGCGGCGGTGAGCCTCCGATGACAAGAGAAGGTGGATTCCCCGGTAGAATGGGAGAAAGACCAAAAATGCAGTTAGATAATGATTCTGCAGAAGCTCTAAAAAAAGCAGCAGAAGCTAAAGATAAAAAAATAAAGAAGATTCTGACCACCGAACAATATGAGAAGTGGAAAGCAGAACAAGAAGCTAATCGCGCCAAAGCGGCTCAAATGAGAAAATCAAATGATAATCGTCCAAGAAGGGAACAAAATCAAAATGACATATAATCCACACTCAATAAATAAATAAGTAAAAACAGTGTTTGTTTTCATAATTTTTTAGTGAATGCAAAACGGCTCTCTTCGTGAGGAAGGGAGCCGTTTTTTTGATTTCATTAATAAATAGGCTGTTGACCATTAACATAAAACTTGCCTTTTATTAATAGCAAGCTTACTCTTTATCAAGAGACAACTTACTCTCTACTAAGTGATAACTTTCTTTTTCTTTATACAAAACTATAACCGCAAGCTCCGGTTATATAACTGAAACTTTCGATTATATAATCAAAGGTTCCGGTTTCATAATCAGGACTTGCGGTTATAGCTCCTTTCCTACAAAAACACATTTTAGTTCTCGAAAGAATAAGTTACCTTCCGATTAAAAGGAATTCATGCAGTACAAAGATAAGAAAAAAGTTCTTATTATGACATAAGAATCTTCCTTCTGCATTTCATTCACTTTTTGGCTAATTGTTTTCTTTTCAACCACACAAATAGCATTACGCCAATCAACAGCAGAGCCATTGCAGCATATGCAATACTCTCTGTCAAGTGTAAACTCTGCGGATCAAACCACATTTCAATTGTATGTTTACCGGCTGGAACATTCATTGCACGCAGAATATAATCAGCGCGTGCTATATCTACCGGCTGCCCGTCAATAGTTGCTTGCCAACCCGGATAATAAATTTCTGAGAAGACAACTACCCCATCTTTGGCAGAAGAAGTTTCATAAACTAAACGATTCGGTTCATAACTTGTCAGACGAATCACAGACAAAGAGTCTTTGTACGCCTCTGTTACTCCTCTCAGATTCTCCTTGAATTTGACATCTACCACAGCAGTTTCTATCGGGGAAATATCATTCAGTGCATCTATTTCTTCATTTGCATTATCAACGTACTGAACTTTATCTATAAACCAAGCATTGCCATAGGCATAAGGATTCTCTACAGGTACTGTCTCGCCTTTCTGTCCAGCCGGGAATATGAAATATTTCGTATTCAGCATATTCAATACCCGGAATTTAGAAGCATCCACACTATCCATAGCTCCGCCAGCCGCAGCTATCGCCTGATAGGTTTGTTGCATCTCCGGAGAAATATGATGTTCGATCATTTCTTGATAACGGCGCAATTTTGCAGCGTGATATCCACCTACATTCTTATGCCAATAAGAGGTATTATTTTCATTAAAGGTATCCGTTGCAAAATTCAATACACGATAATTCAAAGTAGTATCCTGAAGAATTATTTCATCCGCCTGACTTTTACGGAATACATCTGTCTTTTGAGATTTGGGAATAAACTCTTCATCATATAAATAACGCTTATTCACCCCCCACATATCTACCAGACAAAGGATTGCAATACCTGCTATCGTCAAGGAAGCTCTTAACTTCTCTTGCAAATAAAGGAATAACAACGCACATCCTACTACTATGATAAAGAAACTACGCCATGCATCCGAAGTCACTAATGCTTTTCGCATTTCAGCCAGATTAGCTACAATCGGAGATAAATGTTCAGCCGGAATCCCTTGTTGCAAAGCAGCCATCTCCTGAGCCGGAATGTAATTGGAGAAGAAAATTCCAGGTGCAACTGCCAAAATTAAAGCAACCCCCGCCGTCAAGACCAAGCTGACAATTAATCCTGTCCGGTTCTTCTTCAATTTCAAAATATTCGGTTTTGTCAGTACCTCTTTCAATGCAAAAATAGCTAGCAATGGAATAGTAAACTCAGCAATCACTAGAATAGAAGAAACCGCACGGAACTTGTTGTACATCGGCATATAGTCTATAAAGAAGTCCGTCAGTCCCATGAAATTCTTTCCCCACGAAAGCAGAATTGAGAAAATAGTCGCACCCAGCAATGCCCACTTCAGAGGTCCTTTCACAATAAAGCAACCCAGAATAAACAGAAACAGTACAAATGCTCCAACGTAAACCGGACCGGATGTCATCGGCTGATCACCGAAATACTGTGTCAGTTGAGAATAAATGCTGCTGTATGTCGGATCTGCCTTTTCCATTGCCGTTTCATTCCGCGACAAAGGAACAGATGCACCTCCTTTGACATTCGGGACCAGCAATGTCAGTGTTTCACCTATCCCATAACTCCATTGAGTTATATAATCGCGGTTCAGACCACTACTTGTCTGGTTTGCTGCGGCTGCCCCTTCATGCTTCAGTTCACTTTTACCACGCATTGTTTCTTTACTATACTCATACGTATGATATAGATTTGAAAGATTTGCACAGACTCCTATCACTGCTGCCAATACCAATACAGCGCTAGCTTTAAAAAAGTGAGGTAATTCTTTTTTCTTATATGCATCTTCGAAATAAGCTCCAACAAAAAACAGGATTACAAACATAAAGTAGTAACTCATCTGTATGTGGTTTGCCTGTATCTGAAGTGCAATAAACAAGGCAGTAATGATTCCTCCCAACAAATACTTCTTACGATACGCCAACACAATACCGGCAATCGTAGGCGGAATATATGCAAGAGTTATAAATTTCCAAATATGTCCTGCCGATATCAGTATGAAGAAATAGGACGAGAAAGCCCAGATAACACCTCCTAAAGCCGACAACCAAACCGATATTCCAAATGCCCTGAGCAGTATATAGAAGCCAAGCATCATAATAAATGTCAGCACTACATAAGGCGGAAGATACAAATGATAGACCGCTTCCACCCACTTCAATGGTTTGGTTGAATCATAACTCGGAGACATCTGGTAAGTAGGCATACCTCCAAAAAGAGAATTTGTCCAACGAGTACGTTCTCCGGTACGTTGCAAATACTCTGTAGCTTCTTGCCCACCACCTACTCCGGCAACCGAATCATTTTGAAAGAGAATACGTCCCTCAATATCCGCTGGAAAAAAATAGGCAAAAGAAAGAATAACGAAAGCCAGAATGGCAATCAAATCAGGAAGGATTTTCTTCATAATAATGGATAATGAATGAAACTGACTAAAAAGTTTTAGAGTTCAATTCCTGCTACAGATAATTGTAGCAGGAGTATTGAAAGGGCTCCTTTTTTAGTTAGCTCCTAAATTAATATCTATAATGATCAGCCTTATAGGGCCCATCTACCGACACACCAATATAAGCAGCTTGCTCAGGAGTGAGTTTTGTCAGTTTCACCCCAATCTTTTCAAGATGCAAACGTGCCACTTCTTCATCCAAATACTTCGGCAAACGATAAACATTTACATCATATTTCTTATTGAACAGTTCGATCTGAGCTAAAGTCTGATTAGTGAAAGAGTTACTCATCACAAACGACGGGTGACCGGTAGCACATCCCAGATTTACCAAACGACCGTCTGCCAACAGAATAATGCTATGTCCATCCGGAAAATAATAGCGATCTACCTGTGGCTTGATATTGACACACTTAATACCGGGATAATGTTTCAAAGCATCCACCTGGATCTCGTTATCGAAGTGTCCAATGTTACAAACAATGGCTTGATCTTTCATTCTTTCCATATGATGGATACAAACAATATCAATATTTCCTGTTGTTGTCACGAAAATGTTACCTTCTGTACATGCATCTTCCATTGTTACAACTTCAAAGCCCTCCATAGCAGCCTGCAAAGCGCAGATTGGATCAACCTCAGTCACTAACACACGTGCTCCGTAAGTACGCATAGAATGAGCACATCCTTTTCCTACATCACCATATCCGCACACCACAACTACCTTACCAGCAATCATCACATCTGTAGCACGCTTGATACCATCTGCCAATGATTCGCGGCAGCCATACAAATTATCGAACTTAGATTTCGTTACAGAATCGTTCACGTTAAAAGCCGGGAACAAAAGTTTTCCTTCTTCCTGCATTTGATAAAGACGATGTACTCCGGTAGTCGTTTCTTCTGAAACGCCACGAACTTCTGCAGCAACACGATGCCAACGAGTATTATCTTCAGCCAACACTTTCTTCAATATGGCATTTAACTCAATTTCATCTTCTGCATGTACTTCTTTATCCAAAACAGCCGAGTTGTTTTCAGCTTCATAACCTACATGAATCATCATCGTAGCATCGCCACCATCATCCACAATTACATTCGGTCCTTTACCATCGGCAAAGTTCAATGCTTGCAATGTGCACCACCAATATTCAGCCAGTGTTTCACCCTTCCAAGCGAACACAGCAACTCCCGAAGCAGCAATTGCAGCCGCAGCATGATCCTGTGTAGAATATATATTACAAGAGCACCAACGAACTTCAGCTCCTAATGCAACCAGCGTTTCAATTAGAACAGCCGTTTGAATGGTCATGTGCAATGACCCCATGATACGGGCACCTTTCAGTGGTTTGGATTCTCCATACTTTTCGCGAAGAGCCATAAGGCCGGGCATTTCTTTTTCTGCCAAATCGATTTCCTTGCGTCCAAAGTCAGCAAGCGTAATATCTGCCACTTTATAAGGCAGAGTAGAGAATAATTCTTTAGACATATTGTAAATCATTTAATATATAATGGTTGCAAAGATAGAACATTCTGATTAGTAGGACAAAAGCTATCCGGTTTTTTTATCAAATAATAACTTGGAGGAGAAGATGTACTATTAAAATATTGTTTTATATTTGCAACAAGTTACACATATTCTACAACATTTATACAATTATTATCCATTTGCTATGGAGCACTATGAAAATAAAACGAAAGAAGAGTTGTTGAAAATAATAAATCAGTTAGAAAGCGAGGTAGAAAGCCTTTCTTCTCGATTGCCTTCTTCCAGACAAAAACGTTTTCGCGACAAATATTGTACGCGTATATTAGACGCCTTGCCCGATATGCTGACGGTTTTCGACCATAATGGAGATATTATAGAACTAGCTTCTTCCCCGGCTACCAATCATGTAGAAGGAACGACGGCAACCAGTATTATCCATTCAAATATAAAAGATATTATTCCGGAAGAAGCCTATGAAAGCGTACGCCAGAACATGGAGAAAGTGATACGCACAAAACAAAGTTCTACTTCCAGACATAATTTGACGGTAAATGGTGCCATACACCATTTTGAAAATCGTATTTTCCCGCTAGGCAATGAATATTTACTATGTATGTGTCGTGATATTTCACAGCAATGGGAAACAGAAAAAGCGTTGGATGAAGCTCGTATCAAAGCGGAAGAAGCCGACCGGTTGAAGTCTGCTTTTCTTGCCAACATGAGCCACGAGATTCGTACCCCTCTCAATTCAATTGTAGGATTCTCACAATTAATAGCGACCTCTAACAACCTGGAGGAAAAGAAACAATATTCAGCAATCATTGAAAAAAACTCAGAGTTATTACTTAATTTATTCAGTAATATTCTGGATTTATCCGCATTAGAGTCAGGCTCTCTTAAGTTCAAAATTCACCCCATCAGGCTATTGGAGATTTGTATACAACTAGAACAACAATACAACTCTAAAACTCATGATGGAGTAAAGTTAATCCTAGATGATGGAATAGCAAGTACCTATGTACTGGGAGATTCTGAACGTGTCACCCAAGTGATTAGTAATTTGCTCAGTAATGCAACGAAATTCACGATCAAAGGAGAAATACATTTCGGCTGTCAAGAAAAGGAAAACTTCGTAGAATTTTACGTCAAAGATAGTGGCATTGGTATTCCGGCTCAAAAAGCTGCAACTATTTTTGAACGGTTCGGTAAAATCAACAATTTCGTTCAAGGAACAGGATTGGGACTAGCTCTTTGTAGAATGTTAGTAGAACGAATGGGAGGACGTATTTGGTTACGCTCCCAAGAAAAGAAAGGAACAACCTTTTATTTCACTTTGCCGAAAGCATATTAATAATTATACAGGTAAATAAAAGACGATGGATAGTTAGATTCAACTATCCATCGTCTTTTATATTATTGATATAGCAATAAAAACTTATTTCTTTGCTACCGGCGTGCTTAGTATTTCTTTATACTTTGCCTGATCATTCAATATTTTCAATGCAGCTTTCAAATCATTATCATCTTTCAATTGCTGGATGATACCTCCACGTTGGAAATAATAGCGTTTAATAATCTCAGAAGCAATCATCGGTTTAATATCTTTGGAGAAATAATCCAAGTCACGATCCAGATTATGATTCAACTTCTTTTCCAATGCGGTAAACTCTTCAGAAGCATCCGTCATATAACCTTCAAACTCAGCTGCTTCTTTCAGAGTCTTCAGGATCTTTTCACTTTGCTGGTCATATTTAAAATCAGCCTTCTTAACCATAGCCTTAAAATCATCATAATCAGCATCGGTCACTTCAAACTTTTCCGGAGAAGGAATTGTAGGGTGCTTCAAGCAATATTGAGTAGCATAGTTGAATATCAGGTTATCACGCATCAGATAATACAGAATATTTGGCAACTTCTCTTGCTCTACAACTATATCCGGCATTACACCACCCCCGTCACGTACTTCACGTCCTGCTACCGTATGGAATACTTTAGTCAAACTATCCGGTATTGTACCCACACTTCCATCTTCATTACGATGTTTGTAATCAATAGCCTGTACACAGCGTCCGCTCGGAATATAATACTTAGAAGTAGTTACTTTCATCGTTCCACCATAAGGCAGATTGCGGGGAACTTGAACCAATCCCTTTCCAAAAGTACGGTTACCCACAATAACAGCACGATCCAAATCCTGCAAAGAACCAGATAAGATTTCCGATGCAGAAGCCGTTCCACTATTTACCAATACTGCAATTGGAATATCCGGATCCAATGGTTCACGTAAGGTCTTATAGGTATTACTAGCTTGTTTTATCTTTCCTTTTGTAGTTACAATGACTTTTCCACGAGGCAAGAAATAGTTGGCTATTTCTACTGCTTCATCCAAAAGGCCACCACCATTATTACGAAGGTCAATAACCAAGGAAGTGGCTCCCTGCTTTTTCAAGTCCAGTAATGCTCTCTTAAATTCTTTCGAAGGATTACCCGAGAATGTACTCAGATTGATATACCCCACGTTATTTTCCATCAAAGTACTATATGGAATAGGAGGAGTCAGGATCGACTCACGTACAATATCAAATTCCATAGGAGTACGCCCCCCCTTCTCGTTGGGACGTTCTATCTTTAATTTAAAGCTAGTACCTGCTTCTCCACGGAGCATTTGGCTTACTTCTGCATTATTTTTTCCGGCAAGATCCTTACCATCAATCTCCAGCAAGATATCTCCGGCCTTTAATCCTACTTTAGCAGCAGGAGTATTTTCGAATGGTTCCGCAATCATAGAGCGTTTCATCTTCACATCGTAAGTTATCAACGAACCGATTCCTCCGAAACTTCCTTTGACCATCTGTTCCAATTCGCTCTGATCCTCTTCAGGGAAATATTCCGTATAAGGATCTAAAGACAACAACATATTATCAATTCCTTCGCGAATCGTTTTATTGGGATCAATGGTATCTACATAGAACATATCCAGCTCTTTCACAATGGCATTGAATATATCCAGATTCTTAGCAAGCTGGAAATTCCGGTCGTCTCCATTCTTGAAACTAAAGAAAGCAACCACAGCGATTACGGCTACCAGACCGACGATTATCCGCTTATTCAGCAATTTTTTCATATTCCTTTCATTAAAATAAGACGTAAAAATAACTCAATACTTGGTTATTCCGCTAGAACCTTGTTAATATTTAACTTAATTTCATCCCAACGTTCCTTTGACATCGAAGTTCCAATCACTTGGATAACATTTCCAGAGAGAATAGAACCTATTTTAGCACATTTCTCCAAAGAGTATCCGCAAGTAAGACCATACAAAAATCCGGAAGCAAAATAATCACCGGCACCAGTAGTATCCACTACTTTCTCAACAGGAATAGCAGAAACTTTTATTTCTTCTGTTCCTTTACGAATATATGAACCGTTTGCTCCGACTTTTACGATGGCAATGCTGCACTTCTTTCCTATTATTCTTAGAGCGTTTTCCGGTTCTTCACCTGTAAATGCTTTCGCTTCCTCTTCGTTAGCAAAAACAATATCTACATACTTATTTATTAATAGAGAAAAGAATTCAAGATCATTGGCTACAATATTATAGCTCGCCATATCCAGACAAACCTGCAATCCGGCTTCTTTAGCCAATTCAATAGCATGAAGAATCATTTCATGATCCTGCACCAAGTAGCCTTCAATAAAAAGATATGAGTAACCTTTAAACATATCCAATGTCAGATCTTCCGCTTTCAAACTGGAAGCAGCTCCCAAATAAGTACCAAAAGTGCGTTCACCATCCTGAGAAATAAAAGTAGAAGCAACACCCGAAGGTAGTTGTTCAGAGGTCAGTAGTTTGTCTTCAATTGTATTTTTCTTCAGATTCTCACGAAAAAAGTTTCCATAATAATCATTACCCACTTTTCCTATAAAACCGGTTACTGCTCCGAGACAGGCCAGTCCAAGTATAGCATTTCCTGCTGATCCACCGGTTGCCAAGTGTGTTTTCATCTGAGAGAATCTGGAGTTAATTTGCTGTAACTTAGCATCATCTATAAGTTGCATACTACCCTTAGGTAAGTCCATTTCATCTAGGAGTGTATCATCTTCCAGGGTTGCAAGTACGTCTACTAGGGCGTTGCCCAATCCTATTATTTTGTCCATTCTCAATATTTTTTTTGCAAAGATATTGCATATTTCAAAATATCCTATTACTTTTGCATCGCAATTGAGAAAAACATTCTTCCTTAGCTCAGTCGGTTAGAGCATCTGACTGTTAATCAGAGGGTCCTTGGTTCAAGTCCAAGAGGAAGAGCAAAGTTCAAAATCTCAGTTGCAAATATTCTTCCTTAGCTCAGTCGGTTAGAGCATCTGACTGTTAATCAGAGGGTCCTTGGTTCAAGTCCAAGAGGAAGAGCAATAAAGAAGCCACCAATTTACTTGGGTGGCTTTTTTATTTTCATAAATCGGGCTCCTAAAACTGTTTTATTGAACTGATTTCCTGTAATTCACGACAAGAGATATTCCTTCAACAATGCATCGGTCGTAATCCTTCGAACTTTTCGGTAATTCTTCATAAGAACAGATATCCGGGTGCACAAACCGTTCATTTTTAAATTCATCCTTCTTTGCTTTACTACTAGCAATAATCATTTCCTCGTCAGCAGTTGGTTTCCTAAAACCAAGGAGTAACTTCTCTACATTCCAACGATTATGTTCCACCCGAGCCAAAAGTTCGATTTGCTCGGAAGTCAATGATATATCACTCTTACCATCCCAACCAATGGACCGTAGCTTACAATCAATAGAACAGGCACTATACAAATTGGACCACCGTTTAGCTACAGACAGCCCGTTCCAACTTTTCTTCAAACGTTCTATACTCGGACAAGTTTCAGGTAAGACACCATAAGTACTAAAAAAATCATAGATATAATGAATAACCATTCCCTTTTCCATTCCACTACGATCAAGGTCATAGCAATTATCCATCATACCAAAAGGATAAATGTGCGAATATTTATGATATTGGCACTCTTCCTCATCTTTCCGGCTACTCAACATACTAAGCAATGCACTTGATGTTTCTTGCCGGATAAATACCGGGATATTATTTTCGTAAACGTTATCAGGCAAATAAAGCCCAATAGCAACACTTTGAGGAGGGTAGTTCAAACAAACTGCAATAGTAAGGATCTCATTACTCTCGGGTAAAGCCCACTGACTCAATTGCTGCTGTATAACCTCGCTTTCGGCACGCCCTTTGATAAACTCAAACCGGATATCCAGAAAATTTGCATTCGTACCTTCAAATTTTGTTGGAGAAAGTATCTGAATATCCAATTCTCCTTCTTGGTTTACCTCTTTATATATAGCAGGCGCTATTTCAAAGAAATGTTGATATCTCCCACGAAAATAATTCATTTCCGTATCGGCCTGCTCATCAATAAAAGTAATCACACTTTTATATTTATTGTCCCTGCAAAAATTGGGGAAATGCAATAAGTGAGCCGCCTCCACACCAAGAGCAACCCCCATTCGGCTCATACCAATAATGACAAATCGTACAGTCTTCGAACTATCTTCTGTGATGGGAACTCTATCTAAAGAAGGATAAATAATGGGCTTATTCCCCTTATTATAGCAACGACTGACGAGAAGCTTTTTAGCCCATTCTTCATAAAAGTTGAATGGATGAAATTCTATATACTTCCGCCATTCCACAGATAAATCCGCTAGCTGGAAAGCCGCAAAAGTCGTTTGATTCTCAAACATTACAGTAAAAGGGATCATCCGACAACCCTCTTTTTTCTCGTGAATAGAAACTATTTTTTTTAGAGAATCGATATTAAGCGAATCATGATCATGCTCATCTCGTTCACCGATAAGGAACACTTCACGAGCCTGAGTTGTGTGAAGTTTATAAAGTTCCTCCTTTGAATCCCGACGGGCATGTAGTACCACAATCCGACTTTCATCTTTAGTATCCAACAGAGTATGTATCTTATTTCTAATATCCACAGCCGGACAGGTACTTTGCACTAATATATAACACTGCTCATAATGAGGATCTGAACATATCTGTTGAATTAGCGTTGGCACCATCTCATCAAAACCGATAATTACGACATGATCTCTCAATTGATAATCAATGTCTCCCTCACGAAAACGTTCCACTCTTCTTTCCAGCATATTGGACACCACCGAAATAAGCAGTCCGGTAAAAAGCAGCATACCAATCACCACTACCACTAGTGCAAACCAGCGAAAAGAGGGAGGTACATTATTAATATTACCGGGATCAATGAAAAGGCAGATTAACTGAAATAATCTTCCCAATGGAGCACTAACTTCATCAGACGCAAGTTGCTCATCTGAAGGATTAGCCAAATTATAAGCCAGACTCATCACAAAGATAAGCACAAACACCAACAGAATAATGCCAAATAGCCAAGACAATTGTTTCCATCCTTTTCCCGAAAAAGAACGGTCAAAATGCAAAGACAAAAGTCTAAATATAGAAATCATTGCATATTACAGTTTTAGTAGTGACTCAAATTCGGTTCTTATTCTTCCGAATAATCTCCTTCTTTTGTTCTTCAGTATAAAGTTCACTCAGCACTTCATGCTCTTTACGCAGAACATCAGTATATAAAGCAATCAGTTTTAAGATAATCTTCGTTATACCCAACAAAAAAGCACATGCTATGACTAAATATATAATACTCATATAAACTTCGTTCGTAGAAGGGAACATACCTGTGCATACCTTAACTGCCCCCAAAGCTATAAAAGCCAACAGTAGCAGAAAAAAGAATATAAGAGTTACAGTTGCCCACTTCCAGCCTTTCTTTACCGGATTATAACTCGTTTCATTCTTTTTATTCTGTATTTCATATCCATTTAAATAAATGAATTTAAAAACCTCTGTAGCCTCCCTAAGAGAATCCTCTTTTTCCACATCAGGCAACTTGTCATAAGGCACCATTTTAGGTGTTTTCTTCTCCTTATTATCATTCTCCGGAGCATATCTCCAACCTTCCAAATATTGCTGATATGCCCATAATTCATGTGTATGAGCAGCCATTGCTTCGGACAATCCTTTCAATGACTCCGGCAATTCAATCCCTTGTGTATCTTGCGGACGAGGAATGTATTCGTTCATTTCCATATTTGTGTTTTTAATAACATTTTGTTTTTCATATAAACAATTAGATATCTAATTCCCAATTTATTTTCATAATTCAAAAGAATTGGGGTATGGGACAAAGATACATTATTATTTATTATAGTATAGCCCTATTCCTCTTAAATTATTACTCTGCTACAGCCAAAGTCAATATACTAATTCGTATCCCTTGTACTTCCATTAATGCAGAGACGCAGGCTACAGTAGTAGCCCCTGTTGTCAGCACATCGTCTACAACTAATACATGCTTTCCTTGAAGATGTTCAGAAGAACGGAGTTCAAAAATACCATCCACATTCTCCCAGCGTTCAAAAGTGGACTTACGTGTCTGAGTTTCTGTATTCTTCTTGCGAATAACAGATTCGGTATTTACAGGTATCCCTGTCACAGCAGCAATCCCCCGAACAATCCATTCACTTTGATTATAACCACGAAGTTGTTGCTTCTTCTTATGTAATGGAACCGGAATAATCACATCTATTCCCTTGAAGAATCCGGACGGTAAGAGTTCCGACGCCATATATCGTCCCATAATTGCTCCTAGCTCTTTCCGTCCGCCATATTTAAGCTGATGAAGGATCTGACGAAAATCACTACCTTTCCGATAAAAGAAAAAAGAAGTAGCCCGTTCCAGAGGTATTTTCCCCCAGAAAAGCTGTTCCATCGGATTATCCTCTTGAAGATGATAATTGGTACGCGGCAGATTTATATTACACATTGTACAAATACATTCTTCCCCTTTCGCCAATGGTCTGCCACAGACCAGACAGCAACGAGGAAAAATCAGGGACAAAAATGAACTGAGCCAATCTTTAATTAATAGTGTGTGTTTCATCATAGTGGTGATTTGTTTATTACAGTTCAATAAATTAATAACATCACATATCCAGCGGAGGAACTTCTGCCAATAATTTTTGGAATAAAGGGTGCAAATACTTATTCGTCACGATAATATGATGTCCTTCTATAAAATAATCATCACCATAAAAGTCGGTTACTTTTCCACCAGCTTCTTGAGCAATCAATGCGGCAGCCGAATAATCCCACTTACCGAGAAATGCCTCAGCCCAAGCGTCGAAACGTCCCATAGCTACGTAACAAATAGCTGCGGCAGCGGAACCATTCATACGAATACCACCTACTTTGCCATACAGTTTATCAATGAGGTGAAGGGCAGTCTGTTTATACTGATTATAATTATAAGGTAGTTCGGTAAAGACAAAAGCGTCTTTTGCATCCTTTATGTCTGATACATGAATTTCTTTATCATTCATATAAGCTTTTCCCCCTTTCCAAGCATAAAAACACTCATCCCGGCAAACCTCGTAAACCACTCCTAGAAGTAATTCCGTACGACTGCGTAAAGCGATGCATACACAATATGGCGCCTCATCATGAATATAATTTGTCGTTCCGTCCAATGGATCGATTACCCAACAATAAGGTTCATCCTGATAAGTAGCAGAACCCTCCTCTGTTATAAATCCGGCTTCGGGCAACAAAGTAGAAAGTGCCGATACTACTCTCTTCTCCGATTCTTTATCTACATAGGACACATAGTCATGCGCATGTTTCTCCTCCACACGGTCACGACGAAAACTTTTCCGTTCTTCTTTCAAAAAACATCCGGCTTCTGTAGCTATTCGGCAAACACCAGTAGTAAGTTGTTTTAAATCTAACATTTTGCTCTTTAAATCTTAAAAGTGCTTCGAAGATATAACTTTTCATATGAAAAACCATATCAAAATAGCAATATTTCAGTTCATTAACTTGACAAACTTGGATATTATATAAGTTTCAGTAGATTTACATTCGGAGAAAGCTCATAATAAATACTCTTGCTATAGTTAATTTATAACAGCTCAAAGAATTAAACAAAAGCATGTTATTATAGTCGAAATTCTCCAATATTGACTATCTTTGTCTAAAGATTAAAATAATACTAAGATTCATCTTTTTATATGTTGAAATTCAAAGAAACATATGAAAATTAGCTATATCATGGTAAAATTAAGAACCGAAGGGTCAGAAATAAAAAAACAATGAAACAATTAATTGCATGTTGCGGACTAGATTGCGAAAGTTGCGAAGCCCGCATAGCCACTGTCAGAAATGATAATGAGTTAAGAGAAAAGACTGCTCAAAAGTGAAGTGAAATGAACAACACATCGGAAATCACAGCAGCGACCATAAATTGTATGGGCTGTCGTACTGATGGAGTGAAATTTGCATTTTGCAGCAATTATTGCGAAATCCGAAAATGTGTATCCGAAAAAGGATTTAATACCTGCGGTGACTGTAAAGAATTGAATAATTGCCAAATAATTGGTGCTATTTTTCAGTATTCTCCCAGCGCAAAAGAGAATCTTCTAGCTTCGGAAACTATCTAAAGCCAATAACTTTGGATGAAGATTACAAAAGAATTTTGTAGATTAATTTATCCGATTTATACTCACATCACCATGAAACATATCAAAACATCACTACTAGCAGCCTTTTGTACCGTTTCTTTATCCATTACCGGGCAGCAATCGTTTTTAAAAAGTTTAGTACCGGACGAACCATCTAAAGCTCCGGATTACTTATGCACCTGGAATCTGCAAGGCTACGTAGTAAGTTATCAGGGTTCTGACCCAACCAGAGAGGCCATGAACGAGGAATATATATTTGGTAAGGGTACTTACCAAAATTGGGTAGATTGTTATCCCTCTATCCGCAAAGATCTATACTTCGTAATGGACGATTCATGGGATATCCCTAAAGATGTCAATCACACCCCAAATAAGTATTTAGGAACTGTTGAACTGGATCCCGGTCGATTTCCATCATTCCATGGAGATGCTGTCAGCCGTTTGAAACAACTGACGGATCGCATCAAAGAAAAAGGATGGAAAGGAGCAGGCGGATGGATTTGTGCACAAAAAGCTGAGATCTTCCCTAATATTCCTGAAGAAGAATACTGGACAGAACGTATCAAGGCTGCAAATGAAGCAGGTTTTGACTATTGGAAAGTAGATTGGGGAGCTCATGAAAAAGATGGAGCATGGAGAAAGATGCTGACTACCATCGGTAAGCAGTATGCACCTCGTTTATGCATTGAACATGCCTTTCAGAATAGTTTTATTGAGTTTAGTGATGCTTTCCGTACGTATGATGTAGAGAATGTGATAGCACAACCGGTCACCATACAACGAATTTGTGATTTACTACCTTACAAAGCGCAAGGAAATGCCAAAGGTATTATCAACTGCGAAGATGAGCCATATATCGCGGCCGGATTAGGATGTGCTATCGGAGTGATGCGTCATCCATTCGTCGGGAATCTGCCGAATGGAACTCAGGATTTTGTTTTTCCTCCTGCAATACGGGATATGAAACATCGGTTGGACGAGGTCGTTCGTGGAGTAAGATGGCATCGAATAGCGGAACCATTCGGAGTCGGAAAAGAATCGATGGCAATAGATAACGAAAAGTTAAATGATTATTGGGTTTTGCAAGATCGTGAAACTTGGAATACGAGTCGCCCTATCGGTACCAAATTAACTGCCGAAGCACCTGCCAGAGTTAGTAGAGGGATGCCTTTACCTGAAGTTTCCGATTCAGGTGAAGATAGACCATTTATTCTTGCTTCCCGCTATCCAAATGGTGCTGTTGCCATTGCCAGCATAGGACGCGCATTAGGTCATGAATATGTTTCGAAAAAAGTTTCCGTAAAAATAGCGGTTGAAAACTACGATTCTCCCATTGGTATCTTCGGTTACTTCAAAGATATTACAATCGTTTTTCCTTCATCTGTGAAATTGAAAAAGCATAAAATTTATGCACAAGATTTGGCAGGGGACATACCGGTGAATATTACCAAAAAAGTTTCAGTAAAAGGGAACTTTTTGACAATACCGGGAGAAGTGATACGTACCGTAGGGTTGATGAACGTATCGAAAGAAGGTTGTTCGGATCCGGGATTAGTGCTGAAGATTTTCTGATATAAAAAAGTAGCGGAAAATCCCCAGTCCCAACTTGGTAAAATTCAAATTATTCATTAATATCAAAAAATCCGGTTTGATTTAATTCAAGTCGGATTTTTAATTTTCCTATGATTTGTTTATTCCATATAGATTCCTCAAGACAGGGAAACACTTTTGATTATTTATTTAAAGATAATCATTTATCTGCATACGTCCCTCTATAAAAAAACTTATACGGAGTTCTCGAAAACATATAAGGAGAAGTATGGAGCTAAAAAAGAGCAAAACAGAGGAATTAAGAGATAGAAATAAGAGATATCTCAATTAATTTGTATTAACTTTGTGATTGAATAAATATCATAGCACATGAAAAGGTCAATAAAGCATTTACCTAAACAAACACAGGAAGAGTTAAACACCTTGCTGGAGTTAATTAAGCACGATATGCCATGGTGTTGCATGGTTATATTATATGGTAGCTATGCCCGTGGCGGTTATGTTCTGTGGGACCAGAGAGTAGAGTTTGGTGTGAATACTTTCTATCAGAGCGATTATGATATAATGGCAGTCATCCCAAAGCCAAGAATGAAACATGTAGAAGACAGACTAAGAAATCAGATAACTCCTAAATATCACAAAGCTTTTGCCCATCGTCGTCATGCTTCACCACAATTCATTGTTGAATATGTAAATACGCTCAATAAAGAACTTGAGCGCAGTCAGTATTTCTTTACCGATATTATGAAAGAGGGCATCAAGATGTATGACAGCAAAGAGTTTAAATTGGCCAAACCTCGTGAACTGTCGTTTAAAGAGATTAAAGAATTTGCTATTAAAGAATTTGATATACATTATCCGCTGGGGATAAATTATTTAGAACATGGGTATACCGATTATAATAAAGAACGGTATAGAGGAGGTTCATTTCTATTGCATCAAACCTGTGAACGATTTTATAACTCTATCAGCCTTGTATATAGAAACTACCGTCTAAAGAGCCATAAGCTGGATGAATTGGTAGGTCATGCAAAAGAATTTTCGAGAGAATTAGCAGTAGTATTTCCATCAAATACAAATTTTGAAAAACGATGTTTTAACCTGCTTTGTCGCGCATATATTGAGGCTCGTTACAATAAAGACTTTATTGTAACCAAAGAAGAGTATGCTTATATGCTCGAACGAATTGAAATATTAAAAGAGATCGCCTTCAGAATCTGCACAGAGAAAATAGACTCTTATGATGTGCTAATTGCAAATAAAGAAACACAATCACAACAAAATCAATAAAATAATCCAACCTCGAAATAACGCTGCTAGAACCTCGAGCAATAGCTCAACTAATAATAGCCCGAGATAACGCCTCGCCGCTTAATGACATGACATATACGCCTTGAAAAGGCAGTTGAAAATATAAACTGTTTTTTCAAGACGTATTTGTGGATTATATCCATTGCCCAAAGTTATATCTTGGGCTGCTATCAATTAAACTTTCAGCTCGAATTCATCTGTCAAATCCACATCAAAACAATAAAACTTATTCAGTTCTCACCTTAGAATAACAAACTAATTTCTGCTACCTGACAAAACAATCTCTATAGATATCACTCCCGCGGCATAATGGCAAATCAACCAAGCTAAGTATGTTCTCTTATTTATTTTATATTATCAGACTATCTATCCCCTAAAGGAGCGGAGTCGAAAAATCTCTATCGTTTTTTAATGCCATCACTTTTCAAATACACCACTATCTTACCTGCTCCATATCTCCGGATAATTCCTTCATCCAGATATTTCCTGAGAAATTCGACTGCCTTATCCCGGCTGATAGCTGCCAATCTCATAAAATCAGCACGGGTAATGCAACCATGTTCATCTATATGCCGCATAAGAAGTGTACGACATTCATCTTCCCCACGAGTATTGTCTGTACGATATGGTGATTCAATACGTTCCAACTGCAACGGCTCCAATTCTTCATAGAATTTCTTATTAACACGAAGGTTCACCTTATTAAGCCAGATAGAAGGTGAACGGATTTCTTTCTTCTCCATCACCGAACGATCACATTTTAATGACAAAGAAAAATATCCCAACTCTCCAACTTCTACGGTCTACTCTTTGAGAGCCAACGCTGCAATTCGTCTGTCACAGCTTGCAAACAACCTTCAATGGTAGCTTGACTGAAACCATTAGACTTGGATACCAATTCTATAAATTTCTTGGCATCAAAAGTTCCTGATGGAATAACACGCGCGTGAAGCGGTTGTTGTTCCTCTCGTTTCAGCGGATTGCCGCTGGCGTAAAGATCATAATAAATGCTCATACTATAATTAATATATAATGGTTCAACAATTAATAGTTTTGTGTATACACATTAATTCGTAGAACTATAGTCTTTCTTTCGTTTGAGTATAGTTCTACGAAACGAAGACTATACTTATTGCTTCGAAGGACTATAATTCTACGAATTAATTTATGCACCCAAAGATATTACTTTATTCAGAGAAATAACTAAGTTCTGGGAATTAAACTTTATAATTGATATTTCTATAGGAGGATGGATAAAAAGCAAGCGGATAATGAATTTACCTGCTGCTATTCCCACTAACCACCACCAAAAGAAACACCGGCTTAGCGGTTTAGAATCAGCATATTGTGAAGGATGCACGATCAAAGAGACAGATTGAGAAATTAATAATACTTTTTCATTAAAAAAATCCGCTAAAAAAATAATAAGGCTAGGTAAAAGAGAAATTCCTTTATAATTATTCTTAATTACAGGCATCTGTATAGGAAGCAAGTATGATTTCCTTTAAATAATCTAGCTTAATGAGATCAGAAGAGCTATGGAGAGATTATTTTCCACAGCTTTCAATAACCTAAAAGGTAATGGGCAAATAACAAATCTTCCAGGTAACTCCTCCATATCCTGCTTTTGGACCGATATGAAGGGTATAACGCCTTATTACAGACGGAGATTACCTTGCAATATATCATAGTCGGAATATGATTGCTTTATTTATGGGGTAATGGCATTCAAATGGAAACAAAATCTTTTATACCAATACAAAAGGAGAGAGAGATTCTAATTTAGATGGAATATCTTTTGATTTATTCGTTTTTTGAGTTAATTTTGTAATATAGAAGCTATTCAACGCACAGAAATTCGAAATTTAAAGAAAGTAATACGCTAATGAAGTTTGATACAGTTGTGGCCAACCCTCCATTTTCTCTCGACAAATAGGGATCCGATGAAGCCGCAAATAATCAATATAAACGTTTCTGGAGAGGCTACCTCCCAAAAGCAAAGGAGACTGGGCATTTATCAGTCACATGCTCGAAGTCGCATATGAAAGACATGGTAAAGTTGGTGTCGTAACACTTCATGATGTGCTATTCCGAGGGGTAAGCGAAAGGAAACTACGTCAAAAGACCATTGAAGAAAACTACTTGGAAGCAGTTATAGGTCTTCCGACTAATCTGTTTTCTAGCACAGGTATCCCAGCAACGATTATGATATTCAACAAAAAAACAGACAATGTACTCTTCATTGATGCCAGCCATGAGTATGAGAATGGTAAGAATCAGAACAGGTTACGTAATCATGATATTGATCATATCGTTTCCACCTATCATAAATTTACGGCAGAAAAACTATCATCAGGTGTAACAGAAGATAAATATGCTTATGTGGCAATGCGGGAAGAAATCGTTGAAAACGATTACAATTTTAATATATCTCGTTATGTAGGTACTCATGAAAAAGAAGAAGAGGAAATTGATATCATGGCCGTGCAAAAGGAGATTGATTCTCTTGAAACAAAACTTACAGAAGGAAGTACAAACAAAGATGAAAGCTATCTAAAAGAATTAGGTTATTGACAAAAGAAATGGTCACAATAGGTTCTGGAGCCGAAAAAGAGATAGTTGATATCCTGCTAACGCGCTATGCCTGTTATCTGATCGCTCAAAATGAAGATTCTCGAAAGGAGGAAGTCGCTTTTGCACAGACATATTTCGCCATCCAAACGCGAAGGGCAGATAACCTCGCCGTAAGAAAAATGCTTCTGGAAAGAGACATTGTGCCATATGTTTGTTAGCCCAGCAGATTTATCAGCTAGCAAATATAAAACAAATACTGAAAGGAAATTATGGTTTAGAGGGAAACATAGCGTATCAAAGCAGTAAATACAGCAGGTTTTAATTATTGGGAAGTGAACTGGAGAAGCCATATTAACTATTTGATTAACGTACATTCTCAAAATTACTTGTCCACCAATTTTAGCTGCCATATCTTTGCATCGTGATCACAAAATAAAAAACTAGAAGTATTAACTATTAAAACTATTAAAGATTATGGCACTGAGATATGTAGTCAAAAAACAACCTTTGGCTTTGATAAGGAAAAAGCCGAAAAGTATGTAGCACGTCCGTTCAATGTAGTGAATATTGATTTTAAGATGCTATGTAATCAAGTAACAGCTGTAGGATTCGTCCCACGCGGTGTAGTAAAGTCTGTCCTCGATGGATTAATCGATTCCCTGAAAACATACATGGAAATAGGTGCCTCCGTCAGTCTTGGAGAATTTGGAACTTTCCGCCCATCGTTTGGATGCAAAAGTCAAGTTGAGGAAGGAGAAGTGGGTGCAGATACGCTGAGAAATCGCAAGATAATTTTTACACCCGGCAGCTTATTAAAAGATATGATAAACAAGGTCAGCATTCAAAAACTGGATACAGCAAATAAAAATAATACAGTCCCTCCCAGCAGTGGCGGAGAAGGCGGTGGAGAATCACCGGATCCAACTTTGTAAGACTAGCTTCATTCATTAGTATCAGAAAATCCGGCTTGATTTCGTTCAAGTCGGATTTTTATTTTCCTATGATTTGCATTTTCCATATAAATTCCCGAATATTGCGAGGCTAATACTAATGAAATTCCCATGAAAAGAGTCGATTCTGTTATTTCCCTGATATATTCTCTATCAAAAGCTGAAAAAAAACATTTCTCCCTTTTAGTCGTAAAAGACAAAGATGAGAAAGATTATCTGGTGATTTACAATATTATTGCAAAGAGTAAACAACCAAATGGAAATACAATAAAGAAAGAGTTTTATAAACGCAGACCGAATGGGTCTTTTGAAGTTTCTATTCAATATTTATATGAGAAATTGACAGATGCTTTACTCATTCTCCGAAAGAAAAAAGACATCTGCTATGACTTGTTCAACAATCTTTGTAAAGCCCGCATGCTTTACGAACGTTCTCTATTTGAGGAATGCTTCGAAATACTATCCGACACCATTGAACAGGCACAATATTATGAAAATAATGAGATATTGATCATTGCCCTCAAGCTAGAACTAGAATATCTGCTCCGGCTGAACTTTCCCGATATGACTGAAAAAGAACTTTTTCACAAACACTTTATGCAGAATGAAACATTAAAGAAAATCAGGAAGATCACCGAACAATCCTCTCTACACAATCTTCTAAAATACCGTCTGGCTCACATCGGATCCATTCGGACAGCTCAACAAAAACAAGACATGAACGATCTCATGGTCAATGAGCTTTATATCGCAGCCTCGTCCGAAACTGAGGGAAACTTTGAATTAACCCGGAATCATAAACTTTTTCAGGCCAATTATTTAATGATGACAGGAAATTACAAAGCTGCCTTAAACTCATACAAAGAGCTTGATTTGTTATTTGAGAAGAATCAACAGTTCTGGTCGAATCCGCCCATTTATTATCTATCTGTACTCGAAGGAGTACTTAGCAGTTTACGTTCTGTCGGCAACTATGAAGAAATGCCTTATTTCCTCAAAAAACTGAGAAAGCTGATTACAACCACTTCATTCGAATTTAAAGTCAATGCAACTTGTCTGCTTTTTCAATACGAACTTTTCCCGTCACTTGACAAAGGAAATTTCCTACAATGCACCAAGCTTATGAATCTTTATCACGAACCACTTTATGACAAAGAAGCATGGTTAAGTCCCATTCGGAAAAGTGAATTATTACTTTATACTACACTCATTCATATCGGAAATCAGGATTACAAAGCCGCAAAAAAATACATTAGCAATGCGATTGTAGACCATAACATCAAGTATCTGCCTTTAATGAGAACCATCCGGTTGGTCCGCCTGATCGCCTATTACGAAATGCAGGAATATGACTTAATCCGCCATGAAACCCGATCTATCACACGAGGTCTGTCATCTCCCAAAGAACAGTCATTCAAAACGGAACACCTGATATTATGGTTTTTGAACAAGAAGAATCTCCCAATTCTACGAAACGAACGGAAACTATTCTGGGAAAAACTAACTCCTGAAATCGAACATTTATTCGATGATAAATTCGAAAACCAGCTACTCCGCATTTTCGACTTTACAGCATGGATAGAATCAAAAATACTCAAAAAAAGCCTGACTGAAACTCTCCAACAGCATATCAATGCAAAAAAACTATGAGAAAGAAATTTATCTGATAAGAATGATATTGAAATTATATAAATAATCAAAAGAAGTATATCATTTACACACCCTTAGGAAAAAAACAATTCGTCAAATGATGTTGTTTAATCAAAGAATAGAATTCATATTCATTTCTCGATGCATACAAAGTTCATTGAGAAATATAATCAATTTGAGATTATATAAATAGAAGATTAATGTAGAAAACGGTATATTATTATTTTCTTCTTTTGTACAATCCTAATTTTAAATACCATGGAAATAACGTCCATTCATAGACCTAAGATCGTAGTAATCGGTAGTTGCAACACTGATATGGTTGTCAAAGCCAACAGACTGCCTGTACCCGGTGAAACCATTTTGGGAGGAACTTTCTACATGAATCCGGGCGGCAAAGGGGCCAATCAGGCAATTGCCGCTTCCAGGTTAGGAGCCGAAGTCACATTTATCTCTAAAATAGGTTATGATTTATTTGGTCTACAGGCATTGGAAATATATAAATCGGAGAAGATTAATACCGAATTTATCTTCACTGATCAGAAAAGTCCTTCAGGGGTGGCACTTATATCGGTCGATTCTTTTGGCGAAAACAGTATCATTGTTGCTCCGGGAGCAAGTCGCTCGCTTTCTTTAGAGGACATAGACAAGGCCAAAGGAAAAATTAAAGAAGCGGACATTGTACTTATGCAACTGGAAGTTCCTTTAGAGACAGTAGAATATGCTGCATCTATAGCTAATGAATATGGTAAAAAAGTAATCCTCAACCCTGCCCCGGCCTCTACGCTAAATGATTCCTTTTTAAGAAATATACATACCATACTCCCCAATCGTATCGAAGCCGAAATGTTGTCGGGAATCAAAGTTAGGGATACGGAAAGTGCACATCGGGCTGCCGAAGCAATCGGAGAGAAAGGAATAGAAAATGTGGTTATCACATTGGGAAAAGACGGAGCTTACGTAAAGGAGAAAGATGAATTTACGATGATTCCGGCTAAAGAAGTGGAAACAATTGATACAACCGGAGCCGGAGATGTATTTTGTGGAGCATTCAGTGTCCATTTGTCCGAGGGACACTGTTTGGCAGAAGCAGTGAGATTTGCCAATGCTGCAGCGGCACTCGCTGTAACCCGCATTGGCGCCCAAAGTGCCATTCCTTATAAAAAAGAAGTAATAGTATAAGAATAAACCTAAGTCGAATATATAAATTTATTTTCAAATGAAAATAGTAGTTGTTGGAAGTTCAAATATCGATATGGTGGCACAAGTCAACCATATTCCGGCACCCGGAGAAACAGTCGGTAATGCCAATTTTATTCAATCTTTTGGTGGAAAAGGTGCGAATCAAGCCGTTGCAGCAGCAAGACTGGGCGGTTCTGTGACTTTTGTCACCGCATTGGGAAATGATATGTATGCAGATATCCTAAAAAAGCATTTCACAAAAGAAGGAATCAACACGAATTATATCATCGACGATTCCCACCACCCCACAGGAACCGCACTTATCTACGTTGCTAATAGTGGTGAGAACTGCATAGCAGTGGCTCCCGGGGCTAATTATTCCTTGCTACCCGAATCTATCACTCAATTTTCTGAAATAATAGAAGAAGCGGATATTGTTGTCATGCAGGCTGAGATTCCTTACGAAACAATTAAAAAGACTGCTTTATTTGCCAAACAAAAAGGCAAAAAAGTATTGTTTAACCCTGCGCCTGCCTGTCTGATCGATGAGGAGTTAATAACAGCCATTGATATATTAGTAGTCAATGAGCTGGAAGCATCTTTCATTTCTGGAATCGAATATACAGGAAACAATCTGGATGATATTGCTCAAACCTTACTAAGATCGGGAGCACGCAATATAGTGATCACGTTGGGAAGTCAAGGTGTTTACATGATGAATGAACGGGAAACGATACAACTTCCCAGTTTTAAAATGAAAGCAATCGATACTGTTGCAGCAGGTGACACATTTTGCGGAGCATTAGCCGTAGCTTGTTCCCAAAAAGAAATCAACAGAAAAGCACTAGGTTTTGCAAATGCAGCAGCTGCAATCGCTGTGACACGATTAGGAGCTCAGTCCTCCATTCCAACTCTCGTTGAAGTTAATGCTTTCATCCAAACCATTAAATAAAATCTTTAAATCCTTTTGATACTATGTTTATAGTTAATAGCTACACATTAGCAGTCATATTCTGCTTCATCACAATGATCTGTTGGGGTTCCTGGGGAAACACCCAGAAACTAGCCAGTAAAAATTGGCGTTACGAACTTTATTATTGGGATTACACGATCGGCATACTATTATTTGCCTTACTTTTAGTATTTACGTTAGGCAGCCTCGGAAGTTCCGGTGTAAGTTTTCTTGAAAACATACGACAAGTAGGTACAGAGAATATAGTCAGAGCATTAATCGGGGGTATTATTTTTAATGCTTCCAACATTCTCCTATCAGCCTCCGTATCCATTGCAGGAATGGCTGTCGCTTTTCCTCTTGGCGTAGGATTAGCGTTAGTATTAGGAGTACTCATCAACTATTTCAGTGCTCCCAAAGGAGATCCGATCTGGTTATTTACAGGAGTATTACTGATTGTTATCGCCATTATTTGTAATGGAGTAGCAGCCGGACAAAAGCAAAAGGAAAATGCCGGTAGTAGTAAAAAAGGGATTATCCTTGCCGCAGTTGCCGGAATACTAATGTCTTTTTTCTATCGTTTTGTTGCTGCTTCCATGGATTTAAACAATTTCGAATCACCGACTACGGGAATGGCAACTCCCTACACAGCATTTTTCATTTTCACCATCGGTATTTTTCTTAGCAATTTTGTGTTTAACACCCTAGTGATGAAACATCCTTTTGTCGGAAAGCCAGTCACTTATAAAGAATATTTTGCCGGAAAAGCCAGTACGCATTTGGTTGGGATTTTAGGTGGATGTGTCTGGGGATTGGGAACATCACTAAGTTATATCGCAGCCGGGAAAGCCGGAGCAGCCATCTCCTATGCATTAGGACAGGGTGCGCCTATGATTGCCGCCTTATGGGGAGTTTTCATTTGGAAAGAATTTAGCGGTTCCAGCAAAAAGATAAATTTATTGCTGACTATCATGTTCATACTGTTCATTCTGGGACTGGTTCTTATCATTTTGTCTGGAGGAAACTAAGAGCCGGCTTAAAGTTACCTCTATATATCCATATCTTCAAACGTCTAAAAATACAAAAGAAATTATTAACCATAAAACTCTAAAAAAGAAAGACAATGAAACAACTACTAATTTATCTGTTCGCAGTATGCCTGTTTAGTAACTGCTCAAATGGCAAGCAAACCACAAATTTGATTTTTGATACTGATATGGCACCCGATTATGATGATGTAGGTGCTTTGGCAGTTCTGCATGCCTTAGCTGATTCAGGAGAAGTAAAAATACTCGCAACAGTATCTTCTAACAAGTGTGAGACGACAGTTCCTTGTATCGATGTAATCAATACTTATTTTGGTCGCCCTGATATTCCGGTTGGTTGTGTAAAAGGGGATGCTCCCAACCTGACTACTTGGCATCGAGAACCACGCTGGACGGATGAATTACCCAAACGTTATCCTCATAAGGCTCAATCAGCCTCTGAAAGTGAAGATGCGTTGAAAGTATATCGCCGCATATTGAGTCTACAACCAGATACAAGTGTAACCATCGTAACTGTGGGATTCTTTTCTAATTTAAAAAACTTACTGCAATCACAACCAGATAAGTATAGTAAGTTATCCGGAGCTGATTTAATTAAGAAGAAAGTTAAACTACTGGTATCAATGGCAGGTAGAATGCCTCAAGGAAAAGAATTTAATGTAGAGAAGGATTCTACAGCTTCTGTAGTTGTTTTTGAAGAATGGCCTACACCTATTATATTGAGCGGATGGGACATTGGCAATAAAATCTTAACAGGTAAACGTTTAGCTTCATCCGATATTCAAGGTAGTCCTATTGTTGATGCTTTCTCAATGTGTCTCCCACAAGACAATCCTGAAGGCAGAATGAGTTGGGACCAGACAGCGGTCCTTGTTGCCGTACGTGGAGCCGCCCCTTATTTCAAACTAGAAAAAGGAATAATGAAAGCATTCCGCAATGGTAGTAACACATGGACAGCCGATCCGAAAGGCCTGCATTCCCGGCTGATCTTCCAAATGCCTATTCCACAACTGACAAATATCATAGAGGATCTAATGCTTCATAACCCCAAAAATGAACAGAATTAATACAAACTCTTGAAATGAGAAAGAAATGTCTTTTCAACACAATCATTCTATCTGTTGTTATTAGTTTGTGTACTGCTGCCACCGCTGATAAAACAAAAGCTCTGCCTCAACAAATCATCCTCTCCAAAGCCCAATATTAGACAAAATAAAAGGAGGATGGGCGGGACAAACCATCGGAGTAACTTTCGGTGGTCCTACCGAGTTTCGTTTTCAAGGCACTTTCATCCAAGATTATCAAGTCATTCCCTGGTATGAAGGTTATGTCAGTAAAACGATGGATGAATGGTCGTGGCTTTATGATGATATATACATGGATCTCACCTTTGTGGATGTATTTGAAAAGAAAGGTTTAGACGCTCCGGTAAAAGACTTTACAGAAGCGTTTGCTCAGGCAGAATATCCGCTATGGCATGCTAATCAGGCAGCAAGATATAATATTCTTCAGGGAATAGAGGCTCCCGGACACTGGCTGAACAATCCTCATGCGGACGATATCGACTATCAAATAGAGGCCGATTTTGCCGGATTGATGAATCCGGGCATGCCCAACTCCGCTTCGCAAGTCAGTGACAAAATCGGACATCTTATGTGTTACGGTGATGGTTGGTATGGTAGTGTTTACGTAGGAGCGATGTACAGCCTCGCTTTCGCATCCGACGATATTCAAGACATTGTAACGGAAGCCTTGAAAACAATCCCTAAAGAAAGTGGATTAAATGTATTTCAGACGTTATAAAATGGCATAAGAAGTATCCCAAAGACTGGAAACAAACTTGGTTTGAAATACAAAAATATCATGCGGAAGACATCGGTTGTCCGGAAGGAGTATTTCAACCTCTCGATATAGATGCTAAAATCAATGCGGCTTACATTGTTTTAGGGCTCTTATATGGAAATGGTGATTTCACACAAACAATGGAAATATCTACAAGAGCCGGACAGGATTCAGATTGTAATCCTTCTTCTGCCGGGGGGGTATTGGGTACAATGATGGGCTATAGCAAAATACCAGAATATTGGATGAAAGGTTTAAAAGGGGCAGAAGACAAGGTATTTAAATATACATCACTTTCCTTAAACCAGACCTATCAGATCAGCTATAAACATGCTTTGGAAATGATACAAAAAACGATGGAAAAGTAGAGCAAGACAAAGTTATAATTAATGTTCAACCCCCCAAAGCAATCCGCTTCGAACAAAGTTTCCCACATATGGTTCCCATCGCGAGAGTAGATTTGAATAACCCGGATATTAAAACACTTACATTCTATTTCGATGGTACCGGATTTGCATTAAGAGGAGAAACAATCCGTAGAAACCACAACCTACCGGATGCGGAAGTGAAAGCCAAACTTTATATTGATGGGGAATTTATCGAAGAGGCTGTCTTTCCGACTAATGCCAATGTCCGTCGTTTGGATCTTTTCTGGCGTTATCAATTGCCTAAAGGAAAACATCAAGTGAAAATGGAAGTTCTGGAAGACAACTCTAATGCTCGGTTGAGATCATGGGATTATATCATCTATTCAGACTAGATAATAATAGAATATTCCAATAAAAAGAGACTACTTCATTTTTACTGAAGAGTCTCTTTTTTACATATTTCCATTTCTTACGAAACCATTCAATAATGATGACTAGCATATCCGTCAATACCAACTAATTTACACCTCATAGCTAAATAGCAATTGATATAACATGACCCACAACAGAATCGCATAAGAGCCTATTTACCCATACGTAATTCTACAATCACCGGACGATGATCAGATGCCACCGGCTCATTCACTATTTCTGTAGATTTTACAGTAAATCCGTTCATATTACGTTTTAAGCTCACAATATAGTCTATAGTCACTTTAGGTTTAGAAGCAGGAAAAGTTAATTGCTTAGGATTGGATATAATCTGGAATTCTTTTTGCAGTTCTTTGATGAATTCGGAGTCCGGTTGATCATTCATATCACCCGCCAGAAACAAAGGCTTCTTACAATAAGAAACAAACTCTTTTAGTATCTGCAATGACTTTATACGATCTTCTTCCGTTAAAGACATATGAGTACAACAGTAAATATAATCATTAAATTCTGCCATCACCAACATACGCGCTTCTTCCCTTCCCGGCAAAGCCATCGTTTTCAAACGAACCGGAACTTGTTTAGACAGTATTCCGATGCCATATTTGCCTCCATCATGTTTAATAGCCGGAGCATAATATGCATTCATCCCGGTAAGTGTAGCAAGTTCACCCAATACATATTTCTTCCCACTCCGATTTGTCATACTGTCCAATTCCTGCACAGCTACAATATCAGGGGCAGCTTTATTAATTACATCTGCTATTCGTTGGTAATTGCATACATTATCCATGCCATTCCCATTTCTAATGTTATAACTCATCAGCTTCAATGTATGCTGGGCTTGCACCGGAAGGATAAAGAGACTCATAAGAATCAATAAAAAGATACTTTTCATGTTTTTCAATAGATTATAATTATTAGAATTCTCAAAGATAAGGAAAAAACAAAAAGCTACAAAGATATGTGATCATACCTTTATAGCTTTTATTATCAACTTTCTATATTCATCAGATATTTCCCCTGACTCGATCATCAAAGGCAGAAAGTGCAGCTTTTGCGCCTTCGCCCATAGAGATAATAATTTGTTTATAGGGCACTGTAGAAACATCACCGGCTGCATAAATTCCCGGAACATTGGTACGGCAAAAAGCATCAATCACGATCTCGCCCATACGATTACTCTCCACCAGTTCGCGAAAAACTCCACTATTCGCAGTCAATCCAATTTGTACGAATACCCCATCCAACTCCACCAACCGTTCTTCCTCCGTCTTTCGGTCCTTTACACGTAACGCAGTCATCTTATCACCATTGCCGATTACTTCAGTAGTCTGAGAACTTACAAACACTTCTACATTCGGTAAGCTTCTGAGTTTTTCCTGAAGAACTTGGTCAGCTTTCAACTCATCCATAAACTCGAATACGGTAACTCTGGAACAAATACCAGCCAAATCAATAGCTGCTTCCACACCTGAGTTTCCACCACCAACAACCGCCACATGTTTACCTGCATAGAAAGGACCGTCACAATGAGGACAAAAAGCAACACCTCTTCCTATATATTCCGTTTCGCCCAGAACATTCAGTTTTCTCCAGCTTGCTCCGGTAGCAATAATCAATGCCGGAGTAGTCAGTTTCTCGCCTACAGAAGTGGTTACTTGTTTCCCTTTTCCCACAAGCTCCACTTTCTCAATCTTCCGATGCTCCAGCAGATCTACCGGATAACGCAACAAATGAGTTTTCAGGTTATCAGCCAATTCACTTCCAGTAGTTTCCGGAACAGAAATTAAATTCTCTATGCCTACTGTTTCTTTTACCTGTCCACCTACGCGCTCTGCAACAATCGCAACTTTCAATCCTTTGCGAGCAGAATAGATAGCTGCGGAAACTCCCGCAGGTCCTCCTCCAGCTACAATCACATCGTATTGTTTCTCTTCCGTTGAAAGTGAAGCCTCATCAATTCCATACTGTTCTTCAAGTTTCGCCAATAACTCTCCAAACTCTCCACGTCCAACGTGAATCAGTTTTCCGTCCGCAAAGACTGAAGGTACTCCTTGTATCTTCAATGCCTCTACTTCTTCCTGATTCAACGCGCCATCTACCATCTCATGTGAAATGGACGGATTTAGCGTAGTCATAGCATTCAATGCCTGTACTACATCCGGACAGTTGGTACAAGTCAGCGATACATAAGTAGTCAGGTGGATGGGTCCCTTCAAAGCTTTTACGCGATTACATACACCTTCATCTGGGAAATTCTTGCCTTTACCATCCAGATTCAGAATAGCAAGTAGCACAGAAGTAAATTCGTGTCCATTAGGAATACCTCTAAAAGTAATACCTGTACGGGTACCGTTCTTTAAGATCGTAAACTCCAATCCGTCCCCTTCATTCACAGTACACGTCAGGTGATCGGAACAAGCAGCTACATCCTCCAAAAGTTCCAGGAGTTCATTCCGGTTTTCGTGTTGCGACGATACATTTATATCAAAGGTAAAGTCCGCTTCCAATGCGGCGAAAATACCTTTTAATTGTTCTTTTAATGTTAAATCTAACATATTCTCTCTCCTTTCATTTTTTTAAAAGAAAGGCCGGCAGCGTTTCCCGTTACCGGCCTTTCGTATACATTCAAGGTAGTTTATCAAATCTTACCTACCAAATCAATACTTGGTTTCAGGGTTGATTCCCCCTTCTTCCATTTAGCCGGACAAACTTCTCCGTCGTGAGTTGCTACAAACTGAGCAGCTTCTACCTTACGAAGTAATTCGCTGGCATCACGACCAATGTTATTATCATTCAGTTCAACGACTTTTATCTTTCCTTCCGGATTTACTACGAACGTACCACGATAGGCCATTCCTTCCTCTTCGATATAAACTCCTAATGCACGACTCAAAGCAGCAGTCGGATCTGCCAACATCGGATACTGAATCTTGCGGATACTGTCAGAAGTATCATGCCAAGCTTTATGCACAAAATGTGAATCAGTACTTACCGAATAAATTTCGACTCCCATCTCCTTGAACTGGTCATATTTCTCAGCCATATCTACCAACTCTGTCGGACATACGAAAGTAAAGTCGGCAGGGTAAAAGAATAGAATCGCCCATTTTCCTTTCAGGTCGTTGTTAGTTATAGTTTTGAAAGCTCCATTGTGGAATGCCTGAACACTGAATTCAGGAAGTTGAGAATTTAAAATTGGTTCCATAATCTTTTTATTTTTTATTGTTTTTAATTGATTGACTTATAACAGTAAAAACGATTTTTTGTTTTTCGTTTCTGATACAAAGATAAAGGTAGCAAGGGGGCTTTTGCAAAAAAAGTCCAATCGAATAAATCTATGCACTGATAGATGAAACTAATTAGTAAAGACAGAATGATTAAGATGGAATATACGTCTGGGAATACTTATCTATGTAACAAAATTCGGTTCATTTCATACTTCATTTACTAAAGTTATATAAGTGATGCCCATTAATAACTAATTCTGCGTATTTTTGTTGGCTTAATACAAGAAACTATTTAGACAATGATGAAACATCCTCTTTCACAATTCCTATATTGCCCGGAATGTGGTTCTTCTCATTTTGAGATTCACAATGAGAAATCGAAAAAATGTGTCGATTGTGGCTTCGTCTACTATTTCAATCCCTCATCGGCGACAGTAGCACTTATTCTGAATGATAATAACGAGTTATTGGTCTGCCGTCGTGCCAAAGAGCCGGCGAAAGGAACTCTGGATCTTCCGGGTGGTTTTATTGATATGAATGAAACAGGTGAAGAAGGCGTTGCCCGAGAAGTTTTGGAAGAAACAAACCTGAAAGTAAAAGAAGCCACTTACCTATTTTCACTGCCCAACATCTATATTTATTCCGGTTTCCCGGTTCACACCTTGGATATGTTTTTCCGTTGCACCGTAGAAAATACGGAATACTTCTCTGCAATGGATGATGTATCCGACTCTTTTTTTGTACCTTTGTCTAAGATCAATCCGGAGGAATTCGGACTGGATTCTATCCGTCAGGGGCTTAAAAAGTTCTTATCAATATAGATAAAGCATTAAAATACAGGCATATTTTATTTTTATCATTATCTTTGTGACCGTCATTTGTTTAATGATTATTATGGCACCTTTGCATAAATACCCAATTATGAAAAAAGAAATTACCAGACTTATTTGTACAGCCATCTGCTGCACACCAATCATAGGATTGGCTCAGACGAGTGAACAGATTACTTCTTCCGACAACCTTTACAAAGAAGGAAAAGAGCTTTTCCTTGAAAAGAATTATGCGGCAGCCGTACCTGCCTTAAAAGCTTTCGTAAAACAAAAAACAGTAGCCAGCCTTCGTCAAGAAGCTGAATATATGCTGGTAAGCTCTGCCTATGAGCTGAAAGACAAAAACCGTATCGAACTGTTGCGTGGATATCTTGATCATTATCCTGATACGCCACATGCCAACCGGATTTATGCGCTTATAGCTTCCTGCTACTTTTATGAAGGAAAGTATGACGAAGCTTTGGCCCTTTTCAACTCGGCACGACTTGATTTATTGAGCAATGCAGAACGTGATGATTGTACCTATCAGTTGGCAACTTGTTACCTGAAAACGGATAATCTGAAGGAAGCAGCTATATGGTTTGAAACTTTACGTGCCAGCAGTCCTAAATATGCAAAAGATTGCAGTTATTATCTGGCTTATATCCGGTATTCACAAAGGCGTTACGATGAAGCATTAAAGGACTTCCTCCCTTTGCAGGATGATCCGAAGTACAAAGCATTAGTACCTTATTATATTGCAGAAATTTATGCAATCAAAAAGAACTATGATAAGGCACAGATCGTAGCACAAAACTATTTGTCAGCTTATCCGAATAACGAATACGCTGCTGAAATGTATCGCATTTTAGGAGACGCTTACTATCATTTCGGACAATATCAACAGGCAGTAGAAGCATTCAATAATTATCTGGATAGAGATCAATCAGCTCCACGACGTGATGCGCTTTATATGTTAGGACTCTCTTATTATCAAACGAAAGTCTATACCAAAGCTGTGGAAACGCTAGGCAAAGTAACTACCACCAACGATGCCCTGACGCAAAATGCCAATCTGCATATGGGCCTTGCCTACTTACAATTAGCAGAAAAAAACAAAGCCCGTATGGCTTTCGAACAGGCAGCTGCTTCTGATGCGGATATTCAGGTAAAAGAACTAGCAGCTTACAATTATGCTCTTTGTCTGCACGAAACCTCTTTCTCTGCTTTCGGCGAATCAGTTACTGCATTTGAGAAATTCCTGAACGAGTTCCCAACATCACCATATGCTGAAAAGGTGAGCAGTTATCTGGTGGAAGTCTATATGACTACCCGAAGCTATGACGCTGCATTAAAATCTATCGACCGTATCGCACATCCAAGTACACAAATATTAGAAGCTAAACAGAAGATTTTGTTCCAACTGGGTACACAGGCCTTTGCTAATGCAAACTTTGAACAAGCCCTCAGCTACCTGAACCAATCAATCAATCTTGGTCAATACAACCGTCAAACTAAAGCAGACGCTTATTATTGGTGCGGAGAATCCTATTATCGCCTGAATCGGATGACTGAAGCAGCGCGTGACTTTAACGCCTATCTGCAACTGACGTCACAACCTAATAATGAAATGTATGCGCTCGCCAACTATAACCTGGGTTACATCGCTTTCCACCGGAAAGACTATACTCAAGCGAGCAATTATTTCCAGAAATACATTCAGCTGGAAAAAGGTGAAAACACTACAGCTCTGGCAGATGCGTACAATCGTATCGGTGACTGCCATTTGAATATACGCGACTTTGAAGAGGCTAAACGTTATTATTCACAAGCAGAGCAACTGAATTCTCCTTCCGGAGATTATTCTTTCTATCAACTCGCTCTCGTTTCCGGTTTGCAGAAAGACTACAGTGGCAAGATCACTCTTTTAAATCGTCTGATCGGTAAGTACCCGTCTTCACCTTATGCAGTGAATGCTTTTTATGAGAAAGGACGTTCCTATGTGTTTATGGAGAACAATGCTCAGGCAATTACCTCTTTCAAAGAATTATTAAATAGATATCCCGAAAGCCCTGTCAGCAGAAAAGCGGCAGCAGAAATTGGCTTGTTATATTACCAGAACGGAGACTTCAATCAGGCAATCCCGGCCTACAAACAAGTAGTTGAGAAATATCCGGGTAGTGAAGAAGCACGCCTTGCTATGCTTGACTTGAAATCTATTTATGTTGATATGAACCGTATCGACGAGTTCTCAGCTTTGGCCAATGCAATGCCTGGTAACATTCGTTTCGATACCAACGAACAGGACTCTCTGACTTACGTTGCTGCGGAAAAGATTTATATGAAAGGACGGGCAGAGGAAGCAAAAAGCAGTTTCGAGAAATATTTGCAAACTTTCCCGGAAGGAGCCTTTAGTCTGAATGCTCATTACTATCTCTGTCTGATCTGGAATGAGCAAAAGAATTATGATATGGTTTTGGAACATTCCGGCAAGCTGCTTGAATATCCTAATAATCCGTATGCTGAAGAAGCATTGGTAATGCGTGCAGAAGTGCAGTTCAATAAACTCCAGATGGAGGAGGCCCTGGCTAGTTACAAGATGTTGAAAGAAAAGGCAAGTAATATAGAACGTCGTCAGCTCGCTGAGACTGGTATTTTACGTTGTGCATATGCTTTGAGAGATGATGTGGAAACGATTCAGGCGGCTACGAATCTGTTGGCAGAAGCCAAACTAAGCCCGGAACTGAAAAACGAGGCTCTTTATTATCGTGGCAAAGCATATTTGAAGCAGAAAGCGGATATGAAAGCATTGGCCGATTTGCGTGAATTAGCCAAGGATACTCGTAATCTTTATGGTGCCGAAGCAAAATATTTGGTTGCACAATCACTTTATGATACCCATCAATATACTGCAGCAGAAAAAGAACTTCTCGGCTATATCGAACAAAGTACGCCTCACGCCTATTGGCTGGCACGTAGTTTCGTCCTTTTATCGGATGTATACGTTGCTATGGGCAAAGACCTAGATGCACGCCAATATCTGTTGAGTTTACAACAGAATTATAAAGGCGATGACGATATCGAGAGCATGATTGAAAGCAGACTACAGAAACTTAATAAATAAAAGATTGAAGAATATGAAACGATCTCTTTATATAGCAGGAGGACTTACTCTAGCAGCTTTAATACCATTCGAACTCCAAGCCCAGAATACTCAGCCCAAAGATACAACTATGAACCGTACTGTAGTTGTAGAACAAGAATATAATCCAGATATCATGGACGCTTCCAAAGTAAACGTCCTTCCCAAAGTAGAAGAACCGACCATCTCTAAAAAAGAGGTGGAATATGCAATCGGATTCCTGCCGGCAAGTTCTATCCCGGCAGATTTGATGCGTCCTTACACCGGAACGGAAATCCAGCCCGGCAGTAAACTCGGATATGTACGTGCCGGATATGGTAATTACGGTAATCTGGATGTACTTGCCAATTACTTATTTAAGATTTCAGACAAAGATAAACTGAATCTACGTTTCCAGATGGATGGGATGGACGGCAAACTAACCATACCAACGCAAGAAGAGAAATGGAAAGCGTACTATTATCGTACACGTGCCAACATGGACTATACCCATCAATTCAACAATGTTGATCTTAACATCGCTGCAAACTTCGGACTCAGCAACTTCAACCTTGCTCCCAATGAACCGGGCAAGCAGAAATTTACGGAAGCTGATTTTCATTTAGGTGTAAAATCGACCGATGAAACTTATCCGGTACAGTTCAAAGCTGAAACTAACTTCATGATGTATAATCGTCAGAATAACAATCTTATGTTCTTCAACGAGACATTGGGAGAAACTCAGATCCGCACGAAAGGATTAGTTAGTGGTGCTATCAGCGATGAACAAAGCATTAATATAGGATTGGATATGCGCAATATCTTCTACAACAAAGATCTTAAGTTGAACGAGATACCTGTTTATAAAGACCGCACTACGTTAGACCTGAATCCTTACTATAAACTTCACAGTGACAATTGGAACTTACGTATTGGAGCTAATGTAGACTTCTCTTTTGGTAGCGGAAAGACTCTTCGCGTTTCTCCTGATGTAGTTGCCCAATATATCTTCTCTGAGAGCTATGTGCTTTATGCCCAAGCTACCGGAGGTAAACTGGTTAATGACTTCCGGAGATTGGAAATACTTTGTCCATACGCACTTCCTGTGAATGCAATTCAGGATACTTACGAACAGTTCAATGCCTCTTTAGGTTTCAAAGCAAGTCCTTATCCAGGGTTATGGTTTAATTTGTATGGTGGCTATCAGGATTTGAAAGATGATTTGTACCAAGTGAGTGAAGAAGTAGATAATAATGTAGGTCCGGACAGTGAGCCAATGCCTTATCAGTTCCTAAACATGGCTATGACTAATTCTCATAACTTTTACGCTGGAATGAAGATCAGCTATGAGTATAAAGACATCGTTGCGTTATCCGCATCGGGTACTTATCGTAACTGGGATACTAAAGAAGATTATGCTCTATTGCTGAAACCAGCATGTGAATTTAACTTCAACGCGACTTTCAAACCAGTGAAAGAATTGAGTATCAATATCGGTTATGATTATATCGGCCGCGAAGATGTTAAAGAGTTAGGAACACTTTCTGCGGTCAGTGACCTTTATGCAGGAGCTAGCTATAATGTATTCAAAGGAGTTTCTGTTTATGCACGAATCAATAACCTGATGAATAAGAAGTATCAATACTACCTTGGTTATCCTACAGAAGGATTTAATTTCATTGGTGGATTGAGTTTCAGCTTCTAATCAATATTGAAAGCTGATACAAAGAAATACTATAAAACTCAGGTTTCAGAAATTTCTAAAGAAGGAAATGCCCTTGTTACAATATCGTGAACTGCATCCTAAAAGTTTCTTGTCTAACTTTTAGGGTGCAGTTCATTTTTGGCTGTTGTAAATAAGCCATTAAGCTATCGGATTCTGTATGTCTGACGTCGTATAGCATGGTAGTTTTATAACAAAAGTAAAAGCTACAAAACAATTAATTTGAATAACTCGTTATGATAACAGAAAATAAAATCAAGTATTTTGAAAATCGAGAAGATTGGAGAAAGTGGCTAATGGACAACTTTAACAGTACCAATGAAATATGGTTTGTATTTCCCGATAAGTCATCAGGCAAAAAAAGTATGTTATATAATGATGCCGTTGAAGAAGCCCTTTGTTTTGATTGGATTGACAGCACGATAAAACCACTTAACAAAGAACATAGAATTCAGCGCTTCACACCGAGAAATCCTAAAAGCACTTACTCACAAGCCAATAAAGAAAGACTAAAATGGCTACTGGAAAATAAAATGATACACCCAAAATTTGAGAATAAAATCCAAGATGTTTTATCTATACCTTTTATTTTTCCCAATGATATAATTGAGAAATTGAAAGAAGATGAAATAGTATGGAGAAACTATCAACAATTTTCCGACTCCTATAAACGAATCCGAATTGCATACATTGAAGCCGCAAGAATACGCCCTGAAGAATTTGAGAAACGGTTAAACCACTTTATCAGCAAAACGAAAGAAAATAAAGCAATTACAGGATTTGGCGGAATTGAAAAATACTATTAATCAAAAGAAAATGCCAACGCCTAACTTGCATCCTGCCTGTAAGCAGGTTGAAATTAACTATTGACCTTTATTACTCGGATGAAGCAAAAGATAAATCCAGAGCTTAGTATAAAGTCCCTATGATATGTTTAGAAGATTACTACTTTCCGAACAATCTACTAGAAATCAATCGTTACCTGATAAGTATCCTTATTTTCAAAGAAAGTTTGTTGTACTTCGTATTCAGGAAGCCACACATATTTCTTTTCACCTTTGTATTCTGCTTCAAGCAAGAAACTAAACCAGCGATTATAAGGTAATTCGTCTGTATGCAAAGGTTTTACAGGATTATCATACAAATCGGGAACGCCTGTTATCAAATATTCTCCTTTTTTATTCACTTTATAAGTACGATAAGGAGTTGGAACCAGATCATTAAACTGTGCGCGAGCTCCATATAAGTTGAGCTTCACTCCTTTCTTCTTTTTACCATTCACTTTAACAGATACTAAAATATTCTCAGGAAACATCTGTTTGAAAAGTCCGGAAAAATCACGTCTCGGTCGTTTTGACTTTGCAGTATGGTTAATGATATTAATTGCATACGAACTCCATTTATAAGTATTATAATGATTGTTCATCACACACGAGTCCGGCTCGTATTGAAGTTGATTTACCGGATTCTTTTTTGCCTGAATTCTGTCAGCATATAGATCTGTTACTCCGCGATAGTGACCGAATTCATGCGCTACTCCCCTACAAAAATAATCGATACCAAACAAGTCTTCATGCTCGGTCTTACTACGGCTACGGCAAACCACCATAGTCAAGTCGTCTGCAGCACCTCCACAATACCAGCCTTGTGCTTTTTCTTCATCATCAAAGTCAAGTACAGAATCAATGATCAATAAGACATCATGGTTAGGGAAACCTGCACTTCGATTGTATACATTTTCCAACTGCCGGGAAGAGCAATCATAAACGACCTGTAAATCGGGCACATAACGGAAATAAAAATTAAAACGTCCGCCCCCCGCCTTATTCCAAAAATCGTTCACCTGTTCAAAGAAAGTATTCAGCTTTGCCTGATATGCTTCTTTACCGCCCCAATGCTCTACCCCAGCTTTATCCACTGCAACAAATATTCGATATTCGATCGTATCCAGCGGTTGCGAAACAGCACCTTCGCATACATTACCTGCATTCGTCCAAGAAAAGAAAGGTAGAATGGCAGAAAACACAAACCATCCTTTCCAATTATTTTTCATATCTGTATTTAATTTATGTATATCTTATTTAGATTCCAACTGTTTCCGCCTATCATAAAAATGAGTTTATTGAAAGACATACTTTTACAACAACCTTACTCTATTTTCATATAAACAACCGAGCATCCTACCTCACACTTTTTCAAGAGTTATAGTTCTACTAAAAAGAGCTATCGTTTCACTACAGCGGAACGAAAACTGGAGTACTAACGAAACAAATGTACATAGAATAAACGTATCTTAATCTATGCAATCTATTATTTTATTCAGTTCTTCCTCCTATTTCAATAAAATAGATCCAGAAACTGCCTGGAATATTACCAACATAGTCCCTTGAAAAGACAAAAGAAAATCTCATCGGGAAAATAGATTAGTCAATTAATATCCTTTATGTTTTCATCTCATTTTTCCCTCGGATAAAGGATTATTCAGAGAAAAAACTGTTTTTATAGGTAGTAAATTCTATCATTTTCCGTCCTGTCCACAAAATTAAAGAGAAGGCTCATCAATCGCTATAGATAGCGTTTCTAGCTATTTTTACACCTAATATAGCGAATATTGCACGTCAGATTTATGGGTACCGGCTAACTTTGCATAAAAAGAGAACAAAAATGTCAGGCTTTTATACATGGAAGCATGATCTGGAAGCATAATCTTTAGAACAAAACGAAGGTCATTCATTGACAGAACTAAATATATTATTAACCTACAAATTAAAAAGTATGAGAAACGCGCTCAAATTAAGAATCTGCTTTCTTATTACGTTTCTTTCATTCATACCTTTAATAATGTATGCACTTCCACCGGAAGGGATTACTATTAAAGGTACAGTAGTGGACGAAGCACTTAAAGAAGCCGTTCCCGGAGCAAATGTGGCCGTGAAGGGCACTACTATCGGGACAATCACAGATTTTGACGGTAACTACTCAATCGTCGTTCCAAGCAAAGAATCCGTATTGGTCATCTCTTTTATGGGATATGTAACCCAAGAGATCGTAGTCGGAAGCAAACAAATCATTAACGTTAGTTTAAAAGAAGACGCGCAAAGCCTTGGTGAAGTAGAAGTTGTTGCGATTGCCTATGGTAACCAAGACAAAAAAATGCTTACCAGTGCAGTCTCTTCCATTGACAACAAGGAGTTGATCAAATCCCCGGCTATTAGTATTACTAATGTATTAGCAGGAGCTTTGCCCGGTGTATCTTCAGTACAGACTACCGGACAGCCTGGTAAAGACGCTGCTACTATTTATGTACGTGGAGCCGGTACATTAAATGACTCACAGGCTAAGCCATTGATTCTCGTAGATGGAATCGAACGTGATTTTTCACAGATCGACCCGAACGAAATTGAGACCATCTCTATATTAAAGGATGCCTCTTCAACCGCTGTATTTGGTGTACGAGGTGCTAATGGTGTAGTATTAGTTACCACCAAAAGAGGTAAAGCCGGCAAAACACAAATCTCTGTCAGCACCAAACTAGGTTTACAACAACCTATTTCGTTAGTTGAACAAACCGGAAGTTACGAATTCGCCCGTTTCTGGAATATAAAACAGGAAATGGATCATGTAACTAATCCTAAACTCTATTTTACACCGGAACAAGTAGAAGCCTATCGTACTGGGTCGGACCCGATTATGTATCCGAGTATGGACTGGAAAAAGTATATCTTTAATAATCTCTACCTTCAAAGCCAGAATAACCTTAATATATCCGGTGGTAGCGAAAATGTAAAGTATTACATTTCATTAGGCTATACATACCAGAACGGTCTTTTAAAGGAACTTCCCGGACAGATGTATGATAACAACTACCGTTACAACCGATATAATTATCGTGCTAATATCGACGCCAACCTGACCAAGACTACACTAATGAAACTTGGTATTAGTGGTATTTTAGGTAAGATACAAGAGCCACGTAGTGTTGTATCCGGTACCGGAGAGGATCAGAATCCTTGGGTGATTGCACAGATCTGGTCACATCCGTTCGCTGGACCGGGATTTATCAACGGAGTACGTACGTTAGTTCCCAAAGATATGGTTCCTCTGGGAGAAGTAATGCGTGATGGTATGTTCGTATTTTACGGACAAGGTTATAATCAGAATTATGATACGAATTTAAATCTGGACCTGGATATCACACAGAAATTGGATTTTGTAACTCCAGGCTTGAGTGTAGCTGTAAAAGGGGCTTACGACAATAAATTCACGTTAAACAAAGTACGTACCGGAGGTGCCATAGAATCACAGACTGTATACTACAAGTCTTATTTTGACACAAATGGTTCCATGCCACAGACCGACCCGGATTATGATAAGACATATATCTATGTACCCAATGGAAGCGACACTCCGCTGAACTATTCAGAAAGTAGTGGACGTGGACAGAATTGGTATCTAGAAGGACGTATCAACTATGACCGTACATTCGGCGATCACAGAGTATCCGGTCTGTTCCTTTATAACCAATCACGAAATTATTATCCTGACAGCTATACCTATATTCCCCGTAGTTATGTAGGACTGGTTGGACGTGCTACTTATGCTTATCAAAGTAAATACTTGCTTGACGTAAATGTTGGCTACAACGGTTCGGAAAACTTCGCTCCGGGCAGTACCCGTTTCGGTGTTTTCCCATCATTCTCCGCAGGCTGGATAGCAACTGCCGAGAAATTTATGGAGAACCAAAAGGTGATTGATTACTTAAAGCTCAGAGCTTCTTGGGGACGTGTCGGTAATGATAAAGGGGTAGATTCCCGCTTTATGTATATGCCTGCCGTATGGGGAGGATCAGGTAGCTACAGTTTCGGTGTAGATAATGCCTATTCACAATCAGCTTCCGGCATTTCCTCCATAGGTAATCCGGCAGTTACGTGGGAAACAGCCGAAAAGCAGAATTACGGTATCGACATCAAACTCTTAGACAGCCGTTTATCTGCTACATTCGATTACTTTATAGAGCACCGTACAGGTATTCTGATTTCTCCATTGTCCACTCCGGGTATTATTGCAACTTCTTTACCTAATCTGAATATTGGTCAGGTAAACAATCATGGTTATGAAATCTCTATTGGTTGGAATGATAGAATCGGAAAAGACTTCAGTTATTTCGCTAATGCAAACATGTCATTCGCACGTAACAAAATCATTAACATGGATGAAGTTCCCAAGCAATTCAGTTACATGAATCAAACGGGTGGTTCAACCGGACGACAGACTGACGTGTATAAATACTTGAGACTCTACCAGTATAGCGATTTCATCGAAGGTGCAAACGGAGAACTGACATTGAATCCCAATCTCCCCCAACCTTACCAAAAAGTGTATCCGGGTGATGCAATGTATGCCGACCTTAATGGAGACGGAATTGTAGATGGTAATGACAAATGTGTGTCGGGCTATGCTACCCGTCCGGAATATACATTTGGTATGAATATGGGATTCGACTGGAAAGGCTTCAGTTTATCCATGCAATGGGTTGGCTCAACAAATGTTAGCCGTATGTATGATATCGAATACCGGATTCCATTCACCAATGCCGGAAAACGTGGTTTGCTGACTTATTTCTATGATGGTTGCTGGACTCCGGAAAATCAACTGGGAGCTGTTTATCCGCGTCCGTCGGAAGAATCGGAAAGCTGGAACTCTGAACCTTCAACCTTATGGCTAGTAGATGCTTCTTACCTCCGTTTAAAGAGTTTGAACTTCGGATATACCATAACCGGAAAGAAATTCCTGAAAAAATTAGGAATTAGTTCACTTGGTCTGAATTTCAGTGGTTACAATTTACTAACCTTCTCACCACTTAAGTATCTTGATCCGGAAAGTAATCCTGACCGATTCGGAGATTATCCACTTATCAAGACTTATAGTTTCGGTTTAAATCTTAACTTCTAAAAAAGACAACTTATGAATAGCATAATAAAAGGACTTGGAATTGCGTTTAGTTATATACTGATAGCATCCTCTTGTTCTGAAATCAGCTTTGGGGATAATTTCCTAGGCAACCAACCTGAAAGCTCCGGAGCCACCACCGAAGAAATGTTTTCTTCGAAAATAAACGCTGAAAAAGTACTGACGAAAGCTTATGCCGGTGTACCATACGGATTGCCTACTGGTGGGGACTTCAAACTGGGAGGTAATATCCTCGAATCAATCACTGATTTGTGTCAGAGTTTTCGTGATAACATCAGCGATGGTCCCATGAAACTATATTATAACGGAGCACTGAGTGCAAATAATGTTCCTAAAAGTGCAGCCTATCTATATGCAGGAAAATCCGACTGGACCACCATCCGTTACGCATGGCTGTTTATTGAAAATGTAGCCAAAGTACCCGACATGACCGACGATGAAAAGAACGAACGCATCGCTGAGGCCAAAACATTGATCGCTCTTTCTTATTTCGAAATGATGAGATATATAGGTGGTGTACCCTGGTTGGACCATGCAATAGATGTAAATGAGAAAATGGAGTTTCCACGAATCACCTTCGAGCAAACGGTAAAAAATATCGTAGACTTACTCGATGAAGCTATTAATTCAAACCTAAAATGGAAACAAGATGACCAGAATGACGGTCGAATGACGAAAGCAGGAGCCATGGCATTAAAATTCAAGGTATTGCAATGGGCAGCAAGTCCGACATTCAATTCCAACACAAAATGGAATTCGAAAGCGGATGAATACACTTGTTACGGTAATTACAGCGACCAACGTTGGAAAGATGCAGCAGCGGCAGGCGAGGCCTTCTTCAATGAAATCAAAAAGCAGCATGGATACGAACTGATCCAGCCTACTGAAGATACTCATCGGGCAAGACGTTTGGCATACCGTAAGGCATATTACAACCGGGGCGGAACAGAAATTCTGATTTCTACACGCAAAGGTTATGATGTAAGTACCCATTCCGATTATATTAATCAACGTTACTATACCGGTCCTACTCTGAACTATGTAGATATGTTCCCGTGGGAAGACGGTTCTGATTTTCCAGAAGACTTCGACTGGACAAATCCGTCTAAACAGCCATTCTTTACTTATACAAATGAGGAGATGGTACCAACCCGTGACCCGCGTTTGTATGAAAACGTAGCCTGCCCGGGAGATAAATATTGTACCGGTACCACTGCTCCTGTTTATATCAACCATGAAGATTACAAAGACGGTAGCGGATTCCTGATCATGAAATATATCCTGCAGGAAAACAATGATCGCAATAGTCCGGTACAGTGGGCACATACCCGCCTGTCGGAAATCATGTTGGGATATGCGGAAGTACTGAATGAAGTGAATGGTCGTCCAAACGATGAAGCTTACAAAATGGTCAATGATGTACGGGCCAGAGTAGGACTTTCTGCACTCCCCAAAACAATGAACCATGACCAGTTCCTGGAAGCTGTCTTAAAAGAAAGAGCACTGGAATTAGGATTCGAAGAAGTGCGTTGGTTCGACCTTGTACGCAGAGACCGTCAAAGTGATTTCAAGAAAACATTGTATGGACTGAGAAGTAGAGGCAATGACCTGCATAATCCTACTGCATTCACTTTTGAAAAAGTAGTATTGGGAGATCGTTATTGGAAGACCAATTGGGATACCAAATGGTATCTGGCTCCAATTCCTCAGAATGAAATCAACAAGAAATATGGAATGACCCAAAATCCGGGTTGGTAAATATCTTAACTAATATCAATCGAACAATGAATAAATTAAATTATATATTAATTACCCTGCTTTTGGGAGGTTCGGTTTCCCTGAATGCACAGAAATCAAAAGCTGTTTCGGAAACGCAGCTTACTGATACACTGAGCGTCGGATATCAAATGAACGTATCTTCCCAGAATAGCAGTTATTCTATCAACGGAGTCAATGCTTCTGCATTTGAAAAGTCTCCGTATGTAGACATAAGCAAAGCATTGTATGGTAAAGTGGCAGGTCTGAATGTGTATCAAGGTATAGGTGCATCTCCTGACAACGTATCTACTCTCTCTCTGCACGGCAATGCTCCTCTGATACTGATTGACGGTTTTCCTCGTGATATTACCGATATCACTTCTATGGAAATTGAATCGTGCTATGTTCTGAAAGATGCCGCTGCAGCAGCGCTTTATGGAACACGCGGTGCAAACGGTGTCGTGCTTATCACTACTAAACGTGGTGCTAAAAGTGGACTGAAAGTGAATGTAGACTATAATTTCGGCGTTAATACCCAATTCCGTTCACCAGAATTTGCAGACGCATACACGTATGCTAACAGCCTCAATACGGCATTGAAGAGTGACGGGCTGGACACACGCTACAATTCACAAGAGTTGGATGCCTTCCGCACAGGAATCTACCCGTATGATTTTCCAAACGTAGACTGGTGGGATCAGACGATGAACAAAGCAGGTTTTACACACAATCTGAAAATGTCTTTCAATGGAGGTGGTGAAAAATTCCGTTACTTCACCGTGGTTGATTATTACCGTGACCGTTCCATGTTGAAGAAGAACACGGAAGATACACGTTATGATACGACTCCGACAGACACACGTCTTACTCTACGCACTAACATTGATGCGGATATTACTGAAAGCACTCATATGAAGGTAGGCTTAGTAGGAAAGTTACAGGAATATAGAGGTACCCGTTATGGACGCACTAATATCTTCCGCAATATCTATAATACACCATCGGCTGCATTCCCTATTCGCTACGAAAACGGCATTTATGGAGGTAGCTCTGTCTATGGAGCCAATAATCCGGTAGCCTTATTGAAAAACTATGGTCATACCAGAAATATGTACGGCACATTGCTGGCAGATTTGAGTTTACGTCAGGATTTAGATGTACTGACCAAAGGACTTGGTGCTGAAGTAGCAGTATCTTTTGACAATATAGGAGGAATGTACGAAACTTCCAGCAAAAGCTATCGCTATATGAATAACTCGGCAAGTATTGCTAGTGATGGTACGCTAGTGACCACTCCTATTATGTGGGGAACAGACTCTGAAACACTGGGACACAGCCAGCCTTTCGAAAGTTTGATCATGCGTAGCGATTTTCAGGCAAAGATAGATTATAACCGTAATTTTGGAAAGCACCAAGTGAGTGGAGCATTGATCTACGATATGCAATCTATCGTGGAGGATGGCAGAAACAACTCTCGGAAGAACCAATCCATATTATTGAACGCAACTTATACCTATGATAACCGTTACAGTATTAATGCCGTAATCAATCATTCTGGTTCCGCTTACTTACCGGATGGAGATAAATTTACAACTTATCCGGCAGTATCTGCTGCATGGATCGCATCCAACGAGGCATTCATGGAAAATATAACTCCGATCAATCTCTTCAAGATTCGTGCATCATACGGTTTGTCCGGATGGGACGGTAACCTAAGCCATGAGTTGTGGCGCCAATCTTACATTAGTAATACTGGTTATAACTTCGGAGTAAATGCCGGTGCTTTAGGAGGGGGAAGCGAAGGTGACCTTCCGGTCATAGGATTAGTAGCAGAGAAATCGACGAAAGCTACTTTCGGTTTTGATGTTGAAGCTTTTGACAATCGCTTGAGTGCAACCGTAGAAGGGTTCTACGAAAAGCGCTCGGATATGCTTGTTTCAGGAGCCAATTCTACTTCTGGCATCATCGGTATCACAGTGGGACAGGTGAATGAAGGAGTCTATAAATACAAAGGGCTGGATGCTTCCCTGAATTGGAATGATAAAATAGGTGACCTTCATTACGGTATAGGAGCCAGTATGTCTTACCTGAATTCAGAGGTAGTCAATGTAAATCAGGAATATCAGGAATACAATTATTTGTATACAAAAGGTAATCGTGTCGGACAGATGTATGGTCTGGAAGCTATCGGTTTCTTCAATAGTCAACAAGAAATTAACAATAGCCCTCAGCAAACCTTCTCTACCGTAGCTCCGGGTGATGTGAAATATAAAGACCAGAATGGAGACAATATTATTGACGAAAAAGACGTTGTCAAGATGTTCGGTTCATCCGTACCACGCTTCTACTTCGGATTTAACCTGAACCTCGCTTACAAGAAATTTGAGTTTTCTGCTGACTTCCAAGGTATGACCGGTGTTACAGTTTCTTTGCTCAACAGCCCGTTGTATCAGCCGCTTGTGAACAATGGAAATATCTCAAATACATTCTTGAACGAGGAAGTATATTGGTCTCCGGAAAACAAAGCGAACGCAACCATGCCAAGACTGACTACTCAGGAAAACCTGAACAACTATCGTGCCAGTTCATTGTGGTACCGCGACGGTTCATTCTTGAAATTGCGTAACCTGCTCGTATCTTATACTTTCTCAAAATCACAGACTCGCTTTGCTGATCTGAAAGTATTTGTACAGGGAACTAATCTGTTCTCATTAGACAACCTTCATTTTGCTGATCCGGAACAACTCGGTGTTGCTTATCCATCGACAAGAAGTTATTGGGCAGGTGTCAAACTTAATTTTTAATTCAAAGTAACAAATGAATATTATGAGAACTAAATACATAATCTTAACTCTTTTGTCTTCGTTGGTCTTTGCCTCCTGCAATTACCTGGATTTTGACGAGACGAATAATCTGAAGACAAAAGAAGACATGTACAAGTATTTCGATACGAGCAAATCAATGCTTACGTATGTATACTCATTCATGCCACAGGGATGCCAATGGTTTGCAGCATCCGGTAACTTTACTTCGGATGGACTTGCCATGCGTGATTGCGCCAGTGATGACGGTGAATTTGGAGCAGTAGCGGCCAATATCCAAAATACCAATAACGGTAACTGGTCTTCCATCAAGACATTTGATGACTCTTGGTCTCTTTACAAAGGTATACGTGCTGCCAATAGTTTTATTGCAGAAATTGCTCAAGTAGACTTCACACGTTATGAGCATAATGAACAATATACCAATTGGATGAAGCAACTAAAGTATTTCCCTTACGAAGCCAGAGTGTTACGGGCACACTATTTCTTTGAATTGGCACGCCGTTACGGTGACATTGCCATGCCATTAGAAGTACTGACTGAAGAAGAAGCTAATACCATTGGCAAGACATCTTTCAATGATGTTATTGATTTCATTGTCAGCGAATGTGATGAAGCCATTGCCGACAATCATCTGCCGGACAGTTATGTAAACGAGCCGAATGCGGAAATTGGTAGAGTTACCAAAGGATTTGCGATGGCAGTAAAGTCAAAAGCACTTTTATATGCTGCCAGCAAGTTACACAATCCTTCCATGAACACAGATTTATGGAAAAAGTCAGCAAAAGCAGCATTAGATATTATCAACACAGGGTTATATTCTCTGGACCCCAAAGAGAGTGCCAACAATCTCGAATCCAAAGAGACTATACTGATGAGAATTAACGATAATGACGCAAGTTTCGAGCTATTCAACTTCCCTATTCGCCTCACGGCAGGTAAGCGTAACTCAAGCCAGATTCCTTATAGTAACTTCCCCTCTCAGAACCTTGTAGACGCATTCGAAACAGTCAATGGTTACAAAGTGACCTTGGAAAACACAGGCTGGGTTTCAGAAGACCCGGAATTTGACCCGCAGTTACCTTATGACAAACGTGATAAACGTTTCTACCGCGCTATTTTAGCCAATGGTATGAAATTCCAAGAGAAGACGATTGAAACCTATAAGGGTGGTGTCGATGACGGAATCGTGTCAGAAGGTGGTTCACCTACCGGTTATTTCTTACGCAAATACATTCAGGAAGGAACTCTTTTCACCGACGGAGAAGAAACTACGAATAAGCATCATTGGGTAATTTATCGGTATGCTGAGACATTACTTACTTATGCAGAATCTATGGTAAATGCCTTCAACGATGTAAATTACACGGACGATACTTATAAATATTCTGCACTGTGGGCAATCAACGAGGTTAGAAAGAATGCTGGTATGCCGGCAATTCCTTCTTCCGGAAAAGATGAATTCTTAGAACGTCTATACAATGAATGGCGTGTAGAGTTTGCTTTTGAAGATCACCGTTTCTGGGATGTACGAAGATGGAAAATCGCAGACACAACTCAGCGTGAACTGTATGGAGTAAAAATCGAAAAACAACCTAACGGTACTTTTAACTTCTACAAAAATCTGTATGAGACTCGTAATTGGAGAGATGCAATGTATTTGTATCCTATTCCTCAAAGCGAATTGTACAAGAATGCAAACTTAAATCCTCAAAATACGGGATGGTAATTAATTGTCAAATCTAATATTTTAAAGAAATATGAAAAAGTTATATAGTAATACATTAATGCAACTGATTATTGCTCTGTGCACATTCAGTTTTGTAGCATGCCAAGAGTACAGCATCGACTCTCAGCCAGAAGGTCCGCTCAATATCCAAATCGACGCTCAGGATTCTTATACTGCCTTGGCAACATCTCCGAGCAATGTAGTTTTCAACATCAGTTCCAATACTCCTTGGACCATCGAAAGTGATGCACAATGGTGCGTACCGACTCCTTCGATGAGTGCAAGCAGTTCACTGGTTTCGGAGATTGTGGTGACGATGGAAAATAATACAGGAAAGCAATCACGTACAGCGAAACTGACTATCAAAGCAGAAGGTATTTCAAATACAAAGGTGGTTACGATCACACAGGCTTCGAAAGAAGATCTGGTGGTTATTCCCTATGATGAATTAGTAGCAACGGAAGGTGAAGATATTACTTTCACCATTGCTTCAAATAAACCATGGGAAATTATACCTTCAACTGCTTTCATTTCTAATATTGATAAGAAATCAGGTACAGGCAACGAAGATGCTTTTGAAGAAACGATTACAATCAAAGTTCCTGCCAATGCCGGTGCAAGAAGAGAAGGTACAATTACTGTAAAAACAGAATTTATGACATATACATTCACAATCACTCAAAATGGAGTTGTCATCGAACAGGAAGAAGATCCAGAAAGTACGACAATCAGTGTAGGTGGAACAAGTACAGGAGGTACTGTTAAAATTCGTGCAAATAAAGAATGGAAAGTTGAAGTTCCCAAAGAATATCAAAGTTGGTTAAAAGCTGAAGCACTTAGTGATACTGAATTAAAAATTACAACTACTGTGAATAATCAGTTATCCACTCGGGTAGGACATATTATTTTGAAAACAAAAGAAGTAGTAGATGGATTTGAAGGAATCACATTCGACATCAATCAGTCTCCTGCATTCTGGTTCAATGGCAGTAGCGAAAACCGTGTAATTGACGAAGCTACAGGAGATGTAAAAATAATGGCTGTTGCAGGGAATAATGTTATTGCAAACTATGCAATCAAAAAAGGACATCTAACATTTGAACTTGCTGATATAAATCTTAATGGAGAATCCTGTTTACATTTCAATTTATGGCCTAATGCAGGAAATGCTAATATTAAACTTTGGTTAAGATCAAATTCAGACTGTGATTTCCGATGTGCCGGTGGATTTGGATGGGGGCAGAAAATGTTCTCACTCACAACAGAAGAACTAAATGCTATTCGTACAATTGAATTTTTTGTAGAAGACGATCCTGATAATATAGGTAAGTTAAGAGTCAGATTATCGATCAACGGAGAAGAAATAGGAAATCTTGTAAATCAGACCAATATTTATGAAACAGATCCAAGCAACAATCCTGGACAAGTTATTAATCTCCAATTTGAAGGTGGATTAAATTATACAGAAGGTGATTATTATACAGTTAAAAGTATCACCTATGAGCCTGCAGAATAAAGTTCAAATGTATTAAAACATAAAACTATGAAATCTATTATACAAAGAATAGTATTTTGGAGCTTCCCACTCTTTACTTTTTTGGTAACATTTCCATTATTCCAAAGTTGTAAAGACGATGAAGCAGAGAAATGGGTTGATCTACGGTACAGAGTAGAACAAGATTCCTATACCATTAAAGCCGACGGAACAGAACAGGTTTCTTTCCAAGTTAAGTCCACAGATCCTTGGGAAGTATTCGGTTCAAATCACGAAAATTGGTATATCATCTCACCTGCTACAGGTGAAGCTGGTAAAACCTATGATATTACAATCACCTGTAAAGAAAATACCGAGTTGGACGATCGCACAGACGTAATTAACATAAAAAGTGATTACTGGACAGGAAAACAGTTCGTCATTACACAGAAAGGTACTGCCTATTTAAATGTGGAAGGTATTGAATTGATCAACCAAGAAGGAGATGCTGAGACATTCGATGTGCTTAGCAACCAAAAATGGACGGCTAAAGTAACGGATGGCAGTGTATGGTTATCTATAAAATCTGGAACATCAGGAGAGCTAAATGGACAAATTACCGTAGAAGCAACCCCGAATACAGGCGAGCAACGTAAAGGTGAAGTTACAATATATGATCGTCATGGTGAGATTGCTCAGATAGTGGAATGTACACAGGATGGAGTTGTCTTAAATCCGGAAACTCCTGAAAATGGAAAATGGTTCAAAATGTATGAACAGGCTCAAACATTAACTATTCATGTAGAATCTAATGCAGAATGGAATGTATCAAAAGAAAATGAAGCTGATGACGTTTGGTACAATTTTGAAAAGACTTCGTTCAATGGTAATGGTGACATCGTTATCAACGTAAACGAACATACAGGAACCAGTGTCCGTACAGGAATTATCTTACTGACAACTAAAGCCGATGAAGGTGCTACTCCATTAGTGAAAACTATAAAAATTAAACAAGCTAATCCACAAAGAGCAGAAGTTCATAATGTGGACCAAGTATTAACTGGCGCCTATTACGGTCCGAGTGACTTATCAGTAGGACATTATAATTTCTACTTTGAGCCATTTGGCAGTGCAAATCTCAACCTCTTTATAATGTGGAAAGGTCAAGCAGATGACGGAGGAAATGCAGAACTTCGTTTCCACATTGAAGGTCAAAAAACAGTATTAAGCACAAGGCCGTGGAATGGTGATGTATATAACGAAAATAGCGGTCACACTGTAGATACCAGTAAACCGAATGTATTATCATTTGAAATCCGAGAAGCAATAGATGCAACAGATCCAACAAAATCTTGGATTTATTCCGAATGGATATTAAATGATGTAATTATAGGTAAAGCTACAAGTGATGGTATAACAGACGCCAATGGTACAACTGATACTTATAAGGTTCCATTTGAACGAACCAAAGTAGGTACTTCTTTCGAAATGTCAGCTTCTAAGGGCAGTATCGAATTTACCAAGTGGGAATACATCGCCCCATTAGTATGGGGAGATTAATTCTCCAATAAAAGTGATTACCTGAACCCCCCAATCAGGTAATCGCTTCTAATAAACTCATAAATCAATAAAAAGAAAAAGAGTATGATAAAAAGAAAAATATTACTTTTAATGAGTATGGCACTTATGGGAATTTCCAGCATTGCCTGTTCAGATGATGAGACGGATGATATCACTCTACAGAGAAAATATCCGCTGACAGCCTTTTCCGTAGCAGTAAAAGGTACGCAGGCTGATAATATATCCTATTATCATGGGAAAATTGACCAAACAACTCACAAAGTAGAGATTGGAGTAATTGAGAATGCCAATATCATTACAGGTGTAGATTACACATTAATGACTGACGGAGCTACCATTTCACCGGATCCGGCAACATTTGTCGGCAAGTGGAACAAAGAACAAACAGTTACCGTCACAACTGAAGATCATAAAACAACAACCTATACTATTATCTTAACCAAATTCAAGGAACAAGATAGCAATGTACTCTTCTTTGATGACTTCAATGTGGACGGCAATCCGGATCCAGCAAAATGGGTATTGTGTAAAAAACAAGGTTCTGACTGGAACGAAGAAATGTCTGAAAGCTATGATCAAGCTTATGTAGAAGATGGCAAACTGATATTAAAAGCTGAAAAAATAAACGGTGAATACAAAGCCGGTGGTATTGAATCACAAGGTAAATTCGATTTCACATTCGGAAAAATAGAAGTGAAAGCAAGAATTACAAGTTATCCGGATGGTGCCTTCCCTGCTATCTGGATGATGCCAAAAACATCCGTTTATGGAGGGTGGCCTCAAAGTGGAGAGATTGACATCATGGAACACGTAAAACAAGAGTCTGTAATCCACCATACCATACATACCCACTACACTTATGATTTAGGTATAAAAGATCCGACAAATACTGCACAGGTAACCTGCGACTATCAAGATTGGAATATCTATACAGTAGAAAAGGATGAGAATAAGTTGACATTCTTTGTCAATGGACAAGAAACATTCTCATACTCGAACCTGAATCTGGGAAATGAGGCAGAAATGAAACAATGGCCTTTCACTAATGAAAATCCATTCTACATTATTCTGAACATGGGATTAGGAAGAGATGGCTCTTGGGCCGGTCTTATTGATGACGACAATCTACCTGCTATCATGGAAATTGACTATGTAAAAGTGTCCAAATTAGATAAATAGGTTTTAAGGTAAAAAACTATTGTTTTAGGAACTCTTAAGTAAAGAGGAATGGGGGCATGGAGATTCTCTCAATGACTTTCATTCCTCTATTTTTATAAATACAAAACTCACATTGAACTAAACCCTATTCTATTTTCATAAGAGAGCAAGATAGGAACATCGATGATAATAATCAGTAAAAACATACTATCTTTGTTCACCGGAGTTATTATATTGGGCTTGTTGTTCAATCCAGTGAAAGGAATACTTGATATCCCTCATCAATCATGCCTGTTTACATGTATATCACTATCGATACTAATCGGAATATCAACTTTTTTCTCTGAGAATCGGCTTATTCAGCAACTGACTGTTATCGATTTGTTATTCATTTTAATAGCTATAGGCAGTATATACTTTTATCCCCCACACTCCAGCCTTTACGGATTGGCCAATGCTGCTCTAGTCATTATATATTGGAGTATACGCCAAACAGGAGGATTAAATGCCACAATTCTTTATAGTGTAATTCTTACAGCAATTATTATCTTATCAGGCATCGGTTATTTGCAAATACTTCATATACTTCCTTCCCACCACCCCGATTTCGAAATAACAGGACCTTATGGCAATCCTACAATTTATGCCGGAGTGTTAGCTTTATTACTGACTGTCCCCACTATAACGCTATTATACTTCAAAAAGAGTATAATCCCTACACATCTATACTTTCTGAGTATTTTTATATGTGCTGTGGCTTTACCCGCATTATGGCTCACCAACTGTCGTTCTGCCTGGATAGCAATACTGGGTATTATTGGTTATGCCATTTATCGTCGTTTCTCATTCTCTCTCCGATGGGTATTGTTTGCTTTGTTATTAACCGGTGTCCTTTCATGTTGGCTATATCAGTTAAAACCAGCTTCCGTTAATGGAAGAGTATTGATCTGGAAAGTCACCGCGCAAATGATCAAAGAGAAACCTTTTAGTGGTTTCGGCCCTCATGGTTTTAACACCTACTATATGCATTTTCAAGGGGAGTATCTGCAAGAAAAAGGAACAATAGGCGACAAACAACTCGCAGACAACAACCATTACGTCTATAACGAACCATTACGCTGGATCGTAGAATATGGTATACTCGGATTACTGTTATACATCGGTATACTCTACATCATATTTTCCTATAAGGAAAGAGAAATACGTTCTTTATCTGCTAAAACCATATGTATAGCCGGACTTATCTGGGGATTTTTCTCTTATCCCGACCAAGCTTTTCCAATTTTGGTTATCATAGTAATAGCACTAGCTGAAATGTCCAACAGACAAAAGAAATATATAATAAAACAATTTTCTTACAACCCCATACTTCTAAAAGCAGTGATCCTCATTGCCATCGTAGGGGAAGGATTACTGTTGATAAAAATGCTTCGAAACCAACGAGAGTTATATCAAATATCCCAAAATACTATTAATAAAGCCTCAGAAAAGATGATCAAAGATCTATCTCACTTAGAATCAGCGATGAGAAATGAAACAGTATTTTGGATATATTATTGCCATACACTTGACAAATACCAAAAAGACACCGCATTACTGGAAAAAATAATCAATTGGGAAAGATTACATCCAAGTACGCACACTTATATCCTTAAAGGTGACGCCTTTCAGCGTACAGGAAAACTAAAAGATGCCGAAGTAGCTTATTGGACAGCACACAATATGGTTCCTTCCCGACAGAAAGCCCGTTATAAATTGGCTCTCCTATATCATCGTCAAGGACGCATCCCTGAGGCAGTGGAATTAGCAAACGAAATACTTACAGAAAAGGTAAAAGTATATGGTTTTGAGACCTATGAGATGCACCGGGAATTACAAAGGATTTTCGAAAATCAACTAAAAAAGTATTCACTAAAAGAGTAGAAAAACATGAAAAAAGAAAGAGTCAAATGTAGAATTTGCTACTTTGGTGGTTTTCTTGCCATTTGTCTGATTCTGTATTCTTGTTTAAAGGATGAATCAGATTGGGATTTGCAAAAGACATCAAATGGAGTTATTAAAGGTAAAAACAGGGAATTGAGTTTAGATGCCGCACTAAGTTGGTATGAGGCTAATCAGACCCCGGTAGTTGCTACACGTTCCGTTGATACCAAATTTGAATTATTGTCAAAACTACATTGGAAAAAAGGTCTCGAAAGTCGAAAGGAAAAATTTGAAGTCGTGGAAGTGCCTTTACTAAACAAAGGAGGTGCGGTTTTAATGGATAGCGAAACGATGGAGAAGTATAAAGAGACTGAACTTGGAAAGATTCGCAATATTTCACGAATGGTTATCATCAAGAATCTGGAAACAGGTGAAATTATCAACTTCGTAATGCATATCATAGGTACTTATGAGTATCTTATGACTGCTAAACATTTTGAGGAAAACAGCTATTTATATAGAGATCCTCATTTTAGTGGCAGTGTCTACTTCTATGAACCTGAAGGTAGTTTGGTAAATGGATGGAAATATGAAGATGGAAAAATTGTGGCTACCATCAAACAGGGAACTGAAGAGGGGTTACAGATGCAAACAGAAGCAGCTTCGCGAGGATTTACAGTACATGTTTGTCATTTTGAAAATATCCTAGTGGAATATAATGACTGTAATCCAACAGTTTATCAAGACCCTGAATATGGTCTTGAAATCGGAATTGAATGTCGTAAAAAAACAAAATGGGAAACTGTAGAAGTTTGTGAAGACATATACTATGACGAAAGTGGAAATAGTCAAACATGGTATCCTGAGGATAATAATAATCATAATGGTGGAGGTGGTGGAGGAAGTACTAATGGTGGTTACATACCCCAAACTCCCAAAGCTAAAGCAATATTCCGAAATTCTAAGATGACGGAAAATAATTGGTTAGCATTAGAAAAGATGCTGAATAAAATGACTGGAACATCAATCGGTAATGCTTTATATAATAAACTTGTAGAAACACTAAGTTCAAAAACTATTATTCTTGAGTTTGTTGAAAACAGTAATTCTCTATTCGATCCTAGTCTATCTACCATCAAATTAAGAACAGACGCCAGTAGTGGAGTTCTATTTCATGAAATGTTTCATCTTCTCCAATCATATACTGAACAACAAACATGGAACGGATCTGCATTAAATAGAGACGTTCAAGCACATCTTGCACAACAAATTTACATAAATAGCTTACCTGAAAGTGAACGAATTTGGTGGCGAAAGAAAAGTAAAAAAGATACTAGATGGATTGTAACTCGATCATTAGCAAAATGTATTGATGAGAATGGAGAATTGCGCCAAGGAATCGATGAAGGCGAATTGCAAGAAATATTAGAAAATAAAGTCATCAAAAGCTTTCGAAAAGTAGGGTATACTGAAAACAATTATCCTTGGCTCGATATCAGAAAAGGAACCAGTAACTTTAATACTATAAAAATATTATCAAAATAAAATTACAAAATAAATTATGTATATGAAAAAAGTACTTATATTAAATTGTTTGCTATTCAACATAATATTCGTTGCAGCCCAAACGAATTATTATGAAACGACTAAGACATTCCATGAAAAGGGATTTACATATCAATGCGATGTTACAACATACGGTGACATAACACTATACAACAGTCTAAATAAATGGACATATATAGATCAGATGAAGAAAGGGACAAACGTTCCATTTTATATTAAAATGGAAGACTATGATACTGATCCTTTAACTGTAGAAGATGAACATGACATTTATAACGACTCAATTTATAAAGTTATTGTCAATGACGCATTCGGAAGTTACAAAGGAAAAATGAAAGGATTTGAACTTTTTATAATACTCAGTATCAGTTCCGAAACAGGAGAAATCAGTGAACTTTATTTCAATTTTATGAAACATACCCCTTATGTTACTATTCCTGTTTCTGTTTATCGAGAAATAGAAACGAAACTGGTGGGATTGAAGTATACACTAACACCACTGGCTAAAACATTGAACTATGTATATCAATGGTGGGCAATAGAACCGAAATAGCTAATTCGAATTGAGCAAAAAGTTACAGTTAGAAGAGGTTAGACGTATTTTGACCTCTTCTAACATATCCTGAAATGTATAAACTGTCCAAAATATATTGTTGAACAAATCATGTAAATTGTATATCATAAGAATAACATATATCTTTATTATAACATATTTCAGCATATCAGGATCAATGCGCAAACAAATTATTATGCAATAACAAAAGCATTCTATGAAAAGTGATATACATATCAATGTGATGTGAGCAACTATGGGAAAGTGAAATTATACAATAGTACGAACAAATGGACATACGTAGTTCAAATGAAAAAAGGGACAAACACTCCATTTTATATTAAAGCGGAAGATTATGATATTGATCCTTTTACCGTAAAAGATGCACATTACGCATATATCGATTCAATTTACAAAGTCATTATAAATGACGCTTTCGGTAGTTACAAAGGAAAAATGAAAGGATACGAACTATTTATAATAATCAGTATCAATTCTGAAACGGGAAAAATTAGCGAACTTTATTTCGACTTTCCAAATCAAACTCCTTATACTACTGTCCCTGTCTCAGTTTATCGTGAAATAGAGACAAAACTGGTAGGGCTGAAATATACACTAACACCACTGGCTAAAACATTGAACTATGTATATCAATGGTGGGCAATAGAGCCGAAATAGAATCAATAAAAAACAGAATATGATATGATGAAAAAGAAATGGTTATTTTATATGTATGCCGCATGGGTACTCTTTTTAGTCGCTTCATGTACAAAAAGAAACAGTAAATTAGAGAGCGTTCTATCTTCAGCCAAAGAAAATCGCTCCGAGCTACAAAAAGTATTAGAATATTATAAGAATGATTCTTTAAAGCTTGAGGCCGCAAAGTATTTGATTTCTAACATGACTGGGGCATACGCAATCGATTCAAGTATGCAAAAAGCATACTCCGCATTTTATCAGATTTATTATAATGTCTGTGAAAAGTATAATAATGAGATAAATAAGAAATGCGGAGAAGAAATCGACAGTTTATGGCAGGTTTTCTGTTTTGTAAATTCAGAGGAGTTGATTGGAAAAAAGATGGATGATGCGAGATTTTTAAAAGCATCGACTCTTATTTCCGAGATAGAACTGGCATTTAAAGTTTGGAAGGAAAATATATACACCCGCACATGTTCTTTCAATGAATTCTGCGAATATATCCTACCTTATCGCAGAGAGAACGAATTAATTATCGACGACTCAAGGGAACTTTTCTATGATCGCCATCATAATGATTTCTATACCAGAGATGGGAAAAACTTCATAGAAGAGACTGATTCTTTATTATTTCTTTATAAAGATATGAAGCACTCACCGTATTATGTTCCCAAAATTCCATTATTAAACGTACCGGCCTTTGAAAAGGTGAAAACAGGTACGTGTGAACAACGTTGCTGGTTCAATTCCATCTTACTTTCTTCCTTGGGCATGGCTACTGCTATAGATTTTGTCCCTGCATGGGGTAACCGTAATGGAGGACATAGCTGGAACGTAATCATCGTCAATGGGGTATCGTATGCTTTCGAAGCATTCTGGGATAATGACCGTTGGAAGTACAAACGTATATACAACAACAAATCTTATGACAGCCTATGGGGTAAATTCAGACTAGCTAAAGTATACCGCAGGACATACACCAATTATATAGAGGGCCCCCTGGCAGATAGTAGAGTTGCACGTGAAGATATTCCTTTGCTGTTTAAAAATGAAAAGAAAAAGGATGTATCTTCCGAATATTTTGAGACTCAGGACGTAGAAGTCAAAATAAACATTGATTCTATGAAATCCATTCCTCATTATGCTTATTTATCTGTGTACAGCTTTCAAAACTGGACTCCGATTCAATGGGGTAAAGTTGAAGGTAATCTCGTGACCTTCGATAAAATGGGAAAAGATATTGTTTATCTCCCCACTTATTACACAAAAGGCATGAATATACCCGCAGGTGACCCTTTCCTATTAAAAACAGACGGTACCATACAATATTTGTCTCCAAGTACAGAAAAAGAACAAGTGGTTATTCGTAATTATGGTGGACAAGTACCTTTCAATGAGAACAGGAAGTATCTTACATCACTAATAGGAAGTGAACTCTGGGGAATAAAGAATGGGAAAAAAGATAAATTATTATGTATTATCAATGATACATTACAGATCGAACATCAGCTCTTCTATATAAAAGACACAACATCCTATCGATTTGTTAGACTTTACCTACCTTCTTCGAGCATTGCGTTAGGAGAACTTTCATTCTATGGCACAGACCAACAAATTACCCATATAAAAATCATCTCTGCTTTGTCGGGTAATAATAAGAATGAAAAGCCAGAAATGCTTATTGATGGATTTAGTGATACCACTTTTAGCGGAGAGACTCCGAAAAGATACATTGACTTCGATTTAAACAATGAATATAATCTATCTGCCATAGGAATAACCCCCTACATCAGATCATGGCTTGGCAAATCAAATATATATGAACTACACTATTGGGAAAACGGATGGCAACCCATAGAACGTAAAGAAGGAAACAGCAATTGCCTTCTCTTTGATCATGTTCCTAAAAATGCCTTATTAAGACTTATAAATCCCGGAAAAAGGATTCAGGAACATCATCGTATTTTTATTTATAAAAACGGGAAAGTTGTCTGGTTATAAAGAATCAAATAGAATAAATATTAACTTAACTCACATTTATTATGACACGTTTATTACAAACATTATCAATCGTAATCTGTATTTTTATTATGAGTTGTACATCTACCTCTTCCGGTGCCAACATTTTACCAATTCCAGAGATTCCGGAAACTCAACCGGAAAAAGTACAGCAAGTAGTCATTGGTTATCTGCCACTAGACGATGGGGAATTTAAGACTCAATTCTCTTCCATAGAATGGAAGTACCTGACACATATCAATATGAGCTTTGCCAGAGTAAAGGCTGACGGCACACTTAATGTTGAGTCAATTCGTGACAGGATTCAAGAGGTACGTGAAACAGCTCGTAAACATAATGTCAAGGTCCTGATTTCACTTGCCAAGAACGGCAAAGGTGAATTCACAGCTGCTATTAATGACCCGAAAGCAAGAAAAGAGTTGGTTAAGCAAATCGTTGCATTCACCAAAGAGTATGAATTGGATGGATTTGACATTGATTATGAAGAGTACGATAAGTGGGACGTCTATTTTCCCTCACTGTTGGTCTTCGCCAAAAGTTTATATGATGCAAAAGCCAAAGAGATGCTCATGACTTGTGCTGTAAATAGCCGATGGCTCAACTATGGGACTGAGTGGCAACAGTATTTCGATTATATAAATCTTATGAGTTACGATCGTGGAGCATTCACAGAGACCCCTACTCAACATGCCTCTTATGATGACTTTGTGAAAGATTTGGAATACTGGAATACAGTATGCATGGCATCTAAAGATAAAATCGTCGGCGGATTACCTTTCTATGGATATTCTTGGGATGAAAGTCTGAAAGATATAGTGGATAATGTCCGAGGAATACGTTATCACGCAATTCTAGAACGCCTTGGTACCAAAGCGGCAGAACTTGATGTGATAGATAAAACTTACTATAACGGGCAACCGACTATACGCAAGAAATGTAAATTCGTAAAAGAAAACGGATATGCAGGTGTAATGATCTGGCAGCTGTTTCAAGATGCTCACAATAATAATCAAAATCTAAAATTAATAAAAGCGGTAGGCGAAACAATTATACTTTCGCGCTAAACACGATACATAGCTGCTTATCTGAAAAAATAAATAAATTAAATGGCTTTAATACCATAAGATATTCTTATTTTTATCAATTTATTCTCAATGTGATGAGAAAAAATTCCCACCATATTGAGAATAAATACTCATTATTATGAGAAAGCATACTGATTGTAAACAAGGAATAAGAGATACATTATACATCTGTAATTTACTTATCCTGCTTTCTATATGCAGAAGGTATCTCTCCTTTTATAGCTTTGAACACTTTACTAAAATAACGCAAAGAAGAAAAGCCTACAACCTCCGAGATTTCAGTAATATTCATAGTAGTAGTAGTCAACAAGACAACAGATTTATCAATACGTAGTTTATTCACATAATCAATAATTCCCATTCCAGTAATCGCTTTTATCTTATTGAATAATAAAGAACGACTTATACACATATTTGTAGCCAAGAATGCCACACCTAACTCCGGATTGCTCATATTCTCTTCAATAATCGCATTCAATTTTAAAAGGAAAGCCTCATCCGCATTGCTAAAACTAATTTCTTTATGAGATAATAGTTTATCATCTATATATCTCTTCCGTATTTGTTCACGAAGTCTCAGTTGATTATATGCCAATGCCAATAAGCTATCTACCTCAAAAGGCTTAGGCAAAAAGATATCCGCTCCCGTTTTATATCCGGTATACATATTCTGCGAATTATGATAAGCAGTCAACAAAATAAAAGGAATGTGGCTGATATCCAGATTAGTTTTTACTTCTCTACAAAGCTCAAATCCATTCATGCGAGGCATCATCACATCACTTATAATTATGTCTGGCAAACGTTGTTTAATCAGTTCCAGTCCATCTTTCCCATCCTTAGCTACATACACCCGAGCAAAATAACTACCTAGTGTCTCCTTTAAATAATTTCGTAAATCAGCAGTATCCTCCACTACTATCACTGAATATTTCTGTAAGAATGTATAATCAATACTACCTGCCTCCCTAACCTCAACATCTTCTGGAACTTCCGCAGAAATAGGAGCTAGCTGACCATGTGCATTAGTAAAAAGCGGAAGCTCAAAATAAAAGACTGCTCCATGTCCTGACGCATTAGATGCCCCTACTTTCCCTTTATGATGATTAATCAGACTTTTTGCATAGGATAAACCAATACCACTTCCACCCTTTTCGTGAGATCCTTGATAAAAATTAGAAAATAGAGAATTCATATCTACTAACGTCAGTCCCATGCCTTCATCTTGTACAGACACTCTGATCCAATCTTTTTCTGGTGAAAGACTGGTAATAATAGTGGTAGTAGTACCTGATTCACTGAATTTCAATGCATTCATCAAGAAATTAGAAAGAACAAATTCACATTTACTCTTGTCAAAAGGAACTTCCTTAATCTTTTCATCCAACTTATATTCTATTTTAATTCCTTTAGACTCAAACTCAAAGGTAAATTTATCTCCCACAGAACGTACCCACTCATTCAAAGAATGTGGTAGAATATGTAACATTTCTTTCCCCTCCTCCAACTTTCTCACATCTAGTACCATATCAATTATACCTTTCATCTGATGTGCTTGTTTATAAATCGAAACCAACAACCTATTCACATCACTTTCTTCAGTTTCATGATTAAGTATACGTTTTAATGGTGCACAAATCAGTGTCAATGGGGTACGAAGTTCGTGACTGATATTGGTCAGAAAATTAATCTTTTCTTCATACATCTTGTTTTTCAATCGCATGATTTCACGTTTTTGTTTGATTTTCTTTTTACGATAAAAAGAATACATAACTCCATAAGCTAACAAACAAAACAATATGCTTAAACCCATGTAGAACCAATCCGTTTTCCACCAAGGTGGGGTAACAATTAGATGAAGAATTTGCTGTTTAGGCCCCCACTCTCCTTTACGGGTATAATAAGAGGCTGTTATTGTATATTCCCCAATAGGAAGATAATTTATAATCAAAGAATTAGAATTTGACTGTGTCAATTCTTGTTCATACCCCTCGATATGAAAACGAAATCTATTTTTACGAAATACATCATTTTCATTTAGCAATACTTTTAATTGAAGAGAAGAAAAATTCCATGGAACTTTAATTGATTCAGTAGTGACATTTTGTTTTTCTTCCAACGAAACAGGTAAACCGTTTAATAACACATCCAATAGTTCTATAGTATAATTTACATTCGCTTCAAAATGGATGGCAGGATCTATCAAAGTCATCCCTTCAGTTCCTCCCATCAATATATCTCCATTTTTCGCGAGAAGGGCAGCATTAAAAAGATATTCATTAGGTAAAACACCATCTACCTCATCCAAAATAACAAAATTCTGAGTCAATGAAGAATATACATATAGATGGCGCCGCGTACCGATCCAAATACGTCCTTGATTATCCGATATAACAGAAGTCGCTTCCTGAAATAAACCAGTTTCTACAAAGCCACTTTTTCCCGTTCGAGGATCATAGTGCAGTACCCCACCGACAGTAGCTAACCAGAAAGTACCATTCTGGTCCATACAAGCATCATTTATTACATACTCTCCCTGATAAAGTGTTTTAAAAGTTTCTTCAGAAGCATCATACACACAAATATTTTTCAAATCCGTAAGATATGTTTTATTTCCCACCGTAGTAATTATTCCCGGAGAAGTGCGCTCATATTCCTTTCCCATCGTTGCTACAATTGTAAATTTCCGAGTATGGATATCATAAACAAATACATGTTGTGCACTAAAAAGAATCTTATTTTCCGATATTCGCTGGATGTAGACTGAAAAACCATTAATACAAGTCTGAGCATTCATTTCCTTGTTCATAAGTACAAAAGGATGATGCTGTCCTGTATGCTTATTAAAGAGATAAAGTCCTTTATTAAAGGAGGAAAACAACAACTCGTCCGAATTATATTCAACAATGGAAACAATTTTTTCATACTTAGTGAAAGGGTAATGTTTAAAAGTGGATGTTACTGCGTCAAAACGATTGATACCACCACCATCTGTTCCTATCCAAATAATCCCATCGCTATCCTGAAAAAAACAATTTATTGTCCGATTACTCAATCCATGCAAATTACCGAATGGTACATATTCATAAGATCGGGCATATACATTTTTAATACCAATCAAACCATTTCGTATACTTCCTGCCCACATATTGTCTACTGGGTCTACATACAAACGATAAATTGTATTAGCAGGAAATGAATGGATATCCCCCTCAGTTTGTTGTATGTTAGAGAATGAAAAATCATTCAAATTAATCATATTAATTCCACCCCCGTCAGTCGCCACCCAAAGCTGGTCATCTCTTTCTGTGATATCATGAATTACATCATACGTCAAAGGAGAATTGAGTGTCGTAAAATGTTTAAGTAGTTCTTCATTTTGATAACAATACAAACCATTACCATATGCGCTAAGCCATAAGCGTTTATGAGAATCTAAGTAAATGCTGGTATAGTTCTTCTGATTAAATGCTGTGACTTTATTAAATTCACGAGTTGCTATGTTGAATGAATAAATTCCATGCCAACGAGAATTTAGCAGGATATTATCTTCATCATAACGTACCATCTCCCAAAAAGGATTATATAAAGCGGGATCTTGGGCATAATACATTGGCTCTAACTGTTTGGTCTCATATACATATTTATAAATAGCTCCTGATCCTCCGAATATGATCCCTCCCTCAACCAACAGATAAGAAGCAATATATATGGGATTGCCATCTTTCATCAAAGTCGTAAAATTATCATTTTCTCTGTTATACAGACAAATACCATCAGTAGTGCCCACCCAAAGATTACAAATGGAATCTTCGGCTATAAAAATAATATTACTAGAAACTAGTGTCTTATTATCGCCCGGTTGATGTAAATACTGTTTTAAATGATCACGATCATAACAATTCAATCCCGATTCTGTACCAATCCATAAATACCCCCTGTAATCATTCAAAATACACTGTACTCTTGATTGAGAGAGTCCTTCTTTTATTCCCAACTGTTTATAATAATAGGAAGTAGTCTGAGCTTCAACAATTTGAATACAACTAACAAGTAGTAAAAAACAAACGTATATTTTAAATAGTATTTTCATCATAAGTGAATAATATCATATTTGAGATGTAAATATAAAGAATTCTCTTTAAATAAAAATGTATTATATTAAAATCTATTCTCAAATCGTCGAAATTTCCTATTTCTCTTTCACTAATCAACAATATTTCTTATTACTCCCTCCTTTTTTCTAAAAAAATAATAGTTTCTCCTTATAATATAAGGTAAGGAAAATCTTTTTTTTTACTTTTGCTCCGAATATTATGGTACAAGCCATTATAAAAGAAATAATTATGCAAAAAAACCTTGTCATTGTCGAGTCTCCGGCAAAAGCTAAAACAATTGAGAAGTTTCTTGGGAAAGATTTTAAAGTCCTTTCAAGTTACGGACATATACGCGATCTGAAGAAAAAAGAGTTCAGTATTGACGTAGAAAAGAACTTCAATCCTGATTACGAAATTCCGGCAGACAAAAAGACTCTGGTTAATACGCTGAAAGCAGAGGCAGCAAATGCAACAACAGTATGGCTCGCATCCGATGAGGACCGCGAGGGAGAAGCTATTGCATGGCATCTGTATGAAGTCTTAAAATTAAAACCGGAAAACACTAAACGAATCGTCTTCCATGAAATTACGAAGACGGCTATTTTAAAAGCAATTGAACAACCACGTGATATTGACCTGAACCTCGTGAATGCCCAACAGGCACGAAGGATCTTAGACCGAATTGTAGGTTTCGAATTATCTCCTGTACTTTGGAGAAAAGTAAAACCTGCTTTATCCGCTGGGCGTGTACAATCTGTAGCTGTCCGCCTGATTGTAGAACGCGAACGAGAAATTCATGCTTTCAAAACAGAAGCGTCTTATCGTGTTACTGCTATTTTTTTGGTTCCGGATACGGATGGGAAACTGGTTGAGATGAAAGCCGAGTTAGCCCGTCGCATCAAAACGAAGGAAGAAGCAAAAGCTTTTCTCAACGTTTGTCAAGGGGCAACTTTCACTATTGATGACATTAGCACACGTCCAATAAAGAAAACACCTCCTGCTCCATTCACTACTTCTACGCTGCAACAGGAAGCTGCACGCAAGTTAGGTTATACAGTAGCGCAAACGATGATGATCGCACAACGCCTATATGAATCAGGACTTATCACTTATATGCGTACCGACTCTGTGAATCTATCGGAATATGCAACTACAAGTAGCAAGGAAGCTATTATTCAAATGATGGGTGAACGTTATGTACACCCCCGCCATTTTGAAACAAAGACCAAAGGAGCTCAGGAGGCACACGAAGCAATTCGTCCTACCTATATGGAACACCAATCTATTGAAGGTAGTTCACAAGAGAAAAAACTATACAGCTTAATCTGGAAGCGTACTATTGCTTCACAAATGGCCGATGCTGAACTTGAAAAAACGACAGCTAATATTTCAATCACTAATAGCAGTGACTTTTTTACTGCAACTGGTGAGGTAATCAAATTTGACGGTTTTTTGCGTGTATATCGCGAATCTTATGATGATGATAATGAACAAGAAGATGAAAGTCATTTATTGCCCCCTTTAACCAAAGGCCAGAAATTGGAACAAGGTCCTATCATGGCAACAGAACGTTTCACTCAACGTCCACCTCGCTATACTGAAGCAAGCCTTGTGCGTAAGCTGGAAGAGTTAGGTATCGGACGTCCTTCTACTTATGCTCCTACCATTTCTACCATTCAACAGCGCGAATATGTAGAAAAAGGTAATAAAGAAGGCGAAAAACGTACCTTCAATGTACTGACTTTAAAAAACAATCAAATTCACGATGAGACCAACTCTGAAATTACCGGTACAGAAAAGGCCAAGCTTTTCCCAACAGATACGGGAACAGTAGTAAACGATTTCCTTACTGAATATTTTCCGGATATCCTAGATTACAACTTTACTGCAAACGTAGAAAAAGAATTCGACGAAATAGCAGAAGGAGATGTACAGTGGACTTCTATTATGAAAAACTTCTATGAACAATTTCATCCATCTGTAGAAAAAACGTTGTCTATTAAAACAGAACACAAAGTCGGAGAACGTATTTTGGGAGAAGAACCGGGAACGGGAAAAACTGTTTCTGTAAAAATAGGCCGTTTCGGACCTGTAGTACAGATAGGAACAGTGGATGACGAAGAAAAACCACGTTTCGCTGCAATGAAGAAGGGACAATCCTTAGAGACGATCACATTGGAGGAGGCACTCGATTTATTTAAATTACCACGTACTATTGGTGAATATGAAGGAGTAACAGTTTCTGTTGGTGCAGGTCGTTTTGGCCCTTATATACAACATAATAAGGTATATGTATCACTTCCGAAAACACTTGATCCGATGAAAATCACACTTGAAGAGGCAGAGCAACTGATCTTAGAGAAACGTATGAAAGAAGCTGAACGCCATATCAAGAAGTTTGAAGAAGAAACTGAGCTCGAGATTCTGAACGGGCGTTATGGACCTTACATTACTTATAAAGGTAAAAACTATAAGATTCCTAAAGACATTGTTCCACAAGATCTGAATTTAGAAAGTTGTATGGGGCTTATTAAAATACAGGAAGAGAAAGAAGCTGAGACACTTGCTAATCCAAAGGTAAAACCTAATGCAAAGGTAAAAGAGAACCCCAAAGATGAACCTAAAGCAAAGGCAAAGTCCCAAACGAAGGCTAAAGCTACCACCGCCAAAAAGAAATAAAATTTGAAATAGTATGCTTATAAAAAGGTCGGTAAACTTAGAGATGTCCAGTTTACCGACCTTTTTTCTTTCTACCGATCTATAATACTAAATTTTAGCATTTTACATATAATATATTTTGTTTATTTACACTATTATTCGTATATTTGTAAGCTAAGAAGTGGGAACATTAAATATACAAGTTTAACAAACAAACAAACGATTATGCTAACAAAAAAAATCACAGCAGTAATTTACGGAATTATATGCTTAATTCCATTATCCAGTTGCATCGAGAAGGATTTGTATCAAGCACCGGAAACTAAATCAGTTGATACATACTTCGGATATACAACATCCTCTAATTGCAATGTAGATTTATCCTATGATTTTAAAAACTATCAAGTAGTTTTTGAGTTATATGCTAAAAATCCACTTTCAGAAGACGAAAACGGTAATCTCATAAAAACAGAAGAAGAACCGGTTTATCGCGGAAGTACTGACAAAAATGGCGCTTTCAATGGTGACATATCCATCCCGTCTTTTCTTACGGAATTATATCTTTATTCAGACTTCATTGGAACAATCAGTCCAATCAAAATACCAATTGTGAATGGCAAGATTTCCTTTGATCAAGATACTTTCAAGCAGAACCTGAAAAGTACAAACAATAAAATCAGAAGCATAACGGAAAGTAATTACGAATATCCTGATAAATACAAAATTTTAGGTGACTGGACCAAAATAGGATGCCCAACTTATCTTTCTCCTGTAACAACAGAAATTGAGAACCAACTTTTGTATGACATCCGCGAAGTGTTCATCAAACCAGGAGGAAGTGCAAAATGGAAAATATTTATCCACAATATGTAGGAGATGATGTAAATATAGAAATCAATATTGTCAAGCCTACCAAAATAGGGTTGGTTATGCTTACCAGCACAGCTACAAAACAGAATACTGTGGGATACTTTACTTATCCTACTAATCAAAAGCCGACTGATGCTTCTAATATCACCCCAATTATTGCCTATCCACGTATATCAACTACAGTATGTAATTCGAGTAGTACTGCTGGTAGCATGTACACAGGTGATAGAGTAGAATTGAAATACTGGAACGGAACAGAATTTGTAGATGAATTTCCTGCAGGAGTAAGTATCGCATGGTTTATGTTGGACTCTTCCTTTGACCGGAATAATTCCAAGATACTCAACAATAAACGTACGTTCTATTCTATTCGTGAACTGAACAATAGTGGCGAACACCGCACTATAGCTCTAAAAGACAAGTCGGGACAGGTGGTCGTTTTTGGAATGGAAGACGCTACTAACTTCGCACCTACTGATAATACCAAACAAGGAAATTTCGGCGATGCTGTCTTTTATCTTGATTTTTCTGATGGAAAGTCCATTGAAACTGATGGTGTAGAAGATCTGCCTGATGCACCACTTGGAGATCTATATACTTCTTCCAGAGGTATATTGTCATTCGAAGACTACTGGCCAGCCAAAGGCGACTACGACATGAATGATATGATTATAGAATATAAACGTGATATTTATAAAAATGTCTTGACTGGAAAAGTACAAAAGATAGTAGATACATTCGTTCCTAAACATAACGGTGCGACAACGCAAAATGGATTCGGATACCAACTCACTGGCATTTCCAATAGCGATATAGTCAAAATTACCATTGAATCCGAAGGAATTACCTCTAAATTCATGGAAGGACAAAAATTGGAACCCGGACAAGATTATCCAACCATCATCCTATTTGATGATATAAAAACTGCTTTGAATAAGACTTTTACAGTCACAATGGATATTGTAAAGGAGAAATTACCGGAACAAGCCTTTACACCTTTCTTTAATAGTGAACATTGGGAAAAGATTTACAGCAAATTCAACTTAAATCCTTTTATTATCATTTCCAGCAATATAGAGCGTGGCAAAGAAGCACATATCGTAAAATTCCCTCCAACTCAGAAGATGGATCGTTCATATTTCAATGATAAATTTGATAAATCTAATCCAGAAATAGGACTATATTATGTAAATGATGAGAATTTGCCAACAGGACTTCAACTTAGTGGTGTTAGTATAGGAACTACAAAAGGAAAAGATTTCCTTATTCCAATTGAAAAAACAAGCATTAAAGAAGCATATCCAAAGTTTGAAGCTTGGGCATCCAGTTTTGGAGCCAAGGAGAGTACTTGGTGGCAGTCTCCTAACATGTCAAAGGTTATAACAGCAAAATAGAGAATATTCACAATATAAAAGTAGACTGTCTCAAAATAGAGCTCACAAAAAATTGGACTTTATTTTGAGACAGTCTATTTTTAACACCAATTTTTCTTTTCATTTATCTTACCACCTATATTTGGACATAATACATCACAAACAATCATAAAGATAAAAACTGACGTTATTATTATATTTATCAACAACAAAGAAAGATGATAAGCACCCAAAAACAATAAGATCAAGACTCCAATAGCAATTATATGAGACAATGGTATGATACGACAAGTAACATATTTATAAGCACTATTTGCTAAAATATAGATTATCGGCCCAATAATCAGTACAAAAACAACTTCTGTATCCATTTCTTGCTCTGGATGCGCCACAATCAATTCATCGCCTACCGCACAGATTATTAATGCACCTACTAACACAATATGTATAGCATTATAGATTAATCCCAATTTACCCGGATCTTTTACCTCTTGTATTTTTCGACTACCAGCTTCACTACTTACATCAAAATAAACCCACCACATGGCCAAACTTCCAACAAAAGAAATGATCGCAGAGATAATTATTATAGGAGTCCATTCTTCAACTTCACTCAAAGAAGTGCCGGTCATCAATAGTGTTTCACCAAAAGCTATAATTACAAACAATTGACACCGCTCTAATAAATGATGTCCCTCAATTGTCCACTCCTTTCTACTATCAGAACGTCCCAAATATGGCAATGCAAATCCAAACATTGGAGATGTATAATCACAAATAGCTGCTATTATCCACAAAAAGATCTGCCAATCCCCTCCAAGTATAGCTCCTGTAATCCAAAAGAAAGCTGATATACAAAACCACCCCATAATTCGTCTAAAATTTGCCGTAAGATGATGCTTGCCTAATACATAGATAACATAAAATGTTCGTCCCACTTGTATGAAGACATAACAAATAGCAAAAATAAGTCCTCGATAAGTAAAGGCATATGGAATAGTAGCAGCCATCAACAAGCCAATCAACATACTAACAAAAAGAAGAATACGAATTTGACGATTATCCGGATCAAACCAATTTGTAACCCAGATGGTATGCTGCCATAGCATCCAAACAGCAAACCATAACACAGTTTCTTGTAACAGACCAATCCAAGTCAGATGGTGTAATAAATAATGAGAAAGTTGTGTGACAGAAAACACATAAATCAAGTCAAACAACAATTCAGAATAAGAAACTGAAGCAGTTTTTACTTTTCTATTCCGAAGTAAAGGATGAGAGGAATAAAACATACGGGATTCCTTTAATAAATATTATTAAAGAAACCCCGTAAAAGTATCTTTTGTTCAGAGAACTGACCTACATTCTAGAAGGAACCTCAATTCCCAACAAACCCATTCCTAGACGAACAACCTTAGCAACATTTACAGAAAGAGCAATACGGAAGATTTTCAACGCTTCATTTTCTTCACGCAAAATACTAAAATCATGATAAAACTGATTATACTCTTTTACCAAGTCATATGTATAATTTGCAATGATAGAAGGACTATAATCTTCACCAGCTTGTTTCACAGTAGCAGCAAAATCTGCAACCATTTGAATCAATCCTTCTTCCTTTTCACTCAATTCAATACCTGCAGGAATTTCTTTCGGAATCACAATTCCCGACTCTTCTGCTTTACGAAGTACAGATTGAATACGAGCATAAGTATATTGAATAAAAGGCCCGGTATTGCCATTAAAGTCAATTGATTCCTTCGGATTGAAAGTCATATTCTTGCGAGCATCTACCTTAAGAATAAAATATTTCAAAGCTCCCAAACCTACGATACGAGCAATATCGTCTGCTTCTTCTTTTGTCAGCCCATCTAATTTACCAAGTTCTTCTGATGTTTCTTTTGCTGTAGCAATCATTTCTTCCATTAAATCGTCTGCATCCACTACAGTTCCTTCACGAGATTTCATCTTACCTTCTGGTAACTCTACCATTCCATAAGAAAAGTGTACCAAACCCTTCCCCCATTCAAAACCTAATTTATCAAGTAAGATAGAAAGTACCTGAAAATGATAATTCTGCTCATTACCTACAACATAAATCATTTTATCAATCGGATAATCCGCAAAACGAAGTTTAGCAGTACCAATATCCTGAGTCATATATACAGATGTTCCGTCGCCACGAAGAAGAAGTTTATGATCCAATCCTTCTGCTGTCAAGTCAGCCCAGACAGAACCATCTTCTTTTTTAAAGAAAAAACCTTTCTCCAGACCTTCCATTACTTTCTCTTTCCCTTCAAGATATGTATTGGATTCATAATATATTTTATCAAAGCTAACGCCCATCTTTTTGTAGGTTTCATCAAATCCGGCATATACCCAATTATTCATCATTGTCCACAAAGCACGAACTTCCGGATCGGCAGCCTCCCACTTAACAAGCATCTCACGAGCCTCTTGCATTAATGGAGAAGCAGCTTCCGCCTCTTCTTTCGTCATGCCTTTTGCCATTAACTCCGCAATTTCTGCCTTATAGTGTTTATCGAAAGAAACATAATAATCACCAACCAGATGATCTCCTTTTTTGCCGGAATTTTCGGGATTCTCGCCATTTCCATATTTTTTCCATGCCAACATAGATTTACAAATATGGATTCCACGATCGTTCACAATATTTGTTTTGATAACTTTATTACCATTCGCAGCAACAATATTGGCCAATGCATTTCCCAAAAGATTATTACGTACATGCCCCAAGTGTAGCGGTTTGTTCGTATTCGGAGAAGAATACTCAATCATTACTAACGGAGAGTTTTCTGTAGCCTTTACCAAACCATATTGTTCGTCAGCTTGAATTCCATTAAGCAATTCAATCCAAGTAGCTGAAGCAATAGTCAGGTTCAGAAAACCTTTTATTACATTAAAAGCTGCTACAGCCGGTTCATTTGCCTTTAAATATTCACCTATTTCCTGAGCTGTCTGCTCCGGTCCTTTTCTTGACATTTTCAAGAATGGGAATACGACTAATGTCAGATGTCCCTCAAATTCTTTCTTGGTCTTTTGCAACTGTACCATCTTCCCAGGCACTTCCTGACCGTAAAGTGCTTTCAGTCCGTTGATAACGGACGCTACAAGTTTATCTTCTATCTTCATAATCAAGTTGTTTCTTGTGCGCAAAGATACAAAAAAAAGGAGACGTAATGCGCCTCCTCTTTTTAATTTCTTTCAACTATATATCTCATTCAACAGCTGCAGACAGTTCAGCACCCGGTTTAAATTTAGCTACTTTCTTAGCAGGAATAGTAATACTTGCCTTTGTAGAAGGATTAATACCGGTTCTTGCAGCTCTTTCACTAACAGCGAAAGTTCCAAAACCAACCAAAGATACTTTGTCACCAGCTTTCATAGCATTAGTAACTGAAGTGATGAAAGCCTCAAGAGCTCTCTTTGCATCGGCTTTACTCATTTGAGCTTCAGCAGCCATTGCACTAATAAGTTCAGACTTATTCATGATACGTAAAATGATTAATTAATATATATGTTACACAAAAGATTTCTCACAAGTACCTTACAAATATAGACGAACAAAACAACATATCAAATAAAAACATCAAAAAAACGCAGCAATTTATTGAAAAAGAGCTAATAGGATATCATTTTCATGCTTTAAAACAGAATTTATTCGTACTTTTGCATTTAAACTATAAATAATCAGAAATCAAAATGATGCCAACTGTAACTAAAAACCTGATAATTATCAATATACTTATATTTTTTGGAACGATTGTTGCCCAACGCTACGGCATCGATTTAACTAATTATCTAGGATTACATTTTTTCCTCGCAAGCGATTTCAATCCGGCACAACTTATAACTTATATGTTTATGCATGCTGGATTCCTCCACATCTTTTTTAATATGTTCGCCTTATTTATGTTCGGCCCGATTCTCGAACAAACTTGGGGACCTAAACGTTTTTTGTTTTATTATATCGCTTGTGGTATTGGTGCAGGGCTTATTCAGGAAGGCGTTCAATTTGCTACTTATGCAGCCGGTGATCTTTCACAGTTACAGCTATCAGACATGATTCCTGTAAGAAATCTAGTAGGAGGTATTACCAATATGACTGTACAGAGTTACCTCAACAATTGGACTACTGTAGGTGCTTCGGGAGCCGTATATGCCATCTTGCTTGCATTTGGTATGTTGTATCCCAATAATAGATTGTTTATTTTCCCGTTGCCCTTTCCTATCAAAGCAAAGTTTTTTGTTATCGGATATGCTGCAATTGAATTATGGTCAGGGCTATCCAATAGCGCAGGAGATAATGTCGCCCATTTCGCCCATTTGGGTGGAATGTTATTCGGGCTTATCTTAATTTTATATTGGAGAAAAAAAAGTAGAGGTAATGGGACATATTATAGCTGATCTAAAAGAAACATTCAGAAGAGGAAATATCTTCATCCAACTGATTTTTATCAATGTAGCTATCTTTGTTATTGGTACATTAATAAGTGTATCCTTGCAGTTGTTCAACCAAAGTGCCACAGGAATATTTGATCTATTTGCATTACCGGCTTCCCTTCCCCGGTTTATTTTTCAGCCATGGTCACTTTTCACTTATATGTTTATGCACGCAGGTTTTATGCATATCCTGTTCAATATGCTTTGGTTATATTGGTTTGGAAACTTATTCCTCTATTTCTTTTCTGCAAAACATTTACGTGGTCTATATATACTAGGAGGAGTTTGTGGTGGTTTACTTTATATGGCTGCTTACAATATATTCCCTTATTTCAGCCAAGCTCTTTCAGGCTCCACGTTAGTAGGTGCTTCCGCATCTGTATTGGCCATCGTAGCAGCTACCGCTTACAGGGAACCCAATTATAGAGTACAACTTTTCCTTTTTGGCGCAGTACGCCTGAAATACCTGGCATTAATTGTGATAGGAACTGACTTGTTATTTATTACTTCAAGCAATGCAGGAGGACATATTGCCCACTTGGGAGGTGCTCTTGCCGGACTTTGGTTCGCCGCGTGTCTAAGCAAAGGAAAAGATATAACCAGATGGATCAATGGATTGCTGGACAGTTTCATGTCTTTATTCAAAAAAAAGACATGGAAGCGTAAACCAAAAATGAAAGTGCATTATGGCGGCCAAACTTCGCGTGATAAGGACTATGATTACAATGCCCGCAAAAAGGCACAATCAGAAGAAGTAGACCGTATACTGGAAAAACTAAAAAAATCCGGTTACGAAAGTCTGACAACAGAAGAAAAGAAAAGCTTGTTTGATGCAAGCAAAAGATAGAAACATGAAACATTTTGGCAAAATTGTCTCATATTTAATTTTAGCAATCAACGCATTCTTTGTAGGAATGTTGATCTTGACTGCTTATAGTCCGTACCTTCATCCGAAAATACATCCACTTGCTTCATGCTTGGGACTAACATTTCCTATTTTTCTAATTATAAATATCGGCTTTGTTATTTTTTGGTTAATCATTAATTACCGTTACACTATTCTGACAATTATCGGTTTTCTGATCTGCTATTCGCAGATACGAACTTATATACCTATTAACTTTACCGACAAATCCATACCGGAGAATAGTATTAAACTTCTCTCCTACAATGTAATGGGATTTAACAATCTGGAAAAGAAGGACGGACAAAGTCCAATACTGTCCTACCTGTCTGAGAGTGGTGCAGATATCATTTGTTTACAGGAATACAACGCTTCTGGAAATCAAAAGTATGTGACAGAAAAAGATATAAAAAAAGCCTTAAAAGCATACCCCTATTATTCTATTCGCCGACCTGGAACGGGTGATTCTCAACTTGCTTGTTTTTCAAAATTCCCTATACTCACAGCAAGTCCTATCAACTATGAAAGTTCCTACAATGGCTCCATACAATACACATTAAAAGTGAATAAGGACACCATCACTCTAATCAACAATCACCTGGAATCAAACAAACTCACCAAGGAAGACAGAGGAATATATGAAGACATGATTAATGACCCAAATGCTAAAAAGGTGAAAACTGGACTCCGCCAACTCGTCAAGAAACTAGCAGAAGCTTCATCTATCCGCTCCGCACAAGTTGATTCTGTTGCCAACGCTATCACTGAAAGCAAATATCCTACTATTATTGCTTGTGGCGATTTCAACGATGTCTCCATCTCTTACACACATCGGATACTCACACAACATTTGAATGATGCCTTTACGCAATCCGGCAAAGGATTAGGTATCTCCTACAATCAAAATAAATTTTATTTCCGAATAGATAATATCCTTGTTAGTCCGAATCTGAAAACCTATAACTGTACGGTAGACCGTTCTATCAAAGATTCAGACCATTATCCTATCTGGTGCTATATAACCAAATGATAAATACTGATTTTTAATATATCCCCTATTATGATAAAAAAAACACTAACCATTTTAGCAATAAGTTGTATGATCTACTCTTGTTCTACAAAAACAGAAAGCAATCCCTTTCTCACAGAGTTTCAAACAGAAAATGGAGTTCCTCCATTCGATAAAATAAAATTAGAACATTACGAACCTGCTTTTTTCAAAGGTATTGAAGAACAAAATCATCGTATCGAGGCAATCATCGAAAATACGGAAGCGCCCAATTTCGAAAATACCATAGTAGCATTAGATAATAGTGCTCCTATACTCAATCGTGTCAGTGCTATCTTCTTTAACATGACAGATGCTGAAACCACCGATCAACTAACTGAACTTTCAATCAAACTAGCTCCGATACTCTCTGAACACGAAGACAATATTTCATTAAACAAAGAGTTGTTTAAACGTGTAAACGCTGTGTATCAACAAAAAGAATCCCTTAATCTCACGTCCGAACAGAAACGTTTGTTAGAAAAAACATATAAAGGATTTATACGCTCCGGAGCCAACCTCAATACTGATAAACAAGCCCGACTTCGTGACATCAACAAAGAACTTTCTACATTCGGTATCACTTTCAGTAACAATATACTGAATGAAAATAATGCCTTCCAACTCTTTGTGGATAAAGAAGAAGATTTAGCCGGACTACCTGATTGGTTCCGCCAGAGTGCCGCTGAAGAAGCTAAAGCTGCTGGACAAGCCAATAGATGGCTATTCACATTGCACAATGCCAGTCGTCTGCCTTTCTTGCAATATTCAGAGAATCGCCCTCTCCGGGAGAAGATATATAAGGCCTACATTAATAGGGGAAACAATAACGATTCTAATGACAACAAAGAAATAATCCGGAAAATTGTTTCTCTTCGTCTGGAGAAAGCAAATCTATTAGGATTTGACTGCTACGCCAATTTTGTTTTGGATGAAACAATGGCAAAAAATGCCGATAACGTCATGAATCTTTTGAACAATCTATGGAGTTACGCACTGCCAAAAGCAAAAGCTGAAGCCATCGATCTCCAAAAAATAATGGACAAAGAAGGTAAAGGAGAAAAATTGGAAGCATGGGATTGGTGGTATTACACAGAGAAACTGCGGAAAGAAAAATACGATTTATCCGAAGAAGAGACTAAACCCTATTTTAAGCTGGAGAACGTAAGAGAAGGTGCTTTCACAGTAGCAAACAAGCTCTATGGGATTACACTAAACAAATTGAAAGGTATTCCAACTTATCATCCGGACGTAGAAGTCTTCGAAGTAAAAGATACAGACGGATCTCAACTTGGTATTTTCTATGTAGACTATTTTCCTCGTCCGGGAAAAAGTGGCGGTGCATGGATGAGTAATTACCGTGAACAGCAAGGATCAATCCGTCCATTAGTATGTAACGTAGCCAGTTTTACAAAACCCATAGGTAATACTCCATCTTTACTAACGATGGATGAGGTAGAAACACTGTTCCACGAATTCGGACATGGATTGCACGGTTTATTGACTAAATGCGAATATAAAGGTACTTCAGGCACTAATGTTGTACGTGATTTCGTAGAACTTCCTTCGCAAATCAACGAACATTGGGCAACCGAACCGGAAGTATTGAAAATGTATGCAAAACATTACCAGACCGGTGAAATAATCCCCGATGAAATAATTGAAAAAATTCAAGAACAAAAAACATTCAATCAGGGATTCATGACTACTGAATTACTTGCAGCCGCCATCCTCGACATGAACTTACACACCTTGACAGATGTAAATAATCTGGATATACTTTCTTATGAAAAAGAAGCAATGGATAAGCTCGGTTTAATCCCCGAAATCGCACCGCGTTACCGCACGACTTACTTCAACCATATCATTGGCGGATATGCAGCCGGATATTATAGCTATCTCTGGGCTAATGTATTGGATAATGATGCTTTTGAAGCTTTCAAAGAACATGGTATTTTTGATAAAAGTACCGCAGACCTGTTCCGCCACAACGTATTGGAAAAAGGAGATAGTGAAAATCCAATGGTGCTTTACAAAAGTTTTCGTGGGACAGAGCCCAGTCTGGAGCCGCTATTAAAAAACAGAGGAATGAAATAATTCGGCAAAAAAGCCCTTAAACATCAAATATTTGAGAGCTTATAACACATGAATGTGAAAAAAAAACTATATTTGCAGCCTTGTATACGGCAAAATAAACTTGTATACGACAGAATTAAACGAAAATTAAATTAAAAAAGTAATCATCATAAATTAAAAGTAAAATGCAAAACAAAGGATTTGTAAAGGTTTTTGCGGTATTACTCACGCTGGTATGCGTGTTCTACCTCTCCTTCTCCTTCGTGACTCGCCATTATGCAAATAAGGCGAAAGAAATTGCGAAAGGTGACGCTCAAGTAGAACAAGACTACCTCGATTCTCTCGCAAATGAGAAGGTATGGCTGGGTAACTGGACGCTGAAACAATGTCGTGAGATGGAGATTGGTTTAGGTTTGGACCTAAAAGGTGGTATGAACGTTATCCTTGAAGTTTCTGTACCGGATGTTATCAGAGCATTAGCTGACAATAAGCCGGATGAAGTTTTCAACAAAGCATTGGCTGAAGCCGCTAAACAAGCTATCAATAGCCAAGACGATATCATCACTCTATTCGTCAGAGAATACCATAAAGCCGCTCCGGATGCAAAATTATCCGAACTATTCGCAACTCAACAGCTGAAAGACAAAATCAATCAGAAATCTTCAAATGCAGAAGTTGAAAAAGTATTGAGAGAAGAAGTTAAAGCTGCCGTTGAAAACTCATACAACGTACTCCGTACTCGTATCGACCGTTTCGGTGTTGTTCAGCCAAATATCCAAAGTTTGGAAGACAAGATGGGACGTATCATGGTGGAACTTCCAGGTATCAAAGAACCTGAACGTGTGAGAAAACTTCTCCAAGGTTCTGCCAATCTGGAATTCTGGGAAACTTATATAGCAAAGGATTTACTTCCGGCCATGCAATCAGCCGATGCTAAACTTCGTACTATTCTGACCCAGAAAAATACAACGGACTCTGTAACTGCAAACACTGCTGATACAATTCCCGCTACTGAACTTACAGCAGCCACTCCGAGCACCAAAGCGGTCAGCGCTGCCGACAGCCTTGCAGCTGCACTGAAAGGAGATAAAACAGAAAAGGCTACTGCTGCAAATATAGAAGAAGTTAAAAAGCAATATCCATTGTTGGCTATTCTTCAATTGAACACCAGCGGCCAAGGTCCGGTAATTGGCTATGCAAACTATAAGGACACTGCTGAGATCAATAAATATCTGGCTATGCCGGAAGTGAAAGCACAACTCCCGAAAGACCTTAGCCTGAAATGGGGTGTAGCTGCCGCTGATTTTGACAAGAAAAAGCAGACATTTGAATTATATGGTATCAGATTAACCGAACGTAACGGTAAAGCTCCATTAGAGGGTGATGTTATCGTTGATGCCAAAGACGAATTCAGCCAGTATGGTAAACCAATTGTTACCATGACAATGAATAACGATGGTGCTCGCCGTTGGGCACAGCTAACTAAAAAAGTAGCAAACCCTACCGAAAAAGGACACATCGCTATCGTACTTGATAACTATGTATATTCTGCACCGGGTGTAGATAAGGAAATCACAGGTGGACGTTCTGAAATCTCCGGAAGTTTTACCCCGGAACAGACAAAAGACTTAGCAAACGTATTGAAATCTGGTAAGATGCCAGCTCCAGCTCACATCGTACAGGAAGATATTGTTGGTCCGTCATTGGGTCAGGAATCTATCAACGCAGGTATTTTCTCATTTGTTGTGGCTCTGATCCTGTTGATGATTTATATGTGTTCCATGTATGGCTTTATCCCAGGTATGGTTGCTAATGGAGCATTAATCCTCAACTTTTTCTTCACATTGGGTATCCTTTCTTCCTTCCAAGCGGCATTGACAATGTCAGGTATTGCCGGTATGGTGTTGGCTTTGGGTATGGCAGTGGATGCGAACGTGCTTATCTACGAACGTACAAAAGAAGAGTTACGAGCTGGTAAAGGAGTTAAGAAAGCACTTGCTGACGGTTACTCTAACGCCTTCTCTGCAATCTTCGACTCTAACTTGACATCCATTATTACGGGTATCATCCTGTTCAACTTCGGTACAGGTCCGATTCGTGGTTTTGCTACAACTTTGATTATCGGTATTTTGATTTCCTTCTTTACAGCTGTGTTCATGACTCGTTTGGTTTACGAACACTTCATGAGTAAAGACAAGTGGTTGAATTTGACATTTACTTCTAAGATTTCTAAAAACTTGCTGGTAAATACTCACTTCGACTTCATGGGAACCAACAAGAAAGCGTTGATCATTGTAAGTATAATCATCCTTGCTTGTATTACTTCATTCGCACACCGTGGCTTAAGCCAAAGTATTGACTTTACCGGTGGACGTAACTTTAAAGTACAGTTCGAAAACCCGGTAGAACCGGAACAAGTTCGCGAACTGATTTCAAGTAAGTTCGGTGAAGCTAACGTAAGTGTTATCGCTATCGGTACAGATAAGAAGACAGTACGTATTAGTACCAACTACCGTATTGATGATGAAGGAAATAACGTCGATTCTGAAATCGAAAGTTTCTTGTATGAAACACTGAAACCATTGCTGACTCAGAATATTAACTTAGCTACTTTTATCGATCGTGATAATCATACAGGTGGTAGTATCGTTAGTTCTCAGAAAGTTGGTCCAAGTATCGCAGATGACATAAAAACAGGTGCTATCTGGTCAGTTGTTCTGGCATTGTTCGCAATCGGCCTTTACATCCTGATTCGTTTCCGCAACATTGCTTATAGTATAGGTTCTATTGTCGCATTGACTTGTGATACTATTATGATTATCGGTGCTTACTCACTGTTGTGGGGCTTCGTGCCGTTCTCATTGGAGATCGACCAAACATTCATCGGTGCTATCCTGACGGCTATCGGTTACTCTATCAATGACAAAGTGGTAATTTTCGACCGTGTACGTGAGTTCTTCGGTTTGTATCCGAAACGTGATAAACGTCAGTTATTCAATGATTCTTTGAATACTACGTTGGCGCGTACTATTAATACTTCATTGAGTACATTGATCGTATTGTTGTGTATCTTCATCCTTGGTGGTGACTCAATCCGCAGCTTTGCATTTGCAATGATCCTCGGTGTAGTAATCGGTACATTATCTTCATTGTTCATTGCTTCTCCGATCGCATACAATATGATGAAAGGTAAGAAAGTTACAGAAGATTAATAATCATATATAGCAAAGAGAGTATCAATGGAAATACTCATTGATGCATCTCTTAAAAAATCCCCTTATTTTATCCTTTTTCATTTGAGAAATTGGATAAAAATAAGGGGATTTTTACAATTGAAATCTATTCTAACAAAGAATCTAAATATGCCTTATTAACAGATAATGCAACCACATTTTTTCCTTCCGACTTAGCCTTTTTATAAGAAGCATTCATATCATTCATATTATTCAATAAAGCCGTATATACGGTTGAAGAAACATTTATCTCATTAGCAGAAGACAAATCACAGACATATCCTTCCTCTTCCAATTTCACATGGCTGTAAAAACGATATAAAGCTGCTTTCATTCGAGCCATATCATCCCCCTTAGCACCACTTCGAGTAGCATTCGTAGCAATTGTCGCATGCAGTGAATTTACGTCAAGATCAATATAAGTATTATCCTCTACATATTCCTTTGCAGATTTATTACCAACATTTTCTACTTCAGCTTTCGATGAAGTTTTTTCACTTGATTGACAACCAGCCAACCCATAAGCAAAGACAACTAATGCAATAACAATTATTTTTTTCATAAGCTTTATATTTTAGTAATCACTTAGTCATCTGATTCAAACGGATCCCAACGAGCAATAGCTGTAATAAATGCCGCATCAGAGATTGTAGACAATGTAAAACCCCAGCCTATCGGTGTATATCCAAATATACAATATTTGCCACCATCAGCCTCAAACATAGGAAGAATTATATATGAACAAGTACGCTGAGAATCTTTTTCTAAAAAATTAAGACATTCTACCGTCAAAGTAACACCCAAAATATTCTCATTTCTATAAAACATCCAAATACATTGACCACCTTTAAATACCCATTTAATTTTACCATCACTGGAATGAGATGGAAAAATAAAGGTCTTTGAAGCTGAACACTCATCCTTCTTAATTCTTGTTTGTCCAGTAACATCTAATATTACCAACAATACTACAGATAAAATAAATACTTTCTGCATTTCATTTTTTAATGTAAATACTACGAATTAGTTATTTAGCTAAACAACTATACAAATTTAAGGAACAAAAACACATTATGCAAATATTATTAACTGTTTAGCAACATAAACCCTTTTTTTCCAGATAGTTAGATTACCTTTATCAAAAAAACAAATTTCAACAAATAGAATACACAAAATCATTTTACAATAAAACAAGTTGATTAACATTCACGTTATATATTAAAGAATAAAAAAGGATTCTATTCGCAAATTGAATTTAAAAAGAGTATCTTTACAGCGAAAAGATGTTCACAAAATAGTTGTAATAGTAATAAATTAGACCTTAAAGAGACATGGACAACAGAAAAATACTTAAATTAAAGAGAAGATGTGACAGCACATCAAGCAAATCACATAACAAAGGGTAGCCTCGAGGGGAATCGAACCCCTATCTAAAGTTTAGGAAACTTCTATTCTATCCGTTGAACTACAAGGCCGTTTCTATTTTGGTTGCAAAGATAAAGGTTTCTGTTGATTTAACAAGAATAAAAATACAGGTTCCTTTCAGTTATTTCAAATCTTTAGCGTCAATAGGACAATAAAGTTCGATTTATTTTGATAATTCGATTAACTTTCCGACCTTTGCGCTCACAAATTGAAAGCAAAATCAATTTTTAAATTAAATATAGTAATTAAAGTTATGGCAGACGAAATGATGGTTAAAGAATTGGAGGAAGTAGTAGTACGTTTCTCCGGCGACTCCGGCGACGGTATGCAGCTAGCCGGTAACATCTTCTCGAACGTGTCGGCAACAGTAGGTAATGATATCTGTACATTCCCCGACTATCCGGCAGACATCCGTGCCCCACAAGGTTCGCTGACCGGCGTTTCCGGTTTCCAAATCCATGTAGGTGCCGGACAAGTATATACTCCAGGAGACCGTTGTCACGTATTAGTAGCAATGAATCCGTCAGCACTGAAAACTCAAATCAAATTCTGTAAACCACAAGGATTGATCATTACTGACTCCGATTCATTTGAAGCCAGAGATCTGGAAAAAGCCAAATTCACGACTAACAACCCTTTTGAAGAATTAGGCATCAAACAAGAAGTACTTGAAGTTCCTATCTCTTCCATGTGTAAAGAGAGCCTGAAAGACTCTGGACTAGACAACAAAACAATCCTCCGTTGTAAAAACATGTTCGCACTCGGATTAGTTTGCTGGCTGTTCAATCGTAACCTGTCAGCAGCAGAAAAGATGTTGCGTGAGAAGTTCGCAAAAAAGCCTGAGATTGCAGAAGCTAATATTAAGGTATTAAACAATGGTTACAACTACGGAGCTAATACACACGCTTCTACTTCTACTTATAAGATAGAAAGTAAGGCTCCAAAGTCAAAGGGACTTTATACGGATATTAATGGTAATAAAGCGACATCATATGGATTGATTGCAGCTGCTGAAAAGGCTGGTTTGGAACTTTATCTAGGTTCCTATCCTATTACTCCGGCAACTGACATTCTGCACGAATTATCTAAACATAAATCTCTGGGAATAAAAACCGTACAATGCGAAGATGAGATCGCAGGTTGTGCTTCGGCTGTTGGTGCGGCTTTTGCAGGTGCTTTAGCAGTTACAACAACATCCGGTCCGGGTATCTGCCTAAAAAGTGAGGCAATGAACCTTGCTGTGATTGGAGAACTTCCATTGGTTATTGTAAATGTACAACGTGGTGGTCCATCTACCGGTCTGCCAACTAAGTCTGAACAAACTGACTTGTTACAAGCACTTTACGGACGTAATGGTGAAAGCCCGATGCCTGTCATCGCCGCAACTTCTCCAACTAACTGTTTCGAATCTGCATATATGGCTGCCAAAATAGCATTGGAACACATGACTCCGGTGGTATTGCTGACTGACGCTTTCATCGCTAACGGTTCTGCTGCCTGGAAGCTTCCAAATTTGGATGAATATCCATCCATCAATCCTCCATACGTTACTCCGGATATGGCTGGTAAATGGACTCCATACCAACGTAACGAGAAAACAGGAGTACGTTATTGGGCTGTTCCGGGAACAGAAGGTTTTATGCACCGCATCGGTGGTCTTGAAAAAAGCAACGAAACAGGTGCGATCTCCACTGAACCGGAAAACCATGACAAGATGGTACGCCTTCGTCAAGCGAAAGTAGATAAGATCGCAGATTCTATCCCAGAATTGAACGTATTAGGTGACGAGGATGCAGATTTACTGATCGTTGGTTGGGGAGGAACTTACGGACATCTCCGTCTGGCTATGGACTTTATGCGTGATCATGGAAAGAAAGTGGCTTTTGCTCACTTCCAATACATCAATCCGCTTCCAAAGAATACAACCGACGTACTACGTAAATACAAAAAAATCATCGTGGCAGAACAGAACTTGGGACAGTTTGCCGGTTATCTGCGTATGAAGATACCCGGATTAAACATCAGCCAGTTCAATCAAGTGAAAGGACAACCTTTCGTTACAAGAGAATTGATAGATGCATTCACTAAATTATTGGAGGAATAAGAGATGAGCGAAACAGTATATACCATGCAAGATTATAAATCAGGCCAACCTCGCTGGTGTCCGGGATGTGGTGACCACGCTTTCCTGAACTCACTGCATAAAGCTATGGCCGAACTGGGAGTAGCTCCGCACAACATTGCCGTGATCTCCGGTATCGGTTGCTCTTCCCGTCTACCTTACTATGTGAATACTTATGGATTCCATACTATTCACGGACGTGCTGCGGCCATTGCAACTGGTGCAAAAGTGGCCAATCCGGATTTGACTATCTGGCAAATTTCCGGAGATGGTGACGGTCTGGCAATTGGTGGAAACCACTTTATCCACGCTATTCGCCGTAACATCGACTTAAATATGATTATGTTGAACAATCGTATTTATGGTCTAACAAAAGGACAATACTCACCGACTTCAGCTCGTGGATTTGTCAGTAAATCTTCTCCTTATGGCACCGTAGAAGATCCGTTCCGTCCGGCAGAACTCACATTCGGGGCTCGTGGACGTTTCTTTGCACGCTGTGTAGCTGTAGATGCTGCTGCGACTGTAGAAGTGTTGAAAAAAGCAGCTCATCATAAAGGCGCTTCAGTAGTTGAAATTCTTCAGAACTGTGTTATTTTCAACGATGGCACACACGCTTCCGTAGCAACGAAAGAAGGACGTGCCAAGAATGCAATTTACCTGGAACATGGCAAACCGATGTTGTTTGGTGAAAACAAAGAGTTCGGATTGATGCAGGAAGGTTTCGGTCTGAAAGTAGTAAAGCTTGGTGAGAATGGTGTAACAGAAAAAGATATTTTGGTACATGACGCTCATTGCCAAGATAACACATTGCAATTAAAACTCGCATTGATGGAAGGTCCTGACTTCCCGATTGCACTGGGTGTGATTCGTGACATAGAAGCCCCAACATACAACGATGCAATAGCTGAACAGATCGAGGAAGTTAAAAGCAAAAAGAAATATCACAATTTCCAGGAACTGTTAATGACCAATGATACCTGGGAAGTAAAATAACTTCCATCCATAATATAAAATTAGAAGGCGTAGATTAGAGAATAACATCTCAACTACGCCTTTCTATTTATTAAATCAATTAAACTCTAATATCATACCATCAAAAATATTCTTTCAATATCAAACTTAGACTATTTCATACATCTCTCAAAAAAGCTCCAGATCTCTTCAAATGTATTTAAATCTTGCAAGGCCCATCCATGTTTACCATTCACGACCTCATACAGCCAAACCTCATTTTCATTGTCACCTCCCATATATTTATGGGTAATAACATAGTGATCATTTTTGTTTTTTTTGACCAGAAGCGTATCTGTGACTTCATAAGTACAATGATTTTGTGCAACCCAGTAACCCACCGCTAAAGGTACAGCCATATAAGCCCCCCAACCACCTTTATTAGTTGGATCGCCCCACCATTCTGAAGTCCTGTCTTCCGTCCCATGTACTTCAAACAATGAAATCGGTTTTCTACATTTGAGTGTTTTATTCATCCAGACCAGAGTTAATCCAGCTATGGGAGCCACAGCAGAAAAAACATCAGGTTTTTCATACGCCAACAAATAACACATCTCTCCACCGTTCGAAAGCCCGGTACAAAACGTATTTACTTTACTCAGCTGATACTTTTTCTGTAAATGTCGTGCCAGTTTACATAAAAAATCCACATCATCGACAGTCATATCTTCTTGGAACGGATAGCCAACATTCCAACAAGTCTTTCCTCTGCCGTCTTTTATCCCCTGCGGATAACAAACAGCAAACCCTTTCCGGTCGGCTAAAGAATCTAGAATAGCATGTTCACGAAATCGCGCATTACCGCCATATCCATGCAGTACAAAAACGAGTGCTGCATCTTTTACCAAATCAATAGGCTTGTGAAGGTAGTAAGTGCGTTCCAGACCGCCTGCCTTGAATGTATATATGGCATCACTTATTTGGGCAGACGTTTGTCCAGATACGAAGATAAGCGAAAACAAGAGACATATCTGCCATATTGTTTTTCTTTTCATTGCAGATTGATTCATAAAAGTATCTTTTATATTAACTTGTACCTAAATATTTCCAGAATTCTAATTAGTTTGCTATATGCAGATGATCTTCAGTAGTATTAATTAATTATGATATACTACTTATTAGCCATTAAATGACACTACTCAGTTCCAAAAATAAAGAAATAATCTTTAATACAGATGACTTTTTTCTAATATCTGATGCAAGTATCAAGAAATCAGATACGAACTTTTTTATTTAAAGCCAAAAGAAAAGAAAAATATTATAAAAGGCGCTTACTTAAGTAACGTACAGGATACCATACAGAAAGGAATCCGACCGCCAACACTGTCACAAAAACAAGTACAATATCCCAGACATGAACACTCACAGGATAAGCATCTACCACAAAAGTGCCATTTCCACCACCAAGGGTAATGATACCAAACTTATCTTGGATGAAACATAAAATCAATCCCAAAATAATACCAGAAAGAGCACCGAAAAGAGAGATAAGACGTCCTTCAAACAAGAATATCCGAGAAATCATTTTATCACTTACCCCAAGACTACGCAATGTGATAACATCATCTTTCTTATCCAATATCAACATAGAAAGTGAACCTATCACATTAAAACAAGCGATCATTAAAATAAATGTCATAAGCAGATAAGAGACTAATTTCTCAATCTCCATAATACGAAATACATCTTCTTGTTGTTGATAACGGTTTTGCACTACAAAATCACTTCCCAATATTTTCTCTATATTAGCTTGTACGGAAGTGAGATTCACGTTTGGTTTCAATTTCAGTTCAATGGCAGAAACTTCTGTTGTATAATCCAATAGATGACGCAGGAAATCAAGAGAAGTAAGAATATATTTAGCATCATATTGCTGCTGATTTACAGAAAAAACAATGCCCGGAGAATAAAGGTAATCATGATTGAAAGAAGCTCCCGGATTCGCCATATTTACTTTCACATTCCTTTTAGGAAGATATACCTGCAAAGGATCAACAAATTGCAATCCTGTACCCAGTGTTGCCACTAACTCCACCCCCATAATCCCATAATCCACAATAGAATCATGGAGTAAAAATTCTCCAGCTCCATAAAGGAGGCTATCAATTTCAGTCAGCTGGTTAAAGTTATCTTCCACTCCTTTGAGAACTACCATAGCCTGACGATCTTTATACTGCACCATTGCATTCTCTTCAAGTGATTCTGAAAAGACATCTATTTCGGGCAATACAGAAATCGCGCGAATCCGTTCATCCTGTCCATCAAACACTTTACCTTCACGAACAGTAATCTTCAGTTCCGGATCGAATGCTGTGAAAAAGCTAGCTACCATATCTTGAAATCCGTTGAAAACAGAAAGGGTACAGACCAAAGCCAGCGTAGCAAGGGCTACTCCACACACAGAAATGCCGGAAATGACATTAATAGCATTATGTTTCTTTTTAGAGAGAAGATAACGCTTGGCTATGTAGAAAGGAAAATTCACTTCAGCAATGAATCAATCTTTTCGATATAATCCAGAGAATCATCCACAAAGAACTTTAGTTCTGGGATGATACGCAACTGATGACGTACACGAGTCCCAAGCTCATAACGGATGGACCTCATATTTTCATTAATATTTTTCACCATTTCTTCTGCTTTCTCAGAGGGAAATACACTGAGGTAAACACGAGCAATGCTCATATCCGGACTGATACGTACTGCACTTACCGATACCAATGTTCCATGCATTGCCTTGGTTTGTAACAGGAATATCTCGCTCAGTTCTTTTTGCAACAGGCGAGAAATCTTATTCTGTCTGGTTGTTTCCATAAATTTACTCCTTAATTTTACTTTTTTCTTATAATTGTCAATCCGTCACGCAAAGGTAAAATGACTTTCTCCACCCGTTCATCACCGGCAAGCAGGTCATTGAATGCTTTTATACCAATAGTCTGCGCATCCGTATTACGGGGTTGTTCAAGTACATGACCGTCCCATAACGTATTGTCAGCAATGATATAACCACCGTCGGAGAGATGTGCCAATGTCATCTCATAATATTCTATATATTTGCGTTTATCTCCATCGATAAAAGCCAGATCAAACGTGATACCCAAATCGGGAACAAGTTCCAAAGCATCACCTATGTAGAAACGGATTTTATCTGTAAACGGAGAATTTTCTAACCACGGACGAGTAAAGTCTTCTTGTTCATCATTGATTTCGAACGTATGCAACATCCCGCCCGCCTGCAAACCTTCTGCCAGACAAAGAGCGGAATACCCGCTATACGTTCCGATCTCCAAAATCTGCCGAGGCCGAATCATCTCAACAAACATTTTCAACATCCTTCCCTGTAAATGCCCGGAAGCCATACGGGGACGAAGTAGTTTCACATGCGTATCCCGGTAGAGCGCTTTCAGATAATCGCTTTCCGCATCGATATGCTGCAAAATATATTCGTCAATAGATTCAGTCTCTTGCATAAAACTATTCCTTACAAATAACGGTTATTGTTAGGTAACACAGTATCTTCTGCATGCTTCAACGCATCTTCCACGACATTGATTTCGAGGAAGGAAGTCTGCGTACCTTCTTTTCCACTGCTTAGATAGCCTACCATGTCGGCGGGTTGTAAACGCTCTTCCTTCAGCAAACGGCGCAAAGCAGCAAAATAATATTCTTGTCCATTGGCAAGTTCCGGCATATAGATAGCTTCCACACCATAAGAAAGAGCCAGATGACGCATTGTCTTTTCCTTATAGCAGATAGCCAACACAGGATATTTACCACGAAAAGCTGCTAAGTTACGGGCAGTACGCCCACTATAACTATCTGTAATGATGGCGCGAATTTTCAACTTAGAAGTAGCCTTCACAGCCTGTTTAGCAAGGAATGCAGTAACATCATTGCTGTTTTCGTCCAATGGAATACGGATATCATTTTCTTCCAATTTATCTTTTTCTGCTTGAGCAGCGATCTTGGTCATAGTCTTCACCGCTTCAATCGGATACTTACCATAAGCCGTTTCACCACTTAGCATTAAAGCATCTGTACGATAATAAATAGCATTAGCAATATCGGTCACCTCAGCACGAGTTGGACGTGGATTATTAATCATCGTATGCAACATCTGAGTAGCAACGATTACAGGTTTTTTTGCCAATATACATTTGCGGATCAATACACGTTGAATTCCCGGGATACGTTCTTGCGGAACTTCGATACCTAAGTCACCACGAGCAACCATCACACCATCAGCCACTTCAAGAATTTCGTCGATATTATCCACACCCTCCTGATTTTCAATCTTGGCAATGATCTTGATATCACTGTTATGAGCATCCAATATTGCGCGAATATCAAGCACATCCTGACGATTACGCACAAAAGAGTGCGCTATAAAGTCAATATCCTTTTCAATAGCATACAAAATATTGTTACGATCTTTTTCCGTCAATGAAGGAAGATTAATACGAACGCCCGGCACATTTACACTCTTACGACTTCCCAGAGTCGCTTCGTTTTTCACTTCACAAAGGAGATAATCGGCCGTTTTATCAATAACTTCCAATTCCAAATCACCGTCATCAATCAAAATGGTACCACCAATATTCAGGTCGTGCACAAAGTTCGGATACGAAACGGCAATACACTCGCGGGTAGTCTCCAAATCCGGATTACCTACAATTTTAACTTTCTCACCTATTTTATATAGAATCGGCTCAGCATTGGCAGTTGTACGCACTTCAGGGCCTTTTGTATCCATTAATATCGCAATACGGTTAGATACCGCCCGCACATTTGCAATTAAAGCTTCAAAACCTTCACGACTGGCATGAGCCGTATTCATACGTACCACATTCATCCCTGCATCAAACAATTGTTTGATAAAATCCACATCACAACGCCTGTCCGAAATAGAAGCAACAATTTTAGTCTGTTTCAGTAACATAGTCTTTTTACCTATTTATATTATTATCTTATTTATTTTCTAACAAAGCTTCCAAAGCCAAATGATAAGAGTTCAGCCCGAAACCACAGATCACCCCTTTGCAAGCACAAGCAATCATGGATACATGCCGGAAGGATTCGCGGTTATGCACATTAGAAATATGCACCTCTATCACAGGAGAAGTCACAGAACGAATGGCATCCTGCAATGCAATGGATGTATGCGTATATGCACCTGCATTCAGAATAATCCCATCAACGTCAAATCCGACTTGCTGAATGCAGTCAATCATTTCTCCCTCAATGTTCGATTGAAAATAGTCGATCTCCACGTCAGCATACTTTTTACGAAGTTCAGCCAGATAGTCTTCAAATGTAACACTTCCGTATATGGAAGGTTCACGTTTACCCAACAGATTAATGTTCGGGCCGTTAATAATTTGTATCTTCATCACGTAATCCTGTTTTTTTAATACCTTTGCATCCAAAGAACAATATTTCAAGGTGCAAAGATAGTGCAAACCGAATGCAGAAACAAATTTATTTGTATTCTGCTGAGTTGCAGCCTATTTTCGCGGAGCAAAGGTAGAAAAAAGAAATGGAAATCAACGAAAAAATGCAAAAGAAGGAACAACAAGCGCTGATAATCAGAAAGTATCAACAATACTTGAAACTGGAAAAGTCTTTATCTCCCAACACGTTGGACGCCTATCTTACCGACTTGGATAAACTCATGAGTTTCTTGACCCTTGAAGGTATCAATGTTTTAGAAGTAAGCCTGACAGATCTTCAACATTTCACAGCCGGATTACATGACATCGGTATTCATCCCCGTTCCCAGGCACGCATTCTATCAGGTATCAAGTCTTTTTTCCGATTTCTAATTCTATCTGATTATCTGCAAGCTGATCCCAGTGAACTACTCGAAGGCCCCAAGATAGGCTTCAAGATCCCCGAAGTATTAACTGTCGAAGAAATTGACACCATCATTTCCACTGTAGATCGCAGCAAAACAGAAGGACAACGAAACAGGGCTATCCTGGAGACACTATATAGTTGCGGACTGCGTGTATCCGAACTCGTCAATCTCAAACTTTCTGACCTTTATTTTGATGAAGGTTTTATTAAAGTGGAAGGAAAAGGTAACAAGCAACGTCTCGTCCCCATCTCTCCCCGGGCAATTAACGAAATAAAACTTTATTTTATTGACCGAAACCAAATAGAAGTTAAGCAAGGTTACGAAGATTTTGTCTTCGTCAGTCAACGAAGAGGCAAATCTCTATCACGTATCATGGTTTTTCATATGATAAAAGAATTATCACAAGAAGCGGGTATTACCAAGAACATTAGTCCCCATACTTTCCGTCACTCTTTTGCCACTCATTTGCTAGAAGGCGGCGCCAATTTACGAGCTATTCAATGCATGCTCGGACACGAATCCATAGCAACCACAGAAATCTATACACACATCGACCGCAATATGCTCCGTAGTGAGATAATTGAGCATCATCCCCGAAATATTAAGTATCGGCAAGAAAAAGGAGGAAGTTTTTATTAAATTATGATAAAATCATAACCTTATCTATATAATTATATTAAGAATTAATATCTTTGCCCTACTTTTTCTACCTTAGGCAGAAAAAGTGATCAAATAGGCGAAATTTCAATTACAAACATTTAATTTTATACCTAAAATGACTAAGAAGTTGTACTTGCCTTTACTCATGGCAATGGTTGTTGCATTATTCTCTTCTTGCAGCAAAAAAATGGGTGAATTGTCAGCAGATTACTTCACTGTAACTCCGCAAGTGCTGGAGGCTATTGGTGGCAAAGTTCCTGCAACCATTAATGGTAAATTCCCTGAAAAGTATTTCAACAAGAAAGCGGTAGTAGAAGTTACTCCGGTTTTGAGATGGAACGGTGGCGAAGCTAAAGGTCAGCCAGCTACATTCCAGGGTGAAAAAGTTGAAGGTAACGACCAGACTATCTCTTATAAGATGGGTGGTAGCTATACCATGAAAACCTCTTTTGACTATGTACCTGCAATGGCTAAGTCAGAATTGTACCTTGAGTTCAAGGCTACTATCGGCAAGAAAGTGGTTACTATTCCTGCTGTTAAAATCGCTGATGGTGTGATTTCGACTTCTGAATTGGTAAACAATACTTTGGCTAACGCTAACCCAGCTTTGGGTGAAGACGCTTTCCAACGTATCATCAAAGAAAAACATGAATCTAACATCATGTTCCTTATCCAACAAGCTAACATCCGTTCAAGCGAGTTGAAGAAAGCTAAAGAATTCAACAAAGAAGTTGCTAACGTAAATGCTGCTGAAAACAAAAAAATCAGCAACATCGAAGTTTCTGCCTATGCTTCTCCTGATGGTGGTGTAAGTTTAAATACTACTCTTGCTGAAAATCGTGAAGGAAATACAACTAAGTTGTTGAACAAAGATTTGAAGAAAGACAAAATCGACGTTCCTATGGATGCTAAATATACTGCTCAGGACTGGGAAGGATTCCAGGAACTGGTTTCTAAATCTAACATCCAAGATAAAGAATTGATCCTTCGTGTAATCTCTATGTATCAGGATCCTGCTCAAAGAGAAAGCGAAATCAAGAACATCTCTGCTGTATACAAAGAATTGGCTAACACTATTCTGCCTCAATTGCGTCGTTCTCGTTTGACTTTGAACTATGAGATCATTGGCAAATCTGACGAAGAAATCACTAAATTGGCTTCGTCTAAACCTTCTGAACTGAATATCGAAGAATTACTGTATGCTGCTACATTGACTAACGATCCTTCTCAACAAGAAGCTATCTATACTCAGGCTACTAAACAATTCCCAAGCGATTACCGTGCATTCAACAATCTTGGTAAATTGGCTTATCAGGCAGGTAACATTGACAAAGCTGAAACTTTCTTCAAGAAAGCTGCTAGCGTAAATGCATCTCCTGAAGTTAATATGAACTTAGGTTTGATCTCTTTGATGAAGGGTGACAAGGGTGCTGCTGAAGCATACTTCGGTAAAGCTGCTGGTACTAAAGAACTTGGCGAATCAATGGGTAACCTGTACATCGCTCAAGGTCAATACGAAAGAGCAGTAAACTCATTCGGTGACTCTAAGACTAATAGTGCTGCTTTGGCTCAGATCTTGGCTAAAGACTACAACAAAGCTAAAAACACTTTGGCTAACGTTCAAAGACCGGACGCTTACACAGACTACTTGATGGCTGTTCTGGGTGCTAGAACTAACAATGCTTCTATGGTAATTAGCAGCTTGAAGAGCGCTGTTGCTAAAGAACCTGCATTGGCTAAGAAAGCTGCAACTGACTTAGAATTTGCTAAGTTCTTCACTAACGCAGATTTCATGAGCATTGCTAAATAAGAGATTTATCACTTATTTTAAATATTAAGAATTGCCTGTCATGACAAATGACGGGCAATTCTTTTTTTTATCTGTAAAAAACCGTACTTTCGCAGAAAAGTAATCAAAGCAATGAAAAAGAGCAGTATTTTAATCCTCATAATCATCTGTTTAGTCGGTTGCAAAAAGACTTCGGATAAAGTCAGTATCACTGGAGAGATCAAGGGACTGGAAACAGATACAATTTACTTATATGGCATGGACGAATCGTATGACCAGATAGATACGATTTATGCTAAGGATAACAAATTCTCCTTTACAACCAAAGTAGATACAGTCATTTCTGCTTATTTATTATTCAACCGCCAAATAGAATACCCTATTTTCTTTGATAAAGGTAATAAAATCACTATAAAAGGAGATATAGCTAATCCGGATATTCTGTTTATTGACGGAAATATATATAATGAAGAGCTTTCTAAATTCCAAAAGGAAGTAGGAGAATTGGAAAATCCTTCTGCAGAAGTTCTGGAACAGAAAGCCGAAGAGTTTATACAGCAACATCACTCCTCATACGTAAGTCTCTATTTATTGGACAAATACTTTGTTCAAAAAGACGCACCTGATTTCAATAAGATTAAAAAATTAATTGAAGTCATGACAGGAGTATTGCAAGATAAATCATATATCGAACGTCTGAATGAAACAATGACTCAGACTGAGAAGACAGAAATAGGTAAATATGCTCCATTCTTCACCCTCCCTAATGAGAAAGGGGAAAAAATCACCCGCTCATCAGAAGGATTCAAAGACAAGAATATATTAATCAACTTTTGGGCTTCATGGGGAGATAGCATTTCTAACAAGCAGAACAATAAGGAGTTAAAAGCACTCTATCAAACATATAAGAAGAGCAAATACCTAAATCTTCTGGGTATTTCTCTCGATATTGACAAGCAACAATGGAAAAATGCTATCAAACGGGATAGTTTAAGTTGGGAACAAGTATGTGACTTCAACGGACTGAATTCAGATATTGCCAAACAATATTCTATCAAACATTTACCTTCAAATGTATTACTCTCACCAGAAGGAAAAATTGTTGCTAAGAATCTGCATGGACAAGAGTTGAGAAAGAAATTGGAAGAGGTAGTTACCAAAGCAGAAGAAAAAGAAAAGAATAGTAAGAAGAAGAAATAATCGCTAGTCATCGTGTTAATCAAAGTTTTCGGAGCGGCTGTTCAAGGAATTGATGCAACACTCATCACAATTGAAGTAAACAGCTCTCGTGGCTGCATGTTTTATCTCGTCGGCCTTCCGGATTCTGCGGTAAAGGAAAGTCATCAACGTATTATCTCTGCACTGCAAGTCAATGGCTATAAAATGCCTACCAGCAATTTAGTAGTCAATATGGCCCCTGCTGACATTCGTAAAGAAGGTTCTGCTTATGATTTACCACTTGCAATCGGTCTTTTAGGTGCCAGTGAGACGATATCCTCTGAAAAGTTTTCACGCTACTTATTAATGGGTGAACTCAGTCTGGACGGTAGCATTCAGCCCATCACAGGAGCTTTACCCATTGCGATCAAAGCACGTGAGGATGGATTCGAGGGATTAATTATTCCACAACAAAATGCGAGAGAAGCAGCTGTTGTTAATCAACTAAAAGTTTATGGAGTAAGTAATATTAAAGAAGTTATCGAGTTTTTCAATAATGAACGGGAACTAGAGCCGACAATTGTCAATACACGGGAAGAATTTTATGCCCAACAAAGTAACTTTGAATTTGATTTTGCAGACGTCAAAGGCCAAGAGAATGTAAAACGAGCCTTAGAAGTAGCTGCTTCCGGAGGACACAACCTAATTATGGTAGGTGCACCAGGAAGTGGTAAATCAATGATGGCTAAACGCTTACCTTCTATCTTGCCTCCACTATCTCTAAGCGAAAGTTTGGAAACAACAAAAATACATTCTGTGGCAGGAAAATTGGGCCGTAACTCCTCACTGATTACACAACGCCCATTCCGCGCACCACATCACACAATCTCACAAGTAGCAATGGTAGGAGGAGGTAGTTTTCCACAACCCGGAGAAATCAGTTTGGCTCACAATGGGGTTTTATTTCTAGACGAACTTCCTGAATTTTCAAGGAGTGTATTGGAAGTATTACGCCAGCCGTTGGAGGACAGATGCATTACCATTTCTCGCGTCAAAAGCAGTATAAATTATCCGGCCAGTCTAATGCTGATCGCATCCATGAATCCTTGCCCTTGCGGATATTACAATCATCCGACAAAGCCCTGTGTTTGCAACCCGGGACAAGTGCAAAAATACTTAAATAAAATCTCTGGTCCACTACTCGACCGGATTGACATTCAGATAGAAATTGTTCCTGTTCCTTTCGACAAAATTTCCGACCAGCGACGGGGAGAAGCAAGTACTATAATCCGAGAACGGGTGATGAAAGCACGACAAATACAAGAGAAACGTTATAAGGATTTTCCCGGAGTACATTGTAACGCTCAAATGAATAGCCAATTATTAGCCACTTATGCGCATCCTGATGAAAAGGGACTTCAATTATTAAGAACTGCTATGGACCGGCTCAATTTATCAGCCAGAGCTTATGACCGTATATTGAAAGTAGCACGTACCATTGCCGATCTGGAAGGTTGCGAACAGATACTTTCTAATCACTTGGCAGAAGCAATCGGTTATCGCAATCTGGACAGAGAAAATTGGGCAGGATAAGAATAGCATAAATAAAACAGGAAGATAAAAAAAAGTGTATGGGTTACTTTCCTACAGATGCGGCAATTAACCACAGATTACGAAATGGATGACAATCCGATTATCGCTTATATGCAAACTTTATTGGAAGGTATTATGGTAAAGGCCACAAGGGTGTATTAACAGCTAATTAATCTATTATTATTCGTATTGACTTCTTAGAAAATTACCATTGCCAATATTCACATGAAACAATAAAAAGAACAGAGTCTTTTTAAGTATGCTTAAAGTACCTGTTCTCTTTACTATCTTATGATATGTTTCAACTCAATATATCATTCAAAACAATTTTCTTATTTCACCACTACGGGTCTAATTACATCACCACCAATAGTTATCACACCATCATCAGAGAAAGTAAGATTCTTAAAATAAGAGGTACGTGGTTGTATTTTTTCTTGGCTCCAATGAGCATGGAAAATGTATTTATAACTCCCATCTTTACACATAAAAGGAGCACCATGTCCCGTACCAACTAATTTCATAGCAAGGTCTTTATCTTTGTGCAATATTGGATTTCCATCATACTTTTTCCAAGGTCCGAATGGAGAAGAGGCAGTAGCATAACCTACCGCATAATCCTTACTTTTATAATCATTGGCAGAATAAAGTAGATAGTACAAACCGTTCTTTTTCAAAACGGAAGGCCCTTCTGCCACATTAGCTTGTACACGCTCCCATGGAGTCTCTGCTTTCACACACTCTGTCAGAGTTTCTTCTTTAATACTTTTCAAATCTGCATTCATTTCAGCCACCCAAATAACATTGCCATTGGTAACACGCACAAAGTAGAGGTAAGGAGTACCGTCATCATCAATGAATAGATTGGTATCAATACTTTTCTCCTTCCAGATAGGCTCTTTCTTATCCTGTACAAAAGGTCCTGTAGGACTATCCGAAGTAGCTACACAGATATGCTCATTTACAGAGTAAAACATATAAAATTTATTTTTAGACTTTATGTAATATACTTCAGGAGCCCAATACCATGTAGTTCCCCAGGAATCTTTCGGTGATAATGCCAGTTTATTCTCCCGCCTCCAATGTTTCAAATCCTCTGAAATATAAACTTCAAAACCTTCGACATTTGTACCATAGGCATAGTATTTATCATTATAAAACAACACATAGGGATCAGCGATAGGCAAACGATCTTCTATAATATCATCAGATTTATTAATCAGAAATGAGCTATCCCGATTTTCGGCACCACATATTACTATAAGGCAATAGCAAAACAATAAAAAACCAAATAATCTCTTCATATTATAAGTTTGTTTTAATTTTATCATCCAAAAATAGAGTATTTCTTCTTCACCAAGAAAATAATCATGTATTCAACAGGTTTGAAAGAGCACAACAGCAAGTTATGAAACCATACTTAAATTTACAAAAAGGGAACAAATTACGACTTATCGTTCCACACGACAAATGTACAGAAATTCAGTAAGATACAAAAGACTCTTATACAGCAATAATATAAAAACATCCGCATAATACCAATTATAGAAAACACTAACATATCACCTCTTGCATAACAGTTAAATACACCAGGTTCAAGAACAATCCATTTATATTCTCTTGGAGAAAATAAAGTGGCTATTTATTGTCACTTGTCACTTTTTGGCATTAAACCTTTGATAATCAATAACAGATTGGTGATAATAGTCGGTGACAATAGAGTGACAATAAGAGTTCAAGACATCTCTATTGTCACTTCCATCTTACTATTTCAATCGATTAATTATCTAATAATCAATCGCTAAGTATATAATAAATAATAATCTCCGAGTCGTAAGATACAATTTAAAGATGTCAAGTTTAGAGGTTTTCACTCTATTCTCATCGGATTTTCTCATAAAACCATAATGTGCAACCATTTCATTACTTGTTTTTTATTAATTAATAGAATTGTTACTCAATCAATACAGTATGTAGTAGAACAAACACTGCTAACCTTAACATACAGACAAGGCTCGATTACTGTTTTTTGAAAGGTACACATCCTCGTTTCTCGTACGTGAACTATTCGGATGATGTACGTGAACCCAATGGTTCACGTACGTGGAGCCATGGGACCATGTACGTAAAACGATATTTTATCATCTTAGAAAGCCATTAATTAAACCTTCAAAACAACTAAACAAACGGTTTATTTCTTTTATATAAAGGGGATTACGCTATTTTACACGCCAAATCTATTCAACTGAAATAAAAAGATAAAAAGATTGTTCTGTCTCTTTCTATCTATCATTGAAGAGATACAACATCCAGTAAAAAGAAAGAAAAATAACACAAATCAGAAGGAAAAAATACAAAAGTACTGAGGATAGTAAAATAACAAAGTGACAATAGAACTTGGATCTTTTTCTATTGTCACTCTATTATCACTGGTTATTATCACCATTTCAGCATTGATAATTAACTACTTAACTTAAAAAAGTGACAAGTGACAATAAAACGAGTATTTTTTAACTCAAAGGGGGAGTAATTACTCATATGTAATGCTGAGAAGTTCTCATCAAAATAAAGAGTAAGAATTACAATCAAGAGTATCACTTATGCCAATGAAATGATACATACTTGGCACAAAATAAAAAAGAGATACTCTATACTACTTCACCACTTCAGGTCTAATAAGTTCTCCACCAATGGAGATAGATCCATCATCCGCAAATGTAAAATCAGCAATAAAGGAGGTACGTGGGGCTACTTTACTCTCGCTCCAATGGGCATGAAAGATATATTTATAACTTCCGTCATTGCAAACAAATGGCGCCCCATGTCCCGTACCAAACAATCCCGAAGCTACTTTTTGATCTCTCCGTAAAATAGGATTTCCGGTATATTTTTTCCAAGGTCCTAGTGGTGACGTTGCTGTTGCATATCCTACTGCATAATCCTGGCTTTGATAATGGTTCGCTGAATAAATTAAATAATACATACCGTTCCTTTTAAGTATGGAAGGACCTTCCGCTACTCTATCACGAACCGTCTCCCACCCATCTTCAGCACTAATGCATTGTTTCAGGGTTTTCTTCTTAATGCTTTTCAAATCAGATTTCATCTCAGCTACCCAGATCACATTTCCACCTGTAAAACGTACAAAGTAGAGATAAGGAGTACCGTCATCATCGATGAACAGACTGGTATCAATACTTTTTTCGTCCCAGATAGGTTCCTTCTTATCCTGTACAAACGGACCTTCGGGACTATCTGAAGTAGCGACACAAATATGTTCGTCTACAGAATAAAACATATAAAACTTATTTTTCGACTTTACATAGTATACTTCAGGAGCCCAGTACCATTTTGTTCCCCAAGAGTCTTTGGGAGAAAGGGCTAGTTTTTCTCCTCGTTTCCAATGTTTCAAATCATCTGATATATACACCTCAAAACCATTCCCGCGTGTGCCATAGGCATAATATGTACCATCATAATTCAATATATAAGGATCAGCAATAGGTAGATTAGATGATATCTTATCACAGGATTCATCCATCAGAGGTGCTCCATCATTATTTGTACCATAACAAACAAACGGCACACAACTGCAAAATAGCAACAAATAAAATAGTCTTCTCAAATTACAACTCATAAACTAGCTTTTAAAGTATTATATATTTCTGTATCAATCTCTTCCAAATGTCATTTCAATATCGTCAAGCCAAATCGTACCTTCTTTCGATTTACCGACATAAAACACCAACTGGTAACTTCCCTTCGAAGGTAACTCCTCTGATTCAAATTCAAAAGTCTGAACGTCCTCTGTAAGTGGGACTACCTTATCAATATACTTAACAGATAAATTCCTCATTGTTTCCAGTCTGACAATCATATCTGTTTTTTGCAATGATTTCGCTTTAAAACGAATAGATACCTTCTCACTTTTATTCGCATTGAATTCCCATTTCAAGAATCCCATTCTGGGCATATCTCCTGATTTAAGTATCTCAATCTTAGCAGCTTTCTTTCCTGAAATAACTTGCATCGTATCAATAGAAAATTTAATTTTCGCTTTCTCGCTGGATGAGCATTCCCAACCTCCGAAATTATCTTCAAATTCTCCATTTATACATTCGCGTTTGTAGTCACGCTGACGTTCGCCATAAAAACGAGTATCCATGGGAAGAGCTCCAACCTCTGCCGCCCATTGTTTCCATGCAGCGTAAAGTTCTGTCTTTTTTTCCGGATATTTCGAGGAGATATCATTCATCTCTGTCGGGTCTTCTTTTATATCATACAATTTGATTGAGTCTTCGCTAAAGGTTTCTCCTTCCATCACTTTGGTGACAATCTTCCACTTGCCGTCTCTTACAGCAATATTGGCTTCATGTTCCCAGAATGTTTTACCTCTTTCCGCTTTCTTCCCTTGCCAATCCGGAGTCAGGCTAACTCCCTGCATGGGAGTAATTTTATGTCCTTTATACGATTGTGGATAGTCGGCCTTTCCTAGATCAACACAAGTGGCCATAATGTCTGTGATATGTCCATACTGGTCGATAAACGAATTACGCATTTTCTTCTTAATACCTTCAGGATAGTGTACTATCAACGGTGTGGCAATTCCTCCTTCATTCGTATGATGTTTATACTCTTTATAAGGAGTGTCACTCAGGTTTGCCCAGTTAATGCGGTAACTCTCATAAGTATCTTCCATCCCATCAACCGCTTTCCTTTTGCCTCCACTGATAAATTCGGCACATGCTCCATTATCGCTCAGAAACATAATCACTGTATTCTCTAATTGTCCCCTTTTCTGGAGTTCATCAATCACTCTGCCTATGCCTTGATCCATCGCATCTATCTGAGCAGCATAGATTGCCATACGCATAACAAACTCATTCTGCTCTGCTTCTGTAAGACTATCCCATGCAGGAACTCTTGAATCACGAGGTGGCAGCTTTACATCTTTCGAAAACAGCCCCATTGCTTTTTGCTTACGGAAACGTTCTTCACGCAAACGGTCCCAGCCTGCTTTATATACTTCCACATACTTATCTATATCCTTTTGCAAGGCATGCAAAGGCCAGTGTGGAGCTGTATAGGCAAGATATAAAAACAAAGGAGACTTTTCGTAATCATGACGATGAATAAAGACCGTAGCACTGTCACTGATAGCATGAGTAAAGTAGAAACTTCCATCCTTAGGGGATTGGAATTGATCATTATTATAGTTATAAGTAGTATTAAAGTAATTGGCCGCTCCTCCTACAATACCATAAAAACGATCAAATCCTCGCTGATTGGGCCAGTTATCTTTAATGCCTCCCTCATTCTGGCGGTCACTACTTACATGCCATTTACCACTCATATAAGTGCTATATCCGGAACCTTTCAACACTTCCGCTATCGTCATACATTCTTTGTTCAAGTATCCTTGATAAGGCGGACGCTGCATATCGGCAGCAGCCATCCATCCCATTCCTGCTTGGTGAGCATACAATCCCGTTAATAGGCTGGCACGAGTAGGACAACTTCTCGCACCATTATAAAATTGCCGGTAACGAAGTCCGTTCTTTGCCAATCGATCTAAATTAGGCGTTTGTACCTCTCCACCATAACAGCCGATATCGGAGTATCCCATATCATCTGCCAGGATTACAATAATGTTTGGTTTCTCCGCATTCCGACTCTGTGCTAGTGCAGAAACACTAACAGCCGCAGTTGCGGCTGTTAGGATAAAGGGAAGTTTATTCATACAATTTGTCTTTTATACAAAAGCATAGTATAATTACTTTATCTTTCCATCCATCAAGAGGATTACTTTGTCAATAGTTTCTCTGCACGTCCCGGAGTAAACAACTCCCAAAGAGATGCAACTGTCCATCCCGGAGCAAAGATATCGTTATAATATCCTTTTCCATTCTTTCCATAATCCCAGTTCGTGTGTTGTACTACTTCCGGATAGTAACCAGTCAAAGCAATTCCACACAAATGTCCTTCATGAGGTAACAGTTGTCTCATTGAAGTTGAGATAACTTCCGCAAAATCAGAGAAACGAGGTTCATTATACTCTTTCGATAGCCATTGCAATACAGAGGCAAATTCAAATACAAACACATCGATATGATTATTCTCTACGGATACATTACCCCAGCCACGAGTTTTCAAACCGATATCACCCAACATTTGTCCCTGAGCAAAAGGAACATCCCATAAATAATACCATGACAAAGCAAAATAAGCAGCCTTCTTTGTCAAATCAGCATAATGACGATGTTCTTCTCCTTTAGTAATCAATGAAAGATAATAAGTAGCCGTAGCTGCATAAAGAGAAGCCTCTTTATCTTCACAGTTTGCATCAAGTGTAGAAGAGAAATAGTCGGATTTCGAGATCAACTCATTCTCCAGATAGCCTGCCGTACGTTTAGCACTCTCCAGATAACGTTTATCCTTAAAATATTTGTATCCCATCACAAGAGGTAAGGTTGCAGAAGGGGTACTACCGCCACTCTTATCTACAATCGTAAAGTCATCTTTGAACTTACGCGGGAAGCTACCGTCAGCATTTTGTAACTGTAAAAGCATATCCAGCATTGTCTTCATACGTTGTTCCCATTCCGGGTGACGGCGACCATTTTCTTTTTCATAAGCCAGATAATGAAGCATTGCGTAGATTCCTTCCGACTGACGACGAATACTATGAACCGGATCTTCAGTGTTACGATCAAAATTTACAGATTCTTTAAAGAAACCTGCCGGTGTAAAGCCATTCTTCAGATAGCTTTCAAATATTTTGGTACTGTTATTCTTCAGGTCTTCGCGGTTGTTCTCCCAGCCATATTCCAAAGCGTTGAAGGCATTCAAAAGTACTCGTCCGATAAAGCCAACTTCAGCCTGACCATTTTTATGGCATTCATCTGTTCTAAGATGTATTCCGGAGTTAAATACCAATGGATGTTTTTCCACCAGACTGTTTACAAAGAAAGCACTCATTGTTTCCTTCATATCTGCTATAGAATAAGGAGTTTCAACTGGTTTCGGAGAGTATGTATCATAGCAATATTCCCACGCATGTTGAATAAATTCAGAAAAGTCTTCTGCTTTATTTTCCGCAAGCACCCATGTCAATAACACTGTTTCTCCTTTCTTAAGGAATTGGAAAGCCTCTACTTCCGGTGCTAACGTAAGCTTGCGAATATAAGTTCTGGGAGCCTCACGATAGGGAAAACCAAAAGAAAGAGTAGCTGTTCCGTCCTTGTTTTCAAATCCTGTAAAACCAATGGAAGTTTTGCCGGAAAGAATGACCTCTCCTTCCCGATGGGTAGTCAGAGCATCCTCTGTAAACGCATCCAGACGATTTACTGTCATATAACTTTTTTCTTTCTCACAGTAAATACCGGTAAGTGGTGCACTCAACCTATCTTCACGAACCAACCAGCTATCCGATGTATGGAATGAAGGCGCTTCTTTCGGCGAACGAAGATTACGGCGATACCAGAAACCAGGCATGTAAAACTGACAATCATCATGACGGAAACCTGTAGATACTCGTTGATTATAGTTAAAATAAACATCTTCCAATGCAGTAATACACACATTGATATTTACTTTGCCATCGACATTCTCCACTCTTTGAGAAACGATCAAAGGAATACTTTCAGAAGCTTCCAATAAATAAGCAGAACCATCATTCTGCAACTTTTGCATATTCAAGGGATATTGTTTTGCGATGTTTCCAGGCACCTTCAAAGAAATAGATGCAGAAATGTTTTGCGGTACATAGTCGATAGCTTTAGCAGTCACTGTAAATGTTACAATAGCTATACCCAAAAATAAGTATTTCAAATTCATATAAATAAAATTATTCGAATCAGCCACATTTCCTGATTCTGTTAGTACTAAATTCGGTTGTTCATTTCATGTTTCGTCATCACATGATTATGTGACGTAGGCAAAGTTAGCGAACATAATCTGCTCATGACATAACAAATTGGTCAATAAATAAAAAAATTGTTCCAAACGAACTATATTCCCCTATCATTTAGATATTTTGGATACTAAAAGGGAATGAATCCATATAAAAACAATAGTAATAATCTCGTTTTTGAGACACATATACAATAATCTCGGAATTTTTATCTAAGTTTGCATAGCCTTAATATAAAAAGCTAGCCAATTCTAAATTGTGTCATTATTTGCATTATGAAAAAGATAAAAGCTCTGTGGTTTATCCTCTGTACTGTCTTTCTCTATGGCTTTCCGTTGTTTGCGCAAGATAATATCCAACACTATTTCAAAACATTGGATATCAAAAACGGTCTGTCACAGAATACCATATTTGCGATTCTGCAAGACCGGCAAGGCTTTATGTGGTTTGGTACAAAGGAAGGATTGAACCGCTATGACGGACAGAGTTTCCGTATCTTCAAGAAAGAAGAATCCGGCTTGGGAAATGATTTCATCACAGCTTTATTTGAAGATAGAAAAGGGAAAATCTGGATAGGAACAGATGCCGGAGTATACATATATGATCCGAGAAAAGAAAAGTTTACTGCCTTTAATATAACCAGCGATACGGGAGAAGTAATCACTCAAGCCGTAACCCAAATCGGAAGTGACAGGAATAATGATATCTGGATTTCTGTAGATTATCAAGGTCTGTTTAAATACGACATGAACCAACAGACATTATCCAATTATTTGTCCCCCAAGAAGTCCGGAAAGGCATTGGCAAATATCAGTCATTTCTGGTTTGAAGGTCAAACCTGTTGGATAGGATTGTATGCCGACAATCTCTACTATACAAATGATGACTTCCAAACCCTACAACCTTTTAAGGACAGTGACGGACAAGAAACGTTCAAAAACGCGATAATCACTGCAAGACTCGTCGGAGCACATAACTGCTGGTATGTCGGTTCTTCAAATGGGCTGACAGAGATCAACCTGACAACCCAAAAAACCAGACGGCTACTTGACCATTATGTTCGCGATCTGGAATTATGCTCTGATAAAGAATTATGGGTAGGTACTGAAAACGGATTATACATTTGCCACTTAAACAATGGTACAACCGAACACCTAACGGATTCGGACGGCAATGATCCATATTCATTGGCAGATAATGCTATCTATTCTATTTATCGGGACAGAGAGGCAGGAATGTGGATTGGCTCCTTTTTTGGGGGAATTAACTACCACCCGTATCCCTATACTTACTTTGAGAAATTCTATTCCGGAAGAATCGGAGACTTTGGGAAAAGAGTACGTGAATTTTGCGAAAGCAACGATGGCACGATATGGATCGGTACGGAAGATTGCGGACTATTCAACTTTAACCCAGTCAGCGGGGAGATAAAACCTTTCCGGCATCCTGATATTTCTCACAATGTACATGGGCTGTGCCTGGATGGAAATTACTTATGGGTAGGTAACTATTTGGGGGGATTAAACCGCATAGACCTACGGACAAAGCAAGTGAAACATTTTCAAAAAGGGACATCTTCCAATGCTATGGATATCAGCGATGTAATGTCAATATGTAAATCAACCACAGGTGATTTATGGTTGGGAACTGTCCGAGGACTGATACGCTATAATCCCGAATCTGATAATTTCACGTCCATTCCGGAACTCTCTAACAAGAACATTTATCATATTCTTGAAGATTCGCATGGCAATGTCTGGGTATCTACGTACGCTAGTGGAGTATTCCGTTATGATATCAAACTAAAGAAATGGAAAAACTTTCATTATCAGGCAAATAATCCGAATTCTCTACCTTACAATAAAGTAACCAATTGTTATGAAGACAGTCAAAAAAGGCTATGGATCATGACTCAAGGAGGAGGTTTCTGCCGTTACATCCCGGAAAATGATAATTTTCTTCGTTATGGTATGCCGCATGGATTCCCGAGTAATACCATTTACCGAATGGAAGAAGATAATATGCATCAACTATGGCTGACTACCAATAATGGACTTGTTCGTTTCAATCCGGAGACGAATGAGAAACGGATTTATACTACTGATGATGGATTACTATGTAATCAGTTCAACTATCAGTCTAGTTTCAAAGATAAAAATAACCGTATCTATTTCGGATGTATCAATGGTTTTATTGCTTTTGAGCCTGACATGCTTATGGAAAATCCTTTTAACCCTCCTATTGTAATAACCGACTTTTCCATATTCAACAATCGGGTAATTGTGGCTGATGAGAATTCTCTACTAACAAAAAGTATCCTATTCTCAGACAAAATTCAGTTGCTACCAAAACTAAATTCGTTCTCATTACATGTTGCTGCTTTGAATTATCAATCACCTTCAACGCAGCAATTAATCTATAGATTAGATGGATTCAGCGAAAAGTGGGCTCCAGTAGAGAATAACTTCATTATCAATTATTCAAATCTACCTTATGGCAACTATACGCTCCGGTTAAAACTAGCAAAAAACAAAAATCTGTCCGGGGCAAATATGGAACGTACCTTAGAGATTGAAGTTCTCCCTCCATTCTATCTGTCAAAATGGGCTTATTTTATTTATGCTCTGTTTAGCTTGTTATCAGCTTTTCTATTGCTCTCTTATTTTCAGAAAAGGAACAAAGAAAATCAACTGAAACTAATAGAGAAAATCAAACAAGAAAAAGAGCGTGACTTATATACTGCAAAGATAGACTTCTTTACAGACGTAACTCATGAGATACGCACCCCGCTAACTTTGATCAAAGGGCCATTGGAAAACGTTCTATCTTACAAAAAACTTCCTAATGAGATACGTGAGGACCTGGAAATTATGAATATGAATGCCAACCGATTGTTGGATTTGGTCAATCAACTTCTTGATTTCCGGAAAGCGGAAATTCAAGGTTTCCAACTAAAGTTTGAAGAATGCGACATTACAGAGTTATTGCAGCAAACTTATAAAGGTTTCACGTCATTAGCATTACAGAGAAGGTTGGAATACACCATTGAAGGAGCTGATCAAGTCAGTGCTTCAGTCGATCGGGAAGCATTGATCAAGATTATTAGCAACTTACTGACAAACGCGATTAAATATTCTGAAACTTATATACATGTCAGATTATGGATAGAGAATAACAGTTTTCTATTATCTATATGTAACGACGGGGAGCCGATCCCAAAGGATATGAGAGAAGAAATTTTCAAACCTTTCATTCAATATAAGAATGAGCAAAGTCAGCTAACATCCGGTACAGGCATTGGCTTAGCTTTGGCCCGTTCTTTAGCAGAGTTACATCATGGTACTTTAGGCATTGACCAAACCATGGATTGTAATCGGTTTATCCTTTCAATTCCAATTACCCATTATCAGTCAGAAGTGAAAGATTTAAGTGAAAAGAAAGAAATAATACTCGAGAAAGATGAACCTTCTGCTGCCATAAAAGTACCTGAAGCTAATATAGAAAACAAAGAATTGCCTTCTATATTGGTCATAGAGGATAATAAGGATATGCAAGCTTTTATCGTACGGCAACTATCTCCTTGGTATAAAGTAGTGACAGCCAGGAATGGTATTGAGGCATTAGAAATGCTCAAACAAGAGGAAATCAAATTAGTGATCAGTGATGTTATGATGCCTGAGATGGATGGGTTGGCACTATGTAACCAATTAAAGAAAGATGTAAACTATAGTCACATACCTATTATTCTATTAACAGCAAAAGTCTCACTGCAAGCTAAAATAGACGGTTTAAAGTCCGGTGCTGATGCGTACATAGAGAAACCTTTTTCTCTGGAGCTTTTAAGAACATCCATAGATAACTTGCTGGAAAGTCGTGAACGGCTGTATGCAGCATTTGCAAATTCACCTTTCCTTCCAACGAATTCGGTAGCAATGACAGAGGCAGATCAGAAATTCCTACAAAACTTGTCACAAACGGTAGAGACAAATATGCAAGATCCAGAATTCGACTTGGATAAAATGGCTGTATTGATGAATATGAGCCGATCAAGCATGAACCGCAAGATAAAAGGGATTTTAAACATGACTCCCAATGATTATATCCGATTGGAACGACTAAAGAAAGCTGCTCTACTTTTAAAAAAAGGAGAGTATAGAATCAATGAAGTTTGCTATATGGTAGGATTCAATACTCCATCTTATTTTGCTAAATGCTTCCAAAAGCAATTCGGTACTTTACCTAAGGACTTTTAAAGTAAGAGCCCTTAGGAATGTAGAGTGATTAGGAATATGAATAATTAAAACTTATTGCACAATTTCTATTCTACATTGGAAATTACGGTGTATTTTCTATGCATTGAATCATAAACAGCAACCTTCTCCACCCCGTTATCATGATACTATGATCTTACTGTAAAGAATATACAGCCTAATATTTCACATTGATCCACGAAGCTTTCGCTGCAATCCATTTTTTGAGTTGTATTGGGATATCGGTACACATATAATCGCATCCTAAATACGCTCCTAACATAAAATCCTCAACAGATTTTCCTGGCCATAAGCTTACAATGATTCCCTCTTTATGAGCTCTTTGAACACTCTCGCGACTTGTTCCATTCATGGTTGCTCCTAAACGGTTTATTCCAACGGTTTTGCATAAAGCTATCGTTTCGGCATTACAAGGTTTAGAAGTTATCAATAACAAATCAACACCCGGATAATGTGACTGAAGATAACGCAAAGCCCGATAATCACTTGAAGTAAATACATAGAGAGCATCCGATGGTCGTTTTTCCATCACCTTTTTATATAACTTATCACAATATTCTTTCAAACGATCTTCAGGATAAAGAGATGCAGGACTCGTTTTCATCTCAAATTCCACATACAGCCCCTTTTTATCTTGCAGAAACACAAGTAATTCATCAAGAAACATCATCTTGTTCCCTTGTTTTGTCTGCAATTGCATGATTTCCGTTTTCGTATGATCTTCAACAAGACCTTTACCATTAGTGGTCCGTTCCAATGAACTATCATGCGTAATTACTAGTTCTCCGTCCTTAGTCATTCGTATATCAGTCTCAAAACCACGATAACCGGCATCATAACTGGCTTTAAAAGCTTTCAGCGTATTCTCATCGTTTTCCATCCGTCCGCCACGATGCGAGAACAGGCGTATTTCTTGGGTCTGTCCGAACAACTCTACGGATGTGAAAAGTGCTGCTAACAAAGTGAAAAATAATCGATGTGTTTTCATGTTCTTTATTAATTTGACAGACTTAATGATCTGGTATATTACAGTATATCTGCGAATAAATACGAGGATCAAAAGTTAATTACCAGCCAACCAATTGAGGAGTATTAGTCGGACCATCCACTTTCAATTTTCCCCTTTCATCAAAATAAAGCCTATCTATACAAACTACACGATCCCAATTCGGTTTCTTACAATGTGCATCTGCATGACGATGATAGACTATATATAAATTTCTATCCGGTGCTTCAATAACAGAATTATGTCCGGGAGAAGAAATGTTATTCGAAAGATCAGTTGTCATCAAAGGATTATCAACGCATTTCTTCCATGGGCCTAACGGATGCTGGGCATATGAAACTCCAACCCCGTAGAAACCCTCTCCTGTATCGTTAGCAGAATAAGTCATATAATAGGTACCATTTCTCTTAAAAACAAAAGGACCTTCATTACAACGATTTACGTCCCAACGCACTTTCTCCCATTCCTGAGATGCTCCGGACACAAAAATAGGCTCTCCATCAAGTCCGGAAAGATCTTTTTTCAATTTTGCAGCATAAAGTTCTCCCGTTGCAATGCCATTCAGCATGCCGTTTTTACTATAATAAACATAAGGAGTACCATCGTCATCTACAAATATATCAGCATCAATAATAGAGTAACCCAAATCGAACCAAGGGGTATAGAGATCAGTAAAAGGACCATCCGGATTTTCGCTTTCGGCCAGACACGTCTGCAGCATATCTTTTTCCGGAACATAGCAGCAGTAAGTCATATAAAACTTGCCTTTGTAATATCTCACTTCGGGTGCCCAGAAAGCACTAGTTCCAATATGATTAGCTGGTTTGCGGTAAAGAGGTCCTTTATTTTCCCACGTGATAAGATCTTTAGAAGTATAATAATCAAAACCGGAATCATTTGTCGTCCCTGTCAGATAATAGATACCATTATGCTGATAGACAAACGGATCTCCTATAGACAAATCTTTATTTTCCGTCGTTTTCACAGGATTAGTATATTTCTTCTCAGGTTTGCAGCACATTTTATTCTCTCCGCCTACTACTAACGGATCGAAAACATTCTTTTCAGACACCAGATTTTTATCGAGGACTTCAAATTTTCCATCTTTAATCTTAATATCCATGATTGTCAACGTTTCGCGTTTTGCTCCTTTTGATTCATTAGGGGAATGAAAGGATATCTTCAAATTCCCCTGTAAATCTTCAAAAATCATCTGATGTCCACCATTATTAGAAAAAACAGGTTTTTCTTCGTGTTCCCAAGGACCCAATACTTTACCACTTTTGGAAATAGCCTGACCAATAGAATAAAGCGGAGAGAAGCTGGACCAAGTCAATATCAAGTTTCCACTTACTTTATCTTTCCAGATGAAAGGAGCATCTGTAACTAATACTCCATCTCCTATTTTTGTCGGCCATTTTGCATCGGAAGCTCTAAACAAACGATGTGGTTTACCAACGGTTCCTGTCAAGTCCCGTTTCAATTTCTGTGCCCATATTTCTCCGATTTTATCCTGAACATTCGGACCACACCATTCCACACTGAAAACAATCCAAGGTGTACCATTGTCTTCCACAAACAATGAACCATCCAGACATTGCATAGATCCCGGAGTTATATTCAACTGCTCTGCAGGTAACACAGGCTTGTAAGTACCTAAAGCACCTGTAGTCGATTTCAAAATAGTAGTTCCCCGCAAAATTCCTTTTTCCTTATTACTTAGAGTCAGAAAAGAATAATAGTTACCTTTATATTCATAGGTGTCAGGAGCCCAGAAATCATCTTTACCTAAATAATCAGGGGCTGCCTGAAATACAAAACCTATTTCTTTCCAGTTTTTCAAATCCTCACTCATATAAGCAAAAAGTCCACCCCTACCATCTTTCCACCGGGAAGTAATAATATAATAACAATGATTTTTATGATCTACTGTAACAAAAGGGTCACGCATATGCATATCTCCGGCAGAAATGTTATAACCCACCTCTTTTGTTGACGGCTGAGAATTCTGTTGTGCCAGAAGAACGTAGCTATTTAATAATACAATAACTAGACAAATTCCAATCTTTATTACACCTACTTTTTTATTTATTCTATTCAAACGCATATTAATATTATTATTCATATTTATCAACTATTGTACAAATACATCAAGTAATCATCCCTAATGATTAACTACCTACTTAAAGTACTAATAATCATAAATAAACTATTAATAGTTGAGACATCAGCCATTAATAGCCTACATCTCAACTATTAATACCCAATAAATAGTTAAACAATACTCTTCTGAATCCTCAGAAAGACATTTTGGATAAGGAGATTATTAAATATTACACAAGATTGTTGTACCACTCTTTATCTTCTTATTCAGAATAATCTTTCCTGCTTTTTCTATTCTAATACGAATTATCTCTCCTTTCACACGTTCCACTATAATATCAAAATCCGCTCCAAAGGCTTTTATTTTTCGAAATGCCATACGATCCCACTCTTCCGGCAAACGTGGCGTCAAAGAAAACGAATGAAGTCCGGTGGGACGAATACCAAACATTCCTTCTGTAAAGATACGACCATACAATCCACTTTCTGCAGAAAGATGACGCTGATTCCCCTCCGGCCAGGCCTCTACCGCATAAGGAACATGACTGCCCAACAAGCGCGTTACAGAATAACGTTTCAAAAATGTCATAGCCTTCTCTATCTCACCAACTGTAAACACTCCACGCAACGCATACAATGTGGAACGATCCCAAAAAGTATTTGTACCAGCTTGCGTCAGCAAACCGTTTTCTGTCCATAACCGGGGGGAGAAGAGTGCGTCAATTGTTCCCGATGCACGCTTGTCGATTCCCATTACCAAAGGAATACAGATCCATGAACGCAAAATATCATTTCCCTCATAGTAAGCATATGTATCAAAACCTTCCACTGTGGAAGCAAAGTAACTGTCTATGTTCTTTTCCATCTGAGCAGCCTGCTCACGATATTTCTTCACAACAGTAGTTCCTTTTCCTAGGTCCTCTGCCAAATAGGCAGCCGAAAGTAATGCATCATAATACAAAGAAGAGGTACAAAGATTCGCTTCCCCAGAAGGGAAACGGTTTTCCAATTCATCTGAGTCAGAGGTCACAACTCCTTTATCGTTAAGTTTTTGACGACAAAACTCCAAACACCATTCAATCAATGGCCATAGCTCTTCCGCTTCAGCTTTACTTCCCCTTGCCAAAGCATAACGAGCAGCTCCGTAAGCAACCATAGCACCATCACCACGGTCACCCGCCACCCCAAAATGATCAAGTCCTTCGGCAATGATCGAGCTGGGCATTGGTTTGCCCTCATCATTTATATATTTTGAGAACAATCTGAACGAGTTTAAAGCAGAGGCATTTCCGTAGGAATAACCTACAAATGGGAAATAAGGATCAACATATTCTGCCTGGTCATTAGCCCAGATCGCAGCATAATAAGCTTCACCACCCGGTCCATGCATCGGACCGGACTTGGTTTCATAAATACTTTCGCATGCACGTATCTTAGAGAAAGCAAACATTTCATTAAGTACAGGTTCCGGAGTTTCCAATACCAGATTATTCATCCATTCCGCCACCAATTCCTTACGCTTATTCATTTCTACAATGCCATCTATCGTTTGCACCTTTTCCGAAGATTTATAGGCTGAGATTGATGCGGGGAACGAATATGATTTTCCCGGACTTAAAACCACATATCCCGAATTCCATGTCTGTAAATGTATAGTATAACTACCTTCGACTCCCCGACTCGGATCTGTTGTAAGTACCGAATGAATTTCCGGAATTTCGAGATTTACTTTTTCTTTCCCTGTATTGGTAAACCTTAATTCCGCAACACTATTATAAATTAAACTTTTTAAGTACCTGAGCAACAAAAAGTTGCTCAGGATTTTGCCATGTCAGAATTTTCACTTATCTTAGTGTTGCAAAAAAAACAAGAGAATCCGACGATAGACATGGCGAAGATACAAATTAAATCTGAGAGACTCACTCCTTTTGGGGGATTATTTTCAATCATGGAGCAATTTGACTCCACATTATCATCTGTAATCGACTCAACCCTCGGTCTAAGGTGTAGATCGTTCGGTTATCAGTACAGCGAAATCATCCGTTCTCTCATGAGTATCTACTTCTGTAGCGGTTCATGTATTGAGGATGTCACTACTCATTTGATGAACCACCTCTCGCTTCATCCGACACTTCGCACTTGTAGCTCTGATACTATCCTCAGGGCGATAAAGGAGTTGACGCAAGAAAACATTTCATACACATCAGATATGGGCAAGACCTACGATTTCAATACGGCTGACACTCTCAATACTTTATTGCTCAATTGTATATTTGCATCTGGCCAACTGAAAGAGGGTGAGATGTATGATGTTGATTTCGACCATCAGTTCATAGAGACAGAGAAGTATGATGCAAAGCCTACATACAAGAAGTTCCTTGGTTATCGCCCTGGCGTGGCGGTTATTGGCGATTTGATAGTCGGTATAGAGAATAGCGATGGTAACACAAATGTTCGTTTCCATCAGAAGGACACGCTGAAGAGGTTCTTTGCGAGATTTGAACAGAATGGGCTCACTATCAATCGCTTCAGAGCTGATTGTGGATCATGTTCCGAGGAAATCGTGGAGGAAATAGAAAAACACTGCAAGTCCTTCTATATCCGTGCTAACCGCTGCAGTTCGATCTACAATGACACCTTTGCTCTCAAAGGCTGGAAAACTGAGGAAATCAATGGCATTGAGTTTGAATTGAACTCTATCCTTGTTGAGAAGTGGAAAGGTAAGGCATATCGACTTGTGATTCAAAGACAGAAACGGATGGATGGTGTGCAGGATTTTTGGGAAGGAGAATACACATACCGTTGTATCCTGACTAACGACTATGATTCTTCCGTAAGAGAAATTGTCGAGTTCTATAACCTTCGTGGAGGAAAGGAACGTATCTTCGATGATATGAACAATGGTTTCGGGTGGGACAGATTGCCCAAATCCTTCATGGCAGAGAACACAGTGTTCCTTCTTCTTACAGCACTTATCCGTAACTTTTACAAGGCCATTATTCAAAGACTTGACGTAAAGAAGTTCGGGCTCAATGCAACAAGTCGCATAAAAGCGTTTGTCTTCAGGTTTATCTCTGTACCAGCCAAGTGGATCAGGACATCAAGGCGGTATGTGCTGAACATCTATACCTGTAATAATGCTTACGCAGATGTTTTCCAGACTGATTTTGGATAATGCCTACAACTTATGGGAATGATATTGTGTATTGCCTCAAGTCACATTGTGGGGTAAGGGGATATTGTAGGCAGAAGTGGGTGCTTCAAGTTCAAATTATCTGCAAATTCAGTAATGAGAGGACGTGTAAACGCAATAAGGACGTTCAAGGGCTTAGTTGCGGATTTGAGGGTAAACTCATAAATTTCCACTAAAGAAGGGGAATCCACAGATGGGAAATAAGTCCGTCTTAAAGACAATGATGAATTATTTCCCAATGATATCTGGCTAATTACCTCCATTGTGCCATTCAAAGTCACAGTCTTCACTTGTTCACGAATACTGTTTCCATTCACTGTCACCGCATCCAGCGGATTCCAGTCGAAACGGCGAATCACATTGCCATGCGTATTATTAGGTATCGTACGAAGCATTGGCCAGACTAAACCCTTATTCAGTTTGAAAGCTCCTTCTTTATTTACCCCATACCGAAGTACCGTAGCTAGCCGTTTACCAGCCATCTCAATATGATCGGAATGAGCTTCTCCTTCTCTCACCTGCCACGTGATACTATTACCCAAACTGTCAATTTTCCAGAACTGCTGCGCATTATTAGTAGCATTTAAGAAAAATAAGAGAAGTACCCACAAGCTTATCTTTTTCATCATTGTCCTTCAAATATTAGAAGATTACTTTATCTGAATTTTAGCTACATATCCTCCGCCTGGATACATCTTAACTTTCAGTTTCTTATCCGCAGGTAAACTTTTCTCTTCCCTGCAATAATCCGTACCTTTACGATGTGCATTCACTCCATCACGGAATTCTTCTACCTGATAATCTCCATCCGGTAAGAAAGAAAGATCGATCGTCATTTCTCTGGTATCCCAGTTAGTGATTCCTCCAACATACCATACATCTCCATCCCGACGTGCGGTAACGATATATTCACCCATTTTACCATCCAAGACCTTACTTTCATCCCACACAGTAGGTATGCCTGCTATAAAACTAGTGGATTCAGGTTCACGCATATAGTTACTAGGAGAATCACACAGCATATTAAATGGAGACTCAAATATTACATATAAAGCCAACTGACGACAACGTGTACCTTGGCTCATTGGTTCTGTATAACATGGATAATAGTTCCCTTTAACTGCATTACGCATAGCACCTTGCGTGTAGTCCATCGGCCCTGATACCTGACGAATGAAAGGAATCATCACATCATATTTTACCTGATCAAGTGTAGCCGGACTCCATTTTAGCTGTTCTAATCCGTTTACTCCCTCAAAGTTCAATACATTCGGATAAGTACGGTTCAACCCTGCCGGCTTGGAAGTACCATGCAAATCGAGGATCATTTTATATTTGGCACACATTGCTGCCGCACGATAATTGAAGTCTGTCATCAATTGGTCGTCACGATCCATAAAGTCCACTTTGAAACCTTTAACACCCATTTCCGAATAATGACGGCAAACATTCTCCATATCACGATCAAAGGCATGGTAACCGGCCCACAATATAATTCCTACATTCTGAGCTGCAGCATAACCTACTAGTTCTTTCAGATTAATATCATCCACTACCTGCATTAAGTCTGCCTTTTTATTCACAGCCCAACCTTCATCAAGAATCACATATTCAATACCTTTTGCAGAAGCAAAGTCAATATATGCTTTATAGGTAGCATTGTTTACTCCGGTAGCAAAATCAACACCTTCCAGATTCCAAGCATTCCACCAATCCCAAGCAACTTTTCCGGGTTTAATCCAAGAAATATCTTTCAATCGGGATGGAGCTGCCAGTAGATAACTCAGATTACTAGCGGCTAGATCCTTGTCCGAAGTAGTCACAATAGCAATACGCCATGGAAAACTCCTTTCTTTATCTACTTTGGCAATATAATTTTCACGTTCTTCTACCAACATTTGAAGATTATTATGGCCACCTTGAACCATTTTCTTAGGATAGGGAGCAAATACACCACTCAAACTATTACCTCCTTTCGCTGTCGAAAGATAAAGTCCCGGATAATTCTCTAAATGAGTTTCAGTAATACACACTTTAGTTCCTTCATCTACTTCTACCACTAACGGAAGAAACATCAAACGTTTTTCATTCAACTTCGACAGTTTATCTGTACTATATTCATTCTCAAAGGAGTTAAAAAATTGTGATCCAAAATCGCCATCATTTCCTCTCTTCACATAAGGAACAGTTGCCGACACATCAGAAGGAAAACAAAAATCTGCCTGCTCGTTCACTACGTTGAAAGGCTTTTTCACCTGACTGACAAAACGGTAAGCTACTCCATCATCATATGCGCGGAATTCAATGGAATAATTTCCTTTAAAACGAAGTACCAATTCATTATAGCGATCTTTTATCTCCTTTGCACGATAAAAAGGAGAAGGAACTACCTGATCAACTTTTTTCTGTTTACTACCCGCCAATCCGGCATTTACTCCCCAAACCTGTCCGTTATCCAATGTCATAGAAATCGGAGAAGGAGCAAGTATTTGTTTGCCATTACAAGTGATATCATATACTAACTGCTTACCAGTAGTAATCTTGACACATAAATTATCATTCGGAGAATTAAGTTTAAACACCTTTTGTGCCTGAGCAGAAAGCACTAGCATTCCGCATGCGATCATTAGTATTAGTTTCTTCATTTTTATCATTTTGTATATGTATAATATTTTATTTAAAATCTATGATAGGAGATTATTATCTTCTTAAAACTGCATATCCAACAGTATCTTTCCATCTTTATCCACTACTTTGGCTTTAATCTTTCCATCTTGGATATCCAATCGAGTAGCACTTTGATTACTTCCTACAATAACCGGAAAATGATTACCACCACTACCTGCTTCAAAGAAATCATAACGATGGGTATGCCCGGAAATCATAAGATCAATGTTTGCCTTATTTAAAACAGGTAACATTTTAGCTGCTAAATCGCTTATTCCATGATCAGTATCCTGACCTTTGTCGAGGGAAGTAATCATTGGAAAATGCGATATGACGATACGGTATTTAGCTTTCTTAAAATCTTTGGTCTTTACCAGTTCTTTCAGCCATTCCGTTTGTTCGGTACGATAGTTGTCGAAATCATTCAATCCTGCATAGACAGGAGCAGTGTCTGGTTTATCTTCCCCACAATCTAACATTACTATCATAATATCTCCTACCAAACGACTACTATATATTTTGTCAGTTGTCTTCGGAAATAGTTTCGGATAGGTACGTGCCAGCTTTCCTCGTGTTTCATGATTGCCTCTTACCATTTCAAAAGGAATAGATGTAGCAAAAAGACGAACACTGGTATCAATAAAAGATTCAAACGGAGTCTCATCATTTTCCATATAATTCATAAGATCACCGGCATAAAGAAAAACATCACAAGTCTTATAGTCACAAAGATTCAGTAATGTTTCCAACTTCTTAGCATCGTTATGTGTATCACTTACAATAAACAATGAACCTCCCTTACCTTTGGGATCAGTCGTTTGAAAAGAGTACCATTGAGAAGTGATACTATCCCCATAAACAATTTTATATGGATTAAACTCACGTATTTCTTTTGTGAGAATACGATATTCGTAAGCAGTCCCCGGTTCTAAACCTTGGGATCGAATCGAATGAAAAGTATTATATGCATCATGCAACCCATATTCTGTATGACGATACATTTTAGATTGTGTTTCGCCCTGTTTTCGTAATTCGATACACGAAAAAGCAGGAAGTGAGGTAGTAAAAATGAAACTTACACCATCGGTAGTAACCTCTTGCAGATAAGGACCATGAGAGATTTTAAAAGCTTCAGTTTGTTTGGCAGAAAGACTGAAAGTAAGCCCAATAATCAGAATAAATGCCAAAGTAAATCGTTTAAGATGTAAAAGTGTGTTTCTCATTACATTTTCAGTTTACATATAGTTATTTAAAGGAGCCCCGATTAAGTGTTGCAAAGCTAACCCGTTATTTTTTAAGCAAATGCAACATTTGAATCAAAACCTAGAAAAATTGATTCAACCAATTAGTGTATAAATGCTGACTTATATCTCTATTTTATTCAATCCATCTTAGTAAATATAATACAGTAATCATTTCTTTAACTCAAATACCAAAGTATTGACAAAGATATAAAACCCTATTGCATCTCCCCTTTCTCAATCCTAATACGTGCATCAACGGCTATAACAGACTTATCTGTAGCTAGAAGCGGATTTATATCCATCTCTTTAATTTCTGTTGCAAATCGGAGAAGTGTGGACAAACGAACAATGATCTCTGCAAACTTGTCTTCATTCACCCCTTTTTGCCCACGTGTTCCTTGTATAATCTTATAAGCACGCAAAGAATGAATCATAGAGTATGCCTCTTCATAAGAAAGTGGAGCCAAACCGGAAGATACATCTTTCAGTACTTCTACAAAAATCCCTCCCAATCCACAAAGTACTACATGCCCGAATCTCTCTTCATATTTGGCACCGATAAACAGTTCAGTACCCTTCAACATGGGTTGTACCATCACTGCACGAGCTTCGGGAATTCTCATCATCCGCTCAAATTCTAATGCAAGATATTGCTCCCCTTTAATATTCAAAGAGACCCCTCCAACATCTGACTTATGTACCGGACCTACTACTTTAGCAACAACCGGAAACCCGCAACGATGGGCAAAAGCAAGAATCTCTTCTTTCTTATCAGAAACAAATTCATCCACAATGGAAATCCCTGCTGCATGAAGTAAGGCTTGCACATAATGCGGCTCGATGTAACCATCGTCCGGAATAGAATCAATGATACGACGAATTCTCGGCACATCTACTCCGAACAATTCAATCTCGGGTGCTGCAGGTTTAGGAGCGTTCACAATACGGGAAAGAGCTGTCCCTAATGTTACTTCATCTGCAAAATTCACATGACCTTTTGCCAGAAATGCCGCCACTTCTGCTCCAGCAGTATTTATGGATGGCAAAATAGGGAAAATAGGTTTGCGACAAACCTGCATTTTCTCATGAAGTACATCATACATCTCAAACATCGTCACTAATCCTGGTGTACCAAAGATAGCCATCATTGCATCTATATTCTCAAACTTCTCCTCACAATAATCAATACAAGTACGTAAATGTTGTGGCGTTCCGGTAGCAAGAATATCAATTGGGTTACCAACGGAAGCACCGGGAAAAAGTTGCGCTTTCAGCTCTTCCACTTGTTCTCCTTCGAGTTTGGGGACATTCAATCCACCTTTGCTTAAAGCGTCAGTCAGCATGACTCCGGGACCACCGGCATGAGTTATGATAGCAAAGTTCTTCCCTTTCAATTCCGGCAATGTAAATACACAACCTACAGTAGTGAGTTCTTCACGTGAAAAGCAACGAACAATACCTGCTTTACGAAACAAAGCTTCAACCGCTGAATCTGAACTGGCAATCGCCCCTGTATGCGAAGAAGCTGCACGACTTCCACTCTCCGAACTTCCTGCCTTAATAGCCGCTATCTTACAGCCTTTCCTAATTAAAGAAGAAGCATGGAATAGCAGCCTATCCGGTTTTTTAATGCTTTCAATATAAAGTAATTTAAGATGAGAATCTCTTTCCGGATCGAAATGCTCATCCATGAACTGAAGCACATCTTCTACCCCAATTTGTTTCGCATTACCTACCGACCATACCGAATTAAACTGTAATCCTTTCGTTACGGCACTCTCTAAAATAAATACAGCTGTAGCCCCAGAACTGGAAATTAAATCTACTCCCCTTGAATTTAAATTGGGAATAGGTTGACTGAAAACACTATGATGACAAGTATTCATTAGTCCAATACAATTGGGACCGATCAAAGATGCTCCATATTGATTGACAGTTTCTAATATCCGCTCTTCAAGTAATGCTCCTTCATGTGTTTCCTCTCCAAATCCGGCGGAAAGAATGATAAATGCTCTCGTCTTTTTTTCTTTTGCCAACAAATCGACTACATCCGGGCATAAAGCTGCCGGGATAGCTAATACAGCCAGATCTGTATCAGGTATATCTTTTACATCAGCAAAAGCAGGAATTCCCTGTATCTCTTTTTCTTTTGGATTCACTGCTCTAAGTTCTCCACGATATCCTCCATTAATCAGATTCTTCAATATAGCGCCACCTGGCTTATGTACATTATTCGAAGCCCCTACTACAACAATGCTTTCAGGACACAGTAACTGGTTTGTTATCATATCGTCTACAGGTTTTATTTAACTTAAGTACAAATATATCCTTTTCTGAAAGAAATATGAAAAAATATGCAGAAAGATTATGGTACTTATTTATTGAGGTACCTATATTATAACCTAATGACATAATTCGCATTATGTCATGTTGGGGATAAAAAGGACACTGGATATACTGTAGATCGTTTTGAATCTGGTCTGAAGTTATCAAATGTGTAAAACGCACCAGTAGAATTGAATGTATTTAAACGAAATTCAATTAGTAGGATTAAATAGTTGATATTGTTTCTAAGAAACAGTGAAATTGTAAGCATATATTGTGTAATAAATATGTTTTTATTAACCTTTTTAATTATTTAATTTTATGAATAAGCACTTGATTGTAGCACTTATGTGCTGTTTGTTTGCGGTCGGCTGCAAAGACGATTTCAAGGATCCTAGCGTATGGGATTTCAAGCCGTGCGATCCCTCGAAGCCGGTGGAATTTACGGACTTTACTCCTAAAGAGGGGGGAGTACGTACTCGAATGTATATCATGGGCTCAAATTTTGGTACGGACGAAAGCAGAATTCATGTGACGATAGGGGGGCAGAAGACACCGGTTATCGCAAGTGATGGTTCGAAGATACATTGTATGCTTCCGGCACGTGCTTACGATGGTGACATTAAAGTTGTTATTAACGACAAAGACGGTAATGTTGTAGCAGATTATGCATTTGAAGAGCGTTTTGACTACAAGTCTCAGGTAGTAGTCGGAACATTATTGAGAAATTATAATTCTGAAACTGGTGCTGCTCCGTTCCAAGATGGTGCTTTTTCTGAAGGTGCCGGAGTTCCAAGATCTGATTGGATGATGTTTGATCCCAAACCAGATAATGGAGACAAAATAATATTTACGTCTAGTTTTACGGATGGAAGTGAAGGCATTCGTATGATTAATTTAACAAAACAGGAGGTAAAAACGATTTATACAGGTTCACGATCTCCGGAAATGCAAACTTTTACTTTCTCGGCAGACGGTGATACATTATTGATTGCTGATGATAATGGTAAGGGTAATCTAGGTGATGTTTCAATGCCTAACATCCATTATTTATTACGCTCAGAGAATTTTCAAAAGTTACGTCCATATTCTTATGCTTCATGTACTTATGCTATAGCATATATGCCGGATGGTACTGTTTTCTTTACCACTTATACAGGTGGATCTATTATGAAACTTGTACGTAATAGTGGAGTTCCAGTGATAGATAAGAGCTCAACTGTTTGTTTTGATTTTCTCAAAAGTGCAGGTCGCCAAATAAAAATGAAGGTACATCCGAGTGGAAAATTTGTTTATGTATTTAGCCGTTATGATGGCGGTATTTATAAAAGTGACTATGATCCTGTTGCTAAAACGCTGGTAAGTCCCACACTTGTTGCAGGATCTTCTTATGGTGGCTCTGCGGGAGACCTAAGAGAAGGAGTAGGCTCATTGGCTCGTTTTGGACTACCTTGGTGTGGTGACTTTGTAAAGAACCCCAAGTATGTGCAGGAAGGTAAAGAAGATGTTTATGATTTTTATATCGCAGATCAACTTGGACACTGTATCTGGAAGATTACTCCCGAAGGTATTGCTTCCATTGTTGCGGGACGTAGTAATTACACTGCAGACAATGCTTACAATGGATATATTGATGGAGAACCATTGCATGAAGCTCGTTTCAACAGTCCGAAATCTATAACGTATGATGAAGAGGAAGAAACATTCTATATCGGTGATACTGGAAATCGCTGTGTTCGTTATCTAAGAACTGAATAATACTATATACTATAAAAAACATATTTAATATGAAAAAAATATTCTTACTGTTTTTGTTGGTGATAGGATGTATCAGCGCTTCCTATGCACAGGAACAACAAATAGAAGTAACAGGAATCGTTACTGATGTAAACAAAGAGCCTCTTATAGGTGTAAACATTACTGTGAAAAACATGCCTGGATTTGGTGTGATGACTGATATTAATGGTAAATATAAAATAAAAGTACCGGATTATTCCACATTAATTTTTTCTTATGTAGGATTCCAATCAAAAGAAGTATTGGTAAAAGATAAGAGAGTGATTGACGTTGTCATGAAAGAGGATGAAAATAATGTATTGGATGAAGTTACTGTTACAGGTACGGGTGCACAGAAAAAGATTACTGTAACCGGTGCAGTAACTACAGTAGATGTGTCTCAATTGAGGACGCCTTCCTCTAGCATCACAAATGCTTTGGCTGGAAATGTACCAGGCATCTTAGCGCGCCAGACTTCCGGCCAGCCGGGTGATAATATCTCCGAATTCTGGATCCGTGGTATTTCCACTTTTGGAGCAGGATCTAGTGCCTTGGTTTTAGTAGACGGGTTCGAACGTGACTTGAACGAAGTGAATGTAGAAGACATTGAAACATTTTCTGTATTGAAAGATGCTTCTGCAACAGCTATTTATGGTTCTCGAGGTGCGAATGGAGTTGTATTAATCACTACCAAACGAGGAAAAGAGGGTAAGACAAAGGTAAACGTAAAGGTTGAAACATCTTATAGTACACGTACCAAGACCCCGGAATTTGTAGATGGTGTTACTTATGTTAATATGGTAAATGAGGCTTTTACTACACGTAGCAAACCTGCTCCTTATTCAGCTGAAGACGTAGAACTTTTTCGTAACGGACTTGATCCGGAATTATTCCCGAATGTAGATTGGATGAATCTGATTCTTAAGAAAGGTGCTCCTATCTATCGTGCTACAGTCGATTTGAGTGGTGGTGGTACTACTGCACGTTATTTCGTTTCTGCGAGTTACGTAGACGAAGGCGGTATGTATAAAACAGATGAAGGATTGAAAGAATATAATACCAATGCGAACTATCGCCGTTGGAACTATCGTATGAATATTGATTTGAATCTGACAAAAACGACCTTGTTGAAAGTTGGTGTATCCGGTTCTTTGGACAAACAGAACCAGCCGGGAGGATCAGCCAGTCAAATTTGGATTTCTGCGCTCTCATACAATCCTATTGCTACTCCGGTGAAATATAAAGATGGGAAGTGGGCTGCACAGGGAACAGGTAACCAGATAAACCCATGGTTCTTGGTTACCCAAATGGGATATGCAGAAAAGTGGAATAATAAAATTCAAACTACTGTTAATTTAGAACAAGACTTAAAGTTTATCACTGAAGGATTGAAATTTTACGGACGATTCGGATATGATACTAATACCTATAACACTAACTCACATATTAAATGGCCTGATATGTGGAAGGCACAAAATAAACGAAATGCTGAAGGAAAGTTAGAATATGATAAGGTAGTATCTGAACAGTTGATGGTAGTTAATCCACATGCAACCGGTGACCGAAAGGAATATTTGGAAGCTGAATTACATTACAACCGTACTTTTGGTGACCATATAGTAGGTGGAGTTATGAAATATTCACAAGATAAGACAGTAAATACATCTGAAAACTTTGAAAAAAACGCAATTCAAGCTATCGAGCGTCGTCATCAGGGATTGGCTGGGCGTTTTACTTACGGATGGAAATATCGTTATTTCTTCGATTTTAACTTTGGTTACAATGGCTCAGAAAACTTTGCTACAGGACACCAATTCGGTTTCTTCCCGGCTTATTCTGTGGCATGGAATATTGCGGAAGAACCTATTATTAAAAATAACCTCAAGTGGATGAATATGTTCAAACTCCGTTATTCATATGGTAAGGTAGGTAATGACTATTTATCATCACGTTTCCCTTATTTGTCAACCTATAAAACAGAAGATAAATATGGCTATTATTATGGAGATATAGGTACTAATAGTTCTACTGGAGCCTTCTATCAAGGATTGACGTACAGTAACTTCGCCTCAACCGGCATTACTTGGGAAGTTGCAAAGAAACATGACGTAGGAGTTGATTTCTCTCTATTCAATGATAAGTTTAGTGGTACTGTAGATTACTTCCATGAACAACGTGATGGGATTTACATGAAACGTACTTTTTTACCCTATAGTACTGGATTGTTGGAGTATTCTCCATATGCTAATGTAGGATCTGTTTTATCAAGAGGTTTTGATGGAAATGTTGCTTATAATCAAAAGATAGGAGATGTTGCTTTGACTTTCCGTGCAAATATGACTTATAGTAAGAATGAGATCAAAGAATATGATGAAGCTTATAGTCATTTTGATTACAAAAGAAACCAAGGTTTTCGTGTAGATCAGTTGAGAGGACTAATCGCAGAAGGATTATTTGTAGACTATGATGATATCCGCAATAGCCCAAAGCAAACATTTGGAGATGTAGCTCCGGGTGATATTAAATATAAGGATGTAAATGGTGATGGAGTGATTGACAGTAACGATGAGGTGCCTATTGGAGCTACAACCAGACCCAACCTGATTTATGGTTTCGGTTTGTCGGCTCAATGGAAAGGATTTGATTTCAATTTACATTTCCAAGGAGCAGGAAAGTCCTCTTTTGCACTTTATGGATCAGTGGCTTATCCTCTTAGCCAACAATATTGGGGTAATATCCTAACCGATGTAGTAGGTAATTATTGGTCATTAGGTACTAACGAAGATCCTAATGCAAAATATCCTCGTCTTACTTTTGGAGGAAATAGTAACAATTACCGTACTTCTACTTATTGGATGCGTGACGGTTCTTATCTCCGTCTGAAGAATTTGGAATTAGGTTATACATTACCTACACAATGGACAAGAAGTTTATATCTAAATAAAGTACGAATCTATCTTATGGGAACTAATTTACTGACATTCTCCAGTTTCAAACTGTGGGATCCTGAAATGGGAAGCGGAACAGGAGAGAAATATCCTTTATCTAGAACCTATACAATAGGATTAACTGTTAATTTATAAAATAGAATACTATGAAGAGAAAAATATACTTATTATTAGGAGTAGCAGTTGTTACTTGTGGACTGTTCTTCACTTCTTGTTCCGATTATTTAAATGTGGAAAAACATTTTAGAGACACACAATCGGAAGATAAAATATTCGCTGACGATACATATACATTACAGTGGTTAGCTTATTGCTATTGCCGATTGCAAGGTGATAATGTAGAAGTTGGACATTCTCGTTTCTGTCCCCAGAATTTTGCGGACGACCAAGTGTTCAGTGAGACGTACGGCCGTTATAAAGCTTATAAACTGGGAGAAATCGGGTATGGTTATTCATATAGCGGTTACTATCAAAATGCTTGGAAATGGTCGTATGCTGCTATCTATCAAGCTACAGTTTTGATCAATAAAGTAGACGCTAATCAAGACTTTACTCCGGAAGAGATTCTTGATGTAAAAGGGCAGGCACGTTTTTTGCGCGCTTATTTCTACTGGATGTTGTTAAGAAGATATGGTCCAATTCCTTTATTACCAACTGAAGGGGTTGATTACACTAAATCTTACGATGAATTAAGTTACCCGCGTAATACATATGATGAATGTGTGGAGTTCATTGCGGAAGAAATGAAGCAGGCTGCTAAAGAGTTGCCAGAGAAACGAGATAATCTGAATCTTGCGCGTCCTACTCGTGGGGCTGCTTTGGCAGTACGTGCTAAAGTGTATCTTTATGGAGCTAGTCCATTAGCTAATGGTAATACTGAAATGGCTGATTTCACAGATAAGAGTGGGCGTATTTTGATTCCACAAGAATATGATGAATCTAAATGGGCAAAAGCAGCAGCAGCGGCTAGAGATGTGATAGAAGGTGATTGGTATAAACTTTTTACGATTAAGAAACGGGAAACTGCAGTTGCAGGTGATTATTCTTATCCGAAGACTATTGAACCTCCGTATAATGAAAAGTTTTCAGATAAGCCTTTCCCTGAAGGATGGTCAGATATTGATCCATTCGACTCCTATCGTTCATTGTTTAACGGAGAGGTCTTTTTATATAATAACCCGGAAATAATATTTAGTCGTGTTGTAAATGACGGTGGAGCCGACCATGATTATTTGGTAGATTGGTGTGATGTAGCAGATATGGCTAAGCATCAGATGCCGTCATCTATTGGTGGATGGAATATTCACTCAATGACAATGAAGCAATGTGATGCTTATGATATGGCAGATGGGAAACCATACGACCGTACAACCGGACTGACAGGTTTTACTGATAAAAATAACAAAGACCTTCATCCATATGATAATTTGGAAGAGGGAATTTGGATGGGATATGCTAATCGTGAACCTCGTTTTTATGCATCTGTTGGTTATAACGGAGCAAGATGGAATTGTACAAGCGCTACAGGAACCGGATCTGAGAAGATTATAAATAAGCAAGTATGGTACTATCGTGGTGACACAGACGGGCGTTCTAATGGAACAGAGCGTTGGCTAGTCACCGGTATTGGCATAAAGAAGTATGTTCATCCATCTGACTGTGCGTCATACGGTGGATCGATTGTTGAGAAAGTGGAACCTGCTCTCCGTTATGCAGATATCCTGCTTTCTTATGCGGAAGCGTTGAACAATTTGACAACTACCTATGAAATTCCTTCTTGGGATGAAAGTACAACATATACCATTAGTCGTGATGTGGAACAGATGCGCCGTGGTGTGAAGCCTGTCCGTATGCGTGCCGGAGTGCCTGATTATGATAATGATGTATATGGCGATAGAAACGCATTCTTTGATAAGATCGTGCATGAGCGTCAGATCGAGTTCTTTGCAGAAAGCCAACGTTACTATGATGTACGCCGTTGGAAGATTGCACCGGAACATGAAGGAGGACAAATTTACGGTTGCAATGTGATGATGGATAAGACACATGCTGAAGCGTTCTATACACCAGTTCGGGTGGCTGGAGTCCAGACCGCTTTCTCTCGGAAGCAATACTTCTGGCCCATGAATTATGATGAGCTGAAACGGAATAAGAATATGACCCAAGCTCCGGGATGGCAGGATTATGATTAAGCGATATAACATAAATAATGAAGTAATATGAAAAAAGTATATATTTTAGGAGTCATGCTATGTGCATGTACTTTATTTAATTCATGCAACGATGAATGGAATGAAGAGCTATATCGTGAAATGATCTCGTTCAAAGCACCGATAGGAAGTAACGGGGTGCATGATATTTACATACGCTATCAGCCTGATGGCAGCGGTGCATTTCAACTACCAGTAATTGTTAGTGGCTCTCAAGATAATGAACGGGATATTGATGTGAAAATCAGTGTAGATAATGATACGCTTGATCGTTTAAATCAGGAAAAATATCTGGATCGTAGAGACTTGTGGTACAAACAATTACCCGAACGCTTTTATTCGTTCCCGACAGAAAATATTTGTCATATTCCAGCTGGAAAGAATGTTCAGACTTATGATATCGATTTTCATTTAGAAGGATTGGATTTGAATGAGAAATGGGTACTTCCGCTGATGATCGACAAAGATCCTTCATATGCACAAAATGTTCGTAAAGGATATTATAAGGCACTGTTGAATATTCATCTTTTTAATGATTATTCGGGCACATACTCTTCATCAGGTATGAATGTATATTTGGGAGAAAGCAATAATGACCCTGCAACAACAAGTACTCGAACTGTTCGTGTAGTAGACGATAAATCAGTTTTCTTCTATGCCGGAACTTGGTGGGAAGAAGATGAACATCGCGACAAATATAAAGTGGTTGTTGAATTTGGTGAAGGTACAAAGGATGAGGATGGTGTAATCACCGGTCCACTGACTGTTAAAGCGGGTGATGATGCTAACGAAGCACAGATTAGTTCGTTTGGTAATTGTACATACAGAAGAAGCGTGGAACCGCATCCAACAAAACCATATATAGAATTACATACTACAGTGATGTATTTAAATTATTATTATACAGATGTCACCTCAGACCAATTTAATCCATTAGCTTATCGTGTCGTTGGTAGTATGACGATGCAACGCTCAATTAATACACTGATACCAGACGAGGATCAGGCTATTGAATGGTAGTTTATTTTTGTACATTAGTGCAGTTTCATGTATAAACAAAAAGAGGATGCTCTCGATTTTCTGTGGGCATCCTCTGATTTTTATCCAAATACTCAATGAACGATAATGCGAAGAAGAAACAAATAAATAAAGAAGATTATACCTTATTACGATGTATAATCAGTCTTATCACAAACCAAGCATGATACATCACAGTGCTAAATAAGCCATAATGCTTTGCCATAATACGAAAACGCTCTTTTAAAGAAGCTTTATGATTCTGAGTCGTAAGCCCCTCCTCCAAATAATCGATAATGGTCAGATGAGTATTGAGTGAGTTATATGCTTTCTTCATGGCACGTATGCACCAATCGAAGTCAGCAGAATAGCGATATTTTAGATCATATGGTTCGACTAATGTGCGCTTAGCAAAAAAAGCCTGATGACAAACCAACATACCTTGTTTGAAACTTCTCCAGTTCAGCTTCTCAGGAGTCGATAACCGGCGCATATGCAAGAAATGTCCGTCGATATTTACAATTGCTGTTTCACCGTACAAGATATCTGGAAGTTCGTTTCCATTAATTGTATGTACTATTTGCTGCAAGGTATCATCTTCATGGAAACAATCTCCGGCATTAAGGAAACAAAGATAATCTCCCGTGGCAAGTGACATCCCCTTGTTCATAGCATCATACAATCCTTTGTCCGGTTCACTAATAACAGAATGTATTTGTGAACGGTATTTATCAATAATAGATAAAGTTGCATCTTTAGAAGCTCCGTCCACAATGATATATTCCACATGATGGTAAGTTTGTGAGATAACACTCTGAATGGTATCTTCCAATACTTTCTCGGCGTTATAAGTTACAGTAATAATCGAGAATTTAGGCGTTGGATGACCATTATGCATACTTTCCTGTTATTTTGTTATAGATATCTGTGTATTTTTTAGCTATAGTACTTTCAGAATAGTTAGCTACAGCTTTCCGACAGGCCTGTTCAGAGAGTTCATCATATTCCGGTTCAGTCAGTATCCATTGAATGCCGTTAGCAAAATCTTCCGAAGACTTATATTGTGCTAAATAACCGTTGTGCAGATGGTCAATCATTTCAGGAATACCACCGATATTGAATCCGACACAAGGTACCCCGCATGCCATTGCTTCCATAATCATATTTGGAAGATTTTCTTCAAGAGAAGGAGTAACGAAAATGTCTACTGCATTGTATATATCAACTAGCTCATGCTCATTTTTAATGAAAGGGAGTGGGTAGACACGAAAAGGAAGTAGACTTTGTAGCTCTTGTGACTGGTTACCAAATACTACTACTCCCAACGATTCTTTCCATTCCGGATGTTTCTCTACCAATATTCTGCACGATTCAATCAGATAGTCAATCCCTTTTCGTTTATCTGTGATCTTCACAGAACCAAATAACATTAATTTATGGTCTTGAGGGAGTCGGCATTTGTTACGAGCTTCCTGCATATTCCGAGGCTTGAACAGATTAATATTAATAGGATTTGGAATAGATGTAACAGTTTGACCGGATAATAATGCGCTGGTTTTAGCTCTCTTTTCAAGCCATCTGCTACAAGCTACAAAAGTGATAGGAGCCGTATTATATATTTCTTTCTTTTTTCGGAAAGTACGGGTGGATAAATCCTTTTTTCTTCTTCCTCCACAGATAAAGGGGCAATGATGACACTCTGTTTCATAGTTCGTACACTCGCGCGAATGATGGCAAATACCTGTACAAGGCCACATGTCGTGCATAGTCCAGACTATCGGCTTGCCGGATTTCAGTATCTCATGAATATTCTTAAGTGACAACATTCCTTGGTTAATCCAATGTAAATGGATAACATCCGCTTGCTGAAATTCAGGGAGAGAAGTAATGTCTGTTCCGGTATTAGCAATATCTACGGCAAATAGATTGTTCTTTTTAAAACAATTGGCTTTCCAAATAACGATGCGTTCCCAAATAAACTTCCATACATGCAGCCAATTACGCCTTAAACCGACAACACTGATTTGATCGGTTTGTTTGTCACGTACTAGCATTTTTGCTTTAATACCGTTGTTTTTTAACGACTCCATTAACCGACTGGCAGCGACAGCAGCCCCACCTATTCGTTCGGAAGTATTGATAATCAGTATTCTCATGCCCTATCATTTACTATCGTGGAAAAGAAACTTTTTGCAAAAGTATGTATTTCTCGGCAAACAGTTCCTTTTTAAGCGCCAAAATCTCCTTTTAATGTTCGTTTTAATCGCCGTATAGCCTTTGCCATGAAACAATTGGTGCGATGATAATAACGGGCAAAGACATCGCGCGCCTGTTGATTTTCCTCGATTGGATACAGATGTTCGACAGGTAGCGGTTGTAGCCAAAGAGATGACTGGTATAGATTTCCTCCTCCACAATTGGTTCCACTTCCATCGAATCCATTATTTTGCACCAGTGAACGTCCAACGTTCACAGAAAGGATATCTTTTAGAAACAGGCTTGCATTCCAACGAATTGCCCAAGAGTTATTTTTGCCTTCGATTTGACGTCGCAGCATTCGTGTGAATGGATAGTTTCCATTAAAGTCGAATGTACGAGTAAGTTTTCGTATTTCCATTTCTTTTAGTAGTACCTCGCCGTTTGGGTTAAAGTATTTCCAAGCTCTATCCCATGTTGCCCATCCCCAACTCCCAGTAAACTTGATGAGAAAAATATCTGGTAAAGATGGATCATTAGTGAAATCACAGGCTTGAATATGCCCAATACGAGGTTCATCTTTATAAATCTCAAGTGCATCATTCATAAATTGCAGAAAGTAAGGAGCTACAATAAGATCATCTTCTAATACAATGACACGACCAAAATGGTTAACTTGTGTTGTGACTCCGTCAATGATATTACGGGCCAATCCCCAATTTTCTTTCCTTTCGATGATGGTAATGGAAGCAAAACCTGTTATTTGATGAACGTAACGACGGGTCTCTTCTACTAATTCCCGATCGGCATCTGTTATAGCAGCATCGGAATAGATATACAAGTGGCTTACAGAAGCTAATTCGTTCTTTAATAAAGCGGTAACAGCCTGCTGTGTATGAATAGGACGATTGTATACGAATAACAATATTGGTGCTTGAATCATACTTATTATTTATTTATAAGTTCATTCATTACTAATTTTAATTATCTATGACTAATTTCTTCAATGGCCTCTTTTAATGCTTTGAGATAGGATAGACCGAACTTTAAATCAGGCTCTATGTAATTCCCTTCTGCCCATTCATTCCAGGATTTAAGAAACACCAGACGTTTATCAGCAGGTTTATGCACAACATTTGAGAAGGATTGAAGTACGTGTTTCTTAAACTTCTCCGGAGTAGAATGGATAAGAATATGTCCCATGCGTCCTGATCGCGGAGAATGATCCCAATTAGGAATAATAGTCGGATAACAATCAACTTCCCGGTCTTCACTGCCTGAAAAGAACTTTGCCGCTTTGGCATATTCAATGATACGTCCTTTTTTGAAGACTATACGCATGATTTTCATGTGTATCTTCTCAAATATAGAGTAATCCTGTTTAAAGAACTCGAATAGTCTGACAATATTCACTGCATCAAATCCCATATTTTTCAATGTCTGTACATCTCCGGCATTATTGGTCTGACCGATAAAGTGGATGCCTTTCAATCCATTATCTTGGGCAAGTCTCTGCCACAAACGGATAAAACGTTTCGCGTCAGGAAGATTGAAAGGTGCGTATACCATAAATACAGGTTTGTCATCCACTTGTATATAGCGATGATCTCTAAATGCAGGAAGTAAATAGTTAAAGTGAGCTATTTCATCTGTTTCACCTGGATATAACTGTTCCATCAGCATTTTGTGTGTGCCCTCCTTACTGAATTGTTTATCTTCCCAACTATGATTGGCCCAGGAAAGGCAGAAGGGAAAGTCAGGCTCTCCGGATGCAAGTACTTCCTGAAAAGGGCGTTGAAGAAGTTGGCGGCCATTGCCAAACCAATAATGCCAGTAACAAAATCCTTCTACTCCGTACTTTCTTGCCATTTCTGCTTGTTCGACACGAGTTTCCGATACTCGCAAGTCATAGTATCCCAAATCTGCGGGAACCCGTGGCTGATAGTGTCCGCGGAATAAAGGCTTTGCCTTGCCTACGTTAGTCCACTCCGTAAATCCTTTTCCCCACCATTGATCGTTTTCGGGCGTAGGATGGAATTGCGGCAAATAAAATGCAATGACACGAATTTCCTTCTCTTCCATATTCTTTATATTTTGATCCATTCCTCGGGCATGACGTTTACGAGATTCTCTGTCCGCGAAAACATCTTGGGACAGATTACAATTTTATTCTCGTTCTTGTTCAGCCATGCACCCCACCAACTGAATGTACTATTAGCAATAATATGATGCCGGCAATGTGACATCAGACACATGTCCTGCCAGGAATCAGTTTTCGTATTCCAATTCACATAAACTGTATTTGGGGGAAGTTCAAGATTCTCCTTTACCCATTTCATATCATCGGAGAATACATAAAATCGGGTATTATCGGTTTTTTCCTTGATAAGTCCAATAGCTGTCCGATAATAAGCAGTATTGCAGATATCGAAATATTGTGGATTCTTCAGATAATCACCCCGACGCACATGAATAGATATACTGTTAATCTCTGTTTGCGAAAGTTCTTCCAACAGGTTGGCAGATTTTGGAGATAGTTTCTGTAAGTCGAATGAAAAGCATTTTCGTATCTCTTCTTTTATAGGTAAAAACCATTTTTCGGACATCCACCCTCCCCAAAATATCTTGTATTTTCTATTCCAAATATAGGATTGTACACCTTGATAAGGTATTTCGGGCTTCTCCATACATAATCCCATATGGAGTATATAAAGAAACTTTAATATATATCTGCCGAATATACCCGTGAAGGTGTGTTTCTTACTTAGATAATATAACTTTCTGTACATTCTCATCAGAATCCGGTCCTGCTTTTTTTCGGATAGAGGAAGCGAGAATATCCTGTCTATTTCCAAACCGTTATGGTCGCATCGTCTGGCAAACAGATAAGTCGTTATTCTGGCTTTGGGATAGGTTCTTTTCAACGCCAGATAAAATGCATAATCGAACATTTGGTTTCCTAATCCATTCTGTATGGCAACAATCTGTTTCATAACCTTAAATAATAAGTGGAATGTTTGAAAGATCGGCAGCAAGTATAGAATAACTACTACGATATGAGCCGTATATCTTTTGAGTAGACTTCAATGCATACATTTCTGTAATTGCTTCAATAATCCCCTCACTCGTTGAACGATTTGCTTTATAAGGCGAAGTGATAATACGTTCTTTGAACTGCTCTTTCAGTCGTGCTTTGTCTTCTTCCGAGTCCGTAGCCACATAAAAAGCAACTTTCGGATGGAGTCTGATTTCTTTTTCCATATTTTCAATGAAAAAAGTAAGAGGACTATGCTGAATAGAAGCAATATTATCGGTCCGCCTGATATGTATCCCGACAGTATAGTCCGGGAAGTTTTTTATACGTTCCATGATTCGGGCTTGTATCTGTTCATTAGGTTCAACGGCTTTCAACATATCGGAAGCATCATAAAACTTTGCCAAATGAATGAGGTAGACAAACTTACCTTTTTCAAAATCAGTAAAGATGTCCTGCGGAGTTTTATATCTGTAGATATCCTTTTCGTAAATGCGATAATCGAAAGCTATCATTTGCCAGAGAATAGGAAACCAAAAGTTCTTGCGACGTGGTTTATCGAGTATCAGGTAATCATACCATTTGCCATCTTTTATTTCCACATCTTTGATTGCAGGTGAAAGTTTGAATAGAGAATGGAAATCAGCTCCCATTCCCCAATCCTTGAACCACACAATTTTTAATGGGATGGAGTGTGCCTGACAATATGCTATGGCAGAAGTAATTGCGTATATTCTGTTAGCAAGTCCTCCAATGGGAATTAGAGTTAATTTATCCATATATCTTTTATTTTTTTGAACGTCCGGATAGGTATTTTAGGCTCTCTTTGAAAATGGCCACTTTGCTAAACCACATGATCAGCGAATAGATAGCGACTGCCAGTCCTATTTTTGTAATTAGCATGAGATAGATATTGTTGATTTCTATCGTCATATAATAAGTGGCTACCATAGTAGCAGCCGCAATTCCGGCAAAAGGTACGGTGTCTTTCAGTGCATTCCACAGACTAAGGTGTATCTCTTGCCATATAAAATATTGCCATACACCCAGCCAAATGATGTTAAGCACAACAAACAGCATTAACATGACATGAATTCCGTATGGATAGGCAAGCAACATGATAATTAGTTGTAAGACACATAACAATATTGAGTTCCACATAAATATATTAGGCTTTTCTTTGCTAAGAATCAGTCTGGAGTACAAAGAGATAACAGGCATAAATGCTCCCCATACACACAGAATTTGTAAAATAGGTACACAAGATATCCACTTGTCAGTAATGGTAATAATGATAAATTCTTTAGCTATCAACGCTAGGCCAAACATTGCAGGAAAAGAAAGGAAAGAAGTGAAACGCAACATTTTACGGAATACGTTTTGTTGTCGTTCCGGATCATCGGCAACTTCTCTCAGAACGGGTTGTGCTACGCTGCTTATCATTCCCTCTATAGCATTGTATCCCATGTAGTTCCACTTACTGGATTGTGTGTAGTTACCCACTTCTGCCTTAGTGTAAAATGCACCAAGTATGGTAGATACAAGATTGTTATTAATTTGTTGGAAGATGCTTGTAACGAGTATTTTGCTGCTGAATCCGAAAATCCCTTTTAGTGGTCGGAAATCAATGTGAAAAGTGGGTCTCCAAGGAGAAAAGTACCAATACCAGAGATTAATGGTAGCAATATATACAAGATTTTGTGTTGCTATTCCCCAATACGACATCCCATTGTATGCCATGATAATTCCTATTGTACCGGATAGAATGAGGGCGGGTAATTGTGCCATTGCTCTCTGTTTTATCATCAGGTTACGAAGAAAATATGCATTGTGAACAACGGAGGTACTTGACATTAAAAAACCTAAGAAAACATATCTAGAGAGCCATATAAGCTCTGGAGCGTTGAAAAAATCGGCAATAAGCGGAGCACAGAAAAAAAATATGATATATATGGACGTTCCAATGCTTAAACTGCACCAGAATACAGCATTGTAGTCTTCTTGCGTAACACTTCGTTTATTGACTAAAGCTGTTACAAATCCACTGTCCTGAAGCGTACTGGCTATAGCAATGAAAATAGCGAGTACCCCGTACATTCCATAATCGGTATTGTCTAATAAACGGGCAATAACAATTCCGAAGAGGGCACTCAGTAGTTGTTGTAGTCCACTACTGAATCCTCCCCAGAATATTCCTTTTGCTGCTTTCTGCTTCAGTGACGGTTCCGGCATGCTTATTTTACTTCACTACCCGGTTTCACCTCACGTTCCGGCATGATCACAGCCAGACTACCGTCATTGTTTTCGGCACTTAGAATCATGCCTTCGCTAACGATGCCTTTCAACTTGCGTGGAGCCAGATTGGCAATAAAGCAAACTTGTTTGCCAACTAATTCTTCCGGTTGATAGTGTTTGGCAATACCCGACACAATGGTACGGGTTTCCAATCCGTCGTCAATCTTGAATTGTAATAATTTGTCTGCTTTAGGTACTTTCTGACATTCAAGAATAGTCCCCACACGAATATCTAATTTCATGAAGTCATCAAATTCGATGTTCGAACGTATTGGATTTGCTTTATAATTAGCTTCTTCGTTTGCTTTTCTTGTATCAAGTAATTTTTGTACCTGAGCTTCGATTGTTACATCTTCAATTTTCTCAAAAAGCAATTCCGGCTTATTCAATTGATGTCCTTCCGGAAGCAAATTGCTCCGTCCTAATTCAGCCCAATCAAAGTTATCCATATTCAACATCTGACGCAGTTTTTCCGAACTAAAAGGTAGGAATGGTTCGAAGGCAATAGCCAAGTTGGCAACTAGTTGAAGAGCGATATTCAGAATGGTTCCTACACGTTCCATGTCTGTCTTGGCTAATTTCCAAGGTTCAGTATCTGCAAGGTATTTATTACCAATACGTGCCAGATTCATAGCTTCTTTCTGTGCATCACGAAATTTGAAAACATCGAGTAGTTTCTCAACTTCAGCTTTTACGTCAGCAAATTCCTTCAGCGTATCTTTGTCGTAATCCGTCAGTTCACCGCAAGTTGGCACCTTTCCGTCAAAATATTTTTGAGTCAGTACCATAGCACGATTTACAAAGTTACCATAAACAGCTACCAATTCATTATTATTACGTGCTTGGAAATCTTTCCAGGTAAAATCATTGTCTTTGGTTTCGGGCGCATTGGCAGTTAGTACATAACGGAGCACATCTTGCTTACCAGGAAAATCAATCAGGTATTCATGCAACCATACTGCCCAGTTTCGTGAAGTTGAGATCTTGTCACCTTCCAGATTCAGAAATTCGTTGCTTGGAACATTATCCGGCAGGATATAACTACCTTCCGCTTTCAACATAGCAGGGAATACAATACAATGAAACACGATATTATCTTTTCCGATAAAATGAATCAGACGAGTTTCGGGGTCTTTCCACCAAGTTTCCCAACTGTCCGGCAAAAGTTCTTTCGTGTTGGAGATATAACCGATAGGAGCATCAAACCATACATATAGCACTTTGCCTTCTGCACCTTCTACGGGAACAGGAATACCCCAATCAAGATCACGACTCACTGCACGTGGCTGCAATCCCATATCGAGCCAGCTCTTGCATTGTCCATATACGTTTGGACGCCATTCTTTATGATCCTCCAGAATCCATTGGCGCAACCATCCTTCATGTTTGTCAAGAGGAAGATACCAATGCTTCGTTTCTTTCATGACTGGTTTACTTCCGCTAATGGCACTTTTAGGATTAATCAGATCTGTCGGTGACAAGGAAGTACCGCATTTTTCGCATTGATCACCGTATGCGCCTTCTGCGTGGCAATGAGGACATTCTCCGATTATATAGCGGTCGGCAAGAAACTGGTGAGCTTCTTCATCGTAATATTGTTCGGAAGTTTTTTCGATAAATTCTCCTTTGTTATAGAGTGTTTTGAAAAAATCGGAAGCCAATTGGTGATGGGTCGGTGAAGTCGTCCGACTATATACGTCAAACGAGATACCGAATTCTTTGAATGACTGTTTAATGAGTGAGTGATAACGGTCTACAACATCTTGCGGAGTGATCCCTTCTTTCTTTGCCCGGATTGTGATAGGTACTCCATGCTCGTCTGAACCTCCAATAAACAGTACATCTTCTTTTTTCAACCGCAGATAGCGTACATAGATATCTGCGGGTACATATACACCTGCCAAGTGGCCAATGTGGACAGGTCCGTTAGCATACGGCAATGCCGATGTGACAGTAGTTCTTTTGAATTTCTTTTCCATTATATAGTGTGTATTTTATTATTTTTTATAGCACTTTCTTTTATAATAATGTGCAAAGATAAGGAAAATCTGACATCATTAGATGTCTTCGAAGGGAAGATTACTTTTTTATCATTGAAATAAGTCTTATATTTTAAGGAAAGAAGGGCTTTAATTGAAAGTTCCGAATATAAATTCAAGAGTTCTACATATAGATTCAAAGTTTACAATTGTAATTAAGCTCAATAAGAAACATATTTTTTATTCAGGTAAAGTAGTTTTCTACAAATAGACAGGAAGATTTTTCTTGAAAAATCAAGATTAGATGTAAAGAAGAGTAAAGTTTAGCTTAAAAACAGGTCAGAGTCTTAGTAGCAAAACAGTAAGAAATAACCGATTGCTCTCTGTTGATTAAGCAAAGATAAGAAAACTTTATTATATAAAAAATAATTGCATACATCTACTTAACTAATAAAACACATGTAATCTATTGATTGAATACTTATTTGTTTTTCTATTTTACAGATAAGTATTCATAATTCGCATTATGTCATGTTGGGGATAAAAAGTCTTCCATAGTATCATCGAGGAGACTTTTTGAATGGTAAAAGTTATAACGTCAGGAATGTCTGGTTGGGACAAGTAAGATCCCCAAATATGTGGAAAGAGTACTGCATAAAAGTAATACATATAGAAATAAGATACCTTTTTATTAACCTTTTAATTGTTTAACTTATGGATAAACACCTGATTGTAGCACTTATGTGTTGTTTGTTTATGGTCGGCTGTAAAGATGATTTCAAGGATCCTAGCGTGTGGGATCTCAAATCGTGTGATCCGTCAAAGCCGGTGGAGTTTATAGACTTTACTCCCAAAGAAGGTGGCGTACGTACTAGAATGTACATCACAGGTTCAAATTTTGGTACGGATGAAAGCAAGATTCATGTGATGATAGGAGGGCATAAAGCGCCGGTAATTGCATCTGATGGCTCAAAAATTCATTGTATGCTTCCGGCGCGTGCTTATGATGGTGACATAAAAGTTGTTATTAATGACAAAGATGGCAATGTTGTCACAGAATATACATTTGAGGAACGCTTTAATTATCAGTCTAAGGTAGTCGTAGGGACATTGTTGAGAAACTACAATTCCCAAACCGGAGCTGCTCCGTTCCAAGACGGTACCTTTGCCGATGGTGCTGGAGTCCCGACCAGCGACTGGATGGTGTTTGATCCGAAACCGGATAATGGAGACAAAATAATCTTCACCTGTAATTTCACTGGTGGAAGTGAGGGTATCCGCATGATTAATTTGACTAAACAGGAGGTAAAAACGGTCTATGCGGGTTCACGATCTCCCAAAATGCAAACTTTTACTTTCTCGGCAGACGGTGATACATTGTTGATTGCTGATGATAACGGTAGAGGTACTATGGGCGACATTACAATGCCTAACATCCATTACTTATTGCGCTCGGAAGGCTTTCAGAAATTACGCACGTATTGTTATAGTTCGTGTGCCTATGGCTTGGTATATATGCCCGATGGAACTATTTTCTTTGCCACTTATCCAAACGCGTCGATAATGAAGCTGATACGTAATAGCGGAGTGCCTGTCATAGATGGAAGCGGCACCGTCGCTTTCGATTTTCTTAGGAGCTCAGGTCGCCAAGTAAAGATGAGGGCGCATCCGAGTGGAAAATTTGTTTATGTATTCAGCCGTTATGAAGGTGGCATTTATAAAAGTGAATATGATCCCGTGGCTAAAATGCTTAGAAGCCCTACGCTTGTAGCCGGATCTACATTGGCTGGATCAGCAGCGGATGTGAAAGAAGGGGCAGGCTCACTGGCTCGTTTCGGACTTCCCTGGTGTGGTGATTTTGTAAAGAATCCCAAATATGTGCAAGAGGGTAGGGAAGATATTTATGATTTTTATCTGGCCGACCAGCGGGGGCAGTGTATCTGGAAAATCACCCCGGAAGGAATTGCCAGTATCGTCGCGGGGCGCAGTAATTTCACAGCGGACAATAGTTATAATGGATATATTGATGGCGATCCGTTACATGAGGCACGTTCTACAACCCACAATCTATAGCCTATGATGAAGAAGAGGAGACATTCTATATCGGTGACAGTGGAAATCACTGTGTACGTTATCTAAGAACCGAATAATACTATAAAAACACATGTAATATGAAAAAACTATTTTTACTGTTTTTGTTGGTGACAGGATATGTTGGTGTTTCTTACGCACAGGAGCAACAACAAGTGGAAGTGATGGGGATTGTTACCGATGTAAACAAGGAACCACTTATTGGCGTGAACATTACCGTGAAGAACATGCCGGGATTCGGCGTGATGACTGATGTCAATGGTAAATATAAGATAAAAGTACCCGACTACTCCACCTTGATTTTCTCTTATATAGGTTTTACATCACAAGAAGTGTTTGTAAAAAACAAGAAAGTGATTGACATTGTCATGAAAGAGGATGAAAATAATGTATTGGATGAAGTTACCGTTACAGGTACCGGTGTACAGAAGAAGATTACCGTCACCGGTGCAGTGACCACGGTGGACGTGGAGCAATTAAGGACTCCTACTTCCAGTATTACAAATGCCCTAGCCGGTAATGTGCCGGGTATTTTGGCACGTCAGACTTCCGGGCAACCGGGCGAGAACATCTCCGAATTCTGGATACGTGGTATCTCCACGTTTGGAGCAGGTTCCAGTGCATTAGTGCTGGTCGATGGATTCGAACGCAGTCTGAACGAAATCAATGTAGAGGATATTCAAGACTTTTCTGTTTTAAAAGATGCTTCCGCGACAGCTATTTATGGTTCCCGCGGAGCGAATGGTGTTGTGCTGATTACCACTAAGCGTGGAAAGGAAGGAAAAACGAAAATAGACGCGAAAGTAGAGACCTCTTATAGCACACGTACCATGACTCCGGAATTTGTAGACGGTGTGACCTACGTCAATATGGTGAACGAAGCTTTCTCCACCCGTAGTCAACCAATTCCTTATACGGATGAGGAAGTCGAGCTCTTTAGGAACGGGCTAGATCCGGAACTCTATCCGAATGTAGATTGGATGGACATGATTCTTAAGAAAGGTGCCCCCATCTATCGTGCTACGCTTAATTTAAGCGGTGGAGGTACAACTGCTCGTTACTTCGTTTCCGCCAGCTATGTGGATGAAGGAGGTATGTACAAGTCGGATGAAGGACTAGAAAAATACAACACTAATGCCAACTACCGCCGATGGAATTATCGCATGAACATTGACCTGAATCTGACAAAGACCACCTTGTTGAAGGTCGGCATATCCGGTTCATTGGATAAACAGAACCAACCGGGAGGATCTGCTAGTCAGATATGGATTTCTGCACTCTCATACAATCCCATCGCTACTCCGGTAAGATACAAGGACGGAAAATGGGCTGCGCAGGGTACTAATAACCAAATTAATCCATGGATGTTGGTTACGCAGATGGGATATCAGGAAAAATGGAATAACAAGATACAAAGTACCGCCAATCTGGAACAAGACTTGAAGTTTATCACCAAAGGACTGAAGTTCTACGGACGGTTTGGCTATGATACCAATACCTATAATACCAACTCACATATTAAATATCCCGACATGTGGAAGGCACAGAATAAGCGGAATGCTTTGGGGGAACTGGAATACGACAAGGTAGTGGAAGAACAGCTGATGGTGGTTGATCCTCATTCGACGGGTGAACGCAAAGAGTATCTGGAGGCTGAGTTGCACTATGACCGTACCTTCGGTGACCACATGGTGGGCGGTGTTCTTAAATACACTCAGGACAAAACTGTGAATACATCGGAAAATCTTACGGCGAATGCTATTCAGGCGATTGAACGCCGTCATCAAGGGTTGGCCGGACGTTTCACGTACGGATGGAAATACCGTTATTTCTTTGATTTCAACTTTGGTTACAACGGCTCGGAAAACTTTGCCACCGGACACCAATTCGGTTTTTTCCCGGCTTACTCTGCGGCATGGAACATTGCTGAAGAACCTATTATCAAGAAAAACTTCAAGTGGATGAATATGTTCAAGCTCCGTTATTCATACGGCAAAGTAGGCAACGACTTTTTATCATCACGCTTCCCTATTTGTCATCGTATAAGAGCAATAATATATACGGTTATTATTACGGGGATATAGGTACTTCTACCTCTCCTTCCGCTTTCTATCAGGGATTAACTTTTAATAATTTCGCGTCAAGAGGCATCTCATGGGAAATCGCGAAAAAACACGATGTCGGGATTGATTTCTCTCTGTTCAACGACAAGTTCAGCGGTACCGTGGATTACTTCCACGAACAACGTGACGGAATTTATCAGAAACGAGCATTTTTACCATACAGTACCGGTTTACTGGAGGATGCTCCGTATGCCAATGTGGGATCTGTTTTATCAAAGGGGTTCGATGGGAATATCGCTTACAACCAGAAATTGGGTAAGGTCAATCTTACCTTCCGTGGCAACATGACCTATAGTAAGAATGAAATCAAAGCGTATGATGAAGCTTACAGCCATTATGACTATACTCTTTACAGCGGATTCCGCGTAGACCAGTTGAGAGGGTTGATTTCAAAAGGACTGTTTACGGACTATGATGACATTCGTAACAGTCCCAAGCAGACATTTGGAGACGTAGCCCCGGGTGACATCAAGTATAAAGACATCAATGGCGATGGAATTATTAACGACAATGACATTGTACCTATCGGTGCTACCACCAGACCGAATCTGATTTATGGATTCGGGGTATCGGCCCAGTGGAATGGGTTCGACTTTAACTTGCATTTCCAAGGAGCGGGAAAATCTTCCTTCATAACCCATGGAACAGTTGCCTTCCCTCTCAGTAGTAGATATTGGGGAAATATCCTGACCGATGTCGTGGGAAATTATTGGTCGCTCGGTACCAACGAGGATCCTAATGCGAAATATCCACGTCTGACTTTCGGACCCAATAACAACAACTACCAGAATTCCACATATTGGATGCGCGATGCCTCTTATATCCGTCTGAAGAATTTGGAGTTGGGGTATACACTTCCTACTAGGTGGACAAGAAACCTATATATAAACAAGATGCGTATCTATTTCATGGGAACCAACTTGCTGACATTCTCCGGCTTTAAGCTGTGGGATCCGGAAATGGGTAGCGCAACAGGAGAAAAATATCCCTTATCCAGAACCTATACAATAGGATTGACTGTTAATTTATAAAATAGAATACTATGAAGAAAAAAATACATTTACTGCTGGGAATGGCAGCTATTATTTGCGGACTGTCCTTCACTTCCTGCTCCGACTTTCTGAATGTAGAGAAATATTTTGAGGATGCACAATCCGAAGATAAAATATTCTCTGATGATATGTATACACTACAGTGGCTTTCTTATTGTTATAGCCGTTTGTTGGGTGATAACATAGAAGTAGGTCATTCCCGCTTTTGTCCGCAAAACTTCGCAGACGATCAGGTGTTCAGTGAAACATATGGCCGTTATAAGGCATACAAACTGGGAGAAATCGGATATGGTTATTCATACAGCGGTTACTACCAGAATGCTTGGAAATGGTCATATGCGGCTATCTATCAAGCTACAGTTTTGATTAATAAAGTAGACATCAATCAAGACTTTACTCCGGAAGAGATTCAAGATGTGAAAGGGCAGGCACGTTTCCTTCGAGCTTATTTTTACTGGATGTTGTTGAGAAGATATGGACCGATACCTTTGCTGCCGACTGAAGGCGTTGATTATACCAAGCCTTACGATGAACTGAGTTATCCGCGCAACACATACGATGAGTGTGTAGAGTTTATCACTTCGGAAATGGTACAGGCAGCCAAAGAGTTACCAGAAAAACGGGATAATCTGAATCTCGCACGCCCCACCCGGGGAGCTGCTCTAGCGGTACGTGCCAAAGTTTATCTTTATGGGGCCAGCCCATTGGCGAACGGCAATACGGAGATGGCTGATTTCACAGATAAGACTGGACGCGTATTGATTCCACAAGAATATGATGAGTCCAAATGGGCAAAGGCAGCTGCCGCTGCTAGAGATGTAATAGAAGGCGATTGGTATAAGCTTTTCACGGTTAAAAAACGGGAAACAGCAGCCAAAGGAGATTATTCTTATCCAAAAACGATCGACCCCCCATATAATAAAAAGTTTTCAGACAAACCTTTCCCTGAGGGATGGGCAGATATCGACCCATTTGACTCTTATCGTTCATTATTCAATGGGGAGGTCTTTCTATTCAATAATCCGGAGATTATCTTCAGTCGTGTCGTAAATGACGCCGCTGCTGATTTTGATAATCTGGGAGATTATAGCGATGTAGTGCAGCTGGTAAAACATCAAATGCCGTCATCTGTTGGTGGTTGGAATATGCATGCCATGACAATGAAACAGTGTGACGCTTATGACATGGCGGATGGAAATCCCTATGACCGTACAACCGGTATGACTGGCTTTGCAAGCAGTGATAATAAGGCAGATCGCCCTTATGACAATTTGGAAGATGGTGTTTGGCTGGGATATGCCAACCGTGAACCCCGTTTCTACGCATCTGTAGGTTATAACGGTGCGAGGTGGAACTGTACAAGCGCCATAGGAACCGGTGCCGTAAATGTTATAAACAAGCAGGTGTGGTATTATCGCGGTGAAACGGACGGACGTTCAAATAGTGTTGAGCGTTGGTTGGTTACCGGCATCGGTATAAAGAAGTATATCAATCCGTCCGACTGCGCCAATAACAGCGGAAGCATTACACAGAAGCCGGAACCCGCTCTTCGTTATGCAGATATCCTGCTTTCTTATGCGGAAGCGTTGAACAATTTAACGACTACCTATGAAATTCCCTCATGGGATGAAAGTACAACATATACCATTAGTCGTGATGTGGAACAGATGCGTCGTGGTGTGAAACCTGTCCGTATGCGTGCCGGAGTGCCTGACTATGATAATGACGTATATGGCGATAGAAACGCATTCTTTGATAAAATCGTGCATGAGCGTCAGATCGAGTTCTTTGCTGAAAGTCAGCGTTACTATGACGTACGTCGCTGGAAGATTGCGCCGGAACATGAAGGAGGACAGATTTACGGTTGCAACGTAATGATGGATAAGGAACATGCAGAAGCATTCTACACGCCGGTCAGAGTAACCGGAGTCCAAACCGCTTTTTCCCGGAAACAATATTTCTGGCCTATGAACTATGATGAGTTGCAACGGAATAGGAACATGACTCAAGCTCCGGGATGGCAAGATTACGATTAAGAGATGTAATATAAATAATGAATTAATACAATATGAAAAAAGTATATATTTTAGGAATCATATTGGGTGCATGTACTTTATTCAGTTCATGTAACGATGAATGGAAAGACGAGCTTTTTGTAAGGATGGTTTCTTTCAAAGCACCGAACGGCAGTAATAGCGTGAGTGATATTTACATACGCTACCAGCCTGATGGTAGCGGCTCGTTCCAACTGCCAGTAATTGTCAGTGGTTCTCAAACTAATGATCGGGATATAGACGTGGAAATCAGTGTGGATAATGATACTCTCGCAATTTTGAATACAGAGAAGTATTTGGACCGCAGGGACCTGTGGTACAAACAATTGCCAGAGCAATTTTATTCATTCCCGACAAATGGAGTGTGCCATATTCCCGCAGGACGGGACGACCAAACCTATGACATCGACTTTCATTTGGAAGGACTGGATTTGAATGAGAAGTGGGTGCTCCCATTGACCATAGACAAGGGGCCTTCTTATGAACTGAATATCCGTAAGGGATATTATAAGGCACTGTTGAATCTTCATCTTTTTAATGATTACTCGGGCACTTACTCCGCAACGGGCATGAATGTCTATTTGGGAGAAAGCAGTAATGATCCTGCCACAGCAGGGACTCGTGATGTCCGGGTAGTGGACGATAAATCGGTTTTCTTCTATGCCGGAACTTGGTGGGAAGAGGATGAGCACCGCGATAAATATAAAGTGATTGTTGAATTTGGTGAAGGAACAAAGGATGCGGACGGAGTAGTCACCGGTCCACTGACTGTTAAGGCTGGTGATGCTGCTAATGAAACACAAATCAGTTCGTTTGGTAACTGTCGTTATCGTAGAAGCGTGGAACCGCATCCGACTCAACCGTATATAGAATTACATACTACGGTGATGTATTTGAATTATTATTATACGGATGTCACTTCAGATCCGAATAACCCGCTTACTTATCGTGTTACGGGTAATATGTCTATGCAACGCTCAATCAATACGTTGATACCGGATCAAGATCAAGCTATTCAGTGGTAAGTCTTTAGCAAATACTACAAGATATGAATATATGAAGTAAACCCCAAATGTTTTTAACAAACTATTAGGGTTTACTTTTTAATATAACTCTACTAGAAAAAATATCATTTTCTCTATCAACCTATCACCAATCTTCTGTATTCCCTTATTCATCGTACTTTCAAGAGGTGATAGGTTGATTTCCAACCTATCACCTTCTCTATCACCTTTGCCGGTTACTATCATTGTCCTTTTTGTTTTATGGACGGTGGTCAACTTTTAAACTCCTTATTAATAGATATTCTCCATTTCATTAATAACAAACTTTCTGTTCTTTAATACCTAACTTCTTTTCCTCTAATAGAGAAATTATTCCTTATTAGGAATAAACTATAAATGAAAGTTGCGTTTGTATAAACAGAACTTGCGTTTATATAAACAAAACTTGCATTTATACAAACGAAACTTCCATTTATAGATTACAATTAATAAATAACAACTTTACTATTAAAGAAAATAAAGTTTGTAATAGGAGCAGAAGAACTAATCTATTAATACTTCAGCTCGTCACTTATAATATATTGAAAATTAGGGATATGGAAGACTGAAATCGGAAATAAGTCGAAGCCTATATGGGAAGAGGAAATCGAATTTGCGGTAATTACTACATAAGAGTTAATGGAAAGTTTAACAAGCAAATGTAGTAACAAAAGAATAAAAATAGATTTTGGTAAAGTATCCGGTAGCGTACCGGATACTTTACCAAAATTTATAGTATCCAACGTATCCACCTTTTTGGGGGAATACATTATCTTTCAGACATATTCCTTAGTAGTACTACATATATCATCTTATGTATAGCTCAGTTGGAAATTACCACTGAATAGCCTGATCTTGATCCGGTATCAACGTATTGATTGAGCGTTGTGTACCCATACTTCCGGTAGCGCGATAACGAATCGGATGATCCGGATCAGATGTATTATCCGTATAATAATAATTCAGGTATATGGTCGTAGTATGCTTTTCGATATGTGGCAGAGTCGCATGCGGTTCTACGCTTCTACGATAATGGCAATTACCGAATGGTTCGATTTGGGTCGGATTCGTTGGATCTACCGCAAACACTTCAAGCGGTCCCGTCTCAACTCCGTCTTCATCAATCGTACCTTCTCCGAATCTGACACCAACTTTATATTGATTACGTTTTTCATCTTCTTCCCACCAAGTTCCGGCATAGAAGAAAACTGTCCTGTCGTCTATAACACGTAGCTCGCGAGTAGCTACAGTTGCGGGATCTTTCGTACTTTCACCAATAAAAACACTCACAGCATTCGATGCGTAACTTCCGGAATAGTCATTAAATAAATGAAGATTCAGCAATGCTTTATGATATCCTTTACGGATATTTTGCACATATGACGGATCTTTGTCTATGGTTAATGGGAGTACCCACTTCTCATTCAAGTCCAATCCTTTCAAATTGAAATCAATGGCAAATGTCTCTGTATTTTTCCCGGCCGGAATATGGCACACTCCGTTTGTCGGGAACGAATAAAATTGTTCCGGAAGCTGATGATACCACAAATCTTTGCGGTCCAAGTACTTTTCGCGATTAAAAATATCAAGCGTATCGTTATCTACACTGATTTTCACATCTATATTCCGAGCGTTTTCCTGTGAACCGCTCACAATGACTGGCAGCAGAAACGAACCGGAACCGTCAGATTGGTAACGTACATAAATGTCATGTACTCCCTGACTGCCTAACGGTGCTTTCAATGATACCATTTCCACATATAATTCGTCTTTCCATTCGTCGTTGCATGAACTGAATACAGCACATACTCCTAACATCATTCCTAATATATATAATTTTTTCATATTATATTTTTTTATGTACTTAGATTTATTAATCGTAATCCTGCCATCCGGGGGCCTGAGTCATATTCTTATTTCGTTGTAACTCATCATAGTTCATAGGCCAGAAGTATTGTTTACGAGAGAAAGCGGTTTGCACTCCTGCTACTCTGACGGGCACATAGAAGGCTTCTTTGTTCGCTTCGTCCATCATCACGTTGCATCCGTAGATCTGTGCACCTTCATGTTCCGGAGCAATCTTCCAACGACGCAAATCATAATAACGCTGGCTTTCAGCAAAGAATTCAATCTGACGCTCGTGTACTATTCTATCGAAGAGTAAATCACGACTTCCGTAAATGTCATCTGTAAAATCAGGTACTCCGGCACGCATACGGACGGGTTTTATACCACGATGCATTTCGTTAATATCACGGCTGATGGTATACGTTGTACTTTCATCCCATGACTCAATCTCATAACTGTTACCACCTTTTATTTCATTCAAAGCTTCTGCATAAGATATCAATATATCGGCATAACGGAGAGCCGGTTCCAGTTTAGCAAGAATATTTCCACCATGATTCATACAGTCATTCGAATGAACATATTTTTTGATACCTATACCGGTAGCCAACCAACGTTCACTATTATTGGCACGTCCGTCCGGCTTGCCACGATAGTACCATACTTGCTTGTTGATTACATCAGATGCAGAATTATCCGAAGCACTCGTGCAGTTCCATCTTGCACCATTATAACCAACAGACGCGTAAAAACGGGGTTCACGATTGGCATATCCCATCCAAACTCCATCTTCCAAATTATCATAAGGCCGGTCTTTTTTATTTCCAGCACTGGCAAAACCGGATAAGCAGGTTTCACGGTCAAAAGGTTTACCGTCTGCCATATCGTAAGCATCGCATTGCTTCATGGTCATACTGTGCATATTATACCCACCTGCAGAATTTGGTATCTGATGTTTAACTAAATCAATTACATCACAGTAATCTACCAAATAATCATGATCTCCTTCTGCCCTATTAGTGACACGACTGAAAATAATCTCCGGGTTATTATAATAATTGACTTCACCGCTAAATGTCGAACGATATGACTCAAACGGATCGATATCTTTCCATCCTTCCGGGAAATTCTTTTCCGAATAAACCGGATGATAAGGAGGCTTGATAGTTTTAGGGTTCGCATAATCACCGGCAACTTCACTATCGCGGAATTTTCTCGTAAACAGCTGATACCATCCACCTTCTATCACATCTCTCGCAGCAGCAGCGGCTTTCGCCCACTTTTCTTCACTATATTCCTGAGAGATCAGTACGCGCCCAGTCTTGTCCTGGAAATCTGACATTTCCGTGTTTCCATTGAAAAGCGGACTTGCTCCATAGAGATATACTTTTGCACGAACCGCTAGCGCGGCCCCCCGAGTAGGGCGTGCCATATTCAAGTTATTGCGTTTCTCCGGCAATTCCTTAGCAGCTTGTTTCATCTCCTCTGCAATAAATTCTACACATTCGTCATAAGTGTTACGCGGATAACTCAGTTCTTCGTAACTTTTTCCGTAATCTACGCCTTCCGTCGGCATGATGGGCACCGGACCGTATCTTCTCATCATTAACCAATAGAAATATGCACGTAAGAAACGGGCTTGTCCCTTCACGTCAGAAACTTCTTCTGCCGTCAGGTCAGTATTTCCGTCTACCCTATTAATCAAAACAGTAGCCTGATAGATAGCAGCGTAAGCCCATTTCCAAGAATTCTGGTAATAACCACTGTATGAATAACCGTATCCGATTTCTCCCAACTTATAGGCTTTATAACGTCCGTAAGTTTCACTAAACACTTGGTCATCTGCAAAGTTTTGCGGGCAAAAACGGCTATGACCAACTTCTATATTATCCCCCATCAATCGGCAATAACAATATGCCAGCCATTGCATGGTGTATGTTCTATTTGTGAATATCTTATCTTCCGATTGTGTGTCAACGAAATGCTTCTCTACATTTAAATAATCGCTACAAGAAGTGAAGAACAATCCAAACGTCATTACGGACACTGCTAATAATATATATATTTTTCTCTTCATGATATTTTGTTTTATAAGTTAACAGTCAACCCAAGCGTATAGGTTTTACTCAAAGGATACTTCTCACCGGTTCCACTACCCATTTCCGGATCCCACAGTTTGAAACTAGAGAATGTCAGTAAATTGGTTCCCATGAAATAAATGCGAACTTTATTCAAATAGATACGGTTCATCCATCGTGTAGGTAAGGTGTAACCCAATTCTAAATTCTTCAGACGAAGATAAGAACCGTCACGCATCCAGTACGTAGAAGAACGGAAGTTATTGCTATTACCATTAAAGCTCAAACGTGGATACTTGGCATTCGGGTTTTCATTGGTACCTAATGACCAATAGTTGCCATCTACATCACTCAGGATATTTCCCCAATATCCTTGACTAAGAGGATAAGCGACAGAACCGTAGAGAGCGAAAGATGATTTGCCGGCTCCTTGAAAATGTAAATTGAAATCAAATCCTTTCCATTGAGCAGACAAACCGAAACCATAGATCAGGTTTGGTCTGGTTGTAGCTCCGATGGGCACTTCATCGTTACCGTCAATCACTCCGTCACCATTCACGTCCTTATATTTGATATCACCCGGAGCTACTTCTCCAAATGTCTGTTTAGGACTGTTACGGATTTCATCATAATTGGAAAACAAACCTTCGGAAATCAACCCTCGTAACTGGTCTACGCGGTAGCCTTTCTTATACTTATAGTCAAAGTGGCTGTATTGCTCATCGTATTCTTTAATCTCATTCTTACTATAAGTCATATTGGCACGAAATGTGATGCCAACTTCTCCAAACTTCTGGTTGTAAGCGATGTTACCGTCAAAACCTCTTGATAATACAGATCCTATGTTAGCATACGGAGAGTACTCTAACAATCCGGTACTGTAGGGTAAGAAAGAACGTTTCATATAAATTCCATCACGTTGTTCGTGAAAATAATCGATGGCACCGCTAAACTTCTCACCGAACATAGAGAAATCGATACCAACGTCGTGTTTTTTAGCTATTTCCCATGTAATGCCATTTGAAGCAAAATTGCTATAGGTCAATCCGGGATAGAACGTACCGCTAAAGGATTCGGTTCTTACATCACCAAAATAGTAACCATATTTGTCCTCTGTTTTATACGTTGACAGATAAGGAAAACGGATCTTTGTATTACCTTCCATTAGATTATCGTTACCTACTTTACCATAAGAGTAACGTAATTTGAACATATTCAGCCATGGAAGAATCTTTTTAACAATTGGTTCCTCTGCAATGTTCCATGCTGCTGAATAAGCCGGGAAAAAACCAAACTGGTGTCCGGTAGCAAAATTCTCCGATCCGTTGTAACCGAAATTAAAATCAACAAAGTAACGATACTTCCACCCATAAGTAAACCGACCGGCCAAACCTTGATGACGGTTCTCAATACCTTGAATGGCATTATATGTAGGGTTTTCAGAAGTATTTACTGTCTTATCCTGTGTATATTTCATGACTCCACCTACTATATGATCACCAAACGTACGGTTATAATGCAACTCCGCTTCCAGATATTCCTTACGGTCACCAGTTGAAGTCGGTGTGATCTTCATCAATTGCTCTTCTACCACTTTCTTCAGCTCCAATTGCCCAAAACCGTTGCGTTGGTTTTGCGCTCTCCACATATCAGGCCATTTGCGGTGTGCATTGCTATTATAAGTATTGGTATCATAGCCAAAACGTCCGATGAATTTCAAGCCTTTGGTAACGAACTTCAAATCTTGTTCCAGATTGACAGTGGTTTGTATTTTATTGTTCCAATTTTCAGCATATCCCATCTGAGTAACCAAAAACCATGGGTTTATCTGGTTATTTGTTCCCTGTGCAGCCCACTTTCCATCTTTATATTTCACGGGGGTAGCGATAGGATTGTACGAAAGAGCGGATATCCAAACTTGGCTGGCTGTTCCTCCCGGTTGGTTTTTCTTATCCAGTGAGCCACTTACACCTACCTTGAGCAAAGTAGTTTTAGTTAGATCCAGGTCCACATTCATACGATAGTTCCAACGGCGATAGTTCGCATTGGTATCATATTCCTTTAATCCTTTGTCCGTCTTATACATACCGCCTTCGTCCACATAGCTGGCAGAAACGAAATAACGTGCAGTAGTACCTCCACCACTCAAGTCGACAGTAGCGCGATAGATAGGAGCACCTTTCTTAAGAATCATATCCATCCAGTTTACATTCGGAAAAAGTTCCGGATCAAGTCCGTTACGGAAAAGTTCTACGTCTTCATCCGTATATGGAGCTGGTTTACTGCGTGTAGTAAACGCTTCATTTACCATCTGTACATATTTTACACCATCTACAAATTCCGGAGTCTTAGTACGCATACTGTAAGAAGTCTCCACTTTCGCATTCACTTTCGTTTTACCTTCTTTACCTCGCTTGGTAGTGATTAATACAACACCGTTTGCACCACGAGAACCATAAATAGCAGTTGCGGAAGCATCTTTCAATACAGAGAAATCTTGAATGTCTTCTACGTTTACCTCATTCAAGCCACGTTCAAATCCATCGACTAGAACCAGTGCACTGGAACCTGCTCCAAAAGTAGAAATACCACGGATCCAGAACTCAGAGAAGTTTTCACCCGGTTGTCCGGAAGTCTGACGAGCCATGATACCCGGAACGGTACCTGCTAGCGCATTCGTAATACTGGCGCTGGGAGTTTTTAACTGGGAAACGTCAACTGTAGTCACCGCACCCGTTACCGTAATTTTCTTTTGCGCACCTGTACCGGTGATAGTTACTTCGTCAAGTACATTAGCTTCGTCTTCTTTCAACACTACATCGATTACTTTATTCCCTTTCACTATTTTTTCTTGAGTCTTAAAACCTATATAAGAGTAGACCAAAGTGGCATATTCGCTTACCTTGATTTTATAACGTCCATTTATATCGGTCATCACACCAAATCCCGGCATATTCTTCACCATAATGTTCGCCCCGATAAGTGGCTCTTTATTATTGTCGGTGACAACCCCTATTACTTCTATTTGTTGTTCCTGAGCATAGGAAGCACTCATACATCCTATCACCAACCAAAACAGTAAAAATATTTTCTTCATATCATATGTGTTTTTATAGTATATAGTATTATTCGGTTCTCAAATAACGAATGCAATGGTTTCCATTATCTACCAAATAGAAGGTTTCTTCTTCCGGATCATAGGTACAGGCACGTGGCGCATTGAAACGTGCCTCATGCAACGGCTCACCGTCAATATATCCATCAAATTTATTATCAACCGTATAATTACTACGTCCGGCAATGATAGTGGCAACTTGGTCCGGAGTAAGTTTCCACATACAATGTGCCACTTGATCCATAAATACGAAATCGTACATATCACCGTCGGGACGATCCGCATATTTAGGATTATATGCAAAACAACCTGCCCATGGCCTTGCAAAACGCGCTTGGGCACCTACACCTTCCTGAATATTGTTCGCATTATCCTTGCTACCATAATCACCGGCATAAAGTTGAATGCCATTCAGTTTATGTTCTACTGTATTGTATTCACACTTATAAATAGCACCTGTCTGGATACTGAAAATAAGTACGTATTTACCATCTGGATGTGCCTTGATTTTAATTTGCCGTCCTTTATCTGCAGAAACCTGATTCATAGAGCACATCACTTCACATTTTCTGTCAATATAAGGAGGGGTTGCTTGGGCACCACGATCCATTTTTAAAACTGATCCATTGGGATAAACCGTATAGAATATAGTTCCATCCGGCATATAAGCCACAGCATAAGCACAAGGTCCATAACAATAGGGACGTAACTTACTGAAGTTTTCTGAACGAAGAGCGTACCAGATATTAGTCATTTCTACATTACCCATAGTACCTTTTCCATTATCGTCAGGAATCAGTAAAGTGTCACCATCGGCGGAGAACTCGAAAGTTTGCATTTTAGGCGAACGGGCACCCGTATAGATCGTGCTTATCTCCTGTTTAGTCAGATTTATCGTACGAATACCTTCGTTACCTCCCTGATAATTGATGGTGAAGATAATCTTGTCACCATCTGTCGGTTTCGGATCAAATATCATCCAGTCGGAATAAGGCAGTCCTGCCCCTTCGGAGAAAGCTCCGTCCTGAAACGGATGAGCATCTGTATTCGGATCGACATTTCTCAACAAAGTGCCTACTACGGTTTTAGAGTGATAGTTGAAAGCTTCGTCGAATGTATAGTCCTTCACAACCTTATTGTCCTTATCTCTGACAACAATGTTTATGACACCACCATAAGCACGCCCAGGAAGCATACAATACATGGTTGAACCATTTGAAGAGATGACGGGCGTTTTTTGTCCTCCAATAGTTACACTAATTTTACTCTCATCTTTACCAAAATTCGAACCACTGATATACAGCCTAGTACGTACGCCACCTTCTTTAGGAGTAAAATCCTTAAACTCAACCGGCCTTGACGGATCACATGGCGTAGTATCCCACACTGTAGGATCTTTAGTATCGTCTTTACAGCCAGTCACTAATATGCTACATAAAGCTAGCATGCAAATTAAGTGTCTATTCATAAATTAAATAATTAAAAAGGTTAATAAAAATCATGTTGTATGTATTTACTTTTACAATATATATTAAAGCGGCTATGATTCCATATTGTTGATAATTTGGCTGACAAATATTTAAGTTTAACAATAGAATTCATATATGTTTTCTAATTTCAATTTGTCTCAACTAAATGTTCCTAACGTTATAACTTTTACCATTCAAAAAGTCTCCTCGATGATACTATGGAAGACTTTTTATCCCCAACATGACATAATGCGAATTATGTATTCTTAAAATTGATAAATATAAAGAATGTATAGCACCACTTAGTTTACAGACTATATATAATTTGTGTATCTCTAAGAATATAATGAATACAGCATTTAAAATATAATGAATAGATATTTTAAATGCTTAATAACTTCTAAAATCATGAATATTACGGATAGGTGTATCTTTTTCATAATAATATTCTATGTATTTTTAAATTTGGCTAACAAATAGTTCTATTTCTATTGTCGCTACAAAAATAGAACAAAAAACATAAATCAAAAAAAAAATCCTTTTTTTTTCGTTTTTGCCATATTTTCATCATAAAACAAAAGAAATTCGACTAATAAATATTGCTTTTCATGCGATATTCTTTAATACAAAGAAAGCAAAGAAAAATCTAATCGAATACAATAAACAAATCAAAAGATACAATATTTCAATCATTTTAGCGTTATAGGAGTAAATTATCCGTTTTTTCATTATTTAGCAACATATATTTCGGTAAAAAAAACACTTTTTTGTGTTTTATAATATTATTCAAAACGAAACTTTAAATAACTATATGCTATAAGTATAAAAATTATAATCATAGTTTTATCATCTTATAAAACACAAAAGATAATTGTATACGACTACTACATAAATACAATGTATCTATCATTAGTTCTTGATTATTTATATTAAGATAAAGATAATCATAATCATAAGAGAGAAAATGGAATAATAAATAAGGTATTTTTCATATGTTGTATTTATTCCTTTCATTGAGCTTCGGTTTTCCATAGAATTAAAATATTGCCTGCATTTTTCTTAGCCTGAACATCTATATTAATAAATTCTTCATAATAATTGGGGCGTTTCTATTCATTAGCATATCCTTTTCATTAAAACATACTAGCAAAGATTCGGTAGGATTAACAATATTATCCATTTTCTAAAATACTTCAGCAAATCTTACTATATTTAAATAAGACTTAATTAAAGTTTATATCAATTATAAAATAAACTTTAATACTCTACTATCTTATTATTCCGTTATAAGTGAACATCACTAGATTTTCTACATGAGAAATTATTCTCATACAAGTTTCCACTAATAAATCATTGACGTTTATTATAAAAGAGTGATTCCAAACTAACTTTGCATAAAAGTCATTGTTATAGCAATTAGGACTAGGAAGAAACACTTTAGTATAAACGACTATTAAATTTATCCACTTTTAAATTACACACATACATAATAGTGATTTTGCAATATTTATTTACGAAATAATACTAGAGTATTTTATACACTCTGTTTTTCAAATTTATAAAAAGCAATCTTCTAATATTTCTATATTAAAACAATGGTAAACCTTAAAGTTATCACCCCTATGGAAATAAGTTCCACTTATTCAATATTCTACATTATTAAACCAGTCTTTTTTAGCTTTCCAACTAAGAAATACATAATTCGCATTATGTTACATATATAAAATATGCCATACAAACGGAATCTCAGTATACTAGAAGCAAATCAATGATAGACGAGATATATATCACTTCTAGATGCTTATTAAAGTTATCTAATTGACAACAAAACAGAATAGTACTTAGATGAAAAAGAATACACTGTATTAATTCAGCTAACAAATAAAAAATCTATTGTCTTAATACGAATTACAGAATATATTACATTAACCTTTTTAATTGTTTAATTTATGAATAAACACTTGATTTACATGCTAGCTTTGTGTAGCATATCATTAGTCGGTTGTAAGGATGAAAATGATCCTAGCGAGTTTGATCCATCGCAACCAGTAGTTTTTACAGATTTTACCCCTAAAGAAGGACCGGTGCGTACTCGAATGTACATTATGGGTAGTAATTTTGGGAAAGACCTTTCTAAAATACACATAAACATAGGTGGACAGGAGGCTATGACCATTGGCTCAGATGGCAAAAAGCTCTATTGCATGGTTCCCAAACGTGCTTATGACGGTAATGTGAGTGTTCGAATTGACGGTAAAAACGGTGAAACTATTGCAGATTATACATTTGAAGAATCATTCAACTATGAGGCTAGAACAGTAGTGGGAACCCTGCTTCGTAAAGTAGATGAAGATGGTAACTCCGCTTTTCAAGATGGCTCTTTCGATGGCGAAGGATCGTGCCCTTCTAATGACTGGATGGTTTTTGATCCTAAACCCTCGGAGAATGGTGATCAAATACTGTTCTCAAGTAATTATTATGATGGCTTTCGTGAATTAAATCTTACTCAACGCTATGTAAAACGACTTTTTCCGAGAACACAGTATGCGAAAATGGTATCATTCACTTTCACAGCTGATGGGGATACGTTATTGTTCCCGGATGATAATGGACATGGAGCTGATAACACAGCCCCTAACATATATTATGCATTACGAAGTGAACAGTTCCGTAAAATTCGTGCTTATAATTATGGATACTGTAGTTATGGTTGTATCTCAATGAAAGATGGTTCAGTATTTTATTCATCTTGGAATGATGGAGCGATTTACAAGATGCAGCGTGCTAATGAGATACTACCCAATATAGATATTAATCCAATAAAATGTTTCACATTGACAGCTATCGGCGGTGGTTCAGCACACACAAGATTACTACTACATCCATCAGAAAAATATATGTATGTATTTGCGCCGCAAAGAGGAGCAATTATGAGATCTGACTACAACGAAAAAACAAAATTATTTGATACGCCAAGAGTAATAGCCGGTTCTCTCAGTTCAAAAGGATGTGCAGAAGGAGTCGGTAACGTAGCTAGATTTGAAGAACCATGGGCTGGTATATTCGTAAAAAATAGAGAGTATGAAGAAGCCGGTAAGAAAGAACTCTACGATTTCTATTTCAGTGATGATGTAAATCATTGCATCTGGAAATTGACTCCAGAAGGTGTAGCTTCTATGGTAGCAGGACGAAGTAACTATAATGCGGATAAAAAATATACGGGTTATGTAGATGGAGCTCCACTTACGGAAGCACGTTTCAACCGACCTACTTCCTTGGCTTACGATGCTGAGCAGGAAATCTTCTATATTGGTGATATCAACAACAAGGGAATTCGTTACTTAACTACAGAATAATACTATATAAACACATACTTATGAAGAATTATATTTTACTATTTTTGTTGATGATAGGATGGATAAATATGTCCTATGCCCAAGATCAGCAACAAATGATAGAAGTGACAGGTACGGTCACAGAAGAAAACAAAGAGCCATTAATCGGTGTAAATATTGTTGTGAAAAACGTGCCGAGTTTAGGTGTGATGACAGACGTAAATGGTCATTTTAAGATAAAGGTCCCTACCTACTCATATTTGGTATTCTCTTATATTGGTTTTGATAAGCAAGAGATACTTGTGAAAGATAATAAGGTGCTTTCTGTTATGATGAAAGAGACCTCATCGACTGTATTGGACCAAGTAACAGTAACAGGTACCGGTATACAAAAAAAGGTAACTATAACCGGAGCAGTGACTACAGTAGATGTATCTCAATTGAAAACCTCAACATCTAGTATCACAAATGCGTTGGCAGGTAATGTACCAGGTATTATGGCACGACAAACCTCTGGACAACCAGGTGACAATATCTCCGAATTCTGGATTAGAGGTATCTCCACGTTCGGCGCAGGATCAAGTGCCTTAGTATTGGTAGATGGTTTTGAACGTAGTATGGATGAACTGAACGTAGAGGATATAGAAACCTTTTCAGTTTTAAAGGATGCCTCCGCCACTGCTATCTACGGTTCAAGAGGTGCTAACGGTGTTGTATTGATCACTACCAAGCGAGGAAAGGAAGGTAAAACCCGTATCAATGCTAAAGCGGAGATGACCTACAATACGCGTACAAAAACTCCTGAATTTGTAGATGGACCGACTTATGCCCGTATGATGAACGAAGCGTTAATGACACGTAATCAGTCGGCAGCTTATTCTGATAGTGATATAGAGTTAATCGAAAACGGACTGGACCCTGATCTTTTCCCGAATGTAGACTGGATGGGGATGATATTGAAAGATGGAGCACCTACCTATCGTGCTAACATCGACTTAACTGGTGGTGGTACAGTAGCACGTTATTTCATTTCTGCCAGTTATGTGGACGAAGGAGGTATGTACGAATCAGATCGGACTATGAAAGACTATAAGACCAATGCTAATTATCATCGTTGGAATTATCGCATGAATGTAGATATTGACTTGACGAAGACTACTTTATTGAAGGTTGGTGTAGCCGGTTCATTGGATAAGCAAAATCTGCCGGGAAGCCAATATGGTGAAATTTGGAACTCCCTGATGGGATATAATCCGATTGCCTCACCTCCACAATACAGTGACGGTAGATGGGGAGCACAAGGAAATGGCGGAAAAAGAAATCCATGGGTACTGATTACACAACAAGGATATCAGGAAAAATGGAAAAATAAAATACAGACAACCGTCAATTTAGAACAAGATCTGAAATTTATAACAAATGGATTGAAGTTTTACGGACGCTTTGGTTTTGATACGAATACGGATAATAGTGATAACCATTACAGATGGCCGGAAAGCTGGTTAGCAGAAAGACAACGTACTACTGAAGGTAAACTTCAGTTCACAAGAATAGAAACTGAGCAGTTAATGTTATCAACAACGGGAGCTAGCGGTACACGATATGAGAATCTTGAAGCAGAGTTACATTATAACCGTACTTTTGGTGATCATCAGGTAGGAGCTGTAATGAAGTATTCACAAGATAAAAAAGTGGATAACAAGAATTATTATGAATTAGCGGGTTACGAAAGAATAGTTTCCGGAATTCAATATCGTCATCAGGGTCTTGCCGGACGATTTACTTACGGATGGAAATATCGTTATTTCATTGATTTCAACTTCGGTTACAACGGTTCGGAAAACTTTGCTACTGACCATCAATTTGGTTTCTTCCCTGCATATTCTGCTGCTTGGAACATTGCAGAAGAACCAATTATCAAGAAAAAGCTCAAATGGATAAATATGTTTAAGTTGCGCTATTCTTATGGTAAAGTAGGAAATGATAAGTTGATGAATGGTGACACCCAGATCCGTTTCCCTTACGTAGAAAGATTTGCAACTAATGATGCAGATGGATATTATTACGGTGACATCAAAACATCTCTTTACTACTACCCGGGATTATCATATTCGAGAATCTCGTCTCCGTATATCACTTGGGAGGTCGCTACAAAACATGATATAGGTTTGGACTTTTCACTCTTCAATGACAAACTTAGCGGTACGGTTGATTACTTCCATGAACAACGTGATGGAATTTATCTGAACCGTAAGTTTTTACCACAAAGTGTCGGACTAAACCATATCCCAGCTCCGTATGCTAATGTAGGTGCTGTTTTGTCTAGAGGATTTGACGGAAATATTGCTTTCCATGAGAAATTCGGAAACTTAGACCTAACTTTGCGTGCCAACATGACCTATAGCAAGAATGAGATTAAAGAGTACGATGAACAGTTCAGCCATTACTCCTATAATATGAATGCCGGGTTCCGTGTAAATCAAGCACGTGGATTAATCGCTGAAGGATTATTCAAAGATTATGATGAAATTCGTAATAGTCCCAGACAAGATTTTGGTGAGGTAGCTCCCGGTGACATAAAATATAAGGATGTAAATGGAGATGGAGTCGTTAATAATAATGACGTAGTACCTATTGGCGCTACTACCAAACCAAACATGATTTATGGATTCGGATTTTCTGCGGCATGGAAAGGATTAGATTTCAATGTACTTTTTCAAGGAGCCGGTAAGTCATCCTTCTTTATCAATGGATTTACAGTTTATCCATTCCAATCAAACAGTTGGGGAAATATCCTAAACGATGTGCCAGGAAACTACTGGTCATTGGGAGAAAACGAAAACCCGAATGCAATCTATCCTCGCCTAAGCTATGGTGGCAACTCTAATAATTACCGCGCTTCTACATATTGGTTACGCGATGGTTCGTATCTCCGTCTGAAGAATCTGGACATCGGTTATACAATTCCTAAACGATTGGTGAACCGTATCCATTTGGATAATGTACGTATCTATCTCATGGGAACTAATTTACTAACATTCTCCAGTTTCAAGCTTTGGGATCCTGAATTAGGAAGTTCTAACGGACAAGAATACCCATTGGCTAAATCCTATACAATAGGCTTGACGATAAACTTATAACCTATAATAAATAAGAAATATGAAAAAAGGAAAATATATATTGATGGGAGCGATCATAGTCGGACTTGGACTTGGCTTCACTTCTTGTTCTGATTACTTAAATGTAGATCGCTACTTTAAAGAACAACAATCAAACGATCATATATTCGAAAGTAAAGACTATACATTACAATGGCTGTCATTTTGTTACAGTCGCCTGCAAGGTGATAATATCGAAGTGGGACATAGCGACATCTGTCCAACTAATTTCTCTGACGACCAGGCATTTAATGAAGGAAATAATGGAGACCGTTACCGTAAATTCAAATTGGGTGAATACGGATATGGATATTCCTACGGAGGATATTACACTAATTCATGGCCTTGGGCATATGATGCTATCTACCAAGCATCTATCCTAATCAATAATGTATATAAAAATAAGGATTTCACTCAAGAAGAAATCACTGATGTAAAAGGACAGGCGCGTTTTCTACGAGCTTATTTCTATTGGCTACTGTTGAAAAAATACGGTCCGGTGCCGATTATGCCGATAGAAGGTGCCGATTATACTAAATCTTATGAAGAATTAAGTTTTCCGCGTAACACATATGATGAATGTGTAGACTTTATCACTTCTGAGATGCAGCAAGCCGCATCTGAATTATTCGAGAAACGGGATAATCTGAATATTTGTCGTCCGACTAAAGGAGCTGCTTTGGCAGTACGCGCAAAAGTCTTTCTTTACGGAGCTAGTCCATTAGCCAATGGAAATACAGAAATGGCAGACTTTACAGATAAGAGTGGACGGATCTTGATTCCACAGGAATATGATGAGTCGAAATGGGCGAAAGCCGCCGCTGCCGCGAAAGATATGATTGAATATGCAGAAAAGACAGGTTTTTATAGAATTTATACGGTAGGAGTACGAAAGCAAGATAATGACAAATCATATCCCAGTACAATTACCCCACCGCCACATGAGATTTATTCCAATAGAAACTTCCCCGAAGGATGGCAAAACATAGATCCGTTCGAATCTTATCGCGCTATATTCAACGGAGAGTTGTACGCAGCAGAAAACCCTGAATTGATCTTTACCCGTGGTTTAAATAAAGACGGAAACAACTTGGAAACAGAACAAGGTATCGCTGATTTGGTGAGACATCAATTGCCGGCTTCTTGCGGTGGATGGAACATCCATGGTGTGACACAGAAACAATGTGACGCATATGATATGGCATGGGGAGAACCATTTGACCGTACAACTTGTCCGGATGGATATGTGACCAATGATAACAAACAGGATCATCTTTATGATCACGTACCGAATGACGTTCACATGGAATATACTAATAGAGAACCTCGATTCTATGCATCAATAGCTTACAACGGATGTGTATGGGATTGTGCAAGTGCCGTAGAAGGAAAAGATGAACATTACAGATATATACAAAGATGGTATTATCGTGGTGCAGACGATGGTCGTATCAATGGCGGTCAGAATTGGCTGATCACCGGCATTGGAGTAAAAAAATATGTTCATCCTACAGATTGTGCTAACCATGGAGGAAGCATCTGTGACAAGGTAGAACCTACCCTTCGTTATGCTGATATCCTATTAATATATGCAGAATCACTGAATAATTTGACCTCAGGAAAAAGCTACGATATTGCTTCTTGGGATGGAAGTAAAACACATACTATCAAACGAGATATCGAAGAAATGCGTCGTGGCGTTAAACCGGTCCGTATGCGTGCCGGGCTCCCAGACTACGATAATACTGTTTACCAAGATCCAAAATTGTTCTTTAATAAGCTCGTGCACGAACGTCAAATCGAATTCTTCAACGAGAATCAGCGTTTCTTCGATTTACGCCGTTGGAAGATTGCAGAAGAGCATGAAAGTGAGCAGATCTATGGTTGCAATACTTTAGTAAACAGAGACCACAGAGATGCTTTCTATACTCCGGTCAGAGTAGCCAATCTTCAAACTTCCTTCTCACGAAAACAGTACTTCTGGCCTATCACTTATGACGAACTGAAACGTAATAAGAATATGACTCAGGCACCGGGATGGCAAGATTATGATTAAAGGTATTAATGTAAATAATGAATATGATATGAAGAAATTATATATTTTAGGAATTGTGTCAGTTGTATGTGTCTCCTTCGGATCATGCAACGATGAATGGAAGGAAGAGCTACACAGCCAGATGATTTCGTTTAAGGCACCGGTAGGTAGCAACGGCGTATGTGACATTTATATGCGCTACCAGCCCGATGGTACCGCATCCTATCAGTTACCGGTGATCGTCAGCGGTACACGTGATAACACACGAAATATCGACGTGAAAATTGGTGTAGATAACGATACACTTTATCATTTGAATACGGAGAAATTTGCAGTGGGACGTAAAGATCTTTGGTATCGGCAACTGCCTGAATTTTTTTATTCTTTCCCTTCAGAGACTTGTCAAATACCTGCCGGTGAGAATGTGCAAAACTACACCCTCAATTTTAATATGAAAGGATTAGACTTAAATGAAAAATGGGTGCTTCCATTAAATATTGAAGAGAATCCGTCATATGTTCGCAATATTCGTAAGGGATGGTGCAAAGCTTTATTGGGTATCAACTTATATAATGACTATTCCGGTACTTATTCAACCACATTAATGAACATTTATGTCGATGGTACTACCAACGACCCAGCTATAGTAGATAATCGCGTAACTCGCGTAGTAGACAATAATTCAATCTTCTTCTATGCTGGTTCAGTATGGGAAGAAGATGAGAATCGCAGTAAGTATAAGGTGATTGTGACCTTTAATGAAGGAGAACTTAATAAAGATGGAAATATGGCCGGCTCCTTAACCATTAAACAAGGCGACCCTACAAGTGGAGCTAATATTGCGCCTGTCGGTGACTGTACATATGAGCTAATTGTACAAAAGCATGAGACAAAACCCTATTTGGAACGTCATATCACGATTTTACGTTTAGAATATAAATATACAGACTTCACTTCCGATCCAAAGAATCCGATGATATATGATGTAAAGGGTTCCATGACAATGGAGCGCCAGATCAATACGCTGATTCCAGATCAAGATCAAGCTATTCAATGGTGATGATTATTTACTTAATATAGTATATAAGCAAAACCATGAAGAAAGAGCCGTCTCACCCATAGGAGACAGCTCTTTTGACTTTTTATCAAATAATCCCAATCTAATTTATCTACTTCAATTGACCCTAAAGGAAACAATATCCAAAGAGCCTCTAAAACGTTACTGGCAATGAAAGTAATTGATACATCAATGTACGTGCCATACGTTTTTGACCATTAGTATTTGGATGCAAACGATCAAAATCCGAATTATTGAAATAAATAAGCTGCTCCTCAATCATCGGATTCAAACCTGTCATTGCATTAAAATCTATCACAGGAATTCCCCAAATATTACTGGCTTCTTTTATAGCTTGAACATAAGCATCAATATATTCTCCACAACTATTTTGATAACTCTCATCCGGTTGCACATTATTCTCACTAAATTCAGCCAAAGAACGATGTAAAGGAGTTAATAAAACAATCTGTTTATCAGGAAAGAGCTTCTTTAACTGACATATACCTATATTGATACGACCTTTATAAGTATCTTTATCCATATTTGGAATACGCCTTATACGCTTTACCAACTTTTTTGTTTCTCCAGTAGCTGCCATTACCGACTCTTCCCGTTCAGTAAACCATTCTCCTATTGACACTCCACTATTAAAATCATTAGTACCCATGAAGACAATAATAGCATCAACTTCCGCCCCATGCTCCGTTTTTAGTTTTTCTGCCTGCCGAGGTACATCATCCCACTGCCGTCCACTTACACCATAAACAAAAGGAGTAATACCCAACCAATCTTTCAAGAAATCCCAGTATTTTTTTATCTCCTTACCATAGCAATTAGGATCTGTGATAGAGTCACCAATATATCCTACTCGTTTACCCTGCCATGGATGTTGAAAACAACCCTCTTCATTTCCAAATAACTCTTTTTTTGAGATAGAAGATTGATTCTGTCCACATAAGCACGAGCTAAGAAATAATAAAGTACCAATTATTAATAGTTTGTCTTTCATAAGTATCTTATATTTATAGGAATAAGTAACAATAATATCTTTATCACCCAACTTCCAGCATACTCTTCAGTTCAGCCACCCCCTCAGAGGCTCCTTTCTGAATAATATGGACCGGTCGAGAAGTATGTGTTTCTACCGACTTGGGATCAATCAAATAAACTTCTGCCTCTCGCGGTACATAATGCAGTAAACCCGCAGCCGGATATACATTTAACGAAGTACCAATAATCACGAAAACATCTGCTTTTTCTACATAACGAATCGCTTTTTCAATCTCTGGAACAGCTTCTCCGAACCATACAATAAAAGGACGTAACTGACTTCCATCACCCGCTTTATCTCCAACCTTTACTTCATATTCTTCGGGCTTCAGTTCTTTTATATAGAGAGAATTATATGGATCCTTACTAGAACAAACTTTTGTCAATTCACCATGTAAATGAATGATATGGCTACTACCCGCCCGTTCATGCAAATTATCAATATTTTGTGTTATCACTGTCACATGATATTCTTTCTCCAATTCTGCCAACAGTTCATGCCCACGATTCGGTTTTACCTCCAACAATTGCTTCCGACGCTCGTTATAGAAATTGATTACCAATGCCGGATCACGCTGATATCCTTCAGGAGTCGCGACCTGTTCTACGGGATAACGATCCCACAATCCACCTGCATCCCGAAAAGTACCAATTCCACTCTCGGCACTCATGCCAGCCCCTGTCAATATTACCAAATTCTTCATAAACTATCCTCCTTACCTTATAATATATAACAATACAAAAATAAAGAGAATAGTCGGTAAAAGAAAATCTAAACGCATGTAATCTTGCACTTTGAGGTAATTTTGTTTTTGTTACCATAATAAATATATCTTTTCTTTCAAAAAACAATGATAAAAGAAAATTTCTAGGTTAATTTCTTGTTTATTAGCTAAAAACTTCATATTTTTGAGCAGTATATATTTCTTGCAGAAACCAATCGACTTACTGATATTCAAGCAAGTAACCCATAAGAGTACATTGTTAACCTCATATATAATCTATATTCTAAATAACTAATTTAATACATTTATTTATGAAAAAGAACAATTTATCATTCCTGCAAGGCTTCGTACAGTTTTGTTTCGTTCTATCAATTTTTCTCTTCTCATGCTCTGATGACAAAAAAGATATAGGTAATAATGACGGAAACGAACCACCACCCGTAACCACTACTACTCCAACAATTCTTCAACAATTTGAAGATGCATTAGATAAATCTTTAATGGTCAGTGACATCAAGACTACAGGAGCAACAACCACTCTTACCTTAAGCGATAAAAGCACTATAGAACTCCCAATAAAATATTATATTATTGATTTTACAGGCAAAGAAATTCCTGTTGTCACCAAAGGACTCACAAACACATGGGTAGTAAACGGTACTAATTTAGGTATTCCAGTTAAAACATCCAGTTCCGATGACCTGCTCATTGTATGTATAGCCTATGACAATAATGCTGTTACTGTTTATCTAAACGATGGAGAAAGAAAAATAATCAATAGAGAAGGAGAAGAAGGCATCTATTCATTCATTCTTGAGGCAGCAAAAAACAGAGAACTGGATAAAGATATTATAGCTGTCATCGAAGGTAACTCCATAAGCGCTATCCTACCCGAAGGAGTCTCTGCAGAATCACTCGTTTTAACTTTTGGTTATCGTGGTGTTTCAGTTACAGTCAATGGTACCGCACAAAAAAGTGGCGAAACCGCTAACAACTTCGAAACTCCTCTAACTTATAGCCTGAAGAAAAAAGATGGAACCAAGATCGATTATTTAGTAAACATAAGATCAATCCGTATTCCTCAAATTTATATTGATACAGAAAATAATGCTGAAATTAAAGATAAAGAAAATTATGTAAGAGCTAATATCAGAGTAGAAGATCCCAGTAAGCTATATACAGATGGAACTACAGTTGAAAGAAGTGCCGGAATACGTGGACGTGGAAATTCAACTTGGGGGATGCCGAAAAAGCCATATAGAATAAAGCTGGATAAAAAAACACAATTATTAGGTATGAGTACTGATAAAGATTGGGCTTTGCTTGCTAATTATGCAGATAAATCACTTTTAAGAAATATCACTGCATTCAACATCTCACGAATTGTTGGTATGAGATGGACTCCAAAGTCTATTAGTGTTGAAGTATATCTTAATGGAAAATATCTGGGAGTCTATGCTTTGACAGAACATGTCAAAGTCTCCGAAGAACGACTCAACATCAATTTAGCCGATAAATCTGTTGATGGTGACTATCTCATGGAACTAGACTTTCACTATGATGAAGGAGCACGTTTCAAAACAGATATAAAAGAATTGCCTATGATGTTTAAAGATCCGGATGAACCGACTGACGAACAATTCAACTTTGTAAAAGACTTCTACAATAAAGCTGAATCTGTTCTATATTCCGATAAATTCACCGATCCTGAAAATGGATACCATAAATATATAGATATAGAATCGTTTGTTAAATATTTCATTGTACAGGAACTCTCAAAGAATTGTGATGGAAATATGCGAGGAAGCTGTTATATGGCCATTCTTAACAATAATATTATAGAACAGCCTCTTGTATGGGACTTCGACATAGCATTTGGTAATGCCAATCACATTACGACAGAGCAAGGAGCATCATCAACCGGTCCGAAAGGTTGGTATATCAAAACCTGTTCACCATGGTTCGACAAATTATTTAGAGATCCAGCTTTCGTAAAAGCACTTAAAGAGAAATGGAATACAGTAAAACCTCAATTAGACCAGTTACCACAATTTGTTCAAAATCGTTCCAATGAATTGGAAAGTGCTGCCGCACGTAATTTCGGGAATATAGAAGACGGCGGAGCCGGATGGGACATACATAAAGTAATGTGGCCTAACTATATAGATCGTGGAAGCTATGAAAAAGAGGTTAAATTCCTGAAAGATTTCATTGAACAACGATTAACTTGGCTAGATAAATATATTAACGAATTATAAGAAAGTTATCATAAAGAAAAGAATGAACTTTTGCCGATATAAGAATTTTTAAATACTAAATGCTAAATCATTCAAATAAAACGTGTACTTTTGCGACTTATAAAATTGCAATTGATTGAATGTTAAAGTCATGAAGGACCATAGTTCAATCTCCAATAAAAAACATTATATGAATAAATTTAGTTACGCTATTGGTCTCGGAATAGGCCAAAACTTATTAAGTATGGGAGCAAAAGGCATTGAGGTGGATGACTTTGCACAAGCTATCAAAGACGTATTTGAAGGCAACCAGACTGCAATCAGTCATACGGAAGCCCGTGAAATAGTAAACAAATATTTTGAAGAACTGGAAGCAAAAATAAGTGCCACCAGTATCGAACAGGGTAAAGTCTTTCTGGAAGAAAACAAAAAAAGAGCCAATGTTGTTACCCTTCCGAGCGGATTACAATATGAAGTTATCAAAGAAGGAAATGGCAAACAGGCAAAGGTTACCGATCAGGTAAAATGCCACTATGAAGGTACGTTGATTGATGGTACACTGTTTGACAGTTCTATCAAACGCGGTGAGCCAGCTGTATTTGGAGTAAACCAAGTGATTCCAGGATGGGTAGAAGCTCTTCAGCTAATGCCGGAAGGTTCAAAATGGAAACTGTATATTCCGTCGGAGTTAGCTTATGGTGCACAAGGTGCCGGAGAAATGATTCCTCCTCACAGTACACTTGTATTTGAAGTAGAATTACTTGAAGTATTATAAATAAAAAATTTCAAAGCAACATGAAAAAAGTTAGTATTTTTATGGCAATCGCTGCTGCTGCAAGTCTTGCTTCTTGTACAGCTCAAGCTCCTAAAGCAAATCTGAAATCAGACATCGACTCATTGTCTTATTCAATTGGTATGGCTCAGACTCAAGGTCTGAAAGATTATCTGGTAGGACGTATGGGTGTAGATACTGCTTATATGGCAGAATTTATCAAAGGTTTGAACGAAGGCGCTGACAAGACAAGCAAGAAAGAAATTGCTTATATGGCAGGTTTGCAAATCGGTCAACAAATCAACGGTGCTAATGGTATGATTAAGAATATCAATCAGGAATTATTTGCAGGTGACTCTCTTAAAACTATCAGCAAAGATAACTTCATTGCAGGTTTCATCGCAGGTACTTTGGAGAAAGGTGGTTTGATGTCTATGGATGAAGCACAGATATATACTCGTACAGCTATGGAAGCCGTTAAAGCAAAAGCTATGGAAGAAAAATATGCAGACAATAAAGCTGCAGGTGAAAAATTCCTGGCTGAAAACAAGACCAAAGATGGTGTAAAAACGACTCCTAGCGGACTTCAATACAAAGTTATCACTCAAGGTACAGGAGCAATTCCTGCTGACTCTAGCAAAGTAAAAGTAAACTATAAAGGAACCTTGATTGACGGAACTGAATTTGACAGCTCTTACAAACGTAATGAACCTGCTACTTTCCGTGCTAACCAAGTCATCAAAGGTTGGACAGAAGCTCTGACTATGATGCCTGTAGGTTCAAAATGGGAGCTTTACATTCCTCAGGAACTGGCTTACGGTGCAAGAGAGTCCGGTCAAATCAAACCGTTCTCTACTTTAGTATTCGAAGTTGAATTAGTGGAAATCGAACCGGACAAGAAATAAGAAAAGTTCAGGCTTAAATAGAGAAAGGAAAGAGGTGCAACCCGTTTGCACCTCTTTTTTTTGCTTTTTCCTCTTTTTTTTCTCGAAAAAGAAGAATAATTAAAATAAATCTCTATATTTGCTTACTATTTGATAACAACTGGAAAATATAATTTATTATTATGGAAAAAATAGACAACCTCGACAGACAAATCCTAGAAATCATCTCGCAGAATGCCCGTATCCCTTTTAAAGATGTAGCAGCTGAATGTGGCGTATCCCGTGCAGCCATTCATCAACGCGTACAGAGACTGATTGATCTCGGAGTTATTGTAGGCTCGGGTTATCATGTGAATCCGAAATCTCTGGGATACAGAACTTGCACTTATGTCGGTATCAAGTTGGAGAAAGGTTCCATGTATAAATCTGTAGTAGCAGAATTACAAAAGATTCCCGAAATTGTGGAATGCCACTTTACTACAGGTCCTTATACCATGCTAACTAAACTTTATGCTTGTGACAACGAACACCTGATGGACTTACTTAATAACAAAATGCAAGAAATTCCGGGTGTAGTTGCTACAGAAACATTAATTTCTCTGGAGCAAAGTATTAAAAAAGAAATTCCAATTCGCATAGAAAAATAACCAGATGGAGTTTCTGAATGAATATCATCTGGCTGGATTATTCATTGGAATCTGCACCTTTCTGATTATCGGTCTTTTCCATCCTATAGTGGTAAAGGCTGAGTATCATTGGGGGACAAGATGTTGGTGGATATTCCTTATACTTGGTATTGCAGGTGTCATAGCCTCACTAAGTATTAATAATGTGATTCTATCTTCGTTATTAGGTGTATTTGCTTTTTCTTCATTCTGGACTATAAAAGAAGTCTTTGAACAAGAAGATCGAGTAAGAAAAGGTTGGTTCCCTAAGAACCCAAAACGAAAATATAAGTTCTGAGAAGAAAAGCTTTACAGATTTTTATTAAAAGGACTTGCATAATTCGGCAAAAAGAACTACTTTTGTCACCGCATCCAATAAAAGGATACACCGGACTTGTAGCTCAGTTGGTTAGAGCAACAGACTCATAATCTGGAGGTCCCTGGTTCAAGCCCAGGCTGGTCCACAAAGAAAATCCTCATAAACAGCAGTTTATGGGGATTTTTATTTGGTTTGAAATCTTCTGATTATGACGAAATTGGCATAAAATCACCTTGAAATGCTTCATTGTTGACCTATTGTTGACCCCAGAATAATAAGGTTAAAATGCTGACAATCAAAGCAGAAGTCCAACAGGACAAACAAAGGAGTGATGGAACGTACAATGTAAAAGTACGATTCACACAAGACAGAAAGATTAAAAGGCTATCAACCAGCCTATTTGTAACCTCTAAAGAACTAACAAAGTCTTTTAAATTCAAAGAAGATGCTCCTATTAAAAAGGAAATTGACAATCTTGTTTCCTATTACAAAGAGCAATGCACTAAGCTCCAATTAGACCAAAGTAATTACACACTGGAAGATGTATTTGAGTTCTTAAATGGTGAACGTGAGAAGAAGCAAGTAATAGACTTCATAAAGTTCAGTCGTGAATGGATAGCCTCAACCCCCATTAAAGGTGCGCCAAATTACACAACTGCACTCAATGCGCTAACTCGCTTCATAGGCAAAGAGGAATTAGATACAAATCTGATTACCTTAGACTTCTTACAGGAATTCAAAGCATTCTTAAACAAGGAGAAAGAAGTACGCACTAAGAAACTTATCCAACAGGGTAAACGAATTACCTCTAATCGCTCACTATCTCTTTATCTGGTAAGTATCAAACGATTGTTCAACGAAGCTAAGAAGAAGTATAACAGGAGGGATAAGAATCTGATTCTAATACCCAACTCACCCTTTGATGAGTTTGAGATACCTAGACAGGAAGCAACACGTAAACGGGCAATTCCATCAGACATTATTAAGAAGGTATGGAAGTTAGCGTATAAGGACATGAAGAAGGGCTATAAGGCTACTTGCCGCTATAATTTGGCAAAGGATTGCTTCATTCTTTCATTCTGCCTTATGGGTATGAATTCAGCAGACTTATACAATGCTACTGAAATAACAGGAAATACAATCATCTATAATCGTACCAAAACCAAAGACCGCAGACTTGATAAGGCACAAATGAAGGTTGATGTACCTAAGTTAGTCCAACCTCTCATTGAGAAGTATAAAGATAATACAGGTAAACGCCTCTTCAACTTTTACCAGTATTATGTTGATGAGAAGAGCTTTAACAAGGCTATCAACTACGGTCTGAAAGAAATTGGTGCATTATTAGAAGTGGATGATTTGGAGTACTACGCAGCCCGCCACTCATGGGCAACCATTGCACTAAATAAAGTTGGCATTGATAAGTACACAGTCCATGCAGCATTAAATCATGTTGATGAAGCAATGAAGGTCACTGACATCTACATTGAACGAGACTTTGTAAATGAGAACAAGGCTAATGCTAAAGTCATTAAGTACGTGTTTGGAAAATTGTAGTCACAATCCGTAGTAATTAATAATGCCACTCTGTTGCGTAATGGAGTGGCATTAACTATCTTTACAGCACTAATGTAAGATACGATATGAGAAATTACATACTGCCAATTCCAGAATTAAAGAAACTAGAGCCTGTATTATCAGAGTACTTTGGTTATAAACGTGCCATGTTTGAAAGCGAACTATTAGCTACTTATTACAAGTATTATCCAAAGGGTGTCAGTAAGGAAGTTGCTAATAAGTACATGATTGAGTTTCCATTCATGGATGAGTTTGGAGCAGATAACGGAGCGTTTGACTATCACCGTTATTTGCCTAGACAAGCCTCAACGAGCAAGACATTTGACCCTACTTCTTTCATTATGGATTCAAAGTATGACATTACTATCACATTGTCAGATGATAAGCTACAAAGAGAATTAGAGAAGAAACTACAAGAGTGTGGAGAGACTGACGAAGAAAGTACAATTGTGACATCCCTTCTGATAGTAGCCGCCATTTACGAGAAGTATGTAAGAGGTGAACTCTACACAGAAATCACCATGTCAGAAGACACATTGCCTTATCTGGAACAAGTCCGTCCAGAAATGCTAAAGCTCTTTGAGTTGCTTAATACTAAGAGGTACTCACCTAGCAAGAAGAAAGAATTAAGAGTGTTCAATCCTATCACTATTGATAATGGAGTTAAGAAGATTACACTAGATAATTCATGCCATTGGCTTACTGATTTACTGGATAACTACCTACACATTTATTTAGGAGTTAATAATCTGGAAGAAGCGCAAACGGAACTCAAAGAAGTGTATGCAGAGAAGAAAGGCAGGAAAGCTAATAATGCTGCTTGCAATTTAATCATGTATGGCACATTCCACCTATTGCAAAGGTACTCTTCACTAAAGACCAAGAGTGAACAGATACGCATGACATTAGGCTACATGGAACTATTGTTTGAAACAGATAGTTTTAATAATGATGAGAACTCAACCAATGCAGCAATAGCCTACTTAGTGAAACAAGGGTACAAACCTATGTGGAAGCCCAAACAGATAGAAGACTACAGATTCTCACCCAACAATCAATCTACAGAACATCTCTGGTAATTAATAATCTACCAATCCTCACAGACTACCATGTAATTACGTGGTAGTTTTTTTATGTCTTTAAATTAGCTAACTCACTGATAACCTATAATCTAAAGAATACCCTTCAAATCACTCTCTATTCTTTATTACCCACCTTCTCACTATTCCTCACCTTTGCAACGTAATCGAAAGACAAACGGTGCGCACCACTCTCGATTAGATTACATAATCAACAATTTAAATAATACAATCATGGAAGAAATGATTAAAACAGCGGGACAGACTGCAATGGAAAGTGGTAAAGAAGTTAATAATACTTCAAGTGTTTATAAGTCTAATGCTTTAAAGGTGGATAAGGACGATGAAGGTAAGCTAAGAATTACCTCAACGAAGAATGAGCCACCAGTGTATGTTGATTTGGCTGTAATAATCTGGCTATTTAATGCCGTATTTAATTTCGCTAAAATAACGGTTGTACCTTACAACACTAATGGGAAAGCATACTTCTACATCATTGCCGAACTTGATGGCATAGTGGAAAAGAAAGGCACATACGTGAATGACAAAGCCACTGAAATAGTACTAGACTTACTCAGAGGCAAAGGTGTCAACCCTAAAGACGAGTTCTTCAGACAGAAGCAAGAAGTGAATGATACCGCTAACTTCCAACTGGAACTTCTGCAACATTTAAGAGACGACTTAAAACGCCTCTATCGTGAAGCAGACAAGGAAAGAAATGGAGTCACTCACTTTCGTGGAAGTTTCCAATTCTATCGAGGTGAAGTAAAGTTTGACATTCCACTAACAGATGATGTCAAAGAGTTCATTCACGAGAAACTGACAATTAATAAGACAGACTACTTCAACCTGTAACAACAATGATGAAAAGGGGAGTTTGCTCCCCTTCATCTCCAAATCTCAGACTTAAACATACTTCAACATTAATAACCACAGTTAGGAGCAAATTTGTAAAGTGCCCATACAAGCAACTTTTTATAAATTTCATCCCTACACAAATTATAAGATTATGAAACTCTCATTTACACCAATCAACCTTGAACGTGAAGAACTAACAATTAGTAAAGGCGAAACACTCTTAGACCTTTATAAACGAGAAGGCTATCCCGATAACGGTACTCCAACCAATCGTATCATTGAGAAAGTAGAACCAGGTATCGGTGCAACTTATGCTGAATTGGAATGTAAACGTAACTCTGTGATTACCGAACCTAACGTACCCGTAATTATCGGTAAGACGGAAGGAACTGATTACTTGGGCATTTATGAAAAGACTACCCCAAAACAGATAGAAGCCTATTTACAGAATGGCAAATGTATGCCTAAGAAGTTAGTCACTACTCCCGAAGGCTACAAGACAAAACTAATACCTACATTTAAGAAGTTAGGAATTGACTGGCATAAGGAGTACTTCTGTTTGTACGATGAATGCGAGAAACTAATACAAGACACTGGTTTCAGACCAACTATCCGTATAAAGGATTTCTTCGATTATGAACGTAAAGCATACGTTTCGGCTACTCCGTTAGGAACACGTAATCGTAAGTTTTTAGACAACGGCTTTAAATGGCTGAAAGTAACTCCCGATTACGATTACAAGAAGGATGCAACTTTAATTATCACCCGTTCATTCAACAGAACTTTACGTAGAAAGTTAAGGAAATTACTATCCACTTCCAAATGTATTTGCATCTTCTATAAGACTACTGACGGTATCGCTCGCATAGTACAGAATCTATTGAAAGAAGGATTGATTAAGGACGGGGATTACAAGGTATTCTGTTCGGATAAGAGCGTGAAGAAGTTAAAGAGTATGGAATTGCATCATACACATGACCATTTAGAATTGCCATTAGCTAAAGTTAATCTCTTCACCGCACGCTTCTTTTCGGCAGTGGACATTAAGATTAATAAGTTGGCTGACATACTTGTACTTAGTAATTACAAGCAAGCCATGCACTCAATGATTGACCCGTTCACAGAAGCAGTTCAGATACAAGGACGTTTCCGTAACAAACTGGACGGTGACAGAAGATACAACTCTCTGACATTCATAGCCAATACCAATGACGAATTGGAAGTTAAGAGTGATGAAGAGATTGAAAAGAGTATCACTACCGACCTTCGTTTATACTTGGATATGAAGATAAAGTATGATAATGAAACGGATGAAACGGATAAAGCTACCATACTAAAGAATTTAAATAGACTTAGCTTCAATGAGTTCTTGGATGATGATGAAGAACTTTCGGAGGAAGTTATAGACCATGTGTTTAACGAAGAACGAGTAACAAGTTACTACCAATCACCGGAAGCACTAATTAATGCCTACAATGCTACAGGGCATTTCAGATTACAAGTAATAGATAACAGTCATGGAGTTGGAGAGGATGACAATCTGTCATTGAAGAAACTTTCAACTAAGGATGTATGGAAGTACCTTGTAAACCAGTTGGAGCGACTGGAACGCGACAAGCAAAACAATCCCGATTTTGATTTCGATGCGGAAGTACGTGAGTTGGAAAGAATGAACAGCGAACAATCCTTCATCATTGAGGCTTACTCGAAGATTGGTAAAGCACCGATTGAAGCAGCTAAGTATTCTAAAAGCAAGATTGAGAAGGAATTGAAAGCATACAATCTCCAGCAAGGTGAGAAACTGCGTTTTAGTCCAAATGTACTGGCAGAGATAGAAGAAGAATTTAGAAATGAAGTTCAAATTCAATGCTACATTGCTAAATCCGATTTCATAAAACGACTTGGCAGAATTTACACTGCTAATGGCATTACTTATAAGATTCATGGTGACGGAATGAAAGGAAACAAAGTAATGTGTCAAATTACAGAAGGCACAGTTGAAGATTACTTCGACCATTATTCTTATAACAGTCAAACCCCACCTTTGTATAAACTTCTCCGTTTCAAATCGGAGTTAGGAGCAAATTGATAAAGGGTCTTATAAAACACAAATTTAAGAATTTACCCCTAAAGAAATTTATGAATTGAAGTAACTTTCTACACCTACTAAGTAACTCCACCCTAAGAGGTACGGAGTTCTTGGTGTTTACGGACAATCCTGTTATCTTATTACATGAAGTACTATTTCACTCTTACCCCAACTCAATTTAGGTAATCTCTAAATTCATCCCCCTGCCCCACTTAGTTTTGAAGAATGGTTCTTTATAAGATTTAACAAGAACGAGAACTAAGAAAGAATTAATACATTGATTAAATAAGACTAAAGCTACAGACCGTTAAATAGGTTTGGAGTTTCTCATGTTTCTACACGTATCTGTAGACTATCCCTTTAACCTTATTTGAGTATCAATAAAGTACAAGTCGCCATCAATACCATAGAGGACATTATTAGGGACTGCATCAAATACTTCGTATTGGTCATTATGGTACTCATCAAGATAATCCATTTCAAAACCAAGAGCTTGCATGTAATCAGTTATTTCGTCCTCTGTCGCCTCTCGCTCTGCCTTTATGTGTGGTTGTATGAGAACTGCGCAAAACTCATGTAGACTATTGTAAGCAAAGCCTATCATTTGGTAGGGCACATTGCTAAAGAACTTATTGTGTGCAGTAATACGGATAAAGAAATTCTCTAGATTGTCACCTGCATACTCAAAGTTATTTAATTTGTATACAGTAGCCGCACCATCATAAAACACCTCATTCTCTCCCCCTTTATCCAAATAGATAACGGAAAGATTGTTAAAGTCAATCCATAAGCCGTTTGAATCAGCAAATGAAATTAACTCTTCAATTTGCCCTCTCTTATAGCTCTCTGTTGGTTCAAGCGTTCCTGCTGTTTCTTTGCTTCTTCTAACGATGCAGGCTGCTTGCTCCAAGAGACTATTGACTGACGAGTGCGCTCTATCCATTGCTTGTGAAATTCATTAATGTATTCCATAATTTCTGTAATTATGAGTTTATGCAAATGTAGCCAATTAAATTGAATCTAGCAATAAAAGTTCATTTACCCTCCCAATTCAAAATGTAAGGTACTCAAATTTACACCCCACCCCTTTAGATTAGAGAAGTGTTTCTTAATAAGGACTAGCACTACTTAGAGCAACATTATTAATTCCAGAATAATGAATGACATAGAAATTCAAATGTAATGTATGTCTCAAACGCTTCTGTTCTGTTACACCTCACACCCCATACCAATTAGTAAATGAAATGAATAGTTTAGCGTGAATTGTTTTCCAAGCCTCAACGAATGAAATTCATAGAATCACTTATCTGCCAACTACAGATAAGAGATGATTCTTTATAAGATGACACATTTGTAAGAGGTTACATAGTGCTTCATACTAAGACTACTCATTTGCACTAAAATCCAGATTACTAATCATTAAATTACAAGTTATGGAGAATGTGAAGATTCTAATCACATTAGGGACTATCTTAATAGTTCCCTTTATTATGTTACCACAGGTGATGTTTGGGATAATCTTGTTATTAATCATTTGCTTCGTATTCAGACAAAGAAGCTTCTAATAATGAGACTATGCTAAAGAGTTTATTCTATCTACTAATCGTAGTAATAACCTTCTTTGTTGCAGTGCTACTACATCCTATCTTAATAGTTGGGTACATTGTCTTAGTTGGTTACAATCTTATTAAAGGGTGATAATCATTAATAATTAGACATTATGAATTTAGATTATAAAGTTGGAGAGGTGGAGCTAACTTATAAGCTTACTACCAGAAACAAGAACAAAGTTAGCAGTTCTGCTGACGCTTACCAGATTCTACTACCTACATTTAAGGAAGGGACTATAGACTACAAAGAGTATTTCAAAGTTCTTTATCTGAATCAATCGAATCAAGTTCTAGGATTCACTCAAATTTCAGAAGGAGGAATAACAGAAACAAGTGTTGATGTAAGAGTTATCTTACAAGCTGCATTGCTTACTAATTCAGTCTCTCTCATTTTGGCACATAATCACCCAAGCGGGAATTTAAAGCCAAGCAAACAAGATTTGGAATTAACGCAATCCATTAAAGAAGCTGCCGAACTTATGAGAATAAGGGTATTAGACCACATAATTCTTACAAGTGAAAAGTATTACAGTTTCGCTGACGAAGGAGAGATTTAATCAACAGAGGACATCATAATACATTGGTGTCCTCTCTCATCTTATTAATACTACAACACTATGAATACAAAGAAAGTAGAAAGTGTAATTCAACACATTGCCACATTACAGGAAAGCTTATGCAATAGTGAAAACAATTTGCAATACATTAAGCGGTTACAAGCATTAAAGTATTGGTTACATAAGTTTGATTCATTCTTAGATAGGACTAGCAGACAGCAAGGAGAGTATGCAGCAGTTTACGAAAGTTATTTTTGTTCTGGTTGTGGATTCTCATTCTATGAAAGAGTTTGCAATTCTATCACAGTCTATGAGTATGGAGATAGACCATTCTAAAATAGTTTGGCGATAGCTTATTGGCAAATGTGTTCAAATTGGGAATGTGTTCAAATTAATCTGCAAAGGTCGTTTGAACACATTCTTTTATGTAACCAACTTAATCAAAGACTTAAATGAAAACAAATGCAGTGATTTATGCTCGTGTTTCGTCTGTTAGTGATAGACAGGACACAAGTAGACAAATTGAAGATTTAAGAAAGTATGCCAACTCACAAGAAATTGAAGTAGTTGCCACATTTGAGGAACACATTAGCGGTGCTAAGAAGAATGAAGAACGCCAAGTATTAACGGAATGTTTGGAATACTGCACTACTAATTCAGTTCATTACTTGCTACTATCTGAACTTTCCAGATTGGGCAGAAGTACATTACAGGTGCTTCGTTCCTTAGAAAGACTACATGAAGCTAAAGTTTCCGTTTACATTCAGAACTTGGGACTTTACACATTACAACCAAATGGAGAAGTTAATCCTATTGCTTCTATCATGGTAACAATACTAGCGGAAATGTCTAACATTGAGAGAAGCAACATTGTGTATCGTCTTAATAGTGGAAGAACTAACTACATTGCCAAAGGTGGAAAGTTGGGACGGAAGACAGGCAGTATTAAGACAGAGGAACGGAAACGGGAAGAGTATAAAGAAGTGATAGCCTTATTGAAGAAGGGGTACTCTGTTAGAAATGTGGCTAAGCTACAAAGTATTGGTATCTCCACAGTTCAACGGATAAAGAATCAATTTGTCAATTCCTAGTCTTATTAATTGGTTGGGAGGAAATTTCTAAAATTCTACCTTTATAGGGACTTGGCTAATTTCCTCCTAACCTTAAAATGTTGAGTAGAAGTCAGCCTCAACGATTAATAAACAATAGTTCTTGCTAATCAAACGTAAATTCGTAACTTTGTAGCAATTTCAGATACCTAATGCGTTAGGTCTGGAAGGACTTATTAAGAAAACGAAGAGCGTTTGACATATTATCTTGCATTGGAATCTCGACAATTTCATTCTTCAAAGATAATAGGCAAGAGCGCTCACGTCAATGCTATGTTTTCACCTCAACAGGTGAACTCTATAACGTTTGGCGTGGGCTATTGTTTATTACTTGAAGAAGGGCAGTCGAGAGCCTCAATGCAGTAGTATTCAGTAGTTCCCACGCTTCTTTCATTATTAATAGCTAACAGCGGGAACAGGTTGGCATTAATTCAGTATCTAAGAACCAGACATTTACTTATCAATCGCAATTCTAATAAGAAGTGTGCAACCTTCGTGTTGTGTTCCTCACACTTGACTACAAATTACTAACGCCTCTAACAGGAACTTAGAGACACAAACAGATTTAATAATAACAATGAAGACATTAAGATTAATTGGAGCAACCTTATTAATGGTTGTATTATGTGTGAATTTCGCAGCTTGTGGGGACGATGACGATGAGAACCCAATCGTAGGCACATGGAAAAGTGAAGTTGCAGACAGTTATGGTTACAGTGAATCATTCACATTCAATGCAGACGGAAGTGGTATGTGGCAGGAGTTTAAAGACAACGCACAGAGTGATTCAGAATCTTTCACTTATGCAATAGACGGCAATAAGATTACCTTTACATGGTCAGACGGTGAAACATACACATCTACCTTCTCTATTTCGGGCAATCGTTTAACGATTAAAGACAATGAGGATTCAGAAACTTATGTCAAAATTTAAACAGTAAATACTAACATGAAGACATTGAGACTAATAGGAACAACCTTACTTTTGGTTGTATTGTGCTTAAACTTTACAGCATGTAGTGATGACGATGATGACAACCCCTCAAATCCTTTAGTTGGTGTATGGCAAGAGGATGACGGACATGAACATCTAAGATGGACGTTTAATGCTGACGGGAGCGGAAGTGAGTATCTGTACTATGATGATGATAGCGAATCCTTCACGTATCAGTTTACCTATACGTATCATAGTGAAACTAATGTCGTAGAAATCAACTACAGTGATGGTGACACAGACAAGTACAACGTTACAATCAATGGTAACACTCTGACAGCCAAGAATGAGTATGGTACTGAAACTACTTTCAAGAAGAAATAATTGTTTAACGTTAATAGATTGATTAACAATGAAGACACTAAGAATACTTGGTACTACTTTATTAATAACGGTACTATGTTTGAACTTTACTGCTTGCAGTGATGACGATGATGACGAAGATAATAGACCTCTTTCAGAGAAGATTGTGGGACATTGGGTATTAACTTACGAAGAAGGATTTATTAAAGAGGCTAATTATCCAGACCATGAATGGAGCCATGCACCTAAGGACGAATACGAGTACTTTGGTAACTTTACTTTCAGAGCAGACGGTACATACAGTCAGTATGATTTGGACGGTACTAGCACTCCTCAAAGTATTGAAAAGTGGTCTGTCAATGGTGATGTCATAACTCTTATTGAGGACGAACACGAACAGTATGATTTAAAGGTAGTCGAAATCACTAATGATAAGTTAATTCTTGAACACTATTTCAAGGATGAAGGTTACGAAGTCAGAGCTAAGATGACCTATAAGAGAGGATAATTCTTAAATAGTAATGAAGGCAGCATTTGAAGTAACATTCACTTGCTGCCTTATTAATTACTTCTTTCTCTTCTTTACGAGTTTACGTTTCTCTTCTCTAACTGGGTTATGGAGAAGTTGCTTTAACATGTCTTTTGTAAGAGGTATGTGTGTAACCTCTGTAACTGTGGTTTCTACAATCTTTTGTGGTACGTAATGAATTGTGTTGTTCTTCTTAGTAAGTCTCATTTTAGGTTAATGTGGATAGGTTGGTAATTGAATTATCTACTACAAAGGTACGAAGGAGAAGAATGAGAACATAACGTAGAAGGGACAATTACAGCATACCAACATAGAGAAGCAAATCCACTTCGCAACCTTAGCTCTATGCCTAGAGAAGTCCAAAGGTAGTCCCACTAAAGAGTTTTGCACATGCAGAATACCATACCCAATAATCATTAACTTAATAAATCATTCGCTAAATTCAATAAACTTCCTATCTTTGCATAGTAAGTTCAATGTTGACCTATTGTTGACCTTGAAACTTGCATAGAGATAATTAACGTGTTGATAACGAGGTAGCTCAGTTGGTTAGAGCAACAGACTCATAATCCGGAAGTCCCTGGTTCAATCCCAGGTTGACCTATAAATTAGCACCCTTACAAGTAAATACTTGCAAGGGTTTTATTGTTAAATCAGCCTCCTATGAGATTAATAAGACATAATATATCATTCCTATTCTGGTTAGTATTGCTTTTCTCTTGTTCCTGTATCGCGACAAAAGAAAAACAACAACAGAATGTTGCATACACAGATTCAATAAAACCAACTCCCCCTATTCCTCTAGAAAACTCCTTAACTAAAAGCCAGACAGCAGTTACACTAGATTCTCTAGGATTTGTGAATATCTCCGAATTGGATCCGACCATTCACATCGAATTAATGTACACTCGCTCTGATAACTTCACAGGAGAAATACTCTACGATAACCTGAAAGAAGCTTATCTTCACCCGGATGCAGCACACGCTCTTATACAGGCACAAAAAGAGCTCAAACAGTTATATCCATCATACAACCTCATCGTTTACGATGCAGCACGCCCAATGTCTGTGCAAAAGAAAATGTGGAATGTAGTAAAAGGCACTTCTAAATTCAAATACGTATCCAACCCGAACCATGGGGGTGGACTACATAATTATGGACTTGCAGTAGACATCAGTATACTGGATTCTTTGGGGACTCCACTACCAATGGGAACCAAAGTAGACCATCTCGGCTTCGAAGCAAACATTACACAGGAAAATGAATTAGTACACACAGGAAAAATAAGTGAAAACGAGCGGCAAAACCGTATATTACTAAGAACTGTTATGAAAAAAGCAGGATTCCGCCCACTACCAAGTGAATGGTGGCATTTCAATTTCTGCAGTAGGGACGAAGCCAAGCGGAAATACAAACTGATTCCATAATTAATTGCAAACCATTATTTAGCTCTGAATACTGATAATTATGATACATATTTCGCCAGCAACTCAAGTATTTATTCATGAACATCAAGCAGATGATGTACGAATCTTGGCTTTACAAGCTAAGAAATATCCGAATGTAGATATGCCAACAGCTATTACCCAGATAGCAGGAAGGCAAGTTGCAATAGAGAAGATTCCATCGTGGAAGAAAGTAGATGATATATGGTATCCAAAGCATCTATCATTAGAACAATGTTCTTCAGAAATTACAGCTCGTTATAAAGCTAAATTAATACAAGGCCAATCTTTGACTGATCTTACCGGTGGATTCGGCATCGATTGTTCGTTCCTTGCTGCAGGATTCAAGTCTGTTGTATATATAGAGTGCCAAGAAGAGCTTTGTGAAATTGCAGCCCACAACTTCCCCATACTTGGTTTGAATCATATTAGTATTAAAAACGAAGACGGAGTAGCCTATCTGAAAAGGATGTCTCCGGTAGATTGTATCTTCCTCGATCCTGCCCGTCGCAACGAACATGGAGGAAAAACCGTAGCGATTTCCGACTGTGAACCTAATGTGGCCGAACTGGAACAACTTTTATTGAAGAAAGCGAACAAAGTCATGATTAAGCTCTCCCCTATGCTTGACCTATCCCTAGCATTGAAAGAGCTGAAACAGAGCCAGGAAGTTCATATCATTTCCGTCAACAATGAATGTAAAGAACTCCTTTTAATTCTGGGGCAAACACCTGTCAAAGAAGTTCCTATCCATTGTGTAAACTTCTCATCCAAAGGTGAACAAAAGTTTACCTTTACCCGCGAACAAGAACAGCACAGTGAATGTACTTATACAGATATTCCTGCAAACTATCTCTATGAACCACATACCTCACTACTGAAGGGGGGGGCTTATAAAAGTTTATCATCCTTCTATCATATTTCAAAACTTCATCCTAACAGCCATCTATATACATCCGCAATACTGATTGAAAACTTTCCTGGAAGAATATTCCATATTAAAGGATATTGCAGTTTCAACAAAAAAGAAATTAAAGAAACTTTAGGGAATCTAGAGAAAGCCAATATCACTATTCGCAATTTTCCCGCTTCTGTTGCGGAACTCCGCAAACGGACCAAATTATCTGATGGAGGTTCCACTTACCTATTTGCAACCACTTTAAATAATGAAAAGAAGCTTTTAATCCTGTGTGAGAAGGCTTAATCAACATAAACTTGAAAGGTGTCAATTGAGACGAGCAATTATTATTTATTTGTTCCTGTTTCTGTTTTTGTTTTCCCTCTCAAATCATCCTTAGGGATTGTTGTCTCATTACCATCACGTACAGCCATATAGTGAGGTGACATGATCTCAACCTCTGCTTCATTAAACCGATCTTGAATATTCTGATACAGATCTGAATAGATCTGTGCCATCTTATCTGCTTCTTTAATATAAGCATTTACCTGATAGACCGGATACCAATCACTTAATGAAGTCTCCAATACAAACGGGCGAGGATCATCCAAAACTCCGGGAGTATTTAATGCTGCATCTATCAGTAATTGATTAACCTGTCGCCAAGGAACATCATAACCAATCGAAACTTCCGAATGAATAATCAGACCATATTCACGGGCGGATGCGCTGTAATTTACCGTATGAGAAGACATTACGAATGAATTAGGAACAGTAACTACTTCATTCTTCGGTGTACGAATACGAGTGACAAGAGGAGTTTTCTCTATAATATCCCCAACTGTATCATTCAATTTTATACGGTCTCCCAATTTAAACGGACGCATATAAGTGATCACCATTCCTGCCATAACATTTCCGATTACCGTACTGGATCCAAGTGAGACGATCAGTCCAACAAATACTGAAATTCCCTGAAAGACTCCTGTACTAGCCCCCGGCAAATAATTATAAATCATCGCAATCATAAATGCATAAAGCAGGAAACGGACAATATGATAAGTCGGCATTGCCCAATCGGGATAGAAACCGCCCAGTTTAAGCCTTCCCGCCTCAACTTCATGTGCCAGATAGCGGATAAGGCGAATCAAAGATTTTATAGCATAGCATATGACTATAATGGTAATTAAATTCGGAATATAATCAACAATACCTATCAAGATCTTTCTAACAGGAGTCCATATATATCCAAAAAGACGATAAGCCAATCCTTCGGTTTGCGGGAAAATAATGAAGACCAAAGGAACAGTGATTAGTAATTGAAGCCCCATAATGATATATCGCCCGATACCCGCCACAAAAACCAATAGATTCACTTGCTTTTGCGTATCCAACAATTCATATCCCTGAATAGTGACAGGCTTCAATTTAGTATCCTTCAAACATAGGATACGCACTTTGAGCTTCCTAAACAACCAATTCGTTAGACGGAATAATAAATATTGTCCTACAATCACCAATACAAAATAAAGAACACGTTTTGCCATTCTCCAAAGACCATGTTCAGCTTTCATTTCATGCAACTTATCCACTACCTCGCCTCTTCTCTCTTTTGCCAGAGAATCGCGGGGGATTCCTTCCCACAAAGCGTCCTGATCAGTTAGAGAAAGCAATACTTTATTACCATACATAAGATCGGAAACAATATCCGAGTGATCTATCGAAACAGAATCCGGACTAAGGTTAAAACGTCTTCCGAGTTCTTCAATTGCTGTTCCGGTCATTTGTGCCCGTTGTTGAGGAGTATAGCCTCCACGCTTTGTATAAAAGATAGAATAAAGTATCTCCATCGGCTACCACCGGAATTCCTTTCGTAAACTTACGCAATGAGTCAATACGTAGTCTTTGCTGGGCAAATTTCACAGAATCGGCAGTTGCCATTTGAAGCTTCATTTGCTCCATTTCCATTCGCAGATTTGCTTCGCTGAGACGAGCTTCCAATAATGATTTTTGCAGATTCACTAATTGAGTGGAATCTGAATCTTTTTTTAACGAAACATTAGAGGTTTCTAGGGTATCCCTCAATAATATATTCTTAACTGCTTCCTTAAGTTGAGCTTGTGCATTCACAGTTCCAAAAACTATCAGAAACAATAGACAATATCGTTTTAGACATTTCATTTCCATACAGAACATTTCAGGTTATATAAGCGTATAATCTTACTTTTTATTAAACATACAAACATACATATTGTTTTTGATATATCATCTCAAAGAATCACTATCTTTGCCACAAAATGGAGAAATTATGAATATATTACTACTTATTGGAGGATTGCTTCTGATTCTCCTGGGAGCCAACGGGCTAACAGACGGAGCAGCTTCGGTAGCTAAGCGTTTCCGCATTCCATCGATTGTCATCGGTCTTACTATTGTTGCCTTCGGAACTTCCGCACCGGAGCTGACTGTCAGTGTCACTTCTGCTATCAAAGGAAGTGCAGATATTGCCATCGGTAATGTGGTGGGAAGTAATATCTTCAACACATTAATGATTGTGGGTTGTACAGCATTAGTAGCCCCCATTGTCATCACTCGGAATACACTGAAAAAAGAGATTCCACTTTGTATTCTTTCTTCCATTGTATTATTGATTTGTGCCAATGATATTTTTCTGAATAAAGCTGCTGAGAATATCCTAGATAGAGTAGACGGATTACTGTTACTTTGCTTTTTCACCATCTTTATGGGATATACATTTGCTATTGCTTTCCCTACAAAACCTTTCGGTGAACAGCCAATAGAACCAACAACTACAGGAGAAGATGAGATCAAACTACTTCCATGGTGGAAATCTACTATTTACATTATCGGCGGTTTAGCCGCCCTTATCTTCGGTGGACAAATCTTTGTGAATGGAGCTACAGGAATTGCCCGTAACATGGGAATCAGTGAATCAATTATTGGATTGACTTTAGTAGCCGGAGGAACTTCCCTACCCGAACTTGCCACTTCCATCGTGGCCGCTATAAAAAGAATCCGGAGATTGCTATCGGTAATGTAATCGGTAGTAACCTTTTCAATATCTTCTTTGTATTAGGATGTAGTGCCACTATTACGCCCCTCCGTCTGAACGGTATTACTAATTTCGATCTCTTTGCATTAGTTGGTTCCAGTATTCTGCTTTGGCTGCTTGGACTCTTTTTTGCCAAACGGACTATTACCCGGCTAGAAGGAGGAGTTTTAGTATTAGCTTACATTATTTATACGGTTCTGCTCATTCGCTCTGTATAAAGGACAACAATAAAAAGAACATGTAAATAACCTTTTTCAGGATAAAGCACACTAAAGCTGTGCCACTTTATTGGCACAACTATGCCATCTTATTGAAACGGTTGTGCCACAACGATGACACAACCGTTTCAATAAGGCGGCACAGGTCCGGCAACTGATTATAGAAAAAGCCCTGATATAAGCTTTATCTTTCAAATCAACTTACATCAGGACAAAACATCTTTTTTACCTTAAAAGTAATCTTTTATTTTATAGGTGAATTGAAATGATAATACATTCCCAACCAATCATACGGACTAGAAGTAATCACTCTCGGATCATTAATAAACTTCAAGAAATCATCGGTCGCCGGATGTCCTTTATAAGGAGTAAAAAAACCTTGTACGCTGTTACGCCATACTGCAACATAAGCCAGTTTAACAGGTTCTCCCGGATAACCGTAAATGGATTTAAGCAAGCGGTCAGTAAACCAATTAGGATCATCAATACCTCCCTGACCGGTTTCCGATAAAGCGGCAATCTTTCCAGTCTTAATAGCATAATCAGAAAGAACTTTCAAACGAATATGTGCTGCGTCAAGGTCCTTTTCTTCATAACGGAAATTCCAATAGTTATCCATTGCAATGATGTCCACATATTCATCTCCCGGATAGCGTTCCAGATATTTTTCTTCAGAAGTAAAATTGATGTCAGGTGAGAACGCATACAGGAAGTTACGGATATGGCATTTGTCCCGTAGATATGTGACAGTAAAGCGATATAATTGTTTGAACTCTTCTGCCGAACAATACTTCTTTCCCCACCAGAACCAATCACCGTCAAACTCATGCCAGGGACGGAAAATCACGGGAATTTGTTCCCCATCTTTTCCTATCAATGTTTTATTATATTCGGCTACCTGATCCAGCATATCAGTGAAGTTCTTATGATACGCTCCTCCCGGGAGAATCTTCTTCACAATACTATCACCTGTTTCATAGAAACTTCCACCCGTTACCGGATTGGCCGCATGCCAACAATATGAGATGACTCCTCCTTCATAGAAAGCCTGACAAGTCAAACGACGTACCTTCTCCGTATCTTGCAAATGATGCTTAGCATGTGGAGTGGCAATATTCATAAAATCCCAGCTATAAAATTGAGGTTTCTTACCGGAAATTCTTTCAATATCACTCTTTCCGGAATCATCGCACCATCCGTATCCGGAAGCAGTTGCATCTTGTGCACCAAAGATAAAACGTCCGCTATCCATAACCTTATGTAGGTTTTCATAAAGGGCTTTCACCCGAAAGGTAGCGTCCTTATCCACCAATTTATAAGGATAGTTAAACTCCAGAGGACGGGAAGTCTGTTTATCGCATACCACATTCTCTGCATGATCGTACAACCAATATCTATCGCCAACATCCACTTTTTCAAAAGTGATATGATCACAATGACGTAACAATACATCATATTGTGCCTGATCAACCGTTACATTCTTAAAATGGACATTCTTAATGGGTTGTTCAGCCAATCCAAGAATTTGTATAGGATTGCCTAACGCTTTAGCAATATGTATATTCTCAAAATATATATCCTTGATTTCACGAATATCTGCTGACGTAAAACTATTTGGTTTATAGCTGTTTATCCAATACCATAAATTGATATTAATTCCCCAGTCACCTGTTTGTTTAACCTCCATATCACGAAAATGAATGTTTTCAATCGCTCCGATACCTTGACCATTCTGACGACTACATATCATGAATCCACGATCACTACTCTCAATCAGACAATTCGTAAACCAAACATTACGAACTCCTGCAGGTAATTCAACGCCAACACAGATACCGCCTCCACGAACAAAGCGACAGAAGCTTACATAAATATTCTCACAAGTTTTTTTGATCTCTTTACCGTCTTCGTCAATATAATGAACAGATTTTACTGCAATATTATCATCTTGTCCATCCAGAACCGAATTCAACAGATAGCAATCTGCCGAAGAATCCGGGTCCCATCCGTCGGCATTACTAAGACCGAAACCGGAAGAAAGGATATTGCATTCATAAGTAGTCACTCCATTGCAAAGCAATGGATGAACATTCCATGTACAAGGATTAGTAATAGTTATATTATCAATAGAAACATTATCACAATTAATAATAGGAAGTCCTCGTGAGCGAGACATACGGCTAAGATTTTCAGTTTGTTGCTTTGCCAGTACACTTCCCTGATTATCAATCGTTCCTCCTCCATAAACACGAATATTAGTGTATCTTTTATCTTTATTATTAAGCTTTCCCAAATTGAGTACACTCGCAAAAGCGTCTACTCCATTTCCTTCATAACGACTTTTCACTAAGGGAAAATGAGCGAGATTATGAATCGCTTTTAAAGTTGCACCCTCAGCAATATGTAGACTAATATTATCTTTCAATATAAAGAGTGCTCCGGTCATATATTCTCCGGCAGGAATATAAACTTCTCCGTAAGGAGTACATTCATCAATCGCTTGTTGGATAGCTTTAGTATTAATAGTCTTACCATCTCCTTTCGCTCCATACTTAGTCACATCGAAAATCTGAGGCGATGGAGTAGTTCTCAATAGAATGACCTCGTCTGCACGTTCTTTATTGCGTGCGGAGACAGCACATACTGTTACCTTATAATCCGTATCAGGTGTAAGATTGGTAATACGAAAACTATTTTGGGTTGTATTTCCAACCTGTTCCCCGTTCACACGAATATTATACTGTTTGATCACCTGATAATCGGAAGGAAACTCCCAAAAGACGATCGCTTCCGTCGAAGTAAGCGTGCCCGGCAAAATACGGCTACGCAACGAGCTTGTACTATAAGCACAAACAGACAGCCATAAAAGTGTTACTAATACAATGTACTTTTTCATGTTATGAATGATTAGATAATGAACTGTTCGATGCGTAAAAATAGTACATGAAAAGATAACACACAAATACTATTATGCGATTAGCCATTATAATATAATAGATTGTTATTATAGTATATATTTTCTGAAAGCAGTCATAAGCCCTTAAACCAAACAGTCATTATAGTACCATAATGTGTGCTAATTATATCGCATTTACACTCTAAAGTTGCTTATCTTTGCTTCGTCTGATATTTTAATACTGTGATTATTATGATAACACTAAAAGAAAAAATAGGTTATGGCTTTGGCGATATGGCATCGTCTATGTTCTGGAAATTGTTCGGTTCTTATCTGATGATATTCTATACGGATGTATTCGGGTTACCGGCTGCAATAGTAGGAACTATGTTTCTGGTTACACGAATATGGGATTCCGGATTCGATCCGTTAGTCGGTATCGTAGCGGATAGGACACACTCGCGTTGGGGGAAATTCCGACCTTACTTATTATTCCTCGCCATACCCTTTGCACTTATTGGAGTTCTGACTTTTATAACTCCCGATTTCAGCGATACCGGCAAGTTAATTTATGCCTATGTTACTTATTCATTAATGATGATGATCTATTCAGCCATCAATGTTCCTTATGCCTCGTTGCTGGGAGTCATGAGTGCCGACCCTAAAGAAAGAAATACGCTTTCCACTTATCGAATGGCATTTGCCTATATCGGCAGTTTTATTGCTTTGCTACTATTCATGCCTATGACCAACTGGTTCAGTATAGGACACAGTGAACAGTATGGCTGGACAATGAGTGTTGTGGTTATTGCCATCATGTGTGCCATATTATTCTATGGTTGTTTTGCCTGGACACGCGAACGGGTAAAAGCCATCAATACCAAACAAAGTTCATTAAAAACTGACTTAAAAGACCTTTTGTACAATCGTCCTTGGTGGATACTTCTTGGAGCGGGAGTTGCAGCATTGGTATTCAACTCAATCCGGGACGGAGCTACCGTATATTATTTTAAGTATTTCATTGTAGAAGAAGACTACCAAAGTATATCTTTATTCGGTGTCTCCTTTGTTCTCAGTGGACTCTATCTGGCAGTCGGTCAGGCTGCTAATATTGTCGGTGTTATATTAGCTGCTCCGGTAAGTAACCGATTGGGTAAGAACAAAACATATATGGGTGCTATGGTCATAGCAACCGTATTCTCTATCTTATTCTATTGGCTGAACAAAGGTGATTTGATATGGATTTTTACACTACAAATCATTATCAGCATTTGTGCAGGAAGCATATTCCCATTACTATGGTCGATGTACGCAGACTGCGCAGACTATTCTGAATTGAAAACAGGGAATCGTGCAACAGGCTTAATCTTCTCTTCCTCCTCCATGAGCCAGAAATTCGGTTGGGCCATAGGTAGTGCCCTTACCGGATGGCTTCTATCTTATTTCGGTTTTCGCGCCAACGAGGTACAAAGTGTCGAAGCTATCCATGGAATAAAATTATTCCTAAGCTGGTTACCAGCTGTGGGCACAATCTTATCTGTAATCTTCATCAGTATGTACCCATTATCAGAGAAACGAATGAAGGAAATTACTAACGAACTGGAAGAAAAAAGAAAGGAAAAACAATATGAATAAAATAGCATTTACCATCAAAGAAGAGTTCCAAAAGGAACTGACCGGGAACATCCTCCCCTACTGGATGAATCAAATGACAGATGAAGATCATGGCGGTTTCTACGGACGCATTACAGGCAATGAAGTTTTAATGCCTGAAGCAGAAAAAGGAGCTGTGTTGAACGCCCGTATATTATGGACATTCTCCGCAGCATACCGTTTATTGCAACACGACAATTATCTGGCAACAGCCACCAGAGCCAAACGCTATTTAATAGACCACTTTTATGACTGTAACTACGGAGGAATCTACTGGTCTTTAGACAAGGACGGGAAACCATTGGATACGAAAAAGCAAATCTATGCAATCGGCTTTGCGATCTATGGCCTGAGTGAATACCATCGGGCTACGGGAGACTCCGAAGCATTAGACTATGCCACACGACTCTTCCACGATATCGAAGAACATAGTTTTGATAAAAATAAAAACGGATACTGCGAAGCTTTAACCCGCGAGTGGAAAGAAATAGCCGATATGCGACTCAGCGAGAAAGACGCCAACGAGCGTAAAACCATGAATACTCACTTGCATATATTGGAACCTTATACCAACCTTTACCGGGTATGGAAAGACGAACACCTCGAACAGCAATTAAGAAATCTGATCAATTTGTTTACAGATAAAATATTAAATAAAGATACATTCCACCTACAGTTATTCTTCAACGATGATTGGCAAAGCAAATATCCTATTGTCTCTTATGGTCACGACATAGAAGCTTCGTGGCTGTTACATGAAGCAGCCTTAGTCACAGGCGACCAATCATTGATTGCAAAAACAGAGCCAATCGTATATAAAATTGCCGAAGCAGCTGCCGAAGGTCTATTACCCGGACAAGGAATGATCTACGAAAAACATCTGGATACAAACCATACGGATACTGACTTTCATTGGTGGGTACAAGCTGAAGCCGTTGTCGGCTTCTTCAATATCTACCAGCATTGGAACCATGAAGATGCTTTGCATAAAGCCTTATCTACCTGGACATTCATCAAAGAAAAGCTAATTGACTACAACCATGGCGAGTGGTTCTGGAGCATACAAGCCGACGGAACCATCAATCGCAAAGAGGACAAAGCCGGATTCTGGAAATGTCCCTACCACAACAGCCGCATGTGCATGGAGATAATCGAAAGAGTCAAATAATCAAAAAAGGTTAATAATTAAACGCCCGTTTTCGCAGCAGCGAAGACGGGCGTTATCATACTAGTTATCCTGAAAACCTACCTATATTTACCTATTTAATTATATTGTTTATTACCTGTTTGCAATTGCGAGTACGCAATGCCGGAAATGTCGGATGTGCCGGAGAAGCCGTAGCCGTAGTATTACTAATCCTCAAACCGGTTACATCAATCGCATCGATAGCATATGTATGATAAGGCATATCCGCTCCATCCCAACCAATATTTCCCTGATTGAAATACACATTGCTGGCATTCTCTATATAGAATACCGGAATATCGGTTGCATAAAGAGTACGTTTAGGATTCACGTTAAGCCGCAAATCATAATTTCCTCCGGCAACATCCTCAATCGCACTTTTACGCAATATAAAATCGAAATTATTGAAATAAATATTTTGTAATTGCGTCTGTTTATCAGCGATCATTACAATAGAATTCTCGCCGACACAAGTTATATTATTAAAGAACAAATTACGGATGACACCAATTTTCTGTTTCTCCGGAACAAGAACCATCGCTGTAATATTAATAGGTTCACCCTGGCCCCACCAGTCACCCGTATGCAAGCGGGTTTCGATACGGATATTATCAAAAGTCACATTCTCCAAAGAGCAAGAGTCACTGACAGAGATATTAATACCACGATTAGAATCAAAGATCGTAATATTACTGAAGTTATAATTAGACATCGGATTCTGATCATGTCCGCCAATACGAATACCACTGGAACGGGACTGCAAGACACAGTTACTAACATTCACATTCCTAGATGGTTTCAGGATATTCTTAAAACCGGGATCCCCATGGTGCCAACCGTATCCTGCCACCACAATTGCATCATCACCGGCATAAATACGACAATCGGATACCGTAACGTCACTACACGAAATAATATCTATACCATCACTGTTAGGAATCATCAGATTATTATTAATGTATAACCCTTGTATTTTAACTCCCTCACAATGTACAATCACAAAACACCAATACGGGGAATCCACACATTTAAAATCCTTCAGTGTAATGTCTGTACATTCACTGAAAACAATCATTTGATGATATCTGTCTTTCGGATACAACGGACCGTCACCCTGTTTACCTTTCACTTTCCGGAAATCCAGTCCCTGACGAGTTTGTAACCGTTCCTGATCACCAATGATTTTCTCTTTTCCCGGTTCCATAAAGCTCATCCCGTCACCGTCAATACAACCATTACCGATTATAGATACATTATTCGCCTTTTCAGTATAAAAGACGCCCGCCAATTCCGAATTATGGCGTTGATATTGAGTAAGATCGGTAGTCGCTTTTAAAGTAGCTCCCGTTTCCAGAAAGAACTCTACGTTAGAGCGTAAATTCAAGGTACCAACTAAATACGTTCCGGCAGGTACATATACACGCCCACCTCCAGCTTCATAGCATTTATCAATGGCTTGCTGTATAGAACGCGTATCCAACTGCTTCCCATTGCCACTTGCTCCATATTCAGTCACATTAAATACAGATGCCAAAGCCTGTATAATCCCCACATAGCAAAGAAGTAATAATAATGTCAATCGTTTCATAAGATGGTATATTTATTTATGGTTAATATCAATCAAGCAGACAAAAACTATCAAGTGCAAAGTTAGAAGAAGCATAGTAATAAAAGTAATATTAAAATGCTATATCTTGATACTAACTATACTTTATTATTATTTTATCTTTTGGGCAAAGATAACTAAAAAGACACCTTTAACACTGATTATTTGGAATATATAGCTAAATTATGATACTTTAGCGGCTCAAACAACAAGGTCATAATAATACAATATAATGCTATTATAGTATGCTTTCGATAACACTGAATATCGTAACTTTGCCACAGATGAGAGAGAAGAAATGATTTATTCATTTACTATAATACACGAGAGATACATACATACCTTAATATAATTAATACATTTAAAAAAACCATGAAAAGAATCGGATTAATTCTTATTTGTTGCTTGTTCTATACAAGCTTGGTTTTGGCTCAATCTTTCCATCTCACCGGAAAAGTGATTGATGCAGGCGACAACTCTCCTATGATTGGAGCGACTATCCGGGTAGAAGGTACCCAGAAAGGAACAACTACTGATTTTGACGGCAACTACAGTATTGAAGTACAAAAAGGGGACAAGGTGATCTTCTCTTACATAGGTAAGACGCCCAAAACAGTTGAAATCAACTCACAAACTCACCTAGATGTGAAATTGGCGGACGATGTCAATCAGTTGAACGATGTGGTGGTGGTAGGATATGGCACGATGAAGAAGCGGGACTTGACAGGATCAGTCAGCCAAATAAAAGCTGATGATATTCTGAAAGGTAACCCGGCACTAAGTATCAACGGCGCTCTTCAAGGAAGAATCGCAGGTATGCAAGTAAAGCAGAATGACGGTGCTCCCGGTGGAGGAATAACTATTCAGGTACGTGGTGCAAACTCTTTCAGTACCAGCACACAACCACTATACGTAATAGACGGACTTCCTTATAGTGGTGGTAGTACTGCTCCCGACACTGGTATCAGCGGTACCGGTTCAGGGTCTAACCCATTGGCTAATATCAACCCTAATGATATTGAGTCTATCGAAGTTCTGAAAGATGCTTCTTCTACGGCTATCTATGGTTCACGTGGTGCTAATGGAGTTGTGCTTATTACTACTAAACGTGGAAAAGAGGGTAAAAACAATATCACCTTCTCTTCTAATTTCAGCTTCTCAAACATAGCACACAAAATGGATGTACTGGATCCTGTTACTTATGCTCAATATATGAATGAGCAGGTACTGAACTCGAATTCTCAGGGACAATTGCCTTATCGTGGAGAATGGTATTATAGTACAGATGCATCTGGTAATATCCTTACCAATACAGGTAAGTATTCTCCGGCACCGGAAGATTTCCGCCGTCCGGGAGTTTACACAGACCAGTATGGCAATACTTATAATGTCGGTTCAACCGATTGGCAGGACGCTATCTTCCAGACAGGAGTTACTCAAGAATACAACTTAAGTATGGACGGTGGTAATGAAAAAGGTGGATACATGATGTCATTGAACTATAGCAAACAGACAGGTACAATTGTTGGTTCTGACTACAAGCGTTTTGCTGTCCGCTCTAACTTATGGCGCAAAGTAACAAACTGGTTGGAAGCCGGATTAAATGTAAACTACACAAATGCACTAACCAACTTTATCAATTCAAGTACTTCGGGCGGTGATGGTGTGATTTATTCAGCTTTGGTATTCCCTCCAACCTATGATGCCAGCATCAATACCAAAGACAACAATGAGTTGAATTGGCTTGCAGCCAACCCGTATGTATATGTACGTGAAGCTTTCGACGAATATCGTGCAAATAATGTGTATCTATCTTCTTATTTCGAGGCAACTCTCTTGAAAGGTTTAAAACTACGTGAGAACTTGGGTTTCAGTTATTCCGGCAACGACCGTAACATGTATTATAACCGACTGACACGTCAAGGATATGAACCTACCAATGGCGTTGGCGCACAAGGAACAGGCTGGTCAGAAGGTGTCACGAGTGAAACTTTATTGACTTACAATCATACTTTCGGAAAAGATCATGACCTCAGCGCATTGGCGGGTATCACCTTCGAAGAGTCAAATTGGAAATACAACAGAATGTCTGCTTATGACTTCCCAAGCGACTTGACTATGATGTGGGATATGAGTGCAGGAGGTAAAGTTTACCCCTTATCTTCCGGACGTGGAAAGAAACGGATGCAGTCTAATCTGGCTCGTCTGAACTATTCGTACAAAAGCAAATATATGGCCACTGTATCTTATCGTGCAGACGGTTCAAGTGTTTTTGTCGAAGGCAACAAATATGCACACTTCTTATCAGGAGCATTAGCCTGGCGTCTATCCGCAGAACCTTGGATTGAAAAGTTGAATATATTTGATGATTTGAAACTACGTCTGAGCTATGGTCAGACAGGTAATCAAGGTATCGATACTTATGCAACTCTTCCGGCAATGTCTGTCGCAGGTTATGTATTCAACGGTTCTTTGTCTTCCGGATATGCTGAACAAACCTGGAAAGGTCCGATCAATAAGAACTTGAAATGGGAAACTACTGATCAGGTAGACCTTGGCCTGGATATGTCTTTTGCTAAAGGAAGAGTCAATTTGACAATTGACGCATACTATAAACGTACAAATGATTTGCTTCAAAAAGTGAATATCGAAACCAATTCAGGCTATACACAGATGGCAACTAACATTGGTCATGTTATCAATAAAGGTCTTGAAATCACAGGAGTATTCCATCCTACAGTACACAAAGATCTGAATTGGGAAATTGATGCAAATATCTCATTCAACCGTAACCGTATCGGTGGATTGACAGGTGACCAATATGCAAGCCAATTCGTAAACAGCATCAAAAACGTATTTGTTATGCGCAACGGATGTCCTATCGGTACAGTAGTAGGTTTTGTTGAAGACGGCTTCTATGATAATCTGGCAGAAGTTCGGGCAGATCCCCGTTATGCTAATGTGTCAGAAGGTGAAGCAAAAAGCATGATCGGAGAAATCAAATACCGCGACTACAACAAAGACGGTCAGATAACCGACGCAGATAAACGTGTAATCGGAGATACAAATCCTGACTTCATTTATGGTTTGACCAATACTTTGCAATACAAGAATTTCACATTTAGTTTCTTCCTGCAAGGTACGTACGGTAACGACATTGTAAATGCCAACACCATTGCAAACAACACCAGTGCTTCTATGACAGGTATCTCCAACATCACCAGAGAGCAATATGACACTCGTTGGAGAGAAGGACATACTGAAGGAGCAAAATGGCCAAAAGCTGTTGCCGACGGATATACTCGCGAATGGAAATTCACAGACAGATATATTGAAGATGGTTCATACCTGCGTTTGAAGAATGTTAGCTTAGGTTATACTTTCTTCCCGAAAAACTGGAAGGGAATTAATTCTATCAACGTTTATGCCAGCGCATCCAACCTCTTCACTATCACCAAATATAGCTGGTATGATCCGGATGTGAATGCTTTCGGTAGCGACGTATCTCGCCAAGGAGTCGATTTGTTCTCTTATCCAAGTAGCCGTACTTTTTCTTTTGGCGTAAAAATGAGTTTCTAATTTAAAGACCTGGAATGTACAATGAAAACAAGAAAAATATATAATATTATCATGGCCGCTGCAATGGGTATCTCATTAATGGCGGGAATGACCTCATGTGAGGACTGGCTGAAAGAAGAGTCTTATGACTTTATCCAACCGGATGATATCGAAGATTCTGATAAAGGTGCCAACCAATGGCTGACCGGCTCATATAGCAAATTGCTTACAATGTTCAACAGTAACAACTTCCCTCTGATTTGGGAATATGATAGTGACTATCTGACCGGACCTAGTTGGGCATTCGGTACTTATGGAGCAGGTAACTTCCAAAATAATAGCATGGTCAATGCATTATGGGAAGATGGCTATGCAATGATTCACCGATGCAACTACTCTCTATATAAAGTAAACAGCATGACGAAAGTGAGTCAACGGTTAAAAACAGCCATTAATGGCGAGCTTAAATTCCTAAAGGCATGGACTTATTTCCAATTGGTAAGAGCATATGGTCCTATCCCTTTGCGAAAAGAATCAATGAGTGAAACAGGAGACCGCAACGTGCCACGTAGTGAAGTTAAAGATGTTTATGCTTATATTATCGAGTTATTGGAAGATGCGGAGACAGAGTGTTACAAAAACACAGATGCCGACTACGTGAAAGGACATGTGACAGCAGGTACTGCCGCAGGTTTATTGGCAAAAGTATATGCAACAATGGCCTCGGGAGCTATGCCTAATGGTACTCAACTTTGGGTATATGGTGGCAAACCTTGGAGCGGTGAAGGAGAAGGCAAAGCCTATACAGAACCTCAGAAAATAAACTTCACTACTCACCAACTACCCGGATACGATGCGTTTGATGCACAAGAATATTATACTAAAGCGTATAAAAAAGCACAGCAGGTAATGGATAAAGAATATGGTGACTATTCATTGATACAGACTTACAGCGATTTGTGGAAACGTGCTAACAGCAATGGTTCCGAATTCCTGTGGTCGCTTCAACCATCTGCTTCGGACACTCGCTATTGTGAGTATTATTCTTATCATTTCTGTGGTATCGAAGACGGTAGTGGCTACATTGCCGACGGTTTATGGCACGGTCAGCGTGACCACTGGTACAAGATGGTCGAAAGCAAAGACTTACGCGTGAAAGAAGGTATCCTGCACAGATGGAAAAGAGGATGGACTTATGAAGTTACCAATAAGTTGGGAGCATTCTATCCGAATACGGAAGAATACCGTAAGAAGGTAGAAAACAAAGAAGCACCGTACAATGATGATTGGACCTATCTATCCAAACAGTTTGACCTTTATTATCTGGCATATACAACCAAATATCTCGATCGTTCGGACCGTACCACTACGCACGGGGATGCATTCTATCCTCTGTTACGCCTTGCGGATATCTTCCTGATTTATGCAGAAGCTTACGCTGAAGTACACGGAACTGACGATGGTATCGCATTAGGAGTATTAAACGAGGTTCGTGAACGTAGCAAGGCAACTCCACTCTCTCTGACCGGAGAAGGTAATGTTGCCGATATAGTAGACTTCAGATCCTGCGTATTGAAAGAACGTTCAATCGAGTTTGCTTTTGAAGGAGATCGCCGTTGGGACTTGATTCGTTGGGGAATCTATGTAGACGTAATGAACGCTATCGGCGGACAGGATGAAATGGGAGTAAATAAAATCCGTTCGGAGAAACACCGTTTATTCCCGATACCTTCCAGTGAAATAGATTCTAATACCTCGATTACAGAGAATAATCCGGGTTGGAGTTAATGAACTTAATGAATAGATTTAATAAAGCGCAATTATGAAAATTACATATTTGAAATATACAGTTTTTGCCTTATTCACAACACTTACTGCCATCAGTTGTAGCGATGTAGTGAATATGGATGAAGGATGGGATCCTGACATGGGAGCTAACGGAGCACCCGTTGTACGTAAAATCACAGCCTCATCAGATACGACCACAGCTATCAGCGTTGCTTCTCTTAATCAATCGATAGCCATTTTTGGTGACAACCTTGCACGGGTAACTGAAGTACGCATCAATGATATCAGCCTGGACCTTTCACAGGTATATGCCAAACGTCATCGTCTGGAATTAGTTGTTCCACGTGTATTGCCCGGCACAGTAACCAATACGCTGACTATCAAAACATCCTTAGGAGAAATAACAACACCTTTAACTGTCACACTGCCGGAATTGAAGATCAAAGGATTTTCGAATGATTTTGCAGCCGATGGTGATACCGTACAAGTATTGGGAAGTGATTTTGACTTATATAAGATTGATTCCATCAGTGCTACCGTTAAATTCAACAATCAGGATATCAGAATATTCAATTGCTCTCAAAACGGATTCAGCATTGAAGTTCCCGAAGGTACTTCTACAGAAGAAACATCTTATCTCTCAATTTCGACACCGGAACTGGATTCACCTGCAAAAATCCCATTCAGAGAAAAGGGAATTCCTATCCTGACTAATGATAGCAGAACCTGGATAAACGGATGGTGGGCTACAGGTATTGTGGAAGTTAAGGAAGATTCTGATCCGGCAGCTCCGCTATTTAAATGGTATGTGATGTTGAAAAAGTCATATTCAGGAGCTTGGCAATATGATAATATTATGATCACTCACTTCTGGCTGGATGATACGGCAGCAGACTTATTAGCTAATCCTGAAGACTACTACGTAAAAATGGAGATACTCAATCCGACAGAAGTACCATTGGCAAGATATATAAAAATAGGAAATTCGGATCTTGAAGGAGATGGTCTGATATATGACTGGGATCCGGCTTCTACCAACAACGGAGTTTCTCTGAATACAATGGGAAAATGGCAAACTGTTGCCTTAGAGGTGACGGATGTATTCCGCGGCAAAGACGGAAATAAAACAAGTTTAAAGATCGCCAAACAACCGTATGTTAATCAAGACGAGTTCAATAACCTGAAAATGGCTATGAACCGTGAGCTTGCAGGTGATATGGAGTTCTACTTCTGGAACTTGCGTTTCGTCAAGAAAATAACAGTAGAATAATATTCATAGACTCTCAAAGAGAAGTATACACTGGCAGATTATTTCCGCCAGTGTATACTCAAAGCAAAGACGATTATCAGCTTATATTTAAGACGCAGATAACGCGGACGACGCGTACCTTATACAATAAATCCGCGCTATCTGTATCTAAAGAATATATTACAAGGACTCTTTGAGTAGCAATGAAGAACCTGGTTAAAGAACTAAGTTTTTTAATATAAAAAGAGATAGAAATGGTAAATGTATTTAATCAGCGCCTCGAACAGGTTACTGAAGAATATGAAGCTCTAATGGAGCGTCCTAATGAACCGATATTACCGGGTAATGGAATTTTCGAGCGTTATAAATATCCTGTTTTAACCGCCGCACATACTCCTATTGAATGGAGATACGACTTATCTCCGAAAAGCAATCCATACTTTATGGAACGCTTTGGTATCAATGGAGTTTTCAATGCCGGTGCAATCAAATGGAACGGGAAGTATTTAATGGTAGCACGTGTAGAAGGTAACGACCGCAAATCGTTCTTTTCGGTAGCAGAAAGTCCGAATGGTATCGACCACTTCCGCTTCTGGAAATATCCGATCCGTTTACCTGAAACCATAGAGCCTGATGTGAACGTCTATGATATGCGTTTGACCAATCATGAAGACGGATGGATCTACGGTGTGTTCTGTACCGAGCGCAAAGACAAAAATGCTCCGAAAGGTGACTTGTCTTCTGCTGTTGCAGCTGCGGGAATTGCACGTACCAAGAATCTGGTTGATTGGGAGCGATTACCTGACTTAATCAGCAAAAGTCAGCAACGGAACGTAGTACTGCATCCGGAGTTTGTAAACGGAAAATATGCCTTTTACACCCGTCCGCAGGATAGCTTTATTGATGCTGGCAATGGTGGAGGAATCGGTTGGGCATTAGTAGATGATATCACTCATGCTAAAATGGATCAGGAAAACATTATCAATTTCCGTCACTACCACACCATTAAGGAACTTAAAAACGGTGAAGGACCTCATCCGATCAAAACATCGAGAGGATGGCTCCACCTGGCACATGGAGTACGTATGTGTGCAGCCGGACTGCGTTACGTTTTATATTTGTATGTGACCGATTTGGAACATCCGGATAAAGTAATTGCCGAACCTGCCGGTCATCTACTGGCTCCTATAGGAGAAGAACGAGTTGGCGACGTTTCTAATGTTCTTTTCTCTAATGGCTGGATTGCAGATGAAGACGGAACAGTTTACATCTATTACGCTTCCTGTGATACACGTATGCACGTAGCAGTTTCATCGATCGACCGTTTGTTGGATTACTGTTTCAACACTTCTCCGGATGGTCTTAGAAGTGCTACTTCTGTAGAAACCTTATGCCAGCTTATTGACAAAAACGAAGCCTATAACAAAAACAAATAATGAAAAAATCGATTGTATTAATTATGATATGTTCGGCATTTATGAACATAAGTTGTGACGGGACACAGGAAAGTAATAAAAAGCCTTCCGATCCTCAAGCAACGGAACGTGCCGTTTCTCTATACAACCGCCTGTTCCAACTAATGGATAAAGGTGTTATGATGGGACATCAGGATGATCTGGCTTACGGACATCAAAACTATAATCCCGGAGCCTCAGACGTGAAAGAAGTTACAGGCGATTATCCGGCTGTAACCGGATGGGAAATTGGGCATTTGGAACTGGGAGCAGACAGAAGTCTGGATTCTGTATACTTTGACAAAATGCGTGAAGGCATTATTGAAACGGATGCACGCGGTGGTATCAACACGATGAGTTGGCACGGTGACAACATTATCACAGGCGGTTCCACATGGGATTGCAAAGGTAATGACGTTGTTCATTCCGTTCTTCCGGGACAACCTAAACACGATGAATTCATCCAGTGGCTCGACCGACTGGCTGCATTCTTCAACACTCTGAAAGATAAAAATGGGGAATACATTCCAGTAGTTTTCCGCTTATATCATGAGCACAACAGTTCCTGGTTCTGGTGGGGAGCTGAACAGAGTACCCCCGAAGATTATATTGCCATGTGGCGTATGACAGTAGACCACTTCCGTAAAGCCGGCGTAAATCACCTTCTTTTTGCCTATTCTCCTTCCAGTTGTACGGATGAAGCAGCTTATTTAGAGCGTTATCCGGGAGATGAATACGTAGATATTGTCGGTTTCGACATTTATCAATTCGGTGATGATGAAGCAGCTATTCAAAACTACTGCCGAGACATGAAGCACAATATGGATATTGTGACAAAATATGCAGCAAAAGCGGGCAAAATCCCTACAGTATCCGAAACCGGATGGGAAGGAATCAAACAGGCTGATTATTTTACGAAAGTCATTGCTCCATTATTAGAACCGTATAAAATCTCATGGATATTATTCTGGCGCAATGCTTGGGAACCTGATAAACCGGGACACTTCTACTTGCCTTACAAAGGACATGAGTCGGCAGAAGATTTTAAAAAGATGGTTTCTCAACCACGTTTCTTGATGAATCAGGATATAAACAACTAGCCTTTAGGAATACGTTTCCTAGATATATATACCCAGCGTGGTGGATATATATGCCCACCACGCTGAATATATAGATACACGACGCTGAGCCTATATATCCAGTAAGCCAGACAAAAACAGGTTTCTGCCTGCACCAATGTAAGTTACGGAATACTTGCAAAAGACGAGTTAAACAACGAAATACTATTATGATGAAAAAGATTATATTCCTATTCACTCTTTTACTTTGCACTTACGGATCAATCCAAGCACAAAAGAGTATCACTGTCAAGTCACCGGATGGCAACATCCGCTTTACGGTGCAAGTCAATAAGAATGCACTCCCCTCTTATAGCGTATACTACAAAAACACCCAATTAGTAAAAGACGGAGCACTTGGTTTCGAATTTGATAACGGAACATTTGGAGAGAACGTAACTTTAGGACGAACCACCCAACGTTCCGGCATAGAGAAATATGATCTCATCGCTGGAAAAAGTTCTCATGTGGAAGATGCGTTTCAGGAAGCTGTCATTCCATTGAAAGAAACGAAAGCTCCTAACCGCCAAGTGAACGTAGTAGTTCGCGTATTCAACGATGGAGCAGCGTTCCGTTATGTATTTCCCAAACAGGATCAATGGGCATCTTATATCATGTATGACGAGCTGACCACTTTCGATTTAGCCAACAATCCGGATGTACTGACCATGTTCCTGAAATCATACACTACTTCTCACGAAGGATTCTATTCTCAAATGAAATATTCGGATATCCCCGCCAATCAGTTAATGGAGATGCCGACTTTATATCATTATGAGGATGTATATATGGCTATTACCGAAGCTGCTATCCGCAACTATGCCGGTATGTATCTGATGAATGAACAAGGTTCACTACGTGGAAAATTATCTCCATTACCCGGTCAGCAACAGATCAAAGTAAAGGCAGAACTTCCTCATCAGTCTCCATGGCGTGTCATGATGATCGGTAAGGAAGTAGGAGCACTCATTTCTTCTAATATACTGACCAATCTGAACGATCCATGCGCCATCAAAGACACTTCCTGGATTAAACCCGGAAAGACAACTTTCTCTTGGTGGAATGGAAACGTAGTTCCGGATAGTTTCTTCTTACCCGGAAATAACTTCTATACCAATCAATACTACATTGATTTCGTTGCACGTGCCGGACTGGACTTTCATTCTATCTACGGTTATGCAGAACAACCCTGGTATGAAGATGAAAACATGAGTTTTGAGTTTCCAAGCGAAACGGCCAATGTTATGAAACCTGTGAAATCACTGGATATGGATACTATCGCCAAGTACGCAGCAAGCAAAGGAGTAGGGCTACATATGTGGGTAAACTGGAAACCACTCTACAACAGACTGGAAGAGGCACTGACTCAATTTGAAAAATGGGGTGTCAGAGGTATGATGGTAGATTTCATGGATCGTGATGATCAGGAAATGATCTGTATTCAGGAAGATATATTGAAAAAAGCTGCCGAACACAAAATATTCGTTCAGTTCCATGGTTCCAGCAAACCTTCCGGTTTGAACCGCACCTATCCGAACGAATTTGCACGTGAAGGTACTCGCAATTATGAATGTTACAAATGGTCAAAGGACATGGGAGCGGATTTGGATATTGCCATTCCATTTACCCGTCTATTAGCGGGTGTTACAGATTATCACTTGGGAGGATTTCATGCTGTACCAAAAGATAAGTTCCGCATTCAATACACCAATCCTTTGGTGACTAGCACACGTTGCCATATGCTAGGTATGTATGTAGTATTGGAATGTTACTTGGGTATGGTCTGCGACTCACCAATGGCTTATGAAGGACAACCGGGATTTGAATTTATACAGAAAGTGCCTACTACTTGGGATGAGACAATAGTACCATCGGCCTCTGTAATGGAATACGTTACTGTAGCACGCAGACACGGAAGCGACTGGTATGTGGGAGCCATCAACAATAGCAAAGAACGTTCGGTTTCTTTCAAAACCGACTTCCTCAGCGATGGAAATTACATAGCCGAAATCTATAGCGATGCAAACGATACAGACAGCAACCCCAATAATCTGGTAAAACGGACTATGAAAATAGATAAGAAGAGCACTATTGAACTTCAACTGGCCAACAGTGGAGGTGCTGCTATTCATATTTACCCCGAAAAATAAAACAATAAAAAACAACCCATGAAAAATATTCAACTTACTCATATTCTAACAATGCTCTCATTACTGATGTTTATGGGATGCAGTTCAAGTACGAAAAGTGAATTCAATGTACTGGATTATGGAGCAAAAAGCGATGGTCAGACATTGACCACAGCACCTATCCAGTCGGCTATCGACGACTGTTCCAAAGCAGGCGGAGGAGTCGTTCTTCTCCCTAAAGGCGATTATCTGGTAGGCACTTTAAACCTACATTCCAACATCGAGTTCCGTTTTGAAACCGGTGCACGCCTGATTGCTACTACCGACTTAACCCAATATCAACGTCACAACACAGAACTTGCAGGAGTTTTTTACACAGAAAAAGCAGACAATGTATCCATCACAGGCAAAGGAACAATCTTTGGACAAGGAATGAAATTTATGTATCCGGACAGTGCCAAAGTTATTTCGGGCAGTGTATTGGACTATGTACGTCAGGGAAAGAATCTACGTAAAGTCAATAGTGGAATCGGTGACGGACCTTTATATCCCAAAGACCGTTTCCATCAGATGATTGTATTTAGCAACTGTACCAATGTAGAGTTGAGTGACTTTACTTGTATTGACTCACCTTACTGGTGTTTTGTCATCGTACATTGTGACCGCATCACCGTTCGCAACCTGAAAATAGACAATAACCTTGTCATTCCGAACAGTGACGGATTGGATATTATCTCATGCAGCAACGTCAATGTATCCGATTGTTATTTCTCTTGTGGAGACGATGCAATTGTATTGGCCGGTTATGATTGGCACTTCGGTGATCCGGGTTTCCAACGTATCACACGTCCCTCTAAAAACATCAACATCTCCAATTGTATCTTACGTTCCAGATCAAGCGCGATTCGTATCGGAGGTTGGGACCAGAACGTAATGTCCAATTACAATTTCAGTAATATTACCATTTTCGATTCCAACTGTGGTATCAATATTAATATCCGCGATTATGCAGGTATTGAGAACATCAACTTTACCAACCTGAACATTGAAACCCGTTTGCATACAGGTGACTGGTGGGGTAATGGAGAACCTATCAAAATCTCAGCCATCCGCGGACGTGATACGATTCCCGGAGCGATCCGCAACGTTCATTTCAGCAATATAACCTGTAACTCGGAAAACTCCGTTTATATCTATGCAGCTCCGGAATGTACGGTAGAGAACATTGACTTTACTAATTTCGATTTCCAGTTGAAACAAAGTCAACTGGACCAGATTGGTGGAGGTAATATCGACTTACGACCGACAAGTGTCCCTGAGAAAGAGTTCTACGCTTCCAATACTCCGATCTTCTACGTAGAGAATGCAAAGAACATCCGCCTCAGCAACGGTACCATGTCATGGGGAGATAATATCACGCAACCTTATTTCACCGCACCGGTGGAAGCAATTGATGTGAATACCCTTTCCATCGACCGCGTTACGGCCTCTCCTTCTCCGGCTAATCCTTCCGCTCCATTAGTGATAGCAAAAGGATGTACCAACCTAGAGAATCATATCAACAAGTAATAAAATATAATGAAAAAAGTTATAAGCCTCATCTGTTTATTTTTCATCATCTGCTCCTGCCACAGCGATCAGCCTTTTGTATCTGTTAAGGACGGCAATTTCTACATCGGAGATAAACCTTACAGTTACGTCGGAACAAACTTCTGGTATGGCGCAATATTGGGTTCGCAAGGAGAAGGCGGCGACAGAGAGCGCCTGATACGCGAACTGGATTTCATGAAAGAGAATGGTATCAACAACCTCCGTATACTAGTAGGCGGTGACGGAGCAGATGGTATCCCCTCACGCATTCAACCCACCTTACAGAAAGAGCCGGGAGTTTATAATGACGAAATACTCGACGGTCTGGATTTTCTTCTGAAAGAGATGGCGAAACGACAAATGTATGCCGTACTTTATTTAAATAACTCATGGGAATGGTCCGGAGGTTATTCTCAATACCTGGAATGGGCAGACGCAGGAAAAGCCCCTATCCCTTCTATCGATGGATGGAATACTTTCACCACTTATGTACAACAATATGCTCAAAATAAGAAAGCACAAGCCTTGTTTTCAAGCTATGTAAATGATATACTGACACGTACCAACCGTTATACAGGACATAAATATACGGACGATCCCACTATTATGTCCTGGCAGATCGGTAACGAGCCCCGGGCTTTCAGCGATGCCAACAAGGAAGCATTTGCCAAATGGATGTCAGATATTGCCGCACAAATCAAATCATTGGACAAAAATCACCTGGTATCTACCGGCAGTGAAGGAAAAGCCGGATGTGAAGGAGATTTGAATTTATATGAAACGATTCATTCGGACCCTAACATAGACTACATGACTATTCATATCTGGCCCAAAAACTGGGGATGGGTGAACGAAGAGACTCTCGAAACAAATTTACAGACAGCAATCACAAATACGAAAGCATATATCGACGAGCATACTACCATCGCCCAAAAATACAATAAGCCGATTGTACTGGAAGAGTTCGGATTTCCTCGTGACGGATTAAGTTTCGTACCGGGTAGTCCTACAAAGAGTCGTGACGGTTATTATAAAGCAGTATTCGCCTACATCCACGAGAATATGGAAAACAACGGGCGCTTTGCCGGATGTAACTTCTGGAGTTGGGGAGGTTTTGCTAAACCTGTAGCAGAACATGTATTCTGGAAATCCGGTGATGACTATACAGGAGATCCGGCACAAGAAGAACAAGGGCTTAACTCTGTCTTCTCCCAAGACGAATCGACGATAAAAATCATTAAGAAGTACACCCAATTATTGAAAAAATAAAATAGCCGGGGTAACCATAGCAGAGTGGTATAGAAAACAGGAGCCTTCGAAACTGTTTTTATACCACTCTGCTGCATTTTCCCCTATATTTTTGTTGTGAAGCTAAAATTAAAATCTTATTTTTAGGCATTAAATAAAATAGCAAACTATGACAACACCTAAAAACACTGTATTACATGAAATCACACCTCTCTCCGAGAGTGATTGCCTTTATGTGATAGAGAGAAAGAAAGCGGATTTTAATTATCCGATTCACACACATAAGGAGTTTGAAATTAACTATATAGAGAATGCAAAAGGAGCAGAAAGAGTTGTTGGTGATTCGATCGAAGAAATCGGAGATTATGAGCTCGTAATGATCTCCAATGAAAATCTGGAACATGGATGGCGTAACCATCATTTGGTTCCGGGTAACATCCGCGAAGTAACCATTCAATTTTCCGGTGACTGGTTATCTGACAAGTTATTGGGTAAAGACCAGTTTTCCAGTATTAACAATATGCTCAAAAACGGGAATAAAGGATTATGTTTCTCTTTATCTTCCATACTGAAGATACGTTCGTTAATCAATTCCCTGACATGCGAGGAGAAAGGGTTCTATTCAGTAATCACTTTCCTTTCGCTACTCTACGAAATGTCTTTAGCTACAGATACCCGCACACTGTCCAGTTCCTGCTTTGCCAATGCAGACACCAATGTACTAAGCCGGCGTATTCGATTGGTAGACGACTACATAAAGAAAAACTATATGCGCGATCTTACTCTCCGCGAAGTAGCCGAACTAGCCAATATGAGTGAAGGAGCTTTCAGTCGGTTCTTCAGTCAGCATACAGGAAGAAGTTTTACAGAATATCTGATTGACATACGAATCGGTATGGTTACCCGTATGTTGATCGACTCCAACAAGACAGTAGCAGAAATTTGCTTTGAATGCGGTTATAATAACATATCAAACTTCAATCGTATTTTCAAAAAGAAGAAAGGTAGGACACCTCACGAATTCCGGGAGATGTATTGCAAAAAAAAGACAATTGTCTGACAAACAAATAGCTTTATTGTCGTAAATCACAGTAACATAAACAGATCAGGGACCGCAAATTGAAGCCATCGCTTTGGATTTTGAGTCCCTGAACGATGAATATTAAAGATTATCACGTATCTTTGCTTCCTCAATCATAAATACGAGATATGGCTATTACAATTAAGAAAGTTTCAACGAAGAGAGAATTGAAAAAATTCATTCGTTTCAATTACAAACTTTACAAAGAAAACCCTTATTCTGTGCCCGACCTTTACGACGATATGCTCAACACATTCAACAAAAAGAAAAATGCAGCATTCGAATTTTGTGAAGCAGATTATTTCCTGGCGTACAGAGATAATGAAATTGTGGGGCGCGTAGCCGCTATTATCAATAATCGCGCCAACGAAAAATGGGGATGCAAGAATGTCCGTTTCGGGTGGATCGACTTCCTCGATGATCTTGAAATTTCATCCGCATTGATCAAAACCGTAGAAGAATGGGGAAAAGAACGGGGAATGACACATATCGTAGGTCCGCTGGGATTCACCGACTTCGATGCAGAAGGAATGCTTATTGAAGGTTTTGACCAGCTTAGCACCATGGCTACTATCTATAACCACCCCTATTATCCGGAACACATGGAAAAATTGGGATTCGGCAAGGATGCTGACTGGGTAGAGTATAAAATATACATCCCCGATGCTATTCCTGAAAAGCACAAACGAATCTCCGACCTGATCCAACGTAAATATAATCTCAAAATCAAGAAATATACCTCTTCACGAAAGATAGCCAAAGAGTATGGACAGCAAATCTTCGAACTGATGAACGAAGCTTACAGTCCGCTTTACGGATATTCACCGTTGTCGCAACGGCAAATCAATCAGTACGTGAAAATGTACCTGCCTATCGTAGACTTACGAATGGTTACGCTGATCACCGATGCCGACGACCAATTAGTTTGTGTAGGTATCTCAATGCCTTCTCTATCCGAAGCTTTGCAGAAATCACATGGACGCCTGTTGCCTCTCGGATGGTTCTATCTTTTGAAGGCATTATTCATGAAACGTCGTGCTAAAATGCTCGATCTGCTACTTGTTGCAGTAAAACCTGAATATCAGAATAAAGGTGTTAATGCTTTGTTATTTTCCGATTTAATTCCGGTTTATCAAAAATTAGGTTTTATCTTTGCGGAAAGCAACCCCGAACTGGAAATGAACGGAAAAGTTCAGGCACAGTGGGATTACTTTGAAACTAAGCAACATAAGCGCCGCCGCGCATTCATCAAGGAAATTAATAATTGAGAATGAAGAATGAAGAATTAGGCTGCGCTTTTATGCCGTATGGCAATTCTTCATTCTTCATTCCCCATTTTTCATTTAAACATTATGGAAGAGAACGAATTGATATCTGTAGACAATAACAATGCAACAGTAGAGTACACAGACGACAATATCCGACACTTAAGCGACATGGAACACGTGCGTACACGCCCCGGTATGTATATCGGTAGGCTGGGCGATGGTGCACATGCCGAAGACGGAATCTATGTCCTTCTGAAAGAGGTAATTGACAACAGTATTGACGAGTTCAAAATGCAAGCAGGAAAGAAGATCGAAATTACTGTTGAAGAGAATCTCCGTCTCAGTGTTCGTGACTATGGTCGTGGCATTCCGCAAGGAAAACTGATAGAAGCTGTCAGTATGTTGAACACAGGCGGTAAATATGATAGTAAAGCATTTAAAAAAAGTGTCGGACTAAATGGTGTCGGAGTGAAAGCTGTCAATGCACTGAGTTCGCAGTTCGAAGTACGAAGCTATCGAGACGGTAAAGTACGTATCGCTACTTTCTCCAAAGGAGAACTACTGACAGACAAGACAACAGATACGGAAGAGGAAAACGGAACCTATATTTTCTTTGAACCGGACAACACTTTGTTCGTGAATTATTGTTTCAAACCAGAGTTTATTGAAACAATGTTGCGCAACTACACGTATCTCAATACCGGGCTTGCCATTATCTATAACGGTCATCGCATCTTATCACGCAATGGTCTGGTAGATTTATTGAATGATAACATGACAGCTACGGGACTCTATCCTATCATCCATTTGAAAGGAGAAGATATAGAAATCGCCTTCACGCATACCGGACAGTATGGAGAAGAATATTATTCATTTGTTAATGGACAACATACCACTCAAGGAGGCACACACCAGAGTGCTTTCAAAGAACACATTGCCCGCACGATTAAGGAGTTTTATAATAAGAACTTAGACTATACGGACATACGTAACGGTTTGGTAGCCGCTATTGCCGTAAATGTGGAAGAACCTATTTTCGAAAGTCAGACTAAGACCAAGTTAGGCTCTACTAATATGGCACCCGGTGGTATAACAGTCAATAAATATATAGGTGATTTTATTAAGCAGGAAGTAGACAACTATCTGCATAAAAATTCGGATATTGCGGACGTCATGTACCAAAAAATCCAAGAGTCGGAGAAGGAACGTAAAGCCATTGCAGGAGTAACGAAGTTAGCACGCGAACGTGCCAAAAAAGCCAATCTGCATAATCGCAAATTACGTGACTGCCGTATCCACCTGAATGACCCGAAAGGCAAAGGCTTGGAAGAGGACTCTTGCATCTTTATCACCGAGGGAGACTCAGCAAGTGGTTCCATCACGAAAAGTCGTGATGTCAATACCCAGGCAGTATTCAGCCTCCGTGGTAAACCATTAAATTCCTTCGGGCTAACTAAAAAGGTAGTTTACGAAAACGAGGAATTCAACCTGCTTCAGGCAGCTTTAAATATTGAAGAAGGAATAGAAGGATTACGCTACAACAAAGTGATTGTGGCAACCGATGCCGATGTGGACGGTATGCACATTCGCCTTTTGCTGATTACCTTCTTCCTGCAATTCTTCCCCGATCTCATCAAGAAGGGGCACGTATACATTTTGCAAACACCGCTTTTCCGCGTACGTAATAAAAAGAAAACAATTTATTGCTACAGTGAAGAAGAACGTATCAATGCTATCAATGAACTTAGTCCCAATCCGGAAATCACCCGATTTAAAGGACTGGGAGAGATTTCACCGGACGAGTTCAAGCATTTTATTGGCAAAGATATGCGTTTGGAACAAGTAACATTACGCAAGACAGATGCTGTAAAAGAGTTGCTTGAATTCTATATGGGTAAAAATACAATGGAACGGCAGAACTTTATTATAGACAACTTAGTTATAGAAGAAGACTTGGCATCATGAGAAAAGCAATATTCCCGGGTACTTTCGACCCTTTCACCATCGGACATTATTCGGTAGTAGAACGTGCACTTACCTTTATGGACGAGATTGTGATAGGAATTGGTATCAACGAAAACAAAAATACGTATTTTCCTATCGAGAAAAGAGAGGAGATGATCCGGGAACTATATAAAGATAATCCACATATCAAGGTTATGTCATACAATTGTCTGACTATTGACTTTGCCCAGCAAGTAGACGCGAAATTTATTATCCGCGGCATCCGTACAGTGAAAGATTTTGAGTACGAAGAAACCATCGCAGATATTAACCGTAAACTGGCAGGCATCGAAACAATTCTACTCTTCACAGAACCGGAATTGACATGTGTCAGCTCAACGATCGTACGCGAATTGCTAACTTACAACAAAGATATCAGTCAGTTCATCCCTAAAGGAATGAAAATGAATGATTAACACCTCCTGACAGAGATTCATAAACTAGAAGAGAAAGGATGATAATGAAAAAACTAAGTATATTATTGGCTTGTCTGTGGACAATCACTACACAAGCCCAGAACTTCGGTTCGCCTGCTTTGCAGAAACTTCAAATGGCAGAAATGGCTATTTCCAGGTTTTATGTGGACGAAGTAGATGAGGACAAGATGGTAGAGGAAGCTATCATCAAGATGCTGGCTCAACTCGACCCGCATTCTACCTACTCGAATGCAGAAGAAGTGAAAAAGATGAACGAACCTCTTCAAGGTAACTTTGAAGGTATCGGTGTACAATTTCAGATGGTGGAGGATACGCTGTTAGTAATACAACCTGTCAGCAACGGACCTTCGGAAAAGGTGGGTATCCTTGCAGGGGACCGTATTGTAGCAGTTAATGACAGTACCATTGCGGGAGTAAAGATGAGTACGGAAGATATTATGAAACGACTTCGTGGTCCGAAAGATTCGAAGGTTAATCTGACGGTTATTCGTCGTGGTGTAAAAGATCCGTTAGTATTCACTGTAAAAAGAGATAAGATTCCTATTTACAGTCTCGACGCTTCATATATGATTCAACCAGGTACAGGATATATCCGTATCAACCGGTTTGGAGCTACCACAGCAGAAGAATTCAAGAAAGCAATGAAGGAGCTACAGAAACAAGGAATGAAAGACCTCATCCTCGACTTGCAAGGAAACGGAGGAGGCTACCTGAGCGCGGCTCAAGATCTTGCCAATGAGTTTCTGGATCAGAACGAACTGATTGTTTACACCGAAGGAAGAACTGTTCCTCGCGATGAAACCCTTGCCAATGGAAAGGGAGAGTTTCGTAACGGTCGTCTGGTCGTGTTGGTAGATGAATATACAGCCTCAGCCAGCGAAATTGTAAGTGGTGCTATTCAAGATTGGGACAGAGGAGTGATTGTAGGACGCCGTTCTTTCGGAAAAGGGTTGGTGCAACGCCCGGTTCCCTTACAGGACGGTTCGATGATTCGTCTGACTGTGGCTCGATACTATACTCCTACCGGCCGTTCCATCCAGAAGCCTTACAACAGTGAAACTGATTACAACAAAGATCTGATCGACCGTTTTAATCATGGCGAATTGATGAATGCCGACAGCATCCATTTTCCCGACTCTTTGAAAGTACAGACAAAGAAACTGAAACGCACCGTTTACGGCGGAGGCGGTATCATGCCCGACTATTTTGTACCAATCGACACTACTCTTTTTACGGATTACCACCGGAACCTGGTAGCTAAAGGCATCGTTTCAAAATTCACGATGAAGTATATCGAGAACCACCGGAAAGAATTGACCGGCGAATATAAGAATTTTGAAGACTTCAATAAGAAGTTCAATATCAGTAATGATATGTTATCCGCCTTGCGTGAGATGGGTGATAAAGAAGAAGTGAAGTTCAACGAAGAACAATACCAGAAATCGCTACCGCTTATCAAAACGCAGTTAAAGGCACTTATTGCCCGCGATCTCTGGGATATAAATGAGTACTTCCGGGTAATGAATACTACCAATGAAAGCGTTCAAAAGGCACTGGAAATATTGAATAGCGGTGAATATAAGGCGAAGTTGAAATAATTCTTATTAGATTTAGAAAAGAATCTGTTTGCTGTGGCAAGGAAAGCCTTTTATTCAGGCTGACAGATAATATTTATCCGGATTACAACTATGTTGCAGTAAAGTTATCGGCAACATAGTTGTAGTATCAGGAATTATTTAATAGAAATCATTCCTATCAAACATACCATATCCTCCCCAAAAACTCTCTCCAACAGAATCTTTATTTCAAACACAGCTTTCCTTTTCTGATTTATTTTCATACATTTACAGTCATCCAACGGTAAAGCATAAAATTATGGAAAAAATAATGTTATGTAATCTGCTATGTCATGTCCTGATTATGGGATGTACGAATCAAAACAAGCAGACAAAGATAATCGGCACAGCCGACAATGTGACCAACATTGTTGTCACAGATTCCACTATTCAACCATACGACATAGACGCTCCGCTCTCCTTATCCGAGATAGAAGATTATGAAAACCGGATAACTCTGCAACGTCTCTCTAATGTTGCAGTTACTCACCCTGACGTTTATAAAATAAAGACACAAAAGCCTGTTTATTCTCCTCAAACCAAACAAATTCAACTTGATGTGATAAATGTCAATGCTCCTACAGCCGAACCGGAATACCATTGGATGGAAGAATGGAAAGATGGGAAATGGGTTACTTTCCCGTTCATAGACAATTTAGCATTTGCAGGAGTGGGAAGGGACCTATCTAAAGGTGATACATTACCGGAATACATCCATATGTCGGAATTCAAGAACCCGTTGAAACCTAATAAATACAAAATACATTTCTATGTATTTGAGAATATTCATACCTATTGTAATTTAACCGACCGCAGTATTCAGCCTGTGGAAGGTAGTGAAACGAATGGTGCTTTCGATTTCCGCGTATTGAAATCAGACAATGATTCTATTCATGTTATATTCGAGAATCACACCAACTTATCTGTACAGCCAGTATTTCTGCCCAGCGTAGGGACAGATGAATTATATAGCGTACATCCTTTGGCACGTTCGGGCTGGGTAGGAGAAGCTGACTGGATGAAAAAACATGCTTTGCTACAAGGGGGTGAAGCAATTCTATTCAGTATTCCGGTATCATGGGATGTCAATCGCCTGAGTGATCCTAATGAAAAAGAAAGATTCAAATCAGGTAAACTGTTTCCCGGCAAATACAAAATTGGGTTACAACTGGAAGTTTATTTGACTACGGAGTTTGAAGTAAAATAGAACGATTCCCTATTCATCATTACAGAATTTTGTAGGAGAACATCCCTTCATCCTTTTGAAGGTTCTGTTGAAATATGGGATATTGGTAAACCCCACATGGTAGCAGATCTCCGAGACAGACATGTTTTTCTGTTTCAACAATTGACAAGCCAGTTCTATCCTATACTCATTCAAGTACGTCACAAAAGTCTTTCCCGTAGCCTGTTTAAAGAATACACAAAAGGCAGACCGGTTCATTCCCACATAACGCACCACATCGTCAAGGGATATATTACGGGTAGCATTACAGATTACATAGGTATGTACCATATTCAACCGTTCTCGTTTTTTATCAATCATATTATATGCACCTACAATATGTGCCTTATCCGTTATTGATATGATTGAAAGCAACCTGATCATTGACGAAAGACGTCCCACATCATTTTGGCCACACATCACTTTCATAACCGAAGCTATGAAACCGGCATTCCGTTTATCAAATTTCACAGCACCACGAATATCCTTCAACTGTTCTATATATCTACGAAGTTCCGGAAACACAGACGAGCAGTTATCAAGAAATTCATTGGTAAAAGTAATTGTAATATTGGATATTTGCCCATTGGAGTCAGTATCGTTATTATTAAAAATCCAGCAATGCGGAATCTCGGGAGGTATCAGCACCACTTCTCCACATTGAAACGGCTCCGTCATATCTCCTATAAGTCTCATTCCCGATCCGGTAACAATATACGAAAGTTCCCACAGGGGCTGTCGGTGTAACCCTATTTGCTCGCTCGGGGCAAGACTGACATTATTAAAAGAAAAAGAGTGTTCTTTGAACGATATCATTGTACTATTCTTGCAAAAATACCATATAAATGTCTTAAAATCACGATTCATGCAAATATAAGACAATCATTATGAAAAATGAAGCAAATGGAAGATTTTATAAAGTACTAACTTTGTGCTAAGATTACGAATTCATATTCGACTCAGACTCACGCAGTCATTATGTCGGAGGATTTGACTATTGTAAAACACAGTCAGGAGATGGGATCTTACAGAAAAAGGATTTTTCGTTCTATGCAATCATAGGTAATATCAATTAGCAACATAAGACTATAATATTAATTCAACCAAATAGAAACATTATGAAAAAGTTATTTGAATTGTGCGGCAAACCATTAACCACATTTGTTTGTGTGGCTATGGCAATTGCCATGTTTGCAACTCCCGAAATGGTTTTGGCAAAGAAAAAGAAAACAATCGGTATTCAACTCTACTCGGTAATGGATGCCATGAAAAAAGACCCCAAAGCATCCGTTGAAAGACTTGGTGATATGGGTTACAATTCATTTGAGTTGGTACAGTGGGGTGGAGACCCAAAGGTTTTCGGTCTTCCTGCCAATGAGTTCAAAGCCCTCTGTGATAAAAACGGAGCTAAAATCACCTCTACACATTCCGGCATCCAAGAAGACCCTGCCAAAGAAGACGAGATTATGGCACGCTGGCGTCAGCTCTTTGAAACTCAGAAAGCATGTGGCGGCAAGTATTTTGTTATTCCGAGTTATGGTGTGGACTACACTGTAAAGGATGTACAACGTATGTGCGACTACTTCAACCGCGTTGGCAAAATTGCCGCAGAGTACGGATTGAAAATTGGATACCACAACCATTCCGACGAGTTCAAGAAGTTAAAAGATAGCGATAAGGTGATGTGGGAATATCTTGTTGAGAATACAGATCCTAAATATGTATGCCTTGAATTGGATGTTTATTGGTGTACAAAAGGAGGTAAGTCTCCTGTAGAGTATTTGAAAAAATATCCTAAACGTATAGAACTGTTGCACATTAAGGATGATTTCGTTATCGGCGAAAGCGGAACAATAGACTTTGAGGGTATCTTCACACAGTTCTATAAAAATGGCATGAAAAACTATTTTGTTGAGATTGAAACTCCACAGTATATACGCGATAAGAAGAATGCTGATGGTAGCAAATATACCCAAGAGCAGGTTATGAATGAAGTATTTGAGGCTGCACAGAAGAGTATAGAGTATTTGAATAATGCTAAGTTCGTGAAAAAATAAGAATACTCTCTTATAAGGGCTTATTGAAGCGAACAATTCTTGTAAGGAAGACAGATACTTAATAAATTCAGGAGTCCTACTCCTAGAGATAAAACGACCAAAGTATCTGTCACCTGTCACTAAATAGGCTTTATATTCCTTACACACAGCCCATTACCTGTGTGTAAGATACCGTTGCAGATGTGTTGCAGATAGTTTTGCTGTCACACATCTGTAACGGTAATAAACAACTGATATACAAGAATATCCATATCATTTTCCTCCTTTTTCATCCGCTAACAGATATATGTAAGGCAACAGAAAAAGCTAGAATCTCTTCTTATATATCACCATTTTCTACAAAAATTCTTTTTCATACTGAACTACTCCCGCAAAATCACCTGTTTCTCAAGCAGTTGGCATTATGCCTAATCATCAGATAAGAATAGAACCCAAAAGGCACAACGTGCCAACTAAGGCGTAATAGTAACCAAATGAAATAGAAATACTTTGTTTTTCTCCTTTATATATTGTATTTTTGATACCGTTATTATTTATACGTCACAATTGTGACGAGAGATTATCACATTCGTAATAAGATATTATCATATACATGAAGAGAAATCGTCACGAACGTAACTAATAAATGATAAAGGAAACATCCAGACAGACGCATTAAATAAATTATCATTTCTAATGTGTTTTTTATTAGTATTATTATATTGATTATTAACCGTTTATATATTACTTATATCGTTTATTTCCCTTATATTTATAAAGTAATATCAAAAGTATCTGACATGAGAATAGGCATAATTGACATTTGTAAACAAATAGAGGATCCTAGAATGGACCGTAAAAAGGTGCATAAAATGGAAACTATTATATATATTGCTGCTGTACTATGTGGTACCCAGTCTTGGAATGAAATAGAAGAATTCGGAAATGCGAAATTCGTTTTTTTTTAAAGTAGAATTCCTAATTTAGAAATTATCCTGAGCTATGATACCTTTAACCGATTCTTCAGCATTATACAACCAGAATATCTTGAACTGATTTTCCGTAATTGGGTGAAACAGGTCTGCAAGGAGAGTAAGGGTGTCGTAGCCATCGATGGTAAACTTATGTGTGGTCCAAGCAAATGCTATGGTAAACATTAAAGACTTGATAACTTATATATAAACGCTTGACAACAAAGAAACAATGGCTATACAATTTGAACTTTATAAAGTCCCCAGTCCTAAAGATAAGGAAGACAAGGAACTATATCACGCACGAGTGGTCAATTTTCAACACATCAGTACGAATCAGCTGGCTAGAGAGATTCAAATGGCAACTTCATTGACCGAAGGAGATGTGAAAGCCGTATTGGAATCTCTTAGCCATTTTATGGGTTCAAGGCTACAAGAAGGTGAACGGGTACATTTGGAAGGGATCGGGTATTTCCAGATAAAGCTGAATAGTAAAGAACCGATCACTTCACCTAAACAGAAGGCTAATCAAATGAAGCTCAAAGCGAACGTCAGCTTTACAGCCGATAAGAAACTCAAAAATTCAATCAGTATCGTTAAAGTAGCACGCTCCAAAGTGAAAATACACTCTTTATCACATTCCGAAACAGAAATAGATCGACTATTGACGAATTACTTTAAACATAATCAGATATTGACTCGCCGAGATCTCCAACAGGTTTGTACGTTTACACAAACTACCGCAATCCGACACCTCAAACGATTAAAAGAAGAAAAGAAGTTGCAGAATATCAATACTTATCATCAACCGATCTATGTACCCATGCCGGGCTACTATGGCAAGCCGAAACAATAACAGGTAAAGAAAAAGCTGAAAATCCCCGAGGATTATAGAAGATAAAAAAAGAGAGTATAGAATAAAAAAAGAGGATATGCCCGGGGAACTTGGGATATCCTCAATAAAAAGTTTATGATCCTTATAATTAGCCAATCTATATTACTCTGACAAAAGCGTAATGACTGAACGCGCAGGAATTCGGCTCACTTGACCTCCTTTTAATTTCTCAATAGGTTTCAGGTTCTCCCCTTCCCGATCCGAAGTACGGTAAACCATCCATTTTGCCTTCTTGCCTACCGCTTTTCCCACCGAAAAATTCTTATCTTCATTAGCGTAGTTAATGAGTACAACCACATACGTTCCATCTACATTTTTATAAGCAGAACACATCAAACCTTTCTGGTCTGTATCTCCTTCATGAATCAGTTTTCCAGTATTATCAAATGCGGAAATCGCCAACCGGACAGCTCCCGGACGAACAAAACGGCTATAATTACCTAATACCCACATCAGTTTGGAGTCTTCCACACGACCGTTTTGGAAATCATTGTCTGTATATGCACGTATTAAGCCATCTTTATAATCTTCACCGATAGCACGCCACCATTGCCAACTTTTCGCTTGAGCATACACTATGTCATGATGAATCATACGAGCCACATAAAGTGCCGTCTTCATGGTACGGTCGAAACCTCCTCCTCCACCAATTTCTTCATCATTACTCATGATACAAACCTCTGTTTGCCAGAAATTCACTTTATATTTATCTAATGTATCACGCAATTGACAACGAATATCATGCAAAGCACTCAATGGAGTATTTGTCCAATAGCCATGTCCAACTATCAACCGGGGAACATTCGGAAGATCCCCTAAATAAGTTTCCACACTGTCCGGACGGAAAAACGATTGTATCTGATAACCACGTTGCCAATCGGTCATATGAGTACTGAACATACAACGATAATCGGATGATTCATTGATCAGAATTTGTGTATCTACTTCCCTGTCGGCAAATTCCTTGCTTAATAAACGGACTGTACGGGCTATTTCCCTATTAGTTGCCGGACAGCCTTCTTGTTTCGGTCCCACCCAATTCCAATGTCCATCGGGTTCATTAAAAGGACAAATATACTGAAATTTGATTCCATCGTGTTTTTCCACACCTTGTACTACATCTGCCAGAAAACAAGCATACTTCTCATAACAATCCGATTTTAGATTCGCTGTTCCTCCACGACCTGTATTAGTAGCCAATCCATTTTGGGTATAAAAGACAGGAGGAGAATTCAAGAAGGCCAAAAACTTATTGACTCCACGTTCTTTTGCCAGTTTCAAGAAATTGCGTTGTCCCTGTTGTTTATTCCAATCATAAGTCCCGTCAGGTTTCAAAAAACATTCGGCACGCATCCAAGGAGAAGAAATCTCACCAGCCTCTCCTTGTTCGGCACTTCCTGCCCCGACATTAAAACGCCAGAGTGACAAACCAATTCCTTTCGGTTGTCCGTTTTCATCATTCTCCGTACTGAATAACCAGTCGGCTATTTGATTCTGTTTCTCCTTCGGCCAAAGACCGATAAACTGCATACTCCATGCATCAGATGCACTAAAATACTCCATCGTCTGACAAGGTTTTGAAGTCTCTATCTGATAACAGACAGCAGATTGTGACCAAACCGCCGTATTCATAATCCATAGCCCAACCGAAGTAACCAATAATCTTATTCTCATCAAAAATATACTTTAAACAAACAATAAACTCTGAACATCACTCTAACGACTTAGCTATTGAAGTGTTAGCATTAGAATAAACAAATTTACAGAAATATATTATTCGGCAAATAATCTTCACTCGTAATTTTCTAAGCAATGAAAAAAACATTAGATAGGACTAAGACCCTCCACGCAAAATCAGGATGAACGTTGTAAATCGAACAGGAATAAAGAAGGAATGATGCCATTACTGTCTATATTTTCCCAGAAAAACTCTATCTTTGTTCCCTATAGGAATTAATTACAACTAAATTCATGGTAAGAGATCCTTTCTGCAAATCTACCACAGATTGTTCACAATGCCCCAAGGTTACTGAAGGCATATGTGTTTACAGAAAACTGTCGAGAGGACAGCATTTTCCTAAAGATCCTCAAATCCGCAACTAAGCCCTTGAACGTCCTTATTGCGTTTACACGTCCTCTCATTACTGAATTTGCAGATAATTTGAACTTGAAGCACCCACTTCTGCCTACAATATCCCCTTACCCCACAATGTGACTTGAGGCAATACACAATATCATTCCCATAAGTTGTAGGCATTATCCAAAATCAGTCTGGAAAACATCTGCGTAAGCATTATTACAGGTATAGATGTTCAGCACATACCGCCTTGATGTCCTGATCCACTTGGCTGGTACAGAGATAAACCTGAAGACAAACGCTTTTATGCGACTTGTTGCATTGAGCCCGAACTTCTTTACGTCAAGTCTTTGAATAATGGCCTTGTAAAAGTTACGGATAAGTGCTGTAAGAAGAAGGAACACTGTGTTCTCTGCCATGAAGGATTTGGGCAATCTGTCCCACCCGAAACCATTGTTCATATCATCGAAGATACGTTCCTTTCCTCCACGAAGGTTATAGAACTCGACAATTTCTCTTACGGAAGAATCATAGTCGTTAGTCAGGATACAACGGTATGTGTATTCTCCTTCCCAAAAATCCTGCACACCATCCATCCGTTTCTGTCTTTGAATCACAAGTCGATATGCCTTACCTTTCCACTTCTCAACAAGGATAGAGTTCAATTCAAACTCAATGCCATTGATTTCCTCAGTTTTCCAGCCTTTGAGAGCAAAGGTGTCATTGTAGATCGAACTGCAGCGGTTAGCACGGATATAGAAGGACTTGCAGTGTTTTTCTATTTCCTCCACGATTTCCTCGGAACATGATCCACAATCAGCTCTGAAGCGATTGATAGTGAGCCCATTCTGTTCAAATCTCGCAAAGAACCTCTTCAGCGTGTCCTTCTGATGGAAACGAACATTTGTGTTACCATCGCTATTCTCTATACCGACTATCAAATCGCCAATAACCGCCACGCCAGGGCGATAACCAAGGAACTTCTTGTATGTAGGCTTTGCATCATACTTCTCTGTCTCTATGAACTGATGGTCGAAATCAACATCATACATCTCACCCTCTTTCAGTTGGCCAGATGCAAATATACAATTGAGCAATAAAGTATTGAGAGTGTCAGCCGTATTGAAATCGTAGGTCTTGCCCATATCTGATGTGTATGAAATGTTTTCTTGCGTCAACTCCTTTATCGCCCTGAGGATAGTATCAGAGCTACAAGTGCGAAGTGTCGGATGAAGCGAGAGGTGGTTCATCAAATGAGTAGTGACATCCTCAATACATGAACCGCTACAGAAGTAGATACTCATGAGAGAACGGATGATTTCGCTGTACTGATAACCGAACGATCTACACCTTAGACCGAGGGTTGAGTCGATTACAGATGATAATGTGGAGTCAAATTGCTCCATGATTGAAAATAATCCCCCAAAAGGAGTGAGTCTCTCAGATTTAATTTGTATCTTCGCCATGTCTATCGTCGGATTCTCTTGTTTTTTTTGCAACACTAAGATAAGTGAAAATTCTGACATGGCAAAATCCTGAGCAACTTTTTGTTGCTCAGGTACTTAAAAAGTTTAATTTATAATAGTGTTGCGGAATTAAGGTTAATTTAGTATTCGATTAACAAAAATGACGATACTATGGAACAAAATATCTTTCGAGGAGAGAAGCCTGTGAGAATGGTTGCTATCGGGGCTGGAAACCGAACTAATAAATATCTGGAATATGCACGTATACATCCTGATCGGTTACAGCTGGTTGGGGTTGTTGAAGTAAATGCCAATCGAATGCAGCGTATTGCTGAAGAATTTGGTTTGGATCATTCACATTGCTTTTGTGATTATGATGATTTCTTTGCTCATCCATTTCCTGCCGATGCTGTTTTAATAGCAACTCCTGAAGATATTCACTATGATCCTTGTATTAAAGCAATTGATGCGGGATATCATGTGTTACTCGAAAAACCGATTGCACAGAACCTTGCAGAATGTAATGATATAGCCGAGCACGCTAAACGTAAAGGAGTACTTGTTTGTGTATGTCATGTGTTGCGTTATCACCCTTACTTTCTGAAAATTAAGGAAGTTGTTGATTCCGGTGAACTAGGAAAGATTATTTCAATCAACCATATAGCATCCGTAGGATTGGATCGTACTACGCACGGATATGTGAGAGGATTGTGGCGAAAAGAGAAATTGACTAATCCGATGTTGATAGCAAAGTGCTGTCACGATGTTGATCTGTTATTGTGGCTGACAAAGACACCCTGTCGAAAGCTTTCGTCATTCGGTTCTTTACGCTGGTTCCGTTTGGAAAATGCACCGGAAGGTAGTTCGGAACGTTGTATCGATTGTTCTATAGAAACGAAATGCCCGTATTCTGCAGTCGATTTATACTATAATCGGCATAGCTGGATTTCAAATTTTGATATTCCGGCAGGAAAGACTTTAGATGATGTTTTGATGGAAGAACTACGCCATGGCATGTACGGACGTTGTGTCTTCCATTGTGACAATGATGTGGTTGATCATCAGGTCCTTTCGATGGAGATGGGCGATGAAGTGACGATCAATCTTTCAATGGATATATTTACTAATGATGATTGCCGGGAAACTCATATTAAATTGACTCATGGGGAAATAGATGGTAATGAAAAACATTTGCGTGTGCGTAAGTTCCGAAGTAACGAAGAACAGGTTTTTGATTTTTCGGATATTTCTAATAAGCCTTTTCATGCCGGGGCAGACTTAAATCTGGTAGATCATTTTGTGAAAGCACTATCGAGTAAGGAATATGAGCTTCAGACTTCTATTGAAAATTCAGTAGAAAGTCATCGGATCTGTTATGAAGCAGAGCGTAGTCGACTGACAGGTAAGATTATTGAATTTGAAATTTAAGGCGGTTACTCAAAATATATCTTTATATGTCCTAATATTGGTTCCTTGAGAACTGCCAAAGTTACATGTATTCTATAAATTAATAGAAGAATTACTACAAGAAGATAAGATCGTATAGTTCTGTTTGAGAAAAGGAGCTGTAAATCTTTGCTAAACACTTCTAAAGTTGCAAATTCGTTTCAATCGTTTCACAGAAACTTCCACAGCCTTAAAATACTTCTAAAAGTATTATTTTCTTTATTTTCAAACTTCTATATTTGTTCACAGAAACGAACAATTATGAAACATGGCATCCACATACTGGCTTTTTCTATAGCTCTTTGGGGGCTATCGGTAAAAGGGTATGCGTCGATTCCATCAGTTGGCGTTATGAAAGATATAACCCAGCAAGTAATTGTTTATTTTGATGAGAATGAGAGCCTTGTGGATACTAACTATTGTAGCAATAATCAGTCTATTGCTCTGTTGGATTCATTACTTGGTAAGCATTGTGAGGCAGAATCTGTTGTTTCATTGAAAGTGGAAGCTTTTGCTTCACCTGAGGGGGAGTCCATTAACAATATTGGTCTGTCTGTCAGAAGAAAAGAGTCTTTGAAAGGATTGTTGCGACAACGCTATCCATATATTGATGGTAATAAAATTGAATTATCAGCTAAGGGGGAAGATTGGTCAGAATTTCGCAGGTTAGTGTCTGCTGATTTAAACTTACCGGATCGAGAAGATATATTGATGCTGATTGATTATCATCGGGAGGATATGATAAAACTGAAACACTTATTACAAAGATTGGACGGCGGGATTCCTTATCGGTCTATTGTGCGTGATATATTGCCTAGATTGAGACGGGCGGTGATAACAGTAGTTCGGAGATTGCCGGAGACGGATAACAATACTTTTACACCAGGAACTTCCACTTCCGGATTGTTTGTTTCAACGAAAGGAGAAGTGTTTCCTGATAATAATTCGAATGAGCCCTTAGGAGAAAGTCAAAGAAAGCAGTCTTGTAAGGTGGCTATAGCGGAGGTGGAAGGACCGGTGGAAAGTAAAACAGTTTTAGCCGTAAAGAATAACTTGTTATATGATTTGGTATTGGCACCTAATATAGAGGTTGAGATTCCAATAGGCAAAAGATGGTCTTTGAATACTGAATATAAATGTCCTTGGTGGCTGAATAGCGCGCATGAGTTTTGTTATCAGTTACTTTCAGGAGGAGTAGAGGGACGTTATTGGTTGGGTAACTGTCAAAAACGTAATCGGTTGACTGGACATTTCATGGGGCTGTATGCAGAAGGTGGTATCTATGATTTTCAGTTTCAGGGAGACGGTTATCAAGGTAAATACTACGGAGCGGCAGGAGTGATATACGGATATGCCAAACAGCTGGCTCGACATCTTTCATTAGAGTTCAGCTTAGGTGTAGGATATCTAGCAACGGAATATAAGAAATATACTCCTTACGAAGGAGACATTGTTTGGATGAATAGCGGACGTTTTCATTTTATTGGTCTTACCAAGGCAAAGGCCTCTTTAGTATGGTTGATAACGACAAGGAGGCGGTGATGTATGCAAGATGTGAGATATATATTTCTTGCGTTTCTGTTCGCGCTGTTGGTGTTAGGGGGATGTACTCGTCGGGATGTCCTGGATGATTATCCGGTTAGCGGAGTGGAAATATCACTGGACTGGGATGGCGTTGCAGATCAACTACCGGAAGGAGTAAGAATTATCTTCTATCCGAAAGATGGAAAAAGTGAGAAAGTTGATACTTATCTTTCAGCAAGGGGTGGAAAAGTAAAGGTTCCGCCGGGAAGATATTCGGTAGTAGTGTACAATTACGATACGGAGACGGTGCAAATCCGGAATGAAGGAGCTTATGAGACAATTGAAGCTTTTACCGGATATTGCAATGGATTGGGAATAGCGGGTACGGAAAAATTAGTTTGGGGACCTGATCCGTTATATGTGGTGAATGTAGAAGAATTACAAATAAAAAAGAGTGATGAGACACTTTTCTTGATCTGGAAACCCAAATTGGTGGTAAAAACATACACTTTTAAAGTAAAGGCGGAAGGATTACAGTATGTTTCAGCTATTGTCGGGAGTGTTGAAGGAATGGCAAGCTGTTATTGTTTGGGCAGGGGTTGTGGAATGAAAGGTGAGGCACCTATTTATTTTGAAGGTGTTGTGCGTGATGAAATGGTTGTCGGTAGTTTTACTACTTTGGGGATACTGGGAAATACAGTTACCGGAGCAAATGATGGATTAGTCAAATTGATCTTAGCATTTGTAAAGACAGACCAAAGCCTACACAAGGTTGAGGTTAATATAACGGATGTGATAACTAATTCAGAGAGTGGTGGGGAAGGAGAAGAACCTTCTAAAGAAATTGAACTTCCTTTGGAAGAAGATATAAAAGTTGAAAAGCCGGATAATCCTTCTGGTGGTGGAGATGGAGGTATTGGTGGAGAAGTTGGAGGCTGGGGAGATGAAGAAGAGGTGGTTTTACCTGTGAAATAAATGACGTAAACAAAATAAACAATATTATAAACTTTTAAAAAATACGATTATGAAAAAAGTATTATTAGCAACAGCAGTAGCTGCAATGGCTTTTACAAGTTGTTCACAGAATGAAGAATTTGAGAATGCAGGACAAGTTGAGATTGGTTTTAACAGCATTGTGAAAAATTCGACGAGAGCAGCAGAAGTTGATTTAATAGAACTGAAGAAACAAGGTTTTAAAGTTTATGCGTATAATACAGGTTCAGACCTAATTGGTACAGGAGTGCTTAATAAGCCCATTATGGAAAACGAGAGTATTACTTGGAATACAAATAAGTGGACATCTGCCAAATATTATTGGCCATCTACGGGAAATGTACAATTTTTCGCATATTCTTCTAAATCTTCTTTGGCATTGACCGCTTCAACGACAGATAAATATCCGACCTTAGTTGATTATACAGTTCCTGCTTTAGCTAGTGCTCAAGAAGATTTGTTAATCGCACAAGCAACAGATAAAACAAAAGTATCTGCAACTATTGATTTTGTTTTCTCTCATGCTTTGACACAAGTCAATTTTTCAATAAAAGGTGAAGATGATTTGAAATATACAGTAAGTGAAATTAAACTTTCAGGAATTGGAAATAAAGGTACTTATAAATATGAGAATAATACTTGGACTGTTACTGGTTCTGAAACCTATATCTGTGCAATAAGTGCTACTCCTGCAGATAATTTAGTAATTGGAACTACAGCTAAGTCTGTTAGTTCAGAACCATTAATGCTATTACCACAAAAATTAACTACTGCTAAAGTTATTGTAAGTTATATTGTTACAGATAGTAATAATAATGAAGTTTACAAAGCAATTGACAAAGAAAGCTCAATAACAACTACATGGAATCCTGGTAAGAAAGTACGTTATACTTTGGAATTAACTAACGATGCAACTGAGATTGGTTGGAATGTTACTTCTGTTGATGAATGGAGTTCTGATAGCAATAAAGAAGAGGATAATGATATTACTCCAGTTACCCCTGAAAATCTATAATATTGATTGTATGGGAGTTATTAAACAAAGAATTATGGGACTATCTATTTACACAAAATTCTGGATAGTGCCAATTATTTAGTCTATATATTTTATAATCCCTATAATTTTTATCTCTATTTATTGAAAGGATGTCTAGAATGGATGTCCTTTTTTCATAATATATTTTCACTATGGCATTGGATATTCTTTCTAATAGTATAAAGAATCTAGAATCTGATAGATTTACAGAAGGTTGAAGATAATTTTAATAACGAGTATGAAGTAACGTTGCTTGAAAATGATATTCTTATGGATGGAATGTAATTCATGTAGTTCTTTTAATAAATATTCCATTTCTCTCCAATTTCTTATGGTAATATGAAACATTTGATATATTTTTGTTGCAAACAACAACAAACACTTAATATCTATGACATCTACCTGTCAGGGCGATTGGGACTGCCCGTCTTGTCCCAAAGCTGTAGACAATGCGATTACTCATGTTATTCATCAAAGGGGATATCATTTATCGGCCCGGAAATGTGAGGAGAACTTTATCCTTTTTTTATTAAAAGGAGAGTTGCTTGTGAATAGTCAGGAATATGCAGGTACGATGTTGAATGCCGGAGAATTTATCCTTCAAGCTGTTGGTTCAAAATTTGAGATGTTGGCAATGAGTGATGCAGAATGTATCTATTATCGTTTTAATCAACCCGAATTGTTTTGTAATTTCCGTTTCGATCATATTATGAATGAGATTCCTGCTCCACTTATATTTTCTCCTTTGAAAATAACTACAGAACTACGATATTTTCTGGAGGGAGTCAAGTCTTATTTATGTGAACCTAAGATATGCCGGGAATTGCTGACCTTAAAACATAAAGAATTGGCGTTTGTTTTAGGTTATTACTATTCTGATTACGATTTGGCAGGTTTAATCCATCCACTCTCAAACTATACTAATAGCTTCCAATATTTTATAATCCAAAATTATAAGAAAGTAAAGACAGTAGAAGAGTTGGCTAAGTTGGGTGGATATACTGTCAGTACTTTACGTCGCATCTTCACTAATGTTTTTCATGAACCGGTATACGAATGGATGTTGGCACGTCGTAAAGAAGGTATTCTCGAAGATTTGAATAACTCTAAGATCAGCATCTCTGAAATATGTTACAAGTATGGCTTTGAGTCTTTACCACATTTCTCAAATTTCTGTAAGAAATCATTTGGACTATCTCCTCGAAATTTGCGTCATCAACAGCATAAGGACGATATTATAGAGAAATAGTATAATATAATAATATCGTATTCGCTGTACATATCAACGCCGACATGATCTAAAGGCTTGACAACGGCTTTTTGATGTTGTATATTTGTAGTCGAAAACAATGAAACAACAAATTAGAAGTTAGACGAATGTGAGGAATCTTATCTTTTGCTGCACTTGCTGCGATGTATTTCCCCGGATGTACAACGAGTAAAAATGCAGTGCACTGTCTCAGCCGATGGATTAAAGGTTGTACCCCGTCTTATATCAACAGGTTATTTGCCGTATAATCATCGGTATTTGACTATAAAACAGTATAAGATTATAACAAAATATCTAGGCGATCCTTATGAGGATTAGGGTATAAATAACCCGATTATGAACTGAAGGCTGTGACTTTTAAGAAGTTTGCAGCCTTTTTTTATTGCGTAAAAACAGCTTGGATGCTTTTAAAAAGAATGCCGGAGTTTATGCATAAATTGTATGACTATTTATGCATAAACGATGAAATAGTTTATTATAAACTTAAAAGCAGTTCTAACATAAACGATTCACTCTTTTTTAACTATTCAATTCCCTAAAGATATTTCAGCAACTGCCAACCTGAAGGCTTTGTTTAAGAACAAAAATCAATATGCAGTGGGCAAGATACAGATTCCGAAAATTTCTTTTTGTGATGGAGCTATTTATGTGAATGGAGATAGTATGTATCCTATTCTTAAATCGGGGGATATTGTAGAGTTCAAGGAAATAAGCAGCTTCAATCATCTTATTTAGGAGGCGATGTATCTGGTTTCATTCAATATTAGAGGAAGACGAGCATTTGTCTGTGAAGTATGTAAATCGTTCGGGTAAGGAAGAATGTTTAAAATTAGTCAGCTATAATCCTCATCATGAGCCGATGGACATTGCATTCACTTCCATTAATGCAATGGCAATTGTGAAATTCTCTATTTGGAGACATATGATGATGTAACGTGTGGAATTAAGATAAAGTTGAAAATAGATAGTAAAAGAAATCCCCTGCCGACAATGCTGACAGGGGATTCTTCTATTAATCAAATCAAGCTTTTACTTAGTCTTTCAACTTAGCTATAATAAAGTCGCGGTTCAAACGAGCGATATTGCTGATAGAGATGTTCTTCGGACATTCAGCTTCACAAGCACGAGTGTTTGTACAGTTACCGAATCCCAATTCATCCATCTTAGAAAGCATTGCTTTTGCACGGCGCAAAGCTTCCGGTTTACCTTGCGGAAGCAAGTTCAACTGGCTAACTTTAGCAGATACGAACAACATGGCAGAACCATTCTTACATGCGGCAGCACAAGCGCCACAACCGATACAAGCAGCAGCGTCCATCGCTTCGTCAGCAATCTGCTTCGGAATCAAGATAGCATTAGCATCCTGAGGAGCACCTGTACGTACACTCACGTAACCACCGGCCTGCATAATCTTATCATAAGCGGTACGGTCTACCATTAAATCCTTGATAACCGGGAAACCGGCCGAACGCCAAGGTTCAACAGTGATTGTATCACCGTCCTGGAAACGACGCATATAAATCTGGCAAGTTGTAGCACCTGTTGCGGGACCGTGCGGATGTCCGTTGATATAAAGAGAACACATACCACAGATACCTTCGCGGCAGTCATGGTCGAATACAACCGGTTCTTTTCCCTCACAGATCAACTGTTCGTTCAGGATATCCAGCATTTCGAGGAATGAAGTATCACCTGAGATATCTTTCATTTGGTAGGTTTCAAAAGCACCTTTAGCCTTTGGACCGGCTTGGCGCCATACCTTCAGTGTAAATGATATATTTTTATCCATTTTCTTCTAATTCTTTTTAATGTTTAACTTCACCGATTAGCTCTTGTAGTTACGAGTCTGAACTTTGATGGCTTCGTATACCAGCGGTTCTTTGTATAATACCGGCGCCTTTTCGTCATCACCCTGATATTCCCAGCATGCTACGTAGAAGAAGTTTTCGTCATCACGTTTTGCTTCTCCTTCTTCGGTCTGGTATTCTTCACGGAAGTGACCACCACAACTTTCGTTACGGTTCAATGCGTCATAAGCTACAAGTTCACCCATAGTGATGAAGTCGTACAAACGGATTGCTTTGTCAAGCTCAATATTCATACCTTCTTTAGAACCAGGGATAAACAGGTTAGTTTCGAATTCCTTGCGGATTTCTTTCAGTTTTGCGATACCTTCTTTCAAACCTTCTGCGGTACGTCCCATACCCATGCATTCCCACATTACATGACCCAGTTTCTTATGGATAGAATCTACAGACTCTTTACCCTGAATACTCATAAAGTGATCAATCTTAGCCTGAACGGCTTTTTCAGCTTCTGCGAATTCAGGAAGATCAGTAGAGAAACGAGGAACGGTGATCTGGTCAGCCAGATAATTTTGAATAGTGTAAGGCAATACGAAGTAACCGTCGGCCAAACCTTGCATCAATGCAGAAGCACCAAGACGGTTTGCACCGTGGTCAGAGAAGTTACATTCACCGATTGCGAACAGACCTTTGATTGTAGTTTGAAGTTCGTAGTCTACCCAGATACCACCCATCGTATAGTGGATAGCCGGATAAATCATCATCGGGTTATAATATTTCACACCGTTCGTTTCTTTTGCCAGTTCACCCGGATTAACGTCAGTGATTTCCTCATACATGTCAAAGAGGTTACCATAACGTTGAAGAACAATATCAATACCTAAACGGTTGATAGCTTCTGAGAAATCAAGGAATACAGCTAGGCCGGTATTATTCACACCAAAACCTGCGTCGCAACGTTCCTTAGCGGCGCGGCTGGCAACGTCACGCGGAACTAAGTTTCCAAATGCCGGATAGCGGCGTTCCAAGTAATAGTCGCGATCTTCTTCAGGAATATCACTTCCCTTGATTTCGCCTTTTTGAAGTTTAACAGCATCTTCTTTCTTCTTCGGAACCCAGATACGTCCGTCGTTACGAAGAGATTCAGACATCAATGTCAATTTAGACTGCTTGTCACCGTGTACCGGAATACAAGTCGGGTGAATTTGAACATATGCAGGATTAGCGAATACGGCACCCTTGCGATAGCAAGAAATGGCAGCTGTACAGTTACATCCCATAGCGTTAGTAGAAAGGAAGTAAGCGTTTCCGTAACCACCGGTAGCAATAACTACGGCATGAGCAGCGAAACGTTCCAATTTACCTGTGATTAAGTTTTTGGCGATGATACCGCGTGCACGTCCGTCAATGATAACAACGTCTTGCATTTCGTAGCGAGTGTACATTTTTACGGTACCTGCGTTTACCTGACGGCTCAATGCGGAGTAAGCACCCAGCAATAACTGCTGTCCGGTTTGGCCTTTGGCATAGAAAGTACGTGATACCTGTGCACCACCGAAAGAACGGTTGTCCAATGTACCACCATATTCGCGAGCGAAAGGAACACCTTGTGCTACACATTGGTCGATGATAGCATTGGAAACTTCTGCCAAGCGGTAAACGTTCGCTTCGCGGGCACGGTAGTCACCACCTTTTACTGTATCGTAAAACAGACGGTAAACAGAGTCACCATCATTCTGATAGTTTTTGGCAGCATTGATACCACCTTGTGCAGCGATAGAGTGTGCACGACGAGGAGAGTCCTGAATACAGAAATTGAATACTCTGAAACCCATTTCACCAAGTGAAGCAGCAGCAGAAGCACCTGCCAGACCCGTACCTACAACGATGATATCCAAACGGCGTTTATTAGCAGGGTTCACCAATTTTTGGTGAGCTTTATAGTTAGTCCATTTCTCAGCCACCGGGCCTTCTGGAATTTTTGAATCTATTTTGATCATAATCTTATTTACAATTTAATCATTTACAATTTACATTTAGCAAGCACCGCCACACATCAGTGATTTCAAGAAGAATACCACCACTACTAGTGCGAAACCGAGTACTACAATCGTAGCGTAGATGTTAGAAATACATTTCCAACGATTGATCCATATTTTGTTGTTCCATCCCAATGATTGCATAGAACTCCAGAAACCGTGAGTCAAGTGGAACCATAATGCAAACAGCCAAATCAAGTAAAGTACTACGTAAACCGGGCAAGAGAAAGTTTGCTGGATATGATAAGCACCGTTAGCAGCATAAGCTAAAGTCAGCGTATCAGCATGCATATCCATGTTATGCATCAATTCCGGCAACTGCATTTTTGCCCAGAAATTGAAAAGGTGCAAACCAAGGCCTACGATTACAATGATACCTAACACTAACATGTTCTGAGAAGCCCATTCTACTGTTTTGGGTTTATCAACTACTGCATAGCGTTCGCTACCACGCGCTTTGCGATTCTGCATGGTCAGCCAGAATGCATAGATGATGTGAATTACGAAGAGGGCAGCCAGTGCTAAGGTAGCTACTAAGGCATACCAATTTGCTCCCAGGAACTCACAAATCATGTTGTAACCATCAGCTGAGATGATTGCAACAAGGTTCATCGCCATGTGAAATGTTAGAAACAGGACAAGGGCGATACCGGTAACGCTCATCACCACTTTCCTTCCTACAGATGAATTACTTAACCACATAAATGATTGAATTTAAATTATTTAATTGTTAGAACTAAAATTTCGTTATTTTACATCACTTACAGACTGCAAAAATAGAGCAAATTGATTGATTGACCAAAGAATTAAAGAAATAATTCCTTAATCAGCGAGCTTTCCGATTTTTTCACCGTTAGCCGTTTTCTTACGTAATGCACGCGGAGTATCTCCAAAAGAATCTTTGCAGAAATGGGCGAAGTGAGATAAAGAGTCGAAACCGTATCGATTACTGATTTCAGTAATACGCATTTTTGTATGCTGGAGATCCTCCAAAATACCTTCCCGTTTTTTCTCTAATATCCATTCGTAGACGGGTACACCGTATAAGTTTCTAAAAAGACGTCGGAAAGTAGTAGTCGTATATCCTCCTAAATGTGCAAACTCCTCTACATTCTTTACCTTGCTATAATTCTGCATGATAAAATATTGGAAACTTTCCGTATAGCTACTGATCGGATAGAAAAAAGCCCTTAATTGAGGGAGTGGATAATAGGTGATGATCAAAAATATTAGTTCCTGACATTTCAGTTCGATGAATTTGCCACAAGGAGGTTGTTCGTCAAGATAACTGGCGAGGTCTGTGGCCAGATACTGTAACCGGGAATTCATGACCATTGGAGTGTAAATGATCGGAGCTTCTGCTTGTTCAATGATTTCTTGGTAACGATCGGGGCAAACCATTGGCAATTCGTTAAACCAATAGCATATATACTCCACTTCCGTAAGTGCAAGCAATTCAATTTTTGACCCAATAGCTTGAAGAATAAATTGTCTGTCATATAATACGGTACCGGGATATTCTTCACTATTGATCAGCAATTCGCCTTTAATCATGAGAAGTATGCAATTTTGTGTACACTTATCTTCCTTAATTCCGCAACACTATTATAAATTAAACTTTTTAAGTACCTGAGCAACAAAAAGTTGCTCAGGATTTTGCCATGTCAGAATTTTCACTTATCTTAGTGTTGCAAAAAAAACAAGAGAATCCGACGATAGACATGGCGAAGATACAAATTAAATCTGAGAGACTCACTCCTTTTGGGGGATTATTTTCAATCATGGAGCAATTTGACTCCACATTATCATCTGTAATCGACTCAACCCTCGGTCTAAGGTGTAGATCGTTCGGTTATCAGTACAGCGAAATCATCCGTTCTCTCATGAGTATCTACTTCTGTAGCGGTTCATGTATTGAGGATGTCACTACTCATTTGATGAACCACCTCTCGCTTCATCCGACACTTCGCACTTGTAGCTCTGATACTATCCTCAGGGCGATAAAGGAGTTGACGCAAGAAAACATTTCATACACATCAGATATGGGCAAGACCTACGATTTCAATACGGCTGACACTCTCAATACTTTATTGCTCAATTGTATATTTGCATCTGGCCAACTGAAAGAGGGTGAGATGTATGATGTTGATTTCGACCATCAGTTCATAGAGACAGAGAAGTATGATGCAAAGCCTACATACAAGAAGTTCCTTGGTTATCGCCCTGGCGTGGCGGTTATTGGCGATTTGATAGTCGGTATAGAGAATAGCGATGGTAACACAAATGTTCGTTTCCATCAGAAGGACACGCTGAAGAGGTTCTTTGCGAGATTTGAACAGAATGGGCTCACTATCAATCGCTTCAGAGCTGATTGTGGATCATGTTCCGAGGAAATCGTGGAGGAAATAGAAAAACACTGCAAGTCCTTCTATATCCGTGCTAACCGCTGCAGTTCGATCTACAATGACACCTTTGCTCTCAAAGGCTGGAAAACTGAGGAAATCAATGGCATTGAGTTTGAATTGAACTCTATCCTTGTTGAGAAGTGGAAAGGTAAGGCATATCGACTTGTGATTCAAAGACAGAAACGGATGGATGGTGTGCAGGATTTTTGGGAAGGAGAATACACATACCGTTGTATCCTGACTAACGACTATGATTCTTCCGTAAGAGAAATTGTCGAGTTCTATAACCTTCGTGGAGGAAAGGAACGTATCTTCGATGATATGAACAATGGTTTCGGGTGGGACAGATTGCCCAAATCCTTCATGGCAGAGAACACAGTGTTCCTTCTTCTTACAGCACTTATCCGTAACTTTTACAAGGCCATTATTCAAAGACTTGACGTAAAGAAGTTCGGGCTCAATGCAACAAGTCGCATAAAAGCGTTTGTCTTCAGGTTTATCTCTGTACCAGCCAAGTGGATCAGGACATCAAGGCGGTATGTGCTGAACATCTATACCTGTAATAATGCTTACGCAGATGTTTTCCAGACTGATTTTGGATAATGCCTACAACTTATGGGAATGATATTGTGTATTGCCTCAAGTCACATTGTGGGGTAAGGGGATATTGTAGGCAGAAGTGGGTGCTTCAAGTTCAAATTATCTGCAAATTCAGTAATGAGAGGACGTGTAAACGCAATAAGGACGTTCAAGGGCTTAGTTGCGGATTTGAGGATTAATTATTATCTCTGATAATCTCAAAGCTTTTGTACCTTTTTATATTAAAGCAGGTATAATAAAAACTCTGATAGTTTATCCACCAGCAGGCACATACATATTTCAGGTGGTGGTTAGTGTGTTTCAACTAACCACTTTTTGAATGACATCTATTTTAGAAATGACAAATTAGCTAATCTGCTATGATTGAGAATTCGGCACCACCGGCGAAATCAGTTCCATTCTGAGAACTCAAACAAGTAAAACGAATATAGCGTGCCTGTACAGGAATTTTCAACTCTACTCTTTTGGCTTTCTTGTTACTATCAAAGGTACCTGTTGCTACTGCATCGCTCCATGTCTTTCCATCCATACTTATTTCCAAAGAGTACTCTTTTACAAAACCATTCATCGAACCATCCTGACGGGGCAAATAGATAAATCCTTTAATAGTCCTCACTTCTCCTGCGTCAAAATCCACCCAATGAGGATATTTTGCTACAGTCACCGAATACATGGTGTGCCAGGTTGTGTTAGGGTCCTCATCCACAAGATTTGCCGCATCTTCACCGCCTGTTTCTTGACTGGAAGCATAAACGACTGTCAATGGAACTTTCTCAATCTTTGCAAATGTCATACGGGTGGATACAGCTTTATTACTTCTATAAAAAGCAGTAACTGTACCGCCTTCGCGCAAATTAAAAGGTTCGTTATAACTTATTTCTTTTTTACCATCATTCAACATATAAGCAATATCAGCATCCGTTTTCTGTGAATGGATCGTTACCAAACCATTACGAGCACGAGAAATGGCTAAAGGAACTTCTCCCGCAGGTACAACATTCGCCGTTTCCGTATAGGTTGCCCCACGTACCGGACGGATGATAAAACTCATCGAATGATTTTCAGCCTTGATACGGTCTTGTTCTAACGGTCCACCTTGCCCACAGCTATTTCCACCAAGCCCTGTCACCCCTAAATCTATATGAAGGTGTGTAGCCTTGGATTTCGGCAATTGATAAGGATGAGGGGCAAGTGTCATCTCCATATCAGACCACGGTAATGCAGAAGCTGACATTTGTCCGTCTGCCACAAACTCTATACCATCACCGGAATTATCCGTCAGTGCACACCAACGTATTCCTTCCCGGTTACCCATACTTTGCGGTTTGGGGAAATCTGCATACTGATCTTTGACCGTACTTTGGAACATCTCTATAAATGAACCAGTCCGACGGTCATTAAAATTATTCCAAGGACCACGACCATAATAACTGTATTGTTGCAATCTTGTAGGAACTTGCATCGCATATCCTAAACGAGCCAACACCAAAGAAGGATCATTCGAAGTTATTTCTGTACGCAGTTCTATAGATCCATCCGGATAAATGGTCCATATCTGACTGGTGACAAACTTAAAATCATCCGGCCCGAACGGACGTTCTGTGAGTTCTTTCACACTATATCTTCCTGAAGTACCTCCCTCTAATACGGCGGCATTCGGAGCTTGCGATTCTACAGTATACATCAATTGCACTACTTGATCCGTTTTATTTTTGCCATTAATCCATTGATAACTTGTTGCTTTATGTTTCAAGTTATGCAACCCTTTTTCAAACCATTGCCGATATGCCCAATTGTCATTATCAACCGGAGCACGCAGCGCATTAATCTTAGGTCCTTCGCCCTCACACAATACTTTGCGACCATCGTATTCAAGGCTATAGATAGTTCCCTGCTCATTATCAAATTTCACTAGGAAATTCTTTCCTGTAACTGTCGTAAAGGTTCCATTCTCTGTCACCACCGGTTTGTCAAGTGAAGCAGTCACCGAAGACAAAGAAGGCTTGCTTTCGGGAGCTTTTACCGCCAGTTGCTCTTCCATCTGCACGAAACCGGCTTTCGCCCACGGCATATCCTTTGCCAGCCTGAATTGTACCTTTACAAAATATTCGCTTTCTTTTGCCAGTTCATAATAGCTATAAGGTATAGTAAATGTAGTTTTCGAACGAGCCTCAACAGCAGAAAACGATTTTTTAGGAGCCGTACCCTCTTTGATTGGTTTCCCGTCCTTATAAAGTATCCACAGCATTTCATAGTCTTTCAAGGAAGTGAAATAATTCTTATTGAATATCTCAATTTGTCCTTTCTTCATATCTACCGCCCGTACCCCTACATTCTGATATACTTTCTTTACTTCATAGAAAGCAGGTTTGGGTAAATGTTCGGGAAACAGAATGCCATTCATACAAAACATACCACTATTAGGTTTATCCCCAAAATCACCGCCATAAGCCAGATATCGGTCACCCGTTTGAGGATCATAATTATACAAAGCCTGATCTACCCAATCCCATATAGCTGCTCCACAGAAAAAGTTCGTTGATTCTATCGCTTCCCAATAATCTATCAGATTACCCACAGCATTACCCATTGAATGAGCATATTCGGATACATGGAAAGGATATTTGATATTGTATTTACCAGTCACTGCACCCCGCATCCAGCCGATAGACGGATATTGATTGGAACCCATATCGACAATCGAATTATTGCGCTCATATTGCACAGGTCGTGAAGGATCGAAAGCATGCAATTTCTCATAGGCAGTCACAAAGTTTTTTCCCGGTCCCGCTTCGTTACCTAATGACCAAATCACGACGGACGGATGATTGACATGAGAGTGTGCCAGTTCCATTACACGTGCCACATGAGCTGCTTCAAACTCTGGAACATGTGATAAAGACGCATCACCATAGTAATATTCATGACTTTCAATATTAGCCTCATCTTCCAGATAAATACCATACTTATCACAATAATAATACCAATAAGGATCACAGGAATAATGTGAATTACGCACATGATTAATATTACCCCGCTTCATCAACATTATTTCTTCTTCCATTTGTTGATGGGTAATGGCATTTCCCGTAGCCGGATTGATTTCCTGACGGTTCACTCCTTTCAGTTTGACTGTTTTACCATTTACATAATAATATCGTCCTGCCAATCCGAATTCATCCTTATCGGCCGGTGTATCTTTAATTTCTACTTTACAGAAGCCAAAAGCGGTAGAAAAGGTTTCAACAACTCTTCCTTTCTTGTCTTTCAGTTGCCCTACCAATACATAACGGTAAGGCGCTTCTGACGACCATTTGCGCGGATTATCCACCTGTATAGTAGTGACAGCAGATGCCATTTCACCTTTTCCCAATTCTTCTACATCCACCGTACCATTCACACCATTCACTACTATATTCTCATCTGAATAAAGTTTGTTGGCATAGAGCGAATAAGAAATTGTATATCCTTTCGCCGACTTTTTGCCAAGATTACGAATATCCGCTTCTATGCGTACATTTCCATTCTTATAATCAGTATCCTGATCCGGAAATATACGAAGATCACGCACTTGTACTTTAGCAGTAGAAGTTAATGAAACAGAACGGAAGATTCCCGGTAAACGAAACATATCCTGTGCTTCGAGGAAAGAGCCGTCCGAGTTACGGTATACTTCAACTGCCACTACATTCTCCCCGTTCTTATTTAGATAAGGGGTAATATTGAATGAAGCTGTATTACGTGAATTTTTGGAAAATCCGATATAATGTCCATTAATCCACAAATAGAAGAAAGAAGAAACTCCATCAAAGTTTATATATACTTCCCGTTCTTTCCAATCTTCCGGAATAGTAAAAGTCCGACGATATGAACCTACCTCGTTACGATGTTTATAAGTCACCCAATCCTGAGGCGGAGTGCGCATGACTCCTCCCTTCCAGTCACCCACTTCCACCTTATGTTGGAAAATCACCGGTTGATTGGCATAAATAGGTGTTCCATACTTCAGACTTCCGTCTTTTTGAATACCTGCAACATTCCATTGCATAGGTACACTTACCGTATCCCAGTTTAAAACATCAAAAGACGGTTGATAAAATTCAAGCGGACGTTCATCGGGATTACCTACCCAATTAAACTTCCAGGTACCATTCAGAGATTTGCAATAACTACTGTATTCTGGCAATACACGACGTGCGTTTTCACTATCGGAAAAAGTAAAGAACCAAGCATGAGGCTGTTCTTTATTAAGCGCTACCTGTTCGGGTGTCTCCCACTCTTTTCCTGTTGGAGCGACTATTTCTGCATAAGTAAATCCTTCCAATACTTTCTCTTGAGCATTGGCAGTCAAGGTCATAAGAAGGAAACCAATTAAATGAATGTTCTTCATAACATATTCAGGTATTAAATTTAGAAACTATTTTGAGTTATCTAAAAGTTTATCAGGTGGTAATTTTTCTCAATTTTGTATCTTTAAATATAACAACCAAATCATATTTAAAGAGTAATAAAATGGGATATGGTACCGACCTGACTGATAAACAGTGGCAAGTTATAGAAAATCTTTTAGATGACAAAGAGCGCAAGCGTAAACATTCTCTTCGCTCTATCATTAATGATATATTATATTGGGTAAAGTCCGGTTGTACTTCCTTGTGATTTCGCTCTTTGGAATGCACTACTATATTAATATTTAACACATTCCACATTAATACCTGAGAGACGAAGGATTAACTAAAAATATGTCAATACGAATATCATTTTTGATAAGAAATATATCATTATTAGCAATAATTATTTTTTGTAACCAGTTACTTTTGCCTTTGTAAATTCACACTATTAACTCCGGTTTCAAAATACGTTACCATAAAATACATTGCAAAATATGAAAACGAATCTACAATCTTTCCGTAAAACACTTGTTTTCGCTATTGCAGCACTGTGCTGCTATGTAGGAAAGGCTTCCTCTGAACAACCCAGAGAAAGACAATTCGAAAAGTTGAAAGCAGCTTTTAAAAATCCATCAAAAGAATTCCGTTCCGCTCCGCTATGGGTGTGGAACACGAAAGTAACGAATGCGGATATCGACCGCATGTTGAGGGAACTTAAATCACAGGGATTTGGAGGAGCTTTTGTACATCCACGTCCGGGACTGATCACCGAATACCTCTCTGATGACTGGTTCAGATTGTATAAATACAGCGTAGAAGCCGGAAAGAAACTGGGAATGGATATTTGGATCTACGACGAGAATTCATATCCAAGCGGATTCGCCGGAGGGCATGTGAACGAACAAATGCCCGAATCGTATAATCAGGGACAAGGATTGGACTACACAAAGGTCGAGACTCTGCCTGATAATGCAAAAGATTACTTCTTATGTTTGAAAAAAGAAGGGAGTACTTTTAAAGACATCACAGCTTGCCTAGCTGATTATAAGAACACCAAAGGGGAATACTATTTGTATAAGAAGACTTACTATGGCCGTTCCGACTGGCATGGCGGTTATTCATATGTCGATTTGCTACATCCCGGTGTAACAGAGAAGTTCTTAGACATCACAATGACAGGATATGAAAAGACTTTCGGAAAAGAGCTCGGTACTGTTATTAAAGGTATTTTCACCGACGAACCTAACATTTCAAGTCCGGGTGGCATACGCTGGACTCCCGACTTATTCGACGTATTCCAGAAACGTTGGGGGTATGATTTAAAATCAGTACTTCCCTTATTAGTAGAAACAACGGATAACTGGCAGCAAGTCCGTCACAACTACACAGAAACACTTACTCAACTTTTTATTGACCGATGGGCGAAACCCTATCACGCCTATTGCGAGAAGAAGAATATGAAATGGACAGGTCATTACTGGGAGCACGGATGGCCGGACATGTCTCATGGCGGAGACAATATGGCTATGTATGCATGGCACCAGATGCCTGCAATCGATATGTTGTTCAACCAATATAACGAAGGACATCCGATGGCTCAATTCGGAAATATAAGATCAGTTAAAGAATTGAGTAGCGTTGCCAATCAGATGGGATATACCCGGACACTTAGCGAGACGTATGGTGGTGGCGGTTGGAATGAGACTTTCGAGGATTTCAAAAGACTGGGTGACTGGGAATATGTACTAGGAGTGAACTTCATGAACCAGCATCTGTCACACATGACTATCGTGGGAGCACGCAAATACGATTACCCGCCTGTCTTTACTTCCATCTCTCCTTGGTGGTCAAACTATAAGACTCAGAATGATTATTTCGCACGTCTGTCTCTGATCCTGAGCCAAGGTGATCAACTCAACGATATATTGATTATAGAACCAACTACTACTGCTTGGCTGACTTATTCGTATGTAAAAGGACAAGTCAGAACAATGGACATCGGTATCGCATTCCAGAACTTTATCACCGAACTGGAAAAAAGCCAGGTAGAATATGATTTAGGTTCTGAGAATATCATTAAAGACCAGGGTAAAGTAAAAAAAGGGCAATTTTTCGTAGGCAAAAGAGGATATAAAAAGTGGTTCTTCCTCCAATTACCGAAAACCTGAATACAAGGACATTCCAATTGTTGAAAGAATTTGTAAAATCCGGAGGTGAACTGATCGTCTTCTCTACACCGACCTTCATTGATGGGAAAGAAAGTGCTGAGCTGGCTCAATTCATGAAAGATTATGCAGGACAGATCAAAACCTACAACGAACTATCCGATCAGCTGATCCAGACCGTATTTGCAAGCCCCCAAATCTGCTTCAGGCAAGTAGCTGGTAACCATCTCTATCATCATAGAAGAACCTACAAAGATGGCGAACTGGTATTTCTGGTCAATTCTTCATTAACTGAATCTGCAACAGGACGTGTTTCCATCGAAGGGAAAACATTGATGGAACTTGATGCCATGTCCGGATCAATCTACGCATACCCATGCAAAACGGACGGCAATCATGTAGAAGCAGAATTTAGTCTTCCACCTGCCGGTAGTTTAATCTTATTCAGTTCGCCGTCAGCTACTAATACATATAAAGTGAAACCGGAAATTGCTAGTGGACAAATAATGAGATCCTCTACCCCATTGGAGGTGAAAAGACTGAAAGATAACGCACTGAGTATTGACTTCTGTGATCTGATTATAGATGGAAAAGCGGAAAGGCATCTCTATACGGTAGAAGCTTGTAACAAGTTGTATCAACATTATGGCATGAATGATCCCTGGAACTCCGCCATTCAGTACAAACAAAAAATTGTTGAGAAGGATACTTTCCGCACAGGTGATATCAAAGTACTCTATAATTTCATCGTTGCAGGCAATATAGATAAAAGCAAGATGAGACTTGTTGCCGAACAACCGGATATCTGGAAAGTAAAAGTAAATGGAAAAGCACTATCAGCACTTAACGGAGAGTATTGGCTGGATAGCCGTTTTGGAGTCTACAATATCGGAGATGTTGCCAAAACAGGAGTAAACACCATTGAGTTGAGCGTGAAACCGATGAGTATTTATGCCGAGATTGCTCCAGTCTACGTTTTAGGAGATTTCTCATTGGAATCTGCACCAATGGGTTGGGTAATCCGAGAACCTGTCAAAACCTTTAAGACAGGAAGCTGGAAAGAACAGGGACAACCTTATTATTCATGGGATATGGGCTATAGTAAAACATATCATATCGACAACCTTTCGGACCGTTATGCAATCCAACTGAACAAGTGGAATGGAACACTTGCCGAAGTGTACGTAAATGACCAGAAAGCAGGTATCATCGCTTATAAGCCTTACAATTTTGACCTTACACCGTATATAAAAAAAGGAGATAATAAAATTGAAGTCAGAGTAATCGGTAGCCTGAGAAACCTGATGGGACCTCACTATACAACTGAAGTCAGCATTACCGGCCCCTGGCATTGGAACGGAGTACAGAAGCAAGCACCGGGAAATGAATATTACTTCATGAATTACGGATTAATGGAAGATTTCGATGTTATCACCTCAAAATAAAAGACAGATTATTCAAATACAAAAAACAATATCATGGAGAATGTAAAAATCGGCTTGATGGGAGTCGGCCTCAATACATACTGGGGACAATTTGAAGGACTATTAGACCGTCTGATAGGTTATCAGAACAAAATAAAGAATAAAATGCAGTCGCTCGGCAATGTGACAGTCATCGATGCAGGAATGGTCGATGACTCTGAAAAGGCAGATCGGGTAACCTCCCTAATGAAGAGCGAAGATGTCGAAATTCTATTCATTTTCATTTCGACCTATGCTCTTTCATCTACCATTATTCCGATAGCCAATCGGCTGAATATACCAGTTATCCTGTTGAACATGCAACCTCTGCCTGCCATTGAATACGACAAACTAAACAGCATGAGCGACAGAGGTAGTATGACCGGAGAATGGCTGGCAAACTGTCAGGCTTGTTCCATTCCCGAATTCTGCTCAGTATTCAATCGTACCTCAATCCGATATGAGATCGTATCCGGATATCTGGACGACCAGGAAACTTGGACAGAAATCTCCCAATGGATTAAAGCAGCAGAAGTATCACAAGGGATGCGAAAAAACCGTATGGGGGTACTCGGTAATTATTACGGAGGAATGGTCGACGTATACTCCGATCTGGCACTACAAAGTACTGTATTCGGCACGCATATCGAAATATTGGAAATGTGTGAACTGGCAGCTCTAAGACAGAGTGCAACTCAGGCAGAAATCGAATCGAAGAAAGAAGAGTTTAGCAGGATATTCACGATCGACGAAACCTGTACAGCAGATGAAATTGAAAGAGCAGCACACACATCCGTAGCACTTGACAAGCTGGTTACTAAACATAAGCTCGGTTCGATGGCCTATTACTATTCGGGCTTGAATGGTAATGAATATGAGAATATCATTACCTCTATCATTGCCGGAAACACCATTCTCACCGGAAAGAATATTCCCATAGCAGGCGAATATGAAGTAAAGAATGCACAAGCCATGAAAATCATGTCACTTCTCGGCATCGGCGGATGTTTCTCTGAGTTTTATGCCTTGGACTACAATGATGATATCGTTATGCTAGGTCACGACGGACCGGCACACTTTATTATTTCAGAAGATCGGGTGAAACTCGTTCCACTGCCCGTATATCATGGAAAACCGGGCAAAGGATTATCTATCCAAATGTCTGTCAGACAAGGTCCGGTGACTTTATTATCCGTTGTCGAAGAAAAAGGTGGATTATCTTTCCTGATTGCTGAAGGAGAATCCGTGCCGGGGCCTATACTGAATATCGGCAATCTCAACAGCAGGTACAAGTTCCCGATATCCGCCAAAGAGTTTATCGAAAGGTGGAGCAAGGCAGGACCATCGCACCATTGTTCCATTGGTGTAGGTCATGTAGCCGATATTCTTAAGAAATATGCATTTATGCTAAATATTCCCGTCATAGTTATTTCTTGATATGATGTCCCTCCTTACGATACTGGTAAGGGGGGATTCCTTCTTTCTTACGGAAGAAAGTAGAAAACTGTCCCACATTTTCGAAGTTAAGTTTAAAAGCAATATCCATGATACTCATATCTGTCGTATCCAATAACTCCTTCGATCTTAAATATCTCAAATTAGCCTGATATTGTGCAGGTGATACATCTACATATTGCTTAAACATTTTCCGAAACCAGGAATAACTCACTCCAAGCCTTTCCGCAATACCTTCAGGAGAAATATTATTCTCAATTTCTTGTTTCATAATCGTACGGGCTTCATTGATTTTATTAACGGCAAGGGAATCGTTGAAAGTTTCATTCCTTTTTTTATAATAGACAGAACCTAAAATATAAAGTACAATACTTGAAATAATCTGCTGATATCCCGCTTTCTCTTCCAAGGTATAATTCACAATGTCCTCATACAACCCGATGATCGATGAACTAAAGCCTATATGATAGAGAGGACACTTCGGTGAGAAGAATCCATTCGCCACTCGGTTATCGATATGCACTCCCTTAAATCCTACCCAATACTCATACCACCCCGTATCAATATCCGGTTCATAAGTATGCCATTCGTTCGGAAATAATAGAATCATAGTTCCCGCTTCAATACGTTGTCTCTTACAGGATTGTGATTCAAAATATCCTCCACCGTTGGAAATATAAATAAGCTGATATTCTTTCAATACCCTACCACTCCTCGGATTAAAGATATGGGACTTCGGATGCTGAGAACGAGGGTAGGAACTATGTTTCGGAATCAATTGAGAACCCACAGTAGTCACTACAATTCCCCATGCTTCATCATTATTACTTATGTTAAAGTACTTAATATTACGGTTTTCAATTGTGCTCATGCTAATTTCAATAAATAATAAGATAACTCATTAATTGATTAATGCGGAGACAAATTAAAGCATTTTTTCGATATACGAGAACAAATGAGTAACAATTTACAAAGTGAATTCGGATACCACCGTTCTAATTTATCAAAAATGAAAAGTTATATATCAGTTTTGATAATTTTCCTGTATAGTTCCTCTCCATCTTGGTGTTATTCTCATTTACAAGCATGAAATTATATGAGAAAATTGTAAAATCAGTTGCGCTCCCCAAGAGATACTTATAAATATCAAGAAAAATAGATATCCATACTTTAGTTGGGATAACACTCTAAAAACACGAGAAAACTACCAATTAAAAATATCCACTCGTCTTCACTCTGTTTTTATCAAAAATGAAAAATTATATATCAATATCGAAAAATTTCCAAAACAGTTTCTACCTACTTTTGCATTATATAATCATTTTTCATTTATCTAACTTGGAAACACATGAAAAACCAAATCATTAATCACTTATTAAAAGTATGGTTAGCACTCATCGTCCTTTCTTTCCAGATGACAGCTATCACAGCGCAAACGACAAGGGAAGTGACAGGTATCGTCTATGACGAACAAGGAGAAGGACTTCCTGGTGTTACAGTCTTGGTCGACAAGTCGTCCAGAGGTGTCGTTACGGACATTGACGGTTCTTTCTCTATTAAAGTAGGAAATACCGATGTACTGATTTTCTCTTATCTGGGTTACCAGACACAAAAAATCACTGTCGGGATACAAAAAAAAATCACTGTAAATCTACAGCCGAAGACAGACGAGCTGGATGAGGTTACCGTAGTCGGATTTGCCAAGCAGAAGAAGGAAAGCGTGATCGCTTCGGTAACAACTATTAAGCCGTCAGAACTAAAAGTACCTTCCAGCAATCTGACACAAGGACTGTCGGGGCGTTTGGCTGGAGTCATAGGCTACCAGTCTTCGGGTGAGCCAGGAAAGGATAACGTTAATTTCTTCATTCGAGGTGTCACCACTTTTGGATATTCTGCTTCCCCTTTGATATTGATAGACAATATAGAATCGTCGGCAGATGAACTGGCGCGTTTGCCGGTGGATGATGTAGCCTCCTTTTCTATTATGAAAGATGCCACGGCAACTGCCATTTATGGTGCCCGTGGTGCTAATGGAGTGGTTCTGGTCACAACCAAAGAAGGTAAGGAAGGTCCTGCTGAAGTAAACATCCGATTAGAGAACTCTATTTCTACTCCTGCGAGGAATATTGAAATGGCCGACCCTATTACATACATGAAAATGTATAATGAGGCGATGATCACTCGCAATCCACTGGCTCCTCGACCTTTCAGCGACGAGAAGATCGCCAATACCGGAAAAGGATTAAATCCGTACGTTTATCCAGAAATAGACTGGTATGATGAACTATTCAAAAAAACAGTCATGAATCAACGGGTCAATGTGAGCCTTAAAGGCGGAGGCACAATGGCGCGTTATTACGTGTCGGCCAATTTCAGCCAAGATAACGGTGCACTGAAAGTAGATCCGAAAAACAACTACAACACCAATATCGATATTAAAAATATCCAGTTGAGAACAAATGTGAATCTGAATCTTACCAAAACTACTCAGTTCGATATTCGTGTTAATGCTAATTTCCAAGATTACAATGGTCCAATTGACGGTGGAGATATGATGTACCGCAAAGTACGTGTCTCTTCACCTGTGATGTTCCCGAAGTCCTTTGCACCCGACGACTCAAATGTACTGACGCAGCATGTCCTTTTTGGAAATACCGATGAAGGCAACTATCTGAATCCTTATGCTGATATGATTAGAGGATACAGAGATTCACACGAGACGACACTGACAGCTCAAATGGAATTATCGCAGAAACTTGATTTTCTTACCGAAGGGCTGAGTTTCCGTATTTTGGCGAATACCACACGGTATTCAGGTTTCTCTCTGGTACGCGAGATCTCTCCTTTCTATTATAACATAGGTTATTACGATAAGGATAATGACCGATATACATTGAATCTGTTGAATCCGGAAACAGGAAGGGAAGACCTGAACTACTCAAGCAGTGCTCCGAGTGTAAACTCCACCTATTACTTTGAGGCCGCTCTCAATTATGCCCGGAGGTTCGGGAAGCATGATGTAGGAGGATTATTGGTCGGCACCATGCGTGAGTATATCAGCGGTAACGCTCCCAATATTCAGGAGTCTCTTCCGTCACGCAATATCGGTTTATCCGGACGTGCGACTTATGCATACGACTCTCGCTACCTGTTCGAGTTTAACTTTGGATACAATGGTTCTGAGCGTTTTGCAAAGAAAGAAAGGTTCGGTTTTTTCCCCTCTGCTGGTATCGGTTATTTAATCAGCAATGAGCCATTCTGGCATGAGAATAAATATGTGAATAAATTGAAGCTGAAAGCTACTTACGGATTGGTGGGTAATGACAAGATAGGTAATTTGCAGGACCGTTTCTATTACATCTCAGAAGTTAATCTGAATGCGGGAGACTCGAGCATTCGGTTTGGGGAAGATTGGCAGCAAGCTATGCAGACGATTGCCACTACCCGCTACGGAAATCCGAATATCACTTGGGAGGTTGCAAGAAAATTGGACATCGGTGTCGAGACGACTTTATTTAATTTTTTAGAAGTTCAAGCTGATTACTTTCAAGAGAAACGTGAGAAAATTTATCAGGATCGCCCTACTATCCCTGCCGAGCTTGGGTATGCCGCTAAGTTATCCGCCAATGTGGGGCGCGCCTCCTCACGTGGATTTGAGGTACAGATGGATGCTAACCACTCGTTTAACAAGAATTGGTGGATGAGCCTACGCGGTAACTTTACTTTTGCCCGCAGTAATTATGATTATGCAGAAGAGGCTCGGCTAAACTATTGGTGGCAAACTGTCACAGGATATCCTATTGGACAACAAAGAGGATTGATAGCCGACCGCCTGTTTATAGACGAGGCCGATATTGCCAATTCTCCGCGGCAAATGTTTAGTGATTATATGCCCGGCGACATTAAGTACCGAGACATTAACGGAGACGACATTATTGACGACAATGACGTAGTGCCAATTGGTTATCCGACCGTTCCGGAGATAAACTATGGATTCGGTGTGTCGGTAGGATATAAGAATTTTGATATTTCATGTTTCTTCCAAGGATCCGGTCGCAGTTCTTTCTATGTTGATGCCATGCGCAATACTCCATTCGTTAATGCGGATTCTTTTGATAATGACACATTTAAAGGTCGAATCGCTCCCAATGGACTAATGCAATGTTGGGTAAATAATTACTGGTCAGAGTCGAATCGGAACAGTTATGCCGCAATGCCAAGATTGACAACGGAAACCGTAGAAAATAATACCCGAGCAAGTACCTGGTGGATCAGAGACGGCTCTTATATCCGATTGAAATCAGTAGAAATGGGATATACATTCTCTGACAAAATCCTTAAAAAATTACACATGACTAATTTACGTATTTATGCAAGCGGATTGAATCTGCTAACATTCAGCAAGTTCAAGGAATGGGATATCGAAATGGGAGGAAACGGATTTAACTATCCTATTCAAGCTGTGTATAATATTGGTTTGAATATCGGTTTTTAAAAATAGAAGAAAAGTATGAAAAAAATAGTATATATCGCCCTGCTTGTAACAGGCATTTCTTTGAGTTCTTGCAACTATCTGGATGTTATTCCAGATAATATAACCACTATTGAGATGGCATTTAATAATCGGATCAATGCAAGAAAATATCTAGCTACTTGCTATAATTTTCTGCCAGCTACCTATGATATGAAGAATAATGCTTCCATTTCATGCGCTGACGATTATTGTCCTTACCTAATGAAATATGACCGTTGGGACTTTACAAATTCCTGGAACTGGGTGAGAGGATTGCAGAATTCCAGTAATCCGCTCTTTAACTATTGGAGTAGCGCAAATAAATTCAGAGGCGTGCATGAATGTAATGTATTTTTAGCCAATGTGGACAGGGTACCGGATTTATCCTATACGGAAAGAAACAGATGGAAGGCAGAGGTCTATACATTAAAGGCTTTCTATTTGTATTGGTTATTTCTGCATTATGGCCCCATTCCTTTGTTGGATGAGAATATTGACATTAATTCCAAATTGGAAGACATGATTCAATATCGCGAAAAGGTAGATGATGTGGTCAATTATATCGTAGATCTATTGGATAAAGCAATCAACATGGATCAAGGGCTTCCCATGTACATATCATCTGTAACTACTGAAATGGGACGTATCACACTACCGGCTGCTCACTGTATCAAGGCTAAGGTGTTGGCTACTGCTGCAAGTCCTTTGTTTAATGGCAATACGGATTATGCGGACTTTCTCGATCCGAGAGACCACCAGCCTTTTTTTAATCAAATATATAGTCAGGAAAAGTGGAGAATTGCCGCAGAAGCATGTAAGAAGGCAATCGATATATCGTTGGAAGGCAATCACGATTTATTTGAATTTGACGAACGTGTGGCATTTCAATTGACTCCTGAAACTGAATTGGAAATGACCTTGCGAGAGATTGTCACTTCCCGTTATAACTGTGAGCAGATATTTGCTCCGGGGGCGACAGATATATGGATACAAGGAGCGGCACAACCACGTTTGACTACTTATGATATGGGAAACCGAGAATGGCATCATTTGTGTCAATATAGCCCTACGTTGAATATCATAGAAGAGTATTATACGGAAAATGGGTTACCTATAGAAGAAGACAAATCTTTGGTCGGAGCCGATTTGTATGAATTGACAACAACTCCCTCTGATCGTCCCGCTTTCTTTGTTCCCAATTACACTACAGTCAAACTACATTTGAATCGTGAACCTCGCTTCTATGCCAATATTGGTTTTGATGGCGGTAAGTGGTTTAATAGTGAGGTTCTTAGTCCGGAGGAGGCATATGGAGTGAATGCAAAAAAAGGAGGTATTGCTGGGCATGAAACGTATAGGGCATCTGCTACAGGATACTTTGTAAAGAAAGTATGTAGTTACAAAAATATGAATACAACAGCAGCTGAGGTACTTTATGCCTTCCCTAATACAATTATTCGTTTGGCAGATATCTATCTGTTGTACAGTGAAACGTTGAATGAGAGCTTGGATAAACCGAATGATGAAGTTTATAAATATATTCAATTGGTGCGCCACCGTGCCGGATTGGATAAAGGTACTACTTTACAAGATACATGGGCCAAACATTCTATCAATCCTAATAAACCTCTCACGAAAGAGGGAATGCGCGAGATCATTCATCGTGAACGGTTGATTGAAATGCAGTTTGAAGGAAAGCGTTTACATGACCTGCGCCGTTGGAAGAAATGCGAACAATATTTTAATACTCAAATGAGAGGATTAAGTATCGTAGAAGAGATGCCGGAGTTATTCTATGTACCCCGCGTGATTTATACTCGTAGTTTTTTTGTACGTGACTATTTATGGCCCTTGAAACAGGAAGACTTGAATAAGAATACGAGATTAGTTCAAAATCCATTATGGTAATATTAAATAGTGAAAGGATATGAAAACAAAGCTAATATGGTTGAATGTCATTATATGTACATTATTATTATCTTGCAAAGAGGATGAAGTACGGGCTCCTTATGGATATGAAGATCAGACCCCACCGCAAGATATATCAGAAATCATGATAAAAAGTATTTCAGGTGGAGCTGTTATAAAATATCAGATTCCAGACGATTCGGATTTGTCTTATGTAAAAGCCTTGTTCCAGACTAAGAAAGGAGAGACACGTGAGATCCGATCTTCTAAATATGTGGATTCGTTAAAAATTGAGGGTATAGGAGATACAGACGAGTATGAAGCAATGATTTATGCTGTAGACCGTTCGGAAAATGTATCCAAAGGAGTGAAAATAGCTTTTGTTCCGGATACGCCTCCTGTAGTAAATATACGGGAATCATTGAGAGCAATAGTAGATTGGGGCGGTTTCAGTCTGGATTTTAAGAATGATGGTAAAGATGCCATTTCTGTCATGGTTTATTACGAGAACTCCGAAACGGAAGGACAGCGCTTATATGATGTCTATTATACGGAGCAGAAAGAGGGTCCTCTTGCTATCAGAGGATTATCACCTCTACCTTCTAAATTTGTGGTGAAAGTGAAAGACCGTTGGGAAAATGAATCGGAACCTTATGAGTTTGAACTGACTCCATTGGAAGAAGAATTGCTTGATGCTACCAGATTTAAAGAAATGTTTATTCCTGGTGATGTCCGTTGGACCTTCTTCGGTGGCAACTGGAGTTGTTTCTTTAATGATAATTATGGCTCTATGGATTTTGCCCATACAGATTATCCTCAGGCATTTCCTCATCCTACTACCATTGATATGGGAACTACCGTGATGTTAAGCCGTATGAAGATATGGCAACGTCTGGTTCAGGATGACTTCTATAAACATGGTTGCCCCCGTCATTTTGCAGTATATGGTTGTCCTGAAGGACTGGATCCTTTTAAAGAAGAGAACTATGAATTACTGATGGATGGTCATCTGGAAAAACCATCTGGAGGAGAGTTTACAGATCCTAATACGGCAGAGGATATTTTAGTGGCACAACAGGGGCATGAGTTTCTATTTGATAATGAACTGATGGAACCGGTACGGTATGTGCGTTTTGTTTCTTTAGCATCATGGTCGGGAATGGAATGTTCGCGTATTGCTGAACTGAAATTCTGGGGACAATATATAGAGTAATTTTAATAACTGGATAAAATGAAAAAAATGAGATATATTATTGTTTTACTGTGTGTATCTATCACATTATTCTCTTGTACTGACTTGGTCGGAACATTTGAGAAATTTCAGGAAAATGGAGAGATTAATTATGTCGGAAAGATTGACTCATTAAAAGTACATGAGGGATTACATAAAATACAGTTTGAAGGATTTCTTTATTATGCGGAAACGGCTACTGACGTAATCATAAAATGGGATGACCAGCAATATACACAAAGTCTGGAAGGATATGGAAAGACGGATGTATTGGAAATATTGTTGGAGGATTTGGAAGAAGACTTATACGTGTTTAATGTGTATACAGTGGACAAGAACAACAATCGGTCCATCGTTACGACCTTACAGGCCAATGTATATGGTGATAAGTTTATTGCGGCTCAAAATCCAGTGCTGTATACTTATACCTCGAATGGAACGGGAGGTTTTACATTAATGTGGAATGAGATTCCTACACTCATGCAAGTATTGTTAGAGTATACGAATCATGATGGTGATAAACGGACAGTCGTAGTACCTGCTTTTACCATGCAGACAGAGATTGCCGATATTCAACCTGATACGCAACTGAAGATTACGACTTGTGTGAAGCCGAATAAAGACGCTCTGGAGTATATTTCACTCCCACCAAAATATGAAAATTTTAAATAACTAAAGGATTGATAAAATATGAGATCTAAAGGTTTATTTAAAAAAACATTTGTTACGGTTGTCTATGGTTTGGCTTTGATGGCAGCGGAAGCGAAAATTACGCTTCCCTCCTTCTTTACCGACAATATGGTGCTTCAACAGCAGACAACCGTAAAGTTATATGGAACCTCTTCCCCGCTGAAGCAAGTAAGCGTGTGTACAGGATGGGACGGCAAGAAATATGAGACTCGTTCTGATGAAAAAGGAGAATGGAGTTTGAATGTGCAGACACCAAAAGCGGGAGGACCTTATGAGCTTACCTTCTCGGACGGTACGAAACTGGTATTGAAAAATATCTTGATAGGTGAAGTCTGGTTCTGCTCCGGACAGTCTAATATGGAAATGCCGCTGGACGGTTGGGGAAAGATTATGAATTATCAGCAGGAAATAGCCAATGCTGATTTCCCTTCTATCCGACTACTTCAAGTAAGACATGCCGTAGATTTTGTTCCACAAACGGATGCTGGTATCGATTTTGGATGGGAGGAATGTACACCGTCTTCTATTCCCGGATTTTCGGCAACCGCCTACTTCTTCGCACGTAAACTGTGGGAGGAGCTGAAGATCCCTATTGGATTGGTACATAGCTCTTGGGGAGGAACTCCAGCAGAACCATGGGTTAGCTATGAGGGGCTGAAGAAAGTTAACAATTACCGAACCTATGCCGAGAAGATGTCGGCAATGTCTGACGGGAAAAAGAATACAAATGAGATTTTCCAACAAGAATATCGTAAGTGGATGGATAACCTTTCACCGCTGGATAAGGGAATGAAAGACGGAAAAGCAGTGTGGGCAACTACAGACTATAACGACAATCAGTGGAAAAGTATGAATGTGCCCGGATATTGGGAGACACAGGGATTGGAAGGATTTGACGGATTGGTATGGTTCAGAAAGGAGATCCGGATTCCGTCCGCTTATCAGGGAAAAACACTGGAACTTTCTTTGTCAAGGATAGATGATGATAATGTTATTTATTTCAATGGAACGGAGATCGGATCGACCACTGGAGTAGATAAAGAACGACGATATGCTGTACCGGGCGAATTGGTGAAAAGTGGGAGTAATCTTATCGCTATACGGGTTTTGGACACTGGAGGTGAAGGCGGTTTCGCAGGTGTACCTGAAAGTCTGGATATCCGTTATGGAAAGAAACGGATAGTGGCATTAGCCGGAGAATGGAAATATAATGTCGGGGCAAGCGGACAGAAGTTACAGCCGTTTTATGCTTCCAAACCGCAAATTACACCTCTGACTCCAGGTGCTCTTTACAATGCCATGGTACATCCTTTCATCAATTTCCCCATAAAAGGATTTATCTGGTATCAGGGAGAAGGTAACGAGGGACGCGCTTATGAATATACAGATCTATTTCAGGCATTAATCAATGATTGGCGGCAGAAATGGAATAATCAGACATTACCGTTTTACTTCGTGCAACTTGCTGCTTTCAGAGAAGCATCTCTCATTGACGTGAATGCTAAATGGCCTTATGTGCGGGAAGCGCAAAGTGCGGCACTAGCATTGTCTCATACAGGTATAGCAATAACCACCGATATTGGAGATGAGAAAGACATTCATCCTAAGAACAAGCAGGAGGTCGGACGACGTTTGGCGTTGTTGGCATTAAGAGATACTTATAACAAACAGACCACAGATGCGTCTGCGCCCGTATATGACACTTATCGGATAGAAGGAAACACCATTCGTATTCGATTCAAAGATTTAGGAAATGGATTCCGGAAGGAAGCCTCATTAAAAGGATTTGCGATTGCCGGTACCGATCATCAATTTTATCCGGCAGAGGCACATTTTGATGGTGATGAGATTATTGTCCACTCAGCGCAGGTCAGTCTTCCTGCTGCAGTACGTTACGGGTGGGCAGATTCACCGATTTGTAATTTGTTTAGTACATCTGGTTTGCCGATCTCTTCTTTCCGGACCGATAGATGGTGAGAAGGTAATCCTAATCGTTTGTTGTGAGATCATTAATAGGAATACAAATTATTAATATAAGAATAAATGAAGTATTGGAAAATTGGTTGCAGTTGGTTATTGGGATTAATGATAACTAGTTGCACGAACTCAACATTGGAATTGCAGGGGAATCGTTTTTTAACTATAAATACAGTCATTCGCGTTAACCAGATAGAGGTGACAAGAAACAAGAATGTAGGAGTGGATGAGCGTGAATGGCATACCCCGGAAAGAGTCGTTCAGTTTCGTAATGCCGTTGAAAAAGGTTTTCCCGGAGCAAAGATTACCTGGGCCTTCAGTTGGTTGGCATTGCATGATACGACGGCCAATTATCGGGAAATTCGTCAGTTGGTAATTGATTATCATCATAAGTACGGTGATGAGATTACATTTATCCCCGGAGCGTATTTTGCAAATGCTTATAATTCGACTGAGCAGGTGAATCGTGATTTGCATGAAGGCTTAAAACGGGTAACGGAGATCGTAGGAGACTCCTATAGGCCCAAAAGTATTTTAGCAGGTTTCTTATCTGCCAAGAACCAGCAATATTTAGCAGAGAAAGAAGACATACATGTTTGTCAGGGGAATATTTGGAGCCAATATGCTATAGATAATCAAGATGGAGACGGTGCTGTGTCCTATCCGTATTATCCTTCCATCGAACATTTTTGTAAGCCTGCCCAGGGAGAAAAGGATCAAGTGGATTGTGTAAACCTAGATGGTTGGACCATGGACTTTTTAGCTGCACGCAGGCAGGGGTTTGCGGAAGGGTTTAATAGTAGAATGGGAGTAGGACCGATAGAAACATTAGATGCTCATGGAGCGGATATGGGGTTACAGGAAATGATGCATACAACTGCTATTCATTTTGACGATGGCTTTCAACGGAATGGTTTTGCATGGGTTACTAATTGTTGGGAGTTATGTCTGGACATTGATACGCAGGGACTGACGGATTGGTTGACATCCATTCGTCAAAGATGGCCGAAGGTTAAATGTGTTACTCAAGGAGAGTTTGGACTTTTATGGAGAGACACCTATAAAAAGAATGACTTTAATTATCGTTTTTTTGAAAGAGGATCAGGGATAGGCGGATCGGATGCCGACAAAGAGATAATGTGGTATATGAACAAACGTTTCAGACTGGCTATCTTGAAAGATCTAAATTCCGGTAAGAAATTTGTGATTGACTTTACCCGCTACGATGTAAAAGTAGAGGAGCCCGTATCTGGGTCTACACGCAATTGGACACTATATGGAGAGATAAATCAAAAACGGACTCGTCAGCAAGATGAACCTGTTTGTGTCGATCAACTAACAGATATACAAAAAGAGGTGATCTGCTCCTATTATCCGGAGGTATTTGATTGAATATAAATATGAAATGGTTTGAATAGCGTACATTTATCTTACACGAATGCGTACAATAAACCGTCAGAGGGTGTCTGAAAATGCGCTATCTTTTAAATTTTATAAAAGTCCGAACTTTCCCAAGCTCGGGCTTTTTTATTCATTCTAAAATCGTTATCTTAGAGCATGTATGTCATCGAATCCAAATTTTACAGTTACCCAATTTTAATTGCCCTATATTCCTCTCTCTTTTTGTTAGTAACCGGACCTTGCTTGACACCCGGGTGTCATACATGCTCAGACCCGGGTCTCGACATGTTCAACACCCGGGTGTCGAACTGTTTGAGACCCGGGTCTTGTACAAACTTCCATTACTACAAAAAAAGAATTTCATTACTGGAAAACAAATGCAGCTTAGTAGTCCGCCCCCAATAGCATATACTACTTAAACACTTGTTTCATCGGTCGCCCAATCCATACTTGCGGTTGTTTCAATCCGAAAATAGATGCAATAGTGGAAGCAACATCATACTGCATCATGCTTTCCGAGAATTCACCTCCCGATTTTATATTCTTACCGGAAATAATAAAGGGAGTTTCCATCTCTTGCATAGTAATTCCACCATGCCCCTTATTGATTCCACCATGATCAGAGGTTATAATAAAGATTGTTTGTTTCAGCATTCCAGCCTCTTCCACAGCGCTGACAATCCGGCCGATATATGTATCCAATTCTTTTAGTTTAGCATAATAGGCAGGTGTATCGTGTCCCGCTCCATGTCCTACATGATCGGGATTATCAAAACAAACGGCAAGTAATGTAGGTTTCTTTTCTTTGATATAACTTTCTGCCATGCGGCACAAGACCTCCGGTTTTTCTGTATAGTCAGGTGATAAAGCATGATGGTTCAAAGCCAGTGTATCTACTAAATATTTAATCCCATCCCACTCATATAGGCAACCTATTTCCGCTTCCGGACGAGCATCCCTCAATAACTGAAAAATAGTAGGAAAAATTCCATGTTCGTTCACTACACGCGAAGGAAGTTCCGGGGTCCGGGACCCCCATTGCGTATACCCATGTAACTCCGGGCCCGCTCCCATAAACATTGAAGCCCAATTGATCGCACTCGAAGAAGGAAGTGCGGTACGTTTCTTTAGCGTATAACATCCATCCGCCATCATCTGCTTTACAACAGGCATATCAGCTTTTGGTACACTATAAGCCCCCCAACCATCCAGTCCAATAAAAATAACATGTTTTGCTTTCTCCTTAGCTTGGCTGGAAGAAGTAACAGAGGACATTAATATAAATAATAAGATCAGCAGAAAAGAATTTATTTTCATAAGTGTACTATTAATTACTTAAAACATTTCATTGGAAAAAAACTTAAAACTTAATATCTACAAAAACCGGATAATGGTCTGAGATTGTTGCAGTATCTATTTCTTTACCATCAACCGACAGCGAACGTAATATATGAGTTTGAAGAACTTTTACCTTAGGCGCTTTCTTATTCTTTGCCAAAAGAATATAATCGATTAACGCCCCATCATCAGTTCTCCCGGGAATTGAATTGCCCACAACATCACTTATAACACTAAAACTTTCCAACCATACAGGAAATGCAATTCCACCATTAGTCCAACGATGTGAATCATTCAGATCACCGGCCAATAAGACTATTTTGTTTTCATCCTTTATGTTATCACACACTATTTGAGCACCTTCGGTGCGCATCTTGTCATTCAAATCAGCATGTGTTCCAATAAAAATCAAGTTTTTCAATTCTACTTTGACAGCAGCCCTCGTCTCATCACCCGGCAAATGAATAATCTCTTTTTTACGTATCGGCAGATTTTTCTTAATCAACACCCCACAACCAATACTTCCCCCATCAAATAACGCGGCATTACCATATACCGGAACATATTCAACCCCGGTCGCATCAGCGATTTCTTTCAAAAGATATCTGAAACCCCTATGTACGGATGCACTGTCCAATTCCTGCAATGCAACTATATCTGCATCCATCGTTCTGATAACCTGAGCTAATTTTTCTGTATTTTCTTTATTAATTGCACCGGGATCTGTTGCTCCTTTGCAATAATGGGTATTGTAAGTTAATATACGTATTGCATTCTTAGTTTTCGGAAAGGTTTGTGCAAACAGTTGTGAAACAGGAAACAAACATACGATGATGACTAACACAAGTCTTACTTGAAAACACATAAATCTATTTTTCATATTATTATCTGATTAACTTAGTTTGATACTCTCAATTCTGTAACTTTCAATAGAAGCACATCTCCCAAAATACTCGTTTTCAGATCAATTGGTAAGACATGGTGATATCATAAGATTCACCTATTCTAATACTGTCAAACTGGTAACAAAATAAATTTTAGTAAAAGTAACCATAAAGTCTACAAAGTCCCAATATTTTTCAGAGATATTTTCGTATTGAACGAATTTCGTTCTCATAATCTTTCTTCTTTGATTATGAAGTATCTCATTCATTTGCACAAAAACCAAGAAAAAAAATGACATATCACAATGGCTTGGTTACTAGAATAATATGTAAAAATATGACGATGAAGGAATCCCCACTTCAATTTGTCAAACTCTATTTTTTATAGGTTCTTTGATTACGGAAACTCACCTAACCTATTTTCGTGTACGCTAACAGTGAAAAACAGTGAAAGAAATCAAAAGAGAAACAAATACGCACAATTTATTTGGAGATATAGTCATAAAGACATACATTTGTCATGTGATTTTTTTCATAGTATTAGATTTAAGGTTAACAAAGGTTGGAGCAAAGCGTTGCTCCTTTTTTTATGCCAATCTATCAACTTTTCTCTATTGGCTTTCTTAATTTATCTGCTATTTGCAGCAATTGTCCTTTATAGTCTACCATAGAAATAGCCGGAATCGCACCGGGAGGCAAATTCTTTTTTATTTCCTCATTTCTCTTTATCAAATCTTCGCAAGCTTTATCACACCATTTAGCGGCTTTCTCACGCAATGACTGATCCCCACATTCTTTATTGAGCCATTTAACCCATTGCAACAACTGTCCTTCATCCCCTAGAATCGTATTTGAAGCAAGTAGTTTATCTCCACGTGTTACAAATGAATCCCATTGATTCATCATAGCATCTTTCTTAAGGCGCAAGCTCTCACCTATCATGTCAGCTTCCGCTACATTCATTTGTTTCATATGCGCAACGTAGGCATTCAATCCTTGCTCATCAAAGATACAATGCTTTGATTCATCAACTTTCAGAAAAGTATATGAACCATCAATCCAATCTTCAAGCAGTCTACGATCAAGAGAAGCAGCCTGACGAGGGAATTTGTCAGCAATCTCTTTTTTATGACTTACGACATACAGAAATGCAGAAGAATCAATATCATGCACATAATAATAGAAGATCCAAAAGTAAGACTCATCTTCCAATATTTTTTGTTCCTTTCCTTGTAAGAAATCAGTAGCTACCTTCCCCGCTTCTTTTTCACAGTTAGCAGCAGCAAGAACATTGATATATCCGCCGACAAAATCTAAATCACGTTCACCCGATTGATAACGCTTTCTTAATCCCGATAATCCACCGGACTCAACACCCAGTTTCACCTTTTTCAGTAACTCGGGAGCTTCGTCAGCACCTAAGAGCCGATATACTACTTCACCTGTTGAATTCAAGAAAAGTAAAGTAGGATAACCTCGCACCTCATATTTCTTTTTGATTTCTATCCCTTCACCTTTCTCCATGTCCATTTTCAGATTCACGAAATGGCTATTGAAATAATCGGCTACCAAAGAATCCTTAAAAACAACATTGGACAACTTCCGGCAAGGGCCACACCACGTAGTGAAGCAATCGACAAAAAGTAGTTTGTTTTCTGCCTTAGCCACTTTTAAGGCTTCTGAAAAAGAAAGTTCACGAAAAGCAACACCATCCGTTTTTGCAAAAGTCATTTGCATTCCCTGAGCAGGTGTCATCTGTGCACCTCGTACAGGTACTACCCGCTGTCCTTGTATCGTTTGAACGGATAGTATATACATAGCTATGGTACATACAAAAAAAAGTCGTTTCATTTTGAATATATTAGGTTAATAATTAAAGTTACAATAACTGATACATCCCTCCAGCCAATACACGAATCACTCCTTTCATCTCCAACTCAAAAAGAAGGGCACTCATCTTATGGACAGGAATGTCGGTCCCTACCACTAAAGCATTGATCTGCAAATCACCCTGTTTTTCCAAAAGGTCAACTATCTTTTGTTCTTCAACGGATAAATCAAGGAAAAGACTACGTTGAACACTTTCTACTTTTACTGAATAAGAATCACTATTCCAGCCCATTGCTTTAACCAAGTCCTCGGCAGAAAGAAGCAGAGAAGCCTTATTATCACGAAGTAACTGATTACATCCCTTAGAGTACTCATCGCTGGTACGACCCGGAAAAGCAAAACAATCCCGGTTATATCCCTCGGCAAGTTCGGCTGTGATTAAGGAACCTCCTTTCTCTGCAGACTCAATAACAATAGTAGCATCACACATTCCGGCAACAATACGGTTACGACTCACAAAATTATGACGATCCGGATTTGTCCCGGAGAGGAATTCAGTCAGAAGTCCTCCGTTATCAAGCATGTCAATAGCTGTTTTTCGATGTACATAAGGATAAATACGATCCAATCCATGAGCAAGAACACCGACTGTAGACAATTCATTTGCAAGAGCTTCCCGATGCGCATGAATGTCAATTCCATAAGCCAGTCCGCTAACCACCAATACATCCGGACAAAGAGCTTTCAATTCTCGTAAAAAGGTAGTACAAATTTGAGTACCATATTCAGTAGCATTGCGCGTACCGACCATATTTATAATATGTAGCGAATTTAAATCAGCGTTACCTTTAAAGAAAAGAACGATAGGAGCATCCTCACATTCCCGAAGACGGGAAGGATAGTCTTCATCAGTAAACGTCAGACAACGGATACGGCTCTTTTGAACAAATTCCAGCTCTTGTTCGGCACGTACAATAACTTGCGGGCAGTCCAGGGCTTTTATGATACGTTCATTAACATCCGGCAATCGATCGGGAAGGTCTTTACGGAAACGAAATACATCAGTGGCACTTTTCATGCCATCTATCAAACGCTTTGCCCCTATATGCCCGATACCGGGCACCATAGTCAAGGCAATGCTATAAATCTGTTCTTCTTCGTTATCGGTCATTTAGGTATGGTGCAAAGACATTGTCGAATAATTCGCTGTCACTCAAACGTCCGTTTACCACACATACCGTTTCAACAGTGGATTTCACTACTACTTTATTATCACTTTTCCGGAAAATATCCTGATAGAATACGTACTTGATACCTTCCTTTTTCATAAATAGCTTCGAGATAAATTTATCCCCACTTTTCAATGGAGTCTTGAAAGCCATATTGATACGTGCCACTACCGGATCGACTCCCTGTTCATGGAGAGCAGCGAAACTAACACCTACCGAAGTCAAAAACTCATGACGGGTATGTTCCAGATAGTGTTGATAATTGGCATTATTAACAATGCCCTGAAGGTCACATTCATAGTCGCGAACCTTCATTTCCAACTCATATATATACTGATTCATGACTTTATCCTCTCTTCTGTTCGATATCGAGCCCTTTAAATTTCTTCAGTTCTTCGGTCGATACCAACTTATACAGTTTGTCATTAGGACGTATACGGTCAGACTTCATAGAGAAATGTTCACCCTTTTTTACGGTTTGCACCGGTTCCAGATCAACACGTGCTTCATCCAAAGTCATAAACAGAGCACCGGTAGTTGGACCTGTAACCAACAGTTTATCACCGACACTGACTTCGGCAGCCTCCACCAAAAATTCAGAGACACCGATATTAGAGAAATATTTGATTCCTTTACCTACATAGATTTTACGCTCTGTAGCAGCCGAACCGTAGTTTCGTGTCCACTCTCCTAAACGCTGTCCCAGATAGTAACCGTCCCAAAAACCACGATTAAATACTGTCTTCAACCGTTCGTCCCAAGCAGCAATTTTCTCATCGGTAAAAGTTCCTTCCACGTATGACTTAATCGCTTCCTTATAGCATTCTACAACTGTACGCACATATTCAGGACCACGAGCACGCCCTTCTATCTTGAACACTCGTACGCCTGCATCCATCATCTTGTTCATGAAGTGAATCGTCTTCAAGTCTTTCGGCGACATGATATATTCATTATCAATATCCAGCTCTACATCGGTTTCTTTATCACGAACCGTATAGGAACGACGGCATACCTGCATGCAAGCACCGCGATTGGCCGAATGGTTCATCTCATGCAATGACAGGTAACACTTACCCGAAACAGCCATACAAAGTGCACCATGACAGAACATCTCAATACGAAGTTGTTCGCCGCTCGGACCACAGATATTCTCTTCACGAATCTGACGGTATATTTCGGCCACCTGTTCCAGATTCAATTCACGAGCCAAAACTACTACATCTGCAAATTGAGCATAAAACTTCAATGCTTCCGCATTAGAGATATTCAACTGTGTGGAAAGATGTACCTCTTGTCCTATCTGATAAGCATAATTCATCACTGCCACATCAGCAGCAATAACTGCAGAAATTCCTGCTTCCTTTGCTGCATCCACAATGGTACGCATTAAAGGGATATCGTTATCGTAAATAATCGTATTTACAGTCAGATAGCTCTTCACTCCATGCGCGTCACAAGTCTGTGCAATCTCGCGCAAATCATCAATGGTAAATGTATTGGCCGAACGGGCACGCATATTCAGGTTTGCTATACCAAAATATATGGAATCGGTGCCTGCCTGAAGAGCGGCCGCCAAAGATTCACGTGAGCCAACAGGGGCCATAATTTCAAAATCTGTAATATCCATCAGTACTGTCAGATAATCATTAAAATGTGATAAGAAAGTGCAAAGGTACAAAGTTTATCTGTATCTACGACTTAATTTATCTTACTGGGCCTTCAACTCATGCTGAAGTTCTGTCGCCATTTCCATACCAATCTTCTGTCCCAACTGCATTCCTTCTATAGTCATCTTAGGAGTAGCTTCTGCCAATTTCTTACCAATTGGAGTTTCATAAAATGCAATCAAATCTTTTAGATCATCTATAGTCAGATATTTCTGATAAATAGGAACATAAAGCTCTACCATTCTATCAGCGAACTTTGTTTTCCATTTAGCAGCAAAATCATCCCAAAAAGCGTCCGCTGTACCCGGTGCAGATTGTTTCATCATACTTACCATTTGCGGCACCATCGTTTTCGAAACTTCCAAAGCACCGGAAAGATTCATCATCTTCTCCAACGTTGCTCTATATTCTTTATTATTATCACTTTGTGCATAAGCCGAAGTTACAGTAGCGAAAAGCATTATCATACTTACAGCTGTTAAAAACAGACCTTTTCTCATAATTCTAAATTTGTTAAATGAATGAATAGATACAAAAGTAGGTATTTTTTCCATATTTTTGCAGTGAAATAATCATTAGTTCAATTTATTCATGAAAATAGGCCACATAGACCTGGGAAAACATCCCATACTGCTCGCCCCAATGGAGGACGTTACAGATCCTGCTTTTCGCCTAATGTGCAAAAAGTTTGGTGCTGACATGGTATACACTGAGTTTGTATCCAGCGACGCCCTCATTCGTTCAGTCAGCAAAACCGCACAGAAATTAAGTATCAGTGACGAAGAACGGCCTGTTGCTATCCAGATATACGGTAAAGATACGGACACGATGGTTGAAGCTGCTAAAATCGTAGAGCAGGCACAACCGGATATTCTGGATATAAACTTCGGATGTCCGGTGAAAAGAGTAGCAGGAAAGGGAGCAGGTGCAGGTATGTTGCAGAATATCCCCAAAATGTTGGAGATTACTCGTGCCGTAGTAGATGCAGTCAAGATACCTGTCACTGTAAAAACTCGATTAGGTTGGGATGCAAGCAACAAGATTATTGTTGATCTGGCAGAGCAGTTACAAGATTGTGGTATTGCGGCATTGACCATTCATGGTCGTACCCGGGCACAAATGTATACGGGAGAAGCAGACTGGACCTTAATTGGTGAAGTCAAGAATAACCCAAGAATGCATATTCCTATCATTGGTAATGGAGACGTAACCACTCCTCAACGTTGTAAAGAATGCTTTGACCGTTATGGAGTAGATGCAGTCATGATCGGACGTGCCAGCTTCGGACGCCCCTGGATCTTCAAAGAAATGAAACACTACCTGAAGACAGGAGAAGAGCTACCTCCACTCAGCTTTGAATGGTGCATGGAAGTACTTAGCCAGGAAGTTATTGACAGTGTAAACTTACTGGATGAACGTAGAGGTATCCTGCATGTACGCCGCCATCTGGCTGCCAGCCCTATATTCAAAGGTATTCCGAATTTCCGCAATACGCGCATTGCTATGCTACGGGCAGAAACAAAAGAGGACCTTTTCCATATCTTTGAAGAGGTACACACTATCATGTCATCAGCTAATGAAAATATTTAATTAAAACTTCAGCTATATGAAAGTCATTAGATCTATTGCAACAATTATCCTATTGAGTAGTATAATGCTTGCTTGTAATCATACAAACAAGAACACTACTTTGCAGACAAAGGATACATTGGCTGAAGACTCTAGCAACTTCATCACAGAAGAACAACAAATTTCTTCTGATGAAGCACTCACAAATAACCAACTCATGCCGGTTTTCCAAGTAGAAGAAAACAACAAGATTCAAGTTGCGATGATGGTAGATTCTTTCTATCCATGTACGAATATCGACTCATTGCAACTAGTACAAACATACAAAGTTCCTTATTTTGAAGAAGCAGACTATAAGATAGAAGTCTATAAATATAAAGATGTCAATGAAATTCCACGCATTGTTGTAAAAAGAGGAGAAGAAGAGATAATAGATATGTTAAATGGATGCGACTTCGTTAATTGGGAAGAAGTAAGGGGGTTTACCAGTAAAGAATATGTCCAATATATTCCCTTATCCAAAAATGTAGTTTTGGCACTTTTCACCACTCTTCGTGATGGAACATGTGAACCGTCTCCGGGAAATGTTACCATTGTTGCCCTCACAAGCGAAGATGCCAAACTTGTCTTTTGTCAGGCTTTAGAGTTTGACAAATTCGACCTTAGTCCCGGACATTTTCGTTTGACTCTGAATAGTGGTTGTTCTAATAGTCCAAATTACATATTATGGCAGGAAGGAGAAAAACTTGTGTTCGGAGAAAATAATTAGAGAACTGCCTAACCTATTTAAACATAGGCACTGCAAACCACTTCTTAAACATCCAAGTTACCACCACGTACAACAGAAAAGCTGAGAAGAAGCCAACAATAGCGTCAATTACATAATGCGCCTGAATATATACGGTAGCTCCACATAATAATAGATAAAATGGCAACAGACAGCCAAACAGTATCTTACTACCACGCCACGCCATAATCATCAGTATAGTAGAGATACCGACATGAGAACTGGGAAATGCTGCTGTAGGCCGTTCACCTACTTGCTGGGAACCCTCTACAAGATTATAGAAAAATCCATGCTGATAGCCCGGTCCCGGCAACAATTCCTGATGAAGATTAAAATAATCACCAATAGCTGGAAAAGTTCCTTTTGCCACGTGTTCAATCCCAATAGCAGGAAAATAGAATTGCGGTCCTGCCACCGGAACGAAAATATAAATTAAGTAATAGATAAAGAAAGAAGTGACCAATACAAAAGACATCTTCTCGAATAAATCGAATTTATAGATGAAATAGAATAAAGTCACAATCAATATCATCGGATAATAGAAGAAATATCCCATGTTAAATGCTTCACTCACCAATAAATGAGGGAAAGTATGACAGAACCAGATAGCAGGCTGACAATTGAAGATAAACTGTTCAGCCACAGCAAAGATATGATCCAAATTCGGGAAGAAGCGGTTAAACTCAAAAGTATCCGGATACCAGTAGGACAACAAACTCATTTGTATAACGATACGTACAAAAGCCGAGAACTTACAAGGAGCCAGTCGATAAAGATACATCAACAAAAAAGTCATTGCAGCAATCATTGCCCTATCCAGCAACATATGCCATGGATGGTCCATTCGCTGAAACAGGAACAGAATCAATATGGAGGTCAACAGATTATAAATCAATGTTATCTTCTCCACTGCGAACAGCCCTTTCCGGGTTTCTACACGCTTAAATAAGTCTAAAGCCATCCTTCGTTTTTATACCAGGCAATCGTTTCACGGACTCCTCTTCCCAAATCATACTCGGGAGTATACCCTAATTCTTCTATGGTAGGGGTAATGTCGCATTGCCAATTGCGTTGTTTCATTATCTTATACTTATCCAAATTCAATGTACTGCACTTTCCTGAGCGCATGGCAATGAATTGAGCGAGCAAAGATATAACTTTTAGCACAATTAATGGACATTTCACACGAATAACAAACGGATTGCCTAACTCTTTTTGAATTAAGTCCGAAAATACACGACTCTGATATACTTTACCGTCCGACAGAAAATAAGTTTTCCGTACTACTTTCTTCTCTATTCCTAGGAAAATTGCCTGAACAATATCTTTTACATAAACGAAAGTCAAATCCTGCCGACGGAAACCAACCGAAAAGTCTATATGACGTTGAATAGACTTCGCCATCAGGAAATAATCCATTTCTCGTGGACCATACACCCCTGTAGGGCGATAAATAACATAAGGGAATCCGGGAATACTTTGAATATAAAGTTCAGCCTTTAGTTTACTTAACCCATAAGCAGTGTTAGGCATTGGAGTATCATCCGCTTCAATAGGAGAATAATCTTTATCGCGCACAGGTCCAAAAACACTCAGTGTACTGACATAGATAAACTGTTTGGGGACCATATTAAGCTCTTTCAAGGTATCGATGAAATATTTCGTCTGTAGATAATTCACGTAATCGAAAGACTTCGGATCAATGCACTTAGTGACACCGGCACAATGGATGATGTAATCAAACTTATTGTATGTCCCTTTGTAACCGGAAAGCTGGGCACGAAGCTCATTAGGATGAGCAAAATCGAGTTCCAGAAAATGAATCTTCCTGTTTTTCAGATATTTCTTGCTACTAGTAGACCGTATTCCTGCCCAAACATTGAACTTGCGTTTCAAAGCCCCTTCAACAATGAAACTACCAATAAACCCACTTGCACCTGTGATCAAAATACTCTCCATTACTACTTTTTAGGTTCTACATGAATATTGATTAATGTTCCCTCACCAAATATATCTTTTAATTTATGCTCAATTGCGGTAGCGGTAGCATGCGCTTGCTCCAATGTAATATTCCCATCCATTCGTACGTGCACTTCAATGGCATAGTAACTACCAATACGCCGGGTACGCAAATGATGCGGTTCACTAACTCCCGGAAAAGACAACAATGCTTGTTCAATTTCTTTTTCCACCTCATCCGGTAATGATTTTTCCAATAGTTCATCCACACAAGGAATCAATAACTGAATCGCCACTTTTATAATAAAGAAACTAACAATCACTGCAGCAACCGGATCAAGTACCCGCCAGTTTTCTCCCAACAAAATAGCTCCTCCGATACCAATCGCTGTTCCGATAGAAGAAAGCGCATCGCTCCGATGATGCCAAGCATTAGCTATAACAGCTTGTGAATCCAATTTCTTCCCTTCAATCACTGTATATTGATACAATATCTCTTTTGCAACAATAGAAACAAGTGCCGCTATCAGAGCCACTATTCCCGGTTCTTCCAATTGTTGTCCCTTGATAAAAGCATATATAGAGGAAGCTCCATTCCACAATATTCCAAAACCGACAACCAACAACAATAATCCGATTATTGCCGTAGCCAATGTTTCATATTTTCCATGTCCATAATCGTGGGTTTTATCCTGCGGTTTATTTGAGATCCGCACAAACACTATAACGACCAAATCTGTGACAAAATCAGACAATGAATGCACTGCATCGGCCAACATAGCTGCACTATGCCCCATAAATCCTGCCACAAACTTGAAAACAAGCAGCAGAAAATTAACGATACTACCGATAATCGTGACTTTATAAATTCCTCGTTCACGAACAGTCTTTTTATCTCCCATTTTGTTACATTATCTATAAGATATTGGCAAATGTACGTGAAAATCTTGAATTATTGATATTTAATCATTTACTTTGTAGTAACAATAGTAATTTAGAACGATTCAATTATGGCGAAAAAGAAAGAAAAGAAAGAAAAGAAGGCCGGTAAAAGAATGGGAAAACAACAATTGGCCGCATTATTGATAGACTTTTTCCATGCCAAACCCAACGAAACGCTCAGTATGAAATATATCTTTGCGGAGTTACATCTCACTACTCATCCGCAAAAGATGTTGTGCGTCGATATTCTACACGACCTGTTAGACGACGATTATATCAGCGAAATAGAGAAAGGCAAGTTCCGTATGAATAGCCACGGAACAGAAATGACAGGTACGTTCCAGCGTAAAAGTAATGGAAAGAATTCATTTATCCCCGAAGATGGAGGCGAACCGGTTTTCATTGCAGAACGAAACTCTGCACACGCAATGAATAATGATAAAGTAAAAATCGTATTCTATGCGAAACGAAAGAAAAGAGAAGCAGAAGGAGAGGTTATTGAAATATTAGAACGTGCCAATGATACCTTTGTTGGAACGTTAGAAGTAGCTAACTCATATGCTTTTCTGGTAACAGAAAACCGTACGCTCGCCAATGATATTTTCATTCCGAAAGATAAATTAAAAGGGGGAAAGACTGGTGACAAAGCAATTGTAAAAGTGACTGAATGGCCGGATAAAGCAAAAAATCCCATCGGTCAGGTAATCGATATATTGGGGAAAGCCGGAGATAACACAACGGAAATGCACGCAATCCTTGCCGAATTCGGATTGCCGTATGTTTATCCGAAAGCGGTAGAAACAGCAGCGGATAAAATTCCTGCTGAGATCACTCCCGACGAAATAGCCCGGCGTGAAGACTTCCGTAAAGTAACCACTTTTACTATTGATCCGAAAGACGCAAAAGATTTTGATGACGCCCTTTCCATTCGCCTGCTCAAAGACGGATTATGGGAAGTGGGTGTACATATTGCTGATGTGACTCACTATGTAAAAGAAGGTGGTATCATCGATAAAGAAGCAGAGAAACGGGCGACTTCCGTATATCTGGTAGACCGTACTATCCCGATGCTTCCCGAACGTTTATGTAACTTTATCTGTTCGCTCCGCCCCAATGAAGAGAAACTCGCATTTTCCGTTATTTTCGACATTACAGAAAAAGGGGAAGTGAGCGACTCTCGCATTGTACATACAGTTATCAAATCCGACCGCCGTTTTACTTATGAAGAGGCACAGCAGATTATCGAAACAAAGGAAGGAGATTTCAAGGAAGAAGTACTTATGCTGGATACGATTGCAAAAGCACTTCGGGAGAAACGCTTCGCTGCAGGAGCCATCAACTTCGACCGCTATGAAGTAAAGTTTGAAATTGATGAAAAGGGAAAGCCAATCAGTGTATATTTCAAAGAGTCTAAAGATGCCAATAAATTGGTGGAAGAATTTATGCTACTAGCCAACAGGACAGTAGCCGAGAAAGTAGGAAGAGTGCCTAAGAACAAAAAGGCTAAAGTACTTCCTTATCGTATTCATGATCTTCCGGATCCTGAAAAATTGGATAATCTGGCGCAGTTCATAGCCCGCTTTGGATATAAAGTACGTACTAGTGGAACAAAAACGGATATTTCGAAATCTATCAATCATTTACTGGATGACATTCATGGTAAGAAAGAAGAGAATCTAATTGAAACTGTCTCTATTCGAGCTATGCAAAAAGCTCGTTATTCCACGCACAATATCGGACACTACGGATTGGCTTTTGATTACTACACACATTTTACCTCTCCGATTCGTCGGTTCCCGGATATGATGGTACACCGTCTGGTTACAAAATATATGGATGGAGGCCGTAGTGTATCGGAAACGAAGTATGAAGATCTATGTGATCATAGTTCGAATATGGAACAAGTGGCTGCCAATGCCGAACGTGCTTCTATCAAGTACAAACAGGTAGAGTTTATGAGTGAGCGCCTGGGACAAGTATATGATGGCGTGATCTCTGGAGTTACGGAATGGGGGCTTTATGTAGAACTGAACGAAAACAAATGCGAAGGAATGGTTCCTATTCGTGATTTGGATGACGATTATTACGAGTTCGACGAGAAAAATTACTGTCTGCGTGGACGTCGTAAAAACCGGACGTACAGTTTGGGGGATGCGATTACTATTCGTGTGGCACGGGCAAACTTAGAGAAGAAACAATTGGACTTTCAATTAATCGAAAAATAAATTCATCACAAAAAGTCACAGAGGTTTTATTATCCTAAATTTGTTTCTCTGTGGCTTTTATGTATTCAGTCTTTATAAAATAAACAGTAATGAAAACAGTTATTATTGAGGATATACAACGAATTGAAGCCATTATTTTGCATTGTGATGCTTGCTTTGTAGGCATTACGGATTTAGACGGGAATCCTTATGTGGTACCCATGAACTTTGGTTATGAGAACGGTATAATCTACTTGCACTCAGGTCCTGAAGGAAGTAAAGTGGAGATGTTGGAACACAATAATAACGTCTGTATCACGTTCAGCCTCGGACATAAACTTGTCTACCAACATGAGAAAGTGGCTTGCAGTTATAGTATGCGTTCTGAAAGTGCTATGTGCAGGGGACAAGTGGAGTTTATCGAAAATATAGACGAGAAACGCCATGCACTGGACATCATCATGCGACATTACACAGATAATGAGTTTGTATACTCCGATCCTGCTGTACGAAATGTTAAGGTATGGCAAGTTTCTATTAAACAAATGACAGGAAAAGTTTTTGGCTTGCGCCCTAATGAGGAGCCCTAACCAACAATGTATCCTGTGTTCTATTAAAATAAAAGTCGCTATAGTCACTCTTTGGAGAGTTTCTATAGCGATTTCTAATATAACTAACCATACAAAACACTAGAGATAGACTCTATTGAAGAAGCCTTTTTCTTTCAATGATTCGATTTTATCTTTTCTCAATCACCGAGAGGATATTCTTCAAAAGCGTATAAAATAGTAGATAGATATCGTTCACCTGTATCAGGTAACAATACTACAATCATTTTTCCTTCATTCTCCGGTCGTTTTGCCAACTTTGTAGCCGCATATACGGCGGCTCCTGAAGAAATACCTACCAGAAGTCCTTCTTCTTTCGCTAATTGACGGCTGGTACGAATGGCATCGTCGTTCTGCACTTGAATAATCTCATCCACTACGGCAGGGTTGTAGGTTTTAGGAACAAAGCCTGCTCCTATTCCCTGTATCTTGTGTGGACCGGGTTTTCCGCCTGACAAAACAGGAGAATCCGTTGGTTCTACGGCAACAATCTTCACACTAGGATCACGCATCTTCAATGCTTCACCCACGCCACTTACTGTCCCGCCAGTACCAACACCTGCCACGAAAATATCTACTTTTCCTTCGGTATCTCGCCATATTTCCAATCCGGTAGTTCGCAGATGTACATTTGGATTAGCAGGATTCTCAAACTGTTGCAAGATTACAGCGCCGGGAGTAGCGGCTTTCAATTCTTCTGCCTTAGCAATTGCTCCTTTCATTCCATCAGCACCGGGAGTTAATACCAGTTCAGCTCCCAATGCTTTCAACAAATTCCTGCGTTCGACGCTCATCGTATCCGGCATTGTCAAAATCAACTTATACCCTTTTGAAGCAGCAACAAAAGCCAGTCCTACTCCGGTATTTCCACTCGTCGGCTCAATAATGATAGCCCCCGGATGCAAAACTCCTTTTCCTTCGGCATCTTCTATCATTGCCAATGCTATACGGTCTTTCACACTTCCTGCAGGATTGAAATATTCAAGCTTTGCCACCAAACGGGCTTTCAGTCCTTTACTTCTATTATATTTCCCAAGTTCCAATAACGGAGTATTACCTACCAAATCCGTCAATTTCTTTGCTATCCTTTCCATATATTTCTGTTTTAAATTCTTTTATTTTAAGATATTACAAAGATAAGGCTGATTTTGTTGTCGGTAAATACCACAGTTATGGTAATTTCATACCATGTCTGTATTACAAAAGCCTGTATGCACCGGTATACTTTTCTATATAAATAAAGTAATGAGATTCACCGAGAATTACATAAGTACCAGTTTCCACTGAAAAACTTCCGGGCAATCAATATCAAAATACTGACTGCCCGGAAGCAATTAATTACCTATGATTTACCCTCTACCCGGCAGAGGTTATTATTTACCAGATGGAATCTACTGAAAAGACTTCCAGATCTTTGACTTCGATTCTATTTCCCCAAAAATGTAACCCTTCTTTATTATTCACATCCGGACGGCGTTCCATAGAGTAAGAATACAGCCCGCCATCGATAAAGACTTCAATTGAAGTACGGTCAATGTAAATATCAGCAGTAAGCTCCATGCTGGTCGGATCTTCAGGTGAATAGAAGCGGCCGTTCAATGTATTTGAATTCATATCATAACCGATCATACGCTGTCCGAATAGGTTAAAACCTGCATCTGTAGCATGAGATAGTTTGATAGTAGTTTTAATACGAAGACGATCTGCGTCATAGAATTCTTTTAAGTTACGGTTAGCCTCATCCGAAGACAACGAAGTCCATGAACGTACAGGCTTACATAAAGATTCAACTTCTCTTATAGGAACACTGACCAAACGGATACCATCTTTCGTTGTACGCAAAGTCAGTTCGGTTGGTAACATCATCATTCCGTTGAACGGCATATCCGGATGAGAGATTCTTCCCCAGCCTATCTGAATACGTCTACCGTCACTGGCAGGGATATTGGTAATAGTTTGTGCGGCATAGATACTTCCTGTAGTATAGCAATACTTTCCAGCTTCAGGAGTAAATACTTTACCGTCGAAGGACCCCAACATATAAGTACCGGAAGCTCCGTACATCACCCATTTTGTATGATTCTTGTCACCATCGACCGAAAGTTCGAATAGCTCGGGACATTCCCAAAAACCAGAAACATGGCTTTCGTATTTCCAATCTTTAAGATTGGCAGATGTATAGATAGAATGTCCGTCACGTTCGTTCAATACCAATACCCAATGCTTTCCGGGTGCATACCAGAAAACTTTAGGATCTCGTGTATCCTGAGAGTTCCATTTTGCTTTTGAGTCTATGACCGGATTCTTATCATATTTAGTGAATGTACGTCCATTGTCGAGACTATAAGCTATTCCCTGTACTTGCTTTTCTGAACTGGCAGCAGTAAAAGCAGCTACCATGGCAGGAGTTTTTCCTTTATTAAATCCAGCGGTGTTATCATAGTCAATAACTGCCGATCCGGAAAACATGGTTCCCAGATGATCGGGATATAATGCATCAGCCAATTCTGTCCAATGTATCAGATCTTTGCTCACAGCATGTCCCCAATGCATGTTCTCCCAATCTCTTTCATAAGGATTGTGCTGGTAGAACAAGTGGTATTCACCATCGTAATAAATCAATCCATTAGGGTCATTGATCCATCCTCTACGAGTAGTGAAGTGAAATTGTGGACGATTCTTTTCCTTATATATATTGTCTTGACCTGCGAACTCATCCGACTGATATATCTTGCTCAGCCCTTTCTCATCACCTTCATAGTTTATTTTAACCGTTTTCCCTTTATAAGCTGATACATCTTTAAATACCCAGTATTCAGCTTCATCCGGTGCCAAACGTATAACGACAGACAAATCCGGTTTCCCATTTACTTGAAACGTCATCTTTGCCCTATCTACCTTATGAGAGATAGGGAAATTCAAATATTTCTTCGTTATTTTAAAAGTAACTTCTCCAGCCATGATAATTAAAGGAGAGAACAAAAGAATAAAAAGCGTGAATACAATTTTGCTTAATGTCTTCATAGCAATGCAATTATTTATTAGTTCATGAATTTGGAGGTAAATGTAGGAAATACGTCCTGTTTACACTATAATAAATGATTCAAATACTATAAAAACAATTACATTGCGCAGAAATTATCATTGTATGACCAGCTTTTTTCCTCATGCATACCTATTTTCCAAATTTCTTCACATAATCGACAATCAAGTAACAAGCAGGACCGGCAACCTGTCCGTGATCAAATCCCTGCATCTCGTATAGCTTCACTCTCTTATTGCCAATGTTCTTCAATACAGATGCCAGAAGTGCATTTTCTTCATATCTATCTGCCATCTCGAGGTTCTTATCACCAGTAATCATAACAACCGGGGCTGTATTTTTACGTGCTTTATTCACCGGTGCATATTCGTCGATAATTGGAATCCCTTCCGGTAGCCCACGTTCTTTACGTATGGTAAAATGAGTAACAGTTTGTCCACTCACCGGAAGATAGGCAGCTACGCTATCCGCATCTGCTCCATAAGCAGCCATATACTTTTTATCCATAGCCAATATCAATGAAAGATAACCTCCCGCCGAATGACCGGAAACAAAAATACGATCTTTGCGTCCGCCATACTTCTCTATATTATCAAACGCCCAAGCTACAGAGGCGGCAGCATCTTCTATATAAGAAGGATTCTTAGCTTTCGGACTCAATCTGTAATTAACGGCTATCACCGCAAATCCCTGTTCTTTCAGTTCTTTAGGAATATATTTACCCCCTCCTTCAAGTCCACCTCCATGAAACCATACAACGGTGGAGAAGTCTTTCTTATTCTCCGGATAATAAATATCCAGTTTACAACGTTCACGGCGATAAGCGTCTGTCTCGGAGCTTGGAATATATGAGATATCCTTATCTGTCCGATAAGTATTTTGTGCCTGGATCATACAAGCACAAAGTAGGAAGAGTAGTAAGAAGTAATTCTTTTTCATCATTCTGTTCATTTTAATATTTTAGTGTATTATTTTAAATAAGTATTCTGTTTACCACCAACTTTCATTTTTCATTGAGTCCCTTTTGAGCAGTTTGTGCACTCATACCTCCTTGTTTTGCAACTGCACGATACCATTAAGAGCCTCTTCATAATTTTGAGATGTACCAATGCTATCGCCTCTTCTTTTTGTGCAATTGTCTGCTCTTTCATATCCAACGATATGCAGAAAGCCCCTCAACGATTTTCTGATCTTTACTGGAATAGCTTATAAAGACATCAGATTTAATGGAACTGCAAACTTTATAATTTTTCCAAAGATAAAGACATCAGATTTAATGAACAAGAAAAAAAACAATAATTAGCCTTCAAGACTGCTCTATACTGATTTGATACATAAAAGCCGACCTTATAAAAGCTAATAAAAAAGTAGTCACCCAATCATTATAAAAAATGGAACAACCAATTTGAGATTAAAATATAATGCATTACCTTTGTGAGGAAGAATATTAACAATATACTTAAAGCATACATACTATCTATTATGAGACAAATTCTATTTGTTTACGTATTAATGATCACCGCCATAACCTTGAACGCTCAACAAAGTTACGAAATTACCAATTCGCTGACTTTAAAGAATCAGGATTGTGAACTTACAAAAACGACTATTATCCTACCTGTTCCACAGAGCAACAACTATCAGGAGGTTGCCAACTTTAAATATTCTTCAGGTGAAATACTCGACATAGAAAACTCTCAAAATCAATATCTCAGGGACTTGAAATCATTAGCCCTACCTTCCAAAGGGGATATTTATTCTCTCACTGAGAACTTCAACATAACTTTGTATCCCATGCATATTGATATGAAGCAGTTCAAAAAAATATACCCATATAATACACAATCGGAAATTTATAAACGATACACTGCCAACAAGGGGGAATATATCGACACCGGCAATGCCCGCATCAAAGAAATATCAGATAACTTATGGAACGAGTCGAAAGGAAATATAATAGATTATGCCCGACGGTGCTACGAACATGTGGGGGCTAACTATAAATATCTAAATCCGAATACAGGTATTCACGAAATAGCAGCTATTTTATCGGCAGGAGGAGGAGATTGCGGCAATCTGGCCTCTATCTTTGTAAACTTGTTGAGAGCTAAACAGATCCCTGCCCGCCACATCGTTACTGTAAGACCGAATGGTACTTTTCATGTATGGGCCGACTTCTATCTGGAGAAATACGGTTGGATTCCGGTGGATGCAAACATGAAGCTGGATCATCCGGAAGGCGATTACTTCGGATATTGCCGGGGTGATGGCATCGTCATGTCAGAGGATGTTTGCCATCCGGTAGAACCGGAACCGGGACAGACCTTCAATACTGCTATTTTACAAAACTTCCTTTATTGGTATCGGTGTAGTGCCGGGACAAAAGTTATGACAATCCACCACATTGAAGGCAAACCGATACAGTTGCCCACAGATCCGGTCGTATCGGATGTAGGCAGTTCGAAAGCCACGCTGGAATGGAAGGAAATAAAAGGAGCCACCAACTATAGAATCAAGTTATACGAAAAAAATGGCAAAGCGCTTATGCAGACGAAGAACGTAAAAGCCACTAAAACACATATAAGTCTGAAGAATATGAAACCAATGACGGAATATACGATTCAACTGATTCCAATACGGCAGGTGGAGAATATAGAAACACAAATGAATACCTACACTGTTCATTTCAAAACAGTGTAAATAAGTAGTGTATCATAGGGAGGGGGTTAAGCAACACTGAATTCAGCATACATCCCTCTCTATAACAAAAAAACGCTTTTTCTCTATCAACCTATCACCAAGGGCTCTATATCCCTTTATTCATAGGCATTAGAGAAGGTGATAGGTTGATTTTCAACCTATCACCTTCTCTATCACCTATCACCGTATGTAATGGTCAGTCACTATATGTTTCTGTTTGTTTCAACCGGTTGAAACAAAGTGTTCAACCGCACGAAACAAGATGTTCAGTAACATAAAACAAAGTGTTTAACCGTACGAAACAAAGTGTTCAACCCTATAGAACAAGCCTTTTGACCGCTTTAAACAAATTATTCCAAGGCTGAGTCCAAGTAGTTTATAAATACGTCTCCCTTTATTTTTCAGAAATTTATTTCTGTGCCTCAGCACATACATAAATCTTTTTATCGGATGCACCGTCAAACATATCTTTAGTCTCTTCCAAAAGCTGTTTCAAATGGGCAGTCTCCCCATGCTTTGCGAGTACGTTCTCATTTTCCCAGACTTCACAGATCAGAAATTCGGTACTGTCTTCCGGAGATTGGTATACACCATAATCCACGCAACCGACTTCCTGAACGGTATTGGCTTTGCATTTAGCAAAGGCCTCCTTATAAGCAGATACATATTCGGGCTTTACTTTACGATGCAAATTCAGTATGACTTCCATCGAACTTTTATCATTACAACAAGAGGTAACAGTTTCCTGCTTAGGGGAGTTTGCACAACCTGTCAGCAGGACACAGGCCATACCCAGAAATAAGTTTTTCATATCCATTGTTATTAGTTCCGACAAAATTATTAAAAGTTTCTCTTTATTGGAGCAAGAACACTTCATTTTATACACTTTTTTAGTAATTGCTTGTAAAGCAGTCACAACTCGATTATCACTACTACAATCATTCTTCATCGTTAAATTCCTCCGAAAAACAAATTGTAGTGATAACCAAAAGATTCATACCCAAACAGTTACTTAAAGCAACCATATAAAAAAAGAACTTCTTCAAAGAAATAAAAAGAAGCAATATGATTCTTCCTGAAAATAATTGTATTACTTTTAGTGGAAAATTAAAACCCGAAAGTCTTATATAAGTATAACATCATAAACAAATTGCAATGAGAAAATTACGATTTTATCTTCTTCTATTTACAGGAGGGCTCCTCGCTGCCTGTCACACAGAACAATTACCAACTCAGCAAGAGATTGCTCCGGGAGTGATCAAACTGCAAGCAGGAGAAATTGACACTTATACTCCTTACGCACTGTTCGGTGGAAAGCCTGCATTAGAGGCTATGAAACAGCTGCCCACAGCTGAACTTCCTTTCAGTCCGGATGAAGTCCGCATACAAGTTAAAGACCGAGGATGTATGGTCGAAGTACCTTTGGCGGATGACGAGCAGCTCTACGGCTTCGGACTTCAGATAGAGACTTTCGGACAACGTGGAATGCGTAAACGCCCGATAGTAAACGACAATCCACTGAACGGACTCGGATATACACACGCTCCACAAACGTTCTACGTCTCTACCAAAGGATACGGAATCCTGGTTAATACCGCCCGGTATACCACTTTCTTATGCGGTTCCAACCAGAAAAACCAGCAAAATCTGCAGGACGCAGAAGGAAGGAAAAAGATTGCCACCACTACAGAAGATTTATATAAGAACCGAAGTAACGGAAATAAAGTATATATCGACATCCCCGGTGCAAAAGGCATCGAAGTGTTTGTCATTACTGGGCCGGAGATACTGGATGTGGTGAAACGATACAACCTCCTTTCCGGTGGCGGATGCCTTCCTCCGATGTGGGGACTCGGATTTAAGTACCGGGTGAAAGGAGACGCCGTACAAGATTCGGTCATCCGCTTCGCGGATTATTTCCGGGAAAAACAGATTCCATGTGATGTGTTGGGACTGGAACCGGGATGGCAAACGGCAGCCTACTCCTGCTCATACATCTGGAGTGAGGAACGTTTTCCTAAACACAAGGAAATGCTGGATCAGTTAAAACAGAAAGGCTATAAAGTCAATCTGTGGGAACATGCATACGTTCATCCTTCTTCTCCAATCCGGAAAGAGATGGAACCTTATTCGGGTGACTTCCTCGTTTGGAACGGACTTGTGCCGGACTTTCTGACACCGGAAGCACGTAAGATATTCAGTGATTATCACCGTACACTGGTAGAAGAAGGAATCTCCGGCTTTAAACTTGACGAATGTGATAATTCGAACATATCTTACGCTTCAGCCACTTGGTGTTTCCCCGACGCAGCACAATTCCCTTCAGGAATTGACGGCGAACAAATGCACCAAATCTTCGGCTCGCTTTATGTGAATACGATAGACAGCATTTATCGTGAAATGAATACCCGCGCTTATCAGGATTACCGTTCTTCGGGGATGTTCATGTCCTCACGAAATGCGGTGCTCTACAGTGATACGTATGATCATAAAGAGTATATTCAAGCGCTTTGTAACTCTGCCTTCGGCGGTCTGTTATGGTGTCCGGAAGTACGTGAAGCACACTCTGCCGAAGATTTCTTCCACCGCTTGCAAACAGTGATTCTTTCTCCGCAAGCCATGGTAAATGCCTGGTATTTGCAGTACGCACCATGGTTGCAATTCGATCGTGGAAAGAATGAGCGGGGTGAGTTTTTGCCGGAAGCCCAGGAATATGAGGCTTATGCACGCACACTGATTAATCTACGTATGCAGCTCATACCTTATCTTTATAATGCTTTTTATACTTATTATAAAGAAGGAATTCCTCCTTTCCGTCCTTTATTGATGGATTATCCTAGGGATGAACGCCTGCGTGATATCAGTAATCAATATATGATCGGAGATGGGCTGATGGCTGCGCCTCTCTATGAGAATAAAAAATCAAGAACTGTTTACTTCCCCGAAGGAACATGGTATAACTTCAATACGAACGAGAAATATGAGGGGAATAAAGAATATGAAATCAATACGGAATTCGATCAATTGCCGCTCTACGTCCGTCAGGGAACATTATTGCCTCTGTCCGAACCCGTTCCTTATGTAGATCCGCAAACTGTATTCAATCTGCACTGCAAAGTATACGGCACTCCTACAGCTGCCTGCCAACTTCTTGAAGATGACGGTATCAGCTACAATTTCAAGAAAGGAGAATATAACATCGTCACTTTGGAAGCAGATAAAGGAGAAGTAAAACTCAAAAGGGCGAAAGAAGGTGATCTGAAAAGATACCGACTCTCCGGTTATGAATTTATCAACTAACATAAGTAGGCGTCAGATACCCTGATCCGGCATTTATGTATCAACCTGTTGAGTATTAATAGTTCGTTTCTCAGCTATTAATACTCAACTTTTCAAGTATTAATACCCTACATCTCAACCATTAATACTCCAAAAGTCAGGTTCTAATACCCTAGAAAAGGGATATTATACCCCTTTATTCGTTTACAATACACCGCTACCGTTCCACGTGGAAACGTGAGAATTCTATTCCACTAACACCATATTTAAAAGTTTTTTATGTATGTTTACAAGTAAAAAAGAATCTTCGCCAAACCAAAAACTCTTTATTATGAAATATTCAAATTTCCATTTCATAACCATTATCGGATTATTACTCGGACTGTTATTCCCGTCTTTTCTTTGTGCACAAGATATTACCGGTATCTGGTATGGCAAATTGACTCTTCCAAACGGATCATTAACCATCGTTTTCCATATCAACCACACAGAACATGGAAACTATGTGACTACCCTCTCCCGATCAAGGAGTTTCGAACATAAAAACAGCAATTGAAGCAAGTAGAATTGATTTATCAATCTACAGGCAAACCGGATTCTGTCTGGCAGAAGAAAAAACCGATTTATCGCCATCAATACTCAACTGTACTGCAACAAACAGATAAAACAGTAGAAGAACTTCAAAAAGAATTGTATGCTGACGCAATAAAACTACTATCACCTGAGGAACTTCAGGATTTAAACGTGATGCGCCAACTACCGACACAACTCACTGCAGCCACCAGTCCATGGTACCTCCACTTTATGAGATACGACCCAACGGAAGCTCTGAATAAAATAAAATGCCCGGTACTTGCACTCAATGGAGATAAAGATGTTCAAGTAGATGCTGTTATGAACTTAAATGCCATTCAACAAGGAATCATTAAAAACGGAAATAAAAATGTAACAGTGAAGATCTATCCGGGATTGAATCACTTTTTTCAGACTTGCCGAACATGTAATCACCTTGAATACGGAGATTTAGAAGAAACAATCAGTCCGGAAGTTCTGAAAGATATAACAGAATGGATATTAAATACAGTATGTAAGACTTCCATGAAATAGAAAGTAAGTATAGCTTCTCCGTTCCAAATAATTAGAGAAATGCATGGAGCAACTTGCGTACAGGTTGCTTTTTTGCCTGAGTAAAATCTTATTGATTCCCTATTCTTTATGTTTTAACGAGCAATAGAGTTACCAACTCATCATTATACATCAGCTTATTATTTTCCTTACGTTTCATCATCTATTTTCTTACCTACACAACTCTTTATACAGGTACATTATTTGCCTATAATAGGCCGATTGCGTTATATTGGCAAAATCAACACATCCAAACAATCTGCTTTAATGAACCGGATGTGATGTTACTTTGCTGTCGGTAAACATAGCGATAAAAAATTAGCAATCATATGTTTAAACACTATAAAATTACTGCTTTTATCGCTATGCCCTCAATTTTCAATGAAATATTTATTTAATTTCCTCTGAATTCTGTAACATCTGGAACAACTTATCCAACTTCGGTGCCATGATGATTTCCGTACGGCGATTTCTACTTCTTCCGTCTACTGTTTCATTGTCAGCAACAGGCATAAATTCACCTCTTCCGCTAGGTTGAATCTGTAACGGATTAACATCATATTTCTTGGTCAGGATGCGTACAACAGATGTAGCACGAAGTACACTTAAATCCCAATTGTCCTTGAATATTGCCGTATTGATAGGTTTGTTATCAGTATGTCCCTCGATAAAGACATCAATATCTGTCTGTCTGTTCAGTACTTGAGCCAGTTTGCCAAGTGCTTCCTCACCACGTTTGTCAAGAGTGGCACTTCCTGACTGGAACAAAAGCTTATCGGACATAGCTACATATACCTTTCCGTCTTTTTCACGAACGGTGAGTTCTTCGCTGCTAAATCCCAACAATGCATCTTTTACACTATTCAGTAGGTGTTGTACTTTATCATTTTGTGATTTAATCATAGCTTGTAACTCATTGATAGTACGTTCTCTTTCATTGAGCTCATTTTTTTTCTGGTTTAATAGTGCATTCAGTTTCTCCTGCTGGGTCATGTTACTGCTCAGCATATTTTGAAATTCACGGATACTGTTTCCCATTCGAGTGGTATCCTGCATAAGATTTTTAATCTGTGCCGACATTTGTGTTCCCCTATTTCGGCAGTCTGATAATAGTCCGTACAGGCTATCTCCACTTGCAATAGCTGCTATACGTCCGGTCTCTGCAATCATGTATTTCTTTTTAGTCACACATGAAGTACACACAAGCAATGTAATAAAAGTAAATAATGTAATTTTCTTCATCGCACTTTATTTTTATTTTTTGCAAAGTAATAATTTTCTTGGGAAGATTACAAATATCTTATAAAAAACTCTGTATCATATTGTTTAGCTATGCAAAAACTCACAGAGTTTCTGTACGGCTAAAGCTCGGTGGCTGATTTTATTCTTTATGTCATTTCCCAGTTCAGCAAAAGTCCGATCGTATCCTTCGGGTAGGAAAATAGGATCATAGCCAAAACCTGAATCACCACGTTTCTCTTTGATTATTTCGCCTTTTATCACTCCTTCAAAGAGATATTCTTTTCCGTCTAGAATCAGCGAAATAGCAGTACGAAACTGGGCTTTGCGATTTTCTTTTCCTTCCATCTCATGAAGCAGCTTGAGCATATTGGCTTGTGCGTCATGCCCTTCTCCGCTTGCATATCGGGCGGAATATACTCCAGGAGCTCCGTTCAGTGCTTCCACTTCCAGACCGGTATCATCGGCAAAACACTCCAGACCATAGTTCTTATAGATAAAGGAGGACTTTAGCAGGGCGTTTCCTTCGAGCGTATCGGCTGTTTCGGGAATATCTGTGTGGCAGTTAATATCGTTCAAGCTAAGTAGTTCGATCTTATCACCTAAGATGGCGGCTACTTCTTCCAATTTATGAGCGTTGTTGGTAGCAAATACGAGTTTACGTTTCATAAGGCTATGGGCTTTATATGTTGGTTGTTTAATACTTGTGGATTGGTTTACTTTACTTTCAGTTGGTCGAATCCTTCACCATATACACCGATGACGGAACTTTGTGAGATAAAAGCATTTGGGTCGATGCGTTTTACCAGACGGAAGATATCCAGTGATTGACGTTTCTTGGCTAGTACGACCAATACTTTCACATCGTGTTTGCTATACCATCCTGTACCGTTGAGAACGGTCACCCCTCTGCCTGTTTCTTTCGTGATGCAATCGGCTATCTCTTCGTATTGTTTAGAGAAGATAAGGAACTGAACCGATTGGCGGGCACTATTGATGATCCAGTCGAGTACGACACCGATAATGAACAGAGTTACGAAACCGAAAATGACGCGACGCCAGTCGTGAAAGACGAAGTAACAGGAACTGATGATAAATACATCGCAAATCATGATCATTCTTCCAAGTGTCACGTCTTTGTATTTATTAACGATGGCGGCGATGATATCTGTTCCTCCGGTACTTCCGTTATAGTTGAATACAATGCCAAGCCCTATGCCGCATAGGGCAGCGCCGATGATACAGGCCATAAAGTCCTGTCCGGCTCCCAATAAAAGAGGTTTGCCGTCGATCGATACATTGGGTACTTGTACGTAGTCATTGACTACTATTTGGAAAATCCAAAGTAAGAAAGTCAGCATGAAAATAGCATAAGTTGTTTTTATGCTGAATCGCGGACCTAATATCCGGATGGCAAATGTCATCAGGACGGCATTGATGATGAAATAAGACCATTGGATAGGAAATCCGGTGGCATAATAGATGATAGCTCCGATACCGGTGGTTCCCCCGGTGGTTATTTGGTAAGGGAGAAGGAAAGCTGCCCAACCGAATGAATAGCTTATCAGTCCGAGGGTGATGTAGAAGTAGTCTTTTACTTCTCTCATTATTTCCGCTTTTGCTGGTCTTCGCATAGAGTTATATTTTGTTTTTTAATTCACCACAGAGGACACAGGAGACACAGAAGTTTATCATTTGAAAAGAAAACTTTCTGTCCTCTGTGTCCTCTGTAATGAAATGAGATGTTAGATTACAACGTTTACAATCTTTTTCGGCACGACAATCACTTTCTTCGGAGTTTTGCCTTCGGTCCATTTCTGCGAACGCTCATCAGCCAGAACAGCAGCTTGGATAACGTCTGAAGCAGCATCAGCGGCAAATTCCATATTGAAACGAGCCTTTCCATTGAAAGAGATGGTATAGTTGATCGTATCCTCTTTCAAGTATTCTTCGTTGTAGACAGGCCATTGGGCGTCGCATACGGAAGTGGTATGTCCCAGCGTAGCCCACAGCTCTTCGCAAACGTGTGGAGCAAAAGGTGCAAGAACGATAATCAATTGTTCCAATACCTCTTTTTTACTGCATTTTAGATTAAATAATTCGTTTACACAGATCATGAATGCGCTGACAGAAGTATTATAAGAGAACTGTTCAATGTCACCGGTCACTTTCTTAATCAGTTTGTGAAGGCTTTTCAATTCTTCTTTAGTAGCTGGTTCGTCTTTTACCAGATATTCGTCTGTGCGGCTGTAGAATAATGACCAGAATTTACGGATGAATCGGTGTACACCGTCGATGCCGTTTGTATCCCAAGGTTTGGACTGTTCCACTGGGCCGAGAAACATTTCGTACATACGAAGTGTGTCTGCACCGTATTTCTCAACAATCATATCCGGATTGACAACGTTGAACATGGACTTGCTCATCTTTTCAACTGCCCAACCACAAATATATTTTCCGTCTTCTAGGATAAACTCTGCTGTTTCGTATTCGGGACGCCATGCTTTGAAAGCTTCTTGATCAAGTATATCATTGGATACAATGTTTACATCCACGTGAATCGGAGTAACTTCATATTGATCTTTCAGATTCAGAGAAACAAATGTATTGGTATCTTTGATACGGTACACAAAGTTACTGCGTCCTTGAATCATACCTTGGTTTACTAACTTCTGGAATGGTTCTTCTATCACCGATACACCTAAGTCATACAGGAACTTGTTCCAGAAACGAGAATAAATCAAGTGACCGGTAGCATGTTCCGTACCACCTACATAAAGGTCTACATTTCTCCAGTATTGGTCTATTTTCGGATCAACCAATGCTTTGTTATTGCGTGGATCCATATAGCGCAGATAATATGCGGAAGAACCGGCAAATCCCGGCATTGTGTTCAGTTCCAGTGGGAAGACGGTAATGTTGTCGATCTTCTCATTGTCCACGACACATTTGTTTACAGTGTCCCAAGCCCATTTAGTAGCATGTCCCAATGGGGGTTCACCTGTTTCAGTTGGCAAGAATTTCGCAACTTCCGGTAGTTCCAAAGGCAGGCTTTTGTCGTCGATCATGTAAGGCATTCCATCCTTGTAGTAAACAGGAAATGGCTCGCCCCAATAGCGTTGGCGAGAGAAAATAGCATCACGCAGACGGTAATTCACTTTCACACGACCTAGATTGTGTTCTTTTACATATTTTTTGGTTGCTGCAATTGCTTCTTTAATTGTCAATCCGTTCAGTGAAAGATCACAATAAGGAGTAACATCCGGACGAGGTGAATTACAAACAATACCTTCCTTCGCATCGAAACTTTCTTCGCTCACATCGCAGCCTTCTACCAATGGGCGGATTTCTAATCCGAAATGTTTGGCAAAAGCATAGTCGCGACTGTCATGAGCAGGTACGGCCATGATAGCTCCTGTTCCGTATCCGGCTAATACATAGTCACTGATCCAGATGGGCACTGCTTCGCCTGTGAACGGATTGATGGCATAAGAACCACTGAATACACCGCTGACACTTCGGTCGGCAATGCGTTCACGTTCCGTACGTTTCTTAGTACGGTCGAGGTAAGCATCTACTTCCACTTGTTGGTCGGGTGTGGTTACTTGAGATACCAATTCACTTTCAGGAGCTAATACCATAAAAGTAACTCCGAACATGGTATCTGCACGTGTAGTAAAGATGGTGAACTCAAGATCGCTATCTTTTACCTTGAACTGAATTTCAGCACCTTCCGAACGACCGATCCAGTTCTTTTGAGTTTCTTTCAAAGATTCGGTCCAGTCAATTTTATCCAGCCCGTCGAGTAAGCGTTGTGCATAAGCAGATACACGCAAACACCATTGACGCATTTTTTTCTGAACAACAGGGTAACCGCCACGTTCGCTGACTCCATCCACAACTTCGTCATTGGCCAACACTGTTCCCAGTGCAGGACACCAGTTTACCATTGTTTCGCCCAGATAAGCAATACGGTAGTTCATCAGGATTTCCTGCTGTTCTTTTTCACTTTTTCTTTTCCATTCGTCGGCAGTGAAATTCAGTTCTTCGCTGCAAGCAACATTCATGCCTTTGGTTCCGGTAGTTTCGAATGCACTGATAAGTTCTTCAATAGGACGGGCTTGTTGTTCATCGTTACAGTAATAACTGTTGAACATCTTCTGGAATGCCCATTGTGTCCAATGGTAATATTCAGGATCACAAGTGCGGATTTCACGATTCCAATCAAAGGAGAAACCTATTTTATCCAATTGTTCGCGATAGCGGTTGATATTATTGACTGTAGTAATTGCAGGGTGCTGTCCGGTCTGGATGGCATATTGTTCGGCCGGTAGACCATAGGCATCATATCCCATCGGATTGAGTACGTTGAAGCCTTGCAGTCGTTTGTAGCGGGCATAAATATCTGAAGCGATGTACCCAAGCGGATGACCTACGTGCAATCCGGCTCCTGATGGATAAGGAAACATATTCAATACATAAAATTTTTGTTTCGATTCGTCTTCCGTAACTTGGTAAGTTTTATTTTCTACCCATTGTTTCTGCCACTTCTTTTCAATCTCCCTGAAATTATACTCCATAGCGATAAACTTTTTATTTATAGTGATTTATATTGTTGTTTCAAATTTAGGGAGCAAATTTACGTGTTTATTTTCAGATAACCACGTGGAGAGGACAAAAACCTTTATACAATAAGATGAACAGGAAATTTATCGGGAATTACTGTACTAAATGGACTTTTAGTTTGGTTATCCCATATTTATTTGTATATTTGGACAAATTAAAGTGAAAGTACAACACATAAAAGTTAGAATATAAAATTTCAATAGGTGATCTGTAATTGCATTATTAGGATAACTAATGGGAGAGAAACTGTGAAGGTTTTCTCCCATTGCCATTTTTACTCCTGACATCAGGATATGGAAAGGTCAGAGAATTATCAAACTTTGCCCTGTTAAATAATATTGCCTGCGTGATTGATAAATTTATCGTTAAATGCTTGCAGATATTCTGAAGTTTTACGAATATTGTACATTAATCGTGTGTACAATGACTGATTATTAGAAGATTGACTGTTTTTAAATAAATAATTTTATACTTATGAAAGCACATTGCTATTTCTTTATTTTATTCCTTTTATTAGTATTTACTGTAAGTGCGAATAACAATAAAAGTATTCAGGAATTTGGAGTATTACCGGAAAACACTCCGGAACTGAACCGGGGTAATCTACAAAAAGCGATTGACTGGGCTACGTCTACTGGAGCTGCTTTGTGGGTAGAACCTGTTGCCGGTGGTTATCCGGTAGCAGGAGGAATCCGTTTAAAGAAAAATGTCTCTCTGATGGGGGTACATGGACCTACCGGAAGAGGAACCCTACATCCCGAAAAGGCTGAACCTGTGGGTTCATTGTTTAAAATCACAGATAAATCCCAACCGTTCATTATAGTAGAATCAGCGACTCAAATTCGTGGAATTCAATTCTGGTATCCGGAGCAGTCTCATACTGACTCTTCCAAGATTATCACTTATCCGGCTACCATACAAGTGGATGTAAACCAGAATGTGCAAGGAGTTACGCTTTCTTGCCTTACCTTTTATGGCGAATACGTAGCGATGGACTTTTGTTCTACTGGAAAGAATATCAATGAGCAAATCTTGTTCGAACATTGTTATGGTTATCCTTTGAGCGGAGAATTTATCAAAATTGATTATTGCTATGATATTCCCCGGATATTGCATTGCCATATTAATCCTGCTAATATGCGTGAATTCGGACGTTCGTTCAGTCGTGATGTGATAGATGCTGTAATTGCCCGCAAAAGCTTTGCGTATGCGATTAATCATACGGATAATGCTCAAATGATGGATGTGTTTACTTTCGGAACATATGGTGGAGCCTGGCTGGGGCCGGAAACGTATGGACAACTGACCAATTTTAATTTTGATTGTGTGACGATCGGTATTCATAAAATGGGTACACAAAACAAAAACAGAAATTGGCAGATTGCTCAAGGATCTATCATTGCAAATACCGGAGCGACTATAGAAGAGATTCATCCGTTTGTAATCGAAGGTGAAGGACATACGGCGATTTTGAATGTAGAGGCTTTCTCGGGTAAGAATGCTGCCCTTACGGATATCGGTGAGTCTTTTGATTATATGCTGGTGAAAGGAGACAAGCGGCTGACTGTTTCCTTGGTAGGTTGCCGGATGAGGAATTATGTTTCAGACCAACCTTTTACGATTCAGAATCCACAGGCTCGTATACAGGCTGTTGCTTGTATTGATAAAAAGGAGGAGTTTTATAACTTTCCGTAAAAAGTATATTCTAAAGTTTACTAGTGATTCTAGGTTGTTTAATAGTTACGAGTTACCAGTCTCTTTAACCGACTGATAACTCGTAAACCGTCCTTTATTAGATGAGGACAAGTTAAGTCTTAACAGAGAGTAACTTTTCTGTTAATGTTTGAGGACTAAACTAATAGATTATATGGGGTATGAAAAGGATTAATTGGGAAATTGATACGTGATAAATCAGATGATGGGTTTAAAATCAACCTATCACCACTTGTAGCACTATGAATAAAAGGATATGGAAGAGTGGCAATAGGTTGAAAAAGAAAATGTTATTTTTAATGGTGGAAGATTACTCAGTCCATACCGCAACTCCGGCAGGCTCCAGGCAGGCACTTCCTATCATTATTTTTGCGGATGCCGGAATGTTTATAGTCTGAGTATCGGAAGTATAATTCAAAGCAATATGGAAACCGTCCCTCCATTCCAATAAAACACCTGTCGGCAAGTCTTCTATACCTACATTTGCTTCCCGGTAGATACGTTGCATGACTGCTTTTTCCAATTTTCCATCATCTGTGTCTACACCAATGTAGGTAACAGTTCCTCTACCCAACTTGCGATGAGTAACCGCAGCAGAATTTTTATAGAATTGGTCGGCATAACTTCCCCAAATCTCAGTACCTTCATTTACTGTCATGACATCTCCCCAGTTATTCCAGCCGTAAGATTCACCGTTAAAGTTGATATGCCCCCAATAGTCAGAAGGTAAATGGTCAAAAAACAGATTGTTTATTCCAACCAACTCATGGATAGGAGCAGCAAAAGAATCTTCCCACAATTGTGCTTCCCGGTTTTTCTGTCCGGTACGGCAAGTCAGAATCAAATGTCCGCCTTGCTTTACATATTCTTTCCAACGTTCAACTAACTTATTGTCGAGCAACTGGTAAGCAGGAGCCAGTAAAAATGGATAACGGGTAAAGTCCTCCTCTTCGGAAATCACATCTACAGGAGCAGCAAATGATTTCAGCAATTTATAATATTTATGTACGTGCCCCATCGTATTCCATTGATTAGTCTGTGGCTGAAAATTCATTTCAATATTATTATCCATTGTAAACATCATACCGATACGGCGGGAAGCAATGGATGCAGGTATCTGATTATCTTTATTGTAGGCAGCACGTAACTTATCCATTTCACTGATGGTTTGCTTATATTCCAATCCACCGGGTGACAAGCTCACTCCATCTGTCTGCATCAAACCGTAATGATATTGTTCGCTTCCTTTTAACGGTTGGCGGAAACGGTAATTACATACAAACTTACCGCCACCGGCAAATACATGATACATCCACAACCGAATGGCACCGGGTAGAGGTTGGGGATTGTAAATACCCCAATTCACCTGGCCGGGCTGTAATTCCATTACTCCGAACTGTTTTCCTGTGTAATTACGGAATAAGTCATTAGGGAATCCAAGACTTTCAATGTTACTGATACGGAATCCTTGCTCTCCGTAGCCTCTTTCATATCCGGTGACGGGGTAACGGGTATAAGTGGTAAAATCCAGATGATCCATACGTGCCGGATCTACGGGATAAAATACCGGTATGATATTGGAAGTCACCCATTGATTTTTTCCAATGTATTTATGCAAAATATCTGCTTGCATATTTACAAAGTCTGCAACTTCGTTTGCCATGAAACGGTTGTAGTCAAGTATGGCATGAGGGTTTGCTTTTTCTATCAGTTCACCACTGTTAGGAATACGTATCTGGTCAAAGTTCTGATATTTCTCACTCCAGAATGCAGTTCCCCACGTTTCATTCAGTTTATTGATAGTCGAATACTTGTTTTTCAGCCAGATACGGAATTGTTTTTGAGCGTTGTCGCTATAGTCCATTTTTCCATAATGTCCGGGTTCATTGTCTATTTGCCAGCCTATCACTGCGGGGTGATTTCCGTAACGTTGTGCCAATCTTGTGACGATATTCTTTACATAATCTCTATAAACAGAGCTACTCCATGAGGCGTGTTGCCGACGACCATGACGGATAGACACTCCCATTTCATTAGCCATCAACACATCCGGGTGCTTCTCAGTAAGCCATACCGGTGGAGTGGAGCTGGGAGTACATAATACCACTTTTAATCCATATTTTTCTGCCAAAGCTACGGATTTATCTAGCCATTCGAAATTATATTTTCCTTCTTCCGGTTCCAGTTCAGCCCAGGCAAATTCTGCAAAGTGAGTAAAATCGATACCTATTTCTGACATATTCTTCAGGTCGCGTTCCCATTGTGAAGGATTCCATTGTTCGGGATAGTAGTAGGAACCAAATGTCATCAAGTCTTTATCAGGAAAAAAGTTTGTTGCTGATTGGCACCAGAGAGTTCCGGTAATGATTGATAAACTTAGGGTACTAATCCATCTTTTAATTTTTTGAATGCACATTTCTATTAGATTTAGTTATAAACAATGTTTTTTACATTGCAAATATACGTAGGAGTAGTCTTTTATAATATCAGAATAATCCCAAATAATGTAATTATCGTTTCAATATTCTTTTATAACGCATTATATATTCGTGATTCCCTCGTATCTTTGCATCATCTTTAAAGCCACAAGTATGAAATTCAAGCATGGATACTATCACCTGGTTGCAATATTGACTGTCTCTATTTGGGGATTGACTTTTATATCCACCAAAATATTGATTCAACATGGATTGACTCCGCAGGAAGTCTTTTTCTATCGTTTTCTTATTGCTTATATAGGTATTTGGTTTATTTCTCCCCGCCGGCTTTTCACCAATAGTTGGAAAGATGAACTTTGGTTGATGGCAGGAGGTATCTTTGGCGGTTCTCTTTACTTTTTTACAGAGAACACAGCGTTAGAGATTACGCAGGCTTCGAATGTGTCTTTTATTATCTGTACGGTTTCCTTTACTCATTACCATTTACCATTCATAGAAGTTTAACTTGCAAAACTTCTATGAATGGTACTTTCCATAATATTGGGCTATAATCATCAGACAAGCTGGATTACAATCTTTTTGTACTTATCTGAAACTCATGTAAAAAATATTAAATAACATCTTGTTATTACTGTATTAGGCTATAATCTGGGTTAAAACTGTATGATTTACATTCATAAAGCTTATTTTTTATTTTATTCCAGATATCCCCAACTTACCAAATTTATTCCACCACTAAAATATTTATGGGCACCAATCATATTTTGTACTACTGTTGGATAAATTTCTTCATACTGTTTTTTGAGTTTTTTTAACTCGACTATATCTACTTCTTCTGGATATGGTGCCCACCAATAAAATGCCCAAAATTCAAATTGGTGTCCAGGTTTCAATTTATTGATCATATTAAAAATACAATTTGACATTACTTGCATTTTTTGTGACAATAATGATTTTAAATAACTAGGAGCGTCCGCATCATCTCTTCCACCAATAGCTAAATAAACTAATTTCTTGCAATACGTATCTTCAGGAATTACATTCAATTTACCAAAGGCTTCCACTTGTTTATAAGCTAGATGATATTGTGCGTTCTTTTTCTTATCCTTTGAGCTGTCTTCATAATATTGATAAGTAGTAATATATTCCATCCAGTTATTAGGAAATGCTTTGAAATATGCTTCTTGATTTTCACGATTATCCGAAACTATCAGATTGTTGTAAGCTTTATTTAGCTTCACTGTATCTACAGGAACATACTGAGCATAAATGCTATTTGTCGCTATCAAAACAAATATAGTTAGTAAAATATTTTTCATTTCAAGTATATTTTTGATTAAAGTGTTATACTAATAGTAATCCTTCCATCTCCACCATAATTATTAAGAAGATTATTGAGCTGTTCTAATTTATCATTGCTCCCTGAAACTTCGTATTCCTTTGTTGAAGGATTGAAATGCCCAGATTCTCCTGTAAGTAAACAGCCCTCTGAATTTTTATATGTATTTCCATTGTGAATTATAATTTCACTTCTTCCTTCAACTCCTGCAACTTCATAGTATCCAGGCACACCATGAAGTGAACTTTTTTCTACATTATAAACTCCCGGTGATATAGCAGTTTTTGATCCATTTACAGTGCAAAGATCATAATCAAAACCACGTTCAAGAAATACTCCTTCCACCGTAGAAATAATATCTCCCGCTTCATTATATGCGTAAGCAGTAAAACTACTAAGAGTTGTTTTATCCTCATACTGAAGTCTATTAACAACTATATTCACGCCATTGTTTTGAACAGGTGTGACTCCAGTACCAGTGTTGGGACTTGATATTATCGGTACTTCTGTTGCCTCACGACCTACATAATTGAAACCTGATACATATCCTCCCATCCATTTTCCATCATTCCATAGTTGAAAAAAATCAGATTGAGATACTGGATAAGCAGGGTCACCATACCGAACCCAAGAACCAGTATAAAGGGAGTTACCGTAGTCTACCGAAGTGGCATACATTCCTACATATCCAATATTTTCAACAAATCCTCCAAGCCAATTATCATTCCTGACTAAAAAGTTATAATCCTCTATCGTAATTGGATTACTTTTTTTACCATATCCGTTGTGTGGATCATCTTCATACATTCCAGAGCCACTTAAAGCTCCTGAATTGCTAGAATCCCAAAAATCGTTATATGAAGATCCGTAGCTACCAGAAGTATCTTCCCGACTTCGTGTCCAGTGATAATTACCTTCAAGGTCATAATAACCAATACCATAATCATCAAAATATCCACCGCCAACAATTGCTCGTTGTTCTTCTTCACTTAAAACTCTGAACTGAGTTTTCAATGCGTCAAAGCTGTTTTCTGTTAGTTTCTTTCTCATGTTAGAATTGTTTTAGATTTGATTTCAATAAAGCGCTACCTAATCCTGCTAAACCTTTTTGAAATAGAAAGCCATCAAGAGTTAAATTTTTTTGTTTTAAGTCTATAAAATTGCTAATTTGCTGAATAGAAGGAAGATCTGTTAAAACTGTACCCAAATAGATCTCTTGCATCCTCGCTGTGTGTATATATCTTTCTGTACAATCAGTAAAATCAATTATTTTGGGAAATTTGAATAAACAAATATAATTCCATCTTGATAAATACATTGTTTCTATACTTTTCATCAATTGGTTGAAAATTAATATATCAGTTACATCGTAAAGGCCTTGTTCTATAATTTTATTTAAAATATTTGGTAATAAAATTCTAATATATTCTACTCTATCAGAATATTCCTTCCGTTTATCAATTGTAATCAGAAAATATAAAATAGAATTTATATGATAAAGTGAAATCTTTCCATGATAATTTCGTAATCCATCTTCGCAAATTTTTAAAATTTTATCTATTTGTTCTAACAAATATGGTTTATCTGGATTATTTTTTAATCTTTCTACCAAATAAATGGCATGTCCAAAGAGTGATGTCTCCGGATTGCATGCTATCCGAGCAAAAACTTTCTTATCTACACTTTGTAGAACAGTATCAGGATCTCCATCTACTAGATTTTCTCTTAATAAACGGCTTACAATCCATCCAATGCCTGTTAATCCATGTTCAAAATCGTTTGAAAGTCCATTTGAAGCTTTTAACACCATATCTAGTAAATTACTAGCATAATCACTGTAATATTCATTTTCTGAATAATATGAATAACTATATAGGTAACGGATAATACCAGTTCTTCCAATATAAAGACCATTATTATTGACATGGTAGCTATATAAAATCAGTGTATTAGCTATTCGTTGCAAATTACTTTTCATAATATTTATAAATTATGTTTGAACGAACTGATAACCTCTCTGAAAAAGTGGATTAAGGAAGGTACATGATGATCAAAAGTAAATTCCATACGATGTTTTTTTACATTTTTTTCAATACATTCCATTAGCTTTTTATCTTTTAATTGTGGTATTAATTCACTAATTGTATTGTAATATATTCCCATTTTATATTTTTCTATATAATTCTTCATAGCCATAATATGATTCATATTCAATTTTTGAATCATAGGTATACCTGCTGCCGCCAGTGTATTGATGCGTGCAGGCAGATTCAAGTCTGACCAAATAGCACGTAACAAAGATTGTTCATTATTGCTGTCAATGCTATGTAACCACCCAGCATCATATTGAGAAAATTCTGTAACCCATTGCAACTGTGAACAATGGTTGTGTACATGAAAATGATTGGAAGCTATCTTGCGATATTTACATGTGATCATCTCTTCTGAAATGTGATTCTCATTATAAACGTGTATATGAATGTTATGATCGGCTAATATTTTCAATTCATTTGGAGATAATCCGATCATTCTACCAACGACAACCGTATGTACAGCTCCGTCGGAAGCTGAAAGCTTTTTAGAGAATTTACTGTTAAGAAAACAATTAGCTTTAGGCAAATCACCGTCAAGCACATAAGTTTGAGTTGTTTTTATATGTTGTGGAACAAACAACTCAAACCAATCTTTAATTTCCTTATTTAGATAAATTTTACCATCAGCATATGTATATAAATCTATTAATTTACTCCACAATCCTATCTTCAATGCCTCATGTGGCCCCTCCTTAAAGTGCCAAACAAATGGAATACCAATATTAGACTTTAAAACTTCATGGGCTATATCAATAGCTCCCGTACTTAATTGTGCATAAATAATATCTGGTTTTATTTCTTTTACCCTATTTTTCCAACAATTATAGGGGATATCCTCAATGTGTCCAAATGGAAGTGGACCGACTGTAGAAAAACAAAATCGTGGCTTCGACCATAATCCATACAAACGATGTCCCGCTTCCTCAAAAGCGTATATCCGTTCCGAATTATATGCTAATTCACCAACAAGTAATATCTTCAAGGAATCTTTACAGCAAGGTATCTCTTTGCGATAAGGTTCATATATTTTAGGTTCATCAATCGTTTTATAGTTTGTAGCACGCATACGAATTGGATGTTGTACATTGTAATATTGTCTATATTTATTCCTCCACCATACATTTCACCAATGATTTTATGTCGTTGGTCTGGATGATTCGTCCATTCACATGTTACTCTATCTGTAGAAACAAAAATTCCCTTATCCGTTAGTTTTCTCCAAAAAGTAAAAAATAAATCTTCTGACACACACTCTTCTCTCTCTATCCAACGATCATTTGTTTTTCTATGAGCTACTTGAACCATAGATAGATTATATCCTGGCCTGACTCCTATAGATTTTCTATAAACAAGTATGCCGGTACTATCAGATTCATCATATCGTACCCCGCTAAATGCTAATGTTATTTTGTCAGATTTATCTAGTTTTTGTTTTAGGGTTTCTAAATGAAAATCATCATAATAGTCATCAGATGGCAAATAAGCTATATAATCATAATTTGCCATTTCTAATGCTTGATTAACTGCATTCCCTAATCCTGTATTTAATTTATTTTTTATATATATTACTTTAGGGTCTTTCAGAAAATCAGAAATAAATTCTTCAGTTGTGTCTGTACAACCATCATTTATTATAATTAGTTCCCAATTTGAATAAGTTTGTTTTAACAAACTATTAATTGCTCTACGTATAAAAGAGGCTTGATTATATGTGGGCATTATGACAGTAAATCCTTTGACCATAATATCATTTAAAAGATAAGATTTAAAAATAAAATGAATTTTCTGCGTAAGAAAATTATTTATAAATGTATGATTTTATATCATTTATTGAGTAGATTCGTTGATATATTACAATATATTAACGATGATGATATCCAAATGAATAAGAATTAACTCTTGTTTACATTCTGTGTCGCGGGTATAACGACTTTAAAAATAAGGATATATGTATTAGTTTTGCTATCTAAAACAGAAAAGTTGGCATAACATATAGATTTACTGTTTTTTATCCATTATTTTTCGGATATCTATTTAGGGAGTATTATCCAGAAACACAGTGATGATGTCAGAAGGAAAATAATGTAACTACATACCTGATTTGAATGAACCTTTTTATGTATAACATATGCCCTAATCAATCATTTATTATTATTTTTGTTCCCTCTAATCAACAGTGTATGAAATTCAAGCATGGATACTATCATCTGGTTGCAATATTGACAGTCTCTATTTGGGGATTGACTTTTATATCCACCAAAATATTGATTCAACATGGATTGACTCCGCAGGAAATCTTTTTCTATCGTTTTCTTATTGCTTATATAGGTATTTGGTTTATTTCTCCCTGCCGGCTTTTCATCAATAGTTGGAAAGATGAACTTTGGTTAATGGCAGGAGGTATCTTTGGCGGTTCTCTTTACTTTTTTACAGAGAACACAGCGTTAGAGATTACGCAAGCTTCGAATGTGTCTTTTATTATCTGTACGGCTCCGTTGCTCACTACCATTCTTTCCTTATTGTTTTATAAAAATGAGAAAGCGACTAAAGGTTTAATTGGTGGATCATTGTTGGCATTGGTCGGGGTAGGACTTGTTGTTTTCAATGGGAGTGTAGTGCTCAAAATATCTCCTGTTGGAGATCTGCTGACTTTACTTGCAGCTTTGTCGTGGGCATTTTATAGTCTGATTATTAAGAAGATGGCAGGGCGTTATCCTACTGTATTTATTACCCGTAAGATATTCTTTTATGGAGTGCTGACCATTCTTCCTGCTTTTTGTATCCATCCGCTGCGATCTGATTTCAGTATGCTTTTGCAACCGACTGTTCTATTGAATCTGTTGTTTCTGGCAGTATTGGCTTCATTGGTTTGCTTTATTCTCTGGAATGTGGTACTGAAACAATTGGGAACAGTGAGAGCTTCTAATTATATATATCTGAATCCATTGGTGACAATGGTGGCTTCAGCATTGATATTGCAGGAACATATTACTCCGATTGCTCTGTCTGGTGCTGCTTGTATCTTGTTAGGAGTTTATCTGGCTGAAAAGAAGTAGCAAAATTGTAGAATCAAACTGTTGAAACAGGACTTTTATTAATTCTCAATATAACGAACTATGAAAACAACAAAAATATACTTATTAACCCTCATCTGTTTAAGTCTATCCGTATTGATTGCTTATGGGAATCCCCGGATGGTTCCGGAGATAAATTAGGAACTTTGTATCAACCTAAAAAAGGAAATCCAATTGACGGGGTTCGTATAGGGTGGGATTATAGTACTCTTCAACAATTGTCACCGAAAGGGGGGTATCCCCGTTCTATTCGTTTGCAAGATCATTCGGTGGTGGCAGTATACGAAGATTATACGACAGGTTATGCAATGCGACGCAGTACCGATGATGGGGTGACATGGAGTGAACCTGTCACATTATTCCATTCTCATAAATTTACGAATGAGAAAGGCAGTGCATGGATACATATTGCTAATTCGGAGATTTACCAATTGACTAATGGTGATTTGTTGGCTGCGTGTAATTATCGTCCTAAAACAGCTGAAATCGCTCCTTTTGCTATTGTAATACGCCGTAGCACAGATAATGGAGTAACATGGAGCGATCCGCAAGTGGTTTATGAAGCACAGCCACGTTTTACAGATGGTTGTTGGGAACCTTCATTTCTTCAGTTGCCCAATGGAGACGTACAAATTTACTTTGCCAATGAAGGTCCTTATATTCACTCCAATGAACAAGAAATTTCAATGCTAACTTCACAGGATAATGGTAAGTCGTGGGGAGGTTATAAAACAGTTTGTTTTCGGGCAGGAAGTCGCGACGGAATGCCGGTAAGTAAGATAGTGGGAGATGAGATTGTCTGTGTCATCGAAGATTGTGGTTTTGTTACTTTTAAACCCTATACGGTACGTACCAAAATAACAGATAACTGGTCTTTGCCTGTGTTGGCTGATTCTCCAGATCGTAGCAAAGCTCTGGCAGATACCATCGAAGACTGGATTTATATGGGTGCTCCTTATTTGGGAGTTCTCCCAACCGGTGAGACTTTGCTTTCTTATCAAGTAGATGATACTCGTCATGCTGACCAATTTGGAGATAGAGTGCCTTATAGTACTATGGAAGTGGCAATTGGTGATAAAAACGCACGTAACTTCACACGCCGTACTCGTCCATTCCCTATTGCAAAGGGGAAACATGCCATATGGCCATCAGTGGCGGTCTGGGATGCGAATACGGTAGTTGCCTTTGCTTCCGGTAATTATGGAGGAGGGGAAGCTCCTTGCTTCATTAAAGGTCATGTAATGAGAAATTTGGAAATAAAGGACGCTACAATTTCTGAATATCCCATATTCATCGGACATTACGGAAAATCCAACTTGCGTGCTGGTGTGGGGAAAGATAAAAATCATCTTTATGTTACCTGTAAGGTGAAAGACTCTGAACTCTTTTCAGGTGGAAAAGGTACGCAAACCGGAAGTGGGGTTTATCTTTATTTGGATACAACTGATAGTTGCTTGGAAGAGCCGGCAGAAGGAGTATATAAGATATGGTGCTCATATAATGGCGATGTAACTGTATGGAAAGGAAATCGCGGAAAATGGGACACTGGAAAAAAAGCTGGGATAAGAGTGGCTTCGGATATAGTGAAAGGTGGGTATGTGTTAAACTTTTCTATTCCTCTGAAAAACTCTTTTAGCAAAGAGAATATGCGAATCAGTGCTTCCTTGTCTACAAAGTCTTACATAGAAACATTGGTAAATAGCGATGAAAAAAAGTCGTGCACATGGATGAAGATGAACTTACGGCCATAAGTTGTAAATGTGGGAAAGATAAAAGGTACGGAAAAAGTGAGGATATTTAGCTCGCAAACCGATCTAATTCTTAATTTTATGATCTATATTTTAATACTATTACATTTATGAAAAAAATCTGGATTGTACTTCTAGCATTCTCTATGCTGGGAGCATCTATTTCAGCGAATGAACCTTTCTTTAAACGCAAAAAGTCGAAGAAGAAAGAAGTCGTTGAAAAAGAAAAGACACCTTATGACAAGCTATTCTTATCTGATCATTCGAAAGCTGAGGGATTTATTACTGTTCACAAAGTTAAAGAGAAAATTTATTTTGAACTTCCACTTTCATTGTTACGACGTGAGATGCTGCTGGGGTCTACAGTAACTGAAATCAGTGATAATAAAAATGCGATTATTGGCTCTAAACCGACTGAACCTATCCATTTTCGTTTTCACAAATTGAATAATAAAGTTTGTTTGTCGGCGATTCAGACAGATAATGTAAGTAATGATAAAGATGAAAGATTGAAAGCAGCCATTGAAATGAGCAATATTGATGCCATTTTGCAGGCTTTTGACATTGCTGCTTATAATAATGATAGTACGGCAATTGTCTTTGAGGTTACCGATTTTTTGTAAGTGATAACAAGTTGATGTCTCCTTTCGATAAATTCAGTGTGAATACATCGGGTGGACGTAAACGTACGACTTCTTTTCAGAGTAATCGCTCTTTTATTGATGGCTTCAAGGCATTTAAAGATAATATATCGGTCCGTAGCAGTTTGAATTATACTTATTCACTGACCGGTGGAAAAGGAGGTGATATCAAAGACGAACCTTTCACAGCGAAAGTAACACGTTCTATTGTATTGCTCGACTCTGTTCCGTATCGTCCTCGCTTGATGGATAGCAGAATCGGTATTTTCCCTACTATCAAAAAGGAATATTCTACTACTAAGCAGACAATGCGTCCTGTGTATTATGCCAATCGTTGGCGTTTGGAGCCTTCTGACCTGGAAGGATATCTGGTAGGTAAAAAAGTAACTCCCGTAAAACCAATTGTTTTTTATATAGACAGTTGTTTCCCTGAAAGTTGGAAGAAGTCTATCTTTGAAGCAGTGAATCAATGGAATCAGCCGTCTGAGAAAATTGGGTTTATACAGGCGATACAGGCAAAAGAGTTTCCGAAAGACGATCCCGAATTTGATCCTGACAATCTGAAATATTCATGTATCCGTTATGCTCCTGTTGCTATTGAGAATGCAATGGGACGGTCATGGGTTGATCCGCGTAGTGGAGAAATATTGAATGCTTCCGTATACCTGTATCATGATGTCATCAAGTTATTGAATAACTGGTTGTTTATTCAGACGGCCCAGGCGGACGAGCGCGTGCGTCATAAAATTATTCCGAGAGTGGTAATGGATGAGGCTTTGCGCTATGTTGTTTCTCATGAGGTGGGGCATTGTCTCGGATTTATGCATAATATGAGTGCTTCTTCTGTGATTCCGGTCGATTCGCTCCGGTCTCCATCGTTCACACAGAAGAATGGGATGACTACTTCCATTATGGATTATGCCCGTTTTAACTATGTGGCACAGCCGGGGGATATGGAAAAAGGGGGCGTATGATACCTCCTCATATAAGAAGCGCTTCATGGTAAAACAAAGATCCTTCATCGTATTCTGCTGATTGATAGTGAAGTATTGAAAAACATGACAGAGAAAAAAAATTTCGTTTTTGGTGAATAAGTATTATTTCTCTAAAAAAGATCTAGAAGTTTATTTATAAACATCGGAATGTTTGAAAAAAACATTGGAATAGTTGAAAATAAACTTCCCATAAATTGAAAAAGTATATGCTTAAAAAGGAGCGGTTGTTTTTTCAAGTATATCTTTCCTTCAAATAATGTACATCTCTTGTTTCCTTGTTGTACATCTTTCAAGTAACTCTAGTACTTCTTTTGTCAGGTTCCTGTACATACTTTGGGAAATAATAACTGGTAGAAAAGAATAGAAGGAAACGTATGGACATAAAAAAAGGAGCAACGCCTTGCTCCAACCTTTGTTAACCTTAAATCTAATACTATGAAAAACACATTGCAAAGGTACGGACTTCTATGATATTAGCAAATTATCCAAATAAAAAAGCATGTTTTGTAACATGTTTTAAGATATTTCTCCTGCTTATTAAGAAAAATCTCTCTTTTTATCAAAGAATTCAACATAATTTTTGAATATTGAAAAGAAGGATTCCGTTGATTCTCTGCCGGAAAACAATTATCTTTGCTCCGATATCTGAATTATTTACCTTAAAAGAAGAAAAGGAGAGAACCGTGAACGAAGAAGAAATAGTGCTTACCCCTATGATGAAACAGTTTCTGGATTTGAAGGCTAAACATCCGGATGCAGTGATGCTGTTTCGTTGCGGTGACTTTTATGAAACATATTCAACGGATGCTATTGTGGCAGCCGAGATTCTGGGAATAACACTGACAAAACGTGCTAACGGAAAAGGCAAGACAATTGAAATGGCAGGTTTCCCTCATCATGCGCTCGATACCTATCTGCCGAAACTGATTCGTGCCGGAAAGCGTGTTGCCATTTGTGACCAGTTGGAGGACCCGAAACTGACGAAAAAGTTGGTGAAACGTGGCATTACTGAGTTGGTTACTCCTGGTGTCTCTATCAATGATAATGTACTGAACTATAAAGAAAACAATTTCTTGGCTGCCGTTCATTTTGGAAAGGCTTCTTGTGGGGTGGCTTTCCTCGACATATCTACCGGTGAATTTCTTACGGCTGAGGGACCTTTTGATTATGTGGATAAACTACTGAATAACTTCGCTCCCAAAGAGGTACTTTTCGAACGAGGAAAACGTTTGATGTTTGAAGGTAACTTTGGTAGCAAGTTCTTTACCTTCGAATTGGATGATTGGGTATTTACAGAGACCACAGCCCGTGAGAAGTTATTGAAACATTTTGAAACAAAGAATTTAAAAGGCTTCGGGGTAGAACATCTGAAGAATGGTATCATTGCTTCAGGAGCTATCTTGCAATACCTGACGATGACACAGCATACACAGATCGGTCATATCACTGCGCTTTCCCGCATCGAAGAGGATAAATATGTCCGTTTGGATAAGTTTACTGTCCGAAGTCTTGAGTTGATTGGCAGTATGAACGATGGGGGTAGCAGTTTGTTAAACGTGATCGATAAGACTATCAGTCCGATGGGAGCTCGTTTGTTGAAGCGTTGGATGGTATTCCCATTGAAAGATGTAAAGCCGATTAATGACCGCTTGAATGTGGTGGAATATTTTTTTCGACAGCCTGATTTTAAGGAATTAATAGAGGAACAGTTACATTTGATTGGCGATTTGGAACGAATCATCTCGAAAGTTGCTGTAGGACGTGTGTCTCCTCGTGAGGTAGTTCAGTTGAAGGTAGCATTGCAGGCCATCGAGCCTATTAAACAGGCATGTATGGAAGCAGATAATGCAAGTCTGAATAATATTGGTGAACAGTTGAACCTTTGTGTATCTATTCGCGACCGGATTGATAAAGAGATTAAAAACGATCCGCCATTGCTGATCAATAAAGGTGGTGTGATAAAGGATGGCGTTAATGCAGAGTTGGATGATTTGCGCCGTATTTCGTTTACGGGGAAAGATTATCTGTTACAGATTCAGCAACGGGAGAGTGAACTGACCGGCATTCCTAGTCTGAAAGTGGCTTATAATAATGTGTTCGGTTACTATATTGAAGTTCGTAATATACATAAAGAAAAAGTGCCTCAGGAATGGATTCGTAAACAGACATTGGTCAATGCGGAACGTTATATTACTCAGGAACTGAAAGAGTATGAAGAAAAGATTTTGGGAGCGGAAGATAAGATTCTGGTTTTAGAAACTCAGCTTTATACAGATCTGGTACAGGCATTGACAGAATTCATTCCTCAGATACAGATCAATGCAAATCAGATTGCCCGTTTGGATTGTTTGTTGTCATTTGCCAATGTTGCTCGTGAGAATCGTTACATCCGTCCGGTGATTGAAGATAATGATGTACTGGATATCCGTCAGGGACGCCATCCGGTGATTGAAAAACAGCTACCGATAGGAGAAAAGTATATTGCAAACGATGTGATGCTGGATAATAGTACACAGCAGATTATTATCATTACAGGTCCGAACATGGCCGGTAAATCGGCACTCTTACGACAGACAGCGTTGATAACGTTGTTGGCACAAATCGGTTCTTTCGTTCCGGCAGAAAGTGCACAAATCGGATTGGTGGACAAGATATTTACCAGAGTAGGAGCCAGTGATAATATTTCAGTAGGGGAGTCTACTTTTATGGTGGAAATGAACGAAGCTGCCGATATCTTGAATAATATATCTTCCCGTAGTTTGGTTCTTTTTGATGAGTTAGGTCGTGGTACTTCTACGTATGATGGTATTTCTATTGCTTGGGCGATTGTAGAATATATCCATGAACATCCGAAGGCAAAAGCCCGGACTTTGTTTGCTACACATTATCATGAATTGAATGAGATGGAGAAATCCTTCAAACGGATCAAAAACTATAATGTGTCTGTCAAAGAGGTAGATAATAAAGTAATCTTCCTGCGTAAGTTGGAGCGCGGAGGCAGCGAACACTCTTTTGGTATTCATGTAGCAAAAATGGCGGGTATGCCAAAGAGTATTGTGAAGCGGTCCAATGAAATTCTGAAAGAACTGGAATCAGATAATCGCCAACAAGGAATTGGAGGTAAACCATTGGCTGAAGTTAGTGAAAACCGGGGAGGAATGCAATTGAGCTTTTTCCAATTGGACGATCCGATACTCTGCCAGATTCGTGATGAAATACTAAATCTGGATGTAAATAATCTGACTCCGATTGAGGCATTGAATAAGCTAAGTGATATTAAGAAGATTGTTAGAGGCAAATAAAGAGTATATCCATTTTATTGTTTACAGAATTAATGAGTATAATAGCCCCTATCTTGTCCATAGTTTCAGTATATTGGCTATCTATTACCAATATACTGGCTAACTACGGGTAATATTTTAATACATAGCTATTTGAAAGAACTTATCGTTTAGTTCTCCCTTCTTTTTTCCGGTTTTCTATGTTTATATATGTTCATCTTCCCGACACTTTTTTGCGGTCGTAAAAGAACATAAAATAAATTCCGACAATAATGAATGGAATGCTTAGCCATTGTCCCATGTTGAACATCATACCGTCTTCAAATGATTCCTGGTTTTCTTTCACAAATTCGATAAAGAAGCGGAACGTGAAGATATAAGCCAGACATAGTCCGAAGAAGAAGCCTCGGTGTAATTTCCTACTGTATTTTTTATACAAGAAAATCATGATGAAGAATAGAATCAGGTATGCAATGGCCTCATAGAGTTGTCCCGGATGACGGGGAAGCATATCTACCCGTTCGAAAACAAATGCCCAAGGCACATCTGTCGGCTTACCGATAATTTCAGAGTTCATCAAGTTTGCCAGACGAATGCAGCAGGCAGTGAGCGGGGTAGCAACTGCAATCATGTCTACTACTTCCATATAATGCATTTTCGTTTTACGGCAATATAACCAAAGTGCAATAATCAAGCCGAGTGTTCCACCATGACTGGCGAGTCCCTCATAACCTGTAAATTTCCATCCTCCACCCGGCAAGAACCGGATTGGAATAAACATTTCTATGAATCCTTTTCCACTAGTTAGATAATGGCTTGGATCATAGAACAAGCAATGTCCTAGACGGGCACCAATCAGAATACCAAAAAAACAATAGAAGAAGAGAGGATCGAATTTCTTCTCGTCTATCTTTTTGTCCCGATATTGGTAACGAACAATGAAATAAGCGCAGAAGATTCCTATTGCCCACAATATTCCATAATAACGGATAGAAATGCCGAACAGGTTGAAAAATTCGGGATTCGGATTCCAATTGATAGATAGTAATAAGGTATTCATTTTGTATATTGGTTTACAGTTTTACAATTAACGTTTAGTAAATTTCTCTGCAACCATCCGATAAGTGGGGATATTCACTCCCTGTTCTTCCGCAGTTGCAATCATATCGAATAACAAGCCTTGGATCTCGGATTCATGTCCCTTTGCCAAGTCCTTTTGCATGGACGCGGTACTTTCAGGATCGAGCTTGTCGATGACTTTCAGGTTATAACTTACTGGATCTTCTGGAAACTCAACTCCTAGTTTGCGTCCCAATTCGGAACTTTCCTTAGAAAGTCCGATAAATGTATCCCGTACTTTTCCAGGTTTCTGTACTTCGCCCATAGGGACGTCATAATAGGCTCCTGTAACAGCCATTGCTGAGATAAACGACCATTTGATAAATGTATCCCGGTTGATATCCGAAGAAATCTCAGCCTTGATACCACTGTCCTGAAGATCTTTCTGTATCGCTTCCAGAATGCCCGAAGCCACCTTAGTACCTTTATGTGCTCCATAAACCAAACGGAAAATTTTTCCCATTTGAGTGATTTCACCTGTACCGGAAACGAAGCCGACAATGTAGATACAACCATCGAGTACCGTAACACCCGGTACGAGACGCTGGATGCGTGGCCCTGTTCCATAGACATTCAGAATAGGGATAACAACCGTATTCTCATGTGAGGCTCTCTTGATAAGTTCAGTAATGGAATCGATGGAATAGCCTTTGACACAAACAAAGATAACATCTACTTTCTCATTAAACTCTTCTGCGGTTGTTGCCGGTATGGCGAGCGTATGTTCTCCTTTCAAGTCTGATTTCAGTTTCAAACCGTTTGTCTGTATGGCTTGCAGATGAGCTCCGCGAGCAATACAAGTAATATTTTTTCCGGCAAGTGACAGAAATCCTGCAATACTGCCACCGACGCCTCCGGTTCCTGCGATAAGATATTTCATGATAGATGAAGAATTAAAAATGAAGAATGATGAATTGTGGATAAACCAAGTTCACCACTCCTCATTTAAGTTGTTAAACGTTGAAACGGAAGTGCATGATATCTCCGTCTTGCACAATATATTCTTTTCCTTCAATACCCAGCTTTCCGGCTTCTTTTACAGCTGCTTCCGATCCGTAGTTGATAAAATCTTCGTATTTGATTACTTCTGCACGGATAAATCCTTTTTCGAAATCTGTATGAATGACTCCTGCACATTGTGGAGCTTTCCATCCCTTTTCGTAAGTCCATGCACGTACTTCTTGTACTCCGGCAGTAAAGTATGTTTCGAGGTTCAGCAGTTTGTAGGCTGATTTGATAAGACGTGCAACACCCGATTCTTCGAGTCCTACTTCGGCAAGGAACATCTGGCGGTCTTCATAAGTTTCAAGCTCAGCAATGTCCGCTTCTGTTTTTGCAGCTACAATCAGAATTTCAGCATTCTCATCTTTCACCGCTTCACGTACCATATCTACATATTTGTTGCCATTCACTGCACTGGCTTCGTCTACATTACAAACATACATTACAGGTTTGCTAGTCAGCAGAAACAGTTCGTGTGCAATTTTCTGTTCATCTTTAGTTTCAAAAGTTACAGTACGTGCAGACTTACCTTGTTCGAGTGCCTTTTGGTATTGAACAAGGACATCGTAAGCTTGCTTGGCAGATTTATCACCACCGGTCTGTGCTTGTTTCTGTACTTTCTGGATGCGGCTCTCGATTGTTTCCAGATCTTTTAGCTGAAGTTCATAGTCGATGATTTCTTTGTCGCGGATTGGATTAATACTTCCGTCTACGTGAGTCACATTGTCGTCGTCAAAACAACGGAGCACATGAATGATGGCGTCTGTCTCGCGGATATTAGCGAGGAACTTATTTCCCAATCCTTCGCCTTTGCTTGCACCTTTCACCAGCCCGGCAATGTCTACGATTTCCACCGTAGTAGGAACGATTCGTTGGGGGTGAACCAGTTCGGCCAGTGCATTTAATCGTTCGTCGGGAACAGTGATTACACCTACATTCGGTTCGATTGTACAGAAAGGAAAATTTGCCGCCTGTGCTTTTGCATTCGACAAACAGTTGAAAAGTGTCGATTTACCTACGTTCGGTAATCCGACAATACCACATTGCAATGCCATTTATCTATTTCGTTTTTATTTAGTTATCGGTAATTAGATTGCAAAGATAGGCATTTTGGAAGAGTTTTAGTATTTTGACTGCTATTTCTTATAAAAAAGTAGTGCCACTCTTTACCAGAGGGCACTACTTTTAATGATCTTGTGATATGTTCCTGAAAAATATCTTTTGTAAATATAAAGACTTTATTATGGAAGTATTTCACTTAACTTCTTTGATAATTCTTCTCCTCTCAAGTTGATTGCAATGATTCGCCCTTGAGGATCAATTAAGAAATTTGAAGGTATGCCATGAACGCTGTAAAGTGCGGCAGGGGCTGCATTCCAACCTTTTAGATCGGATACTTGTTCCCATGCTAAATTATCTTTTTCTATAGCCTTAATCCATGCCTCTTTAGAGCTATCAAGTGACACACCTAGTATAGTAAAATTTTTATCTTTATATGTATTGTAGGCAGTTACGACATTCGGATTTTCTCTGCGACAAGGTCCACACCATGAAGCCCAGAAATCTAATAATACGTATTTCCCACGAAATGAGTTGAGAGAGACTTCCTTGCCTTCAGGATTAGGGGCTGAGAAGTCTGGAGCTATTTCATTGATTTCTACAGATTTTGTGTTATCCAACTTAGTCTTAAATTGTATTCCAGCTTCTGATTGTTTTATATTCTCTCCCATTTGGTTGAATAAGGCTATGACTTTTGATTTCTGTGTAGCAATGTTGAAAGATGAATTTAGCCAGTCAAAACTTACAAAAGAATTGGGATGAGAGTTGAAAAAGTCATTATCTGCTTGTTTCAATTTCAATTCCAACTCGTCATATTCACTTTCTATAATTTGCATTTTTGCAATATCCTTTTCTTGTTTGGCTTTATCATAATCATTCTCGAGCTGATTCATTTTTGTGATGAATGTCTTTCTGGTATCATTATATGTGTATAAATCGTCGTTTGAAGGAGTTCCTCCTAATACACTGTTATCTAATGTCGGTTCATTAGAAACGACAGTGATATTTCCCGATTCTAAATATATGGGAAATCCTTTTCTGAAAGAAATATTATTGGAAGATTGTTCCTTAGGAACTAGATAAAGATATGCTTTACGTATATTGGCTACTTCTCCTTCTGTCTGGAAATTGCCATCAGCCGATACTATGGAGTCTATTTGTACATTGTTTTTTTCTTTTTGAAGGATAAATAACTTGCTGTTAGGCTTATTTACTTTAACATTAAGTGTGTATTTTATATTTTGCGCATCGATTCCTCCCATAGAGAGAGTCAATGCAATTGTCAGGCTGATACCTGTTTTCAAATAAAGTTTCATATATCAAATCGCTTTTAATATTTCTTTAATAGATATATAATCTCCGTATTTATCTTCCATATTGTAGTAAATATAGAAAATACGTTCTTCAGAGTCATAATAACTTTGTGTTTCTGTATCTTGATGTATAATTGATTGTAAATAAGGTTCCAGAAGCAGGGTGTTATCGTCATTAATAGTTATTTGGTAATAGTCTGTATTGTAATCTAAAGTACTACTGCTCGACATATTACTCTTATTAGCTAGTGGTAGCAGAATCTTTTTACTACTTGCAGCAGTAATTTTTTTGTTAAAATCTCCTTTCGCTGTACCATTGATAGTACATGATGATATATAGTTGCCGGCATATATGTTTCTTATTTGAATTACATATAAGATTGTGTGTAGATTTTCGCTTATTTCAGCACCTTGTGCTTCATATATAGTAATAGGTAGTATATATACTTTATTGGGAAGTAATGCAAGTGTGTTGATTGTAAAATTCAAACAACCGTAAGGTTCTCCTTTTTTAATTGTAACATCTGCCGTTTCAAAAGAATATAATTCTTTAGGAATCAAAGAAAAATACAGTTCACTCCGGTCGCCATATTCTTTTTGGTTGAAACTATCTAAAGCTTTCTCGTCTACTTTGTAGGATACTCGAATATCTTGATTAGGTAATTCGGAACCTGTAGTATATACACTGATGTTACCTTTACTAGCATTAGTTGCATCGTGTTGTGCATAATACAATGCATCTTTACTATTGACAATATATACAATCTTTTTATATTGTTCTCCAAAGTCTACTTTATTCGAACACGAAGTAAATAGGGAAGCAATCCCTAAAATCGCTAAAAAATATATTTTTTTCATATTCTTCTCTTTGTATTATCATTCCCATCCGGGATTTTGAATTATATTCGTATTTTTGGTGATTTCAGTTTGAGGGATCGGCCAAAAGTTTTTTCGTGAACTAAACCTTTTGTAGGCGTATGCCACTTCTTTTACTTGTACGACGCGATAAAAACCGTCATCTTCTTTTTTGTTGACAGCCATTCCTGTTACATTATCATTTTCTTCTTCGATAGCAATTTTCCATCTTCGTACATCGAAATAACGGTGTCCTTCCCAAGCTAATTCTATTTGGCGTTCTTTCCGTATGAGTTGTCTAACTTTCTCTACATTATCTGCATCTGAGAGTGTAATTCCCGGTAGCCCGGCACGGTAACGAATCATGTTGAAATATTTTTTTATTTCCGATGGATCACGAGAAACAGTTTGTTCTCCTATCGTATGAGAACCCGTTAGTTCATTTAGTGCTTCTACATAATTCAGGTAGATTTCAGCTAATCGATAGTCTATCCATACTTTAGGTTTAACCGAACCATAATAACTACCTCCGAATACATCCTCAGAATGTTGGAATTTACGGCATAAGTAGCCAGTCATACAATATCTGAAACGATCAGTCATCCATGTTCCTGAAACGGCATCTGTACAATTTCCTCCAGAATGAAATTCTGCTTCAAAATTTTTATAAGCGCTTCTTGGACTTGAAGAACCAATATAATAAGATCGGTTAAACCCTATTGTGGCATAAAATCTCATTTCACGGTTTAGATACCAGCCATATACACCTGAAGGAAGTATGTAACCTGAAAAATTAGTGCTAGAACTGGATTTCTCTGTAGTATATGGGTAATCTGGATCACTTCCTCCCTCCTCAATTGTTTTCCCATTAATCATATAATATGCATCTACTAGTTTTTGCGTAACATTGTAGCTACTGTATCCTCTCATTTTATTGGGGGCGCAATATTGGTCTATTCCTATTCCTGGCATTGCAAAAATTATTTCAGTATTTTTTGAACCACTGACGGCACCATTAAACATATTGGCATAAGATAAATAATGATCGATGCCTGCAGCTCCATTAGGATATTGATTGTAAAAATCCGGATCAGATATTACATTTTTAGGTAATTCAGGAGTTTTTTCATCTTTAGGGACGTTCATGAGTTTATATTTTCCTTTATTGATCACTTCTTTAGCTGCTAAAACTGCGATAGCCCATTTGCTTTCATCCTTGATCTGGTTTATATAATTTATACCTGTCTTTTTATCTTTGAAGTCGGCATAAGATGTATTTCCATTGAATAAAGGACTTGCACTATAAAGAAGTAATCTTGACCTGGCAGCAAGTGCTGCTCCTGAGGTAGGTTTTCCAAAATCTGATGAAGGTCGTTCGTCTGGTAATTTTTGGGCTGCTTCTTGAAGAAGATTGTTGACGTAATCTACACATTCGTCCCAAGAATTTCTGGTGATCAGAATTTCTTCTATGGGCTGTTCCAATGTAAAACCATCTTCTGGTACTAAGCATACCGGACCATATTGTTTCATGAGTTCAAAATAAAAATAAGCTTTAAGGAACTGGGCCTCACCTATATATTCACGGAGTTGTATAGTATTTAACTCTTTACACTCTGGTGCACGTTTTATGAAAATACTGGCGTTACGTATACCTTCATAATATCTTTTCCATTTCATGAACTCTTCATTATTAGCTGTGAAAATGTTATTGCAAAAGTTATTAACACCATTAGGTTCTACATTAAATGCCTCATCTGCACATAATATCCATGGAATAGATTTGGAATTATCCCCATCCCATGTTTGACCGGGGGCTGGTAAGTAACTGTATACATTATAGAGGAATTGTTCTGTTAGTCCTTTTTTCTGAAAAACAGTGTCCAATGATTGCATATCATTGATATACTGGTCAATATCCAGATAGTTACAGGATTGTATGAAACATGTACATAATCCTATGAGCAAGGAAATGAACGGTAAATATATAATTTTTCTTATCATAATTTCAAATTTTAAAATGAAGCTTGTAAGTTTAAGGTAAAGGAACGTGTGAGTGGATAGATTGCGCCATTTTTATCAGCTTGTTCCGGATCCCATATTTTCACCTTGTCCCATACATGTAGATTATCTCCAATCACTGATACTCGTAATCCTTTCATATATATATTGTGCAATAGCTTGTTTGGCACAGTATATCCGATTTCTATGGTTTTCAATCGTAAAAAGGCACTATTCCCTAACCAATGGGTTGATTGTTGAAAATTATTTTTGTTTGTACCATAAGATAATCGTGGAAAACGTGCATTGGGTTTTTCTGTAGACTTATCTCCTGAAAAAGAAGCAGGTATCCAGCGGTTTGACGGATCATTGACTATACTAAGAATATTTCCTGTCTCCCCATTCTGGAACGGGAAGTATGCTTGCCCTCCATAAAAGAAATCCGAAGCTCCAGAACCTCTGAAGAAAATACCCAAGTCCCAATTCTTATAAGAAAAATTTCCTGCAAATCCGTATTGGATACGTGGGATATTTGAGTTTCCAATAGGTACGATATCTTCTTGTGTGATTGCGTTGTCTCCATTGATATCTTTGTATTTGATATCACCCGGCATTACATTGCCAAATTGTTGTGGACTATTTTTAATATCATCTTCATCACGAAAATATCCTAGTGCTACGTATCCATAAGTTATATTCAGACTTTGTCCTTTTTTGGCTAGGTAGGAATATTTATAGTTTGGTTCGTCATATTCTAAAATCTTATTTTTAGTAATTGTAAAATTACCTCTTAATTCATAGGAAAAATTATCACCTATTTTGTCATGATAACTGAGTGTTCCATCATATCCGTAATTTTTCATTTTACCTACATTTCCGTAAGGGGTAGTTGGTATACCCATGATATCTGGAAGTTGGGTACGTTCCATAAAAATACGACTTCTTATATCATGGAAATAATCAAATTCCATGGATATCTTATCAAATAATGTGATGTCCAGTCCTATGTTATGTTTGACAGCTTTTTCCCATTGCAATCCTTCTGAACCTTGTTGAGTAATACCGATACCTCCAAACGAGTTTTCTCCACGATCACCAAATGCATATCCATCAGTAGAGCCAACATAAGTAAGGAATGGGAAGCGTTGATTTAATTCATCATTACCTACCAGACCAAATGAATATCTTATCTTCATCAGTCTGAGGAAGGGTAGTTTTTCTTGTATTGCTGCGTAGTTACTAATTACCCATCCTAAAGCGATGGAAGGGAAGAAACCGAATCGTTGTCCTTTAGGAAAGTTTTCTGTACCGTTGTATCCAAAGTTAAATTCAGAGAGATAAATATCCTTATATGAATAAGTTAGTCTTCCTGCAATTCCTTGTGTACGTACCGGAATGGAGCTTATTTCGTCTTTGGCTGTTGTTGTGTTGTAGCTACTTTGGTTATATAGAAATAATCCTCCAATTCTATGCCATCCAAACATTCGTTCATAATGGAGTCGTGCTTCAGCATAAACTTTTCGGTTGCCTCCCGAAGTCGGAGTATATTTTATGGGTTGAGCTTCTACGGTTTTTTCAGTGAGCAATTTACCAGTTGAACTGTATCCGATTGCTTTGTATAGTTCCGGCATTTTCTTTCGTTCTCCATTATGATAATTATAGGAGTCGAATGATATGGAAGCCTCAAAACTTAACCCCTTGGTTATCATTCCCAAATCTTGATTCAGTTTTAGTGTCGATTGCAGTGTGTTGTTATATTCACTAACGTATCCGGTTTCATTCAATAGAACGTATGGAGATGTTGCATCATCTTTTCCGTATGCTGGAAATTGTCCATTAGTATATACTTTAGGTACATTTAAAGGATTCATATTTGCTTGTGCACTCCATATATTGTTTGTTGTTCCAATACCCGGTCGATTCATATCGATAATAGTAGTAGCCAGATTCAGGCTAATGATTGTCGATTTTGTTACATTTACATCGATATTGGAACGGAAGCTATATTGGTGACGTTTGACATTGGTATTGTATTTGTGCATATTTGATTCTTTGTAAGCTGCATCGTTACCTCTATAGTTGAGACTCATAAAATAGCGTGCAATACTACCTCCACCAGAGATATTCAAGTTTGCTTGCCAACCAAAAGTTGATTTTTTTAGTATCTCATCCTGCCAATTAATATCAGGGTAGAAGTTGTCATCCAAATGGTATTTTATTACTTCAAACATTTTATCATCGTAAAGAGGTACTTCTCCACGTACTACCTTTGCTTCATTTGCCAAATTAGCATAATCATAAGCTTTTAGATATTTAGGGAGTCTGGGAAGATATTCAATCATTGTTTTAACATTAGCACTAATAGACATTTTTCCTTCCTTTCCTCTTTTAGTGGTAATCAATACAACTCCATTTGCACCACGGGCACCATATACAGCTGTAGCTGAGGCATCTTTCAAAATGGAAAAGCTTTCTATATCTTCTGGGAGAAGATTGTTGAAGTCGTTTTGTGTACGTTCTACTCCATCGATCAGGAATAAAGCAGTTGATTTTGCCCCAAAAGTACTGATACCACGAATCCAGAATTCTGAAACATCCGATCCAGGTTCTCCACTTTGCTGTACTCCGATGATACCAGCCATTCTTCCGGCTAAGGCATTGGACATTGATGTAACTGGTGCGCTTTTTAAATCATCTATATTGATGGACGAAATAGCTCCCACTACACTCACTTTTCTTTGTTTGCCATAAGCTACTATTTCTACTTCATCAATTTTTCCAGTTTCTTCTTCCAATTCGATATCCAGTTTACTGGTCTTTTGACTAATTAGTTTTTCTTGAGATTTATATCCAATAAAAGAAAAAACTAATACGTCAGATATTTGTACTTTTATTTGATATTTTCCATCAAGATTAGTGACAACACCTGCACCAGGCTTATTTTTAATATGGATATTTACTCCGGGAAGTAACTCTCCTTTGGATGTAACAACACCAGTGAGATTGAATGATGTTTCTTGCGCCTTTATTGTATTAGAAAGGCAGAGTAAAAGACATGCAAGAAGGATATATGTGTTTTTTTTCATTTTTCTTTCAGTCTAAATTAACTATTGAATTGCAATACATCGAACACGATGATTTCCAGCATCTGCGACATAGATAAAATCTTCAGGAGATATAGTTATGTCATAGGGACGACGGTAAAATAATGCTTCTTCTAGACTTCCGTCTTTATGTCCACCTTCTGGATTTCCTATAAATGTGCTGACTTCTCCTTCTGGATTAATCATGCGAATAACATTGTTTTTGGAATCAGCTATATACATATTACCTTTACTGTCGAATGCCATTCCTCTAGGTTCATAAAATGTTGCACTTAGGCGTGGACCATTATTAATTCCGCTTTGATTCAATGTTCCAGCATATAACTCAAAATCGTCATTTTCTAATGTTTTAATGTCTGCTTCAAAACGAATAATTACATTTTCAAATCTAGTAGATATGTAGATATGATTATCTTTAGGATTATACGCTGCATAATAATCTACACCACTTCCGTCAGCTTCAATATCAATGAGATCACTGGGAATTTTACCAATCATAGTGATCATTTCTGTCTCAATGTTTTTTTGGGCAATTTCTCCTTTATAACCAATATAATATACATTACCTTTAGAGTCAGTTACTGTAGTAGCAGAGCCATATTCCATACCAATGGTATTTGGTACAACAGAACGTAACCAACTGGACTTACAGTCTAACTCATTGGACATTATACTACTTCCTTCCATTCCTATGTAAAGAGTTGAATAATCTGGCGAAAAACTCAAGCCGTATATGGATCCATCTTCAAATAGCGTAGTTACTTTACTTTCTTCTATGGAAATTAATCTTAAGTAATTACCTCTATAGTCAGAAGCAACGATATTGCCTTTATCATCTACAGCGATGTATTCAGGAGATGCGAATGCAGCTTCCAATGCATTTCCGTCAATAACGTCATATTCGCCACTACCGGCAACGGTTGTAACAGAAGAAGTTACGATGTAAGTGAATTTCTCTTTTAATACCCCTTCTTTGTCATTGACAATTACTTTAACGATGTGTTCTCCTCCCGTTTGTCGGGGATTTAACACATACAAGTGTTCGCTTTTAGCAGTAATGATTTGGGCTTGAACATCATCAAAGTAAACTTTGATTTTGGATTTGTCCGCTCCGAAATTTTTCCCATGAATAACAAGTGGCAAAGCTACAGTTCCGGTTTCTGGAATGATAGCATTAACTTCTACAGGAGCATTGGGATTGAATTGGTTCTCGGCCGAATCAGAATCTTTACATGAGAAGAGTAGAGGAAATAATAGGGAAAAGATTCCAAGAAACTTCAACCTCTTTCTTACATAATTTTGTCTTCCTAATTTCATATTTATTATATTTTATTTGTGAGTATGTGCAAAGATATAAAAATATTGTATTAACAATATAAAAAATTAAGTTTTTATCAAAAACAACAATATATAACTAATACTCTTCTATTATTGATATTGTGATTAATATTAATGTGATTTTATTTCTCTATGTTGTTTCTTTATTTTATTTTGTTCTTTTTTTATGAAAAGTCGGTGAGTTTTTCTAATAACATTTATTTGTAAATTGAGAGTGGTAGTAGAAGATAAGTGTAAAATAAGATTTTAAATAATATCTCCTTGGGATTAAGCGGTTGTTGGTATAATATAAAAAAGAGGATACTCATGGGGAACAAAAGTATCCTCGGTAAAGAGTAAGTTATAAAGTCTGGGCTTTCGCAAAAACAGGTTTATATTCTTTGAAGTTTAATTGGGAAGGGTATTATTCTTGCCAATACCCTTCGTTTTTCCTATCACAGATCGGTATTTGTACCGATTTTGTATCAATTCTTACTATTTTCAGTAGACAAAATAGTAATATTACCTTCAGCTTCAATAGTTGCTATTTCAGGTGATAGTAATAGTTACTACAGATTTAGCTTTCACACATTCCTTACCATTTGATAAGTCAGCTACCATTTCAATATTGTAGCCACGAGAAGTTTCATTCTTAACAAACGGAGTAGTCAATTTAATTTCCTGCTGTTTATAATCTGTACCAATGGTAATTGAAGCACCAGTCTGATTTGTACCTTTCAAGCGGAAGTAAAGTTTAGTGTGGTTGCCCGGCAATTGATAACTGCTTATGTAATTCTTGAACTGTTCCTTCATTTCACTTACAAGTTTCCATGAGTTGCCTACCATCTTACCCTTAATCTGAACAATGTTAGTACCAATCAAATAATCAGGGAGCCTGTATAAAATAGTGTGTTTTGGCATCTGTAACTGTTAAATATCCATCGTTTTCATCTAACCGGGAGAGCCCATTATATGTAAATTTATATCCTCGCAATGTAGTTTCGCTTCCTGCTTTCCATGTCATACTGCTTATATTTCCATTGTAGCAGGGTGTTCCCATTCCATCGCTGTAATGCAACGTTTGTGAAAAGTAAGGACTCTGGAGACTTGTCATCCATCCACGAATATTATACACAAGAGTTTCTGTAGCACGCGTTACATTCTTTTTGGCAGTCATTTTGCCTAACGTGCTTTATTCATAATTGATCTTATCCATAACTTTTCCGTTTCAAGTTCATTTTTTGGTTAGTATTCTTTCGATTGTCAGTCGTAGATTGTATTGAGAAATCGTGAAATTGAAAGTGGAGAAATCACAACTTCAGTTGCATTGATACACAAATAGTTGCAACAGGAGGTATGGAAACAGGAAAAGTATTTACCTGCAGGTAGAAAGACTCTGTCACAATACATGGTATACGATAACTATAAAGCAATCCAAACCGTAACAGCAGGGGTATATTCTTTTTTTCGAATATACCTATAATACATCTATAAGAACATTCAATAAGATATACTAGAGTTAGTCAAAAGATATAGAAGAACTAAGTAAGAGATATACTAGAGTTGAAGAAAAGATATACTAGAGTCAAGTAAAACAACCGCTTCTTTTTCTATAATCAACAGGTAAATTTTGTCCGATTGACTGTATCTTTCCACTAAAAGATATACTTAAAAAAAAACTATGGGAAGTTTAAACTCAATCACTTCGATCTTTTTTTCAAACATTATTATAGTTTTATACAAACATCAAAATCTTTTTTTGAACAAATATCAACTATTTTAGCAAATGAATAATGGTTTACCTTCATCGTCATATTTTTAGTTATTACACTAAATATCAACCTATTATAATGAAGTATCTTTTTATTTACATTATTGGTCAAAAATAAGTAATTATTACGACAACATCTACTGACTAAAATGTCATAAAAAAGAAGCTTCATTATAATTTACTATATATCAATGAAATATGCAAAAACATGACGATGAAGGTAACCGTTTTACTACTGTGATATGAACTTATTAATCATTCATCGGTCCATTATCAATGCAATCACAATCCCAGCTTTGCCGAAATATCCAACATCCTTTGAATAGGCTTTACTGCTTTTTTTGCTATCTCCGGATCTACTGTTATTTCAGGAGACTCATTCTTCAAACACTCATAAAGCTTCTCTAACGTGTTTAACCGCATAAAGCTACACTCGTTACATCCACACGTACTATCATTCGGAGGAGCAGGAATAAACGTAGTTTGTGGACACTTCTTTTGCATCTCATGCAGAATACCCGATTCGGTAGCAACAATATATTTCTTTTCCGGATGGTTCACTGCATACTTTAACAGAGCTGCGGTAGAACCTACCACGTCAGCCAGTTTCAACACTGTACTTTTGCATTCGGGATGAGCCAATACAATTGCGTCAGGATGTTCCGCTTTCAATTCCACGATCTTTTCCACAGAGAATTGTTCATGCACATGGCAAGCACCATCCCAAAGTAACATATTACGGTTCGTAACTGAGTTGATATAATTACCCAGATTCCGATCCGGTCCAAAGATTATTTTCTCATCTTTGGGAAAGCTTTCTACAATCTGCTTTGCATTGGTAGAAGTTACCACTACATCTGTTACCGCTTTCACAGCAGCCGTCGTATTAACATATGAGACAACAGTGTATCCCGGATGCTCTTTGACAAACTGTGCAAACTTATCAGCCGGACAACTGTCTGCCAGTGAACAACCGGCATTCATATCAGGAACTAACACCTTTTTATTAGGACAAAGCACCTTTGCTGTTTCACCCATGAAATGAACACCACACATCACAATAATATCTGCTTCCGTTTTTGCTGCCCATTGAGCCAACGCCAGACTGTCGCCAACGTAATCAGCGATATCCTGTATTTCACCCTTCTGGTAGTAATGGCCCAGAATGATTGCATTCTTTTCTTTTTTCAGCTCGTTAATAGCTTTTATTAGATCATTCATAATAATATTCTTTTTTCTTTCCTTTTAAAAAAAAACTTTTGTTAGTGATAATAGCCTGTTAATAGTGTTAGGAAAAAAATCCTGTTTTTCTTGTCGGATAAGTTATTAGTTCCTACTTCAACTTTATTAGTTCATTATGAACGGATGAAAAATAGATTATATATTATCTATATACTTCATTATCATAAAGCTTCGGTAGAACAAGAAAAAGCTATTCACTCTCTGTTGATAAGATGCAAAGTTAAAAACTTTATAGATATAAACAGCTAAGTAAGTGATGAAAAATGTGTTTAAGGTGAGGTAGAAAGTTATGGTTTACTTTTTTGGAATGTTAATTAGGATACTCTTCTATACCTTCTTTTGAATAATGCAAGGATTATTTTTTAAAATCTTTGCTGATTGTTTTGACAGGTTTTAAACCGTTATCAACATCTCTCTTAACAGAAAAGAATTACTTTTGTGACTGGAATGTATTAAATGAAATAGCTGTATGAGAAAACTAAAGATAACTGAGTTGAACCGCATTACTGCGGAAGAGTTTAAACAGGCTGAGAAACTGCCTCTAGTGGTTGTATTGGATGATATTCGTAGTCTGCATAACATAGGTTCTGTATTTCGTACTTCAGACGCATTTCGTATTGAATGTATTTATTTATGTGGTATAACAGCTGTTCCTCCACATCCCGAAATGCATAAAACTGCTTTAGGAGCTGAATTTACTGTAGATTGGAAATATGTTAATAACGCTGTTGATGTGGTTGATAACCTTCGGAAAGAGGGATATATTGTTTATTCAATCGAACAAGCAGAAGGTAGTATTATGCTAGATAAGTTGGAATTGGATAAAACAAAGAAATACGCTATCGTAATGGGAAATGAAGTGAAAGGTGTTCAACAAGAAGTTATTGATCATTCAGATGGCTGTATCGAAATTCCTCAGTATGGTACAAAACATTCTTTAAATGTTTCTGTGACAACAGGTATTGTAATCTGGGATTTATTCAAGAAGCTTAGTTGATAAGAAGATAACAGCTGGTTAATAAGTGGTTTATATCTATGTTAATCATTTAATAACCAGCATATAATACTTGTTTATAACATATCATTAAATTTGTCCGCTTTCTACCATTAATACGATTCTTTCCGTTAGTTTATCTTCTCCTAACGGATCATATTCTTTTTTCAAACTAGCACCAAATAAGGAAGCAAATGTTTGATAAAAACCTGCTTTGAATGGTCCCATAAAAGCTTTCACTAGTTCATAGCTAGTCTGATTGCTTTGTCTGTCTACTAACTTTATTAACAGCTTTCCTTGTGCAAAAGATAATTTTTTCATTTGAGCTGTATATTGTTCTTTCAATCCCTTTTCAACACGTTTGATATGCTTTTGACGAGCTTTCTCATTGGGTAATGTTTGAAGATACTCATAAGTTTCGATGATAGCACGATGGATCTCTTTAGAGATAGGATATACCTTTTTTACGTTTCGTACCAGTCGGTTATATTCTATTTCTTCTTTTTTGTTTTTAAATATTAATGGACGGAAGATATAAACAGGTCTTAGCTGGATCCAAGGGATTGTATCACCTTCGTAGATACACATTGGAACCAGATATCCATTAATGCTTTGCTTTTCCTGAGCTTGTACGCAGAGTGTACAGAACATAGCAAACATTGTCATTAATAATATGTTAAGTCGTTTATTCACACGACAAAAATAAGATATTATCTTCAAATTTTTTTTATTATCCTGTTTTTTCATTGGGGTATTAACCTATTTAAAGTAACTTCACGGACTTTTTCCTTTAACGACAGGAAAATGAAACATAAATTCAAATGAAAAGAAATCAACTTTTATGGTTGATAAGTATTATAAACAGCCTGTTGATTATTCCTGCTTGTAGTGCTCAAGACCAGCCTGAGAGCCTTCTAGATGATGTACTCGAAGATTTATCTGTTAATAATGATATTAATAACTCTATTAATGAGCAGAATTGGGAAAATGAATTGGAGGAACTTTCTGTTCGTTTACAAGAACCTGTTAATCTGAATGTAACTACCCGCGAACAATTGGAACAATTTCCTTTTTTATCTGATTTGCAGATAGAACATTTATTAGCTTATATATATGTACATGGCTCGATGAAGACTCTTTATGAACTTCAGTTAGTAGAGGAGATGGATAAGCGAACCATTCAATATTTACTGCCTTTTATATGTGTCGAAGAAATTAACAATAGATCTTCCTTTCAGTGGAAAAGTATGTTGAAAAATGCAGTGAAGTATGGAAAGCATGAAGTGCTAACTCGCATGGATATACCATTTTATAAGCGAAAAGGTTATGAACATACCTATTTGGGACCTTCTGTTTATAACTCTGTGAAGTATGGCTTTCGATATAGCGATCAACTTTATGCCGGAGTAGTTGCCGAGAAAGATGCCGGAGAACCTTTTGGAGCTTTACATAACCGTTATGGATATGATTATTACTCATTTTATCTGTTACTACAAAATTGCGGTCGGTTGAAAACATTATCTGTTGGTAACTATCGGTTAAGTTTTGGACAAGGATTGGTAGTCAGCACTGATTATCTGATGGGAAAGACTGTTTATGCTTCTTCATTTATATCCAGAGGAAAGGGTATTAAGAAACACTCCTCAACAGATGAAGTGAATTATTTCCGGGGAGTGGCGGCTACTGTGTCTCTTACTGAAAAGTTGGATATTTCCAGCTTTTATTCACACCGGTCGATGGATGGAGTATTGACAGGTAGGAAAATAACTTCTATTTATAAAGCAGGGTTACACCGAAGTCAAAAGGAAGCGGATAAGAAGAACTTGTTCACTTTACAATTAACAGGTGGAAATGTAAGTTATCAACATAAACATATTCACCTGGGAATCACAGGTATTTACTATGTTTTCAACCATCCTTATGAACCGGAATTAACAGGTTATTCCAAGTATAATCTTCATGGTAATCAATTCTATAATTTAGGTATTGATTATGCATATCAATGGCATCGTTTTTCTTTTCAGGGAGAGACAGCTAAAGGAAAACAAGGTTGGGCTTCTTTGAATCGTTTGCAGTATTCACTAATGGAAGGAACTCGTTTGATGTTGATACAACGGTTTTATTCGTTTGATTACTGGGCGATGTTTGCTCATTCTTTTGGAGAAGGAAGTACAGTTCAGAATGAACAGGGATATTATTTGGGGGTTGAAACTTCCCCTTTTCGTTATTGGAACTTTTTAGCTTCATGCGATTTATTTTCTTTTCCATGGAAAAAGTATAGAATCAGTAAGACCGGTTCTCATGGGATAGACGGTCTGATTCAGGCAACTTTTTCTCCACATAAAAATTTATCGATGTATCTAAAATACCGTTATAAACAAAAGGAACGGGATCTGACAGGAACTAAAGGTAGCATTATACTCCCGGTTTTTCATCATCAACTTCGTTATCGTTTGAACTATTCTTTGAATGAGGTGTTATCTTTTCGTACAACTTTAGAATATAATCATTTTCATTCTCAGGACAAAGCTGCTAGCCTAGGATATCAGGCTACAGAGATGATATCTTATCGACTGCCCGGAACCAGGCTGTTTGCTGAAGTTCAGGGCAGTTACTTTTATACGGATGATTATGATTCGAGAGTATATATATCTGAAAAAGGATTACTTTATACATTTTATACTCCTTCGTTTCAAGGACAGGGGTTTCGTTGTATTGCTCACCTTCGTTATGACTTGAATGAACATTGGATGTTCATAACCAAATTTGGAGAAACTACTTATTTAAATCGGAATGAGATAGGTTCCGGCAACGATTTAATTCGTGGAAATAAAAAAGCAGATATACAAATGCAACTACGTATCAAGTTTTAAAGTATCTTTGTCCAATGCTAAGATGTATGAAAATATACGTTTATTGGTCAAATTGTAAATTGTCAAAATCTAAATAAAATGACTATTATCTATCCTTCACCCATCTTTGGTCCTGTACATTCCCGCCGTTTGGGTGTTTCTTTGGGAATTAATTTATTACCGGCAGACGGTAAGGTTTGCTCATTCGACTGTATATATTGTGAATGTGGTTTCAATGCCGATCATCGTGCAAGAAAGCCCCTTCCTACTCGTGAAGAAGTTCGTACGGCTCTTGAAGAAAAGCTGAAAGATATGCAAGCAAACGGACCTACTCCTGATGTATTTACTTTTGCAGGAAATGGAGAACCGACTGCTCATCCTCATTTTCCGGAAATTATAGAAGATACGCTTGTTCTCAGAGATAAGTATTTCCCGAGTGCAAAAGTAAGTGTATTGAGTAATTCTACCTTCATTAATCGTCCGGCTGTTTTTGAAGCACTGAATAAAATAGATAATAACATTCTAAAATTGGATACGGTGAATGAAGAGTATATTCATTTATTGGATCGTCCCAATGGTAAATATTCAGTGAAGCAGATTATTGAAAAGATGAAGGAGTTCAAAGGGAATTGTATTATTCAAACTATGTTTTTAAAAGGAAGTTATCTTGGGAAAGACGTGGATAATACAACAGATGATTTTGTACTTCCCTGGCTGGAGGCAGTAAAAGAAATTGCCCCCTGGCAAGTGATGATATATACTATTGATCGTGAAACACCTGACCATGATTTGCAGAAAGCTACTCATGAAGAGTTAGACCGGATTGTAGAATTGATAAAGGAAACGGGAATTCCGGTTACGGCTTCCTATTGATATTTGATACTATACTATATAATAATAAAAATGAAAAACACCTATTCTTCTTATTTACGATATCTTAAAGGTATCATCGTATTATTGTTCCTGTATCCGGTAGTGCAGACATTTGCAGTAACGGACAATAAAGATGATGTTTTGTCGGGAAATCAGCAAGCTTCGGGCATTCTTGCTGTGAAAAAGATTAATCCTACGACTTTTGAAGTATTGTTGTCCGATCAACAACGGATAACAATCGATTTTTATGGAGAGAATATATTCCGTATTTTTCGGGATCCTACCGGAGGTATTATTCGTGATCCTGAAGCAACTCCTGAAGCACAGATATTGGTTGATCAACCCAGACGTAAAGTTTCTCAGTTTATAATAGGAGAAGATAAAAATGTCATTGCAGTGTCTACCGGAAAAGTACGTATTGAATTGGATAAGAAAACAACTTTGATGAAAGTTGCTAATCTGACAACCAATGCATACGTTATTGAAGAGATGGCTCCGGTGGTATTTGATCTTAAGAAAGTAACAGTTACTTTGAAAGAGAAACCGGAAGAATACTTTTATGGAGGGGGTGTGCAAAATGGACGTTTTTCTCATAAAAATAAAGTAATTGCCATTGAGAACCAAAATAGTTGGACAGATGGCGGAGTAGCTTCACCTACTCCTTTTTATTGGTCTACGAATGGTTATGGAATGATGTGGTATACTTTCAAGAAAGGGGAATATGACTTTGGTGCAACAGAAAAAGGAATGGTAAAACTGTCTCATGAGTCTCCTTATCTGGATATTTTCTATATGGTGAGTGATGGAGCTGTTGCTTTGCTAAATGATTTTTATCAATTGACTGGAAACCCGGTTCTGCTTCCCAAATTCGGTTTCTACGAGGGACATTTGAATGCTTATAATCGTGACTATTGGAAAGAAGATCCGAATGGAATTTTGTTTGAAGACGGGAAACGGTATAAAGAGAGTCAGAAAGACAATGGAGGCATTAAGGAATCATTGAATGGTGAAAAGAATAACTATCAGTTTTCTGCCCGTGGGGTAATTGACCGTTATAAAAATCAGGATATGCCTCTTGGATGGTTGTTACCGAATGACGGTTACGGTGCCGGTTATGGGCAAACGGAAACATTGGATGGAAATATTGATAACTTGAAAAAGTTAGGTGAATATGCTCGTGAGAATGGAGTTGAAATCGGACTTTGGACACAATCGGATTTGCATCCTAAAGAGGGAGTAAGTGCTTTATTGCAACGTGATATTGTTAAGGAAGTTCGTGATGCAGGAGTACGTGTACTGAAAACTGATGTAGCATGGGTAGGTTCCGGATATTCTTTCGGATTGAATGGTGTAGCAGATGTAGGTCATATCATGCCTTATTATGGAAGTAATGCCCGTCCTTTTATCATTTCATTGGATGGCTGGGCAGGAACTCAACGTTATGCCGGAATCTGGACAGGTGATCAAACCGGAGGTGTTTGGGAATACATTCGTTTCCATATACCGACATATATTGGTTCCGGACTTTCCGGCCAGCCGAATATCTGTTCGGATATGGATGGAATCTTTGGTGGTAAGAATGAAGCGGTTAATATTCGTGACTTCCAATGGAAGACATTTACTCCGATGCAGTTGAACATGGATGGTTGGGGAGCCAATGAGAAATATCCTCATGCTCTTGGAGAACCTGCTGCATCTATCAACCGGATGTACTTGAAACTGAAATCGGAATTGATCCCTTATGCTTATAGTTATGCTAATGAAGCGGTAGATGGCTTACCTCTTATTCGCGCTATGTTCCTCGAATATCCGAATGATTATACACATGGATCTGCAACACAGTACCAGTTTATGTATGGTACCGATTTTCTTGTAGCTCCTATTTATCAAATTACCAAAGGGGATAAAGAGGGGAATGATATTCGTAATGGTATCTATCTTCCCGAAGGTTCCTGGATTGATTATTTTAGTGGAGAGAAGTATGAGGGTAACTGTGTGATAAATAACTTTGATTCACCTATCTGGAAATTACCGGTATTTGTCAAGAGTGGAGCTATCATCCCGATGACTAATCCCAATAATAATGTTACGGAAATAGACCGTTCTCTTCGTATTTATGAATTCTATCCCAATCAGCATTCTTCTATGGTAGAGTATGATGATGATGGAGTGACGGAAGCATATAAAGACGGAAGATTTGCCACTACCTTGATTGAATCGGATGTAGATAACAAGAATCGTGTAACAATTACCATACATCCGGCAAAAGGAGATTTTAATGGTTTTGTGAAAGAAAAAAAGACTGAATTACGTATCAATGTTTCGGAAAAGCCTAAGAAACTTGTGGCAAAGATAGGTAATAAAGGAGTGAAATTGACAGAGGTGGCTACTATTGATGACTTCCTCAAAGGAGAAAATGTTTATTGGTATGAGGCTGTTCCTAACTTGAATAAGTTTGCAACCAAAGGAAGTGAATTTGAAAAAGTGGTGATTACAAAGAATCCGCAGTTACGTGTTAAACTTGCTTCTATAGATGTAACAGTGAATCCAGTAACACTGAAAGTAGAAGGCTTCCGCTTTGAACCGTCAGACAGCTATCGTGTGACAACAGGTGCTTTATCAGTTCCGCAAAATGTCCAGGTATCTGAACAAAACAGAGAAGCATATACTTTAAAACCAACATGGGATAAAGTGGCTAATGCTGATTATTATGAAATTGAGTTTAATGGTATGCTTTATACCACTATCAAGGATACGGAATTGTTATTTGAAGATCTGACTGCAAAAACGCCTTACAGTTTCAAAGTGCGTGCTGTCAATAAAGACAATATTTCCGATTGGGCAGAAATACATGTGACAACGAAAGAAAATCCGTTGGAATTTGCTATACATGGCATTGAAGGTGAGTCTTCTGCTGCTGCACAAGGTGGTGCCGGAGTAAATCGATTGTTCGACTTTGCTGAGTCAGGAGATGTTTGGCATACAAAATATAGTGTCAATTCAATCCCATTGGATTTGATTATTGATCTTAAGACAGTCAATCAGTTGGATAAATTCCACTATTTACCTCGTACGGATGCAGGAAATGGAACCCTATTGCAGGGAATTGTATTCTATAGTATGGATAAGGAGAACTGGACCGAAGCCGGTGCTTTTGACTGGCAACGGAATGCAGATGTAAAAGTATTCAGTTTTCCGGAACATCCTTCTGCTCGATACATTAAACTAGCTGTTACGGCAGGTGTTGGAAATTACGGTTCAGGTCGTGAAATATATGTATTTAAAGTACCTGGAACCAGTAGCTATTTGCAAGGTGATATAAATAATGATGGTAAGATAGACCGTAATGATCTTACTTCTTATATGAATTATACCGGATTACGTCATGGAGATTCAGATTATGAAGGATATATCAGTAAAGGGGATATCAATATGAATAATTTGATAGATGCTTATGATATTTCTGTAGTAGCAACACAACTGGAAGGTGGAGTCGATAAGGAAGCTGTCCAAAAGGTATCAGGTTCTTTATCCATTACTACTCCGAAACAGATTTATCAAAAGGATGAAATTGTAGAAATTCATGTAAAAGGTAACGAACTACAATCAGTGAATGCACTTAGCTTTGCTTTGCCTTATGATCAGAATGATTATGAGTTTATAGGTGTTGAACCGTTGAATATGAAAGAGATGGAAAACCTGACATATGACCGTTTACATACGAATGGAGTGAAATCTCTTTATCCTACATTTATTAATATAGGAAAGCAGGAATCACTGGAAGGGTCCGAAGAACTGTTCATCTTAAAGTTTAAAGCAAAACGCAAAGTGAAGTTTGAATTGCAGATGAAGGATGGAATATTGGTGGATAAGCAGTTGAGAATGTATCAATTCTAAAATATACTCTTCTGAGTTTATAAAAAGATCCGGGTTTCCGACCCGGATCTTTTATAAAGTTTATTTTATGATGTGAGCTTGATATGCTACCATGAGAACTATTTAAATCTTCTCTTAGCTCTTATTAAAAAGTATAATTGGTAATATTGGTTCGTTCTATTATAGTTTCCGCTTCGTTCCACAGTTATTTCCGTTGCGTCCCACATATATGGAACGAATTTGTTTTTATTATGTAAATAGATCATTTATATATTGAGGAAGTAAGTAATATACCTCTTTCTAAATAATATATATACCTCTTACTTATTTTTAGTAATGTCTTTTGCTCTATTTAATGCTACATTAATATTGGGGCAAATATTCTCTTTTCCCAGCAATTCATAGAAACCGGATTTACCTAATACATGATGCACTTTCTCATTGACTCCGGAAAGAATAACAGTAATTTTTTCTTTCTGGGACATTTGGCAAAGTGTTGTCAGATTATGTATACCGGTAGAATCAATAAAAGGAACTTTACGCATACGGATGATACGTACTTTCGGTCGATCTCCCAATTGCGCCATTGTTTCTTCAAATTTGGTAGCAATACCAAAGAAGTAAGGACCATTGATTTCATATACTTCTACTCCTTGAGGGATAGTCAGATGTTCTTCATGTAAGGTAATATCAGATTCAGAGTTGGGGTCAATCTCATCAGTGATAACTGAAATTTCTGTAGTTTCCATTACACGCTTCATGAAAAGAACACACGCTATGACTAGTCCAACTTCGATGGCAATTGTCAAGTCGAAGATAACAGTCAGAAGGAAGGTAATCAACAATACGGTAACGTCTGATTTAGGATTTTTCAGTAACGCTTTGAATACACGCCATCCACTCATATTATAAGATACAATGACCAGCACTCCGGCGAGGCACGCCATAGGTATGTATTGTGCAAGCGGCATTAAAAATAGCAAAATTAAAAGTAGGACTACTGCATGGATAATTCCTGCTACAGGGGTTTTACCTCCATTATTGATATTAGTCATCGTACGTGCAATAGCTCCTGTAGCAGGGATACCGCCAAATAAAGGAGTTATAATGTTTGCTACACCCTGTGCGACTAATTCTGTATTAGAATCGTGTCGGTCACCTATCACACCATCTGCTACTGTAGCGGATAGCAAAGATTCGATGGCTCCCAATACTGCAATAGTAATAGCTACCGGAAATAAATTTTTGATAGCTTCCCAGTTTAGGACTGGTACGGTGGCATCCGGAAGTTCAGAGTTGATCGTAAAGCGATCACCAATAGTAGGAATACAATCTATTCCGCCATAAATCTTCATTAAATATACAGCGACTGTCACTACCACAATAGCAATTAATGAACCTGGAATTTTTTTAGAAAACTTAGGAGAAATGGCAATGATAAAGATACTGACAAAACTTACGATCGTATTCCACCAGTTTACCGTATCAAAATGCTGGAAATAAATGATCCATTTTCCAATGAAATCACCCGGTACTTTTTCTCCTCCAAATGTCAGCCCAAATATATCTGCAATTTGTGTAGTAAAAATAGTGACAGCAATACCACTGGTGAAACCTACAATAATAGGGTAAGGAATAAATTTAATGACAGCTCCGAGTTTAAATACTCCTAATAATATAAGAAGAACACCCGCCATCAAAGTGGCAATTATCAGTCCGGCTTCACCATACTGCTGGATGATACCATAAATGATAACGATAAAGGCACCTGTCGGTCCTCCAATCTGTACCTTACTTCCTCCTAACAGAGAAATGATGAATCCGGCAATGATGGCAGTAATGATACCTTTTTCCGGCGATACTCCCGAAGCAATACCGAAAGCGATAGCTAAAGGAAGTGCTACAATACCAACGATAATACCTGCCATCAGGTCCGCCATAAATGTTTCTTTTGAGTAATTCTTCAGACAAGAAACCAGTTTGGGTTTAAATTCAAATAGCTTCATTTTTTATATGTTCTTTGTATATTTATTGCTCTTTTGTAATGTAGAGGTTGCAAAATTAGATAAAATAATTCATATAAGTATGTTTTGGAACATACTATTTGTCTGTTGATAGGTTTTATCAATGAGATGATAGTTTTTATTAATAAAGAAAAGAGTGTTTATTATGAACAAAAATCCTATATTTGCGTTATAAAATTATCGACAACTTACGTATAAATTGGTTTTTCATCAATTAAATTATATCAGAATTATGACTAAAAGTATTAAAGGAACTCAGACAGAAAAGAATCTGTTAACTTCATTCGCAGGAGAATCACAGGCAAGAATGCGTTACACTTATTTTGCAAGTGTTGCTAAAAAAGAAGGCTACGAACAAATTTCTGCTATTTTCACAGAAACAGCTGACCAGGAAAAAGAACATGCAAAACGTATGTTTAAGTTCCTTGAAGGTGGTATGGTTGAAATTACTGCTAGCTATCCGGCAGGTGTAATTGGTAATACACTCGAAAATCTGCGTGCTGCTGCAGCTGGTGAACACGAAGAATGGTCGTTGGATTATCCTCATTTTGCAGACGTTGCAGAGCAAGAAGGTTTCCCAATGATTGCTGCTATGTATCGTAATATCTCTATTGCTGAAAAAGGTCATGAAGAAAGATATTTGGCTTTCGTAAATAATATCGAGAATATGACTGTATTTGCTAAAGAAGGTGAAGTGGTATGGCAATGTCGTAATTGTGGTTATATCACTGTAGGTAAGGAAGCACCTGAAGTTTGTCCGGCATGTCTGCATCCACAAGCATACTTTGAAGTGAAGAAGGAAAACTATTAAAAAGTAATATACGAAGAAGAAAGCCGCGATGGGATCTCTATCGCGGCTTTTTTTATTTTCTTTTATCTGTTTTTTCTCTTTCTCCTTTTAGGAGTATATTTATTCCTTTTTCTTTATTTTTATGTTTTAGCTAAAAAAACTAATATGCGATATTGTTTATTATTGTATAATATCGTATTTTTGCGTGAAAACGTTGCATATTGCTTTGTTAAACGTGTAACTATAAAGCAGCGATATATGAAAAGATTAAAATTATTGGCTTGTTTGTTTGTTTACCTTAGTGTATCAAACATCTCTGTGGCTCAGGATTCTTTTTCGTTGAAATGGCATAAAATGTATAATGATACATTACAAGGAGTGAGGTCTGAAGATGCATTACATTTTTTAAAAACAGAAAAACGGCCCCCTCGCAAACAAATCATTGTCGGTATTATTGATTCTGGTATTGATACTACTGTTGTCGATCTTCAATCTGCTCTTTGGACTAACCGCAAAGAGAAACAGGACGGAAAGGATAATGATAAAAACGGATACACGGATGATATACATGGCTGGAATTTTTTAGGAACCAAAGACGGAACTTTTAATATGACTAGTGCCGGTACTGAAGAATATCGTGAATTTAAAAGACTTTTCCCTAAGTATAAAGACATGGATTCCGCTTCAGTAAAAGATGTTAGCGAATATGCTTATTATGAAAAGATGAAGAAGAAAGCAGGTATTGTGAATTACATAAAGTTTTTCGGATATACTGCCATGAAAGACGCTGCTTACCATGTGGTAGATTCCGTATTGCAAGTGACGGGAGTATCTGTAGACACATTGACGGTCAACGGACTTGCTCATTTGTCCATTGATAATGAGAAATGGAATAAAGCCTGCGAAACTCTATTTGTCGATATGTATAAAGGAGGGAAAGACGCATTATGGAAAAAAATCAGGGATACGCATAGGTCACAGTTCAATTTGATGAAAAAACGAATTGATGGTATTGAACATGATGCAGACAAACGACTGTTGATGGGAGATGATATGACGGATCCGAAGGATCGTTTTTATGGAAATACTATCCTACAGGTGGAAGGTTGTGATCACGGTACGTTTGTGGCTGGAGTCATTGCCGGACAAGGAGTGGGGGATGTGGCGGTGACAGGAGTTTATCCGGAAGCTAAGTTGATGATACTTCGTGCTGTACCCGATGGCGACGAATATGATAAGGATATAGCAACTGCTATCCGATATGCGGTAGATAATGGTGCTAAGGTCATTAATATGAGTTTGGGTAAATATACGTCTCCTAATGCGGAGATGGTAAATGAGGCCATTGCTTATGCTGCAAAAAAAGATGTTTTGTTGGTTCAGGCAGCGGGAAATAATAAGAAAGATATCGATGATGTTGCTTATTTCCCTTCGGCAAAAGATAAATCGGGAGCTATTTTCTCCAATTATTTAAGAGTGGGGGCATCAGATAAACTAGGAAAAATGTGTTCATTCTCCAATTATGGGCAGAAGGAAGTTGATGTGTTTGCTCCGGGTGAGGATATTACTTCAGTTACTCTCGGCAACGAATATATGAAGTCGCAGGGAACAAGTATTGCGGCTCCGGTGGTAACTGCCGTAGCTGCTATGCTTCGAGCATATTTCCCTAAATTAAAAGCTGCGCAGGTCAAGGATATTTTGATAAAAAGTGTTCGTCCGATGCAGGAAGAGGGACTTTGTACGAGTGGAGGTATTGTGGATGCATTACAAGCTGTGAAACTAGCAATGGAATATAAGAAATGAGAAAACTGACTTTTATATTATTCTCAAGCATTTTTTCCCTGTCTGTTTTTGCTCAGGAAGCGAATTGGACGCAGGCTGAAAAATGTTCCGCTGATTCTTTGGAACAATATATAAAAGGTAGAACTCTTTATCCCAATTGGATAAAAGGCAGCCACTATTTTTCCTATGACGTAAAAAGTCAGGATGGGAATCATCATTATTTGGTGAATGCTGAAAACGGGAAAAGGAAGAGCATGATAAAGGATAATGAACAGTTTGTCCGTCAATATGCTCAGATTACTGGAGATACATTGGATGCAAAAGATATTCAACTGTATGGGTACCAATTTAAGAATAATGATTTTAGCCGTTTTTATCTCGATAAGAAAGGCAAATCAATGGTCTATGATATGAATACAGGTAAGCTGTCTGAGATCCCGGTTGAAAAGAAAGTGACAGATCGTTTGAATCTCAAACAATCTTGTCATAGTGCTGATTCTTTATATAGTATGTTAGGAAGTGGTTATGACTTGTTTGTGCGAGATAATCGGACAGGGTCAGTAAAACGAATCACGTTTGACGGGAAAGAAGATGCTTCTTATACTTATCGTAATTCGAAGGATACGGTATCTACCAATTCGAAAGGTTTTTGGCTGGGACATCGGTATATATATATGATGCAGGACATGAGTGAAGTGAAAGAAATAAGCTTAATTCATTCACTGGGTAATTCACGTCCAACTACGAATACCTTTAAAATGCCTATGCCGGGTGATGCGGGAGTACGTCAGTATCGTGTGTTTTGGTATGATGCCGATCGGGGGCAAGGAAAGTTGCTGCCTGTCGAGAAGTATCCGGATCAGGTTGTGGCAATGGATTATTTCCGTTCTCTCACTGCATTATACATTACCCGGAGAAGCCGTAAGGCCGACAAGATAGATCTTTGCCGGATAAATGTGGAAGACGGTACGGTCACTGAGCTGATTTCGGAAGAGTGTGTTCCTCATATCAATCTTACTTTGTTTAACTATAAAATATTGGAGCAAGGTAAATATTTCATTTGGTGGTCGGAGCGTACGGGAAAAGGGAATTATTATCTCTATGATCATGACGGGAAGTTGCTGAATCGTATCACAAAAGGTGAAAGTCTTGTAGCAGGCAACATTGTCCATGTCGATACACTGAAAAGAGAAATGATCTTTTCCGGATACGGCAACGAGGAAGGCATAAATCCTTATTATACTTTTTTCTATAAAGCGCGTTTGGATGGTAAGAAACAAGTTTTGCTGACTCCCGGTAATGGCAATCATGAGTTGACTCTTTCCGGAGATAAAAAATATGCGATAGATAAGTATTCGCGTATGGATATGTTTCCTGTGATGAATGTATTGTCCATTGAAAACCCTGGGAAGAATTTTAAGGTGGACCAAATGGATGGTAGTAATCTGCGGCAGGCCGGATGGCACCCCCCTACTTTGTTGAAAGTGAAAGCGGCTGATGGACAGACAGATTTATATGGATTGATGTATCTGCCTTCCCATTTGGATAAGAGCAAGAAATATCCGATTATAAGTAATGTATATCCGGGCCCTCAGGATGATCAGATTCCGCAATCTTTCGTACTTGATGACAATGGAAATCAGTCTTTGGCGGAATTGGGATTTATTGTGATTAATGTAGCTCCGAGAGGAAGTTCGCCATTACGCGGACATGATTTTTATTGTTTTAGCTATGGTAATTTACGTGATTATCCGTTGGCAGATGATAAATATGTGATAGAACAGTTGGCTAAAGAGTACTCTTACATTGATTTAGATAGAGTAGGTATTTACGGGCATTCCGGAGGGGCTTTTCAGACGGTAGCTTCAATCCTTACTTATCCGGACTTTTATAAAGTGGCAGTAGCCGCTTCCGGCAATCATGATAACAATATTTATATTCAGTGGTGGGGAGAAATATTTCATGGATTGAATGAGAAAATAGATGCTAAGACGGGAAAAACGACTTTTTCCGTAAAAATTCCTACTAATATGGAGTTGGCAGGTAATTTGAAAGGAAAGTTGATGCTGATTACCGGTGATGTAGATAAGAATGTACCTCCTTCTTCTACTTATCGGTTAGCAGATGCCCTGATTAAAGCGAATAAGCGTTTTGATATGTTTATTCTTCCGGGAAAAGATCATGGAGTGATGAGTCCTTACTATCAGAACCTGATTCGTTATTACTTTGTGGAGAATTTGCTTCGGCCTTCACAGAGACATATTAATATTATTAACCATAAATAAAAGCTTATGAGATGTATGGGAATATTGAGAGTATTTCTACTGAATTGCTTTTGCTGCATGGCTATAGGCTTATCTGCTCAAAGGCCACAAGGTGATGCTACGATCCTTGTTAAGGTGACTATAGTGGATTCGGACAAAAATCCATTGCCGGGAGCTACAGTAAAAGTGGCAGGTAAAGCGCAGGGAGTTATCTCAAATGAGAACGGTGAAGTATCGCTGTGGGTTGATAAAAATGCTGAAATTGAATTTAGCTATGTCGGTATGAAACCTTTAGTAATGCGAGTGACTAAACCTATTTCCGGATATATTACGTTGGAAGATGAAATGTCTGAATTGGATCAGGTGGTAGTCACAGGATATCAACGTACTACCAAACGTCGTACTACGGGATCATTGGCAACATTAACGGCAAAAGATTTGAAAGGTGCACCAACAGCAAATTTGGATATGTTGATGCAGGGTAAAATTGCAGGTGTAGATATTAAAGCTGTTTCTGGTCGTCCGGGGGAATCTGCAAAGATTCGTATTCGAGGTACAAATACGATCACAGGTAATGCTGAGCCGTTGTGGGTAGTAGATGGAGTTCCTTTGCAGAGGGATATACCGAGTATCGAAACTAGCCGAATTAAAGCTGGAGATTTTAATGACATTTTTACGAATGGAATTGCCGGGATTAATCCTAGTGATATCGAATCTGTTACAGTTTTGAAAGATGCTTCTGCAGCTGCTATTTATGGTTCTCGTGCAGCAGGTGGCGTAATTGTTGTGACAACGAAACGGGGAAAAGAGGGTAAGATGCAAATTAATTATTCTACGAATGTTTCTATTGTTACAAGCCCTCCTAGAGATGCAAACTTGATGAATTCCAAAGAAAAGTTGGCTTGGGAGCAAGAATTGTGGGATGAATTTTCTGCAAAGAAGTTTGCAGAAGGTAGTAATTATCCGGTAATAGGTATTGTGGGGATGATTCGTTCTGGATATAAACAATATGCTGGCATGACTAAGGAGCAACAAGATGCAACAATTGAATCTTTGGGGGCACATACGACAGATTGGTTTCAAGAACTGTTTCAGAATTCTGTATCGCAGAGCCATTATTTGTCTTTATCCGGAGGTTCAGAAAAGAATTCATATTACGTATCACTGGGATATTCACAGAATAACGGATTAGTGAAGAAAACAGATTATGATCGTTATAATGTTAATGCTAAAATAGATATGAAACCCAATAAACGGGTAAAATTAGGTTTTACGGCTGATATGGCGATGCAACATTCAAACTCCTCTTCATTAGGTGTGGATCCATTCAAGTATGCTTATTTTGCTAATCCATATGAAAAGGTTTATAATGAAGACGGTTCATATGCAGCAGATAATACTTATTATAGTTTATCACATGCTAATGGTTCTTATGATGTAAGATTACCAAAAGATGGATATAATATATTCCGCGAGATCAATGAAACATCCAATAATACGAAAAATATTTCAGCTTCGTTAATTGCTAATTTAAATGTAAATATCCTCGATAATTTTAGCTTTGAAGGTCTGGCTTCGTATGGCTATGTTTCAAATACGACCGATAATATTAACGGAAAGAATACTTATGCGGCATGGACAGACCGTCCTTTTAAAGATGATAATACAGATCGTATATATGGTTCAATCACACAGACTTCGGCATATAATACCAGTTATAATTTGCGAGGACAGTTGCATTATTTCAATACATTTGCTGAAGATCATTATATCAGTGCTTTGTTGGGAACAGAGATTCGAGGGCAATATGCTAAAAGTATTTATGAAAAACGATATGGGTATGATCCGGTGACGGGTAATTCAGCAACGCCTACTTATCCGTCAGATACTAAGATAGAATATGCTGATTTATTAGCTTATGCTGCTATTATAGATGGGTTGTCGGGACAAAGTATTGTAGAAGATGCATTTGCATCTTTCTATTTTTCATTTGATTATGTGTTTAAACAACGTTATGTTCTTAGTTTTACAGGGCGTACCGATGGCTCTAATAATTTTGGGAGTAAAGAACAATTTAATCCTACGGGGTCATTAGGTTTGTCGTGGAATGTAGATCAAGAAGCTTTTATGCAATCCTTGAAGTCTGTTATCAGTAGTCTTTCATTTCGTGCTGCATTTGGATATACTGGAAATATAAATAAAAGTGTTTATCCGCAATTAGTAATGGATTATAATACATCATTCCGTCGGACAGATACAGACTATTATCGTATGGGATATTTGAAGAATGCGCCAAATCCACATTTGCGTTGGGAGAAAACAAGAGATATGAAAATATCGATGGATATGGGCTTTTTTAATGATCGTTTCCGTTTGCAAGGAGAACTTTATGATCGTCGGACACATGATGCGGTTACGACTGTATCTGTTCCTAATACTACGGGATTTTCGTCTCAATCTTACAATACTTCGGAGTTATTAAACCAAGGAATTGAAGTTACTTTGAATGCCAATGTTTTAAAAACAAAAGATTGGAATATTTCTGTTTCTACAAATATAGCTTATAATCGGAATAAGTTGTTAAAGTATGATGTTAATTCTGGGTATCGTAGTTGGGGGACTAATCATGTAGGGTATCCTTTGGGAGCTATTATTAGTGGAAAGGTAAACAAAATTGATAAAAAATTAGGTATTTATACGTATGAGCCACGTCCTGATGCTGTGTTTACAACAGCAGAAGACCGTCGAAATGTTAATAACTATTCTTTTTACTTAGGAACTAGTACTGCTCCTACTAATGGAGGATATTCTATTTCAGTTTCTTATAAAAATTTGAATTTAAGTATAGGAGGAACCTACTCATTAGGTGGAAAAATTTTAAATAATATAAATTGCCCAATTAGTTACAGTACGCTATCAGGAAGCAAGCTAGAGTCAGTACCAACACAAGAAAATGATTTATATATTAATCATTTGAATGTGACAAAAGATGCAGTAAATCGTTGGACACCCAATAATCCCATTACGAATGGTCATCCACGTATCATCGATGCGTATGGTGAAGATCTTGGACTTGACGATTTTGTACCATCCATAGATTTTATAACTAAAGCTTCTATGTTAGAAGATGTATCTTATTTTAAACTTGGTTCGTTAATGATAGGCTATAATTTTACGGGTAAGTGGATGCAGAAAGCACATATTAATTCGTTAGCATTGTCATTCAGTATGAGTAATTTATTTACTATTACAAACTACTCCGGCATTGACCCAGAAACTCCGGGAGCGGTTTACCCCACTCCACGTACATTCTCAATGGGACTTTCTGTCGGATTTTAAATGGAGGAAAACAATGAAGAGAAAGATTATTTTATGGATATATGGACTTGTAACATTGTCTTTTATTTCCTGTAGCCATTATTTGGATATTAAACCATATGGGAAAACAATACCTAAGACATCTGAAGAATTTTCAGCGTTATTACATACTTGGTTGAATGAAATAGATGGAGGTGTAGATGAATTTCTGGTTGGAAATTCATCGGTACTATTGGATATGGATGGGGCATATGGGGATGACTTTGAAGTTTGTCTGACTTCACAGAATGGACGACTTATGAGTGTTTATGTAGGAAATTTAGTCGGTTCAAGAGCTCCTTCAAGACAATATAGTAAGTATTATGAGATAATACGTGATTGTAATATTGTTTTGGGAGAAATGGAAGAAAGTGGAACAGCAGAAGTAGGTGAAGTACGCGCTACTGCCTACGCTATGCGTGCTGTTGCTTATTACCAATTATTACGTTTTTATTGTGAAGTGCCGCAAATTGGTAATTTTGAAAATCAGTTAGGCGTACCTTTGGTGATGTCATTTGATATGGAAGAAAGACCTATTCGTAGTACAATGCAGGAAACAATTGATTTAATTGAATCTGATTTAAATCATTCACTTTCCTATCATATGAAAAATGACCTTTATCGCTTTACAGAAGATGTAGTTAAAGGCTATTTAGCGCGTTTATATTTCTGGACCAAACAATGGGGAAAAGCTTTACCATTGGCGCAAGAGTTACTGACAAAGTATGGATTATTGGAAGGAGATGCTTATAAAAATATGATGTCTACTTCTTATGACCTTGTAGGGAATCAATTATTGAAATCATATCGGATGACTGTTGATATGAGTGAAATAACAGCATCAAAAACTTATCTTCAATATCGTCCTGTGAGCAAGAGGTTTTTAAATACATTTACTGAGGAAGAGAAAGTAAGCGATATACGTTATGCACTTTGGGTAAATAATAAAAGGATAGCTATAAAGACTTTCTTTTGTGGTATGCGTATAGCTGAGTTTAAACTAATGGAAGCGGAGTGTTATTACCATTTAGATAAGCCGGAATTGGCATTACGTTCAATTAATGATCTGCGCGCTCATCGTATTAATGATTATAAGGATTTAGTAATGGATAATCTGCCTTCTCTTCAAGATACAGAAATTATTGTAACTGATGCGGAAGGAAATACTCTGACTCCGTTGATGGGCTTAATTTTACGTGAACGGAGGAAGGAATTGTTTTTGGAGGGAGACCGTTTTTTTGAACAGAAAAGAAACGGTATGCCTGAGTATTGGACAGCATACAATGGTCGCAAATATGTAACTCAAAAGTATATGTATACGCTGCCCATTTCACCTAGGGAGATAGAATTAGTTGATGGGTTAATACAGAATCCCGGATATACAGAATTAGAATGAAAGGAGAAGAGAGTATGAAAAAGAAAATGATTTATGGTGTACTAATTGTTTGCTTGTTATTGACAAACTGTATGTATTCTGCTTGTGAGGATATAGATGAGGTACCTCCAAGAGAAACTGTAGTAAGCAGTGAGGTGTACAAAATACCGGATCCGGTTGTACTGAATACAAATGAAATTGCTGTGATTGATGCTATTAAGCAGGAGTATAATGAACATGTATCTCAATAATTATTAATTAAAAAACGATGAAAATTATGAAGAAAGTTTTGTTTTATTTATTTGTGATGTGCTCGTTAGTAGTTACGTCTTGTTCATCTGATGATGACGATAATTTTGTAGAGGTGATAGAATTGAATTTTAATCAGGCGCATTATTCTTTAGCTAAAGGTGAAATAGAGTTAAGGCTTATTTCAGATCAACCTGCTTCTGCTACAGTTTCTATACCAGTTTTATTTTCAGGGACAGCAGTGGAAGGTACAGATTTTACAGCTGATAAATCGATTACATTAAAAGCAGGTGAGACAGAAGCCGTACTTAAAGTAAAACGTATCGAAGAAAATATTGGTGAAGACGATAAAGAGTTGGTTGTAAACTTGGGAACGGCTCCTACAGGTTTTAAAGTTGGAGTTGGAAGCTATACATCTGTAGAATTACTTGGCACTACAGGAGTTATTATGTCATTTGATGATGTTTCCGGTATTTTAACTGAAGCTACTTCTTATGGTATTACTCTTGAAACTATGACGGGAGCTGTTTATAAAGTATCAGAGGAAACAAGATTTGATATAGAGGTTGATCCTTCTTCTACTGCAGTGGAAGGTACTCATTTCTCGTTTGATGGTGGTAAATATGCGACTGTTCTTAAAAATAAAAACAAAGGAACTGTATCTGTTAAATTCCTGAAGAAGGAAGAAGGAAAAGATAAATTGGTGTTACGCTTGGTAGAAAGGGATGGATATGCTTATGGTAATAATGCTTCCATTATAATTACTATTAGTGGCCCGTATATATTAACTGGTACATGGGCATTTGATAAAATATCTAATTTAACATTCTATCAAAATATGTGGGGAGAAGATATTACTAAATTTCCAACAGGAACTTCTGCAGATCAGATTAAATTTGAGGGTAATTCTTATCAAGAATATACTTTTATTCCTACTTTAAGTGGTGAACTGAAAAACTATTTTGGTACAGAATCTTGTACGGTAACTTATAAAGAGGAACTTGAAAAAACAATTGAGGAAGAGAGTACTCGGTATCAAGTAACTGCAAAAATAGCAGTGTTACAGTTTCCTTCAGTTAATGTAAATTTTTCTGCTAATAATACTAGTAATCGTGCGGCAGTTGTTGGTTTCCGCATTATAAAGTCAGACGGAAAAGATATACTTGAATGTACTATTGATGATTTTGAACCTACGGATTTTATGACGGATACTTATGATATGATGAAAGATTATGGAGAAGATCCTATTATGAAATCAGCTCCGCTTCGTTTGCATTTCACTCGAGTCAAATAAATAACTGTAAATAGCTAGTATAAAATGAAGAGGCTGAATTTTAAGACTTTCAGTTTTTAATTTGATGAAGTTTTAGAATTCAGCCTCCTATTAAATGGTTGAGGTTCTTTTTAATCATTCTTTTTTTCGTGGATAATCAATCGTATAATGTAGTCCCCGGCTTTCTTTCCGTTCCATAGCCTGACGTGTAATCAGATAACCTACATTAATCATATTACGAAGTTCGCAAAGTTCACGGGTAGCTTTACTGCTCTTAAATAGTTTTTCCGTCTCCTCATAAAGAATATCCAGACGATTCCAGGCACGGGTCAGACGAAGATTACTGCGGACGATACCGACATAAGACTCCATAATCTGATTGACTTCCTTCATGCTTTGAGTAATCAGTACCCGTTCTTCTGTAGAAATCGTTCCTTCATCATTCCACTCTGGAATGTCTTCATTGAAGTCATAACGTTCAAGTACGCTTAAAGCATGTTTGGCAGCTGCATCAGCGTAAACCACGGCTTCTATCAACGAATTGGAAGCCAAACGATTTCCACCGTGCAGACCGGTACATGAACATTCACCCAATGCGTACAGGCGGCGGATACTGGATTGACCATCCAGATCGACTGTGATACCTCCGCAAAGATAATGTGCGGCCGGAGCTACCGGTATATAATCTTTGGTAATATCGATGCCGAGACTGAGGCATTTTTTATAGATATTCGGGAAGTGCTTTTTGGTTTCTTCCGGGTCTTTATGTGTTACGTCGAGATAGACATGGTCGTCTCCGCGTTGTTTCATTTCATTGTCGATGGCACGTGCTACGATGTCGCGTGGAGCTAATGACAGGCGTGAATCGTATTTTTGCATAAACTCTTTGCCATCCTGTGTACGGAGTACGGCACCATATCCGCGCATTGCTTCTGTGATGAGAAAACTCGGACGGTCTCCCGGATGGAAGAGAGCTGTGGGGTGGAACTGAATAAATTCCATATCATTTACTGCACCTTTGGCGCGGTAAACCATAGCGATTCCATCTCCTGTGGCTACTAACGGATTAGTTGTATTGCGATAAACTGCTTCACATCCGCCGGTTGCCATTACCGTTACTTTGGAGAGGAAAGTATCTACTTCTCCGGTAGCTTCGTTTAATACATACGCACCGTAACATTTAATGCCGGGAGTGTAGCGGGTTACGATGATTCCCAAATGATGTTGGGTAATGATTTCTACTGCGAAGAAGTTTTCGAATACAGTAATATTCGGATGGTTTTTCACCGTTTCAATCAGGCTGTCCTGTATCTCTGCTCCGGTGTTATCTTTATGGTGAAGAATACGGAATTCAGAGTGACCGCCTTCTTTGTGCAAGTCAAAATCTCCGTTGTCCTTCTTATCAAAGTTTACTCCCCACTTGATCAGTTCGTTGATTTGTTCGGGAGCGTTACGAACTACTTTTTCTACTGCTGTACGGTCACTAATCCAGTCACCTGCAATCATCGTATCTTCAATGTGCTTTTCGAAATTGTCTACTGCAAGATTAGTAACAGAAGCGATACCGCCCTGAGCGAAAAATGTATTGGCCTCTTCTAACCCGGCTTTACAGATAAGAGCAACTTTACCTTTGTGCGCAACTTTCAGCGCAAAACTCATACCGGCAATTCCGGAGCCGATGACGAGGAAATCGAATTTTCTTACCATAATTTTGTTATTTCTCACCGCAAAGCTACAAAATAACTCACTTCGTTGTACTTTTCGTTGTCACTAATTCATAAAATTGCTACCTTGCACGCAAAAATCTGACAAAATGAATCGAATATTCCATGCTCGTATTGCCTGGTATCAGTATTTTGCTTTGGCGTTGTTTACAGTGAATGCTGTTGCTGCTTTATGGTGCAAATATATCTTGCCGGCGGTGTTTCTGATGTTATTGTTGATCGTATTGATTGAACAGATTATTCATACTGTTTATACCGTAACTTCGGACGGAACGCTAATTATACATCAGGGACGTTTCAGCCGTAAGAAAGTAATTCCTATTTCCAAGATTGATTCTATTGAGCAATGCCGTTCCATGAAATTCGGTCGGTTTTCAGTGACTCGTTATGTGCTGATAAAATATGATGAAAGAAAATATGAAGCACTAATGCCTGTCAAAGAACAGGAATTTATACAGTTGATTGAGAAAAGGATGTTGAATGAAGAAACTTGATTCTAAAAGATGATTTTAAGATTCATATTCTCTTCTTGAACATATTCTGAGGACAATTGTTGGACATCTATATTCATCTGGTCGATATATATGCCTAGCATACAGAGTATAACGATTAAATAAATGAACCATAAGTCATATAAAAGTTATATAAATTATTTACTATGAAATACCAAGTGATCATTATTGGTGGAGGGCCTGCAGGATATACAGCTGCCGAAGTTGCCGGTAAAGCCGGTTTGAATGTATTGCTGATCGAGAAAAGCAGTTTGGGTGGTGTCTGTTTGAATGAAGGTTGTATTCCTACGAAAACATTACTTTATTCTGCAAAAACGTACGATAGCGCCAAACATGCTTCAAAATATGCAGTGAATATATCGGAAGTTTCTTTTGATTTACCCAAAATTATTGCAAGGAAAACGAAAGTAGTGCGTAAACTGGTACTGGGAGTAAAGGCAAAGCTGACTTCTAATAATGTGACTATTGTATCAGGTGAAGCTAAAATTATTGATAGGAACACAATTCGTTGCGGCGAAGAGGTATTTGAAGGGGAAAATCTGATACTTTGTACAGGTTCCGAGACTTTTATACCTCCTGTTCCTGGTGTAGAGTCGATAGATTATTGGACACATCGCGAAGCATTGAACAATAAAGAATTGCCGTCTTCTTTGGCCATCGTCGGTGGCGGAGTGATCGGAATGGAGTTTGCTTCGTTCTTTAATAGTCTGGGAGTAGAGGTGACCGTCATTGAGATGATGGATGAAATTCTGGGTGGCATGGATAAAGAGCTTTCCGGCATGTTGCGGGCTGAATATGCAAAGCGGGGAATCAAATTCCTGCTTAATACGAAGGTTACAAGTTTCTCCCCGTCACTCTCTCAAGAAGGGATAAGATATACCTATAAACCTATGTTGGAGAACGAACCTTCAGATTGCCTTTCTCAACCGGAAGAAAGTTTTGGAGAGACTGATCGTTTACTACTTAGTGTGGGGCGTCGTCCTGTGATGAAAGGTTTCGGGCTTGAAAACCTTCATCTGGAAAGAACAGAGCGGGGAGCTATTAAAATAAATGCCCAAATGCAGACTTCCGAACCCAATGTGTATGTTTGCGGTGACCTGACCGGTTTTTCTTTATTGGCTCATACGGCTGTTCGTGAAGCAGAAGTAGCTGTACATTCTATATTAGGCAAAAAGGACAGTATGAGTTATCGTGCTATTCCGGGAGTGGTTTATACCAATCCGGAGATTGCGGGAGTAGGCGAAACAGAAGAATCTGTTCTGGCGAAAGGGATCAATTATCGGATTGTGAAACTTCCGATGGCTTATTCCGGTCGTTTTGTGGCGGAGAATGAAGGGGTGAATGGAGTTTGTAAAATACTTCTGGACGAACAAGAACGAATTATAGGTGCACATGTAATGGGGAATCCGGCTTCGGAGATTATTACACTTGCCGGAACTGCCATTGAATTGGGACTGACGGCTGAACAATGGAAAAAGATAGTCTTTCCCCACCCTACTGTAGGTGAAATTTTCAGGGAGGTATTGTGAGGTTGATTTTGTCATCCTGAACTTGTGAAGGATCTCTTCTCTTTGAATACAGAGAGAAAACATTTATTCTAGAAAAGATTCTTCCTCCCTGCGATCGTCTATACCATAATATAAAAATCAAAAGATGTTTTGAGCGAAGCTAATGACAGATACTATAATTGACCTTAGTATGAATTAATTATGTTGTATTACTAATAACTGTTTCATATAAATTAGAAGATAAAATGAAAAAGTGTATTGTTTGGGTTTTCTTATTGTTGCTTATATGTATGACTATGATCAACTGTTCAATTCAGAAAAGGAGAAATATTCCGGCAAATGAGTATTTCATTTATGGAAAGTTGAAGAACGTTCCGGATAGTGTTGTCATTGGTTTGTACGTGAGTGAAGGGAATATTATAAAATTGCTGTCTCAAGATACATTGACCAATGGAGAGTTTTCATTTCGTGACACCATTTCGGATACTCAACAGTTATTATTAATGTCTAAAAGTAAAGGCTTTCCCGGTGTATGGCTGAACGTGTGGGTAGCACCGGGGAAATATGTTGAAGTCAGTGGACAAGACAAACTTTTGAGAACCTGGACGATAGAAAGTGATATTCCCGAACAATTGGAAGAGAACCGTTTTATGGGTTGTGCCATGACGCAACAAAGAGAATTGATGCAACATTTAGCTGCCAGTTATGATTGGCAGCGTATGATGTTTATTGATCATCCGGGAGATGAAGAGTTTGCTAAAAAAGCATGGGCTAAAATAGATTCTATTCGGAAGCTGGAAAATCCGTTGCAAAAGGAAATCTGGAAAAAAGAAATGGAATATATGAAAAGTGCTCCCGTTTCCAGGGTTTGGATTAATAATTTGTTACTGTATGCTTCTATGATGAAATACGAAAATATTATGCCCTATAAGGATGAAGTGAAAGAACTTTATACCAGAATGTCCGATGAAGAGAAACAAACGCCTGCCGGACAGGAAATTACTCAATATATTTATCCGCCTGTTACTGTTGGCGTGGGAGATGAAATGGTAGATGGAGATTTATATGACAGTGCGGGTGTGTTACATCACCTTGCAGAGTTTAAAGGAAATTACATCTTACTTGATTTCTGGAGTAGCGGTTGCGGACCTTGTGTACAATCTATACCTGAAATGAAGAAGATTGTAGCAATGTATAAAGATAAACTTATAGTAGTCAGTATCAGTGAAGATCCGAAAGACAACTGGAAAGAGTATATAAAAAATAACGGTATGGAAGGTAATCAATGGAATGAACTCCGTAGAGGTCGTACCGGGCTTGCAGCAAGCTATCAGGTGAACGGAATACCATATTATGTACTTATTGCCCCTGACGGAAAGATTCAAGATGTGTGGTCGGGATATGGAGAAGGGTCGCTTTTAAATAAGGTGAAACGGAATATTAAGTAATTGAGGAAGAAGATTATAGAGGAAATATGAAGAAACAATTTTATGTGAGGAAAACTTTTATATCGGTTGTATTGTCTATCTGCTTTTTGCCTTTATGGGGGCAGAGTGACTTTTCTCAGATTGATTCATTAATCAAAAAGATGCTTCCTGAAGCCTCTGAAGTCGGGATATCTGTTTATGACCTGACGGCAAAGGCTCCATTATATAATTTTCGTGCCGATAAACTCTCCCGTCCTGCTTCGACAATGAAGTTACTGACGGCAATTACTGCCCTTTCCCGCCCCGAAGCTGACGATCCTTTTCGTACAGAAGTATGGTATGACGGTGTGATAGAGCATGATACCTTGCAAGGCAATCTATATGTTGTAGGAGGATTTGATCCTGAATTTGACGAACTGGCAATGGATTCGCTGATAGAAGATGTGATCACTTTCCCTTTCTCCGTGATTAACGGACAGGTGTATGGAGATGTGTCCATGAAAGACTCACTTTATTGGGGGAGCGGTTGGGCATGGGATGATAATCCGGAAGCTTATCAACCTTATTTGTCTCCGCTGATGTATTGTAAAGGTGTTGTCGAGGTGGAAGTTGCCCCCGGTGCTCAACAGGGAGATTCGGCAAGGGTCTCTTGTAAACCGAACTCTTCTTATTATACGGTGACGAATCAGGCAAAAACACGTACTCCATCTGCCGGAAAGTTCTCTGTTTCACGTGATTGGCTTACCAATGGGAATAATATCATTGTAGAAGGTAATATGGATGGTATTCGTAAATCCTGGGTAAATGTCTATGATTCGAAGTGCTACTTTATGCACGCATTTCTTGAACGACTTCAGGAGCGTGGAATTATAGTTCCCCAATCGTATGATTTTGCTGAAATTCCTCTTGTTGGAGTGCAAAAGATGAGTAGTCGGGAAACTCCGGTGCAAGACGTTTTGAATCAATTGATGAAGGAAAGTGATAATTTGAATGCAGAAGCATTTCTTTGTCGTCTGGGAGCGCAAGCCACCGGCAAGAAATATGTAACGGCTAAAGACGGGATTACCGAGATTATGAATCTGATTGAGCAATTGGGGTACGAACCGAAAGACTATAAGATTGCAGATGGTTGCGGATTGTCGAATTATGACTATCTCTCTCCTGCCCTGCTTGTGGATTTCCTGAAATATGCTTATTCTCAGACTGACATTTTTCAGAAGTTGTATAAAGCACTTCCCATTGCCGGAATTGACGGGACGTTGCAAAACCGGATGAAAGGGACCGTTGCTTATAAGAATGTACATGCAAAAACCGGATCTTATACAGCAATTAATGCATTGGCCGGATATTTGAGAATGCAGAACGGTCACGAAGTCGCATTTGCCATTATGAATCAGAATGTGCTTTCTGCTGCTAAAGCAAGGGCTTTTCAGGATAAGGTTTGCGAAATAATAATCGGGCATTAATGATCGAATTAAGTGTAAGTTTTCTCTTTCTCATTCTTTTTTTAAGAAAATACTGTTTTGTTTGAACGTTTCCTTTCTTCGCGTGTATGCTTTGTCGGAACGGTTCTATTGAAAACAATGTCAAATTAAAAAAAGTAAATGATGAAAACTATCAAATATCTGTTGTTTATCCTGTTTTGTTGTTACACTACACTATCTTATTCTCAAGTTGAGTCTGTCTTAAATGATAACATATTATCTCCGGATTCAATTGCAAAGGCTGTAAAAAGTATGTGCGATAAGCTGGAGCAAGCAAAACAAAAAGTAAAAGAAAATCCTAAAGACGAAAGAGCATGGCTAGAATATTCGGGAGTACTTCAAATACTTAAAGGAGCTTCATTAATGCAGTCAATGACACCATCGAAAAAGTATCCGACGCCGGACCCGAATATACAAAAGGAAATGGACGAAATGCTGGAAGGTATGAAACAAAATATACCTAATACTGCTACTTATGCTATTACAAGAAACTCGAATATCAAGCCGGGCGAAAAGAGAATGTCATTTGACGAGATCATAGAAAAATGGCCTGATGCTGTCTTACATTATCCTACTTATGTGGCCGTATCATTGAGAAATGAAAAACGGTTGAAAGATATCTGTAAACGTTGGTATGAATCCGGGGAGTTTCCTCCCCAGCAATTGAACTTTGCCTACAATGAGTTGGCCTCGGCAGAGAAAAATGCTATTATCTTCATGGGAGGTTGCTTTGATTTGTACGGTGTAAGGGTTCTTCAGAGTGTGAAAGACCAGTTTAATGATAAGAAGATTATTATGTATCCTTTCTTGACCGACTCTTTTTCTATAGACAAGGTAACCGAAGAGTTAGGAATACCTAAATATCGAAAGGCAAAGAATGATACGATCTCATATTCTTCGCCCGGTGACTTTATGAAAAGCTATTCCAGAGAACTCAAAGGAGTGATTGAACATTTTGCTAAGTATAGTAATCGGCCTATCTATTTTACGATAACAATGGATGAAATGGCTAAAAATGCTCTTAAAGATAACCTGCATTCCGAAGGTTTGTTGATGAGATATTCTTCCAAACCTTATGATAATCTGGCAGTCATGCGGCGGAACTTTGAGAATGTGTATTTAATGGATTATCTGCGTGAGTCTTTTTATCCTCAAACTCTTGCTGTGTCAGCTTTCGATCCTAAAGTAAATGAAGGACTTAATCTTTATTATGTCCCTGCCCTTAAAGCTCTGTTGCAATTCTACAAAGAGTCGGAAGATCATAATCATTATGATAAACTGTATTCAATTCTGCGGACTGTTATCGACGATGCGAAATCTTGTACCAAAGAAGTACGGGAGCAGTATTTGAAAAGTATTAATTCCTGAGCAAACCGATAAGAAATATGAGGCGATTTATCTACTTATTATTCTTTTTCATCATTTTAGGGCAGGTGACAACTGCCCGGAATACAGAGCGTCTGGAAATATCTTTGATGGGATATCCTATGCCTTTGGGGATATCCTGGTATCAGACGCAGAAGGAAGCCTGGCAAATGGAATTGAAGAAAGATAAAAGGAATGAAAAATCATGGGATAACTATGCGTACGCTTGTTTTGCGATGTGGCAAACGGAAGAGGATTCTTCAAAGAAACAGGAATTCCAAAAGGAACTGGATGCATGTATAAAGAGAATGAAGAAGTATATTCCGGATACTCGTACTTACTATCGTTATTTACTGGTACAGAACACTGATTCGCAGGAACAGGAACGCATTCATCAACAGATACTTTCTTTAAAACGGACTTGTGAACGGGATTATCTGAATGATATACGTTATTGTTATGATACGCATCAAATGGAAAAGGTGAAAGAGATAGCTCGTGAATGGTACAAAAGTGGTTTGTTTTCTTCCGATCTTCTCTCCTATTGTCACAATGAGTTAGCCGGTTTAGAGAAGAATGCGGTACTTGTCTCCGAACTGGCTCCGAGTTTGTTTTATCATTATTTGCTTCAATATGGTTTAGGACTGTTTGAGGATATTGAGATCATATCCTCTATCGATTTGATGAATCCCGAACAAGGCAAGTGGTTTTGGGAAAAGCAAGAGGTAGACCCGAAAATCTTCTCAGATAGTAAAAAGGTGGCGCCCGGAGCGGAATATTTTTTGGAAAAAGAGAAACGCCCTGTATATTTTAGCCAATTTGTGTTTGAGAAAGATCTGTTAGAAGCTTTGAAGAGTAAGTTATATCCCGAAGGATTAGTATTAAAGTATTCGTTGAAGCCGTATAATAATATGGCAGTTGCAAGAAGAAATTATGAGCAGGTTTATTTATTAGATTATTTACGCCGTCCCTGGTCCGACTATCATCCGGGGATTACGTACAATTTAACTGCCAATTGGAATTATATCATCTCCTTTGCTCCGCTACTGCAATTCTATCGTACGAGTGGGGATAAAAACCAATATACGAAGTTGAAGAATCTGTTGCAAGGTATTTTGAACCATTCTCGTTCTTTTAAAGCTACTACTGAAAATGAGAAAATGATAGAAGCAGTAATGGCCCGTCAATTGGAGATGAAAGAGAAAGGAGAAGCTGTTGATAAAATAGTAGATAGAAGGGACGAATTTCAGAAACTTATAGACGGAGTGGAACCATGAGGTTATTCAAAACTTTCAAACGCGACGAAACGGACGAGCAACTCATGGAACGATTTGCCACCAGGAGGAATGAAAAAGCCTTTGAAGAGCTTTATGGGCGATACGCTCCCCGGCTGAAGGGATTCTTCATGCGGATGTTTTCCGGAAATGCAGCCTTGGCAGATGACTTCCTTCAGGAATTGTTTCTTCGTATTTATGAAGCAAGAGATAGTTATCAACAAGGAAAATGTTTTTCTACATGGGTTTTCTCTATGGCGTATAATCTCTGTAAAAATGAATATCGACATCGTGAGATTGTAGAAGAATATATGTCTCAACAGTCCTATATGGAAGAAAAAGATTATTGTGTTTCTCCGGAATTTGAGACTGTTTATGATCGGCAAGTGTTTAATGAACAATTGAAAAAGGTCCTCACAAGCCTGACAGACGAGCAACGAGCGGCGTATACTCTTCGATATGAAGAGGAACTTTCGGTTCAGGAAATCGCACAAGTGCTCCATTGTCCTGAGGGAACTGTGAAATCCCGCTTATTTTATGCGCTAAAAATATTGCAGCATTCATTATCTAACTATAACCCCCAAACAAGTGATTATGAAAAATGATGATTTAGAAAGATTAGAAGAATCACAGGAAGTACAATGGTTGATTCGTTCTGCGAAGAAACAATATGAACAGGAAAAGGAGGAGCATTCTCCTGTCTCCTTTTCTTCTGTCATGCAGTCTATCAGGAAAAAGCAAAGTCAAAAGAAAAAGTTGCGAATTTCTCCTTGGTGGCTGACTGCTGCCTGTTTGTTAGGTTGGATAATCGGTTATGCTTTTTCGGGTGGACAAGAATCACAGCCGGATAATCGGTTAACTATTACGGATACGGTAATCGTCGTACACGAAAAGATAGATACTATATATCAAAAAGTAGAAACGCAGCCAATGAAGACATTAATCGCTACTCACAACGTAGAAAAACCTGTGTCTTCAAAAAAAGCCGCTACTCAAAATGAAAAAACAACCAAACAGGTAGCACCGGTTCTGGTATCTCCTGAGTTTTTGCAGTCACAAATGAGTATGCCGGATCCGGAAAGTGATTGTTATGCAGCAAATGGCATGACTGTTGCCGAAGATAACTATCCGATTCATTTGCTAATGACTGCACAATTTAAATAGAGATAGTAAGTAAATGTTTCTAACTGATAAGATCTAAAAAGCTAAGTATAAAATATGGCAGAGATATAGTCAAATCATCGGTTTCATGCGGTGAAACTAATAGTTTCAACCGTATGGAACTAAAGGTTTCAAAGTTTGAAACTTTTTGTTTCTCGGTGTGAAACCATTAGTTTCAGTTATTGAAACCTTTAGTTTCGAATATATGAAACTCGTATTTTAATAAGTGCTTTTGACTGTACTGGTAATTGTTTTAATTATATCTGGGTTTACTCTATTCACTATTTGGCTTTTTTCCTTTTTTAGTATACATTCCCTTTGGAATATTACTGATTCCTTTTGTATTCTGCTGAGACTCTCCTTGATTAATTTGCATAGACTTATTTCTGTTATTCAACTGCCATGAAGTGTTATAAGTATTTTTTGCCGTATATATGATTTGTACTGGTGATATCGATCCTCAAATATAGGCTATTAATAGTTGAGATACAGACTATTAATCCCCATCAACTGGCTTAATGATACTTTTCGGACCTTAAAAACTCAATTGTAAAAGATAGGTGGTATCACAAATTTACGGGTGATAGGTGATAGATCCGGTGATAGGTTCAGGAATCAACCTATCACCACTTAAAGGTCGATGAATAAAGACTTTCAGAAGATTGGTGATAGGTTGATAGAGAAAATGAATAAATTTCTCTAGTAGAACGTTTTTGTATTTAATCTATATCAGGGCAGACGCTCAATAATTTATACATTTGTCATTCTTCTTCTATTAAATATTCAAAAGGCTTTCTTCTGTCAGTATCTCTTTCTATATTTGCTTTCAAATTTCTAACTTTATAAATGCTGAGTCTACTCGAGTTTTCTTCTTATGTTCCTGATATCCGTAATGAGAAAAACCTTCTTTACAGCGTTGATGAAATCGTTTTTATCTCTTTGGTCTCTGTTCTCTGTGGCGCAGAGACCTGGAGTGAGATTCATCTCTTCGGTACTAGTCATGAAGATTATTTCAAGAAACGTCTTCCGACTTTAATCGGTATTCCTTCCGATGATACTTTCAACCGTTTCTTTTCCTTATTGAATATAGATTGGTTCGAAGAAGCCTTTCGTCTCTGGATAAGCGATATTTGCCGTCGTGTTCCCGGCGTAGTGGCTATAGATGGCAAAGCTGTATGCCGTAATCCTGATTCCGCCGGACATGGAATGAAAGATCGTCTTTATATGGTCAGCGCCTGGGCGGTACGCAATGGCCTGTGTTTGGGACAACGCAAAGTGGATGGAAAGTCAAATGAGATAACAGCTATTCCTGAAATAATCAAAGCCCTTGACCTTGAGCAATGTATTGTAACGATTGATGCTGCCGGTTGTCAAAAAGCAATAGCAGAGACAATAATTAATGCTGGCGGGGATTATATATTATGCGTCAAGGACAATCAGAAAAAACTTAAAGGTAAGATTTTATCTTTACTTTCGGAAGAAGACCGGATTTATTTGCCATACAAACAAAGTTATTTTCAAGAAAATGAGGGGCATGGAAGAAAAGAATATAGGAAGTGTGTTTGTGATGCAGTATGCTATCCCGAACATTTTTATCCTGGCTGGAAAGGGATAAAGACTATTGCCAAAATAACATCTGTCAGGCAAGTTGGTAATGCAGAGCCTACTACAGAAACCAGATGCTATATATCCTCTTTACCGCAAGATCCAAAATTGTTACTCGAATCAATCAGATCGCATTGGCAGGTCGAAAATAAACTGCACTGGCAATTGGATGTTTCATTTAGGGAAGATTACACCAGAAAGACAGACAACGGGGCAGTGAACTTTTCACTCATGTGTAAAATGGCGCTAACACTTTTGAAGCAGAGTAAAAAGAAAGTGGGAATAGCAGCCAAGAGAAAACTGTGCGGATGGAATGAGCAATACAGGGATGAAGTACTAGAAATTATAAGAATACCACTGGCAGAAGAGAAAACAATAGGAGGTTAAAATTATTGAGCGGCTGCCCTGATAGAATCTACTCTTTAACTAAAAAGCGGTAAACGCCTTGCCCAACCTTTACTTTACAATAATTATGTTCAAGACCTAACATCACATTATAGATGAAAAAAAGAAATAATAGTCTCTAAAGCATAATTTAAGTAATTAACACCCCGATTAAGCATTTCAAAAAACAAAGAACAACCTAAAAAGATTGTTCTTTGCAAAACCACTTCTTTCAATTTAAGAATTGGTATACTATTAGTTATGAATTAAAAAATGCTTAGAATAAAGGATTCATCCAAAGGAAAAAGCGAAATGATTCTCATCGTACACCTCAATCAGACCATTTTTACGTCCCACACATATCTTATTCTCACGAGCTAGCCAGCCAACAGCCAGCGCAGTACTTTCCACACTCAGATTGAGTTTTCGGGCAAGTTCCGGAATAGATATTTCATCAATTTCTTTAAGAGCATACCATACTTTTCCAGCATTAGCACCTACAATTTTCTTATCCATAGTAAGATCAAAATTAAAAATTAATAATAAAAAAGAGACACAAGCAGTTTGGAAGTATTCAATCACTAAGAGTTCTATAAATAAAAATCTCTGTTCCATCCAAGATAAACGGTAGCTCTATTCTTTCGTTATAGTATAAAACACAAGCCTTTTATCTTCAAAGATAGCAAAATTAACTACCCTTCTATACAACACAAAAATGAAGAACGCCCACGCATATTTCTACCATCAACGCAGGTGCTCTGCCATTTTCACATATCGTAATTTATACCCTAAGGTAAAAGAAATCGGTAATTTCATTACTATGTAAAAAAGCGGAACGCTTTTCTATATTTTATCTCAATGAACGCAATCCTTTAACGGCTATTGTCAATACAACAAATAAAAGAAATAAAAGATTATACCATATCTTCTTTTTTCACTGTATTTCTCTCAAATATCACATTTTTTAGCATTACAGCTCCAAATTAGAATAAAACAGTTCAATTTTATACGAAACAAAAATTTCAACTTATATCTTATACTCTTCTATTTTCCGGTAAAGTGTAGTAAGTCCGATTTTCAATAAGCGGGCAGCTTCTGTCTTATTTCCTTTAGTATATTCAAGTACACGAGCAATATGTCTCCGTTCCATGGCAGAGAGTTCGAAACTTCCAATATTATCATCCGAACTTTCATAATGATTGTTTTGAATTTCCAAAGGAAGATCACAAACATCCAGATGCCCATTATCACAGACTATCAAACTACGTTCAATCACATTCCTTAGTTCCCGGATATTTCCTTTCCACGGTTGCTGTTCCAGCGCTTGCAAGAAAGCCGGAGTCATTTCTGTAATAACATAAGAGAGTTTTTCGGAAAATTTCTTTGCAAAAGCAGTAGCGAGAATCTTTATGTCGCCTGTACGTTCGCGAAGTGGCGGAAGATGTACCTGAAATACGGAAAGACGATAGAATAAGTCTTCACGAAAGCGCCCTTCTTTAATTTCCTCTGTCAGATGACGATTTGTGGCAGCTATGATACGCACATTCACACGTGTAGGTTTCGTATCACCTATCTTTATATATTCACCCGTTTCCAGGATACGCAGTAATTTAGCTTGTAGTTCGAAGGCCATTTCACCAATCTCATCCAGAAAGATCGTACCATTATTGGCTTCTTCAAAAAGCCCCTTCTTATCCTTCAATGCTCCAGTGAATGAACCTGCTTTATAACCAAACATCTCACTTTCCAGAAGTTCTTTACTGAAAGATGAACAATTGACTGCTACAAAATTCTGTTTGCTCCGCTTACTATTATAGTGAATTGCTTGTGCAAAAACTTCCTTCCCGGTTCCGGTTTCTCCGGTCAGCAGAACAGGGACATCGGTAGTCGAAACTTTTTTCGCCAATGAAACGGCCTCTTTCAACACTTTCGATTCACCTGAGATGGAATCGAACGAATACATTTGTCCTACTTTCTTTTCAAGTTTCTCCAATCGGACATTCATATTCGCTTTATCGACTGCACGACTAATCAAAGGAATAATTTTATTATTATCGTCCCCTTTCGTAATATAATCGAACGCACCATTTTTGATTGCCTGCACACCATCGGGGATATTTCCATGAGCTGTGAGTAGAATCACTTCAATATTGGGATTCACCTTTTTAATATTCAGCACCAAGTCTACCCCATTCCCATCGGGAAGAAAAACATCGCACAAAGCTACATCGGGCAATTGAATCTCCAACTGCTTCATAGCAGCTTTGCAATCACCTGCCTGACATACTTCATACCCTTCTAATTCCAACATACGAGCCAAGAGGCTACGAATCTGAATCTCATCGTCAATAATAAGGATTTTACTCATAGTTAATCTTTTAAAAAGAGGAATGACAAAACAGGGTGCACAAATATAAGTCTTTTTTATGAATCCAAAAACAAGTAAATTATCATTCTGAAGAAAGGCTCAGTAAATTTATAGCATTCAATATCTCTTTGTCAGTAACCTTTTCACCATACCCATCAAAAACATTTCTGACAATCCGGTTTTCATCCAACAGGAAGAAAACCGGAACCGATCCACCGGTCTGATATTCTTTGCTTATTTCATCCGTCCCACCCAAAAGCATATATTTTATGCCATAGCGATTAATATAATTTTGAAGCGCATGTCCCTCTCGCTTCCATGTTTCGATAGCGACAAGCCCCAAATCATCTATACTAAATTCCGTCCTTAGTTTATTTAAGAAAGGAATCGAAGCACGACAAGGGCCACAGCCTATTCCTGTAAGCTGTATCAATAGAGCTTTACTCTTTATATCAGAAAGAGACACCGACTTTCCAGCAGCATCTTTTAAAGTCCAGTCCGGAGCATTCTTAGAAAGCAGTTTCGAAGCATGCTGCACATTTTTTCTCTCACCGTACTTCGCTATTTTATAATCCTTCGGGAAAAACGATAAAAGATCAAACTTCTCTTTCGAAGCACTATTCAATTGTGCATCCAGACATTCTTTCATCGAAATGTTAGTCGACATCTCCCTTCGCACTTTATAAGGCAGATCATTTGCCTTACTCACCCATAACTCATATATAGAAGTAGGATCCCAACAATATGGATTGGCAGGCAGATAGCAGGCCTTTCCAAAAAATTCGACTTGTTCATTCTCATTGATAACGATTCTGATATGCCAGTCGACAACATCATCCTCCACTTCCACTGTTATGTTATCTGGAGTTTCAAGTGCATACTTAATTATATTTCTGGTATAATTAAAGAAAGGGGAAGATAAGGGTCTAAAAGGTAAAGGCTTTGTGGTGAAATCATCTATCTCTAACTTTTTAATATCATGATAAGCAATGGCATGAATAGTTCCATCATAACCAAACACAGCCTTCGTAGTATCAATTCCATCAAAATTGACAAATCTCGCTCCTATAGTAGTATCACCGGGATGATCGTACTCGATACAAAAAGTTCTTCTATTCACTAATGCGGTCGTATCACCTGGCTCCCAAGTCTGCTCGATTACAAAATAAGTAGCTGATTCTATTTTCTCAAGATTACCTAATACCTTTCTCAAATAATCCTCCTGACCATTCTGGGCACTTACTATCATTACTGATAACAGAAAGCAAAAAATAAATATCAGTCGTGTTTTCATTATGTGTGTTTTTATTAATAATCAGAGATAATGGAACAATACGCAAATATAAGTTTTTTCCATGAATCTAAGAACAATTTAGTATGTCTTTTTGTTATTTCCATAGGAAACTATTTACATAATTAAAATATGAAAATAATAATTATAGGAGGAGTTGCAGGAGGTGCCACCACAGCCGCACGTATCAGACGAACTGATGAAAAAGCAGAAATCATTCTGTTGGAGAAAGGTAAATACATATCTTATGCAAATTGCGGATTACCGTATTACATAGGAGGAGTCATCAAAGAACGGGAAAAATTATTCGTTCAGACTCCCGAAGCATTTTCCACACGCTTTCGCGTCGATGTACGGACAGAAAATGAAGTAATCTTTATCGACCGAAAAAGAAAAACGGTAACCGTACGCCAAAGTAGCGAAGACACCTATGAAGAAAGTTATGACAAGTTATTAATATCAACGGGCGCTTCCCCCGTTCGTCCTCCCCTACCGGGAATCGATCTGAACGGAATTTTCACTTTAAGAAATGTATCGGACACAGACCGAATCAAAGAATATATCAATCAGCACGCTCCCCGTAAGGCAGTTGTTATCGGTGCTGGATTTATTGGACTAGAAATGGCAGAGAACCTGCACTCACAAGGAGCGGAAGTATCTATTGTGGAAATGGGAAACCAAGTAATGGCTCCCATTGATTTCTCAATGGCTTCGCTGGTCCACCAGCACTTGATGGATAAAGGGGTAAATCTTTTCTTGGGACAAGCGGTAGCTTCTTTTGAAAGAGAGGGTAAAGGATTGAAAGTTTTCTTTAAGGATGGTCATTCTATTTCGGCAGATATTGTTATTTTGTCCATTGGGGTACGCCCAGAAACAAACCTGGCACGTGCCGCAGAATTAACAATCGGAGAAGCGGGTGGTATTGCAGTTAATGATTACTTGCAAACTTCGGATGAATCGATTTATGCCATTGGTGACGCTATCGAATTCCGTCATCCGATTACCGGCATACCTTGGCTCAACTATCTGGCCGGACCTGCCAATCGCCAGGGACGTATCGTAGCAGACAATATTTTGGGAGCCAAGATCCCTTATGAAGGTGCGATCGGTACTTCAATCGCGAAAGTATTCGATTTAACAGTTGCTGCTACCGGATTACCCGGAAAAAAACTTCGACAGGCAGGAATCAACTATTTATCAAGTACGATTCATCCTTCCTCGCATGCCGGCTATTATCCGGATGCAATGCCAATGAGTATCAAAATTACTTTCGACAAAGAGACAGGCAAGTTATATGGTGGACAGATTGTGGGGTATGATGGAGTAGATAAACGTATTGATGAAATAGCTCTTGTTATTAAACACGAAGGTACGATTTACGATCTGATGAAAGTGGAACAGGCTTATGCCCCTCCATACTCTTCTGCAAAAGATCCGGTAGCTGTTGCAGGTTATGTAGCAGAAAATATAATTACCGATAAAGTGAAACCCGTCTATTGGAGGGAACTAAGAGATATCGAGATGGAGAATAATTTGTTGCTCGATGTTCGTACTCCTGATGAATTTGCATTAGGAACTCTACCAGATGCGGTGAATATTCCTTTGGATGAGTTGCGTGACCGATTGGCTGAACTTCCCAAAGATAAGATGATATATACTTTCTGTGCCGTTGGATTGAGAGGTTATCTCGCCTATCGAATTCTGATACAACACGGATTTGAAAACGTACGCAATCTTTCCGGGGGACTAAAAACTTACCGTGCTGCTACAGCCCCTATCATACTTAATAATGCATCCGTACAACAAGACAAAATGACTACTCCTACTGTTGAAGTAGCCAAAACGATTCAAGTAGATGCCTGCGGGTTACAATGCCCAGGACCTATCTTAAAAATGAAAAAAACAATGGATACGCTCTCTTCAGGAGAACGGGTAGAAATCACAGCCACTGATCCCGGATTCCCCCGCGATGCCGCCGCATGGTGTAACTCAACAGGGAATCAACTGATTAAGAAAGAGTCTGTAGGAGGAAAATCAATAGTTATTATTGAAAAAGGAGAACCAAAATCGTGCAATATTGTTACTTCTTGTGACAGTAAAGGGAAAACTTTTATTATGTTTAGCGATGATCTGGACAAAGCTTTAGCTACTTTTGTACTAGCTAACGGTGCAGCAGCAACGGGACAGAAAGTTACTATCTTCTTCACATTTTGGGGATTGAACGTTATCAAAAAGCTGAATAAGCCAAATGTCGAGAAAGATATTTTCGGAAAAATGTTTAGCATGATGTTACCCTCAAGCTCTAAAAAGCTGAAACTCTCTAAAATGAGCATGGGAGGTATAGGAGGGAAGATGATGCGGTATATCATGAACCGAAAAGGTATTGACTCATTGGAATCTCTGCGCCAGCAAGCTTTAGAGAACGGTGTAGAATTTATCGCTTGCCAGATGTCTATGGACGTGATGGGGATAAAACAGGAAGAGCTTCTTGATAAAGTAACTATTGGCGGAGTGGCAACTTACATGGAACGTGCTGATAATGCTAATATCAACCTGTTCATATAAAAAGAGTAATTTAAAATGAACAAATATTTAGCTATATATGAAAACAATATGTGCAATGCGTGAAGTATTCAGAGCAATGTCCAACTTTGAGATTGCTTTTGAAAAGACTTATAAAATATCTTTGAATGAGGCTATTATATTATGTGCCCTACAGGACTCGCCTCAAAAGATGACAGCCACTAATCTCTCTAAACAAACGGAGCTTAGTCCTTCTCATACATCGAAAATGCTTCGGATTTTAGAAGAAAAGTCTTTAATTATCAGAACTCTTGGAAATCAAGATAGAAGACAAATGTATTTTCATCTTAGCCCAACCGGAAAGCAAAGGATGAATGAACTGAAATTGGATAAAGTAGAGATTCCGAATTTACTGAAACCATTATTTGAGGATTAGTAATGTTTGACTAAAAACAAAAGAACTAAGAATATCTAAACGAATCAGGTTTTCATCCTATTCGCCCAGATATTCTTTGTTTTTATTGTGAAGTTCATCACTATTTCTTATATAATTCAATACGTACCCATACGAAATTCATCACCTACCAATCGGGAATCATTATTCGCTCAGCCATTCTTTCATAATAGAAATAATTTTCTGTTTTTCAGGTTCAGGCATGGTACTTATCCGCGCCAGATGGCTACCACCTGGTTCTAAAAAGACATGAATATTCTTCTTATTTTTAAGCCAAGTGACTCCGGCCGCTGTCCAAGGATCATTTTCACCATAAATAAAAATCATTTCCGGATCGTCTTTTTTCAAAAATCTCACAATTTTCTTACTCAGTTTCTTATCAAACTTTATATTCTTTAATTCTTCGGGTAACATTAAGTGCCTTAGATAATCTTTGCTTGTTTTAATGGAGAGATAAGATTTGAAGGGTGTAATATCATAACCGTAATATCCCAATTCACGAGCTGCTTGTACAAAAAAAGAAAGATTGGAGCTTTCGGCCGAAAAATAAGAAGGATCGCTGATGTCCAATAAATGCCTAAAGATAATTTCGTCAGAGGCAGAAGATTCCGGTATTTGACTGACAGGAGTTCCCCATTGCCAAAAAGCAAAAGAATATTCCAGTACACAGTAATCATAGATTTCTTCCAGAGGAATACGGAATGTATGCTTTCTTTCAGTACATAGTTTCTCGAAACGAGGTAACAAACTTGCCTTTCGTTTCAAAGCTTCCAACTGAAAATCTTCTACTTTTTTCCTGTCTTCTTTCGTAGATACACTATGAAGAAAAGGTTCATGCCGTCCATCCTCAAGATCATAGCAAAGAGGAGCTACATAGGGAACCGAGATATCAACGTCATCAGGAAAAAATGCACGATACAGAAGAGACGTTTGTCCACCTTTACTGATACCTGTACTAATCCACTTCCCAGAGTAAAGAGTTTTGAAAGCAGTAGTCACAGAATGCAGGTCTTCTGCCGAATTTTCGGCTGTCAGAAATTGCCAATCACATGGTTCGGGAGTGGATTCAAGGAAATAACGATGCTCAACAAAGATCATATTTGCATCGAATAATTCGGAGATTTCTTCTCTGTATTGTGATCTCAGCGCATACCCTGCGCCATATCCTTCAGTTACAATTACTGTAGGACGGTCGAAACCGACATGACCTACAATTACACGTTGGCGGAAAGTTCCTTTTTCGGGATGACGATGATCCAACGGTTGTGTCAAAAACATCACATATTTCTCAGAAAACCGATTCGTTTCGAGTGGCTTTATTCCGGTAATAGAAGTGTTTTTTTCAATCTTTTGAAGAAAACTTTCCTGTGCCAACAAAGATGATGGCATAATCGCCGTCAGCAACAGGATAGAAAGCCATCCGACGAAATTTATTTGAATGCGTTTCATATGGTTAAAATGTTAATTATCTGGCAAAGATAATCATTTGAGCGAACCTTTTTACACTTTCCTTGTTGTTTGTAACAAAAGCCCCGAGGTACCAGGGCGCGATTTTTATATAACCTAAACATTATAAATGATATGAAGAAATTAATTCCTATTTTATTGGCGGTCTTCGCACTCGCTTCTTGCGAAAAAGACCCGGACATGGGTAAGCTGGATGACAATTATCTGGTATACACTAACTACGACAAGCAAGCCAACTTTAAAGACTTTAGTACATTCTATCTGGCAGATAAGATACTGATCATATCCGATAGCAAGGAACCAGAATATCTGGAAGGAGAAGGTGCTGAACAGATATTGGCTGCTTATGCGGAGAATATGGAAGCAAGAGGTTACCAACCGGCTCCTGATCAGGAAAGTGCAGATCTTGGTATTCAAGTGAGCTATATTGCTAGTACTTATTATTTCACCAGTTATTCACAACCCGAATGGTGGTGGGGATATCCAGGTTACTGGGGACCTTCTTACTGGGGAAATTGGGGTGGATGGTATTATCCATATGCTGTGACTTACAGCTATAGCACTAATTCATTCCTGACCGAAATAGTAAATCTTGAAGCAGAACAAGGTACAAACAAAAAACTTCCTATTTTATGGAATAGCTATCTGACTGGATTTGAAACTGGTTCTAAATTGATAAACCGTGCACTCGCTGTACAAGCAGTCAACCAATCTTTCGCCCAGTCCCCTTATCTTACTAATAAATAAACAACTACAACTGTTATGAAAACAAGAAAAAATATATATTTCAAGGTGATGGCCCTGGCAGTCATTGCCATTGCCTTCGCTATGCCGGCTAAGGCACAGTTATCTGACAACGGATATGCTAATATAGACTGGCAATTCAACGTTCCGTTGAGTAATAATTTTGCCGACAAAGCCAGCGGTTGGGGTATGAACTTTGAGGGTGGTTACTTCGTAACTCCGAACTTAGGTTTAGGACTCTTCTTAAATTATCACAGCAACCATGAGTATTTTCCTCGCGAAACATTCAAATTGGGTGCAGGTGATGTAACTACTGACCAACAGCATACAATGTTCCAGTTACCTTTCGGTGCCGCCGCACGTTATCAGTGGAATCGCGGTGGAATGGTACAACCGTATGTTAGTGCTAAATTAGGTGCTGAATATGCTAAAATCCGTTCTAACTTCAATATGCTGGAAGCCAGAGAAAATTGCTGGGGTTTTTATGCTTCTCCTGAAGTCGGTATCAACGTATTCCCTTGGGCTTACGGACCGGGTCTGCACTTCGCATTGTACTACAGCTATGGTACCAATAAAGCTGATGTACTGCACTATAGTGTAGATGGATTGAATAACTTCGGTTTCCGCGTTGGTTTGTCATTCTAAAGGATAAATAATTTAACTAGACTATATTAATAGTAGTGCCCCTTTGCAATGAAAAGCAAAGGGGCACTTTTTATTTCTAATAAAAAGATTAATTATTGCTTCATCGCCTCATAAATTACATCTTGTATGTCTTCACGGATATTCATTTTACTCAATTTTCCGTTCGTTACTTTCGGATAGATACGATTACTCAAAAAAACATAAACCAATCTATTATCAGGATCTACCCAAGCACAGGTTCCGGTGAATCCGGTATGTCCGTATACTTTTGCCGTAGCATGAGTGCCACATGGACTCAACCTCGGATTCTTTGTATCCGGTTTATCAAAACCTAATCCACGACGGCTGATTTTGGACACTTCTGTAGTAAACAACTGACATGTCTCTTTGCTCAAATAGCGTTTGCCATTCAATTCACCCCCGTTCAGTAACATCTGATAAACCTGAGCAACTTCCCGCGCTGTAGAGAACAATCCGGCATTCCCGGAAACTCCTCCTTGAAATGCAGCAGTTTCGTCATGTACAAATCCTTGAAGTGTTGTCTTACGCAAAAAGTTATCGATGGAAGAAGGGACTACAACTGATTTCGGTAAACGGCGTAAAGGCAAATAGCCTGTATGTCCTAATCCCATCGGTTGGTAGAACTCACGTTGAAGATAAGTATCCATTGGTACACCTGCCAATTGCTCTACTAACAAACGCAACAGGACAAAACCGACATCACTATATGTGTAAGTTTTCGATTTCATCGGAGCCTCTACGATTTTCTTTTCCATCTCTTTCAAAAAGGTAGGATTCAACCATAAGCTATCAGAGATTTGCAAGTTATATCCTTTTTTTTCAATAGGAGAGACATATTCTTTTTTAAACTCAAATTGGGGATTTGCCCAAGTGGAAGTACCTAATTGCACTGAATGATGTGCATCTTTTCGTGCAGTAAACAATCGTCCTTCATAACTATCTTTATCTATTGCCTCCTGATAGAGAGCTATACCTGATGGCAATCCTGACTGATGATAAAGCAGTTCTTGAATTGTTATATCTTTCTTATTCGTCCGTTGAAGGAAAGGTAAATAATCCGAAATCTTATCTGTCAGGTTAAAGCGTCCTTTATCGTAAAGTTTCATCAAAGCAAGCAATGTACCTGTTGTTTTGGAAAGTGAGGCCAAATCATAAACATCGGTAGGTTGTACCCGGTTACTTCCCTCTCCAGAATGAGTACCAAATGTCTTATCTACCATCAAATGACCGTCTTTCATCACTACTATCTGGCAACCGGGATAGGCTCCTTGACGAATACCATCCAAAGCAATAGAGTCTATTCGTTGCAAGATGGTGGAAGAAAGACCGTATTCTTCCGGAATGAAATGTAATGGAGTCTGCGGAGTAATGGTCACCCCTGCACCGGCACTAAATATCCCCCCCAAAGTAGCAGACAATCTTCCATCAGCTGTCGCTTTAGCAAATAAAACATCGGCAACCTGTTTTTGCACATCATCATCATAACTATGAGCTAACACAACAGACGAAGCAGCTGTTACTGCCCGTTGAATCTGTAACATCATTTTTCCCGGAGTAAAAAACAGATAAATAACCGGAGTCTGAGGAGCAAATCTAGCAAAAAATGGCTGATAGCGTGCAAGACGCTGTTCACTGATTGCAACAATAATTCGTTTATAAGTTGCCAGAGAGTCTTTTAATTGCTGGGCTTGTATTTCCGTAAGATTCGGTTGTAGACGGAAACGGGATATAGATACATAATTCGACAGTTGCTGGACTAATGGATTCATTTCTCCTACATCACCAACTTCAAGTAGTGCCACTGACTGGCTTGTATCTGCATATAATGGAAGAACTTGATTTTTATTATTCAGAACGGTTATTGCTGCCAAATTTAATCGGCGAATCAAATCACGTGTCTGTGGAGTATTGATTCGTTGTCCTAAACCAGAAAGTTGTATATATGGCTTCTTCTTTAATCCTAATATATATTTGTAAGTCAGAACCTTGCGGCATTTATTTTCAATATCTCCTTTACTGATCTCACCTTTTTCCACAGCTTCAATCACCGCAGGTATCTCTTCTTTAAGATTGCGGGGAGACAATACAATATCATTACCCGCCTTTAATGCCTGTAGACAAATACTTTGATTGCCAGACACTCCTTTCATTGCAAGTGCATCGGTAAAAATTAAGCCTTTAAAAGCTAATTCATCTGTGAGTAAATCGTACACTACGTTGCGGGAAAGAGAAGAAGCAACTCCTCTAACCGGTTCGATAACAGGCACTTGAAGATGTCCAACCATTATTCCACTCACACCTGCACGAATCGCTTCTTTAAAAGGATAAAGTTCCACACTGTCCAAACGCTCGCGAGTAAAAGGTAAAACAGGTAATGCCTTATGCGAATCTACATCTGTATCTCCATGACCGGGAAAATGCTTGCATACAGAGAGTACTCCTCCTCCTTCCAAACCGGAAGCATAAGCAATCACTTTATCACTTACCTGTATCGGATTTTCACCAAAAGAGCGGGTGTTAATCACCGGATTATTAGGATTGATATTTACATCAGCGACAGGAGCAAAATTAACTTGTATTCCCAACAACTTGCATTGTCGGGCCATTTCCCGACCATATTCATAAATCAAACGATTATCTTGTATACATCCTAACACCATGTTTTTGGGAAATACCGGAGTTCCACGCAAACGCATTGCCAATCCCCATTCTCCGTCAAAGGTAAGCATTAAGGGCACTTTTGCCATACGCTGAGCAAGATTAGTCAGCTCTACCTGATTCTGCATTTTTCCTCCGGAAAACAACAAGCCACCAACCTTATATGTATCGACTGCATCTTTCAGCAATATCTGATTACGTTTGGTATCAACAGGAGCAATGGTATAAATAAATAATTGACCAACCTTTTCTTTGAGAGTAAGCTTATTCATAACAGAATCTACCCATTGACGGCATTGTTTGTCCTGATTGGCTTTATAAAGTAATAAGGGTTCTACAGCTGTACCAGTAGCCACTCCCTGAGCTTTGAGAGGAAGGATTAAAAATACAGCTATCACAAATATCAATATTCTCATTTTTTATTTAAGGTCAAATCCAAGCGTCCAACATAAATTCCATTCTTACCAGTGTGCATAATAGGGACATTTTTGCCGTCCATATTCAAATAGTTCTTTGGAGCTTTCAGAAAAGTATGTGAGTGTCCTCCTAAGATTACATCAATATTACGGGTATTTGCGACTAATCTCTCATCCATCTGGATTCCTAAATGTGACAGACAAACAATAATATCACATCCTTCTTCTTTCAATAGTTCTGCTATTTCGTTTGAAACGCCTATGGGATCTTTATAGATTACTCCTTCGCATTTATTAGCCTGTATCAATCCCTCAGGCTGGGCTCCTAACCCAAAGACACCAATCTTTAAACCATAACGTTCTAAGACTACGTACGGTTTCACTATATCTTTAAGTACAGTAGCATCCAAGTCATAATTGGCACACACTATCGGAAACTTAGCCAACTTGAAAATGCGTGCCATATTATCCAAACCAAAATCAAATTCGTGATTACCGATTGTCATCGCATCATAACCCATTTCATTCATCAGATTGATTTCTACTTCTCCTCTAAAGATATTATAGTAAGGAGTACCTTGAGAAATGTCACCGCAATCAAACAATAATACATGGGGATTATCTTTACGGAATTGAGAAAGAAATGTGGCTCGGCGAACGAATCCTCCTTTATCATAATTTTGATCTCCTTTTTGTGTAATTGGTTCTATCCGACTATGTACATCACTGGTTTGTAAAATGGTTAGCGTCTCAGTTTCTTGTCCCCATATCAACATAGGAAACAATAAAAAAAAGAATATAATATAATTACGAATAGTCATAATAATGTGTAGATTAAACATTTAGCATTTAGTTCTTTTTCTCCCCTTATAGTTGAACTGTATCAGGAACAATGGTGATACGTCCGTCTAATTTAGAAGTTATTTTCTTGCCCATAGAGGTTTGTTGTTTAACATACTCCAGGAAAAGTCCACGCAATGTCACACCATCTGGACATACGCGTTTGTCTGCTTGCAGAAATGGGGTAAGCCCGTCATTTCCGTCAGCCAAATAATCGATAGTAGCTACCGTGTAATTCTTATCCTCTTCAATCGGTTTACCTTGTACTGTAGCGCTTAACAGTTTTCCGTCTTTTGTCATCTCAATGCGGGCTCCGCTTAGTCCTTCGCCATACAGAGAAGCGATAACAGACAGCAGATTTTTGATTTCTGCCCCTTTCATTGTTAATATACAAAGAGAATTCTCAAAAGGAAGTATCTCATACACAGCATCTACTGTTATATTACCATCGGGAAGTATATTCCTCAATCCCCCCATATTCATCACGCCAATGTCAGCAGGTTGTTTCAACACACGTTCAGCAGAAAGTCTCAACACTTCTGCTACTAAATTAGAAAGCATACTTTCAGGACGTTCTTTATCCATCTTCATCTCACTAACACCAATCACTTCGTACATCATCTTATCAACCTTTTCTTTATATGGTTTAAGAATAGCTTCTGCCTGTACATCCGGATTAGCATTCCACGTGGAATCCATACAAATTCTGGTACCTTCTATTTTTATTATTTCGTAGTTAGCTTGACCTGCTTCACGAGCAGAGTGACAAGAGGTAAACAAAAACAAACCGGAGAGAACAACTCCTGAAATAAACTTAATATGACTTTGTTTCATTTTACTAATTTTGTTGATGCTACAAACTTACACAAAAAACTTCATTTATAAGCACACTCAACGAAAATAACCTCCTCTTTAATATAGAGGAAATACACAAAAACATTTGGCTATCTGACAAATAATTAGTTACTTTGCACCGCTTTCGCGCAATCGCTGTCAAGATAAGAGTTACTTGGTATGTTGCGTTGTAACGATAAAACAATTTAATAATAACAACAATGGATTTAATTAAAATTGCAGAAGAAGCATTCGCTACAGGTAAACAGCACCCGAGCTTCAAAGCAGGTGACACTGTAACAGTAGCATATCGTATCATTGAAGGTAACAAAGAACGTGTACAGTTGTATCGTGGTGTTGTTATCAAAATCGCCGGTCATGGAGACAAGAAACGTTTTACTGTACGTAAAATGTCAGGAACTGTTGGCGTAGAAAGAATTTTCCCAATCGAATCACCGGCTATTGATAGCATTGAAGTGAACAAGGTAGGTAAAGTTCGCCGCGCTAAATTGTACTACCTGCGTGCTCTTACTGGTAAGAAAGCTAGAATCAAAGAAAAAAGAGTTAATTAATCAATCTCTTAGATTCGAAATAAAAAAGAGGAAATGCCACATTGGTAATTTCCTCTTTTTTATTTTAGTTATCTTCAACTAAAATAATAACAATAAAAAATCCCCGGAAATAAACAATTATTCCCGAGGATTCTATTACCTTTATTATAATATTGATATTATTCTTTCAAGTCTTTCAACTCCCAAGCTAACGCACTGGCACCCAATACAGCAGCATCAGAATCTTTCAATTCAGAAACAAGTAATTTTGCTTTTCCTCTATAGATATTCAGAATATTTTCATCGATTGATTTCTGAATCGGCTTCATGATATAATCACCCGATTTAGCTAAACCACCGAACAATACAATTGCTTCCGGACTAGAGAATGCAATAGCATCTGCCAAAGCTTCACCTAGAATATTACCTGTAAAATCAAAAATTTCCTGAGCCAATGCATCACCTTTCACCGCTGCATCATATACATCTTTAGATGTGATATTTTCAGCAGGAATATTACGAAGCAAACTTGCATCAGTACGAGCAGCTAATAATTCGCGGGCAGTACGTGCTACGCCAGTAGCAGAACAGTAAGTTTCAAGACATCCTTTGCGACCGCAACCGCAAACACGACCACCACGACGAGCAATCACATGTCCCAATTCACCAGCAAAACCATCGTGACCATATACCATCTGACCATTGATTACAATACCACTACCTACACCAGTACCCAGTGTAATCATGATAAAGTCTTTCATACCACGAGCAGCACCATAAGTCATTTCACCAATAGCAGCTGCATTCGCATCATTCGTCAAGGCAGTAGGAATACCTAATCTTTCTTCAAACATGGCAGCCAACGGAAGAATTCCTTTCCAAGGCAGGTTCGGAGCAAATTCGATAGTTCCTGTATAATAGTTACCATTCGGAGCACCAATTCCGATACCTCTAATCTTATCTACACCACCATTAGCTATAATCAAAGGAAGTAAGTTTTTGCATACTTCATCAGCATATTCTTCCACTGTCGGATGACCCGCTGTTTTGATTGAGCTACTAGCAATAATAGTTCCGCGTGCGTCTACAATTCCAAAGACGGTGTTCGTTCCGCCTATGTCAATACCTACTACGTAGGGCTTTTCCATGTTTGAATTCATGATACTTTTATTTAAAAGGGTTAGTTAATCACTAAATTTGTTGCACACAAATTACGCAAAGAAGATTGAGTCTACAAAATGTTTTCTAAAAAAAGTTCAACTCATATGCAACTTTTCGTAACTCATAGGTCTTGAATGGTGATAAAAGCCTTTCTTTCCCACTCTTTCTTTCCAGTAATTTGGTTTTCGAGAAAAATAATATATCATTAAAGTTTCTTATTGTTTTTGCTATCCAGAACAAAATTTAAATAATTAATATTATATTTCGAAAATTTTTATAATAGATACCTAATAACATTCAAAACGACTCCTTATGGAAGCAATAAAGATAGAGAAATTATTAGTTTCAATAACATTTGTGCCAATTATATTCCATCAATGGGATATCCCCGACCCATTACATATAGCACTTCTCACGTAATAGTTTCCTAATCGTAGAATATCCCTATATGTTCCATGTATACAATAAAAAATTAATGAACTCAATGTCTCAAATAGCTTCACGTTCATTGTGCATAGTTCTTTTCTTTTTCTGTATGACGCCCCCCAATTACGCTGTCAATAAAGAAAAAGATATGAAGCATATTTTATTAATCAGTTCTTACTTCCCTGATAAGGAAAACAGTAAAATCATTATCAACTCCTTCTCATACAAATTAAGTAGAGAGTTCAACTGCCGAATTACTATTGAATATATGGATAGTGAAGCTTCTATCAATTTCAAAGAATGGGAAAATTGGATGAAAGAACTATTTGAGGCTTACAAAACTGCACCTGATATAGTAGTTATCATCGGAGGAGAAGCTTGGACAACTTACACAACTTCTTGTCCCCATACATGGAAAAATATTCCGATAGTATTAGGAAGCGTCAAAAGCGGTTATATTGATTATAATCGACTCGTTCCACAAGATATTAATGATATACAAGATATTTGCAAAACAACAGAATCTTTCGAAGATTTTCATGTCACCGGATATTATACCAAAGATTACTTCAAGGAGAACTTACAACTAATTCGACAACTTCAACCGAATGCCAGCAAGATTGCCTACATATACGATAATCGGTATAATTTCCAGTTTCTAACACCGCATCTTCAAAAGTTAGCCAAAGAAGTTGGTTTTGAAGAATTACATCCTTATTATGGAAGCGAACTGAATACAATGCAACTTGTAGACTCTCTTGTATCCCAGGATAATACTTATGCTTTTCTCTCCTCAGGCTGGTATACAGATGCTCAAAACTATTCTCATGCCTATTCTATGCTCCACAACGAATTGGTACTGCAACATTCGAAATTCTTTTATTTAATTATGGATCAGGGAAAAACAAACCCGAATTATTTAGGTGGATATTATGTGGCAGCAGAAGATTTAGGAAATGATCTTGCCGGATTGACCTATGAGGTACTTTCAAAAGGCATAGACAACAGTCGAAAATTTCAGATCACTCCTTCTAGACCTCAATATTATATTAATTATAAAATACTTCAGAAAAACAACATTGATCAATCGCGATTGCCGGTCCATACTGTTTTATATAATAGAGAACCATCATTTCTGAAAACTTATTTCTGGTATTTTTTTGCTGGAGCATTAATAATATCAGGTATTATTATCATTTTGGTTCTACGGATGCTATATTACAAACGGATTACGACTGTAAAAGCCCACATGATGGAAGAGCAAAAGATATTACGAGAGAAAGCTGACGAATCCAACCGTCTGAAAAGTGCATTCCTTGCCAATATAAGCCATGAGATTCGTACCCCACTTAATGCAATTGTAGGTTTTTCAAGCCAACTAGCTTATGCCGATGATAAGGAGGAAGCACATGCATACATGAAAATTATAGAAACCAATAATGCTCTGTTACTACAACTTATAAGTGATATTCTCGATTTATCCAAAATTGAATCCGGGCAGTTAGATTTTCATTATTCTGAGACTGATATAGTACAGGTATGCCGGAATCTAAAACAAGAATACCAGCCTAAAATAAAAGAAGGGATATCATTACAATGTGAATTACCTGATAAAGAGTGTATCATTTATACTGAACGGCACAGGCTAGCGCAAGCAATATCAAACTTCCTGAGTAATGCTGCAAAGTTCACTGAAAAAGGTCATATATGCTTCGGATATGAACATATAACAGCCGGACTACGTTTTTTTGTAAAAGATACAGGAAAGGGAATTGCTGACGAAGACTTACCCAAAGTATTTGCGCGCTTTGAGAAAATAGATAATTTTACTCCGGGTAATGGATTAGGGATGTCAATATGCAAAGGTATTATAGAAAAGATGAATGGTGAAATTGGTGTAAAATCCGAGTTAGGTAAAGGAAGCACATTCTGGTTTACATTACCTTGCAAAATTATTTCTGTAGAAAAATAACATAAACATATCCGTCGGTTCATCCGTTATTAGAAAAAGAACCAACGAATATGAGACATTTTATCATCTTAGTGATTCTGATAATTAGTAATGTATTTTTAGGAATTGCAGGACCAATGAAAAAGCAAGCAGAAATCTATTTTGCAGGAGGTTGTTTTTGGGGAACAGAACACTTTCTGAAACAAATCAGAGGGGTAGAAACTACTCAAGTAGGATATGCCAACAGTACTATCTCCAATCCTAGTTATGAACAAGTTTGTTCTGGAAAAACAAATGCAGCGGAGACAGTCAAAGTCGTTTACGACTGTGAAGTAGTAAATTTAAACTTGCTACTTGACTTATATTTTCAAACTATAGACCCTACGAGCCTCAACCGTCAGGGAAATGATCGTGGGACACAATACCGTACAGGTATCTATTATACCAATAAAGCGGATATTCCTATTATCAATCAAGCCATAAAAACATTATCTGCCCAATATCAAAGGCCAGTGATGATCGAAGTAAAACCGTTAGAGAACTTTTATCTGGCAGAAACTTACCACCAAGATTATCTTGATAAGAATCCAAATGGATATTGTCACATCAATCCAGCTTTATTTGATATGGCACGTAAAGCCAATGCTCCTCAAACAAAAGTTTACCAAAAGCTAGATGCTGCCACCCTTCGTAAGAAATTATCAGCAGAACAATATGCTGTTACCCAAAAGAATGCTACTGAACCAGCTTTTCATAATGAATATTGGAACGAACACCGTCCAGGTATTTATGTAGATATAACTACAGGTGAACCATTATTTGTTTCTTCCGATAAATTTGATTCCGGTTGTGGTTGGCCTAGCTTTTCTAAACCTATCCAGAAAAATCTAATTAATGAAAAATTAGATACCACGCATGGGATGGTACGAACAGAAGTACGTAGCAAAACGGGCGATGCTCACTTAGGACACGTATTTACAGACGGTCCGAAAGAAAAAGGTGGGCTTCGTTATTGTATCAACAGTGCCTCATTACGATTTATCCCAAAAGATAAAATGCAGGAAGAAGGTTACGGAGATTATTTATCGCTTGTCAAATAAAAAAGAACGGTTCATATACTGATCAACAGATTATTGTCTACCTTTGCACCTGATTTATTATCAAAGGCAAACGATGAAAAAGTACAGTAAAAAAAAGATTCTCCTACTTTCTGTTGGTGGGGGAATGCTTATCTGCCTCATCAGTATTTATTTATATCGTAACACTCTTTTACAGAGTATTGTCAGTAAACGCACTGCCCGAATCGAGCAAGTGTATGGACTTAAAATTCATTATGAGAAAATGGAGATGAAAGAACTGAACAAAATCATTCTCCAACAATTATCAATTGTACCAAACAAACGAGATACTCTTCTGACATTAAAATCTGCAATTATCAAACTTAGCTTTTGGAAGCTACTCACCCGCGAGATAGAAATACGTCATGTAACAGTGAACGATCTGTCACTTGCCTTTATCAAACAGGATTCGATAGCTAATTATGACTTCCTTTTTAAAAAAGGCACAAAGCAATTTCCTCAAGCAGCAGTAAATGAAGCTAACTATTCAGAAAGAATCAATAAACTTCTAAACCTCTGCTTTGGTTTTTTACCCGAAAACGGAAAGCTAAACCATATTTGTATTACAGAACAAAAGAATAAAAATTTCGTTTCCATTACTCTACCTTCATTCATCATAAAAGAGAATCATTTTCAATCGGATATCAATATACAAGAAGATACTCTATCGCAGCATTGGACAGCAAATGGAGAAATTAAACAACATGATAACACCTTAAAAATCAATCTTTACTCATCAGACTCAAAAAAGATCTCTTTACCCTATATTACCCGACAATTTGGAGCAAAAATTACATTTGACACTTTATCATACAGCCTGAGGAAAGATATTCTTGGCAGAAATCAAATGCGCCTCAACGGACAGGCTCAAGTAAATGGGCTGGATGTTTACCATAAAACTCTTTCCCCGGAAGTCATTCACCTAGACCAAGGAAAATTGGATTATCAAATAAACATTGGTAAGAATACTTTGGAACTCGATAGTACCACTACTGTTATATTTAATAAACTTCAGTTTCATCCGTATTTACGTGCTGAAAAACAAAAAGAATACTGGCATTTCATAGCGTCGGTTAATAAAACCTGGTTCCCGGCAAATAATTTATTCAGTTCTTTGCCAAAAGGTTTATTCAATAATTTGGAAGGTATAAAAACTAGTGGAGAATTAGCCTACCATTTTCTATTTGATGTTGATTTTGCTCAGATAGATAGTCTAAAATTAGAATCGGAATTGAAAGAAAAAAAATTTCGAATTATCGAATACGGAACTACCCCTCTTTCTAAAATGTCCGGTGAATTCAGTTATACAGCTTATGAAAATGGAGTTCCTGTACGTACTTTCCCAATCGGTACTTCCTGGGAGCACTTCACCCCGTTAGATAGTATCTCTCCCATATTACAAATGTCCGTACTGCAAAGCGAGGACGGTGCATTCTTTTATCATCGAGGATTTCTACCAGATGCACTGCGCGAGGCACTCATTTATGATCTACAAGTAAAACGTTTTGCCCGTGGTGGAAGTACCATTACCATGCAATTAGTAAAAAATGTATTCTTAAATCGTAACAAAAATTTTGCACGTAAACTAGAAGAGGCATTAATCGTATGGTTGATAGAGACAGAAAGACTTACATCTAAGGAAAGGATGTACGAGGTTTATCTGAATATTGCAGAATGGGGACCACAGATATATGGTATCCAAGAAGCCTCCTCCTTCTACTTTAACAAACGTCCTTCCCAACTGACTATAGAAGAAAGTATTTTTCTAGCTTCTATAATCCCGAAGCCTAAACATTTCCGCAGTTCATTCGCCAACAACGGACAGTTAAAAGAAAGTATGGAAGGATATTATAAACTTATTGCCGAACGCCTTACTAAGAAAGGATTAATAAGTGAAATCGAGGCGGATAATATCCGCCCCGAAATCCAAGTAACGGGCGAAGCCCGGAACAGTCTAGCCGGCAACGAGCCGGAGTCTAGTTCTCCTTCCGCTGAGGAGTAAATATATTAATAAAGGGTAGGTTATCTTCTTGTGTTATTTCCCCTCTCCGAAGAACGAGAAGAACTACGATTACTATTGCTTCTTGTACTTTGAGTAGACGAACGTCTCTCGGTTGAACCTCTTGAAACATTTTCCCTACTGGTACTACGACTACTGCTACTTCCACGATTATTTTCCCGATTCGTTGTCGTAGTAGGTCGCCCTTTATTATTTTCACTCCTGTTTGGAAGTACATCTTTACGAGATGATTCTCCTCTGGACGGAGTTGAAGGTCTGCTAGAGGTAGAAGGACGTTCAGACGATGAGGGCCTATTAGACGTTGAAGGTCTACCAGAGGTAGAAGGACGTTCAGACGATGAGGGCCTATTAGACGTTGAAGGTCTACCAGAAGTAGAAGGACGTTCAGACGATGAGGGTCTATTAGACGTTGAAGGTCTACTCGGTGCAGAAGGTCTATGCCCCGATTCGGGACGCTGATGATTCGATCCTCCTGGACGTTCAGAAGCTCCCGGACGAGTTGGCACATTATGAGGACGAACAGAAGTATTAGGACGGAAATGCACCGAACCAAAATCCGACCGACGATATGAATGGAATACTCTTTGGTCTCTCACTCTATGTGGTGTCGGATAATGTACAAAGTCATTATATCTACCCCTATAATAACTTACGTGATGGAGATGTGGACGAAAATGAGCTCCACAATAAGTCCGGTAATGATAGGGCACACCAAAATAAAACAATCCTCGATTCGGATAGTTAATATAAATCCTAAAATTCCATCTTCCCCCGGTAACATAAATCGGACGATAAAAATAATCGGCTCCCATAAATCGACGATATTGCAAATCATTCAATACCCAACGAAGATCATCATTACGGATATCCAGAGCTTCATAATAGTCGTTTACTGCCCATTCATCTCCACGTACTACATAATCCATTATATTACGGACAGAATATATAAAATCATAATTGATCTCATAGATATCATTGTATTGCTGAGTATTCAAGTTCAATTCATATGCCATCTTATCAGTAAGGAAACGTGTCTCCTTACGCACTTTGCTAGTGCTCATAGAAGCCATCATAGTCATACTGGCACTCAGACCAATAGCAAAGAGTAAAAATAATATTCGCTTCATGATTCAACCTCCTCTTATTTATTATTTAAAACTCATTTTTATATAGCAGGCGGCAGAGGCAATGTAGACCTACCATAGCCACTAAAAGTATCCATACTTACCACTTCACCATCCATAAATTGAATAATAATCGTCATAGGTGTCGGAGTTAGTGGCGTTCCTTTATCACGACGAAATTCCCACTCTTCCAGATCGCCTTCAAACCGTCGATAATCAGGTTTCCCCAAAAGCTGTCGTACCTCTTGTTGCGTCATGCCTTTCTGTACTTCCATCACTTTTTTACCGGAAACATAATAAGATGCACAACTACTACTCAAAATAAGTACCAAGAATAACAAAACAGCATGTATATTTCTCATAATCATATCTTTTTAATGAATATTAATAGCTTATCGACAAATACTATAGTTTTTTACGAATTCATTCATCTCGTCCTTATTTGACGAAAAGGTTAATACATCAATGACAGTAAAGAAAGCTTCTCTATCCACAATCCGAGGATACATCAACTTCATTATTTCCATCTTGTCATCATCAAAACTATAAAGTTTTACCAATCTAAGACACTGTCCACAGGTAAAATCTGTATTTACTAATGCCGCCTCTAACATTTTAAGACGGTCTGATGAGAAAGGCTCATTTTTCATCTTATTAAAAAAAGTATCAAAGAGCTGTGAACTCATCACTCTATCATATTGACCATATTCAGGACAATGAGCTCCTTGATCTGGTCTATCAGGACGATGACCTCCCATTCCTCTTACCTGAATATATTTGACACCATTACCATTAAAATAAATACGTTCGGTATACAATCTCTCTCCTTTCCAAACACGTTCTCCGGGGCGAGTACGTCGAGTTGCATATACTTCTACAGTATAATAATCTGGTCTCAAATTAGCAATGAAACAACTTGTTGAAGGAAGACACATCTGATTACCGCCTATATAGACAAGAATCGGAATATTTCCACCATCAATACTGATCCCACTTATCATCTGTGCCTTTAATGAAAGAGTGGTAAACAGAATACAGAAACATATAATAATTTTACGCATAACTTAGCTAGTTTTTATAATTAGCATCCTTTTGATTTATCACAAAAATAGGGTGAGGAAACTCCCCACCCTAATGATTCTCTCTATTCATCAATAGGGATTTCCCTATTTCACTTCGGAATTTGCGAGTATAAGCCCATCTTCTTTCAAGATAATCAGATGCTTTTTATACAAATCTCCTACACCTTTCTTAAAAGTTTTCTTGCTCACACCAAAAACAGCATAGATTTCATCAGCCGGACTTTTATCATTCAAACTAATTCTACCACCCTGTTCTTCAATATATTCCAGTAACACTTTCGAAAAGTCTCCCACTCTATCGAAGCCTGTTTTCTGAAGCATTAAATCAATCTTTCCGTCTTCGCGCACTTGTTTCACAAATGCTTTCATTTTCATTCCTGTCTCCAACGTACTGAATATCTCATTATCATATAGCAGTCCACTATACTTATTATCTATAATCGCTTTAAAGCCCAAATCCGTTTTCTGCCAGATCAAAATATCCACCTTATCTCCCGACAAATATTCAGCTTTATCTTTCGACAAATAGCGTTCCACTTTGGCAGAAGCTACAATCCGATAACTTTCTTCATCAATATATGCATATACAACATATTTCTTTCCCACTTGCATTTTCATCTTCTGTTCACGGAAAGGTACAAACAGGTCTTTCATTAATCCCCAATTAAGAAATGCTCCAAACTGATTTACCCACGCCACTTCCAGACAGGCAAACTGTCCAACCTGTACCAACGGAGTCAATGTTGTAGCAATCAACCTCTCCTCAATATCCAAGTAAAGAAATACATTCAATATATCTCCTACTTTACAATCTTCCGGCACATATCGGCTAGGTAATAAGATCTCGCCTTCTTCCCCTCCATCCAGATACATTCCGAAATCTACTTGCTTGACAACTTCAAGCTGATTGAATTTTCCTAATTCGATGCTCATACTCTATCTATTGTTTATACGATATACAAAGATAAACTATTTTAAGTAGATTCTCCCTACAGATATAACTTTTCGTTATCTGCCAACACTTTTTTCAATGAACAATCAGAGAATAAATGCGTTATCTTTGTAACCGTTAAAGATAAAGATTACTCACCTTTAAAAGATATAAAATTATGAACTTTCTAACCAACGAGAAACTTACGATCGTAGGAGCTGCCGGAATGATCGGCTCTAATATGGCGCAAACTGCCATGATGATGAAACTCACTCCGAACATTTGTCTATACGATCCTTTTGCTCCCGCTCTGGAAGGGGTGGCAGAAGAATTATACCATTGCGGTTTCGAAGGTGTAAAGCTGACATTTACTTCCGATATCAAAGAAGCATTGACTGGGGCCTCTTACATTGTTTCGTCCGGTGGTGCTGCTCGCAAAGCAGGTATGACTCGTGAAGACTTATTGAAAGGAAATGCAGAGATCGCAGCTCAATTCGGTAAAGATGTCCGTCAATACTGTCCAAACGTAAAACACATCGTTGTGATTTTCAATCCCGCAGATATAACTGGCCTGATCACATTACTTTATTCCGGGTTGAAGCCTTCACAAGTTTCTACTTTAGCTGCATTGGACAGTACTCGTCTACAAAACGAATTGGTTAAATATTTCCATATCCCTGCTTCCGATATCCAAAACTGCCGTACTTATGGTGGACATGGAGAACAGATGGCTGTATTCGCCTCAACAACCAAAGTTAATGGAGAACCTTTAACCGATTTTATCGGCACTACGCGCCTTCCATTAGCCGAATGGGAAGCTTTGAAAGCTCGTGTTATACAAGGAGGAAAACATATTATTGATTTACGTGGACGTTCTTCTTTCCAAAGTCCGGCATACCTTTCTATCGAAATGATTGCTGCTGCTATGGGGGGACAACCTTTCCGTTGGCCTGCAGGAACATACGTGTCTAATGGCAAGTTTGACCATATCATGATGGCAATGGAGACTTCAATCACCAAAGATGGTATTAGTTATAAGGAAGTAGCAGGTACTCCTGCTGAACAAGAAGAATTGGAAAAGAGCTATGAACATTTATGCAAATTACGTGATGAAGTGATAGAGATGGGCATCATTCCTGCTATTAAAGACTGGCATACATTAAATCCGAATATCAACTAAATCTAATTTTCTAATCTCCAAAAATCTTATAAAAAAATAGGAACATAGCGATAAAATCATCAAATTTACAGTAGCAAATTATAACATCTAACGACTATCACTATATTACTAATAGTCAATGATATATTTTCCTATTCACATCGCTTTCCTTTAGATTTGTATCATCTTACTATTGAGATAAAACAACTACTTTTATAGTAAATAAAAGTAAACATGAGCATATGGTGAACTATATCAAACTCTGAGTTGCATGTACTCATAACGTGAATTAGTTCACACTCTCATTTCTGTTGAACAGATCCAATTAGAATTTTAAGCTAACGACTTATTAAAGGATATAGCTTGTTCAACTCCTTGGTTAACTCTTAAAAGATGAACAAAGATATGGAAAAGAAATGTTTTGTAGGCATCGATGTATCTAAAAAGACAACTGTAAACATATAAAAGTAGCACAACAATAAATTGATATTACAATTATTAATAATGCGAATCAGTATTTGATTCCAAGAATTTGTTTCCAGATATCGTCTTTATTCATCTTTTAGCAATTTTTTTTTCAATTATTATAAATATCTGATTTATAATAACTCATTTACTTTTATTTATTTTCCCAATCACATATGGTGTATATTTTGAAGATCGGTTCCATTGTTTCATCTTTCCTGAGATTGGAAAGTTCCTTATCCCGTTTAAAAATATTAAAAATAGCAGTATCTCCTTGTTGGTAATAACAGTCCAAATCTATTATTGGATCAGCAGAACCCCGTTTGGAATGACCGATACTATGTGTTAAACTATCTTTGATAACCCATTCCTTAAAAAAATTATCATGTTTGAAAAAGTATTATCCGGAATAATATCGACTATAATACGTTTGGTGTCTTCAGTAACGGTGATAACTATACCTATAGCATTTCGTCCTAAGCTGTAATATTTTTCTACCCATATCTTTTGAATAGGAAATTTATAACCAGACATGAGAGTGTCTATTTTAAAAATTCTGCATTCTCCGACATAAGCATCTACTCGCTTTGATTTCTCAATGCTTTCGGATGCCCAATAAAGATTTTTCGGAGGTATTATGAATAATTTTCCCAATAAAAGTATTAATAGCACAATTAAAAAAACTCGAAGATAAAATGATAGTATTATTTTCATAATAATATATATTAAAAATTTATGCAGAGGGTATTTGTTTCCTCTGCAAATAAATTATGTTTTATGGTAATTACCATTTAAAAATGATATTTGGATTGCTTGTCAGCCACTTTCCCAGTAGATTGATAAAGTTATTCCATGAATTACTTTTATTATATTGTCTGTTGGCATTTTCTGTTTTCCAGATTATAAAATCGGCATTCATTTTAAGAAGTTTATCGTATCTTTGATTAGGTCGGGGATCTCCTCTTAAAATCATAGAGTGACCAGATAGATTATGCGTTTCCATGTAATAGTTTTCATCCGCATAAAATCCTGCAGTTCTTAAAGCACTTCCCACAGCATCCATACAATTATGATTTGTGACATCATACCATGAATACATTTCTTTCCACATAGTTACAAATGCTGCATCATCCTGCTCATTTGTAGATGTAAATCTGGCTCGGGTTTGATAACCATGAAATTTCGCCGCATACTCTGAATTGTCAAATTGTTGGATATTATTAAATTTCTTATTTCCAACTTCAGGTATGTCAGATACAATCAATCTTTGTCCTCCGTCTTTCGATAAATAAAACCAGCCATCAGTTTCATTTCCAATAAGAACAGCGGTATGTCCGAATCCTCCGGCACCTTTTCGGTCATGTAATACAATTATATCTTTACCGTCAGGATCAATTATATTGACTGAATTATTTTTGCAATGCAGATATAAGCTTTCTGAATAATATTTTTCACACATCGGGTCCACCATGTGCCATCTTCCTATGGCTGCGTCATACTGCCTTGCTCCGTAATCATACCAATCCAGACCGTTGGTTCTGTCCAGCTCCTTACCATTATATTTATAAGGCGAATATTCGTATAATTGGTGAAGCCTCCTCCAAAGGGATAAAAATGATTCACTTCTTCCACTTTTCCATCCTTATCCATTACCACTCGGTTGTTCCCCTGATGATCTTGAATAAAGTAATGGGGTTTGGAGTCATTAACTGTAAAATATCCATCTTCCATGAGTACCTTGGCCAGTACCCCATTTTCATAGATCGCATTGTTACAGTAATCCGTAGTTGAAGTATTGTTTCCTGTTGTGTGCGTTGTTCGAAGTTTGCTTCCGTCCGCTGCATACAGATAGGAAATACTGTTTCCAGTTTCAAACTGTATCTTATCAGGCAAATCTAACCAATTATATTGAATTTGAGTAATTTTTTATTGAAATCTTTAGTCAGATTACCATTTTCATCATAGGTGTATTCTGTTTCAGCATTTGCACCGTCTTTGAATTCAACCCCGTTTCCATACACAGGATTTGTAGCGTTGTCTTTAACCGCTTTGAGCTGATTTCCATTATAAGATAGAGTAAGGTTATCTATCAAACTGTATCCAGTTTCTGAAATTTGTCCGTAACGTGATAATCCAAGAATATTTCCCTGTTTATCGTAGCCTGTTACCTGCTCGCTGAATCGATTTGTATTCAGTGAAAGATTATCTCCTTCTCCGTAAGCAGCATTTTTTATTCTTGCCAATCTGTCATAGGTGAATTTATATCCTCTAACAGTTGTTTCACTTCCTGCCTCCATGTCATGATGCTTATATTTCCATTATAACATCATCCGTATAATAGAGATTCTGTGAGAAATAGGGACTTTGTATGGCTATCATCCATCTTCTTATGTTGTATGACAGATTTTCTTTAGCACGTTCTCCATATTTTTTGGTAATCATTTCATAACTGATCTTGTCCACCTAGATATACTGTTATTTCATATGTCAATATACGATAGCTACTATAAAAACACTGACAGATGTTTCGTCAATGTAATGCAGATTGTTGAAAGCTTCCTAAAAGATGAGAAAATATCTTTGGACCTGATGGTAATATAGGTAATTATATCAACTCAATTACGAACTATAATATGTTACTTTGGGATGCTTCTTGTCATGTGCAAGCACAGAAAGATTGAAAAAAGAACATCCTGATGCAGTAATATTGGTCTCATCCTGAATGTAAAATACAGCGTTGAAATTGGTCGATATGGTAGGTTCTACAACTACGTTGTTGAAGTATGTGTAAGTTATCCTGCAAAGAAGTATGTAGCTAACGAATTAGGTATTCTAGATGAGATGCAGAAGAGGTGACAATAAATTATGTTTACATCCTTTCCTCTGAATGATAGTACATGTGCATGTAAATAGTATAAAATATAATTAAATATATTAGAGAAGTCCTATGAGTGTTTAAGGAATAAGTCTACTGAAATTATAATTGATCCGGAGGTATAAAAAATATAAAATCTATTCAACAGATGTTGGAGATTTTGGCAAAATTAGGGTTCTAATTTCCGTCATATTTTCATGTATCTTGTCATTACAAGAACTGTTGCATTACGTCATCTTTTTCACTTAACTTTTCTCGTATAGGTTACTAGAAAAATTATGAGTAAAAAAGATGACGATAGACATTCTTTTTGAGGTATCATTAGAATAAAGGATGATAGAGAAAATCTTATGATATCTCAATTAAATTGTAAAAAAGATTTATATCAGAATAAAAAACAGATTATTTATAAATTAATAAAATAGAAGTTTCTTACTCATCTTTTTATAAATGACAGTAATTTTTTCCGACTTTTAAGATAATCTAATAAAAATAAAGCAAGTTTTTTTTCTCATTTTCAAGCTTTTTTTCTTTTAAAAGAACTTCCAGTTTTGTAATGTTTTTATTTAGAGTTCTTGTTTTAAAAGGAGCACGCAAATCCATAATAATAGAGACTGAATCCATATATACTTCATCTCCTATTTCACAATTTAATAACAAATGTATAAAAAAATCTAAATACTCACTGTTTTTGTCTGTAGGTTCAATACATTCATTCAAAGAGAAAATCAGATTTCCTTTTTGATTCTCCCATTGTTTATCGTGTAATAGTTCGAAAAATAGATTCTCTACATCAGTAGTCTTGTAATAGTCAGTCAATAAAATTCTTGAATAATATTTCAGACTAGAATTACTAGAATACTTAACTTGATTTATTAGTTCTGAGATTTCTTTTTTTATTATCTGATCTTTAAATAAATAATCTTTTTTGTACTCATCCATATTATTATTTTACTTTAGGTTGTCCCATTTTTATCCATTCTTGATAGAAATCATTTAGTTCATCTGTCGTTGCATCTAAATCACCATCCTTTTTATAGTACTTATGAAACCATCGCTTAAATTCTTTAGGAAATTGTTTCATATTAGAATCTCTTACATATTGTTTCCCACCTCGAAATCCTTTACCGGGGAGTGGTGGAAAACCTATTTTAGGAGCTATTCCGGTAATTCTTCCTTGTAAGTTTACATTCCAAGTAAAAGTACCATCAAAATATTTAGTTCCTTCCAAAAAATGATTCGCTTTTAATATAAAACCATCTAAAGGTTCATAAACGAATGCTCCTTTATATCCTATACCTGAAAATGTAACAGGTTTTATATTAGCTTCAAAACTGACTCCTATTATATTGATTTCTCCATTTATAATTTCTGTATAGCTGCTATAGAATTTCTTCTTTTCATCATTATAAACTAAATCAGCTAAAAAATCCGCATCTGTAGCATGATTCCAACTACTAAAATCAAATTGTTTGTTTCTGTTAGTCAGTGCATTGATAAAGGTAAAATAGTATGATCTCAGTCATTTGTACTCTAATATTTTTTTCATTGGGATCAATCCTATATATGGGTTCATTATTACTGTATGAAATACCCTGATATAAGTTTGTGTATCAAACAACTCATATCAGGGTAAAACAAATTTATGTATAAATTTAATGAAATAATATTAAATCAACTTTCCTTCTTTCACCCCTCGTTCTAAATCTCCAAGTGTTATCTTCTTCTTTATTTTTTTCTTCCGTTTTAGGAGTAAGTCTAATATCATTGGAAGTATCCAATCTCCTTCAGAATCAAAGTATTCTTCAAAATCAAACTCGGAGATATTAATATTAAACTTTTTGCCAAATAAACAGATAAATTCGTAAGCATCATCTCCTTTAAGCTTTAAATCTTTTACGAGATCCGTTTCGTGAGTAAATTCACCATTCCATCGTTCTTCTTCAACAAATAGAATAATTTGTTTCCAGATATCATCTTTATTCATTGTTTTCATTCAAACCATTTATAATCATTATTTCCATACCAAGTACTTGGTCCATATTTTTCTCCTAGACTAAACGAAGTAGTAGTGATAGTTATTCCCACACCTAAATAAGGCACAAATCGACCAATAGCTCGACCAATAGTATTGGTTCCAACTTTTTTTGCAATTTGTGTTCCAACTTTCTTTCCAAACACATTTGTAAAACGTTGTGGTAACGCCTTTGATAATGTATAGGAAGCTATTGAAGAACCAGGCTTTGATCCTAACGCTCCAATGGGTTTTAGTGCTCGAATAGGTTGTCCCAAAAGAATCAAAGAAGGACCTATTAAATGCTTCCAATTATTACTATCACTAAAACCCATTCTTTGTTGGTTATTATTGTAATAATTTTGTACAACAGAACTATATTGGTGTATTTCATTAAGCATTGCTATTTTTTGAGATTCAGTAATGTCCCATTCTCCTTGCTTATTCCTAATAGTACTCACTTCTGATAATAATATACTTCCATCACTCAATCTACCTCCTATACCTTTATATTCTTCATAAATAAAAGTATTTAATTGGTCTATTAAAACACCTCCTCGCATATCATTTTCGATTTGGATCATATTAAAAAATCTTCCTATATCTTTTATATTATTTGTAGACCATCCTGAAGAAGTCTGAACCCATAAACCATTAGGATCTATATATAATATAGGATTATTCACACAATAATTGTATGGACTCAATGAATTATACTTTTCCGCCATCGGATCCACCACATGCCATCTACCTATCGCCGCGTCATACTGCCTTGCTCCGTAATCATACCAATCCAGACCATTGACCCTGTCCAGTTCCTTACCATTATATTTATAAGGTTGAATATTCGTAGAATTAGCAAATAATCCTCCGAATGGATAATAATGGTTTACTTCCTCCACTTTTCCATCTTTATCAACTACCACCCGGTTGTTTCCCTGATGATCCTGAATAAAATAATGAAATTTAGAATCATTCATCGTTATATATCCGTTCTCTGTAAGTACCTTTACCAACACCCCATTTTCATAGATCGCATTTTTATAGTAATCGGTAGTTACCGTATTACTTCCTGTTTCGTGTGTTGTTCGGAATTTCGTTCCGTTCGCCAAATACAGATAATTAATACTATTCCCACTTTCAAACTGTATCTTACTAGGCAAATCAAAACAATTATATTGTATTATGGTAATTTTTTGTTTAAATCTTTAGTTAAATTACCGTTTTCATCATAAATATATTATGTTTCCATATTTGCCCCGTCTTTGAATTCAAAACCATTTCCATAAACAGAACTTGTCGCATTATCCTTTACTGATTTTAATTGATTACCGTTATATGTCAAATTCAAATTATCAATCAGCCCATAAGTCAATGTCTTTAAACCAATAATATCTATATTTATCTACAGCGTATTTAGTTGATTCACCATCAGGATATATATTATATATACTGTCATTAACCCAAAAATTGTACCAATTAGTAATGGGATAATATATTTTAAATTTTTTATTCCAGATTGACTTATTAATAGTGTTAGGTATTTGAATGGATTTTGTTGGAATATAATAGATAGAGTCATAAAATAAATCATATAATTTGTGAGCATATTCTTTAGGGGACGTATCTTTTAATATGATAGACTGTTGGGCAGTCTTTAGATTAAAATTCATTTCTCCATGGGGAATAATTGAATATAGTCCTGGAGAACATTCGTGAAAATCACTATAATTATTATTAATTTCTACATTTGCAATAAGAGGCATAGAGTGTTCTCCATTTTTTATTATAAAACTACCATATAAATCAGGATTCAATCCTATTAGAATTGCAGAGTCTGATTTATTGAATATTGACATACTAATTAATATTTTGTCAGGAGAGGAAAATCTATTTGATTTTCTTTTTTTTCCATGGATATCTATACTTTGAATTACCATATCTATTATGACCGAATCCTGTTTTCCTTCGTTTAAATATCTGAGTTTTGGATATTCATAAGTATTAGTTCCGTATTTAATTTGTACAAAAGCTGATTTATTTGATTTTTTTTCCTTTGCATATATCCATATTCGTGAATCGACTTCTTGATAGTTAGGTATATCATCTTCGGATGTTATTCCTAATATTTTACAAATACTCTTATCACTTAATATTTTTTTTCCATGTAAATAAAATAAGATGTATTTATCTTTATATTTTATTGCATTTGTAGGTAAAATAAACCTGAGTTCATCTGTATTTCTACCAGTATCAAACGAAAAACCACCTTGTTTAGGCCATATACCATATATATGAACTTTTCTGTTATCAAACTGATAAACTTTTAGAGCTTTTCCACAATCCGGATAGAAATCTATTACAGATTTTACATGTTCCATAAGTACTGGGTCTATATCATTATTATTTACCCCCTGACAGTTACCTGTCAGGGGGATAATTAATGTTATTAGCGTATTTTTCAAAATATCAATTACTTTTTTTTTCATATTATTTAAATTGTTGAAGTATGTATGTTATTAAATCTTTCATAGAGTTTATTTTGATTGAATATGTCATACTATTTTCTTGGTCATAACCAATAATTTTTTGATCATCTCTAAAATAAATACTATATTTTACATCAAGTAATAATTTTGAGATATTCATGTCTGCTTCTGCTGCTTCTGGGGTGTATGGATGTGAATGAATATCAAATATTGGTTCAAAGTTAGGAAATAATGCATTTTCTACTTTAGTTAGTCCGTATATACCAGTAACTCTATTCTCATTATTATCTGTTCCTAATATAAATGTTTTTTTTCCATCCATATAGCCTCCTTTAAGAGTCCATTCTACATTTGTATTATTTTCTGCAAATAAAAAGACATTGGCAGCATCGTATGCTGAATTTGTTGTAGTGTATAACATACGATCTAAAGTATATTTTCCTTTATTCTTCTCTAATCCTTTTAATAATGATTTATCAAACACTTGGATACTTTTCCAATTTGGCTCTGGTTGTGTAGCTTTTGGACCATTAATACCACTTGCATACAAAACATCTACTATTCTATCGGTTTTACGCATCATATAAATAGCTCCATTTCTATTCAAAACATAATCGTCTTTTCCATCTACGTCAATTCTTATTATTGGGTTATTTTTACAATAAGTATACAATCCCCAATTGACATATTTCTCTCCTGATGGGTCCACTACATGCCATCTTCCTATTGTAGGATCATATTGCCTTGCTCCATAATCCAACCAATCCAGTCCATTAACCCTGTCCAGTTCCTTACCATTATATTTATAAGGTTGAATATTCGTAGAATTAGCAAATAATCCTCCGAATGGATAATAATGGTTTACTTCCTCTACTTTTCCATCTTTATCAACTACCACCCGGTTGTTTCCCTGATGATCCTGAATAAAATAATGAAATTTAGAATCATTCACCGTTATATATCCGTTCTCTGTAAGTACCTTTACCAACACCCCATTTTCATAGATCGCATTTTTATAGTAATCGGTAGTTACCGTATTACTTCCTGTTTCGTGTGTTGTTCGGAATTTCGTTCCGTCTGCCAAATACAGATAATTAATACTATTCCCACTTTCAAACTGTATCTTACTAGGCAAATCTAAACAATTATATTGTATTGTGGTAATTTTTTTGTTTAAATCTTTAGTTAAATTACCATTTTCATCATAAGTATATTCAGTCTCCGCATTCGCCCCGTCTTTGAACTCAACCCCATTTCCATACACCGCAATCGTAGCGTTATCTTTCACCGCCTTCAGCTGGTTCCCGTTGTAAGACAAAACAAGATTATCAATCAAACCATAAGCGGTTGCCGTCGTCTGCCCGTAACGCGAAAGCCCCAGAATATTCCCCTGTTTGTCATACCCAGTGATCTGCTCGTTGAAACGATTGACATTCAATGAAAGATTATTTCCTTTTCTATAAGTAGTATTTTTCAATCTTACCAATTTGATATGTATGAATTTATATCCTTTTATAATAGGTTTCCCGTTTTCTATATCATGTGATATTATAATGGGATGTTCTATTACAGTTGCATTGATGTAGAACAACGTCTCAGTGAAGTAGGGATTTGAAATAATAGATGATGCTTATTATGCAGTTGTTAAATATATCTTCATCACTTTTTTTTATGAAAAATACCTTGATATAAATTGTCTATAATTAAGCAACCTATATCAAGGTAATACAAAAATTGTAATTATATAGAATGTAAACTTACAGTTATTAAGTTTTATAAAATATTGCAGTGAAATTATTCTTGATATTTTGTATATATTATTTTGTGACTTTCTGTTATATTAGCTACTATATTTTTTTCTGGAATACTAAAATCCCAATTACAATTATAAACATCTTCATCTTCTGAAATAGATGTAATAATATTACATAATACATTAACTAAAATATTATTTTCAAAATGAAGTTTTACATCATATTGTGGAGTTAATTCGTAATATAGAGCTTTCTTCCAATTAATTTTTCTGCATTTTTATTCATATTTCCTATTAGCGGTGTTCCATCATCCCAACTAGTTGTTATGACAATTCCATTATCTTCAATTCTCCAAGTGCAATTAATAGTATAAAATGCTTTATTTTCAAATTCAATTATTAAGATAGAACCAGCACCACCACTGGTTCTGCTATAAGTAACTGTTTTATCAATTGCTTTTGATAATAAATTTTGTATATTCATTTTGTTGATTTCTGGAATATTAATATATGATGATAATAATTGATCGTCATAGTATCGTTATTCATTAATGATACTGTTATAATTTGGTGGAATATCGTTATCTTTTGGAAATAGTTAAAAGAATAGTTGTATTAACATTGCAATTGTAAAGTAGAATATACATCCAAAGAATGTCCATTTGCATAGTTCTTTTCCTCGTTTTTGGTATCCAAACATCATAAGTCCAATTCCTATTATAAAAAATAATAAAACAGGAAAAATAAATGCTATTATTTTTATTGATTTAGGTAAAGGTACTTGCAGTTTTTTATTCTCTGTTTCTTTCTCAATTTCTATTAGTTTTTCTACCTTATTAGTGAAGTCTTCATACATTGAAGCAGAAATATTCCTTTTCATTAATTCATCTTTTGCTGCAACAATGGCTTCCGGTTGATAATATTTTTTTTCTGACGTGGTGATACGAATTAATTCTATATCATCTTTTTTTTCCATTACTGTAGAGAATTTATTTTTTTCCATATTTCTAATATTGAAAGATTATAATTTTAGTATTTTCAAGTCTTAGTATTTTGAATATGAATCAGATGAACCATCTGATTCATATTCTATATTTTAATGACTGGGACAATTTGTAATAATTGTAGGTCCAAAAATTATTATAATTGAAGCAACTCTCCACTTAATTATAGTGGTTTCGTTATCTTCAGGCAATACTTCATTTATAAAAGATTGCTTTTAGATCCTTTAAATAACCATCTAATGAATGTGCCAATAATATCTATAATTATCATTTTTCTTCATTTGTTGTTGTATTGGTAATATGTAAAAGTATATTTATTTTATCGATTATTTTTTGAAATGTTTTTGGTTTTCTACTTATTTCTTTGTATTTATTCACTTCACTGTTATAAACTCCTTTTTTGTTTTTTATTAGTATATGAGTATTTTCATTTTTGTACTTATACCAAGAAAGTGGCTTTAATTCTTTTATTAAATTAGAGCTAGGAAACCATGTTGTAAGGACATCAATAGCACCTCCTGCTTTTTCATCTGGAGTAACAGAGGATCCCGACCACGTTCTTCCAGTCATCCATATTTTAGGAGAATTTATCATTGAATATGCAGATGATTTAAAAAAATTATCCATCCACTCAATGGGATTTTTTACAGGTTCATTCAAAGTAAATTCTAAAATACTAAAAAAACTATCTACCTGTTTGATAGTCGCATAACTACCTGTTCGTTGCCATAACCAAAATTCATCTTCAGATAACCGTACTCTTTTATTTCCATAGTCAATATATTTTTGCCTTCCTATGAAAGTGTTATGAAACCAATTGTTATTAGTGTTTTTTTGATAAGTTCCATCAGGATTATAAATTACTTTCATTTTTCCGTCTGGATCAATGAAAGTAATGGGATTATTTCCACAGTATATAAATTGACTTTCAGAAAAATATTTTTCACTCATTGGATCTACTACATGCCATCTCCCTATCACCGCATCATACTGCCTTGCTCCATAGTCATACCAATCCAAACCATTGGCTCTGTCCAACTCCTTACCATTATATTTATAAGGCTGCACACCGGTAGAATTAGCAAACACTCCTCCGAACGGATAATAATGGTTTGTTTCCTCCACCTTTCCATCTTTATCCACTACCACCCTGTTATTTCCCTGATGATCCTGAATAAAATAATGTGGTTTAGCATCTTTAACCGTAATATATCCATCCTCTGTGAGTACTTTGACCAGCACCCCATTTTCATAGATCGCATTGTCACAGTAATCCGTTGTTACCGTATTACTTCCTGCAGTATGTGTGGTTCGGATCTTTGTTCCGTCTGCCGCATACGTATAAGCAATACTGTTTCCTCCTTCAAACTGTACCTTTTCAGGCAAATTTAAACAATTATATTGAATCAGTGTAATTTTCTTGTTTAAATCTTTATTCAGATTTCCATTTTCATCATAGGTGTATTCTGTTTCTGCGTTTGCCCCGTCTTTGAATTCAAATCCGTTTGCATATACTGTGCTTGTCGCATTATCTTTTACCGCCTTCAGTTGATTTCCATTATAAGATAGAGTAAGGTTATCTATCAAACTGTATCCAGTTTCTGAAATTTGTCCGTAACGTGATAATCCAAGAATATTTCCCTGTTTATCGTAGCCTGTTACCTGCTCGCTGAATCGATTTGTATTCAGTGAAAGATTATCTCCTTCTCCGTAAGCAGCATTTTTTATTCTTGCCAATCTGTCATAGGTGAATTTATATCCTCTAACAGTTGTTTCACTTCCTGCCTCCATGTCATGATGCTTATATTTCCATTATAACATCATCCGTATAATAGAGATTCTGTGAGAAATAGGGACTTTGTATGGCTATCATCCATCTTCTTATGTTGTATGACAGATTTTCTTTAGCACGTTCTCCATATTTTTTGGTAATCATTTCATAACTGATCTTGTCCACCTAGATATACTGTTATTTCATATGTCAATATACGATAGCTACTATAAAAACACTGACAGATGTTTCGTCAATGTAATGCAGATTGTTGAAAGCTTCCTAAAAGATGAGAAAATATCTTTGGACCTGATGGTAATATAGGTAATTATATCAACTCAATTACGAACTATAATATGTTACTTTGGGATGCTTCTTGTCATGTGCAAGCACAGAAAGATTGAAAAAAGAACATCCTGATGCAGTAATATTGGTCTCATCCTGAATGTAAAATACAGCGTTGAAATTGGTCGATATGGTAGGTTCTACAACTACGTTGTTGAAGTATGTGTAAGTTATCCTGCAAAGAAGTATGTAGCTAACGAATTAGGTATTCTAGATGAGATGCAGAAGAGGTGACAATAAATTATGTTTACATCCTTTCCTCTGAATGATAGTACATGTGCATGTAAATAGTGTAAAATATAATTAAATATGTTAGAGAAGTCCTATGAGTGTTTAAGGAATTAGTCTACTGAAATTACAATTGATCCGGAGGTATAAAAAATATAAAATCTATTCAACAGATGTTGGAGATTTTGGCAAAATTAGGGTTCTAATTTCCGTCATATTTTCATGTATCTTGTCATTACAAGAACTGTTGCATTACGTCATCTTTTTCACTTAACTTTTCTCGTATAGGTTACTAGAAAAATTATGAGTAAAAAAGATGACGATAGGCATTCTTTTTGAGGTATCATTAGAATAAAAGATGATAGAGAAAATCTTATGATATCTCAATTAAATTGTAAAAAAGATTTATATCAGGATAAAAAACAGATTATTTATAAATTAATAAAATAGAAGTTTCTTACTCATCTTTTTATAAATGGCAGTAATTTCTTTCTGACTTTTAAGATAATCTAATAAAAATAAAGCAAGTTTTTTTTTCTCATTTTCAAGCTTTTTTTCTTTTAAAAGAACTTCCAATTTTGTAATGTTTTTATTTAGAGTTCTTGTTTTAAAAGGAGCACGCAAATCCATAATAATAGAGACTGAATCCATATATACTTCATCTCCTATTTCACAATTTAATAACAAATGTATAAAAAAATCTAAATACTCACTATTTTTGTCTGTAGGTTCAATACATTCATTCAAAGAGAAAATCAGATTTCCTTTTTGATTCTCCCATTGTTTATCGTGTAATAGTTCGAAAAATAGATTCTCTACATCAGTAGTCTTGTAATAGTCAGTCAATAAAATTCTTGAATAATATTTCAGACTAGAATTACTAGAATACTTAACTTGATTTATTAGTTCTGAGATTTCTTTTTTTATTATCTGATCTTTAAATAAATAATCTTTTTTGTACTCATCCATATTATTATTTTACTTTAGGTTGTCCCATTTTTATCCATTCTTGATAGAGATCATTTAGTTCATCTGTCGTTGCATCTAAATCACCATCCTTTTTATAGTACTTATGAAACCATCGCTTAAATTCTTTAGGAAATTGTTTCATATTAGAATCTCTTACATATTGTTTCCCACCTCGAAATCCTTTACCGGGGAGTGGTGGAAAACCTATTTTAGGAGCTATTCCGGTAATTCTTCCTTGTAAGTTTACATTCCAAGTAAAAGTACCATCAAAATATTTAGTTCCTTCCAAAAAATGATTCGCTTTTAATATAAAACCATCTAAAGGTTCATAAACGAATGCTCCTTTATATCCTATACCTGAAAATGTAACAGGTTTTATATTAGCATCAAAACTGACTCCTATTATATTGATTTCTCCATTTATAATTTCTGTATAGCTACTATAGAATTTCTTCTTTTCGTCATTATAAACTAAATCAGCTAAAAAATCTGCATCTGTAGCATGATTCCAACTACTAAAATCAAATTGTTTGTTTCCGTTAGTCAGTGCATTGATAAAAGCAAAAATCTGATTTCGATCATTAGTGCTCCAATAATCTTTTCCATTAGGATCAATTCGACCAATAGGTTCATTATTACAGTAATTATATGGGCTTAGGCAATAATATTTCTCACTCATCGGATCTACTACATGCCATCTCCCTATCGCCGCATCATACTGCCTTGCTCCATAGTCATACCAATCCAACCCATTAGCCCTGTCCAACTCCTTACCGTTATATTTATAAGGCTGCACACCGGTAGAATTAGCAAACAATCCCCCGAACGGATAATAATGGTTTGTTTCCTCTACCTTTCCATCTTTATCCACTATCACCCTGTTATTTCCCTGATGATCCTGAATAAAATAGTGTGGTTTAGCATCTTTAACCGTAATATATCCATCCTCTGTGAGTACTTTTACCAGCACCCCATTTTCATAGATCGCATTGTCACAGTAATCCGTTGTTACCGTATTACTTCCTGTAGTATGTGTGGTTCGGATCTTTGTTCCGTCTGCCGCATACGTATAAGCAATACTGTTTCCTCCTTCAAACTGTACCTTTTCAGGCAAATTTAAACAATTATATTGAATCAGTGTAATTTTCTTGTTTAAATCTTTATTCAGATTCCCATTTTCATCATAGGTGTATTCTGTCTCTGCGTTTGCCCCGTCTTTGAATTCAAATCCGTTTGCATATACTGTGCTTGTCGCATTATCTTTTACTGCCTTCAGTTGATTTCCATTATAAGATAGAGTAAGGTTATCTATCAAACCGTATCCGGTTTGAGAAATTTGCCCGTAACGTGATAATCCAAGAATATTTCCCTGTTTATCGTAGCCTGTTACCTGCTCGCTGAATCGATTTGTATTCAGTGAAAGATTATCTCCTTCTCCGTAATCAGCATTTTTTATTCTTGCCAATCCGTCATAGGTGAATTTATATCCTCTAATAGTTGTTTCACTTCCTGCCTTCCATGTCATGCTACTTATATTTCCATTATAGCATGGAATTCCTTTTCCATCCGTATAATAGAGATTCTGTGAGAAATAGGGGCTTTGTATGGCTGTCATCCATCCTCTTATGTTGTATGATAGATTTTCTTTTGCACGTTCTCCATACTTTTTGGCTGTCATTCTTCCTACTGCATCATATTCATAACTGATCTTATCCGTTGCCGTACCATTCCATTTATATTCCTTGGTTAGCATTCTTCCACGATTATCATACGTATAAGCTGTTTCCCATGAATTCGTTCCTATTGCTTCTCTCTGTTTCAATGTATTTCCTAAGAAGTCGTAGACAGTATTGATATAACTCAATCTTTTTTGTGGATGATTGGATGCCGTTTGTACCGGTCGGCATTGGTCATCATAATAGGTTGTAGACGTTATCCATTCATCTGTTCCGAGAACTTTAATTTTGGTACTTGTTGTCAATCCTGATACACTTTGATAATAACCCTGACTGTATCCACTGAATGCAGTGAACGGATGTGCTGTCACTTCTCCGGTCGCTATGTAATTATCATATATGGTATATTGCAGGGGAGTCTTTGTACCTGTCGGCAGATAACTCTCTTTTTTCCATGCTTCCTGCTGTAATTGTTTATGTGTGGATGCATTGGAAGTTACTATTTCTCCGCTTTCAACCGCTCTATTTTGACTGTCGTATACAAAGTAGCTCCATTTCTTCGCATTGGCTGCCCGTTGTTTTCCATCTTGGGCCAATGCCAATCTATTCTGCCAATCGTACACCAAATAAATCGGGCTACATTCCTGAAATCATTTTACAACCATATGGTCTAGTCGGTCGTACTACTAATAGTAAGCTAGTTTTTCCAGAATAATACCTTCAGAAGCATACGAGGATAATATACGAGACAGCCACTGCCTTTATAAGTGGACAACAACGGACTTATGTCAAGCTCATCAACAATCTGATTGACAAGCCTAACCGGAGCATCCGAAGAAAAATTTTCATCAAGACGGAAAGGAAATAATAAATCCATGCTTTGAGAATACTCTTTAAATTGTATATTTGCACTATCGATTAATATGCTCTAAGATAATTATTTTAGAGCGAATAAAAAAGTCCAAGCTTGCGAAAGTTAGAACTTTTGCACAAAAAAGTAGAGGGTACCCTTTTCGGACACCCTCATAAACTTTTCTATATTTTATTCCTTTTTAGAGTGCTCCCATATAATCGTTCCTTTTTTTCTCTTTTTTTATCTCTTTTTCTGCGGCTGCTATGGTTTCCGGTTTATGATATTTTCTTTCAAAAGTTACAATGTCAACTAATTTAAAATCATCTGCTTTCTTTAGATTTACAGGATCTGGTATTACTAAAAGCAAATCTTTCTTGTCCATGGCCATTTTCATTAGATCATCTATGACTTCTTTATCTTTAATTTTTTCTTCCAATGACTTTCTAATATTTTCTTCTTTATCTTTTGAATTAGCAATGTCTCGAAGTAGTTCAATAATTAAATACCATTCTTTGCTTGATATTATTTCTTTTTCTTCTTTTTTACCAAGAATAGTCCACATTTCTATATAGCCTTCATAGTGCTTATAGACTTCAATTTGTTTTTTATTAATCATCATTATTCTATTGTATATTTTATTGTAGAAAACACTGCCGAAACTATGAATTAACACTCGATTCGGCAGATGAAAAATGATTTTGGATAAAAATTTAATCAATTTTATGACTTATAAAGAAACGTATTTCTCATATGTTTTAGCCATTTCTATTAGTTCATCTACAGTTTCTTTATCTTCAACTTTTTCTTCTAATAACTTTCTAATATCTTTTTTAGAATTAGCTATCTCTATAAGTAATTCACCAATTATATTCCAGTCATCTTCTGATATATTTTCTTTTTCTTCTTTTGTACCAAGTAATATCCATATATCCATATATCCTTGATAATCTTTGAAAATTTTTACTTGTTTTTTATTAATCATCATTATTCTATTGTATGTTTTATTATTTTGATATTGTTTTGATTTAAAATGGGTAATTCTATTGTTTTCCATACACTGTTAGTTACAGTATTTTTTGAATCGATAAATACATGAACAGTCCCTTTTGCTCCTTTCGCATATGCAGCAGATAGTCTTTGCCACATTTTAGCAGATTCAACAGGTGACATATCTTTTACTAAATTAGTTAAATTTTTGCCAGCACGAGTCATATTAAGTGTTGTCATTCCATTAGATGAAGCGTATTCCATAGCAGCATTCATTGCTTTTTCTTTACCAGACCAAAAAACTCTAGTTTGTTTAGCAACTTTATTTGTTTGAAAAATCTTAGATATCCAGTTTAATGCACCGCTAGCTCCAATTTTTCCAATACCCCAAAATGCAGCTTTTCCAATTCCTGCCCCGACAAACGATGTTGCAGCAAGTTTTACCGCATTTTCTTCCAAAGGACGTAGTACCGCATCTATTTGCCTGCTGTTAATTGTATTAAACAGTCTTGATTGATCATATATTCCCAGCGGACTATGTTTTCCCAGCAAATATTTTTGCATCCTCAGGTCTCTCTGTATGGTTGAGAATATGTCCATTTGAGGCTCTGATATATATACAATTGTATTTTGATAGTAGTTTACAAAACCTCCTCCGAACATAGGTGAAGAAAATGTGCTTCCTATATTTTTCGCACCTTTAATTTCCCTACTTCCTGCTTCCCAAAAGACACCTCCTTCTTCATTTTTATACCAGTCCATTCCATTCGGGTCCGTATTGTTTACAGGATTGTTACCGCAATAATCATACGTGCTTAGACCATGGTATTTTTCGCACATCGGGTCCACCATGTGCCATCTGCCTATGGCTGCATCATACTGTCTTGCCCCGTAATCATACCAATCCAGACCATTGGTTCTATCTAACTCCGTCCCATTATATTTATATGGTTGGATATTTGTAGAGCTAGTATATATCCCTCCGAATGGATAGTAATGATTTGTTTCTTCTACTTTTCCGTCTTTATCCACTACCACCCGGTTGTTTCCCTGGTGGTCCTGTATAAAATAGTGTGTTTTGGCATCTGTAACCGTTAAATATCCGTCTGCTGTAAGAACTTTGGTCAGTATCCCATTTTCATAGATCGAATTGGTACAATAATCAGTAGTGAGTTTAGTATTTCCTGTTATGCGTGTTGTCCGTAGTTTTGTTCCGTCCGCTGTATACAGGTACGAAATACTGTTTCCCTCTTCAAATTGTACCTTACTTGGCAAATCTAACCAATTATATTCAATCAGTGTAATTTTTTTGTTTAAATCTTTAGTTAAGTTCCCGTTTTCATCGTAGGTGTATTCTTTGTCTGTATTTGCCCCGTCTTTGAATTCAAATCCGTTTCCATATACATTGTTCGTCGCATTGTCTTTGATTGTCTTGAGCTGGTTTCCGTTGTAGGATAATACAAGATTGTCTATAACACCGTATGTCGATGTTCCCGTCTGTCCATACCGAGATAATCCCAGTATGTTTCCTTGTTTGTCATATCCGGTCACTTGCTCGTTGAAGCGGTTCATGTTGGTTGCAAGTGTTGTCCCTTCTCCATAAGTGGCATTCTTTAACCGGGAGAGCCCATTATATGTAAATTTATATCCTCGCAATGTAGTTTCGCTTCCTGCTTTCCATGTCATACTGCTTATATTTCCATTGTAGCAGGGTGTTCCCATTCCATCGCTGTAATGCAACGTTTGTGAAAAGTAAGGACTCTGGAGACTTGTCATCCATCCACGAATATTATACACAAGAGTTTCTGTAGCACGCGTTCCATACTTTTTGGCAGTCATTTTGCCTAACGTGCTTTATTCATAATTGATCTTATCCATAACTTTTCCGTTTCAAGTTCATTTTTTGGTTAGTATTCTTTCGATTGTCAGTCGTAGATTGTATTGAGAAATCGTGAAATTGAAAGTGGAGAAATCACAACTTCAGTTGCATTGATACACAAATAGTTGCAACAGGAGGTATGGAAACAGGAAAAGTATTTACCTGCAGGTAGAAAGACTCTGTCACAATACATGGTATACGATAACTATAAAGCAATCCAAACCGTAACAGCAGGGGTATATTCTTTTTTTCGAATATACCTATAATACATCTATAAGAACATTCAATAAGATATACTAGAGTTAGTCAAAAGATATAGAAGAACTAAGTAAGAGATATACTAGAGTTGAAGAAAAGATATACTAGAGTCAAGTAAAACAACCGCTTCTTTTTCTATAATCAACAGGTAAATTTTGTCCGATTGACTGTATCTTTCCACTAAAAGATATACTTAAAAAAAAACTATGGGAAGTTTAAACTCAATCACTTCGATCTTTTTTTCAAACATTATTATAGTTTTATACAAACATCAAAATCTTTTTTTGAACAAATATCAACTATTTTAGCAAATGAATAATGGTTTACCTTCATCGTCATATTTTTAGTTATTACACTAAATATCAACCTATTATAATGAAGTATCTTTTTATTTACATTATTGGTCAAAAATAAGTAATTATTACGACAACATCTACTGACTAAAATGTCATAAAAAAGAAGCTTCATTATAATTTACTATATATCAATGAAATATGCAAAAACATGACGATGAAGGTAACCGTTTTACTACTGTGATATGAACTTATTAATCATTCATCGGTCCATTATCAATGCAATCACAATCCCAGCTTTGCCGAAATATCCAACATCCTTTGAATAGGCTTTACTGCTTTTTTTGCTATCTCCGGATCTACTGTTATTTCAGGAGACTCATTCTTCAAACACTCATAAAGCTTCTCTAACGTGTTTAACCGCATAAAGCTACACTCGTTACATCCACACGTACTATCATTCGGAGGAGCAGGAATAAACGTAGTTTGTGGACACTTCTTTTGCATCTCATGCAGAATACCCGATTCGGTAGCAACAATATATTTCTTTTCCGGATGGTTCACTGCATACTTTAACAGAGCTGCGGTAGAACCTACCACGTCAGCCAGTTTCAACACTGTACTTTTGCATTCGGGATGAGCCAATACAATTGCGTCAGGATGTTCCGCTTTCAATTCCACGATCTTTTCCACAGAGAATTGTTCATGCACATGGCAAGCACCATCCCAAAGTAACATATTACGGTTCGTAACTGAGTTGATATAATTACCCAGATTCCGATCCGGTCCAAAGATTATTTTCTCATCTTTGGGAAAGCTTTCTACAATCTGCTTTGCATTGGTAGAAGTTACCACTACATCTGTTACCGCTTTCACAGCAGCCGTCGTATTAACATATGAGACAACAGTGTATCCCGGATGCTCTTTGACAAACTGTGCAAACTTATCAGCCGGACAACTGTCTGCCAGTGAACAACCGGCATTCATATCAGGAACTAACACCTTTTTATTAGGACAAAGCACCTTTGCTGTTTCACCCATGAAATGAACACCACACATCACAATAATATCTGCTTCCGTTTTTGCTGCCCATTGAGCCAACGCCAGACTGTCGCCAACGTAATCAGCGATATCCTGTATTTCACCCTTCTGGTAGTAATGGCCCAGAATGATTGCATTCTTTTCTTTTTTCAGCTCGTTAATAGCTTTTATTAGATCATTCATAATAATATTCTTTTTTCTTTCCTTTTAAAAAAAAACTTTTGTTAGTGATAATAGCCTGTTAATAGTGTTAGGAAAAAAATCCTGTTTTTCTTGTCGGATAAGTTATTAGTTCCTACTTCAACTTTATTAGTTCATTATGAACGGATGAAAAATAGATTATATATTATCTATATACTTCATTATCATAAAGCTTCGGTAGAACAAGAAAAAGCTATTCACTCTCTGTTGATAAGATGCAAAGTTAAAAACTTTATAGATATAAACAGCTAAGTAAGTGATGAAAAATGTGTTTAAGGTGAGGTAGAAAGTTATGGTTTACTTTTTTGGAATGTTAATTAGGATACTCTTCTATACCTTCTTTTGAATAATGCAAGGATTATTTTTTAAAATCTTTGCTGATTGTTTTGACAGGTTTTAAACCGTTATCAACATCTCTCTTAACAGAAAAGAATTACTTTTGTGACTGGAATGTATTAAATGAAATAGCTGTATGAGAAAACTAAAGATAACTGAGTTGAACCGCATTACTGCGGAAGAGTTTAAACAGGCTGAGAAACTGCCTCTAGTGGTTGTATTGGATGATATTCGTAGTCTGCATAACATAGGTTCTGTATTTCGTACTTCAGACGCATTTCGTATTGAATGTATTTATTTATGTGGTATAACAGCTGTTCCTCCACATCCCGAAATGCATAAAACTGCTTTAGGAGCTGAATTTACTGTAGATTGGAAATATGTTAATAACGCTGTTGATGTGGTTGATAACCTTCGGAAAGAGGGATATATTGTTTATTCAATCGAACAAGCAGAAGGTAGTATTATGCTAGATAAGTTGGAATTGGATAAAACAAAGAAATACGCTATCGTAATGGGAAATGAAGTGAAAGGTGTTCAACAAGAAGTTATTGATCATTCAGATGGCTGTATCGAAATTCCTCAGTATGGTACAAAACATTCTTTAAATGTTTCTGTGACAACAGGTATTGTAATCTGGGATTTATTCAAGAAGCTTAGTTGATAAGAAGATAACAGCTGGTTAATAAGTGGTTTATATCTATGTTAATCATTTAATAACCAGCATATAATACTTGTTTATAACATATCATTAAATTTGTCCGCTTTCTACCATTAATACGATTCTTTCCGTTAGTTTATCTTCTCCTAACGGATCATATTCTTTTTTCAAACTAGCACCAAATAAGGAAGCAAATGTTTGATAAAAACCTGCTTTGAATGGTCCCATAAAAGCTTTCACTAGTTCATAGCTAGTCTGATTGCTTTGTCTGTCTACTAACTTTATTAACAGCTTTCCTTGTGCAAAAGATAATTTTTTCATTTGAGCTGTATATTGTTCTTTCAATCCCTTTTCAACACGTTTGATATGCTTTTGACGAGCTTTCTCATTGGGTAATGTTTGAAGATACTCATAAGTTTCGATGATAGCACGATGGATCTCTTTAGAGATAGGATATACCTTTTTTACGTTTCGTACCAGTCGGTTATATTCTATTTCTTCTTTTTTGTTTTTAAATATTAATGGACGGAAGATATAAACAGGTCTTAGCTGGATCCAAGGGATTGTATCACCTTCGTAGATACACATTGGAACCAGATATCCATTAATGCTTTGCTTTTCCTGAGCTTGTACGCAGAGTGTACAGAACATAGCAAACATTGTCATTAATAATATGTTAAGTCGTTTATTCACACGACAAAAATAAGATATTATCTTCAAATTTTTTTTATTATCCTGTTTTTTCATTGGGGTATTAACCTATTTAAAGTAACTTCACGGACTTTTTCCTTTAACGACAGGAAAATGAAACATAAATTCAAATGAAAAGAAATCAACTTTTATGGTTGATAAGTATTATAAACAGCCTGTTGATTATTCCTGCTTGTAGTGCTCAAGACCAGCCTGAGAGCCTTCTAGATGATGTACTCGAAGATTTATCTGTTAATAATGATATTAATAACTCTATTAATGAGCAGAATTGGGAAAATGAATTGGAGGAACTTTCTGTTCGTTTACAAGAACCTGTTAATCTGAATGTAACTACCCGCGAACAATTGGAACAATTTCCTTTTTTATCTGATTTGCAGATAGAACATTTATTAGCTTATATATATGTACATGGCTCGATGAAGACTCTTTATGAACTTCAGTTAGTAGAGGAGATGGATAAGCGAACCATTCAATATTTACTGCCTTTTATATGTGTCGAAGAAATTAACAATAGATCTTCCTTTCAGTGGAAAAGTATGTTGAAAAATGCAGTGAAGTATGGAAAGCATGAAGTGCTAACTCGCATGGATATACCATTTTATAAGCGAAAAGGTTATGAACATACCTATTTGGGACCTTCTGTTTATAACTCTGTGAAGTATGGCTTTCGATATAGCGATCAACTTTATGCCGGAGTAGTTGCCGAGAAAGATGCCGGAGAACCTTTTGGAGCTTTACATAACCGTTATGGATATGATTATTACTCATTTTATCTGTTACTACAAAATTGCGGTCGGTTGAAAACATTATCTGTTGGTAACTATCGGTTAAGTTTTGGACAAGGATTGGTAGTCAGCACTGATTATCTGATGGGAAAGACTGTTTATGCTTCTTCATTTATATCCAGAGGAAAGGGTATTAAGAAACACTCCTCAACAGATGAAGTGAATTATTTCCGGGGAGTGGCGGCTACTGTGTCTCTTACTGAAAAGTTGGATATTTCCAGCTTTTATTCACACCGGTCGATGGATGGAGTATTGACAGGTAGGAAAATAACTTCTATTTATAAAGCAGGGTTACACCGAAGTCAAAAGGAAGCGGATAAGAAGAACTTGTTCACTTTACAATTAACAGGTGGAAATGTAAGTTATCAACATAAACATATTCACCTGGGAATCACAGGTATTTACTATGTTTTCAACCATCCTTATGAACCGGAATTAACAGGTTATTCCAAGTATAATCTTCATGGTAATCAATTCTATAATTTAGGTATTGATTATGCATATCAATGGCATCGTTTTTCTTTTCAGGGAGAGACAGCTAAAGGAAAACAAGGTTGGGCTTCTTTGAATCGTTTGCAGTATTCACTAATGGAAGGAACTCGTTTGATGTTGATACAACGGTTTTATTCGTTTGATTACTGGGCGATGTTTGCTCATTCTTTTGGAGAAGGAAGTACAGTTCAGAATGAACAGGGATATTATTTGGGGGTTGAAACTTCCCCTTTTCGTTATTGGAACTTTTTAGCTTCATGCGATTTATTTTCTTTTCCATGGAAAAAGTATAGAATCAGTAAGACCGGTTCTCATGGGATAGACGGTCTGATTCAGGCAACTTTTTCTCCACATAAAAATTTATCGATGTATCTAAAATACCGTTATAAACAAAAGGAACGGGATCTGACAGGAACTAAAGGTAGCATTATACTCCCGGTTTTTCATCATCAACTTCGTTATCGTTTGAACTATTCTTTGAATGAGGTGTTATCTTTTCGTACAACTTTAGAATATAATCATTTTCATTCTCAGGACAAAGCTGCTAGCCTAGGATATCAGGCTACAGAGATGATATCTTATCGACTGCCCGGAACCAGGCTGTTTGCTGAAGTTCAGGGCAGTTACTTTTATACGGATGATTATGATTCGAGAGTATATATATCTGAAAAAGGATTACTTTATACATTTTATACTCCTTCGTTTCAAGGACAGGGGTTTCGTTGTATTGCTCACCTTCGTTATGACTTGAATGAACATTGGATGTTCATAACCAAATTTGGAGAAACTACTTATTTAAATCGGAATGAGATAGGTTCCGGCAACGATTTAATTCGTGGAAATAAAAAAGCAGATATACAAATGCAACTACGTATCAAGTTTTAAAGTATCTTTGTCCAATGCTAAGATGTATGAAAATATACGTTTATTGGTCAAATTGTAAATTGTCAAAATCTAAATAAAATGACTATTATCTATCCTTCACCCATCTTTGGTCCTGTACATTCCCGCCGTTTGGGTGTTTCTTTGGGAATTAATTTATTACCGGCAGACGGTAAGGTTTGCTCATTCGACTGTATATATTGTGAATGTGGTTTCAATGCCGATCATCGTGCAAGAAAGCCCCTTCCTACTCGTGAAGAAGTTCGTACGGCTCTTGAAGAAAAGCTGAAAGATATGCAAGCAAACGGACCTACTCCTGATGTATTTACTTTTGCAGGAAATGGAGAACCGACTGCTCATCCTCATTTTCCGGAAATTATAGAAGATACGCTTGTTCTCAGAGATAAGTATTTCCCGAGTGCAAAAGTAAGTGTATTGAGTAATTCTACCTTCATTAATCGTCCGGCTGTTTTTGAAGCACTGAATAAAATAGATAATAACATTCTAAAATTGGATACGGTGAATGAAGAGTATATTCATTTATTGGATCGTCCCAATGGTAAATATTCAGTGAAGCAGATTATTGAAAAGATGAAGGAGTTCAAAGGGAATTGTATTATTCAAACTATGTTTTTAAAAGGAAGTTATCTTGGGAAAGACGTGGATAATACAACAGATGATTTTGTACTTCCCTGGCTGGAGGCAGTAAAAGAAATTGCCCCCTGGCAAGTGATGATATATACTATTGATCGTGAAACACCTGACCATGATTTGCAGAAAGCTACTCATGAAGAGTTAGACCGGATTGTAGAATTGATAAAGGAAACGGGAATTCCGGTTACGGCTTCCTATTGATATTTGATACTATACTATATAATAATAAAAATGAAAAACACCTATTCTTCTTATTTACGATATCTTAAAGGTATCATCGTATTATTGTTCCTGTATCCGGTAGTGCAGACATTTGCAGTAACGGACAATAAAGATGATGTTTTGTCGGGAAATCAGCAAGCTTCGGGCATTCTTGCTGTGAAAAAGATTAATCCTACGACTTTTGAAGTATTGTTGTCCGATCAACAACGGATAACAATCGATTTTTATGGAGAGAATATATTCCGTATTTTTCGGGATCCTACCGGAGGTATTATTCGTGATCCTGAAGCAACTCCTGAAGCACAGATATTGGTTGATCAACCCAGACGTAAAGTTTCTCAGTTTATAATAGGAGAAGATAAAAATGTCATTGCAGTGTCTACCGGAAAAGTACGTATTGAATTGGATAAGAAAACAACTTTGATGAAAGTTGCTAATCTGACAACCAATGCATACGTTATTGAAGAGATGGCTCCGGTGGTATTTGATCTTAAGAAAGTAACAGTTACTTTGAAAGAGAAACCGGAAGAATACTTTTATGGAGGGGGTGTGCAAAATGGACGTTTTTCTCATAAAAATAAAGTAATTGCCATTGAGAACCAAAATAGTTGGACAGATGGCGGAGTAGCTTCACCTACTCCTTTTTATTGGTCTACGAATGGTTATGGAATGATGTGGTATACTTTCAAGAAAGGGGAATATGACTTTGGTGCAACAGAAAAAGGAATGGTAAAACTGTCTCATGAGTCTCCTTATCTGGATATTTTCTATATGGTGAGTGATGGAGCTGTTGCTTTGCTAAATGATTTTTATCAATTGACTGGAAACCCGGTTCTGCTTCCCAAATTCGGTTTCTACGAGGGACATTTGAATGCTTATAATCGTGACTATTGGAAAGAAGATCCGAATGGAATTTTGTTTGAAGACGGGAAACGGTATAAAGAGAGTCAGAAAGACAATGGAGGCATTAAGGAATCATTGAATGGTGAAAAGAATAACTATCAGTTTTCTGCCCGTGGGGTAATTGACCGTTATAAAAATCAGGATATGCCTCTTGGATGGTTGTTACCGAATGACGGTTACGGTGCCGGTTATGGGCAAACGGAAACATTGGATGGAAATATTGATAACTTGAAAAAGTTAGGTGAATATGCTCGTGAGAATGGAGTTGAAATCGGACTTTGGACACAATCGGATTTGCATCCTAAAGAGGGAGTAAGTGCTTTATTGCAACGTGATATTGTTAAGGAAGTTCGTGATGCAGGAGTACGTGTACTGAAAACTGATGTAGCATGGGTAGGTTCCGGATATTCTTTCGGATTGAATGGTGTAGCAGATGTAGGTCATATCATGCCTTATTATGGAAGTAATGCCCGTCCTTTTATCATTTCATTGGATGGCTGGGCAGGAACTCAACGTTATGCCGGAATCTGGACAGGTGATCAAACCGGAGGTGTTTGGGAATACATTCGTTTCCATATACCGACATATATTGGTTCCGGACTTTCCGGCCAGCCGAATATCTGTTCGGATATGGATGGAATCTTTGGTGGTAAGAATGAAGCGGTTAATATTCGTGACTTCCAATGGAAGACATTTACTCCGATGCAGTTGAACATGGATGGTTGGGGAGCCAATGAGAAATATCCTCATGCTCTTGGAGAACCTGCTGCATCTATCAACCGGATGTACTTGAAACTGAAATCGGAATTGATCCCTTATGCTTATAGTTATGCTAATGAAGCGGTAGATGGCTTACCTCTTATTCGCGCTATGTTCCTCGAATATCCGAATGATTATACACATGGATCTGCAACACAGTACCAGTTTATGTATGGTACCGATTTTCTTGTAGCTCCTATTTATCAAATTACCAAAGGGGATAAAGAGGGGAATGATATTCGTAATGGTATCTATCTTCCCGAAGGTTCCTGGATTGATTATTTTAGTGGAGAGAAGTATGAGGGTAACTGTGTGATAAATAACTTTGATTCACCTATCTGGAAATTACCGGTATTTGTCAAGAGTGGAGCTATCATCCCGATGACTAATCCCAATAATAATGTTACGGAAATAGACCGTTCTCTTCGTATTTATGAATTCTATCCCAATCAGCATTCTTCTATGGTAGAGTATGATGATGATGGAGTGACGGAAGCATATAAAGACGGAAGATTTGCCACTACCTTGATTGAATCGGATGTAGATAACAAGAATCGTGTAACAATTACCATACATCCGGCAAAAGGAGATTTTAATGGTTTTGTGAAAGAAAAAAAGACTGAATTACGTATCAATGTTTCGGAAAAGCCTAAGAAACTTGTGGCAAAGATAGGTAATAAAGGAGTGAAATTGACAGAGGTGGCTACTATTGATGACTTCCTCAAAGGAGAAAATGTTTATTGGTATGAGGCTGTTCCTAACTTGAATAAGTTTGCAACCAAAGGAAGTGAATTTGAAAAAGTGGTGATTACAAAGAATCCGCAGTTACGTGTTAAACTTGCTTCTATAGATGTAACAGTGAATCCAGTAACACTGAAAGTAGAAGGCTTCCGCTTTGAACCGTCAGACAGCTATCGTGTGACAACAGGTGCTTTATCAGTTCCGCAAAATGTCCAGGTATCTGAACAAAACAGAGAAGCATATACTTTAAAACCAACATGGGATAAAGTGGCTAATGCTGATTATTATGAAATTGAGTTTAATGGTATGCTTTATACCACTATCAAGGATACGGAATTGTTATTTGAAGATCTGACTGCAAAAACGCCTTACAGTTTCAAAGTGCGTGCTGTCAATAAAGACAATATTTCCGATTGGGCAGAAATACATGTGACAACGAAAGAAAATCCGTTGGAATTTGCTATACATGGCATTGAAGGTGAGTCTTCTGCTGCTGCACAAGGTGGTGCCGGAGTAAATCGATTGTTCGACTTTGCTGAGTCAGGAGATGTTTGGCATACAAAATATAGTGTCAATTCAATCCCATTGGATTTGATTATTGATCTTAAGACAGTCAATCAGTTGGATAAATTCCACTATTTACCTCGTACGGATGCAGGAAATGGAACCCTATTGCAGGGAATTGTATTCTATAGTATGGATAAGGAGAACTGGACCGAAGCCGGTGCTTTTGACTGGCAACGGAATGCAGATGTAAAAGTATTCAGTTTTCCGGAACATCCTTCTGCTCGATACATTAAACTAGCTGTTACGGCAGGTGTTGGAAATTACGGTTCAGGTCGTGAAATATATGTATTTAAAGTACCTGGAACCAGTAGCTATTTGCAAGGTGATATAAATAATGATGGTAAGATAGACCGTAATGATCTTACTTCTTATATGAATTATACCGGATTACGTCATGGAGATTCAGATTATGAAGGATATATCAGTAAAGGGGATATCAATATGAATAATTTGATAGATGCTTATGATATTTCTGTAGTAGCAACACAACTGGAAGGTGGAGTCGATAAGGAAGCTGTCCAAAAGGTATCAGGTTCTTTATCCATTACTACTCCGAAACAGATTTATCAAAAGGATGAAATTGTAGAAATTCATGTAAAAGGTAACGAACTACAATCAGTGAATGCACTTAGCTTTGCTTTGCCTTATGATCAGAATGATTATGAGTTTATAGGTGTTGAACCGTTGAATATGAAAGAGATGGAAAACCTGACATATGACCGTTTACATACGAATGGAGTGAAATCTCTTTATCCTACATTTATTAATATAGGAAAGCAGGAATCACTGGAAGGGTCCGAAGAACTGTTCATCTTAAAGTTTAAAGCAAAACGCAAAGTGAAGTTTGAATTGCAGATGAAGGATGGAATATTGGTGGATAAGCAGTTGAGAATGTATCAATTCTAAAATATACTCTTCTGAGTTTATAAAAAGATCCGGGTTTCCGACCCGGATCTTTTATAAAGTTTATTTTATGATGTGAGCTTGATATGCTACCATGAGAACTATTTAAATCTTCTCTTAGCTCTTATTAAAAAGTATAATTGGTAATATTGGTTCGTTCTATTATAGTTTCCGCTTCGTTCCACAGTTATTTCCGTTGCGTCCCACATATATGGAACGAATTTGTTTTTATTATGTAAATAGATCATTTATATATTGAGGAAGTAAGTAATATACCTCTTTCTAAATAATATATATACCTCTTACTTATTTTTAGTAATGTCTTTTGCTCTATTTAATGCTACATTAATATTGGGGCAAATATTCTCTTTTCCCAGCAATTCATAGAAACCGGATTTACCTAATACATGATGCACTTTCTCATTGACTCCGGAAAGAATAACAGTAATTTTTTCTTTCTGGGACATTTGGCAAAGTGTTGTCAGATTATGTATACCGGTAGAATCAATAAAAGGAACTTTACGCATACGGATGATACGTACTTTCGGTCGATCTCCCAATTGCGCCATTGTTTCTTCAAATTTGGTAGCAATACCAAAGAAGTAAGGACCATTGATTTCATATACTTCTACTCCTTGAGGGATAGTCAGATGTTCTTCATGTAAGGTAATATCAGATTCAGAGTTGGGGTCAATCTCATCAGTGATAACTGAAATTTCTGTAGTTTCCATTACACGCTTCATGAAAAGAACACACGCTATGACTAGTCCAACTTCGATGGCAATTGTCAAGTCGAAGATAACAGTCAGAAGGAAGGTAATCAACAATACGGTAACGTCTGATTTAGGATTTTTCAGTAACGCTTTGAATACACGCCATCCACTCATATTATAAGATACAATGACCAGCACTCCGGCGAGGCACGCCATAGGTATGTATTGTGCAAGCGGCATTAAAAATAGCAAAATTAAAAGTAGGACTACTGCATGGATAATTCCTGCTACAGGGGTTTTACCTCCATTATTGATATTAGTCATCGTACGTGCAATAGCTCCTGTAGCAGGGATACCGCCAAATAAAGGAGTTATAATGTTTGCTACACCCTGTGCGACTAATTCTGTATTAGAATCGTGTCGGTCACCTATCACACCATCTGCTACTGTAGCGGATAGCAAAGATTCGATGGCTCCCAATACTGCAATAGTAATAGCTACCGGAAATAAATTTTTGATAGCTTCCCAGTTTAGGACTGGTACGGTGGCATCCGGAAGTTCAGAGTTGATCGTAAAGCGATCACCAATAGTAGGAATACAATCTATTCCGCCATAAATCTTCATTAAATATACAGCGACTGTCACTACCACAATAGCAATTAATGAACCTGGAATTTTTTTAGAAAACTTAGGAGAAATGGCAATGATAAAGATACTGACAAAACTTACGATCGTATTCCACCAGTTTACCGTATCAAAATGCTGGAAATAAATGATCCATTTTCCAATGAAATCACCCGGTACTTTTTCTCCTCCAAATGTCAGCCCAAATATATCTGCAATTTGTGTAGTAAAAATAGTGACAGCAATACCACTGGTGAAACCTACAATAATAGGGTAAGGAATAAATTTAATGACAGCTCCGAGTTTAAATACTCCTAATAATATAAGAAGAACACCCGCCATCAAAGTGGCAATTATCAGTCCGGCTTCACCATACTGCTGGATGATACCATAAATGATAACGATAAAGGCACCTGTCGGTCCTCCAATCTGTACCTTACTTCCTCCTAACAGAGAAATGATGAATCCGGCAATGATGGCAGTAATGATACCTTTTTCCGGCGATACTCCCGAAGCAATACCGAAAGCGATAGCTAAAGGAAGTGCTACAATACCAACGATAATACCTGCCATCAGGTCCGCCATAAATGTTTCTTTTGAGTAATTCTTCAGACAAGAAACCAGTTTGGGTTTAAATTCAAATAGCTTCATTTTTTATATGTTCTTTGTATATTTATTGCTCTTTTGTAATGTAGAGGTTGCAAAATTAGATAAAATAATTCATATAAGTATGTTTTGGAACATACTATTTGTCTGTTGATAGGTTTTATCAATGAGATGATAGTTTTTATTAATAAAGAAAAGAGTGTTTATTATGAACAAAAATCCTATATTTGCGTTATAAAATTATCGACAACTTACGTATAAATTGGTTTTTCATCAATTAAATTATATCAGAATTATGACTAAAAGTATTAAAGGAACTCAGACAGAAAAGAATCTGTTAACTTCATTCGCAGGAGAATCACAGGCAAGAATGCGTTACACTTATTTTGCAAGTGTTGCTAAAAAAGAAGGCTACGAACAAATTTCTGCTATTTTCACAGAAACAGCTGACCAGGAAAAAGAACATGCAAAACGTATGTTTAAGTTCCTTGAAGGTGGTATGGTTGAAATTACTGCTAGCTATCCGGCAGGTGTAATTGGTAATACACTCGAAAATCTGCGTGCTGCTGCAGCTGGTGAACACGAAGAATGGTCGTTGGATTATCCTCATTTTGCAGACGTTGCAGAGCAAGAAGGTTTCCCAATGATTGCTGCTATGTATCGTAATATCTCTATTGCTGAAAAAGGTCATGAAGAAAGATATTTGGCTTTCGTAAATAATATCGAGAATATGACTGTATTTGCTAAAGAAGGTGAAGTGGTATGGCAATGTCGTAATTGTGGTTATATCACTGTAGGTAAGGAAGCACCTGAAGTTTGTCCGGCATGTCTGCATCCACAAGCATACTTTGAAGTGAAGAAGGAAAACTATTAAAAAGTAATATACGAAGAAGAAAGCCGCGATGGGATCTCTATCGCGGCTTTTTTTATTTTCTTTTATCTGTTTTTTCTCTTTCTCCTTTTAGGAGTATATTTATTCCTTTTTCTTTATTTTTATGTTTTAGCTAAAAAAACTAATATGCGATATTGTTTATTATTGTATAATATCGTATTTTTGCGTGAAAACGTTGCATATTGCTTTGTTAAACGTGTAACTATAAAGCAGCGATATATGAAAAGATTAAAATTATTGGCTTGTTTGTTTGTTTACCTTAGTGTATCAAACATCTCTGTGGCTCAGGATTCTTTTTCGTTGAAATGGCATAAAATGTATAATGATACATTACAAGGAGTGAGGTCTGAAGATGCATTACATTTTTTAAAAACAGAAAAACGGCCCCCTCGCAAACAAATCATTGTCGGTATTATTGATTCTGGTATTGATACTACTGTTGTCGATCTTCAATCTGCTCTTTGGACTAACCGCAAAGAGAAACAGGACGGAAAGGATAATGATAAAAACGGATACACGGATGATATACATGGCTGGAATTTTTTAGGAACCAAAGACGGAACTTTTAATATGACTAGTGCCGGTACTGAAGAATATCGTGAATTTAAAAGACTTTTCCCTAAGTATAAAGACATGGATTCCGCTTCAGTAAAAGATGTTAGCGAATATGCTTATTATGAAAAGATGAAGAAGAAAGCAGGTATTGTGAATTACATAAAGTTTTTCGGATATACTGCCATGAAAGACGCTGCTTACCATGTGGTAGATTCCGTATTGCAAGTGACGGGAGTATCTGTAGACACATTGACGGTCAACGGACTTGCTCATTTGTCCATTGATAATGAGAAATGGAATAAAGCCTGCGAAACTCTATTTGTCGATATGTATAAAGGAGGGAAAGACGCATTATGGAAAAAAATCAGGGATACGCATAGGTCACAGTTCAATTTGATGAAAAAACGAATTGATGGTATTGAACATGATGCAGACAAACGACTGTTGATGGGAGATGATATGACGGATCCGAAGGATCGTTTTTATGGAAATACTATCCTACAGGTGGAAGGTTGTGATCACGGTACGTTTGTGGCTGGAGTCATTGCCGGACAAGGAGTGGGGGATGTGGCGGTGACAGGAGTTTATCCGGAAGCTAAGTTGATGATACTTCGTGCTGTACCCGATGGCGACGAATATGATAAGGATATAGCAACTGCTATCCGATATGCGGTAGATAATGGTGCTAAGGTCATTAATATGAGTTTGGGTAAATATACGTCTCCTAATGCGGAGATGGTAAATGAGGCCATTGCTTATGCTGCAAAAAAAGATGTTTTGTTGGTTCAGGCAGCGGGAAATAATAAGAAAGATATCGATGATGTTGCTTATTTCCCTTCGGCAAAAGATAAATCGGGAGCTATTTTCTCCAATTATTTAAGAGTGGGGGCATCAGATAAACTAGGAAAAATGTGTTCATTCTCCAATTATGGGCAGAAGGAAGTTGATGTGTTTGCTCCGGGTGAGGATATTACTTCAGTTACTCTCGGCAACGAATATATGAAGTCGCAGGGAACAAGTATTGCGGCTCCGGTGGTAACTGCCGTAGCTGCTATGCTTCGAGCATATTTCCCTAAATTAAAAGCTGCGCAGGTCAAGGATATTTTGATAAAAAGTGTTCGTCCGATGCAGGAAGAGGGACTTTGTACGAGTGGAGGTATTGTGGATGCATTACAAGCTGTGAAACTAGCAATGGAATATAAGAAATGAGAAAACTGACTTTTATATTATTCTCAAGCATTTTTTCCCTGTCTGTTTTTGCTCAGGAAGCGAATTGGACGCAGGCTGAAAAATGTTCCGCTGATTCTTTGGAACAATATATAAAAGGTAGAACTCTTTATCCCAATTGGATAAAAGGCAGCCACTATTTTTCCTATGACGTAAAAAGTCAGGATGGGAATCATCATTATTTGGTGAATGCTGAAAACGGGAAAAGGAAGAGCATGATAAAGGATAATGAACAGTTTGTCCGTCAATATGCTCAGATTACTGGAGATACATTGGATGCAAAAGATATTCAACTGTATGGGTACCAATTTAAGAATAATGATTTTAGCCGTTTTTATCTCGATAAGAAAGGCAAATCAATGGTCTATGATATGAATACAGGTAAGCTGTCTGAGATCCCGGTTGAAAAGAAAGTGACAGATCGTTTGAATCTCAAACAATCTTGTCATAGTGCTGATTCTTTATATAGTATGTTAGGAAGTGGTTATGACTTGTTTGTGCGAGATAATCGGACAGGGTCAGTAAAACGAATCACGTTTGACGGGAAAGAAGATGCTTCTTATACTTATCGTAATTCGAAGGATACGGTATCTACCAATTCGAAAGGTTTTTGGCTGGGACATCGGTATATATATATGATGCAGGACATGAGTGAAGTGAAAGAAATAAGCTTAATTCATTCACTGGGTAATTCACGTCCAACTACGAATACCTTTAAAATGCCTATGCCGGGTGATGCGGGAGTACGTCAGTATCGTGTGTTTTGGTATGATGCCGATCGGGGGCAAGGAAAGTTGCTGCCTGTCGAGAAGTATCCGGATCAGGTTGTGGCAATGGATTATTTCCGTTCTCTCACTGCATTATACATTACCCGGAGAAGCCGTAAGGCCGACAAGATAGATCTTTGCCGGATAAATGTGGAAGACGGTACGGTCACTGAGCTGATTTCGGAAGAGTGTGTTCCTCATATCAATCTTACTTTGTTTAACTATAAAATATTGGAGCAAGGTAAATATTTCATTTGGTGGTCGGAGCGTACGGGAAAAGGGAATTATTATCTCTATGATCATGACGGGAAGTTGCTGAATCGTATCACAAAAGGTGAAAGTCTTGTAGCAGGCAACATTGTCCATGTCGATACACTGAAAAGAGAAATGATCTTTTCCGGATACGGCAACGAGGAAGGCATAAATCCTTATTATACTTTTTTCTATAAAGCGCGTTTGGATGGTAAGAAACAAGTTTTGCTGACTCCCGGTAATGGCAATCATGAGTTGACTCTTTCCGGAGATAAAAAATATGCGATAGATAAGTATTCGCGTATGGATATGTTTCCTGTGATGAATGTATTGTCCATTGAAAACCCTGGGAAGAATTTTAAGGTGGACCAAATGGATGGTAGTAATCTGCGGCAGGCCGGATGGCACCCCCCTACTTTGTTGAAAGTGAAAGCGGCTGATGGACAGACAGATTTATATGGATTGATGTATCTGCCTTCCCATTTGGATAAGAGCAAGAAATATCCGATTATAAGTAATGTATATCCGGGCCCTCAGGATGATCAGATTCCGCAATCTTTCGTACTTGATGACAATGGAAATCAGTCTTTGGCGGAATTGGGATTTATTGTGATTAATGTAGCTCCGAGAGGAAGTTCGCCATTACGCGGACATGATTTTTATTGTTTTAGCTATGGTAATTTACGTGATTATCCGTTGGCAGATGATAAATATGTGATAGAACAGTTGGCTAAAGAGTACTCTTACATTGATTTAGATAGAGTAGGTATTTACGGGCATTCCGGAGGGGCTTTTCAGACGGTAGCTTCAATCCTTACTTATCCGGACTTTTATAAAGTGGCAGTAGCCGCTTCCGGCAATCATGATAACAATATTTATATTCAGTGGTGGGGAGAAATATTTCATGGATTGAATGAGAAAATAGATGCTAAGACGGGAAAAACGACTTTTTCCGTAAAAATTCCTACTAATATGGAGTTGGCAGGTAATTTGAAAGGAAAGTTGATGCTGATTACCGGTGATGTAGATAAGAATGTACCTCCTTCTTCTACTTATCGGTTAGCAGATGCCCTGATTAAAGCGAATAAGCGTTTTGATATGTTTATTCTTCCGGGAAAAGATCATGGAGTGATGAGTCCTTACTATCAGAACCTGATTCGTTATTACTTTGTGGAGAATTTGCTTCGGCCTTCACAGAGACATATTAATATTATTAACCATAAATAAAAGCTTATGAGATGTATGGGAATATTGAGAGTATTTCTACTGAATTGCTTTTGCTGCATGGCTATAGGCTTATCTGCTCAAAGGCCACAAGGTGATGCTACGATCCTTGTTAAGGTGACTATAGTGGATTCGGACAAAAATCCATTGCCGGGAGCTACAGTAAAAGTGGCAGGTAAAGCGCAGGGAGTTATCTCAAATGAGAACGGTGAAGTATCGCTGTGGGTTGATAAAAATGCTGAAATTGAATTTAGCTATGTCGGTATGAAACCTTTAGTAATGCGAGTGACTAAACCTATTTCCGGATATATTACGTTGGAAGATGAAATGTCTGAATTGGATCAGGTGGTAGTCACAGGATATCAACGTACTACCAAACGTCGTACTACGGGATCATTGGCAACATTAACGGCAAAAGATTTGAAAGGTGCACCAACAGCAAATTTGGATATGTTGATGCAGGGTAAAATTGCAGGTGTAGATATTAAAGCTGTTTCTGGTCGTCCGGGGGAATCTGCAAAGATTCGTATTCGAGGTACAAATACGATCACAGGTAATGCTGAGCCGTTGTGGGTAGTAGATGGAGTTCCTTTGCAGAGGGATATACCGAGTATCGAAACTAGCCGAATTAAAGCTGGAGATTTTAATGACATTTTTACGAATGGAATTGCCGGGATTAATCCTAGTGATATCGAATCTGTTACAGTTTTGAAAGATGCTTCTGCAGCTGCTATTTATGGTTCTCGTGCAGCAGGTGGCGTAATTGTTGTGACAACGAAACGGGGAAAAGAGGGTAAGATGCAAATTAATTATTCTACGAATGTTTCTATTGTTACAAGCCCTCCTAGAGATGCAAACTTGATGAATTCCAAAGAAAAGTTGGCTTGGGAGCAAGAATTGTGGGATGAATTTTCTGCAAAGAAGTTTGCAGAAGGTAGTAATTATCCGGTAATAGGTATTGTGGGGATGATTCGTTCTGGATATAAACAATATGCTGGCATGACTAAGGAGCAACAAGATGCAACAATTGAATCTTTGGGGGCACATACGACAGATTGGTTTCAAGAACTGTTTCAGAATTCTGTATCGCAGAGCCATTATTTGTCTTTATCCGGAGGTTCAGAAAAGAATTCATATTACGTATCACTGGGATATTCACAGAATAACGGATTAGTGAAGAAAACAGATTATGATCGTTATAATGTTAATGCTAAAATAGATATGAAACCCAATAAACGGGTAAAATTAGGTTTTACGGCTGATATGGCGATGCAACATTCAAACTCCTCTTCATTAGGTGTGGATCCATTCAAGTATGCTTATTTTGCTAATCCATATGAAAAGGTTTATAATGAAGACGGTTCATATGCAGCAGATAATACTTATTATAGTTTATCACATGCTAATGGTTCTTATGATGTAAGATTACCAAAAGATGGATATAATATATTCCGCGAGATCAATGAAACATCCAATAATACGAAAAATATTTCAGCTTCGTTAATTGCTAATTTAAATGTAAATATCCTCGATAATTTTAGCTTTGAAGGTCTGGCTTCGTATGGCTATGTTTCAAATACGACCGATAATATTAACGGAAAGAATACTTATGCGGCATGGACAGACCGTCCTTTTAAAGATGATAATACAGATCGTATATATGGTTCAATCACACAGACTTCGGCATATAATACCAGTTATAATTTGCGAGGACAGTTGCATTATTTCAATACATTTGCTGAAGATCATTATATCAGTGCTTTGTTGGGAACAGAGATTCGAGGGCAATATGCTAAAAGTATTTATGAAAAACGATATGGGTATGATCCGGTGACGGGTAATTCAGCAACGCCTACTTATCCGTCAGATACTAAGATAGAATATGCTGATTTATTAGCTTATGCTGCTATTATAGATGGGTTGTCGGGACAAAGTATTGTAGAAGATGCATTTGCATCTTTCTATTTTTCATTTGATTATGTGTTTAAACAACGTTATGTTCTTAGTTTTACAGGGCGTACCGATGGCTCTAATAATTTTGGGAGTAAAGAACAATTTAATCCTACGGGGTCATTAGGTTTGTCGTGGAATGTAGATCAAGAAGCTTTTATGCAATCCTTGAAGTCTGTTATCAGTAGTCTTTCATTTCGTGCTGCATTTGGATATACTGGAAATATAAATAAAAGTGTTTATCCGCAATTAGTAATGGATTATAATACATCATTCCGTCGGACAGATACAGACTATTATCGTATGGGATATTTGAAGAATGCGCCAAATCCACATTTGCGTTGGGAGAAAACAAGAGATATGAAAATATCGATGGATATGGGCTTTTTTAATGATCGTTTCCGTTTGCAAGGAGAACTTTATGATCGTCGGACACATGATGCGGTTACGACTGTATCTGTTCCTAATACTACGGGATTTTCGTCTCAATCTTACAATACTTCGGAGTTATTAAACCAAGGAATTGAAGTTACTTTGAATGCCAATGTTTTAAAAACAAAAGATTGGAATATTTCTGTTTCTACAAATATAGCTTATAATCGGAATAAGTTGTTAAAGTATGATGTTAATTCTGGGTATCGTAGTTGGGGGACTAATCATGTAGGGTATCCTTTGGGAGCTATTATTAGTGGAAAGGTAAACAAAATTGATAAAAAATTAGGTATTTATACGTATGAGCCACGTCCTGATGCTGTGTTTACAACAGCAGAAGACCGTCGAAATGTTAATAACTATTCTTTTTACTTAGGAACTAGTACTGCTCCTACTAATGGAGGATATTCTATTTCAGTTTCTTATAAAAATTTGAATTTAAGTATAGGAGGAACCTACTCATTAGGTGGAAAAATTTTAAATAATATAAATTGCCCAATTAGTTACAGTACGCTATCAGGAAGCAAGCTAGAGTCAGTACCAACACAAGAAAATGATTTATATATTAATCATTTGAATGTGACAAAAGATGCAGTAAATCGTTGGACACCCAATAATCCCATTACGAATGGTCATCCACGTATCATCGATGCGTATGGTGAAGATCTTGGACTTGACGATTTTGTACCATCCATAGATTTTATAACTAAAGCTTCTATGTTAGAAGATGTATCTTATTTTAAACTTGGTTCGTTAATGATAGGCTATAATTTTACGGGTAAGTGGATGCAGAAAGCACATATTAATTCGTTAGCATTGTCATTCAGTATGAGTAATTTATTTACTATTACAAACTACTCCGGCATTGACCCAGAAACTCCGGGAGCGGTTTACCCCACTCCACGTACATTCTCAATGGGACTTTCTGTCGGATTTTAAATGGAGGAAAACAATGAAGAGAAAGATTATTTTATGGATATATGGACTTGTAACATTGTCTTTTATTTCCTGTAGCCATTATTTGGATATTAAACCATATGGGAAAACAATACCTAAGACATCTGAAGAATTTTCAGCGTTATTACATACTTGGTTGAATGAAATAGATGGAGGTGTAGATGAATTTCTGGTTGGAAATTCATCGGTACTATTGGATATGGATGGGGCATATGGGGATGACTTTGAAGTTTGTCTGACTTCACAGAATGGACGACTTATGAGTGTTTATGTAGGAAATTTAGTCGGTTCAAGAGCTCCTTCAAGACAATATAGTAAGTATTATGAGATAATACGTGATTGTAATATTGTTTTGGGAGAAATGGAAGAAAGTGGAACAGCAGAAGTAGGTGAAGTACGCGCTACTGCCTACGCTATGCGTGCTGTTGCTTATTACCAATTATTACGTTTTTATTGTGAAGTGCCGCAAATTGGTAATTTTGAAAATCAGTTAGGCGTACCTTTGGTGATGTCATTTGATATGGAAGAAAGACCTATTCGTAGTACAATGCAGGAAACAATTGATTTAATTGAATCTGATTTAAATCATTCACTTTCCTATCATATGAAAAATGACCTTTATCGCTTTACAGAAGATGTAGTTAAAGGCTATTTAGCGCGTTTATATTTCTGGACCAAACAATGGGGAAAAGCTTTACCATTGGCGCAAGAGTTACTGACAAAGTATGGATTATTGGAAGGAGATGCTTATAAAAATATGATGTCTACTTCTTATGACCTTGTAGGGAATCAATTATTGAAATCATATCGGATGACTGTTGATATGAGTGAAATAACAGCATCAAAAACTTATCTTCAATATCGTCCTGTGAGCAAGAGGTTTTTAAATACATTTACTGAGGAAGAGAAAGTAAGCGATATACGTTATGCACTTTGGGTAAATAATAAAAGGATAGCTATAAAGACTTTCTTTTGTGGTATGCGTATAGCTGAGTTTAAACTAATGGAAGCGGAGTGTTATTACCATTTAGATAAGCCGGAATTGGCATTACGTTCAATTAATGATCTGCGCGCTCATCGTATTAATGATTATAAGGATTTAGTAATGGATAATCTGCCTTCTCTTCAAGATACAGAAATTATTGTAACTGATGCGGAAGGAAATACTCTGACTCCGTTGATGGGCTTAATTTTACGTGAACGGAGGAAGGAATTGTTTTTGGAGGGAGACCGTTTTTTTGAACAGAAAAGAAACGGTATGCCTGAGTATTGGACAGCATACAATGGTCGCAAATATGTAACTCAAAAGTATATGTATACGCTGCCCATTTCACCTAGGGAGATAGAATTAGTTGATGGGTTAATACAGAATCCCGGATATACAGAATTAGAATGAAAGGAGAAGAGAGTATGAAAAAGAAAATGATTTATGGTGTACTAATTGTTTGCTTGTTATTGACAAACTGTATGTATTCTGCTTGTGAGGATATAGATGAGGTACCTCCAAGAGAAACTGTAGTAAGCAGTGAGGTGTACAAAATACCGGATCCGGTTGTACTGAATACAAATGAAATTGCTGTGATTGATGCTATTAAGCAGGAGTATAATGAACATGTATCTCAATAATTATTAATTAAAAAACGATGAAAATTATGAAGAAAGTTTTGTTTTATTTATTTGTGATGTGCTCGTTAGTAGTTACGTCTTGTTCATCTGATGATGACGATAATTTTGTAGAGGTGATAGAATTGAATTTTAATCAGGCGCATTATTCTTTAGCTAAAGGTGAAATAGAGTTAAGGCTTATTTCAGATCAACCTGCTTCTGCTACAGTTTCTATACCAGTTTTATTTTCAGGGACAGCAGTGGAAGGTACAGATTTTACAGCTGATAAATCGATTACATTAAAAGCAGGTGAGACAGAAGCCGTACTTAAAGTAAAACGTATCGAAGAAAATATTGGTGAAGACGATAAAGAGTTGGTTGTAAACTTGGGAACGGCTCCTACAGGTTTTAAAGTTGGAGTTGGAAGCTATACATCTGTAGAATTACTTGGCACTACAGGAGTTATTATGTCATTTGATGATGTTTCCGGTATTTTAACTGAAGCTACTTCTTATGGTATTACTCTTGAAACTATGACGGGAGCTGTTTATAAAGTATCAGAGGAAACAAGATTTGATATAGAGGTTGATCCTTCTTCTACTGCAGTGGAAGGTACTCATTTCTCGTTTGATGGTGGTAAATATGCGACTGTTCTTAAAAATAAAAACAAAGGAACTGTATCTGTTAAATTCCTGAAGAAGGAAGAAGGAAAAGATAAATTGGTGTTACGCTTGGTAGAAAGGGATGGATATGCTTATGGTAATAATGCTTCCATTATAATTACTATTAGTGGCCCGTATATATTAACTGGTACATGGGCATTTGATAAAATATCTAATTTAACATTCTATCAAAATATGTGGGGAGAAGATATTACTAAATTTCCAACAGGAACTTCTGCAGATCAGATTAAATTTGAGGGTAATTCTTATCAAGAATATACTTTTATTCCTACTTTAAGTGGTGAACTGAAAAACTATTTTGGTACAGAATCTTGTACGGTAACTTATAAAGAGGAACTTGAAAAAACAATTGAGGAAGAGAGTACTCGGTATCAAGTAACTGCAAAAATAGCAGTGTTACAGTTTCCTTCAGTTAATGTAAATTTTTCTGCTAATAATACTAGTAATCGTGCGGCAGTTGTTGGTTTCCGCATTATAAAGTCAGACGGAAAAGATATACTTGAATGTACTATTGATGATTTTGAACCTACGGATTTTATGACGGATACTTATGATATGATGAAAGATTATGGAGAAGATCCTATTATGAAATCAGCTCCGCTTCGTTTGCATTTCACTCGAGTCAAATAAATAACTGTAAATAGCTAGTATAAAATGAAGAGGCTGAATTTTAAGACTTTCAGTTTTTAATTTGATGAAGTTTTAGAATTCAGCCTCCTATTAAATGGTTGAGGTTCTTTTTAATCATTCTTTTTTTCGTGGATAATCAATCGTATAATGTAGTCCCCGGCTTTCTTTCCGTTCCATAGCCTGACGTGTAATCAGATAACCTACATTAATCATATTACGAAGTTCGCAAAGTTCACGGGTAGCTTTACTGCTCTTAAATAGTTTTTCCGTCTCCTCATAAAGAATATCCAGACGATTCCAGGCACGGGTCAGACGAAGATTACTGCGGACGATACCGACATAAGACTCCATAATCTGATTGACTTCCTTCATGCTTTGAGTAATCAGTACCCGTTCTTCTGTAGAAATCGTTCCTTCATCATTCCACTCTGGAATGTCTTCATTGAAGTCATAACGTTCAAGTACGCTTAAAGCATGTTTGGCAGCTGCATCAGCGTAAACCACGGCTTCTATCAACGAATTGGAAGCCAAACGATTTCCACCGTGCAGACCGGTACATGAACATTCACCCAATGCGTACAGGCGGCGGATACTGGATTGACCATCCAGATCGACTGTGATACCTCCGCAAAGATAATGTGCGGCCGGAGCTACCGGTATATAATCTTTGGTAATATCGATGCCGAGACTGAGGCATTTTTTATAGATATTCGGGAAGTGCTTTTTGGTTTCTTCCGGGTCTTTATGTGTTACGTCGAGATAGACATGGTCGTCTCCGCGTTGTTTCATTTCATTGTCGATGGCACGTGCTACGATGTCGCGTGGAGCTAATGACAGGCGTGAATCGTATTTTTGCATAAACTCTTTGCCATCCTGTGTACGGAGTACGGCACCATATCCGCGCATTGCTTCTGTGATGAGAAAACTCGGACGGTCTCCCGGATGGAAGAGAGCTGTGGGGTGGAACTGAATAAATTCCATATCATTTACTGCACCTTTGGCGCGGTAAACCATAGCGATTCCATCTCCTGTGGCTACTAACGGATTAGTTGTATTGCGATAAACTGCTTCACATCCGCCGGTTGCCATTACCGTTACTTTGGAGAGGAAAGTATCTACTTCTCCGGTAGCTTCGTTTAATACATACGCACCGTAACATTTAATGCCGGGAGTGTAGCGGGTTACGATGATTCCCAAATGATGTTGGGTAATGATTTCTACTGCGAAGAAGTTTTCGAATACAGTAATATTCGGATGGTTTTTCACCGTTTCAATCAGGCTGTCCTGTATCTCTGCTCCGGTGTTATCTTTATGGTGAAGAATACGGAATTCAGAGTGACCGCCTTCTTTGTGCAAGTCAAAATCTCCGTTGTCCTTCTTATCAAAGTTTACTCCCCACTTGATCAGTTCGTTGATTTGTTCGGGAGCGTTACGAACTACTTTTTCTACTGCTGTACGGTCACTAATCCAGTCACCTGCAATCATCGTATCTTCAATGTGCTTTTCGAAATTGTCTACTGCAAGATTAGTAACAGAAGCGATACCGCCCTGAGCGAAAAATGTATTGGCCTCTTCTAACCCGGCTTTACAGATAAGAGCAACTTTACCTTTGTGCGCAACTTTCAGCGCAAAACTCATACCGGCAATTCCGGAGCCGATGACGAGGAAATCGAATTTTCTTACCATAATTTTGTTATTTCTCACCGCAAAGCTACAAAATAACTCACTTCGTTGTACTTTTCGTTGTCACTAATTCATAAAATTGCTACCTTGCACGCAAAAATCTGACAAAATGAATCGAATATTCCATGCTCGTATTGCCTGGTATCAGTATTTTGCTTTGGCGTTGTTTACAGTGAATGCTGTTGCTGCTTTATGGTGCAAATATATCTTGCCGGCGGTGTTTCTGATGTTATTGTTGATCGTATTGATTGAACAGATTATTCATACTGTTTATACCGTAACTTCGGACGGAACGCTAATTATACATCAGGGACGTTTCAGCCGTAAGAAAGTAATTCCTATTTCCAAGATTGATTCTATTGAGCAATGCCGTTCCATGAAATTCGGTCGGTTTTCAGTGACTCGTTATGTGCTGATAAAATATGATGAAAGAAAATATGAAGCACTAATGCCTGTCAAAGAACAGGAATTTATACAGTTGATTGAGAAAAGGATGTTGAATGAAGAAACTTGATTCTAAAAGATGATTTTAAGATTCATATTCTCTTCTTGAACATATTCTGAGGACAATTGTTGGACATCTATATTCATCTGGTCGATATATATGCCTAGCATACAGAGTATAACGATTAAATAAATGAACCATAAGTCATATAAAAGTTATATAAATTATTTACTATGAAATACCAAGTGATCATTATTGGTGGAGGGCCTGCAGGATATACAGCTGCCGAAGTTGCCGGTAAAGCCGGTTTGAATGTATTGCTGATCGAGAAAAGCAGTTTGGGTGGTGTCTGTTTGAATGAAGGTTGTATTCCTACGAAAACATTACTTTATTCTGCAAAAACGTACGATAGCGCCAAACATGCTTCAAAATATGCAGTGAATATATCGGAAGTTTCTTTTGATTTACCCAAAATTATTGCAAGGAAAACGAAAGTAGTGCGTAAACTGGTACTGGGAGTAAAGGCAAAGCTGACTTCTAATAATGTGACTATTGTATCAGGTGAAGCTAAAATTATTGATAGGAACACAATTCGTTGCGGCGAAGAGGTATTTGAAGGGGAAAATCTGATACTTTGTACAGGTTCCGAGACTTTTATACCTCCTGTTCCTGGTGTAGAGTCGATAGATTATTGGACACATCGCGAAGCATTGAACAATAAAGAATTGCCGTCTTCTTTGGCCATCGTCGGTGGCGGAGTGATCGGAATGGAGTTTGCTTCGTTCTTTAATAGTCTGGGAGTAGAGGTGACCGTCATTGAGATGATGGATGAAATTCTGGGTGGCATGGATAAAGAGCTTTCCGGCATGTTGCGGGCTGAATATGCAAAGCGGGGAATCAAATTCCTGCTTAATACGAAGGTTACAAGTTTCTCCCCGTCACTCTCTCAAGAAGGGATAAGATATACCTATAAACCTATGTTGGAGAACGAACCTTCAGATTGCCTTTCTCAACCGGAAGAAAGTTTTGGAGAGACTGATCGTTTACTACTTAGTGTGGGGCGTCGTCCTGTGATGAAAGGTTTCGGGCTTGAAAACCTTCATCTGGAAAGAACAGAGCGGGGAGCTATTAAAATAAATGCCCAAATGCAGACTTCCGAACCCAATGTGTATGTTTGCGGTGACCTGACCGGTTTTTCTTTATTGGCTCATACGGCTGTTCGTGAAGCAGAAGTAGCTGTACATTCTATATTAGGCAAAAAGGACAGTATGAGTTATCGTGCTATTCCGGGAGTGGTTTATACCAATCCGGAGATTGCGGGAGTAGGCGAAACAGAAGAATCTGTTCTGGCGAAAGGGATCAATTATCGGATTGTGAAACTTCCGATGGCTTATTCCGGTCGTTTTGTGGCGGAGAATGAAGGGGTGAATGGAGTTTGTAAAATACTTCTGGACGAACAAGAACGAATTATAGGTGCACATGTAATGGGGAATCCGGCTTCGGAGATTATTACACTTGCCGGAACTGCCATTGAATTGGGACTGACGGCTGAACAATGGAAAAAGATAGTCTTTCCCCACCCTACTGTAGGTGAAATTTTCAGGGAGGTATTGTGAGGTTGATTTTGTCATCCTGAACTTGTGAAGGATCTCTTCTCTTTGAATACAGAGAGAAAACATTTATTCTAGAAAAGATTCTTCCTCCCTGCGATCGTCTATACCATAATATAAAAATCAAAAGATGTTTTGAGCGAAGCTAATGACAGATACTATAATTGACCTTAGTATGAATTAATTATGTTGTATTACTAATAACTGTTTCATATAAATTAGAAGATAAAATGAAAAAGTGTATTGTTTGGGTTTTCTTATTGTTGCTTATATGTATGACTATGATCAACTGTTCAATTCAGAAAAGGAGAAATATTCCGGCAAATGAGTATTTCATTTATGGAAAGTTGAAGAACGTTCCGGATAGTGTTGTCATTGGTTTGTACGTGAGTGAAGGGAATATTATAAAATTGCTGTCTCAAGATACATTGACCAATGGAGAGTTTTCATTTCGTGACACCATTTCGGATACTCAACAGTTATTATTAATGTCTAAAAGTAAAGGCTTTCCCGGTGTATGGCTGAACGTGTGGGTAGCACCGGGGAAATATGTTGAAGTCAGTGGACAAGACAAACTTTTGAGAACCTGGACGATAGAAAGTGATATTCCCGAACAATTGGAAGAGAACCGTTTTATGGGTTGTGCCATGACGCAACAAAGAGAATTGATGCAACATTTAGCTGCCAGTTATGATTGGCAGCGTATGATGTTTATTGATCATCCGGGAGATGAAGAGTTTGCTAAAAAAGCATGGGCTAAAATAGATTCTATTCGGAAGCTGGAAAATCCGTTGCAAAAGGAAATCTGGAAAAAAGAAATGGAATATATGAAAAGTGCTCCCGTTTCCAGGGTTTGGATTAATAATTTGTTACTGTATGCTTCTATGATGAAATACGAAAATATTATGCCCTATAAGGATGAAGTGAAAGAACTTTATACCAGAATGTCCGATGAAGAGAAACAAACGCCTGCCGGACAGGAAATTACTCAATATATTTATCCGCCTGTTACTGTTGGCGTGGGAGATGAAATGGTAGATGGAGATTTATATGACAGTGCGGGTGTGTTACATCACCTTGCAGAGTTTAAAGGAAATTACATCTTACTTGATTTCTGGAGTAGCGGTTGCGGACCTTGTGTACAATCTATACCTGAAATGAAGAAGATTGTAGCAATGTATAAAGATAAACTTATAGTAGTCAGTATCAGTGAAGATCCGAAAGACAACTGGAAAGAGTATATAAAAAATAACGGTATGGAAGGTAATCAATGGAATGAACTCCGTAGAGGTCGTACCGGGCTTGCAGCAAGCTATCAGGTGAACGGAATACCATATTATGTACTTATTGCCCCTGACGGAAAGATTCAAGATGTGTGGTCGGGATATGGAGAAGGGTCGCTTTTAAATAAGGTGAAACGGAATATTAAGTAATTGAGGAAGAAGATTATAGAGGAAATATGAAGAAACAATTTTATGTGAGGAAAACTTTTATATCGGTTGTATTGTCTATCTGCTTTTTGCCTTTATGGGGGCAGAGTGACTTTTCTCAGATTGATTCATTAATCAAAAAGATGCTTCCTGAAGCCTCTGAAGTCGGGATATCTGTTTATGACCTGACGGCAAAGGCTCCATTATATAATTTTCGTGCCGATAAACTCTCCCGTCCTGCTTCGACAATGAAGTTACTGACGGCAATTACTGCCCTTTCCCGCCCCGAAGCTGACGATCCTTTTCGTACAGAAGTATGGTATGACGGTGTGATAGAGCATGATACCTTGCAAGGCAATCTATATGTTGTAGGAGGATTTGATCCTGAATTTGACGAACTGGCAATGGATTCGCTGATAGAAGATGTGATCACTTTCCCTTTCTCCGTGATTAACGGACAGGTGTATGGAGATGTGTCCATGAAAGACTCACTTTATTGGGGGAGCGGTTGGGCATGGGATGATAATCCGGAAGCTTATCAACCTTATTTGTCTCCGCTGATGTATTGTAAAGGTGTTGTCGAGGTGGAAGTTGCCCCCGGTGCTCAACAGGGAGATTCGGCAAGGGTCTCTTGTAAACCGAACTCTTCTTATTATACGGTGACGAATCAGGCAAAAACACGTACTCCATCTGCCGGAAAGTTCTCTGTTTCACGTGATTGGCTTACCAATGGGAATAATATCATTGTAGAAGGTAATATGGATGGTATTCGTAAATCCTGGGTAAATGTCTATGATTCGAAGTGCTACTTTATGCACGCATTTCTTGAACGACTTCAGGAGCGTGGAATTATAGTTCCCCAATCGTATGATTTTGCTGAAATTCCTCTTGTTGGAGTGCAAAAGATGAGTAGTCGGGAAACTCCGGTGCAAGACGTTTTGAATCAATTGATGAAGGAAAGTGATAATTTGAATGCAGAAGCATTTCTTTGTCGTCTGGGAGCGCAAGCCACCGGCAAGAAATATGTAACGGCTAAAGACGGGATTACCGAGATTATGAATCTGATTGAGCAATTGGGGTACGAACCGAAAGACTATAAGATTGCAGATGGTTGCGGATTGTCGAATTATGACTATCTCTCTCCTGCCCTGCTTGTGGATTTCCTGAAATATGCTTATTCTCAGACTGACATTTTTCAGAAGTTGTATAAAGCACTTCCCATTGCCGGAATTGACGGGACGTTGCAAAACCGGATGAAAGGGACCGTTGCTTATAAGAATGTACATGCAAAAACCGGATCTTATACAGCAATTAATGCATTGGCCGGATATTTGAGAATGCAGAACGGTCACGAAGTCGCATTTGCCATTATGAATCAGAATGTGCTTTCTGCTGCTAAAGCAAGGGCTTTTCAGGATAAGGTTTGCGAAATAATAATCGGGCATTAATGATCGAATTAAGTGTAAGTTTTCTCTTTCTCATTCTTTTTTTAAGAAAATACTGTTTTGTTTGAACGTTTCCTTTCTTCGCGTGTATGCTTTGTCGGAACGGTTCTATTGAAAACAATGTCAAATTAAAAAAAGTAAATGATGAAAACTATCAAATATCTGTTGTTTATCCTGTTTTGTTGTTACACTACACTATCTTATTCTCAAGTTGAGTCTGTCTTAAATGATAACATATTATCTCCGGATTCAATTGCAAAGGCTGTAAAAAGTATGTGCGATAAGCTGGAGCAAGCAAAACAAAAAGTAAAAGAAAATCCTAAAGACGAAAGAGCATGGCTAGAATATTCGGGAGTACTTCAAATACTTAAAGGAGCTTCATTAATGCAGTCAATGACACCATCGAAAAAGTATCCGACGCCGGACCCGAATATACAAAAGGAAATGGACGAAATGCTGGAAGGTATGAAACAAAATATACCTAATACTGCTACTTATGCTATTACAAGAAACTCGAATATCAAGCCGGGCGAAAAGAGAATGTCATTTGACGAGATCATAGAAAAATGGCCTGATGCTGTCTTACATTATCCTACTTATGTGGCCGTATCATTGAGAAATGAAAAACGGTTGAAAGATATCTGTAAACGTTGGTATGAATCCGGGGAGTTTCCTCCCCAGCAATTGAACTTTGCCTACAATGAGTTGGCCTCGGCAGAGAAAAATGCTATTATCTTCATGGGAGGTTGCTTTGATTTGTACGGTGTAAGGGTTCTTCAGAGTGTGAAAGACCAGTTTAATGATAAGAAGATTATTATGTATCCTTTCTTGACCGACTCTTTTTCTATAGACAAGGTAACCGAAGAGTTAGGAATACCTAAATATCGAAAGGCAAAGAATGATACGATCTCATATTCTTCGCCCGGTGACTTTATGAAAAGCTATTCCAGAGAACTCAAAGGAGTGATTGAACATTTTGCTAAGTATAGTAATCGGCCTATCTATTTTACGATAACAATGGATGAAATGGCTAAAAATGCTCTTAAAGATAACCTGCATTCCGAAGGTTTGTTGATGAGATATTCTTCCAAACCTTATGATAATCTGGCAGTCATGCGGCGGAACTTTGAGAATGTGTATTTAATGGATTATCTGCGTGAGTCTTTTTATCCTCAAACTCTTGCTGTGTCAGCTTTCGATCCTAAAGTAAATGAAGGACTTAATCTTTATTATGTCCCTGCCCTTAAAGCTCTGTTGCAATTCTACAAAGAGTCGGAAGATCATAATCATTATGATAAACTGTATTCAATTCTGCGGACTGTTATCGACGATGCGAAATCTTGTACCAAAGAAGTACGGGAGCAGTATTTGAAAAGTATTAATTCCTGAGCAAACCGATAAGAAATATGAGGCGATTTATCTACTTATTATTCTTTTTCATCATTTTAGGGCAGGTGACAACTGCCCGGAATACAGAGCGTCTGGAAATATCTTTGATGGGATATCCTATGCCTTTGGGGATATCCTGGTATCAGACGCAGAAGGAAGCCTGGCAAATGGAATTGAAGAAAGATAAAAGGAATGAAAAATCATGGGATAACTATGCGTACGCTTGTTTTGCGATGTGGCAAACGGAAGAGGATTCTTCAAAGAAACAGGAATTCCAAAAGGAACTGGATGCATGTATAAAGAGAATGAAGAAGTATATTCCGGATACTCGTACTTACTATCGTTATTTACTGGTACAGAACACTGATTCGCAGGAACAGGAACGCATTCATCAACAGATACTTTCTTTAAAACGGACTTGTGAACGGGATTATCTGAATGATATACGTTATTGTTATGATACGCATCAAATGGAAAAGGTGAAAGAGATAGCTCGTGAATGGTACAAAAGTGGTTTGTTTTCTTCCGATCTTCTCTCCTATTGTCACAATGAGTTAGCCGGTTTAGAGAAGAATGCGGTACTTGTCTCCGAACTGGCTCCGAGTTTGTTTTATCATTATTTGCTTCAATATGGTTTAGGACTGTTTGAGGATATTGAGATCATATCCTCTATCGATTTGATGAATCCCGAACAAGGCAAGTGGTTTTGGGAAAAGCAAGAGGTAGACCCGAAAATCTTCTCAGATAGTAAAAAGGTGGCGCCCGGAGCGGAATATTTTTTGGAAAAAGAGAAACGCCCTGTATATTTTAGCCAATTTGTGTTTGAGAAAGATCTGTTAGAAGCTTTGAAGAGTAAGTTATATCCCGAAGGATTAGTATTAAAGTATTCGTTGAAGCCGTATAATAATATGGCAGTTGCAAGAAGAAATTATGAGCAGGTTTATTTATTAGATTATTTACGCCGTCCCTGGTCCGACTATCATCCGGGGATTACGTACAATTTAACTGCCAATTGGAATTATATCATCTCCTTTGCTCCGCTACTGCAATTCTATCGTACGAGTGGGGATAAAAACCAATATACGAAGTTGAAGAATCTGTTGCAAGGTATTTTGAACCATTCTCGTTCTTTTAAAGCTACTACTGAAAATGAGAAAATGATAGAAGCAGTAATGGCCCGTCAATTGGAGATGAAAGAGAAAGGAGAAGCTGTTGATAAAATAGTAGATAGAAGGGACGAATTTCAGAAACTTATAGACGGAGTGGAACCATGAGGTTATTCAAAACTTTCAAACGCGACGAAACGGACGAGCAACTCATGGAACGATTTGCCACCAGGAGGAATGAAAAAGCCTTTGAAGAGCTTTATGGGCGATACGCTCCCCGGCTGAAGGGATTCTTCATGCGGATGTTTTCCGGAAATGCAGCCTTGGCAGATGACTTCCTTCAGGAATTGTTTCTTCGTATTTATGAAGCAAGAGATAGTTATCAACAAGGAAAATGTTTTTCTACATGGGTTTTCTCTATGGCGTATAATCTCTGTAAAAATGAATATCGACATCGTGAGATTGTAGAAGAATATATGTCTCAACAGTCCTATATGGAAGAAAAAGATTATTGTGTTTCTCCGGAATTTGAGACTGTTTATGATCGGCAAGTGTTTAATGAACAATTGAAAAAGGTCCTCACAAGCCTGACAGACGAGCAACGAGCGGCGTATACTCTTCGATATGAAGAGGAACTTTCGGTTCAGGAAATCGCACAAGTGCTCCATTGTCCTGAGGGAACTGTGAAATCCCGCTTATTTTATGCGCTAAAAATATTGCAGCATTCATTATCTAACTATAACCCCCAAACAAGTGATTATGAAAAATGATGATTTAGAAAGATTAGAAGAATCACAGGAAGTACAATGGTTGATTCGTTCTGCGAAGAAACAATATGAACAGGAAAAGGAGGAGCATTCTCCTGTCTCCTTTTCTTCTGTCATGCAGTCTATCAGGAAAAAGCAAAGTCAAAAGAAAAAGTTGCGAATTTCTCCTTGGTGGCTGACTGCTGCCTGTTTGTTAGGTTGGATAATCGGTTATGCTTTTTCGGGTGGACAAGAATCACAGCCGGATAATCGGTTAACTATTACGGATACGGTAATCGTCGTACACGAAAAGATAGATACTATATATCAAAAAGTAGAAACGCAGCCAATGAAGACATTAATCGCTACTCACAACGTAGAAAAACCTGTGTCTTCAAAAAAAGCCGCTACTCAAAATGAAAAAACAACCAAACAGGTAGCACCGGTTCTGGTATCTCCTGAGTTTTTGCAGTCACAAATGAGTATGCCGGATCCGGAAAGTGATTGTTATGCAGCAAATGGCATGACTGTTGCCGAAGATAACTATCCGATTCATTTGCTAATGACTGCACAATTTAAATAGAGATAGTAAGTAAATGTTTCTAACTGATAAGATCTAAAAAGCTAAGTATAAAATATGGCAGAGATATAGTCAAATCATCGGTTTCATGCGGTGAAACTAATAGTTTCAACCGTATGGAACTAAAGGTTTCAAAGTTTGAAACTTTTTGTTTCTCGGTGTGAAACCATTAGTTTCAGTTATTGAAACCTTTAGTTTCGAATATATGAAACTCGTATTTTAATAAGTGCTTTTGACTGTACTGGTAATTGTTTTAATTATATCTGGGTTTACTCTATTCACTATTTGGCTTTTTTCCTTTTTTAGTATACATTCCCTTTGGAATATTACTGATTCCTTTTGTATTCTGCTGAGACTCTCCTTGATTAATTTGCATAGACTTATTTCTGTTATTCAACTGCCATGAAGTGTTATAAGTATTTTTTGCCGTATATATGATTTGTACTGGTGATATCGATCCTCAAATATAGGCTATTAATAGTTGAGATACAGACTATTAATCCCCATCAACTGGCTTAATGATACTTTTCGGACCTTAAAAACTCAATTGTAAAAGATAGGTGGTATCACAAATTTACGGGTGATAGGTGATAGATCCGGTGATAGGTTCAGGAATCAACCTATCACCACTTAAAGGTCGATGAATAAAGACTTTCAGAAGATTGGTGATAGGTTGATAGAGAAAATGAATAAATTTCTCTAGTAGAACGTTTTTGTATTTAATCTATATCAGGGCATACGCTCAATAATTTATACATTTGTCATTCTTCTTCTATTAAATATTCAAAAGGCTTTCTTCTGTCAGTATCTCTTTCTATATTTGCTTTCAAATTTCTAACTTTATAAATGCTGAGTCTACTCGAGTTTTCTTCTTATGTTCCTGATATCCGTAATGAGAAAAACCTTCTTTACAGCGTTGATGAAATCGTTTTTATCTCTTTGGTCTCTGTTCTCTGTGGCGCAGAGACCTGGAGTGAGATTCATCTCTTCGGTACTAGTCATGAAGATTATTTCAAGAAACGTCTTCCGACTTTAATCGGTATTCCTTCCGATGATACTTTCAACCGTTTCTTTTCCTTATTGAATATAGATTGGTTCGAAGAAGCCTTTCGTCTCTGGATAAGCGATATTTGCCGTCGTGTTCCCGGCGTAGTGGCTATAGATGGCAAAGCTGTATGCCGTAATCCTGATTCCGCCGGACATGGAATGAAAGATCGTCTTTATATGGTCAGCGCCTGGGCGGTACGCAATGGCCTGTGTTTGGGACAACGCAAAGTGGATGGAAAGTCAAATGAGATAACAGCTATTCCTGAAATAATCAAAGCCCTTGACCTTGAGCAATGTATTGTAACGATTGATGCTGCCGGTTGTCAAAAAGCAATAGCAGAGACAATAATTAATGCTGGCGGGGATTATATATTATGCGTCAAGGACAATCAGAAAAAACTTAAAGGTAAGATTTTATCTTTACTTTCGGAAGAAGACCGGATTTATTTGCCATACAAACAAAGTTATTTTCAAGAAAATGAGGGGCATGGAAGAAAAGAATATAGGAAGTGTGTTTGTGATGCAGTATGCTATCCCGAACATTTTTATCCTGGCTGGAAAGGGATAAAGACTATTGCCAAAATAACATCTGTCAGGCAAGTTGGTAATGCAGAGCCTACTACAGAAACCAGATGCTATATATCCTCTTTACCGCAAGATCCAAAATTGTTACTCGAATCAATCAGATCGCATTGGCAGGTCGAAAATAAACTGCACTGGCAATTGGATGTTTCATTTAGGGAAGATTACACCAGAAAGACAGACAACGGGGCAGTGAACTTTTCACTCATGTGTAAAATGGCGCTAACACTTTTGAAGCAGAGTAAAAAGAAAGTGGGAATAGCAGCCAAGAGAAAACTGTGCGGATGGAATGAGCAATACAGGGATGAAGTACTAGAAATTATAAGAATACCACTGGCAGAAGAGAAAACAATAGGAGGTTAAAATTATTGAGCGTTTGCCCTGACTATTATGAGTTCGACAGCGTGGTAGAGAAAGTATTCTATACCCAATCCATCAACCGTTGGCACTGTACCAGTATCCGGTCGCCACATCGGACCACCCCGTCCGTTACCTTCGAATACGATATCCTTCCCCACCAGTCATCCGGAACCAACAAAGGCTGCATGAGGCTTGGAGAAGTAATCATCAACAAGCACCCAACCGAAGACGGATATCATCTGACCGAACATCTTCCGCTTCAAGAATACAACTATGCCTTAGTGCCCGATTATAATTCAGGTTCGGACGCTTACTATTACGACTATAAGGCTGAATTGAGACGTGGTTACTCCGAAAGTCTCCACATTGATAATTCGGGCAGCATCCTTCCCAACGATGTTGAAGTTCCGCGGCTGACCGATATCCGTTTCCTGGGCAATACGATGAAAATCAGTTATACCTCGGTAGGCGGTCCTGAGTACTGGAACGATGCATACGATACCATCGAAGTGACCGACGAACATGGCAATCCGGTACGCAGCATCCGTTTCTACCTCAGTACCTACAACTCCCATACCAGCCTGACCAAACTGGATTCCGTCAGCATCTCGGCACCCGGCGTGGAGACGAAGACATATAAGTTCAATTATAACGGCGGCCTGAATGTCCCTTCCACTGATACAAAGGTGGTAGACCATTGGGGATTCTGCAACGGTCCTGAAAACCGGTATGTCGTCAATACAGTCCCCGGCTTCCGCAAGATATTGACTTACAGCAATAACGGAAAGCAAATACGTCTGCTTCTGGATTATAAAGGAGCGAACCGGGAGGCTGATGCCAGCTGGACCAATCAGGGAATGCTGATTCAGATCACCGACCCGCAAGGCTTGGAAACACACTTCGAATATGAGGGAAACAATGCAGCTTTCGCCATGGGATATCCCGGTCCGGAGGAAGAAGGTGCGATGTACCTCCGTCCGGTTGGCGGCCTTCGGGTCAAGCATATCCGCATCTACGACCCCAAGGAACAAAAGACGGTGCACAAAAAATACAGCTACGGACTGGAAGGCTCCATCGGCTGGGGAGTCATCTGGGGCGGCGGTGCCATTCCCCATATCGTCACCGAACGGGATTACCAGACCGGCATTCTTGTACCTTTCTCACCTGGCAATCTCCAGAGTATGACGGTTATCCATAACAATCCCGTCAGTGAGATCACATTCCACAACGGAAGCCCTGTTCTCTACAGTAACGTAAGGGAGAGTGTGGAAGGCGGCGGTTCCGCCCTTGTGACAGAGTATATCTACCATGTGCCTTGCCATGAGTACAACAACGTAGTGGAATGGGACCAATATGATCCAGAGCTGAACTATGTCAAAAAAGAGAAACAAGTGAATGATTACCTGTTAAGTCACTCTTACAGTGAATTGAAAGGCCTCGTATGCCCCCTTCCCAACAACCCGGGAAAGCATGCGGATGAATACATCAACCTGTCCGACGACCAATGGCCGGCAGGAAAACTGAAGCGAGTGGACCGTTACAAGGATAATGGCTTTTTCTTATCCACTACGGAGTATGAGTACGAACATGTCAGTACGGGAGGCGTGGTCAGCATCGACATCCCGGTACGCCGTATCTCTGTCAGCCGGGAAGTCTGCGAAAATAATCCGGGAGATTATTCCTGGGATAATGTATTCAATACCGGCAGGTTCTATCCATCGGAAGACGGTGGGCTAGCCCAGACTACCTTCTATCTGGATCCCGGGTCGTATACATTCCTCACAAAAGAATATACCATAGAAACTCGTGAGCAGGTACCTCATGACCAGCCCCCTTATGAGTTTGAGTCTTACAAGGAAAATAAGACATTCGAGTATAAGTTTTCCCATCTGTCGGGAACTTCTCTGGCCCCCCGTAAGATAACCACTGTCCGCAGTGACGAAGGTCTCACTATTGACGAGTACGATTATCTGGACGGGCAATTTCCGGGAATACTTTCGATGCACCGTCATACGGAAGGGGGCAGCCGGAAAGAGAACCGTATCCTCTTCAAGGAAGGTACAAGCCTTCCCGAGAGAGTGTTTTCCGCGACGGACCGGGAAACAGAATTTCGTGATGAGGTGGTTTATACGGCTTACGACTTATATAACAATGTGGCAGAGGTACACAGCAAGGACGGAACTCCCATTACGTATCTCTGGGGATACCGGGGCCGCTTCCCGGTTGCTATGATAGAGAATGCCACACGATCGGAGGTACTGGCCGCCATGGGAGTGGACGCCGGTGAGGCAGACGGTTGGGCAGGAGACATGATGCCTGGCCCGGCCATGCTACAGGCCCTGCAGCTTTTGCGTACTTCTTTACCGGAAGCGAATGTGTACACCTGCGAATACGAACCGTTGCAGGGGGTGATAGCTGTCACCGATCCCAATGGAATCACCACCCGGCATGAGTACGACGGTTTCAACCGGCTGACAAGGAGCTATTACCTGGACTCGGCCGCGAACAAGGTACTGCTGCAACAGTATCTCTACCACCTGGGGGAGAAATAACGGGAATCAGGTATGCTGAAGGCCGTATATGCCTGTGGCGGATTCACCAAATGCGACTACGGCTTTTCGGCATAGCTGATAAAGTAAGCTTGTGAACAAGAGTAATACAAGAGTAAAACAAGAATCAAAAATAGAATCAACAATAGCATAAATAACGAATAATTCAACAATAGCATAAATAACGAATAATTATGAAAGCGATACGAACTATCAGAAATCTGCGGACATTGGGAACCCTCCTTTCGTTCCTGGTCCTGTCCCTATATCCCGTCGGTGCTTCCGCCCAATCCCGGGACACCCTGTACATGCACACCAGTGCCGGACAGCCTCACATCATCACTGTGACTCCGCGGATAAAGACTTCCGGACTTGCCGGACTGAGTGAGAACCAGATGCGGCGTGAAATCCAATACTACGACCGCTTCGGTAATCCTAACCTGAACATCCTGCATGGCCTCTCCCCTAACGGAGAAGACCTGGTAAACCTGCAAAGCTATGACGGGCTTAACCGGGAATCTTTCCGTTACCTGCCTGTAGGCGCGAATACCTCCGGCGGCAAATACATGGAACCTTACGTGGTGGGGGACATAGCCCGGGCGGCCGCTTACTACGGCAAAGACACTGCCCCCTGGAGCTATCCCGTCCACGAGAACTCCTCTCTGAACCGGATCAGACAACAGTTCGGTCCAGGAAAGGACTGGGAGGAACATCCGGTGCAGACCTCTTTCCTTACCAACCAGAACCGACAAGGACTGGCGCATTACCTGACCTTCTATCCTAAATTGAGCGCGCGTATCTATTCCCTTTCAGCGGACAGCCTCACCTACCGTCAGGACTATGCGACAGGTACTCTCGACTGTACGCAGACCACCAACGAGGACGGGCACATCAGTCTGGAATTCAAGGACCGGGCTACGGACCGGGTCCTCCTTTCACGGGTAATGGACGGGGAGGTGCTGCTCGATACCTATTACGTTTATGACAACTACGGGAATCTACGGATGGTATTGCCTCCGGCAGCTTCGGACTTGCTGACCTCGACCACTACCCCCGCTTCATGGACCGAGACTGCGGCAGCCATCCAAAAATATGCTTACCTCTACAAATATGACGGCCGGAACCGTTGCATCTACAAGAAACTTCCCGGTTGCGATCCCGTCTATACAGGGTATGATTCTGCCGACCGTCCTATCTTCGTACAGGACGGAATGCAACGTTCCAAAGGGGAATGGTCCTTCAGCATACCCGATGTTTTTGGAAGGATCGTCTTGACGGGAACCTGCAAGAATACGCTGAATCATGCAAATGATCCGTTAAAGAACGTAGTGGTGAAAGCTACCCGGTTAACAGGCACGAATCAGACTAATGAGCTGAAAGGATATACGCTTCCCTCAAAAGTCGCCTTGACCACCCCTGTTATATTGAGCGTAAATTATTATGACCGGTATAACTTTATAGGATCGAATGGAATTCCTTCGGGCGCTGCCACTGCTTACGAAAAGGTAGCAGGGTATGACCAACTCAGGACAGTGGGAGTCAAAGGCTTGCTCACAGGCACACTGACGGCTAAGATATCCGGTAATGGAACAGTATCGGGATACCTGTACTCGGTGATGTATTACGATGAGAGGGGACGTATGATCCAGCAGCGGGGAAACAATTCTCGGGAGGAGAGGATAAGATATTTACTGCCTACGACTTCCCGGGAAATCCTACGCAAGTCAGGAAAGTACATACTGTCGGGTCGGATACCCGGACAGAAGTCTATGTCCACACGTATGACCCGGCGGAACGTCTGTTAAAGACCACCTATCAGTTGGATAATGCCGCGGCAGTGACTCTGGTGGATAACACCTACGATGAAGTGGGACGTTTGAAGTCGGACGGGCGAAACGGGAATGCTAGGCTGAAAACGGAGTATGCTTATAACATTCGTTCTTGGACGAAGAGTATTACAGGGACGCTGTTCAGTCAAACGCTGAATTATCAGGAGGCAATAACGGGGAATACCCCTTGCTATAATGGCAACATCAGCAGTATGTTGTGGAAGGCAGGAACGGAAACGATCCAAAGGGGGTATCGTTTCACGTATGACGAGCTTTCCAGATTGAAGGATGCCCTCTACGGGGAAGGCGCTACGCTTGCCTCTAATACGAATCGATTCAATGAGCAGATTACCGCTTATGACAAGATGGGAAATATCTTAGGCCTGAAACGTTACGGGCAGACGGCTGCAAGTAGCTACGGGCTGATTGATAATCTGACTTTGACGTATAACGGTAACCAGTTGCAGGCGGTAAAGGACGTTGCCACAAGTTCGGTTTATGGTAATGGAACAGAATTCAAAGACAATTCCAATCAGACGGTGGAGTATGCTTATGATAAAAATGGTAACCTGACTAAAGATTTAAACAAGAATATTAGTGGTATCGGGTATAATTTTTTAAATTTGCCTGATCAGGTAATCTTTGCGGATGGTAACAGCGTGCAGTATGAGTATGCTGCTGACGGAACGAAGCTTCGTACGGTACATAAGACGGGGGCTACTACCTTAACGACGGATTATTGTGGTAATGCGATCTATGAGAACGGGGTGTTGAAGATGTTGCTCAATGATGCGGGTTATGTCAGTTTCCCGGATAGGAAGGTTCATTTCTATCTGAAGGATCATCAAGGTAATGTAAGAGTTGTAGCAGACAAAGATGGCAATGTTGAGGAGACGAATGCGTATTATCCTTTTGGTGGTACTTTTACATCAACCAATAGTGTTCAGCCTTTTAAGTATAATGGTAAGGAGTTGGATACGAGGAATGGATTGAGCTGGTATGATTATGGGGCGAGACATTATGATGCGGTGATAGGGAGGTGGCATGTGATGGATCCATCTACAGAGAAATACAACAATGTAAATTCATACGCATATTGTAATAATAATCCGATAAAAAACATAGATATAGATGGACGAGACTGGTACATGAATGAATCGACAGGAAATTTATATTTTCACCGAGATTCAGTTGGACAACAGATGACATATAATGAACAAACTTATACTCATATTGGTGATAATAATATGTTTGGAAGTATGAAAGATATTTTATTGAAATTATATAATTTTGAAGAATCTGCTTCTTTAGCTCAAAAGCATGGATATAGTATTAATCCAATACAAGTCTAGAGAACAATCTTATTCAACGGGAAAAAATAACATAGTGATTGTTACTGGTGAAATTGACATTATTAATGAGAAATATGGAATATTTCCGATTGATAAAAATAAAATGATAGGAGTTAAGACTGATCCACTAATACAGAGAAAGTATGATGCCTTAGATATGATAGATGTACTTTTAACAGGAGGGAAAAAAACAGAATATATAGAAAGAAATTATATATCATATAGAGTATCAAAAACAAGTGATAATGTTTATACTACTATTGGGTCTGTTTTTAATGGAATGGAAACAATAATGACGGGTAAGCAAGATTATCGAACAATTAATGTTTATAATAATTGGAATCATTATTATAATGCTACAGAAGGAAAAGGAAAGTTGTTAATATATAAATAATAGTTTATGAAAATAATAAGTTTAGTACTAATAGAATTGTTTTTTATTCAATACAATTGTTTTTCACAGGAGTATCCTGATGAAAAAACAGTTCAAGGTTATAAAGAAATCATTAGTCTATATCCAGAAGATTTAGTGTCTCATTTTCCGAAAGAAATAGCTCATGAAAAAGTGCTTATAACAGCTTTTAAGTATCCGAAAATACAGGACTTGAGTTATATTCATATTATGTCGATTCTAAATGATAAAGAAATTGAGACATTAAAAAAAGATGCTTTACTCGAGGCTAAAGCCATTTATCATTTTACTGATTCTTGTTTAATGGTTATTCCTTATAATTATGAAGAGGATAGTATCATAATTAATACTGATTCGATTCGATATTGTCAGAATTCGAATATGCTTCCTATTTCCAATATCAGAACTTGGGGTGATTTCGTACCTAATTTTTATAAAAATGCGACCATTTTTATATTTAATGCAGAAAAAGGTTGCTTTCTTAAGAATGATTATCTTTCTAAATCAGGAGTTGGTTTACCAAATGCGTGGCAACATGGATATAGCAGAGGAATAGTAATATTTAAAAATTATGTACTGTATTGGCTCGATGTTTGGTAGTGCTTTGATTTAATCTAAATTTCGTTTTATCCTAATTAACTTACCCTGATATAGGTTTAATTTATATCAGGGTATTTTATATATTGGAATGTTTACCAACTCCTACCTGTTCAATACAGCGAGAATCCTGTGCCAACTTCTTTCCTTACTAACCAGAACCGACAAGGACTGGCGTATTACCTGACCTTCTACCCTAAATTGAGCACGTATCTATTCCCTTTCTGCAAACAGCCTTACCTACCGTCAGGACTATGCGACAGGTACTCTCGACTGTACGCAGACTACTGACGAGGACGGGCACATCACCCTGGAATTCAAGGAACGTGCTACAGGCAAAGTTCTCCTTTTACGTGCAATGGACGGGGAGATGATGCTAGATACCTATTACGTTTATGACAACTACGAGAATCTAGGGTTGGTATTGCCTCCGGCGGCTTCGGACTTGCTGGCTTCGACCACTACATCCGCTTCATAGACCGAGACCGCGGCGGCATCCAAAAGTATGCTTACCTCTACAAATATGACAGGCTTTCTAGGTTGAAGGATGCTCTCTACGGGGAAGATGCTACGCTTGCCTCTAATACGAATCGATTCAATGAGCAGATTACCGCTTATGACAAGATGGGAAATATTTGGGGTTTGAAGCGTTACGGGCAGACGGATGCAAACAGCTACGGGATGATTGATAATCTGACTTTGACGTATAATGGCAATCAGTTGCAGGCGGTAAAGGACATTGCCACAAGTTCGGTTTATGGTAATGGAACAGAATTCAAAGACAATTCCAATCAGACGGTGGAGTATACCTATGATAAGAATGGAAATCTGACTAAAGATTTAAACAAGAATATTAGTAGTATTGGGTATAATTTTTTAAATTTGCCTAATCAGGTAATCTTTACGGGTGGTAATATATTGAATATGAATATGCTGCTGACGGCACGAAGCTTCGTACGGTACATAAGACTGGTGTTACTACCTTAATGACGGATTATTGTGGAAATGCGATCTATGAGAACGGGGTGTTGAAGATGTTGCTCAATGATGCGGGTTATGCCAGTTTCCCGGATAGGAAAGTTCATTTTTATCTGAAGGATCATCAGGGTAATACTCGTGTGGTAGCAGATAAGGATGGCAATGTGAAGGAGACGAATGCTTATTATCCTTTTGGTGGTACTTTTACATCAACCAATAGTGTTCAGCCTTACAAGTATAATGGTAAGGAGTTGGATATGAAGAATGGACTCGGTTGGTATGATTATGGTGCTAGACATTATGATGCGGCGATAGGGAGGTGGCATGTAGTGGATTCTGTTAATGAATCAAATTATATCAATCTATAAATAATCCAATTCTATAAACTGATATAATGGGATGTAGTATAGTGTAAATAAGTGATGTATAATGGATCGATTTTAATTCATAATATGATGTTATACAGTTAGATAAAGTTATAGAAATTGTTAGGATATTATTGACCAGAGTGAGTATTCATATTGTTATAATTTTAGTATTGGAAACGTGGAGGAATTGTCTGTAAAAAAGGTTTAATAGAAGAGGATGAAGTTTTGCTTGGTATCGTCATTGCTAGTAGATTAGCTCAATTAAATATTATTGAAGTAGGAATGGTAAAAAGCAATTGGGAATTTTTCATTTGTTGAAAAAGGAGTAGAATTTATAATGAAACAGCCCTCTAGACTCAAGTATGTTCTTTATCAAGTTATTGGTGGCAAAAATGTAAAGGGCAGGAAAATATTATAAGATTAGTATTCTCACTTTTTTGAGTTTCGGTGTTTAAAACAATTTGTATTCTTTGGAGATTCTTGATATTTTCTTTATATTTGTAAAATATATGCATTAAATACGGATAAAACCGATTGTTAACTATTAATGGGAAAAAGAAAATGAAAATTACTATGAAGAGGGAAGGCTTTCGGAAAACCTTTCTGCAGCGATCGTTGAGAGTAATGGGGATAGGAGCGATATGCTTCTCGTTTGTTATGTCATTAGGAGCTTGTTCTGATGACGATGATGGCAAAAAGGAAGCGGAGCCTGAAGTAAACGGGGCAAGTGTACGCATAGGGAACACGAGTCGTAATATGCCAGCTTCGGGTACTGTTTATGCTCAGTATGGCGACTCGCCCACAGGATCGGACATCGCCAAACTTGTAGACAACAATGTGAATACCTGTTACCAGACAGATCATGCTAATTTCTACGTGATGTATAAAGCTGACAAGGATTTGCTCCTCAACTGCTACACGGTGTGTGCGAGCAGCGGTCCGTCTACCAACGATCCGAAGGCGTGGACGCTCAAAGGCTCTAACGATAATGCCAAATGGACCACACTTGACGAACAAACCGGACAGACATTCGGTGACAGAAAAGAGGTGAAAGAAATCTTGTTTGAGAATGAAGCAAAATACCGCTATTATAAACTAGAGGTAGCGGGAAACAATGGTGGTAGTGCCACACAAATTGCCGAATGGACTTTAAAATACAAAAATGTCTCTTTGCATCCAGACGAACCGCACTCGGTGGAAATTGATAAATTCTTCACCAATATGCCTACTGTCGGTACGCTTACTGCACAATATTCAGACTATCCGGAAGGCCAGTGGGTGCGTAATATAGCAGATGGAGATAACAGAACTCACTATACAACTTCACACACCCATTTCTATCTTTTGTGGGAAGGTGATAGAAGTACGGTTGTCAAATACTATTCGCTGACATCTTCGGAGGATGACCCCAAGAATACGCCTTCCGCATGGAAACTGTACGCTTCGAATGACAAAACCACCTGGAGCATGATTGACCAACGAATGGATCAGAATTTCGGTGACAGGCTCAAGGATAAAATCTACGTATTCAATAACAAAGAGGCTTACCAATATTACAAACTCGACATAGAAGCAAACAATGGAGGAGACTGTACGCAGATAGCCGAATGGACCTTAAAGGACGTGCCCGACATTGACGACCTGATGGGACTGGCGGATGGATATTCAGGAAGCGATCTGACCCCAATGGGTGGACACTATGCCAACCGACATGTGGCTACTGCTGAAGATCGCAAATGGTTACTCAATCCGGAAAACGAATCGGACGAGCTTTATGCATGGGACGGACATTGGAAAGAATTCCCCGTAACTCTTTATCCCTATGGAAAACCTCTCCCGGCCGATGCGAACCAACATGGTATTGGTAACTGCTCGCTCGTAGCTGCACTTGCTTCGATGGCTTATATCTATCCCGACTTCATAAAAAGTCTGATTCAAGACAATGGTGACAAAACATATACCGTATCCATGTTCGACCCGCAAGGTAAACCTATTAAAGTTTGTGTGTCCTCAAAATTCTTGGCAGGTCAAAGCGAAGAGATGTTCTGCTGTACTGGAAAGGACAACAAAGCCACATGGGCAACCGTACTTGAAAAAGCGATCATGAAGTGGAACTATATCTTTAATGTAAATAAAAACACAGGAGGAATAGGAAGCGAACACGTGCCACCGTTGTTTACGGGAGATGGTTACAGTTTCGGTTTTGCTCCTGGAAGACTTACTGCATGGCAGTTGCAACGTGCTGTGATGACTTCTTTGATGGAAGGAAAGCTTGTGATAGGTGGATTCAACAAGGGAGATTTGGTGGCTCCTGACGGAAGTGGAAAGACTGTCACCGCACACGCATGGACGCTGATGTTCTCTGCAGATCCTTCCGCGCTGTTCGGTATGCGTAATCCTTGGGGACTCTGCTATGATGCAAATGGCAAACGTGATGGTGTGCTGAATGTTTTTGAAGGTCAGATGCCATCCACTATTGACTTGCGCATCATCAACCCGGGTATTGCCGCAAATTCTAAGGAAGGTGGTGTATTTGAGCCTTATTACCCGCCCAATTATGCTCCTCAAGAGGTGAGAATAACTCCGGTTTCTCGGACAAAGTAATTTTCTTCTCGGGATAGGATCTGTCGGTATAATAAGAAAATATTCTCTCGTATATCTGCGGAACTTACTTAGCAAAGGTTACCTGACAAAACGAATTGGTGGATATTCCAATCTGTTTTGTCAGGTAACCTCTTTTTTCCTCTCTCTTGTGCGATATGTAAACGCAAATTTCTATCTTTGTCATCCATATTGAGACTTAGAAATGGAACAAGAAGATTTTGATATACGCAATCATCAGCTTACTTCGAAGGAACGTGACTTTGAGAATGCGCTTCGCCCGTTGAATTTCGAGGATTTTAGCGGTCAGGATAAGGTGGTGGAAAACCTTCGCATTTTTGTGAAGGCAGCACGTCTGCGTGGAGAGGCACTGGACCATGTTCTTTTGCATGGACCTCCCGGATTGGGAAAAACAACACTTTCAAACATTATTGCCAACGAGCTGAGAGTCGGTTTTAAAGTAACTTCCGGTCCGGTACTTGATAAACCGGGTGATTTGGCGGGAGTGCTGACCAGCCTTGAACCGAATGATGTGCTATTTATTGATGAAATCCATCGTCTTTCACCGGTGGTAGAGGAGTATTTATACTCTGCTATGGAAGATTACCGTATTGATATTATGATTGATAAGGGACCTTCGGCACGTAGCATTCAGATTGATTTAAGCCCTTTCACGTTGGTTGGAGCAACTACGCGTAGTGGATTGCTGACAGCACCACTTCGTGCCCGTTTTGGTATTAACCTGCATTTGGAATATTATGACGATGATATTTTGAGTAATATTATACGTCGTTCTGCTTCTATACTGGATGTACCTTGTTCGGTACCTGCTGCATCCGAAATTGCTTCCCGAAGTCGTGGAACGCCTCGTATTGCTAATGCTTTACTTCGTCGGGTACGTGACTTTGCACAAGTGAAAGGTTCCGGTTCTATCGATACGGAGATTGCTCAATATGCACTCGAAGCATTGAATATTGATAAATACGGATTGGACGAGATCGATAACAAGATACTTTGTACAATCATCGATAAATTCAATGGAGGACCTGTTGGATTGACTACTATTGCTACGGCTTTAGGAGAAGATGCGGGTACTATCGAAGAAGTATATGAACCATTCCTTATCAAAGAAGGTTTTATGAAACGGACTCCCCGTGGGCGTGAAGTAACAGAACTGGCTTATAAACATTTGGGAAGAAGTCTTTATAATAGCCAGAAGACGCTGTTTAATGATTGATATTGACTTTTTGAGAATATTTTAAATTGTATATTATGAAACAATGGACTGCTTTCATCGCTTTTTTCTTTTTGAGTATCTCTTTATCGGCTCAACAGAGATATGGAAAAGAACTATATGAAAAAGAAGTATTTGTCTCCACTCAGGGAGATTCTTTACTTTATCGGTTACTTCGTCCCGAAGCGGTGAAACCGGGCAAAAAATTTCCGTTGGTGCTGTTCCTTCATGGTGCAGGTGAAAGAGGAAATGATAATGAAAGACAATTGACTCATGGAGGACAGATGTTTTTAAATCCGGTGAATAGGGAAAAACATCCGGCTTTCGTACTAATTCCACAATGCCCGCAGGGTAAGTATTGGGGATATGTGGAACGTCCTAAATCTTTTACTCCTTCCAATATGCCTGTTGGACAAGAGATGAATCCGATATTTCGTGCGGTTAAAGAATTATTAGATTCTTATCTAAACATGCCGGAAATTGATAAAAAGAGAATTTATATCGTAGGTCTTTCGATGGGGGCAATGGGAACATTCGATATGATTTCCCGCTATCCGGAGATTTTTACTGCCGCTATTCCTATTTGTGGTACGGTGAATCCGGACCGTTTATCGGCAGCAAAGGATATCAAGTTCCGTATTTTCCATGGGGATGCTGATGATGTGGTGACGGTAGAAGGTTCTCGTGATGCATATAAAGCATTGAAAGCTGCCGGGGCAGATGTGGAATATATTGAGTTTCCCGGTTGTGGCCATAATAGCTGGGACTCAGCATTCAACTATCCCGGATTTATGGACTGGCTGTTCAAACAAAAGAAATAACGAACATTTATCGACACTAATCATTAGTAAACATGGCTGGACTTAAGTCATTGGTAAAGGATACTGCGTTGTATGGAATTAGTAGTATCATAGGCCGCTTTTTAAATTATTTGTTAGTACCTATCTATGCAGCAGCAATGTCTACTGCTTCAGGTGGATATGGGATAATAACAGAGGTATATGCTTGGACAGCCTTGTTAATGGTTATTCTCACGTATGGTATGGAGACTACATTCTTCCGTTTTGTGAATAAAGGGACGGAAGAACCGGAAAAAGTATATTCTACAGTGCTCATTATGGTGGGAAGTACATCGCTGCTTTTTGCTATATGTTGTATGCTGTTTCTTCATCCCATAGCAGTTGCATTGGGGTATGCCGATCACCCTTGGTATGTTGGTACGATGTTGTTGGTAGTTGCAATGGATGCCTTTCAATGTATTCCTTTCGCTTATCTTCGTTATAAGAAACGTCCGATTAAATTCGTTGCTTTGAAGATGTTCTTTATTGTGCTCAACATCGCATTAAATCTGATTTATTACTTGATAATAGGAGGTAGTAATGTATTTTATGCTTTTCTCTTCAATTTGATATGTACATCTATAGTAATGATATTGCTTATTCCCGATTTGAAATTTAGAGGAGGATTCGATAAAATCCTAGCAAAAAGAATGCTGAATTATTCTTATCCGATTCTTATTCTGGGAGTGGCAGGTATTTTGAATCAGGTGGCTGACAAGATTATGTTCCGGCATATCTATCCGGATCCGGTTGGGGCGAAAACACAATTATCTATCTATAGTGCATGTAGCAAGATTGCTATGATTATGGCAATGCTTACCCAAGCTTTCCGTTATGCTTATGAACCGTTTGTGTTCGGTGAAAGCAGAGATAAAGACAATAAAGTGATCTATGCAAAAGCCATGAAATATTTTATTATTTTTACGCTGTTGGCATTTCTAGCTGTGATGTTCTATTTGGATTTATTAAAATACATCTTAAAGCCTGATTATTGGGGTGGTTTGAAAGTCGTACCGATTGTGATGGCTGCCGAAATCTTTATGGGTGTTTTCTTTAATCTTTCTTTCTGGTACAAGCTGATTGACGAAACCAAGTGGGGAGCTTATTTCTCATTTACAGGATGTGCGGTATTAGTGCTAATCAATATTGTATTTATACCGAAATACGGTTTTATGGCTTGTGCGTGGGGTGGCTTTGCTGGTTATGCAGTAGCTATGCTTCTCTCTTATTTTGTAGGACAAAAGAAATATCCGATCGCTTATGATTTGCGTGGAATTGCTTTGTATGTAGGTCTGGCTTTAGTGTTGTATGCTGCCGGTGAATGGGTACCTATTTCCAATATTGTGTTACTTCTGGCTTTCCGTACATTGCTTCTTTTGTTGTTTGTAGCATATATTATCAAGACGGATTTGCCATTAAATCAAATACCTGTTATTAATCGATTTATAAAGAAGAAATAACTATGAAAACGGATGAACGTAATAAATTTGCAATTAAGTCGTTCTTAAAGAATTATTTAGACTTAAAGAAGGACAAGGATAATGAGTTGGAAACAGTGGATTCTATTCGTAAAGGAGTAGAGTTTAAAGGAGCTAACTTATGGATTCTTATTTTTGCCATATTTATGGCGTCTTTGGGATTGAACGTCAATTCTACTGCTGTGATTATTGGTGCCATGTTGATATCACCACTCATGGGACCTATCATGGGAGTCGGATTATCTGTCGGCTTGAATGATTTCGAGTTGATGAAGCGTTCTTTGAAAAGTTTCCTGATTACGACTGCGTTTAGTGTAACCACTGCTACTGTTTTCTTTATTCTGGCACCAATCGCCGGTTCACAGTCGGAGTTGCTTGCACGTACTTCACCTACGATATATGACGTATTTATCGCTCTTTTCGGTGGATTAGCGGGAGTTGTTGCTCTTTCTACCAAGGAAAAAGGGAATGTGATTCCGGGAGTTGCTATTGCTACTGCATTGATGCCGCCACTTTGTACAGCCGGATATGGACTGGCAACAGGTAATCTGATTTACTTTTTAGGAGCCTTTTATCTTTATTTTATTAACTCTGTTTTTATTAGTCTTGCTACATATATTGGCGTACGACTCATGCACTTTCAACGGAAAGAATTTGTTGATAAGACTCGTGAGAAAACAGTTCGTAAGTATATTGTTCTGATTGTTATTCTGACGATGTGCCCGGCTGTGTATTTGACGTTTGGTATAATCAAAAGTACTTTGTATGAGGCAGCAGCTAATCGCTTCATTAATGAGCAGTTGAATTTTGAAAACACACAAGTGCTTGATAAGAAAATCAATTATGAACATAAAGAGATTCGTGTTGTTTTAATTGGTCCTGAAATACCGGATGCTTCAATTGCTATTGCCCGTAATAAATTGGAGGCATATCAATTGAAGAATTCGAAACTGATAGTCTTGCAAGGTATGAATAATGAGGCGGTAGATGTTTCTTCTATTCGTGCCATGGTTATGGAAGACTTTTATAAGAATAGTGAAGAGCGCCTTCAAGAACAACAGAAGAAGATTGCTAAATTGGAGACGAGTCTTGAACAATATAAAGAGTATGATTCGATGAGCCGTACATTGGTTCCGGAATTGAAAGTTCTGTATCCTTCTATCACGTCGCTTTCTATCTCTCATTCACTTGAAACGCGGATTGATTCAATGAAAACAGATACAGTGACATTGGCTGTCTTGCAATTCTCGAAACATCCTTCGGAGACTGAGAAAGAGAAAATCAGTGCTTGGCTAAAGGCTAGGGTAAAAGCCAAGAAATTAAGGTTAATTACGGAGTAAAGGGCATGAACTCGAAAGGCTATAACTAGTTTGGTCAAAGGCTGATGTATCGAGATTGTGTGAGTGAATAAAATAATATAAAAGCATATCATCTAATTAATTTATAGTATGATAGCATCCGTCATTCTGAACGAAGTGAAGAATCTCTTCTCTCTGTATAATGCAAAGAAGGGATACCTCTCCGGACTCTCCATGACAGATAGTAATAAGATAATAAAGCATTGGTACTTATGAGACTTAAACTATTTGTAATTGTAATTCTTTCTATTTGTTTGCAGAGCGTATCTGCTGACGAAGGAATGTGGTTGCTTGGAAACCTTCAGAAAAACAAGCAGGCAAAACGGGTAATGAAAGAACTTGGTCTGAAAATGCCTGTAAGTAAATTATATGACCCCAAGAAACCTTGTTTGGCGGATGCAGTAGTCAGCTTTGGAGGCTTTTGCTCGGGAGTAGTAGTCTCTGAAGACGGGCTTGTGTTTACTAATCACCATTGCGGATTCAGTAGCATTCAGCAGCATTCTTCTGTTGAACACGATTACCTGAAAGATGGATTCGTGGCACATAATCTTCAGGAGGAATTACCCAATCCGGAGTTATATGTGCGTTTTCTGCTTCGTACGGAGGATGTCACCAAGCGGGTACTTGCTGCAACTAAAGATGCAAATACGGAGAGTGAACGCAAGGTGGCTGTCGATTCAATGATGGTTGTCATTAGTGATGAAGTCTCAAAGAATGATTCTACTCTGACGGGGGTTGTCGATGCATATTATGCAGGAAACGAGTTCTGGCTTTCTGTCTATCGTGATTTTAATGATGTTCGTTTAGTTTTTGCACCGCCATCTTCTGTAGGAAAGTTTGGTTGGGATACGGACAATTGGATGTGGCCACGTCATACAGGCGATTTCAGCGTTTTTCGTATCTATGCCAATAAAGAGAATGGTCCGGCAGATTATTCTCCGGAAAACGTTCCCTATCGTCCGGAATATGTGGCTCCGATTTCTTTGGATGGATACAAAGAAGGCTCTTTCTGTATGACACTTGGTTATCCGGGAAGTACGGAACGTTACCTTTCTTCCTATGGTATCGAAGAGATGATGAATGGAATGAATCAGGCAATGATTGATGTGCGTGGAGTAAAACAGGCTATTTGGAAACGGGAAATGGACCGTCGTCCGGATATTCGGATTAAATATGCTTCAAAGTACGATGAAAGCTCCAATTATTGGAAGAATAGCATTGGTACTAATAAAGCAATTCGGCATTTAAAAGTATTAGAGAAGAAACGGGAAGCGGAAGTGGCACTTCGGGATTGGATTCAGGCACATCCCGCAGAAAGGGAGAAGTTACTTCGCCTGTTTTCGAATCTGGAGTTAGGCTATAGTCAGCGTCGTGAAACGAATCGTGCTCTGGCTTTTTTCGGGGAGTCATTTATCAATGGTCCTGAACTGGTTCAGATTGCATTGGAAATTTTGAACTTCGACTTTGAAGGTGAAGAGAAGCAGGTACTTAGTCGGATGAAGAAATTATTGGAGAAATATGATAATCTCGATTTATCTATCGATAAAGAGGTCTTTGCCGCAATGTTAAAAGAATATCAAACTAAGGTCGATAAAAAGTACTTGCCAGCTATGTATGCGCAGATAGATACGCTGTATCATGGAAATATACAGACTTATGTAGATTCTCTGTATGCTACCTCGCAGGTAACTACTCCCAAAGGTTTGAAGCGTTTCTTAGAGAAGGATACTACTTATAATCTGATTGAAGATCCGGCTATTGCTTTGAGTATCGACTTAATCGTGAAATATTATGAGATGAATCAGAGTATTTCCGATGCTTCCGAACAGATAGAAGAAGGTGAACGTTTATTCAATGCTGCTATGCGTCGCATGTATGCTGACCGTAACTTCTATCCGGATGCAAATTCTACGATGAGACTTAGCTTTGGATCTGTTGCCGGTTATTCTCCTTTTGATGGTGCTACTTACGACTATTATACTACAGTGAAAGGTATTTTCGAGAAGGTAAGAGAGCATGCTGGAGATATAGATTTTGCTATTCAGCCAGAGTTACTGTCTTTGTTTTCTTCCGGGGATTTCGGCCGTTATGCCAATGAGAAAGGTGATATGAGTGTTTGCTTTATCTCCAATAATGATATAACAGGAGGAAATTCCGGTAGTGCTATGTTTAATGCCAAAGGAGAATTGCTCGGTTTGGCTTTTGATGGCAATTGGGAAGCAATGAGCAGTGATATTGTATTCGAACCTGAATTGCAACGTTGTATTGGTGTGGATATTCGTTATGTACTTTTCATTATAGAGAAATATGGAAAGGCTGCCAATCTCATTGGAGAACTCAAAATAGATCGATAAAAAGGCTGTTTTTTATAGATCTTATAGGGGGTATTTGAACGTTGTATCAGAATATTGATTAGCTTATCATTCTGTCATTCAGAATTGTTATTACTTTAGGAGAGTGAAAAAATCTATATAGTTGATAAATCATCTGGATTTCCTCATTTTGAGTTGCAATAGAATGAATATGCTATATTATGAACAGATATTGTCTTTGATTTTATTTCTTTTTTCTCATCTTTGTCATGTGTAGGTCTTTAAATTGATTACAAAACTATTATACATATGAAAACCAGATTATTTAGCCTATTGCTATTTGCGCTGATTGCTTTTAATCTATGCGCACAGTCTGATCAGGGTAAAAAGGGGCTCCTGACTTTTGAGAAGACACGTATCATCTCTTTCAATCCTATGCAGGGAATGCCCAACATGGCTTGGTATAGTGAGAATAAGAATGTTCGGGTGGATACTGATGTCCGTTTTAATAATGAATCGTCATTATTTCTTTCGTCTACCAACGAAAATATGGCGGATGTACTTTTCTACATGATAAATCGGGATATTATAGGAAAAACAATTGTTTTTAAAGGCAAATATAAATACCAGCAGGCGAATCAGGCAAAAGCCCGTTTTTCCATCAAACTGGATACTCATTATCGGAAAGTAGAGAAACAGACCGTTGATGTGGTATGTAACGGAGATCAGGAATGGACAGATTTCTGTGTGGAAATGCCATTCGAACGTTCTGATAAATTTTTCCTTCAGATACTTTGTGAAGGAGAGGTAAAATTTTGGGTAAATGATTGCCAGGTATTAGTAGACGGTCAATCCTTAGATATCATCAAAAATTCGGATAAAAAAGTGGATAAGGATCTGGAATTTGTAGGAAATTCTGGAATATTAATTGGTGAAGTTAATCAGCAGACTTTGGAAAATCTGGAAGTATTGGGTAAAGTCTGGGGATTTCTCAAGTATTTTCATCCGCAAGTAGTAATTGGTAAGTATAACTGGGATTTTGAACTTTTTAGAGTGATGCCTGAGATAGCTGCTGCAAAAAACCAAAAAGAAAGAAATTCACTTTTGAGCAAATGGTTGGATAAGTACGGTGAAATCAAGGAAACTGAGGACTACGCTGTGAAAGATTCCAGTTTGTATCATCGTTTTGCCCAATTGGCTTGGTTGGAAGACCCGGCTCTTTTTGATAAGGCACTGTCTAAGAAACTGGTGAAAATCAAGAATGCAAAACGTAATTGCGTACTCAACTATTATCTTCCCATATTGACCGGAAAAGAGGAGGTCGAGTTTGCTAGAGATAAACCCTATCCCGGAATCGGTTGGGAGGATCAGGGCTATCGCATTCTTACAGTTTACAGGCTTTGGAATGCGATCCAATATGGTTATCCTTACACGAATTTAACGGATCATAAATGGGATACACTTCTGGCACAGTATCTCCCTGAATTTATAAATGCCCCTTCAGAAAAAGACCTGGATTATTCCATACGGAAGTTGTCTGCCGAAATTAATGATTCGCATGGAAATCTCGAGTTTCCTAATAATGAGCTTCGTTTATATGGGCTTCCGGTAGAGCTGACTCAGACAAAGGATGGAAATCTCGTAGTGCAATCTACTATGGTGCAGGGACTTGACAGGGGAATGGTCATACTGGCTGTGAACGATAAACCTATTTCGGAAATTGTGGAGAGCTACCGTTCTACCATTCCTTCTTCCAATGAAAGAGGATTGTTGAGGAATACTTCCTTCCGATTATTGGCTACAACAGAGAGTGAGCTAAAAATCAAAGTAGGGTATCAAGGTCAGTCTCATGAATGTGTGATCCCAATGCAAGCCTTTATCCGAGTAGAACCTGAAGGCAGAAAGAGACCGGTAGATTATGGATTGAATGCAAAAGATATTCTTTATATCAATGCTGGAGAAACAAGCATGAAGGAGGTGGAACAGATGATGAAGACTCGCCTTAATGCCAAAGGGCTTATATTGGATATGCGTAAGTATCCAACTTGGGAGATAAAGGGAATGCTTGAGAAGTACCTTTATCCTAAGTTAACTCCCTATGTGTGGTTTACAATGAATTCGAAAAAGTATCCGGGTAATTTCTTTCTAGATATATATGGAGATGTTGGTACTACTCAAGGGAATCCCGATTATTTCAAGGGTAAAATTGCAATTCTGGTAAATGAAATGACTCAAAGTCAAGGAGAGCTAACATCGATTGCTTTTCGGAGAGCACCGCACAGTGCAGTTATAGGTACACAAACTGCCGGAGCAAACGGCCACATCGGTTATTTGTATCTGCCTCGCGGGATAAAGTTTAACTATACAATGGCTGGTGTATTCTATCCGGATTGGAAATTGAATCAGAGAGTTGGAGTGAGTATTGATATTCCGGTGGGGCAAACAGTGGAAGATGTGGAAGCTGGAGAGGATATGTGGATCAAGAAAGGGATTGAATACATTGAGAGTGAGTAAGTAGGAATCTGTTAATTTCTAAAATTATCAACTCGGCAACAAAGATCCGAATAGGATTATGTTGCCGGGTTCATTTGTATGCTAGGAATGAGTTAGGTTTATTTTTTCTTTGTCGGTCTACTTGGGATTTTTTCAAAGATAGATTTGACTCGTTCAACGTTTAGTTTGGGTTCACGATTATAGTTGTAGATACCATTCTTTTCCTGTTCGATATCAGTAAGCTGAGTGTAACAAAATCCGGTAATATTTCCAGAAGTCTGAATTGCATCGACTAGCTTTTCCAGACACTCATAGATATCATCTTCGTTGGTAAACATACCTCCATGCCCCCATGTACCTTTGGCGCTTTCTGATGTTTCCCAAACAAGACCACCAAATTCACCAATGAAAAGGGGCTGATTGGTATATTCTGCTTTATTTTTATCCGGTTTCAGTTTTAATGCGAAGCGCGTTACGTCTGACTCATAGTTCATGATACTCCAGATATCAGTAACGCAGTGGAAACTTGTAAGATCATTGAATGGTCGGCTAGGATCAATGGCTTTAGTTATCTTTTGTGTATCAAATATTAGTCGTATGAATGTAGGTGTAATTCTACTAAATAGAGTGAAGGGAGACCAGGTGATTATGGAAGGGTGATTCCGATCCCGTTCAAGGATTTCCGCCCATTCACTGAGGAAATTCCGTGATGCAACCTCGTTATTAGGATCCATTCCGCCGTTAGGAGATTCTACCCAAGTGATAAATCCAAGTTTGTCTGCCCAATAATGGAATCGTTCTTCGAAAATCTTTTGGTGTAGACGTGCACCATTAAAGCCGGCGGCTTTACCTAATAGAATATCATTTTTTAGGGCCTCGTCGGTGGGCGCAGTCCAAATTCCGTCGGGATAATATCCTTGATTCATAACCAAACGCTGGAAATAAGGCTCATTGTTTAAGTAAAATTGTCCGTTAGCTGTGTGAACTTTGCGCATGCCTACGTATGATTTTACTTCGTCGATAACCTGTCCTTTAGCATCTTTTATACGGTAGGTGATACCGTACAAATGAGGAGTTTCGGGACTCCAAAGTTTCATTTTTTTTATAGGTAGAGTCAGATCGCTACCATTAGCACATTGGGATATTTGTTGAGCGACTTTTCTCTGACCGTCATATAACGTAACTTCCAGTGTCTGACCATCGGATATTTGATAGAATTGTGGAGTGATTGTCAATTGTTTATTGTCGATGTTTGGAGAAGTGATTGCTGATTCCAATCCATAGGTAGAGACAGCTTCCATCCATACAGTCTGCCAGATACCGGTAACGCGGGTGTAAAAACATGCAAAAGAAGATTTTTCCAGAGATTGTTTGCCACATGCCTGAAGTCCTGACCTTGGATTGTCGGACGCAGCTACCACAAGATTATAGGTTTGTCCTGGTTTGGTTATCTGAGTTAAGTCTATTGAAAATGGGGTACTTCCACCATAATGGAAACCGACCATACGTCCATCCAGATAGATTTCTGCAACATAATCAACAGCACCGAAATGGAGTAAAATCTTCTTGTTCTCCCAATCTGTCGGTATGGTCAGAGATCGTTGATACCATATTCTTTTTATAAAATCCGTGTGGTTAACCCCCGATAGCTTACTTTCCGGGCAGAAAGGGACAGTAATTGTACCGCTGAGGCTCTTTGACGTTGGCAGGTTGCGCTTGTTCCCTGTATTGTCGGAATCGAGCTCATATGTCCAGGTTCCGTTTAAATTAACCCAAGTACTTCTTTCGAACTGTGGGCGCGGATATTCCGATCGGGGAATATCATTGGTTGCTTTAGCTACAAAAGAAAGTAGTAAGCCAACTAGAATAAGATGTGCTTTTCTCATGTTTAGTAAATTTTGTTTTTTGTAATATTTAAAGATGTTAGTTGATTACAAAGTTAAGAATTAATAAAGGAGAAAAAGAAATAAACTATTCAAATAAGGACATTATCTGTTCATTATAGCAATAAACCGGTTATATTTTAAAGCGTATATATCATAAATATTATAAATTCATTATTAAAGCCGAAAAAAAACACTACATTTGTAAGCGAATGAAACTCTGGAAAACATGAACCATGGAGAAACATTAAAACTAAATAACCAATCAATTTTATGAAACGACAAATCATGAACAGTGCATTGATTGCATTTCTGACTTTGCCTTTATCTGTTGTAGCACAGAATACCGATAAGCCGGAATGGAACAATGAGTATGTGTCGGGAGTGAATAAAGAGGTGGCTTGTCAGATAGCTATTCCTTTTGCTAACGAACAACAAGCGATGGATTTAACCATTGAAGAATCTCCTTATTACAAAACATTGAACGGCACATGGAAATTCCATTGGGTAGCCGATCCTAAAGACAGACCACAGGATTTTTACCGGTCGGAGTATGATGTTAGCGGGTGGGATGATATCAAAGTACCTGCCCCTTGGCAGATCGAAGCGATACGTCACAATAAAAAATGGGACAAACCGCTGTATTGTAATGTTATCTATCCTTTCTGTGATTGGCGTAAGGTAGAGTGGCCTAACGTTATTCAACCTCGTCCTTCTGATTATACATTTGCTACCATGCCTAATCCGGTTGGTAGTTATCGTCGGGAGTTTACCTTACCGGATTCTTGGAAGGGACGTGATATTTTCATCCGTTTTAATGGGGTAGAAGCTGGATTCTATATCTGGGTGAATGGCAAGAAAGTCGGCTATTCGGAAGACAGCTATCTGCCTGCAGAGTTTAATTTGACTCCTTATTTGAAGAATGGTAAAAATATACTTGCTGTTGAGGTTTATCGTTTTACAGATGGTAGTTTCTTGGAGTGTCAGGACTTCTGGCGTTTTAGTGGCATCTTTAGAGATGTCTTTTTGTGGTCAGCACCGAAGACCCAGATCAGAGACTTCTTTTTCACAACCGATCTGGACAAAGAATTTAAAAATGCCATTGTTAATCTGGACGTAGAAATTACTGGCAAGAAGAGTAATGATGAGATTCAGGTTAAACTGATGGATCTGAATGGAAAAGAAATTGCCAAGCAGACTACACGTGCTCAAATCGGAACCAATCATATTGAATTTGAGGTGATGAATCCGTTGAAATGGACGGCTGAAACTCCTAATCTGTATAACTTAGCTATCTCTTTGATCCGGAAAGGTAAAACAACGGATATTCGTAATGTGAAGGTAGGCTTCCGCAAAATAGAATTTACTAGTGATGGTCAGATGTTGATCAACGGTAAAACAACTTTGTTTAAGGGAGTTGATAGACATGACCATAGTTCTGAAAACGGACGTACTGTTTCTAAGGAAGAGATGGAGAAAGATGTGCAGTTAATGAAATCCTTCAATGTAAATGCCGTACGTACTTCTCATTATCCGAACAATCCTTATTTCTATGATTTGTGTGACAGATATGGTATTTATGTGCTTGCAGAAGCAAACGTGGAATGTCATGGTTTGATGGCTTTATCTCATGAACCTTCTTGGAAGAAGTCTTTTACAGAGCGTAGTGAGAATATGGTGAGACGTTACAGAAATCATCCTTCTGTTATGATGTGGTCTTTGGGAAATGAGTCCGGTAACGGTATCAACTTTAAGTCAGCAGAAGAAGCTGTTAAGAAGTTGGATAAAACACGTCCTACTCATTATGAAGGAAATAGTTCTTTCTGTGATGTGACCAGTAATATGTATCCCAGTGTAGAATGGCTGGAGAATGTAGGAAAAGAGCGTTTGGAAAAATCACAGAAGGGTGAGGCTGTGAAACCTCATGTAGTTTGTGAATATGCTCATGCAATGGGTAATTCGATGGGTAATTTCAGAGAGTATTGGGAGACATACGAACGTTATCCGGCTTTGATTGGTGGCTTTATCTGGGACTGGGTAGATCAGAGTATCAAAGTACCTACTCCTGATGGTACCGGTTATTATATGGCTGTTGGTGGCGATTTCGGTGACAAACCTAATGACGGTAATTTCTGTACGAACGGTGTTATATTCTCCGACCGTACTTATGCACCGAAAGCTTTGGAAGTTAAAAAGATACATCAACCGGTGAAAGTTGAGGCTTTGGGAGATGGTAAGTATAAAATTACCAATAAAAGATTCCATACAGGTCTGGATGATTTATATGGAAGGTATGAAATAATGGAAGATGGTAAAGTCCTTTCATCGGGAAATCTGGAAGAGTTGCAGTTAGATGCACAAGGAAGCAAAGTTATTACTATTGCTGATCCGGTCTTAACGAAAGTTCCCGGAGCCGAATACTTCATTAAGTTCAGTTTCTGTCAGAAGAAAGATACCGACTGGGAAAAAGCAGGATATGAAGTGGCGTCCGAACAAATAAAAATAGCGGATAGTGAGAAACCTGTTTTCAAGGCAGGAAATGGGGCAATCAGTTGTACGGAGACAGAAAAAGGTTATCTCGTAAAAGGTGAACGTTTCGAAGCTACTTTCTCAAAAGAAGAAGGAACCGTATCTTCTTATGTATTGGATGGGGTGCCTTTGATAAGCAAAGGGCTGGAACTGAACGTTTTCCGTGCACCTACGGATAATGATAAACAAGTAGATGGAGACTGGCAACGCAAAGGACTGTATAATATGTCTTTAGAGCCTGGTCAGTGGGAAATGCGTCAAGAAGACGGTAAGGTGATTCTGGCAATAAAGAATATCTATAAAGGTAAATCAGGCTTTGATTTCCAGACAACGATTGAGTATACTGTAGCTGCGGATGGTTCTATTCTGGTGAATAGTACGATTATTCCTGCCATGAATGGAGAAACCATTCCTCGTGTGGGTTATCGTTTGGAATTGCCGGAAGGCTTCGAACGGATGCGTTGGTTTGGTTGTGGCCCATTTGAAAATTATGTAGACCGTAAGGATGCTTCTTATGTAGGTATCTATGATGATCAGGTATCCAACAAGTGGTTGAATTATATCAGATCACAGGAAATGGGTAATCATGAAGATGTACGTTGGATTTCTATAACGAATCCGAATGGAGTAGGTTTTGTATTTGTTGCCGGAGATAAGATGTCGGCTACTGCTTTGCATGTAAGAGCGCAAGATATGGTTGATCCTAACGATCTTAGAAAGCTGTATCATCGGTATGAAGTGCCTGTAAGAAAAGAAACAATTCTTTGTTTGGATGCAGCAACCCGTCCGTTGGGTAATGCCAGTTGCGGTCCCGGCCCGATGAGAAAGTATGAACTTTTCTCTCAGCCAACTGTATTCAGCTTTATGATGTTGCCTTTGGAAAGAAGTTATTTAAAAGACGAATTGGCTAAAAAAGCACGTGTACGGATGCCGGTGTCTATGCCTGTTCTGATTGAGCGGGGCAATGATGGTTACCTGAATCTGAAGACAAGTACACCGGGAGCTAAGATTTATTATAGCCTGAACGGAGAAAAGTATAAGGAATATACAGGAGCTATCGAATTAATCTCCGGTGGTAAGGTACAAGCGTATGCCGTTTCAGAGAATCTGGGCAAAAGTATGGTTACATCTGCTGAATTTCCGATTTATGTGGATCGCTCTGGCTGGAAGATTGTTTCTGTCAGCAGTGAAAACAAGGGAGAAGAAGCGAAAAATGCAATTGATGGAGATCCGAATACGATCTGGCATACCCGTTGGAGTGAAAATGAAGCCAAGCATCCGCATGAGATCATTGTAGATATGGCTTCCTTGCTCGAGATAGATCAATTCATTTATCAGCCACGCAATTCAGAGAATGGTCGTATCAAGGACTATGAACTTTATTTCAGTACAGATGGTAAGACTTGGGAGAATAAGATCAAAGGTGCTTTTGAGAACTCTTCTTCGTCACAAATTGTACGATTGGAGAAGCCTATTGTTGCACGTTATTTCAAGTTGATTGCTTTATCCGAATTGTTTGGCAGAAACTGGGCTTCGGCTGCCGAATTAAATGTTAATGTTACTAAAAACCTGTCAGGAGTAACCGGAAGCAAGCAGCGGGTAATATATGTAGATAGCGATGCAGACGATAGTATGAAATTGGCTGCTGACGGCAATATCAATACTTATTGGCATACGGTCCACAACCAGTTCTATCTGGCTCCTTATCCTCATGAAATACAAATGCACCTGTCTAAGGAGATGAAGGTAAAAGGTATTAAATATACGCCTCGCCAGGATTCATCGGAAGGACGGATAGCCAAATATGAAATATATGTGAGTCGTGACGGAAAAGAGTGGGGGAAAGCAGTTGCTTCAGGTACTTTTACCGACTCTAAAGATACACAGAAAGTTGAGTTTACTCCGCGTTCTGTAAAGTACGTGAAACTTCAGGCTTTGTCAGCTTGCTCTAAAGACGATAAACGGGCTGCTGTAGCAGAATTAGAAATTCTGGTAGAAGAGTAACAACCTATTTATTAGTCGTGTCCATATATGCCCAGCGTGGTGAGTATATAGCTCCACCGTGCTGGGCATATATATTTGCCACGTTGATTATTAATACCTGAGAATCAGGATGCTAATACCTTATAATCTAGTTAAATACCTTTCATTTTTCTGATGCATAACAAATGAAAACTTGAGGTTTTCATCTTCTTAAAATAAACAACTGATTAACATGAATTTTATTTGATAGGTTAAGCTTGCGCTAGTTTCATTTTGTCAATGAAAAAATTAAATTCTATCAATTATGAGGAGAACAGTTTTTTTAGTTGTACATGCTGTTACTATAGTAAGTGCAGTTTGTGTGAAGAAAAGCATGAAGGGTATTCGCTTAACAGACTTGGGACTAAGTGAAATTTCGGTATTTGCTCTTAAAATATAAATCTCTTAAATAATTTAACGTGAGTTCGATATAAACTCAAAAAATAGTAGTTGCCCATCATTGGAAAAATTAAGTTCAATGGCGGGTTTCTTTTCAAAGAAACAATATGCCGATATACTCTCCAATAAATTGGAAATGAGGATATTGAGCGAATCCTGCCTGGAATACTCAATCTGTACAATATTCTTCAATTCGTTATTGACTGTCTTAATCGAGGCTCTTTTTCTAAGCAGTATTTTATGTGCTATACTCATCAGAGAATTCTTCACGTTATTTAGTTTTCTAGTGGCGGGCACGTATCCGCCACAGTAATTCATTCATAGACACATTTTTCACCTGAGGAGACAATAAATGATTGGAAGCCTTACTTGCATTATATCCTTTGATGGGTAAGTCAGTGGCATTTGCAGTATTACTAAAATCCGACCAAGCATGTATGATGGTCCATGATAATGGATTTTTTTTCTCTTTCTGCTTTGCTGCTTTTGCTGCATCCCGGTTGATTAGGGAAGCTACATAATCCGGACCTCCGCATAACGGATTATGGAATAACCCCGACCAGATAGAGAATTTGGCGGTTACTATCGGAATCTCGATGTTCTCTTTGTTCTTCACCCAAACGATGTCACCACCCATATTATAAGGATTGTATTGGATAGCTATCATTCCTGTCATCCCTTCTATCTCCCTGGCATAGATTTCATAGGCCTGACGTGCTTCTTTACTGAAAACGTCTTTGCAAATGAATCCGAATATTTTAATATTCAATTTTTGGAAGTGCCAGTTTATACGTCGGGCGAATTCGGTAAGAAGTTCTACACGATTGGGACGGTTCTTGGCAAATTCATCAGGATACTGATACCCACCGCCATATTCAATCACACTTGAGTTATCTTTCTTCATCGACACAAAGCGGTTCCAGGTAGAAATACTGATTATTGACAGATTCACCGGGCAGAGTGTCCATGATACAGGAGAACGGTTCTTATCTTTGTTTCCATAATATACAGGACTGTCGAGGAATTCTCCCATGGTCCATTGCATATTATCTCCATCGCTGATGACAAACGAATGAAAAGCAGAAGAATCTTTGAGGTTTATTTCATTAATACTTTTTTCATGTATGGGTAAAGGTTCCATTTTATCAGAAGCAGCCATGATTACAAGAAGATTGTGACACCAGTTGGAGGCTGTGTTGTAATGTCCCCAGCGAGTAATAGCTCCTGTATATTCATCTTCATTTCCACAATTCCAACCTAATATAGGTGACAATGGAGTTACCCATTCTAAGATTTGTTCTGAAAAATGTCCGGTGTCATAATACAGCATCAGTTTTTGGGCGATAGCAATGTCGCGGCAATTACTGACTTTAGGGTCGATACTTAGAGCGGAATTTCTGTTTAGCTGATCTTTGCATTGGGCGAAACATGTTTCCGGTGATTCGTTGCGTACGTCTTTCAGTTGTTTTAATCCGGTTTCCTTGATTCGTTCCTCTAAAGTTTCGTCTACGAGTATGCCTTGTAAAAGTCCCGCATATACAGTTGCTACATTGGAGGAGTAATTGATTCCTTCCCTTCGTGAATAGTTGTCCCCTTTCGAGGTGTCAGTTTTATAAAGTACATATCCTTTTACAATCTTTTTCTTCTTTAGATAGTGTAATAGTTCCCATACATTCATACGGGTAGGTTGAGTTATATTCAGGCTTGTTAGTGAACTTTTTAGAATTGCATCATATGAGGTATTATTAAATTCAATCCAAACCATTTCATTAAACCTGCCATTATTAACTGCTTGTCCGCATAAACCGGACAAAGATTCCAGAAGCATACTTTCTGCTTGGTTAAGATTTTGCCTATTACATATGATGATCTTTTGAGGTGCTTTCTGTATAGGCCAACCGTGTCTGCCATTGTAAGCAGATAGTGTAATAGAGAGAAGTAAACAAATGAATGTTAATGGTAGCTTGGTTTTCATGATTGAGAGGTTTGGAAAGTTATTTTCACTTTATAATTCAACTTTTGCAAGTGCTTTTCTGAGGCTTCGGAGGGCTATTGATTACTTGTTTGTAGGGTATTAATAGCTAATTAAGTAGACTATTAATAGCCTACAGATTGTTTATTAATACTCTGGAAGCAGGTCTGTTTATACCTAAAAAGCCACTTGCAAAAGTTTAGTTTCTTTATTTTTTAGTTTCTAATGGTAATGCGCGCATTTCATTGGCGGCACTAACATCATCCAAATAATTGTCAGACAATGTAATGGCAAATACAGCGATATTATCATCCTTTGGGAGTATGAGAGTTTGGGCTTCTTTTGGAAGTTCGATGCCAAACTTATACATATATGTATAGATGTAAGTATCATTGCCTTTCTCTGTATGACGGTGTGAACCAATGTATGCAGGTGTGGCATTGCGGATATAACCGTCGCTTATTCCCTTGTGCCCCCATTGTCCATAGAACCCTGAATAATAAGGGACCTCGAATTCATACGATTGGTCGCCGACAATGAATGTCGCCTGACGATCTTTGTCAGTCGAAGTAGCCAGAATATAGAGTTTCTTTCCTGCGGCCTCTTTAGGTAATTGAATAGTGTCTCCTTTACATTTGAGAACATTTTTAGTTTCGTGCTTACCAATATTGAAAGGAATATTGTCACAAGTCACTTGATTACCGATCAATTCAGCGGCAAAACTGTTTCCTTTCTTATCAAAAGAAACCGTATAGCCGAAGTTCTCAGGTGTGAAAGCCTTACTGTTAAATGCTAATTGGATAGGAATATTCTGTATAGGAGTTGCTTTCACATTTCCTTTCTTCAGGCGGACAGCGAATGTTCTTGGTTGGTAGGAAGCCATATTGAAACAGAGTTTATTGTCGTGGATGGTGGCTTTGCCTATCTTCTCCTCGATACCATTTGTTTCATAAGCTGATTCAATAGTGGCGGGGAAAGTTACTTCTACGTTTTGTGCCGTTTTCCCTTGCATTTCATAAAAGCGGATCATGTACATATCGCTTTCCTCACCTTTTTTTAGTGAACGGATTACTACTTGCGGTGTATTCACTTTTGCGAAAGAATATTCGCGTCCTAGTGCACCTTTGTGCTTCGGGGTATTAAATACAGCTAGGCGGCTGTTCAATGATTCTGCCAAATGGCTGATACCCGCTTGTAACGGTTCATTCTGATGGCCTACGATAGAATAAGTAAACGTATGGTGCCCGAAATCCTGCTGTTCCTGATATTTATATCTGTCTTTGCTGGTAGGAGCATGGAATAAAGTAAGACGTAATGTATTGTCATTCGGTTTGTCCCATCCATATTTACAGTCATTAAGGATGGCTACCCCATAACTGTTATCGGGAGCAGTAATATCTGCCCACTGCTGGGCATATACTTCATAAGCAGTATTGGTATTATTTTTACGTTTTACCGTTCCAATACCCAGATCGTAAACAGCTTCCTGATTTCTTATGTTCATAGGGAACTCTGCTTTCAACACAGCATCTTTTGTAGACCAATCTACTTCGTTGATGATATCAATACGTTCATCATTTGCTCCTTCGCTTATGCGAATGTATTGTACGAATTTGGAAGTGTTGTAGCTGCGTTCTACGCGAAGAGCTGCATATGATGGTCCTTGTTCTGCAATACTGATTTTCGCCTCTCCGGAAATTTCGGTTCCCGGTTTGTCAATGACTTTCTTTTGAATTTCCCACGCTGGCCATTCTGTTGATTCATTTTCCAAAAAGAGTGCCAGTCGGAATGCTTTACCCGGTTCAACTAATTGTTGATCAGTACGTTTATCTATAATCGAAGTAATGTCGCCATTAGCGTTCAGAGTCAGTTTGTAGACGCTGTTTTCCAATGTATTCTGAGTTGCTTTCAATGAAGAACGTTTGCTCTTCTTTCCAAAACGGACATCGTAAACAGAACAGCTGAGAGGGGCCAAGGAAGCACTGAAAGCAATGTGTGCTTTCCCGTCTTTCCAATCGACGAGTTGTGCAAGAACTTCTTTTCCGTTAGCGTCGAACACTTGTACTCCCGCAGGTTTCTTCGGGGAGTCAATATAGGCTTCTGCCAGCTCTTTTCGTTGTGCTGCCATTGCATTATAAACGATAATAGCGTTTCCTTTTACTCTTGTATCCATACACGAAGCTAGCGAGCCTACTCCCGTACGAATGATATCATTAAATTGTGTTTGTGAAATTAACTCGTCGTTCCATGAGTATGTATAAGCTTTCGGCAGACTGGTCCCTGTAAGATCATCGTGGAATTGATGCCAGATAAATCTGCGCCATGCGTCTGTTAACGTATTTGCGGGATATGTTATTCCGTCAATGTAGTCTGCCATTACAGATACTTTTTCTGCCGCGTCACCTAACTGTTCGTTACGGCGGTTATAGAGTTTCATAGCGGCTTGCGAGGTATAACATCCTGTGGCATGTATATCCATTAGCAATTCTCCGTCATATACGGGGAGTTCGGGATGCTTGTCGAAAGGTAGATAGTCCTTGTATAATTGGTCGGAAGTAGCGCTGATGATTTCAACTTCTCCTTCTCCTTTGACTCCTTTTTCAATGGAGATAGCCGAATTGATATTGGCGGAACCACCACGATCACCTGTGCCATAGTAACGGTAAATTGTATGGTTGGTACTACTTTTAGCCGTATTTTTCAGGTCATTATCTTTACTGATGTCTCCTCCATCCCATTCGTGGACATAATTCTTTCCGTTCAAGGCTGCCATGATGCGCGAACCGTCTACACCTTGCCATAATCCTATGTTAAATGGCATCTTAGACTTGCCGTGCATGTTATTGTGTCTCCATTGCAGTTTTTGCGTGGAGAAACCGATGAGACCGCAATGAGCTGCAACTGTTGGCAATGTATAACTGAATCCGAAACAGTCAGGTAAGAAGATATCGGTGGATTTGAGACCAAATTCTTTTTTATAGAATTGTTGTCCTAACAGGATATTGCGGAAGAATGATTCCGGTGACGGTATATTCGTGTCGTTTGCGTCCCACGAGCTGCCGGATACGTGCCAACGTCCTTCTTTAATATACTTTTTCACCAACTCATATTCCATAGGATAATATTCCTTGATCCAATTATACTTTACCCCTCCTTCGAAATTAAATACATAATTAGGGTAGTGTTTGAATAAATAGAAGTTGCGTACCAATGTGTGTCTGAGATATTCGTTGATGGTAGTCTGTACATCCCAGTTCCATTGAGTATCCAGATGGGCATTCGACACGATATACGCTTTATACTTCTTTTGAGCGTGCGCCGGATTAAGTCCGGTCACAGCCAGAAGTAAAGCTAAAAGAATGATTCTTTTCTTCATGTGTTTCAGATTGTTTCTTTGTTTATTATATTGATTTACCTATTGATTTTGAACTTACCTTCCAGTTTGATATCCTTTGAAGAGGCACCGACCATTACTTTAAACGTTCCGGGCTCTACCTGAAACTTCATGTTCTTATCCCAGATAGCGAGATCTTGCGGACGTAACGTGAATGTTATTTCTTTCTCCTCACCCGGTTGCAACGTTATACGCTCGAATCCTCTGAGTACTTTCACATACGTTGTCACACTGCTGACTTCGTCTCTTAGATAAAGTTGCACAACTTCGTCACCGGCTCTTTTTCCTGTATTCTTCACCGTACAACTCACTTTCACGTCTCCCAATACTCCCTGTTGTTCTGGGGATATCTTGAGGTTACTGTATCCGAAAGTCGTGTAGCTCAGCCCATGTCCGAATGGGAATAACGCACCGGTCACCGATGTTCCGCAACCGCTATCCGAACCCGGTTTGAAAGGGAAAGCAAAAGGTATTTGTCCCACTGATTTCGGAAAAGTTACGGATAACCTGCCTCCCGGATTGTTATCTCCAAAAATAGTTTCTGCAACTGCCTGACCACAAAATTCCCCCGGGAACCAGGCATGAAGGATAGCGGGTACATATTTCTTTGCATAATTAATGCTGGAAGCACGACCGTCGATCATGACCAATATAACCGGTTTGCCCAATTGGCATATGGCTTTCAACAGTTCTTCCTGTCTACCTGGCAAGTTAAGGCTGGTACGGGACCGTTCTTCACGTACCGTTACTTCGCTGCCTCCCAGTACCATGATCACCACTTCAGCTTTCTTTGCTGCGGCAATAGCCTCATCCATCATCTGTTGTTCTTTCGGTGTTATATCAAAAGGAAGAACTTCACTTTCCGGGAAATTCGGATCTACAATCTCACATCCTTTTTTATAGATGACCTTAGCTCCTGGCAAAGCTTCCTTAATTCCTTTATAAACAGTCTTGATAGGAGCATTGGCAGGTCCGTAACGGCAGATAAGCTCTTTCTGCTCATCTGCGTTGGGACCGATCACCGCAACAGATTTCAATGTTTTCTGAAGAGGCAATAAGTTATCCTGATTTTTTAAAAGTACAATAGATTGACGGGCCGCTTCGAGTGATACAGTCTGGTGTTCTTTACTATGTACTACCTTCTCCGCCAGTTTGCCGTCTCCTCGGTAAGGATTATCGAATAAACCTAACCAGAACTTGACATATAGAATTTCGCTTACACGTTGGTCGATGGTAGCCTGGGATACTTTACCCTTCCCGATAGCACTTCGCAAAGGTTTGATAAAGCCTGCAGGAGAACTGAAATTGGTGCGAACATTTAAACCCGCATTGACTGATTGCACAACGGCTTCTTCGGCATTCTCGGCTACATTATGTTTGCCGGAAATGAATTCCACCGCATCACTGTCGGAAACAACGTATCCTTTGAATCCCCATTCGTGACGTAATATCTCGGTAAGAAACCGGTGGCTGCCTGTGATTGGCTCACCGTCGTAATCATTGTAAGAACTCATCACTCCTAATGCTCCTGCCTCTTGAAAAGCTACCCGGAAAGGTTCGAGATAGAGTGTGCGCATTTCACGTGGGGCTACGTGCGGATCGGTACGAGTACCACCATCACGTCCCCCTACGGGGATACTGTATACGGCAAAGTGCTTGGGAGTAGCTACCAATCTATGTTTCTGCAAACTCTCAATCATCTGTTTACCTAACTGACCTACCAGATAAGGATCTTCCCCGTAGCATTCTACTGCTCGTCCCCAACGGGGATCTTGTGCTACGTCCAGAATGGGCGAATATATATTGGTATATCCCAGGACAGTAGCTTCCGTTGCTTCCACCTCACCAATACGAGCAATCAATTCTTTGTTCCAGGTGCTTCCCTGACCACATTGGGCAGGGAAGAAAGTGGCTTTTTCGTGACAAACTCCACGGATACCTTCATTTGTGAAGTCTACCGGTATTCCCAACCGGGTTTCCTCTACAAACCATCGTTGGATATCGTGTTTGGCTTTTACGTGTTTGGCATACGGAAATGCGTACTCTGAGCCGAATTTCCCCAATCCGTTATGTTCCTCATCTATATTACCAATACCGTCTTTCCATATTTCCGATTTCCATTTATCAGTAGGTAATGCATCGGCAAGTACACGCCCGGAGCCATAGAGAGTGGCCATCTGGCAAGTTTTCTCATCCATGTTCATTTGGCTTAGCAGGTCTTTGACGCGTGCTTCAATGGGTGCTGACGGATCTTCATATACATCCATCCGACCGTTCTTGTTGAAGTCAATCCAACCTTTGTGGTAGATGCCATCTTTTGAATCGGCCTGAGTAATCATTGGGACAGCCAGCAGACAACTTAGTAATGTTAGTTTCAGTTGTATTTTCATTCTTCTTTTTTTAATGATATTAGAATTAAATTATTCTTTATCTACTACAACGTTTGGATACTCACTTCTCAACACATTTCTTATCAGTGTGTGTGTGCCTTCAAAAACCAGTTTACGGTTGTCTAACGGGTTTTTATATTTATACTGCAGATCCAATATACTGGTCTCTATATAATAACGGGTATCTGTAGCGTGATTCTCATACTTTCTGGTAATGGTAGCTTTGACTGGTTCCAGTCCCAGTTTACCACTTGGATCTGTTATAGTGATCTTTTCATTTTCATTGAAGGATACATTCAAAATGTACTTTTTATAAGTTGCCGGATCGGTTTCGGAAGTTACATTTCCGGCATACATGAAGCAAGAATTTTGTGATATAGCATACAATATGGCGGCACCTGTAGCTGTGTTTTGCCCTGTTGCTTCGATTGTCATTTTGCCATTACCGGAGTATGTTCCGCTGAATTTGTTCGTAAACTTGATGTTGGCCAGGAGTTTACTGTACTTGCCCGGACCTATCAGCTCTCCTGTAGAAGAAGATATTTTGATAGGCAGTACATAATTCTCATAGATATTTTCAATTTGGTTTAAATCTATATGTATACGTGCTGTAGTCTTGAACTCTCCGGCAGGGATTGTGTAAGATTCTTTATCGAAAGTGTAACAGTTGGTTGGCAGTTCCGGGAAATACATTTCAGTCTGAAACTTATACCGGTCGAAATTATACGCTTCCAATGTGTCAGGATCATTAGTGAGAGAGATTACGATATCCTTATTATTAACCGAAGTCCCGTTTACACCCATATCAAGTAAAAGTACACCGGTGTTATCATCCTGGATTTTCACTTCACATTCTTTCCAGCCATTCTGATTCAGATAAGAATACTTTTGAAATAATTCATCCTTTAATTCGTCTTGGCAAGAGGTGCCTCCTATTGTGATAAGGAATAAGAGTGCTATATTGATTAACTTTTTCATATCTATTATTTTTAAGATTACCATTCAGGATTTTGAGTTAAGTTTACATTACGCTTCAATTCCGCTTGTGGGAAAGGGAACAGATACATCTTACGTAAGAATACCTTCTGAATATAGCTGACGGGAGTCGGGATATAATATTCCTGGCGAACATCATTCGCCATTGTTACGTCTATATCACATCCCATCAAAGGTCCGGTTTCTTCTACGTCCGCATCTTTCCATCTCCGAAGATCGAAGTAGCGGAAGCTGTTTTCAGTGAACAACTCGATGTGACGTTCTCTTTTCAAAGCAACTCTGAAATTAGCAGGATCATTATATGTAGCGTCGTCAAAATCAGGCAATCCTGCACGCATTCTGATTGGTTTCATCGAATTCCTTATTTTAGTCACGTCGCGAGTAATCTGTACTTCCTGATCATTATAAGTTGTGATGGTATATGTTTTTCCACTGGTCAATTCATTCAGGGCTTCTGCATGAATTAGCAAAATCTCAGCATAACGCATTGTAGGTTCAGTCTTAGAGGTACAGTAACCGCCTTCGGACCACGAATCTTCTTTATTCGTATATTTTTTCAATCCGATACCCGTTAGTGGAAGGTGTGTTTTATAGCCTTCTTTGCCATTAAACTCATCCTGGTAATACCAGCATTGATAATTTTTTTCTGCTATTTTTGAGGTGCTTTCACAATCCCAGATAGCTCCGTTAAAGGCTATGCTAGCATAAAAACGTGGTTCGCGTCTACCATACATTTTAGATACATTAGGTCCCATGAAAAGAGCACCGACTCCCATTTCCGGTTCTTTGGCAGTAACAGTAAATCCTTCTTTAATGTAATAATCGCCAGCTTCGTCTATTGTTTTTCCATTATCCATATAATAAGTGTCCACCATCTTTTGAGTCACGGCCAATCTATTATCTCCTCCGGAAGTTCTCGGCATACTTTTTTTGTTCCAACGCTCTTGTATTCCATAGCCACTATAAACTCCTGTTCTGGTAAAGATCAGTTCCGGATTTTTAGAACCACGGATTGTTCCGTCGAAGATATATTTATACGAAGAATAAGGATCTACATTTTGCCAGCCGTTGGGGAAATCGAGGTGTGAATACTCCGGATGTTCAGGAGGAGTAACGCTATATGGATTTTTTGCGTCAGGGGCTACCACATGTAATTCGTATTTATTCAAATTGATCACATCCTCAGCAGCAGCGGCAGCACGTGCCCATTTAGATTCGTCATATTCTTGATTGTACAGTACAGTACCATCCAAATTCCGAATATTATAGAAGTCCTTATTACCATTCGACATGGGACTAGCGGCAAATAATAAGACTCTTGCACGCAATGCTAAAGCTGCTCCTTTGGTGGGGCGTCCAAAATTATTCTGCGCGCGTGACGATAGTAAAGTGCGTGCAGCCATCGCCAGATCACGATCTATAAAGTCGATAACCTCATCAAATTTAGCACGAGGTAACGAAAGCTCTTCATAGGAAAGACTCACATCCAAACCTGATTCAGGTATTAATGGCACCGGACCATAGGTTTGAATTAAACTAAAATAAGCAAAAGAGCGCAAGAAACGGGCTTGCCCCTGCATGTCCGAAATTTCTTCGAGTGTTAGTTCTTTACATTCCGGTACTTTCTCTATAAAAGTAGATGCTTTACGGATACACTCATAACATCTTCTTAGATGTTTATCAAAATCTCCATGAGGAAAATTATTGGCAGAGTAATTACATTGCTGTAAACTCTTTCCATCAGGATGCACCAAATCATCGCTTGCCCATTGAAACATGGAGCCATAAGGGGATAGATCAGCTTCACATAAATAGTCATAGTTATTAGCCAACCATCCTTCTACATATACCTTTTTCGAAAAAGCGGAATCGACCGATAGCATGTCGTAGAAGTATTTATCTACATCAAGAAAATCTGCGCATGAGTGAAACGATAACGTTGCACAAGCAATGCTTATAAATAGTATTATTTTTCTCATAAAAACGTGTTTTTTAGAAATCAAATTTAACATAACATGTGAAGTTTCTATTGATCGGATAAGCGGAACCATTACGTTCTTGAGCTTTACTTTCTGTTTCTGGATCCCATAATTTAAATGGGCTCCATGTGTACAAGTTTTCACCGATAAAACCTACTTGCATATTACTTATAAAAAACTTACGTGTAAAAGCAGGAGGTACAGTATAACTGATCTCAATGTTCTTCAAACGAATATAACGTCCGTCCTGCAACCAGAATGTCGAGTTTTGTCTATTGTTTTCGTTTGCTCCAAAAGTCAAACGCGGCCAAGAGGCATTAGGGTTCTCTGTGGCGGGATCTCCTGAAACATCTCTGGATATCCAGCGGTTAGCATCTGCTACTAATTGTAAAACATTTCCTTTTGTACCATCATTGAATGGATGAATTCCATTACCTGTCATGTAGAAATCGGATTTACCGCTTCCTTGAAATAATATGCTTATGTCGAAATTCTTCCAATTAGCACTGATTCCTGCTCCATATTGAATGCCGGGATATGTTTTATACCCCAATGGAACTTTGTCGTCACCGTTAATTTTGCCATCACCATTTACATCTTTGTATTTGATATCACCAGGCAATACCTCTTTGCCTCCAAATTCTTGAACGGGACTACTACGAATATCTTCTACATCTTTGAAAAGTCCCAATGCTATATAGCCACGTGTTTGGTTGGACCTGAATCCTCTATCCATTTTATACCACAATTCATTTGCTGCTTCGTCTTTATCAATAATCTCTGTATTCTGGTAAGTCATATTACCACGTATGGTGAATTTCACCTGGCCAATTTTCTCTGTCAATGACGCGTTCCAGTCAAAACCTTTAGACTGCATTTTACCTACGTTGGCCATTGGAACTTTATCTGCTAAACCTGTGGTTTCCGGCATATGGTTACGTGTCATAAAGATATCGTCTCGTTTATCCTTGTAAAAATCAATCGATCCTTGGAATTTACCATTGAATAAATTCATATCAATTCCTAGATTGTATTTTTTGGCCACTTCCCAAGTTAGATTAGGCGTACCGATAGTACCATTACGATAGCCTGTTATGAAGTTTGTTCCAAATTCTCCGAAATTATAACCACCATTTACATTCACTAATCCTATATATGGAAAACGACGTCCACCAATTACATCATTACCTACTTCCCCATAGGAAGCCCGGATTTTTAGCATCTCTATCCAGGGAGCAATCTTTTTCACAAAAGGTTCTTCCGAAATAACCCATCCAGCAGAGAATGCCGGAAAGAAACCAAATTGTTTTCCCTTTTCAAAGTTCTCAGATCCGGTATATCCCCAGTTGGTTTCTACCAAATAACGATCCAGATAGGCATAGGTAAAGCGTCCTGAATAAGCCAAGTTACGTTTTGGAATAGAAGCAATAATATCTTCACCGAGATTCGTATCCGATAGTTCTTGCATATATACCATCGCAAATGCACCAAAACGGTGTTGCTCATTAAACAAACGAGAATAATTCAAATATGCTTCCGTGTAATAACGCTTATTCCCCGATGTCGAAGAGTTTTGTGTCATCAACGAAAGATCTCTTACTTTTCGTAGAACAAGATTCCCACTGGCATCACGCGTCCTGTCCGCCTCCCATAATTCAGGGGTTTTGACACGATTAACTTCATTTCCATTAAATGTATCAAATGCAAATGTTCCCTTAAATTTTAATCCTTTTGTAATAAAGTCCAGATCCTGTTCTAAGCTGATATTGGTCTCCATTTTATTCTGCCAGATAGTTTTATATCCGGTTTTTGTCATATAGTATTCCGGTGTCTGAGTACCACCTATAGATGGTTCTTGCCCGGTAGAATAGCGTCTGGGAATAGTAAGTGCGGATAAACTGGAAAAAGCTTCCCATATATTCTCACCTTTACTTCCCGGTTGCGTACGATTTATTAAATAGCCACCAATTCCAATTTTTACAAGTGTCGATTTTGTAACATTCATATTTACGTTGGCTCGGTAATTGAAGCGCTCGTACGTGGTGTTTGTATTATACTTATTCTCGGTGCTTTTACTTTTGTAGATACCTGCTTGATTAGTATATCCTAATGAAACGAAGTAGGTTACATTGGTACCACCACCACTCATATTAATATTGGCCATGTATCTGGGTGATGTTTTTTTCAGCATCAGATCTCTCCAGTTTACGTTCGGATATAGATCCGGGTCCATGTTATTGGCAATAATATCTAATTCCTCCCTTGTGTAACGAGGTAGTTCGTATCTTCCGACCGTTGCTTCATTTGCTAGGTTGGCATAAGTTAATGCGTCTACATAGTCGGGCATCTTTCCTCTGAAGTCTATACCGCCTTGTACTTTTGCACTGATTTTCACTTTACCGGCCATACCCTGCTTGGTAGTAACCAACACAACACCGTTTGCACCGCGCTGTCCGTAAATGGCGGTAGCCGAAGCATCTTTTAATACAGAAAAGGTTTCGATATCTTCTACTGGGATCTCATTAAAACTTCTTTCCACTCCATCTACCAGTACTAAAGCACCTTGATTGGCTCCGAACGTACTGATACCACGAATCCAGAACTCAGACATATCGGCTCCGGGTTCACCACTGCTTTGTACAGCGATAATACCCGGGACAACACCTGCCAGTGAGTTGGTGATATTGGAACCCGGTGATTTCAACTGTGACACATCAATGGTCGTATATGCACCTGTCAGTGTTTTCTTCTGCTGGCTACCACTTGCGGTAACTACTACTTCGTCGATGGTTTGATTATCTTCTTTCAGGATGACAATTACTTCTTTTTTATTTTTTATACGTGTAACGGGTAATTCTTGAGTTGTATAACCAATATAAGAAATAACCAATACATCATATTCCCCAACTTTGATTTTGAACTTTCCATCCAAGTTAGTAGTTATACCTAGTCCCGGTTGATTTTTAGCAACGATAGTAGCTCCGATAACCGGATTCCCTGTTTCATCCTTTACGATTCCTTCTATTTCTTGTGAAGAATTTTCTTTCTGTAATTGTTGTGCTTGTAGTTCTGTCGGTATGCTCCACAATGTGACCACAAGAAGAAACAACATACATAGTTGTTTTATATAATTGTTCATAATTCTTTGATTTTGAGTTTCATGTTATTCGATTACGACCTTTCTGATACAATGATTTCCGCGGTCGGCCACATATAAGGTATTTCTGTGGAATGTCAGAGCTTCCGGTTCGAAGAATTTGGCCTTATCCGGCAGTCCGTCAGCATGTCCGCTTTCACGGGGCTTCCCGGCATACAGGGACACAGTTCCTTTCGGAGTTATTTTGCGTATACAATGATTAAACTTATCGGGTATTAGCAGGTTACCTTCTGGGTCCAGACATGGACTACTTGGCGAATTGAAGCGGGCTGCCAGACCTTCACCATTTTCGTAGCCTGATGTAGACCATTCACCTGCGAAAGGTTCTGGAGTGCCGAATGTATGAGTAGCTGCGTCGTAAGATACTTTGTAGATACAATGTTTGCCACGTAACACTAAATAAAGGATATCTCCTTCCTTATTAAATAATAAGCGCATATCCATAGCGTTATAGCTACCTCTTACATTAAACATTTTTTCGTATCCGTTTGGAGCGTTTTTGTTGTACTTATAAACGGCTCCTTCATCGTTATGGTCAAAGAATAATTCTCCTGTTTTAGGATGTATAGCAACTGAAGCGGTACTAGATTTAGGAAAATTGATCAATGCTTTAACATTGACAAAGTTAGCTTCCCGGGTAGAATACATCACAGACACATCATTTCTTACATCAGCCGAATTCCAACGGTTCGCCATAAATAACGTATCTTGAGTGCTATTGAACGCAAAACCATTACAAGATTGGTAAGGACCGGAACTATTATATACGAGCGTTTCCACTTCTCCGTTAGATGCTTTTCGAAGCGCTCCGTTTTTACTTTGTCCACGACCTTCATCCGACCAATAAATCGTACCGTCTTTATCAGTAATTATTTGCCACGGGCGGCGTAAAAGGGCTACTGTGTACGCTCCATCAAGACGCTCGTCAGCTGCTTGTTTTCCGGGTGTACCAATCAATGTGGATACATTACTCTTGAACATATATTTGAATTCTCTATCGGAAGTGTATTCCACTTCTTCTTCTCCTTTTCTAATATATAAGCGAACATATCCCGTATCGGCCCGAGCAGGTACTACAGCATACAAAATATTATCATTGACTCTTACTACCTTTGCTTTTAATTGATTTACTGTCACTCGTACATAGTTGGTGTCCGTACCAAAATTGCTCCCTTTGATGATTAGCTTAGTTCCTAATCCTCCACTGTCTGGATAGAAAGTTTCAAAGGTTGATTCTACATCCGCTTTAGGCGGGTAAAAAAATTCTGAATTACTCTTTATCTCATTATTGTCACAGCAAATAACGAAGAAAGAGAACAGCACCATGTATATCGGAAGCACTGCTTTTACTTTACCACTGTTTAATTTAAAATTTTCCATAATTTTTAGATTGTGATTATTAGTAAGATTAATATCTCATTAACTAATAGCATCTATTTTAAAAATGCTATAATGCTTTTCTCGGAGGTGATTTAATATTGTTTTTCATATTTAAATACTAGAAGGTTTTATCGAATTTATTTCATTTAATTTAGTGACGAATTAAACTAAACTCTATTAATAGAATGATTAATCTTGGGTTAATTAATCGGATAAACTTATTAATCCTTTTACTTTTCAGCCCGATTAATCCAATTTTCTATTTTTTGTATACAATCTATTGTTCTCGTACACGAAGCTATTTATACATTCCCAACAATTTGCTTGTTTGCTCTTTATTATGTTTCATTCTCATTCTCCAAATAAATTCTTGCAGGCTGACACATTTAAAGTTGGCCGGCAATCTTCGTTGACACATGGCAGCTGCACCTGCACCTGAGACATTTCCTTTAGCAGTTTCTCCTACCTCATCATCCGAGTTACTTATATCTGCAAATGAGCTCCAGGCATGAATATCTATCAGACTGAAATCTGGTTGCTCTTTTTTGAGTAAATTCGCTACATAAGCTGGAGTTCCTTGTCCACCTGAGTTATTCTTTCCGAAATTCCAAATTGTATACCTGACTGTAATTACGGGAATCTCTATCCCATCATTATTGGTATACCAATAAGTTTCACCATGACCTCCATTATAAGGTACATACTGCACCACAATAATTCCTTCCAGCCAATTATTTGCTTTAATGAAAGTTTTATAAGCATTTTGAGCTTTTTCTGATTTTGCATCATTGGTGAATAATCCAAGTACTTTGACACGATGTTGGCGCATGTGTGCCGATACTTTATTTGCTAAAATATTCAGTTCTTTTTGAGTATCTTTTCCGTTGGCGCTGGCAAAGTCATCTATATAAATGTATCCGCCACCACAGTTTTCTACTAAAGTATTTTCAACACCTTGATGATCGACGATGTTTTTGTAAACGGGAGGAGCAATCATACTTAAGTTAGTTGAGGGTATTCCAAATGACAACTTTACATTTTTTGCCTGACTGTGCTTGAACCAATCGTTATACCAAATGTGGAAAACCCATTGTACATTATCCCCATCCGACAGATAATAACTAATATATTTGTTAGTATCATTTTCCGGATAAATTCTATTGGCAGGATTTATCACATTGACAAGCAGGTCTTTTTGATTTTGAGAATAATTGAGTGAGGTAAGGGACATATTCATGTAGTAATTGCAAGGTACCATTAAATGTCCTTTCTCGCTGATTTTCTGGACAAATGAGTGCTCATCCAAATCTTCCCAGCCATATATTGGCGAACAAGGTGCCAACCAATCTAATACATCGTCCAATAGCTCCCAATTATGGCCTTTGTCATTTCTGATGTTTAGGACGAACAGCCTGTTTACAATGGCAAAATCTTTCATGTCATTGGTTAAAGACCCCATCAGTACCAAAGATTTGTTGTTACACTTATCTTTAAATTCTTTCCAGGCATCTTTGGTTGTTTTCTTCCTTGCATCATAAACCATTCTTAATCCCAGCTCATCATACACAGCTTTATCACGAATATCCACTATGATAGCACTGTGTACATGGGAAGCAACAGCTGCAACGGGTGAACTTTCGGGATTCTTCGTTACGTCTGTCAATACATACCCTTTTATTAATTGGGAGAAAACACCGGATTTCAGCAAAGCAATCCCATCAAGTTTTGATATTTCTTTGGAGCCTTGTTTCTTTAAATCCTCTTTGCATAGGGTATAAGAATAGCGATTGTTAGGATCTTCAAGCCAAATAGCATCATCCACCTCTTTGTTTTCAACTGCTCGGTTCACAATGCCAGCTAAAGATTGGCACATATTTGTATAAGGCAGTCCTTTTCTTAGTTCCGGATAATTCTTATCGGTTTCTGTATTGCCCATTGGACAAACATAATACCCTTTTGGAATAACTTTAGATTCCAACGACCAGAATTGCCCGCAATTATTTGATTCATCTATTTTTGCAAAATAATCGGATTTGGATTTTGCGGAATCGCTTCCTGCATGTCCCTCTATTTTGGAGTCTTTACAACCGGAAGATACCATTAGAAGAATCAAATAAAATAAATACTTTTTCATTGGATTTGATTTTAAAGTTACTATTTATAATCCCCATTTTATATTCGCTTTTTCACTTGTTTTGTATTTGATGAATGCTCCATTTTGTATTTCAGTCCAGTCGATCCATGTCTTTTTTGCTTTCTTTCCATTGATTTCCATACTGTGGATATACGGTTTGGACATACTTCCTCCTTCTATTTTCAGTTTTCCTTTGGGAAGGTGTAAGGTGATATTCTTGAAATAAGGTGTACTGACACTGAACCCTGCCACTCCAGGTATCATCGGATATAGTCCGATAGAGGCGAATACATACCATGACCCCATTGATCCACAATCATCATTGCCGGGTAAACCATTTGGTAGTGAGGTGTACATTTCATTTAGGATTCTGTGTACCGTTTCGGATGTTTTGTAGGGACGCTCTGTCCAGTTATATATCCAGGGAACCTGGAAATCCGGTTCGTTGCCGGCTGCATAATAATGGTCGTCATAGCCGGCATCCAAACGTACAAACAAACTATCCAGACGCTGAGACGCTGCTTTCTTACCTCCAATTGTATCAATCAATGTTTCCAAATCATAAGGTACCATCCAAAAATAGTTCTCTTTGGTTGCTTCACGCCAATCGTGGTCGGGATTTTTCCAACTCAAGTCATGATTATGTCGTGAACGCAACCATTTGGTAGAAGGGTCGTATAGATTTTTCCAATTTAATGAACGTTTCATGAAAAAGGATGCGTCATGATCGTTTCTTATTGCTTGCAAAGCAAATTGGCCGATGGCATAATCTGCTGATGTATATTCAAGACATAAGGAAGCATTTTCTATTCCTTTAGTTAAGTAATTAGATAATCCCGGGCGTACTTCTACATTTTGTGAATAGGTACCGGGTATGCAGGCGCCACGTTTCATGTGTTTGAAAGCTGTTTGAGTATCGAAATTCTGTCCTCCGAAAGCATAGGTATTAGCAATGATGATAGGCATGGGGTCGCCGTGCATCACCCCGGTTTCTATATTGGCAGCAATCCATCGTCCATAACCTCCTGCTTGTTCAGCGAAATCTATGGCAGATTGCATCATGTCGGAGGTCTCTTTGGGATAAAACATAGCTAAAAGTTGGCATTGTGTACGATAGGTATCCCAACCGCTAAAAGTAGTGTAATATTCTCTTCCGGGTTGTACTTTATGAACTGCAAAATCGGCACCGATATATTCACCGTTCACATCATTGAATATATTGGGATGGATCAATGTATGATACCAATGTGTATAAAACTGGGTTAGTTTATCTTTATTGTCCGAATTCACTTCTATTTTGCTCAAATGTTTGTTCCATTCATTACGCGTATCTGACAATACCTGTTGGTAGTTGCGTTTATTATTATCTAACCGTAGGTTTTCTTTGGCATTTTCGATGGATACGTAAGAAATGGCTACTTTGTATTCTATTATATTCCCTTTTGTGGCGTCAAAAGTAAAATATCCTCCGGATTTAGCTCCACCGATCTGATCTCGGTCCTTTTTTAAATTATCTCCTTTCCAAGTCCCAAATTCTTTCGCTTCATGGTCAAATTCAGCGGCAAAAAATATACGATAATCAGTCTTGTATCCACAAAAATCACCTCCTTCGGCGTACCCTTCACAAGAAGAAGGGGATGTGATTTTTATAAAAGCGTTGGAAAGTTCTGTAGAACTGACTCCGGAGCCGACTAATACAGTACCTTCTTTATTGTCAGTAGGAAAAATGAATTGAGTGATTCCGCTGCGTTTGGAAGTAGTAATGTTACAGACGACTCCGTCTTTCATTAGAAGGGAAAGGCAACCTGCTGTGGATTCTTTGACGGATTTATAAGGTGGGTAGTCGTTCATATCTTTAGGAGATTTTGTTAATTGTCCACTGATGGGAAGTATAGGGAAATTACCCATATGTGCACATCCGGATCCGGACATTTGATTGACAACGATCCCTTTCTGGGGCGAAAAGAATGAAGGGGTGAGTTGTATCATTCCGAAGGGGTAACTGGCACCTATATAAGTGTATCCACAACTTAGTCCGTTGCCTTCACTTCCGATACGAGTGTCTACTAAATGTGCATAGTTTGTACTCTGTTGTTTCTGCTCTGTAGTTTGAGCATTGCTGTTTTCACAAATAAATATCAATAAGAAAAGTACTGGTAAGAAAATGAGTAAGTGGTTTCTTTTCATTGCAATGATTTTTTAGATTAATTCGTGGCAAAGAAACGTAACTGCTATTAATAGGGGGATTAAATTCGGGTTAATTAATTGCGGATTTTCTTTAATTCTATCATTATAAATTCTATCTTTGTCTCAAAGTAAGTCCTAATATTATGGCTGTCAACACAAAATATAAGTTTTTATTTATTCAACTGATAATACTACTAATTGCAATTCCTCATTTAAACGCTCAGGGTTTAATGTTCTATGGAAATAAATTACCTATTGAGCAACGGACTTCTTACACTCTTTTTGATAAGGATAAACTGCCAGTCTTTTCCGATTATGTTGATATTGAATTTGATCTGAAAATATCTCAAAGCGATACATTCGGTTATTTGCTTCATTTGATTGATCCTGAAAACCATGATGCTTATAGTTTGACCTATACTTCTGTGAATAATGAGACAAGTATTTTTAAGTTCAATACAGAGGGAAAAAAGAACCACATTGCTATTACCATGCCTAATGATTCGATTATATCGCACTGGCTGAGGGTGAAACTGCATATAGATTTTTTGTCAGGAAGAAGCAGAATGGCGATAGGCAGTCAGAGTACTAATGGCGATATCGGACTTGTGACGCAGTTGCAGCATGTACAACCTATGTTTATTTTCGGACGAAGAGAACATCTAGTAGATGTTCCGGCTTTTTCGATCAGGAAATTGAGAGTGTCGGATAAAGCGGAGGATTATAGTTTTCTGTTGAATGAAAGTAAAGGGAGTCTTGTGCATGACAGTAAAGGTAAAATAAGAGGAACGGTGATAAATCCCTATTGGTTAATTAATGATTCTTATCATTGGAAACGAGTGGCAACATTTAATTCGTCCATATCTATGGGAGCCAAATTTAATGTTGAAGCACAAGAAATACAGTTTATCACTCCAGACTCTTTCTTCACTTACCAGGTAGATACAAAGAGATCTTTGAAAAGACCTTATGCCAATGAAATGCCGGTAAAAATGCAGTTGGGTACGAACTATATCAATGGAGCAACCGGAAACATCTGTGCTTATGAAATCAATAACTTGCCGATAGGAAGTATTACGATGGCTTCTTTAGATCAATCAACTCTTATGTGGCAACCGTTAGGCAAAGCATTTACCAAGGTTCAGTTACATCATCATAATGGCTTTTGGGATAAACACAATAATCGTTATTTGGTATTCGGTGGGTTCGGTAACAGATTGTATAGCAATAGATTTCTAACGTATAATGCATCGGAGGACAGATGGGATACGCTTCACTTTGAAGGAGATAATATAGCACCGCGTTTTTACTCCTCAATGGTATCTTCCGGAAAAGGGAACTATCTGTATATTTATGGAGGAGTTGGTAATGAGTCCGGTGATCAGAGTATCGGTCATGATTATTATAATGATTTATATGGAGTAGATCTGGAGCGACGGACTATTGAGAAATATTGGAGTCATCCGATCGAAGAAAAAAGAGTGCCGTCCGAACAAATGATTTTATCAGAAGACGAGAAATCATTGTATACCATTCGTTATGCTGAATATATTAAATCTACTTATTTGGAGCTGTACCGGATATCAGTAGAAAATGGTGATATGGAACAATTGGGTGACTCTATCCCTTTCATTTCCGGTTCCATTAAGTCTACAGTTTCATTGTTTCATAATCCGGTACTAAATGAGTTCTATTGTGTGACTCAGGAAGTAGATGAATACGCTAAGCAGGTAAAAGCAGTAGTTTATACGTTGGCGGCTCCTCCTGTCGGTAGTGCCGAAATGGAATATTATTCTATGGAAAAGGGTAGTATAGGGTCTTTGAAATGGTTTCTCTCCTCTTTAGCATTGTTGGTACTACTTCTTGGGGGGATAGTATTTATATATGTTCTCCGAAAAAAGAAAGGAACTAGGGACAGTAATAATAAAACTATCACTGATGTTTCATCAGATATTTATTTCCCAAATAGCATAAAGAGAGATGAAGAAGATATTTCTGGTTCGGCAAGTATAAGTCCGCTAGTCAAGCGGCAAGCAGAATGTAATAAGATCTATGTGTATGGCCGATTCACGATTTATGGTAGGACCGGACGTGACATTACTTATCTATTTAGCAAGAAACTGAAATACATCTTTTTATATATCTTGTTAGATAGTACGGGAAAAGGAGAAGGTGTTAATTCTTCTTCGTTAAATGAGATTTTCTGGCCTGATAAGTCGGAAGACAAGGCAAAGAATCTGAAAGGTGTGACTATTAGTAATCTTCGTAAGGCATTGTCGGAGTTGGATGGTATCAAACTTGTCTATGAGAGAGGTATTTTCAAAATCTCAATAGATACAGATATCTGTTACTGTGATTACTTCAGTTTGCATAATCATTTAGCTACACATCCACAGTCTTGTGGGGCTTTCCTGAATATATGGGAAAGAGGGCGGTTGCTGGAAAACGAGGAGTATTCTTTGTATGACAAATACAAACAGTGTTCGGAAGATATAATTTTCTCTTTGTTGCCTAGGGATCTGCCTATATATTATCAACGGAATGAGTATTCTTATGTGTTGCGAATTTGTTTCATTATTTTGCGAAGAGATCCTCTCAATGAAACAGCTTTGTCATATTGCATACGTTCTTATAAGAAATTGAATGATTTTGCAAATCTTTCTAAGATCTATTCCATATTTATTATTGAATACCGTAAAAGTATGGGAGAAGATTATAAAAAAACTATAGAAGAATTGCTACAAGAAAAAAAGAAAGTATAGTTTATATCAGAGAAAAGACTTATAACTTCCAAACTTACAAATTCATTTCAATCGTCTCACAGAACCCTTCCACAGCCTTAAATTACTGCTTAGAGAAAGAGCCTTGATTGAGACGGTCAATGACGAGTTGAAGAATATTGCACAGATTGACATTTTAGACACTGTTCGTTCAATAACTTCATTGTCAATTAATTGGAGGCTATAGCAGCATATTGTTTCTTTGAAAAGAAATCCGCCATTGAACTTAATTTTGTCTATGACGGACGACTTACTGTTTTTTTGAGTTTATATTGAACTTACGTTATTTAAATGATTTTCCCGGAATTGCATCATAAAATATTATCTCCTTCAATATACGAGAGATGGTCTATCTCAATATTATGGAAGGATATTGCCATCAAAGAGTGATCTTCTCAAAATAAAGTTTGATGGAATTGGAGCAATTCCGGGGAATTCTATTGTTGGGTTAAAACAGGATTAAGTGTTTTATTCTGGTGCAGTGGTAGGACCCTCAACATACAGTCGTCCATTTTCATCCACACCCATTTTGTCGATAAAGACTACGCGCTCATTTCCTGTTTTTTCCGTACGGCCATGATAAACGCAATACATCTGTTTACCATCTTTCGACCAGGTAGCACTGTTGTGTCCGGTACCTGTCACAATACCGCCTTTTTCTATGTTCTTTTCCAACACCGGGTTATCAGGCGATTTGATAAATGGGCCGAGTGGGTTCTTGGAGGTAGCATAACCTACTGCATAATTCTTTCCCCCGAAATAATTAGCCGAATACATCATATAGTAAGTGTCCCCTTTCTTAAAGGTATAAGGACCTTCCGACCAACGCCGATTTACCTCTCCGGTAGTTACGGAACGGCTTTCCCATTCGGATTGCTTATCATCCAATTTTAGCGGTGGACGGAGCAACAGGATCGGTTCACCAATTACCTCTGTTAAATCAGGTTTTACCTCAATACCATAAATCCAGCTTTCTTCTATTTCATCAAATTTGCCTTCTTTTTTGGCCTGTTCTGCAATTTCACTTTCTACCGGGTTCTTATAGCAGCAACGGGAATAATACAGGAAGGTACGCCCATCTTCGGTATCTATCAGATTACCATCAATTGCAGGATAACCCGGGTCGAACAGAGGAGCTGAAGAAAGCTCTTTAAAGGGACCAGTTGGCTTGTCGGCTACAGCTACTCCAATACGGAAATTCTCCAATTCTTTTGTTGGGTTTACTTTCCAGTCTGCACTGAACAGCATATAAAACTTACCATTTCGTTCATATACTTCTGGTGCCCAAAAGTTGGCTACTGCCCATGAACCTTCGATGTTACCCCGGTAAACCTGTCCTTCATCCTTCCAGTTCACCAAATCAGGCGAGGAATATACACTAAAGCCATCTACAGCTCCACCGCCGGTTCCATACATATAATACATACCGTCTGAAGCCAATAATACATAAGGATCTCCAAACTTTACCGGTAGTGGATTTATGGATACTGTCGGTTGGGATTGATTTTCTTTTACCTTCGTCACGCAAGAAGAAAGCAGTAAGCTTGACAGAGCAAATGCCCAGATTGCGAATCTATTAACCTTTCTCATCTTTATTTCTCTAAGTTATATTGTTTATATTTAGTAAAGAGCTTTATTACTTTATAGTCGGAAAATGTTCAAAAGTAATAATTTAATCTCTTTTATGCTAATAATTCAACGAATTCTATCATCCGAAGGGTAGAACAGGTACACGTGTTTGGATTCTTGAATAGATGTACTGACAATCGTTTTGGATGAGTGCTAGACATAATCCAATAGCAGTGAAAACAATAAATTCTTTTCGGTTATTTCATAAAAAGAGATCTATTTATACGTATTCTAAAAAAAACATATAACTTTAGACCAATTTCTAATTATTCTTATTTTTAACCTTAAAAAAATTAGTAGGTAACATGAACTCTAAAATGACTCGAAAAGACTTCTTGCGATTATCAGCAATTGGACTTTCTTCTTTAATTGCACCTTGGTCGGCATCTGCTGCCCCAGTTCCGGTTCCGGGAAAATCTAAAAAAACTGAGGCTAACGATAAAATTAATATCGGTTTCATCGGTTTGGGACAACAGGCTATTCATCTCATGGCAGGTTTCATTACTATCCCTGAGGTACGTATTGTGGCTGGTTGTGATGTTTATGACATCAAACGTGACCGTTTCCAAAACCGCGTGACTAAGTATTATGCGGATAAAGGTATTAAGAACAAGCTGGACATGTATATCCACTATGAGGAACTGCTTGCCCGCAAGGACATTGACGCTGTAGTTATTGCAAGTCCCGACCACCAACATGCATTAATGGCAATTGCTGCTTGTCGTGCAGGGAAAGATATATATATCGAAAAACCGCTTACATTCACCATCTACGAAGGACAACAATTGGTTAAAGCTGTCCGTGAAAATGCCCGAATCTTGCAAGTGGGTAGTATGCAACGTTCCATGAACGAATTCATCCATGCCGCCAACGTTGCGCGCGAAGGACTGTTGGGTAAAATATCACTTATGAAAGCTCATGTGGGAGATGGACCTAAACCATACGATCTACCGAAGCAAGATGTTCCGCAAGGACTTGATTGGGACTTATGGCTTGGTCCTTTGGATACAAAATGGCATTACAACCATGAATTGAACCCATTGCTCAATGAAAATGGAGGTGATGAATGCTGGGGAGCATGGCGTTGGTATCAAGGAATGGGTGGTGGTTATACTACTGACTGGGGAGCACATATGTTTGATATCGGTCAATGGGCTATTGGAAAAGATGGCTCTGGTCCAGTGGAGATTCTTCCACCATCGGCAAGTCCTTATGACTGTCTTACTTTCCGTTATGACAACGGTATTGAGATGACACAACAAAAGTTTGACGGTGGTAAACAAGGAATCAAGATTATCGGTGAAAACGGTTGGATTCAAGTGTGTCGTGGTGAGTTCCTAGCTTCTTCTCCTGAATTCATGCCTAAAAAAGTCGATGAAAAGGCTGTTTATGAAACCAATGTACCGCATTATCAAATCTTCATCGATTGCATTCGTTCACGTCGTGATCCGAATGTTCCTGTTGAAGTGGGACATAGTTCTTGCACAGTATGTACATTGGGTAACATTGCCTATGAGCTCAATAGACCTCTACAATGGAATCCTATCGTACAGAAATTTGTAAACGATCCGGAAGCGACAAAGAAGCTTCATTACGACTATCGTAAACCATACACTTTGGAATAATACTTTCGAAGCAAAACAAAAAAACTACGGCAATACATATTACCGTAGTTTTTTTATCATCTATAGTGATCAAATACCAAATGATTTATTCCAAAACAGCTGCAAATCCTCCGTTTCTAGCCATTTTAACAGAAATTTTCTGTCCTTTCTTAACGTCTGAAGAATTAACCCGGTAATCCATTGCCTGACGTCCTGCATTGACACCGTCCTCAAATGAAGTAAGACGATAAGTCTTATTATCTTTCAGGAAATCAAGGTTAATTTCAAACTGTCTTTCATTTTCTTTATTATTGGTCATTCCACCGATGTACCATTTTTCTCCTTTACGTTTGGCTACAATTACGTATTCACCTACTTTAGCATCCAGCGCAACTGTTTCATCCCAAGTAACAGGAACTTGAGTAATGAAACGTGTACAATCTTCATTGCGATAGTATAAAGTAGGGTTATCTGCCAACATCTGCAATCCACTTTCGAAAATAACAAACAGAGCCATCTGGTAAGCACGTGTACCGATACTTGCTGAGTTTGGACGTTCGGAACGGTAAATATTTGGTTGCATACTGATCATAGCTCCCGGGGTGTAGTCCATGGGGCCTACTGCGTTTCTCATGAAAGGCAGATAAACACTATTATCCGGTACACAACCACCCATTTGTTCCATACCTCTCACTCCTTCGTAGGATAACACGTTCGGATATTTATATTCCAAACCGGCAGGTTTGAATGAGCCATGGAAATCAACAAATAAATGATGTTTGGCAGCCTCTTGAGCAACTCGTTCGTAAAAGTTCACCATCCACTGGTCGCTACGGTCCATAAAGTCAATTTTCACTCCTTTTACTCCCCATTCATTGAATGTTTTAAATAGATCGAAGTTCTTCTCTACTACCAACCATGTCAGCCATAGAACAATACCTACATTCTTTTCTTTTCCGTAACGAATCAATTCATGAAGGTCTACATCCGGATTAGGAGTATAAGGGTCACGAGTACTTTTTGCCCAACCCTCATCCATAATAATATAAGGAATACCGAATTTAGATGCAAAGTCAATAAAGTATTTGTATGTTTCCAGGTTACAACCTGCTTTAAATGTCACATCCTGTCCATAAGGAGTAGCTCCGTTCCACCATTCCCAGCTTACTTGTCCCGGTTTGATCCATGACACATCCTGCAACTGGTTTTTGGTAGCCAATTTATAGGTCATTGTATTTTCTAATATCTGCTTATCATCCTTTGTAATCACAAAATAACGCCATGGAAAATTTCTTTGACCTTTAGTCTTTGCGATATAATCTGCTTCTTTCAGGATTTTGAGACTACGGTCTCCATCGTCACCGAATTCAAGGGGTACTTTAGGGAAAGCAGAAGCTACACCGTTATTCCCTGTACTTTGCAAGAACATACAAGGATAATCCGATAAGTCGGATTCACTGATCAAAATCTTGTATGATTTCTTTGTATCAATGAGTATTGGAAGCACAGATCTTTTGTCTGAAGGTTGCCATGATGTGCTCGTAACGTGTGTGTAAGGCTCTTCATAAGCAGTCTTATATCCTCCCGGTTGTTGTAAGTGTAACAAATAATCTGCAGGGAATTGCAATGAAAAATCTTCTCCGAATACTTCGATATCTCCCTTCTGTCGAGTGATGAAACGATAAGCGATTCCATCGTTGAATGCGCGGAACTCTACGGAATAGTTGCCTTTGAAATTAAGCAAAAGTTGGTTGTATTCGTTGTTTACAGATGAATACTTTAACGGTACTATAGGAGTCAATTCTTCTTTAATACTAGCTCGTTTCTGTCCTGCTAGCTTAGGTTGCTCTCCTAAAGTTTGGTTTTTCAGCTTAAGCTTTAGTGAATTGTCTTTCAATAAAACCTCATTATTACAAGATACATCATAATAGATTTTATCGGCAAGACGAATGGATACTTTGATATCTCCATTGGGAGAATCCAGTTCCACGCTTTTTTGTGCCTGTGCACTTAATGATAAGTAACAAGCGAATAAGGATAAAAGGAAATACTTTTTCATTTTTGTTAGATTGTTATGGTGTAATATTCAATGTTTGATGTTTTGGGTTGCAACATTTGCAAATATAAGTATTTTAATTTTGCATATTATTCTCCATTTCTAAAAAATAACTCTTGAAGTAATAAAATTCATCACTTCGAATTTTTCAGCATTGCTCATTATATCCTATTTCTCAAAAAGAGCTTATCCTTTTACAAATGACATTCCTCCAAAGAATCCCTATACCAAAACCTCTTGCCATGATTGTTTTTACATTTTAATTGTTATGTGAGAATGCTCTCTATTTATGCGCAGGCAAAAAGATATCGGAAATATTTTGTAATAAGTTAATAGCTTTATCAGCGTTGCGGGCATAAAATTTTTCCACCTCTATTAATGAATAGAATAACAACTCAGAAAAGTTCCGGATGAGTTTTATTTTTCATCCGGGCCCACTCTTCTATATCTTTTTTATTTTCCTACGATAGGAAATTCTGAAATTCTAAGTGTTGTACATCCATAAGGAATCAATGTAATCTCCTTTTCAGTCCCTTCAGCACCACTACAGAAGGAGAATGGTTGAGGACCAGCCATTTCATTATAAAGTTGCCAGGTCGGTATAATTCTCGCTTTCATTTTAATTTCAATAGGTGCATTCTCTGTATTCCAGGGAAATTCTGATTTTTGTTTAGCCGGATCTATATTTATCTTGGCAACCTCATTTACTTTATTACGGTCAAAGCTAATAAGTCCATAATTCCACGGTTCTGATGAAGTTACCTGATAATAATAAGGACCGTACCAAGGCTCGTTAAATTCCTTTTTCTCCCATTTTTCTTCCATCTTAAGTGCATAAACCAATGGACCTCTTTCTATTGCTACAGCATTTTCATACCAAGTACTGGTTGAAATATCCATTGGGAGATGTAGGTCGATTCGGTCTTCTTTGGCCCACGTACGATTGATGATTACCATCTTTCCTCCTTCAGTAGATTGGTCCGGTTTTCCATTGATACATATCTCTGCTTTTTTACACCATTTGGGTATACGCAAATAGAGAGGAAAAGTAGTCTTTTTTTTCTTGTTTTTTATCTCTTGTATGGTAAAACTTATTTTATCATCCATTGGATAATAGGTATCTTCACTGATAGTCACTACACAATCATCACCCACTTTAGCGGTTACTTCAGAAGGAGAATAAGCCATCACTGCAAGTCCATTATCCGGAGTAGCATACCATAAGTTTTGTGTAAACTTGGGCCATCCTTGGTGCATATTAGAGGCGCAACATGGATATCCGGTCAATATTCCGAAAGTCAGGTCTGTCCCTCCATGTTCCTGATCGAAATTTCTTCGGTGGCGGCTTATCATTACTTGATTGGCTTGTTGGAAGTATTGCTTAGTCATGAAATCGTCTGATACCTGTGTTGGCAGAGCGTTAAAAGCAATCCTTTCCAGATGGTCCGCAAAGTCAATATCACCGGTAATTTCCATCATCTTCTCCAAAGAATACATCAACTCAACAGCAGAACATAATTCAGAACCCTGAGTAGGACAATTACCATGGAGTGCTTCATCTCCACCGTACATCCCTTGTGGTTGTCCATGGAATTGACGGATATCTTTAAAAGCTTCTTTTACAGTATTAATATATTTCTTGTCCGGTTCTTGCTGGTAGTAGATAATCGGTTCCTTGATTCCTTGAGCCAGATTCACACAATGAATAGTATTTATTCTTTTCAAGTCCCCCCGTTGCACCATATCTACAAAGCTGAAACTTTGGCTGTGGATTAACTTGCCTAAGTCTAATAAGAATGGTTCTCCTGTGAGATTGTATAACCAATATACAGCTTGTAGATTATCACAAGCACGAAATTCTGCCCAGAAACTCCAGTGCCCCAAACGTTTTTCTGGTAATGTCTTTAATTGATATTGGAAATAACGGCTCATAAATGAGAGTATCCGTTGGTCATTGGTAGCAGAATAATATTGTTGTAGAATCTTCAGAACTACCATTCTAGGCCACCAGTCGTGAGAATTGTCACGTTGGAGACCCGGTTCTCCGGGATAATCTTTCTCCGGTCCGAAAAATCCATTTTCACGTTGGCTTTTCAATGCCCATTCTACCCAAGGTTGTACTTTGTTTTTTAGTTCCTGATCATTCAGGATGTAGGCTAATGGGAGAAGTCCGTCAATCCAATAAGGCCCCCTTTCCCATTGGTCTCCGTCTCCTCCCAGCCATCCATTGCGACTTCCCATAACTTGTGGATAAAGTTCATCCATACGCCCTGTTGCCCCATTCTTTTGGCGTATTAGCATTTCTTGTAACCATCCTTTGGCTTTAATGCTTCCCAATGGAAGTTCAATAAAAGCCTTACGTTGTAGAGGGTAGCGATTATTTATGTAGTGATTGTGTTGTTGTCGAGGTTGAAGTTCACTACTCCATAAGTTGGAGTAGCAAACAACACTCATAAATAGGAAAAACAATCTTAATACCTTATCCGTAATCATAATCTATTCTTTTTAATTTGTTATCCTCTATTTTTTCTATATTAAGATAATCATATAAATTTATTTATTGATAATAGGCAATCATCCTAACCTACCTTATTCTCATAATTAAAGTCTATTGGCTCATTTCTTATTTAATAGCGGCAAGACGTCCGTACATTTCTACTATAGCTGCTTGTGTCAATAACCATTTTTTGTCATCTTTGTTATTACCGCTTAAGTCCGTGTTGAATAAGCCTTTCTCGTCCCGGGCATTCTCCCAAGCATAAGATAAGCTTTTGTTAAAATCATCGATATAGGTTTTATTATTATCTGTATTGTATAGTTCGATAAATCCTCTAAGCATAACAGCAGTAAACCATATATCTCCTTTCTTTATCATTTTAAAAGGCGCTCCTGTAGAAGGAATAAAGTCTGTGAAGAAATAGTTATGACATGCTTTAGCTATATTTTGAGCATCTTTTAAATAAGTGGGATTTTGTGTTAATTGATATAATAAGGCTGCTGATTGCATCATTTGACCGCTGTTGTAAGCAAATTTAGCTTTTCCTATTTTACCGTCAAGGCGTACATTATCATAATAAAGATAATCTGTTGAATCTTGCAGATTCTTTTGTGTCCATTCGTATAACTCTTTACCTTTCTTAAAATAGGCACTGTCATTAGTTGCTTTGAATAGTTTTAATGCATAAACAGATCCGGGTGCATTAGAGCAAGTATTTTTAGATCCCTTCTTTTGCTCACACCAATAGATACCTCCACCCAGTAAACTATCTGTTCCACTTTCAATGAATTCCCATATTAATTTGGCTTTATCCAGATATTTGGGATCTTTAGTAACTTGATAAGTATCAGTAAAATCAATGCCTAGCCAGATATTATCATCGTAAAAGCGATCTGAAGTAGGAGCAGTCCGTATATAAGATGCATATGCATTTGGAGTCCGTTCGGTATCAAAATATTCTTCTAATCCCGGTAATACCTGATTCTCCAATAACTTTAAGTATTTCTTATCTTGGGTGGTCTCCAATAAGGCATTAACTGCTGAAAACGTACCCGAGTAAGGCCATAAATAAGAATATTGATTAGGTATATTTGCTTGCTCTTCCGACGCTAAATAGGTCACTTTATGATTTTCGTTGAAAGGATAGTTTTCACGAAGTAAGCAAGTATTGGTTGCACTATAATTTTGATAAAGAGAATCCAGTGTTTGCTGAGCTCTCTCCAAATTTAAATTAGGCTCTGCTTGTTTTGTTGAGACGCAACTGGCGAGTGATGCTACACATACAACGTTTAATAAAAGACACAGTGATTTCATATTGTATTGATAATTATATTAAATTCAAAGTTTAATCTCAGACGACGGTGCAAAGTTATCGTAATTTGATAAAAAAGCATATACGAAGCTGTGACATTTATGTTTGTTGTTGCTTAAATGGCGTCAGAATATATATATATGTCCTAAATACGTACTCCTGTTGAGCCAAAAAGGAGACATTACAGGTGATTTTTCTGCATAGGCTTTGGAGTTTTTCCTTATTTTACATATCTTTCCGACAAATTGGACATCACGTTTTTAAATTAGGAAACCACTTCATGAAGAAACACAACTATAGGATAAAAAAGAGATTTTTTTTTAATACTACTTTGTTGCAAATTATTTCTCTCCTTTTGATCGCTCCGAAGGCAGATGCTTCATATACGTTACGACAATTCTCAAGTAAGAACGGATTGTCTAACAGTGCTATTCTTTCCATGTGCCAAGATAGTCATGGAGTGATATGGATCGGTTCTTGTGATGGATTGAACGTTTATGATGGTAATTATCTGGGATTATATAAATCTGCTAACTTAAATAATCGTCTTTCCGGCAATCTAATAGATAGAGTGATGGAAGGCGAAGAAGATGTAATGTGGATACAGACAAATTATGGTCTGGACCGTTTTGACACTCGTCATCAAACGATACAGAGTTTTAAACAGTTCAAGGACATAAACTTTATGGATAAAAGTCCGGATGGTGATTATTTTATTATTAAAGATGATGGCTATATATACTATTATTATCCGGGAGCCAAAGATTTTCAGAGACTTAATGTTGAGAAGATCAATTTTGAGAAAGTTCAACAGTTGAAAATTGATAGCTCTGGCATTCTTTGGGTGTTCTCTTCGGGCAATGATAACCGGAGTTATATGATAGAGAAAAATGGAGATCAGGTTTCTTTAATACCTTGCAACTATTTTAATCATCCTGAGCCCATATTATGGGCTTTTGTGGAAGATGGGATGCTTTATTTTATAGATAATACTTATTCGCTTTATGAATGTGAATTGCGTAACCGCAGGATATATTATGTGGCAGACTTAGAAGAAGAAATACATCGCCGGGGAGAAGTCTCCTCTATCATTAAACAAAAAAATGATTTCTTCATCGGCTTTAAAAATAGCGGATTGATTCGATTGGAGTATTTATCGAATTCGAAGTCAAAGTATGCGATACATCCTATCAATATTCAGTCAGGTATTTTTTGTCTGATGAAGGATCGGTTTCAGGATATTATCTGGGTAGGAACCGACGGACAAGGGATTTATATGTGTTTCACTAATGAATTTTCCATTCAAAATGTACTTCTGAATGCGCCTGAATATCGGGTAAATAATCCGGTACGCTCTTTGTTTCTGGATCAGGAGAAATCTTTATGGGTTGGAACAAAAGGTGATGGAATTTTAAAAATGATGAATTTTAATCAGGATGGAAAAACAACATCGCAAGTAGAGAGGTTTTCAACTGCTAATAGCTCTTTAGCGCATAATTCTATTTATAGTTTTGCTTCAAGCCGGTGGAATCGTTTGTGGATTGGTACGGAGAACGGGCTTAATTATTACTCGTATCCCGAAAAAAAAATAAAAGAATTCCCGGTGTGGGCAGATGATAGGACTGTGAAATATGTCCATTCCATTCTGGAGACCAATGATAGTACATTGTGGATTGCTACAGTTGGGGAAGGGATTGTTAAAATAATACTGGATACTTCCAGCTACGGATTTAAGGTGAAATCTGCCAAGCGTTTTGTTTTGGATGGTGGGAAAAGAGCTTCGAACTATTTTTTTGTTTCTTTCCAGGAAAACGATTCGACTATTTGGTTTGGTAACCGGGGATATGGTGCTTATAAAATGAATACGCATACCTGTCAATTGACACCTTGCCGCATTGACGATGTAGTGAAGAACCAGATGGTAAATGATATTTTTGCTATTTATAAAAATGATGAAGGATATTGGTTCGGTACGAGTTTTGGTCTAGCGAGGTTACATCAGGGGGAATATCGGGTGTATAATCAAATGGATGGTTTTCCGAATAATACGATTCATGGTATTTTGGAGGGTAGAGAAAATAATCTTTGGTTGAGTACCAATCAAGGGATGGCGAGGTTCAATGTACGAGATAATACTGTACAGACATATCGTCGGCAAAGTGGTTTGGAAGTGACAGAATTTAGCGACGGGGCTTTCTTCAAAGATCAATATACAGGCACCTTATTTTTTGGTGGAACCAATGGATTTATTACAATTACTGAGAACGAGCGTACTTCTGAAGAATATATGCCTGCATTATATTTCAACCGCTTGTCTATTTTTGGTAAAGAATATAACATATACGACTTCTTGAAAGGAGATAAACAGGAGACATTGGTACTGGACTATAGCCAGAACTTCTTTAATCTTTCCTTCCTTGCTGTCGATCATATTAATGGAAATAACTATACATATTCCTATAAAATAGATGAGTTAAGTGATAGCTGGATTGATAATGGACTTTCAACTAGGGCTGTTTTCTCTAATTTATCTCCGGGAGAATATACTTTGTTGGTGAAATATCGGAGCAATATTACAGGAAAAGAGAGTCAGCCATATTCACTGATTATTCGGATTATTCCTCCTTGGTATATGACTATCTATGCTTATATTGTTTATTTCATTCTTTTTAGTGCACTTGCGACCGGTTGTATTTGGCTTGTAGTAAATCGCTATCGCATGAAGCGTAATGTGATGATTGAACAAATGAACCAGCAACAACGTGAAGAGCTGTATGAGTCGAAATTACGATTCTTTACTAATATCACTCACGAGTTCTGTACTCCACTGACATTGATTAGCGGACCTTGTGAGAAAATCCTTTCTTATAGTAAAGTAGACGGTTACATTCATAAATATGCTTCCATGATTCAGCAAAATGCATTGAAGTTGAATGCACTGATATTGGAATTGATCGAGTTCCGGCGTTTGGAGACGGGTAATAAGCAACTTAATATTAAGCATATTCCCGTTACGGAACAGGTGCGTACCATTGCTGGATCGTTTGGGGAATTGGTTGAAAGTCGGAGTATAAACTATCGTTTACAACTAGAAGAAGGTGTAAATTGGAATACTGATATTAGTTGCTTGAGTAAGATTGTGAGTAATCTGATTTCTAATGCATTCAAATATACTCCGGAGCGTGGTTCTATCGCGGTTGAACTATTTGTAAGCGAAGAACAACTTTATTTTCGTATTTCCAATACTGGGAAAGGTATAGAAAAGGCTGATCTTACTAAGATTTTCGACCGTTATAAGATTCTGGATAACTTTGAGGAGCAAAATAAGAATGGCATTTCTCCGAGAAATGGGTTAGGATTGGCAATCTGTCATAGTATGGTGACTTTGCTGAACGGACAGATCCATGTATCCAGTATACCGAATGAAGTAACAACTTTTGAGGTAATATTACCTATGTTGGAAGTAACTGCCGAAGTTGAGGAAGAGAATTTGGCAGAAGAACCGGTTCTTCCTTCTGACGAACAGATAATAGAGCTTCAGAATACTTCATCTGAATATGATAAGAACAAACAAACCATTATGATTATAGATGATGATCCTTCTATGTTGTGGTTTGTAACAGAGATTTTCGTCAGAAAATACAATGTTGTTCCTTTGTATAATGCAGATGAGGCCTTGAAACAATTGACTCTCCAGTTGCCGGACTTGATTATCTCCGATGTAATGATGCCTGGAATGGATGGAATGTCGTTTGCTAAGAAATTAAAATCGGATAAACAGCTAAATCGTATTCCTTTGATTCTCTTGTCGGCACTTAATAATATCGACGAGCAGACGCGAGGTATCGAATCAGGTGCTGAGGCTTATATTACAAAACCTTTTAATGTAGAATACCTAGAAAAGGTAGTGAAAAGGCTTATGCAGCGTGAAGAAGATCTGAAAGAATATTATAGTTCAGTATTAAGTGCTTTTGAATTGAATGATGGTCATTTCTTGCATAAAGAAGATAAGGCTTTCTTTGAAAAGATGATGCAGAATATCGACAGCCATGTCCAAGATTCAGAATTATCGGTAGAACTACTTAGTAACTCTTTGGGATATAGTACGCGGCAATTCTATCGGCGATTAAAGAATATCACTGACAAGACTCCTGCTGATATTATCCGGGAATACCGTCTGACTATTGTAGAGCGTCTGTTGCTTACTACACAGCTTTCTATTGAAGAATTTATGGATAAAACCGGATTTACAAATAGAGGAACATTTTATAAGGTGTTTGCTCAGAAGTTTGAGATGACTCCTAAGCAGTATAGAAATCAGAAGAGGAAAGATATTCAGGCTATTTCAGAAGAAGAGTCGATGAATACGTAAAATATCTAAATTGGAGATTGTAAATTTGTAGTGTGGTGGTAGCCAATTTTGTTAGATAAAATAAATCTTATCAGTGAAAAGGACTTCTAAGGTTTGTTAGAGACAAAAGCATAGTTTATGTATCAAGATTTAGATTTCTTTCAGTAGGACATAAAAAAAGAACTTTCTGTAGCTTTACTTAGTTATATTCATTGATAAACGATAAAGACAGAAAGTTCTTTCTATTTTTCTAATACCGGATTCCTCAGTTGTTCACCGATATTTTATTTTTTAGGTTTTCTACGTGCCCATCCCTCTTCACTGAAATCGGGCTCTTCATCTTTGAAGAACTGTTTCCAGTCATCCTTCTTTTGGGGTCCGCGTGCATCGGAATAACCACGAACTTCTCGACTTGGCTTTTCTTTCTTTGCACCACCTCTGGCCGGTGAGGAATCTTTGGCTTTTCTATCTTTATTCTCGTTGCGTGAAGAAGTACGTTCCTCACCTTTACCGTATCGTTTACCTCCCTTATAATCGCTGGAACGACCGTTACTTTCCCGCCCTTTTCCATTCTCATCACCTGCTACTTCTACGACAACTTTACGTCCGTTTCGTTTCACACCATTCAGTGCTTTTAAAACGTTGTTTGCTTCTTTTTCCGGGACTTCAAAGAAAGAAAAGTTCTGCATCAAGTCAATACGTCCTAGTTCGATACGTCCGCGTGTGTTGCTGTTTAGCAGGCTGATAAGTTCATTAGGGAAGAAATTATCAGTTTTACCCATGTTGATGAATAAACGAGTGAAACCGGGAGCTCCTTTTCGGTTTCTCTTCTCAGCATTACCTTCTCTGCCATTCCTATCTCTGCGTTCACGACTGTCAGAAGGTTGTTCTATTTCTGCACGTCCGCGATAATACTCAGAGAAGCGGTTAAACTCATGTGATACCATTCGTTTGATCAAATCCTCTTTGCTCAACCATTCCAGTTTACGGTAAATTTCCGGCATGAAATCCGCAATATCATCTTCGTTTACCTTCACCTTTTCCAAGTCATCGATTACTTTAATCAATTGTTTCTGGCAAATTTCCGAAGCAGTCGGCATTTCTCCAGTGATGAATTTTTTGCCGATGATACGTTCTATTTCACGCATTTTCCCTTTCTCGCGAAGGTTGATGATAGCGATGGAAGTTCCTGTTTTACCGGCACGTCCTGTACGTCCGCTACGGTGAGTATAACTTTCCGTATCATCTGGTAGACCATAGTTGATGACGTGCGTTAGATCATCTACATCCAATCCACGGGCAGCTACATCGGTAGCAACCAATAATTGCAAGTTACGAATACGGAATTTCTGCATTACTGCATCCCGTTGCGCTTGTGACAGTTCTCCATGCAGTGAATCGGCATTATACCCTTCCTGCATCAATTTATCTGCAATCTCCTGCGTTTCCTTGCGGGTACGACAAAAGATGATGCCATAAATTTGCGGATAATAATCGACGATGCGTTTCAGTGCTTCGTATTTATCTTTAGCATGTACGGTATAAACGACATGTTTGACGTTACTGGTACTTTCATTCTTGCGTCCGATAGTGATCTCTTTTGCATTACGTAGATAATTCTTCGAGATGCGAGCGATCTCCGGACTCATGGTAGCCGAGAATAACAATGTGTTACGTTCTTGAGGAACGTCCGCAAGAATCGCGTTGATGCTGTCTGTGAATCCCATGTTCAGCATTTCGTCCGCTTCGTCCATCACTACGTTACGAATGGTAGACAGTGAAACTGTCTTCCGTTCCATAAGGTCAAGCAAACGTCCGGGAGTGGCAACAATAATATGTACGCCACGTTTCAAACTGCGTATCTGGCTATCGATAGAAGAGCCACCATATACAGGCAGCACTTTCAATCCGTCAATGTATTTGGAATAATCGTTCAGGTCGCCCGCTATCTGGAGGCAAAGCTCTCGGGTAGGGCAAAGGATAAGCGATTGTGGAATTCTTTTATTTACGTCAACTTGTTGGAGCAAGGGCAAACCGAATGCGGCTGTTTTACCTGTCCCCGTTTGTGCGAGAGCTACTACATCGTTATTATCTCCTAAAAGGTACGGAATCACTTCTTCTTGTACCGGCATGGGATTCTCATATCCCATTTCTTCAATTGCTCTACGTATCTCCGGAGAAACGCCAAGCTCTTCAAATGTCTTCATTAAATCTCTGTATATCTTTTATTTCGGTTGCAAAGATAGTTAATTTAATGGATATTAGATATAGGATAACGGATAATTGTGCGTGGCGACTTCATATTATTATTAGTTAATATCTAATATTAGTTAATAAAATGCTTCGTAGTTGTTTTATTTCTTCATTAGAAAGTCCTATTCCTTTCTTGAGGTAAGTTTGTACGTTGCCATATTCCATTTCAATTTGTTCTTTAGCAGCATTCAGAAAGTCTTCTTTGGCGGAATAAATAGTCGTGATAGCTTCTTGTGAATTGGTGGGTAAATTGTAGGCAAATTTAGAGGCTTTCACGATGTTAAAATAATAATTGCTCAGACGATAGTCTTTCATAATATCCTCTTCATTGACTCCTAAAGATGCTAATAACAGTGCGGAAACAACACCTGTACGTCCCTTACCTGATGTGCAGTGAATTACCACCGGATAATGATCAGGATTAAGCAAGTAGGTGAATATTTGTTTGAACTGTGACTTGTAATTGGTTACTAATTCTCGGTTGATTTGTTGTATTAACCGATTAATAGTATCAGTTTTTATTTTTTTCTGTTGAATTCCTATAAGAATGTTTTCTATATTACCGGTGAAGATAGGGATATGTAGAATCTTAAATCTCTTATCATTTAATGGTGGATTATTACGATATTCCCTTTCGGAACGAAGATCTATGATAGTACGGATTCCTATGTTAGCCAGTTCTTGGCGTGCACAAGGCGGGATACTGTCAATTTGTGCAGATCGGTAAATCATGCCCCAACGTGTTTCTTTTCTTGTTTCGGAGGATTTATATCCTCCCAGATCACGAAAGTTTTGAATACCGGTAATATTAATGTTGCGGGGTGCTACCTCAGTTCTGTATTTGTTATTGAATGCCATTAAGTAATAATAACGCTGTGCCGGATTTTCGGTAATGATAGTCATCATACCATCGGAAATATTGGCCATAGCTACAGGAGAACTTTCCGGAATCAGGTCGGGTGAGGTGGAAGCGTATACTTTTACCTGTCCATCGATTGCTGGATTTGTTTCCCACTTAATAATACAGTTTCCTATATTGTTTTCTTCACATGCTACTAATATATTGGGACGGCTATCAGTGCATGAAGGAAACACCAACAGAATTGTGAGCCAGCTTAACAGGTTTTTATACATAGTTTTTTTGTCTTAGATCTATTATGCAAAGATAGAAATTACCCGTAAATATGGTAATTCCTTTGTGATAATTAGTCAAAGTTAATAGTAATTTAAGAGAAGTTTATACAACTGTATAACATTATTAGACAGTATGTGGATTTTACTCTTTGAATTGTTCACCTTATAATTAGTCCTATATTGTGCCAAATATGTCCCTATTTGGGATGTTGTCATTAAATTAAGACTGCTTTCTCAAACGGTTATCATCTCTTTTATTCATTTTTGCATTGCTTCAACAGAGCGACAGGCTTGATAATCTTATGAATCTATTATAAACTAAAAACACAAACTTAGAAACCATGAAGAAAGCATTTTTAATCTGTTTTTGTACGCTAGAGTTGGCTGGTTGTAACATCGAATACAGTGAAGCGTCTTTAGATGGACCGGAATTCGGCGAGGAAGCTGAGCAGTTGTTGGAAGAAACAGATACTCGTATCTGTAAAGGGACTCGATATACGAAATCCGATTGGTTGTTATTGGATACATTCGGAATAGAAAAGTGCCTGTACATTAGTACTTCCGGTGCTGTTATTCATCGAATCAGTATTGAAAGAGAAACTGTTTCTACAATCATTGCAAGCGGACGGACTTCGCTAATGAATAAACGACCTATTATATCTGGAGTATCAGAAAAAAAGAACAGGGAGCAAGACGTTTTTCCTTCCTATAAGAATGAGCATGCTTATGTTTACATACACCCAAGTGGTGATTATATGTATATTATTGGGTCAAACTGTATTTATAAATCTATTTATAATAGAGAGAAAGAAGAATTTCAGACCCCTAATGTATTTGCCGGTTCATTAGAACAAAGGGGATCTGCTTTTCGGATACCGGAATGTGCAAATCTGCTTTTATCATGGTGTGAAAGATGGAAGAATTGATAAAGCAGGAAGCGTTTTATTAAAAGAGAGATATTATATAAGAATAAGTAGTTAATATTTTATTATGCGAAAATTAAATCATTTATTGAAAGTAGGTTGTGCCGTATTTGTCTTTTTAATAGGGATAATCGGTAATAGTTGGGGGCAGAACGAGAAGGCATATTGGAATTCACATACTCAGTTAATACCAATGCGACTTCCGTCTCCTCCCGCAGGTTTCAAACCGGAGTATATTGATTTGAATGGAGATGGGAAACCGGATGCAATTAAATCGATGACACATAATAATACTCCGATTCTATGGCTGGATGATGATGGTAATATGAAAGAAGGGGATCTGGAAGGAGATATGGTGAACGATTGTTTGCTGATTGACCGGAATAAAGATGGAATTTATGGTGGTCAGGGAGATTTAATCATTGACTGGGTAGATGAAGACGGAGATGGGAAAGCAGATATGCAGATTGTTATAGAATATCCGAAAGAACATAATGCCGGCGGACATTTTATGATTGTGATGGATATGGATCATGATAATATTTTCAACTATATCAACTGGAATAACTTTACTCTGCAGTGTTGGGACTTTAGTGGATTATCTGATTTTTATCAGGATTATAGCGGGCGCACTGCGTTTTTGAAAATACATACTGCGACGTATGCCATGAGAGACTTACGTTTAAACTGGGAGAATCCATTTTTATTCTACGATCCTGATAATGATGGTCTGTCCGAAATGGCTATTCGTTTGTTGGATTCTCCGAAAGTAAAGGATTCAAATTATGAGAACCGTCAGTTGGGAGGAACTATCGACTGGGTGTCGATAGCAGTAGACCTGGATAATGATAATACGACAAACAATGAATTTGATTTTGACTTTACTTTAGGATTCCAGGGAGAAGGGTTTGACTATCGTGATCAAGTCCATCCGATTAAGAATATGCGTGGATTGCCTGAAGCCGACCAATTCTTTATTGATCCTCGTTACAGGCAATTGACAGAGCTTGTTTATCCGGATCATGACAGTGCATGGGATTTGATCTTTCAACGGGGTAAATGGGACCGTATCAATTTTGTGTATGACGAAGATGATGATTGTGGACGGTGGGAGCGCGTAGAATTCTACGACCCTAAAGATCCGTTTAAGATTGGTACGCGTAAAGGTGGCATTGATAATAATAGTCAAAGTGATGCTGCGGGAGATCGTGGCGAATGGGACATGGATAATTCGGGTAAAGCTCGTCTTTATCTCAGCCGTTTTGATGGGAGGTTACATCTTTATGGGGCTGAAACGGGAGTTTGGCGTATTGACCAGAATGCTAAATATTTTCAGGGATTTGATCGTTCGTGGAGAAATCGTGATCCGCAGAAATTTGCCACTGTACTTTATAGTGATCTTGATAACAATGGCTTCTTTGATCATATAGAGTATGATTTGGATGGAGATTCGATTATGGAGACGGTGATTGACTTTAAAGAACTTGGCATTGATGATAAATGTGAGTTAATTGATGTTTCTAAGTTTACTTATAAAGACTTTACAGCTATGGCTAAACGAATGTCTGAAGGAATTTGGAAACGTGCTAATCAGGCCGTAGAAGTGGCTCGACAATATGGAATAAATCCTTTGTGGTATGCCAAATGGATGCAGGCTTCAACGATTCGCGAGAAATATAATCGAGGATATTGGTTGCAGTTTTATTTGTATAAAGATATGGAGAATTTGTTTATTCGCCAGGGAGATGCTGACAAACTTCGTCAGTTAAATCAAGCTTATTATTCAGGGGATTGGTCAATCATAGAAAAAAAGACAAAAAGATCCAGCTAATTGATTTATATTAGGTCATAGCTGATTCACTAATAGATGTGCTGTTGGCCATTAATAGAAAACTTCTTCTCTATTAATAGAAAACTTGCTCTCTATTAGGAGAAAACTTTCTTTTCTTTCATACAAAACTATAACCGCAAGCTTCGGTTATATAACCGGAACTTGCGATTACATAATCAAAAGTTGCGGTTTCATAATCAGAGCTTGCGGTTATAGATTCTTTGCTATAGAAAAATATTTTATTTCTTGAAAGGAGAAACTTCCTTCCAGTCCAAAGGAAGTTATAGCATACAAAGATAATAAAAAAAGCCCTTATTTAGGCTATCAGTATGCCTTTTCTGCGTTCCATTATTAGCGAATAGTTCAACTTATGAAAGGGTACATTTGCTATTCTATTTTCAGCGACCATTTAGGCTATTATACTACAAAAGTATATTATCACAATTAATTGATCGTATAATAACATTTATTATTCAGAGTCATTATTACTTTAGAAAAGTGAAATAAACCGATAATGATGAGCAGAAGTATCAGGTCATTCAGAGCTTATCGAAAGATCTCTTCTTGTGCTAATTAAAGAAGAAACTTATTGTTGTTGTTTACGAAATTCTTTAGGCGTGATGTGGAACTTCTCAGTAAAGCTTCTGAAGAACGTGCTTCGTGCAGTGAATCCGGATTTATAGGCTATTTCATCTATAGAATATTTGGTATTTATCAAAAGCTTCTTTGCCATTTGTAGTCTGCAATCTTTGATGAGATTGTTTATAGACTGTACCTCTATTTCGCTTAGTTTGCGATAAAGATGACGCAAGCTTATGTGAAGTTCGTTAGCAATAAAGGCAGCAGACAGTTCTTTATTATCCAGATTGGTATTAATGATATTCAGAATCTCTTCGATGAATTTCTTGTCTTCTTTGTGCACTAACTTTGCGTTAGACAAATCATAAGCACTCTTAGGAGAGCTGAAATAAGTTTTTAAAGTCTCTTTTCTATTCAATATTTTGTTTACCGAGATCTTTAGATAATCGCTGTAAAACGGTTTGAAGATGTACATTTCCGCTCCGGCATTTATCCCTTTTATTTGTTCTTCTGCATTTCGCTCGCTGGATAATAAGATAATCGGAATATGTGTATACTCTTTGTTGTTTTTTACTTGCTCGGTAAATTCAATACCTTCAGCTATATTTCCGGTAATATCATAAATAATTAAATCCGGCTGGAAAGCTTTTAATTCTTCCAACGTTTGGGTATAATCCCGGATAGGAATAATGTTGAAATCTTCATGGAAAGTGTCTATGAGTGACCACAACAATTCTGTATTCGGCTCAATCAGGAAAAGAGTCTGACGGACTATGTTAAACTCTAATTCAGTTTCTTTTAGATCCAACTCACTGTTCATTTTAAGATGAGCGGAATGTATAGGGTCAATATCGGAGAACTTTATTTGTAGGGTATCCGGTGTAAGTTGTGGTAGTTTTACGATGAAGCATACATTAGGTCCGGTTGTATTTACTTGTAATTCTCCTTGGAGTAACTCCACCATATTATGAGACATCGCTAATCCTAGTTCATTGCGCAAAGTTTTGACATCATTGGTGTCTTTGATATTCTGGAGAATATGATGTTTGGCTGTGAGCGTCTGAACCTCTTCCTCTGTGATTTCACCGATATATGAGATGACAATTGATAAATGTTCTTCCTGAATATCAATTTGTACGGATATCCTTCCTTCTTTGTCCGTATGTTGGAAAGCATTCGATAATAAATTGATGATGATTGTTCTTAGGAAAAAGCGATCGCTATTCCATGTTAGTGCAGAGTCGATTTCTTTTTCAAAAGTAATTTGGTTTGAGTATGCCTGATCAATGAAGGTGATCAGGTCTTTGGATACAATTTTCCCTATCGGTAATTGTTCTATATGCGGCTTTCGTTCTTTGGATTCTATGCTGCGGAAAGTAACTATCTCCTGTGTCAGGTCATTTAAGATTTCGGCATTACGTTGGATTACTTTGGCATACTTTACACTGTTTTTGTCCGGACATTGGTTGATGATACGGTTGCAAGGACCAAAGATGAGTGTTAGCGGTGTGGAAAACTCATATGCTACGTTTGTAAAGAAATCCAGTTTAGATTCGTATATTTCTTTTTGATGAACCTGTTCGAGCTCTTTCAATTCACGTTCTTTCTTTAATCGGTTTCTGCGGAGAATGGCATATATCATTAGATATATGGAAATTAAAACAAGTAATCCATAAACGATGTATGCTGGGGTAGAAGCATACCATGGAGGAGTAATGTGAATGAATATAGGATAAATCTCACTTTCTTTATTTAATGCCTGATTGATGTATTTGATTTCAAGTGTATATTTTCCCGGGTGAATGTTGTTGAAGTTCAACGTATTATTAGCGATCTTAGTCCAGTTCTGATCTGTTTCTTTGAATCGGTAGTATAATAGGGTACTACTATTATAGATATAATCTGCAACTGAAAACTTTAATGTGAACGAATATTGCCGATAATTCAATGATAGCTTTCTACCTTCTTTTTCTTCCGAAAGGAAATCGGATAACATTACTTTCTCTCCTAACACATTCAGACTGGATATTACAATCGGAAACATGAAGTCTTGACTTTTACTCTTTTCTTTGTGAATGGTAATGAATCCATTAGTGCCACCAAAGTACAATGTTTGATTCTTTGGATCAATGAAAGAGGCTGCATCACAGTATTCTATTACTTTGACTCCTTCTTCTTGCCCGTAACGTTGATAGGTTTTATTCTTGGGATTGTACCTGATGATTCCCCTGTTAGTACTTAACCATAAGTTTCCGTCATCATCTGCTAATATTCCATGGATAGTACTGTTGATAAATTCATTGAGTTCTTTGAATGTTCGTATTTCTTTATCTTTGGTACATTCTACAAGGCCTACACTAGTGCCTAACCATAGGTTATTTCCTCTGTCCTGCCAGATGCCGAAGATGTCATTGGCAGCCTGTTCCATAGGATTTTCATTAAAGTAGATATTCGACAAGGAATCTTGTTCGGTAGAAAATGAGAAGACCCCATAGCCTCTATTTCCGAATAGGAGAGAGTTCTGATGATGAAAAGAAGAGAAAAAGTAGTTATACATAAACTCCGTTCCCTTATTTCTATATATTTTTATGTCTTTTACAGTAGGATGTTTCTTTGTCGGATCAAGTATAATCTTAAAAATACCCTTTCCTCCTGTTGCGGCCCATAATGTGGTATCATTCGCTTCATGTATTGAATGGATAAGATTTATTCTGGTTTGAGACAGATTATCTAATTGCCGGATCTGTTTATCTTCATACGAATAATAATTGATTCCTCCATCATTTCCTATCCATAGGATATTTCTTCTGCTTGGTGCAAATGTATATACAGAGTTCTCATTTAATGGACTATTGTTGGAAACAAAATGAATCGGTTCTTCTTCCAGATTAGGGAAAGCCGGTAGTAATGTAACGCCATCACCTCTGGTGCCTATCCATAAATTGCCGTATTCATCCTTAAAAATAGCTCTGACAGATTTCTGGATTTCCGGTGATATTTCTGAAAACAAATAAGAGCTTAGAGTATATTCTTCTTCGGTATATCTGTAAACTCCTTGACCGTCTGTCCCCATCCAGATAATATTCTGTAATTTATCTCTCATAATGCAAAGCACGCCACAACGAATGTTTAGGTCAGTGACTGTATAAGCCTCTTCTTGGTCCGGAGTATAAGTCAGCTTTACGGCTCCTCCGGTTCGGAAGCCGATGAAAAGGTCTTGTTTGTACTGGACGATAGAACTTATTGCTCCTTTAAAGTGCGTGAGATCACTTACGTTTCTGATGAATTTTGTTTGGGAATGCTCGTTACTGATAACATATAAATTCTGATCTTGATCTATCACACATTCATCATCTCCGTCAGAAAAGGAACGGGTTATGTTCATCTTTAATTGCTGTTTTTCAAGTAGAGTGATGTAAGGAGTAGTTGTGTTTTCATTGTGCAGAGAGAAACAATAGTAATAGCCTTGCTTAGCGTAAATCCATAATCTGTTTTTTGAATCGAATTTAATGCTGAGTATATCTTGATAAGGAATGGGATTTGATTGGCGGAAGAGGACAGATTGGAATTGTTCAGTCTGCTCATTGAAAATATGTAAATACCCGATTTTATCGTATACAAACAGATTGTTCTGTTGATTTGTAAAGATGAAATTCTCTCCGGCAAACTCAGGGAACAGTAAGACCTTTCCTTTTTGATAGTTTAGTTTGTTCAGTCCGGAGTTTGTTCGGATCCAATATGTGCCGGGTTGGGTAACGTAGATTCTTTCAATGATGTTTCCTACGATCGTTTGTTCTGAGGAGCTGGCTCTGATGATTTGAATATCTTTTCCGTCAAAAATATTTAGTCCGTCACAGGTGCCAAATAACATTAAGTGATTGATGTCTTGTCCTAGTGAGAGGATAGCACTATTTGACAGACCGTCTTTATTATTTATCTGACGTAGGTTGTATGCACTGCCAACGGTCGTATGGCAGAGCAAACAGATTAATAGGGTGAACTTACAGATAAATGCTTTCATTAGTACGGAGTGTAAGATAGTAGTTTAGTCGTAATGATAAAAGCAGTTCCTATCAAATTGAAGTTTCTATGATAATTTGATAGGAACTTTTATAAAGCTTTGATCCGTAGGAATATCAGTGAGAATTAATTCTCTGTCTTATTTGTAATTCTCTGCGAATTCTACAGATATCGAGTTATTGAAACTGCGGCAAACTTCTGCGGCAAAGTCTTTTCCACATTGAATCACTTTGTTCCAAGTTTCCTCATTCAAATTGTTCAGGTCACGATATCGTACATCGTATTTAAGTAATCCATAGATTAATCCAGCATTGAAATTATCTCCCGCTCCGATGGTGCTGACAGCCTCCAATGGTTCTATTGCATAATCTTTACTAACAGTTCCTGTACGCAAAGCCACTTTCTCGGCTCCTGCGGTGCAAATAAACCGAGGGCAATAGAATTTTATTTTATCTTTGTATATCTTGTCTACATCTTGCATGCCGTACATATAGAAGAAATCTTCCGTTGAACCGCGTACAATATCTGCATATTCCAGATTCTCGATAATAGTAGGAGCCAACTTCATCGCTTCATTCTTGTGTGAAGAGCGGAAGTTGGGATCGTAATAGATAATTGCTTTCTTTTCACGTGCCTGGTCGAGTAGTTCCAGAATCTTATCCCGTAATACGGGGTTTAACGCATAATAAGAGCCGACTACTACGATATCATCCTCTTGTAATTTGGGAAATAATACATCCAGACGTTGTTTGGGATAATCTTTGTAGAAGATATATTCAGCGTCTCTTTGCTCGTTGAGAAAAGCAAGGGACACCGGTGATTTTCCATCCGGAAACACATTGATATAATCCGTTGGTATATGGTTTTCGCGCATGAATTGCAGGATGATATTGCCTACATGGTCATTGCCCGTCTCGCTAATGAAAGAAACATTGACTCCCATTCGCCCTAAGGATACGATGCCGTTAAATACAGAGCCTCCTGGTACGGCTGCAGAAGGCTGTTCACCCCGAAAGATGATATCGAGGATCGTTTCTCCGATACCGACTACTTTTCGCATAATGACCTTGATTTTTCTCCCAAATAGCCACCATGGTGACGTTTAGAATATTCTTCAATGGTGAATTTGGTCGTTTTCATGGTCTGTACTACCAATATATCACCGATAACAGTCATAGCTGTGGTCGATGTAGTAGGCGTCATCCCAAGTGTACAAACTTCTGACGGATGCCCTGTACTCAAACAAACATCGGATTCATCTGCAAGTGGACTATCGGGGTTTCCTGTGATGACGATAAACTTTAAATCAGGATTCAGATTGTGAGCCAAACGAGTCAGTTCGACAATCTCTCTTGTCTTACCCGAATTGGAGATCAACAGTAGCAAATCGTTCTCTTGTAAAATGCCTAGATCACCGTGTTGTGCTTCACTAGGATGCAGAAAGACAGAAGGAATCCCTGTCGAACAAAAAGTAGTAGCGATATTCATCGCAATCTGACCGGCTTTCCCCATACCGGAAGTGACTAACTTTCCCTTTTTTTGGTGGATCTGTTCAACTATTAGGTTTACAGCTTTTTCATAAGCGTCCGTAACTGGGATATTTAGTACGGCTTGTGCTTCCTGCTGCAAAAGTTGTTTTATAGAATCTATCATAATTTGTTGGGTGCTTGATTGTGTCCGTCTGTTGTTTGGGCACGTTATTTTATTTTTTCTTTTAATTCGTCTAATGTCTCGGCAACTTCATAATAGGTTGAAAAGGGTTGCCGGGCAAAACCTTTCTCTTCTAATGTGCTAAGTGTTTTCAATAGCTCATTATAAAATCCATATTCATTGTAGAAGATTACTTTTTTCTGATGGTATCCGATAGAAGCTGCGGCAATTACATGAAAAACCTCGTCGAGTGTTCCCACTCCTCCGGGTAAGGCAACCAAGATATCCGATTCTTCCGTTATGATGTCTTTGCGGTCACTTAAGTTTTGTGTATGGATTATCTGATCCGGGTGTTTGCTTACCTTTCCATTCTCTTCCAATTTAGAAGGGACGACGGCAATCACCGTTCCTCCGTATTTTTTTACCGTACCGGCAATACATTCCATCAGCCCGAGGTTCGCTCCTCCATAAATCAACGTTTTATTAGATTCTCCCATCCATTTCCCTATTTGGCGGGCGCTTTCGAAATACATTTTGTCAATGTTTTCGGAGGCTGAGCAGAAAATTCCTATCTTTTTCATACACGTTGTTACTATTATAGTCTACAAATATCTGCAATTTTCTATAAACGACAATAAGTTTTATTGTATTTTTGCGGTATTAATTCAATAAGGAAGTAGAAAACAATGCAATATAACGAATATACGTTGCAAAATGGCCTGCGCATTATACATGAACCAACCCTTTCAAAAGTATCTTATTGTGGTTTTGCTATCGATGCGGGAACACGTGATGAGGCTGAGAATGAGCAAGGAATGGCGCATTTTGTGGAACATCTGATTTTTAAGGGGACTGAGAAACGGAAAGCATGGCATATCCTAAACCGTATGGAGAATGTGGGAGGTGATTTAAATGCTTATACCAATAAGGAAGAAACGGTGGTTTACACTGCTTTCCTGACCGAACATCTGGAGCGGGCACTTGAGTTGCTGGGAGATATTGTGTTTCATTCTACTTTCCCGCAGCATGAAATTGAGAAAGAAACGGAAGTGATCATTGACGAGATTCAGTCGTATGAAGACAATCCGTCGGAGCTCATTTTTGATGATTTCGAGGATATGATTTTCCGTAATCATCCTTTGGGAAGGAATATTTTGGGTAAGCCGGATTTGCTTCGCAGTTTTCGAACCGAGGATGTTCTTTCATTTACCCGTCGGTTTTATCGCCCCGGTAATATGGTCTTTTTTGTGCAGGGGCAATATGATTTCAAGAAAATCATTCGTCTGGCAGAAAAATATTTGTCTGATATTCCTGGAATACCAATGGATAATCAACGGATTGCTCCCCCTCTTTATGTACCGGAGCATTTGGTGGTTTCAAAGGATACGCATCAGGCACATGTGATGATTGGAAGTCGTGGATATAATGCCTATGACGATAAGAGGTCGGCTTTATATCTGCTGAATAATATTCTGGGAGGTCCCGGGATGAACAGTCGATTGAATGTGTCTCTTCGTGAACGTCGGGGGCTGGTGTATAATGTGGAGTCAAACCTAACTTCTTATACTGATACAGGTGCTTTTTGCATTTATTTCGGAACAGATATTGAAGATATGGATACTTGTCTGAAACTAACCTATAAAGAATTGAAACGAATGCGTGATGTGAAGATGACCTCTTCACAATTGGCAGCTGCCAAAAAGCAACTGATTGGACAGATCGGTGTGGCTTCGGACAATTTTGAAAACAATGCGTTGGGAATGGCGAAGACTTTCTTACATTATCATAAATATGAATCTTCGGAGCTTGTTTTCAAACGTATTGAATCACTGACTTCGGAACAATTACTAGAAGTTGCTAATGAAATGTTTGCAGAAGAGTATTTATCTACATTAATTTATCGGTAACTTTATAGTATTATTATCGGATGATAAATTCTGTGAGTTATTAAAACTGATTTTATTAATTACCTAATTTTATATACCCCCCATGAAAAACTTAACACGAAATTTCTGTCTTTATTTATTCTTGTTGCTTCCCTTTTCGATATTTGGGCAACAACAAAAGTCTGACTTTAATTATACCTCTGCAAAAGAACTTTTATTAGTAGGTAAGGCAATGCCGGGAGGTGAATATTTCCATCGGGTAGATACTGCGAAATATAATCAGATGCCTCCTGTAGTGAAAAGACTGTTCACAAATTCGGCGGGACTAGCTATTTGCTTTACAACGAACAGCCCGGTGATCAAAGCAAAATGGACAGTAACTAATAGCGGTCGGATGGGCAATATGACAGGAATTGCTCAAAAAGGATTGGACTTATATATTAAGCGCGATGGAAAATGGCAATTTGCAGGTGTAGGCTCTCCCAGTGGTGTTAGTTCGGAAGGTACGCTAGTCGATAACATGGGGACTGAAGAAAAAGAATGTCTGTTATACCTTCCTCTATATGATGAACTGAAAAACTTGGAGATAGGAACAACCTCTGATTCGTACATTCGTGCAGGACAAAATCCGTTTAAAAATAAAATCGTGATTTATGGGTCCAGTATTTTGCAAGGAGCGTCTGCTAGCCGTCCGGGTATGGCTTATTCATCGCGATTGTCTCGTAGCAGTGGGTATAATTTTATTAATTTGGGTTTGAGCGGTAACGGTAAAATGGAGAAAGAGGTAGCTGATATGGTTGCCGATATTGATGCGGATGCTTTTATTCTGGATTGTATTCCTAATCCTTCGCCAACTGAGATAACTGAGAGGGCAGCAGAGTTTGTGATGACATTACGCAGTAAACATCCGGATACACCCATTATTGTAATACAAACTTTGATACGGGAAAAAGGAAACTTTGACCGGAAAGTAAAAAAGTGGGTGAAACAACAGAATGAAGCTATTGCCAAGCAAATAGAAATATTGCGAAAGAATAATGTGAAGAATCTGTATTTTATAAAAGAAGACCATTTCTTGGGAACAGATCATGAAGGAAGTACCGACGGAGTTCATCCAAATGATCTGGGATTTGACAGAATGTTACAGAAGTATAAGCCTCATCTTAGTAAGATTCTAAAGGTTAAGTTCGATAAAGAGTGATAAATTTATGATTCATTTGTAATTATCTATTCGCTTAGTAACTCAAGCTGTAAATGTACACAACTTGAATTCGGATGGTTAGGTTTAACCGGATAACTAAAATCAGGACGATATAATGTGTGCAAGATAAAGTATCTTACACACATCTGCAACATACATCTTGCACACCACTTTCTTTCTGTTAGTCAGTCTATTGGAGGTATTGGAGTGCAAGATGTAAGATAATTGCCATTAATAAACTCTATTGTAGAGTGTTGCTTGAGCGGACCATTTTCTATTGTAGTATCAACAGACCCTCCGGACCCATGTTGAAGAGCAAATCTATGACACTTAGATTAGGTAGGAAACCTAGTTTAGCTTCAAATACCTGATAATAAGGATGCGGGATAAACTCAGGGTCCAAAGCTCGAAAGTCTTTTTTGGGATGAATAAGTTCACGAAAATCAGTTTCTTCAGGACAGAAATCCATTTTATACTCCGAAGTACGTTCTATATTCGGATGAATATCTATCAATTTACAGATCAAATTGCACAATTCTTCGTTGAAATCGATTAGAAACTCATATTTCTTTTCGTAAAAAGGATGGAAATCATCTTTGTAATATTCAAAAAAGGGAGTGTTATTATAGGCCGACTCAATAGCATTCCAATGAAGATGTCTCCAGTTACCATGATCGGAGATACGGATATCTTTCATTGGACATTTCAATGTATCAGGCTTAACGGTAGGGATGGAGAGAGCCAATTCACCATCAGGACCGGAAATGGTACAACGATTACGATAAGTCTGTTTCATATAGTGGTCATACTGTTCTATATAGATTTTATCGTAGGTTGCTAATTTTGTGTAATATTCTACTGGAGCCAAATAGGCGGATGATAAATAAGCTGTTTTCATTCTATTTTAACTGGTTACATTGGACAAATATTGATCCTTTTGCATTCTGAAACTTTGCCGGAAGATTGACTTCAGATAGCTTTGAACACCTGAAAAAAGCGTTAGGCTCAATTTGTTCTACCCCTTCTGGGAGTTTGACCGAGTGGAGCAAGGGACAGAATGAAAAGGTATATGGAAGGATTCTCTTGATTCCTTTCGATAAACTTATTTTCCGTAAGAATTGGTTCTCATTGAAAGCATAAGTATATAATCTTTGTACACTTTGTGGTAATATATAAGTAGAATCTTTTTTATGAGGTGGATAATATAACAATGTTATGAAGTCCTTGCAATATAAAACTCCGTCCTTAGATGAAAAATAAGGATTAGCAGGGTCTACTGAGATAGATTCCAAGGAAACACAGTTCATCCATACTTTTGAACTTATATCTTCTGTTTGAGATGGAATTCGTATCGATTGTAGGGAAATACAGTTATCGAATGCGAATGGCTTAATACTGATAATTTGTTTAGGCAATAGGACTTTTTGCAAGTTAGTACAATCTTTGAATATGTTTTCACTAATAATATTTGAAACGGTATGATATTGCAAAAAGTAATCGTTTCCTTCTTTTACAAACTTCCAGAATCCTCCCTTGTCGATATTCCCTCCAAGTTGGCAAAAGAGTTCCCATTCTTTTTCATCCATGGTTGCAAACTTAAATTCTTTGGGATTTCCATCAGGAGTGTCTTTGCCGTTAAACCATCTTGTCCAGTTTGCTTTCCGGAGATCTTTCCTAAAATAATAGTTCTCATAATCGGTTACTATTTCTGCTTTTGACAGATCTAATATGCGTAACTCTCCAGGGCTTTCCCAGACGGAGTCGCTTCCTCCTGCCATCTTTCGTAGTAGTCGGAAGTCCTTCGCATTTAGTTTGCCAGTTATGGTGAGCGAAGTTAGAGTTTGTACTTCGTTATCTGAGATAAGTTGGTTTAGGGTTCCCGGTTGGACCAAATTAACAGCTTTATGATGTTCTTCAAAGTTCCTCGGACGTATCTTTACAGTGAGATGAGTCATCATTTGGAAATTCTCTGTGTTCGGATTTAAAGCGGAAAGCTTGAAATAGCCATTCATTGATCCTTTCCATCCCCAGTCGAAGTGGAAAAAGTCATCGATGAACCCGTCACAGACAAAAAAATGCTGGTGTCCGCAACACAGCACCGGGCGTCCGGCTTCCATTTCCCGGTAGAGGAGCTGTTGAAGTTGACTGTCAGTTAATGTGTGCTTAGCTAAATGATATGTTCCGGGATGATAGTTGAAATATCTGACAAAAGCATTAGAAGCCGGTACACTGAAACCTGTCGAAGCTTCTGACCCGAAAATCATTTCTGCCCCAACGGCACAATGGTAAAGTAGGGGACAGATAGTGGTGGAGGCAGCTACGGAGTCTTCAGGATTATAGTTATCTGCTATAGCTTTCCAGTTGATAGACAACGAATCATAACAGACGGTTGCCGAGAATGCTTTTCCTTTTTTTGTAGGTTTTGTATGAGTGAAAGTCCCTGTTCCATGACTCGGATACTCGTAATATTTCATGATTTGCGCCATAGAAATAGCCGTACATCCTACAAGTGATCTTTTTCCATCGGCATCTCTTGGCATCAGCAGGTTGTAAGGAAAGTTCTGATTCCAGAGAACACTACTTTTCAGCAGGGGTGGGCAAGAAGAATTTTTCTTTTGATAATAAATAGTCTCTTCTTTTGCAGATTGAGTTTTCCCTTTTCTCCATTCTGATATCTCTTTGCTATATTGTTTCAGGATGGATTGCATGATACTATTATTAGGATTTATTCTGCCTTCTTTGGAGAATGCCAATACAGGCGAGGGCATACTATCCTCATTGGCTACAACGATGAATCCCTTCGGCTCGCCTTTTAGCGAGTAATTGATTACATAAAGCTGACTGGAAGTGAGAATATGATGTTCATAATCACGAAGAGCCTTTTTATTATTGTCAAACAGAAATTTGTTTGCTATTTCGAGAGCTGTCTTATCATCAATCGGAGCCGCGAAAAGTGACTGTGAGAACAGCAATACCTGTATGAATAACAGAATAGTATTTACCTTTTTCATAATCTTTATGTGTTTTGTATTAGAGTCGATTTGTATTATTTTACCGTTCTAAAAAAACGATTCCATCGATATCCGTCTGTTATACCTGTCCCTTTTTCTTTAGAAAACCAGATAAGTGATGCTTTTCCAATGATATGATCTTGTGGAACGAATCCGAATAGACGTGAATCAGAGAGATTGACAGAGTTATTAGCTCCCATCCAGTAATAGTCTTTGGTAAAATAGCAATGTTGTGTAGGCTTTTCGTCTACGTAGAGTGTGTCGTTTTTGATTTCTGCTTGTTTTCCTTCATGCAGTACAAGGGTGTTCCGTAATAAAGTGATATTCCAGGGATATACTCGTAGCACTTTTCCTTTACCGGGAATGATAAGTGGCTTCGGATCATTATCTTTATTTTCAGTTAGAGGCTGAAGCCAGTTTTGATTGTTGATGGCTTGTTCGAGCAAATAAAACTCGTAACGGCTGAAACTGCGTACATGCGTACTGTCATTGTTACCCATTAGTCCGTCGTCAGTGATGGAAAGGGTATTCATAAGTGAAGTCATCAGATTCTCTTTATTGGCAGGATATGAGTAGAGTCTTTTTTTGTCCGGATTGAATTGAGCTTCAGGAGAGACTACAGTAAAAAGAGAATCTATCAGTAATGTATCGCCGGGTGTACCGATACAACGGCTGATATAGATTTCCCGGCGGTCGATAATCGGTTGTTGGATAGCTGCGGGATTATTGAAAACTACAATATCCTGTTTTTTCACAGGACGTTTGCACCAACGATGATAAGAGAACACAGACATTAAGGGGATCCGCAAGCCATAACTCCATTGATTGACGATGATGCGTTCGCCTTCAAAAAGGGAATTCTCCATGCCGGTGGAGGGAATGAGACAGGACGTAAAAGCAAATCCCCGGAGCAGAAGCACGATAACTATTGCTCCGGCGAGTGCCAATATCCATGTGAAATGTTTTAGTCTACCCATTTAAAAATACGATTCCAACGAATTTTACCGTCAAACCATCCGCGATCTTTGTCGAGTGATAACCAGACAACAATTGGTTTACCTACCACATGATCTTCGGGAACGAAGCCCCAATAACGTGAATCGGCAGAGTTGTGACGGTTGTCGCCCATCATCCAGTAGTAGTCCATCTTGAAGGTATATTGGTTAGTCTTTTCACCATTAATGTAGATACCATCCGGCTTCACTTCCAGTTTGTTACCTTCATATGCTACGATACAACGCTCGTAGATAGGTAAATTTTCTTCTGTTAATGTGATAGTAGCACCTTTGGCAGGTATCCAGATCGGACCGTAATTATTACGATTCCATTTGGTATACAGATTCAACGGATACATTTGACCGGCAAACATTTCATCTTCCGGTTCCATGATAATTTTGCTTATAAGCTTTTTGTTACCGGACAGCGTGTCGTACATCTTTTTAGTTAGAGGAAGATGATAGACAGGATTTAATGCTCCTTGTTCGTTGCGTCCATCCAGTCCCATATTCAATAGTGTACCTTCATAATTGCTATCTTCCAACAACCATTTGTCGTCATTGCTGATACCCAGTTCGCGGAACATTTTGTCAGTAATGAGAGGTCCCGTTGTCTGAACGAAATAATTGAATTGAAGATTTTCCGGATTTTCAATAGCTTTGCCATCAATCATTACTTGTCCGTTCACAATTTGAAGGGTATCTCCCGGTAAGCCAACACAACGTTTTACGTAATTCTCGCGACGGTCTACGGGGCGGGCTATTACATCTCCGTAAACACGTGGATTTGCCAGTATCTGTTTACGTCCGCCTGCATAATATAAATCATAGATAGATCGTTGTTGCTCACGATTCAGGCTATCCATATTTATTGGCTTGGAATAGATACCTTTTCCTACTCTGTAAGCCAACGAATAGAAATCCTCTGTTTGCTGAAAGTTCGTTGCCACAGTATCTCCTGCGGGGAAGTTGAATACAACGATATCGTTCAGTTTAACTTTTCCAAAGCCGGGGACACGTTTATATTTCCATTGTGGCCATTCGATATAAGATTTGGTGTTGAAAATAGGTAATGTATGCTGCGCCAATGGCATAGAGAGCGGAGTGTTCGGTACACGTGGCCCGTAGCTCATTTTGCTGACATATAGAAAGTCTCCTACTAACAGTGATTTCTCTAAAGAAGAAGAGGGAATCTGATAATTTTGGAAGATATAGATATTCACAAAATAAACGGCAACCAATGCGAATACAATGGCATCTACCCAGCTCATAATACCACGTACTGTCGGATTCTTAGACTTTTTCCAGAATGACCAAGGTACCTTTTTAGTGATGTAAATATCGAAAATGAAAGGAACAACAATTAATCCCCACCAGCTTCGTACCCAGATGAGGAAGGCGAGATAAAGAATGATAGCAATGGCACATTTGATCCATTGTGCGCGTGTGGCTTGTCTCATAACTAACTAGTTTATATAGAACTTGAATAGAAAGCTTAATCGTTTAAAAATGGAAATAAATCACTCATACCCAGATAACCTTCGTGTTGGGCCGTATATTCTGCTGCGAGAACTGCGCCTAAAACAAAACCACCGCGGTTTTTGGCATCGTGAGTGATAGTTATACTGTCTATATCCGATTCATAGCGGATTGTATGGATACCGAACACTTCTCCTTCACGAATAGAACTGATAGGAAGTTCGTTAGAAGCACAGGCGTTAGTGCCGCTAACAGTACCATCCGGTGCTAAAAATGTACCTTTTGTCCATTCGCTTTTACGGTCTAAGTTTTCCAGAATACCTTCAGCCAATGTGATAGCAGTACCACTTGGAGCATCCAGTTTATGGATATGGTGAGTTTCACTCATCGTGACATCATAAGCCGGGAATTGGTTCATGATTTTCGCCAAATACTTGTTTACTGCAGAGAAGATAGTGACTCCCAAACTGAAATTGGACGACCAGAAGAGAGTTTTCCCTTCTTCCATGCAAAGTTTCTTAATCTCTTCACCATGTTCAGCCATCCACCCGGTGCTGCCCGATACTAATTTTACTCCGGCTTTGAAAGTACGTATATAATTATTGTAAGCAACCATCGGATTAGTAAACTCAATGGCTACATCAGCAGATTTGAATGCTTCCGATTCAAAGTCTTCCTGATTGTTGATATCGATAATGCAGACAATCTCATGTCCGCGACTGAGGGCAACTTTTTCGATCTCTTTGCCCATTTTTCCGTAACCGATTAATGCTATTTTCATCGTTTTCTGACTTATATTCAAAATAATAGTCGCAAATATAAGGTTTTTATTACATTTGTGCTCTATATTAACGTCTTCTTAACATGGAACATCTTCTCCACTATGTGTGGAAACACAAATTATTTCCTCTCAAAGTACTGCAAACGACCACAGGCTTGCCAGTCGAAGTCATTGATTCGGGACTGCATAATTCTAATTCAGGACCAGACTTTTTTAACGTAAAGCTAAAAATAAATGGCACATTATGGGCCGGCAACGTCGAAATTCATACACACTCTTCCGATTGGTATCGTCATGGACACGACCACGATAAAGCTTATGATTCTGTCATTTTGCATATAGCTTCTAATATCGATACGGAGGTAATCCGTTTGAATGGTGAATCAATTCCTCAGTTACAGTTAGAGTGTCCCGAATATGTACGTGTTCATTATCAGGAACTCTGTGAGGCTGAACAATATCCGGCTTGTCTTTCCATTCTCGGTTCATTGCCGAAGCTGATTGTCCATTCCTGGCTAACCGCTTTGCAAACAGAACGTTTAGAACAAAAAGCAGAGTTGATTACTCATCGTTTAAAACTTTGCAATAATCATTGGGAAGATGCATTTTTCATTACCCTTGCTCGTAATTACGGTTTTGGTTTGAATGGTGATGCTTTTGAAACCTGGGCGTGTATGCTTCCGTTTCGTGCAATAGATAAACATCGGGATGACCTATTTCAGGTGGAGGCTTTTTTCTTTGGACAGGCAGGGTTATTGGAAGAGACTTTTTTGAAAAAAGAACAGGAAGATGAGTATAGTCTTCGTTTACGAAAAGAGTTCCGTTACATGCAACATAAGTTTGAGCTTACAAAGGTGATGAATGTCACTTTATGGCGTTTCTTACGCCTGCGTCCGGAGAACTTTCCATATATTCGTTTGGCTCAGTTGGGGTATCTTTATCATAAAGCAGACAAACTTTTTTCTCGGCTTCTGGAGGCTGAAACCTTGGATGAAGTCCGTACATTATTGGCTACCCGTACTTCCTCTTATTGGGAAGATCATTTTGTTTTCGGGCGTACTTCTTCCCATAAAGAAAAATCAATGGGAGAGCGTTCTTTGGATTTGATTGTCATAAATACAGTCGTTCCTTTTTTGTATACTTATGGCTTACATAAAGCTGAAGAGGGAATGTGTAACCGTGCCGGACGTTTTCTTGAAGAACTGAAACCTGAAAACAATCATATAATCCGATCGTGGAGTGATGCGGGCCTTCCTGTTACTACTGCTGCAGATAGTCAAGCGTTAATCCAACTCCAAAAAGAATATTGCGATAAAAGGAAATGCTTATATTGTCGTTTCGGCTATGAGTATTTACGCAAGAAATGATTGAAATATTGAACTTGTCATTATCTTTGTGTCGTGAATTGAAATACCACTGATATTTATTCATTTATCTATTATTATATGAGTACTAAAAGGTTTGTATTTTGTCTGTTTATCACAGTGTTACTGACAGGTGTGTCACTGTATTCTTATGGTATTTGTTCCAATTTGAAGGCTGGCGGGACAACCGTCATGACACAAGAAGGAGAGGATTTCAACTCATTCCTGAATAAGTTTACTTCCAGTGCTGTTTTTCAGTATACGCGTATCAAGTTTCCATTGAAAACTCCGATTACTTTGTTGGCAGATGACGGGGAAACGGAGAAAACTTTTCCTTTTACCAAAGAAAAATGGCCGTTGTTGGATAGCGAAATGTTGAAAGAAGAACGCATTACGCAAGATGAAGGTGGAGTATATGTTTCGAAATTCACATTAAACGAACCTAAGTATAAAGTTTTCGAAGCCGGTTATGAAGAATCGGAGGTAGACTTACGTGTTGAGTTTGAATTGAAAACAGATGGAAAGTGGTATGTGGTAGATTGCTATACGGGTTGGTATGGTTATGATTTGCCTATCGATGAGTTGAAACAGACTATTCAGCATGTTCAGGAAGAGAATGCAGCTTTTAAAGAGTTGCATCCTTAAAGGAGGTTGAATCTTTAAAATGAGCCTTCTTATTAACAATTAATTTTTAGGGGCATATCCATGCTGAAGGTTTTCATGTCAGAGTCAGTCTGGTAAGTTTTCTTTTCTTCTGTCTGTTGTGTTGATAATATGAATTACACAGGTTTCACCGTTCTTTTGTCACTAAAATCGTGAAACTTGCGAAATACGAGCCTAAATGTATTATTATGATAGTCCGATTTTACTTCTGATGTCTCCACTGTCAATCAGAAATGTTTCGGCTAAATATATTCCGGATTCAAGCTACTAATAATAAACTATTTATTAAGTTTATTTCTTACATCATCATGTGTCTCCTGATGGAGAATTTCACTATCGCCATCGCGTTGATAGAAGTAAACGGAATATCCATTGGCTCATGATGAGTATTATAGCTAACTAATTTTAGGTATCCCTCCTTGTCCGAACGGTTTACGTACTTTACCGACAGATATTCATCCCCCTCGATATTAAACGAAACCAAATATATCTCTCCATAAATCAGATTACTGAAACTATTTATTTCCTTGTATCCCACAATATCACCCGATTTAAGAATCGGGTACATACTATCTCCACTCACATAAATCGCTCCGTCGCAGAAAGGAATACTCGGAATTTGTATCTTGACTACCGCATATTGTTGCTTGTCCGTGAAGAGAGTCTTCAGATTGGCTGCCGCCGTGATATCATACAGCGTTACACTGCGGTCATTGATTGCTTCTTTTGTTTTGGGATTGTGAATAATATCCACTTCTCTCTGTGTCAGTTCACTGTTACAAAAGATCGGATGATGTTTAGGATCGCTCTTTCCTACGAGTAACCAGTTATAATCTATGTCCTTTCCCATCTTATCTAGTAATAAAGGAAAATCGATTCGGTTCCGGGCACACCAGTTTGATACTGTAGCTCTGGAAACTCCTAGATATTCAGCTAGTTCACTATCTCTTTTAAGATTCAGGGCTTGTTTGGCACGCTTCACAATAGCTGTAACGTCTAAAAGTGTATCCATTTTCGGGTGTTTAAAATGATGTAAATAATTGAGAAGTTATTACTCTCTCATTGATAGCTTGTTATAAAATAATTGAGAATTAGTTTTTAAAACAATTGGTTTCTTAAGTTAAAATCGTATTGTCTTTGTAATACGATAATTACTAATTTGTTTCAAAAGCATAAATTAAAAATAGAATAACCATGAAAAAGCAAAGAAAGTTTACGGTCAGTTGCCAAAGAACTTGTTCACGCTCTCCTTGATGAGCGTATTTACTATCTGTAGTAGGTATATAGGTCACCAAGCTGTATATATATCCACCAATTCAGATCCATACGGATATCACTCTTTAAAATAACCCAATTTATTTATTGAATTAATAATTAATGATATGAAAATGAAAATTTCAACACAAAACTTATCTATTTCTTCTGTCTGCAAGCAATGTGGACGTGAACTCTCACAGGAATTTTTCTACGTGAATAGACAAACACAGTGTCTGGACATTTATTGTAAGGGATGTCGGAAGAAAATTGGCCGTTGCCCGTATAATAGCGGAAGTTGGATCAGAAAAGAACAACGGAATAAATACTCTTATCTCGTCATTACACAAGTAGAAGATCCATTAGTACGAATGGAACTCATTTTGCATGTATTAAAAGTGGTGCGCCAGAGTGTTGAGCATAAGAGAATAAAAATTCTCGAAGACGAAGCCGACCGGACGGATTACGTTTAAACAATAGCGTGTTTATTTATAGCGAATGACATTCTTATAAAAAATCAATAACGATATAGCATCAAAATAGAGTAATCATTATACTAAAGCAAATTAATCATGGTAAGAATAAAAAAACAGGGATTAGATTATTTCTTCATCAGTGAGGATCTTATCTACGACTGCGTGGTTCATTGGCTGATGAAGCGTGAAGGCGATGCAGTGCTAGGCATTCCACTTCGCAAGCCTCACTCACAATCCGCTTCCTTTCTGCATGTACAAAGTATTTTGATGCTACCATAGCGGCTCGTTCAATGATGGCGGGAGTGCGATATGTCCGCTTTGATCGTGTCGAAAATATAGTCTCTGGTGGTGGAGAAATAAATAAGCCGTATGAAGGAGAAGGCAATGGAGAATCATAGGATCCGCCGTAACTTCCAACGACTAAAAGCACAGAACGCAATAGCTGTAATGGCTTAACTGAATACTGGAATATAGGACTTAGCGGACCCCATTCGTGAAATGATCTTACCGTCGGAGACCTCATCAATTATACTTCCACCTTCTCCTATACTTCCGGGGATATCTCTGTCACACAGTTGCAAGATGTCTCTTTCAAAGGAAACAAGTTGTCGGTGTCCTATAAAAGCGTAGGTATGAGTCCGAACAACACTGACGTGTTCGACAAAATAAGAGGTGAAAGATGAGAATAACGTTCTGGTACGTACCATCAAATTCTTTATCACTCCTTACAACAAAGGAACCTCACTGACGAAGTTGGACTCTGTGCGCATCTCTACCCCTGGAGTGGACAACCACATCTATAAGTTTCAATTATACAGATATCGACAATGTACCTTCGATTTACACGACAGCTTTAGATCATTGGGGATTCTGCAACGGTGGTGACAGAGGAACGGTGCAAACCACTGTACCAAGCATACGTGAGGACGTTCTTCTCGGTCTGGATAGTGGTATCAGCTATACGCTCTATTATCAGGAGTCAACCGTGAACCGAGTGCCTTATGGACTCAGAAAGGAGTCTTGGACAGGATGACCAATCCTGACGGACTACGGACCAGCTTCTTTTACGAGGGAAATTACGGAGCTTTTCGTGACAACAGCAAGGAAGACGGAGCCTGTGATTACCTTCATCCGGTAGGTGGACTGCGCATTGCCCTCATCGAAGCTTACGATCAGCAGATCGATAAAAAGATAAAGAAGGAATACCGATATGGCCTTACCAATCCCAAACAGCCGACTTTCAAACCGGTTTGGGTTGGCGGTGCTATTAAGCATATCGTGACGCAACGAGATTATTATTCGAGTACCATTTTGGCAGCTCAAGGTGCGTCAGGTTATTGGTATGAACATCTCACGTTTTACAACTCCATGCCCGTATCCAACATTGCTTTTGATAACGGCAGTCCCGTGATGTATAATGTGGTCAGTGAGAAAGTGTCCGGTCAGGATGAGAATTTTCAGCGTACAATGTACTAACCAATGGAACTCACGATGGATAATTCGAGTTCAGGCCAGGAACCTGCATCCAACTATTTTCATTCCACATTGATGTCCTCACCGACCACCGGAAACGGGATACGGCAAGAAATACTCCGGTGGCTGCCGAGGACAACAGACCGGAGCCAGGATAGCACGTCTATCCAAGACCGGAGTAACCGGTACCCCATTATACACTGTGATGTACTATGATGAGCGTTACCGTGTTATCCAGCAGAAAGGCAATAACGAACTCAATGAAGGAAATAGTAAAGCTGCTAATCGCACGATAAAATAGCAGAAGTTGCTATATCAGGGTCTTTTCTGCCTAATAATTTTTTTTACTGAGTATGGTAGTGAAATAGTAATATTCAGTAAACTGTCTCCCAATAGCAGCGATAGTCACTTTTTATGAAACACTTGACAAACGACTTTTTTGTTGTATCTTTGGGAAAAGAAAAAAATAAAAACATGCATAGAATAAGAAAAATGGAAACATAATAATCTTGTAGTTCAGTACTCCTTTTGTGTTGGAATAGATATGAAATAAGGCATTGATCATTCGATCAATGCCTTATTTCGTTTATATTTCATCGTGAATCACTTGATTATTTGCCGATATTTCTGCGAAATGGTTTATAATAAATTTGAATATCGTTTATAATAAACGTGGACAGAATTTATTATAAACTCGAATTACATTTATTATAAATTAAATCCTTAATGTAAATAATGAGGAACGGATATTTTAGGCGATTCGAAAGTTTCATATCTTACTAAAGATTATTGGTAATATGAAAATACATAACGTCCGTTCAGATAATCGCTGATTTTCGAATCTCTTTATCTGATATCTATTTGGGCAGATGAATTTGAATGGTCTTTCCGTTTTTGACCGTCTGTTTGAATATCGGTTTTCCGGCTATAAGGACAGATACCTCATTCTTTCCATTTTTCGACCGCTTCACTTCCACGTCGAATTCCTTTTCAAAGGCTCGTACGCTTCTTAAATTCATGTGATCCCAGCTTTCCGGCAGATGAGGCGTCAGTGTAAATGAACGGAGTCCTGTAGGACGGATACCAAACATACCTTCCGTTATAATACGTGCATACAATCCACTTTCAGCGGATAAATGACGTTGATTGCCTTCGGGCCACGCTTCGATAGCATAAGGAACATGATCACCCAGCAAACGCTCATTGGAATAAAATTTTAAGTATTCAGTCGCTTTCTCTGCCTCTCCACAGGCATAGACACCACGCAAAGCATATAAAGTAGAACGGTCCCAGAATGTTTTACTTCCTGATTCGGTCAGTAAACCGTCTTTAGTCCATAGGTTAGGGGAGAACAATGCTTTAATTGTTTCGTCTTTGCGATCATGGATTCCTACTGTCAATGGAATACAAATCCATGAACGGAGTTTATCGTTCCCTTTGTAGTAGCGGTAAGTATCGAAACCTTCCACTTCACCTCCGAAGTAGCGGTCCATGTTTTCTTTCAATTGTCCTGCTTGTTTCTTATATTGAGCCAATTGTGTAGAACTAACACCGATTTCTTTTCCTAAATAACAGGCAGATAAAAGTGCGTCATAATACAAAGAAGAAGTACACAGATTTGCTTTTCCTGCTGGAAAACGTCCTTCCAATTCATCGGCGTCTGACGCTACTACTCCTTCCGGAGTCAATTGTCTTTTATTGTATTCAAGACACCACTCGATAAGTGGCCATAGCTTTTCAGCTTCCTCTTGATTTCCTCTAGCCAATGCATACCGGGCAGCTCCATACGCTACCATGGCAGCGTCGCCACGATCACCCGCTCCGCCCCAGGTGCTTAACCCCTCGGCAATGATCGAACTTGGAATCTTGTTATATTCCGGGTTCATGAAACGTGCGAAATGTTGGAATGAACAGAATGCAGACTGATTTCCTGTCTCATAACCCAGATAAGGGAAGAAAGGGTTGATGTACTCAGCCTGATCGTTTGCCCAAATAGCCGCATAGTAAGACTCTCCGCCGGGACCGTGCATCAAGCCACCTTTCGTATCATAGATACTTTCCGCACCACGGATTTTGGCAAAAGCAAACATCGTGTTAATAACAGGATCCGGTGTATCCAATATCAGGCGGTTCCATAAAGTGGCAACCAATGCTTCGCGTGCTTTCAGTTCTTTATCCACATCCATCACCAGTTCATTCTCGTTTGGTTTATATCCGGTGAAGAAGACGCTGAAGGTAACCTCTTCATTAGGTTTTAGTACTACCGTCTTTCCTCCTTGGATTTCTGCTACTAAGCGATAACTACCATCTACTCCCTGTTCCGGCTGAGTCTGAATGACAGAACGTGATTGAGGTATTTCTACTTTGATTTCCTGATCATTGCAATTACGCAACACATATTTCTCGCAGAAAGCAGGTTTATCAGTGGATGGAAATAAGATTCGTGTAAGTGCAACGTTCCCTCTATTGGCTTTGAACACACTGTTTACTGTGATCATACCATTCAAAGTAACATTTTCTACCTTTTCACTTTGCAGGCTCTGTCCGTTTACAGAAATCATATCAGGTATATTCCAAGCAAATCTACGAGTGAGAGAAGCGTGTGTATTGTTAGGAATAGTACGCAGCATAGGCCAAACAATACTTCTATTTACCGTAAATGCTCCTTTTTCATCAACTCCATAACGGATAACGGAGGAAACCTTCAAACCACTCATTTCAATATGATCTTGATGAGTTTCTCCTTTTTGGGGATTCCATGTGATACTTCCGTTTGGATTGATCCTCCAGCGATTTTCTGCCTGAACTACTTGAGTGAACAGGCAAGAGAGGCATAGAAGTAAAAGACAAAAAATGTGTTTCATAGGTTTTAATGTTTAAAAGTTGATATGATTCGTTTATATTCTTTTTCACTAATATGTATCATGGTTCCATGACGTGAATCGGGAATGGTAAACGGTTTGGGGAACGTCTAGAACTGAAACATAGCGACAGCTACAATACGATTATTACAAACAGCATGTGTATCTACAATCTTTCCGTTTGAATGTTCTACAGAGCCATACCAAGCAGTGCTGAGTGTATATTCTAATCCGAATTTCCAATTCGATACATTATAAGACAATTCGGCTCCTGCCGTAACGAGTTGATCAAGATTAGTACCTGTGCCATAAAGTTTACTACCGGCTTGCAGTTTATTACTTGTTCCGAGGTTCTTGGCATAACCGACAAATATACCCGGTTTCCACTTCTGACCGTAGACAGCATTCACCCAAGTACTTGATACTGTTATCGGAGTATATTTCTGTTCTCCCGTACGTTCATCGGTCGATTTAATTCCAAAACCTCCCAATCCGGAAGCCTGAGTCAGATTGGAACCTAAAACGGTTTTAGCACCTAAAAACCAGTCTTTATTAGTGTATTTTACATGAGCTTCATAAGACAGAGTTGTGATTCGTTCATTTACTTTATAAGTATGGCCGTTTTCTCCGGTAGCTTGTGTACGTGGCTTTAACGAGAGCAGTTCAATACCTGCACCTGCCAACAAACCTTCTGATTTATAATCTGCACCTACATAGACTTCAGGTATACAACTATTTTTTATATATGCCTGACTTTTACCCGCAGGACCTTGTGACAGATATTGAGATTGCCAAAGCAATGCTCCTGTCAATTGTAAGTTCCTATCTGTATAACGGTAACGAATCTGAGGTGAACGATTAAAAGGTTGGAAAGGAGCTCCTGTGGCTAGATTGAGTATTTGTGGGGAAACATCACCAAACAAAGGATGCCAAGTTTGTCCGACTAATAAAGCTGAAGTACCCCAATCCAGATTCAGATAGGCATGGCGGATACGGACAGTTGAGTATGAACTACCTGAACCGCGTAAATCTACTTCCACTTTAGCAGAAGTTTTTGCTGTTCCTAATTTCGGTCCGGCAACATCAATTCCTAAACGGGAGTAAAGAATATAGAAACTACCATTTGCTGTTCCATTCAAATCATTACCGTCATCATCGCGTACTTTATCCTTCGGGTACATATAGAATAATCCGTCCACAGTCTCTTCGTTTGCGCGGCTGTTATAGAAAAGATCAGTGCGGATTTGTCCGTAGAATTTGTAACTAAAGTTTTTCTTTTGTGCGAAGACACCTGAGGTAATCAGGATACTTAATGCGATAAAACAGAATCTCTTCATAATGTGCTTGTTTATAAACGAGCGCAAAATTACAAAAATCTATCTGATTCTCCGCAAACACACCTAATATTTTTAGTATATTAGCGCTCAAAAAGCAGGGATTATGAACATATTCAGTTTTACGGCTCATTTCGGTTCGGAGGAAGATTGTCGTTTGCATTTCAAGGAGCAGCGTGATAAGGAAGGGGTTGTCTGCAAGCGATGCGGGGGCACTTCCCATTATTGGTTACAGGGTAAATGGAGTTATGAATGCAAAGGTTGCCGTTTCCGCACCTCGTTGCGCAGCGGTACGATCATGGAGAGCTCCAAGCTGCCGTTTCTGGTGTGGTACAAAACGATGTTCCTGATGAGTTGCACAAAAAAGGGATTCTCCACCAACGAACTCCAGAAGCAATTAGGATTGAAGCGTTACGAACCGGTATGGGCGATGGTACACAAACTCCGCAGGGCGATGGGCAACCGGGATGCAAGGTATACACTGGAAGGGATGATAGAACTGGATGAGGGTTACTTTTCGGTGGCCAGTAAGGAAATCGAGCGAGGCAAGGGTACACGTGGCCGGGGAGCCGAGGGAAAGCAGAACGTTGCGGTGATGGCCGAAAGCACCCCGTTGGAAGATATCGAAACGGGCAAAAAGGAGAAGCATGTGCGTTATTTCAAGGCCAGGGTACTGGATAGCCATCAAAGTGAAGGAATCAACGGCGTGGTCAGGGACTGCATGGAGGATGATGCCATCGTATTTTCGGACAAAAGCACTTCTTACGTTGACATCTCCGATCTGGTGGAATTGCACGTCACCGAGAAATCAGACGCCAAAACCACCAAGGAAACACTCAAATGGGTGCATATCGCAATCAGTAATGCAAAACGGACATTGCTGGGCAACTACCATAAAATCAAAAGGAAATACTTACAGTTGTATCTCAACGAGTTTATTTACAAATTAAACAGACGGTATTTTGGAGACAAACTCTTTGACAGACTAGTAATTGCGAATATAACAGGTGCATAAACGGATAATCAGAAAAATCTATTTGCTTTTCAGAATTTAATCCTAGAAAACTATAAATGTAATGGTCTTATTGTAAATGATAAAGTCGTTTATAAGGAGAAATTAGACTCATATAAACGACTTTATCATTATTTATTGTAATTACATATGCTTGTAAGTCCCCCTTTTGTGTATTAAAGAATATTCTTGATTGCTTTTTTGCTACAGAAGGAAGACTTTAAGACTATAACTTACTAAAAAGACTATTAACTGCCTGCTGATATTTATCAATACAATTACTCTTATGTATAGCCTTTAATGACTTCTTATCTGCTTCAGGAAGAAGATATTCCCAGAAAGACTTCATTTTATTCACAAGCTGTGTGTCTCCACCGTTGAGTTGTTGTTTGTATTGTTGGTAAACGATAGCATGCATTTCCTGTATCTTCTTAGCCATTTCGTCAGAAGATAACTTTTTTCCTGATTTGTATTCCAAAGCCAATGCAGGGTTAGCCAATAATCCGCGACCTATCATAATTCCGGCTAATGTAGGAAATTGTTCTTTGATGGCTTGAATTTCCTCTACATTGTTGATATCACCATTATAGATTAGCGGGTGTTTGCATACATTCTGGAATGTAGCAAAACCTTTAAGGTTTACCTCTCCTTTATATTGTTGTTTACCTAATCGGGGATGCATAGTTATCTTACGTAAAGGCAATTCATTCAGTAAAGGTGCTAGTTGAATGCATTCGTCCGGATTCTCCCATCCCAATCTCATCTTAATAGAGAAACTGATTTGAGGATATTTCGTGACTATACTTAGTAACGCTTTTACTTCTTCCGGATAAGGAAGAATGCCGGAACCATTATGTCGTTTAGTCAATAGTGGAAACGGACAGCCTAAATTAATATCTGCCTCCTTATAACCTTTCTCGATGAAAAGGGATAAAATTGTTTCTGCCTTTTCTGGTAATGAAGCTAACAGTTGAGGAACTAAGTGAGGTACATGATTGTTTTCTGCATCTATTTCCCGTTTATCTTTATTACGAAAATTACCTTTCTCCAACCGGACAAATGGAGTATAGTAGGTATCTACACCTCCAAAACAGGTGGCATGTGCATTACGGTAAATGGCTTCAGTATAGCCTTGTAATGGAGCGAAATGGATGGGAAGAATCTCTTGCATTGCTTTATTTTTGTCGCAAAGATACTGAAAGTAAAAGATAGGGACCTCACAGTTTCTCTTTTTCTGGTGTTAAATTGATTAAAGTCTGATTGTTACTCTGTATTTGAATGTTCATTATCTATTCGGATATTTGGATATATATAGTTTTTATTCCATTTTCGATAGGCTTATTGATAGAAAATAACTACATTTGTATACATTTCAAATGAAATAAATATGAAGGTAAAGAAAATTAGTGCTGCTAATGTTGAGGCTTTTGCACTTCCTAAATTATTCGATGAAGAAAAAATCGATTTTCAACCAATTCAATGCGTTAATTGGGCTGCATATCCTTACAAACCTAAAGTGAGTTTTCGGATTGCTCATACAAAAGATGCTGTTTTATTGCATTTTAAGGTAAAAGAGGCGAGTGTTCGCGCAAAATATGGAGAAGATAACGGTGCTGTATGGACCGATTCTTGTGTTGAGTTCTTCTCTATTCCGGCGGGAGACGGAGTATATTATAATATAGAGTGCAACTGTATCGGAACAATATTGATTGGTGCCGGAGCTACCCGTAACGGACGTGAACATGCTCCGGAGGAAATAACATCCCTTGTACAGCGTTGGGCTAGTTTAGGAAAAGAACCGTTTGAAGAACGCATAGGAGATGGAGATATTACTTGGGAAGTTGCATTGATCATTCCTTATGCAGTCTTTTTTAAACATCAGATACATTCATTGGACGGAAGAGAGATTAAAGCTAATTTTTATAAATGTGGTGATGATTTACAAACGCCTCATTTCCTTTCATGGAATCCGATTGTGATAGAACAACCGGATTTTCATCGTCCGGATTTCTTTGGTATGTTGGAATTTGAATAATTCTCTTCATAAATAAAAAGATGCACTGAAATTGGGAAAAACAAGTATATCTTTCACTTCAATCAACCGCATGATTCGACAGAGTCATGCGGTTGATTGAAGTGAAAGAAGCGGTTAGTTTACATAAAAGAAGTACTTGACTGTATCCGATTAACCGTATGTTTTTTGTTCCACAAATACTGGGAAGTTTGTTTGCAAACTCTTCAGTCTTTTTTTTAAAGATAAGGAAGATTGGAAACAAATATAGCAGTCTTTTTCTGAAATTCTATAGTGTTTTCGCGGTGTTTTATTAATGCAAACCATCTTTCCTTCATCTTCATATTTTGGACTATTCTTCTGTAAATCAGATAATTGTATTGCGTCATCTTTTTTATCCCATTTGTATCGAGATAGTTATATATATCCATTATACTAAATCTATAATTCTACTGAATGGTAAGTGCTTTTTAGTTTTGCCTCGTGATAAGTAAAGGGGGGAAACGTTTATATAAGTAAATTGTTGAACTACATTAGTATGAAGTTTAGACTAAGAGACGATTACACTGATTGCTTCATCTTAGGAATGGATGACGCAATGCAATTGCCAGATTTACAGAAGAATAGTCCAAAATATGAAGATGAAGGAAAGATGAATTAAAATGGAAATAGTAGCCGGAAATGTTGAAATAAACTATAATCAAATAAAAAGGTGGTGCCTTTTGTAGAACACCACCTTTGCTTTTATTGAAAAGTAACTATCTGTTATTTTACAATTCCTCGTTCCGAGCTCTTGACAAAGTTTACAATGTTTTCAATCTCTTCACTCATTGGTACCTGATCAACGATTTTCTGCACTGCATCTTGTACGCTGAAGTTACCTTGGTAAATCAGACGATAGGCATTTGCAATGTGGCGGAGAATTCTCTCTGACGTATTGTGATGTTGTGACAAGACTACGGCATTTACTCCGTGATAAGCAACCGGATTTCCGGACATAATTACGTATGGAGGTACGTCTTTCGAAATACGGCAACCACTTTGTACGAGCGTCCAGCTTCCTATATGGCAATATTGATGGAGGGTAACGTTTCCGCTCAGGATGACACAATCATCCAATACACATTCTCCGGCAATGGTTGTTCCAATGCCGACTACACAATTATTGCCTATTTGAACATCATGACAAAGGTGTACTTTATCCATCAGGTAATTACCGTTTCCGATCTTTGTAGCATTTCCGGCAAAAGTGGCACGACTAATGACTACATTTTCGCGGATATCGTTGTTATCTCCGATGATCAAACTGCTTTCTTCTCCGGTATAGTGAAAGTCTTGTGGTTCCGCTCCCAGGACAGCATTCTGATGTATTTTATTTCCTTTTCCTATTTTTGTTCCTTTCAGGATACTAGCATAAGACATGATGATACAATCATCTCCTATTTCCACTCCTTTTTCGATATAAGCAAAAGGCTGAATGGTTACATTCTTTCCTACTTTTGCTTCAGGGTCTACATAAGCTAACGGACTAATCATAATAGTATATGTTTAAAGTTAATCTTCTCTTCCACCACCTAATGCCTGATAGAGGTTTACTACTGCTTGCATTCGGTCAAATGTATCGGAAACCTGAGAAATTTGTGCACTCAGGTGAGATTGTTGAGCTGACAGAACTTCTAGGTAAGTGGAGGTCCCTAAGTTAAACAATTCCTTGGTATCGTTAGCAGCTTTTTGTGCAGCTTCTACCTGTATTTTTCTGGATTCTGCCTTTTCACTGGTTGTTTGATATAAACTCAATGCATTGCTGACTTCACTTCCGGCATTCAATAATGCTTGTTGGAAGGCCAGTTTAGCTTCTGCTTCCTGTGCTTTGGCAATCTTCAGTTTGGCAATGTTGGAACCATTATAGAACAATGGTTGAGTTAAAGAACCGATAGCAGTTGCCAGAAACTTACCCGGATTGATAATTGTCGAACCTGCACTATTGGTCCATCCTGCCGAACCACTTAATGTAATCTTAGGATAGAAATTGGAACGCGCTACATTAGTATTGTAGTAAGAAGCTGCTAAAGCCATTTCTGCAGCTTTGATATCCGGACGGTTTGAAAGCAACTGTAAGGGAACGCCTACAGAGAATTCGCTTGGCAACGATTGTGCATCTAATGTGCTGCGTTTGATACTTTGCGGAGCCTGGCCAAGTAAGACTGATAAAGAGTTTTCTACTTCACGAATACTCTGTTCGATATCTGGCAATGAAGCAAGTACCTGAGCATAAGCAGCTCTGCTTTGTTCTACACCTGCGCTGTTAATGTTATACATTGCACCCTCTTTCATCGCTTCCATCGCTTCTGTATTCCGTTTCAGAATGTCTGCTGTTTCACGACTGATCTCCAGCTGTTTGTCCAACATCATCAACGTATAATACATATTGGCAACATTGGCTATGATTTGAGTTTGAACAGCTTGGCGGTAAGCTTGCATTTGTTTAACATTAACTTCGGCACCTCTTTTGGTATTCAATATTCCACCGAACAAACTTATTTCCCAACTGGCTGCTACCGGAAGAGAGTAGGTCTTTGAGGCTGCTTTATGATTAAAGCTGCTGATAGTACCTTGCGGTGATAAAGCCAGTGAAGGAGCATAGGCCAATTTAGCAGCCAGTAAAGGAGCTTGCGCTTCTTTTACTTTTAAAATAGCGGATTGTAAATCTGTATTTTGTTTCAGTCCCAGTTCAATGAGTGATTGAAGTTGTGGGTCAGTAAATACAGTCTTCCATGGCAGATTGCCGAAGTTGGTTGTATCCGAAACCAGTGTATCATTTTCCGCTACCGGGTCACGATACAGGCCGGCGGTATTAATGTCTTCGGGTCTGTCGTATGACTTATAGATGTGGCAGCTGCTCAGTAGAGCAGTTGCACACAACATATATATAATCTGTTTCTTCATATCGAATTTCATTATTTAGCGTATTGTTCAATCTCAGTTTCAGCATCTGCATTGTCGATATCTTCCCATTCCATCGGTTTAATTTTCTCTTGCAGATATTGGAAGACAACGAATAAAGCAGGAACAATGAAGATCTGGCAAATCATACCGATTAACATACCACCGATGGAAGCTGTACCCAATGTACGGTTACCATGAGCACCTACACCGAATGCAAACATCAGCGGAAGTAAACCTACGACCATAGCAAGTGATGTCATCAAAATAGGACGGAGACGAGCACCGGCTCCCAGAACGGCTGCCCAAGTAATACTCATACCCATCTTACGACGGTCGAGGGCGAACTCTACAATTAGGATGGCGTTTTTCGCCAACAGACCCATCAACATGATTAATGCAATCTGCATATAAATGTTGTTGGACATCGTTCCCAGAATCATCTTCAATGACGATATACTACCGATAGCACTCATTCCATTAACAAATAAGAAACTACCCAGCAAACCGAATGGAATGGAGAGCAATACAGCCAACGGAAGAATGTAACTCTCGTATTGTGCACTTAACAATAGGTAAACGAAGACGAAACAGAGAACAAAAATCAAACCTGTTGTACTGCCGCTACTCTGTGCCTCCTCACGTGCCATACCTCCTAATTCGTAAGTATATCCTGTCGGAAGATTCTGTTGTGCTACTTCAGAAAGTGCCTGCAAAGCCTGACCGGAAGTATAACCGGGAGCAGGAGCAACCATTACTTTCATTGAAGTGTACATATTGAAACGGCTGATAATATCCGGTCCGTATACTTTCTCCACAGATATAAACTGACTGATCGGTGCCATCTCACCACTGTTGTTTCGAACCTTGATATTCTTCAGAGATTCCAAGTTCTTACGTGATAATGGATCCGACTGGATCATCACACGATACATCTTACCGAAACGGTTGAAGTTGGATGCATACAAACCTCCGTAATATCCTTGCATGGTAGTAAGGATGTCGTTCGGGCTGATACCTGCCTTCTTACAAACTGCTGCGTCAATATCGATCATATATTGCGGGAAGTTCGGGTTGAAAGAGGTCTTTGCCGAGTTGATTTCCGGACGTTTTTCCAATGCTGCCGTATAATCATTGACTACATCAAAGAATTTATTTAATTCACCACCGGTTTTATCCTGCATATTTACTTCAATATCTGTAGATGCTGAATAACCCGGGATCATCGGAGGTGCGAAGAATAATACCTGTGCTTCCTTAATAATCTTCTGTGCACGCATATATAAAGTGGCAACAATCAGATCGGAGTTTTGTGTTACAGAACGATCATCCCAGTCTTTCAATTTGATAATGAAAGAACCATAGGAAGGTCCCTGACCACCGATAAAGCTGAATCCTGAAATCAATGTACGTGATGCTACGGCAGGGTCGGAAGCGATCAAGCTATCAACACGTGCCAATATTTGTTCAGAACGGTCCTGTGATGTACCCGGAGGCAATGTTACTGCACCCATCAATGTACCGGTATCTTCATTAGGCACCATACCTGTCGGCGTAATTCCCATAAAGAATATTAGCAATACGATAGAAATAGCAACCAATCCTAAAGATAACCATTTCTTCTGAATGAAGAACAGGACACGTTTCTTATATCGTTTCAAGATAGAATCGTATGCTGCATTGAAAGAGGCATGGAAACGATCTACGAACGACTTTTTCTTGTTTTCATGTCCATCACCGGTATGTGGTTTCAGGAATATAGCACAAAGGGCAGGACTCAAAGTCAAAGCGTTCAATGCGGACAAACCAATAGCGATTGCCATGGTCAAACCGAACTGACGGTAGAACGTACCTGCTGTACCACCCATGAAACTTACGGGGATAAACACCGCCATCATAACTAATGTAATAGATACGATAGCTCCTCCCAGTTCACGCATTGCATCGATAGAGGCTTGACGGGCGGATGTGTAGCCCTGGTCTAGCTTGGCATGCACACCCTCGACGACCACAATCGCATCATCGACCACAATGGCAATGGCGAGAACTAGAGCACATAAGGTCAGCAAGTTCAAACTAAATCCGATCAACGACAGGATAAAGAAGGTACCGATCAAAGCTACCGGAATAGCAATAGTCGGGATTAATGTAGAGCGTAAATCCTGCAAGAAGATATATACTACGATAAACACCAATATAAATGCTTCGATCAAAGTCTTCAATACTTCATGGATAGAAGCAAATAAGAAGTCGTTTGCATTCATGGATACGTTTAACTTCAATCCTGTAGGCAGAGTCTTAGACGCTTCATCCAAAAGTTTTTCTATATCGGTAATAGTCTGGGTTGCGTTAGTACCTGCCATCTGGTAAACGATACAAGTAACAGCCTTATGTCCGTTTACGCGGTTGGTAAAGTTATATCCCAAACGGTCTAATTCTATCTCTGCAATATCTTTCAGACGAAGAACTTCGCCACCCGGCTGTGACTTGATAACGATATTTTCGAACTCTTCCGGTTGTTGTAAACGTCCTTTGTAACGGATGGTGTATTGAAAAGTCTGGTTACTACGTTCACCAAACTGACCGGGAGCTGCTTCGATATTCTGTTCTGCCAATGCGGCAGCTACATCACTCGGAATTAATTTATACTGGGCCATTACGTCCGGACGCAACCAAATACGCATAGAGTAGTCCTGACCCATTACATTCGCATCACCTACACCTTGTACACGCTGAACCTGTGGAATTAAGTTGATCTTGGCATAGTTCTCAATAAATGCGTTGGAATAAGTGTCGCTTTCATCGTAAAGTGAAAATACGACCAGCATAGAAGTCTGGCGTTTTTGAGTGGTTACACCGACTTTGGTAACTTCGGCTGGTAATAATCCCTGTGCCATAGCAACACGATTCTGTACATTGACAGCCGCCATGTCTGGATCCGTTCCTTGTTTGAAATATATAGAAATGTCACCGGAACCTGTGTTAGATGCGCTGGAAGTCATATACATCATGTTTTCTACACCGTTGATCTGCTCTTCCAGCGGAGCGATTACGGAGTTTAATACGGTTGATGCACTTGCACCCGTATAAGTAGCTCTTACCGATACGGTAGGAGGAGCAATATCCGGATATTGGGTGATAGGTAATGTTACCAATCCAATAGCACCCAAGATTACTATCAAAATAGAAATAACTGTTGATAGTACCGGACGGTTAATAAAATTATCTAATTTCATACGGTTATCTGAATTATTAATTGAAAGCAGTGGCTAAGTTGCCATCGTGTTGATCTTTCAAAGCTTGTTGATAGTTCGCTTCTTTTTGTGCCGGAGTGATAGGTTGTATTTTCATTCCGTCTTTCAGTGTTTGTACGCCTTCTATAACGATCTTGTCTCCGGAATTCAAACCGGAAGTTACTAAGTAATCTTTTCCGTTATCCAGATTGAAAATTGTGATTTCTGTGTATTTTACAGTGTTATCCGGTTGTAATGTATAAACAAATTTCTTGTCTTGGATTTCAACTGTTGCTGATTGAGGGATGTTAATCGCATTTTCCATATTATAAGGAATGAGAATATTAGCACTACCACCACTATGCAGAATGTGATTGTCATTAGGGAACTTAGCACGCATAAGCACAGAACCGTTTTCAATGACTCCGGTTACTATTTCAATTTTACCTTCTGCATCATACATTGTTCCATCTATCAGTTGTAGTTTTACAGCCGGCATTTTGTTGAGTTCTTCTTTAATGTCACCGCTTTTTGCCATAGCCAACAGCTCTTTCTCAGTCATGTTGAAATATACATTAACCTCTCCTAATTCAGATACTGTAGTCATTGGTGTTGCCATTGAAGGACTTACCAACGCTCCTAAACGATAAGGAATCTTGCTAATGATACCGTCTGTCGGGCTTTTTACTTGAGTGAAAGATAAGTTTTGTTTGGCAGTAGTCAGTTGCGCTTGTGCTTGTGCCAATTGTGCCTGGGCTTGCGCCAAAGAATTTTCTGCCATTGACAAATCATAGTCACTGATTATCTGCTTCTTGTTTAGTTCACGCTTATTGTCAACAGTTATTTGTTGAGTATTTACAGCAGCTTCTGCTGTTTTAATGGCAGCTTCCGCAGTACGTACCGCAGCTGCATATTGAACGGGATCAATGATGAACAGTACTTGTCCTTTGCGAACAGTAGCTCCTTCGTCTACACATAATTTCGTGATAAATCCCGATACTTGCGGACGGATTTCTACATCTTGTTTTCCTTCAATTGTAGCAGCAGGATGCGAAGACATTAAAGATACGGTGCTCTTTTGTACTTCTTGTACTGCAAATTCAGGGACTTTTCCCGTATCGTTTCCCTTATTGCCGCAACTAGACAATAGGGCTACGCAAAATGCAAATAAAACAATTCTACTTTTCATACTTAACTATTTATCTGTTTTTTTAATGATTATGCGTTTGTTGCTGGCGTGTTGTTCAATGAGTAAGATAGGTGATTTAAAGAAAACAGCCGGAAACTGATTGAGCGAAATCAGTTTCCGGCTGCAAAAGTACTTTAAATTCGCTATTCTTGTACTCTGATACCTTGTTTTTTAACTATGTTTTTTACTTTAGTTGATGAAATACTGGAGTCATTATAAAACTAAACTCATAGTCTTGGTATAGAAGACGATATTTATCCAATGGTATTGCCCCCCAACTATTAACACATGCTAATCCTGTTTGTACCTTATCGATGCAGAAATTTGTAAAGTTGGCTTTCTCTATCTCGGGTGAATGACGTTGGTCTTTGTTGCTGCCATCATCCAATGATTCGATAGTATAGTTTAATGCAGATGCAGAGAATGGAGCCTCAGCAATAAATTGTAAACCATTGCCATCGATATTCAGCAGATTCCACCAGCGGATATCTGTTTTTGTACCGGTTTCCTGCGGACGGATATAAGGATAAAATTGTTCTTCTACAGTTTGACGGTATTTACCAAGTCTTGCAGCATGGTTACGGTCAGAATAATTTTCTATCGGTCCTCTACCATAATACTCTATCTTATTAAAGGCAAGTGGCATACGCAGTTGCATACCAAAGCGGAACATTTCAGAGACCTTCTGACTTTGGTCTGCAGCCATTTTCTGTGTCACTTTTACTGCTCCTTCATTATTGATAATATAAGTAAGGAATAACTTGCCACCTACTGACTTCATGTCATACTCTGCGCGAACAACTGCCTGATCATTTTCGATAGCATGTTTCAATGAAGTTAGTTTGATCTCCGGATTCTTCCAGATTGCATATCTATGTTGTAAGCCAGCTCCAAAATCATTGTCGGTAGGGGCATGCCAGAAGTTAGGAGTCAAAGCACTGCCTTTTTTTATCAGTTGCATTCCGCCCACGTCATAACGGCAAAGATAACCGTCGTGTTTGTTGAATTCTAAAGAAAAGTCCTGCCCGGTAACGATTAGGTAGTTTTGATCATTATCCCGGATACTTGGAACAGTGACTGCAATATTAGAAGTTTGTTTGTTTTCTAATTTAAGCTCTGGTGCTTTGTAATCACAAATACTTAATTGATCGTAAGCAATAACTTCCCCAGCCGGAAGTAAAGTCTCTGCTTTTTTAAGTTTGTAATTTACATTAAGAAGCAGTTCTTTACAAGGAGATATTTTTTCTGTGTTGAACGGCAATTGTATCTTGGCTGTTTGTTGAGGTGCTACCTTTAAGTCGTTTACAATACCGGTCTGAACTATTTCGCCATTTGCTAATAAGCTCCATTCCATATAGCAGTCAGACAAGTCACGGAAGAAATTCTCATTATAAACGTTGATTTCACCTTTTGCAAGATCAGCCGGAGTTGTCCAGATGTTCTGATAGAAATAACCCACTTCATAAGCATGTGGGTTGGGCACACGGTCAGGACTGATCAAACCATTGTCGCAGAAGTTATTGTCGGAAGCATCGTATTTGTTGAAATCACCTCCATAACCATAAATATCTATGCCATCTTTGTTTCTCCAATGGCAGGATTGATCAACGAAGTCCCAAATGAATCCACCCTGATATTTTGGATATTTACGAATAATATCCCAGTATTCTTTGAATCCGCCTTCAGAATTACCCATAGCGTGTGCATATTCACATTGAATCAGTGGTTTCTGTATGTCTCCTTCAGAATATTTGATGCAATTATTATAGTCTAAATACATCGGGCAATAAATATCTGTAAATTCACTGGTATTAGCTTGCTCATATTGTACGGCACGAGTTTTGTCTTCATTCTTAATCCAGGTATAACATGCTTCAAAATTCGGTCCCATACCTGCCTCATTACCTAATGACCAGAAAATGATAGAAGGATGGTTGTATCCACGTTGAATGTTGCGTTGGTTGCGTTCCATGTGTGCTTTTGCATAAGCAGGATTCTTTGCAAGGGTCTTGTCTCCGTATCCCATTCCGTGAGATTCGATGTTGGCTTCGGCTACTACATATAATCCATATTGGTCGCAAAGGTCATACCAACGGTTGTCGTCCGGATAATGGCAAGTACGTACAGCGTTGATATTGAGCTTCTTCATTATCTGGATATCTTGCAGCATACGTTCAAGAGAAACGACATAACCACCGTCGGGATCCATTTCATGACGGTCGGCTCCTTTAAAGAGTACCGGCTGACCATTAATAAGAATTTGTCCCTCTTTCAATTCAATTTTGCGGAAACCAATTTTTATAGGAATAACTTCAGTCACTTTGTTCCCATTTTTTAAGGTGGCAGTCAATGTGTAAAGATTCGGAGTTTCGGCAGTCCATTTCGCCGGGTTTAAAATGGAAAGGGTCGTATTAAGTTTGCCGGAACCTTTCAGATCTGCTGTCGCTACACTATTTCCCTGTGCATCTGATAAGTTAATGGCAACTGTTCCGCTACCTTTTAAGTCGATAGCTACGTCTAAAGTACCATCTTTATACTGGCTATCCAGGTCAGGAGTTAAACGAATATCTTGAATATGTTTTTTATCACGTGCATACAAATAACAATCACGTCCTACACCGGAATAACGGAAAAAGTCCTGATCTTCCAGATAGCTGCCATCACACCAGCGGAATACTTGAAACGCTATCAGGTTTTTACCGGGTTTGAGATATTTGGTAAGGTTGAATTCTGCTTCCAGTTTACTATCCTCACTATAACCTACGTAACGTCCGTTTACCCAAAGATACATATTGGAAGTGACAGAACCGAAATGAGCAAGTATTTCTTTCCCTTTCCAATCGTCTGGAAGGATGATTTCTTTGCGGTAAGATCCTACGTGGTTATTGGTGGTAGGAACTTCGGGAGGATTATTTTTAAATTGACTTCTCCAGGCATATCCGACGTTTACATAAATCGGATCACCATATCCGTTTAGTTCCCAAACACCGGGCACTTTCAGTTCATCCCAGCCTTTATCATTGAAATTTGTCTGATAAAAATCTGTCGGGCGTGCTTCTGCATCTTTTACCCAGTTGAATTTCCAAAGACCGTTGAGTGTCATAAAATTCTTTGAGTTTTCTTTGATGCCGGCTTGTGCTTCATCGGCTGATGCGTAGGCAAAGTAATTAGTATGCATGGCAGAGCGGTTCACGGCATTTATTTCCGGATCTTTCCACTCGTTGAAGTTTTGTGCTTGAATAGCTGTCAGTCCCAGTGCAGCCAAAAAGCAGGAAAGTAGTTGTTTCTTCATGGGTTTTTGTATTAGGTTTGATTTTACGGGATCAAAGATAAGCAATTATTGAAAAGTAAAAGACAAATAATTATTCAATTAAGATCACAATTGAATAAATTAGTTGAAAAATAGAATAAACGGCCAATCTGAAATAGTTTATAATAGATTTTAAGTAACGAGAGAAGAAACATACTTTCTCTCTGTTTTGTTATCTATCAAAGTCTATTTAATCTAACCAGAAATTGAATACACTTTGAATAGCTTATAGAATGAGGGATAGTACTTCCGTTATAGGTAGCTAGTTCCTACAGAATCTGAGATTTTTAATAAATTAGCTAGAAAGTTAGTGTTTATTGATGAAGAACCTTTATTTTTGCAACATGTTACAATTTGAGAATCAAAAGATAAAGTATATAGTTCGCAGAGTTTTACCGGTGTTGACACTGGTAGCTGTGATATATTCCTGTGCAAGTATCGGACAACCGAGGGGTGGAGATAAAGATACGACTCCTCCTCGTTTTGTCGGTAGTACACCGGTAGCGGGTGCTACAAACGCTAAAAAGAATAAGATATCTCTTGTTTTTGATGAATTCATCAAGATAGAGAAAGCAACAGAAAAAGTGGTTGTTTCACCTCCTCAGATACAACAACCTGAGATTAAGGCTGCCGGAAAGAGAATACAGGTGAACCTGCTTGACTCTTTGAAAGAGAATACTACTTATACAATCGATTTCTCCGATGCTATTGTGGATAATAATGAGGGTAATCCGCTGGGTAACTTTGCATTTACTTTTTCCACAGGTGCACAGATTGATACAATGGAAGTAGCCGGAACATTGCTTGATGCTTCTAACCTCGAACCTATTAAAGGGATGTTAGTCGGATTACATTCCAATCTCAATGATTCAGCTTTCACTAAATTACCTTTTGACCGCGTGGCACGTACTGACAGTCGCGGGCATTTCTCAATTCGTGGAATTGCTCCTGGTAAATATCGTATCTATGGATTGATGGATGCCGACCAGAACTTTACTTTTAATCAGAAGAGCGAAATGATCGCTTTCAATGATTCTTTGGTTATACCTACGATGGAAGAGCGTGTGCGTATGGATACAGCATGGGTGGATTCATTGACTTATGACACAATCATTGAAAAGAAGTATACTCATTATTTGCCGGATAATCTCATACTTCGTGCTTTTAAGGAGATCAATAACTCTCAGTACCTGGTAAAATCGGAGCGTCTTGTTCCGCAAAAGTTTACTCTTTACTTTGCAAATAAAGCGGATACTTTACCTGTGTTGAAAGGATTAAATTTCGATGATAAGGAGGCTTTTGTTATAGAAAAGACTCTGCGTAATGATACTATTCACTATTGGGTGAAAGATTCTGTTTTGTATAAACAGGATACGCTTGCTCTTAGCCTGACTTATCTTTATACGGATACATTGAATCAGTTAGTTCCTCGTACAGATACGTTGAGACTTGTGTCGAAGCAGAAACTTGTGAAAGAAGAACCTGAAAAGAAGAAAAAGAAGAAAAAGAAAGACGATGAGGAAGAAGTAGAACCAACAAAGTTCTTATCTGTAAAAGTGGATGCTCCTTCATCAATGGATGTATATGGTTCTATTTCTTTGATTTTTGAGGAGCCAATAGCCTATTTTGACAGTACTGCTATTCACCTTCGACAGAAAGTAGATACTCTTTGGAAAGACGTGCCTTTTGAATTTGAACATGATTCGATTAATATAAAGAAATTTAATCTGTTCTATGATTGGGAACCGACGATTGAATATGAATTTACAGTCGATTCTACAGCATTTCATGGGATCTATGGCTTGTTTACTGATAAAATAAAACAAGGCTTTAAGGTACGTAGTGAAGATGAATATGCCAGCATTACATTCAATATAACAGGGGCGGACCCTTTGGCTTTTGTCGAACTATTAGACGCGCAAGATAAAGTGGTACGTCGGCGGAGAGTAGTGAATGGAATTGCTGATTTCTATTTCCTAAATCCGGGGAAATACTCCGCTCGTTTGATTAACGACAGGAATGGAAACGGCGAATGGGATACAGGAAATTTTGAAAAGGGATTGCAACCTGAGGAGGTTTATTATTATAATATGATTCTGGAACCAAAAGCAAACTGGGATCTGAACAATCAGTCGTGGGATATTCATGCTGTTCCTCTTGATAAACAAAAACTCGACGAACTTAAAAAACAAAAACCAGATGAAGACAAAAGGAAAAATAATAATAGTGATGAGCGGCGGCGTCGATAATTTGCGGCGTGCATTCACCATCGGACTTATTTTGTTATTGTTAGGAAGTATAGCGCTTCCTGCTAATGCTCAATGTGAAGCGAAGAATGATGCATTCCAGTCAGGAGAACATGTGATGTATGACTTGTACTTTAATTGGAAATTTGTTTGGGTAAAGGCCGGAATTGCCAGCTTAACAACCAATGCAACTACTTATCATTCGAAACCTGCCTTTCGTATTAACCTGTTAGCCTTAGGCAGTAAACGTGCCGACTTCTTTTTTAAGATGCGTGACACTTTGACTTGTGTAATGGGAGAGAAGTTGGAACCCCGTTATTTCCGCAAAGGGGCTGAAGAAGGTAAACGTTATACCGTCGATGAAGCTTGGTTTTCTTATAAAGACGGACTTTGCTTTGCGAATCAGAAACGTTCTTTTCCGCGTACAGGAGAAGTTTATGAAGACGAGACTAGTGATAGCCGTTGTATTTATGATATGCTGACTATTTTGGCCCAGGCTCGCTCCTATGATCCTGCTGATTATAAAGTTGGTGATAAGATTAAATTCCCGATGGCTACAGGTCGTAAGGTGGAGGAACAAACACTTATCTACCGTGGAAAAGAAAATGTGAAAGCAGAGAATGGTATTACATATCGTTGTCTGATCTTTTCATTGGTGGAATATGATAAGAAGGGAAAAGAGAAGGAGGTGATTACTTTCTTTGTATCAGATGATAAGAACCACCTTCCTGTTCGTTTAGACTTGTTTTTGAATTTTGGATCAGCAAAAGCATTCTTGAATGATGTTACCGGTAATCGTTATCCGATGACTTCGATCGTTAAATAAACCGGATTCAGACTTCGAAGGGAACTTTTTGATCTTTTCGGAATACGCTTGATTCAAAAGTTGCAATCAGCTCTCCATGTTGGTTAGTGACATCTACTTGATAGCAACCCGTACTTCGACCGATATAGCGTTCGCGGGCTTCGGCATAAAGGGTATCGCCCGGACCGCTGGCACGCAGGAATGTTATGTTTGACGAGAGGGAGAAAGCAAGTGTCCCGTGTGAATTGGCCGCAGCTGCAAGTGCCAGATCTGCCAGAGTAAAAATGGCGCCTCCTTGTGTACGTGCACCTGCGTTGAGGTGTTCTGCTTTTATTTCCATTTTGGTTTTACTATATCCTTCGCGGACTTCAAGCAATACTACGCCCGCATTTTTTGCGAATAAATCATTCCTGAAGAACTCTTGTGGTGTCATGATTAATTTAATAATTTGATGAATTGGTTTTGAGTTATGGATATTCAAATGATCCAATAAATATTGTTTTTGATAAATAGCAAAGATAACCTAACTTACAATAAATACCTAATAAAATGACGCAAATAAAAGAAATAATGTGTATATTCGGCAGATTATTTGCTATTATGGCTCTGTTTTTCTGTCAAAACTAAATGGATATGAATACAAATATAAACATTCTGAGAGGTCTCTTGCTATTATTATTTTGCAGTTTTAGTTTATTGAGTTACAGCGAAAATGAACTAAAAATATTATCTGATTCACTGAATAATCTAATTGATCATGAGCAAGAATTTATAAATCGAAAAGAAGAGAAGATTAAAAAAATTAAACGGAAATTGAAGGATGTCAGTCTATTGGAAGAATATAAAATTAACTTGCAATTGCACGATGAATACAGGAAATTTAATATTGACTCTGCTGTCCATTATATCAAACGTAACATTAGTATTGCTATCACATTGGGAGAACAAGAGTGGGGAATTGATTCTAGTTTGAAATTGTCTTTGTTATATTCTATGGGTGGTATGTATCGGGAAGCAGAGCTCCTTTTGAAAGATATCGATCCTACTCAATTGTCCAAAGATTTGTTATCTGCCTATTATGACGCTTATTATCGTTTCTGGGAGTACTATGCTATTTCGACAACACGTAGTAATCAATATCGCTATCAGAGGGAAATGTACCGCAACCTGTTTCTGAGCAATGCAGACCAGTCTTCTATCAATTATAAGGTTGGGATTATCAATCGTTCTGTCAAAGATCCGAAAGAGGCGGAAAAACGGCTGTTGGAACTCTTGGCAGCGGAAGAGGAGGGCAGTCCTGATTATGCTATTATTACTTGCGCACTTGCTACTTTGAGTGGGCAAAATAACCGTCCGGACTTGGAAAAGAAGTATTATATGCAATCTGCCATAGCCGATATAATGAATGTTACTCGTGAGAATTTCTCGTTGCAGCATTTAGCTGTCATTTATTATAATGACAATGATTTTGCAAAAGCTTTCAAATATACACAAGCTGCTATTGATCAGGCAAGAGCTTCCGGCATACAGTTCCGTGCTACACAAATTAACGAATTCTATTCTGTTATTAGTGCGGCCTATCAGGAAAAAGAGGCTAAGGCTAAGTCAAACCTTATCATATTTCTTACACTTATTACCGCTCTTTTTGTCTTTTTAGTTGCATTGGTTGTTTATACATATCGTCAGATTAAAAAGATGAGACAAATAAAAGAAGCACTTTCTATCAGTAATACAAAATTGAAGGAACTTAATAATACATTGAATAAAGTGAATGATCAACTTTATTGTAAGAACCATGAACTGTTGGAAACAAACAATGTGAAAGAACAGTTTATCGCTCAATTCTTTGATCTATGTTCTAATTATATTACTAGAATGGAAGGATACCAGAATTCATTATATAAACTGGCAATTAACCGAAATTATGAGATGCTGATCAAAAAACTGAAGTCAACCACAAATATTGATGAAGAATTGAATGCTTTATACAGTCATTTTGATAGTATTTTCCTAAATCTATATCCTACGTTTGTTACAGATTTTAATGCTTTGTTGAAGGAAGATGAACGAATTGTACCGAAAGCCGGAACATTATTAAATAAAGAACTACGTATTTATGCTTTAATTCGTATTGGTATTAACGACGGAGCAAAAATATCCAACTTTTTGCGTTGTTCAACGAGTACAGTTTATAACTACCGTACTAAAATGAGGAATAAAGCGATTGGTGATAAAGAAAACTTTGAGAACGAAATCTTGAAGATAGGATCTGAAGCTTATATGCCATCCTAACCTTTAATTTTAATCTAGTTCTTAAAAGGAAAACTCCTCTTAAGAACTAGATCTATAGATCTTTTATTGTAGCATTTTACATTTTACGAATCCATATATTGCGGAAACTGATAGGTTCGCTAGGGTCACCATGGCTCTGCAACAGGATCGGACCGTCTCCATGTTTCACAACTTTCGGAAATCCAATATACTCTGTTGTGCCTAAAATGGTTGTATTGTTTTGCAATACTACACCATTCTGTATAATAGTAACCTGAGGACGTACTCTGTACGAACCATCTTCTTTAAATACAGGAGCAGTATAAATGATATCATACACATTCCATTCACCCGGTTTACGCATTGCATTTGCCAACGGAGCTGTCTGTTTATAAATACTTCCAGCTTGTCCGTTTACGTATGTCGGATTATTGTAGTTGTCCAATATCTGTACTTCATACATTCCCTGAAGATAAACGCCACTATTTCCACGCCCTTGGCCTTCTCCTTGGATTGTTTTAGGAACTCTCCACTCCAGATGCAACTGGAAACTTCCAAACTTTTCTTTAGTCCGAATATCCCCTTTGCTTTTATCTACAGTGATGACTCCATTTTTCACTTTCCATTCTGCAGGTCCGCCTTTAGAGTTTTCCCAAGCAGACAGGTCTTTACCATCAAATAATATAATAGCATCTGATGGTGCAGTGAAACCACCTCCACGCATTTCTTCTCCCGGAGTGACAACCGGAGGAACTGGTGAGTAAAACTCAGACATTCCCGGTTTCATTCCTTCTTGAGCAGAAGCATAGTTACATCCAAGAACTGCTAAACCAATTATGGCAACAATTTTATTTTTCATAACGGATTTTTGTTTTGTAATATTGGTCTCTTAGTCCAGAACTTTTACGCGGATGTTACGATACCAAACATCGTCTCCGTGATCTTGAAGAGCAATAAAACCTTCTCTGTTTTGACCACCGCAATTGTTCAACAGATCGAAAGCCAAAGGCCATTTTTCTTTGCTGAATTTACTGTTCTGAAGCATTTCAGTCCATTGTGGAGTCCATAAGTGGTATTCCACTACATTTTCACCATTCTGTCCATGAATCACAGTACCTTTATAAACCATGATTTTAGCTGTGTTCCATTCTCCGTAAGGTTTAGAGTTTTGAGGAACTGCCGGAATCATATCGTACAAAGATGCTGATTGACGATTGTTGTCTTTTCCCAATTTTGCGTCCGGATGATTGGCATTGTCTAATACCTGATATTCAGGAGCAGAGATATAAATCGGTTCGAGTACATCGTTACCGTTTTCATCTTTTGAAGTAATTTCCTGTGCCATATAAAGGATACCGGAATTTCCTCCTTTAGAAATCTTCCATTCAAGCTCCAATTCAAAGTTTTTAAACTTATGAGCAAACATTAGATCACCACCGTCAGTATCTTGGGCTTCACCGCCACCAGTACCATTGAATTTGATGCATCCATCTTCAATCACCCATTTTCCTGGAACTTTATCTTTACCATATCCACGCCATCCATTGAATGTCTTTCCATCAAAGATTGTTATGTAACCATCTTTGTCAATAGGAAGAGTCAATGTGTCTGTTTCAGCAGCTTGCAAAGCTTTTGAATAAGAAACAGGCACAGTTGTTGCAGATTCTTCAGTTTGTGTAGCATCGGCTGTCTTTTTATTACCGCCTCCACATGCTGCGAATGTTCCTGCAAGTGCCAGGCAAGCTACAGTATAAAAATACTTTTTCATAATATAATTATATCTTGAATTAATACTATTTTGTAACTACTCAGATGGACAGAATGACAATCGTTTACCTGAGTAGTTACATTGTTTCGTTATACTCTAATAGTTATCAATTAAATTTTAGGCATATCAGGCAATTTCCAGCCATCACGATATGTATGCTTGATCAGTTCAGCAGCAAGCTGTTGTGCGTTCATTGGTTCAGTCCAGCTCTTGTTAAATGAAGGATGACCGTCATGAATAGTGAAGCCATCTTTTGTACAAGTCTTGATTGTTTCATTTTCACCGATGTTAGTGAAGCGCATATTTTCTCCATCCCATTCCAATGTTTTGTTCAGGGCTTGCAAACGGATAGCCAATACACCCATAGCAATCATTTCATTGAACGGACCAGCTTCAGAGAAGTCTGATTTAGTCATTACGCGGTTAGCTGGACTTTCTTTACAAGCACGTACCCAGTCCATTTCGTGAGATGTCGTAACACGACGGCAAACTTCCGGAGCTTTAGGTACACGTCCTGAGAGTAAGAACGGTTTTTGACCATAGCAACCGCAAATTAATGTATCTTTAGTTCCGTGGAAGATAGTTAAGCCACCGCCAGGACCCATCAATTCTTTTCCTTGAGGGAAACCTTTCGGACGATCAGGCATCATACCACCATCATACCAATGAACTTCTACTTCCGGCATTGCTACTTTAGCCATGTTGTCACGTGCAGGGAAAATCATTTTTACGTGTTGTGCTTGTGGTGCACATGCATTCAACAATAAAGTAGATGAACCTTCAACACGAGTCGGATAATTAAGTTTCAAAGCTTTGAATGGTTGATGTAAAATGTGACAAGCCATATCACCTAATGCACCTGTTCCATAATCCCACCATCCACGCCAGTTCCATGGGTGATAAACTGCATTATACGGATTCAGTTTAGCAGGTCCGGTAAACAGATCCCAGTTCAATGTGCTAGGAATTTTGTCTTCTTTTTCAGGAGCATTTAATCCTTGAGGCCAAATAGGACGGTCAGTAGCACATTCTACTTTTGTAACGTCACCAATTTCACCATTCCAGATCCATTCGCACACAAGGTCAGTATCTTTAGAAGATGAACCTTGGTTACCCATCTGAGTAACTACACCTGTAGAAGCAGCCAGCTTAGTAAGCAAACGAGATTCATATACAGAGTGTGTCAACGGTTTCTGGCAATATACATGTTTGCCCATTGTCATTGCGTCAGCTGTAATGATAGCATGAGTATGGTCAGCAGTAGCGATGATAACACCATCGATAGATTTGCCCATTTCATCGTACATTTTACGATAATCATAGTACTTTTTAGCTTTTGGGAACTCATCAAATACGCCTTTAGCATATTTCCAGTCTACGTCACAGAGTCCAATAATGTTTTCTGTACCTTTTACTGCATTAATGTTAGCGTGTCCCATACCACCGATACCAACGGCAACAAGATTCATTTTGTCGGATGGGGAAGTGTATCCATGACTCTTACCCAAAATAGTACTTGGAGCAATTGTTATACCTGCAAGTGCAGCAGCTCCTGTCTTCAGAAAGTCTCTTCTTGAAATGTTTGACATGATTTTCTACATTTAAAGTTGTTTATAAAATATAAATTAACGATTGTTTCTTAGTAGTCCATAACCGTTTTTCATCGTGCGTCTTCTTTCGCGAATCTGCTCCAGTGTATCCAAAGTACCGATAGCGGGTAATTCGTGTGATTTGGCATCCCATAAGAATTTCCATGCATACTCGGATGCGATGGCAGAATCGCGTAATGTAGGGAGTTGAGGTGATAGTTTACCTTGCTCGATACTGTCAGCGAACAAGTCACACATCACATCTATATTTTTTCCACCGAATGGTTTTTCTATCCGGAGTGTTTTATTAACTCCATGTAAATCAACGACAGCCGTTTTAAAATCGTGAGTCATTCGAACGATACCTTTCGTTCCAATAAGATCGACATAAGAATTGTGTGTCTGATCTTTTGAGAGCTGACCATATACGAAACCTTGTGTAATATCGAAAACGATTCCATTCTCAAAGGTTCCGTGGCATTGTACCCACCATGGCTCTTTGTAGCTCCACATATTAATGGCTTGTGCATGCCAGGTTTTGTAATTACTGCCGGCATACCAATGTGCTATATCAACATAATGCATTCCACAATCATGGAATGAAGGACCTTCATATTCATGTCCTTCTCCCGGTGCTAGTCCTGGAGTCATGTGGCAGATTCTGATAATTGCCAATTCACCCAGTTCACCTTCTTCTATGAACTGTTTCATCTGGTGGTGATACCATGAATTATGAAGATATAAATTAACGGTAGAAAGTACATTGGACTGTTCAGTCATTCTTACGACGTCCCATTCTCTTTCTACAGTATCAGCAATTGGCTTTTCAGATATGATATGTTTTCCATATTGAATAGCTTTTTCTATCTGTTCTTTTCGGAAGTTTGCCAACGTGCAAAGTGCTACTACTTGTACACTCTCATCTTTAAATACTAATAATTCGTCAGCTACTACTTGTGATTCAGGAGAAAGTTTCTTTGCAAGCTTTCTTGCTTCTGGATCTACGTCACAGATGTAAGCTACATCCCATCTTCCACTCTTCTGCATTTCTTGCAGGTAGAAGCCTCCCATTCTGCCAAAGCCTATAAGCCCAACTCTAATCCGTGTAGTTCCCATAATTTTGATATTTTTCTATGATATGATTTTAAGTATCTTATTATATTTGCTCCGAAAGCCTTAATGACTTTTAAAGGTTTGCAATACAAAAATAATGGAAACATAGACACTTTATTTTTTGTGAATGGGATTATGTAGATGGTGTAATTATGCAAATAGTTTATAATCAGTATTATAATAAAAATAAATAGCTAAAAAATGTAGATTGTTTATAATCGAAAAAATGCCATTTTATCTACTTTTTTGGGATTTACTTTGTTGCCTGCGCTAAATATTAAGCTTTAAAATATGTTTTTTTAGAAAAGAGAGAGAGAAATTATATAATAGATATTCCCTAATTAAAAGTTTGTTTTTTAAGTAGAGAATATACTTTGGTGTGCTACTTATAGAGCAAATGAAACATCTTTGGCAATAAATCTCTGTCACTCTTTAAAGTTATGTACTTTTTGCTTGCTGCTGTTTGGTAATACCCGATATAGGAAATTGGCTGCGTCTGGTCTTATCTATGTTTGAGATAAATAGAGAATATCTCATTTTTCGATATAGGTTTATACATCTCCATAAAATCATATTATTGTCGTTGTATTTTTCGTAGCTTCTGCATATAAAGTAAGAAATAAAAAGCGAATAAGTAGTCTTAGAATTATATTCTTGAAATACTTAATTGAGAAATATCCAAAAAAGGCTCATTCCATCGGTGCTTTTTTATAAATGAATAGTTGGCCAGAAATAGTCAGCTATTCTCTTTGGTTAAATATGATTCATTCCTTATGTTTGTTTATGTAGATAGTATGAATAATAAAGTTATGCTTAAATGAACTAGGTTTTGATAGATATAAAAGGATTCCATCGCTTGTATATTGTGTGGAACAGAAGTGAGTATGAAAAATATATGTCTGATATAAGATAGTATTTTGTTAGTTTTTGGAGCAATTGAAGAGTCTGTTGTTATTGAGTTGATAAAACTATATCGTATTTCTTATCCGTATGTTATAGATAAAAAACGGAGTTTACTAAAAGAAAATGAGTCCCTTTCGAATAAAAATATCATACGTTTATTGTGAATTCCGATAGAGAAATTCTTGGTTAAGTTCCCCTATCTATTCGGAGAGAACATGGAAATTGTTTACACAAATGTTAGATAGCTCTTATGACAAATAATTTTAAATTTATTTATTGTAAAAACAAGTATTAAATTAGGTGTATTAAACAGGTTATCGGTTAAAAGACTCGTATGATTTTGATTATTTTGCTATTCATTTTGCAGAAGATTATAAGGCGTTTTTTGAATCCCTTTGTGTTGATCAACAATAGATCTATGCTGCATGTATAAATATAAAAATTACTGCTAGAGAGGATGACGGATCGTATATCCGTGCCAAAAAGATTTTAGTTTTCGATTGGGAAGAGAATCCTATTATTACTCTTAATCTTGATCACAATATTATGAATGTGTCTTTCGATCCTGTTCGTCGAATGATGTATGTTTGGGATAATGAAGATGAACTTTATAGATGTGATATGAATTTTCTGTATGAATGATTCACAGATACAAAAATGCTTTACTTTATCTATCTTTCCGTTTTCTGATTTGCAAGTCCTATATTTTTGTTATATCTTTCCACCTGTTTTAAATATTTCTAATATGAAAAGAAAACTCGTGGTTATATTGCTTTTGGGAATGACAATGATGATACAGGCACAAGTCGGTCGTATGATGTATGGTGATACTTCGCGAATTGGCATTCCTCATTCTAAAGATCCTCATGTAGTAAATTTTAAAGGAAGATACTTGATGTATTATTCGATTCCTCCTTTAAAGAACGAACCTCAATCTGGTTGGAATATCGGTATCGCTGAGAGTCATGATCTTATAAATTGGACGAAAGTAGGGGAGATTACTCCGGTTGCTGGTGCCGAATATGAAAAGAAAGGCCTGTGTGCTCCTGGCGCATTGGTTAGAGATGGAGTAGTGCATTTGTTCTATCAGACCTATGGTAATAGAGAAAAGGATGCAATTTGCCATGCCACTTCTGAAGATGGTATCAACTTCAAGAGGAATCCTACCAATCCTATTTTTCGTCCAACTGGTGATTGGAATTGTGGGCGTGCAATTGATGCTGAAGTATGTGAATTCAAAGGGAAATATTATCTGTATTTTGCATCACGTGATAAAGATTTTAAGATACAGCTTCAAGGAGTTGCTGTGGCTCCGAAAAATTCCAGTTTTAATCGTGAGGATTGGAAACAGGCGTGTGATGCTCCTATCCTTTATCCGGAGTTGGGTTGGGAAAAGGATTGTATCGAGGGTGCTTCTATTGTAAAAAAAGGAAAGAAACTGTTTATGTTTTATGCCGGAGCGTATAATAATGCACCTCAACAGATTGGTGTTGCCGAGAGCAAAGATGGAATTCATTGGAAACGAGTGTTTACTGAACCTTTCGTTGCTAACGGAAAGCCTGGAGAGTGGAACTCAAGTGAATCTGGACATCCCCATTTATTTCACGATTTGGATGGACGGACTTATTTGTTTTATCAAGGTAACAATGATAATGGCAAGACATGGTATATCACCAATGAGGAAGTATTCTGGAAGAAAGGTAAACCATATTTAAAGAGGTAATTGCTTTTTCATTCAGTTTTGATGTAAAGCTGAGACAAATAAAGCCTGTGATATCTGAATTACTAAATAAAACTCCCTTCATTCTACTCTGCTACCAGAAGTGAAATGAAGGGAATTTTTATGTTATAAGTATTAAGTCTCTTATTTATTCAGTCTCCATTCGAAGCCGTCCTTTGTATCTTTCACTTCAAAACCAAGTGCGGTTAAGGTATTACGGATTTCGTCAGAAGTGGCCCAGTCTTTATTTGCTTTTGCTTTCATACGTTGTTCCAGTAACATATCCACTACTTTTCCATAAGCAGCTTCACGACCGTCAGAAGAACCTTTCTCTTCTTTCAATCCCATAATGTCGAAGCAGAATAAGTGGAAAGTATCTTTTAGCTCTTTCAGGTCTTCGGCAGAGATCGTTGCATTTCCTGCGATAATGTTATTGATGATGCGTGCCCCTTCAAACAGTTGTGCGATAACGATAGGAGTATTTAAGTCATCATTCATGGCTTCATAACATTTCTCACGAATGTCTTTTACGTTAATACCTTCTGAGGTACTTGCAGCAGGAGTTATTTTTTTCAATCCTTCTATTGCTTCCATCAAACGTAATAAACCTTTTTCCGAAGCTTGTAATGCTTCGTTGCTGAAATCGACCGTACTACGATAGTGAGCTTGCAGAATGAAGAAACGAATGGTCATTGGCGTATAAGCCTGTGCCAATAACTTATGAGTACCGTTGAAGAATTCATCCAGCGTAATAAAGTTACCAAGGGATTTGCCCATCTTCGTTCCGTTGATGGTAATCATATTGTTATGCATCCAATAGTGAACCATGTCATCTCCTTGTGAAGCTACAGACTGTGCAATTTCACATTCATGGTGTGGAAAGATCAGGTCCATACCTCCTCCGTGGATATCGAAATGTTCGCCCAGATACTTACGTCCCATAGCCGTACATTCGGCATGCCATCCGGGAAAGCCGTCACTCCATGGAGAAGGCCAGCGCATGATATGTTCCGGTTGTGCTTTCTTCCAAAGGGCGAAGTCGGCAGGATTATGTTTTTCACTTTGTCCGTCAAGGTCGCGGGTAGTATTCAGTACATCATCCAGATTACGTCCGGATAATTTTCCGTAATGATAATCTTTGTTGTATTTGGCTACGTCGAAGTAAACAGAACCTTCACTTTCATAAGCGTAACCTGCATCCAGAATTTTTTGTACAAGCTGAATCTGTTCGATGATATGACCCGAAGCGTGTGGCTCAATGCTTGGAGAAAGTACGTTAAGTTCTTCCATTGCTTTATGGTAGCGGTTCAGGTAATACTGAACAACTTCCATCGGTTCCAATTCTTCCAGACGCGCTTTCTTAGCGATTTTATCTTCTCCCTCATCCGCGTCATGTTCCAGGTGACCTACATCAGTAATATTGCGTACATAGCGAACTTTATATCCTATATGGGTCAGGTAACGGAAGAGTACATCGAATGTAATAGCAGGGCGTGCATGTCCCAAATGGGCATCCCCATAAACTGTCGGTCCGCATACATACATTCCAACGTGTGGAGCATGAAGAGGTACAAACAGTTCTTTTTTTCTATCTAACGTGTTGTAAATGGTTAATTGATGTTCCATAACATTTTGATATTTATTCAATTGGATTTGCAAAGTTAGAATAAAATCTGGATATGTAACGTATCTTAAAGATGATTGTTTATCGTTCTTTTATCGTTTATTTATCAGAAGTTGTTTTTTCTTTTATTGAAACAAACTATTTTCTCTTATTGAATGAAGTGATCTATGGCTTCGGCTACTCCGTCTTCTTCATTGGTCAGGGTGATGTAATTGGCTACTTTTTTCACCGGTTCTTGTGCATTACCCATTGCAATGCCTAGTCCTGCAAACTTTATCATGGAAAGGTCATTATATCCATCGCCTATTGCTATAACTTCCTCCTGCTTAATTCCTGTTTCCTCCAATAATACAGCAAGAGACAATGCTTTATCGATACCTTGCGGCACTAATTCGAGGAAATAGGGTTCTGACCGGAAAACATTGATTTTTCCTTGTAGCCGGATGCACAACTCCGACTCTAGAGGAATTAGTTTGTCTGCATCTCCAACAATCAGGCATTTGGCTACGGGAAGGGTGATATCCGTAAGGAAATCATTTGTTTCGCGTATAGCCATTTTATTGAGGAAAGCTTCTTTTTGTACGTACGTATCTTGGGAGTTTTCGGTTACGATTTCTGCACCATCATACGTCAATATGCTGAGATGATGAGTACGGGCACATTTATAAAGCACTGGAACGATCTCGTTCGGCAACACATTTTCGTATATCATTTCTTTGGTTTCCCAGTTAATAATTTCTCCGCCGTTGTAGGATAAGATAAATCCTCCGTATTCGTCCATGCGTAGTTCATTCGCCAATGGCACAATGCCATAAGTCGGTCGTCCCGAAGCCAAGACAAGCCGGATACCTTGTTGTTGGATGCGTATCAATGTTTCCCGATTACGAGGAGTAATTTCTTTTTGGGAATTGGTGAGCGTTCCGTCAAGGTCAAGCACGATAAGTTTGTATTTCATGTAGTGTTATTTTGGGTGCAAAGATAAAGTAAAAAAGTATTGTTGCAAGGTTGTGTATAGAAAGTTACCTGTTCTAACTTAAAATAATTAATCCAGTAAATCTGCCCATTGTTCATTAGTAAATACAGGTAATGTATCACTGTCTGCAATAAATGTTTCTGCTAGTTTTCGTTTCTTATCTTGCAGGTGGAGAATCTTTTCTTCGATACTGTTTTGAGTGATGAAACGGTATGCAATTACTTGTTTGTCCTGACCAATGCGATGGGCGCGGGCAATGGCTTGTGCTTCGGCAGCGGGGTTCCACCAAGGGTCAATGATAAATACATAGTCTGCTTGGGTAAGATTAAGTCCAACTCCACCGGCTTTCAAGGAGATGAGAAACGCTTGTACATCCTTTTGGTCAGTGAAATGGGCAATTTCAGAAGGACGGTTATTGGTGGAGCCTGTCAATAGGGCATATTTCCAGTTCCGTTCTTGGAAAGCTTCGGCTATGATTTCCAGATGTCTGACAAAGGAAGAGAAAATCAGTACTTTATGTCCTTCACTTTGCAAGGTGTCGAAGGTTTCTATGATCTGTTCCATTTTTCCCGATATTCCGGTGAAATCGGGAAAAACGAGCTGAGGATGGCAAGATAACTGGCGGAGGCGCAAGATTCCGTTCAGTATACTAAAGGAGTGTAATCTGTCTTGATGTTGAGGTTGCTGCAACAATATGTTACGCAAACTATTTTTTTCTTGCTCGTAATAATTATGTTGCTCTTCAGTCATATCACAGAAGATGGTTTCTTCTGTTAGAGGCGGAAGTTCGGGAGCCACTTCTTTTTTACTTCTTCTTAGGATAAAGGGTGAAGTCAATTGTTGTAATCGCCCTTCTAATCGTGTGTTTCCTTGACGGATTGGAGTAATAAATTGTTTTTGAAAAACGTTCTCTTCTCCTAATAAATCCGGTTGGAGGAAACGGAATTGCGCCCATAAATCTTTGAGTGAGTTTTCGATAGGAGTACCGGTAAGGACTAGCCGATGTTTGCTTTGCAACTGTATGGTCGCCCGGAATGTAAGCGAATCACTGTTTTTAATATTCTGGCTTTCATCAAGCACAATATATTCAAAACAGTAAGAACGGAGTGTTTCTATGTTGTTTCGCATCATTCCATACGTTGTAAATATCAGGTGAAAACGACCGAAAAATCTTTCCGGATGTTCTTTAGGGATGACTGTTGTACTGTTGTATTCAGTCATTGAAAGCGTGGTGAAGCGTTTCGCTTCCCTGTGCCAGTTGTGAAGTAAAGAGGTCGGTACAACAATGAGAGTTGCCGGCTTTCGGGGCGCCTGTTTCTTTTTCGGCCGAGGATCGGTTACGACTATATTCTTTTCTCTTATTTCGCGTACATCCGGTAGCAATTCATTTTCGCTATCGAAGCCGAATAAAGAGAATTGTCCTGTTGGATCACTCGTAGGTTGCTGTTTCTCAATAGATGTGGATGAGATAGTGGCTATTTCCTGATGAGTTGTATCCGAAGTCAGTGGCTTATAAATATATTGTAATAAAGTTAGAGTCTGGAGCGTTTTACCGAGTCCCATGTCATCTGCAAGACATCCTCCGAATCCTTGTTCGTTGAGTTGTACCATCCACGAAAACCCTTTTTGCTGGTAAGGACGTAGCTGCGCTTTGAGACCTTCCGGCACCTGAATGTCTTTGATTTGAATTTTATTAGGAAACCTTTTTAATCCATTTTCGTCTAAGGCAGACTGTACAGCACCGATGAATGTATGCTTTAATCGTATTCCTTTTTCTGTTTGATCACCCATTTCCAACAGATTGCCATATTTGCTGAACCATTCGTCAGGTAAAAGAAACATCTGTCCGTTAGGTAGTAAAAATTCTTTTCTTTCTTCAAGAATGTGTTTGCGGAAACGTGAAAAAGGGATTCGCATTGTACCGATGACCACAGTGATATTTAATTCGAACCAATCCGGACCGTCGTCGCAATTTTGCTCAATTTGGATTTCATCCAGACAATAATGAGCATTCTTTTTATTACTGGTTAATAGGAAAGAATGTTTCAACATCTCTCTGTTTTGATGAATCCATTCAGTGATTGTTTTTTCGGGTCTATCGGGTGATAGCTTGAAATGGACATCACTGATTTGTTGCAATCCAGCTTGGGTTAGTAGCCGCATTGCTCTCTTCTCGGAAGCACTATGCCGTTGAAAAAAGGCGATTTCACCGGATTCTTTACGGTAAACGATTTTCTTCATTTCATGGGCAAAATCAGGATTAAATGATTGATTGCCGTAATGGAAACCGAGTTTTAGTAATTGTTCATCGTAGACTGTATCTTCCAAAGTGAGCACTGCCTTACAGTTACGTTTTTCTTCAATAATATTCAGGCCATGTGTGGTGATATCGTGATAACGTGCTATTGGTATTACAATATTATCAATATACTTTTCAATCTGCGATATATCTGCACTAATTGATTTCTTTTTGTAAAAGGTAAAATCCGCGTGCTTTCAATATGAGGGAAAAAGTATAGTTCCATACCTAATAGTAAACTCGAGGGTGAGGAAGTCAGCACAATAACAGGTTTTTGCTCAGTTAAAGAGAAAGATTGTCCTTCATAAAAACATTGCAATTCATATCGGAAAGTCTTTTCGTCAATATGGAAAGTGAAACGGTTTTCGACATCATGTGGGTGAACATGGTAAGCATGGTGGGCATATAATATTTTACTTCCGGGTGGCTTTTGATAAAAAGGAAGATTGCCTTTCTTGATTAGTTCCAGTATTTCCAGGAGTTTCTTTTCGATGAATGGGCGAATATTGTTCTTGAATCGATCCGTATCTTCGGACAACTTATGAAGGAAACGTGATACTGTTTCTTCTCGCGAGTAAACACTCATTAGGTACTTTTCCGTATAATGTGATGCGATGTCAATTGCCTCTCGTTCGGCATCGGACATACGGGAAACTGCTTCAGGAGAAGCATGGAATGCTTGTTCTATCAGGCACACTGTTTCATCGTCTTGCTTTTCCGCGATGTACGGTATCAATAACGCACCGAGTACGGGATGTTCTGTTAAGACGATAATAACTTGTCCGATAGTTGTTCTCTGTTTCATTCTCTTTAGGCTTGAATCAACAAAGATACGGGAAAATACTTAATTTTGCAGCATGATGGAGGAAAACAAACGTGTGTTGTTAGGTATGAGTGGCGGAACAGATAGTTCTGTCGCTGCAATGCGACTGCTGGAAGCCGGATATGAGGTGACTGGTGTGACCTTTCGTTTTTATGAATTAAATGATTCTACCGAATATTTGGAGGATGCTCATGGTTTAGCGGAACGCTTGGGAATACAACATATCACTTATGACGTGCGAGAGATATTCCACAAGCAAATTATTGAATATTTTGTTCAGGAATATATGTTGGGGCATACACCTGTCCCCTGTACATTATGTAACAATCTGCTGAAATGGCCACTACTTGCTAAAATTGCCGATGAAATGGGAATTTTTCATATTGCTACCGGACATTATGTTCGTAAGGTTAAGAAGGAAGATACCTATTATATAACTTATGCTGCCGACTCGGATAAAGATCAAACTTTCTTTTTATGGGGATTGAAACAAGATATCCTTCAGAGAATGTTATTGCCTATGGGAGATATTACTAAGGTTGAGGCAAGGGCTTTTGCAGTTGAACATGGATTCCGGAAAGTGGCGATGAAAAGGGACAGTATAGGTGTTTGTTTTTGCCCGATGGATTATAGGAGTTTCTTAAAAGAATGCTTAAGAAGAGATGGCAGTCAATCGCAGGTTAGAAATGATCTGGATAGAAATGATCATTCCCAGTTTCAAAGATTAAAACGTGGAAAATTTATCGATGAAAAGGGGAATTTTATTGCATGGCACGAAGGTTATCCTTTTTATACGATTGGACAACGTAGGGGATTGGGAATTCATCTAAATCGTCCCGTCTTTGTGAAAGAGATTTTTCCGGAAACGAATGAAGTTGTTCTTTCATCTCTTCAGACTTTGGAAAAAACAGAAATATTTTTAAAGGATTGGAATATCGTAAATGAGGAACGTTTGTTGAATAACCCTGATGTTATTGTGAAAATACGATATCGTAAACAAGAAAACCATTGTACGGTAACCATTACTTCTGATAATTTATTGTATATACATCTTCACGAACCACTAGCAGCTGTTGCACCCGGACAAGCTGCTGCATTCTATAAAGATGGATTGTTATTGGGAGGAGGAATAATTGTATCTTCTCGCTGATGCTACTATAAAGTTTGTTTTTATAAAATTTATCTGCAACCTACACAAATGTACTTATATATTGTTGATATACAATGCACTAATGGTGTGCAAGATACTGTTGCAGATGTGTGCAAGATCTTTTATCTTGCACTATAATATATTGTTCAGATTCTAGTTATCCGGTTAAAGTTAATAATGCTAATATCCTGTGTGTCACTTATTAAACTTCTGGCTCATTGCTATTAATACTCTACGTGATAGCCATTAATACTCTATATGATAACTATTAGTACTTTTACATAATAGCGATTAATACACAATATCCGATTAATAATAACCACTTTGTTTCAGCCTATGAAACTAAAAGTTTCAAGCGCTTGAAACCATTGGTTTCCTTATATGAAACTAAAAGTTTCACTATATGAAACACATAGTTCCAATAGTTGAAACACTTAGTTTCGAGGCTTGAAACTGAAAGTATCATCTATTGGAACTTACTTTAACTGTGAATATTATTAGTGGCTTGTCTTAATAAGCACAATGGCTCTTTTGATATATCTTGTTATTAGTTGCTATTCGTTGTTAAGAAGTAACATTTGCTCGATATATTCTCGTGTATTACTTAATCGGGGCACTTTATGCTGTCCACCCAACTTCCCTTTTTGTGCCAACCAATCATGAAACAGCCCCGGACGAGCCGTGATTACCTCTAAAGGTTGTAAAGCAATATCTTTCCAGCGTTTTGCCTCATAGTCAGAGTTTACTTCTTTCAGTGTGGTATCCAAAACAGCAGCGAATTTTTCTACCGAGTCCGGCATTTTAGCAAATTCAATCAACCATTGATGACGACATTTAGCATTCTCATCCATAAAAACGGGTGCTGCTGAATATTCGCTTACTTGGGCTCCTGTTGCAGCACAAGCCTTAGCTAACCCTTTTTCAGCATTATCAACGATCAATTCTTCTCCAAAAGCATTGATAAAATGTTTAGTCCGTCCTGTGATGATAAATTTATATGGATTCTTGCTGGTAAACTTCACTGTATCACCAATCATATATCGCCATAAACCACAGGAAGTAGAAATAACCAATGCATAATTTCTGTTGAGTTCTACCTCTTCTAGACAATATATACGTGGGTTTTCCTTATCGACGTCTTCCAGTGGAATAAACTCATAGAAAATTCCGTAATCAATCATCAATAACATAGCCGGATCGGAAAGATCGTTCTGTGTACCGAAATACCCTTCAGAAGCATTATAAGTCTCTACATAGTGCATTTTTGGTGAGTGAATGACTTGCTTGTATTGTTCGCGATAAGGTGTAAAAGATACTCCACCGTGGAAGAATACCTCCAAGTTAGGCCATACCTCTTCTAATGTTTGCTTTCCTGTTTTTTCAAGAATACGTTTAATGAGTACCAGCATCCATGAAGGTACACCCGATAAATTGGTCACATTTACCGGAATCGTACTATTGGCAATCGCTTCAATCTTTGTCTCCCATTCGCTCATCAATGCAATTTTCTTGCTGGGAACACGAATAAAGTTAATCAGCGGATTAACGTTTTGAATAAGAATGGCAGAAAGGTCGCCCACTAAACTATGATTGGAACTCAGGTTCGTACTGTGACTACCTCCTAAAATCAATCCCTTTCCTGAGAAAAATTGACTATTCGGATTGATACGAAAATAAAGTGCAGCAGCATCTTTCCCTCCCCTGTAGTGAATATCCTCCAACGCCTCCTGGCTGACAGGAAGAAATTTACTTTTATCATTTGTTGTACCGGATGATTTGGCAAACCAACGGATTTCCGAAGGCCAAAGCAGGTTTTGCTCTCCTGCGCGTAAACGTTCTACATACGGTTTGATTTCTTCGTAAGTCTGTATTGGAATACGCTTTCTGAAATCTTCATAATTGCGGATAGAGGAATAATCATATTTCTTTCCCCATTCTGTTTGAGCAGCCTGAGTTATCAAACGGTTCAGCACCCGGTGCTGTATATCGCTAGCTTGAGTAGCGTAAAGATCTATTTGTTTTAAACGGGAATCGAAAATCTTACTTATGATTTTTGTAATATTCATTTCTGCTTTAGCATATAATGTTTAGTCGTGCAAAAGTAACCTTATTTATCTTTTTTTTCTATCTTTACGACGGAAATAATCGTTAAAATTAACGTGTTTCATATAATTCCCGAATTTTTGACTAATAAAACGACAATGAGAATTGGAATCCTGACTTCTGGAGGAGACTGTCCCGGTATAAATGCTACGATTCGTGGCGTTTGCAAAACAGCGATTAATTATTATGGAATGGAAGTAATAGGTATTCATAGTGGTTTCCAAGGGCTCCTAACAAAAGATGTGGAGTCTTTTACAGATAAGTCGTTGTCCGGACTGCTCAATCTCGGCGGAACAATGCTGGGCACTTCCCGTGAAAAGCCTTTTAAGAAAGGGGGAGTCGTTTCGGATGTTGATAAACCCGGACTTATTTTACATAATATTCAGGAGATGGGCTTGGACTGCGTTGTTTGTATCGGAGGAAATGGAACTCAGAAAACAGCTGCTAAATTTGCCGCTCTGGGCGTAAATATCGTATCTGTGCCCAAAACAATAGACAACGATATTTGGGGAACGGATATTTCTTTTGGATTCGATTCGGCAGTAAGCATTGCTACCGATGCAATCGACCGTCTGCATTCTACCGCAAGTTCGCATAAAAGAGTGATGGTAATCGAGGTGATGGGGCATAAAGCCGGATGGATTGCTTTATATTCGGGCATGGCAGGTGGCGGTGATGTGATCCTTGTTCCTGAAATTCCTTATAATATTAAAGCCATCGGAAACACCATTCTGGAAAGATTGAAAAAAGGAAAGCCTTATTCTATTGTTGTGGTGGCGGAAGGTATTCGGACGGACGGACGCAAACGTGCTGCTGAGTTTATCGCTCAGGAAATAGAATATGAGACAGGTATCGAAACTCGTGAAACTGTACTTGGATATATCCAGCGGGGTGGTTCGCCTACTCCTTTTGACCGTAACCTTTCTACCCGGATGGGAGGTCATGCTACGGAGCTTATTGCTAACGGGCAATTTGGGCGTATGGTGTCTTTACAGGGGAATGATATTTCGTCCATCCCTCTTGAGGAAGTGGCGGGTAAACTGAAATTAGTTACTGAGGATCACGATCTGGTGATTCAGGGGCGTCGTATGGGGATTTGCTTTGGATAGGCTCTTCCAAAGCTTCTGCTGTCGTTTCGGCAGAGGAAACTACTTCGGTAGTAACTTCATTGGCATCCAATGGGGGGTCGTTCTCTTCCGGTAGCTTATCTTCTAACTCAGTAGATTCTGTTTCCGGTATCACTTCTACTTGTGCCGACATAATACGTTGTGTTTTAGCTTCATTGACGGACACTAAGAATGCTGTGTTTTTTACCTTTTTAACAGCCATTTGTGCAGCATTCTGCTGAGATTCTTTTTTCGAATATCCTGTTCCTGTTCCTGCAGGAAGTCCTTCAATGCGTATCTCAGTCTGGAAAACAGGGTTGCAGTCGTGATCGAGGAACTGTTCTATCAACTCAAACGAAACCTCCATTTTGTTTTTCTGGCTCCATTCGATGAGCTTCGATTTGAAATTTACTTCTTTGCGTGAGATACTATCCAGATCAATGTATCGGTTGATAATCCGTTGTTCCATAAACTGTTTGCAACGTTCATATCCCTGATCCAAGTAAATGGCACCGATAAATGCTTCAAAAGCATTACCGTACATATAACTGTTGTGTGAAGAAGAGCGGGTAGAATATTTGATAAGTTTATCCAGGCCGATTTCTACGGCAAGTTTGTTCAAAGTCTCCCGTTGTACGATTTTAGAACGTGTATTTGTGAGAAATCCTTCTCTTTTTCCTTCGAAACGTTTATAGACAATATCTCCCACGATGGCGTCGAGGATGGCGTCACCTAAAAACTCCAATCGTTCGTTATTCAAAGGTCGCCCTTTTTCCGAACGGAGAGAAGTTGACTTGTGCAAGAGTGCTTGTTCGTAGATATGGATATTACGTGGATAAAATCCAAGTATCCGGTAAAAACAAAAATAAGACTCTCTATTCTTACGAAACAAGAGTCTTATCTTATCTATTTTGTTACGTAACACGATTTACTCTGCGTATTTCTTGAAGATAACACATGCATTGTGACCGCCGAATCCGAATGTATTGGACAAGGCAACATTAACTTCGCGCTTCTGAGCTTTGTTGAACGTGAAATTAAGGTCATAATCGATGTTTTCGTCGTTGTCACCTTCTTCGTGGTTGATAGTCGGAGGAACGATACCGTTCTTGATAGCAAGGATGCTTGCAATAGATTCTACCGCACCGGCAGCACCCAGCAAGTGACCTGTCATAGACTTCGTAGAACTGATGTTCAGTTCATAGGCATGATCACCGAACACTTCTTTAATAGCTTTTGCTTCAGAAATATCACCCACCGGAGTAGATGTTCCATGTACATTAATGTAGTCTACTTCTTTTGGGTCCATTTCTGCATCTTCCAACGCATTTCTCATTACTAGTTTGGCACCCAGACCTTCAGGATGAGAAGCTGTCAGGTGATGAGCATCAGCAGACATACCTACACCGGCAATTTCTGCATAGATCTTTGCACCACGAGCTTTAGCGTGTTCCAGTTCTTCCAGGATCAAGCAACCACCACCTTCGCCCATTACGAAACCATCGCGGCTTGCACTGAACGGACGTGAAGCTTTCGTTGCATCGTCATTACGAGTTGATAGAGCGTGCATAGCGTTGAAACCACCTACACCGGCAGGGAAGATAGCCGCTTCGGAACCACCGGATACAATTACGTTTGCTTTTCCCAGACGAATCAGGTTGAAAGCATCGGCAATGGCATTGGTAGAAGTTGCACATGCTGAACAAGTCGCATAATTAGGACCATGGAAGCCATACATGATAGAAATTTGTCCGGCTGCAATATCCGAGATCATCTTAGGGATGAAGAACGGATTGAATTTCGGACCCATTTCCTGACGAGTGTAGTAGTTGCCTACTTCTTCTTCAAATGTATGTATACCACCGATACCGGCGCCAAAAATAACACCGATTCTGTTTAGGTCTTCTTTTTCTGTGTCAAGACCGGAATCTTCAACAGCTTCTTTGGCAACAGCAATGGCATACTGCGTATACAGGTCCATCTTTCTTGCCTCTTTGCGGTCGATATATTTCGTCACCTCGAAGTTTTTTACTTCGCATGCAAATTGAGTCTTGAACAGCGACGCATCAAAATGAGTAATAGGTCCTGCTCCACTAACCCCGTTCACAAGGTTTTCCCAGAACTCGGAAACGTTATTGCCAACGGGAGTAATGGCGCCAAGACCTGTTACTACCACTCTTTTTAATTCCATATTGATGAAATCGGATGATTACTTAGCGTGTTCTTCGATATAAGATACAGCATCACCTACAGTACCAATTTTTTCAGCTTGGTCATCAGGAATAGAGATACCGAATTCTTTTTCGAATTCCATGATAAGTTCTACAGTGTCAAGAGAATCTGCTCCCAGATCGTTAGTAAAGCTTGCTTCGTTAGTAACTTCGGACTCTTCTACGCCTAATTTATCAACGATAATCCCTTTTACTCTTGATGCAATTTCAGACATAACTTTAAGTTTTTAATTAATAATTAGTTTTATTTCTTTAAATTTGCGGTGCAAAGGAATGAATATTTATCGTTTTGCGCAAATATTTGATTAAATAAATGCAGGGTTTTGCACATTTTTCACTGTTTTGTGCATAGAAATCGTGAGTTATGAGGAAAAATATCGCTATTTTCGCTTCCGGTTCCGGCACAAATGCTGAGAATATAATCCGGTATTTCCAAAAAAATGATTCCATTCGGGTATCACTTGTACTTTCCAATAAAAGTGATGCTTATGTTTTGGAGCGTGCATATCGTTTAGGAGTATCTTGTAGTGTGTTTACCAAGGAAGATTGGATAGCCGGAGATGAGATTCTGGCTGTATTGCAAGAAGCGCATATTGATTTTATAGTGCTCGCCGGTTTCCTTGTTCGCGTGCCTGACTTGCTTTTGCATGCTTATCCCAATAAAATTATAAATATACATCCTGCTCTTCTGCCTAAGTTTGGCGGAAAGGGAATGTATGGTGATCGTGTTCATGAAGCAGTGGTAGCAGCGGCTGAAAAGGAAACTGGTATTACTATACATTATATTAATGAACATTATGATGAGGGGAGTATTATTTTTCAAGCTACTTGTCCTGTGCTGCCGGATGACTCTCCCGAAAGTGTGGCAAAGAAAGTGCACGTATTGGAATATGAGCATTTTCCTCTTGTGATAGAAGATTTAGTGTTGAAGTCGGTGACTGCTTTGGAATAATATTAATTAAAGGAAGAAACTGTGGCGTTTGATCCTTCATTGGATGGAATTTTTTCCTTTTAAATCAAAAGAATATTCTTTGATGTGGAATATTTCGGTGTTTGATATTGAATGAGGCTGTCTAAGCGTTAATGAGAATCTTATAAGCTTTTTCTTCTCTTCTTAAAGGATAATCACCTCGCAAAGTCTCAAATTGTTCCGGTTGCTTTTTTAATCGTTGGCTGTCTTCAATCGGATTATAGATTTGAAGTAAGGCGTCCTCATGAGTCTTTGCGTATATGTTCGGAGTAATAGGTGTCGGCGGAGTGATCTCATAATCGGCTTCGATGTGGAAGAACCTGCATATTGAATCTAGGGACATCTTTGTCGCATTTGCTTTTCCATCGGCCGAATAGCCTGCAATATGTGGGGTACCTATTAATACTTTATCTAATAATTCCCGGTTAATTTCCGGTTCATGTTCCCATACGTCAATGACTGCATCCGAAATAGAATGATCTTTCAGTGCTTTCAATAGCGCACTCGTCTCTATAACTTCCCCACGGGACGTATTTATGATAACAGGTTTCCGTTTCAGCAAACGAAAAAATGAATCATCAGCCAAATGAAATGTTTTATACTTACCTTCTTTATATAAAGGTACATGGAAAGTGATAATATCAGATTCCTCAGCGATTTTTTGTAGAGAAGTAAAAGAGGTGCTTTCTTCTTTTTCGTCCCTTGGCAGATCATTGAGCAGGACCCGCATACCGAAATCTTGTGCTACTTTGGCTACTTTATTTCCTACATTTCCTACTCCTACGATCCCGATAGTCAGGTCGCTTAGCCTTTTATGCTGGTAAGATTGTACGATCAGGAGAGCCGATTGTATATATTGTGCTACTGAAGCAGAATTACATCCCGGTGCATTGGTCCATTCAATACCCGCCTGTTTACAAAATGTGGTATCGATATGGTCGAATCCAATTGTTGCTGTTGCGATAAATTTAACCTGACTACCTTCTAGCAACTCTCGGTTGCAATGCGTGCGGGTACGAATGATAAGAGCATCAGCGTCTCTTACAAGCTCCGGAGTGAAGTCTTTTCCCGGTATGTAAATCACTTTGTCTGCAATTTTCTCAACAGCTTCTTTTATATAAGGAATCTTGTTGTCTACAATAATTTTCATATACAATTTCGCTTTTAGTTAAGCAAAGGTAGGAAATAAAAAAGTAAAAAACGGTTGCTCGTCTGAAAAATATTACATAGCTTTGCCCTATTATATACCTATTAGTATCTTAAGATTATGACATTTAGTAACCTTTGCAATGATATTTTCTGGAAATCGACTAACGATTATCATGTAACAGATAGTGTGGATGCTCCGATGAACAATCCTTACGAATTGAAGTCTATCGAATATTATCTATATTTGAAGAACTGGATTGATGCGGTGCAATGGCATTTTGAAGATATTATTCGTGATCCTCAAATTGATCCGGTAGAAGCTTTGGCACTGAAACGGAGGATTGATAAATCTAATCAGGATCGTACCGATTTGGTAGAGTTGATAGATAGCTATTTCTTGGACAAATATAAAGGTGTAACACCACTGGAGAATGCCACAATCAACACAGAAAGTCCTGCGTGGGCAATCGACCGTCTCTCTATTCTTGCATTGAAAATTTATCACATGCAACAGGAAGTGGAGCGTACTGACACTACGGAAGAGCATCGTGCTCAATGTCGTACTAAATTAAATATTCTTCTTGAACAGAAGAAAGATCTTTCTTCTGCTATCGACCAGTTGCTGGGAGATATTGAGGGAGGAAGAAAATATATGAAAGTATATAAACAGATGAAGATGTATAACGACCCGGCATTGAACCCGGTGCTTTATGCTAAGAAATAACGAATGGCGCATATTCTGATTATCCGTTTTTCTGCTCTTGGTGATGTTGCAATGACCATTCCGGTGATTCATTCGTTAGCCACACAGTACCCACAACACAAAATAACTGTGTTGAGTCGTGCGGTATGGCAACCTCTTTTTGAAGGATTACCGTCGAATGTCAGTTTTGTTGGTGCCGATTTGACCGGTAAACATAAAGGAATATGGGGATTAAATTCGCTTTATTCTCAATTGAAAAGGTTACATATTGATTATGTGGCGGATTTTCATCATGTATTACGTTCCAAGTATTTGTGTTTAAGATTTCGGTTGGCTAATATTCCTGTTGCTTCTATTAGGAAGGGGAGGACAGGAAAGAAAAAATTAGTTCGCCGTCATCATAAAGTTTTGGAGAATCAAAAGAGTTCTTTCCGTCGGTATGCTGATGTATTGGAAGAATTAGGCTTTCCGGTATTGTTGAATTTCTCTTCTATCTATGGAGAGGGAAAGGGCGATTTCTCGGAAATTGAACCGGTTACAGGACCAAAAGGAAATCAGAAATGGATTGGAATTGCTCCTTTTGCCAAACATCGTGGAAAGATCTATCCGATTGAGTTGCAGGAACAGGTTGTAGCCTACTTTGCAGCCAATCCGGATGTTCAGGTTTTCTTGTTTGGAGGTGGTAGAAGTGAACAGGAAATTTTTGATTCATGGACGGCCAAATATCCTTCTGTAGTTTCTATGATCGGTAAACTGAATATGCGTACGGAATTGAATCTGATGAGTCATCTGGACGTAATGCTTTCAATGGATTCGGCTAATATGCATTTGGCTTCGTTGGTAAACATCCCAGTTGTTTCTGTCTGGGGAGCTACTCATCCGTATGCCGGATTTATGGGTTGGAAACAGCTTCCTGTCAATACGGTGCAGCTTGATTTGTCTTGTCGCCCTTGTTCTGTATATGGTCAGAAACCATGCTGGCGAGGTGATTATGCTTGTCTGAGGGAGATAAAACCGGAACAAGTGATTGCTAAGATTGAAGGAATCATTCACTAGAAAAAATACCCCCAATATATTGGATGAGATGAAGAATAAACTTTTATATAAATTGCGTAGTGGAAAGAATCCCAAAATCATTTATTATTCGGTAAATGCTTGGAGACTTGTGATGCCAAAACTTCTGTTTCGGATGCGTTTGTATAGGAGACTCGCTTCTTTATCCTGTAGGGAAGACAAAGAATATATCGAGAAACGTGTAGATTATTATAATAAACTGTCAGGTATTGTTCAATTACCTTTATCTGCCCCTCATCTTGCAGAGCATAAAATGGGTGGTCAGAAAGTTTATTTCTTCGATACCTATCAATACACCCGTTGGTTTCCGGATTCGTATCGATGGGGCTTTTGTCCGGGAGATGTAACTCACGTTCCTGAATATCCTTCTATTGTGAAGAGTCGTCCATTGACCGAGAACAATGAGAATTCAGTTGTGATGAAGTTAGATAAAGTCCGTCATTTTATATTTGTAAATGATAAGAAACCATTTACAGCTAAGAAAGATAAACTTATTTTTCGTGGAAAAGTGAAAGGCAAAGCATCACGTAGAGCCTTTATGGAGATGTATTTCCATCATCCAATGTGCGATTTGGGAGATGTAAGTAAGAATACGACGGATCCTCAAGAATGGCAAACTGAGAAAAAAACGATCAGAGAACATTTGGACTATAAATTCATCTTAGCGCTTGAAGGAAATGATGTAGCCAGTAACCTGAAATGGATCATGTCTTCTAATTCGATTGCTGTTATGCCACGTCCCACTTGTGAGACATGGTTTATGGAAGGTACGTTGATTCCGGATTACCATTATATTGAAATAAAACCGGATTTCTCGGATTTAGAATTACGTTTATGTTATTATATTGAACATATTGATGAAGCACAACAAATAATAAAGCATGCTAACGAATATGTTTCACAATTTAAGGATAAAAGTCGAGAAGATTTGATATCTTTGTTGGTGCTAAATAAATATTTTAAGGCAACAGGACAAAAGCTTGCAAGGTGAAAGGAAGATTGAAAAAAACAATATATTTGAGTTAAATGAGAAATATGAGAACAACTATTAATCCGAAATACGAATACCTTCAGGAACAAATCGAACATATTCCCGAGCTTTTTGAGAAAAGAGGCGAGGTGATATATGAAGCTCGTAATGTCTTGAGGAGAGCATTTATCGGTGATGTAGAAGTAGTTGTTAAGAGCTTTATGCGGCCTCATATCATCAATCGTGTTGCTTATTCTTTTTTTCGTAAGTCAAAAGCGGTTCGTTCTTATATTTATTCTACAGAAATTATAAATCATGGGTTTTGTAGTCCTGAACCGGTTGCTGTGATTGAACAGTACCACTTGGGACTTCTGACTAATAGTTATTATATTTGTCGGTATGATGATGGCGAGACAGTACGTAGTTTGATGAGTGGTACTGTTGCCGGTAATGAAGAAAAGTTAAAGGCTTTCGCCCGTTATACTGTCGATTTGCATCGCGCCGGGATTCTTCATTTAGATTATTCTCCCGGCAACATTTTGATACATTCATCTGAAGAGGGTTATTCCTTTTCATTAGTCGATGTGAATAGAATGTGCCTGGTGTCACAGGTAGATTGTGAAACTGTTGCTGAGAATTTGCGTCGTCTATGTAACTCCCGTGAAGTATTGAACTATATTGTAGGTGAATATGCTTCTATTCTTGGTTGGGATGTGAAGAAAATGCAAGAACGTGCCACTTGGTACAGTGACCGATTCTTTGCCGATTTTACATTCCGTCGTGCTGTAAAGAAGATTCATGGGCGACATATTCCGAGTATAATTTTATATTTTAAGACTTTCCGTAGATTGCGTAAATTATTAGGAGAGTCATCTCCTTTATCTCGTTGGTTATATAAAAAAGAGAAGCAAATGTATCACACTTACTTCTCTCAATATGACTATCGTCATGTCTTTTCTCCCGAATATGCTGATTGATACGGGTTATTATCTTAGAAAATAAAGCAGTTGTTTATAAGTTAATTTAAACTTCCAAGAAGCCCATATACAGAATTCTTTTTTGGAAGAAATAGATGAATGAAACTTTCCCGTAAAACTTCCTTGAGATGCAATAGTAGGCTGACACCAGTAATATGGGAAATTATCCTCCTTAATCAATAAGGAATGTAACAAATCAATAGGTCTTTCGCATTTATGCTTTGCTACATAATTCATTATCTGTTCTGCTGCACCACGACTGATATAGTATGCTCCAGTCATTCTATCTTTATCTCCTTTGTACAAATATTGTCCTTTGACTCTCTGGCTTCTGGGTATAAATCTTAGTCTGCTGTTCTCGAAAGAAATAAAAATATCTTTGATTGGCATATTTTCGAATTCTCTCATGCATTGATTGAATATTGTAGTGAATTTCTTATCTAAGATACAGTCGTCTTCCAATATTAAAGCTCCTTTCAGGTTGTTCTTTAGAATATATTCGTATGCAAGAAAGTGTTTATAGCAACATGAAGTCTTGGCTGTACCCCCATACATGTTTTCTTTTCCTTCATTCTTAAAGTATTTCTGCAGAACTTCCGGTGTAATATCTTTGATATCCCCATCCAAAATATACTCAAAGGGAATATGCAATTCACCCAACATCTTTTCAATGTGTTTGGCTCTTTCTTCATAACCTTGTTTTACGTGTAAAACAAGAACTTTTTCGGTAATAACGGAAGGTTGATTTGTCATAGCTTACACGTTTTTTCGTAAATGTTCATAATTAATTTCGCTTGTTCTTGGTCAGAAAATCGTTTCACAAATTGCTTTCCATTTTCCACCATTTTCTGCCTGAGGCTGTTATCATTTAATATTCTATTAAATGCAACTCCAATTTCTTCTACACTATTCGGATTTATATAGAGAGAATCCGGTCCTCCTGCTTCTTCCAGACAAGATCCTTTAGCTGCTACTACCGGTGTACCGGAATGTAATGCTTCTATAATTGGTATCCCAAAACCTTCAAAATAAGAAGGATAAGTGAATATTTCAGCACATTGATAGAAAACTGGCAGATCGCTGAATGGTATATTACTAAAGATATGTACTCTTTTCGTTAAATGATGATCATTCACAAACTGTTCTATCTTTTTTGTATATGGAGTACGCTTCCCTACAATTACGAGATGAATGTCTTTAGATAATTGCAGTAATGCTTGTACTGCTAATAAAGAGTTCTTACGATCTTCAATACTTCCTACATTTAGTATGAATCGTGCCGGCAATTGGTATTTATTACGTATCTCTTTTTTGATTTCTTCGCAGACTGTTTGTTCAAATATAGGATCGCAACCTTGGTATACTACTTCTATTTTAGAAGCAGGTATTTGAAAATAGTCTATAATGTCCCTTTTGGTACATTCGCTGATTGCGATAATACGGTCGGCGTTTTCGCAAGCTTTGCGAAATTTGTAGGTATATATCTTTCTGTCTATAAAATGATAATACTGAGGAAATCTTAGAAAAATTAAATCATGTATAGTAACAATGCTTTTTATAGGGCTTTTATGAATATTCAAAGGAAGTTCATTGCTGAGTCCATGAAATAAATTAATCTCTTCTTCTTCCAATTGTCTTGTTATTCCTTTGATACGCCAGATAGAACTTAGTTTCTTCCAGAAGGTTCCTTTGGGGTAAATGATGCTTAGCTGGCGGAATTGTTCGGTCAGTTTTTCTAGTCTTTTATTATCCCGCTTTTTCGGTGCATATAAAAGATAACTGTTTTCCGGATAGAAACGACAAAGAATTTCCGCAATATAGCGGCTGTAATTACCTAATCCGGTATAATTTTGTACTGCACGTTTTCCGTCAAAGCCAATTTTCATCTTATTTGTTGTCTCTTAGTATTGTCACTTAACTTATATATTTAGACATGAAATTCACGATAAGGTTTATTCAAGTCCAAATAATGAAAATTATGTTGTCTTTGTCCACTTTGTTTGGGAATAGTCATATAATCCCCGTATTTTTGTGTCAGATAGGTGTCATATTCTTGTACTCCCCATACTTCTTCTTCCTCGAAAGATATGGGAGTAGGATCCCCCAGAATCTCTTTGGACATGATACCTTTCATGCCATCGTCATAATCACAGACTAGAGCACTTTGGTCGAAGTCATATCGGGTCATTACTTTTTTTATAGATTCCTGCAGACCTGTTGGGGTAAACAGTTTTCTACACAATAAAGGTACCCATGAACTTGGTCCTTTGCCATGCTTGTATGGATCACGATGGATGAGGTATAATGCACGTTTATAGAATTCGTATTTTGCAAAATGTATTCTTTGTTGGAAATGACTTTCTGGTACTCCATCCAAAGGAAAAACATCCAGATAGATACCTCCCAGATATTTAAGGTGCATCCGTTCTATCAAAGTAGTATTGGCATCTTGAATCTTAGCAAAAGGCAACGGATATTCTTTATCATTTTCTGCGCACACTGCTTCGTATGGTTCAGGTAACCATTTATGGGAATTTGCCATTAACAGATCATAATCAGCCCGAGGCATCCCGATGTCCAAGTCATCGTCCCATGGGATAAATCCCTTGTGGCGAACGGCTCCCAACATAGTTCCTGCCATGATATAATAGCGCAAATGGTGTTCTTTACATACCTTGTCGATAGCAAGTAATATCTTTAAGATACGGAGTTGTAAAGGACGTATGTCATAAGTTGCCATGAGAGTCTTTCATTTTTAAGTTAGTATAGTTCGGCAGGAATTGATTTCTTTGCTTGTTCGAAATCTTCTATTGTGTCCAATTCTGCCGAGAAGAACTGGGTGGTATCCAATACATAAAAACAGTATCCTTGTGGGATCAGTCTTTCAAAAGCACGTTCATAGAAAATATTATCCAATCCCTCTTTTTCAATCATAACTTCAAGTTCACGGAATAAAGCTTCGGTGTATAATGCCGATATCTTTTCTATACCAATAGATTCGCCTATTGCATCTGTAATGGAACATACTTTGCTTATCTCTTTCACCTTTTGCTCGCTATCTACAATCACTTTTATTTCTTCTGCACTTAACTCGTGACAGTTGAGTGCTAAAATATCTTCTTTATCAGATTTAAGCAAGTTGGTAACAATCTGTGAATCGAAAATAATATCGCTGTCTAGTAAAAGGATATTCTCTTTATCCACATAAGGTCGGGTGAGCCACAACGAATAAATATTATTCGTTGATGCATATTGCTCATTGTAGATAAAGGTTATTTTTTGTTGCGGATAGTGCGTCTCTAGGAAATTTACAATTTGTTGCTGTCTATATCCGGTGACGACAACGAATTCATTAAAACCATTTTGAATCAATGCATCAAATGCCCGTTCCAATAAGCATCTTTCTCCTATCTTTAGAAGGCATTTAGGGGTTGTATCAGTCAGTGGACGTAAGCGTGAAGCTATCCCTGCGGCTAGTATAACAGCTTTCATTTAGAGGCAATTTTTTTAATTGTATCAATAACTATCCGGTTTTGTTCCGGGCGACCAAATGTGATTCTCAGATGTGTATTAATATCCGGTTCATTCATGAATTTCACTTTATAGCTCTGTTCGCTGAACGCTGCTTGTAGAGCCTCTTTTAGTTCTATAGGATATTTGATTAGGATGAAATTGGCGACAGACTTATACACTTTAAATCCTGGAAGTACACCAATTTCATTTTCATATTTGGTGCGATCTTCATTCATTAATTTGGCAATATTCCGGTAATGTGCATCAGATTTTAATGCGGCAATGGCTATGTCTTCCGATATCCGATTGTATCCCAAATATTTATTACTGTATTTGCTAAACCGGCTTAGTTCCTTGCTCATGAATCCGAATCCCATCCTCAGTCCCGGCAATCCATAGAATTTGGATAAAGTTCTTGAAATAATCATGTTAGGATATTTGTCGATTAAAGTCTTTATATAGGAGGTATCGGTTGAGACAAATGAAGCATATGCTTCATCAATCAGGACTGTAGTAGTAGAGGGTACGTGTGCCAATAATTCATCCAGTTCATCGGGAGTAAGCCCATTGCCTGTCGGATTGTTGGGAGAAGCCAAAAGTAATATCTTTGGATGTTCCTTTTGTATCATCTCTTTTAATGTTGCGAAATCATATTTAAATGTATTCCCTTCCTCGTAAAGCGGATATTGTAGCGTACGTCCATTCACTTCGTCGGCGATAGATTTATAATACCACCAAGAAAACTTAGGGATGAGCATTGTCTTATTGCCAACTTCTTCTGTGAGAAAATAATGGACTGCTTGTTTTAATATATCTTCTCCTCCATATCCTAACAAAACTTGTGTTTCATCAATATCATATAGTTCTGACAGGTAAACTGAAAGTATACTTTTTTTCCCTTCATCATAAATCCGGGTATAAAAACATAACTTATTTATATCGAAATTTTTTAATGCTTCTACTACTTCTTTTGATGGTTCGTAATTAAATTCATTCCGATCTAGAAAATTCAAATCCTTTTTCATATTTAGTTTTGTATGATTCCTTTGTCACACCAAGTTGATTTCTTGGCTTTTGTCTCATTCATAATATTACGGTTATTATTGAGATTGTCCGTCCCGTGTAATTCGTGATGGAGGTGGAACACGATTCCTGCAAATTTGATTGTACGTTTGCGTACTCCACTGTTGATGAGCCGACATACCAGTTCGTGGTCTTCACTTCCCCAGCCGGTAATCTCTTCATTATATCCGTTAATTCTCAGCAAGTCTTCTCTCCAAAAAGCCATATTACATCCTCTGGAGTAAGAGATGTCCGATTGCCTGTAGCGTTGCAACAGAGAGCTTAGCCAAGGTAGATGTATTCCGTTGATTGTATTCTTCGTGCCTTTGTCATGGATTGAAATAATATAGTTTTTCTCAGCTAACATTTTTTTGTCAGAGCCTCCTTGATAAGTACTCGACTGCCGGTCACGAAACTACCTTTTTGTGCAAAACGGATGTGGTCTTTCACAAAATCTTTGTGTAAAACAATGTCTCCGTCTATTTGTATGATATACTCTTTGGATGCTTTCGCTATCGCTCTATTGCGGATGGATGCTAATCTGAATCCTAAATCTTCATGCCAGACATGAATGATAGGAACTACGGAAGAAACAGCCAATTGATGAATTAGTTTTCTTGTGTCTTCCTTTGAACCATCATCGGCAATGATAATTTCATCAGGAAGAAAAGATTGACGTAGCACGCTCTTAACGCATAACTCTAATGCGTCGCTTCTATTATAAGTTGATATAATTAGCGATGTCGTTATATTGCTCACCGTCGGTTTATTCATAAATTAATTACTAAGTTAGTTAAATAGCTAAGGGGGTTATCTTAAAATCCTACAAATGTAGGTATTTTATTTGGTTGTAACAAGTGTAAAAGGCTTTTTTGCTAAATAATAGGGAGTTAGCATTCTTTCTAAAAATAATATCTTTATCTTTGTCTATAATTTTATAATAATACAAACTAATCATACGTTTTGTAATGGAAAATCGTCAAGTGGAGGTTAGCGTGATCATTCCTAATTATAATTATGCTCGTTTTTTGCGGCAACGCATTGAGTCGGTACTATCTCAGACATATACAAATTTTGAGATCATATTATTAGATGATGCGTCGACGGATGATAGTGTTTCCATCTTAAATGATTATAGGGATAATAAGCATATAAGCCATATCGAGATAAATGCCCAAAATACTGGAAGCCCCTTTATTCAATGGGAAAAAGGAATTCGGCTGGCTCGTGGTAAATATATCTGGATAGCTGAAAGTGATGATGCTGCCGAACCCATATTCTTGGAAAAGGCCGTTGCGGCATTAAATCAATATCCTGAAGCTTCTTTTTGCTTTATAGGTGCGCATTGTATAAACGAATTCGGAAATCTTATCTGTAAAGATTTTGATAGATGGACTTCCAAGCAGTTGCGTCATTCTTCGGGGATGGCAGTATTTGAGGGAGCGGATTATATTGAGCATAATCTTTATTGGCGCAATTATATTTATAATGCAAGTGGAGCTGTTTTCCAGAAATCATGTTTTGAACAGATAAAAGGAAGTCCTTGTTTTACTATGCGCTATTGTGGCGATTGGCTTTTTTGGATTGAGATGGCTCGTCAAGGGATGGTCATAGAAATCTATGATAAGCTGAACTTTTTTCGTATTCATTCGAGTAGTACCATAGCGAATGCAAATGTGTTGGGACAAGGTGTGAAGGAAGCAATGCAAATAGTAAGCGTAACGGAGAAACAGCTTCCATTGATGCCAAAATGTAAGAGAAGAATAATACATGGCTCTTTTTATAAAGAAATAAAAAGAATGCGTGTTCCTGCGAATATACGTGAAGAACTGTTAGCCAGTTATCGGGAATTGTTACAAGGAAGTCGATTGGATTACTATATTGAACGGTTTTATAAATTAATGGCTCCTTGTTTGCCTGGATTGCTGACACGTACTCGCGACAGATTATGAAGGAGTGGTCTTGTTTTTAATACCTTCGTTTGTCCAAGTCGTTTTCTCTTGTATTATTTTTTGTAAGATTATGCAGTGTGATGGTTCTTGTGTGCGTGGTAACTGTTTGTGATAAATATGGTAAGCAATGGCTGAGAATTTTATAATCTTTTTGTTAATACCGTTATTCACAAGCCGCCAACTTAATTCTTCATCTTCGTGTCCCCATCCTTGTAACAGACTATTGTATCCATTTACAGCTAAAAGATCTTTTTTCCAAAAAGACATATTACATCCTTTTACTTTTTTGCCTGATTGTTCTTTACGAGTGCATAAGGAAGCGATAGGCAGAGGGAGTCGTAATGCATTCGGCAATTGTTTGGCAATGAGCTTTATTTTATGATTAAAGGATATTTTCTTTTTAGCAAGAATATCGGTACTCATGGAGGCACTTAAATTAGCACGTGTTCCTCTGATAAAGCATCCTTTTTCCGTAGCATTCAAATGATCCTCTATGAAATGCTTGTCCACTATGATATCTCCATCAATCTGAATAATATAGTCATATCTTGCCTTTTGAATGGCTTTGTTTAGAACGATTGCCTTACGGAATCCATTGTCTTCATGCCACATATGGAATACTGGAATAGAGGTCTGCGAGGCAAATTTTTGAATTACAGCTTCTGTTCTTTTATCAGAACCGTCATCGGCAATGATAATTTCAGATGGTAATATCGTTTGATGCGAGATACTATGCAAGCTAAGTTCTAGTGCTTCAGGCCAATTGTAAGTGGAAATAATAAATGATATAGCGATTCCTTTATTCATTGTTTAGATGCTGTTTGAAGTATATTCTTTCGATACAATATTCGTGATTTTTTTGGATTTGTGCAAATTCTGTATAAGGTTTTTCTTTTTTTATAATTATCCGTATTTACTAAGCGCTTGTTCAAATTTGATTTAAATAACTGATTAATAAGTTTCTGGATTGTTTCATTCAAGATATCCTGTCTGATAATACTAACGGATTTACTCTGTATTTCATTGTGCATGACTATTCTTTTTAGTATTTCACTCTAGGTTTTGGCACTACAAGAGGCCAACACTGTAATATTCCAATGTAAAGAAGATACTTGTGTAAATAAAATTGTATATTTGTTAATATTATTGGGGGGATGTCTTGAACAGTATCAAGTTTCGCTCAAGTCTTCGTCACTCTCACCAACATTTTTCCATCCAAGATGGAAATTGTCTTAAAGCAAGATGTATTTCCTCATGAATTAACTAAATTAATTGAGAATTGCATGCAGATGTCGAGAAATCCTCCTAAAGTGAAGAAAAACTGCAATTGGTACATATATCAGATTTCTGAGTACATGACAAAATATGAAATATATTTTATCGGAATTTTTAGTAAAGATTTAATAACTGGTTAGAAATCTTTTCGAGTCCATGTTTGAATATATATTTTTGCTTTTATATCATTTTTAGTATTCTTATTGGTGCTATTTAGTGGGTGCTTTTATATTTCTGGCACAGATGGTCCATGTGAATGCTATAATTTTAATAACCAATATTCTATCCGAGTCAGATGTGTATCTTCAGTTTGAACCTTATATAACGTTAAAATCATGGGTGACAATAAACCTTATACGATAAAAATATTTTTATGAAAAATATATTCAACTTATTAAATTAATCACTGTATTTGTAGTATATCTTAAAATTAGTTCTCTGAGAAAAGATTAATCTTTTAGAAAAATAGACTAATTTCTAAAGTCTTACATGAAAAAGGAATGGATAAATATATAATAATCAAATAGCTTTATATTTTATCATGTGTTTATTTGTTTTTAGAAAAATGTATTTTCTATTGAATAATTTTAATAATTTGAAGAATTATGAGAACTACGTTGTTATTCTTAAGTGTGTTATTCTTTATTTCATGTAATGATGAAGAATATGTGGAAGAGTTTGTAGAGGCCAATTTGTCTTCTGATGTGCTACGAATTTGTGCTGGTGGCGACGGACGCTATGATGTATTAGGAATGAGTTATGATGCTACAGAATCGAATTTAAGTGATGTGGCTGTGCGGCTTCCTGTGATTGATATGAACAAAGTTGACATGTTTGTTGGCTTTTGGTAGTAGTGGCAGATTCTACTATGGGGCTAATGCTGAGGAGTATATGAAGGATATTGTTGAAAAACAGGAGTGTCTTTGAGCACAGATGATACATCTGGTGTAAATCTAGAGAAGAAGAACTTTTTATTTGGTGGAACTTTATCAATGAATAGGAGTTTCACTTCGAAATTTTCTTATTCTTCAATGTATTCATTTGCTAGTCATGATCAAGTGTTTCGTATAAAATATTTTCGATTTAATTATGCTATACAGGAATTAAGGAAATTGTTGTTATATACTTTCGTGGGCGGTTTAGGCAATTATACTCCAGATCAATTTGTGGAAGTTTATGGAACTCATTTGCTTTGTGATATATCAATCGGAGAGCGATTGAATTTGATATATCGTTCTTTGATTTATACAGAAAGTTCTTCTACAATGAAACAGGTGGTTGTAAAATCGGGTTTTATGGAACATTTACTAAAATTTTGAAGTTTGGTGTATCTGCTGATAAAGATGTAACGGTAACGGAGACTAATACGAAGCAAAATGAAGATTGGACACTTTTTGTCGAGTCTTCTGGTGGACAAGCTATTTATTCTGTTTATTCTCCAAGTACTGGAACTCCTCCTATATTGATTTAGGTGCTTGGTAAAATTCGATAACAACAAGGAATTCAGCTCTCGTTGATATTGCTTGGGATAAAGCGATACCGCTTAATGAATTAATCACAGACCCAATAAAAAAAGAACAAATAAAACAAGCTACATTAAGGAATATTGAAAAAAGAAAGCAGGATGTGTTTCCTATTGCTCCTGTATTTCGAAGTGTTAATAGAATAGATCATTATTATTCTCAAGCGTATAGCCCTATTTATGGTGGTGATCATAATTGGAAATATGAAGGAGCGGCTTTTGTTATTTATAATGTACAGGTTCTAGGTACTGTTCCTTTTTATGACTATTGGAATGGGGAGGATCATTATTATGAGACAGGATATCATCCAGGAGGTATAGAGGGTGATAAATACTACGGTCAAGTATTAGGATATGTATAGGCTGAACCAGTTGCGAACTCTATTCCTTTATATCGAGCTTGGAATGGTATAGATCATCTTTATACAGTTGCATTTAGTCCTACTTATGGCGGTGGTCAATGGAAATATGAAGGAATAGCATGTTACGTTCTCCCTTTGTCTAATTAATTAGGATAAAAGTGTTTTTATGTAAATATAGAATTTAAAGAAGCTATTATATTTAATGAGTGAGACTTAAAAAAATGGTGATAAGTATACTGTTACATATAATCAATGGGTATAATATAATAATGGCGCTTTTGGTATAATTGCTTTTCTTAATACAGTAGTTTTTAAATATTTTATCAATATTTATATACAGTAATCGATACAAATTTAAAGTCTTCCTTTCGTAGAATTTTAGTTCTATTTGGTACCAAAGTCTTCCGCATCACTCGAGAAACTCTCCCACATCACTAGGGTAATTCTTCCATATTTTTTAATACTTCTAGTACATCTTTTACAAGTATTAATTTTTAATATATGCTATGCGCAATTAATATTGTGGATTCTTGATATTTACGTGTTTAACCACTATGGTAAGATACAGATATTATCAATTAAATTTGTTTTAGCATTTAAATCTCTATTATCATTTAATCTCTTGGATATTTTATTTTAATCAGAAAGTGAGATGATGTGACATATAAAATAAAAAAAAATGCTTATTTTTACATCCAATACATTTGAAACGATAGTTTAGGATAAGATAATAATTTGAATTGTAATTGTTCAATAATATGATTAACAAAAGAGTCATAGCATTTTATTTGCCACAGTATCATCCATTTTCAGAAAATAATGAATGGTGGGGAAAAGGATTTACGGAATGGAGAAATGTTGTTAAGGCTAAACCTCTTTATCGAGGACACTATCAACCACATTTGCCCGCGGACTTAGGTTTTTATGATTTACGAGTTCCTGAGGTTCGTGAGCAGCAAGCAGAAATGGCAAAAACATATGGAATTAGTGGATTCTGTTATTATCATTACTGGTTCAATGGACATCAGTTAATGCAAAGACCTTTAAAGGAAGTCCTATCTTCAGGTAAGCCCGATTTTCCATTTATGCTTTGTTGGGCTAATGAAAATTGGACTCGTGCATGGGACGGAGGAAGTCGGAATGTTTTGATTGCTCAAAATTATTCAAAAGAAGATGATCGGGCGCATATTCGTTATTTATTGAGTAATGTGTTTAATGATTCTCGTTATATTAAGGTAGATGGCAAACCTGTTTTTTTAATCTATCGCTCGATGCTTTTTCCAAATATGAAAGAGACTATAAAGATTTGGAGGGAGGAGGCTATTCATAGTGGCATTGAATTGTATTTGTGTCGTGTTGAAACGGTCGACTGTTATGGAGAAGAGTATTTACGGGATGGATTTGATGCTGCTATAGAGTTTCAACCTTTTACCCACCAGTTGGATGCTTTTCAGAAGAAGAGTAATCCGTTGCGAAAGTTTGCTTATAATTTGAATCGTCATCTGTTTAATCGGTGCAAGAAGAGGATAGTAGACTACTCAGAATATGTAAATTATGTATCTAAAATACCATTCCCAGATTATAAAATGTATCCTGGAGTAACTCCTATGTGGGACAATACTTCTCGGAGGAAAAAAAAGATGTTTATTATGGATGGGAGCACTCCAGAAAAGTACGGTGAATGGCTTCATTCGGTAGTAGATAAATTTGTTCCTTTCAGTAAAGATGAGAATTTTATTTTTATTAATGCATGGAATGAATGGGCGGAAGGGAATCATCTAGAGCCTGATTTAAAATGGGGATTAAAGTATCTAGAAGAAACTCGAAAGGCTTTGAGATGAATTTTTTTTAAAGTCTTTTATTTCCATATCCAGCGGCAAGGATTTATGTATAAAAATCGATACCATATGAATTTTAAAAGAATTTTATTTCGCCATTTACTGTCAGTATAAGTATTACGATAATCTTTCACTTCTTTAAAAGCTTGTTTAAGAGAAATAGGATTTTTAATATTGTTCTTTACAAGTTTATATTCTTTCTCTTCCATCATCTGTTTTATTTTTAACGGATGGAGTTCTCTACTTTTTTTGTAAAATTCTAATTTTGATTGTATTTCATTTGGATCAAGATGTGAAATGGGAAATCTACTTATTAATTTATTGTATAAATCTGCATATTCATTTGCCATGTCTTTGGTGGACTTCATTCCCTTCAAATAGTGCTTGATATTTTCAATTTTCTTTTTATATTCTTCTGAATAGTCAGATTTGATAGCTCGAATGAGTTTAAAAATATCTTTTGACGTGCTGTTTATTGGTAAGATCCATCCGGCATCAATGGCTTTTACTCGTTCTGCAATTGCTCCTAAATCAAATGTAATTACAGGAATTTCAGAAATTAGGCTCTCTGATAGGGTGTATGAGTATGTCTCGGGCCACATAGACATTAAACAGATTAATTTAATATCATTTTCTAATAATAAGTTAGGTAGATCTTTTTGCATATAAGGACCATGAAAGATATAATTTCGTGTGCTAATATTATATCTTTTATTTCCAGCCATTCCAAAAAGATGAATTGTTATATCTGATTTTTGTGCTTCCGAAATAACTCCTTCCAAATATTTCAATCCTTTCTCCTCTGAGATTCCGCCAATGAAAGCGATATTGAATCTCTTCTGAATCTTTTTATTGGAGTAATTATAGTTCTTTTTTTTATCTATTTTATCATATCCATGTCCAATAACGTCTATTTCTATATCTTTGTATATATTCAGGATTATTTCCTTAGTACTAAAAGAAGGGACGATAATCTTTTGGGCTATTTGAAGACTTTTGTAGAATTCTTTTCTCCATAATGGAATGAAATTGACATTTTGTCTGAAATTCTGTGAAATGCATGAACTACATCCTTTGGAATTAGTATAATCACATAAAAAAGTCTCTTTATTGAATAACTTTATAGAAGGACATAATGAGTAGAAATCATGTAACGTATATATAATAGGGATATTTTTCTCTTCCGCTACCTGAAAGATATCTAAATACATATTTCTCAGATGGTGGATATGTATCAAGTCTATCCTTAAAACTGATAAAAGTTTTTCAATATCTTTTTTGAAAGCGTCATTGTAAAGGTTTAATGTCGTATATGGAGCATATGTTTGTGATAATATGTTCGTTATCTTGTCGGATGAGAAGTAAGAGCTTACATAATATTTGAATTCATCAATAGAATAATAGACTATATGGAAATTGAATTCATCTCGCATATTTTCTATCAGGTCATATATGTGCAATGTTGTACCACCAATATTTTTTTCTTTTATTGTTTTGAATTCATGTATAATAATCAATATATTCTTTTTAGAATACAGTTCAACTCCATAACGAACATTCTGTTGTATTTCTAAAATCGGATTTTGTTGTACGAAAGATTCTGTGTTCGCGAAGCACGAAGGATATTTTTCTTTTAATATTTGTAGGTGGGAATTTATTAATTCGTTTTTTTCTTGTGAGAATGACTGACTCCCTTTGTGGTAAATATAGGTATTGTCGCATAGCAAGTGTCTGTATCCACCTTGTAAGCATCGATAAGAAAAGTCATTTTCTTCACCATAGCCTTTCCCAAATGTTTTTTCATCGAAAAAACCAATATCGTCTATTGCTTCGCGCTTAATGTACATACAGAATCCATGTGCTGTAGGAATTTCCGGAAACAAGTTCATACTACATTTTTCAACGATTTCAGCATATTCATCTACAGTTATATTGGGAGGCAATACGTTTTCTGATAAGAAATCAGGTACAGATGCTAAAGTTGCATTGTTGGACAATGGGGTAACTGTTGCTACTGCTGATTTGCTATATGCACAATTCTGTATTTTAAGAAGCCAATTTTTTGTAACTTCTGTGTCGCTATTTAATAAAATAACATCATGTTGTGAATATTGCATACCAATATTCACCGTGCCGACAAAACCTCGATTCTCTTTGTTATCTATTAATTTGATATTTAGAGCTTTATTGTTTTCTATAAAAGAATTCAATAAAGGCAAGATTCTTTCGTCCGTGCTTTTGTCATTGATAAGCAATAAGGTATGTTTGGTAAGATCTGTATATTCTACCACCGTTTCAATACATTTCTTGACAAAATCAAACGCATTATAAATAGGTACTACAATATCGACATCCATAGTTAAGATATATTTAAAGTGAAGTCTTACTACATTTAGAGTGAGCATAACGAGACAAAGGTATGAAGAAAAAATAGAAGTGCCAAAGATTGATATAAATCTAATGGATTTTCTTATCTTTGTCATTAACTTTTTAGCTTTCTGTGAATTATAGGCTCTGTTTTGTTAAGTATTATATAACTCATTATTGAAGATGGAAGATGTTAAAAGTCAATATAGTGTAAGTGTTATTATTCCAGTCCATAATACAGCTCCATATCTGAAACGTTGTGTAGAATCAGTGCGTAATCAACTTTTGAAAGATATTGAGATTATTCTGGTTGATAATAAGTCGGAAGATGCATCGCCTGCTATGTGCGATGAATATGCTAGGATAGATTCTCGCATAAAGGTGCTTCACCTTTCAGAAGCTGGGCTTTCTATCGCTAGAAATGCAGGTATTAAAGTTGCAACGGCCCCATATGTAGGCTTTGTAGATAGTGATGACTATATTGATGAAAGGATGTATCAGGATTTACTATATGGCATGGAAACTTATCATGCAGATGTGTCCTATTGTAATTTTTGTTATGAGTATGAAGATGGACGAATAGAGCATATTTATCCAAATTCAGGGAATATAGTTGAACGTATTTCGAAAGAAGTTGTAGAAGATATTATATCTGAGAAGATTAGTAGCTCTTCATGCACGAAACTGTTTAAAAAGGATTTATTTGACTATTTATTATTTCCTGAGGGAGTTTTTTGGGAGGATCATGCTATGATATATCAATTGATAGCACAGTGTAATAAAGTGGTATGGATTGATCGAGATTATTATTTTTATCTCCAAAGGGAAGGAAGTATTTGTCATACTGTTGATAAGGTTAAGCAATATCATTTTTTTTTAGCTGAATATCCAAGATTGGCATTCATAAAGAAAAATGATTTGTTTGTAGGAGAAGAAAGAGCAAGAGTTGTTCGTCAGATTGTACAAACTTGTTTTTGTCGTTTTACTGATTTTATGAAAGACGCCAAACTGATTAAGGATAAGGAAGAAATTAAGGATATGCGAACTAAAATGAAACTGTGGCTTGATTTCTCTTCTGATGAAATAGATCGATGGGTCTATAGGCGTGTAAGGAAGATCACATATATGTGGTTGATTTACTATTGGAAGCACTACCGTAAATGATATATAGCCGTTTTTGAATGTGAATATTCCGGTAAAGCATAAAATGCTATAGCCTTCCTGCTAGGAATTGCTATAGCATTTTTTATTTTGTTTCCTCTTTAAAAGCTCTAATTTGGAGAGAGGGTATATCAATTAAATAGAGTTCGTATTTTAAATTTGATATATCTAATAGGGAATAAGCGCACTTTTTTCCGCATACGGTCTGTTACATAATTAAGATCTATGATTTTTGCGTAATGTCTAGCTTTCTTATAATTCCCTTTACGTATGTAGGTGTCGTAATAATGATAATAGGACGCATTTACCGCTTCCCAATATTCTTTTGATGGAACTATATCAAATTTTTTAATATAAAATGTCGTTATATCAATAACAGACAAAGCGAATCTTTCCCGTTTCTGTAAGTCTTGTGAATGACTGGCGGATTCAGGTAAATCCCGATATACAGTGGTAGCTTCCGGGAAAAATTTTATTTTATAATGATATGCTATCCATAGCCACATCGGGTAATCTCCCATTAACCAATTATGTTTCTCTGGTTTAATATCATTTGTATATTCCATCAGGACGTTTGTACGTATACAGGTTGTTAAGGTTGGGATACGATTGATAATTAGTAAGTCATTGAAATCATTAAACTCACGACCAATTAAATTATCCTCCATTTTGCATTTACTTTGGTTGTACACATTACTACGGGTATAGACCATGGCATACTCAGGATGATTCTCTAAGAAATCTATTTGCTTTTGAAGTTTGAGAGGATCAATCCAATAGTCGTCTCCTTCACATAATGCTATATATTTTCCTTTGGCTTTCGGATAGCAGAAAGAGGCGAGTATTGTTCTAATTCCTTTTGAATATTGATTCTTTTTTTGTAAAATAGGTTTGATGATGTCAGGATAAATGGCTACGTATTCACGAATGATTTCTTGTGTTTTATCTGTAGATGCATCATCATGAACTAATACTTCAAAATGAAAGTTGGTTTTCTGTATCATAAAACCATCTAAACACTGCCTGATAAAATTCTCATGGTTGTATGTCAGGCAACAAATTGTGACTGTAATTGAGTTGTCCATTAAGCTAATCTTAGTTCTGCAAAACGATTAATCTCCATTTCTTGCTTATAGTCTTCAAATAATTTATGGCAATTGTACAGAGGTACATAACCTAATTCCTCTTTGGCATTACTAATATCCATTAAAAAACCACCTCCACATATTTTGTCGGGTCGGTAAATAACCGGAGAAGGATGAGAACTAGGAGAAAAGACATCAATAATAGTGAAAATTTGTTCTTCTATTGTGATAGGTATTCCTGTACCTACATTGTAAAATCCTGTTTCCTGTTGGACTTCAACTGCTTTACATAACATTTGGCTAAAATCATAAACATGCACCATGTCTTTTGCGTAATGTGGGTCCCCCCATATTTCTAATGGTTCTCCATTTTGAGCTTTTTCTATCATTTGGTATATAGGTCGTTTTGTCTTTATTCCGTTAGGATAATAGTATGGATAAGGACTATAATTATATATGGTTGGAAGTCGGAATATGAATTTTTTCAAACCAAATTCCTGATAATAGTGCTTTAATAATTCTAGCATGGTATTTTTAGCTATAACATAAATGGCATGGTCGCCTGTATAGCTAAAATTAGGAGTAAGATCTGGTTTGAGAATAACATCATGTGGGTATAAAGAGACGTCAAAAACTGTTTGTGTATAGAGAATACGGTCTACATGATTTTTACGACAATATTCCAATACATTAAATCCCCCTGTTATTATAGAGTCTATATACTTTTTAGGTTCATAAGTGTTCATATAAGAGGGTATTTGAGCAGACAAAAGCATCACTGCGAATACATTCTCTGTCGGTAATTGCTCAAAATCAGAGGCTTTTGTCAAATCAATGGAATAATACTCAATACCACGTTTGGTGAAGAAATCCGTTTTGCGACGACCGGAAGCAATTACTTCATACTCATCCTTATTAAAATATTCTAGTGCATATTTCAATAAATAAGAACCTACATTTCCAGTAGCGCCAAAAATAATTATTTTCTTTTTCATAACAGTAAGTTTATTATTCCAATATATGGTCAATTATATAATTCATTTCTTTTTCTTTGTATCGTTGGTCAATAGGGATAGGGTAGAGCCTTTCTGTGAACTCAGTCTCAATATCTTGTGCAGTAGTCCATTCAAAGACGCATTGCCAGTATTTAGGGATAAAAATCTTCTGAGATATCAGACTATGTCTAAGATTCACTTTATCATTCCAAAAAGGGTATACCATTGGGACATCATCTGTGTCGGAAATGTTGAATTTTATTTTATTCAAGTTGTTCAAATGATGAGATAATATCATATAATTTTCTCGTCTTCTTTGAATTATTTGCTGATAATCTAAAGCCTTTAATATGTGCTCACTAAGGATAGACATACTATGTATTTCCATATTAGAGAAAGCACACTCGCTTTCTCTATAATCATTATAATACATTTCGGCAGTATGAACTAGTCTTCCTACTAAGTGTTTTGTGTGTAAATTCGGGGCATACGGTGGGAATTTCTTGTCTAATGGATAATCTGTATATAGATATGCTCCGTCTGGTACTCCAAAAAATTTGCGTGCTGAATAAAAAGTGTCGGTATGCTTTACAGGAGAGGAAAAAAAGGCTTGGGCATTATCTACAATCAGATTTTTGTATTGTTTGGATAATGATAGGATAGTATTTTGCTTTAATCCAAAATAATTTGTATATAAAAGAGCTTCATCTTTATCCAAGACTTTATCAAATATAGGTTCCAACATTTCATTGATATGATAGAAATTATATTCAACACCTAATTTTTTTATAGGCTCTAATAATACATCGCAGGTATAATATGGAATATTTACTTTTTTGTATTTTCTTGCAAGCAGTATATATTCCAAGCATTGGCGAGCTGTACTTAGCTTTATAGCATTTTTATGATAATGCTCACCTTCCCGAAACTCCAGTTCGAAATATCCTCCTATAGGTTTCATCTTAGAACAAATGAATCAAGTAATAGATTAACGTTTTGTTTTGAATTATTCATCAAAACATCAATGATTGACAGTCCTGGAACAAAGTTCGTGTTATGCATTTGGGCATACGGTTGTATTATTGTTTCGATGAAACTTAAAGTGATGTTATGTTCTTTGAATTCTTTTTTACTATATAACTCTTGTCCTCCAATGGCATTATAGTAAGTGTCTGCTCCTAATATATTGCAAATATTCAATACTTTGTCTTTTCCCTTTAACGTGTTATCTTTTTGTATGTTTGATGACATAATGATTTCCGTATCTATTGATAAATAACCAAGTATCTCGCGAAAGCTATTAGCTATAAAAAGTGGCAATTGTTTGTTGGGAAATGATATTATTTTTTCCATTAATGCCATTGTTTCTTCAAAATTGCTTGATTTAGAATAGTTCATATGGAGCGTTTTCATTAATTTTTTAAAATCATCTCCAATTTCTATTTCATTAAATAACTTATTAGGACTCGCACCTTTTAATACGATAGTGAACATTTGCTTTTCACCATTTATTAATAGATTATTTCGGCTGACCCATCCCCCTTTTATATAATTAACATCATCGTATACCACATATTTATCAACTGATTTTATTAATTGAAAGTAACCAATGTAAGGCATAAAGTAAGGTTGCATGATTCCTACGGTCATATTTTTTACTTTTTAATGATTACAGATATAATTTTTTCTATATTTTCTGGTGTTAATGCATGATGCATCGGCAAACAAATAACTTTATTAGCCATTTGAGTGGCGATAGGTAAGTTTTCCGGTCGTGCCGATTCTAGTCCTCTATAAGTAGAAAATGTACTGATGAGAGGATAGAAGTATCGTCTTCCCCATACATTTTGCTCTTTCATTTTAAAATAAAGTTCATCTCGTGTCATCCCGTATTTTTCTTCATCTACGAAAATTGGAAAGTAGGAATAGTTATGGCGTACATTGGGCATATCATCGAAGAAAGTTATACCAGTTGTGTCTTGTAATGCTGCGCGGTATTTGATAGCGACTCGACGACGAGCTTCAATAGCCTGATCGACTGATTTTAGGTTGAGTAAACCGAATGCAGCACGTACTTCGTCCATCTTACTATTAATTCCCGGAGCGACAACTTCTGTTTCACTGGCAAAGCCAAAGTTTTTCAAATAATCAATACGTTTCTTCGTTTGTTCGTCATGTACGATCAATGCTCCTCCTTCTAAAGTACTATAGACTTTAGTCGCATGGAAACTTAAAGTCGACATATCTCCTGCCTTTAATATACTTTCCCCATTAACTTCAACACCAAAGGCGTGGGCTGCGTCATAAATAACTTTTAAACCATATTTATCTGCTATTTTTTGAATTTTTTCTGTATCACATGGCTTTCCATATACATGCACAGGCATAATAGCTGTTGTCCGTGGAGTGATGGCTGCTTCTATTTTTTCCGGGTTAAGGTTACAGGTATTGGGATCTATATCTACAAAAACAGGTTTGATGCCGTTCCACCAAAGAGAATGAGTCGTTGCAACGAAACTAAAAGGAGTAGTAATCACTTCACCAGTTATACGCATCGCTTGTAAAGCTGTGATTAGAGGTAAGGTTCCGTTGGTAAATAAACAAAGATAAGGTACTTTTAGATAAGTAGCCAATTCCTTTTCAAGCTTTTTATGGAAACTACCGTTATTGGTTAGTATTTTACTTTCCCAGATTTCTTTTAAGGATGATGTGAAGTCATCTAAAGATGGTAATAAAGGGGAAGTTACATATATGGGTTTATCATTCATCTTTTATCTTTATTTATTTTATTCTTTAAGATGTAATGGACAAAGATAAATAGATTATGAAAGCTATCAAAACATATTATGTAACTTTAGTAACTAATTTTTTCTTATGATTGGCTGATTGTGTATCTTTGTACAGTTTAATTTTATCATTAATCTCAAAAATAAGGTCATGCGACATGCTTTTTTACTGATTGCTCACAATGAATTTCAATTGTTGAAGGTACTGCTTTCTATGCTTGATGATAAAAGAAATGATATTTTTTTGCATATCGATAAAAAAGTGGATATAGAGTCACTAGATAAGGATTTATTTATACTGAAGCATGCCCGTTTCTTTTTATTGGAACATCGCCTTGATGTCAGATGGGGAGATATTAGTGTAGTAAAGGTTGAAATGTTAATGTTTGAAACGGCCAGAATGAAAGGTCCCTATGATTATTATCATTTATTGTCAGGAGTAGATTTACCCATAAAATCTCAGGATTATATTCATGATTTTTTTGAAAAGAATAAGGGGCATGAGTTTGTTGCTTACTCTCAAGGGGAGGCCAATCTGAAGGATCTTGAATGGAAAATGTCCAACTATCATTTATTTACTAGATATTATAAGATACCTCCTCGTTTTTTTTGTAAAGAAATAGAACGCTTTCGACAAAAGTTTTTAAATTTGCAGAGGAAGTATCATTACTGTCGTCCTTATGAAATCGAATTTAAAAAGGGTTCGAACTGGGTTAGTATATCTAATGATTTGGTGACAATTTTGCTGGAAAAAAAGAAATTTATTTTAAAGCGTTTTAAATATGTTTGTTGTGGTGATGAGATTTTTCTTCATTCCATTTTGTGGAATTCTCCCTTACGGGATAAGATATACAGAGTGAATCGCGATGCCGGTAATGGGATTCGTGCGATAGACTGGAATAGAGGAGATCCTTATGTCTGGAGAATGGAAGACTTACCATCGTTACTAGAATCGGAAGATTTATTTGCTAGAAAATTTAGTTCTAATGATATGGAGATTGTGATGAAAATAAAAGAACTGTTTTCTTGAATATTACTTTATGAGTTTTCAGAGAATGAGAAGCCGTTAATAAATTATATGAATTTAGAAATAAAATGAGGACAGAGCAATTTCAAGGGCTTAAATTGCTATTTGTATTATCAATTGTTTTTATGCATGCCGGAATGCCAATTCTGGGTGAGGGGGCAGATTTATGTTCTTTCTTTTTTGTAATTTCCGGCTTCTTCTATAAAGGAGAAACTCGCGTGAGATATCGAGATTATATGTGTAACAAGATTTCTTCCATGTTGCCTTTACAGTGGTTGTCTGTCATACTTGCTGTCATCGTTCTTCATTTGTCTGTAAACTGGGATATAATACCCCATTTGTTATTATTGCAATCGTATATACCGGAAAAAGGCTTTGAGTTCTTTAATTATAATGGCGTTGCTTGGTTCTTATCTTCTTTGATGTTTTGTTATGCTTTAAGTCCGGTTGTCTATAAGGTGATATTGAAAATAAAAGATAAAAAGCTCTTTTTAATATTATTGTTTTTTATTATTTGGGCTTTGTGTGAATTTGTTAGTGGAGGGTATGCTACCTGGTTCATATATGTTTCACCTGTTTTTAGATTATTGGAGTATAGTATAGGTGTCACATTGAGACAGATTGCAAATAATAGTAATAGGATTTTTGTGAAGAATATATATGCTAATATTATTATAATTTGTGTTTATCTTTTATTCTTAAGATATCGTGTGTTTGGAAATACTTCGGCTATTTTACATTCGCTTTTATTTTTTATTTCTACCTGAATGTTGAAACTTGTTTAACCAGACTTTTCTCGTTGAAAGCTATTGTTTTTTTAGCTAAGTACTGTATTTATATTTATATGCTTCATTGTATCTTTTTGTCTTTATATTCTGATTGCGGGATATTGAAAATACCTTTGGCAATACTCAGTGCTTTGTGTCTTGGAATGGTTTATGAGTATATATATAATAAGGTGCGTTGTCGGTAAAAGGCATTAGCTGTACTTCGTAAGTTTGTTCTAACATTCCTTCACTGACTGTACTTGTTCACAAACTTATCGTAAATCGACTTTCTATCACTTTGTTCAGAAGCAATGACAGAGATTGGTCATGAACTGAATTGAAATGATCTATCTGAAGTCTCCGGATAATGATGTGATAAATGCCTTTATGTAGGGAACATAGAATAAACTGAAAAATCCAACTATATACAGGAAATGTGTAGGTGTGACTATTCAGAGCCTTTTGGTTGAAAATCAGATGCTTTGCTTTTCTGAACACACAACTTCTGAGAGCTATATCCATCTATACTAAATGATTTGGTGAAGATGTATTCGGAATACTATCGGATGGCAACATTTCTCGGCTACAAGAACAAATAGTATTTTTAATCCCTCTTTTTCAATAATTGATATTAATAATTGTGGGAAACTTTCATCTATTAAGTGGTTTTTGTTGTATCTTTGCGGCCTTAACTCATTTAATTATTAATAATGAAGGAATTTCTACAATTAATGCGACGCTTCTTGTGGCCCTATAAAAGGTTCATTGGATGGGCTGTCGTGCTGAACATCTTGTCTGCTGTCTTTAATGTGTTCTCATTTTCTTTGTTGATTCCAATCTTGAATATCTTATTCAAAACTGAAGAAAATCCAGAAGTCTATCACTATATGGAGTGGGGAACGGACAAGTTTGACGTAGTATTGAAAAATAACTTTTATTATTATGTAACGGATATGATTCAGGCTGGAGGACCTGGGCAAGTGTTGTTATTGTTAGGAATTGGACTAACAGTGATGACATTGTTGAAAACAGCCTGTTATTTTGCATCATCGGCAGTAATGATTCCGTTGCGTACAGGTGTAGTTCGTGATATTCGTATCACAGTTTATGCCAAAGTAATGCGTCTTCCGTTAAGCTTCTTTTCTGAAGAAAGAAAGGGAGATATCATTGCTCGTATGAGCGGTGACGTCGGTGAGGTAGAGAACTCTATTACCAGTTCATTGGATATGCTGTTGAAGAACCCCATCATGATTCTTATTTATTTCACTACACTGATTATATTAAGTTGGCAACTGACTCTCTTCACGATATTGGTATTGCCCGGAATGGGATGGCTGATGGGTAAAGTGGGTAGGAAACTGAAACGCCAGTCATTGGAAGCGCAATCGAAATGGAGTGATTCGATGTCTCAATTGGAGGAAACTTTAGGTGGTTTGCGTATAATCAAAGCATTTATTGCAGAAGATCGTATGATTGATCGTTTTACGAAATGCAGTAACGAACTTCGTGATGCATCTAACAGAGTGGCTATGCGTCAAGTATTGGCACATCCGTTGAGTGAGTTTTTGGGGACGATTTTAATTGTGGCTGTACTGTGGTTCGGTGGATCGTTGATCTTATCTGAAGGCTCTACATTGAGTGCTTCTAAGTTTATCTATTACATGGTAATCTTATATAGCGTTATCAATCCGTTGAAAGATTTTGCTAAAGCCGGATATAATATTCCAAAGGGGTTAGCCTCAATGGAACGTGTGGACAAGATACTAAAAGCTGAGAATAATATCAAAGAGATCGCTAATCCTAAACCCTTGAAAGGATTGAATGATAGAATTGAATTTAAAGATATTTCGTTTAGCTATGATGGTAAGAGGGAGGTCCTGAAACACGTTAATTTAACGGTACCCAAGGGACAGACGATTGCGTTGGTTGGACAATCCGGTTCCGGAAAGTCTACATTGGTAGATCTGTTACCCCGTTACCATGACGTGCAAGAAGGAACGATTACTATTGACGGTACAAATATTAAAGATGTTCGTATTGCAGATTTGCGTACTTTGATTGGCAATGTGAATCAAGAGGCCATTTTGTTTAACGATACCTTCTTTAATAACATCGCTTTCGGTGTTGAAAATGCAACTATGGAGCAAGTGATAGAAGCAGCCAAGATTGCGAATGCGCATGATTTCATTATGGAGAAACCGGACGGATACAATACGAATATCGGTGATCGTGGTGGAAAATTATCCGGTGGTCAGCGTCAGCGTATTAGTATTGCTCGTGCTATCTTAAAGAATCCTCCTATTTTGATTCTGGATGAAGCGACTTCGGCTTTAGATACAGAATCCGAACGTTTGGTGCAGGAGGCGTTAGAGCGTTTAATGAAAACACGTACTACGATTGCAATTGCTCACCGTTTGTCTACAATCAAAAATGCAGATGAAATTTGTGTGCTCTATGAAGGGGAGATTGTAGAGCGTGGTAAACATGAAGAGTTGATTGAATTAGACGGTTATTATAAGAGACTGCATGATATGCAGCAACTATAAATTTTATTTTCGGCCAAAGTCTGCGGGAATTTCTCCCCATTCTTTGGTCTCCCATTTCATAATACGGGTAGTGTAAGTGTTTTCTTTAAGCCACTTTTCTGCCCGTTCTATCAATAGGAACAATTGTTCAGTTTCTTCTGTTCGGGGAAGTTTGGTTTTACATTTCTTCTGTCGTACCCAACTGATAGCATTTACGCTATCACTATAAATTGGCATATCAAATCCTTTTTGTTTCAATAAAGCCAGACCGTGTACGATTGCTAGAAATTCACCTATATTATTAGTTCCTTTCATTGGGCCAAAGTGAAAAATTTCCTGTCTGCTTGCTATGTGTACTCCACGATATTCCATAGGACCGGGATTACCACTGCAAGCTGCATCAACAGCCAAGCTATTATCGATAACTGCAGCAGGTAAAATCTCTGAATTTTTCTTTTCGTTTTCAGATTTTTTCTTGGCATTCTTTCCGATATAAACGTATGGCGATGTTGCTATGGCATGTTCTGCCTCTTCTCGGGTATCAAATGACTTGAATTTTGCACCATCATACCCTTTTATTTGAAGCTGGCATTCTGTCCAGGATGTATAAATCCCGGGTGTAACGCCCTCCCATACTACATAGAATTTCTGCTTACCCATAGATAATAATTGATCAATTCCACACATTATTTCTGCGAAGGTACAAATATATTCTAAAATCGAACAAGTTGTAGAAGATACTTGTTATAAAAAGACAATAGTTTATGAATATCAGAATAAACCATATAAAGAAAGGAGCCATAATGGAAAGAACTTTTAGCGAAGCTCTGAAACATCGTCGGACTTACTATTCAATTAGTAACCACTCACCTATTTTAGATCAAGAAATAGAGTGTATCGTTAATACAGCAGTGCGAAATGTACCATCTGCTTTTAATTCTCAGACTACCCGCGTAGTACTATTGTTAGGCGAGTCGCATAAGAAATTATGGCAAATAGTAAAAGATACATTGAAGAAGATTGTACCGGAAGAAGCTTTTGTGAAAACGGAAGAGAAAATAGACCATTCGTTTGCTTGCGGATATGGTACAGTACTTTTCTTTGAAGATCAACTTATCGTAAAAGAATTACAGAAGGCTTTTCCTGCTTATCAGGATAAATTCCCGGAATGGTCATTGCAGACTTCGGGGATGCATCAATTTGTTATTTGGACCATGCTTGAAGATGCTGGTTTGGGAGCATCCTTGCAACATTATAATCCGTTAATTGATGATGAAGTGCGTCGTACCTGGCATTTACCTGAACATTGGCATTTGATTGCAGAAATGCCATTCGGAACTCCTGTTCAAGGACCGGGTGAAAAGGAATACTTGCCATTGGAGGACCGGGTAAAGATTTTCAGATAAATATCTAGGAAATTGAGGTATTAAATGCTAGGAGGGTAATCTGTTATCATTTCGCTTTATCATTCTTCGCTTCGTTCTGAATAACAGATAAGCTTGATTTATAATATAGCATAATATCAATTAATTATAGTGTAGTACTTATCTTTATAATTTCAGTTAAATAGATATTGCGTGTATAATTGCGTAATCTCCTATATATAAAAGGCAATAAACCGTTTGCTTAGTTGTTTTGAAGCTTCAGTTAATGTCTTTTTGAAAAGATAAGGTCTCGTTTTACGTACATGCTTCCATGGCTCCACGTACGTGATCCTTTGGGTTCCCGTACATCATCCGAATGGTTCACGTACGTGAAACGAGAATATGTACCTTGCAAAAGACGGTAGTCGAGCCTTGTCTGTATGTTAAAGTCAGCAATATTTGTTCTACTCCATGCCTTCGGTTGGGGTAACATTTCTACTAATTTATAAAAAACAAGTAATGTAATGGTTGCACATTATGGTTTTATTAGAAAATCCGATGAGAATGGAGTGTCAAACTCTAAACTTGACATCTTTTAATTTGTATCTTATGATTCGGGAGATTATTATAGAATTATGTGTTTATATGCTGACTATTAGATTACTAACCGATTAGATAGCAAGATAAAAGTGATAATAGAGATGTCCTGAACTTTTGTTGTCACTCTATTGTCACCTATCTATTGTCACCAACCTGTTATTGATTATCAGAGGTTTAATGCCGGAAAGTGACAAGTGACAATAAATAACCACTTTATTTTCTTTAGAAATAGATTATTCATGAATCTGATGATCCATTTGCCAACGTTCGGGCTGTCATCTACGTATGTTCTCTGACTTGTTGGGGACGCTCAGATCGTCCGCTTTGAGCAGTATGGCGCGGCAACGCTATATATCACTATATATTGAATAATGAAAATAGCGAAAAGTGAGGTATAGCAAGGTCAAATCTTGTATCTCAGTTGAGAATTATTCGTTATTCATTATCCATTATCCATTAAATGATTAATTTTGTGAGCAAAATTAGTCATTTATGGTTCGTATATTCCTGACCGGCTATATGGGTGCCGGTAAAACAACCTTAGGCAAAGCATTTGCCCGTAAGCTCAATATGCCATTTATTGATTTGGATTGGTATATTGAAGAACGTTTTCATAAAACCGTAGGAGAGTTGTTCATAGAACGTGGCGAAGCTGGTTTCAGGGAATTAGAAAGAAATATGCTTCATGAGGTAGCCGAGTTTGAGAACGTCGTTATCTCTACAGGTGGAGGCGCTCCTTGTTTTTTTGATAACATGGAGTTCATGAATCAAACAGGAAAGACTGTTTTTCTGGATGTTCATCCGGATATTCTTTTCCGTCGTTTGCGCATTGCGAAGCAACAACGTCCTATTCTTCAAGGAAAACAGGATGATGAACTGAAATCGTTTATTGTTCAGGCACTCGAAAAACGGGCCCCATTTTATACACAAGCTCAGTATATTTTCAATGCTGAAGAATTGGAAGATCGTCACCAAATAGAAACTTCAGTGAAACGTTTGCGGGAATTGTTGGGATTATAGACTATAAAGAGATAACTAAGAACTATTTGGGGTTGTCCATTTCCTTTTTGGGTTCTCTTTTTTGTTCATTCAGTCAATATTAGTAAATTGCACTCGCAACACGACTTCATTGCTCGTTGCATGTTATTACTAACAAAGTGAGATAAAATTATAATTATGCGAACTTTACAAGAGAGATTCGAGGAACTATCCGATCGGATAAAAACATCCGGGAAACCTGCGGCAGCGTGGTTTCCTAAATATACCACTACTTCTTTGTTGAATGCTGAAAATTGGTGGGAAGCACTTGCCGTATGTGAATATGCGCTAGATACCAAGGAAGATGAGAAACTGACTGAACGTTTTTTTGAACTTATATTCAGTGCATTCGATTGTAATGTAGAAGTTGATTTGAATGAGGAAGAATATGCTTTCTGGTGGGGGAAAGTGATGCAGGTGTGTGATCGGGTAGCAGAGTTTAGCGGAGCGGGATGGTCGCAGAAAGGTGCTCAGTATTCCGAAGCTCGTTATGGGGTACGTGATATGAAATATCTCTTCCCATATTATGAGAAAGCAGCCGCAATGGGTTGGGCGGAAGCGGAGGCTACCGTTGCTTATTGGCTTTATATGGGATTTTATTGCGACCAAGATCAGAAAGAGGGAGAACGTCGTTTTGCTGCTCTTTCTTCTCCCGAGGCTATCTATTGGGGAAAATATTATCGTGCTTTTATAGAAGAATTTACCGGAAATAAAGAAAAGGCTTTGACTATGCGTCGGGAGTTGCTCGGCGAACTTCCGGAAGGACATCGTTTGCGTGCGCATATATATGCTGCTTTGGGCGATATGCTTGATCGGGAAGAAGGGAATGTGGCAGAAGAAGCTGCTTACTTCGAGAAGTCTTTGGAAATAGTTCCTAATTTATATTCACTTAAAAATTTAGCAACCCTTTATTTCCACTATCCAGAGCTTGGTAAGCCGAAAGAATTAGCTTTTGAATTGTGGGAGAAAGCCTGGCATGCAGGTGTATGGTCTGCGGCTAACTTCCTGGGTTTTAACTATCAGGAAGAGGAGTGGCTGGATATGCCTAAAGCTATTGAGTGGCTGGAAAAAGGGATGCTTTATGGTGAGTCTTATAGCGCATATGAGTTAGCCTTGATTTACCTTTATAATAATGACTATAAGAACGTTGAACGTGGATTAATGTGCATGGAACGTTGTGTGGAGGATAATTATATTGAGGGTTACGAAGAGCTTGCTAATGTTTATTTCAAAGGAGAATTGGTAGAACAAGATATTACTCGTACCAGTCAATTATTGGAAAAAGCAGTGACTTTGGGTTCCGGAAATGCTGCATATCGGCTTGGCTGGATGTATGAACATGGTTTCTTGTCCGAAGAGCCGGATTATGTGAAAGCGATGGCTAGTTATGAAAAGGCAGCCTCATTGGGAAATGCGGACGGATATTGTCGTGCGGCACTTTATTTAGCTAATGGTTATGCCGGTGTAAAAGATGCAGAGAAGTCTAAGAAGTATTATGAGAAAGCAGCTGAAATGGGGGCTTGTTTTGCATTGGTAGAACTTGCTTTTTTATATGAGAACGGTGACGGAGTAGAGAAAGATTATAAAAAAGCTTTTGAACTCCTTCATAAAGCAGCTCAGGATGAATATCCTTATGCAATGTATCGAATCGGTCTTTATCTGGAAAAAGGGATTATCAGTGAACCCCAGTTGGAGGAAGCCTTCAATTGGTATCAGAAAGCTGTAGAAGCAGAAGATGTGGACGCTATTTTTGCTTTGGGACGTTGCTATAAAAATGGTTTCGGTACTGAAGAAAATATGGATAAAGCGTTTGAATGGTTTGCCAAAGGAGCAGAAAGAGAAGAACCTCGTTGTCTTACAGAGTTAGGGATGGCTTATGAAAATGGTAATGGCGTGGAAGAGAATCCTAACAAGGCGGTAGAATATATACAGCAAGCAGCTGATATGGACTATGGTTACGCCCAATTTAAGATGGGAGATTATTTTCTCTTTGGTTACGGGCCATGTCTGGAAGATAATAAACAAGCAGTGGAATGGTATGAAAAAGCTATTGCTAATGAAATACCTTTGGCTATGATTCGTATGGGTGAATATTATTTGTATGACTACGATAAGCTGAATGAATCTGAAAAAGCTTTTGGCTATTTCAAAAAAGCTGCTGAATATAAATGGTATAGTGAAGGGATCGGTATCTGTTATGAGATGGGGATCGGGGTAGAAGATAATGAGACAGAAGCTTTTAAGTATTATACACTCGCTGCAAACAATGGTAATGTTACGAGTATGTATCGTACTGGACTTTGTTATTACAATGGAGTAGGCGTAAAACAGAATTATACAGAAGCTTATCGTTGTTTTAACGATGCGGTTGGAAATGAAAATATACCTGCAACTTATTATTTGGGTAAGATGATGATGTATGGTGAGGGATGTACTCCTGATCCTGATACAGCTATTCAATGGCTGCAAAAAGCAGCAGAAAATGGCAGTGATAAAGCACAATTTGAATTGGGTAATGCCTATCTGATGGGAAATGGTGTGGAAGAAAATGATGAGATTGCGATGGAGTGGTTTGAAAAAGCTGCAGAGAACGGTAATGAGAAAGCGCTGAAAATCACAGGAAGAAGAAAATAACGAAAAGAATGGAGAAGGAAGGAAATAATCTGTTTCAGGTCAATCTTAAAGGAATGATTGCTCTGTTATCGGAACATATTTATAGTAATCCAAATACATTTGTCCGCGAACTGCTACAAAATTGTGTGGATGCTATCAAGGTTTTACATAATATCGACGAGAATTATAATGGTCGTATTGATGTATTTCTCAATGAAGACGGAACTACCGTATTTCAAGATAATGGTATCGGGTTAAAAGAAGAAGAGGTTTATCGTTTCCTTACTGTGATTGGTGAAAGCTCGAAGCGGGATACACCTGATTCAGACGATTTTATCGGGAGATTTGGCATTGGTCTGCTATCTTGTTTTGTTGTAACAAACGAAATTAAAGTAGAGAGCCGATCGGCTATGGGCGGACAACCTGTCTGTTGGTGTGGTAAGGTAGACGGTACATATCAGATGACTTTTCCTGATGAAGAATTAGCCATAGGATCACGCGTCATTTTGCATCCTAAAAATGAATGGACTCACCTCTTTGCTTATGAAAGTTTTAAGAAGATATTGACTAATTATGGCGAAATATTGCCTTATCCTATTTATCTGCATTATCAGGGAGAGGAAGAATTGATAAACACGCCATGTCCGATATGGTTGAATCCGGAAGCAACCCGTAAAGAACTGCTTGATCATGGTGCAAAAGTCTTTCATTCATCTGCTTTAGATGTGTTTCGTATACATACTGAAAGCGGAAAAGTGAATGGAGTATTATATGTCTTACCTTTCCGAACTCAGTTTTCCGTACGCAATTCTCATAAGGTATATTTAAAGCGAATGTTGTTGAGCGAAGACGACTGTAATCTTCTCCCATCATGGGCATTCTTCATTCGTTGTCTAGTTAATGCAGATGGTCTATTGTCTACAGCTTCACGAGAATCTTTTGTGAGCAATGACTTATTGAAAGATGCGCGGAAAGAAATTGGAATAGCTATTAAAGACTATTTGCGTGGGTTGATTCAAAATGACCGTCCTATGTTTAATAAGATGTTGGAAGTTCATCATTTCCATATTAAGGCAATTGCTTCGGAAGATAATGAAATGCTTCGTTTGTTTATGGATTATCTTCCTTTTGAGACGAATAGGGGAATGCGTAGCTTTGGAAATATCCGTTCGGTAAATAATGTGATCTGCTATACACGAAATCTGGAAGATTTTCGGCAGGTGCGACGAATAGCAGGAGCACAAGGATGGTTAGTTGTAAATGCAGCTTATACTTTTGATGAAACTTTGCTGAAAAAGTATGTTCGTCTAAATCCGGAGTTAACATTGGATGAGATTTCTCCTTCTCGTTTATTGGAACAGTTTGGTGAGGTAACACCGAATAAAGAATATCGGTTATTCGAAGCTAAGGCAAATGAATTGTTGAAACGTTTTGGTTGTATCTGTTGCTTGAAACATTTCACTCCCGTAGATACTCCGGTTATATTTGTTGCCGAAGAGAAAGAAAGTACAACTAAATCTGTCAACAACCCTCTGATGGCTGTCTTAGGCATTGTTAATTCGGGAAAACAGCTTCCACCGACTTTGACCTTTAATGCTGATAATGAGATGGTGCAGACATTATTGAAAATACAGGATGATAATAAGTTGTTCCGGCATGTAGTACATATATTATATGTGCAATCGCTCCTTCAAGGTAAATATACAGTGAACAGTGAGGAAATGGAACTTTTCAACCATTCGCTATGTGAGCTGATGACTGCCAAAATGAATGATTTTATAAACTTTTTGAATTAAACGACCGATGAGATATACACTTGAAATACAGAAATTACTATTGCAGACCCAAAGCCAAAATCTGCATCCGCGTGAAAAAGCAAGTCTGCTAAAGGAAGCCATTCGGATTGCCGATGAGAATGAAGATGTGGCATGGGCAGTAGAAATGCGTTTGGATTTGATTTACGAGTTGAATCTCCTTTCTGCTGATGCCGAAGAGATTGCTGTTTTTTCCAAGATATTGGATGATTATGAAAGTCATAAAGATCAGATAAATGAGGATGATCTGCTTTGGAAATATAAATGGATCTGGGCTTGTACATTTGACTTGCCGGATATCCCTATGGAGCAGATAAAAGCAGTTGGAGAAGATTATAAGACTCGCATTCAAAGAAATGGCTATTCATTACGGAGTTATTATCACCGATGGTCAGTGGAATATACCAGAATGCGTCAATACGATCTGGCTAAAGAATATATAGATAAAATGTTGGCAGAAAAGATCGATGATCAGTCCTGTGAGGCTTGTGAATTGAACTTTATGTTGGACTACTATCTCGAGACGGGACAGTTTGACGAGGCTTATAACCGGGCGCAGCCATTGATAAGCAAACAGACATCCTGTTATGAAGCCAATTTACGCGCATACCTGAAACTAGCATATTATGCACAAAAAGCAGTAAAGCCAGAGATAGCTGCCGATATGTGCATGCGTGCCGAAGAAGGATTGGCAGGTCGTGAGAAAGATGAATATATGTTACTTTACCTGGGTTTATTTATTGCTTATTACTTCATGATAAATTCCCAGAGGGGGTGGGAATACGCCGAACGTTGTATTGGTTGGAGTTTGCATACCAATCAATTGAAGAAATATCGGTTTTCGTGTGATATGGTAGAAGCCTTAAAATACGAATCTCGCCCGCAAGTTAGCTTGAATCTACCAGAAGAGTTTCCGTTGTATTGCCCGGAAGGGGTGTATGATGTGAAAGAATTGAGTGATTATTTTTATGGTCAGGCTGAGGATTTAGCACTCCGGTATGATGCCCGTAATGCAAACAATGGATATATGGACCGATTGAAAGAAATAATATCCAATTAATTGGCAACCTGTAGATAAATCTGTATTTTTGTCAACTAATTATTTACTAAAAACACTGAATAACAGAAAAATGAGAAAGTGGCGTATTGAAGATTCTGAAGAACTCTACAACATTACAGGTTGGGGTACTTCGTACTTTAGTATTAATGACAATGGTCATGTCGTTGTTACACCGCGTAAAGATGGAGTGGCTGTCGATCTGAAAGAATTGGTCGATGAACTGCAATTGCGTGATGTAACTACCCCTATGCTGGTGCGTTTTCCGGATATTCTGGACAACCGTATTGAAAAGATGTCTTCCTGTTTTAAACAAGCAGCAGAAGAATACGGTTATAAAGCCGAGAACTTTATTATCTATCCGATTAAAGTAAACCAGATGCGCCCGGTGGTAGAGGAAATCATTAGTCACGGTAAGAAATTCAATCTCGGATTGGAAGCTGGTTCTAAGCCGGAGTTGCATGCTGTGATTGCCGTCAATACGGATTCTGACTCATTGATTGTTTGCAACGGTTATAAAGACGAGAGCTATATTGAGCTAGCTTTACTTGCTCAGAAGATGGGAAAACGAATCTTCTTGGTGGTAGAGAAAATGAATGAATTAAAGTTGATTGCCAAGATGGCGAAGCAGCTGAATGTTCAGCCCAACATAGGTATTCGTATTAAACTGGCTTCTTCCGGCAGTGGAAAATGGGAAGAATCCGGTGGAGATGCAAGCAAATTTGGCTTAACTTCCAGTGAGCTTCTTGAAGCACTCGACTATATGGAAAGTAAAGGGTTGAAAGATTGTCTTAAACTGATTCATTTCCATATTGGCAGCCAGATCACTAAGATTCGTCGTATCAAAACGGCTTTGCGCGAAGCATCTCAATTCTATGTACAACTTCATGCAATGGGCTTTAAGGTCGAATTTGTAGATATTGGCGGTGGACTTGGAGTTGATTATGACGGTACTCGTTCTTCTGATAACGGTGGTAGTGTAAATTATTCCATTCAGGAATATGTGAATGACTCTATTTCTACTTTGGTAGATGTCAGCGATAAAAATGGTATTCCACATCCGAATATAATTACCGAGAGTGGACGTGCATTGACTGCTCATCACTCTGTGCTTATCTTTGAGGTGCTGGAAACTGCTACTTTACCTGAATGGGACGATGAAGAAGTGATTGCTGAGGATGCTCATGAATTGGTGCAAGAATTGTATAGCATTTGGGATACGTTGAATCAAAATAAAATGTTGGAAGCATGGCATGATGCTCAGCAAATTCGTGAGGAAGCACTTGACTTGTTCAGTCATGGAATTGTGGATCTAAAAACACGTGCGCAGATTGAACGCTTGTATTGGTCTATTACACGAGAGATCAATCAAATTGCCGAAGGTTTGAAACATGCACCCGATGAATTTCGTGGATTATCTAAACTGTTGGCTGATAAATATTTCTGTAACTTCTCTTTGTTTCAGTCACTTCCTGACTCTTGGGCAATTGATCAGATATTCCCGATCATGCCAATTCAGCGGTTAGATGAGAAACCGGATCGCTCGGCTACATTGCAAGATATAACTTGTGACTCTGACGGTAAGATCGCTAATTTTATTTCTACCCGGAATGTGGCGCATTATATGCCGGTTCATAGCCTGAAGAAGTCGGAGCCCTATTATGTTGCTGTCTTTTTAGTCGGAGCTTATCAGGAGATTTTGGGCGATATGCATAATTTGTTTGGTGATACGAATGCAGTGCATGTTTCTGTGAATGAAAAGGGATATAATATCGAACAGATAATTGATGGAGAAACCGTAGCAGAAGTCTTGGACTATGTGCAATATAATCCGAAGAAGTTGGTTCGTACTCTTGAAACATGGGTTACAAAATCAGTAAAAGAAGGACGAATTTCTTTGGAAGAGGGAAAAGAGTTCCTTTCTAATTATCGTTCGGGACTTTATGGTTATACTTATTTGGAATAGGAATAATAGAAAATGAGAGAAAAACTAACAATCATTAAAGTGGGTGGCAAAATCGTAGAAGAGGAAGCCACCCTTCGTCAGTTGTTAGACGATTTTGCTGGCGTTGATGGTCACAAAGTATTGGTTCATGGTGGAGGACGTTCGGCTACGAAGATAGCCACTCTGCTGGGAATTGAGAGTAAAATGGTAAATGGCCGCCGAATCACAGATGAGGAAACACTCAAAGTGGTGACAATGGTATATGGCGGATTGGTAAATAAGAATATTGTAGCAGGTCTGCAAGCTCGTGGGATCAATGCTCTTGGACTGACCGGAGCAGATATGAACGTGATCCGTTCGGTGAAACGTCCTGTAAAGGATGTTGATTACGGCTTTGTGGGGGATGTTGAGAAGGTAGATGCGTCTTTATTATCAGATTTAATTCATAAGGGTGTAGTTCCTGTGATGGCACCACTGACGCACGATGGACAAGGTAATATGTTGAATACTAACGCAGATACGATTGCCGGAGAGACAGCTAAGGCTTTATCAACTTTGTTTGATGTGACATTGGTTTATTGTTTTGAGAAAAAAGGAGTGCTGCGTGACGAGAATGATGATGATAGTGTGATTTCACAGATTACTCGTGCAGAATTTGAACAATACGTTGCTGATGAAGTTATCCAAGGTGGCATGATTCCTAAGTTAGAGAACTCTTTTGAGGCAATTAATGCAGGGGTGTCAGAGGTGATAATCACCTTAGCATCAGCGATTAGTGAAAACGGAGGAACCAGGATCAAAAAATAATTCCAAAAAAGTAGTGGGCGACTGTAACTTTTCGAATCCTAGCCCGTCATTATTATAGAGATGCAAGAAATCAGCTTCCGAAACGATATTTTGCCGTTGAAGGATAAACTCTTTCGATTGGCTCTCAGAATAACTCTGGATAGGGCAGAAGCCGAAGATATCGTTCAGGACACCATGATAAGAGTGTGGAGTAAGCGTGAGGAGTGGTCTCAGTTTGAATCGGTTGAAGCCTACTGCCTGATAGTGGCAAAGAACTTGGCGATAGATCGCAGTCAAAAGAGAGAAGCTCAGAATGTAGGACTCACCCCGGAGATGGAGGAAGAACCTGATGCAAGCGGTCCGTACGATCAGTTGGTTCATGATGAGAAAATGAATATTATAAATCGACTGGTAAACGAACTTCCCGAGAAACAGCGGCTTATCATGCAACTGAGGGATATTGAAGGTAAAAGCTATAAGAAAATTGCAATCTTACTGAATCTGACAGAAGAACAGGTAAAAGTAAACCTTTTCAGAGCCAGACAAAAGGTAAAACAAAGATATTTAGAAATTGACGAATATGGATTATAAGAATATAGAACAGCTTTTAGAGCGATATTGGCAATGCGAAACTTCCTTAGAGGAAGAATCTCAATTGCGTGACTTCTTCTTAAAAGGAGAGGTACCTGCTCATTTGCTTCGCTATAAGAACTTGTTTGTTTATCAGCAGGTTCAGCAGGAAGAAGGGCTGGGTGAAGACTTTGATGCACGTATTCTGTCACAAGTGGAAACTCCGGTAGTGAAGGCTAAACGCTTGACGTTGCTTGGCCGTTTTGTTCCACTATTTAAGGCTGCTGCTGTGGTTGCAATCATTCTTTCGTTAGGAAATGTGGCACAGCATTCATTCTCCGGTGATGACGGTAGAGTGTTGGCAACGGATACCATTGGTAAACAAGTAACTGCTCCTTCGGTCGCATTGTCAAATGATGCGAAAGCAGATCAGGCGTTGGCTGATAGCCTTGCCAAGATCAATAAGGTGAAAGTTATGCAAGAATAGACATTTTCATTTGCTTTAACATATAATATAGTTAGTATGCTTAATTAAAACAAAAAACGAAAGCGAAACTGTGAAGTTTTCAATTCTCTCAAATTTTTATAATAAAACTAACTAAATAAATGGGCTACCGCGTGATGCAGTAGCCCTTTTAAGTTTCCTGTTCTTAGTCGAGTTTATGTAACTTTTTCTGGGGACCGTTTACTTCTTGTGGGTTACCTTTGTAAGAAAGGCTACCTCCACCGGTAAACTGTGCGGATAGTTTTTCGCTTACGTGGCAACTGATATCTCCGGAGCCTGTGACACTTGATGATACATCCTTCGCTTGTAGTTCTAAAGCGTTTATATTTCCTGAACCAACAATCCTGAAGTCTGCATTATCAGTTTTACCACTAAATAGTATGTTTCCTGAACCGGTAATATGAGCGGAACATATTTGACTTTGAATCTGTTGAAACCTGATATTACCGGACCCATTAATGTAGATTGCCGTCTTCTGACAGACTATTTTCTGTCCTTGTATATTTCCGGAACCATTGATGTTTACTTCTACATTCTTTTTTGTTTGTATGCCATTGGTAAGCTGTATATTTCCCGAACCATTGATTCCCATACTATTCAGTTCAGGAGAAGAAACTCTGATTTCTAATGTTCCTCTATCTCTTATATTAATGTTATTGGGATACTTTATAAATAGCGTGTTTTTATCGACATAGATTTTTAGTATTGAGATTATATTGTCAGAACCGTAAATTTCGAAATGGGTATTTGCGTCTTGTTGATAGATAATATCTGCACTCCCCGACAGCGTAATTGCGTTGAATGGGCTGATTTCTATATCTTTTGTTATGTAGTTGCCGCTACCAGTTATGTATTGACCTTGTGAACAGGAGATTGATATGAATACTAGAAACATACCGGTTAATACTGTTGTTAATGTACTTACTTTCATAATAATGATTTTGATGTTATATTATTAAGACGGTTCATGCTTCAATAAAGTTGCATTTCAGATAAAGTTTTTTAGATGGAAAATAGTTGGTTTATAGTAATTAATAAGGGATATATCATGATAAATACAAAGATAAATGCTTTGGTCTTTTCATAGAATATATGACCTTTGTCTTTGTGTTTTTATTGAAATATATTTGTTGAACTTATAAGAATAAAGTATATTTGCAATATAATATATAAAGCTTTGAAAAACATGACAGACAAACATTTCTTCAGCATTCATGCCATAAGGCACTACTTTACTTCCTCTATTATTTTGATATTTTTATTATCTAATTCTTATAATGTATATGCTGCATATCCATCTGTTAATATTGTTTTGCAAGATGATGTTGAAGCTTTGAAACAAAAAGCGGAACAAGGAGATGTGCAAGCACAGTATAATATGGGAATGCTTTACGAGCAAGGTAAGGGTGTTCCGAAATCGTATACAGAAGCTGCAAAGTGGTTGAAGAAAGCAGCGGATAATGGCTTTGTTCAAGCGCAGTTACGTTTAGCTTATTACTATGAGGTAGGTGCTTTTACGGATATGAATTATGTAGAAGCTGCCCGTTACTATAACCTTGCTGCCCAACAGGGAAATGCTCAAGCAATGAATACCCTTGGACGATATTATATGGATGGTTTGGGTGTGAAGAAAGATCTGAATAAAGCCAAAGATTTATTTGAAGGAGCTTTGAAGGGAGGTAACCGCGAGGCAGAAAACAATCTGAAGAAATTGCAACAGTTGTTACCAGCCGATGCTGTGAAAACATCTACAGACACCAGAGTGGCTTCCAAAGAGAAGAATACAGAGGTTGCGAGTCATGTTGCCAAGAAGAAAGACATGAAATCAGCTGTAGAAAGTAAGCAATCTGTACAAGATATTGGTACTCCTATGGGAATAGTAGATGAAGATGACTTGTCTGCAGCAGGGATAGAAATATTGGATACTTCCGATCAATATAATGGGATACCTTATCCCAAAGGTATGTTGAAATCGATTTTTATGAAATCTCTTGATGAGAAAGGGAAAATTGGAGGAGAGGTATTTTGGGGTGGTGTCATCCTACTTATTCTTTCACTCTGGGGATCTCGGTATATGATGAATAAATCTGGATTTTCTTTTCGTGGAGTAACTATAATTGTAGGTTCTTTCTTATTTGCCGGAACTATGAGAGGCTTTTTTGCCCGATATAACTTTTTCGGGGATTGGTTTGATTGGGTGATGATTGTTCTATTGATTGTTGGCGTTTATAAATGTATTACAGGGAGCGAAGGACTTAATAAACTTTGGGCTATACTGGCTTCTCTGATTCTAGGATTTGTAATTTACCATACTGCTATGATTACATTCTTTATTTCAGGTTGGTTCTTGGGAGGTATTTGTATGGCGTTTGTTACGGGTTTGTTTATGCATGGTGTGTTGAAAATAGAATTGAGTTCGAGAGGTAGCAGTGGTGGAGGTACTACATTTGTGGATTCTTCATCAGAAAAAAAATGTAATTATGATACTATGAAGTGTAGATATTATGGAAAAGGACAATATAATACTTTAGCCTGTAATTCTCCTGTATATAGTTATGGAAAAGAAGAATGTCCATTTAATGGCTATGGTTGTGGGCAATGCCAATATTATAAGGATAGTGTGTGATTGGTTATACAAACATGCTTTCAGATCGGGATTTAGTTACAAAATCCGAATTTTATTTAGTTGGATATTTCAAATACCAATATTTAATTATCTTATCCTATCTGTTATACAGAATGTAGCTAAGTCTCCATTCTTTACATATGCAGGGAGGAGAGATTTTTTTACTTCGTTCTGAATGACAAATACTATCATGCAATCAATTAGTAGTGATGGTATACTTATTAGTACACATATACAGTTTATAGTTGTTTTTTCATTAATATATCTTTGAGTCTCTTTGTACTTTCAGGATTGGCATTAAGATATTTCGGCAGTTCTGTTTCGATAAATTTACTCACGAAATCCTCTACAGTGATTGTTTGAGCTTTATCCAACCATTTCGAACTAAGAGTTCGTCTTTGGCTGATATTATAAAGTGGATCATTAATCTTTATCCATAAGGCTCCTACTAAATTTCCCGGGAATCTTTCCTCGTGCATATAGAATTCTTTGGGATTATGCTCATCAGCCGGTTGTAACATTAGACCATAGTAGTTCTCTATATTTAAAGAAAGTCCATAGTAATTGTTTAGTGTAGTAACAGTTGAAGTAATAAAAGATTTTGTTTCAGGGCTGTAATACCCATTCCATGCGTTATTAAAGGAAGTGTATTGATTTTTCACTTTACCATTCAGGTTTCTTGCAGCATTGATAGCTAAGTCTATTCCTTTACCGCTGATATGAATTGTAGGTAATAACAAGTCATCAAATTTCCACTCAATAAAATCTTTCATTCCATGAGGTGAGAGAATTTCTGTGCCGTTATATATAAATTTAATTTCAGGATTAACGGTTGAATATCTTTTGATGTATTCATTGATAAACTCATTTCTGAAATAAAAATCCTTATCAAATATTAACTCGTCTGGAGTAAACCTTACAGAGATAACGTCTTTTGTTGGTTCTGCTTTTATTGTTTCATCGCTGTTTATAGATCCTCTTTTGTATACAAGCCGATGAATCATTGAGGATTCGTCGGTTTGAAATTTCCAATATATATTCGCTAGACAAAGCCGCTATTGCCGAAATCATATAACCGCTACTGTAAAACGATTGTAACTTTTCACTTTGTGGAAAAAAGGAATCAGGACATTCTGCCAGTTTACAATCAATATATATGTTTTTGTCCGTACTATTAATATGAACGATCTTTTCTATTGGTGTATTTTCTAAAACAGATTCAAGAGCATACGTGAATAAGGTGTATAAGCCATCATATTCACATGAACCGTCACCACGCTTTCCGATGTACATTCCGGGACGTTTTCTGATGTGCTCCACAAATGTTTTAGCTTCTAATCCATGTCTGTCTAGTGGGTTGGTATAATAGTCTATCATATATTTTTGTAATTTGCTTTTTTATAATTCTTATATGCTGCTCACATTTGATTTCCGTAACAAAAATACCTTTATCTACTCTTCACCTTCTTCACCGAAATATAAAGTGTTGTATATCTATTGCTTCCGGTGAAAAAGAAGATAAAATGTTTCTTTTTACTCATTCACATCCTTCACCTTGTGGGATGTTCTGCGTCTCTCGATACTCCATAATAACCCGGTGCCGGCATATACATCGGTTGATTCCGCAATCCGACATTTATCAGTTTGCCTTCTTTACGTAATCGGACCAGGTGTGTTTTAGCAGTGGTACGTGCCAAATTGCAGATTTTCTGGAAGTCACGACGAGTCATCATTGTATGTTCGGCAAAATACTCTTTTAATCGGATATCTATCTCAACCTCTGATATCTTTTCAGAATGTCGGACGTACTTAGACTGGTTAGCATGTGCACCGGCAAGATTGCCTTTCAATTCGTTGTCTGGTCGGAAGCGGATGGTTTTGAGGGTTACTTTGTTGGTCTTGTGAGGTGTATTACGCGTCACTTTTTCTGTGGCTGCCAATGTAGGGTAAAAGTAACCGATTCCTTCAAGATGAATCGCTTTTCCGTCGCGTAATTCTTCGCCGAAAAGTTGTGCAAGGGTATCAAGGGCACTCTTTACATCTCCAACAGTCAGTGAACTACGTTCATGGATTCTTCGGCATAATGTAGCAGTTTCCACCTTGCCGTTCATAAAGATGCGTGGGTGTAATGTAGCTTCCTCTTCCGAAGAAGCGTTTGGATTCTCATACCAATCGAATAAAATAGCCATCGTTATCCTTTAAATTAATCGTATTGTTTATTTATAGACAACGGGAATCGGCTGATAAGACAACTATAATCGGCTAATTAGACGACTAGAGTCAGCTGATTAGACAATTACAGTTGGCTATTATTATAATTGCCTCAAATATACGATAAAATATTGATTTTATCATCATGAGAAAGGCTTTTTATCTTTACCGATAAAAACAAGAAAAATCTTTGTTAAATGCTTGCAAACCCCATATCCTGTATTATATCTTCGTCATATCAATCGATTGAAAAGACAAAGATTTATTCAATAAAAAAAGAGATATGAAGACATTAATTACCTTTGGCACAAGCACCATTAACTCACTCGCCTGTTTTTCTGACCAGGCAAGTGAAGGATTTTTTGAGGAGCCATTACGACTTTCGCTATAATCTGTTAACAGAAGAAACTGAATTCCGGCGGTTTAGTCAGAGAGATTCCTCTTTCTTACCCATAGGAAAACGGGAGTTAAACACTTTTTGTATGGAAGCACATCAGGAAGGTGTCAATTGTTGGGATAAGGACCTGCAAAAGTATATTTACTCCACTGAGGTAGAAAGTTATCACCCATTCCGGCTATATATGGACGAATTACCTATTTGGGATGGACATGGAACAAGCAAATTTATTAGTACAGAGCAAGGATGTCATAAGTCTACCTTGGTGGAAATGGGTTTACTCAATATGGATGAGTTCGATAAATACGGTCCGCAGAAGATGCCATTACTTAAAAACTTGATGCAAATGTCCCGTCTCAATATTTGCAAAGCTTATCAAAAGAATTTCCGGTCATTGCCTCGTATAGCTTCATTCATAGGCACGAGTAATCGGACTGATCTGCTTTGTGATTCTACAGGTAGCCAGCGTTTTATCTGTGTTGATGTGGAACATGATATCGACTGCACCGATATTGAGTACTCACAAATTTCTGCCCAACTGAAATCTGAACTACAGGCTGGTGTCCGGCATTGGTTGAGTAAAGACGAGGAACGTGATCTGCAACGACATAATGCTGCATATTATCATGTAAATCCTGTAGAAGATATTCTGCGCAGTTTGTATGCTCCTGCCATTTGATGATGCGGAATGTCTGTCTCTTTCTGCTGCTACTATTTATAAACAACTGCAAAAAGAGTTTCCTGTTGCTTTGCGTAGCTGTACTTCTTCCAACTATCACAATTATTAGTAGCTGTTAGGAATCACTCATCGTCACACAAAACAGGGGAATGTTTATCTGGTGAAGAAGGTGAAGTAGGCTGAAAAGTGAAAAAGAATCATGGGTTCACCGCAACTTCCTGAATAAAAGAGAGTTGCTTCTCGGTGAAGAGGATGAATGAAAGAGCTGTTTATAGTATTCTTTTTTAAGAATGGAGACTTTAGAGAGCTTTTTTATCAATCTCCGTCTTTTATTTGTTATATTTAATGCCGTAAATATTGCAAAATACAGGTAAAGGAACCTCTTAAGATTGCAGTATAGCTGTGGATCTATTTATCTAGTAATAAAGACGTGACAATGGGGATACATATAATGGAGATGATACAAGGGGCTTTCTCTAAACCAACCAATAACTCTGGACTATATATTCACCCAGATTATTGCGGAATATATAAAGAATCTTGGCTATGATGGAATACGATTGATTCAACAGCTCATATATAGAAAAGAAATAAAGATAATGAATGAAGAGAACAAGATAATACTGTATTAAGACGATAACGAAATAATTCGTGTATCGGTGCGCTTTGCTGATGAGGATTTATGGCTGACACTGGCACAGATATATGATACAACAAAACAGAATATCAACCGACATATAGAGAATATCTTAAGCGATGGTGAGTTGGATATTAAACGAACTGTAAAGGAATTCTTGACAGTTTGCCAAGAAGGTAATCGTCGGGTACAGCATAGTATCGTACACTATAATCTTGATATGGTGATTGCCTTAGGATATCGTGCTCAGTCGCAAATGGCTACACGCTTCCTATATAATGCTTCCTCCTTCTAGATACCAGCTAGTTACTTTATTTTGTCCAATTCTGCCGTTTTTACGCGAGTTCTTTCTATTTTTGCATCATTGTTCAGAGATTTATGATGGAGACGATTATAGAAGATGATGAATTGGGTATCTTGGTGATACGTGCTAATCCACGTGCCAGAAGCTTGGTATTCCGTACAAAAAGTGATGCTATTTATGTGTCGGTTCCTCCCGGTACGGCAATAAAGGAAGTCAAACGTGCCATTGAAGATTTACGTAGCAAGTTGCAGGTTTCTCGCCAAAAGTTGATGCGTCCGTTAATAGACTTAAATTATCGTATCGATGCCGAGTTTTTCAAACTCTCTTTGGTTACTGGTGAGAAGGAACAGTTTATGGCTAATTCTAAATTAGGGTATATGCAGATTGTTTGTCCTCCACAAGCAGTCTTTGCAGATGAAGGGTTACAAGATTGGTTGCGCAAAGTGATTGAAGAATCATTAAGAAAAAACGCGAAAGTAATCCTTCCTCACCGTCTGGAATATTTATCTAAACAAAACGGCTTGTTTTATAATAGTGTGAAGATAAACTCAAGCCAAGGACGATGGGGAAGTTGCTCGGTACGAAAGGATATTAATCTGTCATACTATCTGGTCTTATTGCCTTCTCATTTGATTGACTATGTGCTTTTGCATGAATTGTGCCATACACGTGAAATGAATCATAGCGAACGTTTCTGGGGATTGCTGAATCGATTCACTAATGGTAATGCAACGGCTTTGCGGAATGAACTTAGGGGATATCGGACATGTATATAAACATTGAAATATAAGTATCATACAGGCCATTCATCGGAGTGAAACTACAGGAAGAACAAAATAAAGAGGTAAAAAAGATAGAAATAAAGTATATCTTAATAAATGCCCAATATTTGTATTGATTTTGTGATCAAATAGATATAAGAACGTATGAAGTGGTCAATAAAGCATTTACCAAAACGGACTCAGGAGGAGATAAACACCCTACGGGAGCTTATCAAGCACCATGTGTCGTGGTGCGATATGATTATATTATATGGTAGTTATGCACGTGGAGGTTATGTTTTATGGGATGAGAGAGTTGAGTTTGGCGTACATACCTCATACCAGAGTGACTTAGATATTATGGTGGTCATTTCAGAGCCAAACGTAAAGCAGGTAGAAGACAGCTGAGAGATAAAGTTACGTCCAAATATCATAATACTTTTGCTTATCGTCGTTATGCTTCTCCCCAATTCATTGTAGAGTATGCTGATACACTTAATAAAGTCCTCGAGCGTAGTTAGTGTTTCTTTACGGATATAGTGAAAGAGGGAATTAAGATATATGACAACAAAGAGTTTAAATTGGCTAAACCTCGTGAATTGTCGTTCAAAGAGATTAAAAAGTTTGCTATTGATGAGTTTGAAACACACTATTCGCGTGGAAATGAATATTTAGATGCTGGGTACTATTTTAATAATAAGGAACAATATATAGGAGGCTCGTTACAATAAAGATTTTGTTGTAAACAAGGAAGAATATGCCTATATGCTTGAACGAATCGAAATACTCAAAGAGATATCATTTCGTATTTGTACCGAAAAAATAGCCTCTTATGATGAGTTAATCGTACAGGAAGAAGCTTAACTAAAACAAAATAAGGAAAGGGACTCTTCGTTATGAGCTCTTTTGAATGATAAAATAATATACTTTTCTGAGTTTTAATACACACACATGTATTGATCGTGTGAATCCATTCTTATTTTTATTTAGCTAATTGTTTAATTCCATCCTCCTCTTTTTCAAATCGATAACTACCTCCATTCTCACTAAGATCGAATATTGAAACCAATTCTGTCTGATTGTCTACAATCATCAAAGCACTTTGTTCGGCAAAACGGCCCACTTCAACTGTATAAGGCTCGTCCGTTATTGCTTTGCATGAAATCAAACTATCATTGATAAGCAAAGAAATGGAATCGCCAGCAAATCCTTTCACTAGGCTGATTGAATAAGTTTCAATGAAGTGTCGTTCACTCTCTTTCTTTTGTTGGAGTCTCATACTCATATAAATGAAGATAACAACGACAAAGATGACAGCAAAAGCCAAGATTCCGTTGCCTACCATGAATTGCTTATTAGTGTTTAAATGATGTGCCATAACTACTGTTTTTTATAATTGCGGCGTAAAGATACGAAGTTCGTATAGTTAATTCATACTTTTTTTCTTTAATGTTTTGTAGTCGAACATATTATTTATATCTTTGCAACCGAAAACGGATGAAAGGTGGAGGGGCAATTAAGCTCCTTTTTTTGTTCTTAATAGCGAATAAATGATAGAAAAGAAAACTGTTTGTCAGATTGTTGATGAGTGGCTGAAGGGGAAAGATTACTTTTTGGTAGAGGTAACTGTGAGCCCTGATGACAAGATCGTGGTCGAGATCGACCATGCAGAAGGCGTTTGGATTGAAGATTGCGTAGAGCTTAGCCGCTTTATCGAATCGAAACTGAACCGTGAAGAGGAAGATTATGAACTGGAAGTAGGTTCAGCCGGTATCGGACAACCTTTTAAAGTTCTGCAACAGTATTACATTCACATCGGACAAGAAGTGGAAGTAATGACGAAAGACGGACGTAAGCTCGCCGGCATACTGAAAGATGCCGATGAAGAGAAATTTACGGTAGCCGTACAGAAGAAAGTAAAACTGGAAGGAACGAAACGTCCGAAACTGGTAGAAGAGGATGAAACCTTCACTTATGAGCAAATAAAATATACTAAATACTTAATTAGTTTTAAATAGTTATGGCCAAAAAAGAAGAAACAATCAGCTTGATTGATACATTTTCGGAATTTAAAGAACTGAAGAATATTGATAGAACCACTATGGTCAGCGTCCTTGAAGAGTCGTTCCGTAGTGTGATCGCGAAAATGTTTGGCACCGATGAGAATTACGATGTGATCGTGAACCCTGACAAAGGGGACTTTGAGATATGGCGTAATCGTGAAGTTGTGGCCGATGAAGACCTGACAAACCCAAATATGCAGATTTCTCTGACTGAAGCACAGAAAATTGATGCTTCTTACGAAGTGGGTGAAGAGGTAACTGACGAAGTTATCTTTGCAAAGTTTGGCCGTCGTGCTATCCTGAATCTCCGCCAGACACTGGCTTCTAAGATTCTGGAGCTAGAGAAAGACAGTATTTATAACAAATATATTGATAAGGTTGGTACTATCATCAATGCAGAAGTATATCAGATCTGGAAAAAAGAAATGCTGCTTCTCGACGATGAAGGAAACGAACTGCTACTGCCTAAAACTGAACAGATCCCGAGTGATTTCTATCGTAAAGGAGAAACAGCCCGTGCAGTAGTTGCCCGCGTAGACAACAAGAACAATAATCCGAAGATTATCTTGTCACGTACTTCTCCCGTTTTCTTGCAACGCCTGTTTGAAATGGAAGTACCCGAAATCAATGATGGTTTGATTACTATCAAGAAGATTGCCCGCATTCCAGGTGAACGTGCCAAGATCGCGGTAGAATCTTACGATGACAGAATCGACCCCGTAGGAGCCTGCGTAGGTGTAAAGGGTAGTCGTATTCATGGCATTGTTCGTGAGCTTCGCAATGAAAATATCGATGTAATTAACTATACTTCGAATATTTCGTTGTTTATTCAGCGTGCTTTGAGCCCGGCAAAAATTTCTTCTATCCGACTGAATGAGGAAGAGAAGAAAGCAGAAGTATTCCTTAAGCCGGAAGAGGTATCGTTGGCTATTGGTAAAGGCGGTTTGAATATCAAACTGGCCAGTATGTTAACTGAGTACACTATCGATGTGTTCCGTGAGTTGGATGAAAATGTGCAGGATGAAGATATCTATCTGGATGAGTTTAGAGATGAAATCGACGGATGGGTTATTGATGCAATTAAAGCGATCGGTATTGATACGGCGAAGGCTGTATTGAGTGCACCTCGCGAAATGTTGATTGAAAAAACGGACTTGGAAGAAGAGACGGTGGACGAGGTAATACGCATTTTGAAATCGGAGTTTGAAGAAGAACCAGTGCAAGAGTAATTTTATGAATTATTCCAATTGAGAATTCTTCGCTCCATTTATTCATTAAATTTATAATATGACGATAAGGTTAAATAAAGTTACAAGAGATTTGAATGTAGGAATCGCGACGGTAGTTGAGTTCTTACAGAAAAAAGGGTATACCGTTGAGGCTAATCCTAATACAAAAATTAGCGAGGAGCAATACGCTATACTCGTGAAGGAGTTTAGTACAGATAAGAACCTTAGACTTGAATCGGAGCGTTTCATTCAGGAACGTCAGAATAAGGATCGTAATAAGGCGTCGGTATCGATTGATGGCTTTGAGAAGCGGCAAGAGAAACCGAAGTCGGAAGATGTGATCAAGACAGTCGTACCTGAGGATGCACGTCCGAAGTTTAAACCTGTCGGAAAAATTGATTTAAATAATTTAAGCGGTCGGAAAGTAGAAAAAGAACCGGAAAAGAAGGTTGAACCTAAGAAAGTGGAACCTAAAGTGGTAGAGCAGCCTGTAGTGAAGCCTGAAGTAAAAAAGGAAGAACCGAAGGTAGAAGTTATACCAACTCCCGTTGAACCGGTGGTTGTACCAGAACCTGTAGTGGAAATAAAACCGGCAGAAGTTGAAGAGAAGAAAGTTGTGGAAGAAGTGAAAAAAGAAGAGCCGAAGGTTGAAGTTGTACCTGTGAAGGCGGAAGAACGTAAAGAAGAAAAAGCGGTTGAAGTAGCTCCGGTGAAAGAAGAGCAAGCTGAAACAGAAGCTCCGAAAGAAGATGAAGTCTTCAAGATTCGCCAACCGGAACTGGGTGCGAAGATCAATGTAATCGGTCAGATTGACTTGGCAGCATTAAATCAGTCTACTCGTCCTAAGAAGAAATCAAAGGAAGAAAAACGTCGCGAACGGGAAGAGAAAGAAAAGATCCGTCAGGATCAGAAGAAGTTGATGAAGGAAGCTATCATCAAGGAAATTCGTAAAGATGATAATAAAACACAACCGAAAGGGGGTGGAGGTTCAAAAGATAATGCAGAGAACTCAGCAAATAAGAAGAAACGGAATCGTATCAACAAGGAAAAGGTTGATGTTAATAACGTAGCTACTTCTAACTTTGCAAGTCCGCGGCCAAATACTCAGGGTGGCAGAGGAAATAATGGAGGTAATGCAAATGCCCAAGGTAATAACAAGAAGAATAATAATAAAGAACGCTTCAAGAAGCCGGTCATCAAGCAGGAGGTTAGCGAAGAAGATGTAGCAAAACAAGTAAAAGAAACACTGGCTCGTCTGACAACCAAAGGTAAGAATAAGACCGCTAAGTACCGTAAAGAAAAACGTGAAATGGTATCCAACCGTATGCAAGAGTTGGAGGATCAGGAAATGGCAGAAAGCAAGGTATTGAAGCTGACCGAATTCGTTACTGCTAATGAGTTGGCAACGATGATGGACATTTCTGTGAATCAGGTTATTGCTACTTGTATGAGTATTGGTATGATGGTTTCTATAAACCAACGTCTGGACGCAGAAACTATTAACCTTGTAGCAGAAGAGTTTGGGTTCAAGACTGAATACATCAGTGCAGAAGTTGCACAAGCTGTTGTAGAAGAAGAAGATGCACCGGAAGATTTGTTACCACGTGCTCCGATTGTAACAGTGATGGGACACGTAGATCATGGTAAGACTTCATTGCTTGACTATATTCGTAAAGCGAATGTAATTGCCGGTGAAGCCGGAGGTATTACACAGCATATCGGTGCATATAATGTGAAATTAGAAGACGGACGCCGTATCACATTCCTGGATACTCCGGGTCACGAGGCATTTACCGCAATGCGTGCCCGTGGTGCGAAAGTAACGGATATTGCAATCATCATTGTAGCTGCTGACGATAATGTGATGCCACAAACAAAAGAGGCAATTAACCATGCGATGGCTGCAGGCGTACCTATTGTATTTGCAATCAATAAGGTTGATAAACCTACTGCAAATCCGGATAAGATTAAAGAAGAACTGGCTGCTATGAACTACCTTGTTGAAGAATGGGGAGGTAAATACCAGTCTCAAGACATCTCAGCCAAGAAAGGTATGGGTGTGGAAGACCTAATGGAGAAAGTCTTGCTGGAAGCTGAAATGCTTGATTTGAAGGCAAACCCGAACCGTAATGCTACAGGGTCTATCATCGAATCTTCATTGGATAAGGGACGTGGCTATGTAGCTACAGTATTGGTATCCAACGGTACATTGAAAGTTGGTGATATCGTATTGGCAGGAACTAGCTACGGTCGTGTGAAGGCAATGTTCAACGAGCGTAATCAGCGTATTAAAGAGGCAGGACCTTCTGAACCGGCATTGATTTTGGGATTAAACGGTGCTCCTGCGGCTGGTGATACATTCCATGTAGTCAATACTGACCAGGAAGCTCGTGAAATTACGAATAAACGTGAACAATTGGCACGTGAACAAGGCTTGCGTACACAGAAGATTCTTACTCTGGATGAGTTGGGCCGTCGTATTGCTCTGGGTAACTTCCAGGAATTGAATATCATCGTTAAGGGTGACGTGGATGGTTCAGTGGAAGCATTGAGCGATTCATTGATTAAACTATCTACCGAACAGATTCAGGTAAATGTAATCCATAAGGGTGTGGGAGCAATCTCCGAATCGGATGTATCATTGGCTGCTGCTTCGGACGCGATTATTGTCGGATTCCAGGTACGTCCTTCAGGTGCTGCAGCTAAGATGGCTGAACAGGAAGGTGTTGATATCCGTAAGTATTCTGTCATCTACGATGCAATCGAAGAAGTGAAGTCGGCTATGGAAGGTATGTTAGCTCCGGAATTGAGAGAACAGATAACCGCTACAATCGAAATCCGCGAGGTGTTCAATATTACGAAAGTGGGATTGGTTGCCGGTGCGATGGTGAAGACCGGAAAAGTGAAGAGAAGCGACAAGGCTCGTTTGATTCGCGATGGTATTGTTATCTTTACCGGAAATATCAATGCGCTGAAACGTTTCAAAGACGATGTGAAAGAAGTAGGTACAAACTTCGAATGTGGTATTAGTCTGGTGAACTGCAATGACATGAAAGTGGGTGATATGATCGAAACATTTGAAGAAATAGAAGTGAAACAGACATTGTAAGAATGTTATAAGTGAATGTTATGATATAACAGACGCTGTGATAAAATAAAAAAGGTGGTAATGTGGTACTGTTTGTAGGACACCACCTTACCACCTTATTACTTTATCATCTGTTATCATTCCATTGTTTCCATACTTATCATTTTTCACTTTTAACCTATAACTTTTATAAATGTGACAACAATTGATGTTATTATCCTTATTATAATAGGTGCTGGTGTAGTGGCTGGCTTTATGAAAGGCTTTATTCGCCAGTTGGCTTCTATCCTAGGATTGATTGTTGGTTTGCTGGCTGCTAAAGCTTTGTATACAACGTTGGCGGAAAAGTTCTGTCCTGCACTGACAGACTCGATGACAGTAGCACAGGTGTTGGCTTTTATAATGATATGGATTGCGGTTCCATTGATATTTACATTGGTAGCAACTTTGCTGACCAAGGCAATGGAAGCAATATCATTAGGTTGGCTGAACCGTTGGTTAGGAAGCGGCTTGGGGGCAATAAAGTTTCTGTTGCTGACAAGTTTGGTGATCTGTGTGATAGAGTTTATCGATAGCGATAATAAGTTAATTAGTGCAACAAAAAAGAGAGAATCGTTGTTATATTATCCAATGGAAACGTTTGCAGGAATCTTTTTTCCTGCTGCTAAGAATATGACGCAACAATATATATTAGAGAATAAAGATGCAACAAGAATCCAATAAGAAGAACCCCAAAGAAAAGGACGAACTCGAGAAAAATAAAACCGATAATGAGTTTGTTCGTAAGTTTGCGGAAGAAAAGTACAAATATGGTTTCACCACAGAGGTGCATACGGACATTATTGAGCGTGGACTCAATGAGGATGTGGTTCGTCTGATTTCATCAAAAAAGAATGAACCGGAGTGGTTGCTGGAATTCCGGCTGAAAGCCTATAAGCATTGGCTGACATTGGAGATGCCTACATGGGCACATCTCCGTATTCCTGAAATTGATTATCAGGCTATATCTTATTATGCTGATCCGACAAAGAAAAAAGACGGACCGAAAAGTATGGACGAGGTGGATCCTGAACTGATAAAGACATTCAATAAGCTTGGAATTCCTTTGGAAGAACAGATGGCGTTGAGTGGAATGGCAGTGGATGCTGTGATGGACTCCGTTTCCGTAAAGACTACATTTAAGGAAACCCTGATGGAAAAAGGAATTATCTTCTGTTCTTTTAGTGAGGCTGTACGCGAACACCCCGATTTGGTAAAGAAATACCTTGGTTCGGTAGTTGGCTATCGGGATAATTTCTTTGCGGCATTAAATTCTGCCGTATTCTCAGACGGATCGTTTGTTTATATTCCCAAAGGGGTTCGTTGCCCAATGGAACTTTCTACTTATTTCCGTATCAATGCTGCTAATACCGGACAGTTTGAACGTACACTGATTGTGGCGGATGATGATTCGTATGTTTCTTATCTGGAGGGCTGTACAGCACCGATGAGAGATGAGAATCAATTGCATGCTGCCATTGTCGAAATTGTGGTGCACGATCGTGCCGAAGTGAAGTATAGTACTGTTCAGAACTGGTATCCGGGAGATGCACAAGGTAAGGGCGGTGTTTATAACTTTGTGACTAAACGCGGAAATTGTAAAGGAGTGGACAGTAAATTATCCTGGACACAAGTGGAAACAGGTTCGGCAATCACTTGGAAATATCCTTCTTGTATTCTGACGGGTGATAATTCGACTGCAGAATTCTATTCTGTAGCAGTGACGAATAACTATCAACAGGCTGATACCGGTACGAAGATGATTCATTTAGGTAAGAATACCCGTAGTACAATAGTAAGTAAGGGGATCTCTGCGGGACGGAGTGAGAACTCTTACCGTGGCTTGGTTCGGGTAGCGGAAAAAGCTGATAATGCCCGTAATTATAGTCAGTGCGACTCTTTATTATTGGGCGATAAGTGTGGAGCGCATACATTCCCGTATATGGATATTCATAATGAAACTGCTGTGGTAGAGCATGAAGCTACCACCAGCAAAATTAGTGAAGACCAGATATTCTATTGCAATCAACGCGGTATCCCGACAGAAGATGCGATAGGCCTGATTGTAAACGGATATGCGAAAGAAGTATTGAATAAGCTTCCGATGGAGTTTGCGGTAGAAGCACAGAAGTTGCTTACTATTTCCTTAGAAGGAAGTGTAGGGTAAATGAGTTAATTTTAAAGATTATGTTAGAGATAAAAGACCTGCATGCCAGCATTAATGGCAAAGAGATATTGAAAGGCATTAACTTGACGGTAAGACCGGGCGAGATACATGCAATTATGGGACCGAATGGTTCAGGTAAAAGTACTCTTTCTTCCGTTCTGGTAGGAAATCCCGCTTTTGAGGTGACGAAAGGTTCTATTACTTTTGATGGTAAAAATTTGCTGGAGTTGAGCCCGGAAGACCGTAGCCACGAAGGTATTTTCCTTAGTTTCCAATATCCGGTAGAGATTCCGGGGGTAAGCATGGTAAACTTTATGCGTGCGGCTGTGAATGAACAGCGTAAATATAAAGGGCTGCCTGCATTGACTGCCAGCGAGTTTCTGAAACTGATGCGTGAGAAACGTGCTGTGGTGGAATTGGATAATAAATTGGCTAACCGTTCTGTGAATGAAGGTTTTTCGGGTGGAGAAAAGAAACGGAATGAGATATTCCAGATGGCAATGTTGGAACCGCGTTTGAGTATTCTTGATGAAACAGATTCCGGATTGGATATTGATGCTCTTCGTATTGTAGCAGAAGGGGTTAATAAACTGAAGACTCCCGAAACTAGTACTATCGTCATTACCCACTATCAACGTTTACTTGATTATATCAAGCCGGATATTATCCATGTGCTTTATAAAGGTCGTATCGTAAAAACCGCCGGACCGGAACTTGCACTGGAATTGGAAGATAAGGGGTATGATTGGATTAAGAAAGAATTAGGAGAATAATGATGAATGCTGAACAACAATACATAGATCTATTCTCACAAACGGAAGCGATGATCTGCAAACATAGCGCTGAAGTGCTCAATGCACTTCGTGCTGAGGCTTTTGCAGACTTTGAGCGACTCGGATTTCCGAACCGTAAGATAGAGAAGTATAAATATACAGATGTAAGCAAGTATTTTGAACCGGATTTCGGGTTGAACCTAAATCGCTTGTCTATTCCGGTGAATCCGTATGAAGTGTTTAAGTGCGATGTGCCTAACATGAGTACTGCTTTGTATTTTGTGGTGAACGACGCGTTCTATAATAAGGCTCTTCCTAAAATAAATTTGCCTGAAGGTGTGATATTCGGTAGCTTGAAAGAAGTTGCAGAACAACAGCCTGATCTGATCAGGAAATATTATGGTAAGTTGGCAGATACTTCCAAAGATGGTGTAACAGCATTCAATACTACTTTTGCCCAAGATGGTGCTATTCTCTATGTGCCTAAGAATGTAGTGGTGAAGAAGCCTATCCAACTCGTAAATATCCTTCGTGCTGATGTGAACTTTATGGTAAATCGCCGGGTACTAATTATCTTGGAAGAGGGTGCACAAGCTCGTTTATTGATCTGTGACCATGCGATGGATAATGTAAACTTCCTGGCAACTCAGGTGATTGAGGTGTTTGCCGGAGAAAATTCGGTATTTGATATGTATGAGTTGGAAGAGACACATACAAGTACAGTTCGTATTAGCAATTTATATGTAAAGCAAGAGGCAAATAGTAATGTTTTGCTGAATGGGATGACTCTTCATAACGGAACGACCCGTAATACAACTGAAGTCGTATTGGCTGGTGAAGGTGCCGAAATCAATCTTTGTGGTATGGCAATCGCTGATAAGAATCAACATGTGGATAATAATACGTCTATCGATCATGCTGTACCTAATTGTACCAGCAATGAACTATTTAAATATGTATTGGATGATCAGGCGGTCGGTGCTTTTGCTGGATTGGTACTAGTACGTCCAGATGCTCAGCATACAAATTCACAGCAAACCAACCGTAACTTATGTGCTACTCGCGATGCACGTATGTACACTCAGCCGCAACTTGAAATTTATGCAGATGATGTAAAGTGTTCACATGGTGCGACGGTAGGACAGTTGGACGAGAATGCTTTATTCTATATGCGTACACGTGGAATTGCTGAGAAAGAAGCGCGGTTGTTATTAATGTTTGCATTTGTCAATGAAGTCATTGATACGATTCGCTTGGATGCACTTAAAGATCGTTTACATCTGTTAGTTGAGAAACGTTTCCGGGGTGAACTGAATAAGTGTCAGGGCTGTGCGATCTGTAAATAGAGTTTATACGGAACACTAATCTTTAATAATTGAAATTCATGGATGTTCAGAAGATACGCGAAGACTTTCCGATATTGAGTCGTACAGTTTATGGTAAGCCGTTGGTTTACTTAGATAATGCTGCGACTACTCAGAAGCCTCGCTTGGTGATTGACTCGTTAGTGGATGAATATTATTCCGTTAATGCTAATGTACATCGCGGTGTGCATTATTTATCCCAACAGGCTACGGAATTACATGAATCTTCTCGCGAAACTGTACGCCAATTTATTAATGCGCATAGTACCAATGAGGTCATTTTTACGCGGGGAACGACGGAAAGTATTAACTTGTTAGTCTCCAGTTTTGGTGACGAGTTTATGCAAGAAGGAGATGAAGTGATTCTCTCGGTGATGGAACATCATAGTAATATTGTACCTTGGCAGTTATTGGCTGCCCGCAAGGGAATTGCTATTAAAGTAATTCCAATGAATGATAAAGGCGAATTATTGCTGGATGAATATGAAAAGTTATTCTCTGAGCGTACTAAGATTGTCAGTGTAATGCAAGTATCAAATGTACTTGGCACTGTAAATCCGGTGAAGGAGATGATTAAGATAGCACATGAACATGGTGTACCATTCTTGGTGGACGCTGCTCAGTCTATTCCTCATATGAAGGTAGACGTACAGGAACTGGATGCAGATTTTCTTGTGTTCTCTGGTCATAAAATCTATGGTCCGACAGGAGTGGGAGTACTCTATGGGAAAGAGGAATGGTTGGACCGTTTGCCGCCATATCAAGGAGGAGGAGAGATGATTCAGCATGTCTCCTTTGAAAAGACGACCTTCAATGAACTTCCTTTTAAGTTTGAAGCTGGTACTCCGGATTATATCGGCACTACCGGATTGGCGAAAGCACTTGACTATGTAAATGGTATCGGTATCGAGCAGATTGCGGCTCATGAGCATGAATTGACTACGTATGCTCTGAAACGATTGAAAGAGATTCCTGATATGCGTATTTTTGGTGAAGCTGCTGATAGAGGAGCTGTTATTTCATTCCTTGTAGGTGATATTCACCATTTCGATCTAGGGACTCTATTGGATCGTTTGGGGATTGCTGTTCGTACAGGACACCATTGCGCACAACCGTTGATGCAACGTCTTGGTATTGAAGGAACAGTCCGGGCTTCTTTTGCTTTATATAACACAAAAAATGAAATAGATGTGTTAGTGGCTGGAATTGATAGAGTCCGTCGAATGTTTTGAGGAACATTTATAGGAGGAGGTCATACGAATTCTTTAGATGCACTATAGTACAAATTCATTGTTTATGGATTGATGGAGTAAATCCTATAAAAATGGCATGAGAAATGAAACACCGAGATTCATTTACACATGCCATTTTCTTATTTTTCGAGCATTTGCTGAATATCCTCTTTTAACTATATATTATTTATAACATGGATAATGATGGCTTTTACAGAAAATACTTGCTGTCCTCATTTTGTATGTCGTTAATATAGTACTTTCCGTCCTTCTTGATAACTTCAACCGTCACTTCTCTCATCTCCGCATATTGGGGAGTTTTATAACCGACACGATAGGTATTTGCTTTATCCAAAGGCCTCACCTTGAGAGATGAACGCCACAGATATTCAAAATCAAAACCTCTTATTAACAGATCATATTCTTTGTATCCGTCTAATCTGTTAGATTCTTCTGCCTTGTTAAACAGCTCCTGGGCTTTGGAAGTGAGATTTTCTGTACGTAAGGCAGCCAATTCTTGTTGTAAGTTGGGAATCAGGCAACCGTACTTGGCTGTGTAAAGTTCATAGAAACTCTTTACGAAAGCGAAAGGTTCGCTATGGTCCACGGTCGGAAAGGTGCTCGCATGACACCACAGGCTGTCACCGTACATCTGGCCTTCGTATTGTGGCGTGATGTAGGCTATCAGGCACCGGTCGTTCTCCTTGACCACCTTCACAGGAATATTATATTGCTGCTCATACTCTCCACCTTTTCCAAAAGTGTATTTCACCATGTACCAGTCGTTTCCCAACTCCTTTATCTTTAGTGTCTCACATGAGTCCTCCGGTACATCCTGAGCGCGAATAACAGCATTTATATCTGTATTAGCACCCATTCTCCAGATTTTATTCTGCATTGCTTCTGTCATGTACTCAGTGTGCAGTTTAAGTATCTGTTCACGTCTTGATGAAGGAGAGAGGTAACCGCTATAAAACTTCTTCAACATTGCGACCGCTTTTGAGTTTGCAATAGGGGTGTCGATAGTTTCTTTTTCTTGCAGTTTTATGTTGTTTTCACTGCTAGACTCGTTTAATGCCACCTCTTTTTGTGATGAATCGGTGATGTTCTTTTTGCTCTTTTCTCCCCCGTATGAGATGACAGATAATGTGATTATCAGTAAGAAGAATATTTTTACTCTAACCATGCTGTTTGAATTTTAGTTATAAAATCTGAGAATTGTATAGTTGTTTGCATTTCCATTGCTTTATTCCGCAGTCAGTTCAATGACACGACTATGAGTCTGGTTCGTGGTAAACGCATTAATTCCCACTTTCATCAGATAATCACCGGAATAAGTCTTTTCATTGGCTACCAAATTTGAATTCTTGTTTGGCATTAGATTGATTTCCTTTACCTTATACATCTTTTTTGCATCCAATCCTTGAAGTCTTACAGGGAATAACTTTTCGCCGAAGCGTGGATGGATATCGTATGTATATAATACAGCTTTTGAAGCATCAGGAGCGGCATACATTATAGCCATATGATTTCCGTCATATGGAGAAACAAGTCTGTATTGATCACCATCTAAGATTACCGATTTCAAACGTTTCCAGTTAGCTACTGCATTTTGGCAATAAGCCAGTTCGTCGGCATTTAACTCTTTCAAACCAAGGTCGAAGCCAAGCTTACACATACTTGCCACATCGGTACGGAACTTAACACTGGTATTTTTATTCCAACTGGTTACGTGTGCACACATTGCTTTAGACGGGAAAATTTGTGAGAATCCCCATTGGATGAAGATACGTTCTACAGGATCAGTATTATCACTGCACCAGAACTCTGTGAAATATTTCAGAGCTTCATAATCACAACGTGCACCACCACCGGAGCAGAGCATCATTGGTACATTGGGATATTTGTCTTTGATACGATTCAGTACATTATATATACCCCGCACGTGATTGATATAAAGCTGGGCCTGTTTGTCTTTCAGATAGGGAGAGTAAACATTGGTAATCGGAGAGTTACAGTCCCATTTGAAGAATGCTACTTCCGGGTTTTCTGTCAGAATATTATCTACAACACCGAATACAAAGTCTTGTACTTTTGGATTACTAAGGTCAAGTACTAATTGGTTACGGTAATAATAAGTTTCACGATTTGGAAGATGTATTGCCCAATCAGGATGTTTCTCGAATAAATCACTTCTAGGGTTTACCATTTCCGGTTCAATCCAGATACCGAATCTTACTCCGGCTTCTTTGGCGGATTTTACAAGAGCAGGAATACCACCGGGCAGTTTTGATTTCATGACTTCCCAATCACCAAGTCCAGCATGATCATCATTACGAGGATGTTTGTTGCCAAACCAGCCGTCATCAAGTAAGAACATATCTACACCAAGATGTTTAGCTTCTTTCATTAGTTCCCCAAGTAGCTCTTCGTTAAAGTTGAAGTAAGTGTTTTCCCAGTTATTCAGCAGAGTGAGGCGATCACCCTGACCATCTTTCAGTTGGTAATTACGCGCCCAAGCATGAAGATTACGGCTAGCTTCTCCTGTACCATTGTTGCTGAAAGTGAATATGAATTCCGGTGTAGAGAAAACTTCGTTAGCTTTCAATTCATAGTAGGAAGCATAGGGGTTGATGGCAGGAATAACACGCAGATTGCCTACATTATCTACTTCAAAAGTGAATTGGAAGTTTCCGGTCCAGCCAAGAGTACCCAACATTACACGCCCTTGTTGCTCTTGTACCGGTTGGTCCAGGCCAAGTTCGAAGAAAGGATGTGTGTGCATCGCAGCTCGGCTTCCCAGTTTGGTATCAATCACTTTTTTCCCAAACATTAGAGGCTGTGTACTCATTCTAGCTTCTTTTGCCCAATCGCTACTGAACTCAGTCAGATAATAATTGGTGTTGGAAAAATAAAGCATGGTCGAAGCATAACGCCATAGATTGATAGGTTTCTTTTCGCTATGTTTGATTTCACTCCAAGTCTTTATAACATTTTCTTTCGGATAAGCGATGTAATGTAGTGTTACTTCCACCGGATACTGGTCGTCTTTTAGATTAATCACTGTTTCTGTTCCCCCCTTTACTTCTTTCTGCTCGGCAGAAACATAACGGAATATTGTACTTGGATTTCCGTCGTAATGGGTAATTGCTACAGCCGGTTCGAAGTAATCTTCAGCGCCAGAACCTGGATATACTTCCCAACCGCGAGTAGATACACTACCGTCCGAACCACCTTTTACGGCATAAGAGAAGTTGTTGATATCCTGTTCGTTCAATAACTTATCTCCAAGATAAGATTGATACAGACGTCCGTTGGGTGCAACTTGTAAGATTAAGTCTGTGTTGTTCGTGGAAATACGGAGGATTTTCTTTTCTTGAGCATTTATCTGTGCTAACATAGATAAAGCCATCAATAATACAAATAATTTCTTCATGTGTTTTTAATAATAAATTGGGCTAGTTTGCAAATAGATTAAGCGAATCGCAAAGATAATGATTATATTTATTATGTCTGAATAACTTTAGGATTTAAGTTTGTACCGGGCTCTCTGGCAAATGGGTTTAAAAAGTTGCCATTACCACCAGACCTGTTTCCCATTCTCATACGTAAATATACGCTCTTCTTCTCCTTTTGTCAGATCTCTCAGCCAATAGAGACCACCTGTGGGGACGTTTTTATATTCTAGCGTTACCGTATTAGCTTTCTGTTTTCCAAGTGAGTTCCAATGTCCGTTGCCCCAATAAAACAATTCATAGGTGTCTCCTATGTCGATTGTATTTCCATCACCGCGGGCTGTGAAAAGAATCTTTTCAATATCTACAGGTTTTCCAAAATCCATACCTACCCATGCTCCGTTAGATGTCGGCGCATCGAAGGAAGTCAATAGGTTATGGTCGAATACTTTCGTTTTATTGTAATTCTCATTATTATTCCAAGCACCATCTGTACCTATTATTTCCCCTTCGATAAACGAATGGTTTTCTCTTTCTACAAAGTATATCTCTGCTATGTTACAATTGCAGTATTCTTCAGGCTGGTAGTATCGCCAATACCTATACTTCCCGCAAGAATCAGGAATATTGGCTTCCATACCTATCGTCCCCCATTGCTTAATTTTATGAACGATCTTGGCATTCTTGAAATCTGGATTATCTGCAACTTGAAATTCACCGTTGTACACTCTTTCCGCTCCTTCATTCAGATGTGGAAAAACAGGGTATTTTCTATGTAACACCAATGTCTGCCGTTTCAGTGTGTCCGGAATCAATTTTTTCATTTCTCCTTTGTAAGTCAATACAAAAGGATCGGCTATTGCTAATTGCCATTCATTCTCTTCATAATATACAGGTAAGTACACAATGTTTTTCCCCATATTCTTGAAGTGTACTTTGCCATGTTTTATTCGGGCAAAATCAATTGGCGTCCATGTATGGTTATTGAAGACTGAGAGATAAGCAAATTTCCCATTCTTTCCATTTACTTCTAGTTCCACATCCACGCAGTCTGTGTATTCCGGTGTAACATCTTTGATGAAAGGTGTGGAGAAAGTGTAGGGAATGTATTTTTCCGTTGCTTGTAATTCTTCTAATTCTGAATTTGCTGCATATGTTCTTCTGAATGCTTTTGCCATATGTTCATCCAGTTTGTGTGGATCGCCCGGATTGGTGTCTGCACCGCCGAATGACAAATTCTTCCCGTTGTTGTTCAATAGTACATTCCATGTATGTCCCATAGAGCGGAAAGGCCATTGAGGAGTAAAATCGGAAAAAACAGGTATTCCGTTACTTCTGAAAACGGCAGTTGCAATCTCCGTATAATCGTCGCACATACCGAAAGGAAGTTTCACTCTTGTGGACATCCGGTAGACTGGTGTCATTCTTGAAGGTACCAAAACCGGATGAAGACTATTTTTCAAATTGGCGTTCACTTGAATAGCGGCCCGTAGAGCTGAATTCTTGTACAGATCACAATACTCCAGATTCTCTAACTTTTGATTGTAAGTAGTTTTTAGATATTCTTTCCAGTTATCTAAACTTTGAAGGTCTTCTGTTTTATATGGAAGCAGACATTCGCAAAACTGTTCAAAATTTAAATGTTTACTCCAAGGCCCTTCTTGCCATTGGGCAAAAGCTGTATCAATGTTAGCTATTAAATACTCAGATGTGATTATTTCTATATCCGGTACAGTATCCTCTTTAATAATCGTACAAAATCTATCTGATATTTTTTCCAAAGAATATTTTATTTCATCAACGTTATGGTTCCTCATTACATTGAGTGTAGAATCTATTGCATCGTAGTATTTGACGATTGAACTATCTGCCAGAGAGTAATGCCCGGGCATGTTACGGATTAAAAACTTGGCAGCTTCCAGTTTTAGTGAATCATACTGATAGTGTTCTAAAACTTTCTCTAATTCCGGGCGATTACTTTTGGCAAGACTCAAAGCTTTTTCTATCCGGACATCGTGGTTCTGACAACCATATAATAAGAGAGTGACAGCGATAATATAACAGCTGATTTTTATTTTATTGTTTATTGACATATTTGTTGTATTTATAAAGTTCGGTCCTTTAAGATTTTTGTTTTAAAGAATTTAGTACAGCATCGATTCACCACAAGTGTTTGTAAATAGTAGTTTTCTCTGTTTCCCTTTCTTTAATTATAAAGATTAAATATACATTGGAGGATATTACATTACCCTTACCTACCAATAAACAGCGGCAAGTTAAAGAAAATCTTTTAGAAGACCAAAAATAAATGTGCAAACATTCATGTTGTTATATATTATTGAATATATTCTATCTTTGTGGGGATTGAATAGAGTGGCTTTATAATGATTATATTTAGCTTATTTACATTACTGTAGTTTGCTGATTTGGATTTATGAGACAAGAAAAATGTACGAATATAAATAAATTTATTAATTGTTGCTACTGATAACAGATATTAAGAAGTAATTGCGACTTTTTTCATCGGGTGAGATATGCCAGCACAAAGTAATTTCGATAGTTCATTATTCCCGAAAACAGATGAAAGGAATATCCAGATAGTTATCTGACGATAGATAATAGTATAATTATTCTAATCATATACTTCTATGACTGCCTTTGATATATTAGTTTCAATTAATTTGTTTATTTCATCAGAAATCTATACTTTTAGAGTCATAAACCCTTTAAAAATTAATTCTATGGATAACATTCTTTTTTGGCTGGTTCCAGCCGCTTCTGTGTTAGCCCTCTGTTTTGCTTATTATTTCCATAAGCAGATGATGAAAGAGAGTGAAGGTACTCCTCAAATGATAAGGATAGCTGCTGCCGTTCGTAAAGGTGCGATGTCATATCTGAAACAGCAGTATAAAATTGTAGGTTTTGTGTTTTTGGGATTGGTTGTTTTGTTTTCTATTATGGCGTATGGATTTAATGTCCAGAATAGTTGGGTGCCAATAGCATTTCTAACAGGTGGTTTCTTTTCGGGTCTTTCCGGTTTTCTGGGAATGAAAACTGCAACATACGCTTCCGCACGAACTGCAAATGCTGCCCGTAACTCGCTGAATGCCGGACTGAGAATTGCTTTCCGTAGTGGTGCAGTGATGGGTTTGGTAGTCGTTGGCCTTGGATTACTCGATATTTCTTTCTGGTATCTGCTCTTGAATGAGGTAATTCCTGCCGATGCTTTGACACCAACTCATAAACTCTGCATAATCACTACTACAATGCTTACTTTCGGAATGGGAGCTTCTACACAGGCGCTCTTTGCTCGTGTAGGTGGTGGTATTTATACGAAAGCTGCCGATGTAGGTGCTGACTTGGTTGGTAAAGTGGAAGCAGGTATTCCCGAAGATGATCCTCGAAATCCTGCAACAATTGCCGATAACGTAGGTGATAATGTAGGTGATGTTGCGGGTATGGGCGCTGATTTGTACGAATCATATTGCGGATCTATCTTGGCAACGGCTGCATTGGGTGCTGCGGCTTTCATCCATTCCGATGATACTGCCATGCAGTTTAAAGCGGTGATAGCTCCGATGTTGATAGCAGCTGTCGGCATTATCCTATCGATTATTGGTATTTTCTCTGTACGGACAAAAGAGAATGCAACAATGAAAGATCTTCTTGGCTCTTTGGCGTGGGGAACGAATCTTAGTTCAGTGCTCATTGTGATTGCAACTTTCTTTATCTTATGGCTTTTGCAATTGGATAACTGGATGTGGATTTCGGGTGCAGTGGTCGTTGGCTTGCTAGTTGGAGTTATTATCGGTCGTTCTACGGAGTATTATACTTCCCAATCTTATCGTCCTACTCAACGATTGAGCGAGAGTGGCAAGACCGGACCTGCTACCGTAATTATTTCCGGCATTGGCTTAGGAATGATTTCTACGGCTATTCCTGTTATAGCTGTAGTTATCGGCATTATCGCTTCCTATCTGTTGGCTGCCAATGGAGATTTTGAGAATGTTGGAATGGGACTGTATGGAATCGGTATTGCTGCCGTTGGTATGCTTTCTACACTTGGTATCACCTTGGCAACGGATGCTTACGGACCGATAGCTGATAATGCAGGTGGTAATGCTGAAATGTCTGGTCTGGGTGCTGAAGTTCGTAAGCGTACTGACGCACTTGATTCCCTGGGGAATACGACTGCAGCTACCGGAAAAGGATTCGCTATCGGTTCTGCTGCTCTTACGGGCTTGGCACTTCTGGCATCCTATATTGAAGAGATTCGTATCGGACTCACAAGATTGGGAAATACAAACTTGGTTTTCGCAGATGGAGATTCGGTAAGCACAGCTAATGCTACATTTATAGACTTTATGAGCTATTATGAAGTGAATCTGATGAATCCCAAAGTCCTTTCGGGTATGTTTATCGGTTCGATGATGGCTTTCCTATTCTGCGGATTGACAATGAATGCAGTGGGAAGGGCGGCAGGACATATGGTAGATGAAGTCCGCCGTCAGTTCCGTGAAATAAAGGGAATTCTTACCGGAGAGACAGAACCTGACTATGAACGTTGCGTGGCTATCTCAACAAAAGGTGCACAGCGGGAGATGGTAGTCCCTTCATTGATTGCTATAGTTGCTCCTATCTTAACAGGATTCATTTTGGGTGTACCGGGTGTTCTTGGATTGTTGATAGGTGGTCTGAGTAGTGGATTTGTACTAGCCATCTTTATGGCAAATGCCGGAGGTGCATGGGATAATGCGAAGAAATATGTAGAAGAAGGAAACTTAGGAGGGAAAGGCGGTGAAGTGCATAAGGCAACAGTGGTTGGCGATACAGTTGGAGATCCATTTAAAGATACTTCAGGGCCGAGTTTGAATATATTGATCAAGCTTATGAGTATGGTTGCTATCGTAATGGCTGGTCTGACGGTGGCGTGGAGTCTATTTTAATAGGTAGCACTGATTGAGTTTCATTTAAATCTATCTTTTTACTTATAAAAAATATACATCCTTATCAACCTATCACCATATTTCTAAAAGTCTTTATTTGTAGACTTTGAAATGGTGATAGGTTATTTCGTATAAAACATTAATAGATATCTTTCTGAGTATTAATAGAAAACTTTCTGGTTCCTAAATGAAAACTTGCTTTTGATTAAGAGAATTCTATAAATGCAAGTTCTGTTTTTATAATTGAAACTTCTAATTATAGATTATAATTAGGCAAAACAACTTTACTATAAAGACATAATAGGTTTACAATAGGAAGATAACATTTTTTCTATTAATACATATCATCATAAGTAGCGGTCTTCTATTTTATAAATGAAGATAAATTATTCTTTTAAGAAAGATTGCCGTTAAGATTCCCACTTTTTCAATATCTTTGATACCATAAAAGAAATGTGCAATGTTATTACCTTATTTAAATAAAGAACTGATAGAGGCAGGATGCGATGAGGCTGGTCGTGGTTGCTTGGCTGGATCTGTTTATGCCGCTGCCGTAATACTTCCAAAAGACTTTGAGAATGAATTATTGAACGACTCGAAACAACTGACTGAAAAGCAACGGTATGCACTTCGTACGGTGATAGAAAAGGAAGCTGTTGCTTGGGCAGTGGGAGTAGTTACACCTGAAGAGATAGATGAAATAAATATCTTGCGAGCTTCTTTTTTAGCTATGCATCGTGCTATTGATCAATTGTCAATCCGTCCCCAACATTTATTAGTTGACGGAAACCGTTTCAATAAATATCCGGATATCCCACATACCACTGTAGTGAAAGGGGATGGAAAATATCTTTCGATTGCTGCAGCTTCTATTCTGGCAAAAACATATAGAGATGATTATATGAATGATCTTCACGAAAAATACCCTTATTATGATTGGGACCACAATAAAGGTTACCCAACAAAGAAACATCGAGCAGCTATCGCCGAACGTGGTACGACCCCTTACCATCGGATGACCTTCAATCTCCTTGGCGATGGTCAGTTAAGTTTAAAATTCTAGAGATGAATGTAGAAATATATTCTACATATTTTTGCAATTAATGTACGATTATGTCTTAAAAATGGGCCTTTAAATCCTTTTTGCGCTAAAAAAATGTTGTTTAGTGCTTTTATTTGTTATCGAAATGCTATATATTTGCAAACAGTAACAAGAATAAAAAAAGATTTAAATCATGACATCAAACAAACTACTTTTCTGTGTGAGACTCGTTGGAGTATTTATAATTATGCTGATTGGCGCTTTGCCTGTAAATGCACAGTTTTTACGCACTTCTTATTTTATGGAAGGTACACATTATCGCCAACAACTGAATCCGGCATTGGCACCGACTAAAGGATATTTTAATCTCCCTATTATCGGTGCGATGAATGCAACTGTAAGTTCTACATCTTTAGGTTATCAAGACATCATTGATATTATTGATGACGGGGATGACTTTTACACTAATCCGGATTTTTTGGGACGTTTGAAAAATAATAATATCTGATTATCCGTTTATGCACCTGTTATATTCGCAATTACTAGTCTGTCAAAGAGTTTGTCTCCAAAATACCGTCTGTTTAATTTGTAAATAAACTCGTTGAGATACAACTGTAAGTATTTCCTTTTGATTTTATGGTAGTTGCCCAGCAATGTCCGTTTTGCATTACTGATTGCGATATGCACCCATTTGAGTGTTTCCTTGGTGGTTTTGGCGTCTGATTTCTCGGTGACGTGCAATTCCACCAGATCGGAGATGTCAACGTAAGAAGTGCTTTTGTCCGAAAATACGATGGCATCATCCTCCATGCAGTCCCTGACCACGCCGTTGATTCCTTCACTTTGATGGCTATCCAGTACCCTGGCCTTGAAATAACGCACATGCTTCTCCTTTTTGCCCGTTTCGATATCTTCCAACGGGGTGCTTTCGGCCATCACCGCAACGTTCTGCTTTCCCTCGGCTCCCCGGCCACGTGTACCCTTGCCTCGCTCGATTTCCTTACTGGCCACCGAAAAGTAACCCTCATCCAGTTCTATCATCCCTTCCAGTGTATACCTTGCATCCCGGTTGCCCATCGCCCTGCGGAGTTTGTGTACCATCGCCCATACCGGTTCGTAACGCTTCAATCCTAATTGCTTCTGGAGTTCGTTGGTGGAGAATCCCTTTTTTGTGCAACTCATCAGGAACATCGTTTTGTACCACACCAGAAACGGCAGCTTGGAGCTCTCCATGATCGTACCGCTGCGCAACGAGGTGCGGAAACGGCAACCTTTGCATTCATAACTCCATTTACCCTGTAACCAATAATGGGAAGTGCCCCCGCATCGCTTGCAGACAACCCCTTCCTTATCACGCTGCTCCTTGAAATGCAAACGACAATCTTCCTCCGAACCGAAATGAGCCGTAAAACTGAATATGTTCATAATCCCTGCTTTTTGAGCGCTAATATACTAAAAATATTAGGTGTGTTTGCGGAGAATCAGATAATAATAAATTGAATGTGAACTTTAGTACAGAGATTCTTTCTGCCGGATGGTATAGTGGCAAGAACTTTTGGTCGTTCAATGTAGGGCTTCGTACAGATATTGGTGCGAATCTTACAAAGTCTATGTTTTCTTTTCTGAATGAAATAGAGACGTTTGAGGATAAATGGAGAAACAGTGCTTATGATATTAGTGGTCAGCAATTGAACATTCAAGCTTACACTGAGGTTGGATTGGGACTTTCACGTCAGATTAATAGCCGTCTGACAGTTGGTGGAAGGGTAAAAGCATTGCTGGGTATTGGTAATATGGATTTGAAACTAAGTAGGGTGGCAATGAGTGCTAATTTGCCGACAGATCAACGTATTAATCAATTGCAAGATGTTGATTATTTGATGAGTAACTATAATACTCAGGAAAAGATCCAGCAACTGAAAAATGAGTTTGATGCTTATCATGCAAATCTGACTGTAGGTGCTACTCTGGAGAGTTCTTTCAAAGGATTGAATTTGGTCGAAGAAGAGGGACAAGATTATATCAGTGATTTTGAGTTTGAAAGCAAAGATTTGGGAATCGCAGGTTATGGTTTCGGCATTGATTTGGGAGCTTCTTATAAGATTTGGGATAATCTGACTGTGTCAGCTTCTATTCTTGATTTAGGTTTTATTTCTTGGTCGAAGAATGCTACGAAGATAGCTTCCGCTAACTCGTCGGGTATTGACATAAAAGGTAGTACATATACGAAAATGATTGATGCAAATGATCCGACTACTATCTTAGGTGCTGTTAATCAATTGCAAAGTGATGCGGATGGTTATATGGATCGTGTGACAAGCGGTGATGTGCTTGACTATGAGATGTTGCAACTTAGAACGGAAGATGCGCAGAAGTCTCGTAAATCTCGTTTGGCATCTACTCTTGTATTGGGAGCTGAGTATGGATTCTTTGATAATAAACTGGGACTGGGTGTATTGTCTACCACTCGTTTTGTACAGCCTGATGCACTTACAGAAGTCACCCTTTCTGCAAATTATCGTCCGAAGAGTTGGTTTAATGTAGCGCTAAGTTATTCAGCTATCCAATCGGCTGGTAAATCATTTGGACTTGGTCTGAAACTAGGTCCATTGTTTGTCGGAACTGACTATATGTTCTTAGGAAAGAACTCTAATGCTGTAAATGGATTTGTTGGAATATCCATTCCATTAGGCGGAAAGAAATTCAATAAAGAAGGATAAATATAATTTCTCTCTCTTAAACATTCTCTTTTTAATATTCTCTATTGAGGAAAAACGTATAATTTTGCAGCCTGTCATCAAAAGTCTTGTTAAAGAAACTCTGATGACAGGCTGTTATCTTTTTGATAACTTAGCAATGATTCTTTTTAGTGAATGAAGAGTCTGACTCTAAAACCATTTAATTTTCCGGAAGATCACGAATGATAATGCCGACAACATAACTGAACAAAGGATAATGAGAGCAAATGCATGTGGCGTATTTTCAAGATGAATATCCACATTCATACCATAGAAACTGGCTATTAATGTAGGAAGCATCAGGGTAATAGATATGCTGGTCATTCGCTTCATGATAGCATTCACATTGTTGGATATGATGGAAGCAAATGCATCCATAGTGCCGGTAAGAATGTCGCTATAAATATTCACTGTATTAAGTGCCTGCTTCAGTTCGATAATCACGTCTTCGACCAAGTCTTTATCCAGATAATTAGTGTCTTGAAAAATACTTTGTAGTTTTCCGATCATTACTTCGTTGCCACGAATAGAGGTATTGAAGTAAACTAATGTTTTCTGTAACCTCATTAAACGTAGAAGGTCTTCATTACGTATACTTCTCTCCAATTCCTTTTCTGCGGCTGTGATATCCAGGTTGATTTGTTTCAGATATTTCAGAAACCATACGGAAGAGGAATAAATAAGGCGGAGAATCAAGTCAAGTTTGTTGCGCACTTCGATACCTTTTCTACGAGTGTGTTCGATAAAGTCTGGCAGTAAGTCTGTATTATAATAGCAGACGGATACGATAATCTCATCATTGGTAATAATGCCGATAGGCACTGTACTGAAGGGAAGATTTCCATTTAATTTGTCCTGTACCGGAATACGGAGAATGGTTAGTAACCAGTTACCTTCTGTTTCGGTACGTGGACGCTCATCTGTATCGGCGATGTCGGTCAGGAATGATTCGGGAACTTTCAGGGTTTGAGTCAGAAACTCAAAGTCATCATTGTCCGGGCATACTACATTTACCCAGCTGTTGGGGAGCCATTGTGCCTTTTCCACAAAGCCGGCTTCACAATAAAGATATTTTCTCATCTTATTGCCTCCTTTCGTTTGTTTACACGAGCAGAGGCATTAGCGTTCAATGACTCTGTCGCTTTAATTAATACTAATTGTGCACGTTCGTGGGTTTGAATCGTCCATATTCTATCATTTTATTTTAAAGCGATGCAAAAGTACGGAAAACATTTAAGAGTTTCGACTTTGCACCGCTTTTTTAGGATTTGTTTTTATTTACTCTTTTCCATTTCTATCTCTTCGAAACTTTAGAAGATCACTTGTGAAGATAGAGTCTATTTATTGGTTATTCTTCTTTAGGTATTCCGAAACGATTTTCTAAATAATTCTGAATGGTATAGCTATGTTGATTATCTCGGGAAATACTTCCGTCCTTTTCAACCAGCTCATAATGTGGGATACCATTGAAGTGGAATAATTCGCGCAAGTAGTTATATTCTGTATCGGTGACATAATAACTTGCTTCTCCTTTCAGGTTCTTCTCCACATACTCTTCGTAAGCTTTTCTTGGAGACTCTTTTGCACCTGTAATGTAGATGAACTGAAATTCTGGATGATTTTTATATATCTTACGTAAGTTAGCAGTAGCCTCAATTCCTCTTCGACATGGTCCACAGCTAGTAGCCCAAAAATCAACAAATAATACTTTGTTCGGGTGATTTTTAATAATGTTGCGGAATATATCAGCTGCCTTTCCGTCAGGTAATTGATAGGATTTTTCCTCTTTCTCCGGATGAGTGCTTTCCAATATCCGTTCTGCTTCCATAGCTAGATAAGGAAGAGTGAGTTGCTTTTTGAATTCATCTATGTATTGGTTGGCTATTTACTTGGTACTTATAGATTGTAGGCTGTAGCGTAGTGCACGTATTTTGGCTACTTGCCAAAGTAACGGATTGGGTTCTTTGTACAATGAAGCGAGTATGGAATCTTTCCTATGTAGTTCCTCCAGTTGGTCTTCTACTTTTGATTTATCTCTGTCTTCCTGAGATTCTTCAATTTGTTCCTGTAACGTAAAATATTCGTCAATAAGTCCTTTTTCATCTTCGTACAATTTTCCTAGTTTTTTATTTTCTTCTTCTATTTCTTTTAATGATATAGTTACTTTTTTCCCAGCTAATGACTCATGTCGCTTTCTGATCGTTTCTTGGTCGGCATTTAACTTAACTCCTTTTTCTTTGAGGAAAGACAGAATCGGTTTCTTGGGATAGGTGGATGTTATATAGTTCCCTTGAGGAGTTGTAGAACCGTATGTCTCTCTGAAAGGGTCCATATACTCAAACCGGTTAATGAATATGCTACAATCTGAAGATTCTATTAGTGCTGTTATATCATTGAGCGGCATGTCATTCAGGAAACTAAAATAAGTATTATCTGCTTGAACTTTTAAAGCTTTATTAGTAGTATCTTCTTTAGCATAATAATCTCTATTTAATAGGAATTCATAAAGGACAGTTCCTGTTGTCAATTTTACTTTGTTTTCTATTTGGCGTACTGCTTTCTTTGAAGGTTGATAAATCTGGATCAATGAATCGGCTATATGTTCCCATTGAGAAATAAAAGGCTGAATATGCTCTTTATATTGGTTGGGAGTCAGTTCTTTTTGTGATTTATACATGTCTTCGTAATTATAAGAAATCAAAGAATTACAATCTTTTGCCAGATATGATAAAGAGGCTGACGGACCCATGTAAGCAGTGTTTTTAATTGGGAAATTACGGTCGCGCGCACGACTACGTGCCAGTAGATCTTCCCAATCGATATACATGGTAAGCGTCTGACCGGGTTCAATATAGAAGGGTAGCCAGTTATTACCGATTGTTATGGATTGCGATATAGGATGGTGAATGATAAACTTACATTCGAAACTTCCGTCAGGATGAATTTGTACTACTGTCGGATAATCTTTACGGTTGATTTTATTGGAGAAATAAATAAGTCCTGTTTCGAATCCTAAGCGAGAGTCATATCCATTAATATATCCCTGCAAATAAGTAGTATCTGTATGGAAGAAATCGCTGTACCCTGTATCGGCTGCTATTGTTCGGATAGGTCTTAATTGTCTGGTATATATACCTTCGCCTGTTCCATTTACTTGTATTTGGCAACTTCCGTCTTTTTGCGGACTGATCAAAAGAGTACTTGTATTTCCGTCTTTTTTATCCTTTACTACCATTTCTATCCGTTTTCCTTTTTTACGGATACTTTGATTGACGTAGATACGGTTATTCATAATGGTAAGAGAATCATATATACCATATTCCCAAGCGTTAGAAGAATCTGTTTTATACCAATTTCCTTTAATGCTTTCTAAAGGAGAAGTCTTTTTCTTCTTTGGTGGAACCAAGTTGATGTCATAAGTATTTCCTTCTGAGGAACTCGGGTCGAGGTAATGTATGATTTGTGTTTCTTTAGGTAACGGATCAAAGATTAGTACATAATCCATTTCTCCGGAAGCGGGCATATAAACTTCTTTTTTTAGCTCGATACCTTCTGCACCTTTAAAGAAAAACCTCTTGCCGGTTACTGCGTCTTCCAGATAATTGTCTCCATCTTCTCTAATCCACCAATGGGGGCGGAAGATAGCATGTATATATAGACGAGTGCTTTCAGAGGTTCGTTCAATACGCGTGATGTTGGATCTACTTCCGGTACGGGCTTTGAAGGAAGGATTATCAATTGTTTGTGCAGGTAGCATTCCTGATAACAATAATAGAAGGTATAACAAAGTCATTTTCATAATATTGATTTATTTAGTGGCAATTTTACAAAGAAAGGAAAATATTGATAGATTAGTACTTTTGCATCTTGTAACTTAACATAGATTAAACGTTTGTATAATTAACTTTTTTGTACCTTTGCACCCGAAAATCAGAGTGATAATTTAAATATTAAAATAGTATGAGCAAGAAAGCCCTTTTAATGATCCTCGATGGTTGGGGATTAGGCGACCAAAAGAAAGACGACGTAATCTTCAACACTCCCACTCCTTACTGGGATTATCTAATGAATAATTATCCTCATTCTCAACTTCAGGCAAGCGGTGAAAATGTTGGCCTGCCCGATGGACAGATGGGTAACTCGGAAGTAGGTCATTTGAATATTGGTGCCGGACGTGTGGTTTATCAGGATTTGGTGAAAATCAATCGTGCATGTGCTGACGGTAGTATTTTGAAGAATCCGGAAATCGTTTCTGCTTTTTCTTATGCAAAAGAAAACGGAAAGAACATACACTTCATGGGGTTGACTTCTAACGGTGGAGTACATAGCTCAATGGTTCACTTATTCAAACTTTGCGATATCGCTAAAGAATATAATATCGAAAATACTTTCATTCATTGTTTCATGGACGGTCGTGATACCGATCCGAAGAGTGGTAAAGGCTTTATTGAAGAACTTTCTGCACATTGTGAAAAGTCTGCTGGTAAAGTTGCTTCTATCATTGGTCGTTACTATGCAATGGATCGCGACAAACGTTGGGAACGTGTGAAAGAAGCGTATGACTTGTTGGTAAACGGTCAAGGTAGGAAAGTAACTGATATGGTTCAAGCTATGCAAGAATCTTATGATGAGGGTGTTACTGACGAATTTATCAAGCCGATTGTAAATGCTAATTGTGATGGTACAATCAAAGAAGGTGATGTAGTAATCTTCTTCAACTACCGTAACGATCGTGCAAAAGAATTGACAGTTGTATTGACTCAACAGGATATGCCGGAAGTAGGTATGCACACTATTCCGGGTTTGCAATATTATTGTATGACTCCGTATGACGCTTCTTTTAAGGGTGTTCATATCTTGTTTGATAAGGAAAATGTAGCGAATACATTGGGCGAATATCTATCTTCAAAGGGATTGAGCCAGTTGCACATTGCGGAAACAGAAAAGTATGCGCACGTTACATTCTTCTTCAATGGTGGCCGCGAAACTCCATTCGAAAAAGAAGATCGTATCCTTGTTCCGTCTCCGAAAGTTGCTACTTATGATTTGAAGCCGGAAATGAGTGCTTATGAAGTGAAAGATAAATTGGTAGCTGCCATTAATGAAAACAAATATGATTTCATCGTAGTAAATTTTGCTAATGGTGATATGGTGGGGCATACTGGAATTTATGAGGCAATTGAAAAAGCAGTTGTTGCTGTAGATGCTTGTGTGAAGGACGTAATTGAAGCTGCTAAGGCACAAGGTTATGAAGCAATTATCATTGCCGACCATGGTAATGCTGATCGTGCTTTGAACGAAGATGGCACTCCGAACACTGCTCACTCTCTGAATCCTGTTCCTTGTGTTTATGTAACAGAAAATAAGGCTGCGAAAGTAGAAAACGGTCGTCTGGCTGATGTTGCGCCAACTATCTTGAAGATAATGGGTCTGGAGATGCCAGCTGATATGAATGGTGATGTATTGATTAAATAATATCTCAATAGATAATAGCTAAAGGCTGTCTTACGTGTAGCGGAGACAGCCTTTATTTTTTAATGATGATCAAAATCTTTTAATAGTGATCAATTCCGTCAAAGTATATCTCAGAAATAGCTGTGTCATCGTATTTCTCTCCTGGATAAACTTCTGCTAATTCGAATTTGAGTACTCTATCTGACATTTTACTTAGTTCCTTATGATCTGTGCGATTTCCATGTCCTATTGGCTTTACACTAAATATCTGTTCTTGTTTGCTATCTTTTAGATTAAGTATTGCATATGGCTGTCCGTTTACATACATCTTGAGCTTTTTGACACGTGAGTTTTCTCGCCATCCTTTGTCCGATTTGGTGTATCTGTTGATAACAATAACATTGGTAATATGTGGGTTTTCGGGAGGAAAACGGTAAACAAGATATTTTCCAACTCCATATCCTGGAATTCCTTCAATCCAAGCTGTCCGATAACTGAGGTCATGAGCATTTTCAGCCCGGTAAGATATTCCATGTTGAGGTTTCAATTCAGAAGAGGTTGACAGTTCTCCCAGTCTGCAAGCGCAATAGAAACTATATCTTACTCCGATAATATCCCAGTAGTTCTCTTTTCCATCAACAAACTCTTCACTTTTGAGTTCTTGAAGAAATTTCTTCTCTCCTTCACTACTTAGGTCGATAGTTTCTCCTAATTTGGGAGATAGTTCTTTCCAGTTTTGTCAGCAGTTAGAGGAGACAATAGCGCTCTCATAAGCAAAGGTTTTTGAAGTTTAATAAATACAAATATAGGATTTTAAAAAACTCTTTTGCTACTTTTTCTTATTTTTGCACGTTCAATTAAAAGATGATATGATTCAGATAGATAATGTAGTAGTGAGCTTGGATGTACTCCGTGATAAATTTCTTTGTAATTTGGATGCTTGTAAAGGCGAATGTTGCATTGAAGGAGATGCTGGTGCGCCAGTAGAATTGGATGAAGTGGAAAAGTTAGAGGAGGTATTGCCTATAATTTGGGATGAACTGGCTCCTGAAGCACGTGCGATGATTGAAAAACAGGGAATCGTTTATACGGATGAGGAAGGGGATCTGGTAACCTCTATCGTTAATGGTAAAGACTGTGTTTTTACTTGTTATAATGATAAAGGTTATTGCTACTGTGCTATCGAGAAGGCTTATCGTGAAGGAAAAACAGATTTCTATAAACCGATATCTTGCCATCTTTATCCTATTCGGATTGGTGATTACGGTCCATATAAAGCTGTTAATTATCATCGTTGGGATGTGTGTAAAGCAGCTGTCTTGTTAGGAAAAAAAGAGAATGTGGCTATCTATCAGTTTTTAAAGGAACCTTTGATCCGTAAATTTGGAGCAGAGTGGTATCAAGAACTGGAAATAGCTGTAGAAGAACTGAAGAAACAGCATCTGATTTAACTATCAGTTTGTTTCTTGGGAGTGCTTCTCACATACATGTCTTTTATATTTATTAAGATACTTTCGTGTGAATAGAATAAATCCATTCCGAACCAGTCGTCTTCGTCCATTACTGCGTTGGGAACATCATTATCTGTATATACCAAAATCTCGGGGATACATACTTTAAGTGAATCAATAGAAATGCAGAAATTCGGTAGCTTATATATCCTTTTTCATTATACCTCCAAATCCTACGATTCTTACTGTATCCTGTTTGCTCTATTAGATTCTGATGTTCTTTAAAATATTTTCCGATTAAAGAACTTTCGGTAAGCTCCACAGTTAAAATGCATCGATAAATTTTCGCTCCCATTCGTTACCTCTATTGTCCATAAGTGTTCATTATTGAATCTTAAGTTAGAATGTCCGAATGGGTTGGGGGTAGTTTTTTGAGGTGTTTTTATTTGTAGAGCATCAAGATTAATATTGATTTCTTCTAATCGGACTAGCAAATTAGCTCCTATAAGGCTTTTTAGACTAATCATAAAGGAGTCTGCTGTATTATTTGTTTTCATATTCAGTACTAACTAGGAAGGGTACTTTGTGAATTGTTATTTCACTAATACTAATGTGTCGGCTATTGCTAGTTGTCCGTAACCTATTTTTAGTCCACTAACACTTATACTGTCTCTAATGATTCGCACGTTACATTCTTTCGCCATTTCAGGGCTAACTACACTATGTCCGGCTCCAGTATCCACATTAATTGGGGGCATTTAGGTGAATCGCTTTTTGTGCATATTTCCCTACGCTATAGACTGTGATAGGAATGATCACATTTTTATTCGGGCGTTGGACTTGCAGGATCTCTCCTTCGTTAGCCAAAACTTGGTATGATTTTAGCATATCAGTATATTCCAACTACATGTTTTCGTCTAAATGGCCTTCCAATTGTTTCATAATATCAGATAGTACGGTTGTCGCTGCCTTATTTTGTCCCATTCGAGCATAGCAGGAATGTATGAAATGATCATAACTCAATTGGCTACTGTAATCTAGCATTTGTCCATGTTTATTCATCATGTTGCTCAATTCCTCAAGTGCATCCGGTTCATTAAAGTAATAGTTAAGGAGATTGCTCGCAAAATCATGAATAAAGGGAGGCAAGGAGTCTTTATAAATACCATATTCTTGCTGTAATTCGAGCCTTTTAGCTTGATCGGCTTCCTATTTTCTCATCAGCTTGTTGGGCATGAAGAAGTATTATTATATTTAATAGCAGTACTATAATAAATAATACTTTTCTCATTTGCGTGAATGATTATGCTTGATTTTATATTGAATTACTAATAAAAATATCATAGCTATGATGAGACATGTCGGTGTTATCCAAACTTTCGGATGAATAATAATGAGGAAAATGCAGGTTGCTATGATACAGGATGCCAAGACGATTAGGAAGAGTCTTATTTTTTTTAATAATGGATTGGTCGTTTTCATTGGCGTTATCGTTTGTTGGCGTCTAATATAGTGAATCGGATTGGAAAAATCTTTAAACATTAGATGTTATTAAGGAAAAGTCGGCTAAAAATGAAAGAAAAACGCCAGTACAAAGGATTTTCCTTTATTTACCGGCGTTTCTTCGTTGTAAGATGTGAGGTTGGTTTATAAAAACGTATTATCTGAATTATGCATCGATATTTGCATACGTTGCATTTTCTTCTATAAATTCGCGGCGTGGTCCTACGTCTTCACCCATCAGCATAGAGAAAACATAGTCGGCTTCTGCAGCATTATCTATATTTACTTGTTTCAGCATACGGTTTTCCGGATCCATGGTTGTCTCCCATAATTGTTGAGCATTCATCTCACCCAAACCTTTGTATCGCTGTGTGTGGATTGCATTCTCTGAACCACCACCATAGGTGTCGATGAATTTTTGGCGTTGTGAGTCTGTCCAACAATATTCTTCTACTTTACCTTTTTTGCAAAGATAGAGCGGGGGAGTAGCAATATAAAGATAGCCATTCTGAATGATTTGAGGCATATAACGGAAGAAGAACGTCATGATTAGTGTGTCGATGTGAGAACCATCGACGTCGGCATCGGTCATGATGATAATCTTGTGATAGCGTAGCTTGTCGATATTGGCAGCTTTGCTATCGTCCTCTGTACCGATTGTAACACCTAAAGCTGTATATATGTTACGAATTTCATCGCTTTCCAAAGCTTTGTGGTACATCGCTTTTTCCACATTAAGGATTTTACCACGTAGTGGAAGGATAGCTTGGAACATACGGTTGCGTCCTTGTTTAGCAGTACCACCTGCCGAATCACCCTCGACAAGGAATAACTCACATTTTGAAGGATCCTTGTCCGAACAGTCAGCAAGTTTACCAGGCAAACCACCTCCGGACATTGGAGACTTGCGCTGTACCATCTCGCGTGCTTTTCTTGCAGCATGGCGTGCAGTAGCTGCCAGAATCACTTTGTCTACAATCGTTTTGGCTTCCTTTGGATGTTCTTCCAGATAGTAAGCTAGAACTTCGCCTACAGCTTGGTCTACTGCTCCCATTACTTCGTTGTTTCCCAACTTAGTTTTGGTCTGTCCTTCAAACTGTGGTTCAGCTACTTTTACAGAAATAACAGCAGTCAGTCCTTCGCGGAAGTCATCTCCTGAGATCTCGACTTTTACTTTTTCCAACATTTTGCTATCCTCTGCATATTTTTTCAATGTACGGGTCAGCGCACGACGGAAACCCGCAAGATGTGTACCACCTTCAATGGTATTGATATTATTGACATAGGAATGTACATTTTCCGAAAATCCGGTATTGTACATGATTGCTACCTCAATAGGAATTCCCTGCTTCTCTGAATTCAGATAGATAACATCATTGATCAAATGTTCACGTGAGGATTCGATAAAACGTACGAATTCTCTCAAGCCTTCTTCCGAATGGAAATTTTCACTCTTGAAGTTGCCGTCTTCATTCACTACCCGGCGGTCGGTCAAAGAAATGCGAAGACCTGCATTCAAGTAAGCTAATTCACGCAAACGGGCTGCAAGAATCTTATAGTCATATACTGTTTCAGTAAAGATAGTATCGTCCGGCCAGAATTGCTGACGAGTACCTGTAATCTCGGAAATGCCGACTTCCTTCACAGAATAAAGCGGTTTACCAATTTCGTATTCCTGCTGATAGATTTTCCCATTACGGAATACTTGTGTAGTCATGTGCGTAGACAGTGCGTTCACACAAGACATACCTACACCATGCAACCCCCCGGATACTTTATACGAACCTTTGTCGAATTTACCTCCAGCGTGCAACACAGTCATGGCTACTTCCAATGCCGACTTTTTCTCTTTTTCATGATAATCGACTGGGATACCACGTCCGTTGTCCTGAACTGTGATTGAATTATCTTCATTGATAGTTACTTCAATGTGGTCGCAATAGCCGGCCAATGCTTCGTCAATAGAGTTGTCAACGATTTCGTATACCAAATGATGAAGACCCTTGACGCTGATGTCACCAATGTACATCGCAGGGCGTTTTCTTACTGCTTCGAGACCTTCCAATACTTGGATACTATCCGCAGAATATGACCCGTTATTGGGAGTGATTTGTTCTTCGCTCATAATTACCTTTCTAAGTTATAATAACAGAGCAAATATAGTGAAAAATGTCGATTTGGCGAAGAATGAAAGGTGAAAAATAAAGAATATGTGTGGATTCTCTTTTTGTGAGATAGTCTTGATCTTGAATGTCTTAAAATACAAAAGGCCGAACTTAAAAGTTCAGCCTGAGTGCTATTATAGAATTATTTAATTTCTATTATTAAGCGAGCTTATTGATATAAAGAGCCAGCTTAGATTTCAGATTATTAGCCTTGTTTTTGTGAATAACATTTGTCTTGGCTAATTTATCCAACATCTTTGTAATGCCTGGATACATTGCAACTGCTTCTGCTTTATCTGTAGTTGCACGAAGTTTTCTAACAGCGTTTCTCATGGTTTTACCATAATATCTGTTGTGAAGTCTTCTAGTCTCTTCTTGTCTGATTCTTTTCAGCGATGATTTGTGATTTGCCATCTCGACTAATCTATTTTTTAGTTCTTTATTCTTTTAACTTGTAGCCCGTGGGGGAGTCGAACCCCCCTTTCAAGAATGAAAATCTTGCGTCCTAACCGATAGACGAACGGGCCATCCTATTGTTGCATTTCTGCAGTTTGCTTTCTCGAAGCAGAGGTTGTTTCTCGATTGCGGATGCAAAGGTATGAACTTTTTTGAAACTGACAAATAATTAATAGATTTTTTTTTGATATTATGTTGCTATTTTGTTTGTTGTATAGCTATGTCTATTGAAAATCAGGGTAATATCAGTTTTTACTCTTATATTATATATTTCTCTCATTCGAAAAATATATAATAATAGATTGTACTCCTACCTTATTATATTATAACTTGTCTAAGTTAGAAGTCTTCTATCCATTGTCCTTCTTTATTTATATAGAACATTTTTTTTGATAGACTAATGCTTTTCCGTTATAAAATGAGGTAGCGTCATCATAAGTCATTGGAATAATAATCTTCCCTGTTTGGTCTATAAAACCAAATTGAAGTCCTTTGAATCCATAATATGCATTAGAATCACCGGAGCAAATCCAGGCTAGTCCTTCATGGAAATTGCCTACATCATTGTACAACTCTTGGTTAAGAATCTTTTGTTGTTCTTATTAATAAAATTCCATCTCGAATTATTCCAAATTCTATTTTGGGTAGTTTTAATAGCTACTGCTCTCATATTCTCGTGCATAGGCCGAATGTGTTGATAACGTGTCAGCTTTTTATCTTTGATAGATTTAATTTGGCTGATTTGGATTAGCTCAGCCCATTTTATTTTTAGAATTTTTGCCTTCTCTGTTTCTTTTGCACATTCATAATCATCGAGAAGATATTTATAGACTTGTGAAGCATAATATAAATCATTATTGGCTTGATTGTGAGAATAATATGCATACTCTTTAAAATGCCTATATGTTAGTTCAAATAACTTTTTCTGGAGATCAAAGCTTTCTTTGACGAGTTGATGATTTTCATACCAATGTATTAGGCGAATAAAGGGAATCTTTACTTGTTCATGATCTATATGATGTAGAAAACTCGGATAGATCTTTTGGCATATGATTTCGAGTAAGTTTCTACATTCTTGATGGTAACCCAACTTTTCATATTGGCTACTTAAATCTATTGAATCTTTCATTTTATCCTTGTTCACTACATAGTTATCAGCTATATAAAGTGACTTCTTGATGAGTAATGATGATAATAAGTTTAAGGTAGCCAATCCCTTTTGATCTTTTTTGTCATAGAAATATAGGGATGCAAGGTATATAAAGTGTTTATAGAAATTATGTAATATTTCTGGATCGATAAAGAGTTCGGTATCATCCCAATCAAATGATGCGATACATTCTTCCTAATATTTTTCCGTTTTACAAATTTCTTTAGATACATCGGAGATCTCTTCCTCTTTGAAAGATTCCTTATCACTTTCTATTTCGTTGGCATCATTAATTTCTATATCATCTATATTAAAATCTTCATCTTCTCCTTTATATTCTTCAATAGTGAATTTGGCTTCATACTTTTCTTGTATTATTAGGTTTTCAATCTGATTCCTTGTTTCTGGTATATTCATTTGGGTGGATGAACTCTTGAGAATATCGAGAAAACTAATATTTCCCATTCTATAACTATTATCTATAATGAAATTGATGAGAGGGGTCGGATTGTATTGTTTTTCTTCAAAGAATGCTACATAGTGTTTTAATGTTTTCAATATACATTTTGCAAAATCATCTGTTTTTCGTAATTCTTTTGTTAGATAGTCTTTCCAAAGCATTATTTTTTCTTGGAACTTTTGAGAATAGTCAATTTTCTGTTTATTAGTCATTAGTTCATATCGGACAAACGGGCGTATGTATTGATTAAATAAATTGAATCTTATAGAAATAGGTGTGTATTGATTGATTTCCTGATGGTCATAAAACCATAATAATTCTTGGAAGAATTGATTGAACATGTTGTTATAATCTTCTTTGTTTTGTTGCATATAAAGAATATGAATATAATTATTCCAACAATAGAAATAGGTACATTCAAAATTCGCATTGAGAAAGGTCGCTTGGTATTTTATTCTATTGATGGAAAAAATACCAGATGCTTCTTCAAGAATTCTTTTGCATTCAAGTGATTGATTGATACTGGCATAATATTCTGAATCCATTTCGCATAAAACGAAATAATTCCTCAATATGCTATCATTTCCTTCAATTAATTTTTCTTTAGGATATAAACTTAATCCCATATCAATAAGTTGGCGGGCTTGGGTGTATTGTCTGCTTTCTGAATTTCTTCTACCATCGTAAATCAAATTTTTTATGATATAAGCCAACCATTCGTTGGCTTCTTCTTTTGTATAATGAGTTATGAATTGTTCTATAAAGGCAAATGTGTCCTCAGGGTACTCTACTAATAACCAATTATTTATTATATCTTCAATGTAATCATATTCGTATCTTTGATAAATGAAATAATAGAATTGTTCGAATTCTTTATTCATTATACACTGATAAATCAATTCTTTAAGTGAATCTTTATTTTCTTCTGTTTTTTCTAATAAATAATCAAATAGCTTTTGCTGTATGTTGCGAATATATTCAGGGTCGGATTGCAACATGCTTTCCCGTAACTTATTATGTGAGAAGTTCCAGCTCTTGTAAAAGTTATTATTGATAAAGTGTCTCATCCAGCATTGAAGGTTTGCAAATTCCAGAGCATTCCAACGAGTGCCCAGCAAACATTCCATATCTTTCTCGTTGATGCCAAATCGTGATAAAGCGGATAAGACTTAGTATCTCCTGAGATAGATCTTTATTGAAGTAATGATAAGTTAATTGCAGTAATTGCTGGAATAATCCATTGACATCTGTTGGGAACCCTTTTATTGTTTTTAGCAAGAAAGCTTCAATCTTTTCATCTTCCTGTTCCAACTGTTCCCGATGTATCGCTTTAAAATCTTCTTCACCAAGCTCTAACAGAATGGATAGACACATTTGTAACCATAAAGGAGAGGAATACGAAGGAATTTCTTTCTCGTCTTTTAAAGCTAATAATTCTTCTACTAACAGTTCGGGGAATTGTTTATTGTTCTTCTTCATAACTTCTGTGATGACCATTCGTGCCTCTTGTTCTGTTGGAGAATCTATATTCATTACTTTGAATTTCATCTTTTGTACTAAGACTGGAGGAATTACTTCCGGAAGTGATGTACAAAAACAAGGAATATTATCCGGAAGAAGATGGAATCTGTTTAAAATGTGTGATGGTAGAAAACTATCTAATGAATCAATCAATATTATAGGTTGGTAACCTTTCATTTGAAGACGTACAATTAGCTGAGTAAAATACTGAGAGTTTCCCTTTTTATGGGGCATGCCTAAAACCGATTGTATGTTATTGCACCATCTTTCAAGCGTTTCCTCTATTGAAATAGAAGAGGGAGTGATGCCTGCTGAGTGTGATAAAATAACTAGTTTTTTTCTTCCTTTAATGCTTCTAGATGACGGCATAGCATACTAAACACTGCACTTTTTCCACAACCGGAAAATCCTGTCAGAATGTATCCTTTTGTTTCATTCAAAATGTCCGATGCCGAAGCTTTATGTAATAAGAATTTTTCTAATTTTTCAATCAGTTTTTGTCGTCCTTTGAAATATTTTGTTTTATCAATGATAAACGATTCCAGTGTATTTTCTTCTTGCCAAAGTGGGGAAAAAGTCATTTGATAATCAGCATCATCTATTTCTTCTTTTATTTCTCTTAGTAATGCATTATAAAGTCTATCACCGAATTCTCAAGTTGGGAGAATGTTTCCTTCTCTACATCCCAATTTACTGTATACCTCAAACAAATTGTTTTCATAATTATTAGCTATACAAGTATCTTTGATTCTTTGTTTAAGCGTTTTAAGTTTTGTTGCCTTAATCTTTTGTTGTGGGGAAGAAGAGCATTCATCTCGTAGAAGTGCTAACTTATTTTTGGGAATATTTTTGTAGGAATTTTCGGAACGGAAAAAGAATAAACTGTGTGGTAATACTTGTGAATTGCCAATGGCTCCGAATACAATTTCCATTTCGGTTACACTTTTTCCACTCGTTTCTCCAAGGAGAGACTTCTCTTCTGGCTTTAGTGTGTTTAGAATAGATGTCCAACGACTGTTGTCTGGAATCCAACCATATCTGTCGCCTATATTAATCTGATGAAAAATGGACGTGTATTTCGTATAGCATTTAAGCAGACGTGGAGAACGGTTGCTTCGCGTTGGTTCTCTTCAACGCTTCGGGTATCTACTCCCCAGCGTAAATCGGTTATTTGAAGGATGATGTTAGTGCGAGCTAATTCATGTTCTAATCTGGGCAAAACAAATTTTCGTATATAATCACGTTCCGCTTGCATATCGTTGAAAGTGCTACTTATAAAGATGGTAATGACTTTTTCGCTTTTCAGATTGTTCTTTTAATATAAATAAAGATGAAATGATAATATTTCTCTTGTTTCATTGATTAACTTTGGCAAGTTACATAAAAATATGAGATTATTTATTGAATATTATCTAATCCTACATAAACCGGACAAATTTTATTAGAGAATAAGGGCAACCAAAATTTTAATATTAACTTTGCTCACATGGTTTTATTTATAACAATGAGCTTATGCTGCAAAAAACAAGAGGAATAGTTCTACACACGCTTAAATACAATGATACTTCTATTATTGTAGATATATATACTGAGTTATCTGGAAGAGCTTCCTTTTTAGTGGCAGTGCCACGTTCGCGTAAAGCAGCGGTCAAGTCTGTATTATTCCAGCCACTGGCTTTTATTGAGTTTGAGGCTGATTATCGTCCGAATGCCACACTTTATCGTATTAAAGAAGCAAAATCTTTCTATCCTTTTTCCTCTATTCCATATGATCCGTATAAATCCTCGATGGCTCTTTTTTTGGCTGAATTTCTTTATCGTGCAGTACGGGAAGAAGCAGAGAACCGCCCGTTGTTTGCCTATTTGGAACATTCGGTTATATGGTTGGATGAGTGTAGAGATGGCTTTGCCAATTTCCATTTAGTATTTTTGATGCGTCTTTCCCGTTTTCTGGGGCTTTACCCAAATCTCGAAGATTATCATATGGGCGATTATTTCGATTTGTTGAATGCTTGTTTTATTTCTACGCGTCCTCAGTTACATTCTTTTTATATTAATCCGGAAGAAGCAGGACGGCTCCGTCAGCTGATGCGTATGAACTATGATACGATGCATCTTTTTGGTATGAACCGTACAGAGCGTATCCGTTGCCTGACAATCATAAATGATTATTATCGCTTACATCTATCGGATTTTCCGGCATTGAAATCTTTGGAAGTATTGAAGGAACTTTTTGATTAATTAGACGTGAAGAGGTATTTATTCCCGGATAGCCGGAACAGAATTTTGCAGAAATCAAAAAGGGCTATCCGAAAAATGCGGACAGCCCCATATTTTGAATGGAGAAATGCGTTTGGAGAAACTTTATCCCAGCAGTTCTTTTACCTTTGCAGAGATGGCACGACCTTCAGCGAGTCCTGCAAGTCTCTTGGAGGCAACGCCCATGACTTTACCCATATCCTTTCCATTAGTAGCACCTACTTCTGCAATGATTTCTTTCAATGCAGCTTCCAGTTCTTCGGTAGACATTTGTTTAGGTAAATAAGTTTCCATAACTGCTACTTGTGCCAATTCTACATCAGCTAAATCTTGGCGTCCTTGTCCAATGTAGATCTCAGCAGCATCTTTTCCCTGTTTTACCAGTTTCTGGATAATCTTCAAAGCTGCGTCATCTGTCAAAGTATCATTGGCTCCCGGAGCTGTTTTTGCTTCTAAGAAGTACTTCTTTATGTTTCTCAGAGTTTCTAAGGCTACTTTATCTTTCGCCCTCATTGCGTTTTTTATGTCTTCGCTGACTTTTTCAAATAAATCCATATCTTTATATAATCTAAATTACTAGAAAGTAATAACTCCGTCACTATCAGTAGCCTCTTCTGTTGCTACTTCCTCTTCGAGAGCGGCTTTTGTTTTAATTTTGGTAAGAGTTGTCTTATCCCGTTGGTAAGTAGGAGAGTCTTCCACCATAGCAATGATGTCATCATTATCTAAATCTTCGATGTTAAAGAGATAGATATGACGGCGTTTACGGAGACTCTTGCTACCAATACCATTGGCACTTTCTCCATATGCTTTGCGGATACGTTCTTTGTTCTTTTCTTTTTCTTCCTCCAGCATTAATTGACGTTCTTCTTCTTCCTGGCTTCGAGCTTCGTGCAGACTATCCATACCCGGCACATCTTCTACGCCGAATCCCGTTGCCAATACGGTGATCTTTACCTTGCCTTCCAGTGAGTTGTCCATGGCGACACCCCAGATCACTTCCACTCCTTCGCGGAATTTACTCATGAATTCATGCACTTCGTTCATTTCCTCCATCATCAACTCGGATGTTGAGCAGAAAGACACATTCAGCATTACCTTTTTAGCATTGAAGATATCATTGTTGTTCAACAATGGAGAGTGCAGTGCATCATCAATAGCTTTCGTTACGCGATTTTCTCCTTCTCCGAATCCTGTACTCATGATAGCAACTCCACCATCTTTCAGGATTGTTTTTACGTCAGCAAAGTCCAAATTGACTGTACCGCGCATGGTGATAATTTCGGCAATACTCTTAGCAGCAATAGACAAAGTATCATCAGCCTTACCAAATGCATTCATAAAGGTAAGGTCCGCATATATTTCACGTAGACGTTCGTTATTGATGACCAGCAATGCATCTACATGCTGAGCGATACGTTCTACACCATCCAACGCCTGAATAATCTTCTTTTCTCCTTCGAAGATGAATGGAATAGTAACAATACCTACCGTCAGAATATCCATTTCTTTGGCGATACGGGCAATAACCGGAGCTGCACCGGTTCCGGTACCTCCTCCCATTCCGGCTGTGATAAATACCATTTTGGTACCATCATTCAACAGAGTTTTTATATCATCAATACTTTCTTCAGCGGCATCTCGTGCCCGTTCGGGACGGTTGCCGGCACCAAGTCCTTGTGTAATGCTACGGCCCAATTGCAGTTTTACCGGAACAGGTGATTCCGCCAAAGCTTGGTTGTCCGTATTGCAAAGAACGAACGTTACGTCATGTATACCTTCCCGGTACATATGGTTTACAGCGTTACCGCCACCGCCACCTACACCGATTACTTTTATGATTTTCGGCGAGTCGGTCGGGAAATCAAATTGTACTATCTCGTCCATATCTTATTGAATTTTGAATTATTTCATATCATCATCAGAGAAGATTTCCTTTGTCAGCGAATCAATCTTTCGCTGGATCCAACTTGGACCGGCTTCCCGTTTCCGTTTTTCCTTTTCTTCTTTCTCCTTCAGTTTGCGAAGTCTCTCCTTTTCTTTAGCAGCCTCTTTAGCAGCTTGTTTGGCTTCTCTTTCTTCTTCGTCTTTCTTGATTCTTGCTAATCGGGCTTGCTCTTGCAGTTCTTTGTCGTCTTCGAACATATCCACTGTCTGGTGAATTTCCGGTTCTGCTTTAGGAGTAACAACTGGAGCTTTATAAGTAGTCTCCGTTAAACAACAGTTCTGATTACCTTCAAAGAGAAGGCCGAAGACTGTATTCAGAGAACTGTCTTTTTTTAGCATATTGTTAGAAGCATGAACTGTATTACGAGGCAATTTAGCTAATCGTATTTTTTCTATTTTGCTGCGTCTGCGTAACATTTCATCCAGATTCTTCAGGTTAGCTGCTCCACCGGTCATGATAATGCCAGCCAGCAACTTATCTTCATAGCTCGAAAGCTGGATTTGATTCCATACATTGGCTATGATTTCCTCGGCACGTGCTTCGATAATGTTATTAAGTTTACCCAGCTCAATCGTGCGGCTTTCGTCATCCAGTTTGCAGGTAGCGGGTTCTTCGTTTTCGTCTTCTTCGTATAACGCATCTCCGTATGCTTTCTTCAGACGTTCTGCTTCTTCTTCCTCCATTTGCAGGGTGCAGATATCGCGTGTGATGCTGTTTCCTCCCAATGGAAGAACAGTCAGGAAACGAAGAATATTATTTTTATAAATTGAGATGGTAGTTGTATCAGCTCCGAAGTCGATCAATGCACATCCCGAACGGCGCTCGCTTTCTGTCAATACGGCATTCGCTGTAACCAATGGTGCAATCAGTTGATCGGCAATCTCGATTTTTGCTTGTTGGAAACAATGTTCCAGGTTTTTGCGTACAGAAGAACGGGCTACTATATTAAGGAAACGACCCTCAATATGGGTTCCTACTAAGCCAATCGGATTGGCTTGTAAGTTATTACCTACTTTATATTCTTGTGGCGCTACGTCCAATATATCCATATCAACCACCGGAATAGCGATATTCTCGTCACCGATAGCGTTTACAAGTTCTTCCGATATGATGGCTTCCTCTTCCAGGTCGCGACTCACTACATTACGGACTGTGCGGAGCGATTGTCCACCAATGCCTACATATACTTTGGCGATTGAGTTATTCAATTCACCTTCCAGTCTGTTTATGATAGAAGTCAGGCTTTGTGCGGTTTTGTCAAGGTTAAAGATGACTCCCTTACGGATAAACGTTGAAGAGTCTTCTTGAGCATATGCCAAAATCTGCATGCTTCCGTCACTGTTCTTTTTTCCGGCCACACCGGTTATCTTCGATGAACCGAGTTCAATCGCGGCGATAAATTCTGTTGTTGCCATATCTTTTTATTTGTTATTATTCTCGTTTTGTACAAATAATCTGGTTACTAAACTCTAGATTGATGCGTGAATACTTGTTCCAGCCTACCTGATTAAGTCCTTTCTCATAAAATATCTTTAGGCGTGAAAGCTTATTCTCAAAATTCTCCAGTTTTCCGAGATAGACAAGGTGATCTCCTACACGTGGCACCAGTTCGACAGTGCGGTCGGACAACACATTGATTTGTTCTATCTGGGCATCCCAGAACTTATTGTTTTGCAAAAATACACCAAACTTATATAAATCCTTCATTGCGAACGACTTTTCTACATTTCCGGTGACAATTGCCCGGTGAGCGACACATTTCGCTTCCTGTGGCATGATGGTTCCTTTATTATCGAGATAGTAATTTTCACCATTGCTACTCATAACACGAAGGATAGGAATGCGTTGCGCTACTTCGACACAAACCTTTCCGCTAGGTGTCTTATAGCATTCTGCTTCTGCAATGAGCGGATGTTTACTTAGTTCGCGTTCCAACGATTTAGTGGAGATGCGTTCCAGCTTTTTCCCGATGGGATATATACCTTTGTTTTGAAGGACACCTTTCAATTCGTCTTTGGTGATAAAGCCTGCATAAGCGGTATCCTTGATCACTAACTCCACATCCCGGCAAGTCTGATCGGCAGGCTTACGGTTGAAGGCAGTTATAGCTATACCGAGGTAGGCTATAAGCACCAGCATGACAATGAACAGAAGGATTCTCTTTACCATAATTTTATTCATTAAGAATGAAGAACTTTCATTTCCAATAGTTTCTTTATTTCGGGAACATAGTTGTCAATGTCTCCGGCGCCTAAGGTAATCAATACTTCAATGTTTTTATCTTTCAGAATGTTCAGTATTTCTTCCTTTTTACACATACTTTTTTCGATACCCGGGCGGAGATTGTCATAAATCAACTTGCTGGTAACACCTGGAATAGGTGTTTCACGAGCTGGATAGATGTCTATCAAAATGACTTCGTCCAGTAAGGAAAGGCTGTCTGCAAAGTCCTTGTAGAAGTCGCGAGTACGGGTATAAAGATGTGGCTGGAAGATCGCTGTGATCTTCTTATCTTTATAAAGTTCGTGGATAGACTGTACGCTTTGCTTGATTTCAGCAGGATGATGAGCGTAGTCGCTTAGGAATGCGATCTTGTCGTTCTTTATTTTAAAGTCAAAACGACGGTCTACGCCATGGAAACTTGCCATTCCTTGTTTAATCTCTTTGTCAGTTGCTCCGTTCAAGTGGGCGAGTGCCATCGCGGCTACTCCGTTTTCGATATTGATACTAACGGGAACTCCAAGCTGGATATCGTTGATTCGCGTATCAGGAGCGACAAAGTCGATGAAGATTTCTCCGTTTCCGATGCGAATGTTTTCAGCATGGAAGTCTCCTTCGTTGCGTGAATATGTATATACATGAACCCCTGCTTGTACTTTAGGTTGCAAAGCGATTCCTTTACGGATAATCAATGCACCTCCTGGTTGAATCAGGGTTGTATAGTGTTCAAAACTCTCCAAATAAGCTTCCTCTGTTCCGTAAATATCCAAATGGTCAGGATCGGTTGCTGTGATGACTGACATATAAGGAGATAACCAATGGAATGAACGGTCGAACTCATCTGCTTCGATTACTGTGTAGGGGCTTTTCTGGGAAAGCAACAGATTAGTTCCGTAATTCTTTGAGATACCTCCGAGGAAAGCGGTACATTCTATATGTGATTGATATAGCAGGTGTGCAGCCATAGTAGAAGTAGTTGTTTTACCATGTGTACCTGCTATGCATAATCCTTTACTCGAACGGGTGATTGTTCCTAATACCTGTGCACGTTTTTGTATCTCAAATCCATTATTACGGAAATACTCCATTTCTTTGTGTTCGTGAGGAACAGCAGGAGTTAATACTACCAATGTTGTTTCTTTGTCTTTGCAACTTTCCGGAATCAGATGAACGTTTTCTTCATAATGTATTTGTGCACCTTCAATTATAAGATTCTCAGTCAATGGAGTAGGGGTACGGTCATATCCGGCTACGATTTTTCCTTTGGAAAGAAAATAACGTACGAGTGCGCTCATGCCGATACCTCCGGCACCTACGAAATAGACTGATTTTATGGATTCAATATTCATTGTTTTCACTGTTTTATTTTATGATATCAGGTATGGATTACAGAGATTCTTCTGCTAGCTTTATCACTTCCTGTGCAATGATTCTTGCAGAATCAGGCAAAGCCAGTTTGGAGATATTTTCACTCAACTCTTTTAATTTACGATCATCGCTCACAGTTGCTAAAGCTATATCCAGCAACGTATTTTCTGCTTCGCTATCTTTTACATAGATTGCAGCCTGCTTGTTTACAAGAGCCAGTGCATTTTTAGTTTGATGATCCTCTGCAACATTGGGGGAAGGAACTAAGACAACAGGCTTGTTCAATAGGCAAAATTCAGAAATAGAGCCGGCTCCTGCACGTGAAATGACCAAATCGGCAGCAGCATATGCAGCAGCCATGTCCTTGATGAAATCGGTTACAAATAAATTTGGCTGTTCTTCTGTAGCCTTTATGGCTTCCATGACTTGCGAATGATAGAACTTTCCGGTTTGCCAGATAAATTGTACATCACTATTAGCCTTGATTACAGATAATCCGGCTATCAATGAATTATTAATAGTACGAGCTCCTAAACTACCTCCTAAAATTAATACTGTCTTCTTACCGGATTGCAGATGAAATGAACGGAGTGCTTCGTCTTTGGAAGGCATATCCTTTGTCAGATTCTGGCGAACCGGATTTCCTGTCATAATGATTTTATCGGCAGGGAAAAACTTCTCCATTCCTTCATACGCTACACATATCTTTCTGGCTTTCTGTGCCAATAACTTATTAGTTACCCCTGCATAAGAGTTCTGTTCCTGGATTAAAGTAGGAACTCCCATCATCCCCGCTGTCTTTAATGTAGGACCGCTGGCATAACCTCCTACACCTACCGCTACTTGCGGACGGAAGTTTTTGATGATACGACGTGCTTTCCATTGACTACGTACCAACTTCATGAGTACAGCTACATTTTTCCATAAATGTTTGCGATCGAATCCAGCGATTGGAAGCCCGATTATCTTATAACCTGCATCGGGAACCCGTTGCATTTCCATTCGTCCTTCGGCACCTACAAAAAGTATTTTTGCATCCGGACGTAATTCGATTATTGCGTTGGCAATGGATACAGCCGGGAAAATATGACCTCCCGTTCCTCCACCACTGATAATAATTCTAAGTTCTTTTTCCATACTAATCCTTTCTTCTTTCCTGTTCATCCTTCATCGTTTCTTTTATTGCTGATCTATCAGCTTTTATGACTGTCCTGTTCATCTTCGAATTTAGCATCGCTATTCAGAATCTGTGCAGTCGGTTCGGCAGCTGTCTGTGCTTCCGAATCAGAGGTACCAGCTGCTATTTGCATCTGAATCTGCGCATCGTGTGCTTTTTGTTCTTCCAAATGGGCAGTATATCGGCTGACGCTTAATATCATTCCGATATAAGCGCAATTAATTAATGTACTTGTACCTCCTTTACTTATCAGGGGTAGAGGTTGTCCTGTCACAGGAAACAAACCGACAGCAACCATCATATTTAATATCGCTTGTGATACTAGCAATAAGGCAATTCCCATTACAAGAAAGGCAGGAAAAGTCCGTTCACATTTTTGTGCGATTCTTCCTGCACGCATTAACAGACAGAGATATAAGAATACGACAAATGCTCCTCCTATCAGTCCCATCTCTTCGATAACAATGGCAAAGATAAAGTCAGAGAATGCTTGGCTAAGGAAGTCGCGTTGAATCGAGTTTCCCGGTCCTTTACCGACTACATGACTTGTTGCAATAGCGATGCGTGCATGTGCGATCTGTGCATCTTTGTCAATATCAAATTTTGCAGCAGGTACCTCTTCTTTGTCAAAGAAACCTTTGATACGGTTTTGCCAGGTTTCCAGACGATGGAGTCCGGGAGTATTGTGCAATGTTTTTGCAGGAATAGCAATCACTGTTCCTACGCCAAGCCCTACTACGAGTATAAGTCCTCCCATCAACATTAGTAATTTTTTGGAGGATACTCTCCCGATGAACATCATCATGAATACCACTCCGAACAATAGCATAGCTGTTGAAAGGTTTTCCGGTGCGATCAATATAAGCACCAGTCCGGTGATAATCATGATATATTTAAAGGCTTTCGGATTGGCTCCTTCATCATCCTGTTTCTTGGACAAAATGAATGAGACGGCAATGATAACCGCCATTTTTGCCAACTCTGAAGGCTGGAATTGTAGTCCCATGAAAGTCATCCAACGAGCAGCTCCATTGACACGGTCTCCTGTAATGATACCCATCAGCGTGACAAATGCCAATAAGATCAGGGAAAGCGGGTATAGGAAAACAGGAAATACCTGGAACCATTTATAAGGCACATTGTGTAGAAATACCACTACTACAGCGCCTACCATCAGAATGATAGAGTGTTGTGTAATAGGTCCCCAATGGTCACCGCTTTTATAGGTTAGCGTTGAAGCTGCCGAAAACACCTCGATAATCGAGATGAGGCAGAGACAGAGGAAGATAATCCAGATTACCTTGTCACCTTTGAATATGTTCTTTAATAAATCCATCTTTTTAATTGAGAATTAAAAATTAAAAATAGGTAATTAAAGGGCGAGGACGTACTTCTTAAATTGATCGCCGCGATCTTCGTAACTCTTAAAGAGGTCGAATGAAGCGCAACAAGGACTTAATAATACGGTTTCGCCTTTTTGAGCTAGTTTGTAGGCAGCTTCTACTGCATCTTTCATTCCCGTTTGTACGTCAGCCACTGGAAGACCAAAACGGTCGAAGAAATCATGCAACTTTTCGTTATGAAGTCCTAGGTATACCAATGCCGAGCATTTTTCACGTACCAAGTCTTCTATCTCGGTGTAATCATTGCCTTTGTCTTTTCCACCGAGAATCAATACCACTTTGGTAGTCATGCTTTGCAAGGCGTACCAGCAGGAATTGACATTTGTTGCTTTAGAGTCATTGATGAAATCGATTCCACGTACACGTGCTACTTTTTCCAAACGGTGTTCCACTCCTTTGAAATCGGAAAGTGCTTTCCGAATATTCTCTTTAGTGATACCGGCTAAGTTGGCAGAGATTCCTGCTGCTAAAGAGTTATATAAGTTATGTTGTCCGGTCAGAGCCAATTCTTCTTGTTCCATGTTGAAGGTGATCGGTTCTGTTATCTTTACTTCCTTGTCCTCTACGTATGCGATAGCTCCTTCTTCTTTTACAGCTGCAAAAGGGTACAAGTGAGCCTTTAAACCATGTTTCGCAAGCTCCCGTTTGATAATGGGGTCGTCATTCCAGAAGATGAATGCATCGTCTGGCGTCTGATTCTGAGTGATACGGAATTTTGCATCAATGTAATTCTGCATACAATGGTCGTAACGGTCCAGATGATCAGGTGTAATATTCATTAATACGGCGATGTTCGCACGAAAATTATACATGTTATCCAGCTGGAATGAACTCAATTCGATGATGTAATAATCATGATGATCTTCAGCAACCTGCAAAGCAAGACTTTTTCCGATATTACCGGCTAACCCTACGTTTACTCCTGCACTTTTGAAAATATGGTAGATCAGGGAAGTAGTTGTAGTCTTTCCGTTAGATCCTGTGATACAAATCATCTTTGCATCTGTATAACGTCCGGCAAATTCTATTTCGGAGATCACTGGCGTACCTTGAGCTTTCAATTTCAAGATGATAGGCGCATCATTCGGTATGCCGGGACTTTTAATCACCTCGTCAGCATTCAGAATAAGTTCTTCTGTGTGGTGTCCTTCTTCCCAGGCAATTTGATGGCTGTCCAGCAGTTCCTTATAATTGTCTTTAATAGCGGACATATCCGAAACAAATGTATCGAATCCCTTGGTCTTGGTAAGAACGGCTGCACCAGCTCCGCTTTCACCAGCTCCTAGAATTACAATTCTCGACTTCTTTTCAGCTCTTTCCGAAGAAGAGGAAGCAAAGTTAACTTTGCTACTGTTTTCTGTATTCATATATATAGGATAAAAGAGTATTGGTTATAGTAACTGAATACTCAGTCTTGCTGCAAGTTTTGGTTTGTATTAGTAACAGGTATGAGTACTTGCGGCTTATACCTCATACTTGCTACTTTTATATGTTATCTAATCTTCAATGTTATGATAGTGATCGCTGCCAATACGATGGTTACAATCCAGAAACGAACGGTAATCTTTGATTCATGGAACAACTGTTCCGGTTTGGTAAACATCACTGTACATCCGGGTTCTACCAGACTCATGGAAGTACGGAAATGATCATGAATCGGTGCACGTTTGAACAATCGTTGCTTTACTCCTTTCCGTTTTCCTATCTTGTAGTAGAAACGTTGCAGGATCACTGACAGATTCTCTACCAGGAATACACCACATAGGATTGGAATCAGTAATTCTTTATGAATAATGATAGCAAATACGGCAATGATTCCCCCAATAGTCAAACTACCTGTGTCTCCCATAAAAACTTGTGCAGGGTAGGCATTGTACCATAAAAAACCAATTAATGCACCAATGAAGGCACAAATAAAGATTACTAGTTCTTCCGATCCCGGAATATACATGATATTCAAATAACCGGCAAATTCAATATGGGATGATACATAGGCTAAAATACCTAACGTGATACCAATAATCGCGGAATTTCCTGCTGCCATTCCATCCATTCCGTCATTTAGATTGGCCCCGTTTGATACAGCGGTAACAACAAAGATTGTGATGATGACAAACAATACCCATCCGGCTGCTTGTGCATGGTCACCCATAAAGGCAACGATATCTGCATAATCGAGGTTGTTGCTTTTAAAGAAAGGAATAGTGGTTTGAGTCGATTTTAGGTCATTGGTTCCATGTATTACTTCCATTTCTTGTCCAGGCTTATGTACTTCGATGTTTTCCCGGATTACCACATCCGGACTCAAGTATAATGTGAGTCCTACAATTAATCCTAAACCTACTTGGCCGATAATTTTAAACTTTCCATGTAGACCTTCTTTGTCTTTTTTGAATATCTTGATATAATCATCTGCAAATCCGAGTGATCCCAACCATACGGTAGTAATCAACATTAATATCATATATATATTGTGTAGTTTACCTAATAACAGACATGGGATAAGAATAGCTACGATAATGATGACACCTCCCATACTCGGTACACCTACTTTATTGACACCGAACGGGTCAATTTTTGCATCGCGTTGGGTCTCTGTAATCTGCTTTTTCTTAAGTAGATTAATGAATCTGTCTCCCCAGATACTTGAAATAAGTAATGCAAGGATGACTGCCATCAAAGCTCGGAATGAGGTGTATCCAAACATTCCTGCTCCGGGAAAATTAAGCTTATGTAGCCATTCAAACAGATAGTATAACATAATATTTATCAGTTTATCAATGTGTCATTATGCCTGTTCTTTACGAATTATCGGCAGAATGATTCATTATTTAAAAATCTCTTTCAATACCTCTTTATCATCGAAATGATGTTTTACTCCTTTTATCTCCTGATAATTCTCGTGCCCTTTTCCGGCAACCAGGATTACATCTCCTTTCTCTGCAAACATACAGGCTGTACGAATTGCCTCTTTACGGTCTGCGATACTAAGGGTTTTCTTTAAATCATCTGTATCTAGTCCGGCAAGCATATCATTGATGATGTCTTGTGGTTCTTCAAAACGCGGGTTATCGGATGTGATAATAACTCGGTCGCTGGCTTTGGCTGCTTCTTTGGCCATGATGGGGCGTTTGCCTTTATCACGGTTACCACCAGCGCCTACCACAGTAATCACTTTTCCCTTACCTTCAAGAACTCCATGAATTGCATTCAATACATTGATAAGTGCATCCGGAGTATGTGCATAGTCTACGATTGCAGTAAATCCTTTCGGAGAACGAACTGCATCGAAACGTCCGGTTACCGGGTGCAAAGTACTGAGAGCCAATAATACATCTTCTTCTTTCTTTCCTAATAATACCGCAGCTCCAAATACAGCTAAAAGATTGGAAGCATTGAATTTGCCTATGAATTGAACAGCTAACTCGTGGTTATTAAAATCGAGCAGCATTCCTTCGAAATGTGATTCGAGTACCCGTCCTTTGAAGTCACTGAGGCTTCTTAATGAATAGGTATATACTTTGGAACGTGTATTCTGTGTCATCACTAATCCGTTCTTATCGTCCAGATTAGTCAGACTAAAGGCATTTTGGGGTAATTCATCAAAGAACTTCTTTTTGGCTTTCAGATAATTTTCCACTGTTTTATGATAATCCAAGTGGTCGCGAGTCAGATTGGTGAAAATACCTCCTGCAAATTTTAATCCGCTAATGCGTTTTTGTGCAATAGAATGTGAACTGACTTCCATGAAAGCATATTTGCATCCTGCATCTGCCATTCGTCCTAACAACTGATTTAGTGTAATAGGATCAGGGGTAGTATGCTCAGTTGGAACAGGTTCATCATTAATATAATTACATACAGTAGAGATTAGTCCAACTTTATATCCGAAGTAACGGAATGTATCATATAATAAGGTGGCAATCGTAGTCTTCCCATTTGTTCCGGTGACACCTACCAGTTCCAATTTGGAGGTTGGATTCCCATAAAAAGTTGTGGCAATCTTTCCTACTGCATCTTCACTGTCTTTCACCTGGATATATGTAATTCCTGCTTTTGGCTCTTCCGGCATATCTTCACAAAGGATTGCTACCGCTCCTTTTTCGATAGCAGTAGGTATATAGGTATGACCGTCGGTCTGTGTACCACGCATAGCCATGAATAAATGTCCTTTTTCCACCAGACGGGAGTCAATGTTGATCCCGGTGATTTCAATTTCTGAATCTCCGGATATCTGTATTGGTTGTATTGCTTTCAGTAACTCCTTTAATAACATAACTTTATTTGGTTCTTCTTTTTTCATTTTTAATTCCTCATTTCCAATGTAATTGTCTGCCCTTTTTTCGCTACGGTTCCGTTTGCTATAGATTGGCTTCTTACTTTACCGACACCCACCAGACGAACCTTCAGTCCTTTGCTTTCAAGTAGGTAGACCGCATCTTTTGCTCCCATGCCGATAACGCTGGGTACAAAATTCTGCATATTACTCCGGCTTTCCAAAACCACAGCTTTGGGTGCTGCATGACTACTTCCCCATACTTCCTTACCAGAAGAAGAGATTTCACCTTGTGTTTTGATATTCAACTCGTCCAAAACCCGTTTTGCAGATCGCATTTCTCCTGCTTTGACGTTGGGGATTACGACACTGTTTGTATCAATCGCACTTGTAAGCGGCAGTCGCAGGTCTTTAGCATAAACTCTTTCTGCTATTTTGCTGAATACGCTACCTGCCATTAAACCTCCCGAAGCTGGTAGCCCAGGTTTTTGTATGGAAACAATCATACTATATTTCGGTGTTTCCGAAGGAAAATATCCGCAAAAACTAACCAGGTAATTTGTTATTCCGGTTTTGTATCCTGCTGTTCCTTGAGAAATTTGAGCTGTTCCGGTCTTTCCCGATACATGGAATTGCTTGCTGCCAGCTGGTTTAGCAAGTCCTTCACTGACTACTTTTCGCAAAATCTCTTGGATTTGCGCTAATGTTTTATCCGAACAAATTTTAGGATTAATGACTTCTGTGGGGAACTCTTGTACTATTTCTCCATCTTTCATGGCTGCTTTTACAAACTTCGGGCGTATAGATACGCCATCATTGGCAATCGCATTATAGAAAGTCAAGATATTTATAGGCGGTACCTGTGTCTCATAACCGATACTCATCCATGGTAAAGTGGTTTTTGAAAAATAACGTTCTTTCGGTCCACGAATATTTGGCTTTCCTTCTCCGGAAATTTGTAAATGAAGAGTCTGGTCGATGCTCATTCGTTTTAATCCATCAACAAATTTTTGTGGATTTTTGTTATAAAAGTTGTCGATAATGCTAGATGTCCCAACATTGGAAGACACTCCTAAAATCTCTGTGACAGTTAGCTTTCCGTATCCTCCGCGATGCCAGTTATGGTCTTTCATAACACGTCCATGCATGGGCTTTTGTCCATTACCGGTATCGACAATGTAGTCAGGAGTGATATAGCCATCTTCTAATGCTACCATGATGGAAGCTGTTTTGAAGGTAGATCCTGGTTCTAACATATCACTTATAGCGTTGTTACGCATTTCATAATATTCACCATCTTTTCCTTTCATCATATTGACGATAGCTTTTACTTCTCCAGTAGCAACCTCCATTAAAACAACAACACCTACACTGGCATTTATTTCTTTCAGTTTGTCTACTAGTGCTTTTTCACAGATATCCTGCATACCTACATCAATGGTAGTAATCAAGTCACAGCCATCTACTGGAGGAATATCTACAATATTCAGATATTTATTCATCACTTTCTGGCGATGAGTCAATCCGTCGCGTCCTTTCAGGATAGTGTCGTAAGCAAGTTCGATTCCATTTTTAGCTCCTTGTGCAGTATCGGCAAAGACATCACCTAAAGTACGTGCAGCCAATGAACCGAATGGTTTTTTGCGTTGGTTGAATGCCAGTCCTTTGAATCCGCCTTTGTAGGGATTCAAACGAAAGACGGGCAAACGTTTCACCTCTTTATATTGTATATATGAAATACGCTTCGGATAGATCAGGTAATTACGACTTTTTGCCTGACGTCCTTTTTTGAGATGCGCTTTAAATTCTGCTGCACTTTTATCCGGAAATATTTGGTGGAGTCCTTTACAGATAGAATCCATGTTTACTTTGAGAATAGAATCACGACGTGCCTGATCT